>NZ_OZ409868.1:0-3640000 GCF_979258595.1 Pseudomonas sp. AC172
ATGACTTTTTGTCGATGCCGCGTGGCCAGGGTTATGCGTTTGTCGGGCCTGAGTTGAAGGATCCGAAGTACGTCGGCGAGGGCGCGGGGATTGCGGTGCGCAAGGGCAATGCCGAACTGGTCGGCCAGTTGAATGGCGCCATCGATGGCATTCGCGCGAGTGGTGAGTACCAGAAGATTTCCGAGAAGTATTTCAAGTCCGACATTTACGGCGACTGATAGTCCGTCATCGCTGGCAAGCCAGCTCCCACAGGGATTGAGTCGTACACAGATGTTGTGTGCAACAAAAAAAACTGTGGGAGCTGGCTTGCCAGCGATGGGGCCGGATCAATCACCGCAAATCTCTAGCCCTTCATTTCCTTCAGGTGTTTGTACACCGTCGCCCGCCCCATGTTCAGCACATTGGCCACATAGTTCGAGGCGCTCTTGCCCTTGAACGCGCCCTCGGCGTGCAGCGCCAGCACCAGTTCACGTTTGTGATCGCGAGTCAGCACATTCAAGCTCAATTGACGCTCGCGCAGCCAGGCGTGGAGGAAGGTGTTGATGCGTTCCTGCCAGTCATCGCGAAACAGTGAATCCGGTTGCGGGATCAGTTTGCTCGGTGAGAGGAACAGGTCCAGCGCTGCCTTGGCATTTTCGAACAGCGAAATATTCAGGTTGATGCACAGCACCGCCAGCGGCAGGCCTTCGCCGTCGCGCAGGACGCTGCTCAGGCTACGGATCTTCTGGCCATCCCAATTAAGCTTTTCGTACGGACCGATATTGCGGTCGCTGACATCCTCGCTGAGCATGTCTTCCAGTGACGAGTCGTCGCCGATCTCGCGCTTGGACAGGTTGTTGGCGATGTAGTCGACCTTTTGCGTGCGCAGGTCGTGCAGCACCACTTCGGCGTGGGGAAAGAACAGCGTGGCGATGGCGTCGGCGATGGCGCGGAAGTTATCCAGGGCCGGGTCGAATTCAGGGGCGGTCATGACAGTGGAGCTCCAGGCAGCGTCAACGCCCCCGTGATCAGGAGGCGCTGCGAGTGTGCCGCAATCCGTTGGGCGCGTCATCCGGGTGGACGATCAGGCGAGGCGGGCAGGCGAAAGCATGGCGCTGCTCAGGCCGAAGTTGCGCAAGTGCTCGGGCAGTGGCTCGCCGCGCACCAACGCCGCGCTGGCCTGGCCCATCGCTGGCGAAGTCTGAATGCCGTAACCGCCCTGCGCCGCCACCCAGAACAATCCCGGCACCTGCGGATCGAAACCGCTGAGCAGATCACCGTCGCCGACGAAACTGCGCAGGCCGGCCCAGGTGCGGGTCGGGCGGCGGATGGTCAGCGTGGTGGCTTCTTCAATCTGGTAAATGCCCATGGCGATGTCCAGTTCCTCCGGCTGCACGTCGTGGGGTTCGACCGGGTCGGCGTTGGCCGGTGAACCGAGGAACATGCCGGCATCAGGCTTCATATAGAAGGATTCGTCGAGACTGACCAGCATCGGCCAGTGATGAATGTCTACGCCTTCGGGCCCGGCGAAGATAAAAGCGGCGCGGCGTTTCGGTTGCAAACCCAACGGCCTGGCGCCGGCCAGTGCACCGATCTTGTCGGCCCAGGCCCCGGCGGCATTGATGATTACCGGTGCGCTGAAGGTCTGGCCGTTGGTTTGAACGTGCCATAGGCCGCCGGCGTCGCGGTTCAGGCCGAGCACTTCGCAATCGGTGTGCACTTCGCCGTGGTTACGGCGGATGCCGCGCAGGTAGCCCTGATGCAGGGCGTCGGTGTCGATGTCGCTGGCGCTCGGGTCATAGATCGCGCCGTGGACTTTTTCCCGGCGCAGGATCGGCAGTCGCGCACAGGCTTCATCGGCGCTGAGCAGTTGCATTTCCGGCACGGTGGCTTTGGCACTGAGGTATTGGTTGTTCAGTTCGGCGGCGTCACCGCTGAAGTCGACGGTCATTTCGCCGCGCGGGGTCAGCAGCGGGTGTTCGCAGAAACCGCTGGGCGGGTTGTCGAAAAACGCCCGGCTGGCCTGGGTCAGTGCGCGCACTTGCGGCGTGCCGTACGCGGCGGTGAACAACGCAGCAGAGCGGCCGGTGGAGTGATAGGCCGGGTGCGATTCGCGTTCGAGCACGATCACTTTGCCGTGCGGCGACAGCCAGAAACCACTGGAAGCGCCGGCAATCCCGCCGCCGATGATGATGAAATCTGCCTGGCTCATGAAAGGTCTCCAGTGGGTACGCAATATCAAGGCGTTCGCTATCCCCCCTTGTGGGAGCGAGCCTGCTCGCGAAAGCGGTATGTCAGTCGACATGTTCGGTGAGTGTCAGACCGCATTCGCGAGCAGGCTCGCTCCCATAGGGGATTTGTGGTGTCAGTGAGTCAAGTGGTAAACCGCATTGGCGAGGGCGATGTCTTCCAGGCCCAGGCCGATCGAGCGGAAAAATACGTGACGGTGGTATTCCGGGCGCTGCACTTTCTCGCTGAGCAGATCCGCCAGGTCGCCAACGATCGCATCCTTGCTCCAGCCCTGTTGTTCACTGGCAATCAACATCTCACCCGCCGACCCTGGCGTGGTCAGACGATAGTCGCAGAACACCTGCATGTCGTTGAGGCTCTGCGGTGGTACTTCGTGGGCGCGCGGGGCGTTGGTGCTGATCGAGGTGATCAGGGCCGGTTTGCTCAATGCGGCAGGATCGATGACCGGTCCGGCGGACGAGGTGCACAGCATGATCACATCGGCCTCGGCGATGGCCGCATCACGGCTGTCAGCAATCTTCAGATTGGGCGTGATGGCTTTCAACAGTGCCTGGGTCTGAGCGTCGGCGGACAGGCTTGGCGAATACAGGCTGATGCTTTGCCAGTCACGCAGAGACTTCACGTAATGGAGATGCGCCTGCGCAACCTTGCCGCTGCCGATGATCGCCAGTCGCGTGGCATTCAGCGGCGCGAGGGCGTCGACCGCCACGGCGGTGGTCGCAGCGGTGCGTGCGGTGGTCAGTTCACCGGCATCGCAGAGCAGCAGCGGTTGGCCGGTTTTCATCGACATCAGCAGCGTCCACGCCGTCACCAGCGCACCTTGCTCGCGAACGATGTAAGGCGAGGTCTTCACGCCGTAAACGCCGTCTTCAGCCAGCACGCCCAGATAATTGATGAAGTCACCTGCACCGTGAGGAAACTCCACCAGTTGCTGCGCAGGTTGCACGGCGTGTCCGGCGGCAAGGTCGCGAAACAGTTTGCGCAGGATCTGCGGCACATCGATGCGCGCCAGCAGCTCGCGGGCCTGATGCTGGTCGATCACGTAGGGCGTACTGGACATATCAGGCTCCGAAAACGAAATATAAACTTATTTGTCCATTATGGACTTTTTGTTTTCTCTCGCAAGCACCTGATGAAACGCCGGGCGAAAAAAAAGCGCAGTCCGTTGCCGGCTGCGCTTTTCTTTTAAACGTCGCTTACTGCGGACGCTTGCGCTCAACCGCACGCAACAGATGCGTCGGCGGCGTTTCACAGCTGATCTTGCGACCGAGCTTCTCTTCGATGGACGGCAACTGATAGGAGTCGTCCTCACCGGCGAAGCTGATCGAAACGCCATCGGCGCCAGCACGACCGGTCCGGCCGATGCGGTGCACGTAGTCGTCCGGGACTTCCGGCAGGGTGAAGTTGATCACGTGGCTGATACCGTCGATGTGGATGCCGCGACCGGCCACATCGGTGGCGACCAGTACGCGAATCTTGCCTTCGCGGAAACCTTCCAGGGTCTTGATGCGTTTGTGTTGCGGCACGTCGCCGGACAACTGCGCAGCATTCACACCGTCGCGCACCAGACGCTCTTCGATACGGCGCACTTCGTCCTTGCGGTTGGCGAAGACCATCACCCGCTCCCAGCCATTATCGTTGACCAGGTTGTAGAGCAGTTTGTACTTGTCGGCAGCGGCCACGGCGTAGATGTGTTGCTCGACGTTTTCGCTGGCGACATTGGTGACTTCGATTTCGACGATGGACGGATCGGTGGTCCATTGCTTGGCGAGGTTCATCACGTCTTCGGTGAAGGTCGCGGAGAACAGCAAGGTCTGGCGCTCGGACTTCGGCGGCGTCTGGCGAATGATCTGGCGTACTTGCGGGATGAAGCCCATGTCGAGCATGCGGTCGGCTTCGTCCAGCACCATCACTTCGACCATGTCCAGATGCACATCGCCGCGCTGGTTGAAGTCGAGCAGACGGCCCGGGGTTGCCACTAGAATGTCGCAGTGACGCGCTTCGAGGTGCTTGAGCTGCTTGTCGAAGTCCATGCCGCCGACGAATGTCATGACGTTGAGGCCGGTGTACTTGGTCAGGTCGGCGGCGTCCTTGGCGATCTGTACCACCAGCTCACGGGTCGGCGCGATGATCAGCGCACGGGGTTCGCCCATGTAGCGTTCTTTCGGCGGCGGTGTTTGCAGCAGCTGAGTGATGATCGAGATCAGGAATGCGGCAGTCTTGCCGGTACCCGTCTGCGCGCGGCCAATCGCATCTTTGCCGGCGAGGGTAAAGCCCAGCACCTGCGCCTGGATCGGCGTGCAGTACGGGAAGCCCAGATCCTGTATGGCGTGCATCAGTTCTGGCGAAAGTTTGAAATCGTGGAAGCGGGTTTTGCCTTCCTGTGGCTCGACAACGAAATCTTCGAGTTTCCACGGAATCACCGGTGCCTTGGGCTTCGGTTCGCGGCGCGGTCTGGCCGGTTTCGGCGCTTCGCTGCGGTCAGGTTCAGCGGCGACAGGGGCGGCCGGTGCAGGTTTCGGTGGCTGTTTCGGTGCCGCTACGGGAGCGGGGCGGTCGGCCTGTGGGGCATCGGTGCGATGACCGGGGGCGTGCGACGGCGCACTGGGAACTGGCGCGAGCTGCTCAGCCTCGCTTTTACCGAACATCTTCTTGAGTGCTTCGAGCACGGTCATCTCATCAATTGGTTAAGGAATGTACGCCGGCCAGTGTAATGCAAGAAACGGGCGCGGCGTAGGGGGAGGGATCAAAGGGTGGTTTTAATCTCGACGCTTAGCGCAAACGTTCGCCCAACCAGACACCGATGTCGCGAATTTCCTCGGGTAACACTTCGTGCTCCATTGGGTATTCCTGCCATGTCACGGTGACACCATGCTTCACCAAATGCTCATAGGCACTGCGCCCCATCGAGTTCTGCACCACGCCATCGAACTGGCCGTGCAGGCATATCGCGGGAATGCGCTGCTGACTGGCTGAAAGCTGCATCTCATCATTGAAGGTCGGCGCATACGTCGACAACGCCAGCACACCGCCCAACGGCCCCTGCCATTTCACAAAAGCGGTGTGCAAGACCACGGCGCCACCCTGGGAAAACCCGGCAAGGAAAATCCGCGAGGCGTCTATTCCGCTGGCGCGCTCGTTTTCAATCAATTCGATGATGCGATCGGCCGACGCTTCCAGCTCGTCACGGTCAATCGCCCGCGCAGGGCTCATGGCTTTGATGTCGTACCAGCTCGGCATGGCATATCCGCCATTTATCGTCACCGGACGCGTCGGCGCCTGCGGCAGCACGAAGCGTGTGCTCAACAGGCTTTCCTGCAACGCTTCCGCCACCGGCAAGAAGTCGTAGCGATCGGCGCCGAGGCCGTGCAGCCAGATCACGCAGGCGTCTGCGGGCTTAACAGGCTGAAGAATCAAGGGCTCGGTCATGGCTGCTCCAATTGTGTGCGGGCGCTCTCATTAAGTGCGTGATTCGAGTGCGCGCCCGGTTGATCCGTTAAGAAGATGTCGCAAGGTTACAAGTTTTGCTATTGACCTGTCGCCGAATCGATTCCGCGACAGGTGTGGTACGGGCTTTGCTATGGAAGGTTCTGTACGAAGCGTCCTACGCGTGGCGGTAACACTATCAGTGTACGACCCGCGACGGGATTGCAAAGAATCCGGTGATGGATGTTCGCCAATGGCCGCTACGGGCGCAGCGAACGTGAAAGGGCTACAGCCCGTTCGGCCGATTGGTGAGAAGTGAGTTGTCCATGATGTGGATTTTCTCCTACTAGACTCATAGCGAAGGTCTTACGTCGGTTGACCCCAAAAAAAGCCAACACGGGTCAACAACGCCTCAAAAGGGTGCGACTGGACTCAAGCTCCGACACAACAAGAGCAAAACTGGAGGTTTGAATGAAGATGTTGAAATCCACCCTGGCCATCGTGACTGCAGCAACAGTACTCGGTGTCAGCGGGTTCGCTCAGGCGGGTGCAACCCTGGATGCAGTGCAGAAGAAAGGTTTCGTGCAGTGTGGCGTGAGCGACGGTCTGCCGGGCTTCTCGGTACCGGACGCAACCGGCAAGATCCTCGGGATCGATGCTGACGTCTGCCGCGCTGTGGCCGCTGCCGTATTCGGCGACGCGACCAAGGTCAAGTTCAGTCAGTTGAACGCCAAGGAGCGCTTCACCGCGCTGCAATCGGGCGAGATCGACATCCTGTCGCGCAACACCACCATGACCAGTTCGCGTGACGCGGGCATGGGCCTGAAATTCCCGGGCTTCATTACCTACTACGACGGCATCGGCTTCCTGGTGAACAACAAGCTGGGCGTGAAGAGTGCCAAAGAGCTGGACGGTGCAACCATCTGCATCCAGGCCGGTACCACCACCGAGCTGAACGTTTCCGACTACTTCCGTGGCAACGGTCTGAAATACACCCCGATCACTTTCGACACCTCCGATGAAAGCGCCAAATCGCTGGAATCCGGTCGTTGCGACGTGCTGACCTCCGACAAGTCCCAGCTGTTCGCCCAGCGCAGCAAGCTGGCCTCGCCGAAGGACTATGTGGTTCTGCCGGAAACCATTTCCAAAGAACCGCTGGGCCCGGTCGTACGTAACGGCGACGACGAGTGGCTGGCCATCGTTCGTTGGGTTGGCTACGCGCTGCTCAACACCGAAGAAGCCGGCATCACTTCGAAGAACGTCGAAGCTGAAGCCAAGTCGACCAAAAACCCGGACGTTGCCCGTATGCTCGGCGCTGACGGCGAGTACGGCAAAGACCTGAAACTGCCGAAAGACTGGGTTGTGCAGATCGTCAAACAAGTCGGCAACTACGGCGAAATCTTCGAGAAAAACCTCGGTAAGAGCACTCCGCTGGAAATCGACCGCGGCTTGAACGCCCTGTGGAACAACGGCGGCATTCAGTACGCACCACCAGTGCGCTAATGGTTCTATCACCCGGCGGGCCAACCGCCGGGTGATGTTCTTGTTCCATTTTTTCCGGGGCACTTCATGCAAAATTCAATCGGCGCACCAAAGCAGAGGCTCAGCCTCAGCGATCCACGAGTGCGTGCGTGGCTATTCCAGATCATCACCGTTGTGGCGGTGGTCTCGCTGGGCTGGTACTTGTTCGACAACACGCAAACCAACCTTCAGCACCGGGGCATTACCTCCGGTTTCGGCTTTCTGGAGCGCAGTGCCGGATTCGGCATCGCTCAACATCTGATCGACTATACGGAAGCGGACAGCTATGCCCGCGTCTTTGTCATCGGTCTGCTCAACACCTTGCTGGTGACCGTGATCGGCGTGGTTCTGGCGACGATTCTCGGTTTCATCATCGGTGTAGCGCGGCTGTCGCAGAACTGGATCATCAGCAAACTGGCGACCGTGTATGTGGAAGTGTTCCGCAATATTCCGCCGCTGCTGCAAATCCTGTTCTGGTACTTCGCGGTATTCCTGACCATGCCGGGGCCGCGCAACAGCCACAACTTCGGCGACACTTTCTTTGTCAGCAGTCGAGGCCTGAACATGCCGGCCGCGCTGGCGGCTGATGGTTTCTGGGCGTTCGTGATCAGTATCGTGGTGGCCATCGTCGGCATCGTGCTGATGACCCGCTGGGCCAACAAGCGCTTTGAAGAAACCGGCGTGCCGTTTCACAAGTTCTGGGTCGGCCTGGCGATTCTGCTGGTGATCCCGGCGTTGTGCGCACTGATCTTCGGCGCGCCGCTGCACTGGGAAATGCCGAAGCTTTCAGGCTTCAACTTTGTTGGTGGCTGGGTACTGATCCCGGAACTGCTCGCGTTGACCCTCGCCCTGACCGTATACACCGCAGCGTTCATCGCCGAGATCGTGCGTTCCGGGATCAAGTCGGTCAGCCATGGCCAGACCGAAGCGGCGCGTTCGCTTGGCCTGCGCAACGGCCCGACCCTGCGCAAGGTGATCATTCCGCAAGCCCTGCGCGTGATCATTCCGCCGCTGACCAGCCAATACCTCAACCTGGCGAAAAACTCTTCGCTGGCGGCCGGTATCGGTTATCCGGAAATGGTGTCGCTGTTCGCCGGCACGGTGCTTAACCAGACCGGTCAGGCAATCGAGGTGATTGCCATCACCATGAGCGTGTACCTGGCGATCAGTATCAGCATTTCCCTGCTGATGAACTGGTACAACAAGCGCATTGCGCTGATCGAGCGGTAAGGAAAAGCGCATGAGTACTCATACTTTCAAACCCGACATGCCCCCACCGAACAGCAGCATCGGCGTGGTGGCGTGGATGCGCGCGAACATGTTCTCCAGCTGGCTCAACACCCTGCTGACGCTGTTTGCGTTCTACCTGATTTATCTCGTGGTGCCTCCGATCCTCAGCTGGGCGATTGTCGATGCCAACTGGGTCGGCACCACCCGCGCCGACTGCACCAAGGAGGGCGCCTGCTGGGTGTTCATTCAGCAGCGTTTCGGCCAGTTCATGTACGGCTACTACCCGACGGAGTTGCGCTGGCGCGTCGACCTGACCGTGTGGCTGGCGGTGATCGGCGCAGCGCCATTGTTCATCTCGCGTGTGCCGCGTAAAGCGATCTACGGGCTGAGCTTTCTGGTGCTGTACCCGATCATTGCCTTCACCCTGTTGCACGGCGGTTTCGGCCTGACCAACGTGGCAACCAGCCAATGGGGCGGCCTGATGCTGACCCTGGTGATTGCCACGGTCGGTATCGCTGGCGCCTTGCCGCTGGGGATTGTGTTGGCGCTGGGCCGTCGTTCGAACATGCCGGCGATTCGTGTGGTCTGCGTGACCTTCATCGAGTTCTGGCGCGGCGTGCCGTTGATCACGGTGTTGTTCATGTCTTCGGTGATGCTGCCGCTGTTCCTGCCCGAAGGCATGAACTTCGACAAGCTGCTGCGGGCGCTGATCGGCGTGATCCTGTTCCAGTCGGCCTATGTGGCTGAAGTGGTGCGTGGCGGTCTGCAAGCGATCCCCAAAGGCCAGTACGAAGCCGCCGCCGCGATGGGCCTCGGTTACTGGCGTTCGATGGGCCTGGTGATCCTGCCGCAAGCCCTGAAGCTGGTAATCCCCGGCATCGTCAACACCTTCATTGCGCTGTTCAAGGACACCAGTCTGGTGATCATCATCGGCCTGTTTGACCTGCTCAACAGCGTCAAGCAAGCCGCTGCCGACCCGAAATGGCTGGGCATGGCTACCGAAGGCTACGTGTTCGCCGCCCTGGTGTTCTGGATTTTCTGTTTTGGTATGTCGCGCTATTCCATGCATCTGGAACGCAAGCTCGACACTGGCCACAAGCGTTAGGAGTTGTGTAAATGAGTGAAGCAATCAAAAAGCCTGTAGGTCCTGAAGGCATTATTCAGATGCAGGGCGTCAACAAGTGGTACGGCCAGTTCCACGTGCTCAAAGACATCAACCTCAACGTCAAACAGGGGGAGCGTATCGTCCTGTGCGGCCCGTCGGGTTCCGGTAAATCGACGACGATTCGCTGCCTCAATCGTCTGGAAGAACACCAGCAGGGGCGCATCGTCGTCGACGGCGTGGAACTGACCAACGACCTCAAGCAGATCGAAGCGATCCGCCGCGAAGTCGGCATGGTGTTCCAGCACTTCAACCTGTTCCCGCATCTGACCATTCTGCAGAACTGCACGTTGGCACCGATGTGGGTGCGCAAAATGCCCAAGCGCAAGGCCGAGGAAATCGCCATGCATTACCTGGAACGCGTACGCATTCCAGAGCAGGCGCACAAATTCCCGGGGCAACTGTCCGGCGGTCAGCAACAGCGTGTGGCAATCGCTCGCGCCCTGTGCATGAAGCCGAAAATCATGCTGTTCGATGAGCCGACTTCAGCGCTCGATCCGGAGATGGTGAAAGAGGTTCTGGACACCATGATCGGTCTGGCGGAAGACGGCATGACCATGCTCTGCGTGACCCACGAAATGGGCTTTGCCCGCACCGTGGCCAACCGTGTGATCTTCATGGACAAGGGTGAGATCGTTGAACAGGCGGCGCCGAATGACTTCTTCGATAATCCGCAGAATGAGCGGACGAAGTTGTTCTTGAGTCAGATTTTGCATTGATGGTTTTTGCGTAAAAACAACCCGGCCTTGTGCCGGGTTTGTTTTTTGGTGGGTCAGGAGGTTGTCGCAGATTCCAGTTCAGGGTGACGGGTTGCCATGAGCCGTTTGAGGTCGTTGCCTTGGCTGAGTACCTGTATTTCCGCTAGTAAATGCGGGTGGCGATCCAGAAGCTGCATCAGCGTGAGCAACGGTTGCGGTGGAGAAAGATCTCCGCGTTCATAGCGCGAAAAAGCATTGTGCCCACCCCCGGATAGCAGCTTCACCGCGTTTCTTTGTGTGAGATGGAGCTTGCGGCGAATACGCTTTATTTCGGCACCGATTAGGCGAAGCGAGTCTTCGAGCAACCGGTCGCCGGCATCTACGTAGCGAGTCGCGCTGTCGGTGTCGTTGTCAAAAATGACTTCACCGCAAACCCGGCACTGCCAACCGGCAAGGTTGTGCACGAGCCGCGAAAACTGTTTGTAATTGACGGTCAGACTGCGATCTCGGAAATGACTCATTCCATCATCAGTACCACAGCTGATGCACTGTCTTGTGCTCATATGTTTTTCTCCTTGAAGGAGATCACCGGGGGCCCACCGCTGTGGCAGTAAGTCACTTTGATGTAAATCTCCAAGCCACGAAACGATGTGTGATAAACGTCGTGCCAGTTGCGATGGTTGGCATAGGAAGTCATGGATTTGTAGAGCATTCGACGCTCGAGCGAGCAGACGATCTGCGTCATTAATTCGTATGACATTCCCATGTTCCTGCCGGACTCAAGCGCCTGTCGGGTAAAGGCTTCTTTGCCTCGTCTAACGACATCCGCCTTGATCACCGCCAGCTCATAATGGGGTGTGTTCTTTTCCATAAGAAACCAAAACCCTGTCCCTGAAATTACCCTTAAAGGGTAATTTTGACCAATCGAAAATACCGCTTCATGTGTCTCCGATTGACCCTAGGTGGTTGCCGTCCTACACGGGTCTGACTAACATGTCAGAAAATTCATCCTATGATTGGATGAAAGGGCGAATCCTATGTCAGACATTTCTCCACTCATTAAGCGATCCCTGGTCGATCAGGCCTTGGATCAGCTCCGTCAGCGCATCAACAGCGGCGCTTGGCAGGTCGGCGAGCGTTTGCCGACCGAGCCCGAGCTCTGCGCCGAACTGGGCATCAGCCGCAATACCGTGCGCGAAGCCATGCGCGTGCTGGCGTTTTCCGGACTCATCGAGATTCGTCAGGGCGATGGCAGTTATCTGCGCGCAGTGGTCGATCCGATGGATACCCTGAAAGCGCTGTCGCAATGCTCGCTGGAACAGGCGCGGGAAACTCGCCACATCCTCGAAGTCGAGGCCATCGGCCTGGCGGCGTTACGTCGTACCGAAGAAGACCTCGTCGCATTGCGTGATGCCCTCGGCACCAGCGGCAGCCACTACCACGGCGATCTCGACACCTACATCGCCTGCGATCTGGTGTTCCACCGCCGTTTGGTCGACGCCGCGCACAACCCGACCCTCAGCGAGCTGTACCGCTATTTCTCCAGCATCGTCGGCGCGCAATTACGCCAGACCCTGAACATCGTCCCGCGCCGTCAGGAAGTGTTCGACCTGCACATCGAGTTGCTCGATGCGGTCGAGCAACGCGATCCGGAACGGGCCAAAGCCTTATCGAGGCAATTGATCAATGAACCTTGAAACCGAGAAGTCCATGTCCCGCAGTGAGATATCCACAACCCCCAAACGTACGGCAGAGCTTGAAGAGCTGTTGATCGACGCCGAGGCTGACGACGAGCAAGTGCAGCAAAGCCATCCGCTGATGCGCCGGCCGTGGTTGTTGCTGCTCGGCTTGATTCTGGTCGCGCTGAATTTGCGCCCGGCGCTGTCGAGCATGGCACCGCTGCTCAGTGACGTGTCGAAAAGCCTCGGCTTGTCAGCAGCTCAAGCCGGTCTGCTGACCACGTTGCCGGTGCTCTGCCTCGGTTTGTTTGCGCCACTGGCGCCGATTCTGGCACGCCGTTTTGGCGCTGAGCGGGTGGTGTTGGGGATTCTGCTGACACTGGCTGGCGGGATCATTTTGCGCAGCAACTTCGGTGAAGTCGGCCTGTTCGCTGGCAGCGTCTTGGGTGGCGCGAGCATCGGCATCATCGGTGTACTGCTACCCGGGATCGTCAAGCGCGACTTCGCCAAACACGCCGGCACCATGACCGGTGTCTACACCATGGCGTTGTGCCTGGGCGCGGCGATGGCAGCGGGCTCCAGCGTGCCGTTGAGCGAGCATTTTGGTGGCAACTGGACGATGGGCCTGGGCTTCTGGGTGATTCCAGCGCTGATTGCAGCGGTGTTCTGGCTGCCGCAAGTCGGGCAGAAACATGGCGCGCACAACGTCGCCTATCGCGTACGCGGTCTGCTGCGTGATCCGCTGGCCTGGCAGGTGACCTTGTACATGGGCCTGCAATCATCGCTGGCCTACATCGTGTTCGGCTGGTTGCCGTCGATCCTGATTGGTCGTGGCCTGACGCCGACTCAGGCCGGTCTGGTGTTGTCCGGTTCGGTGATCATCCAGCTTGCCAGCTCGCTGGCCGCACCATGGCTGGCCACTCGCGGCAAGGATCAGCGTCTGGCCATCGTCGTGGTCATGGCGCTGACCCTTGGCGGTCTGTTCGGCTGCCTGTATGCGCCGATCGAAGGTTTGTGGGGCTGGGCGATTCTGCTGGGGTTGGGGCAGGGCGGTACGTTCAGTCTGGCGCTGACGTTGATTGTGCTGCGTTCGCGGGATTCTCATGTCGCGGCGAACCTGTCGAGCATGTCCCAGGGCTTCGGTTATACGCTGGCGTCAATGGGGCCGTTAGCGGTCGGTGTGGTGCATGACTGGACCGGCGGCTGGAATGCGGTGGGCTGGATCTTTGGCATCATTGGCACCGGCGCGATCATCGCCGGGCTTGGCGCCGGGCGTGCGTTGTACGTGCAAGTGCAAAGCGAAAAGATCTGACGCGTAACCCTTTTTTGAGGGCTGTGATATCCAATGTGGGAGCGAGCTTGCTCGCGAAGACGGTGGTTCAGGCACAGATCATGTTGAAAGTGCCGGCCTCTTCGCGAGCAAGCTCGCTCCCACAGTTTTTTGGGGCGCCCTTAAGATCTTGCGTGGTATTCGGTTTGCGAATGCCGATAGTGTTTCTGCGCATTGCAGATTATCGTGCTGGCAATCTGTACCTATTTTGGAGATTGCCCATGAGCGAAGCCCACGCCGCGTTGATCACCCGCTTCTACCAGGCTTTCCAGCGCCTCGATGCCGAAGCCATGGCCGCCTGCTACACCGATGACGTAGTGTTCAGCGATCCTGCCTTCGGCGAACTGCGCGGGCGCGATGCCGGCGATATGTGGCGCATGCTCACCACTCGGGCCAAGGATTTCTCGCTGACCTTCGACAACGTCCGTGCCGATGAGCGCAGCGGCGGCGCGCATTGGGTGGCGACTTACCTGTTCAGTCAGACTGGCAACATCGTCATCAACGATATCCAGGCCCGTTTCGTCTTCCGTGACGGCAAGATCTGCGAGCACCACGACCACTTCGATTTGTGGCGCTGGTCGCGTCAGGCTCTCGGTTTCAAAGGTCTGCTGCTCGGCTGGACACCGCTGGTGCGTAACGCCGTTCGTGCCCAGGCGCTGAAGGGACTGAAGGCATTTCAGGCCGGTCGCTGATAAGATCGCCGCCTGTTTCCTACACGTCCTGATCCCGAAGTGACCAGCCTTAGCGAAAAATCTGTCGAAGTTGCCGAACCAGTGAGCAAGTCCTGGTTCGTCTACCTCGTGCGCGCCGCCAATGGCTCGTTGTACTGCGGAGTCAGCGACGACCCGGTGCGCCGCTTCGCCAAGCATCAAAGCGGCAAGGGCGCGCGGTTCTTCCTCTCCAGCCCGGCGATGGCGCTGGTCTACACCGAGCTGTGCCGAGACAAGAGCGATGCGTTGCGTCAGGAACGCTTGATCAAAAAACTCAGGAAAAGCGCCAAGGAATGTCTGGTTGCGTCTTATCAATCTGACTGATCAGTTCCCATCAGGCAGATCTGTAGGCTGCTAAGCAAATGCACGCTAAGCTGCTGGCTCACTATCTGAGCGGCGGAGCCGAGCATGTCCGAGTTGATTCTCCATCATTACCCGACCTCTCCATTTGCCGAGAAGGCCCGCCTGTTGCTGGGCTTCAAAGGCTTGTCGTGGCGCTCGGTGCATATCTCGCCGGTGATGCCGAAGCCGGATCTGACCGCGCTGACTGGCGGCTACCGCAAAACCCCGGTGTTGCAGATTGGCGCTGACATCTATTGCGACACTTCGCTGATCGCGCGTCGTCTGGAACAGGAAAAAGCCTTGCCGGCGTTCTTCCCCGAAGGTCAGGAATTTACAGCTGCCAGTTTTGCCACGTGGGCTGACTCGGTGGTGTTTCAACATGCGGTGAGTCTGGTGTTTCAGCCGGAATCGGTGGCGGTGCGTTTTGCCAAGTTGCCGCCGGAAGCGATCAAAGCTTTTATTGCCGACCGCGCCGGTCTGTTCAGTGGTGGCAGCGCCACGCGTTTGTCCGCTGAGCAGGCCAAGCATCAATGGCCGACGATCATGGCGCGGCTGGAGCAGCAGTTACAGCGTGAGCAGGGCGACTTCCTGTTTGGCGAGCCGTCGATTGCCGACTTCGCGCTGGCGCATCCGCTGTGGTTCCTCAAGGCCACGCATGTCACGGCTCCGCTGGTGGATGAGTATCCGGCTGTTGCGGCCTGGTTGGGCCGAGTATTGGGCTTCGGTCATGGCGCGGCGAGTGCGATGACTTCTGAAGAGGCGCTTGAGGTTGCACGCAACGCGACACCGGCGGCATTGCCGGATGAGCAGTTCGTAGATCCGAACGGCTTCAAGGCTGGTCAGCAGGTGGCGATCTCGGCGACGGATTACGGGGTCGATCCGGTGGTGGGTGAGTTGCTGTTTGCCGGTAGCGAAGAGTTGATCATTCGTCGCGAAGACGAACGTGGCGGTGTGGTGCATGTGCACTTCCCGCGTTTTGGTTTCCGCATCGAAGTCCGCTGATTCGAGTCTGTTGCAAAACCTGTGGGAGCGAGCTTGCTCCGGGCGGCGTTCCGACGAAGACGCTTGATCATTCAACATTGTTGTTGGCTGAT
This sequence comes from Pseudomonas sp. AC172, assembly GCF_979258595.1. Lineage (NCBI taxonomy): Bacteria > Pseudomonadati > Pseudomonadota > Gammaproteobacteria > Pseudomonadales > Pseudomonadaceae > Pseudomonas > Pseudomonas sp. AC172. Next base: position 15,422 of record NZ_OZ409868.1, read on the forward strand.
GTACCGCTTTCGCGAGCAAGCTCGCTCCCACAGTTGGTTACTTCAGGGCGGCGAGGATTTCGTCCGGGTCAAACCCGCGAATCAATGTGCCGTTCACGTCGATCAACGGAATCCCGCGCCCACCCAATGCCTCGTACGCCTTGCGCGCCTCCGCATCCTTCTCGATATCGAACTCCTTGAACGGGATGCCCTTGCTGTCGAGAAAGCGTTTGGTCTGTTTGCAGTAGCCGCACCAGTCGGTGGCGTAGAGCACGACGTTGGCCTGCGCGCGCGTCTGCTCGGCAACCATCTGCGACGGGTTCAACACCCGCTCGATCTTGCCCCAGTTCTGATAGACCACGACCACCAGCAGAACCAGCGCAACCTTCTTCAGCACATTGCCGAGCATCAGTTACGGCGCTTCAGTTGATCGGTGAGCGACGTCGGCAAGCCTTTGATCACCAGGGTGCCAGCCTCTTCGTCATACTCGATCTTCGAGCCCAGCAGATGTGCTTCGAAGCTGATCGACAGGCCTTCAGCGCGGCCGGTGAAGCGGCGGAATTGATTCAGGGTGCGTTTGTCCGCCGGAATCTCCGGGGACAGGCCGTAGTCCTTGTTGCGGATGTGATCGTAAAAGGCTTTCGGGCGTTCTTCGTCGATCAGCTCGGACAACTCTTCCAGGCCCATCGGCTCGCCGAGTTTGGCTTGACTGCTGGCGTAATCGACCAGGGTCTTGGTTTTCTCGCGAGCGGAGTCTTCTGGCAGGTCTTCGCTCTCGACGAAGTCGCTGAACGCCTTGAGTAGCGTGCGCGTCTCGCCCGGGCCGTCGACACCTTCCTGGCAGCCGATAAAGTCACGGAAGTACTCCGAGACCTTTTTACCGTTCTTGCCCTTGATGAACGAGATGTACTGCTTGGACTGCTTATTGTTCTGCCACTCGGAGACGTTGATCCGCGCCGCCAGGTGCAATTGGCCGAGGTCGAGGTGGCGCGACGGGGTCACGTCCAGCTCATCGGTCACCGCCACGCCTTCGCTGTGGTGCAGCAGGGCGATGGCCAGGTAATCGGTCATGCCTTGCTGATAGTGGGCGAACAGCACGTGGCCGCCGACCGACAGGTTCGATTCTTCCATCAACTTTTGCAGGTGCTCGACCGCCACTTTGCTGAACGCGGTGAAGTCCTTGCCACCTTCCATGTATTCCTTCAGCCAGCCGCTGAACGGGAACGCTCCGGATTCCGGATGGAACAGGCCCCAGGCTTTGCCCTGTTTGGCGTTGTAGCTTTCGTTGAGGTCGGCGAGCATGTTCTCGATGGCTGCAGACTCGGCCAGTTCAGTGTCACGGGCGTGCAGAACTGCGGGCGTGCCGTCGGGTTTTTTGTCGATCAGGTGGACGATGCAATGACGGATCGGCATGGGCTTCTCGGCTGTTGGATGGGAGGAGGGCAGGCTCCCCCGAAAAAGCGCTAAGTGTACCGCAACCACTGGTTTTGGCGCGGGTTGTAGGGCGAAACCGGGGCGCGCGACCGGGCTTATGCAGTTTTTTAACGATTTAGAGCAATAAAGCTGACCAAATGGGTAGCTAGAGGCGGATATTTCCCCGTCTCTGTGCTAGTTTTGCCCGGTCTTACGCGAAGTCACTGCGTTAAGCGTGCAATCAGCATTTGTCAGGTCGAACCAAACCCTGATTTCGGCATCTATAACCCGACTCGTCGTGGTTATCGCCGAGGGTGCCAGATCCAGAAGATCGGGCTCGATGGCTGACACTGCACTCTGCAATCCATATGAATTTGATAGGGAAGGAACACTACATGGCTCTTACTAAAGACCAACTGATCGCCGACATCGCTGAAGCTATCGACGCGCCGAAAACCACCGCGCGTAACGCTCTGGACCAACTGGGCCAAATCGTTGCCGATCAGCTGGAAAACGGCGGCGAAATCACCTTGCCAGGTATCGGCAAGCTGAAAGTGACCGAGCGTCCTGCCCGCACTGGCCGTAACCCTTCGACTGGCGCTGCCATCGAAATCCCTGCTAAGAAAGTGATCAAGCTGGTTGTGGCCAAAGGCCTGACCGACGCTGTGAACAAGTAAGACGCAGCAATAAAAAACCGTGCACCGGAGCGATCCAGGCACGGTTTTTTTGCGTCTGCGATTTGGTGGCGGACTCATGACCACCATAAACCATTGTGGGAGCGAGCTTGCTCGCGAAGGCGGTGTGTCAGTCAGAGTTGAATTGACTGATGCGCCGCATTCGCGAGCAAGCTCGCTCCCACAATTGATCTGTGTCCGTCGGTGCAGTGTTTAGCGAACCCAGCGCTCGCGGCGCCAGATCTGCTGTTCGGATTTGGTCTGGAAGGTCCAGGCCACAAAGCGGCTCTGCTTCTGGCCCTGAGACATCTCCACGACCTGGCTTTCCAGCACGCCGGCCTTTTTCAGTGCGGTTTCGATGGCTGGCAGGTTCGACGCCTTCGACACCAGCGTGCTGAACCACAGCACTTTGTGCTGGAAGTTCGCGCTCTCGGCGATCAGTTGCGTCACGAAACGCGCCTCGCCTCCTTCACACCACAACTCTGCCGACTGACCGCCGAAGTTCAGCACAGGCAATTTGCGTTTCGGGTCGGCCTTGCCCAGTGCGCGCCATTTGCGCTCGCTGCCCTTGGTCGCCTCATCCATCGAGGCGTGGAACGGCGGGTTGCACATGGTCAGGTCAAAGCGTTCACCCGGCTCCAGCAGACCGATCAGGATGTGCTTGCGGTTTTCCTGCTGACGCAACTGGATGACCTTGTTCAGGTCGTTGGACTGAACGATGGCGCGGGCAGCGGCCACGGCGGTCGGGTCGATTTCCGAGCCGAGGAAGTGCCAGCGGTATTCGCTGTTACCGATCAGCGGATACACGCAGTTGGCGCCCATGCCGATGTCCAGCACATTGACGATCGCGCCGCGTGGCACCTTGCCGTCGTTCATGCTCGCCAGCAAATCCGCGAGGAAGTGCACGTAATCGGCACGGCCCGGAACAGGCGGGCAGAGGTAATCCGCCGGGATGTCCCAATGCTGGATGCCATAAAACGACTTGAGCAGCGCCCGGTTGAACACGCGCACCGCATCGGGGCTGGCGAAATCGATGCTTTCCTTGCCGTACGGGTTGGTGATCACGAACTTAGCCAGTTCCGGCGTGGTCTTGATCAGCGCCGGGAAGTCGTAACGACCCTGATGGCGATTGCGCGGGTGCAGGCTGGCCTTTTCACGCGGCTCGACGGTCTTGGCCGGGGTCGCGGAGTCAGGCTTCTTGCGCGCAGGTTTGGGTGTGCGGGGGGCGTTCATGGGCGTGGTCGATTCGGGTATGGCTGAAAGTGGGGGGTATTGTCCCACATCCAGCCGCTGCGAACTCAATATCAGCAACACCACTGATCTCTGTGGGAGCGAGCTTGCTCGCGAAAGCGTCCTCTCAGTCAACATCACTTTCGCCTGACACGGCCTCTTCGCGAGCAAGCTCGCTCCCACAGGGATTGGCAGTGGATGAAGGAAAGTAGGCAATAAAAAAGGCGCGTCACCCAATCGGGTGGCGCGCCTTTTTAATGCGATTTACCGTTACAGGCTGGCAATCCGCGCGTGCTGCTCGGCCAGTTTGCCCAGGGCCTGTTCAGCCTCGGCCAGCTTGGCGCGTTCCTTTTCGATGACTTCGGCCGGGGCCTTGTCGACGAAACCGGCGTTGGACAGCTTGCCGCCAACGCGCTGGACTTCGCTCTGCAGACGCAGGATTTCCTTGTCCAGACGGGCCAGTTCGGCGCCCTTGTCGATCAGCCCGGCCATCGGCACCAGCACTTCCATCTCGCCAACCAGCGCGGTGGCGGACAGCGGTGCTTCTTCGCCAGCCTTCAGAACAGTGATCGATTCCAGACGCGCCAGCTTCTTCAGCAGCGCTTCGTTCTCGGTCAGACGACGCTGGTCTTCAGCGCTGACGTTCTTCAGGTAGATCGGCAGTGGCTTGCCCGGGCCGATGTTCATTTCGCCACGGATGTTGCGCGTGCCGAGCATCAGTTCCTTGAGCCATTCGATGTCGTTTTCGGCGGCCGGATCAATGCGTTCTTCATTGGCCACTGGCCACGCTTGCAGCATGATCGTCTTGCCCTGAATACCGGCCAGCGGCGCGATGCGCTGCCAGATTTCTTCAGTGATGAACGGCATGAACGGATGCGCCAGGCGCAACGCCACTTCCAGTACCCGCACCAGCGTACGGCGAGTGCCGCGCTGACGTTCAACCGGCGCGTTCTCGTCCCACAGCACTGGCTTGGACAGTTCCAGGTACCAGTCGCAGTACTGGTTCCAGATGAACTCGTACAGCGCTTGCGCGGCGAGGTCGAAACGGAACTGATCCAGCTGACGGGTCACTTCGGCTTCGGTGCGTTGCAGTTGCGAGATGATCCAGCGGTCCGCCAGCGACAGCTCGTAGGCTTCGCCGTTCTGGCCGCAGTCTTCGCCCTTGTCCAGAACGTAACGTGCGGCGTTCCAGATCTTGTTGCAGAAGTTGCGATAGCCTTCAACGCGGCCCATGTCGAACTTGATGTCGCGACCGGTCGAGGCCAGCGAGCAGAAGGTGAAGCGCAGGGCGTCGGTGCCGTAGCTGGCAATACCGTCGGCGAACTCGTCGCGGGTCTGCTTCTCGATCTTCTTCGCCAGTTTCGGCTGCATCAGGCCGGAGGTGCGCTTCTGCACCAGCTCTTCCAGTTCGATACCGTCGATGATGTCCAGCGGGTCCAGGACGTTGCCCTTGGACTTGGACATCTTCTGGCCCTGGCCATCGCGCACCAGACCGTGCACATAAACGGTCTTGAACGGCACCTGCGGCGTGCCGTCTTCGTTCTTGATCAGGTGCATGGTCAGCATGATCATCCGGGCAACCCAGAAGAAAATGATGTCGAAGCCCGTCACCAGCACGTCGGTGGAGTGGAATTTCTTCAGGAACTCGGTCTGCTCAGGCCAGCCGAGAGTGGAGAAGGTCCACAGGCCGGAACTGAACCAGGTGTCGAGTACGTCGTTGTCCTGTTGCAGCGCAACGTCCGGGCCGAGGTTGTGCTTGGCACGCACTTCGGCTTCGTCGCGACCGACGTAGACCTTGCCCGACTCGTCGTACCAGGCCGGAATCCGGTGGCCCCACCACAGCTGACGGCTGATGCACCAGTCCTGGATGTCGCGCATCCACGAGAAGTACATGTTTTCGTACTGCTTGGGCACGAACTGGATGCGACCGTCTTCAACGGCGGCAATCGCAGGCTCGGCCAGCGGTTTGGTCGACACGTACCACTGGTCGGTCAGCCACGGCTCAATGATGGTGCCGGAGCGGTCGCCTTTCGGCACTTTCAGGCCGTGGTCGTTGACGCTGACCAACAGGCCGGCGGCATCGAACGCAGCAACAATCTGCTTGCGTGCTTCGAAACGCTCAAGACCGGCGTATTCAGCCGGAATCGCGCCGTCGATGCTGTCGTTCAGCGTACCGTCGAGGTTGAACACCTGGGCTGCAGGCAGCACGTTGGCGTTCTTGTCGAAGATGTTCAGCAGCGGCAGGTTGTGGCGCTTGCCGACTTCGTAGTCGTTGAAATCGTGGGCCGGGGTGATTTTCACGCAGCCGGTGCCGAATTCAGGATCGCAGTAATCGTCGGCGATGATCGGGATGCGGCGGCCAACCAGTGGCAGCTCGACAAACTTGCCGATCAGGGCTTTGTAGCGTTCGTCGTTCGGGTTCACCGCGACGGCGGAGTCACCGAGCATGGTTTCCGGACGGGTGGTCGCGACGATCAGGAAATCGTTGCCATCAGCGGTTTTCGCGCCGTCGGCCAGCGGGTACTTCAGGTTCCACAGGAAACCTTTCTCGTCGTGGTTTTCCACTTCGAGGTCGGAAATCGCCGTGTGCAGCTTGGTGTCCCAGTTGACCAGGCGTTTGCCGCGGTAGATCAGGCCGTCTTCGTGCAGGCGCACGAACGCTTCTTTAACCGCTTCCGAGAGGCCGTCGTCCATGGTGAAGCGCTCGCGGCTCCAGTCGACGGACGAGCCGAGGCGGCGGATCTGACGGCTGATGTTGCCGCCGGACTGATCCTTCCATTCCCAGACTTTCTCGAGAAATTTTTCGCGGCCCAGATCATGGCGATTCTGGCCCTGGGCTTCGAGTTGACGCTCCACCAGCATCTGCGTGGCGATACCGGCGTGGTCGGTGCCCGGTTGCCACAGGGTGTTGCGACCCTGCATGCGGCGGAAACGGATCAGGGCGTCCATGATCGCGTTGTTGAAACCGTGACCCATGTGCAGGCTGCCGGTGACGTTCGGCGGCGGGATCATGATGGTGTAGGAGTCGCCCGCGCCTTGCGGGGCGAAGTAGTTCTCGGACTCCCAAGTGTTGTACCAGGAAGTTTCAATGGCGTGCGGCTGGTAGGTCTTATCCATGCGCGGCGGGACCCTATTGGCATTAATTCAGGAAAAGCCGACGAGTATAGCGGGGCATGGGGCCGAGGGCGAGCGGGGGAGGCCCGGAGGAGATCTAAATGTAGGAGTGAGCCTGCTCGCGATGCAGGCACTGCGGTTTTTCAGAAAAACCGAGGTGCTGCTATCGCCAGCAGGCTGGCTCCCACAGGGGATTGGGGGTTATTCGTATTGGCTGAGGAGGCGTTCCATTCGCGCATCGAGGCGGCGTTTGATTTCGGTTTCGATGTGCGGCGCGAAGTCATCGATCACGTCTTGCATGATCAATTGCGCGGCGGCGCGCAGTTCGCTGTCGAGGTGGAGCAGGGCGTCCGGGCCTTTGGCGGCGGTCGCAGCCGGTTGCGCGGCGGGTGCCGGGGCAGGCGCGGGTGGTGGTTCGACAGCGGCCGGCTCGTTGCCGACCGAATCGAACAACATCGGAATCTGTTCCTGTTCGCCGTCATCGACCGTGTCGGTCAGCAGTGGCGGTTGCAGGTTATCGTCGCCGAGCAACTGGCGGATCGATTCAAGATCATCCAACAGGTGTGCGGACTTTTGTTGCGGTTTCGGAGTGTCCATTGGAGTGCTCAGAGTCGCTGTAAACGGTGATCTTGCAGAGGATAGCCCTGTTCGCGGTAGAAACGGAAACTCTCCCGCGCGGCCGCTCGAATCGTCGGATCTTCCACCACCACTTCCGCCACCCGGGCGAATTTGTTGGCGAAGGCCGGGACTTTCAGGTCGAGATTGACCAGCAAATCCTGATGCTGACCGCAGTCGTCACCCAATCCCAGCACAATCAAGCCATCCGGTTCGCTGTCAGCCGGGCCGTGAGGCACGAACGTTTCGCCCTTGAACGCCCACAGGCGCGCATCGAGGTCGTCACGCTGGGCGGCATCGCTGCAATGCAGGTAGATGCGATGGCCCATGCGCCAGGCTTTCTCGGTGAGCTTGCAGGCAAAATCCAGGCGAGCCGAAGGATCGGCGCTGGGCAGGATATAGAAGTCGACTTTGGTCATTGCGGTTCCAGAGCAGCAAGCGGCGTCACTCGAAAATGACGCCGCTCGTCAGCGGGTTCAGGCTTTGGCGCGATCCAGCAGGTACTGGGTCAGCAGAGGCACCGGACGGCCAGTGGCGCCCTTGTCCTTGCCGCCGCTGGTCCACGCGGTGCCCGCGATGTCCAGGTGCGCCCAGTTGAGGTTTTTGGTGAAGCGCGACAGGAAGCACGCAGCGGTGATGGTGCCGGCTTTCGGGCCACCGATGTTGGCGATGTCGGCGAACGGGCTGTCCAGTTGCTCCTGGTATTCGTCGAACAGCGGCAATTGCCAGGCGCGGTCGTCAGCAGCTTTACCAGCGCTGAGCAGTTGGCCGATCAGTTCGTCGTTGTTGCCCAGCAGGCCCGAGGTGTGGGCGCCCAAGGCAACGACGCAAGCGCCGGTCAGGGTGGCGATGTCGATGACCGCTTGTGGCTTGAAGCGCTCGGAGTAGGTCAGCGCATCGCACAGCACCAGACGGCCTTCGGCGTCGGTGTTGAGGATTTCCACAGTCTGGCCGCTCATGGTGGTGACGATGTCGCCCGGGCGCGAGGCGTTGCCGCTTGGCATGTTCTCGGCGCAGGCGAGGATGCACACCAGGTTGATCGGCAACTTCAGCTCAAGCACGGCACGCAGGGTACCGAATACGGAGGCAGCGCCGCCCATGTCGTATTTCATTTCGTCCATGCCGGCGCCCGGTTTCAGGCTGATACCGCCAGTGTCGAAGGTGATGCCTTTACCGACCAGGGCGTACGGCTTCTCGGATTTCTTGCCGCCGTTGTATTGCATGACGATCAGGCGCGGTGGCTGGGCGCTGCCCTGGCCGACGGCATAGAACGAACCCATGCCCAAGGATTTGATTTTCTTCTCGTCGAGGACTTCGACTTTCAGATCCTTGAACTCTTTGCCCAGATTCTTCGCTTGTTCGCCGAGGAACGTCGGGTGGCAGATGTTCGGCGGCAGGTTGCCCAGATCGCGGGTGAACGCCATGCCGTTGGCGATCGCAGTGGCGTGATTCACCGCGCGCTGCACTTCGGCTTGCGCTGCCTTGATGGTCAGCAGGGTGATTTTCTTCAGGGCGCGCGGTTCGGCTTTCTGGCTCTTGAACTGGTCGAAGGTGTATTCGCCATCCACCAGGGTTTCCGCCAGCAGACGGGTTTTGCCGTAGCTGTCGCGGTTTTTGACAATAACTTCATCCAGCGCCAGCACGGCATCGCTGCCGCCCAGACCCTTCAGGGTGTTGAGGATGCCGGCAACGATTTTGCGGAACGGACGGTCACCCAGTTCCTCATCCTTGCCCACGCCGACCAGCAGCACACGTTCGGCTTTGAGGTTTGGCAGGCTGTGCAGCAACAGGCTCTGGCCAACCTTGCCGGCCAGATCGCCACGCTTGAGTACGGCGCTGATTGCACCACCGCTCAGTTCGTCGACTTGTTTGGCCGCGACCCCGAGTTTGCGGCCTTCACCGACGGCAACCACCAGGGTGGCGGTTTTCAACGTTTCTGGGCTAACGCTTTTTACAACCAGTTCCATGTCCGGATCCCTGAATGAATGGTCAACACGCAGGCGTTCGACGGTATCCGCAGTCGCCTGCTTATAAAGAGAAGAGGCGCAGGCCAAAGCCTGCGACAAGGGCCGCAGTTTGAACCTCGCTCCCCGCGCCTGACAACCCTAGGGGGCGTTCTCAATTAGTTTTCACACCGCGTTGTCGCCTTAAAGCCAGCCAGGCAAGGCGCGGGCCGCTGGGAATGGTTGTTCCCTTTCCAAGGCCTGCAACGCAGACTGGCCGGCTTTAAGGCACAACCCGAAGGGCCGGGCCTGCTGTTGTGCAGGGCTGCGTTGCTCGAAGCTTATTTGGAATGACCAAACCACGCTTCTCGCGCCTTGCCCTGCACAACAGCAGACCCGGCGCGGTGTGAAAACTAATTGAGAACGCCCCCTAGGTTGTACGATCTGCAAAGGATTACAGACATGGATGAGTGTGCGCAGTGACAGGCGCCCCCAATCACAGGATAATGCCGCATCTTTTTTCGACGGCTCTGCGTTGCGGGCCGGTCGATGTGTTTGCTTGTTTGGCCGCCTTAGCCTGACAACCCTGGAGTGTCTGGTTTGATCGTCTTCCGTTATCTGTCCCGCGAAGTCCTGCTGACCCTCAGCGCCGTGAGTGCCGTGCTGCTGGTCATCATCATGAGCGGTCGCTTCATCAAATACCTCGCTCAGGCCGCTGCCGGCCAGCTCGATCCGGGCTCGCTGTTCCTGATCATGGGCTTTCGTCTGCCGGGGTTTCTGCAACTGATTCTGCCGCTGGGCCTGTTCCTTGGCATCCTGCTGGCGTACGGTCGCCTGTACCTGGAAAGCGAGATGACGGTGCTCTCGGCCACCGGCATGAGTCAGCAGAAGCTGTTTCGCATGACCTTGTTTCCAGCGACGCTGGTCGCTCTGGTCGTGGCATGGCTGAGTCTGGGCCTGGCCCCGCAAGGCGCCAATCAATTCCAGTTGCTGCTGAACAAGCAGGACGCGCTGACCGAGTTCGATACCCTCGAACCAGGGCGTTTCCAGGCCCTGCGTGACGGTACGCGGGTGACCTACACCGAGACGTTGAGCGACGATCGCGTCAATCTGGGCAGCGTATTCATTTCGCAGAAGAACCTCGGAGCCGATCAAAAGGATCGCGGGATTTCCGTGCTGGTGGCGGAAAAGGGCCGTCAGGAAGTGCGTCCTGATGGCAATCGCTACCTGATCCTCGATAACGGCTATCGTTACGACGGCAGTCCGGGTCAGGCCGATTATCGCGCTATTCACTACGAAACCTACGGTGTGCTGTTGCCCAAGCCAGACGTCAGCGAAGAAGTCACCGACCGTGACGCCATGCCGACTTCGTCTCTGCTGGGCAGCGATGACATCCGCTCCAAAACCGAACTGCAATGGCGTTTGTCCCTGCCGCTGCTGGTATTTATCGTGACCCTGATGGCGGTGCCGCTGTCGCGCGTCAATCCGCGCCAAGGGCGTTTCCTCAAGCTGCTGCCGGCGATTCTTCTTTATATGGCTTACCTGACCATCCTGATTGCCGCCCGCGGCGCCCTCGAGAAGGGCAAGATCCCGCCGGCCCTCGGCCTGTGGTGGGTGCACGCGATCTTCCTGGTCATCGGTCTCGGCCTGCTCTATTGGGAGCCGCTACGCCTGAAAATGGCCAGCCGTCGTTCCGCTGCGCTGGAGGTGGCCCGTGGTTAAACTCGACCGCTACATCGGCAGCAGCGTATTCATGGCGATCATCGCCGTGCTGGCCATCATTCTCGGCCTGGCAACCTTGTTTGCCTTCATCGATGAAATGGGGGACGTCAGCGACACTTACACCCTGGTCGATGTCCTCAGCTTCGTTCTGCTGACAGCGCCACGTCGACTCTACGAAATGCTGCCGATGGCGGCGTTGATCGGCTGCCTGATCGGCCTCGGCAGTCTGGCCAGCAGCAGTGAGCTGACGGTCATGCGCGCCGCAGGTGTTTCCATCGGTCGTATCGTCTGGGCGGTCATGAAGCCAATGCTGGTGCTGATGCTGGCCGGTGTGCTGATCGGCGAATACGTCGCTCCGGCGACCGAAAGCATGGCCCAGGCCAATCGCTCGCTGGCGCAGGGCAGTGGCGACGCGCAAAGCGCCAAGCACGGTATGTGGCACCGTCAGGGTGAGGAGTTCATCCACATCAACGCCGTGCAACCGAACGGTCTGTTGTATGGCGTGACTCGCTATCACTTCGACAAGGAGCGCCATCTGCTGAGTTCAAGCTTCGCCAAGAAGGCCGAGTTTGACGGCACCAAGTGGCAACTCACCGACGTTGCCACCACGCTGTTCCATGAGCGCAGCACTGAAGTCGTCAATGCCCCGAGCGAGCAATGGGATGTGGCGTTGAGCCCGCAACTGCTCAGTACCGTGGTCATGGCCCCTGAATCGCTGTCGATCAGCGGTCTGTGGGGTTACATCCACTATCTGTCCGAGCAAGGCCTGAGCAACGGTCGTTACTGGCTGGCATTTTGGGTCAAGGTGTTGCAGCCGCTGGTAACCGCTGCACTGGTGCTGATGGCGATCTCCTTCATCTTCGGCCCGCTACGCTCGGTGACCCTTGGCCAGCGCGTGTTCACCGGCGTGCTGGTGGGCTTCACCTTCCGTATCGTTCAGGATTTGCTTGGCCCGTCGAGCCTGGTGTTCGGTTTCTCGCCGCTGTTCGCGGTGCTGGTGCCGGCCGGTGTCTGTGCACTGGCAGGTGTCTGGCTGCTGCGAAGAGCCGGTTGATGACAGCCGATTGACCTGTGCTTTAAACCTCGAAAACGCCTCGGTCGACAGACCGGGGCGTTTTTGCATGCAATCCGGGTGACAGGCGAACGTGACGCTTGCGCCGTGTATCAGGTACAATTCCCGGCTATTTTTCGGCGGGCTATGCCTGCAGCCTTTTTGAGTGTTGATCCGTGAGTGATTTGAGTCATATCCGCAATTTCTCCATCATCGCCCACATTGACCATGGCAAGTCGACGCTGGCCGATCGCTTCATCCAGATGTGCGGCGGCCTGGCCGAGCGTGAAATGGAAGCCCAGGTACTGGATTCCATGGATCTGGAGCGTGAACGCGGGATCACCATCAAGGCCCACAGCGTTACCCTCTATTACACCGCCAAAGACGGCATCAAGTATCAGCTGAACTTCATTGACACCCCGGGCCACGTCGACTTCACCTATGAAGTCAGCCGTTCCCTGGCCGCGTGTGAAGGTGCTTTGCTGGTAGTCGATGCCGGTCAGGGCGTTGAAGCTCAGTCCGTGGCCAACTGCTACACCGCCATCGAGCAAGGCCTCGAGGTCATGCCGGTGCTGAACAAGATCGACCTGCCGCAGGCCGATCCTGATCGCGTCAAGGACGAGATCGAGAAGATCATCGGCATCGACGCCACCGATGCCGTCACCTGTAGCGCCAAGACCGGCCTGGGTGTCGACGAAGTGCTCGAGCGTCTGGTGCACACCATTCCTGCGCCAACCGGCAACATCGAAGATCCGCTGCAAGCGTTGATCATCGACTCCTGGTTCGACAACTACCTGGGCGTTGTCTCCCTGGTGCGTGTACGTCATGGCCGCGTGAAGAAGGGCGACAAGATCCTCGTCAAGTCCACCGGCAAGATCCATCTGGTCGACAGCGTTGGCGTGTTCAACCCTAAGCACACCGCTACTTCGGATCTGAAGGCCGGCGAAGTGGGCTTCATCATCGCCAGCATCAAGGACATTCACGGTGCACCGGTCGGTGACACCTTGACCCTGAGTTCGACCCCGGACGTTGAAGTGCTGCCCGGCTTCAAACGCATCCAGCCACAGGTTTACGCCGGTCTGTTCCCGGTCAGCTCCGACGACTTCGAGGATTTCCGCGAAGCGCTGCAGAAGCTGACGCTGAACGACTCGTCGCTGCAATACACCCCGGAAAGCTCCGACGCACTGGGCTTCGGCTTCCGTTGCGGCTTCCTCGGCATGCTGCACATGGAAATCATCCAGGAGCGCCTCGAGCGCGAGTACGACCTGGACCTGATCACCACGGCACCGACGGTAATTTTCGAACTGGTGCTGAAAACCGGTGAAACGATTTACGTCGACAACCCATCCAAGCTTCCGGATGTGTCGTCGATCGAAGACATGCGCGAGCCAATCGTGCGGGCCAATATCCTGGTGCCGCAAGAACACCTGGGCAACGTCATCACCCTGTGCATCGAGAAGCGTGGCGTTCAAGTCGACATGCTGTTCCTCGGCAATCAGGTGCAAGTCACTTACGACCTGCCGATGAACGAAGTGGTCCTGGACTTCTTCGACCGTCTCAAATCCACCAGTCGCGGCTATGCTTCGCTGGATTACCATTTCGACCGTTACCAATCGGCTAATCTGGTGAAACTGGACGTGCTGATCAACGGCGACAAGGTCGATGCCCTCGCATTGATCGTGCACCGTGACAACTCGCACTACAAAGGTCGCCAGTTGACCGAGAAGATGAAAGAACTGATTCCTCGTCAGATGTTCGACGTAGCGATTCAGGCCGCCATCGGTGGTCAGATCGTTGCCCGGACGACTGTCAAGGCGCTCAGAAAGAACGTATTGGCCAAATGCTACGGTGGTGACGTCAGCCGTAAGAAGAAACTGCTCGAGAAGCAAAAGGCCGGTAAGAAACGCATGAAGCAGGTCGGCAACGTGGAAATTCCACAAGAAGCCTTCCTTGCCGTGCTCAGGTTGGATAGTTAGGTCCTATGTCACTAAATTTCCCGCTGTTGCTGGTCATCGCCGTGTTCGTCTGCGGCCTGTTGGCGTTGCTTGATCTGTTGATCCTGGCTCCGCGTCGGCGTGCTGCCATTGCCTCTTATCAAGGCAGTGTCAGCCAGCCTGACGGCGTGGTCGTTGAAAAACTGAACAAAGAACCGCTGCTGGTTGAATACGGCAAGTCGTTCTTCCCGGTGTTGTTCATCGTGCTGGTGCTGCGTTCGTTCCTCGTGGAGCCGTTCCAGATTCCTTCGGGCTCGATGAAACCAACTCTGGACGTCGGCGACTTCATTCTGGTGAACAAGTTTTCTTACGGGATCCGCCTGCCGGTGATCGACAAGAAAATCATCGAGGTCGGTGATCCGCAGCGCGGCGATGTGATGGTGTTCCGCTATCCGAGCGATCCGAACGTCAACTACATCAAGCGTGTGGTCGGTCTGCCGGGTGACACGGTGCGTTACACCGCCGACAAGCGTCTGTTTGTGAATGGCGAGTCGATTGCCGAGCAGATGGTCGGCGCCGAGCCGGGCACGCTGGGCAGCGCCGAACTGTACAAAGAAAAACTGGGTGCCGCCGAGCATCTGATCCGCAAGGAAATGAGCCGCTACCGCGCCACGCCGGACCGCTCGTGGACAGTGCCTGCCGGGCACTACTTCATGATGGGCGACAACCGCGACAACTCGAATGACAGTCGCTATTGGGATGATCCGAACATTCCCAAGGACCTGCTGGGCATGGTTCCCGACCAGAATATCGTCGGCAAGGCCTTCGCGGTCTGGATGAGCTGGCCGGAACCGAAACTCAGTCACCTGCCGAATTTCTCGCGGGTTGGCCTGATCAAGTAATCACACACGGCGCTGTTGACCACAGCGCCGAATGCATTTCTGGAGCCGGCACAATCGGCTTCGCAATCGCCAGGATTTAATTTTTGAACACAGCGTTAATTGTCCCAGGCCTGCGCCGCATCCCGGCGATGGCAGTGGAATCCAGCCACGAACTCAGCGTGGGTAAACCGTGAGCGTTTCTCTAAGCCGTCTCGAGCGCCAGCTCGGTTACACCTTCAAGGATCAGGAGCTGATGCTGCTGGCCCTGACGCACCGCAGTTTTGCCGGGCGCAACAACGAACGCCTGGAATTCCTCGGCGATGCCATCCTCAACTTCGTCGCTGGCGAGGCGCTGTTCGATCGCTTCCCGCTGGCCCGCGAAGGCCAGTTGTCGCGTTTGCGCGCACGTTTGGTAAAGGGTGAGACGCTGGCCGTACTGGCGCGTGGTTTCGACCTTGGCGATTACCTGCGACTCGGTTCCGGCGAGTTGAAAAGCGGCGGTTTCCGTCGCGAATCGATTCTGGCCGATGCCCTCGAAGCCTTGATCGGCGCGATCTACCTCGATGCCGGCATGGACATGGCGCGTGAGCGCGTGCTGGCCTGGCTGGCTGGTGAGTTCGAAGGCCTGACGCTGGTCGACACCAACAAGGATCCGAAAACCCGCCTGCAGGAACACCTGCAATCGCGCGGTTGCGATCTGCCACGCTATGAAGTGGTGGATATCCAGGGCGAGCCGCACTGCCGAACCTTCTTCGTCGAGTGCGAAGTTGTCTTACTGAATGAAAAAAGCCGAGGTCAGGGTGTGAGTCGTCGTATTGCCGAACAGGTAGCGGCCGCCGCAGCACTGATTGCCCTGGGCGTGGAGAATGGCAATGACTGATACAAACGCAACTCGCTGTGGCTATGTTGCCATCGTCGGCCGTCCCAACGTCGGTAAGTCGACGTTGCTGAACCACATCCTTGGCCAGAAGCTCGCGATCACTTCGCGCAAGCCGCAGACCACTCGCCACAACATGCTCGGGATCAAGACCGAAGGTGACGTGCAAGCGATCTACGTCGACACCCCCGGCATGCACAAGGGTGGCGAAAAGGCTCTGAACCGTTACATGAACAAGACCGCTTCGGCGGCGTTGAAAGACGTCGACGTGGTGATCTTTGTCGTCGACCGCACCAAGTGGACCGACGAAGACCAGATGGTCCTGGAGCGCGTGCAGTACGTGACCGGCCCGCTGATCGTCGCGCTGAACAAGACCGACCGCATCGAAGACAAAGCCGAGCTGATGCCGCACCTCAGCTGGTTGCAGGAACAACTGCCGAACGCGCAGATCATTCCGATCTCCGCACAGCACGGGCATAACCTCGAAGCGCTGGAAAAGGTTATCGCCGATCACCTGCCGGAGAACGATCACTTCTTCCCGGAAGACCAGATCACCGACCGCAGCAGCCGTTTCCTCGCCGCGGAACTGGTACGCGAGAAAATCATGCGCCAGATGGGCGCCGAGCTGCCGTACCAGATCACTGTGGAAATCGAAGAGTTCAAGCAGCAGGGCAAGACCCTGCACATCCACGCTCTGATCCTCGTTGAGCGTGACGGCCAGAAGAAGATCATCATTGGCGACAAGGGCGAGCGCATCAAGCGTATCGGCACCGAAGCGCGCAAGGATATGGAGCTGCTGTTCGACTCCAAGATCATGCTCAACCTGTGGGTCAAGGTGAAGGGCGGCTGGTCTGACGACGAGCGTGCATTGCGTTCGCTGGGTTACGGCGACCTGTAAATACGCGGTTGTCGCAACACCGAAAAAACCTGTGGGAGCGAGCTTGCTCGCGAAGGGGATGTAACATTCAGCATTGATGTTGACTGTCACACCGAATTCGCGAGCAAGCTCGCTCCCACAGTGGTTTTGGGGTGAATATAAAACCGCGTTTTATCCATGAGAGTTCCATGTCCTCAAACCCGCCTCCCGCCCAACCCGCCTACGTCCTGCACTCCCGCGCCTACCGAGAAACCAGCGCGCTGGTCGACTTCCTCACGCCGCAAGGTCGGCTGCGGGCGGTGTTGCGCAGTGCACGGGGCAAGGCCGGGACATTGGCGCGACCGTTTGTGGCGCTGGAAGTCGAGTTCCGTGGCAAGGGCGAGTTGAAGAATGTCGGGCGCATGGAAAGCTCCGGCACTTCAGCGTGGCTCAATGGTGAAGCGTTGTTCAGCGGTCTCTATCTGAATGAATTGCTGATCCGTCTGCTGCCCGCTGAAGATCCCCATCCGGGCGTATTCGATCACTACGCCGCGACTCTGCTGGCACTGGCAGAGGGTCGACCGCTGGAGCCGCTGCTGCGCTCTTTCGAATGGCGCCTGCTGGACGATCTCGGTTATGGCTTCTCGCTGAACACCGATATCCATGGCGAACCCGTCGCGGCAGACGGTCTCTATCGCCTGCAAGTGGATGCGGGACTTGAACGGGTCTTCCTGCTGCAACCGGGCCTGTTCAACGGCGTTGAACTGCTGGCTATGGCCGAAGCCGACTGGACCGCCCCCGGCGCGCTGTCCGCCGCCAAGCGCCTGATGCGTCAGGCACTGGCCGTTCACCTGGGCGGTCGCCCCCTCGTAAGTCGCGAGCTGTTTCGCAAGCCCTGATATGCTGTGCGCCGAATCTCTCAATTCAGGAGCGCATCCGTGACCACCAGCAATCGCATTCTTCTTGGCGTGAACATCGACCACGTCGCCACCCTGCGTCAGGCCCGTGGCACGCGCTATCCGGATCCGGTCAAGGCTGCGCTGGACGCGGAAGAGGCGGGTGCCGACGGCATCACCGTGCACCTGCGCGAAGACCGTCGGCACATTCAGGAGCGCGACGTTCTGCTGCTCAAGGATGTGCTGCAAACCCGCATGAACTTCGAAATGGGCGTCACTGAAGAAATGATGGCGTTCGCCGAGCGCATCCGGCCGGCGCACATCTGCCTGGTCCCGGAAACCCGTCAGGAGCTGACCACTGAAGGTGGCCTGGATGTCGCGGGGCAGGAAGAGCGGATCAAGGCTGCGGTTGAGCGTCTGTCGAAGATCGGCAGCGAAGTGTCGCTGTTCATCGATGCCGACGAGCGGCAGATTGCGGCGTCGAAGCGTGTCGGTGCGCCGGCCATCGAACTGCACACCGGGCGTTACGCCGATGCAGAAACGCCGACTGAAGTCGCTGAAGAGCTAAAGCGTGTGGCGGATGGCGTAGCGTTTGGTCTGGCCCAGGGTCTGATCGTCAATGCCGGTCATGGCTTGCATTACCACAACGTTGAAGCGGTGGCGGCGATCAAGGGCATCAACGAACTGAACATCGGCCACGCGCTGGTGGCGCATGCGTTGTTCGTGGGCTTCAAGTCTGCGGTATCCGAGATGAAAGCGCTGATCCTGGCCGCTGCGTTGAAAGGCTAAAGGTCAACGCATGACCCCTGTGGGAGCGAGCTTGCTCGCGAAGGCGCAGTGTCAGCCGACATATTCGTTGACTGACACACTGCATTCGCGAGCAAGCTCGCTCCCACATTTGATTTTGGGTGTTAATTAGAGCGGGGCAGGCTCTTGCGCGGGTTTTGATTTGTCGATGCCCGGCACATGCAGATTGCCCTCAGCCACCTGATCACCCTCAAGTTGCGGCTGCGTCACCCAAGTCAGAATGTCGTAATAACGACGAATGTTCGCCACAAAGTGCACCGGCTCGCCGCCCCGGGCGTAGCCATAGCGAGTTTTGCTGTACCACTGCTTTTGCGACAGGCGCGGCAGGATCTTCTTCACGTCCAGCCACTTGTCCGGATTCAACCCTTCCTTGGCCGTCAGCTTGCGCGCGTCATCCAGATGGCCGCTGCCGACGTTGTACGCCGCCAGGGCGAACCAGGTGCGATCCGGTTCCTTGATCGAATCGTCGAGCTGATCCTTCATGTAAGCCAGGTATTTCGCCCCGCCCATGATGCTTTGCTTTGGATCGAGACGGTTGGATACGCCCATCGCCTGCGCGGTGTTCTGGGTCAGCATCATCAGCCCGCGCACACCGGTTTTCGAGGTGACGGTCGGTTGCCACAACGATTCCTGGTAGCCGATTGCAGCCAGCAGGCGCCAGTCGACTTTCTCTTTTTTCGCGTAGTTCTTGAAGTGCTGTTCGTATTTCGGCAGGCGCTGCTGCAAGTGCTGGGCGAAGGTCGTAGCGCCCATATAGCCAAGCACATCGACGTGGCCGTAATAACGATCCTTCAAGCGTTGCAACGTGCCGTTCTTCTGCACTTTGTCGAGATACGCGTTGATTTCGTTGAGCAGGCTGTTGTCTTCGCCCGGGCCAACCGCCCAGCTCTGACTGCGCGCATCGCCGAGGTCGAAGGCCACGCGAATGTTGGTGAAGTACACCTGATTCATCGCCACTTCGTTGGAATCGACCAGAGTCAGGTCAATCTGACCTTCATCGACCATGCGCAGCAGGTCGACCACTTCAACCGCGTCGGACTCTTCGTATTCAATACCGGGGAATTTCTTTTTCAGCTCGGCCAATTGCTCGGCGTGGGTGCTGCCTTTAAGCACCATGATCTTTTTGCCGGCCAGATCACCGGGCTCGGTCGGCCGCGACTGGCCATTGCGATAGATGATCTGCGGGGTGACTTCAAGGTAGGAGTGCGAGAAGCGCACCTGCTGCTTGCGCTGTTCGCTGCTGACCAGACCCGCGGCGGCCAGCACCGGGCCGTTCGGCTTGCCGATCTGGTCGAACAGGTCGTCGAGGTTGTCGGCGGTCTCGATCTTCAGCTCGACACCCAAATCGTCGGCGAAGCGCTTCACCAGCTCGTATTCGAAGCCGGTTTCACCGCTGCGATCCTGAAAGTAGGTGGCGGGGCTGTTACGGGTAATCACCCGCAGCACACCATCCTCCTTTACGCGCTCGAGTGTGTTGGGTTTATCAACACAGCCACCGAGCATCAGGAAGAGTCCGGTTGCGATCAGCCATTTGGCGTACCGCGGACGCAAAGCCGTTGGGAAAAACATCTGCGCAGTATACGCAAACGGCCACGGGCGCCATATCTCGACAGTGCAGGGCGAGTCTGCTAGCGATCACAAAACCGAGCTAAACCCCGCAGAAACGGGCCTTTACGGCTTTTTGTTACAGTAAAAATAAGCGGCCTCTGAATAGCTGATTTACCTGACTCTGAAGTCGGAAACACAGATTGATACCCGAGTGCAACCGTGCGTAGCGTTTCGGGTGATGTTGAGGGCGGTTTAGGCTAGAATGCACGGCCTCAAAGCACACCCCTTCCCGAGGCTGTCCCGAAGATGTTGATCCTGCGCGGCGCTCCTGCCCTTTCTGCCTTTCGCCACAGCAAACTCCTTGAGCAACTGAGCCAGAAGGTTCCAGCTGTCAGCGGCCTGTATGCTGAATTCGCTCACTTCGCCGAAGTCACCGGCGTCCTGACCGGCGACGAACAGCAGGTGCTAGCGCGCCTTCTGAAGTACGGCCCAAGCGTTCCGGTACAAGAGCCGACCGGTCGTCTGTTTCTGGTGTTGCCGCGTTTCGGCACCATCTCGCCATGGTCGAGCAAGGCCAGCGACATCGCCCGCAACTGCGGCCTGAGCAAGATCCAGCGTCTGGAGCGCGGTATCGCGTTCTACGTGGCCGGTCAGTTCAGCGACGCCGAAGCCCAGCAGATTGCCGACGTATTGCATGACCGCATGACCCAGATCGTGCTGGCCAACCTCGAACAGGCCGCCGGTCTGTTCAGCCACGCCGAGCCGAAGCCGCTGACTGCGATTGATATCCTCGGTGGCGGTCGCGCTGCGCTGGAAAAAGCCAACACCGAGCTGGGCCTGGCCCTGGCCGAAGACGAGATCGACTATCTGGTCGACGCCTTCAATGGCTTGAAGCGCAACCCGCACGACATCGAACTGATGATGTTCGCCCAGGCCAACTCCGAGCATTGCCGCCACAAGATCTTCAACGCCAGTTGGGATATTGATGGTGAGAACCAGGAAAAAAGCCTGTTCGGCATGATCAAGAACACCTACGTGATGCACAGCGAAGGCGTTCTGTCGGCTTATAAGGACAACGCCTCGGTGATCGTCGGCAACGTCGCTGGCCGTTTCTTCCCGAACCCTGAAACCCGCCAGTACGGCGCGGTGCAGGAGCCGGTGCACATCCTGATGAAGGTTGAAACCCACAACCACCCGACCGCGATCGCCCCGTTCCCGGGCGCGTCGACCGGTTCCGGCGGCGAGATCCGTGACGAAGGTGCAACCGGCCGTGGCGCCAAGCCAAAGGCTGGCCTGACCGGTTTCACCGTGTCGAACCTGCAGATCCCAGGCTTTGAACAGCCGTGGGAAGTGCCGTACGGCAAGCCTGAGCGCATCGTCACCGCGCTGGACATCATGATTGAAGGCCCGCTCGGCGGCGCCGCGTTCAACAACGAATTCGGTCGTCCGGCCCTGACCGGCTACTTCCGTACCTTCGAACAGTCGATCACCACCCCGCACGGTGACGAAGTTCGCGGTTACCACAAGCCAATCATGCTTGCTGGCGGCATGGGCAACATCCGTGAAGAACACGTCAAGAAAGGCGAGATCGTGGTTGGCTCCAAGCTGATCGTCCTCGGCGGCCCGGCGATGTTGATCGGCCTGGGTGGCGGCGCCGCTTCCTCGATGGCCACCGGCACCAGCTCGGCGGATCTCGACTTCGCTTCCGTACAGCGTGAAAACCCTGAAATGGAGCGTCGCTGCCAGGAAGTCATCGACCGTTGCTGGCAACTGGGTGACAAGAACCCGATCAGCTTCATTCACGACGTCGGCGCGGGCGGCCTGTCCAACGCGTTCCCGGAACTGGTCAACGACGGCGACCGCGGTGGCCGTTTCGAACTGCGCAACATTCCAAACGACGAGCCGGGCATGGCCCCGCACGAAATCTGGTCCAACGAATCCCAGGAACGTTACGTTCTGGCAGTCGGCCCGGAAGACTTCGAGCGCTTCCAGGCCATCTGCGAACGTGAGCGTTGCCCGTTTGCCGTTGTCGGTGAAGCCACCGCTGAACCGCAACTGACCGTGACCGACAGCCACTTCGGCAACAACCCGGTGGACATGCCACTGGAAGTGTTGCTGGGCAAGGCTCCACGCATGCACCGTTCGGTGGTTCGTGAAGCGGAGCTGGGCGATGACTTCGATCCGTCGAACCTCGACATCAGCGAAAGCATCGAGCGCGTTCTGCATCACCCGGCCGTGGCGAGCAAGAGCTTCCTGATCACCATCGGCGACCGCACCATCACCGGTCTCGTGGCCCGTGACCAAATGGTCGGCCCGTGGCAGGTTCCGGTGGCCGACGTTGCTGTCACCGCCACCAGCTTCGACGTCTACACCGGTGAAGCGATGGCGATGGGCGAGCGGACTCCGCTGGCACTGCTGGACGCTCCGGCGTCGGGCCGCATGGCCATCGGCGAAACCCTGACCAACATTGCTGCTTCGCGCATCAACAAGATCTCCGACATCAAACTGTCGGCGAACTGGATGTCCGCTGCCGGTCACCCGGGCGAAGACGCGCGTCTGTACGACACCGTGAAAGCGGTCGGTATGGAACTGTGCCCTGAGCTGGGCATTACCATTCCGGTGGGCAAGGACTCGATGTCCATGGCCACTCGCTGGAACGACAACGGCGAAGAAAAAACCGTGACCTCGCCGATGTCGCTGATCGTGACCGGTTTCGCGCCAGTGGCTGACATCCGTCAGACCCTGACCCCGGAACTGCGCATGGACAAGGGCACCACCGACCTGATCCTGATCGACCTCGGTCGTGGTCAGAACCGCATGGGTGCTTCGATCCTTGCTCAGGTTCACGGCAAACTCGGCAAGCACGCGCCGGACGTCGATGACGCTGAAGACCTGAAAGCCTTCTTCGCGGTAATCCAGGGCTTGAACGCCGACGGTCATCTGCTGGCGTACCACGACCGTTCCGACGGTGGTCTGCTGACCTCCGTTGTGGAAATGGCCTTCGCCGGTCATTGCGGTCTGAGCCTGAACCTCGACGGTCTGGCTGAAACCACCGCCGATATCGCCGCCATTCTGTTCAACGAAGAGCTGGGTGCGGTCATCCAGGTTCGTCAGGACGCCACGCCAGACATCCTCGCGCAATTCAGCGCGGCCGGTCTGGGTGACTGTGTGTCGGTGATCGGTCAGCCGATCAACAATGGCCAGATCAACATCACCTTCAACGGTGACACCGTGTTCGAAGGCCAGCGTCGTCTGCTGCAACGTCAGTGGGCCGAGACCAGCTACCAGATCCAGCGCCTGCGCGACAACGCCGATTGCGCCGAGCAAGAGTTCGACGTGCTGCTGGAAGAAGACAATCCGGGCCTGAGCGTCAAGCTCAGCTACGACGTCAACCAGGACATCGCCGCGCCTTACATCAAGAAAGGCATCCGCCCTCAGGTTGCTGTGCTGCGTGAGCAGGGCGTCAACGGTCAGGTGGAAATGGCGGCTGCGTTCGACCGCGCCGGTTTCAACGCGATCGATGTGCACATGAGCGACATTCTCGCCGGCCGTGTCGACCTGAACGAGTTCAAAGGTCTGGTGGCGTGCGGTGGTTTCTCCTACGGCGACGTGCTCGGCGCCGGTGAAGGCTGGGCCAAGTCGGCACTGTTCAATAGCCGTGCCCGCGATGCGTTCCAGGGTTTCTTCGAGCGTAACGACAGCTTTACCCTTGGCGTGTGCAACGGTTGCCAGATGATGTCCAACCTGCACGAGCTGATCCCGGGCAGCGAGTTCTGGCCGCACTTCGTGCGTAACCGCTCCGAGCAGTTCGAAGCGCGCGTGGCGATGGTGCAGATCCAGGAATCGAACTCGATCTTCCTGCAGGGCATGGCCGGTTCGCGTATGCCGATCGCCATTGCTCACGGTGAAGGTCACGCCGAGTTCTCCAGCGAAGAGGCATTGCTGGAAGCTGATCTGTCGGGTTGTGTGGCGATGCGTTTTGTCGACAACCATGGCAAGGTCACCGAGCGTTATCCGGCCAACCCGAACGGTTCGCCGCGCGGGATTACCGGTCTCACCAGCCGCGATGGCCGTGTGACGATCATGATGCCGCACCCGGAGCGTGTGTTCCGCGCGGTGCAGAACTCGTGGCGTTCGGAAGACTGGAACGAGGACGCACCCTGGATGCGTATGTTCCGTAATGCGCGTGTGTGGGTTAACTGAGGCCTGTGTACAAGCTGGCGTTTTTTGTTCCTGACAGTCATGTCGAGGTGGTCAAAGGGGCTGTGTTCGCTGCGGGTGGTGGGCGGATCGGTGACTATGACCACTGTGCCTGGCAGGTGCTCGGTCTGGGCCAGTTTCGACCTCTGGACGGGAGTCAGCCGTTCATTGGCGAGGCGGGGCAGGTTGAGCGGGTTGAGGAATGGAAGGTTGAGCTGGTGGTGGCGGATGAGTTGATCGTTGCCGTTGTGGCGGCGTTGAAGCTGAGTCACCCGTATGAGACACCGGCTTATGAGGTGTGGCGGCTGGAAGATTTCTGATCTTTTTTGCTGCTGAAACGGGAAACCCGTAGATGAGTGATTGTCTGCGGGTTTTTTGTTGCCTGCGATTTGTTTTTCTGTAGGAGTGAGCCTGCTCGCGATGGCGCCCTGACAGGCGACCATGTTCTGGCTGGCTGGGTGCATATCCGTTTCTTCGGGCGTTGCCGCTGGCGGTTTCGCTCTTACAGCGAGTCCCTTTGGCAAACGCCCCAAAGGAACCAAAGGTCTGTGCCCCAACGTTCGGCCCGCTCGCTAAAGCTCGGGGTTCCTTCGCTCCGGAATTCATCCGGGCGCATCGCCTACGGTTTGCTTCGCTGCACCTCCTCTCGATGCATTTGGCTGCGCCAAACGGTCGCTGCGCTCCCACCCCCGGATAAATCCCTCCACTCAGCCTGCCGACGGGGCCTGTGGATCAAGATCAAGAGCAGGCGAGCTGACACTCGGCCTATTGAGTGGTGAAGAGCACGGAGTGTTCGGCGTTGGTTTTGTGGTGGATTCGGCCCTCATCGGAACGCCGCCCGCCCAGCCCTCTCCTGAGGGAGAGGGAGAGGGAGCTGATTTGTGGGCTTTTCAGGATCTGAATTCGACTCGGTATTTCACGTCTGCGTACATCCACCAAACACCTTGTTCGGTCCCCTCTCCCTTTGGGTGAGGGGAGGGTGATGGCTTTTGATCTGTTTCAGAAGCTGAATTCGACTCGGTCTTTCACGTCGGCGTACATTTACCAAACACCTCGGTCAGTCCTATTGCCCTCTGGGTGAGGGGAGGGTGAGGGGCTTTTGATCTGTTTGAGAATCTGAGTTCGGCTCGGTATTTCACGTCGGCGTACATCCACCAAACACCTCGGTCAGTCCCCTCTCCCTCTGGGAGAGGGCTAGGGTGAGGGTTTGCTTTTGACTGTTTAAAGCTGTGTCGAAATAGCAGAACCTTCCCACAAGGTTTTCAGGTTGTCCGTCGGACGTGCGGTCTCTAGTCTTTGGCTGTCACCGCGAATCGGTGATCGGGTGTGAGAACCCGGTAAGAGGTTTTAATCAAACGTCAGTAGCACCATAATCGCCACCAGCTCATTTGCTGCCGGTGATGTTCTATGGCGGCTGTGTGCGGGCGGACTTCGGTTCGGCCGGGTTGATCTCTTACCGGTTTCTCACTCCGCACATAGCTGCCACCTCTGCGTCGCGTGAGAAACGACCAGTGATGGCTTCAATCATTAATTAGAGATCATTGCAATGACTAAGCCCGTACCCGATCCACCCGAAACCCAAACCCCACTCGAAGAAGCCCTCCGCGCCGAAGACTAGGCCCGAAACCGCGAAGCCATCAAACGCGCCCTCGACTTCTACCTGTGCCCCGAACCCGCAAAGCCACGCCGGCCTAGCACCATGTTCATGGTCTGTCCGCAGGTCGACACCGAAAGCCTGCTCGCCCACGCTTGCGAGTCATTAGCCTCTGCAAGTACCGCGGCCGGCAACTTCGCCAATGAGCTAAACGGTTCTCAGCGCAGCACCGTATTAGGCATCCAGCAAATCGTCATGCTCGCCGAACTGGCGGTAAATCGCGCACTGGATCGGGTAGACCCGCAAACCTGATCCATACCGGGACATCGCAAACAAGCTGGCCCCATTGGGATAGGGGCGAGCCTGCTCAAGCGCATGACTTTGGAGATTGACGTTCGCGGCTCAACTCAGTGGCAGATGTGGCATTGACCGTTTATCGGAAACACCCCTTAACCTGTAATTTCTGACAGTGGCGCGATACCTCCAACTCCTGTCAGATAAGTCTTCCATCCAAACGGGTAAGAAGGAACTTGACTATGTCTGCTGAAAAAAAAGTTGTGCCAGTCATCACCTCTGTGAGAGACGATAAGGGAGAGATTCCCAACGGTGGCGCCACCTCGGCAACTTCTGTGCTATTGAGCGGGGTTGCAGTTGCTGGAGAAAAAGTTGAAATCTTCGATGGTGCTGTTTTGAGGGGGCAAGTAGTTGTCAGTGCTGCAGGACGCTGGGATTTTCACCTGACGGGTCTGATGCTGGGTACTCATTCGGTTATGGCCAAAGGAAGCGCCGGTATGTCATCTACTCGTACGTTTACTGTTGTTGCAGCGAAGTAACTGCCGATAAAAAAGCCGCTGTGCTTCATAGCCCGGCGGCTTTTCATGGGTCAGTAAGGCTGTTGGACTTTTATTGCGGGTAAAACCTTCGCACTTGGCTCACTGCGATTGAGCAGAGCTTCAAGTGCTCCACTCAAACTCGCAGCTTTGTCACCCACTAACAAGTGCCAAACCCCACCCTCCAACTGGCTGACACCCTGACAACCCAGCTCTTTCAACTGCGCGTCGGACAGAGCATTGCCATCTGCTAGCAACAAGCGAATCCGGCTCATGGCAATGCAATCCAGTTGCAGCACGTTGTCGCCGCCACCCAGTGCATTCAGCCATTGCTGCGCTTCCGAACTCGCGACTACAAAAGCTTTCGGCTCTTCAGCAACAACAGCGGTTTCAACCAGTACCGCACGCCCCAGTGAAGGCATGGCGAGGCGAATCTCATCCGCAATGCTGTCCGCCATCGGCCCCACCACCACCTGCAAACTACCGCCCTTGCCCGGTCGCACAACCGCCATCGCCCCCAACGCTTTCAAATCAGCATCGGACGCTTTGTTGCGATCGACCATTTCCAAGCGCAACCGCGTGGTGCAGGCGCCAACCGTCAGCAGATTTTCAGCACCGCCCAACGCCTTGATGTAGGCACTGGCGCGCTCGTTCTCAGTCAACACGGCTTTTTCACTGACAGCGACGTCCTCACGCCCCGGCGTCTTCAAATTGAAACGACGAATACAGAAATCAAACACCGCGTAATACACCACGGCATAGGCCAGCCCGACCGGGATCACCAGCCAGCCATTGGTCGAGCGCCCCCAGCCCAACACCATGTCGATGAAGCCGCCGGAGAAGGTGAAACCGAGGTGAATGTTCAGCGCGTTGGTGATCGCCATCGACAACCCGGTCAGCAGCGCATGCAGCAGATACAACAACGGCGCCAAAAACATGAAGGCGAATTCAATCGGCTCAGTCACCCCGGTCAGAAACGAGGTCAGTGCCATCGACAGGAAAATCCCGCCCATGACTTTGCGGCGCTCCGGCAGCGCATTGCGGTACATCGCCAGGCATGCCGCCGGCAGGCCGAAGATCATCATCGGGAACATGCCGGTCATGAACTGGCCGCCCTTCGGGTCGCCGGCGAAGTAGCGCGACAGGTCGCCGGTCACCAGAGCGCCTGTGGTTGGATCGGTGAAGTTGCCGAACACGAACCACGCCATGTTGTTGAGGATGTGGTGCAGGCCGGTGACGATCAGCAGGCGGTTGAACACGCCAAAGACGAACGCGCCGATGCTGCCGCTTTCCATCATCAGCGCGCCGAAGCTGTTGATGCCGTGCTGGATTGGCGGCCAGATATAGCCGAACACCACGCCCAGGCCGACCGCCGCAAACCCGGTGACGATCGGCACAAAGCGTCGCCCACCAAAGAACGCCAGATACTCCGGCAACTTTATGTCCTTGAAGCGGTTGTACAGCGCGCCCGCCATCAGGCCGCTGACGATACCGGCGAGCATGCCCATGTTGATGCTCGCGTCGAGCACCTTCAGTGTGGAGATCATCACCAGATAACCGATTACCCCGGCGAGGCCGGCGGTGCCGTTGTTGTCCTTGGCGAAACCGACGGCGATGCCGATGGCGAAGATCATTGCCAGGTTGGCAAAGATCACTTGGCCGGCATCGTGAATGATCGCGATGTTCAGCAGATCAGTGTCACCCAGACGCAGCAGCAGGCCGGCAATCGGCAGGATCGCGATCGGCAGCATCAGCGCGCGGCCGAGGCGTTGCAGGCCTTCAATAAAGAGTTGGTACATGGCGTTTGTCCTTGTTGTTTTTGTTAGCGCAGAGGCCAATGTTGATGACAGGCGTGACGCACGGCAGCGGCGCTGCTCAGCTTGAGCAGGTCACGGCTGAGGCGCTGGCATTCGGCTTCCTGCACCTGGCGCACGCGATCCTTGATTTCACCGATCTGTACCGGGCTCACGGAGAGTTCGGTAACGCCCAGACCGATCAACACTGGTGTGGCCAGCGGATCAGAGGCGAGGGCGCCGCAGACACCGACCCAGCGTTTGTGCACCGCCGCGCCTTCGCAGGTCATGGCGATCAGGCGCAGCAGCGCCGGGTGCAGGGCGTCGACGCGGGCGGCCAGACCGGCGTGATCGCGGTCCATGGCCAGGGTGTATTGCGACAAATCGTTGGTGCCTATCGACAGGAAGTCGGCGTGTTCGGCGAGTTGTTCGGCTTGCAGCGCGGCGGCGGGGACTTCGATCATCACACCGATTTCCGGGCGCTGCGTGATGTTCATCTCCAGGCACAACGCATTGACGCGTTGGCGGATGTGCAGCAGCTCCTCGACTTCGGTGACCATCGGCAACAGGATTCGGCAGCGGTGCAGCGGGCTGACTTGCAGCAGCGCACGCAGTTGCTGATCGAGGATTTCCGGACGCGCCTGAGCCAGACGAATACCGCGCAGGCCGAGCACCGGGTTGGCTTCGATCGGCAGCGGCAGGTAGTCGAGTTGCTTGTCGCCGCCGACGTCGATGGTGCGGATGATCACTGATTTGTCGCCCATCGCATCGATCACAGCTTGATAGGCGCTGCGCTGTTCTTCAACATCCGGAGCGGTTTGACGATCGACGAACAAAAACTCAGTGCGCAGCAGACCGACGCCATCGGCACCGTTGGTAAAGGCATCAGCCGCTTCAGCGCTGGAGGCGACGTTGGCGACGACTTCGATGAGCACGCCATTTCGGGTTTCGGCGGGCAAGTGCGCTTTGGCTTGTTGCGCGTCGCGGCGCTGCTGACGGTCGATTTGCGCCTGTTTAACTTCAGCCAAGCGTTCAGCGTTGGGCGTCAGTTCGAGACGACCGCTGTCGGCGTCGAGTACCACAGCTACGCCTTGCGGCTGATCAAGCAGCGCTGAACCCAACGCCACGATGCACGGTAGACCTTTGCCGCGAGCGAGAATCGCCACATGTGAAGTCGCGCCACCCTCGGCCATGCACAACCCGGCGACACCTTGCGCGCTCAGTTGCAGCAGATCCGACGGTGTCAGCTCATGAGCGGCAACAATTGCGCCCGCTGGCACGTCGTAATTCCAAGCCTCCCCGAGCAACGCACGCAGCACGCGTTGTTTGAGATCGCGCAAATCGTTGGCACGTTCAGCCAACAGCGCGCTGCCGGTGTGCTGCAGGATTTCGCACTGCACATCGATCGACTGGCTCCAGGCGTGAGTCGCCGCACAACCTTGTTCGATGGATTGCTGTGCCGCATCGAGCAGTGCCGGGTCTTCAAGCAACGCCAAATGCGCAGCGAAGATCGCTTCTTCATCGGCATTCTTGTGGCTCTTCGCTTGGGCGAGGGTGCCGTCGATTTCGCTGCTGACCTGTTGCAGTGCAGCTTCAAGCACTTGCTGTTGCTGCAGCGGATCGTGATTGCCCGCATCCACCGGCAAGCTGATCGCGTTCAAGCGAAACAGTGGCCCAACGACGAATCCCGGCGCAGCGCAAACGCCGTGCAACACGCCAGCCTCGGCCGGGCGCTTAAGTGGCGCAACACTCACCGGCGCCGCAGCGTGGTGATCATCCGGCAATGCCGTGGCCAATGCCGTGAGCAACGCTTGCAGCGCCGCTTCAGCATCCGGCCCCTGACTGCTGACCTGCACTTCATCTTGCTCGCCAACTGCCAGGCCCATCAAACCGATCAGGCTGTTGCACGGCGCCGATTTACCGGCGAAGTGCAGTTGCGACTGGCTTTTGAAACCTTGCGCCGTCTGCCGAATCAGCGCTGCCGGGCGCGCGTGCAAACCGCCGCGATGCGCCACCAACACATGACCATGAACCTCTGGTCCGCCGACTTCCGCGACATTCGCCGCCACGCTGTTGCGCGCAACAATGTGCAACAACGGCTCGCCAACCTTCACCGCTTTCAGCGTGATCGGTCGTACCTGAAAATCCTGGCTGTTGGTCAGGATCAACAGGCTGACGAGGCTTTTGCATTGCTGGCCAACCTTGTCCAGGTCATAGCGCAGCAACGGCTGGCCCTTGCTGACGCGGGTTCCATCCTTGACCAGCATCGAGAAGCCTTCGCCGTTCAACTCAACGGTGTCGAGGCCCAGATGCAGGAGGATTTCCGCGCCGTTGTCGGCACGTACGGTGAGAGCGTGGCCGGTGCGCGCGACGTGAATGATCACCCCGGCGCACGGCGAGTACAGCGTGTCGTTGATCGGGTCGATGGCGATGCCGTCGCCCATGGCGCCGCTGGCGAACACCGCGTCCGGGACTTTGGCGAGCGTGAGCACCGGGCCGCTGAGCGGGGCGCTGAGGGTCAGCTCTTTATTGTTGTTGTGCATGGCTCGGTCTCATCAGGTGTGCGGTCATTCGGACTTAGTGCGTGCGGGTTACTTTGCTCAGGTGGCGCGGCTGATCCGGATCCATGCCACGGGCCACGGCCAAACCTGCGGCCATCACGTAGAAACTCTGAATTGCCAGAATCGGATCGAGGGCCGGGTGCTCGGCGCGGGTCAGGGTCAGGTCGCGCTCGCTCACATCATCCGGCGCGGCCAGCAGCACGCGGGCACCGCGTTGACGCATTTCTGCGGCGAGGCTCAACAAGCCAGCCTGCTCGGCGCCGCGCGGTGCGAACACCAACAATGGATAGTGTTCATCGATCAGCGCCATCGGGCCGTGACGCACTTCGGCGCTGCTGAATGCTTCGGCCTGAATCGCCGAGGTTTCCTTGAATTTCAGCGCCGCTTCCTGGGCGATGGCAAAACCGGCGCCACGGCCGATGACCATCAAACGCTCGCAATCGCGCAGTGCTTCGATGGCCACGCTCCAGTCCTGTTTCGCCGCTTCACGCAGACCTTCAGGCAAGGCGTTACCGGCTTCGAGCAATTCGCTGTCCTCTTTCCAGTGCGCGATCAAACGAGCGCTGGCGCTGAGAGTGGCGATAAAACTCTTGGTCGCGGCGACGCTGCTTTCAGTGCCAGCGAGTAGCGGCAGGCTGAATTCGCACGCGGCTTCCAGTGGCGAATCGGCGGCGTTGACCATCGACACGCTCAGCGCGCCACGTTTGCGCAACAGACGCAGGCTATTGACCAGATCCGGGCTCTGTCCCGACTGCGAGAACGCGAACGCCACCTGACCGCTGACCTTCAACGGCGCCTGCTGCATGGTCACCACCGACATCGGCAACGACGCTACCGGCACGCCTAGTTGCTGCATGGTCAGGTAGGCGAAGTAGCTCGCCGCGTGGTCGGAGCTGCCGCGTGCGACGGTCATCGCCACTTGCGGTGGCTGACGGCGCAGGCGTCCGGCGATCTCGATCATTGCCGGGTCGAGCTGTTGCAGTTGGGCTTGCACGGCCTCGAAGGAGGACAGCGCCTCCTCAAGCATTTTTGAAGTCAATGTCTTCTCCTTCGACCATGACAGCGGTCAGTGTGAGTGAGCGATCCAGCCGCACGCAGTCGGCCCAGGCCCCCGGTTGCAGGCGCCCGCGTTCGTTGATGCCGAGGTAGTCGGCGGGGAATTGCGACAGACGCTGCGAGGCTTCGGCGATCGGCAAACCGATCTTCACCAGGTTGCGCAGGGCCTGATCCATGGTCAGCGTGCTACCGGCCAACGTGCCGTCGGGCAGGCGCACGCCGCCCAGGCATTTGGTCACGGTGTGGCTGCCGAGCTTGTACTCACCGTCGGGCATGCCGGCGGCGGCGGTCGAATCGGTCACGCAATACAGGCACGGGATCGAGCGCAGGGCGACACGAATGGCGCCTGGATGCACATGCAGTAGATCCGGAATCAGCTCGGCGAATTTGGCGTGAGCCAGCGCCGCGCCAACGATGCCCGGCTCGCGGTGATGCAGCGGGCTCATGGCGTTGTAGAGGTGGGTGAAACTGGTCGCGCCGGCCTCCATTGCGGCAACGCCTTCCTCGTAACTACCGAGGGTGTGGCCGATCTGCATGCGCACGCCACGGCTGCTCAGTTCGCGGATCAACGCGTCGTGACCGGCGATTTCCGGGGCGATGGTGATCACGCGGATCGGTGCCAGCGCCAGATACTCTTCGACTTCGGCCATCAACGCGGTGTGGGCGAAATTCGGTTGCGCGCCAAGTTTGCCGGGGTTGATGTACGGGCCTTCGAGGTGGACGCCGAGGACCCGCGCGGCGCCTTTCGGACGCTGTTCGCAGAATTCTCCGACTTCTTTCAATACGCTGGAGATCTCGCTACTCGGTGCGGTCATGGTGGTGGCCAACAGCGAGGTGGTGCCGAAACGCACGTGGGTTCTGGTGATGGTTTCGAAGGCGCTGGCGCCTTCCATGATGTCTTTGCCGCCGCCGCCGTGGACGTGCAAATCGATGAAGCCCGGCAGCAGATACGGCAAATCATTGCTCGCCGGATCGCAAGGCACGCCTTCGATCGACACGACTTTGCCGTGTTCGTGGACCAGCCGGCCGCGAATCCAGCCGCTGGCGGTGAGGATATTGTCTTCGGACATTTTGGTTCTCGCTTGTGGCTGCGCTTATCGACGCAGCTCTGCAACAAAGTCGTAGTAGTCGTTGCGGCAATAGGTGTCGGTGACTTCGATCGGTGTGTTGTCTTCGAGGTAGCCGACCCGGGTCATCAGCAGCATCGCGGTGCCGGGGGCGATGCCGACCAGCGCGGCAAATTCGTCAGACGCGTTGATTGCCTGGATGTGTTGCAAGGCGCGGACGATCGGTTTGCCAATGCCGTCAAGGTATTCGTAGAGCGAATCGCCGACCAGCTGCGGTTTCGGCATGATCGAGGCGGGCAGGGTGCTCATCTCGATGGCCATCACCGTGTCATCGGCTTTGCGCAGACGCTTCATGCGCGCGACCTTGTCGTTTGGCGACAGGCTGAGGCGGATCAGTTCTTCGTGGGTCGGCAGGGTGATTTCGCGTTCCAGCCATTTCGAGCTAGGCACGAAACCCTTCAAACGCAGCATCTCGCTGAATCCGGAGAGGCGTGACAGCGGTTGTTCCAGGCGTGGGGTGATGAAGGTGCCGGAACCTTGCAGGCGCCGGATCAGGCCTTGATCGAGAAGGACTTCCAGTGCTTTGCGCGCGGTAACCCGGGAGATACCGAGCATTTCGCTGAGATTACGTTCGGACGGCATCGCTTGTTCGGCTTTCCACTGCCCGGCATGAATAGCCGCTTCCAGATTGCGCGCCAGTTGCAGGTACAGCGGCGTCGGCTGGGAGTCATCGGGACGTAGGGCGTGGAGGTCGTTCATGTAGGGCATTTCCGTCGCGAGTATAGGATTGTTGTGGCTCGCTTGTGGGGCGGAAATTAATACCACTTGAATACCATGTCAACGCAGGTAATTGGCCTGTTACCCAATGAAATGGCGGGTTGTAGCGGGTCTGGTTTGAAGTGGTATTAAGGGGTGGCTTTAAACAACAAAAGATCGCAGCCTGCGGCAGCTTCTACAGTGGGAAGTGGTATCACCTCTGTAGGCGCTGCCGCAGGCTGCGATCTTTTGATTTATTTTTTTGTGGGTGACCAGCGGTCGCTGGTTAAGGGCGGATTTCGACCATCGTGCCGTCCGGCACCAGATTCCACACTTCGCGCATATCAACGTTGCGCATGGCGACGCAGCCATCAGTCCAGTCGAGGGTGTGGAACAGGTCTTCCGGGGTTTCTTCCGAATCCGGCGTGCCGTGGATCATGATCATCCCGCCGGGCTCGACACCTTCGCGACGGGCGCGGGCCGAGTCGCTGATGTTCGGGTAGGAAATGTGCATCGACAGATTGAATTTGTCGCTGGTCTTGCGCCAGTCGATCCAATAGAAACCTTCCGGTGTGCGTTTGTCGCCTTCTATCAGTTTCGGGCCTTTTTTCGCGCCCTTGCCCAAGGAAATGCGATAGGTCTTCAGCGGCTTGCCATCGGCGATCAACTGCAGTTGATGAGCCGACTTAAGCACCAGAACTTTTTCGATAAGAGGCGTATTAGACGGCGTCACGGTGGTCACGAATGACGCTTGGGAGACGGTAACGACCGACAGGCAAAACAGGGCAAGCAACCAGCGCATTGAAACGATTCCCCAGGAATGACGCAGATACATGATTTACAGGTGTTGTGCAGACGTGTTCGGGTTATCGGCTGGCCGGCGAAGAAATCAAGTAATTGCAGGCTGAGCAAGCGGCGGAATCGACTCCGAACGAACCGGATACACCTCAACACGCCGATCAGCGAAGAAGCATTCTAAGGTACGCCCCACTGTGCGGAAAGCCAGCTCGTCCCAGGGAATGTCGGCTTCGTCGAATAGTTGTACTTCGAGGCTCTCGGGGCCGGCGGCAAAGTCCAGATCGACCAGCTCAGCGCGGAAGAACACATGCACCTGACTGATGTGCGGCACGTCGATCAATGTGTAGATGCTCAGGTTGCGCACCCGGGCGCAGGCTTCTTCGGCAGTCTCGCGCACGGCGGCCTGCTCAATGGTCTCGCCGTTCTCCATGAAACCGGCGGGCAAGGTCCAGTAACCGAGGCGCGGCTCGATGGCGCGACGGCAGAGCAAGACTTTCGTGCCCCAGGTCGGCACACAGCCGGCGACAATATTGGGGTTCTGATAGTGAATGGTCTGACAGCTGTCGCAGACAAATCGCAGCCGCGAATCGCCTTCGGGAATGCGCTGGGTGACCGGGTTACCGCAGTGGCTGCAAAATTTCATGCTGGGCTTCCTGAATGCTGCGCCTATCTTGGCGTGCAGCGGTGTCGGTCGGCAAGTTGTCGTTTCGCGACATGGCGAGATTCGGGGGCTTGGGCGGCTGCAATGATTGGTGCATGATGCAGGGTAAGGCACTGATCGAGAACACTCATGCTGGACGAGCTACTGCATAGGGTAAGCAACCACACACCGCGCACGCTGGAAACCGACACACGTTTCCCTGAGGCCGCCGTTCTGGTGCCGATCACCCGCAGTGACGAGCCGGAACTGGTGCTGACCTTGCGTGCCAGCGGGCTCTCGACCCACGGCGGCGAAGTCGCCTTCCCCGGTGGTCGCCGCGATCCGGAAGACCCGGACCTGATCTTTACCGCGCTGCGTGAAGCCGAGGAAGAAATCGGTCTGCCGCCCGGACTGGTCGAAGTCATTGGCCCGCTCAGCCCACTGATTTCCCTGCACGGCATCAAGGTCACGCCGTATGTCGGCGTCATCCCCGACTTCGTCGAATACCGCGCCAACGATGCCGAGATCGCCGCCGTCTTCAGCGTGCCGCTGGAATTCTTCCGCAAAGACCCTCGTGAACATACTCACCGCATCGACTATCAGGGCCGCAGTTGGTATGTGCCGAGTTATCGATATGGTGAATACAAGATCTGGGGCCTGACCGCGATCATGATCGTCGAGTTGATCAATCTGCTCTATGACGCCAAGATCAGTCTGCATCAACCACCGAAAAGCTTTATTGATACCTAAGCCATCGCTCGAATGGCCATCACACCGTGAGCCCTGAGGAAAACAAGATGAAATACCGCTTGGGCGACGCCCGTGTCGAGACCCACCCACAGAGCTGGGTCGCACCCAATGCTGTGCTGGTGGGCAAGGTCAAACTGGAAGAGGGCGCTAACGTCTGGTTCAACGCCGTGCTACGCGGTGACAATGAACTGATCCTGATCGGCAAGAACAGCAACGTGCAGGACGGCACCGTGATGCACACCGACATGGGCTATCCGCTGACCATCGGCACCGGCGTGACCATCGGCCACAACGCGATGCTACATGGCTGCACCGTTGGCGATTACAGCCTGATCGGCATTAATGCAGTGATTCTCAACGGCGCGAAGATCGGCAAGAACTGCATCATCGGCGCCAACTCGCTGATCGGTGAGGGCAAGGAAATTCCCGATGGTTCGCTGGTGATGGGCTCGCCGGGCAAGGTCGTGCGTGAGCTGACCGAGTCCCAGAAAAAAATGCTTGAGGCCAGCGCCGCGCACTATGTGCATAACTCGCAGCGTTATGCGCGCGATCTCGTTGAGCAGGAAGAATGACTACGCCCGAAAGACCGGTCGCCTCGCCGTGCGTGAATATTTGTGCGCTGGATGAGGCCGACATCTGTACTGGCTGCCAGCGTACGGTCGAGGAGATCACCCGCTGGGGCCGCATGACCAACGACGAGCGCCGCGTGGTGTTGGGGTTGTGTCATGAGCGGGCGAAGGCGAGTGGGTTGGTGTGGATGATCCCTTCGAAGTCGTGATCGGCATGTGATTGCCCTCACCCTAACCCTCCCCCAGGGGGAGAGGGGACAGACCGGGTTGTTTGGACGAGTCACGCCGACCTGAAAATACCGCGTCGAACTCAGGTCATGAACATCATGGAGATCTGCTCCCTTTCCCCCTCGCCCCCATGGGGGAGAGGGCTGGTGAGGGGGTGGCTCTTGATCTGCGGGTCCAGTAATCTGTGCGCCAATCTGCCAGGTCGCTCCCATGATTTTCCTCATCGCCTACATCAGCAGCGTCGTGCTGATCAACTTCGCCTTCTCCACCGCGCCGCACCTGGACATCATCTGGTCGGCCTGGGGCGGTTTGGTGTTCGTGCTGCGCGACATGGTGCAAACCCGCTTCGGCCACGGCGCGCTCGTGGCGATGCTGGCGGCGTTGGTGCTGTCCTACGTAACCTCCGATCCCTCCATCGCTTTGGCCAGCGCCACGGCGTTCGCGGTGTCGGAAATCATCGACTGGCTGGTGTTCAGCGTCACCAAGCGGCCACTGCGCGACCGCTTGTGGATCAGTTCGGCGCTGAGCATTCCCCTTGATACCTTCATCTTCTTCGGCATGATCGACCTGCTGACGCCACCGGTGATCATCACTGCGCTGCTGTCGAAATTCGCCGGCGTCACCGCCGTCTGGCTGATCATGGCCTGGCGCGATCGTAAACAGGCCGTCGCCGGCTGAAGCCAAACCCTCAGGTTCATGTAAAATGCCGCGCTTTCTCCCCATGGAAAGCGCGTCTGGCGTTGCTTTCCTCGATGATCCGCTTCTTTGAGGACCTGAGATGACCCGTATCGGAACTCCATTGTCGCCAACCGCGACCCGCGTATTGCTGTGTGGCTGTGGTGAGTTGGGCAAGGAAGTGGTGATCGAGCTGCAACGCCTGGGCGTTGAAGTGATTGCCGTCGACCGTTACGCCAACGCGCCGGCCATGCAAGTCGCGCATCGCAGCCACGTGATCAACATGCTCGACGGCGCCGCCCTGCGTGCGGTGATCGAAGCCGAGAAGCCGCACTTCATCGTGCCGGAAATCGAAGCCATCGCCACCGCCACCCTGGTCGAACTCGAAGCCGAAGGCTTCACGGTGATCCCGACCGCTCGCGCTGCGCAATTGACCATGAACCGTGAAGGCATCCGTCGTCTGGCCGCTGAAGAGCTGGACCTGCCGACCTCGCCGTACCACTTTGCCGACACCTTCGAGGACTACAGCAAAGCCGTTGAAGACTTGGGCTTCCCATGCGTCGTCAAACCGGTAATGAGCTCGTCGGGCAAAGGCCAAAGCCTGCTGCGCAGCGCTGATGACGTGCAGAAAGCCTGGGATTACGCGCAAGAGGGCGGTCGTGCCGGCAAGGGTCGGGTGATCATCGAAGGCTTTATCGATTTCGACTATGAAATCACCCTGCTGACCGTTCGCCACATCGGCGGTACCACGTTCTGTGCGCCAGTCGGCCACCGTCAGGAGAAGGGCGACTACCAGGAATCGTGGCAGCCGCAAGCCATGAGCCCGATTGCCCTGGCTGAGTCCGAGCGCGTTGCCAAAGCGGTGACTGAAGCGCTGGGTGGCCGTGGTCTGTTCGGCGTTGAGCTGTTCATCAAGGGTGATCAGGTGTGGTTCAGCGAAGTCTCGCCGCGTCCGCATGACACCGGTCTGGTGACGCTGATTTCCCAGGATCTGTCGCAGTTCGCGCTGCACGCCCGCGCGATTCTGGGCCTGCCGGTACCGTTGATCCGTCAGTTCGGGCCTTCGGCTTCGGCGGTGATTCTGGTGGAAGGGCAGTCGACCCAGACCGCATTCGCAAATCTGGGGGCTGCGTTGAGCGAGCCGGACACGGCGTTGCGTCTGTTCGGCAAGCCGCAAGTGAATGGCCAGCGCCGCATGGGCGTGGCGCTGGCGCGGGATGAGTCGATCGAGGCTGCTCGAGCCAAGGCGACCCGTGCTGCTCAGGCGGTTGTTGTAGAGCTGTAAACCGAGTCGCGTCCATCGCGAGCAGGCTCGCTCCCACATTGGTTTTGTGTATGCCACAGACCTAATGTGGGAGCGAGCCTGCTCGCGAAGCTTTTGATCTTCTGTCAGGCAACCCGATTCAGATCGTTATCCCTCGTCTCTTTCAGACACAGCACTGCAATCAGACTCAGCACCGCCGCCCCCGACACATACCCGCCGACATAACTCAAACCGCCCATCGCCACCAGTTTCTGCGCAAAGAACGGCGCCGCCGAGGCTCCGACAATGCCGCCCAGGTTATACGCCGCCGAAGCGCCGGTGTAACGCACGTGGGTCGGAAACAACTCAGGCAACAGTGCCCCCATCGGCGCAAACGTCACGCCCATCAAGAACAGCTCGATGCACAGAAACAGCGCCACACCCCAGGTCGAGCCCTGAGTCAGCAACGGTTCCATCAGAAATCCGGAGAGAATCGCCAGCACGCCACCGATGATCAGCACCGGTTTGCGCCCGTAGCGGTCGCTGGCCCAGGCTGAAAGTGGCGTCGCAGCGGCCATGAACAATACGGCAAAGCACAGCAAGCCAAGGAACGTTTCGCGGCTATAACCGAGCGTTGAAACGCCATAGCTCAGGGAAAACACCGTCGAGATATAGAACAGCGCATAACACACCACCATCGCCGCCGCGCCCAGCAGCGTCGGTGCCCAGTACTGGCTGAACAGCTCGACCAGAGGGATTTTTACCCGCTCCTGACGGGCGATGGCGTTAGCGAATACCGGCGTTTCGTGCAGCTTCAGTCGTACGTACAGACCGACCATCACCAGCACGGCGCTGAGCAGAAATGGAATACGCCAGCCCCAACTGCGGAATTGCTCATCATCGAGCGTCATGGCCAAGGTCAGAAACAAACCGTTGGCGGCGAGAAAGCCAATTGAAGGGCCTAGCTGCGGGAACATGCCAAACCAGGCACGTTTGCCTTTCGGCGCGTTTTCCGTGGCCAGCAGGGCGGCACCGCCCCATTCACCTCCCAATCCCAGGCCCTGACCAAAACGCAGCACACACAGCAAGATCGGGGCCCAGGCGCCGATGGTGGCGTACCCCGGCAGCACGCCGATCAGCGTCGTACACACGCCCATCAATAGCAGTGAAGCGACCAGCGTCGATTTGCGCCCGATGCGGTCACCGAAGTGGCCGAACAGTGCCGAGCCCAGCGGCCGGGCAAGAAACGCGATGCCGAAAGTGAGAAACGCAGAAAGCATCTGCGCGGTGCCGGACGTCTGCGGAAAGAACACCGGCCCGATCACCAGCGCAGCTGCCGTGGCATACACATAAAAGTCGTAGAACTCGATCGCGGTGCCGATAAAGCTCGCCGTCGCCACGCGCGTGGCAGAGTTGGTCGGTTGGGCAGGCGCGGTGGCGCTGTAAGCGGTACTGGTCGTCATGCGGTGATCCCTGACAGTCATGAGCTCCGTTGGAGCGAATTATTATGGTCGAACACCCAGGGATGTGGGATGAGGCGCGGTCGCTGTTTCAGGTAGGAACAGTCGCCGGAGTGCAGCTGAAATGGCCGAAGCCTGTCGGGTGCGGGGTAAGCACAAGGTTCGGCGGCGCTTGGGTAAGCGCCTCGATTATAGGAAGGAGGCTAACAATCAAACAAGAGCAAAAAGATCGTCTATCGAGCAGGCACCAAAGCAGGCACAGAAGAGGTATGCCAGATCAGCACCTTGCTTACCCGGTTCTCCTCAGTCTCGAGAATCTCCAGCCGATAACGCCCGATCTTCAAACAAACGGCACTTTCGGGAATAGTCTCCAGCGCCTCAGTCACCAACCCGTTCAGCGTTTTCGGCCCGTCACTCGGCAAATGCCAGCCCAGGCACTTGTTCAACTCGCGGATCGACGCAGCACCGTCAATCACCATGCGGCCATCAGACTGCGGATGAATATGCGGATTATCGAGGCTGTGCTCGCTTTCAAACTCGCCGACAATTTCTTCGAGAATGTCTTCCAGCGTGACGATACCGAGCACTTCGCCGTATTCGTCGACCACCATGCCGAGGCGCCGCTGTTGCTTGTGGAAATTCAGCAACTGCAGTTGCAGCGGCGTGCTTTCAGGGACGAAGTATGGTTCGTAACTGGCCGCCAGCAACGCTTCGCGGGTCAAGTCACCGTTGTTCAACAGATGACGGATCTGCCGTGTATTGAGTACTGCTTCGACCTGGTTGATGTCGCTATGAAACACCGGCAGGCGTGTGCGCTTGTTGTGGCGCAGTTGCTCGATGATTTCTTCGATCGAGTCGTCAAGGTTGATGCCGTCGACGTCACTGCGCGGTACCAGAATGTCGTTGACTGTAATGTTGTCCAGCGCATGAATACCTGAAACCGGGTGTGCACGGACCGGGTGTTCTGGATCGTCGTAACGGTCGGCAGGCGCGTTATCTTCGCTTTGCTGCACAACCTGAGCCTTGCGTGCAAACGGGCTCATCAGCAGTCCGCTGCTACGACTGAACAGCCAGGCAAACGGGTAAACAATCTTCAGCGGCACCGCCAGCAAGGTATTGCCGAATGCCAGCACGGCATCGGGATAACGCTGGGCGACGGTGCGCGGGAAGTAATCGGCAAACACCAGCAGGATTGCCCCAGCGCCTAGGCATGCTGCCCAAGGCCCGTTTTCTTCGCAGAGGAAAATCGCCAACAACGTCGCGATAACCACCGCGAGTGCCCGGCACAGCGTATTGCAAAGGATCAGGCTGGCGAGCGGGAAGCTCAGCTTCGCCAGCGGTTTATCACTGGCGCGCGAGGCGGTGCGTTGCGCGAGCAGGTGCTGCTGCGCGATTTCGACGGCGGTAAACAGCCCCGACCATAAAATCAGCAGGACAAATACCGCGAGCATCGGCCCTATGGGCAAACCGTCCATTTATGCCGCCCGTCAGATGTGCAGGATGTATTCACGAACCAGTTTGCTGCCGAAATACGCCAACATCAGCAGGCAGAAACCGGCGAGGGTCCAGCGAATCGCCTTGTGGCCGCGCCAGCCAAGACGATTACGGCCCCAGAGCAGTACGCTGAAGACGATCCACGCCAGGCAGGCCAGCAGGGTTTTGTGCACCAGATGCTGGGCGAACAGGTTCTCGACGAACAGCCAGCCAGAGATCAGCGATAGCGACAGCAGCGTCCAGCCAGCCCAGAGGAAGCCGAACAACAGGCTTTCCATGGTTTGCAGCGGCGGGAAATTCTTGATCAGCCCGGACGGGTGCTTGT
The DNA here is from genome assembly GCF_979258595.1 of Pseudomonas sp. AC172. Taxonomy (NCBI): domain Bacteria; kingdom Pseudomonadati; phylum Pseudomonadota; class Gammaproteobacteria; order Pseudomonadales; family Pseudomonadaceae; genus Pseudomonas; species Pseudomonas sp. AC172. The sequence continues at coordinate 57,001 of NZ_OZ409868.1, forward strand.
GCTTGAGCTGGTGGTCTTGCACCAATAGCAGCAAGGCCTGGAACACTGCGATGGTGAACATGCCGTAGGCGAGGATCGACAACAGAATGTGCGCGAGGATGCCCGGCTCTTCGTCGATGATCTGCACCGTGCCGGTGGGCGCGAACTGCGCCAACAACACCGTGATCGCACCGAGCGGGAACAGCAGCACCAGCAGGTTTTCCACCGGAATGCGCGAGCAGGCGATCAGCGTCAGCGCGATGACCGCCGCAGCGATCAGGCTCGAGGCGCTGAAGAAATCAAGGCCCAGACCGATCGGCGTCAACAAGTGAGTGAGCAGGCTGGCGGCGTGGGCCACTACGGCGAGCGCGCCGAGGCTGACCAGCAGGCGCTTGTTCGCCTTGGCGCCGGTGGCCAAGCGGGTGCTCTGATAAAGGGTCGCAGCGGCATATAGAAGGGCGGCGGCGAGGGTGGTCAATAAGCTGGGTGACAAGGGGAGCATAAATCCTGTTAGGCAAGCCCGAAAGGGGCTGAGTTTGGCATAGAACCGCCATCGCACGAAAGACTCAGGAAGCTGACAGCGAGGTGTCCGCCAGCCGCAGTCTTCGCTATAATCCGCGACCTGCCCACGCCGCAGGCTCGCCGAGCACATGTTGATTCCGGTCTGGGCCGCCATTATCCCGGTCTACACAGGGCCTGAAAGGATCGCGCAATGTTTGAAAACTTAACCGACCGTCTCTCGCAGACGCTGCGCCATGTCACCGGCAAGGCGAAGCTGACCGAGGACAATATCAAAGACACCCTGCGTGAAGTGCGCATGGCGTTGCTCGAAGCCGACGTCGCCCTGCCGGTGGTCAAGGACTTCGTCAATTCGGTCAAGGAGCGCGCTGTCGGCACCGAGGTGTCGCGCAGCCTGACGCCGGGCCAGGCGTTCGTGAAGATCGTCCAGGCTGAACTCGAAAGCCTGATGGGCGCGGCCAACGAAGATTTGAACCTGAGCGCCGTGCCACCTGCCGTGATTCTGATGGCCGGTCTGCAGGGCGCCGGTAAAACCACCACTGCCGGCAAACTGGCGCGCTTCCTTAAAGAGCGCAAGAAGAAGTCGGTCATGGTCGTGTCGGCGGACGTTTACCGTCCTGCGGCTATTAAACAGCTGGAAACCCTGGCCAACGACATCGGCGTGACGTTCTTCCCGTCCGACCTGAGCCAGAAGCCGGTGGACATCGCCACCGCCGCTATTAAAGAAGCAAAACTGAAATTCATCGACGTGGTCATCGTCGATACCGCCGGTCGTCTGCACATCGACGAAGAGATGATGGGCGAGATCAAGGCGCTGCACGCCGCGATCAACCCGGTCGAAACCCTGTTCGTGGTTGACGCCATGACCGGTCAGGACGCCGCCAACACGGCCAAGGCCTTCGGTGATGCACTGCCGCTGACCGGTGTGATCCTGACCAAGGTCGACGGCGATGCCCGTGGCGGTGCCGCTCTGTCGGTGCGCGCCATCACCGGTAAGCCGATCAAGTTCATCGGTATGGGCGAGAAGAGCGAAGCGCTTGATCCGTTCCACCCTGAGCGTATCGCCTCGCGCATTCTCGGCATGGGCGACGTGCTCAGTCTGATCGAACAGGCCGAAGCGACCCTCGACAAGGACAAGGCCGACAAACTGGCCAAGAAGCTGAAGAAGGGCAAGGGCTTCGACCTCGAAGACTTCCGCGATCAGCTGCAACAGATGAAAAACATGGGCGGCCTCGGCGGGCTCATGGACAAACTGCCGAGCATCGGCGGCGTCAACCTGTCGCAAATGGGCAATGCCCAGAACGCCGCAGAGAAGCAATTCAAACAGATGGAAGCCATCATCAACTCCATGACCCCGGCCGAGCGCCGCGACCCTGAGCTGATCAGCGGTTCGCGCAAGCGCCGGATCGCCATGGGTTCCGGCACGCAGGTGCAGGACATCGGTCGCTTGATCAAGCAGCACAAGCAGATGCAGAAGATGATGAAAAAATTCTCCGCCAAGGGCGGAATGGCGAAAATGATGCGCGGCATGGGCGGAATGTTGCCCGGCGGCGGCATGCCAAAGATGTGAGGTGTCCCGTCTCACCCATTCTGCTCACCAAAAGTGAGCGAAATGGGTGAGACAGGACACCAAGACTTCGCCGGTCGTCGCACCGGCGTAGACCCTGCAAGGACGCAGGATCAACAGCAAACCCGCACTCGGCGGGAGCTGACTGGCCGTTTTCATCGACGGCTCTATATGCAGATCTGCACGGCATGCCATAGGCGCCGGAAAAAGTCATTTGCAAAAGTCCGGATATTCCTTAGAATATGCGGCCTTTCGGGCACCCATGCCCGCTGTGCATTTAGATTTGCAGCACCGACTACAGGAACGATGTTCACATGCTAACAATCCGTCTTGCCCTTGGCGGCTCCAAAAAGCGCCCGTTTTACCACCTGACCGTAACCGACTCGCGTAACCCGCGTGACGGCTCCCACAAAGAACAGGTTGGTTTCTTCAACCCTGTTGCCCGTGGTCAGGAAATCCGTCTGTCCGTGAACCAAGAGCGCGTAGCCTACTGGCTGAGCGTTGGTGCACAGCCTTCTGAGCGTGTTGCTCAGTTGCTGAAGGAATCTGCAAAGGCTGCGGCCTGAGCAATATGAACGCGACGCCTGCTGTTGCCGATGATTTGATCGTTATTGGCAAAATTTATTCTGTTCATGGCGTTCGCGGCGAAGTGAAGGTTTATTCCTTTACTGATCCGACTGAAAACCTGTTGCAGTACAAAACCTGGACGCTCAAGCGCGAAGGCAATGTCAAACAGGTCGAGCTGGTCAGTGGACGCGGGAGCGACAAGTTCCTGGTCGCAAAGCTCAAGGGTCTCGATGATCGTGAAGAAGCTCGTCTTCTGGCCGGTTATGAGATCTGCGTGCCGCGCAATCTGTTCGCTGAATTGACCGACGGTGAGTACTACTGGTACCAGCTGGAAGGTCTGAAGGTTATTGATCAACTGGGGCAATTGCTCGGGAAAATCGATCATCTTCTGGAAACCGGCGCCAATGATGTAATGGTAGTCAAGCCTTGCGCTGGCAGCCTGGATGATCGCGAACGCCTGTTGCCCTACACGGAGCAATGCGTGTTGGCCATCGACCTGGAAGCGGGCGAGATGAAGGTGGATTGGGACGCGGACTTCTAAGCGTGGCTAACTTGCGCGTAGAAGTGATCAGTTTGTTTCCCGAGATGTTTTCCGCCATCGGCGACTACGGCATCACCAGTCGTGCGGTCAAACAGGGGCTCTTGCAGCTGACCTGTTGGAATCCGCGAGATTACACGACGGATCGGCATCACACTGTCGACGATCGCCCGTTTGGCGGTGGTCCGGGCATGGTGATGAAGATCAAGCCCCTGGAAGATGCTCTGGTTCAGGCCAAGGCAGCAGCCGGGGAGGCGGCGAAGGTGATTTACCTGTCCCCCCAAGGCCGTCAACTGACTCAGTCGGCGGTACGCGAGCTGGCACAATCGGATGCATTGATCCTGATTGCCGGCCGCTATGAAGGCATTGACGAGCGCTTTATTGAGGCTCATGTCGATGAAGAGTGGTCGATTGGCGACTATGTACTGTCTGGCGGCGAGCTGCCGGCCATGGTCCTGATCGATGCGGTTACACGACTGCTGCCTGGAGCTTTAGGGCATGCGGATTCCGCTGAGGAAGATTCCTTTACGGATGGTCTGCTGGATTGCCCGCACTACACCCGACCTGAGGTGTATGCGGATCAGCGTGTTCCCGACGTGTTGCTGAGTGGCAATCACGCGCATATCCGGCGTTGGCGTTTACAGCAGTCCCTTGGTAGGACCTTTGAACGACGCGCCGATCTTCTGGAAAGCCGCTCGCTTTCTGGAGAAGAGAAGAAGCTGCTCGAGGAATACATCCGCGAGCGGGACGATAGTTAACAACGTATCGATGGTAGATCGAACGATTTACCTTAGGAGCACAGCATGACCAACAAAATCATCCTTGCACTCGAAGCAGAGCAGATGACCAAAGAAATCCCTACCTTCGCCCCAGGCGACACTATTGTCGTTCAGGTGAAAGTGAAGGAAGGCGATCGTTCCCGTCTGCAAGCGTTCGAAGGCGTTGTAATCGCCAAGCGTAACCGCGGCGTGAACAGTGCGTTCACCGTTCGTAAAATCTCCAACGGTGTTGGCGTAGAACGTACTTTCCAGACCTACTCCCCGCAGATCGACAGCATGGCTGTTAAACGTCGCGGTGACGTACGTAAAGCCAAGCTGTACTACCTGCGCGACCTGTCGGGTAAAGCAGCTCGCATCAAGGAAAAACTGGCTTAAGTCCAGCTTCCGATGCAGAAAAAAGCAGCCTACGGGCTGCTTTTTTGTTGCCCAAAATTCCCCCCTGTAGGAGCTGCCGAAGGCTCGGGCTGCGATCAGACGATCTTTTGATCTTGCTTGTATTCGGCAGCCAGATATCGAGTCTATTTCATGACCACCCGCGACCAGGAAATCGAACGCCGCACCGAACTCTCGGTGACCCGCGTGACCAAGGCTGTCTTCCCGCCGACCACCAACCACCACAACACCCTGTTCGGCGGCACTGCGCTGGCGTGGATGGACGAAGTTTCCTTCATCACCGCCACTCGTTTCTGCCGTTTGCCGCTGGTAACCGTGTCTACCGATCGCATCGACTTCAACCACGCGATCCCGGCGGGCTCGATCGTTGAGCTAGTGGGGAAAGTGATCAAGGTCGGCAACACCAGCCTCAAGGTCGAGGTGGAAGTGTTTGTCGAGAGCATGAGTTGTGATGGTCGCGAGAAGGCGATTCATGGGCAGTTCAGCTTTGTCGCCATTGATGATGACAAGCGGCCGGTGCCGGTGCTGCCGGGTTTTGCGGCTTGATCTGATACCGGGTCGCGCCATTCGCGAGCAAGTTCGCTCCCACAGGTTTTGTGTTGGACACAAATGTTGTGTTCACCCCGATCACTGTGGGAGCGAGCCTGCTCGCGAAAGCGTCAGATCAGGCGCCACTGGCCTCAGGCTGAATCAACGCCAACAGCGTCCACCCCGACCCCGGCTTCACCGCCGTCTCCGGCGTCACCACGTGCACCCAACCACTGTCATCACGCATGAACAGCAACGTCGCACGACTACCATGCAGCGCCTGGTAGTCCTCCCAGCCAAAACCATCAGTCAATGTCGTGCTGTACAACTCGGCGCCCTGGCCCATCTGACTGGCCAGTTTCGCGTAGGTAAACGCCTCGCTACCGAGCTGATTGCCTCGATGTTCCAGACTCGCCCGATGTTTATCGCTGCGCCGACTCTCATGACCACTGGCCAGACCAAACAAGCGCTGATGGCCGAAGTCATGACGAAAGCGCATCGCTGCCAAGGTATTGAGTTCACCCGACGGCGACAGCGCCAGCAAATGCCCCAGCCCGACCAGATCCAGATGGGCATCGGCATGCTGCGAAGCCGGGTTGCCGAAATACGTCGGCAAGCCTTCCATGCGCGCCACACGAATGTTTTCCCAACTCGAATCCGTCAGCAGCACGCGGCTGCCCAGCTGCTGCAGCGACTTGCCCAGCTCCCTTGCCGGGCCGTTGGCGCCGACGATCAGGAATCCACTCGGCGCCGGTTCGGCGACCTTCAGCAGGCGTGCCAGCGGTCGCGCCGTGGCGCTTTGCAGCACGACGGTGCCGATGATCACGGCAAAGGTCAGTGGCACCAGCAGCAGCGCGCCTTCATGTCCGGCTTCGTGCAGGCGAATCGCGAAAATTGCCGATACCGCGGCCGCAACAATCCCCCGTGGCGCAATCCAGCACAGCAACGCACGCTCCCGCCAGCTCAGGCTTGAGCCAGTCGTGCTGAGCAACACGTTCAGTGGCCGGGCGATCAGCTGAATCACCAGCAGCAGAATCAACACCAGTGGCCCGAGGCCGATCAAGGCGTACAAGTCCAACCGGGCCGCCAGCAAAATGAACAAACCGGAAATCAGCAGCACGCTGAGGTTTTCCTTGAAGTGCAGGATATGCCGCACATCCACGCCCTTCATGTTCGCCAGCCACATGCCCATCAGCGTGACCGCCAGCAGGCCGGACTCGTGCATCACTTCGTTGGCAGCAATGAAAATCCCCAGCACCGCGGCCAACGACGCAAGGTTGTGCAGGTATTCCGGCAACCATTGCCGACGAATAATCGTCCCCAGCACCCAGCCACCGACAATCCCGAACACTGCGCCGCACAGAATCACTCCGCCGAATGTAAACAGACTCTGCTTGAGCCCATGGCCCTCGGCGCTGGCAATGATGAAGCTGTAAACCACCACGGCGAGGAGGGCGCCGATCGGATCGATGACGATACCTTCCCAGCGCAGAATATTGGCGATCGAGGTTTTCGGCCGTACCACACGCAGCATCGGCACGATCACCGTCGGGCCGGTCACCAGCGTCAGGCTGCCGAAGAGGATGGCCAGCATCCAGTCGAATCCGAGCAGATAGTGAGTGGCGACCGCGATAACCACCCAGGTCGAGATCGCGCCAAGAGTCACCAAACGATGAACGACGCTGCCAATCTCCTTCCATTCCGACAGGTGCAGGGTCAGGCTGCCTTCGAACAGAATCAGCGCCACGGCCAGCGATACCAGCGGCATCAGTAGCGGCCCGAACATTTCCTGTGGGTCGAGCCAGCCCAACACCGGGCCGACCAGAATGCCGGTCAGCAACAGAAACAGAATCGCCGGCAGCTTCAGGCGCCAGGCCAGCCATTGGCACCCCAGCGCCGCCGCGCCTATCCCGCCAAATGCCAATAGAATTTGCTGCTCGTTCATTGATGCTCCCTGTTCCTTGAAATTGCGGGCTATGAAAGACTAGCGCCCATTCCTACAGTTCACTCTACATTTGCGCACAGTCCATGAGGCTGTGTGTCTTGAGCGCCCATGCCTGCTATCGACAATCCACTGATTGACCAATTCCTCGACGCGTTATGGCTGGAAAAAGGCCTGTCCGACAACACCCGTGGCGCCTATCGAAGCGATCTGGCGCTGTTCAATGGCTGGCTGCAGGAGAAAAACCTGGAGCTGATCAACGCCGGCCGTGAGCTGATCCTCGATCATCTGGCCTGGCGCCTGGAGCAGAATTACAAACCGCGTTCCACGGCGAGATTTCTCTCCGGTGTGCGTGGCTTTTATCGCTATCTTCTGCGGGAAAAGATGATCATCGTTGACCCGACCTTGCGCGTGGATATGCCGCAACTGGGTCGGCCGTTGCCCAAATCCTTGTCGGAAGCCGACGTCGAGGCGCTGCTCAAGGCACCCGATCTGAGCGAAGCCATCGGCCAGCGTGATCGCGCCATGCTTGAGGTGTTGTACGCCTGCGGTTTGCGGGTGACCGAACTGGTCAGCCTGACACTGGAACAGGTCAATCTGCGCCAGGGCGTGCTGCGGGTGATGGGCAAGGGCAGCAAGGAACGGCTGGTGCCGATGGGCGAGGAGGCGATTGTCTGGATCGAGCGCTACATGCGTGACGGTCGCGGCGAATTGCTCGGTGGCCGCCCCAGCGATGTACTGTTCCCCAGTCAGCGCGGCGAGCAGATGACCCGCCAAACCTTCTGGCACCGGATCAAGCATCAGGCCAAGGTCGCCGGGATCGGCAAGTCACTGTCGCCGCATACCTTACGTCATGCGTTTGCCACACACCTGCTCAACCACGGCGCGGATTTGCGTGTGGTGCAGATGCTGCTCGGCCACAGCGACCTTTCCACCACGCAGATCTACACCCACGTCGCCCGCGCCCGTTTGCAGGATCTGCACGCCAAACACCACCCGCGCGGCTGAACAAGAATTCCTGTGGGAGCGAGCCTGCTCGCGAAGAGGGCGTGTCAGTCAGCGTTCATTTAGCTGACACACCGCTTTGGCGAGCAGGCTCGCTCCCACAAGGATCTGTGCAGTCCTGAAAGTGTGGCGACAGGCGCATTCGGCCACCGTGGGCTTATGTGTTAGGCTTTGCCGGTTTGCACGATGGACGGTTATGACCCGGTGTTCCGGCACGGGCGTTCTGATCGTTCCATTTGTCCGCCTTCAGGAGTTCTCATGCGTCTGACCCAGATTTTCGCCGCCGCAGCCATTGCGTTGGTCAGCACCTTTGCCGTCGCCGATGACGCGGCCGACAAAGCCATTCGTCAAAGCCTGGAAAAACTCGAACTCGAGGTTCCGGTCGAAAGCATCAGCGCCAGCCCGTTGCCGGGCATGTACGAAGTCAAGCTCAAGGGCAGCCGCGTGCTATACGCCAGCGCCGATGGCCAGTACATCGTGCAGGGCTACCTGTTCCAGCTCAAGGACGGCAAACCGGTCAACCTGACCGAGAAGACCGAACGCCTGGGCATCTCCAAACTGATCAACGCTATCCCGGTGGCCGAAACCGTGGTGTACCCGGCCGTGGGGGAGACCAAATCGCACATCACCGTGTTCACCGATACCACCTGCCCGTACTGCCACAAGCTGCACGCCGAAGTGCCTGAGCTGAACAAGCGCGGCATCGAAGTGCGTTATGTCGCGTTCCCGCGCCAGGGTTTGAACTCGCCGGGTGACGAGCAACTGCAAGCCGTGTGGTGCTCGAAAGACAAGAAAGCGGCCATGGACAAAATGGTCGATGGCAAGGAAATCAAGGCCGCCAAGTGCGATAACCCGGTTTCCAAACAGTTCGCCCTCGGTCAGTCGATCGGCGTGAACGGCACACCGGCCATCGTTTTGGCTGACGGACAAGTGATTCCGGGCTACCAGCCTGCGCCACAAGTCGCCAAACTGGCGCTGGGCGCGAAGTAAATTCGCATCGTCACGGTCAGCCGTGACGATCATGGTCCGGCAGCCACATTGCCGGGCCATTAATAGAGAGCCGCGAGCACGCGGTTGTTTTCCGGCCGACCCCGCGTCGGCCGTTTTATGGGGAGTTCACAGTGAATCCGGTCAAAGTAGGCATCTGTGGGTTAGGGACCGTCGGTGGCGGTACCTTCAACGTACTTCAGCGCAACGCCGAGGAAATTGCTCGTCGTGCCGGGCGTGGAATCGAAGTGGCACAAATTGCCATGCGCACGCCAAAGCCTCAGTTCCAGACGACCGGTATTGCGATTACCAACGATGTCTTCGAAGTGGCCACGAACCCTGAGATCGACATCGTCATAGAGCTGATGGGCGGCTACACCGTTGCCCGCGAGCTGGTACTCAAGGCCATCGAGAATGGCAAGCATGTGGTCACCGCGAACAAGGCTCTGATTGCCGTTCACGGTAATGAAATTTTCGCCAAGGCTCGCGAGAAAGGCGTGATCGTGGCGTTCGAAGCGGCCGTGGCCGGTGGCATTCCGGTGATCAAGGCGATCCGTGAAGGCCTGTCCGCCAACCGCATCAACTGGGTGGCCGGGATCATCAACGGTACCGGTAACTTCATCCTCACCGAAATGCGCGAGAAGGGCCGTACCTTCGAAGACGTGCTGGCCGAAGCTCAGGCACTGGGTTACGCCGAAGCCGATCCGACCTTCGACGTTGAAGGCATCGACGCGGCGCACAAGCTGACGATTCTGGCCTCCATCGCCTTCGGTATTCCGCTGCAATTCGACAAGGCTTACACCGAAGGCATTACCAAGCTGACCACCGCTGACGTCAACTACGCCGAAGCGCTCGGCTACCGCATCAAGCACCTCGGCGTGGCGCGCAGCACTGCCGCCGGCATCGAGTTGCGCGTGCACCCGACGTTGATCCCGGCTGATCGCCTGATCGCCAACGTCAACGGGGTGATGAACGCGGTAATGGTCAACGGTGACGCCGCAGGTTCGACGCTGTTCTACGGCGCTGGCGCCGGCATGGAGCCAACCGCTTCGTCGGTGATCGCCGATCTGGTCGACGTAGTTCGCGCCATGACCTCCGACCCGGAGAACCGCGTGCCGCACCTGGCCTTCCAGCCGGACTCGCTGTCGGCCCACCCGATCCTGCCGATCGAAGCCTGTGAAAGCGCTTACTACTTGCGCATTCAAGCCAAGGACCATCCGGGCGTACTGGCTCAGGTGGCGAGCATCCTCTCGGAGCGCGGCATCAACATCGAGTCGATCATGCAGAAGGAAGTCGAGGAACACGACGGTCTGGTGCCAATGATCCTGCTGACCCACCGCGTTGTCGAGCAGCGCATCAACGATGCCATTGCCGCCCTCGAAGCGCTGGCCGGCGTCAATGGTCCGGTTGTACGGATCCGCGTCGAGCACCTGAACTAAACAGAAGCAGCTGCAAGCTTCGAGCTGCAAGCGGCAAGAGAAAAGCGGTTTGGCTTTTACTTGCAGCTTGTAGCTCATAGCTTGAAGCTCAAACCGAAGGTTTGAAATCATGCGTTATATCAGTACCCGCGGCCAGGCACCGGCCCTGAATTTCGAAGACGTCCTGCTGGCCGGTCTCGCGACCGACGGCGGTCTGTACGTTCCGGAAAACCTGCCACGTTTCACCCAGGAAGAAATCGCTTCCTGGGCCGGCCTGCCGTATCACGAACTGGCTTTCCGTGTCATGCGCCCGTTCGTCACCGGCAGCATTCCGGACGCCGATTTCAAAAAGATTCTCGAAGAAACCTACGGCGTGTTCTCGCACAGCGCCGTGGCGCCGCTGCGTCAGCTGAACGGTAACGAATGGGTGCTGGAGCTGTTTCACGGCCCGACCCTGGCGTTCAAGGACTTCGCCCTGCAACTGCTCGGTCGTCTGCTCGACTACGTGCTGGAAAAGCGCGGCGAGCGCGTAGTGATCGTCGGCGCCACCTCCGGTGACACCGGTTCGGCTGCTATCGAAGGCTGCAAGCACTGCGAAAACGTCGACATCTTCATCCTGCACCCGCACAACCGCGTGTCCGAAGTGCAGCGCCGGCAGATGACGACGATTTTCGGCGAGAACATCCATAACATCGCCATCGAAGGCAACTTCGATGACTGCCAGGAAATGGTCAAGAACAGCTTCGCTGACCAGAGCTTCCTCAAAGGCACGCGCCTGGTCGCAGTGAACTCGATCAACTGGGCGCGGATCATGGCCCAGATCGTTTATTACTTCCATGCGTCCCTGCAGTTGGGCGGCCCGGCGCGTTCGGTGTCGTTCTCGGTGCCTACCGGCAACTTCGGCGACATCTTCGCCGGTTACCTGGCGCGCAACATGGGCCTGCCGATCAACCAGTTGATCGTCGCCACCAACCGCAACGACATCCTGCACCGCTTCATGAGCGGCAATCAGTACGTCAAGGAAACCCTGCACGCCACGCTGTCGCCGTCGATGGACATCATGGTCTCGTCGAACTTCGAACGCCTGCTGTTCGACCTGCACGGTCGCAACGGCGCAGCGATTGCCGGCCTGATGGACTCGTTCAAGCAGGGCGGCGGTTTCAGCGTCGAACAAGAGCGCTGGACTGAAGCGCGCAAACTGTTTGACTCACTGGCCGTGGACGATGCGCAGACCTGCGAAACCATCGCCGAAGTTTACGAGCAGACCGGCGAAGTGCTGGATCCGCATACCGCCATCGGCGTCAAGGCTGCACGCGAATGCCGTCGTAGCCTCGATATCCCGATGGTGATTCTCGGCACCGCGCACCCGGTGAAATTCCCGGATGCGGTGGAGAAAGCCGGTGTAGGAAAAGCGCTCGAACTACCTGCACATCTTTCTGATTTGTTTGAGCGAAACGAGCGTTGCACCGTTCTGCCAAACGAGCTGAAAGCCGTGCAAGCCTTTGTCAGCCAGCATGGCAACCGCGGCAAGCCGCTTTAAGCCACCAAAAGCTGTCACATTTTGAAGCCCGTCTCCTGACGGGCTTTTTTGTTTGTGCTGCCACACTGCTCGGGTTTTCACCCACGAAGGACGGGTGAGTCGATCACGAAGGAAGTGGCAATGCTGTTTTATAGAGGTTTGAAACCGGCACTGGGTGTGTTGTTTATGTTCGGATTATTGGCGTTGGTGCGCTGCAGCGTGGCGGCGCAACTGGCGCTGCACGACGATGCCGGGGGGGCCAGAATCCAGCCCATCGAACTGGCTGCACACGAGCGTCAATGGATTCGCGACAACCCCAAAGTGACGGTGACGTCGGTGCAGTATCCGTTGTATCTGTTTCAGGATGAGCACGGGCAGTGGAGCGGCTTGAACAACGACGTGCTCAAGCGCGTGACGGCGATGACCGGGCTGCAGTTTGTGCATCAGGAGTCTTTTTCCACCGATCACATGCTTGAACGTCTGGAGAGCGGAGCGGCCGATATCAGTACGACCCTGGCCATGAGCGAGGAGCGCAAGGCATTCCTGGATTACAGCCACGCGTTCGGTGGTGCGGGCTGGGTGTTTGTCGGCCGCGCTGACGCACCTCGGCTGGATGCCTTCGAGCAGTTGAGCAAACGGGTGCTGGTGCTACCGGCCCGGCATGCGCTGGAAGACATGATCAGGCGTGACTTTCCCTCAATCGAGATTCGCTCTGTCAAGACCTACGCCGAAGCGCGGGCGCTGGTTGAAAGCGGTGAGGCCTACGCCACCATCGAAAACGAAATTGGCGCGCAGCTTTACCCGCTGGGTTTGCTCAAGGTCGGCGGTCTCGTCGAAGGCAAATGGGAGGCGGATAACCTGGCCGTGCGCAAAGGCATGCCAGTGCTGCTGAGTATTCTCAACAAGGCCCTTGAGGCGTTTCCCGCAGCCGAATTGCGGGCGATCCGCCTGAAATGGCTGGAAGGTATTGCACCGGCGCCCGTACCCTCAGTCTGGCAGCAGATGCTTGAATGGGGTTGCTGGGGCATGGGCGGGCTTGGCGTGTTCGGTCTGTTGTCGTTGATATGGAATCGGCGTCTGACCGCCGTGATCAAACTGCGGCGCGCGGCGGAAAAGGATCTGGGCGATCAACTGGCATTTCAGCATGCATTGATCGACTCCATGCCGGATCCTGTGTTCGTCCGTGATCTGCAAGGGCGGCTGATCATGTGCAACCGCAGTTATGAGGAGGCGCTCTCGGTTCGACTGGATCAGGTGCTGGGGCGGCTGCTGATTGAAGTCAACGCGTTGCCCGAAGCCACGGCGCTGATGTTGCACGACGAGTTCATGATGCAATTGCGCACGCGCAAGTCGCGCTTCAGCAAGCGACGATTGCAATTCAACAACGGCCCCCGCGAGGTCTATCAGTGGACGGTGCCGTTCTACAGTGCCGACGGCAAATTGCGTGGGCTCTTGGGCGGCTGGACGGACATCACCCAGCGTCGCGCAGAGAGCGGGTGCCGATGTCCGCATTGAAGATGGGAAATGTCCTATACGACGCGGCTACTTTTCCGATGGGAGGCTTAGGACGGCTGCCCTAGAGTGACAACCACTGCGGTGAGAATCCGCGATTGTCGCTTCAGAGGTCGCTCATGCGCTCGCTTAAAGTCCTGATACTTGAACCCAATCCGTTCCAGCTGATGGCATTGCATCAAATGCTCAATGCCATTGGTATCTATGACGTACTGACGGCGCCGTCGCTGGCCTCGGCCCTGTCTTCACTGGGCCATCGCGGCGTGGTCGATATCGCCATTTGCGATCCGCAGCTCAAGGGCGGCGATGGCCTGGCGCTGATCCATCATCTGGCGATTCAGCAGGAGGCACGCGCGCTGATCCTGCTGGGAACGGTCGCGCCAAGCCTGCTGAACGATCTTGAACCCTTGCTGAGCGAACACAGAATGCGGCTGTTGGGCCGCCTGCAAACCCCGGTGTCGGCCGTACTGATGCGCGGTTTGCTCGACAGCTACCTGATCGCCGCGTCGCCATCCGTGCGGGTTTGACGGGGACGGTTATTTTTCTGTCATCTTCGCCGTGCATGCTCTGACAGACCGGTGACACTCCAGGAACGGGGCAGTCGGTATGCAGAACTTTCTTCTCGGGCCGGTGGTCATTTATTGTGAACACGCCCCAGGCACACAGTTTTCGGACTATTGAGTGGAGATCGAGATGGAAAGTATCAGTCTATTGCTCGGTGAGGCTCTGAGCCCGTATCAGGTTTCGTTGTCTCCAAGCGGTTCCCATGGCGAATGCCTGGTGACCTTGAAGAACAGTCACGGCGCCATCGTGGTGGAACGCGAATTCAATCAGGCACAGTTGACCGACAAGCGCCAGTTGACCGATGTCGTCGACGGTTTGCATCGCGACGTTCTGATCGCTGAAGGACGGCTGGAGCCTTGTGTGATCGCGGCCTTGCGCAACGCAGCACTGGACAAACGTGCGGCGCTGTAAAGATGAAATATTTTTTGTGGGAACCTTCCTGCATCCCTGTCAGTCAGACCACGTAACAGCAGGATCAAGCATTGTGCTCCGGTGCTTGTCGCTTGCTGCTACGGGTCTTTTTATAGGCCACGTTTAACCCCGAGTCGTCTCCCCACTTCTCGGGGTTTCTTTTGTCCGGCGTTTGCTTATTGCGCGGCCTGATGTTCGAAAAACCTGCGGGCTTCCTGCAGATAATCCTCACGTCTGTCAGGATCCAGCCATGCAGCGTAGAGCTGATTCAGGTGTTCATGCGGCAGGGTGCGCAGCAGATGATTGATCTCGCTGATCGCCTGACGGCCTTGCGTGGTGTCGGAACAGGCGACGTAGCCTGACAAATACTTTCCGTTGCCCTGAATCGGATAGAACTCCAGTTCATCTTCATTGATCTGTGCCTGTTTCGCCTGATAGCGAATCTCCGGCCAATAGCCCAACACCACCTGCAACCGACCGAGGCGCTGCATCGACAGAAGATTGCTCAGCGCATCGTTGCCGTAATGCGCCGTCAGCGCACCGCTGGGCGCTTGATGCAAAAGGGTGTCGATGAACTCGCCGTAGCTGCGTTCCGCCACCACACCGACTTTGCGCTCCGTAGCGGCCAGCAGCGCCGACAGATCCACTTCACCGTCGACCAGATACGGTTCGAGCACCGAGCGATCTTGCTGGCGCACCACCAGGCCGTTGCTCACGGCGCGAATCGCGGGGATCGAATACGCCACCCACTGCGCGCGCTCCTTGTTCCACAGCAGCGCGGGGTCACAGGCAAACGGGTTTTCATGGAGCATCTGCAGACCACGGGCGCGATTGACCCGCATCAGCGTGTGTTCGTATTGCGGCATGCCGGCGATCAACAACGGCATCAGTTGGTCGATCACGCCCTGGCCCTTTTTCGGGCCTTCGAAAATGGTCAGTGGCGGCAAGTCGCGCAGCAGCCAGATCAACGTCGGTTTAGCCTGCGCCTCGGTCGACACTGCGAGCAAAAACAATAAGCCAAATAGCCGCCACGTCCACCAATGGTGGGCGCGGTTGGCGTGCGATGTCTGCCGGTGTTTCAGCTTAAATGGCTCCGTCTTCGCGCAGCTTGGCGATCTGTCTCTCGTCGTAGCCAAGGTCGTGAAGTACCTGCGCATTGTGTTCACCCAGTTGCGGTCCGACCCATTCTGAACTGCCCGGTGTCTCAGAGAGTTTCGGCACGATGCCCGGCATCTTGAAATCTTTGCCGTCGGGCAGCTTGGCGTGCAGGAACATCTCTCGGGCCAGGTACTGCGGATCGTTGAACATGTCCTCGGCACTGAAGATCCGGCTGGCCGGGACATCGGCCTGATTGAGCAGGTCGAGCACGCTTTGCAGCGGCAGCGAATGGACCCAGCGATCAATCACGCCATACAGTTCGTCGCGGCGATTATCGCGCCCGTCGTTGCTGGCCAGTGTCGGATCATTGGCCAGGTCTTCGCGGCCGATGATCAGCATGAAGCGTTTGAAGATCGCGTCACCATTGGCGCCGATCTGCACATGCTTGCCGTCAGCGCTGGTGTGAATCGAAGAGGGCGTGATGCCGGGCATGATGTTGCCGGTGCGCTCGCGGATAAAACCGAACACGTCGAATTCCGGCACCATGCTTTCCATCATTGCGAAAATCGCTTCATACAGCGCCACATCGACTACTTGGCCGAGACCACCGTTGACCTCGCGATGACGCAGGGCCATCAGCGCACCGATCACGCCCCACAGCGCGGCTATCGAATCGCCGATGGAAATGCCGGTGCGCACCGGCGGTCGGTCCTCGAAACCAGTGATGTAGCGCAAACCGCCCATGGACTCCCCCACAGCACCGAAGCCCGGCTGATCCTTCATCGGCCCGGTCTGGCCGAAACCGGACAGACGCACCATCACCAGTTTCGGGTTCAAGGCGTGCAGGGTTTCCCAGCTCAGGCCAAGCTTTTCCAGTACGCCGGGGCGGAAGTTCTCGATGAGGATGTCGGCTTCGCTGAGCAGTTTTTTCAGGATCGCCAAGCCGTCAGGGTGTTTGAGGTTTAGCGTCAGCGACTTTTTGTTGCGCGCCTGGACAAACCACCACAGCGACGTGCCTTCGTACAGTTTTCGCCATTTCCGTAGGGGATCACCGCCGTCTGGCGACTCGATCTTGATCACTTCGGCACCGAACTCGCCGCAAATGCGCGAGGCAAACGGCCCGGCAATCAATGTACCCAATTCAATGACTTTCAGACCCGAGAGCGGTTTGCTGGTGAACGGCATGCGAAATCCTGTAGGGCAAGGCTGAACGGATACAGCGTTTTAACATAGCCGGCTGTCAGACGCCGCAGGTTGATCGCCATCAATTCGATGATTGCCTACCGCATCGGTTAGACTTGCCGACTTTCCTCGTATCAAGAAGCCCGTTCATGGCCCAGCCGTCCACTACCTACAAGTTTGAACTGAACCTCACCGACCTCGACCGCAGTGTCTACGAGAGCGTCAAGCAGACCATCGCCCGTCACCCTTCGGAAACCGAAGAGCGCATGACCGTGCGACTGCTGGCCTACGCGCTCTGGTACAACGAGCAGTTGTCGTTTGGCCGTGGTCTGTCAGACGTGGACGAACCTGCGCTGTGGGAAAAGAGCCTGGATGATCGTGTTCTGCACTGGATCGAAGTCGGCCAGCCAGACGCCGATCGTCTGACCTGGTGCTCGCGTCGTACCGAACGCACCAGCCTGCTCGCCTACGGCAGCCTGCGCGTTTGGGAAACCAAGGTGATCCCGGCGATCAAGAATCTGAAAAACGTCAACATCGCTGCGGTTCCGCAAGAAGTGCTGGAAACCCTGGCCAAGGACATGCCCCGCGTTATCAAGTGGGACGTGATGATCAGCGAAGGGACGATCTTCGTCACCGACGATCGTGGTCAGCACGAAGTCCAGTTGCAATGGCTGCAAGGTGAGCGCGGCTGATCCCGCGTCACCACCGCAATAATCCCACGTAATCAAGAGAAGTCTCCGTCACCCCATGCGTATCGAACCTCGTCAACTGCCTGCCACTCTGCCTTTTCTCGGTGATCTGCCGCCGCTGCTGACCCGCTTGTACGCGGCGCGGGGCGTGCAGTCCGAGGCGGAGCTGGACAAGAGCCTGGCGCGATTGATTCCGTTCCAGCAACTCAAGGGCATTGATGCGGCTGTGGACCTGCTGGTGACGGCGCTGGAGCAACGCCAGCGCATTCTTATCGTCGGCGACTTCGATGCGGACGGCGCGACGGCCAGCACCGTTGGCATGCTCGGCTTGCGTTTGCTCGGTGCAGCGCATGTTGATTATCTGGTGCCGAACCGTTTCGAATATGGCTATGGCCTGACCCCGGAAATTGTCGAGGTCGCACTGACCCGCGAACCGCAATTGCTGATCACCGTCGACAACGGCATCTCCAGTGTCGAAGGCGTGGCAGCAGCCAAGCGTGCGGGCCTGAAAGTCTTGATCACCGACCACCACTTGCCCGGCGATGAACTGCCACTGGCCGATGCGCTGGTTAACCCGAACCAGCCCGGTTGCGAATTTCCGAGCAAGGCGCTGGCTGGCGTCGGGGTGATTTTCTACGTGTTGATGGCGTTGCGCGCGCGTTTGCGCAGCCTCGGCTGGTACGAGAGCAAGCCGCAACCGAACATCGGTGAACTGCTTGATCTGGTAGCGCTGGGCAGCGTCGCTGACGTGGTGCCGCTGGACGCCAACAACCGGATTCTGGTGCATCAGGGCCTCGAACGAATTCGCGCCGGTCGCGCACGGCCGGGGATCAAAGCGATTCTTGAAGTGGCCAAGCGTGACGCTGCACGCATTACATCCACCGATCTCGGTTTCATCGTCGGCCCGCGCCTGAATGCTGCCGGACGGCTGGATGACATGAGCCTGGGCATCGAATGCCTGCTCACCGCCGACGCCAATCAGGCCCGGGAAATGGCCGCACAACTGGACGGCATGAACCAGGATCGTAAATCCATCGAGCAGGGCATGCAGCGTGAAGCGTTGGCGCAGCTCAAGGACTTGCCGGTCGAGTCGATGCCGTTTGGTTTGTGCCTGTTCGATCCCGAGTGGCACCAAGGCGTCATCGGCATCCTCGCCTCACGTATGAAAGAGCGTTATTTCCGTCCGACCATTGCCTTTGCCGATGCGGGCGATGGTTTGCTCAAGGGCTCGGGGCGTTCGGTGCAAGGCTTCCACATTCGTGATGCCTTGAGCGTGGTAGCGGCGCAGCATCCAAACCTGATCGCCAAGTACGGTGGCCACGCGATGGCGGCCGGTCTGACCTTGCCGCAGGAGAATTTTCCGCTGTTCGCCGAGGCTTTTGACGCTGAAGTGCGTAGGCAACTTCGCGAAGAAGACCTCACCGGACGCATGCTGACCGATGGCACGCTGGCGGTTGAAGAGTTCCACCTCGAACTGGCGCGCGCCCTGCGCCACGCCGGGCCTTGGGGACAGCACTTTCCGGAGCCGCTGTTTCATGGGGTGTTTCAGTTGGTTGAGCAGCGCGTGGTTGGCGAGCGGCACCTCAAAGTGGTGCTGAAGAGCGAATGTGGCTCGGTAAAACTGGATGGCATTGCGTTTGGCGTTGATCGCGATATCTGGCCGAATCCGACGATTCAGTGGGTTGAGCTGGCTTATAAGCTCGACGTTAACGAGTTTCGGGGCAATGAGACCGTTCAATTGATGATTGCCCACATCGAACCGCGTTGACGCCATTCGCGAGCAGGCTCGCTCCCACATTTTGGAATGCATTCCCCTGTGGGAGCGACGGTGCGACGATTCGACTTGCTCGCGAAAGCGTCCGTTCACACACTGAATCACTCTGAACCCTCCCTCATCCCCGGTTGTCGACTAGGCTCTAAGCACTGCTTGATTGGCCTTGTGACGTCTTGTCGAATTTTTTGCCCGCGGGGGCGGGTGCTGCACTTTTCCTGTCACTCGTCGACTATTCAAACAGAACCCTGGAGCCTGCCCACTGATTTGAGAGGTGCCCCATGAGTCTGCTGCTTGAACCCTTCACCCTGCGCCAACTGACCCTGCCCAACCGCATTGCCGTCTCACCGATGTGCCAATACTCCAGCGTCGACGGCCTGGCCAACGACTGGCACCTGGTACACCTCGGCAGCCGCGCCGTGGGCGGTGCGGGTCTGGTATTTACCGAAGCCACAGCCGTCACGGCCGACGGGCGGATCACCGCCGAAGACCTGGGCCTGTGGAACGACGAACAGATCGAACCGCTGCAACGCATCACCCGCTTCATCACGTCCCAAGGCGCAGTCGCCGGCATTCAATTAGCCCACGCCGGGCGCAAGGCCAGCACCCATCGGCCGTGGATCGGCAAGCACGGCAGCGTCAAACCCGATGATGGCGGCTGGACCCCGGTCGGGCCGTCGCCGATTGCCTTTGATCCGCAACACACGCAACCGAAACAGCTGGATGAGGGGCAAATCGCCGACGTCATTCAGGCGTTTGTCGATGCCGCAAAACGAGCGTTGACGGCAGGTTTCAGCGTGGTTGAGGTGCATGCCGCGCACGGTTATCTGTTGCATCAGTTTCTTTCGCCGCTGAGCAATCAACGGCGGGATCAGTACGGTGGTTCTTTTGAAAATCGTATTCGTCTGGTGCTGCAAGTCACTGAAGCGGTGAGAGCGGTCTGGCCAGAGGAGTTGCCGGTGTTTGTCCGCGTGTCGGCCACTGACTGGGTTGAGGATGGCTGGAACCCGGATGAAACCGTGGAGCTGGCGCGACGCCTGCACACCTTGGGCGCGGACCTGATCGATGTGTCGTCGGGTGGGACGGCGGCCAACGCGGAAATTCCGGTCGGGCCGGGTTATCAGACGCGCTTCGCCGAACGTGTGCGCAAAGAGTCAGGCATCGCCACCGGCACTGTGGGAATGATTACCGAGCCGGCGCAGGCCGAGCACATTCTGCGCACCTGTCAGGCCGACATCATCTTCCTCGCCCGGGAGCTGCTGCGTGATCCGTACTGGCCGCTGCATGCCGACGATGATCTGGGGGGGCGCAAAGCGGTGTGGCCGGCGCAGTATCAGCGTGCGACGCATCGGGATCAGCCGATTCATGAGTCTGATTTGCGCGATTAAGTCAGTCGAGATAAAGCAAAAAGCCCCGGTCAGTGATGGCCGGGGCTTTTTTCGTCTGGTTGTTCTTTGTTGCCATGCCAGCGATGAGGCCTGTGCAGGCGCCTCAAATCATCAAGGGTACTTACGCTTGTCCGGCGCCGGCGGGAAATACTGGTACAACCAGGTCTCGCTCAACGTGCGGTCATTGGTGCGAATAAACAACCGCAGCTCCACCGGCTCCACGCTGTCATTGGTCGGGTACCAGTCAAACAGAATCCGGTAACCCTTGATGTCATCCAGCACCAGCACGCTGAAATCCTGCACTTTACCGTTCGAGCACGTCACCACCGGCTCGATCCCGGTGCCCTGCGGCAGACGATCCAGACCGCCACCGGTAAAGTCCACAGCAAAGCGACGCGCCCACACCGGCGGATAATGCTCGCCCGGGGCCCAGCCTTCGACGAAACCACCCATGCCGGAACGGGTCGCCTGCACTCGCGCCAACGGCGTACTCACCGGCGGCAGAGCGCTCCAGTAAAGCTTGTAGCCGTAGTTCAGCGAATCCCCGGCAGCCACCGGTTTTTTCGGTGTCCAGAACGCCACGATGTTGTCGAGAGTCTCGCCAGTGGTAGGAATTTCCAGCAGATCGATAGAGCCTTCGCCCCACGCCGTGGTCGGTTCGACCCAAAGGCTCGGACGCTTGCTGTACCAGTCGACAGTGTCCTGATAATTGGCGAACTCGTGGTCGGTCTGTACCAGACCAAAACCTTTTGGATCGGTGTCGGCAAACGCATTGAATTGCAGGGTCGCCGGGTTGTTCAGCGGACGGCAGATCCACTCGCCGTTGCCGCGCCACATCGCCAGACGATCCGAGTCGTGGATCTGCGGGTGGATGGTGTCGCACATGCGGCGCTCGTGAGTGCCGCAACTGAACATACTGGTCATCGGCGAGATGCCCAATTGCTCGATCGCCGTGCGCGCATTGATGTGTGCATCGACTTCCATCACCACGCGCTCGGCCTGGCAGTCGATGTCGAAACGGTAAGCACCAGTGGCACTCGGCGAATCGAGCAGGGCATACACCACAAATCGGGTGGCGTTCTTGTCCGGTGTCTCGAACCAGAACTTGGTGAAGTCAGGAAATTCTTCGCGTTTCTTCGCGTACGTGTCGATCGCCAGGCCGCGCGCCGAGAGGCCATATTGGCCAGTGGCGTCTACCGCACGAAAATAGCTGGCGCCGAGGAACGACAACACATCGTGACGATCCAGCTCCGGCGCTTTGAACAGCTTGAAGCCGGCAAAACCGAGGTCACCCTTGAGCTGCTGGGTGTCGACTGAAGTGTTTTCATAGTTGAACAGTGCCGGGCGGAAATGCACTTCGCGGGCAGTGCGCGTCTTGGCGTCGACGCTGTACATGCGCACCGGCTGACGGAACCCCATGCCGACGTGGAAGAACTGCACGTCCAGCTGACCCTTGTTTTCCTTCCACAGCGAATGCTCGCCGTCGTAGCGGATCGCGTTGAAGTTCTGCGGGGTCATGGTCGCCAGGGTTGGCGGCAGCACCTGTTTGGTGTCCTGATAGGCGCTGCCAGCCAGTTGCTTGGCCTGGCGCTTCAGCGCTTCGAAGTCGAAGGCCTGAGCCTCGCCATCGGCGGCGCCGCCATTGGCCGCCCACGCACGGCTGGCCAGCAGGCCAGTGGCCGAAAGACCGGTGTAAGCCGCAATGGCCATGGACGCTTTGAGCAAATTCCTGCGGTGCATAAATACAACCTGTCGTGTGCAATCCCGCGCCGTTCCTGGCACGTGCTGGATCAGAAATAACGGTTCGGACAAGCCTTCGGCCAAACGCAACGGACTATTAACAGATGCCCGCTAGCTTAAACGGTTCGCTCGCAATGCAAAATTCGTTGATTCACCGCGCCAGTGTGTCAATGAAACAAGACATGTCGGTTAAAAATCTGACAGCGCGTTCTGATTTACACGGCATATCTGCTTTTTTCGACTAATTACTCTAAAAACCGCTTTTCAGCGTCGATTTAATTTCTATTCTATGGGCATGACCGGTGCGACCCATCTGACCGGTAGGGCACACGGCGCTGCTGTAAGGGGCAGGGCGATGTGGTGGTTTAGCAATTCTTTGAAGTATTGAAGGACATCGTCCATGGCAAAAATACAAGGGATCACCGACATGCTGGGCATCTTTCCCTGCCTGGGCAGCGGCCGCAAAAGGCGTCGGCTCAGCTCTGACGAAGTGAAGCTGGTTGAGCGATATCGGGAGCTTTCGGAGAATGACCGGATTGCGATGCGGTATCTGGTGGATGCGATGCGGAGTGTTTCGCGGTTTTGAGTGGAAATAAAAAGGGGCGGACTGAAAGGTCCGCCCCTTTTTATTTGGATCAGCTACACGTTCCCAGGACTGGATACGGCCGCTGGCCGCGCATCAACTCCGGCACATCCCGCCATTTGACCCACGCCTGCTGTTGCCAGTGCAGCAGCGGCACGGTAACGCCTGCCCAATGCATTGAGCTCAAGCTCGGGTGGTTTTCCACAGGGCTTGATTGGGTTTCGCGCAGCATCGGGATGACTTCATGGCTCAGCCATTGGCGCAGGTGTCGGTTTTCCGGGACGAAGTGATGGACGAGCAGGGCGAACAGGCCGGATTCGCTGACCATCGCGCAATCGATGATTTCGCCGTCCCGACGCAGAAGGACATGGCGACGCTGGTCGGGATCGAGTTTCAGAGTAAGGCGTTCGTTCAGCGGATAGCCCATCAAGCGACCGAGATCCTGAACACAGAACCAGGTTTCGTGATCTTGCATGAAGGCGTGGAGGAAACGGTTGTGGCGGGTGAAGACGATGGGGGTGAAGAAAGCGGAGCTTTCAGAAGGAATTTGTACGTGGTTAGGCATTTTTCGACTCCAATATTGAGAATAGAGCCGCCACTCAAATGAGTGCGGTCACGCCGTTTTGATATTTACTCCGGCTCCGACACCGGGCCGCTGATTTCGCTGCCGAGAGAAAGCCTATCGGCTAGCCACCTACTACGCCAAGTCGGCTCTATCGATACCTTCTGTAGGAAAGAGGATTTATCTCTGAGGGTCGTATCTGTAGGAAATGCCTGTTTTTGCATAGGTGCCAGCGAGCCCGTCCCTAACCAGTGTTTTTTCCGTTATTTGTTTGAATCTTGCGCATCGCTGCAGATGCTCGGCCCTTGGTTTCAGGGCTCAAAGGATTGTTAGGAATAACGGAGAATTCAATGAAGGTGTCTCTCAAGCAGATCAACGGCCCTTGGGATCAGGGCTGGGTGCTGGACAAACACATGGTAAGTAGTACCTTTCTTGGCAACGATGATCGCGGACACCCATGCTTCGATAATCAGCGCACTGAGATTGGCGAGGCGACCTACCGGCTCAAATACCAGAAGGACTGGACTCAGGTCAGCCCACTTGCTCAGGCAGTAGCGACAAATGTCTTCCCAAAACTGGATCAGGTCGGGTTTGTAGTGCCTATGCCTGCTTCAAATATTCGTCAGCGACAACCGGTAACTGAGGTTGCCCAGGCGTTGGGACGAATTATCGGTCGGCCGGTTTTCTCGGATTTGCTTCGAAAAGCGACCACGGGAAAGTCGCTCAAGGATTTGCATTCGAAAGCAGACAAGGTTGCTGCGATTGGAGACAGTTTCAGCGTCAATGATGAAATCACCACTGATGGGCGCTGGAATGTTTTGGTTGTAGATGATTTGTTTGATAGCGGGGCGTCCATGGACGCGGCCTGCGCTGTTTTGCGTAAATATCCGAAGGTAGGGAAAATTTACGTCGCAGCGCTAACTTGGAAGTGAATTCAATGACGACTGTATTTATTGCCGGCTCTATCAACATCAAGAACCTTGATCCGAAGGTTAAAGAGCGCATCAATAATATCGTAGCGTCAGATTTTGAGGTGGTGGTGGGTGATGCTGGGGGCGCCGATACCTCCATTCAGGAGTACCTGCTGAGTCTCGAACGATCCAGAACCACGGTGTTCTGCAGCGGTTCGGCGCCGAGGAACAACCTAGGGCACTGGCCCGCCAGAACAGTCGACTCCAAGCATTCCAAAGGGTCGAGAGCTTTCTTCACCGAGAAAGACGTCGTCATGGCCGAAGCGGCTGACTACGGCTTGATGATCTGGGATGCAAAGAGCACCGGTACGCTCAGCAACGTCATTGAATTGTTGTCGAGAAAGAAGAAGTCGCTTGTTTTCGTCAACAAGGAAAAGCAATTCAAAGTAGTCGGAGACGTTAGTCAGCTCGAAGAGTTGATTGCATTCATGTCCGATCACGCCAAGCAAAAAGCCAATGAAAAAATCAAACTGTTCGACCGTATTTCCCTGTTGAAGCACGATCAGGCAGAGCTTTCTTTTTGATGATGTTTCACGGCTTGCCTGAACCCCGGCACCTTGTCGGTGCCGGGATCACAGGCTCTTAGCGACTCACCTTCCACGCATCCCCAGCCGGCGCCTTGCCATGGTCATACGGCTTGCCAATCCACATGTAAACCAAGCCCAAGCCAATCACGATTGCGGTGCTCAACACCATCGCATAGTTCACGTACCACGCCGCATCCGGCGTACGTGGCCAGGCCATGTTGATGATTGCGCCAATGCCATACACCAGCGCGCCGATGTTCACTGGCCAGCCCCAGGCGCCGAGGGTGAATTTGCCGCTCGCTTTCCAGCCTTTGCTGCGGGCGTACAGCGCGGCCAGCACGATCATCTGGAACGCGAGGTAGATGCCTATGGCGGCGAAGCTGACGATGGTGGCCACGGCGTCTTGCATGAAGAAGCCGAGGGCGATGATCAGGGCCGGCAGGACGCCGGACACGAACAGTGCGGCAACCGGTACTTGGGTGGTAGGAGAAATCTTTTTCAGCAGTCGGCTGCCGATGACCATTTCATCGCGAGCGTAGGAGTACAGCAGACGGCTCGCCGCGGCTTGTAGGCTGATGACGCAGGAGATGAAAGAAATCATCACCACGCCCATCACTACTTTCGAACCGACCGGGCCGAAGGCGTTGTTGAGGATGGTGGTGACCGGGTCTTTGTCGGTGCCGTTGATCACGGCTTGCATGTCCGGCACGGCGAGGATCAGCGCCAGGCAGGCGAACATCGCCGCGATGCCGCCGATGTAGATGGTCATGCGCATGGCCACCGGGATTTTCGCGCTCGGGTTCGGGGTTTCTTCGGCGACGTCGCCGCAGGCCTCGAAGCCGTAGTAAAGGAACATCCCTGCCAGCGAAGCAGTGAGGAAGGCCGGCAGGTACGAGCCGTCGACGCTGATGTCGAAGGTGTTGAACAGCACGCTCAGCGGTTGATGGCGTTCGAACACCAGCAGGTAAACGCCGACGATCACTGCGCCAACCAGTTCGCAGAGGAAGCCGAACATGGCGATGCGCGCCAGCACTTTGGTGCCGCTGAGGTTGACCAGTGTGGCGAACAGGGTCAGCACCAGCGCGATGACGATGTTGGTGTTGTTGCTCGGCTCAAAACCGAGCATGGCGGCCAGATACGGGCCAGCGCCGACGGCGACCGCAGCGATGGTGACGCAGAGGGCGATGGAGTAGATCCAGCCGACCATCCATGCCCATTTCTTACCGACCAAGCGGCGTGCCCAAGGGTAAACGCCGCCGGAAATCGGGAACTGCGAGACCACTTCGCCGAAGATCAGGCACACCAGCAATTGGCCGCAACCGACCAGCAAGTAGGCCCAGAACATCGGTGGGCCGCCAGCGGCGAGGCACAGGCCGAAGAGGGTATAAACCCCTACGACCGGTGACAGATAAGTGAAGCCCAAAGCGAAGTTTTCCCACAGGCTCATGCTGCGGTTGAAGTTCGAGGTGTAGCCCAGTTTGCGCAGTTGTTCGGCATCGCTGTCGGCAACGGCTGTGGCGAGATCGGGTGAGGAACTCATGTGTGTTTGCTCCGTGAAATCGGCAGATTTCGGATGGCCGGGGCCGTGGCGGGGCTTTGTGGGCGCCGCCCGGGTCGGTAGTTATTGTTTTGGTTTCGGTGAAGCCTGGTGGTGGATCGCCGACATCGTCCGTGTGTCGCGGAAAAGATCGCAGCCTGCGGCAGCTCCTACAGAAGAGCGGCGTCCATCATGTAGGAGCTGCCGCAGGCTGCGATCTTTTCGCTGTTAATGCTTGAACATCACATGCCGAACCGTGGTGTAGTCCTCCAGCCCGTACATGGACATGTCCTTCCCGTAACCGGACAATTTCTGACCGCCATGGGGCATTTCGCTGACGAGCATGAAGTGCGTGTTCACCCACGTGCAGCCGTACTGCAAACGCGCCGACATGCGGTGCGCACGTCCTACATCTGCCGTCCACACAGAGGACGCAAGGCCGTAGTCCGAATCGTTGGCCCACTCCAGCGCCTGCGCTTCATCGGTGAACTTGGTCACCGAAACCACCGGCCCAAACACTTCGCGACGAACGATTTCGTCGTCCTGCTGCGCATCGGCCAACACCGTCGGTTCAAAGAAGAAACCATTGCCCTCGACAGCCTTGCCGCCAGTGATCAAACGAATGTGCGACTGCGCCACAGCACGCTCGACAAACCCGGCAACACGGTCGCGATGTTGCGCAGTGATCAGCGGCCCCAGTTCAGTCGACGGATCATCCTGCAAACCGTATTTGATGCTGCCGACCGCTGCGCCGAGCTTCTCGACGAACTTGTCGTAGATGCCTTGCTGCGCATAGATCCGGCACGCGGCAGTGCAATCCTGCCCGGCGTTGTAGAAACCGAAGGTGCGAATGCCATCCACCGCAGCATCGATATCGGCGTCATCGAAGATGATCACCGGCGCCTTGCCGCCCAACTCCATGTGCATGCGTTTAACGCTGTCGGCAGTGCTGGAAATGATGTTGGCGCCCGTGGCGATGGAGCCGGTCAGCGAAACCATGCGCACTTTCGGATGGGTGACCAACGGACTGCCAACGGTAGGACCGCGACCAAATACCAGATTGAGTACACCGGCGGGGAAGATTTTCGACGCCAGTTCGGCCAGACGCAATGCGGTCAGCGGGGTTTGTTCCGACGGTTTGAGCACCACGGTATTACCGGCAGCCAGCGCTGGGGCGATTTTCCAGGCGACCATCATCAGCGGGTAGTTCCACGGCGCGATGGAGGCGATCACGCCGACCGGGTCGCGACGGATCATCGACGTGTGGCCCGGCAGGTATTCGCCACCGGCCGAACCGCTCATGCAACGGCTGGCGCCGGCGAAGAAACGGAATACGTCAGCAATCGCCGGAATCTCGTCGTTCAGCGCGGCGTTGTAGGGTTTGCCGCAGTTGTCGGATTCCAGTTTGGCCAGTTCTTCGCCGTGGGCTTCGATGGCGTCGGCGAGTTTGAGCAGCAGCAGCGAACGGTCTTTCGGTGCGGTTTGCGACCAGTCGGCGAAGGCGTTATCGGCGGCGCGCACGGCGGCGTCGACCTGAGCTTCAGTGGCTTCGTTGATCTCTACCAGCACTTCGCCAAGCGAAGGGTTGAGCACCGGTTGCGCCGGGCCTTCGCCATTGACCAGTTGGCCGTTGATCAAGAGTTTGGTTTGCATGCTTTTGTCCTCTTTGTAGCAATTGTTATTTTTCTGAAGAAACCGAAACCCTGTGGGAGCGAGCTTGCTCGCGAAGGCGGTGTGTCAGTCGACATCAATGTTGAATGTCTTGGCCTCTTCGCGAGCAAGCTCGCTCCCACAGGGGAAAGTGGATATCGGTTAGATATTCATTTACCGCCGCTACCGGCGACGCTCTCGCCACCACGTGTCAGGTAATACGCGCCGAGAATCGGCAGCATGGTCACCATCATCACCAGCATCGCGACGACGTTGGTCACTGGCACATCCCGTGGCCGGCTCAGTTGGTTGAGCAGCCACAACGGCAACGTGCGTTCATGCCCGGCGGTGAACGTGGTAACGATGATTTCGTCGAACGACAGCGCAAACGCCAACATGCCGCCCGCCAGCAAGGCCGAACCGAGGTTCGGCAGGATGATGTAGCGAAACGTCTGCCAGCCATCGGCGCCGAGGTCCATCGAGGCCTCGATCAGACTGTGCGAAGTACGGCGCAGGCGGGCGATAACATTGTTGTAGACGATCACCACGCAGAAGGTCGCGTGGCCGACGATGATGGTGAACATCCCCGGCTCGATCCCCAGCGTTTTGAACGTCGCCAGCAGCGCGATCCCGGTGATGATCCCCGGCAACGCAATCGGCAAAATCAGCATCAGCGAAATACCCTGTTTGCCGAAGAAATCACGGCGATACAACGCTGCCGATGCGAGCGTGCCGAGCACCATCGCAATCAACGTGGCGATCGCTGCGATCTGTAGTGAGAGCTTGATCGACTCCAAAACATCCGGCCGCGAGAACGCCACACTGAACCAGTGCAACGTGAAGCCCTTCGGCGGAAAACTGAACGCGGCTTCCTCGGTGTTGAAGGCGTAAAGAAAGATGATCAGGATCGGGAAGTGCAGAAACACCAACCCGCCCCAGGCTGCGATCTTTAAGCCTAATGATGCTTTCTCAGAGCGCATCGAAAGCCCCCAGTCGTTTGACGATGGACAGGTAAACCGCGATCAACACAATCGGCACCAACGTAAACGCCGCTGCCATCGGCATGTTGCCGATCGCACCTTGCTGTGCGTACACCATGCTGCCGACGAAGTACCCCGGCGGCCCGACCAGTTGCGGCACGATGAAGTCGCCCAGGGTCAGCGAAAACGTGAAGATCGAACCGGCGGCGATGCCTGGAATCGACAGCGGCAAAATCACCTGCATAAAGGTCTGACGTGGCTTGGCGCCAAGGTCTGCGGAGGCCTGCAACAGCGATGGCGGCAGACGTTCCAGCGACGCCTGAATCGGCAGGATCATGAACGGCAGCCAGATATAAACGAACACCATGAACCGCCCCAGATGCGAGGTCGACAAGGTGCTGCCGCCCACCCCGGGAATCCCCAGAATGAACTGCAACACCGGCTCCAATCCCAAGTGCTGCACAAACCACTGCGCCACGCCGCCCTTGGCCAACAGCAATGTCCACGCATACGCTTTGACGATGTAACTGGCCCACATCGGCATCATCACCGCGATGTAGAAAAACGCCTTGGTCTTGCCTGTGGTGTAGCGCGCCATGTAGTAGGCAATCGGGAACGCGACGATAGCGCTGGCGATCGACACGACGATGGCCATGCTCAACGTGCGCAGGATGATGTCGAAGTTCGATGGCTGAAACAGCGCGGCAAAATTCGCCAGGGTCAGGTCAGGGGTGACCGCCATGGTGAAGTCGTCGAAGGTGTAGAAACC
Organism: Pseudomonas sp. AC172; assembly: GCF_979258595.1. Lineage (NCBI taxonomy): Bacteria > Pseudomonadati > Pseudomonadota > Gammaproteobacteria > Pseudomonadales > Pseudomonadaceae > Pseudomonas > Pseudomonas sp. AC172. The sequence continues at coordinate 86,676 of NZ_OZ409868.1, forward strand.
CTGCCACAACAGCACCAGCAACGAGCCGAGATAGATCGCGCCAAACCACAGCAGCGGCGGTACCAGCAGCATCGAAAGATATAGATTCGGCTTGCGGTAGAGCAGGTTGGAAAACCTGCGCAATGGCGGCGATGTTGTCATCGCGAGCGTGCTCATGTCACACCCCGCTCGCCACGGTGTCGTGCAGCGCAATCATCGCTTCCCGCGCCCAACGCGCGCTCAGGCGCTGGCCGGTCTGATGCTGTGCGCTGCTGTCGATCCACTGATTGTTGGCGTGGCTGATGCTCAGGGTCTGGCCGTTTTCCAGCTTCAATTCATAGCGCGTGGCGCTGCCCTGATACTGGATATCGTGGAGCAGACCGCTGACTTCGATCTCGTGACTGGCCAGCGGGCCTTCGGCGAAACGCACGTGTTCCGGACGGATCGAAAATGGCTGCGGATGGCCGCTGATTTGGCGGGCCAGATCGCCGCGAATCACGTTCGAGGTGCCGACGAATTCAGCGACAAATGTAGTGGTCGGTTTCATGTACAAATTGCGTGGCGTGTCGACCTGTTCGATGCGGCCCTTGTTGAACACGGCGACACGGTCGGACATCGACAGCGCTTCGGTTTGATCGTGAGTGACGAAGATGAAGGTGATGCCGAGCTGGCGTTGCAGCTTCTTCAATTCGCTTTGCATTTGTTCGCGCAATTTCAAATCGAGCGCGCCCAGAGGTTCATCGAGCAACAGCACGCGCGGGCGATTGACCAAGGCGCGGGCGAGGGCCACGCGCTGGCGCTGACCGCCGGACAATTGCACAGGTTTACGCGCGCCATAACCGCCGAGGGCGACCATGTCCAAGGCTTCTTCGGCGCGTTTATGACGCTCGGTTTTGCCGACGCCTTTGACCTTTAAACCGTAGGCGACGTTGTCGAGAACGTTCATGTGCGGGAACAGTGCGTAATCCTGAAACACCGTGTTGACGTCACGTTGATACGGCGGCAACCCGGCCGCTTCGGCGCCGTGGATACGGATCGAGCCGGCGCTCGGTTGTTCGAACCCGGCGATCAGGCGCAGGCAGGTGGTTTTGCCCGAGCCGGATGGGCCGAGCATGGAAAAGAACTCGCCGTCCTCGATATCGATGGAAACCCGGTCAACGGCTTTTACGTCGCCGAACTGCCGGGAAACGTTGGTGAACTGGACTGCAAGCGTCATGGTGCGGTGCTCCAAAAAGGCGAAGGCCGTCGCAGCGGCCCTGCCTGGACTTCTGAAAAATCTGAAACGTTTTACGGTTTGCTTAACTCACACCTTCGGCGGACGAGATGCGATCCGCTTTTAGCTCCCTCTCCCTCTCCCTCCGGGAGAGGGCGGGGGGTGAGGGTGGCTTTATTGGCCGTTGCTCTGAGATCAAGGGCAAGGTCAAAAGCTACCCCCTCACCCCAGCCCTCTCCCCCAGGGGGGCGAGGGGGAAAGGGAGCTCGACCGAGTTGCTCCCGGGCTTAGCGGCCGCCCATGATCGCGATGTAGTCCTGGGTCCAGCGGCTATACGGCACAAACTTGCCGCCTTCAGCCTGCGGGGTTTTCCAGAAGGCGATCTTGTCGAACTGGTCGAAACCGTTGGTCTTGCAACCTTCAGCGCCGAGCAATTCGCTCTCCTTGCACGCCGCCGGCACCGCTGGCAATGAACCAAACCACGCCGCCACATCACCTTGGACTTTCGGCTTCAGCGACCAGTCCATCCACTTGTACGCGCAGTTCGGGTGCTTGGCCTCGGCGTGCAACATGGTGGTATCAGCCCAGCCCGTAGCGCCTTCTTTCGGAATGGTCGAAGCGATCGGCTGCTTCTCGTTCATCAAACCGTTGACCTGATACGGCCACGCGCTCGACGCGACCACGCCTTCGTTTTTGAAATCGCTCATCTGCACCGTGGTGTCATGCCAGTAGCGGTGGATCAACGGCTGCTGCGCGCGCAGCAGGTCGAGCACGGCTTTGTATTGATCTTCGGTGAGTTGGTACGGGTCTTTGATGCCTAGTTCAGGCTTGGTCGATTTCAGATACAGCGCCGCATCGGCGATGTAGATCGGGCCGTCATAGGCCTGCACGCGGCCCTTGTTCGCTTTGCCGTCGGGCAGATCCTGCGCGGCGAACACCACGTTCCAACTGGTCGGCGCGGTTTTGAACACGTTGGTGTTGTACATCAACACGTTCGGGCCCCACTGGTACGGGGTGCCGTAAGTCTGCTGGTTGACCACGTACCACGGCGCGTCTTTCAGGCGCGGGTCGAGGGTGTTCCAGTTCGGAATCAACGCGGTGTTGATCGGTTGCACACGCTTGCCGACGATCAACCGCAGCGAGGCATCGCCCGAAGCGGTGACCAGGTCGTAACCGCCCTTGGCCATCAGGCTGACCATTTCGTCGGAGGTTGCAGCGGTCTTCACATTGACCTTGCAGCCGGTTTCCTTTTCGAAACCGGTGACCCAGTCGTAAGCCTTGTCGCTCTCGCCACGTTCGATGTAGCCCGGCCACGCAACGATATCCAGCTGACCCTCGCCAGCGCCGACAGCCTTCAGCGGCTCGGCAGCTTGCAGGCTGGCACTGGCCAGCAGGGCCGTGGTGATTGCACTGAGCAGTGCGGTCTTGTGCACGAACATGGTTGAACCCTCTTCTTTAAATTATGGTCGGGGCAGTTGTGAACGCAGTGAAGCATGCCGTTAACGGCTTGTTATTAGCGTAGTCAGAGATGCTGGCCGTGGCGGGCCATGATGTGCCGCACCACGCTGTAGTCCTGCAGCGAATCACTGGACAAGTCTTTGCCGTAGCCGGAGCGTTTCAGCCCGCCGTGGGGCATCTCGCTGACCAGCATGAAATGGCTGTTGATCCACGTGCAGCCGTACTGCAAGCGCGCGGCGACTTGCATCGCCTTGTCCAGATTCTGCGTCCACACCGACGAGGCGAGGCCGTATTCCGAATCATTGGCCCAGTCGACGGCTTGCGCGAGTTCGTCGAAACGGGTCACGGTGACCACCGGGCCGAACACTTCGCGCTGGACGATTTCGTCGCTCTGTTTGCAACCGGCGAGCAGCGTCGGTTGGTAGTAGAAACCGGCGCCGGAATGCACCGCCGCACCGGTCACGCGTTCGATGTGCGGCTGACCGAGGGCGCGCTCGACGAAGCTGGCCACCCGATCGCGTTGGCGGGTGCTGATCAGCGGGCCAATCTCGTTGTCAGCGTCACGTTTGCCGGCGAAGCGCAGGCTGCTGACGGCGGCGCCGAGTTCGGCAACCAATTTGTCGTGAATCCCGGCCTGCGCGTAGATCCGGCACGCGGCGGTGCAGTCCTGGCCGGCGTTGTAGTAACCGTAAGTGCGCACGCCGTCGACCACGGCCTGGATATCGGCGTCGTTGCAGACGATCACCGGGGCTTTGCCGCCGAGTTCGAGGTGCGTGCGTTTCAGGGTTTTTGCGGCGGCCTGGAGGATTTTCTGCCCGGTGACGATATCGCCGGTCAGCGAGACCATGCGCACTTTCGCGTGGCCAACCAGATGGCTGCCGACGCCTTCGCCGCCACCGCAGATGATGTTGATCACCCCGCGCGGGAGGATTTCAGCCAGCGCTGGCGCCAGGGCGAGGATCGACAGCGGCGTGTGTTCGGAGGGCTTGAACACCAGCGTGTTGCCGGCGGCGAGGGCCGGGGCGATTTTCCACGCGGCCATCATGATCGGGTAATTCCACGGCGCAATCGAGGCGACCACGCCAATCGGATCGCGACGGACCATGCTGGTGTAGCCCGGCAGGTATTCGCCGCTCAACTGACCAGTCTGGCAACGCACCGCGCCGGCGAAGAAACGGAATACATCGACGGTCGCCGTCAAATCGTCCTGACGCGCCAGGTGCAACGGCTTGCCGCAGTTCAGCGATTCGAGACGGGCGAGGTGATCGGCGTGTTTTTCCACGGCATTGGCGATGTCGAGCAGCAGGTTGGAACGTTGCTGCGGCGTGGTGCGCGACCATTCGGCGAAGGCGCGGTGGGCGGCGAGGATGGCGGCTTCGACTTGCTCGGTGCTGGCCTCGGCGATGTGCGTGAGGATTTCACCGGTGGCGGGGTTGAGAATCGGCTCGACGAAACCTTCCCCGGCGACCAATTCGCCATCGATCAACAACGCGGTACACATCGGGGTTTGCGCGCCAGCCATTTTCCGCGATCTCTTTTCTTGTGTGGCCATTGTTGCTCACTGAAACCGGGAGCCGACCGTCTTATAGATGCAGCAAGACTAGTGCGCGGCTCCGAGGTCGACAAATGCTAAATACTGAAGTCAGCGTTCGATTAAATAGATGGCTTGCGTCCGCCGTGGGGTTGCTCACGGGCCACGGTCAGGAATGGATCGACGAGAGCGGGGCGCGCAGTGCCACGGCGCCAGGCCAAACCTACGTCCAGCGTCTGATTGAGGTCGGCGATGGGCCGCGCTTCGATGATGTCGCCTTCCAGTGACCATGGGCGATAGGTCATGTCCGGCTGGATCGACACGCCCAAACCGGCGGCGACCAGACTTCGCACGGCCTCGGTCGAGGCGGTTCTCAAGGTGATTTTTGGCTGCAGCCCGGCGCCGCGCCACAGCCGCTGGGCGTTGCGATCCATTTCATCGACGTTGAGTTGAATCAACGGTTCGCGGGCGACGTCAGCGAGATTGATGCTGTCGTGTTCCAGCAATGGGTGCTGCGCTGGCAGCCACAAACGGTGCGGCGAGTGGGTCAGCACTTCGGTCTGCAAGGCGTGGCGGTCTTCGAGGTTGGAGAGGATCAATACGCCGACATCGATCTCGCCACTGACCAGCAAATGCTCGATGTAAGGGCGCTCGTCCTCCATCACTCTGATTTCGACATTGGGGTACGCGCGCTGAAAACGCGTGAGCAGATCCGCCAGGTAATAACCGGCGACGAGGCTGGTCACGCCGACGATCAACTGCCCGGCGACCTGATCGGTACTTTGTTGCAGGCTGCGCTTGGCGTTATCGACGGTCGCAAGAATCAAGTGCGCCTGGCGTAGGAATTGATGACCTTGGTGCGTAAGGGTCATGCCTTTGGCGTGTCGACTGAACAGACTGACGCCGATTTCCTCTTCCAGTTGCTGAATGGCCAGGGTCAGGGTCGACTGGGAAATGAACGCGGTTTGCGCGGCGGCGGAGATCGAACCGGTCTCGGCTACGGCGATAAAGTGACGGATCTGACGCAAGGTCATCATGAGACAGGTACCCAGTGCGCGGATTTTATAGATTGGCCTGAGTGTATATCTATTTTCCCGAACGGCTTGGGCGTACCGAGCAACATCTGGAAGCACACTCGCAAGCAGCGCAGGGGCACTTTCGAACTAGGCTGAGGGCCTTATAGATCCGGATAACCCCTGTTTGGAGGCGGAACATGAACACCCGTGGATTGCTCGATCAACTGCTCAAGTCCGGCCAGGATCTGTTGCAGAACAAGGCTGGCGGAACACAGAACAAACCGGCTGCCGGTGGCTTGGGCGGTTTGCTCGGCGGCGCTTCAGGCTCCGGTGGCCTCGGCAGCCTGCTGTCCGGGGCCGGCGGCGGGGCGTTAGCGGCGGGCGCGATGGGTTTGCTGCTCGGTAACAAGAAAGTGCGCAAGGTCGGCGGTAAAGTCGCGATCTACGGCGGGCTGGCCGCGCTGGGCGTACTGGCCTACAAGGCCTACGGCAACTACAACGCGCAAAAAGGCACGGCCCCACAGGGTGAACCGCAAACCCTCGACCGCTTGCCACCGGCGCAAGCCGAGCAACACAGCCAAGCCATTCTCAAAGCGCTGGTAGCCGCTGCCAAAGCTGATGGCCATATCGATGATCGTGAACGCCAACTGATCGAAGGCGAATTCACCAAACTCGATAACGACCGGGAACTGCAACACTGGCTGCACGCCGAACTCAACAAACCCCTCGACCCGACCGACGTCGCCCGAGCTGCGAGTACGCCGGAGATGGCGGCAGAAATGTACATCGCCAGTGTGATGTTGGTGGATGAGGAAAATTTTATGGAGAAGTCATACCTCGATGAACTGGCGCGCCAGTTGAAACTGGAGCCGGGGTTGAAGGTGGAACTGGAAAAACAAGTGCGCATCGCATCGGTGTAAATCCGGCTGGCCCCTTCGCGAGCAAGCTCGCTTGCTCCCACAGGGTGTTGCGTACCAAGGTGGGAGCGAGCTTGCTCGCGAAGGCATTTTTCCGCCGCGCAGCGACAGCCATGACCGATCCATCGCCCCTTTTTGCTATTACCCCACTGGCACGGCAACCCCGAATTGTCGGACAGTCCCACCCCAGAGCCTTCCCGCCAATCCCGCCGGACAGGCCCGAGGGTTAAAAAGCGTCTTATAAATGAAACACCGCCCTCGGCTATACTCCCCGCATTTCGACTAGGCACGAGGAATCACTGTGAAGAACTGGACGTTGCGCCAACGCATTTTGGCGAGCTTTGCGGTGATTATCGCCATCATGTTGCTGATGGTCGTCGTTTCCTATTCACGGCTGTTGAAGATCGAGGCCAGTGAAAACAGCGTGCGAGATGACGCGATTCCCGGCGTCTATTACAGCTCGATGATTCGCGGCGCGTGGGTCGACAGCTATCTGCAGACTCAGGAACTGCTCGGGCTCAAGGAAGGCCAGGGGATTTCCAGCGAGGACGCGGCGGACTACGAGGCGTTCGAGGCGCGTCTGCAGGAGCAGATGGAGAACTATCGCAAGACCATGGCGACCGACGAGGATCGTCTCGAGTTTGCCGCGTTCGAGAAGTACCACGACGCCTACATCCAGATTCAGAATGCCGTGCTGGACCTGCACAAGCGCAATCTGGAAGCGGATGCGGTGAAGATGTTCCACGAAAAGCTCACGCCCGCCTGGTATTCCGGGCGCATGAAGCTCAACGACATCATCGGCGAAAACAAGAAGGTCGCCGATCAGGCCATGAACAATATCGACGATGCCGTGGCCGCCGCCAAAGTCAGCATGTTCATTTCCCTGTTGGTTGCCGTTCTGGCTGCCGGCCTGTGCGGTCTGTTGTTGATGCGCGCAATCATGGCGCCGATGAACCGCATCGTGGAGATCCTCGAAACCATGCGCACCGGCGATCTCAGTTCACGTCTGAACCTTGAGCGCAAGGATGAGTTCGGCGCCGTCGAAACCGGCTTCAACGACATGATGACCGAGCTGACCGCGCTGGTGTCCCAAGCCCAGCGTTCGTCGGTGCAGGTGACCACCTCGGTGACCGAAATCGCCGCCACCTCCAAGCAACAGCAGGCCACCGCTACCGAAACCGCAGCGACCACCACCGAAATCGGCGCAACGTCCCGTGAGATCGCCGCCACTTCGCGGGATCTGGTGCGCACCATGACCGAAGTCTCCACCGCTGCCGATCAGGCTTCCGTGCTGGCAGGCTCCGGCCAGCAAGGTCTGGCGCGCATGGAAGACACCATGCACTCGGTGATGGGCGCGGCCGATCTGGTCAACGCCAAACTGGCGATCCTCAATGAGAAGGCCGGCAACATCAACCAGGTGGTGGTGACCATCGTCAAAGTCGCCGACCAGACCAACCTGTTGTCGCTCAATGCCGCGATTGAAGCCGAGAAGGCCGGTGAATACGGCCGTGGTTTTGCCGTGGTTGCCACCGAAGTGCGGCGACTTGCAGATCAGACCGCTGTCGCCACTTACGACATCGAGCAAATGGTCCGCGAGATCCAGTCGGCAGTGTCGGCGGGTGTGATGGGCATGGACAAGTTCTCTGAAGAGGTGCGCCGGGGCATGTCCGAAGTGCAGCAAGTCGGCGAACAGCTGTCGCAGATCATCCATCAGGTGCAGGCGCTGGCGCCGCGGGTGTTGATGGTTAACGAAGGCATGCAGGCCCAGGCCACCGGCGCCGAGCAGATCAACCATGCGCTGGTGCAGTTGGGCGACGCCAGCAGCCAGACGGTCGAGTCGCTGCGTCAGGCCAGTTTCGCCATCGACGAACTGAGCCAGGTGGCCGTCGGGCTGCGCAGTGGCGTTTCGCGATTTAAAGTCTGATGAGCGACATCATCGCCAAACGCGGCGCTGCGCCAGTGGCGAAGCCGGCGTTGTTTCTGCTGTTTCGCATCGGCAGCGAGCGTTACGCCTTGCGCGCTACCGAAGTGGCGGAGGTGCTGCCGCGCCTGCCGTTGAAGCCGATTGCCCGGGCACCGCAATGGGTCGCCGGGGTGTTCGCCTATCGTGGCGCGGTAGTGCCGGTGATTGACCTCAGTGCGTTGACCTTCGGCCATCCCGCTGAGGCGCGCACCAGTACGCGGCTGGTGCTGGTGAATTACCAGCCTGAAGAGTCGCAACCGGCGCAATGGCTCGGGCTGATTCTCGAACAGGCCACCGACACCCTGCGTTGCCATCCGCAGGAATTTCAGCCTTATGGCCTCGACAACCGCGAGGCGCCTTACCTCGGCCCGGTGCGCGAAGATGCCCAGGGATTGGTGCAGTGGGTGCGGGTCAAGGACTTGCTCGATAACGCCGTGCGCGCCTTGCTGTTCCCCGATCCGCCGCTGAATCCGGCGCAGCTTGAGGCGCAGTCATGAGCAGCGATCAGCGCTTTTTCGACTTCCTCAAGGAACGCATCGGCCTCGATGTTACATCGGTGGGTCCGGCGATCATTGAGCGCGCCGTGCGCCAGCGCACAACACTTTCGCAAGCCGCACATGCCGATGAGTACTGGCAGTTACTGCAAGGCTCGCGGGACGAACAGCAGGCGCTGATCGAAGCAGTGATCGTCCCGGAAACGTGGTTTTTCCGTTACCCGGAATCCTTCGCCACGCTGGGCAAACTGGCGCGCAATCGCCTGGCCGAGCTGAACAACATGCGTGCGCTGCGTATTCTCAGCCTGCCATGTTCAACCGGCGAAGAACCCTATTCGATCGCCATGGCCTTGCTCGATGCCGGGCTCAAACCGCATCAGTTCAAGGTCGATGGCATGGACGTCAGCCCACTGTCGGTGGAGAAAGCGCTGCGTGCGTTGTATGGCAAGAATTCGTTTCGCGGTCAGGATCTGGACTTTCGCGACCGGCATTTTACGTCTGAGCAAGAAGGCCATCGAGTCAATGACGATGTGCGTGAGCAGGTGCGTTTGCAGGTCGGTAATGTGCTCGATCCGACGCTGCTGGCCAGCGAGCCGGCGTTCGATTTCGTGTTCTGCCGCAACCTGCTGATCTATTTCGATCAGCCAACGCAAAAACTGGTGTTCGAGGTGCTCAAACGCCTGACTCATTTCGACGGCGTGCTGTTTATCGGCCCGGCCGAGGGCAGTCTGCTCGGACGTTTGGGCATGCGTTCAATCGGTATCCCGCAGTCGTTTGCGTTCAGTCGCCACAGCGATCCGCACCCCGAGCCGTTGCCAACGCCCAAGCCCGTCGTGGTGCCGGTCAGCCAACCGCCTCGCAGCACGCCGCCAGCACCGGTGCGCACTCGACCGTTTGCCGCCGTAACGCCACTGCCGACCGCCAGCAAAAGCGCCAACCCGGACGCGGCGACCCTGCTGGCCAACATCGCTGCATTGGCCAATGAAGGCAAAAGTGCCGAGGCCCGCGCTGCCTGCGAACAGTATTTGCGCAGCCACGAGCCGGTGGCCCAGGTGTTTTACTGGCTCGGCCTGCTCAGCGATGTCGCCGGCCTGACCCTCGAAGCGCAGGGTTTCTATCGCAAAGCGTTGTACCTCGAACCGCAACACCCCGAAGCGTTGATGCACCTGGCTGCGCTGCTACAGGCTCAGGGCGATACGGCGGGTGCCAGACGATTGCAGGAGCGCGCCGCCCGCAGCGGCCGCACCGCCGACAGTGAGCGTAAACGATGATCGCGTCCGACACCTTTAACGTCACCCACGAAGATGCCCGGGCCATCGATGATTGCTGGAACCGCATCGGCATTCATGGCGAAAAGTCCTGCCCGCTGCTGGAAGAGCATATTCATTGCCGTAATTGCTCGGTGTATTCCGCCGCCGCCACGCGCCTGCTTGATCGTTATGCGTTGCAGCAGGATGAGCGTGATCCGGTGGCGATCGCCGTGGAAAGCGATGTGAAAACCCGCTCGCTGTTGATGTTCCGTCTCGGCGAAGAATGGCTGGGGCTGGCGACGCGCAGTCTCGTTGAGGTCGCACCGCTGCAGGCGATTCACTCGTTACCGCACCAGCGCTCGCGCGCCTTGCTCGGCGTGGCCAATGTGCGCGGCGCGCTGGTGGCGTGCCTGTCGCTGGTCGAACTGCTCGATCTGGATGGCAACGCCGCGCCGGCCACGGGGGCGCGAATCATGCCGCGCATGCTGATCATCGCCGCCCATGGCGGACCGGTGGTGGTGCCGGTGGATGAAGTTGACGGCATTCACGCCATCGACGAGCGCATTCTCGATGCCGCCTCGCAGTCCGGCGCGCAAGCCAGTGCCAAATACACCCGTGGCGTTCTGCAATATCGCGGTCGCAGCCTGCGTTGGCTGGATGAAGAACAGCTGTTGTCCGCCGTGACCCGGAGCCTCACATGACCCCCGAGCAAATGCGCGACGCCTCGCTGCTCGAGCTGTTCAGTCTCGAAGCCGAAGCGCAGACCCAAGTCCTCAGCGCCGGGCTGCTGGCGCTGGAGCGTAATCCGACCCAGGCCGATCAACTGGAATCGTGCATGCGCGCGGCGCACTCGCTCAAGGGTGCGGCGCGGATAGTCGGTATCGACAGCGGCGTCAGCGTCGCTCATGTCATGGAAGATTGTCTGGTCTGCGCGCAGGAAGGGCGGTTGTTGCTGCGGCCCGAGCACATTGATGCGTTGTTGCAGGGCACCGATTTGCTGATGCGCATCGCCACGCCAGCGAATGCGCCGCAAGCGAGCGATATTGAAGCTTATGTGGCGTTGATGGCGGGTTTGCTCGATCCGTCGGCACCGCCGGCAACGCTGATTGCACCGCCGATGGCCGAATTGCAACTTGAAGCGCCGCCGGTCTTTGAACCCGCGCCAGCTCCGGTCATGGACGCGCCGGTCGAGCCCTCCGAGCCGACGCCACGCAAAAGCAAACGCTCCACCGAAGGTGGTGAGCGTGTCTTGCGTGTCACCGCCGAGCGCCTGAACAGCCTGCTCGATCTGTCGAGCAAATCGCTTGTGGAAACCCAGCGGCTCAAGCCGCATCTGGCGACCATGCAACGCCTCAAACGCATGCAGAACAACGGTCTGCGGGCGCTGGAAAATCTTAACGTCCACCTCAAGGAGCACGCGCTGAGCCTTGAAGCGCTGGAAGCCTTGGAAGACGCGCGCCGTTTGCTCGCCGAATCCCAGCAGCTACTGAGCGAGAAAAACGCCGAGCTGGACGAATTCGCCTGGCAGGCCAGTCAGCGTGCGCAAGTGCTCTACGACACGGCGTTGGCCTGTCGCATGCGACCATTCGCCGATGTCCTCACCGGTCAGGTGCGCATGGTCCGCGATCTGGGCCGCAGCCTTGGCAAACAGGTACGCCTGGAGATCGAAGGCGAGAAAACCCAGGTCGATCGCGATGTGCTGGAAAAGCTCGAAGCGCCGCTGACCCATTTGCTGCGCAATGCCGTCGATCACGGCATCGAAACCCCGGAACAACGCCTGCTAAAAGGCAAATCCGAAGAAGGCCTGATCCGCCTGCGTGCCTCGCATCAGGCCGGTCTGCTGGTGCTGGAATTGAGTGATGACGGCAACGGCGTCGATCTGGAAAAGGTCCGCCGCAGCATCATTGAGCGGCAGTTATCCCCAGCGGAAACGGCGGCGCAGTTAAGCGAAGAAGAACTGCTGACGTTCCTGTTCCTCCCCGGTTTCAGCTTGCGTGACACCGTCACCGAAGTGTCTGGCCGGGGTGTCGGCCTCGATGCCGTTCAACACATGGTCCGCCAGTTGCGCGGCGCCGTGGTGCTGGAACAGACGGCGGGCGAGGGCAGTCGCTTCCATCTGGAAGTGCCGCTGACCTTGTCGGTGGTGCGCAGTCTGGTGGTGGAAGTCGGCGAAGAGGCCTACGCCTTCCCGCTGGCGCACATCGAACGCATGTGCGATCTGGCCCCGGAAGACATCGTGCAGGTCGAGGGCCGTCAGCATTTCTGGCACGAAGGCCAGCACGTCGGGCTGGTCGCGGCCAGCCAGTTGCTTAACCGTCCGGCCAGCCAGAACAGCGGCGAAACTCTCAAAGTCGTGGTGATCCGCGAGCGCGATGCGGTTTATGGCGTTGCCGTGGAGCGCTTCATTGGCGAGCGCACGCTGGTGGTCTTGCCACTCGACGAGCGTCTGGGCAAAGTGCAGGACATCTCCGCCGGGGCCTTGCTCGACGACGGTTCGGTGGTATTGATTGTCGACGTCGAAGACATGCTGCGTTCGGTGGACAAACTGCTCAATACCGGGCGCCTTGAACGCATCGCACGCCACGGCAATCAGGCCGCAGAAGCTGCGCGTAAACGGGTGCTGGTGGTCGACGACTCGCTGACCGTGCGCGAGCTGCAACGCAAACTGCTGCTCAATCGCGGCTACGACGTCGCGGTGGCGGTGGACGGCATGGATGGTTGGAACGCACTGCGTTCGGAGGACTTCGATTTGCTGATCACCGACATCGACATGCCGCGCATGGACGGCATCGAGCTGGTCACCCTGCTGCGCCGCGACAATCGTCTGCAATCGCTGCCGGTGATGGTCGTGTCGTACAAGGATCGGGAAGAGGATCGCCGCCGTGGACTCGATGCCGGGGCGGACTATTATTTAGCCAAAGCCAGTTTTCATGACGACGCCCTGCTCGACGCAGTGGTCGAGCTTATCGGAGGAGCGCGGGCATGAAGATCGCAATCGTCAACGACATGCCCATGGCGGTGGAGGCACTGCGCCGGGCGCTGGCTTTCGAACCGGCGCATCAGGTGGTCTGGGTCGCCCGCAACGGCGCCGAAGCGGTGCAACTGTGCGCCGAAAACACCCCGGATCTGATCCTCATGGATCTGATCATGCCGGTGATGGACGGCGTCGAAGCCACCCGCCGGATCATGGCTGAAACCCCGTGTGCCATCGTCATTGTGACGGTCGATCGCCAGCAGAACGTGCACCGGGTCTTTGAAGCCATGGGCCACGGCGCGCTGGACGTGGTCGATACCCCGGCCCTCGGTGCCGGTGATGCTCGGGAAGCCGCGGCGCCATTGCTGCGCAAGATCCTCAATATTGGCTGGCTGATCGGCGACAAGCCGCAACGTTCGCGTCCGGCACCGACGGCCCAGCGCAGCTCTGGTTCATGTCAGCGGCTGGTGGCGATCGGCTCATCCGCAGGCGGGCCGGCGGCACTGGAAGTGCTGCTCAAAGGCTTGCCGAAGGATTTTTCGGCGGCCATCGTGCTGGTGCAGCATGTCGATCAGGTCTTCGCTGCCGGGATGGCCGAATGGCTGGCCAGCGCCAGCGGCCTCGATGTGCGCCTGGCCCGCGAAGGCGAACCGCCGCAAGCGGGCGCGGTGCTGCTGGCCGGCACCAACCACCATATTCGCCTGTTGAAAAATGGCACGCTGGCCTACACCGCCGAGCCGGTCAACGAAATCTATCGGCCCTCGATCGACGTGTTTTTCGAGAGTGTCGCCAGTTATTGGAATGGCGACGCCGTCGGGGTTTTATTGACCGGGATGGGACGCGACGGGGCGCAAGGGCTTAAGCTCATGCGCCAACAGGGCTACTTGACCATCGCGCAGGATCAGCAAAGCAGTGCGGTGTACGGCATGCCCAAAGCCGCTGCGGCCATTGATGCTGCCGTTGAAATCCGTCCACTGGAAAAGATAGCGTCACGATTGCTGGAGGTTTTCCCAAAATGAACAGGTTTATCCGCAATCCTGACCCCCGCAGTACTCAGGTGACCGCCCATGAATGACTTACAGATCGACGACATTAAAACCGACGAAAACGCCGCCATGGTGTTGTTGGTGGACGATCAGGCGATGATTGGCGAAGCCGTGCGCCGTGGGCTGTCGAATGAAGAGAATATCGACTTTCACTTTTGCTCGGACCCTCATCAGGCAATCGCCCAAGCCGTGCGGATCAAACCGACGGTGATCCTGCAGGACCTGGTGATGCCCGGCCTCGACGGCCTGAGCCTGGTGCGCGAATACCGCAATCACCCGGCGACCAAGGACATTCCGATCATTGTCCTGTCGACCAAGGAAGACCCGCTGATCAAAAGCGCGGCGTTCTCCGCCGGGGCCAACGATTATCTGGTGAAACTGCCGGACACCATCGAACTGGTGGCGCGCATTCGCTATCACTCGCGCTCTTACATGACGCTGTTGCAACGCGATGCCGCGTACCGCGCGCTGCGGGTCAGTCAGCAGCAATTGCTCGACACCAATCTGGTGTTGCAACGCCTGATGAACTCCGATGGCTTGACCGGGCTGTCCAACCGCCGCCACTTTGACGAATACCTGGAGCTGGAGTGGCGCCGTTCGCTGCGTGATCAGAGCCAGTTGTCGTTGTTGATGATCGATGTTGATTACTTCAAGTCCTACAACGACAGTTTTGGTCACGTTGAAGGCGATGAAGCGCTGCGCAAGGTCGCCACGGCGATCCGTGATGCCAGCGCGCGACCATCGGACCTGCCTGCGCGTTATGGCGGTGAAGAGTTTGTGCTGGTGTTGCCGAACACCTCGCCGGGTGGTGCGCGGCTGGTTGCAGAGAAATTGCGTCAGACCGTGGCCGCGCTGAATATTCCGCACAACGCACCGGCTGAAGGCGCGAGCCTGACGATCAGTATTGGTCTGGCAACGATGGTGCCGCAGGCGGGCAGTGATTGCCGGTTGCTGATTTCGGCGGCGGACCGGGGCCTGTACCTGGCCAAGAACAACGGGCGTAATCAGGTCGGGATCGAGTAACGGCTTTCCCCTCATCGGAACGCCGCCCGCCCAGCCCTCTCCCGGAGGGAGAGGGGCCGACCGAGGTGTCTTTGGTCCTACATCGACCTGAAAGACCTCGGCGATTATGGATCTGTAAGCTTGGCACTTCCGGATTCAGCAAAGCCCTTTCACGTCGGCGTACCTCCCGAATATCCCCCAAACGGTCCCCTCTCTCTCCGGGAGAGGGCTAGGGTGAGGGCTGTCAATCTCGACTCACACAGAAACCTCAAGCCATTCACCCCCGGAGCCGCCAGACGGGCTGCCGTCACAGCCTGATTACGTTATACTCGCCGGCTTTCAAAAGTTCGCCAACGAGTGCTGCCCGTCATGGAAATCAACCCGATCCTGAACACCATCAAGGACCTGTCCGAGCGCTCCGAAACTATTCGGGGGTATCTTTGACTACGATCAAAAGCATGAGCGTCTGACTGAAGTCAATCGCGAGCTTGAAGATCCGAGCGTCTGGAACAAACCTGAATACGCCCAGGAACTGGGTCGCGAGCGCGCCGCGCTGGCACAGATCGTCGATACCCTCGACGAACTGAACGGCGGTCTGGCCGATTGCCGCGACCTGCTGGACATGGCCGTCGAAGAAAACGACGAAGGCGCAGTGGGCGATGTCGTCGCCGAGCTGGCCCGTCTCGAGGAAAATCTGGCCAAGCTGGAATTCCGCCGCATGTTCAGCCATGAAATGGACCCGAACAACGCGTACCTGGACATCCAGGCCGGCTCCGGCGGCACCGAAGCCCAGGACTGGGCCAACATCCTCCTGCGCATGTACCTGCGCTGGGCGGACAAGCGTGGCTTCGACGCGACCATCATGGAACTGTCGGCCGGTGAAGTCGCCGGTATCAAAGGTGCGACCGTGCACATCAAGGGCGAATACGCCTTTGGCTGGCTGCGTACTGAAATCGGCGTGCACCGTCTGGTGCGCAAGAGCCCGTTCGACTCCGGCAACCGTCGCCACACCTCGTTCTCCGCGGTGTTCGTCTCGCCAGAGATCGATGACAAGGTCGAAATCGAAATCAACCCGGCAGACCTGCGGATCGACACCTATCGTTCCTCCGGTGCCGGTGGTCAGCACGTAAACACCACCGACTCGGCCGTACGTATCACTCACGTACCGACCAACACCGTGGTCAGTTGCCAGAACGAACGTTCCCAGCACGCCAACAAGGACACCGCCATGAAAATGCTGCGGGCCAAGTTGTACGAGCAGGAAATGCAGAAACGCAACGCCGCGTCGCAAGCGCTGGAAGACACCAAGTCGGATATCGGCTGGGGTCACCAGATTCGCTCGTACGTGCTTGATGCGTCGCGGATCAAGGATCTGCGCACCAACATCGAACGCAGCGACTGCGACAAGGTACTCGACGGTGATATCGACGAATACCTGTATGCCAGCCTGAAGTCCGGGCTGTAAAAGACGCATTACAGGATCGGCTTATTCAAGCCGATCCCTGTAGGAGCCAGCCTGCTGGCGATCCCCGAGCCGCAAGGCCCGGGGGCAACGAACCTGATGGAATATCTAAAGACATGAGCGACCAACAACTCGACCCGCAAGCCCTGCAACAGGAAGAAAACTCCCTGATCGCCCTGCGCAAGGAAAAGCTGGCTGCCGAGCGCGCCAAGGGCAACGCCTTCCCGAACGACTTCCGCCGCGAAAACTACTGCGAAGATCTGCAGAAGAAATACGCGGACAAGACCAAGGAAGAGCTGGCAGAGGCTGCAATCCCGGTCAAGGTTGCCGGTCGCATCATGCTCAACCGTGGCTCGTTCATGGTGATCCAGGACATGACCGGTCGCATCCAGGTCTACGTCAACCGTAAAACCCTGTCGGAAGACACCCTGGCCGCGGTGAAAACCTGGGACATGGGCGACATCATTGCTGCCGAAGGCACCCTGGCGCGTTCCGGCAAGGGCGACCTGTACGTTGAAATGACCAGCGTGCGTCTGCTGACCAAATCCCTGCGTCCGCTGCCGGACAAGCATCACGGCCTGACCGACACCGAGCAGCGCTACCGTCAGCGTTACGTTGACCTGATCGTCAACGAAGAAGTGCGCCAGACCTTCCGCGTACGTTCGCAAGTGATCGCGCACATCCGCAGCTTCCTGATGAAGCGCGACTTCCTCGAAGTCGAAACGCCGATGCTGCAGACCATTCCGGGCGGCGCGGCGGCCAAGCCGTTCGAAACCCACCACAACGCGCTGGACATGGAAATGTTCTTGCGTATCGCGCCTGAGCTGTACCTCAAGCGGCTTGTTGTTGGCGGGTTTGAAAAAGTGTTTGAGATCAACCGCAACTTCCGTAACGAAGGCGTTTCGACTCGTCACAACCCGGAATTCACCATGTTGGAGTTCTATCAGGCTTACGCCGATTACGAAGACAACATGGACCTGACCGAAGAACTGTTCCGTGAACTGGCGCAGCTGGTACTGGGTAGCACCGACGTGCCGTACGGCGACAAGGTGTTCCACTTCGGCGAGCCGTTCGTGCGTCTGTCGGTGTTTGACTCGATCCTCAAGTACAACCCTGAGCTGACCGCCGATGATCTGAACGACATCGACAAGGCCCGCGCCATCGCCAAGAAGGCCGGCGCCAAGGTGTTGGGCTTCGAAGGTCTGGGCAAGCTGCAGGTGATGATTTTCGAAGAGCTGGTCGAGCACAAGCTGGAACAGCCGCACTTCATCACTCAGTACCCGTTCGAAGTGTCGCCGCTGGCCCGTCGTAACGACGACAACCCGAACGTCACCGACCGTTTCGAGCTGTTCATTGGTGGCCGTGAAATCGCCAACGCCTACTCCGAGTTGAACGACGCGGAAGACCAGGCCGAGCGCTTCATGGCGCAGGTGGCCGACAAGGACGCCGGCGACGACGAAGCCATGCACTACGACGCCGACTTCGTGCGCGCGCTGGAGTACGGCATGCCGCCAACGGCCGGTGAAGGCATCGGCATCGATCGTCTGGTGATGTTGTTGACCAACTCGCCGTCGATCCGCGATGTGATCCTGTTCCCGCACATGCGACCGCAAGCGTAAACGTTTCAGTTGAAAAGCCGCCTAAAACAGGCGGCTTTTTATTGCCTGTCTGGTACAAATGTATCAATTGGTTACTTTTGAAATAGCAGAGGAAGTCCAGTCGTGATGGTTGCAATCGCTCAAGAAGGTGCAGCGGGTATCGCCACTGCGGTCGCTGAAAGTGTTCAGTACCAGGGTCGCAAGGCCAGCCGACAGGGCAGTGAGCAGCGTCGACAGGACATTCTCGACGCCGCGATGAGGATTGTCGTGCGCGACGGCGTGCGTGCCGTGCGCCACCGCGCCGTGGCTGCCGAGGCCGGCGTGCCGCTGTCTGCGACTACCTACTACTTCAAGGACATCGATGACCTGCTCACCGATACCTTCGCCCAGTATGTGGAGCGCAGTGCGGCGTACATGGCCAAGTTGTGGGTCAACAATGAAGGTCTGTTGCGTGAGATGGTCGTCAGTGGCGACGGCAGCCCGGAGTCGCGCTCGCAATTGGCTGACGACATTGCGCGGTTGATGGCTGACTATGTTCACCGGCAATTGCTTAACCGGCGCGAGCATTTGATGGCCGAGCAGGCATTCCGTCAGGAGGCGCTGCTCAACCCGCGTCTGGCAATTCTGGTGCGTTCACATCAGCAGATTCTGTTGCAGGGCACTTGCCAGTTGTTTCAGGTGCTGGGCTCGCGCGAACCGCAACAGGATGCCAAGGTGTTGACGGCGATTATCGGACGGATGGAATATCAGGGCCTGCTCAACGACGCCGAGCCTTTGGCCGAAGAGGACATGCTCGGTATTCTGACGCGCTACATGCACCTGGTGCTCGCGTCCGTCTGATTCTCTGGGAGAAACACCTTACCCTGTGGGAGCGAGCTTGCTCGCGAAGACGGACTGACATTCAACATTAATGTTGGCTGTGCTGACGCTTTCGCGAGCAAGCTCGCTCCCACAGGTTCAGTGGTGTATTCATGGGCGGCGAATGTTCATAGGGAGTATTGAATGAAAGCCTGGCGTGGCGTGCTGATCGCCTTGTCGTTCCTGCTGCTCAGTGGCTGTCTGGTGACCTTCAAGGAACCCTTGGCTGCAAGTGACCCGGCGCCCAAGGGCTTGCTCGGCAAGTGGTCGAGCACCAATGCCTGGGGCGAGCCGATGAACCTTGAGCTGACGCGGCTGGGCAACGATCGCTATCAGGCCGTTACGTACTTCAAGGCCAAACCCCACGAACGCGAAGCCTATCCCTTCACCGTGTCGCGCCACGGCAACCGCTGGTATCTGTCGGCGAAAGTCCCGGCGCAGTACGGTGGCCACTTCACCATCGCCGGTTTCGAGCTCACCGACACACACGAACTGGTGGTTTACAACCTCGATCTCGAGCAGATCAATCAAGCGATCAAACAGAAAGCCCTCGACGGTCAGGCCTTCCAGACCGACGATGGCGACGGCGTGCATGTCGACAGCAACCTCGACAAGGTCTTTGCTTACCTTGACGATCCGGCCAATTCCGATGTCTTCGTTGAAGCCGTACGCTACCAGCGCCAGACCCGCACCAAATAATTCAGTGTTCTACAGGAGTTTCGGGTGGACGATTACCAGCAGACGATACGCATGTTGTCCGACCGCATTGTGCTGGCGCAGACGCCGATCCGTGTGCTCGATGCGGTCAAGTGGGACGAGAACATTCGCAAGGGTTTCCTCAAGGCCAAAGGCAAGGAAATGCCGGCGATCGACCGCGACTACTACCTCAATCGGCCGCTGAGTTTCGATTCGAGCAAGGTCAAACTGGAATTCCAGAACATCGAGCGCGATATCACCCGCCAGCTCGGCCAGTTCAACCCGGTCGGGCAGATCATGCGGCGCATGTGCAAGGAATATCGCATGGTGGTGCGCATGCTCGAAGCGCGCGGCACCGAGGATTTCGGCCTGATCTCGCAAGAGTTGTACGGCGCCGCTTCCGATGCCTTCCACGCCGGTGACCCGACCCTGGCCGACCTCGGCCTGATGATGTCTGACTACCTGAACAACATCGATGGCCGTGGCGATTTGAAGGATGAGCCGAAAACCCTCACCGCCAAAGACGCCGTGCACTTGCTGCAAACCCGTTTGAACAAAGTCTTCGGTGAGGCCGAGGAAACCATTCGCGTGTTCGAGTCCGACGGCATTGTTGCCGACGCCGCAGCGGGCGCCGATTACATCAAGATCCGCACCGACGCGATGTTCAACGACCGCGACGTGCGCGCTCTGGAAGTCCACGAGGGTCTGGTCCACGTCGGCACCACGCTCAACGGTCTCAATCAGCCGATCTGCACCTTCCTCTCCAAAGGTCCGCCCTCGTCGACGGTGACCCAGGAAGGCCTGGCGATCCTGATGGAAATCATCACTTTTGCCTCCTACCCGAGTCGTCTGCGCAAACTGACTAACCGCACTCGCGCGATTCACATGGTCGAGGAGGGCGCGGACTTCCTGCAGGTGTTCGAGTTTTTCCGCGAGCAGGGTTTTGAAATGGCGGAAAGTTACGGCAACGCCAGTCGCGTTTTCCGTGGATCGACGCCGACCGGTCTGCCATTCACCAAAGACTTGTCCTATCTCAAGGGCTTTATCATGGTTTACAACTACATTCAGTTGGCCGTGCGTAAGGGCAAGCTTGAACAGATTCCGTTGTTGTTCTGCGGCAAGACCACGCTGGAAGACATGCGCACCTTGCGCCAGTTGGTGGATGAAGGGTTGGTGGTGCCGCCGAAGTATCTGCCGGATCAGTTCCGCGATTTGAACGCGTTGTCGGCGTGGATGTGCTTCTCCAACTTCCTCAACCATTTGAGCCTGGACCGGATCGAAGCGGATTACTCCAACATCCTCTAGACCACACACAATTCCTGTGGGAGCTGGCTTGCCAGCGATTGCAATCTGTCAGTCAATATTAATGTTGGCTGACCCGCCGCCATCGCTGGCAAGCCAGCTCCCACAAGGTTTTTTATTGCCACAATTATTGTGTTCCAACCTGAATTTTTGCGAGGTTTCACCGGATGAGAATCCTCGGCATCTTCTGCCTGCTCCTGACCCTCGGCGGTTGCAGTTCGCTGCTGTTCTACCCCGAGCCAGGGCAGATCTTCACCCCGGAAAAAGCCAAACTCCAATACCGCACCGTCACGCTGGTCACGGCGGATGGCTTGAAGCTCAACGCCTGGTGGCTGCCGGCCAAACCTGGTGTCGAGGTCAAAGGCACCGTGCTGCACCTGCACGGCAACGGCGGCAATCTGCCGATGCACCTCGGTGGCAGTTGGTGGTTGCCGAAGAACGGCTATCAAGTGCTGTTGGTGGACTATCGCGGCTATGGCTTGTCCGAGGGCGAGCCGAGTTTGCCGGCGATCTATCAGGACATCGACGCCGCGTTCGCCTGGCTCGACAAGGCGCCGGAAGTCAAAGGCAAACCGCTGATCCTGCTCGGCCAAAGCCTCGGCGGTTCAATGGCCGTGCATTGGCTGGTGCAGCATCCCGAGCGGCAAAAACAGCTGAAAGCGCTGGTGCTCGACGGCGTGCCCGCCAGTTACCGCAGCGTCGGCCAATATGCGCTCAGCACTTCGTGGCTGACCTGGCCATTTCAAGTACCACTGTCGTGGCTGGTGCCGGACAGTGACAGCGCAATCAACTCGATGCCGCAACTCAACAGCGTGCCGAAGCTGATCTTCCACAGCATCGACGATCCACTGGTGCCGCTTTCCAACGGCATCCGTCTGTATCAGGCTGCGCCGCCACCGCGTGTGCTGCAACTGACCCGTGGCGGCCATGTGCAGACCTTCGGCGATCCCGTGTGGCGCCAGGTCATGCTGCGCTATCTGGACGATCCCGAGCATTTCAACGGCCTGCGCCGCCTCGGCGAAATCCCCAATTACCCGACACCCCCGAATTCTGAAGATGAGAGTCCGCAATGAGTGAAGAACGTAACGCCATCCCGCTGATCATCACCGGTATCTGCAGCATCCTCGGCACCGTCGGGGCGCTGTGGTACTACGGTTACCTGCACTTCGCCAAGCCCGAGGATGCGTTGCTGCTCAACGAGTTCACCATGCTCAAGACTGTGCCGGGCGAAGACTACAAAGTTTCGCTCGACCCAGCGCCGCAAGTGGCGCAGTGCATCGATGGCGTGCTGGTGTTGTTCGATACCGAGCAGAAAGGCTTGACCGGTGTACTGATCAACGCGCAGAAAAAAGCTGTGCGCTGCATGGGCGAAGAGACCCCGCAGAAGCTGCAAGAGTGATTCTGCAGGTTCAGCCCTCACCCTAACCCTCCCGAAACGTCGGACCGCCCAGAGGGAGAGGGGACTGACCGAGGTGTTCTTTCGCTATCACCGACGCAAAAGAGAGTGTCGACTATGGATTCGGCAAAGCACTCCCAGGTCGACGCAGCTATTGAATATCCCCCAATCGGCCCCCTCTCCCTCGGGAGAGGGCTGGGGTGAGGGGCTGCGATTTCAGCTCCCACAAAAAAGCCCCGCCGGACTGAGTCAGGCGGGGCTTTTGCGTTACAGCAGGGCGCTTAGTTCGAGCTGACCGCCGAACGTGGCATCACTGGCTGGTTGTCGTTGGAAATGGTCACTTCCACGCGACGGTTCATCGCACGGCCAGAAACACTGCCGTTTTCGGCAACCGGGTATTCCTTGCCGTAGCCTTGGGTGACGATGCGCGCTGGATCAACGCCCATTTTCACCAGTGCGGTACGCACGGAGTTGGCGCGACGCTCGGACAGCGACTGGTTGTGGCTGGCAGTACCGGTGCTGTCAGTGTAGCCCTCGACGATCACTTTGCGATCCGGGTTTTCCTGGAGGAATTGCGCCAGTTTGTTGATGTTGACCAGACCGCTGGATTTCAGGTCGGCACGGTCGGTGGCGAACAGCACATCACCGAAGGTCACCAGCGTACCGCGATCGGTCTGCTTGGCGTTCAGGCTGTCCTGCAGCTGTTTGATCTGCTGATCGCGTGCATCCAGACGCGCCTGGGCACGTTGGGCGGCAGCGTTCTTCAGATTGTTTTCAGCGGTGCGCAGGGCGATGGTCTGCTTGGCCACTTCCACACGCTGGTTGGTCAGGTAGGCCAGTTGGTCGACCTTGGCCGCGTCTTGCTTGTCCAGATAAGCCTTGTCGGCCTTGTCCAGGTAATCACTGGCGTC
This sequence comes from Pseudomonas sp. AC172, assembly GCF_979258595.1. Lineage (NCBI taxonomy): Bacteria > Pseudomonadati > Pseudomonadota > Gammaproteobacteria > Pseudomonadales > Pseudomonadaceae > Pseudomonas > Pseudomonas sp. AC172. Next base: position 109,742 of record NZ_OZ409868.1, read on the forward strand.
TTTGGTTTCCAGCGCTGCGACTTTGCTGGCTTGCGGGTTGGCTTGCAGGCCGGCGTAGTTGGTGCGCGCCTGTTCCAGGTTCGGGTTAGGCGGGGTAGAGCAGGCAGCCAGAGCGACACTTGCGGCCAGAAGAGCGGGGATCATCAGTTGCTTACGCATAATTTTCGTCCTTTCTATCGATAAAAGTTTCAGCGTTGCTATCGGGATGCGCGCTTACTGCACGGTGCGCTGACTTTCCTGACGCAGTTCCTGAACACCTTTCTGGGAATCCTTTACGGCTTGTTCAGCCTTGGCGGCCTGAGCCTTGCGTTCGGCGACGCGAGCGTCCCACTCGGCTTGCTCGGACAGGGTGCGCGCCTCGTCATACTTCTTGTCGTGCATGGCGATTTCGGCTTGTTTCAGCTTGTCCTGCGCCTGCTTCATCTCAACCGCAGCGAACTCGGTACCGCCGGCGCTGACGGCGCTGTTCACGGCCGATTGGGTCACGGCGTATTGCTCGGTCGGTGGGTTGCCGGCGCAACCGACCAGCACGAAGCTGGTGCCGATCGCCAGAGCGGCCAGTTTCAGACCGCGCAAGTGTGCAAATGTGGTTTGGTTTTTCATGGTCTTCAACTCCATTAGGCATCTCCTGAAAACAACTGAATCCATCCTGGTCGAGGAGCCGAAAGCGTCGTGTGAAAGGCGTTTTTGAAACGCTCGTTCCAGGCGTGGTTACTGGTTCCGACCGGAGGCGTTTTTCAAAAGTTCAGAAAAGATGGCCTATCGCCAAAATAATTTTTGACCGAATGGACAAGGCTCTAGAGCGGGAACTTTGACGGGGTGGAGCGGTACGCGCGTGTGTTTCTAATACCGGAAATACCTCGATTTTTTAGCCAAAAATACAGTCAATGTGGGAGCGAGCCTGCTCGCGAAAGCGGTGTGCCAGTCACCATCAATGTCGACTGATATACCGCTTTCGCGAGCAGGCTCGCTCCCACAGTTTTTGACTAGGTTGTGTCAGTGTTTTTGCTTGCCTTCAACAGCAGACAGGTCATGCAAATGCCGCCGCGACAGCGCCAGAAAACGCGGCGTAGGCCCGACATCCTCATACAACGGATCACCTTCCTCATCCGTCGCCACCACCGTCGAGCCCTTCACATACGGCAGGCTCGCTTCAAACTCTTCAAGGGCTGCGCCAATCAGTTCGCCGAGCAGTTCTTCGGCATGCCGTTTGGGGTACATCTCGGCAATCGCCGCCAAGCGCGCAGCGGCTTCGACGTCCAGATGAATCGTGTAGCCAGTGTCGGTCAGGCGACCCTTGGCGTTTTCTTCCCAATGCTGGGCGAGTTCACGAATTTTCATGATGACCTCATTTCGCGCCTGCTCATGGCAGGCCTGGGTGAGTGTCCGGCAGCGCCGGCGGCAAGCCGTTGTACGGCTTACTGTTGAGACTAGCTTTCGCCCGCAAGGTTTAACGTCCCTTCGTCGGCTGCTTGTAAGAAGCGTCGTAGAGCGGCACTCTCTAGGTCATGCACTCGTTTCTAAGCCGTCCGGATTACTGCTGGGGAATTGCTGATGACCGATATTGATGCACGCTTGCGCGAAGACGTTCACCTGCTCGGAGAGCTGTTGGGCAACACCATTCGAGATCAGTACGGCGAGGCTTTCCTCGACAAGATCGAGCAGATTCGCAAAGGCGCCAAGGCCGATCGCCGTGGCTCGATGGACGCTGAACTGAGCGCCAGCCTCAATCAATTGAGCGAAGACGAATTGCTCCCGGTGGCGCGGGCGTTCAACCAGTTTCTTAACCTGGCGAACATCGCCGAGCAGTATCAGTTGATCCATCGTCGTGAAGAATCGCAGCCGGCGCCGTTCGAATCCCGCGTGCTGCCGGAGTTGCTCGCCCGTTTGCGCAACGAAGGCCACAGCGCCGAATCGCTGGCCCGGCAATTGGCGCGGCTGGAAATTGAATTGGTCTTGACCGCGCACCCGACCGAAGTGGCGCGGCGCACGCTGATCCAGAAGTACGACGCGATCGCCGGGCAACTCGCAGCCCAGGACCATCGCGACCTGACCAGCGCCGAACGTGAACAGATTCAAAACACCCTGCAACGATTGATCGCCGAAGCCTGGCACACCGAAGAAATCCGCCGCACGCGGCCGACGCCGGTCGACGAAGCCAAGTGGGGTTTCGCGGTGATCGAACACTCGCTGTGGCAAGCGATCCCCAACCATATGCGTAAGGCCGACAAGGCGTTGCATGAAGCGACCGGCCTGCGTCTGCCCTTGGAAGCGGCGCCGATTCGCTTCGCGTCGTGGATGGGCGGCGACCGTGACGGCAATCCCAACGTCACCGCTGCGGTGACCCGCGAAGTATTGCTGCTGGCGCGCTGGATGGCCGCCGATTTGTACCTGCGTGATGTCGATCAACTCGCTGCCGAACTGTCGATGCAACAGGCCAGCGATGCCCTCAAAGCCAAGGCCGGCGACAGCGCCGAGCCCTATCGTGCGGTGCTCAAACAGCTGCGTGAACGTCTGCGTGCGACGCGCAACTGGGCGCATGCCGCACTGACCGCACCGACGCCAGCGCCGTCTGATGTGCTGAGCAACAACCGTGATCTGCTCGATCCGCTGGAGCTGTGTTTCAACTCCCTGCACGAATGCGGCATGGGCGTGATTGCTGACGGTCCATTGCTCGATTGCCTGCGTCGCGCGGTGACCTTCGGCCTGTTCCTCGTGCGCCTCGATGTGCGTCAGGATTCGTCGCGACACAGCTCGGCGATGACCGAAATCACCGATTACCTCGGTCTTGGTCGCTACGAAGACTGGGACGAAGAGCAGCGCATCAGCTTCCTGACCCGTGAACTGAACAATCGCCGACCACTGCTACCGGCACATTTCAAACCGTCGGCCGACACCGCCGAAGTACTCAACACCTGCAAGGAAATCGCCGCCGCCCCGGGCGCCTCGCTCGGTTCCTATGTGATCTCCATGGCCGGCGCTGCTTCCGATGTGCTCGCCGTGCAACTGTTGCTCAAAGAGTCTGGTGTGCTGCGGCCGATGCGTGTGGTGCCGCTGTTCGAAACCCTCGCCGACCTCGACAACGCCGGGCCGGTGATGGAGCGGCTGTTGCTGCTGCCGGGTTACCGCGCACGGCTGCAAGGCCCGCAGGAAGTGATGATCGGCTACTCCGACTCGGCCAAGGACGCTGGCACCACGGCGGCGGCCTGGGCGCAATATCGGGCGCAGGAACGTTTGGTGGAAATCTGCCGCGAGCAGCAAGTTGAATTGCTGTTGTTCCATGGCCGCGGCGGCACTGTGGGCCGCGGTGGTGGCCCGGCCCACGCGGCGATTCTGTCGCAGCCACCGGGATCGGTGGCGGGGCGCTTCCGTACCACCGAGCAGGGCGAAATGATTCGCTTCAAATTCGGCCTGCCGGACATCGCCGAGCAAAACCTCAATCTGTATCTCGCCGCCGTGCTGGAAGCGACGTTGTTGCCGCCGCCGCCACCGACGCCTGAGTGGCGTCATCTGATGGACGAATTGGCCGCCGACGGTGTCAACGCTTACCGCCAGGTGGTGCGGGAAAATCCGCAGTTCGTCGAGTATTTCCGTCAGTCCACACCGGAGCAGGAATTGGGCCGTTTGCCGCTCGGCAGTCGTCCGGCCAAGCGTCGCGCCGGCGGCATCGAAAGCCTGCGGGCGATCCCGTGGATCTTTGGCTGGACGCAAACGCGGTTGATGCTGCCGGCGTGGCTCGGTTGGGAATCGGCGTTGAGCAAAGCGCTGGAGCGCGGCGAAGGCGAATTGCTCGGACAGATGCGCGAGCAATGGCCGTTCTTCCGCACCCGTATCGACATGCTCGAAATGGTTCTGGCCAAGGCTGACGCGGACATCGCGTTGTCCTACGATCAGCGTCTGGTGGAGCCGGACTTGCTGCCGTTGGGCGCGCAGTTACGCGACCTATTGTCGCAGGCGTGCACCGTGGTGCTCGGCCTGACCGGGCAGTCGCAGTTGCTGGCACATAGCCCAGATACCCTTGAATTCATCCGTCTGCGCAACACCTACCTCGACCCGCTGCATCTATTGCAGGCCGAGTTGCTGGCCCGTTCGCGACAGCAGGATGTCGAGCAGGGCAGCCCGGTGGAACAGGCGTTGCTGGTGTCTGTGGCGGGGATTGCCGCCGGTTTGCGAAATACCGGCTAACGTTTTTGTCGTGGCGCGCGGCACCGGACACAAACGCCGGATGCCACTTTGCCTGACGAGGGGAAGTGCCGCCAGGCGACAGTTAATGATGGGGTTGCGACTTGGGTTACCGCGTCGCAAGGTCGCGGGGGGCGTCGGTTTCTCCGACTTTTGGCGTCTTGTGTGGGCGCAGCCTGCTGTGTATCTTGATCAGCCTTTGGCCGTTTGTGCGGCCACGACCCGTATTTTCAGGATTCGTCCCAAGCGGCGAATCCTTTGTTTTGTAAAAGCTTTTTATAAAAAAATTGAGGAGCACATCTAATGCGCGTCATTCTGCTGGGAGCTCCCGGGGCCGGTAAAGGTACTCAGGCTAAGTTCATCACCGAAAAATTCGGCATTCCACAAATTTCCACTGGCGACATGCTGCGTGCAGCGGTCAAGGCTGGCACTCCACTGGGCGTTCAAGCCAAGAGCATCATGGATGCCGGCGGCCTGGTGTCGGATGACCTGATCATCGCACTGGTTCAGGATCGTATCGCTCAGCCAGACTGCGCCAACGGCTTTCTGTTCGACGGCTTCCCGCGCACCATTCCGCAGGCTGAAGCACTGGTTTCTGCCGGCGTCGAGCTGGATGCAGTGGTTGAAATCGCTGTTGAAGACGAAGAAATCGTTCAACGCATCGCCGGTCGTCGTGTTCACGAAGCCAGCGGCCGCGTTTACCACATCGTCTACAACCCGCCGAAAATCGCCGGCAAAGACGACATCACTGGCGAAGAGCTGGTACAGCGCAAGGACGACACTGAAGAAACCGTGCGTCATCGCCTGTCGGTCTACCATTCGCAGACCAAGCCGCTGGTGGCGTTCTATCAGAGCCTGTCCGCGAAAAACGCTGGCAAGCCTAAGTACAGCCACATCCCGGGCGTTGGTTCGGTCGATGCGATCACCGCCAAGGTGCTGGCCGCGCTGAGCTGAAAAGTCTGAACCGCAGCATCATCCACGGCCCGCTTGCGGGCCGTAGTTGTTTATACTGACGCACTTTTCCCCACCCCTGTTTTGGAAACATCGATGAGCACCTTGCTGGCCCTGGACACCGCGACTGAAGCTTGCTCCGTTGCCTTGCTGCATGACGGCAAGGTCTCGAGCCATTACGAGGTGATCCCGCGCCTGCACGCGCAGAAGCTGCTGCCGATGATCCAGCAACTGCTGGCCGACGCCGGCACCACGTTGCAGGCGGTCGACGCGATTGCTTTCGGTCGCGGGCCGGGTGCGTTTACCGGTGTGCGGATCGCCATTGGTGTGGTGCAAGGTCTGGCGTTCGCGCTGGATCGTCCGGTGCTGCCGGTGTCCAACCTTGCCGTGTTGGCCCAGCGCGCGTTGCGTGAGCATGGTGTGAGCCAGGTCGCGGCGGCCATCGATGCGCGGATGGATGAAGTGTATTGGGGCTGTTACCGCGAGACTGAGGGGGAGATGCGTCTGGTCGGTGCCGAAGCGGTGTTGCCACCGGAAGTCGCGGCGCTGCCGGCCGATGCCAGTGGCGACTGGTTCGGTGCTGGCACCGGTTGGGGGTATGCCGAGCGCATTGCGGTCAATCTGACGGGTTCCGACGCCGGCATGCTGCCCCACGCCGAGGACCTGCTGACCCTGGCGCGTTTTGCCTGGGAGCGCGGCGAGTCGATCCCGGCGGACGATGCGCAACCGGTTTACTTGCGCGATAAAGTCGCCACCCCCAAGGCCCGCTGATTCACCACTACACCTGTGGGAGCGAGCCTGCTCGCGAAGGCGTCCGGCCAGTCAATATCAATGTTGAATGTGCTGGCCTCTTCGCGAGCAGGCTCGCTCCCACAGTGGACAGTGCGCTGCCAGAAGTCTGCCAATCGTCAGTTTCTAACCCCTCGCTTTAAACCTTTTGCGCTTTATGTGTTCTAGTTATCACTCGGCGGTTTGCTAAGTCGGTCAAGTGCCGCTAAATTGCCATCATCGATACCGAGCATGAATTTATGCGTATAGACGGCCTTTCCTCTCAGTCCTACCCCATCAAGCGCAAGCCTCGCAAAGGCCATGTGACTGTGGATGAGTCCGTCGACGATATCGACGGTGAGATCGAATTTCCGACTGAAGAGCAACTGGCTGCCCGTGCTGCCGCCAAAGCTGCCGCGCAACGCCTGAGCAATCTGCCCGCCCGCCAACAAGACATGATCTACCACCGTGCGATGAAAAAAAGCGTAGCGATGGCCTTGGCCAGCTACCTGAGCACCGCCGGTTTTGTCGATTGGGATGCAGACGTGCTGGGCCTCGATCTGTACATCTGATGGATCTGCCTTACTACCTCGGTTGCCCGTCCTGGAGCGAAAACGCCTGGCGCGAGTATCTGTACCCGGTAGACGCCAAAACCTCCGATTTCCTCGGCCTCTATTCCCAAGTGTTCAACGCCGTTGAAGGCAACACGACCTTCTACGCAAGTCCTTCGCCTGCCACGGTTCAGCGTTGGGCCGAAGTTATGCCCGAACACTTTCGCTTCACCGCTAAATTTCCCGGCGACATCAGCCACAGCGGTGATCTGCGCGAGCAACTGACCGCCGCCGAAACCTTCCTGCAATTACTCAAACCACTCGGTGAGCGCGTCTCGCCGCTGTGGCTGCAATTGTCGAAGAGCTTCACGCCACACCGACTGCCGGAACTGGCGGCATTTATCGATGCGCTGGATTGCCCGTTGGCAGTGGAAGTGCGCCATGAACAGTTCTTCGTCAAGGGCGAGAGCGAACGCTTGCTCAATCGGCTGCTGCTGGATCGTGGCGTTGAACGCATCTGCCTCGACCCGCGTGCGCTGTTCAGCTGCCTGTCGACCGAATCTTCGGTGATCCACGCGCAATCGAAAAAGCCGCGAGTGCCGACGCGTCCGGCAGCCTTCACTCAATTCCCGCAAGTACGCTTCATTGGTCATCCAGAGTTGAAGGCCAACGACACGTTCCTCGTGCCGTGGGTGGCGAAAATCGCCGAGTGGATCGAAGAGGGCCGTACGCCGTATATCTTCCTGCACACCGCCGACAACCTCCTTGCGGCGAAACTGGCGCAACGTTTTCACGCACAACTGATGCAACGTTTGCCTGGCCTGCCATCGCTGCCTGAGCTATACAGAGAACCCGCCGCGGAGCAACTTGGCCTGCTCTGAAACGGATTCTTGTCTTGCCCAGGAGCCTGCCGATGGACGCCCAGACCCGTAAAGCTCACACCTTCAAAGCCCTGCATGAACAACCGGGGATTTTCGTCATTCCCAATCCGTGGGATGCGGGGTCGGCGAAAATGCTCGCCAGTCTCGGCTATCAGGCCTTGGCAACCACCAGCGCCGGTTATGCGTTTTCCCAAGGCAAGGCCGATGGTGCGTTGAGTCTCGACGAGACCCTGACCAATGTCCGCGCGATTGTCGCGGCAACCGATTTGCCGGTGGCGGTGGATCTGGAAAACGGTTTCGCCGATGACCCGGCCGAGGCTGCGAAAAGCCTGATTCGCGCAGCAGAGGCGGGTGCGGTCGGGGGCTCGATCGAAGATGCGACGGGCCGCGCGGATGCGCCGATCTATTGCTTTGAACACGCCGTGGCACGTATCGAAGCGGCCGTCGCCGCCGTGCGCACGCTGCCATTCCCCTTCATCCTGACTGCCCGCGCAGAAAACTACCTGCACGGCAATCCCGATATCAACGACACCATTCGCCGCTTGCAGGCCTTCGCCGAGGCCGGCGCTGACGTGTTGTACGCGCCAGGTTTGCGCAGCGCCGAAGAAGTGCTGGCAGTGGTGCGCGCAGTGGCGCCGAAACCGGTCAATGTGCTGATGTCCGGTGGCTTGAAACTGACCGTGCAGGAACTGCAAGACATTGGGGTACGGCGGATCAGTACCGGTTCGGCCTTGGCGTTGGCAGCGTTCGGCGAGTTCTTCCGCGCCGCTGAGGAGATCCAGCAGTCCGGCACCTTCGGCTTTACCTCGCAGTCGATGCCGTACGCCAAGGCCAATCAGTTTTTCAAAGGCTGAACATGGGGCGGTGGATATTCTGGCTGCTGCCGTTGATGATTGGCGGCGCCGCGGTCAGTATCTGGCGCGGTTGGCTGGACGTGCCGGCGCAGTGGAATCCGTGGGCACCGCTGGATGTGAAAGCCGAGCCCAATTGGCTTACCGGCTACAAGCTGATGCGCTTGCGCAGCGATCCTGAACTCTGCACCCAAGCGTTAAGCAGCTCCGATCTGCGCGTCACACGTCAATCCGACAGTCCTGACGCCAAATGTCCGCTAATCGGCGCCTTGCGTGTACAGGGCGGCGAGGTGGCGCTGAGCAGCAGTTTCCTCGCCAGTTGTCCGTTGGCGGTGGCCTACGCGATGTTCGAACGCCATACCCTGCAACCCATCGCGCAATCCGCTTACGGGCAGAAAGTCGCGCGTATTGATCACCTCGGCAGCTTCGCCTGCCGCAATGTCTACAATCGCGAGAGCGGGGCGCTCAGCCGTCATGCAAGTGCTGATGCGCTGGACATTGCCGGGTTTCGCCTGGCCGACGGTCGCAGCATCAGTGTGCTCAGGGACTGGCCGAAGCAAAATCAGGACGCGCAGTTTCTGCGCCAGGTGCGCGACGGCGCCTGCGAGGCGTTCAGTGTGGTGTTGAGTCCAGATTACAACGCCGCCCATCGCAATCACTTTCATGTCGATGTCGGGCGCTGGAGCGTGTGTCGCTGAGGTTTAAGCGGCGAGGCGCAGGTTCTGCAGAACGATCGGGCGGGCCCAGCCGTTATCGAAGTCCAGCGCCTTCTGTTGCTCGACGATTTCTTCCGGCGGGAACGGCGGATAAGGCTTTTGCAGCAGGTCCAGATCGAACTCGGCAATCGGAAGGTACAGTGGTTTCTTCTGCGGTGCCGGGCCAGGTTCTGGTGTTGGCTGGCCGTTGTTGATCACCACCGGACGCACCCAGCTGCTGTCGAAATCCTGTTGCTCCTGCTGAGCTTTCAGCTCTTCTGGCGGGAACGGTGGGAATGGCTTGTCGAGCAAGTCCATTTCGAACTCGGCGATCGGCAGGAACAGCGGCTCTGGCGGGCGCACTTCGGTTTCCACCACATCGCACTCGCGCTGGCTGACGATGTGCGCGTGCAGCTCGCTGCCGATGGTCGGTTCTTCCGGGCTGCTCAGGTCAACCGGCGGAAATGTACCGCAGGCAGGCACCACTTCACTCGTCTGTTCGGCCATCGCCTGGGCAAAGAAATCCTGCCACAGGTGACTGACGCCGCTCAGTGCTTGAGTGTTGTGACGGCTAAAGTCGCCATGGGGCGAAATGTAGCCAATCGATGTGGGAAGAATGCCTGACATTTTTTTCGGTTGACGCTCAGCTCTGGCAAAATGCGCGTTGAATGAGTTATCGGCGGTTTTTGCCGCTCCTTGAATTTTTGAGCGTGTTTTCCATGATTGAGCAACCCGCGGCCTGCCGCATCCATGTCGAAGCCCTCGGCGCGACGTTTGAAGCGCAAGCCGGGCAGTGGGCCGAGCGTCTCGGCCTGCCGCGTGAAGTGGCGGACGGCGAGTTTGCCTTGCAGGTCGGCGAGCAGGGTTTGCAGCTGCAACAGCTCGGCCCGGACGCACCGGGGCCGGTGCGCGTCGACTTCGTTGAAGGCGGCGCGGCACATCGGCGCTTATACGGTGGCGGCAGCGGGCAGATGATCGCCAAGGCGGTTGGCATCACCCAGGGCGTGCGCCCGCGGGTGCTGGATGCCACGGCGGGGTTGGGTAAGGATGCGTTCGTGCTGGCCAGTCTCGGTTGCCAGATGAGCCTGATCGAGCGTCAGCCGCTGATTGGCGCGTTGCTGGAAGATGGCCTGGCGCGCGCGGCGGAGGATTTCGACGTGGCGCCGATTGTGGCGCGGATGACCCTGCTCAAGGGCAATTCCATCGAGGTCATGCAGAACTGGGAAGGCGAGCCACCGCAGGTGATTTATCTCGATCCGATGTTTCCGCACCGTGAGAAGACCGCGCTGGTGAAGAAGGAAATGCGTTTGTTCCGGCCGTTGGTCGGTGATGATCCGGATGCGCCGGCGTTGCTCGAAGCCGCGTTGGCGCTGGCGACGCACCGGGTGGTGGTCAAGCGACCGCGCAAGGCACCGTGCATCGAAGGGCCGAAGCCGAGTCATGCGCTGGATGGTAAATCGAGCCGGTATGACATCTACCCGAAGAAAGCGCTCAAACCCTAAGACTGAGTCGCGCCAATCGCTGGCAAGCCAGCTCCCACAGGGTTTTGTGGTGTGTACATGATTTGTGATCACACCCCAATACTTGTGGGAGCTGGCTTGCCAGCGATGGCGTCAGTGCCGACACCGCAGAAATCAGGGCCGATAGGCGCGCATAAACAATCCCACCACTTCCTCAATATGGCTCTCCGAAGCCTCTTCACTCAACGGCTCCCCGCAGCCATACAACAAGCGAAAATTCCCAGCACCCTTGATCAGGCAAAAGAAATGCTCGGCTGCATTGCGCGGCAGGTCGATGATCAGCACGCCGCTGTCATGAATCTGCGTCAGTAACCGCTCCATGCCCTGCACCATGCGCTGCGGCCCGGCCTCGAAGAAGATCAGCGACAGTTTCGGATCCTGAACCCCCAGCGCCATGATCAAACGGTGCAGATTCACCGACTCATCGCTGTTGATCAGGTGATGAAAGCCTCGGGCAATGTTCAGCAACACATTTTCCACGGCAATGCCTTCGGGCAATTCGAAGAACAATGGCGGCAATTGCTCCTCGCATTTGGCCACCACGGCGGCGGAGAACAGCGTCTCCTTGTCGTTGAAATGGCTGTAGACCGTCAGCTTCGACACGCCAGCCTCGCTGGCGACCGCGTCCATGCTGGTGTTGGCATAGCCATGACTCAGAAACAGGATTTTCGCCGCATCGAGGATCGCCTGGCGCTTGGCCAGATCCTTGGGGCGGCCCGGGCCGTTTGGAGCTGAAAGATTGTTCGACATTCTTCGCTTTTAATACTGGACTGGTGAGTTTGCTATTAATAACATACCCGTCAGTATAATTATTCCAAGCACCATTAGCGAAAGGTCCGTCACCATGTTCCGCCATGCGTTGTCCCTCGCGTTGCCAGTGAGTCTGGCGTTCCTTTTGTCAGCGTGTGGTCAGGAAGAAGTGACGCAAGTCACCGTGCGCCCGGCCATGGTGGTGCAGCCAGAGCCTTCTGCGCAGGCGATGGAAAGTTATCCGGGTGAGGTGCGCGCCCGTTACGAACCGGATCTGGCGTTCCGTATCGGCGGCAAAGTCAGCCGACGACTGGTCGATGAGGGCCAGCGGGTGAAGGCCGATCAGCCACTCGCCGAACTCGATCCGCAAGACGTGCGCCTGCAACTGGAAGCCACCCGCGCTCAGGTCGCCGCCGCTGAAGCCAATCTCAATCTGGTGCGCGCCGAGCGCGATCGCTACAAAACCTTGATGGATCGGCAGATGGTTAGTCGCTCGGCTTACGACAACGCCGAAAACCTTTACCGCTCCGGCGAAGCCCGCCTCAAACAAATCAAAGCTGAATTCAACGTCTCGACCAATCAGGCCAGTTACGCAGTGCTGCGTGCGCCGCAGGATGGCGTGGTGGCCAAACGTTCGGTCGAAGTGGGACAAGTGATTGCCGCCGGGCAAACCGTGTTCACCCTCGCCACCGACGGCGAGCGCGAAGTGCTGATCAGCCTGCCGGAGCAGAGCTTCGGCCGCTTCAAGGTCGGTCAACCCGTGACGGTCGAACTGTGGACCCAACAGAATCAGCGCTTCGCCGGACAGATCCGCGAACTGTCGCCCGCCGCCGATCCACGCTCGCGTACCTTCGCCGCACGCATCTCCTTTACCAGCGGCAAAGTCCCGGCCGAACTGGGCCAAAGCGCTCGGGTATTTGTGCAATCGGCCGACAGCGTTTCCCTGTCGGTGCCGCTCTCGGCACTCACCGCGGAAAACGGCGCGACCTACGTTTGGGTCGTCAACGGCAACAACACCTTGAAGAAAACTCCAGTGCGCATCGGCCCGTTCGGCGAGAAAAACGTGCCGGTGCTCGAAGGCTTGAACGCCAGCGACTGGGTGGTCGCGGCCGGCGTGCATGTGTTGCTCGAAGGGCAGCAGGTGCGTCCGGTGGATCGCTCCAACCGTGTGGTCAATCTGGCGGACAAGGAGTAAGCCCCGATGCGCTTCAACCTTTCCGAATGGGCGCTGCGTAATCGCCAGATCGTACTGTTCCTGATGCTTTTGCTGGCCATCGTCGGCGCCTTGTCCTACACCAAACTCGGCCAGAGTGAAGACCCGCCGTTCACCTTCAAGGCCATGGTCATCCAGACCCGATGGCCGGGGGCGACCGCGCAGGAAGTCTCGCGTCAGGTCACCGAACGCATCGAAAAGAAACTGATGGAAACCGGCGAATACGAACGCATCCTCTCGTTCTCGCGCCCCGGTGAATCGCAAGTCACGTTCATTGCCCGTGACTCGATGCACTCCAAGGAGATTCCCGACCTCTGGTATCAGGTGCGCAAGAAGGTCAGTGATATTCGCCAGACCTTGCCGCCGGATATTCAGGGGCCGTTTTTCAACGATGAATTCGGCACCACGTTCGGCAATATCTATGCGCTGAGTGGCGATGGTTTCGATTACGCGGTGCTCAAGGATTACGCCGACCGCATCCAGATCCAGCTGCAGCGGGTCAAGGATGTCGGCAAAGTCGACCTGCTCGGTTTGCAGGACGAGAAAATCTGGGTCGAGCTGTCCAACGTCAAACTGGCGACCCTCGGCTTGCCACTGGCGGCGGTGCAACAGGCGCTGCAAGAGCAGAACGCGGTATCGACCGCCGGGTTCTTCGAAACCGGTAACGAGCGTTTGCAGCTACGGGTATCGGGGAATTTTCAGACGGTCGAGGAGATAAAAAACTTCCCGATCCGCGTCGGCGATCGTACGTTTCGGATCTCCGATGTTGCCGATGTGCGTCGCGGGTTCAACGATCCACCGGCGCCGCGCATGCGCTTCATGGGCGAAGATGCGATTGGTCTGGCCGTGGCGATGAAGGATGGCGGTGACATTCTGGTGCTCGGTAAAGCGCTGGAGGGCGAGTTCTCGCGCATCCAGAAAAACCTTCCGGCCGGCATGCAATTGCGCAAGGTTTCCGACCAGCCGGCGGCGGTGAAAACTGGAGTCGGCGAGTTCGTCCAGGTGCTGGTCGAGGCGCTGGCGATTGTCTTGCTGGTGAGCTTCTTCTCCCTCGGCGTGCGTACCGGCATGGTGGTGGCGCTGACCATTCCGCTGGTGCTGGCGATGACCTTCGCCTGCATGTATTACCTCGGCATCGGCCTGCACAAGATCTCCCTTGGCGCGTTGGTGCTGGCGCTGGGCTTGCTGGTGGACGACGCGATCATCGCCGTGGAAATGATGGCGATCAAAATGGAGCAGGGCTTCGATCGCATCCGCGCGGCGAGCTACGCCTGGACCAGCACCGCGTTCCCGATGCTCACCGGGACATTGATTACCGCCGCAGGTTTTTTGCCGATTGCCACCGCGCAGTCCGGCACGGGCGAATACACCCGTTCGATCTTTCAGGTGGTCACGATTGCGTTGCTCGCTTCGTGGGTGGCGGCGGTGATGTTCGTGCCGTATCTGGGGGAAAAACTCCTGCCGGATCTGGCGAAAATTCATGCGGCCAAACATGGCACTGGCGATGGTCAGCCGGATCCGTATGGCACGCCGTTTTATCAGCGGGTTCGGCGTCTGGTCGAGTGGTGCGTGATGCATCGCAAGACCGTGATCGTGCTGACGGTCGGGTTGTTTATCGCCTCGGTGGTGTTGTTCCGCTTCGTCCCGCAGCAGTTCTTTCCGGCTTCCAATCGACTGGAGTTGATGGTCGATCTGAAGCTGGCTGAAGGCGCTTCGCTGGCCAACACCACCGGTGAGGTCAAACGGCTGGAGGCGATGCTCAAGGATCATGCGGGCATCGATAATTACGTGGCTTATGTCGGCACCGGATCGCCGCGTTTCTATCTGCCGCTCGATCAACAACTGCCAGCGGCGAGCTTCGCCCAGTTTGTGGTGTTGGCGAAGACCATCGAAGAGCGGGAAGCGCTGCGCACCTGGTTGATTGAAACGCTGAACGAGCAGTTCCCGGCGCTGCGCTCGCGGGTGACACGACTGGAGAACGGCCCGCCGGTTGGTTATCCGGTGCAGTTCCGCGTGACCGGTGAACACATCGAAGAGGTTCGTGCGTTGGCGCGCAAGGTGGCGGCCAAGGTTCGCGAAAATCCACATGTGGTCAATGTGCATCTGGATTGGGAAGAGCCGAGCAAGGTCGTGTACCTGAATATCGATCAGGATCGCGCCCGGGCGCTGGGCGTGAGCACGGCGAATCTGGCGAAATTCCTGCAGAGTTCGTTGACCGGGTCGAGTGTCAGTCAGTATCGCGAAGACAACGAATTGATCGAGATTCTGCTGCGAGGCACGGTGCATGAGCGCACTGAGTTGTCGTTGCTGCCGAGTCTGGCGGTGCCGACGGATAACGGCCGCAGTGTGGCGTTGTCGCAGATTGCCACGCTGGAATATGGCTTTGAGGAAGGGATTATCTGGCACCGCAATCGGCTGCCGAACGTGACCGTGCGCGCGGATATTTATGGCAAGGAGCAGCCGGCGACGTTGGTCAAGCAGATCATGCCGACGCTGGATTCTATTCGTGCCGAGTTACCGGATGGTTATCTGTTGGATGTCGGCGGCACGGTGGAGGATTCCGAGCGTGGGCAGAAGTCGGTGAATGCCGGGGTGCCGATGTTCATTGTCGTGGTGCTGACGCTGCTGATGGTGCAGTTGCGCAGTTTTTCGCGCACGGCGATGGTGTTTTTGACGGCGCCTTTGGGGTTGATCGGGGTGACGCTGTTCTTGATGGTGTTCCGTCAGCCGTTCGGGTTTGTGGCGATGTTGGGGACGATTGCGCTGTCCGGGATGATCATGCGTAATTCGGTGATTCTGGTGGATCAGATCGAGCAGGATATTGCCTCGGGGCTTAAGCCTTGGCAGGCGATTATCGAGGCTACGGTTCGACGCTTCAGGCCGATTGTGTTGACGGCGTTGGCGGCGGTTTTGGCGATGATTCCGTTGTCGCGCAGTGTGTTTTTTGGGCCGATGGCGGTGGCGATTATGGGGGGGTTGATTGTTGCGACGGCGTTGACGCTGTTGTTTTTGCCGGCGTTGTATGCGGCTTGGTTCAGGGTTCGCCGGGAGGTTTGATCTGCGTTTGACGTGGCGGCCTTCGGGCCGACCATGTTCTTGGGGTTTGGGTGAATATCCGTTTCTGCGGGCGCTGTCGCTGGCGGTTTCGCTTTTACAGCGAGTCCCTTTGGCAAACGCCCCAAAGGAACCAAAGGTCTGTGCCCTGACGTTCGGCCCGCTCGCTGGGGCTCGGGGTTCCTTCGCTCCGGGATCGATCCGGGGGCATCGCTTCCGGTTTGCTTCGCTGCACCTCCTTTCGATGTGTTCGACTTCGTCGAACGGCGCTGCGCGCCTACCCCCGGATCAATCCCTCCACTCAGCCTGCCGACGGGCCTTCAGATCAAAAGCTGTACTCGAGCTAACGCTCATTGTGTTGAGTGGTGAGGAGCAGAAGCGAGTTGCTCTGGCTCTTCTGTGGGAGCGAGCCTGCTCGCGAAGGCGGCCTGACAGCCGACCTGTTTCTTGCAGATGTACGCAATCCAACTGTAGGAGCGAGCCTGCTCGCGAAGGCGGCCTGACAGCCGACCTGTTTCTTGCAGATGTACGCAATCCAACTGTAGGAGCGAGCCTGCTCGCGAAGGCGGCCTGACAGCCGACCTGTTTTCTGCAGGTGTACTCAGTTCAACTGTGGGAGCGAGCCTGCTCGCGAAGGCGGCCTGATAGCCGACCCGTTTTTTGCAGGTGTACTCCATTTAACTGTAGGAGTGACCCTGCTGGCGATGACGATCGGACAGGCAAAGTTGTTTAGCCAAGTTACGAAAACACAGAACCTTCCCACAAGGTTTTCAGGTTGTCCGTCGGAAGCGCGATCTCTAGGCTAGGTCTGTCGCTGCAAAAATCAGCGACCGGGTTTCGCAGCCCGGTTAAACTTCAGACGCACAGCGTCCACCATCCGAAAGCGGGCGCTTTTTTATGCCTGTGTCATGGCGGTTGTGCGCGGGATACCTTCGGGTATGCCGGGTGCCTGAAGTCCCGGTCTGCGAACCTGCGTACAGCTGCCACCTAACTTTCGTTTCGCAGCGAACGGTGGTGGCTCCACTACTTCAGGAGATTTCGCCATGTTCAAAACCACACCCAATCCCCCCCAACCCGTCAGCCATCCCAGCACAATTTTTACCGTCCTTCCCGAAGTCGATTCCGAAACATTACTCACTCACGCCTGTGAAACCCTGGCCTCAGCCAACATCATGGCCAGCGAACTGGCGTTCACCCTGAATGGCCCGACGTGTAGTCAGCTTCTGGGTATTCAGCAGATGATTTCCCTCGCTGAGCTGTCGGTGAATCGCGTCCTCGATCAAGTCGATCCGCAAAACTGACGCCCACAAAAAAGCCCGCTGAACCGGTGAAGGTCAGCGGGCTTTTTGTCGTTCAGCACATTACAACGTGCCGAACACCTTCTTCGCCAGGCTGGTCGCCGCAGCAGCCGGGTTCTGGCGGATGGTTTCTTCCTGTTTGCCAATCATTTCGAACAAGCCATTCAGCGCCTGCTCGGTCACGTAATTCTCAACATTGGCGCTCTTCGCATCAACAACGCCAAATGCAGCAGCCTGACCCGCGAACGAGTTGTACTTCTGCGCTACGCCAACCTTGTCAGTCGCCTGTTTGACGATCGGCAGGAACTTGGTGCGGATCTGTTCGCGGCTGGATTTGTCGAGGTATTGCGTGGCTGAATCCTTGCCGCCGCTGAGGATGCCTTTGGCGTCTTCCACGCTCATTTTCTTCACGGCGTCGACGAGGATTGGCTGGGCCTGAGTCACGGCGGATTCCGCAGCCTTGTTCATGGCGGTTTCCAGTTCTTCAACCTGAGCGCCCATGCCGAAGGCTTTCATCTTGCTCGCGGCTTTGCCGAGTTTGCCCGGCAGTTCGATCTTCACGTCCGGGTTGTTGCTGAACCCGCCGGGTGTGCCCAGTTGCTTGACGGCGATTTGTGCGCCTTGGGTCAGGGCATCCTTGAGGCCGCCGGTGGCATCTTTTTGTGACAGGTCGCTGAGCGACAGGGCCAGCGCGCTGGCGGAGATCATCAGGCCTGCGCACAGGCCGGCGAAGCGAAGGGTAGGGCGGAGCATGGCGGCTTCCTTTTTGCGGAAAAGGGTTGCGGAAAATGAATTAACGAACGGCGTCGACGCGAATTTTCAGCGGTTGCGGATCGTTGCCGTCGAGTTGCACGGCGTGGTTTTCGGTGGTGATGAACATCAGCTCACCATTGACCTCGATGCGCGCGCTGACCGAGTAACGATGGCCAGGTTTGACCTGGGCCGGATCGTAGCTCAGGTGGAAGGGCAGCGGCACCTGGCCTTTGACCGGGCCTTTTTGCTCGTCCAGCACCACGGCTGGCGCGTCGGCCAATGAAACGTCTTGCAGGCTGACGCTGAGGGTCGCGCTCGGTGGCAGGGCGATGCGTTGCAGATAGAACACTTCACCGTCGAGGCCGACCTTGCCGGCAGGGGTGGTCGATTGGCAGGCGCTCAGCAATGTGGCGGCGGCGAGCAGAGTCAGTTTTTTCATCGGAAGTTCTCCTTTTCAATGGGGGAGCGAGCTTGCTCGCGAAGGCGGTGTGTCAGTCGACTTTAACAGTGACTGAAGCAATGCCTTCGCGAGCAAGTCGAATCGTCGCACCGTCGCTCCCACAGGGTTTGCATCAGGTCTCGGGTGAGGCGACGACCTGATCTGCAGCATCTTCACTGCGATGCAGCGCGACCTGACGGATCGACAAACGAATCTCCGCCGGCAGCACGCGTTTGGCCGCACCCTCAGCCAGCTCGCCGAGCAGTTCGTGATAACTCAGTTTGCCGGCCTCGTCACGACGCAGCACGTCGAGGTCGAGCATCGTCTGGATGAAGTGACGGAACAGGCTCTTGTCAAAGAACTCCGGGGCGTTGAGGCCGTGGAGGATAGACAGGCGTTGAGCCATGACCGTGCAGAGGTCTTCCAGTTCTTCGGCGCTGATGCTGTTCTGGCCGCTGTTGAGCAGCAAGGACACGGTCATGTAGAAGCGCTGCAAGGTCTGGGCGATGCTTTTCGACAGCAGAGTCAGCAGGACGAAATGTCGCGAGCTTGGCGCTGGACGCAGGTACACATCCTTCTCGAAACGCAGCAAACCTTGCTCGACGAACGCTTCCAGCCACTGATCGACTACGCCGTCGAGTTCGTCCAGCGTCCAGCGAATGAACAGCTCCGACTGCAAGTACGGATACAGCGCACGGGTATAGCGCAGGATCTGTTCTCGGCTCATGCGCGAGGCGCTCTGGAAGAAGCTCGCCAGCAGCGCCGGCAGGGCAAAGATGTGCAAGACGTTGTTGCGGTAGTAGGTCATCAGGACGGCGTTTTGCTCATCCAGATAGAGAATCTTGCCCAGCGCATCGTTCTGCTCGGCGAGCAGGTCCATGTCCTTCACGTGCTCGATCAGCGCACGACCATCGCCTTCCGGCAGTGTGGTGTGCGGCGAGTACGGGACTTTGCGCAGGAGCGCCAGGTACAGATCCAGCACCCGCGCCATCGCGCGATCGTCCAGCGCCAGCCGCGTGGTCGACAGCAGCGCGAGGGCGACAAGGTTGACCGGGTTGATCGCCGCCGCTTCGTTCAAATGCTGCGCGACTTTTTCGCCGAGGCGGTTGGTGGTTTCGTTCAGCCACGCCGGTTTGTACTGCGGGCCGAGTTCCTGCTGGCGCCAGTCCGGTTGCTCGGCGTCGAGGAATTCCGCCAGTTTGATCGGCTCACCGAAATTCACCGCAACCTGACCGAAGCGTTGCTTGAGTGCGCCGATGACTTTGAAAATGTCGAAGATCGATTCTTTCTTCTTGCTCGCGCCACGCAGTTCGCCGAGGTAGGTGCGACCTTCCAATACGCGTTCGTAACCGATGTACACCGGCACAAACACGATCGGCATGCGCGACGAACGCAGGAAACTGCGCAGGGTGATCGCAAGCATCCCGGTTTTCGGTTGCAGCATGCGCCCGGTGCGCGAGCGGCCGCCCTCGACGAAGTACTCGACCGGGAAACCTTTGGTGAACAGCGTGTGCAGGTATTCGTTGAACACCGAGGTGTACAGTGGATTGCCCTTGAACGTGCGGCGCATGAAAAATGCGCCGCCACGGCGCAGCAGGCTGCCGATCACCGGCATGTTCAGGTTGATCCCGGCGGCGATGTGCGGCGGAGTCAGGCCGTTGCGGAACAGCAAATACGAGAGCAGCAGGTAGTCGATGTGGCTGCGGTGGCATGGCACGTAGATCACTTCGTGACCCTGCGCGACTTTCTGCACGCCTTCGATGTGGTTGACTTTGATGCCGTCGTAGATCTTGTTCCAGAACCAGCTCAGCACCACTTCGAGGAAACGGATCGCGGTGTAGGTGTAGTCCGAGGCGATCTCGTTGCCGTAGCGCAGGGCCTGGGCCTTGGCTTTTTCCGCGGAGATGTTTTCGCGCTCGGCTTCGTCGAGGATCGCTTGCTTGACCAGCGGCTGGTTGAGCAGGCCTTTGACCAGGTTACGGCGGTGGGAAATGTCCGGGCCGATCACCGCCGCTTTCAGATTGCGGAAGTGCACCCGCAGGATCCGCTGGGCCATGCGCACGGTGCGTTCGTGGCCCTTGTTGTGCTCGATCAGTTCACGCAGGTGGATCGGCGCGGAGAACTGCACTCGGGTTTTACGGCCGAGGACGATGATGCTCAGCAAGCGACGCAGGCGCCCGGTGACGGCCCAGCTGTCGGCAAACAACAGCTTCCACGGACTGTTTTCGCTGTCCGGCGATTGGCCCCAGAACACGCTGACCGGAATGATCTGCGCGTCTTCGGCCGCGTTTTGGGTGAGGGCGCTAACCAATCGGGTCAGCGTCGGCGGTGCGCCGCGTTTGTCCTGGCGACCGAGCCAGTCGGGATCCGGCGTCAGGTAGAAAAACGCCGCCGGTTCGATCAGCGAACCCACCGACACCGGCAGCACCGGGCGCGGCAGCCCGGCCTTGGTGCACTCGGTGTCGAGCACGGCCAGATCGGTCAGCGAAGGGTTTTGCAGGACGTAGAACACCGGACGACTGCGGTCGAGGTTGAGGGTGAACGACGACTGGTTGATCGTCTCCGAGCGAACCCAGAGGTACAACAGTCGGCGCAAGGTGCCAAACACAAGACGGCGGAACGGGGAACGGGTCATACGGCTTCTGCGTGAGTGAATAAAACCGAGCGTTTGCTCGGGAGGGCGACAGTTTGCCGTATTCACCGAAAATCGGCAAAAAAGCGGCGAAGTAATCTCCAGTTGAGACTTTCCGCGCCTGTCATATACTCGGCGGTCTGTCGCCGGGGCCCTTTATGGACGTCGGACACAGGCTGACGTTCCTCTAAGGCTTTCCTGCGAAAAGCCTGTTCAATAATAAAAAAGGAGTATGAACAGATGGCAACACGTGAAACCGGCAACGTGAAGTGGTTCAACGACGCCAAGGGTTACGGCTTTATCCAGCGCGAAGACGGGGTGGACGTGTTCGTGCACTACCGCGCGATTCGCGGCGAAGGGCACCGGTCGCTGACTGAAGGCCAACAGGTTGAGTACGCGGTGATTACCGGCGAGAAGGGTTTGCAGGCTGAGGATGTTGTAGGCCTGTAAGTCGCTGAAAACCACTGTGGGAGCGAGCCTGCTCGCGAATGCGGTGTATCAGTCACCATTCATATCGACTGACACTACGCATTCGCGAGCAGGCTCACTCCCACATTTGTATCCGCGTTGCCTGTTGTTACGCCGTTTTCCAGGTGATTTCTTCTTCACCGTCTGCGCTGATGCGCATCCAGCGATCTGCCGTTTCCTCACCTTCTTCCTCGACCCACGTCCCCGGCGCGCAACGCACTTCCACGTTCAGCGCAGCAAACGCGGCGCGGGCGCAGGCGATGTCGTCGTCCCACGGAGTCTGGTCGCTTTCCAGGTACAAGCTGTTCCACTTGCCCACGGCTTTCGGCAGCCAGGTCACTGGCACGTTGCCGGCCTTGCATTTGTAGGTCTGGCCTTTCTGTACCCAGTCACTGCACGGGCCCAGCGCGGCGCCCAGCCAGGCCGAAATGGCCTTGTGGTCGACGTCGGCGTCTTTCAGGTAAATCTCGATGTCCGGTTGGCGCATGGATGTCCTCACTGCGGGTCTGAAAAATCCATTCGCGGATTTAGCCGGCCCCGGGCACTCGCCCGAGACCAAAAGTTATTGAAGAACGAAATAATCGTAGCGCATCGACACGGTGGTCTCGAACGGCTCAGCCTGTTCGATCACCGCTGCGCGACGCTCGGCACTGGCGCGCCAGCCGTGGGGCGTCATCGCCAACAGGTTGGCGCGATCCTCGGGCTTGTCCAGCGTCAGCTTGAATTCCAGGGTTTCACTGTGCGCCAGCGCCATGCCTTCCGGCACCAGGGCCAGATGCTTGTCGTCGGTGTATTCGCGCACTTCGTCGTACAGGCGTTCGCGCAGTTCCATCAGATGGCCGCTGGTCGGACCGACTTTCATCAAACCGCCGCCAACACTGAGCAGGCGCTTGGCTTCTTCCCAGTCCAGTGGACTGAAAACGCTGGCGAGAAACTGGCAACTGCCCGACGCCAACGGCACCCGGGCCATGCTGGCGATCAACCAGCTAATCGCCGGATTGCGTTTGCAGGCGCGTTTGACCGCTTCGCGGGAGATGTCCAGCGCGTAGCCATCAGCGTTCGGCAGGGCCTCGGCGATCTGCGCGGTGTAATAACCCTCGCCACAACCGATATCGACCCAGCGCTCCGGCGCATAACTCGCTGCCAGTTCGGCCAGACGCTTTGCGACCGGCGCGTAATGGCCGGCGTTGAGGAAGTCGCGACGCGCTTCGACCATGGCCTGGTTGTCGCCAGGGTCGCGGCTGTTTTTGTGCTGCACCGGCAGCAGGTTCAGGTAACCCTGCCGCGCGCGGTCGAAGCGGTGGCCGGCGGGGCAGACCACGCCGTTGTCCACCGCATTCAGCGGTTCACTGCAAATGGGGCAAGCGAGCATCAGGCGAGCAACTTGATCATTGTCTGGTAGTAGATCTCGGTCAGTACGTCGAGATCCGCCGCCAGCACGCGTTCGTTGACCTGGTGAATGGTCGCGTTGACCGGGCCCAGTTCAACCACTTGCGTGCCCATGGTCGCGATGAAACGACCATCGGAGGTGCCGCCGCTGGTCGACGCCTTGGTCTCGCGACCGGTGATCGCCTTGATGCTCGCCGACACCGCGTCGAGCAGCGCGCCCGGTTCGGTGAGGAACGGCAGACCGGACAGCGCCCAGTCGATGTGCCAGTCCAGATCGTGCTTGTCGAGAATATCGGCCACGCGTTTCTGCAGGCCTTCGACGGTCGATTCGGTAGAGAAACGGAAGTTGAACACCGCCACCAGATCACCCGGAATCACGTTGGTCGCGCCAGTACCGGAGTTGACGTTGGAAATCTGGAAACTGGTCGGCGGGAAGAAATCGTTGCCGTGATCCCAATGCTCGGCGGCCAGTTCGGCCAGCGCCGGAGCGGCGAGGTGGATCGGATTTTTCGCCAGATGCGGGTAAGCGACGTGGCCCTGAATGCCTTTGACGGTGAGCTTGGCGCCCAGCGAGCCGCGACGGCCGTTTTTCACCACGTCGCCAACCAAAGTGGTGCTCGACGGTTCGCCGACGATGCACCAGTCCAGACGCTCGTTACGCGCGGCAAGGCGTTCGACCACAGCCTTGGTGCCGTGGTGCGCCGGGCCTTCTTCGTCGCTGGTGATCAGGAACGCGACCTTGCCCTTGTGGTTCGGGTAGTCGGCGACGAAGCGTTCGGCGGCGACGGTCATCGACGCCAGACTGCCTTTCATGTCTGCCGCGCCACGACCGCAGAGCATGCCGTGTTCATCGATTACGGCGTTGAACGGATCGATCTGCCACGCGGTCACCGGACCGGTCGGCACCACGTCGGTGTGGCCAGCGAAGCACAGCACCGGGCCATCGTTGTTGCCGTGGGTCGCCCAGAAGTTATCCACATCTTCGATGCGCATCGGCTCGAGCGTGAAACCGGCATCGCCCAGGCGCTGCATCATCTGCTTCTGGCAATCGGCGTCGACCGGCGTCACGGACGGACGGCGAATCAGGTCGATGGCGAGTTGGAGGGTCGGCGAAAGGTCGGCGTGGGCCGTCATGGAAAACTCCGGGAGCTTGAAATTGGGCTGGGGCCAATGTGGGAGCGAGCTTGCTCGCGAAAGCGGTGTATCAGGCAACATAAGGGTTGAATGTTACAAAGCCTTCGCGAGCAAGCTCGCTCCCACAGGGATTGGGTTCGGTCAGTTACACCGGTTATCACGCCAAGCCCCGCAAAATGGCGG
Source organism: Pseudomonas sp. AC172 (assembly GCF_979258595.1). Classification (NCBI taxonomy): domain Bacteria; kingdom Pseudomonadati; phylum Pseudomonadota; class Gammaproteobacteria; order Pseudomonadales; family Pseudomonadaceae; genus Pseudomonas; species Pseudomonas sp. AC172. The sequence continues at coordinate 133,454 of NZ_OZ409868.1, forward strand.
TTATCTTAAAGCAAAACGGCGGCCATTGGCCGCCGTTTAGTGCATCGATGAGGATTTAGACGACCGGCGCCGGCTCAGGCGCAGCGGCCGGTTTGGGCAGCGACGACAGGAACGCCATGATCAGCGCCGCCAGATACGGCAGCGACTGCACCAGCAACATCACTACCCAGAAGCGCATGTCGTTGCTTGGCATGCCGTTGACCAGGAAGATCCCGAGCGCCGCGCCCCACAACAACAGCATGATGAACAGCTCTTCCCGCGCCTCGGAAATCGCCACCCAGAAGCCATGGTTGTCGGCATTTTTCGGCGTGCGGAAGAACGGAATGCTGCTGGTGAAGAAGCCGTACAGCACCGCTTTGGCGATGGTGTGCGACAACGCCAGCCCGGCCAGCGCCGCGCAGAAGGCATCTTTCAGGTTTACGCCGACGGCGCGACGATAAAGGAAGATGATCTTGCCGACCTTGAACACGAACAGTGCCAATGGCGGAATTGCAAAGATCAGCAGCGGCGGATCGACCCGTTGCGGCACGATGATCATCGCCGCCGACCACAACAGCGCGCCGACGGTGAAGAAGATGTTCATGCCGTCCGCGACCCACGGCAACCAGCCTGCGAGGAAGTGGTAACGCTGGCCGCGTGTCAGTTCGGTGTCCTTGCCGCGCAGCAGGCTGGCGGTGTGGCGTTTGATGATCTGGATCGCGCCGTAAGCCCAACGGAAACGCTGTTTCTTGAAGTCGATAAACGTATCCGGCATCAGCCCCTTGCCGTAGCTGTCGTGGTAATACGCTGCCGACAGGCCTTTCTCGAACACGCGCAGGCCGAGTTCGGCGTCTTCACAGATGCACCAGTCGGCCCAACCCAATTCTTCCAGCACCGAACGGCGGGTCATGGTCATGGTGCCGTGCTGAATGATCGCGTCACGATCGTTACGGGTGACCATGCCGATGTGGAAGAAGCCTTTGTATTCGGCGTAGCAGAGCTTCTTGAAGGTGCTCTCGTTCTGGTCGCGATAATCCTGCGGCGACTGCACCACGGCGATTTTCGGGTCGGCGAAGTGCGGCACCATGTGCTTGAGCCAGTTCGGGTGCACGCAGTAATCGGAGTCGATCACCGCGATCACTTCGGCGTCCTTGGCGGTGTGTGGAATCAGGTAGTTCAGCGCGCCGCCCTTGAAACCGGCCAAGGGCGAGACGTGGAAGAACTTGAAGCGCGGGCCGAGGGTTTCACAGTAGTCGCGCACCGGCTCCCACACCGCCGGATCCTTGGTGTTGTTGTCGATGATCAGGACTTCGTAGTCCGGATAATCCAGCGCGGCGAGGGCGTCGAGGGTCTGTTTGACCATCTCCGGCGGCTCGTTGTAGCACGGCACGTGGATCGAGACTTTCGGGCGATAGCTGGAGTCGCCCTCGACCGGCAGGAACTCGCGCCGACGCTTGTGAATCCACACCGCTTCGGCCAGCTCATGCGCCTCCGTCAGCAAGACGATAAATACCCCAAGCGCACCGAGCGCCAAGAGGAAGCCCACCGTCAAACTGAACCACGTGCTGTATTGCAGGCTGTAGTCGTAACCGATCCACACCAGCACCGACCCGCAAAGGAACGCGATAAAGGTCAGGAAGATTCGCCCACGCTGACGCAGGGCCGAGCCGTCGATCATCAGCAAGGTCAGCGACAGCAGCGCCAGCACCACCGAACCGATGGCCAGTACACGCCATTGCGGGATCGCGACCACCGGGCCTTCGAAGTTGAATTTCTGCTGGCGCGCGGCGTTGAACACGCCCCAGTACGCGCCGACCGAACCTTCATCGCTGGCCTTCCACGGCTGGTCAAACGCTTCGATCACGAAGTAGTTGAAGCCTTGGCGGTTGAGCTTGTTGACCAGGTTACGCAGGTAGATCGCCTGATCTGCCGGCGACGCATCGGCGCCACCGCGCATGCGACCGTTGCTCGGCCAGCCCACTTCGGAAAGCAGCAGCGGTTTTTTCGGGAACATCTTTTTCAGGTCGCGGGCACGGTCGAACACGAACTGGCCGGCCTTGTCGACCGGGATGAACTCCCAGTACGGCAGAACGTGGGCGGCGATCAGGTCAACGTGCTTGGCCAGCTCTGGATGTTCTTCCCAGACGTGCCATTGCTCGGAGGTGGTCACCGGCACTTTCACCGCAGCGCGCACTCGATCGAGCAACACGCTCAGCTCTTGGGCGGTGATTTCCTTGCGGAAAATCGCTTCGTTACCGACCACCACGCGCACCACACTGCGCGAAGTGTTGGCCAGTTCGATGGCGCGGGTGATTTCCCGTTCGTTGCGTTCCTGGTCCGGGCTGATCCAGATCCCCAGCGTCACGCGCAGGCCGAATTCTTCAGCCAGTTTCGGGATGTCTTGCAGCGAACCGTCGACCGAGTAGATACGGATGTTGTCCGTCAGCTTGCTCATGATCTCCAGATCGCGGCGCATTTCGTCGTCAGTCGGGTACTGATCCTTCTGCGGATATTGTCCCTGCTGGAAAGGCGAATAGGAGAAACCGGAGATCTGCTCCGGCCAGTTCGGCGCGGAAACCGGGCGATTGATCAGCGCCCAGAAACCGGTGAACAGGGCGGCGATTGCCAGAACCACCACCAGGTTGAGTCCAAATTTACGCGATGACATAGCTATTTCGGGTTCCAAAGGCTGTGGAACGAAGGATCGGTCGGCTAGACGCCCGAGGGGCGCGCATCCTACACCGGCAGTTCGCAAGTCGTACATCAGACAGGGAAATGCCCGACATTGGGCAGCCGACTTTGACTTAAGTTCTTACACTTGTAGCTGATGTTTAGAACTTGTCGCCGCGTAGCCCTATAATGCGCGCCGGTTTTTGGGGTAATGGTCATGAGTACAGAAGATCCGCGGTTTGCAGGCATCGCCCGTTTGTATGGCATTGAAGGCCTGGAGCGCTTGCGCGCGGCCCATGTGGCGATCGTCGGCGTCGGTGGCGTCGGTTCCTGGGCGGCGGAAGCCATGGCTCGCTGTGGCGTCGGCGAGATTTCGCTGTTCGACCTCGATGACGTCTGCGTCAGCAACGCCAACCGCCAGTTGCATGCGCTGGACAGCACCGTCGGCAAGCCCAAGGTCGAAGTGATGGCCGAGCGTCTGCGCGGGATCAACCCGGATTGCACCGTGCACGCGGTGGCGGATTTCGTCACCCGCGAGACCATGGCCGAATACATCACGCCGAACATCGACTGCGTGATCGACTGCATTGACGCGGTCAACGCCAAGGCTGCGCTGATCGCCTGGTGCAAACGCCGCAAGATCCAGATCATCACCACTGGCGGTGCGGGCGGGCAGATTGATCCGACGCTGATCCAGGTCTGCGACCTCAACCGCACATTCAATGACCCGTTGGCCTCGAAAGTACGTTCGACGTTGCGTCGTGATTATGGTTTTTCGCGCACCGTGACCCGTCATTACAGCGTGCCGTGTGTGTTTTCCACGGAGCAACTGCGCTATCCGAAGCCGGATGGCAGCATTTGTCTGCAGAAGAGTTTTGTTGGTGACGGGGTGAAGCTGGATTGCGCAGGCGGGTTTGGCGCGGTGATGATGGTCACGGCGACGTTCGGGATGGTGGCTGCGACCAAGGCTGTGGACAAGATTGTGGCAGGTGTTCGGCGTCCGGCTGACCGGGTCAAACCTCAGGTTTAATCTGTGTGGCTGATGGCCCCATCGCTGGCAAGCCAGCTCCCACAGGGTTCTATGGTGTTCACAGACAAGGTGAATCCACTGAAACACCTGTGGGAGCTTGCTTGCCAGCGATGGCGATTAACCGGCCAGCTCATTCATTCGCTGGAGCACGGCATTGAGGCCATTGCTGCGCGATGGCGATAGCTGGCGCGAAAGGCCTAGCTGATTGAACCAGTCCGGCAAATCAACCTGCTGCAATTCAGCGGCCGACAAGCCGTTAACCCGCAACAGCAACAACGCCACCAACCCGCGAATCATCCGCGCATCGCTGCTGGCGCTGAATTGCCAGTGACCGTCGTGCAGTTCGCCAACCAGCCACACCTGACTCTCACAGCCATGCACCCGATTAGCGTCGCACTTGTCCGTGTCATCCAGCGGCGGCAGACGATCACCAAACTGCATCAACAACCGCGCCCGTTGTTCCCAGCCGGCTGCGTTCTGAAAAGTCTGCAGCGCCTCTGCCGCTGCGACCGGCAAGCTCATCGCAACAACTCCAATGCCTGATCCAGTGCTTCAAAGAAGCGCTCCAGATCCTCGGAATCGTTGTACAGCGCCAGCGACACACGAATCGCCCCGGCCAGTTCGAAGCTTTTCAGCAGCGGCATCGCGCAGTGATGGCCGGCGCGCACGGCGATCCCTTGCTCAGTCAGCAAGTGTGCCAGATCAGCGTTATGCACACCCTCGACGACAAAGCTCGCCAGCGCCAGTTGCGGCTTGCCGAGCAGACGAATGCCGTTACGCGCCGCGAGTCCACGCAGTAGATAGTCATGTAGCGCGGCTTCATGGGCAGACACCGCGTCCTGATCCAGACCCGCCAGATAATCCAGCGTCGCGCCAAGGCCGATGACACTGGCAATCGGCGGCGTACCCGCCTCGAAACCCAGCGGCGCAGGGCGGAAGCGCGAGTCGTGATAGTTGGCTTCCAGCACCATCTCACCGCCGAACTGCCAAGGCTTCAACCACTCCAGCGCAGCGTTGCGCCCGAACAGCACGCCGAGGCCATCGGGGCCATAGAGCTTGTGGCTGGAAAACACATAAAAGTCGCAACCCAGCGCCTGCACGTCATGCCGACCATGCACCACGCCTTGCGCGCCATCGACCACGGTTAGCGCGTTCTGCGCCTTGGCCATGCCCAGCAACGCCGGCAATGGCTGCCATGCGCCGAGCACGTTGGACAACTGACTGACCGCCAGCAAGCGCGTGCGCGGGCCGATCAGATGCACAGCGGCAGCGAGGTCGATCAGGCCGTCAGCATCCAGCGGCAGGATCACCAGTTTCAGATTGCGCCGTTGCGCCAGTTGCTGCCACGGCAGCAGGTTGGCATGGTGCTCCAGGGCGCTGATGACAATTTCATCGCCCGGGTGGAAAAGATGTTCGAGGCCATAGGCCAGGAGATTCAGCGCACTGGTGGCGCCGTGGGTAAAGATGATCTGCCCACTGTCACCGGCATTCAGCCACTGGGCAACCTTGAGCCGACTGTCTTCGAACGCCTGCGTCGCGTGAGCGCCGGGCAGGTGTTGCGCGCGATGCACATTGGCTGCGCCATTGGCGTAGTAATGCGTCAGCGCGTCGAGCAGGGCCTGCGGTTTTTGCGCGGTGGCGGCGTTGTCCAGATAGGTCTGGTCTTGCCGTTGCAGTGCGGCGATGGCCGGGAAATCGGCACGCCAGGGGGAGGGAATCATCATCTGTTCAGCCCTGTGAACTTGGGCGGGTATACACCGAACCTTGTGGGAGCGAGCTTGCTCGCGAAAGCGTCGTGTCATTCAGCGATGTTGTTGACTGACCGCACGCCTTCGCGAGCAAGCTCGCTCCCACAGGGGGATCGTATGGCTGCTTAGTTGTGAGCGTGCAGCGCTTCGTTCAGTTCGATCGCCGATTTGTGGGTCTTGCATTCCACAGCGCCGGTTTCCGAATTGCGACGGAACAGCAGGTCAGTCTGACCGGCCAGCTCACGTGCCTTCACGACTTTAACCAGGTTGTTGTTTTCGTCCAGCAGCGCAACCTTGGTGCCAGCCGTCACGTACAGGCCCGACTCAACAGTGTTGCGATCGCCCAACGGAATACCGATACCAGCGTTGGCGCCGATCAGGCAGCCTTCGCCAACCTTGATCACGATGTTGCCGCCGCCCGACAGAGTGCCCATGGTCGAGCAACCGCCGCCCAGATCGGAACCCTTGCCGACGAATACGCCAGCGGAAACGCGGCCTTCGATCATGCCCGGGCCTTCGGTGCCGGCGTTGAAGTTGATGAAACCTTCGTGCATCACGGTGGTGCCTTCTCCGACGTAAGCACCCAGGCGCAAACGTGCGGCATCAGCGATACGCACGCCGGCCGGAACCACGTAGTCGGTCATTTTCGGGAACTTGTCCACCGAGAACACTTCCAGCAGCTCACCGCGCAGACGGGCTTCCAGTTGCATTTCGGTCAGTTCGCTCAGGTCGATGGCGCCCTGGCTGGTCCACGCAACGTTTGGCAGCAGCGGGAAGATCCCGGCCAGGCTCACGCCGTGCGGCTTGACCAGGCGGTGCGACAGCAGGTGTAGCTTGAGGTAAGCCTCAGGGGTCGAAGTCAGCTGTGCGTCTTCTGCCAGCAAAGTGGCGACCAGCGGCTTGTGGCTTTCCGCCAGACGAGTCAGCAGTTTGCCTTGCACGGCGTCGATGCCTTTCACGGCTTCAGCCAGTTGTGCAGCCTGGGCGGTGGTGAAGGTGATGGCCTGGTTGCCTTCGGTGTAACCGAGGATTGGCGCAACCGCGGCGACCAGTTCGGCCGAAGGATTGAGTAATGGCTGTGCGTAGAACACTTCCAGCCATGCGCCTTGACGGTTCTGAGTGCCGACACCAAAGGCGATGCTGAACAGGGAATTGGACATGTAAATACACCTCTACAAAGAGTGACGGGCTGCTTACTTCAGAGCGGCCGCGTAGATATCTGGCTTGAAGCCAATCAGGGTTCGGTCACCGAGATCGAGCACCGGGCGCTTGATCATCGAGGGTTGAGCGAGCATCAGTTCGATGGCTTTCGACTGGTCGAGATCGGCTTTGCGTTCGTCGTCGAGTTTGCGAAAGGTCGTGCCTGCGCGGTTCAACACCGTTTGCCAGCCGTGTTCGTCACACCATTGGGTCAGGTGCTCACGGTCGATGCCGGCGGTTTTGTAATCGTGAAAGTCGTAGCTGACAGCGTGTTCATCGAGCCAGGTGCGCGCCTTTTTCATGGTGTCGCAGGCTTTGATGCCGAAAAGGTGCAACGTTTTACTTGAAACGGTCAAGGAATCGCCCCCTTTGCAGGTGCTGGAAAAAAATGGTGACGGATTATGCCATGACCAAACGGTTTCGTCGGCCACGGTTGTCGTAACGCTGCAAAACCTGTGGGAGCGAGCCTGCTCGCGAAAGGGCCGTTTCAGTCAATATCAGTGTTGAATGATCCACCGCATTCGCGAGCAGGCTCGCTCCCACACGGGGACTGCGTTCCGACAGTGCGACATAGGTGCAACGGTCAGACACAGCCTAAGCGGCTAATATGGCAGTTCAACGCTGTCGATTGTCTGAGATTTCCGCTTTATGCAAACCGCCTACACCGTTCTGATCCTGCTGATGCTGGTCAGCGTCTCGCGTCTGGTCGGTCGGGTCATCCCGCTGCCGCTGCCTCTGGTACAAATCGCCGCCGGTGCCTTGCTCGCCTGGCCAACGCTCGGTCTGCACGTAGCGCTGGACCCGGAGTTGTTCCTGTTTCTGTTCCTGCCACCGCTGCTGTTTTCCGATGGCTGGCGTATGCCCAAGCGCGAGTTCTGGCATCTGCGCGGACCGATCCTGACGCTGGCCGTGGGATTGGTGCTGTTTACAGTGGTCGGCGCCGGTTACTTCATTCACTGGTTGTTGCCGGCAATTGCGTTGCCGGTGGCATTTGCCCTGGCCGCTGTGCTGTCGCCGACTGACGCGGTGGCGGTTTCGGCGATTTCGCAGAACCGCTTGCCGACACCGCTGATGCACATCCTGCAAGGTGAGGCGCTGATGAACGATGCGTCGGGCCTGGTGACTTTCAAGTTCGCCTTGGCCGCAGCCATCACCGGCGTGTTTTCGCTGACCAACGCCAGCCTGACCTTTGTCGTCGTAGCACTGGGCGGACTGGCGGTCGGTGTGGCCTTGAGCTGGCTGGTCGGACGCCTGCGTGCGTGGATGATCGCGCGCGGTTGGGACGATCCGGCGACTCACGTGGTGTTCATGCTGCTGTTGCCGTTTGCCGCGTATGTCTTGGCCGAGCGCCTCGGCGTCTCGGGCATTCTGTCAGCGGTCGCGGCGGGGATGATGCAGAGCTGGCTCGATCTGTTGCCCCGGCAGACCAGCACTCGCTTGCTCAACCGCAGCGTCTGGTCGTTGCTGGAGTTTGCCTTCAACGGTCTGATCTTCCTGCTGCTCGGCCTGCAATTGCCGGACATCATCAAAGCCGTGGTCAGCCACGAGCCGACGTTGTGGCCGACGCTGTTTTATCGCTGTCTCGATGTCGTGGCGATTTTCCTCGCCTTGGTGCTGTTGCGGTTTATCTGGGTACAGAGCATATGGCGCTTGTCGGTACTGTTGCGACGTTGGCGCGGGAAGGGCGATCTGACCCAAGTGCCGACCGCGCGCTCTTGCTGGCTGCTGACCGTCGGTGGTGTGCGCGGGGCAGTGACACTGGCGGGTGTGATGTCGGTGCCGATGTTGATGGGGGCGGATGCGTTTCCCGAGCGTGATTTGCTGATCTTCATCGCCGCCGGGGTGATTCTGCTGTCGCTGGTTTCAGCCTGTATCGCGCTGCCGCTGTTGTTGCGAGGCATCGAGAAAAGTCCGGATGACAAACGGCGCCAGGAAGTCCGCGACGCGTGGCGTAAAACCGCAGAGGCGGCGATTCACGCGCTCGAAACCGAGGAAACTACCCCGCAGGACGCTGCTCAAGCCGCGCTGTCGGCCGAGTTGAAAGCGCGGATCATGTCCGAGTATCGCCATCAGCTCGATGTCTTCAACGATTCCGCCGAAGCCCAGGCCTTGGCGTTCCAGATGGATCTGCTTGAGCGTCGCCTGCGTCTGAAGGCACTAAGGGCGCAACGCCTGGAGCTCTACAGCCTTAGTCGCCATCACCAGATCGGTGATGACGTCCTCAGAGAAGTGTTGGCCGATCTGGATTTGAGTGAGGCCAACTTGGGACAGATCAAATAACCTGGGCCCGATAATCAATGGCGGGATAACTTTGCCTGGCCAGGCGTTTATCCCTGTCACTGAGTTTCAGGTTGAAGGCAATCTCGAAGTTGCCGTGGGTCATAAAGTTTGCTACCGGATAATGCATGATGGAAAGGCGGTCGTATTCTCCTCTGGAAGTCATGTCGCAACTGTCGAGGCGGAATATATTCAGTTCAATTTCATCAGGGTTCCAGCCCTGAATTTCCCTGAAGTGCTCGTACACAGCTTCTATATTCCATGGAATATTGGCATCGGGATGCAGATGAGCATGATGAAACCCCAGTGCATGTCCGAACTCATGCAGCAGCGTGGCTTCAAACAGCGGGTTTTGCGGATCAGTCTGAATGACCAGCGTAGGTTCTTCGGGATCGAGTTCCAACGCTTCGGTGCCGACTGCCGACCAGTTCGCTTCGCCGTTGAGGGCGATACGGATCTGTCCCTGGCCTTGTTCGACCAAAGCAAATGTCAGGCTGACAAAGGGTTCCCATTGACGAATTATCCGTTCGACCCGGTAGGCCAATTCCTCGGGTAAATCTTCCATGAACGAAAAAGTTACCATGCTGGCGTTGTCCCATAACCGGTTGGAATAGGCGATAGAACGCTTGTGACGTTCTCCTGAGTTGAAGTTGCGACTGCGCATTTTGACGAAGGGGTAGTGGTGCATGATCAATATCCATATTGATTTACGAGGTGCTTATAGTGGTGCCCGGAAGTATTTTTCTGAAACGATAGGCCGCGACTGTTAGTTACAGTCACTGTTCATCTGAAGACTATCTTTGGAGAGGACGGGTAGGAAGCCGGTAATTGCCTGGATATGTATCGCGGTGATAAAACCGCGCGCCAGATTGCCTGGCGCGGGCCAATACGGCTTATTGCTGACGGGTGATAAAGGCGCGAATCCGTTCGGCGGCTTCGACGCATTCTGCCAGCGGTGCAACCAGCGCCATGCGTACACGGCCAGCGCCCGGGTTGACGCCATCGACATCACGGGACAGGTACGAGCCCGGCACCACGGTCACGTGCTCCTGCTCAAACAGATCGCGGCAGAAAGCGGCGTCATCACCCTGTACGTTCGGCCACAGGTAGAAGCTGCCATCAGGGCGCTGCACATCCATCACCGGGCTGAGGATCTCCAGCACTGCGTCGAATTTTTCGCGGTACAGCGCGCGGTTGGCGCGCACATGGACTTCGTCGTTCCAGGCAGCGACGCTGGCCAATTGCGTTTGCACCGGCATCGCACAGCCGTGGTAGGTGCGATAGAGCAGGAAACCCTTGAGGATGTCAGCGTCGCCGGCGACAAAACCGGAACGCAGGCCCGGCAGGTTGGAGCGCTTGGACAAGCTATGGAACACCACGCAACGCTTGAAGTCGTTGCGGCCCAGTTCGACGCAAGCCGTCAGCAGGCCAGGCGGTGGTGTTTGCTCGTTGAAGTAAAGCTCGCTGTAGCACTCGTCGGCGGCGATCACGAAGTCGTATTCGTCAGCCAGGGCGATCAGTTTTTTCAGCACATCGACCGGAATCAGCGCACCGGTCGGATTGCCTGGCGAGCACAAAAACAGAATCTGGCAGCGCTTCCAGATGTCTGGCGAAACAGCATCGAAATCCGGGTTGAAGCCGTTCTCGTCCAGGCAAGGCAGATAGTGCGGCTTGGCCCCGGCGAGGAACGCTGCGCCTTCGTAGATTTGGTAGAACGGGTTCGGGCTGACCACGAGTGCGTCATCGCCACGGTTGACCACGGTCTGGGTGAACGCGAACAGTGCTTCGCGGGTGCCATTGACCGGCAGCACGTTGCGCGCCGGATCGATCCAGCCGCTCGGCACGCCGAAACGACGCTCGCACCAGCCGGCAATCGCTTCGCGCAGCGCGGGAATGCCAAGGGTGGTCGGGTACACCGCCATCTGATCCAGACTGTTGGCCAGCGCTTCGGCGACAAAGCTCGGCGAGCGGTGTTTCGGCTCGCCGATCGACAGGGCGATCGGGCGTTTTTCCGGGTTCGGTGTCACGGTGCCGAGCAGGGCGCGGAGCTTCTCGAACGGGTAAGGCTGGAGCTGGTTCAAAGCGTTGTTCATGGGGGCTGGGTCTCGTGCTAAGCCATTTGAATCCGTGCGCGCCATCAGATGCTGAGGCGCGAAAGCTTGATATCGGGTTCCTGATTGACGCTCAGTTGCTCAACGATCGCATCCTGCAAGCGGCTGCACAGCAGCGGGTCGGACAACGGTTGGTTGTGCGCGTCGGTGATGAAGAACACGTCTTCCACCCGCTCGCCTAACGTCGCAATCTTGGCGTTCTGCAGCGACAGGTCGAACTCGAGGAAAATCCCGCCGATCCGCGCCAGCAGTCCCGGGCGGTCGGGTGCGGTCAATTCCAGCACGGTCACCGGTCGCTGGGCATCGTTGTGAATCGTCACCTGTGGCGCAAAGGCGAAATGCTTGAGCTGGCGCGGCACGCGGCGCTGGATGATCGTCGGGTAATCGTCCGGATTGCGCAGGGCTTCGGTCAGGCCTTCACGGATCTGCTTGACCCGCGCCGGGTTGTCGCCGATCGACTCGCCTTCGTTGTCGAGCACGATGTAGGTGTCGAGGGTGAACTGGCTGCTCGAGGTGATGACCCGGGCGTCATGAATGTTCAGGTTGAGCTGGTCCATCGCAGCCACGGTCACCGCGAAGAAGTCGTGCTGGTCCGGTGCATAAATGAAGATCTGCGTACCACCCTCGAACTCGCGCTGGGTGGTTTCCTTGATCAGCACCAAAGGTCCGCCATCGACCGGTTGCTGCAGGATTGCATCGCTATGCCAGGCCACGTCGCCGGCGGTGTGGCGCAGGAAATAGTCATCGCCCAACTGCGCCCACAACTGCTCGACGTCGTCCGGGTCGGTGCCGCCGCGCACCAGAATGTCCAGCGCAGCGCTTTGGGTCTGGCGGATCTGCTCTTCGCGATCCACAGGATTTTCCAGGCCACGGCGCAAGGCGCGTTTGGTCTCGGTGTAGAGCTGGCGCAACAGACTGGCGCGCCACGAATTCCACAGTGTCGGGTTGGTCGCGTTGATGTCGGCCACAGTCAAAACGTAGAGATAATCGAGGCGGGTTTCGTCGCCGACAGCCTGAGCGAAATCGTGGATCACCTGTGGGTCGGACAAGTCCTTGCGTTGGGCGGTGGTCGACATCACCAGATGGTTCTGCACCAGCCAGACGATCAGGCGACTGTCCCACACTGGCAACTGATGGCGCTGGCAGAACGCCTCGGCATCGACCGCGCCGATTTCCGAGTGATCGCCATGCCGGCCTTTACCGATGTCGTGGTACAGGCCGGCCATGTAGATCAGTTCGGGTTTGGGCAGTTTGGCCATCAGCTTGGCAGCCAGCGGAAATTTTTCCGAGACCTGGGTGTACTGCAGTTTGCGCAGGTGTTTGATCAGGTTCAGCGTGTGCGCATCGACCGTATAAATGTGGAACAGGTCGTGCTGCATCTGTCCGACGATAAAACCGAACTCCGGCAGATAGCGCCCGAGAATGCCGTAACGGTTCATCCGGCGCAGGTTGCGGTGGATGCCGATCTTGCACTTGAACAGCTCGATGAACAGGCTGGTGTTGCGAATATCGTTGCGGAAATTGTCGTCGATCAGGTGACGGTGCTCGCGCAACAGACGAATGGTGTCGGCGCGCACGCCTTTGATTTCCGGCTGCTGAGCCATCAGCACGAAGATTTCGAGCATGGCGAACGGCGTGCGGCGGAACACGTTGTCGTTGCGTGCTTCGATATAGCCGTCATGGAGCTGGAAGCGCGAGTTGATCGGCTGCGGCGGCGCTTCGTCTTCCGGCGCGAGGATGACTTCCTCGAAATGCTGGATGATCAGATCGCTGAGCTGGGCAATGCTCATCACCACGCGGAAATACTGCTGCATGAAGTTTTCGACGGCCTGTTTGGCGTCGTCACCTTCAAAGCCGAGAAGCCCGGCAATGGTGCGCTGATGATCGAACAGCAAGCGGTCTTCGGAACGGCCCGCGAGCATGTGCAGGGCGTAACGCACTTTCCAGAGAAATTCCTGGGAGGAGGCGAGCAGGGCGTTTTCGCTTTCGACCAAAAAACCCTCGCCAGCGAGGGCGCGCAGGTTAAGAGTGCCGTACTGACGCCGGGCCACCCAGAGAATCGTCTGAATATCCCGCAGGCCGCCGGGCGAGCCTTTGACGTTGGGTTCCAGGTTGTATTCGGTGTCGTTGTATTTGTGGTGGCGGGCCTTCTGCTCGGCGCGCTTGGCCAGGAAGAACTCCTTGGCCGGCCACATGTGGGCGGTGCTGGTGACGTCGAGCATGCGCTGACGCAGACGCTCGGGGCCGCAAATGGTGCGGCTTTCCATCAGGTTAGTGACCACAGTCAGGTCGGCGCGCGCCTCTTGGGCGCATTCGTCGACAGAGCGAACGCTCTGACCGACTTCCAGGCCAATGTCCCACAGCAACGTGAGAAAACGCTCGATGGAATCGCGGAAAACTTCGTGATCGGCGCTGTCCAGCAGGATCAGCAAATCAATGTCGGAATACGGGTGCAACTCACCACGACCGTAGCCGCCGACCGCGACCAGCGCGATGTCGGCGTCTTCGCTCCAGTTGAACTGCTCCCAGGCCTTTTGCAGAATGTTGTCGACGAACCAGGCACGGTCTTCGATCAGACGGCGAATGTCGCGGCCCTGGCGAAAACGCGTGTCGAGTACCTCGCGAGCCTGGCGGATCGCCTTCTTGAACGCCGCGATAGGACTCGCTTTGAGGGCCAGTTCAGCCTGGAACTGGCCGCGGTCGAAGAGTTCGGGATCCACCTGCGGCATCGATTGGCTTTCCTTCTATAAGGCTGGGAGCGTTTGCTGGATCAGGCCGAGATGCGCGGGATGGTGTCGTCGGCGCGCAGGGTGAAGATCTCGTAGCCGGTGTCGGTGACCAACAGGGTATGTTCCCACTGAGCCGACAGCTTGCGGTCTTTGGTGATAGCGGTCCAACCGTCGCCCAATACTTTGGTGTCGGCCTTGCCCTGGTTGATCATCGGTTCGATGGTGAAGGTCATGCCGGCTTTCAGTTCCATGCCGGTGCCGGCACGGCCGTAGTGCAGGATCTGCGGCTCTTCGTGGAAGACCTTGCCGATGCCGTGACCGCAGAACTCGCGAACCACCGAGAAACCGTTTTTCTCGGCATGCTTCTGGATCACTTCACCGATGTCGCCGAGACGGCAGCCAGGTTTGACGATCTCGATCGCTTTGTACATGCATTCCTGGGTGATCTGCGACAGGCGTTCAGCCCAGACAGGCACTTCGCCGACATGGAACATGCGGCTGGTGTCGCCGTGGTAGCCGTCCTTTATCACGGTCACGTCGATATTCAGGGTGTCACCGTTTTTCAGCGGCTTGTCATTCGGAATGCCATGGCAGACCACGTGGTTGATCGAGGTGCAGATCGACTTCGGGTAGCCCTTGTAATTGAGCGGGGCAGGGATGGCTTGCTGCACATTGACGATGTAGTCGTGGCAGATCTGGTTCAGCTCATCGGTGGTGACACCCGGTTTGACATGTTCGGCAATCATTTCCAGCACATCGGCGGCCAGTTTGCCGGCGACACGCATGCCAGCGATGTCCTCGGGGGTTTTGAGGTTGACGGTCATACAGGCTCTCTCTGCGCTCGGCGGCGCTTGCTGATACGAATAGGGTGGCAGGTGTTCGATTGGCGACCCTGAAAAACGCGATTCTAACAGACGCACGGCGCAATTCAGCGCCCGCGTGCATCGCTTCTCTCTATACAATGGTGCGTTCGGGGCCGATTCCAAGGGGGCTGCGCCCATGTCCTTGGTGCGAATACAGATTCCGGGTTCCGTTTCTGCGCACCCTGTGGTATAAAATGCGCCGCTTTCCGGGGATACCCCGAAAAGCTTAAATCCACACACGTGTCGACACGATGACCTGGGTGCTTTTGGCTTTATGCCACTGGTTGGTCATTGGGATACGTGGAGGCCAAACCCGACTTATTAAGGAACTATCATGTCCCAAGTCAATATGCGCGATATGCTGAAGGCCGGTGTGCACTTCGGTCACCAAACCCGTTACTGGAATCCGAAAATGGGTAAGTACATTTTCGGCGCGCGTAACAAGATTCACATCATCAACCTTGAAAAAACCCTGCCAATGTTCAACGAAGCTCTGACTTTCGTAGAGCGTCTGGCCCAGGGCAAAAACAAGATTCTGTTCGTCGGCACCAAGCGTTCCGCTGGCAAGATCGTTGCTGAAGAAGCAGCACGTTGCGGTTCGCCGTACGTCGATCACCGCTGGTTGGGCGGCATGCTGACCAACTTCAAAACCATTCGTGCTTCCATCAAGCGTCTGCGTGACCTTGAAGTTCAAGCCGAAGACGGTACTTTCGCCAAGCTGACCAAGAAAGAAGCGCTGATGCGCTCCCGTGATCTTGAGAAGCTGGATCGTTCGCTGGGCGGTATCAAGGACATGGGCGGTCTGCCAGACGCACTGTTCGTGATCGACGTTGACCACGAGCGCATCGCGATCACCGAAGCCAACAAACTGGGCATCCCGGTAATCGGCGTTGTCGACACCAACAGCAGCCCGGAAGGCGTTGACTACATCATCCCAGGCAACGATGACGCAATCCGCGCTATCCAGCTGTACATGGGTTCGATGGCTGACGCAGTAATCCGTGGTCGCAACAATGTTGCTGGCGGCACTGTAGAATTCGCAGCTGAAGAAACTCAGGCTGCAGCTGAGTAATTAACGCCCTGGCGTTGACTCAGTAAGCAAAAAGGGGGCTTGGCCCCCTTTTTGCCACCTCGAAAACCATTTGTCGGCGGCGCAGCTACAGCTTCTGTAACGTGCAGCAGCTACAAGGTGGGGTTCGGGACGAATTGAACGCCCGTTCGATCGGGTGGAATGGTTGAAAACCTATCCAAGAGGAATTTGAAAATGGCAGCAATTACTGCAGCGTTGGTTAAAGAACTGCGCGAGCGTACCGGCGAAGGCATGATGGATTGCAAGAAAGCCCTGGAAAAGGCTGACGGCGACATCGAAAAAGCCATTGATGACATGCGTGCTTCGGGCGCAATCAAGGCTGCCAAAAAAGCTGGCAACGTTGCCGCTGAAGGCGCCATCGCTCTGAAAGAAGACGGCAAATCTGCTGTTCTGCTGGAAGTGAACTCGCAGACCGACTTCCTGGCTCTGCAGGACGACTTCAAGGCATTCGTTGCTGAAAGCATCGAAAAAGCCTTCGCCGACAAGCTGACTGATGTTGCTCCACTGATCGAGGCTCAAGAAGCTGCTCGCCTGGTACTGGTCGGCAAGGTTGGCGAAAACGTCAACATCCGTCGTCTGGTTCGCGTAGAAGGCGACGTTGTTGGTGGCTACCTGCACGGCAACAAGATCGGTGTTGCAGTTGTTCTGAAAGGCGGCAACGTTGAACTGGCCAAAGACATCGCTATGCACGTAGCGGCCAGCAACCCTGAGTTCCTGCTGCCATCGGAAGTTTCGGCTGAAGCGATCGAGCGCGAAAAAGCTGTGTTCCTGCAGCTGAACGAAGAAAAAATCAAAGGCAAGCCAGAAAACATTGTTGAAAATATGGTCAAAGGCCGTATCAGCAAGTTCCTGGCTGAAGCAAGCCTGGTTGAGCAGGCGTTCGTCAAGAACCCTGAAATCAAGGTTGGCGAGCTGGCCAAGAAGGCCGGTGCTGAAATCGTTTCCTTCACCTACTTCAAAGTAGGCGAAGGCATCGAGAAGCCGGTCGACAACTTCGCTGAAGAAGTTGCTGCCCAGCTGGCTGCCGCCAAGCAATAAGACGGTTTTCCAACTGTCGCCCGAAAGAGGCTGCCCGCTTACGCGCGCAGCCTCTTTTCAGATGGGGGAGCCAGTTTTTTATTGGTTTCCACTTGGAACTGACTTACAAAGCCATGTTCCGATGGCGCTGAAGCAGCGCCAAGCTAGAGTGAACGCCAGCTGTAAACAGCTCGCAAAGAATTTTAAATACGCCGCAGGAGAGATTCGCAATGGCTCAGCAGGGCAGTGGTTATCAGGCTCGCTATAAACGCATTCTACTCAAGCTTAGCGGCGAGGCCCTGATGGGCTCGGAAGAGTTCGGGATCGATCCAAAGGTATTGGATCGCATGGCGCTGGAGGTCGGCCAACTGGTCGGTATCGGCGTTCAGGTCGGTCTGGTGATCGGCGGCGGCAACCTGTTCCGTGGCGAAGCCCTGAGCAAAGCCGGTATGGATCGGGTGACAGGCGACCACATGGGCATGCTGGCCACTGTGATGAACGCCCTGGCCATGCGCGATGCGCTGGAACGTGCCAATATCTCGGCCATCGTCATGTCGGCTATTTCCATGGTTGGCGTGACTGATCACTACGATCGCCGCAAAGCCATGCGTCATCTGAACTCCAAAGACGTCGTGATTTTCGCAGCCGGTACCGGCAACCCGTTCTTCACCACGGATTCGGCAGCCTGTCTGCGTGCAATCGAAATCGATGCCGATGTCGTGCTCAAAGCGACCAAGGTTGATGGCGTCTATACCGCAGACCCGTTCAAAGACCCGCATGCCGAGAAGTTCGATCATCTGACTTATGATGAAGTGCTGGATCGCAAGCTGGGCGTGATGGATCTGACCGCTATTTGCCTGTGCCGCGACCACAAGATGCCGCTGCGCGTATTCAACATGAACAAGCCCGGTGCCCTGCTGAACATCGTCCATGGCGGCGCTGAAGGCACCCTGATCGAGGAAGGTCAACAATGATCAACGAAATCAAGAAAGACGCTCAAGAGCGCATGCAGAAATCCCTGGACTCTCTGGCCCACGCATTTGGTCAGATTCGTACCGGCAAGGCTCACCCAAGCATTCTGGGTAGCGTGATGGTGCCGTACTACGGCGCAGATACCTCCATCACCCAAGTGGCGAACATCACTGTAAAAGACTCGCGCACCCTGCAAGTCGTTGCGTTCGAGCGCAATATGCTCGCAGCGGTCGACAAGGCAATCCAGAGCGCAGGTCTGAACCTCAACCCGACCAACCTGGGCGAGTTGTTGCTGATTTCCATGCCTGCCCTGACCGAAGAAACCCGCAAGGGCTTCACCAAGCAGGCGCGCAGTGCCGCCGAAGACGCCCGTGTTGCCGTGCGCAACATTCGTCGTGATGCCCTGGGCGAGCTGAAGAAGCTGGTCAAGGATAAAGAAATCAGCGAAGACGAAGAGCGTCGTGCCGCTGCCGATATTCAGAAGCTCACCGACAAGGCCGAGGCTGATATCGACACGGCTACCAAGCAAAAAGAAGCGGATCTGATGGCCGTATAAGGTTCGAGCTTTTAATGGACAAGACCAAGCAGACTGCGCCGTCCGCGGTGCCGCGCCATGTCGCGATCATCATGGATGGCAACAATCGCTGGGCGAAAAAACGCTTTATGCCGGGTGTCGCCGGGCATAAAGCGGGCGTGGATGCTGTGCGTGCCGTGATCGAGGTGTGCGCCGAGGCCAAGGTCGAAGTGCTCACCCTGTTCGCGTTTTCAAGTGAGAACTGGCAGCGCCCGGCCGATGAGGTCAGTGCCTTGATGGACTTGTTCTTCAAGGCATTGCGTCGTGAGGCCAAGCGCCTCAACGACAACAACATCAGCCTGCGCATCATAGGCGATCGTTCGCGCTTTCATCCGGAGCTTCAGGCAGCAATGCGTGAAGCTGAAGCGATGACGGCGGGCTCCAACCGCTTCATCCTGCAGATCGCCGCCAATTACGGTGGTCAGTGGGATATTGCGCAAGCTGCACAGCGTCTGGCGCGTGAAGTCCAGGCCGGACACTTGCGTCCGGAAGACATCACCCCGGATCTGTTGCAAACCTGTCTGGCGACCGGCGATCTGCCGTTGCCAGACCTGTGCATTCGTACCGGTGGCGAGCATCGCATCAGCAACTTCCTGCTGTGGCAACTGGCTTATGCCGAGTTGTACTTCTCCGACCTGTTCTGGCCGGACTTCAAACACGATGCCATGCGCAATGCGCTGGCCGATTTCGCTTCGCGCCAGCGTCGCTTCGGTAAAACGAGCGAACAGGTCGAAGCTGGAGCCCGGGTTTAATGCTTAAACAACGAATCATCACTGCGCTGATCCTGCTGCCGATTGCCTTGTGCGGGTTTTTCCTGCTGGAAGGCTCCGGTTTTGCCTTGTTCATCGGTCTGGTCGTGACTTTGGGTGCCTGGGAATGGGCGCGTCTGGCTGGTTTCACCGGGCAAGCGTTCCGCGTGGGTTTTGCCGCCGTGGTCGCGTTCATGTTGTTCATCATGTACATCCTGCCCGGGCTTGCGCCGTGGGTGCTGGGAGCGTCTGTATTGTGGTGGGCGGCGGCGACCTGGCTGGTGCTGACCTATCCGCGCTCCAGCGTGCATTGGTCCAGTGCGGCAACCAAACTGGTCATCGGCCTGCTTATTTTGCTGCCGGCCTGGCAAGGTCTGGTGCAGATCAAGCAGTACCCGCTGGGTAACTGGCTGATCATGGCTGTGATGGTGCTGGTCTGGGGTGCCGACATCGGTGCCTACTTCTCTGGTCGCAAGTTCGGCAAGCGCAAGCTGGCCCCGCAAGTCAGCCCGGGCAAGAGCTGGGAAGGCGTCTACGGCGGTCTGGCGCTAAGCCTGCTGATCACCGCGATTGTCGGCCTGGTGCGTGACTGGACTGTCGCCGAGCTGCTTAAAGGCTTGATCGGCGCTGCGCTGATCGTCTTCATCTCGGTTGTCGGCGACCTGACTGAAAGCATGTTCAAGCGTCAGTCCGGCATCAAGGACAGCAGTAATCTGCTGCCCGGTCATGGTGGCGTGCTTGATCGTATCGACAGTCTGACTGCCGCAATTCCAGTGTTTGCGGTGCTGCTGTGGATGGCTGCACCGTGAGTCGCCCTCAACAGATTACCGTTCTGGGCGCGACGGGCTCGATCGGCCTGAGCACGCTGGATGTTATTGCTCGTCATCCTGAGCGTTATCAGGTCTTCGCTTTGAGTGGTTTCACGCGCCTGAGTGAGCTTTTCGCTTTGTGCGTGCGTCACGTGCCGCAATTTGCCGTGGTGCCAGAAGCTACCGCCGCACGCGGCTTGCAGGACGACTTGCGAGCCGCCGGTTTGCCGACCCGTGTATTGGTGGGGGAGGAGGGCCTGTGTCAGGTCGCTGCTGCTCCAGAAGTCGATGCGGTGATGGCAGCGATCGTTGGGGCGGCAGGTCTGCGTCCGACCCTGGCGGCCGTTGAAGCCGGCAAGAAGATTCTCCTCGCCAATAAAGAGGCGCTGGTGATGTCCGGCGCCTTGTTCATGCAGGCGGTGCGCAAGAGCGGTTCGGTGTTGCTGCCGATCGACAGCGAGCACAACGCGATCTTCCAGTGCATGCCACAGGATTTTGCCCGTGGACTGAGCTGTGTCGGTGTCCGTCGGATTTTGCTCACAGCCTCTGGTGGTCCGTTCCGACAGACGCCGATGAGTGAACTGGCGCATGTTTCACCTGATCAGGCGTGTGCGCACCCGAACTGGTCCATGGGGCGCAAGATTTCGGTCGATTCGGCCAGCATGATGAATAAAGGTCTCGAGCTGATCGAGGCCTGTTGGTTGTTTGATGCAAAACCCTCGCAGGTTGAAGTGGTGATTCACCCGCAGAGCGTCATTCACTCGCTGGTCGATTATGTCGATGGCTCGGTGTTGGCGCAGTTGGGCAATCCTGATATGCGGACGCCGATCGCCAATGCCTTGGCCTGGCCGGAGCGCATTGATTCTGGCGTGGCGCCGCTGGATTTGTTTGCTGTCGCGCGTCTGGACTTCGAAGCACCGGATGAAGAGCGTTTCCCTTGTCTGCGTTTGGCACGGCAAGCTGCCGAGGCTGGCGACAGTGCGCCGGCGATGCTCAACGCAGCCAACGAGGTGGCGGTGGCAGCGTTTCTCGACGGACGGGTTCGTTACCTGGAAATCGCGAGTATCATCGAGGAGGTCTTGAGCCTCGAACCGGTCGTTGCGCTGGCAGATCTCGATGCCGTGTTTACGGCTGATGCCAAGGCGCGAGCTCTGGCTGAGCAATGGTTGAAGCGCCACGATCGATAGAATTTGCTACACAATGGCTACAGGCGGCACTGAACAGGATTGCGGAGAAAGTAGATGAGCGCGCTCTATATGATTGCCGGCACCCTGATCGCCTTGGGTGTGCTGGTCACCTTTCACGAATTCGGCCACTTTTGGGTCGCGCGTCGCTGTGGCGTCAAGGTTCTACGTTTCTCTGTAGGCTTTGGCATGCCGTTATTGCGCTGGCACGACAAGCAAGGCACCGAGTTTGTGGTTGCCGCGATTCCGTTGGGCGGCTACGTCAAAATGCTCGACGAGCGTGAGGGTGAGGTTCCGGTCGATCAGCTTGATCAATCGTTCAATCGCAAATCCGTGCGTCAGCGTATCGCCATTGTTGCGGCCGGCCCCATTGCCAACTTTCTTTTGGCGCTGGTGTTCTTCTGGGTGTTGGCCATGCTCGGCAGCGAGCAGGTGCGTCCGGTCATCGGTGCGGTTGAGTCCGGCAGCATCGCCGCCAGCGCCGGGTTGAGCGCAGGCCAGGAAATCGTCGCTATCGATGGTGAGCCTACTACCGGTTGGGCGGCCGTCAATCTGCAATTGGTACGACGCCTTGGTGAAAGCGGTTCTCTGCAATTGCTGGTGCGTGAGCAGGGTTCGACTGCGGATACGCCGCGTGAGCTGAAGCTGGACAATTGGCTCAAAGGCGCTGATGAGCCGGATCCGATTCGCTCGCTGGGTATTCGCCCGTGGCGCCCGGCGTTGCCGCCGGTACTTGCCGAGCTTGATCCGAAAGGTCCGGCCCAGGCCGCAGGCCTGAAGACTGGCGATCGTTTGCTGGCACTCGACGGTCAGGCGCTGAATGACTGGCAGCAGGTGGTCGATACCGTTCGTACGCGTCCTGATACCAAAATCATGCTGCGCATCGAGCGCGACAGTGCTCAAATCGACGTCCCTGTGACCTTGGCGGCGCGTGGTGAAAGCAAATCACCAAGTGGTTATCTGGGCGCGGGCGTGAAAGCAGTCGACTGGCCGCCGGAGATGATTCGCGAGGTCAGTTACGGGCCGTTGGCGGCGATTGGCGAGGGTGCTCGTCGCACTTGGACCATGAGCATTCTGACGCTCGATTCACTGAAGAAAATGCTGTTCGGCGAGCTCTCGGTAAAAAACTTGAGTGGACCGATAACCATTGCTAAAGTGGCGGGCGCTTCTGCCCAGTCGGGCGTCGCTGATTTCCTGAATTTCCTTGCTTATCTGAGTATTAGCCTGGGGGTTCTGAATTTGCTGCCCATTCCTGTACTGGATGGGGGGCATTTGTTGTTTTATCTGATCGAGTGGGCGCGTGGTCGTCCCTTGTCGGATCGGGTGCAAGGTTGGGGGATACAGATCGGTATCAGTTTGGTGGTCGGGGTGATGTTGCTTGCTCTGGTCAACGATCTGGGTCGACTGTAACGCTTCGCTGAATTGCGAATCTGCCGCATTTTGCGGCAGTTTGTTTATTGCCAGTTGGAATAAGAAAGGACTTCATGAAACGTCTGCTGCTAACTGCGGTTCTCACCGTATTGATGATCGCCGAAGTTCACGCCGAGTCCTTCACTATCTCTGATATTCGCGTCAATGGCCTCCAGCGGGTCTCCGCGGGTAGCGTCTTTGGTGCCTTGCCGTTGAACGTCGGTGAGCAGGCGGATGATCGTCGCCTGGTGGAATCCACTCGTGCGTTGTTCAAAACCGGTTTCTTTCAAGATATCCAGCTGGGCCGCGAAGGCAACGTTCTGGTCATCACGGTCGTCGAGCGTCCGTCGGTCGCCAGTATCGAAATCGAAGGCAACAAGGCGATCTCGACTGAAGACCTGATGAAAGGTCTCAAGCAATCCGGTCTGGCCGAAGGCGAGATCTTCCAGCGCGCCACCCTTGAAGGCGTGCGTAACGAACTGCAGCGTCAGTACGTCGCGCAAGGTCGCTACTCGGCTACGGTCGATACCGAAGTGGTATCGCAGCCGCGTAACCGCGTCGGCCTGAAAGTGAAAATCAACGAAGGCACCGTTGCGGCCATTCAGCACATCAACGTGGTGGGCAACACGGTTTTCCCTGAGGAAGACCTGACCGACCTGTTCGAGCTGAAGACCACCAACTGGCTGTCGTTCTTCAAGAACGACGACAAGTACGCCCGTGAAAAACTGTCCGGTGACCTGGAACGTCTGCGTTCCTACTACCTGGATCGTGGCTATATCAATATGGATATCGCTTCGACGCAGGTGTCGATCACCCCGGACAAAAAACACGTCTACATCACTGTCAACGTCACCGAAGGCGAGAAGTACACCGTACGTGACGTCAAGCTCAGCGGTGATCTGAAAGTCCCTGAAGATCAGGTCAAGTCCTTGCTGCTGGTGCAGAAAGGTCAGGTGTTCTCGCGCAAGCTGATGACCACCACGTCCGAACTGATCACCCGTCGTCTGGGTAACGAGGGTTACACCTTCGCCAACGTCAACGGCGTACCGCAGCCGCACGATGATGATCACACTGTAGACATCCTTTTCGCTGTTGATCCGGGCAAGCGCGCCTACGTCAACCGCATCAACTTCCGTGGCAACACCAAGTCCGAAGACGAAGTGCTGCGTCGTGAAATGCGTCAGATGGAAGGCGGCTGGGCTTCGACTTACCTGATCGACCAATCCAAGACCCGTCTTGAGCGTCTGGGCTTCTTTAAAGAGGTCAACGTTGAAACTCCGGCTGTTCCGGGTGTCGACGACCAGGTTGACGTGAACTATGCCGTTGAAGAACAGGCTTCCGGTTCGATTACCGCCAGCGTCGGTTTCGCCCAGAGTGCCGGTCTGATCCTCGGTGGTTCGATCACCCAGAACAACTTCCTCGGTACCGGTAACCGCGTCAGCATCGGTCTGACCCGCAGCGAATACCAGAGCCGCTACAACTTCGGCTACGTTGACCCGTACTGGACCGCCGATGGCGTGAGCCTGGGTTACAACGCGTTCTATCGCACCACTGACTACAAAGACCTCGACGTCGACGTAGCAAGCTATGCGGTAGACAGCCTGGGTGCCGGCGTTAACGTTGGTTACCCGATCAGCGAGACTTCGCGTCTGACGTTTGGTCTGTCGGTTCAACAGGACGAGATCAAGACCGGTACCTACACCGTTGACGAGATTTTCGACTTCGTTAACAAGGAAGGCGACAAGTACCTGAACTTCAAGGCCTCGGCCGGCTGGTCTGAATCGACCCTGAACAAAGGCGTACTGCCGACCCGTGGCCGTTCCCAGAGTCTGACCCTGGAAACCACAGTGCCTGGCAGCGACCTGTCGTTCTACAAGCTTGATTACCGCGGTCAGCTGTTCCAGCCGATCAGCGAGAACTACACCCTGCGTCTGCATACCGAATTGGGTTACGGCGACGGTTATGGTTCGACTGACGGCTTGCCGTTCTATGAAAACTACTATGCTGGTGGTTTCAACTCGGTACGTGGCTTCAAGGACAGCACCCTTGGCCCGCGCAGTACGCCGAGCCGTGGCACCAACCCGGGTACGCTGGCCGACCCGGACCAGGATCCACTGCCGTTCGGTGGTAACGTCCTGATCCAGGGTGGTGTCGAGGTTCTGTTCCCGTTGCCGTTCGTGAAAGATCAGCGCTCCCTGCGTACCTCGGTATTCTGGGATGTCGGTAACGTGTTTGACTCCAAGTGCTCGGACACTACCAATGCCAACGGTACCAAGTCGAACACGCAGTGCAACGACATCAGCCTGAGCAACATGGCCAGTTCCGTGGGTGTGGGCGTGACCTGGGTCACCGCACTGGGTCCTCTGAGCTTCGCGTTGGCCATGCCGATCAAGAAACCGGATGACGCTGAAACTCAAGTGTTCCAATTCTCCCTCGGCCAGACGTTCTAAGCGTCTGACCCAAGATAACGACAATGGATTTTGTAGGAGTGCATCGTGCGTAAGTTGACTCAATTGGTTCTCCTGGCCTCCTTGATGGTGGCAGGCCCGGCATTTGCCGACATGAAAATTGCCGTTCTGAACTATCAGATGGCTCTGTTGGAGTCCGACGCTGCGAAGAAATACGCCGTGGATGCCGAGAAGAAGTTTGGTCCGCAGCTGACCAAACTTAAGACCCTGGAAAGCAGTGCCAAGGGTATTCAGGATCGCCTGATGGCCGGTGGCGATAAAATGCAGCAAGGTGAGCGTGAGCGTCTGGAGCTGGAATTCAAGCAAAAGGCCCGTGACTTCCAGTTCCAGTCCAAGGAGCTGAACGAAGCCAAAGCCGTTGCTGACCGCGAAATGCTCAAGCAGCTGAAGCCGAAGCTGGATAGCGCAGTGGAAGAAGTCATCAAGAAAGGTGGTTTTGACCTGGTGTTCGAGCGTGGCGCAGTGATTGATGTCAAACCTCAGTACGACATCACGCGCCAGGTTATCGAGCGCATGAATCAGCTGAAGTAACCCATGACCGTGACTATCAAGCTCGGCCAGTTGGCCGAGTTCCTCGGCGCCACCTTGCGTGGCGACCCTGAGACGCAAATTACTGGGCTAGCCACTTTGCAAGAGGCTGGCCCAGCTCAGTTGAGCTTTCTGGCAAACCCTCAATACCGCAAATACCTGGCCGGCTCGCAGGCAGCAGCCTTGCTGCTCAAAGAAGCTGATGCCGAAGGTTTTGCCGGTAATGCTTTGGTGGTGCCTGATCCTTATCTGGCTTACGCGCGTATCTCTCACTTGTTCGATCCCAAGCCGAAAGCCACTGCGGGTATCCATCCGTCAGCGGTCATTGCGGCGGACGCCATGGTTGATCCTACTGCCAGCATCGGTCCTTTTGTAGTGATCGAGGCCGGCGCGCGAATTGGTGCGCAAGTAACGCTGGGCGCGCATTGCGTTGTCGGTGCCCGCAGCGAAATCGGCGAGGGCGGCTGGCTTGCCCCGCGCGTGACGCTTTATCACGACGTGCGTATCGGCAAGCGTGTGGTGATTCAGTCCGGTGCCGTGCTCGGCGGTGAAGGCTTCGGCTTTGCCAATGAAAAAGGTATCTGGCAGAAGATCGCCCAGATCGGTGGTGTGACCATCGGCGACGATGTCGAGATTGGCGTGAATACCGCCATCGACCGTGGCGCTCTGGCCGATACCGTGATCGGTAACGGTGTGAAGCTCGACAACCAGATCCAGATCGCTCACAACGTTCAGGTTGGTGATCACACCGCCATGGCGGCGTGCGTCGGGATCTCCGGCAGCACCAAAATCGGCAAGCACTGCATGCTCGCTGGCGGTGTTGGCCTGGTCGGCCACATTGATATTTGCGACAACGTTTTCCTGACCGGGATGACCATGGTGACCCACTCGATTACCGAGCCGGGTGCCTATTCTTCCGGCACAGCCATGCAACCGGCGGCCGAATGGCGCAAAAGCGCGGCCCGCATTCGTCAGCTCGATGACATCGCGCGGCGTTTGAAACAGCTGGAAAAGCGCGTAGGGGAAGTGACCCCTGACGGCAATGCTTCATCAGATGGCTGATACCATTTCCATATCAAGTGTGCACAGCCTCTAGACTGCCTCCTTGATT
The DNA here is from genome assembly GCF_979258595.1 of Pseudomonas sp. AC172. Taxonomy (NCBI): domain Bacteria; kingdom Pseudomonadati; phylum Pseudomonadota; class Gammaproteobacteria; order Pseudomonadales; family Pseudomonadaceae; genus Pseudomonas; species Pseudomonas sp. AC172. Next base: position 159,973 of record NZ_OZ409868.1, read on the forward strand.
TGCTAGAGGAGTGCGCGTCAGTCGCGCTCCCAATCTTTACATAGGCTTCCCCCCGAAATGATGGACATCAACGAGATTCGCGAATACCTGCCTCACCGTTACCCGTTCCTGCTGGTGGACCGGGTGGTGGAACTGGACACTGAAGGCAAGCGCATTCGCGCCTACAAGAATGTCAGCATCAATGAACCGTTCTTCAATGGTCACTTCCCTGCGCATCCAATCATGCCGGGTGTGCTGATCATCGAAGCGATGGCTCAGGCTGCCGGGATCCTCGGTTTCAAAATGCTTGATGTGAAGCCTGCCGACGGCACGCTCTACTACTTCGTCGGTTCCGACAAGCTGCGCTTCCGCCAGCCCGTGTTGCCGGGCGACCAGTTGATCCTTGAAGCCAAGTTCATCAGCTGCAAGCGTCAGATCTGGAAGTTCGAATGCCAGGCTTCGGTCGATGGCAAGCCGGTCTGCTCCGCAGAGATCATCTGCGCGGAACGCAAGCTATGAGTTTGATTGACCCTCGCGCAATCATCGATCCGTCGGCCGTTCTGGCCGACGGCGTCGAGGTCGGCCCGTGGTCGATCATCGGCGCTGGTGTGGAAATCGGCGAGGGTAGCGTGATCGGGCCGCATGTAATCCTCAAAGGCCCGACCCGCATCGGCAAGCACAATCGCATCTATCAGTTTTCCTCGGTAGGCGAAGACACGCCCGATCTGAAATACAAAGGCGAAGAAACCCGTCTGGTGATCGGTGACCACAACGTCATTCGTGAAGGTGTGACCATCCACCGTGGCACCGTTCAAGACCGTTCGGAAACCACCCTGGGCGATCACAACCTGATCATGGCCTATGCGCACATCGGGCACGACAGTGTCATCGGCAACCACTGCATTCTGGTCAACAACACGGCGTTGGCCGGCCATGTGCATGTGGATGACTGGGCGATCCTCTCCGGGTTCACCCTTGTTCACCAGTATTGCCACATTGGCGCGCACAGCTTTTCCGGCATGGGCACTGCCATCGGCAAGGACGTTCCGGCGTTCGTCACCGTGTTCGGCAACCCGGCCGAAGCGCGCAGCATGAACTTCGAAGGCATGCGCCGTCGCGGCTTCAGCGAGGACGCGATCCACACCCTGCGTCGCGCTTACAAAACCGTCTATCGCCAGGGCCTCACGGTCGAACAGGCGCTGGCTGAGCTGGCCGAACCTGCGGCGCAGTTCCCGGAAGTCGCAATATTCCGTGACTCCATTCAGTCGTCGACTCGCGGCATCACTCGCTGATCATGGCCAATCTGCGTATTGCGCTGGTGGCGGGTGAAGCTTCCGGTGACATTCTCGGCGCCGGTCTCATGCGCGCGCTCAAGGCTCAACACCCGGCGGTCGAGTTTATCGGTGTCGGCGGCCCGTTGATGCAGGCCGAGGGGCTGACCTCCTACTTTCCCATGGAGCGTTTGTCGGTCATGGGTCTGGTGGAAGTCCTCGGCCGTTTGCGAGAACTGCTCAAGCGCCGCAAGGACCTGATCGCCACGCTGATCGCCGCGAAGCCGGACGTGTTCATCGGTATCGATGCACCGGACTTCAACCTCAATATCGAATTGAAGCTGCGTCAGGCGGGGATCAAGACCGTCCATTACGTCAGCCCGTCGGTATGGGCGTGGCGCCAGAAGCGCGTGCTGAAGATCCGCGAAGGCTGTGATCTGATGCTGACACTGCTGCCGTTCGAAGCAAAATTCTACGAAGAAAAAGGCGTGCCGGTGCGGTTCGTTGGCCACACGCTGGCCGACACCATTCCGCTGGAGGCCGATCGCGCTGCGGCGCGTGCCGAGTTGGGTTTGCCCGACGGCCCGCTGGTGGCGTTGATGCCCGGCAGCCGAGGCGGGGAAGTGTCCCGGCTGGGGGCGCTGTTCCTCGATACCGCTGAACGACTGCGTGCGCTGCGCCCGGGTTTGCGCTTTGTCATTCCGTGCGCCAACCCGGAGCGCCGTGCGCAACTTGAAGAGATGCTCGCCGGCCGCGATCTGCCGGTGACCTTGCTCGACGGCAAATCCCATCTGGCGCTGGCCGCGTGCAACGCCGTGCTGATTGCCTCCGGTACCGCCACTCTTGAAGCGCTGTTGTACAAGAGACCGATGGTGGTGGCGTACCGCCTGGCACCGCTGACGTTCTGGATTCTCAAGCGCATGGTCAAGAGCCCGTACGTGTCGCTGCCGAACCTGCTGGCCCAACGTCTGCTGGTTCCAGAATTATTGCAGGATGATGCAACAGTCGAAGCACTGGCGCAGACCCTATCGCCATTGATCGAAGGCGGCGAAGAACAGACGCGCGGCTTTGATGAGATTCACCGCACACTGCGGCTGGATGCTTCTAATCAGGCGGCGGACGCCGTCCTCAACCTGATCGGTCAGACACGATGAGCAAGACAAGCATGCAGATGGGCCTGGATTTCACCCTGGTCGCCGAAGTTGAAGAACTGGTGGCGGGTGTCGATGAAGTCGGGCGTGGCCCGTTGTGCGGTGCAGTGGTGACGGCGGCGGTGATCCTTGATCCGAACCGGCCGATTCTCGGCCTCAACGACTCGAAGAAGCTCACCGAAGCCAAGCGCGAAAAGCTCTATGACGAAATCATCGAGAAATCCCTGAGCTGGTGCATCGCCCGTGCGGAAGTCGAGGAAATCGACGAGCTGAACATCCTCCACGCAACCATGCTGGCCATGCAGCGCGCCGTCGCTGGCCTGCACATCCAGCCGAAACTGGCGATGATCGACGGCAACCGCTGTCCGCAACTGCCGATGCGCGCCGAAGCGGTCGTGCAGGGCGACGGCAAGGTTCCAGCCATCGCTGCCGCGTCGATTCTGGCCAAGGTCAGCCGCGACCGCGAAATGGCCGCCTTCGAATTGATTTACCCGGGTTACGGCATCGGTGGCCATAAAGGCTACCCGACGCCCGTTCATCTGGAAGCGTTGGTGCGTCTTGGCCCGACGCCGATTCACCGGCGCTCGTTCGCCCCGGTGCGTCAGGCTTATGAAGCGCTCGAAGGCCTGACACAGGTTTAGTCGCAAGGCTGATGTTTTGTTCGAGGCCCGGTACAATCCGGGCCTTGTTGTCTCTATGTAACTGGACAGGATCACTATGCCGGCTTCATTCGTTCATCTACGCCTGCACACTGAATACTCCCTGGTCGACGGGCTGGTGCGGATCAAGCCGCTGGTCAAGGCGCTGACGGCCATGAACATGCCGGCGGTCGCGGTCACCGACCAGAACAACATGTGTTCTCTGGTCAAATTCTATAAAAACACCATGGGCGCGGGCATCAAGCCGATCTGCGGCGCCGACCTGTGGCTGTCGAACAAAGACTCGGACGCACCGCTGAGCCGGCTCAGTCTGTTGGTGATGAACGCCAAGGGTTATCGCAACCTCACCGAGTTGATCTCGCGCGGCTTCATCGAAGGCCAGCGCAACGGCATGATCATTGTCGAGCGTGAGTGGGTCGCCGAAGCCAACGAAGGCCTGATCATGCTGTCCGCCGCCAAAGAAGGCGAGATCGGCATGGCCATGATTGGCGGCAACCCGGCCGAAGCCGAAGCCTTGGCGCGTGAATGGATGGCGGTGTTCCCGGATCGTTTCTATCTGGAAATCCAGCGCACCAATCGTCCTAACGATGAAGAACAACTGCACGGCGCCGTAGCGCTTGCCGACAAACTCGGCGCGCCGCTGGTGGCAACCAACGATGTGCGCTTCATCAAGCAGGAAGACTTTGCTGCGCACGAAACCCGCGTGTGCATCGGTGAGGGCCGCGCCCTCGACGATCCGCGGCGCTCGAAGAATTACAGCGATCAGCAATACCTGAAAAGCGCCGAGGAGATGATCGAGCTGTTCAGCGATATTCCCGACGCGATTGAAAACACCGTCGAGATCGCCAAGCGCTGCAACATCGAAGTGAAACTGGGCACTCACTTCCTGCCCAACTTCCCGATTCCCGATGGCATGACCATCGACGAATATTTCCGCAAAGTGTCCTTCGACGGTCTCGAAGAACGCTTGGCGGTGCTGCTGCCCAAAGACACCACCGAAGATTACGAAGCCAAGCGTCAGGTCTACGTCGACCGCTTGAATTTCGAGCTGGATATCATCATCCAGATGGGTTTTCCCGGTTACTTCCTCATCGTTATGGACTTTATCCAGTGGGCCAAGAGCAACGGCGTGCCGGTAGGTCCTGGGCGCGGATCGGGTGCCGGTTCGTTGGTGGCCTACGTGCAGAAGATCACCGACCTCGACCCGCTGGAATACGACCTGCTGTTCGAACGTTTCCTTAACCCGGAACGGGTCTCGATGCCCGACTTCGACGTCGACTTCTGCATGGATGGTCGTGACCGGGTGATCGATTACGTGGCCGAGAAATACGGCCGCAACGCGGTAAGCCAGATCATTACATTCGGTTCCATGGCCGCAAAAGCGGTGGTGCGTGACGTGGCGCGGGTGCAGGGCAAGTCCTACGGCCTGGCGGATCGTCTGTCGAAGATGATTCCGTTTGAAGTCGGCATGACCCTGGAAAAAGCCTACGAGCAGGAAGAGATCCTGCGTGACTTCATCAAGGTCGATGAAGAGGCTGCGGAAATCTGGGAGATGGCGCGCAAGCTCGAGGGCGTCGTGCGTAACGTCGGTAAACACGCCGGTGGTGTGGTGATCGCACCGACCAAACTGACTGACTTCTCGCCGATCTATTGCGACGAGGCCGGTGACGGTCTGGTAACCCAGTTCGACAAGGACGACGTTGAAGCGGCCGGTCTGGTGAAGTTCGACTTCCTCGGTCTGCGCACGCTGACGGTTATCGACTGGGCGCTGAAGACCATCAACCGCGACCGCGCCAAGGTCGACGAGCCGCCGCTGGACATCGCGTTCATCCCGCTTGACGACAAGCCGACATACACGCTGCTGCAAAAAGCCGAAACCACCGCAGTATTCCAGCTTGAATCGCGCGGCATGAAAGAGCTTATCAAAAAGCTCAAGCCCGACTGTCTGGAAGACTTGATCGCACTGGTGGCCCTGTTCCGTCCGGGCCCGTTGCAGTCCGGCATGGTTGACGACTTTATCAACCGTAAGCATGGGCGCGCCGAGCTGGCGTATCCGCACTCCGACTACCAGTACGAAGGCCTCAAGCCAGTCTTGGCGCCGACTTACGGCATCATCCTGTATCAGGAACAGGTGATGCAGATTGCCCAGGTCATGGCCGGCTACACCCTCGGCGGCGCAGACATGCTGCGTCGGGCGATGGGTAAGAAAAAACCCGAAGAAATGGCCAAGCAGCGCGGCGGTTTCATTGAGGGTTGCAAGACCAACAATATCGACGCCGACCTCGCCGGTAACATTTTCGACCTGGTGGAAAAATTCGCCGGTTACGGCTTCAACAAGTCTCACTCCGCGGCTTACGGTCTGGTGTCGTACCAGACCGCCTGGCTGAAAACCCATTACCCGGCGCCGTTCATGGCCGCGGTACTGTCGGCGGACATGCACAATACCGACAAGGTCGTGACCTTGATCGAAGAAATTCGCACCATGAAGCTGCGCCTCGACGCGCCGGACGTGAATACGTCGGAGTTCAAGTTCACGGTGAACGATGAGGGCCGGATCATCTATGGCCTGGGCGCGATCAAAGGCGTAGGCGAGGGGCCGGTTGAGGCGATCACTGAGGCGCGTCTGGCAGGGCCGTTCAAGGACTTGTTCGATTTCTGCGCCCGGGTCGACCTCAAGCGCATCAACAAACGCACGCTCGACGGCTTGATCCGCAGCGGCGCTCTGGATCGCCTTGGCCCGTACTTCCGCGATGAGCAAAAAGCCTACCAGGCCAACATCGACCGCAACCGCGCGGTGCTGCTGACGGCCATGGAAGAGGCGATCAAGGCCGCCGAACAAACTGCACGCACTCAGGACAGCGGGCACTCGGACCTGTTCGGTGGACTGTTCGTCGAAGAAGACGCTGACGTTTACGCCAACCATCGCAAGGCCAAGGAGTTGACGCTCAAGGAGCGGCTCAAAGGGGAGAAAGACACCCTGGGCCTGTACCTGACCGGTCACCCGATTGATGAATACGAAGGTGAAATCCGTCGTTTCGCCCGCCAGCGCATCATTGATCTGAAACCGGCGCGAGATACCCAGACCGTCGCAGGCATGATCATTGCGCTGCGGGTCATGAAGAACAAGAAGGGCGACAAGATGGGGTTCATCACCCTGGATGACCGCTCTGGACGCATCGAGGCCTCGCTGTTTTCCGAGTCGTTCCATGCGGCGCAGTCGTTGTTGCAGACTGACGCGATGGTGGTCGTCGAAGGCGAGGTCAGCAATGACGACTTCTCCGGCGGCCTGAAGCTGCGGGTCAAGCGTGTGATGAGCATGGAAGACGCCCGGACCAACCTGGCCGAAAGTCTGCGTCTAAAGCTTCAGACTCAGGACTTGAAAGGCGATCAGCTACGCTGGTTGGGCGAGTTGCTCAAGCGTCATCGTGGCGCTTGCCCGATCACCATGGAATACACCAGCCCGGATGCCAAGACCTTGTTGCAGTTTGGCGAGACGTGGCGAATTGATCCGGCGGATGCCTTGATTCAGGCTCTGCGTGACCAGTTCGGGCGAGACAACGTCTTCCTCCAATACCGTTGACCGGTGAGTGCCATCATGGCGCTCGCCCGCAACCTGAATTTTTAATCTCGACCTCAGCGCGCCTCTCCCTTAAGGTAGGGCGCGAATAGACAACCGGCCGGCCCAAGCTCATTTGGGACACGACCCAAGACGGACGCCTATGAACCCGAATTTTCTAGATTTCGAACAGCCGATCGCCGACCTGCAAGCCAAGATCGAAGAGTTGCGCTTGGTCGGTAATGACAATTCGCTGAATATCGGCGATGAGATCTCCCGCCTGCAGGACAAGAGCAAAACGCTTACCGAAGACATCTTCGGCAAGCTGACCAGCTGGCAGATCGCACGCCTGGCGCGTCACCCGAAACGCCCGTACACCCTCGATTACATCCAGCACATTTTCACCGAGTTCGACGAACTGCACGGCGACCGTCATTTCTCTGACGACGCGGCAATCGTCGGCGGTATCGCCCGTCTGGAAGACCAGCCGGTGATGATCATCGGTCACCAAAAGGGCCGTGAAGTCCGCGAGAAAGTTCGCCGCAACTTCGGCATGCCGCGTCCGGAAGGCTACCGCAAGGCTTGCCGTCTGATGGAGATGGCCGAGCGTTTCAAGATGCCGATCCTGACCTTCATCGACACCCCGGGTGCTTACCCGGGTATTGACGCTGAAGAGCGCAACCAGAGCGAAGCGATTGCCTGGAACCTGCGTGTGATGTCGCGTCTGAAGACCCCGATCATTGCCACCGTTATCGGTGAAGGTGGTTCCGGCGGTGCATTGGCAATTGGTGTCTGCGATCAGCTGAACATGCTGCAATACTCGACCTACGCGGTGATCTCGCCGGAAGGTTGCGCTTCGATTCTGTGGAAAACCGCTGAAAAAGCGCCGGATGCTGCTGAAGCGATGGGTATCACCGCCGAGCGCCTGAAAGGTCTGGGCATTGTCGACAAGGTGATTGGCGAGCCTCTGGGCGGCGCGCACCGTGATCCGGCGGCTGCGGCTGCATCGATCCGTGCCGAGCTGAGCTCGCAACTGGCGATGCTGAAGAAGTTCGATAACGAAGCGCTGTTGAAGCGTCGTTATGATCGACTGATGAGCTACGGTCTCTGATCGAACGCCGATTCAGCTGACAATGCAAAACACTGTGGGAGCGAGCTTGCTCGCGAAGGCGTTATAACAGACAACGAAAATGTTGAATGTTGAACCGCTTTCGCGAGCAAGCTCGCTCCCACACTGGTTTTCGGCGAAGGTAAAGTTATGAGTCAGCCCTCGAGTGATTTTCCTTCACGGCTTCTGCACAACCTTGAGCCTTGGCGCAACGCCACTAATTGGCGTATCGCCTTCTCCGGTGGTCTCGACTCCACTGTTCTGCTGCATCTGCTCGCCCATCTCGCAAAATCCGAATCCCTCCCTCCACTCAGCGCTATTCATATTCACCACGGCCTCCAGGCTGCGGCTGACGCGTGGCCGCAGCATTGCCAGTCCGTGTGCGATGCGCTGGGTGTTCCGTTGCTGATCGAACGTGTGAAGGTGCAACCGGGGGCAAGCCTGGAGCGCGCAGCGCGGATTGCGCGCTACGCCGTGTTCGGTTCAATGACGCAAGCCAATGATGTGTTGCTGACAGGGCAGCATCGCGATGATCAAGCGGAAACGCTGTTGTTCCGGCTGCTGCGGGGGGCCGGTGTGCGCGGATTATCCGCGATGCCGCGACAGCGTCCGGTGGGGCAGGGGACGCTGATTCGTCCATTGCTCGATGTTTCCCGGGCCGAACTCGAAGCGTATGCGCAAGCTCATCAATTGAGCTGGATTGAAGACCCGTCGAATCAGGATCGGCAGTTCTCGCGCAATTACCTGCGGCATCAGGTCATGCCGTTGCTGAGCGAACGCTGGCCGCAAGCGCAGACAAGCATGGCTCGCAGTGCCGCGCATCTGCGTGAAGCTCAAGGGTTGCTGGATGAGCTGGCGCAGATCGATCTGACCCAAGCTGCTACGGCTCATGATTTCGAATGGCTGGGATTACCGTCTCTGGAGTTGGCGCCGCTGGCAGCGTTGTCTGCCGCCCGCCAGCGAAACGCCCTCAGTCACTGGCTTGAGCCGCTGACGCGCCTGCCTGACACCGACCACTGGTCGGGTTGGACGGATTTGTGCGATGCCGCTCCTGACGCGTCACCGGTCTGGCGTCTGGCCGATGGCGAGTTGCACCGCAGTGCCGGTCGTCTGTGGTGGCTCAGCGGTCACTGGCTACGCACGCCGATGATCGACGCCGAGTGGCGGATCCCATCGTCAGCGCTACGCTTGGCCGATAACGGACGTGTCATGTTCAGCGGGCAGACTCCCGTCGGGCCTTTGCAGATTGGCTATCGTCAGGGCGGTGAAGTGATGCATCTGGCGGATCGCGGCCATCGCGACCTCAAGCGTCTGCTCAACGAGCGCTCGGTGCCGGGCTTCGTGCGTGGCAGATTGCCGCTGCTGTTTCGCGGCGATGAATTGCTCGCAGTGGCGAACCTGCCGGGACTTGATGGCCCTGTGCTGGACGGCTGGAAATTGCATTGGCAGCCAACAGACGAAGATCAAGGTTTGAGCTGAAAGGAGCATTCCGGTAGACTACGCTCCCTTCTTGATACAACTTCTGTGGATTCGCCTGAATTGCAGGAGTTGCCGATTACCAAGCAGTCTTTGCTGGGCGATTCCAAAAAATGTGTAGCGAGCAACGTACCGGTGTTTCACCTGCCGGTCTGTCCCAACGCGGCGGTTTTTTTGAAAGGTGCACTGTGATTAATGCAGGTGATCGGGGGCTTCGGCCTTCCTTCGCTTTCCCCGGCGGCTCGTACCGCTTTAACGCAGACTTCTAGGGTTTTTCATGACGCGCTACATATTCGTCACGGGCGGTGTTGTTTCTTCATTGGGGAAAGGCATTGCATCGGCTTCATTGGCGGCCATCCTGGAGGCGCGGGGACTTAAGGTCACCATGCTGAAGCTGGACCCGTACATCAACGTCGACCCGGGCACGATGAGCCCGTTCCAGCACGGTGAAGTGTTCGTCACCCACGACGGCGCCGAAACCGACCTGGACCTGGGCCACTACGAGCGGTTCATCCGCACGACCATGACCCAGAACAACAACTTCACCACTGGCCGTGTTTACGAGCACGTGCTGCGCAAAGAGCGCCGTGGTGACTACCTGGGTGCGACCATCCAGGTAATCCCGCACATCACCGACGAAATCAAGCGCCGCATCATCAAGGGTGCCGGTGACGCTGACGTGGCGATGGTTGAAATCGGTGGCACCGTCGGTGACATCGAGTCGCAACCGTTCCTTGAAGCCATCCGTCAACTGCGTTTCGAAGTCGGCGCCAAGCGCGCGATGCTGATGCACCTGACGCTGGTGCCGTACATCGCCACCGCTGGCGAAACCAAGACCAAACCAACTCAGCACTCGGTAAAAGAGCTGCGTTCGATCGGTCTGCAGCCGGACGTGCTGGTGTGCCGTTCCGATCATCCGATCGACATCTCGTCGCGTCGCAAGATCGCTCAGTTCACCAACGTTGAAGAACGTGCGGTGATCGCGCTGGAAGACGCCGACACCATCTACAAGATCCCGGGCATCCTGCACTCGCAAGGTCTGGACGATTTCGTCGTTGAGCGTTTCGGTCTGCAATGCGGCAGCGCTGATCTGTCCGAGTGGGAAGCGGTGGTTGACGCCAAGCTGAACCCGGAACACGAAGTGACCATCGCCATGGTCGGCAAGTACATGGAACTGCTGGACGCCTACAAATCGCTGATCGAAGCGATGAGCCACGCCGGCATCAGCAACCGCACCAAGGTCAACCTGCGTTACATCGATTCCGAAGACATCGAAAACCAGGGCACTGCGCTGCTCGACGGTGTCGACGCGATCCTCGTGCCGGGCGGCTTCGGTCTGCGCGGCGTGGAAGGCAAGATCACTGCCGTTCAGTACGCTCGCGAAAACAAGGTTCCGTATCTGGGCATCTGCCTCGGTATGCAAGTGGCGGTCATCGAATTCGCCCGTAACGTGATGGGCTGGAAAGACGCCAACTCCACCGAGTTCGATCGCACCAGCGGCCATCCGGTTGTCGGTCTGATCACCGAGTGGGAAGACGCGACCGGTGCCGTTGAAGTGCGTACCGAATCGTCCGACCTGGGCGGCACCATGCGTCTCGGCGCTCAGGACTGCCTGCTCGAAGCCGGCTCCAAGGTGCACGACTGCTATGGCAAGGACGTGATCGTCGAGCGTCACCGTCACCGTTACGAAGTGAACAATAACCTGCTGCCACAACTGATCGAAGCCGGCCTGAAAATCTCCGGTCGCTCCGCTGATGCTGCGCTGGTTGAAGTGGTGGAGGCGGCCGATCACCCATGGTTCGTCGCTTGCCAGTTCCACCCTGAGTTCACCTCGACACCACGCGATGGCCATCCGCTGTTCAGCGGTTTTGTCAAAGCCGCTTTGGCTCAACACCAGAAGAAGGCGTAACCCCGATGGCACAGAAGATCATCCGCGTCGGCGACATCGAGATTGCCAACGACAAACCCATGGTGCTGTTCGGCGGCATGAACGTGCTGGAAAGCCGTGACATGGCCATGCAGGTTTGCGAAGAGTACGTGAAGGTCACCGAAAAACTCGGTATCCCTTACGTGTTCAAGGCCAGTTTCGACAAGGCCAACCGTTCTTCTGTGACCTCCTATCGCGGTCCTGGACTGGAAGAGGGCATGCGCATCTTCCAGGACATCAAACAAGCCTTCGGCGTGCCGATCATCACCGACGTCCATGAGCCTGAGCAGGCCGCGGTCGTCGCTGAGGTCTGCGACATCATTCAACTGCCGGCCTTCCTGTCGCGCCAGACCGATCTGGTCGTCGCGATGGCCAAGACCAATGCAGTGATCAACATCAAGAAAGCCCAGTTCCTCGCACCTCAGGAAATGAAACACATCCTGAACAAGTGTGTGGAAGCGGGTAACGATCAACTGATCCTCTGCGAGCGTGGTTCGAGCTTTGGCTACAACAACCTCGTGGTCGACATGCTCGGCTTCGGCATCATGAAGCAGTTCGAGTACCCGGTATTCTTCGACGTGACCCATGCGCTGCAAATGCCGGGTGGTCGTGCCGACTCCGCAGGCGGTCGCCGTGCACAGGTTCTGGATCTGGCCAAGGCCGGCATGAGCCAGTCGCTGGCGGGTCTGTTCCTTGAGGCGCATCCGGATCCGGACAACGCCAAATGCGACGGCCCTTGCGCATTGCGACTGGACAAACTGGAGCCATTTCTGGCCCAGCTCAAAGCTTTGGACGAACTGGTGAAGAGTTTTCCGACGGTAGAAACCGCGTAACACTCAATTCTCCGGTAAAGTACCGCACGATTTGTCGCTCATGCCTTCGGGCATGAGCGTTATCGTCTGCAAGTCTGCCCGCTGCACACCCCTTGCCGACGGTAAAAAGATTTCCTCTAGCTGCGTCGTTTTCGTCAACTTTGGAGTGTTTACAACAATGGCAAAAATCGTCGACATCAAAGGTCGTGAAGTTCTCGACTCCCGTGGCAATCCCACCGTGGAAGCGGACGTGCTTCTCGACAACGGCATCATCGGCAGCGCTTGCGCGCCGTCCGGTGCATCCACTGGCTCGCGTGAAGCGCTCGAGCTGCGTGATGGCGACAAGAGCCGTTACCTGGGCAAGGGCGTGCTCAAAGCGGTAGCCAACATCAACGGTCCGATCCGCGATCTGCTGCTGGGCACCGACCCAAGCGACCAGAAAGCCCTGGATCACGCGATGATCAAGCTCGACGGTACCGAAAACAAGGCAACCCTGGGCGCCAACGCCATCCTCGCTGTGTCCCTGGCTGCGGCCAAGGCTGCTGCACAGGATCAGGACCTGCCGCTGTACGCACACATTGCCAACCTCAACGGCACGCCGGGTGTGTACTCGATGCCGGTGCCGATGATGAACATCATCAACGGTGGCGAGCATGCCGATAACAACGTCGACATCCAGGAATTCATGGTGCAGCCGGTTGGCGCCAAGTCGTTCTCGGAAGGTCTGCGCATGGGCACCGAGATTTTCCATCACTTGAAAGCCGTGTTGAAGGCCCGTGGCCTGAGCACTGCCGTTGGCGACGAAGGCGGTTTCGCACCGAACCTGGCGTCCAACGAAGACGCGCTGAAAGTGATCTCCGAAGCTGTTGCCAACGCCGGTTACAAGCTGGGTACCGACGTGACGCTGGCTCTGGACTGCGCGGCCAGCGAATTCTACGAAGACGGCAAATACAACCTGTCCGGCGAAGGCCAGGTGTTCACCGCTGAAGGTTTCGCTGATTACCTGAAAGGCCTGACCGAACGTTATCCGATCATTTCGATCGAAGACGGTCTGGACGAGTCCGACTGGGCTGGCTGGAAGATCCTCACCGACAAGATCGGCGAGAAGGTTCAATTGGTAGGCGACGACCTGTTCGTGACCAACACCAAGATCCTGAAAGAGGGCATCGATAAAAACATCGCCAACTCGATCCTGATCAAGTTCAACCAGATCGGCACCCTGACCGAAACCCTGGAAGCCATCCAGATGGCCAAGGCTGCCGGTTACACCGCAGTGATCTCGCACCGTTCGGGCGAAACCGAAGATTCCACCATTGCCGACCTGGCTGTGGGCACCTCGGCTGGCCAGATCAAGACCGGTTCGCTGTGCCGTTCCGACCGCGTTTCCAAGTACAACCAACTGCTGCGTATCGAAGAGCAGTTGAATGGCAAGGCCAAGTACAACGGTCGCAGCGAGTTCCGCGGCTAAGTACAAATCGATGGAAGGACACCGGATTGTGTCGAAAAAGTCGTGACAGCGATGGATTTGCCACTAATCTGATGCCTTAACAGCACAAGCCTGGATCTTTCCAGGCTTCGTGCTATCAGATGCTTCAAAGTTTTGGCGTGGCTGTCTTTTTTCACTGGATACCTGATATTCGATGCGCAGTCCTTACTGGTTGTTTCTCGTTTTGCTCTTGCTACTGGCCGGTCTGCAGTACCGCCTGTGGGTGGGCAATGGCAGTCTGGCGCAAGTCGCCGAGCTGAATCAGCAGATTGCTGATCAACACGCCGAGAACGAAGGTTTGCTGGAGCGCAATCGGGTGATGGACGCTGAAGTCAGCGAGTTGAAGAAGGGCATGGAGACCGTTGAAGAACGGGCTCGTCACGAACTGGGCATGGTCAAGGACGGCGAAACCCTTTACCAGTTGGCCCAATGATCAATTCCCTGCCGGCCTTCTGGGCCGTGATTCCTGCCGCGGGCGTCGGTGCCCGAATGGCCGCGGACCGTCCCAAGCAATATCTGCAACTGGGCGGGCGCACAATTCTCGAACACAGCCTCGGCTGTTTCCTTGATCACCCAAGCCTCAAGGGTTTGGTGGTCAGTCTTGCGGTTGATGATCCTTACTGGCCGAACCTGGCCTGCGCCAGCGATCCGCGAATTCAGCGAGTTGAGGGCGGGGCCGAGCGTTCTGGCTCGGTGCTCAATGCCTTGCTGCACTTGCATGCGCAGGGTGCCGATGATGAGGATTGGGTGCTGGTGCACGATGCGGCGCGACCGAATCTGAGTCGTGAAGATCTCGACAAGTTACTTGATGAGCTGGCGGATGATCCGGTGGGCGGTTTGCTCGCGGTGCCGGCGCGCGACACGTTGAAGCGGGTCGACAAGCACGGGCGCGTGGTTGAGACCGTGGATCGCAGCGTGATCTGGCAGGCGTACACGCCGCAGATGTTTCGCCTCGGTGCGTTGCATCGGGCGTTGGCGGACAGTCTGGTGGCGGATGCCGTGATTACCGATGAAGCTTCGGCGATGGAGTGGGCCGGGTTGGCGCCGCGACTGATTGAAGGGCGGGCGGATAACCTCAAGGTCACCCGGCCGGAAGATCTGGAGTGGTTGCGACAGCGTTGGGCTAACCGCCGCTGAGTGCAGTGGCGTTTTTCAGATTGCATTCACCGCCGATCCCCTGTGGGAGCGAGCCTGCTCGAGAAAGCGATAATTCAGGCAACCCATCACTCAGCTTCGATACTCTGGCCGCTCAGCCAACCCTTCCTTAAGAAAATCCACCAACTTGCGCACCTTCGGCGACAAGTGCCGTTGCTGCGGATACAGCGCCCACACTGCCGTATTCGGCGGCTGATGCGCCTCCAACAGCGAAATCAGCGCGCCACTGTGCAAATGCTCGAGCACGTAATAATCCGGCAACTGACACAACCCGACTCCCTGCAACGCCGCATCCAGCACCGCTTGCCCACTGTTGCAACGCCAGTTGCCCTGCACCCGCTGGGAAAACTCCCGCCCGTTTTGCTCAAGTTGCCAGATGTCCGAGCTGCCGATCAGGCAATTATGGCGAGAGAGTTCCGACAAACTGTGTGGGCGACCGTACCGTTCAACGTAGGACGGTGAAGCGCAGAGATACATTCGCCGAGGCGCCAGGCGTGTCGCGACCAACCGCGAGTCCTGCAAACGACCCAAGCGAATCGCCAGATCCAGCCCTTCATGCACCAGATCGAGTTGGCGATTGCTCAGCTCGATATCGACGCGCAGCTGCGGATACAGGCCCATGAACCGCGTCACTAGCGGCACGATAAAACGTTCGCCATATGCGACGGCGCAGGTCATGCGCAGCATGCCTTTCGGTTCGCTGGTCAGATCGCCGACGGCGCGCAATGCTTCCTCGCGACCATCCTGCAAGCGTTGGCAATGTTGCAGAAAGGTCTGCCCGGCCTCGGTCAGTGTCACGCGACGGGTACTGCGATAAAGCAGGCGCGTCTGCAAGCGCTCTTCCAGCCGTACGATTTGTCGACTGACGTGCGAGGACGAAACCCCGAGACGTTCGGCGGCGGCAGTGAACTGGCTGCATTCAGCAACGGCGACGAACTCGTCGATGCCTTCCCAGCGATTTTCGGACATCCTGATTATCCCTGTATGGCAATAATGTTTTGCTTTTGTCCGGATTATTCATCGTAGAGCCATGTATTACACTCCTTGTCTGGTTTTTTTATTCAATGGATTCACTGGAGAGTCAGCATGATCAAGTCGCGCGCCGCCGTTGCCTTCGAGGCCAAGAAGCCGCTGGAAATCGTAGAAGTCGATGTCGCCATGCCCAAGGCCGGTGAAGTGTTGCTGCGCGTAGTCGCTTCCGGGGTTTGCCACACTGACGCCTACACCCTGTCCGGCGCTGATCCGGAAGGTATTTTTCCTTCGATTCTTGGCCACGAAGGTGGCGCCATCGTTGAAGCGATCGGCGAGGGCGTGACCTCGGTTGCCGTTGGCGATCACGTCATTCCGCTGTACACCCCGGAATGTGGTCAGTGCAAATTCTGCAAGTCGGGCAAGACCAACCTGTGTCAGGCGATTCGCGCCACCCAAGGCAAAGGTTTGATGCCGGACGGCACTTCGCGTTTTTCCTACAAGGGCGAAACGATTTTCCACTACATGGGCACTTCGACATTCTCGGAATACACCGTGTTGCCGGAAATCTCCGTGGCCAAGATCTCCAAAGATGCGCCATTGGAAAAGGTTTGCCTGCTAGGCTGCGGCGTCACCACCGGTATCGGGGCGGTGCTCAACACCGCCAAGGTCAAACCGGGTGACACCGTGGCCATCTTCGGTCTGGGCGGCATCGGCCTCTCTGCGGTGATCGGCGCGGTGAAAGCCAAGGCTGCGCGCATCATCGCCATCGACATCAATCCGGCCAAGTTCGAGATTGCCAAGCAACTCGGCGCCACCGACTGCGTGAACCCGAAAGATTTCGATCGTCCGATCCAGGAAGTGATCGTCGACATGACCGATGGCGGCGTCGATTTCTCCTTCGAATGCATCGGCAACGTGCAACTGATGCGCGCCGCCCTTGAGTGCTGCCACAAGGGGTGGGGTGAGTCGGTGATCATCGGTGTTGCCGGTGCTGGTCAGGAAATTTCGACCCGTCCGTTCCAGTTGGTGACGGGTCGCGTCTGGCGCGGTTCGGCATTCGGCGGCGTGCGCGGTCGTACCGAGTTGCCCAGCTATGTCGACATGGCGCAAAGCGGCGAGATCCCACTGGATACTTTCATTACCCACACCATGGGCCTGGAAGACATCAACAAGGCCTTCGACCTGATGCACGAAGGCAAGAGCATCCGTACCGTCATTCATTTCTAAAAGCAGCCCCAAGTTACAAGCTTCAAGCTGCAAGCAAAGGCGCTTTTGCCTTTTCTTGAAGCTCGAAGCTTGCCACTTGCAGCTGGGAGAATCCCATGAATCTGGAAAACATCTCCTGCCAGAAAAGTTTTGGCGGTTGGCACAAGCGTTATCGCCATCGCTCTGACGTGCTGGGTTGCGACATGGTGTTTGCCGTGTACCTGCCGCCGCAGGCGGAGCAGGGCGGCAAGCTGCCGGTTCTGTATTGGTTGTCCGGCCTGACCTGCACCGACGAAAACTTCATGCAAAAGGCCGGCGCGATGCGCATGGCCGCTGAACTCGGCTTGATCATCGTTGCGCCTGATACCAGCCCACGTGGTCCTGATGTGCCGGGTGATCCGGACAACGCTTGGGATTTCGGCCTCGGCGCCGGGTTCTATCTGAATGCCACGCAGGAACCTTGGTCGCGTCACTACCGGATGCATGAATATGTCGTGCAGGAATTGCCTTCACTGGTTGAAGCGCATTTCCCGGCGTCGGACAAACGCAGCATCAGCGGCCACTCCATGGGCGGTCACGGTGCGTTGGTCTGCGCGTTGCGCAACCCAGGTCGCTATCAATCGGTGTCGGCGTTCTCGCCGATCAACAATCCGATGGATTGCCCATGGGGGCAAAAGGCGTTCTCCCGTTACTTGGGCGAAGACCGTTCGAAGTGGAAAGAGTGGGATGCCTGCGCACTGATCGCCGAAGCGGATGAAAAACTGCCGCTGCTGGTCGATCAAGGGGATCGCGACGACTTCCTCGCCACTCAGCTCAAACCCGAAGCCTTGCAACAAGCGGCAAAACAAGCGGGCCATCCGCTGACATTGCGCCTGCAACCGGGCTACGACCACAGCTATTTCTTCATCTCAAGCTTTATAGACGACCACTTGCAGCATCACGCACGCGCTCTGCGCGGTTAATGCGGGTAGAATCACGCCCTGACAAAAATCGGGGCGTTTTTTTTATGCGTATTGGCCACGGCTATGATGTGCACCGTTTCGCTGAAGGCGATTTCATTACTCTGGGCGGCGTGCGCATTGCACACAGCTTCGGGCTGCTCGCTCATTCCGACGGTGACGTCCTGCTGCATGCCTTGAGCGATGCCTTGCTCGGCGCTGCGGCGCTGGGTGATATCGGCAAACACTTCCCGGACACCGATCCGCAATTCAAGGGTGCCGACAGCCGTGCGTTGCTGCGTCATGTGGTCGCGCTGATCCATGCCAAAGGCTGGAAAGTCGGCAACGTCGACAACACCATTGTTGCCCAGGCGCCGAAAATGGCCCCGCATATCGAATCGATGCGCGCGCTAATCGCAGCGGATCTTCAAGTTGAGTTGGATCAAGTGAACGTAAAAGCTACCACCACCGAAAAGCTTGGCTTTGTCGGTCGCGAAGAAGGTATCGCCGTGCACTCCGTTGCCTTGTTGCTGCGCGCATGAATGAACTGCAATTGCTCGGCCCGCGCGCCTATGGCGAACCATTGGGCACCGCGGTACTGAAAGCCATCGCTGAAGATTTTCAGGTCGATGAAGTCCTCGACATCCCGTTCAGTGGCGACGGTGAACACTTGTGGATCTGGGTCGAGAAACGCGGCCTGAACACTGAAGAAGCTGCGCGGCGTATCGCCAAGGCTGCCGGCGTGCCGCTGCGCACGGTCAGCTATGCCGGTCTCAAGGATCGTCAGGCGCTGACCCGCCAGTGGTTCAGCGTGCAATTGCCGGGCAAGGCCGATCCGGATCTGTCGGCGGCGGAAAACGACACGCTGAAAATCCTCAAGACCACGCGCCATAAACGCAAACTGCAACGTGGGGCGCATTCGGCCAATGGTTTCACCTTGCGCTTGACTCAGTTCGCTGGCGATAAAGACGCGATAGAACAGCGACTGCAACTGATCACCAGGCAAGGCATCCCCAATTATTTCGGCGCCCAGCGTTTCGGCCATGACGGCGGCAACGTCGTTGATGCGCGTGCGTGGGCGGTGCGCAAGGCTTTGCCGGAGCAACGCAATGTGCGTTCGCGCCTGCTCTCGACCGCGCGCAGTTTTCTGTTCAACAAGGTACTTGCCGCACGTGTGGCCGATGGCACCTGGCAAAAAGCCCAGGTCGGCGATCTGCTGGCCTTCACCGACAGCCGCAGTTTTTTCCCGGCCGGTGAGGCCGAGTGCAGCGACCCGCGCCTGGCGATTCTTGACCTGCATCCGACCGGCCCGCAGTGGGGCGAAGGTGACTCGCCGACCGCAGGCGCTGTCCATGATCTGGAGCAGGGGATTGCCGCCGGTGAAGCAGATCTGCGCGATTGGTTGATCAACGCCGGTATGAGTCACGAACGTCGCATCCTGCGGCTGCCCATTGGCGGGTTGACGTGGCATTATCCCCAGCCTGACATTCTGCAACTGGAATTCGTCCTCCCGGCCGGATGCTTCGCCACTGTATTGGTGCGCGAACTCGTTGATCTGGTGCCGGTGGGGCAGACGGACAGCCCATGCGTATTCTGATTTCTAACGACGATGGGGTAACCGCACCCGGTCTCGCCGCGCTTTATGCTGCGCTGGCGGATTATACCGAGTGTGTGGTTATCGCCCCGGAGCAGGACAAAAGCGGCGCCAGCAGTTCGCTGACGCTCGACCGTCCGCTGCACCCGCAATATCTGGCCAACGGCTTTATCAGCCTTAATGGCACACCGACCGACTGCGTGCACCTGGGCCTCAACGGCTTGCTGGAGCGCGAGGCGGACATGGTGGTTTCCGGGATCAACCTCGGGGCCAATCTGGGCGATGACGTGTTGTATTCCGGAACCGTCGCGGCAGCGCTCGAAGGGCGCTTCCTCGAACGTCCGTCGTTTGCCTTCTCGCTGGTCTCGCGTCAGGTGGATAATCTGCCGACAGCGGCGTACTTTGCGCGCAAACTGGTTGAAGCCCATGCCGGGCTCGATCTGCCACCGCGCACGGTGCTCAACGTGAACATTCCCAATCTGCCCATCGATCACATTCGTGGCATCCAGCTGACCCGACTCGGCCATCGCGCCCGCGCGGCGGCGCCGATGAAAGTGGTCGATCCGCGTGGCAAGGCCGGTTACTGGATTGCCGCTGCCGGCGATGCCGAAGATGGCGGCCCGGGCACAGACTTTCATGCGGTGATGCAGGGCTATGTGTCCATCACGCCTTTACAGCTCGATCGCACCTTCAACGATGCCTTTAGAAGCCTCGATGGCTGGCTGGAGGGACTGCGCTGATGGCCCGTGAGCACGAAGACCGACTGCGCAGCGGTATCGGCATGACCTCGCAGCGAACCCGTGAGCGTCTGATCCAGCGCCTGTACGAAGAGGGTGTGTCCAACGCCAAGGTGCTGGAAGTGATTCGGCGCACGCCGCGTCACCTGTTCGTCGATGAAGCACTGGCCCATCGCGCCTATGAAGACACGGCGCTGCCGATAGGCAATAACCAGACGATTTCCCAGCCTTATATGGTGGCGCGCATGAGCGAGCTGCTGTTGGAGGCGGGTCCACTGGATAAAGTGCTCGAGATCGGCACCGGATCCGGTTACCAGACCGCGGTGTTGTCGCAACTGGTTGAGCGAGTGTTCTCGGTCGAGCGCATCAAGGTGCTGCAGGACCGTGCCAAGGAACGTTTGGTCGAACTGAACCTGCGCAACGTGGTGTTCCGCTGGGGCGATGGCTGGGAAGGCTGGCCGGCGCTGGCGCCGTATAACGGCATTATCGTCACCGCCGTGGCCACGGATGTACCGCAAGCCTTGCTCGATCAATTGGCTCCGG
Organism: Pseudomonas sp. AC172; assembly: GCF_979258595.1. NCBI lineage: Bacteria > Pseudomonadati > Pseudomonadota > Gammaproteobacteria > Pseudomonadales > Pseudomonadaceae > Pseudomonas > Pseudomonas sp. AC172. The sequence continues at coordinate 180,543 of NZ_OZ409868.1, forward strand.
GCGGGCGCATGGTGATTCCCGTGGGCTCGGGAGAAGTGCAGCAATTGTTGCTGATCGTGCGTGAGGAAAACGGCTTTTCCCGGCACGTTCTGGGCGCTGTTCGCTTCGTGCCTTTGCTTAATGGGCCACTGGCCTGAGCATTTGTTTGCGTACGCTGAATTCCTTTCGTTCGCCTGTGTCTTACTCCGGCAGCGATGGTTTAAACGCAGCAGATTGCCAACTTGCAAACGTGTGCGCGAAGCGATTTCGCTTCATTAAAGGTAAAGCCGATCCGGCCCGTTATACTTGCGACACCTCATGCCGGAATCCGGCATTTCACATTTTTCAGCCACCACAAAGGGAGCGGCGGGTGAGTCTCACAGTCATTGCGCAGCGTATGGGTAACACGAGCTTTCAGCGCCTGGTGACTGGCCTTGTCTTGAGCACCTTGCTGGTCGGTTGCTCCAGCACCAAATCGAGCAATGTCCGGGTGGTCGATCGCAACAATGCGGTGGCCCAGCGTCCTACCGTAACGACCGGACAGTATGTAGTCCGTCCGGGCGATACGATGTTTTCAATCGCGTTTCGCTATGGTTGGGACTACAAAGCCCTCGCGGCCCGGAACAATATTCCTACGCCGTACACGATCCATCCGGGTCAGACGATTCGCTTCGATGGTCGCACCGGTTCAACGCCGACGGCGGTGGTCAGCAACAGCAGTTCTTCGCCTTCTTCTTCGAGTAAAACCACGGTAATCCGGCGCCAGGCAAATGGCACGACGACCACCACAACCACCGGTTCTGCTGGCGGTTCGGCAGGCGTTGCACCGTCCGTCGCCAACAAGCAAACACCCGCGCCCTTGCCTCCGGCAGGTCCGGCCCCGACCGGCTGGGGATGGCCATCTAATGGCATTCTGATTGGAAAATTCTCTTCAAACGGTAGTTTGAATAAAGGAATTGATATCGCCGGAGATTTGGGACAGCCTGTTTTAGCTGCGTCTGATGGGACGGTGGTATACGCCGGGAGTGGCTTAAGGGGCTACGGCGAATTAGTCATCATCAAACACAGCGAAACCTACGTCAGTGCCTACGGCCATAACCGCAGGCTGTTGGTTCGGGAGGGACAGCAGGTCAAGGTCGGACAGACAATTGCCGAAATGGGGTCAACGGGTACAGACCGGGTGAAACTGCATTTTGAGATTCGCCGCCAAGGTAAACCTGTAGATCCGCTGCAGTTCCTGCCAAGACGTTGATTTGTAAGCCAGCCTGTTCCGTCACGTAGAGGGGACAGGCTCCAGCGCTGCCAAGGATAAAGGCGTCGCTTGAGCTTGGGGTCGAACTCACCAAAGGACTATAACAATGGCTCTCAGTAAAGAAGTGCCGGAGTTTGACATCGACGATGAGGTTCTCCTTATGGAGACCGGCATCGATTCGGAATCTTCGATGTCGAATGATGAAGGGGCTGCTCCACCTTCCGTTCGTTCCAAATCCAAACACTCCGCTTCACTTAAACAACATAAGTACATCGATTACACACGTGCACTTGATGCCACGCAGTTGTATCTCAACGAAATCGGCTTTTCCCCATTGCTCTCCCCGGAGGAAGAAGTTCATTTTGCGCGCTTGTCGCAAAGTGGCGATCCGGCCGGGCGCAAGCGCATGATTGAAAGTAACCTGCGGCTGGTGGTCAAAATCGCCCGGCGTTACGTCAATCGGGGTCTGTCGCTGCTGGATCTGATCGAAGAGGGCAACCTCGGGCTGATCCGGGCGGTGGAAAAGTTCGATCCCGAGCGCGGCTTCCGTTTCTCGACCTACGCGACCTGGTGGATTCGTCAGACCATCGAGCGCGCGATCATGAATCAGACCCGGACCATCCGGTTGCCGATTCATGTGGTCAAGGAACTCAACGTGTACCTGCGGGCTGCACGGGAGCTGACGCAAAAGCTCGACCACGAACCTTCACCCGAAGAAATCGCCAACCTGCTGGAAAAACCGGTGGGCGAGGTCAAGCGCATGCTGGGCCTGAACGAGCGGGTTTCTTCGGTCGACGTCTCGCTGGGTCCGGATTCGGATAAAACCCTGCTCGACACCCTCACCGATGATCGTCCGACCGATCCGTGCGAACTGTTGCAGGATGACGACCTGTCGCAGAGCATCGATCAATGGCTCTCGGAGCTGACCGACAAGCAGCGCGAAGTGGTTGTACGCCGCTTCGGCTTGCGCGGTCACGAGAGCAGTACGCTGGAAGACGTAGGCCTGGAGATCGGTCTGACCCGGGAACGGGTGCGGCAGATCCAGGTGGAGGGCCTCAAGCGCCTTCGTGAAATCCTCGAGAAGAATGGCCTGTCGAGCGAATCGCTGTTTCAGTAAGCGCCTCTCACGTCCGCTCGCAGAAAGCCCCGACTGGTTCGGGGCTTTTTTGTTGGTCTGGATTTAATGGTCATCTCGCAAGCCTTTTTTATTGTCAGACGTACGGTTGCCATTTCCATCGTTTGTAGTCTCGCAGTGTAAGCCTTGGCTTACTCTTTCGTAAGTGTTCACTATCTTTACAAGACGGCAGACGTCGATTGGCTTCCATGTCGCTGCATAACGCATTGATTTATATATTTATTTTTTAATGTGAAGTGCTTATTACAGCGCTTCTTCGGTTTCAGGGACGATTGCTCTTGGCAGGGAACTCTTTAGTATCTGGGTTGTGTCGACGGACAGACACGCCCTTCAAGGAAGAGGGGAACGGACATCGCAGGAAGCGATTCATCAGGATGATGAAAAGGAATACAGGGAATAGGGAAAAAATGTGGGCGGGTCATACCGCCCCTTTTTTTGCCCGTAAAAAAGCAAATGACAGAAAAGCAAAAAGGCCCGCAAGGGGCCTTTTCATTCGAGCGCGGGGCAGATCAGCGTTCGAGGTCTTTGATCTTGCCCTTGACGCCATCCCACTCTTCGGCATCCGGCAGCGATTCTTTCTTCTCGGTGATGTTCGGCCAGATTTCAGCCAGCTCAACGTTCAGTTGAATGAACTCCTGCATCTCTTCCGGAACTTCGTCCTCGGAGAAGATTGCTACAGCCGGGCATTCCGGTTCGCACAGGGCGCAGTCGATGCACTCATCCGGGTGAATCACCAGGAAATTCGGGCCTTCGTAAAAGCAGTCCACCGGACAGACTTCTACGCAGTCGGTGTACTTGCACTTGATGCAGTTGTCGGTGACGACGAAGGTCATTTCTAATTTTCTCCTCAGGCGGCGGCAGCGTTGCCCCTTCACGGTTGGGGTCGCCAGGTTCGGGAGCGATACCTGCTGGCCAGGCTATTAGCCAGCAGCATCCCAAACCGCGCGAGATTCTAACAGCTTGAAGCCGTTTGCGTTATATCCGCTTCTTCAGTGCTTATATCCGGTTCTTCAGTGCATAGAGCATTTCGAGTGCACGGCGCGGGGTCAGGTCATCCAGATCCAGTTTAGCCAGCTCATCGAGTACCGGGTGCGGCAGGCTGGCAAACATGTCGCTTTGCTGTGGCGTCGCCGGTTTGCCCTTGGCGGCAGGTTTCGGCGCTTCATGCGGCAAAGCGGTTTCTTCCAGTCGGCTCAGGTGCTCGCGGGCGCGCACGATGACTTCGCTTGGCACGCCGGCCAATTGCGCCACCGCCAGACCGTAGCTCTGGCTGGCAGGCCCCGGCAGCACGTGGTGCAGGAAGACGATGCGTTCGTTGTGCTCGGTGGCGTTGAGGTGGACGTTGGCCACCAATGGCTCGGCTTCCGGCAACACGGTCAGTTCAAAGTAGTGCGTAGCGAACAGCGTGTAGGCGCGCAGATGGGCCAGACGCTCGGCCGCCGCCCAGGCCAGCGACAGACCGTCGAAGGTGCTGGTGCCGCGACCGACTTCGTCCATCAGCACCAGGCTACGCTCGGTGGCGTTGTGCAGGATGTTGGCGGTTTCGCTCATTTCCACCATGAAGGTCGAACGACCACCGGCCAAGTCATCACTGGAGCCGATGCGGGTGAAGATGCGATCGACCAGCGACAGTTCGCAACTGGCCGCCGGTACAAAGCTGCCGATATGCGCGAGCAGCACGATCAGTGCGGTTTGGCGCATGTAGGTGGATTTACCGCCCATGTTCGGGCCAGTGATCACCAACATGCGCGTGTTGTCGTCCAGGCTCAGGTCGTTGGCCACGAACGGCGTGGTGAGTACTTGCTCGACCACCGGGTGACGACCCTGGGTGATGCGCATGCAGGGCTCGCTGACGAAGCGCGGACAGTTCAGGTCGAGGTTCAGCGCACGCTCGGCGAGGTTGCTCAACACGTCGAGTTCGGCCAGCGCACCGGCGGTGTCCTGCAACGGTGGCAACTGGCTGATCAAGTCTTCCAGCAGCGCTTCGTAAAGCATCTTCTCGCGGGCGAGAGCACGGCTCTTGGCCGACAGCGCTTTGTCTTCGAATTCCTTCAGTTCAGGCGTGATGAAACGCTCGGCGCCTTTCAGGGTTTGTCGACGGATATAGTCCGCCGGTGCCGACTCGGCCTGTTTGCTCGGCAATTCGATGAAGTAGCCGTGAATGCGGTTGTAGCCGACTTTCAAGTGGCTCAGACCGGTGCGGGCTTTCTCGCGGGCTTCGAGATCGATGAGGAACTGGCCGGCGTTTTCGCTCAGCGATTGCAGCTCGTCAAGTTCGCTGTCGTAGCCGGTTTTCAACACGCCGCCGTCACGGATCACCGCCGGCGGGTTGTCGATGATGGCTTTTTCCAGCAGCGCCGCCAATTCCGGGTAAGTGCTGGTGGTGGTCGCCAGACCTTGCAGGTGCGGCGCTTCCAGATCGGTCATCGCCATTTGCAGTTCAGGCAGTGCGCCAAGGGCGTCGCGTAGCCGGGCAAGGTCACGAGGACGCGCGTTGCGCAGGCCGATTCGCGCGAGAATTCGCTCGATATCGCCGATTTCCTTGAGCTGCGGTTGCAGCTTTTCGAAACGATAACGATCGAGCAGGCAAGTGATCGAGGTCTGGCGCGCCAGCAATACCGTCAGATCGCGCAACGGGCGATTCAGCCAGCGGGTCAGCAAACGGCTGCCCATGGCGGTCTGGCAACGGTCGACCACCGATTGCAGGGTGTTGTCGCGGCCACCGGCCAGGTTGGTGTCCAGTTCCAGGTTGCGCCGGCTCGCACCGTCCAGCACCACGGTGTCGTCGAGACGTTCGTGGCGCAGGCTGCGCAGGTGGGGCAGGGCAGTACGCTGGGTCTCCTTAGCGTAGGCCAGCAGGCAACCGGCAGCGCCGATGGCCAGGGTCAGGTTCTCGCAGCCAAAGCCCTTCAGGTCTTGGGTGGAGAACTGCTGGCACAGGCTTTTCAGTGCTGAGTCACGCTCGAAATCCCACGGCGCACGACGACTGACGCCACGGCGTTTTTCCGCTGGCAGGTCCCTTGGCCAGTCATCCGGGATCAGCAACTCAACCGGATTGATCCGCTCCAGTTCCGCGAGCAGGTTCTCCCAGCCTTTGATTTCTGACACGCTGAAACTGCCGCTGGTGATGTCCAGCACGGCCAGACCGAACAGACGCTCATCACCCAGCAGCGCAGCGATCAGGTTGTCGCGGCGCTCGTCGAGCAGCGCCTCGTCACTGACCGTCCCCGGCGTGAGGATCCGCACTACCTGACGTTCCACCGGGCCTTTGCTGGTCGCCGGGTCACCGACCTGCTCACAGATCACCACCGACTCGCCAAGCTTGACCAGTTTCGCCAGATAGCCTTCCGCCGCGTGGTAAGGAATGCCACACATCGGAATCGCCTGCCCCGCCGACTGTCCACGGGCGGTCAGGGTGATGTCCAGCAACTTGGCTGCCTTCTTCGCGTCTTCGTAGAAGATCTCGTAGAAGTCGCCCATGCGGTAGAACATCAGCTGATCTGGATGCTGATTCTTCAGGCGCCAGTACTGCTGCATCATCGGCGTGTGGGAGGACAGGTCTGAAATAGCTTTATTCATCAGGGGTTTAGCTTTACCGGAAAAAGTGACAAGGCAAAAACGGGGTCGTTCGCATCTACGAAATGGCGAGTGTTTGCCAGCGATGCGGCCCGTGGGTTGATTCAGTGGGGCTGAGTATGAAGTTTTTTTGAGGTGGATGCAGCAACGCGCGGCCGCTCGGGTTGGCATTGTGTCCTATAGTGCCGAAAAGCTATCGAATGATCAGAACGCGTGGGCGCAAGGCAAGTCGAGGAAGCAGCTTGGAACAGTCAGAGGGCATCGGCTCACAAGCGTCAGCGAGCGATTGTTACTACGATGCAGAGAAAATGACCCTCAGCCGGGCGCGGCGGTCAGCCTTGCTGGGCAGTAATGAAAGTGACCTGCTGCTAGCACTTATAGCCGGCGTGACCGATAAGGAACAACTCATCTCCAGGGTCTGGGGGGAGCGCGGGCTGGTGATTTCCGACAGCAGTTATTACAAGACCCTGCACATGCTCCGCGCGCATTTCGCTGACGTTGGTTTGCCACGGGACAGTCTCAAGACTTTGCCACGCCGTGGCGTGGTGCTGTTGTGTGAAATCCGGTTGGTCAGCGCGCAGACTCAAGCCTCTGAGTCGACGCCTGCGTTGGTAAACGATGCTGAACCGTTCTTCGTCGACGCTCCCACGGTGAAAAAGCCATTCAGTCGTTACAGGCGCTACCTTTTGCCAGCAATCCTGGTGCCGGCGATTGCTCTTCCGCTCTTTTACGCTTATCTGGTGTTTAAAAAGCCCGCTGATCTGGAGGAGTGGAAACTCATCTGGCAAGAAGGCGAAGCGAAATTGTATGTAGAAGAAAGTGAACGAATGTCCAAAGAGGATATTGTCAAAGCGCTCAGCGAGTTCGAACCACCCATTGTATTGTCCGATATTAACTACTATGTGCGTAAACCGCTCTCTCAATTACTGGTCAAGTGTATCAAACCGGAAAGTAAAGGGGAGGCCATATGCGTGAACTACCAACTCGTTGGAAAAAAATAATCGCATTGTTTGGCGTCTCGTCTGCATGCATCTTTGGTGCTCTGGTTATCAAGTATTTCTATTTTATTAATCGCGATATTCCACGCGCACCCTGTTTTGCATCCATCGATTTTGTCCATACTCATGATCACAAAGTTCGTTGGCATGGCGTTGGTGATATGACGATCGATCCAAGGGAGGGCGCTCTCTATGTGTATTACGTCGTCAAAACACCTGAGGGAAAAGTTTATACCTATGATCGCAAGTTCGAAATTTCACTAACACATCTGGACACTTCCAGGTTTCTGTTCAAGACGCGTTCGATTGTAAAGTTTGACGCGGATACTGCCGGCGATGAACTTCCGTTCATGGAAAGAGGCTTTCAAGGCGGTATGGTGACGTTCAATTACTTCTCCGATGCCGAGTATTACTACAACATCAATAATCTAATCAATGGCGTATGCCACGTCCCTCGCTAGCGCAAACCCCGGGTGCAAGGCCGACGGCGACTAAGTAAGACTGAGTAAGACGCCAGTAAGGCCTCAACGGCTGCTCGTTGTTAATGTGATCCAAATCAACTCAACAGCCCCTGCGACTGCCGGAGAGTCAGCGCAGTGCGGCTGTTTAGTTGCCTTGAATAACATGATGATGTTTAGGCTGTTGAGGAACGTTATAAATGCTCTGGTTTTGCGTGCGCAGTTCTCATGGGGCCAAGTCTCCCGCCTGGAAACGATCAATTGCAATAAGCCGGGAAGGTATTGTGTTTGTGCCGGCGGTTATTGCTGGAAAAGAAAAGGATGTGAGTATTTCCACATTGTGTGATCGCACTCCTGTTCTGCTGTGTTTCGATCATGTTTACGTACCAGTAGCATGGATGGTCGAGCATTTTCCAACGTGTAGGGCTCGCTGTCGCGACATGATGATGGCGGCACTTTCTGGTGTACAGGAAACGTTAGGTGGTCGTAATGCATGGTCTCGGGTGAGCAACTTCCGTAGCCGCGCTGGAGAAAAAAATTATCTGGGATCTTTCTCATGAGACCGAGTCTTTTTTGCAATCTGTCTCTGCTGATTGGTAGCGTTTTGATCATCGATAGTTCATGGGCTGGTGCGCGAGAAAGTTGCGCGCAGCGCCGTACCGAACTTGTGTTCCAGATTGAGCGCGCTGAGGCGGCGGACAATGTTTATCGCATGTCCGGTCTAGAGCAGGCACTTGCCAATGTCGAGCGCTATTGCCAAGAACCCTCCGCGCAAGATGACCGTTCAAGCGCCATCCAGAAGGCCCAAGCCGAAGTGCGACGCAGACAGAACTATCTGGAGGCCGCGCGTCAGTACGGAGATGTGAAAGTGATCAAGAAACAGGAAGCGAGGCTCGAACGGGCTCAGACAAAACTGCAAAAGCTTATGGATGAGTAAAGCGTCAATCACCGCCAAAGATTCGCGGGGTGTGTTCTTTCTTCAACCCTGCAATTCAACGTGTTCATCAGTGACACCGGGAAATCGAATATGAAAAACATCCTTATCTTTTCTTCAGTCTTTACTTCTGCTGTGCTGATTTCTGGCTGTACCGCCACCGACTGGGTGCACGCTGCCGGGGGAATCATGGGCGCCAAGGACGATTACGACAGGAAGGCCAGAACTGATCGACTTAAAAAAGCCAATGCTGCTGCGCGTCGCGTCAAAGGCTGACCACACGTTGGAGCTGGGCCGTTATTCAATGCAGAGTGATGGCTCGGCAATATCATTTTGCAGCTGAATTCATATTTATGCGTTAATTATGCAAATCAGCATTTGTCTTAACGAATAACTTCAAGCACTATGCGCGTTATGCAAAAACGCAACGTAGCCTCCGTCTTAAGAGCACTGCTCGACCAGCACGGGATCTCCCCCACGGAGCTCCACCGTCGCACCGGCGTGCCTCAATCAACTCTCTCGCGAATTCTCAGCGGGAAGATCGTCGATCCCTCGGATAAACACATCTCGAAGATCGCCGAGTACTTCGCCGTGAGCACCGATCAATTGCGTGGGCGCGCGGATGTCGCGCCATCGGCCGGTGCCGCGCGTGATGACGTACACGCGGAACTCAAGGACATAATGCTGTGGGACGACGATACGCCCGTCGATGATGACGAAGTATCGGTGCCGTTCCTTCGCGAGGTTGAATTGGCTGCTGGATCAGGAAGATTCGTCATCGAAGAGAGCGAACGCTCTAGCCTGCGCTTCGGCAAGCGCAGCCTGCGCCATAACGGTGTGCAGTTTGACCAGGCAAAATGCGTGACCGTACGTGGCAACAGCATGTTGCCGGTGTTGCGTGATGGCGCCACTGTGGGCGTCAACGCGGGCAAGTGCGGCATCGGCGACATCATCGATGGCGACCTGTACGCGATCAATCACAACGGCCAGTTGCGCGTAAAGCAGCTTTACCGCCTGCCTACCGGCATTCGTCTGCGCAGCTTCAATCGCGATGAGCATCCGGACGAGGACTACAGCTTCCAGGAAATCCAGGAAGAGCAGATCGTCATCCTCGGTCACGTCTTCTGGTGGGGCATGTACGCCCGCTAACCCGACCTCTTCAGAAAACCCGCCATTGGCGGGTTTTTTTTCGCCTTGATGAAACCGGAAAACCCTTGAGCTGCGGGGCTTTCATGCGTCTGCGCATTTATCATGCATAAATAAATGCATTTACGCATTGACTGCATATGCATACATGCATATCCTTGCCACCAAGCCGCTCGACAAAGCGGCTGGCAAGAAAGCTCTTTAGTTCCACAAGAACAGGCAGCGATGAACCGGCCTCAACGGTTCAGAGGGTTGGCAACTGACCCGGGTGTGCAGCGTAAAGCACCAGAAGCAGTTATCCGGCGGGCAGGGACCGCGGTCGGAAAAACAATTTGAACGGACTCGTACCGCGCCAGTAGCGCCGAACAGTCAGCTTCCTTCTTGAACACAGGATTTGAAGGAAGGCGAAGGAGCGCATTACTGAAAAGCCCGGTGCATAACCGGGCTTTTTGGAATGCCTACCGGATTCAACATGGAATGGCAGGATCTCTGGAGATGAATACATCTTCGGGAAACATCAAACCAAGGAGTTATGCAATGCATCTGTTTGCGCTAGTACAAGGATCGAAAGTTACCCGTTTGGTAGAAAGTGAAGAGATGCCGGGTACGGCTTCGCCCTTTGACACCTGGGTTGATGTAACCGGCAACACGGAAGTTGCAGTGAATGACCGCGCTTCCTTCAACGGTGGCTGGACATTCACAAAACCAACCAACGCGGAACTGATCAGCGAGATCAACTATGAATCGCTGATGCGGTTGAGAGACATTGATAACCGCCTGCTTCTGAGTTCCGCACAGTTCAAGGTCGATCTTGGCGTCGCCGATCTGGCCGATGTGGTGTTGTTGCAGACGTGCAAGCAATACGCCATTGCCATCAGTGATATCAACAAGCAACCCGGTTACCCACAAACCGTAAACTGGCCGGTTGCTCCGTTCTAATTCAACGGCAAGCCCGGTACCGGGAACGCATGACTGAAAAGCCCGGCCTCAGCGCCGGGCTTTTTCAAATGCTCGTCTGAGCAGACCCCCTGCAATGAATGTTGTAGAGAGCGGGAATGAGTTAAACAAATATAAGGACATTGGAATGAATCGTTATGCACTGATGGAATTGATCAGCGGCTACAGCTTTTATCTGGTTAATCAAATCGTGGAGGCTGAAAGCACGCCGCCACTTCCTGCACACACAGGCTTGATGGACTACTGGATGGATGTCACCGCCAATCCAGCGGCTCAAGTTGGTTTGATCTACAAATACCTCGGTTCGCAAGAGGTCTTTTTGCAACCCGTTTATGGGGACTACGTTGCCATTGCCGTTTCCCGCAAGAAGCAACGCTTTGAAATGGCGGCCAGTTGGCTGACTTATAACCCGCAGCAGTACCGAGTAGAGCTTGGCGCTGCGACCCCGGCGGAAGTAGCACAGTGGCAAGCCTACAAACAGTACGTCGTCGATCTGAGTGAGATTAACAATCAGCCGGGCTATCCGACAGCGGTGAATTGGCCAGCAGCTCCGTTTTGATGCCATTGGAAATCGGCATTGAGCGTTGAATGCTTAACGAAAAATCCGGCATTTTGTCGGGTTTTTCGGCATGACTTGCACCATCGGAATGCGCGTCATCACTGAACAAGGCACAACTTGCGGGTATTCCTTGAGTATCCGCTTTTTAGAGAGATCGATTGAAACAACACACATCAATCACATCAGGAGGCGTGACATGACAACCGAGCAACAAGCGTTGGCAGACATGCCGATCTGGCTGGTCATCCTCCTTGCCGTCGTCGGCGGAGTCTCCGGCGAAATGTGGCGCGCCGACAAGGAGGGTGCTCGCGGCTGGCCGCTTATTCGACGTCTGGCCCTGCGCTCCGGCGCCTGCATGATCTGCGGCGTGTCGGCGATCATGCTGCTGTATGCCGCCGGCATGTCGATCTGGGCGGCCGGCGCGTTTGGTTGCCTGACAGCGATGGCTGGCGCTGACGTCGCCATAGGCTTGTACGAACGCTGGGCCGCGAAGCGCATCGGCGTCTGCGAAGTCCCGCCCCGCGACCAACCTTAACCGTATTAATTCTCCGTGCCGCCATTTTGGCGGCAGGGCTGCGCGTGGACGAATGAAAAGGAGGTCATGTATGCCCACACCGATTCAGCTGCCGTCGCAACTGTTCACCGCCATCGCGACGACGCTGCGCAACACCGCCGGGCTCAATATCAGCGTCGGCAAGCACGGCGATTTCACGGCACCAGGCGATCAGGCCTGGGTGCTGATCGACTTCGATCGAAATGCCTCGGGATTGCGCGCCGCTGATGGGCGTATCGCTCATGTCATGACGCCATCGCTGCAAGTCATCCCGGCGCTTTCAGCGACCGCGTTTGCCGCGTGCGATCTGATCGCCGTGCTGAAAAACCTGATCACCGACAATCGCTGGGGCCTGCCCGGCAATCAGTGTGATCTGCCGATCGATATCGATGGTTTGCCGTCATTGCTCATCCGCGCCGACCAGCAATACAAGGCCTGGACCCTGACGTTCAACCAAACCCTCTACCTCGGCCCGACCTTGCTCGACGATCCGCTGGGCACGCCGAAATTTGCCCGCACCTGGGAAGTCAGCAACATCGACGACCCCGACCAATACACCGCGCTGGAGGCCTGAACGATGTTCGACGCATTACTGCGTATGCAACTGGGTCCGATCATCGAACGCCTGGCTGAGATGGAAGCGGAAATCGACGACCTGCACCGCCGCGCGGAAAGCTTTTGCCGCATCGGCATTTGCCAGACAGTCGACGCCGCGAGCAACAGCTGTCAGGTCAGTCACGGTGGCTTGCTCACGCCGGCGATCAAGTTTTTCAACCCAAGTGCCGGGGCGCAAAGTGAGTCGCGGATTCCAACAGTGGGGGAGCAGTGTCTGCTGTTCAACTACGGCAGCGGCGAAAGCGGCGCACAAAGCGTGGCGTTGTTCGGCTTGAACAGCGATCGCTTTCCGCCAGCCTCGACGGTGCCGACGCTGACCCGTCGAGTGCATCAGGACGGCAGCGAAAGTGGTTACGACGATGCTTCGCACACCCTGCACTGGCAAAACGACCCGGCAGCCTTCAGCGGTTCTCGCGAGTCGCTGGAACTGAGCATCGGCCCGGCGCGACTGGCGATGACGCCACAACTGATCACCCTGCAACTGGGTGCGGTCGGCATGACCATCGACGCTTCTGGCGTGCACTTCAGCGGTCCATTGGTCGATCACCAGGGCCGCGTCATCAGCCCCTGATTCAAGAGCCTCCCATGATCGGAATCGATAGAGACAGTGGGGCTACGGTCGACGACTGGCTGCAATTCGTGCAGCGCGCGACCCGGGCCCTGACCACGCCGCTGGGCACCCGGCAGAAACGGCCCTTGTATGGATCGCTTATCCCCACACTGTTGGGGCAGAACCTCGGCGATGACGTTCTGCTGTTGGCCCAAAGCCATGCGGCGCAAGCGTTCTACAACAAGCAAAACGGCATCGACGATTTTCAGCCACAAGTGATCGTCGCCAGCCGTCAGGGCGCCGGTCTGCTGCTGCGCTTCGCCGGCACCTGGAAAAACCGTCAACAAACCTTCGAGGTCGTGACATGAGCATGTTGATCCCCGGTCAGAATCAATTGGCCGAACCCGCACTGATCACCGTTGAAGCCTTTGAAGACTTGCTCGCCGAGTTCAAGACGTTCGTCATCGAATACGTCGGTGTGCGTTCGCCGGACAGTGCCGCGAAACTCAAGACCAGTCTGGAAAACGAAAGCGAACTGCTGACCCTGGCGCTTGAGGCTTTCTGTGTCCGGCTGCAAACCCACGAACGCAAATACAACGCACGCATCAAACAGATGCTGGCGTGGTGGGCGACGGGCACCAACCTCGATGCGCGGCTGGCGGACATGGGCCTGGAGCGGCAATTGCTGGATCCGGGCGACCCGGCGGCATTCCCGCCGGTGCCAGCGATTTATGAAAGCGACGATGACGCCCGCCTGCGTTATTACCTGGCGCCACACGCTCCGGCGGCGGGCTCACGGATGCAGTATCGCCGTGAAGTTTTCACCCTTGGCGAGCGTCCTACGGTGCAAGTCGAATCCACCGAGGCGGGTGTGGTGAATGTCACTTACACGTTCAACCCGGACGGCCTCGCCGCGCAGGTCAAGGATGGCAATGCTCGGCGCACCGCGCCGGGCGAAGTACAGGTCACTGTGCTGTCCCGCGACGGCGATGGCACGCCTTCCGCGACATTGCTTGACGGCGTTCGTCAGCACTTCGCACGGCCTGATGTACGACCGGAAACCGACCTTGTCACGGTCAAGGCAGCCGACATTCAGCGCTACAAGATCCGCGTTGTCGCCAAGATAAATTCCGGCCCCGATTCGGGCCTGACCAAAGTCGCCGCGCAACAACAATTGCAGGCTTACGCTGACAGTTGCCATCGCCTCGAAGGTCGGGTTGATCCGAGCTGGATCGACTACACGCTGCACAGTGCCGGCGCCGTGCAACTGCAGATTCTCGAACCGCTGACGCCGATCGTGACCACCGCGTTTCAGGCGCCGTACTGCACAGCGGTCGAAGTTGAGGTGCTGACGCTATGAGTGAAAAGACTCAGCGCCCGACGCTGTTGCCGGCCAACAGTTCGGCACTCGAACGAGGTCTGGATCTGGGCTTCGGCGCACTGCTTGATCGCATCGCGCCGCCATTTCCTGAACTGATGAACCCGAGCGAAACGCCGGTCGCATTCCTGCCGTATCTGGCAGCGGATCGCGGTGTTGCTGAATGGAGCACCGCTGCACCGGAAGCGGAAAAGCGCCTGACCGTCGAACTGGCCTGGCCCACGGCGCGCCAGGCCGGCACTCGCAAGGCGCTGGAAAACGCTGCCAAGGGTTTGCAACTGCGCCCGGAAATCCGCGCCTGGTACGAACAGACACCGCCCGGTGCGCCTTACAGCTTTTCCGTACGCGCCTTCAGCGACCAACCCTACAGCGAAGAAATCGACGCCCGTCTCGACCGACGTCTGGCCGATGCCAAGAGCGAACGGGATGTGTTGACGGTCTCGGTCGGCTTGAGCGCTTTCGGCAATCACGTCATCGGCGCCGCGACGTTCTGCGGTGAGCTGACCACGGTTTATCCGGTGTTCATCGAAGGGCTCGAAACCTCGGGAGAGGCGTTCATGGCCGCCGGCATGTACACCGTCGAAACATCCACTATTTATCCTCAGGGGGCCTGAATGGCTGACTATTACACCCTGCTCACCAACGCAGGGATTGCCTACGAAACGGCGTGCAAGGCCGCGGGCACGCCGATCAAGTTGACGCAGATATCCGTCGGCGACGGCGGCGGCACGGTCTACAACCCGGCCGCGACCGCCACCGCGCTGAAACGCGAAGTCTGGCGCGGGCCGCTCAATGCGCTGTTCCAGGACGAGAAAAATCCGAGCTGGCTGCTCGCCGAAGTGACCATTCCGCCGGATGTCGGCGGCTGGTATGTGCGAGAGGCGGGGCTGTGGACCGACACCGGGATTCTCTACGCCATCGTCAAATATCCGGAGTCGTTTAAACCGGTTCTGGCGACGTCGGGTTCCGGTAAAGAGTTCTACATTCGCTCGATTTTTGAGACCAGTAATGCGTCGCTGGTGACGTTGTTGATTGATGACACCGTCGTCAAAGCCACGCGTGCCTGGGTCATGAGTTACCTCGCCGAAGAACTCGGCAAACTGGATGGCAAGCAATCCGTGCGTGTTGCTGCATCCAGCAACATCGTGCTGAGCGGTGCGCAGCAAATCGACGGGGTCGCAGTGATCGCTGGTGATCGTGTGCTTGTTGCGAACCAGACCCTGGCCAAGGACAACGGCTTGTGGATCGTCGCCAATGGCGACTGGGTGCGGGCGACCGATGCAAACTCCAGCGCCAAGGTCACACCGGGACTTACGGTCATGGTCGAGGAGGGCACGGCGAACGGAGATTCGCTGTGGCACCTGACCACGAATGCGCCGGTCAACCTCGGCACTACCGCTTTGACATTCAAGATGCTGGCCGGGCGTACCGGGATTGCGGCCGGGACTTACAAGAGTTTGACGGTTGATGAATATGGCCGAGCGACTGCGGGGGCGAATCCCAATACTTTGGCCGGCTTCGGGATCACTGACGCCCTTGGCATCAATGCGACTGCGGTAGCGGCTCGCAAGCTTGAAACGGCGCGCAGTATTGCCATTTCCGGCGCGGCTAGCGGTAGCACTTCGTTTGACGGCTCGGCAAACGCCAACATTTCACTGGCGCTGGCTGACTCGGGCGTTTCTGCCGGTACTTACACAAAAATTGCCGTCAATGCCAAAGGGTTGGCTACCAGTGGCGGGAACCTGATTGCATCGGATATCCCCGCTCTGGACTGGAGCAAGATCAGCTCAGGAAAACCCAATACGCTGGCGGGCTACGGAATTGTCGACAGCTATACCCAAGGCCAGACCAACAGCGTTGTCAGCACTGCTTTCGCGAACTTCTCCACGACTACCCTCCAGGTTCCAGCCTTTATCAACGGCTTCACCGACAACCATTCCTCCCGATACTGGAGAGCCAATGGCAATATCTATGTGAGTCTCGATGTTGCTCGCTGGGTCAGTAGCGGTACCGATGCATTGGTCATGTTCACGCTTCCACCGGGCTTTCGACCCCTCAGCAGAATGAGCGGCGCAGGCGGTTGGGCGACCAGTGGTCAGCTTGGGTTCGGTTTGTTGTCGTGGCGCGCGGAAACCACGGGCGAGGTTGTCCTGGACTACTCGATTGGATCGGCGTCGGGCGTAAGTGGCTATCGCTGCCAGTTCAGTTTCTGCGTTCAAGCGGCTTAAGGGGGCAGCATGATTTTTGTCATTGATCAAACCGGGCTATTTCTCTACGCCACCGATGCCCCGGTCGGGGCCGAAAACTGGACGGCTGTCCAGTTGCCTCAACCTTGCTGGAATCCTCGATTCAAAGGTAGGCGAATCAGTGATGACGGCGAATGGGAAGGCCAATGGGAACATGATGGCGAGCCTGCGCCTACCGTTGCTGACCTGTGCGCGAGAATTGATAACTACGCCGACCAGGCTCGGCGGATGGTTGCAGTCGATCCACTCCGGGCGGTCGAATACGAACGAACGGCCGCCGAAGCACAAGCATTCAAAGACGCCGGTTATCCCGCAGATGCGGTACCGCGCACTGTGGCTGCCTGGGCAATCGCAGGCCGTACGCCTCAAGAATCTGCCGACGGCATCCTGATCGAAGCCGGCCGCTACGCAGAGGCCCTATACCTGATTCGGGAAAGGCGCCTGGAGGCGAAGGAACTGATTAAGGCCAGGATTGCAGTTGATGCAATCGATGAAGCCAGACAGATCGCCGACGAAGCAATCAAGGCTTTCCAGGTGACGGTGACTGGCATTGATCGTGTGCAGGGTTGACGGTGCGCGTAGTACGTCTGTGGTTTCGCAGCGCGGATAGTCCGATGAGTGCACTGATTCGTGAGCTCGTCACCCAGGTGGATCCTGATACCTGAAGTACCCACCGGTTCAACTTGAACCGGCAACTCAACAAACGCCCCGAACCCGGAGCGTTTTCTTTCCCTCATAAAACACTCAACACCCGCCAAGCCCCTCCCTAAGAGGGGCTTTCCCGTTTATGGAGAAACGAAAAATGGCAACCCGCCAAACCTACACCGTGCTCGTCCCATTCCCCACCGGTGGTGGGCACTGGTCGAGCATCGGTCAAGACCTTGATCTGCTCGACGTCGAGGCCAGTGCACTGCACTTCGCCGGTCGACTGGAACTGAAAACCCCAACCACCCTGGCCAAAAAGGCCGCTGCCAAGAAGGCTGACTGACTATGGCTGAAGTTCTGAACTTCGAGCACAACGGCATTACCGTCAATGCCACCGAATCCCCCGAGGCCATGGGTGGCCTGGGTGACAACGTTATCGGTCTGGTTGGCACCGCGCCGAAAGCCGATCCGCTGATTCCGCGCAACGCGCCGTTCCGCATCAACAGCTTCACTACTCACGCGTTGCTCGATCCGACCGGTTCGGAAGAAGGCACCCTGTACCACGCGGTTTACCAGATACTCAAAGTGGTCAAGGTGCCGGTGTACGTGGTGATCGTCGAAGCGGGCGCGACCCCGGCCGACACCGTCAACAACGTGATCGGCGGTGTTGATCCGCTGACCGGCCGCAAGCTAGGGCTGGCTGCGCTGGGCAGCGTTCCGGAAGACCTGACCATCATCGGTGCGCCGGGCTTCACTGGCACTAAAGCGGTGGCCAGCGAATTCGCTTCGTTCGGCAAGCGCATCAAGGCCCGTGTGGTGCTGGACGGCAAGGACGCCTCGGTCGCCGATCAAGTGTTGTACAGCCAGGAACTGGGCGGTGCGGATCTCGGTTTCGACCGTTGCCTGGTGGTGCACAACATGCCGGCCGTGTACTCGAAAGCCGCGAAGAAAAACGTCTTCCTGTCGCCTTCCAGCCTGGCGATTGCCGCATTGGCCAAGGTCAAGCAGTGGGAGAGCCCGGGCAACCAGGTGACCTACGCCGAGGACGTTTCGCGGGTCGTTGAATACAACATCCTCGACACCTCCACTGAAGGCGATCTGCTCAACCGTTATGGCGTCAGCTACTACGCCCGTACCGTGCTCGGCGGCTTCTCGCTGCTGGGTAACCGCTCGATCACCGGCAAGTTCATCAGCTACGTCGGCCTCGAAGATGCGATCAGCCGCAAGCTGGTAAAAGCTGGCCAGAAAGCCATGGCCAAGAACCTGACCAAGTCGTTCATGGATCAGGAAGTCAAACGCATCAACGACTGGCTGCAAACCCTGGTTGCCGACGAAACCATTCCTGGCGGCAGCGTTTATCTGCACCCGGAACTGAACAGCGTCGAGAAGTACAAGAACGGCACCTGGTTCGTGGTCATCGACTACGGCCGCTACGCGCCGAACGAACACATGGTTTATCAACTCAACGCCCGCGATGAAATCATCGAGCAGTTCCTGGAGGACGTTCTCTAATGTTTACCAACCGCGTAAGACAGGCCATCGCGGCCACCCTGCAAGGCCTGCCGCTGTCGGCGACCGTTGAAGAATTCACCCCGCCGAAGATTGAATTCGACGTGGAAGAAATGCGTGGCGGCCGCTTCATCGTCGAGGAAATGGCCAAGGGCGGTAAAGCGCTCAACGCCAAGCTGACCCTGCAAGGTCTCGGCGCCGAAGTCATGCTGGCACTGGGTGTGAAGCTGGGCGACGACATCCTGCTGAACGTGCGTGAGGCCGGTCAGGATCAGGATGGCAACACCTGGTTCACCTATCACACCGTCGGCGGCAAGCTGAAATCCCTCGAAGAAACCGCCGTGAAAATGGGTGAAAAACCCAAGACCAATCTGGAGCTGTCCTGCCGCACCTACAACCGCCTGGAAAACGGCGTGCCGGTGATCGACATCGACGTGCGCACCCAGAAGTTCGTGCTCAACGGCGTCGACATCCTCGGCGATGCGCGGCGTGCGGTGCTGATGCCGTAACTCACGGCTTACACGCAATCACAAAACCCTGTGGGAGCGAGCTTGCTCGCGAAGCCTTTGGCACATTCAACATCAATGTGACTGAACGACCGCTTTCGCGAGCAAGCTCGCTCCCACAGTGGGCCAGTGTGACTGGCAGAAATTGAGTAACCCCCAAGAATCACCAAGGAATTCATACATGTCGTGGATGCCACCCCAGCATGACCTGTTGTCGCCGATCACCGGCGACGACGGTTCGCATATCGAGACAATCCAGCTCAAGCCACTGTTCTACGCCGCGCAAAAAGAAGCGCTGGAGCGTGCCGGTGATGACGAAGACGATCAGTTCTTCGAACTGGCGCTGCTCGCCACCGGCCTGTCGGTCAAGGAACTCGACCAGCTCAAGCGCCCGGACTACGTGAGCATCGCCCAGTACGTGCATGAGATGTCGACCCAGCCTGCGTCGTACTTTCTCGAGCAGGTCGAAGACGCGGAAAAATCCGCCGATGCCGACCAGGTGCAACTGCTGCAACCGCTCGCCGTGACCGGCCGCACCGTGACCTCGCTGAGCCTGGAAATGCCGGTGCTGCGCGCCACCAAAGTGATGAAAAAACTGAAAACGGCCAAGGAACGCGCCGAGTTCATCACCGCCCATTGCACCGGCCTGATGATCCCCGATCTGGCCCTGATGACCGTCCCGGACTGGACGCAATTGCAGGTGCGCATCGACGATTTTTTAAACCAGCCGGCGGCCTACTTTCGGAACGCGACATCGAAGTAATCCTCGATATCGTCCCGCTCATTTACCCGGTAAGTGAAGCGGAGATTCTGGAATGGGACGCCGAAAAGGCGTTGCGCCGCTACGACATAGCGATCACTCGCCTTGGCGTAAAACAGGAGTAGAGCGGCAATGGCAGAGAGCAAATATGCGCCGACGTACGCCGATCTGAGTGGCAACACCGCAGACGCGCTGCCGGCGAGTCTCGGTAAACCGCTGCAGGATTTGAATCTGACGCTGTCCCTGGCAAGCGTGGACATTCGCTTGCTGACCCAAGAGCAGATCAAGCTGCGCGAGTTGCTGGTCAGCCAGCAATCGTTGTTCAAGGTCGTGGCAGCGGCGCCGGCTGCCAACAGTGAGCCGAAGTCGAAGCTCAAGGCTGAGATCGAACAGCGTCCGCCACCGAAGCTCATGCAACCAGCGATGGCCAACGAGACTGCGCTGGTTGAACTCAATCAGTTGCTCAAGATGAGCAACGGGCAGTTGCAAGCGCATTCACAAAGCACGCTGGAACTGGCCAGCGAGAAACAGGTAGCGGCCAGTGGTGCAACCAACGCTGACCTATTGCAAGTTCAAGTCGCCGGAGCACGATCCGGTATCGCCGATGGAGCCAACGGTGACCAGCGTGCGAATGAGCTGAAGTGGTTCTCTCGTGATGCCGCGATCAACGCATCGGCGTTCAGGATGGACGTCAAAACGGCTGGCGAGATGTTGGCGGCCTGGCGTTCATCGCTGAAGCTGGATCGCTATCAGAGCCAGGATCTGGCCGATGCGACGAGCTATCTCGGCAACAGTGGCCTGGATGCCAAGGCCGCCGACATCGGTTCGGTCGTGCAACGCTCCGGCGAGACCGCAAACACTGCCGGCATGACCCCGGAACAGGTGGCCGCATTTGCGGCGGCGCTGCTCAACAGTGGCGCCGACAAGGAGGGCGCCAGCGCCGCGCTGAAGGGCATTACTTCGGTGCTGGCCAAGGGCGCAGATGCATCAACGGAACAGCGTTCGGCTTACACCCGCTTAGGGTTCAATCCAGAAACGTTGGCGGACGAGATGCGCAAGGACGCTCCCGCTGCCATCAACTCGGTGCTTGCTGCGCTCAATAAGCAACCGGGGCAAGAGCGGGCAGCACTGACGAAGACGCTGTTTGGCGAAAACGACGTCAGAGTTCTTGAACTGCTGAAGAAACCCGAGGATGTACAAAACGCATTCTCGCAGGTGGCTGACAAGCGTAAATATGCGACATCGGAGCTGGGTGCTGATTCGGGAGCTGCCGCGAAATCCGCCGAGGCGTTTGGCAATACGTCGCAAGGGCGTTGGAATTCGCTCGATGCGAGTCTCACCCGATTGTCGACGGCATTTGGCACGGCACTGGCTCCGTTGGCGGATGGTGCCGCAGTGGTGCTCACCGCGCTGGTCAATGGCGTGAGCAGCGCGGCGGAGGCTTTCCCGGCGCTTACTGCAGGATTGGTTCTGCTGGGGGCCGCAGCCCTTCCTTTTGTGGGAGGGGCGCTGAAAACCGGCGTTGCCTCAGTCCTCGACACCGTTTCCGCGAAGCTGTTACGCCTGGCGACGACGCGATTACCCGCCGATATTGCTGATGCCATCGTCGGTGACGATGTCTCTGATGGCGGGCGGAAAAACAAACGATCGGGTCGTCGACCGGGTCGACGCTCGCAGGCCAGAACATCGGCGCGTACGACAGTTCCACGCGCCAGTGGGAGCAGTCGTTTGGGGGGGCTCACGGCCAAGGTCGCGCCTCTGTTCGATGACATCAAAATGGGCTTCAAACTGTTCGCCGATGGCCTGGGCAACAACGAGCTGGCATCGCGACTCAAAGGGCCTGTTGCCAAGCTTATGCCCTTGGTCGAAAGCGTCGGCGCCAAGGTCATGCCCAAAATCGCCCAAGCGCTGCCGGCGGTAAAACTGGGAGCGCCGCTGGCCATTGCGCACGCGGCCTATACGGGACTGAAAGGTTGGCGCGAAGGCGATGACCAAGCGGTCAAAGGTGCCGCCGGCGAGCTGGCCGGCACCGCCATCGGTGCCACGATCGGCACGTTCATTGCGCCCGGCATCGGCACCTTCATCGGGGGGACGCTGGGCGCAATGCTCGGTTCTTACGTCGGTGAACAATGGGGCAAGCCTGCCGAGGACAAACTCGCGCCTCCCGCGCAAGTGGCCAAGGATCTGAGCAACGCTCAGACGCAAAACCAGCAGATCACCTATGCACCGTCGATTCAGATCAGCGGCAGCGAAATAGCCAGCTCGGAAAAAGTCGGCGCGGTGATTTCGCAAGTCATGCAAAACCATTTCAACACTCAGTTTATTTCCTCGATGAGTACCAACCCTCTCGGCACCCGCCGTGACGCAGCCCTGACCGATGGAGTCGCCTGATGAAACAACAAATGGCATTGGGCAGTTTCATCTTCGGCCTCTCCCGCAGCTTTGCGTACCACCAATTGTTGCGCAAGTCCGATGGCGGCTGGACGGAAATACAGATTCTCACCAGCAAACCCAAATCCAGTCAGACCGGCCAGAAACCGGAAACCCTGACCATCACCGGCAAGTCGATGTATGCCGTGGCCATGGATCGGCTCGACGAATTGCGCGCCTTGCAGGCGCTGCGTATCCCGCTGCCATTGATCGACGGCATCGGTCGTAACTGGGGTTTGTGGCGGATCAACAACGTTCAGGAAACCCAGACCCAGATCATCGATGACGGCACGGCGATGGTGGTCGATTGGATCATCGAACTGGCGGAGTTCAACAATGCGTAAGGTTCGAAGCGTGGCCGGTGATTCGGTGAATCTGCTGCTCTACCGCGAAACGGGGCGCAGTGATGACGCCGCTGAGGAAGCCCTGTGGAAGCTCAACCCGACCCTGGCTGAGCACGGCCCGGTTCTGCCTGCTGGCATCTGGGTCGTGCTGCCTGAACTCGACAGCAAACCCGCTGCGATCAAAGCGCTCACGGCGTGGGATTAAGGAGCTTGTATGGCACTGGGTTTTACTCCGGTCGTTGAGATTTATGGCGAAAACGCGAATCTGCTCAACCAGCGTCTGATCAGTTGGGAACACATTGATGCGGCCGGTATCGAGTCGGATCAACTGACCCTGACCATCGATCTGGAAGGCCTCGAAGGGCTGCCAAATCTGGGCGGTAAAATCGGCCTGCGGGTGGGTTACCTGGAAATGGAAGAGATGGTCGATAAGGGCCAGTTCAAAGTCACTCGCCTGACACCGACGCTGTTTCCGTTTCGCTTGACCCTGGTGGCCACGGCAGCGCCGTTCAGCAAGGATGACGAGACCGGTTTCAAGCAGCGCCGCACCGCCAGTCATGGACCGACGACGCTCGGTCAATTGTTTAGCCAACTGGTGTCGCAGCACGGTTTTTCATCGCGTGTCGCTGCGGACGTGTCGATGATCAAGATCGCCCACGTCGACCAGTCCAATGAAACCGACATGGGCTTTCTGACGCGGCTGGCAAAGAAGTACAACCTGGTCGCCAAACCTTATGGCGATGCGTATGTGCTGGCGCGGCCCGGGCAGATCAAATCCATCTCGGGCCAGAAACTGCAGGATGTGACGTTGTCGGTCACCCACAACAATCGTCCCGGCGATCACGCCTTCATCAGCGCCACGCTGGAAGAGGCCGCCCGCGAACAGGCCAAGGGCTGCAAGACCTGTTTTGTCGATGCTGTTACAGGCGTTTTGCATTGGGTCGAAACGGGACTTGCGCCGTTCAAGACCATCCGCCAGAAGCAACCCAATGAAGCCGACGCCATTGCTGTCGGCGAGGGTGAAGTGCGCAAGATGCTCCGGCAAAAGTTCAAGGTGAAGATCACCTGCCCGGGCGATCCGCGACTGGCCGCTGAAGGCCTGGTACTGCTCGATGACACCTGGCCGGACTTCATGCGCGGGCGCTGGTCGATCGACAAGGTCACCGCCAGTGGCAATCGCGAGAACAGCTATCGCTGCCTGATCGATGCGTCGTGCCTCGACCCGAAAGCCGAGTCCAAAGACTGACGACCAACTCCCTGTGGGAGCGAGCCTGCTCGCGAAGAGGCCGGAACATCCAACATTGAAAGCGACTGACACACCTCTTTCGCGAGCAGGCTCGCTCCCACATTGGGTCCTGCGCAATTCTCATCATTCTGGAACACCCTCATGAAGATCACCCCGATCCTCACGCAACTGCGTGGGCAATGCCCTGACCTTGCCAATCACATTTCGGTGGGCGTGGATCTGGCGTTGCTGCAAGGCAATCCCGATCTGCCAATGCCTTCGGCGCATGTTCTGCCGCTGGCGGATCTGGCCAGCACCAGCACTGCACAAAACCTCACCGCGCAACCGATTCGCGAGCGCTTCGAAATCGTCCTCGTGCTTGACGCCAGCGACGCTACAAAAGCGCTGGATCTGTTGCACGACCTGCGCGCTGAACTGTGGCGCGCATTGGTGGGGTTCAAGCCGGACAAAGACTACAGCGCCATCGCCTATGACGGCGGCGAAATGGTCTCGATCAACAGCAGCCGCGCCTTCTACCGGCTGCGCTTTTTTGCCGAGTTCCAGCTTGGCCGCAATCTGCCGAGTCAGCCTGCGGAGAGTTGGCACGAACGCGAACTGGACGGTTTGTCGTCCTTTACCGGGGCCACCGTGCGGGTCGATGCGATCGACCCGGCCGACCCCAACCTGAAACGCCCGGGCCCCGATGGGCGCGTGGAAATGACTTTCTCTGGAGACGTAACCCCATGAGCAATCGCATCACCGTACTGCCGGCCGAAGGCCGTGTCGTACCTGACCCGGAGGCCGGCGATCTGCTGCCGCTCGAAGGCCGTGAAGTGCTGGACAGCGCCTGGTGGCGCCGACGTCTGGCCGACGGCGATATCACCCTCAAAACCGCACCAGCCAAACAAAAGGGAGCCAAATAATGGCGATCGGATTCAGCAACATCCCTGCGGACATTCGTGTACCGCTGTTCTATGCCGAAATGGACAACTCGGCCGCCAATAGCGCGAGTTCGACCCTGCGTCGTTTGATCGTCGCTCAGGTCAACGACAACATTGCCCCGACCGAAGTCGGCAAACTGGTTTTGGTCTCCAGCGTTGCGCTGGCCAAGAGCATCGGCGGCCAAGGCTCGATGCTCGCCTCGATGTACGAGACCTTCCGCAAGGCTGACCCGATCGGTGAGATCTGGTGCCTGCCGCTGCACAACGCCGAAGGCGCGATCGCCAAAGGCGTGCTGACCCTGACTGGCGCCGCCACTCAGGCTGGCGTGTTGAATCTGTATGTCGGCGGCGTGCGTGTGCAAGCCACCGTGGTCAACGGTGCCACCGCTGCTCAGGCGGCCACCGCCCTGGCGCAGAAAATCAACGCCACCGCCGATCTGCCGGTCAGCGCTGCCGCTGCCGAAGGTGTGGTCACCCTGAGCGCCAAATGGACTGGCGACAGCGGTAACGACATCAGCCTGCAATTCAATCGCCTGGGCAAGAGCAACGGCGAAGACACCCCGGCCGGCCTGACCACTGCGATCACCGCCATGACCGGCGGCGCCGGTGTGCCGGATCAGGTGGCGGCGATTGCCGCGTTGGGTGACGAGCCGTTCGAGTTCATCGCACTGCCATGGTCCGATCTGTCGACCCTCAACACCTGGCAAGCGGTCATGGATGACAGCACCGGTCGCTGGTCGTGGGCCAAGCAACTGTTCGGTCACGTCTACAGCGCCAAACGTGGCACCGTCGGCACGCTGGTCGCAGCAGGCCAGGCACGTAATGATCAGCACATGACCATTCAGGCACTGGAG
Source organism: Pseudomonas sp. AC172 (assembly GCF_979258595.1). Classification (NCBI taxonomy): domain Bacteria; kingdom Pseudomonadati; phylum Pseudomonadota; class Gammaproteobacteria; order Pseudomonadales; family Pseudomonadaceae; genus Pseudomonas; species Pseudomonas sp. AC172. Next base: position 206,093 of record NZ_OZ409868.1, read on the forward strand.
CCGGGCGTTCCGCAACCGTTCTGGGTACAAGCCGCTGCACTGGCTGCACGCACCGCGGTGTTTATTTCCGCCGACGCCAGCCGTCCAACCCAGAGCGGCAGCCTGCCGGGCGTTGATCCGGCGCCGGCCAGCGAACGCTTCACCCTGACCGAGCGTCAGTCGCTGCTCAACTACGGCATCGCCACCGCGTACTACGAAGGCGGCTACGTGCGCATCCAGCGCTCGATCACCACTTACCAGAAAAACGCCTACGGGCAGGCCGACAACTCCTACCTGGACAGCGAAACCATGCACCAGTCGGCGTTCATCGTGCGTCGTCTGCAAAGCGTGATCACCAGCAAGTACGGTCGCCACAAACTGGCCTCCGACGGCACCCGTTTCGGCGCCGGCCAGCCAATAGTCACCCCAGCGACCATTCGCGGTGAGCTGATCGCGCAGTACGCAAAGCTCGAACTGGAAGGCCACGTAGAGAACGCCGAGCTGTTCGCCGAACACCTGATCGTCGAGCGCGACGTGCAGGACCCGAGCCGCGTGAACGTGCTGTTCCCGCCGGATTACATCAACGGTCTGCGCGTGTTCGCACTGCTCAACCAATTCCGTCTGCAGTACGACGACGCGGCTTGATCCGCGCGTTTGACGGCAAGTTATCAGCCCACCTCGCGTGGGCTTTTTTATTCAAGGGAGTAACACCATGGGTCAACTGATTGCAGGCACCTGCTACGTCAAAGTCGACGGCGCGCAACTGACTATCAATGGCGGCTGCGAAGCCCCGCTGATGGCCGTTAAACGCGAAACCGTCGTACCCGGTTTCTACAAGGAAACCGACATCGCGCCGTCGTTCAAAGTGACCGCGCTGCACACCGCCGACTTCCCGCTGAAGAAGCTGATCGAAGGCACCGACATCACCGTCACCTGCGAATTCAGCAACGGCAAAGTCTACGTGCTGGCCGGTGCCTACCTGGTCGAAGAGCCAGTCTCCAAAGGCGATGACGCCACCATCGAACTGAAATTCGAAGGCATCAAGGGGACCTGGCAATGAGCGGCGCCGTGAAGCTTCAGGTTGCGATCGAAGCTCACGGCGAGCCCCTGACCGAACTCGTCCTGCGCCGTCCGACGGTGCAGGAAGTGCGAGCGATCAAGGCGCTGCCGTACAAGATCGACAAGAGCGAAGAAGTCAGCCTCGACATGGACGTGGCGGCCAAATACATCGCCGTGTGCGCCGGCATCCCACCGTCGTCGGTCAACCAGTTGGATCTGGCTGACCTCAATGCGCTGAGCTGGGCGGTTGCGAGTTTTTTCATGAGTGCGGCGTCGGCGCCATCACCGACCTGATCGCCGTCGCCTATGACCTGGCCTGGTTCTGGAAGGTTGACCCCGAACAGATGATGGCCAAGCCACTGGATGTGCTCCGCGAATCGCTGGAGCACGCGCAACGGATCAATGCGATGCAGCAGGTGCAGTGATGGCAGACGAAGAGAAAAAAGTGAAAACGCCGGTGCTGATCACGGGCATCGATGAGCTATCGCCCAAGCTCGGCGCCCTTCAGGCCAAGGTCGGCAGTTTCAAGAAAAATCTCGAGCAGGTCGGCCTCGACAAATTGGACATCAGCGGGCTGTTCAAGGGCGGCAGCGTGATCACGCCGTTTGTGGATGGCATCAAGTCGGCAGCAGCATTTCAGGGCAAATTGACCGAAGTGGGCGACGCTGCAAAAACCGTCGACCTGCCCGCCACACCGAAAGTCGCCGCGCAGAACATGAACGTGTTCAGTGCATCGATGGAAAAGGTTTCCGCAGCCGTGGACGCGGCACTGGTACCGGCGGTGGGGGCGTTGGTGGTCGGGCTGGAACCGATGCTGACCCAGGTCGGCAGCCTGCTCGCCGACAACCCGAAGCTGGTCGAGGGCCTGGCGGCGGGGGCGATTGCCTTCTCCGCCATGCAAACCGCTGTCACCGGTATGACCCAGGTGATGGACGTGATGAGCATGGTGCTCAAGACCAATCCGATCATGTTGATCGCGATGGGCATCGCGGTGGCGGCCGGTTTGATTTATGCCAACTGGACGCCGATCAGCGCCTTCTTCAAAGGCATGTGGGAGGGCGTGAAAAACATCGGGGTGAGTGCGATGGCGACGTTGCGCTCGATCCTCGATTGGCGACCGCTGGATGCACTGGCGGCGCTGTGGTTACCGGTCGCGGGATTTTTCTCCGGGATCTGGGACAAGGTCAAAGCGGTCACCGCGCCAGTGTTCGACTTTTTCAAGTCGGTGTTTTCGTGGACGCCCGCCGGCATGATCTTGGAAAACTGGACGCCGCTGACCGGTCTGTTTTCGGCGATCTGGGACTTGCTCAAGGCCTTGAGTGTGCCGGTGATGGCGTTCCTCAAAGGTCTGTTCGACTGGACACCGTTGGGGATGATCATCAACAACTGGGGGGCGATCACCGGGTTCTTTGCCTCGATCTGGACGGCGCTGCAACCGGCGGCACAAGCCATCAAGGACTTCTTCGGCACGTTGTTCGATTACTCCCCGCTGGGCATGATCGTCAACAACTGGGGCAGCATCGTGACCTTCTTCGAACCGATCTGGGCCGCATTGCAAGTGTCGGCGCAGCAGATCAAAAGCTTCTTCCAGAGCTTGTTCGAATGGTCGCCGCTGGAACAGATCGCGATGTACTGGCAACCGATCAGCGAAGTGTTTTCGGCGCTGTGGGGCGTGGTGCAAGCGTTGGCCGCGCCGGTGCTGGAGTTTCTGCACAGCATGTTCGAATGGACGCCGTTGGGGCAGATCATCAAGAACTGGGGGCCGATCACCGAGTGGTTCGGCGAGTTGTGGCAAAAACTGCAAACCGTCATTGCGCCGATCAAGGAGTTGTTCGACGGTGGCTTTGCCGGACTGATCGCCAAGGTCACCGGCAAGGTTGAAACGTTCACCGAGGCGCAACGCCAGACCAATGCCGAAGGCAAAGGGGAGCTGGCGCCGGCGTTCTTCGGGGCGACGCCGCAAGCAGCGGGTAACGGTGCACTGCAAAGTGGTTCGTTGCCACAGACTTCCGGCGCACTGATTCAACAAAGCGCAATCAACAACCGCACGCAACTCGAAGGCGGCCTGACCGTGCGCTTCGAAAATGCGCCGGCCGGATTGCGCACCGATCAACCGCAAAGCAATCAACCGGGCCTGGCGCTGTCTTCGCGCATTGGCTATCGCTCGTTGTCGGCAGGAGGTTCCAATGAACTGGCGTGACCGTTTGTTGCCGGCATCCTTTCGTGGTGTCGGTTTCTGGATCGATCAGGCGAAAACCCCGGTCGGTCGCAAAGGTCAGTTGCACGAGTATCCGCAACGTGACCTGCCGTACTTCGAAGACCTCGGCCAGCAGGCCAGGATTCACGACGTCACCGCATTCATCATCGGCGCCGATTGCCTGGAGCAGCGCGACAAGCTGCTCAAGGCATTGGAGGCGGGCAGTGGTGAACTGGTGCATCCGTGGCTGGGGCGACTGCAAGTCAAGGTCGGTGAATGCGACATGACCCACACCCGCCAGGACGGCGGGTTGGTGACCTTTACTCTGAAGTTCTATCCCGATCAGCCGTTGCCGTTCCCGACTGCCAGCGTCAGCACGCAGAAAGTCTTGCTGGTCAAGGCAGACACACTGCTGGGTTCGGCGGTGGCACGCTTCGAACAGGCGATGACGCTGATCAAGGCTGCGCGGATCGGCATCGCCAATCTGCGCAACAGCCTGACCGGGGTTTATGAGGTGATCAAGGAGCAGCTCAAACCGCTGATCGAGCAGTACAAACAGATCACTGAACTGGTTAAAGCCGTGAAGGAGTTGCCCAAGGAAGTGGCAGCGGAATTCAAGGGTTTGCTCGGCGATATCAAGGCGCTCAAGGAGTTTGCGAAGGAGGGTTACCGTGGCGTGATTGCCGACGTCTCCCAGCAACTCGAAGCCATCCGCAAAGCTGATGCGCCGAAGATTACCACCGGCAAGGACACCAACGCCGCGGCGCAAGCCATGGCCGATCTGGTGCAGGACACAATGCTGGTCAAAGTGGCGCAGTGGGTGGCGTCGATGCCAGTGGCGACCCCCGCAGTGAAACTGTCGTCGACACCTTCGGTGGCTCATCAAGCGGATCAACCGGTGACCCGTCAGGAAGTACCGGTGACCGATGAAATGAAAGCGCTGCAGAAGGCGGTCGGGGTGGCCATTGATCCGATGCTGGACAAGGCCGATCCCCAGCACCACCAGGCAATCAACGATGTCAAGGAAGCACTGCTGGCGCATCTCAAGGCAGTGGCGTCATCCGGTGTGCGACAGGTCACCAAATCGTTCCAGGAAAGCCTGCCGGCGCTGGTTGTGGCCTACAAGCAATTTGCCGATGCCACACGGGTGACTCAGGTGACTCAGAGCAACGCGATGAACCATCCGGGCTTTTCCCCCAACGACGTGAAAGTGTCCAGGGAGTGAACCATGAGCGAGATGGATAACCGCGTCACGTTGACCGTCAACAACATGGAATACGGCGGCTGGAAAAGCGTGGAGATCACGGCCGATCTGGAGCGCCAGTTCCGCACTTTCAAACTTGACATCACCTGGCAGTGGCCGGGGCAGACGGTGGACCAGCGGATCAAGCCGGGTGACCCCTGCGAAGTGAAAATCGGCCAGGACCTGGTGCTCACCGGCTACGTGTTCAAGGCTCCGATCAGCTATGACGGGCGCCAGATCAGCCTGAGCATCGAGGGCAGTTCCAAGACCCAGGACCTGGTCGATTGCGCGGCCACCAACCGGCCCAATCAATGGCAGGAGCAACCGTTGCTGAGCATCGTGCAGGCGCTGGCCATGGAATACTCGTTGATGGTGGTCAATGAAATTCCCGAGACCGCGCGGCTCGCCAAGCACACCATCGTGCCGGGCGAAACGGTGTTCCAGTCGATCGACCGGTTGCTCTCGCTGTTCCGGGTGTTTTCTACCGATGACGCGCAGGGCCGGCTGGTGCTGGCCAAGCCTGGCAGCGGTGGGCGGGCCAGTGATGCGCTGGAGCTGGGCAAGAATATCCTGTCGGCCAACGCAGCTATGGATCAGAGCCAGGTGTTCTCCGAATACCGGGTGATCGGCCAGCAGAAAGGTTCGGACAAGAAGAGCGGGGCGGCAGTCAGCGAGGTTGAATCCAGCGCGACCGATCTGAGCTTCAAACGTCGCCGCACCACCATCATCAACGAGGGCACCGCGCTGACATTCGAACTGGCCCAGCAACGCGCCCAGTGGGAGAGCACCACCCGTATGGGGCGGGCGCAGACCACCACATATCAGGTGCAGGGCTGGCGTCAGGCCAACGGTGATCTTTGGCGGCACAACACGCTGGTCAAAGTCACGGATCCGGTGCTTGGATTTGATGGCGACATGCTGATATCCAAGGTCACTTATTCACTGTCGGCACAAGGTTCGGTGACCACGCTGCAAGTGGCGCCACCGCATACCTTCGACGCCAATCCCAGCCCCCCGAAAAAACCATTAGCCTGACGCCCGACCCTGTGGGAGCGAGCTTGCTCGCGAAGGCATCGGCACTCTCAACATACGTGTATCTGACCCACCGCTTTCGCGAGCAAGCTCGCTCCCACAGGGATCGGCATCAACCTCACCACTGAGGACAATTCATGAGCCTACTGACACGCCTGCTGGCGCGCGGCACTGTCGTGCTCGCCAATTCGGCATCCAAGCTGCAATCGCTGCAAATGCGCCTCACCGCCGGCGAAGTGAACGACGACATGGAGCACTTCGAACCTTACGGCTTCACCAGCCATCCGCTGGCCGGTGCCGAAGGTGTCGTCACCTTTCTCGGCGGCGACCGTTCCCACGCCATCGCCCTGGTCATCGCTGACCGCCGCTATCGCCTGCAATCGCTGGCGTCGGGCGAAGTGGCGATCTACACCGACGAGGGCGACAGGATTCACTTCAAGCGCGGGCGGATCATCGATATCGAAACCGCCACGCTGAACATCCGTGCCAGCAGCGCGGTGAACTTCGATACGCCGGTGATCAACCAGACCGGCAAGATCGTTTCCACCGGCGATCAAATCGCCGGTGGCATCAGCCAGATCAAACACGTGCACGTCGGTGTACAGCCCGGCAGCGGCCAGACCGGCGCGCCGGCAGGAGGCAAGTGATGCTGATCAGCCAAAACCTCCACGCTGCACTGACGCGCTCCGTACTGATCAGCCTCTTCACCTGGCGCCGCGCCGCCGATGACGACGCCCTCGACGACGAAGAGCGCTTCGGCTGGTGGGGCGACAGCTTTCCTACCGTGGCCGACGATCGTATCGGCTCGCGGCTGTGGCTGCTGCGCCGGGTCAAGCTGACCCGACAAACGCAGATGGACGCCGAGTTCTATGCCCGTGAAGCCTTGCAGTGGCTGATCGACGACGGCCACTGCAGCGCCATCGACATCATCAGCGAACGCCTCGACGCCCAGCGCCTGAACCTGCGCACGGTCCTGACGCTGGCCGACGGCGAACGTCTGGACATCAACCCCGATAACAGTTGGCAGGTGATCTATGCCGTTTGAAACCCCTTCGCTGCCGGTGCTGATCAAACGCACCCAAAGCGACCTGGCCGGCGATTCGCTGCGCCAGTCCGATGCGCAAGTACTGGCCCGAACACTCAGTGGCGCCGCGTATGGCTTGTATGGTTATCTCGACTGGATTGCCGAGCAGATCCTGCCGGACAAGGCCGACGAGTCGACCCTGGAGCGCATTGCCGCTCTGCGTTTGAATCAACCGCGCAAACCCGCGCAAGTCGCCACCGGCAGCGTCAGTTTTACCGCTACTGCCGGCGCGGTGCTCGACGCCGATACGCTGCTGCAAACCAATGACGGCCGCACCTACAAGGTCACCGCCGCGCGCACCACGGCCAATGGCAGCAACACCACCACCATCGCCGCACTCGATGCTGGCAGCCTGGGCAATGCCGACGCCGGGCTGGCGCTGACACCGGTGCAGCCAATTGCCGGTGTGGTCGGCAACAGCTTTGTCGTGCTGGCGCCGGGACTCAGCGGCGGCGTGGCGCGGGAAAGTCTGGAGTCGCTGCGCTCGCGGGTGATTCGTTCCTACCGCGTGATTCCCCATGGCGGCTCGGCCAGCGACTACGAGACCTGGGCACTGGAAGTGCCGGGCGTGACCCGCGCCTGGTGCCGTGGTGGCCTGCTCGGGCCGGGCACGGTGACGGTATTCATCATGCGTGACGAAGATCCGCAACCGGTGCCAAACGATGAGCAACTGGCGGAGGTTCAGGACTACATCGAACCGCTGCGTCCAGTGACGGCGGAAGTGCACGTGCAGCGGCCGATTCAGGTGCCGGTGGTGTATCGCTTCAAGAGCGTCAATCCGGACACCAGCGCCGTGCGCGCTGCGATTGAAGCGCAACTGCGCGACCTGCACAACCGCGAGGCCGATCTGGGCGTGCCGTTGCTGATCAGCCATATCCGCGAAGCCATCAGCAGCGCCGGCGGTGAGTACGATCACACGCTGACCGCGCCGGCCGCTGACGTGCCTGCCGGGCAAAGCGAACTGTTGACCTTCGGAGGTTGCGTATGGGGGGCATAAGAACCGCCGCGCAATATCAGGCGCAACTGCGCGCCTTGCTGCCCACTGGCCCGGCGTGGGACCCGGAGCGCGTGCCGGAGCTGGAAGAAGTGCTGCAAGGCGTCGCCGTCGAACTGGCGCGCCTCGATGCCCGCGCCGCCGACCTGCTCAACGAGATGGACCCGGCCGGCGTCAGCGAACTGGTGCCGGACTGGGAACGGGTGATGAACCTGCCCGACCCGTGTCTGGGCGCCACGCCACTGTTCGACGACCGCCGCCTCGCCGTACGCCGGCGCTTGCTCGCGGTGGGGAGCCAGGCTGTCGGTTACTACATCGACATCGCCAAAAGCCAGGGTTACCCCAACGCGACCATCACCGAACTCGAAGCCCCACGCATGGGCCGCTCGCGTTTCGGTTCGGCGCATTGGGGCACGTGGGAAGCGCAGTTCATGTGGACGCTCAATACCGGCGGGCGCTTGCTGCTCGGTCGGCGTTTCGGCGCGAGCTACTGGGGCGAGCGCTTCGGCGTCAATCCGGGCTCGGCGCTGGAGTGCCTGATTCATCGCAGTGCCCCGGCGCATACCAAGGTGCATATCAATTATGACTAGGGAGGAATAAGCCATGGATTATCCGAAGAGTGTGCCCAGTTCCGGGCTGGTGAATGGCAAATTTGTTGATGAAAACCCATTGATGGGAACGCCGGGTTCATTGATTCCGGCGCGATGGGGCAACAGCGTTACCGATGAAGTCATCAACGTGATCACTGCCGCCGGACTAGTCCCCGACGAGGGCGACACTGCGCAACTCAAAGCGGCGATTTCGGCAATTGTCGAGAAAGGCAGAAATGACTCTCTGGCAAGCAAGGATGAGGCCGAGGCGGGTACCAGCAGCAGCCGTCTGATGACGCCGCAACGGGTGTTCCAGGCGATCGAAAAGAAAGTGGTGCAAGCCACTGAAACGGTTTTTGGCTGGGCGCGGATCGCGACTCAAACTCAGGTCAATGCGGGGGCGGATGACACCACTTTCGTCACGCCGAAAAAGCTCTGGTTTGGCGTTTCCTACAGTATTGGCGCGAACGGCTATATCGCTTTTCCGAGCTGGCTGGGCGGCTTCATGATCCAGTGGGTCGTGATCACCATCGCTACAGATAAAACCTATGTTGCAAAACCGTGGCCGGTGGCTTTCAAGACCCAGTGCGCCGCTACCTGGGCAAGTTACTCGCACAGCGGCAACGCACCCTTTTTCGATATCGTCACTCCGCCCTTGGTGACCTATTTTGATCCCAGCCAGGTTCAAGTCTTGAGTAATTCCGGTGGCTCCGGTTTTGTCACTGTCCTGGGGGTGGGGAACTGAAATGAAACGTTTCTATAGCCGTACCACCGGCAACACTTATTTGTCGGGTTATCACACCAGCCTTCCGGACGATGCCGTTGAAATTGACGAGGCACGTTATGAGTCGGTGATCGCAAATCCTGTAGCGGGTACAGAGCGATCCCATGACGAGCAAGGTCTGCCGATCCTGGTCGAGTTGACAGCTCTTTCAGATGAGCAAACGTCGACCCAAGCCAAAACATGGCGCGATCAGGAATTCAACCGGATTGTCTGGTTACGCGATCGTCACCGTGACGAAGTGGAACTGATGAAGGCCACCACGCTGTCCGACGCTGAATACCTGACGCTGCTGACCTACCTGCAGGCGCTGCGCAAGTGGCCCCAGGCGAAGAAATTTCCCGCCAAACGCTCTCGACCGAAAAAGCCTGCCTGGATGACTGCCGAGTGACTGGATGCTGCTTTGTCGGCATCGCCTATCAATATTCCAGGTATAGGAGAAACAATTATGGATTATCCAAAAAGCGTCCCCAGCGTCGGCTTGATCGATGGTCGTTTAGTCGATGAAAACCCGGTGGCGGGAACGCCGGGGTCGTTGATTCCGGCGGTTTGGGGCAACAGTGTGACTCAGGAGATTCTGAGTGTGGTTACCGGCGGCGGGTTAGTGCCGTCCGAGGCGGATACCGGGCAGTTGTACAAGGCGATTCAGTCGATCATCGGCAGCACGAGTCCGATGCGTTCGGTCATCACCCGATTGGCCGCGTCGAAAACTCTGACCGATGCCGAACTCGGCCTCGTCCTGATCGATGGCAGCCCCGGCCCGGTGACCTTGCTGCTACCACCGGCCAACATCGCACTCGGTGTGCGTGATGTGATTGTTCGGCGGGTGGACAACAGCGGCAACCGTATGGTCATCCAGGCATCGGGCACGGATCGCATTCGCTTTCATACGCATCTGGCGGCCAGCGGTTATCCATTTTTCGTGTTGATGGGCGGCGGAGACTGGTGGCATTTGCGCAGTGATGGGGCCGGGAGTTGGTGGCCGGTCGGACGCTTCGACAATACCCCGCTTGGCCGGCCGTTTTTCGAGACAACCGTCATGCTCAGCCCAGGCGGATACGGCGCGCTAAATGGCTCTGTCATGAAGCGCGCGGAATGGCCGTGGCTGTGGGATCACGCCCAGCAATCAGGCATGTTGGGCGCTGAAGCCTTTCGGGCGAGCACCGAGGGCAAATGGACCACAGGTGACGGTACGACAACGTTTCGCGGTCCTGATGGGCGAGGGGAGTTCCTTCGGGTTCTGGATGAAGGTCGTGGTGTGGATACCGGACGCGGGATGGGTACTTTTCAGCCTGGATCGACGCACTCTTATGCGATGGGGGCGAATGGTGGCGGTGCCGTCGGGTCGCGCTGGACGGACAGCCTGACGGCAGTGGGGGCGGATACTCGAGAGGAGCCTCAGTACGTATCGGGGCTGAGCAATGGCGGCCCGATTTATCCAGCGGGTACCAGTTATCAAATGGACCCGTCAGCGACACTGCTCTACGCCTTCAAATCCCGCCCGCGCAACATGGCCTATCCCGGCCGCATCAAACTCATCTGAGGCGCTTTATGTTCAATTATCTATTTGATGGTTCGGGCGCTCTGTCCGGGCCTGTCGAGTTCATTGCCACGCCAGGCATCGGCGTTCAGTTGCCCGGTAATGCTGTTGAGCTGGCTTACGAGTTGCCTGAGCCGGAAGCCGGTCGCAGTTGGGCGCTGATCAACGGTGTCCCCCGTGAAGTGATCGATCGTCGGGGCATGGTTTATCGCAAGGACGGCGGTACCCATCAGATCTGGACCGAGCTGGGAGAGTTGCCAGACACCCTGACCGCACAGCCCTGGCCAGGGGAGTTCCATATCTGGCGCGACAACGCCTGGGTACAGGATGAGCAGGCTCGCTTGGCGAGCGTAAGACAGCAATGCCTCAATCAGCGCGACGCACTGCTACGCGATGCCGTGCTGCGCATCGCGCCCCTGCAATACGCCGAAGACATCGGCGATGCCAGCCATGACGAACAACTGCTGCTGATCGAATGGAAGCTCTACAGCGTCGAGCTGAACCGCATCGAAAAACAGGCCGGTTTTCCCGATGAAATTACCTGGCCGGTCGCACCCGGCGCAACCGTAGCCAACTGATTTCAGCACAGGAAGCAGTGCAATGGATTATCCAAAAAACATTCCCGGCGTGGGGCTGGTCAACGGCGGCTTTGTCGATGAAAACCCGCTCGCCGGAACACCGGGATCGTTGATTCCGGCTGCGTGGGGCAACAGTGTCACGCAGGAAATTCTCAACGCGATCAAGGCCGCCGGATTGACACCGGATGAAGCCAGAACCGATCAACTGGCCAGCGCAATCGGTGCACTGGTCGACTTCAGCAAACTGAAAAATACCCCAACCACATTGGCTGGTTACGGCATTACCGATGCAGTGGGGCGGTTGCTGGCAGTCAGGCAGTTCGAATCCGTCGGAATCACGCTCTACAAACCACATCCCAGAGCGAAACGCATACGTGTGCGCTTGGTCGGTGCGGGTGGTTCCGGTGGAGGCTGTGAGCCCGTCCCCGCCAATAATCACCGAATCGGTGGTGGCGGTGGTTCCGGTGCCTATGCGGAGAGTCTCTACGACGTGACCGCGCAAATGCTGGCTGGCGTGCCTGTGTCTTTGGGGGCTGGCGGCACTGCAGTCAATACGACCGGGATGACCGGGGGCGGTGCTTCCTTCGGCACCTATATGAGTGCCGCTGGCGGTGCAGGCGGGCAAATCCTTTCATTCCCGGTGACAGCAACGACGGTCGGTTTCGTCATGGGCGGCGCTGGCGGACAAATCGTCACGGGTGGTGGTTTGGCCAACGCTCGTGGCACCCCTGGTGAGTTCGCGATGTACAACTTCAATTGGGGTGTGGTTTCCGGGGCCGGGGCTGCCAGCCCGTTTGACGGTGGTGGCACACGTGTAGGCGTCAATGGAAATGGTATCTCCGGCGGGCGAGGCTCTGGTGGCAGCGGGTCCTGTTCGTCGAATGCCTCCGCTTCAGTCGTCAGCGGTGCCGGCGGGCACGCCTTCTGTGAAATCTGGGAGTACGAGTAATGGCCGTTTATGCACGGATCGAAAACGGCGTGGTTGTGGAACGGATTGACACCGGTGACTACGCGATCAGCCAACTGTTTGCGCCGGCTTTTGTCGAGGCGATGGTGCAGGTGCCGGAAGGCATGCACGTTGATATCGGCGCGCCTCTCAGTGAACTGCGCCATGAGGTCACACCGTTGCCGGACATGGGCAAGTCTGTGGTCATGCCTGAAACGGTCGTCGAGGAGCAAGAGCCTTTGGCGGTAGCGCGAACGTGGCGTCAGTCAAGCCTGTTGGCCACTGAATGGTGGGTGACGCGGCATCGCGACGAGCAGGCGCTGGGGCGTGGGACGACGATCAAGGCCGCGCAGTATCTGGAGTTGCTGGAGTACCGCCAGGCGCTGCGTGACTGGCCTGATTCAAGCCAGTTTCCTTCGCCAGTTTCCCGGCCTTCGGCCCCCGAGTGGCTCGCCGCTGATGTTGGTTAACGCCATCAAGTTGCATGTATTTTCAGAGCAGGAGATGAGTAATGGATTATCCAAAAAGTGTTCCCAGTGCGGGTCTGGTGGACGGCAAGTTTGTCGATGAGGATCCGGTAGCGGGTAAACCGGGATCGTTGATTCCGGCGAGTTGGGGAAACGGCGTCACGCAGGAATTACTGAAGGTCATCCAGACTGCCGGTCTTACACCTGCAGAATCCGCCAATGATCAGTTGTTGGGGGCTTTACGCAGTAACAGGTTATTTGTGACTGCGCCGCAATTCGACAGTGGCAAATCGGTTGCAACGACTGAATTCGTAACCCGAACGGGTTTGCAGTTTTCCGGTTTCGCGTCGTATGGAGCGAGCACAGTTCTGAGCGCTGCCAATATCGGTGGAGTCGCCAGCTTTGCGAGTAACTCGCCAATCACGGCGACTTTGCCTTCAATCAACGGAATTGCCCACGCCAGTACCCTTCACTTAATCAATGCGGGCACCGGTATTTTGACGATCAGTCCGGCAGCCAATGAACAGATCGAAACCTGTAATGGCACATTCGGACCGCTGAAGCTGGATATTGGTGATTCCGCTTATCTGATCAAGTTGAGCAATCAGTGGCGTTTATATGGGGGATCGGTCAGCGATAGGTACGCCACAGCACATTCCGGTGTCGTAGGTAACGTCGGCTATCAACGCTATCCCAGCGGTAACATCGACCAGTGGGGCGTTGGCACCACGGATGCCAAAGGTGACGTAAATGTCAGTTTCCCTATCTCTTTTCCCAACGCGTTTTCATCGATCGTGGCCATCCACTCGGGGGGCGACGGCGCGATGGTCATCATGTACTCCAACTCTGCGACGAAACAGGGCTGCCGGCTGAAGGTTCGCAGCTACACCGGTGACGTCAGTGCGAACTGGGGTGTTTTTTACCTTGCAAAGGGCTACTGAATGAATCCGTTCAATGTTTTGTTCAGCGCCAGTACCCGGGGCGCCTATGTACCGGGTATCAATTCAGTGGACATTCCCGACGACGTTATCGAAATTCCTCAGGGCTACTGGATCTCGCTGCTGCAGCAGATGGCGGTCATCCCGAAAGTGATCGGCGTGCGTGCCGATAACGGCTATCCGATTCTCGTCGATCCACCGCCGCCTTCACCGGATGAAGCTGCTGACATAGAGCGCTCGTGGCGTACGGCGCAGCTCGCCGCCACCGACGGTCTGGTGGCCCGTGATCGTGATGAGCTGGAGGACGGCGGCGGCACCACATTGACCACCGAACAGTACGCCGAATTGCAAACCTATCGCCGTGAATTGCGGGACTGGCCCCAGGGTTCTTTTTTTCCGTTCGGCGAGCATCGGCCGGTAGCGCCGAAGTGGTTGGCTGCTGCGCTGTAAGTCATCAGGGAAGTTGAAATGGACTATCCAAAAAGCGTTCCCAGCGTCGGGCTGGTGAATGGCAAATTCGTCAATGAAGACGTCGTCGCGGGATTGCCCGGATCGTTGATCCCGGCGATCTGGGGCAACAGCGTCACCGATGAGTTGTTGAACGTCGTCAAATCCGCCGGCCTTGAACCGAGCGAAGCCGATGCAACCCAGTTGTTGCAATCGATGAAGAAGCTCAGTCAGGCAGGTGAAGACAAACATGCCACTGACATCGGCGCGGCCAATCTCTATATGGCTAATTATGTGCCTGCTGTCACTGTATTGAAGGACGGCTTGGCGCTGCGCTTTACTGCCGGTAATGCCAATAGCGGGGCGAGTACGTTTGCACCGAACGGCTTGATGCCCAAGCCACTGGTCAGTCTTGCAGCGAGTGCATTGCGCCCTGCCGAGATTGTCGGCGGCAGTGTGTGTTCGGTGGTGTACAGCGCAGCACTGGATAGTTGGGTGCTGGTGTATGCGAGTGGTGGCAATGCTGCAAGTGGCCGGCTCTTGGGGATCAAGACGTTTACCGCATCCGGCAACTATGTGCCGTCAGTGGGAATGAAGAACGTATGGGTCACCATCGTCGGCGGAGGTGGTGGCAGCTCGGGAATCGGTGCGACGAACTCTACCCAGGTTTCCCTTACAGGCGGTGGCGCTTCCGGTAGCTACGCACAAGCCTGGTTATCCTCTGCCGCGATCGGGCAGAGCCAAATCATTACCGTGGGGGCTGGGGGCGCGGCGGGTGCTGTTAGCGCAGGCGGGGGAAGTGGTGGAACAAGTTCGCTTGGCTCACTGGTTTCGGCCACCGGCGGTGGTGGTTCTCCCTGGAGTTCCCCGCTCACGCTTCCTGGATTCGGCTTGTATGTGGGTGGGTTTCCCAGCCAAGCCTCAACTGGAGGCAACATTATCAATTCGGCAGGTTCGGCCGGCAGTCCAGGGATGTGCCTCACCGGATCAACCCTTGCCGGGCATGGCGCAAACTCACCTCTTGGCAGTGGTGGTTATGCGAGCAGTGTCGCATTGAGTGTGGCTGCGCCCGGTTCAGGTTATGGCTCAGGCGCGGGCGGGATTGCTAACACCACCAACCAGCCGGGTAGACCGGGCGCAGCAGGCGCTCCCGGTGCCGTGATCATCTACGAGTACGCCTGATGAAAACCTACGCACGCATCACCCAGAACACCGTGGTCGAACTCTTCTCCACCGACGGCAACATGGCCGAGATGTTTCATCCGGATCTGCTCTGGATCGACATCACTGAAATCGCTCCGGCACCGCAAATCGACTGGACCGCCAACTTCGGGACCCTCGGTTGGGTCTTCGCATCCCCCGAAGAACTGACGCCGGACAGCACCCTGAAAACTCTGGCAAAAAAATGGCTGAGCGGCATTGGCCTTCAACCATGATTCAATCGGGGCACTATCCAGGGAGGATCAAGCATTATGCAAATAACTGAAAACAACCTTATCGACATCATGCCCAACGCCCGCTCCCAAGCGGGCGTTTTTGTTTCTGCACTCAACAGCGCCATGGCTCGCCGCTACATCGACTCTCCCAAGCGCGTCGCGGCGTTCCTCGCGCAAGTCGGACACGAGTCCGGGCAACTGCGCTATGTGCGCGAACTGGGCAATAACCAATACCTGAGCAAATACGACACAGGTACGTTGGCCTTGCGTCTGGGCAACACGCCTGAAGCCGACGGCGACGGGCAAAAATACCGAGGACGCGGGTTGATCCAGATTACCGGCCGTTCGAATTACCTTCAGTGCAGTGTTGGCCTGTTCGGCGATGAGCGGCTGCTGTCGTTGCCCGAGTTGCTGGAACAGCCGCAATGGGCCGCCGAGTCCGCGGCATGGTTCTGGGAGCAGAAGGGTCTGAACGCACTGGCCGACCGCGACGAGTTCAACACCATCACCCGGCGCATCAACGGCGGGTTGAACGGCTTGCAGGATCGCCTGGAGATCTGGGCGCGGGCGAGGGCGGTGCTATGCCAATCCCCTGGCGAATGATCGGCATTGTGTTGCTGGCCGCTGCTGCTTTTGCCGCGGCCTGGCAGTTTCAGGAATGGCGCTACGAACGGCAATTAGCCGAGCAGGCCCGGTTAAACACTGAAACCCTTAATCAACTGACGCAGACTGCCGCCACCGTGCAACAGGCCGAGCAGGATAAACGTCTGGCGCTGGAGCAACGGCTCGCGTCCAGTGAACAAAACCACTACCGAGCGCTGAGCGATGCCCAACGTGATCAGGATCGCCTGCGCGATCGCCTTGCCACTGCTGATGTGCGCCTGTCAGTCCTTCTCGACGCCAGCGACGTTACCCCAGGCTGCAACGTGCCAGCAACCGCCGGCGCCAGCGGCGTGGATCATGCAACCGTACGCGCCCGACTTGACCCGGCGCATGCTCAACGAATTATCGCCATCACCGCTACCGGCGACCGTGGACTGATTGCCTTGCAGGCTTGTCAGGCGTATGTCAGAGCGTTGGCGCCTGCACATTTTGAATGAGTCTGTGTATTGAAAGCGCAACCGGGTCGTGTACGGTGGAGGCATTCCACACGATCCGGAGCACGCCGTGAAAGAGATCACTCAACTGGCCGCTGACCTTGGCCGACGTCTGCAACTGCTCAATGCCCACGTCACCACCGCTGAATCCTGTACCGGTGGCGGGATTGCCGAAGCCATTACGCGGATTCCGGGCAGTTCGGCGTGGTTCGAGGCGGGTTATGTGACCTACTCCAACCGACAGAAAACCCAGCAACTGAATGTGCCGGCCGAGTTGTTCGAAACGGTGGGTGCGGTCAGTCGCGAGGTGGTTGAAGCGATGGTGCGTGGGGCACAGGACAAAAGCCTGGCGCGATTTGCCGTAGCGGTGAGTGGTGTGGCCGGCCCGGACGGCGGCTCGCCGAACAAACCGGTCGGCACGGTGTGGCTGGCCTGGGGTGTTGGCGAAACGGTCACCAGTGAGGTGCAGCACTTCCCCGGCAACCGCGATGAAGTCCGCCGACAAACGGTGAAGGCCGCGCTAGAGGGGCTCCTGCGACTAGCGGCACGAGAAATCGAAAATCAGGGGTAGGCGATCCGCGAACGCTGTGGAATAATACTGGCTACTTATACAGGTGTTGGCCGTCAGGCCTTATTGATTACGTGAGGACTTTAATGGACGACAACAAGAAGAAAGCCTTGGCTGCGGCCCTGGGTCAGATCGAACGTCAATTCGGCAAGGGTGCCGTGATGCGTATGGGCGATCAAGACCGTCAGGCGATCCCGGCTATCTCGACTGGCTCTCTGGGTCTGGACATCGCGCTCGGCATTGGCGGCCTGCCAAAAGGCCGTATCGTTGAAATCTACGGTCCGGAATCTTCCGGTAAAACCACACTGACGCTGTCCGTGATCGCCCAGGCTCAGAAAGCCGGCGCGACCTGCGCATTCGTCGACGCCGAACACGCCCTCGACCCAGAGTACGCTGGCAAACTGGGCGTCAACGTCGACGACCTGCTGGTGTCGCAGCCGGACACCGGCGAACAGGCCCTGGAAATCACCGACATGCTGGTGCGTTCCAACGCCGTTGACGTGATCATCGTCGACTCCGTGGCTGCCCTGGTACCGAAGGCTGAAATCGAAGGCGAAATGGGTGACATGCACGTGGGCCTGCAAGCCCGTCTGATGTCCCAGGCGCTGCGTAAAATCACCGGTAACATCAAGAACGCCAACTGCCTGGTGATCTTCATCAACCAGATCCGCATGAAGATCGGCGTGATGTTCGGTAGCCCGGAAACCACCACCGGTGGTAACGCGCTGAAGTTCTACGCTTCGGTTCGTCTCGACATCCGCCGTACCGGCGCGGTGAAGGAAGGCGACGAAGTGGTCGGTAGCGAAACCCGCGTCAAGGTTGTGAAGAACAAGGTCGCTTCGCCGTTCCGTCAGGCCGAGTTCCAGATTCTTTACGGCAAGGGCATCTACCTCAATGGTGAGATGATCGACCTGGGCGTGTTGCACGGTTTCGTCGAGAAGTCCGGCGCCTGGTATGCCTACGAAGGCACCAAGATCGGTCAGGGCAAGGCCAACTCGGCCAAGTTCCTGGCGGACAACCCGGAAATCGCCGCGAAGCTCGAGAAGCAACTGCGTGACAAACTGCTGACGCCGACAGTGATCGACTCCAAGGCTTCTGCAGTCAAAGAGACTGAAGACGACCTGGCCGACGCTGATATCTGATTGCAGCGATGACCACCGCCGTACTCGATACCCTCGTCGCGGTGCGGCGAACCGCCATGGACCTGCTCGCTCGCCGCGAGCATGGTCGAGTCGAGCTGACGCGCAAATTGCGTCAGCGCGGCGCTGAGGCGGAGATGATCGAAACAGCCCTCGACCGTTTGACGGAAGAGGGGCTGCTTTCCGAAGCCCGTTACCTTGAAAGCTTTGTATCCTACCGTGCCCGTTCCGGCTACGGCCCTTTGCGGATTCGCGAAGAGCTGAGCCAGCGCGGTCTGCAACGTGCCGATATCGAACTCGCCCTGCGCGAAAGCGGTATCAGCTGGCAGGAACAACTGCAGGAAACGTGGCGCAGGAAGTTCTCCGGGCATTTACCGATCGATGCGAAAGAACGGGCCAAGCAAGGCCGGTTTCTGGCCTATCGGGGGTTTTCGATGGAGATGATCAACCGCTTGTTCAGCGGCAGAGGCATGGACGATTAAATCGATTCAATAAAAACGGCCCGCTATGGAAATAGCGGGCCGTTTTTTTTTGCCCTCAAATTACCTTGGAGGGTTCGCGCGAACGTTGCGCCGTTTGCGGTTTGGAATCCGCCCAGTTTTCCGGCAGGTTGATGTAGTCGATCAGCTCCCTCAGGCGCCCGTGAGTGCGGGCATTGAAGGCGAAGGCCAGCCGCGCCAGATGGCTGAACTGTGCTTCATCGTGTTCCTCACCGCTGTAGTCGTGTTGATGAAACCGGTCACTCAGGCACAGATCCGCAAAGGCTTCCTGCATGTGTTCCAGTGCCTGCTCGCTGAGCTTGTGATGCATGCGAATCACGAACTGACGCTTGAGCCAGCGACTGGAGTGGAAGTTGCTGTAGAACTGATTGATCTGTTCCACCGCTTCCTCAACGGTGTAAACCAGTCGCATCAACTTCATGTCGGTTGGCAGGATGTAGCGGTTGGTCTCCAGTTGCTGGCGGATGAAGTCTATCGCGCCTTGCCAGAACGTGCCGCCCGGCGCATCCAGCAGCACCACCGGCACCAGTGGGCTTTTGCCGGTCTGGATCAATGTCAGTACTTCCAGCGCTTCATCCAGTGTGCCGAACCCGCCCGGGCATAAAACCAGTGCGTCAGCCTCTTTGACGAAGAACAGCTTGCGCGTGAAGAAAAAATGGAAAGGCAGCAGATTGCCGGTACCGTCGACGGTCGGGTTGGCATGCTGTTCGAAGGGCAGGGTGATGTTGAAACCGAGGCTATGATCGCGGCCGGCACCTTCATGGGCGGCGGCCATGATGCCGCCCCCGGCACCGGTGATGACCATCATGTCCGAGCGCGTCAACGCCGCGCCGAGCTCTCGGGCCATGGCATACAAAGGATGTTCAACCGGCGTGCGCGCCGAGCCGAATACGGTGACTTTGCGTCGACCCTTGAATTGCTCCAGCACCCTGAACGCCTGCTCCAGTTCGCGCAGGGCCTGCAGGGTGATCTTGGCGTTCCAGCGGTTGTGATCTTCCTGGGCCATGCGCAGCACGGTCAGGATCATGTCGCGGTAGATGGGAATGTTCGGGCTGTTGGGGGAAACACGGTTGAGTTGTGCTTCGACCTGGCTGATGAGGTCGGGACCGCTTTCCTGAAAATGACGGCTCAAGAGGTCATTCGGTTGGTAAGGCATTCAACGTCTCCTTCTGCACAGAGCGGATGGCCCTGACGAGCGGCGTCAGTGCCGCGCTGCAAAAAACACACGATCGGCAGTTCCTTTCCTGCCGTTGAAAAGTGATCGGGAATACTCTGAATCTAGACCCTTGCGCGCAATCGCGCTGACTTGATCATTGCGCTGCAAGGTTTTGGCTGGCAACCGTTTATTGATTTTCCGCCGTTGCGTCACCGCTCGTCCGAACGTGCGCCGAGCGGCAATCCCTCTGATTAACTAACGTACAGGCGCCGTACGACAGCTTTGCGTCAAGGTGCACGCTATTAAGGATTTGCGGGTGGCAAGGAGGCGGGACACATGGCCAGAGTGATTCTGGAGATCGATACGCAGCTGTATCGAATGTTGAAGGCATCAGCCGAGACCAATCATCTGAGTCTCGAAGAGGAGTGCTGCCGGCGGTTGGCGGGCGGCGAGCGCCGTTCGCACTATTTACAGGCCTTGCTGGCCGAACTGCGCGCCGAGGATGAACAGCGGCGCGCCAATTCGCGATGATTACTTCTTCTTCGCCGGACCGGCTTTCGGGCAATCCGATTCCTGGTAGCTGGCGGAGCCGATCGCTTTATTGGTTTTCACTTCCGTGAAGTCGTAACGCATGATCGCGCCCTTGGCCATCAGCTTGCGAAACGACGGGTTGTTGCAGACCGAAGCGCCCAACTGGAAATACACGGCTTTAGGGTCCGCGCGCATCTTGTCGGCATGGCTCTTCTGCACGCTCAGGTGGTTGATCAACTGCGTGCCTTCAACGGTGAAGCCCTGATCAAGAATGTCTTCACTGATGGCGCGTGGCGTGCCGACGCTGCTTTGGGCGGCGACGTTGCGCAGCTCGCGGTTCAGATTCTGCTCACTCAGGGAGGCAGCCTGAGCGGTGAAGGACGACGCCAGCAGAATGGCAGCGGTGGGAACGATAAGGCGCAGCATGAAACTCTCCTGGTTCAGTGACTGGTGGTTCGACCAGCCACGTGACTGTGCGTTCAGTGGCGGCGAATTATAGGGGAGCCGGTCGGGAGGGTACAGGCTTGTGCCCGTCGCTCTGGTAAACTGCCGGCCTTTATTGCCCTGCCGAGTGTTGTTCGTGTCGAGTTTTCCTGCTTTTCGGCGTTATCCGCGATGAACCATGCCCCCAACGCTGTCGCTCGTCTGCGTGACCAGCGCGAAGATGAAGGCATCAAGCCGATTCAGGCCCGAGGTTTTCGCTCTGAGCGTTGTCGCGACTGCCGGGTGATCATCAGCCATTGCCTGTGCGCCTGGCGACCGAGTGTTGAAACACGTTCGGGCGTATGCCTGATCATGACCGGCAAGGAAGTGTTCAAACCGAGCAACACCGGTTGGCTGATTGCCGACGTCGTGCGCGATAACCATGCGTTTATCTGGTCGCGCACCGAGCCCGATCCGCAGATGCTGGCGCTGCTCAACGATCCGCAGTGGCAGCCATATCTGGTATTTCCCGGCGAATACGTTGAACCGTCGCGAGTGACCAACACCGTCGCGATCGATAACAGCAAGCGGCCGCTGTTCATTTTGCTCGATGCGACCTGGACCGAAGCACGAAAGATTTTCCGCAAGAGCCCGTACTTCGACCGTCTGCCGATCCTCAGTCTGCTGCCGGATAAACTTTCGCGATACCGCTTGCGCCGTTCGACCCGCAGCGAGCATTTGTGCACCGCCGAAGTCGCGGCGTTGTGCCTGGAACTCGCGGGTGACAGCGACGCCGCCTCGGCGCTGGACGCCTATTTCGACGTGTTCAGCCAGCATTACCTCGGCGCCAAACAACAGTTGGAAATGAATGAAGCCACCCCCGCTCATGCCGAGTTGCTGCCCTATATACGAAAGCCGCAGCCGGAGTTGGCCCAATAGTGGCCCATACTGTACAAGCCAGCGGCCGTGCTGCTTGACCACCCCGTCTTCGCTGGGCATGCTTGGCGCCGATTAGGGTGCGGCCAAGGTTTGAAACGCCGTGTTTGCTGTTGATTGGCGTTGAACGTGCCCCTGTGGATATCGCTTGAGAGCGACATCTTGAGTTGCTTTGGCCAGACCGGAATGCACCGGGTCTGCCATCAAAAACAGGATCATTTGAAAAATGGCCACATACGACATCCTGATTGCCGATGACCACCCTCTGTTTCGTAGTGCTCTGCATCAAGCGGTGACGCTGGGCCTTGGCCCGGATGTGCGTTTGGTAGAAGTGGCGAGCATCGCCGAGCTGGAATCTCGCCTGACCGAAAAGGCTGACTGGGATCTGGTCCTGCTGGACCTGAACATGCCCGGCGCTTTCGGGTTTTCCGGTTTGGTCATGCTGCGCGGGCAGTACCCGCAGATTCCGGTGGTGATGGTTTCGGCGCAGGAAGAGGCTTCGGTGATGGTCAAATCCCGTGAGTTTGGCGCCAGTGGCTTTATTCCCAAGTCCAGCGACCTCAGCGTGATTCAGCAAGCGGTGCGCAAAGTGCTCGACGGCGATGTGTTCTGGCCTCCGCAGGCGTTCGAAGCTGTCGCCGTTTCCGACGAAGCCAAAGCTGCCAGCGATGGCCTCGCTAGCCTGACCCCGCAGCAGTTTCGCGTGTTGACCATGGTCTGTGAAGGCTTGCTGAACAAGCAGATTGCCTATGAGCTGAGCGTGTCGGAAGCGACCATCAAGGCCCACGTCACGGCGATCTTTCGCAAGCTGAATGTGCGCACTCGCACGCAAGCGGCTTTACTGCTGCAACAACTTGAGTCAATTCCGAGCCAATAATGGCTGGCGTCTTCACGCTTTTTTGACTTTTGTTGCTCTAGCTTTCCCACTCCTTTTTGGTTGGTTTCTACTTTATGTCACCTTTCAAGGGCCAGACCGGCCTGAAACGTATTCTCAACGCCTCCGGTTACTCGCTGGACGGTCTGCGCGCAGCCTTCACCGGTGAGGCGGCTTTTCGTCAGCTGGTGTTGCTCAATGTCGTGCTGATTCCGCTGACGTTCTTTCTGAATGTCAGCCGCGTTGAGCAAGCGCTGTTGATCGCGGTGTGCCTGTTGGCGCTGATCGTCGAGTTGCTGAACTCGGCAGTCGAGGCGGCCATCGACCGCATCTCGCTGGAACTGCACCCGTTGTCGAAAAACGCCAAGGACATGGGCAGCGCCGCGCAATTTGTCGCGCTGAGCATGATCGCGCTGGTGTGGGCAGTGATTCTGCTTTAAGCGATCGTCGGCAAAACGATCTCGTCGCTGCGCTGCACCCCAGCGGTGAAAGCGCGGCACAGGTCGAGAAATTCGCGCATGGCCGAAGTCTGATACTTCTGTTTGTGCCAGATGAAGTAAAACTGTCGCGCCAGATCCAGATCCGGCGTTTCCACCGGCACCAGACTGCCGCGCCGGAACGCATCACGCAGCGCCAGGCGTGAAATGCAGCCAATCCCCAGCCCCGACTCCACCGCGCGTTTGATCGCTTCGGTGTGTTCCAGCTCCAGACGGATATTCAGCGCGCTGCGATGGTGACGCATGGCCTGATCGAAGGTCAGTCGCGTGCCGGAACCCTGCTCGCGCAGAATCCACGCTTCATGGGTCAACTCTTCCATGGTCGCGCTGCCGCGTTGCGCCAGCGGATGCTGCGGCGCGCAAAACACCACCAGCTCATCTTCGACCCAACTCTGCACTTCGATGTCCGGATGACTGCAATCGCCTTCGATTAGACCCAGATCAATTTCGTAGTGGGCGACTTGTTGCACGATATTGGCCGTGTTCTGCACGTGCAGCTTCACCTGACTTTCCGGGTGACGCTGCATGAAGCTGCCGATCAGAAGCGTCGCCAGATAATTGCCGATGGTCAGCGTCGCGCCCACCGACAGTGAGCCGAAACCGGATTTGCCGTTGAGCAAGTCTTCGATTTCCTTGGCCTGATCGAGCAGGGCCACCGCCTGCGGCAGCAGCTGTTTACCGAGGGCGTTGAGGCTCAGTCGCTTGCCGGCGCGGTCGAACAGCTGGCAGCTGGACTGGCGCTCAAGCTCGGTGATCGAGGTGCTGGCGGCCGACTGCGAGAGGTTGAGCAGACCCGCAGCACGGGATACGCTTTCCTGCTGGGCGACGGCGACGAAGACTTGCAGTTGACGGAGAGTAAATCGCATATCGATATAACCGATAACCCTTATCTTAATAATCCAGTTAACAGATATTGTCGTCGCTATTAGAATGCGATGCAATTGCGCACCGTCGCCTTCAAAAGCCAGCGCAGACCCAATCTCCAGGAGTCAAACGTACATGAGCAACATGAACCACGAGCGTGTCCTCAGTGTTCATCACTGGAACGACACTCTGTTCAGCTTCAAGTGCACCCGCGATCCGGGCCTGCGCTTCGAGAACGGTCAGTTCGTGATGATCGGCCTGCAACAGCCTAACGGCCGCCCGCTTATGCGCGCTTACTCGATCGCCAGCCCGAACTGGGAAGAGCATCTGGAGTTCTTCAGCATCAAGGTGCAGGACGGCCCGCTGACCTCGCAGCTGCAGCACTTGAAGGAAGGCGACGAGATCATCATCTCGAAAAAGCCTACCGGCACCCTGGTGCTCGACGACCTGAACCCGGGCAAGCACTTGTACCTGCTGAGCACCGGCACCGGTCTGGCGCCGTTCATGAGCGTGATTCAGGATCCGGAAACCTACGAGCGCTTTGAAAAAGTGATCCTGGTCCACGGCGTACGTTACGTCAACGAAGTCGCCTACCGCGAATTCATCACCGAGCACCTGCCGCAGAACGAGTTCTTCGGCGAAGCGCTGCGTGACAAGCTGATCTATTACCCGACCGTGACCCGTGAGCCTTTCGAGAATCAGGGCCGTCTGACCGATCTGATGCGCAGCGGCAAGCTGTTCAGCGACATCGGCCTGCCACCGATCAACCCGCAGGACGACCGCGCGATGATCTGCGGCAGCCCGAGCATGCTCGACGAGACCAGCGAAGTGCTCGACAGCTTCGGCCTGAAGATCTCGGCGCGGATGCGCGAGCCGGGTGATTACCTGATCGAGCGTGCGTTCGTCGAGAAGTAAGCCCCACTGAAAAAGCCCCCATTGCCTTTGCAGGCAATGGGGGCTTTTTTATGCCCGAACATTTCCCTACATTGACCGAGGTCTCAGGCTGTGGCGGGAATGACTTCGAGCACGCGGATCTGCTCAGGCGTCGGGTAATGCCAGCGCACGTCCAGATCCCAGAACTGTGCGCCGTACTCGCGTTCCGGCGCCGGAGTTTGATAGGCCGGGCGCGGATCCTGGGCCAGGCACTGTTCAATCAGCTCAATCAACGGCTCATCAAGCCGCTGAGCGTGGGTGTGCGCCTGTTTCAGCGCCGAGTCCGTCCACTGCACTTCAATCAATTGCGGCGCCGCACTGGCGATGCTGTTGGTGGCGTCGGGAATGATGTCGGCGTAAGGCACGTAGGGTTTGATGTCGAGGATCGGTGTGCCGTCGAGCAAGTCGATGCCGGAGATGAACAGCCGATTGGCTTCGACCTTGTCCAGTTTCACCACGGATTGGCCGATGCCGTTCGGTCGGTGAGTGGCGCGGGTGGCGAACACGCCCATGGATTTGTTGCCGCCCAAGCGTGGTGGGCGCACTTTCAGGCGCGGTTTGTCTTCAAGGGCCTGATGAAACAGGAACAGCAGCCAGACATGACTGACCTGTTCCAGACCCTGCACCGCGTCACCCTGATCGAACGGCGCCACCAGTTCCAGCACGCCACGGGCGGCGGGGGCCAGTTGTGGCTGGCGGGGGATGGCAAATTTCTCCTTGAAGCAGGAGCGCACGAAGCCGACGGGGGAGACGCTGTAAGTCATGGTTTGCATTCGAAGCGGGGGCAGGGTGGGCATGATAACCCGTCCCGTCTAAAGTCTGGTGCTGGCAGGGCTGACGCCATCGCTGGCAAGCCAGCTCCCACAGGTTTTTGTGGTGTACTTGGATTATGTAGCCACTCGAGAACCCTGTGGGAGCTGGCTTGCCAGCGATAGGCGCACCGCCGATCTCAGAGGCTGAACCCACCATCCAGCGGAATAATATTCCCGGTCATATAAGCCCCAGCCGTACTCGCCAGACTGATCGCCAACGCCGCCATCTCTTCTTCACGCCCCCAACGCTTCATCGGAATCAACGCCGTATCCTCAGCCAACGCCTGCTGATCATTGCCAATATGCTGAGTCATCTTGCTCGGAAATCGCCCCGGCGCGATCACGTTGACGTTGATGTGCTGGCTCACCAGCTCCCGCGCAAGAATCCGTGACAATTGGTGCAGGGCGGCCTTACTCGGCCCGTAGGCATACGCCTGCTCGCCAAAGGAAGAAATCCCCGCCACCGAACCAATGTTGATAATCCGCGCCGGATTCGCCGCCGAGCCGGCCTTGCGCAACAGCGGCAGAAACTGCTGGATGCAGGTGAACACCGAGGTCACGTTGAGCTGCATGACCTTTTCCCAGCCCTTCACCGGGTAACTCTCCAGCGGCGCGCCCCACGTGGTGCCTGCGTTGTTTACCAGAATATCCAGATGGGTGATTTGCTCGCCCAGGCGCGCGGCCAACTCCTGTACGCCTTCTTCCGTCGCCAGGTTGGCGGCGATGCCATGACATTTGCCCAGGGCGCTGAGTTCTTCGGCGGTTTGATGACACGCTTCAGCGTCACGCGAGCAGACATAGACACGCGCGCCAGCCTCGACAAAGGCTTTGGCGATCATTTTGCCGATACCACGGGTGCCGCCGGTCACCAGAGCGGTGCGGCCTTGCAGGGAGAAATACGGGTGCATGGCGAGTCCTGAGGATTAGGGGTCAGTACACCCTAGTCGTCAGCCGCAAAAAGCGGAGCCACTATTTTCGAAAGGAATGAACGGTCATGCGCTGCGGCGGCGACCATCAGTCGCCACCGCAGGGGGGATCAGGCCGGGCGAACGCGCAGGGTCAGACCCTTAAGGAAGTTGCGCAGCAACTGGTCGCCGCACGGGCGATAGTTGGTGTGGCCAACCTTGCGGAACAACGCGCTCAGCTCAGGCTTGGACACCGGAAACTCGGCCGCCTTGAGGATCGCGTGCATGTCGTCTTCTTTCAATTCGAAGGCCACGCGCAGCTTTTTCAGAATGATGTTGTTGGTCACCGGCACTTCGATCGGCTGCGGCGGACGGCTTTCGTCCTTGCCACGCTTGAAGATCACCAGGCCATCGAGGAAGTGCGCGATGACTTCGTCCGGGCAGCGCACGAAACCTTCTTCGTCTTCTTCTTTCTTGTCGAGCCAGGTCAGCACGTCAGCGAGCGCTACGTCCATGCCGCCAAGTTTGATGATCTCGACCACTTTCTTGTCGCTGATGTCGAGCATGTAGCGCACGCTGCGCAATACGTCGTTATGAATCATGTCGGTAATCCTGATAAGCGTTGTGGGCAGCGCGCAGGCGCGCTGCCGGAATGTGTGGCGGCAGTGGAAGTCTTAGAACTTCTCTTTGCCGGACAGATAGCGCCATTGGCCGACCGGGACTTTGCCGATCGAGACGCCGCCGATGCGGATACGGCGGATGCCGATGACCTTGAGGCCAACCGCTTCGCAGAACTGGGCAATGATCCCCGGCTGCGGGTTTTTCATGGCGAAGCGCAGGCGGTTTTCGTTCTGCCAGCTGGCCTTGACCGGTGGCAGCTCCTTGCCCTTGTGGGTCAGGCCGTGCTGCAGGCGGTTGAGGCCGTGGGCGACCATGTCACCTTCGACTTCGACCACGTATTCCTGCTCGATCTTCGCGGCGTCGGCGGTGAGCTTGCGCAGGATTTTCCAGTCCTGGGTGAACACCAGCAGACCGCTGGCCTTGGCTTGCAGGTCGGCGCTGGCGGTCAGGCGCAGGAAGTGCCCGCGCAACGGGCGCTTGCTGTAACGGTGCTCTTCGCTGAGGGTTTCGGCGCTGAGCGACTGCATGGCAGTCTCGACGTCCATACCGGCCGGCGCGTTGAGCAGGATGGTCACCGGCTCCGGCGCGGTGGCCTGGGCGTCCTTGTCGAGCTCGACCTTCTGGTCGCTGACCTTGAATTGCGGCTCGTCAATCACTTCGCCGTCCACGGTGACCCAGCCGCCCTCGATGAACAGCTCGGCCTCCCGGCGGGAGCAACCGACCAGTTCGATGAGGCGTTTGGAGAGGCGAATCGGGTCAGTCATGACAGGGCCGTAACAAAAAAGGGGTGGGCATTGTACCTGTGTGGCGCCGGTTAAGCCCGGTTCCATTTACAGGCTGTTCGCAATTCCCTGTGGGAGCTAGCCTGCTAGCGATTGCATCACCGCGGTGTATCTGACGGACCGCGGCGCCTGCATCGCTAGCAGGCTAGCTCCCACAGTTGTTTTTGGTTGTGTCAGCCGTTGCTTGAGCGTTGCTGGTTTTGGCGCAAACGCATATGCAGCAACGGATACGGCTGGCCCATGCCATCCACCGCCGACCGGCCGATCACTTCGAACCCCTGCTTGAAATAGAAGCCCAGCGCTTGCGGATTCTGTTCGTTGACGTCGAGTTCATCGGCATTCAGGTGCTGCATCGCGTAGTTGAGCAGTTTCTTGCCCAACCCTTGGCCGCGATGGTCGGGATCGATGAACAACATTTCAATCTTGCCTGCTGCTACCCCGGCGAACCCGGTGATGCGCTGGTCGGCGTCCTTGGTGCAGATCAACATCACCGCATCCAGATAACGCGTTAGCACCAGATTACGCAGCAGCTCAATGTAACTGTCCGGCAGAAAATCATGGGTGGCGCGGACCGAGGCCTCCCAGACCCGGGTCAGTTCCTGATAATCGCTGAGTTTCGGCGTATGGATGACCGAATGGTGACGCATGCCCGTCTGCCTCTTGTCCGTTTCAAGGGAGTCCGTCCCCCGCTAAACGATAGCCGTAAAAAAGCCCCACATCTGGGAAAAAGAGCGGGGCTTTTCTGTATTTGTTGCGGTGTCTGCCTTCCCCCTCACCCCAACCCTCTCCCCCAAGGGGGCGAGGGGGAAGGGAGCTGATCTTCGTGCTTTTCAAACCTGAGTCCGACCGGACAGCTCAGGTCGATGTACCTCGAAAAACAACACGGTCAGCGCCCTCTCCCTCCGGGAGAGGGCTGGGGTGAGGGGCTTTTGACGTTCAGATCCAGACCAGATCAGATCAGATCTGCTCAGCCCACAGATCATATTCGTCAGCGTCAGTCACCTTGCACCAGACCTTGTCGCCCGGCTTCAGATTGCTGCCGTTATCAATAAACACGTTGCCATCGATTTCCGGGGCATCGAAGAAGCAGCGGCCAACCGCGCCTTGCTCGTCAACTTCGTCCACTAGCACTTCGATTTTACGGCCGATGCGCATTTGCAGGCGCGCCGAGCTGATCGCCTGCTGGTGCGCCATGAAGCGATCCCAACGATCCTGCTTGACGTCGTCTGGAACGATCTCCAGATCCAGATCATTGGCCGGAGCGCCTTCAACCGGCGAGTACTGGAAGCAGCCGACGCGGTCGAGCTGAGCTTCGGTCAGCCAGTTCAGCAGGTACTGGAAGTCTTCTTCGGTTTCGCCCGGGAAGCCGACGATGAAGGTCGAACGGATAATCAGATCCGGGCAGATTTCGCGCCAGTTCTTGATGCGCGCCAGGGTCTTGTCTTCGAACGCCGGGCGTTTCATCGACTTCAAAACTTTCGGGCTGGCGTGCTGGAACGGGATGTCCAGGTACGGCAGGATCTTGCCGGCGGCCATCAACGGGATCAGTTCGTCAACGTGCGGGTACGGGTAAACGTAGTGCAGACGGACCCAGACGCCGAGGGTGCTCAGGGCTTCGCAGAGTTCGGTCATGCGGGTTTTCACCGGAGCGCCGTTCCAGAACCCGGTGCGGTACTTGACGTCGACGCCGTAGGCGCTGGTGTCTTGCGAGATCACCAACAGCTCTTTAACGCCGGATTTGACCAGACGCTGAGCTTCGTCGAGCACATCACCCACCGGGCGGCTGACCAGTTTGCCGCGCATCGACGGGATGATGCAGAACGAGCAACTGTGGTTGCAGCCTTCGGAAATCTTCAGGTAGGCGTAGTGACGCGGGGTCAGCTTGATGCCTTGCGGCGGCACCAGGTCGATCAGCGGGTTGTGATCTTTACGCGGCGGCACGACTTCGTGCACGGCGTTGACCACTTGCTCGTACTGCTGCGGACCGGTCACGGCCAGCACGCTCGGGTGTACGTCGCGGATGTTACCTTCTTCCACGCCCATGCAACCGGTGACGATGACCTTGCCGTTTTCCTTGATTGCTTCGCCGATCACTTCAAGCGACTCAGCCTTGGCCGAATCGATGAAACCGCAGGTGTTGACGACTACAACGTCGGCGTCCTGATAGGTGGACACCACGTCATAACCTTCCATGCGCAGCTGAGTCAGGATGCGCTCGGAGTCGACCAGTGCCTTCGGGCAACCCAGAGATACAAAGCCAACCTTTGGATTGGCCGGCGCAGGAGTGGTGGACATGTCTAACCTCGGTATTTTGTGACATCGCTTTCTTGATGCGAAAGCCGACGGACGGGCGCTTAGGGCGCGCCTCTGATCAAAAAGTGCGCAATTCTAGCGGCGAGCAACGCACTTGACCAGCTTTATGCAGGGAAATACGACGAGTGCTGCGCTATGCTTCGCGCCGTGGAGCTTTACCGATTTTTTACAGTCAACAAAACGTCTGTAACAACAGGTAAAACGGCGCATGCTGCACCACAAAGCATAGTGCTTCATTCAAAGAAGCCGGTTCTAAAATCAGGAGTGTTGGATGGGTCAGGCAAGTAGTCATGCGGCAGGCGCCGAGGGTTCGGCCTCCAAGCCGCTGAGCATGCTGGTCGCGGCGGTCGGGGTAGTTTACGGCGACATCGGCACGAGCCCGTTGTACACCCTTAAAGAAGTGTTTTCCGGCGGTTACGGCGTACCGGTCAACCACGACGGCGTGCTGGGCATTCTGTCGTTGATCTTCTGGTCGCTGATCTGGGTCGTGTCGATCAAATACATGATGTTCGTGCTGCGCGCTGACAACCAGGGCGAGGGCGGCATCATGGCGCTCACCGCACTGGCACGTCGTGCGGCGGGGCATCGCAAGAAGCTGCGTTCATTATTGGTGGTCTGCGGACTGATCGGCGCGGCGCTGTTTTACGGCGACAGCATGATCACCCCGGCGATTTCCGTGCTGTCGGCGATTGAGGGGCTGGGGCTGGCATTTGATGGCATCGACCATTGGGTGGTGCCGCTGTCGCTGGTGGTGCTGGTCGCGCTGTTCTTGATTCAGAAACACGGTACGGCGCGGATCGGCATCCTGTTCGGGCCGATCATGGTCACCTGGTTCCTCGTCCTCGGCGCCCTCGGTGTGTATGGCATCAGCCACACGCCAGAAGTGTTGCATGCGATGAACCCGCTATGGGCCGTGCGTTTCTTCACGGTGCACCCAGGCATGGGCGTGGCGATCCTCGGCGCCGTGGTGCTGGCGCTAACCGGTGCCGAGGCGCTGTACGCCGACATGGGCCACTTCGGGCGCAAGCCGATCGCCCGCGCCTGGTTCATCCTCGTGCTGCCGGCGCTGGTGCTGAACTACTTCGGTCAGGGCGCCTTGCTGCTGGACAACCCGGAAGCAGCGCGTAACCCGTTCTATCTGCTGGCACCGAGCTGGGCGTTGATTCCATTGGTCGGCCTGTCGACCATGGCCACGGTGATCGCCTCGCAAGCGGTGATTTCCGGCGCGTTCTCCCTGACCCGGCAGGCGATTCAGCTCGGCTATATTCCGCGCATGTACATCCAGCACACCTCCAGCGACGAGCAAGGCCAGATCTATATTGGCGCGGTGAACTGGGCGCTGATGGTCGGCGTGGTGTTGTTGGTGCTGGGCTTCGAATCCTCAGGCGCACTGGCCTCGGCCTACGGCGTGGCGGTGACTGGCACCATGCTGATGACCACCATTCTGGTGTCGGCGGTAATGCTGCTGCTGTGGAAATGGCCACCGATCCTCGCCGTGCCGGTGCTGCTCGGCTTCCTGCTGGTGGACGGCCTGTACTTCGCCGCCAACGTGCCGAAGATCGTTCAGGGCGGTGCATTCCCGGTGATCGCCGGTATCGCGCTGTTCGTGCTGATGACTACGTGGAAGCGCGGTAAACAGCTGCTGGTCGAACGCTTAGACGAAGGCGCGCTGCCGCTGCCGATCTTCATCAGCAGCATCCGCGTGCAACCGCCGCATCGTGTGCAGGGCACCGCCGTGTTCCTCACCGCGCGCTCCGACGCCGTGCCTCATGCGTTGTTGCACAACTTGCTGCACAACCAGGTGCTGCATGAGCAAGTGGTGTTGCTGACGGTGGTCTACGAAGACATCCCGCGCGTACCGCCATCGCGGCGTTTCGAGGTCGAAGCGCACGGGGAGGGCTTCTTCCGGGTGATCCTGCACTTTGGCTTCACTGACGAGCCGGACGTGCCGCAGGCGCTGAAGCTGTGTCATCTGGATGATCTGGATTTCAGCCCGATGCGCACCACCTACTTCCTCAGCCGGGAAACGGTGATTGCTTCGAAACTTGAGGGGATGGCGCGTTGGCGTGAGGCGTTGTTTGCGTTCATGTTGAAGAATGCCAATGGCAATTTGCGCTTCTTCAATCTGCCGCTGAACCGGGTGATTGAGTTGGGGACGCAGGTGGAGATGTAAACCTGACATCAACTGAAAAGCCCTCGTTGGCCTAGTGGCTGGCGGGGGCTTTTTTGTGTCCGCTGATAAACCTCAAATCCACCACAAATCCCCTGTGGGAGCTGGCTTGCCAGCGATGAGGCTGGCACATTCAGAATCAATGTCGACTGAATCACCGCCATCGCTGGCAAGCCAGCTCCCACAAGGTTATGAGGTGGGTTCAGCCCGTTCGGTTTCTGATTCGGTCTTCGTCCGCGCAGGTCGTGGCACCAACGCCTGGATCACATCATCAAGCAAAGCCTTGCCCATCACCGTCAGGTAATGCGCAGCCCAGGCATGGCGGTCGGTGTCTTTGATGAAGGCCGCATCCTCGGCGAAGGATTTGACGAGGGATAGCAGGTCGGAGGATTGGGACAAGGCATCGATGATCGGGATGCCAGCGCGGACATTGAAGAACGCTTGATCCGAGTTGTAGAGGAAAGGGGTGAAGCCGATGGTTGTAAGGTCTGAAGGCATTGACGGAATTTCTTTGCTCATTGTTTTACTCCCTAAAACGAGGAGCTGCCTCATTCGTTACCACACGAATGGGTGGCAGCTGTACGCAGGGTGGTAAACCGGGAGAGCAAAGAAACCGGCAGACCCGAAGGTCTCCCACGTACAGCTGCCATGACAGTGAATTACAGGCGTAAAAGAACACCTGATGTCGTGATGGAGGCACTGTTGCACTTTGCCTAACCGGGTTACCACACCCGATCGCTGAATGGGTCAGCGACGTCCGGAGAGTATCCCGTCAAAAAACAGCGCAATAGAGCGGCACAGCGCCCGAACAGGAGTTTCGGAGTTTGCCTACAAGGTCTGTGGGCGTCATCCGATATTGCGAGACTGGAAGTAAACAAAACTACACGTCGGACACGCAATTCCTTGTAGGAGTGAGCCTGCTCGCGATAGCCGTGTGTCAGTTGGCAACTAGGTGGCTGACACTCCGCTATCGCGAGCAGGCTCACTCCTACAGGGGAACGGGTTAATCGTCCGAGATGTAAAAAGCCCCTGCAACTGTGAAGTTGCGGGGGCTTTTTGTGGGCGTGGCTCAGATCACTCTTCGGCGACCGAGTCCTTGCTCTGGCGCTTCTCGATCAAGTCCACCAGACGCTTGGCCAGCGCCGGATAGTTCTCGTCGAAGTGGTGGCCGCCTGGCAGTTTCACCGCTTCACCCACTGCAGTCTTGTCCGTGCAGCCGCTTTCATCCGTTTCTTCTTCACCATAGATGCACACAACCTTGGCCGCTGGCAGCTTGGCCATTTCCGGGCCAGTGGCGGCTTCTTTGCCGGCGTTACCCAGCCAGCCTTCGACTTCGATCTCGAAGCTGCCGGTGCGGGCGAAGGCCAGCAGGATGATTGCGTCTACACGTTGCTGCTCGGTGTCCGGCAGGCGGTTGTAGATCGCTGGCAACACGTCGGCACCGAACGAGTAACCGGTGAGGATGAAACGTTTGGTGCCCCATTTCTGCCGGTAGTGCTGCATCAGTTCGGTCAGGTCCAGCGCGCTTTGCTCCGGGCTCTTGTGCTGCCAGTAGTAGCGCAGGGTGTCGATGCCGACCACCGGGTAGCCGATCTTGGCCATTTCACCGGCCACGTCGCGGTCGAGGTCGCGCCAGCCGCCGTCGCCGGAGAGGAACAGGGTCACGGTGTCTTTGGCTTGACCGGCCGGCACTTCAACCACCGGAATTGCCAGACCGCCGTTGGCTTTGTCGCCGCCGACGAGGATCTTGCGCAGTTCGTTGTTGAGCACTTGCGGCAGGTTGATGTCGTAGTCGCTGATGCTGGTTTCGGCGTTCGGTTGATCGCGTACGAAGCCTGCGCTGGCGTCATCCGGGTTGTCGTTCCAGGCGGCCAGCCAGTGGCCGTGGGCGGCGGATTTTGGCAGCAGATGGGTGCAGCCACCTTTTTCCAGGGCCAAGTCCACGGAGATGGCTTGAGCCTTGTCGTCTTTCTGTTCCGCCAACCAGCGCCAGGCCAGCACGGCGCCCGGGCCGATACCGCTGACCAGGGTGGCCGGGCCATTCAGTTCACGCAGACCCGATTGCAGGGCGCGGCTTTGCAGCAGGCAGTCTTTCGGCAGAATCACCTGAACGATCTGTGCCGAAGCGCTACGGCTCAGGGTGGTCAGTTGTTTTTCACTGAGTTTCTGGTCGTCGTTGACGGCTACCAGCACCTGCGCCTTGGGCTTGGTGCCGGGAATGACGCGGGTCATGGCGGCGCCATCGGCCGGGGTCAGCTGTTCTACGGTCGGTTCCGGTGCCGGGCGTTTCAGGTACCAGTAACCGCCGCCGGCAATCACGGCCAGCACGATCAGTGCGGCCAGGATGTACTTCAGGGAGCGTTGAATCATCAGCGTTTCACCAATCCAGTCAAGCCGCCCGCGATCAGGGCAGCAGTGTCGGCCAGCGCCACCAGCGGATCGAGTCCGGCGGGCACGGCCATATAACGGGGTTCCCAGTCAGGCTGGAACTTGTCTTTGAAGCGGCGCAAGCCTTGGAAGTTGTACAGCTGCTCACCACGGCGGAAAACCATCGAGCCCAGACGCTGGGTCAGCGGTGCACCGCGCCGGGGTTGCAACCCCGACAACGGCACCATGCCCAGGCTGAAGCGCGCGTATCCGTGACTCTTATAGTGTTGAATCAGGCCGACCATCATGAATTCCATGGTCAGCTTGGGGGCGTCCGGGTGTGCGCGCATCAGGTCGAGACTGGCCAGGTCATGGCTGTAAGTCTCGAGCAGGTTGGCGAACGCCACCGGGCGGCCTTCGAAGCGAATCACCGCGATGCGGAAATGCTTCAGGTATTCGTCGCTGAAACGGCCGAGGGAGAAGCCTTTCTCACGCACGTTCTTGCCGGTCAGCCACGCATCGGAAATCACTTTCAGCTCATCCATCGGCGCCTGACCCGGCTCATGGATTTCCAGCGACAGGCCGTCGCGGGTGCCACGGTTCCAGGTGTAGCGCAGGTCCTTCATCTCTTTGCCCTTGGCTTCCAGGTCAAAGCGATGCAGATCGACCCGGGCCTCTTCGCCAAGTTTGATCGCGGTCAGGCCGATGTCCATGTAGTACGGCAGGTTCTCCGCGCGCACCTGGTAGAAGACCGGGCGAGCGTGGTGAATGTCACAGAGGTCGCGGAACTGCCAGATCATCTCGGCGCGTTGCTGGCCAGGGCCGATCGGGTCGTACAGCGCCACAAGGCTGCGGCCACGGCGTGCGTACATCAGGAACGCTTCGTCGTTCTGGTGAAACAGCAGCGCCTTGTCACCGGTCAGCGCGAGGCCACCGTCGGGTTGCGACGAGGCCATCAGAATCTTCGCCGCGCGATCGAGTTCGTCAGGCGTCGGCAAGTGAATGACCGGGCGCGCGGTGCGCAGCAGCCAGGTCAGCGCGATCACCAGCAATAACACCGCAGCGCCGAGCAGCGAGCGCAGGCCACGCGGCGCGTCAGCATCGAGGGTGAACTGCCACCACAGTTGATGGCTATAAGGTACGTCTTGATAGGCGAACAGTAGCAGCCACGTCGATGCACCCAGCACACAGAGACTGGCCACCAGATACAGCGGCGAAAAGGGCAGTTCGGTCAGGCGGCTCGGGCGATAGAACGAGCGACGGAACACACCGAGCAGCGCAGCCGTCAGTGTCATCAGCGTCGCTTCTTCCCAGTCGAAGCCTTTGAGCAGCGAGAGCAGGGCGCCGACCAGCAACAGAATGGTGGTGAGCATCCACGCTGCAGACAGGCGACGACGCAGGCCCTGAGCGAGCATCAGGCAGAGCACACCGATCAGGCTGGCGCCGAAGTGCGAAGCGTCGACCAGACGATGTGGAATCAGAAAGCCGATGTGCTCCAGACGTGTGTCGATCTCGGGAGTGGCGCCGGAAAACAGCAGCACCACACCGGACAGAAACACCAGCACCGCCAGAATCGGTGCTGCCAGACCAGACGCAGCGCGCATGGTCTGAGTCTGAAACAGGCGCTGACCTTCGTTGATCAGCAGGAATACGCACGCGACCAGCAGCGGCAGCACCACGTAGATCAGGCGATACAGCAGCAGCGCAGCGGCGAGAGGCGCGGCACCGAGCTTGTCGGCGAAAGCGGCCAGCAGAATTGCTTCGAACACACCGACGCCGCCGGGTACGTGGCTGAGTACGCCAGCAGCCAGTGCCAGCAGGTACACCAGCAGGAACGCGCCGAACGGTGGCGCTTCCGGCAGCAATAGATAGAGAACGGTGGCAGCCGCCGCAACGTCGAGAGCGGTAATGATCAGTTGCAGGAACGTCAGGCGTCGACCCGGCAAGCGCAACGTGCGGCGGCCAACCCTGACCAGCAGGTTGTCGCGCAACGGTTGTTCCGGCAGGCGCCGACGGTAGATGCCGATAGCCAGTACCGCGCCAAGCGCCAGCACGACAGCGGCGACTGTGCCGAGCAGGCCTTCGGACAAACCCAGCGCCTGAGAGGCAGCAGGCAGGTCGCTCAGCGTTGCCAGTGCGGCCAGCGGCGGCAAGGCACAGCCCAGCGACAAACTGGCGAACAAGGTCATGTGCGCGACTTCCGACGCGCCCAGACCCAGTCGTGCATATAAGCGGTAGCGTACCGAGCCGCCGGACAGCAGCGACAGACCGATCGCATTGCCAATCGCAAACGCGGTGAAGCCGCCCAGCGCCAACGTGCGCGGCGGCAATGTCACTCCGGCATAACGGCTGGCCGACCATTCATAGCCCAGGAGAATAATGAAGCCGACCACGGTCGCGCCGAACGCACCGAGCAGGGCGGGTTTCGGCACGTCGAGAATCGAGTCGTGCAGTGCATCGAGATCGAGTTCGGCAAGCAGATGACGGCAGGCAATCAGCGCAATGGCGAACAGCAGCAAAGTCACCGCCAGACCAATCGGTTGCCGGTATTTGCTCAACCGATCCAGCAAGCGCAAACGCTCGGGTTTGATCGGATGTTCCGCTGTGACGGTGTCTTGTGGATCAGACGAGTTGGCGCGCATCAATCACCTCTTGGATTGTGCGCGACAGGATGGAGGTATCCAGCCAAGTTACCAATCCCTGTAGAAAAAAATAATCACAAAATACTACGCCTCTCACCGGGTATCGGCGAGGGCAGTTCCTGGATTGCAGACGTCTTGCCTGCGACTCAAGCATAGTCGCAAGTCAGTATTTCTGAAGATCCCAAGCGGTTCACTGCACAGTGACAGATCATTGTTGCGAAAGGACTTTTTCAACAGATACAAAAAAGGCCACTCTTTCGAGTAGCCTTTTTTGATGTTTGGTTGCGGGAGCCGGATTTGAACCGACGACCTTCGGGTTATGAGCCCGACGAGCTACCAGACTGCTCCATCCCGCGTCTGTGTGGCGGCATTCTACAGACGAACGACGGGGTGTCAACCGCTAATCCCGGAAAGGGTCAAATAAGTGTGAAATAGCGTCAAACGGTCGCAGGTAGCGCGTTAAGCTTCGGAAGTGCAAAGAATTCCTGTTTGGCGATTGCTTCTCTATAAGAGGAGGAAATCGACAAAACAGACGCGCACAAAAAAGGCCACTCTTTCGAGTAGCCTTTTTTGATGTTTGGTTGCGGGAGCCGGATTTGAACCGACGACCTTCGGGTTATGAGCCCGACGAGCTACCAGACTGCTCCATCCCGCGTCTGTGTGTCGGCATTCTACAGAGGAACGCCGGGGTGTCAACCCGCAATCTGGATAAAATCTGTTGAGGTTCAATCGGTTAGCGTTTTTTCTCGGGTGTTTTTCACGCTGCAGGGCAGGCGGAGCAAGGCTTTCAGCTCTATTGGAGGCCGCTCGTCGATTGAGAAAATAAATTCAAAGGACATTTCCTACCGCCGGGAAAGAACATTCATACCACTGGTGCTATATACAGGTGCCAGTGAGATACTGCCGGTCCGGCTCGCCACGTTTCCTTTTCTGACATGACTCAGCGAAAAATCATTCACATTGACTGCGACTGTTTCTACGCCGCCATTGAGATGCGCGATGACCCGCGCCTGGCCGGCAAGCCGTTGGCGGTGGGTGGTTCGGCAGACCGGCGCGGGGTGATCGCCACCTGCAACTATGAGGCGCGTGCCTATGGCGTGCGATCGGCAATGGCGTCTGGGCATGCACTGAAATTGTGTCCGGACCTGACCATCGTCAAGCCGCGCATGGACGCCTATCGCGAAGCGTCGAAAGAAATACATACGATCTTCAGTGATTACACCGACCTGATCGAGCCGCTGTCGCTGGATGAAGCCTATCTGGATGTCTCGGACAGCGCGCATTTCGGCGGCAGTGCCACGCGGATTGCCCAAGACATCCGTCGGCGAGTCTCCAATCAATTGCATATCACCGTGTCTGCTGGTGTGGCGCCAAACAAGTTTCTGGCCAAAATCGCCAGCGACTGGAAAAAGCCCAACGGTTTGTTTGTGATCACGCCGGACCAGGTCGAAGACTTTGTCAGTGGTTTACCAGTGAGCAAATTGCACGGTGTCGGCAAGGTCACGGCCGATAAGCTGGGCAAGCTCGGCATCGTTGATTGCTCGCAGTTGCGCGAGTGGGACAAGCTGGCGCTGGTGCGAGAGTTTGGCAGTTTTGGCGAGCGACTGTGGAGTCTCGCCCGTGGGGTCGATGACCGGCTGGTGCACAACGACAGTCGGCGTCAGTCGATCAGCGTGGAAAATACCTACGACGTTGATCTGCCGGACTTGCGCAGTTGCCTGGATAAGCTGCCAGAGCTGCTGGAAACCCTGAAAACCCGTATGGCACGGATCGACAGCAGTTATCGACCGGGCAAGCCGTTCGTCAAAGTGAAGTTTCATGACTTTACCCAGACGACGCTGGAGCAAGCCGGGGCAGGGCGGGATCTGGGCAGCTATCAGTTGATGCTGACGCAGGCGTTCAATCGCGGCGGGAAACCGGTGCGGTTGTTGGGGGTTGGGGTGCGGCTTGAGGATTTGCGCGGAGGGTTTGAGCAGATGGAGTTGTTTGAGCGGTAGTTTTGCGGTGTCTGTCAGGGCCTCTTCGCGAGCAGGCTAGCTCCCACATTTGGAATGTATTCCACCCTGTGGGAGCTAGCCTGCTCGCGAAGCTTTCAGCTTTTAATTCGGTCCCGGATCCGCAACCAGGCGCCCGGCATCCTTGGTCAGCGACTTGAGAAATTCAGTCTGCAACTCAGGATCGTTACGCGTCAGTTCGATCAGGCTTTGTTCCAGTTCGCTGGCTTCTTCTTCCAGACCCAGTTCCGACAGGCGTTTGACCCGGTGCACCCACTGGCTCACTTCGTCGTCTTCCAGATCGTCATAAATCAGCCCGTGTGCTTCCAGCAGTTTGCCGCGCAGATGGCTGCTGATCAGCAGCGACGAATCCGAATGCACGTCATCCTTGGCGTCTTCAACGCTGATCTGCAATTTGCCAACATGATTGAGGTCATTTTCGGCAAACGGACTGTCGAGCAGGTTCAGACGTAGCACGCCATTACGATCGGTGGTCATGTCAAAGGTCTGCTTGCCAGCCTTGACCTGCACCGGCCGCTCGCTCCACGGCAGGCTCGAATACTCCGTGCGCTTGTCGCGCTGGACTTCATCGATACCCGCCAGATTCTGTTGCGCGCGACCGTTGGACTGCACGTTCATGAACGGATTGAGCCCGGCGAAACCGTAGCTCAGCCAGTCCTTGGTGACGCTGTCCGGCAGGTTGCCGAGGGCGAACACATTGACTACGTTGGCGCCGACGCCACCGACTACGGCCACCGCGCCCAGCGGAATCTCGTAGACCTCCCGCCAAGGCTGGTAAGGCGTGTAGCGATCGTAGCGACGGGTGACTTCGAACTCGGTGACTTCAAAAGTCTTCTGCTCGTTGATCTTCACGCGTCGCTGCGGCAGCTCAAGCGCCTTAGGCTCACCGACATCGATCTGCAGGCTATGGTCGAGCAGCTTTCGCTCGACCCGCTCTTCGTGCTCGCTGCGTTGTGACATGTGATTGGCACAGCCGCTGACCAGCAGGGCACCGCACAGGGCGGTGCCTCCGAGGCCTAAGGTGTTTCGCTTGAACATGACGTCTCTATCTGGTTTCAGCGGCGGATACGGGCCTGCAGGAAGGACAATACGTCGGCCACCGGCAATGCTTGCGCTTCACCTTCGGTACGGCTCTTGTATTCCAGGTTGCCTTCGGCGAGGCCGCGGTCGCTGACCACGATCCGGTGAGGAATGCCGATCAGCTCCATGTCCGCGAATTTGATGCCCGGGCTGGTTTTCTTGTCGCGATCGTCCAGCAGCACTTCGAAGCCGGCCGCCGTCAGTTCGGCGTACAGCTTGTCGGTGGCTTCGCGTACCTGCTCGGTTTCATAGCGCAGCGGTACCAGAGCGATCTGGAACGGCGCCAGGGTATCGCTCCAGATGATGCCGTTGGCGTCATTGTTCTGTTCGATGGCAGCTGCCACCACGCGGGAAACGCCGATGCCGTAGCAACCCATTTCCAGGGTCACTGGCTTGCCGTTCTCGCCCAGCACTTCGCACTTCATCGCCTTGCTGTACTTGTTGCCCAGCTGGAAGATGTGCCCGACTTCGATGCCGCGTTTGATTTCCAGGGTGCCTTTGCCGTCAGGGCTTGGGTCACCGGCAACCACGTTACGCAGGTCTGCGACGGTCGGAACCGGCAGATCACGCTCCCAGTTCACGCCGAAGTAGTGCTTGTCGTCGATGTTCGCGCCGATACCGAAATCGCTCATCAGCTCGACCGAACGGTCGATGATGATTGGTAGCGGCAGGTTCAGCGGGCCGAGCGAACCGGCACCGGCGCCAATGGCGTCACGCAGTTCGGCGTCGGTGGCCATGACCAGCGGGCTGGCAACGCCAGGTTGCTGGGCAGCCTTGATTTCGTTGAGTTCGTGATCACCACGGATGACCAGCGCGATCAGCTTGCCTTCTTCTTCGGCACGCACGATCAGGGTCTTGATGGTCTTTTCAATCGGCAGATTGAATTTTTCCACCAGGGCCGCGATGGTTTTGGTGTCTGGCGTGTCGACCAGACGCAGCTCTTCGGTCGCAGCGGCACGCGACGTTTCGCGTGGCACGGCTTCGGCTTTTTCGATGTTCGCTGCGTAGTCGGAACCGTTGCTGAAGACGATATCGTCTTCGCCGGACTCGGCCAGCACGTGGAATTCGTGCGAGCCTGCGCCGCCGATCGAACCGTTGTCGGCTTCCACCGGACGGAATTTCAGACCCAGACGCGTGAAGATGTTGCAGTAGGCTTCATGCATGCGGTCATAGGTGATCTGCAGCGATGCCTGATCCGCGTGGAAGGAGTAGGAGTCCTTCATGATGAATTCGCGGCCGCGCATCAAACCGAAGCGTGGGCGGATTTCGTCACGGAATTTGGTCTGGATCTGGTACAGGTTGATCGGCAGCTGTTTGTAGCTGCTCAACTCGTTGCGCATCAGATCGGTGATCACTTCTTCGTGGGTCGGGCCCGCGCAGAAGTCGCGACCGTGACGGTCTTTGATGCGCAGCAGCTCAGGGCCGTATTCTTCCCAGCGCCCCGATTCCTGCCACAGCTCGGCCGGTTGGGTGCTCGGCATCAACACTTCCAGAGAGCCGGCGGCGTTCATCTCTTCGCGAACGATGGCTTCAACCTTGCGCATAACCCGCAGGCCCATGGGCAGCCAGGTGTACAGGCCCGAGGCGAGCTTGCGGATCATGCCGGCGCGCAGCATCAGCTGGTGGCTGATCACAACCGCGTCGGAAGGCGTTTCTTTCTGTGTGGCGAGCAAAAATTGACTGGTGCGCATGGTTGGCCGTTGTCGGTTGCTATGACTGGAAATGACTCCGCAGTGTACCGGCGAGTTTTGCCGACGTACAGGCGTGAGGTCAGTGGGGAGGCACGACGGCGGGATTCCTCCTGCCGTTGCCGAAAGGTCTTACGATTCTTCTGTGACCGGCGTCGGCACAGGCTCGGGCGTTGGCGTCGGGCCTTCGCGGCGGCTTTCCTGGAACCAGTGCAGGGCGATCAGCACCAGTGTCGGCACGCCGAGCAGGGCGGTGATCAGGAAGAAGCTGTGGTAACCGAACTTCTCGACAAGGACCCCGGAATACCCGCCCATCAGGCGCGGTAACAGCAGCATGATCGAGCTAAGCAGGGCGTATTGCGTGGCGGAGAACTTGAGGTTGGTCAGGCTCGACAGATAGGCAACGAACGCCGACGTCGCCAGGCCTGAGCTGAAGTTGTCGAGGGAGATCGTCACCACCAGCATCTGCAGGTCTGGGCCCATGTCGGCGAGCATCACGAACAGCAGGTTGGTAGCTGCCGAAGCGACACCACCGATAAACAGAATCGGCAGAATGCCGAAGCGCACGATCAGCAGACCACCCATGCCGGCGCCGACCAGCGTCATGATCAGGCCGAAGATCTTGCTGACACTGGCAATCTGGTCCTTGGTGAAACCCTGGTCGATATAAAACACGTTGGCCATGACGCCCATCACCGTGTCCGACATCCGATAGGTGGCAATCAGGCCGAGCAGCAGCAGGGCCTGCCAGCGGTAACGCAGAATGAAGTCGTTGACCGGCGTTAGCACCGGCGCGAGGCCGCGACGACCCATGGTCGACAAGCACAGGCCAGTCAGCAGCGTATAGAGAATGGCGCGCAGGAAAGCGCGGTCCTCGAGCAGCAGATCAAGTGGGCTCATGTCACCGAACAGCACGCTGGCGAAATCGGTGTTGTAGAGCTGGGTGAACATCGCCGGTACCGAGACCAGCAAGACGATCAGCACAAACACCGACATCAGTTGATGCATGAAGGTGTAACGCCCGGCCTGCAACTGCGTGCGTAGCGGAACCGGCGGCTCGCGCATGAACAGCGTGGTCAGCAACGCGGGAATCATCAATGCACCGAACAGTGCGTAAGTGCCGGCCCAGGCCGAATGCTGATAGTTGAAGCCCGTGGAGCCGAAGCCCTCAGCGAAGAACAACGCACCGGCAGTCGCCAGGAGCGCGGCCACGCGATAACCCGACATATAACTGGCGGCGAGGGCAGCCTGGCGATTGTCTTCGGCGATTTCCAGGCGATAGGCGTCCACCGCAATATCTTGGGTGGCGGAGGCGAAGGCGACGACAACGGCAATGGCGATCAGCCAGGACAGATGCTTCTGCGGATCGCAGAAACCCATGCCGATCAGGCCGAGAATCACCAGGGCTTGCGAGAGCACCAGCCACGAACGGCGTCGGCCAAGCTTGCCCAGCAACGGCAGACGCCATTGGTCGAGCAGCGGTGACCAGACCCATTTGAACGCATAAGCCAGGCCGATCAGACTGGCGTAGCCGATGGTTTCACGGGCGACACCGGCTTCACGCAGCCAGACGGAAAGCGTAGAGAACACCAGCATGTACGGCAGGCCGGCGGCGAAACCCAGCAACAACAGCACGAGCGTCGAAGGACTGGCATAAGCGGCT
Source organism: Pseudomonas sp. AC172 (assembly GCF_979258595.1). Classification (NCBI taxonomy): domain Bacteria; kingdom Pseudomonadati; phylum Pseudomonadota; class Gammaproteobacteria; order Pseudomonadales; family Pseudomonadaceae; genus Pseudomonas; species Pseudomonas sp. AC172. The sequence goes on from NZ_OZ409868.1 coordinate 249,980, forward strand.
AGCGCGGCGCGCCAGGTTTTACGGGGCATGGGCTGAAGTCTGCCTCAAGATTGCGAAAACAAAGCGCGCACTCTAACCGCTGTGCTCTACCGGACGCCAGCCATGGCGCTGAATATCCACACGATTGTTCAGGACGGTAATGCCTTCCATGCGCAATCGGGCGCGTTGTTCATCGCCCGACGGGCTCCCCACCGGCAGGCTGATCCGACCGCCGGCGCCCAGCACTCGGTGCCAGGGCAGCTTGGTATCGCCGGGTAACTGACTCAAGGTGCGGCCGACCCAGCGGGCGGCGCGCCCCAACCCGGCCAGCTCGGCTAACTGACCATAGCTGACGACTTTGCCTTCGGGCACTTGGGCGAGCGTCGAGTAGAGCGCCGTGCGTCGGATTTGCGCATCGTTTTCGACGCTGTCGAGCGGGTCTTTCACGTACGCGGTTCCTGAACATGAACAGTTTGATGGCATTCAGAGTAATCGGTGTTCGCGCCGTTGAGAAATGAACTCATTAGAAATAGTCCGGTCAGTCCTTGTCAGGGTCTTATTCCTACGGATAATGCCGACCTTTTTCCGCAAACTTGAGCCTTCGATTCGCTTATGTTGTCCAGATCCCTGCTGTGCCTTGCTGTTTTCAGTGCGTCCACGCCCCTGCTTGCCGACACCGTCTGGTTGAAGAATGGTGACAAGTTGAGCGGCACCATCACCGTGTTCGATGGCGGCAAGCTGTTGATCCAGACCCAATATGCCGGTGCGGTCACCATTGACTGGAAAGAGGTCAAAACCCTGGACAGTGATCAGCACTTGCTGGTCAAGCAGGATGCCTACACCGGTGAAGTGTCCAAGTCGCTGACGGCCGCCGAAGACGGCAAGGTCACCCTGGCCAATGGTGAGGCGCCGAAAACCGTCGAGCTGGCGAGCATTCAGCAGATTCTCAAACCGAAACCGGTGGTCGAGGATCTGGTCTGGAAGGGCAATGTCGACCTGGCGCTGGACTATCAACGCGCCGAGAAAGACACCGACGACTACGATGTCGGCTTCAAGACCACTGCACGTCATGGGCGCTGGCGCCACACCGCCGAAGGCGAGTACAACCGCGAAGTGCAGGACGACGAAACCACCACCGACAACTGGCGCGCTGAATACGCACTCGACCGCTTCCTGACCGATAAGTGGTTTTGGCAGGGCCGTCTGAACTACAAGCGCGATCACATCGAAGAGCTGTCGCGTCAGCGTGTGGTCGGTACCGGTCCCGGCTACCAGTTCTGGGATGATGAGTTGGGCGCATTCTCGCTGGGCTCGCTGCTCAACCGCACCGATTACGAGTATCGCGATGGCAGCAAGGACAACTTCTATTCCGTCGCGATGAAGTGGGATTACAACCGTTACCTGATCGGCAAGAAAGTCGAGTTCTTCACCAACGGGGAAGTGGGCAAACCGCTGTCCGGTGTTGCCGACTACGCGCTGGATGCTGAGTTGGGGCTGCGTTACAAGGTCACTGACTGGGCATCGCTCAATCTCAAGGCCGAGCGCGACATCATCAGCGGCACCAATGATGCCGATCTGAACAAGACCCGTTACACCGCAGGTTTTGGCGTGGCTTGGTAAGCAGCACTTCACAGAAAATCGCAGCCTTGTCGGGCTGCGATTTTTTTTTGCCTGTAAAAAACAGGCGCCCACAAAAAAGCCCCGCTTTTAAGGGCGGGGCTCTTTTCTAAAGAAGCTACAAGTTAGATAACTTGTACTTCTTCAGCTTGCATGCCTTTCTGACCGCGGGTAGCGATGAAAGAAACCTGTTGGCCTTCTTTCAGGCTTTTGAAGCCGTCGGATTGGATAGCTTTGAAGTGAACGAACAGGTCGTCACCGGATTGTGGAGTGATGAAGCCGAAGCCTTTTTCATCGTTGAACCACTTAACGGTACCGGTTTGGCGATTAGACATGGTGTAACTCCTTGAACAAAGATAACTGCGACGCAGGAAGAACCCTGGCCGAGACTGAGTGCAAAGAGCAGGAAAAATTCTTGTAGATGGTTGGATCGAAATTCAACATATCGTGTAGAGATTCTCAGTGACACAAGCAGCACAGTGGCGCCACCTTAACCCTTTTTCCGGGACGTGCCAATGCTTCTTGTGAAGGTTTCTCTGATTTAGGGATCGGCGGTGTGACGGTTCGTCGCCAGAGCCAGTAAATCATGGGGGATCGGCGAGAATTGCAGCCCGCACTTTGAACCCGGCGACGCGCCCGGTAAGATGCCGGACAGAATTTTTCCACCTCGCTATTCAGGACACCCCGCCATGAGCATCAAATCGGACAAGTGGATTCGCCGCATGGCGCAGGAACAGGGCATGATCGAGCCGTTCGTCGAGCGTCAGGTGCGCGGCAGCGATGACAGCCGAGTGATCTCCTACGGTGTGTCGAGCTACGGCTACGACGTACGTTGCACCAACCACTTCAAGGTGTTCACCAACATCAACTCGTCCATCGTCGACCCGAAAAACTTCGACCCGGGCAGCTTCGTCGACGTCCATAGCGACGTCTGCATCATTCCGCCGAACTCCTTCGCGCTGGCCAGCACCGTCGAGTACTTCCGCATTCCGCGCAATGTATTGACCATCTGCCTGGGTAAAAGCACCTACGCGCGTTGCGGCATTATCGTTAACGTCACGCCGCTCGAGCCTGAGTGGGAAGGCCACGTGACGCTGGAATTCTCCAACACCACCAACCTGCCGGCGAAGATTTACGCCAACGAAGGCGTGGCGCAGATGCTCTTCCTTGAGTCCGACGAGGAATGCGAAGTGTCCTACAAGGATCGTGGCGGCAAGTACCAGGGCCAGCGCGGCGTGACCTTGCCGCGCACCTGATCGGTCCATCCGACAGATCGCGGGAATTCTTTGGCGGGCAGACACTCTATGGGGTGTACTGCCCGTTTTTGCTTTCGGCAAAACGGGCCTTCGCCGAGGAGTGCCCTATGAAGATCGATCCGCAAATCACCGCCGAACTGGCAAGGCTCGAGCCCAATCAGATTGGCGTATTGGCCTGGTCCTTGTTGGCGCATCCGGCGCTGAGCATGGCCGGCGGAATTCCCGGACAGCCTGATCCCGATACCCCCAACGAACAACCCACCGAGCCGGGCGAACCGACGCTACCGGACGAGCCGCCACCGGCACCGGTTGCCTGATCTGCATTGAAAACGAATGGCCAGTCAGATGAGGTCTGCAAAGACTTCAACTGACTGGCCATATTTCGTTGTCGCCGATGACAAAAATCCTGCAGCTTTCATCCTTCTCGACCGGATAGCCCCCAGTAAAGGCGCCAAAGGCCGGCAGCAGACTCAGGCGTTCGCCGAGTCTGAAACACGCCAGGCGCAAGCTCTGCCGACCCTTGCCATGTAACCGATAGACCGGGTGCACATGACCTGCCAGCACGTGTCTTTCAGGGTGCGGGTCCGGTTCATGTTGCAAGGCGAATGGCCCGAGCAGCAGTGGTTCTGGCACCACACGGATATTCAGCGACTCGGGTGGATCGCCAGCGCGCTTGTCGTGATTGCCGCGAATCAGCGTCATTGGCAGGTCCGCGTGGCGCGCTCGCCATTGCGCCAAGGCGTTTAAGGTACCCTCCGCATGTGAGCCGGGCCCGTGCAGAAAGTCGCCAAGAAAGATCAGTTGCCGGCAGGGCAGTTTCGCCAGTAATCGATCAATAACGGCGATATTGCTCGCCGTAGTGCCTTGCGGGACTGGTTGACCGAGGCTTCGGTAAGCGGCGGCTTTGCCGAAATGCACATCGGCAATCAGCAATGCTTGTTGCGCGGGCCAGTACAGGGCTTTTTCCGGCAGGAGCCAAAGTTCTTCGCCGGCCAGACGCACCGGGTAGGCCGCATTCATCGGGATTTATCCTTGTCGGCGCTGTTCTCCAGATCACCGACCATCCGTCGGATGCGATCAGCGAGTTTTTCCGAGCTCATGCTTTCGCGCATGCGCTCCACCAGCAGTGGAAATCCTAGTGGCGTAGGACGTTTAAGCTGATGCACGTCCAGTTTCATTCCGTTTATCCGCTCCAGTGTCTGCTCCAGACGACGAATATCCAGTTCTTCTCGTAAGACTTCTTCCCCGGCCTGGGCCAGCAACAGGTTGTCAGCGTCGTATTGTTTGAACACTTCGAAAAACAAACCGCTGGAAGCTTGCACCTGTCGGGTGCTTTTCGGTGCACCGGGGTAGCCGGCGAAGACCAGCCCGGCAATCCGTGCGATCTCGCGAAAACGCCGCAACGCCAATTCGCCAGCGTTCAGACTGGCCAAAACATCCGCTAGTAAATCATCGGCATAAAACAGCTCGGCGTTCAAATGCTCGGCCCAGTCGATTGGCGTGGCACTGAGCAATTCGAGGCCGTAATCGTTCACCGCGATGGAAAACGTCACGGGTTGGCGTTGACTGACGCGCCAGGCCAACAGACTTGCCAGCCCCAGATGCACTTGGCGCCCGGCAAACGGATAGAGGAAAAGGTGCCAACCTTCGCGGGACTTCAGCACTTCAGCCAACAGCTTGTCTGTCGTGGGCAAACCCGACCAGCGCATCTGGGTTTCCAGCAACGGTCGCAAGGCCTGCATTTCCGGGCCGACAAAATCACCCTGCGCCGCCGCACTGAAGCGCCTGACCACGGCTTCGGCCAATTCGTTGGAAAGTGGCATCCGCCCGCCATTCCAGCGCGGCACGGCGGCTTTTTTTGCGGTGCTGCGTTTGACGTAAGCGGTCATGTTTTCCACCCGCACCAGTTCCAGCAAACGCCCGGCGAACAGAAAACCATCACCGGGTTTGAGCCGCGCGATAAAGCCTTCCTCGACACTGCCCAATTGTTTGCCGCCGCCGCCCTTGCTCCAGAATTTCAGATGGATGCTCGCATCGCTGACGATGGTGCCGATGCTCATGCGATGACGCCGCGCCAATCGGGCATCCGGTACGCGCCAGACGCCATGCTCGTCCGGTTCGACCCGGCGATAATCCGGATAGGCGGTCAGAGACATCCCGCCATGGCGTACGAATGCCAGCGCCCAGGCCCAATCCGCCAGCGTCAGATCGCGATAAGCCCACGCCAGGCGGACTTCTTCGTACAACTCTTCAGGAATAAACCCACCGCCGAGGGCCATGCTGACCAAATGCTGCACCAGCACATCCAGCGGTTTATGCGGCGATTGTCGCGGTTCGATGCGCCGTTGTTCGACGGCATCACGGGCGGCGGCGGCTTCGACCAACTCAAGGCTGTGCGTCGGCACCAGGGTTACCCTTGATGTGCGTCCCGGTGCATGACCGGAGCGCCCGGCACGCTGCATCAAGCGCGCGACACCTTTGGCCGAGCCGATTTGCAGCACGCGCTCGACCGGCAGGAAATCCACGCCCAGATCCAGACTTGACGTGCAGACCACGGCTTTCAAATGGCCATCCTTCAAGGCCTGCTCAACCCAGTCACGGGTGTCGCGTGACAATGAGCTGTGATGCAAGGCGATCAACCCGGCCCAGTCCGGCCGAGCCTCCAGTAGCGCCTGATACCAGATTTCCGACTGTGCGCGGGTGTTGGTGAACACCAGGGTGCTGGCGCACGCCTCCAGTTCAGCAACGACCTGCGGCAGCATCTTCAGGCCAATGTGTCCCGCCCACGGAAAACGCTCGATGGCCGGTGGGAGCAGGGTGTCGACCTTCAGCGTTTTTTCGCTCTTTCCTTGAATACTGATGCCGCCGCCCTGTGGGATCAGCACCTGCTCGGCGTGAGATTGATTACCGAGGGTGGCGGACACGCCCCAGACGATCAGCTCAGGTTGCCAATGCCGCAGGCGGGCCAGAGCCAGTTGCAGTTGCACGCCGCGCTTGTTGCCCAGCAGTTCGTGCCACTCATCGACGACGATCATGCGCAGGCTCGCCAGCGCCACTTTTGCATCACCGCGGGCGAGCAGCAGGGTCAGGCTCTCCGGCGTGGTAATCAGCGTGGTCGGCAGGCGCCGGCTCTGCCGGGCGCGTTCGCTGCTACTGGTGTCACCGGTGCGCAGGCCGATGCTCCACGGGATTTGCAGATCATCGACAGGTGTTTGCAAGGCGCGCGCGGTGTCGGCGGCGAGGGCGCGCATGGGGGTGATCCACAGGACGGTCAGCGGTTCGGCAGGTTGTTTTCGTTTGCGCGGTGTTTCGACGAAAGGCTGCGAGCGCGCGAAGCGATTGAGCGCCGCGAACCAGACTGCATAGGTTTTACCGGCGCCGGTGCTGGCGTGGAGCAGCCCTGACTCACCGTTTTTGACCGCTGCCCAGACCTGTTTCTGAAAGGCGAACGGCTTCCAGTCGCGGGCGCTGAACCAGATTTTTGCGTGGTCGGGAGATTTCGCCATGCCGGCTGCGCGCGCTCTGGAAGTGTTCTTCCAGTGACCGCACGGCAGGTCGACAAGTTTGATTTTTGTCGGCGATGAAAAACGAATGTGGGAGCGAGCCTGCTCGCTCCCACAGGGGACGGTGTACGGCGTTATTTCAGGTTGCCGCTGAGGAATTGTTTGAGGCGTTCGCTTTTCGGGTTGCCGAGCACGTCCTCGGGGGCACCTTCTTCTTCCACCAGGCCTTGGTGCAGGAACAGCACCTGGCTGGAAACTTTACGGGCGAAGCTCATCTCATGGGTCACCATGATCATGGTCCGGCCTTCTTCAGCCAGGCCCTGAATCACCTTCAACACCTCGCCTACGAGTTCGGGGTCAAGCGCCGACGTCGGTTCATCGAACAGCATCACCTCCGGCTCCATCGCCAACGCCCGGGCAATCGCCACGCGCTGTTGCTGGCCGCCAGAAAGAAACGCCGGATATTGATCCGCCACCCGCGCCGGCAAGCCGACCTTGTCCAGATAGCGCCGCGCACGATCATCGGCTTCCTGTTTGCTGCAACCCAGCACCCGGCGCGGGGCCATGGTGATGTTTTCCAGCACGGTCATGTGGCTCCACAGGTTGAAGTGCTGGAACACCATCGCCAGACGCGTGCGCAAACGTTGCAGTTCATCGGCGTCGGCGACGTGCATGCCGTGACGGTCGGTGACCATACGGATCGCCTGGCCATCAAGGCTCATGGCGCCGTCGTTGGGTTGTTCGAGAAAGTTGATGCAGCGCAAAAAGGTGCTTTTGCCCGAGCCACTGGCGCCGATCAGGCTGATCACGTCGCCGGTCCTGGCCTTGAGCGACACGCCTTTGAGCACTTGATGGTCGCCATAGCTTTTATGCAGGCCTTCAACGGTCAGTTTGTACATGGGACAGACATCCTCAAGGCGAAAGTAGGTAGCCACTGCGATAGGCTTCGGCGCCCGCGACGTGGGCGATAACCATGCCGGCCGTGGCCATGCGCCGCAGCGAGCGGGCGTACAGCAGGCCGGCGGCGGTGCAATGAACGGGGGTGATCCGATCGTTGATCGGGTCGATGATTTCGGCGATCTGCTGCCCGGCTTCCAGGTATTGGCCGGCAACCGCCGTGTACACCAGCAAGCCGCCGACCGGCGTGGTCACCGGTTCCACGCCCGCCAGTGGCGTAGCGGGATAGGGTAGCGGCGGCTGCGGTTTGGTCTCGCCGACGATCGCATCGGACTGGATCAGGTAATCGATCAGCGCCTGGCAGTCGCGGCTGGCCAGAGGGTGATTGACGTCACCCTGCCCGCGCAATTCGACGGTCACCGAAAAACTGCCGAGCGGGATCTCGAAATGTTCGCCGAAGCGTTCCTTCAATTGCCACCACAGCAGGGTGAAGCATTCATCGAACGACTGGCCGCCAGAATCAGTGGCCAGCAGGCTCGCCTGGGCTTCGATGTAGCGCGCCAGCGGTTCGACCTGCGGCCACGCTTCGGGCGTGGTGTAGAGGTGCACCACCGACTCGAAATCGCAGTGCAAGTCCAGCACCATGTCGGCATCACAGGCCAGCCGTTGCAGAGTCAGGCGCTGGGATTGCAGTTGGGTGCTGGCGGTCTGGCGGGCGAGGGCGTTGCGCAGATGCGTGCGGATCAATTCGAGGTTGTGCTGCGGATCGTCGTTCAGCTTGCCTTCGATGGCATTGCCAATCTCTTCACTGAGGTCGACAAACCAGCGATTGAAATTCTGACCGCTCTCCAGTTCGTAGCGGCCCAGCGGCACGTCCATCAGCACTTGTTCGAGGCCGACCGGGTTGGCCACCGGCACCAGCACGATTTCGCTGCGCAGGCGCCCGGCCGCTTCCAGTTCGGCCAGACGCTGTTTGAGATGCCAGGCGACGAGCATGCCCGGCAGTTCGTCGGCGTGCAGCGAAGACTGAATGTAAACCTTGCCCTTGGCCTGCTCCGGGCCGAAGTGGAAGCTGTGAATCTGTCGCGCAGTCCCCGGCAACGGGGCCAGCAAGTCATGGATCAGGTGGCGCATTTGCAAAGTTGTCCTAGTGAGTCGGGCCGAGGAAGGCCAGCCATCGGCGTTCGGCAAGGCGGAACAGGCCGACCAGCGCAAAGGTAATGGTCAGGTAGATCAGCGCGGCGATGCCGAACGACTGAAAGGTCAGGAAGGTCGCCGAGTTGGCGTCCCGCGCGACTTTCAGGATGTCGGGGATGGTCGCGGTAAAAGCCACGGTGGTCGAGTGCAGCATCAGGATCACTTCGTTGCTGTAATACGGCAACGAACGGCGCAGCGCTGACGGCATGATCACGTAGGCATACAGCTTCCAGCCGGTCAGACCGTAGGCCTTGGCCGCTTCGACTTCGCCGTGGTTCATGCTGCGGATTGCCCCGGCGAAAATCTCCGTGGTGTAGGCGCAGGTGTTCAGGGCGAAAGCGAGGATCGTGCAGTTCATCGCATCGCGAAAGAAACTGTCGAGCAGCGGCTGCGCACGCACGGCGGCGAGGCTGTAAATGCCGGTGTAGCAAATCAGCAACTGGATATACAGGGGCGTGCCACGGAACAGATAGGTATAGAACTGCACCGGCCAGCGAATGTAGAAGTGGCTCGAAACCCTGGCGATCGACAAAGGAATCGACACCAGGAAACCGATGAAGATCGAAGCGCTGAGCAGCCACATCGTCATTGCCAGCCCGGTGATGTTCTGGCCGTCGGTATAAAGGAAAGCGCGCCAGTATTCCTGCAGAAGTTCGATCATCGTACGGCCTCCCGGGCACCGGCGGCGTAACGACGTTCGAGCCAGCGCAGGATGAAGTTGGAAGCACTGGTGATCAGCAGATAGATCAAGGCAGCGAGGACCAGGAAGTAGAACAGTTGATAAGTGCTTTTACCGGCGTCCTGCGCCGCTTTGACCAGGTCGGCCAGGCCGATGATCGACACCAGTGCGGTAGCCTTGAGCATCACCATCCAGTTGTTGCCGATGCCGGGCAGGGCGAAACGCATCATTTGCGGAAACACCACGTAACGAAAGCGCTGGCCGCGTTTGAGGCCATACGCAGTGGCGGCTTCAACCTGACCGCGCGGCACGGCGAGGATCGCGCCACGGAAGGTCTCGGTGAAATATGCACCATAAATAAAGCCCAGGGTCAGTACCCCGGCGCTGAACGGGTCAATCTCGATGTATTCCCATTCCATGTAATCGGTCAGCGTCGTCAGCCAGGTTTGCAGGCTGTAGAAGATCAGCAGCATCAGCACCAGGTCCGGCACCCCGCGAATCAGCGTGGTGTAGAGCTGGGCGGGCAGGCGCACCAGTTTGACTTTTGACAGTTTGGCACTGGCGCCGAGCAGGCCGAGCAACACGGCCACCAGCAGCGACATCGCCGATAATTTGATGGTCATCCAGGTGCCTTCCAGCAGCAAAGGACCAAAGCCCTTGAGGCTGAAGGCGGAGAGCCCCAGATTTTGCAGGAGGGTTTCGAACATAAATCAGCAACCTGAGCGGATGGAAAAGGCGCCCATCGAAGATGGGCGCCGGGGCATTATTTGCCGCTGTACAGATTCAGATCGCCAAAGTGTTTCTTTTGAATCTCGGCGTATTTGCCGTCATCGTGTAACGCTTTGATACCTTTATCTAAAAGCGCCTTCAGCTCAGTGTTACCTTTCTTAATACCGACAGCGGTTTTGGCTGGCAGCAATTCGTTGTCGACCGGCTTGCTGACGTCATAGTCGGCGCCCTGTGGCGACTTCAAAAAGCCCAGTTCGGCTTGCAGCATGTCCTGGATACCGGCGTCGAGACGGCCAGAGGTCAGGTCGGAGTACACCTGATCCTGGTTCTGATAGGCCTGGGTTTTCACGCCGGCCTTGTCCAGTACGGCTTTGGCGTAGGCTTCCTGAATGGTGCCTTGCTCATAGCCGACGGTTTTGCCCTTCAGCGACGCGACGTCTGCGGTGATGCCGGAACCTTTTTTCGACACGTAAGCGGTCGGGCCGGAGAACAGTTCGCTGGAGAAATCGATGACTTTCTCGCGGGCCGGAGTCACGGTCATCGACGAGATCACACCGTCGAATTTATTGGCCTTGAGGCCCGGAATCATGCCGTCGAAGTCACTTTCGACCCACTTGCACTTGACCTTCAGTTCGGCGCAGATCGCGTTGCCTAGGTCGATGTCGAAGCCCACCAGGCTGCCGTCGGCCGCTTTCGACTCGAACGGTGCGTACGAAGGGTCCACGCCAAAGCGCAGCTCTTTGTATTCCTTGGCCAGCGCGGAGCCAGCGGCCATGCACAACGCCAGTGCAGAAAGGGTCAGCAATGCTTTTTTCATTATTCAATCCCTAAGAACCAATATGAGCGCTTGTGGCGCAGAATTATTGTTACTGGAACGCGTACGACCTATAGAAAGTAGCAATTTCCGAACCAGAGTCCCGAACAAGTGTTTTAAAAGGTCAGGAGAGCTACAGGATCAATGGATGAGTGCACGAAAACGGGCGCGGCAGAAAGCGTGCACTGATTTGTAGCCGATCGTGTGTTGTCCCGGGAAAAGGGGTCAGGCCAGCAGGTCTTGCAGGGTGGCGAGGCTATCCGCTTCATCCACGGTTTTATCCTGACGCCAGCGCAGCATCCGTGGAAAACGCACCGCAATCCCGCTTTTGTGCCGCCGCGACAGGGCGATTCCTTCGAAACCCAGCTCAAACACCAGACTCGGCTTCACACTGCTCACCGGGCCGAATTTCTCCACGGTGGTCTTGCGCACGATGCTGTCGACCTGACGCATTTCCGCATCGGTCAGCCCCGAATACGCCTTGGCAAACGGCACCAGCGCGCGTTGGCTGGACTCAGGCGGGCCGTCCCACACGGCAAAGGTGTAATCGCTGTACAAACTGGCCCGCCGACCATGGCCGCGCTGCGCGTAAATCAACACGGCATCGACACTGAACGGGTCGACTTTCCACTTCCACCACACGCCCATGTCCTTGGTGCGGCCCACCCCGTACAACGAATCCCGCGCCTTGAGCATCATCCCTTCGACACCCAGTCGCCGTGAGGCTTCGCGCTGGCGGGCGAGGTCGAACCAGTCGCTGCCGGTGAGTACGGGCGAGGGCAGCAACACCGGGCTGTTACAGCGGGCGATGACGTCTTCCAGTTGCGCACGGCGTTTGGCCTGCGGTTGGTTGCGCCAGTCTTCGCCCTGCCATTCCAGCAGGTCGTAGGCGAGCACGACGACCGGGACTTCTTCGAGAATTTTCTTATCGAGGGTTTTGCGGCCGATGCGTTGTTGCAGCAGGGCGAACGGCTGTACGGCCGGCGGTTCGCTCGATTGCGGGTCGAAAGCGTCTTCGGTACTTGGATGGCTGCTTTTCCACACGACGATTTCGCCGTCGATCACGGTGCCGTCGGGTAAACCGTGCACCAATACGTCGAGTTCGGGAAAGCGTTCGGTGACCAGCTCTTCACCGCGCGACCACACCCACAATTTGCCATCGCGCTTGACCACCTGCGCGCGAATACCATCCCATTTCCATTCCACCTGCCAGTCGCTTGCCGGGCCGATTAGCGCGTCGAATTCTTCCACCGGTTGCGACAAGGCATGGGCGAGGAAGAACGGGTACGGTTGGCCGCCACGCTGGGCATGTTCATCGCTGGATTCAGGGGCGATCAGTTTCAGGTAGCTGGCGGCGCTCGGCCGGTTCGACAGATCGGTGTAACCCACCAAACGCTGCGCCACGCGTTTGCTGTCCAGACCGGCCATCGAGGCCAGGGCCCGGGTGACCAGCAGTTTCGAGACGCCGACGCGGAAACTGCCGGTGATCAGTTTGATGCACAGCATCAGGCTCGACCGATCCAGTTGCGCCCACAGGGCGGGCAGTTGTCTACTCAGGAATTCCGGGGTTTCACCGCGCAGCGGCAGCAGTTTGTCTTCGATCCATTCGGCAAGGCCGGCGTCGGAGCTGTGCGGGTTTTCCGCGAGCACCAGCGAAATGGTTTCCGCGAGGTCGCCGACTGCTTGATAGCTTTCCTCGAACAACCACGGCTCCAGGCCGGAGATCTCAACGGCGAGTTCGCGCAGGATTCGAACCGGCACCAGTTGTCTGGGGCGGCCACCGGAGAGGAAGTACACCGCCCACGCGGCGTCATGCGGTTCGGCCTGGGCGAAGTAAGTCTGCATCGCCGCCAGTTTGGCGTTGCTTGACGTGGTTGCGTCGAGCTCGGCGTACAACTCGGCGAATGCTTTCATGCGGGCATCTCGGCGATGGTCGGTTCGGCGGCGATGTTTTCTTCTTCGTCATCGCCGTATTCAGTGTTGAAACCCTGAGCATCCAGACCCTGTTCGCGCAGATGCCGTACGAGCACACCGATCGAACCGTGGGTGACCATCACCCGTTCCGCGCCGGTTTGCTCAATAGCCCAGAGCAGGCCGGGCCAGTCGGCGTGATCGGAGAGCACGAAACCGCGGTCGACACCGCGCCGCCGTCGGGTGCCGCGCAAACGCATCCAGCCGCTGGCAAACGCATCGCTGAACTCGCCGAAGCGGCGCATCCAGGTGCTGCCGCCGGCCGAGGGCGGGGCGATGACCAAGGCCTGGCGCATGATCGGATCGCTTTTCTTCACGTCTCCCGCGTAGATCGTGGGCGGCAGATACACGCCCGCCTCGCGGTAGACCCGGTTCAGCGGCTCGACTGCACCGTGGCTGAGGATCGGGCCGAGGCTTTCGTCGATGCCGTGGAGAATCCGCTGGGCCTTGCCGAACGAGTAACAGAACAACACGCTGGCCTTGCCGGCGGCAATATTCGCCGCCCACCACTGATTGATCTCGCTGAACACCTGCGCCTGTGGCTGCCAGCGGTAGATCGGCAGGCCGAAGGTCGATTCGGTGATGAAGGTGTGGCAACGCACCGGTTCGAACGGGGCACAGGTGCCGTCCGGTTCGATCTTGTAATCGCCCGATGCGACCCAGACTTCACCGCCGTATTCGAGGCGCACCTGTGCCGAGCCGAGGACATGGCCGGCGGGATGAAAACTCAAGGTGACACCGTGGTGCGTCAGGCGCTGGCCGTAGGCGAGGGTCTGCAGATTGATGTCCTGCCCGAGTCGCGCGCGCAAAATTCCTTCGCTGGCGCTGCTGGCGAGGTAATGCTGGTTGCCGGTGCGGGCGTGATCGCCGTGGGCATGGGTAATGACCGAGCGCTCGACGGGGCGCCACGGATCAATGTAGAAATCCCCGGCAGGGCAATAGAGACCTTCGGGGCGGGCGATAACAAGGTCCATGTCGTTACCAGAAATGGGGGGCTTGTTAGCTATGAGGCTGGCGCGAGTCCGGAAGTTCTATCGACTTTGAAAGGCGACCCTCACCCCAGCCCTCTCCCGGGGGGAGAGGGAGCCGACCGAGGTGTCTGGCGAGCTACATCGACCTGAAAAAACGAGTCGATTATTGATTCGGCAGTGCCCTTTCAGGTCGGCGAAAAACTTCAGCCACCCCCAATCGGTCCCCTCTCCCTCCGGGAGAGGGTTAGGGTGAGGGGCTTTTGACCTTTGCCTTATTTGCCGGGAGTAAGAGTCAGACGGGTCTTGCCATACACCCGGTCAAAGTTCTGCGGCTGCATTGGCAAACCGATGTACTGCCCCTTCAACCATGCATCAATGCCATTGAGGTAATTCGGACTCACCGGATTCCCCGATTGCCCCGTACCGTTCTGGCCCATCAGCGGCTCAGCCTGGCCGAAGTCGACAATGAAACGCATCGACGGCGCACGTGTGGTGGTGAAATCCTGACCCCAGGCAAACGCCGAGGTGTTCAACGTGGTGTGATCGCCACCCGCTGCCATCGGCCCACGCACGGTCTGGCCATTGCTGTTCTTCCAGGCGTAGCTGTGCAATTTGCCCCACTGCCAGGCCCGATGATCGCCCCCCAATTGACTGTCGCCAGCGCTGATCGCTGCGGCGAAGCTGCGGGCAAGAATCACCGCTTTGTCCTCTTTCTGCGGCGTGCGAATGTCATCCCAAAACGGGCTGTCTTCACGTCCCAACAAATGATCGGCCTGCGCCGCGTAGGACAAATCACCGTTGGCGATAAACGCTTTCCACGCCGGGCTCGATTCCGGCCCGAGTTCGTCGAGGAAAATCTGCTTCATGCTTTCTTGCAGGAACAGCTCATAAATCGCCGCATCCGCCGAGGTCGGACTGAGCTTGCCGTCGAACGCCATAAGCCGTGTGAACGCTTCACGCGCCTTGCTGCGTTCCGCTTCCGGCAGGGCATCGATCGCCTGTTTCAGCGGTTGCTTCATGCCCGGCGCTTCGAAGACTTTTTTCAGCTTGGCGGCGAAGGTGGTGGTCTGGTCGTACTGCATGGCGATCACGCTACGGCTGTCGTGCTTGCCGCTGCCGGCCAGTTCCGCCAGACGTTCGCCACGCTCCGGCGCCGCCCAGGAGTTCGACAGTTGCATGCCGTAACCGTGAGGAATCACGCGCTGGTTGGCGGTGCCGAGCCAGCCTTGCGCCGGGTCCTGATCATACGGGTGCAGCATCGGGTCGGCGTAACCGTCCCAGTCGTAACGACCTTCCCAGCCCGGCGATGGCAGCAGGCCTTCGCCTTCGCGACGGTTAGGGAAACGCCCGGTGACTTGCCAGCCAATGTTGCTTGCATCGGCAAACACCAGATTGACGGCGATGGCGCGGATTTCACGACTGGCGTCCGAGGCACGTTCCACGGTTTGCGCGCGGGTCAGGTCGAAAAATGCGTCCAGCGATTTATCGTCGGTGAAGCTCGGCGTCTGCAAGGCCAAGCCGTAGCCACTGCCTTGCGCCGCGGCCTGCGCGCTGTTGAGCAACGCACCGTGACGGGTTTCGTATACCGCTTCGCGAATCGGTCGCTGACCTTTGACGAAGTAAGTTTCGTTGCGCACGCCCAGCGGTTGCCATTTTCCATTGACCTCGTAGGTCAGGCTGCTGCCCTGGCGGCGGATTTTTTCCAGGAACAGGTCCTGGTTGTCGCCGAGGACGCTGGTCATGCTCCACGCAACTTTGCCGTTGAAACCACCGAGGACCAGCGGCAAACCGGCAACGGTGACGCCCGCCGCCTGATATTTCGGCGCGCGAATCTGCACGAAGCTCCACAGCGACGGTGCGGCCAGCGGGCCATGGGCGTCGCTGGCCAGCAGGCTCTTGCCGCTGCGGCTGCGTTGCGGGGCGATTGCCCAGTTGTTCGAAGACGTCGTACCGAGCAGGTTCAGCGCCGACAGTTGCTGGCTGGCGCTGCTCAATTCAGTCAGGCCGGGAATCTGCCCGTTGAGCTTGAGGCCTTGCAGCTTGTCGGCTTCGGCCAGCGGCAGGTTTTCGTCCGGCGCCGACGGGGTGAGCCAGGCGAGTTTGTCGGTGGTTACGGTTTGCGCGAGCACCAGCGAGGAAATTTCTTCCGGCAGGTTGGCCGACTGGCTGAAATTCAGCAGGGCGAAAATCAGCGCCGAGTCTTCTGGTTTCCAGTATTCAGGCTTATAGCCGCTGGAAGCGAGGTCGCCCGGCAGTTTGTCGGCGTAGCGGAACAGGTAAGCGTTGACGCCCCGCGCATAGACTTCGAAAAAGCGCTTGAGGCGTGGCGACGAAGCCTTGTACAGCTCGCCGGCGCTTTTCTTCAGATTGACCGCGCGCATGTAGCGGTCGGCATCGAGCATCGACGCGCCGGACATTTCCGCCAGACGGCCCTGCGCCAACAGACGCAGGGTAACCATTTGATTGATGCGGTCGCTGGCGTGGACGTAGCCGAGGCTGAACAGCGCATCGTGGAAGGTATTACTTTCGATCAACGGCATGCCCATGGCATTGCGTCGTACCGACACGTTCTGCGCCAGGCCCTTGAGCGGTTGCACGCCGGAGGTCGGCGGGAGGGTGTCCTGAGCGTTCCAGGTCTGGCAACCGGACAGGCCCAAAACACCGGCCACTGCTGCGGCAACGCCGAACCGGGGAAGAAAATGAGTAAGGGCTGGCGAGGCCATGGCAAAGCTCCTGCGGGGGGTAGCGTCAGTAAAGGCGCTACGTTAGTGAGCAGGAGGTGGCCGCGCAAGCGGGCGTGGGGGTTATTTGTGTATTTCTGTCGAATGGAAAAGATCGCAGCCTGCGGCAGCGCCTGTATAGGCATGCATTCCCATGCAGGCGCTGCCGCAGGCCGCGATCTTTTGATCGTCATTCAGGACTTCGGTGGATTGATTTTCTGCACCAACGCGTAGGCCTTGACTGTCGCCGGACGATCCTTGATGTGGTTGAACCAGCGCTGCACATGGGGGAAGTCTTCGAGATTCTGGCTCTGCCATTTGTGCGAGACGATCCACGGATAAATCGCCATGTCGGCAATGCTGTACTCACTGCCCGCAACGAATTCGTTCTCGGCCAACTGCTTGTTCAACACACCATACAACCGTGCGGTCTCGTCAATGTAGCGCTTGATCGCGTAAGGGATTTTCTCCGGGGCGAACTGGCTGAAGTGGTGATTCTGCCCGGCCATTGGCCCCAGCCCACCCATTTGCCAGAACAGCCATTGCAGCGCTGTTAGCCGACCGCGCAGGTCTTTGGGCAGGAACTTCCCGGTCTTCTCCGCCAGATACAGCAGGATTGCCCCGGATTCGAACAGCGACAGCGGCTCACCGCCATCGGCAGGCGTGTGGTCGACGATGGCCGGGATACGGTTGTTCGGGGCGATTTTCAGAAAGTGTGGCTGAAACTGCTCACCCTGGCTGATATTGATCGGATGGACGTTGTACGGCAGGCCGGCTTCTTCGAGGAACAGGGAGATCTTGTGGCCGTTGGGGGTGGTCCAGTAATACAGGTCGATCATGGAAAACTCCAAAGCTGAAATGGACTTGCGTGCGGACAGCAAACGCCGGCGTCAGGTCGTCCCGTATGCGTTCGATAGCTTGCTTAGAAGGAAGAGGTGATGCTGAACTGCGCAGAATTCAATGACCCCGCGTGAGAAAAATCGCCATGGAGCTTCAGCCCAACGCTGCACTGATCATCATCGACCAGCAAAAAGGCATCCTGCAGCCGCGTTTGGGGCGAAGGAATAATCCTCAGGCGGAATTGCGAATCCTTGATCTGTTGGGGCTTTGGCGGCGTAGCGCGCGTCGGGTGATTCATGTGCAGCACCTGTCGCGTGAGCCCGATTCAGTGTTCTGGCCCGAGCAGGAAGGGGTGGAATTTCAGCAGCGGTTTTTGCCGCAGGAGGACGAATGGCTGATTCAGAAACAGGTGCCGGATGCGTTTAGTGCCACCGGGTTAGAGGCGCGGCTGCGTGAGGCGGGGATTGGGCAATTGATCATCGTCGGTGTGGCGACCAATAACTCGGTGGAGTCGACGGCGCGCACGGCGGGCAATCTGGGGTTCGATGCGTGGGTGGTGGAGGATGCGTGCTTTACCTTCGACAAGGTCGATTATTTCGGCACGTTGCGCACAGCTGAAGAAGTGCACGGGATGTCGCTGGGGAATTTGCAGGGGGAGTATGCGACGGTGGTTAGTGCTGCACAGATTCTGCCGGCTGGCTGAGCACCTTCGCCGCATGCCGGCCCCTTCGCGAGCAGGCTCACTCCTACAGTAGATCGCATTCCATCTGGAAAGACGCTTTCAAATGTAGGAGTGAGCCTGCTCGCGAAGGCGGCAGGTCAGGCGAAGAGGGTCTTCGCCCCGGGCATCATGCCCCGTGGCACTTCTTGAATTTCTTGCCGTTGCCGCATGGGCACGGGTCGTTGCGGCCGACGTCTTTCAGGGCGTTGCGCACCGGTTCCTGGTGGGCGTGGCCGCAGTTCGGGCCGTGAACGTGGCCGTGGTCATGCTCGTGATGATGGTCGTGGTCATGATCGTGGTTGCAGTCAGGGCCATGGACATGAGGTAGCTGGGTCATCGGTGTTGCTCCGGAATTAAATCGGCGGGGATTATCACGCCATTGCGCTCAAGGTGCACGTAGTGGGCGATGAATAAACCGGTTTCCATTTCGCCCTGCAAACGATAGGGAATCTGCTGGTTCGGACTTTTCAGCATTTTCACCACGTCTTTTACCTTCGGCCAGAGGTTGGTGCGGATCGGCACTTTGAAATAGGCGCTGCGCTTGGGCCCGACGGTGAACCAGTGTTCATGCTCGCCCTCAGCCAGCAACATGTCCGCCAGATGAATACGGTATTCGAGGCCGCGCACGGTCAGATCGCTGTCGTTGGGGTTGTCGATGCGAAAATGCAGGATGAATTTCTGTTCGAGCAGTTTGGCGCGCACCACTTCGACTTTCACCAGGTGCACGGTGGGATCGACGCTGTCATCGCTGAACCACGACGCGCAGCCGCCGAGGTTCAGGATCAGCATCAGGGTGAAAACCTGAAATGTGCGCCATTGACTGAGCATCGAGTAAAACTCCCTTTGGCCCCAGTCTAGTCGCCGACGAATCTAAGCGCCGAAATACCCCGCACAGCACTTCTTGAATTTCTGCCCACTGGCGCACGGGCAACTGTCATTGCGCCCCAGTTTCAACTGCACCGTCGGGTCGATGAAGTACCAGTGCCCGGCGTTCTGCACGAACGATGAACGCTCGCGATGGCTATGTTCGCCCTGGCTGTCATGCCAGCGCGCCGTAAAGGTGACAAAGGCGTGTTCCGGCTGGCCGCCAAACACTTCCGAACTCTCGACCTCAAGGCCGAGCCAGGTGCTCTGTGCGCTCCAGTTGCTGATCGACTGGCGATCCAGCCCCGCTTGCTGAGCGGGCAGGGTGGTCGCCACCAGATAGTCGATCAGGCCCAATACGTAGGCGCTGTAGCGCGAACGCATCAGGGCTTCGGCACATGGCGCCGGGTGGCCGTCGTGATAATGGCCGCAGCAGGCATCCAGCAGATTGCCGCTGCCGCAAGGGCAAATGGCTGTACTCATTGCATTACCACCAGTATTTCCCGAAGTTTTCCGGATTGGCCCAGAACCGTGAATTGAGCCAGTCGGGGACTTGTTTGTATTCAAGCAGATCGTAGGTGAACAGAGTCAGTACTTGATCGTCGCGTTGAAAGCGTTCACTGGCTTGCAACGCCAGTGAATAGAAATCGGTTTCCTGCCAGCCGCTGGCCGACAGGTCTGCCAGCACAGCGATGCGGCTGGCGTTGAGATTGCGAATCCCGCCCAACAGGTTCAGGCCGTCGCGCTTGGGCAAATGTTCCAGACAATCGACCACCAGCGCCAGATCGAAACGCTGTGCAGCCAGTTCAGCAGGCAGTGCGCCCGGTGCAGCGTGGGCGACGACGGTGTCCGGGTGCGCCTCTTTAAAGGCGCTCAGGGCCGGAAACTCGCTGGCGCCGATCAGCAGCAGACGCGCCGGGGCGTAGCGATCCAGCAAAGCGGCCAACGCCTGTTGCGGCGTGCGGGAAGAAATGGCGACGTTCATCAAGGCTCCTCAATCAGACCGCCAAGACTAGCCTGCCTGACTGCAGCGGCAAAGGGCCCTGTTTCGCCCCCTTTGCGGCAAATGTGCCGAAGTCCTGTGAACACGCTCGCAAACAGCGGTGGCCTATTGCTGGCGGAGATTAAAACTCCGGTCTTTACTCCCTGAATCGGTTCTAAGCCGATCCCTCAGGAGAAAACCAGATGAGCATAGTTCGGACAGCATTACCTTTGATTCTGCTAACCAGTGTGTTGACGGGTTGTGCAGGTTTGCAGAAAACCGACTGGCCGACCTGTGCGGCGGTCGGTGGTGTTGTCGGTGCCGGTCTCGGCGCGACGGAAAGTTCGGCATGGGCCGGCTACGGCGCGTTGCTGGTCGGTGGTACCGCAGCAGCCTATTGCTGGGTGCACGGTGATGGCGACGAAGACGGCGATGGTGTGCCGGACAGTCGCGACAAGTGCCCAGGCACGCCTAAAGGCGTACAGGTCGACGCTGACGGTTGCCCTCCACCAGCGCCTGCACCCGTGGTCGAAGAAGCTGTAGTGGTCAAGGAAGAAACCATTGTTATCCGTGATGTGCACTTCCAGTTCGACAAAGCCACGCTGACCGGCCCTGACAAGCAAGTACTCGACAAGGTCGCCACCCGCCTGAAACAGGAATCCTCGACGGCGCAACTGACCGTGACCGGTCATACCGACAGCGTCGGCAGCGATGCCTACAACAAAAAGCTATCGGATCGTCGTGCGCACTCGGTTGTGGACTACCTGATCCAGCAAGGTGTGCCGCGCGCCAGCTTCGTTTCGGTGTCCGGTCTGGGTGAAAGCCAGCCTGTTGCCGATAACAAAACCGCTGACGGTCGCGCGCAAAACCGTCGTACCGAAATCAAAATCCAGCGTTAAGCCCCTCTCGCATCCGCGGCTTGTGCAGTCGCGGATGCGGGTCTTTACTCCTGTGTAACCGGTATGGGCCGGTGACACAGGAGCTTTCACAATGACTGTTTTCTCAAGGTCCGTCTTGCCGGTGCTACTGCTAGGCAGCTTGCTCACCGGTTGCGCCACCCACAGCGATGGCACTGCACCCCTCAATCAACGTACGTGGCCGATCTGCAGCCTTATCGGCGGGCTGGTCGGTGGCGGTCTTGGCGCCATTGAAAGTGGCGGCTGGGCTGGCGGCGGCGCAGCGCTGGGGATTCTTGCCGGCGGACTGATCTGTTATGCCCAGGACGGCGATGAAGACGGCGATGGCGTGTTCGACCGCCGCGACCGTTGCCCGGACACCCCGGAAAATACCCCGGTCGATCACCGTGGTTGCCCGCTGCCACAGTACCCGGTCACGGAAAAAGTGCCGGAGCCTGTACCGCAAACTGAGGTCATTACCCTCAGCGATGCCGGCAACGTGCTGTTCGATTTCGACAAGTCCGACCTGACCCCGGCTGCCAAAGCCCAGCTCGATACGCTGATGGACAAACTGCGCAATGCCGACGTGGTGAGCATCAAGGTCATCGGACACACCGACAGCAAAGGGTCGGATGCCTACAACCAGGCATTGTCGGAACGGCGTGCAAGCAGTGTCGCCGCTTATCTGCTGAGCCAGGGCCTGGCGCCGAACAAACTCACCAGCGAAGGTCGCGGCGAAAGCGAGCCGGTCGCCGATAACGCCACCGATGAAGGGCGCGCGCAGAACCGTCGTGTGGAGTTGCACATCAATCGTTAGGACGCGTCTGTAGGGCGCAGGCTAGAGCTGCCGGGCGACGATCAGCGTCGTTTCGGCAGCCATTTGGCAGGCGATCGAAATTTTTTCATTTATCCCTCTGGCTTATCCCCCGCAGAAGCCGTTACTGTGCGCCCAAAGAATAATTCGCAACACGGGGGGCGTATGAAAGTGTTCTGGGGGCTGGGGCGGTTGTTGACCCTGCTGTTCTGCTGCGTGGTGCTGGTCAATCAACTGGTGCCGTTCGTACATCCGCTGCATCTGCTGGTCAATCTGGCCGGCGGTCTGCTGTTGCTGATCCATCTGCTCGAAGTGCTGCTGTGCAACCGCAGCCTCAAAGGTCGCCCCCACCCTTGGCGTGACCGCGGCCGCATCCTGCTGTTCGGCGTATTCCACCTGCAAACCATCCCGGCCCCGGCCGCTCCGGAGGCTTCTTCCCATGCGTAAACTCTGCTTGCTCGCTGCATTCATCAGCCCATTGGCTTGTGCCCAAGTGGTCAGTGTCGAAACCAACTCGCTGATGCGTTTGCCCAACACGGCCAGCACGTTGCAGCTGGAAAAACTGGAAGTGGCCGATTACGGCACGTTGCTGATTCCTGCCAACGTGACCGAGTTGAATGTCGGTGAGCTGCGCCTTGGCCATGAAGCGCGAATCGCCATCGTTCCGGCTGAACAGGCATTGGAATTGAAAGTGGCGCGTGCCGAGCTCAGCGAAGGCAGCCAGATCACCGCGCGCGGAGCGCCGGGGACCTATGAAAAAGCCGCCCGTGCGGGGCGCAATCTGAATCTGCAATTCAAGGCGTTGAACGCGCCGCAGTTGCTGGTCGATGCCCGTGGTGGCACCGGCGCGCCGGGTTTTGTCGGCCTCGATGGCGGGAATGGTGAAGACCCGGGCTGTACTTATGGCGCGGCCGGGCATGGTTTTGATGGCAGTAATGGTAGTGACGGCCAACCGGGTGCACCGGGTGCGCTAGTGCGGCTGGAAGTGCCGCGCGAGTTTCCGGCTGAGCTGATCAAGGTCAACGTGGCGGGTGGCAACGGTGGCCCGGCGGGTGTTGGCGGTAAAGCAGGGAAGGGCGGCCAGTCCAAGGGCTGCCTGGTGTATCGCGCCGATGGCGGCAAGAATGGCAAGGCGGGGGTGGATGGACAGCCTGGGCCTGTAGGGGCGGCGGGCGCTGTGACTGTGCAGCGCCTCTGAACGTTTTACCCTCACCCCAACCCTCTCCCGGAGGGAGAGGGAGCCGACCGAGATGATTCAGGCCATCCATCGACCTGAAAAAACCAGTCGATTATGGATTCAAAGCGAATCTCTCAAGTCGGCGTATCTCTTCAATATCCCCCACTCAGTCCCCTCTCTCTCTGGGAGAGGGCTAGGGTGAGGGGCTTTTGATTTTCAGATCATCGGCCGAGCCGCCGCAATCGCCACCAGCACCAACCCCACAATCAAGTTAAGCCCCACCATCCGCCGAATCCGCCCTAACACTGCCGCACCCGCCGGCCAGTCCTTCGCTTCCACCGCTTTACGCAACTCCGGCAGCATCAACCCCTGAATGCGGATAAACAGTGCCGTCATCACCACATACAAGCCCATCATCACCTGCACATACTTCGGCGCGGTCTCAAACCCGACCTGCTGCAAATGCAGCATCCCCACGCCGCTGATCGGCAACAGGATCACCGCGACCCAGACCCAGCGAAAAAAACCTTGAAACACTTCCACCCACAGGGTCAGTCGAGCAGGACCGTCGAGGGCCTTCACAGCCGCGGGGCGCAGGACCATCCAGGCGAAAAACATGCCGCCGACCCAGACCAGGGCGGACAGCACATGCAGGGGGTAAACGAGGCTAAAAGGTGTCATTGGGGCACTCCGTTCTGCGCGGGATTAATTAGCGGGGTATGATAGCCGCCATCCGAAACCACTGAAAATTTATCCAGCGTTTTTTGCGCCCGACAATCCATGATCAGCACTGAACTCAAAACCACGATCCAGGGCGCCTACTCGCGTTTTCTAGAGGCCAAGAGCCTCAAGCCGCGTTACGGCCAGCGCCTGATGATCGCTGAAATCGCCAAAGTCCTCGGGGATATCGACACCGACGACGAAGGCCGGCGCAGTGGCGACCCCGCAATTGTTGCGGTGGAAGCCGGCACCGGTACCGGCAAGACCGTGGCCTACAGCCTGGCGGCGATCCCGACCGCGAAACTGGCCGGCAAACGCCTGGTGATCGCCACCGCGACCGTCGCGCTGCAAGAGCAGATCGTCTACAAGGATTTGCCCGACCTGATGCGCAACAGCGGGCTGAATTTCACCTTCGCCCTGGCCAAGGGCCGCGGTCGCTACATGTGCCTGTCCAAGCTCGACATGTTGCTGCAGGAAGGCCACGCGCAAACCGCCACCGCGCAGCTGTTCGAAGAAGAAGGCTTCAAGATCGAGGTCGATGAGGCCAGTCAGAAGCTGTTCACCAGCATGATCGAGAAGCTTGCCGGCAATAAATGGGACGGCGACCGCGACAGTTGGCCCAATGCGCTGGAAGACGCCGACTGGGCGCGCCTGACCACCGATCACAGCCAGTGCACCAACCGCCATTGCCCGAACTTCGGCCAGTGCGCCTTCTACAAGGCCCGCGAAGGCATGGGCAAGGTCGACGTGATCGTCACCAACCACGATATGGTCCTGGCTGATCTGGCGCTGGGCGGCGGTGCGGTGCTTCCCGATCCGCGCGATACCATTTATGTGTTCGACGAAGGTCACCACCTGCCGGACAAGGCCATCGGCCACTTCGCTCACTACACGCGCCTGCGTTCCACTGCCGACTGGCTGGAAACCACCGCCAAGAACCTGACCAAGCTGCTGGCCCAGCATCCGCTGCCGGGCGATCTTGGCAAACTGATCGAACAAGTGCCGGAGCTGGCGCGGGAAATCAAGGCGCAGCAGCAGTTCATGTTCAGCGCCTGCGAGCAGGTCGCCGACTTCAAGCCCGGCGAAGACGTCGAGGGCCGTGAGCGTCCGCGCCATCGTTTCGTCGCGGGGGTGATTCCCGAGCACATGCGCGAAATGGGCATCGAGCTGAAAAAAGGCTTTTCGCGCCTCAACGATCTGTTCACGCGCCTGACCGACCTGCTCAAGGAAGGCATGGACGGTGAGGTCAACATCGGCATCGCCAGCAATCAGGCTGAAGAGTGGTATCCGCTGTTCGGCAGCCTGTTGTCCCGCGCCTCCGGCAATTGGGAACTGTGGACCGCGTTCACCGCCGAAGACCCGGAAGACAGCCCACCGATGGCGCGTTGGCTGACCCTCGCTGAAAGCGGCTCGCTGTTCGATATTGAGGTCAATGCCAGCCCGATTCTGGCGGCGGAAACCTTGCGCCGCAGCCTGTGGAATGTCGCTTACGGTTGCCTCGTAACGTCGGCGACGCTGACCGCGCTGGGCACCTTCGACCGCTTCCGCATGCGCGCCGGTCTGCCGAAAAAAGCCGTCACCGCGGTGGTGCCGAGCCCGTTCCATCACGCCGATGCCGGTGTGTTGCGCGTGCCGGATCTGAAGGCCGATCCACGCGATGCTGCTGCTCATACGGCGGCGATCATCCGTGAGCTGCCGGATCTGGTTGAAGGCTCGCGTGGCACCCTGGTGCTGTTCTCATCGCGCAAACAAATGCAGGACGTGTTCGACGGCCTCGACCGCGACTGGCGCAAGCAGGTGTTCATTCAAGGCAACCTGTCGAAACAGGAAACCCTGAACAAGCACAAGGCGCGGGTCGATGGCGGTGATTCCAGCGTGCTGTTCGGTCTCGCCAGTTTTGCCGAAGGTGTCGACTTGCCGGGCGCGTACTGCGAACACGTGGTGATCGCCAAGATCCCGTTCTCGGTCCCGGACGATCCGGTCGAAGCGGCGTTGTCGGAGTGGATCGAGGCCCGTGGTGGCAATCCGTTCATGGAAATCTCCGTTCCCGATGCTTCGCTGAAGCTGGTGCAGGCTTGCGGGCGTCTGCTGCGGACCGAAGAAGACCGCGGCACCATCACTTTGCTGGATCGGCGGCTGGTCACCCAGCGCTACGGCAAGGCGATCCTCAATGCGTTGCCTCCCTTCCGTCGTGAAATATCCTGAGACAACGGTGGGCAGTTTTGCCCGCCGTGTTGTCTATCTCTCTGCCATCGCTTTTCCATTGGCCATTGTTGGTCGTTAGGGAGAACTCCGTTCTTATGATCCGCCGTTCGTTGCCCGCCGTATTTGCCTTGATCTTCGCCACGCCGCTGTTCGCGGCGCCTGCGGGTCAGCAGACCCTGTTCAACTTTGTCCGTCCTGCCGACGTGGTGAAAATCGCCACCGAAAACGCTGATCTGCCGCAAGCCAACGCCGAGCAAACGCCTGAGGGCGAAGTGCTGCGCCGGGTGACGTTCAATCCGGTGGCCCGTCCGACCTTGCGTCTGACGCCGCAGACCGGTGCGTGGGACTGGTCGCAGTCGGGCATGATGACCCTGCGGTTGCAGAGCGCAATGGACTGGGCGGTGACGGTCTACGTGCAGATTCAGAGCAACGACGGTCGGACACTGGTCAGTCGCGTCGACCTGCCGGCCGGCCCTGCGCAAACCCTGTTGGTACCGCTGGTCGCGTCGACGCCGCTGAGTCAGGGGATGAAAGCCGGGCCGCCGATGCCGATGACGGTCGATGGTCAGCGGATCCTGCTGGCCAGCAGCAGCGGTGAGATCGATCGCAGTCAAGTGGTTTCGGTGAGCTTGTCTTTGGATCAGCCGAAAGTCGCCCAGAGTTTGCTGCTGGAGCGTTTCGGTGTGCAGGACGGCGAATCGGTCACCCAGGCCGTTTACGGCAATCTGGTCGATGCGTACGGGCAGTCGACCCGCAGCAAGTGGCCGGAAAAGATCAGCAACGACGAGCAACTGAAATCCGCCGCCGCCAAGGAACAGCAACAACTGAAAACCTGGCTGGCCGAGCGTGAAAAGACTTCGCTGGACAAGTTCGGTGGCTGGAACAAGGGTCCAGCCTTCAAGGCCAGCGGGTTCTTCCGCACTGAAAAACGTGATGGCCGCTGGTATCTGGTCACGCCTGAAGGTCATCCGTTTTACTCGTTGGGCGTGAACACCGTCAGCCCCAAGGTCAACCAGACCTACGTGGCCGGTCGTGAGGACATGTTTGAATCCCTGCCTAAGTCTGATGAACCTTTGGCCAGACACTTTGGCGAAGGCGACAACCGCGGCGGCAATGGTGTTGATCAGGGCCGGGGTTATGGCAACGGGCGCTGGTATGACTTCTACGGTGCCAACCTGCAGCGCGTG
The DNA here is from genome assembly GCF_979258595.1 of Pseudomonas sp. AC172. Lineage (NCBI taxonomy): Bacteria > Pseudomonadati > Pseudomonadota > Gammaproteobacteria > Pseudomonadales > Pseudomonadaceae > Pseudomonas > Pseudomonas sp. AC172. The sequence continues at coordinate 276,719 of NZ_OZ409868.1, forward strand.
TTCGGTGAGCCGTGCAAAGCGACCAGTGAGAGCAAGTCCGGAGTAGCAGAGGCGGCCAAGTCTGCAGCCGCTGAAACGGCCGCCGTTCAAGCCGCCGAGCCTGCCCCTGCCCCTGCCGAGCCGAAGTCCGGTGTCGCTGAAGCAGCCAAGACTGAAACTGTACAAATAACGACAGAAAAAGCGGCCGAGCCGTGCGCGGCCACTGTCGATGAGCAACAGTGGGCCAGCCACACGCTTGATCGCTTGCAAGCCTGGGGCTTCAACACGGTCGGCAACTGGAGTGCCGATTCGCTGACCGATGCCGAGCGCGTGCCGTACACCTTGCCGCTGTCGATCGTCGGCGACTACACCAGCATCAGCACCGGCAGCGACTGGTGGGGCGGGATGCCGGATCCGTTCGATCCGCGTTTCGCCATGGCCACCGAGCGCGCCGTCGCCATTGCCGCCCGCGATCACCGCGACGATCCGTGGCTGATCGGCTACTACGCCGACAACGAACTGGCCTGGGCCGGCCCCGGTGATGACGCGAAATCCCGTTATGCACTGGCCTACGGTACGCTGAAAATGACCACCGACGTACCGGCCAAGCGTGCGTTCCTTAAGCAACTGCGCGACAAGTACCGCAATCAGGCCGGGCTGTCGAAAGCGTGGGGCATTGATCTGCCCGCGTGGGAATTGATGGAAGATCCGGGTTTTGTGCCACCGCTGCCGAACCCCGAGCACCCGGAAATCGAGGCGGACTTCAAATATTTCCAGAAAGTCTTCGCCGACACTTACTTCAAAACCATCTCCGACTCGCTGAAATGGCACGCGCCCAACCAGTTGCTGCTCGGCGGCCGCTTCGCCATCAGCACGCCGGAAGCTGTGGCGTCCTGCGCGCAGTATTGCGATGTGCTGAGCTTCAACATGTACACGCTGAAACCACAAGACGGTTACGACTTTGCCGCGCTGGGCGCTTTGGACAAACCGGTATTGATCACCGAATTCAACTTTGGCTCAGCGGATCGCGGCCCGTTCTGGGGCGGCGTCACGCAAGTGGCCAAGGAAGAAGATCGCGGACCGGCGTACGCCAACTTCCTCAAGCAGGCCTTGAGCGAACCGTCGATTGTCGGCGTGCATTGGTTCCAGTATCTCGATCAACCGGTGACCGGGCGTTTGCTGGATGGCGAGAACGGTCATTTCGGTCTGGTCGGGGTGACGGATCTGCCGTATCAGGGGTTTGTCGAAACGGTGCGCAAGAGCAATTTGCAGGCGATTGATCAGCTTGGCAAAGAGGCTGAGAAAGCGGCCGCCGCAGCGGGGCATGAGGCTGAGGGCGGCCGCAAAGGCGAGGCCGGAAAAGGGCCGGGGGCAGGGCATGCCGGTGGGCATTCCGGCAATGGTCACTGAGTCCTGAGCCACCGCGTCATCGTTCTTCGTCGGAACGCCGCCCGGAGCAGGCTCGCTCCCACAGGAGATCTTCCGTGATACACAGATTCAGTGTGGGAGCGAGCCTGCTCGCGAAGGCGTCAGCCGCCTCAGCGAAATTCTGAAATAACCGTCCGGCCCGCAGCTGTTCCCAAATCCCTCTGGGGCTGGAACAATGCGGGCCACTTTGTAGAGCGTTTTCGCGGGGGAGTTGCGGGTGCAGATTCAGGGACATTACGAGCTTCAATTCGAAGCGGTGCGCGAAGCCTTTGCCGCACTGTTCGACGATCCCCAGGAACGCGGCGCAGCCCTGTGCATTCAGGTCGGTGGAGAAACCGTCCTCGACCTCTGGTCCGGTACCGCCGACAAGGATGGTGCTGAAGCCTGGCATAGCGACACCATCGCCAACCTGTTCTCCTGCACCAAAACCTTTACCGCCGTCACCGCGCTGCAACTGGTCGCCGAAGGCAAGTTGCAACTGGATGTTCCGGTCGCCCGCTACTGGCCGGAATTCGCCGCCGCCGGCAAAGAATCCGTGACCCTGCGCCAATTGCTCTGTCATCAGGCCGGTCTGCCGGCGTTGCGCGAGCTGCTGGCGCCAGAAGCACTCTACGAATGGCAAACCATGGTCGATGCTCTTGCGGCCGAAGCACCATGGTGGACGCCGGGCACTGGCCACGGTTATGCCGCAATCACTTACGGCTGGCTGATCGGCGAGTTGCTGCGCCGCGCTGACGGTCGCGGGCCGGGCGAATCCATCGTAGCGCGAGTGGCCAAGCCGTTGGGCCTGGATTTCCACGTCGGTCTGGCTGACGAAGAATTCCACCGCGTGGCGCACATTGCCCGCGGCAAGGGCAATGCTGGCGATGCCGCCGCGCAACGCCTGCTGCAAGTGACCCTGCGCGAACCAACCGCCATGACCACCCGCGCTTTTACCAACCCGCCATCGGTGCTCACCAGCACCAACAAACCGGAATGGCGACGGATGCAGCAACCGGCGGCCAATGGCCACGGCAATGCGCGCAGCCTGGCCGGTTTTTATGCCGGTTTGCTCGACGGCAGCTTGCTCGAAAGCGACATGCTCGAAGAGCTGACCCGCGAACAAAGCCTCGGCGAAGACAAGACCTTGTTGACCCAGACTCGTTTTGGCCTCGGCTGCATGCTTGATCAACCGGACGTACCCAACGCTACCTACGGACTCGGTCCTCGTGCATTCGGTCATCCAGGTGCGGGCGGCTCCATCGGTTTTGCTGACCCTGAGCATGATGCCGCGTTTGGTTTTGTGACAAATACCCTTGGGCCATACGTTTTGATGGATCCGCGCGCGCAGAAGCTCGCGCGGGTACTTGCCACTTGTCTGTAAAGTTTCATCCGAGGTCCCAGGGTCGGAACCTCAAGCGGTTTTTCGTTTCAAAGCGACTGTTTATCCGGGCGAAAGTGCTCTGATCTTTCATTACTTCATTTTGTGGATTTTCAATGTCATCTAAAAAGACCCTCGCCCTGGCCCTGTGTGTAGCGATCACCGGTTGTGCACAGACCCCGAAAAACGATGCGGACGGCGGCAGTTGGTGGCCGTTCGGTTCTTCCGACAAGGTTGCGGCCAAGGAGCCAGCACCGGCTCCAGCCCCTCTGAAACCTGCGGCCACCGCACCCGTGGCCAAGACTGAAAGCAGCAGTCCGTGGTACTGGCCGTTCGGTTCCGATGATGAAGCGGCCAAGGCCGACATGAAGGCTGAAGTTGCCCCGGAAGCGAAAAAACCGGTCACCGTGGCCAAAGCTGAAGCCGACGCAGGTGGCAAATGGTGGTGGCCGTTCGGTGGCAAGGATCAACCAACCACCAAAGCCGTGCCGATGCCGGATCCGAAAGTCACCCAGGCCTGGCTTGACGACTATGAGCCGCGTCTGCGTGAAGCGGTTAAAGACAGTAATCTGCAACTCGAACGCCGTGAAAACGTGCTGGTCGTGACCGCACCGGTCGAAGGCTCGTTCAACCCTGACCGTCCAGCCATGCTGCTGCCGGTCACCCTCGGCCCGTTCACTCGCGTGGCGAAAATCCTTGAAGCCGACCCGAAAACCGCCGTCCTGGTCCTTGGCCACAGCGATTCCAGTGGTGCCGCGCCGGCTAACATCAAGTTGAGCCAGGAGCGTGCCCAGGCCATCGCCGCAATCTTCCGTCTCAGTGGCTTGCAGCGTGATCGCCTGATGCTGCGTGGCATGGGTTCCGAAGCGCCGCGTGCAGCCAACGACAGCGTTGAAGGTCGTGCCCTTAACCGTCGTGTTGAACTGCTGGTGACCCCGCAAAACACCATGGTTGCCCTGCTGAGCAAGTACAACATGCCAGCGCCGAAGCCAGTGACCATGGTCGCAGCGCAAGACGTCAAGCCAGTGGCCAAACCGGTAACCCCGGCTCCTGCGGCGAAAAAAGCTGCTGTGCCAGCGAGCAAAAAGGCTCCGGCCAAGAAAGCCGCTGCCAAGGCTCCGGCGAAAAAAGCTCCAGCCAAGGCTCCAGCGAAGAAAACCACGCCAGCCAAAGCCGCCGCGACCGACAAGAAAGTCGCCGCGACCGATACCACCAAGAAGTGATCCGCTAACGAAAAGGAATGCGCCATGACCCAGGCTCTGGCAGATATGCGTCGTGATTACACCCGGGATGGCCTGACCGAGGCGCAAGCCCCGGCCGAGCCGTTTGCGTTGTTTCACCAGTGGTTTGCCGACGCGGTGAAAACCGAGCAGGCGCCGGTGGAAGCCAACGCCATGACCCTGGCCACGGTCGACAAGGATGGGCGGCCGCATTGCCGCATTCTGCTGCTCAAGGGGCTGGATGAGCAGGGCTTTACCTTCTTCACCAATTACGACAGCGCCAAGGGCCAGCATCTGGCGGCCAACCCGTTTGCCGCCATGACCTTCTTCTGGCCGACCCTGGAGCGTCAGGTGCGCATCGAAGGGCGGGTGGTGAAGGTCTCGCCCGGGGAGTCGGATGCGTATTATCAGGTGCGTCCACTGGGCAGCCGCCTCGGTGCCTGGGCTTCGCCGCAGAGCCGGGTGATCAACGGGCGCGGTGAACTGGAAGATTTGCTCAAAGCTACCGAGCAGCGTTTCTCCGATACTCAGCCCGACTGCCCGGAACACTGGGGCGGTTACCGCTTGCTGCCCGAGCGCATCGAATTCTGGCAGGGCCGTCCGAGCCGTCTGCACGATCGCCTCAACTATCGTGTGCAGGGCGCCGACTGGATTCTTGAACGTCTGGCACCCTGAGCAGTCTACCGAGCGGGATAGCCTGCCGCAGCGGCCTCCAGCCACTTCGGCAGGTCCCGGCGCTTGATCTTCTGCGCCTGAGCGTTCGCCAATTGCTCGAGCATGAAGGCACGTTTGCCCTCGTCCTTGCCGGCCAATGACAGCGCCAGGTCGCGATCCATCCAGCGTTTGATCCGCACGTACAACCACCCATGGAAGTACAAACCGGCGGCCGTGGTGACTACGATGATGAAGTAATCCATGAAAATCCTTGGTGTCCGTGGCGCAGAATCGGTAATTTGGCGCTACTGTAGGGCTACATCAGGGAGAGCGTGCAGGTGTCTGTACCGCGCCTGAATGAAAGCCAATTTATCCGGGCGGTGTCGTGACAGGCGTCAAGCCACGGAGTTTAATGACTATATGTTTCTTTGGAGTTGATGCTATGCGTAAGTCTGTTCTGCTGGTTGCTTCCTTTTCCACGATGGCGATGTTGCTTACCGGCTGCCAATCGAGCCTGACCGGTGACTCCTACTCCCGTGACGAAGCGCGTCGCGTGCAGACGATTCGCATGGGCACCATCGAATCCCTGCGCCCGGTGAAAATCGAAGGCACCAAAACCCCGATCGGCGGCCTCGCTGGTGCAGCGGTCGGCGGCGTCGGCGGCAGCGCCATCGGCGGCGGCAAGGGCAGCATCGTTGCCGCAGTTATCGGTGCAGTGGCGGGCGGTCTGATCGGTTCGGCGACTGAAGAAGGTCTGACCCGTACCCAGGGTGTGGAAATCACCGTACGTGAAGACGACGGCAGCATGCGTGCGTATGTGCAGCAGGTTCAGGAGAACGAAGTGTTCCGCGTTGGCGAGCGCGTGCGCATCTCCACCGTTGGCGGGACCAGCCGCGTTTCGCACTAAGCGGAATTCAGGGTAAAGAAAACCCCGATCAGGTGACTGGTCGGGGTTTTTGTTTGCGTTTCAATGTCCATTACACGTCAGTTGAAAGTAATAGCGCGGATCTTCGATGGACTTTTGAATCAGTGCCTCAATGGCTTTGATCTGTTGCTGATTGAGGTCGTAGCCTTCCCAACCTTGCTGCTCTGTTTTCCAACCCATGATCGATTTGAGTTGCTCGGTACAATTCTCGGGCAGTTCAATTACTGATGTTTGGAAGTCGGTTTTTTTGTCAAAAGCTTCTACTAAGAATCTCAAGGCTCAATACTCCTTTTCTTGCCTTTTTTCGATTTTTTGTTCTTTTTTGTAGACGTTGGCTCGCCAGTGTCTGGATCGAACTCGCCAATGTGTTTGCCTCTGGCGTCATACTTTTCTATAGCGCCATGCATCGAGTCCCATTCAAGAATAAGTCCTTTAGCGGTTTTCCATCTTTTGCGTTTCGCGCCGCCCCCTTGAACAGCTGTTTTGCGTCCCACAACTTTCGCATCAGGGAAGGCTGGCAGGAAATCAGGCGGCGGATGGTACTCGTGATCCCCAGCTCGGGAATTGATTACGATATATACCGGCTGAACCAACGAACCTGGTGGAAAAACCAGAATAAAGTCTCGGTACTCCGGCGGATAAACCGGATTAACCAGAATCTCGTCCGCCGCTTTCGTTGGAGGATAAACCCAGATGTGCGGTGCCTGCGGTGCAGCCTCCAGCGCGGGGATGCCGAGGATGTCCGAGCCATCCACAGCAGGCGTCCAGATCAGCTCTACGCCTTCACCCAAGTCAGCAATGAACTGGCTGCCACGCAACTTGAACTGCACGACATCAATCATTTCCCAATCGCGATTCTTGCCGGTGTAGAAGCCGTAGCCCTTCAGGCTGCCGTCGGCCTGCTGTTCGACCCTCAGCCGAACACGCGTTCGTGCCTGTTCAAGTCCACGCAACTGCTCGTCGGTATACAGCGCACTGTCGCCAAGGCTTGAGGGCATGAGCAGCGCTACCAGGGTCACCAAAGGCGTGACCACTGCGGTGGATATAACTGTGGGCAGTGCTTTGAAAGCCGAACCCGTCAACGCAAAACTGCCGAAGCCTGCCGGGATGGCCGTTGCACCGATTTTCTTGAGAGGAACTGCGCCGCTTTCATCGGTTTCGTGCGCGCCCAGCAGGATCAGGTCGCCGTAATCCTTCAGGCTGTCGGTCGGCACCATCCCCGAAGGACTCGAGTAATCGATAATCGCATCCGGCAATTTGCAGGACTTGGCGAATACGCAGCCAGCGCGAACGGGATCGGCTTTTTTGACCGCCACCTCACGGTTGCGCTCGAAAGCATCCTGTCGGGCCAGCATGGCGTCGTAAGCATTTTGTCTGGCGTCGCGCTCGGCCAGTTCAGTGGCCGTCATGTAGCGGTAAGTGACGTGATGCCCGTCGCCTTGCGGTGGGTTTTGAACCCGAGGAATGTCCTTGTTAACAGCCACTGATCGTCCTTTCGTTCATCCATCGACAGCCCCTCGCGAGGGCCTGCGCAACGTTAACGAAGCAGGAAATTTGTGGCTGTAGGACGCGTCTCTAAAGACGTGGGGATTAGTCGCTGTGTATCAGTATGGCGGCACTTGTGGCGAGGGGATAAATCCCCTCGCCACAGGTGTTCTACGCAGGATTCAGTACTGTGCTCCGGCGACTCGCCGCCGCCGTCACCGCATAACCGATCAACGCCGCCAGAATCGACCCGGTCAAAATCCCCATCCGGTCCATGCCAGCGTAATCACTCACACCCGGTTCAAACGCCAGCGAACCGACGAACAGGCTCATGGTGAAGCCGATGCCGCAGAGGATCGCTACGCCCATGACCTGGCCCCAGTTTGCGCCTTGCGGCAGGGTGGCGATGCCGATCTTCACGGCCAGCCAGGTCAGGCCGAATACACCGACGGTTTTACCCAGCAGCAGACCAACCGCAATGCCCATCGGCACGTGGTGAGTGAAGCTTTCGACGGTCACACCGCTGAGCGACAGGCCAGCGTTGGCGAAGGCGAACAGCGGCAGGATGCCGTAGGCCACCCATGGGTGCAGCGCATGTTCGAGGGTCAGCAGTGGCGACGGTTCGGCGTTTTTCGTGCGCAGTGGAATGCAGAAGGCCAGAGTCACGCCGGCCAGCGTCGCGTGGACACCGCTTTTGAGCACGCAGACCCAGAGGATCAAACCGATAATCATGTACGGCCCGAGCTTGACCACCCCAAGTCGATTCATCGCCACCAGCGACGCAATGCACGCCGCCGCCAGGCCCAGCGACAGGGTCGACAGTTCGCCGGAGTAGAAGATCGCGATGATCACGATGGCGCCGAGGTCATCGATGATCGCCAGGGTCATCAGGAACAGTTTCAGCGATACCGGCACACGCTTGCCGAGCAGCGCCAGTACGCCGAGGGCGAAGGCAATGTCGGTGGCGGTCGGAATCGCCCAGCCGTCGAGGGCTGCCGGGTTGTCACGGTTGAGAAACCAGTAGATCAGCGCCGGTACCAACATGCCGCCGATCGCTGCCGCGCCGGGCAGGACGATCTGTGAAGGCTTCGACAGTTGGCCGTCGAGGACTTCGCGTTTCACTTCCAGGCCGATGAGCAGGAAGAACATCGCCATCAGACCGTCGTTGATCCACAGCAGCAGGGGTTTAGCGATTTTCAACGCACCGATCTGCGCCACCACCGGAGTGTCGAGCAGGCCGGTGTACAGCCACGACAGCGGCGAATTGTTGATAATCAAAGCCAGGATGGCCGCGGCGATCAATAACAGACCGCTGGCAGCTTCCAACTGAAAGAAACGCGTGAAAGTGCTACGCAGAGGCAAGGTCGCTCTCCATCGATAAAGTCAAAAGGTGGGACACCCTAACCCGTACTGTTAGTTGTTAAAACAAAAGTTATATTCTTTTTTGTTATATGTCGTTACAAGGTGTCTGGCCCAAGCCACGCTGAGCCTAGCAGTTGCCTGACATATTGAGACTCAGCTGTATCTGTGCGCGCTATAGGATTTTTCCTAAGCTGATGAGTGAGCCTTTTGTACATATTCATCTCCTGCCCGATTCAACGAGAACCATCACCATGAGCGACAACCGACAGTGGGCCCGCGAAGCCATCCGCATCATCGAGGCGGATTTTCAGCGCAGCGCCGACACCCACCTGATCCCTTTGCCGCTGCCGGGTTTTGCGGGCATCAAGTTGTACTTCAAGGATGAGTCCAGTCATCCGACCGGCAGTCTCAAGCACCGCCTGGCCCGTTCGCTGTTTCTCTATGCGTTGTGTAACGGCTGGTTGAAGCCCGGCGCGCCGGTGATCGAGGCGTCCAGCGGTTCGACGGCGATTTCCGAAGCGTATTTCGCGCGGATGCTCGGCCTGCCGTTTATTGCGGTGATGCCGGCGACCACGTCCAAAGAGAAGATCGCCCAGATCGCGTTCTACGGTGGCCAAAGTCATCTGGTGAAAGATCCCACGCAAATCTACGCCGAGTCCGAGCGTCTGGCCCGCGAGCATGGTGGCCACTTCATCGACCAGTTCACCTACGCCGAACGCGCCACCGACTGGCGCGCGAACAACAACATCGCCGAATCGATCTTCCAGCAGATGCGCTACGAGAAACATCCGGAACCGAGCTGGCTGATTTCCAGTCCCGGCACCGGCGGCACCACCGCGACGCTCGGTCGTTACGTGCGCTATCGCCAGCATTGCACCCGCGTGTTGTGCGCCGATGCCGAGCGCTCGGTGTTCTTTGATTACTACCAGAGCGGCGACGCCAGTTTGCGTCTGGATTGCGGTTCGCGCATTGAAGGCATTGGCCGGCCGCGCGTTGAAGCGTCGTTTCTGCCCAAGGTGATCGATGCAATGGTCAAGGTGCCTGACGCCTTGTCGCTGGCGGCCATGCATTATCTGGCGCAGCGTCTGGGACGGCATGTCGGAGGGTCGAGCGGGACCAATCTGATCGGCGCCTTGATGGCGGCGCAGCAGATGAAAGCGGCGGGAGAGTCGGGGTCGATCGTGGCGATTCTGTGTGATGGTGGCGAGCGGTATGCCGACACTTATTACGATCAGGATTGGTTGAAGGCGCAGGGGTATGAGTTGAGTGGGTTGATCGAAGCGGTGGCGGCGAGTGCCGAGCGGGGTGAGGCGCTGCCGACCTCAGTGTTACGCGCGAATATCTGAAGACACACACAACCAAATATGGGAGCGAGCCTGCTCGCGAAGGGGTCATCTCATTCAACATCATCGTTGACTGAAATACCGCTTTCGCGAGCAGGCTCGCTCCCACATGGATTTGTGTTACTTCAGATGATTAGTCAGTCAGGCCGAGGATGTCGCGTGCCACGGCTTCGGCAATGCGAATCCCGTCAACACCCGCCGATAGAATCCCGCCCGCGTAACCCGCGCCTTCACCGGCCGGGAACAAGCCCTTCACGTTCATGCTCTGCAGGGTTTCATTACGGGTAATGCGCAGCGGTGACGAAGTGCGAGTCTCGATCCCGGTCAACACCGCATCGTGCAGCGAGTAGCCGCGAATCTGCTTCTCGAACGCCGGCAATGCTTCGCGAATCGCTTCGATAGCAAAATCCGGCAAGGCCAGGGCCAGATCGCCCAGCGACACGCCCGGCTTGTACGACGGCTCGACTTCACCCAGTTCGGTTGAAGGAATGTCGTTGATAAAGTCGCCAACCAGTTGCGCCGGCGCCTTGTAATCGCTGCCGCCGAGGATGAAGGCGTGGGATTCCAGGCGTTCCTGCAACTCGATCCCCGCCAGCGGGCCGCCCGGATAATCGACTTCCGGGGTGATGCCGACGACGATGCCGGAGTTGGCATTGCGCTCGTTACGCGAGTATTGGCTCATGCCGTTGGTGACCACGCGGTTCGGCTCGGAAGTCGCCGCGACCACGGTGCCGCCCGGGCACATGCAGAAGCTGTAGACCGAACGACCGTTCTTGGCGTGGTGCACCAGTTTGTAGTCGGCAGCGCCGAGTTTCGGGTGGCCGGCGTATTTACCCAGACGCGCGCGGTCGATCAGCGATTGCGGGTGCTCGATACGGAAACCCACCGAGAACGGCTTGGCTTCCATGAACACGCCACGACTGTGGAGCATGCGGAAGGTGTCACGAGCGCTGTGGCCGAGGGCCAGAACCACATGTTTCGAAAGCAGGGTTTCACCGCTGGCCAGTTCGACGCCGACCAATTGGCCGTCTTCGATCAGCACGTCGGTGACCCGTTCCTGGAAGCGCACTTCGCCGCCCAGTTCGCGGATCTGTTCGCGCATGTTTTCAACCATGCCGGTCAGACGGAACGTACCGATGTGCGGCTTGCTGACGTAGAGGATTTCTTCCGGCGCGCCAGCCTTGACGAACTCGTGCAGGACTTTGCGGCCGAGGAACTTCGGGTCTTTGATCTGGCTGTACAGCTTGCCGTCGGAGAACGTGCCCGCGCCGCCTTCACCGAACTGCACGTTGGACTCGGGGTTGAGCACGCTTTTACGCCACAGGCCCCAGGTGTCCTTGGTGCGCTGACGGACTTCGGTGCCGCGCTCGAGGACGATCGGCTTGAAGCCCATTTGCGCCAGCAACAGACCGGCGAAAATCCCGCACGGGCCGAAACCGACGACGATCGGGCGCTGGCTCAGGTCGCTCGGCGCCTGGCCGACGAATTTGTAGCTGACATCCGGCGCCACGTTGACGTTACGGTCGTCGGCGAACTTGTCCAACACCTTGGCCTCGTCGCGCACTTCGAGGTCAATGGTGTAGATGAAGCACAGTTCGGAGGACTTTTTGCGCGCATCGTAGCTGCGCTTGAACAAGGTGAAATCGAGCAGATCATCGCTGGCGATGCCCAGGCGCTGCACGATGGCAGGACGCAGGTCTTCTTCGGGATGGTCGATTGGCAGCTTGAGTTCAGTGATTCGTAACATGGCGAGGATCCGGGTTCGCGGGGCGCACAACTGCGCCAAGGCGTTTGAAGGCCGCGATTATAAGCCGCAAAGGCCGGATCCGGTGAGGCTAAAACGCTCAGTCGTTGCGCGATCCGCCGAAATACCCGCAACCGCGCTGCACCTGGCCGTCGATGCGCAACTCGGCGCTCATGTGCTGGACGCTGCCGGTGCTGCTGTCGACGCAGCGTTGCGGCGCGACCCACAATTCGATGCGCTGGTTATTGGCTTCGCTGCTCAGATTGAAACGACCGTCGCCCAATTGTTCTTCAACATAAGGGACGGCGAGTGGCGGCTGGCCTTCGCGGTCGATGACCATGCCTTTGCCGCTGACCTTGACGTTCCATTCCGGGCCATGGCCGGTGGCGCGCAGGATCAGCAGCTTGAAATTCGGATCATCGCAGGCGGTGCCGGAGCGTTCGACGCGATACAGCTGAGTCAGATCCAGTCGATCGCCAGCGACCTTGCCGCGGACATCGGCGAACAATTTGCCTTGCTCGTCGGCGAGGGTCGCGGCCTCTTGCAGAATACTGGTGCCACCGATGTCATTGATCACCAGTTGACGCTGATCCTGACACGGCTGGAACACCAGTTTGCCGTCAGCAGCGGTCAGTTGCCCCTGCATCCGCGTCTGCCCGACGTGCGAGGCACTTTCTCGCTGGCCATCGAACAACTGGCAGGCGGTGAACAACGGCAGCAGGGCAACAACGACTAACGAACGGGCAACACGCATCTTTGGCTCTCCAGACAAGTGCCGCCACGTTACTGAGGCTGACTGCCGATCACAAGGGTTGTCTGGCCACTATTGAGTTGGGCATGGGGTCGCCGCATAGTCTTGCGCTTGTCTGGTTTGATGGATCGAGGTGCACTCAATGCAATGGAAGGTCGCGATACTGCTATTGGTAACGTCATGCGCTGGCACCAGCCAGGCTGCCGATCTGAATTTTTCCTCAGCGGCTGATTTCGCAAGGATGGAAATTCTGCTCAAGGATGATCAGGGCGCCCATCCGGACTTTGCTCAGCTTTCCGTTACCCTGACTCCCGAAGCGACCGCCCGGGCCAAGGCAATCAGTCGTGAGGCGCTGGGCCAGCCATTGAACCTGTCGATCAATGGCCAGCACATTTCAACAACTACAGTGCATTCGGAGCTTGGTGGGCTGCTCAGGATCGTGATGCCGCGGCCTGTTGCCAAAAGCCTGTTACCGACTTTGATCGAGTAAATGAAGCTCAGCCAACGTGAAACGTCTGACCTGTCTGCAGGCCTTCGACACTTTTCGCGTAGGCCAATGCCACATCCGCCGCAGGAACCGGCTTGTACCCACGGAAATACGGGGCGTAGCTGCCCATCGCTTCGAGCAGCACGGTCGGGCTGATCGAGTTCACTCGCAGGCCGCGTGGCAGTTCGATGGCGGCGGCGCGCACGAAGCTGTCGAGGGCGCCGTTGACCAGCGCTGCCGATGCACCGCTGCGAATCGGGTCGTGGCTGAGTACACCGGTGGTGAAGGTGAACGAGGCGCCATCGTTGGCGAATTCACGACCAATCAGCAGCAGATTGACCTGGCCCATCAGTTTGTCTTTAAGACCGAGGGCGAAGCTGTCTTCCGTCATCTCGCCCAGCGGTGCGAAGGTCACGTTGCCGGCAGCGCAGACCAGTGCATCGAACTTGCCGGTCTTTTCAAACAGTTTGCGGATCGACGCGCTGTCGCTGATATCCACCTGCAAGTCACCGCTGCTGCGGCCGATGCGGATGACTTCATGACGTTGCGACAGTTCTTTGTCCACCGCCGAACCGATGGTGCCGCCAGCGCCTATCAACAGAATCTTCATCGTGCTGTACCTCAAGTGATTGAACGAGGTTTCAGTCTAGAGTGGTTTTTTCTGCCGATAAGCGCACTAATAGGCAACCTTTGGTTTTCAAATGGAAACAATCCGTGAGCGAAATGGATGATCTGGCGGCGTTTGCCGTGTTGATTGAAGCGGGCAGTTTCACCTTGGCAGCGCAGCAGTTGGGCTGTAGCAAGGGCCAGTTGTCCAAGCGTATCAGCCAGCTCGAAGCGCAGTTTTCTGTGGTGTTGCTGCAACGCACGACCCGGCGCTTGAGCCTGACTGCCGCCGGCGCCGCATTGTTGCCGCAGGCCCAGGCGCTGGTCGTCCAGGTGGAAAGGGCGCGTCAGGCCTTGGCGCGGTTGAAGGATGATATGGCCGGACCGGTACGAATGACGGTGCCGGTGTCGTTGGGAGAAACTTTCTTTGATGGTCTGCTGTTGGAGTTCTCGCACAAATACCCCGAGGTGCAGATCGAGCTGGAGCTGAATAACAGTTACCGCGATCTGTCACGGGACGGCTTTGATCTGGGGATCCGCAGCGAGGTGGCCAATGACGAACGGCTGGTGGCCAAACCGTTGCTGGCCTGGCAGGAAATGACCTGCGCGAGTCCGTCTTATCTTGAGCGCTTCGGTGAACCGCTGACGCCAGAGGCTCTGGCCGAGCATCGCTGTTTGCTCAATAGCCACTACAGCGGACGCGAGGAATGGCTGTATCACCAGCAGCATGAATTGCTCCGGGTTCGCGTGTCAGGACCGTTCGCCAGCAACCATTACAACCTTCTCAAGAAAGCCGCGCTCAGTGGCGCCGGTATCGCGCGATTGCCTTCCTACTTGCTGCAAGCGGAACTGGCTGACGGTCGATTGCGCTGGCTTCTGCGTGACTTTCAGACCCGGCGCATGCCGATGTACCTGGTGCATCCGTATCAGGGCGGTTTACCGAAACGCACGCAGGTATTGGCGGATTATCTTATCGGCTGGTTCAAGCGCAGCGGCGAAGCGCTGGACCGCCTCCAGCGCTGAACCGTTCCCTTGTAGGCCTTCGCTTAGCGGGAAAAATGGCGGGCAATCAGATGATCAATCGACAACTTGCCCGGCCCGGTCGTCATCAGGTACAGCAACACCGCCGCCCAGGTGCCGTGGGTTGGATAAGCATCCGGGTAGACAAAAAGCTGAATGGTCAGGGTCATACCCAACAACGCCAGCGCTGAAAACCGCGTAGCGAAGCCAATCAGAATCAGCACAGGGAAGAAGTGCTCGGCAAACGCCGCCAAGTGCGCAGCGATCTCTGGTGACAACAACGGCAGGTGGTATTCGCTCTTGAACAACGGAATGGTCGAGTCGGCCAGACGTGGCCAGCCGAGTTGAAAGCTGCCCTCGATCAGATCGATAGCCAGGCCTTCAACCTTGGTCTGCCCTGACTTCCAGAACACCGCGGCGATCGAGAAACGTGCAATGAAGGCGATCAGGCTGTGGGGGATTTTTTCCAGCAGCGCGATGGCGCGAGTGATGAGCGTTTTCATGGCAGTTCCTTGTTATTCAAGTGAGTGATGGCGTTGCGCGCGATCAGCAAGCCGAGGGTTTGCGCGAGGTCGAACTCAGGGCTGTTTCCAGCCGCTGCCAGCAGTGTCTGGCCATCAATCAGGTTGCGGATAAACCTGCTGGCACCGGAGTCCAGGGCAAACACTTCGACATCCAGGCCATTGCGCAACACCATGGCGTGTTGCCTTTGGTTGACGTCGATTCCCTCCAGCGTCGCGTCGTGCTGATGTGCGCCCCAGATCGCGACCACGGCAAAGGCTGAGTCGAGCAGGTGCAGGGAGGGATGAAGATCAAGGCGCAGTTCACTCAGCGTTTGCGCATCAGTCAGCGCTGCTGTGATTTCTTCTGGCCGGACGGGCAGGGCGTCGGCCGCGTGATAGGCGAGGGTACGCAGGTGCTCAAGGCGTGCCACGTCTGCCAGATAAGTGACGCTGCCGGCCGGTTCAAACGCTGCAATGAAGTCCGCGAACGCTTCGCCGTAGCAATTCATAAACGGACTTTGCGGCGGTTGCTGTTGTACGAAAACGGCCGCCATGGCACGGAAGAATTCATCGCCGACCAATTTCGCAACCACCGGATAGCTGTCGCCCAAAGCATTGATCAGCGAGCCCTGCACGTTGTTGCGATACACCGCGAAACGGCTCACCGGATCAGCGCCGTTGGCACTGCACAGGCCTTCGGGGCAAGGCAGCCGCGTATCGATGAGCGCCGCAGCGAAAGCGCGTTGAGTGCTCATGTGCGTGCTCCGGCGTCCCGCAACAGCGCATCAGCTTGCTGAGCTTCCGCCAGTAGCACCTCGAACGCCGGCACTTGATTGTCGCGTTCGATCAACGTTGCTATCGGGCCAATACGCTGCAGCACTTGCCGGTACAAAGCCCAGACGGCTTGATCGATCGGCGCACCGTGATCATCGATCAGCAAACGGTCGCCGAGGCTGTCGCAATCTTCGGCAAACCCGGCCAGATGAATCTCGCCAACCCTGTGCAAGGGCAGGGCATCGAGATAGGCCAGCGGATCACGCTGATGGTTCACGCAGGAAACGTAGACATTGTTGACGTCCAGCAACAGACCACAACCGCTGCGACGGATGACCTCGGCGATGAACTCCGCTTCATCAAGGGTTGAGCGCTGAAACGCCAGATACGTCGCCGGGTTCTCCAACAGCATGGGACGTTTGAGGGTGTTCTGCACCTCATCGATATGCTCGCAGACGCGGTTCAGCGTCGGCGTGTCATAGGCCAGCGGCAGCAGGTCATTGAGAAACACCGGGCCATGGCTCGACCAGGCCAGGTGTTCGGAAAAGGATTGCGGTTGATAGCGTCGAATCAGTTCGTCGAGGCGCTTGAGGTGCTGTTTATCCAGCGGCCCTTCAGCACCGATGGACAAGCCGACACCGTGCAACGACAGCGGATATAGCTCGCGGATCAACCCGAGAAAATGATGAAACGGACCGCCGGCCACCATGTAGTTTTCGGCGTGGACTTCGAAGAAGCCAATGTCCGGTTGTGAGCCGAGCACTTCACGAAAGTGCCCGGTCTTGAGCCCCAGCCCGGCACGGGGTGGGAGCCCGGTGCGGGCTGCCTGAGTGCGGGATTGGGCATGGTCATTGATAGTGAGCATGATCGTCACTCAGGCAGTTTGCAGATCAGGACTTGGCTTTGAAGGCTTCCATCTGACCGAAACCGGTCGGCGAGGTCTTGCTCTCGGTGGTGGCGCAGGTGCCTTTCGGAACGAGTTTCCAGGCGTTGGCCTGATAGTCCATTTTCGCCGTGCCGGCACAGGTAGTGCCTGCACCTGCGGCGCAATCGTTGTGACCCTTCATGGCCACGCCGAAGCATTTCTCCATGTCGGCGTCAGCGGCGTGGGCGGTGGAGACGGTGGCGATGCTCAAGGCCGAGCCGAGGGCCAGAACCAGGGCGGTGGCGGACAGGGTGCGGGTGGTAGCAGTCATGATGTTTCTCCAGTCTTGGTCAGGGTTTTTACAAGCGGTTTGTGCTTGCTTACCCCACTAGAGAAAGCTCATGGCGATGCGTTACAGCGCAGTGCAAAGTTTTTTCGAGAAACCCTTCGGACACTGCAATCCTCCCACAGGGGCTTGTGTTGAATTCAGGAATGGCAGATGAAAAAAAACGGCCCGAAGGCCGTTTTTTTGTTGAGTGAAACGCATCAACCGCCGAGGTACGCCTCGCGTACTTTCGGGTCGGTCAGCAGCGCTTCACCGGTGCCTTGCATGACCACGCGGCCGTTCTCCAGCACATAGGCGCGGTCAGCGATTTTCAGCGCCTGGTTGGCGTTCTGCTCAACCAGGAACACCGTCACACCGTCCTTGCGCAGCATTTCGATGATGTCGAAGATCTGCTGGATGATGATCGGTGCCAGGCCCAGCGACGGCTCGTCGAGCAGCAGCAGTTTCGGCTTGCTCATCAGCGCACGGCCGATGGCGAGCATTTGCTGTTCGCCGCCGGACATGGTGCCGCCGCGCTGGTTGAAGCGTTCTTTCAGGCGCGGGAACAGGCCGAGAACCTTGTCCATTTGCTCCTGATAGTCGCCCTTGTCGGTGAAGAAACCGCCCATGGACAGGTTTTCTTCAACGGTCAGACGGGCAAACACCCGACGACCTTCCGGCACCACCGCAATGCTCTTGCGCATGATCTGCGACGAGTCCTGGCCGACCAGTTCTTCACCCATGTAGCGGATGCTGCCGCTGTGCGCCTGCGGCGAACCGCAGAGTGTCATCAGCAGCGTCGACTTGCCGGCACCGTTGGCACCGATCAGGGTCACGATCTCGCCCTGACGGACTTCGACGTTGACGCTGTGCAGGGCCTGGATCTTGCCGTAGAAGGTGGAAACGTTTTCGAACTGCAGCATTTACGCTTCCCCCAGGTAGGCTTTGATCACTTCAGGATTGTCGCGGATCTGTTCCGGCGTACCGTCGGCCAGAGGCGTGCCCTGGTTGATCACGACGATGTGGTCGGAAATGCTCATGACCAGTTTCATGTCGTGCTCGATCAACAGCACGGTGACGTTGTGCTCTTCACGCAGCACGCTGATCAGCGCTTTCAGGTCTTCGGTTTCCTTCGGGTTCAGACCGGCCGCTGGCTCGTCGAGCATGAGGATCCGTGGACGGGTCATCATGCAGCGAGCGATTTCCAGACGCCGTTGCTGACCGTAGGCCAGGGTGCCTGCGGTACGGTTGGCGAACTCTTTGAGGTTGACCTTTTCCAGCCAGTACTCGGCGAATTCCATGGCCTCGCGCTCGCTTTTGCGGAACGCCGGGGTTTTGAACAGACCGGACAGGAAGTTGGTGTTCAGGTGACGGTGCTGGGCGATCAACAGGTTCTCGACCGCCGTCATGTCCTTGAACAGGCGCACGTTCTGGAAGGTGCGCACCACGCCTTTGAGGGCGATCTTGTGGCCCGGCAGGCCTTGAATCGGCTCGCCGTCGAGCAGGATGCTGCCGCCGGTTGGCTGATAGAAACCGGTCAGGCAGTTGAACACGGTGGTCTTGCCCGCGCCGTTCGGCCCGATCAACGCAACCACTTGTTTCTCTTTGACGGTCAGGGCCACGCCGTTGACCGCCAGCAAGCCGCCGAAGCGCATGCTCAGGTTCTCGACTTTTAAGATCTCGCGGCTCATTTTCGCAACTCCATGTGTGGGCGTTGCATCGGCAGCAGACCTTGTGGACGCCAAATCATCATCAACACCATCAGCGCACCGAACATCAACATGCGGTACTCGCTGAACTCACGCATCATTTCCGGCAACAGGATCATCACCACGGCGGCCAGAATCACACCCAGCTGCGAGCCCATGCCGCCCAGCACCACAATGGCGAGGATGATCGCCGACTCGATGAAGGTGAACGACTCCGGGGTCACCAGACCCTGACGGGCGGCGAAGAAGCTACCGGCGAAACCGGCGAAGCTCGCGCCCAGGGTGAACGCCGACAGCTTGATGATCGTCGGATTCAGACCCAGTGCCCGGCAGGCGATTTCATCTTCACGCAGCGCTTCCCATGCACGGCCGATCGGCATGCGCAGCAGACGGTTGATGATGAACAGCGCCGCCAGCGCCAGCAACAGAGCAACCAGGTAAAGGAAAATTACCTTGTTGATCGAGTTGTATTCGAGGCCGAAGTATTCGTGGAAGGTCTGCATGCCTTCCGCCGCTTTACGCTCGAAGGTCAGGCCGAAAAACGTCGGTTTCTCGATGTTGCTGATGCCGTTCGGACCGCCAGTGATGTCGGTCAGGTTACGCAGGAACAGACGGATGATCTCGCCGAAGCCGAGGGTCACGATCGCCAGATAGTCACCGCGCAAACGCAACACCGGGAAGCCCAGCAGGAAGCCGAACGTCGCCGCCATCAGGCCGGCAATCGGCAGGCAGATCCAGAAACTCAGGCCGTAGTAGTGCGACAGCAGCGCGTAGCTGTAGGCGCCGACGGCGTAAAAGCCGACGTAACCGAGGTCGAGCAGACCGGCCAGACCGACGACGATGTTCAGGCCGAGGCCAAGCATCACGTAGATCAGGATCAGCGTTGCGATGTCCACCGCGCCACGCGAGCCGAAGAACGGCCACACCAGTGCACCGATGATCAGCGCAATGATGAAGTAGCGTTGCGTGGTCGGCAGGGTCAGGAAGTTGCTGGCCTTGGCCGGGATCAACGGCAGGCCCGGCGAGGACTTCCACGCCTTGCTGATTTGCTGGTTGAACAATACGCGCAGGAACATCAGCACCGAACAGATGGCGATGGTCGCCAGAATCATCGGGCTGGTGTTGTGCACTTCGAGGTTGATGCCGACGATGGTCAGTTTCAGACCGAGTACCGGGTAGGCCACGGCCCACACCAGCAAAGCGCTGAACAGCGCTTGTTTAAGATTCCTAGTCATACTTTCTCAACCTCCGGACGGCCCAGAATGCCGGTCGGACGGAACAACAGCACCAGAACCAACAAGCCGAAAGCCACGACGTCCTTGTACTGGTCGCCGAAGATATCGGCGCCAAACGCTTCCGCCACCCCAAGCACCAACCCGCCGAGCATGGCGCCGGGGATGCTGCCGATACCGCCGAGAACGGCTGCGGTGAAGGCTTTGAGGCCGACGAGGAAACCGGCGTTCGGGTTGATCACGCCATATTGCATGCTCAGCAGCACGGCCGCGATGGCCGCCAGCGCAGCACCAATGACGAAGGTCAGGGCGATGATGTTGTTGGTATTGATGCCGAGCAGGTTGGCCATCTTGATGTCTTCGGCGCAGGCGCGGCAGGCGCGACCCAGGCGAGAGCGGGAGATGAACAGCGTCAGGCCGAGCATGGCGACCAGGGTCACCACGAACACCACGATTTGCATGTAGGAAATCAGCACTTCATGTGCGCCACCTGGCCCGAAGGAAATGTTCCCGGGGATCAGGTTGGGGATGGATTTGTCCTTGGAGTCTTGCGCCAGCAGAACCGTGTTCTGCAGGAAGATCGACATACCGATGGCGGAGATCAGCGGGATCAGACGGTTGCTGCCGCGCAGGGGGCGGTAGGCGATCCGTTCGATGCTGTAACCGTACGAACTGGTGACAACGATGCTCGCAATGAAGGCGGCGGTCATCAACAGCGGGACGTTGTCGATTCCCATCATGGCCAGCCCGGCGATGGCGATGAACGCCACGTAGGAACCGATCATGTACACCTCGCCATGGGCGAAGTTGATCATTCCAATGATGCCGTAAACCATCGTATAGCCGATGGCAATCAGGGCATACGTGCTGCCAATGGTCAGACCATTAACCAGCTGCTGGAAGAAGTGATAGAGGTCAGGCATTACAACGCTCCTAAAAACCTGATACGCATTTCACTGGTGGAGTCATTTTCCCGCCCGGCCCCGTGGATCTATATCCACTTCGAATCCGGGTTTTGCCAGCGAACCGCTGATGACGGTTTTGAGATTTTCAGGTGGGGAGACTGGCGGATCACGCCAGCGCGGCCCATACATTCGTAAAACAAAGCCCACGGCACGCCGTGGGCTTTATTGGCAGTCAGTCAGGCAGCGCCTTACTGAGGGGATACTTCAGTTTTTGGTTTGCCGAAGTGCCACTCGTAAACCACAAATTTGAAGTCCTTCAGGTCGCCCTTGGCGTCGAAGCTCAGGTCGCCAGTCGGGGTTTTGAAGGTGCCAGCGTGAATGGCTTCAGCCACTTTGGCCGGGTCTTCGCTCTTGGCAGCGGTGATACCGCCGGCAATCACTTCAACAGCCGAGTAGGAAGGGAACACGAACGGGCCGCTCGGGTCTTCTTTCTTCGCCTTGAATGCATCCGCCAGGGCGATGTTGGCCGGATCCTGGTCGAAGGATTTCGGCAGGGTTACCAGCAGACCTTCGGAAGCGTCTTTGGCGATCTGCGAAATCGAGTCGTTACCCACGCCTTCCGGACCCATGAACTTGGCTTTCAGGCCTTTTTCGGCCGACTGACGCAGGATCAGGCCCAGCTCCGGGTGGTAGCCGCCGTAGTAAACGAAGTCGACGTTGGCTTGCTTGAGTTTGGCGATGATCGAGGAGAAGTCCTTGTCGCCGGCGTTGACGCCTTCGAACACGGCAACCTTGGTGCCTTTCTTCTCGAGGGTGGCTTTAACGGCGGTGGCGATGCCTTCACCGTATTGTTGCTTGTCGTGCAGCACAGCAACGATTTTCGGTTTTACGTGGTCGGCAATGTAGTTACCGGCGGCAGGGCCCTGGGCGCTGTCCAGACCGATGGTACGGAAGACCATTTTGTAACCACGGGCGGTGATGTCCGGGCTGGTGGCAGCCGGGGTGATCATGATCACGCCTTCGTCTTCGTAGATATCCGAAGCCGGTTGAGTGGAGCTGGAGCACAGGTGACCGACGACGAACTTGACGCCGTCGTTGACGACCTTGTTCGCGACCGCTACCGCTTGTTTTGGATCGCAGGCATCGTCGTATTCAACGGCTTCGAGTTTCTTGCCGTCGACGCCGCCCTTGGCGTTGATTTGCTCGATGGCCATTTTTGCGCCACTGAACTGCATGTCGCCGTACTGGGCTACTGGACCGGTTTTAGGGCCGGCGATACCGATTTTGATGGTGTCAGCTGCGAACGAATGGCTGGCAACCCCGGCCAGAACCATAGCGGCAAACAGTTTGGAAATCTGCTTAGTAGCCTTAGTCATAGTGCTCCACTCTTACTGTTGTAATTTTTTTGAGTTCTGGCGCCGTAGCAGCAGAACCGGGTCAGATATCTTTGCGATACCCTCCGGAAATGCCCCCGGCAACTGTACCGGTACAGTGTAGAGCGCCGGTTGTCAGCCTGGGAAGCGGGCGCCGAGGGGCAAAACTTGGGGGTGTCGCATTTTTGAATGAAAAAGACAGAATTGCGGCGGGGCGTTCGTGGGCATATATCCCAATCAGCAGCATTCCTTGGCGTTCCTGCTCTTTTCGTTCGGTGCAGCCATTTGCAACCGGGTTTTGCTGGCGGACCACCGACGTTATTATTCGCGTCGATTTCTTTTCCGGACAGCACCCATGAATCAAGAACCTAGCACCCTCTATGCCAAGCTGCTTGGTGAAACCGCATCTATTACCTGGAAAGAGTTGGAGCCGTTCTTCGCCAAGGGTGCCCTATTGTGGGTCGACCCTGATCTGGATTTGATCGCTGCCGCTGAGGCCGTGGCGTCGGATGATGGCGAGAAAGTGGCTGCCTGGCTGGCCGAAGACAAGGTCGCCAAGCTGTCTGAAACGCGGGCGCTGGATCTTTTCGAACGCGATCCGAAACTGTGGGCGGTGGTGGTTTCGCCGTGGATTCTGATCCAGGAAAGGGCGGGCGCTGAAGGCGTTGCACCTTGATGGTGCGGCCGATCATCAGCGAAAAGTGTGTAGCGGAGTAGCGTGATGGCACGTTGCCGTAGAGAAACACCACAAGCGTGGCTGGCCTCACGGTGACGTAAACGTAACGGGAACAGTTTAGTAAGCAGCCTAACGGCTGCTTAATTGTTTCTGGATATTGGAATATCTGAAATCTTCAATGAATTTGAGGGCCCCATCGCTGGCAAGCCAGCTCCCACAGGTTTTCTGGTGCTCACAATAAATTGTGTTTACCTGGACCTTGTGGGAGCTGGCTTGCCAGCGATAGGGGCGACTCGGTCCTGGATCAGACCGTGAACGACTTGCCGGTATGGTTATTCAGCGAAATAACCTTGGTCTTGCCAATCCGGTGACGGTAAATTTCACGCAGATATTTGATCGACTTCTTCACGCAATCACGCGACAAGCGAATGTCATTGATCGAGACAAACTTCTCTTTGTCGTTGATCAGCTCGCGGTACTTCTTCTCGTACATCGGCTTGATCGCGTACCAGTTGGTATCGAGGATTTTCGCCGGGTTCTCGAATTCGTTGAGCAGGTCGTCGATGCGGTCTTCGTCGAATTCTTCGTTGATGATGAAATCGAGGATCGAGTTGTCCAGGGTCTCGTCGAAACGGTACGGGTTCTTCGCGAAGCAGCGCTTGATGAACGCCACGATCAGGGTCAGGAAGTCATCCGACAGGCACGGGCTCTTGGCGATCAATGTGGTCAGCGACAGGTTGGCCGAGGCGCCGATTACCAGCGCGTAACGCTTGAGCGTGGTATTCGGGAACAGGCTGTTGAGGTGGGTCTTTAACCGGTTCAGGTCCATGTACGACAGCTTGTAGTCTTTCGGCAGCGAGACGATCGAGACCACCGACGAGCAGTTCTTGAAGAAGTGCAGGTCGTGCAGCGCGGCGGCGTCGTAGCCGGAATTCTTGTACTGCTCCAGCGAAGCGCGATAACGCTTGGACTCAATCGGCAACAGACTGATGCCTTCAATCGCCTGTGTCACCTTGTTGAAGTGCGGCAGGTCGATCGAGCGGAAGAACAGGTCGTCGATGTTCAGGCGCTGCGGCTCTTTGTCGAACACCTTGAATTTGTCGCTGCTCGGCGGCGGCGTTTCCGGCACCACCGATTCGGCGTAGGCAATCGCCACCGGGCCGGCCAGGCTCATGAACAGGTCGTTGGCGTCGAGGCGAATGGTTTCGCCGATGTCGATGCCGGCGCGGCGGAAGTAGTTCTGGTCGTAGTCAGTGGTGACTGCCTGCGCCGTGAGAATGTTGAAGATCTGCTGCGAGATGTATTGGTTGGCGTGCTTCTCCATCGCATTGACATCAATGTTCTGGATGTTGCCGTCATCGCTCTCTTCGGCGTAACGCATGATGTCGTTGGAGATCAGCATCATCGCGTTCCATGGGCGGATACGGCCCATGACGCTGGCTTCGCTGCTGTCTTCGTTGGCGAAGTTGTAGGAGAAATCCCATTCTTCCGAGAGGTATTTGCACAGCAGGCGGCCGGCGTTGATGTGCAGCGCCTCGGACATTTCGCTGCGGTGATCGGAAATGTTCGGCAGCACGCAGATGCCGCTGGTGAAGATCGGTTCGAACACGAACGAATGACCGCTCTTGCCGTCATGCTCGTCCATCGGCTTGGTATCAAACGTCTTGTTCATGTACGAGTGCTGCTGGGCCAGGCCGAATTCCGAGGCCATGCCGGAACCGGTACCGCCGCCGGCACTGAAGATCGAGAAATACAGACGCGACTGGTTGGCTTTGATGCCGCAGCTGTCGATCAGGTACGAGTGAATCATTTTCCAGTCAGGGCTGGAGAAACGCTGGGTGTCCTTGTTGAGGATGATCTTCGCCAGGTATTGGCCGAGGATCGGCGCGTTACCGGCGCCACCGGCGTGGACTTCGGACAAGTCCATGATCTTCATTTTGCTGTAGTCGCGCAGGAAGCCGCTTTTCTCGCCCTTGCGAGAGAAACGGATGCGCCCGGCGATGTCCTTGTCGAGGTCGCCGAGCATCACCAGCGGTTCGACCAGGAACACCGGTTTGGTCGATTTGTTCGGGCCGATGCGCAGGTTGTTCTTGATCCACTGCGCCGGGCTGTAACCCTTGTCGGCCAGACGCCGATCCGCCGCGCGATCTTCGTTGTTGAATTCGTTGAGGTAGAACTTGCGCGCGTTGTACACCAGCTCCGCGACATCTAGAGCAATGTTGGAGCCGCAGCGACCGAGGCCGATCAGGCACACCGAAGGGAATTCCTGATCGTTGTGCTGTTCGTTGTCGCCTTCCAGGTGCGGCGGGCGCGGGAACACCAGGTCACGCAGGCCGTCGAGGTTGTCGAGGATGCGGTCGGTATTGGTTTCGGTGAAGTACAGGTATTGCTGAGTCGACAGCGGGCGCGACGGGACCAATGGCTTCGACGATGACGGGCTGTTGGCGGCAGGGCTCAAAGTCAGATCGGATACCGCAGTGGCGGGATTGTTTTTAGAAGTCATTGTGCGCCATATACCTGGACTGGGTTGGCTCGCGGGCCAGTTGCCTGCGAACCTCACGGAATAAGATCTCGCGTCTTTTGTGCGCGAATTGAGCCCGAGCATCAGGGTTTTGGCCTGACTGTCGCTGGGGGGAATCCTTTCCTGATCGTTGATGAATCGGCCATTATTCGGCGATCTTTAATCGAAAAGAGGCAAAATGATGTCAACGCTACCTTCGTTGGGGTTCGCCGGAATCGGTCTGATGGGCCTGCCCATGTGCCGGCGGCTGTTGGCGGCGGGTTACCCGCTGACCGTGTGGAACCGCAACCCGGCCAAGTGCGCGCCACTGGTCGAGGCAGGTGCCCGACAGGTCGCAAGCCCTGCGGAACTGTGCGCACACGCCGACGTGGTGATGTTGTGTCTGGCCGATACTGCAGTGGTGCGCGAAGTCGTGTTCGGCCCGCAGGGTGTTGCCGAAGGTGCGAAAAAAGGCCAGTTGCTGGTGGATTTTTCCAGCCTGGAACCGACGGCCACGCGCGAAATGGCCGCCGAACTGCTGGAGAAAACCGGCATGGCCTGGCTGGATTCACCGGTGTCCGGCGGCGTGGTCGGTGCCGAGGCCGGTAGCCTGGCGATCATGGCCGGTGGCGAAGTAGCAGATCTTGAACGCGTGCGTGCAGTGCTGCTCAACCTCGGTCAGCGTGTCACGCACATGGGCGGCATAGGCGCGGGCCAAGTGACCAAGGCCTGCAACCAGATGATCGTCGCCTGCAATGCGCTGGTGATCGCCGAAGTAGTGGCGCTGGCCGAGAAGGCCGGGGTCGATGCCAGCCTGATCGCCAAAGCGTTGGCCGACGGTTTCGCCGATTCGAAACCTTTGCAGATTCTCGCCCCGCAAATGGCCGAAAGCCGTTTCGAACCGATCAAGTGGCACGTGCGCACCTTGCTCAAGGATCTTGATACGGCAGTGAAGTTTTCCCGCGAACAAGGCTCGGCGACACCGATCAGCGGATTGGCCGCACAATTGATGCGCCTGCATGGGGCGCAGGGCTTTTTGGCGCAGGATCCAGCGACACTGGTGCAAATGTACCGCGCGCCAGAATCAACGGATTGACCGCGTGTGAATGCTTGCGCTGATTGATTTCTTCCAGCACCGGGCGCAGTTCGTCCAGCGGCACCGGTCGACTGAGCAGGTAACCCTGGATGAAGTCGCAGCCCGAGCGTTCAAGGAATTCGTATTGCTCCAGGCTTTCCACGCCTTCGGTGACCACCTGTAGATGCAGGGTGTGCGCCATGACGATGATCGCCTGGACGATCTCCATGTCCGCCGTGGCCTTGGGGATGTCGAGGATGAACGAGCGGTCGATTTTCAACGTGTTGAGCGGCAGACGTTTGAGGTAGGCGAGCGACGAATAGCCGGTGCCGAAGTCGTCGATCGACAGCGACACACCGAGCGCACGGATCTGCCGCAGCAGCACCAGGGTGTTGGCGATATTGCCCATCAATGCGTTTTCGGTGACCTCCAGCTCCAGCCGTTCCGGAGCGACCCCCGCGCTGCGCAACGCATTTTCGATTTCAGTGGCCAGTTCTTCGCGGGCGAGATTGAGCGGCGAGCAGTTCCAGGCGATTTTCAGTTCTTCGCAGCCATGCCGTGACAGTTCACCCAGATCCTTGCACGCGCGGCGCAGCACCCAGTTGTCCAGTTCGGCGATCAAACCGTTGTTTTCGGCAATCGAGATGAAACGATCCGGGGTCAGCAAACCATGTAGCGGATGCTGCCAGCGAATCAGCGCTTCGAGCTTGGTGACGCGGCCGGTTTTCAGTTCGAAGATCGGTTGGTAATACAGCGTCAAACCGTTTTCTTCGCGCAGGGCGTGGCGCAGTTCTTCTTCCAGTTGCAGCTCGAAGCTGGCGCGGGTCTTGAGGTTGGAACTGAAAAAATGCAGACCGTTGCGTCCTGCACCCTTGGATTGATACAGCGCCAGATCGGCGTGCTTGAGCAGTTCCTCGCAGGTGGTGCCATCCTCCGGAAACAGGCTGATGCCGATGCTGGTGGTCATCACCATGCGACGTCCCGCCAGTTCGATCGGTTCTTTCATCTTGAGCATGATGCGCTGGGCCATGTTGCGGGCTTCTTCACGCTCACGAAGACTGATGAGGATGCAGAACTCGTCACCGCCGAAGCGCGCGACCACGTCTTCATGGCTGCGCACCGAACCTTTGATGTGATTGGCGATGACCTTGAGCAGTTCGTCACCGGCGTCATGGCCGAGGCTGTCGTTGATCCGCTTGAAGTGGTCGATGTCGAGAAACATCACCGCGAGCATGCCGCCTTCGCTGGTTTTCTGACTGAGTTTCTCGGCGAATATCTGGTTGAAACCGCGACGGTTGATCAGGTTGGTCAGAGCGTCGTAATTGGCCACTTGTTGCAGTGACATCCGGGCTTGATCGAGTTGGCTGAGCAGCGCGTTGACCCGCCGCAAATCGTGCTCCTTGTTCTGCAGTTTCTTGTCGGCCAGCGCGGCGCTGATCGCGCTGCCAAGGATCAGCAGGGTGATCAGCGCGACCGTAAGCCCCAATTGCAGGTGGCTGATTTCGGCTGCTATCGACGGCAAGCTGTTTGCCGGCAGGACCAGATTCAGCGCCGCCATGCCGGTGAAATGCATGCTGAAAATGCCGGCACCGAGGATCAGTGCCGCGGCGTACTTGAGCATCTGATGCACCAGGCCGCTGCCTTCGCGCAGATAACCCGCCACCCACAACGCAGCGAAGCTGGCGCCGATGGCGATGGCGATTGACAGTACGAACAGCGACGGTTGGTAATAAGCGGTAGCGCTCGATTTCATCGCCGCCATGCCGACGTAATGCATGCCGGCGATGCCCAGACCGATAACGATGGCGGTTTTCAGGTACCGCAACAGACTGGGTTTCGCTTCACTCAGCGTGTGCATGGCCAGCCACGAGGCGAGCAGGGCGATCAGCAGGGAAAACAGGGTGATCGGCAGGTCGTAATGGATTTCAATTGGCGCCTGAAATGCCAGCATGCCGATGAAATGCATGGCCCAGATGCCGCCGGCCAGACAGGTCGCGCCGATCCAGCGCCAAAGGCGTTGTGAGCCTGCATCTTCGGCATGGCCAACCCGCTCGGCCATATCGAGGGTGGCAAAACTGGCCGCGCAGGCAACCAGATAGGCCACCAGCACCAGTAAGGGGTTATGTGTGCAATCTAAAATGACCTGCCCGCTCTCCGGCAGCTCGGTGACAAACTGCAAACCAAGCCACTCCATAGCATGCCCCATTTCTGAAGTCGTCCTTACTGCGCGGTCAACGCAGGCGAATGACTGGAGTATAGAGGCGGTTTTTGCTGTGGAAGGGGTAGTGGCACATTGGTGCTAATGATTTCGGCATTAGCGTCATAGCGATTGGCGCTAAAGGCTTACGCGATCTGTTCGAAAGGGATTTGCGCCCAGTCCGGTTGCAGGGGCGGCAAGCCGAAACGCGCACGGGCCTTGTCGCAATCGACATTTTGTTCGCCGTTTTCCCATGACGACTCGAACTCGCGGCAGGGGCTGGAGCGCAATTCATAAATCGAACACTTCACCTCGCTGCCGACTTCGCCGACCAACGCCGTGCAACGCGGCGATTTGCAGTCGGTGCCGTTCATCGCCACCCGGCTGGGACTGATCTGTGTGACCAGCTCATCAGGCACCGTGCCGCCGGAAGATGAGCACTCCCCCCAAAAGAAAGACACGCGAAAATGGGAACAGCAGGCACCGCAATTCAGACACGGACTGACTTCAGACATGGGCGAGGGTATCAAAGGGATTGATCGGGAGATCCGGACGGATCCGGCCGCCATTCTAGGCTTCGCCACAGACTTGGGAAGGGGGGCGCGAAACTATTTTTTTGTGGCAAGGTTTTGCCGCAAAAGCCCCGGTTTTCGGGGGATTGCAGACTTATCAAGGGCTTACGTTTCGTTACAGTGGCATGAGCCGATATCAGGCAGACGAATGATCACAGACAGCTTCCGACGGGCTCACTAGATTGCAGGTTCCGGGCTCGGATGCGTTGGCAGTGAAGCCCTATAACAATAAAGAGACGGACCCATGCAGAACTCGACCCAAGCGGCGAATGCCTGGCGCATTCTGTTCCTGCTGTTCCTCGCCAACCTGTTCAACTTCTTCGACCGCACCATTCCGGCGATCATCATCGAGCCGATCCGCATGGAATGGCATCTCAGCGACTTTCAACTGGGGATCGTCGGCACCGCCTTCACCATTGTTTACGCCATCGCCGGCCTGCCTTTGGGGCGGATGGCCGACACCGGCTCGCGCAGTAAATTGATGGGCTGGGGTCTGGCGACGTGGAGTGCGCTGACGGCGGTCAATGGTCTGGTCGGCAGTTTCTGGAGTTTCCTGATCGTGCGCATGGGCATCGGCATCGGCGAGGCCAGTTATGCGCCCGCGGCCAATTCGCTGATTGGCGACCTGTTTCCGGCGCATCGGCGGGCGCGGGCGATGGGCATTTTCATGCTCGGGTTACCGCTGGGATTGTTGCTGGCGTTCTTCACCATCGGTGCGATGGTCAAGGCGTTCGATAGCTGGCGTGCGCCGTTCTTCATTGCAGCGGTGCCGGGGTTGATCCTGGCAATCTTCATGTTCTTCATCAAGGAGCCGAAGCGCGGCGCGGCGGAAACCGTGCAAGTGTCTCAAGAGAAAGTCGACAGGCCGATCCGCCGGATTCTGGCGGTGCCGACCTTTCTCTGGCTGGTGATGGCCGGGTTGTGCTTCAACTTCGCGACGTATGCCTGTAATTCGTTTCTGGTGCCGATGCTGCAGCGTTATTTCCTGATGCCGTTGCAGGAAGCGGCGGTGGCCACCGGCATGATCGTCGGGGTGACCGGGCTGGTGGGTTTGACGTTAGGCGGCTGGATTGCTGACAAGATTCACCAGCGCGTGGCCAATGGGCGGCTGTTGTTTGCGGCGTTCAGTCTGATTATTTCGACGCTGTGCACGGCGTGGGCGCTGCATGCCGGGCGTATCGAGATCGGTGTGTTTGTCGCGGTGTTCAGCGTTGGCTGGCTGTTTGCCTACAACTTCTACACCTGTGTTTACACGGCGATTCAGGACGTGGTCGAACCGCGTCTGCGGGCCACGGCGATGGCGTTGTTCTTTGCCGGGTTGTATTTGCTCGGTGGCGGTTTGGGGCCGGTGGTGGTCGGTGGCTTGTCGGATCACTTTGCGCACACGGCGATGCTGGCGGCGGGGGCGGAGCAGATGACCGAGGCGTTCAAGGCTGTGGGGCTGCATGACGCGATGTATTTGATTCCGGTGGCGCTGTTCTTGACCATGGTGTTTCTGTTTCTGGCTGCGCGGTGTTTTGTGCGGGATGCGCAGCGGATGAAGGAAGGTTTGGTTGCTGTCGTTGAGCCAGAAGTGGCTGCGGCGACTGCATAGCCGCCTTCGCGAACAAGCTCGCTCCCACATGGGAACGCATTCCAGACTGTGGGAGCGAGCTTGCTCGCGAAGGGGCCATCAGCATCAACTAACAAATAACAGGCAAACAAAAAGGCCCGCATCGCTGCGGGCCTTTCTGTTTTCAGCGCTGGAGCAGGGCGGTTTAGCCCGCCACCAACACCCGAATCGCTTCCAGTCGCAACGCCGCTTTATCCAGCATCGCCAGACCCTGCTCACGCTGTTCACGCAGCGCCACCAGTTCGCTGTCACGCACGGTCGGGTTGACCGCTTGCAACGCGGTCAGGCGCGCCAGTTCTTCGTCGGTGTCGGCCGCCAGACGGCGACGGGCCTCGGCCACGCGCTCGGCGTGACGCGGGGCGATCTTGTCTTCACCGGCGTTGATCCGTGGCGTCAGCTGATCGCGCTGGGCCTGGATGAACTTGTTGGCGCTGGCACGTGGCACGCTTTCCAGCTGATCGTTCAGCGTTTCGAACGAGACGCGAGCCGACAGATCGTTGCCATTGGCATCGAGCAGGCAGCGCAGGGCGGCCGGCGGCAGGTAACGGCCCAGTTGCAGCGAACGCGGGGCAACCACTTCGCTGACATACAGCAATTCCAGCAGTACGGTGCCCGGCTTCAGTGCCTTGTTCTTGATCAGCGCGACGGCGGTGTTGCCCATCGAACCGGACAACACCAGGTCCATGCCGCCCTGCACCATCGGGTGTTCCCAGGTGATGAACTGCATGTCTTCGCGCGACAGCGCCTGGTTGCGGTCGTAGGTGATGGTCACGCCTTCGTCGTCGCCCAGCGGGAAGCTGGCGTCGAGCATCTTCTCGCTCGGCTTGAGGATCAGGGCGTTTTCCGAATGGTCTTCGCTGTCGATGCCGAACGCGTCGAACAGGGTTTCCATGTAGATCGGCAGAGCGAACTGATCGTCTTGCTCAAGGATGTCCTCGACCAGCGCTTCACCTTCGCCAGCGCCGCCGGAATTGAGTTCCAGCAGACGGTCGCGGCCGGTGTGCAGCTCGGCTTCCAGACGTTCGCGCTCGGTGCGTGCTTCGTCGATCAGCGCTTGCCACTCGCTGTCGTCAGCTTCTTCGAGCAGCGGCAGCAGGCGCGGGCCGAACTGGTGCTGCAAGGCGTTGCCGGTCGGGCAGGTGTTGAGGAACGCGTTCAGCGCTTCGTGGTACCACTGGAACAGGCGCTCTTGGGGGCTGGTTTCCAGGTACGGCACGTGCAGTTCGATGATGTGCTTCTGGCCGATCCGGTCGAGACGACCGATACGCTGCTCGAGCAGGTCCGGGTGCGAGGGCAGATCGAACAGCACAAGGTGGTGAGCGAACTGGAAGTTGCGACCTTCACTGCCGATTTCCGAGCAGATCAGCACTTGCGCACCAAACTCTTCATCGGCGAAATAAGCGGCAGCGCGATCACGCTCAAGGATGTTCATGCCTTCGTGGAACACCGTGGCCGGGATGCCGGAACGCACGCGCAGGGCGTCTTCCAGATCCATCGCGGTTTCGGCGTGGGCGCAGATCACCAGCACTTTGGTGCGCTTGAGCATTTTCAGCTGATCGATCAGCCATTCGACGCGCGGGTCGAATTTCCACCAGCGCTCTTCTTCGCTGGCGTCCGGCTGCGACTGGAAGCTGACTTCCGGGTACAGCTCGGCGTGATCGCCCAGCGGCAATTCGAGGTATTCGTCCGGGCACGGCAGCGGGTACGGGTGCAGTTTGCGCTCGGGGAAACCCTGTACGGCGGCGCGAGTGTTACGGAACAGCACGCGGCCGGTGCCGTGGCGATCGAGCAGTTCGCGCACGAGGCGGGCGCTGGCTTCGGTGTCGCCATCGTTGACCGCGGTCAGCAAGGCTTCGCCTTCGTTGCCGAGGAAACCCTGAATGGTTTTGTGCGCTTTGGCCGAGAGACGGCCTTTGTCGAGCAGTTCCTGAACGGCTTCGGCCACCGGGCGATAGTTGTCGCTCTCGGCGCGGAAGGCGGCCAGGTCATGGAAACGGTTTGGGTCGAGCAGACGCAGACGGGCGAAGTGGCTGTCCTGGCCGAGTTGTTCCGGAGTGGCGGTGAGCAGCAGCACGCCCGGGATGACTTCGGCGAGTTGTTCGACCAGCGAGTATTCCGGGCTGGCTTTCTCTTCGTGCCAGACCAGGTGGTGCGCCTCGTCGACGACCAACAGGTCCCAGCCGGCGGCAAACAGTGCGTCTTGCGCCTTCTCGTCGTCGACCAGCCACTCCAGCGCGACCAGCGCCAGTTGGGTGTCTTCGAACGGGTTGGCGGCATCGCTTTCGATGAAGCGTTCTTCGTCGAACAGCGCGACCTGCAGGTTGAAGCGGCGGCGCATCTCCACCAGCCACTGGTGCTGGAGGTTTTCCGGAACGAGGATCAGCACGCGGTTGGCGCGGCCCGAGAGCAATTGGCGATGGATCACCAGACCGGCTTCGATGGTTTTACCCAGACCTACTTCGTCCGCCAGCAGAACGCGCGGAGCGATGCGGTCGGCGACTTCACGGGCAATGTGCAATTGGTGCGCGATCGGTTGCGCACGCACGCCGCCCAGGCCCCAGAGCGAAGATTGCAGCTGGCGGCTGGTGTGTTCGAGGGTGTTGTAGCGCAGCGAGAACCACGCCAGCGGGTCGATCTGGCCGGCGAACAGACGGTCGCTGGCCAGACGGAACTGAATGAAGTTCGACAGCTGGGTTTCCGGCAGGGTGACGGCTTCGTTCTGCCCATTGAGACCGTGATAAACCATCAGCCCGTCGACATCGTCGACTTGCTGCACGGTCATCTTCCAGCCTTCGAAGTGGGTGATGCTGTCACCCGGCGAGAACCGCACGCGGGTCAGGGGCGCATTCCGTAGCGCGTACTGGCGGGTTTCGCCAGTGGCCGGGTAAAGCACGGTCAACAAGCGGCCGTCCTGTGCCAGAACGGTGCCTAAACCAAGCTCTGCTTCGCTGTCACTGATCCAGCGTTGCCCCGGTTGATACTGCTGCGCCATGCTGCCTGACTCCCACCTTGAAAAAGCGGGCTATCTTAACGGAATGAGGGCTCGAGGCCAAAGGATTAGCAGCAGTTGCGAGCTTTTAGCTGCAAGCTGCAAGTCGAAGCAGGCGGCGGTCATGCGTCGGTTTTACGAGATAACAGGGCACCGGTGAGTGTTAACCCGGTCACAAGTTTGCGACCGACGGCTCAAGCCATCATTGCCCAAGCCGATAGCCTGCTGACAGGAGACCCTTTATATGTTGCCACCGATGCTCCCCCTGAGCGCTGTGCCGATCACTTCCCAGCAGGATCCGATCCGCCAGCGGCCGGACATTCCTCCGGTGGTGCCGGTGCAGGAAAGCTCCAACGAAAGCACGATCGATCTGCAAAAGCGCGATCCGGAAGAGGATCGCCTGATGGCGCGCGAAGAACAGCGCCGCCAGCAGGAGCGTGATCGCCGCCGCCGCGAGGCCGACGAAGACCCGGAAGAACATCTGGCCGTGCCCGGCACCGAGCTGAACGCCGACAACACCGTGCCGGTGGTGCCGCTGATGGAAGATCAACCGCGTCAGGGTTTGTGGGTCGATATCGAGATCTGACGCTGGGCGGCCAGTTCGCTCAGCGCTGTCAGTAATACGTCGATTTCTGCCTCGCTGTTCAGGTAGCTCAGAGAGATCCGCGCAATGTTCTCAAGCCCTCGCGCCTGCATGTCCAGCGGGGTGTAGGCGACACCATTGGCGCCAATGTTGATCCCTCGCATGGCCAGCGCCTGTTTCAAGGCCAGACAATCCCAGCCCTCCAGCGTAAAGGCGATCAGCCCTGATTGCTGATGCTCGCGGCCGAGATCCTGCAATGACAATCCGCGAATGTCCTGCAAGCGTTGGCGCAGCGGGCGGCTCATCTGCTCGATTCGCCGGCGTATGGCCTGCGCACCGATGCGGTTGTGTTCTTCCAGCGCATTGGCCAGTCCGGCCAGTAGCGCCAAGGACACTTCACTGGTTTCGAAACGCCGGGCATCCTCGCGCAAGGCAAACCGCTGGCCGTCCCAGGGCGCCGAAAGCACGTCGCGCTGCACCGGCAGCAAACGCTGCATGAAGCCCGGCCGCACATAGAGCACAGCGGTGCCGCGCGGGCCTCGAAGGTATTTGCGTCCCGCGCCTTTGAGCACATCGCAATGCAAGGCCTGAACATCGCAAGGTAACTGCCCCAAGGCCTGGCCGGCATCGACGAAGTAGGGGATGCCGTGTCGTTGCGCGACCTGACCAATCTGCGCGGCGGAATTGATCAGGCCCCCGTTGGCGGGCAACCAGGTCAGTGCGATCAGCCGCACGTTGTGGTCAATCATCTGCGCCAGTGCCTGCGGATCGACTGCACCGTGGGCGTCACAGGGAATGACGTCCAGACGTGCCCCGGCCTTCACCGCTTCAGCGATGCACGCCAGATTGCCGGCCCACTCATGGCGCCCGACCAGAATCCGCTCACCCGCTTGCCAGGGCCCCAGTGCATTGAATGCCTGACTCCATGCTGCCGAGCCGCTGCTGGCGAAGGCGATGCTCTCGGGTTCGGCATTCAGCATTTGCGCGGCTGCGGTGCGCGCCCGTTGCTGAATCTGCAGATCGGCGGCCTCCATCGGCCCGCCCAGTGCTTCGCGTTGCAACTGGTCGATTATCGCATCGAGGGTGGCCTGACTTGGCAGTGAAGAGCCGGCATGGTTGAAGTGAATGATCCGCGCGCAGCCGGGTGTGGCTGCCCGCTGGTGTTCGACGTCCTCGCTGTTCACGGCTTGAGCTCGAAAATCGCGTCGAGCTCTACCGCGACTCCGCTGGGCAGGCTGGCGACGCCGACGGCGGTGCGGACATGCCGGCCCTTGTCGCCCAGCGCGTTGACCAGCAGGTTGGAAGCGCCATTGGCGACCGCGCCCTGACGCTGGAATTGGGGCGTGGCGGCGATAAAAACACCGAGGCGGATAATTCTCACCAGTTTCGACAGGTCATCGCCCAGGGCATCGCTCAGTTGGGCAAGCAAACCCAGTGCGGCGAGTTCGGCAGCGTTGATCCCCTCTGCTTCGCTCATGGCTTCACCGAGCCGCCCGATGAATGCAGGTTTGCCATCCAGCAACGGAATCTGTCCTGAGATGAACAACTGGTTCTGACTGACAACGTGGTTGATATAGTTGGCGATGGGCTGGCTCGGTGTTGGCAGGTGCAGGCCGAGTTGTTCGATACGCTCGCGCAGAGATTCGCTCATGTTGAGACCTCCTGAATGAAAGGCCTCAGCATGTTGAAACGAGGGGAGGGCGACAAACGGATAGATTTAATCCGATGAATCGAAATGGCTCATGCGTCGACGGCTTCATCCAGCCATTGGCTGAAACAAGCGGCCGGCACGGACAAGGGCCGCTCCGGCGTCACCAGCCAATAGCCGATGTCACCCCGTAGAGGCGCGGTATCAAAGGCCGGCACCAAGGAGCCTTCCTTGAGGCGGCGAGCGATCAGGCATTGCCGTCCCATGGCGATGCCCTGACCGGCGACGGCTGATTCGACCACGATGTTGTAGTCATGCAGCATGACGCTCGGCACCTGAGCCAGATCGATGCCGCTGTGCTGGCTCCAGTCAGTCCATTCGAACGGTTGCAGCGATTTGGCCATCAACAGGGGACCGTTTTGCACACCCGTTCGCTTGAAGGCCGGGCTGCACACCGGTGTCAGTGTTTCGGTCATGAAGCGTCGGGCCTGTACGTCCGGCCAATGGCCCTTGCCGTAACGAATGGCCAGATCGACTTCGCCACCCTTGACGTCGGCCAACTGCACGGCGGGGATCAGTTCGATATGGATGTCGGGGTGTCTGGCCCGGAAGTCGCTGAGTCGCGAGGCCAGCCACAAGGTGGCAAACGACGCCAGCAGGCCAATTCGCAAGGTCGTGCGTTGATTGCCGCGTAATTCGCGGCTGGCGGCGGCGATGGCGGCGAGTGCCGGTTCGATCTGGCGATAGTAGGCTGCACCGGCGGGTGTCAGATCGATTGCGCGGGTACGCCGGACAAACAGTCGCTGATCCAGAAATGTTTCGAGTTTGTGTACCTGATGGCTGATCGCACTTTGCGTCACCGACAACTCGTCGGCGGCCTTGATGAAGCTCAAGTGGCGGGCCACGGCTTCAAAGACGCGCAAGGCCATCAGCGGTGGCAGATCCTGGTGCAAAGGCACGGCAAACATCCTCGGGTTTGGCGCAAAGCGCAGATTCTGCGGGCAAAACTGTTGTTCGGTACATCAATTGTTGCCTGTCGTCGCTGGCAATGGCTGGTCAGTGCCAGCGTCAGGCGGCATTATTGGCGCAGTCCTGCCGGTGATGTGGCAGTTGTGATTCTTTCAAGCGATGTAATGACGCCATGAGCCAAGACGACAAACTGATCGACCTCAGCACTGAGCGCGCCAAGCGCGTGCATGACCTTAACGAGAAGCGTCTGAACGAAGTGCGCCAGGCGTTCGAACAGGCGATGCCGTTGGGAAAAGCCAGGAAAAAGTCGAAAAACAAGCCGAAAAAGCGTTGATCTGCCCCTGCATCCTTTGATGCAGGTCATTTAATTCCCCTCCTTTATCTCCCTTCCTTGCTGGTATTGATCCCGGTCAATTTGTGCGCCTGTGTGTTTGGTAACTTAGTTCCATCGCAGCAGAGCAGGGGCCAGGAGGCCAGTCATGTTTTTCGATAACGTGGTGTTTGCCGGGGTCCTGACTGTAGGGCTGATGGTTCTGTTTTTTGCAGGGTTTGGATTTTTTATCTGGAAGGACGCGAATAAGCGCAAGAAGTGATTCTTCTGGATTGATGGGCACGCAAGGCATTTTGGGGCGACTTCGGTTGCCCCTTTTTTTTTGTGTCTTGGCGGCCTTTGGGCCGACCAGGCTTTGGGTGGTTTGTGTGTATATCCGTTTTTTCGGAGGTTGCCACTGGCGGTTTCGCCCTTACGGCGACTCACTTTTTTTCAAACGCCAAAAAAAGTAAGCAAAAAACGCTTGCTCCTACGTGCGGCCCGCTCGCTGGGGCTCCGGGTTCCTTCGCTGCGGGATCGATCCGGGCGCAGCGCCTACGGTTTGCTTCGCTGCACCTCCTCTCGCTGTGTTTGGCTGCGCCAAACGGTCGCTGCGCTCCCACCCCCGGATCAATCCCTCCGCTCAGCCTTCCGACGTCGCCCGTGGATCAAGATCAAGATCAAGAGCAGGCGAGCTGACACTCGGCCTATTGAGTGGTGAAGAGCGGGTGGTCGGCTTTGGTTTTTTGGTGGATTCGCCCCTCACCCCAGCCCTCTCCCGAGGGAGAGGGGGCCGATTTGTGTGTTTTTCAAAGTCTAAGTTCAACGCGGTAGCGCGCGTTGGCGTATCTCTCCCAAACACCTCAATCAATCCCCTCTCCCTCCGGGAGAGGGCTAGGGTGAGGGGCTCTTGATCTGGCTTTGGCTTTTGATGTGGCTTTTGATTTTTTGCCCCATCGGCAGGCCGAGCGTAGGTGTCCATCCGGGGTAGGCGCGTAGCGCCGTGCGGCGTAGCCGCATACATCGAGAGGAGGTGCAGCGAAGCAAACCGTAGGCGATGCCCCCGGATGGACACCGTAGCGAGGGAACACTGAGCCTCAGCGAAGTGCCGTACGCCAGGGGCAAAGCCTTTTGGTTCCTTTTTGGCGTTTGAAAAAGGGACTCGCTGTAAGAGCGAAACCGCCAGCGGCAACACCCGAAGCAACGGATATGCCCCCAATCCCCAATCCCCAAACACAAAAAAGGCGCGATCCTCTCGAATCGCGCCTTTCACACGTACCGCTATCTATCAACTACCCAAAGCCTTCGACGCCAGCCAGAACAACCCGGCCGACAGCGCAACCGTCGCCGGCAAGGTCAACACCCACGCCAACAGAATGGTGCGAACCGTGCCACCCTGCAGGCCGCTCTTGTTGGCGACCATGGTGCCCGCCACGCCCGAAGACAGAACGTGAGTGGTCGACACTGGCAGGCTGAAGATGTTGGCCATACCGATCAGACTGGCGGTGGTGATCTGCGCCGACATGCCCTGTGAATAGGTCATGCCTTGCTTGCCGATCTTCTCGCCGATGGTCAGTACCACACGTTTCCAACCGACCATGGTGCCCAGGCCCAGAGCCAGTGCAACCGCCAGAATCACCCAGAACGGCGCGTATTCGGTGGTGGTGGTCAGGTCTTTACGCAGCTTGTCGAGGTCAGCCTTTTCACGGGCTTCCAGGCCAGGCAGCTTGCCAACCTTCTTTGCGGTGTCGTCCAGGCAGAGCAGGTAACGACGCACTTCGATGCGGCTATCAGACGACAGCGAATGGTAGTCCGCCACGCCTTTAAGAGTGTGCAGCAGGGCGCTGATGGTCGGTTCGGTCTGCTGCGGGTTGCAACGGAATTTCTCCGGCAGGTCGCCTTCCACGCTTTTGCCCAGGGCCAGGAATTCACCCAGCGAATCGGCGTTGCGCTGGTAGAACTGGCTCAGGTGCAGAGTCGCATCGCGAGTACGTTCGATCTGATAGGTGGTGCTGTTCAGGTCGAGAACGAACTGCGCCGGGACGATACCGATCAGCACCAGCATGATCAGGCCAATGCCTTTCTGGCCATCGTTGGAACCGTGCACGAAGCTCACGGCCATAGCCGAGATCACCAGGACCAGACGGTTCCAGAACGGTGGATGCTTCTTGTCGTCGATCTTGCGGCGCTGTTCCGGTGTCTTGTGCATCTTCGACAGCGGACGCCACCACTTCAGGCCGATCAGGATCAACGCGGCGATCAGGAAGCCGGCCATTGGCGAGAACACCAGCGAGGCGCCGATGTCGATCGCTTTCTGCCAGTTCACGCCGTCAGCCAACGGAATGTCGTTGATCAGGGCGTTGGCCAGGCCGACACCGAGGATCGAGCCGATCAGGGTGTGCGAGCTGGATGCCGGGATACCGAAGTACCAGGTGCCCAAATTCCAGGCGATTGCCGCGGCGAGCAACGAGAACACCATCGCCAGACCATGGCCGGTGTTTACATTGATCAGCAGCTCAACCGGCAGCAAATGGACAATGGCATACGCCACGCCAACGCCGCCCAGTAGCACGCCGAGGAAATTGAACACACCGGAAAAGAACACCGCCAGGTGGGGCGGCATGGCTTTGGTGTAGATAACAGTGGCTACCGCGTTAGCGGTGTCATGAAATCCATTGATGAACTCGAAGGCGAGGACAAACGTCAGGGCGAGCAAGAGGCTCACAAGCACCCAAGCATCCAGTCCGCTGAATAAATCGATCATGAAGGTTTTCTGACCCGGTCGTAAGGGGGCGCGATTATGCCAGAAAAGACTGGAAATCGATCCCCTACCTGCTCATCGGTTACACACTTCTTCGATTTAATTTGTTGCAGCGCATGAAAACCTAGCGTTGCGTAGGGTTTTTCAAGTCATTGATTTAGTTAATAAAAGCTTTATTTTTCAGGTGTTTTGACCGGCGTGGAGAGGTCTCAAACGCTTGTCTGAAATATCTGTGAAACCTGTAGGACGCCCGTCCTCAGTCTGCCTGGCCGGGTGATGGCCGCTGCCCGCGGGTAGCGGGCGCGCAAGGCATCGTCGTTTCACCGCGCTTGTAACCGGTGCGGACGCAAACCTTCAATAGATGCAAAAAACGTCGCTCAAGGCTCTTCGGCTTTGAGTTCCTTTTCGATCTTTTCGATTTCTTGCTTGAAGACCTGATCCTGAACGGT
The DNA here is from genome assembly GCF_979258595.1 of Pseudomonas sp. AC172. Lineage (NCBI taxonomy): Bacteria > Pseudomonadati > Pseudomonadota > Gammaproteobacteria > Pseudomonadales > Pseudomonadaceae > Pseudomonas > Pseudomonas sp. AC172. The sequence continues at coordinate 317,110 of NZ_OZ409868.1, forward strand.
AGGGCGTTTACGCCACGCTTTGCGTTCCGGTTCTGGCTGAGCGGCGTAGGTGGTGACTTCCCCGCCGTAAACTTCCTTGTAACGTTGTTCCTGGCGCTCAAGTTCCGCGCGCAGTTCGTCTTTCGTCACAGTGCTACCTGTATGAGTTGAGTGAAGTGTCTGGTGAAACGCACTGCAACGAATCGATTGAACGAAGCCACCGAGAGTTCAACGCCCAGACAGGCACTGGTTTTATCGGTGGGGCGATCAAGACTTCCGTGTTACAGGCGGCTACGGCACCAGATAAAAACCGACGCAGCATCAGTTTCCTGTTTCAGCGAGCGCAGGCGTTGCATGAGTGATGCGCGTCGGGCGCTGGCCGGGCTGTTGGCGATGGACATCGCCTCAGCGGGTGACGACCTCGGCGTTTACAAACGAGGTGCCACTGAGGTGCATTATAGCGGTCGATTCGGGAATGACTATCTTTGCCAAGTTAAAAACGGTTCCGGATGTGTGATTGTTTTGTGACTCGCAACTTTTGTCGCTAGTTGAAGTGCGCGTTGGCCCTTATTTGCCGCGCGATCAGTTTTTGGCGTCATTTAGTCGAACAACTTAGGCTCTGATTCAAATAACGGCCAAAGTTGCGCGGACCCCGGAAAGGGTTTGAGGCGACCTGCACAGCTGATTGCGATTATCGGTCGACGGTTCGATAATCGCCCAATCTTGCAAGCCCGACGCTTGTGCATTGGTCGGCAAGCCGCTTGTATAGCCCATTGATCCGTGCCGTATAGAAGGACAAGAAATGAACGATCAAATGCGCAACTCTTTCACCTCCGTGGCGCCGCCGATCGTCGCCTCACCGGCCAAACGCATCCAGGCGCTGACCGGTGATCCGGACTTCATGACCTCGCTGGCTCGAGGCTTGGCGGTGGTGCAAGCGTTTCAGGAGCGCAAGCGCCATTTGACCATCGCCCAAATCAGTCACCGCACGGAAATTCCCCGCGCCGCCGTGCGCCGTTGCCTGCATACCTTGATCAAACTCGGCTACGCCACCACGGATGGTCGCACCTACTCATTGCTGCCCAAAGTGCTGACCCTTGGCCACGCCTATCTGTCGTCGACGCCGTTGGCAGTGTCCGCTCAGCCGTACCTCGACCGCATGAGTGAGCAACTGCACGAAGCCTGCAACATGGCCACACTGGAGGGTGATGACATCCTCTATATCGCGCGTTCGGCGACGACTCAGCGGTTGATTTCGGTGGACCTGTCAGTGGGTGGGCGCTTGCCGGCGTATTGCACATCGATGGGGCGGATTCTGCTGGCGGCACTTGATGACACTTCGCTGCGCGAATACCTCGATCACGCCGAACTGGTGGCCAAGACCAGTCGCACGATCCATACGCCAGACGCTTTGCTCGAATGCCTGCAAGAAGTGCGGCAGCAGGGCTGGTGCATCGTCGATCAGGAACTGGAACAGGGGCTGCGCTCGATTGCCGTGCCTGTCTACGACGCTTCCGGCCAAGTGGTCGCAGCGCTCAACGTCAGCACCCACGCCGGTCGCGTCAGCCGTACCGAGTTGGAGCAGCGCTTCCTGCCGGGCCTGCTCAGTGCCAGTCGCGACCTCAGCGCGCAGTTATTCGCCTGATGAAGCTGTTCGATAAACGCACAGTGTTGCGTTTATCGAATTGACGCTAAAACCCTCGGATCATTAATGTCGCGGCAGCGTCATCCGGCGCTGATGTGAATGAGCCCGCCGGACTGTCGACTCCCATAATAATGACAAGAGGCAACTCACCATGCGCACGCTCCCCGACTGTCTCCGCTCCATCCGCTGTTGCCGGGTTTCCCGCAACGCCTGATCCAGACCTTCTATTCTTGTGACCGTGCCGCGTTTTGGCCGGCCGCCGTTCGACTGCGTTTTTTGCGTGGAATAAAAATAATGAACCAGCCTCAGTCCGCTGTAGGTCAATGCCTCGACGTGCAGACCTTCATCAATGCCCAACCGATCTCGCGCTATCAATGGCGGGTGGTGATTCTGTGTTTCCTGATTGTCTTCCTCGATGGCCTCGACACCGCCGCGATGGGCTTCATTGCCCCGGCGCTGTCGCAGGACTGGGGCATCGACCGCGCCAGCCTTGGCCCGGTGATGAGTGCGGCGCTGATCGGTATGGTTTTCGGCGCACTGGGTTCTGGCCCGTTGGCTGACCGCTTCGGGCGAAAAGTCGTACTGGTGGGCGCCGTGGTTCTGTTCGGTGCCTTCAGTCTGGCGTCGGCGTACAGCACTAATGTTGAACAACTTCTGGTGCTGCGCTTCCTGACCGGCCTGGGCCTGGGCGCCGGCATGCCCAACGCCACCACGCTGCTTTCCGAATACACCCCGGAGCGCAAGAAATCACTGTTAGTGACTAGCATGTTCTGCGGCTTCAACCTCGGCATGGCGGGCGGCGGGTTTATTTCCGCCAAGCTGATTCCGGCGTTCGGCTGGCACAGCCTGCTGCTGATCGGCGGGATTCTGCCGTTGATTCTCGCCGTGGTGCTGCTGTTCTGGTTGCCGGAATCGGCGCGTTATCTGGTCGTGCGTAACCGTGGCACCGACAAAGTCCGCAAGACCCTGGCGCCGATCGATCCGGCCACTGTGGCTCAGGCCTCGAGCTTCAGCGTGCCGGAACAGAAGACCGTCAAGGCACGCAATGTGTTTGCGGTGATCTTCTCCGGCACTTACAGCACCGGCACCTTGCTGCTGTGGCTGACCTATTTCATGGGCCTGGTGATCGTTTACCTGCTGACCAGTTGGCTGCCGACGCTGATGCGTGACAGCGGCGCGAGCATGGAGCAAGCCGCGTTCATCGGTGCGTTGTTCCAGTTTGGCGGGGTATTGAGCGCGGTGGCTGTGGGATGGGCGATGGATCGCTTTAATCCGCACAAGGTCATCGGCGTTTTCTACCTGCTGGCCGGGGTGTTTGCCTACGCGGTGGGGCAGAGCCTGGGGAATATCACGTTGCTGGCGACCTTGGTGCTGGTGGCCGGGATGTGCGTGAACGGCGCGCAATCGGCGATGCCATCGCTGGCGGCGCGGTTTTATCCGACCCAGGGGCGGGCGACCGGGGTGTCGTGGATGTTGGGGATTGGCCGGTTCGGCGCGATTCTCGGGGCGTGGATGGGCGCGACGTTGTTGGGCCTGGGCTGGAATTTCGAACAGGTGTTGACGGCGTTGGTGATTCCGGCGGCATTGGCGACTACTGCGGTGGTGATCAAAGGCATGGTCAGTCATGCGGATGCCACCTGATATCGCGGTGTGAAGCGAAAAGATCGCAGCCGGCGCCACGAAACGATAGGCAAACAACAATCTGTTCGATAAACGAACACTCAGTCGATTATCGGATTGTTTGGTGATTTTCCGAGGCTTAATCTTCAGTGACTCCGGCGCTGAACCTCGCGCCTTTTTATCACTGGCGATTCATTACAAAAACAGGAGCCCGCTCCATGGCTGAGATTCTTTCGCTGCACGACGCGGTGAAGCAATTCGTCAACGACGGTGACACCGTCGCGCTCGAAGGCTTCACTCACCTGATCCCTACGGCCGCAGGTCATGAAATCATTCGTCAGGGCAAGAAAGATCTGACGCTGGTGCGGATGACACCTGACCTGATCTACGACCAACTGATCGGCGCCGGTTGCGCACGCAAACTGATTTTCTCCTGGGGCGGCAACCCTGGCGTGGGTTCGCTGCACCGTCTGCGCGATGCGGTCGAGAAACAATGGCCGCAGCCGCTGGAGATCGAAGAACACAGCCACGCCGACCTGGCCAATGCCTACGTCGCCGGCGCTTCCGGCCTGCCGTTCGCGGTGCTGCGCGCCTACGCCGGTTCTGACCTGCCAAAGGTCAATCCGCTGATCAAGACAGTGACTTGCCCGTTCACTGGTGAAGTGTTGGCGGCAGTACCGTCGGTGCGTCCGGACGTGACCGTGATCCACGCACAGAAAGCCGACCGCCAGGGCAACGTGCTGCTGTGGGGCATTCTCGGCGTACAGAAAGAAGCCGCACTGGCCGCCAAGCGCTGCATCGTTACCGTCGAAGAAATCGTCGACAACCTCAACGCACCGATGAACTCCTGCGTATTGCCGACGTGGGCCTTGAGCGCGGTCTGCCATGTGCCCGGCGGCGCACATCCGTCCTACGCCCACGGTTACAACGAGCGTGACAATCGTTTCTATCAGGCGTGGGATCCGATCGCCCGCGACCGTGAGACGTTTACCGCGTGGATCAACGAATACATCCATGGCTGCGCTGACTTCAGTGCGTTCCAGGCCAAGTTGGCCGCTGCTTCGGAGGCCAAGTAATGACTTACACCACCAATGAAATGATGACCGTCGCGGCGGCCCGTCGCCTGAAGAACGGCTCGGTGTGCTTTGTCGGCATCGGCCTGCCGTCGAAAGCCGCCAACCTCGCGCGACTGACTTCTTCGCCGGACGTGGTGCTGATCTACGAATCGGGCCCGATTGGCGCCAAGCCAAGTGTGCTGCCGCTGTCCATCGGTGACGGCGAACTGGCGGAAACCGCCGATACCGTCGTCCCGACCGGTGAGATTTTTCGCTATTGGTTGCAGGGCGGGCGCATCGATGTCGGTTTTCTCGGCGCCGCGCAGGTCGACCGTTTCGGCAACATCAACACCACCGTGGTTGGCGATTACTTCTCGCCGAAAGTGCGTCTGCCGGGTGCCGGTGGCGCGCCGGAAATTGCCGGTTCGGCGAAAAGCGTGTTGATCATCCTTAAACAGTCGTCGCGTTCGTTTGTCGACAAGCTCGATTTCATTACCTCGGTCGGCCACGGCGAGGGCGGCGATTCACGCAAACGTCTGGGCCTGCCGGGCGCCGGGCCGGTCGGGATCATCACCGACCTGTGCATCATGGAGCCGGAAGAGGGCACCCACGAATTCGTGGTCACCGCACTGCACCCGGGCGTGACCCGCGAGCAAGTGGTCGCGGCCACCGGTTGGGCGATTCGTTTTGCTGACAGCGTCGAAACCACCGCTGAACCGACCGATGTCGAACTGACCGCGCTGCGCGATCTCGAAGCGCGCACGGCCGCCGCCCACGGCCAGGCACCGGGAGAAGCATGATGCGTGAGGTTTATATCTGCGATGCGATTCGCACCCCGATCGGCCGGTTCGGCGGCGGTTTGTCCGCTGTGCGTGCCGATGACCTGGCCGCTGTGCCGATCAAGGCCCTGATGGAACGCAATCCCTCGGTGAACTGGAACGCCATCGACGAAGTCTTCCTCGGCTGCGCCAACCAGGCCGGCGAAGACAACCGCAACGTTGCGCGCATGGCGCTGCTGCTGGCGGGCCTGCCGGAAAGCGTACCGGGCGTGACCCTTAATCGTCTCTGCGCTTCGGGCATGGACGCGATCGGCACCGCATTTCGCGCCATCGCCAGCGGCGAGATGGAGCTGGCGATTGCCGGCGGCGTCGAGTCGATGTCCCGTGCACCGTTCGTGATGGGCAAGGCTGACGCAGCGTTCTCGCGCAACATGAAACTGGAAGACACCACCATCGGCTGGCGTTTCATCAACCCGCTGATGAAGGCGCAATACGGCGTCGACGCAATGCCGCAGACCGCCGACAACGTCGCCGACGACTATAAAGTGTCGCGCGCCGATCAGGATGCGTTTGCCCTGCGCAGTCAGCAACGCACCGCCGCCGCACAGGCTGCCGGCTACTTCGCTGAAGAAATCGTCGAAGTACGGATCACGCACAAGAAGGGCGAAACCGTGGTCAGCCAGGATGAACATCCGCGCGCCGACACCACGATTGAAGCGCTGACCAAGCTGAAACCGGTCAACGGCCCGGACAAAACCGTCACCGCCGGCAATGCCTCCGGCGTCAATGACGGTGCCGCCGCGCTGATTCTGGCTTCCGCCGAAGCCGTGAAAAAACACGGCCTGACCGCCCGCGCCAAAGTGCTCGGCATGGCCAGCGCCGGTGTCGCGCCTCGGGTAATGGGCATCGGCCCGGTACCGGCGGTACGCAAACTGATCGAGCGCCTGGGCGTCGCGGTCAGCGATTTTGACGTGATCGAACTCAACGAAGCGTTTGCCAGCCAAGGCTTGGCGGTGCTGCGTGAACTGGGTCTGGCGGATGACGCTGCGCAGGTCAACCCGAACGGTGGCGCCATTGCCTTGGGTCACCCGCTGGGCATGAGCGGTGCGCGTCTGGTGCTGACCGCGCTGCATCAGTTGGAAAAGACCGGTGGCAAGAAAGGTCTGGCGACCATGTGCGTCGGTGTCGGCCAAGGTCTGGCCCTGGCCATCGAACGCGTCTGACGCAAGCCGTGAAGAAAAAGAACAGAGGAAAGCGACATGTCTGACAAGCCTGGTTACCGTCGTCCGCAGGAAGGCACTCAGCCTGAGTACCTGCACCCGACGTATCAATCCACCAACCTGCGCTCGCCGTCGAAGCCGTTGGTGTTTCTGCCGCATTCGCTGTCGGAAATCACCGGCCCGACCATCGGCGCCGAACGTGTAGGCGATACCGACAACGATCTGACTGCACAGCATGAAGGCGAGCCACAGGGCGAACGCATCATCATTCACGGTCGTGTACTGGACGAAAACGGTCTGCCGGTGCCGGGGATTCTCGTCGAGATCTGGCAGGCCAACGCCGCCGGCCGCTACAACCACAAGCGCGACCTGCATGACGCGCCGCTGGACCCGAACTTTACCGGCACCGGCCGTACCGTCACCGACGCCGATGGCTGGTATCAGTTCCAGACCATCAAGCCCGGCGCTTATCCGTGGGGTAACCACCACAATGCCTGGCGCCCGGCGCATATCCACTTTTCGCTGTTCGGGCCGAGCATCCTCACCCGTCTGGTTACGCAAATGTATTTCCCGGGCGATCCGCTACTGGCGTACGACCCGATCTACAACTGCGTGCCGGACACTTCGGCCAAGGAACGTCTGATCGCCAGTTTCGATCTGGAAAAAACCATTCCGTCCTACGCCCTCGGTTATCGCTGGGACATCGTGCTGCGCGGGCGTGAAGCCACGCCGATGGAGAAATAAGATGACGCTGACTGCGACCACGTCCCACACCGTCGGGCCGTATTACCACATCGGCCTGACCTGGCTGAACCGTGAAGACCTCGCCAATGAGCAGACCCTCGGCGAGCGCGTGGCGATCACCGGGCAAGTGGTGGATGGCAATGGCGATGTCGTCAACGACGCGATGCTCGAAGTCTGGCAGGCCAACGCCGCCGGCAAATACGATCACCCGGAAGACGAGCAGGACAAACCGCTCGATCCGCACTTTGAAGGTTTCGGCCGGGTGCCGGTGGATGCTGAAGGGCGGTTTCGTTTCACCACGATCAAACCGGGTGCAGTTGAGGGCCTGAAAGGTTCGACCCAAGCGCCGCACTTGGTGGTACTGGTGTTTGCGCGCGGGTTGGTGAAGCACTTGCTGACGCGGATTTACTTTGAGGGCGAGCCGGCCAACGTTGATGATCCGTTGCTCGAATGCGTCCCGGCTGAGCGTCGCAGTACCTTGCTGGCCAAGCAGGATGCGTCGGGTGTTTACCAGTGGAACGTGATTTTGCAGGGCACTGATGCCGAAACCGTGTTCTTCGATTACTGAAGAACACCCAATCCCCTGTGGGAGCGAGCCTGCTCGCGAAAGCGGTGGGTCAGCCAACATAAATGTCGTCTGACACTCCCTCTTCGCGAGCAGGCTCGCTCCCACAGGGGAGAACTGTGTTGCAGATGGAACTGTGGAACGGGACTGTTGCAAAGTATGTCTAGACTCTCACTGTCCCTATCGAGTGAAAAACAATGACAACCACCACCTCCCATTACACCGGTGAAGAGCGCAGCAAGCGCATCTTTGCCATTGTCGGCGCCTCGTCCGGCAACCTCGTCGAATGGTTCGACTTCTACGTCTATGCCTTTTGCGCGATCTATTTCGCCCCGGCGTTTTTCCCCTCCGACAACCCGACGGTGCAGTTGGTCAACACCGCTGGCGTGTTCGCTGCCGGCTTCCTGATGCGCCCGATTGGTGGCTGGATTTTCGGCCGTGTTGCCGACAAGCACGGCCGCAAGAACTCGATGCTCATCTCGATTCTGATGATGTGCTTCGGCTCGTTGCTGATCGCCTGTCTGCCGACTTACAAGGATATCGGCGTCTGGGCACCAGTCCTGCTGTTGTTCGCACGCTTGCTGCAAGGCCTGTCGGTCGGTGGCGAGTACGGCACCACTGCGACTTACATGAGCGAAGTCGCCCTCAAGGGCCAGCGCGGATTCTTCGCCTCGTTCCAGTACGTGACGCTGATCGGCGGGCAACTGCTGGCCGTGTCGCTGGTGGTAGTGCTGCAGCAATTCCTCACCGAAGAAGACCTGCGTGCCTACGGCTGGCGGATTCCGTTTGTGGTCGGTGCGGTGGCGGCGCTGATTTCATTGTTCCTGCGTCGTTCGCTGAAAGAGACCACCAACAAGGAAACCCGTGCACACAAGGACGCCGGTAGCATCAGCGCACTGTTCCGCGATCACAAAGCCGCGTTCATCACCGTGCTGGGTTATACCGCCGGTGGCTCGCTGATTTTCTACACCTTCACCACGTACATGCAGAAGTATCTGGTGAACACCGCCGGCATGCACGCCAAGACCGCCAGCTACATCATGACCGGCGCGCTGTTCCTGTATATGTGCATGCAGCCGCTGTTCGGCATGCTCGCTGACAAGATCGGTCGACGTAATTCGATGCTTTGGTTCGGCGCACTCGGTACGCTGTTTACCGTGCCGATTCTGTTGAGCCTGAAAAGCGTCAGCAGCCCGTTCCTGGCGTTTGTGCTGATCACCGTGGCGCTGGCAATTGTCAGTTTCTATACCTCGATCAGTGGCTTGGTGAAAGCCGAAATGTTCCCGCCGGAAGTCCGTGCACTAGGCGTTGGTCTGGCCTATGCGGTGGCGAATGCGATCTTCGGCGGGTCAGCGGAATTCGTCGCTCTGAGCCTGAAGAACATCGGCATGGAAAACTCCTTCTACTGGTACGTGACGGCGATGATGGCGATCGCGTTCCTGTTCAGCCTGCGCCTGCCGAAACAGGCGGCGTACTTGCACCACGATCTCTAACCCGAAGCGCGCGGGCCGCCTCGGCCCGCGCCGGCAAGGACTGTTTATGACTCAGCGACCGGGCAATCAATTGTTCGATGCCTATTTCACTGCCCGCGATATGCGTGAAGTGTTCTGCGATCAGGGCCGCGTGCAGGCCATGCTCGACTTCGAAGCGGCGCTGGCCCGGGCCGAGGCGCGGGTTGGTTTGATTCCGGCGTCTGCCGTGGCACCGATTGCGGCGGCGTGCAGCGCCGGTTTGTATGACTTCGCGGCGTTGGGCGAGGCGATTGCCACGGCTGGCAATTCGGCGATTCCGGTGGTCAAGGCGTTGGGTAAACAGATTGCCGCGACCGATGCCGAGGCTGAGCGCTATGTGCATTTGGGCGCGACCAGTCAGGACGTGATGGATTCCGGGCTGGTGCTGCAATTGCGTCAGGCGCTGGAACTGATTGAAAGCGATCTGGCGCAACTGGCCGATTCACTTGCCGCTCAAGCACAACGCCATGCGGCGACGCCGTTGGCTGGACGCACCTGGCTGCAGCACGCGACGCCGGTCACCCTCGGCATGAAAATCGCGGGATGGTTGGGCGCCGTGACTCGCAGCCGTCAGCGTCTACGCGAACTCAAGCCGCGTCTGCTGGTGCTGCAATTTGGCGGCGCGTCCGGCACGCTCGCGGCACTTGGCGCGCAGGCCTTGCCAATCGCTGAAGCCCTGGCCGAAGAACTGCAACTGAGCTTGCCCGAACAGCCGTGGCACACCCAGCGTGATCGCGTGGTGGAGTTCGGCGCGGTGCTCGGTTTGATCGCCGGCAGCCTCGGCAAATTCGGCCGCGACATCAGCCTGTTGATGCAGACCGAAACCGCCGAGGTTTTCGAGCCATCGGCGCCGGGCAAGGGCGGTTCGTCGACCATGCCGCACAAACGCAATCCGGTCGGTGCTGCGGTGTTGATCGGCGCGGCGACGCGGGTGCCGGGGCTGGTCTCGACGCTGTTCAGCGCGATGCCACAGGAGCACGAACGCAGCCTCGGTCTGTGGCATGCCGAATGGGAAACCTTGCCGGAGATTTGCTGCCTGGTGTCGGGTTCGTTGCAACAGGCTCGGTTGTTAGCGCAAGGGCTGGAAGTCGACGCCGAACGCATGGCGCGCAACCTCAAGTTGACCCAAGGGCTGGTGCTGGCCGAAGCGGTGAGCATCGTGCTTGCGCAACGGGTCGGCCGCGACACCGCGCATCATCTGCTTGAGCAATGCTGCAAACGCGCGGTGGCCGAGCAGCGCCATTTGCGCGCCGTACTCGGTGACGAACCCAAGGTTACCGCCGAGTTGAGCAGCGCTGAACTCGATCACCTTTTGAACCCCGCTCATTACCTCGGTCAGGCGACAACCTGGGTCGAGCGCGCGGTGGCCGAACACAACGCATTGTCTGACTGAAAGGAGAGGGCTGTGGCTTTCGTTCAACTCGCCGATGGCGAACTGCACTATGAAATAGAGGGCCCGGTCGATGTACCGGTGCTGGTGCTGTCCAATTCGTTGGGCACTGATCTGCACATGTGGGACGCGCAGATGCCGGCGTTTACCGAGCATTTCCGCGTGCTGCGCTTCGACACCCGTGGCCATGGCCAATCGCTGGTGACGCCGGGGCCGTACAGCATCAAGCAACTCGGTCACGATGTGCTCGGCCTGCTGGATGCACTGAACATTGAGCGTGCGTATTTCTGCGGATTATCGATGGGTGGCCTGATCGGCCAGTGGCTGGGGATCAATGCTGGTCATCGTCTGCACAAGCTGATCGTCTGCAACACAGCGGCTAAAATCGGCGATCCGTCGGTGTGGAATCCACGCATCGAAACCGTGCTGCGCGATGGCGCGGCGGCGATGGTTGCCCTGCGTGATGCGTCGATTGCCCGTTGGTTTACTCCGGATTTTTCCGCTGCACATCCGGCGGCAGCCAAGCAGATTACCGACATGCTCGCGGCCACTTCGCCAGAGGGTTATGCGGCCAACTGCGCAGCGGTGCGTGATGCCGATTTTCGCGAGCAACTGGCGTCGATCAACGTGCCGTTGCTGGTGATTGCCGGCACCGAAGATGCGGTGACGCCGCCGTCCGGTGGGCACTTTATTCAGGAACATGTACGCGGTGCCGAATACGCCGAGTTCTATGCCGCGCACCTGTCCAACGTGCAGGCTGGTGCGGATTTCAGTGATCGCGTGTTGGCGTTTTTGCAGGCCAAGTGAGGAAGTTTTTGTGGACGAGAAACAACGTTACGACGACGGCATGCAAGTGCGCCGCGCGGTGCTGGGCGATGCGCATGTTGATCGCAGCCTGACCACGCTGACCGAGTTCAACTCGGAGTTTCAGGAAATGATCACCCGGCATGCCTGGGGCGATATCTGGACGCGTCCGGGGCTGCCTCGGCACACGCGCAGTTTGATCACCATCGCGATGTTGATCGGCATGAACCGCGAAGGCGAGCTGAAACTGCATCTGCGCGCAGCAGCCAATAACGGCGTTAGCCGGGGCGAGATCAAGGAAGTGATCATGCAGAGTGCGATTTATTGCGGGATCCCGGCGGCGAATGCGACGTTTCATTTGGCCGAGTCGGTGTGGGATGAGCTAGGAGTCGAATCCCGGGAGTGACGGCGCCTGAAATTACGCCTTCGCGAGCAAGCTCGCTCCCACATTTGTTTTGTGATCGACACAAGTCCAATGTGGGAGCGAGCTTGCTCGCGAAGGGGGCAGACGCCGTTGCGCATCAACCAGCCCAACTCATTCAAACCCTGGCCACAATGAATATCCGCTTGAACGCAAACAACGTATGTCCATCCCCCTCCTGTGGATAATGCTTATGCACCCGCATCAGATAGTGATAGATAAACCGCGCCTGTTCCGCTGAATCCAGCGCCTGCATCACCGGTCGCAGCGCCGAGACCTTCACCCAGTCGTACACCGGCGACTTGCCGTCGACCACCTGCAACTGCTCGGTCTCCCAGATATCCAGCGACGTGGTCATGGGCGCGAGCAAACGGTAGTAATCCTCCAGCGCCAACAACGGCCGCGACGCCATGCGCTGACGCAGTTCAGGTGTGCCCAATGGCGTGCCGCCCGGGCCGGCGTCTTCGAGGGTGTCGAGCATCAGTCGATACCACGGGGCATCGCGCCAGTCGGGCATGTGCGCCGCCAGACAGCCGCCGGGGTTGAGGTGGCCAAGCAGGCGTGGGAGCAACGTTTCATGGCCATCGATAAAGTGCAGCACGGCGGCAGCGAGCAGCAGATCCGCCGGCTGCTCGGGTTGCCAATCGAGCAAGTCGCAGTGTCGCCACAACGCCTTGATTGGCAGGCACCGTGCCTGGTCCAGCATCTGCGCGGAACTGTCGATGCCCTGCAGCTGCGCGCGTGGCCAGCGCTCGGCCAACAATTGCGTGGCGATGCCTGTGCCGCAGCCGAGGTCGATGATGCTTTGGGGATTTTGCAGGTCGATGCGGTCGAGCAATTCGTTGACCGGGCGTTGCCTGAGACGAGAGAACTGCTGGTACGCCTTGGCGTCCCAGTCGGGTGTTGCTTTGACGCGAGAGATCATGAGGTAGTCCTCCGGTGATCGGCGGTGTCTTCCGATGACAACCTGGCGCACAACTTGAGGACCGACTACGACGACGGAAGCGGAAAGGGTGAAGCACCTGAGTCCTTCAGGTTTTGTCACTTTACCCGCCGCCCCGCGAAGTGCCACTTCTCCTGACCAGTGGCGCAGATTCAATGTGGGAGCGAGCTTGCTCGCGAAGGCGTTGTGTCAGTCGACATCTCTTTTGAATGTCACGCCGCTTTCGCGAGCAAGCTCGCTCCCACAGGGGGGATGTGTGTTTAGAGAAGGCTGATCGGGTAGCTGACGATCAAGCGGTTTTCGTCGAACTCGTTGTTGCTGTAATCACGACGCATGGTCGAGTTGCGCCATCTGAAGTTCAGATCCTTGAGCGTGCCGCTCTGCACCGTGTAGCCCAGTTCCGATTCGCGGCCCCATTCCTTGCCATCGGTGACCGTCCCGGTGTGCACGTTGTCCCCGCTGATATAGCGGTTCATCAGCGTCAGGCCCGGAACACCCATGGCGGCGAAGTTGTAGTCGTGACGCAACTGCCAGGAGCGTTCCTGTGCATTGTCATAACTGGCGTTGTAGCTGTCGTTGGCCAGCGTGCCGCCGCTGGTGCCGTTGACCCGCATCCACGCGCTGTCGCCGGTGAGTTTCTGCAGGCCGACGTAGAAGGTGTTGCCGCCGTACTTCGCCGAGAACATGCCCGACCAGGTTTTATTGTCGAGATCGCCGGCGCGGGCGCTGCCGTCGTCCTTGCCGTAGAAGAAGCCGAGGTTGGCGCCCAGCGTCCAGTCGCCGAGTGGCTGGCTGTGGATCAGGTTCACATATTGCTGGCTGTAGATGTCCTTGAGTTCGGCGTTCCACAAACCGATTTGCGTGCGTTTTTCATTGAAAACGTATTCACCGCCCTGAAAGTTGAAGCGATCAGAGGTGAATGCCGCTTTGCCGGTCATCGACATGTCGCTCATGCTGCTGTCGTCGCGCGGGCTGTTGGCGCGGAACTGGCCGCCGTAGAGAGTCAGGCCGTCGATTTCCTTCGAGGTGATCTGGCCGCCACGAAAGGTTTGCGGCAGCGAGCGACCGTCGTCCGAACGCAGAATCGGCAGCACCGGCATCCACTCGCCGACCTTTACTTCGGTCTGGGAAAATTTGGCCTTGAAGGCAACGTTGGTGCGGCCGAAGTTGTCCGCCGGGCGTCCATCGTGATCCAGCGGCAGCAATTGGGTGCCGCCGGTGCCTTTGCCGCCATCGAGTTTCACCGAATATAAACCGAGCACGTCCATGCCGAAGCCGACGGTGCCCTGAGTGAAGCCGGACTTGGCGTCGAGGATGAAGTTCTGCGTCCACTCTTCAGCCTTGCCCTGGGCCTTGGTCGGGTTGGTGAAGTTGCGGTTGATGTAGAAGTTGCGCAAGTTCAGGTTGACCTTGGCCCCTTCAATGAAACCGGCTTCTTCAGCCGCAGCGGGCAGCGCCGCGCCGGCCAGGGCGAGGGCGAAAAGGCCCGGAAGTGCGTAGGGCGCAGGGGAGGTTGTCATAGCTGGGGTCTCTCTTGTTTTTTTAAGGCGAACGGGTGCGCTGCCACCGGGTTTTCGGGGTGCAGACATGAAAAGTGTTCAGGGTGAAACGACGGCAATCAGCCGGACGGGGCAGGGCGCGGGAGCATGGTGTCGAACCTGTTGTTATTGGTTTTGTGGAGCGAATGGTGCGGGGCGCGGATGTTCGGATTCAATTGGGTAAAGCGGGTTTTGGGCGATTATCGAACGCAAGATTGAGCCGGGTGTTTTGGGTGAATGTGCGGGCCTCTTCGCGAGCAAGCTCGCTCCCACATTTGGAATGCGCTCCCTTGTGGGAGCGAGCTTGCTCGCGAAGGGGCCCGTCCAGACACCACAACTTTCAGACAGGCAACAAAAAGCCCACCAATCGGTGGGCTCCTTGTATTCAGCCGATGATCAGAACAACTTCATCTTCGGCGCTTCTTCTTTCAGCTGTTCGTTCTGCGCGGTTTGCGCATTCCAGCCACCGCCCAGAGCCTTGTACAGGTTGACCGCACTGGTCAGCTGCGCGAGGCGGTCGGTGATCAGCGCTTGTTGCGCGCTGAACAGCTGACGCTGGGCATCGAGGAAGGTCAGGTTGCTGTCGACGCCGATGCGGTAGCGACGCTCGGCCAAGCGGTAGTAATCCTGGTTGGCCTGCACGAAGTCACGCTGCGCTTGCAGCTGCTCGGTGTAGGTCTGACGTGCGGCGAGGCCGTCGGCGACTTCCTGGAAGGCCGTTTGAATGGACTTCTCGTAGTTCGCCACGCCAATGTCCTTCTGGATCTTGGCGGCGTCGAGGCTGGCGCGCAGGCTGCCGGCGTTGAAGATCGGCAGGTTGATCTGCGGCTGGAACAGCCACGTTCCCGAACCACCCTTGAACAGGCCGGACAGATCCGGGCTCAGGCTGCCCGCGTTGGCGGTCAGGCTGATGCTCGGGAAGAACGCGGCACGGGCCGCACCGATGTTGGCGTTGGCCGCTTTCAGGTTGTACTCGGCTTGCAGGATGTCCGGACGACGTTGCAGCAAGTCCGAAGGCAGACCCGGCGGCACGTCGCTGAGCAGGTCATCGGCCAGCGGTTTGGCCGCTTGCAGGTTGGCCGGGATACCGGTGCCGAGCAGCAGGGTCAGGCTGTTTTCGTCCTGCGCCACCTGGCGGGTGTAACGTGCCAGTTGTGCCCGGGCGTTTTCCACGGATGTGCGCGACTGCGCCAGATCCAGCGCCGAAGCCACGCCGACTTCGTTGCTGCGGCTGGTCAGCTTGTAGCTTTCTTCGAAGGCACCGAGGGTGTCTTGCGTCAGCTTGAGCAGTTCCTTGTCCGCTTGCCAGGTCAGGTAAGCATTGGCGACGCTGGCGACCAGACTGATCTGAGTGCTGCGACGTGCTTCTTCAGTGGCGAAGTATTGTTGCAGCGCTTGTTCGCTCAGGCTACGCACACGACCGAACAGGTCGAGTTCGTAGGCGCTGATGCCGACGGTGGCGGAGTAGGAGCTACTGATGCTCGACTCGCCGGTCTGCGAGGCACGGGCCGGAACCCGTTGACGGCTACCGCTGGCATTGGCCGAAACGGCCGGGAACAGATCGGCACGCTGAATGCGGTATTGAGCCGCATAGGCGTCGATGTTCAGCGCCGCGACGCGCAGGTCGCGGTTGTTTTCCAGGGAGACCTGAATCAGCTGTTGCAGCGCCGGGTCATGGAAAAACTGCTTCCAGCCTTGCTCGGCAGCGGCCTGCGCCGGAGCCTGGGCCGGCGAATACGCCGGCCCCTGCGGGTACTGACCTGCGACCGGAGCCTCAGGCTGCTGATAGTCAGGTATCAGCGAACAACCGCTCAGCACGAAGGCGGCGACTGCGATGGAGAGTAGCGACTTGCTCATTGGCCAGCCTCTTTAGGAGTTTCAGTAGCTTCATCCTCGTCAGCGATCTTACGCTGGCCGATGGACGAAACCGTAACGAAGAACAGTGGGACCCAGAAGATCGCCAGGATCGTGGCCGTGAGCATACCGCCAATCACGCCCGTACCGATCGCATGTTGACTGCCTGAACCGGCGCCGGTGGAGATCGCCAACGGTACAACACCGAGGACGAAGGCCAGCGAGGTCATGATGATCGGGCGCAGACGCATACGGCAGGCTTCAATCGCCGCATCCCGCAGGCTGCGTCCCTGTTCATGCAGTTCCTTGGCGAACTCGACGATCAGAATGGCGTTTTTAGCCGCCAGACCGATGGTCGTCAACAGACCTACCTGGAAGTACACGTCGTTGGACAGACCGCGCAAGCTAGTGGCCAGCAGCGCACCGATGATCCCCAGCGGTACCACGAGCATCACCGCGATAGGAATCGACCAGCTCTCGTACAGCGCCGCCAGACACAGGAACACCATCAGCAGCGACAAAGCGTACAGCGCTGGCGCTTGCGAACCCGACAGCCGTTCCTCATAGGACAGACCCGTCCAGGAGATACCGACACCGGCCGGCAGCTTCTTGGCAATCGCTTCGACTTCGGCCATCGCTTCACCGGTGGAGTAACCCGGCGCCGGAGAACCGAGGATCTCCATCGCTTCTACACCGTTGTAACGCGCCAGTTTCGGCGAGCCGTAGATCCACTCGCCCTTGGCGAACGCGGAGAACGGCACCATGGTCCCGGCACTGTTGCGCACGTACCACTTCTTCAAGTCTTCAGGGCTCATGCGAGCACCGGCCTGACCTTGCACGTAGACCTTCTTCACTCGACCACGGTCGATGAAGTCGTTGACGTAGCTACTACCGAAGGAGATCGACAGGGTGCTGTTGATATCGGCGATGCTCACGCCGAGGGCCTGGGCCTTCTGATCGTCGATTTCCAGGTGGTATTGCGGCTCGTCGTTCAAACCGTTCGGACGCACCTGATAGAGCACCTTGCTCTGCGCCGCCAGACCGAGGAACTGGTTACGCGCTTCCATCAGTTTTTCGTGACCGATACCGGCGCGGTCCTGCAGGAACACGTCGAAACCGGTGGCGTTACCCAATTCCAGTACCGCTGGCGGGGCGAAAGCAAACACCATCGCATCGCGGAAGCTGAAGAAGTGTTGCTGTGCACGTTGGGCGAGGGCGAACACGCTGTTGCTCGCGTCACGCTCATCCCACGGTTTGAGCATGATGAACGCCAGACCCGAACTCTGACCGCGACCGGCGAAGTTGAAGCCGTTCACGGTGAACACCGAGGCGACCGCGCCGGATTCTTTCTCCAGCAGGTAGGAACGCATTTCGTCGATCACGACTTGAGTACGTTCGGCACTGGAACCGGCCGGGGTTTGCACCTGGGCGAACAGTACGCCCTGGTCTTCTTCCGGCAGGAACGCGGTCGGAATGCGGGTAAACAGCCAGATCATGCCGACCACGATCAGCACATACGCCAGCAGATACGGGGCTTTGCGCGACAGCATGTTGCCGACACCGCGCTCGTAGCTTCTGACACCACGATCGAAACTGCGGTTGAACCAACCGAAGAAACCGGTTTTCGGCGTGCCGTGCTCGCCTTTCGGAATCGCCTTGAGCATGGTCGCGCAGAGCGCCGGGGTGAAAATCAGCGCGACCAGTACCGACAGGGCCATGGCCGAAACGATGGTGATCGAGAACTGCTTGTAGATCACACCGGTGGAACCGCTGAAGAACGCCATCGGCAGCAATACCGCCGACAGAACCAGGGCAATACCGACCAGTGCGCCCTGGATCTGGCCCATGGACTTCTTGGTCGCTTCCTTCGGTGACAAGCCTTCTTCGCTCATCACCCGCTCGACGTTTTCCACCACCACGATGGCGTCGTCCACCAGCAAGCCGATGGCCAGCACCATACCGAACATGGTCAGGGTGTTGATGCTGAAACCGAAGGCCGCGAGGATGCCGAACGTACCGAGCAATACCACCGGCACAGTCATCGTAGTGATGACGGTGGCGCGGAAGTTCTGCAGGAACAGGAACATCACCAGGAACACCAGCACGATCGCTTCGACCAGGGTTTCAACTACACCTTTGATCGACTCGGTCACCACTGGCGTGGTGTCGTACGGGAACACCACTTCCATGCCTTGCGGGAAGAACGGCTTGAGCTCGTCAATCGTCTTGCGCAGGGCTTTGGCGGTGTCGAGGGCGTTGGCGCCGTTGGCCAGTTTCACCGCCAGACCGGAGGACGGTTTGCCGTTGAACTGAGCAGAAATGGTCGAGTTCTCACCACCCAGACCGACGTCGGCAACATCACCGACGCGCACTTGCGAGCCGTCCTGATTAACCTTCAGCAGAATCGCCTTGAACTGCTCGGCAGTCTGCAGACGGGTCTTGCCGATGATCGTGGCGTTCAGTTGCTGGCCTGGCAGCGCCGGCAAACCACCGAGCTGACCGGACGACACCTGGACGTTCTGCGCCGAAATCGCGGAGCTGACGTCAGCCGGGGTCAGGTTGTACTTGTTCAACTTGGCCGGATCGAGCCAGATGCGCATCGCGTACTGGGCACCGAAGACCTGGAAGTCACCGACACCGGCGGTCCGCGAAATCGGATCCTGCATGTTCGACACGATGTAGTTGGACAAGTCGTCCTTGGTCATGCTGCCGTCACGCGATACCACGCCGATCACCAAGAGGAAGTTTTTCACTGCCTTGGTTACGCGGATACCTTGTTGCTGCACTTCCTGCGGCAACAGCGGGGTCGCGAGGTTCAGCTTGTTCTGAACCTGCACCTGCGCGGTGTCGGAGTTGGTGCCTTGCTCGAAAGTCGCGGTGATGGTCATGCTGCCGTCGGAGTTACTTTCCGAGGACACATAACGCAGGTTGTCGATACCGTTGAGCTGCTGCTCGATTACCTGGACCACAGTGTCCTGCACGGTTTGCGCCGAAGCGCCCGGGTAGGTCACGGAGATCGCAATGGCCGGCGGCGCAATGCTCGGGTACTGGTTGATCGGCAATTTCAGGATCGAAAGTGCCCCGACCAGCATGATCACCAGGGCAATTACCCAGGCGAAAATCGGACGGTCGATGAAGAATTTTGACATGGATTACTCCCCTTTGCCGCCGGCGGCTTTGTCAGCTGCCTGAGCGGGGGCCGGGTTCTTGTTGCCTACGTTAGTGGCTTCGGACGGGCTCACCTGAACACCCGGACGCACGTATTGCAGTCCTTCGGTGATCAAGCGATCGCCAGCCTTCAGGCCGTCTTCGATCAGCCACTGGCTGCCGACGGTGCGGCTGGCCTTGAGCTGACGCAGCTCGACCTTGTTGTCGGCGCCAACGACCAGAGCGGTCGGGGTGCCTTTGAGGTCGCGGGTCACGCCTTGTTGCGGCGCCAGAATGGCCGCAGCGTTGACGCCGGCCTGCAACTGGGCACGAACGAACATGCCTGGCAGCAGGGTGTGATCCGGGTTCGGGAACACTGCGCGCAGGGTTACGGAACCGGTAGTCGGGTCGACCGTGACTTCGGAGAATTCCAGCTTACCGTCGAGCTTGTACTGGCTGCCGTCTTCAAGGGTCAGTTTGACCGCTGCGGCGGTATCGCCGGACTTCTGCAGGCGACCGCTTTCCAGCTCGCGGCGCAATTCCAGCAGCTCAACCGAGGACTGGGTGACGTCGACGTAAATCGGGTCCAGTTGCTGGATCGTCGCCATCGCGTCGGCCTGGCCATTGCTGACCAGTGCGCCTTCGGTGACCGAAGAACGACCGATACGGCCGGAGATCGGCGCGTAAACCTTGGTGTAACGCACGTTGATCTGCGCGCTCTGCAGCGACGCTTCCGATTCCATGCGGTTCGACACAGCGGTGTCGTATTCCTGACGGCTCACGGCCTGCTCATCGACCAGTTGCTTGTAGCGGTCGGAGATCGACTTGGTCGAACGCAGATTGGCTTCGGCGCTTTTCAGGGTCGCTTCATAGACCGACGGATCGATCTGATACAGCTGCTGGCCGGCTTTGACATCGCCGCCTTCCTTGAACAGACGCTTGAGAATGATGCCGTTGACCTGTGGACGCACTTCAGCGATGCGGAACGCACTGGTGCGACCCGGCAGTTCGGAGGTGAGGGTAAACGCTTGTGGTTGCAGGGTGACGACGCCGACCTGAGGCGGTGGAGCGGCCGGTGCCGCTTCTTCCTTTTTACATCCGCTGAGCAGCGATGCCAGGGCGACGGCAGTGACCAGAGCGGTAACAGCTGGCTTGAATTGCATGAAGATCCTCGGGTCAGGCGCGCAAAAAGCGCACAAGAAGTGTGTAAGGGTAAAAAAAGGATACCGGGTGGATAAGTAGCTTGCTAAGGAATATACTTACGTTCATGGTTGTTTGTAAATACCTTTGCCGCGTACCCAGCCCGTTACAAAAGTCGTTGCAAGGTTTGAAATTGTAGGCCGGGGAGCCGATCCGCGAGAGATCGCCCCCTCTTTATTCAGCGGATATTCAGCCATCCCTGAAACATCCTGTTTGAGGTTTTACTGTCATGGTCCGTCGTACCAAAGAGGAAGCTCAAGAAACCCGTAGCCAGATTCTGGAAGCGGCGGAGAAAGCCTTTTATGAAAGGGGCGTCGCCCGTACGACGCTGGCCGATATTGCGACAATGGCCGGTGTTACGCGCGGCGCTATTTACTGGCATTTCAGCAATAAGGCGGACCTGGTTCAGGCTATGCTCGACAGCCTGCATGAGCCGCTGGATGAATTGGCTAAGGCCAGTGAGAGCGAAGACGAACTCGACCCACTGGGCTGCATGCGCAAATTGCTGATTCATTTGTTTCATCAAGTTGCGCTGGACCCGAAAACCCGGCGTATCAACGAAATTCTGTTTCATAAGTGCGAGTTCACCGATGAAATGTGCGATTTGCGCCAGCAGCGCCGGGTGGCCAGTCTCGAATGCAATGAGCGCATCGGGCTGACCCTGCGTAATGCGGTGAATCGCGGCCAGTTGCCGGAAGATCTCGACACTGCCCGCGCGGCCATCAGCATTCACGCTTACATCGATGGCCTGCTGTATGGATGGCTTCTGGCGCCGGACAGCTTTGAGCTGCATGCCGAGGCCGAGCGTTGGGTCGATACAGGGTTGGATATGCTGCGCCTGAGCCCCAGCCTGCGCAAATGAAACAAAATGCGTAATTGGCACAGCTTATGTCAATTGGCCTGCCTTTATATAGCTTCGCAGCGGGGGAGTCTAAACGTAGCGAGCTACGCATTTTGTAGGGAATTTGTGTCGTCCATGTGAATGAGTGTGAGCGGCTTGCCCTCACCCTAACCCTCTCCCAGAGGTAGAGGGGACTGACCGGGGTGATCTTTCGAGATACGCGGACCTGAGATATCAGGTCGAACGCCAGATTTGAAACGCACACAGATCGGCTCCCTCTCCCCTGGGAGAGGGCTGGGGTGAGGGGGCTACGTACTCAGCCGCGCAACCATTCTCCAGGCGAACACAAAAAAAGCCCCCGACTCTCACAAGTCGGGGGCTTTCGCGTTTCTGCGTGATGCCTTACAGCGCTGGATAGTCGATATAACCGACCGGCCCCTTACCGTAGAACAGCTCCGGACGCGCATCATTCAACGGCGCATCAGCTTTCAAACGAGCCGGCAGATCCGGATTGGCAATGAACGGCACGCCGAACGCCACCGCGTCAGCCTTGCCGCTGGCCAGCCACTCGTTGGCGCTGTCCTTGGTAAAGCGTTCGTTAGCAATGTACGGGCCACCGAAAGCTTCTTTCAGTTGCGGGCCGAGGCTGTCGGCGCCTTCTTTCTCACGGGAGCAGATGAACGCGATGCCGCGCTTGCCCAGTTCCCGTGCGACGTAGGTGAAGGTTTCCGCCAGGTTGTCGTCGCCCATGTCATGGGAGTCGGCACGCGGTGCCAGGTGCACACCCACGCGACCAGCGCCCCAGACTTCGATCGCCGCGTCAGTCACTTCCAGCAGCAGACGTGCACGGTTTTCCAGCGAGCCACCGTAATTGTCGGTGCGCTGGTTGGTGCTGCTTTGCAGGAACTGGTCGAGCAGGTAACCGTTGGCGCCGTGGATTTCCACGCCGTCGAAACCAGCGGCTTTGGCGTTTTCGGCACCGGTGCGGTAGGCGTCGACGATGTCGGCGATTTCAGCGGTTTCCAGAGCGCGCGGGGTTGGGTAGTCGGCCAGTGGGCGCACCAGGCTGACGTGACCTTTTGGCTGGATCGCGCTCGGTGCCACCGGTGCTTCACCGTCGAGGTACGACGGGTGCGAGACGCGACCGACGTGCCACAGTTGCAGGAAGATCTTGCCGCCAGCGCCGTGAATGGCTTTGGTGACGTTGGCCCAGCCACGCACTTGATCGTTGGACCAGATGCCCGGGGTGTCCGGGTAGCCGACACCCATTGGCGTCACCGACGTGGCTTCGCTGAGGATCAGGCCAGCGGAGGCGCGCTGTACGTAGTATTCGGCCATCAGCGCGTTTGGTACGCGACCTTCGTCAGCGCGGCAGCGGGTCAGCGGCGCCATGATGATGCGGTTGGCCAGCTCGATGTCGCCCAGTTTGATCGGATCAAAAATAGTTGCCATGTCTACAACCCTCGTAAGTGGAAAGTAATCAGTTAGTTGCCGGGGCCAGATCGGCATTGCCGTTCTGACGGAAAGTAATCAGCGTCACCAGCAGCGCGAGCACCGCCAGCGCGGCGGCGGCGAGCGGCACGCTGGTCAGGCCGTAACCGTGGGCGATGACGCTGCCGCCGACCCAGGCGCCGAGGGCGTTACCGACGTTGAACGCGCCGATATTCAGGGTCGAAACCAGGTTCGGTGCGGCTTTGCCGAAGGTCACCACGTTGACTTGCAGCGCCGGTACGGCGGCGAAACACGCGGTGGCCCAGAGGAACAGGGTGATTTCGGTCGGGATCAGCGCGACGCTGGTCCAGGTCAGCACGGTGGAGACCACGGCCATGGCGATGAACACGCCGATCAGCGTGGCGGCCATGCCTTTGTCGGCGAGTTTGCCGCCGATGATGTTGCCGACGGTCAGGCCCAGGCCGATCAGCATCAGCGTCCAGGTCACGCCACGTGGCGATACACCGGTGACTTCGCCGAGCAGCGGGGCGACGTAGGTGAACAGAGTGAATACGGACGCGGCGAACAGCGCGGTCATGCTCAGCGACAGCCAGATTCCGGCCCCTTTGAGGGCGGCGAGTTCGGCGCGCATGTCGAGCTTCTCTTCGTCACGTTTGGCCGGCAGGAAGCGGATCAGGCCGATCAGCGCAATCACGCCGATAACGGTCACCGCCCAAAAGGTCGAGCGCCAGCCGTATTGCTGACCCAGCGCAGTGCCCAGCGGCACACCGAGGACGTTGGCCAGGGTCAGGCCCGTGAACATCAACGCCACCGCCGAAGCACGCTTGTTGGCCGGCACCAGATTGGCCGCCACTACCGAACCGATGCCGAAGAACGCACCGTGACACAGAGCGGTGATCACACGGGCAAACATCAGCACGTTGTAATCACTGGCGATGGCGCAGAGCAGGTTGCCGACAATAAAAATGCCCATCAACGCCACCAGTGCCGCTTTACGCGGCAGTCTGGCCGTGGCCATTGCCATGAACGGCGCACCGATGGCCACGCCGAGGGCGTAACCGGTCACCAGCCAGCCGGCGCCGGGGATCGACACACCGAGGTCGGCCGCCACATTGGGCAGCAGGCCCATGATGACGAATTCGGTGGTGCCGATGGCGAAGGCGCTCAAGGCGAGGATGAGTAGCGAAAGGGGCATGCTTGTTTCCTTGTCGGCTGGCTGACGTTAAGGGTCAGAGCTCTTTACTGAGGGTGCTGAGGAACGCCTGGATCACGTCCTCGTTACGTTTGAAAAAGTGCCATTGCCCGGCCTTCTGGCTGCTGATCAGCCCGGCGCGTTGCAACGTTGCGAGGTGCGCGGAAACGGTCGACTGCGACAGGCCGCAGCGTTGATCGATCTGCCCGGCGCAGATGCCGTACTCGTGGTTGTGCAACTGTTCCGGAAATTCGTTCTTCGGGTCTTTCAGCCAGTTGAGGATGTCTCGCCGTACTGGGTGCGCCAGGGCTTTTATTATTTCGTCGAGGTCGAGGGTCATGGCAGTGTGCTCACAATGTGTACAACGCTATATCGCGATATGGCGAAATATAAATCGTTAGATCGCGATACACCAATATGATTTTGATCTGACGTCAGCATAAATTGGTATATCGCGTTATAACGATACATGGGTGTATGGCTTATGGGTCTCAGTGCTAAGCTGCGCCCATGAACTATCTCGCACATCTACACCTTGGTGGCCAGCGCCCCGGGCAATTGCTCGGCAGTCTGTATGGCGATTTCGTCAAAGGCCGGCTGCAAGGGCAGTTTGCGCCAGAGGTCGAGGCGGCCATTCAACTGCATCGACGGATTGACGTGTTCACTGACCGCCATCCGTTGGTGGACATCGCGCTGGGGCGCTTTTCCGATACGCGGCGCCGTTATGCCGGGATCGTCCTCGATGTGTTTTTCGATCATTGCCTGGCGCGGGACTGGCGGTTGTATGCCGAGCAGCCGCTGGAGGTATTCACCGCAGATGTGTATCGGGTGCTGACCCACGAACGGCAACTGCCCGAGCGACTGGCGAAGATCGCCCCGCATATGGTTGCCAATGACTGGCTGGGTTCGTATCAGGAGTTTGAAGTGCTGGAGCAGGTGTTGCGCGGGATCTCGCGGCGGCTGACTCGGCCAGAAGAATTGGCGGGAGCGATGCAGGAATTGCGGCGGTTGTATGAGCCGCTCAGCGAAGACTTCAGGCTCTTCTACCCACAACTCCAGGACTTCGCACAATCCCCACCAACACACTGAATCCCTGTGGGAGCTGGCTTGCCAGCGATGGCGTCAGCACATTCAACATTCGTGACGGCTGGTCTACCGCTATCGCTGGCAAGCCAGCTCCCACAGGGGCCAAGGTGATTTCAGGATTTGTGTTTCAGGCAGCGATTGCCGGGCGCATTGGCGACTGTCGGGTTTCTGGAATCGATCCAAACAACGCCTTCTGCACCGCCTGCTGCGCTTCAAACGCCAACGCCGCACGTTCACGACCCTGACAGGCCATAGGCTTGAGCAGGTGCACCTCGACATCGCCGCAATCATTACTGAACAAACGCATCAAGTGCGAGAGCAAATCGTCGTCACCAATAAACGGCGCCAGCGCATCGATTTCGCCATCACGCAGGTAACGGATCGCCACCGGTTGCAGCATCACTTCGGAATCAATCGCCGCCGCCAGCAAGCGACCATGAAAGGTACGCAGCGAACGGCCATCGGTGGTGGTGCCTTCCGGAAACATCAGCAACGCATGATCGGTCTGCAAGTGACGGGTCATCTGTTTGCGGATCAACTGGCTGTCGCCCGAACCGCGACGGATGAACAGGCTGCCAGCCTTCGCCGCGAGCCAGCCGGCCACCGGCCAGGTGCGCACTTCGGCTTTGGACAGAAACGACAGCGGTGTGAGCATGCCGAGCAGCGGAATATCGGTCCACGACACATGATTGCTGACCCACAGCATCGGCTGTTTTGGCAGCTCACCGTGAACCGTCACGCGAAAGGGCAGGGCGTTGCTCAGGCGCGCCATGAAGAAGCGCGACCAGCGCTGACGCCGCTCCATCGAATGCGCCAGGCCAATGCGTTCAAATACGCCGAAGACGCTGGCCATGGTCAAACCCAGCGCCACCACCAGCAGCACCCGCGCGATCCGCGCGTACACTCGCAACCGGCTCATCACACCGCCGCCTTGAAGTGCTTGGCATAGCGCGGGCAGAGTTCGTCGCGCTTGAGCAGGATGAACACGTCGGCGACCTGGAAATCTTCATCCCAGCATGGCTCGCCGCAGATCTTCGCGCCCAGACGCATGTAGGCCTTGAGCAGCGGCGGCATTTCCGCGATCACGTTCGATGGAATATCCAGCGTCGGCAGCGGATTTTTCGGCTCGGCGCGCAAGTGTTCGGTGCACAGATACCGTTCGCGCAGGCGCTGCATGATCGCGTGGGCCTGGATGCCGCCGTCCTGCATCGGGATGCTCGCGCAACCCATCAGATAGCTGTAGCCGCCCTGATTCAGCACTTCGGCCAACTCCCCCCACAACACCGCGATGGTGCCACCGTTGCGATACGCCGGGTCCACGCAGGTACGGCCGATTTCCAGAATCGGGCCTTGCAGATGCGCCAGGCCATGCAGGCTGAATTCTTCTTCGCTGTAGAACTTGCCGAGGCTGCTGGCGGCCGTGTGATCGAGCAAACGGGTGGTCGCCACCAGGCGCCCGGTGTTCAAGTCACGCACGCCGATGTGGCTGCAGTGAACATCATAGTCATCCATGTCCAGACCCAGTTCCGCGCCTTTCAGTTTGGCGTTGAACTCGCCGCTGAAGACGTTGAAGCGCAAGGCCTGGGCTTGCTGCAGGGCCTCGGCGCCGATCAGGCGTTCGGCTTGCAGGCGGCGTTCATTGCCGGTGTCGCTGATGCGGGCGATCTGAGTCATGTGAATCTCCGTACGGGCCTTTAACCCGTCGTGGGTTGCAGCCGATCGACTTTCTTTATGCAGCCGTGTTGTGCAAAGTCAGGCTATGTAGCCCCGGTGTCATCGCCATGAACGTTCGGTGATGCTTATATGACAGCCCACAAGGAGTCTCTTATGCCCTGGCCAGATCTGCTGCACAGCCGTGAACGATTGCCCGCCGTTGCTGACCTGGCCGAGGGTTTTGCGACGTTGTTGCAGCAGTTGGGCAACGTCACACCGTTCGAATTGGCGGTCGCGGGCGGGCGGCGAATGGCGACGCCGGGGCTGGCGTTTCTGGTCGGTTACCAAGCGGCATTGCGCATGTTGTGGCCGAGTGCGCCGCTGAGCCTCGGTGCGTTGTGTGCGACCGAACAGCGCAGTTTGCGTCCGGCGGACATGCAGACGCGACTGAGCGATTTGCGCTTGAGTGGACGTAAGGATTTCGTCACTGCCGGCGATGCGGCGGACTGGTTGCTGATTGCTGCGCGCAGTGAAGAGCCTGGTGAATCGCCGCGTTTGAGTCTGGCGGTGGTCTATCCCGGCGAATCCGGCGTGACGGTGGAAAAACTGCCGGCGCTGCCGTTGATGCCGGACATCAGTCACGGCCGGTTGCATCTTGATAACTCGTTGTGCGAGTTGCTCGCTGGCGATGGTTGGGATGCTTACGTCAAACCGTTTCGCACGCTGGAAGATGTCTATGTGCTGAGCGCGATGACTGCGTGGTTATATGGCGTCGGGCAAGACAGTGACTGGCCGCAGGCGCTGCAGTTGCGTTTGCTGGCGCTGTTGGCCGGGTGTGCGGAGGCGAGCCGGCAGCCGCCGAACAATCCCGTCGGGCATGTGTTGCTGGGTGGGTTGTTTGCGCAGTTCGAGGCGCTGGAGGGCGAGGTGAGTCAGGCGTTGGCTGACGGGCCGGCAGAGTGGGCGCAGATGTGGCAGCGCGATCAGGGGGTGATGCAGTTGGCGGCGGGGGCTCGGGCCAAGCGGTTGGCCAAGGCTTTGGCGCAGGCTTGACTGGCCTCTTCGCGAGCAAGCTCGCTCCCACAGTTTGATGGCATTCCAACTGAAGGAACTCGGTCAACTGTGGGAGCGAGCCTGCTCGCGAAGGCGGCCTCAACAACACCACACATCTGTCATAAACCCCGACTAATCTCAGCAGGTTCATTCCCAGAGCCCTCCCCATGTGCAAAGGCCTGTCGCTGTTTCTGTTGCTGATCAGCTTCACCGTCCACGCCGAACAATGGCCGAGCAAAGAATGGCCAACCGGCCCAAAGATCACGGATACAAGGGCGCTGGAAAATTACGCCTTCCCGCCCCGCGATGACATCACCCGCCAGGGCATCCGCACCGACGCCCTGCTGATCATCCACGACGGCCAGATCCTCTACGAGCGTTACGCCGGCCCGACCACCGAACAAACCCCGCATCTGACCTGGTCAATCAGCAAAAGCCTGATGGCCACCGTCTTCGGTGTGGCTTATGGCGAAGGCCTGTTCAAACTCGAAGAGCCTGCCGCAAAGTTCTACCCACCACTGGCAAAACACCCGGCGATAAAAATAGCCGATCTGCTGCACTTGGCCTCGGGCATTGATTGGCAGGAAGACTACGAATATGCCCCGCTGAAATCCTCGGTGGTGGCGATGCTCTACACCCGTGGTCATCGTGACATGGCTGCATTTACCGCTGATCATGAGGCCTACGCCGAGCCTGGGCAGGCCTTCCGTTATTCCAGTGGCGACAGCAATCTCTTGGCGGCAGCGTTGAAAACTATCGTCGGCCCGCAGCGTTATGCGGATTATCCGTGGACGGCGTTGTTCGAACCATTGGGCATCCGTCACGCCGTGTGGGAAACCGATGCCAGCGGCACGTTTGTCGCTTCTTCCTATGTTTATCTCACTGCGCGGGATCTGGCGCGAGTCGGGTTGCTGATGGCCCGCGACGGTCGTTGGAAGGAGCGGCAAGTGCTGCCCAAAGATTGGCTCGCGTTCAACCTTGAACCCTTCGCCGGCTACAAGGCTCATCAGGACGAAGCCGTGCCCGGCGGCCAATGGTGGCTCAATCGTCCCGTCGATGGCGCCGCATCACCGTGGCCCGATGCACCGCGGGACACCTTCGCTGCCTTGGGCCACTGGGGCCAGGCGCTGTACGTGATTCCCAGCGAGAAACTGCTGATCGTGCGTTACGCCGATGACCGCGATGGCAGCTACCGCCATAACGAACTGCTCAAACGCGTGCTGAAGGCGGTGCGGCCATGAAGCGCTTTCTGTTGTTGCTGCTTGTTTTGCTGCTCGGCTGGATCGGCTACGAGCGCGAAAATCTGTGGGCCTTCCCCGACATCATCAGCGCCTACACCGCCAAGGAATATTGTTCGTGCCGGTATGTGATGAACAACGACGCCGAGTATTGCCGTGGCTATGTAAAACAATGGCTGCCGACCAGCCACTTCACCGATGACAGCGCCAGCAAAACCATAACCGTCAGCGGCATGGGCCGCAGCAATAGCGCCCAATGGTTGAGCGAACGGCAAGGCTGTCGCCTCATCCCCTGAAAACAAACAATCCCCTTGAAAATAGAGTGCCCTGTGGGAGCTGGCTTGCCAGCGATGAGGCCGGCAGATTCAACATCTCCTCTGACTGGCGGACCGCCATCGCTGGCAAGCCAGCTCCCACAGGGGTTTTCATCAGTTGATGGATTTGCGGCGAACGAGTTTGCAATAACCGCGTGGGCGGTTAAGGTTCGTGCAGGTTTATCGGCCCCACGAGTGTTCAATGTTCAACCGCTCCCTCTGTGCAACCCTGTCCAGCCTGCTGCTCGCCGCCGTCGCGCTGCCGGCGCAGGCCAATTGGTATCTGGACGGCGAGTCGTCGCGGCTGTCGTTCGTCAGCACGAAAAATGCCAATGTCTCCGAAGTGCAGCGCTTTCTGGTGCTGCATGGCAAGGTCGACCCTAACGGTCGCGCCGAAGTCGAAGTCGAGCTGGACTCGATCAACAGCGGCATCCCGCTGCGCGACGAGCGCATGCGTAAGGAGCTGTTCCAGATCGAGCAATTCCCCGAAGCGACCATCACCACCCAGATCGATCTGCGCCCGATCAACGATCTGGCCCCCGGTGCGCAACTGGAATTGCGTCTGCCGCTGACCGTCAACCTCCATGGCAAGCAACACGAATACCCGGCCGAACTGCTGGCGACGCGCCTCGATGACCGGCGCTTTCAAGTTGTCACTCTGGAACCGCTGGTGATCAACGCCGAGGATTTTGATCTGGCGCCGGGGCTGGAAAGCCTGCGCAAACTCGCCGACCTGTCGGCGATCAGTCTGTCGGTGCCGGTGGGTGCGGTGCTGATCTTCACGGCGCGCTGACATGCGGGGCGCAGTGTTCCCATGGCGTGACGGCAACCGTTTCGAGCTGTTGATCGACGGCCCGCAATTCTTTCCGCGCATGCTCGAGCAGATCGCCGGCGCTCAAGAGCAGATCGAGCTTGAGCTGTATCTGGTCGAGGCGGGCGCCTGTGCCGAAACCATCGTGCAGGCGCTGGTGCTGGCGGCCGAACGCGGTGTGCGTGTGCGTTGTCTGTTCGATGATTACGGCAGTCTGGCGTTTACGCTCAATCTGCGCCAGCGCCTGACGCACGCCGGGGTTGAACTGCGCTTTTACAATCGGCTGAACTGGCGGCGCTGGGTCGGCAATTTTTACCGCGATCACCGCAAATTGCTGCTGGTTGATCAGCGTCTGGCCGTGGTCGGCGGCACCGGCGTTACCGACGAATTCTGGACGCCGGGGCATGACACCAGCGAATGGCACGAAGTGATGGTCGAGATCAGCGGCCCGCTGGTGATCGACTGGCAATTGCTGTTTGATCGTCAGTGGATCGCCAACCGCTATCGCCGCGCCTGGCGCCCGGCCGCACATTTCGGCCTGCCGCGTTTACCGCGAGTGCCGGACAAGGGCGAGGGCATGGGCCGTGTGGCGTATGCCGATGCCCGCCAGCATCGCGACATTCTGCAGTCGCTGTTTCGCGCCTTGAACAGCGGCCAGCAACGCATCTGGATGGCCACGCCGTACTTCCTGCCGACCTGGAAAATCCGCCGCTCCCTGCGCAAGGCGGCGGCGCGCGGTGTCGACGTGCGTTTGCTGTTGACCGGGCCGCGCACCGATCACCCGTCAGTGCGTTACGCCGGGCACCGTTATTACCCGCGACTGCTCAAGACCGGGGTGCAGATCTTTGAATACCAGCCGTGCTTCCTGCATTTGAAAATGGTGCTGGTGGACGATTGGGTGAGCATCGGTTCGTGCAACTTCGATCACTGGAATCTGCGTTTCAATCTGGAGGCGAATCTGGAGGCGCTGGATCCGTCGTTGACGGCAGCAGTAGAGGCGAGTTTTGTGAAGGACTTCGGGCTGAGTCAGTTGGTGAGTCTGGAGGAGTGGCAGCGCCGGCCGTTGTGGCGGCGAGTGAAGCAGCGGGTGTGGGGCTGGGTGGATCGGGTGGTGGTCAACATCCTTGATCGCCGCGGCTAAAACCGATTCTGAATACACCCTGAATCCAATGTGGGAGCGAGCCTGCTCGCGAAAGCGGTGTGTCAGTCAGCAATTGTTTAGCTGAATGACCGCTTTCGCGAGCAAGCTCGCTCCCACAGGGTTTTGCGGTGTGCTTGCGGTTACAGCAACTCGAAGCTCTGCTGCGTCACGTCCTGCGAATCCAGGCCGATCTGCACGTTGAACTTGCCAGGCTCTGCCGCGTATTTGAGCTGGGCGTTGTAGAACTTCAGGTCATCCTCGCTGATGGTGAAGTGCACGACTTTTTGTTCACCGGCCTTGAGCATGATTTTCTGGAAGTTCTTCAGTTCTTTCACCGGGCGGATCATCGAACCGGTAACGTCCTGGATGTACAGCTGCACCACGGTTTCGCCGTCACGCTTGCCGGTGTTTTTCACCATGACGCTGGCGTCGAGTTTGCCGGTGGCGTTCAGGGTGGTCGACGACAGCGCCATGTCGCTCAGGGCGAATTGCGTGTAGCTCAGGCCATACCCGAACGGGAACAGCGGGCCCGTGGTGTCATCGAAATACTGCGAGGTGTAGTTGCCCGGTTTGCCCGGCGTGAACGGCCGGCCAATGCTCAGGTGGTTGTAGTAGGTCGGGATCTGGCCCACGGAGCGCGGGAAGGTCACCGGCAGTTTGCCTGACGGGTTGTAGTCGCCGAACAGTACGTCAGCGATGGCGTTACCGCCCTCGGTACCGCTGAACCAGGTTTCCAGAATCGCATCAGCCGACTGGTTCTCTTCGAGGATGGTCAGCGGACGGCCGTTCATCAGTACCAGCACCAGCGGTTTGCCGGTGGCTTTCAGCGCACGGATCAGCTCGCGCTGGTTTTCCGGGATGTTCAGGTCGGTACGGCTGGAGGATTCGTGGGACATGCCACGGGACTCGCCCACGGCAGCGACGATCACGTCAGCATCCTTTGCCGCTTTCACCGCTTCGTCGATCAGCACGTTGGCCGGTCGCGGGTCATCGACCACTTCCGGCGCATCGAAATTGAGGAAATTCAGGTAATCCAGGACCTTCTTGTCGGTGGTGATGTTGGCGCCACGGGCGTAGATCAGATTCGTCTTGTTGCCGATCACCGAGCTCATGCCGTCGAACAGGGTCACCGATTGCGCAGGCTTACCCGCTGCAGCCCAGCTGCCCATCATATCGATCGGGGCTTTGGCCAATGGGCCGACCAGCATGACTTTTGCGTCTTTCTTCAGCGGCAGGGTTTCATTCTGGTTTTTCAGCAGCACCAGGCTGCGACGCGCGACTTCACGTGCCTCGGCGCGGTGCAGACGGCTTTCGGCGTAGGTGTCGGCCGGATCGTCTTCAGCCTTGCCGATACGCAGGTACGGGTCCTTGAACAGGCCCATGTCGTACTTGGCGGCGAGGACTTCGCGCACGGCGTTGTCGATGTCTTTCTGTTCGATCTCGCCGGACTTGAGCAGCCCCGGCAGCTCTTTGCCGTACAGGGTGTCGTTCATGCTCATGTCGATGCCGGCCTTGATCGCCAGCTTCGCCGCTTCACGACCGTCGCGGGCGACGCCGTGCTTGATCAGTTCGAAAATCGCACCGTGGTCGCTGACCGCCAGGCCTTTGAAGCCCCAGTCGCGGCGCAGCAGATCGTTCATCAGCCAGGTGTTGGCGGTGGCCGGAATGCCGTTGATCGAGTTCAACGCGACCATCACACCGCCGGCGCCGGCATCGATCGCGGCGCGGTACGGCGGCAGGTAATCCTGATACATCTTCACCGGACTCATGTCGACGGTGTTGTAGTCGCGACCGCCCTCGACCGCGCCGTACAGAGCGAAGTGCTTGACGCTGGCCATGATGCTGTCGGCCGCGCTCGGGGTGGCGCCCTGATAGGCGCGCACCATGACGCCGGCGATGCGCGAGGTCAGGTAAGTGTCTTCACCGAAACCTTCGGAACTGCGGCCCCAGCGTGGGTCGCGGGAGATATCGACCATCGGCGCGAAGGTGATGTCGAGGCTGTCGGCAGCGGCTTCTTTGGCGGCAACGCGGCCGGACTGGCCGATGGCGTCCATGTCCCAGCTCGAGGCGAGGGCCAGCGGAATCGGGAAAATCGTACGGTGACCGTGGATCACGTCGTACGCGAAAAACATCGGAATCTTCAGGCGGCTGCGCATGGCCGCGTCCTGCATCGGACGGTTTTCCGGACGGGTGATCGAGTTGAAGGTGCCGCCGATGTTGCCGGCCGCGATCTCCTTGCGGATCAACTCGCGGGGCATTTCCGGGCCGATGCTGATCAGGCGCAACTGGCCGATCTTTTCATCGAGGGTCATCTGGTTCATCAGGTTGCTGATGAACGCGTCCTTGTTATCCAGGGGTACCGGGGTCGTGGCGGCCAATACTTGATGACTGGCCAGGCTGACGAACAGACCCAGCAAACACAGCTTCTTCATGAATATTTTTCTCAAGGGCCCAAGCGGCAATGCAACGCCGGCCAGCCAAAATTTAGGGAGCGACTATTGTTGTTCGGGTACAGGCTCAAAGAAACAGAGCCAAAACGGCAGCCGACACTTGGCAGCATGATCACGCAGGGCACTTTTTAGCCCATTGCCCCGTCGTAATCCAGCGACGCGGCCGATTATGCCCCAAGAGCCCGCTGAGAATGTTTCGCGCTCGGTTTTTATAATGATATGTGCCAAGGAGCATCACTGCGATGAATGCAAGTCCAACCTATCGCTCGCGTTTGCAGGTCGCCACGCTGCTGGTGCTGGCCACGTTGCTGACGGCGTGCGGCATCAACAATATCCCGACCCTCGACGAACAGGCCAAAGCCGCGTGGGGCCAGGTGCAGAACCAGTACCAGCGCCGCGCCGACCTGATCCCCAATCTGGTGGAAACGGTGAAGGGTTATGCCAAGCATGAAGAGGAAACCCTGACGGCAGTGATCGAGGCTCGGGCGAAAGCCACGTCGATCCAGGTCGATGCCAGCACCCTCGACAACCCGGAAAAACTCAAGCAGTTCCAGCAGGCGCAGGATCAACTGACCGGTGCGTTGAGCCGCTTGATGGTGGTCTCCGAGCGCTACCCGGATCTGAAAGCCAACCAGAACTTCCTCGCCCTGCAATCGCAACTTGAGGGCACGGAAAACCGCATCGCCGTGGCGCGCCGCGATTTCATTCTGGCGGTGCAGAAGTACAACACCGAGATTCGCACCTTCCCCGGCCGTCTCTGGCACAGCGTGATGTACAGCGATTTGCCGATCCGCGAAACCTTCGAAGCCACCACGCCCGGTGCGGAAAAAGCGCCGCAAGTGAAATTCTGATTCGAGGTTGCCCATGCGTGCGTTGAAAATGGGCCTGGTGCTGATGCTGTGGTTGTTCGCCTTCAGCGCCCGGGCCGAGTTGACGTTCCCGGCGCTGAGCGGGCGGGTGGTGGACGAAGCGCAGATGATCGAGCCGTCGGTGCGCGCGCAACTGAGCCAGCAGTTGCAGGCCCACGAACAGGCGACCGGCGAGCAACTGGTCGTGGTTACCGTGCCGGATTTGCAAGGCACAACCATTGAGGACTTCGGCGTTCAGCTCGGTCGACATTGGGCCATCGGTCAAAAGGACAAGAACAACGGTGCGCTGCTGATCGTTGCCCGTGACGAGCGCAAACTGCGTATCGAAGTCGGTTATGGCCTCGAAGACCGGCTGACCGACGCGCAAACATCGGTGATCATCCATCAAGTCATCACCCCCGCGTTCAAGGCCGGCAACTTCAGCAAAGGCATCAGCGATGGCGTGGCGGCGATGCTGGTGGTGCTGGGTGGAAATCCGCTCGACGAGCCATCGACGGTGTATGAATCCAGCGGTGATCCGTCCGATGATTTCATCTCGCGGCATCCGGCATTGTTCGTGTTTTTGGTGATGTTGTTCATCCTGACGGTGTTTGTCTGCCAGATGCTCGGTATCCTGCCTGCCGGCCGGGGTGGCTCCGGAGGAGGGGGCGGCTTCGGCGGTGGTGGCGGATTTGGCAGCGGCGGTGGAGGCGGGGGCGGGGGCTTCAGCGGCGGCGGGGGCAGTTTCGGCGGCGGTGGTTCGTCCGGCGGCTGGTGATATCAGAAGAATAATGAGCAGGCACTTTCCAACATGGCACTACTGACCGAACACGAACAACGCAAAGTCGCCGAGGCGATTGCCCGGGTCGAGCGCGACACCGACGCCGAACTGGTGACGGTACTCGCGGCGCGCGCCGATGACTATGCGTACATCCCGCTGTTGTGGGCGAGCCTCCTGGCACTGGTGGTGCCGGGCGTCGTGCACTACCTGACCGGGTGGCTGACCTTGCGCAGTCTGCTGCTGGTGCAGTGGGGGGCGTTTATCGTGCTGTGCCTGCTGTTTCGTCTGCCGAAAATCACTACCCACTTGATACCGCGTCGCGTGCGCCACTGGCGCGCCTCGAATCTGGCGCGGCGGCAGTTTCTTGAACAGAATCTGCACCACACGGTGGGCAGCACGGGGATGCTGATTTTTGTTTGCGAGGCTGAGCGGTATGTGGAAATTCTGGTGGATGAAGGGATTTCCAAGCGGCTCGACAATAAATCCTGGGATGTGATTGTTGCGGCGTTTACCGAGCAGGTACGGCAGGGGCGCACGCTTGAGGGGTTTGTCACTTGCATCGAAGCGTGTGGGGAATTGCTGAAGGTGCATGTGCCGGTGACGCAGGTGAGGAATGAGTTGCCGAACCGGTTGATTGTGCTGGGGTAAGACCTGGATTATTCGTCGACGCTGAGATCCAGCCCCTCACCCCAGCCCTCTCCCAATGGGAGAGGGGGAAAGGGAGCAGATCGGGGGCCCTTCAAACCTGAGTTCGGCCCGGTATTTCAGGTCGGTGTAACCCGTGAAAACACCTCACCCTAGCCCTCTCCCTCTGGGAGAGGGCTAGGGTGAGGGTACTTCTGACAACCGTTGGGTAAATAAGAGCGTGTCCCCAACCCCCATCCCCCCTAAAATACCCGCCATTCCCGATTTCGCCCGTCCGAGGCCGCTTTTCCATGTCCGTTACTGCTCCAGCCACCAACCCCGCGCCTGATCACCACGCCCAGTTTATCGAACTGCTGCAAACCAGCCTCGAGCAGAACGGCTTCATCAAACTGGTGCTGGCCAAGTACGTCGGTGACGAAGCGGAGCTGCAGCGGGTGATCATCAAAGCGGTCACCGTCAAAGCGCAGCCGAACCTGTCCTTCGTCTATCGCTACAAAACCCGCGACATCACCAAAAACCTGCCGCTAAGCGAAGGTGTTGCGACCATTGCCGCGCTGCTGCCGGCCTCGTTCAAAAATGCGCATTTGCTTGCCGTCACTGACGAAGCCCAGCTCGAATACAGCAAAAAGGGCAAGAGTTCGCTGTTCAAAAGCAAACCTCAGCAATTGCGCGAAGCTCCGTCCGCCGAGCACAACCGCGAGAAAAACCGCTTCCTCGAATTGAGCCGACCGTTCCTCAAGGACCTGGGCGTGACCAACGCGCAACATGAGCTGATCCCGGCGATGTCGCGCAAGTGGAAGCAGATCAACAAATTCATCGAAGTATTCAGCCATGCCCTGACCTCGTCGCCGCTGGCGCTGGACAAACCGGTGCGTGTGGCGGATTTCGGTTCGGGCAAGGGTTATCTGACGTTCGCGATTCACGATTACCTGCGCAACACCCTGAAGGCCGAGGGCGAAGTCACCGGCGTCGAGCTGCGCGAAGAGATGGTCAACCTGTGCAACACCGCCGCCGCGAAACTCGATCATCCGGGGCTGGTCTTCAAGTGCGGTGACGTGCGCAGCGTGGCGCCGAGCGAGCTGGACGTGATGATCGCCCTGCATGCCTGCGACATCGCTACCGACTACGCGATCCACACCGGCATCCGCTCGGGCGCGTCGATCATCATGTGCTCGCCGTGCTGCCACAAACAGATCCGCCTGCAGATCCAGAGCCCGGCGTTGCTCAAACCGATGCTGCAATACGGTCTGCACCTCGGTCAGCAGGCGGAAATGGTCACCGACAGTCTGCGCGCGTTGTTCCTTGAGGCCTGCGGTTACGAAACCAAGGTCTTCGAGTTCATCTCGCTGGATCACACCAACAAGAACAAGATGATTCTGGCGGTGAAACGCGCCGAGCCGGTGGATTCGGCACAGTTGTTGGTGAAGATCGAAGAGTTGAAAGCCTTCTACAACATCAGCGAGCACTGCCTGGAAACTCTCCTGCGCGGTGACGGCTACCTCGTCTGACACAAAAAACCTGTGGGAGCGAGCTTGCTCGCGAAGGGGCCATAACAGCCAACATCATCGTTGACTGTCAATCCGCCTTCGCGAGCAAGCTCGCTCCCACATTTGACTTCACCGTGGTTTTACGACCGAGCATGACAGTGGCAATGACACCGCAGGCAAACACCCACGTAATCGGCTCGACGTGTTCACCAAAAAACAGCGCCGAAAACGCGATGGTGAAGAAGATCTGCAACAACTGGATCTGACTGACCCGGGCAATGCCACCCATGGCCAGCCCGGCGTACCACGCAAAGAATCCAAGAAACTGCGAAAACAGCGCCACATAACCAAACGCCCACCAAGCCTTCGCCGATACGGCACCGTGATGTTGCAGCGCCAGATACAGCACCGGCCCGATCAACAGCGGCGTCGACAGCACCAGCGCCCAGCAGATCACCTGCCAGCCGCCCATCTCCTTGGCCAATCGCCCGCCCTCGGCGTAACCCAGGCCACCGACGGCAATGGCGCCGAGCATCAGCAAATCACCCGCCTGAATGCTGCCGGCTCCGGTATACAGGGCATAACCGAGCACCAGCGCACTGCCCAACGCCGCGCAGGCCCAGAAGGCTTTTGACGGGCGCTCGTGGGACAACCACGCGGCATACAGCGCCACGCACAGCGGTTGCAGGCCGTTGACCAAGGCACCGTGGGACGCCGGCAATGTTTGCATGGCCCACGCCGAGAGTACCGGAAAACCCAGAATCACCCCGGCGATCACCAGGCTCAGGCCTTTGACTTGCTGCCACGTCGGCCACTTTTCGCGCCGCCATAACAGAAGCAGCGCCGCCGGAATTGCCGCAAACAGTGCTCGGCCCAAACCGTTGAGCAGCGGGTGCAGTTCCTGCACCACGATGCGGGTGAAGGGCAGGGTGAGGCTGAAGATCACCACGCCGAGCAGGCCGAGGGCCATGCCGGTGTTTTCGCGCGAGGACATGATGGGGGACCGGAATCATAGGTGGCTGGAAGGTGTCCTCATCTAGCCATAATCCGCTAACTTCGGGGTGTTACAGCTAGGCACGGACTTAGGCGTACAGTTTGAGGGCCTCTTCGCGAGCAGGCTCGCTCCCACATTTGGAATGCATTCCTCCTGTGGGAGCGAGCCTGCTCGCGAATAACGAGGTAGTAGCCGGTTGTTACCCGAGCCTGCGGATAAGGTCTACCTTGAATACTCCCAAGCATTCCCCCCAGAGGAGTCCTCCCCATGGCCGCGAAAAAGATCCTGATGCTGGTCGGCGATTACGTCGAAGACTACGAAGTAATGGTGCCGTTCCAGGCCCTGCAAATGGTCGGTCACACCGTCCACGCTGTGTGCCCGGACAAGGCTGCCGGCAAAACCGTGCGCACCGCGATCCATGATTTCGAAGGCGATCAGACCTACAGCGAAAAGCCTGGTCACCTGTTCGCCCTCAACTTCGACTTCGCCAAGGTCAGCGAGGCCGATTACGACGCGCTGTTGATCCCCGGCGGTCGTGCCCCGGAATACCTGCGCCTGAACGAAAAAGTCCTCGATCTGGTGCGCGCTTTCGACAAGGCCGGTAAACCGATTGCCGCGGTCTGCCACGGCGCACAACTGCTGGCAGCAGCGGGCGTTCTTGAAGGCCGCGAATGCAGCGCTTATCCGGCCTGCGCGCCGGAAGTACGACTGGCCGGCGGTACGTACATCGATATCCCGGTGACGGACGGCCACGTTCAAGGCAATCTGGCCACGGCACCGGCATGGCCGGCGCATCCGAACTGGCTGGCCGGTTTCCTCGGCTTGCTAGGCACAAAAATCACCCTGTAGCGAGGATCCGCCGATGTGCGAGCTCTACGTCAAGGCTGACCCGATTCTTTATGAATCACGCTCGCGTTCGCTGCGCATCTGCGGCGTGGTGACGACGTTGCGCCTGGAGAATCAGTTCTGGGACATCCTCAGCGAGATTGCCGAGGTCGACGGCATGACCACCAACCAGTTGATCGCCAAACTGTATGAAGAGGTGATGGATTATCGCGGTGAGGTGGTGAACTTTGCCTCGTTCCTGCGGGTGAGTTGTACGCGGTATCTGAGTCAGCGGCGGGTGGGTTCGCCTGAGTTGTCAGTGGTACGGGCAGTGGTGAAATAATCGGGATCGAGTAGCCTCATTCGCGAGCAGGCTCACTCCCACTTTCGACCGAGTTCCAAGTGAAATACGGTCAACTGTGGGAGCGAGCCTGCTCGCGAAGGCGTTAGATCAGGCAACGCAAATTCTGGCTCAGAAGAACCGCGTCACACTCACCTTGGCGTTGCGCCCCTGGCTGTAAGCCCGGTCCCCGCTCAGCGCCGGTCGATAGTCTTCGTTGAACAGGTTATCGACGGTCAGATTGACCTCGGTGCCCTTGAGGTACGGTTGCTGCGGCTTCCAGTTGGCGAACAGGCCCTGCACGTTGTAGCGGTCGTTGTCGTACTGATCGTAAAACACATCGCCGACGGTGTTTTTGCTCGAACCGTACTTGTCGCTCGGCAGGCGATCGGTCTGGCGGACGAACTCGCCTTGCCAGCCCACCTGCGCATCCCAACTCGGGATCTTCACACCCAGCACGGCAATCCATTTTTGCGGCGGAATGTCGCGCGCCCAGACGTCCGGCCCCCAGGGGTTGGTGTAGGCGCCTTCGTGCTTGCCGGTCATCCACGAGTAGGACAGCGAGCCGAACACGTACGTCGAGTCATAGAAACTTTCGACTTCGAAGCCCTTGATCGTCAAACCGCCAATGTTGCGATAGTTGCCCATCGGCCCCGAACCCTTGCAGTCGGACGCAATGGTGCCGCCCTTGATCGCCTGGTTTTCGCAGCCGACACCGGTGGCTTTGAAAATCTCGTCGTCGATCTTGTTGCGGAACAGCGTGGTGCGGATCTGCACGTTGTCGCGGTCAGTGAACACGCTGGCGAAGTTGCTGATGTTACCGGCGCGCCAGCCAGTGATGCGTTCCGGGTCGAGGTCGACGCTGGTCGCGGTGCGGCTGCCCAAACCCTGTACTTCGTATTGTTCATCGATCACCGGCGCGCGCCAGGTCTTGCTGTAGTCGACGAAGAAACCGACATCCGGGGTCATGCGCCAGAACGCCGACATACGGGGCGACCAACCGGTGTAGGTGCGGTCGCTGTAGTCATGGCCGAAACTCGGATCGGGATTGCTGTAGTACGGCGCTTCGTTCGCTTCGCCACGGTTACGCACGTGGTCATAGCGAATTGACGGGGTGAAGGTGAAGTCGCCGATCGTGATGGCGTCCTGCAGATAGGCGCTGTGGGTGTCGACCTTGCCCTGCGGCATGAAACTGGGCTGGAAGTGGCCGTAGTTGTACTTCGGCACATTGTAGGTGCTGCCCGGCATCCACATTTCGGTGTCGCGGCTGTGCTTGCGGATCTGAATGCCGCCAGTGACCGCATGGGCCAACGGGCCGGTCTCGAACAGACTGATGTTGCTGGCTTCGAGAATCCGGTCCTTGTAGGCGGTGTCCATCTTGCGTCCGCCGGTCGAGGTCTGGAAAAACGCCGTGGCATCACGCTCGTCTGTCTGGTCGGTGTTGGATTCCGAATAGCTCAGCTTGAAGTCGACCAGACGATTGTCCAGCGGCTGATACTGATATTTGGTCGACCAGGTTGTATCGGTGGTTTCGCGGTTGGCCAAAAAGCGCTTTAGCGCATTCTCGTAACCATACTTCTTGATGTTGTCTTTGCTCGGCGGGGTCGGATAGCTCGCCGACGAGAACGGGGTCCAGCGTTCACTCTGCGAACGCGAGTACGACAGCCCGACGCTGTGCTCATCGGTCAGATGCAGATTGAATTTGAGCAACTGGCCGTCGAGATCCTGCGCACTGTTGGGCAGGCGCTGCGGATTGATCGGATAGTCATGGCCCGGGTCCGGCGGGGTGGCGGCCAGTTTCATGTCGCCGCCATCGCGCTTGGTCAGATAGACCAGCGCATCGGCGCGGCCATCGTCGGTGCGACCGAACACAGCGCCGGTGTAAGTCTGCTGATGGTCGTTGCTGGCATAGCCATATTTGACCATCGCGCCGGTGTTGCGGTCCTCTTGCAACAAGTCCGGGGCGTCTTTGGTTTCCATGTGCACGGTGCCGCCGAAGCCGCCGTTGCCGGTGAGCATCGAATGCGGGCCTTTCTCCACTTCGATGCGTTTGATCAGCTCCGGCTCGATGAAAATCGTGCCTTGCTGGTAGCGTTCGAAGCCGCTTTTGGTCGCGCCGTCCACCGTCAGCGGCACGTCCTCGGCATCGCCCAGGCCCCAGATGTTGATGGTCTGGCCGCCGGGTTTCATCGAACCGCCCATGCTCACGCCGGGCAGGGTCGCCAGCAAGCTGGGGATGTTGCTCGGTTGATGGCGATCGATGTCAGCCTGGGTCAGGGTCGAGCGGCCAACGGTGCTGGAATCGACTTCGGTGCCGGTGCCGATCACGCTGAGGGCATCAAGCTGAATGCTGTCGCTGCTGCTGGTCACCGGCTCTTCAGGGCGCACCACATAGGTCTGGTTGACCTTGATCAGACCGAACTGGCTGTTGCCGAGCAATTGACGGATGGCTGCTTCTGCGCTGTATTCGCCATCGATGGCGGGAGCCTTGAGATCACGCAATTGCGCTTCGTCGAACAGCAACTGGATCTTCGCCTGCTGAGCGATCTGGCTCAGCGACGTCGCCGTCGATTGCGCCGGCAAATGCAGGCTGATCGACTCGGCATGCGCTTGCACGCTGAATGCCAGGCAGGCAGCGAGCAGGGTCGGTCGAAGGCAGGTGAGCGGGTACGGCGAAAACACGCGAAACATGGAATCCCCCAAAGCGGCAAAAGGCCAAAAAGGCCTGCGTCAGCAACGCAGACCGGAGGAAGACGCGGCAGGCAAAAAAAACCTCACATGCGAATGCAAAATATTCTCATGTGAGGTGTTGTCAGCGGTTTTCGATGCGAATCTGACCGTCGGCCAGGGCCACGGTTTTCACCGGGATCAACGCGGGGAGGGCATTGATCAGGGCATCCGGGTTCTCGACGTCGAGGTTGCCGGAGACTTTGAACTGGCCCAGTTTCGGATTGGCCAGCAACACTGGTTTGGCGCGATACAGGTTCAACTCATCGACCAGACTCGCCAGTTCACGGTTGCGAAACGACAGATGCCCGGTGCGCCAGTCGGCGACCTGACTGACCGCCAGTGTCTGCTGTTGCAGCGTGCCGGTGCTGAGCTCGACGGCGACCTGTTGCTGCGCACTGAGCAACAGAGGCGTGCGGTTGTCCGGCGCGAAGGCGACCTGGCCGTGGGCGACGCTGACCACCAGTTGTTTTTCCGTGCGCCGCACATCAAAACCGGTGCCGACCACGCGCACGGTGGCGTCGCCGGTCTGGACCCACATGGGCCTTTCTTTGTCCGGGGCTACTTCCACGTAAAACTGCCCGTGATCGAGAAAAATCCTGCGTTGATGGCTATCGAAGTCGATGCGCAATTGCGTGTTGGCATTGACCGACAGCGTGCTGCCGTCGGGCAATTCGAGCGTGCGCATGCCTTTGGCTTGCGCGGCGATCTGCTGCTGATAAACCTCGTGAGACATGCCCAGATGCGTCGCCAGCACCGCGCAGACCAGCGCAGCTGCGACCGCGAGAGCCGGACGCCAGAGCGCTTTACGCTTTCGCTTCGGCAGCGGAGTCGGTCGATTGACCTGCTGCAACTCACCGAGATCGGCCCACAGTTCTTCGAA
The DNA here is from genome assembly GCF_979258595.1 of Pseudomonas sp. AC172. Lineage (NCBI taxonomy): Bacteria > Pseudomonadati > Pseudomonadota > Gammaproteobacteria > Pseudomonadales > Pseudomonadaceae > Pseudomonas > Pseudomonas sp. AC172. Next base: position 360,286 of record NZ_OZ409868.1, read on the forward strand.
GGCCCGATAGGCCTTGGCATGTTCCGGCTCGCGCAACCACTGCTCGAAGGCCTGGCGCGCCGTGCGGTCGTGATCCTGGCGATTGCGGGTGAACCACGCGGCGGCCTGGGCGTCGATGTTGTCATCGGTCGGCTCGCTGTTGAAGTCGTAAGGGCGGATCATTCTGGCTGCTCCATGCCGTTGTCTTGGTCCAGGCGTCGCTTGCAATGCAACAGCGCAAAGGCGATGTGTTTCTCCACCATGCTCAGTGAAATCCCCATGCGCTCGGCTATCTGTGCCTGACTCAGGCCTTCAAAGCGGTGCAGCATAAGGGCCTCACGCCGACGTGGCGAGAGTTCGGCCAAGACCACTTTCAGATGTTCCAGACGTTGCTGGCGCTGCGCCGCCGCCATCGGGTCGTGCTGTTCGTCTGTGACCGGCTCCGCATCGCCCTCGAGTTGCGGCTGGACGATGTGCCGAACCTTTTGTTTGCGCCAGTGATCACGCAGCAGGTTGCGCGCCATCTGAAACAGAAATGCGCGCGGCTGCTCGACTTTGGCGCGGTCGCGATAGTCGAGCCATTGGGTGAAAACGTCTTGGGTCATGTCCGCCGCATCGCTGGGGTTTTCCGTGCGTTTGCGCAGGTAATGCAGGATGTCCCCGTAAAACCGGCGAAATGAATCAGCCGATAGAGGATCGGGCGTGAGGCGGGGCATGGATATCCTTCTTGACGAAGTGGGGCGCAGGAAGTCGCGAATGATATCGAGAATTATTGCTATTTGTCATGTTGGCGATCGCGCAGCTCTTCAACAATGGCTAAAACGCTGAAACGGTCTTTACTTGCGAGGGTTCAATCGACAGGAGCAGAGACATGTCCGGATGGTACGAGTTGAGTAAAAGCAGCAACGGCCAGTTCAGGTTCGTGCTGAAAGCGGCGAATGCCGAAACGATCCTGACCAGCGAGTTGTACACCACGCGCGCGGCAGCGGAAGGTGGAATTGCCTCGGTGCAGACCAACTGCCCGCTGGATGAGCGCTACGAGAAGAAGTCGACGAAGGACGGTCATCCTTACTTCAACCTGAAAGCGGCCAATCACCAGATCATCGGCAGCAGCGAATCCTATTCATCGGAGGCGGCGTGCGATAAAGGCATTGCCAGCGTTAAAACGAATGGGCCGACGAAGGTGATCAAGGACAAGACCTTGCCGGTGCTCTGAACGCACGTTCAAATTCGCCAAGAACCCCTGTGGGAGCGAGCTTGCTCGCGAAAGCGGTCACTCATTCAACATCGATGTTGACTGAACTGACGCCTTCGCGAGCAAGCTCGCTCCCACAGTTTTTTATGTGTCGCGGAACGATCAGCGCAGGGTTTTCAGGATCGTTTGCAGCTGGGTTTGGCCCGTTTCACTCAGCGGAAATACCGGCAAACGTGGATCGCCCGATTCAAGCCCGGTCTGCCGCAATCCGGCCTTGATCGTTGCCGGCAAGCCACCCTTGAGGATGAAATCCAGCAGCGGCAACTGGCGATAGAACAAATCCCGCGCCCGATCCAGATCGCCGGCCATGGCCGCGTCATAAAGATCCAGGTTCAACTGCGGGATCAGGTTCGGCGCCGCCGTGCACCAGCCTTTCGCTCCGGCGGCAAACGCTTCGAGCGCTAGAGGATTGCAGCCGTTGTAGAACGGCACCTGACCTTCACCGAGCAGTTGCAGCTTGTGCATGCGCTGGATGTCGCCGGTGCTCTCCTTGACCATGGTCACGTTTTCAACGGCATTGACGATGCGCAGAATCAAATCCACCGACATGTCGGTGCCGCTGGTGGCCGGGTTGTTGTAGAGCATGATTGGCACGCCGATGCTCTCGCCGATGGCGCGGTAGTGGGTGAGGATTTCCGCCTCAGTGAGCTTCCAGTACGAGGCTGGCAGCACCATCACCACGTCGGCCCCGTGAGCTTCGGCGAAACGCGCTCGGCGCACGGCTTTGGCGGTGGTCAGGTCGGACACGCTGACGATGGTCGGCACGCGTTTGGCCACCTGCTGGAGGCTGAATTCAGCGACCTGATCCCACTCCGCGTCGCTCAGGTAAGCGCCTTCGCCGGTGCTGCCCAATGGCGCGATGGCGTGGACGCCACTGTCGATCAGGCGATCGATCGATTGCCCGAGCGCCGGCAGATCCAGCCCTTCGCCATTGGCGCCGAACGGGGTGATGGTGTAGCCGATAATGCCTTGAATAGTGGACATGGGAATCTCTCCGTAACAGGGTTCAGTTCAGGCAATCGGCGTGTTGGCGCAGGTTCTGCCGAGCGTAATAGTTGAAGGCGGCGGCGTGGCGTTTCGGCTTGGCGATCCAGTCATGCGCCTCGCGGCCCAGCTCGGGAATGATCGGCTTGATCGTGCCCGCCGCCATCGCCAGCAACTGCAGCTTGGCCGCGCGTTCGATCAATTGGGCGATGACACACGCCTCTTCAATCGTCGTGCCGGTCGACAGCTGACCGTGGTGCGACAGCAGGATCGCGCGTTTGTCGCCCAGTGCACCGGCAATCAACTCGCCTTCTTCGTTACCCACCGGCACACCCGGCCAGCCTTCGAGAAACGCGCAGTCGTCGTACAGCGGGCACAGATCCATGTGGGAAATCTGCAGCGGCACCTCCAGCATCGACAGCGCCGCGACGTGGGTCGGGTGGGTGTGAATGATGCAATTTACATCCGGCCGGGCGCGGTACACCCAGCTGTGAAAACGGTTGGCAGGGTTGGCCATGCCGTGACCTTCGAGAACTTCCAGATCCTCGTTGACCAGCAGCAGATTGCTCGCGGTGATTTCGTCGAAGCCCAGGCCCAGTTGCTGAGTGTAATAGGTGCCAGGCTGCGGGCCACGGGCGGTGATTTGCCCGGCAAGGCCTGAGTCATGACCGTTCTCGAATAGAATCCGGCAGGTCAGGGCCAGCTTTTGCCGGTCGGTCCACGTATTATCCGCCAGGCTTTTTTGCATCTGGGTCAGCGCTTGCTTGACCAGTTGGTCTTTGGGTAGTGCTAATGTCTTGGCCATGTCTGTGTCCTTTGGGTGATTGCAAATGACACGAAAGAGGCTATATGACACAAGGTGTCATTGGCAAGCACAAATCGTCGCTTCCTTGCTGGAATAACCGCCGCGCATGTCTATCCGTTTGAAATTATTGAGAAAAAAACTTGGGGTCACCCTTGAGGCACTGGCCGAAAAATCCGGCATGACCAAGAGTTATCTGTCGAAAGTCGAGCGCGGGCTGAACACCCCGTCGATTGCCGCCGCGTTGAAATTGGCCAAAGCGCTGAACGTCAAAGTCGAGGAATTGTTCTCCGAAGACAACGTCAGCCTCGACAGCTACAGCCTGGTGCGCAGCCACGAGCGTCAGTCACTGGCAGCGAATGACCAGAGTCCGGGGTACGCGGTGTTGGCCCATCAGGTCAGCGAGCGCAACCTGCTGCCGTTCATCATCTACCCGCCCAGCGAGTTCACTGACAAAACGTTCAAAGAGCATTTGGGCGAGGAGTTTCTGTTCGTTCACGAAGGGCAGGTCGAGGTGGATTTCATGAACGAGAAGGTGCTGCTGGAGCGCGGTGATGCGCTGCACTTCAATGCGCAGAAACCACACCGGATCAGATCGGTGGGCGAGGTGCAGGCGCAGTTGCTGGTGGTGGTGCACAGCGCCGAAGAATGAGGTGTCTGCCAAAAGCTTCGCGAGCAAGCTCGCGCCCACAGTAGACCGCGTTCCAATGTGGGAGCGAGCCTGCTCGCGAAGGCGTCAGTCAGGCCTGCATCAAACCTCAACGGGCACCGACAACTTCGGATTCCCCAACGCATGGCTCTTGGCATCAAAAAACCGCAACTCCACGCCCGTCTCCTCAAACACCTTCGCGTAATGCCGCTTCTGGTGCTGAACAAACGCCGCACTGCGCGGATAAATCGAGATCGCCACCGTCGCAGGCTTCGCCAAGCGCAGCGCCCGCACAATGTGCGCGTCCTGCTCGCCCAAGGCATGACCAAAGATGCACAGACTGCCACCATGCCCCAATAACTGCTCATAACAGAACGACAGATAATCCGAGCTGCGAAGGGTCTTGAGCTTGTCCGCACTCGGCCCTTCGGTGACGAACAGCGGCACGTCATCCAGCGTCTTGATCGTGTTGTTGATGGCGAAGCTGCCGAGCAGAGTGCCCTCGGTTGAGGTCAATTTGCGCGCGGTGCCGTCCTGATTGCGCACCAGGTGCAGACCACCGTGCAGGTACAGCAGGCGCGGTTTTTCGGTGGCAGTTTCGCTCAGATCAAAACTCGCGTTGGCGCCGTTGAACAGATCGTCGATGGCGTCGCTTTGGTGTTGCAGCGCCCAGTAGTTGAGCAAGTCGTAATTGGTGGTGAACACCGTGCGATAGCGCGCCAGTTCTTCATTCAGCGTCGCCAGGGTTGACGTTTTTACCAGTCGCCATGGAATGTGCACCGCGTGCACGGTGTTGATCAGCGCTTCCTTGATCGCGTAGTAGCGGTTGCGCGGCGCCGCTGAGCTGACGGCCAACGCTTTGTTGACCCGGCTGGTGGTTTTCAGCGCGCCGAGGACCTGCTCGAAGCTGCGTGTCTGCATGGCGTCGAACACCGCCAGTTCCGACGGGCTCAGTGGTTTTTCTTCGACGGTGCGGGCGTTTTCGAACAGCGAGTCATAGCCGAAATCGTCCCACACCGCACGGCTGGCACCATTGCCCACCAGCAAGCCGTTGAAGTCGGTCGCGGCGCGCAGGGTGTTCCAGTCTTCGAGGCTGGCGTCGACATCGAGAAAATCGGTCATTGCGTAGGCGGTCTCAAAACAAAGGGCTGATGGGCGGCGACTTTATCACGAGCGGGCATTGAGCCAGATCAACATCGCGCGTGACCGATCGGTCGATGCTGTGTCTATCCGCCGAACCGGAGCAGTCGATTCGGCCCCAGTCAGGAGACGCGCGCATGACCAGTACCTTTTTCATTCCGGCGGTAAACATCATGGGCAACGGTTGCCTCGACGAGGCCATGGTTGCGATCCGCAACTATGGTTTTCGCAAGGCGCTGATCGTCACCGATGCGGGACTGGCCAAGGCTGGCGTGGCGACGATGGTCGCCGAGAAGCTGGCGATGCAGGACATCGATTCGGTGATTTTCGACGGCGCCAAGCCAAACCCGAGCATCGCCAATGTCGAGTCCGGGCTGGAATTGCTCAAGGAAAGCCGCTGCGATTTCGTCGTATCGCTGGGCGGCGGTTCGCCTCACGATTGCGCCAAGGGCATCGCCCTGTGTGCGACCAACGGCGGACAGATCGGTGATTACGAAGGCGTCGATCAATCGAGCAAGCCACAACTGCCGCTGATCGCGATCAACACCACTGCCGGCACCGCCAGCGAGATGACCCGCTTCTGCATCATCACCGACGAATCGCGTCACGTGAAAATGGCCATCGTCGACCGCAACGTCACGCCGCTGCTGTCGGTCAATGACCCGGAGCTGATGGTCGCCATGCCCAAAGGCCTGACCGCCGCCACTGGCATGGACGCGCTGACCCACGCCATCGAAGCCTATGTTTCGACCGCTGCCAACCCGATCACCGATGCCTGCGCGTTGAAGGCGATGACCTTGATCAGCAACAACCTGCGCCTGGCCGTGCGCGACGGCAGCGACCTCGCCGCACGGGAAAACATGGCATACGCGCAGTTCCTCGCCGGCATGGCCTTCAACAACGCGTCCCTCGGTTACGTGCATGCGATGGCGCATCAATTGGGCGGTTTCTACGACCTGCCCCATGGTGTGTGCAACGCCGTGCTGCTGCCCCATGTGCAGACGTTCAATGCGCTGGTATGCGCTGATCGGCTGACCGATGTGGCTCATGCCATGGGCGCAGACATTCGCGGTTTCAGCGCGGAAGAGGGCGCCCAGGCGGCGATCACTGCGATCCGTTGCCTGGCCAAAGATGTCGAGATTCCCGGTGGCTTGCGCGAGCTTGGCGCCAAACTCAGCGACATTCCGGTACTCGCCACCAATGCACTGAAAGACGCCTGCGGTTTTACCAATCCGCGAGCGGCGGATCAGCGCCAGATCGAAGAGGTTTTTCGTAACGCGTTTTGACTGGTCACGACCGGGCGAACAGGTTTAAGCGTTATGTTTGCCCTGGCGTGTTGCGGTCACCGTAAATGTTCGAACGCGCGCCCAGTCCGAGATTTTGCCGCCAACACGGTGGATGGCCGAAACCTGCTGCTTACCGGCAGGGAAGACAACCGCTTCGTTGGCAGTCCACTGGCCATTCTCGTCAACCAGTGCGTAAGTAATCCACTTCTGCTGGATCAGATCAAAGAGGTCGACCATGCCATGGGGGACGGGCACATCGCCTTTGAGAATTACCGTTTTACCCAACTCCTGACGCTCTCGCGGTTCAGCGATCGCCGGCACGTTGCCGGCTGCCTCAACGTCTACTTCAAACGTGCGATCGTCAGTCCAGACTGAATCAACGTCCTCGTACGTTTGTCGGGCCTTTATCACGCAGGTGCCTAGTGACAGGTCGCCGCTTGTACTGAATGCCCATCGCCCGTTTTTGTTGATTTTACCTTTGGCGTGCAATTGTTTTTCATCGCTACTCCAAACCTCGATCCCAGCGTTTGGAATGCCGCTGCCGAGGAGCAATGTTGCCGGTCCAACGACTTTATTCTGTTCGGGGTAGGCCATGAACGGCGCTGCCCATGGCTCCAGTTGTGGTTTCGGTTTGCGCTTGTTGGGAACCTTCATGGATGTCTCTCGTTGCAAGGGGATTTGAACGGAAGACTGGCATGGGTTTTCCAGTTGCGAACCTGTAAGAACTACCAGTTTTTTAGCCTTTCTTGGTAGCGCGTCAATTTCGTTTTGTTCTAAAAAACTGTCATTTCTGTCAGTTGTATCGCTTGGGTGCTTCGGATCGAATGCTTTGACCAACGGGATCTGGTTCGATCTTTTGAGGAGCACACGAACATGCCGAAAGCCACAGCACCCACAATATCGAAAGCCCGCCAAACAGCAAAAGCACAATCAGCGGGAGAACTGGATGATCGCTTTGGCCTGCGAACGCTGAAGTTTCCCGGAGCGAGCAAGACCATTGGCCATGGGGTGGCGATAACCTCGTCGGGGCAGATCATGGTCAGCGCAACCGTTGAGGTATCGGGCGTTTCGTATTACGGGCTGGTGCGTCTGGATGCCAATGGCGATCCAGATCCGGGCTTTGGTAACGCCGGCTATCTTCGCGGCCAATTTGCCAGTGACCTGCTCTCGCAAGGCGGACAGTTAGTCGTTGATGCAAACGATCTGATCTATCTGTGCGGTGTGATTGGCGCGATCAAAGACGCCACCATCGAATACCAACAGGTTATCGCCCGCTTCTTGCCCGACGGCTCGCTGGACACCGGGTTTGGCGACGATGACGGTGACCATAAAAGCGGCTATCGGATTGTGCCCACGCGCATTCCTCTGCTGACAGGTGCCACGGGTGGGCATCTGATTCTGGCGAAGTCCACTCCACAGGCAGCAGAGCCGGACAGACTGTTGTTCGTGACCTCGCAAAAAGGCAGTGGATTGCTGGCGCGATTCCATCTCGATGGCTCGGACGATTTATCGTTCGAGACCAAAGGCTGGATTGTTCTGACGCTGCCACAGGTGGCAATCACGTTGCTGGGGATCATCCAACTGGGCAATGGGCTGATTCTGGTGTTTGGGAAAACACAAGTAACCAACCAGGGATTGGTCATGGCGTTCGACCACTCTGGAAAAGTCGCAGAAGCGTTTGGCAACAAGGGAATATTGCTGTTGAACCTTCAAAAGGATGACAAGCCGCTCGAAAGCTCGGTCGAACAGATCATTGTGCAAACGTCAGAGCGCTTGCTCTTGCTCGGATCGGCAGTCGAAGCGTCGGCAGGGGACAAATTCCAGCATGCGTTTATCAGCGGCATCACCCACACCGGCGAGACGGATGAAACGTTCAATGGCAAATATCCGGTTATCACCCCTGCGACAGGGACCCTCGATCTCAGGAGCTGGACGGAAGGGTTCGCCCTGGATGACAGCGCCGGCAATCGAATCGTCACGGTTGGACAAACCTCGGGGGGCACACGAGGTTTACTGACGGGAGGCTTTCTGTCCAATGGCGCCGTGGATCCTGCATTCAAAGTCGAGGGCGCGAAGGATATTACGTGGGCCGCCATCGATGCGTGCCTGCAGGATCGTTCGATCCTGGTGCTGGGAAGGAGCAACAACAGCGCGCAGTTGATCCGCTTGCTGACCGCACCTGTCGCAAAACGGCGTAACACCCCAAGCCGTTGATCAGTTAAAGATAAATCCGGGCTATCCTGCCGACTCGGAACAACCCCAGTCAGCGAGCCCTCCATGCTGCAAAAAAGCCTGATCCGCCGCCTCGACCTGATCACCCTGCAACTGTTTGTCGCCGTCCACGAAGAAGGCACGCTGACCCGCGCGGCCTCGCGCGAAGCCATCGCGGTGTCGGCGGCAAGCAAGCGCCTGATGGAGCTGGAAGAGGCGCTCGGGATCAGCCTGTTCGTGCGTCAGGCCAAGGGCATGACGCTGACGCCCGCCGGCGAAACGCTGCTGCACCATGCCCGGCAGATGTTGTTCAACGTCGAGAAAATGGGCCTGGAACTGGGTGAACACAGCCACGGCGTACGCGGTTATGTGCGCATGCTGGCGAACCTCTCGGCGATCATCCAGTTTCTTCCCGAAGACTTGCGCGACTTTTCCGCGCAGCATCCGCAGGTCAAGACCGACCTGGAAGAGCGACCCAGTGCCGGGGTGATTCAAGGCGTGCTTGATGGCGTGGCAGATCTGGGCATCTGCTCCAATGACAGCGATACCAAAGGCCTGCATAGCGTGTTGTACCGTCAGGACAAACTGGTGGTGGTGATGCTGCCGGAGCATCCGTTGGCCGCGCGTGAATCAGTGGCTTTCGCTGAAACCCTGGACAGTGATTACGTCGGATTGCACGCGGCCAGTTCGATCAACATGCGTACCCACGCGGCGGCGCGACAGGCCGGCAAGGTCTTGCGCATTCGCATTCATGTGCCGGGGTTCGATGCGGTGTGCCGGATGGTTCAGGCCAACATGGGCATCGGGATTTTGCCGCAGCGTGCTTATGAACTGTTTGGCCAGGCGCTGGGGTTGCACGCGGTGCCGTTGACGGATGACTGGTCGGATCGCGCGTTGATTGTGGTGGTGCGCGATGAGGCGGGGTTGTCGCCGGTGAGTCGGTTGTTGTTTGAGCATTTGCGCGGGCAGGGCGCGTAGATCTCCAGTGAATGTTCCGGCCTCTTCGCGAGCAAGCTCGCTCCCACAGGTTTTGTGGTGCATTCAGATTGTGCGGCTGATCTCAATCCCTGTGGGAGCGAGCTTGCTCGCGAAGACTGATTTGAATTCACCACATCACCTTTGAGCGTTCGCATTTGGCGAACGCCCATTGCCGAGAGACGGCTGGATTGCCCGATCATCGTTCCTCTAGCCTTGGCCACCTATTCCAAGAACAAGAGGTACCCCGCGATGACTGCCCCTTTGAGTGCGATCAAAGTGATCGAGATCGGCACGTTGATTGCCGCGCCGTTCGCTGCGCGCATGCTCGCCGAATTCGGCGCCGAGGTGATCAAGATCGAAGCCATGGGTCAGGGTGACCCGCTGCGCAAATGGCGCAAGCTGCACGAAGGCACGTCGCTGTGGTGGTATCTGCAATCACGCAACAAGAAGTCGCTGGCGCTCAACCTGAAATCCGCTGAAGGCATCGAACTGGTCAAGCTACTGGCCAGCGATGCCGACGTGATAATCGAAAACCTGCGCCCCGGTGCACTGGAAAAGCTTGGCCTCGGTTGGGACGTACTCCACGCGCTGAACCCCAATCTCACCCTCGTGCGTATTTCCGGTTACGGTCAGACCGGCCCGTACCGCGATCGCCCTGGTTTCGGCGCGATCGGCGAAGCCATGGGCGGCATTCGTTACACCACTGGCACCCCCGGTTCGCCACCGGCACGGGTCGGCGTCAGCCTCGGCGATTCGCTGGCCTCGCTGCACGCGGTGATCGGCGCGCTGATGTCGCTGCTGCGGGTCAAGACCGGGCAGGGCGGCGGGCAGATTGTCGATGTGTCGCTGGCCGAAAGCGTGTTCAACGTCATGGAAAGCCTGGTGCCGGAATACGACATGCTCGGCCATGTCCGTGAGCGCAGCGGCGGCGCGTTGCCGGGAATCGCACCGTCGAACACTTACCTCACGGCGGATGGCGCTTACGTGGTGATCGCCGGCAACAGTGACCCGATCTACAAACGTCTGATGCAAACCATTGGCCGTGATGACTTGGCGCAAGCAGCAGAATTCGCTCATAACGATGGTCGTGCCGCCAAGAGCGGTTTGCTCGACACCGCGATTACCCATTGGACCAGCAGCCTGCCGATCGACGATGTACTCGCCGCGCTGGAAGCCGCTGAGGTGCCGGCCGGGCGCATTTATTCGGTGGCCGACATCGTCGCTGATCCGCACTATCGGGCACGCGACATGCTGCTCAATGCCGAATTGCCTGGCGGTGCAACAGTGAAGATGCCCGGCATCGTTCCCAAGCTCTCGGAAACCCCCGGCGGCGTGAACTGGTCGGGGCCGAAACTCGGTCAGCACACAGACGGTATTCTCGCCGGCCTCGGCTTGACTGCACTCGACATCGAACGCCTGAAGAACCAAGGGGTGGTGCAATGATCTCCGACTATTCGCAAACCCTGATCATCCAGGAAGTCTCGCCGCGCGACGGTTTGCAGATCGAGCCGACGTGGGTGGAAACCGCTGACAAGATTGCGCTGATCGATCAACTGTCGCTGGCCGGTTTCAGCCGCATCGAAGCCGGCTCGTTCGTCTCACCGAAAGCCATTCCGGCACTGCGCGATGGCGAGCAGGTTTTCACTGGCATTGAGCGACAGCCGGGGGTGATTTATGTCGCGCTGATTCCCAACCTCAAAGGCGCGCAGCGTGCATTGGCGGCGGGTGCCGACGAGTTGAATCTGGTGATGTCCGCCAGCCAGACGCACAACATGGCCAACATGCGCATGCGCTGTGAAGATTCGCTGGCGGCGTTTGGCGAGATTGTGGCGTTCGCCAGCGGCTCCGGCGCGCGCCTTAATGGCAGCATCGCCACAACGTTCGGTTGCCCGTTCGAAGGCCAGATCGACGAGGATCGCGTGCTGCAAATCGTCGACGCTTATCAGGAACTCGGCATTGCCGGCATCACCCTCGCCGACACCACCGGCATGGCCAATCCGCGCCAGGTGGATCGTTTGGTGCGGCGGGTGTTGCAGCGGGTTTCTCCGGCGGATCTGACCCTGCATTTTCACAACACCCGTGGTCTGGGTTTGTGCAATGTGCTGGCGGCCTATGAGGCGGGGGCGCGGCGTTTCGATGCGGCGCTCGGTGGCCTCGGTGGCTGCCCGTTTGCGCCGGGTGCGTCGGGCAATATCTGCACTGAAGACCTGGTAAACCTGTGCGCTGAGATCGGTATTCACACCGGCATCGATTTGCCGTTGCTGCTGAAACTCTCGCGCGGCTTGCCGGATCTGCTGGGCCACGAAGTCCCCGGCCAACTGGCCAAGGCCGGGCGCAACTGCGACCTGCACCCGATCCCCACCTGAAAACACAAGTCCCCTGTGGGAGCGAGCCTGCTCGCGATTGCGGTGTATCAATCACCGCAAATGTTGCCTGACACACCGCTATCGCGAACAGGTTCACTCCCACAAAAAAACGCTCCCCAGTGAGCGTCATAACCAGACAACAAAAACAATCGGACGCCCACCGGCAGTCCGTCTGGAGAAAAGCTATGAGCCTCAATGTAATGGAGGCGGGCGCCCGTCCGTCCGTCGATCACGACGCTGAAAAAGCCTTGGTCAGCAAGGTCGCCTGGCGCCTGATGCCGCTGATCATGGTCTGCTACCTGTTCGCCTTCTTCGACCGCATCAACATCAGCTTCGCCAAGTTCCAGTTGCAGACCGACCTAAGCCTGAGCGACACCGCTTACGGCCTCGGCGCGGGGCTGTTCGTGGTCGGTTACGTGCTGTTCGAAGTGCCGAGCAACATGATGCTGTACAAGGTCGGCGCGCGGCGCTGGATAGCCCGAATCATGATGTCCTGGGGCGTGGCGACGGCGGCGATGGTGTTCGTCAACAGCGAATGGCAGTTCTACGCGCTGCGCTTTGTGATCGGCGCGATGGAGGCCGGTTTTGCCCCGGGCGTGCTGTATTACCTGACGCTGTGGTTCCCGCAGCATTTCCGTGGTCGCATTACCTCGATGCTGTTTCTCGCTTCGGCATTTGCCGGGCTGGTTGGCGCGCCGTTCTCCGGGCTGGTGCTGGAGCACCTCGACGGCGTGCTGCAAATGCGCGGCTGGCACTGGCTGTTCCTGCTCGGCGGCGTACCGTGCATCGGTCTCGGTTTTCTGGTGCTGATGCTGCTCAAGGATCGTATCGAGGATGCGCACTGGCTGAGCGCTGATGAGAAGAAACTGCTGTCCAGTCGCATCGCTCAACATGAGCCACACAAAAGCGGCGGTTCGTTGCTCGCAGCGTTGAAGATTCCGGGTTTTCTAACCTTGGGGCTGATCTACTTTCTGATTCAGGTGGCGTCCTACGGTTTGAATTTCTGGGCACCGCAACTGATCCGCAGCGCCGGTACCGAGAGCCCGGTGATGATCGGTTTGCTGACGGCGATTCCGTACATTTGCGGGGCGATCAGCATGGTGGTGATCGGGCGTTTGTCGGATGCGACGGGTGAGCGGCGCAAGTTTGTCGCCGGGCTGGTCATCGTCGGTGCGATTGGCTTTTTCAGTGCGGGGATTTTCGCCAGCCACACCACGTTTCTGATCGTTGCACTTGGTTTGCTGGGTGCCGGGATCATCGCCTCGATTCCGAGCTTCTGGACGCTACCACCGAAGTTGTTGGCCGGGGCGGGCGCTGGTGCGGCGGGCGGGATTGCGGTGATCAACACCCTTGGGCAATTCGGCGGGATTGTTAGCCCGGTGATGGTCGGGCGGATCAAGGATCTGACCGGCAGCACCACCCCGGCGCTTTACGTGATCGGCGTGGCGGCGCTGATTGCGGCGGCGCTGCTGTTATGGGGCTTGCCGCAGAAATTGCGCACGCTCGACAAGTTCTGAGATTTGCGGCGTCATTTCTGACGCCTTCGCGAGCAAGCTCGCTCCCACATTTGAAATGCATTCCCCTGTGGGAGCGAGCCTGCTCGCGAAGACTGACTTCCAGACACTGAAAATAGTGGATTCATAACATCAGCTAACGGCCAGCCCATTCAGGGTAAGGCGAAATACGTTTTGATGTGTTGATGATTCTGTTGAAAGGGCCGATACAGCAGGGGATAGTGCGCGGCTGAAACGTTATCAAGGAGCGGGAAGTGACAGTGAAGTCTGGCTGGATTGGTTGTGCAGTATTGTGCGGGTGGTTGCTGGCGGGGCAGGCATTTGCCGATTGCACACCGGCGCCCACGGCGCATGAGATGGATTTTTCCCTCTGCAAGGACTGGCCGGCGTATCCCGGGCTGACGCTCACCGCCGCCGCCCATTTCTCGCCCGATCCGGTGTATGGCGCGTCGGAAACTATAGGGTTTTACGATCTGCGTTTGGCCTTGGTGGCGAGCGCAGACTCGCAGCCGTTAGCGAGCTTTTACCAGCCCTCGGCATTCTCTGTTGATGCCATCGCGCTGGACGAACTGAAATTCGATACCGCCCGCTATAAGCTCGCGCCTCAATTGCAGGCCTTTGGTGTTCGAGTGCGGTTCAAAGGTTCTTCTCGCGTGAATCCTCTGGATGAAACCTGGTTGTCGCTTTATGTGAAAGACGGCAACGCGTTGCGTCCGGTAATGGATCGGCTGGTGGTTTATGAATATGGCGGGGAGTGGGATGGCAATTGTGCGGGAGAGCGCTACGAGACTACGCGAACCGTGTCTCTGGCCAAGACCAGCAGCCATGGCTATGCCGACCTGATAATTAAAACGATCCGTAGCTCGACCGTTGGCGAGGGCGAGGGTGAGGCGTGCGTATCCAATACCGTCACGCAAAAACCGGTCTTGACGACACTTCGCTATGACGGCAAAAACTACGCAGTGCCTGAAGACTTCAAAGGCCACTAAGAAAGATGTCTATTACTCAAGGAAGAACAATGATCTCGCGTACCGCATTGCTGGGCTCTTTCATCGCAATGGGCCTTTTCACGATGGCCGCCCAAGCCCAGGCCGCCTGCGAAGTGAAAAAATTCGATGGCCATTCCCTTTCTCGCTGCAAAGCGTGGCCGGCGTTCAACGACCAGTCGATTGCGGCGAAATCTTCATTTCTCTCGGATTCGGGCGATGATGAGATGGGGACGTTCGATCTGGAACTGGCGCTCGTCAGTTCGACAAGCGGCAAGAGTCTCGCTACCTATGCCAAGCCGGGTGCCTACAATTCCGATGCCATCAGTTTCGACGATCTGACAATCGATACGGCCCGTTACCGATTGGCTGCAGATGTCCGTGCATTCGGTTTGCGTTCAAAATTCGCCAGTCATGGCTCCAGAGCCAATCCTTACGCAAAAACCGATCTGGCGTTGTATGTGCGGGAGGGCAACAAATTGCGCCCTGTGCTGGAAGGCTTGGTGATTCGCAAGGAGTTCGGCGAAGGGACGGATGAGTGCGGAACTGAGGACACGCAAATCCGCAGAACTATCGATATCGGCCCGACGAGCCACCATGGATTCGCCGATCTGATCGTCAGCTCGACTGGTTCAATTTACAAATCCTTCCTATCTGATAAAAAGTGCATCTCGAAAACTATCGAGATGAAGAAAACTCGCGTCACCCTGACCTACGACGGCGAACAATACATTGTCCCCGAAGACCTCAGAGGTTACTGACCCGATGCTCACCGGCCTCAACCACTTGACCCTTGCGGTCAGCGATTTGCAGCGAAGTCTGGCGTTCTACCGTGATGTGCTGCAGTTGCGTGTCGAAGCGACGTGGGACGCCGGTGCCTACCTGTCGCTGCCGGGACTGTGGTTGTGTCTGTCGCTTGATCCGCTGCGCTCAAGCGAACCGTGCGTCGATTACACCCATTACGCGTTCAGCCTCAGTGCCACCGGTTTCGCAGGTTTTGTGCAGAAGCTAAAAGCCGCGAATGTGCAGGAATGGCGCGACAACCGCAGCGAAGGTGCGTCGTTCTACTTTCTCGATCCCGACGGCCACAAACTCGAAGTTCACGCCGGCGATCTCGCTTCACGACTGGCAGCCTGTCGACAAAAACCGTACGCCGGCATGCGTTTTTACGACCAGCAGTGAACACGCGCAATCGGCTGATATAGACTGGCCGCCACGTGTTCTGGCGCTTGCAGGTTTTCCATGACTCCATCGTTGCTAATGGCCGTGCTGGCCTCGGGTTTCATTTACGGCATTACGCCCGGGCCGGGTGTGCTCGCGGTGTTCGGCATCGGTGCAGCCCATGGGCGGCGGGCCGGGGCGGGTTTTCTTTGCGGGCATCTGCTCGGCGATGTGGTCTGGTGCAGTACCGCGCTGATTGCGATTGTCGGCGCCCGGGAAATCGGCAGCACCGCGTTTGATGTGCTCGGTGTGCTCAGCGGTTTGTATCTGTTCTGGCTTGGCTGGCGCGCGGTGCGTGCTCAGCGCCGCAACGGTGACGAACCGCAAGGCGCGGCGCGCAAACCGTTCTGGCACGGCATTCTGTTTGGCTTGACCAATCCAAAGGCCTATCCGGTGGCGGTGGCGACGTTCACCGCGCTGCTGTCGAGCCGCGCCGAACTGCTCAACTGGTCGATGTTGCCGGCGCTGATTGCCCTGAGTTTCCTCGGTGGCTTGCTGGCCTACGCTATTCTGATTGGCGTGGTCGGCGCGCAACGGGTACGCACGCTGTATCAGCGTCATGAGTTGCTTATCACCCGGCTGTGCGGCGTGATGTTTATCGGTTTCGCCATCAACGCGCTGATGCATGCGCTGCCGGGGCTGATGCCGAACAAGGCTTGAAGGTGTGTGCAGGGATGCGCAATCAAGAGGTCAGGGACGGTTGATCAGTGCTGCATTGCCCGGACACTTACGCTGAACCATGGAAAGCCGAAATTCCGCGCCGTTGGCGAGTTTTATCGACCTGTTGCTGGACGCCGTTTGTGCGGTCGACAAGCAAGGCCGCTTCGTTTTTGTCAGCGCCGCCTGCGAACGGGTTTTCGGTTATTCGCCTGAAGAGTTGATCGGCCGGCAAATGATCGAGCTGGTGCACCCGGCGGATCGTCAGCGCACCCTCGCAGCCGCCAATGAAATCATGGGCGGCGAACCCAAGCTCAACTTCGAAAACCGATACCTGCGCAAGGATGGCAGCGTCGTGCATATCCTCTGGTCGGCGCGCTGGTCGGAAGTCGATCAGTTGCGCATCGCCGTGGCGCGCGACATCACCGAGCGCAAGCAGGCCGAATCGCGCCAGGCTGCGCTGTATGCGATTTCCGAGGCCGCCCATGCGGCTGAGGATCTGCTGGCGCTGTTCAAGCGTATCCACCTGATCATCGGCGAATGGTTGCCGGCGATGAATTTTTCGGTGGCGCTGTACGACGAGCACTGCGCCCAGCTGAATTTCCCTTATCACGTCGACGATGACGAATTGCAGCCCGAGCAACCGGGCACCGTCACCGGACGTCTGTGCGCGGAAGTTATCCGTAGCGGCCAGCCGATTCTTCTGACGCCGGACAGTGCAGATTCCCCCGCCGATTTCGCCGAGCTGGTGGCGGGGCAGAACTCGCCTTGCTGGCTCGGCGTGCCGTTGAATTCGAAAAATGGCACCATCGGTGCCTTGATCGTCAAAAGCCTGTCCGGCGGCGAGCGCTACACCGAGCAAGACAAGGAACTGCTGCAATACGTCTGTGCCCAAGTCGCCACGGCCATCGAACGCCAGCAATTGCACGCCCGGCTGCAGCGCATGGCGCAGTACGATCAACTGACACAACTGCCCAATCGTGAATTGCTGCGTGATCGCTTGAAGGCCGCGTTGGCCGGCGCTCGCGAGCAATCCGGGCACATGGCTTTGTTATATGTCGACCTGGACCGCTTCAAACAGGTCAACGACACCTTCGGCCATGCCGTTGGCGACATGCTCCTGCAAACCGTAGCCAATCGCCTCAAGGGCTGCGTGCGGGAAACCGACACCGTGGCCAGAATCGGCGGCGATGAATTTGTCGTGCTGCTGCACAGCGTTCAGGCCTCGGAAGACGCTTACGGTGTCGCGGAAAAAATCCGACAGGTCCTGGTGCAACCGATGCGCCTCGATGGCCACAATCTGCACATCGAGCCGAGCATTGGTGTCGCCCGCTATCCAGAGCACGGCAGTGAGGAACAGCAACTGTTCCGCCATGCCGATCAGGCAATGTACGCCGCCAAACGCTTGAATCACCACGCGCTCAATAGCTGATGTGGCGGCGCCGTTCGTCGCGGCAACTGCAACTTTTCTAAACCTTTGCCGGCGAGAAAATTCTCAATCTAGGCGGGCACCTGCTCGCCACGATCATTACCAAGAGGTAGAGAATCATGCCTAACTCAAGAAACTCGAACTCGGGAAACTTCGCCAACGATCGAACGAAGGCCTCTGAAGCAGGTCGCAAAGGTGGGAAAACCACCACAACGACTGTCGACAAAGAGCCAAAACCAGACATGGGCCGCAAGCCCGCTCAGAAATCGAAGTAGTCGGTGAAGGTAGTTTTGATTGAGAGGCGGGGGCGTAAGCTCCCGCTTGAATTTCGCAAGTAAGGAGGGCGCGACCATGAGCCGGATGGCCACCCGTATACGCACCATGAGTTTTGCATCGCTGTTGGGCCTGTGTGCCAGCAGTGCGTTTGCCCAGTCGCCCGCCGATTTCATCAACGATGCCTCGGCCAAAGGCATGGCTGACATCGAGGCCAGTCGTCTGGCCCACAGCAAGGCCGAATCGAAAGAGGTCAAGGACTACACCATCGTCGTCATCAACGACCGCACCACGGCCAACCAGCATTTGGCGAAAATTGCCAAGAAGCTCGACTTGCCCGTCGCGCCCCGTGAAGAACTGGCCGACAAGGCCAAGGAGTTGATGCCGCAAGTGACCGACGGCGCCTCCTTCGATCAGGCCTACGCCGCCAGTCAGGTCAAAGCCACCGAAGAGGCCATCGAGCAGATTCAGCAGGAAGCACAGACTACTGACGTGCCGGAGATCAAGGCGTTTGCCGACGAGACACTGCCGAAGCTGCAAAGCCATCTGGAGAAGGCCCGCCAGCTGCAAGCCAGCCGTTAATCAAGATTCAAGAGACCGCTGCCGTGGGCGGCGGTCTCTTGCATTTCAGCATTCATTCAAATCCTGCTTCGACTTGCTCTTCTCGCCCAACCCCTCAAGATTAAAAACTTCACCCTCGCCCAACGAGCGGTAGTGCCTGCGCAACGCCTCCAACTGTTTCAGATCCAGCGCCTCCAGCCCAAGCATTGCGTTCTGCGCCTCTTTGGTCACCAAGAGCAATTCATCGATCTTCAAATGCAGAATGTCGGTATCGCGGTTCTGCGTGTTCTGGATCAGGAACACCATCAGGAACGTGATGATCGTGGTCGAGGTGTTGATGATCAGTTGCCAGGTGTCGTTGTAATGGAAGATCGGCCCGCTCAAACCCCATAACCCGATCAAGATCAACGCGCCCATGAAGGTCTTGGGACTACCGGCCACCATCGCGAGCTTTTGAGAGATTTTTGCGAATTTCATAGCCGTGTTCCTTATTGGGGGGAGTCTTGAAATTCAGACATCTGCCGCAGGTGGAAAATTCTAATTACAAATTCGCCTTCGTCACCTGACGTTGGTAGGGGAGGCAGGCGTGCCAGATCGCTGTATCGTGACGAACCGCCAAAATATCCCGACAGGAGAGAACGCAATGAGTTGGTCCGCCAAACAATACGTCGCTTTCGAAGATGAACGCACCCGCCCGGCCCGCGATCTGCTGGCGGCGATTCCCACGCCTGAGGCCGGAACGGTGGTCGATATTGGTTGTGGCCCTGGTAACTCGACGGAGCTGCTGGTGCAGCGTTTTCCTGTGGCGAAGGTCAGTGGACTGGACAGCTCGGCAGACATGATCGAGGCGGCTCGCAAGCGCTTGCCGGATTTGCGGTTCGACGTGGCCGAGATTGATAAGTGGGCCGATGCAGGGCCGTTCGATGTGATCTTCGCCAACGCCGTGCTGCAGTGGGTGCCGGATCACGCGTCGCTGCTGCCGGCGCTGGCCAGTAAGTTGTCGGCTGGTGGCAGTCTTGCGATCCAGATGCCGGACAACCTTAATGAACCTTCCCACCGTTTGATGCGTGAGGTCGCTGCCAATGGCCCGTGGGCGAGCAAGCTTTCCGGCGCTGCGGGGCAGCGTACCGACATGGCGAGCGCCAGCGATTATTTCTCCATGCTGCGGCCACACTGCGCTCGGGTCGATGTGTGGCGCACCACCTATCACCATCAACTGTCAGGCGGGGCGGCGGGGGTGGTGGAGTGGTTCAAGGGCAGCGGGTTGATTCCGTTTTTGAGTCCGCTGACCGAGGCGGAAAAGGCGCAGTACCTGGAGCAGTATCTGGCGGAGGTTGAGAAGGCTTATCCGGTATTGGCGGATGGCTCGGTGCTGTTGCCATTTCCGCGGTTATTTATCGTCGCGACGCGCTGAAATAAATTGGGCCTGTTTTTCGGCTGGAGATTTTTGGTGCGCTTTCGAACGGGCCCCTCATCGGAACGCCGCCCGCCCAGCCCTCTCCCGAGGGAAAGGTAGCCGATTGGTGCTGCTTCCAAAGCCTGAGTTCGCCTCGATATTTCAGGTCGGTGTAACTCTGGAGAGCAACTCGATCAGTCCCCTCTCCCTTTGGGAGAGGGTTAGGGTGAGGGGGCTTCTCAAGTTGTAAACCCCCTCAGCACCGCGTACAGACGCGCAAACAGCCCCGGCAGATCCTTCATGTAATGCAGCACCAGTGAACTGTAAGCCAAATCAAAACTGCAGGCGGGTCTTTTGAGTTCGGCCGTCAGCAGCGCCGTGGGCGCGAATTGAATCTTGAAGATGAGCCAGATTTCGGCTTGAAAAAAACAGTCTTTCAGACCGGTTTATCTGTTCTGACTCAATCCTTGGTCTTGTTGACCAATTTCGTTCCGCGCCCCACACGCAGCACTTTCGACACTGCGTTGCGCAACGTATTGTCGACGACACCCAGCAATCGCCGTCCGGTTTCTTCCGGTCGGCCGCTGAACGACGTCACGTGAAAGTATTCATGATCGTCCGGTGAAGTCGCCGAAAAATAATAGTTGGAAACACAGCAGCGCGGCGTTTCGGCTCGTACGCCACTGACGGAGTGCCAAGAGAGTTTGTTGGTTTCCATGACTACGAGACGGTTGAATTGCGACACGATGGTTTTCTGCTGTTTGACCTTGGGGTCCCACAGCTCGAAATTGCCACCATTTACCAGCGCCCATTCTGGCGAAACGTAATACAGCAGATTCAGGCGGCGATACAGATTACGCGTGCCATCGTGGCTGTTGTCGATGTGCGGGTTGAGAAAGTCGTCCTTGAACATCATCGACAAACCACCGGCATACAGGCTCGGATCCGGAATGATGTCCGATACGCCTACCAGTTGTGCAACCTTGTCGACCACTGAAGGGTGCTGCATCGCGTAGGTGATGGCGCTCAAAATTGGCGGATAGTCAGAGAGATTGGTGAGGGTTTTTTTCTTCTCGCGAAACGACTGGCGGTCAAAGAAACCATCGGCGTTGCGCGGAAAGGCCTCATAGATTGCCTGAGCCATTTCATCGCTCAACAAAGCATCCACGACGAAGTGGCGCGTATGCGTGCCTTCGGGGTTATGCCATTGCTTTTGGATATCGGCGGCGAGTTCATCGAGTCGACTGACGATGCGCTCTGCGATCTGTGAAACGTCCATTTGAGGATCCTTGTCGTGTTGCGAGGAGGCAACGGTTTATCTGCCATTCTCGTCGAAGTGCCGATTCTGCACCAAATGCCGGGCATAAAAAAACCGGCCATCAAGGCCGGTTTTTTCTATTCCTGCATCCCCCGTCAAAAATCACAACGTGAGACCAAAATTCGAGTGGAGCGGGTAGAGGGAATCGAACCCTCGTCGGAAGCTTGGGAAGCTACTGTTCTACCATTAAACTATACCCGCTCAGAGCGGCTGACTTTGTACCAGACTCGGCCACGGATTTGAAGTTTTTCTTTTGCGCATGAACGCTTTGAATCACTGAAAACGGTCAATCGCGGGCGAGCACTGCGGTCAGAAAAGCAAAATCTCAGTCCTACAGCCTCGCTCGCGATGACGCTCTTTCAAATAGCCAATGCATGTTGATCCTGAACAAACGAGTAGCGCGTTCGGCTGATCTGTTTTGCCGGTTTCAGAAAGCCGAGCAAGGCGTTCTGGCTGTCGCGGCATGCGGCCTTGTGTTCCATGTCGAGAAAATGCCCGGTGGCTTGTAGCGTGGTAAACGTGCTTTGTGCCACGTGGTTGCCGAACAGGCGTGCGTCTTCGGCAGCGGTGTACTCGTCCCATTCGCCGTTTAGAAACAGCACCGGCACGTTGATCTTTTTCGCGGCATTCAGATAGCACTGCCGATCGCTGTGCAATACGTCGCTGATGTGGAAGTGCATCTGCCCGTATTCGTGCTCGGCGAGGCTGCTGACGTGGCGATAGTTGAAGCGTTTGAACAGTGACGGCAGGTGTTTGCCGATGGTGTTGTTGACCAGATGGCCGACGCGGTCGCCGTCACGCTGGCCGAGGTAGTCGACGCCGCGTTCGAGGTAATCGAGCATGTGCGCGTTGATCACCGGCGAGAACGAGCTGATCACGGCCCGTTCGATGCGCCGTGGCTGGTGGGCGAGGGCGACCAGGGTTGCGGCGCCGCCCCAGGAGAACGACAGCACGTGTTCGGCGGCGAAGTGGTCGATCAGCTCCAGCAGAATCTGCCCTTCGATGTCCTTCGTCAGATGTTTCTCATGGCGGTTGTGGGCTTTTGACCGACCCGCGTAGGGCTGGTCGTAGCAGACCACGTTGAATTGCGGGTGCAGGTTTTTCACAGTCTGTGCAAACGACGCAGTCGTGGCCATCGAGCCGTTGACCAGGATGATGGTCTTTTCTGCGGCGTCTGCGCGATAGAACTCCGTGTAAACCCGATACTGACCCTGTATATCCAGCACAGCGATTTCTGGCCTCATGTCATAAGACTCCTGGCAAGCAAGCGGGTATGCGCGCAAATAGAGATTGCACGAGCTTTGTGACAGGTAGGCATACGCCTGGAATTTGCTTGGCCCATGTCGATCCGGTACGGCAGGTCGACGGGTATTGTTATTGGCGGGCAGTCTGCCGGCTGAGGCGCAACCCTGAGGGCTGACGACCGGCAAAAAGTTTCTTAGAGGTATGTTGTGACTCATCGGTCACAATCTGGCCGACGTCCTGATTCAAGCAGGGGAGTCGGGATCGCGCAAGTGCCGTTGGTAAATTGTTCGACAACTTCTGCTGAGCGGTCGCACGCTTAGAACAAATGGATCTCTTCGGTGCGCAAAGCGCGGTACTCGCCCGGTTTTAGCGCGTTATCGAGGTGCAGAAGACCCATGGATTCGCGGTGCAGGCGCAGGACTTTATTGTTGAAGAAACCAAACATGCGCTTCACCTGATGGTAGCGCCCCTCGACGATGCTCAACCGCGCCGACCGTGGCCCGAGCACCTCCAGTCGCGCTGGCTGCGTGGTCAGGTCTTCGAAGGCGAAGTAGATCCCTTCGGCAAAAGTGCTCGCATATTGCGCGCCAATCTCCTGCTCGGTCTCGACGTAATAGACCTTCGGCAGTTTGGTCTGCGGCTGGGTCAGGCGTCGTGACCATGCGCCGTCGTTGGTGATCAGCATCAGACCGGTGGTGTTGAAGTCCAGACGCCCGGCGATGTGTAAATCGTCCTTGTCCGGCTCATCGATCAGGTCGAGCACGGTCGGATGTTGCGGATCGCGGGTGGCGCTGACGCAGCCCGGCGGTTTGTGCAGCATGAAGTAGCGCGCCGGTTTACCGCTTTGCAGGATTTCTTCGTCGACTTCGACGCGGCTGAACTCCAACACATCGGCGTGCGGGTCGCTGACGACTTTTCCGTCAATCCGCACGCGCTTTTCCACCAACAACAGGCGAACCTGCTGACGGTTGTAGCGGGGCAGGTTGCTGAGGAAACGGTCGACGCGCATGTTCAGGTTTCAGTGGGTAGCGGGGGGCGCATCTTACGGTATCGGCCGCTTGGCCGCTTGCAGTTGCGCCTCGACCTGCGCGCAGCGCGGGCACAGACAGGATTGGTTGCGCAGCTCTAGCGGCAGTGCTTCAAGCACGGCGGGATCGATGGTCACGCCGTAGCACCAGCATTCGCGGTCGGCGGTGCGCGGGTCAGCGAGGCTGCAGTCGTTGCGGGCGCCGCAAGCCGGGCAGTGGTCGGGTTTGACGTCGGAATCAGGCATAAGTCGAGTGAGGCATTTCCACGCAGGTGCGGTTGCGGCCGGTGTGTTTGGCCCGGTACATCGCATGATCGGCCCGCGACAGCAGGCTGTGCAAGTCGTCATCACGTTGCAGGGTGGTGCCGCCGATGCTTACCGTCAGATTGAGGCGGTGGCCGTCGTAGGCATATTCGTGCTGTTCGACGTGTTGGCGGATCTTTTCGGCAATTTTCTGACCGGTGTCGCCGTCAGTGTCCTTCAGTAAAACGATAAATTCCTCACCGCCCCAGCGGCAGACAATGTCGGCGTGACGCAGGCAACTTTGCAGGTCGCGGGCAAAACCGATCAGCACTTGATCGCCGGCCATGTGCCGGTAAGTGTCGTTCAACACTTTGAAGTGATCGAGTAGTTCCGTTGGCAGTGGCCCGATGGCATGCATTCTAGTGGCACTGCCTGGAAATAACTGCTTCATGTGCAGCGCGAATGGTCGTTCCTGACGCAAAGCCAACCTTGTAGGAGTGAGCCTGCTCGCGATTGCGGTGTGACATTCAGTGAAGATGTGGTTGATACACCGTCATCGCGAGCAGGCTCACTCCTGCAAGGTCTTGCGATGGTGCGGACACCGCTGATCTGAAGCCGAGCGGGACTGGGCACTTGATTGATTCGCGCCAGTCCAACGTGTGTCGGCTGCTCTGTTCCGTTGCGGCCGTGGGTCTTTCAGGAGGCCGCCATGCGTATTCAGAAGATGTTGTTCGGTGCAGTGCTGATTTTCGGTTTGTCCGGTTGTTACTACTACGCCGGCCCCTACGATGCTTACCCCGCCACCTACTACTATCCCGGCTATTACTCACCTTATTCCTACGGCAGTTATTACGGCCCGCGCTATTACGGCGGTGCGCGGTATTATTACGGGGGGTACGATTATCGCGGCAGTTACGGACGCGGTTATCACAGCGGCGGATATCACGGCGGGCACCATTAATCAGCGGCTGAATGGCGGGTTTTCTGGATGAACAAGGTTTCATCAATCACTTGTTTCAACTTGTTGCAGAAACGCACCAGATGCCGAAAACGCTGTCTGATTTTTCGACAGTCACCGATTAAATGACTGTCGCCTGCCAGCGTCGCTGGTGTGGCCAACCCGCGGTCCAGGAGGCCGCCATGTATAGACGAATTCTTCTGCTTGCTGCGTTGATGTTCTCCGTTGCCGGTTGCGTCCCGTACTCCTACGCGGACTCGTATTACAGTTCAGAGGTCTACACGTCACCCGCACCGGCCTACTACAACACAGGCGGCACCTATTATCGGGGTGGCAGCACGTATTACGCGCAGCCACGTTACTACCAGCCAGCCCCGCGGTACTACCAGCAACCGCGTTATTACCAATCGGCGCCGCGTTACTATCAACCGGCCCCGCGTTATTACGAAAGCCGTCGCTGGCACGATAACGATCGCGGGCGCTGGGATGGCCACCGCCGCGGCGGTTGGGATAACGATCATCGCGGTCGTGGCAACTACGACCGGCACAGCGGGCGAGGCGACCACAACGGACGTGGCAACCGCTGGTAAATCCACGCAAATGAAGCGGCGCAATTAGCGCCGCTTTTTTATGCCCGTCGAAAAATCGTCCCATTAGCCATCTCCTAGGGCATTCCCAGACGCTTCCTACAGTTTCATTTCCTTGCATTTGTTAGCGTTTGTTCGTGCCGGTCGAGGTGAGCAAAACTCAGTTCAATAGCGGCGAATAAAAGGACGATGCCGCTATGAAGCTTCTTGTGATTCACCAAAACTTTCCGGGCCAGTTCCGTCACGTGGTGCTGGCGGCGATTGACAGGCGTTATGAGGTTTTGGCGATAGGTCGGGATACGGCACCGGGTATCGCAGAGGTGAACATATATCGATACCGCGCTGCCAGCAGAGCACCGGGCGATATTCACCCCTATCTGACCCGTTACGAGCAAGCGGTGACTGATGGACAGAAGGTTTTTGAAATTCTGTGCAGGCTGAAACAGTCAGGTTATCGGCCAGACGTGATTCTCGCTCATCCCGGATGGGGGGAAACGCTCTTCGTCAAGGATGTCTATCCTGACACGCCGCTTATTCACTATTGCGAATATTACTATCGAGCGCAGGGCGCGGACTCTGGGTTCGACCCTGAGTTCCCGCGAGCCACAAGGGAGTCATCAAGGCTGCGAATACTCAATTCGCTGCATCTTTTGAATCTCGAACAATGTGACATTGCCATCGCGCCTACGCGGTGGCAGCGCAGTCTGTTTCCTGCCGCTTATCAGCCGGCCATTCGGGTTATTCACGAGGGCGTCACTCAACGTTCTTGCTTGGCGAAAGGTGGGGCAGTCAGGTTGCCCAATGGAGTCGAACTGAAAACTGGGCAGCCGATCGTTACTTATGTCGCGAGGAATCTTGAGCCTTATCGCGGGTTTCATAGTTTTATGCGAGCAATCCCGCATATTCAGGCTAAGTGTCCCGATGCACAGATTATCGTAGTTGGCGGTGATGACGTCAGTTATGGATGTAAGCCGGTTGGCTATGCAAATTGGCGCAGCAGGATGGAGGCAGAGGTAAGTTTTGATCATTCCACCGTTTATTTTACAGGGAGGCTTCCTTACCAGACTTACCGGGCAGTTCTGGACTGTTCAAAGGTTCATGTTTATTTGACTTATCCGTTTGTTTTGTCGTGGTCGTTACTGGAGGCGATGACGGCAGGGTGTGTGGTAGTAGCGTCAGATACGGCTCCGGTAAGGGAGGTGATCGTCGATGGTCACAATGGAATGCTGGTGGACTTCTTCGATCATCACGGTATCGCCAAACGTATTACTAAGGTTCTTGATTCCGTTGATGAGTACAACTGCCTTCGCAGCGCCGCGAAGTTGACGGCGAGCAGATTTGATGTGAAGTACGGCACGGAACAGTACTTTGAGGTATTTGAAAACGCGACGTCCGGGCATCTCAAGAAACAGCCTGTTCCTCAGTTTGACAGGGAGATTTGAAATGCTCCGGATGTCGCGTAAGCAATGGGTTAAATGGTTTAAGAGGTTCTTGAAGTACGGCTTGTTGATTTATGTCTGTTACTGCGTGGTGGATTTTTATATCCGCGAAGAAGAAATCGCCGAGGCGATGGCAATCTATTACGCGGATCAGGAGGCCTGTCAAAAGAAGCTGGCGAGCATGAAACAGGTGCCCATACTGGGCGGCAGCTATGTGGATAAGACTCTGGTCCCGGAGTTTTATGTTGGCATGCCTGAGTTGGCGAATAAAAAAGCGTGTCTGGCCAATACGCTCAAGGGGCATTTCTGGTGGACCGGGACGGATATACGGTCGTACCACGATCAGAGTGTAAAGCCGACTCCTGAAAGTTGGCGTCTTTATAAAGTGAACGCCGGACTTTATACAAAAAAAGAGACTACCGAGCCCCATGAACGGGGTTATCGCCACATCAACTGGCCGGATGAGTTGATTGTAAAGCTAAAAAATTATCCGGGACTGGAGCTTTGGCTTAATGCACCTCCGCCGCATTTCAAGAATGAGGCTTCCGTTCGAAAGTTTGTCATTGCTGACTGGCCGCGGCGTGATGGCACCCCTCGATTGATAAGCTGTAACGGCTTGATTCGCCCGGCTGCTGAGGAAGAACTGACTGACGAGAAATTGGCAAAGCTCAGCAGGACCGAATTGGAAAACCTGGATTTTGGAAGTTTGAATTTTTTTTGCACCGTGGAGTTACACAGCTTTGACTTTTCCGGAGGGCACGGTCGGGTAAGTCTCGGTCTATCGTCATTACGCGAATCACCTGAAATGCTTAAGTTTCTCAGTAGCTATCTTTCACGCTCTGTTATTACAAGGAAGTAACGATGAGTTATGTTTTTAATGATCTGGAAAAATCAGAAATTTTAAATGCAACAAATATTTGCAAGGGGCTGATGTTCGATTCTGAAGATATCGAATATCTTGCGCTGAAATTAACAGGGGGTAACTGCGCTCCCCTGTATCAAAAGCTATTCGATATTATCGGTGGAAGAATTTCTGAAGTTTTCGCTGTCAATGAGGAGGCTGGAAAAATTCTTGAAAGCGCCAGGCTCTGGCTTGCTGTGGCCATCGATGCCAACGGTGGAAACGGTGCCTATTCCGCCCTGATTCGCGGCTACACCTCGCGCCAAGGCGAATTGAGACTGAATAAAATCTTCAGTGGAGAGCTGATGCAGCTGTCATCGAATCAGGTCGCCGCCAATTTCATCAATACCTTGATCGACGGATCCCTCGCCGGTCGACTGGCACCCTGGACGGTTCCATCCATCAGCCAGATTGCAGAGATTGATGCCAGTGCGATCGGCAAGGCACTGTTCAGTGATGCTTGCGGAGAGAAGGATACAGCCGTGAGCCATAACGCCGGTTGGTCCGGGACCGTCGGATTCAGCCTGTTGGGTGGAGCACCGCCCTATGAAACCTGGAGATTGATCTCCGCTGGTGATTCGCAAGGGGAAGATGGCGGCCCGCCGACTCAAGCAAAAGCCAACAGGCTCGATGACTATAAAAATATTCTGTTCGCCATCGATTCATACAGTGTCGGCCTGCGAGCGGCGATCAGCAATTTCGGCGTCAATCCATTGCAAAGTCTGCTTTCAGTCGTGCCGGAGCAAATCAATATCGCGCTCGCCAGTGGCAGCCTCAATCCGCTGATTCAGCATGTAGTGAAAGGCACGCCGGTTTCCGCGGTGGTCGACCTGATATTGCGCTATGGCCAGAACGAATTCCTGGACATGTTCAAGCGCACCTACGACGGCGATTCAGCAGCGTCACCTACCACCGATGAAACCTTCGCCACCAACGCTCACGCATTCTTCTCGGCATTTTCACCAGAGCAGTCCCACAGCATCGTCACCCGATCAATAGGTGAATACGGAAACGCGAATTCATGGGCAAAACTTGCTGGCGAGTCGACACCCATCGGCCTGGCGCTGCGCAATTCTCTGAAGCAACTCAGTGAAATCGTCATACAACGCGATGACGGTTACTCCGGACGCGGACTGGAACTCTACGATCCGCTGACCGGCGAAGGTTTCATCACCGCGCAATGGCTTGCCGATCGTGCGCAGATGTTGGCCCGGTTGATTGCCCGAACTCAGGGCTCGTTTGGAGAACACTCGCTGCAGAAGTTTTCCTACTCCGATCTCGCTTCAGGTAAACAGGCGCCGATGACCACCGGTGTGCTGAATCCGCTGGTCATGTTCGGTGATGACGGCGCGCGGTCTTTCGCGGGCGGTGCGAACACTGATCATCTGTATGGTGGCGCGGGCAATGACACGATCAACGGACTGGGAGGTCACGATGTCATCGAGGGTGGACGCGGCAACGACTTGCTTGCCGGAGGCGACGGCAATGATGCGCTGCACGGAATGGCGGGTGATGACGTTTTGGCTGGAGGAAAGGGTAACGACTCTTTGATCGGTGGCGAAGGCAGCGACCGCTATGAGTTTTCCAGCGGTGATGGCATCGATGAGATCTTCGACGCCAACGTAAATGGGCAGCTATGGATCAACGGTTCGCCGATACCTTCACTCAAACGCCGCGCCCCTTTGAGCGATATATGGTCGACCGAGGATCAGGCCATCACCCTGACCCTCATCGAAGAACGCAATGAACCCACGCTCAACATCAAATATGGTCTGAATGATCTCGTCGTTATCAAGCACTTCCGCCCCGGAATGCTTGGCATCCGTCTTCCTGAATACCAAGGCCATACGGTCTCTGCTCCCGATCTGGTTCTTCAGGGCGACTGGAAAGCGAAAGATATCGACCCCAATGTTCCCGGGGATCAGTTCTCATACGATGAGCTGGGCAACGCCTTGTTATTGGCCAACGTAAAACAGAGAAACAAGGCCGATGTGCTTTATGGCTCTGCAAAAGACGACGTCATTCTCGGACTTGGCGGATCAGACCGATTGTTCGGCAAGGACGGAAACGATCAGTTGTTTGGGGATAAACGGACGACGCTCGAAAAAGCCATGGCCGCTGGCGACTCTAAAGGGAAAGCAACTCGCGGCGATTGGCTTGATGGAGGGGCAGGTCACGATTTGCTCACCGGTACGGCATCCCAGGACGTGCTTCTGGGCGGTAACGATCGGGATACGCTGATTGGAGGTGCGGGAGATGACGTTTTATCAGGGGATGAAACGACCGGCGCGCTGGAGCAGAAATGGGGATTCAAACGCGTCGAAGTTCTTATAGGCGGTGGTGTCACCAGTCACCGAACTGTCTTTGCAAAGGCCTCCTTTAACAGTTCGACGGAGGGCGATAACGATGTTCTCTACGGCCAGGGCGGTCGCGATGTTCTCAATGGCGGATGGGGCGACGATCTGCTCGATGGCGGAACTGAAGATGATCTTCTTGGGGGAGAGGGGGGGAATGACACCCTGGCCGGGGGAAGCGGTAACGACACAATGATGGGAGACAACCTCGACTGGGGCGGTGGACTACAAAGCAAACACCATGGCAACGATGTAGTGGACGGTGGCAGTGGCGATGATTGGCTCACTGGTAACGCTGGAGCCGATGCGATTTATGGTGGCTCAGGCAATGACACTCTCCAGGGGGATGACATTGTACTTGGCGGCGTTGCCGGTGACGCCGCCCACTTTTTTGGAAATGACCTGCTGGACGGTGGCGCGGGAGACGACAAACTTTTGGGGGGCGGGGCGGATGATCTGCTGTTCGGAGGTGAAGGTAACGACGCGCTGGCCGGAGATTATGCTGAGCATCCGATTCGGTATCACGGCAATGATTTACTTGATGGCGGAGCGGGCGATGACACACTTCAGGGAATGGGTGGCTCCGATACCCTGATTGGTGGCGCAGGAGCTGACGTGCTGGATGGCGATGTGTCCAACCTGCAGTCAGGGGGAATCAACAATGATTACCTTCAAGGCGATGAAGGAAACGATACCCTTTTGGGCGGCTTGGGCGCCGACACACTTTACGGTGGCGCTGATGATGACATTTTATCCGGCGACTACGAGCAGACAGCCGAGGCTGAGCACGGCGCAGATTATCTGGACGGTGGTTCAGGCAACGATACCTTGCTGGGTGGTGGTGGCAACGACACATTGTTGGGCGGGGAGGGTGTAGACCACCTTCGTGGAGATTCCGGCAATAACGTTTTTGATGGTGGTGCCGGTAACGACGTGCTGGAAGGCCATGACGGCGCTGATGTTTACTATTTCGGCGCTGGCGATGGTCTGGATATTGTTACCGATGCCGGCGGCCGCAACATCATCAGGTTCGGCGCAGGCTTTTCCGCACAAAGTCTGAAAGCCGACATTATCGAAGTTGCCGTCGGCACGGTATTGCGGCTGGCCAATGGCGCGGGCGACGCGATACTCATCAAGAGTCACGAGCAGTGGAAGGATTCCACGTTCAGTTTCAGCGATGGCGTTGTACTTGGTTATGAGGATGTCCTGCGCAAAACATTGCCACCGATAAAGGTGCCCGAGTCACCTGTACCGGAAGTTGTAACCGCCACAGGAATCCAGCAAAGCAAAGTTGAAGATCCGGTTCAGCCAGACGATGTAACCATCGCGGCGCAACGCCCTGTGGCATCTGATCACCCCGTTGACTGGACTGAAAAATTCCTCGCGCAAATCAAATCCAAGCGCTACGCCCGCAAACACGCCACAGGTTTCACCTTGAGTGATCAAGGCATCTGGGTTCGCAGTCATATCACGACTAGCGACACCGGTTACATCACTCACACCGAGCTGAGCGATGACGGCGTCGAAGCGGGAACACTGTCTGAAACGCCGCCATGGATGAAGGTTGATGCAGGGCATGCCGTAGTCAGTGAAAGGCAGTCGAAAACCACAACCCGTATCGAACATAAACAGGTGAAAGCCGATGGAGCCATAGCCTCTTCAAGTCAGGCGCCTCGCTATTATCGATCCGGCTCGGCCAACGGCTTTTCATTCAATACGGGAGATGTATTGGTTGAAGACCGTAAGGAATCCGGCGCGCTTGAGGGTTGGTACATCTATCCGGCAGCAAGCTTCGGTTCGGGGGAAACGGTGCCCAAGGCGTTTCGCTGGGATGTCACAACTGAAACGATCAAACGCAAAATCGTCCCTGGCGACGATGCCGGCGGGCGAGTCAACGTCGAAGTGGAAAACGTTTTCCACGGCGGCGCGGGAGACGATCTGATTGTCGCTTATGCAGGCTCCCCACTTGCCTACGGCACTGTCGGCGAGAGAACACCGGGCGCGTTTTTATCCGCAGGTGCAGGTGACGACACCTTGCTGGGCTCCGAGGGCGCCGACTATCTGGTCAGCGGGGCAGGGGATGATTGGCTTTACGGTGAAGACGGTGCCGACACCTACATCGTGCAAGCGCACGCCGGAGCAACTACCACGATTGCTGATGTGCCGAACCCTGTTTTCCACCGAGCAGAAGTTGGCGCAGCGGGGTGGAAAGACGAGTTCGGATTGATCGATCAGGACACGGTCGTCCTTCCAGCAGATGCGCAGCGCGATGCACTGCAATTGAGCTGGGGTGCTGCGCTGATAGAAACCACACATGTCGACCTGGAACCCAACCCAGCTCGCGGGGCACACCGCAATCCGCCAAGAGCCAAAATGCTCCATCCGACACTCGATATCAATTGGGGTGGGATACAGAAAGTTCGCATCGTCTTGCCCCTCAACGGTGAACTTGAGGGGGCCGGGATTGAGCTCTTGAATTTCGCCGATGGGTCGGTCGTGAGTTTGAAACAACTCTTGGAGTCAAGTCAGCTGGGCCCTGCGCCCGAGACTTTTCATACGGGTGTAACCGTTAACAATTCAACGCGTTTTACGTCTCTGCGAGACGGACGGGCGCTGCCGTTAGTCGGTGGTCGAGGCAACGACACGATAAGCGGCGCGGGGAAAATCCGCGGCATGGAAGGGGATGACGTGCTCACGGGCAGCCCCGGTGATGATCTGCTGTTGGGTGGGCCGGGCAATGACACGCTAACCGGCGGCGCCGGAAATGATATCTACCGATACGATGGCCTCGGCAGGGACGTGATCATCAATCGCGGAGAAGGCCTTGACGGGATCGACTTTTCCGAACGCAGGCTGACGATCGACAACTTGAAGTTTCACCGTGAGCGCGATGATCTGGTGATCGTGGTGGATTACGGCATGGCACCGAAAATCCGGGTTTCCAATCATTTTGCCGCAGGCGAAAGCGCTATCGGCTTCATAAGAGTCAGCGAAGGAACAGCGACTCAAGACTACAGCGCGATGCAGATTGCTGAACGTCTGCATCCTCTTCCGCCATTGAGGGATGTCGAAGACATTTTGATAAAGGGCGACGAAGAAGCGCAGCGGGCGATGATAGAGATCATTCAGTTTTACGAGCTGAATGTCTGAGTCGTATGGCGACCGATTGAGCCAGCTCGCGATGGGAATCCAGTCGTCATCGCGAGCATCGCGTCAGTTCAATACTGCGTCAAATCCGCCAACGGATGCCGCCCCTCCCACACTTTGTGAAAGTGCGCCTCCACCACCGCATCCGGCACATTATTGATATCCGGCCAGTGCCAGTGCGGCTTCTGATCCTTATCGATCAACCGCGCGCGAACCCCTTCGCTGAATTCCGGGTGCCGGCAGCAGTTGAGGCTCAGGGTGTATTCCATCTGGAAGACTTCAGCCAGCGACATATGTCGGGCACGGATGATTTGCTCCCAGACCAGATGCGCCGTCAGTGGCGAGCCTTCGCTCATGGTCTTCGCTGCACGGGCGATCAACGGGTCGCTGCTGTCGCGTTGCAGGCTGATGGCTTTCCACGCGCAAGTCACATCGCTGACATCGAGCAGCTCGTCGATCTGCTGACGACGTGGCAACCATTGTGCCTCGGGCATCTGCGCCACGGCTTCCTGTTGCAAGGCCTTGAGCAGACTGTTGAGTTGCATGTCGGTCTGTTCTTGCCAATTGAGCTGCAGCAGGCCTTCGATCAGTTGCGGTTGCTGTTCGTCGAGCAGAAAGCGGTCGGCCAGATCCAGATCGATCGCATCACGACCGTTCATGTGCGCGCCGGTCAGGCCGAGGAACAAGCCGAGCTTGCCCGGCAGCCGCGCGAGAAACCAACTGGCGCCGACGTCGGGATACAGACCAATGGTGATTTCCGGCATCGCCAAACGGCTGCTCGGCGTGACGATCCGCGTGCTGGCGCCTTGCAGCAAACCCATGCCGCCGCCGAGCACATAACCATGGCCCCAGCAGATCAACGGTTTCGGATAGGTATGCAGGCTGTAATCCAGGCGATATTCCGCGCTGAAAAATTGCGCGGCCAGCGGCGGCACTTCGCCGGGATGAGCGCGACAGGCTTCGACCAGGCTGCGCACTTCGCCGCCAGCACAGAACGCCTTGGCACCATTGCCGCGCAGCAGCACGCAGACGATTTGTGGGTCTTTGGCCCAAGCGTTCAACTTGTCGCTGAGGGCGTTGATCATTGGCAAGGACAGCGCATTCAGCGATTTTTCAGCATCCAGGCTGGCGATACCGATGCGGGCGCCGTCGGTGCCGGTGAGTTCTTCGAAGTGCAGATTCATCGTGACCTCGATCGGGAATTTGAACGATCAGTATGATCGTTGTGTGGGAAAGTGCCGGATCTGCGTCAGAGCAATTGACAAGCGTGGTCCGCTTTCCTAGGGTTCGCCCCATTGTTTTTGCCGGGTATGACCATGACTGCTGACGACCGTATCAAACTCGAACCGAGCTGGAAGGAGGCACTGCGTGCTGAGTTCGACCAGCCTTACATGGCAGAGTTGCGCCAGTTTCTGCAGCAGGAGCGGGCAGCCGGCAAGGAAATCTATCCGCCGGGCCCGATGATTTTCAACGCTTTGAATTCAACACCGCTGGATAAAGTGAAGGTGGTGATCCTCGGTCAGGACCCGTATCACGGCCCGGGCCAGGCCCATGGCCTGTGCTTCTCGGTGCAACCAGGCGTGCCAGCGCCGCCGTCGCTGGTCAACATCTATAAAGAGCTGAAGCGCGACCTGAACATCGACATTCCCAATCACGGTTACCTGCAGAGCTGGGCCGATCAGGGTGTGTTGATGATCAACACCACCATGACCGTCGAGCGCGCCAACGCCAACGCGCACAAGGACAAGGGCTGGCAGTTTTTCACTGATCGGATCATTGAACTGGTCAGCGAGCGCCAGCCACATCTGGTGTTCATGCTCTGGGGCGCGCATGCGCAGAGCAAGCAGAAGCTGATCGATGCGACCAAGCATCTGGTGCTGACGTCAGTGCATCCGTCGCCGTTGTCGGCGTATCGCGGGTTTTTGGGTTGTGGGCACTTTAGCCGCACCAACAAGTTTCTTGAGCAGAATGGCGAGACGCCGATCGAGTGGCGTCTTCCACCGATTTGAAGGGCCCCATCGCTGGCAAGCCAGCTCCCACAGGGTTTTGTGGGTGCCACAGATTATGTGAACACCTCAAAAACCTGTGGGAGCTGGCTTGCCAGCGATGAAGTCGACACGGTCTTACTCGGGATTACGGTTCCAGTACTTGAACAACGGCTCCGCCAGAAACAGCACAAACAGCAACCGCATCACCTGCATCGCCGTCACCAGTGGCACCGACAGTTGCAGCGTCTCCGCCGTCAGACTCATCTCGGCAATCCCGCCGGGCATCATGCCCAGCGTCAGCGAACGCAGATCCAGATGGGTCAGCGCACTCAAGCCCAACGCCGCCAAACTCGCGATCAGCATGGTCAGCGCCGTGCCGATCAACGTCCGCCCCATGAATGAAGGCGCACGGCGGAAGAACTGCCGGTTGAAGTGACAGCCCAAGCCGCTACCAATCAACCACTGGCCAATCTGACTGCCGCCATTGGGCAAACCAATGTGCAGATCCCAACCAATGCTCACCGCTGCACTCACCAGCAGCGGTCCGAACAGCCACGGATTGGGTTGGCGCAAACGCTGCCAGAGCCACGCAAGCAAACCGCCCGCCGGAAACAGTATCGCTAGCCAGCGCCAATCGACGCTGCCAGCGTGGGAAATCGGGTTACCATCGCCCAGCAGATATTTGAACGCTGCCGGCACGCACAGCACCACCACCAGCACGCGCAAACTTTGCCCCGCCGCGACATGGCTGAGCATCGCGCCGTTGCGCGCGCCGAGATTGACCATCTCGCCGGAACCACCGGGCATGCTCGAAAAAAACGCCGTGGCGCGATCCTCACCGGTACGGCGCATCAACCACACGCCGACCACGGCCG
Organism: Pseudomonas sp. AC172; assembly: GCF_979258595.1. Lineage (NCBI taxonomy): Bacteria > Pseudomonadati > Pseudomonadota > Gammaproteobacteria > Pseudomonadales > Pseudomonadaceae > Pseudomonas > Pseudomonas sp. AC172. Next base: position 396,055 of record NZ_OZ409868.1, read on the forward strand.
ACAGGCTGGTGACCAGCGCACCGAAGAAGATCAAACCGAAATGGCTGAGTACCTGCTCCATCACCATCGGGGTGAAGTGCAGGCCGATGCCGATGCCGACGATCCACTGGCCGCACTTGCGGCCGCCAGGGATTTCGGTGAGTTGCCACGGCGTCAGGCAGCGCACGAGGATGATCGCCAGGAGCGAGCCGACCATCCACGGCAGTGGCCAGCCGATCTGGCTGGCGATGTAGCCGCCGAGCAGACCGACCAGCGGGGTTCCCCACCAGGATTTCAGGGAGGAGCGATCAAACATCGGCGATGGCGCGTTGCGCGGCCGAACGTTTACGCCAGATGCGGATGATCGGCATCAGCAGCATGATCGCTGTGAGTACCCAGCAACCGAAGGTGATCGGGCTCGACCAGAGGATTTCCAGCGCACCGTTGGAGATCGACAGCGCGCGACGCAGGTTCTGCTCCATCAGACCGCCGAGGATGAAGCCCAGCAGCAGCGGCGACAACGGGAAGTCCAGCTTGCGCAGGATGTAACCGAAGATGCCGATGCCGATCATCAGGAACAGATCGAACGTGGTCGCATGCACCGCGTAGACGCCGATCCCGGTAATGATCGCGATGACCGGCACCAGCGCCCAGTTCGGCACGGCGAGGATGCGGGTGAATACGCGGATCATCGGGATGTTGAGGATCACTAACATCACGTTGGCGATGAACAACGAGGCGATCAGGCCCCAGACGATGTCCGGTTGTTGCTGGAACAGCAGCGGGCCCGGCGTGATGTTGTACAGCGACAGCGCGCCGATCATCACCGCCGTGGTGCCCGAACCCGGTACGCCAAGGGTCAGCATCGGCACCAGTGCGCCGCAGGCTGCGCCACCGATGGCGGTTTCCGGCGCGGCGAGACCACGGGGATCCCCTTCACCGAACTTGCCGCTGGCACCGGCGATGCGCTTCTCGGTCATGTAGGCCACGGCGCTGGCGAGGGTCGCACCGGCGCCCGGCAACACGCCCATGATGAAACCCAGCACGCCGCAACGGACGTTGACCACGAATACCGAGGCCGCTTCCTTGAAATTGAACATCATCCGGCCGGTGGCCTTTACCGCTTCCTGGCCATGGTGGGTTTTTTCCAGCAGCAGCAGGATTTCGCTGATGGAGAACAGACCCAGCACCAGCACGACGAACTGGATGCCGTCGGTCAGGTGAATATTGTCGCCGGTGAAGCGATAAACACCGCTGTTGGCATCGATGCCGACGGTCGACAGGAACAGGCCGATCAACGCCGCGATAAAGGTTTTCAACGGTCGATCACCGGCCATGCCGCCGAGACAGACTATCGCGAACACCATCAACACGAAGTATTCCGCCGGCCCGAAGGCAATCGCCCATTTCGCCAATAACGGCGCGAACAGCACCATGCCGCAAGTGGCGATGAACGCACCGATGAACGAACTCCACGCCGACAACGACAGCGCAACACCGGCCAAGCCTTTGCGGGCCATCGGGTAGCCGTCGAGGGTGGTCATCACGGTGGAGGCTTCGCCGGGAATGTTCAGCAGGATCGAGCTGATCCGGCCGCCGTATTCGCAGCCCAGATACACCGCTGCCAGCAGGATCAATGCCGACTCCGGAGGCAGACCGAGGGCGAATGCGATCGGGATCAGCAATGCCACGCCGTTGATCGGGCCCAGGCCCGGCAGCAGGCCGACCACGGTGCCGATCAGTGTGCCGCACAGCGCGGTCACCAGGTTGTACGGGCTCAGCGCAACGCCGAAACCCTGACCCAAATAGCCAAGAGTATCCATATCAGTTCTCCAGAACGCTGAGCAGGCCGAGAGGCAGCGGAACGTCCATCACACGGTCGAACAGCAGGTAAAGACCGATGGCCATCAGGCTGATGATCACCACGCTCGGCAGCCAGCGGCCACCGTAGAGGCGAGCCATCGGCACGCCGGTGAGGATGCTGGCGACAATGAAACCAAGCGGCTCGAAAGTGCCGGCGAACACCAGCAACAGCACTACACAGATAGCGATTTTGGTCAGGGTTTCGCGGTCCAGTGGCGGCTCGTCATCACTGTGTTTGATCGCGGCCGGGCGAAACACCATGTACAGCAACGCCGCGCCCATAAGACCGAGCATCAGCAATGGGAAGGCGCGTGGGCCGACCGGTTCGTAGGAAAAAGCCGCTTGGTACGGCCACGCCATCAGTGCCAGGCCGACGCAGACCAGCAACAGCACCGAGGCGAAAATGCGTTGTAAAAGTGTGGACATGACAAACTCCTGGACCATGCCCCTGATGCGCAGGGGCACGGCCGTGGGATGCAGGGACGGTTACTGGATCAGGCCGAACTCTTTGGCCAGCACTTTGTAGTCCGCTACCTGTTTCTTCACATAGGTGTCCAGTTCCGGGCCAGTCATGGCGAACGGGAACAGTTCACGCTGATCGCGCAGCTTGGCAAACTCATCGGAAGCCAGCAGTTTGTCGAACGAGTCTTTCCACCAGGCGTAGTCTTCATCGCTGACTTTTGGCCCCAGGTAGAAGCCGCGCACCACTGGCCAGACGATGTCGTAGCCTTGCTCGCGAGCAGTCGGGATGTCTTTCATTTCCGGCTCGTCGAGGCGCTTGTCGGCGAACACCGCGAGCAGGCGCATGTCACCGCTCTGGATGTGCGGCATGGAGTCGGAGATGTCGGTACTGCCGACCTGGATGTGTCCGCCGAGCAGGGCGGTGGCGATTTCGCCGCCACCTTCGAGCGCCACGTAACGCAGGTCGCGCGGGTTGATCCCGGCAGCCTTGGCGATCAATGCGGTTTGCATCCAGTCCTGGCTGCCGACGGTGCCGCCGGAACCGATCACCACGGAGCCTGGATCTTTTTTCAGCGCCTGAACGAGATCGTCGAGGGTCTTGTAGGGCGAATCGCTTTTCACCGCGATGGCGCCGTAGCTGGTGCCGACGGCTGCCAGCCAGCGCACGTTGGTTTCATCAAAGCGACCGAACTTGCCTTGCGCCAGGTTCAACAGCGAACCACTCGACCACGCGACCAGCGTGCCGGCATCGGCAGGACGCTGAGCGACTACGGCGTTATAGGCCACCGCGCCGACACCGCCGGGCATGTAGGTCACACGCATCGGTTTGCTCAGCAGTTTCTGGTTGACCAGTGCGCTCTGCACCAGTTTGCAGGTCAGGTCGAAACCACCGCCGGGGGAGGCCGGGGCGATGCATTCCGGACGTTTCGGTTCAGCCATCAGTTGGCCGGCAAACAGGATGCAACTGGCGGCCAGTGCAACTTTACGCAGTGACAGGTTCATTCGATTCTCCACGGGCATTGTTGTTATTCGACGTGTTTTTCACTTACGGGCAGTTACCAAAGTGCGACGCTGTAGCTCACCAGCAAACGCACTTCGTCTGCATCGCGAGCCGAGTAGTTGGAGCGGTAAGTGGCATTACGCAAACGCACGGCGACATCCTTCAAGGCGCCGCTTTGTACTACATATTTGATCTCGGTGTTGCGTTCCCACTCTTTGCCTTCTTCGCCGTTCTTGAGCTTGATGTTGTCACCGCTCAAGTAGCGGCTCATGAAGCTAAGGCCTGGGATGCCGAGCTTGGCGAAGTCGAAGTCGTAGCGTGCCTGCCAGGAGTGTTCTTCAGCGCCGGCAAAGTCATTGATCTGCACGAAGTTGACCAGGTACGGGTCGCTGCCATCGACGTAGGGGAAGGCGCTGTCGCCGGACATGTGCTGATAACCGGCGCTGAACTTGTGGCCGCTCAGCGCGTAGCTGACCAGACCGTTGAGCGAGCGGTTGTCGATCTCGCCGCCACGGGCTGCGCCCTGATCATCACTGACGGCGAAACGCAGGTCAGTGGCAAACGTGCCGGGGCCCATCGGACGCGAGGCAACGAGTCCAAAGAAGTGCTGGTTATAGACTTCGTCGAGTTGCGCGAAGTGGTAACTGCCGGTGATCTTGTCGGTGAACTTGTAGTCGACGCCGCCAAAATCGAAATGCTTGCCGGCCGCGGTGCCAGCAAAACGGCTGTTCTTGTTGTTGAGGGCGATGTCCTCGAAATCGGTGCTGTCGCGATCCTTGGCTTTTTCCAGACGGCCGCCGGTGAAGGTCAGGTTCTTGATCTCTTTGGAGGTCAGCAAACCACCTTCAAAGGTCTGCGGCAGGATGCGCCCGTCGTTGGGTTTGAGGATCGGCAGTTCGGGAATCAGGCTGCCGATTTTCAGTTCCGTGGCAGAGATTTTCACTTTGCCGGTCAGGCCGACTTTGGAGTATTCATCGGCGGCGCGCCCGTCATCATGGGTTGGCAGCAGGCCGGTGCCGGTACGGTCTGGACTCGAATCAAGTTTTACCCCAAGCATGCCCAACGCATCGACACCGAACCCCACGGTGCCATCGGTGTAGCCCGATTGCAGATTGAGCATGAAACCCTGGGCCCATTCGTCACGCTTGGATTGCTGTGCACTGGTGCCATCGCGAAAGTCGCGGTTGAAATACATGTTGCGGGTTTCGAAGGTGGCGCTGCTGTCTTCAATGAAGTCGGCAAAACTCAACGGCGAAAAACCGGCAAGGGCGGCGGCACTGGCGATGGCGGTGTGGCTGAAACGGGAAGGACGAACAGGCACAGGTGCCTTGGTCTGCATGGACGGCATGCGGGTGTACTCCGTTTATTGTTCTTATTGGTGGAAAACGCTTCGAGGCGTTTTTCTTTGCGCTGTGTGGCATCAGCGACGGCAGTCGGAACTGTCCGTGGGCCGACTCTAACCAGCTAACCTTTCGCTAACCTTTCAGCAGACTTTCAAGGTTTTCTGGCTTCACAGCGGCGGTTGCGGCTGTAAACTCCGCGGCAAAGCGTGGCGTCGGCCATCCCTGAACGAGGTAAAAATTCATGCGTGTTCTGCTCGTCGAAGACCATCTGCAACTGGCCGAAAGTGTCGCTCAGGCGCTCAAGGGCACGGGTCTGACCGTGGATGTGTTGCACGATGGCGTGGCCGCCGATCTGGCGCTGGGCAGTGAGGAATACGCCGTGGCGATCCTTGATGTCGGCCTGCCGCGCATGGACGGTTTCGAGGTGCTGGCGCGGTTGCGCGCACGTGGGAAAAATCTGCCGGTGCTGATGCTCACCGCGCGCAGTGATGTGAAAGATCGCGTCCATGGTCTCAATCTGGGCGCCGACGATTACCTCGCCAAACCGTTCGAACTGACTGAACTGGAGGCGCGGGTCAAAGCCTTGCTGCGCCGCAGTGTGTTGGGTGGTGAACGCCAGCAACGTTGTGGCGTGCTGGCCTATGACCTCGACACCCGGCGCTTCACCCTTGGCGAAGAATTGCTGACCCTGACATCCCGCGAGCAAGCGGTGCTGGAAGCGCTGATCGCCCGGCCGGGGCGGGTGATGAGCAAGGAACAACTGGCCTCCCAGGTGTTCGGTCTCGACGAAGAAGCCAGCCCCGACGCGATCGAAATCTACGTGCATCGCTTGCGCAAGAAACTCGACGGCCAACCGGTGGCGATCGTGACTTTCCGTGGACTTGGTTATCTGCTGGAAAGCCGCGATGCATAAGCCCAGCAGCCTGCGCTGGCGGTTGTTGTGGAACCTCGCATTGCTGCTGGTGGTGTTGATGCTCGCCAGTGGCTTGAGCGCGTACTGGAATGGTCGCGAAGCCGCCGACACCGCGTATGACCGCACGCTGCTGGCCTCGGCGCGGACCATCGCTGCGGGCCTGTCGCAACGTGACGGCACACTGAGCGCCGACGTGCCTTACGTCGCACTCGACACCTTCGCTTATGACAGCGCCGGGCGGATTTACTATCAGGTCAATGACATCCATCAGAAGCTGATTTCCGGCTATGAAAATCTGCCTGGTCCACCGCCGGGGACGCCGCGAACCGACAGTTATCCAGCGTTGGCACGCTTTTACAACGCCACCTACAAAGGGCAGAACGTGCGCGTGGTCAGCCTGCTGAAAGCGGTGACCGAACCGAACATGAACGGCATGGCGGAAATTCGCGTCGCCGAAACCGACGAAGCACGAGTGAGCATGGCGCGCAGTCTGGCGGCCGATACGTTGCTGCGCCTAGGCATGTTGGCGATCGGAGCATTGCTGCTGGTGTGGTTTGCGGTCAGTGCCGCATTGCGCCCGTTGGAGCGCTTGCGTACAGCGGTGGAAGAGCGGCAGCCCGATGACTTGCGGCCGCTGCCATTGGTTGAAGTGCAGCATGAGCTGTGGCCTTTGGTGCGCGGGCTCAATCATTTCACCGAGCGCTTGCGTGGTCAGTTCGAACGGCAGGCGCAATTCATCGCCGATGCGGCCCATGAGTTGCGCACGCCATTGGCGGCACTGAAAGCGCGGCTTGAATTGGGCCTGCGTTCGAACGAGCCCGAGACGTGGCGCACGACATTGGAATCTTCTGCGCAAAGCACCGATCGCCTGACCCATCTGGCCAATCAGTTGCTGTCGCTGGCGCGCGTCGAAAATGGTGCCCGGGCGATTGCCGAAGGCGGTGCGCAGTTACTCGATCTGAGTCAGTTGGCCCGGGAACTGGGCATGGCCATGGCGCCGTTGGCGCACAAGCGCGGTGTGGCGTTGGCGCTGGAGGCGGACGAACCGGTGTGGTTACGCGGTGAGCCGACGTTGCTCAATGAGTTGCTGAGCAATCTGGTGGACAACGCATTGGCGCACACGCCGCCGGGTGGCAATGTGATTTTGCGGGTGACGGCGCCGGCGGTGTTGGAAGTTGAAGATGATGGGCCGGGGATTCCGCTGGAAGAGCGCGATCGGGTGTTTGAGCGGTTTTACCGGCGCAATCAGCAGGTGGCCGGTTCGGGGCTGGGGCTGGCGATTGTTGGAGAGATCTGCCGGGCGCATCTGGCGCAGATCAGTTTGCATGACGGTGAGCAGGCGGGGTTGAAGGTGCGGGTCAGTTTTATTGCCGGGTGATTTTGCGGTGTTCTTGCAGGCCCCTTCGCGAGCAAGCTCGCTCCCACTTTGGAATGCATTTTCCTGTGAGAGCGAGCTTGCTCGCGAAGGGCGCGCCTCGGTCTCGGATCAGTAAAACATCGTCCGCGATTCTTCCAGATCTTCACACAGCGCTTTGTTTTCCGGATCAATCCCAAGCTTCCTGAACGCCGGCACACTCAGCGGATCAATCCGCGCAAACGGATGATCAGTGTCCTTGTGGCAATACAGACTCGCCACCTGCACCAGATCGACGTAATCAATGGCCGTCGAATCGCGTTTGAAGTCCTGATAGCGCCCCGGCAATTCCACCAGTCGCTCCGGGAACTCCCAGACCCGCAGGAGCTTGTCGCCCAGCAAAGGATGAATGTGGTCGATCACATGGTTGAGGCTGACCGGATCCGACAGCAGTTCGTAGTGATCCTCGGCGTAAGTCAGAATCGGTAGCACACCGATCTGGTGCACCAGCCCGCCGAGCGCTGCCTGATCGGGTTTGAGCTGCGTGTAGCGGCGACACAGCGCATAACTGACCCCGGCAATTTCCAGGCTCTTGCGCCAGACTTCGCGCATCTTCTGCTCGACCACTTCGGAGCGCGCGTGGAAGATCTGCTCCATCACCAGACCGATCGCCAGGTTGCTGCTGTAGTTGATGCCCAACCGGGTGATGGCCGTGTGCAGGTCGGTGACTTCCTGTGCGGCGCGCAGCAACGGGCTGTTGACCACTTTGATCAGGCGCGCCGACAGCGCCGTGTCACGGCCGATCACTTTGCTCAGGTCGCTGACGCTGATCTCCGGGTCTTCAGCGGCCTTGCGAATCTGCAGGGCCACTTCCGGCAGCGTGGGCAGAACCAGGTCATCGTTATCGATGGCCTCAACCAAATCCTGTTGGACTTTTTCCGCCAGTTCGCTCATTTAAACTCTCTAGGGTGTTGCAACAAATGCTGCGATCAGCGCTGGATTTCGCGGTCGCGATCCAGTTCATAAGGCAGGTCGAGCAAGTGCAGCGCCGGGCCTTCAAGAGCGCCCACATGCAGATCACCGGCTTCGGCAGCTTCGGCCTGCAGCACCGCCAGGAGTTCAATGTTCTGTCCGGCATGGGCGGCCAGCACCACTTCGCCGATGGAGCTGTTGTGGCTAGGCGCAAACAGTTGGGTGCCGGGCTCCGGCAAATCAGCAGCGTCCAGGCTCAAGCGATACAAGCGACGCTTGAGTTTGCCCAGGTACTGCATGCGCGCGACGATTTCCTGGCCGGTGTAGCAGCCTTTCTTGAAACTCACGCCGCCGACGGCTTGCAGGTTGAGCATTTGCGGAATGAACAGCTCGCGGGTGCTCGGCATGACCTGGCCGATACCGGCGCGGATCTGCCCCAGCAACCACTGATTCAGTCCGGCTTCAGGCAGGGCTGAGGACAATTTGGCTTTGAGGGCATCCGCCTGATCGGCCGGTGCCCAGAGTTCGGCGCGATCGGGTGAGACGCGAATCGCGATAAGGCTTTCAATACGCACAACGCTGTCGGTTTCTGCCGGCAGGTCCAGACCGAGGCTGGTCAAGGCGCTGTCGCCATGCTCCAGACCGAAGCGCACCCAGGTGGCGCTTTCATCGGTCAGTTTCGATTTGGAGAACACCGCGTACTTTTTCAGGTCTGCCAGTTGCGGCTCCAGCAGCTCGCTGGCCATCGCCAGAACCACGCCATCACCTTCGAGCAGAATGCGGAAGCTCGACTGCATCCGGCCTTTCTGCGTGCAGCGGGCGCCGAGGCTGGCGCGGTTGTCGCTCAGGTAATTGAGATTGCAGGTCAACTGGCCTTGCAGGAATTTTCCGGCATCCGCGCCGCGAACCGCGAGAACGCCTTCATGAGACAGGGTGCAGAAAAAAGCAGAATCGGCCATGGGTCATCGCAGGGTAAATAGACTGGGGCACATCATAAGGGCGCGTTGTTGAAATGGGTAGTTGATAAAGGATCGGTGGTCCCCGACCAAAGCCGACTGTGCGACCCGTCCCGGGGCTGTATACTTGCCGCCAAATTTGAGGAGGGCTCCATGGTCGAACAAGTTGAACTGAATCGCCTCTTTTGGCACAGCCGTCGCGGCATGCTTGAGCTTGACGTGTTACTGGTGCCGTTCGTAAAAGAGGTTTACGCGACGTTGAACCAGGTGGATCGCGATCTGTATGTGCGTCTGCTGACGTGCGAGGATCAGGACATGTTCGGCTGGTTCATGGAGCGCAGCGAGTCTGAAGATCCGGAACTGCAGCGCATGGTTCGCATGATACTGGACCGTGTCCAGCCCAAGTAACACGTTCGAATGCCGCTGGCATGCCTCACGGCAGTTGCTGGCGGCGTATCTGTTGGCCCAGGCGTTCGCTCTGGGTGCATTGTTCCTGCTATCGATTCCACTCTGGGCCAACGTGCTCGGGGCTTTTGGCTGTCTGCTGCATGGGTTTTGGACGTTGCCACGGCACATTTTGCTGACTCACCGAACGGCTTTCTGCGGATTACGCCGCGATGCTGATGGCTGGCAGTTATGGAATCAGGCCAATGGTTGGCAAGCCGTGCAGTTGAGGCCGGACAGCCTGGCGCTGCCATTGATCGTGGTGTTGCGTTTTCGTCTGCGCGGGGAATGGCGGGTCAGATCGATCTGCGTGCCGCGAGACTCACAGGCGGCCGATATCCATCGACGCCTGCGAGTGCGGCTCAAATTCAGCCGACGTAGGTGGGCGGCACCAGAATAGTGTCGAGCGCTTCGGGCAGCATGTCCGGATAGTCGAGGGTGTAATGCAGACCGCGACTTTCCTTGCGCTCCATGGCTGAGCAGATCATCAGTTCGGCCACTTGCGCCAGATTGCGCAGCTCGATCAGATCGCGGCTGACTTTATAGTTGCTGTAGAACTCGTCGATCTCGTCCAGCAACAGACGCACGCGGTGTTGAGCCCGCTGCAGGCGCTTGTTGGTGCGCACGATGCCGACGTAGTCCCACATGAACCGCCGCAGTTCATCCCAGTTGTGCGCGATGATCACATCCTCGTCCGAGTCGGTCACCTGGCTGGCGTCCCAGACGGGCAGGGTGTTTGGCGCAGAGATATCATCCAGTTGCGCGAGGATGTCCGCCGCAGCCGAGCGCGCATAGACGAAGCATTCCAGCAGTGAATTGCTGGCCATGCGGTTGGCACCATGCAGGCCGGTGAAGCTGGTTTCGCCGATGGCATACAGACCGGGCACATCGGTGCGACCGTTCTGATCGACCATCACGCCGCCGCAGGTGTAATGCGCGGCAGGCACGACCGGGATCGGCTGCTTGGTGATGTCGATGCCGAAACCCAGGCAGCGCTCATAAACAGTGGGGAAGTGACTTTTAATGAACGCTTCGGGCTTGTGGCTGATGTCGAGATAGACGCAGTCGACACCCAGACGCTTCATTTCATGGTCGATGGCGCGGGCGACGATGTCGCGCGGCGCCAGTTCGGCGCGCTTGTCGAAGCGAGACATGAAGCGTTCGCCATTGGGCAGCTTCAAATGGGCGCCTTCGCCGCGCAGGGCTTCGGTGATCAGAAAACTCTTGGCCTGCGGGTGATACAGGCAGGTCGGGTGGAACTGGTTGAATTCCAGGTTCGCCACCCGGCAACCCGAGCGCCAGGCCATGGCGATGCCATCACCGCAGGCACCATCGGGGTTGCTGGTATAGAGGTAGACCTTGGCGGCGCCGCCCGAGGCCAGAATCACAAAGCGTGCGCCGTAAGTGTCGACTTCACCGGTCTTGCGGTTGAGTACGTAGGCGCCGAGGCAGCGCTCGCCGTCCATGCCCAAGCGTCGTTCAGTGATCAGATCAACGGCAACCCGCTGCTCCAGCAGTTCGATGTTCGAACGTTCTTTGGCCTGAGCCAGCAAGGTTTTGAAAATCGCCGCGCCGGTGGCATCGGCCGCGTGGATGATGCGTCGATGGCTGTGACCGCCCTCGCGGGTCAGGTGGAATTCGAATCCACCATCTTCAGTGCCGGACTGCTCGTCGCGGGTGAACGGAACGCCTTGGTCGATCAGCCACTGGATGGCTTCGCGGCTGTGCTCCACGGTGAAACGCACGGCGTCTTCATGACACAGGCCGCCGCCCGCATTCAGGGTGTCATCGACATGTGATTCGACAGTATCGGTATCGTCGAGCACGGCAGCGACGCCACCCTGAGCCCAGAACGTCGAACCGTTGGCCAGATCGCCTTTGCTCAATACGGCAATGCGCAAATGACCCGGCAGGGTCAGCGCGAGACTCAAACCGGCAGCACCGCTGCCTATGACCAGAACATCATGTTGGAATTGTTGGCTCATTACAGGATTCCGCTCAAAGCGACCCGGGTCGGGGGTGGCGCAAGACCGCTGGATCGGCGAGTCAAGACAGCCACACAGCCCACTAGTATATAGAGGGGTGGGGCGGCACAATAGCCGGGCCGATATGGCATTGTGAAACTACTGTGACGGAAAAAACCGGGTGCTTCGTCGGAAGCTTTTTCCCGCCGTTTGGGGAAAAGGCGACTGTATCGGCGCTGAAACAGACTTTTTCTGCACAGGGTTGCCCAATGTCGGGTGGCGACGTCTATAAATAATTGGAACTTTTGCCAAAGGCCCAAGATCAATAGTCGGTGCCAGAGATAAGGGACAGTGTCGGCTTCAGTGCGGAATCTGCGGTTGGATTCCTGCCGGCGAAACCGATGACAAGATTATTCGCGCAGCCGGTTTATCCCGAGCTGCGTTTTTCGTGCGTGCCAAATCAGAGCCCGCAGGAAACTTGCCTTGAGGGGGAGAACTTTTGCGAAAAGCCCGAGTCTATGTTTGCAAGTCTGGTCGTTTAGTTATGCAAGTCTCCTCCGGGCTTATCGAGGAGTGTTCATGCTAACCCAGGAAGAGGATCAGCAGCTGGTCGAGCGCGTTCAACGCGGCGACAAGCGAGCTTTCGATCTGTTGGTGCTGAAGTATCAGCACAAGATTCTCGGGTTGATCGTGCGTTTTGTGCACGACACCCATGAAGCCCAGGACGTGGCTCAGGAAGCCTTTATCAAGGCGTATCGAGCACTTGGAAACTTTCGCGGCGACAGTGCGTTTTATACGTGGCTGTACCGTATTGCCATTAACACGGCGAAGAACTACCTGGTTTCACGCGGCCGTCGGCCGCCGGATAGCGATGTAAGTTCCGAGGATGCAGAATTCTACGATGGCGATCATGGCCTCAAGGATCTCGAGTCACCAGAACGTGCACTGCTGCGGGATGAGATCGAAGGCACCGTCCATCGAACCATTCAGCAACTGCCAGAGGATTTGCGTACGGCTTTAACTTTACGTGAATTCGATGGTCTGAGTTACGAGGACATTGCGAGCGTCATGCAATGTCCGGTGGGTACCGTGCGCTCCCGGATTTTCCGCGCCCGGGAGGCCATCGATAAAGCCCTGCAGCCGTTGTTGCAGGAAAACTGAGACAGCGGCGACAGCCAAGAGAGGAACGCCATGAGTCGTGAAGCCCTGCAGGAATCGCTGTCCGCAGTGATGGATAACGAAGCGGACGAACTGGAATTGCGTCGAGTGCTCAATGCACTGGATGATGTTGATACCCGTGAGACCTGGGCTCGTTACCAGATCGCTCGGGCAGCCATGCACAAGGATCTGCTGCTCCCACGTCTGGATATCGCTGCGGCAGTGTCTGCTGCACTGGAAGACGAAACGGCTCCGGCCAAAGTATCCCGCAGCCCATGGCGCAACCTCGGCCGTCTGGCTGTTGCAGCCTCGGTAACTGTTGCCGTTCTGGCCGGTGTTCGCCTGTACAACCAGGACGAAATCGCTGGTGTTGAACTGGCTCAGCAATCCAATCAGCCAACCCTGGCCACTCCACAGGTCAAAGGTCCGGCTGTTCTGGCGGGTTATAGTGAGAGCTCGGAAGCCACTGGCCCTATGGCCAATGGCGTACTGCAAGGTCAGCCAGGCTGGCACGATCAGCGTCTGCCGGGTTATTTGCGCCAGCACGCTCAACAGGCTGCACTGAAAGGCACTGAAAGCGCGTTGCCATACGCACGTGCAGCAAGTCTGGAAAACCGTTAAGGAGGATCATGCGCGCCATACCTCTACTTTCGCTTCTGCTCAGTGGCTGGTTCATTGTTCCAGCCCACGCTGATGAGGCCCAGGACTGGTTGACCCGTCTGGGCCAGGCCGAGCAGCAGCAAAGCTTTCACGGCACATTCGTTTACGAGCGTAACGGTAGCTTTTCTACCCATAACATCTGGCATCGCGTCCAGAATGGCCAGGTCCGCGAGCGTTTACTCCAGCTCGACGGTTCGGCGCAGGAAGTCGTGCGCATTGATGGACACACTCAATGCGTCAGCGGCACCCTGATTGCCGGGCTGGGGGATTCTCCCAATTCAGCCGCTCGTCCTCTCGATCCGCAAAAGCTGAAAAACTGGTATGACCTTGCCGTCATTGGCAAATCGCGCGTGGCCGGGCGAGATGCAGTGATCGTATCGCTGACACCTCGCGACCAGCATCGTTACGGCTTCGAATTGCATCTGGACAAGAAAACGGGCTTGCCGCTGAAGTCGTTGCTTCTGAACGATAAGGGGCAGTTGCTCGAACGCTTCCAATTCACCAGTCTCGATACTGACGAAGTTCCTTCGGACAAGGATTTGCAGGCTGATGCCGACTGTAAAGCGATTACGCTCGACAGCGACAAGGCCTCGGCCATCAAGACCGCACAGGTCTGGCATTCTGAATGGCTACCACCTGGTTTTGAATTGACCAGCAGCACCTCGCACAAGGATCCGGAAACCAAGACACAGGTCAACAGCCTGCTGTATGACGACGGTCTGGCGCGTTTTTCGGTTTTTCTTGAGCCATTGAACGGCGCAACCGTCACTGACACGCGGACTCAACTGGGGCCGACCGTTGCCGTTTCCCGTCGCCTGACCACACCCGAAGGCGAAATGATGGTGACGGTCGTGGGCGAGATCCCGATTGGCACCGCCGAACGAATTGCTCTGTCGATGCGGAATACCGATGGCTCTGCAACCAGTAAGCAATGAGCTGATTTCAGTCGTTAGCACTTCTTCGTCGAGACGTAGATGAAATGTTTGCTGAGCATTTTCATTTGCAAATACCCCGAAAATTTTTTATAGGTCAGAGCCTCACGGCTCTGGCCTTGTTTGTTGTTGCCGGAACAAAAATGCCGGTCGGTGGTTTCCGGTGTTCCTTGCTCCATATCGCTTAACCCTGCTCGTCGTAACGGGAGCTGTATGTCGATACCAAGTTTGAAATCTTATCTCTCCATTTTCGCCACCGTGCTGCTGCTCGGTCAGGTAGTCCCTGCTGCACAAGCGGCCGATCTGCCTGACTTCACCCAATTGGTCGAACAGGCGTCGCCAGCCGTGGTGAACATCAGTACCACGCAGAAACTGCCGGATCGCAAAGTGAACCAGCAGATGCCTGATCTGGAAGGTCTGCCGCCGATGCTGCGCGAGTTTTTCGAGCGTGGCATGCCGCCTCAACAGCGTTCGCCGGGCGGTGGTGGTCGTCAGCGTGAAGCGCAGTCGCTGGGTTCAGGCTTCATCATTTCCTCGGATGGCTACATCCTGACCAACAACCACGTGATCGCCGATGCCGACGAAATCCTCGTCCGCCTCGCCGACCGCAGCGAAATGAAAGCCAAGCTGGTCGGCACCGACCCGCGCTCCGACGTGGCGTTGCTGAAAATCGAAGGCAAGGATCTGCCGGTGCTCAAGCTCGGTAAATCCCAGGACCTGAAAGCCGGCCAGTGGGTTGTGGCGATCGGTTCGCCATTTGGCTTTGACCACACGGTGACCCAAGGTATCGTCAGCGCCGTTGGCCGTAGCCTGCCGAACGAAAACTACGTGCCGTTCATTCAGACTGACGTACCGATCAATCCGGGTAACTCCGGTGGTCCGCTGTTCAACCTGAACGGTGAAGTGGTCGGGATCAACTCGCAGATCTACACCCGCTCCGGCGGCTTCATGGGTGTGTCGTTCGCGATTCCTATCGACGTGGCGATGGACGTATCCAATCAGCTGAAGAGCGGTGGCAAGGTCAGCCGTGGCTGGCTGGGTGTGGTCATCCAGGAGGTGAACAAGGATCTGGCCGAGTCGTTCGGTCTGGAAAAACCTGCCGGCGCGCTGGTTGCCCAGATTCAGGATGACGGTCCGGCAGCCAAAGGTGGCCTGCAAGTCGGTGACGTGATCCTGAGCATGAATGGCCAGCCGATCGTCATGTCTGCTGACTTGCCGCATCTGGTCGGCGCACTGAAAGCTGGCGCCAAGGCCAATCTGGAAGTGATTCGTGAAGGCAAGCGCAAGAACGTCGAACTGACAGTTGGTGCGATTCCTGACGAAGACAAAGAACTGGATGCGTTGCCGAAATCCGGCACTGAAAGCACCAGCAATCGCCTCGGTGTTTCGGTAGGCGAGCTGACCGCCGAGCAGAAGAAAACCTACGACCTCAAAGGTGGTGTGGTAATCAAGGAAGTGCAGGACGGTCCTGCGGCCCTGATTGGTCTGCAGCCAGGTGACGTGATTACTCACCTGAACAACCAGGCCATCGGCTCCACCAAGGAGTTCGGCGAGATCGCCAAAGCGCTGCCGAAGAATCGTTCGGTGTCGATGCGCGTTCTGCGTCAAGGTCGGGCCAGCTTCATCACCTTCAAACTGGCTGAGTAACCCAGCGCAAAGGTAAAAAAGAAACCGCCTCGAGAGAGGCGGTTTTTTTATGCCTGAAGCTTTTGTCCCGGCGAGTAACGATCAGCCCATCATGTCTTTGATCATCCGCTCCTGTTCCATCAGCTCACGCTGACGGGCATCGATTCGCGAGGATAGCGGGAAGTTGCTGCCGGCCTTGCGCTTGGCAAAGTCCAGCTGTTGTATCGCCTGGCGATAATCGCCGACCAATGCGAAGTACTCGGCGCGCGCCTGATGCAGGCCAATGATGTTGCCGGACAAGCCACGTGTTTCGGCGACCTGATACCAGACGTCCGGATCATCCGGGCGTGATTTGAGTAACGCTTCCAGGGCCTTCTCGGCATCCGGCGCGCGATTCTGTTTCAGCAGTAAATCCACACGAACCTGATTCAGCGGATAGTTGCCCGGATATTGCGTAAGCATCCGGTCAACCCGCGATTGCGCATCCGGCAGGCGATTGTTGGTGATGTCCAGATCGACCTGGGCAAGGTTGTAGATGATTTCGTTCGGCGAGGTCGCCAGCAATTGCTTCAGATTCTCGCGAGCCTCATTCAACTGGCCACCCTTGATCTGCGCAATCGCTAAGCCATAGCGCGCCACATCGTTTTTCGGATTCTCATCCAGCTGCGCACGAAAACGCTTGGCGCCCAGGCCCGGGGTTTCTTCGTAGATCAACTGCACGCGCGCGCGGATCAACTGATAGCGCTTGGAGTCTTCAATACCGCCTGGTTTGGCCTGTTCGGCACGGTTGCGGGTGTCGGCGATACGCGATTCGGTTACCGGGTGAGTCAGCAGGAATTCCGGTGGCTTGGCGTCGAAACGATATTGACGCATCAAGCGTTCGAACATGGTCGGCATCGATCGCGGGTCGTACCCGGCCTTTTCCAGGTTGAGAATGCCGATGCGGTCGGCTTCCTGTTCGTTCTGTCGGGAGAAGGTCCGTTGCGACTGGATCGCCGCCGCTTGAGTGCCGGCGATGGTCGCGATCCCTGCATCACCGCCGCCGGCCGCGGCAATGACGATTCCGGCCAGCAGCGCAGCCATCATCGGCACCTGCATCCGCTGCGAAGCTTCGACGCCGCGCGCGAAGTGACGTTGCGACAAGTGCGCCAATTCGTGGGCGAGTACGGAAGCGTATTCACCTTCGGTCTGCGCATTGAGAAACAGGCCGCCGTTGACCCCGACCACACCGCCTGGCGCCGCGAAGGCGTTGAGCTGCGGGCTGTTGATCAGAATGAATTCGAGGCGCCGGTCGGTTACCTGGCTGGTTTCCACCAGCTTGTACACGCTGGACTCGACGTAGTCCTTGAGCTGCGGATCATTGAGCTGTGAAACCTGGCTGCGCAACATGGCCAGCCACGCGCGGCCGAGCTGGTATTCCTGTTGCGGCGAGACAATGGCAGAACTGGCGTCGCCGAGTGACGGCAGATCGTCGGCAAAGCCTGGTGAGGCGAGCAGGCAAGCGAGCGTCAGCAGGGTAGGGCGCAGAAAAGTCATGCACAAAGCCTTAGAAGACAAAGACCTTACTGTAGCCGGACACCGGAGCTGCGACCAGATATTCTAGGCAGCTCGACGACCCGATCCGGAGTGACGCAATGACTGACGCTGTAGCCCATGACGTGGAACTGGACGCCAGTGGCCTGAATTGTCCGTTGCCGTTGCTCAAGGCAAAAATGGAACTCAACAAACTCCAGAGTGGCGCTGTCCTCAAGGTCATCGCGACCGACGCAGGCTCACAGCGCGACTTTCGCACCTTTGCCAAATTGGCCGGTCATACGCTGCTGCGCGAAGAAGACGACGCAGGCGTTTACCGTTACTGGTTGAAAAAGGCCTGAAACCGACAGCGTAAAAGACCTAAGGATTATTGATGTTCAAAGTGTTACGCGACTGGATTCAGCGTTACTTCTCCGATGAAGAAGCCGTGGTGCTGGCGGTGCTGCTGTTTCTCGCCTTCACGGCCGTGCTGACCCTCGGCGGTATGCTCGCGCCGGTGCTGGCGGGGATGGTGCTGGCGTATCTGATGCAGGGCCTGGTGGTCACGCTGGAACGTCTACGCGTGCCGGGTGGCGTGGCGGTGGGCTTGGTGTTTGCGTTGTTCATGGGCGTGTTGATGCTGTTTATCGTCGTGGTGCTGCCGCTGCTTTGGCATCAGTTGATCACACTGTTCAATGAACTGCCGGGCATGCTCGCCAAATGGCAATCGCTGCTGCTGTTGTTGCCGGAGCGTTATCCGCATCTGGTTTCCGATGAACAAGTCTTGCAAGCCATCGAAGCGGCGCGCGGCGAGATCGGCAAATTTGGTCAGTGGGCGCTGACATTCTCGCTGTCGAGTCTGCCATTGCTGGTGAACATCATGATCTATCTGGTGCTAGTGCCGATTCTGGTGTTCTTCTTCCTTAAGGACCGGGCGATGATCGGCGAGTGGGTGCGCGGCTACCTGCCTCGGGAGCGTGCGTTGATCACCCGGGTTGCGCAGGAAATGAACCGCCAGATCGCCAATTACATTCGCGGCAAAGTCATCGAAATCGTGATTTGTGGCGGCGTGACCTACATCGCTTTCGTGGCGCTCGGTCTCAACTACGCGGCACTGCTGGCGTTACTGGTCGGTGTGTCGGTGGTGGTGCCGTACGTTGGCGCGGTGGTGGTGACCGTGCCGGTGCTGTTGATCGCGCTGTTCCAGTGGGGCTGGAGCGATCAGTTCATCTATCTGATGGCGGTCTACGGGATCATCCAGACGCTGGATGGCAACGTGCTGGTACCGTTGCTGTTCTCGGAGGCGGTCAATCTGCATCCGGTGGCGATTATCTGCGCGGTGCTGTTGTTTGGCGGGTTGTGGGGATTCTGGGGGGTGTTCTTTGCGATCCCGCTGGCAACGCTGTTCAAGGCGGTGCTGGATGCGTGGCCGCGCCAAGAGCCGGCGGTGGCGCCACTGCTGTAGTGGTTGATCCAAATTGTTTGGTAACACTCAGGGCCTATTCGCGAGCAAGCTCGCTCCCACATTGGATCTGTGGCGCTCACAAGTCCAATGTGGGAGCGAGCTTGCTCGCGAAGGCGTCAATGAGGGCGACGCAAAACCATCAGGCCTTGTTCAGATCCTGAGCAGCAGCCAGAACGGCATCCACATGCCCCGGCACCTTCACACCACGCCATTCCTGACGCAGCACACCGTCCTTATCAATCAGGAAAGTGCTGCGATCAACGCCCAGGTATTCCTTGCCGTACAGCTTCTTCAGCTTGATCACGTCGAACAGCTGGCAGACAGCCTCGTCCTTGTCGCTGATCAGCTCAAAGGGAAACTCCTGCTTGCACTTGAAGTTCTCGTGGGACTTCAGGCTGTCGCGCGAAATGCCGAAGACTTCCGTGTTGGCAGCCTTGAACGCCGCGTACTGATCACGAAAGCCCTGTCCTTCAGTGGTGCAGCCCGGCGTGCTGTCCTTCGGATAGAAGTAGATCACCACTTGTTTGCCCTTCAGGGCTGACAAGCTGACGGTCTGCCCGCTGGTGGCAGGTGCTTCGAAATCCGCAACCGGTTGGTCGATGACAACGGCCATGAAAGCTTCCTTACATTGGGTTCTGTGGGCGCCAAGGCTCGATCAGTGCATCCAGGTTCATCGCATCGGAGAAGTCGAGGAACTGGTCGCGCAGCCAACTGATCTGGGTGCCGGCCGGCAGGGTCACGGTGAACGTGGCGTTGAGCATGGTGCCGCCGGTCTGTGGCGCCTGATAGGTGTCGCAGGTCAGGTTTTCCAGCTCGACATTGTGATCCATGAAGAACTGGCACAACTCATTGATGATGTCCGGGCGATATGCCGAACTGACGTAAGCCACGTATGGCAGGGCTTGCGGACGGTTTTCCAGCGGCGCGCTGCGCACCACATTGGCGGTAAAGGCGTGTTTCTTGGCCAGGCCTGGCAGGCTGCCTTCCAGGCGGGCGAGGGCGTCCCAGCTGCCGGAGATCTCGAGGATCAGCGCACTGCACTCGCCGTGGCGGGTCAGGCGCGAAGTAACCACGGCGCAGCGATTTTCATGGCTGGCGCGGCACAGGACGTTAGTCAGCTCCATGGGGTTGGCGCCGAGGGCACTGATGACAAGGAATTGTTCGCGAACTGTGGGGGTGGACATGCAGCATTCCTAAAGCGATGAGCGGTCGGTAGGTTACGGACGTTTGCCGCCGGGAGTGCCTGTTCTGGCTGTCCGTACAAAGAGACCCGGCAAGCGCTCGCGGCTCGCTCCACTATAGCGGGAGCGCGTCGATGCGACGCAGGAACGGGGTCTGGGAGGCCGTAAAGGGAGGCAGGAACCCGGCGTACAAGCTGATCAGTACCGATCAAAGTCTGAAGGGTAGCGAAAAGCGACGCCAAGGGGAATGGCGGCAGCGCAGTACTTCGCTTGTGCAAGCATCTTGGCGCCAGTACCATTACCGCTCTCTTTTTCCGGCAGGAGCGGTTTCATGATTGCGGGCAGTATGGTGGCACTGGTCACTCCCATGGATGCACAAGGGCGTCTTGACTGGGACAGCCTCAGCAAACTCGTGGACTTCCATCTCAAGAACGGCACCCACGCCATTGTCGCGGTCGGTACTACCGGCGAGTCGGCAACCCTTGATGTAGAAGAACACATCGCCGTCATCAAAGCCGTGGTCAAACAGGTTGCCGGGCGCATTCCGGTCATCGCCGGCACTGGCGCCAACTCGACCCGCGAAGCCGTCGAGCTGACCCGCAACGCCAAAGAAGCCGGCGCCGATGCCTGCCTGCTGGTGGTTCCGTATTACAACAAGCCGACTCAGGAAGGCTTGTATCAGCACTTCAAACACATTGCTGAATCGGTCGACATTCCACAGATTCTCTACAACGTTCCGGGCCGCACCTCTTGCGATATGCAGGCCGAGACCGTGATTCGCCTGTCCACCGTGCCGAACATCATCGGTATCAAGGAAGCCACTGGCGATCTGAAACGCGCCAAAGCGATCATCGATGGTGTGAGCAAGGATTTCATCGTGCTGTCCGGCGATGATCCGACCGCCGTTGAACTGATCCTGCTGGGCGGCAAAGGCAACATCTCTGTAACGGCCAACGTCGCGCCACGCGAAATGGCCGATCTGTGCGAGGCCGCGCTCAAGGGCGACGCCGACACTGCACGGGCCATCAACGAAAAACTGATGCCGCTGCACAAAGACCTGTTCATCGAAGCCAACCCGATTCCGGTGAAATGGGCTTTGGTTGAAATGGGCCTGATGCACGAAGGCATCCGCCTGCCACTGACCTGGCTGAGCACACCTTGTCATGAAACGCTGCGCTCGGCCCTGCGCCAGTGCAGCGTCCTGGTTTAATTGAGGAAGTACAACGCATGAAGCGAATGGCCGGACTTTCCGCACTTGCCTTGATTATCTCCAGCACCAGTGGCTGCGGATGGGTCTGGGGCCCGGAAGGTTATTTCCGTGACCGTGGTAGCGATTACCTGGAAGCGCAACAGACTGCACCGATGCAACTGCCACCGGAGGTCAGCACCTCCAAGCGTCTGGATCCGCTGTTGCCGATCCCGCGCAACGTCGCTGATGACACCGCCAAGGGCGAATACATTGTGCCGCGTCCTCAGCCGCTGTCGGCCGTTGCCGATGCCAGCGATTATTCGCTGCAGAAGAGCGGTGATTCGCGTTGGGTCGTGGCCCAGCACCCTCCGGCCGAAGTCTGGCCAGTGGCGGTGCAATTCTTCCAGGACAACGGTTTCCGTCTGGATGAACAGCGTCCGCAAACCGGCGAATTCACCACCACCTGGCAGCATTCCGACGAACTGTCCGCGTCCATGGCCAAGCGCCTGAGCGCAGCCGGCATTGCCAGCGACAGCGAAACCCGCGTGCGTGTGCGTATCGAGCCAGGCGTGCAACGCAACACCAGTGAAATCTACGTGGTCAGCGCCGAGCGTCCTGCCGGCAGCACGGCCGACGTCGCCTTCACCAACCGTTCGGTCAACACTGGCCTGGACGCAGCGCTGGTCGACGACATGCTCGCGAGCATGAGCCGTATCTCCGAGAAGGGTGGTTCGGTGTCGATGCTGGCCTCGCGTGATTTCGATACCCCGAGCCGTGTCAGCCTCAGCGAAGACGGCAGCGGCAACCCGGTGTTGAACGTCGGTACCGATCTGGACCGTGCCTGGTCGAGTGTTGGCCGTGCGCTGGAACAAGGCGAATGGCGCGTTGAAGACATCAACCGCAGCCTCGGCCTGTACTACATCAACCTGGCCGAAAAAGCCGAGAAGAAAGACGACAAGCCTGGTTTCTTCAGCAGCCTGTTCGGCAGTGCGCCGAGCAAGGAAGAAGTTGAGGCCCGTGCCGAGCGTTATCAGGTTCGCCTGAGCAAGGTTGGCGAGAACATTCAGGTGACCGTCGAGAAAAACATCAACACCGTCGCGCCGGCTGAAGTGGCACGCAAAGTGTTGAGCGTGATTCAGGACAACCTGGGCTGATCAACCATGCGTTTTGCCGTTCTCGGCAGCGGTAGCCAAGGGAACGGCACGCTGATCGCCAGTGCTGATACGTATGTGCTGGTGGATTGTGGTTTTTCCCTGCGGGAAACCGAAAAACGCCTGTTGCGCCTGGGTGTGAACCCGGCGCAACTGAGCGCGATACTCGTAACCCACGAACATGCCGACCACGTGCATGGCGTGGGTTTGCTGTCTCGGCGCTACAATCTACCGGTCTACCTCAGTCGCGGCACACTGCGCGGGATGCGCAAACCGATCGAACCCGCAGGCTTTCTGGCTGGCGGCGAGCAACTGCAGATCGGTGCTCTGAACATCGGGGTCATTGCCGTGGCCCATGATGCGCAGGAACCGACCCAGTATGTGTTCAGTGATCATGAACAGCGGCGCTTCGGCCTGCTGACCGACCTGGGTTCCTACTGCGAGCGGGTGCTGGACGGTTATCGGGATCTCGATGCGTTGATGATCGAATCCAATCATTGCCGCGACATGCTGGCCCGTGGTCATTACCCGTACTTTCTCAAGCAGCGGGTGGGCGGCGAGCTGGGACATTTGAACAACCATCAGGCGGCATTCCTGGTGTCGGAGTTGGGCTGGCAGGGCTTGCAACACCTTGTCCTGGCTCATCTGAGCAGCAAGAACAACCTGCCGCAGCTGGCCCGGCAATGTTTTGTCGACACCCTCGGGTGCGACCCGGACTGGCTGCAACTGGCCGATCAAGATTCAGGGCTCGACTGGCGCCACATCGCCTAGCCCACCTACTTAGCAAGCGGAGCCCATCATGGAAAAACGTGAAGAACTCTACCGCGGCAAAGCCAAATCGGTTTACAAGACCGATGACGCTGACCGCTTGATCCTGCTGTTTCGCAACGACACCTCGGCGTTCGACGGCAAGCGCATCGAGCAGCTCGACCGCAAAGGCATGGTCAACAACAAGTTCAACGCCTTCATCATGCAGAAACTCGAAGCGGCCGGCATTCCGACCCAATTCGACAAACTGCTGGCCGACAACGAAGTGCTGGTGAAGAAGCTCGACATGATCCCGGTCGAGTGCGTCGTGCGTAACTACGCCGCCGGCAGCCTGGTCAAGCGTCTGGGCGTCGAAGAAGGCCTGAAGCTCAACCCTTACACCTTCGAACTGTTCCTCAAGGACGACGCCAAGGGCGACCCGTTCATCAACGAATCCCACGTCGTGGCGTTCGGTTGGGGCACCGCCGAGCAACTGGTTCGCATGAAAGAACTGTCGCTCAAGGTCAACGAAGTGCTGACCAAGCTGTTCGACGACGCCGGCCTGCTGCTGGTCGACTTCAAGCTTGAATTTGGCGTGTTCAGCGACGGCTCCATCGTCCTCGGCGACGAGTTCAGCCCGGACGGCTGCCGTCTGTGGGACAAGGACACCAAGAAGAAGATGGACAAAGACCGCTTCCGTCAGGGCCTCGGTGACGTCATCGAAGCCTACGAGGAAGTCGCCAATCGTCTGGGCGTACCGCTTTAATCGACGCAAGCATCTGATAGCACGGAGAAATTTTCGAAAGAGGGTTTGCTTTCGGTAAAAGTGTTGTTATGATGCGCGCCGTTGGAGAGATGCCAGAGTGGCCGAATGGGACGGATTCGAAATCCGTTGTACCTTCACCGGTACCTAGGGTTCGAATCCCTATCTCTCCGCCATCACATAGAAAAAGCCCCGTAGATGAAAATCTACGGGGCTTTTTCGTTTCTGCGAATCCAGTACTCGTGGCGATAGCGAAGGTGCTGAAGTGCGTCTTGCACGGTGAGGTCATCGGCAGAGAGGCAATTTAAGTAAACACAGCCTCTGCCGACATTAGAGATACGACGCTCCCAGAACTCGCCGACCCATTTAAAGCCGCGTTCGCAGAGTAGGGTGCTGTCATTATTGGCCCGCGATCAGCCGCCAGATCACACCTGTCGTCGTTTATCCTCTGTCCAGCCATGAGGCCAGCGCTTTCACTAAAGTGGATACTTGCTCACCTCGGCCGTGAAAGGCGCATCCAGCGAGTTCCAGCCTCGCTCCCTATTTGAATTGGTTTGAATATGATGATTCCACCATCAGCCCAAGGTGCTCACCGCGTTTCTGAACGTCAGCCCGTCAAGTCAGGCCGCAGCGCCGCTCCCCACGTCGACGACTGCGAAGTACTGGTTGCGCAGCCGCCAGTAATCGAAGATGGCGAGCCGCCAGTCGGCGTGGTCATCCATGCGTATTACCCCGAAGTGCTGCAAGATATCCTCCGCCGTTTGATTAAACTGCCTGAACGCCTGCATCTTTACGTAACCTGCGTAGCCGGTCGTGACGATGAGATCTGTGCTCAGCTGACGGCCAGTACATTGAGTTTTTCGCTGTACCGGGTGCCAAACCACGGCAGGGACGTTTTGCCGTTTCTGCGGGTGCTGCCGTTCTTGCGTGCCGATAATATCCGCACGCTGGTCAAGCTGCACACCAAGCGTTCGCTGCACTTGGGCGGGGAGAACGACTGGGGCGTTGAACTATTCGATGATCTGCTGGGCCCGGTACGATTCAGTCGAGCGCTGGAACACCTTGCCGACCCGGTGCACGTTCCAATGCTGGGTCCCCAGCGATACCTGCTGCCAGTCACCCGATTCCTCAGCGAAAGCAATCGCGCGTTGCTTGTCACCCTGGCCGAGCGTGGCGGCGTTGATCCGCAAGGCATCAACGAAGCGGATTATTTTGCCGGCACCATGTTCTTTGCGCGCACTGAAGTGTTCGCCCCACTGGAGCGGATGCAACTCACGGGCAACGATTTCGAAGCGGAAAGCGGCCAGCTCGACGGCACCCTCGCGCACACCCTGGAGCGATTTTTCGGCGTTCTGGCGAATGTTGGTCGCCAGCAGCGCAATATCGACCTTTATCAGCGCTGGCTGGCGAGTCGGCAACTGGCTGCCGTCGAGGTCGAAGGTTTACCCGCGCGACTGGCGAGCTGGCCGCGGCAACCGGATGTGTTGCTGGTGTTGACCGATACTGCGGGTGACATCGGACTGTTGCGTTCCAGCCTGGCAAGCATCGATCGCCAGCTTTATCAGGCGGCGGCCATCGTGGTGCTCTCCAACGCCGAGCCTGTTGGTGTGACACCGGCGGCCAATCTGGTCTGGCTACCGCTGGCCGAATCCTGGCCGAGCCAGCTCAATGAGCTGTTGCAGGAGATCGAAGTTGACTGGTGGTACCTGTTACGCGGCGGAGACGAACTTGATCCTCACGCGCTGCTTTTGCTCGCCGAAGGCATCGCGCTGAATCCCGGTGTCAGCGCTTGCTACAGCGATGAAGACTCACTGACCGCTGAAGGCTGCCAGGGTCCGGTATTCAAGCCGGATTTGAATCTGGATATGTTGCGCAGTTATCCGTATGTCGGCCGCGCACTGTCCTTCAGTCGCGAGGCCGCGCTGTCTGCTGACGGCTTTGATCCCGCCTTCAGCGAACTGGCGCCCCACGATTTGCTTTTTCGGCTGATTGAAACTCACGGTCTGGGGACTGTCGGGCACCTCGCGGATGTACTGGTGCATCAGGCCATCAATTTCCCCCAGTGGCTCAGTGAGCCCCAAGTCATCGCGCACTCGGCAGCCATCGTCGGGGCGCACTTGCAGCGCCTGGGCGTGGCTCATGAGCTGCAGGCGGGACCGTTGCCAATGGCTAACCGTGTGGTCTACCGACATGCGGAGCAGCCGCTGGTCTCGATCCTTATTCCCACCAAGGACTGCCTGCCGATGCTGCTGCGCTGTATCGAAAGCATCATGGAGAAAACCAGCTATACGAATTACGAACTGATCATCATCGACAACAACAGCGAAACCGACGAAGCCCGGGACTGGTTCAACGGTATGGAGCTGTTGAACAATCCCAAAGTGCGCATCTTGCGTTATCCGCACCCGTTCAATTATCCGGCGATCAATAATTTTGCCGCCAGCCATGCCCGCGGCGACTACCTGGTGCTGCTCAACAATGATACGGCGATCATTGATGGCGACTGGCTTGGTGCGCTGCTCCATCACGCCCAGCGGCCAGAAGTGGGGATAGTGGGCGCCAAACTGTTATTCCTCGACGGGACTGTTCAGCATGCAGGCGTGGTACTCGGGTTGCGTGGCGTTGCAGACCACCCGTTTATCGGCGATTCAATGCAGTCCAACGGCTACCTTCACCGCTTGCATCTTGATCAGAACTACAGCGCGGTCACCGCCGCCTGCCTGATGATCAGCACCGAGCTGTACCAGCAAGTGGGTGGAATGGACGAGGTCGGCCTGGCTGTTTCCTTTAACGATGTGGATCTGTGCCTGAAAGTCGGCCAGGCTGGACGGCTGATTGTCTGGACGCCTTATGCGCTGCTCGTTCACGAAGCCAGTGTGAGCCAGAACAACGTCGACACGACCAAGGAGGAAGCCAAGCGCAAACGGTTCAGGATCGAACAGTCGGTGATGTATCAGCGTTGGCTTGCGCAAATCGCCAATGATCCGGCCTACAACCGCAACCTGACCCTGGAGGGCAGTGGCTTCTCCTCCAAATACCGCACCGATACGGACTGGCACCCGTTTGCCAGTCGTGAGTTGCCGCACGTGCTGTGTCACCCCCTCGACTCTTTCGGTAGCGGACACTACCGCGTGCGTCAGCCTTTCGCTGCCCTGAAAGCCGCGCAGCTGATCGGCGGAACGGTGAGCGACGAGGGACTGCAACCGACAGAACTGGAGCGCATTGCGCCGGACACGATCATTTTCCAGGGGCAGCACACAACGCCTCATCTGGAATACATGCAGGACACCAAGGCATTCTCCAGAGCGTTCAAGGTTTACGAGCTGGATGACTATATTCTCGACGTGCCCGCTGGCAACTTGAACCACGAATTGCTGCCCAAAGACATCACCAAACGCTTGAAGAAAGCCGTAGGGCTGTGCGATCGCTTGGTGGTGTCGACCGAACCGCTGGCCAATGCGCTGAAGGGGTTCAATGCCGACATCCGGGTGGTGGAAAACCGTCTGCCGAGCCATTGGTGGAGCGACCTCACCAGCCATCGCCAACAAGGCCGCAAGCCTCGGGTTGGCTGGGCCGGCGGCTCGAGCCACAGCGCCGACCTGCAAGTCATTGCCGAAGTGGTTCGTGCGCTGGAAGGGGAGGTTGAATGGGTGTTCATGGGGATGTGCCCACCAGCACTGCGTCCCTATGTCCATGAGTTCCATAGAGGGGTGAGTATCGAAAAATACCCGCAAAGTCTGGCCGGCCTGA
Source organism: Pseudomonas sp. AC172 (assembly GCF_979258595.1). Taxonomy (NCBI): domain Bacteria; kingdom Pseudomonadati; phylum Pseudomonadota; class Gammaproteobacteria; order Pseudomonadales; family Pseudomonadaceae; genus Pseudomonas; species Pseudomonas sp. AC172. Next base: position 423,439 of record NZ_OZ409868.1, read on the forward strand.
ACCTGGACCTGGCTTTGGCACCTCTGAAAGACAACTTTTTCAACGCCTGCAAAAGCAATTTGCGCTTGTTGGAATATGGCGCCTGTGGTTTCCCCGTGATCTGCTCGGATATCGTTTGTTATCAGGGTGATTTCCCGGTGACGCGGGTCAGGAACCGTTCGCAAGACTGGATTGCGGCTATTCGCGAGCATCTTGCTGAAGCCGATGCCAGCGCCAAGGCTGGAGAGGTCCTGCGCAGCGTTGTACTCGATCACTGGATGCTCAAGGACGAACATCTGTTGGCGTGGCGAAACGCCTGGCTGGCGGACTGAACAACAAGCCTGCATTGTGCGCGGGCCGCTTTCAGGTCTTTCCCACGGCCGCGCAAAGCGCCCAAGCTTGTGCGATACCGGCCCGAAAAAAAGCCTCACAGTCTTGATCTGTGGGGCTTTTCCATTTCCGCAGGGTCGTGCAGAGCGACTAGATCTCCTTGACCGGCGTCTCCCCCTGCACAGCCTTGATCAACCCGATCACATGCAAACAGTCCGCCTTGTTCACATAAGACTCGCCACTGGCGATGGTCTCGTGGTTACCCGCCCTCAGTCTCCAGCGCCACTGCCCTTTGCCGGTGCTCGGGGTGCCTCTGGATTGCCTGTAAATCTCGAAATACATTCAGTTCGCTCCATGCGATTCATTGTGCGACAGCCTGTGTGGCGCATGCTCGCAAGCCTAGCGCAGACGGTTTTTTTGGCTATCGGACATTTGTTTCCAATCGTTCGCGGATGTTTCTGAAGGGCGCGGGCTAGAGCGTGTGGTTAGGCCTCTGGATTGGCCAATATGACGCCGTCTGCGCCTTGCAACGCCGTCGACGCTCCTGCTTAATACGGGACGGCTCATGGCGTCGAGTATCGTTCGGCGACCGACAAACACTATAAGAAGAGCACTCCTTTGACTGAGCACGGAACGCAACAGGCCGGGCAGGTGACGTTATCGCTGGTGGTCCCCGTTTTTAACGAGGAGGACAGCCTTGATACGTTTCTGCGGCGGATCAATGAAGTCTTTCAGGCACAGGCGTTGATCGATCTGGAACTGGTGTTCGTCAACGACGGCAGCACAGACGCGACCCTCGAACGCCTGCTCGAACATCAGCGCCAGGATGTGCGCCTGCGTATCGTCGACCTGAGCCGCAACTTCGGCAAAGAAGCGGCGCTGTCCGCCGGTTTGCAGATCGCGACCGGACAGATCGTGGTCCCCATCGATGCTGACTTGCAGGACCCGCCGGAGGTCATTTTGCCGATGATCGCGCGCTGGCGGGAAGGTTTTGAAGTGGTGCTCGGTCACCGCATCAGCCGTCGCAGCGACACCTGGGCCAAGCAGACTTCCGCTCACTGGTTCTATCGCCTGCACAACAAGATTGCCGAACAGCCTTTACCCGAGAACGTCGGCGATTTTCGCCTGATGGATCGCTGCGTGGTCGATGCCTTGCTGACCTTGCCCGAATCCCGGCGCTTCATGAAGGGCCTGTTTGCCTGGGTCGGCTTTCGCACCACCCACGTCGATTACGAACGCCCCGAGCGCGTGGCGGGGCAGAGCAAGTTCAATGGTTGGCGGTTGTGGAATTTCGCGCTGGAGGGCATCACCAGTTTCAGCACCGAGCCATTGCGGATCTGGACGTATGTCGGCGCATTGGTGTCGCTGGTGTCTTTTGCCTTCGCCATGTTCATTGTCGTGCGCACGTTGATTCACGGTGTCGACATGCCCGGTTATGCCTCGTTGATGGTGGCCGTGACCTTTCTCGGTGGACTGCAATTGATCGGCATCGGCGTACTCGGCGAGTACCTGGGCCGCACCTATATCGAATCCAAACGCCGACCGGTTTTTCTGGTGCGTCGCGTCTACGACCCCAAGGACTGATACATGGATCTCAAGGAAACCGACATCCTCGGCGACAGTATCAACGAGCATTGGTATTACTGTTCAAAAGCTGCGGCGACAAAGCGTTTGCTGGGGAATGCACCCATCAGCCGAATCCTCGATGTCGGCGCCGGGTCGGGTTTTTTCTCCCATCATTTGTTGACGCACACCGAGGCGCGCGAAGCGTGGTGCGTGGATATCAGCTACCCCGCCGATTCCAGCGCGACCACCGCCGGCAAACCGGTGCACTACCGTCGCGGGATCGAGACCATCGATGCCGATCTGGTGTTGTTGATGGATGTACTGGAGCATGTCGATGACGACCTCGGTTTGCTCAAGATGTACGTCGATAAAGTGCCGTCGGGCAGTCGATTCCTGATGACAGTGCCGGCATTCCAGTTCCTGTGGAGCGGTCACGACGACTTTCTCGAACACAAGCGCCGCTACACCCTGGCGCAGTTCGAAACCCTGGCGCATGACGCGGGTTTGACGGTGCAGCGCGGTGCCTATTATTTCGGCGCGGTGTTCCCGATTGCGGCGGCGTTGCGCTTGTTGCCGCAAGGCGCGCAAGCGCAGCCGCCGCGCTCGCAGCTTAAACGCCATCACCCACTGGTCAATGGCGTCCTCAAGACCTTGTGCAGTCTCGAACTGCCGTTGCTGGGCATCAACCGCCTGGCCGGGTTGAGTGTGTTCGTGCTGGCGCGCAAACCGTGACCTCGGCGGAAAAAAACGCATTGATCCAGCGTTGTGTGCGCTTTGCCGTGACCGGGCTGTTCGTCACCGCGTTGCATGCGTTGGTGGCGGTGCTGGTCATCAATTTCATTGCCGCGCAGCCGCCGCTGGCCAACGGCGTGGCGTTTGTCGTGGCAACGGTGGTGTCTTATGTGATCAATACGACCTGGAGTTTTTCTGCCCGTTTGCACGGGCGAACGCTGCTGCGTTTCCTGCTGGTGTCCGTGGGCGGTTTTTTCCTGGCGATGTTCGTTGCCTGGGCCGCGCAGGTTGCCGGGCTGCACTATCTGCTGGGCATCGTTGCGGTGGCGTTGACGATTCCAGCGTTCACCTTTGTCTTGCACAACTTCTGGACGTATCGATGAGGGCTTCGCGAAACCATCCGGCGCTGGGCCTGTTGCCTTTACTGCTCGGTGTGCTGGCATTTTTCTGTGTGATCGGGCCGCAAGCGCTCGATCCGCAAAACATTGCCTGGCTGGAGCAGGGCGATCCGGCGACGCATTATCTGGGCTGGGAATACTTCCGGCACTCACCCTGGACCTTTCCGCTGGGCCTTAACCCGTCCTATGGTCTGGAATTGGGCAATTCGATTATTTTCTCCGACTCCAACCCGCTGCTGGCGCTGCTGTTCAAGCCGTTCAATGCGTGGTTACCGGCCACCTTCCAGTATTTCGGTCTGTGGCTGCTGGCGTGTTTCGTTCTGCAAGCCTGGTTCGGTTGGAAACTGTTGGGGTTGATGACGGGCAATCCGCTGATTCGCCTGCTGGGCACTGGATTGCTGGTAATTTCGCCGCCGATGTTCCTGCGCATGGGCGGGCACCTTTCCCTGTCCGGACATTTTCTGATTCTGGCAGCGCTGTACCTGGCGTTATTGCCGAACCTGGATCGACGTCGTCTGGCCTGGGGCGCGCTGCTGGCGGTGACGGCGATGGTGCATGCCTACCTGTTGGCGATGGTGGCGCTGATCTGGGTGGCGGATCTGCTCGGCAAGACCTTCAGCCAACAATTGACGCGGCGTCAGGGTCTGCTCGAAGGCGTTTCGCTGTTTGCCGTGGTGAGTGTGTGTTGCTGGCAGGTCGGTTACTTCGCTATTGCCGATGGCGCGCAATCCGGCGGTTTCGGTTTGTACCGGATGAACCTGCTGTCGCCACTGGATCCGGCCGGCTGGTCGTTGATTTTGCCGGATCTGCCAAAAGCCAGCGGCGATTACGAAGGCTTCAATTATCCAGGGCTGGGTGTGCTGTTGCTGGTACCGCTGGCGCTGATTGCCTTTCTGAGAAATCGCCAGCCGCTGAAGGATGAGCTTCGTCTTCGCCCTTGGTTAATGCTGGCGTTGATCGGTTTATCGTTGTTTGCGCTATCGAACCAGATCGGTGTCGGCGCACACACCTTCAGCTACCCGCTACCGAAAATCGCCATCAAACTGGCGAATGTTTTTCGCGCTTCGGGGCGGATGTTCTGGCCGGTGTTGTACGCGCTCATTCTGATGGTGATGTTTCTGCTGGTGCGCGGTTACCGGCCACGCATCGTCGTCGCACTGCTGGCGCTGGCGTTGACGATACAGGTCGTCGATACGCGCAACGGCTGGATGGGTTTGCGCAACGGCAAGATGATGACGCCGTCCGCAGAATGGCCAACGCCGATGCGTGATCCATTCTGGGCGAGTGCGGCGGCGCATTACCCGAACATCCGCAGTCTGATGCCGCAGAATCAGTCCGAGCGCTGGCAAGTGATTGCCGATTTCGCCGCGACCCACGGCCTGAAAACCGACGCCGTTTATCTGGGGCGCATGAGTTCCACAGCGCTTGAGCAGGCCCGGCAAAAATCGCAGCGCATGCTTGAGTCAGGGCAATACGATGCCGACTCCTTGTACATCCTCGACGATTCCGTGCTGGCCGATGCCGCCAAAAGCGTCAACAGTGAAACGGATTTGCTGACCCGCGTGGATGGTCTGGTGGTACTGGCGCCGGGCTGGAAGCGTTGTTCGCAGTGCCTGAGCATGCCGGATGAAGGGCGGCGGATGTCACTACTGGCATTGATGCGTCCCGGTCAGACGCTGATCTTCAACTACTCCGCCCGGCAGTTGGCCAGCGGCTGGTCGCCTCCGGAAAACTGGGGAACATGGTCGGCGGGGCAGCAGGCGCAGATCGACTTGCGGGTGTCACCCGAGGCGCGCTCGATTGCGCTGGATGTCATGGCATTCGTTTTGCCGCAACACCCGGCGCAGCGAGTGATTGTCAGTTTGAATGGCGAGCAGGTGCTGACTACGCGCATGGTGGAGCATCAGGGTAATCATCTGGAGATCCCGATCAGTCCTGCGATCCGTCAGCATCTGGCGGACGATGATCGCCTGACGATCGAGCTGCAATTGCCCGACGCCATCAGCCCTGAACAATTAGGCATCAATGACGATTCACGGGTCATGGGGCTGGGCTTGAAGCGCTTGACGGTGAACTGACGCACCGTGGCGATGGACGCCGGGGCCCCGGCCTTTCTACACTGCCGGTATTCCGGGGGGCAGGGGGCAATGGATGAACCGCAATGAACTTCGCAAGGCCGACATCAACCTGATGGTGGTGTTCGAGACCTTGATGCTCGAGCGCAACGTGACCCGCGCGGCCGAGAAGCTGTTTCTCGGTCAGCCGACCATCAGTTCGGCGCTCAATCGCTTGCGCACGATGCTCAACGATCCGCTGTTTATCCGCGTCGGCCACCGCATGGAGCCGACCGCCCGCGCCGAAGATATTTTCCGCCATCTCAAGCCTGCGCTGGACTCGTTATCGGTGGCGCTGAGCCTGACCCGCGATTTCGATCCTGCCATCAGCACCATGACCTTTCGCATCGGTCTGTCCGATGACGTCGAGTTCGGCCTGCTGCCGCCGCTGTTGCCTGCGCTGCGCCAGGAAGCGCCGAACGTGGTGTTTGTGGTGCAACATGTCGATTACTGGCGCATCCCCGATCTGCTCGCGGCGGGCGACATTACGGTCGGCATCAGCCAGACCCGAGGCTTGCCGGCCAATGCCAAGCGCAAACTGCTGCGGCACATCCAGCCGAGCATCCTGCGCGCCGACGCCAGCGATACACCGCTGACGCTGGATGAATATTGCGCGCGTCCGCACGTGCTGGTTTCGCACACGGCCAATGTCAGTGGGTTTGCCGATGAGTGGCTCGCGGAACTCGGGCGCACCCGTCAGGTGGTGCTGTCGGTGCCGCAATACAGCGCGTTGCCGGCGCTGCTGGCCGGTACCGATCTGATCGCCAGTCTGCCGGATTACACGGCGGCGGCCATGGCCACTTCGGGGCTGCTGTTCAAGGAGCCCTTTCCGTTCAAGACGCCGACGCTGGACCTGTCGATGGTCTGGCTTAGTCATGTGGACAGCGATCCGGCCGAGCGCTGGTTGCGTTCGCGGCTGGAGCAATTCATGAGCGAACGGCCGCTGACTCCATCCTGAGCCACAACACACACTTTGTGGGAGCGAGCTTGCTCGCGAAAGCGGTGTATCAGGCACCTTAAGTGTCGCTGAACGATCGCATTCGCGAGCAAGCTCGCTCCCACATTGATATGTGAAAGTCCCCGGGAAGGTAGGGCAGAGCTGTGCTATATGTACGACCTTTCTGCCAACTCACCGGGGATCTGCAATGCCACACCTGCACATGGAATACACCGCCAACCTGCCGCAGTTGAACGCCGACGTCGCGTTGATCCGCCTCAACAACACGCTGGTGGGCTCCGGTCAGTTTGCGGCGGAGTTCGATATCAAAAGTCGTGCGATTAAAGTCGAGACCTTCAAGGTCGGCACCGCCATGGCCGAGCGAGCCTTCGTTTATGTGAAGCTGGCGCTGCTCAGCGGGCGTTCGCCGCAGATCAAGAAGCAGTTGTCAGAAAGCTTGCTGGCGGTGTTGCAGGACCTGTGCGAATGGCCGACCGGCGTCGAAGTGCAGTTGTGTGTAGAACTGGTCGACATGGATCGCGAGTCCTACAGCAAAACCGCGATTGGTGTGTAGGACTCAGGCCGCTTCGAGTTCGCTGCACACCTTGACCACCTGCTCGCGCAACCAGAGGTTGGCGCTGTCCTGATCAACGCTCTGGCTCCACTGCATGTCGAGGGTAAAGCCCGGCAAGCCGTTCGGCGCCTCACAGTGATTGAACACCGCTTCGTTGGTCAGCAAGCGCTGGATGCGGCGGGGCAGGGTAAGGATGAAGTCGGTCCCGGTGATCATTTTCAATGCCGCGCTGTAGCTGTTCGAGCGCGCGACGATCTGGCGCTTCTGCGCTTGCCGTGCCAGCCAGCCATCGACCATATTGGTGGTTGATGTCCACGGCGTCGGAAATACATGCCGACGTTCGGTAAAGGCCTGCAGGCTCAGGCGCGGCTCCAGCGGCGTAGCGCGTTTGTCGAAGACGCAGACCAGATCATCTTCCAGCAGCATCCGTGATTTCAGGTCGGTGTGATGGCGGTGGAAGTTGGGGCCGAAGCTGATCACCAGATCGAGGCTGCCGTCGCGCAGTTCATCCGCCGGGACGTCGGTCTCGAATTTGTGCATGTTGACCATCACCGGCAAATCATCGAAATCGAAACGCTTCAGCAGGCGCGGCAGAATCAGTTGCTCGAAGTATTCCGGGGCGCAGATGTTGAAGGTGACGGCTTGCTGGGTCGGGTCGAACGTTGGGGCGCCGGCATGGCACAGGTTGATGCTTTCGAGAATCTTCTGCACATGGCCGTACATGGTGCTGGCCTTGTAGGTCGGACGCATGCCGGTGCGGGTGTTGATAAACAGTTCGTCTTCGAAACTGGTGCGCAGTTTTTTCAAACAGTAACTGACGGTGGACTGGCTGACGAACAGTGTTTCTGACACATCGGTGACACTGCTCTGCTCATAAACGGCGATAAATACCATGAGATCCTGCATGTCGAGCTTTCGAAGCAAGTTACTGTTCAGCATCCGTACTGTCTCGCTGTGCTTCTTGCGCTGAATCCGCGCAAACGTGTGCGAACGATCGTAGCGGAACGATGGTGCCAGGAGAAACCCCTGTAGGACATTTCACGGTCAGTTGTGGGACAGAAAGTTTTAGTAACACGACGTCAACAATTAAACCGCACAAAGATGGCCAGAGGCCTCTAGCTCAATGCAGGAAAGTGTCGAGCGTAATGTCGAGGATTGAAGCGCCAGACCATCAACAACATCACGGTCATTACTGCCGTCAACGACCACCAGGCCCATTCGAAGCTGCCGAGTCGATCGCGAATCACTCCAGCCAATAGCGGCGAGAGGCCGGCGATCAAGTAGCCGATGCCCTGCACGAAAGCGGTCAGGCCGCCGGCGCGTTGCGGGTTGTCGAGGTGATCGAGCGAGACGATCAGGCTCATCGGAAACAAACCGCCGATGCCCAACCCCAGCAGGCACGGCCACAGCAGGCTGAACTGTTGCGGGCTGAGGATCAGGCCGCAAAACCCGGCGATGATCAGCGTCAGTAATGCCATCAGAATCACCCTGCGATCCCGGCTGCGATTGGCGATAGCGGGAACCACCAGGCCGGAAATCACTTCCATGGCCGTCAGAAAACCTAACAGCAGCCCGGCGTTTTGCTCACTCCAGCCTTTTTCCACGTAGTACGGCGCGAGCCAGGCCAGCACGCAGGTGTAGGACGCCGTCCCCAAACCAAAGAAGATGGCCAGTAACCAGGCGCGGGAATGGGTGAAGAATGAATCTTTCCTCGCTGCCGCCGGCGCCGTGGAGGTCAGCTGGCCGCGTTGCGACCACCAGAACAGAAACGCCAGTAATGCCAGGATCGCCCAGATGGCCAAACCGCTGCGCCAGCTTCCGGTTTGCACCATCACCAGTGGTGCAAACGAGGCCGCAATGGCTGCGCCGCCCATTATCGACGTGACGTACAAGCCCATGCACAGCGCGACGTTGTCGGCGAAGCGCGATTTGATCAGCGCCGGCATCAACGCCTGAATCAGTGCAATGCCGATGCCGGCGAGCACGGCGCTGGCGATCAGTTCGTCTGCTGATTCGATAAACAGCCGCGACAGCGTCGCCAGGCCAATGATCAGCAACGACAGCAGCACCGTCCGTTGTTCACCCAGCCGCTGACTGATGCCGAGACCGAAGAACATCGCCAGTCCCATCGCCATCACCGGCAGCATGGTCAGCAGTGAAGCGACGCTGAAGCTCAGCGGGATGTCAGCGCGGATGGCCGACAACAAGGGGCCGACTGCTGCCATCGATGGACGTAAATTGAGCGCGACCAGAATAATGGCAAGCATCAACCAGACTGCGGGACGAGCGGTGGCGCGGACGTTTTCCATCATCAGACCTTTGGACAGGGCAGATGATTAGGCGCGGAGCGGTCTAGTCCGGGCAAACCAGAAAATCCACAGCAGTATTTAAAAAGTCGATACCCCGCCACCCTCGGTGGGAGCGAGCCTGCTCGCGAAAGCGGATTGTCTGCCACCGAAAATATTGGATGTACCAACCTCTTCGCGAGCAGGCTCGCTCCCACAAGGGACAGCCGTGTTGTTTTTACTGAATAAAAGCTGAACCATTCTCAAATACTTCGCAAGTTTAAGCGTATGACCCAACGCCAACTAATCGTTGGCGTCTTTTTCACAAAAAATTGATGGTTGCCTGCTTAAAATTTCTCGTGCCTTAGTTAATGAAATTTTCACAATTGAAATTTCTTTCATGGACCGAGGCTCTTCTTTTCAGGAATCGCCCTTTCTATGTTGAAGTTAAAAGCCGTGCGCCCGGAATGGGTGACGTTGATTGCCAGCGCCTTTCTTTTAATCGGCTGCAATGTTGTGCTCTGGCAGCACCTGTTCGAGATCACCGCCGCCGATGGCAAGGGCATCGCCATGCGCTTGGCTTTCGGGGTGATGATCCTGGCGGCATTCAATATCGTGCTGACGCTTCTGGCTTTTCGGCCGTTGCTCAAACCGCTGTTGACGCTGATATTTCTGATCAGCGCCGGGGTGGCTTACTTCATGAGTCAATATGGCGTCATGATCGATGCCGGCATGTTTCGCAACTTGGCCGAAACCAATGCAACGGAAGTGCGTGACCTGCTCTCGCTGAAGTTGTTTGCTTATATTCTTTTGCTCGGTGTCTTGCCATCATTTTTGTTGTGGAAGTTGCCGATTAATTATCGTCGCTGGCACCGTGAGTTATTCAGTAAAGTTATTGTCAGTGTCGCCTCGGCAGCGGTAATTGGCGGGGTGGCCCTGGCCAACTATCAGGGCTTGTCTTCACTGTTTCGCAATCATCACGAAATTCGCCTGATGTTAGTGCCGAGCAACTACATTGGTGCGTCGGCCGGTTACCTGCGTGAACAGGTGGTTTCGGCGCAGCAACCGTTCGTCAAGATCGGCGAAGACGCCGAGCGCAATCCGGATGTGAAGCTTCAGCCGCGTAAATCCCTGACCGTGTTAGTCGTGGGCGAAAGCGCCCGGGCGGAGAACTTCGGCATCCTCGGTTATGACCGCGACACCACGCCGAAACTGGACAGGGAGGCAGGATTGATCGCCTTTACCGACGTGCACTCATGCGGCACTGAAACCGCCGTTTCAGTGCCGTGCATGTTCTCCAACATGGGCCGCAAGGATTACGACGCCAGCAAGGCGAAGAATGAAGAAGGTTTACTCGATGTGCTCAAGCGTGCCGGGATCGACGTGATCTGGCGTGACAACCAGTCTGGCTGCAAAGGCACCTGTGATCGAGTTACCCTGCAGGATGTCAGCAACCTGAAAGACCCGGCGCTGTGCGCCAACAGCGAGTGCCGCGACGAAATCCTCCTGCAAGGTTTGCAAGGTTTTATCGACCATCTCGACAAGGACACCGTTCTGGTTCTGCATCAAATGGGCAGCCATGGCCCGGAATACTTCAAGCGTTATCCGAAGGAATACGAGCACTTCACGCCTGTTTGTGAAAGTAACGCGCTGAACAATTGCAGCCGCGAAAGTATCGTCAACGGTTACGACAACACGCTGGTCTACACCGACCATGTGCTATCGAGCCTGATCGATGTATTGCGCAGTAATCAGGACAAAGTCGATACCGCGATGTTGTATCTGTCGGACCACGGCGAATCACTGGGTGAGTACAACCTGTTCCTGCACGGTACGCCTTACATGCTGGCGCCAGAGCAACAAAAGCATGTAGCGATGCTGGCGTGGTTCTCCGACAACTATCAGAAGGCCTATTCGGTCGATACTCACTGCCTGCAGATGAGCCGCGACAAACCGCTGAGTCAGGACAACCTGTTCCACTCGATGCTGGGTCTGCTGGAGGTCAAGAGCAAGGTCTATCAGCCGGGTCTGGACATGTTTGCCGGTTGCCGTGGCGCGGTAATCGACGGCGTGCTCGCGAAGGAGTGAGTCCAATCGGCTCCGTCGTTCTGACGCGACGGGCCTGTCTGTTTCCTCTGTCAGACTATTCTTGCTCTTTGGCAGGACATTTCGTTACAGCTCTTGCCCTTCGCAGGCGCGTAAATCGCCGGTGGCGATATATACTGCGCGCCATTCTTCAAGGGAGAGCCGTGTGGCCATCGATATTCACTGGATTCGCGACAACGAAAGCCTCGCGCAGTTTTGCGCCGAGTGGCAGCAACTGCCGTTCGTTGCCCTCGACACCGAATTCATGCGGGTCGACACTTTCTATCCGATTGCTGGCCTGTTGCAGGTCGGCGACGGCAAACGCGCCTACCTGATCGATCCGCTGACCATCAACGCCTGGCAACCGCTGGCCGCATTGCTGGAAAACCCGGCGGTGCTCAAAGTCCTGCACGCCTGCAGCGAAGACCTCGAAGTGCTGTTGCGCCTGACCGGCAGCCTGCCGGCGCCGATGTTCGACACGCAACTGGCCGCCGCTTACCTGAACCTCGGTTTCTCGATGGGCTATTCGCGGCTGGTGCAGGAAGTGCTCGGCATCGAGCTACCGAAAGGCGAGACCCGTTCCGACTGGTTGCAACGTCCGCTGTCCGACACGCAAATCAGCTACGCCGCTGAAGATGCCGTGCATCTGGCGGAGGTTTTCGTACAACTGCGGCCGGAACTGTCTGACGACAAATTCGCCTGGGTGCTGGAGGACGGCGCCGAACTGGTCGCCAACCTGCGCCGCGAATCCGACCCTTACGAGGTCTATCGCGACGCCAAACTGGCGTGGAAACTGTCCCGCGCGCAACTGGCCGTTCTGCGTGAGTTGTGCGCCTGGCGTGAAAAAGAGGCCCGCGCCCGCGATCTGCCGCGCAACCGTATCGTCCGCGAGCATTCGCTGTGGCCGCTGGCCCGCACGCAGCCGGACAACCTTGCGGCGCTGGGAAAGATCGAAGACATGCACCCGCGTACCGTGCGTCAGGACGGCCAGTTTCTGCTTGATCTGATCAAGCGCTCTGGCAGTGTGGGGCCTGATCAATGGCCGCCGGCCGTAGCGGAGCCATTGCCGATCGAAGCCGCTGCGTTGATCAAACAACTGCGCGCATTGGGCCAGGCTGAGGCCGAGCGTCTGGGCATTGCTCCGGAACTGATGCTGCGCAAGAAAACCCTCGAAGCCCTGGTCAAAAGTGGCTACCCCGAGGGTCCTTACCAATTGCCTGAGTCGTTGCGTGGCTGGCGCCGCGAACTCATGGGCCAGAAGCTGCTCGACAGCCTGGCCACCGCCGGAGAACAGCCTTGAAACGTATTTGTTCCATCTACCAAAGCTCCAAGCGCAGCGGCATGTACCTTTATGTGCTCAAAAGTGATGCGCTGGAGCGTGTGCCGGAAGCGCTGATGCTGGCGTTCGGCAAGCCGAAGCACTCTTTCGATCTGGTGCTGTCGCCCGAGCGCAAACTGGCCAGCGAGGACATCGTCGTGGTCCTGGAAAACCTCGACAAGCAGGGCTATCACCTGCAAATGCCGCCCGCCGAAGACGAATACATCGAGCACCTGCCCGAAGAGTTGCTACGACGCAACGACCCGGTCTGATCTGCGAGGCTCTGTTCTGAGTCTCGGTTTACCCTGGAACTGTTTTTACCGCGATGGCCGTCCGAATCCGGCGGCCGTTTGCACGGTTTGCGAAAGGTTTGAAGATGCGCGTTCTGATTGCTGAACACGACCACGCGATATACGCCCGGCTGCTGCGTCAGGCAGCGCCCGAGCTTGAAGTACTGACCAGCGGCGACTCCGCCGAGCTGGCCCGTCAGGCCGCCGATTGCCCGGTGTGGCTGGGCCAGCCGGACCTGCTCGCGACCCTGCTGCGCCAAGGGCATCAGCCACAATGGCTGCAATCCACTTGGGCCGGCATCACGCCACTGCTCGCGGACGGTTTGCGCCGCGATTACCGTTTGACCCGTGCGGTGGGCATTTTCGGTCAGGTGATGGCTGAATACGTGCTGACGTACATCCTCGGCCATGAGCGCGAAGTGCTGGCGCGACTGGTCAGCCAGGTCGAGCGAAAGTGGGACAACCGCAGCGGCCAGAGTCTGGTCGGGCGCAAGGTGTTGATCGTCGGCACCGGTGACATCGGTCAGCGCGTGGCGCAGTTCCTGCTGCCATTCGGCATCGAGTTGTACGGCATCGCCAGCATCGCCCGCGAACAGGCGCCGTTTGTCGAAGTCGGTTCGATGGCCGATCTGCCGCGTCTGGTGGGCGAGGTGGATTACGTGGTCAACCTGCTGCCGAACACCGAGCACACCCACGATATCTACGACGCGGCGCTGTTCAAGCAATTCAAACCGACCGGGTTGTTTATCAACGCCGGACGCGGTGTCGCGGTGGTTGATGCGGATCTGGTGGAAGCGCTGAAGGAAGGTCATCTGGCGGGGGCGGTGATCGACGTTTGCCGTCAGGAGCCACTGCCACAGCGCCATCCGTTCTGGACCGCGTGGGGCTTGCTGCTGACCGGGCACAGCTCGGCACCGACGTCACCGGCGTTGATGGTGCAGCTGTTTGTTGAAAACTTGAAGGCGTATCAGGCGGGTGAGGGGTTGCGCGGGGAAGTGGACTTCGCTCGCGGTTATTGAGTGTTCGCCGAATAAAATGTGGGAGCGAGCCTGCTCGCGAAGAGGGAGTGTCAGCCAACATCATCGTTGTCTGACACACCGCTTTCGCGAGGCAGGCTCACTCCTACAGTTGTTTTGCGCTATGGCTTAGAGGGTGAAGTCGCCTTCCGCCGCCAGTTCGTTCAGCGGACGGCGCGGGCTCGGCTCTTCACGAGCCTGCAGGTATTCAGCCAGCGTTGCCTTGTCACCGAGTTTGCCCACTGCCACGGCCGCGTGCAGCGCGTAACCTTCAGGAATATTCAGCTCCTTGCGCGTCAGTTCCTGATCGAAACCGGCCATGCCATGGGTGTGCCAGCCGCTGAGGCTCGCTTGCAGCGCCAGATGGCCCCATGCCGAACCCGTGTCGAAGGTGTGCCACAACGCCGGGGTTTCTTCCGTCGCACCCGGTGCAGTAAACGTGGTTTTCGAAATCACGATCACCAGCGCCGATGCATGCTGCGCCCAGCTACGGTTGAATTCATTGAGCAGTCCCAGATAACGCTCCCAGTTCGGTGTATCTCGACGCGCATAGAGGAAGCGCCAAGGTTGCGAGTTGTACGCCGAGGGCGCCCAGCGTGCGGCTTCGAAGAAGCTCAGCAGGGTTTCTTCCGGGATCGCTTCGCCGGTGAAGGCGCGTGGCGACCAGCGGTCGGTGAATTGCGGGTGAATGGCGTAATCGGCAACGCGAGGGTTGGCACTCATCGAGAGATTCCTTGCTACGTTTGAGTCAGGGATTTGAATGAAAACCCGGCGGGATCAGTTGCGCTGAACGATGGGGTTTTCCGAGCCTGAGGGTTCACCGCAATGCAACGTGGTCGAGCGTTAATGGCTTGCGGGCAAGGCTCCTTGCGACTGGCAAAGCTACGCGCCGCCACAAAAACTGACAAGTCCCGCGCAACCGGCAGTCGCCAACGCTTGGCCCGCAAGGTCTTGAGCACTAGACTGGCGGCCTTTTCACCACCTGATGTTGATGCTTGAGCCATGGCCGCCGAAGTCGAACCGTTCTGGATACGCAAAACCCTCGATCAACTGGATCACCAGGAATGGGAATCGCTGTGCGACGGCTGTGGTCTGTGCTGCCTGCAGAAACTCGAGGATGAAGAAGACAACAGCGTTTATTACACGCGCATCGCCTGTAAATTGCTGGACCTGAACACCTGCCAGTGCAGCGATTACCCGAACCGCATCAAGTTTGTCCCGGACTGCATCCAGCTCACCCCGGGCCAGGCCGAAGAGTTCAAATGGCTGCCGCCGACCTGCGGGTATCGACTGGTCAGCGAGGGCAAGGATTTGCCGTTGTGGCACCACTTGGTGTGCGGCGACCGCGACGCGGTGCACCATGAACGGATCTCCCAATCCGGGCGCATGCTTGCCGAAGGAAGCGTGCCGGAAGATGACTGGGAAGATCACCTGATTTTCCGCGCAGGTTAAACACCAGCTGATTCAAGCTTTACCAAGGAGTGAGTATGGCTGTCGGATTGCCGCAAGCGTTGATGATTGCGCTGCTGGCGTTGAGCGCACCGGTCTGGGCAGCGAAGAAAATCGATCTGGATTATCACGTGCGCCTGTTGCCACAGAGCGATCAGGCCGAAGTACGTCTGACGTTGGCCAAGGGCGAAGCGGTGCGCAGTCTCGATTTCGATCTTGGCGACGGCAGCCATTACAGCGACTTCAAGGCTGACGGCCAGTGGCTGCTGAGCCCGGGCAAACAGGCGCGCGGGGTCTGGCGCCCCGCCAGCGAAAAGTCCAGCCTGACCTATCGCGTACGCATCAGCCACGGCCGCAAGAACGGCAGCTTCGACACGCGCATGACCCCGAACTGGGCGTTGATGCGCGGTGATGAGCTGGTGCCACCGGCCAAACTCGATCAGCAGGACGGCACCGAACTGGTCGCGCGTCTGCAATTCGAATTGCCTGATGGTTGGAAAAGCGTCGAGACCGCGTGGCCACGCATCGGCAAAAACAAATTCCGCATCGACAATCCCTCGCGCCTGTTCGACCGTCCGACCGGCTGGATGCTCGCCGGCCACCTCGGCAGCCGCCGCACACGTTTGGGCGAAACCGAAGTCACCGTGGCCTCGCCGCAAGGACAGGGCATGCGCCGTATGGATGTGCTGACGTTGCTGACGTTCGTCTGGCCGCAGGTGCAGGCGGTTTATCCACGCCATCCGGTCAAACTATTGATTGTCGGCGCCAACGACCCGATGTGGCGCGGCAGCCTCGGTGCGCATGAATCCATCTACCTGAACACACGATTACCGCTGGTCAGCGAAAACGGCAGCAGCGCTTTGGTGCGTGAACTGGCGCAGGTGTTCGGGCGCATCAGCGACGAGCAGCGCAGTGACTGGATCAGCGAAGGCTTTGCCGAGTATTACGCGATCGAACTGGTGCGCCGCGCCGGTGGCATGAGCGATGAGCGTTATCAAAGTTTGCAGGCGAAACTGGCCAGGGACAGCCAGAAAGTCACGACCTTGCGCGGCGAGCAGATCAGCCCGGCGCAGGTGGCGAAAGCCGTGGTGCTGTTGCAGGAACTGGACGGCGAGATTCGTTTGAAGACGCGCAACAAGCGCTCGCTGGATGATGTGTTGCGTGGGGCGATGCATCTGGGGACGGTGAGCACCAAGGAGTTTGTGCAACTGGCGGAGAGCGTTCTCGGTGAGTCCTCCAAAGTCCTTGATACCGCGTTGCTACAGTAATACCGCTATCGCGAGCAGGCTCGCTCCCACAAGGGAACGCATTCCAGATGTAGGAGTGAGCCTGCTCGCGATGGGGCCTTTAACCCCACCGCAAATATTCGATCAAACCCCGGCTTTCGGCGATTTAACCGAATCATTGCCGGTCACGGTGGCAGTACGGGTCGCTGCCTCGGCATTGGCCTTGAGTTTGCTCAGCTCTTCTCCGGCCCGCTCGATCTTCGCCCGCACATTGTTCATGTCCTGACGACTCTTCTCGATCAGGCTTTTCACCGAACTGTGCCCGGTAATCCCGCGCGCCATTGCCACGCCGCCAATCGCCACCTGAATCAAGCCGAACACACCGCCACGGCGCAAGCCCTTGCCAACCATGATCACGCCGCCCGCGAGAGAGCCGATGCGTTCCCAGCCTTCGACGTTCTGCTCGGAACGACTCTGGAACGGGGTGGATTCGATACGTTCGACGCGTTTGAGTTCGGTCATGATCTTTCTCCAGGCAATGAGTAATCGATAAACAAGCTGACTGCCAGAGCGGTCAGCTTGTTCCATCGGATGTGCGACGCTTCAGCGGAATTTTGGCCCGGAGCGGGTGTTCAAGCCCTTGGCCATGCGGTCGTAGAGCACGACGTTGACTGTCGCGGCGAGGTTCATGCAGCCGGTGGTCGGGATGTACACGACGTCTTCGCACCAGTCGCGGATCTCTTTATCCAGCGAGCCGTCTTCGGGGCCGAAGATGTACAGGGCGCGATCCGGGTGAGTGTATTCCGGCAGCGGGCGGGCGCCCTCAACGAGTTCCACGGCGACGGGCACGCAGTTGAGCGGGAGGATCTTTTTCAGATCGTCGATGCCGATCAGCGGGATGTCGTAGTGCACGCGTTTGGTGTCAGTGACGAAGTCGGCAGCGCGTTCATAACGCTTGCCGGTGTAGAACACCGACGCCGCGCCATAGCAGCCTGCGGCGCGCATCACCGAACCGACGTTCTCCGGTGATTTGGGGTTATACAAACCAATGCAGCTGTACCGTTTGTCTGCCACGAGCGGGATGCCTTCGGGAAAAAGAGCGCGATTATACGGGGATTGGGGGAGGGCGGGCAGATTCAAGATTTGCGGTGTTCGGGAGATCGCTATCGCGAGCAGGCTCACTCCTACAGGGGAACGCATTCCAAAATGTAGGAGTGAGCCTGCTCGCGATGGGGCCTTAACGGCCAAAAAAGATCTTTAATCTTCTTTCTTCATCAACCCGGCCAACGCGGCAAACGGGTTGTGCGTTGCCTTGGCAATCTTCGGCGTGCTCAGCGAGCCTTCGCTGAAATACTGCTGATCGGTATAGCGCGAGTGTTCGTTGTCGTGGCAATACAGGCACAACAATTCCCAGTTCGAGCCGTCCTGCGGGTTGTTGTCGTGGTTGTGGTCGCGGTGGTGCACGGTCAGTTCGCTCAGGCGCTTGCCGGAAAACTCACGGGTGCAGCGGCCACAGACGTGCGGGTACATCTTCAGGGCCTTGTCGCGGTAGCCCATTTCCTTGTCGCGCTGGTTGTCGGCGAGGATGCGGTCCAGCTTCGACGTGTTGGTTGGGGTGGACGAACTCATGGGTTCACCTTTGTAAAAGACTAATGACGGTTATGCGCAGAGTTTAGCTCAGCCCTTGAGCTTCTCGGCAATCCAGATCGTGTGGCGCGTGCCCTTGTTGCCGTGGGCGAAGACCTGTACTTCTTCGGCCTTGAAACCGGCCTTCTTCAATTTGTCGGAAAACAGCCGATCGGCGCTGGCCGACCACACGGCGAGCACGCCTTTCGGGCGCAGGGCTTTGGCGCAGGCATTCAGACCGGCGGCGGAGTACAGCCAGCTGTTGGCTTTCTGGGTCAGGCCTTCGGGGCCGTTATCGACATCGAGCATGATCGCGTCGAAACCGTTCGGCTCGCTTTGCAGCACCTTGGCCACGTCTTCCTGACGGATCACCGTGCGCGGATCGAGCAGCGGGCGGCCGGACTTCTCGCCGAGCGGGCCACGGTTCCACTCGACCACGCCGGGCACCAGTTCCGCGACCACCACTTCGGCAGTCTTGCCCAGATGCTTGAGCGCCGAGGCGAGGGTGAAACCCATGCCCAGACCGCCGATCAGCACCCGCGAATCCGGCCGGCCAGCGACCTTGCGGCACGGAATTTCCGCCAGCGCATCTTCGGAACCGTGCATGCGCGTGTTCATCAATTGCCCGCCGTCGCCGCCCTGGATCTTGATGACGAAGTCCTCGCCATACTCGAACAGGCACAGGGCACCGCCGCTTTCAGGGATCGGGGTGGTGTCGAGCAGAACGAAACGTTTCATGGAAATCTCTACAAGGGGGAAGGCAAGCAGGCCCGTTGGGAGTAGCCTGAGCGCAGACTAGAGGCCAAACGGAGCCCTTGATGAAGCGCACCATTCTAACGGTCATTGCCCTGGCCGCGCTCACGATTACTGCAGTGCAGGCACAACAGGCCATTCCGGTCAGCCCGGCGCCGCAACCCGGCTCGCCCGGAACCGCAACGCCGACGCCGTATCCGCCGATCACGCCGATCAACATTCCCAAGTCGGGCGCCGGCAGCGGCAGCCCACCGCTGGTGCCGATCGAAATGCCCAGCCCGCCGAGCAAGGATCAGCCGGTTCCGGGTATCGAACCGACCGGCACCAAGGCGAAAACCCCCGGCGGTTAAACCTGCTGCGCCGCCAGTTGGCCGTCGGCCATGCGCAGGCGTTTCGACAGCGAGACGGCGAGGGCGCGGATGATCTTCGCGGCGATCTTCGGCGCGTCGTTGAGCATTTTTTCCAGCGAGTCTTTGCCCAGGTTGAGCAACTGGCAGTTGCTCGCCGCGATGCAGGTGGCCGAACGTCGTTCGCCATCGAGCACGGCCATTTCGCCGAAGGCCCGACCGCTGCGCAGGGTGGCCATGGTGATCACCTGACCATCGGGCCCGGTTTTCTGTACGGCGACCTGGCCGGTGTGGAGGATGCACATGAAGCTGCCGGCATCGCCCTCACGGAAAATCGCCTCGCCCTCAGCCACGGTGCTGATGCTGAAATAGCCGGAAGCGGCCGCAAAGTCGGCCAGCTGCAATTGATCGAACAGGCCGCAGTCCATCAGCCAGTCTCGGATTTCGTTGTTCAGGAAGGTCGGTTCTGACATGTCGTCACGGTCTTTTTGTTTTACATTTTCAAGGCTGTACACCGCCCCTGTGGGAGCGAGCCTGCTCGCGAAAGCGTAGTGTCAGTCACCGACGATGTGGATGACTGGTCGCATTCGCGAGCAGGCTCGCTCCCACAAAGGGATCTTGGGCGTATCGGCCTCTTGGGTCTGCAATTAAGACCCAAGTGACCGACGGAGTTCCTCAGGCCAGGCCCAAAACCTTGAAAACAAATGCGTATTCGAGTGCTACGTCACGTAATCCCTGATAACGCCCGCTCATCCCGCCATGCCCGGCGCCCAATTCGGTCTTGAGCAGCAGCACATTGTTGTCGGTCTTGGTCGCGCGCAATTTCGCCACCCACTTGGCCGCTTCCCAGTACTGCACGCGGCTGTCGTTGTAGCCGGCGATCACCAGCGTCGCCGGATAATCCTGCGCACTGACGTTTTCGTACGGCGCGTAAGCCTTGATCCGCTCGTAAACCTCCGGCTCCTCTGGGTTACCCCACTCGTCGTACTCGGTGACGGTCAGCGGCAGTTCCGGGTCGAGCATGGTGTTGAGCACGTCGACGAACGGCACTTCGGCAATCGCCACACCGAACAGATCCGGACGCTGGTTGAGCACCGCGCCAATCAGCAAACCACCCGCGCTGCCGCCACTGATCGCCAGTTTCTCAGCGGTGGTGATGCCGTTAAGGATCAGAAATTCGGCGCAGGCAATGAAGTCGCTGAAGGTGTTGTGCTTGTGTTCCTGCTTGCCCGCGCGATACCAGGCCTCGCCCAATTCACCGCCGCCGCGCACGTGAGCAATGGCGAAGGCCATGCCGCGATCCAGAAGGCTCAGGCGGGCGTGAGAGAACCACGGATCAAGGCTCGAACCGTAAGCGCCGTAACCATACAGATACAGCGGCACCGCTTTGCCGACCATTTCGCGTTTCATCACCAGACTGATCGGCACTTGCGTACCGTCTGGCGCAGTCGCCCACAGCCGCTGACTGACGTAGGTATCGGCGTCAAACGGGCCGAGCACCGGGGTTTCTTTCAAAACTGTTTGCTCGCCGCTCGCCAAGATCAACTGGCGCACTTGCGCCGGACGATTCAACGCCTCGTAGCGCAGACGAATACGGTCGCTCTCGAACTCCAGGCTGTTTTGCACATACAGGCTGTAGGCCGCATCCGGCAGTTGCACGCGATACGGCGCCAGACCCTGCGGGTGAACCTCGATGATCGGCAGGCCACCCTCGCGCAGGCTCAGCGTCATGGCCTTGGTGTTGAGGCTGACGCCATCGAGCATCACCGTGTCGCTGTGGGGGATCAGGTTTTGCCAGTCGGCTTCGGTCGGCGCGATGCCGCTGTCCGGAGCGTGATACAGGGCGTAGTTGATGCCGTCACGGTTGGTGCGGATAAACCATGTCCACACGCCATCGAGCAGGCCGTGATCGACGTCATATTCATGATCTTCGACCCGTGGCGCCAGGCAGGTGAAGGGCTGGTGCGGCTGATTGGCGTCGAGCGCCCAGACTTCGCTGGTGGTCTTGCTGCCCAGCGACAACAGCAATTGCTGCTCGGAACTGGAACGGTAGCAATGCAGGAAGAAACGCCCGTCCGGCTCGTGGAATACCTCTTCGGCAGCCGTGCCGTCGAGGCGATAGCGGAACAGCTTGTGCGGACGATGGGTGTCGTCGAGCACGCCGAAAAACAGGGTCAGGCTGTCATTGGCCCAGGTCATGCTGCCGTCGCAGTCTTCGAATTCCAGTTCGCTGACCTTGTCGTTGGCCAGTTCCTTGACGAACAGTGTGTAGATCTCATCGCCCGAGGCGTCGACGCTGTAGGCCAGACGCTGGTGATCAGGGCTGATGCTGAACGCGCCAAGCGAGAAGAACCCGCCGTTGGCCAGCACATTCGGATCGAGCAGCAATTGTTCGCGGCTTTCGTCGAGGCTCAGGCTGTCGTCCGCCGGACGCGGGCAGCGATAGTGCCGGGCGTATTCGTCGCCCGCTGTGGTGCGCGTGTAATACAGATACGGGCCCCAAGGCGAGGGCCGGGACAGGTCGGTTTCAAGAATCCGGCCCTTGATCTCTTCGAACAGGGTTTCACGCAACTCGGCCTGATCGGCGGTTTGCGCCTCTTGGTATGAGTTTTCGGCCTTGAGGTAATCGAGCACCGCGTCGGTGTCGCGCTCCTGCAGCCAGGCATACGGGTCGGCACCGGCGGCCTTGTGGGCGATCGGGGCACTGTTGGCGTTGGCGGATTCGGACATGAAAGGCTCTCGGACAATATTCGGAATAAAGGTTTTTCGCGGATCTTGAAACCGCCGCAGACCCATGTGGGAGCGAGCTTGCTCGCGAAGGCGTCGTGTCAGATGACATTTGTTTCACTGACCCACCGCTTTCGCGAGCAAGCTCGCTCCCACAGGGTTTACTGCTGGCCGTCTGGTATTGGGACAAGCCGCACGGGCGAAAAGTCGTTACTATAAGCGCCTCTTTGCCTGCCTTGCCATGGACACCATGACCGAGAACGACTATCTGATCGCCTGGGGCCTCTACGCCTTTGCCGCTGTGGGCTGCCTGTTGGTATGGATGCGCCTGACTACCTGGATGTGGCGCTGGTTGCGCGAGCCGCTGCGCGTGCTGATGGCGGTGTTGCTGTTCAGCCCGACCATCATTGATCCGGTGAAAGCCAAGGTTGCGCCGTCCATTGCCATCACCGCGCTGGACCTGGCTTTCAAGGTCGGCAACAACGCCTGGCGGGCGATTTCCGATCTGTTCATGTATGGCATGATCGCTTTCGCTATCTACCTGATTTTCGTGGCGATCCGTTTCCCGATCGAACGTGCTTCCCGTGCGCGTCGTGAACAGTCCGAAGCCGCCAAAGCCGCCGCTCGCGCCGATGATCGCGATGACGATCAACCGTTTGGCGGCGCCGGCGATGACCGTTATGGCCGTCCACCTCTGCCGAATAATCCGCAGCGCATGCGGGTCGAGCCGCGCCTGTAACCCGAGAGTCCGCACATGTGTGAATTACTGGGCATGAGTGCCAACGTGCCGACCGATATCGTGTTCAGCTTCACCGGCCTGATGCAGCGCGGCGGGCGCACCGGCCCGCACCGCGACGGCTGGGGCATTGCCTTCTATGAAGGTCGTGGCTTGCGCCTGTTTCAGGACCCGGCTGCGAGTTGCGAGTCTGAAGTCGCCAACCTGGTGCAGCGTTATCCGATCAAGAGCGAAGTGGTCATCGGCCACATTCGCCAGGCCAACGTCGGCAAGGTCTGCCTGTCCAACACCCACCCGTTCGTCCGCGAATTGTGGGGACGCAACTGGTGCTTTGCGCACAACGGCCAGCTCGCCGATTTCACTCCGATCAAAAGTTTCTATCGCCCGGTCGGCGATACCGACAGCGAAGCGGCATTCTGCGATTTGCTCAACCGCGTGCGTGCAGCTTTTCCGGAGCCGGTCGATATAGAAGCGCTGCTCCCTGATCTGGTTGCCGCCTGCGCCGAATACCGCAGCAAAGGCGTGTTCAACTGCCTGCTCAGCGATGGCGACTGGCTGTTCTGCTATTGCTCGACCAAACTCGCACAGATCACCCGCCGCGCACCGTTCGGCCCGGCGCGTCTGAAGGATGTCGACGTCATCGTCGATTTTCAGGCAGAAACCACGCCCAACGACGTGGTCACGGTGATCGCCACCGAGCCTTTGACCGAAAACGAAACCTGGACCCGCTACGAACCGGGCCAATGGAGCCTGTGGCGACGCGGCGAATGCGTAAGCCAAGGCAAGACCGAATAAAGGATTGCACCCCATGTTGCTCAGTTATGTACGGCTGGTGTTGTTTGCGGCGGGCCTGTTGATCGGTGTCCAGGTGCCGGGGTTCATTAACGATTACGCGAAGCGCGTCGAGGCGCACCTGATTGAAGCGCAGACGGGCCTGCGCGGTTTTCAGGGCACCGCCGAGCAGTTTTTCAAGGGTGATATGCAGGCGTTGGTCGCGCATTACCGCGCCAGTGAAGACCCTGTGTTTCGCAGCGATGCCGACAGCCTGAGCACTTTACTCAGCCGTCAGATCGCGCTGGACAAGCAGTTCCAGGCGATGCAAGGGCCGTGGTATATCCGCTTCCTGCAAGTGGTGCTGGCAGCCGACCCGGACATTCGCAAGGAAACCTGGAACGGCTACAGCTACCAGATCCTGCTGACCCCGGAAGCGATGATCTGGGGCATGAGCGGCGCGTTGCTGCTGTCGTTCGGGATTGAGTGCCTGTTCCGCTTGATCGATTGGGTCGTGCTCGGTGGCCGACGTCTGCGCCAGAGCCGACCGATCGAAGACCGCGACGTGCGCGGCCTCTGATGATCGTTCCCACGCTCTGCGTGGGAATGCTTCAACGGACGCTCCGCGTTCGGCTTTTGGAAGGGACGCGGAGCGTCCCGGGCTGCATTCCCACGCGAAGCGTTGGAACGATCATGGTGTCAGGGCGATGTAGTCAGTGCCCACCTTGATCGCATACCCCTCCAGCACCTGCTGACACAACGTCACAATCTCCTCGACCCACTCAACGCCCACCCGCCACGACACCACCACCTGCAAGTTCGGTGGCCGTTGATCAATGGCCAACAACGTCAATTCCCCCTGCGCCAGTTCCTCAGCCACCAGCACCGGTGGCAGCACACCAATTCCAAATCCATCACGCAATAACCGGGTAATCGCCGACACCGAATTCACGCAATTCAAACGTGGCGCCGATACGCCATTAGCCTGCATCAACGCCAGCAGGTCCTGATGCGGTCGGGAGTTTTTCGAGTAGGTAATGATCCGTTCCTGCGCCAGTTCGGCAAGGTCGGCGTAGTCGCGGTTGTAGATCGAATTACTGGCGACAATCCAGCCGAGCGGATGGCTGGCCAGCTCCAGACTGCGCACGCTTTCATGGCGGATCAGATCGGTTTGCAGAACGATATCGAGAAAGCCTTTTTGCAACTGATCGCAGAGGTTCAGCGAAGTATCCGCCACCAGCTCGATTTCCACCCGTGGATACAGGTCGGTCATCTGCGCTACCAATGGGCTGAGCCAGGTGTGGATCACCGTGTCCATCACGCCGATGCGCACCCGGCCGACCTTGCTCGACCGGGTCTCGATCGACTGTTTAAGTGCTGACATGGTGCCGAGCATCTGCTCGGCGTACTCCAGCACTTTCAGGCCTTCGGGCGTCAGGCTGACACCGCGTGAGTCGCGCAAAAACAGCTTCACCCCCAGCTCACCTTCCAGCACAGCGATGCGGCTGGAAATCGACGCCTGGGTGGTGAACAGCTTGTCGGCGGTCAGGCGAAAACTCTTCAGGCGGGCGACCCAGACAAAGGTCTCGAGAAACTTCAGGTTCATGGGCAAGGCTCGGGTGACAAATTTTTCTTATGGCTAAGGCGGGTTTTTATTCGTTGGACGCAGCAGGGCCGCGAGACGAAAAATCGACGCATCCGGTCCCCACGATA
The DNA here is from genome assembly GCF_979258595.1 of Pseudomonas sp. AC172. Lineage (NCBI taxonomy): Bacteria > Pseudomonadati > Pseudomonadota > Gammaproteobacteria > Pseudomonadales > Pseudomonadaceae > Pseudomonas > Pseudomonas sp. AC172. The sequence goes on from NZ_OZ409868.1 coordinate 448,411, forward strand.
GGCGTCGTCGGGGCTACGAACAAGACCAATAAAAAACCTGCGGAGATAAGCCATGCGTGCTCCCGACACCCTAGAAGTCCCCAAGGCAACGGCGCGTCCGGGGCCGTTCGACTGGTATCGCAACATCAACCAGCAGGAGCGCCGCACGTTCTGGAGCTGCAAGATCGGCTACGGGCTGGACGGCATGGACACGCAGATGCTCAGCTTCGTCGTACCGACGCTGATTGCGATGTGGGGCATCACCACCGGCGAGGCCGGGCTGATTCACACCAGTACCTTGATCGCCTCGGCCATTGGCGGCTGGGTTGCCGGAATTCTCTCTGACCGCATCGGTCGTGTGCGCACCCTGCAACTGACGGTGCTGTGGTTCGCTTTCTTCACCTTCCTCTGCGGCTTCGCGCAAAACTACGAACAACTGCTGATCGCTCGCACCTTGATGGGCTTCGGTTTCGGCGGCGAATGGACGGCTGGCGCGGTACTGATCGGCGAAGTGATCCGCGCCAAGGACCGGGGTAAAGCGGTGGGCATGGTGCAATCCGGTTGGGCACTGGGCTGGGGACTGACGGCGATTCTGTATGCGCTGCTGTTCTCGGTGTTACCGCCGGAAGATGCCTGGCGGGCGCTGTTCATCCTTGGCATCGTGCCGGCGATTTTCGTGATTTTCGTCCGTCGACTGGTGAAGGATCCGGAGATCTATCGCGAGGCCAAGGCCCAACAAACGCCGGAGACTCAGTCGAAGTTCTACGAGATCTTCGCCCCGGGCATGCTCTTCACCACGTTCCGCGCTTCACTGCTGACCACTGGCGCGCTGGGTGGCTATTACGCGATCACTTCCTGGCTGCCGACCTTTCTGAAAAACGAACGCGGCTTGAGCGTACTCGGCACCGGCGGCTATCTGGCCATGGTGATTGTCGGCTCCTACGTCGGTTACGTAATCAGCGCTTATTTGACTGACCTGCTGGGGCGCAAAAAGAACTTCATCCTCTTCGCGGTCGGCTCGTTCACCATCGTTCTGCTCTACACGCAACTGCCGGTCAGCAACGGCGTGATGCTGTGGCTGGGCTTCCCGTTGGGCTTCTTTGCTTCAGGGATTTTCAGCGGTATGGGCGCGTTTCTGACGGAGTTGTTTCCTACGCGAATTCGCGGTTCGGGGCAGGGCTTTTGCTACAACATCGGTCGGGCACTGGCCGCTTTGTTTCCGCTGCTGATCGGTCTGCTGAGCCAGAAGGTGCCGTTGAGCGTAGGCATTGGCGCCTTTGCGGCGGTGTCGTACGGCGTGGTGATTATCGCGGCATTGAGCCTCCCGGAAACCCGTGGCAAGCAACTCGATGCGCAGTAACTGATAACCTGCGAGGGCAGTGCCCAACGGGCATTTGTCCTACGGATAGAAAAGCAAGCACCTACAGGAGTGTTCACCGTGAGCCGCCTGCTATTGAATTGCGACATTGGCGAGAGCTTCGGCAGCTGGACCATGGGTCTGGACGCCGAGGTCATGCCCTTCATCGATTGCGCCAACGTGGCCTGCGGCTTCCATGCCGGCGACCCGAGCATCATGCGCAAGACCGTCAGCCTGGCGTTGAGCCATGGCGTGCAGATTGGCGCACACCCGGCCTATCAGGATCTGGTCGGTTTTGGCCGCCGCTCCATGGTCTATTCGGCACAGGAGCTGCAAGACATCCTGCATTACCAGATCGGCGCCCTTGACGGCATTTGCAAAGCCCAGGGCGGGCGCGTCAGCTACGTCAAACCTCACGGCGCGATGTACAACGACATGATGGCCAACCCGGCGCAATTGCGTGCGGTGATTCAGGCGGTAGCCGCTTACGACCGCAGCCTGCCGTTGATGTTGATGGCCACTCGCGACAACTGCGCTGCGCAGCAGATTGGCGATGAGTACGGCGTGACGTTGTGGTTCGAAGCCTTCGCTGACCGCGCTTACGACAGCGCCGGCAAACTGGTCTCACGACAACTGCCGGGCGCGGTGCATCACGCCCCCGAGAAAATCATCGAGCAAGCCCTGACCATCGCCCGTGGCGACAACCTCAGCGCCAGCGACGGCAGCGCTTTGTGCCTGCACGCCAATACCCTCTGCGTGCACGGCGACAACGCCAGTTCGGTAGCCGCCGTACAGCGCATTCGCGAGGCCTTGAATCAGCAGCGTGCCTTATGAACCCAAGGATTGAAGTGGTGGCACTGGATTGCCTGATGCTGCGTCTGTTCGATGAAATCGCCGAAGCCAACATGCCGTGGATGCTCGCTGCCAGTGAGCGTTTGCGTTCGGTGTTCGGTGCGCAGCTGATCGATCTCGTGCCGTCGTATACGACGTTGATGGTGCATTACGATTTGACTGCACTGAGTCCGAGTCAGGCGCGGGAATTGATCGCCGAAGCGTTGATCGACCTGTCTCCGAATGCGCAAACCGCCAGCCAATGCCATGTGCTGCCGGTCTGGTACGACTTGAGCGTCGGCCCTGAGTTGAGTTTGCTCGCCGAGCGCAGCGGCCTGGCGGTGGCGGAGGTAATCCGGCGTCACAGTGCGCGGGAGTATCAGGTGTTCGCTCTCGGTTTCGCCCCGGGGTTCGCCTTTATGGGGCTGGTCGAAGAGATTCTGGCGGCGCCGCGCTTGAGCACGCCGCGCAAGAAAGTCGCGGCGGGTAGCGTCGGCATTGCCGAACGGCAAACGGCGGCTTACCCGGTGGTATCCCCCGGTGGCTGGAATCTGATCGGCCGTACTCCGGCGAAACTGTTTGACCGCAATCGCGACGGCTACAGCCTGATGCAACCGGGCGACACGGTGCGATTCGAAGCGGTCAGTCACGCCGAGTTCATCAATCTGGGCGGCGACGACACACCACTGGAGGCACTGGCATGAGCCGACTGACGATTGAGGCGAGTACCCCGCTGTGCCTGTGGCAGGACGCGGGACGGTTTGGCGTGCGGCACTTGGGCGTCACCCAGGGCGGTGCGGCGGATTGGTGTTCGATGAGCTGGGCCAACTGGTTGCTGGGCAATAATCTCGATGCAACGGTGATCGAAATCACCCTCGGCGGTTTTGCCGTGGTGGCCGAGGAGGCTTGTTGGCTGGCGTTGGCCGGCGCAGATCTTGGCGCACAGATTGACGGGCAGCCGCTGGCGCCGTGGCGCAGTTTCAAATTGGGTAAAGGGCAGAAGTTGCAACTCACTCAGCCGTTGCTGGGTGCCCGGGCTTACCTGGCAGCGCCCGGTGGTTTCGATGCGCCGCAGGTGTTGGGCAGTAGCGCCACGGTTGTACGTGAAGAACTCGGTGGTCTGGATGGCCTGGGCTTGCCGCTGGCCAAAGGGGCGGCGCTGAGTTATCGCGGTGAATCGGTGTCACTTCGCGAAGTGCCGTTGGCGTTACGGTCGGATTTGCAATCGAATGCGCCGCTGGATCTTGTGCTCGGCGCACAGATCGGCCAGTTCAGCGGGCAGAGTCTGTTTGATGTGTTCAACACGGCTTGGGCGCTGGACAGTCGCGCTGATCGCATGGGCATTCGCTTGTTGGGCAGCGCCTTGCACTATCAGGGGCAGCCGATGATTTCCGAAGGGATTCCACTCGGCGCGGTGCAGGTGCCGCCGGACGGGCAACCGATCGTGCTGCTCAATGATCGTCAGACCATCGGTGGTTATCCACGCTTGGGAGCATTGACGCCGCTGGCGCTGGCACGGTTGGCGCAGTGTCTGCCGGGCGACAGGGTTCGGTTTACGCCCGTCATGCAAGAGCGGGCATGGCAAGCTCATCTCGACTATCTGAAGTCCTACTTGTAATTGTCCGTTATTCGGACTGAAGACCGAGACGATTCCGCGTGCATGGGTAAGTCGCCCTACATCACTTGGCGAGGGGGTGTGGAACTATCGGTCTTCATCTTTTACAAGGAAGTTCCAGATGCGTTATTTGAAAGTAATGGCTCAGTCAGAGGGCGAGTGCGCGAGCGGTGTCGATGGGCACATTGTCGGGTTTTATGATGGCGTGGGCAGCGTGCCTGTTTATCAGGCCAGCGTTGACCATTTCTACAATGTGCAGCGACTGAACGGCGAACACGCCGCTGATCAGGATATCGTGGCGCGCATCGAGACATTCATGTCCAACGCAACCATCGACATGATGCGTATGTTTACCTGGAATCACCGTACAGAGGTGAGTTGCAATGCCATTGAGCTGATTGCCGTGGAGGCCAGCGCGGGTGCAGAGGCGAAAGGCGTGAGGTTTCGCATTCTGACCCCTGAGGGCGAATTGAAGAATGAAATGACCCTGATTCCTGAAACGGACATTGAAAAAAATCGCAGGGTAGCGCTGGAAAATGGTGGGGCGAAAGTTGTCACCAAGGGGAAGAAAAAACGCCGCGGGCAACAAACGGCTACTGTCGGACCGGCGATTCAAGACACCTCCTTCATGGACCGGCTCTGCAAGTCTTATCTCGCGACAGGTTGGTAAATCCGCAAGCCTGAAAGGCAGCCGCTTTCATACGGTTTGCCTTTCAGTATTTACCTTCAGGACCTTATTTGGACAAAAACCGCATCCCTTCCTCAAGCCCGCGCAACGTCAACGGATACATCTGATCCTCGATCAGATCCCGCACGATGTTGGTCGATGAGGTATAGCCCCAGGTATCTTTTGGATACGGGTTGATCCAGATGAGCTTCTTGTACTTCTCCATGAAGCGCTGCATCCAGACGTAGCCCGGCTCTTCGTTCCAGTGCTCGACACTGCCGCCAGCCTGGGTGATTTCATACGGTGCCATGGCGGCGTCACCGATGAAGATCACCTTATAGTCGGCGCCGTACTTGTGCAGCAGATCCTGGGTCGACGTGCGCTCTGACGTGCGGCGCATGTTGTTCTTCCACACCGATTCGTAAACGAAATTGTGGAAGTAGAAGTACTCCAGATGCTTGAACTCGGTCTTGCAGGCCGAGAACAACTCTTCGCAGATCTTCACATGGGCGTCCATCGAACCGCCGATGTCGAACAGCAGCAACAGCTTCACCGTGTTGCGGCGCTCGGGGCGCATCTGGATGTTCAGCAGACCGGCGTCCTTGGCGGTGTGGTCGATGGTGCCGTCGATATCGAGTTCTTCCGCGGCGCCCTGACGGGCGAATTTACGCAAGCGGCGCAGGGCGACTTTGATATTGCGCGTGCCGAGTTCCACCGAATCGTCGAGGTTCTTGTACTCGCGCTGATCCCAGACTTTCACGGCTTTGCCCTGGCGCTTGCCGGCATCGCCGACCCGAATACCTTCCGGGTTGAAACCACCGGAGCCAAATGGGCTGGTGCCACCGGTGCCGATCCATTTGTTGCCGCCAGCGTGGCGTTCCTTCTGTTCCTCCAGACGCTTCTTGAACTCTTCGATCAGCTTGTCCAGACCACCGAGGGACTGGATCTGTGCGCGTTCTTCGTCGCTCAGCGAACGCTCGAACTCCTTGCGCAGCCAGTCTTCGGGAATCAGTGCCTGCAAGTGGTCGTCGAGCTTTTCCAGGCCATTGAAGTAGGCGCCGAACGCACGGTCGAACTTGTCGAAATGGCGTTCGTCCTTCACCAGAATCGCCCGTGACAAGTAATAGAACTCGTCCATGTCGGCGAAGGTCACGCGCTGTTTCAGCGCGTTGATCAGGTCGAGCAGCTCACGCACCGACACCGGCACCTTGGCTGCACGCATTTCATTGAACAGGTTGAGCAACATGGCATCAGCCTCTTAGCGGGTGCCGCGACGGCTCATGAACGCCAGCCGCTCAAGCAGTTGCACGTCCTGCTCGTTCTTGACCAACGCACCGGCCAGCGGCGGAATGGCTTTGGTCGGATCGCGTTCGCGCAGCACCGCTTCGCCGATGTTGTCGGCCATCAGCAGCTTCAGCCAGTCGACCAGTTCCGAAGTTGACGGCTTCTTCTTCAGGCCCGGCACCTTGCGCACATCGAAGAACACGTCCAGCGCTTCGCTGACCAGATCTTTCTTGATGTCCGGGTAATGCACGTCGACGATTTTCTGCAGGGTGGTGCGGTCGGGGAAGGCGATGTAATGGAAGAAGCAACGGCGCAGGAAGGCGTCCGGCAGCTCTTTTTCGTTGTTGGAGGTAATGATGATGATCGGACGCTTCTTCGCCTTGATGGTCTCGTCGATCTCGTAAACGTAGAACTCCATCTTGTCGAGTTCTTGCAGCAAGTCGTTGGGGAACTCGATATCGGCCTTGTCGATCTCGTCGATCAGCAGAATGACCCGCTCTTCGGACTCGAAAGCCTCCCAGAGCTTGCCTTTCTTCAAATAGTTACGCACATCGTGGACTTTTTCGTTGCCCAGTTGCGAGTCGCGCAGACGGCTGACCGCATCGTATTCGTAGAGGCCCTGATGAGCCTTGGTGGTGGACTTGATGTGCCAGGTGATCAACTTGGCGCCGAACGATTCGGCCAGTTGCTCGGCGAGCATGGTCTTGCCGGTGCCTGGTTCGCCCTTGACCAGCAGCGGTCGCTCCAGGGTGATGGCGGCGTTGACCGCCAGCTTCAGGTCATCGGTGGCGACGTAGGCCTGGGTGCCTTCGAACTTCATCTGCTAATCCTCGAACGGTAACGCCGACCTGGCGGGCAGGGCGGGGGCGAAATAATCGGATGCCCGACTATAACGCGCAGCCCGGTCGACTGTGAACGCAGACGGCTTATTCAGTCTCTGAATGGGGCGTCACATGTTGACTCAGTCTCGGCGCTTGGCCAGTATTCAGGCCTCGTTGATTTGGCGATAGCCTTCAGGATGTCCACTGAATCTGTGGCGAGGGAGCTTGCTCCCGCTGGGCTGCGAAGCAGTCCCCATGTGCCTGGAGGCGCTGAATTGATGCTATCCATGAAACGACCACGCTTGGCGGCAGTTACTGCACTTTCTGATTGCCAGCTTGCACTGGACTTTGTTGATGGTCGAGCGTTGACACTCGATTTGAGTCGAGATATTCAAACGTGTAAGCAGTTGCAGCCATTGCTTGATCCCCAAGTCTTTGCGACTGCCATCTTGGGCGATAAAGGTTGGACCGTTGAATGGCCGGCCCCGGATATTCAGATTGGCGCCGATACTCTATATCTGGATGCTTTTCCAGAAATGAACTCTAACCCGCATCCGGCTTAGGCCGTTCATAGCGGGCATTGAATGCCTGTACGAAACCATTACGCAAAATCTGCAGAAACGCTTCGAACGCGCTGATGTTTTGCTGATGCACGTTACCGCTGAGCTCGACCTTGGTGGCGAACTGGTTTTTCGCCTGATTCTTCAGCACGGTTTCCGTGCCGCCCACCAGCGCCTCCCAGACCGAGCGGAAGATGCTCTTGTTCTTGTTTTCCACGTCCTGCTGCCAGTTGAACACTTCGACGTCGCGCAGCAGCGGTTTGATATAGCCGTTGACCTGGGCTTTTTTGGCTTTGGCCTCGATCACTACATCACCGTGGCCGGCGTTAAAGTCGAACTTGCCGTACGCCGAGGCGAAGTCGTTCATGCTTTTGAGTTCGATGTCCTTGGCGCGCAGACGGAATTCGAAGTCTTCGAAATTGCTTAGCGGGTCGAATGTTGCGGTGGTTTCCAGCGGCGCATGGCCTAGCAACAGGGCCTTGCCTTCGAAGCGGGCGTCGCGTTTGCCCTGTTTGTCGACCACGTTGGTGAGGTTGTAGATGCTCGCGTCGACATTGGTCGCGTTCATGTTTACCGGCGGTTTGGAGTTGAAATTGCGGAAACTGATCTTGCCGTCTTGAATCTGCACTTCGTCGAGAGTGATCGGCAACAATTTGCCCAGTTGCGCACGCCAGTCAGTACCTTGACCGGTCTGGGAATTCTGTTTGTTGGCGCCGCCATCGACGAAATTGATTTCTGGATTGAAGAACTTCACCTGCGCGACCACAGCATGGTCATACCACAGCGAATGCCAGCTGACCGCCAGGTCGATCAGCGGTGCGTTGACGAATGGTACCGGTACCTTGCCGTCGACCTTGACGATCTTCAGCCCATTGATCTTGTAGGCGCCGCGCCATAGGGCCAGATCGACATCAGTGATCTGGCCCCGATAGTCACCCATGTCCGCCAGTTTACCGTTGAGGTAATCGCGCACCATATAAGGCAGGGCGATGTGCAGCGCGATCAGCAGCACAACGATTCCTGCGAAAGTCCACAAGGGCCAGCTGTAACGACGCTTCATGGTGGCAATTCCCGAACGATGTAAAGCGATTGACTACTGGCTGTTGCAGACGTTCGCCCTGACTGGACTGCGAAGGGCAACAGGCATACCTTGGGCGCTGAATTCAATGCTGCATAAGGACCCAGCCATGAGCCGTATTTTCGCTGACAACGCCCATTCCATCGGTAATACGCCGCTGGTGCAGATCAACCGCATCGCGCCGCGTGGCGTGACCATTCTGGCCAAGATCGAAGGGCGCAACCCCGGTTATTCGGTCAAGTGCCGGATCGGCGCCAACATGATCTGGGACGCCGAAAGCAGCGGCAAACTCAAGCCTGGCATGACCATTGTCGAGCCGACATCGGGGAATACCGGCATCGGTCTGGCCTTTGTGGCTGCTGCTCGTGGGTACAAATTGATGCTGACCATGCCGGCCTCGATGAGCATCGAGCGTCGCAAGGTTCTCAAGGCCTTGGGCGCCGAGCTGGTGTTGACCGAGCCGGCCAAGGGCATGAAGGGGGCTATCGAGAAGGCTGCCGAAATCGTCGCCAGCGATGCCGACAAATATTTCATGCCGGCGCAGTTCGATAACCCGGCCAACCCGGCCATCCACGAAAAGACCACCGGTCCGGAAATCTGGAACGACACCGACGGTGCCGTCGATGTACTGGTCGCCGGCGTCGGCACCGGCGGAACCATCACCGGCGTCTCGCGGTATATCAAGAACACGCAGGGCAAGCCGATCCTTTCGGTGGCGGTGGAGCCGATGTCGTCGCCGGTGATCACCCAGGCGTTGGCGGGTGAAGAGATCAAACCGAGCCCGCACAAGATTCAAGGGATCGGAGCCGGCTTTGTGCCAAAGAATCTGGATCTGTCGATGGTCGACCGGGTCGAGCAGGTCACCGACGAAGAGTCCAAGGCCATGGCCCTGCGCTTGATGCAGGAAGAGGGGATTTTGTGCGGTATCTCCTGCGGTGCGGCGATGGCGGTAGCGGTGCGTCTGGCCGAGACGCCGGAGATGCAGGGCAAGACCATCGTCGTGATTCTGCCTGACTCTGGCGAACGTTATCTGTCGAGCATGCTGTTCAGCGATTTGTTCACTGAGCAGGAGACTCAGCAGTAATCCAGTTGATTCAGGTCAGCCAGGGTTCAGGATCGTTATGCTAATAAATGCTTTGTTGCGCAATTCTTAACACTGAATCTTGTGTAAGGCGGGTTTTGCCCGGCGCCGGTAGTGTTTATCATGGCCGGCTGCCATGCCGGGTAAAATGGCATTGCGCAGCGTTGTCTTTATTCAAGGAGTCGTTGATGAGCTTTTCGTTAGCCGCCAAGGTGTCGGTGCTGCTGCTGTTTGTGGGCAGCATCCTCTATGTGCATTTGCGCGGCAAAGCGCGTTTGCCGGTTCTGCGCCAGTTCGTCAATCACTCGGCGCTGTTCGCCCCGTACAACGCCCTGATGTACCTGTTCTCCGGCGTACCGTCCAAGCCGTATCTGGATCGCAGCAAATTCCCGGAGCTGGATGTACTGCGCGACAACTGGGAAACCATTCGCGACGAAGCCATGCATTTGTTCGATGAGGGCTATATTCGCGCGGCGGAAAAGAACAACGACGCCGGTTTCGGCTCGTTTTTCAAGAAAGGCTGGAAGCGTTTCTACCTCAAGTGGTACGACAAACCGTTGCCATCGGCTGAAACCCTGTGCCCGAAAACCGTGGCGCTGGTCAGTGCGATTCCCAACGTCAAAGGTGCGATGTTTGCGTTGTTGCCGGGTGGCAGCCACCTCAACCCGCACCGCGATCCGTTCGCCGGCTCGCTGCGTTATCACCTCGGCTTGTCGACGCCGAACTCCGACGACTGCCGGATTTTCGTCGACGGTCAGGTTTACGCCTGGCGTGACGGTGAGGATGTGATGTTCGACGAGACCTATGTGCACTGGGTCAAGAATGAAACCGACCAAACCCGTGTGATTCTGTTCTGCGACGTTGAACGTCCGCTGAGCAATCGCCTCATGACCCGCATTAATCGCGCGATCAGCGCCTGGCTCGGGCGTGCCACCGCACCGCAGAACCTTGACGACGAACGCGTCGGCGGGATTAACCAGGCCTACGCCTGGAGCAAGAACTTCAGCGACAAGTTCAGTGGCGTGGTCAAACAGTGGAAGCGCCGTCATCCGAAGGCTTACCGCGTGATGCGGCCGGTGCTGGCCGTGGTGGTGTTGACGTTGTTGGGATATTGGCTGTTTGGCTGAAGCTGGATCAGGCAATAAAAAACCGCTCCTTGTGAGCGGTTTTTTTTATGAAGAGAAGGTGAATGAGGCGCCAGCGAGGACGCCTCCTGGCTCTTCCGCTGCTGGATTCACCAATGCTTCTCTGATTCGGTGCAACTCCCGTTCAGACAACTTTCCAGAAGAGCGTTTTCTATCAGCCTTTATCGATCTGGCGCCTGGCGCCTTTTTTCAATGGCAGCCTTCATGGTGCCTCCGGCGTTGATCATTAAATGAGCAGTTGCCCGATACTAGTCTTACCAAATCAGCTTCACAAGCCTACCCTCCGAATCGAATTCAAAACCCAGTTGCCGGTACAGGGACATCACCCCAGGGAGAGGTTCCTGAATTTCAATTTGGGTACTGCCGATAATTCGCGCGAAGTGAGTCACGTGCGGTCAAAGCATGTCGCAACTCGGCTTTTGAGAGGGTGATCGTTATCGGGCTTTCCTTCCAGACGCACAATTTTCACTCGCAACCGGCTCTGATTAGGGTTTGCAAAGCAAAGTCCGCATAACTCCTGATCAAACCAGATTGCCAAATCGAAGCTAAGTGGTTCTTTAGCCTTCCACCTGACTACATCTTGCCAAGAGAAATGAGGATCGAACCATTCTTCATAGGCACTCAGCGCTTGAGCATCGATTGCTTCGAAACGAACTCTGGAGTGATCAACATCTACTATCCCCTGCTGCAACAAGTCTTTGTGCAGCTTTGCGAAAGTAACCCCAGCCTGTTTCCTGGCCTGTGATTTGTAAACCTGGTAGCGCAAATACGTCCGTTCCCTTGGCATGTGATCCCGTGCATTCCTTGTCCTCGATGGTGGGTGTCGCAATTGCGATCCAGCCTATTCACCTTGCGGTCAACTGTCCCTGCCGGTCCTTTGCCCAAATCATTGCAATCCATGTCGCCCGATGGTTATAGTCGGCGCACGTGAGTCGTATGCCTCACCCTCCAACCCTTCAAAAAAGATCTGCGCAAATGCCTGCATCCCTCATCAACGCGGTAGTCGATTCAGCGGTCAACGCTGGCGTCGTGCCGTGCGCGGATCAGCAGCCCAAGCAGATCAGTCATTACCCCCCACCTGTCAGTAGCACGCCGGTGTGCGCAGTCGTATCACCGCCGGGCGTTGGCGTTTCGGGCTGATCAGCACTTTCTGCTGAGTCCTGCCGCCCGCCAGAAAAACCTACTGAATTTCAGCTTCGGCTGAGTTGGCTTCTTGCCTGACTACAGGTGGTATTCATGTTTGTCCTGTCGAAAAAATCCGCGCTCGCGGCCGCGTCCACGAGCCTGTTCGTTTTGCTGTGGAGCAGTGGAGCGATCTTCTCCAAATGGGGGTTGGCCCACGCTTCGCCGTTTGCCTTTCTGTTGATTCGCTTTGTGATCGCCCTGTGCGGGCTTCTGCTGTTGGCGCCGTTGCTCAAGCTGAAGTTGCCCAAGGGCGGCAAACCAATGCTTTATGCGATCGCCACCGGCGTGGTGTTGTTGGGGGCTTATCAGATTTTCTATCTGCTGGCGCTCAACACTAAAGTCACCCCGGGGGTGATGGCGACCATCATGGGCGTGCAGCCGATTCTCACCGTGGTCTTGATGGAGCGGCAGCGCTCCGCGAGCCGGATGTTCGGTCTGGGCTTGGGATTGGCGGGGCTGATCATGGTGGTTTACCAGGGCATCGGTCTGGCCGGGATGTCCTGGGCGGGAATGCTGTTTGGTCTGCTGGCGCTGGCGAGCATGACGCTGGGCTCGATCATGCAGAAGCGCATCACCGACAATCCGCTCGGCACGCTGCCAGTGCAGTATCTGGCGGGGCTGTTGTTGTGCGGGATTTTCGTGCCGTTTCAGCCATTCCACTTTGAACACAGCACAGGTTTTATCGTGCCGGTGTTGTGGATGGGGCTGGTGGTGTCGGTGCTGGCGACGCTGTTGCTGTATCGACTGATCGCGCGAGGCAATCTGGTGAACGTCACCAGCCTGTTTTACCTGGTGCCTGCGGTGACGGCAGTGATGGACTATCTGATTTTCGGCAATCGCCTGGCAGCATTGAGTGTGCTGGGGATGCTGTTGATCATTGTCGGTCTGGCGTTTGTATTCCGTAAAACCAGCTAACAGATCGTCAGGTGGCGGCTTTTTGGCCGCCGATCGCGAGCAGGCTCACTCCTACAGGGGAAGGCATTCCAATTGTAGGAGTGAACCTGCTCGCGATAGCCTTTTCGGCAACAGCACAAATTTATCGGGCCGGCACCTCAGCCGGTTTCACCACCGCAGGCTTCAACACCAACCACAACGCCGCCGCAATCAGCACGCCACCGTAGATATGCGCCATCGACAACGGCTCATCCAGCAGCAACGCCCCCCACAAAACCCCGAACGGCGGAATCATGAAGGTCACGGTCATCGACTTCACCGGACCGATCGAGCTGAGCAGGCGGAAGTAAATGATGTAGGCGAACGCTGTGCAGCCCAGACCCAGACCGAGCAGCGACAGCCAGACATTCCAGCCGCCCCAACTGACCGGCGGTGCAGTGATTACGCTGTAGCCGAACAACGGCAACAGGAACAACGTCGCACCGAGCATGCTGCCCAGCGCCGACAGACGACTGTCCAGTCCACCGGCCTGATCCAGCCAGCGCCGCGCGAGGAAACCGGCGAAGCCATAGCAAGTGGTCGCGAGCAGGCAGGCGAGGGCGCCCATCAACAGTTGCATGTCAAATGCCACGGGACCGGCGCGGGTCAGCACGCCAACACCGAACAGGCCGAGGAACACCCCACCGAGTTTGGCCGCGGTGAGTTTTTCACTGAAGAACAGCCCGCCAATCAGCACGCCCATCAGCGGCGTAGTGGCATTGAAAATCGCCGAATAACCGGCCGGCAATACCTGGGCCGCAACGGAATACAGCGTCGCCGGAATCCCCGAGTTGATCACGCCCAGCAGCATCACTGTCTTCAGTTTGCCTTTGAAGTCCCAGCGCACGCGCATCAGCCCGAGAATCACCAGCAGCCCTGCAGCCGCAATCGACACGCGAAAGAACCCGGTCGGGATCGTGCCGATCACCGGCGCAATAATGCGCATGAACAGAAAACTCGCGCCCCAGATGGCCGCCAGCGACAACATACGGAAAATATCGACAGGGCTCACGGCGGGTCTCCTTCCTTGATCGGGACGAGAGTGTTGCCGAGCGCCCAGATGATGGCAACCGCTAATCGGACATTTAATTCTCCGTGGCCGCCGCGTCTACGCCGAAACCCCAGTCCGTTACAACTGGCATGGCATTTGGCAGAAATTGCACTTCACCTGCGCACGCATCCGTGGCTAAGCTCAGGCACAGATTTCCCAACGCACGCCGAGGTCTCATTTATGCCGCAGCAATGGCCAGCCACCGACATCGCCCGCATGATCCTCGATGGCTTTGACGATTACCGCGAGCATTTCCGGCGCATCACCGACGGCGCCCGGGAGCGTTTCGAGCAGGCGCGCTGGCAGGAGACGCAAACCGCATCGGCAGCACGGATCAACCTCTACGAAGACAAGGTCGGCGAAACCATCGCCCGCCTGCGCGAATATTTTGACGACGAAACGCTGATGAATGTCAGCTGCTGGCCGTTGGTGAAAAGCGCCTACATCAGCGTCATCGACCTGCGCTTCGACGATGAATTGTCCGAGACCTGGTACAACTCGATTTTCTGCGGGCTGTTCAGCCACGACCTGATCAGCGACGGCTGCATGTTCATCCACACCACGCGCCCGAGCCTGCGCCGTGCCCGCGCCGCGCAAACCCGTACCTACAAACCCCAAGGCCAGTTGTCGGGGATGCTCGCGAGCATTTTTGCCGACTACCGTTTCAGCGAGGACTACGCCGATCTGCCCGGTGACCTGCGCCGCCTCGAAGCGCAACTGCGCGAGAACCTGCCGGACTGGGTGTGCAAAGACCCGGAACTGAGTGTCGAGCTGTTTTCCTCGGTGCTGTACCGCAACAAGGGCGCGTACCTGGTCGGGCGCATTTACACCCGCGACGAGCAATGGCCGCTGGTGATCCCGCTGCTGCACCGCGAAGGGCGCGGGATCCAGATCGATGCGCTGATCACCGACGAAGCCGACGTGTCGATCATCTTCTCGTTCACCCGTTCGTATTTCATGGTCGACGTGCCGGTGCCGGCGGAATTCATCGGTTTCCTGCGGCGTATCCTGCCGGGCAAGCACATCGCCGAGCTGTACACCTCGATCGGCTTCTACAAGCACGGCAAATCCGAGTTCTACCGCGCCCTGATCAACCATCTGGCCAACACCGATGACCAGTTCATCATGGCCCCGGGCGTGCGCGGCATGGTCATGAGCGTGTTCACCCTGCCGGGTTTCAACACCGTGTTCAAGATCATCAAGGACCGTTTTTCGCCATCGAAAAACGTCGACCGCGCCACGGTGATCGAGAAGTACCGACTGGTGAAAAGCGTCGACCGGGTCGGGCGCATGGCCGATACCCAAGAGTTTGCCGATTTTCGTTTTCCGCTGAGCAAGTTTGATCCGGCGTGTCTGGAAGAACTGTTGGAGGTGGCGCCATCAACGGTGTCGGTGGAGGCCGAGACGGTATTGATCCGTCACTGCTGGACCGAACGGCGAATGACCCCGCTCAATCTGTATCTGGAAAACGCCAACGACGCGCAGGTGCGCGAGGCACTGGAGGATTACGGTCTGGCGATCAAGCAACTGGCGGCGGCGAACATTTTTCCCGGCGACATGTTGTTGAAAAACTTTGGCGTCACCCGGCATGGGCGGGTGGTGTTTTATGACTATGACGAGATTTGTTTCCTGACCGAGGCCAACTTTCGTCACATTCCTGCGCCGCGTACACCGGAGGACGAAATGGCTTCCGAGCCGTGGTATTCGATCGGGCCGCTGGATGTGTTTCCAGAGGAATTTCCGCCGTTTTTGTTCGCCGATTCCGGGCAGCGCAAGTTGTTCGATCAGTTGCATGGCGAGTTGTATAACGCCGATTACTGGAAGAGTTTGCAGGAGGCGATTCGTGCCGGCAAAGTCATCGACGTCTTCCCGTATCGGCGCAAAGGCCTCGATAACGAGTAACTCTTTTAGAAGCCCCTCACCCCAGCCCTCTCCCAGAGGGAGAGGGGGCCGACCGAGGTGTCTTGCGCCAAACGCAGACCTGAAAGACCTTGGCGATTATGGATTCGGTAAAGCGGTTTCAGGTCGCTGAACATCTTCAGCATCCCCCAATCGGTCCCCTCTCCCTCCGGGAGAGGGCTAGGGTGAGGACAGCAATCCCCCAGACACGCCACAAATCCGCCAAATCTGCGACAATCGGCCCCCTGCATAAACAGACGACCGAATTGCCTACCCGATGACCGACGAATCGCCCTCCATCGACAAACTGCTGAAAAACCTCGATCACGCCATGCTCGCCGACCGTCACCGGCTGCGGCGGCAGTTGCTTGAGCTGCGCAAGAAGCCCGATGAGGCCAAACTGGCCCAATGGGTGACGCGCATGCAGGCGTCCTGCGATCAGGTGCTGGCGCGCCGTGCCAGCCTGCCGGTGATTCGTTACGACGACAGTTTGCCGATTGCGGCCAAGCGCGACGAGATCAAAAAGGCGCTGGAAAAACACCAGGTGCTGATCATCGCCGGCGAAACCGGCTCGGGCAAAACCACCCAGTTGCCGAAGATCTGTCTGGAAATCGGTCGCGGCCAGCACGGTCTGATTGGCCACACGCAACCGCGCCGAATCGCTGCACGCAGTGTTGCCAGCCGCGTCGCTGAAGAGCTCGGCACGCCGCTCGGTTCGCTGGTCGGCTATCAGGTGCGTTTTGAAGATCAAAGCGATTCCAACACCCTGATCAAGTTGATGACCGACGGTATCCTGCTCGCGGAAACCCAGAACGACCGCTACCTCGAACGCTACGACACGATCATCGTTGACGAAGCCCACGAACGCAGTCTCAACATCGACTTCCTGCTCGGTTACCTGAAAACCCTGCTGCCGCGTCGTCCGGATCTGAAAGTCATCATCACCTCGGCAACCATCGATCTGGAGCGCTTCTCCAAGCACTTCGATGATGCGCCGATTGTCGAAGTGTCCGGTCGCACCTTCCCGGTCGATACCTGGTATCGCCCGCTGACGCTGGAGCAGGACGAAGAGGGTAACCGTGTCGAGGATGACCTGACGGTGGATCAGGCGATCCTCGCCACCCTCGACGAAATCGCCGCTTACGAACGCAGCGAACGCCGCAGTCCTGGCGACGTGCTGGTGTTTCTGCCCGGCGAGCGCGAGATTCGTGACGCTGCCGACATGCTGCGCAAAGCCCAAATCAAACACACTGAAATTCTGCCGCTGTACGCGCGCTTGTCGCCGGCCGAGCAGCAGCGGATTTTCCAGTCGCACCCGGGCCGTCGCGTGGTGCTGGCGACCAACGTTGCCGAGACCTCGCTGACCGTGCCGGGCATCCGTTACGTGATCGACAGCGGCACCGCGCGCATCAGCCGCTACAGCTATCGCGCCAAAGTCCAGCGCCTGCCGATCGAAGCGATTTCCCAGGCCAGCGCCAATCAGCGAAAGGGTCGTTGCGGCCGGGTCGAGCCGGGCATCTGTATTCGTTTGTACAGCGAAGAAGATTTTAATGGGCGCCCGGAATTTACCGATCCGGAGATTCTGCGCACCAACCTCGCCGCCGTAATCCTGCAGATGCTGCATCTACGACTTGGCGAGATCACTGCGTTTCCGTTCATTGAACCGCCGGACGGTAAGGCGATCAGCGACGGTTTCAACCTGCTGCAAGAACTCTCGGCAGTGGATCGCAACAGTCAGTTGACCCCGCTCGGTCGTCAACTTGCGCGCCTGCCGGTCGACCCGCGCATGGGCCGTATGCTGCTCGAAGCGGCCAAGCTCGGCAGCCTGCAAGAAGTGCTGATCGTCGCCAGTGCCATGTCGATTCAGGACCCGCGCGAGCGGCCGCCGGAGCGCCAGCAAGCCGCCGATCAGGCCCACGCGCAATGGAAAGACATCGACTCGGACTTCGCCGGTTTAGTGAACCTGTGGCGTGGCTTTGAAGAGCAGCGCCAGGCGCTGACTGCGAGCCCGCTGCGTAACTGGTGCCGGAAGAACTTCCTCAACTATCTGCGCTTGCGCGAGTGGCGTGATTCCCATCGCCAGTTGAGCCTGATCTGTCGCGACATGCAGCTGAGCCTGAACAAAGAGCCGGCGGACTACCCAAAACTGCACAAAGCGGTGCTGGTGGGTTTGCTCAGCCAGATCGGTCAGAAAACCGAAGACGGCGATTACCTCGGCGCGCGTCAGCGGCGTTTCTGGATTCACCCGTCGTCGGGCATCGGCAAGAAGCGTCCGCAATGGCTGATGACCGCCGAACTGGTGGAAACCACCAAGCTCTATGCGCGCATGGTCGCCAAGATCGACGCCGATTGGATCGAACCGTTGGCCGGGCACTTGATCAAGAAAAATCACTTCGAACCGCACTGGGAGAAGAAGCGCGGCCAGGTCGTGGCGTTCGAACAGATCACCTTGTTCGGGCTGATCGTGGTCGGCCGCCGCCCGGTGCATTACGGTCCGGTGGATCCGGTGGTCTCCCGAGAGCTGTTTATCCGCGAAGGCCTGGTGCGTGGCGAGATTCAGTCGAAAGCCAAGTGCCTGAGCGCCAACAAACAACTGCTGGAACAGCTCGACGAACTGGAAGCCAAGGCCCGCCGTCGCGACATTCTCGCCGACGAAGAAACCTTGTACGCGTTCTACGATGCGCGGCTGCCGGCGGAGATTCACCAGACCGCGACCTTCGACAGTTGGTACCGCATCAACAGCCAGAAGAACCCGCAATTGCTGATCATGCGCGAAGAGGACGTGCTTGCCCGCGAGGCCAGTGAAGTCACCGCGCGCGATTACCCGGACACGCTGCACATCGGCGATCTGGAACTGGCGCTGACCTATCACTTCGAACCCAATCACCCGCGCGACGGCGTGACCCTGCGCGTGCCGGCACCGTTGTTGCCGATGCTGCCGCCGGAACGCCTGGAGTGGCTGGTGCCGGGGATGATCGAAGCCAAGTGCATCGCTCTCGTGCGCAACTTGCCGAAAGCGCTGCGCAAGAATTTTGTGCCGGTGCCGGACTTCATCAAGGCTGCATTGCAGCGCATGACCTTTGCCGACGGCTCGTTGCCGCAGGCGCTGGGCCGCGAATTGTTGCGCATGACCGGGGCGCGGGTCAGCGATGAGGCGTGGGCAGAAGCTGAGCAAGGCGTTGAGGGGCATCTGCGGATGAACCTGGAAATCGTCGACGGCCAAGGCAAATTCCTAGGTGAAGGTCGGGATCTGGCCGAATTGACCGCACGGTTTGCCGAAGCCAGTCAGGCTGCGTTGGCGGTGCCGCAAAGTGCGAAAAGCCAGCAACCGGTGGAGGCGAAAGTCTTCGCGCCGGTGGCGGAAAAGACTCAGCAGAAGATCGCCGGGCTATCGATGACGGTGTATCCGGCGCTGGTCGAAGAGGGCGGAGCGGTCAAGGAAGGGCGTTTCTCGACCCCGGCTGAAGCCGAGTTCCAGCATCGTCGCGCCTTGCAGCGGTTGTTGATGCAGCAACTGGCCGAGCCGGCGAAGTTCCTGCGCAGCAAGTTGCCGGGGCAGACTGAACTGGGCCTGCTCTATCGCGAACTGGGTCGGGTCGATGCGCTGGTCGAAGACATTCTACTGGCCAGCCTCGACAGTTGCATTCTTGAGGGCGAAGACCCGCTGCCGCGTGATGGCGCCGGGTTGGCGGCACTGGCCGAGCGCAAACGCGGCAGCTGGACCGAGCATGCCGAACGGGTGGCGCGGCTGACGCTGGAGATTCTCAAGGTCTGGCACGGTCTGCAAAAGCGCTTCAAGGGCAAGATCGATCTGGCCCAGGCCGTGGCGTTGAACGACATCAAGCAACAGATCAACAATCTGGTTTACCCGGGTTTTGTCCGCGAGACGCCGATGCAGTGGCTCAAGGAACTGCCGCGTTACCTGAAAGCCGTCGAGCAGCGTTTCGAGAAGCTCGGCGCGCAGGTGCAGAAAGATCGCGTCTGGAGCGGCGAACTCGCCGGCCTCTGGGCGCAATACCAGACCCGCGCGGCGAAACATGCGCAGGAAGGCAAACGCGATCCGCAGCTTGAGTTGTATCGCTGGTGGCTGGAGGAATACCGAGTGTCGCTGTTCGCCCAGCAGTTGGGCACCAAGGTGCCGATCTCCGACAAACGCCTGAACAAGCAGTGGACTCAGGTCGAGCCCTGACCTGGAGACATACGCAATCCTCCTGTGGGAGCGAGCCTGCTCGCGAAAGCGGTATATCAGACACTATCCCTGTGACTGACACACCGCCTTCGCGAGCAGGCTCGCTCCCACATTGGGATGTGGGTTGTGCTTGAGAAAGGCGCCAAAAGCCTGCGTTTATGGCAAACTTCGCGACCATAAACGCCGGTTTCGCGACCCAGAGCCTTCGGCCGTGGTGCGAGACGGAATAAAGCGATGCCAGGTTTGCGTCCCCCGGACGGGAATAGACCCTTTGTGTGTTGGTACGACGGTTCCAGCACTTTCTGCCTGAACAGATTAGAGAAACGACCATGCATAACGTCGTCATCAGCGGCACCGGCCTGTACACCCCGGCCAACAGCATCTCCAACGAAGAGCTGGTGCAGTCTTTCAATACCTACGTCGCCCAGTTCAACGCCGACAACGCCGAGGCCATTGCCAGCGGCGAAGTCCAGGCCCTGACCGAATCCAGCGCTGCGTTTATCGAAAAGGCTTCCGGCATCAAGAGCCGCTTTGTCATGGACAAGGACGGCATCCTCGATCCACAACGCATGGCTCCGCGCCTGCCGGAACGTTCCAACGACGAATGGTCGGTGCTCTGCCAGATGGCCATCGGCGCGGCCGAACAGGCCCTGCAACGCGCCGGCAAAACCGCCGCTGACATCGACGGCGTGATCGTCGCCTGCTCCAACCTGCAGCGCGCCTACCCGGCCATCGCCATCGAAGTCCAGGAAGCGCTAGGCATTCAAGGCTTCGGTTTCGACATGAACGTTGCCTGCTCTTCGGCAACCTTCGGTATTCAGGCCGCCGCCAACAGCGTGCAACTGGGTCAGGCCCGGGCGATCCTGATGGTCAACCCGGAAGTCTGCACCGGTCACCTGAACTTCCGTGACCGCGATAGCCACTTCATCTTCGGCGACGCCGCGACTGCGGTGATCATCGAGCGTGCTGACACCGCGACGTCCCAGCACCAGTTCGACGTGGTCAGCACCAAGCTGCTGACCAAGTTCTCCAACAACATCCGCAACAACTTCGGTTTCCTCAACCGCGCGGCTGAAGAGGGCGTTGGTGCTCGCGACAAGTTGTTCGTGCAGGAAGGCCGCAAGGTGTTCAAGGATGTCTGCCCGATGGTCGCCGAGCTGATTGGTGAACATCTGCAAGAGAACCAGCTCAACGTCGGCGACGTGAAGCGCTTCTGGCTGCACCAGGCCAACCTGAGCATGAATCACCTGATTGTACGCAAGCTGCTGGGCCGTGAAGCCACCGAAGAAGAAGCACCGGTGATTCTCGACACCTACGCCAACACCAGCTCCGCAGGTTCGGTGATTGCTTTCCACAAATATCAGGATGATCTGGCGAGCGGCTCGCTGGCGGTGTTGAGTTCGTTCGGCGCGGGTTATTCGATCGGCAGCGTGATTCTGCGCAAGCGTTGAAAAGGGTTTAATTTCCCCTTAATCGCGCCGACCTTTCCTACATCCGAATCGGCTCAAACGCTGTAGTTTTTCGGAAATGGCGGCAGGTGAAAACCTGCCGCTGTCATTTTCGGAATCGGTACAAGGAGATTTTTGGATGGCGGCTGACGACACCCAACTGCTTGCGCGCCTGCTGGCCGGTGAGCAAAAGGCTTTCAAGGAACTGGTGACGACGTATCAGAGCGCCATGCGCGCCGTGGCGTATGCCATTGTCGGCCAGCGTCATGTCGAAGAAGTGGTGCAGGACGCCTGGCTGTCGGTGGTGCGCCATATTGCCAGTTTCGAAGGTCGCTCCAGTCTCAAGACCTGGTTGTTGACCATCACGGCCAACTCAGCCAAAAGTCGTTATAAACAAAATCGCCGGGAAGTGTTGATGGATGATTTGCCATCGCCCCACGGCACGATCGACGACGACCGCTTTTCTCCCGGTGACGGCCATTGGCTGGTCGCCCCGTTCGCCTGGCACCAGGACACACCGGAAGCGCTGCTGACCGAAAGCGAATTGCGCGACTGTCTGGAGCACACCTTGTTGAATCTGTCGGAATTGCAAAGCAGCGTTTTGCTGTTGCGTGAGCGCCAGGGGCTGGAGCTGGAAGAGATCTGTAATCTTCTGGAGATCTCGCTCTCCAATGTCCGTGTGCTGCTGCATCGTGCGCGGCTGAAAGTCTTCGCGACCGTGGAGCATTTTGAGGAGACCGGGGAATGCTGACCTGTAAGGAACAAGTGGCGCGCTCCAGCGATTATCTCGATGGCCAATTGAGCTTTCGCGAAAAGCTGATGGTGCGTCATCACCTGATGTTTTGCCCGAACTGTCGGCGTTTCATTCGTCAGATGCAGTTGATGCAAGCCACCTTGAAGGCGATGCCGGAGAAACCGGAAGAGGGGGTGGATGCCTTGGCTGAACGCCTGGCGGCGCAGCGGCGGGACGATAGCCCGTGAAAAAACACAGCCCGATGCAGCGCCAGCGAACGGATGATGGGGATCGCTGTAACTGCACCGGGCTGCAGGAAAATCAGCTTCGATCGGCAAATCGCAAGGGGAGCGGTGACTTGCAGCTTGTCGCTCGAAGCTTGTCGCTGTTTTCTTAGAACTTGGCTTCTGCATCCAGCTGCAGGGTGTTGGCGTCAGCGTCACGCTGGGTACGGCTGGCGAAGTCGGCCTTGGTCAGGAAGTACGTAGCGCCGATGGCGAAGTTCTTGTCGATGTCGTAACCGACCTTGAACTTGTGGCCACGCGAACCGGTGGTGCCGTTGGCGAAGTCGGAGTCGGTGAAGGCGCCGACCACGGCGTTGCGCTGCACGTCACGATAGTTGTAATCGAGGTTCAGGCCGAAGACTTTCGACTTGGCGCCCAACAGCCATGCAGTGTCCTGATCGGTGACGGCATCGTTGTTCTTCACGTACTGACCATAGAACGACAATGGCATCGGCAGACCGCCGATGTCGACCTGGCTGAACCCTTCATACAGACGGAATTCGTTGTTGGCCGAGTTGCCGTTGACCGCCAGTGCGCACGGTGTGGAAGTGCCGGTGCAGCGGCTGTCTTCGTCGTTCTGGTAGGCGTAGACGCTGCCGCCCACGGTTACTTTCAGGTTGTCGGTGATGTTGAAGCGGCTACCCAACTGGCCAGCGGTCAGACGCAGGTCGTGACGGAATTGCACGCCATCGCCGTCAACGTTGTCCTTGAGGTTGTAGTTACCCAGGCTGCCGAACAGTTCGGCGCTGCCGCCCAACGGGTATTTGTAAGTAACGGCCAGACCTTCCGGGTTGATGTCGCTATCCCAGATCACGTCGCCCATGCTGACCCACGGCTGAAGCATCTTGCCGCCGATGATGTGCAGGTTCTTGATCTGATCCGGGTGGTAGTCGATGTAACCCAGGTCGAGCCAGATCTGCTTCTTGTCGAAGTAGTTGTCCTGGTCCTGGTTGGTGGAGCGGGCATCGTCGCCGCCGCCGGTGGCGATACGGATGCCGGTGTCGACCTGCGGGTTGATCTCGGTGTAGGCACCCAGACGGGCACGAATACGCTGACGATCCTTGTCGCGGCCGCCGTTGTTCGGCTCGCCGTCGATCTTGATGGTTTCCTGACGGATACGCACATCGCCCTTGAATTGGGTCTTGGCCGCCCAGGCCAGTTTCTGGTCGAAGACGCTTTGTTCGTTGGTTTTCTTTGCAACAGCAGCGACTTGTTCGTTGGTCTCTTGCTGCGCCTGCTGCGCGATTTGCTGAGCCTTCTGATCCTTGGCCAGTTCAGTTTGCAGTTCTACGTACTGTGCCTGGGAAATGGAACCGTTAGCCTTGAGCATGTCGAGCAGTTTGGCGTCGACTGCAGCACTGGCCGGAACACTCATGGCCAGCAACAAGCCACCGCACAGGGCCGCCGCAGTTTTCGTGGAAGCAAGACGCATAGCAATCTCCGAAGATGAGAGGGGATGGCTGAACCATCCGGGGCACAACCGACGATTTGAACGTCGGAAAACAGTGTCCGGGTAGAACCCGGCGCTCTAAAAACAGGCGCCAGTATCGCGATGGTTTATGACAGAGCAGTGGCACAGTGATGGCAGGTTGATGACGATATCGATTCGCCCTGAACTATCGATCTAGAGCGCTGTCGGCCGATTGCGGGTGTGCAATGCCGCGCAATGGGCGATACTCGCCGGGCGCTGAAGTCCTGTTGTGGAGAGCTTTTTGATGCCGTTGCAACGCCTGCAAAACCTGTCGCAAATCCCTCCCGCAAGCTGGGATGCGCTGGTGCCTGAAAACCAGCCATTTCTGCGCCATGCCTTTCTCAGTGCGCTGGAGGACAGTGGCAGCGTTGGCCCCCACAGTGGCTGGCAGCCGGAGCATTTGCTGCACATCGAGGACGATCGTCTGATCGCCGCGTTACCCAGTTATCGCAAGTGGCACTCCTACGGCGAGTACGTGTTCGATCACGGCTGGGCCGACGCCTGCGCCCGCGCCGGCATTGACTACTACCCCAAGCTTTTGACCGCTGTGCCGTTCAGTCCGGTCAGCGGCCCGCGCCTGTTGGCAGCCAATGTCGAAGACGGTTTCGAGCTGCTCAAGAGCCTGCCCGGTTACCTGGAGATCGAAGGGCTTTCCAGCGCACACATCAATTTCACCGACGCTTTCACCGATGCTGCGATGGCCGAACAGCCTGGCTGGCTGCAGCGCATCGGCTGTCAGTATCACTGGCAGAATCGCGCGTATCGCGACTTCCAGGATTTCCTCGATGTGCTCAGTTCGCGCAAGCGCAAGCAGATGCGCAAGGAACGCGAGCAAGTGGCGGGACAGGGCTTTGAGTTTGAGTGGCTGGAGGGCCGCGAGCTGGGCGAGGCGCAGTGGGATTTTGTCTACGCCTGTTACGCCAATACCTACGCGGTGCGCCGTCAGACCCCGTATCTGACGCGGGAATTTTTCAGTCTGTTGGCCGAGCGCATGCCGGAAGCGATCCGCGTGGTGCTGGCCAAACAGGGCTCACGGCCGGTGGCGATGGCGTTCAGTCTGGTGGGTGGCGACAGTTTCTTCGGACGCTATTGGGGGTGTCTGGCGGAGTTTGATCGACTGCACTTCGAGACCTGTTTTTATCAGGGGATGGATTACGCGATTGCGCAGGGTTATCAGCGTTTCGATGCTGGCGCCCAAGGCGAGCACAAGCTGATTCGCGGGTTCGAACCGGTGATCACCCATTCATGGCACTACTTGCGGCATCCGGGGTTGAAAGCGGCGGTGAAGGATTTCCTGCAACAGGAGCGTGCAGGCATCCTCGCCTACGCCGAAGAAGCCAAAACAGCCTTGCCCTACCGTCAAGCCTAGATCCATTGTGGGAGCGAGCTTGCTCGCGAAAGCGGTGTTTCAGTGACATTGATATCAGCTGACACACCGCCTTCGCGAGCAAGCTCGCTCCCACATTTGTTTTGTGTATGCCGTGGCTACTCTTCTTTGCCCAGCCAGCGATAGATCCCGCCACCCACCACCGCGCCAATCAACGGCGCGACCCAGAACATCCACAACTGCGCAATCGCCCAGCCGCCGACCATCAGTGCCGGCCCGGTACTGCGCGCCGGATTCACCGAGGTGTTGGTCACCGGAATCGAGATCAGGTGAATCAGCGTCAGGCCCAGGCCGATGGCGATCGGGGCCAGCCCGGGAGGCGCGCGTTTATCGGTGGCGCCGAGGATGATGATGACAAACATCGCGGTCATCACAAGCTCGGTGACAAACCCTGCCGCCATCGAGTACTTGCCCGGCGAATGCTCGCCATAACCATTGGAAGCAAGACCTGTAGCGATATCGAAGCCTTCCTTGCCGTTGGCGATGTGGGCGATCAGCGCCGCCGCGAGAATCGCGCCGAGCACCTGCGCGATGATGTAGGCGGGTAACTCTTTGGCCGGAAACCGACCGCCGACGAACAGACCCACCGACACCGCCGGGTTGAGGTGACATCCACTGATGTGGCCAATGGCGAATGCCATGGTCAGCACCGTCAGACCAAACGCCAGGGCCACCCCCAGCACCCCGATTCCCAGCGGTGAAGACGCGGCGATCACCGCGCTGCCGCAACCACCCAATACTAACCAGAACGTACCCAACAACTCAGTGACTGAACGTTTGAACAGAGACATGAGAGGCGTCCTTGATAGCCCTGCTATCGAGACTGCATCGAGTTGTGCGTCCTTGCAGACTTACGACAGGCTCCGTTCCGGAACCTTGGCTGAGTACAGCAGGCTTTTACCGGATTTCCACCAGACACAAAAAAACCGCCAGCGCACGTGATTGGCGGGCTGTGGCGGTTTTTGGAGTTGTCGCATGTCCACTGTGGGAGCGAGCTTGCTCGCGAAAGCGGTGGATCAGCAACGCAAGTATCGACTGACACGGTGCCTTCGCGAGCAAGCTCGCTCCCACAGGGAGTATTGTGTATCAGTCGATGCCGACAAACCCTCCGGTCTGATGCGCCCACAACCGTGCATACAAACCACGGTGAGCGAGCAACTCGGCATGGGTGCCGCTCTCGGCGATCTTGCCGTTTTCCAGTACCACGAGCCGATCCATACGGGCGATGGTCGAGAGTCGGTGCGCAATCGCGATCACGGTTTTGCCCTGCATCAGGGTTTCCAGGCTTTCCTGAATCGCCGCTTCGACTTCCGAGTCCAGTGCCGAGGTCGCTTCGTCCATGATCAGGATCGGCGCGTCCTTGAGCAGCACTCGCGCAATCGCAATGCGCTGGCGCTGGCCACCGGACAGTTTCACCCCGCGCTCACCCACATGCGCATCGAAACCCGTGCGACCTTCAGCGTCCGACAGCAGCGGAATGAACTCATCGGCGCGCGCCTTGTGCACCGCGTCCCACAGCTCTGCATCAGTCGCATCCGGTTTGCCGTACAGCAAGTTGTCGCGGATCGAACGGTGCAGCAGGGAGGTGTCCTGGGTGATCATGCCGATCCGCGCCCGCAGGCTTTCCTGACCGACTTCGGCGATGTTCTGGCCGTCGATCATAATCCGTCCGCCTTCGACGTCGTACAGGCGCAGCAACAGGTTGACCAGCGTCGATTTACCCGCGCCGGAAGGCCCGATCAAACCGATTTTCTCGCCCGGTTTGATGTTCAGGTTGAGGTCGCCGATGATCCCGCGCTTCTTGCCGTAGTGAAAATCCACGTGCTCGAAACGCACTTCGCCACTGGCCACATTCAGCGGTTTGGCCTGCTCGTGATCGGTGACGCTGACCGGTTGCGAGATGGTGCGCAGACCGTCCTGGACCATGCCGATGTTTTCGAAAATGCCGGTGACCACCCACATGATCCAGCCGGACATGTTGACGATGCGAATCACCAGACCGGTGGCCAAGGCAATCGCCCCGACAGTGATCAGCGATTGCGTCCACAACCACAGCGCCAACGCCGTGGTGCCGACGATCAGCAAACCGTTCATGGCAGTGATTACCACGTCCATGCTGGTGACGACGCGGCCGGCCATTTGCGCTTTGACGGTCTGTTCTTCGATGGCTTCCTTGGCGTAGTGCTGTTCGAAATTGGTGTGGGCAAACAGCTTCAGCGTGGCGATGTTGGTGTAGCCGTCGACGATGCGGCCCATCAGTTTCGAGCGTGCGTCGGAGGCTTCCACCGAGCGGTCTTTCACCCGCGGTACGAAGTAATACAGCGCGCCGATGTAGGCGACGATCCACGTCAGCAGCGGGATCATCAGGCGCCAGTCGGCCTCGGCGAACAACACCAGCGAGCTGATTGCGTAGATCACCACATGCCACAGCGCATCCACCGCTTGTACCGCCGAATCACGCAGCGAGTTGCCAGTCTGCATGATGCGTTGGGCGATGCGCCCGGCGAAGTCGTTCTGGAAGAAATTCAGGCTCTGCTTGAGCACGTAGCTGTGGTTCTGCCAGCGAATCATGCTGGTCATGCCGGGACTTAACGTCTGGTGCACCAGCAAGTCATGCAGGCCGAAGAAGATCGGGCGCAGCACCAGGGCAACCACCAGCATCCACGTCAGTTCGAGGGCGTGGTCGCTGAAAAAATTCGGGTTAGGTGTGCCTTGGGCCAGGTCGATGATGCGGCTCAGGTAACTGAACAGCGCCACTTCGATCAGCGCGGCGAACAGGCCAACGACGAGCAGGGCGGCGAAACTCGGCCAGACCTGCTTGAGGTAATAGGTATAGAAGGGGAGAACGCGGTCCGGCGGAGACGCCGTCGGGGCTTCACGGAATATGTCGATCAGTTGTTCGAAACGGCGATAGAGCATCAGATAACCGCCCGGAGTACGGGCTCTCCTTTTATCGGTGTGAGCGGCGTGAGGTTAAATTCCCGCCGCTCGATACGCCCTGTACAGCTTAGTCGATGACTTTGGCCGACTTGATGATCACAGGGTCGGAAGGCACGTTTTGCATGCCTTGTTTGGTGGTTGTCGGCGAGTTGACGATGATGTCGACCACATCCATGCCTTTGACCACTTTGGCGAACACCGCGTAACCAGCGTCGCGGCCCGGGTCGAGGAAGTCGTTGTCCTTGACGTTGATGAAGAACTGGCTGGTGGCCGAGTCTGGATCGGAAGTACGTGCCATCGACAGGGTGCCACGAACGTTATGTAGACCATTGCTGGCTTCGTTCTTGATTGGCGCCTTGGTTTCTTTCTGCTGCATCTGCGGTGTGAAACCGCCGCCCTGAGCCATGAAACCCGGGATCACACGGTGAAAAATGGTGTTGGTGTAGAAACCGCTGTTCACGTAGTCGAGAAAGTTTTTGGTACTGATCGGCGCCTTGACCGGGTCCAGTTCGATTTCGATCTGGCCGTTGGTGGTGTCCAGCAGCACGTGCGGTGCTTTGGCCGGCGTGGCAGCCATCAGGTTGGCGGCAAACAGCACAGTACCAGCGGCGAGGGCGATTTTTTTCAGCATGGGTCAGTGATCCTGAGATTGAATATCGACTGCGGCGAGAAACTCCAGCAGCGTTTGATTGAAGCGTTCGGGTTGATCGAGCGGGGTGGCGTGGCGCGAATCGGCGATCACCACCAGCCGCGCATTCGGCAGCAGCTTTACATAGGTTTCTTTCAGTGCCACTGGTGTGTAATCACGGTCGGCGCTGATGACGAGCGTTGGACAGGTCACTCGGGAAAGTCGTTCCTGAACGCCCCAGCCAACAATTGCATCGAAGCTGGCGAGATAAGCACGTTTGTCGTTTTTTGCCCAGCGTTCGGCCATTTTCTGCCGCAGATCGGCCTGCTCGGGTTTCGGAAAAAGTTTGCCGCCAAGGGCCTTGCCGATGGTCGCGAGGCTGAGCACGCGCATCAGGCTCCAGCGTTTGAACCACTGCCAGTAGTCGTCGCGGCTGCGGATTTTGACCTCGGGCGCGCTGTTGACGATGGTCAGGCTTTTAAGCAATTGCGGCTGATCGACGCCAAACTGGAAACCGATCATGCCGCCCATCGATAGCCCGACGTAATGCACCGGGCCAAGATTCAGATGCTCGATCAGCGCTAGCATATCGGCACTGAAACCGGCAATGCTGTAGCGCTCGCGCGGTTTGTCCGAGCGGCCGTGGCCGCGAATATCCGGGACGATCACCCGAAAATGCGCGGCCAGGGCCGGGATCTGCATTTCCCAGTCCAGCGTGCTCGAACCGAGCCCGTGAACCAGCAGCAACGGCGTGCCGTGGCCATATTCCTCGTAGTGCAGGTTGAAACCTTCGTGCTCGAAATAGGCCATCGGTGAACTCCGTGTCAGGCTTGTTCTGGGGCGGCGAACGGCGCGTCCAGCGGCAAGGTGTCAAAGGTGCGCAGTAGTTCGATGAGGATTTGCGTAGCCGGGCCCAACGGTTTGTCTTTATTCGAATACAGATAAAAACTGGAGTTGCGGTTGCCACCCCTGTCCAACGGTAGCAGCTTGAGCGAGCCATCTTTCAGCTCGCGCTCGATCATGTGCCGTGGCAGCCAGGCAAAACCGAGGCCGCTGCTGACAAACGTAGCGGCCGTGGCAAGGCTACCAACGGTCCAGCGCTGTTCGGCGCCGAGCCAGCCGACGTCCCGTGGTTGCTGACGGCCGGAATCGCGGATCACCACCTGCATCTGGGTTTCCAGATCCTGAAAGCTCAGTTCGCGATTGAGACGATGCAGCGGGTGATCGGGGTGGGCGACGGCGACGAACTCGACGTCACTCAATTCCGCACCGAGGTAACCGGGAATGCTCAGGCCGGTGATGGCCAGATCAGCCACGCCTTCGAGCAGCACTTCTTCGACACCCGACAACACTTCCTCGCGCAGACGTACGCGGCAGCCGCGACTCTGCGGCATGAACGCGGTCAGCGCGCGAACGATCCGTGCGCTCGGATAGGCCGCATCGACCACCAACCGCACCTCGGCTTCCCAGCCTTGCTCCATGTGATGGGCGAGGTCTTCCAGTTGACTGGCCTGTTTCACCAGTTGCCGCGAGCGGCGCAGCAGCACGCCGCCGGCCTCAGTGAGTACGGCTTTACGCCCGTCGATGCGCAGCAACGGCACGCCGAGCTGGTCCTGCATACGGGCGACGGTGTAGCTCACCGACGATTGCGAACGGTGCAAGGCCTCGGCGGCCTGAGCGAATCCGCCGTGGTCGACCACGGCCTGCAATGTTCGCCATTGATCCAGGGTCACGCGGGGCGCTTTCATCAATAGCTCCTCTTGTCCTAAGCTGGCCGTCCCTCATGGAGACTGCCGAATGAAAAAATTCTGTTGTGTGGTGCTGGCGTTGCTTCCGCTGACTGCTTTTGCGTACCCGATCGATGTGCAGAAAGAGCTCAACGGCATGAAGATCGATTACGAGACCTTCGACACCGATAACGACATCGGCTCGATTCGGGTGGCCAACTACGGCGATGTCGATGCGACGTGCAAAGCGGTGTTCAGCAATGGCCCGGAAGCACCGCGCACCCGCACGATCGATGTACCGGCCGGCAAACACAAAAACGCCACGGCCAAGTTCACCCGCGAGATCATCAAGCTGCGCATCAAACTGAGCTGCACCCCGAAATAACACCGCGAACCCTTGTGGGAGCGAGCTTGCTCGCGAAAGCGGTGTTTCATTCAACAATGATGTCGACTGATACGGCCCAATTCGCGAGCAAGCTCGCTCCCACAGGGTATACGTCAACATCTAAACGAATTATTCGATGCTTTGCAGCAATTATTTGCGCTTTTTCATCGATTCAACTCTGTTTAACCTTCACTCCATCGACCTACAACATTCTCGGATGGAGGCTACACACCATGTCCCGCGTTCTGATCATCGAAAGCAGCGCCCGCCAGCAAGACTCGGTATCCCGTCAACTGACTCAGACCTTCATCAGTCAGTGGAAAGCGGCGCACCCTGCCGATCAGATCACCGTACGTGACCTCGCCGTAAATCCGGTGCCACACCTGGACATCAATTTGTTGGGCGGCTGGATGAAGCCTGCCGAGCAGCGCAACGCCAACGAGCAATCGTCGCTGGAGCGCTCCAACGAATTGACCGATGAACTGCTCGCCGCCGACGTGCTGGTCATGGCCGCGCCGATGTACAACTTCGCGATCCCTAGCACACTCAAGGCCTGGCTCGACCACGTGCTGCGTGCCGGAGTGACCTTCAAATACACCGAAACCGGCCCGCAAGGCTTGCTCAGCGGCAAACGGGCTTACGTGCTGACCGCTCGCGGCGGCATCTACGCCGGCGGCCCGGCGGATCATCAGGAACCCTACCTGCGTCAGGTCATGGGCTTCATCGGCATCAATGACGTGACGTTCATTCACGCCGAAGGTATGAACCTGGGTGGCGACTTCCAGGAGAAAGGCCTGAATCAGGCCAACGCCAAACTGTCCCAGGTTGCTTGGTAGGTTAATCGCCAGATAATCGCCGATTGTTTAAGTGACCTGGCGCAACCCCTTCAAGGCTCTACGCGCATCGAACCTCCCTTTGCACTTGTTGCTCCTGAGTGCTGTAGCCCGATTGAACGCTTTAGCGAGATCGGGCTTTTTTTTGCCTGGGATTCGTTGAATGTCATCAGATCCCTGTGGGAGCGAGCTTGCTCGCGAAAGCGATATTTCATTCAGAAACGATGTTTACTGACACGGCCTTCGCGAGCAAGCTCGCTCCCACAGGAATCGGTGTTGTCCTTGGGTTCGCGGTCTTGTGCAAAAACCGCTATCGTCGCCGCCATTCAAAACAGAGGCGAGCATGGGCTATCTACTTTTTGTCACGCTGATCCAGGCGTTTTCCTTCAGTTTGATCGGCGAATACCTGGCCGGTCACGTCGACAGTTATTTCGCGGTGCTGGTGCGCGTGGTGCTGGCGGGGCTGGTGTTCATTCCGTTGACCCGCTGGCGCTCGGTCGAGCCTTCGTTCATGCGCGGCATGCTACTGATCGGCGCCTTGCAGTTTGGCGTGACTTACGTCTGCCTGTACTTGAGCTTCCGCGTGCTGACGGTGCCGGAGGTGTTGCTGTTCACCATCCTCACGCCGCTGCACGTGACGTTGATCGAAGACGCGCTGAACCGACGCTTCAATCCATGGGCGCTGATTGCCGCGCTGGTGGCGGTGGGCGGGGCGGCGGTGATTCGTTTCGACAGCATCAGTCCGGACTTCTTCATGGGTTTCCTGCTGCTGCAACTGGCCAACTTCACCTACGCCGCAGGGCAGGTGATGTACAAGCATCTGGTGGCCAAGCACCCGAGCGATCTGCCGCATTACCGGCGTTTCGGCTTCTTCTATCTCGGCGCGCTGGCGGTGGTGCTGCCTGCATTCCTGATGTTCGGCAAAGCCAACTTCCTCCCGGAAGCACCGCTGCAGTGGGGCGTGTTGCTGTTCCTCGGCCTGGTCTCGACCGCGCTGGGCATGTACTGGTGGAACAAGGGCGCGTGCATGGTTAACGGTGGCACGCTGGCGGTGATGAACAATCTGCATGTGCCGGTGGGGTTGCTGCTGAATCTGCTGATCTGGAATCAGCATGAGGAACTGGGGCGGTTGTTCCTGGGTGGCAGCGTCATCCTCGCTGCGGTCTGGATCAGCCGGTTGGGCATCCGCAAATCTCCAGCCACCGCGTAGCCCCTGTGGGAGCGGGCCTGCTCGCGAAGGCGTTGGGTCAGATAAGTATGGGACGACTGACACATTGCATTCGCGAGCAGGCTCGCTCCCACATTTGATCTTTGGGTTACATCAGGTGTTTTTGCGGCTCGGGGATGCTCGCCGCGCCGAGCACCGCCGGCAGCAACCCGGAACGCAAATCCCCGCCACTCGGCTGCTGATACAGGCTCAGCCCGAACTCCGGCAGCACCGCCAGCAGATAATCGAAAATATCCCCCTGAATCCGCTCGTAATCGGCCCACACCGTGGTGCGGGTGAAGCAGTAAATTTCCAGCGGAATGCCCTGCGCCGTGGTCTGCATCTGCCGGACCATGCAGGTCATGTTCGGTTGAATCTCCGGATGACTCTTCAGATAGGCCAACGCATAGGCGCGAAAAGTACCGATATTGGTCATGCGCCGGCGGTTGGCCGACATCGCCGCAACATTGCCCTGGGCCTCGTTCCACGCCTTGAGCTCGGCTTTCTTGCGGCTCATGTAGTCAGTGAGCAGGTGCACCTGGGAGAGCTTTTCTTCCTCGTCATCGCGGATGAAACGCACGCCGCTGGCGTCGATGAACAGGCTGCGCTTGATCCGTCGGCCGCCCGATTGCTGCATGCCGCGCCAGTTCTTGAACGACTCGGACATCAGCCGCCAGGTCGGGATCGAAACGATGGTCTTGTCGAAGTTCTGCACCTTGACCGTGTGCAAGGTGATGTCGACCACGTCGCCGTCGGCACCGACCTGGGGCATTTCGATCCAGTCGCCGACCCGCAGCATGTCGTTGCTGGTCAATTGCACGCTGGCGACGAACGACAGCAGAGTGTCCTTGTAGACCAACAGAATCACCGCCGACATCGCACCCAGACCGGACAGCAGCAACAGCGGCGAGCGGTCGATCAACGTGGCGACGATGATGATCGCGCCGAACACGTACAAGACCATTTTCGCCAGTTGCACATAGCCTTTGATCGAACGCGTACGGGCGTGTTCGGTGCGTGCATAGATGTCGAGCAGGGCATTGAGCAGGGCGCTGACCGAGAGCAGCAGGAACAGAATGGTGAACGACAACGCCACATTGCCGAGGAAGGTCATGGCGGTCTTGCTTAGTTCCGGTACCAGGTGCAGGCCGAACTGAATGACCAGCGATGGCGTCATCTGCGCCAGGCGCTGAAACACCTTGTTGTGGCGAAAGTCATTGATCCAGTGCAGCGCAGGCTGGCGACCGAGCATGCGGCTGGCGTGCAGGATCAGGTAACGCGCCACTCGTCCGAGCACCAGCGCGAACACCAGCAGCAGCGTCAGGGCGAGGCCCGCCTGCAAAAGCGGATGTTGTTCGAGGGTGCCCCAGAGGTCCTGGGCGTTGAGCCAGAGCTGTTTGAAATCCATATGAGCAACGATTCTTCTGTAGGACGCGATAGGCGATTAGAGCATTTAAGACGCCGTGTATTACCGTTGGAGACAAATCGAGCAACAAAAAAGCCACTGATTACGTCCGTTTGTATAAAGAAACTCGGCCTGAGCGCTCGAAACCGGTAACCTATGCAGCTGTTTTTTTGCATATCTTCGAGGTAGCACCCGTGTTTTCCCAATTCGCCCTGCACGAACGCCTGCTTAAAGCTGTGGCCGAGCTGAAATTTGTCGAGCCAACGCCTGTGCAAGCCGCGGCCATCCCGCTGGCGCTCCAAGGGCGTGATCTGCGGGTGACGGCGCAAACCGGTAGCGGCAAAACCGCCGCTTTCGTTCTGCCAATCCTCAATCGCCTGATCGGCCCGGCCAAGGTCCGCGTCAGCATCAAGACGCTGATCCTGCTGCCGACCCGCGAGCTGGCCCAACAGACGTTGAAGGAAGTTGAGCGCTTTTCGCAGTTCACTTTCATCAAGTCCGGCCTGATCACTGGCGGTGAAGACTTCAAGGTCCAGGCCGCGATGCTGCGCAAGGTGCCGGACATCCTTATCGGCACCCCGGGCCGGATGATCGAGCAACTCAACGCCGGCAACCTCGACCTCAAAGAAGTCGAAGTGCTGGTGCTCGACGAAGCCGACCGCATGCTCGACATGGGTTTCGCCGAAGACGTCCAGCGTCTGGTCGACGAATGCCCGAACCGTCAGCAGACCATGCTGTTCTCCGCCACCACCGGTGGTTCCGGCCTGCGCGACATGATCGGCAAGGTGCTGAACAACCCTGAGCACCTGCAGCTCAACGCGGTCAGCCAACTGAACTCGACAACCCGTCAGCAAATCATCACCGCCGACCACAATCAGCACAAAGAGCAGATTGTGAACTGGCTGCTGGCCAACGAGACCTATCAGAAGGCCATCGTCTTCACCAACACCCGCGCCATGGCCGACCGCATCTACGGCCGCCTCGTGGCTCAGGAATACAAAGCGTTCGTGCTGCACGGCGAGAAAGACCAGAAGGATCGCAAACTGGCGATCGACCGTCTGAAGCAGGGCGGCGTGAAGATTCTGGTCGCTACCGACGTCGCGGCCCGTGGTCTGGACGTTGATGGTCTGGATCTGGTGATCAACTTCGACATGCCACGCAGCGGCGACGAATACGTGCACCGCATCGGTCGTACCGGTCGTGCCGGTAACGACGGTCTGGCGATCTCGCTGATCTGCCACGGCGACTGGAACCTGATGTCGAGCATCGAGCGCTACCTGAAGCAAAGCTTCGAGCGCCGCACCATCAAGGAAGTCAAAGGCACCTACGGTGGGCCGAAAAAGGTCAAGGCTTCGGGCAAAGCCGTCGGCGTGAAGAAGAAAAAGACTGACGCCAAGGGTGACAAGAAGAAAACTGCCGCCAAGACGCCGACCAAGCGCAAGAGCGCCAACCGTCCGAAGCCGGACTCGTTGGTGAGCAGCGACGGCATGGCGCCGCTCAAGCGCCGCAAGCCGGCCGAGCCAGCGGCTGAGTAAGTTTTCCAGGCGTGCATAAAAAAACCCGGACAATGTCCGGGTTTTTTTCGTCGATCAGTTGCCGAGCTGGCCACTGGTGTCGGCATCAAAGCGCCGCTTGGCCTGATCGGCCGCCGGCTTCAACTGCGCCAGCAACGCAGTTTCGCTGTACAACCCGGGACTCGCCAGTTCCTTGGGCGTCGGCTCGATCGGGATCAGCACATCTTCGCCATCGGCGTGCAGCCATATCGCCACAACGTGCAGCGCCGAGACAAACAACACACGCAGTTCGACGGTTTTACCCTTTAGCTGCGACGCCTGTTCCGCCAGTTTCAGCGCGCCGACGGTGGCGGCGGCAAGGTTGCCGTGATTGAGCGAGGCGAACTCAACATGCCCGCGCACCTCGGCCAACTGTGCATCGGCAATCGTCACGCCGTCGGCAAACACCAGGTAATGCCAGTCGCCGAGACGGGCATCTTTCAGACCTTTGCCGTGGCTCAGGTCTTCCAGATTCAGCGAGTAGCCGCGATAGGCCTCACTGAGGCTGATCTTCGCAGGTGCTGCGTTGGCGAATTGGCGATTAGCGCCAAAGCCCTGGGTTTGCAATGCAGCTTGCAGAGCCGGGCGCAAGGTCTGTACGCCGTTGGAAGGCGCCTTTGGATAAGTCAGTTGCATGATGTCGCCCTCCTAGTTTTTCACGGTGAAGTAGGTGTGAGTCCAATTGCCGCCGCCGTTGTAGGCGCGGGGGAACGCGTTCAGCGCACGGGTCGAATAGCCGTAGATCGAATCCGCCACCAGCACATAATCGCCATTGGTGCCGTAAATCGTCAGGAAGTGCGCACCGCCGCCGTACCATGCGCAGCGCAGGCCGACCGGGCGGCCCATGCTGATCTGGTTCTGAATGGCCGACATCTGCAGCGAACCCTGATTCATGCCGTTGTAGCTACGGGTGGTTTGCAGCGCCGAATCCAGATAGCCGTAGACGTTGCACGGCCCCGGCTGATTGCAGCAATTGCGGTCGAGCTGGGTGCTGGCCACGCCGCACTGGGTCCAGTTGCCGGTGCCGTAATAGTTGCCGACCGAGGCGGAAACGGCGGCCCAGCACCAGTTGGTCTGGGTCTGTTTCTGCATATTGAAGTTGAGGCTGCCGGCGGCGAGGGCGCTGAGCTGTTCAGCGGCCTCGACGTCGACCAGTTGCGGGTCGAGCAAATTGCTGACCAGGCACCTTGGCAAAGATTCGCCGGTGAATTGCGTTGCTTCTGTGGTTAACATTTTTCAATCCTCCATGAGTGAAAACAAGCGTCCAGCTTGTATGGGTGTTGCGGTGTCGCAGAGCGATCGGTATTCCAGGGGTGCCATGTCATATGGCGGGTTCCGATCTCGTTGCTCGATGTAACCGTAGTCATGGATATGCGTTAATGCAAATAAATTAATGCACAAATGCATTTTCAAGGGCGAAGGATCGTAGCCTTCGGCCGTTCCTGCAGGGATCGGTGTAGGAGCTGCCGCAGGCTGCGATCTTTTGATCTGGCTTTTAGCTTTCGGCTTTTTTCTCAGCCGTGCCCAACTCTTTCAACCGCTGATCAATCAACTGGCATTTATCCGGCAGGTCCGCACTGGCCGTACCCAGATCCATCTTCTGTAACTCGGCGTTGATCTCCTTGGCCTTGTCCGGATTCTGTTCGGTGAGCTTGGCGACCTCCTTGGCCAGTTGTTCGCGTTTGGCGGTGGCTTCTTCCGGCGTACAAGCCCAGACGGGCAGGGCGCAGGCAAGGGTGGTGGCGATCAATAGTGTGTTAAGGATTTTCATGGAGGACGGCCTCAGTTCCGGTCAAGGCGGGTTGATAGGTTGAGGGCTGCTGGCCTGGAAAAGTTCAGTGCAATGCACCTGATGCGCATCGACTTGTGTGACCGATAAGTCGCGATTTTCGGCAAAACTTCAATGATGTCCCGTAAACCCGCGTTCTAGAGCGGTCCCCCCAAAAGCCTTGTTACGGCTTATTGACGCCAGAATGATGGCAATCTACCATCGCGCCATCACATTGATATCAATGTGCGCTTTCGAGGGATCGAACAGACTTTTCGCAGTCTGCACTGCGATTGTTTTCGCATCGTTTCGGACGTTCTGACCGAAACGCGCATTTATCCCCATTTGTTTCTTTCACTCTGCCGGCACCCTGATTTTTGCCGGGTAGGGATTGCTTTGCCTGTCGATTGCCCCGATCAACTTGCCCGTTGCAAAGAGACTTTAAACATGGACGTTCCCTTGTACGCCTTCCTTGCTCGTCAGCCTGCTGCTGCCGTGAAAACCCGCGAATCATTCCTTGGCATGCCCAAGCGCGGGCTGGCGTTTCTCCTGGCGAACGTCATGTTCTGGCAACCGATGTGGGCGCAGGCCGACGGCATCGTGGTGGCCAACCCCAATACCTCGCTGGATCGCGCCGGCAATGGCGTGCCGATCATCAACATCGCTACGCCCAATGCCAGCGGCCTGTCGCATAACCAGTTCCACGACTACAACGTCGGTGCGCAGGGGCTGATCCTCAACAACGGCTCGACGCAGAACAATCTCACCCAGCTGGGCGGGCATATCATCGACAACCCGAACCTGAAAAACAGCGGTTCGGCACAGGCGATTCTCAACGAAGTCATCAGCGGCAACCCGAGCCAGTTGCGCGGCTACACCGAAGTGGCGGGGCAGTCGGCGCGGGTGATCGTCGCCAACCCGTATGGCATTACCTGCAACGGTTGCGGTTTTATCAACTCGCCGCGCGTCACGCTGACTACCGGCAAACCTGTACTCGATAACGGCCGACTGGATCGCTTTCAGGTCGATCAGGGGTCGGTGGCCATCGAGGGGGCGGGGCTTAATGCGACCAACGTCGACCGTTTCGAAATCATTACCCGCAGCGCAAAGATCAACGCCGAGATTCAGGCGCAGAACCTGACGATTGTTGCCGGTCGCAACGACGTCAACGCACAAACCCTGAATGCCACCGCCCGCGCCGATGACGGCAGCGGCAAACCGCAACTGGCCATCGACTCTTCGGCGCTTGGTGGTATGTACGCTGGCGCGATCAAACTGGTCGGCACCGAGGCCGGGGTCGGGGTGAAACTCGACGGCAAGCTGATTACCAGCGGCGGTGATATTCAACTGGATGCCAATGGTCAGTTGAGTCTGGCCGACACCTCGGCCACTGGCGCGGTCAACGTCAAGGCCGCCAGCCTCGACGCGCGCGGCCCGGTTTACGCCGGCACTGCGCTCAATGTGCAAACCCAAGGCAACCTGACCAACCGCCAGACCCTCGCGGCCCGCGACAGCATCAACCTCAGCGCGGGCGGCCAACTGACCAACGCTGGCGCCATCGATGCCGGCGTCTACGCCGACGGCAGCCGCAATACCAGCGGCGATCTGAGCCTCACTGCGCAGAACCTCGACAACACCGGCAAAAGCCTCACCGCCAGCCGCAACCTGACCATCAACACCGCGCAAACCCTGAACAACCAGGGCGGCACGCTCAGCGGCCAAACCGCTGCGATCAGCGCCGGTACGCTGGACAACCGCAACGCCGGCAAGGTGCAGAGCAACGGCACGCTGAACCTCAACGCCGCGCAGGTGCTCAACAACCAAGGCGTGATTAACAGCAATGCCAGCCTCACCGCCAGCATCGGGCAGTTGATCAACAGCAGCGGCGAACTCAGCAGCCAGACCGACGTGGTCCTCAACGTCACCTCGCTGGACAACGTTGCCGGCCTGATGAGCGCTGGCCGCCTGCTCGACATCAGCGCCCTCGGCGCAATCAACAACCGCACCGGCAAGATCGGCGCCAAACAGACCTTGCTGGTAAAAGCCCAACAGCTCGACAACAGCCAGCAGGGCCAGTTGACCAGCGAAGGCACGCTGACCACGCGGATCAGCGAGCAACTGAACAACCAGAACAAGGGCCTGATCCAGGCCAACGGTGCCATGGACGTGCAGGCTACGCGCCTGGATAACCGCGCCGGCAAGATTTCCAGCCTCGACACCCTGACCGTCAGCAGCGCCAACACCGACAACCGTGGCGGCACCCTGCGTGCCGATCAGGCAGCAAAACTGTTGATCAGTGAGCTCGACAACCGCGACAAGGGTCGCCTCGAAAGCAAGACGGCGCTGACCTTCGAAGGCAATACGCTGAACAACAGCAATGGCGGCCTGCTGACCTCGACCGGTCTGTTGAGCCTCAAAGCCAAAGCCGTGACCAACGATGGCGGACGAATCTCTGCCAAAGGTGATATCGACGCCAACATCGACAGCCTCAATCAAGAGCACGGTGAACTGGTTGCCGAAGGCAATCTGCTGCTGACCGGCCAAACCCTCAACAGTCATCAGGACAGCCTGGTTGGCTCGCTCAAAACCCTGACCGTCAACGTCGAGCAGATCGACAACCGCGCCAGCACACTCTCCAGCCAGCTGGACCTGCACATCAACGGTTCGCGCCTGGACAACAGCGACGGCGGCAAGGTGCTGTCCGACACCACGCTGGCGCTGAAAGTAGCGCAGATCATCAATGCCACCAACGGCCTGATTTTCAGCAAAGGCGCGAGCACCCTCAGCGGCATCGGTCTGAGTAACGTCGGCGGGCGCATCGTCAGCCAGAACACCCTCGGGCTGACCTTCGACGAGGCCATGGACAACCAGCAAGGCCTGATCAGCAGCGAAGGGCAGATGACCCTTACCGCCGGCAGCCTCGACAACCGTCTGGGCAAACTGTCGAGCCTTGAAGCGATGGCGCTGACCGCCAGCGGATCCGTGCTGAGTCAGGGCGGCCTGATCGTTTCGCAGAAAGGCCTGACCTTTAAAAGTGGCAGTCTGGATAACAGCGACAACGGCATCATCAGCGCCAAGGCCGA
The DNA here is from genome assembly GCF_979258595.1 of Pseudomonas sp. AC172. Lineage (NCBI taxonomy): Bacteria > Pseudomonadati > Pseudomonadota > Gammaproteobacteria > Pseudomonadales > Pseudomonadaceae > Pseudomonas > Pseudomonas sp. AC172. The sequence goes on from NZ_OZ409868.1 coordinate 488,938, forward strand.
TTCGACCCTGACTACCGGCGAGTTGAAGAACCGACAGGGCGGCAGTATCGCCACCGATGGCTCACTATTATTGACCGCCGCGCACCTGGACAACTCCGGTGGCAGCCTCGGCAGTCAGCAGAGACTCGAAGTCTCGGTGACCTCGCTGGCGCAGGACGGCGGCGAGCTGTTCAGCAACGGCGAGCTGACCCTGGACATGAACAATGGTCTGCTCAATAACCAGCGCGGCAACATCCATACGCCGGGCCAGTTGCTGCTGAAAAACCTCAAGGACGTCAACAACAGTGCCGGCGAAATTTCCGCCGCCAAGGCCTGGAGCGTCAACGCACAAAGCCTGAACAACGACGGCGGCAAACTGCTGAGCAACGAAAAGCTCACCCTGGTCATCGAGCGTGCGCTGAGCAACGTCAAAGGCCTGATCGCCTCCGCCAGCCTCGACAGCCGCAGCGACAGTCTGAACAACAGCGGCGGCGACATTCGCGTGCGCGGTGATGCCGATTTCAGCGTCACCGCAATGTTCGATAACCAGAACGGCGTGGTCATCGCCGACAACGGTCTGACGATCACCGCCGCCAGTCTGGATAACCGTCAGGAAGGTCTGATCGGTTCAACCCAAGCGCTGAACCTCAACGTCGCTCGCGTCGACAACCGCAGCGGCGAATTGTCGAGCAAGGCCGATGTCAGCCTGATCGGCGCGTGGCTCGATAACAGTGACAGCGGTTACATGCTCGCCGGCGGCAATCTGGCGCTGACCGTCAATGACGTCATCAACCGCAACAAAGGCCTGCTGTCCGGTGACACCGGGCTGACGCTGACCGGCAAGACGCTGGAAAACAGTGGACGCCTGAGTAGCCAGAAAGACCTTGCGATCAATCTCTCCGGGGATCTGAACAATGCACAGGGCAGCCTCGTCAACGAAGGCGCCTTGGCGATTACCGCGCAAACTCTCAACAACAACGCCGGTACTGTCTCCAGCGCCAAAGCGCTGACCGTCGACACGCGCGGCGCCGTCAGCAACCAGGGCGGCAAACTGCTGACCGACGGCGATCTCACCCTCAACAGCAGCGCGCTGGATAACCAGCAAAAGGGTGTGCTCAGCAGCAAAGCCAACCTGAACATCAGCACTGGCGAACTCAACAACAGCCAAGCGAATATTTACGCGGCCGACCACGTTGAGATCAATGCCGGTCAGGTGACCAACACCGCAGGCAGCCTCGGCGCGGGCAAGACGCTGACCGCCAATCTACAAGGCCTCGACCAGCAGGGCGGCAAACTGTTCAGCGGCGGCACCGTCAGTGTCGATCTGAACGGCGGCGCGCTGAACAATCAGGGCGGCGTGATCAACGCGCCGGACGAGTTGCGGCTGAAAAACCTCTCCGAGGTGAACAACAGTGACGGCGAGATTTCCAGCGACAAGGCTTTTGAACTGATCGCCAAGTCGCTGGACAACAGCGGCGGCCAATTGCTGAGCAACCAGAAACTCACCCTGACCCTCGACAACGCGCTGACCTCGATCAATGGCACGATTGCCGCTGCGGCGTTGCAGGTTCGCGCGGCGAGTCTGGATAACAGCGACGGCGGTGTATTGCTCAGTGACAGCGATATCGAGGTGACTGTCGATGGCCTGCTGAAAAACACCAACAAAGGCAGCATCCGCGCCGCACAACAACTGACCCTCAACAGCACCGGCCTGAACAATCAGGGCGGCACGCTGGTCGGCGTCTCAGGCCTGAACATTGACCTGGGCGCCAGCGCGCAGGACCTGAACAACCAGGACGGCGTGATCAGCAGCAAAGGCGGGTTGAGCATTGCCCATCTGCGCGACCTGAATAACCAGAACGGCGTGATCAACAGCAAAGGCGTGCTGAGCATCGCCACCCTGCGTGACCTGAATAACCAGCAGGGCGAAATCTCCAGCGTCAACAGCTTCAGCCTCACCGGCAACCGCTTCGACAACCGTGGCGGCAACCTGATCAGCAACGATCAGTTGAGCCTCACGGCTGCCGAACTGAAAAACCAGGGTGGACTGATTTCGGGCTGGAACGGGGTCACCCTTACAGGCGGCACGCTCGATAACAGTCGCGAAGGCACCGTCTCCAGTCTGCTCGGCGACACCAGCATCGACCTCAGTGGAGCGTTGATCAACCACAGCAATGGGGGCGTGGGCGGCAAAGGCGAGGTGAGCATCAAGGCTACCAGTCTGGACAACAGCAACGGCATCGTCACGAGCGGCGGCAAGCAAACGTTGACCATCAGCGGCGGCAACATCAGCAACACTGCGGGTGGATTGATCGAAAGTGGCGACGCACTGGTTATCCGTGCCGCCACGCTGGACAACACCTCCGGTAGAATCAGCGCCACAAAAGCCCTGAATTTCACTGGCACGCAGCTGAACAACACCGGCGGCAGTCTGGTTGGCGATGACAGCGTCACCCTCGACCTGCTCGGTGCTCTCATCAATATCAATGGGACTCTGGGCAGTACCGGCGCATTCTTGATCAACCGCTCCACAAGCATTGATAACCGCAGCGGGCAATTGATCAGCCAGACCCTGCTGAGCCTGTTTACCAGCGGCGATCTGAATAACAGTCAACGCGGCACTCTGTCGGCCAAAGATCAACTGGATATCGCCGCTGGCGGCACGCTGCATAATGAAAACGATGGCTTGATCTCCAGCCGCGATGCCGGTGTAACCCTCACCGCCGCCGCACTGAACAACGACAAAGGCGCGGTGCAAAGCATGACCGCGCTGACCGTGATCACGGGCACTGGCGCCATCGACAACCAGGGCGGCAAAATCATCGCCCAGAACGGCGACCTGACCCTCACCGCCGCCAGCCTCGACAGCCGTGGCGGGGTGCTTTCAAGCCTCAAAGGTCTGCTGCAAACCCGATTGAGCGGCATGTTGCGCAACGGTCAGGGCGGCAAGATCGAAGGCAGTCGCCTCGACCTGCAGGCACTGGGCGGTATCTACAGCGACGGCGGGCGAATCGCCGCCAACACCGGCAACATCCTGCTCAACGCCGGCGGCAACACTCTCGACAACAGCGGCGGCGGGATCTATGCCAAAGGCGCGGTGAAAACCATCGCCGGTTCGATGAACAACAACAGCGGTCAGATCAGCGGCAGCAGCATCGAGCTGGGTGTCGACGGCAACCTGAGCAACCGCAGTGGCTTGATCGAAAGCGCCAGCACACTGGCGATTCGCGCGGCCAGCCTCGACAACCAGGGCGGCAAATTGCGCGCGCTCGGCACCAGCGGCAAAACCGACTTCCAGATTGGCAGCCTGTTCGATAACCGTAATGGTCTGGTGGAAACCGCCAACACTGATTTCACCCTCGCGGCACCGAGCTTCCTCAATGCCGGCGGTTCGCTGACGCATGTCGGTCTGGGTGAATTCGGCATCTCCACCGCCAACGTGATGAACGCCGGCGGCTCGCTGGTGACCCGTGGCGGCCTGACGCTGAACGCCGACAGCTGGACCAACAGCAGCGTGATTCAGGCGGGGCGGTTGACGGTGAATGTCGGCAACTTTGTGCAGACTGCTAGCGGGCAGTTGCTGGCTTCCAATCAACTGGTGGGGCGTGGCGGCAATTGGAGCAACGAAGGTTTGATCGCCAGTGACGGCAGTCTGGATATCCAGCTGTCCGGGAATTACGGCGGCAATGGTCGTGTCAGCAGCCTGGGTGATATGACCTTCAATGCTGCGCAACTTGGCTTGACCGGTGCTTCCAGTATCGGCGGTGGTGGCCTGACCACCGTTAACGTCGGTGGCCTGCTGAACAATGCCGGCGGACGACTGACTTCAAACTATGCGATGACGATCAACGCCGGTGCGGTGAGCAACACCGGTACGTTGGGGGCTGCGCAGGATCTGACAATCAGGACTGCAAATCTGGTAAATAACCGCGGCCTGGTGTTCAGCGGCGGCAACATGAATCTGCTGGTAAACGACTTCACCAACCAGACCGGTGACGTTTACAGCATTGGCAATTTGACGATTGGCGGGCAATACGGCGGGCGTGCGAACAGCGTTAATAACTTCGCGGCTTCGATCAATGTGGATGGTGATTTTTCGCTGTCGGCCAATAGTTTCAATAACAAGACCGAGGGTGTGATTGGCGAAGAGAAATTCGTCTCTGGCGACATCACTTTTAACTGGCGTGACAATACTTTCTACGTGAAAGAAAGTTTTGACTCGCAATCTACGATCACCGGACCACAGGCATCGTTATCTGTTGCCGGAAACCTGACTGCCAACGTCGGTGCGTTTTCAAACATCGCCTCTCTGATATCGGCCGGACAAAATATCAAGCTGGACGTGGATACCTTTGATAATAAAGGGCTGCAGTCGGGCAGCTTCACGCGCTCGCGAACTTTCAAGCTGTCGTACGTGCCAGGCAGTTTGATAGACGGGTATGACAACGAACTGTACGACTATGCACTGAGGAACTCGAAATACGTTTATCGCTACGGGAAAAGCGTGCATGAGCCGGATAAGGGGGGAACCCATTGGGAATCCACAGACCTGGACAAGCAACTGACCACAACGATCAATACAAAGTATGGAGTAGGGCCTGAGGTTGCTGTGCCTGCGTCGATTCTCGCTGGTCAACTCAAAGACGACAGCAGGATCTTCACCAACGGCGGCGGCAGCGTTTCCTCGATCGTTCAGGCCGGCCAAGCCGTCCAGATCAACGCCAAAACCACGATCAACAACGGCAACCTGAACCCGTACACCAATTTTGGTGGCACGGTAAAAGACACGGCTGATACAGGGGTTAAGAACTCTGCCAAACCCACCGTGGTGTTCTTGAATCCGCAGTTGCCGCCGGATCTGGCTCAACAGCAAGTCAATCCGCTGGCCCTGCCGGGCTTCACCTTGCCAACCGGCGATAACGGCCTGTTCCGACTCAGCCGCAAGGACGGTAGCGAACAGACGACTGTTGCGGCTAAAGACTGGACTATCGGCTCGATCACTGCCGCACCGTCCGGCCACACAGGCGGAATGCCGGTCAGGCATGCCACCGATTTCCAGATCGACAAAGACGATCCGGTCTCGATGAAAAAACGCGACCTGGCACTGAGTGATGCAGCCTCACTGAATCTCAACGACAGAACGGCGCAGTTCAACGTCGGCGCAACTGCTACTGACGGACCAGTAGGTGTGCTGCTGCCAACGCGTGGCAACGGCGCCTTCGACGTACCGCGCGTACAGGGCTTGCCTGACACCAGCGTGCGTTCCAACCCGCACAAATATCTGATCGAGACCAACCCGGTGCTGACCGATCTCAAGCAGTTCATGAGTTCGGATTACTTGCTCGACAAACTCGGCTACGACCCCGACAACAGCGCCAAGCGTCTGGGCGATGGTCTGTTTGAACAGCGCCTGGTGCAACAAGCCGTGGTCGCCCGCACCGGCCAGCGCTTCATCGACGGCCAGACCTCTGACGAAGCCATGTTCAAGTACCTGATGAACAACGCCATCGCCAGCAAGAATGAACTCAACCTGTCGATGGGCGTGACCTTGACCGCCCAGCAAGTGGCGGCACTGACCCACGACATCGTCTGGCTCGAAGAGCACGAAGTGAACGGTGAGAAGGTGCTCGTGCCTGTCTTGTATCTAGCCCATGCCGATAACCGTCTGGCGCCGAACGGTGCACTGATCCAGGGCAATGATGTTGACCTGATCGCGGGCCAGAACCTGACCAACGCAGGAACGTTGCGCGCTACCAACAATCTGGCGGCCAGTGCCGGGCAAGACCTGACCAACAGTGGCTTGATTGAGGCGGGGAATCGGCTGGGGCTGCTCGCCACCCATGACATCATCAATAAATCAGGCGGTGTCATTTCCGGACGCGATGTCACCATGGTGACGCTGACCGGAGACGTCATCAACGAGCGCACGGTCAACAGTACGGTCTTCAACAACAAGGGCCAAATCCAGCAACGTGACTACGTTGATAGCGCTGCACGTATCGAAGCAGCCAATGATCTGACCATCTTCTCGGGCCGGGACGTGCTTGGCATCGGTGGGGCCATGTCCAGCGGGGGAGACACGCGGATCGAGGCCAGTCGAGATATCGCCATCGCTTCGGCCCAACAGCTGAGCGTTGACAGTGGCGGCAAGGAACAACGCAGCTCCATCACGCAGTACGGATCCAGCATCAATGCCGGACGCGATATCTTGATGAGCGCGGGCCGTGACTTTGCCGCCGTGGGCAGTGACATGAATGCCAAGCGCAATTTCACCCTCGTTGCAGAGGGTGATGTGACGATTGCTTCAGCCGCTGATGAAAGTCACTCCTATTCAAAAACCAAAAAACTCACGACTCAGGAAGACCACGTTAAACAGATTGCCAGCACGATCACTGCCGGTGGTGATGTCGCGATCCGCGCAGGTAATGATTTGGCGCTGATCTCCAGTCGTATCACCGCTGGCGATGAGGCCTATCTGGTGGCGAAGAACGATATTCAAGTGCTTGCCGCACAAGACACGGACTACTCTTTGTACGACAAAAAAGACAAAGGCAGTTTTGGCAAAAAGAAATTGAAGCATGACGAAGTCACGCAGGTGACGAACGTTGGCAGTGAGATTAGGACCGGTGGCAACCTGGCTGTTGTGAGTGGCGGCGATCAACGATTCCAGGTCGCGAAACTCAACAGCGGTGGCGACATCCTGTTGGACAGTGGTGGGCAGATTGTCTTTGAAGGCGTGAAGGATCTGCACGATGAGAGCCATACGAAAACCAACAATAATGCGTTCTGGAACTCTTCCAAAGGTAAGGGCAATACCGACGAAACGTTCCGTCAGACGCAGATGTTTGCCAAGGGCGACATCGTCATCAAAGCGGTCGATGGCCTGAAAATCGATGTAAAGCAGGTCAATCAGCAAACGGTCAGCGAGTCCATTGATGCCATGGTCAAGGCCGATCCGCAGATGGCCTGGCTTAAACAGGCAGAAGAACGTGGCGATGTGGACTGGCGGCAGGTCAAGGAGATTCACGAGTCTTTCAAATACCAGAACTCCGGCTTGGGGCCAGCTTCACAACTGATCATTGCCATCGCGATGGCTGCCATCCTCGGACCGATGATGGCCGGCATGAACGCAATGTTGCAGGGAGTCGCCATTACCGCCGCAACCAAAGCGACGGTCAGCACGATCGATAACCGCGGTAACCTTGGAAAAGTGCTCAAGGACGTTACGTCCGAAGATGCCTTGAAAAGCTACGTCGTGGCGGCGGCAACTGCAGGCGTTACTCAGGGAATGAAGTTCGATGTGGGCAATATCACTTTGACGCCGGAGGGGCTCAAGGCCGTGGCGACCAAAGTGACTGCCGATGCGTTGATCAAAACCGTCGTCTACGGAGGCAGTTTCAAAGACAACCTGGTCAGCTCTGCGGCCGGAACGCTGGCCAGCATCGGCGCAGCCATGGGCGCTGGGGAAATTGGCGACCTGAAACTGCCCGAAGGCAGTCTGGAAAAAATTCTCCTGCACGCCGGACTCGGCGGTCTGGTGTCCAAAGCCATGGGCGGAGATTTCGGCACCGGAGCGCTTGCCGGTGGTGCCAACGAGTTTCTGGTCGGATTGCTGGGCGATAAGCTCTTGCCGGAAAATTATGTTCCGGGAACTCCTGAATACATTCAGGCGCAGGCCAATCTACTGGCCGTCTCACAAATAGTGGGGGTGTTGGGCGCTGCCGCTTCCGGGGGCGATGTGGGTATCGCCGCTTCGGTGGCAGCCAATGGAACGCTTTACAACTATCTGTCTCACCAAGCCTTTGAGGAAGTCGAAAATTGCCTCAATGGCAAAACCTGCACGACGAAGGAACAGAAAGACGCTGCCATCGCCAAGGCCGAAAAGCTGAGCGAATTTCTCGATTCGGAAATGCGTAGCATGTGTGACAAGGCCCCTCAAAGTGATGGCTGCCGCACGGCGGTCAATTCGGCGCTCAAATACATTGCCATGCAGGATGCGTGGAATGTCATGCACAAAGACGTGGCACGTACATCGCAAACGACCTTTGACTATCTCTACAACACCCAAGGTGCTTCCGATCGTCTGGTGACCTATCTGAACACGATCGACAACCGAGCCAACTTTTTCGGTGCGAGCAATGTGTATGAGCAACAACTTGGAATAGGCGCGTCATGGTTTGGAGGGGCTGAGACCGTTTCCCGAGCGCTGTTGACCGGTTTGGGCGCAGATGGCAATGCATCGTTCCTCAGCTTCGGTCTGGGCTGGTTCCTGGCGCCTGTTTATGACTGGCGTAAAGCGGCTGGCGATGCGTTGATTACGGGCGGGTTTGATAACTTCAAGGACCTCTACAATAAAAACGCTACGGATCCGGCAGGCTGGGATATCAAACAATTGAAGAACGAGCAGTCGTTGTTGCAGACCATTCATGAGAAGTTTCTGGGTGATCACACGTTCTTTCAAACGGTTGGCAAGTACGCAACAGATACATCACTCAACCCGTTTATTGGCGACAAACAGGGCGTCGATGGTGGCGTGATTATTTTGAATTACGACTCAAGGGTCGAATATGGCTGTAAATTGCTGGGTCTTTCGAAAAGCCAGGGTTGCGCACCATGAGTAAGACGGGGTATCCACACCGCAGGGTTTTTCTGGCGTTTCTTTTATGCCCGTTCGTTTTGGGATTCATTGGGGGGATCATCAAGACCTTCACTCTGCTTGCTCACTTGGTCAATACCCCGAAACTCTTGGGCGAGGTCAGGGGAGGCGAACTGGTTCTAATGCCGTTATTAGCGCCATTTCTTGCGCAACTGATTTTCCTCCTGCCCTTTTTAATAGTGGCAGGGGCAATTTCATTGCTGAAGGTCAGGAGGACGACGGCGAACTGTTGGCGGGTGGCACTGGCGGGTGCCTGTGTCGCCACCGGATGGGTGTTTTGTTTTGTCTTGCTCGTGGTGTTCGACGAAGACATTAAGGGCGGCGGGATTTCGGATTATCTGATGGAGTTGTCGGGCGTGTTTTTCGCATCACTGGCGACGTGTTGGTTCGCCGCCAGATTGTTCCTTCCTCAGGAAAACATTGATAACTACCGCTCGGGCGACAAAACAATTCAGAGTCCCTGAACAGGCGCCCGGAAGGACGCGAAAGAGGGCACTTGTGAGCACGCCCACTCCCACTGTTTCCATCTACTCGCTCCTTATTTTTCGTGGCAGCAACTGGACGCTTTTTCCCCGTCATACCGATCATGATGCCGCACCCACTCCATGATCTCGTCCTCATTCCTGCCCTTGGGTGTGAGGTCGAGGTAGTTGTAGGCGCCGACCAGCATGTCCAGACCGCGGGCATAGGTTGAATAAGTGTGGAAAATGTCGCCCTTTGCATCACGATAAAATACGCTCAGACCGGGCATTTCTTCCTCGGCGCTGTCAGTCTTTTCGTAGTTGTACGTAGCCTTTCCCGCCGCGACATCTTCAGCCCTTGCGCAAACTCCGAAGTCGTAGTTGAAGTCACAGCCTTCTGAAGAAACCCAGTCAAACTTCCAGCCCATCCGCTGTTTAAATGCCTGAAACTCGTTGAACGGCGCATGAGATACCGCAACCACGGCAATGTCGTGATGGGCCAGATGCTGATTGGCACCGTCGATGTGGTCGCTGAGGAACGAGCAACCCTGACAGCCTTCCTCCCAATCCTTGGCAAACATGAAGTGGTAAACCACCAATTGGCTGTGTTGGCCGAACAGAGACGCGAGTTTCAGTTCGCCGTTTGGTCCCTGAAAGTGGTAGTCCTTGTCGACCTTTACCCACGGCAACGCACGACGTTCAGCGCTGAGGCGGTCGCGTTCCTTGGTGAAGGCTTTTTCGTGGGCGAGGTGTTGCTTGCGGGCGGCGAGCCATTCTTCGCGCGATACCACCGGATGATTCTCAACGTTCATGATGATTTCTCCTGCGGGTTGAAACCGTCTGTTTCAGACTAGTCGTTTAACCCTGTGGGAAATCGACAGACCGCCGGTCGGTCACCTCGACAAATGCGGCTGAACGGCTGGGAACGGCTCCGGTCACAACCTATGAACGCGCCATAAATCATGCGCACCGGAGGTTGTATCAGGATGACGACTTATAACTGGGATTTGATTGAACGCTTGCTGCACGAAGTGCAGAACAGTGCCGGCCACAGTTTTGCTCCTCGGGCCTATGCCGAAGACTATGCGGCGGAGAAAGCCAGTGCGGGCGAGCCGATCGAGAACCTTGATCATCTGAAAACGCTGGCTTGCGACTATGAAAGATTGTTGCTCCTGCGCGGCTATATCGCACCGCGTCCGGATGAAGAGGGCAGCACGGGAAACAACTTTGTCCTGACACCACGCGGTTCCAGCCTGCTGAGCCTGATCGACAGCAGCATTCCCGGCAATGATCACCCGCGCCAAGTGCTGGATGAGCAGGAGGATGCGCTGGCTGAGGCGACGTTCGACGAAGTGGCTTCAAAAGCGCAAATTGCATGAGTTCAAAGATACCTCCGTGTGGGAGCGAGCCTGCTCGCGAATACGGTCTGTCAGTGACATTTTTGAAGTCACTGATGCACCGCTTTCGCGAGCAGGCTCGCTCCCACATTGATCTTCGTTTTGTTCAGGGTTTTTGCGCGGCCTTGAGGCATTTGAGGTCGTTGAAGTCTTTGCGCACCCCTTCGATCTTCTTCAACAACCGCTGACGCTGTTGCGGCGTACTTTCGGCCATCAAGTCCACTGCCAGCGAGCGTCCCTGCGCTTCAGTATCGGCGAAGGCCTTGCGGTAATCGGCTGTCCATAGACTCTCGCGATTGACCAGAAGCGTCTCGATTCTCTGTGGGAATTCGGGGCTTTTGCGTTGTGCGACGGCGGCACTGAACTGTTTCTGCCAATGGGCTCGGTTGCCAATCCACTGCGTGTACTGATCGCCAAGCGCGGTCGACCACGCCATGACCCGCTGTTCCTGGGTGGCGCTCAAGGGGCCGAGCCAGTCATTCAAGCGTTTAACCATGCGCGCGCCACGCTCGGCAATCTGTTGATCAAGCGGTGGTTTCAGGTATTCCTGCTGACGCTTGCGCAAATCCTTGGCAAACGCGTCATTCATTTCGGCGACCTGTTTGTCATCCAGTCCTTGCAGCAACTCGATCGCCGACGGGGTGATCTCTCGAGCGGTTTCGGCGATGGCCTGCTTGGCTTCCGTAGTGCGCGCCTGTAACGCGGCATCGGTGACCTGATTGGTTTCGATCATGGTCTGCAGGCGATCAAGCCAGTCCAGATAGCCCGGCAATTGCGTGGTGCAATGCCAGCTCAGGTGGTCTTTGAGGCGTTCGTTGAACCAGTCTTTCTGCTCGCCGTTCATGTCCAGGTAATCGCCGAGTGTCCACGGAATAATGACGTCGAGATTGCGATAGGCCAGACCGACACGGCTACAGGCGCCGAGGGCGAGGGTGAAAATCAGTAGTGCGGCGATGTGCGTGAACCAGCGAGACATGGGCGAATCCTTGCGTGAGCCTGGCTTCGAGGGACTGATTCCTATGTGAACGCAGAATGAACCCGGCAGTTCAGCCGATCAATAGAACGCGCGCTCAGCCTTGAGGGTGACGAGACCGTCGCACTCGCTGTTGTGCCCGGAATAGGCTGAGCAATCGCTGCCGCTGAGGCTGGAGTTGCTGTAGATCAGGTCGAGGTCGACACCCATGAACGGCCGGGACAATTTCACCGACCAGTCGGTAAAACTGCTGACATAACCACCGTCCACGGCGACGGGCGTGTTCAGTTGGTGGGTGGTGTATTTCATGCTGACGCCGATGCCGAATGGCTGGTTGCCGCCAAGATCGGCAAACAAGGTGTTGTTCTGTTTATCCGGGTCGTTGCTGAAGGCCACGCCGAAACGACTGCCGAGCAAGGTCAGGCCACCGAACAGCTCCTGGCTATCGAGGGTATCCACTTTGGGATAGCTGTAGTGGATCATGCCGACTTCGTAGCCGAGGGTCTGATCGAAAGGTTGTTTAAAGCCGACGTAGGAATCGATCTCGAGGTTCTTGCCAGGGCTGATGCCCATGCTCGGTGCGTATTGGCCGAGATAGAGGCCGCTGTCGTGGCTCAGGTCAAGGCCGCCGTGGAACGATCCGACGGCTGCCGGTTTGACCAGGCCCTGGGCCATGCTGCGCGTCGGCGTAGTGCCAAGTTTGAGGTCGAAGTCGCCCAGTTCACGCTGGAAAATCTGCGCGTGCGCGGTCGCACTGGCCAAAAGGCCTACGAGTAATAAACAGGGTGTTCTGCGCATGCGTCACTCCATGAACAGCGAGGGCAGGGCGGCGGGCCTGCTGAAACGCTTGATCTAGACGCGTGCAAGGATACCGGCGAATGCTCGGCATTGATGGCCGTTCGTCGATTTACCAGGGTTTTGTTTAAAAAGGAGGGGGTGTTGCGCGGTGCCAGTCCAGGCGCTTCGAAGCTCAAAGCGCCTCTGGACGGGTGTAAAACCGGGTGTTACTTCTTGCCCAGGCTGATCTGCTTGGACGGGCCGAATGTCTGGCCACTGACGCCTTTGGCAATTTGCTGGATCTCGCCACCAGACTTGAGGAACGCTGCGATCTGATCGTTGATCGATTCGCTTGTTTCAACGGCTGGAGCTGGCTTTGCTTTGCTGGTGGATGCTTTTACACGCATGGCGGCCATTAACCTGTAGAAAAGTAACTCGGCCAGGCATCGTACAGGAATAACTTGACAATTGCTTGGTAAATATCCCCCGGAATAACCCAGCGCAGTGCTGCATTATTCTCGATTGAATATTCGATATATCCGGCTAACCTGCTGTTTTAAATAAGAACATTTGGGCTGGACGGCATTGAAATACTCAACCGCGAGCGGTGATGCCTGCCAGACGAGCGGCACCTCAGTCGAGCCGCACACATGGAAAATCAAGGCGTTGCGCTGATTTCCGACGCGTGCGGATCTGCCGCCCGACGGCCAGCACAAAAACGGGTAGAATGCCGCCCACGCAATGAGGGTTCTGGAAATGGCTTTAGTCGGGCGTTACAACAGTTTGCAAGTGGTTAAACACACTAACTTCGGTTTATATCTGGATGGCGGCGCCGACGGCGAGATTCTTTTGCCTAACCGTTATATCCCGAAAGATATTCCTACCGAAGATGAAGATTGGCTCAACGTATTTGTTTATCTGGACAGCGAAGACAAACTTCTCGCTACCACGGAAAAACCAAAAGTTCAGGTCGGCGAATTTGCCAGTCTGAAAGTCGTTGAAGTCAACAGCATCGGTGTGTTCCTCGATTGGGGGCTGCCGAAGGATCTGTTGCTGCCGTATTCCGAAGAAAAGCGGCAGATGACCGCCGGCGAATACTGCGTGGTGCATGTCTACCTCGACAAGCACACCCGCCGCATCACCGCCACTGCGCGTCTGGATCGCTACCTCGACAAGACCCCGGCCAACTACAGCCCGGGCCAGGAAGTTGATCTGCTGGTTGCCGAAGCCACCGACATGGGTTTCAAGGCGATCATCAACAACAAGCACTGGGGTTTGATCCACAAGAACGAAATCTTCAAGTTCATGCGCGCCGGCATGATCGAGAAGGGCTACATCAAGGAAGTCCGTGCCGACGGCAAGATCGCCCTGAGCCTGCAACCGGTTGGCCAGGAAGCGGCAAGCAGCCTGAACTCGAAGATCCTCAGCAAATTGCGCGACAACAGCGGCACGTTGCCGGTCAGCGACAAGAGTGATCCGGCGTTGATCAGCAGCCTGTTTGGCGTCAGCAAAGGCAACTTCAAGAAGGCCATCGGCTCGCTGTACAAGGAAGGCAAGATCGTTATTCATGCTGATCGCATTGAACTAACCTGAGCCTTGGGTGGCCCATCTTGCATGGGGCACACAGGAGGTCGGGTCGATGAAAAAAACGCTGATTGCCTATGTTGCAACGCTGCTGACGTTTCTGCTGCTCGACGGCATCTGGCTCGGCCTGCTGATGGCGCCGACCTATCGCGAACTGCTCGGTCCGCTGATGCTTGAAAAACCGCTGCTGGTTCCGGCAGCGGTTTTTTATTGCCTGTATGTTTTTGGCTGTGTGGTGTTTGTGGTGCTGCCGGCAGCGACCTGGCAGCGTGCGGCGAAAATGGGCGCGCTGCTCGGCCTGGTGGCTTACGGCACGTATGACCTGACCAATTTGGCGACGTTGCGCGGGTGGTCGGTGCAGGTGACGCTGTTGGATTGGGCGTGGGGAACGTTTGCCACGGCGGTGGCTTGTAGCGTCGGGTTTTTATTGGCGAGGCGGTTTGGCAAGGTCTGATCCGAAATGCAGGTAAGCAATGCCGGCCTCTTCGCGAGCAGGCTCACTCCCACAGGGGAACGCATTCCAAAGTGGGGGCGAGCCTGCTCGCGAATGGCGGCGAAGCCGACAGCCACTCAGCGCTGACGCCACTGAAGAACTAAATGTCTTTTCCAGACGGTTTTTTCCGCCCGACTGATTGATAATCCCCAGCATTGTTTTTGACCATTGGATGGCCTGCCATGTTGTGCGTGTTCGAGGTGTCGCGGTGAGTGTCGAGCGGCGTAATGCCGATAGTTTTGCCTTGCAAGTGATGATCGGCCTGTGCCTGATCTGGGGCGTGCAGCAGGTGATGATCAAATGGGCGGCGCCGGACATTGCGCCAGTCATGCAAGCGGCGGCGCGCTCGGGGATTTCCGCGCTGCTGGTCGGTTTGCTGATCTGCTGGAAGGGTGGCTGGGATCAGGTCGGCGTTACCTGGCGCGGGGGCTTGTTGGCCGGTGCGCTGTTTGGTCTTGAGTTCTTTTTCATCGCCGAAGGCCTGCAACTGACCACTGCCGCACATATGTCGGTGTTCCTTTACACAGCGCCGATTTTCACTGCGCTGGGCGTACATTTTCTGTTGGCCAGTGAGCGGCTGCGACCGCTGCAATGGCTGGGCATTCTGCTCGCGTTCATTGGCATCGCGATTGCCTTCGCCGGTGGCGTGTCATGGGACAATCTCGACCGCCGTATGTTGTTGGGCGATGCCTTCGGTGTACTGGCCGGTGCCTGCTGGGGCGCGACCACCGTGGTGGTCCGCGCATCGCGTCTGTCGGAAGCACCGGTGACGTTGACCCTGTTTTATCAGTTGATCGTCGGTTTTCTCGGCCTGCTGCTGATCGCGCTGTTCAGCGGCCAGATCACTCATGTCAGCCTGACTCCCGTGGCGGTGGCCAGCGTGCTGTTCCAAGGGCTGGTGGTGTCGTTCTTCAGTTACCTGATCTGGTTCTGGCTGCTGCGCCGTTATCTGGCGGCGAACCTTGCGGTTTTTTCGTTCATGACGCCGTTGTTCGGCGTGACCTTCGGTGTGATCCTGCTGGGCGAACAGCTGAGTGTGAACTTCGTCATCGGCGCCGTGCTGGTGTTGCTCGGCATCACCTTTGTCAGCGCCGAACAGTGGCTGCGTCGGCGTTTGCGCAAAGCGCTGGGCCAGCGCTAGTCGACTGCATCGCCAGGCCGCCAGCGATCAGCAAGCCGCTGCCGGCAATTACCAGCGCCGGATGCAGGCCGCCGCTGAAATGGCTGCTCAGTGCTGCCAGCAACGGGCCGCTGAGTTGGCCGACCGCAAAGCAGGCGGTGAGCATGCCGGCATTGCGCTGGGTGGCATGCGGTGCCAGCTCCCGCGAGCGCTGCATCACCAGTTGCATGCAGGCGAGGAACGGCGTGCCACACAGGAGCACCCCCAACGCGAGTCCGCTGCCGCTGCCGAGCAGACAGGCAAACACGCCGGCCGCTTGCAGCCACAGCGTCGCCATCAACCAGTGACGGGTGGTTGCGGGATCGTGACGACGCAGGCTCACCAGCAACACGCCAAGCGCCGCAGCCAGACCAAAACAAGGCCAGAACAAATCCGCCTGCCATTGCCCGTGAAACTGTGCATTGGCCATTTGCGAGAGGAAGGTCGCCGGAATGATGTAACCGATGCCGTACAGCGCATAAATTCCCGCCAGCCGGCCAATGCCCCGACTCGATGGACTAACCGGCGCTGCAATCACCGTCGCCGTTGCGACAGGCGTTGGCAGCAGACGCCAGACACCCAGCATCATCATCAACGCAGTCGCTGCATAAATCAGCCACAACGTCGCGGACGTCTGCTGCAACAGATGTGAGACCAGCGCCAACAACCCTGTCAGAAAAATCCCCAACCCCGGTCCGGCAAACACCAGTGCGCCCAATCTCGGACGACCTGCTGCCGCCGCCAACGGTTGACTCAACGAAGTGATCATCACCAGCACCCAGGCACTCGCCACCCCGGTGCCAAAGCGCAGCACAAGGTGCGACCAGAACCCATCCGCCCAAAATGACGCCAGGGTCAACAGCACACACAGCCACAAGCCACCGTGCAGGCGCCGCTGCACCTGTTGCGGGCGATGCGCGAACATCGCGTCCACCGCACCGAGCAGGTAGCCGAGGTAGTTGGCCGCCGCAATCAGACCGGCGGCCGTCAGGTCGATCTGGCCTTCACTGAGCAGGTGCGGCATTTGTGGCGTGAGGGCGAAACGCCCGATGCCCATGGCCATCATCAGGGCAACGAAGCAAGCGGATAAGCGAATCAGCGGCGACATGGTCGTGAATTCCTTTGAAGGATCAATGACCGTCAGGCTAGGACTGATTGACTTTCTTTAAAATTGAATAATAGTGAGTAACTTGTTCTGTTCTGGAGAAAGCTCGTGGAATTCAGCCAACTGCGGATTTTTCAGGCCGTGGCCGAAGAAGGGTCGATCACCCGCGCCGCCGAACGCCTGCACCGGGTGCCATCGAACCTGTCGACCCGGCTTAAACAGCTCGAAGAGCAACTGGGTGTCGAGCTTTTCGTCCGTGAGCGTCAGCGTTTGCAACTGTCGCCTGCGGGAAAAGTCCTGTTGGATTACACCGGCAAACTGTTCGCCCTTCGCGATCAGGCCAGTGCCGCGGTGATGGGCGGCAAACCGGCCGGCGACTTCGCTCTGGGCACCATGTACAGCACGGCAGCGATCCATTTGCCGGCGCTGCTGGCGCAGTATCACAAGCAGTATCCGGCAGTGAATCTGCAGGTGCAGTCGGCGCCGAGCGGGGAGTTGCTGGAAGGGTTGCTGACCGGACGCCTGGATGCCGCGTTGGTCGATGGCCCGCTGGAACTGGCGGGGCTCGACGGGGTGCCGTTGTGCGAAGAGCGATTGGTGTTGATCACCGAACCTGATCATCCGCCAGTGCATAGCGCCCGGGACGTTGAAGGGCGGTCGGTGTTCACCTTTCGTCGCGGATGTTCGTATCGCATGCGTCTGGAGGCGTGGTTTTCGCACTATCACGCGACGATGGGCCGGGCGATGGAGATCGAATCCTATCAGGGCATGCTCGCCTGCGTGATTGCCGGCAGTGGTGTGGCGTTGATGTCGGAGTCGATGCTGGCCAGTCTGCCGGGGCGTGAAAGCGTCGCGGTGCACCCTTTGGCCGAATCATTTTCGGGTGCGACAACATGGCTCATGTGGCGCAAGGGCATGGTCGGCGCCAACCTCAATGCCTGGATTGAGGTGCAGCAGGCTGTCTATCCTGCGGCTCAGATCGAAACCCGGGAAACAGCCTGAACCAATCTCGGCGAATTCTGTTCAATTCAGTAACAGATCATTGCGGATTTGGCCGAGCATTGCGTAGGACTTCGGACTATTATCAGTGCGAAGCGGCCTCAGAATTCCGGTCGCTCAGCACCACCCTGAAGGGGGCATGACGATGAAAGAGAAAATTCAAAACTGGCTGCACGATTTGGGTGTTGCCCTCGGTTTGATCGAACCGCCTCTGCAACCTGTACCGATCCGCACCGATGACGAGCAGCGCCGCCGTCAACAACGGCGCCGGTAACGCCCCCGATCCGAGATCAAAGGATTCAGATCAAGAAATCGCAGCCTTCGGCAGCTCCTGCACGGATAAATGTAGGAGCTTCCGAAGGCTGCGATCTTTTGCTTTTAATGACGGCCGATCTCCAGTAAAAAACGGCTCAAGTCATTCGCCGTCTTCGCGGTCTTGAGCATGCGGTCTTCCTCGGCGGTGAACGCCGTCAGCCCGAATTCATCTTCCAGATGAAAGATCAGATCTTCTATATCGGCTTTCTCCAGACCCAGTTGCACCAGACTGGTGTTGTCGGTGAACTCGCGGGTCTCCAGCAGACGGCGGATATATCGGTGCACGGCGGCACGCACGGCAGCTCTTCTCATGGCAGGTCTTTCTGATTGTTGTTGTGCTTGAGTGAAGCAGTCCTCAGGCGTGGCCGCGCAACCACTCGTCAATCATCGAGCGCAAATGCTCCCCGGAAAAACTGCCGAAGTGCCCGCCATGCACCGTGCGGATCGGCAACGCCTGCAAACGCCGCAGGCTGGCGGCGTAGTCCTCGAGATTCGAATGGTAGGCGTCTTCGATCAATGGCCCGTCGTAGATGATGTCGCCGCTGAACAGGATTTGCGTCGCCGCCTCATACAGGCTGATCCCGCCCGGCGAATGCCCCGGCGTGTGCAGCACTTGCAGCGTGCGATTGCCCAGATCGAGCACATCACCGTCCTCGACAAACCCGGTGGCCGGCGCGGCTTTGACCCGATATTCGGCGTAGCACAACGGGCAATCCGGGTGCGCCTCGAACATGTCATCGCCGACGAAGGCGCGGCTCAAATCATTCTCGCCATTCGGCGCCGCAAGGATGTCGGCCTCGGCGGGATGCACCAGACGCTCGGCAAATTCGTGATGCCCGGCGATGTGATCGAAATGGCAATGACTGGCCACCGCCACCAACGGTCGCTCGGTGATCCATGGCAGCTGCTCGCGCAGGCTGACCAGCCCTGAACCGCTGTCCAGCAACAGGTCTTTGTCGCGGCCCTGAATGTGCCAGAGGTTGCAGCGGTAGAACGGGCGGATATACGGCTCATGGATCAGCCGAATGCCGTCACTGAGCGATAGCACTTCAAACCATTGCTCACGAGAAACAATCTTCATCAGCACTTTCCTTCAGACGTAAAAAAACGGGTGTGGCAACCGACGCCACACCCGTCGAAGAAAGCATCAAGTCGTTACATCAGAGCTTAGATCGCCCTTGCCACGGTTGCCGGGCGAGGGGAGACCAGGCTGACCACCACAAAGCTCACCAGACCCACAGCCAGGCTGTAGTAGATCGGCGTGTTCGCATCCAGACCGTCCTTGAACATGAACAGCAGCGCTGTGGCGAAACCCAGGCCCATGCTGGCGATTGCGCCGGCGGTGGTTGCGCGTTTCCAGAAAATCGCACCCATCAGCGGGATCAGCATGCCGCCCACCAACAGGTTGTAAGCGAGGGTCAGGGCGCTGATCACATCGTTCACCACCAGCGCGATACCCAGCACAACGATGCCGGTCAGCAGGGTGAACAGACGGTTGATGCCCAGGCTCGACGGTTTGCCGCCACGCAGTTTCGGCAGCAGGTCTTCAGTCAACGTGGTGGCGGCGGCGAGCAGGCCGGCGCTGGCAGTGGACATCATCGCAGCGAGTGCCGCAGCGATCACCAGACCCCGGATACCGTCCGGCAGCGACAGTTTGACGATGGCGGCGAAGGCGTTGTTGACGTTGTCCAGATCCGGGATCAGCACGTGCGCAGCCATGCCGATCAGCGCGCAGGCCAGACCGTAGACGATGCAGTAGATGCCCGCGATGCTGCCGGCATATTGCGCGACTTTGGCGGTCTTGACGGTGAACACCCGTTGCCAGATGTCCTGACCGATCAGGATGCCGAAGAAGTAGATCATGAAATAGGTGATGATCGTGTCCCAGCCGATGGTGGTGAAGCTGAAAGCAGTCGCGGGCAGTTTCAGCACCAGTTCGTCCCAACCGCCGACGCGGTACAGGCAGATCGGCAACAGGATGAACATCAGGCCCACGGTCTTGATGATGAACTGGACGATGTCGGTCAGGGTCAGCGACCACATGCCGCCAATCGCCGAGTAGATCACCACCACGCCACCGCCGAGCAATACCGAGATCCAGAACGGCAGGCCGAACAGCACTTGCAGCACGGTGCCGATCGCGAGGATCGAGGTCACGCCGATCATCAGTGCGTAGGCCAGCATGATTGCTGCGCTGGCCGAGCGGGCCATCGGGTTGTAGCGTTTTTCCAGGACCTGGGTCACGGTGTAGATCTTCAGTTTCAGCAGCGGTTTGGCCAGGAACAGGTTCAGCGCAACGATGCCGCAACCGAGTGCCGCACACAGCCAGAAACCGGAGATGCCGTGCACGTAACCGAGACGCACGGTGCCGACGGTAGACGCACCACCGAGCACGGTCGCGGCCATGGTGCCCATATACAGGCTTGGGCCGAGGTTGCGACCGGCAACGAGAAAGTCCTCGTTGGTCTTGGCCTTGCGCATGCCGAAGTAGCCGAGCAAGAGCATGCCGGCGGCGTAGATGAGGACGACGAATAAATCCAAAGCCATGATGGCGTGTCTCCGATTGTCTTTTTTATGTTGAGGCTGAATTCGAATCTCACTGTTGGAGCGAGCTTGCTCGCGAAGGCGGCGGCACATTCAAAAGTGATGTGACTGATAGATCGCTTTCGCGAGCAAGCTCGCTCCCACAGATAGGCGTTTACTCAGGCGGCTTGGCGCATTGCTGCTTTAACCGGCGACTTCGCCCCCTGGCTACGGACATCCGTCGGGCCGAACACTTCGCGCGGTTCCGGGAACAGGCTCAGCAGCGTCAGGTACACCACTGAGGCCAGGCCCAGGGTCACCGGTAAACTGATGTCGATGCCGCCGGCCATTTCACCCAGTGGGCCAACGAACTGCCCTGGCAAATTGACGAAGCACAGGCCAACGGCCGCGCTCGGAATCCACGCACCCAGACCGCGCCAGTTCCAGCCATGGCTGAACCAGTAGCGTCCGCCCTGTTCGCCGCGCGTGAACACTTGCAGGTCATCCGGGCAGTAGAAGCCGCGACGTACCAGCAGGCCGATGATCATGATCACCATCCATGGCGTGGTGCAGGTGATGATCAGCACAGCGAAGGTCGACACGCTCTGCACCAGATTCGCGGCAAAGCGACCGATGAAGATGAAGGCAATCGACAGCACGCCGATCAGCAGCGTCGCTTTCACTCGTGACAGCACGCGCGGGAACACGCTGGACATGTCCAGCCCGGTGCCATAAAGCGAGGTGGTGCCGGTGGACATGCCGCCGATCACCGCAATCAGGCACACCGGCAGGAAGAACCAGCTCGGCGACACTGCCAGCAAACCGCCGACATAGTTGTTCGCCGCGATGTAGTCCGGCGCCTTGATCGCGACGATGGTCGCGGTGGTCAGGCCGAACAGGAACGGGATGAACGTGGCGATCTGCGACAGCACAACCGCCGCCATGATGCGTTGTTTGGAGGTGTCACGCGGGATGTAGCGCGACCAGTCACCGAGGAACGCGCCGAAGGAAATCGGGTTGCTCATCGCCACCAGCGCAGCGCCGATGAACGCGGCCCAAAAGCCCGGCTGACCGAGGCTCACCGTACCGGCGTAGTTGACGTCGAAAGGACCGGCGAAGGCGAAGATGCCCAGCAGGAATAACAGGCTGGCGCTCCACACCGCGATCTTGTTCACCCACAGCAGAAAGCGGAAGCCGTAGATGCACACGGTCAGCACCAGAATCGCGAACAGACCGTAAGCCAGACCCAGGGTCAGGTCGGTTTCCGGCAGACCGATCAGGCGTTTTGCACCACCGATCAGCGCATCCCCCGAACTCCACACCGAGAGCGAGAAAAACGCGATAGCGGTCAACAGCGACAGGAACGAACCGACGATCCGCCCGTGCACGCCGAAATGCGCACCGGACGACACGGCATTGTTGGTGCCGTTGAGCGGGCCGAACAGGCCCATCGGTGCGAGGATCAGCGAGCCGAGCAGCACGCCCGACACAATCGCCCAGACGCCGGCCTGAAAAGACAGACCGAACAGCACCGGGAAACTGCCGAGCACGGCGGTGGCAAAGGTATTCGAACCACCGAAGATCATCCGGAACAAGTCCGTCGGGCCTGCGCTGCGTTCGTGGTCCGGGATCTGTTCGACCCCGTGGGTTTCAATCTGCGTAAGGCTTTGGTCGTTGTTGTTGTTATTCATGATCTGCTCCGATCATAAAGGCGCGCCTCATCGTGCGTGAGGCGTCACCTGTTTGGCTAAGGGGATGGCAGCCCTTCCGGCATTGCGGACAAATGTTCGTGGCAGGCCAGCCAATGGCCTTGTTGTTCTAGGCTCGACGCTTGTTTCCTGAAAACAATCGTCTCGCGCTCCTGGCTGAAGTGTTGCTCCCCTTGCATGCGCAGCTCGGTGGCCACGTCATGGATGAAAATCGCCACGTCACCCTGCAGGCTGACGAAGGCGTTGCTCGAGGTGCACGAGAGCACCTCGAAGCCATCCTCGGCGCGCCAGTTGTCCCACAAGGCCTGATAGGCATCGCGCGACAGCAGCGGCTGTTCGAGGGTGTAGAAGACGAAACTTGCATCGGCGCTGAACGCGCCGAAGTAAGCTTCGCGATCGTTACGGGCGAAGGCGGCCACCAGTTCGGCAGCCGCTTGCAAAACCTGATCACGTTCATTCATGACCCGACCCTCAGCGATGGACCACGCCAGGCAGTACGCAGAGCATTTCGTACAGCAGGTTGGCGGCCAGCAGCGAGGTGTTGCCGGTGGTGTCATAAGCGGGCGAGACTTCTACCAGATCGCAACCGATCAGGTCGAGGCCTTGGCAGCCGCGAACGATTTCAATCGCCTGAATGGTCGTCAGACCACCGATTTCCGGGGTGCCGGTGCCAGGGGCCCAGGCCGGATCGATTCCGTCGATGTCGAAACTCAGGTACACCGGACCGCCGCCAACTTTTTCGCGTACTTCGGCCATCAGTGGCGCCAGCGACTTGTGCCAGCACTCTTCGGCCTGAACTACGCGGAAGCCCTGATCGCGGCTCCAGTTGAAGTCATCAGCGGTGTAACCCTGAGCGCGCAGACCAATTTGCACCACGCGGTCGCAGTCCAGAAGGCCTTCTTCGACGGCGCGACGGAAGGTCGTGCCGTGAGCGATCTTCTCGCCGAACATGTGATCGTTGACGTCAGCGTGGGCATCGATGTGCACCAGGCCGACCTTGCCGTGCTTCTTATGAATCGCCCGCAGGATCGGCAGGGTGATGGTGTGGTCGCCACCCAGGGTCATCGGGATCACGTTGTGCTCGAGGATGTTGTCGTAGGCTTCTTCGATGATGCGCACGGCGTCGAGCAGGTTGAAGGTGTTGATCGCCACGTCACCGATGTCGGCCACGGCCAGCGAGTCGAACGGCGCAGCGCCGGTCGCCATGTTGTAGGGGCGGATCATCACCGATTCGGTGCGGATGTCACGTGGCCCGAAGCGGGTGCCGGGGCGCAGTGAAGTACCGATGTCCAGTGGCACGCCTACGAAAGCAGCGTCCAGGCCGGCAGCGGTCGGTACATGGGGGAGTCGGAGCATGGTGGCGATGCCGCCGAAGCGCGGCATTTCGTTGCCGCCCAGTGGTTGGTGAAGAATCTTGTCCACGGGTAGGGCCTCATCGTCTTTGTTTTATTTATATCGGCGCGCCGTTGAGCACGGGGTCGGGCGCCGCTGTGGGGCCGATGATGCGAAATGTAGTGCGGGGAAAGAATCGCTACGGGCAAAAACTTAGTTCAGATTTTTCTAAACTAATGGCGAGGCTGGGATTAGACTTTGGCGGATTCGAATGGTGTGTTCGGCTGGGGATTGTTGCCCTCATCGGAACGCCGCCCGCCCAGCCCTCTCCCCCAGGAGAGGGAGCTGATCTCCATTGCTTTCAAATCCTGAGTTCGACTCGATATCGCAGGTCGGCGTAAATCCTCATAACAGCTCGGTAGGCTCCCTCTCCCTCCGGGAGAGGGCTGGGGTGAGGGGCTTTTCCCACAGACACACAGTTACAAAGCCCGGAGCAGACATGGCCAACGCTTTACCCGACCTGAAACTATTGCGCATTTTCGTCAGCGTCGTGCGTCATCAGGGTTTTGCCAACGCGCAACAGGAACTCAACCTGTCGACCTCGGCGATCAGCACCTACATGAGCCAGCTAGAAGCCGCGCTCGGCCTGGTGCTGTGCCATCGCGGACGCGGCGGGTTCAGCCTGACCAGCAAGGGTGAGTTGTTCCATCAGGAAACCCTGCGCCTACTCGCCGAACTTGAAGGTTTCGAGCAATACGCCGCCGCGCTCAAGGGCGAACTGCGCGGCACACTCAACCTCGGTGTGATCGATTCCACCGTCAGCGACAAGGCACTGCCCTTCGCCGAAGCCATCGGCGCCTACAGCCAGGAACACCCGGCGGTGCATTTGCATCTGTCGGTGATGAGCCCGTACGAACTGCAACTCGGCGTGCAGGACAACCGCCTCGACCTGGCCATCGGCGCGTTCTCCACGCGCATGAGCGGTCTGGTCTACATGCCGCTGTACCGCGAGCAGCACTGGTTGTATTGCAGCAGCCGGCATCCGTTGTTCAACGAGCGGCGGATTCCTGAGCAGGTCATCACCCAGCAGCGCATGGTCGGACGTGGTTACTGGAGCCAGGCCGAACTGGCGCGCCACGGCTTCAAACACAGCGCCGCGACGGTGGAAAGTATGGAAGCGCAGTTGATCCTGGTGCTGTCCGGTGCCTACATCGGTTACTTGCCGGAGCACTATGCTCAGGCCTGGGCCGACAAGGGTGACTTGCGTGTGTTGCTGCCGGCGACCTTCGGTTATCAGGCGCCATTCTCGATGATCATGCGCCGGGGCCGTAGCCGTGAACCGCTGATCCAGACTTTCCGCGATTTGCTCAAAGCACAGCTCAATCAGGTTTAAGACCGATGTCCAGAATTCAATGCCCGCGCTGCCTGCGCCCACAAACCCATTGCCTGTGTTCGCTGATCCCGAGCCTCGCCAGCCGCACGCGGGTGTTGCTGTTGCAGCATCCGAGCGAGGTCAATCATGCATTGAATACCGCGCGGTTGGCGGCACTCGGGTTGAGCAATGCCGAGCTGATCGTTGGTGAGGTGTTCGAGGATTTGCCGGCGATGTTGAACCGGCCAGGGTATCAGGCGCGGTTGCTGTTTCCGGCTGATGATGCGCAACCGATGCAGGCTTATGGCGAGTCCGATGAGCCACTGTTGCTGGTCGTTCCGGATGGCACCTGGCGCAAGGCGCGCAAGATGTTGCACCTCAATCCGCTGCTGGCGGCGTTGCCACGGGTGACACTGGCCGAGGGTGGCGTATCGCGCTATCGCTTGCGCAAGGCGCCGGGACCGGGGGCGTTGTCGACCATCGAGGCGATTGTGCAGGCGTTGCAGACGCTGGAGGCACCGGCGTCATTCGAGTCATTGCTCAGGCCGTTCGAGGCGTTGATCGAGGGGCAGATTGCGGCGATGGGGGAGGAGACCTTTCAGCGTAATCATGCTGAAAAATAGTCGGTGTTCTTGCTGGCCTCATCGCTGGCTTGCCAGCGATGGGGCCAGTCAATTCAACACAAAATCCGGATATCTCTAGCGTTCGCGCATCGCCTCGGTCCGCGCTTTCAGCACTGGTTTAAGCAAGTAATCCAGGACACTTTTCTCCCCGGTAATAATGTCCACCGTCGCCACCATCCCCGGGATGATCAGCAGCGGTTTCACATCCCCGCCCAAATGGTTTTTATCGGTACGCACCTGAATCAGATAGAAACTGTTGCCCTTGTCATCGGTAATCGTGTCGGCGCCGATCAACTCAAGCTTGGCGCTCAGCCCGCCGTAAATCGTGTAATCGTAGGCACTGAACTTGACCATGGCTTTCTGGCCCGGATGCAGGAACGCGACGTCCTGCGGACGCACCTTGGCCTCGATCAGCAGGTTGTCTTCCAGCGGCACGATTTCGACCATGTCGCTGCCCGGTTGAACCACGCCACCGATGGTGTTGACCTTCAATTGCTTGATCACCCCGTGCACCGGTGAGGTCACCGTCGTGCGGGTGACGCGGTCGTCGATGGCGATGCTGGTCGCGGTGATTTTCGACAGGTCGGTGCGTTTCTCATTCAGCTCTTTCGCCGCCTCGGAGCGGAAGGTTTGCTCCGACTCGTCGATCTTGCTGCGGATCTCGGCAATCGCCGATTCGGCGCGGGGAATCGCCAGGGTCGTGGCGTTTAGCGAGCCTCGGATTTCTACCGCGCTGCGCTTGAGGCGGAGGATTTCCACGGGTGACACCGCACCGGTTTTCACCAGCGGTTCGGACATGTTCATCTCTTGCTGCAGCAACGCCAGACTCGAGCTGAACTGACCTTGCTTGGAGCGAAACTCGGCCAGTTCCTGAGTCTTCTGCCGCAGTTGTTCGCTCAACGTGCGCTGCTCGCTGGCCAAGCGGCGCTGGCGTTGTTCGTACAGTGAGCGTTCGTCCTCGGCGACTTGCGGCGCTTTGGCGATCACCTCATCGGAAAGCTTGAACGGCCGCCCCTCGGCCTCCGCCGACAGCCGTTCGACCTGCGCCGTCAGCGCATAACGATCAGCCTCGCTCTCGCCCTTGTTCGAGCGAAAGCGCGTGTCATCCAGGCGCAGCAGGGTATCGCCCTTGTTCACCATTTGCCCTTCACGCACAAAGATCTCGGTGACGATGCCGCCTTCGAGGTTCTGGATCACCTGCACCTTGCTCGATGGAATCGCCTTGCCTTCGCCCATGGTCACTTCTTCGAGCACGGCGAATTTGGCCCAGACCACCGCACTGATCAGCAGCGCCGCCGCCAGCCACACGGTGATCCGTGACCAGCGCGGCGAATCCTGTAACGAAGCGCCAGCGGTTTCCGGCATGAATTCGGCTTCGGCGCTTTTACCGAAACTGTCGAAGTAGCCGCGATCTTTGCTATCGGAGGAAGCAGACATGGGGCAACTCCTAGACCGCCGCCGAGCCGACACGGCCCTTGCGCAGTGCATCGATGACCGCTTCTTTGGGACCGTCAGCGACGACCCGGCCGTTGTCCAGCACCAGCAACCGGTCCACCAGACTCAGCATCGAGGTGCGGTGGGTGACCAGCAGCAATGTCTTGCCTTGCACCCAGCCGTGCAGCTTCTGCCGCAGTTGGTCTTCGCTGCTGTTGTCCATGGCACTGGTGGGTTCGTCGAGCAGCATGATCGGTGGATCGAGCAACAGCGAACGCGCCAGCAACACCGCCTGACGCTGACCGCCGGAGAGCAATTGTCCGCGCTCGCCCACTGGCCGATCGAAGCCTTGCGGATGCTGGCGAGCGAGTTCGGTAACGCCAGTCAGTTCGGCCACTTCGAGCATCCGCGAATCGCTGATATAACGTGCGCCGAGAGTCAGGTTGTCGCGCAGGCTGCCGGCCAGCAGCGGCAGGTCGTGGGCGACGTAACCGATTTGCTGGCGCAGGTCGGCGACGTCGAGTTGGCGCAGGTCGAGGCCGTCGAGCAGCAGTTGGCCTTCTTGGGGTTCATAGAAACCCATGACCAATCGCGCCAAGGTGCTTTTGCCTGAACCGCTGCGGCCGATGATGCCGACCCGTTCGCCGGGTTTCAGACTGAAGCTGACATTGCTCAGCGCCGGGGCATTCTGGCCGTTGTAGTGAAAGGTCACGCCGCTGACGTCCAGCGCACCTTGCAGTTGCGTGCGTTCCAGTGGCCGCTGTTTGCCATCGCGTTCCTGCGGCAGGGCCATCAGCGCATCGGTGCTTTTCATGGTCAATTGCGCTTGCTGATAGCGGGTGATCAGCCCGGCGATCTGCCCCAGCGGCGCGAGTACACGACTGCCGAGCATGTAACTGGCGACCAGCGCACCGACGCTGAGGTTGCCGGCGATGATGCTGTAGACCCCGGCGACAATCGTCGCCATCCCCGAAAACTGTTGAATGAACAGCGTGCCGTTGGTGGCCAGCGCCGATAGATTGCGCGCGTGGCTGTCGAGGCGGGTGAGGGCGCCGTGGGTGCTTTCCCATTTGTGCTGGCGCTCGCTCTCGGCGCTGCAAGCCTTGAGGGTTTCCAGGCCACCGAGGGTTTCAATCAGCACCGCTTGGCGTTCGGCGCCGAGGCTCAGGCTCTTTTGCACGGTGTCACGCAGGCGCACCTGAATGATCATCGCGAAGAGGATGGTGATCGGAAACGCCAGCAGCGGAATCACCACCAGCCAGCCGCCGAGCAGGCCGATCACCACCAGCATCAGCACCACGAAAGGCAGATCGATCAGGCTGGTCAGGGTCACCGCCGTGAGAAATTCACGCAGCCCCTGAAAGTCATGAATGCTCTGGGCAAAACCGCCAATGGTCGCCGGCCGTGCCTTCATCGACATACCGGTGATGCGCTCGAACAACGTCGCGGAAAGGATCACATCGGTTTTCTTGCCGGCGGTGTCGAGCAGGTGCGCGCGGACCACCCGCAGTACCAATTCAAACCCGGTGCCTATCAGCAAGCCGATCGACAGCACCCACAGGGTCGACGTGGCCTGATTCGGCACCACGCGGTCGTAGGTCTGCATGACAAACAGCGGCACCATCAGACCCAACAGGTTGATCAGAAAACTGGCGAGGATTGCATCGCTGTACAGCCATTTCGACAGTTTCAGGGTGTCGCGAAACCACGCATGCACCCGTGGTACCAGCGGCGAGCGCAGATCTTCGAGTTCGTGGCGCGGGCGGGCGAACAAGGCCTGGCCGCTATAGTGCTCGGCGAGTTCTTCACGGTTGATCCATTGCTCGCCGCCATCGGCTTCGCTGGGCAGGATCAGCGCTTTGCCGTCGTCGCCGAAGCGCCGTAAAACAGCAGTGCGACCGTCGTTGAGGAGCAGCAGAATCGGTAGATTGAGTGGCGAGATGTCTTTCAGATCGCGGCGCAAAATACGCGCCTGCAACCCGGCCCGGGCGGCAGCGCGGGGCAGCAGGTCCAGACTCAGACGCGGTTTGTTGAGGGGCAGCCCGGCGCTCAGGCTGGCACGACTGACCGTCGCGCCATGCAGTTTGCAGAGGATCAACAGACCGTCGAGTAACGGATCATCGAAGCTCAGCCGCGGATCAATCCCGGAGTGGCCGGGTTCCATGCTGGTCATATTGATCGCTCCCCTGTTACGGCTTCATTGATCGTTCCCATGCACTGCGCTCGACGCGTGATCGTTCCCACGCAGAGCGAGGGAACGGTCAGATCGCAGCCTTCGGCAGCTCCTGCATGGGACTTACTTCAGTTCGGGCAGGCGCGCTTCGTTTTTCACTTCGGTCGCTGCGATCGCATCGGCGGGCAGCACGACCCGCTGCTTGCTCAGCAACTGGCCCATGTTCGCCAGCACGCGGTACATCGAATATTCCTCGGTGTAGCGGATTTCGGTGTAACGACGGTTGGCGTTGTACAGCTCGTTTTCACTGTCGAGCAGGTCGAGCAGGGTGCGTTGGCCGAGGCCGAACTGATCCTGATACGCGGCACGCACGCGTTTGGTGGTTTCGGCGTATTCGCGGGCGGTCGGGGTCTGTTTCTTCGCATTGACCATGGCGTTCCACGCCAGGCGGATGTTTTCGTTGAGTTGGCGCAGGGCGTTGTTGCGGATGTCCATCGCCTGGTTGATCTGATGCGCATCGGAGGCCAGTCGCGCCTTGTCGCTGCCGCCGCGGAACAGGTTGTAGTTCATCACCACACCCACGCGCCATTCGTTGTCGTGGCCTTCATCGCCCTGCACGTTGTTGTTCGCGCCGACGGCCGCTTCAGCGTCGAAGCGTGGATAGAACGGCGACTTGGCGACTTCGTACTGGCTCTCGGCCGATTGCACATCAGCCTGCGCCGATTTCAGATACGGGTTGTTATCGACCATGCTCTGCTGGGCTTCACGCAATTCGGTTGGCAGTTCGCCACGGGTCGAGGCCGGGGTTTCCAGCTCATCGGGCATGCGCCCGACCACGCTGTAGAAGTTGGCTTCGGCGTCAGACAGGTCGACTTCGGCGGTGTCGAGGTTGTTTTGCGCCAACGCCTTACGGGCCACCGATTGGTCAGAGTCAGCGGTGCTGCCGACGCCACGCTCGGTGCGCAGGCCGATCTGGTCGTTGACGCGCAAATGCGCCTGCAGGTTGTTGCGGGCCAGCGTCACCAGTTCGCGCCGCTTGAGCACCTCGAGGTAGACCTCAATGGTACGCAGGGCCAGATCCTGGGCAGTGCCTTGCGCGTAGTACGCACGCGAATTGGACACGCCTTTGGTGCGCTCGACTTCGTTGGCGGTGTTGAAACCGTCGAACAGCATCTGCCGCAGACGCAGCTCGGACTGGGTGTAATTGAGGATTTCGGTGTGGTGATTACCGAAAGCCCGGGTGTTGGTGTTGTCGCTGTAGCCACGGCCGTAAGCGGCGTTCAAATCGACGGACGGATAGAAGCCGCCCTTGGCGACTTTGACTTGTTCATCAGCCGACAGGCGCGCATCCACGCGCGAAGCCAGTTCCGGGTGAGTGGCGATGGTGCTTTGGATGGCCTCGGTGAGGTTCATGGCCTGGGCTTGGGAAGTGCAAGCCATGGCCAGCAAAACCGCGCTGCAGAGGGGGGTTAGAACGCGCATGGGTGCATCTCCCTGAGTCCTGATGGTGTGTTACTGTCGCCAAATATTTGACGATATTTTTAGGTGTAGGCGTTTCACTCTTGTAACAACAGAGCTAAGAACATCCTGAAGCGTAGCTAAGAAAAAATTTTCATAAGGCTTATGCCGAAAAAAACTTATGCGCTTTGTAAAAACCGGCACATTGTTCAGCGTGAAAGCCTTTGTTTTATGCGCTTTAGGGAGCACAAAAAGGCTTGAGGAAAGTTCCACTCACTTTGCGACATACGGCGAAGTACTGCTGAAGGGGAGGGACGCGTAGCGGTTGATGAGCGACAGATTTTTGTCACTCTGGTGATTCACCACCGTTACGTAGCGTTAGTGGGCATGCTGTCTTGATCAGGGTTCGGAAGTGCTTGATCGCACTGAAGTTTTCCCAAGGCGCCACCTGCGAAACGAACTGTCGAAGGTGCGAGCGTCGCCTTCGACAACCCGATTGAGCCATGGGCTGCTTCGCTTACCAGTGCCGACGGTGGTCGGCAGCGGAGGATTTCACATGGCAACGCTCATCGGGATAGTCACTAAAGTCATTGGCCAGGTTTTCGCCCAGTCAGCCGACGGTACTAAACGCGCATTGGTTGAGGGGGATCGCCTGTATGCCGGCGATCAACTGATCACCGGCGCAGAAGGCGCCGTCGCCGTTCATCTGCAGAACGGCCAGGAACTGACCCTGGGGCGCGACAGCAGCCTGACCATGACCGGTCAGTTGCTGGCCGATCAGGCCGCCCACGTAAATGCGCCGGAAGCCTTGACCCCGAGCGAAGCGCAACTGACGGACGTTGAGCAGATCCAGAAAGCCATCGCCGCCGGTGACGACCCGAGCAAAACCGCTGAAGCCACGGCTGCCGGTCCGAACGCCGCAGGCGGTGCGCCGGGTGAGCTGGGCGGTGGCCACAGTTTTGTGTTGCTGACGGAAGTCGGCGGCCGGGTCGATCCGATCATCGGTTTCCCCACTGCCGGGTTCGGCGGTATTCCCGAATTCCCCGAAGAACGCCACAACGCCGTGATCGATAACGGCAATGACACCCCGGCGGTCGTGGTGCCGCCACCGGTCAACAATCCGGTAACCCTCACGGGCCTGGCCGTGCCCGGCGGCGAACTCAATCTCAATGAAGCCAATCTGCCTGACGGTTCGGCCGCCAACCCCGGCGCGCTCACCCAAAGCGGCAGCTTCACCGTGTCGGCACCGGATGGTCTGACCAGCCTGAGCATTGGCGGCATCAACGTTATCGTTGGCGGTGTGCCGATCGGCTTCCCGCAATCGATCACCTCGCAACTGGGTAACACCCTGACCATCACCGGGTACAACCCGGCGACTGGCGTTGTCAGCTATAGCTACACCCTCAATGGCAACGAAAGCCATGCGGCCGGCGACGGTGCCAACAATCTCAGCGAACAGTTCACCGTGATTGCCGGCGACAGCAATGGCGACACGGCGACCGGCACGCTCGACGTCAACATCACCGACGACGTGCCCAAAGCCTTTGATGACAGCAATGGCACGGCGTCTGAAACCCAGCTGACACTGACCGGCAACGTGTTGACCAACGATGTGCAAGGTGCCGATCGTGTAGCGACTGGCCCGGTCACTGCCGGTACATTCACCGGGACTTACGGCACCTTGGTGCTCAACGCCAACGGCACTTACACCTACACGCTGAACACCAACGATGCGGACTTCAAAAACCTGCACGGTGGTGGCAATGGCACGGAAACCTTCGCCTACACCATCACCGATTCGGACGGTGATACCAGCACCGCGAATCTGGTTTTGCAGATCCACAACAATGACGATCCGGTGGTCATCAACGGCCTGAACGTCGAAGGTGGAGAGTTGACGGTCTACGAGAAAAATCTCGGTGACGGCAGCGCGCCGGATTCCACCGCGCTCACCCAAAGCGGCAGTTTCACTGTCACTGCGCTTGACGGCGTGACGACCCTGACTGTCGGCGGCATTGCAGTCGTCACCGATGGTGTGGCAGCAGGCTTTCCTCAATCGGTCACCACACCGCTCGGCAGCACTCTGACCATCACCGGTTTCAACGCCACCACCGGCGTGGTCAGCTACAGCTACACCCTGGTCGACAACGAAGCGCATCCCACCGCCAACGGCGCGAACAATCTGCCCGAGCAGTTCGCCGTCACCGTGGTCGATGACAACGGCACCACGGCCAACGCGACCCTTGATGTGAATATCGTCGACGATCTACCCAAAGCCGTGGATGACTCCAACGTTGGCACTGCTTCTGAAACCAGTCTGACCCTGACTGGCAACGTTCTGACCAACGATGTGCAAGGCGCCGATCGCGTACCCACCGGCCCAGTGACGGCTGGCACTTTCACCGGCACTTACGGCACCTTGGTGCTCAACGCCAACGGCACTTACACCTACACCCTGAACACCAACGACGCAGACTTCAAAAACCTGCACGGCGGTGGCAACGGCACGGAAACCTTCGCCTACACCCTCACCGATTCGGACGGCGATACCAGCACGGCGAATCTGGTGCTGCAGATCCACAACAACGATGATCCGGTGATCATCAACGGCCTTGACGTCAATGGCGGCGAACTCACCGTTTACGAGAAAAACCTCACTGACGGCAGCGCACCGGATTCCACCGCGTTGACCCAAAGCGGCAGTTTCACTGTCACTGCGCTTGACGGCGTGACGACCCTGACTGTGGGTGGCATTGCCGTTGTCACCAACGGCGTGGCCGCAGGTTTCCCTCAATCGGTCACTACACCGCTCGGCAGCACACTGACCATCACGGGATTCAACGCCACCACCGGCGTGGTCAGCTACAGCTACACCCTGGTCGACAACGAAGCGCATCCCACCGCCAACGGCGCGAACAATCTGCCCGAGCAGTTCGCCGTCACCGTGGTCGATGACAACGGCACCACGGCCAACGCGACCCTTGATGTGAATATCGTCGACGATCTACCCAAAGCCGTGGATGACTCCAACGTTGGCACTGCTTCTGAAACCAGTCTGACCCTGACTGGCAACGTTCTGACCAACGATGTGCAAGGCGCCGATCGCGTACCCACCGGCCCAGTGACGGCTGGCACTTTCACCGGCACTTACGGCACCTTGGTGCTCAACGCCAACGGTACTTACACCTACACCCTGAACACCAACGACGCAGACTTCAAAAACCTGCACGGCGGTGGCAACGGCACGGAAACCTTCGCCTACACCCTCACCGATTCGGACGGCGATACCAGCACGGCGAATCTGGTGCTGCAGATCCACAACAACGATGATCCGGTGATCATCAACGGCCTTGACGTCAATGGCGGCGAACTCACCGTTTACGAGAAAAACCTCACTGACGGCAGCGCACCGGATTCCACCGCGCTCACCCAAAGCGGCAGTTTCACTGTCACTGCACTCGACGGCGTGACGACCCTGACTGTGGGTGGCATTGCCGTTGTCACCAACGGCGTGGCCGCAGGTTTCCCTCAATCGGTCACCACACCGCTCGGCAGCACACTGACCATCACCGGTTTCAACGCCATCACCGGCGTGGTCAGCTACAGCTACACCCTGGTCGACAACGAAGCGCATCCCACCGCCAACGGCGCGAACAATCTGCCTGAGCAATTCGCCGTCACCGTGGTCGATGACAACGGCACCACCGCCAATGCCACCCTCGACGTAAACATCGTCGACGACCTGCCCAAAGCCGTAGATGACGGCAACTCCGGCACCGCATCGGAAACCTTGCTGACCCTGACTGGCAATGTCCTGACCAACGATGTGCAAGGCGCCGACCGCGTACCGACCGGGCCGGTAACCCCAGGCTCGTTCACTGGCACTTACGGCACCTTGGTGCTCAACGCCAACGGCACGTACACCTACACCCTGGACACCAACGATGCCGACTTCAAGAACCTCCACGGCGGTGGCAATGGCACGGAAACCTTCGCCTACACCATCACCGATTCCGATGGCGATACCAGCACCGCGAATCTGGTGCTGAACATCCACAACAATGACGATCAGGTCTACCTCAATGGCCTCGACGTCAACGGCGGCGAACTGACGGTTTACGAAAAAAACCTCAGTGACGGCACCAGCCCTGACACGCCGGCCCTGACCCAGAGCGGCACCTTCACCGTCACCGCTCTCGACGGTCTGCAAACCCTGACCGTGGGCGGCATCAACGTGGTCACCGGTGGCGTGGCGGCAGGCTTCCCGCAATCGGTCGTCACGCCGCTCGGTAGCACGTTGACCATCACCGGTTACAACCCGGCGACCGGCGTGGTCAGTTACAGCTACACCCTGGTCGACAACGAGACTCACCCGAACGCCAACGGCGCCAACAGCATCACCGAGAACTTCAACGTCGTCGCCACCGACACTGATGGCAGCACCGCCAACGGTCAGATCAACGTCAACATCGTCGATGATTTGCCCAGCGCTCATCCTGACGCCGCATCGGTGGCAGAGGGCGGCACCGTCAGCGGCAACGTGCTGGACAATGACATCGGCGGCGCCGATGGCCCGGCCGTAACCGGTGCCGTGGTCGGCGTGCGCGCTGGCTCCGATACCTCGACTTCGGCGATAGGCGGCCTCAACAGCAACATCAATGGCACCTACGGTTACCTGACCCTGGACGCCAATGGCAACGCCGTTTACCACAGCAATCCCAACGCCGTGAGTGGTCCGGGCGCGGTGGATGTGTTCACCTATACCGTGCGCGATTCCGACGGTGATGAAAGCACCACCACCATCACCATCGATGTCGCCAACAGCAAACTGAACGCGACCAGCGACACCGACGTCACCGTCTACGAGAAAGCCCTCGACCTGACCAAGGACGGCGCGGATCTGGCGCCCGGTACGGTCACCGGCAGCGACCCGACCAGCACCGGCGAAACTGCGTCCGGCACCCTGGTCGGCTCGGTCACCGGGGCAGTCGGTGCGATCAGTTACGCGCTGGTTGGCAGCGCCACCGGCAACTACGGGCAAATCGTCCTCAACCCCAACGGCACGTACACCTACACGCTGACCTCGCCGGCGACCACCACGCCGCATGCTGACGACGGCGCCAATACCCTGAGCGAAACCTTCACTTATCAGGCCACCGATTCGCTGGGCAACATCGTCACCAGCACCATTGTCGTCAGCATCGTCGATGACGTGCCAAAAGCTGTGAACGACAGCAACGCCAACAGCGCTTCGGAAACGCAACTGACCCTGACCGGCAATGTGCTGACCAACGATGTGCAAGGTGCCGACGTGGTCGCGACCGGGCCGAATGCCGGGCCAATCACTGCCGGTACGTTCACCGGCACTTACGGCACGCTGGTGCTGAATGCCAACGGCACGTACACCTACACGCTGAACCCCAACGATGCCGACTTCAAAAACCTGCACGGCGGCGGCAACGGCACCGAGACGTTCACCTACACCCTGACCGATGCCGACGGCGATACCAGCACTGCCAACCTGGTGCTGAACATCCACAACAACGACGATCCGGTGGTGCTCAACGGCCTCGACGTCAACGGCGGCGAACTCACCGTCTACGAGAAAAACCTCAGCGACGGCACCAGCCCCGACACCCCGGCGCTGACCCAGAGCGGCACCTTCACCGTCACGGCGCTCGATGGCTTGCAAACCCTGACCGTCGGCGGCATCGCCGTGGTCACCAATGGTGTCGCCGCAGGCTTCCCGCAATCGGTCGTCTCGCCGCTGGGCAGCACCTTCACTGTCACCGGTTACAACCCGGCGACTGGCGTGGTCAGTTACAGCTACACACTGGTCGATAACGAAGCCCACCCGAGCGGTAACGGCGCGAATAGCCTCACTGAGAACTTCAACGTGGTGGCGACGGATACCGATGGCAGCACCGCCAACGGCCAGATCAACGTCAACATCATCGATGACCTGCCGACCGCCAAACCCGACACCGGCTCGGTGGCGGAGGGCGGTACGGTCAACGTCAGCGTGCTGGGTAATGACATCAGCGGTGCCGATGGCGCGGCCACGGTGGTCGGCGTGCGCGCCGGCAGCAATACCGGCACCTCGGCCATTGGCGGCCTCAACAGCAACATCAATGGCAACTTCGGTTACCTGACCCTTGATGCGTTGGGCAACGCCGTTTACCACAGCAACCCGAACTCGGTGAGCCCGCCGGGCGCCACCGACACCTTCACCTACACCATCCGCGACAGCGACGGCGATGAAAGCACCACGACTGTCACCATCAACGTCGCCGACAGCAAACTGGTGGCCTCGGTCGATCAGGACGTGACGGTCTACGAAAAAGCCCTCGATCTGAGCAAGGACGGCGCGGATCTGGCCCCTGGTACGGTCACCGGCAGCGACCCGACCAACACTGGCGAAACCGCCACCGGCACGCTGGTCGGCGCGGTCACTGGCGGCACGGGCGCGATCACCTACACCCTGGTTGGCAGCGCCACTGGCACTTACGGACAGATCCAGCTCAACGCCGACGGCACTTACACCTACACGCTGACCTCGGCGCCGAAAACCTCGCCGAGCGCTAACGACGGCGCGAACACCCTCAGCGAAAGTTTTACCTACAAAGCCACTGACGCGCTGGGCAACAGCACCACCAGCACCCTTGTGGTGAACATCGTCGATGACGTGCCAAAAGCCGTGGCGTCGGATCGTTCGGTCGCCGCGGTGGAAATCGACTCCAACCTGCTTATCGTCCTCGACATCTCCGGCAGTATGGCCGACGCCTCTGGCGTGCCGGGTCTGTCGCGACTGGCGCTGGCCAAGCAGGCGATCAGTGCCTTGCTCGACAAGTACGACGACCTCGGCGATGTCAAAGTCCAGCTCGTCACCTTCAGCAGCAACGCCACTGACCGAACCACGGTGTGGGTCGATGTGGCAACCGCCAAAACCATTCTCGCCGGACTCACCGCCGGCGGTGGCACCAACTACGACGCGGCAGTGGCGGTCATGCAAACTGCGTTCAACACCTCGGGCAAACTCACCGGGGCGCAGAACGTCGGTTACTTCTTCTCGGACGGTAAACCCAACGAAGGTGACATCAACGCTGCTGACGAAGCCGCGCTGAAAAACTTCCTCGATGCCAACAACATCAAGAACTACGCGATTGGACTGGGTAGCGGCGTGAGCAACGCCAACCTCGACCCGCTGGCGTACGACGGCATCAGCCATACCAACACCAACGCGGTAGTGGTCACCGACCTCAATCAGCTCAACTCTGTGTTGTCGGGCACGGTGCAGGGCGCGCCAGTTACCGGTTCGTTGCTGGGCGAGGGCGGCACCTTTGGCGCCGATGGCGGTTTCATCAAGTCCATCGTCGTTGACGGCACCACCTACACCTATGATCCGAAAGCCCTGAGCGGCCAAGGCTCGTTGACGCCAAGCGGCGGCACCAATCACGGTACTTTCAACACCGCCAACAACACGTTGAGCATCGCCACCAATAACGGCGGCACACTGCTGATCAATCTCGACACTGGCGACTACACCTACACCTCGCAGAAAACCACGGCGGTGGTCATCACCGAGAACATAGGCTTCACCGTCAGCGACAACGACGGCGACCTCGCCAGCTCGACGCTGACGGTAAAAGTGATCCCCAATGCGCCGCCAGTGGCGGTGGATGACCACGTCATCACCAACGTGCTGTCGGGCAATATCGTGGTGCCGGGCGAACTGTTGCTGGCCAACGACACCGATCCGAACAGCGATACTCTCAACGCCACACCGACCACTTTCAACACCGGTTGGGCAGCGAAGGGCGCGGACTTCACCGGCACCGGCGCCATTACGTTCAGCGGTAACAGCAACAGCGCCGCCAACCAGACCCTGGCCGATGTGCGCAATGCGTTCGCGGCCAACACCGCAGCGATGACCGCTGTACTGGTGATCAGCGGCTACCTCGGCGCGGTGACCAACGCCAATGCCAACGATGAAGACCTGATCACCGTCAAACTGAAACAGGGCGAAACGCTGAACCTGGATCACAACCTGGCGGCCGGGCACGTCACCATGGAGTATTCGCTCAATGGCGGCGCGTTCGTGGCCATTGCCGACGGCGGCACCATCACCGCCAGCGCCGACGGCACTTACCAGATCCACATCACCAACATCACCAATACCAGTGGCAGTAACACCAATGCGGCGGAAAACTATCAACTGACCATGACCCTCAACTACGCCGGGGCCCACGACATCACCCCGGACTTCCACGGCAGCTACACCGCCAACGACAACCATGGCGGCAGCGACACCGCCAACGTGACCATCAGTTATCAGGACGGCCACACCCTCACCGGCACCTCGGGGGATGACGTGCTGGTGGCCGGCAGCGGCGACAACATCATCAACGCCGGCGACGGCAACGATGTGCTCACCGCAGGCTCAGGCAACAACGAGCTGCACGGCGGTGCCGGTAACGACTTGCTCTACAGCGGCCCGGGCAACGATTGGCTCGACGGCGGTACTGGCATCGACACTGCCAGCTACACCCACGCCACCGCCGGAGTGACGGTCAACCTCGGCCTGCTCGGTGCGCAAAACACCCTCGGTGCCGGCACTGACACCCTGACCGGCATCGAAAACCTCGTCGGCTCGAACTTCAACGACACCCTCACCGGCGATAACAATAACAACGTGATCAACGGTGGCCTCGGTAACGACATCCTCAACGGTGGCGGCGGTGATGACCTGCTGATTGGCGGCATGGGCAACAACACCCTGACCGGCGGCGCAGGGACCGACACCTTCCAGTGGCTCAAGGGCAACAGCGGCCACGACCTGATCACCGACTTCACCCCCGGCACTGACAAGCTCGACCTGTCGCAACTGCTGCAAGGCGAAAACGGCACCACCGCCTCGCTGGATGACTACCTGCACTTCACCGTCACCGGCAGCGGCGCCTCGGTGCTCACCAGCATCGACGTCAGCGCCATGGCCGGCGCCACGCCGAACCAGACCATCGACTTGGCCGGCGTCAACCTCGCCAGTCACTACGGCGTGACGCCGGGAGCGGGTGGGGTGGTGGCTGGCGGGCATGACACGGCGATGATCATCAGCGGGATGCTGAATGATCATTCGTTGAAGGTGGATACGGTGTAAGCGCAGTTTGAAACGACAAAACCCGCCGTCCCGTTCAACCGGGGCGGCGGGTTTTTTCTGCCTGTAGAGATGCATTGCCTGTCAGTCAGCCTTCGCGAGCAAGTCTGACGGTGCAACAGGGATTTGTGATCGGCGCAGATCCCTGTGGGAGCGAGCTTGCTCGCGAAGGCGCCAGAGCTGTCACCCGATCAATCAGCAGGGATTCTCGATCCCTGCTTCACCCCGGCAACTCCAGATTATCCAGCATCCGATTCACCGCCAGCCCCCGAGCATGATCAATTGCGCAAGCCCCAGCAGCGTTCGGCGTTGCGAGGCCGGCAGCAGGGCGTGCGGAGGTAATGGTCGAGGGCTCGTTCGGTTTCGGGCGGGTTGGGTGTGGGTTTGATCATGGTGAAGCTCCTGGAATCATTGGCGCTGCCATCGTTGCTGCAGGCGTTGACGCAAGGTCATATAGCTCGATTCGTTGTCTGCACATTTCCGAGAAGCGCACCTGTTTAACTTTCTCGGCACGAGCACTGAATCCGACGAGCGGTAGCAATACCTGTAATTTCTGACAGTAGGCAGGACGATTCCAGCGTCGTTAAATCAATCACAGCAAGGACCCATGGATTCCTTGGTCATGTCCTGCTTGGTTTGATGCGAGGGAGTTCGTTCAATGACACGCTCTGAACACAGGGATGATGACCTGCTTGAGGTACCAAGCGTACCTTCCATCCTTAAGGACGAAGACGGGGAGGAGAGTCTCGACGGGTTGCTGCCGCGTGCTGCTTTGGCAGATGACCTGACGGTTATCGTTCCTGACTGGAGCATTCCTTTTACTGATCCCATTCCTTACATCGTAATTGTCAGTTGGGTACTGGCAGGCGGTCCGTTCACCGAGGTCTTCCGTCAGGCGTTCGATTCCCCGGGAGAGAAGACGCTTATCGTCCCGCGAGACAAGCTGGATCCCGGCACTTATTCCCTGTCGTACAGAGTCAGCTACGGTGGCAACCCGTTGGACTCGGCGATTAAGCGAGTGACCGTCGACAGATCGCCGCCGAACGATAATCAGGAACCCGATCGTCTGATCATGCTGGATGTCACAGGCGATATCACTGACGACTATCTCTCCCGGTATGGCGAAGTCCGGTTCCAGGTACCGCTGTATGTGGACGTCAAAGCCAGGGATCGTGCGATCTATTACTGGACAGACGACCCGGATCCACCAGATTCGGAAATCGAAATTCGTGAGCAGGCGTTCAGCCAGCAAGACATCGACCAGAAGCGTCTGGTCATCACGATGTATGAGGCAGATATTCGTGGACGTGGTCCCGGGCAACGCTACGTTTACTATCGGCTCCGTAACTGGGCGGGAAATCGCGGGCCGCGCTCAACGCTTTTGGCGGTTTTTGTCAATTTGAATCCGGCTCCGGGCATTCTCAAACCGCCGAGAGTGCCGTTGTCAGCCCGCGGCTTGATTGACCGTCAACATGCGCGTGAAGGCGCGGTGAACCAGCGGGCTGTCACGGTCGAAATTGATACGTATGAGAACGCGGATCCCACTGACAAGGTCCTGATCCGGTGGAACGAGCATGATCTGGCCCCGCTTGACGTCGATCCCGGCAAGTTTCCGCAAGTCGCTACCGTCCCATGGCCGACCTTGATGGCAGATGGGCCAGGACCATTGGACGTTCGAGTGAGCTACCGCATTCTGCGTGGCGGCACACCGACCTTGCCATCTACCGAAACGCGAGTGCTGGTGAATCTGACAGTCGCCGGTCAGGATCATGCCAACGCCCCGGCCTTGTTGAATACCACATTGGCCCGGCTGGAAGTTTACGGTGCTATATCGAAACAACGGAACAAGCTGTTAACCGTCGATTTCGGAGAGCCGGCCGAGGCACATCTGGCCCTGTATGACTCTCCGGTGCCAGGTGAAAAGCTCTTCCTCTATTGGGGCGCAATCGGCACGCCAGTTGCCGAGTATGAGGTTGAACCCGGTGACATCGCCGGTAAGCCGATCAAGTTCGTGATCCCTTGGAAGACCATCGAGCAGGACAAAGTCAATCCCTTGCTGCTGACGTGGTACACCACCAGTAATGG
Source organism: Pseudomonas sp. AC172 (assembly GCF_979258595.1). Classification (NCBI taxonomy): domain Bacteria; kingdom Pseudomonadati; phylum Pseudomonadota; class Gammaproteobacteria; order Pseudomonadales; family Pseudomonadaceae; genus Pseudomonas; species Pseudomonas sp. AC172. The sequence continues at coordinate 530,699 of NZ_OZ409868.1, forward strand.
CGTGAACCTGCAGCAGGCTGATGCGACGGCCGTTGAAGTGGCGATCATCGTGATCGAGAACTTGCCGGAGCCGATCTTTCCGCATGCAAGCAAGCAAGGAATACTTCATTGCTGTGCCAAACCCAGGCTATGGGAAGGCGTCTGGGTGCGTATGGAAGGCAATGCAGCCTTTGATGAAGACGATATCGTCGAATTGTCCTGGCAGGGGTGTTTCGGTCTGAATGGGACCGAGCCGATTGATGGAACCTACGACACATTCGAGACAAAACTCACTGCCGCTCAGGCTCGTGAAGGGTTTGATGTGCACGTCAGTGATTACGAGCGCCTGATTGCGCCAATGGTAAACAATGGCTCGGCGTTGTGTAGTTATATCCTGAAAAAAGCCAACGGGGGCATCGGTAATTCAAAAGAGGAGTTTGTCATTATCAATCGAACGTTGCCGAGTGGTGAAGTTTGTGGTCCTGATAACGATCTTTGTGAAGAGTAAGTTGTAGAAGTGCTGGCGCTGTATTGGTCGAAGTTGGTTTCAGGTTCTATTTAAATTCTGTTTAATCCATGCAGTCATTGTGGAAGAACACTGGCACGGCGGCTATTTGCCCTGTGTCAGTCAATCAAGTTGCTGAGAGGATGATAAAAGATGACAAGTTTTCACTCGTTGACACCGGCGCAGAATCGCGAACGTTTTTTTGGTGTTCGTTTTCGCAGTCCGAAAGCTGCAGCCCTACCACCGACACTTCATCCGGATAATCCGTTGTTGGATGATGAAACGGATGATAGTCCCAACCAACTGCATTCAAGCTTTCAAGGGTTTCCTCTGAAGGTACAAATCGCGCGATTTGCTGAGGCGGATGATCCAAACGGTGTTCAAGGATTTCTTGAACTAATGTGGGACGGCACCAGCATACGTTCTACTCGAGTATCTTTCACTACCCCCGTTGATGTAAGTACTACCGAATTTGATCTTGTTTTGCCTGAAGGCTACACATCGGCCCCGGGGCCTCATGAGCTGAGTTATGTATTGAACTTCGGTGGTAATCCATCTGATGTAACACCCCTTGCAATCAATATTGATACAACACCACCGGTAGCTTTCGGCAAGGCGACTGTTCCTCCCGAGGTGGAAAGAGATGGTATTACAAAAAAATACCTCGAAGATAACGGTTTTGTATTAATCACCATTCCAAACTATGGGAGTAAAAAGCTCGGCGACGTCGTTGAATGCTATTTTGGCTCAAGTTTGCCAACCCCGACGCTGGTCGGCGAGTTGACCATAACGGACGTCGCAGCTCCGATCACGTTTGAATTGACTCCCGCGCTGGTTGGTAACGAGGAAGGTTTAAGATCTATTTTTTATTACCTCAGCGACCGTAAGGGCAACCGCAATACACCACAATATTACACCGAGCTTAATGTCACTCTGACCGACCCACCCGAAGGGCTTCTGGAACCCAGCATTCCGCTCTTTGATGACGACGCAGCACCAAAACTGGTGGATCTGGCCGATGCTCAGGCCCCATTGGGGGTTGGTATTCTGGCTGAGTACACAAACTACCTGGCGGATATCGACGAACTGGAAGTGACATTTGACGGTATCGTGCAACCGGCGCAGAAAATCAATGCCTTTCCATTCTATGTGAACATTCCTTACCGGGATGTATTCAACAACAACCTGGATGAAAAAAAGGTAGCCGTCAGTTATCGGATCAAACGCCATAACTTGCGCTACCCATTGGGAACAGCGGCGCCTGCAAAAGATGTGGATGTCGATCTGCGCCGGCCTGGAGACGGTGACGGTGGGGAAAACCCGGATCCTAGTCTGGCGCTGGTTACTGTGCAGGGTGCAGGTGGAAATGCCCCGAACATTCTGACGGCTGCCGACGCGAATGATAATGTCGGTGTAACTGTAGCTGTTTTTGCTGGTGTCAAAGATAAAGACATCATGACGCTGATATGGAAAGGCGTCGAACTCACTGCAGCACAAGGTGGTGTTATTGAGCTTGATGGGACAGAAACCGGAAGTTTGACGTTCGATGTATTATGGGATGTCGTGGATGCGGGCGGTAACGGTAACCCGCTGCCAGTCACCTATAAAATTACCAACCCTGATATCAATGATAATGAAGTCCATTCGCTGCCCCGAGATGTCGATGTGAATATTCGGCCCGGTGTTGTTCCTGAAGTTAAGTTTCAACATCTTGATCCGGACTTCACAGACTGGTTCAACTGTGGCTCCCTGCGATCAGATCCGGTACTGGTTAAATGTGCAGAAGTACTGGTTTCTCCTGGTGAACCGCAGTTGGCCGATCAAACACTGGAATTTGTCTACCAGGGTTATACCGATTCGGCAGGTACTAATAAAAAACCTGGTACTGACGAGAAGGTCACATATACGCCAACGTTACAGGAAACGAATGACGGGTTTGTCGTGAAAATTCCCTACCAGAAAATTTTGGCAACGGAGAGTGCGTGGGGCGATATAACTTATACGGCAATGATTGACGGACGCCCGGTGCCATCTCAGCGACACCTTGTCAGGGTGCACATGAAAAAGGGTGATGGATCAGTGTGTGATATCTGATCTTCGAGGTCTGGGAGGCATTAAATGCCTCCCTTTTTCTTATAAGGATTACCGAGCGTTAGGACTTTTCTATGAGCATGAAGGACTATTCCTACATTTTTAGGGGAAAGGTAACGTTATTGTCCGCTCCCGCTATTGAGCTGTTTTGGCCTGTGAACATTTTGAGGTGAATCAATCATGAAAATATTGGATGTATCACACGTCCGCGTTAATCCAGCAGGCAGGTCTGGAGTAATACTTTGCCTACCGGCCGTTTTTTTTTTCGCAGGTTTTGCACATTCGGCAACTATCGTCGATAACACCACGCTGGATATCGATTCATCGGCTGCGTCTACCGACTATCTGGTGCGCAACAATGGCGTTTTGAACGCTTCCGGCGCCAATACCCGATCGATCACGGCGCAGTCCGGATCGTTGTTAAACCTCAATGGCGCCACCATCGTCGGTAACAACGGTGGTGATGGCGTAACAGTGACCAGCAGTCAGGCAACCATTGATCAAACGACCGTGACCAGTGATGAAATCGGGCTGGCGGTCAACCGTTCCAGTGTCGCGGCTGGCGGATCCAAGGTGACGGTTTCCAATAGCCAGGTCAGTGGACAACTGATTGGGTCACAGGTCACAGGGCTGAGTTCCCTGTCATTGAGCAATACGCAAATCATGGGCGCGGCCAGCGATGGCATAGGTGTAAATATCCTTGGTGGCGAGGTGAGTGCTTCCGCGCGCACGACCATCACCGGTCAAGCGACAGGTGTGCGGATGGTCAATGACGCTGCCAACGTGGGCGGTCCTACCTTGTCGCTGGATAACTCGACGGTGCAAGGTGTCAGCGGTTCTGCGATTCTGGTGGATCGCGGGACTCAGGCCACGATAATCGTCTCCAACGGTTCCAGCGTTCTCGCTGGCAACAGCAGATTACTGGATGTTCAAGGCTCATCCACCGCCAGCATGACCGTTGCCGACAGCACGCTGAATGGCAACATCAGCGTGGCGGATAACAGCACGGCCAATCTCGTTTTCGACCAAGGGAGAATAACCGGGGACGTGCTGGTCGATGGCAGCTCTACCGCTACTGTCACGCTGGACAACCTCTCGCAATTCACCGGGCGCCTCGACAACGTCGACAGCGTGAGCATCAACAGCAATTCCAACTGGACACTCACCGGCAATGATTCGATCGGTGCACTGGGCATGAACGGTGGCACTGTCACCTTTGGCGGCACAACAGACGCCCCTGGTACGTATTACACGCTGGATGTCGGTTCGCTGTCCGGCAGCGGGACATTTGCGATGAAGGGTGATTTCGCCAGCGGCGAGCGGGATTTTCTCAATGTGAGGGGGGCTTCGGCGGGTGACTTCACGCTGGCGGTTGCGGCCTCTGGCCTGGACGCCGCTTCGCCGCAGGCGTTGACGCTGGTGCGTACCGGCACCCTCGACAGCGCTAATTTTGCGCTGGCCGGCAATCAACGGGTTGATGTCGGCACCTGGTCCTACAGCCTGGCCAGTCGGGAGATTGAAGGGGGAGCGAAGGAGTGGTTTCTCGACCCGACCACCGAAGTCATCAGTCCCGGCGCAAGTTCGGTACTGGCCTTGTTCAACACTGCGCCGACCGTGTGGTACGGCGAGTTGTCCTCGTTGCGCAGCCGTATGGGTGAGCTGCGTTTGAATGGCGGGCAGTCCGGCGGATGGATCCGCACTTACGGCAACAAGTACAACGTTGCCGATGGCTCGGGTGTGGGCTATCAGCAGACGCAACAGGGCTTGTCCCTGGGCGCCGATGCCCGGGTGGGCGAAAGCCAGGTGCTGGTCGGGGTGCTCGCCGGCACGAGCGAGTCCGATCTGGATCTCAATCGCGGTACGTCGGGAACGGTGAAAAGTTACTACGTCGGGCCTTATGTCACTTGGCTGGACAGTGACACCGGCTACTACTTCGATGGCGTGCTCAAGTTCAACCGCTTTCGCAACGAGTCCAAGGTCAACCTGAGCGACGGCAGCCGCACCAAGGGCGACTACGACAACTGGGGGGTAGGCGGTTCCGCCGAGTTCGGTCGGCATATCAAACTGGCCAACGACTACTTCGTCGAACCGTTCGCGCAACTGTCGGCCGTGCAGATCCAGGGCAAACACTACACGCTGGACAACGACATGGACGCCGACGGTGATCGCATGCGCTCACTGCTCGGCAAGGCCGGTGCCACGTTCGGGCGCAACTTCGCTTTCGCTAACGGCGCTGTCGCCCAGCCTTATGTGCGCGCGGCGGTTGCTCATGAATTTGCTTCCAACAACGAAGTGAAGGTCAACAACAATGTATTCAACAATGACTTGTCAGGCTCCCGGGCGGAGTTTGGGGCGGGGGTGGCTGTGGCGATGTCCGAGCGGTGGCAGATGCATGTTGATCTGGACTATGCCAATGGGGAGCATACGGAGCAGCCTTACGGTGTGAATCTGGGGTTGCGGTACAGCTTTTAACTACTGCTTGCTAAAGGGAAAGTGTCTCGTAATCAGCGAGACACCTTTACGACGGCCGCTGTTCTGTCGAGGAGCCGCGGCCTTGTCATTTCTGTTAATTGGTTTTGCCTGATGCCGAAGCCATCCGCTGTCCAATGCTGCCGCCAGCATGTGGAAGATTACCTCCTTTGCGCAATGGCACGCCTTCATCGGCTTTGGCTGGGGTTTTTTGTTGGCAGGTATGGCGTCTTTGCGAGCAAACCCAGTCTGACATTTGAAATGCTCAAGGGGTGATGCCCACTCCGGGCACTACGTTCAGGTTCATGATTGCTTTTTCTTCCCCTGTGACCAGATTTCTACAGTGATAATACGGATTGGGGTTGGGCCAATAAAGGATCGACTCATTAGACCAGTAGAATGAATTACCCAATGGCCAACGATTTCCAAAAGCGCTGCTTATTGCCCGTAACTCGCCCATTGAAGGCAACCTCAGGCCTCGACTTTTTGCCTCATCACCTACCCTGGACAACCAGTTTGCGCTTAATCCATAACATTGCGTCACCCCTGTTACCGACACCGAATAGCTTTTCCCTTGTCCCGCCTGATCCCTTACCGAAATCGTTGCACTGCCGTTACTTCGCGCAGTGACGAGTCCACTTTGCGAATCCACGGCAGCCACGTTGCCATTACTGGTGCTGTAAGCGTAGTGAGGTTGGCCGCCACTCGCCTGGTGCTGCACCGAAGTGCCTGGGCCGAAGGCTGGCAATACAGAGCTCCCCGGAATGAGATAAATCCTGCCGCTCAAGGTTACGGGGTTGGTATTGAAGTTCAGCGGCGGTATCACCGGCAGTACCGTGAAGGTACGAGGCGGCTGAGACTCCTGGCCGGTGCTGACAGCTTTGACCTTTAAGGAATGATTACCCACACCCACCGCCAGTGTGGTACTCCATGCGTCGGCTACCGCTCTCACGGTGTGCTTTGGATTGTTGTTGTCGTAGACCTGCACTTCACGGTTGGGCGTAACGTTGCCACGCAAGGTGACCGAGGTCCTTTTGGTTGTTCCGCCATTGCCTATTTCACTGATGCCGTCATGCACAGACGTCAGCGTCGGTGCGATGTGGGCGGCGACGTTAAAGGTTCTCGCCGGGCTCTCTACCGGAACCGCGTCATACATGGCCTTGGCCGTCAGACTGTGGGAGCGGATGGCCAGACCGGTGACAGACGTTGTCCACTGTTTATCGGCATTGACGCTGACCGGCGTACCGACGGGGGCGCCATTGTCGTACATCTGAATCTGCTCGCGCGGGGTGGCCTCACCTTTGACGGTCACTGCGGTGTCGTAGGTCGTTCCATTGGGTCCCACCGTGCCAACCGAGTCGGTCACCGCGGTAATCGTCGGTGAAACGAAGGCTGCAACTGTAAAGACCCGAGGAGGGCTGGACTCCGGATTGCTGCCGTAGTCGCCTCGCGCGGTCAGGCGGTAAGTGGTCAGGTTCAGGTTGCTGAAAACATGTTGCCAATCGCCGCTGCCGTTGACATCCACCGTTTCGACGTTCGCACCGGCATTGAGCAGAATGATCTTTTCGTTTGGACTGGCCTTGCCCGTCAGGGTGACGGTCCGGTAGTAGGTCGTACCATTGGCGGCGACTTCACCGCGCAGGTCACTCACACGGGAGATCGTCGGCGTGACTGCTTGCGCCACGACGAAATCCCGAGGCGGACTGGTCGCAGGGTCAATCTCGTACAACGCCTCGGCAGTGAGACTGTAGGAGCGAACTTTCAGATCGTTCAGGCGATGGTTCCAGTCACCCTTATCGTCGACGTCAAGGGTAATGAGCGGCTGTTTGTTCTCCAGCAGTTTGACCTGCAGGTTTGGCGTCGCGCTGCCGGCCACCTGCACGCTGCTGTCATAAGTGGTCGTTCCATGGGCAACGTCCCCCCGTGAATCGGTGACCGAGAGGATCTCCGGGGTCTGTGCGAACTTCACAGTGAATGTGCGGGGCTCGCTGGACACCGGGTCGGCGTCATAAAGAGCCTTGGCGCTGATGCGGTAAGACTTCTCGGTCAATGGGCCGATCTCGCGGCTCCAGGTGGTGTCGGCGTCCACTAGTGCGGTGCCCATTGATGTCGTCGTTCGATCGAACAGCTCGACCGTTTCGCCGCGTGTGGCCGTGCCGGTCACGGTGACTTTTCCGTCGCGGGTTTTGCCACCCTCTTCGACACCGCCCCGCGAGTCCGTCACAGCGGTGATGACCGGTTGCACGTAGTCGTAGCGGGTTCTGATGGTCAGGGGTAGCTGTGGAAATACGCTGGCAGTATCCTCCTTTTCACTGCCATCGAATGCCACTTTGCAAATCACAGTGGCGGGCGTGGAGTGGCCCAGTTTCATCAGCTCGCTTCTGAGCAAGCTTTCGTTGAGTCCGCTGCTGACTTGGGTCGGGGTTATTTTCCTGGCCGGTGATAAGCGGGATCGTATGGGACGCGCCTGAACTTGTTTGTCCTGTCAGGTAGAACCAGAGGCGCTGTTTCAGTGCGATGTAGGGCCATATAGCGAGGACAGCTTTGGCATCGCCGCTGAATGTCATCAGATCCAGGACGTTGTTCTGTGCCTGAGGCACATTCGGGTGGGGCAGTTCGTTTTCGGGGTCCTGGAAGTCTGAAACATACAGGTCGAGCATTTGTGAGGGCGTTGTGAGGGTATAGCGGGTTACTTCGTATTCAACCGACACCGTTTTCGCAATATTGGCGCCAATCACCGAAGGTGGTAAATGGAATTGCACGGTGCCTGTGGGGCTGCCCGGCAACTCCAGATCATCAGAGGTGCCCGCGCCGGGCGTTCCCAACCACTTTAAACGGATCATGTCCCGGTCCGGGTTCATGCTGGAGTAACTGGCGTTGATGTCTACGCCGCTCAACCCATCCATTGGGTTGAGCGTCTTGTCGGGTGCCTGCACCACCTCGGGCGGCGGTAACTCACCGACCAGTTCGCCTATGAGCAAATTGAGCGTGGCCGAGTGCTCGTATTGTTTGTTCGAGGCACGTAATACCGTGTAGCGCACTTTCACGTAATGGCCGATGTTGGCCGTCACAAACTCTACATCCACCCGAAAACGTACCGGTTTACCAGCGGTTACTGTGGTGATGGGCAGCCAGTCGCTGGTACTGGCAAAAGGATTGGGACTGCGCCAGTAATAAGTCAGTACATCATCCTTGAGGGTGTTCGCTTCGGCGATCAGCACATGGACAATATCGAACACCTTCGACGGATCCAGCACATCCCCCGGCGGATCGGCCTCCTCGACGACAGGTTTGGGCAGCGTCGCGCGGATCTTTCCGACTTTGGCCAGCAACCGCTCGGATTCCCTGATGTCGAGGAGGCCGGGGGCATCGTTTGCGACCACATAAGACAGGTCGAGCGTGCCGTTATCCAGCACACTGATGTGCCGGGAATCGATATAGAACGTGACCAGGCCTTCCTTCTCTTCGTTGTCGCTGACGATATGCGGAACTTCATGCAGATAGTCATCACCATTGGACTTGATGCCGCACCATAGCAGGCAGATCAAGTCGCCATTTTTCATGGTGTAGCGTACGTCGACAGTGGCATAGAGCACGTCCGGTTCGAGGGTGTCGCCTATCAATTCTCGAATGCTCGGCTCCGGGAGGATGTTGACGTCGCCGTCTACCCTGGCAAGAACGCGCTTGGAAGAGATCGGGTCGCCCCCGCCCTTTTTGTAGAGGATATAAGACGCATCGGCGCGCCCTTGGGCGACGGCCCTGATCAACTCATAGGGCACATGGATTTCCAGCACTGAGGGGACGTTTTCGATGTCGCGGGTTTTGCTGCAGATGATCGGCTCACCGTTATAGGGTGGCGTGCCGATGAAGGTCATTTTTACGCTGTCGCCCACAGCGAAGTACTGGCTGCTGACATGGATTTGAACCGTGACGGGCTGCTTGTTCAAATTCCTGATGGTAATGACGCCATTGATCGACTCTTTGATGAGCGGAGGCTCCAGGCGCCAGCCCCCGGCGTCCACGTCGATGTAGGTGCGTTTGGAGTGGCGGTCGGCCCAGTTCCAGACTTCGTCATTGATGTCGTATTTGATTTCTCGTTCGAGACCGTCGCCAGCGCCAAGGATGGCGTCTTGATCAATGAAGATTTCGATCGGTTGCTTATCTTCAGCTTGCTCCTGCGTGATGCGGTGCGCCGCAAGCGAGTAATCACCCAGTTTCAAACGGACCTGATCGTTGCGCGTGCAAAACACATAATGAGGGATCGTGGCCAGCACACCTTTTTTGGCCCATTCGGCGTCTATCACGCCCTGTTCGACCAGTTCGGGCGGCAGTTGCACGATGTTCAACTCTGAGTGGCCATCGGGCAAATGCGGTTCTTTGTCACGATTTGCCGGCTTGTAAAGCTTGACCCATATCCGCAAGCCCGGCGACGGTGGGTCGGCTTCGGTCTCGCCTGCGCGGGTCAGCACATAGTGGCAGTTTTCAAGCCACCCCGACTCGACCGGCGTTGGCAGATGAAAGAACACCCTTTGGTTGACTTCTTCGGCCTTCACGAATCGCTCGAGTACTTTTGTGTTGTTGTAATAAATCTCGAGTTTGTCACCCTCGCTCATTGGGCTCAGGTAAGGATTGATGACGCATTGCAAGCCTTCAGGGTCTGTGGTGGCGACCTTGATGCTGATCCCGCCATCGCCGTCTTGCACCGGCTCGACCATCCCCGGAATCAGCAGGGGACGCAGCGCCAGTGTGTTATTGCCTTCCGTCAGGGGAGGGAAGCGGAAACGCTTGTGAGAAGGCATCAGGCAAGTCCTCTTGAAGAGAATTCAGGCGTTTTTTGATGACGGCCGCTGCAGTAGAACTCAATGAGAATCAGGGTGGATTCAGGCTTGAGGAGGTTGACGAACACGGGAATGCACTCCGGCCGGGTGGTGGAGTGATTGAAGCTGTGTTGATGGGTTTGCACACCTGTCAGATCTGACAGGTGTGTGGGTGTATCCGACGAGTGGTGTTAACGGGAGGCGTTATTCGCTCGGAGTTCAACGTCGGTTCAATGCTTGTGCAGCGTTCTTTGTCGCAAAATGTAAATTGTCACCAACACCGCACTCGTCAACATGAACCCTCGCGCCCACGGCAGTGGCACCAGGTAACACGAGAACAGAATGCTCGCCCACATCAGCCCGATCGCGTAGACCTTGCCCTTGAGCGGTATGCCGTTGCCATCAAGGTAATCGCGGATCCATGGCCCGAGCCGTGGATGCTCGACCAGCCATTGATAGAAGCGCGGAGAGCTGCGCGCGAAGCAGGCTGCGGCGAGCAAAAGGAAAGGTGTGGTGGGCAAAACAGGCAGGAAAATCCCGATCACCCCCAATGCCACGCTGAGCCAGCCGACGGCCAGCAGGAAGTAGCGCAACATTCGGGGGCGGTTGCCTATGGGGTTGTCCATAGGCCGGATCTTAGTGGTGACGTGGCTTGAGGATCGCCGGTTTTTCGTCGGGCGCCTGGCACAGCAGGTACAGCGCGGTGAGGGCTTCCGGGATCTGCACGATCATGTCGTCCATCAGATTGGCATCCTTGGCGATGTCTTCGAATTCCGGCTGTTCGTCGAACAAGCCCGAACCGACCATGATCGGCAGGAGCATTTCGCTGACTTCTTCTTCGGCGGTTTCGAACCACGCCGCTTCACGCAGGAATACGCCTTCCATGAAGCCAATGCACCAGCCGCGCAGTTCCGAATCATCCGGATCGTCGCCCAGATCCAGTTCGCACGGCAGCTCGAATTCTTCATCCGAAGCCAGTTGACGGGCGATGTGGGCCTTGAGGCCGATCAGGGTGGCTTCGATCTCTTCGCGCTGAGCTTCACCGCTGTAATGCGGTTCTTCGGCGAACAAGGCGTCGATCCACTCACGGTCCGGCACGATGTCCGAGCAGATCGACAGCGCGGTCAGGTAGCCGTGAGCGGCCACGTAATCCAGCGCCTCGTCATGCAGCTCGTCGGCGTCGAGGAAAACTTGCAGGCGGGTCAGTTGCTCAGCGAAGGACATTACGGGGCTACCTTGGGGAATAAACAATGCGGGAATTCTAGGCCTTCTTGCGCGCTCAAGCCAGCCGCAAGGCAGATTTGACCGAATTACAGGACTTACTGGACAACAGGAATAACCCTGTGGGAGCGAGCTTGCTCGCGAAGGCGGTGTATCAGGCAATTTTGCATCGACTGACGCGCCGCTTTCGCGAGCAGGCTCGCTCCCACAGGGGATTGATGTGTGGCAGGTTTATCAGTGTCTTATCAGCGGCACCCTGTGCAGGGGAGGGCTCGGGTATACTGCCGCGTTTTGCGATCCCTGCCCGCCTTGCGGTTGTCGTGCAATGCGTTCTTACGTTTTGTTTAAGCAGCCTTGGCTGTTCTGAACCAGCCTGAGCAGGGATGTATCGGTAGATTTTTGGAGTTTTTATGCTCGAACAGGCTCAACGCGTCCTCAAGGACATCTTCGGCTACGACAGTTTTCGTGGCCGTCAGGGTGCAATCATTGAGCGCGTGGCCAGCGGCGGTGATGCGCTGGTGCTGATGCCTACCGGTGGCGGCAAGTCCCTGTGCTTTCAGGTTCCGGCGCTGTTGCGCGATGGCCTGGCGGTGGTGGTGTCACCGCTGATCGCGCTGATGGACGATCAGGTTGCGACCCTCGAAGAACTCGGTGTGGCCGCCGCTGCGCTGAACTCCACCTTGAGCACCGAGCAGCAGCGGGATCTGGCGACGCGGATCAAGCGTGGCGAAGTGAAAATGCTGTATCTGGCGCCCGAGCGCCTGGTGCAGCCGCGCATGCTGTCATTCCTGCAAGGCTTGAACATCGCCCTGTTCGCCATCGACGAAGCGCACTGTGTGTCGCAATGGGGTCACGATTTCCGTCCGGAATACCTGCAACTCGGCCAGTTGGCCGAGATGTTTCCCGACGTGCCGCGCATCGCCCTGACCGCCACCGCCGACAAGCGTACCCGCGAAGAAATCGTCACCCGACTGCACTTGCAGAACGCCGAGCGCTTCCTGTCGAGCTTCGACCGCCCGAACATTTTTTACCGCATCGTGCCCAAGGAGCAGCCGCGCAAGCAGTTGCTGGCGTTCCTCGCCGAGCGCCGCAGCGATGCCGGCATCGTCTACTGCCTGTCGCGCAAGAAGGTCGAAGAAGTCGCGGCGTTTCTCAGCGAGCAGGGCTTCCCGGCGCTGCCGTACCACGCCGGCCTGCCCAACGATCTGCGCGCCTTTAACCAGAAGCGCTTCCTCAACGAGGAAGGCCTGATCATGGTCGCCACCGTGGCGTTCGGCATGGGCATCGACAAGCCCAACGTACGTTTTGTCGCGCATCTCGATTTGCCGAAATCCCTTGAGGCGTATTACCAGGAGACCGGGCGCGGCGGCCGTGACGGCCTGCCGGCGGATGCGTGGATGGCCTACGGTCTGCAAGACGTGGTGATGCTCAAGCAGATGCTGCAGAACTCCGAAGGCGACGAGCGGCACAAGCGTCTGGAACAACACAAGCTCGACGCCATGCTGTCGTTGTGTGAAGAAACCCGCTGCCGTCGTCAGACCCTGTTGGCGTACTTCGATGAAGACATGCCCGAGCCGTGCGGCCATTGCGACAACTGTGTCGATGGCGTGCAGACCTGGGACGCCACCGAGCCTGCACGTCAGGCGCTGTCGGCGATTTTCCGTACCGGCCAGCGTTATGGTGTCGGGCATCTGGTCGACGTGCTGTTGGGCAAGGAAAACGAAAAAGTCCGCAGTTTTGGCCACCAGCATCTGTCGGTGTACGGCGTCGGCAAGGCATTGAGCGAAAGCGAGTGGCGCTCGCTGTTCCGTCAATTGGTCGCGCGCGGACTGGCGGACGTCGATCACGAAGGTTATGGCGGTCTGCGGCTGAATGACAGTTGCCGACCGCTGCTCAAGGGCGAAGTGAGCCTGGAGCTGCGCCGCGACCTCAAACCGCAGGTCGCCGCCAAGAGCAACAGCAAGAGCCCGGCCAGTCAGCTGGTGCGCGGCGAAGAGCGCGAACAGTGGGAAGCCCTGCGCGCGCTGCGACGCAAACTGGCCGAAGAACATGGTGTGCCGCCGTACGTCATATTCCCCGACTCGACGCTGTTGGAAATGCTCCGCAGCCAACCGACCTCGCTGGCGGAAATGGCCCGTGTCAGCGGTGTCGGCGCACGCAAGCTGGAGCGCTATGGCGATGCTTTCCTCGAAGTGCTCGGCGGCGAGGTCGAGGCGCCGAAAGCGGTGGCCGATGTGCGCCACGAACTGATTACCCTGGCTCGCGCCGGCATGACGCCGCTGCAGATCGCCGGTCAGTTGCAGTGCTCGGAAAAGAATGTGTACACCATGCTTGCCGAGGCGATTGGCAAGCAGCAACTGTCGCTGGAACAGGCGCTGGATTTGCCTGAAGACCTGATGGGCGAAGTCCAGGACGCGTTCCTCGATGGAGAGGGCGAGTTGCCATCGGTCGCCGAAGTGGCCGAGTTGTTTGCCGGACGTGTACCGGAGGGCGTGCTGTATTGCGTGCGGGCTGCGTTGCAATCGGAATTCGAGATGTAATTCGCCTGAGCACCCTCACCCTGAGGGAGAGGGGGCCGACCCAGTTGTCTTGCGCTATACATCGACCTGAGAACCCGAGTCGATTATGGATTCAGCGTTGAGCTGTCAGGTCGGCGTAATTCCCAAATATCCCCCAATCAGTCCCCTCTCCCTCTGGGAGAGGGCTAGGGTGAGGGGCTTTCAAGATGTAACGATTCAGTACAGACCGCCACTTGCCTATAACTGCAGCTCATGCTTAGCTGGCTAATAATTAGAAATTCTTTATTTTCAGTCTAACCGTGAGTGTTTTATGCCGTTAACCGATCAACACCGCTTTGGCATGCAACTGGCCCAGATGTCCCGTGGCTGGCGTGCCGAACTGGATCGACGCCTCGCCGGGTTGGGGCTTTCCCAGGCGCGCTGGCTGGTGCTGCTGCATCTGGCGCGTTTTGAAGAAGCACCGACCCAACGAGAGCTGGCGCAGAGCGTCGGCGTCGAAGGTCCAACCCTTGCGCGCTTGCTCGATAGTCTGGAAAGCCAGGGCCTGGTGCAACGCCAGTCCGTGATGGAAGACCGCCGGGCGAAAAAGATCGTCCTCTGCGCCCCGGCCCTGCCGTTGATCGAACAAATCGAAACCATTGCCACGCAACTGCGCCACGAATTGTTCGAAGGCGTCGACGAAGCGGATTTAAAGGTGTGCATGCGGGTTCACGGGCACATTCTGGGCAACCTGGAAAAATCTTGAGGCACATCCACCTGCCAGATCTTTGAGAGATCGCGCTGAGCCGACTATAAGAACTACTGGGCAATATCGTGTTCGTACCGGATGTGCGAACGCATAGAAGTCGGTTTTGCTTATTTAAGGGATGCTCATGCTCGCAAGTCGGCACGTGGTACTGCGCAGTGGCGCCAAATGGTTGCTGGTCGCTGGTGTATTCAGTTATTCGGCCTGGTCGATGGCCTTGGGGCTGGGTGATATCACCGTTCATTCCGGCCTTAATCAGCCGCTCAAGGCCGACATCGCGTTGGTCGATGTCGGCGGGCTGACGCAAAACGATCTGGCCGCGCGCCTGGCCACGGCGGATGAATTCGCCGAGGCCGGGGTCGAGCGGGTGTTCTTCCTCAACGACCTCAAGTTCATCCCGATCCTGCATGGCAATCGCCAGATGATCCGGGTGACCTCCAGCAAACCGGTCAACGAACCCTTTTTGAATTTCCTCGTGCAGCTCGATCAGCCCAATGGCCGTTTGCTGCGTGAGTACACGGTATTGATCGATCCACCGGGTTCACCGGGTATCGTACCGGCCACCGATGAGCCGGATCCGCGTGCGCAATCCTCCGGGTTTCCCACCGTCGAACCTGCCGTGGCTGCACCGCAGGCGCCTCAAGCCAGGCGCGATACTGTGCCAGCCCCCACGCCAGTGACCCCGCCCGCCAACGATGCACTGGCCGAGCAGTTGGCAGTCAGTGTGTTGCTGAATCAGCAATTGCAGAAGAGCGTGGACGAACTGAGCGCAAAACTGCAAACACAGGATGTACAGATTGCCGATGGCAAAAAGCAGATCACTGGCCTGCAAACGCGCCTGGTCGAACTTCAGCAACCACCATCGCCGGCCGTGGGGACACCGGTACCCGCACCGACACCGGTGGTGACGCCGGTCGAATCCACGGATGAAGGATTGAACTGGCCGTTGCTCGGTGGCTTGTTGCTGTTGCTGGGGGCATTGGCCGGGTTGTTCGTACACCGTCGACGGCAACAACAACTACAGCCAGATGCACCGCTATTGACGCAAAGCCATGAACCGGACATAGCCGAGGCCGAGTCTGTAGAGCCCGTCAGTGCTCACGCCTCTGCCGATCACCGAGAAGAACCGGCGGCGGGCGATGTGCTGGAGGCGGTCGGCATCTATCTGGCGTACGGCCGACTGGGCGAAGCCGCCGGATTACTGCGCGATGCCTTGCACAAAGAGCCGGAGCGCACCGACATCGGTTTGCAGTTGCTTGAAGTACTGGGGCGTCAGGGTGATAGCGCCGCGTATGAACAACAGGAAAGTCATTTGCGTGAGCAGGGTGTGGATACCCAGACTTTGCAGGATGTTCGCGCCCGACACCCGAAACTCAAGGGAACCGCCGTTTTGGCCGCTGTGCCGCCGATTGTGGCGGCGGTTCCTGTTGTTACAACACAACCGGCGCCTGAAGCTGATTTCGAGCTGAATCTGGGCGAGCTGTCGATGGATTCCAGCTGGGACCTGGAAGACAGTCGCTCGTCCACGGCTGAACCACCGGCTGACACCTCGGCGCTCGGTGCAGGGCTGCAAGTGCTGCCTCAGGACTTTGAATTGCCGCAAGCGTCCAGCGAAGATCCTGAGCTTGAGTGGATCCCTGAACCGGACGCCGAACCGCTGGATGACGATTTTCTCAATGAGTTTGCCGATGCCGAGCCGTCACTGGTACTGCAGCCGCTGGATTTGCAGGAACCGGAGCCGGTACACGACGAAAACTGCGGAAAGCTCGAACAGGCGCAGACGTGCATTGACGACGGTGACATCGACAGTGCGATTGCGTTGCTCAACGAGTTGCTCAAGGACGGGGATGAACCGTTGAAGCAAACGGCGCGGACCTTGCTGGCGGGGATTCGCTGAACCCCCGATCGATTTGCGGTTGAGCTGATACCGCCGTTGCGAGCAGGCTCGCTCCCACAATTGGAATGCGTTCCCCTGTGGGAGCGAGCCTGCTCGCGAAGACTGACCTTCAGCCAACATCAATTCAGAATCTGGATCAGAAGGTCTGCCCCAGATTCAGATAAACCGCCTGCTCATTCGCATCATTCAACCCATAACTGAAATTCAACGGCCCCAGCGGCGTGTCAAAGCCGATAAACACACTCGCGGCGTTGATGTAGCCACTGTCGAACTCATTGTCGTTGTTCCACGCGCGACCACGCTCCAGCGAGGCACCGGCGTACAGCGGAAAATCCAGCGGCAGGTACGAACGCGGCGTTAACCGGCGGTAGTACACCGCGCGCATCAGGCTGATGTTCTGTCCGGAAATCGCGTCCTCACGGAAACCCGACAGCTGCCGTGCACCGCCTAGCAGGAAACTCGATGTCACTACATTGGCGTCGTTCAGCGTGCGCCCGTACCGGCCACCGAGAATCAGCGTATCCGGGCCATGGCTCATGGCTTTGTCGATTTTCAGGTCCCACTGTCGATAACGCGTGTCCGACCCCAGTCCCGGTTCGAACTGCATCAGCGTCAGGCTGACGTCCTTGCCTTCATGAGGGAAGTAGACGTTATCCAGCGAGTCGTAGGAATACTTCAGCGCGTAGAAGCCTTCGTTGAAGTTTTCACTCGGCAGATCCTGATCGCCAATGCGCACATCGGCCTTGCCCCAGGCCTCGCCGACGCCGAAACGCACTTCGCCGTTGTTGCCGATCTGTCGACCGAAGTTGAGGCCGAAACCGTAGCGCTCGACGCGGTACTGTGCGATCGGATCGTTGTCGAGCACCGCTTCAACGTTCTGAGCTTCGAACGAGGCGTATGGCGCGACGAAGTAACGCGAGCCGACGTCCAGCGGTTGATAGAACTCGGTGTACAGCTCTTGTTTATCGCCAATCTGCGCGCGGGTCAGCCATTCCGCGCCGAGGCGGTTGATGCCGTTGATGCGGTAGCTGGCGCCGAGGTTGAAGGCGCTGTCGCCGCGCATGTCGTCGGACAGATTGAGGCCGACCCGCAAGTAATCGGTGCCGCTGCGCTTGCCCCGAGCACTGATCACCAGTGTGTGATCCTCGCCCTTGTGCACCACGCGGTATTGCACCTGCTCGAAGTAGTCGAGGCCATACAAGGTGCCCATGTCCGAATGCAAACGCCCCAGATCCAGCGGCTCGCCGATGTGCTGGCGGATGTAATAGCGAATGATGTCGTCGTCGACCTTCGAGTCGTTCTCGACGCGGATCGCGGTGATGATCGGCGTGCGTTGCCCCGGTGAGCGCGCGGCGTTCAGCTCGGCGTCCTGAGACTCGTTGGGTTTGAGCTGAGCAAGCCGCGCGTCGAGGATTCGGGTCGCCCGGTAACCGGCGTCGATCATCTCCTGAGCCTTGCCGAAATCTGTGACGCCGAATGCCGCCAGCGCGGGCTGGATCAGCACATCGGAGGGCTTCAGCGCGGCCAGCTGTTCTTCGGAGTTACTGCGGGTCATCAGGGTGATCGACTGGTTCAGCACATCGACCACGGTGGTCAGTTGCTTGCGATTGCGCAGCGGTGTGCCGATATCGACGACGATGGCCACGTCAACGCCCATTTCCCGCGCGACATCGAGGGGAATGTTGTCGGTCATACCGCCGTCCACCAACAGTCGGCCGTCGAGCTCGACCGGGGCGAACACCGCCGGGATCGACATGCTGGCGCGGATCACCTGGGGCAAGTGGCCTTTGCGGAACACCACTTTTTCGCCATTGGAAATGTCGGTGGCGACGGCGCGGAACGGGATCGGCAGTTTGTCGAAATCCCGGGTGTCGCTGGTGTGGGCGAGCAGGCTTTCCAGCAACAGTGCCAGATTCTGGCCCTGAATCACCCCAAGTGGCAGGCCAAGGCTGCCGTCGTCGCGAAAACTGAGTTTCTGTTTCACCAGAAAGTCGCGGTCATCCTGCTTGCGTCGAAACGGCACGTCTTCACGCGGTGGCGCGTCGGACAGCGCGGCTTGCCAGTCGATGCTCAGCGCGAGTTTTTCCAGTTCGTCGATTTTGTAACCCGAGGCGTACAGGCCGCCGACCACCGCGCCCATGCTGGTGCCGGCGATCGCATCAATCTTGATGCCTTGCTCTTCCAGCGCCTTGAGCACGCCGATATGCGCCAGCCCACGCGCGGCACCGCCGGACAGCACCAGGCCGACTTTCGGTCGTGACGCCTCACTGGCATGGACAAGCAGAGGAAGGAAACCAAGCAGCAGGCAGAACAACAGACGGCGCATTGTGAGTCTCGGGGCAAGCGATAAAGCCGGCTATTATAGCGGCGCCCTCTGTCTCAGGAGTTTCAGCGAACATGACTGTCGCAAAAGCAGAAGTTGTCATCACCTATTGCACCCAATGCCAGTGGCTGCTGCGCGCCGCGTGGCTGGCGCAGGAACTGCTCAGCACCTTTGCCGACGATCTCGGCAAAGTCTCGCTGGTGCCGGGCACCGGCGGCATATTTCACATCACTTGCGCCGGCGTGCAGATCTGGGAACGCAAGGCTGACGGTGGGTTTCCCGAGGCCAAGGTATTGAAACAGCGGGTTCGCGACCAGATCGATCCTGATCGCGATCTAGGTCACAACGACCGCACTCAGTGAGACGCGGCCTCAGCGGCGACGGTTTTCTTGTCGGCATTGCCGGACATCCGTGCTGACACGACGATGGCGACAATGATCAACGCGCCGCCCATCAACATCCGTAGCGTCGGGTTTTCGTTGAAAAGCAGCCAGGCGATGGTGATGCCGTAAACCGGCTCCATGGCAAACACCACCGCTGCCGTGCGTGCCTTGATCACTGCCAGACTGGCGACGAACAGGCTGTGGGCGACGCCGGTACAGAACACCCCGAGCAGCGCAATCCACAGCCAGTCCAATGCGCGGACCTCGCTGAGCTGCGGCGCCGCGACTGGCAGTAGACACAGTGCCACCACCACGTTTTGACACAACGCTGCCTGCACTGCCGGGATGCGCCCGGAGCTGGCGCGATTGGTCAGCGACAGCAAGGAAAACAGCAGGCCCGACAACACCGCCCAGAGCAGGCCGGTGGTTGCGCCGCTGGCCAGATCGAAGGCCGGCGTCACCAGCACCAGACCGACTGTGACCAACACGACGAGGATGATCTCGTTGGCGCGGATGCGCTCGCGGAAGATCAGCCCTTCAAGAATCACCGTAAACGCCGGGAAACTGGCAAAACCCAACGTTGCGATCGCCACGCCGGCAATCTTCACCGAAACGAAAAAACTCACCCAGTGCCCGGCCAGCAACACGCCACTGAGGGCGAGGCGGCGCCAGTCCACGGCCTGAAGTCTCTGCCAGCCGTGCTGGCTGGCGAATCGGGCAAAAAAAGCCAGGGCGAGCACAGCAAAAGCCGCGCGGCCGAAAACAATCACGGCAGGGGAGGCAGCAGCGAGTTTGCCGAACACGCCGGTCAGGCCAAACATCAAAGCACCGATATGCAGGGCGCCGAGGGCGGTACGCGGAGTCATTGCAATCCTTTTTCCAGGTTCAATTTCACAGGTCCATTGAACCGTGTAACGGTCTCCAAGTCTGTCGGCAGGCTATCGTCTTTTGTCGCCGGAATCGCGCCGAAGCTGGCCGGGTGACGAACCGAACTCACGCAGGACGGCGGCCGAGAAGGCACTCTGCGAGCTGTAGCCGACGCGACAGGCAATTTCACCCATTGGCAAAATCGTGTCGCGCAGCAGTTGCACCGCCAGATGCAAGCGCCGACTGCGGATGTAATCCATCGGCGTCTGCCCGCATTCGGCCATGAACCGTGCGTGCAGGCGCGCGCTGGACAACCCGGCCACGCGCGCCAGATCGGCGACTTGCAGCGGATAAGCGGCGTTTTGCTCGATATGCGCATCCAGAGCGGTATAGGGCAGGCGGCGGGCGGCGAGTTCGGCCGGTTGCGTGTGATTGAGACTGGCCAGCAGCAACACCGCGCCTTGCTGGGCGATCAACGGATCGCTGACCGGACTGTTCGCCAGCCAGCTGACCAGCTGGCTTTGCCCGGAATCCAGCGAAAGGCGTGCGGGCTGATCAAGCAAGCGGCGACTGGCCTCGGCATGTTCACCGAGTGAATCCGCTACCCATTGCCCCTCCGGGATGTCGAGCACCAGACAGCGGCTGCCGTCGGGACTGCCGCAGGCATGATGCGCGCCGGACGGAATCACCACAAAACTCTGCTGGCGCACCTGACTGCCACAGCCTTCGACCTCGAAATCCAGCGCGCCGGACAAGCCAAACACCAATTGCGCGTGCTCATGGCTGTGCACGATCAAATCGCGGGTGTACTGACGAAGGGTGAGGATCGGTCGCATGGCAGGTTGTCTCCGAAGTGATCGCCAGTCTACACCGGTGCACGCCGGATGCGTTGTCACAGGACTGACTCGCGCTTGTCATGGTCGATTAACCGGGCAGGCGCACAGTGGCGAAAACATCGCAGAGGGTTGCCCATGACCAGCGCCGAGCTCGCCAGACCCAGTCGCAAACAACGGGTGCGAACCCTGTGGATCTCCGACGTGCATTTGGGCACGCGAGACTGTCAGGCCGAGCACTTGTCGCAATTTCTCAAGGGCTACCATGCCGACAAGATTTATCTGGTCGGCGACATCATCGACGGCTGGAAGCTGCGCGGTGGTATGTACTGGCCACAAGCGCACACCAACGTGATCCGCCGCTTGCTGACCATGAGCAAGCGCGGCACCGAAGTGATCTACGTCACCGGCAACCATGACGAATTCCTGCGGCGTTATTCGAAGCTGATTCTGGGCAACATTCAGTTGGTCGACGAGGCGGTGCATGTCACGGCCGATGGCCGCCATCTGCTGGTGATTCACGGCGATCAGTTCGATGTGATCACCCGTTATCACCGCTGGCTGGCCTTCCTCGGCGATTCCGCTTACGAATTCACCCTGACCCTCAATCGCTGGCTCAACCATTGGCGTGCGCGCTATGGCTACGGTTACTGGTCGTTGTCGGCGTACCTGAAACACAAGGTGAAAACCGCGGTGAGTTTCATCAGCGACTTTGAAGAAGCCATTGCCCATGAATGCGTGAAGCGTGAGTTGCATGGCGTGGTGTGCGGTCACATTCACCATGCCGAGATCCGCAAGGTGGGGGAGGTGGATTACCTCAATTGTGGCGATTGGGTGGAGTCGTGCACGGCGTTGATCGAGCATTGGGATGGCACGATCGAGCTGTATCGGCTGGCGGATGCGCAGGCACGAGCGGCGGAGCTGAAGGCCGCCAAAGTCGCCGAACTTGCCTGATTCTCGGGTGTTTTAGAGGGCCTCATCGCTGGCAAGCCAGCTCCCACATGTTTTATGAGCGCCACAGAACCCTGTGGGAGCTGGCTTGCCAGCGATGAGGCCAGAACAAACAACATCAAACCGTGCTGTGTTCTTCCATTGCCGCCTTGTAAATCGAGTTCTTCGGCTGCGCAAACAACCGCTCCATCATCGGCTCAAAGAAACCCAACGGCAACGTGTCATACGCGGGATCAAAGGCCGCCGCATCGTACTTGGCGCAAAACTCGGCGGTCGCCTGGAACTGCGGATGTTCCTTGAACTGCTCACGCAGATGCCGATCCATGCCCAGATGATGAAAGAAGTAATAACCCTGAAACACCCCGTGCTTCTCGACCATCCACAGATTCTCGGCACTGACGAACGGCTTGAGAATCGCCGCAGCAATGTCCGGATGGTTGTACGAGCCCAAGGTGTCACCAATGTCATGCAGCAATGCGCAAACCACATATTCCTCGTCGCGTCCGTCACGAAAGGCGCGGGTGGCGGTTTGCAGCGAATGGGTCAGGCGATCCACCGGGAAACCACCAAAGTCGCCTTCAAGCAATTTCAGATGGGTCACGATCCGTGACGACAACTGTTTGGCGTAAGCACTGAAGTCGGCTGCGATAATCGCCCAGTCTTCCTGTGTGCCGTCCTCCATATGGGTGAAGCGGGCATTGGCATTCATTGGCTGACCCTCATTCAGAACGCCACGCGACCCAGAATCATGTCGCGATACATGACGAAGTCGCCGAGCAGGCTGTACAGCGGATGCTGGAAAGTCGCCGGGCGGTTCTTTTCAAAGAAGAAGTGCCCGACCCAGGCAAAGCTGTAACCGGCCAGCGGCAAGACCAATAGCAGCAGCCAGGCGCCCTTGGCGATGGTCATCGCCAGAATGAAAATCACCAGCGTGGTGCCGATGAAATGCAGGCGCCGGCAGGTGCTGTTGCTGTGTTCGCTGAGGTAATACGGATAGAACTCAGCGAAGCTGTTGAAATGCTTGATGTTGTCCACGACCGCGTTCTCTGTGGTTATTGTTCTGGCGACGAGTTGTTCTGCGGGTAGCTTATTTGAGTCTAGAGTGATCATTGGCGTGGGCCAGTGACAATCGGCGCCACTTTAGTATCCTTCGCAAATCAGGCCGTAACATGCGGCCCCTCATGTAAAAGAAAAACGCCATGAGCGAACGAACGACTTCTGCAAGCTGGGCGATGGGGATTGTCAAAGCATTGGAGATGGACGGCCTGGATTGCCGGGTTCTGTTCAAGCAACTGGGGCTTGATTACACGGCTCTGGATGATCCGGATGCGCGCTTCCCGCAAGATTCCATGACCCGCCTTTGGCAACGGGCGGTCGAGTTGTCCGGTAATCCGGCGATCGGTCTGAACATGGGCAAAGTGGTGCGACCGGCGTCGTTTCATGTCGCCGGCTACGCATTGATGTCGAGCAATACCCTGGCCGAAGGCTTCCAGCGACTGGTGCGCTATCAGCGGATTATCGCCGAAAGCGCCGACCTGAGCTTCCGTCTGCTGGAAGAAGGTTACGCGCTGATTCTGACCGTACACGGTGACCATCTGCCGCCGACCCGGCAAAGTGCAGAAGCCTCGCTGGCCTGTGCGCTGGGCCTGTGCGGCTGGCTGAGCGGGCGTACGCTGCATCCGGTCAAAGTGCTGGTGCAGGGTGATCAGCCGGATAACCTTGAACCGTACAAACAAGCTTTCCACGCGCCGTTGGTATTCAACGCTCCGTACGATGCGTTGATTTTTGAACGGGCTGATATGGAAGCGCCGCTGCCCACCGCCAACGAAGCCATGGCGCTGCTGCACGACCGCTTTGCCGGGGAATATCTGGCGCGTTTTTCCGAAAGCCGCGTGACCCACAAGGCGCGACAGGTGTTGTGCCGTTTGCTGCCACAAGGCGAGCCGAAGCGCGATACCGTGGCGCAGACCCTGCATCTATCGCAGCGTACCTTGCAGCGCCGCTTGCAGGAGGAGGGCACGAGTTTTCAGCAACTGCTCGATGACACCCGTCGAGAGCTGGCCGAGCAGTATCTGGCGCAGCCGAGCATGACCTTGCTGGAAATCGCTTATCTGTTGGGTTTTGCCGACCCGAGTAACTTCTTTCGCGCGTTCCGACGTTGGTTCGACACCACGCCCGGTGACTACCGGACGCGGTTGTTGCAGGCGCCGAACGCGATCAGTGACGCCAAAAGGCCGGAATACACAGCACAAACACCGTAATGATCTCCAGTCGGCCGAGCAACATGCCGAACGACAGAATCCATTTGGCCGCATCGGGCAGGGTGGCGAAGTTGCCCGCCGGGCCGATGGTTTCGCCCAGCCCCGGGCCGACGCCGGACACGGTGCTGGCGGCGCCGGTCAACGCGGTCATCCAGTCAACGCCAAGCAGCGACAGCAGCAGGGCGATCACGCAGATGGTGATGGCGAAGAAGAACGAAAAGGTCAGAATCGAGCGCACGATTTCTTCGTCGAGGCGGTGACCGTTGTACTTCTGCTTGATCACTGCACGTGGGTGAATCAGCTGATTAAGGTTGGCCTTGAGCAGGATATAGGCGACCTGAAAACGGAAAATCTTGATCCCGCCCGCTGTCGAACCGGAACAGCCACCGACAAAGCCCAGATAGAAAAACAGCATCAGCGAGAAGTTGCCCCACAGGCTGTAGTCGCCGAGGGCGAAGCCGGTGGTGGTGACCACCGACGTCACGTTCAGCGCCACGTGGCGCAGGGCATCCAGCCAATGCAGGTTGGTCGTCCACCAGTACCAGGTGCCGAGCACCAGCCAGGTCACCAACAACATTCCGAGCAAACCCTGCACCTGCTGATCCTTGATCAGCGCCTTGCGATTGCCGCGCAAGGTCGCCACGTACAGGGTGAACGGCAGGCTGCCGAGAATCATGATGACCACCGCGACCCAGTGCACCGCCGGTTGCGTCCACTTGGCCAGGGATTGGTCGGAGGTCGAGAACCCGCCGGTGGAAATCGCCGACATTGCGTGGTTGATCGCGTCGAACGGGCTCATTCCGGCCCACCAGAACGCCAGGCTGCCGAGGATGGTGATGCCGACATACGCGGCAACGATCAGCCGCGCCACCATGTGCGAGCGCGGCATGACCTTTTCCGAACGGTCCGAGGATTCGGTCTGGAACAGGCGCATGCCACCGATGCGCAGAAGCGGCAGAATCGCCACCGCCATACCGATAAAGCCGATGCCGCCGATCCAGTGCAACAACGAGCGCCACATCAGAATGCCCGGTGACATGTTGTCCAGACCGTTGAGCACGGTCGAGCCGGTCGCGGTGATGCCGGACATGCTTTCGAAAAACGAATCGGTGTAGCTGATGTGCTGGGTCAGCAGAAACGGCAGCGCGGCAAAAATGCACACCACCAGCCAACTGCTGACGGTCAGCAGATACATGTCACGCGGGCGTAGGTGAATGTGTTCCGGGCGCCCGGGAATCACCAGCGCGAGGCCGGCGACGAAGGTGATCATGCTCGCCCAGAGGAACGACGGCAGATCGCCGGTGCGTTCGAAAATCACCAGGGTCGCCATGGGCACGACCATGGCCACGGCCAGGGTGATCAGGAAGATGCCGATGATGAAACCAATGATCCGTAAGGTCGGCAACGCCATGAAGTCCGCTCGGGCTGATGTGGGAAGGGCGCCATTCTACCCGTGGGGCAGGGCATGTAAACCGGCATCCTGTTGGCAGATAAAGCTAGAATAGCCGCACATATTTTTCAGGAGGTGGCCGATGCAGGCTCTCGACGCGTTGCTCAACCGTGTTTCCGTTCCACGACTGGTCGAACCGGCCCCCACTGCCGAGCAGCGCGAAGCTCTGTTTGGCGCAGCGTTGCGCGCGCCGGATCATGGGCATTTGCAGCCGTATCGCTTCCTGACCGTCGAAGGCGCAGCGCGCGAGCAGATGGGCGAGTTGCTGGCTGAGGCAGCACAGATGCAGGAAGGCGAAGTCACCGAAGCGATGATCGACAAGGCCCGCAACGGCCCGCTGCGCGCACCGCTGGTGGTTGTGGTGATCGCTAAATTACAGGAGCACGTTAAATATCCGAAGGCCGAGCAGTTGCTCGCGGCCGGGTGTGCGGCGCACGGGATTTTGCTGGCGGCGTATGCGCAGGGAATTGGCGCGGTGTGGCGTACGGGGGATTTGGCTTATTCGAAGCATGTGGCGCAAGGCTTGGGCTTGGCGGAAGGTGAGGAGGTAATTGCGTTTCTCTACCTTGGGACGCCGCAGAAAGAGCCGCGTGTGGCGGAGAAGGTTGATCTGGCTGAGTTTGTCAGCGCCTGGCCCGGTAAGGGCTGAAGATCAAAAGCCCCTCACCCTAGCCCTCTCCCAGAGGGAGAGGGGACTGATTGGGGGATGCTGTAGAGGTACGCCGACTTGAGCGATCTGCAATGAATCCATAATCGATTTCGGTTTAAGTCGAATACAGAGTTGATTACGGGTTCAGAGTCCATAATCGACTCGGTTTTTCAGGTCGATGTATGACGCAAGACATCGCGGTCGGCCCCCTCTCCCTCCGGGAGAGGGCTGGGGTGAGGGCGGCTCTCAGGGTTGCACCACCGCTCCCGGCACCAACGGCAATTCCAGACTGGCAATAAACCCACCCTGTGGATGATTGGCCAGCGTCAAACTCCCGCCATGGCGTTCCGCCGCACGCCGCGCAATCGCCAGCCCCAAGCCATGCCCTGCCGCCGTCTGCCCCGGCGCCCGGTAAAACGGCTCGCCCAACTGGCTCAAATGTTCGGCCTGCACCCCCGGCCCATGGTCACGCACACTCACGACAATTTTTTCGCCCTGACGCGACGCCTGCATTTCAATCGCCTGACCTTCCGGGTTGAAGCGCTGGGCATTGCGCAGCAGGTTATCGACGGCACGCTCGATCATGGTCGGCCAGCCCTTCAGGTTCAACTGCGGTTCGGCATCAAGGCGCACGATCTGCTCGGGCGATCCCAGCTTCGCGTCCTTCTGCAACGTGCCGAGCAACGCATTCAAATCCACGTCTTCGGCACTGGCGTTGTCGGCATCGACCCGCGCCAGCACCAGAATTTCACTGATCAACGCTTCCAGCCGATCGCACTCGCGGGTCAGTCGTGGCCAGAGTTTCTCGCGTTCTTGAGGGTTGGCCCGTTCGGCCAGTGCCAAGGCAATTCGCAGCCGCGCCAGCGGCGAGCGCAATTCGTGAGACACGTCGCGCAGCAACTGGCGCTGGCTACCGATCAGGCTTTGCAGGCGCGCACCCATGCGGTTGAAATCGGTGGCGAGTACGCCGAACTCATCACGACGGTTGGCCAGTTTGGCCAGGCTGTTTTGCTGATAAGTCGTCTGCCCCAGGTCATGCACCGCGCCGCGTAAACGGCTGAGCGGGCGGGTGATGGAGAAGGTCACCAGCAAACTGAACAGAGTCAGTACCACCAGCGCGATACCCAACGCACTCAATGGCCAAAGCAGACTTTCGCGGTGCCAGGCGTCGAGTTCCGGGTGCGGGATGCGATAGATGAACAGGTAGGTGTCACCGGTTTTTTCACTGGTGAATTCGTCGGTGAGGCGACGCCATGGCAGGCGTCGGTCATCGTTGTTCTGGCGTGCTTCGAAGGCGGCGGCGCGACGCGGGAAGGTCCCGCGTACCACCGGGTCGCCGCTTTCGTTGAGCACCTGAACGTCGATGTGATATTGGCGTTTGCGCTGTTCGAGGATGTCCTGGGCGGCTTCTTCGCCTTGTGCTTCGTAGGTTTGTGTCCACTCACTGGCGAGGGTGTTGAGGCCCGGGTGACGGCTGAGGATCCACGCGTCCTGATTGAGCATATGCCCGAGCAGAATGGACAACCCGGCCACCAGCGCGATGGCCAGCCAGAAGCTCGCGAGAATACGCCAGAACAATGAACGCACAGAAAATCCTCAGAACAATGCAAAACCCATGTGGGAGCGAGCTTGCTCGCGAAAGCGGTGTGTCAGTCAACATTTCTGCGTCTGATACACCGCATTCGCGAGCAAGCTCGCTCCCACAGTTGAACGGGTGAAAACAGGCCCGGCGGGGTGAGCCGTCGGGCCTGAAGTTAGATCATTATTGCGTCTTTTGCGCCTGTTGCGCTTTCCACGCCTTGAACTCGGCCCATTCGGCGCGACGCTCGGCCTGTTTCTTCTGGATCTCGTCGAATTTCTTCTGTTGATCCGGTTTCAGCACCGCACGAACATCGGTCTCGGCTTTCTTGTGGTTGGCCGCCATCTCGTCCTTCATGGCTTTCTGGTCAGCCGGCGAGAGTTTTTCCAGGTACTTGTCGACCACTTGCTTACGCTCGTGCATCTGCTCGCCCATGATCTTGCGGATCTGCTCGCGCTGTTCGCGGGACAGGTCGAGTTGGCTGTACGGGCCTTTGCCGTGCATGCTGTGCATCTGACCGCCGTGGCGTGGGCCGTCAAGCGGGCCACCCATCGGGCCGCCGTCTTGCGGCATGGCCATGGCGACGGTTGGCAGAGCGGCAGCGAACATCAGAGCGATAAGAGTCTTGCGCATGGTGTATCTCCTTGTCTCGTTCCCGGTACGTTCCGGATGAGTTCAGATTACGGAGATCAAGGTCAGCGGCGGTCAGCGCTGCGTAAAGCTTCGGTAAAGACGCTCAAGCGCTGACCTGACAAAACCTACAGGCTATAGAAGTAACCGCGGCTGCGCAGGGCAACGATGCGCGGGCGGCCGTCCGGGTGGGGGCCGATCTTTTTGCGCAGGTTGCTGACGTGCATGTCGAGGCTGCGGTCGTACAAGGTCAGCTTGCGGCCGAGGGCGATCTGCGCCAGTTCCTGTTTGTCCAGCGGCTCGCCCGGCTGCTTGAGAAGGGCTTCGAGCAAGCGGCTTTCAGAAACGGTGAGGGTCAGTTCTTTCTCGTCGATGCTGACCACGCCGCGCACCGGGCTGAAACTCAGGTCGCCCAGCTCAAGCTGCGTCGACACCGCCGCCGGGTGACTGCGGCGCAACACCGCGCGCAGGCGTGCGGTCAGTTCGCGCGGATCGCACGGTTTGGCCAGGTAATCGTCGGCGCCCAGTTCCAGGCCGAGGATGCGGTCCAGCGGCTCACCACGGGCCGAGAGCATCAGCACCGGCAAGTCGGCGTGGTCGTTGCGCAATTGCTTGAGCAGTTCCAGACCGCTGCCATCGGGCAGCATCACGTCCAGCACCACCGCCGCCGGGGCCGTTTCGGCCAACGCCTTGCGGGCGCTCTGGCCATCGTGGCAGGCGCGTACATGGAAGCCTTCCTGGCTCAGCCAACTACTCAGGAGTTCGCACAACTCCTGGTCATCATCAATCAGTAACAGCTCGCTCATGACTCACTCAATTTAGCCATTGCCGACGTTTTCGGCTTGCTCCACTGGCAAAGATACCGCAGAGCAGCGCCAATAGCGCTACTCCGGCGCCCGTGACGAACCACTGCTGCTGATCGGTCAACAGACGCGGCAGCGGGCTGGCCTGGGCTTCCTTGAGTTGCAGCTTCAAGCGCTGGTTCTCTTGGCGCAACCGGGCAAGCTGGGCACTTTCGCGGGTGTTGTCGGCATTTTGCAGTTGTTTGTTCAATTCTTCCCGTTGCTGCTCGCTCGCCTTGAGGCGCTGCTGCAACTCGGTGATCTGGCTGCCGGCGCTTAACGACAATGGCGTGGAGCTGCCGCCTTCGGTGGTTTCCTCACCATGGGCGGGCGCCATGATCGACAACGTGACCAACATCAGACACAACGGACCCTTGCGCATCGCAACACCTGCTTCCAAATGGATATTGGGCAGGTTGTCGGCAGGCAAACGAGAATAATGAGCGATTGAGAGCAGCAAGAACCAGGAAGGTTCATTGCCAGGCGTAATGTCGCGGGTGATGAGGGGAGAAATCCCCTCATCACCGGACTTTCAAGGCAGGACTTGCTTGAACGGCTTGACGATCACGTTGGCGTAGACGCCGGCGGCAATGTACGGATCGGCGTCAGCCCAGGCTTGCGCGGCGCTCAGCGAATCGAATTCGGCGACGATCAGGCTGCCGGTGAAACCCGCTGCGCCCGGATCATTGCTGTCGACGGCCGGGTGTGGGCCGGCCAATACGATGCGGCCTTCGCCCTTGAGCGCTTGCAGGCGTTCCAGATGCGCAGGGCGTGCGGCCAGGCGCGCTTCCAGCGAATTGGCGACGTCGGTGGCAATGATAGCGTAGAGCATGTCAGTCCTCGGTTTTTGGTGTTGTTGTGGTATCGGCATCGTGCAGGTGGCGCGACAGGTAAATGCCCTGTGCGACCAGGAACACCAGAGTCATGCCCAGGCTGCCGAACACCTTGAAGTCCACCCAGTAGCTCTGGAAGGTGAAGGCGACGAACAGGTTGGCAGCGCCGCAGAACAGGAAAAAGGCGATCCAGGCGATGTTCAGGCGGGTCCAGACCGGATCCGGCAGGGTCAGCGCGTGGCCCATGATGCGTTTGATCAGCAGGCGGTCACCGATGAAGTGGCTGCCGATGAACGCGACGGCGAACAGCCAGTTGACCACCGGCGCCTTCCACTTGAGGAAGGTTTCGCTGTGGAACGCCAGCGTCAGGCTGCCGAACACCAGGCAGGCGATCAGGGTCAGCCATTGGCTCTTTTCCAGCTTGCGCTGTTTGATGAACAACGCGCCGTACACCACCAGGGAACTGATGATCAGCATCGCCGTGGCGCTGTAAATACCGCCTACAGTCACTTCATGGCCAGCGATGTCGACGACCCGTGGATCAAGTTTGTAAACGATGAAGAACAGCAGAAGCGGGATGAAATCGATGAATTGTTTCACAGTGAGAGCCAGAAGCTGGATGTGGCGGCATAATAACAAACATATGGGCGCGCGATAGCGCCAGCTGATTTGAGGTTACAACTCCCCGTGAATGTTGATTTGCACTGCCATAGCACGGCCTCCGATGGCGCCCTGGCGCCTGCGGTTCTGGTTGCGCGTGCGTTCGAGAACGGCGTGCGAGTCCTGGCGTTGACCGACCACGACACCCTCGAAGGTCTCGCCGAAGCGCGTACGGCCGCCAATGAATTGGGTATGCAACTGGTCAACGGCGTCGAGTTGTCCTGCACTTGGGGCGGCGCGACCATTCATGTCTTGGGCTACGGTTTCGACGTCAACGCCGCACCGTTGGTCGAGGCGATCGCCAAATTGCACGATGGGCGCTGGCTGCGGTCGGAAGAAATAAGCCGCAAGCTCGCCCTCAAAGGCATGCCCGGCGCCCTCGACGGCGCGCGGAAAATCCAGCAGGAACTGGGCGACAGCGGCAACGCCCCGGCCCGTCCGCATTTTGCCGACTGGATGGTGCGTGAAGGGTTTGTAAAGGATCGCGCCGAGGCCTTTCGCAAATGGCTTGGCGCCGGCAAGCTGGGTGACGTCAAGTTGCACTGGCCGACCCTGGAAGACACCGTCGGCACACTGCGCGCCGCCAATGCCTGGGTCAGCCTGGCGCATCCGTGGCACTACGATTTCACCCGCAGCAAGCGCCGAAAGCTGATTGCCGACTATATTCAAGCAGGCGGGCATGCAATCGAGGTGGTCAATGGCCATCAGCCTGCGGAACAGGTCGGCAGCCTGGCAATCCTTGCCCGTGAGTTCGGTCTGCTGGTCAGCGCCGGCAGTGACTTCCATGGCCCTGGCGGCTGGTCCGAGATCGGCCAGTACCGGCCGGTTCCCGAGGACCTTCCACCCCTGTGGTGTCGGTTCAAACATGACACAGATATTGCCGCCGTCTGAACAGGTAGAGAATGTGAGTCAATTTTTCCAGATACATCCGGAAAACCCGCAAGCGCGCCTGATCAAACAGGCGGTCGAGATCATCCGCAAAGGCGGGGTAGTGGTTTATCCCACAGACTCTTCATATGCGATCGGTTGCCAGATCGGCGACAAGACGGCCATTGAGCGCGTGCGACGACTGCGTCAGCTCGATGAAAAGCACAACTTCGCGCTGATCTGCAGCGATCTGTCGCAGCTGGGCAACTACGCCAAGATCGACACCGGCACCTTCCGCATTCTCAAGGCGCACCTGCCGGGGCCGTACACGTTCATTCTCAACGCCACCCGCGAAGTGCCTCGGCTGCTGCTGCATCCGAAGAAGCGCACCATCGGCCTGCGCGTGCCAAGCCATCCGATCGCGCTGGCGCTGCTGGCCGAACTCGGCGAGCCGCTGATGAGCGTGACCCTGATCATGCCCGGCGATGAAGATCCGCTCAGCGATCCCTACGAAATGCGCCAGTTGCTCGAGCACCAAGTGGACTTGATCGTCGACGGCGGTTTCGGCGGCATCAAAGCCTCCACCGTGATCGACCTGACCGGCGACGACCCGGAAGTGGTGCGCGTTGGTTGCGGCGATCCGACGCCGTTCATGGTCGAGGCCTGAATGTCCGCAGTGGAAACCGTTGTCGATCCCCAGGCCGGCGCTCAGCAAGAGCTGCCGTTTGCCATGGTCTATGGCCAGGCGGTCATGGAAATGCCGCTGGACCTGTACATCCCGCCGGATGCGCTGGAAGTCTTTCTGGAGGCCTTTGAGGGCCCGCTCGACCTGCTGCTGTACCTGATCCGCAAACAGAACATCAACATCCTCGACATCCCGGTGGCGGAAATTACCCGTCAGTACATGGGCTATGTCGAGTTGATGCAGTCGGTGCGCCTGGAACTCGCCGCCGAGTATCTGGTGATGGCCGCGATGCTCGCCGAGATCAAGTCGCGCATGCTCCTGCCCCGCGCCGAAACCGTCGAAGACGAAGAAGACGATCCGCGCGCCGAACTGATCCGCCGCTTGCAGGAATACGAGCGTTTCAAGGCTGCTGCTGAAGGCATCGACGGCTTGAGCCGGGTCGGTCGCGATGTCGTCGTGCCCAAGCTCGACGCCCCGGAAGCCCGAGCGCGCAAGCTGTTGCCGGATGTCGCGCTGGAAGAGATTTTGATGTGCATGGCCGAAGTACTGCGCCGTGGCGATATGTTTGAAAGCCATCAGGTCAGCCGCGAGGCATTGTCCACCCGCGAGCGCATGAGCGATGTGCTGGAGCGGCTCAAGGGCGGCGGCTTTGTGCCGTTCGTC
This sequence comes from Pseudomonas sp. AC172, assembly GCF_979258595.1. Taxonomy (NCBI): domain Bacteria; kingdom Pseudomonadati; phylum Pseudomonadota; class Gammaproteobacteria; order Pseudomonadales; family Pseudomonadaceae; genus Pseudomonas; species Pseudomonas sp. AC172. The sequence continues at coordinate 563,418 of NZ_OZ409868.1, forward strand.
GAGCTGTTCACCGCCGAAGAGGGCAGGCTGGGCGTGGTGGTGACCTTTATGGCGATTCTTGAACTGGTCAAGGAATCCTTGGTCGAGCTGGTGCAGAATGAGCCGTTCGCCGCGATCCACGTGCGAGCCCGAGCCGAATAACGAGTCGAAACATGAACCTGACTGAACCCCGCGAGCTGGCGCCCCTGCTTGAAGCCTTTCTGTTGGCCTCGGGAAAACCGCAATCCCTTGAGCGCCTGTTTGAACTGTTTGAAGAAGGCGAGCGGCCCGAGCCTGCGGTCTTCAAGAAAGCCCTGACCCTGCTGGGCAAGTCCTGCGAGGGCCGTGCTTTCGAGCTCAAGGAAGTCTCGTCGGGTTATCGCTTGCAGATCCGCGAGAAGTTTTCGCCGTGGGTTGGCCGACTCTGGGAAGAACGCCCGCAACGTTATTCCCGTGCCTTGTTGGAAACCATCGCGCTGATCGCCTATCGCCAGCCGATTACCCGTGGCGAGATTGAAGACGTGCGTGGCGTGGCAGTGAACAGCAACATTGTCAAAACCTTGCTGGAACGGGAGTGGATCCGCGTCGTCGGCTACCGCGACGTACCGGGCAAACCAGCGATGTTTGCCACCACCAAGATGTTTCTCGATCACTTCAACCTGAAGAACCTCGAAGACCTGCCGCCGCTGGCTGAACTGCGCGAAATGGAAACCGACCCGGTGCTCGATTTCGACGACGCGCCGGTGCCACAGGGCTTGCAGGAACTGGCCGACGCCAGCGCCGAGCCGGAGGAGGAGAAGGAAGAGACCAGTTTCCATACGTTGTTGCTGGAGCTGGACAGCATGGAGGAGGGGATCAAGACCGACTTTGATGATTTGCTGCGGGACGCGGCTGATGGTGAGGCACCGACGCCTGAAGCAGAAATCGAGACTGAGCCTGCGCCGCAGATCGCCGAGCCAACCATCGAAGTTGAACTTGAAGCTGAGCCAGAAGCCGAACCGGAAGAGGACATTCTTGGCGTCGCCGAAGCCCGCGAAAAGCTGTTGGCCGCCGTCGCTGCCCTCGAACAACCGTCGCCAGCGCCCGAACCGGAGCTAAGCGAAGAAGAAGCCGAAGCCCGCGCCCTGGCCGAAGCCATCGAAGCCGAACGCCGCGAATTCGAAGACTGACCGAAACTCGGGGAACAATGAGGCCCCTGTGGGAGCGAGCTTGCTCGCGAAAGCGGAGTGTCTTTCAAAGATGATGCGTCTGACATGCCGCCTTCGCGAGCAAGTCGAATCGTCGCACCGTCGCTCCCACAGGGTTTAGCGTAAGCCAGGAATATCAGATGAGTTCCACCAAAGACCCGTGCATCAGCCTCTGCAAATTCAGTGACGACATCTGCCTCGGCTGCGGCCGCAGCAAACGCGAAATCAAAGCCTGGAAGAAACTCGACAAGGACGACAAACGCACCGTACTGGCTGAAGCCGCGCTGCGCCTGATCAAACTGGGCGGCGCCGGTCGGCGGAAAAAGAAATAACTGCCAATCGATCAGCTAGTCTCTGATGCGCGACGGCGCACATCCGCGTATGATTCGCGACCCTTCGCCGATCCCTTCGGCCTAGAACCCAGATTTCAATGCTTCAGGCGTCCAATTCAGAGCGCTTGAACAGACCACACCGGGAGGTGCCCAGATGAGTGACATCAATCAGAAAGACGACCAGGAAATCGGCCCAGCAGGCGAAAAACTGCAGAAAGTCCTCGCCCGTATCGGCGTCGGCTCGCGCCGTGACGTGGAATCCTGGATCAGCCAGGGCCGGATCAAGGTCAATGGCAAAGACGCCACCCTTGGTCTGCGCGTCGACATGCACGACGCCATCACCATTGATGGCAAGGTGATCAAGCGCGAAGAGGCTGCCGAATCGGTACGCCGCGTGATCATGTACAACAAACCCGATGGCGAGATCTGCACCCGTGACGACCCGGAAGGCCGTCCGACCGTGTTCGACAAGCTGCCGCGTCCGAAAGAAGGCCGCTGGATCAACATCGGTCGTCTCGACATCAACACCACCGGTTTGCTGATGTTCACCACCGACGGTGAACTGGCCAACCGCCTGATGCACCCGTCCTACGAGATGGACCGTGAGTACGCTGTGCGTGTCCGCGGTGAAGTCGACGACGAAATGATCGAGCGCCTGAAGGCCGGCGTGGTGCTGGAAGACGGCCCGGCCAAGTTCACCGACATCAAGCAGGCGCCGGGTGGCGAAGGCTTCAACCACTGGTATCACTGCGTGGTGATGGAAGGCCGCAACCGTGAGGTTCGTCGTCTGTGGGAATCGCAAGGTCTGGTGGTAAGCCGTCTGAAACGCGTGCGTTTTGGTCCGGTGTTCCTCAACTCCGACCTGCCGATGGGCCGCTGGCGCGAGATGAGCCAGTACGAAGTCGACATTCTCAGTGCTGAAGTCGGCCTGACGCCAGTGGCGATGCCGCAACTGAACGCCAAGAGCAAAGACAAGCTCGAGCGCATGCAGCGCAAATCGTCGCGTCCAATGGCCAAGACCGAGCGCGTGCGCACCCTGCGTCCGGCTGCTGGCGCGCCGACCGGCCCACGCCCTAGCCGTGAGCCGCAGATCGAAGGCGAGCGTCCAGGTCGCAAGCCGGTGGCCCGTGACGGCGAGCGCGCTCCGCGTCCGGCCAACGGTCGCACTGAGCGTGGCGAGCGCGGTGCACCTGCCGGTCGTGGCACGCCTGTGGCGGATCGTCCAGCGGACACCACCAACAAGCGCCCGGCCAAGCCTGCGCCGAAGCGTCCGGGGATCAAACTGGTTGACGGTGACAAGCCGTCGGGCAAGCGCCGTGGCGCGCCGGCCGGTTCCGGTCAGCGTCCGGGGTTTGGTCGCAAGAAGCCGGAATAAGGAAGCTTTGAGCTTCTAGCGGCAAGCTTCAGGCTAAAGCAAAAACGCCAACCTCAGGGTTGGCGTTTTTTTTGTCTGATGAAAGGTATGTAGCGCCTGACCGGGCCTCTTCGCGAGCAAGCTCGCTCCCACATTGGAGCTGTGTTGTATACAAATCCCCTGTGGGAGCGAGCTTGCTCGCGAAAGGGCCGGTAGCCTCAATAAAGAAAATCCCAGGCTAGAACACAAACCGTCCATCAAACACTGGCTTGTCATCCAGCGCTAAAACACCGCCCGAGAAAATCAGGTCCAGGTGATGACTGCCTTTCGCGCCACCGCCTAGCCCAAGGTGCAACCCACAATGGCGCTCTTCAAACCCGGCATTGCGCGCATACAAATCCTTCACGCCTTCATTGGTGCCAATCCCCAACTCTTCAATCCGCCGATTCGATGGATTCGCATCCAGGTACTTGTTGAAATCATGCTCCAGCCCCGGTACCTCCGTGGCGATGCGGCGGATGGTCGAGTTCTCGATCCACAGTTCCAGCGGCGATTCCAGCACGCCGTATTTGCGCGCAAACGGAATGGTGCTGAGGAACGTGCCCTTGAATTTCACATGGCCGTTGATGGCCTCGCTGTGCGTGGCGATTTCGCCGGGGGCGAGGTCGAAATTGCCGACACCGTTGATGTCGGTCCACTTCTTGATGCTGCTCAGCGGCGTTTCAAACCATGAGCCGTCGTCGTCCTTGAAACTCAGCGTGGTCGCCTGGGACATGCGCTGGATCAAGTGACTGTTGAGCCCGGCAATCCGCTGCGGGGTGACGCTGAAGGTGTCGTAGAAATAATCGCCGTAATCCTTGAACAGCAGCGACTTCTTCCAGTTTTCCGCCATGACCGCTTGCAGTGCGCGGACAAATTCCGGGCCGTCGGGGCGCGGATTGGGCAGGGTGGAAGAGTCGTAGAAGAAAATGTACAGATCGCTGTCGGTGATTGCCGAGGTCAGCGTTGCGGTGCTTTCCAGGTCCAGACGGCGGGCGCTGAACGTGAAGCGTGGATGATCGCCAGCCTGTTCGGCGATGGCGCCGGTCAGCGCTTCATAATCAGCCGTGTGGCCGAGCAATACCTTCGCCGAGTCGAGACCGGCAAGGGCAGGGTGGTGTTCGAGGTAGTAAAGGAAATGCGAAATCGCGCGGGGCTTATCCATGAGTCCTCCCTGACTGACCGTGAAGAAAGCGACAGACACGACCGGCCGGATCGTGCCTGCCCGGGGATGTCTTACAAAGGCCACATCGCCGTGCCGAACGGAACTACCGCGTCGGCTTGCATCATTTCCACAGCCGCCTCGTGGGTCGGTGCTTCAAACCATTCGTCCAGTTGCAGTTCGGTATCCAAGTCTTTTTCCAGTGCTTGCATGGTCGATCTCCTAGATGACTTTCACGGTTGTGACTGGCCGGTCGAGGTGGCCGGCGAGACGTGAAGAACCTAGTTCAGGGTTTTTTGTAATGCAAAAAATTATTCATTTAATTTTTAAATAGACTTTTTATTCTGTTTTTCGGCGGCAGTTTTCTTATTTGAAAACAAAAAACTAAGCCGCGAGTTTCATTAGCAAGCTTGCTACCGTCAATTTGCAGACGTCTGACAGAAATTTCTGAAATGGAAACTCTGCGTTACGCGGCGTAAAGAAATGTTTACGAAAAAGCCGGAAAAGCCGAATGAATCCAACCCTCCATGGAGGCTGTAAGGAAAAGCTGCCGAAGCCTGCTCAGCCGGGCGCTGCGCAAGGCTCTGGCGCGCTTGTTTCAGCGGCGTTTGCAGGGTGAGATGCGCCCCATGCCTGTCGTGCAGGTGCATAACAAGAAGGAGGCGCAATGAACGCCGTGACTGATCTCCACCTCTCTCCGTGGGACGGTTTTTTCCTCGTCCACGCCGATGGCCTGCAAAGGCCTGTCTCAAATTTTGCAGCCGCTCGAGTGTCTCGAGGCGGACACACGCAATCCCGGCAACCATCACGCTGATCCAGCGGGGTCTGGCAGCAGGGGGTTAGCGGTGTACAATGCGCCGCGTTTTAACTGTGACCCTCTGCGTAATCGCGCAAATATCAAGGCTATCCGCCTTGTTCACTCCGTGGCGCCACAAGCGTTTCGGGTTCGATTTCGTCACAGATAAAAACAAACAGGTGACGCATGACCGTTGTAAATAAGCTGAACTCCTGGTGCCTGCGCTGGGGTTTGATCGGGGCTGCTTGAAATCGCAACCTTGCAGCAACGTCTACTGAACATCATCAAACCTTGCGTGAGACCTTTTTCATGAGTGGACAACCCTCGCAATCAGGCGAGCTGAAACGCGGCCTGAAAAATCGCCACATTCAACTGATCGCCCTTGGTGGCGCGATCGGTACCGGATTGTTCCTCGGCTCGGCCGGGGTACTGAAATCCGCCGGCCCGTCGATGATCCTCGGCTACGCCATCTGCGGCTTCATCGCCTTCATGATCATGCGCCAGCTCGGCGAGATGATCGTCGAAGAGCCGGTGGCCGGTTCCTTCAGCCATTTCGCGCACAAGTACTGGGGCGGCTTTGCCGGTTTCCTGTCGGGCTGGAACTGCTGGATTCTGTACATTCTGGTGGGCATGTCGGAGCTGACCGCGGTCGGCAAATACATCCACTACTGGGCGCCGGACATTCCGACCTGGGTCTCTGCGGCAGCCTTCTTCGTGCTGATCAACGCGATCAACCTGGCCAACGTCAAAGTCTTCGGTGAAGCCGAGTTCTGGTTCGCGATCATCAAGGTCGTGGCGATCGTCGGCATGATTGCGCTCGGTAGCTATTTGCTGGTCAGCGGCAACGGCGGACCGCAAGCCTCGGTGAGCAACCTGTGGTCGCACGGTGGTTTCTTCCCGAACGGGGTGAGCGGTCTGGTGATGGCCATGGCGATCATCATGTTCTCCTTCGGTGGTCTGGAAATGCTCGGTTTCACCGCAGCTGAAGCCGACAAACCGAAAACCGTGATCCCGAAAGCGATCAATCAGGTGATCTACCGGATCCTGATTTTCTACATTGGCGCACTGGTGATCCTGCTGTCGCTAACCCCATGGGACAGCCTGCTGGCAACCCTCAACGCGTCCGGCGACTCGTACAGCGGCAGCCCGTTCGTGCAAGTGTTCTCGATGCTCGGCAGCAACACCGCCGCGCACATCCTCAACTTCGTGGTGCTGACTGCCGCGTTGTCGGTGTACAACAGCGGCACCTACTGCAACAGCCGCATGTTGCTGGGCATGGCCGAGCAGGGTGATGCGCCGAAAGGTCTGGCGAAGATCGACAAGCGCGGCGTGCCGGTGCGTTCGATTCTGGCTTCGGCGGCAGTGACGCTGGTTGCTGTGCTGCTTAACTACCTGATCCCGCAACACGCGTTGGAACTGCTGATGTCGCTGGTGGTTGCGACGCTGGTGATCAACTGGGCGATGATCAGCTTCTCGCACTTCAAGTTCCGTCAGCACATGAACAAGACCCAGCAGACGCCGCTGTTCAAGGCGCTGTGGTATCCGTACGGCAACTACATCTGCCTGGCGTTCGTTGCGTTCATCCTTGGCGTGATGCTGCTGATCCCCGGCATTCAGATCTCGGTGTATGCGATTCCGGTGTGGGTCGTGTTCATGTGGGTCTGCTACGTGATCAAGAACAAGCGCGGTGCGCAGCAGGCCGTGCACGCGGCAGGTGCTGCCAAGTAAGCGCTGACGCAGAAACACAAAACCCGGCCTGAGTGCCGGGTTTTTTTATGGGCGCAAATGTTGGAGCGCTATTGATAGTCGGTGAGAGGATAGTCCCTGCACAGGGTTTCGACCTCTGAGCGAAACTGCGCGAGGAGCAGGGGTTCCAGTGTGTAATCCTGATCACCGAGCGGCGCCACTGTATTCAGAATCCGCACGATCAAATCGACGATCTGGCGGCTGCCGTGGACATCGACCCGGCGTTGCGCCAGAGCAGCGGTGCCGATACGCAGCCCGCTGGTAACCAGTGCCGAACGGGGATCGTCGGGTACGCGATGTTTGTTGACGATGATCCCGCAGTGTCCCAGCGCCGCCTCCCCGATAGCCCCCGTGATGCCACCCCGCAAGCGAACCAGCACCGTGTGGTTTTCACTGCAGCCACCGACCACCTCATAATCCTTGGCCTGAAACGCTTTGACCATTTCATCTGCCGTGCTGCGGATCTGCGCCATGCAGGCATCGAATGCTGCGGACATTGCATAACCCAGCGCGGCAGCCTTCGCCGCGATCATATTGGCGGCGGGCGCACCCTGCATTCGCGGGTAAACGGCTTGATCAAGCAGGCGGCTGAAGGTGGTGCGCAAACCGGGAATCTTGGTGTTCGCATCAGCGCCGCTGAGAATCACGCCACCGCGAGGCCCGGCGAGTTGCTTGTGCGTGCACGTGACGGTGACGTGGGCGGCGTCGATCGGACTTGGGTGTCGTCCGGTGGCGACGAGCCCGGCGATATGCGAAATGTCGGCGAGCAGGATGGCCCCGGCTTCATCGGCAATTTCACGAAACCGCTTGAAGTCCACGACGCGCGAATAGGCGGTGGCGCCGCAGAGGATGACGCGTGGGCGATGAGCGAGAGCGAGCAGGCGTACCTTGTCGTAATCGATCAGGCCGTCTGATGTCGTACCGTACTGGATCGCCTTGTAGTAGGCGCCCGAAAACGCGGCCAGGCTGCCATGCGTCAGATGACCGCCGTGTTCCACCGCCATGCCGAGCAAGGTATCGCCCGGCTCAAGCAGGGACGTGAGCACCTGGTAAACGGCGTTCGACGCTGAGTGTGGCTGTACATTGGCATATTGCGCGCCGAACAGTTGCCGCGCCCGGCAGATGGCGAGCGATTCGACCAGCTCGACATTCTCGCACCCAGCGCTGTGACGTTTGCCGGACATGCCTTCAGCGGTCACGTTGACCAGCACGGAAGCGGAGGCCGCCAAGGTTCGCGGCTGGACTGCGCAGGAGGAGGAAACCAGTGAAAGCGTGTGCTGTTGACGCGTGACTTCAGCGTCGAGAATGGCCGCCAGTTCGGCGTCTTCTGCGCGGAGGTCCGCCAGGCCGCGTCGCAGCAAGTCAGCCTGGTTCTTGAGCGGTTCAGTAATGACTGCCATTGCTTGATTCCTTCCCTGGTTTTGCGTGATTTGCGCATGTCCTTGCTTGCCAGATCTGTACAGGCGAATCCGTGTTTTGACCGCTGTGCGTGCAAAACTAAACCCTGTACAGCCCCCCCCCCGGTTTTTCGTTTTTTCACTCTCGAGAATGAGACGCCGGATTGACGCATCATAGATTTTTCAGTGAGGAACGCCACAGAATTAATCAAAAAAATGAACATTTTTCAAAGAAAATGATTCTTTTTGTAGTCGCGGCGGGTGTAAAACAGGCATTGCCCGGGGGCGATTTTCAAGCCTGGGGTGGAAGTCGACAGGAACTGAAGAGTCAGTACTGAGGCTGAAATGACCCCGCACGTTGGCGGAAGCAGCCTGTGAAAGCTGACTTTTTATACCGAATCCAAGGAGGGAGAATGCTATGATCCTGCGCGGCACTGACAGGGATATAACTGCAATTTCCTACCTCACTTGTGTATGTCCGGAATGATCATTCGGGGCGTGGCATTGATTGCAGTTAACAACGGATGGTAAGCATGTGATGCACAGAAGAGAAAGATCGGAGAATCTGAAGAACAACATCAAATACCTGATCAAGAGTCGCGGGGAAACTCAGTTGTCCCTGTGCCACTCCAGTGGTTTGACCCGCACGACCATCTATAACATTCTTGAAGGCAAGGTGGTCAATGTACAACAGTCCACTGTGCGCAAGATTTCTGATTTCTTCGGCGTGTCTTACGAGGAAATAGAGACGATTGATTTTGAAGAAAAGGAAATCATCGAAAGCAGTATTTCGCCACAGGGGAATATGAATCCGGCGGCGGTTCCGGTGATTAAGGAAAGTATGCTGCTGCAAAGTCTGGACAAAAGAATTGGCGAGTTGGCCACGATTTATCCATTGACTTATTATTTTGGCACGTCCTTTAACCTGATTGGCGTGCTTCTGGAAAATGAAATCACTGGCATGAATGAACCCGGCGATCTGTTGATCGTGCAGAAAGGAGCATCGACCAGCGACAGGGAAAAGCTGGTGTATGACAAAGTCACAGCGAAGTTATCTATAAGCCATGAAGGCAGCTTTGATACGGATCGTGTATGCGTGATCGGAGATGTAATCGAGGAACGATTTAATGGATTGCAGTGTTGACGTTGAAAACAGCAAGTACAAGTTGCTGGGATTTGAAAATGGAAAAAGCCTGGCCGTCATCATGGTTATCGCGACAGGCAAAATAATTAAAATAAAGCTAAGTGAAGTGTTGAATAGTGAGATTATGGATAATCTGAATAAAATCGAAGTGAAAAACCTCTACAAGAAGTTTTACTCCCAGGGCGGCGCACTCACCGCTTACGAAATCAATGACCGGCATGAGGGTTCCTGGATGATCTACATCATCCTGAACCTGATGTTGTTCACGCTTTACATTTTCACCAGTATTGCTGCGACAAAACCGATCTATCTGGAGTATTTCGATATTGTCGTGACACCGGGTACATTCCTCTATCCGCTGACGTTTCTGATCGTCGACTTGCTCAACGAAACGTTCGGTCTGAGACTTGCGCGAAAAGCGATCCTGTTCGCGTTCATCAGCAATGCCGCGATTATCATTCTGCTGGCGATCACTACCCATTTGCCGGGACTGCCAGGCTGGAAACTCGATGGGGCTTATAATGATGTTATCAGTCAGTTGTCAGCAGTTCTGGTAGCGTCTTCTATATCGTTTCTGGTTTCCGAGAACATAAACTCGTACCTGTTGTGCAAGATTAAAGAGCTCACAAATTCCAGGTTTCTGTTCTTGCGAGTGTTTTTAAGCACATTGTTTGCCGTGATCATCGACAGTTTTCTGTTCTGCTACATCGCTTTCTACGGGACGATGGAAAACAGCGCGATATTGGGCATGATCTACGTTCAGATCGCAATCAAGGTGGGTTTTGCCTTCTTTAATATCTTGCCGGCCTACGGGGCAAGGTCTTTGTTCAAGAAATACCTGACGGGTGCGCAGACGCAGTAAGCAGAGGAGGGCGCTCACTCAGCATGCTTGAGTGAGCGCTTGTTGTTGCAGTATTACTTTAAGCCAAGTTTCTCTTTCAAGCGTTGAGTCACCTGCACTTTATTGTTCAGAAACTCATTCAAGCCTTTGGCACGAAGATTACAGGCATCGCAATCGGAACATCCAGTACCTTTGATGCCGTTGTAGCAAGTTAGTGTTTCTTCACGAACCAGATCCAGTTGATGGTGGTAATCAGCCAAGGCCCAGGTTTCTGCCTTGTTCAGCCACATCAATGGCGTATCCAGTTGCAGCTTGTAATCCATGCCTAATTCAAGGGCTTTATTCAAGGCCTTGACGAATTCATCCCGGCAATCGGGATAGCCCGAGAAGTCGGTTTCACAGACGCCGGTAATGACCGTTTTGGCCTGGACTTGATAGGCATAGATAGAAGCCAGGGTCAGAAACAGAATGTTCCGCCCCGGAACAAAGGTGCTTGGCAGGCTCTCGCCGGAACTGTTCACGGTCGGGACCGGAATGTTATCGCGGGTCAGGCTGCTGATGGCCAGTTCATTGAGCAAGGACACATCCAGCGTTTTATGCACGGTCACACCGAGATTTTTCGACAGCTGCTGCGCCACTTCAATTTCTGCGTGATGACGCTGACCATAGTCGAACGTGATGCAGTGGACTTCATCGTAGTGGGTCAGGGCGTGGATCAAACACGTGGTGGAGTCCTGCCCGCCGCTGAATACGATAACTGCTTTGTTGGTCATGGTTATGCTTCCTGCATTGAGGTCTTAAGGGCAAAGGGGGAGATGATACTCGAAATAGGGATGGAGTTCGGTGCAGAGTCCAGATGCGCGTGAGTCCGTGAGCGGCTATCTTAAGGTGGAGTGAGGCTAGTCCCCGAGGATTTCCTCTCCTTGCAGGTGCTCAAAGGTGCAAACGCTAGATCGCGGTTAGCGCGTCCCGTTGCGGATGCTCACGCGGGACGAAGTTCCGCAACGGTTCGATTTTTCGAAAACTAAACCGATAAAAATCAGTCTTCAATCTCGAGGATTTTTATCTGTCGACCAATTATGTAAAGCTCTCCATCCTCGCGTATCTGGGCAAGTGAAGTAGGGTCGGCATCCATGTCGTAATTTCCATCAATTTCCACACACCAGACGTCGTCAAATTTCAAGATCCTAACCCCAGAGCATATCGAGTTAAACTGATTGCCTTTAACTTTTGCACTTAATTCCTCGACCGCCCCAACTATCACCTTTACTTTCTTCCATACGTTGCCTTTAACTCTATGATCTCTGGTATGGAATATTACTTGCGCGGCAAGGGGTTCGTTGGGAAGGTAAAAAAATTCGAAAGAAAGAATTAACCCATCTTCAAAACGATGAAAGGCCTCCGAAACCTTGCTTACTTGTTCCATAGACACTACCTATAGGTGGTGAGGATTGCATACCTGATTGGGTTACTCCTCATTTCTGATGGGCTGTACTTGGTTTGAGGTGGATGGCACCCCGGATCATGACTAGATGAGAAGTTGTCGATTCTACCAGGGACAGACTTCGTTTGTTTGATCTTCAATAGCTTGGTCTTTTTACGAGAGATTCTTTGTGCTTGTGCACGAAAGTCAAATTAACCATTGGAGCGCGAAGAGAGTAATGCAGCTTTAGGATTTTCTTTATATCTAAAGCATACGCCGTCTCACGAAAGGAGTTTTAAGTATAAATTCACGAGTAAACGGTGTTGGAGTAGGGGCGGGGTCGGCTTCAACCAAGTTATTCGCAAGCTCTGAAAATTCTACTATCTGTTCGGGAGGTCCAGAGATTAATATTGCTCGAGTGTCAGAGTGATCTTCACCTAGCATGACGACAATGCATTTTTTCGAACATAGTACTGCTATCACTTTATGAAATAACTTTAATGAGGAGGCTTGAGAGAAGTCTGTACCTGAAGCTCTATAAATTTCGCTAATTACACTGAGGATCTCTTTTTTATCACTTTCATCCAATTCCATCTCTGACAAAAATATTAATGCATTCCATCCTTTGTGTATGGCTGTCAAAAGTATTTTTATTTCTTCGATGCTGGAGGCAGTTGAGAGGTCGCAGAAATTATGCCTCCCCTCAATGTCTAAGTTTAATTCGAGGTGTCTTCTTTTGTTTGTCGCGTCTAAACCGATCTTTCCAAATGCTCTTTTATGTAAGTCTAGTTTCTTCGCAATACTGCTACTTGAATCGAGTTCGGCAGCAAGCACAGTATATATGTTATATCGAAAGAAAATGGGTCCCAAATAGTCAAAAATCGACCCGTAATCGTAGCCTGTAGCCAGATACCATAATGAGTCGCATGAGGTATCAAAGCGAAATCCACCAGATTTGGTAGCAAGAACAGACGCAATATCAACGATGGTTTTCATTGTGGCTACCCTTTTAATTCTTGGTTCTCATATGACTAATGTTCTTCATTTAAACCGTTAGAAAAGGAGGGGTGAGATTATCTTAATTTTTTCAAGGGTGGACTATATTCAAGAAATTCAATAAGCCAGGCCAGACTGCGTGGAGATTAATCACGCCATCTATAATCAACTCAATCAGCTTATGAAAATCAGTTGAAATCATATGTAGGCCAAGGCTTTTTGTAAGCTAGTGTATTGGGAGTTGAGATGGATTATCAATCATGATCCACTCCGCGGACTCCCCTGCAACACTGTAAAATTCGTCAAAAAAGCAATTTAAGTCGCTGGAAAAAACGTCAAATGCGCCATGCCCATATTCGCCAGAAATCTTCGTGATCGCGACATATCGGCAGGCATTTTTGAAAAGATTGTATGCCTCTTGGCTTATAGAAAAGTCATCGCTCTGCAAAAAAATAGTTAGGGTGGGAGGAGTAGGTTTTTCCACCCTTCGATGCCTTGAAAGTATTTCATACTTTTTGACGTCTATTTCGTATCGCCTATGTTCGCTCACTGCGCGCTCGAACTCCCCATCTTTATCCCTAAACATAAAAAATGGCATGTAGTGAAGTTTCTTGCTTGATGGTGGCTGAAGTTTTCCATTGATATCGATGTAGTAGCAATTGGTGATCAGGGATTTAATCGCAGCAGCGCCTTTCTCAGTTTTATCGAAACCGAAGGAGCCGCTTTGATCAACTGACGCCAGCAGTGCAAAATTGTCATTAATTTCCGCAGGGATATTCCTAATGCGGTTGCTAGAGGATTTTTTGAAATCATCGAATTTTGCCCGATGACAAATAATTTTGTAGTTTTTCAACTGCGCTGTGTCAGAAGTTGGATAGTGCGCGATCATTTTTTCAATGGCTTGACAATGTTTTGATTAATTGCAATGAGATCAACATGTTTCTTGTGCGAAAAGTTTCCGAGCACGTCTTGTAGATGGATGTGCTCTAACTCGTTGATCTCCATTTCGTAAGAAGCATTGATCAAAAATAATCCCAGGTTTTTTATCGTTTCCGGATCTGCGAGAAGTGAGATTTCATCCAGCTTGATGTTTTTATCAGTTCCGAAAGGAGTTCCATAAGCAGTAAAGTTTTTTAGTTTTTTCATAGTTTAAACCCCTGAGCTCGAAGGTAATCCTTTTCTTTGCGAGTCAAATCGGACACGTTGCCACGAGTGCCATGACTCTGAGATCCATCTTGGTTAACAACAACCTCTGCCTTTCTTGATTTACATTGGCAGTGAGCATGAGCCTGTTGATTTGTGTTCTCCACATGAGGAGGGTCTATTCGAATTCGACCTGTACCCACAGGCTCCCAACGTCCAGACTTCGCCAAGCCCAGTGGATCTATCCATGTTATCGGGTTCGGTGCATAAGCATAGAGGTTCATCCCACCCGCATAGCTAATCGGGTCCTGTGAAATGAAACGCCCCACCTCAGAATCGTAGTACCGATACCGATTGTAATGCAGCCCCGTCTCATGATCGTGATACTGCCCCTGGAACCGTATGGGGTTCTTCACGCCATGCTGCCGCGCCCACTCCGAACGCTGTTCCGTCGACTGTCCCCACGCCTTGTATTGCGCGGTCCAGGCAAGGTTGCCTTGCGAGTCCGTCAATTCCTGCGGCGTGCCGAGGTGATCACACTGATACCAGGCCAACGCATCAAACGGTAAAGCCGTTGCCTTGTGATTCCATACCGGGTCGTCATCGAGGCTGTATTCACCACTGTAATCCGGCAGCCCAATCAGATCGATCGGCGCGTGCCGCACAGCCTGTGCCACAGGGACAAAAGTGCCCGGTTCGAAGACGTAGTGCACCGTGCGACCCGGTTCCCCATCGCTTTGTGCCGGGCTGCTTTCCCAGGCGAGGTTGTCGCCATCCCAACCGTACAAGGTGAAGCCGCAGCCGAGTTCGCGTTGTTTGCGGGCGTGTTCGTTTCTGTTCCAGAGAGAGCCTGCTTCAGGACGCTGTTTGTAGTGCGCGCGCGAGTTTTTGTGCAGGCGGCGTCCCAGTGCGTCGTAGGCGAAATCAACGCTGAGGCGCGGGTCTTCGAAATGCACCAGTCGATCAAACAGGTCCCAACGCAGATCGCTGCGTTGGCCGTTGTGCCAGCGCTGGATCTGGTTGCCGCGTTCGTCGTAGTCGTAGTGGGTGCCGGCGTATTCGCGCAGCAGGTTGTCGACCAGTTTGCTGCGCGGTGGAGTCAGGTCCAGTGGGCGGCGAATCTCTGTCGCCTTGTCGTCGAGCAGGTTGCCGGCTGGGTCGAAGGCGAAGGTTTCCACGCCTTGACGTGTGGTGGCGCTGAGCAGACGACCGACAGGATCGTAGCGATAGGCGAGCGGGCCGCGGCGGCTGTCGTTGATGTCGGTCAGTTGGCCGGCAGCGTCGTAGCTGTACTCGCGTTTGAGCAGGGTGGATTTGTCGTCGCTGCGTCCCAGCAACTGTTCCTGCAAACGACCGGCCGGGTCCCAGCTCTGGGTTTGCAGCAGGTGGTTGCCTTGATGGCGGGCGACTTCGCGGTGCAGGTCGTCGCGTTCGTAGCCGATCAGTTCGTGCTCATCGAGGCGCAGGCCCAGCAGGTGACCGCTGCCGTACGTCAGCCAACTGACGCGGTGGCCGTCCGGGCGCACGGTAGCAACACGCTGATTGAGCACGTCGTACTCGTGCTGCCAGATTGCGACCGTAGGTTTTTCCAGACCGAGGTAATGCTGGTGTTCGCGCAGCAGGTTGCCGGCCGGGTCATGGAACCATTGCAGGCGGCTGTCGGCGTTGTCGGCCAGCACCAGGTTGCCGTTGCCGTCATAGGCAAAGGTTTCGCTTTGCGACTGCTCGCCCAGGGTGGCGCGACGCTCGGTCAAGCGGCCCATCGGGTCGAAGCTCAACGAGATGACGCGTTGGCCATTGATCGATTGCGCGAGGCGACCGGTGAGCGGGTCGTACTGATAACGCGTGCTGCGCCCATCGAAACCGCGCTCTTCGAGCAGGCGTCCGACCGGGTCGTAGTGGAAGTGCGCGCGTTGTTCGTTTTCGTTTTCCAGCGCTGTTAACCGTCCGAGACGGTCCCAGCGATAGCGCAGGGTTTGCTCGGCGGCATCGACACGTTCGGCGATCAAACCGGCAGCGCTGTAGCTCCACGTGGTGCAACGATCGAGAGCGTCGACGTGCGCCAGCAGCCGACCTTCGGCGTCTCGCTCGAAACGCTCTTCGGTCTTGTCCGGGTGCTTGATCAACACCAATTGGCCGGCCTTGTATTCGTATTCGGTGGCGTTCCCGGCAGCGTCGGTGAAGCAGACCATTTGCCCGAATTCGTTGTACTCCCAGGCGCTGGTTTTGCCCGAGCAATCGACGTACTCCACCAGTTGCCCGGCGTCGTTGTAGTCCAACGTCTTTTCGTTGCCGTTGGCGTCCTTGATCGCGGTGGGCTGGCCGGATTTGTTGTAGGCGTATTCGGTTTTGTTGCCGAGCGGATCGAGCGCTTCGACCAGGTTGCCTTGGTCGTCATAGGCGCGCTGCCATTGTCCGCCCTCGGCATCGCTGATCTTGATCAGCAGGTCCTGATCGTCGTAGGCGTGATGCATCACCGTGTGATCGGCGCGGATGTGTTCGAGCAGGTTGCTGCGTTCATCGTAGCTGTAGCGATCGGTGCTGCCGTCGGCATTCACACGGCGCACGATGTTCTTCGCCTCGTCGCGGAAGAACCACTCCGAACGCTCGTCGGCGTAACGGATGCGGTAGGTGTAGCCAAGGATGTCGTAGTAGTGCCAGGTCTCGTTGCCGAGCGCGTCAGTGACGTAGGTCAGACGGATGTTTTCGTCCCACTCCAGACGCGTGTCGAAGCTGCCGTCATCGGCCCATTCGCGCACGGCTTTGGCCTTGGCGCTTGAACCGTCCCACTGCAGGTTCATGCCGCGCCCGGTGCGGTCGGTGTAGCGGGTGATCAGGTGATGCTCGAACTGATACGACCAGACGGCGCCGTTCTCGTCCTGTGCCTGAATCAGGTCGCCATAGGCGTCGTACTGATAGGCGCAGAGCTGGCGCAGCGGTTCGCCGTCAACGATCTGCCAAAGGCCGATAAACCGGCCGTGCTCGTCGATCATCGTGCCGAGGTGCAAATGGACTTTGGTGAAGTCGTTTTCCTGATAGGTGATCAGGTCCGAGAGCAGGGAGTGTTCGCCGTGACGGTGCTCGTAATGCAGCATGATCCCGGCGCCGTTGCGCATCGAAATGTTGCTCAGCACATAGCGCTGGCCACGGCGGACGTAGGTTTCCTTGCGCTCGAAACCACGGCACAGCAACAACTGGTCTTCGCTGTTGCGGACCAGGGTGATGTTTTCGATGGCGTCGTAGTGGAACAGGCCGACTTTAGGCAGTGGGTAGCTGTGGTCGCGGCCGTCGGCGCCGTAGAACGTCAGACCATCGTCCACGCAGTCAAAACGTGTGGTGAATTCACTGATCCAGCGAGCGCCGAGTTCGCTCTGATCGTAGGCGTCGAGGCGTGAGTTGTAGGTGCGCGTCCATTCGATCGGGAAGGGGCCGGGCAGGCTGAAATCGGTATGGCTGAGGCTTTCTGAACCCAGGGCAAAGTTGATGCTGAATTCAGTGGCGCATTTACAGGGACCTTTCTCCGGATTGGGCGCGCTTTTCGCTGGGACTTGCTTGTTGTTAACACCCAGTTCGCCCTCCGCAGCCGTGTGGGTGGCCTTACCGGTCTTCTCGGTATGGACCGCGGCGTTCTGGCCATGGGCATTGCGCTTGCGCCACAGGGTCACGGCACTGGAGAGGATCTGCAGCAGCCAGCCGATGGAGTTCTGCACATTTTTATCGTCGAGCTTGCTCAACTGCGTGCGCAGTTCCGGGCCCATTGCGCGCAGTTTGCCGGTCTCGGTGGTGATCTGTTTCTGGAGATCGTTCGGCAGCAGGTTCTGCGCGACGCTGTTGACCATCCCTTTGCCTGCCGCTTTCAAGGCACTGTTGGCAGCCGCTAAGAAATTGTCGGCCGTCGCGAGGGGGTCGTTGAGCAGTTGGCCGCGCCCGACGCTTGCTCTTGCGCTGGCTTCCTCCAGATCACCCTTGGCATCCAGCCGGCCAAGGGCCGTTGTTTCGATACCGGTGGCAATCTCATTGATGATTTGTTCACCGAGCTTGCCAGCGTCCGCCAAAATGCCCGGTAACTTGCCTTTGGCTTGCTCAACAAAATCATCCAGCGTGCCGATAATCGAGGCGTTCAGGTGACCGACCAGCACCTCGATGACGGAAGTGCTGAGCAGCAACTTGCTGCTGGCCCTCATCTCCTGCCGCACCAGAAACAGCGTCGGGCGCAGGGTCATGCGCGCCGCTGCCATCGACGGTGGCAAAGGCAATACGCCAATCAGGTTGATACCGAGGCTGGCCCACGCGAGCAAGTCGCGTTGTTTGGCATCCGACAGGGTGACGATGTCACTCAGCGCATCGACCAAAGCCATGATGTTGCCGACCACCGGCAAGAAACCGGCGTAGTTCTTGATCCGGTCAAGCGTGACCACGCCATCGGTGGCGCATTGCAGCCAGGCATCGAAAGCCGCCGCACTGCTGGCGACGTCCTGAACGTCGATGGCATTGAGTGGAACGATGGCGGCTTGGGGCTCACGTGTTGCGACGGCAGTTTCAGTGGTCATCACGGCATCTCACCCGCAACAATGGCCGGGCTTTGAGGACAAAAAGTTGAAGACCTCAACGAGCGCGCGACAACAAGCCGCCTCTCAGAGGTACGCATCAAAGTGAAAAAACGGGATTAGCTGACGACAGCGCCTTTCGGGCCACTGGCGATCAGCGCGGCGCCGCAGGCGGTTTTCATGCCGTCCAGTGCGATGGGGGTGCCATCAACGGTGTAGGTGCTGCTGCCTTCGGCAATCGGGAAAACCCCTTTGCACAGCGGGCAACTGACCTTGTGACCGACCCCGGCAATCGGTTTGCCGTTGAGGTCGGTGCGGGAGAAGGCTTCGAGGACTTTGCCACCGTGAGTGGTGGAGTCGCCCAAGCGAATTGCGTCTTTCATTGCGTCATTCCTTTGACCGAGGGTGGCTGGCTCGGCGACCTACCCTGTCTTTCCTGCCTGCGTTCAGCAGGCGTTAGTGCCGATTAGATATCAAAATCCGTGCCAGCCACTATATGGCCATTACGCAGCAAGGGTTTGCGCCGGATGACTGCGGGATAAATCGATTTTTACTGGGGAAACCGCCTCAAAGTGCGCAAGAAGTTGCGCAGTTGGGCGGCTCCGAACAAGCGAAGGCCTAGGGTGGATCTTCAGCAGGTTCGAGGTCTGTTTCGCGGTATCCTGCGCATTCTGATTACGGACGCTTTTCCATGCTGGTGATTTCCAACAACGTGCATCTTCCCGATGCCGAGATCGAACTGACCGCCATTCGCGCGCAAGGCGCCGGTGGGCAGAACGTCAACAAGGTCTCCAGCGCCATGCACCTGCGCTTCGACATACCGGCCTCGTCGTTGCCCGAGTTCTATAAGGAGCGGCTGCTGGCGCTGCGCGACAGTCGCATCACCAGCGACGGCGTGTTGATCATCAAAGCCCAGCAATATCGCACGCAGGAAGCCAACCGCGCCGATGCGCTGGAGCGTCTGGTCGAGTTGATTCTCAGCGCCACCAAAGTCGAAAAGAAACGCCGTCCGACCAAACCGACCCTCGGCTCGAAGAAGCGCCGACTCGAATCGAAAACCAAGCGCGGCAGTATCAAGGCCGGGCGCGGCAAAGTGGATTTCTAGTCTTCGCGATACTTGGCGGTGTGCTTGTACAGATACACGCTCAGTGCCAATCCGCTTAGCGAGGCGAGGGCGGCGAAGAGGAAGATCGAAGCAAAACCGAAGCCTGCCGCAATCGCCCCGGCCAGCGGTCCGGTGATCCCCAGCGACAAGTCGATGAACAGCGAGTAAGCCCCAACGGCTGCGCCGCGACTGGAGGCCGGCACCAGATTCACCGCTTCCACGCCCAGCGCCGGGAATACCAGCGAGAAACCGAAACCGCTCAATGCCGCACCTGCCAGCGCCCAGTGCGCGTCGGGCGCGAGCCACAACAGCAGCAGACCGAGGGTTTCCACCGACAGGCAGGCAATCGCCACGCGAAAGCCGCCGAGGCGGTTGATCAGGTTGCCGAACAGCAATCGCGCACCGATGAAGCTGGCGCCGAACAGGCTCAGGCACAGTACGGCGTTGTCCCAATGCTGGGTCGCGTAATACAGGGTGATGAAGGTGGCAATGGTGCCGAAGCCGATCGAGCCCAGCGCCAGACCGCAACCGTGGGGAAACACTTTGCCAAGCACATGCATGAACGGCAGGCGTTCGCCGGCGACAATCGGTGCCGGCGTTTTTGGCCAGGCGAGCAACAGGCCCAGGGCGGCGAGCAGGATGATGCTGACGCCCATGCTCCACAACCCCAACTGGCCGACCAGCCACACGCCGAACGGGGCGCCGACCGCCAGTGCGCCGTAACTGGCGATGCCGTTCCAGGAAATCACCTTGGCGGTGTTTGCTGCGCCGACCCGGCCAATGCCCCAGCCGATCGAACCGGAGCCGACAAGGCTTTCCGCGCTGCCCAGTACCAGACGGCCGATCAACAGACTGATCAAACTGAACATCGGCATGCTCGGTGTCCACGCCGAAATCAGCATGAACACCCCGCTCAAGCCACACCCGGCAAGGCCAATCATCACCGCGCGTTTGCTGCCCTGGTTGTCGATGATCTTGCCGGCATACGGGCGGCTGAGCAGGGTGGCGAGGTATTGCACGCTGATCACCAGACCGGCAATCACCGCACCAAAGCCCAAGTCGCTGTGGACATAACCGGGCAGCACCGCGAGCGGAATGCCGATGTTCAGGTAACCGATAAAGGTGAAGAGGACGATGGAAACAACTTGCAGCGTGACCGCCAGGGGGCGCTGGGGTTCTGGCATAGAGGACGACATGGGGAACGATCCACGGGAGCGGCAGATTAGATAGGCTGCTTATGATACCGGCGCGGACGGATCTGGGGCGGGAAAAGTAAAACTATTTGCCGGGTGAGCGTTTCAGGATTTGGCCGGGGCAACCAGTTGTGTGGTGACCAGCGCCGCCAGGGCATTTTCTTCGCTGCCGAAACGTGCGAGCAGGGCGGCTTGTTTCTCGGGCGAGAGACGGTTCCAGATCGCGATCATTTTCTCGGTCGCGCCGATCAGGACGGCAGCTTGGCTTTCGGAGAATTCGTCGGTCATGGCGGGCTCGGGGTTCAGGCAGTGTGGAAAGCGCATGTTAGCGCTTTCCACACGGTCTGTACGACGGGTCTTACTCTTCGTTGTCGGCCGGGCGGCTCTCAACGGCTTCTTGCGGTTCGGGCTGCCCCGCGCCGGCTTGTTGCGTGGTCGTCTGCTCAGGTACGTGCAGGCTTGGGAAGGGGAGATTAGGAATCTCGTGCATGGTTGCGCTCCTCGCTAAGTCTGTTGATAGATCTGGTAGATCCGCGCTTCTTGAAAGCCTGCGCAGGATACAGCAGTAAAAATGACAATCAGACTTTTAATTCAAATTAATGCGACAGATGGCCGCAGGGGAGGGCAAAACCCAAAGGTCACCACAAACAAAATGTGGGAGCGAGCCTGCTCACGAAGGCAGTGTGTCAGGCAACATTTTCGTTGAATGACACGCCGCTTGCGCGAGCAGGCTCGCTCCCACAGGGTTTTATGTTGCAGTAACTATTTGCAGACGCAGGCGATGGCGTCGGCCAGCAGCGCGAGGCGCGTAGCGTCGATACCGGCAACGTTAGCCCGGCCCGAGCTGACCATGTACACGCTGTGATGCTCGCGCAGTTGTTTCACTTGCTCCGGCGACAGCCCTGTGTAGGAGAACATCCCGCGTTGCACGCCAATGTGCGCAAAGCGTTCACGCAAGCCGTGTGGCTCCAGCGCTTCAACCAGGCCGCTGCGCAGTTGCGCAATGCGCAGACGCATGGCTTCCACTTCATCGGCCCAGCGGGCTTTCAGCTCCGGGTCGGCGAGGATGGTCGCGACCACCGCAGCACCGTGATCCGGCGGCGTCGACCACAGGTTGCGGGCGATGTTGGCCAGTTGGCTGCGGATGTCGATGAGCTTGTCAGCGCTTTTCGCGCAGACGATCAGCGCACCAGTGCGGTCGCGGTACAGACCGAAGTTCTTCGAGCAGGAACTGGTGATCAGCAGCTCGGGCACTTGCGCCGCGAACAAACGGGTCGACCACGCATCTTGCTCCAGGCCATCGCCGAAGCCCTGGTACGCAAAGTCGATCAGCGGCAGCAGATTGCGCGCGCGCACCACATCGAGCACGCGCTGCCAGTCGTCATGGCTCAAGTCAAAGCCGGTCGGGTTGTGGCAGCACGCGTGCAGCAGCACCACATCACCTTTCGGTACTTGGTTGAGCACCGCGAGCATGGCGTCGACGTCGAGGCGGTTGTCACTGCCCACGTACGGGTAGTGACTGACCTTGACCCCGGCCGCGGCGAAAATGGTTTCGTGGATCGGCCAGGTCGGGTTGCTCAGCCACACGCCTTTGCCCGGCAGGCACTGGGCGATGAAGTCGGCCGCCAGACGCAGGGCACCGGTGCCGCCCGGCGTCTGGGTGGCGCCGGCACGTTGTTCGGCGATCAGCTTCGAGTCGGCGCCGAGCACCAGCTCATTGATGACTTTGCCGAACAACGGATTACCGTGGCCACCGATGTAGGTCTTGGTGTCCTGGCTTTCGACCAGCCGCGCTTCGGCGATTTTCACCGCTTCCGGGATCGGTGTCAGGCCCTGAGCGTCCTTGTAGACGCCAACGCCCAAGTCGAATTTGCGCGGATTGCTGTCCTGCGCATACGCCTCCATCAAGCCGAGGATCGGGTCGCCGGGTACCCGGCCGATGGCGTCGAAGTGCATTACTTGCGTCCTTCTGCAGTCTTGGCCACTTCGTCAGTGCGCGCGGCCATGATGAAGTCGTTGCGGTGCAGGCCTTTGATCGAGTGGCTCCACCAGGTAACGGTGACTTTGCCCCACTCGGTCAGCAGGCCCGGGTGGTGACCTTCGGCCTCGGAGATCTCGCCGACGGCGTTGGTGAACGCCAGCGCGTGCTTGAAGTTCTTGAACAGGAAAACTTTCTCCAGTTGCATGATGCTGTCGCGCACTTCGATGTTCCAGTCAGGGATCTGCTTGATCAGGATCGGCAGTTCTTCGTCGCTGACTTGTGGCGCATCGGCGCGGCAGGCTTCGCAGTGGGCTTGGTTCAAAGTGGACATGGTGTATTCCTGAAATCGAGTGTGTTTTTTTTATTAAAGCTTGTCGGCCGTCAATGCCGTCACGCTAAACCAAAGTGGCGGCGACTGACAGGCTCAATTGTCAGCAAAAGTCGCGGTTCACGCGGCTTTTGGTTTCGGCGGAAACTTCGGTGCGTGCAGACCCAGCTGCATGCCTTGGCGAACCATGGCCATGATGTCTTCGTGGGCCACATCGAACAGACGCTTAAGGTTCGGCAGGACAAAGTACAGCGGTTGCAGGATGTCGATGCGATACGGCGTGCGCATGGCTTCGAGCGGATCGAATGCCTGATGCTCAGGTTCGTCCGACAGCGAATAAACGGTTTCTTTCGGCGAGGACAGGATGCCGCCACCGTAGATGCGCTTGCCTTGCGGGGTGTCGACCAGGCCGAACTCGATGGTCATCCAGTACAGGCGCGCGAGGTACACGCGTTCTTCCTTGGTGGCCTGCAAACCGAGTTTGCCGTAGGTGTGAGTGAACTCTGCGAAGTACGGGTTGGTCAGCAGCGGGCAGTGACCAAAAATCTCGTGGAAAATATCCGGCTCTTGCAGGTAGTCCAGCTCTTCGCGGGTACGAATGAACGTCGCGACCGGAAATTGCTTGCTGGCCAGCAGTTCAAAAAAGGTCTGGAAGGGGATCAGTGCCGGAACGCGGGCAACCTGCCAACCGGTGGTCTCGCCGAGCACCTTGTTGATCTCGCCGAGTTGCGGAATGCGGTCGTGGGGCAGACCGAGTTTTTCGATACCGTCCAGGTACTCCTGGCAGGCACGCCCTTCAATCACTTTCAACTGGCGAGTGATCAGCGTGTTCCACACCGCGTGTTCTTCGGCGGGGTAGTCGATAAAACCTTGCGCATCGGGCTCGCGGGCCACGTATTGCGTCTGCTTCATACTGCTCTCCTGCTAGGGGAATTCGTTCTTGTTATGTCCAGCGATGGATTCAGAATTACCTGAGAGCGGGGTGATGTGCAGTGGGTTGAATTGCTTGTGCGTAGGAAATTTCTCTTCAAATCGTAAAATAATCGTTACGGTTTGAGGGATATCTCGCGTTTGCGGTGATTCACGGGTTTGAAAAGGCCGATGGCTGTCACATAATCTTGACAACTATCTGCGTGCCTCGGCAGAAAAATGGCTCCGGACGCACCGCAATACCCTGTGGGAGCGAGCTTGCTTGCGAAAGCGGTAGGACTGACACATCAATGCTGGATGTGCTGACGCCTTCGCGAGCAAGCTCGCTCCCACAAGGTCGGTATTCAACTCCCAATCTTGTCGGGCCTTATATATGCGCATCAAAGTCCACTGCCAGAATCGCATCGGCATCCTGCGCGACATCCTCAACCTGCTGGTCGCCTACGGGATCAACGTCGCGCGCGGTGAGGTCGGTGGCGAGCACGGCAACGCGATCTATCTGCACTGCCCGAACCTGATCAACATTCAGTTCCAGGCGTTGCGGCCGAAATTCGAGGCGATTGCCGGGGTGTTCGGCGTCAAGCGGGTAGGGCTGATGCCCAGCGAGCGACGGCACATGGAGCTGAACGCGTTGCTTGGCGCGCTGGAGTTTCCGGTGCTGTCGATCGACATGGGCGGCTCGATCGTCGCTGCCAACCGCGCGGCGGCGCAGTTGCTCGGGGTGCGCGTCGATGAAGTGCCAGGCATTCCGCTGTCGCGTTACGCCGAGGATTTCGACTTGCCGGAGCTGGTGCGCGCCAACAAATCGCGAATCAACGGCATGCGGGTCAAGGTCAAGGGCGACGTCTTTCTGGCTGACATCGCGCCGCTGCAATCAGAGCACGATGACAGCGAGGCCATGGCCGGCGCGGTGTTGACTTTGCATCGCGCCGACAGAGTGGGCGAGCGCATCTACAACGTGCGCAAGCAGGAGCTGCGTGGCTTTGACAGCATCTTCCAGAGTTCGAAAGTCATGGCCGCCGTCGTGCGTGAAGCGCGGCGTATGGCCCCGCTGGATGCGCCGCTATTGATTGAAGGCGAAACCGGCACCGGCAAGGAATTGCTCGCACGCGCCTGTCACCTCGCCAGCCCGCGCGGGCAGTCGCCGTTGATGGCGCTCAACTGCGCAGGCTTGCCGGAGTCGATGGCCGAGACCGAGTTGTTCGGCTATGGCCCCGGCGCCTTCGAAGGTGCGCGGGCAGAAGGCAAGCTCGGGCTGCTGGAGCTGACGGCGGGCGGCACATTGTTTCTCGACGGCGTTGGTGAAATGAGCCCGCGTCTTCAAGTGAAATTACTGCGTTTTTTGCAGGATGGTTGCTTCCGCCGGGTCGGCAGCGATGAAGAGGTGTATCTGGATGTGCGGGTGATCTGCGCCACTCAGGTGGACTTGTCCGAACTGTGCGCACGCGGCGAGTTTCGCCAGGATCTGTATCACCGCTTGAACGTGCTCTCCCTGCACATCCCGCCGCTACGCGAATGCCTCGACGGATTGACGCCGCTGGTCGAGCACTTTCTCGATCAGGCCAGTCGGCAGATCGGTTGCTCGCTGCCGAAACTGGCACCGGCGGCGATGGAGCGGCTCAGTCATTACCATTGGCCGGGCAACGTGCGACAACTGGAGAACGTGCTGTTCCAGGCGGTTTCGCTGTGCGATGGCGGCACGGTGAAGGCGGAGCATATTCGTCTGCCGGATTACGGCGTGCGTCAGCCGCTTGGCGATTTCTCGCTGGAGGGCGGATTGGACGAGATCGTCGGACGCTTTGAGAAAGCGGTGCTGGAGCGGTTGTATTCCGAGCATCCGAGCAGTCGGCAGTTGGGTAAGCGGCTGGGGGTTTCACACACCACCATTGCCAACAAGCTGCGTGAATATGAAGTCGGCAAAACCGAGTCATAGCCCAAACATGTGTTGGTAATGATGGCCTCTTCGCGAGCAGGCTCGCTCCCACATTTGAAATGCATACCCCTGTGGGAGCGAGCCTGCTCGCGAAAGCGGTAGTCTAGGCAGCCTCAGTGTCAGCCTTTGCCACATACCGGCATAACACCGCCGGTTTTTCGACTTCGATACATTTCAAATTTCTCCTCGTTACTCCCCAAGTCCTTTGTTTGCCGGGTCTTCGGCCGCCAGAAAAAAGTTGGTCTGCAAATTGCTTATGGCTCAGCAGTACAGCGGTGGGCGGCAAACGTCCGGCATGCAGAGGAAAGAGTGTGGACAAGTACCTTTATGTGGCAATGACCGGCGCCAGCCAGAACGCACTGGCGCAGAAGGCTCATGCCAACAACCTGGCGAACATCTCCACCAACGGTTTTCAGCGCGACCTGGAGCAGGCGCGTTCGATGCCGGTGTTCGGTGACAGCTTTCCGGCGCGTGCGTTTGCCATGAGCGAACGGCCCGCCACCGACTTCACCCCGGGTTCGCTGGTGCAGACCGGTCGTGACCTCGACGTCGCCGTGACCGGCAACGGTTTCATTGCCGTGCAGAACCCGAACGGCGGCGAAAGCTACGTGCGTACCGGCAGCCTCAACGTCGACGCCCTCGGCGTTTTGCGTGCCGGCAACGGCATGCCGGTGATCGGCAATGGCGGCCCGATCGCCGTGCCGCCCGAGCAGCAGATCGAAGTCGGTGAAGACGGCACCATCAGTATTCGTGCGATGGGCGAAGGCCCGCGCGTCATGGCGGAAGTCGACCGGATCAAACTGGTCAACCCGGACATCAAGAACATGAACAAGGGCCTCGACGGCTCGATCTACACCAAGGACGGCCAGCCTGCGCCGGCCGATGCCAACGTCAAACTGGTGTCGGGCTTCCTGGAGTCGAGCAACGTCAACGCCGTTGAAGAGATGACCTCGGTGCTGGCCTTGGCCAAGCAGTTCGAGTTGCACGTCAAAATGATGAACACCGCCAAAGACGACGACCAGGCCATGGCTCGGGTCTTGCAGATCAGCTAATTATCAGAACGTCGCGCCGAAAAACAGGCGCACGAGGAGAATCGAATGCTTCCGGCTCTATGGGTTGCCAAAACCGGTCTGTCCGCCCAGGACACCAACCTGACCACCATTTCCAACAACCTGGCGAACGTGTCGACCACGGGTTTCAAACGTGATCGCGCCGAGTTCCAGGACCTGCTCTATCAGATCAAGCGTCAGCCAGGTGCTCAGTCGACTCAAGACAGCGAACTGCCGTCGGGTCTGCAACTGGGTACCGGTGTGCGCATCGTCGGCACCCAGAAAAATTTCACCGCCGGTAGCCTGCAAACCACCGAGCAGCCGCTGGACATGGCCATCGACGGTCGCGGTTTCTTCCAGATTCTGCAACCGGACGGCACCACGTCGTACACCCGTGACGGTACCTTCCACCTCGATTCCAATGGCCAGATCGTTAACGCCAGCGGGTTCGCTCTGGAACCGGCCATCGTCATTCCGAACGATGCCCAGACCTTCACCGTCGGCCGTGACGGCACGGTGTCCATCACTGTCGCTGGCAACGCCGCGTCGCAGGTGATCGGCAACCTGCAAACCGCTGACTTCATCAACCCGGCCGGTCTGCAAGCCGTGGGCAACAACCTGTTCCTGGAAACCGCCGCTTCCGGCGCGCCGCAAGTCGGCACCCCGGGTCTGGCCGGTTTCGGTACCACCCTGCAGAACACCCTGGAAACCTCCAACGTCAGCACTGTTGAAGAGATGGTCAACATGATCACCACTCAGCGCGCTTACGAGATGAACTCCAAGGTGATCTCCACCGCTGACCAGATGCTCTCGTTCGTAACGCAGAATCTGTAATCAAGTCTATGAGGCGGCCATGAGGTCGCCTGCAACACCGTGAGGTAGGGTCATGAATCGCTTTGTATCTGTTCTGGCATTGAGTGGGGTCGTCTCGCTCGCGGGCTGCGTCGCTCCGACGCCCAAGCCCAATGACCCTTACTACGCCCCGGTGTTGCCGCGCACGCCGTTGCCGGCTGCCGCCAATAATGGCTCGATCTATCAGGCCGGCTTCGAGCAGAACCTGTACAGCGACCGCAAGGCTTTCCGGGTCGGTGACATCATCACCATCACCCTGAACGAGCGCACGCAGGCGAGCAAGAACGCCAACTCGCAGATGGACAAGAACAGCGATAACAAAGTCGGTCTGACCTCGTTGTTCGGCTCCAGTCTGACCACCAACAACCCGATCGGTGGCAACGACCTGAGTCTGAACGCCGGCTACAGCGCCGACCGTTCGACCAAGGGCGACGCCAAGTCCGGGCAGAGCAACAGCCTGACCGGTTCGATCACCGTGACCGTTGCCGACGTGCTGCCCAACGGCATCATCGCCGTGCGTGGCGAGAAGTGGCTGACGCTGAACACCGGCGACGAACTGGTGCGCATCGCCGGCCTGGTACGCGCCGATGACATCGCCACGGATAACACTGTGTCGTCGACTCGGGTCGCCGATGCGCGCATCACCTACTCGGGTACCGGCGCGTTTGCCGATACGAGTCAGCCAGGCTGGTTCGACCGTTTCTTCCTCAGCCCGCTGTTCCCTTTCTAGGTGGCGACTTTGAATTTCAAGAGCCTCATGCTGGCTGCGGCGCTGATGTCCGCAGCCTTTGCTGCCCACGCCGAGCGGCTGAAAGATATCGCCAGCATTTCCGGCGTGCGTTCCAACCAGTTGATCGGTTACGGCCTGGTGGTCGGGCTTAACGGCACCGGCGACCAGACGACGCAAACCCCGTTCACCCTGCAGACCTTCAACAACATGCTCTCGCAGTTCGGCATCAAGGTGCCGCCGGGATCGGGCAACGTGCAGTTGAAGAACGTCGCGGCAGTGTCGATCAGCGCCGATTTGCCGGCGTTCGCCAAGCCGGGTCAGCAGGTCGACATTACTGTGTCCTCGATCGGTAACTCCAAGAGCCTGCGTGGCGGCACCTTGCTGCTGACTCCGCTCAAGGGTATCGACGGCAACGTCTACGCGGTCGCTCAGGGCAACCTGGTGGTTGGCGGTTTCGATGCCGAAGGTCGTGACGGTTCGAAGATCACCGTCAACGTTCCGTCGGCCGGTCGCATCCCTGGCGGTGCTTCGGTGGAGCGCTCGGTACCAAGCGGTTTCAACCAGGGCAACAGCTTGACGCTGAACCTCAACCGTTCAGACTTCACCACGGCCAAACGTATCGTCGACAAGATCAACGACATGCTCGGCCCTGGCGTTGCGCAAGCCATCGACGGCGGTTCGATTCGTGTCACTGCACCGCTCGATCCGAGCCAGCGCGTCGATTACTTGTCGATCCTGGAAAACCTCGAAGTCGACCCGGGGCAGGCGGTGGCGAAAGTCATCATCAACTCGCGTACCGGCACCATCGTCATCGGCCAGAACGTCAAGGTTTCGCCAGCCGCCGTGACCCACGGCAGTCTGACGGTAACGATCACCGAAGACCCGATCGTCAGCCAGCCCGGCCCTCTGTCCAATGGCCAGACCGCTGTCGTGCCGCGCTCGCGGGTCAACGCCGAGCAGGAAGCCAAGCCGATGTTCAAGTTCGGCCCTGGCACCACCCTCGACGAGATCGTCCGTGCGGTGAACCAGGTCGGCGCGGCGCCGGGTGACTTGATGGCCATCCTCGAAGCTCTGAAGCAGGCTGGCGCATTGCAAGCCGACCTGATCGTGATCTGAGGCCGACCTTTATGGATATGCGCAAAAGCGGTCTGGTCAGCAGCAACGATTCGGGTTCCTACTCGGACCTCAATCGCCTGAACCAACTCAAGGTCGGCGACAAGAACAGCGATGCGAACATGCGCAAGGTGGCGCAGGAATTCGAATCGCTGTTCCTTGGCGAAATGCTCAAATCGATGCGTTCAGCCACTGAAGCGCTAGGCCAGGACAATCCTCTCAACACGCCGGCGGCCAAGCAGTATCAGGAAATGTACGACCAGCAATTGGCTGTTTCCATGTCCCGCGAGGGCGGTGGTATCGGTCTGGCCGACGTGCTGATGCGGCAGATGTCGAAGAACAAACCGATGGCGCCGGGCGAGGCAGCTGCCGCGTCCGCCGCCAAGCAGGAAGAAGCCAAGGCGAAGGCTGCGGCCGTGGCCACACCGATTGCTGCGGGCACCGTTGCCACCAACGGCCCGTTGTCGCGGCTCAATGGCGAGCGTCCGTTGTGGGCGTCGCGCTCGGTAAATGCACCGAATACGCAACTGGCCCATCGCAACGACATGGAACTGATCAATCAGCGTCGTCTGGCTTTGCCGCCGAAACTGGCTGATCGTTTGCTGGCCGGACTGGTGCCCTCGGCTACGCCGGCGGCCGCCACCCCATTGCCGCAACGAGCGACCACGGCTGCCACCACCGGCGCCGGCCCGTTGTACAACGGCGACTGGCTGGCGCGCGCCGAGAACGAAAAAGCTTCCGGCGGGCAGATGCAGGTCTACGGTCGCGCCATGGCGCAGATTCCGTTGGCACCGGCGAAGAAAGCCTTCAGCTCCGCCGACGAATTCGTCAACACCATGCTGCCGATGGCCAAGGAAGCAGCCGACCGTATCGGCGTCGATCCGCGTTATCTGGTGGCGCAGGCGGCGCTGGAAACCGGTTGGGGCAAGTCGGTCATGCGTGCCCAGGATGGCAGTAGCAGCCACAACCTGTTCGGCATCAAGGCGAGCAGCAACTGGAAGGGCGACTCGGCCCGGGCGATCACCAGCGAGTTCCGCAATGGCGAGATGGTCAAGGAGACGGCCGAGTTCCGTTCCTACGCCTCGTACAAGGACAGCTTCCACGATCTGGTGACTTTGCTGCAGAGCAATAATCGCTATCAAGATGTCGTGAAGTCTGCCGATAACCCAGAACAGTTTGTACGCGAGTTGCAAAAGGCCGGTTACGCCACCGACCCGAACTACGCAAGCAAGATTTCGCAGATAGCCAAGCAGATGAACAGTTTCCAAAACTACGCTGCGGCGGGTGTATCCACCACGCCTTTTTAAGGCACAAGGTATAAGGTCTGAACCATGAGTTTGCTCAATATCGGGATGTCGGGACTGTCGGCCAGCCAGTCCTCTTTGGCTACGACAGGCAACAACATTGCCAACGTCGACACCGCCGGTTATTCACGTCAGCAAACCGTGCAGGGCACCAAATCCTCGCAGCAGTTCGGCACCGTGTTCATCGGTACGGGCACCACCCTGGCCGACGTGCGCCGGGTGTACAACTCGTACCTGGAAAGCCAACTGCATACCGCTACTTCGCTCGACAGCGAATCGGCTGCCTACCTGGCGCAGGCCACACCGCTGGACTCGATGCTGTCGGACACCAACACCGGCCTGACCGGCGTACTGCAGAAATTCTTCACCACGATGCAGGGCGTCTCGACGTCGGCGACCGACGACACCTCCCGTCAATCGGTGCTGACCGGTGCTCAGGCGCTGACCAGTCGCTTCAATACCATTGCCAAGCAGCTCAACGACCAGAACACCACCATCAATGGCAGCCTGGGCGACATGACGTCCCAGGTGAACAAGCTGGCCACCTCGATTGCCAACCTGAACCAGAAAATCGGCGAGATCACCACCAGCGGTGGTGCGCCGAACGATCTGCTCGACAGCCGCAATGAAGCGGTACGCCAGCTCTCCGAACTGACCGGTGCACAGGTCGTCGAACGTGGCACCAGTTTCGACGTCTACATCGGCAGCGGTCAGCCGCTGGTAATCGGCAACACCACCAACACGCTGAGCATGGTCGCGAGCAAAGACGACCCGTCGCGCATGGCCATCCAGATGGATCGCGGTTCGAGCACCATCGACATCACCTCGGCGATGAGCGGTGGTGAAATCGGTGGTCTGCTGACTTACCGCAAAGAAGTCCTCGATCCGTCGCTCAACGAGCTCGGCCGCGTAGCGCTGGTGATCGCTGATCAGGTCAACAGTCAGCAAGCCCAGGGCATCGACAAGAACGGTGACTTCGGCGCGGCGATTTTCAACAACATCAACAGTGCCGCGCTAGTCAGTTCGCGCAGCATCGCGCAATCGGGCAACAGCACCGGTTCGGGTAACCTCGATGTCACCATCAAGGACACCGGCAAGCTGACCACCAGCGATTATCAAGTGACGTTCACCAGCGCCACTGACTACACCGTCAAGCGCTCCGACGGCACCGACCTGGGTGCCTTCAGCACCACAACCAATCCGCCGCCAGTGATCGACGGTTTCACCCTTGCACTCAAGGGTGGTGCGTTGAGCGCCGGTGACAGCTTCAAAATCACCCCGACCCGCAATGCGGCGGCGAGCATCCAGACAGTGCTCACCGATCCGAAGAAAATCGCTGCGGCCGGTCCGTTGACCGGTGTGGCCAGCGCCAGCGGTCTGGGTACCTTCACCCAGCCGACGCTGACCAGCAAGATCGATATCTACAACCCGACTTCCCAGGCTGACATGCAGGCGGCGCTGAAGAACTCGACGCCGGTGAAGCTGGTGTTCGGTGCGGTCAGCGGGGGCAGCCAGTCTTACACTTTTGTGGATGCCAAGGGCGGCCTCATCAGTAGCGGCACTATCGTTCCCGGTCAATCGAACGCACTGGAACTTAAAGTCGGCATCGTCGATGCCAGCGGCAACCCTGTGCTGGACACCAGCGTTACGCCGAACGTACAGAAAACCTTCTCCGTTCAGACCACCGTTGGCGGCACGCCGAAGCCTGGCGAAACCTTCACCATGAACCTGACCGGTGCGGCGTCTTCGGACAACCGCAACGCGCAATCGCTGGTCGCCCTGCAAACCGCGCAGACTGTCGATACCGGTTCGGCGAGCAAGGGCATCAGCCTGACTGACGCTTACAACAAGCTGGTGACCAACGTCGGTACCAAGACTGCCCAAGGCAAGTCCGACAGCGCCGCGACCACGGCGATTCTGGATAACGCCAAAGGCGCGCGCGATTCGCTGTCCGGGGTCAACCTGGATGAAGAAACCGGCAACCTGGTCAAATATCAGCAGTACTACACAGCGTCTTCGCAGATCATCAAAGCTGCGCAGGAAACTTTCGCCACGCTGATCAACAGCCTTTAAGGAGTCGTAATTCATGCGCATTTCCACCGCCCAGTATTACGGCACGCAAGCGTCGGACTATCAGCGTAACTTCAACAAGGCCGTCGCCACCGCCAGCGAGGCGAGCAGCCTGCAACGCATCACCAATGCGTCCGATGATCCGATCGGCGCCGGTCGTTTGCTGCAACTGGGCCAGCAAGCCGCGATGCTGGATCAGTACGGTACCAACATCAACAGCGCCAAGAGTGCGTTGAACGTGCAGGAATCCACGCTGGATGCCATCACCACAGCGTTGGGTCGTGCCAAAGAGCTGGCTCTGGCCGCGAACAACGGTACCGCCACCGACAAGGACCGCCAGGCTTACGCTTCGGAGCTGGGCGAGATCCAGCAACAAGTGCTGGGTCTGATGAACGCCAAGGACGCCAACGGCAATTACCTGTTCTCCGGTTCGAAAACCGATACCGCACCGTATTCGAAAAATGCCGACGGCACTTTCTCTTACAGCGGCGACCAGACCACGATCAATCTGGGCATCGGCGATGGCATGACTGTCGGCACCAACACCACCGGTTGGGATGCGTTTCAGCAAACCATCAACACCGGCCGCACCAACACCCAGATGACCGCTCCGGCGGTGGATGACGGTCGTGTGGTGCTGTCCAACGGTACTGTCGGCACCGCTGCAACCTACGACGCCAAGTTTACTGCCGGTCAGCCTTACACCGTGGCTTTCGTCAGCAGCACCCAGCTGAAAATCACCGATGCCCTGGGCAACGACGTGACCGCTGAGGCAAGCCAGAACGGTTTGGTCAGCAACAGCAGCGGCGCCAACCAGACTGTCAGCTTCCGTGGCGTCGACATGAAGCTGAACATCAATCTGAAGGCCGGTGACACCAACCCGGATACCGTCATTACCGGGCACAGCTTCCAGCTGTCGGCTTCGCCAGACTCGTTCACCACCACGCGCAACCCGGGTAACCCGTCGACGACCGTCATCACCGGCTCCAATATCACCAACCAGGCCGCCTATACTGCGGCATTCCCGCAGGGTGGCGCGGTCCTCAAGTTCACCAGTGCCACCGCTTTCGATTTGTACGCGGCGCCGGTCACGGCTGACAGCAAACCGGTATCGTCGGGCACAGTGGCCGGTAGTAACGCGACAGCCGCGGGTGTGACGTTCGCCTTGGGCGGTACGCCAGCGGCGGGCGATCAGTTCTCGATCCAGCCGAACAATCACCAGACCCAGAACGTGCTCGACACCCTGGGCCAGATGATCACGGCGCTGAACACGCCGGTCGATGGTGATCCAGTCGCCAAGCAAAAGCTGCAGGGCGCCATGGAGGCAGGTCTCGGCAACATCGACGCCGCCGCCAACCAGATTGGTACCTCCGTCACCACCATTGGTGCGCGCGGCCAGTCGCTGGACATGCAGACCATCACCAACTCGAGCCTGAGCACGGCGAACTCCACGACCCAAGGCTCGATCCGTGATTCGGATCCGGCCGAAGTCATGACCCGCCTGACCTTGCAGCAAACGATGCTGCAAGCTGCGCAACTGGCGTTCAGCAAGATCAGTCAGTTGGGTCTGTTCAACAAGATCTGACGGTTGGCGGGCGCGTGAGCGCCCGTTTGCCCTGTCCCTCAGTTAATGTTTTTTAGCGGTATCAGGGCTCGCTTTTTCGAGCAGGCTCGTACCGCCTGTGAGCCCGCCGTGAATTCACTCCCCCTCGTCAGCATTGCCATTCCCGCCTTCAATCCGCGTTTTTTCGAGCGGACGTTGAACAGTGCCGTGAGCCAGAATTACGGCAATCTGGACATCATTGTGTGCGATGACAGTCGCGGCAACGAGATCGAAGACATCGTCAAGTCGGTCATGGCGCAGACTGGTGCGGTGGTGCGTTACGTGCGCAATCCACGTACGTTGGGGCTGGTCGGTAACCTGAAGGTCTGCCTTGAGCTGTCCCGGGGCGCGTTCATCAAGTTCCTGTGTGACGATGACCTGCTCTATTCGGCGTGTATCGAACAGCAAGCCCATGAGATGCGCCGCGAGGAAGTCAGTCTGGTGGTGGCGCAGCGACTACTGTGGGATGCCAACGACATCATCCTGCCGGCACGTCTGGAAAACAGCTCGTTGTCGCCGGTCAGTGGCTTGCTCAAGGGCGACGATGTACTGAGCATCTTTGAAAAATTTCCGGTCAACGTGCTTGGCGGTTTCAGCAGCGCCTTGTTCCGCCGCGCCGACGTCGCCGAACTGTTGCCGGCCCTGACCGAAGACACTGCCTGCTTCGTCGCGACCCTGGATTTTGCCTTGTATGTCTGCCTGCTGCGGCGCGGCAACCTGGTGGTCTCCAACAATGTGCTGAGCGCCGAGCGCCTTTACCCCGAGCGTCTGAGCGCGCAGCAACCGATGAAGGACGCGGCGGAGATCGAGCGCGAGTGGATCTCGCAAATGCTCAAGGTCCGCAGCGGCGAGTCGGCGCCAGCGTCGGGCTGGGTTCGTTACGTGCCGTTGACCAAGGCCGACGAGTCGCCTCGGGTCTGGGAAGAGCTGCCGCTGAGCCGCACCCTCGGCACCAAGCAGAGCCGTCAGGAGCTGGGCGTCGGTGTCGACAGCTTCAGTTTCGGCGAACTCTATGCGCAGTGGCTGGCAGTTCGAGTGCTGACCGAGGCGCAGCGCCAATGGCTGCCGGAAACCCTCGCAGGCTGGCCGTATCAGCCGCGCATCGTGCCGATCATCATTGATGCCCAAGGCAGTCGCGATGGCCTGGAGCGCACCCTTGAGGCACTCGTCGTTCAGGATTACCCACCGGAGC
This sequence comes from Pseudomonas sp. AC172, assembly GCF_979258595.1. NCBI lineage: Bacteria > Pseudomonadati > Pseudomonadota > Gammaproteobacteria > Pseudomonadales > Pseudomonadaceae > Pseudomonas > Pseudomonas sp. AC172. The sequence continues at coordinate 598,887 of NZ_OZ409868.1, forward strand.
TGGTGCTGGTGTTGTCTGCGGCGTGTACCGAAGCGCAGCTGGACGGTCGAGTGTTCCACATGCCGTTGCAGGATGACGGCCTGGAGCAGATCAACACGTTGCTGCCGCAACTGGACGGCGCTGACTGGTTCTATCTGCTGCAGTCGGGTGATTGTCCGGTGGCACCGGCGCTGCTGGTGATGGCCGATCGCATTGCGCACTCCAGTGCGCTGACGTGCCTGTACAGTGACGAAGGCAGCCTGCGCGATGGCGAGTCCGCTGAACCTGCGTTCAAGCCGGATTTCAACCTCGACCTCATGCGCAGTTACCCCTACGTCGGGCGTGCGCTGGCGTTCCAGCGCGAACGGTTTCTGGCGCTCGGCGGTTTTGCCTCGACGTTCGCTGAACTGGCGCCCCACGATGTGCTGTGGCGTATGGTTGAAAGCGATGGTCTGCAAGTGATCGGACACATTGCTGAAGTGTTGCTGGAGTCGAAATTCGACCTGTCGCAATGGCTTACCCATCCCGGCGTCGAGGAGCAAAGTCCGCGCATTCTCGAAGCGCATCTGCAACGTCTCGGCATCGCTCACGAAATCCGCGACGGTAACAGCGGGCTGCTCAATCGCGTCGACTATCACCATGCCCGGCGCCCACTGGTGTCGGTGGTCATTGTCACGCAGGACCAGACCGCCGCGTTACAGCGCTGCGTCGAGACACTGCTGGCGAAGACCGCCTACTCCGAGTACGAATTGCTCTTGGTCGACAACGGCAGCGAAAGCGCCGAAGCGTTGGCGTGGCTGGACGGTATGGCGCAAATGGGCAGCGAGCGGATTCGCGTGCTGAGCTATCCGCAAAAGGGCAATGCAGCAGCGGTGCACAATTTTGCCGTCAGCCATGCGCGCGGTGAGTATGTGTTGATGCTCAATGCTTTTGCGGTGATCACCCAGAGCGATTGGCTCGACGAACTGCTCAATCATGCGCAGCGTCCGGAGGTCGGGGTGGTCGGCGCCAAACTGTTCAACCCGGACGGTGGCGTGCTGCACGCTGGCCTGATTCTTGGTTTGAACGGGCCGGTCGGTCTGCCGTTCTATGGCCAGCCGGTGCAATCGGAAGGGTACATGCACCGCCTGCAAGCGGTGCATGATCTGAGTGCCGTCGGCGGCGATTGCCTGATGATTCGCAAGTCGGTGTTCGAAGCCGCCGGCAGGCTGGACGAGCAGGACCTCAAGCAAACGCTCAATGTCGTGGACCTGTGTCTGCGTGTTGGCCGCGACGGTTATCTGGTGGTGTTGAACCCCTATGCCGTGCTGGCCGTGGGTGTGCGGCCGAATGCCTTGGCGACGCCTGAGGAAGAAGCGCAGCACATCGAGGAGAGGGACACGTTTTACCAGCGCTGGCTGCCGTTGGTGGCGCGCGACCCGGCCTACAACGTCAACCTGACGTTGCAGGGCGTGGGCGCCACCAACTTCAGTCTGGAGCCGGGCCTGCGCACTGGCTGGAGTGCATTCTCCAAGGCACAGTTGCCCAATCTGCTGGTGGTGCCGATCAACGCTTCCGCCATTGGCCATTACCGTATGAGCCAGCCGATGATCGAGCTGGAAGCGGCCAATCGGGCAGAAGGGCGCATTTGCTACGGCTTGCCGTCGATCATCGATATCGAGCGTCAGTCCCCCGACGTGATCGTCCTGCAAGGGCGCTATTCGGAGCACGCCATCGATGAAATTCCACCGCTGAAGAAATTCTTCAACGCTCGGCGGATCTTCGAACTCGACGACTATGTCATCGACGTTCCCCACCGCAATGCGCACATTCGCAACATGCCGAGCAAGCAGGACATGGAGCGCATGGTGCGGCGTGCGATCGGGCTGTGCGATCGCGCGGTCGTATCCACTGCGCCGCTGGCCAACGTGCTGTCGGACATGCACCACGACATTCGTGTCGTCCCTAACATGTTGGCCAAGGACTTGTGGGGCCACCTGCGCAGCGAGCGTCGGACCTCGAAGAAACCACGTGTCGGCTGGGGCGGCGGCACCAGTCACCACGGGGACCTCGCGGTAATCGCCGATGTCGTGCGCGAGCTGGCCAATGAAGTCGACTGGGTGTTCTTCGGCATGTGCCCGGATGACCTGCGTCCCTACATGCATGAATTCCATGGTGTGATCGGCCTGGACGTGTACCCGGCGAAACTGGCCAGCCTCAATCTCGATCTGGCACTGGCGCCGCTGGAGTTCCATATCTTCAACGACTGCAAGAGCAACTTGCGGCTGCTGGAATACGGCGCCTGCGGCTACCCGGTGATCTGTACCGACACCGAGGCCTATCGCGGTTACTTGCCGTGCACGCGGATCAAGACCAACTCCACGGATGAATGGCTGCAAGCGATCCGCATGCACCTGGCGGATCCGGATGCCAGTTATCGCATGGGGGATGAATTGCGTGAGGTGGTGCTGCGCGATTACGTGTTGCGTGGCGATAACCTGCGCTACTGGGAATACGGCTGGCTGGCGGATTGATCGAGCGGGGCTTGGCGGCCTTTGGGCCGGCCATGCTCTAGGGGGTTTGGGTGCATATCCGTTGCTGCGGGGGTTGCTGATTAGGGTTCCGCCCTTACGGCGGGTCACCTTTTCCAGACGCCGAAAAGGTAACCCAAAAGGCTTGCTCTTGCGTGCGGCCCGCTCGCTGGGGCTCGGGGTTCCTTCGCTGCGGGATCGATCCGGGGGGCATCGCCTACGGTTTGCTTCGCTGCACCTCCTCTCGATGTGTTTGGCTTCGCCAAACGGTCGCTGCGCTCCCACCCCGGATCAATCCCTCCGCTCAGCCTTCCGACGTCGCTCGTGGATCAAGATCAAGAGCAGGCGAGCTGACACTCGGCCTATTGAGTGGTGAAGAGCGCGGGTGGTCGGCTTTGGATTTGTGGTGGGTTTTGCCCTTGCTCCAGAGGGAGCCGATTTCGGGCTTTTCAAAGCCTGAGTTCGACTCGGTATTTCACGTCGGCGTATCTTTCCCAAACACCACGGTCAGTCCCCTCTCCCTCCGGGAGAGGGCTAGGGTGAGGGGCTTTTGATCTGTTTCAGAATCTAGGTTCGACTTTAATATTTCACGTCGGCGTAGCTCTCCCAAACACCTCGGTCGGTCCCCTCTCCCTTTGGGAGAGGGTTAGGGTGAGGGGGCTAGTGGAGCTGGCGCGTTTCCTGCAAGTCCCCTGTAAATCGCCATAAAACGAGCGCTCGCGGTCACTGCAGCGGCGCCCGGAACGGCAAAAGGTTTAGCCAGAAGGTCCGCGCAGCTCAAGCAAGCCGTGCGCAGCCCGCTGAAGAACAAGAGGGGAGACGATGAAGGCAGTTATTTTGGCGGGTGGCCTCGGCACGCGCATCAGTGAAGAGTCGCACCTCAAGCCCAAGCCAATGATCGAGATCGGTGGCAAGCCAATTCTCTGGCACATCATGAAGCAGTATTCCGCCCACGGAATTCACGACTTCGTGATCTGCCTCGGCTACAAGGGCTATGCGATCAAGGACTTCTTCGCCAATTACTTTCTGCACACCTCTGACGTCACCTTCAACATGCGCGAAAACCGCATGGACGTGCACCAGAACTACAGCGAACCGTGGAGCGTCACGCTCATCGACACCGGTGAAGAAACCATGACCGGTGGCCGACTGTTGCGCGCCAGCCGTTACCTCAAGGATGAAGAGGCGTTCTGCTTCACCTACGGCGACGGCGTTTCCGATATCAACATTGCGCAACTCGTGGATTTCCATAAAGGCCACGGCCGCCTCGCGACGGTGACTGCCGTGCAACCGCCGGGTCGTTACGGCGCGCTTGAGCGTCAAGGCGATCAGGTGCTGGGCTTTACCGAAAAACCTCGTGGTGACGGTGGCTGGATCAACGGCGGATTTTTCGTGTTGTCGCCGAAGGTGCTGCCGTACATCGCCGATGACGCGACCACGTGGGAAGCCGAACCCTTGGCGCGCCTGGCTGCGGACGAACAACTGAAAGCCTTCGAACACGAAGGTTTCTGGCATCCGATGGACACTCTGCGCGACAAGAACCATCTCGAAGCGCTGTGGCAGAGCGGGGAGGCCCCATGGAAGCAATGGGCCTGAGTGCGGATTTCTGGCGCGGCAAACGCGTGCTGGTCACCGGCCATACCGGTTTCAAAGGCAGTTGGCTGACCCTGTGGCTGCAAAGCCTCGGCGCGCAAGTCAGCGGTTTCTCTCTCGATCCTTCGACTGAACCGAGCCTGTTTGAACTGGCGCGCGTGCACGAAGGCATCAACGATCAGCGCGGTGATCTGCGTGATCTGGGCGCTTTACTGGAAATCATCGCTGATACCGAGCCGGAGATCGTTCTGCACCTGGCCGCGCAGCCGTTGGTGCGCGAAGGCTATCGCGACCCGCTTGGCACTTATTCCAGCAACGTGATGGGTACGTTGAACCTGCTCGAAGCGATTCGTCAGGTCGGCTGCGTGCGCGCCTGTGTGCTGGTCACCACCGACAAGGTCTACGCCAACAAGGAATGGCTGTGGCCATACCGCGAAGACGAAGCTCTCGGTGGCCACGATCCTTACAGCAGCAGCAAGGCTTGCTGTGAACTGCTCGCACAGTCTTATGCCGCGTCGTTTTTCCCGGCCGACAAGTACGCTGAACACGGTCTGGCCTTGGCCACTGCGCGTGCTGGCAACGTCCTCGGCGGCGGCGATTTTGCCCCAGAGCGACTGATTCCAGACGTGCTCAAAGCGTGGACCGCCGACGAGCCGGTGACCTTGCGTTACCCGCAAGCCGTGCGCCCGTGGCAGCACGCACTGGAGCCGCTCGCCGGTTACCTGCAATTGGCCGCCGGCCTCTACGAACAAGGTCCGGAATACGCCGGTGCGTGGAACTTCGGCCCGGGCGAGGCGGACATGTGCAGCGTTGGCGAAGTGGTCGAACTGCTCGCCAGCCGCTGGCCGCAGGCGCGCGGTCTGCGCATCGAGAAAAGCGAACTGCACGAAGCCGGTCTGTTGCGTCTGGACAGCAGTCGCGCGCGGCAAGTGCTTGGCTGGCAGCCACGCTGGACCTTGCAGGTTTGCCTGACCCAGACCCTCGACTGGCATCTGGCGTGGCAGAACGGCGATGACATGCGCACCGTCACCCTCGGCCAACTGAACCTGTACCGAGGCGCGCTGTGAGTGAGTTTTCTCTGCAAGCGTTGCCGCTGGCCGGATTGTTCAGCGTCCAGCACAAACGTTTTGAAGACCAGCGCGGGCACTTCGCCCGGCTGTTCTGCGAGGGCAGCCTGAGCGCGTTCGGTAGCGAATTTCATATCCGCCAGATCAACCATTCCTGCACCCGCGAGAAGGGCAGTGTGCGCGGCCTGCATTATCAGAATGGCAACGCCCCGGAAGCCAAACTGATCACCTGCCTGCGCGGCGAAGTGTGGGACGTGGCGGTGGACCTGCGCCCGGACTCCGACACGTTTCTGCACTGGCACGCCGAGCACCTGAAGGCGGGCGATGGTCGCAGCCTGTTGATCCCGGCCGGGTTCGCCCACGGTTTCCAGACGCTCAGTGAAGACGCCGAATTGCTCTACCTGCACAGCGCCGACTACGCGCCGGAGCACGAGGGCGGTCTGTCGGTGAATGATCCACGCCTGGCGATTGCCTGGCCGTTGCCTGTCAATAATTTGTCAGCGCGTGATTCCAGCCATCCCGCGCTCGATCAACACTTTGCTGGAGTGCGTCTATGAACTGCCGTGGGTGCGCCGCACCGCTGAGCCTGCCGCTGATCGACCTCGGCACCTCGCCACCGTCCAACGCCTACGTCCACGCCGATCGCCTGGAGCAGACCGAGCAATGGGTGCCGTTGAAGGTCGCGGTGTGCCAGCAATGCTGGCTGGTACAGACCGAGGATTACACCCGCGCCGACAGCCTGTTCGACGCGGAGTACGCCTACTTCAGTTCGTTCTCCAGTACCTGGCTGGCCCATGCCGAGCGTTATGTCGCCGAGATGGTCGAGCGCTTCGGCCTGACCGCTGACAGCCGCGTGGTCGAAGTCGCCGCCAACGACGGTTACTTGCTGCAATACGTGGCCGGTCGCGGTATCCCGTGCCTGGGCGTTGAGCCGACGCGCAGCACTGCACAAGCGGCGCGCGAAAAAGGCCTGGAGATTCGTGAGCTGTTCTTCGGTCGCGACACCGCCGCGCAGTTGCACAGCGAAGGCTGGGGCGCCGACCTGATGGCGGCCAACAACGTGCTCGCGCATGTGCCGGACATTAATGATTTCCTCGGGGGCTTCGCGACGTTGCTCAAGCCGACCGGCGTGGCTACGTTCGAATTCCCGCAACTGCTGACGTTGATGGCTGGCGCGCAGTTCGACACGCTGTATCACGAACACTATTCGTACCTGTCGCTGACTGCCGTGCAGACGCTGTGCGAACGCAATGGCCTGGAAGTGTTCGACGTCAGCCAACTGACCACCCACGGCGGTTCGCTGCGCGTGTTCGTGCAGCGCAAGGACGGCGAACGTCGTCCGGTTCAGCCCGCGGTGCAACAACAACTGCAAGCCGAGCTGGAGGCCGGGGTGAAAACCGCCGAGTACTACGCGACCCTCGCGCCTGCCGCCGAACGTATCAAGCATGACTTGCTGCGCTTCCTGTTGCAGGCCAAGGCCGACGGCAAACGCGTGGTCGGTTATGGCGCGGCGGCCAAGGGCAACACTTTGCTCAACTACGCCGGGGTCAAACCCGACCTGCTGGCCTGGGTGGCCGATGCCAATCCGCACAAGCAGGGCAAGTTTTTGCCGGGCAGCCGCATTCCGATCGTGGCGCCGGCGCAGATCGATATCGACAAACCGGACTATGTGCTGGTGTTGCCGTGGAACCTGCTCCACGAAGTCAGCCAGCAACTGGCGCAAGTGCGTCAGTGGGATGGCCGCTTCGTGATCGCCGTGCCTGAGTTGAGCGTGCTGTGAAGGTTCTGGTCACTGGCGCCACAGGATTTGTCGGTCGGCATCTGGTCGCGGCATTGCTTGCACGCGGCTGCGATGTTCGTGCCGTGGCGCGTAACGCAGAAACCGCACAAGGCATGCCGTGGATCAACAACGTCGAGTTCATCGCAGCGGATATTCACGCCGCCGATCTCGATATCCACGCATTGACCGATGGCATCGACGCACTGACGCACCTGGCCTGGCCGGGTTTGCCGAACTACCGGGCACTGTTCCATTTCGAGCACAACCTGATGGCCGACTATCGCTTTATCAAAAGCGCGGTCGAGGCGGGTGTGAAGCAGGTTCTGGTGACTGGCACCTGTTTCGAATACGGCATGCAAAGCGGCCCACTCAGCGAAAGCACCGAGCCGCAGCCGAGCAATCCTTACGGTCTGGCCAAGCACACGCTGCACCTGTTTTTGCAAAATCTGCAGCAGGAACAGCCGTTTACTTTGCAGTGGGCACGCTTGTTCTATCTGCATGGCGAAGGGCAGAACCCCAACAGTCTGTTGGCGGCACTGGACCGGGCGGTCGACGCCGGTGAGCCGTCGTTCAACATGTCCGCCGGTGAGCAACTGCGTGATTTTCTGCCGATTGAAAACGCTGCCGGTTACCTCGCCGCGATCTTGCAAAAACATGACTTCAACGGCGTGATCAATTGCGCCAGTGGCCAACCGGTCTCAGTCCGTTCATTGGTCGAACAACGCCTGCGCGAACGCGACGTGTCGCTGCATCTGAACCTCGGCCACTACCCATACCCCACCCACGAACCCCTGGCGTTCTGGGCGGTGACCGAGCGTTTGCAACAGTTACTGGGAGAGCCGCAATGAAGCACGAGTTGTACCGGGTCACTGACCTGCCGGTGCTGCAGAACCGCACCTTTGCCGATGCCGAAGCGGCGCAGGCCTCGGCCAGTGCCGACATGCTGTTGGTGCAGGATGAGCGCAGCGGTCTGATCTTCAATGCGGCGTTCGATGCCGACAAGCTCAGTTACGACGCCGATTATCAGAACGAGCAGGCGCATTCCGGCCAGTTCCAGAAGCACTTGAGCGACGTCGAAGGCATCATCGCCAAGCACTTCAAAGGTCAGGAACTGATCGAAGTCGGCTGCGGCAAAGGCTATTTCCTTGAGTTGCTCAAGGGCCTCGGTTATTCAATCACCGGCATTGACCCGGCGTACGAAGGCGAAAACGCCGACGTGATCAAGGCGCCGTTCACCCGGGGCCTGGGACTGGCGGCAGACGCCATCGTGCTGCGCCATGTGCTAGAGCATATTCAGGATCCGGTGAGCTTCCTCGCCGAAATCGCCAATGCCAATCAGGGCGGGCAGATCTACATCGAAGTGCCGTGCTTCGACTGGATTCTTGAGCACAAAGCCTGGTTCGACCTGTTCTACGAGCACGTCAATTATTTCCGCCTTGATGACTTGCGCCGGATGTTCGGCACCGTGCATGAGGCCGGTCATCTGTTCGGTGGCCAATACCTGTATATCGTCGCCGACCTGTCGACGTTGCGCCTGACCCCGGAACAACCGGTGCCGCGCCTCGCACTGCCTGACGGTTTTACGGCCAGCCTCGATCGTGCGGTGCAGATCATTCTGTCGGCGCCCGAGCAGGGTTCGGCAATCTGGGGAGCGTCCTCCAAAGGCGTGATCTATTCGCTGTTCCTGCAACGCGCAGGTGTCGCGGTGGATCGTGTGGTGGATATCAACCCTGCCAAACAGGGGCGTTATCTGCCACTGAGTGGCGCGCGTGTGTCTTCGCCGCAAGAGGCCATGGACGCGCTGCCTGAAGGCGCCCATCTGTTTGTGATGAATTCCAATTACCTCGAAGAGATCAAGCGGATGACCGGTGGACGCTATGTCTATCACGCCGTCGACTGCGCTTCGTTTCAGTGACCCTTGAGATTATTAAAATGACCGACAACAGCATCAACCAAGCCTTCGAAGCCGAATGCCGGGAACAGATTGCCCAGCAGGGTGACGACCAGAAACTGACTGGCCTGGCCCGCGATTTCTTCAATGAATCGGCCAAGCACAAATACAGCTACCACTTCTCGTGGATGGGCCGTCCGATCATCCAGCTGCCACAAGACATGATGGCGATGCAGGAGATCATCTGGCAGGTCAAACCGGATCTGGTCATCGAGTGCGGCATCGCCCACGGCGGTTCGATCATCTACTACGCCTCGTTGCTGGAGCTGCAAGGCCACGGCGAAGTGCTGGGCATCGACCTCGACATTCGCCCGCACAACCGCGAAGCGATCGAAAGCCACCCGATGGCCAAACGCATCAAGATGATCGAAGGTTCGAGCATCGACGCCGGCATTGCCGCTCAGGTGCAGGCTGCAGCGAAAGGCAAGAAAGTCATTCTGGTCCTCGACTCCAACCACACCCACGATCACGTCCTCGAAGAGCTGCGTCTGTACGCACCGCTGGTGTCGGTCGACAGCTATTGCGTGGTGATGGACACCGTGGTTGAAGACATGCCGGCCGATTTCTTCCCGGATCGTCCATGGGGCCCGGGCGACAACCCGAAAACCGCCGTGTGGAAATACCTGGAAGAGAACCAGGATTTCGAGATCGACCAGCAGTTGCAGAACAAGCTGCTGATCACCGTGGCGCCGGACGGCTATCTGCGTCGCGTCCGTTAATTCGCAACATCACCAAGCGTTGTTTCGGCGAGTCGCCGGTTGTGGAGAGAAGTTATGCAAGGCAAGTACAGTACTGAAATGGCGCTACCGCTCGAAGAGCTATTGACCGTCGTCCTGATTACTCACAATCGGCCGGCTTTTTTGCGCCGGGCGGTGAAGTATTACAGCAGCTTGCCCTGCAGAATCATGGTGCTCGATTCGACTCTGGATCGACCTGAAGGCGACTTTTCCGCTGTCGACTATCACCACGTGCCGCAGTTCGCGTACTGGGGCATGCAGGCCAAACTGGCCTATGGTGTCGAGCATCTGACCACGCCGTACATGGTGCTGGCGGCCGACGACGACTTCATCCTGCATGATTCGCTGGCAGAATCGGTCGGCTTCCTGCATGCCAATCCTGATTACGGTATGTGCCACGGCTATTGCCTGATGTACCTGTCATTGGCCCATGGCGTGAACTACTACCGCCGCGACAAGAAAGTCCAGGAAGACTATGCGTCCGAGCGGGCGCAGGATCGTGTCCTCGATTACATGCACCAGTACATCCCGCCGTTCTACGCGGTAACCCGTACTGACCTGATGAAAAACTGGCACGCGGCGTTGCCGCCGGGGACTAATTTCCAGTGGCAGGAAATTGGTCACGTCTACTACCTGCTGGCGAGTGCCAAGGCGCGCATCCTGCCGATTCCGTACGTGGTGCGCGAGATCAACTACGGTGTCTCCGAGCACAATACCGATGTGTATCACTCGCTGACCTACGTCGACGCCAAATCGCTCGCCGAACGCGAGGCCTTTGCCGAATTCCTCGTCTCGCTGCCTACCGCTATCGAAGGGCTGGATGCCGGGCAGGCCAAGGCCTTTGCCCTGGAGAGTTTCGAGGCAATGGCCGACAGCCTGAAGTCCGGGCGGGCGTTGACTGGCGAGCTGATTATCGAGTCGACCTGGAACCAGGAACTGAAGGCGCCGGATCGTCGTTTTGGCCCGCTGCAGTATGTCGAAATGCCGTTTTACAACCAGGCATTCTTCGATCGTCTGGAGCAGTTCGAATTCATCTTGCACACGCTGCCGGCCGGTCGCATGCAACTGGAAGGGCTGGAAGGCGTGTGGACCCGTCAGGCGCACCTGTTGCAGGCGCGCAACAACGATACAGTGGAAAGTGTGCTGGACCGGTTGTGGCAGGCCCATGATCTCAATGCGTTTAGCCAGACCGTGGTCAAACGTCTGGCGGCGCAACTGGACATCGTCGGGGACGAGACCGCCGCGCAAGCCATGCACGAGTGGATCGCCCGCCTCGAAGCGCTGACGGTCGAAGATAATCAGCCGGCCTTCGATAAAATGAAGTCCGGTCGTCTGTTGCAGTGGCTGGCGGCTCGCGCGCCGGCAATCAAGCCACTCGAGTCGATCGGCCAACATCTGGCGACTGAAGGCGGTGGCCCGCAATTCGGCATTTTCGTGCTCGACCTGGACAACGACATCGACAAGTTGCAGGTAACGCTCGACAGCCTGCTCGAAGGTCACTGCAAAGCGTTCAGGGTGGTGGTGTTCACCACCGGTGAAGCACCGGCGGCGACGACCGCGCAAAACACCCTGCACTTTGTGCGTGTCACCCAAAGCAACGTCGTCGACAAGCTCAACCTCAGCGCTCAACAGTCGCCAAGCGATTGGTTGCTGCTGTGTGAGGCGGGTGACCAGTTCACCACCAGCGGCCTGTTGCGCGCCAGTCTGGAACTGATGTCCGCCGACGGCGTGCGTGCCGTTGCCACCGATGAAATCCAGCGCAAGGACAATGGCGCACTGGTTGACGTGTTCCGCCCGGGCTTCAATCTGGATCTGCTGCAAAGCGTACCGTCACTGATGGCGCGCCACTGGTTGATCCGTCGCGAAGTGTTGCTCGACGCCGGTGGTTATCAGGCTGACTTCAGCAAGGCGCTGGAATTTGACCTGTTACTACGCATCATCGAGCAGGGCGGCCTCGACGGCCTGGCGCACCTCGACGAGCCGTTGCTCATCACTCAGGCGGCGGAGCTGGAAGAAAACGCCCACGAACGTCAGGCGTTGCTGCGTCATCTGGGCAATCGCGGCTACAAGGCCAAGGTCACGTCGACGGCGCCGGGCACTTGGCAGATCGATTACCGCCACAGCGAACAGCCACTGGTGTCGATTATTCTGCCGGTCATCGACGATCTGCCGGTGCTGCGCCGCTGCCTGGAAGGCGTGCTGCTCAGAACCCGTTACAGCCGTTATGAAGTGTTGCTGGCGGCAAATGCCAATCAATCGGCAGCGGTCAACGACTGGCTGGGCACCCTGCGCCACGCCAAGGTCAATGTGCTGCGTGCCGATCAGCCACTGAGTGAGGTCGCGTTGTACAACGCCGCCAGCGAGCAGGCTCAGGGTGAGTATCTGGTGCTGTTGGCCGCTGACAGCGAGGTCGTCAATCCGAACTGGATCGATTCGCTGCTCAACCACGCCCAGCGTCCGGAAGTGGGCGTCGTCGGTGCCAAACTGGTCGACCGCGACGGCAACATCGCTCAGGCCGGTCTGATTCTTGGCCTCAACGATGGCGTGGGTTCGCCCTTCATCGGCGAAAAACACAGCGCAGACAGCTACATGCATCGTTTGACGGTCGAGCAGAATTACTCGGCCGTGTCGAAGGTGTGTCTGATGGTGCGCAAAGAGCTGTTCAACACCCTTGGCGGGCTGGATGAAGTGACGTTCGCCGAGGGTTATGCCGATGTCGATCTGTGCCTCAAGGCAGGTCAGTCCGGTTACCTCACCGTGTGGACGCCGTTGGTGCAGGTGCTGCATACCGGCGAGCTGCCACAGGCGCCGGAAGCACTGGCGGCATTGCGTGAAAAATGGAGCGGCGCCTTCGCCCAGGATCCGGCATACAACGCCAACCTGGCCCTGACCGGCAAAGGGTTCACCCTGGGTGAAAATGCCTCGATCAACTGGGCTCAGTTGCTCGCTTAAGCGTGCCGGACAGGAATCAGCATATGTTCAACGGTAAATCGATTTTCATCTCCGGCGGCACCGGCTCGTTCGGGCGCAAATTCATCGCCCGACTGCTTGAGCAATACCAGCCCAAGCGCGTGGTGGTGTTCTCGCGTGACGAGTTGAAACAGTACGAGATGCAGCAGACATTCAACGCACCGTGCATGCGTTACTTCATTGGTGATGTGCGTGACGCAGACCGTCTGCGTCAGGCCATGCGCGGCATCGACTACGTGGTGCATGCTGCGGCGTTGAAGCAGGTGCCGGCGGCGGAATACAACCCCACCGAATGCATTCGCACCAACGTCAATGGCGCGGAAAACATCATCGCCGCCGCCATCGATAACGGCGTGAAAAAAGTCGTGGCGCTGTCCACCGACAAAGCGGCCAGCCCGATCAACCTGTACGGCGCGACCAAGTTGCTCTCGGACAAATTGTTCGTCGCCGCCAACAATATTGCCGGTGAGCAGCAAACCCGTTTCGCCGTGGTGCGCTACGGCAATGTCGCCGGCTCGCGTGGCTCGGTGGTGCCGTTTTTCAGCAAGCTGATCACCGACGGCGCTACGGAGCTGCCAATCACCGATGAACGCATGACGCGGTTCTGGATCACCCTTGACCACGGCGTGCAGTTTGTCCTCGACAGCTTTGCGCGCATGCACGGTGGTGAAGTGTTCGTGCCGAAGATTCCGTCGATCCGCATTGTCGATCTGGCGCGCGGCATGGCCGAACAGCTGCCGCACAAGCACGTCGGCATTCGTCCCGGTGAAAAGCTCCATGAGTTGATGGTGCCGCTGGACGACGCGCGGATGACCCTTGAATTTGAGGATCACTACACCATCCAGCCGTCGATTCGCTTCACCAGCGTCGATGTCGATTTTGCCGTCGACAGACTCGGCGAGCAGGGGCGCGCCGTGAGCGAAGATTTCGAGTACCGCTCCGACACCAACCCGCATTTCCTTTCGGTCGGGCAGATCGCCGACCTGCACGCGAAGCTCTCGGCATGATTCCCTACGGTCGGCAGAGCCTCGATCAGGCAGACATCGATGCGGTCGTCGAGGTTCTGCAATCGGACTGGCTGACCCAGGGGCCGACCATCGAGCGCTTCGAGCAGGCGCTGGCCGAGCGTTGCCAGGCGGATTACGCCGTGGCGGTGTGCAACGCCACAGCGGCGCTGCACATCGCCTGTCTGGCCGCAGATCTGGGGTCGGGTGATCGCTTGTGGACGACGCCAAACACTTTCCTCGCTTCGGCCAATTGCGGGCGCTATTGCGGCGCTGAGGTCGATTTCGTCGACATCGATCCGCTGACCTGGAACCTTGATGCCTCCGCCCTGGCAGCGAAGCTCGATCAGGCCGAACAGGACGGCACTTTGCCGAAGGTGCTGGTGGCGGTGGCGCTTTCCGGGCAGAGCTGCGACATGCGGCGCATTGCTGAATTGGCCGAGCGCTACAACTTCACGGTGATCGAGGATGCCTCGCACGCCGTCGGTGCCCGTTACGCCGGGCGCCCGGTCGGCTGTGGTGAATTTGCGGCGATGACCGTGTTCAGTTTTCATCCGGTGAAAATCATCACCAGCGCCGAAGGCGGCATGGTGTTGACCAACCGTCCGCACCTGGCCGAGCGTCTGCAACGTCTGCGCAGCCATGGCATGACCCGTGATCCGCAGCAAATGACCGAACCCAGTCATGGCCCGTGGTATTACCAACAGGTCGAGCTGGGTTTCAACTACCGGATCACCGATATGCAAGCCGCGCTGGGCTTGTCTCAGCTGAGCAAGCTGGACGACTTCATCGCCCGGCGTCGCGAGCTGGCGGTGCGTTACGATCGTCTGTTGGCGTACTTGCCGGTAACGCTGCCCAGCCCTCAGGCTGAAGCAGAGTCGGCGTGGCATCTGTACGTGATTCGCTTGCAGACCGAGCGCATCGGCCTCAGTCATCGTCAGGTGTTCGAAGGCTTGCGCGCCGCCGGGGTTGGCGTAAACCTGCACTATATTCCCGTGCATTTGCAGCCCTACTATCGTGATCTGGGTTTTGCCGAGGGCGATTTCCCCGAGGCCGAACGCTATTACGCCGAGGCCATCAGCTTGCCGCTGTACCCGTTGCTGAGTGATCAACAGCAGGATTATGTAGTCGAGCAACTGCGTCGACTGACCGAATGAATGCCGCCGTGGCGGTGGGTGAGACTGAGTCATGCGTGATCTGAGCGAGCAGGAAAAATTCTGGCAGGGTGAGTTCGGCAACCAGTACGTTGAGCGCAATGTCGGCCAACCGCTGGTGGCGGCCAATCTCGCGCTGTTTGCCAAAGCGTTGAGCCGCGCCGGGCGTATTGAAAGCCTGGTGGAACTGGGCACCAACGCCGGCAACAATTTGCAGGCGCTGCGTCAGTTGCTACCGCGCTGTGAGCTGTTCGGCGTCGAGATCAATGACAGCGCCTGTGCTCAGGCGCGGGCGTTGAACATTGCGCAGATCTGGCATGGCTCGTTGTTCGATTTTCCGTGCGAGCGCCGCTACGACTTGACCCTCAGCAAAGGCGTGCTGATCCATCTGGCCCCTGAACTGTTGCCGACGGCTTATGCGCAGTTGTACGCGTTGAGCCAGCGCTACATTTTGATCGCCGAGTACTACAACCCGGCACCGGTGGAAGTGTCCTATCGCGGTAACAGCGGCAAGCTGTTCAAGCGTGATTTTGCCGGTGAGATGCTTGATCGCTATGCTGATCTGCAGCTGCTGGATTACGGTTTCGTCTATCACCGCGATGCGCAATTCCCGGCAGACGATGTCACCTGGTTCCTGTTGGAAAAACGTCCTTGAGCAACGTTGCAATCATCCCCGCACGCGGAGGCAGCAAGCGCATCCCGCGCAAGAATCTCTTGCCGTTCGACGGCGTGCCGATGATTGTCCGTTCGATCCGCACTGCGCTGGAGTCGGGCGTGTTCGATCAGGTCGTGGTCAGCACCGACGATGCCGAGATTGCCGATGTCGCACGGGCCCATGGCGCGCAGGTGCCGTTCCTGCGCCCGGCGGAACTGGCCGATGATTTCACCGGTACGGCGGCAGTGATCGTGCATGCCTTGCAGCAATTGCCAGCCTTCGATTTCGCCTGCTGTGTGTACGCCACGGCGCCGCTGTTACAGGCGCAATATCTGCGCCAGGGAATCGAGTTGCTTGAGCAGCACCCTGACAAGTCTTTTGCGTTTTCCGTGTGCAGTTTCGGTTTTCCGGTGCAGCGTGCGCTGACGCTGGACGGGCAGGGCGCGCTGACTGCGTTGTATCCCGAATTTCGCAATACCCGCTCGCAGGATCTGCCCGAAGCGTTTCAGGATGCCGGTCAGTTCTACTGGGGCCGCAGTGAGGCCTGGTTGCGTGGTGAGGTGGTTTATTCGCCGGCCAGTCTGCCGGTGGTTCTACCCCGGCACCTGGTGCAGGACATCGACACGCCCGAAGACTGGAAGCGCGCCGAGTACTTGTACGCCGCGCTCAAGGCGGGCGGAGAGCTGCAATGAGGGTGCTGATTCGCGCCGACGCCTCGCCGACCATCGGCAGTGGCCATATCGCCCGTTGCCTGACGTTGGCGCGGGTGTTGCGCGGGCAGGGCAGTCATGTCGCATTCGCTTGCCGGCAATTGCCGGGGCATCGGCTGGAGGCGTTGAGCGGCGAAGGGTTTGAAACCTTTGCGCTGCCCGATCTCTACCCCGCTGAAGATCCACAGCAAGCCATCGAATCGATGCTGCCGTGGCAGGCCGACATCGACGCATTGGGTCTGCTGCTGGCCGGCCATGCCGAATTCGACTGGATCATCGTCGATCATTACGGCCTCGATCATCACTGGCAAACCGCTGCACGCCGCTGGGCGCAACGCATCGCGGCGGTGGATGATCTGGCGACCCGACGCTACCGCGTTGATCTGTTGCTCAATCAGAATTTGTCCGGCCTGAGCGAAAACTACACACCTCTGCTGCCTGAAGGTTGCCGCACGTTGCTCGGCCCGCGCTACGCCATGCTGCGCGAAGAATTCAATTGCCCGGCCATCGAGATCAAACCCACAGCTCGCCGGGTAGTGGTGAATTTCGGCGGCTTCGATGCGGCGATGCAGACTCATCACGCGATGCTCGCCCTCGCTGATTTCAGCGAGTTGCAGGTGGACTTCGTTGCCGGTGCCGACAACCCGGCGTGGGCGCAGATGCAGGCCTTGGCCGAGACGCGGCCGAACTGGCGCCTGCACAGTTTCGTCACTGATTTCTACCAACGCATGAGCGAAGCCGATCTGTTTATCGGTGCCGGCGGCGGCACCAGTTGGGAGCGCGCGGCGCTGGGATTGCCGACGATTTGCATTGCTGTGTCGAACAACCAGCAGGTCAACGGCGAAGTCATGGCCGCAGCGGGAGCGCATGTGTTCATGGGCGCCCGTGAGCAGGTCAGTGTCGAGCAGTTGCGTGACGCTGTCGGCTTTGTCGTGGGCAATCATTTTCTGCGCCAGAGCCTGGCCGAGCGTTCGCGGCAACTGGTCGATGGTCGCGGCGCCGAGCGCGTCGCGGCAGCGCTGGCTGGCACGGTGCTCAAGCTGCGCCCGGCGACGCTGGACGATGCGCAGTTGCTGTTCGAGGGGCGTAATGCCGAAGCCGTGCGGCGCAGGTCGCCGCAGACTGGCGTGATCGATTGGGTGCAACACCTCAACTGGCTGACGGCAAGTTTGCGTAATCCGCAGCGGTTGCTGTTGATCGCCGAGGCGGACGATGGCGCCGTCGGTGTTGTGCGTTATGACCTGCGCGGATTTGAAGCCGAAGTCTCGATCTACTTGCTGCAAGGGCGTATCGGCCTCGGCTGGGGGCGGGCGCTGTTGACCCGTGGTCAGGTATTTGTCGCCGCGCACTGGCCACAACTGACAGTGATCAATGCCTGCGTCCTGCCGGACAATCTGCCCTCATTGAATGTATTTCGTGACGCCGGATTCACCCAGAGTGCCTGCGCGTTCACCCGTGTTTTGAAGGATCACCCCCATGACTAGTTTCAAGATTGGCCACCGCTCGATCGGTGCCGATGCGCCGCCATTCATCATTGCCGAGATGAGTGGCAACCATAACCAGTCGCTGGGCGTGGCCCTGCAAATCGTCGAAGCGGCGGCCAAGGCCGGCGCGCATGCCCTGAAGCTGCAGACCTACACCGCCGAAACCATGACCCTGGATCTGGCCGAAGGCGAGTTCTTCATCAAGGATCCGGGCAGTCTGTGGGCGGGTACTTCGCTCTACGACTTGTATGAAAAAGCCCACACGCCGTGGGAATGGCATGCACCGATTTTCGCTCGCGCAAAAGAACTGGGCATGCTCGCGTTCTCGACACCGTTCGATGACACAGCGGTGGATTTTCTCGAAAGTCTTGATGTGCCGGCCTACAAGATCGCCAGTTTTGAAAACACCGACCTGCCGTTGATCCGTCGTGTGGCCGCCACCGGCAAGCCGCTGATTATCTCCACCGGCATGGCCAGCATCGCTGAGCTGGATGAAACCGTGCGTGCCGCCCGCGAGGCCGGCTGCAAGGATCTGATCCTGCTCAAATGCACCAGCACCTACCCGGCGACGCCGCTCAACAGCAACGTGCGCACGATTCCTCACCTGCGTGAATTGTTCGGTTGCGAAGTGGGGCTGTCCGATCACTCGATGGGCGTTGGCGTGTCGGTGGCGGCGGTGGCGCTGGGCGCAACGGTGGTGGAAAAACACTTCACCCTCGACCGTTCGGCAGGTGGCGTCGATGCGAGTTTTTCGCTGGAACCGGCGGAAATGGCCAGTCTGGTGCTGGAAACCGAGCGTGCCTGGCAAGCCTTGGGCCAGGTGCATTACGGTGCCACCGAAGCCGAGCGCAAGTCGGTGGTGTATCGCCGCTCGCTGTACGTCACCGCCGACATGGCCGCCGGTGACACCTTTAGCGGGGACAACCTGCGCGCCATTCGCCCCGGTCTCGGTCTGCCGCCCAAGCACACTGACGCCGTCCTCGGCCGCCGCGCACGCGCGCCGATCAAGCGCGGTACGCCGCTGGACTGGTCGTTGGTCGAATAACCCGATCTGCACCGATTCGGCAAAATAGCGTGACCTGCGAGTCATAACGCGCATCTTCACTGTATTGTATTGATCGGGGAGATGGCGCCTGGCTCGTTTTCGATTCCAGTGATAGCCCTTTGCGCTCCCCGTGGCTGCCCGTTGTGGCGGCCGTTTTCTGTTTGTCGGCGCCCCTCGAAATCCTTGCGAGCGGTGGTCTTGGGCTGTTTTTTATTGGGAAGCCGTAATGATTGGCATAAAAAGCATTGCGAGCTACGTTCCTGTAGCCGGCGTGGACAATTACGCACAAGGTGCAAAATTCGAGAAGGATGAAGAATTCATCCTTGGCAAGATCGGCTCGGCGTTCCTGCCGCGCAAAGACGCTGAACAAGAAACCTCCGATCTGTGCGTGGAAGCGGCCAATGCGCTGTTTGCCAGCAACCCTGAACTGAAACGTGAATCGATCGACGCCTTGATCGTCGTCACTCAGAACGGTGACGAAGAAGGCCTGCCGCACACCGCAGCGATCGTGCAGGACAAGCTCGGTCTGCCGACCAACGTTGCCGCGTTCGACATTTCCCTGGGCTGCTCCGGTTATGTCTACGGCATCTACGCGATCAAGGGGTTCATGGAAGCCGCCGGTCTGAAGAACGGCCTGCTGATCACCGCTGACCCGTATTCGAAAATCGTCGATCCGGAAGACCGTAACACCACCATGCTGTTCGGCGATGCCGCGACGGCTACGTGGATGGGCGAAGATCCGACCTGGGCGCTGGGCAAGGCCAAGTTCGGCACTGACGGCTCCGGTGCGCCGCACTTGAAAGTCACCGATGGCGTGTTCTTCATGAACGGTCGTCAGGTCTTCAACTTCGCACTGCTCAAAGTTCCGGCACACTTGCACGAACTGCTGGATGATTCCGGTCTGAAGGCCGATGACATCGATGCCTTCTGCATTCACCAGGGCAGTGCAGCGATTGTCGATGCCGTGGCGCGGCGCTTCGAAGGCGAGCCGGAGAAGTTCATCAAGGACATGGTCGAGACCGGCAATACCGTGTCGTCGAGCATTCCGTTGCTGCTGGAAAAACACGTCATCGATTCCGACTGGCAGCGTATTGCGTTGAGCGGTTTTGGTGTCGGTCTGTCGTGGGGCTCGGCGATCATCTATCGTCCTTGAGCCGGATCAAAAACGGCGGATACAAAAATAGCGTTCAAGGTTAACCTTGAACGCTATTTTTTTGCCTGAAGAGGGAGCGCTAGGCGCCATGAGCGAGTTTTTTCAAGCCAATGCCGAGGTGTTGCAACGGCGCTGGCCGGCGCTGTTCGAGCGACTGATGGCTGAAGACAGTGCGGCCGTTCCAGCTCAATTGGTTGAGGGGCTTGGCTCGACACTGAGCATCAACGGCATTCAACTCACCAGCCGCCATGACCGCCTCCATGAAGCGCGGACTCAGGCGGCCAGCCTGCCCGACAAAGCGCAATTGCATGTTTATGGCACGGGCCTCGGTGATTTGCCCAGGGTGCTGCTTGAGCGCGAAGGGCTGCAGCGCTTGTATGTGCACATCCTCAACGGCGCGTTGTTTGCGCTGGTGGTGCAACTGCTTGATCAGCGTGAATGGCTGGACGATCCGCGCGTCGATTTGTTTTATGCCGGTGATCACGCCGATTTTTTCACGCCGTTTTTTGCCTTGCCTGCCGAGATGCTGCTGGCCGACGACTTCAACGCGAAAGTCCGTGATCGTTTGGTCAGTGAAGTGCACCTGAGTTTCAATAATCGGGATTTCGATCCGCAGTCGCCGGAGATTCAACAGCGTTTGCAGGCGTGTCTGCCGGTGCTGCTCGGCGATGCGGATGTGGCGCAGTTGTTCGGCACGTGCGCGGGTCGGGAAATCTACGTGATCGCCACCGGGCCAACACTGGAGCAGCATTACCAGCGTCTCGCTGCAATCCGCCAGCGCGCCGAACGCCCGTTATTCATCTGTGTCGACACTGCGTATCGACCGCTGCGCGAACACGCGATTGTGCCTGATCTGGTGGTGAGCATTGATCAGCGAATCAGTTTTCGTCATCTGCCCTTCGAGGAGTCCGACGGCATCCCGCTGGTGTATCTGCCGATGAGCGATCCGGCGGTGTTGAAGGCATGGAAGGGCAAACGTTACGGTGGTTATTCCGCAAGTCCGATCTACGCGAACTTGCGTGAGCAGCATCCGCGAGCGCAGTTGCACGTTGGCGGCAGTGTGATTCACCCGGCAGTGGATCTGGCAGTAAAGATGGGTGCCGCCAGCATCACGCTGTTTGGCGCTGACTTCGCCTTTCCGATGAACAAGACCCATGCCGGCTGGAACGACGGCGAGCTGGGGCCGCCGGTGAGTCAGGCGCGGCATTGGGTGCGCGATGGCCATGGCCAGCGGGTCAGCACGCAACTCAATTTTCGCGGTTATCTGTGCGTGCTGGAGCGTTACATTGCTGCGCATCCACAGGTCGGGTTTCTCAACAGCAGCCGCTCCGGGGCGCTGATCGCCGGAACCGCTTTCAACCCGGAGTTTGTGCAATGAGTGCGCTGAGTGTCTGTAAGGATGAATGTCGCCGGTGCGCAGGTTTGTTTCGCCTGGGTCGCGATGTCGAGGCGGCGCTGGCGATGGTCGATGTGTTTGAAAAGGCCCAGCAGTGTTTATCGTCTGCTTCTACAGAGGTGCAGCAGATGTGGGCGCAGTTGTTATTGCAAATGCTCGACTCTCAGGAACGCCAGGACTGGTTGGGGCTGGCTGACGCTATGGAGTATGAACTGGTGGATATGCTGGAAAGTGTCCCGGCCTGAGTGTGCCGACAGCACTGGCCCGCAGGTTTGCGCGACAGTCGGTTTTATGACGTCATTTATTCGCGGTGGATGGACTGCTAAGTCTTTGTTTTCTTGGGGGTGGCAGGGTGATGGCAAATTTTTTTCAAAAAGCCCTCAAGCAACCTGCAAACCCGACGATAACTATTACGAAGGTTCTCTAGGCCATACCCGGCGGTTGCCAGGGCCGGAAGCCGCAGTACCCAACCAACGAGGAATTCGTCATGGCTTTAACAGTAAACACCAACACCACGTCGTTGAACGTTCAGAAAAACCTGAACCGCGCTTCCGACGCTCTGTCGACTTCGATGCAGCGCCTGTCTTCCGGCCTGAAAATCAACAGCGCTAAAGACGACGCCGCTGGCCTGCAAATCTCCAACCGTATGTCTTCCCAGATCCGCGGTAACACCCAGGCCATCCAGAACGCCAACGACGGTATCTCCGTAGCTCAGACCGCTGAAGGCGCTCTGCAAGCCACTACCGACATTCTGCAGCGTATGCGTGAACTGGCTGTTAAAGCACGTAACGGTACCAACGGCACTGCTGACCAGACCGCTACCAACGCTGAATTCGCTCAGATGTCTGACGAAATCACCCGTATCTCGGCTTCGACCAACCTGAACGGCAAAAACCTGCTGGACGGTTCGGCTGGTACTGTGACCCTGCAAGTGGGCGCAAACACCGGTTCGGCTAACCACATCGACCTGGTACTGAGCTCCAAGTTCGACGCAGTAAGCCTGTCGGTAGGTAGCGGTACTCTGTCCCTGACCGGTGCTAGCGTTTCTGGCGCTGCTACCAACATCGACAGCGCTATCACTGCAATCGACGCCGCTATCGCTGCAATCGGTTCGACTCGTGCCAGCCTGGGTGCTTCGCAAAACCGTCTGACCAGCACCATCCAGAACTTGCAGAACATCACCGAGAACACCACTGCTGCACAAGGTCGCGTACAAGATACCGACTTCGCCGCAGAGACTGCTAACCTGACCAAGCAGCAAACCCTGCAACAGGCTTCGACCTCTGTTCTGGCTCAAGCCAACCAACTGCCTTCCGCTGTACTGAAGCTGCTTCAGTAATTTCGGAACAAGTTTGAGCGGGGGAGTGCGCTTGTCGCGCTCTCTCGCTTTTTTCGTTAGGAGGTGATGGGCATGGACATGAGCGTAAAGCTTAACGTGTCTTATCCGGCTCCCAAGCCAGCGACACCTGTTGCTGACAAGCCGCCAGAGACACCAAAAGTTGCGAAGGCCGATGCTCCGGTTGCTGACCGCAAAAGTCAGGACACGGATGACGCCAAGTTGAAACTGGCTGTGCAGGAGATCGAGAAGTTCGTTCAATCGATCAAGCGCAATCTGGAGTTCTCGATCGATGAGCATTCCGGTAAGGTCATCGTCAAGGTGATCGCAAGCGAGACGGGTGAGGTCGTTCGACAGATTCCCTCCGCAGAAGCTCTCAAGCTGGCAGACAGTCTCGCCAATGCGAGCCACGTTTTGTTCGACGCCAAAGTCTGATAGCTGGCATGAATAATGTTTGTACGTTCTCAGGACGCGTGTAACGGTCAAAAGAATGGCAACAATCTGAAGGGAGATGCACATGGCAAGTCCAATTCTACCGGGTTCCGGACTGGGTTCCGGCCTGGACATCGGCGCGATCGTGACCGCGCTGGTCAACGCCGACAAGTCTGCCAAGCAGACGCAGATCGACACTCAGACGAAAACCAACTCGCTGAAGATTTCCGGTGTCGGTTCGCTGAAAAGCGCACTGGCGGCGTATCAGAAGGCGATGACCGACCTTAATAAAGCGTCGAGCCCGGCGTTTGCCGGTTTTACCGCGACTTCGGACACACCAACGATTGTCGGTGCAACATCGGACAAAACGGCCGTGCCGGGTACTTACAGCGTTGTTGTGAAGAACCTGGCCACCGGCTCGAAAGTCGCCAGTGCCGCATTTGCCGGCGGTGCCGCCAGTGCTATTCCGAGTGGTACTCTGAAAATCAGTCAGAATGGCATTGATTACAATGTTGCGATTCCGGCCAATGCCACGTTGCAGTCCACGCGGGACGCGATCAACACGGCGCAGGCCAGCAACGGTATTTCCGCCAACATCGTGACGGACAGTAGCGGTTCTTCGCGCCTGGTGCTGAGCTCGAACAAGACGGGCGCCGGCATGGACCTGCAGGTCAGCGGTATCGCGGGTCTTGAGATCGATGGCACCCAGGAAATGGGTGACAATCCCGCGGCAGGCGCTTCCGGGGCGGTCGGTAAGGTTGCCAAAGATGCCAACCTCACCATTGACGGGCTGGCTGTCAGCAGCAAGACCAACACGGTGACGGGCGCCATCAGCGGCATGACGCTGAATCTGGTGGCTGCGAGTCCTGTGGTCAACGGCACGGCAACCCCGGCGACGGTTTCGGTTGCGACCAATACCGCCGGTATCCAGACGTCGCTGCAGACGTTCATCGATGCCTATAACACCCTGAAGAAAACCGTCGACACGCTGTCCAAGGCGACGCCGGATGCCGATGGCAAGCTGACCGTTTCATCGGCTTTCACCGGTGACGCGTTGCCGCGCTCGTTGATGGCTGATGTGCGTGCTCAGCTCACTGATCCAGGGGCTGGTGGCCAAGGGCAATTGTCCGTGCTTTCGCAGATGGGTGTTCTGACTGACAGCAAAACCGGTTTGCTGACGCTCGACACGGCGGTGTTCAACAAGCGTATGGAACTCCCGGGCATGGCTGGTCAGGTTCAACAGCTGTTCAGTGGCACCGACGCCAAGAATGGTCTGTTGGCACGCATGAGCGCGGCGGTTGATCCGTACGTCAAGACCGGTGGCCTGCTCGATCAGCGCAGTTCCAACCTGACGAACATCACCTCGGCCCTGCAAAAGCAGCAGACGGCCCTGGACTTGCGCGTCGATAACCTGACGAAGACGCTGACGGCCAAGTACAACGCCATGGACCTGCTGGTCGGGCAGATGAAAGCAACGGCGAGTAATATCACGTCGTTCTTCAGCTCCCTGAATGCTCAGCAGTCTGCGAAGTAACAGGCAGTAACGACAAAAACCCGGCTACGCTTTATCGGCGTGCGCCGGGTTTTTGTCTTTTGATCTAAAGTTCTGTGATTCGTTGGCGATACACTGGTTATACGAGTCATTGTGGCAATGAGGTAGAACATGAATCCGATGTTAGCCCTTCGGCAGTACCAGAAAGTCGGCGCACACGCTCAGACATCCGAAGCGAGCCCGCACCGTCTGGTGCAAATGTTGATGGAAGGTGGACTGGCCCGTATCGCTCAGGCCAAAGGCGCCATCGAGCGCAAGGATATTCCTGGCAAGTGCACTTCGATCAGCAAGGCGATTGGCATTGTCAGCGGTCTGCGCGAAGGCCTCGATCTGGAGAACAGCGCAGACACTCTGGCTGATCTGGACGGGCTGTATATCTACATGATGAAGCGCCTCGCCGAGGCGAACATCAGCAGCGATCCGCGCATTCTCGATGAGGTTGCAGGCTTGCTGGGCACGGTGAAAGAAGGCTGGGATGCCATTGCTCCTGTGCCAGCACCGCAGTTCTGAAGGAGATCGTCATGAGTCTAGTATTGCAGCGAATCGCCGATACCCGTGAAGCGTTGGTCACTGCGCTGGCCGAACGCAACTGGGAAGCCATTGGCGAGCTGGATCTGGCGTGCCGTTCCTGCATGGAAGACGTCATGGCTGAAGCTGCGCTGGATGAAGACGCGTTGCGCAACAATCTTGAGGAGTTGCTCCATGTCTACAAGGAGCTTCTTGAGGTGGCCATGGGTGAGCGGCAGGCGATAGCCAACGAGATGTCGCAGATCACCCAAGCGCAAAAGGCGGCAAAGGTTTACCATCTGTTTGGTTAATTAACCCCCAGTTAATCCAGACATGTGCGCCATAAATTTGACTGTGCACGGTTTTTTGACTTAACTAGTGGCTGTTTTCAGATTTCAGGCGTCTACAGGCACATGGTGTCCTGCAAGCGTCTCGCTTGCCCCATTTTTCGGGCATTGAGTTGACTAGGGAAGTTGCTATTGCATGTGGCGTGAAACCAAAATTCTGCTGATCGATGACGATAGCGTCCGCCGCCGCGACCTGGCGGTGATTCTAAATTTTCTCGGCGAAGAAAATTTACCCTGCGGCAGCCATGACTGGCAGCAGGCAGTCGGCTCTTTGTCGTCTAGTCGTGAGGTCATTTGCGTACTGATCGGGACCGTTAATGCTCCTGGCGCGCTTTTGGGCTTGTTAAAGACACTCTCAACCTGGGATGAGTTCCTTCCGGTTTTGTTGATGGGCGATAATTCTTCCGTCGACTTGCCTGAAGACCAGCGTCGCCGGGTGCTTTCGACCCTCGAAATGCCGCCCAGCTACAGCAAATTGCTTGACTCCCTGCACCGTGCCCAGGTCTATCGCGAGATGTACGACCAGGCCCGCGAGCGCGGTCGTCATCGCGAACCCAACCTGTTCCGCAGCCTCGTCGGCACCAGTCGTGCGATCCAGCACGTGCGCCAGATGATGCAACAGGTCGCCGACACCGATGCCAGCGTGCTGATCCTCGGCGAGTCCGGCACCGGCAAGGAAGTGGTTGCGCGTAACCTGCATTACCATTCCAAGCGTCGCGATGCGCCATTCGTTCCGGTCAACTGCGGGGCGATCCCGGCAGAGCTGCTCGAAAGCGAATTGTTCGGCCACGAGAAGGGCGCCTTCACCGGTGCGATCACCAGTCGTGCCGGGCGTTTCGAACTGGCCAACGGCGGTACGCTGTTCCTCGATGAAATCGGCGACATGCCGCTGCCGATGCAGGTCAAACTGCTGCGCGTGCTGCAGGAGCGCACCTTCGAGCGCGTGGGCAGTAACAAGACCCAAAGCGTCGATGTGCGCATCATCGCTGCGACGCACAAGAATCTCGAAAGCATGATCGAGATCGGCACCTTCCGCGAAGACCTCTACTATCGCCTGAACGTGTTCCCGATCGAGATGGCGCCGCTGCGTGAGCGCGTCGAAGACATTCCGTTGTTGATGAACGAGCTGATCTCGCGCATGGAGCACGAGAAACGTGGTTCGATCCGCTTCAACTCGGCGGCGATCATGTCGCTGTGCCGTCACGGCTGGCCGGGCAATGTCCGCGAATTGGCCAACCTGGTGGAGCGCATGGCGATCATGCATCCGTACGGGGTGATTGGCGTGGTCGAACTGCCGAAGAAATTCCGCTACGTCGATGACGAAGACGAGCAGATGGTCGACAGCCTGCGCAGTGATCTCGAAGAGCGCGTGGCGATCAATGGCCATACGCCGGACTTCACCGCCAACGCTATGCTGCCGCCGGAAGGCCTGGACCTGAAAGACTACCTCGGCGGTCTGGAACAGGGCCTGATTCAGCAGGCGCTGGACGATGCCAATGGCATTGTTGCGCGTGCGGCTGAACGTCTGCGTATCCGTCGGACCACCCTGGTCGAGAAGATGCGCAAGTACGGCATGAGCCGACGCGATGGAGACGAACAGGCGGAGGATTGACGCCTGTTTTTCAACTGCTTCATTTATAAGCAGTTTTTTTTAGGCACGGGTATTGCTACAGCCCTCGCAACGTTCCGTTTAACTGACGGTCAGCCAAGCGAGAAAGCACAATGCCCCACGCCCAGATGTCTTCTGCCTCCAGTCCCGAGGGGCAGCCGTCCTCCGTAGAGCAGGCAAGCCGGCAGGGCCTTGAGCAGGCTTTCGAGCTGTTCAGCCAAATGTCCAGCCAACTGACGGATTCCTACAGCATGCTTGAGGCGCGGGTAACCGAGCTCAAGGGTGAGTTGGCGGTGGTCAGCGCTCAGCGTATGCAGGAGCTGGCGGAAAAAGAACGCTTGGCCAACCGTCTGCAAAACCTTCTTGATCTGTTGCCCGGTGGCGTTATCGTCATCGACGGTCACGGCATGGTGCGCGAAGCCAATCCGGCCGCCATCGAACTGCTCGGTCTGCCGCTTGAGGGCGAGTTGTGGCGCCAGGTGATTGCGCGCTGCTTTGCCCCGCGTGAAGACGATGGCCATGAAATTTCCCTGAAAAACGGTCGGCGTCTGTCGATTGCTACCCGCTCGCTGGACGCCGAGCCGGGGCAGTTGGTGCTGCTCAACGACCTGACAGAAACCCGTCATCTGCAAGATCAACTGGCGCGCCATGAGCGCCTATCCTCGCTGGGGCGGATGGTTGCCTCGCTGGCGCATCAGATCCGCACGCCGCTGTCTGCCGCGTTGCTCTACGCCAGTCATTTGACTGAGCAGGAGTTGCCGGTGGCCACTCAGCAGCGTTTCGCCGGGCGTCTGAAAGAGCGCCTGCATGAGCTGGAGCACCAGGTGCGCGACATGCTGGTGTTCGCTCGCGGTGAATTGCCGCTGACCGATCGCCTCACCCCGAATGCCTTGATGCAGGCGCTGCAAGCGGCGGCGTTGACCCATGTGCAGGATCTGCCCATCCGCTGGCAGTGCGACAGTCATGCCGGCGAGCTGCTGTGCAATCGCGACACGCTGGTCGGGGCACTGTTGAATCTGATCGAGAACGCGATTCAGGCCAGTGCCGGCGACGTTCGCCTGAAAGTCCATTGCTACACCCGCGACAACAGCCTGCGCTTGAGCGTCAGCGACAGTGGCAGCGGCATCGAGCCGGCGGTTCTGGCGCGGCTCGGCGAACCCTTTTTTACCACCAAAGTCACCGGCACCGGTCTGGGCCTGACCGTGGTCAAGGCAGTGGCCCGGGCGCATCAGGGAGAATTGCGCCTGCGTTCGCAAGTTGGGCGCGGCACGTGCGCGCAGGTGATTCTGCCGCTGTTTTCCGCTGTACAGGGAGCTGAGTGAAAGACATGGGCATCAAGGTTTTGCTGGTCGAGGATGACCGCTCGTTGCGCGAGGCGCTGGCCGACACGTTATTGCTGGCCGGCCACGATTACCACGCGGTCGGTTGCGCTGAGGATGCGCTGACGGCGGTGGCGCGCGAGGCGTTCAGTCTGGTGGTCAGCGACGTCAACATGCCCGGCATGGACGGTCATCAATTGCTTTCCCTGCTGCGTGCCCGCCAACCGCAATTACCGGTGCTGCTGATGACGGCGCACGGTGCAGTCGAGCGCGCGGTCGATGCGATGCGTCAGGGTGCGGCGGATTATCTGGTCAAACCGTTTGAGCCCAAGGCCTTGCTGGATCTGGTGGCGCGGCATGCGCTGGGTAGCATCGGTGCAAGTGACGGCGAAGGTCCGGTGGCGGTCGAGCCGGCCAGTGCGCAATTGCTGGAGTTGGCGGCGCGGGTAGCGCGCAGTGATTCCACGGTGCTGATCTCCGGCGAGTCCGGGACCGGTAAAGAAGTATTGGCGCGCTACATTCACCAACAATCCCATCGCGCCAGTCAGCCGTTCATTGCGATCAACTGCGCCGCGATCCCGGACAACATGCTCGAAGCCACGTTGTTCGGTCACGAAAAGGGTTCGTTCACCGGCGCCATCGCGGCGCAGGCCGGTAAGTTCGAACAGGCCGACGGCGGCACGCTGCTGCTCGACGAAATCTCCGAAATGCCGCTCGGCCTGCAAGCCAAACTGCTGCGTGTGTTGCAGGAGCGTGAGGTCGAACGCGTTGGTGCGCGTAAACCAATTGCTCTGGATATACGCGTAGTCGCCACCACCAACCGTGATCTGGCCGGCGAAGTGGCGGCGGGTCGTTTCCGTGAGGACCTTTTTTACCGTCTGTCGGTTTTCCCCTTGGCTTGGCGTCCACTTCGCGAGCGCACTGCCGATATCCTGCCGCTGGCCGAAAGGTTGCTGGCCAAACACGTCAATAAAATGAAGCACGCGGCGGCGAAACTATCGCCAGACGCGCAAGCCTGCCTGACCGCTTACCCGTGGCCGGGCAACGTGCGTGAGCTGGATAACGCCATTCAGCGTGCGCTGATCTTGCAGCAGGGCGGTTTGATTCAGCCGCAGGATTTCTGTCTGGCCGGTCCCGTGACGTACACCGCGATGCCCGTCGCCGCGCCGGGTTCTGCGGTGATTCGTGAGGTGGAAATCGATGCAGATTCGGCCGGTGCTCTGGGCGATGACCTGCGCCGCCGGGAGTTTCAGATGATTATCGACACCCTGCGCGCCGAGCGTGGACGACGCAAGGAAGCTGCAGAAAAGCTCGGCATCAGCCCGCGCACCCTGCGCTACAAACTGGCGCAAATGCGTGATGCCGGAATGGACGTCGAAGGCTATCTGTTCGCCACCTGAGCTGCGCTGCAAAAAGTTGAAAACGCTTTTCTGAAAGGGGTGCCCATGAGCTGGCACCCTTGTTGCTAATACCTGTGTACCCGCCGAGTGAGTGTCAAAAAATTGCGGGCCGCCCAAGAGAGTAGACCATGAGCCAAGGTATTGAATTTAATCGGTTGATGACAGACATGAAGGCCATGAAGCTGGATGCCATGTCTGCACCGAAATCGACGACCGCTGTCCCTGAACTGGCGGGCAGCAGCTTTTCCGACATGCTCGGTCAGGCGATCAACAAGGTCAGCGATACCCAGCAGGCGTCGACTCAGTTGGCCAATGCATTCGAAGTGGGCAAAAGCGGCGTCGATCTGACGGACGTGATGATCGCTTCGCAAAAAGCCAGCGTGTCGTTCCAGGCTCTGACCCAGGTGCGCAACAAGCTGGTTCAGGCTTATCAAGACATCATGCAGATGCCGGTTTAAGGACGAGATTGAGTCATGGCAGAAGCAGTCGCCGATAACGTTCCGGCCAAGGCCACCCCGATAGACGGCAAACCGCCGCTGTTCGGCCTGTCCTTCCTGGAAAACCTCTCCGAGATGACCATGCTGCGTCAGGTGGGCCTGTTGGTCGGCCTGGCTGCGAGCGTGGCGATTGGCTTTGCCGTGGTGCTGTGGTCGCAGCAGCCGGATTACCGTCCGTTGTACGGCAGCCTTGCCGGCATGGACGCCAAGCAGGTCATGGACACCCTGGCCGCTGCCGACATTCCTTACAACGTCGAGCCTAACTCCGGCGCTTTGCTGGTCAAGGCCGATGATTTGTCCCGTGCGCGGATGAAACTCGCTGCTGCTGGTGTCACTCCCAGCGACGGCAATATCGGTTTCGAAATCCTCGACAAGGAACAGGGTCTGGGCACCAGCCAGTTCATGGAAGCGACGCGTTATCGTCGCGGCCTCGAAGGTGAACTGGCGCGGACCATTTCCAGCCTGAACAACGTCAAAGGTGCCCGCGTGCACCTGGCGATTCCGAAAAGCTCGGTGTTTGTCCGTGACGAACGCAAGCCAAGTGCTTCGGTTCTGGTTGAGTTGTACTCCGGTCGTTCGCTGGAGCCGGGTCAGGTGATTGCGATCATCAACCTGGTCGCGACTTCCGTTCCCGAGTTGAGCAAATCGCAGATCACCGTCGTCGACCAGAAGGGCACCTTGCTCTCTGATCAGGCGGAAAACTCCGAAATGACCATGGCCGGCAAGCAGTTCGATTACAGCCGCCGCATGGAAAGCATGCTCACCCAGCGCGTGCACAACATTCTGCAACCGGTACTGGGCAACGACCGCTACAAGGCTGAAGTCTCGGCCGATATCGATTTCAATGCCGTCGAGTCGACTGCCGAGCAGTTCAACCCGGATCAACCGGCGTTGCGCAGCGAGCAGTCGGTCAATGAACAACGCACTGCCAGCAATGGCCCGCAAGGCGTGCCAGGTGCCCTGAGCAACCAGCCGCCAGCGCCTGCCTCGGCGCCGCAAACCACCGGTGGTGCCGCAGCGCCAGCCGCGATGGTGCAGCCAGGTCAGCCATTGGTTGACGCCAACGGTCAGCAGATCATGGACCCGGCCACCGGCCAGCCGATGCTCGCGCCGTACCCGGCCGACAAGCGTCAACAATCCACCAAGAACTTCGAGCTCGACCGTTCCATCAGCCACACCAAACAGCAGCAGGGTCGCCTGAATCGTCTGTCGGTGTCGGTGGTGGTCGACGATCAGGTCAAGATCAACGCCGCCAACGGTGAAACCAGCCGTGCGCCGTGGAGCGCCGACGAATTGGCGCGCTTCACCCGTCTGGTGCAGGACGCCGTCGGTTTCGACGCCAGCCGTGGCGACAGCGTCAGCGTGATCAACATGCCGTTCTCCGCCGAGCGCGGCGAAGTGATTGCCGATATTCCGTTCTACTCCCAGCCATGGTTCTGGGACATCGTCAAACAAGTGCTGGGTGTGTTGTTCATCCTGGTGCTGGTGTTTGGTGTGCTGCGTCCGGTGCTCAACAACATCACCGGCGGCGGCAAAGGCAAGGAGCTGGCCGGTCTTGGCAGTGACGTGGAACTCGGCGGGATGGGCGGCCTGGACGGCGAACTTTCCAACGACCGCGTGAGCCTCGGTGGTCCGCAGAGCATTCTGTTGCCGAGCCCAAGTGAGGGTTATGACGCGCAACTGAATGCAATCAAGAGTCTGGTGGCCGAGGATCCGGGTCGCGTGGCTCAGGTCGTGAAAGAGTGGATTAACGCAGATGAGTGATAACCGAGCCGCAACCGTCAAACTGAACAAGGTCGACAAAGCCGCGATTCTGCTGCTGTCCCTGGGTTCGACCGATGCCGCGCAAGTGCTGCGCCACATGGGCCCGAAAGAGGTTCAGCGCGTCGGCGTGGCCATGGCGCAGATGGGCAACGTCCATCGCGAACAGGTCGAGCAGGTCATGAGCGAGTTCGTCGACATCGTCGGCGACCAGACCAGCCTCGGCGTCGGTTCCGACGACTACGTGCGCAAAATGCTCACCCAGGCATTGGGTGAAGACAAGGCCAACGGCCTGATCGACCGCATCCTGCTCGGTGGCAACACCAGCGGCCTCGACAGCCTGAAATGGATGGAGCCGCGCGCCGTTGCCGACGTGATCCGTTACGAACACCCGCAGATTCAGGCGATCGTGGTCGCGTACCTCGACCCGGATCAGGCCGGTGAAGTGCTCGGCAACTTCGACCACAAGGTGCGTCTGGACATCATCCTGCGCGTCTCGTCGTTGAACACTGTGCAGCCAGCGGCACTGAAAGAGCTGAACCAGATTCTCGAGAAGCAGTTCTCCGGCAACTCGAACGCCTCGCGCACCACCCTGGGTGGCATCAAGCGTGCGGCAGACATCATGAATTTCCTCGACAGCTCGATCGAAGGCCAGCTCATGGACTCGATCCGCGAAGTCGACGAAGACCTGTCCGGTCAGATCGAAGACCTCATGTTCGTGTTCAACAACCTCGCCGATGTCGACGACCGTGGCATTCAGGCGTTGCTGCGCGAAGTATCTTCCGACGTGCTGGTGCTGGCCCTCAAGGGTTCCGACGAAGGCGTCAAAGAGAAGATCTTCAAGAACATGTCCAAACGTGCCGCCGAACTGTTGCGCGACGACCTCGAGGCCAAAGGCCCGGTACGCGTCAGCGACGTCGAAACGGCACAGAAAGAAATCCTCACCATTGCCCGTCGTATGGCCGAAGCCGGCGAAATCGTACTCGGTGGCAAAGGTGGCGAGGAAATGATCTAAGCCCATGGACAAGCACGACGACGATGTGACGGATCTGATCCGTGCCCGCGATGTCCGTGGTTTCGAATCCTGGGCACTGCCCAGCTTCGATCCGCCGAAGCCGGAACCCGAGCCAGAGCCGGAACCCGAACCGCCGGAAATGGAAGAAGTGCCGCTGGAAGAAGTCCAGCCACTGACCTTGGAAGAGCTCGAAAGCATCCGTCAGGAGGCTTACAACGAGGGCTTCGGCATCGGCGAGAAAGAAGGCTTTCACAGCGCCACGCTCAAGGTCCGTCAGGAAGCTGAAGTGGCACTGGCGGCAAAACTTGCCAGCCTTGAGCAACTGATGGCGAACCTGTTCGAGCCCATCGCCGAACAAGACACGCAGATCGAAAAGTCGCTGGTCGACCTTGTGCAACACATCACCAAACAGGTGATCAAGCGCGAACTGGCCATCGATTCCAGCCAGATCGAACACGTCATGCGCGATGCGCTCAAGCTGTTGCCGTTGGGCGTCGACAATGTGCGTCTGTACGTCAATCCGCAGGACTTCGAACAGGCCAAAGCCCTGCGCGAACGTCATGAGGAAACCTGGCGCATCGTCGAAGATGAATCACTGCTGCCGGGCGGCTGCCGGGTTGAAACCGAGCACAGCCGCATCGATGCGAGCATTGAAACCCGCGTTACTCAGGTCATGGCCAAACTGTTCGATCAGTTGCACGAACAGGCTTTGCACCCGGCTGAAGCGGATCTGACTCTGGACATTCCAGAAGACGTAAAACCGGCGGCCACGCCTGAAGAGCCGCTCGCGGACGAACCCGATGCGCCTTGAACGCACCAGTTTCGCCAAGCGCCTGAGCAGTTATGCCGAGGCCGTTGAAATTGCCGGCGCGCCGATTCTTGAAGGTCGCCTGCTGCGCATGGTCGGCCTCACCCTCGAAGCCGAAGGCCTGCGCGCCGCCATGGGCACGCGCTGCCTGGTGATCAATGACGACAGCTATCATCCGTCCCAGGTGGAAGCGGAAGTCATGGGTTTTTCCGGCAGCAAAGTCTTTCTGATGCCGGTCGGCAGTGTCGCCGGCATCGCCCCCGGCGCCCGCGTGGTGCCACTCGTCGATACCGGGCGCTTGCCGATGGGCATGAGCATGCTCGGCCGTGTGCTCGATGGTGCCGGACGTGCGCTGGACGGCAAGGGCGGCATGAAAGCCGAAGACTGGGTGCCGATGGATGGCCCGACGATCAACCCGCTCAACCGTGACCCGATCAGCGTGCCGCTGGATGTCGGTATCCGTTGCATCAACGGTTTGCTGACGGTCGGCCGTGGTCAGCGTTTGGGCCTGTTCGCCGGTACCGGTGTTGGTAAATCGGTACTGTTGGGCATGATGACCCGTTTTACCGAGGCCGACATTATCGTCGTTGGTCTGATCGGTGAGCGGGGGCGAGAAGTTAAGGAATTCATCGAGCACATCCTCGGTGAAGAAGGCCTCAAGCGTTCCGTCGTCGTTGCCTCGCCGGCGGACGATGCGCCGTTGATGCGTCTGCGCGCGGCGATGTATTGCACGCGCATCGCCGAGTATTTCCGCGACAAGGGCAAGAACGTCCTGTTGCTGATGGATTCGCTGACCCGTTTCGCCCAGGCCCAGCGGGAAATCGCTTTGGCCATCGGCGAGCCGCCCGCGACCAAAGGTTATCCGCCGTCGGTGTTCGCCAAGCTGCCGAAGCTGGTAGAGCGCGCGGGTAACGCGGAGAAGGGCGGTGGTTCGATTACCGCGTTCTATACCGTGTTGTCCGAAGGCGATGATCAGCAGGACCCGATTGCCGACTCGGCCCGAGGCGTACTCGACGGCCACATCGTGTTGTCCCGGCGTCTGGCCGAAGAAGGTCACTATCCGGCCATCGACATCGAAGCGTCGATCAGCCGGGTGATGCCGGCGGTGGTTTCGCCAGAGCACATGCAGCGCGCGCAGTACTTCAAACAGTTGTGGTCGCGTTATCAGCAGAGCCGCGACCTTATCAGCGTTGGCGCCTATGTTGCCGGCGGCGACCGCGAGACTGATCTGGCGATTTCCCTGCAACCGCAGTTGGTCCGCTACCAGCGTCAGGGGCTGAACGACAAAATCAACATGGGCGAAAGTCAGGCTTACCTCGAAACCCTGTTCGCGCCAGCGGCGGGCGGGTAACCGGTCATGGCCGTCAGCCGCGCCGCACGCCTGGCACCGGTGGTGGACATGGCCGAACAGGCCGAGAAAACCGCCGTGCAACGGCTGGGCTATTTTCAGGGCCAGGTGAAGGTCGCTGAAAGCAAGCTCGCCGACCTCAATGCCTTCCGTCTGGACTACTCCGAGCAATGGATCGTGCGTGGCGCCACCGGCGTGAGCGGGCAATGGTTGCTGGGCTTTCAGGGCTTTCTGGCGCAACTCGACACTGCGGTTGATCAGCAGCGGCAGAGCCTGGTCTGGCACCAGAACAAGCTCGACAAGGCGCGCGAGGAATGGCAACAGGCGTTCGCCAAGGTCGAAGGTCTGCGCAAACTGGTGCAGCGTTATCGCGAAGAGGCGCAACGCCTCGAAGACAAGCGCGAGCAAAAGCTGCTCGACGAGTTGTCGCAGCGCTTGCCCCGACAGAACCCCTTCTAAATCGCACCGCCAGACCCTGTGGGAGCGAGCCTGCTCGCGAAGGCATTCGGTCAGTTGACTCAAGTGTTGACTGGCACGACGCTTTCGCGAGCAGGCTCGCTCCCACATTTGTTCCTGCGTTGCGCCTTGCTGCAACCCTGTGCAAGTGCTAAACCTTGTACAGGTTCGTCAATGACAAGGAAGCCAGTCAATGTCAGTCGTTACAGAAGTCTCTCCAGATGGTCAAAAGCTGACGATTTCCGTCAAGGGTCGGTTTGATTTTGGTCGCCATCAGGAATTTCGCGATTCCTATGAGCGACTCCAAAAGAAACCTGAGTCCATCGTGGTCGATCTGAAAGAGGCCACCTACCTCGACAGCTCCGCGCTGGGCATGCTGCTCCTGCTGCGGGATCACGCCGGTGGCGATAACTCGGACGTGCGAGTAGTCAACAGCAGCTCCGACGTGAAAAAGATCCTCGCCATCTCAAACTTCGACAAACTCTTCGACATCAGTTGACGGCCATGCAGGCGCAAGAGCCGCTGACCATTCTGATCGCCGAAGACAGCGCCGCCGATCGCTTGTTGCTGTCGACCATCGTCCGCCGCCAGGGTCACCAGGTCCTGACGGCGGCCAACGGTGCCGAAGCGGTCGATCTGTTTCGCCGCCAGCAACCCGATCTGGTCTTGATGGACGCGATGATGCCGGTCATGGACGGCTTCGAAGCGGCGCGGCAGATCAAGGCGTTGGCGGGCGAGATGCTGGTGCCGATCATCTTTCTCACGTCGCTGACCGAAAGCGAAGCGCTGGCCCGTTGTCTGGAAGCCGGCGGCGACGACTTTCTGGCGAAGCCCTACAACCAGGTGATCCTCGCCGCCAAAATCAAGGCGATGGATCGCTTGCGCCGTTTGCAAGCGACCGTGCTGCAACAGCGCGATCTGATCGCTAAACATCATGATTACCTGCTCAACGAACAGCGCGTGGCCAAAGCGGTGTTCGATAAGGTTGCGCACTCCGGTTGCCTGAGTGCGCCGAACATCCGCTACCTGCAATCACCTTATGCGCTGTTCAACGGTGACCTGCTGCTGGCGGCCTACACGCCAGCGGGCGACATGCATGTGTTGTTGGGCGATTTCACCGGTCATGGTTTGCCGGCAGCGGTCGGGGCGATGCCCTTGGCCGAGGTGTTCTACGGCATGACCGCCAAGGGCTATGGTCTGGCTGAAACCCTGCGCGAGATGAACGCCAAGCTCAAGCGCATCCTGCCGGTGGACATGTTCTGCTGCGCCACGTTGCTCTGCCTGAGTTTTCAGCGACGCTCAGTCGAAGTGTGGAACGGCGGCATGCCTGACGGCTATCTGCATCGGATCGCCAGTGGTGAGCGTGTGCCGCTGGCGGCGCGGCATTTGCCGTTGGGCGTACTGAGCGCGCAGGCGTTTGACGACCGTACGGAAGTGCATCCGATGGCCATCGATGATCGGGTGTTTCTGTTGTCCGACGGGGTGATCGACACCAGCGATGCCAGCGATCAACTGTTCGGTGTCGAGCGTTTGCAGCAGGTGTTCGCTGCCAACCGCGAGCCGGATCGCTTGTTCGAGGACATCGAACAGGCATTGCGCGATTTTCGCGGAGAGGCCCGTGACGACGTGAGCATGGTCGAGGTCAGCCTGCTCGAACCGGCGCAGGTCAAGCCGTCGGCGCCGGTGTATTCCGACAGTGGCCAGTCGTGCCCGCTCGACTGGTCGGTGAGTTTCGAATTCCGTGGCGCGACGTTAAAGCGTTTCAATCCGTTGCCATACCTGTTGCAGTTGCTGCTTGAGGTGCATGGGTTGCGGGCGCAGAGTGGTGCTTTGTACAGCGTGCTTGCGGAGTTGTATTCCAATGCCCTCGAGCATGGCGTACTCGGTCTGGACTCCAGCCTCAAGCGCGATGCGGCGGGTTTCGCTCGCTACTATCAGCAGCGCAACGATCGTCTGGAGGCATTGCAGGACGGTTTCGTGCGCGTGCATTTGCAGGTGCAACCACGAGGCGAGGGCGGTTGTCTGGTGATTCGGTTTGAGGACAGTGGCAAGGGTTTCGATGTGGCGCGAGTCATGGAGCGGCCGCTGGACGGTGTCCGTTTGTCGGGACGCGGTGTCAGTCTGGTCCGGCAATTGGGGCGCAACGCCAGTTGGTCGGACGAAGGTCGTAGTGCCCGCGTGGAGTTTTCCTGGGAGGTTGAGGCATAATCCGCGCAATTCTTGATCAAGGAGTGAGCAAGTGGCTGACACACATATTGATCGCGAGGCGCTGAGCGTACTGCGCGATGTCATGGAGGAGGGTTATCCGGAGCTTCTGGATACCTTTCTGGCAGATTCCGAAAGTCGCTTGGTTGAGTTGCGAAAAACAGCGGATGCCAAAGTGTTGTCGGAGGTTGCCCATAGCTTCAAGGGCAGCGCCAGTAACATGGGCGCTGTGCGGTTGGCGGCGCTCTGCCAGGAACTGGAGTCGGACGCCAAAGACAAGAGTCCGGCGGAAATAGTCAAACTGGTCGCTGAGATCAGTGGCGAATTTGCCGAAGTTCGCCCGGTTTACGAAAGCGAAAAACATCCCGCTCACACGCATTGATCCCGCCGTCCGGCGCTTTTCTCAAGCGTCGGACAAAACTGGCCCGGCACTTGCAGCTATCTCCGCAACTGTACCTACGATCCCAGTGCAGCGGAGACCGTTTCATGCCTGCGACCCCCAACATCCTTCTTCAGAACGCCGCTTTGGCCAAGGCGCAAGCCGCCTCGGCCAAAGCGTCGGCCATGGCCGTCGATACTGGGGATAAAGCCTCAAGCTTCGCCAAAGTGTTCGCCGATCAGGGGTCGAGCAAGCCTGTCGCCAGCGCCGACAATTCGCCCAAATCGTCGCGTGACAAGGTCGCTGACAACAGCGGCAAAAAGGATCTCGGCAAGGATCAGTCTGCCGCTGCGCAACCGGCGGTTGCCGATAGCGGCAACGGCTTGCCTGCCGACAAAACCGCAGCGACCGATGACACCACCGCCAGCAGCGACGACGGCAAGAACACTTCCCAGGCGCCAGTGGTGGATGCTGCGCCGGTTGACCCGACACTTGATCCGGCATTGGCCACGGCTGTGCAGCCTGTGGTGACGGCGCCTGTGGTGCCCGCTCCAGCTGTAACCCCTGCGCAGCCTGAAGCCGAAACGCCTGCGCTCGCCGCATTGCCGGGTATGGTCAAAGATCCGGCACCGGCCACCGACAGCGATTTCGATCCTTCGGCCGATCCGCTCGACTCGATGCCGGCCGTGCGCATGGCGATGGAGCAGGGCGGGCACATTTCTGCCGCCAGTCAGGCGCAACCGAAGGCTTCGCCGGCTCAGGCTCAGGCCGATGGCGAATTGACTGCGGCACAAAACTTCGCCGCCGGCATGGCGAGCATGCTCGACGTGCAAGCCGACAAGGACAGCACTAGCCAAGGTGGCGACAAAGCCTTCAGCGGCTTGATCGACGATGGCCTCAAAGATCTCAAGACAGCCACCAGCGATACCCGCGTGGACGACTTCGCCAACCGTCTGGCGGCACTGACTCAAGCCGCCACGCCCAAGACCGCGAACGCGGTGCCGGTGAATCAGCCGATCGCCATGCACCAGAGTGGCTGGACCGAAGAAGTGGTCAACCGCGTCATGTATCTGTCGAGCGCCAACCTGAAGGCGGCGGACATTCAGTTGCAACCAGCCGAACTGGGTCGTCTGGACATTCGCGTGAACATGGTCCCGGATCAACAGACCCAAGTGACCTTCATGAGTGCGCATCCAAGTGTGCGTGAAGCGCTGGACGGCCAGATGCATCGTCTGCGCGAGATGTTTAACCAGCAGGGCATGGGCCAGGTCGACGTCAATGTCTCCGACCAGAGTCGTGGCTGGCAGGGTCAGCAGGGTCAGGAACAGGCGCAGCAGGGCCAAAGTGGCCGCACCAACGCTGCCGGCGGTCGCCTCGATTCGGCGGATGAAGAATTGGCGCCTGCCGCCATTGCTGAAGCCGCTGCCCAGACCGCCAGCGTGATCGGCACCAGCGCCGTCGACTACTACGCCTGATCAAAATCAAGAGCCCTTACCCTAGCCCTCTCCCGGAGGGAGAGGGGACTGATTGGGGGATATTGGAGATTTACACCGACTTGAAATAGCGTCTGTGAATCCATGATCGTCAAGACTTGATGGATGAGTCCCTAATCGACCGGTCTTTCAGGTCGGTGTTTGACGTTTTACACCTCGGGCGGCCCCCTCTCCCTCCGGGAGAGGGCTGGGGTGAGGGCAGCTTTTGACTTTAGCGTTGTCTCCACGACTACCGACACTTCTGGCATAACACTTGCTCTTGCCTTGGCGTGCGACTGTGAAAACCCGAATAGTGACGGATTATTGGCATGGCGAAGAGCGAAACAGCAGCAGTGAAAGACCCCGCAACCAAAGGCAAACTCAAGCTGATCATTGTGATCGTACTGGCGTTGCTGTTGGCCATTGGTGCATCCGTGGGAGCGACCTGGTTCTTCATGCACAGTGCCCAGAGCAAACCTGCCGAGGCCGCTGATGCAGCGCCTGTCGGCAAACAACCGGCGATTTTCGAGCCGATGGCGCCAGCCTTCGTTGCCAACTACAACCAGAACGGCCGTCAGCGCTACATGCAGGTGAGCATCACCATGCTGGCGCGTAATCAGGCTGATCTGGAAGCGCTCAAAGTGCACATGCCGGTGATCCGCAACAACCTGGTGATGCTCTTCTCCGGTCAGGATTTCGCCACCTTGGCGACCCCGGTCGGCCAAGAGATGTTACGCCAGAAGGCCACCGCCAGCGTCCAGGAAGTGGCGCAGAAAGAGTTGGGCAAAGTGGTGATCGAACAGTTGCTTTTCACTAATTTCGTACTGCAGTAGGAACACGACATGGCCGTGCAGGATCTGCTGTCCCAGGATGAAATCGACGCGCTGTTGCACGGCGTCGACGATGGTCTGGTACAGACCGATAACGCTGCCGAACCCGGCAGTGTCAAAAGCTACGACCTGACCAGCCAGGATCGCATCGTCCGTGGACGCATGCCGACTCTGGAAATGATCAACGAGCGTTTTGCCCGCTACACCCGCATCAGCATGTTCAACATGCTACGCCGCTCGGCGGACGTTGCCGTCGGTGGCGTACAGGTGATGAAGTTCGGCGAATACGTGCACTCGCTGTACGTACCGACCAGCCTCAACCTGGTCAAGATCAAACCACTGCGCGGCACCGCGCTGTTCATCCTCGACGCCAAACTGGTGTTCAAACTGGTGGACAACTTCTTCGGTGGCGACGGCCGTCACGCCAAGATCGAAGGGCGTGAATTCACCCCGACCGAACTGCGCGTAGTGCGCATGGTGCTGGAGCAGGCCTTCGTCGATTTGAAGGAAGCCTGGCAGGCGATCATGGAAGTCAATTTCGAGTACATCAACTCGGAAGTGAACCCGGCCATGGCCAACATCGTCGGCCCGAGCGAAGCGATCGTGGTCTCCACCTTCCACATCGAACTCGATGGCGGTGGCGGCGATCTGCACGTGACCATGCCGTACTCGATGATCGAGCCGGTGCGCGAAATGCTCGACGCCGGTTTCCAGTCCGACCTCGACGATCAGGACGAGCGCTGGGTCAACGCCCTGCGTCAGGACGTCCTCGATGTCGACGTGCCGATCGGCGCCACCGTCGCGCGCCGCCAGTTGAAGCTGCGCGACATCCTGCACATGCAGCCGGGGGATGTGATCCCGGTCGAGATGCCGGACGAAATGATCATGCGCGCCAACGGCGTGCCGGCCTTCAAGGTCAAGATGGGCTCGCACAAAGGCAACCTCGCGTTGCAGGTGATCGAGCCGATCGAGCGTCGCTGAAGCGGCGCTCCAACCCCCAAGCATTTAACTGAATTTTTGCCCGCCGAGGACAAATGATGAATGACGATATGAACGCCCAGGACGACCAGGCACTGGCTGACGAATGGGCTGCCGCCCTGGAAGAAACCGGTGATGGTCAGGCTGACATCGACGCCCTGCTGGCTGCCGACGCAGCCAGCGGCTCGCGTCTGCCGATGGAAGAGTTCGGCAGCGTGCCGAAGAACAACGACCCGGTGACCCTCGACGGCCCGAACCTGGACGTGATCCTCGACATCCCGGTGTCGATCTCGATGGAAGTGGGCAGCACCGACATCAACATCCGCAACCTGCTGCAACTCAACCAGGGTTCGGTGATCGAGCTTGATCGTCTGGCCGGCGAGCCGCTGGACGTGTTGGTCAACGGCACGCTGATCGCGCACGGCGAAGTAGTGGTGGTCAACGAGAAGTTCGGCATCCGCCTGACCGACGTGATCAGCCCAAGCGAACGCATCAAGAAGCTGCGCTGAGTGAAACGGTTTCTCTGGGCTTTGCTGGCATTGCCATTGAGCGTGCTGGCCGCCGAACCGTCGACCGCCACCACAGTGCCTGCCGCCACCGCGCCGATGGTCAACAGCGGCGTGGCCGGGCAACTGACGCAACTGGTGTTCGGCCTGCTGCTGGTGCTGGGGTTGATCTTCTTCCTTGCCTGGCTATTGCGCCGGGTGCAGCAGGCAGGTCCGGCCGGCAAGGGCCAGGTGATCGAGCTGATCGGTTCGCGCGCGCTCGGGCCGCGTGATCGGTTGATGCTGGTGCAGGTCGGCAACGAGCAGATTCTGCTCGGTCTGAGCCCCGGCACGATCACCGCGCTGCATGTGCTCAAGGAGCCGGTCGAGGTGCCCAGTGCCAGTGACAAAGCGACCCCGGAATTTGCCCAGCATCTGCTGAAGATTCTCGGCAAGGATCAGAAGGATAAGAAGTAATGGGTGCGTTACGCATCGTCTTGACGCTGGCCCTGATGCTGGCCGCGCCGCTGGCGTTCGCCGCCGATCCGTTGTCGATCCCGGCGATCACGCTGGGCACCAACGCCGATGGCGCGCAGGAGTATTCGGTCAGTCTGCAGATCCTGCTGATCATGACCGCCCTGAGCTTCATTCCGGCGGCCGTGATCCTGATGACCAGTTTCACCCGGATCATCATTGTCTTCTCGATCCTGCGTCAGGCCCTCGGCCTGCAACAGACGCCGTCGAACCAGATCCTCACTGGCATGGCGCTGTTTCTGACCATGTTCATCATGGCCCCGGTGTTCGACCGGGTGAACAACGATGCCCTGCAACCGTATCTGGCGGAAAAACTCACCGCCCAGCAAGCGGTAGAAAAAGCTCAGGTGCCGATCAAGGACTTCATGCTCGCGCAGACCCGCACCAGTGATCTGGAGCTGTTCATGCGTTTGTCCAAGCGCACAGACATCGCCACGCCGGATCAGGCGCCGCTGACCATTCTGGTGCCGGCGTTCGTCACCTCCGAGCTTAAAACCGCGTTCCAGATCGGCTTCATGATCTTCATCCCGTTCCTGATCATCGACCTCGTCGTGGCCAGTGTGCTGATGGCGATGGGTATGATGATGCTCTCGCCGCTGATCATCTCGCTGCCGTTCAAGATCATGCTGTTTGTGCTGGTCGATGGCTGGGCGCTGATCATCGGCACCCTGGCCAGCAGTTTTGGAGGTGTCTCGCCATGACGCCGGAAGTCGCGGTCGATATCTTTCGTGAAGCGCTGTGGCTGACCACGCTGATGGTCGCGATTCTGGTGGTGCCGAGTCTGTTGGTCGGCTTGCTGGTGGCGATGTTCCAGGCCGCGACGCAGATCAACGAACAGACCCTGAGCTTCCTCCCGCGTCTGCTGGTGATGCTGGTGACGTTGATCGTCGCCGGTCCGTGGATCGTGCAGACCTTCATGGAATACATCATTCAGTTGTACAAAAACATCCCGATGGTCATCGGCTAAGCCATGCAATCGCTGCTTCAGCTGACCGACACCCAGATCAGTACCTGGGTGGCCTCGTTCATGTTGCCGCTGTTTCGCGTGGCGTCGATGCTGATGGTCATGCCGGTGTTCGGCACCACGCTGGTGTCGCGGCGGATCCGCCTGTATTTCGCCGTGGCCATCACCGTGTGCATTGCTCCGAGCCTGCCGCCGATGCCGGCGGTCAGCCCGCTAGATCTCAGCGGTTTGCTGCTGATAGCCGAGCAGATTCTCGTCGGTGCGGTACTCGGGTTTTCCCTGCAACTGTTTTTCCAGGCCTTTGCAGTGGCCGGGCAGATCGTGGCGATTCAGATGGGCATGGGCTTCGCCTCGATGGTCGACCCGGCCAACGGTGTATCGGTGGCGGTGATCGGGCAGTTCTTCACCATGCTCGTGACGTTGCTGTTCCTGTCGATGAATGGCCACTTGGTGGTGTTCGAAGTCCTCACTGAAAGCTTTACCACGCTGCCCGTCGGCGGCGGGTTAATGACGGCGCAATACTGGGAATTGGCCGGCAAGCTCGGTTGGGTGTTGGGCGCCGCGCTATTGCTGGTGTTGCCGGCCGTCACTGCGCTGCTGGTGGTCAACATCGCGTTTGGCGTGATGACCCGCGCGGCGCCACAACTGAACATTTTCTCCATCGGGTTTCCGCTGACCCTGGTGCTCGGGCTGTTCATCGTCTGGGTCGGTCTGGCGGACATTCTCAATCAGTACCAGCCGCTGGCCAGCGAAGCCTTGCAGCTGTTACGTGAATTGGCACGGGCGCGCTGAGTCATGGCAGAGAGCGAAAGCGGTCAGGACAAAACAGAAGACCCCACGGAGAAACGCAAAAAGGATTCCCGTGAAAAGGGCGAGATTGCCCGTTCCAAAGAGCTCAACACCCTCGCCGTGATGATGGCCGGCGCCGGGGCGCTGCTGGTGTTCGGCGGCATGCTGGCCGAGGATCTGATGGAGCTGATGCGCCTGAACTTCACGCTGTCGCGTGAGGTGATCATGGACCAGGGTTCCATGGGCGCATTTCTGTTGAAGTCAGGTCAGATGGCGCTGGTGGCGATCCAGCCGTTCATGATCACGTTGTTGCTGGCGGCCCTGATCGGCCCGATCTCGCTTGGTGGCTGGCTGTTCGCGGCCGGTTCCATGGCCCCAAAATTCA
The DNA here is from genome assembly GCF_979258595.1 of Pseudomonas sp. AC172. Taxonomy (NCBI): domain Bacteria; kingdom Pseudomonadati; phylum Pseudomonadota; class Gammaproteobacteria; order Pseudomonadales; family Pseudomonadaceae; genus Pseudomonas; species Pseudomonas sp. AC172. The sequence goes on from NZ_OZ409868.1 coordinate 643,483, forward strand.
GCCGGATGAACCCGGCGGCAGGCCTGAAGCGGATGTTTTCGTTCAAGGCTGTGGTCGAACTGCTCAAGGCGCTGGCCAAGTTTTCGGTCACCTTGGGGGTGGCGTTGGTGGTGCTGTTATCAGACGTCGATGACTTGATGCGGATCGCCCATGAGCCGCTGGAGATGGCGATCATTCACAGCGTCACGCTGGTCGGCTGGAGTACCTTGTGGCTGGCCTGCGGTCTGATCATCATCGCCGCCGTCGACGTGCCGGTGCAGCTCTGGGAAGCCCACAAGAAACTGCTGATGACCAAGCAGGAAGTGCGCGACGAGCACAAGGATCAGGAGGGGCGCCCCGAGGTCAAGCAACGCATCCGTCAGACCCAACGCGAAATGTCCCAGCGCCGGATGATGGCGGCGATTCCCGACGCCGACGTGGTCATCACCAACCCGACGCACTACGCCGTCGCGCTCAAATACGATTCCGAGAAGGGCGGCGCGCCGATGCTGATTGCCAAGGGCAGCGACTTCCTCGCCCTGAAGATCCGCGAAATTGCCGTGGCCAACAACGTCATGCTCCTCGAATCGCCGGGGCTGGCGCGCTCGATCTACTACTCCACCGAACTGGATCAGGAAATCCCCGGTGGGCTGTATCTGGCGGTGGCGCAGGTGTTGGCCTACGTCTACCAGATCCGCCAGTACCGCGCGGGCAAGGGCAAACGCCCGGATCCGCTCAAGGACGACTTGCCGATTCCGCCGGATCTGCGTCGCGATTCCTGACGTTGCTGTGCAGCCATTGGTCTGAGATCTCCCTTTACTGTCAACTCTGACAGGTGCGCTCGCCGCTATTTTGCAGTTTGATGAAAGGTGCTGTCGCGCGCTGGCGCGGCCGGGCGGGCGAGTGCAAGGGAGCAAGGCAATGAAAGGAGTTTTCAGCAGCTACGATGAAAAAACCGGAAGAGGCACCATCACGCCGAAGCAATCGGGACGATCCCTTTCCTTTGCCGAAGCCACGGGTTTTTTTCTGACCGCCAAAGAGTACCGATTCAGCATTCCATTGGCCGATGCGCAACAGGCGAACGTCAAAGTGGGCGGCGAGGTCGAGTTCGAATTGCCAAAAGGCAAAAATGGAAAAGTGAAAATCCTCCGGTATTGATCAATCGATCGCAAAAGCCACTAAAACGAAAAAACCGCCGGCCCTGTTCAATGGGCCAGCGGTTTTTTTATGCCTGAAAACATGTGTCGGCTGTGAGGTCGCTTTCGTCGGATCGCCGCCAGAAGCAAGCCTGCTCCCCCATGCTCGGCGGTGGATCAGGGATTTGTGAACGGCGCAGATCCCTGTGGGAGCGGGCTTGCCCGCGAAGACGTCAGCAGCCACAACGCCTCACTCAAGGCTTGTCACAGACCTGTACTACTGCGGCAACTCCAGATTATCCATCACCCGATTCACCGCCAGCTCTCCGAGCATGATCAGTTGCGCGATCCCCAACAGCGTCCTGCGCTGCGACGCAGGGATGAGATGGGCGAAGTCATGAGCGATGGTTCTGGCTGAGGCGAGTGTTTCGCTGGCATCGGCCAGCAGTTCCTCGTTTTTAAAGTCTGCGGTGACGGCGTACATCCGGCGGGTTTTACGTGGCGGCGGGGTGGAGCCGGGTGGGCAGAGGTAATGGTCGAGGGCGCGGTCGGCGGCTTCGTGGAGTTTTTTTGAATCGAGGGATTCGTAGGGGGAGGTGGGGTCTGTTTCGGGTGGGTTGGGTGTTGGTTTGATCATGGTGAAGCTCCTTTGAAGTGGAGCCGCTACAACCTGTCGCTAAACAGGAGGGGTGGCGGCTGTACGCAGGTTAGCGAACCGGTCAAAGGCACCCGGCAGACCCGAAGGTCTCCCGCATACAGCCACCATGACGAAATCGCGAAAATACAGATCCGCAACGAAGCCTGGAACGCCGATGCACCTTTGACTTGAATTCGAGTCGCTAAACCCGATCGCTGATTCGTCAGCGACCGCACCACGATAGAACCCGAGCCCAAGGCGCACAAGCCGGCGGATTCTGGCTTGGCTGTAGGCAAAGGCGCAAGGATTTGTAGCCTCGAAGGCGTGTCTGAAGGTGTCTTTTAAACACCTGAGTTTAAAAGTCAAAAGAACGAAAAATTATTTGGGAGAAAGGTGGTCTGTACTGACATCCCCGGCTACCAGATCCGTCTTCACCTTGATGCGCTCAAGAATGATTTGCCGCTCCGCCGGGTTTTTTGACGGTTACCGTCTGTCTGAAATGCCTCTGAACCTGTTAGTTATGACAGTAGACGGCCACCGTGAAAATCGATGACATGGATTGCGGAATTTCTCCGCAGTTTATGGAGCACGATCATGGCAGAGCGTATCTATCGCAAGCTTGAAGGGATGACCCTGGAGTACGTTTCGGGGCGGTTGGAGGAAAACCCGAAGGAAAACGCCATTCGTTACGAGGTTACCTTCGATATGGATCTGGACTTTACCCACTTTGTGCAAATGGCCAATGCCTATATCCCGGATTATCTGGGCAATCCAGTCAACGCCATCAGACCTGAACTGGATGGCCTGGCTTACCACTATTCCTACAACTACCTGTTCGATGCGGCGGGAAAAATCCGCGACAACCAAGCGTTGTTCGAACTCTTTACCTCGCCCGCGTATTACATGGATCAATGGGCGACCGGCCCCGATCTGCAGGTGCGCTTTGGCAAACCGAAGTTTGAAGTGGACGGGCGCAAGCTACGTGTGAAGGCCAGCAGGGACTTCCGATTGCTGGACAACAAGGGCCAGATCGGAATCGCGGATTTGCCGATCATTTCGTTTCACTGGGCGCTCAACCTGCTACAGAGCGACCTGACGATTCCAGAGATCATTGCACCCGAGACCAAGGTCGTGCTGATGTACATGGATGAGGACTTCGTTGAGGTCGAAGGTGAGCAAGTTTTGCGTGGTACGCGCTACGTCAACGGCAAGCAACTGAGCTTCGGCAATATTGCACCCAAGCAGATTTTGACTGCGAGGTAACCCGCGTAAAAAACCGCTGCCCCGATTCAACGGAACAGCGGTTTTTTTATGCCTGAAGACAGTCGGTGGATCAGGGATTTGAAAGCGGCGCAGATCCCAGTGGGAGCGGGCTTGCCCGCGAAGGCGCCGGAGGCTACAGCGCCTCACTCAAAGGCCTGTCACAGAGGCGCGCTACTGCGGCAACTCCAGATTATCCATCACCCGATTCACCGCCAGCTCCCCGAGCATGATCAACTGCGCAATACCCAGCAGCGTCCTGCGCTGCGACGCGGGTACGAGATGGGCGAAGTCATGGGCGATGGTTCTGGCGGAGGCGAGTGTTTCGCTGGCATCGGCCAGCAACTCCTCGTTTTTGAAGTCGGCGGTAACGGCGTACATTCTGCGGGTTTTACGGGGCGGTGGCGTGGAGCCGGGTGGGCAGAGATAATGATCGAGCGCGCGGTCGGCGGCTTCGTGGAGTTTTTTCGAATCGAGGGATTCGTAGGGGGAGGTGGGGTCGGTTTCGGGTGGGTTGGGTGTTGGTTTGATCATGGTAAAGCTCCTTGAGAAATGGAGCCGTCAACCTTCGCTGCTAAACGAAGAGGGTGGCGGCTTGTACGCGGGTTAGCAGACCAGGCTCAAGGATCCCGGCGCACCGAAGTGCCCCACGCAAAGCCGCCATAACGTAATGGCAGTACTCGCGTGCCTTGAAAATTGCCGAGCTGCTAAACCCGATCGCTGATTCGTCAGCGACCGCACCACAATAGAACCCGCCCCCAAGGCGCACAAGCCGGCGGATTCTGGCGTAGCCGTAGGCAATGGCGCAAGGGTGTGTAGCCTTGAAGGCGTGTCTGGAGGTATCTTTTAAACACTTGAGTTTAAAAGGCAAGGAATCGGGCGACTTTCTGGTTGGAAACGTGGTCTGTCCCTGATATCCCTGATATCGCTATAGAGATATCTTTTATAACGGCGTAATTTGAAAGTAGTCAAAATAAACTTGATCACCAGTACTGAGTAGGATGGATTTAATTCCATTCAAATATCCTGAGTCTAACATTCCTCCTTTGCCAGTATTTTGAGACACAGAACCGAGAACGCCTCCAGATGAGTCAAGAAAATGCGCGATTATGGGTTCGCTTAGTCCCCAACTCCAGAGTTGAAAAATGACTCTTGCTGCTACGCCATCCCGAAGTATCAGTTCAAATTTAATAGTCATGCCCGTATAGGGCGAATACGTAAAAATCTGTTGCCCACGAAAATTTGGTTCTGCATACATTCCGGCTTTAATTTCTACATAGCTTTTGTAACCGTTTCGTTCCGGCAATTGACGTGCTATGAGAGTAAACTTTCCGGTTTCTAAGCTTTGTCCCGCGACCGTTAACTTCCTTGATGGAGTCGTTTCAAAGTCTTCGATAATAATTTGCTTCACGGTCAGTGTTCTGGCGGCCGACACAGGATTGCTCCCATACAAAGCTTTGGCGGTAAAACTGTGTGCTGCCACAGTCAAAGCACTGACGAGCAACGTCCAGATACCGGTTGTGGGATCTGCCGTTGCCGGACCTTTGGAAACAGTGCCGTCAAAGATTTCGACTTTCTGGCCCTTAGCCGCGACGCCGCTCAGGGTGACAGCAGTTTCCACTGTGCTCCCGCCTTGGGGGATTTCGACGCCGCTGGGAGAGCCTTTGACCGATGTCAAAGTGGGAGCGGTGGCGGCTATGACGGTCAGTGTTCTGGCCGCCGACACGGCACCGGAACCGTACAGCGCCTTGGCGGTAAAGCTGTGCGCCGCCACCGTCAGGGCACTGACGAGCAACGTCCAGACACCGGTTGTGGCATCTGCAGTGGCCTGACCTTTTGAGACGGTGCCGTCAAAGATTTCGACCTTCTGGCCTTGGGCCGCGACGCCGCTCAGGGTTACAGCAGTTTCCACTGTGCTCCCGCCTTGAGGGATTTCGACGCCGCTGGGAGAGCCTTTGACTGATGTCAAAGTCGGAGCGGTGGCGGCTGTGACGGTCAGGTTACGCACATTCGAGTACAGCGGATTGCTGGGATAAAGTGCTTCAGCGTACAGCCGCCGCGCACCCAGTGGCACTGTGATTGTGATCTCCCAGATTCCCGTTGTTCCGTTGGCAGTTGCGGTGCCCCGTGATGCCGAACCGGAACCGGTGCCGTCACGAATTTCGACCTGCTGGCCCAGGCTTGCGGTGCCCCTGAGTTTCAATGTAGTGCTTACGGTTATTGCGCCTTCTGGTACTTCCGCATTCGCGGCGTCCTGCACGTTGCTCAGTGTTGGTACGACCACGGCTATGACGGTCAGTGTTCTGGCCGCCGACACGGCACCGGAACCGTACAGAGCCTTGGCGGTAAAGCTGTGCGCCGCCACCGTCAGGGCACTGACGAGCAGCGTCCAGACACCGGTTGTGGCATCTGCAGTGGCCTGACCTTTTGAGACGGTGCCGTCAAAGATTTCGACCTTCTGGCCTTGGGCCGCGACGCCGCTCAGGGTTACGGCCGTTTCCACTGTGCTCCCGGCTTGGGGGATTTCGACACCGCTGGGAGAGCCTTTGACCGATGTCAAAGTGGGAGCGGTGGCGGCTGTGACGGTCAGTGTTCTGGCCGCCGACACGGCACCGGAACCGTACAGAGCCTTGGCGGTAAAGCTGTGCGCCGCCACCGTCAGGGCACTGACGAGCAACGTCCAGACACCGGTTGTGGCATCTGCAGTGGCCTGACCTTTTGAGACGGTGCCGTCAAAGATTTCGACTTTCTGGCCCTTAGCCGCGACGCCGCTCAGGGTGACAGCAGTTTCCACTGTGCTCCCGCCTTGGGGGATTTCGACGCCGCTGGGAGAGCCTTTGACCGATGTCAAAGTGGGAGCGGTGGCGGCTATGACGGTCAGTGTTCTGGCCGCCGACACGGCACCGGAACCGTACAGCGCCTTGGCGGTAAAGCTGTGCGCCGCCACCGTCAGGGCACTGACGAGCAACGTCCAGACACCGGTTGTGGCATCTGCAGTGGCCTGACCTTTTGAGACGGTGCCGTCAAAGATTTCGACCTTCTGGCCTTGGGCCGCGACGCCGCTCAGGGTTACAGCAGTTTCCACTGTGCTCCCGCCTTGAGGGATTTCGACGCCGCTGGGAGAGCCTTTGACTGATGTCAAAGTCGGAGCGGTGGCGGCTGTGACGGTCAGGTTACGCACATTCGAGTACAGCGGATTGCTGGGATAAAGTGCTTCAGCGTACAGCCGCCGCGCACCCAGTGGCACTGTGATTGTGATCTCCCAGATTCCCGTTGTTCCGTTGGCAGTTGCGGTGCCCCGTGATGCCGAACCGGAACCGGTGCCGTCACGAATTTCGACCTGCTGGCCCAGGCTTGCGGTGCCCCTGAGTTTCAATGTAGTGCTTACGGTTATTGCGCCTTCTGGTACTTCCGCATTCTCGGCGTCCTGCACGTTGCTCAGTGTTGGTACGACCACGGCTATGACGGTCAGTGTTCTGGCCGCCGACACGGCACCGGAACCGTACAGAGCCTTGGCGGTAAAGCTGTGCGCCGCCACCGTCAGGGCACTGACGAGCAACGTCCAGACACCGGTTGTGGCATGTGCAGTTGCCTGGCCTTTTGAGACGGTGCCGTCAAAGATTTCGACCTTCTGGCCTTTGGCCGCGACGCCGCTCAGGGTTACGGCCGTTTCCACTGTGCTCCCGGCTTGGGGGATTTCGACACCGCTGGGAGAGCCTTTGACCGAATCGATAGTTGGAGCAGTTGCCTGGCCAACTTCCAGCGTCAACTCCCGTGAATGCCCCAACGTCTCTCCCGCCCGCTCAATCCTGTAATCCGCCATCACCGTGCCGTGGAGGTTGGCCGTGACGTACTGCTTCGGCACGGTCACCCGCACTGGCTTGCCGGCTGTGGCGGGGATCAGGTCGATATGGTCACTGAAGCTGCCGCCGCTCGCCGAGCCATTGAAGTAGTAGTGAAACCGGTCTTCGTCCTGGGTACCGGTGTGGGTCAAGACCATGGTTGCACCGGTCGGCGGCACCTTGTCCGGATCCAGCACGCCACTGGCGTCTGCTTCTTCGATTTCCGGGCGTTCAAAGATTGGCTTCGCCACGCCGACCTGCATGATGAATGGCAGCGATTCGCGCACGCTCAGCAGCAGGTTGTCTTTGTTGGTGACGATGTAGTAGACCTTGACGCTCAGGCCATCGAAACGCTGAATTTCGGTCTGGCTCACGTTGCGCAAGACGGGCTCGCCATCCGCTACATTGCCGACCTGGCGCGGGTCCTCGTAGTAAACAGGGTCGCCGCCGGGCGCCTTCGCCTCCCAGATCACGTTCAGCAGATCACTGCTGTTGCGACCCACGTACCACGGCGCACTCACCGTCGCCCACGGCGTATCGCCTGGCAACGTCCCGCCCGGTGCCTCGACGACGCTAGGCGCGAGCAGTTGGCTGATGTCGCCCACGACGCTGACGCTGGCGTTCTTCGAGTTGACGTCTTTGTCACCCCGTCGACGGACAAAACCCACCGATGCACTGCCTTTGGCGATGGCCCGCACGGCTGCGTTCGGGATGCTGAACTCGAGATGAAAGTCCACGAACTTCACCGTCATCGATAATGGGCCGACGATAATTTGCGGGCCTTGGGCTGGGGTGCCGATCCAGGTCAGGAGCACTTCATCGCCCTCGTCAAAGTCGGGATCTGGTGTGGACACCTGCACTTTGACGTCGTCGTCACCCAGTTCGTCGAGATCCACACGTTTGGTCGGCTCGCCCTTGACCAGCACCTTCGGTTCATTCAGTCGAGTACCGTTGAGATCCACCAGTACGGGCTGGACCGCCGACCAAGGCGCGCGCTCGTCCGGGTAGTTGCCGCAGCGGTCAATGACCTGGTAAGCCACGGCCACCGCGGAGCCATCGCCAGCAGCCTTGATCAGTTCGTAATCGAAGGTGATGTCGATGGGGTATTTGTCCGGATCACTCGCCTGATCCGGGGTGACGAGATGAACCTTTTTCTGACTGCCCCAGCGGGCGTGGATGCGGTCGTTTTTAGTCAGGTTGCGGTAGCGGACGATGCGCATCGTTACAACGTCTTTTTCCGTAAAATTCTTGTCGATTTCGTAGCGGTCGAGGGAGAAGTTGAGATCGGAGTGGCCATCATCGCCAGCGATGTCGTCGTATTCACCGGGGCGGGTGAGTTTGACCAGCAGCTTTAAACGGGGCTTGGATTCTTCTTCGGGATGGTTCTTGCCGGAGACCTTGTAGAACACGTCGATGGCGTCACCGTCGATCACATAACTCTTGGCCAGGGTGAAGACTACATCCCGATTGAGTTCGGACTCGTGCTCGAGGGTTTTGCTCCATACCTCATCCTTCTCGTTGTTCCAGAAGAAATCGACTCGGTCCGTGAGTTTCATTTCGAACCAGGCAGGGATGACCACTTGCAAACCGTTTTCCACTGCACGAATGGGGATGCCGCCATCGTAACCATCTGGTGGGTCAAGGGTAGTCAGGGCAGGGAAGTAAATGGGCTTCAGGGCAAAAGGTTTCTGGTCGGCCATGGCTGCGTGCTCCGTTCGGTTTGGCAACGGAGTGATTGAACGCGCATGGGCGGAATTGCGCACCTGTCAGATCTGACAGGTGAGGGCCGAAATCCGACGGATGGTAATTTTGAGAGAGGTGGAGTCGAAGCTGAAAAAGCCTTAGAGATCGATCGTTCCCACGCTCTGCGTGGGAATTCAGCCCGGTACGCTCCGCGTCCCTTCCAAAGCCGAACGCGGAGCGTCCGTTGAGGCGTTTCTTTGCGGCGCGTGGGAACGATCAGTAGCCGAACTAATCCGGCACCTCCAGATTATCCATCACCCGATTCACCGCCAGCTCGCCGAGCATGATCAGTTGCGCGATCCCCAACAGCGTCCTGCGCTGCGACGCGGGTACGAGATGGGCGAAGTCATGGGCGATGGTTCTGGCTGAGGCGAGTGTTTCGCTGGCATCGGCCAGCAGTTCTTCGTTTTTGAAGTCTGCGGTGACGGCGTACATTCTGCGGGTTTTACGGGGCGGTGGCGTGGAGCCGGGTGGGCAGAGGTAGTGATCGAGCGCGCGTTCGGCGGCGTCGTTGAGCTTTTTTGAATCTAGGGATTCGTAGGGGGAGGCGAGGTCGGTTTCGGGTGGGTTGGGTGTTGGTTTGATCATGGTGAAACTCCTGAGTTTATGGAGCCACTCTTTTCCCTGTCGCTAAACAGGTGAAGGTGGCAGCTGTACGCAGGTTAGCGAACCGGTCTCAGGCACACCGGTAGACCCAAAGGTCTCCCGCATACAGCCGCCATAACGTAATTGCGGGCGAAGAGTCCCACAACGAAGCCACGAACGCTGATGCACTGAGTTGGTCCGAGTCGCTAAACCCGATCGCTGATTCGTCAGCGACCGATCCACAATAGAACCCGGCCCCAAGGTGCACAAGCCGGCGGATTCTGGCGTAGCTGTAGGCAATGACGCAAGAATATGTAGCCTTAAAGGCGTGTCTGAAGGTGTCTTTTAAACACCTGAGTTTAAAAGGCGATTTGCACTAACTCGACTGGCCCCTTCGCGAGCAGGCTCACTCCTACAGGGGGCATGTTTTCTCTCCCGATTTCACTCCTTGGCAAAAGTTGGAAAGCTTCTTGCAGTACCCGCCGTGAGCCCGCTCTGGGCGTCAAAAGTTTGCTTTAAAGGAACGGGGAAAACCGGTGGATCGCTCTCAGTTATTCAACACAGCACGCACAAACGTTGCCGATTTAAGTCGAGGCAATCTGGGCGTGCCGTTGCTGTTGCTGGTGATGCTGGCGATGATGATGTTGCCGGTGCCGCCGTTCCTGCTCGACGTGTTCTTTACCTTCAACATCGCGCTGTCGATCGTCGTCCTGCTGGTCTGCGTGTATGCGCTGCGGCCGCTGGATTTCGCCGTGTTCCCGACGATTTTGCTGGTCGCGACGTTGCTGCGGCTGGCGTTGAACGTCGCGTCGACGCGCGTTGTAATGCTCCACGGTCAGGACGGCCACGCCGCTGCCGGTAAGGTGATTCAGGCCTTCGGTGAAGTGGTGATCGGCGGTAACTACGTGGTCGGTATCGTGGTTTTTGCGATCCTGATGATCATCAACTTCGTTGTGGTGACCAAAGGTGCCGGGCGGATTTCCGAGGTGAGCGCGCGTTTCACCCTCGATGCGATGCCCGGCAAACAAATGGCGATCGACGCCGACCTCAACGCCGGTTTGATCGACCAGAACCAGGCCAAGGCGCGCCGTCAGGAAGTCGCCCAAGAGGCGGAGTTCTACGGTTCGATGGACGGTGCCAGCAAGTTCGTTCGCGGTGACGCCATCGCCGGCCTGCTGATTCTGTTCATCAACCTTATCGGCGGCATGGCCGTTGGTATCTTCCAGCACAACATGAGCTTCGGCGATGCCGGTCGGGTTTACGCCTTGCTGACCATCGGTGACGGTTTAGTGGCGCAATTGCCATCACTGTTGTTATCGACAGCGGCAGCGATCATGGTGACCCGTGCTTCCGGTTCGGAAGACATGGGCAAGCAGATCAATCGTCAGATGTTCGCCTCGCCGAAAGCGCTGGCGGTGGCGGCCGGTCTGATGGCGGTCATGGGCCTGGTGCCGGGCATGCCGCACTTCTCGTTCCTGAGCATGGCTGCGTTGGCCGCTGGCGGCGCCTACCTGTTCTGGAAGAAACAGAACGTCGCCAAGGTCGTGGCGCTGGAAGAGGTCAAGCGTCAGCAGGAACTGCTGCCGTCGCCGGCCCGCGCTATGGAAACCAAAGAGCTGGGCTGGGACGACGTAACGCCAATCGACATGATCGGCCTGGAAGTCGGCTATCGCTTGATTCCGCTGGTGGATCGCAATCAGGGCGGGCAATTGCTGGCGCGGATCAAGGGCGTGCGCAAGAAGCTCTCGCAGGATCTGGGCTTCCTCATGCCAACTGTGCACATTCGTGACAACCTCGATCTGGCGCCCAGCGCCTATCGCCTGACCCTGATGGGCGTGATCCTCGCCGAAGCCGAGATCTATCCGGACCGCGAACTGGCGATCAACCCGGGCCAGGTCTACGGCACACTCAACGGTATCAACGCCAAAGATCCGGCTTTCGGCCTGGAGGCGGTGTGGATCGAAATCAGCCAGCGTGCCCAGGCACAATCCCTCGGTTATACGGTGGTTGACGCGAGCACCGTGGTCGCCACGCACTTGAACCAGATTCTGTACAAGCACTCCAGTGAGCTGATCGGCCACGAAGAAGTGCAGCAACTCATGCAATTGCTGGCCAAAAGCTCGCCGAAACTGGCAGAAGAGCTGGTGCCGGGCGTGGTCTCGTTGTCGCAGTTGCTCAAAGTGCTGCAAGCGCTGCTCGCCGAACACGTGCCGGTGCGCGATATCCGCAGCATTGCCGAAGCCATCGCCAACAACGCCGCGAAGAGTCAAGATACCGCCGCGCTGGTGGCTGCTGTGCGGGTCGGCGTATCACGCGCCATCGTCCAAAGCATTGTAGGCACTGAGTCGGAGCTGCCTGTGATCACCTTGGAACCAAGGTTGGAACAAATATTGCTCAATAGTCTGCAGAAGGCAGGACAAGGCTCGGAAGAGGGCGTTCTGCTGGAGCCAAGCATGGCCGAGAAGCTGCAGCGTTCGCTCATCGAAGCGGCGCAGCGTCAGGAAATGCAAGGTCAGCCGGTGATCCTTTTGGTCGCTGGCCCGATCCGCGCGATGCTCTCGCGCTTTGGCCGCCTCGCAGTCCCTGGGCTGCATGTGCTGGCCTACCAGGAAATACCGGACAACAAGCAAGTGACCATCGTTGCGACAGTAGGGCCCAACGGCTGAGGTAGTGGTTTATGCAAGTTAAGCGTTTCTTTGCCGCCGATATGCGTCAGGCCATGAAGCTGGTTCGTGATGAGCTGGGCGCTGATGCCGCCATCATTGGCAACCGCCGCATTGCCGGCGGTGTTGAGCTGACGGCGGCACTGGATTACAAATTGTCGGCGCTGGCGCCACGGGTTCCGAACATGGAGCTCGAAGACGAGCTGCGCAAGACCCAATCGCGCATCGTCACCGCCCAGGCCGAGTTGAGCCTGCGGGGCGAAGCCGACGGCAACAGCAATCGCCAGATTTTCGCCGGGCTGCCGTTGACGGCTGGCCTGCCTTTGACCGCCGCAGAACCGCTGAGCGAGCCGACCTACGCCGCTCCGGCGCGTCCGGCCCCGGCGCCTGCGCAGTCTTCCGGCGGTGTTGATCCGCGTGCACTGGATTCGATGCGCTTTGAATTGAACAGCCTGCGCGAGCTGATGGAAGTCCAGCTCGGCACCCTGGCCTGGAATCAGCTGCAAGGCAGCCGTCCGGCGCAAGCCAATCTGTATCGCCGTCTGCAACGTATCGGTCTGTCCGGGCCGTTGTCGCGCGATTTGTTGGCGATGATCACTGATATCGAAGAGCCGCGTCAGGCCTGGCGCATGCTGCTCGCGCACCTGGCACGGATGATTGCCGTACCGGAAGTCGAGCCGCTGGAAGAGGGCGGTGTGATTGCCATGGTCGGCCCTGCCGGCATGGGCAAGACCACCACGCTGGCCAAGCTTGCCGCGCGTTATGTGCTGAAATACGGCGCGCAGAATGTGGCGCTGGTGAGCATGGACAGTTTCCGTATCGGCGCGCAGGAACAACTGAAGACCCTGGGGCGCATTCTCAATGTGCCGGTGACTCACGTCGATCCTGGCCAATCGTTGGTGCAAGCGCTGGATCCACTGCTGCGCAAACGCGTGGTGTTGATCGATACTGCCGGCCTGCAAGCCAGCGATCCGGCCCTGCGCATGCAGCTCGAAAGTCTGGCCGGTCGTGGCATTCGCTCAAAAAATTATCTGGTCTTGGCAACCACCAGCCAGAAACAGGTTCTAACCGCCGCTTATCACAGTTACAAGCGTTGCGGGCTCGCCGGGTGCATCCTGACTAAACTGGATGAAACGGCCAGCCTTGGCGAAGTGTTGAGCCTGGCGATCAGTCATGAATTGCCGGTCGCGTACCTGACCGATGGCCCACGGATTCCGGATGATCTGCATCTGCCGCGCCGTCATCAACTGGTCAGCCGCGCCGTCAGCGTGCAAATGCAGGAAGAACCCAGCGAAGAAGCCATGGCCGACATGTTCGCTGATATCTATCACAGCCCGACCAAGCAGGTAGGCTGAGGTATTCATGAACAGTTTTTGTACCTACATCGATGGTCTGCCATGCATTGTTCCGGTTGTGAACGCGCAGCCAGTAATGTGGCCTCCGTCTATGCAAGACAAGGTAAAGAAATAACATGGGCAGCATGCATCCCGTACAGGTGATCGCGGTGACCGGCGGCAAAGGTGGCGTCGGCAAGACTAACGTGTCAGTGAACTTGTCCCTGGCGCTGGCAGAGCTTGGCCGTCGGGTCATGTTGCTGGACGCCGATCTGGGGCTGGCGAACGTCGACGTATTGTTGGGTCTGACCCCTAAACGCACGCTGGCCGACGTCATCGAAGGCCGTTGCGAATTGCGCGACGTGCTGTTGCAAGGCCCCGGTGGCATTCGCATCGTCCCGGCCGCGTCCGGCACGCAGAGCATGGTGCACCTGAGCCCGGCGCAGCACGCCGGCCTGATTCAGGCATTCAGCGACATCGGCGACAATCTCGACGTATTGGTGATCGACACCGCTGCGGGTATTGGTGACTCGGTAGTCAGTTTTGTCCGCGCCGCGCAGGAAGTGTTGCTGGTGGTCTGCGACGAGCCAACCTCGATCACTGACGCCTACGCACTGATCAAACTGCTCAACCGCGACTACGGCATGAACCGCTTCCGCGTGCTGGCCAACATGGCGCAGAGCCCGCAGGAAGGGCGCAACCTGTTCGCCAAGTTGACCAAGGTCACGGATCGCTTCCTGGACGTGGCCCTACAATACGTCGGCGCCGTGCCTTACGACGAAAGCGTGCGTAAAGCGGTGCAGAAGCAGCGTGCGGTGTACGAAGCCTTCCCGCGTTCCAAGTGCGCGCTGGCGTTCAAGGCGATCGCGCAGAAGGTCGATACCTGGCCGCTGCCCGCCAACCCGCGTGGCCACCTTGAGTTTTTCGTCGAGCGCCTCGTGCAGCAAACGGCAGGGCCCGTGCTATGACCGCAAGCGGTATGAACTACTACAAGAAGTCGGCACGTGACGCGCAGTACGAACTGATCGAGCGTTACGCGCCACTGGTCAAACGCATTGCCTATCACTTGCTGGCACGGTTGCCAGCGAGTGTGCAGGTCGAAGACCTGATTCAGGCCGGGATGATCGGCCTGCTCGAAGTCTCGACCAAATACGACGCCAGCAAAGGCGCCAGTTTCGAAACGTACGCGGGCATACGAATCCGCGGCGCGATGCTCGACGAAGTGCGCAAAGGGGACTGGGCACCACGCTCGGTTCACCGTAATACCCGTATGGTCAGCGACGCGATTCGCTCAATTGAAGCTAAAACCGGCCGTGATGCTAAAGATCACGAGGTTGCGGCCGAACTCCAATTGAGTCTCGACGATTACTACGGGATTTTGAATGACACCTTGGGCAGTCGCCTGTTCAGTTTCGACGATCTGTTGCAGGACGGCGAACACGAAGGGCTGCACGAGGATGGCGCGAGTGCTCATCTCGAGCCGTCGCGCGATCTGGAAGATGAACGCTTCCAGGCAGCGCTGGCGGACGCGATTGCCAATTTGCCGGAGCGTGAGCGACTGGTGTTGGCGCTGTACTACGACGAAGAGCTGAACCTCAAGGAAATCGGTGAAGTCCTTGGCGTCAGTGAATCGCGGGTCAGCCAGTTACACAGCCAGTGCGCGGCCCGTTTGCGGGGGCGTTTGGGGGAGTGGCGAGCGCGCTGAAGGCAGTGTGGGGACACTGCGAACGAGGCTGGTGCGGTGATGAACGGCACCGGTCTTGCTCTGTTGTGCTCCAGACAGTCTTCGAGTGCTGCGCCGATTGATTGAAGTGGCGCGTCCAGGTGCTGGGCGCGTTTAAGACTGCTTGGAGGTCGAATTGAACAAAGACATGAAAATCCTCATCGTTGATGACTTCTCAACGATGCGGCGGATCATCAAGAACCTGCTGCGTGATCTTGGGTTCACCAACACCGTCGAGGCTGACGATGGCGTGACTGCCATTCCAGTGCTCAACAGCGGAAGCATCGACTTTCTGGTAACGGACTGGAACATGCCGGGCATGACCGGTATCGACCTGCTGCGCCACGTGCGTGCCGATGAAAAACTCAAGCACCTGCCAGTGCTGATGGTGACTGCAGAAGCCAAGCGCGAGCAGATCATCGAAGCCGCTCAGGCCGGTGTGAACGGCTACGTAGTCAAACCTTTCACGGCTCAGGCGTTGAAAGACAAAATCGAGAAGATTTTCGAACGCATCGGCTGATGAACGCGCGGGGGAGCTATGGAGCATAACGAATCTTCACAGGGCGATTTCGAGTCGACCCTGAAAAAACACGCGGTCGAACTGGTCGAGAGCCTTGAAAAAGGCAGGTTCGGCGACGCTGTGCAACTGATCCATGAGCTCAATCAGACCCGTGACCGCGGCCTGTATCAGGAAGTCGGCAAGCTCACACGTGAACTGCACAGTGCGATCGTCAACTTCCAGATCGACCCGAACATGCCACAGGCTGAGGAAGTGTCGCAAATCACCGACGCCACCGAACGCCTGGGCTATGTGGTCAAGCTGACAGAAGCCGCGGCCAACCGCACCATGGATCTGGTGGAAAGCGCCACGCCGGTGGTCAACAGTCTGGCTGATGAAGCCCAGACCTTGAGCGCCGATTGGGGTCGCTTCATGCGTCGCGAGGTCGGGGCTGAAGAGTTCCGCGAGCTGGCGCGCCGGGTCGACGGTTTTCTGTCACGCAGCAGCACGGACAACCGTGCGGTGTCGAGCAATCTCAACGACATCCTGCTGGCCCAGGATTACCAGGACCTGACCGGTCAGGTGATCAAGCGTGTGACCCAACTGGTCACCGAAGTCGAAAGCAATTTGCTCAAACTCGTGCTCATGGCCAGTCAGGTCGACCGCTTTGCGGGCATCGAACATGACCGCGCCGCGATGCTTGCAGAAAAAGATCCACAAAAACATCTCTCGCAGGGTGAAGGTCCGCAGATTCATGCCGATAAACGAGAAGACGTTGTGTCCGGTCAGGACGATGTGGACGATTTGTTATCCAGCCTCGGGTTCTAGAGTTTTGGAATTTTAGGTTTTTTGGGTTTTTAGACCTGTAGGAGCACCCCATTAATGAGCTTCGGCGCCGATGAAGAGATCCTTCAGGATTTCCTGGTTGAGGCCGGCGAGATTCTTGAGCAACTGTCCGAACAACTGGTCGAGCTGGAAAGCCGCCCGGATGACGCAGATTTGCTCAACGCAATTTTTCGCGGTTTCCACACTGTAAAAGGGGGCGCCGGCTTCCTTCAGCTCAATGAGCTGGTGGAGTGCTGTCACATCGCCGAAAACGTGTTCGACATCCTGCGTAAGGGTGAGCGTCGCGTTGATGCAGAACTGATGGACGTTGTCCTCGAAGCACTGGACGCGGTGAACAGCATGTTCACTGAGGTTCGTGAGCGTGCGCCGATCACCGCTGCCACCCCGGAACTGCTGGCCGCCCTGGCGCGCCTGGCCGAACCGCAATCGGCGGACGCCGCCCCGGCATCGCCGGTGGCCGAGATGATCGAAGAACTGGTCGTCGAAGGCGACTCGTCGGGCGACATCACCGATAACGAATTCGAACAACTGCTGGACTCGCTGAACGCCGTCAAGGCCGAAGCCGAAGCCCCGGCTGCTGCCGCACCTGCGCAAACGGCTGCTGAAGCTGCGAGCGATGAAATCACCGATGCCGAGTTCGAGTCGTTGCTCGATCAACTGCACGGCAAAGGCCAGTTCGCGGTGGACGCGGTTGCGCCAGCGGCGGCAGCCCCTGCGGCTCCGGCCAAGGGCGACAGCTCGGACATCACCGACGACGAATTCGAAGCCCTGCTCGATCAGTTGCATGGCAAGGGCAACTTTGCCGTGGATGCGCTGGAGTCGGCGATTGCTTCGGCACCTGTGCCAGCCGCACCGGCTGCTGCGGCGGCCGGCAGCGATCTGATCAGCGATCACGAGTTCGAATCGCTGCTCGACGAATTGCACGGTAAAGGCAAGTTCTCCGAAGTCGGCACCGCTGCTGCTGGCAGTGCTTCGACCGTCGCCACGCCTGCTGCCAAGGCACCGGCCGCTGCTGCAGCGCCCAAGCCTGCCGCCAAGCCTGAGCCGAAAGCCGAAGCGCCAAAACCGGCCGCCGCTGCTGCACCGGCTCCGGCCCGTGCGCCGGCGACACCGCCACCGGAAAAACCGGCGAGCGAAGCCGAAACCACCGTGCGCGTCGACACCGCGCGTCTCGACGAAATCATGAACATGGTCGGCGAACTGGTGCTGGTGCGTAACCGTCTGGTGCGCCTGGGCCTGAACAGCGGCGATGAAGCCATGCAAAAGGCCGTGTCGAACCTCGACGTGGTCACGGCTGACTTGCAGACCGCGGTGATGAAGACGCGGATGCAGCCGATCAAGAAGGTCTTCGGGCGCTTCCCGCGTCTGGTTCGTGACCTCGCGCGTCAGCTGAAGAAAGAGATCAACCTGGAACTGGTGGGTGAAGAAACCGACCTCGACAAAAACCTTGTCGAGGCCCTGGCCGACCCGCTGGTCCACTTGGTGCGCAACGCTGTCGACCACGGCATCGAGTCGCCGGAAGAACGCGAAGCGTCGGGCAAGGCCCGTGGCGGCCGTGTTGTTTTGGCTGCCGAGCAAGAGGGTGACCATATCCTGCTGTCGATTTCCGATGACGGCAAAGGCATGGACCCGAACGTCCTGCGCGCCATCGCGGTAAAACGCGGTGTGATGGACAAGGATGCGGCCGATCGCCTCAGCGATACCGAGTGCTACAACCTGATTTTCGCCCCGGGTTTCTCGACCAAGACCGAGATCTCCGACGTGTCCGGCCGCGGTGTCGGCATGGACGTGGTGAAGACCAAGATTTCCCAGCTCAACGGTTCGATCAACATCTACTCGACCAAGGGCCAGGGCTCGAAGATCGTCATCAAGGTGCCGCTGACCCTCGCGATTATGCCAACCCTGATGGTCATGCTCGGCAATCAGGCGTTTGCGTTCCCGTTGGTCAACGTCAACGAAATCTTCCACCTCGACCTGTCGACCACCAACGTCGTCGACGGTCAGGAAGTGGTGATCGTGCGGGACAAGGCGCTGCCATTGTTCTACCTCAAGCGCTGGCTGGTCAGCTCCGCCGCTCACGAAGAGCAGCGTGAAGGCCACGTGGTGATCCTTTCGGTGGGCACTCAGCGGATCGGCTTCGTTGTCGATCAACTGGTCGGCCAGGAAGAAGTGGTCATCAAGCCATTGGGCAAAATGCTGCAGGGCACTCCGGGCATGTCCGGCGCCACCATCACAGGTGACGGCCGCATCGCGCTGATTCTCGATGTTCCAAGCATGCTCAAGCGTTACGCCGCACGGCGTATTTGAATCCGGGGCGGCGGGGCGACAACGTCCCGCTGCACCTAATGGAGTGTTTATGGCAGTCAAAGTCCTGGTGGTGGACGATTCGGGTTTTTTCCGCCGCCGCGTCTCGGAAATTCTTTCTGCGGATCCGAGCATTCAGGTGGTCGGCACTGCAACCAACGGTAAAGAGGCGATTGATCAGGCGCTGGCACTCAAGCCAGACGTGATCACCATGGACTACGAGATGCCGATGATGGACGGCATCACGGCAGTGCGGCACATCATGCAGCGCTGCCCGACCCCGGTGTTGATGTTCTCCTCACTGACCCACGAAGGCGCCCGGGTCACCCTCGATGCGCTGGACGCCGGCGCGGTGGATTTCCTGCCGAAGAATTTCGAAGACATCTCGCGCAATCCCGAGAAGGTCAAGCAACTGCTGTGCGAGAAGGTCCATAGCATCTCGCGCAGTAACCGTCGTTTCAGTGCCTACAGCGCGCCGGCTCCAGTGGCTGCGCCAGCACCGACGCCTGCTTCGGCGCCGTCGAGTTTCGGCAGCCACAGCAGTCACAGCACCAGCGCGCCAACGCGTCCGGCTCCAGCGCCGGCACCGGCTCGTGCCCCGGCCGCCAGCGCGTCGTCGCCAGCGCCGAAACGCAAAGCCTACAAACTGGTGGCCATCGGTACCTCGACGGGCGGCCCGGTGGCCCTGCAACGTGTGTTGACTCAGTTGCCGGCGAATTTCCCGGCGCCGATCGTGCTGATCCAGCACATGCCGGCGGCGTTCACCAAGGCCTTCGCCGAGCGTCTCGACAAGCTGTGCCGCATCAGCGTCAAGGAAGCCGAGGATGGCGACATCCTGCGTCCGGGCCTGGCGTTGCTGGCGCCGGGTGGCAAGCAAATGATGATCGACGGCCGTGGCGCGGTGAAAATCCTCCCGGGCGATGAGCGTCTGAATTACAAGCCGTGCGTGGACATCACCTTCGGTTCCGCCGCCAAGTCCTACGGTGACAAAGTTCTGGCGGTCGTATTGACCGGCATGGGCGCCGATGGCCGTGAAGGCGCGCGTCTGCTCAAGCAGGGCGGCAGCGCGGTCTGGGCACAAGATGAGGCAAGTTGCGTGATCTACGGCATGCCAATGGCCATCGTTAAAGCCGACCTCGCCGACGCGGTATACAGCCTCGACGACATCGGCAAACACATTGTCGAGGCGTGTATCTGATGGATGTTTTAAGCCTTATCGGGATCATCATGGCGTTCGTCGCCATCATCGGTGGTAACTACCTTGAAGGTGGTCACCTCGGTGCGCTGGCCAACGGCCCGGCGGCATTGATCGTACTGGGCGGCACCATCGGTGCCGCACTGCTGCAATCGCCGATGAGCGCGTTCAAACGCGCCATGCAGATCCTCGCCTGGATTCTGTTTCCGCCACGGGTCGATCTGGCCGGTGGCATCGATCGCGTCGTCAACTGGAGCCTCACCGCACGCAAGGAAGGCCTGCTGGGCCTGGAAGGCGTGGCGGATGCCGAGCCCGACAATTACTCGCGCAAAGGCCTGCAACTGCTGGTCGACGGTGCCGAGCCGGAAGCGATCCGCAGCATCCTCGAAGTGGATTTCTACACCCAGGAAGCGCGCGACATCGAGGCGGCGAAAGTCTTTGAAAGCATGGGCGGCTACGCGCCGACCATCGGCATCATCGGTGCGGTGATGGGCCTGATCCACGTGATGGGCAACCTCGCGGATCCGACGCAACTGGGCAGCGGCATCGCCGTCGCCTTCGTTGCGACCATTTACGGCGTAGCCAGTGCCAACCTGGTGTTGCTGCCAATCGCCGCCAAGCTGAAGTCAATCGCGTTGCGGCAGTCGCGTTATCGCGAAATGTTGTTGGAAGGGATCCTGTCGATCGCCGAAGGTGAAAACCCTCGCTCCATTGAGTTGAAGCTGCAAGGCTTCATGGATTAAGGGAATAACCTCATGGCTCGTCGCAGGCATCAGGAAGAACACGTCAATCACGAGCGCTGGCTCGTGTCCTACGCGGATTTCATCACGTTGCTGTTCGCGTTCTTCGTGGTGATGTACTCGATTTCGTCGATCAACGAAGGCAAGTACAAGGAAATTTCCGAAGCGCTGGTCGGCGTCTTCAAAGACTCCGATCGCGCGCTCAAACCGATCCAGATCGGCGACGAACGGCCAAAAACCGTGACCCCGGCCAAGCCGCTGGTCAAGGACGCCGAGCAGATCGACGCCGGTATCGCCGGCGCCAGCGATCCGCTGAAAAGCATCGCCGATGACATCAGCGCGGCGTTCGGTGACTTGATCAGCTCCAACCAGATGACTGTGCGTGGCAATGAGCTGTGGGTCGAGATCGAACTCAACTCCAGCCTGTTGTTCGGCAGTGGCGACGCCATGCCAAGCGACATCGCCTTCAACATCATCGACAAGGTCGCGGCGATTCTGAAACCGTTCGACAACCCGATCCACGTCGAAGGCTTCACCGACGATCAACCGATCCGCACCGCGCAATACCCGACCAACTGGGAACTGTCCTCGGCGCGTTCGGCGAGCATCGTGCGCATGCTGGCCATGCAGGGTGTGAACCCTGGCCGATTGGCATCGGTGGGTTACGGCGAGTTTCAACCGGTGGCCAACAACGCTACCGCTGAAGGCCGGGGGAAAAATCGCCGGGTGGTTCTGGTGGTCTCGCGAAATCTCGATGTACGTCGCAGCCTGACGGGTACCGGGACTGCCAACGCGCAACCGGACGCTGCGTTGAAGCGTGCTGGCACACAAACTGCACCGACCCCGGTCAAGACGCCGGGACGCGAGAGTGCCGTCAATTCTCCGTCACCCGCATTAACACGCTGAGCTATGTCTCGGTCGAGCATATCGGCCGGGAGGAACGAACTGAATGAGAGTCTGGGCAGTCGCCAATCAAAAGGGTGGTGTCGGTAAAACCACATCTTCCATCGCTTTAGCCGGATTGCTGGCCGAGGCGGGCAAGCGCGTGGTTGTGGTCGATCTCGACCCGCACGGCTCGATGACCAGCTATTTCGGTTACGACCCCGACAGCCTGGAACACAGCAACTACGACCTGTTTCTGCACAAGGGCAGCGTGCCGCAAGGCCTGCCGGGGCAGTTGCTGTTGTCGACCAGTGACGAACGCATTTCCCTGCTGCCATCGAGCACCGCACTGGCGACCCTTGAGCGTCAGTCGCCGGGGCAGAGTGGCCTCGGTCTGGTGATCGCCAAGAGTCTGGCGCAACTGTGGCAGGACTTCGATTACGCAGTGATCGACAGCCCGCCGTTGCTCGGCGTGCTGATGGTCAACGCCCTCGCGGCGAGCCAGCAATTGGTGATTCCGGTGCAGACCGAACACTTGGCCGTCAAAGGTCTGGAGCGCATGGTCAACACCCTGGCGATGATCAACCGCTCGCGCAAACAGGCGCTGCCGTTCAGCATCGTGCCGACCCTGTTTGACCGCCGCACGCAAGCCTCGATGCATACGTTGCGTGTGCTGCGTGACAAATTCCCCGACGAGATCTGGCAGGGTTACATCCCCGTCGATACCCGTCTGCGCGACGCCAGCCGTGCCGGTGTCACGCCTTCGCAATTCGACGGCAAGAGCCGTGGCGTGCTGGCCTACCGCGCGCTGCTCAAGCACCTGTTGGCGCAACAACTTGTTCCGCAGGTGGCGTGAGCATGAATCGCCCGGTCAAACTCACCTCGCGTCCGCAATTGGCGTTGCAGTCTTATCTGGATAACTTGCTGCAGGAAATTCCTGAGGAGCTGCCGCCGGTTATTGAGGCGCAGCCTGAAGTTGTGGAAAGCACTGAGGCGCTGGACGAGTTTCAGGCGGCGGTGCTGGAAGAGCAGGCCC
Organism: Pseudomonas sp. AC172; assembly: GCF_979258595.1. NCBI lineage: Bacteria > Pseudomonadati > Pseudomonadota > Gammaproteobacteria > Pseudomonadales > Pseudomonadaceae > Pseudomonas > Pseudomonas sp. AC172. Next base: position 665,887 of record NZ_OZ409868.1, read on the forward strand.
GTGACGCACAGAAAGCGGCCAAGCCTGCTGCGCCGCTTGTCGCGCCTGCCGTTGCACCTGTGGCGAAAGCGCCGGTGGCAATGATCGAGGAGGCCGAGCCGGTTCGCGCGCCAGTTTCGACACTCGCGCCGCTGCTGCAAACCCAGTTATTGAAAACCGCGCCGGAACCGGTAGCGGTCGAACCGGCACCGATTGCACCCGCACCGGTCGAACAGACGCTGGTCCCTCCGCTGGTGGAAGTGCATCTGCCGCCAAACAACACGCCGCCACCGGTGGAAACCGATGGTCGCCCGGCCTGGGCCTCCGAAGCGTTCGAATGCCTGTTGTTCGACGTCGCCGGGCTGACCCTGGCCGTGCCACTGGTCTGCCTGGGTTCGATCTATTCGCTGGCCGGCCACGAGCTGACGCCACTGTTCGGTCAGCCGGAATGGTTCCTCGGGATTCTGCCGAGTCAGGCCGGCAATCTGAAAGTGTTGGACACCGCGCGCTGGGTCATGCCGGATCGCTACCGCGATGACTTCCGTCAGGGCCTGCAGTATGTGATTTCGGTACAAGGTTACGAGTGGGGGCTGGCGGTGCATCAGGTCAGCCGCTCGTTGCGTCTGGACCCGAATGAAATCAAATGGAGAAGTCACCGGGGTCAGCGGCCATGGCTCGCCGGCACCGTGATTGAGCACATGTGTGCATTGCTTGACGTTTCCGCACTGGCCGAGTTGATCGCCAGCGGTGGGGCAAAGCACCTCGGCGGCCACAAGCCGCTACATAAACCGACATAGCAGCCGACATAACAATCAGGCGACGGCATTGTTGAATGCCGCCACACAGAACACACACCGCTCAGAGCGGTTTTTTCGAGGGGTCAGGGTATGAGTAGTCAGGCGACGAATGCAAAAGGTTCTGAAGATCCGATCCTGCAATGGGTAACCTTCAAACTGGATAACGAAACCTACGGCATCAACGTGATGCGCGTCCAGGAAGTGCTGCGCTACACCGAGATCGCTCCGGTGCCGGGTGCGCCAAGCTACGTGCTGGGCATCATCAACCTGCGCGGTAATGTGGTCACCGTGATCGACACCCGTCAGCGCTTCGGCCTGAGCACCGGCGAGATCAGCGACAACACCCGTATCGTCATCATCGAAGCCGACAAGCAAGTCGTCGGCATCATGGTCGACAGCGTGGCCGAAGTGGTTTACCTGCGTCAGTCGGAAATCGAGACGGCGCCGAACGTCGGCAACGAAGAGTCGGCCAAGTTCATCCAGGGCGTGTGCAACAAGAACAACGAGTTGCTGATCCTGGTCGAGCTGGACAAGATGATGAGCGAAGAAGAATGGTCGGACCTGGAGAATATCTGATTGATTCTCGAGGTTGCGGTCATTGTCCTGTTCCTCTTCTGGGCAGGCACGCTGGCGATGTTTGTGTCGTATATCAAGGCGCAGCGGGTAATCGCCGCGCAACAGGCCCAGGGCGATGCGCTGCGTGATCAGCGCATCAAGGACTTGGCCAAGCGTGTCGACGACTACCAGAACGGCAACGTGCGCATGGGCGAAGCTCTGCACGAGCTGCGCGCGGTCGTCAGTCCGTTGCCGGACAAAATCGTTCAGCTGGAACAGCGCGATCCATCCAGCCTGTCATTCGCCCAGGCGGCGAAACTGGTGGGCATGGGCGCCAGCGTCGATGAGCTGACTCAGTCCTGCGGGTTGACCCAGGCTGAGGCGGAGTTGATGCGCAAGCTTCACAAGAACTGATCTTTGCGCTCAAGCTGATGGCCTATTCGCGAGCAAGCTCGCTCCCACATTAGATCGGTTTACGCCGAACCAATGTGGGAGCGAGCTTGCTCGCGAAGGCGTCTTCGAAGTCTCAGTAATCATCCCCGCGATCGGTGACGTCCTTCTCGATCATCGGCGCATTCGGGTCCTGCCCCTCGGGGAATTTGCCCTTCAGATTCCACGCAAACGCGATGATCTCGGCGATCGTGCGATACAGCTCTTCGGGGATGCTGTCGCCCAATTCCATGCGCGCGAGCAAGCGCACCAACTCGGCGTTTTCGTAGATAGGCACTTCGCAATCGCGAGCGATGCGCAGGATTTCTTCGGCCAGCTCTTCATCACCCTTGGCGGTGAGGGTCGGCGCGTGGTTGCCGTCGTACTTGAGGGCGATGGCCTGGCGTGGGGCAGTGGAATCGTTCATGCGGTTTCGTCGACCCAGCGGTGTTCGAGACGGGTTTGGTTGCCCTGCGGCGGCGTGCCGAGGTGGCAGTCGATGTCGCCGACGTTGAGCCCGCGATCAAGCAGGCGCTGACGCAGGGCGAACAGGTTGTTGCCGATCAGGTCCGCGGTGTACGGCCGTTCGGCCCACAGTTGGCTGGACAGGCTGCCGGCGATCAACTGCGCCTGAATCTGCATCGGCCCGAGCGGTTCCATGTCGAACGCCAGATCGACGCGCCACAGTTGTTGCTTGGGCTCGCGTTCGTCGCGACGTTCGTTGGGTTGCGGCTCTCGCTCCGGCGCTTCTTCGCGCTGGAACTTGACCTGCAACGGCACGATGTCCTGCAGGTTGCGCATGGGGATTTCCAGCTGCCAGGTGCTGAGCAGGCGCCCGTCGTCGGTGACGCCGGTCTGCTCGAGACTCGACAGTTGGTGGCTTTGCAGGCGCGATACCGCAGCGGCGGCGAGGCGCAACAACTGTTCCAGATCGCCTTCGCCTTCCAGGCTTTGCAGCAAGCGGTCGGGCAGCGGGAAGCTGCTCGGCACGGGTTTGGCGCTGACCTGACCGAGCATGCCAAGGGCGTTGCGGACGAAGCTTGGCAGTGCTTGCGCCAAGGTGTTGGCGGCGATGATCGCGTTGAAACTGGTGCTGCTCGGCAGGCCCGGCGTCAGTTGTGCGATCAGCTTGAGCAGGTCGGCCTTCATGTCCGGGGCCAGCGTCGGGTTCTGTCCGCTCAGCAGTTTGGCTTCGAGGAACACGCCGCTGTTGGCCAAGGCCAGCGCCACGCCTTTGGCGGTACTCAGTTGTTGCACGTCCGGGAGGCTGGCGAGCAGCTTCTCGACTGCCGCACGCAAATCTGCAGAAGTGGGGTCGTCGACTGGCGGCAGGTTCTGTAAGGCGTTCAATAGCCCACCGAGTGACGCCTGACGACTTTGCTGGCCGACCAGTTGCTGACTCACGGCGAGTTGTTCCTGACGACTGCTCATCGGCAAGAACTTGAGGGTTTGAGCGTCTTCCACCAGCGCCGAAAGCAAGGTGCCAATGCGCAGCGGCTGCGGGCTGTCGATGGTCAGAGTGCTGCCGCTCTGCGCAGTGTTGAGCAGCGTGACCAGTGAACGGAATACCGCGGCTTGCCCCGGCGTCTGCGGCAGCACCTGCGAGGTCAGCACCTTGCCTTGCAGCAGCGTGCCGACCGGCAATTGCGCGGTATCGATGCGGGTGAGGGCGGCGACACTGCTGGCGATGGCCTGCTGCACGGTAATCGCCAGGTTGCCCGCCGATGGCTGAGTGATCGCCAGACTTGTGCCTTGCGGCAACGGCAGATTGCTGGTCGCCTGCACGGTGGTCTGGCGTCCGCCGTCGACGGTCACCTTGAGCAATAACTGAAAGGTCTGATCCGCCTGCTTGAGCGACAATACCTCGGCCTTGGCGCTTTGCCCGGCGGCAATCAGGCCTTCGACCGGGGTCAGCAGCTTGAGCAGCTCACCGACCTGCGGGCGAACGGTCGCCGGGGTAGTGGGCGGGAGCGGGAGGATGTTCATTTCGCCTGTCATACGCGGACACAACCTGAGGAAAATGCACTCTTGAGAGTAAGGCACGACATGTATAATGCCGCCCGTCTTGCGCTTCGAATAAAAAACATAGCAATTGTTTGACCCAGCTCTCTAGAACGAGCCGTCAATGCATCTATGCTGCATCTCTTTAACGGCCGCGCCAGAGCCGACTTGAACCGTATAAGGCCCGTGATCCCTTGACCAGTCCTGTCCTGCAAACCGTTGCCCTCGCGTGTGAACGTGATCTGCGGCTGCTCTTCGAAAATCTCGAATTGAGACTCGCCAGTGGCGATATGGTGCAGATCAGCGGCCCCAACGGCAGCGGTAAAACCAGCCTGTTGCGTCTGCTGTCCGGGCTGATGCAGCCGACCGCCGGGCAAGTCCTGCTCAATGGCCAGCCGCTGACCGAACAGCGCAGCGAACTTGCACGCAACCTGCTGTGGATCGGCCACGCCGCCGGGATCAAGGATCTGCTGACCCCGGAAGAGAACCTGGCGTGGCTGTGCGCCCTGCATCATCCCGCCGAACGCGAGGCGATCTGGCAAGCGCTGGCAGCTGTAGGATTGCGCGGCTTCGAAGATGTTCCCTGCCACAGCCTGTCCGCCGGTCAGCAACGCCGTGTGGCGCTGGCGCGTTTGTATCTGGACAGCCCGCCGCTGTGGATTCTCGATGAGCCGTTCACGGCTCTCGATAAACAAGGTGTGGCGCAACTTGAAGAACACCTGGCTGGGCACTGCGAACGCGGCGGTCTGGTGGTGTTGACCACGCACCACACGCTGAGCCGGATGCCGGCCGGTTATCGCGACATCGATTTGGGGAACTGGGCAGTATGAGTGTGTTCGGCCTGCTGGTTGCCCGTGAATCCCGATTGCTGTTTCGCCGCCCGGCGGAGCTGGCCAATCCGCTGATTTTCTTCGCCATCGTCATCGCTTTGTTCCCGCTGGCCGTCGGCCCGGAAACTCAAGTGTTGCAAAACCTGTCCCCCGGGTTAGTCTGGGTGGCGGCGCTGTTGTCAGTCCTGCTCTCGCTGGACGGGCTGTTCCGCAGTGATTTCGAAGACGGGTCCCTGGAACAGTGGGTCCTTTCGTCGCACCCGCTGCCACTTCTGGTGTTGGCCAAGGTGCTGGCACACTGGCTTTTCTCCGGTCTGGCGCTGGTTTTGCTCTCACCGTTGCTGGCGTTGATGCTCGGTTTGCCTGCCGCCTGCCTGCCGGTTTTGCTGCTTTCGTTGCTGTTGGGTACACCGGTGCTGAGCTTGCTCGGCGCGGTGGGCGCGGCATTGACGGTCGGTTTGAAACGCGGCGGCCTGTTGTTGGCGCTGCTGATTCTGCCGTTGTACATCCCGGTGTTGATCCTTGGCAGTGGCGCCTTGCAGGCTGCCTTGCAAGGCATGCCGGCGACCGGGTATCTGCTGTGGCTGGGTAGCCTGACCGCCCTGGCGATCACCCTGACACCCTTTGCAATAGCTGCTGGCCTGAAGATCAGCGTCGGCGAATAATGAGGTCTGGTTAAAATTTAACCAGCAAAGACCCTGAGACTGCTCACACCGATGAGCGGCATCCGTGATGGAAACAGTATGAACTGGACCTGGTTTCACAAGCTCGGCTCGCCCAAGTGGTTCTACGGCATCAGCAGCAAGTTCTTGCCGTGGTTGAGCATTGCAGCGTTGCTGCTGATTGGCGTCGGTGTCGTTTGGGGCCTGGCCTTCGCGCCGCCGGACTATCAGCAGGGCAACAGCTTTCGCATCATCTATATCCACGTACCCGCCGCGATGCTCGCTCAGTCGATCTACGTGATGCTGGCGGTATGCGGTGTGGTCGGGCTGGTGTGGAAGATGAAACTGGCCGACGTCGCCCTGCAATGCGCCGCTCCGATCGGCGCGTGGATGACCGCTGTAGCGCTGGTCACCGGGGCGATCTGGGGCAAGCCGACCTGGGGCTCGTGGTGGGTCTGGGATGCGCGTCTTACCTCGATGCTGATCCTGCTGTTTCTGTATTTCGGCGTGATCGCGCTGGGCAATGCCATCAGCAATCGCGACAGCGCCGCCAAGGCCTGCGCCGTGCTGGCCATCGTTGGTGTGATCAACATCCCGATCATCAAATACTCGGTGGAGTGGTGGAACACCCTGCACCAGGGCGCGACGTTCACCCTCACGGAAAAACCGGCGATGCCGGCGGAAATGTGGCTGCCGCTGCTGCTGACGGTGCTGGGTTTCTACTGCTTCTTCGGCGCCGTGCTGTTGCTGCGCATGCGTCTTGAAGTGCTCAAGCGTGAAGCCCGCGCCAGTTGGGTTAAAGAAGAAGTGCAGCACAGTCTGGAGGCCGCTCGATGAGTTTTGCTTCATTCGGCGACTTCCTCGCCATGGGCCATCATGGCCTGTATGTCTGGTCGGCCTACGGCATCTGTCTGGCGGTGCTGATCCTCAACGTGGTGGCGCCGATCGCGGCCCGCAAGCGCTATCTGCAACAAGAGGCGCGTCGTCTGCGCCGGGAGAACGGCAAGTGAATCCGCTGCGCAAGAAACGTCTGATCATCATTCTGGCCATTCTGGTCGGGGTCGGCGCTGCCGTCGGCCTGGCCCTCAGCGCCCTGCAGCAGAACATCAATCTGTTCTATACCCCGACCCAGATCGCCAATGGCGAAGCCCCGCAAGACACGCGCATCCGTGCCGGCGGCATGGTCGAGAAGGGTTCGCTGCAACGTTCGCCGGATTCCCTCGACGTCAAATTCGTCGTCACCGATTTCAGCAAGTCCGTGACCATCGCCTATCGCGGCATCCTTCCGGATCTGTTCCGCGAAGGGCAGGGCATCGTCGCCCTCGGCAAGCTCAACGCCGAGGGCGTGGTGGTGGCCGATGAAGTGCTGGCCAAGCACGACGAGAAGTACATGCCGCCGGAAGTGACCAAAGCCTTGAAAGACAGCGGTCAATCCGCACCAACGCCTGCGAAGGAGGGTTGATCGATGACATCGGCAATTTTTATTCCTGAGCTCGGTCATCTGGCGATGATTCTGGCGCTGTGTTTTGCGCTGGTGCAGGCCGTTGTGCCATTGATTGGCGCCTGGCGCGGCGACCGTTTCTGGATGAGTCTGGCCCAGCCGGCCGCGTGGGGGCAGTTTGCGTTTTTGCTGTTTGCGTTCGGCATTTTGACCTACGCATTCATGACCGATGATTTCTCCGTCGCCTATGTCGCCAACAACTCCAACACCGCGTTGCCGTGGTACTACAAATTCAGCGCGGTGTGGGGTGCCCACGAAGGTTCGTTGCTGCTGTGGGCGCTGATCCTCGGCGGGTGGACTTTCGCGGTGTCGGTATTTTCGCGTCAGTTGCCGCAGGTGATGCTCGCGCGGGTGCTGGCGGTGATGGGCATGATCAGTACCGGTTTTCTGTTGTTCCTGATCCTCACGTCCAACCCGTTCAAACGCATCCTGCCGCAAATGCCGAGTAATGGCGCTGACCTCAATCCGTTGCTGCAAGACATCGGCCTGATCGTGCACCCGCCAATGTTGTACATGGGCTACGTCGGTTTTTCGGTGGCGTTCGCCTTTGCCATTGCGGCGTTGATGGGCGGTCGTCTTGACGCCGCGTGGGCGCGTTGGTCGCGGCCATGGACCATCGTCGCCTGGGCCTTCCTCGGCATCGGCATCACCCTCGGTTCGTGGTGGGCGTACTACGAACTCGGCTGGGGCGGCTGGTGGTTCTGGGACCCGGTGGAAAACGCTTCTTTCATGCCGTGGCTGGTCGGCACCGCGCTGATCCACTCGCTGGCAGTCACGGAAAAACGTGGCGTGTTCAAGAGCTGGACAGTGTTGCTGGCGATTGCCGCGTTCTCGTTGAGCCTGCTCGGTACGTTCCTGGTGCGTTCGGGCGTACTGACTTCGGTGCACGCGTTTGCCTCCGATCCGGAGCGGGGCGTGTTCATCCTGATCTTCCTGCTGTTCGTGGTTGGCGGTTCGCTGACGTTGTTCGCCCTCCGCGCACCTGTGGTCAAGAGTCAGGTCGGTTTCAACCTGTGGTCGCGGGAAACCCTTCTGCTGGGCAACAACCTGGTGCTGGTCGTGGCCGCGTCGATGATCCTGCTCGGCACGCTGTACCCGCTGATTCTCGATGCTCTCAGCGGCGCGAAGATGTCGGTCGGCCCGCCGTACTTCAACGCACTGTTCATTCCGTTGATGGCGCTGCTGATGCTGGTCATGGCGGTCGGTGTGATCGTCCGTTGGAAAGACACCCCGGTGAAATGGCTGGCCGGCATGCTCACGCCAGTGCTGCTCGGCAGCGTCGCGCTGGCCGTAGTCGCCGGTGTCGCTTACGGCGATTTCAACTGGGCGGTGATCGCGACCTTCCTGCTCGCCGCGTGGGTGCTGCTGGCCGGTGCTCGCGACATCGTCGACAAGACTCGCCACAAAGGCCTGATCAAAGGTCTGCCGACGCTGACCCGCAGCTATTGGGGCATGCAGATCGCCCACCTCGGCATCGCCGTGTGTGCGCTGGGCGTGGTGTTGTCGAGCCAGAACAGTGCCGAGCGCGACTTGCGTCTGGCACCGGGCGAATCGATGGACCTGGCCGGTTATCACTTCATTTTCGAAGGCGCCAAGCACTTCGAAGGACCGAACTTCACGTCCGACAAAGGCACGATTCGGGTCACTCGTGACGGCAAGGAAATCAGCGTGCTGCACCCGGAAAAACGTCTGTATACCGTGCAGAACTCGGTGATGACCGAAGCCGGCATCGACGCTGGCTTTACCCGTGACCTCTACGTTGCACTCGGTGAACCGTTGGACAACGGCGCGTGGGCGGTGCGCGTGCACGTCAAGCCGTTCGTGCGCTGGATCTGGTTCGGCGGTCTGCTCACAGGTTTCGGTGGGTTGCTGGCAGCGCTCGATCGACGTTATCGGGTCAAGGTGAAAGCCAAGGTGCGTGAAGCGCTGGGCATGACGGGAGCGGCGGCATGAGACGTTGGTTGATGCTGGTGCCACTGGCGATTTTTCTGCTGGTGGCGGTGTTTCTTTATCGCGGTTTGTACCTCGATCCGGCGGAGCTGCCGTCGGCGATGATCAATAAGCCATTCCCGGAGTTTTCCCTGCCAAACGTGCAGGGCGACAAGCGCCTGACCAAGGCTGACATTCTCGGCAAACCGGCGCTGGTCAACGTCTGGGGCACATGGTGCATTTCCTGCCGGGTCGAGCATCCGGTGCTGAACAAGCTCGCCGAGCGTGGCGTGGTGATCTACGGCATCAACTACAAGGACACCAATGCCGATGCCTTGAAGTGGCTGGCCGAATTCCACAATCCGTACGTGCTGGACATCCGTGACGACGAAGGCTCGCTGGGCTTGAACCTCGGTGTTTACGGCGCGCCGGAAACCTTCTTCATCGACGCCAAGGGCATCATCCGCGACAAGTACGTCGGCGTGATCGATGAGCAGGTCTGGCGCGAAAAACTCGCGGCCAAGTATCAGGCGCTGGTCGATGAGGCCAAGCCATGAAGCGTTTTTTGGCTGCTGTGATTCTGGGCTTGAGTCTGGTCGGTGTCGCCCATGCGGCCATTGATACCTACGAGTTCGCAAAAGAGGGTGATCGAGAGCGTTTCCGCGAGTTGACCAAGGAACTGCGCTGCCCCAAGTGCCAGAACCAGGACATCGCCGACTCCAACGCGCCCATCGCCGCTGATTTGCGCAAAGAGATTTTCCGCATGCTCGGCGAGGGCAAGGACAACCAGCAGATCATTGACTTCATGGTCGATCGCTACGGTGATTTCGTCCGCTACAAACCGGCGCTCAATGCCAAGACCGCATTGCTGTGGTTCGGCCCGGCCGGGCTGCTGCTCGGTGGCGTTGTGGTGATCGCGGTGATCGTCCGCCGTCGTCGCGGCCAGCGTGCCGAGACCCCGCAAGCGCTGTCCATCGAAGAGCGTCAGCGCCTCGACCAACTGTTGGATAAAAACCAAGAATGATTGATTTCTGGCTTGCCGCAGGGCTGTTGCTTCTGGTCGCCCTGAGTTTTCTGCTGATCCCGGTTTTGCGTGAGCGTCGCGCCCAGCGTGAAGAGGATCGTACTGCCCTGAACGTTGCGTTGTATCAGGAGCGTGTCGCCGAGTTGCAAGCGCAACAGGCTGAAGGCGTACTCGACGCGGCGCAAATGGACAGCGGTCGTGCCGAGGCTGCGCGCGAGTTGCTGGCAGATACCGAAGGTGTAGCCGCACCGCGTATCTCGAAACTGGGTAAACCGTTGCCGTTGCTGGCGGCGGTGTTGGTGCCGGTGTTGGGCCTGGGTCTGTATGTGCATTTCGGTGCCGCCGACAAGGTCGAACTGACCCGCGAATTCGCTCAGGCGCCGCAATCGATGGAAGAGATGACCCAGCGTCTGGAACGTGCCGTCGCGGCGCAACCGGATTCTGCGGAAGGCCTGTATTTCCTTGGCCGCACCTACATGGCTCAGGAGCGTCCGGCGGACGCGGCGAAGATGTTCGAACGAGCCGCCAACCTTGCCGGGCGCCAGCCGGAACTGCTCGGCCAGTGGGCGCAGGCGCAGTATTTTGCTGACGGCAAGAAGTGGTCAGCGAAGATCCAGGCGCTGACTGACGAAGCGCTGAAGGCTGATCCGAAAGAAGTCACCAGCCTCGGCCTGCTCGGCATCGCTGCGTTTGAAGGCGAACGTTATCAGGAAGCCATCGACTACTGGAATCGCTTGCTGGCGCAATTACCGCCGGACGACAACTCGCGAGCCGCGCTGCAAGGCGGGATCAAGCGCGCCGCCGAACGTCTGGAAGCCAGTGGCGGCAAAGTCGCTCAGGCACCCGTAGCTGCGAAAGCTGCACTGTTGAAAGTCAGCGTCGATCTTTCCAGCGAACTCAGAAGCAAAGTGCAACCGGGGGACAGCGTGTTCATTTTCGCCCGAGCGACGTCCGGCCCACCAGCGCCGCTGGCAGCCAAGCGCCTGACCGTGGCCGATCTGCCGGTGACCGTGGAACTGGGCGATGCCGACGCAATGATGCCGCAGTTGAAACTGTCGAACTTCCCTGAAGTCCAACTGGTTGCGCGCATCTCACGGGCTGGTCAACCGACCGCCGGTGAATGGGTTGGTCGCAGCGGCCCGCTGGCCAGCAGCACCACTGCGCTACAAAAACTGACCATCGACAGCCCGGACAAATAGCCGGACACAACAGGAAAGCACCGCCATGCACACCATCGCCCGAATCACAGTCCTCACACTGGCCCTGGGCTTAAGTGCATGTGCGGTGCAACGCCCGGAACCGACCACCAATCTGCCGCCGATCCCGCCGTCGCAACCCAGCCCGACTCCGTCGACCTCACCGACCCCGGGCAAAAGCATCCCGGCGAAACCGGCCAAACCAGTGCCGCGCACCTCAGCCAGCTTCGCCCCGCCACCGGGCGGCAATAGCCACTGGGATCAAAAACTCGGCGTCTACGTTCTCGACGACCAGACCAACACCTTCTACCGCCAACGCACCTACTACCGCTGGAACAACGGCTGGAGCCGCTCGATCAGCCCGAACGGCCCGTGGGAAGACACCAACATCCACGGCGTGCCACCGGGGTTGGGCAAGCAGTTCGGGCAGTAAAACGAAAACGGCGATCTTTGGATCGCCGTTTTTTTGTCTGTTTGAAACGTTCGCGGGTATTCGCTAGGTCAACACCCCCTGCACAAACTCAACAAACGCCCGCGCCTTGGCACTCGCCATTCTCCCCGTCGGAAACACCGCCCATAAATCCAGATCGGGCAGGGTCCAGTCGTGCATAACAGTTTTCACTGCGCCGCTGGCCAGTTCCGGGGCGAACATCCATTCGGAAGCCAGGGTCAGGCCCTGATTGGCCAGTACGGCTTCGCGTACACCTTCGGCCGCGCTGACGCGCAAACGTCCGCTGATGATCACTGATTGTTTTTCAGAACCTTTGGCGAACTCCCAAGTGGTGCCGCCGCCGAGGTTGTAGACGACCGCCTGGTGTTTGCTCAATTCAGCGGGGCAGCTCGGTTCGCCGTGCCTGGCAAAGTACGCCGGCGTACCGAGTACCACGCGGCGGCAGTCGGCGATCTTGCGGGCGGTGAGCCCCGAGTCGGTGAGTGCACCCATGCGCAAGGCAACGTCGATGCCTTCTTCGACCAGATTGATGTTGCGGTCGTCGAGCATCAGGTCGATGTTCAGTTGCGGGTGCTGATCAAGAAAAGCCCCCAGTTGCGGCACGATGTGCAGGCGACCGAAGGTCACGGCGGCGCTGATTCGCAGGTTGCCGCTCAGACCGCTGGCGCTGCCACGGGCGGCGTTGTCGGCCTCGTCAGCTTCTTCGAGTGCACGTTTGGCCCGCTCGAAAAAGGCCAGTCCGGCTTCGGTCGGAGTCAGGCCGCGAGTCGAGCGCAGGAGCAGGCTGACGGCCAGGCGTTTTTCCAGATGAGCGATGGTTTTCGATACGGCAGGCTGACCGATGTTCAGGCGCCGGGCGGCGGCGGAAAACGAGCCGGTTTCGACGACGCAGACGAAGGTTTCCATGGCGGCGAGGCGGTCCATCAAAGCTCCTGTACAAATCTGGATATATCGTCGATTCCTGTGGGAGCGAGCCTGCTCGCGAAAGCGGCGTATCAGCAACATCAATGGGTCTGACAGACCGTATTCGCGAGCAGGCTCGCTCCCACAGGGGATTTGCGGTGTTAATTAGAATGCGGCTTTACCGACCGAGGCGCCACCATCGACAAACAGGGTTTGCCCGGTGACGAAGCCGCTCTGCTCCGAAAGCAGAAATGCAATCGCCGACGCAATCTCCTCCGGCTGCCCAAGCCGCCCCATCGGCACCCCGGCCAGATAGCGCGCTTCGCCTTCACTGCCCGGCGGATTGTTGGCGCGGAACAGTTCGGTCTCGGTCGGCCCCGGTGCCACGGCGTTCACCGTAACGCCGGTTTGCGCCAGCTCCAGCGCCCACGAGCGGGTGAAACTGACCAGCGCCGCTTTCGCCGCCGCATACGCCGTGCGCTGGGTGATGCCCAACACCGTCAGGCTGGAAATATTCACCACCCGACCCCAACCGCGCGTGCGCATCCCCGGCAGCAGCGCCTGAGTCGCCTGCAACGCCGAATGCAGATTCAGCCGCATCACGTCGTCGAAGGCATCCAGATCGATATCGCCCAACGCCTGCGGACGCACCAGCCCGACGTTGTTCACCAACCCGTCGAACTCATAGGTGCGCGCCAGCTCCGCGAGAACCTCACCGGTCAGCTTGCGATCGCTCAGGTCCAGCGGAAACAGAATCCCCGGAAAGCTCAGATCCGGCTGGCGAGCAATCCCCACCACGCGATGCCCGGCGCGGTCCAGATGTTCGGCCAGCGCCCGGCCAATGCCTTTGCTGGCGCCGGTGATGAGGAAAGTACGTCGGGTCATGGCAACTCCAGGGCAGATCATCGATTCAGCCGCGCAATGCATCCAGCATCGCTTCAGGCTCGGGACGCTGAGTGTAATCCGGGTTGACCTCGGCGTAACGAATCACGCCATCCTGACCGATCACATACCGCGCCGGCATCGGCAAGGTCCACGCGGGATCATCGTTGAAGCTCGGCAGGTCATTGCGCAGGTTCTTGTACAGCTCGATCAGGTAGGGCGGCAATTCGAAACGCAGCCCGAAGGCTGCCGCCACGTCATTGCGCGGGTCGCTGAGGATCGGAAATTGCAGCTCGTTGATGCGTTGCGACTTACGGCTGTTGGCAGCGATCTGCGGTGAAATCGCCAGCAGACTCGCCCCGGCGTCCTGAATCGCCGGCAGAAAAGCCTGGAGTGCTTGCAACTCCATGTTGCAGTAAGGGCACCAGACGCCACGATAAAACGTCAGCACCAACGGCCCCTGCGCCAACCGGTCGGCGGACGAGACCGGGTTGCCCTCAGGGTCTTTCAGGGTGAACAGCGGCGCCGTGTCGCCGACCTTCAACGCACGGCTGGCGGCATCAGAGGCGATCAGTTCGGCAGTGGCGCGTTCCATCACCGGGTGGATATCGGCCGGGGCGTTGTAAGGTGGTTTGCCGGCCTTGAAGTCGGCTTTGAAGGCATCGAGTTTTGCTTGCAGCGTCATGGTCGGAAGTCCTGAAGAAGCGCCGGTAGTGGCTGGGTTCAAGAGTGACTGTCAGGCACGGGCAGGAGAACGCCGGTGCGGGGCATAGCATTCATGCTTGGTGGGAATGAATGAAAACTCACACTCTGCAAAACAACCGGACGTCGCTTTGCGGTTTCCTGTGCTTGAATAAAGATAACTCTAGGGTTATTTTTAATAGGCCAAGCCAAGGAGGCGATTGGTGCAGAGCAGGCAATTGATCAAGGAGTTGGAGGAGGCGGGGTGGGTGCTGGATCGGATCACCGGCAGTCATCACATCTTCACTCACCGATACAACCCGTACACGATTCCCGTCCCTCACCCGAAAAAGGATTTGCCACTGGGGACGGTCAAAAGCATCAGGAGGCGTGCCGGGTTGTATAACCCGCCAGCCAGTTACCAAGGAGATCCATAATGCAATATCCAATCTGCATCGAATGGGGTGACGAAAATACCGCCATTGGTATTCAGATCCCCGATATTCCCGGCGCCGTTACGGCAGGGGATAGCTTTGAAGATGCCTACAATGCGGCGGTTGAAATCGCCCACATCATGCTGCAAGAGATTGCGGCGGACGGTGAGTCGATCCCTATGCCGACATCGGCATCCGCCCATCGCAGTAATCCGGAATTCGCCGATATGGGATGGGGCATGCTGGAACTGGATATCTCGCCGTATCTCGGCAAGACCGAGAAGGTCAACGTGACGCTGCCCGGTTACGTTATCCAGCGAATCGATCGTTATGTGCGCGAGCACAACGTCAAAAGCCGCTCCTCCTTTCTGGCGGACGCGGCGATGGAAAAACTGGTTCGATATTGAACGTCATCGCTCCCACGGGCGTAGTGAGTAACCTGTGGGAGCGAGCTTGCTCGCGAAGCTTTTAACGCCTTACGCCGTTGCCAATGAGCCGCGCTGCGAAGCACTCAAAAACCGCAACAACGCCAACAGCGGAAACACACTGCCGACAATCACGATCCACAACCAGCCGCCATGCTCGTACACCGCACTGGCCACCGACGAACCAAACGCGCCGCCGATGAAGATGCTGGTCATGTACAGCGCGTTCAGACGGCCACGGCTTTTCGCGTCCAGCGAGTAAACAGCGCGTTGGCCGAGAACCATGTTCATCTGTACGCAGAAGTCGAGCACCACGCCGGTCACGGCCAGGCCGATAACGCTGTAGGCGGGGTGGATGAACGCGGGCAGGAAGCTCAGGCTGGCGAACAGCATAGCCAGCAGCGAGGCGATGCGGGTATGACCGGCATCGGCCAGACGCCCGCTGATTGGCGCGGCGATGGCACCGATGGCACCGACCAGAGCAAAAATAGCGATCTCGCTTTGCGACAGACCATGGTTGCGCGCCAGTTCCAGCGGCACCGCAGTCCAGAACAGGCTGAACGTGGCGAACATGCAGCCCTGATAAAACGCTCGCTGACGCAATACCGGTTGCTGACGCAGGAGGGTCCACAGCGAGCCAATCAGTTGACCATAAGTGGCGCTGTGATCGGGTTGGCGCTTGGGCACGGTCAGTGCCAAGACAACGCTGATTGCCGCCATCAATGCGGCAGCAATCATGAACATCGCCCGCCAGCCTAAATGGTCGGCGACCACACTCGACACCGGCCGCGCCAGCAAAATACCTAGCAACAAACCGCCCATGATCCCTCCGACCACCCGGCCACGTGATTCTTCCGGAGCCAGATGCGCAGCCAATGGAATCAGAATCTGCACCGACACCGAACTGAAGCCCACTAGCAACGAGATCAGCAGGAACACGTTCGGCTGATCGGTAAACGCCGCCGCCAACAGGCTGGCAATCGCCACCACGGTGGTGATGATCATCAACCGGCGGTTCTCCAGCAGATCGCCCAGCGGCACCAGAAAGAACAGGCCCAGCGCATAACCGATTTGCGTCAGCGAGACGATGAAGCTGGCCATGGTGTCGGAGAGACCGATGTCCGGCGCGATAAGACCGATGATCGGCTGCGCGTAGTAGATGTTGGCAACGATGGCGCCGCAGCAGAAGGCGAACAGCAGCACCATGCCTCGGGTCATTGCGTGAGCGGTGGTGGTCATAAGGTTTCTCGATCCAGCGAAAGGGAGTGCGGTGAGGCTATGGGACAAACCGGGCAGGCAGAAGACGCCGGCGGTTGATATCAGTTATTCCGTTGCGGAATGACCCGATGCTATCGACTTGTCATCCATCGGCGGACCTTGCGTCCGACCGTTGAGGGTCGATGATACATTCACTTACATCCTGTTCGATAGCGTGCTTATGTTTGCATCGGCTTGTTCCACATTCATGACCGGAGGATTGCCATGAAGCTTCGCCTTATCGCAACGATTGTCCTGATCAGCCTGCTCGGCGCGACGAGCGTGCAGGCCGCTGATGCACCTGGGATGCGCATCGGCGTGCGCGGCGAGATCACCGGGGTTAGCGCCGACTCACTGAAAGTCCACGTCAACAGCGGCGAGAACGTGGTGATTCAGCTGGCGACCGACACCAAGGTTCGCGCCGTCACCCTGGCCAACATCGAAGACATCAAACCCGGTAGCTACATCGGTTCGGCAGCAATGCCACAGGAAGACGGCACACTCAAAGCGCTGGAAGTGCACGTGTTCCCGCCGGAGCTGGCGGGGAGTGGCGATGGCCATCGTCCATTCGATCTGGCCAAGGGCAGCAGCATGACCAATGGCAGCGTCGGCGATCTGGTGGTGAGCAACGGGCGGGTGCTGACGGTGAACTACAAGGGCGGGCAGCAAAAAATTCTGGTGCCGGAGGATGTGCCGATCGTCAATCTGACGCCGGGGGATCGGAGCTTGCTGAAGGTTGGAGTGAAGATCGTCACCTTCGTCACGCAAAGTGCAGACGGCACGCTGACTGCGCAGGCGATTTCTGCGGGTAAGGATGGGGTGACACCACCGATGTAGAAGCCCCTCACCCTAGCCCTCTCCCGGAGGGAGAGGGGACTGACCGAGGTGTCTGGCGCTATACATCGACCTGAAAGACTTGCAGCGATTATGGATTCACAGCAGCACTTTCAGGTCGGCGAATCTTTTGAGCATCCCACGGTCGGCCCCCTCTCCCTCCGGGAGAGGGCTGGGGTGAGGGTAAAGCGGCCACAAAAAAAGGCGACCGTTGAGGGTCGCCTTTTTCATGTCAGCTTAACTGTTACTGGCCGGTATAGATCTGATCGAAGACACCGCCATCATTGAAGTGAGTCTTCTGCACCGTACGCCATTCACCAAAGGTCTTCTCAACCGAAAGGAAATCAACTTTCGGGAAACGATCGGTGTACTTCGCCAGCACCGCCGGGTCACGCGGACGCAGGTAATTTGCCGCGGCAATCTCCTGACCTTCCGGCGACCACAGGTACTTCAGGTACTCATCCGCCGCCGCACGCGAACCCTTCTTGTCGACCACTTTATCGACCACAGAAACCGGCGGCTCGGCCTCAGCCGAAACACTCGGGTAGATCACTTCAAACTGATCACGACCAAACTCGCGGGCAATCATTTCCGCTTCGTTTTCGAAGGTCACCAGCACGTCGCCGATCTGGTTGGTCATGAAGGTCGTGGTCGCCGCACGGCCACCGGTATCGAGCACTGGCGCTTGCTTGAACAGTTTGCCGACGAAGTCCTTGGCCTTGTTCTCGTCGCCGCCATTCTTCAACACATAGCCCCAGGCCGACAGGTAGGTGTAGCGACCGTTACCCGAGGTTTTCGGGTTTGGCACGATCACTTGCACGCCGTCCTTGAGCAGATCCGGCCAGTCTTTCAGGGCTTTCGGGTTGCCTTTGCGCACGATAAACACCGTGGCCGAGGTGAACGGCGCGCTGTTGTTCGGCAGACGGGTGACCCAGTTCTCCGGCACCAGTTTGCCGTTGTCGGCGAGGGCGTTGATGTCGGTGGCCATGTTCATGGTGATGACGTCAGCCGGCAGGCCGTCGATCACCGAGCGCGCTTGCTTGCTCGAACCGCCGAAGGACATCTGCACGGTGATGTTTTCGTTGTGCTCGGCTTGCCAGTGTTTCTGGAACGCAGTGTTGTAGTCCTTGTAGAAATCGCGCATCACGTCGTAGGAAACGTTGAGCAGCGTTGGGGCTGCCTGGGCGATGTTGGCCAAGGCCAGGCCGGCGGCGAGAAGTGAGGCGCCAAAGATTTTTTTCACTGCGCATTCCTTGTTTTATCGGTGTAGAAGCAGGGGGTGATGTTCAATTGCCACTGACTATAACGGTGCATGCATAGTCGTTTAAAGATTAAAAAGCTCTTTGCTTATTCCAGTTTCTTGAACAGTGCATTGCCACATCGTGAGCAAAACGCGGCGCCGTGTTCATGGCTGTTTTTCTTGCACACCGGGCAGTCGTGTTGCAGCTGTTCTCCGCGCATGGCGTTGGCCAGTTCGGCGGTGAAAATCCCCGTCGGTACGGCGATGATCGAGTAACCGGTGATCATCACCAGCGAAGAAATCACCTGACCCAGCGGAGTTTTCGGCACGATGTCGCCGAAGCCCACGGTGGTCAGCGTGACGATCGCCCAATAGATGCCTTTGGGAATGCTGGTGAAGCCATGCTCCGGGCCTTCGATCACGTACATCAGCGTGCCGAACACCGTCACCAGCGTGCAGACACTGACCAGAAAGACGACGATTTTCTGTTTGCTGCCGCGCAGCGCCGACATCAAATAGTTGGCTTGCTTGAGGTACGGGCTGAGCTTGAGCACGCGGAAAATCCGCAGCATGCGGATGATTCGAATGATCAGCAGGTACTGCGCATCGCTGTAATACAGGGCGAGGATGCCGGGCACGATCGCCAGCAAATCCACCAGCCCGTAAAAGCTGAAGGCGTAGCGCAACGGCTTGGGCGAGCAGTACAGGCGCAGGATGTACTCGCCGAGAAAGATGATCGTGAAGCCCCACTCGATGTAGGCCAGCACGTCGGCGTAGTTCTGGTGAATGCTGTCGATGCTGTCGAGCATCACGATCACCAGACTGGCAAGGATGATCAACAGCAAGATGCCGTCGAAGCGACGCCCGGCGAGGGTGTCGCTCTGGAAAATCATGACGTAAAGCCGTTCGCGCCAACTGTTGCTGCTGTCCATGGGTAACGCCTGAATCGAAGATCAGCGCAGCCTAGGTTGATTCTCCCCATGAGCGCAAGGCGCACGCTCGACCGGGGTTTTGCCGAGCATCTGAATACCGGCGCGGATCAGCCAGCCGGCGAGGATGAACGGCGCGGTCAGAGTGGCGAGGCCGACGGCAGCAAATAGCGGAGTGACCAGCAGCGCCAGCACGATGCCGAGCAGCGGCAGCCATGGTTGTTGGCGTTGCGCGGAGAATGCAAGGGCGGCGAGCACGGCGTTATAGCTGCCGAGACCGAGCAAAGCGGAGCCGCTTTCGTGATGCAGCAGGCTGGAACCGAGGCCAATGGCAGACGCCAGCATTGCCCAGCAAAACGCCCGGCGATCAGCGATCAACAGGCCGATGGCGATCAGCGCGCCGGCCAGTGGATGGCCGAGGAACATCACTTGGCCCAAACCGCGCAGTTCGGCGGCGAGCAGGTTTAGCGTGTTCATCTCGATGTGCGCCATCGGCGTCGACGGTTCGGCGAACAGCAGCAGAACCCAACTCATCGCCACGAATGGCGAGGTGTAGGCCGGTATGGACCGGCTGCGGTACACGTGTTTGAGCCATTGTTGAGTCACCATCGCGCTCAATCCACCAGCGGCGAGAATCAACGGCGGCAGCATGGGCGACCACGGGAAATACAGGCTCAGCAGCAGGCCGAGCAAGATGCCGTTGTAGCTGAACAGCCCGGCTTGGCGATCAGCCTTGGCGTAGTTGCGTCGTTGCGCGGTGAGCAATCCGGCGACGGCACCGAGCAGCGCACCGGCGAACAACACGGGCGCCGTCAGCAGGATCGCCAACAGGCACAGCAGGCCACACAGCGGATGGCGCTGAAGGAATATTTGACTGAAACCGTTGAGCAAAGCCTCGGCCCAGTCGGGGCAGTGGGTGTTGAAATGATTGGCAGGCATGGGCAGTTCTGAAAGTCAGTGAAACCGAGTTGCCTTTTTCGCCAACAGGCTGGCTCCCACATTGAATCTTTGTTCAGTCATTGAGTTTGTGATGCACACAAATCAACTGTGGGAGCGAGCCTGCTCGCGAAGAGGCCGGTACAGGCGCTAAATCAATGTTTCGATACGCAGCGAGTTAGTCGACCCAGGCTGACCAAACGGCACGCCGGCAGTGATCAGCAGCGTGTCACCACGCTCGGCCATACCCTGAGCCTGGGCGATTTCCAGCGCCGTCGAGCAAACCTCATCGACCTGACGCAGGCGATCGTTGACCACCGAGTGAATCCCCCACGCCACGCTCAGACGCCGCGCAGTTTGCAGGTTCGGCGTCAGGTTGAGGATCGGTGCTTTCGGCCGTTCCCGCGCCGCTCGCAAGCTCGACGTTCCCGACTCGCTGTAGTTGACCAATACGGCCACCGGCAGCACGTTGCTGATGCGCCGGATCGCGCAACTGATTGCATCGGAAACGGTTGCCTCGGCTTTCGGCCGGCTGACGTCGAGCTGGGTCTGATAATCCGGGCCGTTCTCCACCTGACGAATGATCTTGCTCATCATCTGCACGGCTTCCAGCGGGTATTCGCCGGAGGCGGTTTCTGCCGACAGCATCACCGCATCGGCACCTTCGGCCACGGCGTTGGCAACGTCGGTCACTTCGGCGCGGGTCGGGGCAGGGGAGAAGCGCATCGACTCGAGCATCTGCGTCGCCACCACCACCGGTTTGCCCAGTTCGCGGCAGGTGGTGATGATGTTTTTCTGAATCTGCGGCACGCTTTCGGCCGGCACTTCGACGCCGAGGTCACCGCGAGCCACCATGATCGCGTCGCTCAGTTCAGCGATTTCACGCAGCTGTTCAACGGCGGAAGGCTTCTCGATTTTCGCCATCAAAAAGGCTTTGTCGCCGATCAGTGCCCGGGCTTCGACGATGTCTTGCGGGCGCTGCACAAACGACAGCGCGACCCAGTCCACGCCCAGTTCCAGACCGAAGCTCAGGTCGCGGCGATCCTTGGCGGTCAGCGGGCTGAGGTCGAGCACCGCCTGCGGTACGTTCACGCCTTTGCGATCCGACAACTCGCCGCCATTGAGCACGGTGGTATCGATCGCATCAGCGTATTTGGTGACCACGCGCAGACGCAGTTTGCCGTCGTCGAGCAACAGATCCATGCCGGCTTCCAGCGCAGCAATGATCTCCGGATGCGGCAGGTTCACTCGGCGCTCATCGCCCGGTGTCGCATCCAGATCCAGACGGAATGCCTGACCACGATGCAGCTGTACTTTGCCGTCAGCGAACTTGCCGACGCGCAGTTTCGGCCCCTGCAAGTCCATCAGAATACCCAGCGGGTAGTTGAGCTGACGCTCGACTTCGCGGATCCACTGATAGCGCTTGGCGTGGTCGGCGTGATCGCCGTGGCTGAAGTTCAGGCGGAAGATATTCACCCCGGCCTCGACCAGTTCACGGATGTCTTCGATGCCATCGACAGCAGGCCCGAGGGTGGCGAGGATTTTGACCTTTTTATCAGGCGTCATGATTTGCAGCTCTCGAGGATCAGAATGGCGCGGAAGTCGTTGACGTTGGTGCGGGTCGGCTCGGTGACGATCAGCGCATCGAGCGCCGCGAAATAGCCGTAGCCGTTGTTGTTATCCAGTTCATCGCTGGCGCTCAGGCCCAGCGCGGCGGCGCGGGCGTAGCTGTCCGGGGTCATGATCGCGCCGGCGTTGTCTTCCGAGCCGTCGATACCGTCGGTGTCACCGGCCAGTGCGTAGACGCCCGGCTGGCCTTTGAGGCTGTCGGTGAGGCTGAGAAGGAATTCGGCGTTGCGTCCGCCACGGCCATTGCCGCGCACGGTCACGGTGGTTTCGCCGCCGGAGAGAATCACGCACGGTGCTGCCAGTGGCTGACCGTGATGGATGATCTGGCGGGCGATGCCGGCGTGGACTTTCGCCACTTCGCGCGACTCACCTTCGAGGTCGCCGAGGATCAGCGTGCTGAAACCGGCCTGACGGCATTTCACCGCAGCGGCATCCAGCGATTGCTGAGGGCGGGCGATCAGCTGGAAGTGACTGCGCGCCAGGCTCGGATCACCGGGTTTGACGGTTTCCGATTCAGGGCTTTGCAGCCAGGTGCGCACGGACGCCGGGATCTCAATGCCGTAGCGCTTGATGATCGCCAAGGCTTCGGCGGACGTGCTTGGGTCGGCCACGGTCGGGCCGGAAGCGATGACCGTGGCGAGGTCGCCCGGTACATCGGAAATCGCGTAGGTGTAAACAGTGGCAGGCCAGCAGGCCTTGCCGAGGCGGCCGCCCTTGATCGCCGAAAGGTGCTTGCGCACACAGTTCATCTCGCCGATGGTCGCGCCGGATTTGAGCAGGGCTTTGTTGATCGACTGCTTGTCGGCGAGGGTGATGCCTTCAGCCGGCAACGCGAGCAGGGCAGAACCGCCACCGGAGAGCAGGAAGATCACGCGGTCGTCTTCAGTCAGGTTGCTGACCAGTTCGAGCACGCGTTTGGCCACGGCCAGACCGGCAGCGTCCGGAACGGGATGTGCGGCTTCGACCACTTCGATTTTTTCGCACGGGGCGCCGTGACCGTAACGGGTCACAACCAGGCCAGTGACTTCACCTTTCCAGCAGCGCTCGACCACTTGCGCCATGGCCGCAGCGGCTTTGCCGGCGCCGATGACGATCACCCGGCCGCTGCGGTCGGCAGGCAGATGGGCTTCGAGGACCTGGTTCGGATGGGCCGCGTCGATGGCTGTGGCAAACAGCTCGCGCAGCAGTTGTTGCGGATCGACCGACATGGCGGGCTCCCGGAATTCTTGTTATTTGAAAGGGCGGTAGAGATCCCTGTGGGAGCGAGCTTGCTCGCGAAAGCGGTGGATCAGTCAATATCCATGTCGACTGATACGCCCTCTTCGCGAGCAAGCTCGCTCCCACAGGTTTAAGCGGTGGGGCAGTGGCTTATTTGTTGTCGCGAATCGAGAAGTTGGCCATGTGTTCCAGACCTTTGATCAGCGCCGAGTGATCCCAGTTGCTGCCACCGATCGCTGCGCAGGTGCTGAACACTTGCTGGGCGTTCGCGGTGTTTGGCAGGTTGATGTTCAGCTCCTTGGCGCCTTGCAGGGCCAGGTTCAGGTCTTTCTGGTGCAGGCTGATGCGGAAGCCTGGATCGAAAGTGCCTTTGATCATGCGCTCGCCGTGCACTTCAAGGATCTTCGAGGACGCGAAACCGCCCATCAGTGCTTCACGCACCTTGGCCGGATCAGCACCGTTTTTCGAAGCGAACAGCAGGGCTTCAGCGACAGCCTGAATGTTCAGCGCAACGATGATCTGGTTGGCGACTTTGGCGGTTTGACCGTCGCCATTGCCACCGACCAGAGTAATGTTCTTGCCCATGGCCTGGAACAGCGGCAGGGCGCGTTCGAAGGCATCGGCGTCGCCACCGATCATAATGCTCAGGGTTGCGGCTTTAGCGCCGACTTCACCGCCGGAAACCGGTGCGTCGAGGTACTGCGCGCCTTTCTCGTTGATCTTCGCAGCGAAGGCTTTGGTGGCGGTCGGTGAGATCGAGCTCATGTCGATAACGATTTTGCCTTTGCTCAGGCCTGCGGCAACGCCGTCGGCGCGGAACAGTACGTCGTCGACCTGTGGGGTATCCGGGACCATGACGATGATGAATTCAGCTTCCTGCGCGACTTCGCGCGGGTTGGCCAGGGCGACGGCGCCAGCGGCCACCAGGTCGGCCGGGGCGGCGTCGTGGTGCGCGGACAGGAACAGGCTGTGACCGGCTTTCTGCAGGTTCGAAGCCATTGGGTGGCCCATGATGCCGGTGCCGATAAATCCGATTTTAGCCATGAGAAAATCCTCTTTTTATTGTCTTGCTCAAGCAAATAGGGGAGCTGCTTTTATGTGGGAGCGAGCCTGCTCGCGAATGCGCTATGCCAGACGCCATTGATGGTGAATGTGCCGGCCTCTTCGCGAGCAGGCTCGCTCCCACAGGGTTTTGCAGTGTTCTTTAGATTGCGTTGTGCGACTTCAGCCAGCCGAGGCCTGCTTCAGTGGTGGTCAGCGGCTTGTATTCGCAACCCACCCAACCCTGATAACCGATGCGGTCGAGGTGTTCGAACAGGAAGCGGTAGTTGATTTCACCGGTGCCGGGTTCGTTGCGGCCCGGGTTGTCCGCGAGCTGCACATGGTTGATCTCGCCCAGGTGCGATTGCAGGGTGCGGGCCAGATCGCCTTCCATGATTTGCATGTGATAGATGTCGTATTGCAGGAACAGATTGGCGCTGCCGACCTGCTCGCGAATCGACAGGGCTTGCGCCGTGTTGTTCAGGTAGAAACCCGGGATGTCACGGGTGTTGATCGCTTCCATCACCAGTTTGATGCCCGCTGCCTGCAGCTTGTCGGCGGCGTATTTCAGGTTGGCGACGAAGGTTTTTTCTACGGTTGCATCATCAACGCCTTGCGGGCGGATACCGGCCAGGCAGTTGATCTGGGTGTTGCCCAGCACTTGCGCGTAAGCGATGGCCAGATCGACACCGGCGCGGAACTCTTCAACCCGATCCGGCAGGCACGCGATACCGCGCTCGCCCTTGGCCCAGTCACCGGCCGGCAGGTTGAACAGCACTTGAGTCAGACCGTTGGCGTCGAGCTTGGCCTTGATTTCGGCAGAGCTGAAGTCGTACGGGAACAGGTACTCGACACCGCTGAAACCAGCCTTGGCGGCGGCGTCGAAACGGGCAAGGAAATCCTGTTCGGTGAACAGCATGGACAGGTTGGCTGCGAAACGCGGCATGGTGGTCTCCCAAAAAACGGATGTGACACGGTTGGTCAGACTGAACGCGATCAGTCCCCTCTCCTGGGGGAGAGGGAAATGTAGCCACCCTCTCCCAAGGGGAGAGGGGGCTAAAAGCAATCAATCAAGCAGCGAAATCGCCGTTGGCGCATCGTTGCCGACCAGCGCCAGGTCTTCGAATTCGTTGACGGCGTTGATCTCGGTACCCATGGAGATGTTGGTCACACGCTCCAGAATGATCTCGACGATCACCGGCACCTTGAACTCTTCGATCATCTGTTCGGCCTTGCGCAGGGCAGGGGCGATTTCCGAGGGTTCGAATACACGCAGCGCCTTACAGCCGAGGCCTTCAGCCACTGCGACGTGGTCAACACCGTAACCGTTGAGTTCCGGCGCGTTCAGGTTATCGAAGGACAGCTGCACGCAGTAGTCCATTTCGAACCCGCGCTGTGCCTGACGGATCAGACCCAGGTACGAGTTGTTCACCACGACGTGGATGTACGGCAGTTTGAACTGAGCGCCGACCGCCAGTTCTTCGATCATGAACTGGAAGTCATAGTCCCCCGACAGGGCCACGACTTTACGGCTCGGATCGGCCTTCACCACGCCCAGCGCTGCCGGAATGGTCCAGCCCAACGGGCCGGCCTGGCCGCAGTTGATCCAGTGACGCGGCTTGTAGACGTGCAGGAACTGCGCGCCGGCAATCTGCGACAGACCAATGGTGCTGACGTAACAGGTGTCCTTGCCGAACACCTGGTTCATTTCTTCGTAAACGCGCTGTGGTTTCACCGGCACGTTATCGAAATGGGTTTTGCGATGCAGGCTGGCTTTGCGCTGCTGGCAATCTTGCAGCCAGGCACTGCGGTTTTTCAGCTTGCCAGCGGCTTGCCATTCACGCGCCACTTCGATGAACACGGTCAGTGCGGCAGCAGCGTCGGACACGATGCCCAGATCCGGCGTGAACACACGACCGATCTGCGTGCCTTCGATGTCGACGTGAATGAACTTGCGGCCTTCGGTGTAAACGTCAACCGAACCGGTGTGACGGTTGGCCCAACGGTTACCGATCCCCAACACCACGTCGGATTTCAGCATCGTCGCGTTGCCGTACCGGTGCGACGTCTGCAGACCCACCATGCCGACCATCAGCGGGTGATCGTCCGGGATGGTGCCCCAGCCCATCAGGGTCGGGATCACCGGGATGCCGGTCAGCTCAGCGAATTCAACCAGCAGATCGCTGGCGTCGGCGTTGATGATACCGCCGCCTGCTACCAACAGCGGACGCTCAGCCTGATCGAGCAGCGCCAGAGCCTTTTCAACCTGAACGCGGGTAGCGGTCGGTTTGGCCAGTGGCAGCGGCTGGTAAGCGTCGATGTCGAATTCGATTTCGGCCATCTGCACGTCGAACGGCAGGTCGATCAGCACCGGACCTGGACGGCCGGAGCGCATTTCAAAGAACGCTTTCTGGAACGCGTAAGGCACTTGGCCCGGTTCCAGAACAGTGGTCGCCCACTTGGTGACTGGCTTGACGATGCTGGTGATGTCGACAGCCTGGAAGTCTTCCTTGTGCATACGGGCGCGGGGTGCTTGCCCTGTGATGCAGAGGATTGGAATCGAGTCGGCCGAGGCGCTGTAGAGCCCGGTGACCATGTCGGTACCGGCAGGGCCGGAAGTACCGATGCACACGCCGATGTTGCCGGCCTTGGTGCGGGTGTAGCCCTCGGCCATGTGCGAGGCGCCTTCCACGTGGCGAGCAAGGACGTGATCGATGCCACCGACTTTCTGCAAGGCGGAGTACAGCGGGTTGATGGCAGCGCCCGGGATGCCAAAAGCGGTATCAACCCCTTCACGGCGCATCACCAGAACGGCGGCTTCGATTGCTCTCATTTTGCTCATGGTTTTGTGCCTCTTTACGTTTTGTAATTGTATACAAGTGGCTTTGCGCAGAGTGTATTCACGGCGGACGGCGCAGGTCAATCCATTTTCTCAAGCGGCTGTTTCATTCGTCGGAAGCCTGTCTGAGTGTGGCTTTTCGTCGCATGTGGCGCTTTTCGAGAATTATTGTATACAAAAAAATAACTCATTGTGTTCTATTTGTTGCATCGGCCTGCGGCAGAAAAGCGCAGGTCCACGACTTTCCCTATAACAAAATGAGGACGGCACCATGAGCGCTTTAACCTTGAAAGTCGCAGTCAACCTGGTCAACGAAGCCATCAATGCAGGGCGCGGCATCAACGCCGCGCCGCTGACCATCGCGGTACTCGATACCGGCGGCCACCTGATCACTCTGCAACGCGAAGACGGCGCCAGCCTGCTGCGCCCGAACATCGCCATCGGCAAAGCCTGGGGTGCCATCGCCCTGGGCAAAGGCTCACGCCTGCTGGCACTCGACGCGCAACAACGTCCGGCCTTTATTGCCGCGCTGAACAGCATGGGCCAGGGCAGCGTCGTGCCGGCACCGGGCGGTGTGTTGATTCGTGATCAGGCGGGGAACGTGCTGGGCGCGATCGGGATTAGCGGCGATCTGTCGGATATTGATGAGCAAGTGGCGATCAAAGCGGTGGAGGCGCTGGATCTGCGGGCGGATGCGGGGGTGGCTGCTTGAATCTGCGTTGATTGAATAACCGCTATCGCGAGCAGGCTCACTCCTACAGGGATTTGTGTTCAGACACAAAATGTTTGAATACCCCAGATCCCCTGTAGGAGTGAGCCTGCTCGCGATTGCTATCTACAAGACACATCCTGCCAACAGTTGACCGCTCCATCTGTCTTTCCCGGTACTAGCCTTGTCATGACCTGATCACAGAGGGCGAAGGAATGCCGGATCTACCTGCTGCACATAAATTGCGAGCCGGGCGCTTTACCGAAGTCAGTCGAATCTATCTGTTAACCAGCACCACTTATCAACGAAAGCCGATTTTCACGAATTTTGCCTTGGGCAAACTGGTCGCTGATCAATTCCGACACGCTCAAGATTCGGGGCTGGTGAGTTCACTAGCCTGGGTAGTCATGCCAGATCATTTCCATTGGCTGATTGAATTGCGACGAGATTCATTGAGTAAGGTGATGCAAAAGACTAAATCGTTGAGCACCAAGGCTGTCAGGCAAGTGACTGGTGGAAATAACGTTCTCTGGCAGAGAGGGTTTCATGACCGCGCGCTGAGGCGGGAAGACGACTTGGTGAAGATGGCGCGTTATGTCGTGGCCAACCCGTTGCGGGCTGGTTTGGTTAAGAAGCTTGGCGACTATCCGCTGTGGGGTGCTATTTGGGTTTGAGCTGAAACCGAGTTGCCTCGATCGCGAGCAGGCTCACTCCTACATTTGGAATGCGTTCGCCTGTAGGAGTGAGCCTGCTCGCGATGGCGTCTCTACGGTGTTTCAGTCCGGCTCACACCCTTTCAACACCAACCGGATAATCGTCTGCGCCGCCGCTTCATAATCCGCTTCGTCCAGTTTGTCCTTGCCGGTCACCGCAGAAATCTGCCAGTCGAAGTCGGCGTAGGTCTGGGTCGCGGCCCAGATGCTGAACATCAGGTGATTAGGGTCGATCGGGGCGATCTGGCCTCGATCGATCCAGGTCTGGATGCAGTCGATGTTGTGCTTGGCCTGGCCATTGAGCTGCTCGACCAGGTCGGCGCTCAGGTGCGGCGCGCCGTGCATGATTTCGCTGGCGAATACTTTCGAGGCGAAGGGCAGATCGCGGGAGATGCGGATCTTCGAGCGGATGTAGCCGCTCAGCACTTCGCTCGGCACACCATCCGGATTGAACGGCGTCGAGGCCTGCAAAATCGGCACGATGATGCTTTCCAATACCTCGCGGTAAAGGTTTTCCTTGGACTTGAAGTAGTAGTAGACGTTGGGCTTGGGCAATCCCGCCTTGGCGGCGATGTCGCTGGTTTTGGTCGCAGCGAAGCCCTTGTCGGCAAACTCCTCACTGGCGGCACGCAGGATCAGTTCTTTGTTGCGCTCGCGGATTGTGCTCATAAACCCGGTGGTTCCTTGCCTGTTCTGGCGGTTGCGCATGGTAGCACCGGCCTCGCGCGCCGCTCAAGAATGCCCCGTGTGGTCTGTGGTCGCGTTATGCTTCGCAACATTCATACATAAAAGGAAACAGGATTCATGGCAGGAAGCAGTTTGCTGGTGCTGGTCGACGATATTGCCACCGTGCTGGACGACGTGGCGTTGATGAGCAAAATGGCCGCCAAGAAGACCGCCGGCGTGCTCGGTGATGATCTGGCGCTCAATGCCCAGCAGGTCTCCGGAGTGCGTGCCGAGCGGGAAATTCCCGTGGTCTGGGCCGTGGCCAAGGGCTCGTTCGTTAACAAACTGATCCTCGTGCCGTCGGCGCTGGCGATCAGTGCGTTCGTACCGTGGCTGGTGACGCCGTTGTTGATGGTCGGTGGTGCGTATCTGTGTTTTGAGGGTTTCGAGAAGCTCGCGCACAAGTTTCTGCACAGCGAAGCTGAAGATGAGGCCGGGCATGCGCAACTGACAGAGGCGGTGGCCGATCCGGCGACGGATCTGGTGGCTTATGAAAAGGACAAGATCAAAGGTGCGATTCGCACTGACTTTATTCTGTCGGCAGAGATTATCGCGATCACCTTGGGCACCGTGGCTACTGCTTCGCTGACTCAGCAAGTGATCGTGATGTCGGGCATTGCCATCGTCATGACGGTTGGCGTTTACGGCTTGGTGGCGGGCATCGTCAAGCTCGACGATCTCGGTTTGTGGCTGACCCAGAAGCCTGGGCAGATCGCGAAGAAAATCGGCAGCGCCATTCTCAGCGCCGCGCCGTACATGATGAAAACGTTGTCGGTGGTCGGTACGGCAGCGATGTTCCTGGTCGGCGGCGGCATTCTCACCCATGGTGTGCCGGTGCTGCATCACTGGATTGAAGGCGTTGGCGCAGCGGCCGGCAGTGTCGGGTTTGCGGTGCCGATGTTGCTAAACGGTGTGGCGGGGATCATTGCCGGTGCGGTGGTGTTGGCGGTGGTTTCTGTCGTCAGCAAAATCTGGAAAGCCGTGAAGGGCTAATCAGCGACACAAAACAAATGTGGGAGCGAGCTTGCTCGCGAAAGCGGAGTCTCAGTCGACTTAAGTATTGACTGGACTACCGCATTCGCGAGCAAGCTCGCTCCCACCGTGTTTTGTGGCAACCGTTTTTATTCGGCGATCTGCAACTTACGCGCTTCGGTATATACGTAACGCACCTTCTCGTACTCGAACGGCGAGTTCATCTGGCCATATCGGAAACTGGTCTGATAACGCTTGTCGACCGCGCGCAAAGCCCAGACTTCCGGATGGTTGGAGCTGACTTCCGAGACGTTGAGGAAGTTGATCGCCGATTCGGTGGTGTAATCCACCGCCAGACCTGCGGTATCGCGGATGTTCGACGGGCCGAAGATTGGCAGTACGAAGTAGGCACCGCCCGGTACACCATAGAAGCCCAGGGTCTGACCGAAGTCTTCGCTCTGGCGTGGCAGGCCCATGGCCGTTGCCGGATCCCATAGGCCGGCGATGCCGATGGTGGTGTTGAGCAGCAGACGCGCGGTGGTTTCCATCGAGCGCTGGCCTTTGAACTGCAACAGGCTGTTGACCAGGTTCGGCACGTCTCCGAGGTTGTTGAAGAAGTTGCTCACCCCGGTGCGCACGAAGCTTGGCGTGATGTAACGGTAGCCATCGACTACCGGCAGGAACACCCATTGGTCGAAGCGGTAGTTGAAGTGGTAAACCCGGCGGTTCCACGATTCCAGCGGATCGTAGACGTTCAGCGCGTTGAGCGTCGAGCGCTCGAATTCGCGTTGGTCCAGCCCCGGGTTGAATTTTAGTTTTGACAGCGGCTCTTTGAAGCCGTCGCTGTCGACGACCACCGGCGCGTTGGCTTTACTGTTGTCGGCCTGGGCCACGCCTGCGCAGAGGAGCGCTGCCATCAGCAGGAGATATTTAGCCACGGAAGAACTCCAGCATGGCGTCGCTGTTGACGCGGTAGTTAATGTTGCCGCAATGGCCGCCCAGTGGATAAACGGTCAGGCGATCACCGAAGGTCTTGCGCAGGAACCCGAGGTCGCCCGGGCCGAGGATCACGTCGTCGGCGTTGTGCATCACGGCGATTTTCGGGCTGTCATGCAGGTAATCCTTGAGCGCATACAGGCTGACCTGATCGATCAGTTGCAGCAGGCTGCCGCCGTCGGTGCGCGCACGCCACATCGGGATCACCTGATCGGTCAGGTAGCAGTCGAAGTCGCACTGCAGCGCACGCTTGAGGAACGGCGTGAGGCTGGTGCCTTCGGTAATCGGGAACTTCGGTGGAGTGATCAGGCCGCGACGGTTGATCAGGTCCGAAGTGAACGCGATGTCGGCCGCCGAGAAGCGGAACGAGGTGCCGATCAGCATCGCCATCTGTTCGTTGGTCAAATGTTGTTTGGACTGCTGGAAGTCATAGAGCAGCGCATCGTTGAGGTCGATGTAGCCTTTCTGCTGGAAGTAGCGGGTCAGCTTGGACAGCACCAGCTCATAGAATGTCGTGCTGTTGTTGATGCCCTTAACTTCGGTTTGTACCAACTTGTCGAGGTTGGTCACCGAGGTGTAGAGGTTGACCGGCGGATTGAGCAGCAGGACTTTCTTGAAGTTGAAGCTGCGGCGCGTCTCGTCCAGATGCGCGACGAACGCGGCATCAAGGGCGCCGAGGCTGTAGCCGGTCAGGTAATACTCGGTGACTGGCAGCTTGGGATTCTGCGCGCGTACGGCCTGCATCACCCGGTACATGTCTTCGGCGTCTTCCTTGGTCACGCCCGGAGTGGCGAAGCGCGAGGCGGCGCTGATGAAGTCGAAACTGGTCGGCGACGACAATTGCACAACGTGGTAGCCGGCCTTGTAGTAGAGCTTTTTCAGATATTCGTTGAGCGTGCTGTCATAGCGTGCGCCGGTGCCGGCGATCAAGAAGATCAGCGGTGCCGGCTTGTCCTGGGTGGCGATGCGGTAGGTGAGCTTTTTCACCGCCCAGAAGTTGTCCGGCAGGATGAACTCTCGCTCCGGGCGCAACGTCAGGCTGCGGTCCGACTGATTGATGTCGTCGTCCAGCGGCAATTCCGGGCGCAAGTCCGGTGGCGTCGTGGCGATAGTCGCCTCGAACGGGTTGGTCAGGGGGTAGCCATAACTGGCGGCGTCGATATCCACCGCCAGTGCGGACGCACTCAGAATAAGGCCGCTGAACAGCGCGGCGAAGCGCAAGGAACGGAGCATGACTAGATCCCTTAGAGGAAGGTGCCGAATGAAGTTCGCAGGCTATGACCACCGGGTTTGCGCCAAAGTGCCATGCTGCGGCACCAAACAGGCAGAATTCGGAGTAATAGTAGCTGGACGATACACTTTGCACCGTCTGAATGAACAGTTAACAGTTGTTAGTTCTTGCACACGGCTGGCGGCAGATTAAGCTGGCCGCCGATTTCCGATGATTGGAGTGTTTCATGTCCCGCCGTTTTCCCGTGATTTTGCTGCTCGTTCTGTTGCCGTTGTGGCTGGCTGCCAGTTATGGCGCGCGTTATGGCTTTATGGAAGACGGCAAGTGGGTGGGCATCTGCGTCGACGAAGCCGGTCGTTGGGAATGCCTGTTGCGCTCCAATCTCGGCTTGATGATTCACTTCAAGGTGCTGGGCTGGGCGGCGCTCGGTGCGGCGCTGATCGGTTTTGTCGTGCCCGGGCGGGCAGGGTGGTGGCTGGCGGTGCTGGCACTGGTGTTCGGGGCGCCGGCGCTGGCGTTGTACAACACTACATTGGCGGTGTTTGCGTTGGTGATTACCGGGTTGCGGCTGGTCCGCGAGTCTCGTACTGCCTGACAGTCAGTCTTCGCGAGCAGGCTCGCTCCCACAGAGGATTTGTGAACGCCACAGATCTAATGTGGGAGCGAGCCTGCTCGCGAAGAGGCCTGATGTCACTCTGAAGATCAGCGGCTGTGAACGCGCAGGCAGCGCCACAAAGCAGCAACCATCAAGCCGCTCACCAACGCCCAGCCCCACGCCTGCTGATTCTGCAAACCTTCCAGATACAACTGCGGCGCAATCCCCGCGCCGACAATAAACGTCAGCAACGCAATCTCGCGACGCGGCACGCTGACCGGCCGGCACAGATAAACCAGCGCTGGCAGCACAAACGCCATGCTCGCAAAGCTGCGATAACGCGGATCGAAGACCATCTCCAGCATCATCACCGCCGCAGCAAAACCTGCCGCCGCGACCAGCCAGCCGGCGCGACGATCCAGCAGATTGAACGCACGTTGACGCCAGCCAGTCCGCGCACTCAGCGTCAGTGCCGCATGCGCCAACACCAACAGGTTCAACGCCGTCAGCAAGCCGACCCACAGCCATTCGCTGGTAAACCGTGTGGTCACCCGCGCCAGATCACCCCAGGCGCCAATCGAGCAAGCGGCGAGGGCGCCGAGCAATGGCAATACCAAAGCCGAGCGCGTGGTACGAACGCGACCGCCAAGGATCAGTGTGCCAAGGAAAATCAACCCACCGACCGCCAGCCATTCCTTCCAGTACGGCACATTGGTCACCGGCCCGGCCAGCACACCCTTGTCCTGACGATCGGCATCGAACAGGCCCCAATAACCGCCAACCGCACCTTCGCTGCCGCGCTTCCACGGCTGGTCAAACGCTTCGATCAGGTTGTAATGCCAGCCTTCCTTCTCGGCCATCGCGACAAAACCACGAATGAACTTGGCCTCGTTGACCCGACTCGGCAGGGCGGTCTCGCGCTGGCGGCCTTCGCTCGGCCAGCCGGTTTCGCCGATCATCACGTCTTTCGGCGCAAATTTATTGCCGAACACCTGGCGCACATCGGCGACATGCTGCAGGGCGACGTCGATGTTTGAAGGATCATCTTCCCAGTACGGCAGCAGGTGAATGGTCAGGAAGTCCACCGCCGGCGCGATTTCCGGATGCTTGAGCCAGAACTCCCAGACATCGGCGTACGTGACGGGTTGCTTGACCTGGCTTTTAACCTTGTTGATCAGCTTCGCCAGTTGCGCGCCGGTGACTTCTTTGCGCAGCAATGCTTCGTTGCCAACGATCACCGCGCTGACCACGTCCGGGTTGGCATTCGCCGACTGGATCAGCAGGTCGACTTCTTTCTCGGTGTCCACCGGGTTGCTGTTGACCCACGCGCCGATCATCAATTTCAGACCATGCTTGCGCGCCAGATCCGGCAGCGCTTCCAGGCCCGTCATCGAATAAGTGCGAATGCACTCAAAGCGTGTCGCCAGCAATGCGAGATCGGCGTCCATGCGCTCCGGGCGCAGTTTGAATGGCACGTCGAACGGCGACTGATCTTTATCGAATGGGGTATAGGAGGCGCACTGCAATTTATGCGTCGGGGTCGCAGCGTCCGGCAGGATCACCGGTTGGCCGAGGCCGTACCAGAAGCCACCCAGTGCAAACAGCCCCAGCAGGCAGGCGAAGAGATAAGGCAGAAAGGGAAAACGGGAAGTCGCGGACATGGTCAGGCCGAGTGGCTGCAAAGCGACGCATGTTACCTGCATTTATAAGGGGGTTGGTGGCTCGCATGATTCGGGCATGCAAAGTTCGGGCGGATTGTCTGGCGTCAAATATCCAGACGCCATTAATGGCCTTGTGATGTCGTTTCTCGCTGTCTTGAGGTCGCTGGCAGAGCAGGTCGACTGCCGCCTGAGGTTGATGATCAAGCTATCAGTGCTCCGCTGATGTTCTAACGAGTTTGCGGTCAGGCGTGATGGGGGCGCCGTGCACCATAACAATACGTTGACGCCGCCCGTCATCCGTCGGGCGCAGCATTTCGGGGAAGTAACGATGAAGATGCGACGACTTTTAGGCGCAAGTGCTGCTCTGGTGCTTGCGATGAGTTCCACGTTCGCCAGTGCAGAAAAACAGACCCTGAACATCGGTTACGTTGACGGCTGGTCCGACAGCGTTGCGACCACCCACGTGGCGGCCGAGGTGATCAAACAGAAACTCGGTTATGACGTGAAACTGCAAGCCGTTGCCACCGGGATCATGTGGCAGGGCGTTGCCACCGGCAAACTCGACGCCATGCTCTCGGCCTGGCTGCCAGTGACCCACGGCGAATACTGGACGAAGAACAAGGATCTGGTCGTCGATTACGGCCCGAACTTCAAGGATGCGAAAATCGGCCTGATCGTGCCGGAGTATGTGAAAGCCAAGTCGATCGAAGACCTGAAAACCGATGACACCTTTAAAAACCGCATCGTCGGCATCGATGCCGGTTCAGGCGTGATGCTCAAGACCGATCAGGCGATCAAGGATTACGGCCTCGACAAATACAGCCTCAAAGCCAGTTCTGGCGCCGGCATGATTGCCGAGCTGACCCGTGCCGAGAAGAAAAACGAATCCATCGCGGTCACCGGTTGGGTGCCTCACTGGATGTTCGCCAAGTGGAAACTGCGCTTCCTCGACGACCCCAAAGGCGTGTACGGCGCAGCTGAAACCGTAAACAGCATCGGCAGCAAAGAACTCGCGACCAAAGCACCGGAAGTGGCCAAGTTCCTGAAGAACTTCCAGTGGGCGTCGAAAGACGAAATCGGCGAAGTCATGCTGGCGATTCAGGACGGTGCCAAGCCTGACGCAGCGGCCAAGGATTGGGTCGCCAAGCACCCGGATCGCGTGGCTGACTGGACCAAATAACCGCAACACCGCAATACCCTGTGGGAGCGAGCCTGCTCGCGAAAGCGATCTGTCTGTTGATGCAAATATCGACTGATATGACGCCTTCGCGAGCAAGCTCGCTCCCACAGTTGTTTTGTGGGTACCGGAAATTGGCAAAAGTGTCATGGCGTTCTACTACTAAGGTCGTCTGTTACCGCTCCCGCAGCCGCATACATTAGCTATGTTCCAACAATAATCTGTGCTGCGAGGATAAAAACAATGAACGACAGCATTTACCTCTCGATTCAAAACAGTCCCCGATTCAAGGAGCTGGTTCGGAAAAGGGAACGATTCGCCTGGATTCTCTCGGCAATCATGCTCGGGCTTTACTCTGGCTTCATCCTTTTGATCGCTTACGGGCCGCACATACTGGGAGCGAAACTCAGTCCCGAGTCTTCGATTACCTGGGGTATTCCGATCGGTGTCGGACTGATTCTTTCGGCATTCATCCTCACCGGTATCTACGTGCGCCGCGCCAATGGCGAGTTTGACGACCTGAACAATGCGATTCTCAAGGAGGCTCAGCAATGATCCGGCGTCTACTGGCTCTATTGAGTGTTGCGGCTTTCGCGCCGGGTGTCTGGGCGGCTGACGCGTTGACGGGGGAGGTGGCCAAACAGCCGCTGAACATTCCTGCGATCCTGATGTTCGTGGCGTTCGTCGGTGCGACGCTCTACATCACCTACTGGGCCTCGAAGAAAAACAACTCGGCGGCCGATTACTATGCGGCCGGCGGCAAGATCACCGGTTTCCAGAACGGTCTGGCAATTGCCGGAGACTACATGTCGGCGGCGTCCTTCCTGGGGATTTCCGCGCTGGTGTTCACCTCTGGCTACGATGGCTTGATCTACTCGATCGGCTTCCTGGTGGGCTGGCCGATCATCCTGTTCCTGATCGCCGAGCGTCTGCGTAACCTGGGTAAATACACCTTTGCCGACGTGGCGTCCTACCGCCTCGGGCAAACCCAGATCCGCACCCTGTCTGCCTGCGGTTCGCTGGTGGTGGTGGCGTTCTACCTGATCGCGCAAATGGTTGGTGCCGGCAAGTTGATCCAGCTGTTGTTCGGTCTGGACTACCACGTTGCGGTGATTCTGGTCGGTGTGCTGATGTGCATGTACGTGCTGTTCGGCGGCATGCTGGCGACCACTTGGGTACAGATCATCAAGGCTGTGCTGTTGTTGTCCGGTGCCTCGTTCATGGCACTGATGGTAATGAAGCACGTAGGCTTCGACTTCAACACGCTGTTCTCCGAGGCGATCAAGGTTCACGCCAAAGGCGAAGCGATCATGAGCCCGGGCGGTCTGGTCAAGGATCCGATTTCGGCATTCTCGCTGGGTCTGGCGCTGATGTTCGGTACCGCTGGCCTGCCACACATTCTGATGCGCTTCTTCACCGTGAGTGACGCAAAAGAAGCTCGCAAGAGCGTGCTCTACGCAACTGGCTTTATCGGTTACTTCTACATCCTGACCTTCATCATCGGCTTTGGCGCGATCCTGCTGGTCAGCACTAACCCGGCTTTCAAAGATGCGGCTGGCGCGCTGTTGGGCGGCAACAACATGGCGGCTGTGCATTTGGCCAACGCGGTCGGCGGCAGTATCTTCCTCGGCTTCATCTCGGCGGTGGCGTTCGCGACCATTCTGGCGGTTGTGGCAGGCCTGACTCTGGCCGGTGCCTCGGCGGTTTCTCACGACCTGTACGCCAGTGTGATCAAGAAGGGCAAGGCGAACGAGAAGGACGAGATTCGCGTTTCGAAGATCACCACCATTGCCTTGGCGGTGTTGGCGATCGGCTTGGGCATCCTGTTTGAAAGCCAGAACATTGCGTTCATGGTGGGCCTGGCGTTCTCGATCGCGGCGAGTTGCAACTTCCCGGTGCTGTTGCTTTCGATGTACTGGAAGAAGCTGACCACTCGTGGTGCGATGATTGGTGGCTGGTTGGGTCTGGTGAGTGCGGTGGGCCTGATGATCCTTGGCCCGACCATCTGGGTGCAGATTCTGCATCATGAGAAGGCGATCTTTCCTTACGAATACCCGGCGCTGTTTTCTATGATCATTGCGTTTGTGGGGATCTGGTTCTTCTCGATCACTGACAAGTCGGCGGCGGCGGACAAAGAGCGGGCGCTGTTCTTCCCGCAGTTTGTGCGTTCGCAGACTGGGTTGGGGGCGAGTGGGGCGGTTTCGCATTGATGGGTTGATGGTTTTGTAATGTTGTGCTGAATGCCCCGGTTGAGAGATCGGGGCATTTTTTGTGGGCGGTTATCGGACTTTGGTGTGTTTTTTATTGGGTGCATATCCGTTGCTGCGGTAACGGCTGCTTAGGGTTTCGCCCTTACGGCGACTCACTTTTTTTCAAACGCCAAAAAAAGTAAGCAAAAAACGCTTGCTCCTACGTGCGGCCCGCTCGCTGGGGCTCGGGGTCCCTTCGCTGCGGGATCGATCCGGGCGCAGCGCCTACGGTTTGCTTCGCTGCACCTCCTCTCGCTGTATTTGGCTTCGCCAAACGGTCGCTACGCTCCCACGCCCGGATCAATCCCTCCACTCAGCCTTCCGACGTCGCTCGTGGATCAAGATCAAAAGCGGTACTCGAGCTTGCGCTCATTGTTTTGAGTGGTGAGAAGCCGAAGCGATACGAGTAGCTGAGTTTGAACTCAATTCCGGTGGGAGCTGGCTTGCCAGCGATGGCGGCCTTACAGCCTGCCAATCTCTTGAAGTGAAACAATCCTATGTAGGAGCTGCAGAAGGCTGCGATCTTTTGATCTGCTTTGGCTTTGGCTTTGGCTTTGGCTTTGGCTTTGGCTTTGGCTTTGGCTTTTGATGTGGCTTTTGATTTTTTGCCCCTTCGGCAGGCCGAGCGGAGGTGTTCATCAGGGGGTGGGAGCGCAGCGACCGTGCGGCGCAGCCGCATACATCGAGAGGAGGTGCAGCGAAGCAAACCGTAGGCGATGCCCCCGGATGGACACCGTAGCGAGGGAACATTGAGCCTAAGCGAGGTGCCGAACGCCGGGGCCAGCCTTTTGGGTTACCTTTTCGGCGTTTGGAAAAGGTGACTCGCTGTAAGAGCGAAACCGCCAGCGGCAGCACCCGCAGCAACGGATATGCCCCCAACCAAAAAACCAGCACAAACAAAAACGGCCCCTATATAAATAGAGGCCGTTCCCGGTACAACTTAAGACGTTATCGCAAGACAGGTCTTATTTGCGGTCTTCCAGCTTGGAAATATCACGCGACTCGTAGCCAGTGTACAACTGGCGCGGACGGCCAATCTTGTACGGGCTGGAGAGCATTTCTTTCCAGTGCGAAATCCAGCCAACAGTACGTGCCAACGCGAAGATCACGGTGAACATGCTGGTTGGAATGCCGATCGCCTTGAGGATGATCCCCGAGTAGAAGTCGACGTTCGGGTACAGCGAGCGCTCGATGAAGTACGGGTCGGTCAGCGCGATCTCTTCCAGGCGCATGGCCAGTTCGAGTTGCGGATCGTTGTTGATGCCCAATTCCTTCAGTACTTCGTCGCAGGTCTGCTTCATGACAGTCGCGCGAGGGTCGCGGTTCTTGTAAACGCGGTGACCGAAGCCCATCAGTTTGAACGGATCGTTCTTGTCCTTGGCCTTGGCGATGAACTTGTCGATGTTCGAAACATCGCCAATCTCGTCAAGCATGGTCAGCACGGCTTCGTTCGCACCGCCGTGGGCAGGGCCCCACAGTGCAGCGATACCGGCGGCGATACAGGCGAACGGGTTGGCACCCGAAGAACCTGCCAGACGCACGGTGGAAGTCGACGCGTTCTGCTCGTGGTCGGCGTGGAGGATGAAGATCCGGTCCATGGCCTTGGCGAGCACCGGGCTGATCGGTTTGATCTCGCACGGGGTGTTGAACATCATGTGCAGGAAGTTTTCCGCGTACGTCAGGTCGTTGCGCGGGTACATCATGGGTTGGCCCATGGAGTACTTGTAAACCATCGCTGCCAGGGTCGGCATCTTGGCAACCAGACGGATCGCGGAAATTTCGCGATGCTGCGGGTTATTGATGTCCAGGGAGTCGTGGTAGAAGGCCGAGAGGGCGCCGACTACACCGCACATGACGGCCATCGGATGGGCGTCGCGACGGAAACCGTTGAAGAAGGTTTTCAGCTGCTCGTGAACCATGGTGTGGTTTTTCACGGTGCTGACGAACTGGGCCTTCTGTTCTGCGGTCGGCAGTTCGCCGTTGAGCAGCAGGTAGCAGGTTTCCAGGTAGTCCGATTTTTCAGCCAGCTGTTCGATCGGGTAGCCGCGGTGCAACAGAATGCCGTTGTCGCCGTCGATATAGGTGATCTTCGACTCGCACGAGGCGGTCGACATGAAACCAGGGTCGAAAGTGAAGCGGCCCGTGGCCGTCAGGCCCCGAACATCGATTACATCGGGACCAACGGTGCCGGTTAAAATGGGCAGCTCGACGGGGGCTGCGCCCTCGATGATCAACTGCGCTTTTTTGTCAGCCATGTGGCCTCCTATTTATGCTTGAACCATCAGACAGACCCCCCACGCAGGGCCCGCACCACTATAGTGAGATAAATTCGAATGTCAATTTGCCTAAAGTCTTGCTCCAGAAGGCTTTAAGCGCACTTTTTCCTCGAAATTGACTGCCATTTACGCCTTTTATGCAACTTGTGCAATCAGCTATTGGGGGTAGGTGATTGCGTTGTCATTAGTAGCCTAACTGTCTATACTCGGCCACCGACCGCCAAGGGCTTTTGGGCTTGCTTTCATTGGGGGTCGCATCCCTGGGTGGTGGTTACCTGACCAGTGCACTCCCCAACAACTTTGCCCTGATTGTTAGGGGCTCTTCAGTGTGAAAAAAAAGCCGTGAAAAGCCAACGACCTGTAAACCTAGACCTAAGGACCATCAAACTCCCAGTCACTGCTTACACGTCCATTCTTCACCGTATCTCCGGTGTCATCCTCTTCGTGTGCCTTGCCATCATGCTTTATGCATTGGACAAGTCGCTGAGCTCCGAGGAAGGCTTCGGTCAGGTGAAAGCGTGTCTGACCAGTCCGCTAGCCAAGCTAGTGATTTGGGGCATCCTGTCCGCTCTGCTGTATCACCTGGTAGCCGGTGTGCGCCATTTGATCATGGACATGGGCATCGGTGAGACGCTGGAAGGCGGCAAGCTGGGCTCGAAAATCGTTATCGCCGTTTCCGTGGTGGTAATCGTTCTGGCAGGAGTTTGGATATGGTAACTAACGTCACGAACCTGTCGCGTTCGGGCCTCTATGACTGGATGGCGCAACGTGTGTCTGCGGTCGTTCTCGCGGCTTACTTCATCTTTCTGATCGGATACGTCGTGGCCCACCCTGGCCTCGAGTATGCCCAGTGGCATGAACTGTTCGCCCACAACGGGATGCGTATTTTCAGCCTCCTGGCCCTTGTTGCTCTCGGCGCTCACGCCTGGGTCGGCATGTGGACCATCGCGACTGACTACCTGACGCCAATGGCGTTCGGCAAGTCCGCAACGGCGATACGTTTCCTTTTCCAGGCAGTATGCGGCGTTGCGATGTTCGCTTACTTCGTCTGGGGTGTGCAGATTCTCTGGGGTATCTGAGTCATGGCTAACATTCCAACGATTTCTTTCGACGCCATCATTATTGGTGGTGGCGGTGCCGGCATGCGCGCTGCGCTGCAACTGGCACAGGGCGGTCACAAGACTGCCGTGATCACCAAGGTTTTCCCGACCCGTTCGCACACTGTATCCGCTCAGGGCGGCATCACGTGCGCAATCGCGTCCGCTGACCCGAATGATGACTGGCGCTGGCACATGTACGATACCGTCAAGGGTTCCGACTACATCGGTGACCAGGACGCTATCGAATACATGTGTCAGGAAGGCCCGGCTGCCGTTTACGAGCTGGACCACATGGGCATGCCGTTCTCGCGTACCGAACAAGGCCGCATCTATCAGCGTCCGTTCGGTGGTCAGTCCAAGGACTACGGTAAAGGCGGGCAGGCTGCACGTACTTGCGCGGCTTCCGACCGTACCGGTCACGCGCTGCTGCACACCCTTTATCAGGGCAACCTGAAAGCCGGCACCACGTTTCTGAACGAGTACTACGCTGTCGACCTGGTGAAAAACCAGGAAGGCGACTTCGTCGGTGTGATTGCAATCTGCATCGAAACCGGCGAAACCACCTACATCCGCGCTAAAGCCACCGTATTGGCTACCGGCGGTGCAGGCCGTATCTACGCATCCACCACCAACGCCCTGATCAACACCGGTGACGGCGTCGGCATGGCTCTGCGTGCTGGCGTGCCGGTACAAGACATCGAAATGTGGCAGTTCCACCCGACCGGCATCGCCGGCGCCGGTGTACTGGTTACCGAAGGTTGCCGTGGTGAAGGTGGTTACTTGATCAACAAGCACGGCGAGCGTTTCATGGAGCGTTACGCTCCGAACGCCAAAGACCTCGCCGGTCGTGACGTAGTTGCTCGCTCGATGGTTAAAGAAATCATCGCCGGCAACGGTTGCGGTCCGAATGGCGACCACGTACTGCTCAAACTCGACCACCTGGGCGAGGAAGTGCTGCACAGCCGTCTGCCAGGCATCTGCGAACTGTCGAAGACTTTTGCACACGTTGACCCGGTTGTTGCGCCGGTTCCTGTTGTTCCGACTTGCCACTATATGATGGGCGGCGTTGCCACCAACATTCATGGCCAGGCGATCACCCAGGACGCTGAAGGCGTCGACAAGATCATTCCTGGTCTGTTCGCTGTGGGCGAAGTGGCTTGCGTGTCGGTTCACGGTGCCAACCGTCTGGGCGGCAACTCGCTGCTCGACCTGGTGGTATTCGGCCGCGCTGCCGGCCTGCACCTGGAAAAAGCCCTGACCGACGGCATCGAATACGACGACGCTACCGAAGCCGACATCGAAGCTGCCCTGTCGCGTCTGAACGCGCTGAACAGCCGTACCGACGGTGAAGATGTGGCAACCCTGCGTCGCGAGCTGCAGAACTGCATGCAGAACTACTTCGGTGTATTCCGTACTGGCGAATACATGCAGAAAGGTATCGCTCAGCTTGCTGACCTGCGTACCCGCATCGCCAACGTGAAGATCAACGATAAGTCGCAGGCGTTCAACACTGCCCGTATCGAAGCGCTGGAACTGCAAAACCTGCTGGAAGTGGCTGAAGCTACTGCCATCGCCGCTGAAGTCCGCAAAGAGTCGCGCGGTGCTCACGCCCGTGAAGACTTCGAAGACCGTGACGACGAAAACTGGCTGTGCCACACCCTGTACTTCCCGGGTGACAAGCGCGTCACCAAGCGTGCCGTGAACTTCTCGCCGAAGACTGTTCCGACTTTTGAACCTAAGATTCGGACTTATTAAGGGTGGCCGCCATGTTGCAAGTCAGCGTTTATCGTTACAACCCTGATCAGGACGCCGCGCCGTTCATGCAGGAATTCCAGGTCGATACTGGTGGTAAAGACCTGATGGTGCTGGACGTACTGGCCCTGATCAAAGAGCAGGACGAGGGTTTCTCCTATCGTCGCTCTTGCCGTGAAGGCGTTTGTGGTTCCGACGGCATGAACATCAACGGCAAGAACGGTCTGGCGTGCATCACGCCGCTGTCTGCCGTTGTAAAAGGTAACAAGTTGATCGTTCGTCCGCTGCCAGGTTTGCCGGTTATCCGTGACCTGGTCGTTGATATGAGCATCTTCTACAAGCAATACGAGAAGGTGAAGCCTTACCTGCAGAACGACACGCCGGCTCCGGCCATCGAGCGTCTGCAGTCGCCAGAAGAGCGTGAAAAGCTCGACGGTCTGTACGAGTGCATCCTGTGCGCTTGCTGCTCGACCTCTTGCCCGTCCTTCTGGTGGAACCCGGACAAGTTCCTGGGTCCAGCTGCGCTGCTGCAAGCTTATCGCTTCCTGGCAGACAGCCGTGACACCAAGACATCCGAGCGCCTGGCTTCGCTCGATGACCCGTTCAGCGTTTTCCGCTGCCGGGGCATCATGAACTGCGTCAACGTATGT
This sequence comes from Pseudomonas sp. AC172, assembly GCF_979258595.1. Lineage (NCBI taxonomy): Bacteria > Pseudomonadati > Pseudomonadota > Gammaproteobacteria > Pseudomonadales > Pseudomonadaceae > Pseudomonas > Pseudomonas sp. AC172. The sequence goes on from NZ_OZ409868.1 coordinate 709,296, forward strand.
CCGAAAGGCCTGAACCCGACTAAGGCCATCGGTCACATCCGTAACATGCTGCTTTCGAGCGGCGTGTGATTCAGCTGCTGTAACCGCTGTACCGTAGAGGCTGTGGCGCGGGCTTCAACCCGCGTCATGGCTATAACCAGAGCAGTAGCCATAAGCTGCGGCTCTTATTTTGAAGAAATGAGACAAGCAGGGGCATCCGGGCTGGTACCCGGACTATCAGTGTGATCCTAAGTGGCTTGTTTTAGTCGCTGCATTCGGACTTCTGCAAGTTTGCTCGGTGTCGACATCGATGGTGTTCCCCTAACCGAGGGTGACCAAGCATGCAAGAAAGCGTGATGCAGCGCATGTGGAACAGCGCCTACCTTTCAGGTGGAAACGCTGCCTATGTGGAAGAGCTTTATGAGCTCTACCTGCACGACCCTAACGCTGTGCCAGAAGAGTGGCGCACCTACTTTCAGAAGTTGCCTGCCGACGGCAACTCTGCCACTGATGTTTCGCACTCGACAATTCGCGATCATTTCGTGCTGCTGGCAAAGAACCAGCGCCGCGCTCAACCGGTTTCCGCCGGCAGCGTGAGCAGTGAGCACGAGAAGAAGCAAGTTGAAGTGCTGCGATTGATCCAGGCCTACCGTATGCGTGGCCACCAGGCAGCCCAGCTTGACCCGCTGGGGCTGTGGCAGCGTCCTGCACCTGCAGACCTGTCGATCAATCATTACGGCTTGACCAATGCCGATCTTGATACGACCTTCCGTGCCGGCGACCTGTTCATCGGCAAAGAGGAAGCGAGCCTACGCGAAATTCACGAAGCGTTGCAGCAGACATATTGCCGCACCATCGGCGCTGAATTTACGCACATCACCGATTCCGAGCAGCGCCAGTGGTTCCAGCAGCGTCTGGAAAGCGTGCGTGGTCGTCCGACGTACTCCGCCGACATCAAGAGCCACCTGCTTGAGCGCGTGACAGCCGGTGAAGGCCTGGAAAAATACCTGGGCACCAAATACCCGGGCACCAAGCGTTTCGGTCTGGAAGGCGGCGAAAGCCTGATTCCGATGCTCGACGAACTGATCCAGCGTTCCGGTTCCTACGGCACCAAGGAAGTCGTCATCGGCATGGCCCACCGTGGCCGTCTGAACGTACTGGTCAACACCTTCGGCAAGAACCCGCGCGAGTTGTTCGACGAGTTCGAAGGCAAGAAGAAGGTCGAGCTGGGTTCCGGTGACGTTAAGTATCACCAGGGCTTCTCGTCCAACGTGATGACCGCCGGCGGTGAAGTTCACCTGGCCATGGCGTTCAACCCGTCCCACCTGGAAATCGTTTCCCCGGTGGTAGAAGGTTCGGTTCGCGCCCGTCAGGATCGTCGTAACGATCCGACCGGTGAGAAGGTTCTGCCGATCTCCATCCACGGTGACGCTGCATTCGCAGGTCAGGGCGTGGTCATGGAAACCTTCCAGATGTCGCAGACCCGCGGTTTCAAGACCGGCGGTACCGTGCACATCGTGATCAACAACCAGGTTGGTTTCACCATCAGCAACCCGCTGGACTCACGTTCCACCGAGTACGCCACCGACGTTGCGAAGATGATCCAGGCGCCGATCCTCCATGTGAATGGTGATGATCCGGAAGCCGTTCTGTTCGTGACCCAGCTGGCCATCGACTACCGCATGCAGTTCAAGCGTGACGTGGTGATCGACCTGGTCTGCTACCGTCGTCGCGGCCACAACGAAGCTGACGAGCCAAGCGGCACCCAGCCTCTGATGTATCAGCAGATCACCAAGCAGCGCACCACCCGTGAGCTGTACGCTGATCGTCTGACCCAGTCCGGTGTACTGGACGTTGAGCGTGTTCAGGCCAAGGTCGACGAATACCGCAACGCGCTGGACAACGGTCTGCACGTAGTGAAATCGCTGGTCAAAGAGCCGAACAAAGAGTTGTTCGTCGACTGGCGTCCGTATCTGGGCCACGCCTGGACTGCGCGTCACGACACGCGTTTCGATCTGAAGACCCTGCAAGAACTGTCCGCCAAGCTGCTGGAAATTCCGGACGGCTTCGTTGTTCAGCGTCAGGTTGCGAAGATCTACGAAGACCGTCAGAAAATGCAAGCCGGCGGCCTGCCGATCAACTGGGGTTACGCCGAAACCATGGCGTACGCGACCCTGGCGTTCGAAGGTCACCCGATCCGCATGACCGGTCAGGACATCGGCCGCGGTACGTTCTCGCACCGTCACGCTGTGTTGCACAACCAGAAAGACGCGGGCACCTACATTCCGCTGGCACACCTGTACGACGGTCAGCCACGCTTTGACCTGTACGACTCGTTCCTGTCGGAAGAAGCGGTACTGGCTTTCGAATATGGTTACTCGACCACTACGCCGGATGCGCTGGTGATCTGGGAAGCCCAGTTCGGCGACTTCGCCAACGGTGCACAGGTTGTTATCGACCAGTTCATCACCAGCGGCGAGCACAAGTGGGGCCGTCTGTGCGGTCTGACCATGTTGCTGCCACACGGTTACGAAGGTCAGGGCCCTGAGCACAGCTCGGCACGTCTTGAGCGTTACCTGCAACTGTGCGCCGAGCACAACATTCAGGTAGCTGTACCGACCACGCCAGCACAGATCTACCACTTGCTGCGTCGTCAGGTGATTCGTCCGCTGCGCAAGCCGCTGATCGTGCTGACGCCGAAGTCGCTGCTGCGCCACAAGCTGGCCATCTCGACTTTGGAAGATCTGGCCGAAGGTTCGTTCCAGACCGTTATCCCGGAAATCGATGCACTGGACCCGAAAAAGGTCGAGCGCGTTGTTCTGTGCAGCGGCAAGGTCTACTACGATCTGCTGGAAAAACGCCGTGCCGAAGGCCGTGAAGATATCGCCATCGTGCGGATCGAGCAGCTGTACCCATTCCCTGAGGACGACTTGAAAGAAGTCCTGGCTCCATACACCAACGTCAAAAATGCCGTTTGGTGTCAGGAAGAGCCGATGAACCAGGGCGCCTGGTACTGCAGCCAGCACCACTTGCGTCGCAGCATCGGGAACCTCGACAAGTCTCTCGTACTTGAGTACGCGGGCCGTGAGGCTTCTGCTGCCCCAGCTTGTGGTTACGCATCGATGCACGCCGAGCAGCAGGAAAAACTCCTGCAAGACGCGTTTACCATTTAACGCCTTCGCGCACCTGAAACCGAATTTAAGGAACCACAGATAATGGCTATCGAGATCAAAGCCCCCACTTTCCCGGAATCGGTTGCCGATGGCACCGTTGCCACCTGGCACAAGCAACCGGGCGACGCCGTCAAACGTGACGACCTGATCGTCGACATCGAAACTGACAAAGTCGTACTGGAAGTTCTGGCTACCGCCGACGGCGTGCTGGGCGCAATCATCAAGAACGAAGGCGACACCGTTCTGTCCGACGAAGTGCTGGGCTCCATCGAAGCGGGCGGCGCTGCTGCCGCTGCTCCAGCCGCCGCTGCTGCTCCGGCCGCTGCTGCCGCTGCACCGGCTGCTGCCGAAGGCGAAGACGATCCAGTTGCTGCTCCTGCTGCGCGCAAGCTGGCTGAAGAAAACGGCATCAACATCGCTTCCGTTGCCGGCACCGGCAAAGGCGGTCGTGTGACCAAGGAAGACGTGGTTGCTGCTGTTGCTGCCAAGAAAGCCGCTCCGGCTGCCGCGCCTGCCAAGGCTGCTGCTCCTTCGGCCGCCGCTCCTGTGTTCGCCGCTGGCGACCGCATCGAGAAGCGCGTACCGATGACCCGCGTTCGCGCCACCGTGGCCAAGCGTCTGGTTGAAGCACAGTCGAATATGGCGATGCTGACCACTTTCAACGAAGTCGACATGACTGAAGTCATGGCCCTGCGTTCGAAGTACAAGGACCTGTTCGAGAAGTCCCACAACGGCGTACGCCTGGGCTTCATGTCGTTCTTCGTTAAAGCGGCCACCGAAGCGCTGAAACGCTTCCCGGCTGTCAACGCGTCGATCGACGGCGGCGACATCGTTTACCACGGCTACGCAGACATCGGCGTTGCCGTTTCCAGCGACCGTGGCCTGGTTGTTCCGGTTCTGCGTAACGCCGAGCTGATGAGCCTGGCTGAAATCGAAGGCGGCATCGCCACTTTCGGCAAGAAAGCCCGTGACGGCAAATTGTCGATGGACGAGATGACCGGTGGTACCTTCACCATCACCAACGGTGGTACCTTCGGTTCGATGATGTCGACCCCGATCGTCAACCCGCCGCAGGCAGCGATTCTGGGCATGCACAACATCATCCAGCGTCCTATGGCCATCAACGGTCAGGTCGTTATCCGTCCGATGATGTACCTGGCACTGTCCTACGATCACCGTCTGATCGATGGCAAAGAAGCTGTGACCTTCCTGGTGACCATCAAGAACCTGCTGGAAGATCCGGCTCGTCTGTTGCTGGATATCTAAAAAACAGCTGCAAGCTTCAAGTTTCAAGCCACAAGTTCAAAGCGAGCGGGGTGGCTGGAAGCTTGTAGCTTGCGGCTTGTAGCTTTATTGCTAAAGAGGATTTTTTGAATGTCGCAGAAATTTGACGTAGTAGTGATCGGTGCTGGCCCTGGTGGCTACGTGGCTGCCATCAAGGCCGCGCAGCTGGGTCTGACCACTGCCTGCATCGAGAAATACACCGACGCAGAAGGCAAGCAAGCCCTGGGCGGCACCTGCCTGAACGTGGGCTGCATTCCTTCCAAGGCGCTGCTCGACAGCTCCTGGAAATACAAGGAAGCGAAAGAAAGCTTCAACGTTCACGGTATCTCGACTGGCGAAGTCAAAATGGACGTCGCTGCGATGGTTGGCCGCAAGGCTGGCATCGTCAAGAACCTGACCGGCGGCGTTGCCACTCTGTTCAAGGCCAACGGCGTTACTTCGATCCAGGGCCACGGCAAACTGCTGGCTGGCAAGAAAGTCGAAGTCACCAAGCCAGACGGCTCGGTTGAAGTCATCGAAGCTGAAAACGTCATCCTGGCTCCAGGTTCGCGTCCGATCGATATTCCACCGGCTCCGGTTGATCAGAAAGTCATCGTTGATTCGACTGGCGCACTGGAATTCCAGACCGTACCTAAGCGTCTGGGCGTGATCGGCGCTGGCGTGATCGGTCTGGAACTGGGTTCGGTGTGGTCGCGTCTGGGTTCGGAAGTGGTTGTTCTGGAAGCGCTGGACACCTTCCTGATGGCAGCGGACACCGCTGTTTCCAAGGAAGCGCTGAAAACCCTGACCAAACAAGGTCTGGACATCAAGCTGGGCGCTCGCGTGACCGGCTCGAAAGTGAACGGCGACGAAGTCGTTGTGAACTACACCGACGCCAACGGCGAACAGACCATCACTTTCGACAAGCTGATCGTAGCCGTTGGTCGCCGTCCGGTGACCACTGATCTGCTGGCTGCCGACAGCGGCGTGACCCTCGACGAGCGCGGTTTCGTGCACGTTGACGATCACTGCGCCACCACCGTACCGGGCGTTTTCGCCATCGGTGACGTGGTTCGCGGCATGATGCTGGCTCACAAAGCTTCCGAAGAAGGCATCATGGTTGTCGAGCGCATCAAGGGCCACAAAGCCCAGATGAACTATGACCTGATCCCTTCGGTTATTTATACTCACCCGGAAATCGCGTGGGTTGGCAAAACCGAGCAGGCCTTGAAAGCTGAAGGCGTTGAAGTTAACGTCGGCACCTTCCCGTTCGCCGCTTCCGGCCGTGCCATGGCCGCCAACGATACCGGTGGTTTCGTCAAGGTCATCGCTGATGCCAAGACTGACCGCGTATTGGGCGTGCACGTGATTGGCCCGAGCGCTGCAGAACTGGTTCAGCAGGGCGCGATCGGTATGGAATTCGGCACCAGCGCTGAAGACCTGGGCATGATGGTTTTCTCCCATCCGACCCTGTCTGAAGCCTTGCACGAAGCTGCTCTGGCTGTAAATGGCGGTGCCATCCACATTGCCAACCGCAAAAAGCGTTAACAGACAATAAGAAACCACGGCGGTAACGGCCCGTCGTGAGCCTTGCGAGCAAGTCTCACCGCGGAATGTCCGCTGGACGCAGTCTTGCGTAGCTCAGCTACGCAAGCAGCAGTCACAGGTGGCGCGGCACTCAAACGAGCGCAGCGCCGAATGCGCAGTACCTAACGAAGACGGTAAAAAGCATGAATCTTCACGAGTATCAGGGTAAGCAGCTGTTCGCTGAATACGGCCTGCCAGTTTCCACTGGTTACGCAGTAGACACCCCGGAAGCAGCAGCAGAAGCTTGCGACAAAATCGGCGGCAGCGAGTGGGTTGTCAAAGCCCAGGTCCACGCCGGTGGTCGCGGTAAAGCGGGCGGCGTCAAGCTGGTTCGCAGCAAAGAAGACGCCAAAGCCTTCGCACAGCAGTGGCTGGGCAAGCGTCTGGTGACTTACCAGACTGACGCCAATGGCCAGCCAGTCACCAAGATCCTGGTTGAATCGTGCACTGATATCGCTAAAGAGCTGTACCTGGGCGCTGTCGTTGACCGTTCGAGCCGTCGCATCGTGTTCATGGCTTCCACCGAAGGTGGCGTGGACATCGAGAAAATCGCTCACGACACTCCAGAAAAAATTCTCAAGGCCACTATCGATCCACTGGTTGGCGCTCAGCCATTCCAGGGTCGCGAGCTGGCATTCCAGCTGGGTCTGGAAGGCAAGCAGGTTGCTCAGTTCGCCAAGATCTTCGTAGGTCTGGCCAAGCTGTTCAAGGATCACGACCTGGCTCTGCTGGAAGTGAACCCGCTGGTGATCAAGGCTGACGGCGATCTGCACTGCCTGGACGCCAAGATCAACATCGACGCCAACGCAATGTACCGTCAGCCTAAGCTGAAGACTTTCCACGATCCGTCGCAAGACGATCCGCGCGAAGCGCACGCTGCCAAGTTCGAACTGAACTACGTGGCACTGGAAGGCAACATCGGCTGCATGGTCAACGGTGCTGGCCTGGCCATGGGTACCATGGACATCGTCAACCTGCATGGCGGCAAGCCAGCCAACTTCCTCGACGTAGGTGGTGGCGCTACCAAAGAGCGCGTAACTGAAGCGTTCAAGATCATCCTGTCCGACACCAACGTCGCGGCAGTACTGGTCAACATCTTCGGCGGCATCGTTCGCTGCGACATGATTGCCGAAGGCATCATCGGCGCTGTGAAAGAAGTCGGCGTGAAAATCCCGGTTGTTGTTCGCCTTGAAGGCAACAACGCTGAGCTGGGCGCTAAAGTACTGGCAGAAAGCGGTTTGAACATCATCGCTGCTACCAGCCTGACCGACGCTGCTCAACAAGTTGTCAAAGCTGCGGAGGGCAAATAATGAGCGTCCTGATCAATAAAGACACCAAAGTTATCTGCCAGGGTATTACCGGTTCGCAAGGTAGTTTCCACACCCAGCAAGCCATCGAATACGGCACCAAGATGGTTGGTGGCGTTACTCCTGGCAAAGGCGGCACCGAGCACCTGGGTCTGCCAGTGTTCAACACCGTCAAAGACGCAGTAGAAGCCACTGGCGCTACCGCCAGCGTGATCTACGTTCCGGCTCCTTTCTGCAAGGATTCGATCCTGGAAGCGGCATTCGGCGGCATCAAGCTGATCGTTTGCATCACCGAAGGCATTCCTACCCTGGACATGCTGGACGCTAAAGTTAAGTGCGACGAGCTGGGCGTAGTCCTGATCGGCCCTAACTGCCCAGGCGTTATCACTCCGGGCGAGTGCAAGATCGGCATCATGCCAGGTCACATTCACTTGCCAGGCAAGGTCGGTATCGTTTCGCGTTCCGGCACCCTGACCTACGAAGCTGTCAAGCAAACTACTGACGCCGGTTTCGGTCAGTCGACTTGCGTCGGCATCGGTGGTGACCCGATCCCGGGTTCGAACTTCATCGACATCCTGAAGCTGTTCCAGGAAGACCCGAAGACCGAAGCGATCGTCATGATCGGCGAGATCGGCGGTTCGGCTGAAGAAGAAGCGGCTGCCTACATCAAGGCACACGTGACCAAGCCGGTTGTTTCCTACATCGCTGGTGTGACTGCTCCTCCGGGCAAGCGCATGGGCCATGCTGGCGCAATCATCTCTGGCGGCAAAGGCACTGCAGACGAGAAATTCGCTGCTCTGCAAGACGCAGGCGTTAAAACCGTGCGTTCGCTGGCAGACATCGGCAAGGCCCTGGCCGAGCTGACTGGTTGGGCTGTCAAGTAAGCCTCGCGCTTAGCTGACGCTTTACCTAACAAAGGCCACCTTCGGGTGGCCTTTGTCGTTTCTGGCATTCGCTGATTTATAGGCTTTCGCCCAATTACATGCAAAAACGCGACACGGAAACGTCGCGTATCGGATAGTTCGCCCTCTAACAGTGCGTTTGTAAGTCAAATTCGTTAGGCTAGCAGCCATTTTTGCGTCTGCCGCCCACAAGGCATGCAACGCGCTTTAAGGGTCAGTCCCATACGGATCGACAGCATTTCCCTAATTACACAGGGCAATCCCCCTCTAAATTCCGATTCAGTAGTGTGGTATTACCTTAATGAAAGTTTTGAAAGGTCAGGACATCCTGGCACTTGGTTTTATGACGTTTGCCCTGTTCGTCGGGGCTGGCAACATTATTTTCCCGCCGATCGTTGGCTTGCAGGCCGGACCTCACGTCTGGATGGCCGCGCTGGGCTTCCTGATCACTGCGGTGGGTTTGCCGGTGATCACTGTCGTTGCACTGGCCAAGGTCGGTGGGGCAATGGATGCGCTGAGCAGTCCGATCGGCAAGATCGCCGGCGGCATTCTGGCTGCGGCTTGCTATCTGGCGGTCGGCCCGCTGTTCGCCACCCCGCGTACGGCGACTGTGTCCTTTGAAGTCGGTCTGGCGCCATTGACAGGCGAAAGCCCGTTGGCACTGTTCCTCTATAGCTCGGTTTACTTCCTGCTGGTGTTCTTCATTTCGCTCTACCCAGGGCGTTTGCTGGACACTGTTGGCCGCTTCCTCGCGCCGTTGAAGATCATCGCGCTGGCAGTGCTGGGTATCGCTGCATTCGCCTTGCCGGCCGGTGACATCGGTCACGGCACGCCGGAGTACGTGGCGGCACCGTTCTCCCAAGGCTTTATCAATGGTTACCTGACCATGGACACCTTGGGTGCACTGGTGTTCGGCATCGTCATCGTTAACGCGATTCGCTCCCGTGGCGTCGAGTCGCCGGCGCTGATCACCCGTTACGCGATCATCGCTGGTCTGATTGCCGGTGTCGGTCTGGCGCTGGTCTATGTCAGCCTGTTCCGTCTTGGTTCCGGCAGCCACGAAGTAGCAGCGGGCGCGACCAATGGCGCGGCGGTATTGCACGCGTATGTGCAACACACCTTCGGTTCGCTGGGCAGCGGTTTCCTCGCGGTGCTGATCTCGCTGGCGTGTCTGGTGACAGCGGTCGGCCTGACCTGTGCTTGCGCTGAATACTTCAGCCGTGTGCTGCCACTGTCCTACAAGACCCTGGTGATCATTCTGGCGGCGTTCTCGCTGCTGGTGTCCAACCTGGGCCTGACCAAGCTGATTGCGTTTTCGATTCCGGTGCTCACGGCGATCTACCCGCCATGCATCGTTCTGGTCGCGCTGAGCTTCTGCAAAGACTTCTGGCATGAGCATGGCCGGATTCTCGGCCCGGTGATGCTGGTGTCGTTCATCTTCGGCACCATTGACGCGCTGAAAGGCGCCGGTCTGGCCGGCTGGATGCCATCGCAGTTGTCCCACCTGCCGCTGAGCGAGCAGGGGCTCGCGTGGCTGGTGCCGTGCGTGATGACCCTGGTGGTTGCGGTTGTTTGCGATCGCATGCTGGGTAAACGCAGCGAAGCGGTTGCCTGATGTTGCGTGACCCGCCATAAGCGGGTCTTCAACGCTTAAACAGAAATGCCCCGTATCAATCGATACGGGGCATTTTTTATGCGCGTCAGGCAGTGTCTTTTTCCCTGAGCTAACGTCGAAGGGTTGCCGAAATCTCAATGTGGGAGCGAGCCTGCTCGCGAAAGCGGCGTATCGCGCAACATTGATGGCGGCTGACACACCGCTTTCGCGAGCAGGCTCGCTCCCACAAGTAAACAGTGCGTGTACACACCTCACAGGGAATTGCATGTCGTTCATCCAAGCCAACCTTATCCACCTGCTCGCGGCCGTCTGGTTTGTCATATGCTGGGGCGGTTATACCCGTTATGCCTCCTGGAAGGGACGCGATACAGCCTGTCTGGCGAGCGTGCTGCACCTGTACCGCGAAGACTGGATGCGCCGCATGTTGCTGCGTGACAACCGCATCGCCGACGCCAGCGTGATCGGTAATCTTGAGCGCAACGCCTCATTCTTTGCCTCAAGCACGCTGATTATTCTCGCCGGCATTCTCACCGTGCTTGGCGCGTCCGAGCGCGCGGTATCGTTGTTGGCGGATATTCCGATGGTGCAACAGGCGTCGCAGGGCATGTCGGAAATCAAATTGCTGTGTCTGGCGATGGTGTTTGTCTACGCGTTCTTCACCTTCAGTTGGTGCATGCGTCAGTACAACTTCGCGGCTGTGCTGGTCGGCTCGGCGCCGATGATCGGTGAGCGCCATGTCTCCGAGCAGGAGCGTAAGGCGTTCGCGGCACGGGCAGCACGGGTGATTTCGATGGCGGCCAACCAGTTCAACTTCGGTCTGCGCTCCTATTACTTCGGCATGACCATGCTCGCGTGGTTCGTCAGCCCATGGCTGTTCATGTTGATGAGCGCCGGCGTGGTATTGGTCCTGTATCGCCGCGAGTTTCATTCCGACGTTCTCGATGTCATGGTCTATACCCCTACAGAGGCGCCCATTCCCGAGGCGAACAAAGAGGCTGCTTGATGAGTATTCCGTTCTGGTGTGTGTTTATTAGTGCGTTGCTGATCTACGTCGCGCGTATGCCCGTGGCCAAGGCCATGAAAGAGCAGGGCGGTTACAACAATCACCTGCCGCGTCAGCAACAGGCGCAATTGACCGGCTACGGCGCACGGGCGCTGGCGGCTCACCAGAACAGTATCGAAGCGTTCATATTGTTTGCGGTCGGTGTGCTGATGGCGCACACCACACAAACGGCGGGCTGGCTGATCGATACATTGGCGATCATCTTTGTGATCGCGCGGATTTTCTACTTGTGGCTTTACCTGGCTGATCAGCCGTCGTTGCGCAGCCTGGTCTGGTTCGTCGGCTTAGTGTGTTCGTTGTTGTTGATGATTAGTCCGACTTTTAGAACTGTGTTGCTCTAAGGCGCAGCAGGCGTTAAATGACAGGCAAAAGAAAACCCGCACTTGGCGGGTTTTCTTTTTTCTGCAGCAAAAAGCGGATTATTGCTTCTTGGCAGCTTCTTCTTGAGCAGCGGCGTTCGATTCAGCCTGAGCTTTGGCAGCTTCGGCGTTTTCTTTCGCAGCGTCGTTCACTTTATCCTGAGCTTTGTTCATGTCTTGCTGAGCTTGTTCAGCATGTTGGTTGGCATCTTGAGCTTTGTCCTCGGATTTTTTATCGCAGGCAGCGAGACCGAGGGAAGCGGTCAACATCAAGGCAATAGCTAAAGTCTTACGCATGGGGTGTTTCTCCTTATGGAAAATAACTACTGGCCTTAAGAGCTTGGCGCTGAGGGTTAAGTTCCTCATTTCTTTCAGATATATAAGTTTGTTTTTAAGCGGAACTTTTGCTGTATTCCTTACTACTGGCAAAGGGCTCTAACGAGAGTAATTATCAAATGGCCGAAAACCCCGTTTTTGAGCGCGCGACGCGGTTTCTCTCCGCGCTGCGACACTGTCAGGTACTTGGATTGCGCGTGCACAGCGCGTCCAGCGAAGGGCTTACGGTGATCCTTCCGTACAGCACCAAAATCGTCGGTAATCCACAGACCGGCGTGATCCACGGCGGCGCAATTACTTCGTTGATGGATACCGCCTGCGGAATGTCCACGCTGTGCGTTTTGCCGGAATTCGAGGTCTGCCCGACGCTCGACTTGCGCATCGACTACATGCATGCCGCCGAACCCGATAAGGATGTGTATGGCTTCGCCCAGTGCTACCGCGTGACCACCGACGTGATCTTCGCTCGCGGTTTCGCCTATCAGGACGATCCCGAGCACCCGATCGCCCATGTGGTCGGGACGTTCATGCGCATGGGCAAGGGCCTCAAAGGCACCAAAGGCTTTGGCGGCGCAATCAAAGGAGAAGGGTAATGAGCGACGACCTAAAGCAGCAGTTGCAGCAGGCTCACGCTCAGGGCGACTACGCGCCGCTGTTGCAGTTGATTCCCTACGCCGGGCTGATCGGCATTGAGTGCTCGCGAGTCGGCGATGAACTGTTGTTCAAGTTGCCGGCGAACAAGGACAACATTGGTAACCCTTTATTGCCGGCAATTCACGGTGGTGTCATTGCCGGGTTCATGGAGTTGGCCGCCGCCCTGCATCTGCTGATTTTCACCGAAACGCCGGGTGTGCCGAAGATCATCGATTTCTCTCTCGACTACCTGCGCGCCGGGCAGTTCCGCGATACCTGGGCCAAGTGTCAGGTCTGTCGCCAGGGGCGTCGCGTCGCCAACGTCGCCATCACCGCCTGGCAAAGCACCGAAAGCGAACCGATTGCCACCGCTCGCGCGCACTTCAAAATCGATGAGCCCTTGAAATCCTGAACAGCGCCCCAAACTCACAAGACAACCCGCCGCCGACCATTTCGGGTCGCGGCCACTGCCATCTGATTGGAGTTTGATGACCATGAGTGTGGAAACTCAAAAGGAAACCCTGGGCTTCCAGACCGAGGTAAAGCAGCTGCTGCACCTCATGATCCATTCGCTGTATTCCAACAAGGAAATTTTCCTTCGCGAATTGATCTCGAACGCCTCTGACGCTGTCGACAAGCTGCGCTTCGAAGCCCTGGCCAAGCCAGAATTGCTCGAAGGTGGCGCTGATCTGAAAATCCGTGTGAGCTTCGACAAGGACGCCAAGACCGTCACCCTCGAAGACAACGGTATCGGCATGAACCGTGACGATGTGATCACCCATTTGGGTACCATCGCCAAGTCGGGCACCGCTGATTTCATGAAGAATCTCTCGGGCGATCAGAAAAAAGATTCGCACCTGATCGGTCAATTCGGTGTGGGCTTCTACTCCGCCTTCATCGTTGCCGACCAGGTTGACGTGTATTCCCGTCGCGCCGGCACCCCAGCCAGCGAAGGCGTGCACTGGTCGTCGAAAGGCGAGGGTGAGTTCGAAGTCGCCACCATCGACAAACCAGAGCGCGGCACCCGTATCGTTCTGCACCTGAAGGCTGCGGAAGACGAGTTCGCCGATGGCTGGCGTCTGCGCAACATCATCAAGAAGTACTCCGACCACATCGCTTTGCCGATCGAGCTGCCGAAAGAAGCTGCAGCTGCCGAAGGCGAAGAGGTTCCAGCCGTTGAATGGGAAACCGTCAACCGCGCCAGCGCCCTGTGGACCCGTCCGCGCACTGAAGTGAAGGACGAGGAATACCAGGAGTTCTACAAGCACATCGCTCACGACTTTGAAAACCCGCTGGCCTGGAGCCACAACAAAGTTGAAGGCAAGCTTGAATACAGCTCGCTGCTGTACGTGCCGGCCCGCGCACCGTTCGACTTGTACCAGCGTGAAGCGCCGAAAGGCCTGAAGCTGTACGTGCAGCGCGTGTTCGTGATGGATCAGGCGGAGTCGTTCCTGCCGCTGTACCTGCGCTTCATCAAAGGCGTGGTCGATTCCAATGACCTGTCGCTGAACGTGTCGCGTGAGATCCTGCAGAAAGACCCGATCATCGATTCGATGAAAACCGCGCTGACCAAGCGCGTGCTCGACATGCTGGAAAAGCTGGCGAAAAACGAGCCTGAGCAATACAAAGGCTTCTGGAAGAATTTCGGTCAGGTCATGAAAGAAGGCCCGGCTGAAGACTTCGCCAACAAAGAGAAAATTGCCGGTCTGCTGCGTTTCGCATCGACCAACGGCGACGACGGCGAGCAGATCGTTGGTCTGGCCGACTACCTGGCACGCGCCAAGGAAGGTCAGGACAAGATTTACTATCTCACCGGCGAAACCTACGCGCAGGTCAAGAACAGCCCGCACCTGGAAGTCTTCCGCAAGAAAGGCATCGAAGTGTTGCTGCTGACCGATCGTATCGACGAGTGGCTGATGAGCTACCTCAGCGAATTCGACGGCAAGACTTTCGTTGACGTGGCACGCGGTGACCTCGATCTGGGCAATCTGGACTCGGAAGAGGACAAGAAAGCCGCGGAAGAAGTCGCCAAGTCCAAAGAAGGTCTGGTCGAGCGTCTGAAAACCGCGCTGGGCGATTCTGTGGCGGAAGTCCGCGTATCGCATCGTCTGACCGATTCGCCGGCCATCCTGGCCATCGGCGAGCAGGATCTGGGTCTGCAAATGCGTCAGATCCTCGAAGCCAGCGGGCAGAAAGTGCCGGACTCGAAGCCGATTTTCGAATTCAACCCGAGCCACCCGCTGATCGAGAAACTCGACGGCGAGCAGAGCGAAGAGCGTTTTGGCGACCTGTCGCACATCCTCTTCGATCAGGCAGCGCTTGCTGCCGGCGACAGCTTGAAAGACCCGGCCGCCTACGTGCGCCGTCTGAACAAGCTGCTGGTTGAACTGTCAGCTTGATCACGTTGTAGAAAAACCCGCTTCGGCGGGTTTTTTCATTCTGGTGTTTAACAAATCAGGAGTCAGAAATGAGCCAAGTCACTGTACGTTCCGTGGTCTATCAGATTGACGGCCAACCTTATGAAGGTCGTCTGGCGTTCGACGCCGAACACAAAGGCGCGCGTCCGGGTTTGTTGATGGCGCCGAACTGGATGGGCGTCAGCGCCGGTGCAGAAGAAATCGCCAAATCGGTCGCGGCCAAGGGCTACGTGGTGTTGATTGCTGACGTCTACGGTCAGGCGGTGCGTCCGCAGAATGCTGATCAGGCGGGCGCGGCGATGATGCCGTTGAAGGATGATCGTGCGTTACTGCGCAAGCGTATGCAGGCGGCGTTTGAGCAGTTGCAGAAGCAGGGTGAAGCAACGGTTGATACGTCAAAACTGGCAGTGTTCGGTTTCTGCTTTGGCGGTTGCTGTGCGCTGGATCTGGCTCGCACGGGGGCGCCGGTGAAGGCGGCGGTGTCGTTCCATGGCACGCTGGATTCGCCGAACCCGGCCGATGCGCAGAACATCAAGGGCTCGGTGCTGGTGCTGCACGGTGCTGCCGACCCGTTGGTGCCTAAAGATCAATTGCCGGCGTTTGAAGACGAGATGAATGCGGCGAAGGTCGATTGGCAGTTGCTGAGCTACGGCGGTGCTGTGCACTCGTTTACTGATCCGCATGCGAATGTGCCGGGCAAGATGATGTACGACGCGAAGACCGCCAAGCGCGCGTTCAAGTCGATGCATGATTTGCTGGATGAAGTGTTCAAGGGCTGAAGCCTGAAAAGCAAAACCCCCTCACCCTAGCCCTCTCCCAAAGGGAGAGGGGACTGATTGGGGGGGCTTGAGGGTTACGCCGACCTGAAAGTGTCTTGGTGAATCCATAATCGCCAAGACTTTTCAGATCGATGGGTGACGCAAGACACCTCGGTCGGCCCCCTCTCCCTCCGGGAGAGGGCTGGGGTGAGGGTAGCTCTTCAGCGGGGCAACTCGATCCGCTCAACTTCCCCCGGCACCGTCGGCCATTCCCCGGCCGCCCATTTGCGCCGCGCTTCATCGATCGCCGCCGGATCACTCGCGACAAAATTCCAGTTGATCCGCCGAGGCCCATCCAACGGCGCGCCGCCAAATACCACCGCGTGCACATCGCTTTCGGCAAACAGGCTCATTTCTTCCCCGGCCGGCAATACCACCAGTGCATGCGGCTCAATCGCCTCGCCATTCAATTGCGCATCTCCACTCAACACATACACCGCCCGCTCTTCATGCTCGGTCGGAATCAGCAGAGTGGTCGCCGTTTGCATCTTCACTTCCGCATACAGCGTAGGAGAAAGCACCGGCACCGGCGATTCCAGGCAAAAGCCTGACCCGGCAATCATGCGGATCTGTACGCCAAGGTTGTCGCTGATCGGCAATGTCGCTGCCGGGTGATGGCTGTAATGCCCCGGACCTTGTTCATGATCCCTGGGTGATGCCAGCCAGATCTGTAAACCGTGCATCGTGAAGCTTTTGTCCCACAACGGCTCAGGCGTGCGTTCAACGTGAGCAATCGCGCTGCCAGCGGTCATCCAGCTGACGTCGCCAGCGCTGACCACCTGATCCGAGCCAAGGCTGTCCTTGTGCTGGAGCTGGCCTTCAAACAAGTACGTGAGGGTCGACAGACCAATGTGCGGATGCTGTCGGATGTTCATGCCTTTGCCCGTCGGATATACCGTCTCGAGCATGTGATCAAAAAACACGAAAGGCCCGACGCTGCGGCATTTGGCTGACGGCAGCGGGCGCAGAATCGGTTGGCCTTCGACGTCTTCGGCGCGCGGGCGGATGATCAGAGGTTGCGTGTCCATGGTGCATTCCAGGCTGAGCGGGTGATGCCAGAAGCATAACCCGCCGCTGGCATGAGGAGGATTACTGGCTATCAAAGCCTTGCGGGGCGTGGGTTTCGATGGTGACTTCGCTGGTGGTCATCAGTTTGTGGATCGGGCAGCGGTCGGCGACTCGCAGCAGTTCCTCACGCTGAGCATCGGTGAGTACGCCTTTCAGGGTGAGGGTGACGTGCAAGACGTATTTGCCTTTTTGTTCTTCGCTGTTGTCGCGTTTGACGTCGACACCGACGCCGGTCAGCGGGATGTCTTTTTTCTTTGCGTACATCTTCAGGGTCAGCGCTTTACAGGCGCCGAGCGCGGCGTCGAAGTAATCGTGCGGCTCAGGCGCCGAGCCTTCGCCGCCGGCGGATTTCGGTACGTCGGCAAACAATTCGTGATCATCAATCTGTACGGTGTGACGAAAACCTTCAGCGGAGACGGTATTGACGGTAACAGTCATGGGAACCTCGCAGGCAGTAGGAAAAGTCGTTCGATCAAACAAGATCTTGCAGTTATAGAGCATTCCCACCGGTACGCGTTCCACTTTCCTGCGGGATGAACCCTTGTCGTCAGGGCGGGGTCTAGGCTATGCCTACTTCCCGGAGATTACTTGTGTCCCTGTATCGTTTGAGTCTTGCCTGCCTTCTGCTGCTTGCCGGCAGTGCCAGCGCCCGCGAATACACCTACAGCGATGCGCACCTGCATTACGTGGATTTTTTTCAGGAAAGTGCAGGCATGGCGAAACTGCTGACGGCAATGAAGGACGGGTCCGTCGAGCATGTAATGATTTCCGGGATTCCCGTGGCGAAAAAATGGCACGAGGACGAACCCAAGCGTCCGCGTTATTACGCCGGGGATGACGCCGATGCCTATTGGTACAGCGCAACCGACGTGATTGTTGCCGATGCGGTGCAAAAGCTGTCAGCCGAGCAGCGCCCGTACTTTCATCCCTTCCTCTCGGGTTTCAACCCCAACGACAAGAACTCCGCCGCACATATCCAGCGCATGCTCGATCTGTATCCGGGGCTTTGGCAGGGCATTGGCGAGGTGTTCACTCGGCATGATGACCTCACGGCGCTGACGTCCGGCGACACGCCGCGCGCCAACAACGAAGCCATGACCAAGATCTATCACTTGGCAGCCGAGAACGATCTGCCGGTGATGTTGCATTCCAACATCACTTCCAAGCGTGAGAAAAACCCGCTGTACCTGAAGGAAATCGAAGAGCCGCTGCGTAATCACCCGCACACGCGATTCATCTGGGCCCACGCCGGCACCAGCGCTGAAATCCATCGCCATCAAACGCAACTGAAGTTCTTGCTGCCAACCCTGACCCGCATGCTTGAGGCGTATCCGAATCTGTTCATCGATCTGTCATGGAGCATGCTCACGCCGTACTTGCTGGATGAGCAGGGCAAGCCGCGCCCGGAATGGTTGGCACTGGTCGAGAAATACCCCGAGCGCTTTATGCTCGGCTCTGACGTGGTAGGGCGTTTCAACAAGCTCGGTGAGGAAATGCACAGTTTTAAACCGTTCCTTGATGCGCTGCCTGAAGGTGTTGCTAAAAAAGTCGCCAGAGATAACTTCCTGGCGATCTTGCCGCGAACGGAGCTCAAGTCCGGCAAAACCACGCTGAATCGTTAATGCCGACGGTTCGGAGTATTAAGGCCTTTTGATATCACGTTTTGGTCTTACGCAAATTTTCACCGGGCCGATACCTTCTTAAGCAACCAGCTGCAGGGTTGATGCAGCGCTTTTGGAAGGAACCAGAGCAATGAGTATCCGTAGTCTCAATATTGCCCCGCGCGCCGGCCTCGGTTTTGGGCTGTTGGCGCTGATGGTGTTTGCCCTCGGGGCGTTCGCCTTGCTGCAAATGTCGAACATGCGCGCGCAGTCCGACGAGGTCGACAACAATTGGCTGCCCAGCGTGATGGCTGTCGGCGAGATGAGTCAGGACATGTTGCGCCTGCGCGCGCTGACCATGCGCCTGTTGCTCAACCGCGATCCACAGGCGCTGGAGCAGAATGTCGTCAAACTCAATGAGCTGCGCGGGGTGCTAAGTGAGGCTCAGCAGCGTTACGACGTGCTGATCGTACTGCCCGAAGAGCGCAAGCTGTTTGATCGCTTCAAAGTTGCCGAGCACCAGTATCTGGAGTTTCAGGCGCAGGTCATGCAGTTGTCTGCGCAGAATCGCGTTGAAGAGGCTGCGACCATCCTCAACGGCCAGATGAGTCCGCTGGCCGATGAAATTGCAGTGCTTTTGCGCGAACTGGTTGAGCTGAATAAACACAATGCCAATCTCGCCACTGAAGCAGCGCGGCTGGTGTTTATGAATTCGCGGGTGTGGGTCGGGGTGATGATCGGCGTTACCGCGCTGATCACCATTGGCCTGGCCCTGTTGCTGACGCGCAGCATCGTGCTGCCGCTGGCGCAGTCGTTGGGTGTCGCCGAAGTGGTGGCCGGTGGTGATCTGACCGGCGATATCAACATCACCGGCAAGGATGAGCCGGCGCGACTGCTGCAGGCGCTCAAGAGCATGCAACACAACCTGCGCGACACGATTCGGCAAATCTCCGAGTCCTCCAGTCAATTGGCATCGGCGTCGGAAGAGCTGAGTTGCGTTACGGAAGACGCTACGCGCGGTTTGCACCAGCAGAGTCTGGAAATCGAGCAAGCGGCTACAGCGGTTAATCAGATGACGGCAGCGGTGGAGGAGGTGGCAAGCAATGCCGTGGCGACCTCCGAGGCCTCTCGTGAATCTGACCGCATCGCCCAGCATGGTCGCGAACAGGTGCATCAAACGGTTTTGTCCATCGAATCGCTCGCCGATGATGTGACAGCCAATGCGAGTCAGGTGGAAGATCTGGCGAAGAAGGTCTACAGCATCAGCAAAGTGCTGGATGTGATTCGTTCGATTGCCGAGCAGACCAATTTGCTGGCGCTTAATGCTGCGATTGAGGCCGCGCGGGCTGGGGATGCCGGGCGCGGGTTTGCGGTGGTGGCCGATGAAGTGCGCGCACTGGCGCATCGCACGCAGCAATCGACGCAAGAGATCGAGCAGATGATTGGCGGCATTCAGCAGGGCACCGATTCGGCGGTCAGTTCAATGCAGCAGAGTAATGTGCGGGCGCGTTCGACACTGGAGTTGGCCAAGGCTGCCGGGACTGCACTTGAAGAGATCGCCTCGGCGTTCACGCTGATCAATGAGCGCAATCTGGTGATCGCCAGTGCCTCTGAGGAGCAGGCAGCGGTGGCGCGGGAAGTGGATCGTAATCTGATGAATATTCGTGATCTGGCGATGCAGACCTCGGCGGGGGCGAATCAGACGAGTGCGGCGAGTCAGGAGTTGTCGCGGTTGGCGGTGGATTTGAACAGTATGGTCGCCAGGTTTTCTGTCTGAATTAGCACTGAACCCTGTGGGAGCGAGCCTGCTCGCGAAGGCGTCCGATCAGTCAACCTTTTCAGAGGCTGACACTCCGCTTTCGCGAGCAGGCTCGCTCCCACATTGGCTGGTGGTGCTGCAGAAATCGCAGGCGAAAAAAAGCCCCGCTTTTCGCGAGGCTCTTTGTTCTTGCGGCGGATCAGCTGCCTTTAACGGTTTTGCCGTTGACCATGCCGTCCTGGAGCATGATGTTGTACTCCTTACCGTCGGTTTCAACCTGTTGCAGACGAACCAGCAGGTAATCCCAGTCCTTGGCGAACCACAGGACGGTGATGCGCTTGCTTTGTGTCGGGTCGCGTACGCGCTCGACCTTGATCGCGTCGATCTTGCCAGCCTTGGTTTCGACTTTTTCCGAACCCAGTACGCGGAAGTCATAAGTATCGACTTCGCCGTCATCGACCACTTGATAGCTCATGGTCTTCTTGCCGGCAGCCACATCATGTTGCAGCGCCAGTTGATAGGTGGACTTGTCGACCATGCCGCGGTTCAGCGGGATCTTCACCGCATCGCCACGATCGGTGCCGGTGACCATCTTGCTGTTCCAGTCGAAATCCAGATCAGCCTTTTTCGCTTTGCCCAGACCGCCACGTTCGAAGTGGTAGGACTGCGGTAGCAAGGTGTCCTTGTCCAGGGTCAGGGTGCTTTCTTCAGTCAGGCTGGCGATCATCATCGAAGCCTTGAAGCTGAGCTTCCAGACGCCGTTGGCTTCCTTTACCAGACTGCGCTCGGCGGTGCCGCTCATGGGCAACTGCTTCCAGTCGGCGGTGTAGCTGGCGGAGAACGGTTGAAGTTCCGCTGCCTGCGCGAAGGGCAGGGCGAGCAGAGCGCAAGCGAAGAGCAGGGCGCGACGCATAATATCTCCTAGTGTCGAATCAAGTGGCCGCTGGCCGCGAGTAACTGGCCATCCAGTAAAGCACCGTGTTCACCGAGTGCCAGTCTGCCTTCGGCAAACCAGCGCACTGCCATCGGGTAGATCAGGTGTTCCTGAACGTGGACTCGCTGCGCGAGACTGTGCGGCGTGTCGTGCAACTCTACCGGTAATACTGCCTGTACGACCAGTGGTCCGCCATCGAGTTCCTCGGTGACGAAATGCACGGAGCAGCCGTGCTCGGTGTCACCGGCCTCCAGCGCGCGCTGATGAGTGTGTAACCCTTTGTATTTGGGCAGCAGCGACGGGTGGATGTTGAGCAGGCGACCTTGGTAGTGGCGAACGAAATCAGCGCTGAGAATGCGCATGAAGCCGGCCAGCACCACAAGTTTCGGTTGGAATTCATCGATCAGATCGATCAGAGCAGCATCGAAGGCCTCGCGACCTTCGAATGCCTTGTGATCCAGCGAGCGAGTCGCGATACCCGCATCACTGGCGCGTTGCAGGCCGTAGGCGTCGGCGCGATTGGAAATCACTGCAGCGATGCGGGCCGGGTTGTCGCCGGCCCGCGTGCTGTCGATCAGAGCCTGCAAGTTACTGCCGGTGCCGGACAACAGCACCACGACATCACAGGTTGCGGACATTAATGAGCCTTAAGGTTCTGCAGATCAACCTGAGCAGCGCCTTCGGCAGCGGCAGCGATCTGACCGATGACCCAAGGCTGTTCGCCGGCGTCACGCAGGGTTTTCAGGGCTACTTCTACGTGCTCTTGAGCCACGCAGATGACCATGCCGACGCCGCAGTTCAGCACGCGGTGCATTTCGGTTTCGTCGACGTTGCCTTTTTCCTGCAGCCAGTCGAACACGGCAGGGCGAGTCCAGCTCGCTACGTCAACCACCGCCTGAGCGCCTTTTGGCAGTACGCGCGGGATGTTGTCGAGCAGGCCGCCACCGGTGATGTGGGCCATGGCTTTGACGGCGCCGGTGTCTTTGATCAGCTTGAGCAGCGGCTTCACGTAGATGCGGGTTGGAGCCATCAGCAGGTCGGCCAGCGGTTTGCCGTCGAGCTGGATGTTTTCGATGTCGGCACCGGACACTTCGATGATCTTGCGGATCAGCGAGTAGCCGTTGGAGTGCGGGCCGGACGATGGCAGCGCGATCAGCGCGTCACCGGTGGCGACTTTCGAGCCGTCGATGATTTCCGACTTCTCCACGACGCCGACGCAGAAACCGGCCAGGTCGTAGTCTTCGCCTTCGTACATGCCTGGCATTTCAGCGGTTTCGCCGCCAACCAGGGAGCAACCCGACAGTTCGCAGCCTGCGCCGATGCCGGTCACTACCTGGGCAGCGGTGTCGACATTGAGTTTGCCGGTGGCGTAGTAGTCGAGGAAGAACAGCGGCTCAGCGCCGCAAACGACGAGGTCGTTCACGCACATGGCAACCAGGTCGATGCCGATGCTGTCGTGCTTGTTCAGGTTCAGCGCCAGACGCAGCTTGGTGCCGACGCCGTCGGTGCCGGAAACCAGCACGGGCTGCTTGTAGCCGGCCGGGATTTCGCAGAGGGCGCCGAAACCGCCCAGGCCGCCCATGACTTCCGGGCGCGCAGTGCGCTTGGCGACGCTCTTGATGCGTTCGACCAATGCTTCACCGGCGTCGATGTCTACACCGGCGTCCTTGTAGCTCAGGGAGGGTTGCTTGCTCATGATCCAGGCCTTTAGGGGAGGGGATTCAGGGGTAACGACCGAGTTCAGCGGGAACTTCGAAATCGACGGGGCGATGGCCTCACGCGAGTTTCGAGGTGCCCGGCTGTTGCCGGTCTGCGAAGGCGCGCGATTTTATCAGGCTTGAGGGGCAGCGGCCATCCTCGCACCGACGGGCAGGGCCATATCAGCGGAAATTTTTTGCAATTGAGCCATATGAACGCCTGTATAAAGTGTGGCGATTAACCGTCTATCGTTATCACTGTGCAAAATTTTACCGCTGTCGTGTGAATGTTTAGTGCTGGCAGATTGTCACAGCCTTGCTTAACCGGTTCACGCGGCCTGTTCCAGCCGCTCCTGTCGACGGGAATTCTCCATGCGTTTGTGTAAATTGTTGTTTGTGGGTTGTTTGTCTCTGATCAGCCTGGCGAGTCATGCCGAAAATCTCAAAGGCCTTTATCAAGTGCGTGAGCCGGTCAATGGCCAGGCGCCGGAAGAGCGTGATCGCGCCACGCAAGCGGCGCTCGACACGCTGGTATTGCGTTTGACTGGCGATCCGAAGGCTCCGCAAAATCCGGGGCTGGCGGCGATTCGCAAGGACCCGCAGCAAATTATCAGTCAATTCGGTTTCGATGCCGGGCCGCCGGAGGTGCTGAAGGTCGATTTCGATCCGGCGACTACCGAGCAAGCGCTGCGGCGTGCCGGGTTATCGTTGTGGGGCGCCAGTCGGCCGTCGATCCTGAGTTGGTGGCTGAACGATTCGGCTGAAGGGTCGAGTCTGGTTGGTGATGGTCAGGCCGCTGCTGCGCCGTTGCGTACGGCCGCGCAACATCGCGGCTTGCCATTGCGCTTGCCGCTGGCGGACCTGAGCGAGCAATTGGTTGCCACTGCGCCAGCGCTGGAAGGCACCGATCCGGCACCGTTGCGCGGTGCCTCCGAGCGCTACAACGCTGACGCCCTGCTGGCGGTGCATGCGCGCGAAGAAGGCGGGCAGTGGCAGGCCAAATGGCACTTGTGGCTGGGCGATCAGAAAGAGGCAGGCAGCGTTCAGGGCGCCGATCAGGCTGCTGTCGCGGACGCGGTGATGCTGGCGGTGGCCGAGCGGCTGGCGCCACGGTTTGTTGCCAAACCGGGCGCTTCGGGGCAACAGACCCTGGAAGTGCAAGGTATGAATCTGGAGCATTACGCGGCGCTGTTGCGGTTACTCGAACCGTTTGGCGTGCGTCTGCAAAGTGTTGACGGCGATCGCGTCGTCTATCGGGTCAATGGCAGCGCCGATCAGATGCGTGCGCAATTGTCGCTGGCCAAGTTGCAGGAGTTGCCGGCCGAAGCACCCGCCCCGGTGACGGCGCCACAGCCAGTGGCTGGCGGCGCAACACCTGTCGCGGCGCCAGCCCCGACCCCGGCAGCACCGTCGTTGCGGTTTCGCTGGTAAGTCTTTCCTTATATAGAAGCAACAGGAGTGGTACATGGCCGATACGCGGCGTTGGTTCTGGCTCGGTGGGGTAGTCCTGCTGTGCGCGTTTGTATGGTTGTTGCACCCGATCCTCACGCCGTTTCTGGTGGCGCTGTTGCTGGCTTATCTGTTCGATCCGCTGGTGGATCGCCTGGAAAAACTCGGGCTGTCGCGCACGTGGGGCGTGATTGCGGTGTTTGCCTTGTTCACCTTGATCGTCACCGCGCTGTTGCTGGTGCTGGTGCCGATGCTCGCCAAGCAGTTACTGCGTCTGTACGAACTGGCGCCGCAAATGCTCGACTGGCTGCAACACACGGCGTTGCCGTGGGCGCAGGCGAAGCTGGGTCTGTCGGATGGTTTCTGGAAATTCGACAAGGTCAAAGCGGCGATCAGCGAGCACATGGGGCAGACCACCGATATCGTCAGTGTGGTCCTGAGTCAGGCCACGGCATCGAGCCTGGCGCTTATCGGTTGGCTTGCGAATCTGGTGTTGATTCCGGTGGTGAGTTTTTACTTGCTGCGCGACTGGGACGTGATGATGGCCAAGATCCGCAGCCTGCTGCCGCGTGATCGGGAAGAGACCATCGTATCGTTGGCCGGTGAATGTCATGAGGTACTGGGCGCGTTTGTTCGCGGTCAGTTGCTGGTGATGGTGGCGCTGGGCGTGATCTACGCAGCGGGCCTGATGATCGTCGGGCTGGAACTGGGGTTGTTGATCGGCCTGATTGCCGGTCTGGCGGCGATCGTGCCTTACATGGGTTTCGTGATCGGTATTGGCGCTGCGCTGATTGCCGGGTTGTTCCAGTTCGGTGGCGACTTGTATACGATGGTGGGGATCGTTGCGGTGTTCATGGTCGGTCAGGCGCTGGAAGGCATGGTACTGACGCCTTTGCTGGTGGGCGATCGTATCGGTCTGCATCCGGTTGCGGTGATTTTCGCGATTCTGGCCGGCGGCGAGCTGTTCGGTTTCACCGGCGTGCTACTGGCGTTGCCAGTGGCGGCGGTGATCATGGTGCTGGTGCGCCATGTGCACGACTTGTACAAGGACTCCGACATCTATAGTGGCGTTGACGATCCGCAACTGTAATGGCGAAGGGTGGCCCGGCGAATAGCCGGGTTGGCCCGTGTCCTGCAGGTGCTGGCGCCAAAGAATCTGCCATAAAACCAGTGCATTAACGCAAACCTTTGATTTTGCTTGGACTCTGTCGCATTGTGCGCTCAGCTTCACGGGTATAAACTTCGCAAACTTTACACAGAGGCCACTAACGGTTCCTTGAGAACTGTTCAGTCAGCATGAAACCGATTCAGCTGCCCCTAGGTGTGCGTCTGCGTGACGACGCCACCTTCATCAACTACTACCCAGGCGCCAATGCCGCTGCACTCGGCTATGTCGAGCGTCTATGCGAAGCCGACGCCGGCTGGACAGAAAGCCTGATCTACCTGTGGGGCAAACACGGCGTAGGGCGTACGCATCTGTTGCAGGCTGCGTGCCTGCGATTCGAGCAAATGGGGGAGCCGGCTGTGTATTTGCCGTTGGCCGAGTTGATGGACCGCGGCGTCGAAATCCTCGACAACCTCGAACAGTACGAACTGGTTTGCCTGGACGACTTGCAGGTGATTGCCGGCAAGGCTGACTGGGAAGAGGCGATGTTTCACCTGTTCAACCGTCTGCGTGACAGCGGTCGGCGTCTGCTGATCGCCGCATCCACCTCTCCGCGTGAACTGCCGGTCAAGCTGGCAGACTTGAAGTCGCGCCTGACCCTGGCGCTGATTTTCCAGATGCGTCCGCTTTCCGATGAAGACAAATTGCGCGCCTTGCAATTGCGCGCGTCGCGTCGCGGTCTGCACCTGACCGATGAGGTCGGGCATTTTATTTTGACTCGCGGCACTCGTAGCATGAGTGCGCTGTTCGACTTGCTTGAACAGCTCGATCAGGCCTCTCTGCAGGCTCAACGCAAGCTGACCATTCCCTTCTTGAAAGAAACGCTAGGCTGGTAACCGCGCGGCCTTCAGCGTGTTTTGGCATATTTCAGGCGCCAGAAAATCCGCTTTCCTGCACGGTGTGCAGGCCGCGTATCGGTTCAATCGGGCTTAAGCGCTTAGATGTAAACGAGAAACCGGGAAGTCACAAAAAGATCGATTGAATTTGCAAATGAGGTTGATAGCGGGCATAGTCTCGGCTTCTTTACAACTATCAGCCACGGTCGTGCCCATGCTAAAGCGCTTCGCACCCCTCGTGCCTCTCGCACTCGTCACCCTGTTGTACGGTTGCGCTGCTCATTCTCCAGTTCAAGAGCAGCCTCAACAGGTTAAAAATTCTGCCACGGCCCAGTCTTCGGTTATTTACCAGGAAGAGCTGGATACCGAAAAAGAACTCAACGAATTCAATGGCAAGAAGCCTTATCAGCTTCCTGTTCTGGCCGACAGCATCCTCGAACGCGGCATGTCCCTGATCGGTACCCGTTACCGTTTCGGCGGTACCTCTGAAGCCGGTTTCGATTGCAGCGGTTTCATCGGCTATCTGTTCCGCGAAGAAGCCGGCATGAACCTGCCGCGCTCGACACGCGAAATGATCAACGTCGATGCGCCGCTGGTCTCGCGCAGCAACCTTGAGCCGGGCGATCTGTTGTTCTTCGCCACCAACGGTCGTCGCGGTCGTGTCAGTCACGCCGGCATCTACCTGGGTGACAACCAGTTCATCCACTCCAGCAGTCGTCGCAGCGGCGGTGTTCGCATCGACAGCCTGGGTGACAGCTACTGGAGCAAGACTTTCATCGAAGCGAAACGCGCTCTGGCCAACGCTCCGACAGTCGTCACCGCTCGTAAGTAATTCCCCTGTTGTCGCTGCGCTCGCGGCGACAATCAGGCTTCCGGCAACGGAGTAGACGTATACTTTACAAGGTGAAGTTAAAGTCTTACTTGAAGTTTGCCGCGTAGCCGCTAGAATCCTGAATCTAGATTGATGGCAAACCGCCTGCGTGCTTACGCAGGCGGTTTTGTTTTCTGTCCACCGGCAGAAAAAGCCGCAGCCAGATCAGGATGTTCTGCTTATGACGATGTCGGCCCGCCTCACATTGATGCTCTTCGCAGCGCTGCTCAGCGCCTGTGCCAGTCGCACGCCGCCACCTGCGCCGGTGGTTCGCGCGCCGGTCGTGTTCGGCCCCTCCCAATCTTTTTCACCGGCTGCTGAAGACGTGCTGTTTCGCGCGCTCGGTCTGGTTGGCACGCCTTATCGCTGGGGCGGCAACACGCCGGATTCAGGCTTTGATTGCAGCGGGTTGATCGGTTTTGTCTACCGTGATGCGGCGGGCATCTCTTTGCCGCGTTCGACGCGTGAGCTGATAGTCATGCAGGCACCGAATGTCGGCAAGGAAGGCTTGCAGACTGGCGACCTGATTTTCTTCGCCACCAATGGCGGCTCGCAGGTCAGTCACGCGGGGATTTACGTCGGCGAAGGGCGGTTTGTGCATGCGCCTGCCACGGGCGGGACGGTCAAGCTCGACAGCCTGTCGAAGGCGTATTGGCAGAAGGCTTATCTGAGTGCCAAGCGGGTGTTGCAGCCGGAGCATCTGGCGCATAACCCGTAGTAAAATCGCAGCAATCCTAATGTGGGAGCGAGCCTGCTCGCGAAAGCGGTGTATCAGTCAACTCAATAGAGACTGACACTACGCATTCGCGAGCAGGCTCGCTCCCACAGTTGTTTCAGGTCACATTCAACATCACTTCGTGGCCGAGACTCGCCACACTTTGTTGCCAACATCATCCGCCACCAGCAAGCCGCCTTGCTGATCGATCACCACGCCCACCGGCCGACCTAGCGCATTCTCATCCTTGTCGAGGAACCCGGTCAGCACATCCACCGGTTTGCCGCTCGGCTTGCCGCCGGTAAATGGCACGAAAATCACTTTGTAGCCACTGTGCGGTTTGCGGTTCCATGAGCCGTGCTGGCCAATAAATGCGCCTTCCTTGAACTGTGCCGGCAACGTGTTGCCCGCGGCGAAGCTCAGGCCCAGCGAGGCGGTGTGCGGCCCGACCGCGTAATCCGGGGCAATGGCTTTGGCCACCAGATCCGGGTTTTGCGGCGACACACGCGCATCGACATGCTGACCGTAGTAACTGAACGGCCAGCCATAGAAACCGCCGTCCTTCACTGAAGTGATGTAGTCCGGCACCAGGTCACTGCCGATCTCGTCGCGCTCGTTGACCGCTGTCCACAGCGCGCCACTGGTCGGCTCCCAGGCCAAGCCATTGGGGTTGCGGATACCCGAAGCGAAGATCCGGTGATTACCGGTCGCCCGATCAACTTCCCAGATCGCCGCGCGGCCTTCTTCTTTATCCAGACCATTTTCGCCGACGTTGCTGTTCGAGCCGACCGTGACGTACAGCTTGCTGCCGTCCTTGCTGGCGATGACGTTTTTCGTCCAGTGGTGATTCAGCGTACCGCCGGGCAGATCGACTACCTTGATTGGCTGCGACTTGATCTCGGTCGCGCCTGCTTCGTAGTTAAAGCGCAGCAAGCGATCGGTATCAGCGACGTAAAGATCGTTGCCGACCAGCGTCATCCCGAACGGCGAGTTGAGGTTCTGCAGGAACACCGTGCGTGTTTCCGCGACGCCATCGTGATCGGTGTCACGCAGCAAGGTGATGCGGTTCGGACTCGGCACGCCCGCGCCAGCCTTGCCCATGACCTTCTTCATCACCCAGCCGCGAATGCCGCTGCTGTCGTCAGGCTTTGGCGGGGCATTGGTTTCCGCTACCAGCACGTCGCCGTTGGGCAACACGTAGAGCCAGCGCGGATGGTCGAGGCCTTCGGCGAATGCTGCGACCTGGGTGCCGGTGGCGGCTGTCGGTTTAGCGCCCTCGGGCCAGCCGATCGCCGGGGCGATGTTCACCGTCGGGATCAGGGTCTTGTTCGGTTCGGGCAGCTTGGGTGACGGGCCGGTGCCGTCGGAGACTTGCAGGCTGGAGGATTCACCGCAGGCGGCGAGCCCTCCGGCGAAGGCGATGACAAAAACGAGCTGGGGCTTGCGCATTGCTGATCTTCCCTATGAATGCATTCCTAATCATAGAGGAGGGCGCAAGCCCGATGGTTCAACTGCTCAGCCGCGGGCTTCCTTGAACAGCACGGCGATGCCTGGGTGATAGTTGCCGGTTTCGCTGCGCAATTTGCGATAGGCATAGGGGAAATACCAGGCGACCGCGCAGGTGTGTTCCTTTTGCAGATCGTCGACCATGTCCTGCAACTCTTCGGGGCTGGCGCTGTGCTGGGCTTTTTGCGGCGCGACAAACAGGCAGCCAAGCTTGAGGTCGCTGGCATAGCTGATGCGTTTGGCGTCGTTGGTGATGTCCAGCAAGGCTTGAGTCAGATTCAGGTTGGTAACCTTTGGCCAGCGCTGGGTGGCCTGGATAAAGGCGCGGTCTTCGGCACCGGCCAGAAACAGATCGGCGCGGGCGTTGCGCTCGCCTTCTTCATTCTGTTTGCGCGTGGCGGTGTCGTTCAAAGTGACCAGCTCAGCCATCCAGGCTGCGGCCGAGAGCAATCCGAGATTGGCTTTCTCGTCATGCCAGTAAGGCGTGTCGCTGTCGCCGCGTACGGCGTTGTAACGGTCGATACAGTCAAACCAGCGTTCAAGCACCGGGCGCAGGAATTCCAGGCGCGGGTTGCTGATGATCATGCCTTGCATCGTCATCATCCTTTATTGTTGTGGTGGGCTTTTCGGGAAAAGCATGGCTCTTTGATATCATTTGTATCAGTGTGGCACAAGATTGGCGTCGGATAATTGATCGGCGGCAGTTATTCGCCCGATGGCCGCCTCTTTAATTGACGCTCCATCCCCAACCCTCTAACCTTCGCGGCTTGTTTCAGGTGCTCTGTGACCTGCGTCGACAGAGTGAAACAGGGAAGCCGGTGAGGGTTGTCTTCGCACGAAGAACCACCACGATCCCGGCGCTGCCCCCGCAACGGTAAATGAGTGAACACTGCGTCGAATGCCACTGCTCAAAGCGGGAAGGCGCGCAGTCAGGCCAACGCCGCTCATGAGCCCGGAGACCGGCCTGATCCATCCAGCGGCATCACGGTGGGCGATGCCAGGCTTTTTGCCGTCTATTCTTGTGCCTGCCCGCCGTTATCCAGCCTCAACGGAGAGCTCCCCCATGACTGATTCCCCCGAGCGCGACGAACGCCATCTGGCGCGTATGCAGCGCAAAAAAGCCGTGATCGACGAACGCATCGCCAACTCGCCTGACGAGTGCGGCCTGGTGCTGGTGCTGACCGGCAACGGCAAAGGCAAAAGCAGCTCGGCGTTCGGCATGCTCGCCCGCGCCATGGGCCACGGCATGCAGTGCGGTGTGGTGCAGTTCATCAAGGGCCGCAACAGCACCGGCGAAGAGTTGTTTTTCCGCCGTTTCCCCGAGCAAGTGCGTTTCCACGTGATGGGCGAAGGTTTCACTTGGGAAACCCAGGATCGTCAGCGCGACATCGCCGCCGCCGAAGCCGCGTGGGCAGTCTCGCGTGAACTGCTGCGTGATCCGTCGATCGGTCTGGTGGTGCTCGACGAACTGAACATCGCCCTCAAGCACGGCTACCTCGATCTCGATCAGGTGCTCAGCGATTTGCAGGCGCGTCCGCCGATGCAGCACGTGATCGTCACCGGTCGCGCGGCCAAGCCGGAAATGATCGAGATGGGCGATACCGTCACCGAAATGGGCATGCTCAAACACGCCTTCCAGGCCGGCATCAAAGCGCAGAAAGGCGTCGAACTTTGAATCAACCACGTCACTGCCCGGCGGTCCTCATCGCCGCGCCGGCCTCCGGTCAGGGCAAGACCACCGTTACCGCCGCGCTCGCCCGTTTGCATCGCAATCAGGGGCGCGTGGTACGCGTGTTCAAATGCGGCCCGGATTTCCTTGATCCGATGATTCTCGAGCGCGCCAGCGGTGCGCCGGTGTATCAACTGGACATGTGGATGGTCGGTGAGCAGGAAAGTCGTCGTCTGTTGTGGGAAGCCGCTGCCGAGGCCGATCTGATTCTGATCGAAGGCGTGATGGGCCTGTTCGACGGTACGCCTTCCAGCGCTGATCTGGCGCGGCATTTCGGTGTGCCGGTGCTCGGCGTGATTGATGGGACGGCGATGGCGCAGACCTTTGGTGCGTTGGCACTGGGTCTGGCGAGGTATCAGCCGGATCTGCCGTTTGCCGGTGTGCTGGCCAATCGTGTCGGAACTTTGCGACATGCGCAATTGCTCGAAGGCAGTCTCACTGAAGGCCTGCGCTGGTACGGCGCGTTGTCCCGCGAAACGGGTATCGAACTGCCGAGCCGGCATCTCGGCCTGGTGCAGGCCAGCGAGCTGAATGACCTCGATGTGCGTCTCGACGCGGCTGCCGACGCTCTCGCCAGCAGCTGTGAGGTAGCGCTGCCACCGGCGGTTGAGTTCGCCGCGCCTGACGTCATCGCTGTCGAGCCACTGCTCAAGAATGTACGAATTGCCGTCGCCCATGATGAGGCGTTTGCCTTCACCTACGGCGCGAGTCTCGATCTGTTGCGGGCGATGGGCGCCGAGCTGAGTTTCTTCTCGCCGATCCGCGACACGCAATTGCCTGAGGCGGACAGCCTGTATTTGCCCGGTGGGTATCCGGAACTGCACCACGTTGCGTTGTCGCAGAACACCGCGATGGTTGAAGCGATCCGTGCGCATCATGCGGCAGGGAAACCGTTGCTCGCTGAGTGTGGCGGCATGCTGTACCTGCTGGATTCTTTGACCGACGTTGAAGGAACTCGCGCCGAATTGATCGGGCTGCTTAAAGGCGACGCGGTGATGCAGAAGCGTCTGGCCGCATTGGCGTTGCAAGCGGTTGATCTGCCGGAAGGTTCGCTGCGTGGGCACACTTATCATCATTCGCTGACGAAGACTGAGTTGACGCCGATTGCGCGTGGCTTGAGTCCGAATGGTGGGCGCGGTGCCGAGGCGGTTTATCGGGAAGGGCGGATGACGGCGTCGTACGTGCACTTTTATTTCCCGTCGAATCCGACTGCGATTGCCGCATTGTTTGCGCCAGACCGTGAGGCCGCCTTCGCGAGCAAGCTCGCTCCCACAGGGGATCGTGTTTCTTGAGCAAGCACCCCGTCCAATGTGGGAGCGAGCTTGCTCGCGAAGAGGTCATGACAGACAACGCATTCTCCGAAGCCGAACGCGAAGCGGTTTACAGAGCCATCGCCGAACGCCGCGACATGCGCCACTTCACCGGCGGCAGCGTCGAACCGGAGCTGTTGCGCCGACTTTTGGAAGCCGCCCACCAGGCCCCAAGCGTCGGCCTGATGCAGCCCTGGCGTTTCATCCGCATCAGCGACCGAACTTTACGCGGGCAGATCCAGAACCTCGTCGAAGAAGAGCGCGTGCGCACCGCTGAAGCCCTCGGCGAGCGCAGTGACGAGTTCATGAAACTCAAGGTCGAGGGCATCCATGACTGCGCCGAAGTGCTGGTCGCCGCGTTAATGGACGATCGCGAAAAACACATCTTTGGTCGCCGCACGCTGCCGGAAATGGACATGGCCTCGCTGTCCTGCGCGATCCAGAACCTGTGGCTGGCCTCGCGCGCCGAAGGCCTCGGCATGGGCTGGGTTTCGTTGTTCGAGCCGCAGGCACTGGCGGATCTGTTGAGGTTGCCCGCAGGCGCCAAGCCGCTGGCCGTTATTTGCCTGGGCCCGGTCAAGGAATTCTATCCGGCGCCGATGCTGGTACTCGAAGGGTGGGCGCAGGCGCGGCCGCTCAATGAGTTGCTGTACGAAAATTATTGGGGAGTGAGTCAATGAGTGTGGCGTTGTTGAGTGTCGCCGCAGTGGCGCTGGATGCGCTGCTCGGTGAACCGAAACGCTGGCATCCGCTGGTGGCGTTCGGCAATTTCGCCGGGCGCATCGAGCAACGTTTCAACGCCGGTGGCCGGGGCTGGCGCAGCCATGGCGTGACCGCGTGGGTGATCGCGGTGCTGCCGCTGACCTTGCTCGCCACCGCATTTTCCTGGGCGCCGTACGTGGGCTGGGTTGTCGAGATTCTCGCGCTGTATTGCGCCCTCGGCATGCGCAGCCTCGGCGAGCATGTCGCGCCAGTGGCTGCTGCCTTGCGCGCGGATGATCTGGATGAGGCGCGCAAGCGAGTCGGCTATCTGGTCAGCCGCCAGACCGATGAACTCGATAGCACCGCTGTCGCTCGCGCTGCCACTGAGTCGGTGCTGGAAAACGGCAGTGACGCGGTGTTCGCCGCGCTGTTCTGGTTTGTCGTCGCCGGCGCGCCGGGCGTGGTTCTCTATCGCTTGAGCAACACGCTCGATGCGATGTGGGGTTATCGCAACGAACGCTTTGAGCGTTTCGGTTGGGCCGCTGCAAAAATCGACGACGTGTTGAACTACATTCCTGCGCGTCTGGTGGCATTGACCTACGCGTTGCTGGGCAAAACCCGCCTCGCCTTGAAATGTTGGCGCACACAGGCGCCGAAGTGGGACAGCCCCAACGCCGGTCCGGTGATGGCGGCCGGCGCCGGTGCGCTGGGCGTGGAATTGGGTGGGCCGGCGATTTACCACGGCGAACTTCACGACCGTCCGCAGCTTGGCGAGGGCGCAGCGGCTGACGCCGATTCCATCGACCGTGGCTGGCAATTGGTCCAGCGCGGCGTATGGTTATGGCTGCTGATTCTCTGCGTGGGGGCTGAATTCTATGCTTGAGCACGGTGGCCGGCTGCGCAAGGCTGCACTCGATTACGGCATTGCCGAGGCTGACTGGCTCGACCTGTCCAGCGGTCTGGCGCCGTGGCCATTCCCGATCCCGGAAATCCCGCTGCGCGCCTGGGCGCGTTTGCCGGAAACCGATGACGGCCTGGAGCAAGCCGCGTGCGATTACTACGGTGCCGCGCAGGTGCTGCCGGTGGCCGGTTCGCAGATGGCCATCCAGTTGCTGCCGCGTTTACGCCGCGCCGGCAAAGTCGGCGTGTTGTCACCGTGTTATGCCGAACATGCCGAAGCCTGGCGCCGTAGTGGTTACATCGTGCGTGAAGTGCTGGAGCAGGAAGTCGAATTCTTTCTCGACAGCCTCGACGTGCTGGTGGTGGTTAACCCGAACAATCCGACCGGCCTGAGTCTGACCCCGGCACGTCTGCTTGACTGGCATGCGCGGCTCGCCCGGCGTGGTGGCTGGCTGGTGGTCGATGAAGCCTTTATGGACAACACGCCGCAATTGAGTCTGGCGCCGCATGCTCATCAAGTCGGGCTGATCGTGCTGCGTTCGTTCGGCAAGTTTTTCGGTCTGGCCGGGGTGCGTCTGGGCTTTGTCCTGGCCGAGCGCAACTTGCTCAAGCTGCTCGCCGAACAGGTCGGGCCTTGGGCCGTGAGCGGGCCGACGCGTGTGCTCGGGCAAGCGTGTCTGCAAGACACCGAAGGGCACACACGCCAACGGATTCGCAGCGATGAAGCCAGTGAACGACTGGCAGCGCTGCTTGAACGCTACGGCTTCAAGCCCCAGGGTGGTTGCGCGCTGTTCCAGTGGCTGATCACCGAGCATGCCGAAGCGCTGCACGCGTTCATGGCCCGTCGCGGCATCCTCCTGCGCATCTTTACCCACAACAGCAGTTTGCGCTTTGGCCTGCCTGCCGATGCGGCTGAAGAGGCGCGTCTCGAACACGCTTTAAGCGCTTTTGCCAAGGATCACGCATGACCACCCTGATGGTGCAGGGCACCACTTCCGACGCCGGTAAAAGCACACTGGTGACGGCACTGTGCCGCTGGGCGACCCGGCAAGGTGTCGCGGTCGTCCCGTTCAAGCCGCAGAACATGGCGCTCAACAGTGCGGTGACTGCCGACGGCGGTGAGATCGGCCGTGCGCAAGCGGTTCAGGCGCAAGCGGCGAATCTCGAGCCGCACACCGACATGAACCCGGTGCTGCTCAAGCCCAACAGCGATACCGGCGCACAGGTGATCATTCATGGCTGCGCGGTAACGTCGATGAATGCCGTGGCGTATCACGACTACAAAGCCATCGCCATGAAAGCGGTGCTCGCGTCCCACGAACGGCTCAGCGCTGCGTATCCACTGGTGATGGTTGAAGGCGCAGGCTCGCCGGCCGAGATCAATCTGCGCGCCGGCGACATTGCCAACATGGGCTTTGCCGAAGCGGTGGATTGCCCGGTGTTGCTGATTGCCGACATCAATCGCGGCGGGGTTTTCGCCCATCTGGTCGGCACCCTGGAGTTGCTCTCGCCGAGTGAGCAGGCGCGGGTCAAAGGTTTCATCATCAACCGTTTTCGCGGTGACATCGCCTTGCTGCAACCGGGCCTCGACTGGCTGGAACAACGTACCGGCAAACCGGTGGTGGGTGTGTTGCCTTATGTGATGGATCTGCATCTGGAGGCCGAGGACGGCATCGATCAGCGCCAGACCGACAAGGCTGAACAAGTACTGAACGTGGTGGTGCCGGTGTTGCCGCGCATCAGCAATCACACCGACTTCGATCCGCTGCGCTTGCATCCGCAGGTTGATTTGCAATTCGTTGGCCCGGGACAGGCGATTCCAGCGGCGGATTTGATCATTCTGCCGGGCTCGAAAAGCGTGCGCAGCGATCTGGCTTATTTACGCGCCAATGGCTGGGATGCGGCGATCTCTCGGCATCTGCGTTACGGCGGCAAGCTGCTGGGGATTTGCGGCGGTCTGCAGATGCTCGGCGAGCAGGTGCATGATCCGCTCGGCCTCGAAGGTGCGCCGGGCTCCAGCGCCGGTTTGGGCTTGCTGGCGTTCGACACCACGCTTGAAGCCGAGAAGCAGTTGCGCAATGTGCGTGGGCGGTTGGCGCTGGAAGATGCCGAAGTCAGTGGCTATGAAATCCATGCTGGCGTGACGACCGGGCCGGCGCTGGAGAATGCGGCGGTGCATCTGGACGACGGTCGTTGTGATGGTGCGCAGAGCGCGGATGGGCAGGTGTTCGGCACCTATCTGCATGGCCTGTTCGAATCGCCGGCGGCGAGTGCGGCGTTGCTGCGCTGGGCCGGGTTGAGCGATGTGCAGGAGGTGGATTACCACGGTTTGCGCGAGCGCGATATCGAACGGCTGGCGGATCTGGTGGAGAAGCATCTGGATACCAAGCTGTTACGTCAGCTCTGTGGGATTTGAGTTGCCTGTGCCGGCCTCTTCGCGAGCAAGCTCGCTCCCACAATGGACCTGTTGGTCTTAGATTTTGTTTACACCCCATAACCCTGTGGGAGCGAGCTTGCTCGCGAAGGGGCCAACTGTTTCAACACATAATTCTGTGGATGAACCCATGCTCCAACTGATTCTCGGTGGCGCCCGCTCCGGCAAAAGCCGTCTGGCCGAAAAGCTCGCCAGCGAAAGCGGCCTGGCCGTGACTTACATCGCCACCAGCCAACCGCTCGATGGCGAGATGAGCGACCGCGTCGCCCATCACCGCGCGCGCCGTCCCGCCGAATGGGGGCTCATTGAAGAACCCTTGGAACTGGCCCGCGTCCTGCGCGAATCCGCCAGCGCCGAGCGTTGCCTGCTGGTCGACTGCCTGACCCTATGGCTGACCAATCTGCTGATGCTCGACGACGCCGAACGCCTCGCCGCCGAGCGCGAAGCCCTGCTCGACTGCCTGGCAGCCTTGCCGGGTGAAATCATTTTTGTCAGCAACGAGACCGGAATGGGTGTCGTGCCGCTGGGCGAATTGACTCGCCGCTACGTCGATGAAGCCGGTTGGCTGCATCAAGCTCTGGCCGAGGGCTGTCAGCGTGTTGTCCTGACCGTTGCCGGCCTGCCCCTGACTCTGAAAGGACCTGCGTTATGACTCAATCCTGGTGGCTGAACCCGTGTAAACCGGTCGATCTCGACGTCGTTGAACAAGCGGCGGCGCGGCAGCAGCAACTGACCAAACCGGCCGGTTCCCTCGGTCGTCTGGAGGCGGTGGCGGTGCAACTGGCCGGTCTGCAAGGCCAGGTCAAACCGGCGCTGGCGCAGGTCTGGATCACCATTTTTGCGGGCGATCATGGTGTGGTAGCTGAAGGGGTTTCGGCGTTCCCGCAGGAAGTCACCGGGCAGATGCTGCTCAATTTCGTCAGCGGCGGCGCGGCGATCAGCGTACTGGCGCGTCAGCTCGGCGCGCAGCTGGAAGTGGTCGATCTGGGCACGGTGAATCCAGCGCTGAACCTGCCGGGCGTGCGCCATTTGAACATCGGCGCGGGCACGGCGAACTTCGTACTGGGCGCGGCAATGACTCAGGCCCAGGGCGAACTCGCGTTGCAGGGCGGTCGCGACAGTCTGTTGCGGGCGAAAGCGGCGAGCGCGCAGCTGTTCATCGGTGGCGAAATGGGCATTGGCAACACCACGGCCGCCAGTGCGCTGGCTTGTGCCTTGCTCGATTGCCCGGTGGCGCATCTGACCGGCCCCGGCACCGGGCTGAATGCCGAAGGCGTCAGTCATAAAGCGCAAGTGATCGAGCGCGCGCTGGCATGGCACGCCGCACAGCGTGGCGATGTGTTGCAGACCCTGTTCAATCTGGGTGGTTTTGAAATCGCCGCGCTGGTCGGTGCGTATCTGGCAGCGGCTCAAGAAGGCGTTGCGGTGCTGGTCGACGGCTTTATCTGCACAGTCGCGGCGCTGGTTGCGGTGCGTTTGAATCCGGCCTGTCGCGAGTGGCTGTTGTTCGGTCACCGTGGTGCCGAGCCGGGGCATCGCCATGTGCTGGAAACACTGAATGCCGAGCCGTTGCTGGAGCTTGGTCTGCGTCTGGGGGAGGGCAGTGGCGCTGCGCTGGCGGTGCCATTGTTACGTCTGGCCTGTGATCTGCACGGGCAGATGGCGACATTCGCCGAAGCAGCGGTGGCGGATCGTCCGGCATGACATTGCATCTGGATCTGCTGCGCCATGGTGAGACTGAACTCGGCGGTGGTTTGCGCGGCAGCCTCGACGATGCGCTGACCGAAAAGGGTTGGACGCAAATGCGCGCGGCCGTGGTCGAGGGCGGGCCGTGGGATCGGATCGTCAGTTCGCCGTTGCAACGTTGCGCGCGGTTTGCCGCAGAGCTGGGTGAGCAACTGAACCTGTCAGTGCATCTGGACAAGGATCTGCAGGAACTGCATTTCGGTGCGTGGGAAGGGCAGAGCGCGGCCGCGTTGATGGAGACCGATGCCGAGGCCTTGGGGTTGTTCTGGGCCGATCCGTATTCGTTTACGCCGCCG
Source organism: Pseudomonas sp. AC172 (assembly GCF_979258595.1). Taxonomy (NCBI): domain Bacteria; kingdom Pseudomonadati; phylum Pseudomonadota; class Gammaproteobacteria; order Pseudomonadales; family Pseudomonadaceae; genus Pseudomonas; species Pseudomonas sp. AC172. The sequence continues at coordinate 747,466 of NZ_OZ409868.1, forward strand.
CAGGGTGAACCGGTCAGCGAGTTCGCGGCTCGGGTGCTGGCGGCAATTGCGCGCCTGCACGGTGCTTACGCCGGTGAGCGGGTGTTGCTGATCAGTCATGGCGGCGTGATGCGTTTGTTGCTGGCGCAAGCGCGCGGGTTGCCGCGCGAACAACTGCTCAATGTCGAAGTCGCTCACGGCGCGCTGTTTGCGCTGTCGGCCGAAGCCGATGGCGCGCTCAAGGAAGGGCTCTGACATGTTGCCGCTGTGGATCGCTCTGCAATTTCTCAGCAGCCTGCCGATTCGTTTGCCGGGGATGCCCGAGCCGGAACAGCTTGGCCGTTCGCTGCTGTTTTATCCGCTGGTGGGGTTGCTGTTCGGGGCGATCCTGTGGGCGCTGAGTCTCGCCTTGAGCGGTGCGCCATTGCTGCTTCACGCGGCGCTGTTACTGACGGCGTGGGTGCTGCTCAGCGGCGCACTTCACCTTGATGGTCTGGCTGACAGCGCCGATGCCTGGCTCGGCGGTTTCGGTGATCGCGAGCGCACGCTTACCATCATGAAGGACCCGCGCAGCGGGCCGATTGCGGTGGTCACGCTGGTATTGGTGTTGTTGCTCAAGTTTGCTGCGCTGCTGGCGTTGATCGAGCAGGGGCATGGAATCGCGTTGATCATCGTGCCGTTGCTTGGACGGGCGGCGCTGTTGGGGTTGTTTCTGACGACGCCCTATGTGCGTGCGGGCGGATTGGGGCAAGCGTTGGCGGACCATTTGCCGCGCAAGGCCGGATGGTGGGTGCTCGGCGGTAGTGCGCTGGCTTGCGTGTTGATTGCCGGGTTTGCCGCGTTCGTCGCGTTGGTGATTTCGCTGGGTGTGTTTATCTGGTTGCGGCAGGTCATGATGCGGCGGTTGGGTGGGACGACAGGCGATACGGCGGGGGCGTTGCTGGAATTGCTGGAGATGGTGGTGTTGGTTGGATTGGTTTTGGTCTGACAGTTTTTTATCGGTCATGCAGGCCCCCTTCGCAAGCAAGTCGAATCGTCGCACCGTCGCTCCCACATTTGAAATGCGATCTCCTGTGGGAGCGAGCTTGCTCGCGAAGGCAGCCTCACCGGCAGCACAAATGTTTTGGGTAAACTCATCTGTAACTTGATTTAACACAGTCGCGGGTATATACACGCATCATGCTTCCTTCTCAGTGTTTGTGCACCAACCTGCGTCGCGCCGCTCGTGGCGTCAGCAGGCATTACGACGGCGCTCTCGACGGCTTCGGGATCAACGTTGCCCAGTATTCTTTGCTGTGCAACCTGCAGCGTCTGGACCAACCGAGCATCTCGGAACTGGCTGAAGCCATGGGCCTGGATCGCAGCACCCTCGGGCGCAATCTGCGCGTGCTGGAAGGCGAGGGGCTGGTGGCGCTGGCCGAAGGCGAGGACATGCGTAACCGCATCGTCAAACTCACCGAAACCGGTGTGCAACGCCTGGCAGCGGCACTGCCGGCCTGGGAAGCGGCGCAGCAGCGGTTGATCGACCGACTGGGTGCCGAGAAGCGCGAAACCTTGCTCAGATTGCTGGATGAACTGGCCTGAGGCCGGTTTTTCCAAACTCAAGCGGGTATATACCCGCAAGCGGAGAACAACAATGACATCGATGTGGCGTACGTGCGTTTGGGTGTTGGTCGGGAGTGCGCTGATCCTGGCGTTGTCATTGGGCGTGCGGCACGGTTTCGGTCTGTTCCTGTCGCCGATGAGCGCGCAGTTCGGCTGGGGACGCGAGGTGTTTGCTTTCGCCATCGCTTTGCAGAATTTGATCTGGGGCCTGGCGCAGCCGTTTACCGGCGCATTGGCTGACCGCTTTGGCGCGGCAAAAGTGGTGCTCATCGGTGGGGTGCTCTACGCGGCGGGTCTGGTGTGCATGGGCCTGTCCGATTCGGCGGTGACGCTGTCACTGAGTGCCGGTCTGCTGATCGGTATCGGCCTTTCGGGTACTTCGTTTTCGGTCATCCTCGGTGTCGTAGGGCGTGCCGTGCCGCCAGAGAAACGCAGCATGGGCATGGGCATTGCCAGTGCCGCCGGTTCTTTCGGCCAGTTCGCCATGTTACCGGGCACGCTGGGTCTGATCGGCTGGCTCGGTTGGTCAGCTGCGCTGTTGGTGCTGGGCCTGTTGGTGGCACTGATCGTGCCGCTGGTGAGCATGCTCAAGGACAAGCCGTTGCCTGTGCTTGGGCATGAACAAACCCTGTCCGAAGCGTTGCGCGAAGCCTGCTCGCATTCGGGTTTCTGGTTGTTGGCATTCGGCTTTTTCGTGTGCGGTTTTCAGGTGGTGTTCATCGGCGTGCACCTACCGGCGTATCTGGTCGATCAGCATCTGCCAGCCAGCGTTGGCACGACGGTGCTGGCGTTGATCGGCCTGTTCAATATTTTCGGCACCTACACCGCCGGTTGGCTCGGCGGGCGTATGTCCAAACCGCGTCTGCTAACAGCGTTGTACTTGTTGCGTGCGGTGGTGATCGTGCTGTTCCTGTGGCTGCCGGTGACGACTATGTCGGCGTATCTGTTCGGCATGGCCATGGGGTTCCTGTGGCTGTCGACGGTGCCGTTGACCAACGGTACGGTGGCGACCTTGTTTGGCGTGCGAAACCTGTCCATGCTCGGGGGCATCGTGTTCCTGTTCCATCAGTTAGGCTCGTTCCTCGGCGGCTGGTTGGGCGGGGTGGTGTATGACCGCACCGGGAGTTATGACTTGATCTGGCAAGTAGCGATTCTGCTGAGTCTGCTGGCGGCCGCGCTGAACTGGCCGGTGCGTGAGCGTCCGGTCGCGCGCCTGCAAGCCGCTGCGAGCGCCGCATGAGTCGACTCTGGCCACGTATCGTCATCAGCGCACTCGGCGCTGCTTTGCTGGCGCTGGTGTGGTGGGGCTGGCATCAGGGTGGTCTGGCGCTGATGCAGTTGGGCATGAGCATTTGCTAGAACGAGGCCTGGCGAGTAACGTCGAAGTCTGACGACTGCTCAAGGATGCTCGACATGCTGATGCGCTGGTGTGCTGTTCCCGCGTTGCTGATGGCGCTGACTGGTTTGGCTCAAGCGGCTGACTGTCCCGAATTGCTGCAAGGCTCGCTGCCCAAGTTGCGGGCCAAGGAATCCATCGATCTGTGCCAGCAGTACGCTGACAAACCATTGGTGGTGGTCAATACCGCGAGTTTCTGTGGTTTTGCTCCGCAGTTCGAAGGCCTCGAGGCGCTGCATAAGCGTTACGAGGGGCAAGGGCTGCAAATGCTCGGTGTCCCTTCCAATGACTTCAAGCAAGAGTCCAAGGACAGCGCCGAAACCGCCAAGGTCTGTTACGCCAATTACGGCGTGACGTTCGCCATGACCGAGCCGCAGAAAGTCCGTGGTGATGACGCGACGCATATGTTCCAGGTGCTGGCCGCGCAGAGCAGCGCACCGAAGTGGAATTTCTACAAATATGTGGTCGATCGCCAAGGCAAGGTCATCGCCAATTTCTCCAGCCTGACCAAGCCTGATGATCCGGAGTTTATCGCTGCGATTGAAAAGGCTATCGCCTCGAAACCCCTTGAACCCTAGCGCTCCCACATTGGAACAGTGGTGTTTGAACAGGCATTAAAAAGCCCCGCTTTCTGCAAAGAGAGCGGGGCTTTTTTGTGGGCGAGGGGTGAGCCTCGCCGTGCACCATCAGAAGCGGTAGGTCGCGCCGACACCAAAACCGTTTGCCGAGTTTTCATACTTGGCATCGTAGGTCTGGCCACGATCGTTTTCGTTGCGGATCTTGACCGACTCTTCCTTCAGGTACGAGTAGGCAACGTCGATGGTCAGGTCTTCGGTCGGGCTCCAGCCGGCGCCGATGCTGAAGATGGTCCGGTCACCAGTAGGAATGCGTGGCGAACGGTCGACGTTGTTGGTCGGCGACTGGTCGAAGGTCAGGCCGGTACGCAGTACCCATTCCTTGTTCAGCTGGTACGAAGTACCCACAGCGTAAGCCCAGGAGTCGTGCCAGTTCTGGTCTTCGGTGATTTCACCGAACTGACCGGCCAGCAAAGGCTGCACACCAGAGTTCTTGACGGTGATTTTTTCCAGCTGGCTCCAGCGGGTCCAGGTCGAACCGGCGTAAACGTTCCAGCGATCGTTGATCGCCTGGGTGACCGAGAAGTCGATGGATTCAGGCGTGGTGATCTTCAGCGAAGCGTCGTACTTCTGGTTGGCGCCCAGACCGATCGCACCGAGCACACCGTAGTTGACCTTGGTGTTGCCTTCGAGCTTGTAGTCGACCTTCGAGTGGTAAGTCAGACCCAGGCGCGTGGTATCAGTGGCTTGTACCAGCACACCGACGTTGTAGCCCAGCGCGGTGTCGTCGCCCTTGATCTTGACCTTGCCATCCGGCGCGGCCTGGGTGATCGACAGGTTGGATTCCAGCGTGCCGTCGATGCGGTTGATGGTCGGACCGAAACCGATCGACACCTTGTCGTTGAAGGCGTAGCTGACGGTTGGCTGGAAGGTGATCACTTGTACTTCGGACTTGCTGCCGAAGTAACGGCCGGCAAAGCCTTTTTCGTAGTCGGTAATCAGACCGAACGGCACGTAGACGCCGAGGCCGAATGCCCAATGATCATCGATCGGTTTGACGTAGAAGCCCATAGGTACGGAGGTGAAGGGCACCATGTCGCCTTTGTTGCTGCCGCCATTAGGGCTGGAGCTACCATCGCTGATATCGGTTTTTGCATCGAGGAATGCAACGCCGCCAGTGACTTGTTCGCGCTTGAGGCGCGACATGCCGGCAGGGTTGCCATAAACGGTGCTTGCGTCGTCGGCAGAAGAAGATCGCCCAGCGTAACCAGTGCCCATCCCGCTGATACTGTGTTCGTTGATGGCAAAGCCAGCTGCGAAGATCTGGGTGGATGCCATGGTAACGGCGAGGCTAAGGGTGGTTTTGAGCATGACTTTTTTCATTATTAGAACTCCTGGTGATCACCGGGGCGAAAATTACCAAGATTTTCGTCCCAGCGCTATAGTCCGTATGCCTTGAGTTAGAGCGGTTTTGTAGGACAATCCGACCAGATTCGCGACCTGTTGGCAGATCTTCTGAAACCGGATGTTCAGCAAGCGACCTGATTCACCGTTGAAACACAGGTGTGCCAAGCGTAAGTGAAGTCGCGTAGACGACCTTGGGGTTGAAAAGTCTGACGCCAGATCCGCGCCATTCCCAGCAAATCGTTGGAATCGGGGAGTGTGGGGTTGTGCTCTTCCACCAGCAGCCAGGCAATGGCCGTGGCGTAACGCAGATTGACTGTCAGTTCCAGGTGCGGGCCGGTCAGGAACGCATGTTGACTGGCGAGTCCGCGTACCAGGCTGGCACGTTCCGGATCGAGTGCCAGGTAATCATCCCAAAGGGCTTGATGGCGATGCTCGGCGATGCGGTAGAGGCCGTGGCCACGGCGGTCATGCAGGGCGGAACCCAGGGCTGACTGACTGGCGGCGATGCCCAGCAGCAGAGATTCGGCAGTCGCGCTGTGACGTCCCAGGTAGATCAGCGTAGGACGGATCACGTAGCGGCACAGTTCGCTGGCAGCGATACCCATAAAACCCTCGGTTCTTGTTATTAATGGCGAGTCCTGAAGGGGGGCTTGGCAGCTGTGGATCGGTTCAGGCTCGCCGCAAGCGGATCACGCCGCTTGAGTTGAAGTGTAGTGTCATATTCGCGACGTAAAGGCCTGTTTTTAAAATATTTCCGGCTTCGAGTTATAACCGTTATATCCGTTGGTACTTAAGCGCCGGCGGCTAAAAGTGAAACATCAGGCAATAAAAAGCCCCGCATTTTGTGCGGGGCTTTTGCTTTTGCAGCCTTTTCGGCTTTCAGGCAACCAGTGCCTGACGGGTACGATCGATCACGGCCTGCAGCGGTTCAGCGCTGGAGTACTGATCGGGGTACAGGCGCTCGCTGTGGCGGGCGATACCGTGTTCGTTGACCAGTGTGAAGCTGAAGCAGCCTTTGCGAGCGGCCATGATCAGGCAGTTCATTGGTGCAAAAGCGTTGGTTAGGGTGCGAATGGCATCCTGAGTATGGATTTGAGTAGACATAGTTATTAGGTGTTCCTACAAATGACACGGATAAGAACCGTGCAACGTTAAAACGTTCCAGTAACGTCGACCACCATTGGTCGAACGAAGAACCCGACTGGAACAAAGCAGCCAGTTTGAAGCGCTGATAAGTTGGCGCGCTTGGGCTGGCAGGTAGGTACTTAGGAGGGCAGGCATCACAACGAGGGCAAAGGTTCTGGGCCCGGGGTGAAGATCCTGATCAATTTGCAGGTTGGTTCGGTCAGAGTAAGTGTTCTTCGCAACACCCTTCGCATCATTCGAAGGCAGTGTCGTCGCAAGATTTACCTGGAAACCATCGAGGGGTCGTTCCCGCTTTTTTCGGTAGGGCTTCTTGGTAGAAGGCTGACCGTGGGGATGTGTTCGACCGGAATTGACTTTCAGCTTGGTACTAACGCCGCGGATACTAACGGATCGAAACGGGTAAAGCAAACTTCGTGTAGAAAAAGGTTGCAGCCGGAGATTGTGCCTGCTTTTCCTGTTTGCTCAATTGCCCGCAATTGGCGCATTTTCAGACCGTCGGTCGGTGAAGATATCTTCATCATGCCGCGCGATAGACCGGCTTATCCCCAACCCTGACCCTGAAACGACCCGAAAAAGCGCATAGATATAACCAGGTAACAGGTACTTGTGCACATTAGTTGCGCAAGCTGTAACAGCGCTGTCATACCAATCCTGACTCCAGTGGCTGCCTGCATCGAAAGTTTAAGTCAATGAAAAACATCGCTTTTTTTTGTTGGTGAAAAAATCGTCAGTTTGACTGCGAGCCCCATTCCATAAGGCTTTGCGAGGGTTGGAGGGCGGTTGTCCACTGAGTTATCCACAGCTTCTGTGGATTGTCCCGAGCGCTTGCTCTAGGACGGGCGTGCCGGGTTGTTTTTCGACTTTACCTGTAAGAAAAAGAGAGTACAGTGGCGCGCCTTCCGATTCGTCCCACAGTGCTTTATGAAGTTTCGCTCAGTATCAGACTCTGTTACCTCACAAACTCTTCCTGTTACCTCGCTCAAGCGATTTTCCGTTCGCGTTGCCGAATGGCTGCTCGACAGCCCGCGCCTGAGCGACAGTCATAACGCCAAACACCTTGCTGGCCGCCTGCTCAAACAACCGGCGCGTGATGGCGTGGTGGCTGCGCAAAGCCGACTCGGCCAACTGATGTGCCGCGAGTGCGGTAACGCACGGGATCGTCGCATCGGTCAGGATCTGCTGCGCCAGGCCGCCCGTGCCGGCGATCGTCGCGCGCGGCAGGAACTCGGTCTGCTCGAAGACTGAGCTGTCCAAGACCTGACACCTTGGTTAACCTTCAGGCTTTATAAGATCGGCGGGAATGGCTATGGCGATGGACTTGACCAGCGTATTGCTGGGGCTTGCAGCGGCGGGATTGCCACTGCTGGCGCTGGCCTGGCAACTGCAACGCCGGGCGAGCAATGGGCAGGCGGAGGTCGCCCTGCTCGAAGAGCGTCTGGCCATGGCACAACTGGCACAGGACGGGCTCAACGCGCAGCTCGACGCCAGCCGCGATGAAGTCGCTGATCTTGGCCAGGCGAACGCCGCCAAACAGGCGGATCTGGCGGCTTTGCGCCGGGAAGTCGAACTGCTGCAGATCGAGCGTGACGACGCCCGCGATGCTTCCCATGCCTGGAACCTCGAACGGGCGAACAAAGAAGCCGAGCTGCGCCGCCTCGACGCACAGGCCGCTTCACTGAACGCCGAACTGCGCGAGCAACAGGAAAGCCATCAGCAACGCCTCAACGACTTGCAAGGCTCGCGAGATGAACTGCGTGCGCAGTTTGCCGAGCTGGCCGGGAAGATCTTCGATGAGCGCGAGCAGCGTTTTGCCGAGACCAGTCAGCAACGGCTCGGTCAGTTGCTCGATCCGCTCAAGGAACGCATTCAGTCCTTCGAAAAACGCGTGGAGGAGAGTTATCAGGCCGAGGCCCGCGAGCGTTTCTCGCTGGCCAAGGAGCTGGAGCGCTTGCAGGCGCTCAACCTGCGTCTGAGCGACGAAGCCACCAACCTGACCCGTGCCCTCAAAGGCCAGAAAACCCAAGGCAACTGGGGCGAGTTGATTCTCGAACGTGTGCTCGAACACGCCGGTCTGGAGAAGGGCCGCGAGTACCAGACCCAGGTCAACCTCAGAGGCCCGGATGGCGAGCGCTTCCAGCCTGACGTGATCATTTATCTGCCGGGCGACAAGCAAGTGGTGGTGGACTCCAAGGTGAGTCTCACCGCGTATCAGCAATACGTGGCTGCCGACGACGACACTCTCGGGCAGATCGCGATCAAGCAGCATGTGCTGTCGTTGCGTAATCACGTCAAAGGCCTGGCCGGCAAGGACTACAAGCGCCTGGAGGGCCTGCACAGCCTTGATTTTGTTTTGCTGTTCGTGCCGATCGAAGCGGCGTTTTCGGCGGCGTTGCAGGCTGAGCCAGCACTGTTTCAGGAGGCCTTCGACCGCAACATCGTCATCGTCAGCCCGACCACATTATTGGCGACGCTGCGCGTGATCGACAGTCTGTGGAAGCAGGAGCGCCAGAGTCAGAACGCCCGGGAAATCGCCGAGCGCGCCGGGTGGCTGTACGACAAGTTCGTGCTGTTTATTCAGGATCTCGACGAGGTCGGCAATCGACTGCAACAGTTGGATAAAGCCTACAGCTCGGCGCGTAACAAACTGACAGAGGGGCGCGGTAATCTGGTCAGTCGCAGTGAACAGCTCAAGTTGCTCGGTGCACGGGCTAGCAAGAGCTTGCCTGCTGATTTGCTGGAACGGGCGATGACCGATGTCGATGGTCTCGTCGAACTCCCGGAATAACCCCAAAAGCTTGACCGTGAACAGAGTATCTACAGGGATCACCGAAACCTTGTGGGAGTGAGCTTGCTCGCGAAGGCGTCAGTAAAGTCACCACCTACAGCGGCAGATACCGACTCAACAACGCCCGCAACGCCGCCGGCTTCACCGGTTTGGCCAGATAATCCAGCCCCGCCGCATGCACCTGCGCGACCATCTCCGGTCGCCCGTCAGCACTGATTACCACCCCGGGCACCGGTTCACCCAGGCGTGTGCGCAACCACGCCATCAGCTCGGTGCCGGTGTCACCGTGATCGAGGTGATAGTCGACCAACGCCAGTTGTGGTCGCACGCCGTCACTCAGCAGCGCCGCACATTCCTCGCGATTACGCGCCGTCCACACCTGACAGCCCCAGCGGCTCAGCAGGCTGTTCATGCCGATCAGAATGCTGTCTTCATTGTCGATGCACAGCACCTGCGCGCCGCTCAGCAACTTGCCATTCAATTCAGCGGCGGCGCTGGCCGGCACGACTTGTGAGCGAGCCAGCGGCACGCTGACGCTGAACACACTGCCGCGCCCCGGCCATGAGCGCACACGAAGGGTATGGCCGAGTACACGGCACAAACCATCGGCAATCGCCAACCCCAGCCCGAGGCCTTTTTCGGCGCGGGTCTGATGACTGTCGAGGCGTTTGAACTCCTCGAAAATCACCTGCTGTTTATCTTCCGGGATCCCCGGCCCGCGATCCCACACTTCCAGGCACAGCTCGCCGCCGCGTCGGCGCACGCCCAGCAGCACCGGACCTTTGGCATAGCGGAATGCGTTGGTGAGGAAGTTCTGCAGAATCCGTCGCAGTAATTTGATGTCGCTGTCGATGCGCAAATGACTGCCGCGCACACGGAAGGTCAAACCTTGTTCCTGGGCCAGTGCCTTGAACTCGGCACCGAGAATGTCGAACAGCTCATTGACGGCGAACGGCTTGCGGTCGGGGTTGATCTTGCCGTTTTCCAGTCGGGAGATATCCAACAGATCGCTGATCAAGTCCTCGGCCGAGCGCAGCGAGCTGTCGAGGTGCTGCACCAGTTTCTGCGCCTCGCTGCTCAAGCCGTCGTCCTGATGGGAGAGGGCGGCGGAGAACAGTCGAGCGGCGTTCAGCGGCTGCATCAAGTCATGGCTGACTGCCGCGAGGAAACGGGTTTTCGACTGGTTGGCCGCCTCGGCAGTGCCCTTGGCTTCGGTCAGTGCGACGTTGAGTTGCGACAGTTCCTGGGTGCGTTCGCTGACGCGTTGCTCCAGCCCTTCGTTAGCTTCGGTCAGCGCTTGTTCGGCTTCGCGGAACGCGGTGATGTCGGTGAAACTCATGACGAAGCCGCCGCCCGGCATCGGGTTGCCGATCAACTCGATCACTCGGCCGTTGGGGAACAGCCGCTCAGACGTGTGCGCGCGGCCCTGACGCATCCAGTGCAAACGGCGGGCAACGTGCACTTCGGCTTCACCGGGGCCGCACAGACCACGTTCGGCGTTGTAGCGAATAATGTCGGCGATCGGTCGGCCGACACTGATCAAACCGTCCGGGTAGTTGAACAGTTCCAGATAACGCCGGTTCCACGCCACCAGTTTCAGCGACTGGTCGACGACGCTGATGCCTTGGGTAATATTCTCGATCGCACCTTGCAGCAGGGCGCGGTTGAACTGTAGGACCTCCGAAGCTTCATCGGCGATTCGGACTACATCCTCCAGTTGCATTTCCCGACCTTCGATGGCGGCTTTTACCACGGCGCGCGTCGAAGAAGCGCCAAGCACACCGGCCAACAAACGCTCGGTGTGGGCGATCCATTCGCCGTCAGCATTCTGGTTCGGGTTGAAGCCTTTGCCCTGGCGATAGGCGAAGCGGATGAAGCTTTGGCGCGCACGTTCTTCACCGACAAAGCGCGCAGCCAGTTGCAGCAAGTCGTCGATCTGCACCGCCAGCATCGAGCGTGCACTCGGCCGCGCGCTGATTTCCTGACCGATGAAACGCCCGGCCTGCCAATGCTCGGATACTCGCGTACGCGACAGCACCGAAACCCAGGCAAACAAGGTGAAGTTACCGGCCAGCGACAACACCACACCTTGGGTCAGTGGGGTAATCGGCAGGTTCAGCGGATTACTGTGCAACCACGCCAGCCCCGGAAAACTGCTCAGCGACCAGCCAAGGCTGTGCGCGGCAATCGGCAGGATCAACGTGTAGAACCACAAGAAAGTACCGGCGGCCAGACCTGCGAAAACACCGCGACGGTTGGCCTGTTTCCAGTACAGCGCGCCGAGCATCGCTGGCGCCAGTTGGGTCACTGCAGCGAAGGCAATCTGGCCGATGGTCGCCAGACTGGCAGTGGAGCCGAGCAAGCGATAGCTGACGTACGCCAGCAACAGAATCACCACGATGCTCACGCGGCGAACCGAGAGCATCCACTGGCGGAACACTTCGAAGGGGCGCTCGGCGTTATTGCGGCGCAGCAACCACGGCAACAGCATGTCGTTGGAGACCATGGTCGACAACGCCACGCTGGCGACAATCACCATGCCGGTTGCCGCTGATGCGCCACCAATAAACGCCAGCATCGCCAGCGCCGGATGCGCCTGCGCCAGTGGCAGGCTGATCACGAAGGAGTCGGGCAGTACGTCGCTGGGCAGCAGCATCTGACCGGCCAGCGCGATCGGAACTACAAACAACGCGGCCAGCGCGAGATAGGCAGGAAACACCCATTTGGCCAGACGCAGATCCTGCGGATCGATGTTCTCCACCACCGTCACATGGAACTGCCGGGGCAGGCAGATGATCGCCATCATCGCCACGCCGGTTTGCACCACCATCGACGGCCAGTTGATGGTTTCTTTCCAGTATTCCTCGAGGCGTGGGGCGAGCATGGCCTGGTTGAACAGGTCATCGAAACCGTCATACAGGCCATAAGTGACGAAGGCGCCGACGGCGAGAAAGGCGAACAGTTTGACCAACGATTCGAAGGCAATTGCCAGCACCATGCCACGGTGGTGTTCAGTGGCGTCGAGGTTGCGCGTACCGAAGACAATGGTGAACAGTGCCAGCACCAGCGACACGATCAGCGCGGTGTCCTGGGCGCGGGTGCCCATGGCGTCCGCCCCGGCACCGATCAACAGATTTACGCCGAGGACGATGCCTTTGAGTTGCAGGGCGATGTAGGGGAGGACGCCGACCAGGCAGATCAACGCCACGACCACCGCCAGCGATTGCGATTTGCCGTAGCGTGCAGCGATAAAGTCAGCGATGGAGGTGATGTTCTCCTGCTTGCTGATCATCACCATTTTCTGCAGAACCCACGGCGCGCCCACCAGCAGCAGGATCGGCCCAAGGTAAATCGGCAGGAATGACCACAGTTGTTCCGCCGCCTGTCCAACTGCGCCGAAGAACGTCCAGCTGGTGCAGTAAACCGCCAGCGACAGGCTGTACACCCAGGCACGCATCCGCGGCGGCAACGGCGCGCTGCGTCGGTCGCCGTAGAAGGCGATGGCGAACATGATGGCCATATAGGCCAGGGCGACGGCGGCGATCAGCCCGGTGGACAGCGACATGCAACACTCCCGACAAAAGACTCCCCGGCACTCCTGCCCGGGCGGACAGTCTCGCATGCGCGGGGCGGTTAGTCAGTGTCGACCAAGGTCGTGGCGTGGCGGGGTGTCGCAGGGCGAGAACCGGGTGGTTTTTGTGCTGACTCTTAAGGCCCCATCGCGAGCAGGCGAAGGCCTGCATTTGGATTGCATTCCCCTATGGGAGCGAGCCTGCTCGCGAAGGCGTCAGTCCTGCTGCAATGCAATCTCGATCAGCCGATGAAGCTCATCCACCTCCAGCGCCGCCGCCGAAAACAGGATCCGGAACACCACCGGCGCGACCACCAGATTGATCAGCCGATCGACACTCGGCGCCACCTCATCGGGATGTCGCTCAACAATCGTCTGCAACTGCGCACCAATGATCGTCACGCAGTACCCCGGCGTGGCGCTCGCCTGCACGTCGCGCATCATGTTGCGGCCGGGCTCGGAGCTCATCTCATCGAGGTACTGCTCGGCCCACGCGCGAATATCACTGCGCAAGCTACCGGTTTGCGCCGGCTCGCTGTCCGGTCGCATGCGGGCGAGGGCGACGTCGGCCAACAACGCCGACAAGTCCCCCCAACGCCGATAAATTGTCGATGGCGTGACCCCCGCACGTGCGGCGATCTGCGGGACGGTCACGGTCGAACGCTCCTGCTCCTGCAGAAGTGCGCGAACTGCCGAATGAATTGCATCTTGCACCCGGGCACTGCGGCCACCAGGGCGTAAACCTTCTTTAATAGCCATGCGGCAGACCTTAACACAAAGAATTTGCTTTAAGCGTTGAGCGGTAGCACACTCTGCAAAAGCAAAAAATTAGCTTTTGCGGAGTGTGCACATGAATAGCGCTGTTTCACATCGTTCGAATCTGTGGTTTCTGGCGATCACCTTACTGAGTTTTCTCGCCGCTTCCACTGCACCGACGCCGTTGTATCACCTGTATCAGGATCAACTGCACTTCTCGGCCGCGGTGCTGACGCTGATCTTTGGCGTGTATGCGCTCAGTCTGTTGGTCGCGCTATTAACAGTGGGCTCGCTGTCCGATCACGTCGGACGCAAGCCGGTGATCTTCACCGCTGTACTGCTCAACGCGTTGGCGATGCTACTTTTTATCTACGCCGACAGTGTGATTTGGCTGATCAGTGCGCGGGTACTGCAGGGGTTTGCTACCGGCATGGCCACGGCTGTTTTAAGCGCGACATTGCTCGACACCGATCGCCAGCAAGGACCGTTGATCAACAGTGTCGCGCCGTTGCTGGGCATGGCATTGGGCGGCATGGGGTGCGGATTGTTGGCCGAGTTCGCCCCGGCACCGTTGCAACTGACCTATTGGCTCCTGCTCGCACTGTTTGTATTGCAGGGCATTTATGTATGGCGCTTGCCGGAAAGCGTTACGCCGCAAGCCGGAGCGTGGGCATCGTTGCGGCCGACTTTGCATGTGCCGGTGCGGGCACGTTCAACGTTGTGGCGAGTGTTGCCGCTGAACACCGCAACCTGGGCGCTCGGTGGTTTCTACGCCTCCCTCGCGCCATCGCTGGTGCGCACCGCCACCGGTTCTACCTCGAACCTGATCGGCGGCGCAACCGTGGCAGCCTTGACGGTGACCGGAGCATTGATGATTTTCACGCTGCGCAATCGTCCCGCGATTCGGGCGTTGCAGTTGGGCGCGAGCCTGCTGCCGATCGGCCTGGTATTGATTCTGCTGGGGGTACACAGCGCCAGTCTGTCGCTGTTTTTCCTCGGTACGCTGTTGGCCGGTTGCGGCTTCGGTTCGGGCTTTCTCGGCGCCGTACGCAGTCTGGTTCCACTGGCCTTGCCACATGAGCGCGCAGGGTTGATGGCGGCCTATTACGTGCTCAGTTATCTGGCGTTCTGCCTGCCGGCGCTGCTCGCCGGGCACTTGTCGCGCAGTTACGGTTTGCTGGCGACCACTGATGGTTACGGTGCGGTGTTGATTGTGTTGGCTGTCGGCGCACTGTTGCTCAGCCTGCGTCCTTCGGCAGCGAAGGCGTGCAGCGCTCCATAACTGCTGCGGTTTCGGTTAGCCTTGGCCAGCCTTCTTCTCACGGATCGACTCATGAAGATCATTCGCAGCAAGACCTTCACCGCCGAGCGCGCCTGGGGCGCGCTGGACATCGCCAACATGAATGGCATCACCACGCGCCTGCACTGGACGGATCAGCCGTACAAATGGCACGTCAACGACGGCGAGGAGGTGTTTGTGGTGCTCGATGGCCAAGTGCTGATGCATTACCGCGAGCAGGGCGAAGAAAAGCAGGTGCAGCTGGATGTCGGTGACATCTTCTACGCGAGCGTCGGCACCGAGCACGTTGCTCATCCGCAAGGCGCAGCACGGATTCTGGTGATCGAGAGCGAAGGCAGCGTTTAACTGCTTATTGGCAAAACAGATAACAGTTAGAGATATTACCCGTTATATAGATATTCGATTCGGTTCTACCATGGGCTCAACCTCACCAGAGGACAGGAGTTCATGATGATTTGCCCCAACAGCGCCAAACCCGGCATCAAGCCGTTCAGCCAGCTTCAGCATCCGCGCGAAGTGATCCGCCAGTTCACCCCGAACTGGTTTGCCGCCACCATGGGCACGGGTGTGCTGGCGTTGGCCCTGGCGCAACTGCCCTTGGCCATTCCAGGCCTGCACGCCATCGCCGAAGGTTTGTGGTTGTTCAACATCCTGTTGTTCAGCCTGTTTACCGCTGCCTATGCTGCGCGCTGGATCTTGTTCTTCGATGAGGCGCGGCGGATTTTCGGCCACTCCACGGTATCGATGTTCTTCGGCACCATTCCCATGGGCCTGGCGACGATTATCAACGGTTTTCTGCTGTTCGGCCTGCCACGTTGGGGCGACGGCGTGATTCATCTCGCCGAAGTGTTGTGGTGGATCGATGTGGCCATGTCGCTGGCCTGTGGCGTGTTGATTCCGTACATGATGTTTACCCGCCAGGAACACAGCATCGACCAGATGACTGCGGTTTGGCTGCTGCCGGTCGTGGCAGCAGAAGTGGCGGCGGCCAGCGGTGGTTTGCTCGCACCGCATCTCACCGATGCCCACTCGCAACTGCTGGTACTGACGACGAGTTACGTGCTCTGGGCTTTTTCCCTGCCGGTAGCGTTCAGCATTCTGACGATCCTGCTGCTGCGCATGGCCCTGCACAAACTGCCCCACGAAAACATGGCCGCCTCAAGCTGGCTGGCCCTCGGCCCGATCGGCACCGGCGCGCTGGGTATGTTGCTGTTAGGCGGTGATGCGCCAGCGATCTTCGCGGCAAACGGTCTGCCGGGCATCGGTGAAATCGCCTCGGGTCTGGGGCTTATTGTCGGCATTACCCTGTGGGGTTTTGGTCTGTGGTGGATGCTGATGGCGCTACTGATCACCGTGCGTTACTTGCGTGACGGCATCCCGTTCAACCTTGGCTGGTGGGGATTCACCTTCCCGTTGGGTGTGTATTCTCTGGCCACTTTGAAACTGGCTAGCACCCTGAACCTGACGTTTTTCAGCGTTGTCGGCACGCTGTTGGTGATGTTGCTGGCGGTGATGTGGCTGATCGTCGGTAAACGCACCTTGCAAGGCGCCTGGCGTGGCGAGCTGTTCGTCTCGCCGTGCATCGCAGGTTTGAAGAAATAACCCGAAAAGTTTAGGTAAGGTGTGGCCTGGATCGCGGTTCGATAATCCAATAAGCAGTACCCAGGCCTCTCTACCTTAAACATCAGGGAAACACGGAAGATGAGTCACCCCTCACAGTTCAACCTGCTGCGCACGCGGCGCTTCTTGCCGTTTTTTATCACGCAGTCGCTCGGCGCGTTCAACGACAACGTGTTCAAGCAGTCGCTGATCCTCGCCATTCTCTATCGCTTGACCATCGAGGGTGACCGTTCGATCTGGGTCAACCTGTGCGCGTTGCTGTTCATCCTGCCGTTTTTTCTATTCTCGGCACTGGCCGGGCAGTTTGGTGAAAAGTTCGCCAAAGACGCGCTGATCCGTCTGATCAAACTCGCGGAAATCGCGATCATGGCCGTAGGATCGGTCGGTTTCCTCTTTGATCACCTATCGCTGATGCTGGTGGCGCTGTTCGCCATGGGCACGCACTCGGCGCTGTTCGGGCCGGTAAAATATTCGATCCTGCCGCAGGCGTTGCGTGAGGATGAACTGGTTGGCGGCAACGGCCTGGTGGAAATGGGCACGTTTCTGGCGATTCTCGCCGGGACGATCGGCGCCGGGGTCATCATGTCTTCGACCCATTACGCGCCGCTGGTCTCGACAGCCATTGTCGGTATCGCCGTGCTGGGTTATCTGGCCAGCCGCAGCATTCCGCGCGCAGCGGCGTCCTCTCCGGAGATGCGCCTGAACTGGAATATCTTCAGCCAGTCGTGGGCCACGTTGAAACTTGGTCTGGGCCAGACTCCGGCGGTATCGCGTTCGATTGTCGGCAACTCATGGTTCTGGTTTGTCGGGGCAATTTACCTGACGCAGATTCCGGCCTATGCCAAAGAGTGGATGCACGGTGACGAAACCGTCGTCACGCTGATTCTGACGGTGTTCTCGGTCGGTATCGCGCTCGGCTCGATGCTCTGCGAGAAGCTTTCCGGGCGCAAAGTCGAGATTGGCCTGGTGCCGTTCGGCTCATTCGGTCTGACCGCGTTCGGTCTGTTGCTGTGGTGGCATTCCGGTGGAATCCCCGACAGTGTCACCGGCCACAGCTGGATTGAAGTGCTGGGCTTTGTGCACACCTGGGCGGTGCTGATCGACATCCTCGGCCTCGGGATTTTTGGTGGTTTCTACATCGTGCCGCTGTATGCCTTGATCCAGTCGCGCACCGCCGAGAACGAGCGCGCGCGAGTGATTGCCGCCAACAACATTCTCAACGCGCTGTTTATGGTGGTCTCGGCCATCGTCTCGATCGTGTTGTTGAGTGTGGCCAAGCTGTCGATCCCGCAGTTGTTCCTCGTGGTGTCACTGCTGAACATTGGCGTTAATGCCTACATCTTCAAGATCGTCCCCGAGTTCAGCATGCGTTTCATGATCTGGCTGCTCAGCCATTCCATGTACCGCGTCGAGCACCGCAACCTTGAGGCGATTCCGGATGAAGGCGCGGCATTGCTGGTGTGCAACCACGTGTCGTTTGTCGACGCCTTGCTGATTGGCGGCGCGGTGCGTCGGCCGATTCGCTTTGTCATGTACTACAAGATCTACAACTTGCCGGTGCTGAACTTTATCTTCCGTACGGCGGGGGCGATTCCTATCGCCGGGCGCCAGGAAGATATTCAGATCTACGAAAAGGCCTTCACGCGGATTGCTCAGTATCTGAAGGACGGCGAGCTGGTATGCATCTTCCCGGAAGGCAAATTGACTGCCGATGGCGAGATGAACGAGTTCAGAGGCGGGCTGACGCGGATTCTCGAGGAGACGCCGGTGCCGGTGATTCCGTTGGCGTTGCAGGGGTTGTGGGGGAGTTTCTTCAGTCGCGATCCGAACAAAGGCTTGTTTCACCGGTTGTGGTCGCGGGTGACGTTGGTGGCGGGAGCGCCGGTCGATGTTGAAGCGGCTGAGCCGGCGCAGTTGCAGGTGTTGGTCGGGGAATTGCGCGGGGCAGTAAGATAGCCGGCGATTCTAAGGGCCTCTTCGCGAGCAGGCTCGCTCCCATAGTTGATCGTATTCCTCTGACGGAGCGCGATTGAATGTGGGAGCGAGCCTGCTCGCGAAAACGCTAGTGGCCTAGGCGCTGACCTTGAGGCCAATCAAACCCGTGATGATCAGCGCCACACTGGCCAGCCGAATCAACGCCATCGACTCGCCAAACAGGATGATCCCGGCAATCACCGTGCCCACGGCACCGACGCCGGTCCAAATCGCATAAGCCGTGCCCAACGGCAATTCCTTCATCGCCAGGCCCAGCAGGCCAAGGCTGATGGCCATAGCCGCAACAGTCAAAACGGTGGGCAGTGGGCGGGTAAAGCCGTCGGTGTATTTCAGGCCGACGGCCCAGCCGACTTCGAACAGGCCGGCGAAAAACAGAATGATCCAGGACATGAGAAACCTCCATCGATTGATGGGGTCGTCCCCAGAGTAATGACTCGATCGAGCCGCAGGGTCGTCCCCGCGTTGCGCGCTAGTTTGACCAGCATTAACCCGGGGATCAAGTTTCGAGGTCAGTCGGCCGCTTGCTGCGACAGTGCCTCGCGATCTTCCTTCTCGCTCATGCGCCGGAAATACGTCGACAGCAGTGCGCCGGAAATATTGTGCCAGACGCTGAACAGCGCACTCGGCACCGCCGCCAATGGCGAAAAATGCGCACTGGCCAATGCCGCGCCCAACCCCGAATTCTGCATGCCCACTTCCAGTGCCAACGACTTGCGCTGGGCCAGCGGCAACTTGAACAGGCGCCCGGTGAAGTAGCCCAGCAAATAACCGAAGCTGTTGTGCAGCATGACCACGGCCATGATCAGCAGACCGGATTCGGCGATTTTTGCCTGACTGGCCGCCACCACGGCGGTGACGATAATGACGATGCTGACCACCGACACCAGCGGCAACACATCGACGGCGTGACGAACCTTGTCGCCAAGCAAACGCTGGGCCACCACGCCAAGAATGATCGGTAGCAACACCACTTGCAGGATCGACCAGAACAGCTCCATGAACGACACCGGCAGCCAAGCCGAAGCCAGCAGCCAGATTAACGCCGGGGTCAGCAGTGGGGCGAGGAGGGTGGTGACGGCGGCGATTGCCACCGACAATGCCAGATCGCCGCGAGCCAGCCAGGTCATCACGTTGGACGAGGTGCCGCTCGGGCAGCAGCCGACCAGAATCACCCCGACGGCTATTTCCGGCGGTAGATGGAACACTTGGCAGAGCAACCACGCCACACCGGGCATGATCACGAAATGCGCGACTACGCCCAACGCTACACGCCACGGGTGGCGAGCAACGGCAGCGAAGTCGTCGAGTTTGAGGGTCAGGCCCATGCCGAACATCACCAGCCCGAGCAGCGGCACGATCGCGCCTTTGAGACCGAGGAACCACGCCGGTTGCAGGAACGCAATCACCGCGAAAATCAGAACCCAGTAAGCGAAGGTGTTGCCGACAAAGCGGCTGAGTGCAGCCAGTGCGCGCATGGCTTGATCCTTATTATTAAATGAACAACACAAAACATTGTGGGAGCGAGCCCGCTCGCGAAAGCAGTGTGCCAGACACATTAATGTTAACTGTCACTGCGCCTTCGCGAGCAGGCTCGCTCCCACAGTTTTGAAACTCTCCAGGCGTTAGATCCCCTGCGGAGTCTCTTCCCCACCCAACGCTTCAACCAGCGCCGGCAGGAAGTCGCCAAACGTCAGCATCATCAGGGTGAAGCTGGCATCCAGTTGACCCAGTGCCTCATCGCCGCCGTCCTGTTCAGCCTGATCCTGCAACAGATCTTCGAACTTCAGACGTTTGACGGTCATCTTGTCATCGAGCATGAACGACAGTTTGTCCTGCCAGGCCAGCGACAGTTGAGTAACGACTTTGCCGGTGCTCAGGTGCAGCTGGATTTCTTCGCTGGTCAGGTCCTGACGTTTGCAACGCACGATACCGCCGTCTTCGTGGGTGTCGCGCAGCTCGCACTCGTCGAGTACATAGAAGTCATCGGCGGCTTTTTGCGTGGTGACCCATTCGGTCATGACGGCTGTCGGTGCCATTTTCACGGTCAGCGGACGGACGGGCAGGGTGCCGATCACTTCACGCAGGGTCGACAGCAGGTCTTCGGCGCGTTTCGGGCTGGCCGAGTTGACCAGGATCAGACCCTGTTTCGGCGCGATGGCGGCGAAGGTCGACGAGCGCCGGATAAAGGCGCGCGGCAGGAACGCCTGGATGATTTCATCCTTGATCTGATCGCGTTCCTTCTTATAGACCTTGCGCATCTGCTCGGCTTCGATCTCTTCGACCTTTTCCTTGACCGCGTCGCGCACGACGCTGCCCGGCAGAATGCGTTCTTCTTTACGCGCGGAAATCAGCAGGAAGTCACCGCTGACGTGCACCAATGGAGCATCTTCGCCTTTGCCGAACGGCGCGACGAAACCGTAGGTGGTCAACTCCTGGCTTGCACATGGACGCGCCAGTTTGGTGGCCAGTGCAGTTTCCAGCGCCTCGGCATCGACAGGCAGGTCTTGGGTCAGGCGATAGATAAGCAGGTTTTTGAACCACATGGGGTGAGTCTCTCCTTTATACAAAGGGGGGCATTATTGTCTTCGCCGTCTGATAGGCCAACCCTTCTCTAAGCCTTTGGAAGGCCTGAGAAAATTATTTAAAAAAGTGCTTGCCAGAGGTTGGGTCGCTCCGTAGAATGCGCGCCACACCGAAGCGAAGGGTGATTAGCTCAGCTGGGAGAGCGTCTGCCTTACAAGCAGAATGTCGGCGGTTCGATCCCGTCATCACCCACCATTCGTTTCAAGTGTTTAGCGCAGCGGTAGTTCAGTCGGTTAGAATACCGGCCTGTCACGCCGGGGGTCGCGGGTTCGAGTCCCGTCCGCTGCGCCATATTCGGTAACCTGGACCACTGAACGCCAGGTCACCACGGAAAAACCCGCCAAGGCGGGTTTTTTTCTGCTCCAAGGTTGTACCCGCGGGATGTGTCGTTTTACTGGTTTTCAGATTTATTTGAAAAAAACTTCAATTAAATCAACACTTTACGAAAACTTGTGGCATAATGCGTCCCGTAACGAAGCGAAGGGTGATTAGCTCAGCTGGGAGAGCGTCTGCCTTACAAGCAGAATGTCGGCGGTTCGATCCCGTCATCACCCACCATTCGTTTCAAGTGTTTCGCGCAGCGGTAGTTCAGTCGGTTAGAATACCGGCCTGTCACGCCGGGGGTCGCGGGTTCGAGTCCCGTCCGCTGCGCCATATTCGGAATCTGGAACGCTGAACGCCAGATTCCACAGAAAGCCCGCCTAGTGCGGGCTTTTTGCTGTCTGGCGTTTGAGTATTTTTCGCTGCATATATCTATGTAGTGCCTGCCAGCCAAGCCGCTTTCGGACAATGGGCAACGTTGTTCATGACTCATTTTGCGTCATGAATTGATTCATTGCCTACCGAGAGACCGAGCGCATGGATACTCCCCCTTCCAAAGAGTCGCAAGACAAAATATTCCGGGCGTACAACCCGTCCTTCCTGACCTGTGATGATGCAGCAGCTTGCCTGCACGACGTGTTGATTCTTCAGCGCGGGACCGAACTTCGCTGGTTCATCCTCAAAGACGAAGATGGTCGGTTTTTCTTCGCCGAAGCCGCAGAACCCAGTGCTACGCCTGCTGAAGAAGCTGAGGAAGCCGAAGAAGCCGAAGAAGCTGAGGAGGACGAACAGCCTGAACTGCTGGTTTCACTCGTCGTACCCGTCAGTGCAACCGGTCAACTGAGCGTTCCGCAAGGCTATACGGTCGAAGCCGTGTTCCGCATGCATCCCCCGAGCGATCAAGGCGTCGGAGAAACGGTGTCGGAGTGGAGTCAGCGCAACCGCTTTTTCTCTATATCCGACCTGGCTGACGTTATGAATACACGTCGACAGTACGCCAGGTGCTACCTGTCAGTAGACGGCAACTTGCTTTCGTACACCTCAACGAATTCGGTATTTGAAAAGGAGTTGGCACCCCGAATTGCCAAAGACCGCAGTGGTGCAGTGCGAATGTTTGAAAGTATGTATGGGCGAGGGCAGTTGCCGAGCAGTATCTGGATTCTATTGGCTGTTACGGCGGGTGAGGTTCTCACGGTTGTGTCGGGTGTCCTTTGGCGCAAACGGGGTGTGATCAACGCCAGCTGGCGCTCGGACATCTTTCAGGAAACACCCTCGAATTCGCAGATGCCGATCTTTGGCCAGGTCTGTCAGGATGCCAGGGAAGTCGCATATCACCTGCGCCTTCGACACCGGGAGACGTCAGCCGGCCGGCAATCGATGGGCTTTATCCTCAAGCACAAAATCCAAGACCTGTTCGTCGCCACGGCACCGAGTTTCAGCCAGTACGCCGATTTTGACCGGGCAACGCTTTTTCCCAAGGATCAGCATGGTAATCCGATGCTGCCCAAAGACTTTCGTGTGCATGGCATTTATCACTCGACCCAACCATTTGTCGCTAACATTTTGCCGGGTGGGGAAGATGAGCACTTTTTCTCCCCTGCCGACCTCAAGGTCGGGCTCAACCGACTATTGGCAGCCCCCCATCAGCGTTTGTTTCTTGTTACTTCGGATGGCGCTGTGTTGCGCTTTGCCAAGTCTGAAACGTCTCTGATAACAGGGTTGCTATCGGAGTTCGACGAAGGGCTGGAGCAGAAAATAGTCTCGGGTCAAATAACCCCGCAAATGTTTATCGACAAAGTTGCAGCGGTCGGGACCTTGGGTGTCATGGTCCCGAGCAAAAAATGGCCGACTCTTGGCAGGGTAACGTCTTCGTCTGGCCATCAGTTGGCAGCCCCCCAATCATGAAACCGGTTACTCACCATTACGCTGGTGACGATAATCACTGACTGCCTCGTAAACCGCTTTGCGCAAGCGGTTGATCCCGCCGATCGGTCGGTGCGCCTCAATGCCAAACCAAGGATTAAAGGACAGGTTATCGCATTGAAGATTCAACGCCGGGGTATCGAAATCCTGTGGTGGCAGGGTGATCCGTGCGACGGTTTCGAAGGGCGAATCCTGCTCGCGCCATTCGATGCTGGTGTCCTCGATCGGCATATATCTATGGGCATCCTGGCGCTGGATCTGCAGCACGAAGCAGGCGGGTACCCGATCCGTCGACAGCTGCTGACTCAATGCGCTGCGCAGGAAGTTTGGCAGGTCGTGGTTTTGTTTGGGTAATGTGTACGCGGGGCAATTGTCCGGATCGGGCGCTACCCGGAACTTTGCATTCATCTCGCCGAATTTGTAGGGCGAAACCGAAAAGTAGGTAGCCGCCGTCGGGCTATCCGGCGGCGGCGACAAGGTTGCCAGCGCAATCAACAAATGGCGGATCTGCCAAGTGCGAGGATCCCAGCCGGGGAAGAAGGCCATGACCTTCTTGCCGTCGGCTTGGGCCGCCACATTCTGACGGTATTCGGCGACATCGCTGACAAAGAAGCTCGGGTGGCTGAACATCACGAAATCCTGTTCAGGCTGTGCCTGGCGGTTGCCGAGCAGCTGTTTTCCAGAAACCTCCAGCAGTTTGATTGCCATGCCTCTGGCGTCGCGGATGCTGTCGAATTGTGGGTAGGCATTGCCGTTGGACAGGCGAATCATCGCTTGCCAGGTTTTGCCGGGCTCACTGAACACGCCCTGTCGCAGCGACTGCGCCAGTTCCGGCAACACCTGCACCTGCGCCTTCACGCAACCATGAGCCTTGGCATGGGCGTCGCGCAGATAGCGTGTGCTTTCACGGTGTTGATCGACGATGCGTACGGCGGTCTGGATCACGTCCTGGGTCATCGCCGCTTCGCCGGTGGGAATCTGCTCTTGCGCCGACACCGGGCCACGGTGTTGCCAGGCAAACCAGACCGTAGCGATGGCCCAGCCGAGCAGGCCGATGGCGAGCACTATCAGCACAGTCTTGCCAAACAAACGTCCAAGCCATAACCAGATTCTGGCCAGCAACGACTGTTCTTTCTTGAAGGTCGAGATCATGGTAATTGCGCCTCCAGTGGGCCGCCGAGGACTTTCAGGTATTCCAGCAGCGCCCAGCGTTCTTCCGGCTGCAACAACCGGCCAATAACGCCGTTACCACGTTCGCCGGCACGGAATTCATGGCCGCTGTTGTGGTTGCCGGTGATCCGCGTATCGAACAAGAAGCCATTGGCAAACGCTTCGGTGCGATACCCCAGATGGCGCGGATCGTACTCGACGGTGCCTTTGAAGAAGGTTGTGGCGCGTTCATCCTGCGGCGACAGCAACTGATAAATGCTCGGCACCGAACCGTTGTGCAGAAACGGCGCGGTGGCCCAGACACCGGCCAGTGGGCGCGCCTTGTAAGCGACTTTTTCGCGTACGCCGATGGGCAGGCCGAAGCCGTCCAGGCGTGGTTTCTCCTGCGGCGTGACGTTGGCCTCGCGATAGGCGCGGTCTTCGACAAAAGCGGTGACGTAAGCAAGCCCCTTGGCCACTGACAATTGGCTTGGATCCAGTGGCTCCTTGGGCTTTGGATGCAGTTTGACGTCCATTTTTTCGAGTTCCTTCAGATCCCATTGCAGGGCAGTCAGATCGAAACGGTGGCTGGCGATATTGTTGGCGGCGGTCGGGTCGGTACCGATGACATCGACCGGCAGCATGTGCAGATGCTGCACCCAGCGCTCACCTTCCTGACTCTGGCGCGGTACGTGACAACCGGCGCAATTCTCGGCAAACAGCGTGCGCCCCTTGGCTGCCAGGGGGTTGTCGATGGCACCAAACAGATCCTCTGGCCAAGCTGGCGGCTTGAGCCTTTGCAGGGTTTCTTCGATTTTGTGCAGATCACGCACGCGCACGCTGGAGGCATAGCGTGCGTCGCCTTGCAGTGGCTGGCCGTTGGCATCGAAAAAATTCAGGGTGGCGCCGACACCCAACGCTTCACCGATATTGCGCGCCATTGGTTGCTGCGCCGAGCCGTTCCACTGCACCCAATCGAACGTCCACATGTCCCAGAGCTGCGGGTAATCCACCGGAGCATTGGCCACGCGATAGTTGGCGGGGGAAATCGCATCGCCAAACGTCGCATTGGCAATGCGTCCAAAGGCGTCGGCGCGGCCGGGGCCTTCTTCGGTCGGGTAGAGGCCGCGATGGGTATCGTTCCAGGCCACTCTAAGGAATGTGTTCAGTGAAGTTTTGAAGTCTTTGCGCAATTGCTCGTGGCGCGCGTCGTATTCGTCACCCAACACGGTTCTGGCAAAGCGTTCGAATTTCCATGGGTTGTAGTAAGTCGAGGTCAGACTTGCCACCAGAGCCTGTCCGAAACTTCCGCCGCGCAAAGTAGGAACACTGGAAGGCAACACATGTTGCGCGGTACCGCCGTCGATCCGTACGGCCTGGCCTTTGAAACGCAATTCGCCGGTGTGGCAAGCGGCGCAGGTGATGTCCAGATATTGCTCGGAGCTGCCGGGATTCTGGTGGCGGGCAAAACCGACAGGGAGGTTGCCGGGGTTGTTCGTCGTGGCTTGCTGTTGCGGATCGACCAGAAAACCAAAGCGGGCGAGGTAGTCGGGAGAGGCGAAACGTTGCACCGAAAAGGGCAGTTCCAACGCCTGGAACCACTCGTAACGCAAACCTTTGACCTGCGTGCCTTGGGGCGTGAAATAGTAGGTTTGCCGGTCTTCGACACTCCACTGATTGAGGTAATGCACCTGCTCGGCGGGCGTGTAGAAAGGCAATTTCGGGTTGGCAACGTAGTACAGCACCACTGCGAGAACAAGTCCCAGCAGCACGACGATCAGAATCAGCACACGGAATAGAAGGCGCAAGATAAACATCCTTGTCGAGTTGTTCCGCTGTTATGCCTGAGCCTGCCCTATGCGGCAAGTGGCCATTACGCCAGATGATGCAAGAAGAAACGACGCTGATTGTCGGGACAAGATGACAGAAGCTTCATCGTCGCTTCGCGCCAATGCGTTTTAATCCCTGAACTTATCGTCGCTTTACTGCTCTCATGCCGGTAGCCATTGGTCGTGGCGGCCTGATAAGCTCGCGGCTTTACTCGATTGCCCTTTCGGCGCATGAACAAGGAAATAGCATGAAACAGCATCGGTTGGCGGCGGCGGTAGCCCTGGTTAGCCTGGTCCTCGCGGGTTGTGATTCGCAGACCAGCGTAGAGCTGAAAACCCCGGCGCAAAAAGCTTCCTACGGTATCGGCCTGAACATGGGCAAGAGCCTGGCTCAGGAAGGCATGGATGATCTGGACTCCAAAGCGGTAGCCCAGGGCATCGAAGATGCCGTCGGCAAGAAAGAACAGAAGCTGAAAGACGAAGAACTGGTCGAGGCCTTCGCCGCACTGCAAAAGCGTGCTGAAGAGCGCATGGCCAAGATGAGCGAAGAGTCGGCTGCGGCTGGCAAGAAATTCCTCGAAGAGAACGGCAAGAAGGCTGGTGTAACCACCACCGCTTCCGGCCTGCAGTACGAAGTGGTCAAGAAAGCCGACGGCCCACAGCCTAAGCCGACTGACGTAGTGACTGTTCACTACACCGGCAAGCTGACCAACGGCACCGTGTTCGACAGCTCCGTCGAGCGCGGCAGCCCGATCGATCTGCCGGTAAGCGGCGTGATCCCGGGCTGGGTTGAAGGTCTCCAACTGATGCACGTTGGCGAGAAGTACAAACTGTACATCCCTAGCGATCTGGCTTACGGCGCTCAGTCGCCAAGTCCGGCAATCCCGGCCAACTCGGTTCTGGTCTTCGACCTGGAACTGCTGGCAATCAAGGATCCAGCCAAAGAAGCAGCTGCTGCCAAGTAATTGGCAAAGGCTTCAACAACAACGCCTCGCTTATGCGGGGCGTTGTTGCATCTGGAGTCTGGCAAGGGTAAACAGAGCGAACCGATGGCAGCCGGGAGAGTCATAGCCATTGAGGCTGCCATCGCTAGCCGCCCTGAGCAGCCAAGTCAATGAAATATTGGGGTTTTTTATGTGAGTAAAAAACGCCCGATCTGAGCGCAGCCCTTATGAAACGGGGCTTTCAGCGCTGAAATGCAGCTCTGTTCACAAGGTTATCCACAATTTGTGTGGATAACATTTCAACGGGAGGAATAGATGAAAGCTCCGTGGAATTTCGCTCGATTCCTGCCCCTGGCCGGCCGCCTGCTGGCGCGTGGGCGTTTGCCGACCTTGCTGTTTGCGGTCGCCAGCAAAGGCGCCGCACAAGGCAATCGTCTCGGTAAACTCAAGGATGATTTACGTTTGCTCCAGGCGCTGTGCCTGGCCTATTGGCGCGGCGAGTATCGGGCCATCAGCGGCAAAGCACTGGTTTCGGTGGTGGCGGGTTTGATGTACTTCCTCAGCCCGGTAGATGCGATTCCGGATTTCATACCTGTGTTCGGCATGCTCGACGACATCGCCGTCCTCGCCTGGCTGATGAAGACCCTGGACGATGAACTCAATGCCTTCCGACTCTGGCGCAACCGCCAGCAACCGGAAAAACTTGCCGTGGTCGAACGGCTGCCCGATGCCCCTGAACAACTGCAACTTCAGGGGCCGAAAAAGCCCTGATTCATTAAGTCTTCCTGTAGATAGATACCCCCCGCGACCTTGGCCGCTGTTAGGATTACACTTCTAGGGAAAAGTGCCGACTTGCTAAGTGTTGTTGTCCTACGGGGTAGTCATGGATATTCAGATAATTGCACGCGATGGCGAACCCGAATACGCGGTTCTGCCGTGGGCTCAGTATCAGGCTCTACTACAAGCAGCAGGCATCAATGAAACACCGTCGCGTCCGGCAGTTGCGCCGCTCGCGGCCACACCAGACCCGATTCTTCCAGGTCTGGATCAACTACGCTGTTTGCGCGAAGGGAAGGGCATCGCCATTGAGGCGCTGGCCCGCACGGTAGGCATCAGCCCGTCATATCTGGCCATGATCGAAAGTGGCGAGCGTCAGCCCGACGCCGCGATTCGCCGCAGCCTGGCCTGGGAGTTGACGGTGCCAGGGTGGAGGGATGAATCGTGAGCGTACGCATCAGTCGTCAACATTGGGATGGATTGCTCGGAGAACTGGATCAGGCGCGCCGCCAGCGCCATCTGCTGACTTATCGGGCCTTGCTCGAACGATTGCAATTGCCGACACCGGCCATGCAAACCTTGACCGCCGCGCTTGAGCATCTGGCCGCGCTGGATGCCAAGGCCGAACAACCGTTGCGCAGTTCGCTGGTGATCAGTCAGGGGGCGAGTCGCCTGCCACGCACCGGTTTCTTTGAATGTGTTGAACGTCTGGGGCGCTTTTCCGGGCCGTCCGATGGCGTTGCCGCAGCCTCGTGGCATGCTTCGGAAGTCGTCCGTGTTTTTGAATACGAGTACCCGGAATCGGCGGAGGCCTGAGTGTTTTTACGACTCAAGGCGCGGGCGAGTTACTGGCTGGCCCGCAGGCTGTTTCACTGGTCATGGTTTGTTCGCCAACCGCGCGGCTGGCGCTGGCTCGAAGGTCAGTTTGCGCGCATGGCCAACCTTGGCGATGTCGGTGCGCAGAGCTTCTATGGGCACATCCTGACCTTTCGCGGTGTCGGCCTGGGTGCACGTGAAGAAGGTGTGCGCCTGTTGCGGTTGGCGGCGCTCGCAGGCGATGGCAAAGCGGCTTATCAGGTCGGTGTGATCTGCCTGGCCGGGACACCGAGCAAACCGCCGGATCCTGCCGAAGCCGCACGCTGGTGGGGCATGGCTGCCAAGGCCGGGCACCCGTTGGCGGAGCTCAAATTGAAAGAGCTGAGTACTCGCGACTCAACACTGTAAATCCATTTATGTCTGCTCAAATAAACGCGGCGTGAGGTTTTCCTCATGCCGCGTTTGCGTTTGTGTGCACCTGTTTATCTATGAGTGATTTTTTACAGACAAGTCCTACAGTCATCGCCTACTTGCCTGACTTCTTTCCTGATTGATCCCCCGCACAGTTCCTGCGCCTAATTTTTTGCGCGAGGGAACGCTCATGTTTGATCCGCTTATTCAGTCCACTTCGCACACCCGCGTGCGCTGATGGAAGCCGTCACCCGCATCGAGCAAGCACTCGACAGCTTTCCCGCCACCCTCAGTATTTACCGCGAACAGCTCAGTCATTGGGCCAGTCGAGCGGCGGACAAGGTTAGCCACGCTGCGGATTTGCCGTCGTTGATGGGCATGGAGCGGATCATTCGCTTCGGTTCCGACAGCACTGCCGTCAGCAGCTCCGACAAAGAGTTTTTCTCCGGCGTCGTCCAGTGCCCGGAGGGCGGGGTGATGCTGATCGAAAGCAAGTTCGAGTCGGTATACGAAATCCCGCTCGGCAACATCGTGGTCGATGTGATCGCCATGGACGGTGGCGAAACCACCCCCATCACCCTTGATGCGCAAGGCAAGGGCTCATTCAAAGGAATACCTGGCAAGTTCTATCAGGTGCAGGTGCACAGCGATGTCACTCCGGATCAGGTCGAGGATCTTTTCAAAGCGTATGACGGCCTGACCGCGGAGCTGGATAGCTGGCTGCGCAGTGAATGGAAGGGTTTCAAGCCGCAGTGGTCGCAGTCGGTGGCGACGGCGGCAGGCAACGGCACGCTCGCCGGGAGCTGGGCGGCCATCGAGGGGGTGTGGGACAGCATTGGTTTGCTCTCGGACATTCTCAAGGATCCCGGCGAGTTTGTTGAGCGCTTGGGCAGTGGCGCGGCGGATCTGATCGAGCTGGCGAAAACTGCGCCCCAGGTCATGGAGAAGCTGCAACTGCTGGTCAGTGACGAAGCTGCACTGTGTTTATTGCTGCGCACGGCCAGCCTTTGGCTGGAGATGGTGCCGCCCAGTGAAATCGCCGACAAAACCGCTGAAGCAGTGTCGATGATGATGGTGCAGTTGCTCATCGATGTGTTGATCAGCGTCGTTTTAACGTTTGTGAGCGGTGGCGCAGGCATCGCTTATCTGACGTTGCGTCTGGCAGATCGCGCCGTGCAATTGCTGTCGGCGATGAAGCGTTTGGTGAAGGCGATGTTCGGCATCGTCGAGGGGTTCATCAAATACGTTGATCAATACAAAGCCGTTGCCGCCCGTGGCATCGCCGCCGGGGTGAAAAAGGGCCGGATGCAATTGCGCTGGGATGCCAGGCGCAACACTTTGTTGAAGAAAGACGAGCCGCATGACGACTTGCCGGATCAGGCGAAAAACCCCAACGGTGACAGCGCTGATTGCGTGCCCTTCACCTGCACCAACGGTTGCCCGGTGTCGATGGTCACCGGTGAGGAACTGCTGACGCTGACTGATGCGGTGCTCGATGGCGTGTTGCCGTTTGAGTTCACCCGGTTGTATCGCAGCAGCGCGGCGGAGATTGATGTCGGGTTGGGGTTTGGCTGGAGTCATTCGCTGGCGCATCGGTTGGTCTTTGAAGGCGATGTTGTTGTCTGGGTTGACCACGAAAACCGCCGCACTCGCTTTCCGTTGCCCAGTGCTGCACGACCGGCGATTCACAACAGCCTGTCGCGGGCAGCGATCTTTCTGGGTGATGAGCCGGAAGAGCTGATCCTCGCGCTGGCTGGGGATACGGCGCGGTTTTATCACTTTCGCGCAGGACGGCTGACGGCGATCAGCGATGCCTATGGCAATCGTCTGACGCTGCAGCGCGATCGGTCTGACCGGGTGCGGCGCCTGGACAACGGGGCCGGGCGTTCGCTGCTGTTGCGCTATGACCGCGCGCAGTTGTTGGGTGTCGATTATCAGGTGTTTCGCGACGGAGCCTGGGGCACCGAACAGACACTGGTCAGTTACCGCTACGACGCCTATCGGCACCTGATCGAAGCCAGCAACGCCGTCGGTGACAGCGAGCGTTACGACTATGACGACGCCCACGTAATCCTGCAGCGGCAACTGGCCGGCGGCGCGAGCTTCTTCTGGGAGTGGGAGCGGTCTGGCAAGGCTGCCCGCTGCGTGCGCCACTGGGCATCGTTTTCGCAGATGGACACGCGCTACGTCTGGGCGGGCGACGGCAGTGTCGCGGTGCATTACGTCGACGGCACCGAAGAGACCTACGTTCACGACGAGCGTGCGCGGTTGGTGCGCAAGGTCGAGGCCGACGGTGGCGAGCAGCTCAAGGCCTACGACGATGCCGGGCGCTTGATCGCCGAGCAGGATGCCTTGGGCGCGGTCACCGAATACCGCTACGACGAAGTCGGACGGCTGATCGCGCTGATTCCACCTGTTGATGCGCCCACGTCCTACGAGTACCGCAACGGTTTCCTTTATCGGCGTTCGCGCGGTGATGCGGTGTGGATCTACCGGCGTAATGCCGAGGGCGATATCACCGAAGCGGTCGATCCCGACGGCCAGGTCACCCATTACTACTACGACACCCGTGGCCAGTTGCTGTCGATCCGCTATCCGGACAGCAGTCGGCATCGGCTGGTATGGAATGCCCTGGGTCAGTTGACCGAGGAAACCCTGCCCGACGGTGGCGTGCGGCGCTTTTCCTACGATGCGCTGGGGCGACGGACCACCACCGCCGACGAACATGGCGCAGTCACCCGTCAGCATTGGGACGCCGTTGGCCGACTGATTCAGACGACATTTCCTGACGGTGCGACCCGCGCCTACAGCTACGGCGCCTATGGTCAGGTCACTGCCGAGCGCGATGAACTCGGGCGCATCACCCGCTACGAATACGACGATGACCTGCATCTGGTCTCGCGGCGGATCAACCCCGACGGCACGCGGGTGCAGTACCGCTACGACCATGCGCAACTGCTGCTCACCGAGATTGAAAACGAGTCCGGGGAAAAGTACCGGCTGGACTACACGCCGACCGGGATGATCCGTCAGGAAAGCGGTTTTGACGGCCGCCGCACGGCGTACACCTATGACCTCAACG
Organism: Pseudomonas sp. AC172; assembly: GCF_979258595.1. Lineage (NCBI taxonomy): Bacteria > Pseudomonadati > Pseudomonadota > Gammaproteobacteria > Pseudomonadales > Pseudomonadaceae > Pseudomonas > Pseudomonas sp. AC172. Next base: position 779,436 of record NZ_OZ409868.1, read on the forward strand.
GCCATCTGTTGGAGAAGACCGAGTTCGGTGATGACGGCTCACAGTTAGTCACGGCATATAAACGCGATGCGGCCGGGCGTCTGCTGGTCAAAACCCTGCCCGACGGGATCAAGGTCAGCTATCAATACGACCGCCTCGGCCGTTTGATCGGCGTCGACGACGGCCAGCAACACCCGCTGGCCTTCGAGTACGACCGTCAGGACCGGCTGATCACCGAGCATCAGGGCTGGGGCACCCTGCGCTACCGCTACGACGCCTGCGGCCAGCTCAAACGCATGCGTCTGCCGGACAACAGCGTGCTCGACTACCGCCACGCCAAGGGCGGCGCGCTGACCGACATCGACCTCAACGGCACGCCACTGACCCGTCACATCTATAAGTCCGGCCGCGAACTGCAACGCCAACAAGGTTTGCTGCTCAGCGAATATACCTACGACGATCAAGGACGATTACTCGCCCACGCCGTAGGCCATCAGCGCGATGCGCTGTACCGCCGCGATTATGCCTACAACGCCAACGGCAATCTCGCGCACATTGCCGACAGCCGCCACGGCCAGCGCACCTACGGCTCCGACGCCCTCGACCGCCTGATCCGCGTACGCCACTCGCGCGACGAACTGCCGGAATCCTTCGCCCACGACCCGGCCGGCAACCTGCTGATGCAGGACCGCCCCGGCCCGAGCCAGATCAAGGGCAACCGCCTGCTCATGCAGGGCGACCGCCACTACGACTACGACGCCTTCGGCAACCTGATCCGCGAACGTCGCGGCCGCGCGCAGACACTCGTCACTGCATACCGCTACGACAGCCAGCACCGCCTGATCGGCCTGACCCGCCCCGACGGCCAAACCGTCAGTTACCGCTACGACGCCTTCGGCCGACGCATCAGCAAAACCGTCGGCGACGACACCACCGAATTCTTCTGGCAAGGCGACCACCTCGTCGCCGAAAGCAGCGAACGCGAATACCGCAGCTACGTCTACGAACCCGGCACCTTCCGCCCCCTCGCGCTGCTCGACGGCAAAGGCCCGAAAAAAGCCTGCCCGTTCTACTACCAACTCGACCACCTCGGCACCCCGCAGGAACTCACCGACTACAGCGGCGACATCGTCTGGTCCGCGCAATACGACGCCTACGGCAAAGTCGCCGCACTGACCCTCGCTGGTGATGACTACCTGAACCAGCCGCTGCGCTTTCAGGGGCAGTATTTCGATGCGGAAAGCGGCCTGCATTACAACCGCCACCGGTATTACGACCCGCGGCTGGGGCGGTATCTGACGCCGGATCCGATCAAGTTGGCCGGTGGGTTGAATCAGTACCAGTACGTGCCGAATCCGACGGGGTGGGTGGATCCGTTGGGGTTGAGCTGTAACTGTCCCGGAGGCATTCCTGCTGATGGACCTTATAGCGAAATTGTTCCAGGTGGAGGATTAGATGCCCATGAGACTCGCGGTGGACATGCTATTGCGAGACATGTAGATAGATCGGAGGCTCAACTCAGAGCTAGGCTAGCGGCCGAGCCGAACATACCTATTGCGTCAACATTTCTAAATAGGTCAGAAGCTGAAGCTGCACTCGCGAATGTTATTAGAAACAACAAGGTGACAATTGATAATTTTGTGCAGGGTAATGCAAGCAAACTTGTAATTAATGAACAGGTGTCAGCTCCTGCAGGGGTGGGTGTAGTGAGGCAGAGCGGAAGGTTGGAGCCTTTGTCTAGCATTAGATTGGTGTTGCGGCGAGATGCAACTTCACCGCTTGGATACTTTATTTTGACGGGATTTGTAAATGACAATTGAAGATTTTCCTAGTCTGTTTCAGTTTCTCGGGGCCTATTTTCATGAAGACTGGATGTGTGAGTTTGACTCCGCAGATGATGTTGTTAAATCTTTCATAGCGGACTCAGAACCTCGCGTACTTGAGAAGGTGGTAAAGGAAATCGATTCTTTTTTGGCGATGAAAATTTCAGAAAATGAAACTCGAGATTTTTTGCTGAAAAAAAATGGTTGTTGCTATTGCTATTGGAATGAGTGGCAAGACGGAAATACGTGGTTGAAGCACATTTCTGTGCTGTTTGGTGATTCTTCGCATAATGATATTTAAGTGTTTCTGGGATTGTTAGTGTCATTTGTTATTCGTTGAATAAGAACGTGGCTTTAAGAGGAGTAAGTATTGTGGTTGAGCAGAGTCGTAAAGTTGGTTTTTTATCAAGGATTTTTTTTTGTTGTAAAGGTATAGGGTTGTTTGTGATGCAAAGGTCGAAGCTTCAGTTTCAGAAAGTTGAAGAGTCAGCTAGCCATGAGCGAGCGTTAAATGAGGGGGCTGTTGCTAAAGTTAAAAAATCTCGAGGAGTTCATGGTTCTCGCTTTTTGAGTTACAGAGCGCAAATGAATGCATATAACGAGGCGATGACAAGAGAGTCCAGAAAAATGCCTCGCTTCACTGGAGAGGATAGTATGGGAAATCTGGTAGTGCGAATGGAGACTGAAAATATTGGTGAAGGATATGAGCCAAATCCCGCAGATCCATCTGATCCACGCTACATCTCTGAAATGTATGGTTTTGAAATGAGATTTGATTTCGAGACACTGGAGCCTTGGGCTCTTTATCCGATAGAGAAAGCATAATGTTGATGCATCCTTATCTTGATATTCCTTATCGTCCAAGGCTGTCTCACTTTCTCGGTGGGTTTGATACGTATGATCGCGAAGAAAGCTTGGGTGAGACGCTGTCTGCGTACGATCCTGAGGATCCATCAGACAGAAGTATTTTAATATCCAGGTACGTAATCAAGCGGTTTTCAAAACTGAGCCATCGGCATAAGTTCGTTTTGTTTGCTGTGTTGGGAGAGGCGCTTGAAGAAAGCGGTGATGTCTTTCAAGAGGTGCTGGAGCATGATCCATACTCTCACTCCTTGCTACCAGAAGGCTGGGATGAGATGAGTGATCCAAAGGCATTTTTCGAAAGCATGTACTTTCAGTTGTCCGAAGCATGGATGCACGAGCTTTACAAAGCCAGCCGAGAAGACTCATCAACTTGGTAACCGCGACTTGTTGCTCGCTGCAATTTTGTAAGTTTTGGGGGCATTCAAAGGGTGAAGATGCTGGTTGCACGAATTCGGTTATGTCGAATCACCGATGTCCGAGTGTAAGTGCTTCTGCAGGTGGCTGAGCGAACAGACTATCAATCACATACACGCTATACCCCGGAACATTCTTCGCATGGTGTTTCGCCTGCGATGCCATCTCAGCAAGGTGACTGGCATCCAGCTGTGCGCAGGCCTCCGGGTGTAGATGCACGACGCCGATGGACAGCGACAACAGTGGAAACTCCTGCCGCACGCCTTGGCGATTCGGGGCGATGAAGCAGCCGGCGTCGAGGTGTTCAGTGCGATAGAAGCGTCGGCATTGGCTCTGGAAGTCATCAAGTAATTGATTAAGTCGTTTGCGCCAGTCTTCGGGGCCGAGGACCAGGAGAAAGTCGTCGCCACCAATGTGGCCAACGAAGTCGCGGGTAGGGTCGACGCGTTCGTTGAGGCATTGCGCCAGACACAGCAACACTTCGTCACCACGCCCGTAGCCATAGATGTCATTGAAGGGTTTGAAACTGTCGATGTCGACGTAGCAGATGACCGATTCGCGCCCCTGCTGCAGCAACCGCGTCAGGCATTGCTGAATCGGCACATTACCCGGCAACAAAGTCAGCGGGTTGGCATAACGAGCCTGCTGGATCTTCAGCTCGGTGATCAGCTTAAGCACGTCGATCACCCGGCCGAGGCCCAGGTAGCCGCCGTTAAGAGTAATGATGAAGTCTTCTTCGATGCGTTGCCGGGCGCGGCTGGTGATCAGGCGGCTGACTTGCTGCAATGACTGGCTCATTTCCACGGCGAGGAAGTCGTCGTTCATCAGGCGGCTGATCGGTTTGCGCGCGAACAGGTCGGTGGCGAACGGTTTGAGCAGGGCATCCGATAAGGAGTGGCGGTGGACGATGCCGCAGGGTTGGCCTTGTTCGTCGAGTACCGCCAGTGAGTTGAGGTTGGCCTGGCGGCGAAAGGCTTCCAGCACGGTGGCGGTCGGTGTGTCGCGATGCACGGCCGGTTGGTCGTTGAGCAGGGCGCTGAGGTCGCTGCCTTCGTCGTTCAGCGCAACGCTGCTGCTGTCGTGTTTGGGCATCAAGGCGCGAGCATCGCGGGGCGGGTGTTCCTGGGGGCGACCGAGCAAGTAACCCTGCACCAGATCGACGCCCATTTCAGTCAGCACCGCGAGTTCTTCCGGCAGTTCGATTCCTTCGGCGATGACTTGCGCGCGCGAGGCTTTGGCGATTTGCAGGATCGAGCCGACGAACTCGCGCTTCAGCGCGTCCTGATGAATGCCGTCGATGAAGTGCCGATCAATCTTCACGTAGTCAGGGCGCAGCTCCGACCACAGACGCAGGCTCGAGTAGCCGGCACCGAGATCATCCAGCGCAATGGAAAAACCCATCGCCCGATAGTGATGCAAGGCGGTTTGCAGCAACTGAAAATCGTCGATCGGTGTTTGTTCAGTCAGCTCGATGACGACCTGACTCGGCGGAATGCCGAAATCCTGCAGCAGCTGCAACGTGCGCCCCGGTTGATGCGCGGCTTCAAGCAAGGATTCCGGCGAGACGTTGAGAAACAGTTTGCCCGGCAGTTGCTGCTCGTTGAAACGACGGCAAGCACTTTGCCGGCAGGCGATTTCCAGCTCGCTCAAACGTCCGGCCTGACGCGCTACGGCGAACAGTGCGATGGGCGAGTGAAGAGGGCTGTTGGACGGGCCACGGGTGAGGGCTTCGTAGCCGAGAATGCGGCGTTCCGAGAGAGAGATGATCGGCTGGAACAGGCTGTGCAAACCGCTTTGAGTCAGGATCGAGCTCAAGGCACTCAGCTGTTCGGTCGTGGTCATGGCAATCTCTGGCGATAAAAAAAGGACTGGGAGCGCTCTCGATGAAGAGAGTGGCTCCCAGTCCTTTATTGCACGACAGAATGATGACTGTTTGATGACGATCCGGGGATCGTCAGCATTAAATTGCCATCATCTTACTTCTTGGCCACCTGATTACTCAGCTTCAGGTAATCCAGCAACACGCGCCCGGTTTCGCTCAGGTAGGCGTCGTCTTCCGGTTTGACCTTGTCCGGGTCAGCGGCCGCGAGGGCGTCTTCGTCTTCTTTCTTCAGCTCTTTGAGCGGCTCTTCGCCTTTGGCCTTGCGACGGATGTTTTCCATCGCCAGTTGCTTGGCGTCGATGTCGTTGTGCTGGGCACGGCGCTCGGCTTCGTTGAGGCTGACGGTTTTTTCTTCCATCAACTTCTGCGCCAGGGCCAGCTTGTCGCGGATGAACACGAACTCGGCATCCTTGGCGGTGCGCGTGTCATGTTCGGACTTGAGCTGGGCCAGGAACGGTTTGAACGGGTCGGCTGCCGGTTTGATTGCCGCACGGATGGTGTCCCACGGCATGGCTTCCGGCAGTGCGCTCTCGCCGATTTCCTTGGTGTCGATCAGCGACGGGTAGTCGATGTCCGGCAATACGCCCTGATGCTGGGTGCTCTGGCCGGAAACCCGGTAGAACTTGGCCAGTGTCAGTTTCAGTTCGCCATGGTTCAGCGGCTGAATGGTCTGCACGGTGCCTTTGCCGAAGGTCTGACCACCGATGATCAGCGCGCGATGGTAGTCCTGCATGGCGCCGGCGAAAATCTCCGAAGCCGAGGCGGACAAGCGGTTGACCAAGAGTGCCATCGGACCTTTGTAGAAGGCGCCCGGGTTTTCATCTTCGAGTACGTCGACACGGCCATCGGCGTTACGCACGAGTACGGTCGGGCCTTTGTCGATGAACAGACTGGTCAGCTCGGTGGCTTCCTGCAGGGAACCGCCGCCGTTGTTGCGCAAGTCGATGACCACGCCATCGACTTTGTCTTTCTGCAGCTCGGTGAGCAGCTTCTTGACGTCGCGGGTGGTGCTCTTGTAGTCGGGATCACCGGCACGGAACGCCTTGAAGTCGAGGTAGAAGGCTGGAATCTCGATGACGCCGAGTTTGTAGTCCTTGCCGTCCTGTTTCAGGTTGAGCACGGACTTCTTCACCGCCTGATCTTCAAGCTTCACTGCTTCACGGGTGATCGGCACGATCTTGGTGGTCTGGTCGTTCGGCGCATTGCTCGCCGGAATCACTTCCAGACGCACCACGGTGCCTTTCGGACCACGGATCAGCTTGACCACCTCGTCCAGACGCCAGCCGACCACGTCGACCATCTCTTTGTTGCCTTGGGCAACGCCGATAATCTTGTCGGCCGGGGCGACCTGTTTGGTCTTGTCGGCCGGGCCAGCAGGCACCAGACGCACGACTTTCACCTGGTCGTTGTCGCTCTGCAACACGGCACCGATGCCCTCGAGGGACAGGCTCATGTTGATGTCGAAGTTTTCCGCGTTATCCGGCGACAGATAGTTGGTGTGCGGATCGTACGACATGGCGAAGGTGTTGATGTACGCCTGGAAGATGTCTTCCGGACGGGTCTGGTCCAGGCGCGCCAACTGGTTCTTGTAGCGCTTGGTCAGGGTTTCCTGGATCTGCTTCGGCTCTTTGCCGGCGATCTTCATCCGCAGCACTTCGTCCTTGACGCGTTTGCGCCACAGGTCGTCGAGTTCAGCAGTGGATTTGAGCCAAGGTGCGTCCTTGCGATCGATCAGCAAGGTTTCCCTGGTGGTGAAGTCCATCTTGTCGACGCCTTTGTTCAGCTCGGCAAGGGCGTAGTCCAGACGCGCCTTGACGCGGTCCAGATAGCGCTTGTAGATGGTGAACCCGGCGTTGAGGTCGCCGCTTTTGAGGAAGTCGTCGAACTGGGTCTTCCACTTGTCGAATTCGGTGATGTCGCTGGCCATGAAGTAGCTGCGTGACGGATCCAGCAGCTTGAGGTAGCTGTCGTAGATGATCACCGAGCGCGCATCGTCGAGCGGCGGCTTGCTGTAGTGGTGACGCTTGAGCAACTCGACGACGTTCAGGCTGGCGATGACTTCATCGCGATCAGGCTGCAATTTGTCCCAGCTGTTGGCTGCGAATGTATTGCCCGACACCGGCAACAAACCGATACCGATGAAAAGAGCGAGGGCGGTGCTGGGGAGCAAATGCTTCATGCTGATTCGACGCGGGGACAATTGATAACGCATATTAGGCCGTCTTTGAAGTCGCCGGTTCTACGAGAGCCGGTCGCATAATGCAAAAAGCCCGGCGCTACAGCTTCGGGCTCAGTCCAGACTCACTATGGAGGCACTGTGAAGGCATTGCAAGGCGTTGACGGTCAAGTGGCATGGGTTGAAGAGCCGAGTCCTACGTGTGATGTAGGACAAGTCCGCATCCGAGTGGCGGCAGCGGGCCTCAATCGCGCCGATTTATTACAGAAAGCAGGACTTTATCCACCACCACCAGGTGCCAGCCAAGTGCTCGGTCTTGAGTGCTCCGGAGTCATCAGCGAGGTCGGCGCGGGCAGTGCGTGGCAGGTCGGCGATCGGGTTTGCGCCTTGCTGGCCGGGGGTGGCATGGCCGAAGAGGTAGTCGTCGACGGGCGGCACGTGCTGCCGGTTCCCGAAGGCGTCTCGCTGATCGAGGCCGCTGCATTGCCCGAGGTTTATGCAACAGTCTGGCTGAATGTGTTTCAACTTGCGGCGCTCAAACCGGGTGAGAAAGTTCTTCTGCATGCCGGCGCAAGTGGAATTGGTTCAGCCGCCATTCAGTTGTGCAAGGCGTTCGGCAATCCCTGTTGGGTCAGCGTCGGTTCGGCTGAGCGCTTGGCCTACTGCGAGGCACTGGGTGCGCAGGGCGGGGTGGTGCGCACCGATGATCTGGAGAGCCTGCGTGATTTCGGGCCGTTCAATGTGATTCTCGACCCGGTCGGTGGCAATTATTCGGCGCTGAATCTCAAGCTGATGGCGCTGGACGGGCGTTGGGTGTTGATCGGTTTGATGGGTGGCCGTGAGGCAAAACTGGATCTGGCGCAGGTATTGGCCAAGCGTGTGCAACTGCTGGGCTCGACGTTGCGCAGTCGCGACGATCAGTTCAAGGCGGATCTGTTGAGTGATCTGGGCCAGCAGGTGTGGCCGCTGTTTGCCGAAGGGCGCTTGAGTCCGCAGATGGCCAAGGCGTTCCCGGTGAAGGATGCCGAGGCGGCGTTTGCGGAGCTGGCGAGTAATACGGTTTCCGGGAAATTGGTGTTGGTGATTGACGAAAGTCTGAGCTGAGCAGGGAAAAGCCCCTCACCCTAACCCTCTCCCAAAGGGAGAGGGGACTGACCGGGTTGTTCTGTCGAGGTACATCGACCTGACACATGGAGTCGAACTCAGGTTCGGGGTGTCAGCGTGCAATTGCAGATTAAATCTTTGTCATTTCCAAAGGTGGATTGGCCAGTTGGCCTTTTCGGAGTGCTCCAGCAACACCGGGTCCGGGTTGACCACGTGCGGGAAATCCACCTTCAGCAACAACGGCAAATCATTGCGCGAGTCGGAATAGAAACTCGCACCTTCCAGGTTCTCTTCTTCAGCATCCAGCCATTCCAGCAACCGCGTGATCTTGCCTTCGCGGTAGGTCAGGGTGCCGACGGTGTGGCCGCTGTAAACGCCGTGGGCGACTTCCAGTTCGATGCCGAGAATTTCATCGATGCCCAGTCGATCGGCAATCGGTTTGACCAGGTGCGTGCCTGACGCCGAAATCACCAGAATCCGGTCGCCAGCCTTGCGGTGTGCGGCAATGGTTTTGGTCGCATCGCTGAAGATGATCGGTTCGATGAAGTCTTCAACCCATGGCCCGACCAAGTGCTCGACTTCTTCCGGCGTGCGGCCGATCAGCGGTTCGAGGCTGAACTCCATGTACTCTTCCATGCGCAATTTGCCGTGGCTGTAAGCGTCCATCAGTTCGTTGTTCTTGCGCATGAACGACTCGGGATCGACCCAGCCGAGGCGCCCCATCTGCTCGCTCCAGAGGGTGGCGCAGTCGCCGTGGATCAAGGTTTCGTCCAGATCAAAAATTGCCAGGGCCATCAGTGCAGTTCTCTCTTCAACGTCAGCAAAGTCATCAGGCTACCTCACACAGGGCCGTCGGATCGATTGAAAGCGCCAGACGCTGACCGTCGGGATGCAGATCGGCGGCCGAGCGGTTAAGCACATCCACCACCAGTTCCACGCCGCGTGCTTCGATCCGGTAGCGGATAACGTTGCCGAGCAGGCTGTGGCTGCGGATCTGCGCGTCGAGTTCGCCTTCAAGGCTCAGTTCGATGGCTTCCGGGCGAATGGCGATGCGGTGGTTGATCGGGCGTTGCAACAGCTTCGACGCGTCGTCGGCATCGAGCAGGTTGTAGTTGCCGATGAAGCCGGCGGCGAACACATCGACCGGCGCAGTGTAGAGGGTTTCGGCATCGCCGCTTTGTACGATTTTTCCCTGATTCATCAGGAAAATCCGGTCAGACATGGTCAGCGCTTCTTCCTGATCGTGTGTGACGAAGATCGTTGTCAAACCGAGCTCGCGCTGAATCTGCCGAATCTGTTCGCGCAGGTGCTTGCGAATGCGCGCATCGAGCGCCGACAGCGGCTCATCCAGCAGCAGCAAGCGCGGGCGAGTCACCAGCGAACGGGCGAGGGCCACACGCTGACATTGGCCGCCGGATAACTGATGTGGGTAGCGGCTGGCGAAGTCGTTCAGTTCAACCAGTTTCAACACTTCCGAAACGCGTTTATGACTGTCATCGGCGTTGACCTTCTGCATGCGCAAACCGAAGGCAACGTTTTGCTCGACGGTCATGTTGGGGAACAGCGCGTAGCTCTGGAACACCATGCCGATCCCGCGTTTCTGTGGGCTCAACGGCACGATGTCGACGCCATCGAGCAGGATCTTGCCGCCATCCACCGGCGTCAGGCCGGCGATGCAACGCAGCAGAGTGGATTTTCCGCAACCGGACGGACCGAGCAGGGTAACGAATTCGCCTTTGTTGATTTCGCAGTTGATGTCGCTGAACACCGTGGTGCCCGCGTAGTTTTTCTGCAGGTGTTGGACGCTGACATAGCTCATTCGCTTTTGTCCTTGTTCAAGATGTTGGCGATCCAGGTCAGGACCAGCACGAAAAAGAAATACGAGATGACCAGCGCACTGGTGAAGTGACCGCTGCTGTTGCGCATGTTGTTCAGGTACACCTGCAGGGTTTCGTAGCGGGTGCCGACCAGAATATTGGCGAAGACGAACTCACCGAAGAGGAACGAGAACGACAGCAGCAACGCGACCATCAGGCCTTTGCGCAGATTCGGCAGCACCACCAGAAACGCCGCTTGAAAGGTGCTGGCGCCAAGCAGTTGTGCAGCGTCCATCAGGTCGCGCAGGTTGATCGCTTGCAGGTTGTTGGTGATCGCCCGGTACATGAACGGCAGGGCCACGGTGAAGTAGCAACCGATCAGAATCCACGGCGTGCCGACCATCGCCATCGGCCCGGAACCGTAGAGCTGCAACAAACCCACCGAGGACACCACCGGCGGCACCGCGAAGGGCAGCAGGATCAGGATGTTCATCAGCGCATCGAGCTTCGGAAAGTGGTAATGCACCACGAACAACAGCGGCAGGATCAGCACCACCGACAGCACCAGCGCACCGACGCACACCAGCAATGACTGACCGAAGGCGTGAAGGAAGCGCGGATCGCTCCACAGCTGGATGTACCACTTGAAGGTGAAGCCGCTGGGCAGAATGGTCGCCGACCAACTGCTGGCAATCGAATAGACCAGGGTGCCCACCAGTGGCAGCAAGAGGATGGCGAACAGCAGATAAACCACGACGCGGTGGTAGAGGCCGGCCGGGCCGGATTCAGCGCGAGACATGGTAGCTCCTCTTCAACAGCAGTTGATGCACGACAGTGACGATGGTCATCAGCGCCACCAGCACCACGGCCAAGGCGCTGGCCAGATTCGGGTCGAGGGAAATGTCACCGGAGACCATCGCTGCAATACGGATTGGCAGGACGTTGAAGTTGCCCGTCGTCAACGCGTACACCGTGGCATAGGCACCGAGGGCGTTGGCCAGCAGGATCACGAACGTGCCGAGCAACGCAGGGGTCAGCACTGGCAAACCAATATGCCGCCAGAACTGCCAGCCATTGGCACCGAGCAGCGCAGCTGACTCGCGCCAGTCTTCACGCAGCGCGTCGAAGGCCGGGTAAAGCAGCAGCACGCCGAGGGGAATCTGAAAGTAGGTGTAAAGGATGATCAGCCCGGTTTTCGAGTACAGGTTGAAGTCCTGAATGATCCCCGACTGCTTGAGCATGATGGTGATGCTGCCGTTGAAACCGAGCAGAATGATGAACGCGAAGGCTAGAGGCACACCGGCGAAGTTGCTGGTCATGTTGGCGAAAGCGTTCACGAAGTTGCGCAGTTTCGAATCGACGCGGCGCAGGGAATACGCACCGAGTACGGCGATGATAATGCCGAACACGCTCGACCAGAAACTGATCTCGAGACTGTACTGGATCGCCTGCAAATAGAACTTCGAGCTGAAGATCTTGCTGAAGTTGGCCAAGCCCCAGCCGAACTCCTCCGATTGCAGGCTGTTGATCATCACCCAGACCAGCGGGGCGATTTCGAAGACGATAAAGAACAGCGCGAAGGGCACCAGGCACAGCGCCGCCAGCCATTTGCCGCGAGTCATGGCATTCACTTGAGCAGCTCCCGGCACACAGGTTTGTCGTGGGGCACGCCGAGCAGTTCGCAAACGGTGCCGCAGATTTCCGTTTGCTTCGGCGCTGCGCCGGCGTCTAGGCTGAACGCATCACCGAGGACAAACAGCGGCACCTGACGTTCTTCCGGCAACAGGCCGTTGTGCGAGCGATCGTTGTTCATGCCGTGGTCGGCGGTCACCAATACCTGATAGCCAGCGTCGAGCCAGCTCTGCAAATAGTCGGCAAGGATGATGTCGGCGAAGCGCGCGCTGTTGCGGTATTGCGAAGAGTCGAGGCCGTGCTTGTGCCCGGCGTCGTCGATGTTCATCGGGTGAATCAGCAGGAAGTCCGGATCGTGGCGCAGGCGCAGGTTTTCCGCGTCAGCGAACAGGTGCGAATCCGGGTAGTGATCGCTCCAGTAGAAATGCCCGTGCTGGATCGGCAGCGACAGATTGTCGGTGTGGCGGTCGCGTGCTGCCACGAACGGCGAACGGTTGTACAACTCGCTGACCCAGTGATACGCCGCCGCAGCCGTTTTCAGACCAGCATCGCGGGCGTAGTGATAAATGCTGCGCTGATTGGACAGGCGCGAGACGTTGTTGTGGACGATGCCGCTGTCGATCGGCGGCACGCCGGTGAGGATGCATTCATAAAGCGGTCGGGACAGGGCCGGCAGCTCGCACTCCAACTGATAGAGCGCGGCGCGTCCTGCGCCAACATAAGCCTGCAGATGCCCCATGGCGTGACGCGCGACCTCGTAGTTGAGGCCGTCGAGCACGACAAGGATGACGTTGTGCTTCATAGGGGCAAAAACTCCGCGAAATTCAAATATTCCGAAATCCACTCAATCCCTTGTGGGAGCGAGCTTGCTCGCGAAGGCGTCATGTCAGCCAACATCAATGTTGAATGAATAACCGCATTCGCGAGCAAGCTCGCTCCCACAGGGATCTTTGTCGGATCAAACAGTGGGTCAAGCCATCACTTCATCTCTACGATGACTTCTTCGTTCCACGCCTGTGGCAGGGCCTTGGAAGTTTTTTCCCACGCATCGGCGTCTTTGATCGGGGTGACCTTCTTGTACTGCTCGTTCGGCAGCAGTTTGGCCTTCACGTCTTCCGGCAGTTGCAGGTGTTCGGCGCGGATCGGGCGCGCGTTGCCGCGGGCGAGGTTGGTCTGGCCGGCATCGCTGAAGATGTATTCGCGGGTCAGCTTGGCGGCGTTAGGGTTTTTCGCGTACTTGTTGATGATCGTGGTGTAGCCGGAAATCACCGAACCGTCGGACGGAATCAACACCACGTAGTCATCCGGGTTGGCCATCTTGGCTTTGTAGCTGAGGCCGTTGAAGTCCCAGACTACACCGACTTCGATCTCGCCTTTTTCCATGGTGGCGATGGTCGGGTTGGCCATCGACAGACGACCTTGCTTGGCGATGTCAGCGAACAGCAGCAGCGCAGGCTTGATGTTTTTCTCGTCGCCACCGTTGGCCAGTGCGGCAGCCAGAACGCCGTTGGCAGCTTGTGCGGCGGTGCTCACGTCACCGATCGAGACCTTGTATTTGCCGCCCTTTAGGTCTGCCCATTTGGTCGGTACTTCGGAGCCGTGCAGCAGCTTTTTATTGACGATGAAGGCAATGGTGCCGGTGTAGGCCAGTGCCCAGTTGCCGTCCTTGTCCTTGGCCCAGTCCGGGACCTGATCCCAGGTGCTTGGTTTGTACGGTTGCACTACGCCTTGCTTGACCGCGATCGGGCCGAAGGCGGCACCGACGTCGCCGATGTCGGCGGTGGCATTGTCTTTCTCGGCGGCGAACTTGGCGATTTCCTGAGCCGAACTCATGTCGGTGTCGATGTGTTTCAGGCCGTAAGTCTTGGCCAGGTCTTCCCAGGTGCCTTTCCAGTTGGCCCAGTCATCGGGCATGCCGACGCTATTGACGGCGCCTTCCGCTTTCGCAGCGGCTTCGAGGGTTTTCAGATCGGTGCCGGCCGCCATGGCGGAGGTGCACATTGCAATGGTCGAGCCTAACAGTGTTGCCAGGAAAAGCTGTTTCATTCCGAAGCTCCTTGGTCGTGTTCAACGCTGCGATTGCGGTTTGTGTTGGTCTAGGTCAGCAATACCTGAGCCAATTTAAGGGGGCTGGATGACACTTTGATGTCGGTGGCCCTGCGTCAGGCCTATTGTTTGCCCGATATCAGCGGCTGCCCGATAAGCGTAGACCATGCTCAGGCCCCCGAAGACAAGGGACTTGGCCGATGTATTGCAAGCTATGAGCATGACCGTTCGGTAGTTTTGTCATCTCTCGGTCATCTGCACTGCCTAGGCTTGCAACACACGGAAACGGCTCGATTGCCGTGCGGTTTTGCCCCGAAACAGTGCTGGTCTAGTCCAGATAGGTAACGTTGATGCGCGATGAGGCAACAAAAGCGGTGACAGCGATTTGCCAGGTGTTGCAAGAGCAACTCGACCACGGCTTGCTGGCGGCGGGCAGCAAGTTGCCGGCCGAGCGCAAGCTCAGTGAGTTGTTTGGCACCACGCGGATTACCGTGCGTGAGGCGTTGTTGCAACTGGAGGCGCAGGGGCAGATTTATCGCGAGGAGCGGCGCGGCTGGTTCGTGTCACCGCCGCGTCTGGCCTACAACCTGATGCAGCGCAGTCACTTTCACGCGATGGTCAGTGCGCAGGGGCGGGTGCCGTCGACTGAGGTGATTTCGGCGCGGTTGCAGCCGGCTTCGGCGGCGGTGTGTGCCTGGCTGCAACTGCCGGCGTTGTCGAGCGTGATTCAGATTTGCCGGTCGCGGCGCATTGATGGGCGGCTGGTGTTGTATGTGGAGCACTATTTGAATCCGCAGTTTTTTCCGGGGATTCTTGAGTTTGATTTGAATCAGTCGATGACTGAGCTTTATGCGCGGCATTTTGATTTGCACTATGGGCGGGTGCGCTTTGAGATTGTGCCTACGTCGTTATCGGTGGATGCGGCGGCGGCTTTGCGGGTGTCAGTGGGGAGTCCGGGGTTGCGGATTGCTCGGGTTAATTATGATCAGCATGAGCGGTTGATTGATTGTGATCTGGAGTTTTGGCGGCATGATGCGATTCACGTCGGGGTTGATGTGGTTTGAGCTTTGACCTTGGCGGCCTGTGGGCCGACCAGGTTCTTGGGGGTTTAGGTGTATATCCGTTTCTGCGGGTGTCGCCGCTGGCGGTTTCGCTCTTACAGCGAGTCACTTTTGCAGACGCCGAAAAGTAAGCAAAAGGCTGGGCCCCGGCGTTCGGCCCGCTCGCTGGGGCTCGGGGTTCCTTCGTTACGGGATCGATCCGGGCGCATCGCCTCCGGTTTGCTTCGCTGCACCTCCTCTCGATGTGTTCGACTTCGTCGAACGGTCGCTACGCTCCCACCCCCGGATCAATCCCTCCACTCAGCCTGCCGAAGGGGCCGGCACGGCAAGATCAAGAGCGGTACTCGAGCTTGCGCTCATTGTGTTGAGTGGTGAGAAGCCGAAGCGATATAGGTTTGCCGGTTGGACTCAATCCTTGTGGGAGCTGGCTTGCCAGCGATGGCGGCCTGACAGCCGACCAATTTCTGCCAGGCTGCATATGGTCAAAATGTGGGTGCGAGCTTGCTCGCGAAAGCGCCCGGGCAGCCGACCAATCTCTGTCGTATGTACTCAATCCAATTGTAGGAGTGAGCTTGCTCGCGATGGCGGCCTGACAGCCGATCAATCTCTGTCGGATGTACTCAATCCCTGTGGGCGCGAGCCTGCTCGCGAAAGCGCCCGGACAGCCGACCAATCCCTGTCGGATGTACTCAATCCCTGTGGGAGCGAGCTTGCTCGCGAAAGCGCCCGGACAGCCGACCAATCTCTGTCGGATGTACTCAATCCCTGTGGGAGCGAGCTTGCTCGCGAAAGCGCCCCAACAGTCACCTCATCTCTACTTGTCGACCCGCGCATTGGCATACAGATAATCCGTCGCCAACGACGCCAATGTCCTCACGCCCACCACCAGCGCCGACTCATCCACAAAGAACCCCGGATTGTGATTCGGCGCCGCTTTGCTCATGTCTTGATCCCTCGGGGTCACGCCCAGAAACAAAAACAGCCCCGGCACTTCCTTGGCAAAGAACGAGAAGTCTTCCGCGCCACCCACCAACGGCGCATTCACCACATCATCCTTGGCCGCCCACTTCAGCGTCGGCAGCATTTTTTCCGTCAGTGCCGGGTTGTTAATCGTCGGGTCGTATTTTTCGATGATGGTGACGTCGGCTTTCGCACCACCGCTTTCGGCGATTTTTTCCACGGTCTGGCGTACGTCGGCGTGCAGTTTCTGGCGGATACCGTAGTCGTACGAGCGGATCGTGCCGGTCATGTCGACCGATTCGGGAATGATGTTGTAGCGCGTGCCGCCGTTGATGGTGCCGATGCTGACCACTGACGGGTACGAGGAGATATCGGTGCGGCGGCTGACCACGGTTTGCAGGCCGACGATGGTTTGTGCGCCGACGGTGATCGGGTCGATGCCGTCCCATGGGCGGCCGGCGTGGGTCTGTTTGCCGAGGATTTTGATGCGCAGGTCGTCGGAGCTGGCGAGGGTGGCGCCTGGGCGGTAGGCGATCTGGCCGGCGGGTATGCCGGCCCAGACGTGCAGGCCGAAAACCGCGTCAGGTTTCGGTGATTTCATTACGCCTTCCTCGACCATCATTTTTGCGCCCCAGGTGTTTTTGCCGTCGGGGATGAAGTCGCTCGGGCCTTCTTCGGCGGGCTGGAAGTAGAACACCACGGTGCCGGGTAATGTGTCGCGCATGCCCGTGAGAATTTTCGCCGTGCTGAGCAGGATGGCGGTGTGGGCGTCGTGGCCGCAGGCGTGCATGACGTCGACTTCTTTGTCGAGGTAGGTGCCTTTGGCTTTCGAGGCGAACGGCAGGTCGGAAACTTCCTTGACCGGCAGCGCGTCCATGTCGGCGCGCAGGGCCACGGTCGGGCCGGGCAGGGCGCCTTTGAGGATGGCAACCACACCGGTGCGGGCGACGCCGGTTTTGACTTCGAGGCCCATGGCTTTGAGTTGTTTGGCGACCAGGTCTGCGGTGCGTTTTTCCGTGTTGCCGAGTTCCGGGTGGGCATGGATATCGCGGCGGGTTTCGAGCAGTTCGGGCTCAAGCTGTTTGGCTTGTGCGGCGATTTGTTCGCGGGTGCTGTCCAGCGTGGCAGCACCGGCGTGACCAGCGAGCAGGGTAATGAAAACGGCTTGGGCAATGCGTGTCAGCTGCATCGGGTTTCTCCTTGTTTATTGTTCTTGGCTTCCCTGTCTGTGACAAACGCCCAGCAGGTAAGTGCTCTTGAGTGATTGAAGCGCTGCGCTACCTTCCAAAGTTGCTGAAGAAAAAGAGTAGTAGAGAAACTTCCTACTGCTTTATCAGTTCCGTCCGGCGTGACAGAAAAACCGCGCACGATAAATATGTACCGCACTGCGCAGCATTTATTTCCATAAATTTCTCTAGGTGCCGGTCACGTTATTGGCTGTTTGAAGGTGACCGGCCAGCGCGACAAAACTATTGTCCATGGAGGATTATAAATGCAGCGTAATGGAATAACGCTTCCGCCGAGTGTGGTGCGTCCGGATAAACAAGATGAATATTTACATTATTTAGGGGCGGGAGACGGTTCGGGGCCAAACATCAACTTTGCGCCTTTGGGTGAGATACTCGATATGGAAAGTATCTATAAAGATACTTCCAGGAATATTGCTCAGGTCATTGAACATGAACTGGCAGAAGTGCGGGCAGCAGGTGATCAAAGTGTATTGCCTCCTTTGGATGCGCTGGCGCGGGAGATGCGATTCAGGGATTCGCTGACGACACGTAAATTCAATGCGTTTTTCGTGGCGAGAGACGTTGCCATTCAACGTTTCAGTCATGCCCAAATTGAAACTTTTTTAACGGTGGCCGGTTACCACAGGTAAATCGGCGAGGCAGCGGTGTCAGCGTTCGGCAGGCCTATAGCGCCTTGTTCAATGCCAAGTTGCTGGTCGAAGGCATCAACTTGTTGAACAGCCAGTCGGCCACGGTCAAAGGCATGATTGCTGTGGTGCAAGCGCAGGAAGCCGAGCGGATCGCCCAGGAGCACGCGCGGTTGGCGGCGGAACACGCCAGGCAGCTTGCACAGGAACAGGCCCGCGTCGCTCAAGAGCATGCTCGACGGCTGGCGGAAGAACTGGCGCGGCAGGCCGCCGCCAATGAACTCAGGCAGCTCGAAGAAGAACAGGCCCGCCTGGCCGCTGAGGAGCAGCATCGGCGGGAGGCCATCGAAGAGGCCAATCGCCTGCTTGAGGAGCAGCAACGTAGCCGCGGTCATGGCAGCCTTTTGCGCCTTCAGGGCAATGTCAGCAACGCCCAACTGGTATTTGCGACATCCGGCGGTGCGGTTGCGATCGCGGACAATCTGATGGCGGGGCTAGCTGCCGTCATTCGCTCGGCGGTAGCCGGCCTGTCGGGTCTCGCTGCAGGCACGGCGTCGGGTCTGATGGTGGGTGTGAGTGCGTTCATCTACTCACCGACGCTGGGCAATGGTGAGTTGCCTGAACGCTTTCTGCTCAGCCTTCCGTTGTCGGACCTGCTTCCCGGGCCTTTACCGGATCTGCACAGGCTGGCAAGCGAAAGGGCGTTGCTGGATTTACCCGTACGTTTAAGTCCCCGGCCATTGACAGGCAATCTTGCAGAACTGCTCGTTGTTCCGGTAGGCGGCAAAAGACTCCCTTCCGGCGTGCGAGTGATTGCAGCTGGCTATAACCCCGGGGATAACACCTACGCCACCACGCTTACTGACCTTCCGCCAACAACCGTGGTCTGGACGCCCTCAGTAACGCCGACTGACAGTTCAACGCAGTTGCCCGTCGAAGAGTCAGCTCTACCGCGATACTTCGGCGGCAATCTCGTCCCGATTGAAGGACGGATCGATACCTATCCAGTCCCGGGCAACATTCACTTCGACGACTTCATTCTGGTTTTCCCGCCGGAATCGGGACTGCCACCGCAGTACGTCATGTTCCGGGACCGTCGGAATGATCCGGGGGTTGCCAGCGGCTATGGAGAGCCGGTTGTGGGTCGATGGCTGGAGGGGGCTGCGCAAGGTGAGGGGGCGGCGATTCCAGCGGAGATCGCTGAGAAGTTGAGAGGGAGGCAGTTCAAAAGCTTCAGGGCTTTTAGAGAGAGATTGTGGAAGGCTGTTTTCAACGAGGAAAGATTAGCTGAATTGTTTAATGCGGCGAGTTTAAATGAAATGAAAAAAGGTAAAGCTCCGATAGTAAGAGATAGTGATTTTGCGGGAGCAAGAGTGAAGTACGAGCTGCATCACAAGATGGGTTTGGCAGAGGGTGGGGATTTATATAATGCTGACAATATAAGTATTGTCACCCCTAAGGCGCATATTGAAATTCATAAAGGGCTTTGATGTGAAATCGATACAGGAAATGAGCGAAAAAAGTTTTCTTGAGTTTGTCAAAAAAATCTATAACTCAGAATTTCGTACAGAGAAACAGCAAATTGCTGCCATTCTTGAGTTTAAGCAGCTAGCTGAGCATCCTTCTGGCTCAGATTTGATCTACTACCCGGAAGAAGGTAAGGATGGGCCTGAGAAAGTTATAATCGAGGTGAAAAAATGGCGCTCCGCTAACGGTAAGCCTGGTTTCAAAGATCAGTAGAAGTAACCCCCTATTGGCGTTTTCTGCCATAGGGGGCACCCTTCGGTTCAGTTGTCCTTTTTATACTCCGCGCCCGGTGTGATCACCTGCACGCTCATGCGCGGCGTTGCCAAGTCGAGTCCTGCTTCGTCCAGGTGACGTTTGAGCGATAGGTTGAAGGCCCGCGAAACTTCCCACTGTTTGATCGGCGCAGTCTTGAACCGCGCGCGCAGAATCGCGCTGCCGGATTCGAAACTTTCCACACCCTGAATCTCCAGCGGCGACCAGATATTGCGCCGCTGCAGCGGGTCGGTGCGCATCTTCTGGCCGACTTCGCGCATCAGTTTGATCGCGTCATCGATCTCCATGTTGTACGGCACCGCCACACGGAAGATCGCGTAGCCGAACTCCCGTGAGTAGTTCTTGATGCTTTTGATTTCGCTGAACGGGATGGTGTGAACGATGCCGTCGATGTCGCGCAGGCGCACGGTGCGGATGGTCAAACCTTCGACGGTGCCGAGGTGGCCGCCGACGTCGACGTAGTCATCGATGGCCAGCGAGTCTTCGATGATGATGAACAGGCCGGTGATCAGGTCAGCGACCAGCGACTGCGCACCGAAACCGATGGCCAGACCGATCACACCAGCACCGGCCAGCAGTGGCGTGACGTTCATGCCCATGTTCGCCAGCGCGACGATCAACGCGATGATGAAAATCGCCACGAACAGCACGTTGCGGATCAGCGGCATCATCGTTTGTGCACGGGCATTCGCCAGGCCTTTGCGCGAGCGGGTGAGGGCGTGGTGCACGGCGGTGTCGGCGAGGATCCAGATCAGCCAGGAGAAAATCAGTGTGCCGATCAGGCTGAACAGTTTGACACTGACGTCGTGCCCTTCGCCTTCGGCGAAACCGATCAGCGACTGGCCCCACACGCGCAGGCCCAATTCGATAAAGACCAGCCAGACCACCAGGTGCGCGAGGGTGTAAAAAAAGCTTTTCAGGCGTTCGGAGTAGAGCGCATGACGTTTTGGCCCACGCTGTGGTTTCAAGGAGTGCCGGCGGACGAGGCCGTTGATGACCATGCACATCACCAGCAGCACGGTGCAGATCAGCGACTGGCGCAAGGCCGTACTGGTGTCGCCTGCGGATACGAACGTGGCGAACAGCGAGATGCCGACCAGTACCAATGCCGGCACGTACCAGAAGGTGCCGAGGATTTCGATCGTGTCGCTGAGGGCGCGGCGGGTCAGGCGCCGTGACAGCGGCTGGTTGCGGATCAAGTGCGCGATCGGTCGCCGGAAACGCAGGATGAACAGGCCGGTCGACAGTGCCGCGAGTACATTGGCTATGGTCGCGGCGGTGTGGGCCAGATGCACGCCGAGGCTTTCGATCAGGCGTGGATCGTTCAGCGCTTCACCGAACGCGGCGAAGCTGCCGATCAGCCACAACGGCCGGAACGCCTGATGACGCAGGATATACAGCGCGCGATGGCGGTGCGGGCCGTCGAGCAGGGAAAACGCGATCACGCAAATCGCCGAGAAACAGGTGCCGACCACCAGCGCATAAGCCAGCACCATCGCCAGGCTTTTGCCCAGTGACGACGGTAGTGCATAGCTCATGTAAACGGTCATCACCAACGCGATCAACCACGGCCCGAGCTTGCGCAGCGCAAAGCGCAGCATGTCGAGGGCTTTGGGGTGTTGCGGCAATTCTTCGGTAAGGCCGAAACGCATGCGCACCCGATGGCCGAGCCAGATCAGCGCGGCGGCAAGCAGGCTCCAGACCATCAGAATCATGGCGAAACCGAAGATGATCGGCAGCCACTCGTTGGCCGGCAGCATCATGCCGCTCAGCTCGTCCTTGGCCAGCTCGAACTCGTTGCCCCAGCGGTTGAGCGGGCTATCGGCGCCGGTGAATTGTTTTTCGAAGTTGGCGAGGGTGCCGCCGATCAAGCCGAGCACGCCCTCTTCGGGGCTGGCCTGAGCCTTTTTGGTGGCGTCGCGCAGCTTTTTCAGGTCGGTCAGCAACTGCGCGCGTTGCTTGTCGTTTTCCAGCGATTTGATGACTTCGTCAAGGGACTGGCCGAGCGGTTCCTGGGCTTCTGGCTGCGCTTTGTTGGTGTTGAGCAGGCCTGGCAAACCGACCGCGTGGGCGGGCGCCAGCGGCAGCAGCGTCATCAGGCAGACAAGGAACAGACTGGGCAAAGCAAAAAGACGAGCGAACACTAGGCGGTCAACCTCGCAAGGGGCGGATTCGCTGGAGTGTACGAGGCCCACCAAAGCAATGCGAGCCGGGCGCGGATTTATTCGTTGAGTTTGGCGAGGATCTTGTAGACCACAGTGGCGAGGATCATCAGCATGCCAACCCACATGGCAAAAACACCGGCGTTCTTGTCACGGAAGTTGAAGCCGATGGCCAGCAGGATCATTCCGCTCAGAATCGGAATGAGCATGGCGTGGAACGAAGACATCGAGATCATGGAGACTGCCTTGTCGAAATGAATGATGTAAGTCTAGGTCGGTTTTGGCGGAGCGGTTCTGATGTGTATCAGAATTGAGCCGGTTTCAAAATGAAATTTGTGCTGCCTGGACTGACGCTTTCGCGAGCAGGCTCGCTCCCACATTGGAATGCACTTCAAACTGTGGGAGCGAGCTTGCTCCGGGCGGCGATCCGACGAAGCTTTTAAGGCAGCTCGCGGCAGGCGTAGAACGCGCTCAGCACTTTGACCAGATGCGCCAGGTCGTGGCTGCCGCACAGTTCGCGGATCGAGTGCATGGCGAAGGTCGGCAGGCCGATATCGACGGTGCGCACACCGAGGTGGCTGGCGGTAATCGGGCCGATGGTCGAGCCACAGCCCATGTCGCTGCGCACTACGAAACTTTGCACTGGCACTTCTTCGGCCATGCACAGATGGCGGAAGAACCCGGCGGTTTCGCTGTTGGTGGCGTAGCGCTGGTTGCTGTTGACCTTGATCACCGGGCCGGCGTTGAGTTTCGGGCCGTGGTTGGCGTCGTGCTTTTCTGCGTAGTTGGGGTGCACGCCGTGGGCGTTGTCGGCCGAGACCAGCAGGGATTTCTGGATGGTGCGGACGAACTCGTCACCTTCCGGCAGCAGGCGGCGCAGGGTCTGCTCAAGCATCGGGCCATCGGCGCCGCAGGCCGAGCAGGAGCCGACTTCTTCGTGGTCGTTGCACACCAGCACGCAGGTTTCGTCGGTTTCGGCGGTGAGCAAGGCTTGCAGGCCGGCGTAGCACGACAACAGGTTGTCGAGGCGCGCGCCAGCGATGAAGTCACCGTTCAGGCCGATGACCGCAGCACTTTGCGTGTCGTAGAAACTCAGCTCGTAATCGAGCACGACGTCGGCGTTCAAGCCGTGTTCGCGGGCCAGTTGATCAGTCAGCACGGCCCGGAAGTCGACGCGCTCGTCACCGGCAAATTGCGCGAGGATCGGCGGCAGCTCGGTCTGCGCGTTGATCGCCCAGCCCTGATTGGCTTCACGGTTGAGGTGAATGGCCAGGTTCGGAATGATCGCGATCGGTGCCTTGAAGTCGATCAATTGGCTTTCGACTTTGCCGTCGCGGCGGAAGGTCACGCGACCGGCCAGCGACAGGTCGCGGTCGAACCAAGGTGCCAGCAGTGCGCCGCCGTAGACTTCAACGCCCAGTTGCCAGAAGCCCTGACGCTGCAGTTCCGGTTGCGGCTTGACCCGCAGGCACGGGCTGTCGGTGTGCGCACCGACCAAGCGGATGCCGCCGTGCAGCGGCGAAGTGCGGCCCATTTTGATCGCGACAATCGAGGAGTCGTTGCGGGTGACGTAATAGCGGCCGTTCGGCTCGGTGGTCCATGGCTCGCGCTCGTCGAGGCGCACGTAACCGGCGGCCTCCAGACGCTGAACCAGACTGGCAGTAGCGTGGAACGGGGTAGGGGAGGCCTTGAGGAAGTCGATCAGGCCTTGGTTCAACTCTTCGCGCATAAGAAACTCCAGACAGCAATGGGCGGGAGTTTAACGCATCGGCTTGAAGCTTGGGGCATGACATGCGGTCTTGAAATGCATGCAAAAAACTGTGGGAGCGAGCTTGCTCGCGAAAGCGGTATCACCTTCAACATCAATGTCGACTGATCAATTGCTTTCGCGAGCAAGCTCGCTCCCACAGGGGGTCGGTGGTGTCCGTCAGAACGGCGCAGGGCACTCGAAGCGCAGGCGTTCGCCGGTTTGCGGATGGGTGAAGCTGAGCATGCTCGCGTGCAGGCACAGTCGTGGCCATGCCGCCAGTGCCTGTTCGTGGGCGTAGAGCCCGTCACCGAGCAGCGGATGCCCGATCGACAGCATGTGCACGCGCAACTGGTGCGAACGACCAGTGATCGGTGTTAGCTCAACGCGACACCAGTCGCCACAACGCTCCAGCACGCGCCAGAAGGTCAGCGCATGCTTGCCGAATTCGTGGTCGACCACGTGGCGCGGTTTGGTCGGCGGGTCGTAACGCAGTGGCAAGTCGATGCTGCCGCTGTCGAGTTCCGGCTGACCCCAGGCCAAAGCGGTGTAGGCCTTTTCGGTTTCGCGGTCGTGAAACTGCCGCGACAGTTCGCGGTGAGTGTCGGCGTCACGGGCGAGCAGAATGATGCCGGA
This sequence comes from Pseudomonas sp. AC172, assembly GCF_979258595.1. Lineage (NCBI taxonomy): Bacteria > Pseudomonadati > Pseudomonadota > Gammaproteobacteria > Pseudomonadales > Pseudomonadaceae > Pseudomonas > Pseudomonas sp. AC172. The sequence continues at coordinate 803,415 of NZ_OZ409868.1, forward strand.
GGTTTCCCAGTCCAGGCGATGGACGATGCGCGCTTCCGGGTAGCCGTTTTCCTGCAAACGGGTAATCAGGCAATCCTTGTTGTCGTCGGCGCGACCGGGCACCGAGAGCAGCAACGTCGGTTTGTTCACCACCAGTACGGCGGCGTCCTGATGGATGATGTGGATGTTGGACAGCGGCATTAAAACAGCCTCGTAACAAATGCCAACGGCGGTTCAGGGCCATTCCCGCGTGGGGATGGCCCTGAACCGCCGTCGTTCCTGCCGGATCGACTCAGCGATCAGGCAGGGTGATGTTGAGTTCCAGAATCGAGCAACTGCCCTGGCTTTCCAGTGCAACATGTACGTCGTCGTTGCCGATGTTGACGTACTTGCGGATCACGTCGACCAGTTCCTTCTGCAAGGCTGGCAGGTAATCCGGCGTGCTGCGCTGGCCGCGCTCATGCGCCACGATGATCTGTAGACGCTCTTTCGCTACCGAGGCGGTACTTGGCTTTTTGTTGGCACGAAAGAAGTCAAAAAGGTTCATTACCTACCTCCAAACAGGCGCTCGAAGAATCCCTTCTTCTCGACATCGAGGAAACGGTGGGCTTTTTCTTTGCCCAGCAAACGGTCGACGGTATCGCTGTAAGCCTGACCGGCATCGCTTTGGTCGTCGAGAATCACCGGCACGCCCTGGTTGGATGCCTTGAGCACGGCCTGGGATTCCGGGATCACGCCAAGCAGCGTTACCGAGAGGATTTCCTTGACGTCTTCAACGCCCAGCATTTCGCCCTTTTCAACGCGCTCCGGGTGGTAGCGAGTGATCAGCAGGTGTTCCTTGATCGGGTCTTCGCCACGTTCGGCGCGACGCGATTTGCTCGCCAGCAGGCCGAGCATGCGGTCAGAATCTCGTACCGAGGACACTTCCGGGTTGGTCACGACGATCGCTTCGTCAGCGAAGTACATGGCCAGGTGTGCACCTTTCTCAATGCCGGCCGGGGAGTCGCAGACGACGAACTCGAATTGTTCCTTGAGCTCCATCAGGACTTTTTCCACGCCTTCGACAGTCAGCGCGTCTTTGTCGCGGGTCTGACTGGCGGCCAGTACGTAGAGGTTTTCCAGACGCTTGTCTTTGATCAATGCCTGTTGCAGGTTGGCTTCGCCGTTGACCACGTTGACGAAGTCATACACCACGCGGCGCTCGCAACCCATGATCAGGTCAAGGTTACGCAAGCCCACGTCGAAGTCGACGATCACTGTTTTGTGGCCGCGCAGAGCGAGGCCGGTACCGATAGCGGCGCTGGTGGTGGTCTTACCCACACCACCCTTGCCGGATGTAACCACGAGAATCTTGGCCAAGGTGTTTCACCCCTAAGGAAGAAGGACTTTTTAGCCCCTGAAAAACATCTCTTGAAAACTACTGCAGTCGGACAGCCTTGGCTGGAATTCGGCGTTGAGCCTTTTTCCTACTTCGTTTGAGCCGTTTTCGCTACGTTTTAGAGATGCTTGGAAAATGCGGCAGTATCCGTTAAAGCCGAATGATGTTCAACACGTCGCCCGACAGGCTGACCTGTACGCCCGAGCCCCACATTGGGTCGCGACGCAAATCTTCGGAAACCTTGTAATGACCGGCGATGGAGATCAGTTCAGCGCTCAATTGCTGACAGAAAATCCGTGCCTTGGTGTCACCCTTCACGCCGGCCAGCGCCCGACCGCGCATCGGGCCGTATACATGGATGTTGCCATCGGCGAGAAGTTCCGCCCCCGGGCTGACCGAGGACACCACGACCAGATCGCCACCCTGGGCATATATCTGTTGGCCACCACGCACTGGCGTAGTGATGACACGGGTCGGTTTGATGGTCGGTTCCAGCGGTTTTTCCGGCTTCTTTTTGACTTCGGCTTCGGGTGTTTCCAGCGGTCGTTCACGCGCGCCCGACGGCGGCAGCACCGGAATGTCGATGGCGATGGCGGCGGCGATGTCTTCGATGCGGCTGGCGCGAATCGCCAGGGTGCGCAGGCCATGTTGACGGCAGACGCGCATCAGGCCCGGCAGATCGACGGCACCTTCGCTCGGCGGCAGTTTGTCCAGCGCCAGAACCAGCGGCGCGTTGCTGAAGAAGTTCGGCGCCTGGGCGACTTTGGCGGCCAATTGCCGATCGAGGCTTTCGAGGTCGTTACGGGCCAGTTCCAACACAGTAATGGCCAGCATGCTGCCCTTGAGCTGGAATACGGGATCTTGGTCTAACGGTTCGGTTTGGCTCATGTCGGCATACAACGGCTTGTCACTAAAAGTGCCGAGACTTATAACGAGAACGCCCGCAGGCCGCAAGCCGGGTCGAACGATGTAGAATGCGCGGCCACTGTATTTACGGAAGCTTTAATGGATCGCCCGCGTTTTCGAAAAGCATTTTTATCGCCACGCTTCTGGCCGCTCTGGTGCGGTCTGGGGCTTCTGTGGCTGATCGTGCAGTTGCCGTATCCGGCCTTGCTGACCATCGGTCGAGTTTTGGGCGCGCTGATGTATCGCGTGGCCGGCGACCGGCGGCGCATCGCCAAGCGCAATCTTGAGCTGTGCTTCCCGGAAAAATCCGCCGCCGAGCGCAAACGTCTGCTCAAGGAAAACTTCGCCTCCACCGGCATCGCTTTTTTTGAGATGGCCATGAGCTGGTGGTGGTCGCGTGAGCGTCTAGCCAAGCTGGCCCACGTTGAAGGCCTGGAGCATTTACAAAAGGCCCGGCGCGAAGGCAAAGGCGTGATCCTGATGGCGGCGCATTTCACCACGCTGGAAATCGGCGCGGCGTTGCTCGGTCAGCAACACACCATCGACGGCATGTACCGCGAACACAAGAATCCGTTGTTTGACTATGTTCAGCGTCAGGGCCGTGAGCGGCACAATCTCGATTCGCTGGCGGTGGAGCGTGATGACGTGCGCGGCATGCTCAAACTGCTGCGTTCCGGTCGCGCGATCTGGTACGCGCCGGATCAGGACTACGGCGCCAAGCAGAGCATCTTCGTGCCGCTGTTCGGCATTCAGGCCGCGACCGTGACGGCGACCACCAAGTTTGCTCGTTTGGGTAAAGCGTTGGTGGTGCCGTTCACCCAGGAGCGTCTGGCCGACGGCAGCGGTTATCGCTTGGTGATTCACCCGCCGCTGGAAGATTTCCCCTGTGAAACCGAAGAAACTGACTGCATCCGCATCAATCAGTGGGTCGAGAGCGCTTTGCGTGCCTGCCCCGAGCAGTATCTGTGGGCGCACCGTCGCTTCAAGAGCCGCCCACCGGGCGAGCCGAAGCTGTACGCCAAACGCGGTTGATTCACCCATCCTTTCAAGCACCATGGAGTGTTGCGATGAGCCCAGCTGAACCGGTCACAGGTTTGATTCTTTCCGGCGGCGGGGCTCGGGCGGCGTATCAGGTGGGGGTGCTGGCGGCGATTGCCGAGTTGCTGCCGTTGGGTGCGGACAATCCGTTTCCGGTGATTGTCGGCACCTCGGCCGGGGCGATCAACGCGGTCAGTCTGGCCAGCGGCGCCACGGATTTTCGCGCTGCCATCGAGCGTCTCACTTTGTTCTGGCAAGGCTTTCGCAGCCATCGCGTGCTGCGCAGTGACTGGCCCGGCGTTATTCGTCAGGCCAGCCGCTTTGTCAGCCACAGCCTGCTCGGCCTCGGTCGGCAACTGCCGGTGGCGCTGCTCAACAGTTCGCCGCTGCGCGAACTGCTCAATGAAAAGCTGCACCTGCCTGGCATCGCCGAATCGATCGCGCGCAAGCAATTGCATGCGGTGGCGGTGACGGCGTTCGGCTACGAATCCGGGCAAGCGGTAACGTTCTATGAGGGCGGCGGCAAGATCGATTCATGGCTGCGCCATCGGCGTATTGGTGTGCCGACGCAACTGTCGGTGGATCATCTGTTGGCCAGCTCGGCGATTCCGTTGTTGTTCGCGCCGGTGAAAATCGGTGATGAATATTTTGGCGATGGCGCGGTGCGGCAATCGGCGCCGATCAGTCCCGCATTGCACTTGGGCGCGAGCCGGGTGCTGGTGGTCGGTGTCAGCGGCAACCCGCGCGGGTTTGATCCGCAGCAGCCGCAGGAGCGCGCCTACACCGGCCAACAGCCGACGCTGGCGCAGATCGGCGGGCACATGCTCAACAGCACGTTCATTGACAGCCTGGAGAGCGACATCGAGTTGCTCCAGCGTCTCAACCAGTTCAGCCACTTGATGCCCGCCGGCACACCGACGCGCGAATTGGGTGTGGCACCGGTGGAGGTATTGGTGATATCGCCGAGTCAGCCAATCGATGAGATCGCGGCGCGGCATCGCCAGGAATTGCCGGCGGCGTTGCGCTTGTTTTTGCGTGGGCCGGGGGCGACCAAGACCAGTGGGGCAGGGGTGTTGAGTTATCTGCTATTCGAGGCGGGGTATTGCAGCGAGTTGATTGATCTGGGGCGGCGCGATGCGTTGGCCAAGCGCGAGGAGCTGTGCCGGTTTCTCGGGATATCCGAAACGGTGGCTCCCGCCTGAGATCGGTGGTGCGGCAATCGCTGGCAAGCCAGCTCCCACAGGGCTTTGCGTCGTAAACAGATTTTGTCTACACCAAAGAACTTGTGGGAGCTGGCTTGCCAGCGATGGCGTCCTCGCAGACGCCACTTACACCCGCATCAGAAGTGGAACTTCACCAGGAAGCTCGTAGTGCTCTGATTGGTCTTGAACGCACCAGTGTCGTCGATGCCGTACTTGTCTTTCCAGTAGTCGTATTCAACACCGACATACAACTGCTTCTCGCCGAAACTCAGCGCCTTGCCCAAGTCATATTTGATCTGCGGGTTGAAGTGCAGGTTGGCGTGGTAATCGCCTTTGGAATTGGAGTCGTTGTCGGTGACCCAGTCCATGAAACCGTCGATCAGGATGTCCGACTTGCCGACCGGGATGGTGTAGGACCAGACCGGAGTGATCTGCCAGACGTTGTCACCGGCGCGAGCACCCTGGGTGTGGCGCTGGTAGAAGTTCAACTGGAAGTAGTCGAAGCCCGGGATCGCCAGGTCAAAGCCTGGACCGATCAGGTACGACTCGGTATCGCCTTCGCCGAATTCGTAAGTCATCGCCACCAGGACGTCTTTGATCGGGCCGAACTCGATCTTCTGGTCGAGCACCTTGCCCAGCGAGATGCGCGGGCTGAACTCACCGTAGTAAGTGTTCGGACCGTTGCTGAAGTCCTTGCCACCGTTGTAGAAGATCTTGTCGAGGAAGAAGAAGTTGTCCCCGTACTTCCACGCATCGGCATGCTCGAAGGTGACGGTCTGCTGGATGCGCGGGTTGACCTGGAAGTCCTTGCCATACAGGTAGGTCAGGCTGTTGTTCTGCCACTGCAGCAGGCCCTCGGCCATAGCCTGGCCTCCGGCCAACATCGATCCCGCGAGCATCAGGCTGGTGCACATACGTTTCATTCGGTTGCTCCCAAAGTAGGTTTTCCACGTTTATTTTTTTAAGATCGGCGCTCTGGTGTGGCGCCTTTTTTCGTTGCTGCAAAAGTCATCCGATCGGTCAGCTTCGTTGCTGTTAGCAAGAGCCGAGCCAAGGCTTTCGAAAAGCAAAAAAACACCCGCTCGGCTGCTGAAAAACAGTCGATTGAGTGTGTTTTCGGGATGCCTCGGTGCTGACCGGGCCGGGATAAGTTGGCTTTTCGGTCAGGAATTAAATCCGGGCTTTTTTTTAGACCGAATTCATGAGGCCGCGGAGAATACTGACTCAACGGCCAGGTCTCAAGTGCCCCGCAACAGAGCACCGACGACAGGCATGGGGCACGGTTGCGGGCCATCTTAAAAATGCACCTTGACCAGCAGGCTGGCGGTGTTCTGATTGGTGTCGAAGTTGTGGGTGTTTTCGACGCCGTATTTATTTTTCCAATAACTGTATTCGCTGCCGACATACAGTTGCTTGTGGCTCCAGCCCAAGGCTTTGCCCAGGTCATATTTGATCTGCGGGTTGATGTGCAGGTTGGCGTGGTAGGTACCGCGCGAGTTTTCATCGTTGTCGACCACCCAATCGAGATAGCCGTCGATCAGCACATCGGAATTGCCCAGGGGAAAGCTGTAGGACCAGCCGGGGGTGATCTGCCAGACGCCGTCGCCGGGGCGGGGGCCTTCGGTCTGGCGGCGGAAAATGTTCAGCGTGACGTAGTTGAAGCCGGGCACCTTGAGGTCGAAACCGGGGCCGATCAGATAGGCCTCGCTGTCGCCTTCGCCGTACTCGTAAGTCATCGCCAGCAGCACGTCCTTGATCGGGCCGAACTCGAGTTTCTGGTCGAAGATCTTGCCGAACGAGAAGCGCGGGGTGAATTCACCGTAGAAGGCGTGGGGGCCTTTGTTCGCATCTTCTTTGCCGTTGTAGAAGATCTTGTCGACGAACAGGAAGTTGTCGCCGTACTTCCACTTGTCGGCGTGTTCGAAGGTCAGCGTCTGCTGGATCGACGGGTTGATCGCGAAGTTCTTGCCGTACAGATAGCTGAGGCTGTTGGTCTGCCACAGCAGAAGATCGCCGGCCATGGCTTGACTCGCGGCCAGCAGGCCGCCACTCAACAGAACGTTGGTTTGCGTGCGAATCATCTGTTGCTCCCTCTTGTTTTTATTGTTGAGGCAGGGTGTTGCACAGTCCCTGTGGGAGCGAGCTTGCTCGCGAAAGCGGTGTGTCATTCAACAGTGATGTTGACTGACATGGCCTCTTCGCGAGCAAGCTCGCTCCCACAGGGATAATCGGTGATGCTGTTAATGCGCGTGGCAATCGTTAATGGCTGCGCGCTCTTTGCCGCCGAGAATGTTGAACAGCAGGTTCAGCGTCAGCGCACTGAGCGTTGCCATGGCGATGCCGCTGTGAGTAATCGGGCTCATCCACAGCGGCAAGTGCGCGAAAAACTCGGGACGTACCACCGGGATCAGGCCCATGCCGATGCTCACCGCGACCAGCAACTGGTTGCGACGGTCACCGATGTCGGCTTCCTGGAGAATCTTGATGCCGGTGGCCGCGACCATGCCGAACATCGCAATCGCTGCGCCGCCCAATACGGCTGGCGGAATCGAGGCGACGAGGAATGCCGCTTTCGGCAACAGGCTCAACACGATCAGCAAGCCACCGGCAACGATGGTCACCGAGCGGCAGCGCACGCCGGTCATCTGCACCAGACCGATGTTCTGCGCGAAAGAGGAGTGGGTGAAAGTATTGAAGAAACCAGCGACAAACGAGGCGCCGGCATCACACAGCAAGCCGCGACGCAGCATGCGCGGGCAGACTTCCTGGCCGGTGATTTTGCCCAGCGCGAGGAACATCCCGGTGGATTCTACAAAGATGATCACCACTACCAGGCACATCGACAGGATGGGTGCCAGTTCGAATTTCGGCATACCGAAATGCAGCGGGGTGACGAACTGAACCCATGGCGCGTTGGCCATGCCACTCAGGTCAACCATGCCGATCGCGCCGCACAGGATGTAGCCGAAGCACATGCCGATCAGTACGGAGATGTTGACCCAGAAACCGCGCATGAAGCGGTGGATCAGCAGAATGGTGCCTAATACCAGAGCGGCGATGGCCAGATAAATCGGTGAGCCGAATTGTGCTGCGGCGGCGCCGCCACCGGCCCAGTTCACGGCCACGGGGAACAGCGACAAACCGATCGAGGTGATGACCGTGCCGGTCACCAGCGGCGGGAAGAAGCGCACGACTTTGGACATGAATGGCGCGATGATCATGCCGAAGAAACCGGCGGCGATCGTTGCGCCGAAGATGCCTTGCAGGCCGATACCGGGCATGCCGGCCATGGCGACCATGCTGCCGACCGCAGCGAAACTGGCGCCCATCATCACCGGCATGCGAATGCCCATCGGGCCGATGCCCAAGGATTGCACGATGGTGGCGATGCCGGCGACCAGCAGGTCGGCGTTGATCAGGAAGGCAATTTCTTCACGACTCAGGCCAGCGGCCTGTCCAATGATCAGCGGCACCGCGATGGCGCCACCGTACATCAGCAGAACATGTTGCAAACCGACCAGGATCAGTTGCAAAAGGGGCAATCGCTGAATGGCGGGTGCGTCGGGGATGCGCGCTTTGGACAGCTCGGACATGCAACACCTCGGATCTTTTTATTCTTGTGATTAACAGCTGCCGGGTTGCTCACAGCTGTTTATTTGCATCAGGCGACCGCATTGCGGCCATTCGCGAGCAAGCTCGCTCCCACAGGGATTGAAGGTGTCCTTGTGGGAGCGAGCCTGCTCGCGAAGTTTTACGGCTTAGTTGGTCTGTGCTCCCTGGGCGATCCATGCACCGATCAGGTCACGTTCCTGCTGGGTCATCTGAGTGATGTTGCCCAGTGGCATGATCTGCGTGGTGATGGCTTGCGCCTGGATGCGTGCCGCGTTCTGGCGGATCTGCTCAGGGGTGTCGAACATCACACCGGCAGGCGCCGCACTGAACAGCGGGCTGGTTGGCTTGGCCGAGTGGCAAACCGCGCAGCGTTCCTGGATCACTGTGTGCACTTTATCGAAACCCGGGCCAGCATTCGACGCCTGTGCCGGTGCTGCAGGTGCTTCTGCGGGTGCAGCAGGTGCCGCCGCTTCAGCCGGTTTCGCGCCACCGCCCAATGCCGTTTCCGGCAACGGTTGGTACTCGATTTTCGCTGGTGCCTTGGCCACTTCCGGCGCGGTCGACATCGGTGCAGGACCGGTGACGTATGCCAGGGTGATCATGCCCACCGCTGCAACCGGCAGGGTCCAGGCAAACTTGTGGCTGTCGTGGCGAGTGTTGAAGTAGTGACGCACCAACACCGCCAACACCGCGATCCCGGCGAGGATCAACCAGTTGTACTGGCTGCCATAGGTGCTCGGGAAGTGGTTGCTGATCATGATGAACAGCACCGGCAGGGTGAAGTAGTTGTTGTGACGCGAACGCAGCAAGCCTTTGGCCGGCAGTGCCGGATCCGGTGTGCGGTTCTCGGCAATCGCCGCCACCAGTGCGCGTTGCGCCGGCATGATGATGCGGAACACGTTACCGACCATGATGGTGCCGATGATCGCGCCGACGTGCAGGTACGCACCACGACCGCTGAACACTTTGCTGAAGCCATACGCCGCGCCGATGATCAGCACGAACAGAATGAAACCGAGCAGAGCAGGGCGTTTGCCCAAGGCCGAATCACAGAGGAAGGAGTAGATGAACCAGCCGATAAACAGTGAGCCGATACCGATGGCCACACCTTCAGGGCCGCTCAGGGTGCTGCCCGGAGCCAGCAGGTAGAGCGTTGGGTTGGAGTAGAACACCACGCACAGCAGCGCAATACCCGACATCCAGGTGAAGTAGGCTTCCCACTTGAACCAGTGCAGGTTGTCCGGCATTGCCGGCGGGGCCAGTTTGTATTTTTCCAGGTGATAGATACCGCCACCGTGGATCGCCCACAGATCACCGGCCAGGCCGGTTTTCGGGTTGACGCGGTTGAGGTTGTTCTCCAGCCAGACGAAGTAGAACGACGCGCCGATCCAGGCCACGCCAGTAATCATGTGAACCCAGCGCACGCTCAGGTTCAGCCATTCCAACAGATGTGCTTCCACAGTCTTTACCTCTCGCCTGTCACTCTTGTTGTCGAGTGATCAGACCTTCTCTTATTGGTGGGGGGCGAGGATCAACCGCTCATCCTCTTTGAAAAAATGCTCATCGCAGTTATTGCCTGTGCCACTGCGATCAACCACCAGGAAGTCATCCCGCTTTTCGATCGTCAGCACCGGATGGTGCCAAACGCCGCGATGGTAATTAATGCCCTGCCTGCCGTTGGTGACGAAGGCGCGGACCAAGCCTGATACAGGTTCATCGCCAACGGGCGCGACCACGATCAGAAAGGGGTTGCCGAGCAGCGGGATGAAAGCCTGGCTGCCCAGCGGATGGCGTTCCAGCATGCAAACGGTCAGCGGCATGTCCTGCGCGTCGGCGCGGAAGATGCTGATGATCGCGTTGTCCTCAGGCTGAGCGGTTTCGACCGTCGCCAGTTTATGGAAGCGCATGGTCGAACCATTGTTGATCATGAAGTGATCGCTGCCGTCGGTTTCGATCACGTCACCGAAAGGGGCGAAGGCTTCTTTGCTCAGCGGTTCAATCGTTAGTGTGCGCATGCTGTTCTTCTTATCCGAATTCTGTGTTGTTAGAACTATCGCCATCGCGGGCAAGCCCGCTCCCACAGTGGACTGTGGCGTTCACAAAACCTGTGGGAGCTGGCTTGCCAGCGATTGGGTTCAAACCTATTTAGCGACCTTGCCGAGAACGCGCAGGCGGCTCACACCACCGTCCGGGAACACGTTCAGGCGAATGTGGGTGATCGGGCCCAGTGCTTTGATCTGCTCGACGAAAGTGTGTTCGGCGTGCATTTCCAGCTTCTGGCTTGGCAGCAGATCGCGCCAGAACAGCGACTGGGTTTCGATCTGGCTGTCAGTACCGCCCTTCACGAACGCGCCCTGAATCGAGCAAGTGTCCGGGTAGTTGCCTTTGAAGTGCAGGGTGTCGACGACGATCTTCTCGATCTCGCCCGGGTGACCCAGTGCGACGATCACCCAGTCATTGCCCGGCGTGCGACGACGTGCAGTTTCCCAGCCGTCGCCCATGTTGATGCCACGGCCCGGGTTGAGGATGTTGCTCATGCGGCCGAAGTGTTCGTCGGAGCAGGCGAGGGCGCGGCCACCGTTCAGAGCTGCTGCCAGATCGACTTGCTCGTTGTCGCCAACCGCCGACCAGTCGCGATGCGGCACACCGTACACGCGCAGACGGGCAACACCGCCGTCCGGGTAGATGTTGAAGCGCAGGTGGCTGAACGCCTGGTCGTTGCTGATTTCGTGGTAGTGGTGGCTGTTGCCCTGCAGCTCGACGGCCGACAGCACTTCAGTCCACTGGGTGTTTTCATCAGGCTCGCCCGAGGCCAGGAAGCACGCTTCCAGAGAGGCCGATGGCGGGAAGTTGCCGGTGAAGAATGAAGTGTCGATGTCCACGCCTTTGATCGAGCCCGGTACGCCCAGACGGATCACTGCGCTGTCGAAGCCTTCGAAGCGCTTGCGGCGCGATTCCCAGCCGTCCATCCACTTGCCGTTGTCATCGAACACGCCCTCCTTCCATACGGCCGGGGTCGGTTGGAACAGACGATTGGCGTCTGCGAACCAGTCATCGGTGACCGAGATGATTTTGGTGCCCAGACGGGCATCGGCCAGGTTGACGAATTTTTCGAAAGGTACGGCGTAAGCTTTCATTCTTCTTGTCTGCCTTTGAATAAGTGGCTGGGGATGCTTGCAAGACCCTGGGTACTCTCCGCGTTTGATGTACTCGGGTCAGGCTTGCTAAAGAGTCAGTAAACGGAACAGGGCGATCTTGTTGATCTCCGCCAGCGCGCATTTGAACTCGGTATCTTCCGAGTTGTGAATGCGCGTTTCGAACGCCGCGAGGATCTGATGCCGGTTGCTGCCTTTTACCGCCATGATGAAGGGAAACTTGAACTTGGCTTTGTAGGCGTCGTTCAGCTCGGTGAAGCGCTGGAACTCTTCGGCCGTGCATTGGTGAATACCGGCGCCAGCCTGTTCATTGGTGCTGGCTTCGGTCAGTTGGCCCTGGACGGCGGCTTTGCCGGCCAGGTCCGGGTGAGCGTTGATCAGGGCCAGTTGACTGGCGTGATCGGCGCTCAACAGGATGTCGCTCATGCGCTGGTGCAGGGTTTCGATCTCGTCGATCGAAGCGTCCACGCCCAGGTCGTAAGCCTTCTCGGCCACCCATGGCGAATGTTCGTAGATGTCGGCGAAGGCTTTGACGAAAGCGTCGCGGCTCAGGGTCGACGGTTGCAGGGTTTGAAAGCGGCTCATTTCGCGGCCCCTTGATACGGCTGGGTTTCGTGCCAGTGACGCGCGATGTCGACGCGACGGCTGAACCACACCTGTTCATGACTTTTGGCGTATTCGATAAAGCGTTTGAGCGAGGCGATGCGACCCGGACGGCCGATCAAGCGGCAGTGCAGACCGATCGAGAGCATCTTCGGTGCTTCAGCGCCTTCGGCGTAAAGCACGTCAAACGCATCTTTAAGGTATTCGAAGAAGTCGTCACCCTTGTTGAAACCCTGCACTTGCGTGAAGCGCATGTCGTTGGTGTCGAGGGTATACGGGATCACCAGATGCGGCTTGCCGGTCGGGTTGTTCGGTTCCCAGTAGGGCAGGTCGTCGTCGTAGGTGTCGCAGTCGTAGAGGAAACCACCTTCTTCCATGACCAGACGACGGGTGTTCGGGCCGGTGCGGCCGGTGTACCAGCCCAGTGGGCGCTCACCGGTGATTTCGGTGAGGACGCGGATCGCCTCGAGCATGTGCTCGCGTTCCTGCGCTTCGTCCATGTACTGGTAGTCGATCCAGCGATAGCCGTGGCTGCAGATTTCGTGGCCGGCATCGACCATCGCGCGGATTACATCCGGGTGGCGCTGAGCGGCCATGGCGACGGCGAAGATGGTCAGCGGAATGTCGAATTCCTTGAACAGTTTCAGGATCCGCCAAACGCCGGCACGGCTGCCATACTCGTAAAGCGATTCCATGCTCATGTTGCGCGCGCCCTGCAGCGGCTGAGCGGCAACCATTTCGGAGAGGAAGGCTTCGGATTCTTTGTCGCCGTGCAGAATGTTGCGCTCGCCGCCTTCTTCGTAATTGAGTACGAACGACAGGGCGATGCGGGCACTGCCCGGCCAGTGTGGGTGAGGAGGGTTACTGCCGTAACCGATCAGGTCGCGTGGGTAGTCAGCGCTCACTGCAGTCTTCCTTCTTGTTCGTTGACAGATGGGTGTGGCGGCCTGGCAGGCTGGCGTCACAGCGATGGGCTGATTGTATACAACTTTATTCGCAATTTGTAAGCCTGAATTTTCGCATTTTTCACCGACTGTCATCTTTTGCTGCTCTTGGCGTAAGCCTGCAAGAAACCTGCCTGACCAGTCAGCTAATGGATAGGAGGTTCAATGAATAGGCGTGTTGCTGGCAGAACGCGGGGAAACCCCCGAATGACGGGGGTGATGTTAAAAATGTCGTTTTTATTGTGTACAATTTTTTTGAAAAGTGTCTTAATCAGTCGCTCGCCGCAGCTTTTCGTGCTCCGAATCGGTGCGGTCTCCTTTTCAACTGACTTCGGGAGGCGCGAAGTCTGACTGCTCCATGCAGGCAGGCGCGCAGAATCAATGGGACGTTTGACAACACACGTTTTGGACGCTGCACACGGTTGCCCGGGCAGTTCGATCAAGGTCGAGCTGTACCGCGTTGAAGGTTCGCAACTGGAATTGGTCGCCAGTGCGGTCACCAACAGCGATGGCCGGGTCGATGTACCGCTGCTGCAAGGCGACGATTATCGCACCGGGGTTTATCAGGTTCAGTTCCACGCCGGCGATTACTACCGCGCCCGTGGCGTTCAGTTGCCGGAACCGGCATTTCTGGACGTAGTTGTGCTGCGCTTCGGCATCTCTGCCGAACAGGATCACTACCACGTGCCATTGCTGATTTCGCCGTACAGCTATTCCACGTATCGGGGCAGCTGACCCCCAAGCAGCTGCCCCCACCGGGAAGCGACTGCGCATATAGCTTCTTTGGTCTTTCGCCCGCCCACACTGCGGGCTTTTTTTATTTCTGCGGCTTGATGATCTGCATGATCTTAGCTATGTCGGGTGACGATAAGGTTGTCTTCGTGAGTGGGAAGACGCTCGTTGGTGCCCAACAGATAAATGATCTTGTTGCTGTGGAAATGCTCTCTGAGGTCGTCTTTGACGTGAGCGTCCATTTTATTGACGAGTGCTCTTTTTTTGAGCCATGTCACCGGATCAGGGAGTAGAACAGTGTTGTTATGAACCCTGTCCATAAACATGATGAAAATAGGGTCAACCCCCAATCGCTTGATCAACAGAGCATCGCCAAGGTTGGCGCCAAAATCATGGGCAATGGAGTAGCCGTGCCCGCGAAGAATATCTTTGAAAAGCGATCGCGTGGATTGGCGCTGCCTCTGATATTGCGAGCCAAAAAACAGTTTCGGATTGAAGTCGATTCTTTGCAGACCTTCAGCCGAAGGTAGTGGCATATGCATGTTGCCATTGGCGTCAGTTGCAAGCGGCGAAAGGAGCATCAGCGGGTCGCTCAGATCCTGACGAATGAACCTGTTATCACCATTGGGCATATAACGATTACTCCACTTCTTGAACGTCTCGAACAATGCATGGATCCCCGGTCCTGTTATTTCATCGGATTGATTGGCCCGATTGAACATTTCCCGCGCAACTTTGTTTGCGGAGTGATCAGAAAGGTAGGTGAACTGATCGCTGACATGTTGAGTAAGGCTTTTTTCAAATGGCAGACCCTCGACAATTTTCCATGTGTCGCTGCCTTCCCCCGTCCACCCGTCCGCCAATTTCACCACGCCCCTGGGCTGCAACTCAGGCGTATTCAGCAGCAACTGTTCGAAAGCGTCGAAACGCGTAGCGGAAAACTGTGGAGGCTTGATAAAGGCAAGCGCGTCAACGGTATGGGTTGGCTGCTCAACAATGGAAAAGTGCTTGCCGCCGATTTCGATGGAGTGACCGGTTAACGGTTTTGTGACGCTTCCCCATTGTTGCCAAAGCTCGCTGATGCGTATGAGTTCGAATGGATCGAGGGCATTACTGTTGGCAAGCGTTCGAGCACGTTTAACAGGGCCTGGACCGGATTCATCTGGCTGACTGAGGTCGCGAGAGCTGCCCGGTAGCGGATCTTGGTGTGCATGGTGGTTGATTTGCAGTTTGCGGCGCCACACCGATTGCCCGGGAATCTGTTCGAGCGTTATGTCGGGCACGTTCATCGTCGTCGCACTGGCCAGTTTGTATTCGCCTTGTTCGATTTTGCGAACCATGACGGTGCCTTCAGCGAGGTTGACGTAGATTTTTCCACGGGGGCCCATTCGAATGCCGTCAACGGCTTCATGTGCGGCGGGGAGAAGCGTTGCCAGGTTTGGATCGACATGGAAAATCGCCAGCGGGTCTTCGGCGGTCAGTCGCGGCATGAACAGGCTGCCCTGCGCCGACTCGCTTGCGTACCACTGTGCCTCGATGCGCCAACGTGATTGACCCGGGATTTGTTTCAGAATCGGCGGTGTCACACCCGGCGCGGCGGGCCACGGAATCTGGTAGTTCCCCTCGGCGTTGAGCTCCACGCGGTAATAGCGGCCTTCCTCCAGGTGAGCGTAGGTCTGACCGCTTGGGGCAAGGTACAACCCGTCGACGGATTCGTGCGGTTGCAGGAGATGGGTCTGCAATCCTGGCAGCGCGATTTCTGCCAGCCTTGCATTGGCTTCCGTAATGACCGGATCGGATATATAGGTCACCACCACGCGCGGTTCTTCGACAACCTCGGTCCTTGGCGGTAATAAAGTTGAAGTGCCCGGCTGTGGATTCAGATCGGGCATCAGTGAATCTGGATCTACGTTATTTCTTACGGTGCCTGCGCCAGCATCGCTGTCGACTCTGGTAATCGTGGAAGTGCTGGACGAAGCAGGGCGCACAGTCGTTTTTGTCGGCTTTATCATTGATGTGTCTCAGCGTGGATCATGGTTACATTGCTCACTGTCTCGATGGATCTTTCGTTGGTTACTTGTCTCTGATCACAAATAGCGTTGTCTGCCCGAGCACATCGGTTTGAGTTCCACCGAGCAGGTAAATGATCTTGTTTTCTTCGCGGAACGTGGACAGTGGCTTTTGCTCGGTGATGAGAGTCCGCATTTGGCTTTCACTGAACTCAGGGCTTTCCAGCGTCATTCGTTTGAGCCTGCCGTCGATAACGGGTGGCAGTTTCAGCACGAATAGCAGGTCGATCCTCTTTCGATAAAACACCAGCCCATCGTCGCCCGGTGTTTGAAAGGAGGTGTTCACCTCGTAACCGTCATCCGCCAGTATCCTGCTGAACAATGTGCGCAAGTTGGCTGTGGTCCGAGCCGCTGCGTAGTCGTTCCAGTGTTGAGAAAACCTTCCGGGATCAAAATCCAGTCGCATCAAGCCGTCACCCAGAGAGGGGGGAATTGTCAGCGTGTCTGACCGTCCTTCAGTCCTGCGCAACATCAGCAGCGGGTCGCTCAATTCTCGATGTGGAACAGGGGGCAGCGGCCTGTTTGCCCAGTAACGAAACACTTGATTCATCAGCGCCAGTCCATGACCGCTGATGACCTCGGATCGATTGGCCTGGTTGAACATGGCTCGGGCAAGGGAGCTGACTGATTGATCAGACAAATACTTGAAGGTACGGGAGATGTACTGCGTGATCGGCATCTCGAATGGAACAACGTTGTCCAGAACCGTCCATTGATTGTTTCGCTTGACCGCCCATTTCGGTTGCAAGGCCGGGTTGTCCCGCAGCATGTATTCGAAGGCGTCGTACAAAGCGGGTGAAAACAGCGGGTGTAGCAGATATACGAGGGTCGGATTCGCCCCCGGATTCTGATGCATGATCCGATAGTATTGCCCGTCGATTTCGATGTGCTGGCCCGGTTGCTGAGGAACATTTCGCCCCCAGTTTCGCCATAAGCCGTAACTCAGATTGATCGCTTCGGGATTGGCCGAAAGCAGGCTCTCGGTCAGTGCTTGTGTCGGGTCTGGGTCTTCTTCCTGATGCGCCCGTTTGCCAGGGCCTGGGGCAGTTTCCTCGCTGTCGGTCCGGGCTTTGCGTTTGGCCTGTTGCGAATGTTCCGGGGATGGCTGATTCGCCTCGCTTTTGCGCCGCCACAGCTTTGTGCCGGGAATCGGTTCGAACAAGATCGGCGAAGCCTCGCGTGCGCCTGCAAACGCCTGCTGATAATGACCGTCGGCGTTTTTGCGCACCATGACGGTTCCATCCGCCGTATCGATATAGGTTTTGCGATGTTTGTCATAGCGCAACCCGTCTGCGCTCTGCTCCGCCGAAGAAAGCAGGGTCGCCACTTCGGGTGCCAGGTAGACGGGCTGTTCCAGCATGGGCAACTCAGCGGCGGCAGGTCGCTGATCGTGGTCAGGGTTGTGCGCAAGCCAGCCGGGGCGCTCGAAGGTCCAGGTGGTCTGACGCTCCGTTTTCACCAGGAAGGGCCCCGGCAGATGAGGAGTGAAGTTGAAGAGAATCTGGTAGCGGCCATCATCATGTCTTTCGACCAGCAGATGGCCTTCATTTTCTACATGGGCGTACAACTTGCCATCGGGGCTGGTGAGCAGCCCGCTGTCGGGATCCAGTCGCTGTAGCAGGTTTACCTGGTCGGCAGGCCAGGTGATTGATCGCAGAGCTGCCTCAACTGATAGCGCGTAAGGGGGCGGAATCTCGTTGAGCAGCACCGACGGTTGCCGCCCTGCGGAGGCCGGCTCGCCAGCAGAAGGTTCCAGGGTTGGCTGGTTTTCGCCCGGGAGTCTGAGGGCAGTGCTACCGGTATTTTGGCGAATTTCGGACGGAGTGACCTCGGCCACACGCTTCGGTGGTTTGACCATTGAATTAATCTCGTAATTGGATAGGTGAGGGCGATCAGGTTGCGGATGGTCCCCAGGAAACTGCGGGCGATCCGTTCACGCGCTTAGAGACCTTCACCCCTCTCGCACAATGAAGATCGACGGGTTGTCGGGGGATATCTGTTGTATGCCCCCGACCAGGTGAATGACTTCGGTATGAGTCAGGTGGCTGTCCAATCGCTGTCTTTCCGCTGGGCTGAGTCTGCTCTGAAAGGCCGGATCGGTAAGTTCGTGTCCGGCGGGGGTGGTGCGAGGTACCTGACTTCCAGCAACCGGCGGCAGCTTCAACACGAATACCGCGGCAACGCCTGGACGGTGAAAGATCACGGCGCCTTCGCTGAGCCGGCGCGTGGTCGGATTGATGCTGTAACCGTTGTGCTGAAGAAGACTCATGAGTAATGCGCGCAGGCTTCCTGCAGTCGGCGCGGAGGCATACAGAGCCCACTCCTGAGGGAACCGTTTCGGATCGAAATCCAGACGTTGCAGACCGGCAGAATTGTGCGCAGGCAAAGTGAGTAAACCGCCGCTGGCCAGACTGCCAGTGGGTGCCGGCAGTTTTGGCAACATCACCAATGGGTCCGACAAGCTGTGCATGGGCGCCTCGTTATTCACCCGGTCTATCCAGTGGCGAAACGTCAGTGCCATCACCGAAAGCCCATGAGCATTGACTCCCTGAGGCAGTGAAACCCGTTCGAATACAGCTCTGGCGAGATTGCTGACCGACTGTTCCGACAGATAGTTGTACGCAGTGGAAACATATTGTGTGGCAGACATTTCGAACGGCCGATGGTTGTCCATGACTTTCCATTGGCCCTTGAGTTTCAGTGCCCATTTCGGCTGGCGCGAAGGTTCATGGCGTAGCATGTTTTCGAAAGCGTCATAGCTGTCCGGTGAAAATCCCGGGTGTTGCAAATAGACCAGCCCGGTCTCGGCACGCAAACCTTGCGCGACGATCCGGTAGTGCTGCCCGTCGATTTCTATCGACTCGCCGGAATCGGGTTTTGTGGCTTTTCCCCAGTTTTTCCATTGACCTGCGGAAAGATCCAGGGCGACGTTCTGTTGAGAGAAAAGCTGTTCGACCAGCGCGCTCGTGCCGGTTGCGACAAGGGTGTGTTCGTCCAGGCCGGGGCGCCTGCTCGGCCCGGATGTAGCGTCGCTCGTTTCGGCAGACACCGGATCGGGTACGGCATGAAGGCCTTGGCGCGGCACGTCGAGTTCACGCCAGAGCTTTGTACCGGGAATCTGCTCAACCCGTTGACCCGTTGGAGTCGATTCCCCGGCATGGGTCTGTCGCCAGCCGTCCAGGGTTTTGCCCACCATGACCATGCCGCCGTGCATTTCGACATAGGCCTTTTTGTGTTTGTCGTATCGAAACCCCTCTGCGGTACTAACCTGCAATTTGAGTTGGCTTGCCGATTCGGTGTTGATGAAGACCGGCTGCGGCGGTGCTTCACTCATGGACGTGCCGGCATGCGCGGACGGTTGCACTTCGATGGAGTGCTGCCTCACCCACTCCGCTGCGCGCAATAGGCCCAATTGGCTTTCCCGGCTCAGTGCAGGGCTGATGATGACGCTGGGACGGGCGGCGGCTGCGTTTGGCGACGCGTGTGGGGAAGAGGCATCGGACCGCGGATTGCCGGTCGTCCCGCTCGGCTCGGCATGCCCCGTTTCACCGGGAAATACTCCGAGTGGATTCAGCACAGGATTTGTCGAGGTCACGGACGTTTCCGGTGATGTGGACCGAGGAATTTTCTTGGGTGGTTTTGCCATTGAATTGCTCCGATGATTCGCTGATCAGTGGTAGGGCCGGCATATCAACAAGCTGACTCGATGTGCGCTTGCGCGACATCGCGTTCACCTGGCCCGTTGGCTTCAAGGGAGTGATGTTCGGCAAAAGGTCACCAAGGCGTGCGGTATATATGTATTGATCCGAGGGCAAGTGCTGCGAGGTGTTGCGAGGATTTCGAGAAGCCAGTCCGCTCTCACCGGCAGGGCCGGCGAGAGTTGGAGAGGGAACTTAGCGCTCTCTGATAATGAACACCGAATCCGGATTCGACTCGACCTTCAAGACACCGCCAATGAGCCACACCACTTTGTTTTGTGCGGTGGCGGTTGTCAGGGCAACAAACGCATCGTTGCCAATCCTGTCGGGCAAGCTTGCGTCTGCCAGCTCATTGCCGGGGGTGTGCGACAGGCCGACATGTTCGACTGCGCCCAGTTTCATGAAGTAAACCTGGTCATGGGTGGCGCGCCTGAATACCAGCGTTGGCATACGATGTTCGTGAGTCAGGGGGAAAACATCGTAGCCACTGCGCACCAACAGGGCACCGAGCAGGCGTCTGAGGTTCAGGTCCGTCGGATAGGTTTTGTAGTGATTCCACTCCGTGGGGAAACGCTTGGGATCGAAGGTGAGCCGTTGCAGTTCACTGTCGAGCTGGGACAGCATCGGGATGATTTTTTTACCGCCGACATCGATGGCGGGCGCCACTGCCAGCATATTCAGCGGATCGGCGTAAGCAGGTGCGGTGGGAAACGGCCTTTGTTTCCACTGATGCAGGACGGCCTGAATATTGACCAGTCCGGTGCCGGTAATCACTGGTGAGTTGTCCGCCAGTTCGAACAGTCTTCTGGCGACGCTGCGAGCAGTGGCGTCGGAAAAATCGGGGAAGGTATTGGCAACGGATTGCGAGATCGGCTCATCGAAGAAACGTTTGCCGGGGTGTATTTCGCCCGGATCGTTACCGATGCGAAACGTTGCTACAGGCTGCATGGCTGGCGCTGTCAGCAGCATGTGTTCGAACGCCTCGAAGTGTGTTGGCGCAAAGTCGGGATGCTGCACAAAGTAGACTTTTGGCGTGGGATTGGAGCCAGTGGGCACAATCGGATAATGGAACCAGCCGAGCTGAACGGACTCCCCCGTGGACGGTTTGTTCAGATGCCCCCAGGACAACCAGAAAAACGGTGTTTGCTCGGCGGGGGCGTTGGTCTGAAGGGGTGTGGGTCTTGCTGGATCTTCGGGGGCACCGAGCCGCGCTCGTTTGCTTGGGCCGGTTTGCGGTTCGTCCGGTTCGTCCGGTTCGACGATTGGCCGAGGTCTGCCTGCAACGGGTGTTTCCTGGGCTGGCGAGTCCGGTGTTTTTCGGCGCCAGAGTGTCGAGGCGGGAATCTGTTCAAAGTAGACATCGAGCACGTCTCGGGTCGTCGCAGAGCTGTATTGATACTCCCCTTGTTCGTTTCTACGGACCATGACCGTGCCTTCAGCCGTATCGACGAAGGTGTGTTTGCGCTTGTTGTAACGGATGCCAGCCGTTGAGAGTTCTGCTTTGGTCAACGTGTTGGCGTCATCAGGTGCCAGGTAGTAAAGCGCATGTGCCAGGGCAGGAGTACCGGCCCGAGTCTGTGTTGATTGCCAGCCGGGTCGCTGGATGTGCCAACTGGCCTGGCCTTCCATTCTGATCAGCACCGGGCCGGGAACACCGGGCGCAAAGGTCAGTGGAACGTAATAGTTGCCGTGCAAATCCTGCTCGACGACGAACCGGCCTTCGCTGCCGATTTGCGCGTAGGTGCGCTGATCCGGCCCAGTGAACAAACCGTTGTTTTCTGCGATCGGCGTCAGTTCGTTCAATCGATTCTCAGGCCAGGCAATTGCATTGCGCGCAGCACTGTAGGAATCCGGGATCTCGTTGACGATGATGGCTGGCTGGCGAGTAGCGGTGGTACTCGTTGCTGGTGACCCTGTGGTTGAATCGATACCTGACAGTGGGAGGTCAGGCGTGTTTGTGGTGATGCGACTGCCAGAGCCTGATTGCACCGGTCTTGTTGTAACCGTTGTATCAGCTGCTGCTGTCACAGAGATTTTCTTCGGGGGCTTTGCCATATGGAGTTACTCATTGAGAGGGGACGCCGGGTGCACATCAGTGCCTCGCCGTATTGTTCAGGCGCACTCGTCTACACCCCGGAAAATTCAGGCGGGGAAGGCGATAGAGAAGTTCGGTTACTTCAACTGCAGAGTGCGCACGTGGTTATCGGTCTTGACGGAAACCGTTACGCGGGTGGGACATTGATCAATGGCGGTGGCGTAAAGATCCGAGGATCTTGATGGCTGCAACGGTTGACCACTCGCAAATCCGAAAACCCGATTCGGGATTTGTCGCTGCGCAGGATCCAGCCGTGTGCGGCAAAACTGTAATTCAGTGTCCCGGGCCCGTTGTCGGCAAGGACGATGTTTCTCACTTTGATGTCTTTATTGGCCATCGGCGCAAAGACTTCCGGCAAGGCTTTTGTCGAGTCGGGCTCGTCAAAGAAACGCGCATCGAGGCCATCCAGGTAAACCCTGTCGAAGGAGAGATCGACGGTATGGACAACGCCTTTTTCCGTAATGACGCGTACCTGATCTATCAGGTCTTCGCTTTCGTATTGGGGCAGATGAACAATGCACGTGCCAACGTGCAACTGGTTGTTCTCCAGTTTGATGTCGACCTTGCCAAGGGCTGTTGCATCGAGTTCCCAGGTAGAAGAATAAGGCAGTCGTACTTTGGCGTCGGCCAGCGCACCAGGGGTCGAGAGTTTGATGGTCATGTTGGCAACGAGGTGTATCAAATAGGTGGAACCTTCCCCTTCCAGACTTTCCATGGCGGTTTGACCGGCGTAGGACGCAAGCATGGCGCAGCCGTTTTTTGCGCTTAGTTTGTAGGCCTCATTTGTCGGCAGGTCATATGGGTAGTGGCCCGTTCGAAGTTTCAACGGCAGCTCAATTGGCGTTGTCCAGCGCTTGAATGAATAAACCTCGTAGTGACTATCGGCAGGCGCGACAGCCGTTTCTGGGGTGAGGCCCGCGTTCAACGCGACACCGTCGTTGAATATCAGCACGTATTTATGATGGGTGCGAATGCACATGGTCCGCAGGATCTTGATCATGTTTCTGGGGTCGGAGCCTCCTCGTGCACCGGCAAAGTATTTGAGCGTGATGGATTTTTCGCCAAGGTGATAAGTGAGATCACACCCGGCCATCAAGTCATGATCTTTATCCGACTCTCTTGCAAGGAAGTGCGCTTCGACTTTTGTCAGTTCAGTACTGGCATAGTCCAGGTAGAGCGTGGTCACCGCATCAGCGCGTTCAACTGAGTAAAACAGAGTGTTTTGTGTGGATCGCGGCAGATAATAGCGTGCATCGTTTTGATGCATGATCCAGCAATCAGGGGTGTAAAGAATGGTCGGCTTTACCGGGTGTCCCTGTTTTACGATGACAGCCTCGATGTCGAGATTTGTATCGTTTTCGATTCTTTCAGGCAGTTCAGGCTTCAGAATAAAACCGTCTTTGGTCATGATCGTCAGCTTATTGTTCAGAAGCTGGGCTTTTTGCTCGTCTGGCTTGTAGATATCACGAAAGATCACCATGTTTTTACGGCTGTCGTGGAAGTCGAAACCTGAGGTGATGACGAGTGAATGGTTGGTGATGCTCCAGCTTTCAATCAATGCCATCGGCCATTTCAATACGATGATGCTTTCCTGCTCACCATCCTCATTGATGACCGTGTGGCCTGCTTCGTGGGCGATGAAGTATTCGTCGATGCCGGCTTCACCCGCGGCGATAGCCCCTGTATGCCATAAATGGATCTGATCGCTTCCCGGCCCCGCGTTAATCGTGTCCCGTCCACGGGAAATGATGATGTTGCTCGCTTGCGTGCCGGTGACAACACTGTCGGCACCGCTGACGGTTTCAACGTTCTCGAAACCTTCCAGGAAACTGTGGAATGTATGTTTTATTCCGTCGTCGGCAGCGGGATCGGCCGTGATCGTCTGGAGCGTTTGTGCCAGTAAGTCGGCGTCATACCCGGCTTTAGCTGCTCCATAATGACTGCCACCCAACACAAATGTATCGTTGCCTGCGCCTGCCTTTAATGTCGAAAACTCCAAATTCCGGGGACCTTGTTTAAGTGAGTCTCCGGCACCCTCGAACACGAAGCGGTCGTCTTGTTCGCCACCGGTCAGTTCCTTTTTTCCGGATCGGTAATGGAAGGTGTTGGGCTTTTTTTCAACCCCCTTGATCGAGTCTCGACCGTCACCGAGCAACCAGAGAACGCCCTTGTTTTCAGCGGCTGTTCCCAACACCGCGCCAGGTGTGTCCCTGGTCACGCCATTGCGGGCATCGATGGTGTCATCGCCTCCCACGATCTCCGGGATGTTGACGGTTTTCCAGCTGTCTTGTTTGGTCCACCAGTTACGTGTCCATACCTGGGTAGGTTTCATGTGTACTTCGAAGGAACCATGAACAACAGCTTCGATAGTTTCCTTCAAGGCGCCGGCCAACAATCTTTTTGCTGTTTCTCTCAATTGAGTCGAGTGTTGCAGTCTGGTTTTTGCCTGGCTGTAACGATCCTGTACGCCTTGGTCGATATCCATCATGCAGAACGAAAACCAGCCTGTGCGCCAGCGTTCGTCGAGGGTAAGTTCGATGTAATCATTAATGTCATCGACGACACGTACTGCGCCATAAACCTGCGAGCCGATCGCGAGGATTGCGCCCGCTGCAAGCCCGACGGGACCTGCGAACGAAAACCCTGCCATTGCGGCGGCCCCGAGAATCACAGTCATGGCCGCACTGGTGATGCTCAGACCGGCACTGACGTAGTGGTCCATGGCTTCTTTGCCGGTTACATTTTTTGCGGCGTTGAAGGACCTGACAGCGGTAAAGATATCGAATGGCAATGTCAGCGCGCCGCCGATCAAACCACCGGAGCGACCCAGTCTCAGGGCAAATCTGGTTTTGGCAAAATCCCTGAAAGCGTGCTGTCCGGCGGTCAGCATTTCTGTCGCGATTTTGCTCACGGCTACGTCGACAGCGATGGAGCCGAGTTCAGAGGCTATGCCAGCGCTGTTGATTGCAACTTCAGCACGGTTATTGGCCTTGATTGCATCGACCACGCCACGCAATCCCATGAATATTCCGAAGCCTTGAATACCTACACTTGAACCAAGGGTTGAATAGCTCTTGGCCATTGCCACCCAGCGCGGGTTGTTTTTTGGCAGATGGGCATGGCGCAGGTCGAGCTTTTGCGCGGAACCTAAAAGCTTGACCAGTTTGTTGCGATAGTTGGTCCCCGCCGTATCGACTTCCAGGTTATCCCTGATCATGTGGGGGGCGGTTAAAGGGCGGCGGCTGGCTATTTCAAAAAGCAATGTCGGCAACAGGTAGTTATCGCCACCGTCTGACAACTTTATGTGTTGCTCGATATCGCTGGCGCTGAATTGCAACGAGTTGATGAATGACCGCTTGGGCACTCGGAAAAAAGTGTTCTGGCCGTTCAAAGGGTGGCCGTCAATCGTCGCGCCCAGCGCATGCAGAGACACTCTGGTTATTGATATCTCGCCTATTTCTAACGGGCCGAACACCGAGTCATTGATTTTCAATTGCTCGATTTTGCTTTTGAGCTGCGGATCTGAAGCTGAAGGGGGATCAGCTTTTATGTCGATGGTAAAAGCATTACGTTCATTGGTTTCAAACTTCATGTCCGTAATGATGATCGGATCAGTTTGTATCGGAGCATCGCTTATGAGGGTGGCCATTTGAACTTCCTTGTTCTGGCAGGCTGTCGTTAAAAACGGACGGAGATAGTACGGGGGGCTTTCGAGGGATGTACATCAATGGGTTGTTGCGGTGTATTGCACATCAAACAATGCAATGACTGTTGTGTGAGGGTGAAGTGCGCGACGCTAATCGGTCGTGGAGAGGGGCCGCCTGACTTGATCTTTCACGTCAGGCGGGCTGCGGCTGAATACAAAATCAACAGTGTCTCAGTGACTGCTGAGCAACGATGCAGCGCCGGCACCTCCGAACAATCCGGCACTGATCCGGTTGAACCAGCTCTGTCCCTTGCCACTGCGCAAGTAACGCGCGGCACCATGGGCACCGAGACCGTAGGCCAGCTTGCACAACAGATCCAGCAGGGTCCAGGTGGCGATCATCACCAGCAACTGTGGCAGGAAGGGCTGTTCGGCGCTGAGGAATTGCGGCAGGAAAGCGGCGAAAAACAGGATGTCTTTCGGATTGCTGGCACCCAGTACAAATGCGCGCCCGAACAACGCGCGAAAGCGTGGGACGGCTGCCGCTTGCGGCACGACGGCGCCCACCGATGGCTGACGCGATTGCTGCCAGCTCTGCCAGGCCAGATAGAACAGGTACAGACCACCGACGATTTTCAGGGCACTGAACAATTGCTCCGATGCCAGCAACAAGGCACCCAGCCCCAGCGCCGAAGCACTGAGCAAACAGATCGAGGCGAATACGCCGCCGAGAAATGCCGGATACGAGCGGCGCAATCCATAATTCAGGCTGTTGCTGATCATCAACAGCGACAGTGGCCCCGGAATCAGAATCACCACCAGCGCAGCGCCACTGAACAGCAGCCAGGTTTCCAGACTCATCACTTCCTTCCTTTTTGTTGTGTTGAAAAATGCACAAAGCCCCACCCATCAGGGTGAGGCTGTTTTGAAGCTTGAACCGCGTAGCGCTTACAGGAAGATGAACTTGGCGATGAAGATCGCGCAGAGCACCCACAGGCTCACGGAAATCTCCTTGTACTTGCCGGTCCCGGCCTTCAACGCCACATAGGTGATGAAGCCCAGCGCGATGCCGTCGGCGACCGAAAAGGTCAGTGGCATCATGATCGCGGTGACGATGGCCGGGATGGCGTCAGTGGCTTCGTCCCATTCGATGTGGGCCATGCCGCCCATCATCAGCATCGCAACGTAGATCAGTGCACCGGCGGTGGCGTAAGCGGGAATCATGCCGGCCAGCGGTGCGAAAAACATTGCCGCTATAAATAACACACCAACGGTGACTGCGGTAAGACCAGTCCGACCACCAGCGGCCACACCGGCAGCACTTTCCACATAGCTTGTTACTGGAGGGACGCCGACCACGGCGCCGAATACGCTGGAGGCACTGTCGGCTTTCATCGCACGGGAGAGGTTTTCGATGCGGCCGTCAGCGTTGACCAGATTGGCGCGCTGGGCGACGCCCATCAGGGTGCCGGCGGTGTCGAACATGTGCACAAAGAGGAAGGCGAGTACCACGCTGATCATGCTGACGTTAAACACGCCGGCAACATTCATCGCCATGAAGGTCGGCGCCAGACTCGGCGGGGTCGACATGATCCCTTCGTAATGCACGATACCGAGGCCCCAACCGGCCAGCGTTACGGTGATGATGCTGATGAGAATCGCACCGAACACCTTGTGATAGCTGAGGATCGCAATCATCAGGAAGCAGATGGCCGCGAGCAGCGGGCCAGGTTCACGCAGGGAGCCGAGTTTGATCAGCGTGGCCGGGCTATCGACGACGATGCCTGCAGTTTTCAAACCGATGAGGCCGAGGAACAAACCAACGCCAGCCCCCATCGCAAAGCGCAGGCTGACCGGAATGCTGTTGAGCAGCCACTCACGAATCCGCGAGAAAGTCAGGATCATGAACAGTACACCGGAAACAAACACCGCACCCAGCGCAGTTTCCCAGTTGTAGCCCATGGTGCCGACCACGGTGTAAGTGAAGAAGGCGTTGAGGCCCATGCCCGGCGCCAGCCCCACCGGCCAGTTGGCGTAGAGGCCCATCAACAGGCAGCCCAGTGCAGCGGCAATACAGGTGGCGACGAAGGCTGCACCGTGGTCAATCCCGGCATCGGCCATGATGTTCGGGTTGACGAAGATGATGTAAGCCATGGTGATGAAGGTTGTCAGACCGGCAATCAGCTCGGTCTTCACCGTGGTGCCATGCAAGCTGAGTTTGAACAGACGTTCCAGCAGACCACTGCGTAATGGTGGCGAGAGGTCCAGCGTCGATGCTTCGGATTTGCGGCTTTCCACAGCGAGTACTCCTCAAGAGTTTTATTGTTATTTCCAGGGCCGGACCCATGAGGGGTGGCAGCGGCCCTTTGAGGCATACGCGAATTTGTTGACCATGCGGTCAGGAACTCGCACGCTGTGGATTATGCTTTTGTGTACAAATAAAGCAAATATTGTTTTTGGTTTTGTTTGCGAAAGTTCCGTCGATAGGGATATATCGCCTGTGTGGGCCCCTTCGCGAGTCAGCTCGCTCCCACATTTGAAATGCGATCCCCTGTGGGAGCGAGCCTGCTCGCGAAGAAGCAGTCCCATTCAATCGAGAGCCGTCTGACTTTTCCCCAATGCCAGATTCACCGCCAACCAGCCATTCACTGCCGCTTCCCCAGCCTCGGCAAACACCCGCTCCAGCAATTTCACCTGCTCACGCCGCAAAGCCTGCTCAAACTTCGCGCCTTCCGCCGTCAACTCCAGCAGGCGCTTACGCTTGTCAGCTTCCGACGCGACGCTGTCGACCAGATGCATTTCCTGCAACTGCCGCAACGGCATGTTCAATGCCTGCTTGCTCACGCCGAGCAACCCCAGCAATTCCTTCACGCTCAAATTCGGATATCGGGCGATGAAAAACACAATGCGCTGGTGCACCCGCGACAGCCCACGGCGCTCAAGCATTTCATCAGCCTTGGCGGTGAACGCCTGATAGCCGAAGAAAAACGCTTCCATTGCCTGTTGCTGACTGGACGGATTTTTAAGGTCAAGCATGTTGACGTACTCGCTCAAGCTGTCGTAATTTCAGTCAATCAGTTTGACTTATTTTTCCCATGCCTTGCTACCGGTGACTTCCATGGCTTTTTCCGAACGTGTCTCGCGCCTCAAGAGTTCTCTGATCCGTGAAATCCTCGCCGCCGCCCAGCGCCCGGAAGTCATGTCGTTCGCTGGCGGTTTGCCCGCTGAAGCCATGTTGCCGAAGGTTGAGTGGGCCGACATGCCGTTGGCGCTCGGCCAATACGGCATGAGCGAAGGCGAGCCGGCGTTGCGCGAGGCTCTTGCGGCGGAGGCGAGGGCGCTTGGACTGGAATGTCAGGCGAGTCAGGTGCTGGTAGTCAGCGGCTCTCAACAAACCCTCGATCTGGCGGCCAAACTGTACATCGACAAAGGCACGGAAATTCTGCTGGAGGCACCGACTTATCTGGCCGCACTACAGATATTCCAGCTGTTCGGCGCCGATTGCCTGACCGTGCCGCAGGAGTCCGACGGCCCGAATCTGGCGCAGTTGCGCGAGCGTCTGGAGCAACATCACCCGGCCTTCATCTACCTGATTCCGACGTTCCAGAACCCGTCAGCCGTGCGCTATAGCGAAGAAAAGCGTGCAGCGGTAGCGGCTTTGCTCGACGAATTCGGCGTCACGCTGATCGAAGATGAGCCTTACCGCGAACTGACGTTCGATGGCGGCAGCGCGAAACCGATTGCCGGGCGTCTGAAGACGGCGAGTTGGATCTACACCGGTACCGTGTCGAAAACCTTGCTGCCCGGTTTGCGTGTCGGCTACCTGATCGCCAGTCCCGATCTGTTCCCGCAACTGCTCAAGCTCAAGCAATCGGCAGATCTGCACACCAACCGCATCGGTCAATGGCAGGCGCTGCAATGGGTCGGCACTGAGAAATATCAGCAGCACTTGAGCGAATTGCGCGGCTTCTATCGACAGCGGCGGGATGCCTTTCAAGCGGCGCTGGAAATCCACTTTGCTGATCTGGCCGACTGGAACATGCCGCAGGGTGGGTTGTTTTTCTGGCTGACGTTGAAGCAACCGCTGGACACGCGAACGTTGCTCAATGAGGCGTTGGCCAATGATGTGGCGTTTATGCCGGGGGAACCGTTCTTTCCCGATCCGGATAACAATCTTGGGCACTTGCGCCTGAATTTCAGCCATATCGATCCGGCGCGGCTGGATGAAGGTTTGAAGCGATTAGCGGCGGTGGTGCGCCAGGCGCAGCTGGAAAAAGCGGCCTGAAAAGCAAATAAACCGGCTCGAGGGCCGGTTTGTTTCTGTCTGGGATTTGCTGTGTCTGTGCGGGCCACATCGCTGGCAAGCCGGCTCCCACAGTGATCTGTGGCGTTCACAAAACCTGTGGGAGCTGGCTTGCCAGCGATGAGGCCATCAGCATCACCACATAATCATCAGACCGCCGCAAACCGCTTATCCAGATAATCAATAATCACCTTGGACTCATACATCCACGTCGTCTGCCCATTCTCTTCAATGCGCAGGCACGGCACCTTGATCCGGCCACCCTGTTCCAGCAGGGCCTGACGATCCTGCTCGTTATTCTTCGCATCCTTCAGTGCCACCGGCACGTTCAAGCGGCGTAGCGTACGGCGGGTTTTCACACAGAACGGGCAGGCGTGGAACTGATAAAGGGTCAGATCTTTTGCCGCTGCATCGACCTGAGCCTGAGCGGCCACGGGACGTTTTTTCTTGCCCGGACGGGTGATGAAGTCGATGAAGATAACCAGTTGGCCGAGGCCGACACGAAGCGCTTTGACGAACACGTTGAAGCCTCACGGTGCAGATTGAGAAAGGCGCGCAGCTTACCCGATTTTTCACGGGCGAAAAAAAACCGGCGATGAATGCCGGTTTTCTTCGTGCTGCGAATTACTTGATCAGGCTGAGAAACTCGCTGCGGGTCGCGGCGTTTTCGCGGAACTCACCGAGCATCACCGAGGTGATCATCGACGAATTCTGCTTCTCGACACCGCGCATCATCATGCACATGTGCTTGGCCTCGATCACCACGGCTACGCCCAGTGCGCCAGTCACTTGCTGGACAGCATCGGCGATCTGACGGCTGAGGTTTTCCTGAATCTGCAGGCGGCGGGCGTACATGTCGACGATCCGCGCGACCTTCGAAAGGCCCAGCACTTTGCCGCTCGGGATGTACGCAACATGCGCCTTGCCGATGAACGGCAGCAGGTGGTGTTCGCACAGCGAGTACAACTCGATGTCCTTGACCAGCACCATTTCGCTGTTGTCGGAGCTGAACAGGGCACCGTTGGTGACCTCTTCGAGCGTCTGTTCATAACCGCGGCAGAGGTACTGCATGGCTTTGGCGGCACGTTTTGGCGTGTCGAGCAGGCCCTCGCGGGAAACGTCCTCGCCCAATTGGCCGAGAATCGCGGTGTAATTCTGTTCCAGGGACATGAAACTACCTGTGGGGATTTTCGCAAAGGGCAAGGGTACGGTGGCGGACACAACCCTGCAAGTTCGGTGTAACGGGATTATTCGTCGCGGCCTTCCATCATGGTGCGTTTGAGCATCACGTAAACCGCGCCGGCACCGCCGTGTCTGGCCTGGCACGAGCAGAAACCGAGCACCTGCGCATGTTGACGCAGCCAAGTGTTGACGTGGCTTTTGATCATCGGCCGCTTGCCGTCCAGCCGCACAGCCTTGCCGTGAGTAACACGCACACAGCGGATTTCGAATTTGGTCGCTTCGGCGAGAAAGGCCCATAGGGTTTCGCGGGCCTTTCCCACGCTCATGCCATGCAGGTCGAGGCTGCCTTCGAACGGGATCTGGCCGACCTTGAGCTTGCGCATCTGACTTTCCTGCACGCCGTCGCGGGACCACATCAACTCGTCTTCCGGGCCGACGTCGATCACGAACTGATCGGACAGACCGTCAACAGTCGCGGTGTCGGTGCGCACGGTGGCGGATTGGCGCAGCTTGGCGATCTGTGCGCGGTCAGCCTTGGGTTTGCCGGTGTCGGCGCGGTCGTGCTTGATCGGCTTGACGCCGCGCAGCTCGTTTTTGAACAGGGAAAAATCGTCGTCTTGCATGTCAGCCTCCGCGAAGGGCGGCCAGTTTACCCAAGTCGAAACAAAACGGCCCGGCAAAAAGCCAGGCCGGTGAGTCAGTCGTGTTTTTTCATCAGGTGCGGGGACATGTTCAGTTCCCGCGATTGCCGTGCGCGACGGCGGCAGCGACGCCACAGGGCGACACCGAAATACAGAAACAGCAAACCGACCGCCAGAATGATTGCCGAGCCCATCGGCGTAGCGTTCAAGTCACCGAGTGCCGGTGGGCGCCCAAGCAGGCTGGCCGCCCCGGCCATCGCCAGCAGCACGCCGAACGTGGCCAGAATGGCCGCGATCGCTGCGCCGAATCGAAAACGCCAGTTGCTTTGGCCTTTGGGCCGCAAGCGGCGAGCGTCAAATCCATCGGATAACTTCATTCCGACCTTCCTCAATGGGTATCGGCCCTTCGACCGGGAGTTGACCGGGTTGTTCCTGAGGCTATGGCATTTGCGGCAAATGAGAGGGTTTTGCGGATGAGCGGCGCCGTGAGCCGCTCATCTGAAGTGGATCTGCGCAGATCAGATCAGGTCTTGAGTCAGTGCGAGCGTGGCGAAGTTGTCCGCCATGATCGCCATTTCGGCTTCCTGCACCACGGCGGCGCTGAGCACGCGGCCCTTGAACGGCAAGTCGCGGGTGGCGCAGGCGTCTTCGACCAGGGTGCAGCGGAACCCCAGGTTCTTCGCCGCGCGCACGGTGGTGCTGACGCTGGAATGGCTCATGAAACCGCAGACGATCAGGTCCAGCGAGCCAAGGTTTTGCAAGCGATCGAGCAACTCGGTGCCGTGGAAGGCGCTCGGCAGCAGTTTGCCGATAATGGTTTCATCACCTTGTGGTTCGAGGCCCGGGATGAATTCGCCGCGTTCGCCCTGCGGGTCGAACAGGCCACCGACAGTGCCGAGGTGACGCACGTGCACGATCGGCCGACCGGCTGCACGGGCTGCGGCAACCACTTGTTTGATGTTCGCGACGGCCGCGTCCATGCCGTTCAGGGCCAGCGGGCCACTGAGATATTCTTTCTGGGCATCGATGATGACCACGGTGGCATGGCTCAGAGTGGCCGCTGCGTAGCCGCGACCGCTGAGTTGAAACATCGTTTTTGGAACGGACATTCTGGGGCTCCTTGGGGTGGGGCTTTTGCGACATTGTCCTCTGGCTGAGCGGTTCTGTGAATCGCTACCATCGTAGGCACCGTCGTTACTGGCCTGCAGCCTTGTCAAGTTACACGTTCTGTTCAATAGCTGATGCAAAAAACAGAAAACTCCTACTGTCGGCGCGATGTTTTTCCCGCGTCGTCGTCAGGCGTTTTGGCTGCTAGAATCGCCAGTCGTTTTTTCTGGAGTTTTGCCCCGTGATCACTTCCCGACTTCGTACCCTGCGCGACCACATTCGTTGGGCCGTCAGCCGCTTCCATGGGGAGGATCTGTTTTTCGGCCATGGCACCGACAATGCCTGGGACGAAGCCCGGCAACTCGTGCTCGGCGCTTTGCACCTGCCTTGGGAAATCGCCGACAGCTACCTCGATTGCGCGCTGGAAGACGATGAGTTGGTCAATCTGCAACGCCTGCTCAAGCGCCGGATCGAAGAACGCATCCCGACCGCTTACCTGTTGGGTGAGGCTTGGTTCTGCGGCATGTCGTTCATCGTTGACGAGCGCGTGTTGATACCGCGTTCACCGATTGGCGAACTGATCGAAAACCGCTTCGCCCCGTGGATCGGCACCGAACCTGCGCGGATTCTCGACCTCTGCACCGGCTCCGGTTGCATCGGTATCGCCTGCGCTTACGAGTTCCAGAACGCCGAGGTGGTGCTGGCCGATCTGTCGTTTGAAGCGCTGGAAGTGGCCAACCAGAACATCGAGCGCCATGGCGTCGATGAGCGCGTCTACACCGTGCAGGGCGATGGTTTCGATGGTTTGCCGGGTCAGCGTTTCGACCTGATTGTGTCGAACCCGCCATACGTGGATGCGGAAGATTTCGCTGACATGCCGGACGAATATCAGCATGAACCAGAGCTGGGTCTGGCGTGCGGCGATGATGGTCTGAATCTGGTGCGACGCATGCTCGCTGAAGCGGCGGATCACCTGACCGAGAAGGGCTTGTTGATTGTCGAGGTGGGCAACAGTCAGGTGCACGTTGACGCGTTGTACCCGGAAGTCGATTTCGCCTGGCTGGAATTCGAGCGTGGCGGGCATGGCGTGTTCATGCTGACGGCGGAGCAGTGCCGCGATCATCAGGCCTTGTTCGCTTCCCGCGTCTGACCCTTAAAAGCTTCGTCGGAACGCCGCCCGGAGCAGGCTCGCTCCCACAGGGAAATGCATTCCAAGGTGGGAGCGAGCCTGCTCGCGAATGGCCGCACTGCGGTCTCAAGCCATCAGCGGTGCGTAGCAATCCAGATCAACAACCCTGCCTGAAACACCGCAAACGCCACCAGACACGTAATCGTGAAACGCAGCCCAGCGTCTTCACGCTTGAACTTGCTGACCTTGTCTTCCTGCTTCTTCAGCTTCACTTCCTGCTCGGCCAGATTCTGCTCGGCCTGTTGAAGCATCTGCGCCGCTTCAAGAATTTCGACGATCTGCAGCTTTTCGCTGTTCCAGTCGCCGAGCAAATCGCCAACCTGTACTTCCTTGACGCTGCCCTTCAAATGCTGGGCATCGGCGTACACCACATCAAAGCCGTGCACGCGCAGGAAATGATCGCGACGCAGCCGCGTGTCTTCGTTCAGCGCGTCCTTGTTGTTCAAGTCCATGCCGTCGACGGTGTAGGTCGGCCAGCGCTTTTTCGCCCAATTGATGCCTTGCGCGGCCATGTAACGGCCGATGCCACGGTTCATCGGTTCGATCTGCAGGCCGCTGTCCGGGCCGAAGTGCACACGCTTGGTCGTGTGATCAACCCACACGTCCAGCTGATTCTGCTCTTTGCGCACACGCTGGCCGGGCAGTTTGATCGCCATGCGCATCAGGCTTTTTTCTTTGCTGGTGCGCTCGGCATAGCCGAATTCGACGAAGCGCAAGGGGCGGCCGCCGGTGTTGCGGTCGGTCTGCAGTGGGGCCAGGCGGAGCATCTTGTGGTGCTCGACGTGGACATCCGCCCACGGCAGCTCGACCGCTGGCGGTGCGTCTTTTTCAGCGGTGGTGTCGGGTGAAGTCTGGGTATCAGTCATAACGGCGAGATCCTGTCCAAGCCCTGCTTGTCGCCAGCCGTTGCGCTGGCGACAAAGGCTTATCGGCCGTTTTTTGCAGGACTAGAGGGCAAACAACCGTTAACGGGTGCGAAGTCCGTCAATAAACTCGATGATTTTTGCGCCGAGTTCGGCGGCCAGCGGCAAATTAGGGTCCTTGTACGAGGCCAATTGCCGCTTCATATCGTTGTGCACGATGCGCATGACGTGGTTCATGCCATCGATCACCGCCAGTTCGGCGTCGGGTTTGGCAGATTTCAGCGCCTGCGCATCGCCAACGCCGACCTGCATGTCGTTGCTGCCCTGAACAATAAGCGCCGGCATCTGCAATTGCGCGAACGCTTTTGCCGGATCCTGACGAAACAGCGAAATCAGATACGGCTGCACGCTCGGGCGGAAAATTACCTGCAACGGTTGCGGCACATTGTCATCGGTGTGGCCGGCCTTGAGGCTGTCGAGCAGTTCGTTACTGCGCAGCATCAGCGGCGGCGGCAGGCTGCGGGCCAGTTGCTCGCGGATCACCTGATCGACCGGGCGGGCGCTGCCGGACAAGGAAATCACCGCCGCGGCATCGACTTTCGGCGCGGCGAGGCTGGCAATCAGCGCGCCTTCACTGTGGCCCAGCAGGATCAATTTGCCGAAACGCGGATCGGCCTTGAGTTTCTGCCCCCACGCCACGGCGTCTGCCGCGTAGGCTTCCACCGACAAATTGCGCTCATCGGGCGTCGCCGCCAGGCTCGCGGCCACCCCGCGCTTGTCGTAACGCACGCTGGCGATGTTGTGTTTGGCCAGCACCCACGCCAGGCGCTTGAGGCTGTCGTTGCGCCCGCCGTCGGGGTTGTTTCCGTCACGGTCCGTAGGACCTGAGCCAGAAATGATCAGGACAACCGGCACCGGGTTGTCAGATTTTGGCAGCAGCAGCGAACCGAAAAGTTCGCCGGTGCCGGTATCTAAAGTGACCGGGCGTTGTAGGACCGTCGCTTGGGCAAAGCCCGTAAACAGGGTAAGACTCAAGATCAAAACTCGCAGCATCATCACGCCATCATTCGCCAAGGTGCCGGTTGGACTCGCCAGCACCACTAAGGTTCGAGGATGAACTACTCGGTTAGCCTGCGTATACTGGCGCGCATCACGAATTTGGGTTTGATTTCACGGAGCGTCCTGCATGTCCGGCAATACCTACGGCAAGTTGTTCACTGTCACCACCGCTGGCGAGAGCCATGGTCCGGCGTTGGTCGCCATTGTCGACGGCTGCCCGCCGGGCCTGGAGATCTCCCTTGAAGACCTGCAGCGCGACCTCGATCGCCGCAAGCCAGGCACCAGCCGCCACACCACCCAGCGTCAGGAAGCCGACGAAGTCGAAATCCTCTCCGGCGTGTTTGAAGGGCGCACCACCGGTTGCTCGATCGGCTTGCTGATCCGCAACACCGACCAGAAGTCCAAGGACTACTCGGCGATCAAGGATCTGTTTCGCCCGGCCCACGCCGACTACACCTACCACCACAAATACGGTGAGCGCGACTACCGTGGCGGTGGCCGCAGCTCGGCCCGCGAAACCGCAATGCGCGTGGCGGCCGGTGCGATCGCCAAGAAATATCTGGCCAGCCAAGGCATCGTCATCCGCGGCTACATGAGCCAGCTCGGCCCGATCGAAATCCCGTTCAAGACCTGGGATTCGGTGGAAGAAAACGCCTTCTTCAGCCCGGATCCGGACAAAGTCCCTGAGCTGGAAGCCTACATGGACCAATTGCGTCGCGACCAGGACTCGGTCGGCGCCAAAATCACCGTGGTTGCCGAAGGCGTGATGCCCGGTCTGGGCGAGCCGATTTTCGATCGTCTCGACGCCGAACTGGCTCACGCGCTGATGAGCATCAACGCCGTCAAAGGCGTGGAAATCGGCGCCGGTTTCGCCTCGGTCGCCCAGCGCGGCACTGAGCACCGCGATGAAATGACCCCGGAAGGTTTCCTCAGCAACAATGCCGGCGGCATTCTCGGTGGTATTTCTTCCGGTCAGCCGATCGTTGCGCATCTGGCGTTGAAACCGACTTCCAGCATCACCACTCCGGGCCGTTCGATCGATATCCACGGCAACCCGGTCGACGTCATCACCAAGGGCCGTCATGATCCGTGCGTCGGCATCCGCGCCACGCCGATTGCCGAAGCGATGATGGCCATTGTGCTGATGGATCACCTGCTGCGTCACCGTGGGCAGAACGCCGATGTGCGAGTGAGCACGCCGGTGCTGGGTCAGCTTTGATGGCAGGCCCTGAAGCCGTCGCGGCATAACCGGCGTGGCGGCGCTCCCTTACTGGCGGCTGTCCAGTTTCTACCTGTTCTATTTCGCCTTGCTCGGGTCGACAGCGCCATTTCTGGCGCTGTACTTCGATCACCTCGGCTTCAGTCCGGCGCGGATCGGTGAACTGGTCGCCATCCCGATGCTGATGCGCTGCGTGGCGCCGAACATCTGGGGCTGGCTTGGTGATTACACCGGCAGACGCCTGGCCATCGTGCGTTTTGGCGCGGTGTGCACACTGCTGACCTTCTCGTTGATTTTCGTCAGCAAGACCTACGCCTGGCTGGCGATGGTCATGGCGCTGCATGCGTTCTTCTGGCACGCGGTGCTGCCGCAATTTGAAGTGATTACGCTGGCACATTTGCAAGGGCAGACCTCGCGTTACAGCCAGATCCGTCTGTGGGGCTCGATCGGTTTCATCATTACCGTGGTCGTTCTGGGGCGGCTGTTCGAATGGCTCAGCCTCGATATCTACCCGGCGGCGCTGGTGCTGATCATGGCCGGCATCGTCCTCAGCAGCTTGTGGGTGCCGAATGCGCAACCGCCGCAAGGCAATCGTCCCAGCGGCGAGGGTTTCCTCAAGCAACTGCGCAACCCCGGTGTGCTGGCGTTTTATGGTTGCGTGGCGTTGATGCAGATGAGCCACGGCCCGTATTACACCTTTCTGACTTTGCACCTTGAACGACTCGGCTACACGCGCGGCACGATCGGCATGCTCTGGGCCGTGGGTGTCGTTGCCGAAGTGCTGATGTTTATGGCGATGAGCCGGATTCTTGCGCGGTTTTCCCTGCGTCGGGTGCTGATGGCGAGTTTTCTGCTGGCGGCGCTGCGCTGGTTGCTGCTAGGTTCGTTCGCCGAGTTTCTCTGGGTGCTGTTGTTCGCGCAGGTTCTGCATGCGGCGACCTTCGGTAGCTTTCACGCCGCTGCCATCGCTTTCGTGCAACGTAGCTTCGGCGCGCGTCAGCAAGGGCAGGGCCAGGCGTTGTACGCAGCACTGGCCGGCACCGGCGGCGCGATGGGCGCGTTGTATTCCGGTTACAGCTGGAATGCCCTCGGCGCGACATTGACCTTTAGTATTGCCAGTCTCGCGGCGCTCGCTGCTGCCGTTATCATTGCCATACGTATGCAAGAGGACAGGCCATGAGCCTTACGCGTGAACAACTCG
The DNA here is from genome assembly GCF_979258595.1 of Pseudomonas sp. AC172. Lineage (NCBI taxonomy): Bacteria > Pseudomonadati > Pseudomonadota > Gammaproteobacteria > Pseudomonadales > Pseudomonadaceae > Pseudomonas > Pseudomonas sp. AC172. The sequence goes on from NZ_OZ409868.1 coordinate 841,236, forward strand.
CCCAGCAAATCGTCGATGCCGGGCGCTTTCTTTATGGTCGCGGCTGGTCGCCGGCCACCAGCAGCAATTACTCGACGCGCCTGTCGCCGAGCGAAGCGCTGTTGACCGTGTCCGGCAAGCACAAAGGCCAGTTGGGTCTGGACGATGTGCTCGCCACCGACCTTTGCGGCAACAGCCTGGAACCGGGCAAGAAGCCGTCCGCCGAAACCTTGCTGCACACTCAGCTTTATAGCTGGCGGCCTGAGATCGGCGCAGTGCTGCACACCCATTCGGTCAACGCCACCGTGTTGTCGCGCCAGACCCCGGAAGACTTCATCGAGTTCGAAGACTACGAACTGCAGAAAGCCTTCAGCGGCATTTCGACCCACGAATCGCGGGTGTGCGTGCCGATTTTCGACAACGATCAGGACATTGCGCGCCTCGCCGCCAAGGTGCAGCCTTGGCTCGACGCCCATCCCGATTGCGTCGGTTATCTGATTCGCGGCCACGGCCTCTATACCTGGGGCGCGCAGATGAACGACGCGCTACGGCAGATCGAGGCCTTTGAATTTCTGTTTGAATGCGAGTTGAAAACCCGCAGCGTCATGAACCGCCAAGGCTGACTTCACCGGAAGTAGCCCATTTGCCTGATGAAATGCTGTGCCCGACCGGTCTGCAAGAACCGGACGGCAAGGCCGATACCGAGGAATTGCCCCAATGAGCAGCCTGTCCGTCTATCACGTCTCCAGCCCCGACATTCCCAACAAAGTGCTGACCCACTTTGAAGACATCGCCTCGACCCTGGCCGAGCAGGGCGTGCGCTTCGACCGCTGGCAAGCCGCCGCAAAGATTCAGCCCGGCGCCACGCAAGAAGAAGTGATCAGCGCTTACAAAGAGCAGATCGACAAGCTGATGACCGAGCGCGGTTACATCACCGTCGATGTCATCAGCCTGAACAGCGATCACCCGCAAAAAGCCGAACTGCGCGCCAAGTTCCTTGAAGAACATCGCCATGGCGAAGACGAAGTACGCTTTTTCGTTGCCGGCCGTGGCCTGTTTACCTTGCACATCGACGATTACGTCTACGCCGTGCTGTGCGAGAAGAACGATCTGATCTCAGTGCCGGCCGGCACCAAACACTGGTTCGACATGGGCGAGCATCCGCACTTCGTGGCGATTCGCCTGTTCAACAACCCCGAAGGCTGGGTTGCCAATTTCACCGGCGAAGACATCGCCGGCCGTTTCCCGCGTCTGGAGGACTGATTCGATGTCGATCAAAGCCATTGTCACCGACATTGAAGGCACCACCAGCGCGGTGAGTTTCGTCTTCGACGTGCTGTTCCCGTACGCGGCCAAACACTTGCCGGATTTCGTCCGCCAGAACGCCGAACGTGCCGATGTGGCCGAGCAACTCGACGCCGTACGCCGTGACAGCAACGCGCCGCAGGCCGATGTTGAGCGGGTTGTTGAAATCCTCTTGAGCTGGATAGAGGAAGATCGCAAAGCCACGCCGCTCAAGGCCTTGCAAGGCATGGTCTGGGCGCAGGGTTATCACGCCGGGCAGTTGAAGGGGCATGTCTACCCGGATGCCGTTGAAGCGCTGCGCCGCTGGCATGCTGCGGGTTATCAGCTGTTCGTGTACTCGTCCGGCTCGATTCAGGCGCAGAAGCTGATTTTCGGCTGCTCGGAAGTGGGGGATCTGACGCCGCTGTTCAGCGGGTATTTCGACACCACCTCGGGACCCAAGCGTGAGGCGCAGTCATACACCAATATTCAGCAAGCGATCGGTGTTGAAGCGGGGGAGATTCTGTTTCTCTCGGACATCGTCGAAGAACTCGACGCCGCACAAGCGGCAGGCCTGCAAACCTGTGGCCTGGCCCGCGAAGGCGGGGAGCTGGGTAGCCACATCACCGTCGAAACGTTCACCGGCATAGAACCCGAAGCTTTCTGACCACACCAATAAAATGTGGGAGCGAGCTTGCTCGCGAAGGCGGAACATCAGATAAAAAATTTCTCCCTGACACACCGCTTTCGCGAGCAGGCTCGCTCCCACAGGGGATTGGCGTCAGGCACAAAAAAACAGGCCGTGAAGCGAAAGCTCCACGGCCTGTTTTGTTTAAAACGCTTTAAAAATTACAGCGAGTGATACGTCGGCAGGGCAAAACGCTGCTGGCTTTGCAGCATGGCAATTTGCGGCAGCTCACTGGCTTGTTCAGCCAGGTCACGACGAATTGCACTGATCGCCCACGACAGTTGGTCGCCGGCATGCAGTTGTTGATAAGTCAGTGCGCGCTTAAACACTTTGCCGTCGCTGCTGCGCAGCGTCAGCAGGATCCCGCCATCGGGACGTGGCGCAGTGGTGACGTCGAAGTTGGAGAACAGGGAGGTAAATTTTTCTTGGATCAGGCTCATGTCTTTCAGCTCCGTATGCACTTGAATGGCAAGCATGCAGAGGAGGTTGCAGCGATTGTGCCAGCATTTGAGAATAATAAAATCCTTGAAAATCAATGACTTAAAAAATATGAAAATTCCGGGTGTCGTGCAAACTGCATGAATGGCCATCGTGCATCCTGCATTTTGCGGGATCGTTGTCCAATCCACGGAACCAATCGCCAACCCGGTGATCATCACAGCCGCCGGCCGATCCGCGGATACAAAACATTGCAAAAACCGCGTGTACAGCGTGAGAAGCGCTGACGTATTTTCGATCTCGACCCGCGCTCGCACGCGTCGGTTGCATCAAGTCAAAGCCCGAAAAATAAAAACATCGACCTGCACGCCAAGGTCGGACGGGGAGCTTTTATGAGCCACGCGCCAAGCGACACGATTACCTGGGGCATGATGCTCCGCAAACTGCCGATGATTGCCAAAGCTATCCCACGGGTGGTCAAGGGCATGAAGGTGGCCAACGTCACGGATCCGACCCGAAGCTGTGGCCTTGGCTGGACATTTGAGCAAGCGACGTTGCGCAACCCCGAGGGGCCGGCGTTATTGCAGGGCGATGTGCGGCTGACCTATGCGCAGGTCAACCAGTGGGCCAACCGCATCGCTCATTATCTGAACGGGCAGGGCATCGGCAAGGGCGATGTAGTCGCGGTGTTCATTGAAAACCGGCCGGAATTGCTAGTGACCATTCTGGCGCTGGCCAAGGTCGGCGCGGTCAGCGCGCTGCTCAATACTTCACAAACCCGCGATACGCTGATCCACAGCGTGAATCTGGTGGCGCCGGTGGCGGTTGTCGTCGGTGAAGAACTGGTTCCGGCTTATGCGGCGATTCGCGACCAAGTGGCGATTACCGCGCCGCGCACCTGGTTTGTCGCCGATCAGGACACCTACAGTCATCCGGGCATTGCGCCCGAAGACTACGTCAACCTGATCAGCGCCAGCGCCGACGCATCCAGTGAGAATCCGCCGAGCAGCCAGCAGATCTTTTTCGACGATCCGTGTTTCTACATCTACACCTCCGGCACCACCGGCCTGCCCAAGGCCGGGGTGTTCAAGCACGGGCGCTGGATGCGCAGCTCCGCCAGTTTCGGCATGATTGCCCTCAACATGGGCCCCGACGATGTTGTCTATTGCACCTTGCCGCTGTACCACGCCACGGGTCTCTGTGTGTGCTGGGGCTCGGCGGTCAACGGCGCTTCGGGTTTCGCGATTCGCCGCAAGTTCAGCGCCAGTCAATTCTGGAACGACGTGCGCCGTTATCGGGCGACCACCCTCGGTTACGTCGGCGAGTTGTGCCGTTATCTGGTCGATCAACCGGCCAGCGCCGATGACAGCTGCCACGATGTGCGCAAAATGATCGGCAACGGCTTGCGCCCCGGCGCCTGGGCCGAGTTCAAGACGCGCTTCGCCGTCGACCACATCTGTGAACTGTATGCGGCGAGCGACGGCAACATCGGTTTTACCAATATCCTCAATTTCGACAACACCATTGGCTTCTCGCTGATGGCCTGGGAGCTGGTGGCCTACGATCATGACAGCGGTGAACCGCTGCGCAGCGCCGACGGTTTCATGAGCAAGGTTGGCAAAGGCGAGCAGGGCTTGCTGCTGGCGCGGATTGACGAGAAGGCGCCGCTGGACGGCTACACCGATCCGCAGAAAACCGCCAAGGTCGTGCTGCACGACGTGTTTACCAAGGGTGACCGTTTTTTCAACACCGGTGATCTGCTGCGCAACATCGGTTTTGGTCACGCACAATTTGTTGATCGGCTCGGTGATACCTATCGCTGGAAGGGCGAAAACGTCTCGACTACTGAAGTCGAAAACCTGTTGCTGCAACACCCGCACATCTCCGAAGCGGTGGCCTATGGCGTGGAAATTCGCAACACCAACGGCCGCGCCGGTATGGCGGCGATCACGCCAGCGGAGTCCCTCGCGACGCTGGATTTCGCCGAGTTGCTGACCTTTGCCCGGGAGCGTATGCCGGCCTATGCCGTGCCTTTGTTCCTGAGAGTGAAGGTCAAGATGGAAACCACCGGCACCTTCAAATACCAGAAAACCCGACTGAAAAATGAGGGCTTCGACCCCGTCCAGGCGGGCGATGACCCGATCTACGCGTGGCTGCCCGGCACGCAGACTTACGTTCGGGTCACTGACGAAGTGCTGGCAGAAATTCATCAGGGCAAACATCGCTATTGAATCTGGCTATGGGGCGGCTTGAGAAAAAGGGGGTGACAGCCACGGTCTCGCTCGGGAAACTGTCGGCTTTCCGATAGACCGAAAGTGGAGTTGCCCCATGTCCGACCAAAGCCGCCAGATGACCCCTGAAGAAGCTGCCGAATTCACCGAGCAGGTTTTCAACAAGGCGCGCGACGGTGATGCCGAGATGCTTGATCGTCTGGTCACGGCCGGTTTGCCGGTGAACCTGAAGAACAGCAAGGGCGACACCCTATTGATGCTGGCCAGCTACTACGGCCATGTGGATGCGGTGCAAGTGCTGCTTAAACACAAAGCCGATCCGGAAATGCGCAATGGCAACGGCCAGAGTCCGATTGCCGGTGCGGCGTTCAAGGGCGATCTGGCAGTGGTCAAGGCGTTGGTCGAGGCGGGCGCCGAGATCGAAGGCTCGTCGTTTGATGGCCGGACTGCGCTGATGATGGCGGCAATGTTCAACCGTGTTGAAATCGTCGATTACCTTATCAGCAAGGGTGCGAACGCCCAGGCCAAGGATGCCAATGGCGTGACCGCACTGGATGCGGCGCGCACCATGGGTGCCGTCGATACCACCGCTCAACTGGAAAAACTCCAGGCCTGATAAGGTCAAAAGATCGCAGCCTGCGGCAGCTCCTACGCTGAACTTGTAGGAGCTGCCGCAGGCTGCGATCTTTTGCTTTGTGCGCTATCCTCCGCGCCCTCGAAATTCACCTTCGCCACAGGATCCGCCCTCATGAAAGCCGCACTCGTCGAACTCATCAGCAAAATCAGCTCCGGCTGCATGGGCGAGGACGAGATCCTGAAAGTCGCCGACGAAGCGGCACTGGCCTACGCCGATGCCGATGCTTTTCTGGCAGCCAACCCCGACATCAACTACGACGACACCTTCCCGATCCCGCTGGGCGAGTGGGTCGTGGTCGGCAGCTTGCCGGAAACCGTGCTGTTCCAGGCCGACACCTACGTTGATCTGTTTGCGCAGATCGTCGCCTCGTTCGGCCCGGGCGTGGATTTCAACCTCAAGCCAAAGCAACTGGCCAAGACCGAAGCGCTGACCGCGCTCAATCGCATCCAGGTGCAGATGAGCAGCATGAACAAGGAAAACGGCGGTTACACACTGATGAACTTCAGCCAGTTGCTCGACGACGAACTGCAAATGGTCCTGGTCTTCGGCAACGACGTGCCTCGAGTGCTGGAACTGTGCACCGAAGTCGGCATCGCCGCCGCGCCATCGCTCGAAGCCCTGAAGATCGCCGTTCACGTCTGAGTGCAATAAAAGGGAACCCTGTGCGCGACCGTCTATCCTAAAAGTGCATGCCACTATTCTGGAGCGACACCATGGGTTCCACGTTCAACGGTCTGATTGGCCTGATCATCCTTGCCCTCGACATCTGGGCCATCATCAATGTGCTGAAAAGCGGCGCAACCACCGGGATGAAAATCGTCTGGGTGCTGCTGATCATCCTCCTGCCAGTGCTGGGCCTGATCATCTGGGCGATTGCCGGACCGCGGGGCAACGTGCGGATCTGATAACACCGCACTACCCCTGTGGGAGCGAGCCTGCTCGCGAAAGCGCTGGATCAGTCACCGACAATGTTGACTGGTACGCCGCCTTCGCGAGCAGGCTCGCTCCCCCAGGGGATTGTTGTTGGCCGATGAAGTGAGGTTCGACCTGTCATCTTCGGCAACGTAGAATGCGCGCCTTTCCCGGGCGATCGTCCCCTCGATCGGCGCCCGCGCATTCATCGGAGCACTTGACCATGACCGTCACCAAAACCAGCGAGTACCTGGAAACCCTCTACGAAGGCTACGGCCAGCGTTTTCGCATGGAAAAACTGCTGCACGAAGTGCGCACCGAACACCAGCACCTGGTGATCTTCCAGAACCCGCGCATGGGTCGCGTGATGGCGCTGGACGGCGTGATCCAGACCACCGAAGCCGACGAATTCATCTACCACGAAATGCTAACCCACGTGCCGCTCCTCGCCCATGGCAGTGCCAAGCGCGTACTGATCATCGGCGGCGGTGACGGCGGCATGTTGCGCGAAGTGACCAAGCACGCCGGCGTTGAACACATCACCATGGTCGAGATCGACGGCACCGTGGTCGACATGTGCAAAGAGTTCCTGCCGAACCATTCCAGCGGCGCCTACGACGATCCGCGTCTGAACCTGGTGATCGACGATGGCATGCGTTTCGTCGCCACCACCACGGAAAAATTCGACGTGATCATCTCTGACTCCACCGACCCGATCGGCCCGGGCGAAGTGTTGTTCTCGGAGAACTTCTACCAGGCTTGCCACCGCTGCCTGAACGAAGGCGGCATTCTGGTGACCCAGAACGGCACGCCGTTCATGCAGATCGACGAAGTGAAAACCACTGCCGGTCGCCTGAACAGCCTGTTCCCGGACTGGCACTTCTATCAAGCCGCAGTGCCGACCTACATCGGCGGTTCGATGACCTTCGCTTGGGGCTCGACCAACCCGGCCTACCGCAAACTGAGCCGTGAAACCCTGCAACAGCGCTTCATCGGCAGCGGCATCGTCACCCGTTACTACAACCCGGAAATCCACATCGGCGCGTTCGCCTTGCCTCAGTACGTGCTGCAGGCGATCAACAAGCCAAGCAACGATTAAAAGAACACCGCAACTCCCCTGTGGGAGCGAGCTCGCTCCCACATTTGCTTCCCCGTAAAGCAGATGTCGTTTTTTTCATCTTCGCCCGCTGTAATCCTTTTGAACCAACTTTCGGCATGCACAGTCGAGATACGTGTAAGCCCATTTGCGGGTTTGATCGAGGAGGCACCGATGCAAAAGTGGAAAGTCACTTTCGTGGACGATCATGGTGAAATTGTCGATGAGGTGTTCGAGCGCGCGGAATGCCCCAGCGACGATGAGGCTGCTCGATTGATCAAGGCACGGCTTCTGCCCGTCGCCGCCGAACTGGATCTCAACGATCTGGAAGGGCGCACGGCCGATGCGGGCGTGAAAAACCTGAAAACCCAGAACAGCATCGAAATCCGCAGCATTACTCCAATCTGAAAATCTTCCTTTCATCCGAAGCAACCAGGCCTTGGCAGCAGCTCTATCTTGGGGCTACTCTGCAAGCGAGATCAGCGAACGGATCGCTAAGGTCTGGTCTTGTCAGCTACATGCTTGTTCCCGCGTGCAACCACGTTGCCGTAGTACTTTGGCCAAAGGCCCGGGGCGGGAATACGGAAAGTCTATCCATCTATGCGAGGGGGACGATTCATGAGCACAGCCTATCAAGAAGACATCAGCAGCAATGTTCTGCGCCGCATGAAAGAAGGCGGTTTCGATTTTTCCCGATTCCATCCCATCGAGTTCTACGCCATTTTCCCGGACGAGGAGCGGGCGCGCAGGGCTGCAGGCAAATTTCGCGGTGAATCCATCAATGCCCAGGTCAGCGTGCGTGATGACGGTGCGTGGGCGCTGGAATTGAGCAAAGTGATGTACGCGACCTATGACGATATCGGCGATTTCGAGCAGGGCTTTTCGGCAGTGGTCGAGCCCTTGGGCGGCATTATCGAGGGTTGGGGCGTGAAGCAGGAGGTGCGCAATCGCCACCGTTTGAACTGATCTCTTGCGATAACTGTTGAGCAACGGCTGACCTTCGGGTCGGCCGTTGTCGTTTGCGGCGCTCGAAAACCATCGTGGCAAAACCCTGAAACAAGAAACCGAGGCAAAAAAAAGCCACCGGAGAGGGTGGCTAAAAGGGAAGACCGATAAGGAGAGGAAACCGGTCAGGGTTACAGCGGGGCGGGCTGCGAGGGCAGTCCAGGTCAGTTGAGCTGGCGACTTCGCGGCGCAATGCGCGGGGAAGCTTTGCAGCGAATGCGCGGATTATCCGCAGGCAGCGCCGGGCAGTGAAATCAACTCTGACTATGCTGGTGATAGGCGATGCAGTGCGTCGCAATGAAGCGGGGGCAATCCGGTTGGGGCAATTGCCGCACAGGAATGGTGCGGTGCTTGCGGCGTGTATTTCCAACCGATTGAAATCAAAGCGTTTATGCCGATGGCACGGGCCTTGCGAAGGTCTGTATGTCCGGGTGACAAGGAGTACGGCATGATCCGCACCTATTTTGATGAAATGTACGATGCCGGCGGCCAGGTTCGCCCGCATTATCGGGAGTTCGCCCGCTGGCTGGCCGAAACGCCTGACGAGCTGCTGGCCCAGCGGCGACGCGAGGCTGACTTGCTGTTCCATCGCGCCGGGATCACTTTCACGCTCTATGGCGACGAGCAGGGCACCGAGCGCCTGATTCCTTTCGACACCATCCCGCGCAGCATTCCCGCCAGCGAGTGGCGAATCGTCGAGCGCGGCTGCATCCAGCGGGTCAAGGCGCTGAACATGTTTCTCGCTGACCTCTATCATGAGCAGCGCATCATCAAGGCCGGGATCATTCCTGCCGAACAGGTGCTGGCCAATGAGCAATATCAGTTGGCGATGCAAGGCCTCGATCTGCACCGTGATATCTATTCGCACATCTCTGGCGTCGATCTGGTGCGCGACGGCGACGGCACCTATTACGTCCTCGAAGACAACCTGCGCACACCGAGTGGCGTGAGCTATATGCTCGAAGACCGCAAGATGATGATGCGCCTTTTCCCTGAGCTGTTCGCCGCCCAGCGGATTGCGCCAATCGATCACTACCCGAACCTGTTGCTCGACACCCTGAAAAGCTCCAGCCCGATTGATGACCCGAGCGTCGTGGTGCTGACGCCGGGGCGCTTCAACAGTGCGTTCTTCGAACACGCGTTTCTCGCCCGGGAAATGGGCGTGGAGCTGGTCGAAGGCGCCGATCTGTTCGTGCGTGACGACAAAGTCTTCATGCGCACTACCGATGGCCCGAAAGCGGTGGACGTGATCTATCGTCGTCTCGACGACGCGTTCCTCGACCCACTGGCGTTCAATCCCGATTCGATGCTCGGTGTGCCGGGGCTGCTCTCGTCTTATCGCTCCGGCAACGTAGTGCTGGCAAACGCCATCGGCACTGGCGTGGCGGACGATAAATCGGTGTATCCGTTTGTCACCGACATGATCCGGTTTTACCTCGATGAAGAACCGATCCTGAAAAACGTGCCGACCTGGCAATGCCGCAACCCGTCTGAACTTTCCCATGTGCTGGCCAATCTTCCAGATCTGGTGGTCAAGGAAACCCAAGGCTCCGGTGGTTACGGAATGCTGGTGGGGCCGGCGTCAACGACGGCGGAAATAGATGCCTTCCGCGAACGGATAAAGGCCAAGCCACACGCATACATCGCGCAGCCGACATTGTCGCTGTCGACCTGTCCGACCTTTGTCGAAAACGGTATTGCGCCGCGCCATATCGATTTGCGTCCGTTTGTCTTGTCCGGGCGCGAGACCCGTGTGGTGCCCGGCGGTTTGACCCGCGTCGCATTGCGCGAAGGCTCTCTGGTGGTGAATTCCTCCCAGGGTGGCGGAACCAAGGACACCTGGGTGGTCGAGGATTGAAGGAAGCTTGCCATGTTAAGTAGAACTGCCTCGGATCTGTATTGGATGTCGCGTTACCTGGAGCGGGCGGAAAACCTCGCACGGATGCTCGACATCAGTTATTCGCTGTCGCTGATGCCGCAGGACGGACGCGGCGATGGTTTGCACGAACTGGCCATGCCGCTGCTCATCACCGGCACCCTCGACGATTACCTGGAGCGCCATGGCGCACTGCATGCTGAGCGTCTGCTGCACTTTTTCGCCCTCGATGCGGCCAACCCTGCGAGCATTTACAGCTGCCTCGGCGCGGCGCGGGCCAGTGCCCATGCGGTACGCGGACGCATCACGGCGGACATGTGGGAGAACATCAATTCGACGTGGCTGGAGATTCGCGGAATCGCCGAGCAGGGCCTCAGTCGCTATGGCATGAGCCGTTTCTGCGAATGGATCAAGGAGCGTTCGCACCTGTTCCGTGGTGCGTCTTACGGCACGATCATGCGTAACGATGCGTTTCGTTTCATTCGTCTCGGTACCTTTATCGAACGGGCGGACAACACGCTGCGGTTGCTCGATGCCCGCTATGAAATGGCTGGCGATCAGGCTGAAGCGGTCAGCGACGGTACGGCCCACGCCTATTACCAGTGGAGTGCCTTGCTGCGTGCCTTGTCGTCATTTGAGGCCTACACCGAAATCTACCGCGATGCGCCCGGCGCCCGGCATGTTGCCGAGTTGCTGCTGTTGCGTGCCGATGTACCGCGTTCGCTAAGGGCCTGTACCGAAGAGATTGATCAGATTCTTGCGCAACTGCCCGGTGCCAACGGTCGTCCCGCACAACGTCTGGCGGCAGAGATGGACGCGCGCCTGCGCTACACCGGCATCAACGAAATTCTCGAGGAAGGCCTGCACGCCTGGCTGACCGAATTCATCCCGCTGGTGCGCCAGTTGGGTAACGCCATTCACAGTTCCTACCTGGAGGCTGCATGAGACTTTCCATAAGCCACGAAACCACCTATCACTACGAGGATCAGGTGCGGGCGAGCATCCAGTATCTGCGGCTGACCCCCCACGACAGCGAGCGTCAGCATGTGCTGAGCTGGCAACTCGACCTGCCGCGCCCGGTGCGCGCGCAACTCGATCCGTTCGGCAATATCCTGCATGTGCTGACCATGGATGAACCGCACGAAGCGATCATCATCGGCGCGCGCGGGCAGGTCGATATCGACGAACTGCGCGAGGCCGAGCATGAGAGCCAGTCGGCGCTGCCGTTCCTGCGTTTTACCCGTTTGACCGAGGCGGATGAGGCCTTGCGTGCGTTCGCGGAAAAATCCTGCAAGCAGCGGCGCGATCGCACGGCGCTGATTGATTTGATGCACGGTTTGAATCAGCACATGACCTACACGCCGGGCTCCACCGAAGTTGATACCAGTGCGGCGCAAGCCTTCGCCGGGCGTGCGGGTGTTTGCCAGGATCATGCTCACGCATTTCTGGCTTGCGCACGCAGCCTCGGGATTCCATCGCGTTATGTGTCGGGCTATTTGTACAGTGAGGATTGCGAGCATCTGGCCAGTCACGCCTGGGCAGAAGCGTGGCTGGATGACGCCTGGTACAGCTTTGACGTGACCAACGAACTGGCGCGGCCGGAGCGGCACCTGAAGCTGGCGGTGGGCCTCGATTATCTTGACGCCTGCCCGGTACGCGGCATGCGCCGGGGCGGTGGATGTGAGCAGATGCATGCGAAGGTATTCGTCTCACCGACCCCAGTGATCTCCGTTCAGCAACAATAGATTCAGGATACCGCGATCGCTGGCAAGCCAGCTCCCACAGGATGACCGCTGATTCGAACTCTGCGCATACCCTGTGGGAGCTGGCTTGCCAGCGAAGAGGCCTGTAATAACACCCTAAGGCTTACGGTTTAACTTTGCGTCCGGCCATGTGCTTCAGATACCCGACCAACATTTCCAGATCCCCATCCGGCAACACATCCGCCGAAAACCCCGGCATCTTCGCCTGCGGCCACTGACGCAAACTCTGCGGATCACGAATGTAACGCTTGAGGAAGCCCGCGCCAAAATACTCGGTCGGGTTATACGGAATATTCAGATCCGGCCCGAACTGCGCATCTCCCGCGCCGTTCAATCGGTGACACGCCAGACAGTTTTTCTGAAACAGCGCAAAACCTCGGTTCACCGGGTCATTCGCCTTCAACGCAGGATCCGGCAGCAGGGCAGGGAAGCGCTCGGCCACCGGCGCCATGAGCTTGATGCTTGCGACTTCGAACGGCCATTGCTCCGGGCTGATATTGCCCGCCTGCGGATCCGTCCAGACCAGATAAAACGGCCCGGCGCTGCGTTTGCCTTCCGACAGCGCTGGCCACGGCTGTACCGGATCTTCGATAGCAAGCCAGGCCCGCGCGCCTTTTGTATTCAGCAGCGGTGCAGCGGTTAACTCGGCGGCGAATCCGTCCAGCGCCACTGCTTGCAGGTGATCTTGCGGTTTGACTCCGATCAGCATCGCAGCCACAGGCACGGCGCGATAGGTCATGTCCTTTTTGTAGGACACATCGTTTTTGATCGTGAGGGTTTGCACTTGAGGATGCTTGAGCAGTTCTTCGGTCTGCCAGGTGCGGCTGTTTGCGCCCAGTTGCAGATCCAACTGTGCGGCAGACAAGGGCATGCTCAGCAGCATGGCCCCGAACACAATGAGCGCTTTCAAATGATCGCCGTCCATGTCGTGGGAGTGCGCAAAGGTTGGCACAGCCACGCTGGCCCGGATAGCGGGCCAGTCATATTTTCAGTGGCGATAAACAGCACCTGCCGCTCGATTCAGCCGATGACCTTGGTCAGATTCGGCAAAATCAACAACAGCGTCGTGGCGAAAAGAATGAGCCCTGCTTGACGAACTTTCGGTTGTTTGAACATGGCTTGACCGCCTTTATTGTTATTTCCTGATGCTTGCCTGCATATCCATGACGGCAAGCGCTGCACTTCCTGTTGAAGAACGTCGGTCTCGGCAAAACCCGACGACCCTGACGTACATGTACTACCTTAGGGCCCGCGTCACGCTTGGCTTAGATCCATTTCATATGGAAAGCTTGGAAATTGCGATTAAAAAGGCATGAGGCGTATTGCCAGCTTCTTTGCCGCCCGCTGGCTAGACAACTCGCCGACCTGAACCGGTTCACCCAGTCTTCTGTGACCGTCCGTCTGAGCGTGTGCGTCAAGCGCATTGAGCGCTGTGGTCATTGAATCCGCGACCGCTCGGGTCAAGAGTGAAGGCACAAGAAACCACTCCCCGCACAGGTTCGAGGACGTCATGACCCAAGCTTTTATTTTCGATGCGTTACGCACGCCCCGCGGCAAAGGCAAGGCCGATGGTGCCTTGCACAGCGTCAAACCGGTGAATCTGGTCGCCGGTTTGCTGGCCGCGCTGCAATCACGCACTGCGCTGGACACCAGCCAGGTCGACGACCTGGTGCTCGGCTGCGTGACGCCGATTGGCGATCAAGGCTCGGACATCGCCAAAACCGCCGTGCAAGTGGCCGATTGGGACGTCAGCGTCGCGGGTGTGCAGATAAACCGTTTCTGCGCCTCGGGGCTCGAAGCGGTCAATCTCGGCGCGATGAAAGTGCGCTCCGGGTTTGAAGATCTGGTGGTGGTCGGCGGCGTCGAGTCGATGTCGCGGGTACCGATGGGCAGCGATGGCGGCGCCTGGGCGCTGGATCCGCAAACCAACCTGCACAGCCACTTCACCCCGCAGGGCGTTGGTGCGGACCTGATCGCCACGCTCGAAGGCTTCAGTCGCGAGGACGTCGATGCCTACGCCCTGTATTCGCAACAGAAAGCGGCACGGGCGCGCGCCGATGGCTCGTTCAACAAATCGCTGGTGCCGGTGCAGGACCAGAACGGCATTATCCTGCTCGATCACGATGAGTTCATTCGCGCCGAGTCGACCCTTGAGGGCTTGGGCAAGCTCAAACCGAGTTTCGAAATGATCGGGCAGATGGGCTTCGACGCGACCGCACTGCGGGTGTACAGCCATGTCGAGCGAATCAATCACGTGCACACACCGGGTAACAGTTCCGGGATCGTCGATGGTGCGGCGCTGATGTTGATCGGCTCCGAAGCCAAAGGTCGGGCGCTGGGCCTGCAACCTCGGGCGCGAATTGTCGCCACGGCGGTCACCAGTACCGATCCGACCATCATGCTCACCGGTCCCGCGCCTGCAACGCGCAAGGCATTGGCCAAGGCTGGCCTGCGCGTGGAAGACATCGACCTGTTCGAAGTCAACGAAGCGTTTGCTTCGGTGGTGCTGAAGTTCATCAAGGACATGGCGGTCGACCCCGACAAGGTCAATGTCAACGGCGGTTCCATTGCCATGGGCCACCCGTTGGGCGCTACGGGGTGCGCGATCCTCGGCACCTTGCTTGATGAGCTGGAAGCGCGGCACCTGCGCTATGGCCTGGCGACGCTGTGCGTAGGCGGCGGCATGGGCATTGCCACCATCATCGAACGCCTCTGAGCCCCGAATTCAAGGAACCTTGTTATGAGCGAAGCCATTCGTTACGAAAAAGGCCAGGACGCTATTGTCGTCCTCACCATCGACATGCCGGGCCAGAGCGCCAACACCATGAACGCCGTGTACCGCGAGGCCATGGCCACTTGCGTCGCCCGGTTAGTGGCAGATAAAGACAACATCGCCGGAGTCATCATCACGTCGGCGAAGAAAACCTTCTTTGCCGGCGGCGACCTCAATGAACTGATCAAGGTCGGCAAGCCGCAAGCCAAAGCCTTCTATGACATGGTGCTGACCCTAAAGGGGCAATTGCGCACTCTGGAAACCCTCGGCAAACCGGTGGTCGCGGCGATCAACGGCGCAGCACTGGGCGGCGGGTGGGAAATCTGCCTCGCCTGTCATCACCGCGTGGCTTTGGATGATGCAGCGGTGCAACTCGGTCTGCCGGAAGTGACCCTCGGCCTGTTGCCGGGCGGCGGTGGAGTGGTGCGCATGGTGCGCATGCTCGGCATTGAGAAAGCGCTGCCGTATCTGCTTGAAGGTAAAAAGGTACGTCCGCAACAGGCGTTGCAGGCAGGTTTGATCGATGAACTGGCGACGGATCGCGACGATCTGCTGGCCAAGGCCCGTGCATGGATCGTTGCCAATCCGGCAGCGGTGCAGCGTTGGGATGTGAAGGGTTATCAGATTCCGGGCGGCACGCCGTCGAATCCGAAAGTCGCGCAGATGCTGGCGATTGCGCCGTCTATTCTGCGCGCTAAAACCCAAGGCACACTGCCGGCACCGGAGAAAATTCTGTGTGCGGCGGTTGAAGGTGCTCAAGTCGATTTCGACACCGCGCACCTGATCGAAACCCGCTACTTCACCGAACTGACCACCGGGCAGGTCTCGAAAAACCTGATCGGCACGTTCTGGTTTCAGCTCAATGAAATCAATGCCGGTGGCTCGCGGCCACAGGGTATTGCGCCTTACAGGACGCAGAAAGTCGGCGTGCTCGGCGCCGGCATGATGGGCGCCGGGATCGCTTTTGTCAGCGCTTCGGCCGGTATCGAAGTGGTGCTCAAAGACATCAATCTGGCGGCTGCCGAGAAGGGCAAGGCGCACTCGGCGGCGTTGCTGGACAAGAAAGTTGCCCGTGGGCAGATGGATGCATCGCAACGTGAGGCTGTGCTGGCACGGATTCATAGCACTGAAAGTGATGCGGATCTGGCGGGTTGCGATCTGATCATCGAAGCTGTATTTGAAGACCGCGACCTCAAGGCCAAAGTCTCTTCTGCAGCCCAACGCGTGGTGGGTGCCGAAGCCGTGATCGCTTCGAATACGTCAACACTGCCAATCACGGGACTGGCCACGGCTGTGCCTGATCCGGGCAAATTTATCGGCCTGCATTTCTTCAGCCCGGTGGAAAAAATGCCGCTGGTGGAAATCATCAAAGGTGCGCACACCAGCGATGAAACCCTCGCTCGTGGTTTTGATTTCGTTCTGCAAATCAAGAAAACCCCGATTGTGGTCAATGACAGTCGCGGCTTCTTTACCTCGCGCGTCTTCGGTACTTTCACCAACGAAGGTATCGCCATGCTCGGCGAAGGCGTGAGCGCACCGATGATCGAGACCGAAGCGCGCAAGGCCGGGATGCCGGTCGGGCCTCTGGCGATCTCTGACGAAGTTTCTCTCAGCCTGATGAGCCATATCCGTCAGCAAACCGCCAAGGACCTACAAGCGGAAGGGAAACCGCTGATTGAGCACCTGGCCTTCGCTGTGATTGACTTGCTGCTCAACGAATACAAGCGCCCGGGCAAAGCGGCAGGTGGCGGTTTCTACGATTATCCGGCGGGTGGTCAGAAGCATTTGTGGCCACAACTGAAGGCACGTTTCGAGAAGGCCGACGGGCAAATCTCGCCGAAGGATGTGCGTGATCGACTGCTGTTCGTGCAAGCCATTGAAACTGTGCGTTGCGTGGAGGAGGGCGTGTTGACGTCCACAGCGGATGCCAACGTTGGCTCGATCTTCGGCATTGGGTTTGCCGCGTGGACCGGTGGTGCGCTGCAATTCATCAATCAGTATGGGGTAAATGATTTCGTCGCCCGGGCGCAGTATCTGGCTGAACAATATGGCGAGCGCTTCACACCGCCAGCGCTGCTGCTGGATAAAGCCGCGAAAGGTGAAATGTTCTAAGGGGAGCGAGCACTTCGGGGCTTGCCTTGCCAGGGTGTTTCGAGGCAGGCTCTGGGTGTTCATTATTCCCATCACGTGTCAGGTATTTTTTATGTCGTTACGCATCTGCATTCTGGAAACCGACATTCTGCGTCCGGAACTGGTCGATCAGTATCAGGGTTACGGGCAGATGTTTCAGCGCCTGTTTTCGCAGCAGCCGATCGCCGCCGACTTCACCGTCTACAACGTGATGCAGGGGGAATACCCGAGCGACGACCAGACGTTTGACGCGTACCTGGTCACCGGCAGCAAGGCCGATTCGTTCGGCACCGACCCGTGGATTCAAACCCTCAAGGAATACCTGCTGACGCGTTACGAGCGTGGCGACAAGCTTCTTGGCGTGTGCTTCGGCCATCAACTGCTGGCGCTGTTGCTCGGTGGCAAGAGCGAACGCGCCACGCAAGGCTGGGGCGTCGGCACTCATAACTACAAACTGGCGGCCAAGGCACCGTGGATGAGCCCGGTGCGTGAAGAACTGACGCTGCTGATCAGCCATCAGGATCAGGTCACCGCGCTGCCGGAAAACGCCACGGTCATTGCATCCAGCGATTTCTGCCCGTTCGCGGCGTACCACATCAACGATCAGGTGTTGTGCTTCCAAGGCCACCCGGAGTTCATCCACGATTATTCGCGGGCGCTACTGGATTTGCGTCAGGAAGCGTTGGGTTCGCAGATTTACAGCAAAGGCGTGGCGAGTCTGGAGCAGGAGCACCATGGCGCTACGGTAGCGGAATGGATGATGCGCTTTGTGGCGCATAAGCCAGAAACTGTTCAAGGCTAAAAAGATTCGCGAGCAGGCTCGCTCCCACATAGATCTTCGATTCAACAAAGATCATGTGGGAGCGAGCCCTCGCGAATAGTCCAGTCAACCCGGTCTGACTTACAACCACCCCGACTTCTTGAAACTCGCCCACAAACTCACACACCCCACCGTAATAAACCCCAGCACACCAAAATAGCCGTAGTGCCAGCTCAGTTCCGGCATGTTCTGGAAGTTCATCCCGTAAATCCCCGCCACCGCCGTCGGGAACGCCAGAATCGCCGCCCACGCAGCGAATTTGCGCTGCACCACGCTTTGCCGTGAGGCCTCAAGGAGCACACCAATCTCAATGGTTTGGCTGGCAATGTCGGCCAGCGTGCTCAGGTCTTCCATCTGCCGTGTGACGTGGATCTGCACATCACGGAAGTACGGGCGCATATTCTTGTCGATAAACGGGAAACTCAGCTTCTGCAATTCCTCGCCAATTTCCACCATCGGCGCCGCGTATCGGCGCAGGCGCACGACATCGCGGCGCAAGCCATGCAGCTTCTGAATGTCACGCTCGTTCAACGCGCTACACAATACGTTGCGTTCCAGTTCATCGATTTCGGCATGAATGGCTTCGCCCACCGGTTGGTAGTTCTCGATGACGAAATCGAGCAGCGCATACAGTACGAAATCTTCGCCATGCTCCAGCAGCAGCGGGCGCGCCTCGCAGCGTTGGCGGACATGCGCGTAGGACGCCGAGTGACCGTTACGCGCCGTGATGATGTAGCCCTTGCCCGCAAAGATATGCGTTTCGATGAACTGCAGAACGCCGTTTTCACGGATGGGCGAATAGGTGACGATAAACAAAGCGTCGCCAAAGGTTTCCAGCTTCGGTCGGCTGTGTTTTTCCAGGGCATCTTCAATGGCCAGTTCGTGCAGGTTGAACTGACGTTGCAGATTGGAAAGCTCCTGAGCGTCCGGCTCTTCCAGACCGATCCAGACAAAGTGACCGGTTTTCGCGGCCCAGGCAGCGCCTTCGTCGAGGGTAATATTGGTGACTTTCTTGCCTGCGCTGTACACCGCAGCAGCAACAACTCGACCCATGGTGGTGATTCACTTCTTCTTGACAGGTGGCAGGGAATACAAGGCATCAGCTTAGCCGTGTCGCTGCTTCAGAGTCAGTGAAATCTGTACAGTTCCGGGCAAAAGAAAACCCGCACAGGGCGGGTTTCGATTTCAGGCGGCTTGCAGTTGTCGATCCATCGATTCGATGCATTCGCGCATCTGCTCGCGGCATTGATTGATGAGCATGGGCATGTCGTCCATGGTCAATCCGGCTGTAGGAATCGCCGGCAGCGAGCGTATGAGGATTTTTCCACTGCGCCAGCGATTCAGGCGCATGTGCTTGATGTAACTGCTCACGCAAACCGGAACGATTGGTACGCCGGCGGCAATTGCCATCTGGAACGCCCCTTTCTTGAAGGGCAGCAATTCTTCGCCGAGGTTGCGCGTGCCTTCCGGGAACACCCAGATTGAGGTGTCTTCGTTCTGCAGGGTGTTGGTGGTGGTCAGCATCGACTGGCGCGCCTTGTGCGCATTGCCGCGATCGATCAACACATTGCCGGCGAGCCAGAACAGCTGTCCGAACAGCGGCACCCACTTCAGGCTCTTCTTGCCGATACACACAGTACGACGGGGCACGACGTTGCCGAACACGAACAGATCGTAGTTGGACTGATGGTTGGCGATGATCACGCAGCTGTCAGGCTTGTTCATCAGGCCGCTGACGTCCGTTTTCACTCGCAGGCGCAAAATGCACATGGCTGGCAATGCGTAGAGGCGGGCGCACAGACGGCTGTTGTCCGGATTGAACGGGCGGCAGATCCCGAGGATCACCCCGAGTATGCCTGCCAGAATAAAGTGCAGGCCCATCAATAACATACGAAACACGAACAGCATTTTCAGGCCCCACCGGGACAAAAGGTGGCGCAGTGTACGGATGTGCACTGTTTTGGGCAATTGCCGCTATAGAGTGCGGAGATAGCCGATGTTTAAGCGCATGTTTCAGAGGGGCTTGTCAGACCCGTCCTAGAGCCGCCATGGCATTTTCAACCGAACGTGCAAGAAAAAGCCCGACACGCTGGTCGGGCTTTTCTTTATTACATGTGTCCGGGGTTAACCGAGATGTTCCTGATCCTGGATGATCGCGTTATCCAGAGTTTCGAGCAGCGCCTTGCGCACTTTCAACTTGGTGTTTTTGTGCGCGAGCATGTTGATCTTCTTCAACTGACGCGCAGCGGCGAGGGCGGCACCTTGCAACTCCTCGGCGGAAACAACTTTGTCGAGGAAACCGGCATCCACCGCACTTTGCGGATCGAACATCTCGCCGTTGATCACCGAGCGGTGGAACGCGGAACGACGCAGACGATCACGCGCCAGCTCGATACCCGCGTGATGCATGGTCATGCCGATCTGTACTTCGTTCAGACCGATGCTGAACGGGCCGTCGACACCGATACGGTAGTCGGCAGACAACAGAATGAAAGCGCCTTTCGCCACAGCATGACCCGGGCAAGCGACGATGACCGGGAAGGGGTGAGAGAGCAGGCGACGCGCCAACGTCGAACCCGCAGTTACCAGCGCCACTGCCTCTTTAGGGCCGGCGGTCATCACTTTCAGATCGTAGCCACCAGACAGAATCCCTGGCTGGCCGGTAATGATCACGATGGCACGATCAGTCACTGCCTGATCCAGCGCCGCGTTGAATGCCGCAATCACGTCCGGAGAAATGGCATTGACCTTGCCATTGCTCAAGGTCAGGGTCGCGATACCGTCTTCGAGGTGGTAGGAAATCAACTCACTCATGACGCTATTCCTTGTAAGAAAGATGCGCAGACGTTACCCACCGCCGCAGGCCAGGTAAAGCGCCGTGACTGACCCGCCAGTCACCGTTTCCTGGCGCAGCCAGCGTGGAGAGGCATTCTGCTTCTATATAGAAGGGTCACCTCCACCGAAGATTGGCAGGTTTGCCATGGCCCGACAGGCAGCGAAATGACTTTTTCTCTTAACCGCATGAAAATTCTGAAAAAAAGTTTGCCATCGCAAAAGCTTTCGACTACATTAGCGCGCCTCGACAGACAGAACATGTTTGAAGAGATACGGTGAAGTGTCCGAGTGGCTTAAGGAGCACGCCTGGAAAGTGTGTATACAGGAAACTGTATCGAGAGTTCGAATCTCTCCTTCACCGCCACATTCAGTACGCAAAACCCCTGATTTCGAAAGAAGTCAGGGGTTTTGTGCATTCTGACGTCTGGATTTTATGAGCGGCGAGTTGAGCTCAGTGTTGAGCGATTACAATCGCCGGCTTATTTATTAGTAAAGGGACGCCATTCCATGATCATTTCCACCACGCACGCCATTGAAGGTCGGCAGATTACCGCATACCTGGACATCGTCAGTGCCGAGTCGGTGCAGGGCGTTAATGTGATCCGTGACATGTTTGCCGGTATGCGCGATTTTTTCGGCGGGCGTTCGCAGACGCTGGAACGGGCTTTGAAGGAGGCGCGTATTCAGGCGACCGAAGAAATACGGGAGCGTGCGCGTGCTCTGCAGGCTGATGCGGTGGTCGGGGTGGATTTCGAGATCAGCATGCCTGGCGGCAAGGGCGGGATGGTTGTGGTGTTTGCGACGGGTACAGCGGTGAAGTTGCGCTGAATTTGTTTGACGGGTGTGTGAGCCCATTCAGAGGTTGAATGGGCTCGATCTTTCTGTGTAATCAGCCTTGTGGCTTGAGGATCACAGTGCCTCTTTCGTCATAGGTCAGTGGTGTATCTATGGCGACCAGAGGGGGTGTATCAGAAGGTAGGTTGGGTTCGACTGGCTTGCTGGGATGGTAAATGACCCCGGGTTGCAGAACCGGTGTATCCGGACCTGGATGCTTGATGGTGATTTCACCGGAAGCGATCTTTTCCTTGAGTTTTTCAGCGCCAGCCTTGCCGGCTGCGATCTGTTCGTCGGTGAGTTTTACGACAGGCATATTGGGAAATCCGTTGATTTGCATGTTCTCTCCTTGAGATTCATTTGTATCAAAAAGGGCAACGGCCGGTGCTCAGGATTCTTTAGCAAAGCGTGACCAACGGTTCATCGTTGTGTTTGAGTTTTGTAGGCCGCTCGTCGGGCGTCGGCTGATCTGAATAACAAGTCCAGGAATGACCAACTAGTCTTAAAAGCCTTGGAGGTCGATATTTTTTCAGGCAAAAGGGTTTTTGCCGGTGTTGACCTGTTGCGAAGGGGCGATGGTATGACTGATCCGTATATCGAAGACGATGGTGCTGAATTTTCCTTCAATAACTGCGTACGGTGCGGCCAGACCGAGTATCAGGCAGGCTTTGGCGAGGATCCGGTGCAGACTGGCAAGATCAAATCAACCGCACCTAAAGGGCCCAAGGCAAAATTTTTGCCCAAAGTCACCGCTCGAGCCAGAAAGTAGTCTTTCTCTAGATAACCCCGTCATTGAGCGGGGTTTTTTATATCTGAATGTGTGAAGAAATTTCTTACAGGCGATAGCGGATAATTCGCTGGGCTTTCACAAACTTTTCACGTCTGCCGCAGTAGGGTGAAGCCATCCGTTAGAAAGCAAGTCTCCAGCCCGTCTCCCCAGCGGGCTTTTTTTTGCCTGTCATAAAACCTTTTCCAGAATCACTGTCCAATCGGCGCCGAGTGCGCGAAGCCTCTGATTTCGTCTGGACTTTTGAGCGGCGACGGCATTAAATCCCGGCCCTTTTTGTCTTCCCAATTTCTTGAGGTTTTCGTCATGCGTTTAACACTGCCCGCTCTGGTTCTGGGACTTCTGGTTGCTCAAGGTGCAATGGCTGCGGGTGATGGCACCGCGGCGCTGGGCGGTGGTCTGGGTGGCGCACTGGGTAATGTCGTCGGTCAGAAAATGGGCGGCAGCACTGGCGCGGCAATTGGTGCCGGCGTAGCAGGCGCGGCGGGCAGCGCTATGGCGGCGCGCAAGGGTAGCCGGACCAAAGCGGCCATTGGCGGCGGTGTCGGTGCAGCCGGTGGTTCGGTGATCGGCAACAGCCTGGGCGGCAGAACAGGCGCCACGATTGGTGCAGGCTTGGGCGGTGCGGCTGGCGGCGCAGTGGGCAGCAACTTGTCCAAAGGTCACAAGCGTCACTGAGACTGATCCTTTGTCAGAAAAAGCCCGGCTTGATGTCGGGCTTTTTCATGGCTGAACGTTTTCCCCGTTGGTGTCTCCAATCTCACATAGGCCCATGTTTGGGCGAGCTGTCCCGCTTCGGGAACTGTGAGGTTCATATGCGCTTGTCATTATCTGCACTGTTTTTCGGTTTGCTGGTAGCACAAGGGGCGATGGCCGCCGGTGATGGCACCGCCGCTGTGGGTGGCGGACTGGGCGGCGCGCTCGGCAATGTGGTCGGTGGACAACTCGGTGGCAGTACTGGCGCGGCGGTAGGCGCGGGTGTTGGTGGCGCGGCCGGCAGTGCCGTTGGGGCGAATAAACGCAATCGAACCGAAGCTGCCATTGGCGGTGGTCTCGGCGCGGCGGGTGGCTCGGTCGTCGGCAACCGCCTCGGCGGCTCGACCGGTTCGACCATTGGCGCAGGGTTGGGCGGCGCGGCCGGCGGTGCGGTCGGCAATAATCTGGGTGACGATGGTGGCTCTCATTCGGGTGGTGGCCACAAGCACAAGAACAAACATAAAAACCGCCATCATTGATGGTGGGTTAAACGGAAACCCGGCATTTCGCCGGGTTTTTTGTATTTGCTCGTCGGACTTCGGAACGATTGGCTGTAAGGCTTTTCGAACGTCATACACTCCCTGAAATGACGAGGTTGGCATGACTCCCGAAACTGAAGGCAAGGAAGAGAAAGGCTCGAGTGGACTGCCGTTTATCAACGATCCGGGGAATGAGGATCCGGGGTCGCTGATGGATGATGCGACAGTGCCGTTGAATGATTCGGATGAGGCGGATATGGAGTATGAAGAGGATGAGGATGAGCAATAAGTTGTCTTGAGATTCGAGCGTGGCAGGGCACGGAATTTAAATACCCGGGGCCTGTACTTCAGGCCCTTTGATTCGGATCGGTTTTCTCGCGAGGTCAAGGATAAAACAGTCGTCAAAGCGGACGAAAGCAAACCGGCACAAATTTTATTGTTTGGCAGTTAAGTCAGGGTTGGCAAGTATGTAAAGGTTGTCTGATTTCGACATTTTTTCTATTCGACCTGATGCGATGTGTTCTCGAAACTCCTTTTCAACTGTTTTTTTGTCACAGTATTTTTTATATTTAGATGGCCTATCGCTAGCGTAAATGTAAAGGCGCCATACATCAAAGCCGTCGACTCTGTTATCCGAACCATAATCAAAGTCCACTGAATCTGATGGGAAATGAATGGCGCACCCTACGCCGTGCAGTTCATATTGAATTCCATCAGTTATTTCACCGCAGCGTTCGATTTGCTTGCTCCGCCAAAGTCTTAAAATATTCCGAGTGCCAAATTTTTTTTGTAGTAACTCCGTGCCATAGTCTACTTTTGAAAGAAAGTCATTTATTAGATCCTCAAGATTTTTATCGGCTGTTTTCATCTTCTTCTGTGATGCTCCAATCGGTCGTGTCCTACATTGTTAGCTGATTCAATGACTTCTTCGATAGTATTAAGTTCTCCTTTGTGTTCTCTGATGTTTGTGATCAATTTTATAGTTATTGGCGTTGCTGTTTGTTTTGCAGCTGCTGCACGGTGATGTCCATCTAGAATATAGAGGGTGCCCTGATGTTCTGCTACGTCTATGGGATAGCTGACATCGTAGCCACCTGCTCGCATTTGATCCCTTATTTTTTCGACGCGTTTAGTTGAATTTTTTCCCATAATTGCATGCGTTCGCTTCACTGAATGTGGGTCAACGCCATGAATCAAGTCCGGTAGTTGTGGCTCACCCTCATCAACCTTAGCCCCAGCAATTCCACCCGGCACCTCACACCCAGGCTTATTCGGCGGCGGACAGTTGGAGCTCAACCCCAACGGATCCACCCACCCCGTCGGATTCGGCACGTACTGGTACTGATTCAACCCACCGGCCAACTTGATCGGGTCCGGCGTCAGATACCGTCCCAGCCGCGGGTCGTAATACCGGTGGCGGTTGTAATGCAGGCCGCTTTCCGCATCGAAATACTGCCCCTGAAAGCGCAGCGGCTGGTTCAGGTAGTCATCACCAGCGAGGGTCAGTGCGGCGACTTTGCCGTAGGCGTCGTATTGCGCGGACCAGACGATGTCGCCGCTGTAGTCGGTGAGTTCCTGCGGGGTGCCGAGGTGGTCGAGTTGGTAGTAGAACGGGCAGGCTTTTTTCGGGCCTTTGCCGTCGAGCAGCGCGAGGGGGCGGAAGGTGCCGGGTTCGTAGACGTAGCTGCGGTATTCGTGTTCGCTGCTTTCGGCGACGAGGTGATCGCCTTGCCAGAAGAATTCGGTGGTCTCGCCGTTGACGGTTTTGCTGATGCGTCGGCCGAAGGCGTCGTAGCGGTAACTGGCGGTTTGGCCGTCGGGGCGGGTCAGGCCGATCAGGCGGTGCTGGCTGTCGTAGCGGTATGCAGTGACGAGTGTCTGCGCGCGGCCGCGACGTTCGCGGATCAGGTTGCCGAAGGCGTCGTAGTCGTAGTGGCGGTCGCCCTGCATGAGCAGGCGGTTGCCCTTGATCTGGCTCGGGCCGGGGCGGTCCTGCATCAGCAGGTTGCCGGCCGGGTCGTGGGCGAAGGATTCCGGCAGTTCGTCGCGCGAGTGGCGTACGCGGATCAGGCGGTCGAGGGCGTCGGAGCCGTAGGTGCGCTGGCCGTGGCGGCTGTCGGCAATGTGCGCGAGATTGCCGTTGGCGTTGTAGGCATAATCGCGGCGGTACAGCGCATCGCGCTGATGGCCTACGGCGTGGGCGAGTAATCGTCCTTGATCGTCGTAGGTATATTCGCTGAGCAGCAAACCTTGTTGGCGTTGCAGTTCGCGGCCGGACTTATAGATGTGACGGGTCAGTGGCGTGCCGTTGAGGTCGATGTCGGTCAGCGCGCCGCCCTTGGCGTGGCGGTAGTCGAGCACGCTGTTGTCCGGCAGACGCATGCGTTTGAGCTGGCCGCAGGCGTCGTAGCGGTAGCGCAGGGTGCCCCAGCCCTGATGCTCGGTGATCAGCCGGTCCTGACGGTCGTACTCGAAGGCCAGCGGGTGTTGCTGGCCGTCGTCGACGCCGATCAAACGGCCGAGGCGGTCGTATTGATAGCTGACCTTGATCCCGTCGGGCAGGGTTTTGACCAGCAGACGCCCGGCCGCATCGCGTTTATATGCCGTGACTAACTGTGAGCCGTCATCACCGAACTCGGTCTTCTCCAACAGATGGCCGTTGAGGTCATAGGTGTACGCCGTGCGGCGGCCGTCAAAACCGCTTTCCTGACGGATCATCCCGGTCGGCGTGTAGTCCAGCCGGTACTTTTCCCCGGACTCGTTTTCAATCTCGGTGAGCAGCAGCTGCGGATGGTCGTAGCGGTACTGCACCCGCGTGCCGTCGGGGTTGATCCGCCGCGAGACCAGATGCAGGTCATCGTCGTATTCGTAGCGGGTGATGCGCCCGAGTTCATCGCGCTCGGCAGTGACCTGACCATAGGCGCCGTAGCTGTAGGCGCGGGTCGCACCGTCAGGAAATGTCGTCTGAATCAGTCGGCCAACGGCGTCCCAATGCTGACGGGTGACTGCGCCATGTTCGTCGGCGGTGGTGGTCCGTCGCCCCAGCGCATCGTAGGAAAAGCGCCGCACGCCACCGTCGGGCAGGGTTTCCTCGGTCAACTGACCCAGGGCATTCCATACCAGCCGATGCCGACTGCTGTCCGGATAGCGGATCGACAGCAACTGGCCACGGGTGTCGTAGTAGTAATGGGTGACCTGGCCGTCGGGATCGACCGCTTCGGTGATATCGCCCTCGGCATTACGCCGGTAGATCCACACCGCATCACCGCGCGAACGCCGATAAAGGAAACCGTTGCGGTACTCGTAGGACGTGGGCGCATCAACAGGTGGAATCAGCGCGATCAGCCGTCCGACTTCGTCGTAGCGGTATTCGGTGACCGCGCCCAAGGCATCCTGCTCGGCGATCAAGCGCCCGGCATCGTCGTAGGCCTTGAGCTGCTCGCCACCGTCGGCCTCGACCTTGCGCACCAACCGCGCACGCTCGTCGTGAACGTAGGTCTCTTCGGTGCCGTCGACGTAATGCACCGCGACACTGCCGTCGCCCGCCCAGACGTAGCGCGTGTCCATCTGCGAAAACGATGCCCAGTGGCGCACGCAGCGGGCAGCCTTGCCAGACCGCTCCCACTCCCAGAAGAAGCTCGCGCCGCCGGCCAGTTGCCGCTGCAGGATTACGTGGGCGTCGTCATAGTCGTAACGCTCGCTGTCACCGACGGCGTTGCTGGCTTCGATCAGGTGCCGATAGGCGTCGTAGCGGTAACTGACCAGTGTCTGTTCGGTGCCCCAGGCTCCGTCGCGAAACACCTGATAATCGACACCCAACAACTGCGCGCGGTCATAACGCAACAGCAGCGAACGCCCGGCACCGTTGTCCAGGCGCTGCACCCGGTCAGACCGATCGCGCTGCAGCGTCAGACGATTGCCATAGGCATCGCTGATCGCCGTCAGCCGTCCTGCGCGAAAGTGATAAAACCGCGCTGTTTCCCCGGCCAGCGCCAGGATCAGTTCCTCCGGCTCATCACCCAGAAAGATCGCCGCCCGCGACAGGCTGTTGTGAATCGCCGGGCGCTCAATACTCGGCAGCGGAAACCGAGTGCGGCGGTTTTCATGGTCAACCCAGACAACAACATCGCCTTCAAAGACCAACCGATGCGCCAGCGAATGACTCCAGCCAAACCCCAACCCGACATCAATCTCCGCCGCGCTGCTGCGATACAACCGGGTGAACTCAAACGGCAACACGCCATCGAGCACCGCATCAGTCAGCGTCAGCAGTTCCTCACCGGTGACCATCGACACCGGGCAACCGTTGGTGCAGGTACGCGGCACACAATCGGCGCTGTCGCCGTTGGGATTTTTCGCCTGATCCGAGGCATCGTCGTGTGGCTCATGCCGTTCCAGCCGGCTCGAAGCGCCAGGCTTGTCCCGCACAACAGGCGCCGGATTCTGCACGGTCAACACCAGCGAGTCGGCCTGATGAATGTTCAGCGGTATCGACGGTGTCGGTTTCAACTCGACTTCACGCGCGTGGAGCATGAGTGGTTTCAAGGCGCTCGCGTGTTTGCTCAGTTCCGGCGCCGACGTCAGCTCCGCCAGTCGCAACGCGGACGCTGCCAGCCATTCCCGCGCGCGGGGCGACTTGATCTTCGCCAGCACCTTGCTGCTCAAGCGCAGCGGCACGCCGACGCCGCCCAACAACCCCATCAACAGAAAACTGACCAGCAGTTCGGCCCGAACCTCGGCCACCACTTCGGCCAGATACTGCGGCGGCAGCATCTTCAGCCAACTGGTAAACGCGGCCAGATGAATAAACAGAAGAGGTTCGTCACTGAGGATCAGCAGGCCGTTGGCAATGGCGTCGCTGGAGGCATTCAACAACGCCTCAAGCTCGGCCTCGCTGAGGTATTCCAGCAATTTTTCACTGTTGGCCTGCAAGTCGGCGAGCAGGGCGAATACCTGTTTGATATCGTCCCAAACGCCATTCAGGGCTTGCTCGAACCCGCGCCAGTCGGCTTGTTGCAACTGACCGTAACGGTCAAGAAACCCGGCGCTGGAAAACTCCGTCCACTGCGGCTGAAATTCACTCCATTCCCCGCGCAGCCAGCCCTCCAGACCATTGATGATGCCTTGATAGGAGGCATACAACGCCTGCACATGGTCTGTGGACACATCGGGAAAGAAGGTGATTCGATAACGCTGGCCCCGATCGCAATCGGTCACCTGCAGAATGCCGCTGGGGCCGATGGTGTAATGCAGCGGCTCGCCGAAAGTCAGCACACCGCCGACATCGGCAAGCACCGGTTCGAGGGTTACCGGGGTGTTGCCGATCGGCACAAACCGCGCGGCCTCGAACATGTGCACCAGCGTTAATGCCCCGTTGGCCGAGCACATGACCACCGATGAACTGAGCGGTTGGCGCGACTTGATCGGCGCGCTGAGGCGCACGTCGTTGCCGACAGTGAAGACCTGCTCGATATCCAGCGCGGTGCCGGTCCAGAACTGCTCGGCCCAGGCGTCGTAGTGGTTCAGGCACAGGCGGAATTCGCGGATCAGGTGCTCGAAGTCCGGCTCGTCCGGGTTCAAAGCAGCAACAACGAGCAGGCCGATGCTGTTGTTCAGGGCCAGCAGCCGATCGGTTGGAAGCATTCGCAGTCTCTCGCGCACATCAAAAAGGTGCGGGGACTTTGCGGGGGATCAATCAGGAAAGAAGTCGGGCGAGTAGCTGATGTCTGTAGGATATTTCGCTAAATACTTGCGGGTTGTTCATCGCCGCAACGGACATTGCCCGTTGCTCAATGTCTGTCGCGCTCGTTATGCTGCTGAACCCTTTAATCAGATCCGAGCAGCGGCATCACCTGCCGCCTGGGATGTCTTTGTTAACGGATCCGATGATGAATGCACCGCTGAAGGCGTTTGGCCCAATCAAGGCCGTGATTTTCGATATGGACGGTTTGCTGCTGGACACCGAGGGCATTTACACCGAAGTCACCTCGCTGATTGCCGAGCGCTATGGGCGAACCTTCGACTGGAGCATCAAGCAGAACATCATTGGTCGCGGGGCCAATGATCTGGCGAATTATGTGGTGCAGGCACTGGATCTGCCGATCACCGCCGAAGAGTTTCTGGTCATCCGTGAACCGCTGATGCGTGAGCGTTTCCCTACCGCGCAAGCGATGCCGGGTGCCGAAGAGTTGATCCGCCACCTCAAGGCGCACAATATTCCGATCGCTGTGGGCACCAGTTCATCGCGTCAATCGTTCGGCCAGAAAACCACGCTGCACCGCGACTGGTTTGCGTTGTTCGACTTCATCGTCACGGCAGACGACCCGGAAGTCGGCGCGGCCAAACCGGCGCCGGATATCTTCCTGACCGCTGCCCGTCGTTTGGGTGTCGCGCCTGAAGATTGTCTGGTGTTCGAGGATTCGCCGTTTGGCGTGACCGCCGCGAAAGCCGCAGGCATGACCGCGATCGCCATCCCGGATGCTGCCATGGCCGATGAAAAGTACGCACATGCTGACGGGATTCTTCGTACCCTGAAAGCGTTCACGCCAAGTGCCTGTGGTTTGCCGGCGCTGGAATGGACGTAAACATCTGACGCAAAAAAACGCCGCCCTTCTGTAACAAGAGGGGCGGTGTTTTGCGTTCAGGCGACCCGGAAAAATCAGGCGCCGAAACCACCGTCAATGGTCAGGCTGGCACCGGTGATGTAGCCGGCTTCCGGGCCTGCCAGATAGGCGACGAAGCTGGCGATTTCTTCGGCTTTACCGTAACGACCCACGGCCATCAGCGGGATCAGGCTTTCGGCGAAGTCACCGTGGGCCGGGTTCATGTCGGTGTCGACCGGGCCGGGCTGCACGTTGTTGACGGTAATGCCGCGTGGGCCGAGGTCGCGGGCCAGACCTTTGGTCAAACCGACCAGCGCCGATTTGCTCATCGCATACACACCGCCGCCGGCAAAGGGCATGCGGTCGGCGTTGGTGCTGCCGATGTTGATAATACGCGCGCCTTCGCCCATGTGTTTGGCGGCTTCTTGCGAGGCAATGAAGACGCTGCGAATGTTGATCGCTACGGTCTGGTCGAAGTCTTCAAGTTTGAAGTCTTCGAGCGGTGCGACGGCCAGCACGCCAGCGTTGTTGACCAGAATGTCGAGGCGGCCAAAGGCTTCGACCGCGGCGCTGACGGCGTGGCGAATGGCGGCGGCATTGGCGCTGTCGGCCTTGATTGCCAGGGCTTTGCCACCGTTGGCGGTGATGCTGTTCTGCAATTCTTCGGCTTTGGCGGTGGAGCTGACGTAAGTGAAGGCTACTGCAGCGCCTTCAGCGGCCAGGCGTTTGACGATGGCTGCGCCGATACCACGGGAACCGCCTTGAATCAGAGCAACTTTACCGCTGAGGTGTTGAGTGGTCATGTTCGATCTCCAGAGTGTTCAAGGCAGAATGCCTTGGTATTGGTGGCGAGTATCGGCGTGCTATCGACAACTGTGTAGACCATGATTGCTATAGTCTGTGTAAACCAGAAGTTTATAGTGGTGATCATGGAAACCTTCAGCAGCATTGAATGCTTCGTGCGCAGTGCCGAAGTCGGCAGCTTTGCCGAAGCCGCAAGGCGCTTGAGTCTGACCCCGGCGGCAGTCGGCAAGAGTGTGGCCAAACTCGAAGTGCGGCTAGGCGTGCGGCTGTTCCAGCGTAGTACACGCAGCCTGACGCTGACCGAGGCCGGGCAACTTTTCCTGGATCAAGTCAGTGGCAGTTTGACCACGATTCAGAATGCCGTGGCCAATCTGTCCAGCGTCGAAGGGCTGCCGGCGGGAACGCTGAAAGTCAGCATGGGCGCAGCGTTTGGCTGTCTGCATATCGTGCCGATGCTCGGTGAGTTTCTGCAGCGATACCCCGCGATCAATCCTGACTGGCATTTCGATAATCGACAGGTCGATCTGATCGGGCAGGGCTTTGATGCAGCCATCGGCGGCGGCTTCGAACTGCCCCAAGGCGTGATCGCACGCAAACTGAGCCCGGCGCACCGGATATTGGTGGCGTCCGCCGACTATTTACAGGCCAATCCCAAGATTATCGAACCGGACGACCTCAGCCACCACGACGGCATTCTGATCCGTTCGCCGCAAACCGGACGCGTGCGTTCATGGCAATTGACCGGGCGCAATCCACAGAACTGTCGGCCGTTGGTGCTCAAGGCGCGAATGACCCTGAGCGATTCCGAAGCGGCGTGCGCGACGGCGGCACAGGGCTTGGGGATTGCACTGGTGAGCATGCCGTTTGCGGTGGGGTATCTGGAGGCGGGGACGTTGCAGCGGGTGTTGCCGGACTGGTTTGTCGATGATGGCAACATTTCGATTTACTACGCCGAGCATAAGTTGTTGCCGGGGAAGACGCGGGCGTTTGTGGATTTTTTGATTGAACAGTTTGCGGAGAAAGGGTTGGCGCGGCGGTTCAGTGCGATTTGAGCATGGTTTTAGACCGCGGCGCGGCCATCGCGGGCAAGCCCGCTCCCACAGGTTTTTGTGTTGTGCACAAAATCTGTGGGCAACTCAGAACCTGTGGGAGCGTGGCTTGCCCGCGCTGAACGATAACGCGGTCTACCGGGCAAACCGCCCCGGCCAACCAATGATGTTCTTCGGCCGTGGCGTTGCATAAGTCCGTACTTTCGACGTCGACAAGCGCAACCGCACCAGCGATTCGGCAATCGTCACCGCCGCCGTCACGCCATCCACCACTGGCACACCCGTACGTCGACGAATCTGTTCATCCAGCCCGGCCATGCCGCCGCAACCCAGGCAGATCACCTCGGCTTTGTCCTGCGTCACCGCCAGTTCAGCCTGATGCACGATCGCTTCCAGCGCACGCTGCGGCTCGTGTTCCAGCTCCAGAACGGCCAGACCACTGGCCCGCACTGACGCGCAACGATCCCACAGACCCGACAGCTTCAGCCGATCCTCAATCAATGGCACGGTGCGATCCAGCGTGGTCACCACTGAATAGGCGTGACCGAGAAACATCGCCGTACTCGCTGCAGCATCAGTGATATCCACCACCGGCACATTGAGCAATTCCTGCAAACCTTCACGGCCATGTTCGCCATAACCGGCCTGAATCACCGCATCGAACGGCTGATCGTAGGCCATCACCCGATCCATCACCGCGATGGCCGCCAGGTAGCTTTCGAAATTGCCTTCAATCGAGTCGGCGCCGAAATATGGCGTCAAACCGACAATTTCCGTTCCGGGTGAAGCTACGGCCTGTGCCGATCGGGCAATGGCCTCGGTGATGGACTCGGTGGTGTTGACGTTGACCACGAGAATACGCATGGGGAAATCCTTATAGCGGGCAGTTCGGCGGCCCGAAAACCGGGCCGCGAGGGAGTTAATGGCAGACGTTGTCGACAGCGATCGATTCGCCGCTGATGTCGGCGTAGTGCGGTTGGCGTTTGGCGATGATCAGATAAAGCATTCCGGCAATCCCCGCGCCGATCAGCCACGAGAATGGCGAGACGCTGTGGAAACCCGGCACCAGCGCCAGGACGATGGCGATCAATGCCGCAGGAATAAACGCCGCCACCGCGCGGAAATTGATCCCGCGGCTGTAGTAATAAGCGCCGTTGGGATCTTCGCTGTAGAGCTGCGGTACGTTGATCCGGCCTTTGCGGATCAGCCAGTAGTCGACCATGATCACGCCGTACAACGGGCCGAGCAGGGCGCCGAGGCCGGACAGGAAATACACGATTACCAGCGGGCTGTTGTAGAGATTCCACGGCAGGATCAGCACCGCGATGGTCGCGCTGATCAGTCCGGCGCGGCGGAAGGTCAGGTACTTCGGCGCCAGGTTGCTGAGGACGAACGCCGGGGCGACGAAGTTGGCCATGATGTTCACCGCCACGGTAACGATCAGGAACGCCAGGCAACCGAGCACCAGGAAGAACGTGTTGGGAATCGAGGCGATGATTTCGGTCGGGCTTTCAATGATCCGGCCATTGATCTGAAATTGCGCGCCGCAGAGCAGTACAGTAATCGCGGCGAACACCAGAATATTCACCGGCAAACCCCAGAAGTTTCCTACCTTGATGGTCTTGCGGCACGGCGAAGAACGGGCGAAATCGCAGAAGTTGAGAATCAACGTGCCGTAGATCGCCAGCCACAAGGCGCCGCCGGCAAAAATGTTGCGCCACATCTCGCCACCGGTCAGCGGCTCGCGAGTCGACCAGGCGATGGTCGCGTTGGCCTGGAAGTACATCCACGCGGCGAGCGCGGCGACAGTCAGCAGAATCACTGGCCCGGCGAACGCTTCGTAGCGGCGCACCATTTCCATGCCGTAGGCGAGAATCGCCAATTGCACGAACCAGATTGCCACGAAACATACCCAGCCCAGCGTCGACAGACCAAGGATCGAATCGTGGTCGTATTCGGCAAAACCGGGATGCACCGCTGTGAGCAACACGCGGAACACCACCGAGGCCAGATACGTCTGAATCCCGAACCAGGCAATGGCGATAACCGCCCGGATCAGTGCAGGAATTTGCGCGCCGTGAATGCCGAAACTGATCCGACTGATGACAGGAAACGGCACACCGGTTTTCTGCCCCATGTAGCCGGACAGGTTCATGAAAAAATACACCAGCGCCGCGCCAATCCCCAGCGACAGCAGAATCTGCCAGCCACCCAGGCCCAAGGCATACAGCCCAATGGCGAAGGAGTAGTTGGCGATGTTGTGCACGTCGTTCGTCCACAGGGCGAAGATGCTGTATTTGCCCCAGCGTCGACCTTCGGCCTTGGTCGGTGCCAAGTCGCTGTTGTGCAGCCGCGGACTGAGTTGCAACGGCTCGGTGAGTCCGTCATGGGGTAACGGTTGGGTAACGGGAGAGGCGGGCAGATTCAGCGCGATGTTATTGGAGAGACTTGTACGCATTCCGGCAGGCTCCTGATGTTCAGGGCCGCGATGACTGTGCATAAGCCACAGGGCTCGACAAATCTTCGTCGCGACAGTGAAACATCACTGGTTACGGGGCATCTGCAGCCTGTACGGGATAGGGCGCTTCAGGCTTGCGGATCGAAAGTGTGTATGTTTTGCAGTTTTGTATACAAAACATGTATGCACTAAAGCCAGATTTGTGCCAGTTAGCGATCTATGCGCAGCAGTGTTCATTTCGAAAAGTTATCGATGCACGCTAAGTCTTTGAAAATAAGTGGTTAAAAATTGACCGTTTGGACAGGTATTTATTTTGAGTGAGGGATTTTGAGGGGAGGCGAGGGCGAGGGATTCTCAGGCGGGATGTAACTTTTCAGGGCGCGGAAACAAAAAAGTGCACACATAAATGGCACCGATGGTGACATTCGTGTGTACACATTTTCTGATGGCTCCGCATAACATTGTAGGAGTGAGCCTGCTCGCGATAGCGGTGTATCAGCCGATGAATTTTTTGGCTGATACATCGCTATCGCGAGCAGGCTCACTCCTACAGGGGGAAATCAGCGCGGCAGGGAGTTACGCCTTGCTGATGATATTCCCGGCGTGCAACCCGCACTCTTTCTGCGTCGCCTCTTCCCACCACCAGCGGCCTTCGCGCTCGTGCTGGTTCGGCAGCACCGGACGGGTGCACGGCTCGCAGCCGATACTGATAAAGCCACGTTCATGCAGGCTGTTGTACGGCAGTTCGAGCATGCGGATGTAACCCCAGATTTCTTCACTGGTCATCTGCGCCAACGGGTTGAACTTGTACAACGTACGCTCCGGCGTAGAGAACGCGGTATCGATTTCCATCACCGCCACAGCGCTACGCGTGCCCGGGCTCTGGTCGCGGCGCTGGCCGGTGGCCCAGGCTTTGACGCCGGACAGTTTGCGCCGCAGCGGTTCGATCTTGCGGATGCCGCAGCATTCGCCGTGGCCGTCCTTGTAGAAACTGAACAGGCCTTTTTCCTTCACGAACGGTTCGAGTTTCGTGTAGTCCGGCGACACCAGTTCGATGTCGATCTTGTAGTGCTCGCGCACCTGATCGATGAAACGGTAAGTCTCCGGGTGCAGACGGCCGGTGTCGAGGCTGAACACCTTGACGTTTTTGTTGAGCTTCCAGGCCATGTCCACCAGCACCACATCCTCGGCGCCGCTGAAAGATATCCACAAGTCATCGCCGAACTCGGCAAAGGCGAGTTTGAGGATGTCCTGGGCGGATTTGTTGGCATAGGTCGTGGCGAGTTCCACGACGTCGAACGTTGCACTCATCAGGGCGGCTTCCTACAGGTCGGTGGCGCTGGGCGCTCTATATGGCGCTGATGGTAACAAAAAGCTGCACGGCTCGGGGGCGTGCTGTGCGTTGCGCGTCTGCATGTGAGTCGCTAGAGTTCGGCCTCGCTCGACTCAAATAATCAATACAAACGGGAGTGTCTTGTGGAAATTGCTTGCCTGGATCTTGAAGGGGTGTTGGTGCCGGAAATCTGGATCGCCTTCGCTGAAAAAACCGGAATCGACTCCCTCAAGGCCACCACCCGGGACATTCCCGATTACGACGTGCTGATGAAGCAGCGTCTGCGCATCCTCGATGAGCACGGCTTGAAACTGTCGGACATTCAGGAAGTGATCGCCACACTGAAGCCGCTGGACGGCGCGGTGGAGTTCGTCAACTGGCTGCGTGAGCGCTTTCAGGTGGTGATTCTGTCGGACACGTTTTATGAGTTTTCCCAGCCGCTGATGCGTCAGTTGGGCTTTCCGACCTTGCTTTGCCATCGTCTGATTACTGACGAGACCGGGCGGGTGACCAGCTATCAGCTACGCCAGAAAGATCCCAAGCGCCAGTCGGTGCTGGCATTCAAAAGCCTGTATTACCGGGTGATTGCGGCGGGGGATTCGTATAACGACACGACGATGCTGGGCGAGGCGGACGCGGGGATTCTGTTTCATGCGCCGCAGAATGTGATTCGCGAGTTTCCGCAGTTTCCTGCAGTGCACACCTTCGCTGAGTTGAAGCAGGAATTCCTCAAGGCTTCCAACAGAGAGTTGAGTTTGTAGTCGTCTGAAAGGACGCATTCGCGAGCAGGCTCGCTCCCAGTTTTGGAATGCATTCCCCTGTGGGAGCGAGCCTGCTCGCGAAGCTTTCACGCGTTTAAAGGTTCTGCAGGGTTTCGAGGAGGATTCGGACTTTGGTGATCGACTCCTGATACTCCGCCTGCCAGTCCGAATCCGCGACAATCCCGCCACCGCCCCAGCAGCACACCTGCCCATCCTTGACCAACAGACTGCGAATCGCGATGGAGCTGTCCATCTCGCCGCGTACGTCCAGATAAAGCAGTGACCCGCAATACAAGCCGCGCCGGGTTGGCTCCAGTTCATCGATGATCTGCATCGCACGAATCTTCGGCGCGCCGGTGATCGAGCCGCCGGGGAAGCTGCCGGCAATCAGATCCAGTGCGTCGCGATCATCCGCCAGTTCGCCGGTCACGCTGCTGACCAAGTGATGCACGTTCGGATAGCTTTCCAGGCTGAACAACTCCGGCACCCGCACCGAGCCGATGCGACAGGTGCGGCCGAGGTCGTTGCGCAGCAGGTCGACGATCATCAGGTTTTCCGCGCGATCCTTGGGGCTGGCCAGCAGTTCGGCGGCGTTGGCGGCATCTTCGGCCGGGGTCAGGCCACGCGGACGGGTGCCTTTGATCGGCCGGGTTTCGACCTGACGCTGGCTGACTTTGACGAAGCGCTCGGGTGACAGGCTCAGCACGGCGCCGCCGTCGGGCAGGCTCTGGAAACCGGAGAACGGTGTCGGGCAGGCTTCGCGCAATGCGCAATAAGCCCGCCACGGATCGCCCTGACACGCCGCACGGAAGCGCTGGGCGAAATTGACCTGATAGCAATCGCCGGCCTGGATGTAATGCTGAATGCGTTCGAAGGCTTGACGGTAATCGTCGGCCGAGAGGTCGGCGGTCATCGGGTTGTTCAGTTTGAACGGTGCCAGTGCCTCAGCGTGCGGCTCGGTGAACAGCGCGATCAGCCGGTGTTTCTCGCTGTCGAGCACTGTCGGGTGAAAGATCAGTTGGCTGGTGGCCGTCTGGTGATCGCTGATCAGTGCCCAGTCGTACAGGCCAAACCGGGCATCGGGCAATTGCAGGTCATCTAGCGCCTGACTCGGCAAGTTTTCCAGGTGCCGACCGAAGTCGTAGCTCAGGTAACCGATCAAACCGCCTGCGAATGGCAGTTCGAAACCCGTTGGCAAATCAGCCTCGCCCAAACGACTCAGATTATCGCGCAGACGTTGCAGGAAATGGCTGCCGCTCTCGTCCGGCAATACCGCCAGTTGTTCCAGCGGCCAGGCGCTGAGCAGGTCATAACGGCCACGGTCGGCACTCGGTCGGCCGCTGTCGAGCAGCACGGCGCCGGGCGCGTTGCGGATGGC
This sequence comes from Pseudomonas sp. AC172, assembly GCF_979258595.1. Lineage (NCBI taxonomy): Bacteria > Pseudomonadati > Pseudomonadota > Gammaproteobacteria > Pseudomonadales > Pseudomonadaceae > Pseudomonas > Pseudomonas sp. AC172. Next base: position 878,944 of record NZ_OZ409868.1, read on the forward strand.
CGCGAAGTAGTCGGCGGGATTGGCGCGGTAGGGCAGCGGGTGTACGGAACAGGTCAACATGGGCGGGGCAGATCGGCCGTTGAGGCGGGGTGGGGATTGTAGTCCTCTCTCGGCTGTCAGATCAAAATCAAAAGCCTACCCCCTCACCCCAGCCCTCTCCCCCAAGGGGGGCGAGGGGGAAGGGGGCTGATCGGGGGCTTTTCAAATCCTGAGTTCGACTCAAGGCTTTCAGGTCGGCGTATTTCCAGCATCCACCTCGGTCAGTCCCCTCTCCCTTTGGGAGAGGGCTAGGGTGAGGGGCTTTTGGTTTTTCAGCTTTTAGCCTTCCACAGCAGGAATATGCCCAAACATCTCCTGAGTAAACGCCACACGCTCCTCAACCGTTTCCGTCACCCCACGCGCCTTCAGCTCTTCCAGTCGCGCCTCCACCGCATGGGTGCGCAACGTCAACCCACAGTCATTGGCGATCTGGATATTCAGCCCCGGCCGCGCATTCAACTCAAGAATCAGCGGACCTTTTTCCTGATCCAGCACCATATCAACACCGATATAGCCCAACCCGCACAGCTCATAACAGCCTGCCGCGAGTTTCATGAAGCCGTCCCAGTAGGGCAGTTGCACGCCGTCCACCGCGTTGGTGGTGTCGGGGTGTTTGGTGATGATGTTGTTCAGCCAGGTGCCGCGCAATGTCAGACCGGTCGCAAGATCCACGCCGACACCGATGGCGCCCTGGTGCAGGTTGGCCTTGCCGCCGGACTGCCGGGTCGGCAGGCGCAGCATTGCCATCACCGGATAGCCCATCAACACGATGATGCGGATGTCCGGCACGCCTTCGTAGCTGATGCTTTTGAAGATCTGATCCGGGGTCACGCGGTATTCGATCAGCGCCCGGTCACGGTGGCCGCCCAGCGAATACAAACCGGTGAGAATGCTCGAGATGTGATGCTCAAGCTCTTCGTGAGCAAGGATCTTGCCCGACACCGTGCGATAGCGACCTTCGAAACGGTCGGCGATGACAATGATGCCGTCGCCGCCCGCGCCCTGGGCCGGTTTGATCACGAAGTCGCTGCGCCCGCCGATGATCTCGTCGAGCTTGTCGATTTCCTTCTCGGTGGAAATCACGCCATACAGTTCCGGAACATGAATGCCGGCCTCGATCGCGCGTTCCTTGGTGATGATCTTGTCATCGACGATCGGGTACAGGCTGCGCTTGTTGTACTTGAGCACGTAGTCGGCGTTACGCCGATTGATGCCCATGATGCCCCGCGCCTCCAGCGCCTTCCAGGTCTTCCAGAAACCGAACATCAGGCGTCAGCCTTCTTCAGGAAAGCCTTGAAGCGCACCAGTTCGGTCAGGCGGTAGCCGCGATAGCGACCCATCGCCAGCATGAAACCGACCAGAATCAACAGGATCGCCGGGAACGTAAACACGAAGTAAACCAGCTCCGGCACAGTCATGATCAAGTGCGCCAGAGAAGCGGCGAACAGCGTGCCAATCGCGACTTTCATCGCATGGCTGGCACCGCGCTCTTCCCAGGTGATCGACAGGCGTTCGATGGTCATGGTCAGAATCACCATCGGGAACAGCGCCACCGACAAGCCGCGCTCCAGACCGAGCTTATGGCTGAACAGACTGATCGCCGCGATCAACACCACCACGAAGGTCAATACCACCGAGAGTCGCGGCAGCATTTGCAGCTTCAGGTGTTCCAGATAGGAGCGTAATGACAGCCCCAGCGCCGTGATCACGGTAAACAGCAGAATGCCGAAGCCCAGCTGCGTTTCACGGAAGGCGAGGGCGATCAGCACTGGCGTGAACGTACCGAGGGTCTGCAGGCCGATCAGGTTGCGCAAAATCAGAATCACCAGCACGCCGATCGGGATCATCACCATGATCATGAACGTCTGCTGGGTCTGCAGCGGCAAGCCGTACAGCGAGTATTCGAGGAAGTTGGCGTCGGTGTTCTCGTCGGTCAGCTTGGCCAGACGAATCGCGTTCATCTCGCTGTTGTTCAGGCTGAAGGTCACGTTGGCTTTCTTGCCGCCGTCGACGGTGATCAGGTTTTCATCGCCGGTCCACCACAACAGGCGGTCGGTAGGCAGGCCTTGCTCGCCGGTTTCCGGGTTGAAGTACAGCCAGTCGTTGCCGTTGAAGCTGCGCAGCCACAGTTCAGGCGTTTGCGGCTGATCGGCGACGAGGCGAATGGTGTGGACTTTCTCTACCGGAACGTGGGCGATGGACAGGAGCAATTCGACGATTTTGGCTTTGTGCGCGGTCGACGGGTCGCCAGCCAGCAGCAGTTTCACGTTGTCGTCGTTGAGGTTGTTGACGCGCTTGATCGCCTCGCCAATAAAGGTTTCGACGTCGGCCGAGTGCTGGCGAATCGGCGCGAGCAGGGCTTCTGCGGCGATTTTCTCCGGGCCTTCGATGGCGATGCTGTCGCGGAAGGTCGGGCCTTTGATCTTGGTTTTTTCTGCGGTGTAGCGCTTGGTCAGCACCAGACGGTAATAAAGGGTCTGGTTGCCCTTGGCGCGGCGTGCCGACCAGGTCACCTTGCGGTTGCCATCGACGCGGTTCACGGCGACGCCGTAGTTATTCGAGATGAAGCTTTCGTTGAGGCTGACGTAATCGCGGCTCAACGGCGGCACGAACATCTGGATCTTCACCGGATCCTTGGTGCTGGCGACGAACTCGACCTTGGCGTCGATGTTCCACAAGTCGTCGGTCGCATCTTCGGTCACCGGGATGCCGAGTACGAAAATCTGATAGGCCGTAACCGAAACGCCCAGTAACACCAGAATGGTGATCAGGATTTTCAGGTGGAAGGTTAGAGAACGCATGGAAATTACTCGGCGGTATGAGCGGCGATGGTGCAGGCGGGTTTGCCGGCAGCGTATTTAAGACTGGGGTCGACCAGCGCGTCGAAGCGTTTCAACGCTTCGGAGCCGATCAAAAGCGGGTATTGGAACGCACTTCGGTCGGTCAGGTTCACTTCGATGCTGCGCATCGCCGTGCCCATGCAGATATCCAGCTCGATTACCGGACGGGCGGTGTACTTCTTGCCTTCTTCCGGGTCGTAGTCGCCGGCGCGGCGTTTGATTTTGCTGACGCGGGCCAGTGGCCGTTCGATCGGGTGCGAATGCGCGGCGTCGACCGCCAGGTAGAAACGTACCCAGGACTCACCGTTGCGTTTAAAGCGTTTGATGTCGCGGGCACTCAGCGAGGCGGTTTTCGCGCCGGTGTCGAGTTTGGCCGCGACTTCGAGATTGATGCCGTCAAGCGAAGCGTATTCGTTGAGGCCGTACACGGTTTTTTCCCCCGCGGCGGCGAGGCCGGGCAGGCAAAACAGGGCAAAGAATGTGGGAAAAGGCTTGAGTCTCATAAATCCTGGTGCGCAGCGTTCCGTTTTCGGTTCAGGTCCCTGGCAAAACTTGCGCAAGGCCCTTCGTGTGCCTGGCAGCTTTTTATGACAAGCCGTACAAATGGCCAGCAAATGCGGGCGGCATTCTAGCACGGTGGGTTTATGGCGCCAGCGCTTGAGCCGGTCTATAACCCTTGGGGTTTTCCTGTGGGAGCGAGCCTGCTCGCGAAGGCGGTGTGTCATCCACAGCAGATGCTGACTGACACTACGCTTTCGCGAGCAGGCTCGCTCCCACAGGGTTAGGCGTTAAGGACAGGCGTCTGGGGTTATTAGACGATTGTCGACAATATCCATTTATCCTTTGACTCGTGCGGGCGAATTGGCTAGTTTTTGCCGCATTGGATTTAAAGGTGTCGACAATCATGCTGGATCAACTCGATCCCCCGGTCATCAGCGGCGACGATTCCGAGACGCTCTCGGAAAACGTCTTCCGGCGTATTCAGGCGGCCATCGTCAAAGGCGAGATCGCCCCGGGCAGCAAGATCTCCGAGCCGGAACTGGCGCGCACCTACGGCATCAGTCGCGGGCCGCTGCGTGAGGCGATTCACCGACTCGAAGGCCAGCGCTTGCTGGTGCGCGTTCCGCACGTCGGCGCACGGGTGGTCTCGCTCAGCCATGCCGAATTGCTCGAACTCTACGAAATCCGCGAATCTCTCGAAGGCATGGCCTGCCGTCTGGCGGCCGAGCGCATGAGCGTCGAAGAAATCGATGAACTGCGTCGCGTGCTGGAAACCCATGAACGCGATGCCGCGTTTCAGGCCGGCGTTGGCTACTACCAGCAGGAAGGCGATTTCGACTTTCACTACCGGATCATCCAGGGCAGCGGCAACCGCACGCTGACGCAGATGCTTTGTGGCGAGCTGTATCAACTGGTGCGCATGTACCGCATCCAGTTTTCCACCACGCCGAACCGCCCGCGCCAGGCCTTCGCCGAACACCACCGGATTCTCGATGCCATCGCCGACCGTGACGGCGAACTCGCGGAATTGTTGATGCGTCGTCACATCGGCGCCTCGAAACGCAACATCGCCCGTCACTACCAGGACGGCGCCCACAATAAGACAGCCACTGAACGAGGTGAGTCATGAGTTCCAAGCACAGCACTCCAGGCCAGCGTTTCCGCGATGCGGTCGCCAGCGAGCATCCCTTGCAAGTGGTCGGCGCGATCAACGCCAACCACGCGTTGCTGGCCAAACGCGCCGGTTTCAAGGCGATCTACCTGTCCGGTGGCGGGGTGGCCGCAGGCTCGCTCGGCGTGCCGGATCTGGGCATCACCGGTCTGGACGATGTGCTGACCGATGTGCGCCGCATCACCGATGTTTGCGATCTGCCGCTGCTGGTCGACGTCGACACCGGGTTCGGCTCGTCGGCGTTCAACGTGGCGCGCACGGTCAAATCGATGATCAAGTTCGGTGCGGCGGCGATTCACATTGAGGATCAGGTCGGCGCCAAGCGCTGTGGCCACCGTCCGAACAAAGAAATCGTCAGTCAGCAGGAAATGGTCGACCGCATCAAAGCCGCGGTCGACGCGCGTACCGATGACAGCTTCGTGATCATGGCGCGCACCGACGCACTGGCGGTGGAAGGTCTGGAATCGGCACTCGATCGCGCAGCAGCGTGCATCGAGGCTGGTGCTGACATGATTTTTCCGGAAGCCATCACTGAACTGGAAATGTACAAGCTGTTCGCCAGCCGCGTGAAAGCGCCGATCCTGGCCAACATCACCGAGTTCGGTTCGACACCGCTGTACACCACCGAGCAACTGGCCGGCGCCGACGTGTCGCTGGTGCTGTATCCGCTGTCGGCGTTCCGCGCGATGAACAAGGCGGCGGAAAACGTTTACACCGCGATCCGTCGCGACGGCACGCAGCAGAATGTCATCGACACCATGCAGACTCGCATGGAGCTTTACGATCGCATCGATTACCACACGTTCGAGCAGAAGCTCGACGCGTTGTTTGCACAAAAGAAAGGCTGAATTAGACCCCTGTGGGAGCGAGCCTGCTCGCGAAAGCGGTGGATCAGGCAATATCAAAGTGACTGACAGGACGCTTTCGCGAGCAGGCTCGCTCCCACAAGTTTTCCCCATACAAATTCAAAAAGATTGGAGAACACAATGGCCGAAGCAAAAGTACTCAGTGGCGCCGGACTGCGTGGTCAGGTTGCCGGGCAAACCGCACTGTCCACCGTGGGCCAGGCCGGTGCCGGGCTGACCTATCGCGGCTACGACGTGCGCGAACTGGCAGCCGATGCACAATTTGAAGAAGTCGCGTACCTGCTGCTCTACGGCGAACTGCCGACCAAGGCGCAACTCGACGAATACCAAGGCAAGCTGAGCAAGCTGCGCGACCTGCCGCAAGCGCTGAAAGAAGTGCTCGAACGCATCCCCGCCGACGCCCACCCGATGGACGTGATGCGCACCGGTTGCTCGTTCCTCGGCAACCTCGAACCGGAGAAAGACTTCTCCGAACAGCGCGACAAGACTGACCGCCTGCTCGCCGCGTTCCCGGCGATCATGTGCTACTGGTATCGCTTCAGCCACGACGGCAAACGCATCAATTGCGTCAGCGACGAACCAACCCTCGGCGGCCATTTCCTGCACCTGCTGCACGACAAGAAGCCGAGCGAACTGCACGTCAAGGTGATGAACGTGTCGCTGATCCTTTACGCCGAGCACGAATTCAACGCCTCGACCTTCACCGCGCGCGTCTGTGCTTCGACCCTGTCCGATCTGTATTCCTGCGTAACAGCGGCCATCGGTTCGCTGCGTGGCCCGCTGCACGGCGGTGCCAACGAAGCGGCGATGGAAATGATCGAGCGCTTCGCGTCGCCGGAAGACGCGATCAAAGGCACCCTCGGCATGCTCGAGCGCAAAGACAAGATCATGGGCTTCGGCCACGCGATCTATAAGGACAGCGATCCACGCAACGAGGTGATCAAGGGCTGGGCGAAACAGCTAGCTGACGAAGTCGGTGACAAGGTGCTGTTTTCGGTTTCGGAAGCCATCGACAAGACCATGTGGGAACAGAAAAAACTCTTTCCCAACGCCGATTTCTACCATGCCTCGGCGTACCACTTCATGGGCATTCCGACCAAGCTGTTTACGCCGATCTTCGTCTGCTCGCGCCTGACTGGCTGGGCCGCGCACGTGTTCGAACAGCGCGCCAACAACCGCATCATCCGCCCAAGCGCCGAATACATCGGCGTTGAACAGCGCAAGTTCGTGCCAATCGAACGTCGCTGAAATGGTGAGTGCCAAGCGCTGATCCAGAGGTTCACCGGAGAACCTGTGGGAGCTGGCTTGCCAGCGATGACTGAGTCATATCCGACATCAATGTCGACTGACCCACCGCTATCGCTGGCAAGCCAGCTCCCACAGGGTTGAGTGTGAATTTCGAGGTTGGCGCCAGGCATCACCCTTTGAAACTACCGTGACCCGAGTCCTGACCCGATGAACACAGAATTCCGTAAAACCCTGCCCGGCAGTCCTCTGGATTATTTCGACGCCCGCGCGGCGGTCGAGGCGATTCAGCCCGGCAGTTACGACACCCTGCCGTACACCTCCCGCGTGCTGGCGGAAAATCTCGTGCGTCGCTGCGACCCGGCCACGCTCAGCGATTCCCTCAAGCAACTGATCGAGCGCAAACGCGACCTCGATTTCCCGTGGTTCCCGGCGCGTGTGGTCTGCCATGACATTCTCGGCCAGACCGCGCTGGTCGACCTCGCTGGCCTGCGGGACGCCATCGCCTTGCAGGGCGGCGACCCGGCGCAGGTCAACCCGGTGGTGCCGACGCAATTGATCGTCGACCACTCGCTGGCGGTGGAGGCGGGCGGTTTCGACAAGCAGGCGTTCGAGAAAAACCGCGCCATCGAAGACCGTCGCAACGAAGACCGTTTTCACTTCATCAACTGGACCAAAAAAGCCTTCAAGAACGTTGATGTGATCCCGCCAGGCAACGGCATCATGCACCAGATCAACCTGGAGAAAATGTCTCCGGTGATCCAGGTGCGTGAAGGCGTGGCGTTCCCTGACACCTGCGTCGGCACTGACAGCCACACCCCGCACGTCGATGCGTTGGGCGTGATCGCCATCGGCGTCGGCGGCCTCGAAGCCGAGAGCGTGATGCTCGGTCGCGCGTCGTGGATGCGCCTGCCGGAAAGCGTCGGCGTCGAGCTGACCGGCAAGCTGCAATCGGGCATCACCGCCACCGACATGGTGCTGGCGCTGACCGAATACCTGCGCAAACAGAAAGTCGTCGGCGCGTGGCTGGAGTTTTTCGGCGAAGGCGCAGCGGCGCTGACCCTCGGCGACCGCGCAACCATCTCCAACATGGCCCCGGAATACGGCGCCACGGCAGCGATGTTCTACATCGATCAGCAAACCATCGATTACCTGAAGCTGACCGGTCGTGAGGACCAGCAAGTGCAGTTGGTCGAGCAATACGCCAAGCTCACCGGCCTGTGGGCAGACAGTTTGAAAGGCGCGCAATACGAGCGTGGTCTGACCTTCGATCTGTCCTCGGTCGTGCGCAACATGGCCGGCCCGAGCAACCCGCACGCTCGCGTTGCAGTGTCGGATCTGGCGGCCAAAGGCATCTCTGGGCAGTGGGAAGACGTGCCGGGGCAAATGCCTGACGGCGCGGTGATCATCGCCGCCATCACCAGTTGCACCAACACCAGCAACCCACGCAACGTCATCGCCGCCGGCCTGCTCGCGCGCAACGCCAACAAGCTCGGCCTGACTCGCAAACCATGGGTGAAATCCTCGCTGGCACCGGGTTCGAAAACCGTGGCGCTGTACCTCGACGAAGCAGGGTTGACCACTGAGCTGGAGCAACTCGGTTTCGGCGTCGTCGCCTTCGCCTGCACCACCTGCAACGGCATGTCCGGTGCGCTCGATCCGCTGATTCAGCAAGAGATCATCGACCGCGATCTGTATGCGACTGCCGTACTCTCCGGCAACCGCAACTTCGACGGCCGCATTCACCCGTACGCCAAACAAGCGTTCCTCGCTTCGCCGCCATTGGTGGTCGCTTACGCCATTGCCGGGACCATCCGTTTCGATATCGAAAAAGACGTACTCGGTGTTGTGGACGGCAAGGAAATCCGCCTGAAAGACATCTGGCCGAGCGACGAAGAAATCGACGCCGTGGTGAAGTCTTCAGTCAAGCCTGAGCAATTCCGTCAGGTCTATATTCCGATGTTCGCCGTCCACGAAGACACCGGCCCGAAAGTCACGCCGCTGTACGACTGGCGCGAGATGAGTACCTACATTCGCCGTCCGCCGTACTGGGAAGGCGCGCTGGCCGGCGCACGTCCGCTGAAGGGCATGCGCCCGCTGGCGGTGCTGCCGGACAACATCACCACCGATCACCTGTCGCCATCGAACGCCATCATGCTCGACAGCGCCGCTGGCGAATACCTGGCGAAAATGGGCCTGCCGGAAGAGGACTTCAACTCCTACGCAACGCACCGTGGCGACCACTTGACCGCGCAGCGCGCGACCTTCGCCAACCCGAAATTGTTCAACGAAATGGTCGTGGAAAACGGCAAGGTCAAACAGGGTTCGCTGGCGCGGGTCGAGCCGGAAGGCAAGGTCATGCGCATGTGGGAAGCCATCGAAACCTACATGGAGCGCAAGCAGCCACTGATCATCATCGCCGGCGCCGATTACGGTCAGGGTTCGTCCCGTGACTGGGCGGCGAAGGGCGTGCGTCTGGCCGGTGTCGAAGCGATTGCCGCTGAAGGTTTCGAGCGCATTCACCGCACCAACCTGGTGGGCATGGGCGTGTTGCCGCTGGAGTTCAAACCGGGCACCGACCGGCACACGCTGGTCATCGACGGCAGCGAAACCTACGACGTGATCGGCGAGCGCAAACCGCGCGCGGATCTGACGCTGGTGATCCATCGCCAGAACGGTGAGCGCGTTGATGTGCCGGTGACCTGCCGTCTGGATACCGCTGAAGAAGTGTCGATCTACGAGGCCGGCGGCGTGTTGCAGCGCTTCGCTCAGGACTTCCTTGAAGAGTCGGCGGTTGCCGTTTAAATCAACTGATGTGGGCAGGGGATTTTAAGTCCCGTGCCCTCGGTAAGGAGCATCATGGCTCACGCACCACAAATCAAAATCCCCGCCACCTACATGCGCGGCGGCACTAGCAAAGGCGTGTTTTTCAGCCTCAAGGATCTGCCCGAGGCGGCGCAAATTCCCGGCCCGGTTCGCGACGCTTTATTGCTGCGCGTAATCGGCAGCCCCGACCCGTACGACAAGCAGATCGACGGCATGGGTGGCGCGACTTCAAGCACCAGCAAAACCGTGATCCTGTCGAAAAGCATCAAGGCTGATCACGACGTCGATTACCTGTTCGGTCAGGTTTCCATCGACAAGCCTTTTGTGGACTGGAGCGGTAACTGCGGCAACCTCTCGGCAGCGGTCGGTTCGTTCGCCATCAGCAATGGCTTGGTCGACGCCAGCCGCATTCCGCACAACGGTGTCGCGGTGGTGCGCGTGTGGCAGGCCAACATCGGCAAAACGATAATTGCCCATGTGCCAATCACCAACGGCGAAGTGCAGGAAACCGGTGATTTCGAACTCGACGGGGTGACCTTTCCGGCCGCCGAAGTGCAAGTCGAATTCATGGACCCGGCGGCGGAAGAAGAGGGCGGCGGTGGTTCGATGTTCCCCACCGGCAACCTGATCGATGAGCTGGAAGTGCCGGGCGTCGGCACCTTCAAGGCGACCATGATCAACGCCGGCATCCCGACGATTTTCGTCAACGCCGAAGACATCGGTTACACCGGCACCGAACTGCAAAGCGCGATCAATAGTGATCCGCAAGCGTTGCAGATGTTTGAGACGATTCGCGCTTACGGCGCATTGCGCATGGGCTTGATTGCCAATCTCGATGAAGCAGCGAAACGGCAGCACACGCCGAAAGTCGCGTTTGTCGCCAAGCCTGCGAATTACGTGGCGTCCAGTGGCAAGGCGATTGGTGCCGGTGACGTGGATTTGCTCGTGCGCGCGTTGTCGATGGGCAAGTTGCACCACGCGATGATGGGCACGGCGGCGGTGGCGATTGGTACTGCGGCAGCGATTTCCGGCACTTTGGTAAACCTCGCCGCGGGTGGCGTTGAACGCAATGCCGTGCGCTTCGGGCATCCGTCCGGAACCCTGCGCGTTGGTGCTGAAGCCAGCCTGGAAAACGGTGAGTGGGTGGTGAAGAAAGCCATCATGAGCCGTAGTGCGCGGGTTCTTATGGAAGGCTACGTACGCATCCCGGGCGATTCTTTCTGATTTGAGATGTTTTACCCTCATCGGAACGCCGCCCGCCCAGCCCTCTCCCAAAGGGAGAGGGGGCCGTCCGAGGTGTTTGAAATTGCGCATTGACCAGATCGATTATGGATTCAATGGAGATCGTTCACGTCGGTGAACCTCCACAGCATCTCCCAATCGGTTCCCTCTCCCTCGGGAGAGGGCTAGGGTGAGGGGCTACTCACTCAAGCAACACCAAAAGAGCAGGCACCCCAGACCTGCAATCACCCAAACCCGCCAAGCCCTGAGGAAGACCGCACCACTCATCATTTCCCGCACAGGAGAACCGCAATGAGCGCCAACGTCGACCTGAACAATCGCCCCGACTACGACCCTGTCCTGCAGGACATCGCCGATTACGTCCTCACCTTCAAAGTCAGCTCTGCCGAAGCCCTCGACACCGCCCGCAACTGCCTGATGGACACACTGGGCTGCGGACTGCTGGCACTGCGTTTCCCCGAGTGCACCAAACACCTAGGCCCGCTAGTCGAAGGAACGGTGGTTCCTTACGGTGCGCGGGTCCCCGGCACCAGCTATCGCCTCGACCCGGTCAAAGCCGCGTGGGACATCGGCTGCATCGTCCGTTGGCTCGATTACAACGACACCTGGCTCGCCGCCGAATGGGGGCATCCCTCGGACAACCTCGGTGGCATTCTCGCGGTGGCGGATCACCTCTCGCAGAAGCGCGTGGCCAACGCTGAAGCACCGCTGACAATCCGCGATGTGCTCGAGGCAATGATCATGGCCCACGAGATCCAAGGCGTGATCGCTCTGGAAAACTCCTTCAATCGTGTAGGACTCGATCACGTCATCCTGGTGAAAGTCGCCTCCACAGCTGTTACCGCCAAACTCATGGGCGCCAATCGCGAGCAGCTGTTGTCGGCGTTGTCCCACGCGTTCGCTGATGGCCAAGCCCTACGCACCTATCGTCATGCGCCGAACGCCGGTTCGCGAAAATCCTGGGCAGCGGGGGATGCTTCGAGTCGTGGTGTGCGTCTGGCCGACATCGCCCTGCGCGGCGAAATGGGCATTCCCGGGGTACTGACGGCAAAACAGTGGGGCTTTTATGATGTGCTGTTCAGCCACACCAACAGCGATCTGGCGCTGAAACCGCAAGACAAACGCGCCTTCGGTTTCTCGCGGCCATTCGGCAGTTATGTGATGGAAAACGTCCTGTTCAAGATCAGCTTCCCCGCTGAATTTCATGCGCAAACTGCTTGCGAAGCAGCGGTGACACTGCATCCGCAAGTGCGCAATCGCCTGCATGAAATCGACCGCATCGTCATCACCACCCACGAATCGGCGATCCGCATCATTTCCAAGGTCGGGCCATTGGCCAACGCTGCCGACCGCGACCACTGCATCCAGTACATGACCGCCGTGCCGCTGGCGTTTGGCAATCTGGTCGCCGAGCAATACGAAGACGATTTCCACCGGGCGCATCCGGTCATCGATGTATTGCGCGAGAAAATGATCATCGTCGAAGAGCCGCGCTTCACCCGCGAATACCTTGAGGCTGACAAGCGCTCGATCGCTAACGCCGTACAGGTGTTTTTCAAGGACGGCAGCAGCACCGAAAATGTCGTGGTGGAGTACCCGATCGGTCATCGCCGGCGCCGTGTCGAGGGCATTCCGTTGCTTGAGGACAAGTTCAAAGCCAACCTGGCCACGCGCTTCACTGGTCAGCGCAGCAGCGAGATCTTCGCGTTGTGCAAGGATCAGACGCTGCTTGAAGCCACCCCGGTAAACCGCTTTGTGGATATGTTCGTTATCTGAACCACTTTTCCACAGGCAATTTGGTAATCGCAAAACCGCTCAACAAAATTGCCGAATAGATCATCAGCTCCCGGGACAGGGTTTGCCCTTCGTACCAGGCGCCGATGATCACGGCGAACACCGGGAAGATGATAAACACGAACGACAGAATGATCGGGCTCAGGCGTTTAAGCAGCAAAAAATAAACGATGAATCCGCCGACCGAGGCCACCAGTCCCAGATACAGCAGGGCGCCCCATGAGCGTGCGCTCACCTGCGCAAACACCGGTGCCTCAATGCTCAAGCCGACAATAAATAACATCAGCCCGGCGATACCGATCGGCAGCGTGTTGTAGGTGATCACACTGATGGCGCTGCCGTGTTTTTTCGTCACCACGTAACACAGCGCGTGCATCACCGCTGCGCACAGAATCGCCAACACGCCAAGCCATTCCGCCTGATCAAGATGCAGACCCTGACTGCGAATAATCATGAACAGACTGCCAAAGCCAATCGCGATACCGAGCATTTGCGACGGGTAGATCTTCTCGCGCAGAAACAGCGCCGAGAACAGCAGGATAAACACCGGCATGCAGCTGAACAGCAGCGCTGTCAGGCCGGATGATACGTGCATCTCGCCGTAGTTGAGCAGGTAGTAGGGCAGGCTGAAATACGACAGCGTGACGAACACAAAGAACCCGCGACTTTGCTTTGGAAAAAACAGCGGTTCCTTGCGCAACAGCGCGAAGCTCAGGAACAGCGGAAAAGCGATCAAAAAACGCAATCCAGCGGCGGTCAGTGGCGGCACGCTTTCCACCGCAATCTTGATCCCCAGCCATGTCGTGCCCCAGCTCAGGCAGACGATCAAAAACAGCGTGCTGGTGAACAGTCCAGCGAGCCAGGGTTTGCTGATATTCATCGGTGTGCTGACGGCGGTCGACATGTGGCGTGCTCCGAACGGTGGAATTGACCTGATCGCGGAAACCGGATATTTCTAAATGAACCTGTTTTAAGCACGCTATTCGGGGCGAGAATGACTGTCAAAGTAAGTATTGCCATGGTGTCAATCCTCCGCGACGGCCTCGCCAATGGCGTCGGTGTGAAGTACAAGCGCTTGGCTGATGCGGTCGCACAGGCCATCGAGGAAGGGGTGATCGATGCGGGATGCAAGTTGCCGCCGCACCGATTGCTGGCCGACAGCCTGGGCGTGACCATCGGCACCATCAGTCGTGCCTACGGTGAATTGGAACGCGTGGGATTGGTCGTCGCCCGCGTCGGAGATGGCACTTATGTCTGTCAGCGCGGGATGGAGCGGCCGCAGGACAAAGGCTTTCGCAATGTCAGCGATGAGCCGTCAGCCTGTTTTGACATGAGCCGCAATCAGCCGATTCCCGCGCAGGAAGCGGCGTTCATGAGCCAGAGTCTGCAGGAACTGGCCAGTGATCCGCGGGTGTTACAGCAGTTGACCGGGTACACCGCTGAAGGTGGGCTGGCACGGCACCGATTGGCGGGGGCGGTCTGGCTGCAGCACGAAGCGTTCGTGCCGCATGCCGATCAGGTGTTGTGCGTCAACGGTGGTCAGCATGGTTTGTTGTGCGCGCTGATGGGCTTGCTCAAGGCCGGTGACACAGTGGTCACCGAGCATTTGTCCTACCCCGGATTGATCGGCGTCGCACGCCAGCTTGGGATAAAACTTGTCGGCGCAGCGATGGATGACGAAGGATTGTTGCCGTCGGCACTGGAGGACATCTGCCGTCAACATCGTGTTTCGGCGCTGTATTGCACGCCAACGATCCAGAATCCTACAGCCGCCGTGATGTCGATCCCACGGCGTGAGGCGATTGCCGACCTCTGTCGCCAGCACAACCTGTTGATGATCGAAGACGAGGCTCACGCCGTTCTTGACCGCCAACGGCCATTGCCGCTCAGTTATTTCGCACCGGAGCGCTCGGTGTTGATTGGCAGTTTGAGCAAAGCTGTTTCCGCCGGATTGCGCGTCGGTTACCTGCACGCCCCGCAGGCGTTGATCGGCCGTTTGAGTGCCGCCATCCGCGCAACGTGCTGGATGGCCAATCCACTCTCGATGGAAGTGGCCAGTCTGTGGATCGAAAGCGGCATGGCCGAGCGTTTGCTGGACGAACAGATCAGCGAGATCGCTCGGCGCAAAGCCTTGGTGGCGCCTGTTCTGCAGGGTTTGAATTACAGGACTCACCCTTACAGCCCGCATTTCTGGGTGGAAGTGCCTGAGCTGTGGCGGGCGTCGCAGATTGCGGCGGAGTTGAAGGAGAACAACTATCTGGTGGCCACCGCCGAGGCGTTTGCGGTCGGGCATGCGGCGGTGCCACAGTTTATTCGGGTGAGTGTGTGTAATGCGGTGGGAGATGATCGGTTGTTGCTGGCAGGTTTTGAAGCTCTGGCCAGGGCATTAACAGACACCGTGTAATGGTTCTTCGCGAGCAGGCTCGCTACCACAAGGGGGGTGGGGGGAATGCAGCATGTGCAAACACCCGAGAACCCTGTGGGAGCGAGCCTGCTCGCGAAGGCGTCGGATCAGGAATACAGACCTATTTGAACCGCCGCTCCACGCCTTTCTCTACCAGAATCTTCGCCGAAATCTCTTCCACCGAAAAATGCGTGGAGTTGATGTTGGGAATATTCTCGCGGCGGAACAGGTTCTCCACCTCACGCACTTCGAATTCGCACTGCGCATAACTCGAATAACGGCTGTTGGGCTTGCGCTCGTTGCGGATCGCGGTGAGGCGGTCCGGGTCGATGGTCAGGCCAAACAACTTGTGCTGATGGGCGCGCAGGGCTGTCGGCAGGGTCAGGCGTTCCATGTCGTCTTCGGTCAGCGGATAGTTCGCCGCGCGGATGCCGAACTGCATGGCCATGTACAGGCACGTCGGCGTTTTGCCGCATCGCGACACGCCCACTAGTATCAGGTCGGCTTTATCGTAATAGTGGGTGCGCGCACCGTCGTCGTTGTCGAGGGCAAAGTTAACCGCCTCGATACGCTCCATGTAATTGGAGTTGTGCCCGATCGAGTGCGACTTGCCGACGGTGTAGGAAGAATGCTCGGTCAGTTCCTGCTCCAGCGGGGCAAGAAAGGTCGAGAAAATGTCGATCATGAAACCATTGGACGTTGCGAGAATCTCACGGATGTCCTGATTGACGATGGTGTCGAAGATGATCGGGCGAAAGCCGTCGGTTTCAGCGGCTTTGTTGATTTGTTGTACCATGGCCCGCGCTTTTTCAACGCTGTCGATGTACGGTCGCGTGAATTTGCGGAAGGTAATGTTTTCGAACTGCGCCAGAAGGCTTTGACCCAGGGTTTCGGCAGTGATGCCGGTGCCATCGGAGATGAAGAAAGCAGATCGTTTCATTTGCACCTTGGGCCTTAAGCTAATGAGCATTTCTGGATATGATAGGCGCGATTTGTCGGCCGCGACTGGCCCGCATTCTCACTTATTTTCCAGGTCCAGGCCATACAACCGGCCATGGCTCCCCCGGGCCGCCGGTTTCTGAGCTTTTCCAACACAGTTAGTGGAGAGATCACCTTGGTAGAGTACGTAGTTTCCCTCGATAAGCTCGGCAAACACGATGTTGAGCATGTGGGGGGCAAGAACGCATCCCTGGGCGAGATGATCAGTAACCTGGCAGGTGCCGGTGTTTCGGTCCCCGGCGGCTTCGCCACGACGGCTCAGGCTTATCGTGATTTCCTCGAGCTGAGCGGCCTCAACGACCAGATCCACGCGGCCCTCGACGCGCTCGACGTTGACGACGTCAACGCCCTGGCCAAGACCGGCGCGCAGATCCGTCAATGGATCATGGAAGCCCAATTCCCTGAAAAACTGAATGCCGAAATCCGCACCGCGTTCGCCGCGCTGTCGGCCGGCAATCCTGACGTGGCCGTGGCCGTGCGTTCTTCCGCCACCGCCGAAGACTTGCCGGACGCGTCGTTCGCCGGTCAGCAGGAAACCTTCCTGAACATCCGTGGCGTGGAAAACGTTATCCGCGCCGCCAAAGAGGTGTTCGCTTCGCTGTTCAACGACCGTGCGATTTCCTACCGCGTGCACCAGGGCTTTGACCACAAACTGGTCGCCCTGTCGGCTGGCGTGCAGCGCATGGTGCGTTCGGAAACCGGCACTGCCGGCGTGATGTTCACCCTCGATACCGAATCCGGTTTCCGTGACGTGGTGTTCATCACCGGCGCTTACGGTCTGGGCGAAACCGTCGTCCAGGGCGCGGTCAACCCGGATGAGTTCTATGTGCACAAGGGCACGCTGGAGGCCGGCCGTCCGGCGATCCTGCGTCGCAATCTGGGCAGCAAAGCCATCAAGATGATCTACGGCGACGAAGCCAAGGCCGGTCGTTCGGTCAAGACCGTCGACGTCGACAAGGCTGAGCGCGCGCGTTTCTGTCTGACCGACGCTGAAGTCAGTGAACTGGCCAAGCAAGCGATGATCATCGAAAAGCACTACGGCTGCCCGATGGACATCGAGTGGGCCAAGGACGGTGACGACGGCCAGCTGTACATCGTGCAGGCGCGTCCGGAAACCGTGAAAAGCCGCACCCAGGCCAACGTCATGGAACGTTACCTGTTGAAAGAAACCGGCACCGTGCTGGTGGAAGGTCGTGCGATTGGCCAGCGCATCGGCGCCGGTAAAGTACGGATCATCAAAGACGTTTCCGAGATGGACAAGGTCCAGCCGGGCGACGTGCTGGTTTCCGACATGACCGACCCGGATTGGGAACCGGTGATGAAGCGCGCCAGCGCCATCGTCACCAACCGTGGCGGGCGTACCTGCCACGCGGCGATCATCGCTCGCGAGCTGGGTATTCCGGCAGTGGTCGGTTGCGGTAACGCCACCCAACTGCTGAAGGATGGCCAGGGCGTGACCGTTTCGTGCGCCGAGGGCGACACCGGTTACATCTTCGAAGGCGAACTGGGCTTCGACATCAAGAAGAACTCCGTCGACGCCATGCCGGAGCTGCCGTTCAAGATCATGATGAACGTCGGCAACCCGGACCGCGCCTTCGACTTCGCGCAACTGCCGAACGCCGGTGTCGGCCTGGCCCGTCTGGAATTCATCATCAACCGCATGATCGGCGTCCACCCGAAAGCGCTGTTGAACTACGACGGTCTGCCGCAGGAGATCAAGGACAGCGTCGACAAGCGTATCGCCGGTTACAACGACCCGGTCGACTTCTATGTCGACAAACTGGTGGAAGGTATCAGCACCCTGGCTGCAGCGTTCACGCCGAAAAAAGTCATCGTGCGCCTGTCCGACTTCAAGTCCAACGAATACGCCAACCTGATCGGCGGCAAGCTCTACGAGCCGGAAGAAGAAAACCCGATGCTGGGTTTCCGTGGCGCTTCGCGTTACATCAGCGAATCGTTCCGTGACTGCTTCGAACTCGAATGCCGCGCGCTGAAACGTGTGCGCAACGAGATGGGCCTGACCAACGTCGAAATCATGGTGCCGTTCGTCCGTACTCTGGGCGAAGCCAGCCAAGTGGTCGATCTGTTGGCCGAAAACGGCTTGAAGCGCGGCGAAAACGGTCTGCGCGTGATCATGATGTGCGAATTGCCATCCAACGCGATCCTGGCTGAAGAATTCCTCGAATTCTTCGACGGGTTCTCGATCGGTTCCAACGACCTGACTCAGCTGACGCTGGGCCTGGACCGCGACTCCGGTATCATCGCGCACCTGTTCGACGAGCGTAATCCGGCGGTCAAGAAGCTGCTGGCCAACGCGATTGCCGCGTGCAACAAGGCCGGCAAGTACATCGGTATCTGCGGTCAGGGTCCTTCGGACCATCCGGATCTGGCCAAGTGGCTGATGGAGCAGGGCATTGAAAGCGTGTCGCTGAACCCGGACACCGTGCTGGAGACCTGGTTCTTCCTCGCCGAAGGCCAAGCGCCAGCCTGATCAGTATGTGAACGGCCCGCTCCCTTTGTGGGAGCGAGCCTGCTCGCGAAGACGGACTGACATTTAACATTGATGTCGACGGATGTACCGCTTTCGCGAGCAAGCTCGCTCCCACATTGATGGGGCAGGATTTTGAGATTTGAGTAGGGCGGGCTCCTGTAGATGCCGCCCTTTTTTGTGCAAGAGCATTATGCAAAGCAGCAGCAACCTGTTTCCTGTCGCCCTGATCAGCGCCGAACGGCGCGGCGATCTGAGCGAAGACGTGTATCGACTGAAACCCGGCAACAGTCCCGACTGGTCCGTGGAAATCGCTGTGACCCGCTTGGGCATGGCTGATGACTCGGCGCCTCGCGGTGTGCCGGTGATTCTGCTGCACGGCAGTTTTTCCAATCGACGCTTCTGGTTTTCACCCAAAGGTCTGGGCCTGGGCGCCTATTTGACGCGTCTGGGTTTCGACGTGTGGATTCCGGAGATGCGCGGCCACGGTTTGTCGCAGCGCAACGAGGAATACCGGCGCAACCGTGTCGCCGACTATGCCCGTTACGACTTGCCGGCGATTGCCGCGTTTGTGCGTGAGCAGAGCGGCCAGGTTCCGCACTGGATCGGCCATTCGCTCGGCGGCATCACCCTGGCGGCTGCGCTTGGCGGTGAATACCTTGGCGACCCTGCCGTGGCATCGGCAGCGTTTTTCGGCACCCAGGTCAGCCGCACTTACTGGCCGCTGAAAATTCCGCCAGTGGAGTGGAGCGGGCGCTTTATTCTCAAGCGCTTCGCGCAGCTGTCGGGCTCGCGTCTCAAGCGTGGCCCGGAGGATGAGCCGATCGGTCTGGCGCTGGAAAGCATGCGCTGGTACGGCTTGTTCGGCCGTTTTGGCGACAAGGACAAGGATTGGTGGGCGGGGCTGGCCGATGTTCAAGTGCCAGTGCTGGCGGTGACTGCAGCAGGGGATCATCAGGATCCGGCCTGGGCTTGTCGCAAACTGTTCGAGCAGATCGGCTCGGAGCACAAGCAGTTCGTCAATCTGGGCCGCGAGCAGGGCTTCAACGATAATTTCGGCCATGTCGAGATGCTGGTGAGCAAAGCGGCGCAGACTGAGGTATGGCCATTGGTGGCGCGCTGGTTGAACGATCAGCACACGCCATTGCTGGGCGAGAAGCCGGATTTGGCTGCTGCGGTCTGAGATGGAGGCCCTTTAAAAGGGCATTTCGTTCGGGTCGGCTTGCGGCTAAGATATGACGAATTGTGCGGTTCTGGTCATATTCGGTGGCAGTTTAGCGATTACGTTTCAGCGTTTGTTCAGGTTCATTCAGCGAACATTCAATGAGCTAAGGTAAACAGCGACCAGCGGAACTCGTCTCTTCAGAACGCGGCATTCTTGATCGTCTTGCTTTTTACAGGAGTTTTTCGATGAACCATTACCTTACGCCTGACCTGTGCGACGCCTATCCGGAGCTGGTGCAGGTGCTGGAACCGATGTTCAGCAATTTCGGTGGCCGTGATTCATTCGGCGGCGAAATCGTGACCATCAAGTGTTTCGAAGACAACTCGCTGGTCAAGGAACAGGCTGAACTCAAGGGCAACGGCAAGGTATTGGTGGTTGATGGCGGCGGTTCGCTGCGCCGCGCGTTGCTGGGTGACATGATTGCCGAGAAAGCTGCAAAAAACGGCTGGGAAGGGCTGGTGATCTACGGTTGCATCCGTGACGTTGACGTCATTGCGCAGACCGACTTGGGCGTGCAGGCATTGGCCAGCCACCCGATGAAAACCGAAAAACGCGGCCTCGGCGACCTCAACGTCCCGGTGACCTTCGCCGGTGTGACGTTCCACCCGGGCCAGTACATTTATGCGGACAACAACGGCGTGATCGTTTCGCCGAGTCCGCTGAAGATGCCTGAATAAGCTTTCAACAAAGGGATGCGGATGTTCGAGGAAGAAAACGCGCAATGGGGGCTGGTGCATGCCCTGGTGCTGGACGGAAAAGGCGGTGCGCGTTCGATAGCCCGGACTGAGCTCGACGATTTGCAGTTGCAGGCCCATGAAAGCCTGTGGCTGCATTGGGATCGCAGCCATCCGCAAACCCAGACCTGGCTGCGCAAATCCAGCGGTCTCAATGAATTCACCTGCGATCTGCTGCTGGAAGAGAACACTCGACCGCGCCTGTTGCCGTTGCCGGATTCCGAGCTGCTGCTGTTTCTGCGTGGGGTCAATCTCAACCCGGGTGCGGAGCCGGAAGACATGGTCTCGGTGCGGATTTTCGCTTCCGCCCAACGGGTAATCTCGTTGCGTTTGCGCCCGTTGCGCGCTACCGATGAACTGTTGGTGCAATTGGCGGACGGCAAAGGCCCGAAAACGGCTTCTGAACTCATCCTTTACCTGGCGCAGTTCCTCACCAACAAGGTGCAGGATCTGGTCACTTGCCTCTCGGAAATCGCCGATGAGGAAGAAGAAAAGATGGATGCCGACGAACGGTATACTCCCGAGCATGGCGCCATTTTGCACATCCGCCGCAGGGCCGCCGGGCTGAAGCGTTTCCTTGCGCCGCAGCGGGATATTTTCGGGCAACTGACGCGGATAAAACTGCCGTGGTTTGTCGATGACGATGCCGATTACTGGAACGAGTTGAACAACAGCCTGACCCGCTATCTCGAAGAGCTCGAATTGACCCGAGAGCGCGTGGGGCTTGTGCTGGAGGCTGAAGACCGACGTTTGAGCGAGCGCATGAATCGTACGATGTACCGTTTCGGCATCATCACCTGCATCTTTTTGCCGATGAGTTTCATCACCGGTCTGCTGGGCATCAACGTCGGCGGAATTCCGTTCTCCAGCAGCCCTTATGGTTTCCTGATTGCCTGTTTGACGGTGCTCGCCCTGGCCTTCGGTCAGTGGTGGTTATTCCGTCGTTTGCGCTGGGTCTGAACATGGCGCATGTGACCCGACCAAATTTGCCCGCGTCTTTCACAGACATCACGAGAGGTGCGTATGCACGATCCGTTTGAACAGTCTTTGCGCGACATGCTCAACGCCTCGCCGTCCAGCCGCGACGACGATGCCTGTCTGGGCCGCGTACTCAAAACCGCCAACCGCCAGGTCGGCGCCGGTGATCTGTTCAGCCTGCTGGGCCGCTGGCTGCCCGCGCTGATGATCGCCCTGAATAACGGATCGGCCCATGTCTCGCCGGTTTCCCGTCTTCGTAAACCTACCGCTCGCACTGCTGATAAGGCTGATTGAATATGGAACTCGACCTCTGGACTCAGAGCCTCGTCACTGCAATGACTGCGTTGTGGACCAAAGTGGCCAACTTCATTCCGAACCTGTTCGGCGCACTGGTCGTGCTGCTGTTGGGCTTCGTCGTGGCCAAACTGCTCGATACCTTGCTGTCGAAACTGCTCGCCAAACTCGGCCTCGATCGCCTGATGGGCGGCACCGGTTTGACCAAATTGATGTCGCGAGCCGGGCTGCAAGTTCCGATCTCGACCCTGATCGGCAAAATCGTTTACTGGTTCGTTCTGCTGATTTTTCTTGTTTCTGCAGCAGAATCCCTTGGCCTTGAGCGAGTTTCAGCTACGCTGGATATGTTGGCGCTGTATTTGCCGAAAGTATTCGGCGCCGCGCTGGTGTTGCTGGTAGGTGTTTTGCTTGCACAACTGGCCAACGGGCTGGTGCGCGGGGCGGCGGAAGGCGTAGGCCTGGACTACGCTTCGGGACTTGGTCGGATAGCTCAGGGGCTGGTGATCATCATCAGCATTTCGGTTGCGATCAGTCAGCTTGAGGTCAAGACCGACCTGCTGAACCATGTGATTGTCATCGTTTTGATTACCGTTGGTCTGGCCGTTGCGCTGGCCATGGGTTTGGGAAGCCGGGAAATTGCCGGTCAGATTCTTGCGGGAATCTATGTGCGTGAGTTGTATCAGGTTGGGCAACAAGTGCGTGTTGGCGAGGTCGAAGGGCAGATCGAGGAGATCGGCACGGTGAAAACCACATTGCTGACCGATGAGGGTGAGCTAGTCTCTCTTTCCAATCGGATCCTGCTGGAACAGCATGTGAGTAGCCGCTAATCCGGCAAACCCTGCTAATGTATGCCGCCGCAAAATGCCAGCTGATGCTGGTTGCGGTGGACATTGACCTGACTGTCGGCACGACTTGTTTTGAATAAAGCCCAAACGCTATCCACGCGCTACGACCCCCGCGAGCTCTCTGATGAGGAGTTGGTCGCGCGCTCGCATACCGAGCTGTTCCACGTAACGCGCGCCTATGAAGAACTGATGCGGCGTTACCAGCGAACATTATTTAACGTTTGTGCGAGATATCTTGGGAACGATCGCGACGCAGACGATGTCTGTCAGGAAGTCATGTTAAAGGTGCTGTACGGCCTGAAGAACTTCGA
This sequence comes from Pseudomonas sp. AC172, assembly GCF_979258595.1. Lineage (NCBI taxonomy): Bacteria > Pseudomonadati > Pseudomonadota > Gammaproteobacteria > Pseudomonadales > Pseudomonadaceae > Pseudomonas > Pseudomonas sp. AC172. Next base: position 901,746 of record NZ_OZ409868.1, read on the forward strand.
GGGGAAATCGAAGTTCAAAACGTGGCTCTACAGCATCACGTACAACGAATGTATTACGCAGTATCGGAAGGAACGGCGAAAGCGTCGCTTGATGGACGCATTGAGTCTTGACCCCCTCGAGGAAGCGTCCGAAGAAAAGGCGCCGAAACCCGAGGAGAAGGGCGGGCTTGATCGCTGGCTGGTGTATGTGAACCCGATTGACCGCGAAATTCTGGTGCTACGATTTGTCGCAGAGCTGGAATTTCAGGAGATCGCAGACATCATGCACATGGGTTTGAGTGCGACAAAAATGCGTTACAAACGTGCTCTAGATAAATTGCGTGAGAAATTTGCAGGCATTGCTGAAACTTAGTTCAGCGCAAATATCTCTTACGTGTAGGCAAGTTCTGATAGACTTGCCGCCGAGTTGTCCCCCGGTTTGCGGGACTGCTTCACAATCACCAGATGGGGATTTAACGGATGAAACTGAAAAACACCTTGGGCTTGGCCATTGGTTCTCTGATTGCCGCCACTTCGTTCGGCGCTCTGGCACAAGGCCAAGGCGCAGTTGAAATCGAAGGCTTCGCAAAGAAAGAACAATTCGACAGCGCTCGTAACTTCAAGAACAACGGCAACCTGTTCGGCGGTTCGATCGGTTACTTCCTGACCGACGACGTTGAACTGCGTCTGGGCTACGACGAAGTGCACAACGTGCGTTCCGACGACGGTCGTAACATCAAGGGCGCTAACACCGCTCTGGACGCTCTGTACCACTTCAACAACCCAGGCGACATGCTGCGTCCATACGTATCGGCTGGTTTCTCCGATCAGAGCATCGGTCAGAACGGTTCCGGCGGTCGTGACCGCTCCACCTTCGCCAACCTGGGCGCTGGTGCCAAGCTGTACTTCACCGAGAACTTCTACGCCCGTGCTGGCGTTGAAGCTCAGTACAACATCGACCAGGGCGACACCGAGTGGGCTCCTAGCGTTGGTATCGGTGTGAACTTCGGTGGCGGCTCCAAGCCTGCTGCTGCTCCAGTTCCAGCACCAGCTGAAGTCTGCTCCGACAGCGACAACGATGGCGTTTGCGACAACGTTGACAAGTGCCCGGACACCCCAGCCAACGTAACTGTTGACGCTGACGGCTGCCCAGCAGTTGCTGAAGTTGTTCGTGTTGAGCTGGACGTTAAGTTCGACTTCGACAAGTCGGTTGTGAAGCCAAACAGCTACGGCGACATCAAGAACCTGGCTGACTTCATGAAGCAGTACCCATCCACCACCACTACTGTTGAAGGTCACACTGACTCCGTCGGTCCTGACGCTTACAACCAGAAACTGTCCGAGCGTCGTGCAAACGCCGTTAAGCAAGTTCTGACCAACCAGTACGGTGTTGAATCGTCCCGCGTTCAGTCTGTTGGCTACGGCGAATCCCGCCCAGTTGCTGACAACAAAACTGATGCTGGCCGCGCTGTAAACCGTCGCGTAGAAGCGCAGGTTGAAGCTCAAGCTAAGTAATTAGCTGCCGCTCTGAGAAAAGCCCGGCTTAGGCCGGGCTTTTCTTTGCCTGCGATTCGGGTTTAAAGGGTGCACGCAGATCCCATGTAGGAGCTGCCGCAGGCTGCGATCTTTTGCTCTTCAACAACAGCCGCCACCACCCCGATCACCAGAATCGCCGGGCTTTTCAATCCAAACGCACACGCATCATCACTCATACTCGCCAGATCACTCCGGCATTCCCGCTGCCCGGGCAATGACGCATTCTCGATCATCGCCACCGGCGTATTCGCCGTCATCCCGCCCGCCAGCAACTGATCGCGAATCTCTCCCAGCTTGGCAACACCCATATAAACCACCAGCGTCGTACCGCCCTGCGCCAGCGCCTGCCAGTTCAATTGGCTGTCGTCCTGCGTGTGCGCAGTCACCAGCGTCACCCCGCGCGCCACACCGCGCAACGTCAGCGGAATATCGCACTGCGTCGCCCCGGCCAGACCGGCGGTGATGCCATTGACTAACTCCACTTCGACGCCACGCTCACGCAGCCAATGCGCCTCTTCGCCCCCTCGGCCGAAAATGCACGGATCGCCACCCTTGAGCCGCACCACACACTTGCCATGGCGTGCATAGCGCAGCATCAACCGATGGATAAATGCCTGCGGCGTGGAACGGCAACCACCGCGTTTACCCACGGCAATGATGCGGGCGCCAGGGCAGTGTTCCAGCACCGCGTCATTGACCAGATCATCGATCAGCACCACATCGGCCTCGCGCAGGGCGCGCACCGCTTTGAGGGTCAGCAGTTCGGGATCACCAGGACCTGCACCCACCAGCCAGACTTTTGCATTCATGGTGTTTCCTCATCAGATGACGGCGACTGGCTGCACGTCGGCAGCCAGCAAGCGTTTTATTTCCGGGACACAGGAGCCGCATTGCGTGCCGCAGCCCAAGTTGTTTTTCAAACCTTGCAGATCCAGCCCTTGGCGAATGCCGGCGCAGACCGCGTTGAGGCTGACGTTCTTGCAGTTGCACAGGGTTTTATCCGCAGCGATCTGCGCCCCGGCACTGCCCGGCGGAGCACTCATCGGTGCCAGCAACCAGCGCCGCAGTTGTTCGTCCGCACGACCCTCCAGCCACAACCCTTGCAGCCAATGCCGTGCGAGGGTTTCGCCGGCCAGTCGGATCGAGGTGATCCGGCCGTTTTCAATGCGCACGCGCTTGCCGATGGCCCGACGTGGATCGTCGTAAGCCAGTACCGGGCCGTCGATCAGTGACAGGCATCGGTCGATTTCACTGAGCAATTGCGCATCCGGCGCCTCGCTGCTGGCTGCCCGTATCAGCAATGCCGATCGTTCACGTCCGACAAGGCTGAGACTCACGTAGGAAAATGCCTCACAGAGTGGTCGTAGGGCCTCGAAATGCCGTTGAACATCGCCTTCGATCAGTGCGAAAAGCTGCCACGGCAGACTCACCGGTTCCAGGCGCACGCCGCTGTGTTTCAGTTCCGGTTGTTTCGACAATGGATCAAAGGCCGGCAGGGTCAGGCTGTTCACACCACCCTTGAGAAAGCGGTCACCCCAGTGCATCGGCAGAAACGCTTGTCCCGGACGTACGCTGTCGTCGCTACCAACTGCGACGATCACTGCGCCGCGACGACTTTTAAGATTGACCAGGTCTCCCGGCTGCAAGCGATGCCGGCGCAGTTCGTCCGGGTGCAGGCTCAACACTGCTTCGCTGACATGCCCGAACAATTGCGCTGCCGTACCGGTGCGGCTCATACCGTGCCATTGATCACGCAGACGTCCAGTGATCAACGTCAGTGGAAAGCGTGCATCGCGCTGTTCTTTAGCGGCGCGATAAGGGTCTGCGATGAACTGAGCGCGTCCGTTGGCGGTTGGGAAAATCCCGTCCTCGTACAGTCGTGGTGTTCCTTGTCGTGCGCCGACAGGGAAGGGCCATTGCTGCGGTCCGATCTCGTCGATCAGCGCATGACTGATCCCGGACATATCCAGATCGCGGCCATGCGTCAGCCCTTTGAATTCATCGAACAACTGCGCGGGCTGAGTGAACGTGAACAGGCTTGGCTCGGCGGGGCGCAGACGTTTCTCCAGGCGTTGTGCGAAATCTACCGTGATCGCCCAGTCCGGCCGCGCTTCGCCCGGTGGGAGGATGGCTTTGCGCACGTGGGAAATACGCCGCTCGGAATTGGTCACCGAGCCTTCCTTCTCGCCCCAACTGGCGGCGGGTAGCAGGAGATCGGCGAACGCTGCGGTTTCGGTGGTGCGAAAGGCTTCTTGCAGAACCACAAACGGGCAAGCTTCCAGCGCCGAGCGCACCGCGTTCTGATCGGGCATCGATTGCGCAGGGTTGGTGCAGGCGATCCACAACGCCTTGATCTTGCCGCTGCGCACTTGCTCGAACAGTTCGATGGCGCTGAGCCCAGTGCTGTCCGGCAGTTGATCCATACCCCAATAAGCCGCCACTTCGGCGCGGTGTTCAGGGTTGGCGGCGTCACGATGCCCCGGCAACAGGTTCGACAAACTGCCGGTTTCGCGCCCGCCCATGGCATTTGGCTGACCGGTAAGGGAGAAAGGTCCTGCACCCGGACGGCCGATTTGTCCGGTGGCCAAGTGCAGATTGATCAGCGCGCTGTTCTTCGCGCTGCCAGCCGTAGACTGGTTCAGGCCCATGCACCACAGCGACAGAAAACTCGGCGAAGTGCCTACCCATTCGGCGCACTGCTGCAATTGCTCGACGCTGATGCCGCATAACTGCGAAACCATTTGCGGGGTGTAGTCGCGCACCAGACTCTTCAGTTCAGCAAGGCCTTCCGTGTGCGTTTTGACGAAATCGCGGTCGATCCAGTCTTCCCACAACAACAGATGCAAAATCCCATGGAACAAAGCGACATCGGTACCGGGCAGAATCGCCAGATGCAGATCAGCGAGATCGCAAGTGTCGGTGCGCCGTGGATCAATAACGATGACTTTCATCTGTGGGCGGCGGGACTTTGCCTCTTCCAGTCGACGGAAAAGTACCGGATGGGCGTAGGCCATGTTACTGCCGACAATCATCACGCAATCGCTGAGTTCCAGGTCCTCATAGCTACACGGTGGGGCGTCGGCGCCGAGGCTGCGCTTGTAGCCGACCACCGCCGACGACATGCACAGGCGTGAGTTACTGTCGATGTTGTTGGTCCCGACCAGTGCCCGTGCCAGCTTGTTGAAGGCGTAATAATCCTCGGTCAGCAACTGTCCGGAGATATAGAACGCCACGCTGTCGGGGCCGTGCTCGGCGATGGTCTCGGCGAACACGTTGGCGGCATGCTCCAGTGCAGTGTCCCAGTCTGTGCGGCTGCGCGCCAGGCCTTTGCCCAGACGCAGTTCCGGGTACTGCGCGCGAGCTGCAAGGTCGCCAGTCAGGTGCAGGGTCGAGCCTTTGCTGCACAGTTTGCCGAAGTTGGCCGGGTGCGCCGGATCGCCGCTGACGCCGAGGATGCGCTCGCCGTCATGCTCAATCAGCACGCCGCAGCCGACCCCGCAATAGCAGCAGGTCGAGGCGGTCGTCTGGCGGTTCATCAGATGGCGTCCCGCAGGGCCAGTTGCACACGACCGTTTTCGACCCGCGCCGGGTGATGGTGCGCGCAACCGATGTCCGGCGCCTGCGCTTCGCCAGATTCGAGGTCGATTTGCCAGTTGTGCAGCGGACAGGCCACGCGTTTGCCGTAGATCAAACCTTGTGACAACGGCCCACCCTTGTGTGGGCAGCGGTCGTCGAGGGCGAAAACCTCATCGTCGCTTGTACGAAAAATCGCAATGTCACCTTTCGGCCCGGCAATGATTCGCGAACCGAGGGCATTGATCTCGTCGAGAGCGCAGATATCCAGCCAGTTCATGCCGGCACCTCCAGATTTTTCACGGGAATCACGTCGAATTCTTTCTTCAGTTGCGGCTGCGCCAAGCGTTCTTTCCACGGATCCTGTTCGAACGACAGGGAGAATTGCAGGCGTTCGTTCAGCGCTTTGCGGCGCTCGGGGTCTTCCAGCACGGCTTTCTTGATGTGCTCCATGCCGACCCGTTGCAGGTAGTGCACGGTGCGTTCGAGGTAGAAGGCTTCTTCGCGATACAACTGCAGGAAGGCACCGTTGTATTCGCGCACTTCTTCGGCGGTTTTCAGCTTGACGAAGAATTCGGCAACTTCGGTTTTGATCCCGCCGTTGCCACCGATGTACATCTCCCAACCGGAATCGACGCCGATGATTCCTACATCTTTGATCCCCGCTTCCGAGCAGTTGCGTGGGCATCCGGAGACCGCCAGTTTCACTTTGTGCGGCGACCACATGTTGAACAGGTCGTGCTCAAGCTCGATGCCCAGTTGCGTCGAGTTCTGCGTGCCGAAGCGGCAAAACTCGCTGCCGACGCAGGTCTTCACGGTACGAATGGATTTGCCGTAGGCGTGGCCGGACGGCATGTCGAGATCTTTCCACACGCCGGGCAGATCCTGCTTTTTGATGCCAAGCAAGTCGATGCGCTGCCCGCCCGTGACCTTGACCATCGGCACCTGATACTTGTCAGCCACGTCGGCAATTCGCCGCAGTTCCGACGGATTGGTCACGCCGCCCCACATGCGTGGCACCACGGAATAGGTGCCGTCCTTCTGGATGTTGGCGTGAGCGCGTTCGTTGATCAGGCGCGATTGCGGATCGTCCTTGGCTTCGCCGGGCCAGGTGGAAATCAGGTAATAGTTGAGGGCCGGGCGGCACGTTGCGCAGCCGTTCGGCGTGCGCCAATTGAGGTAACTCAGGGTGCCGGCGATGGTCAGCAGATGTTGTTCGCGAATGGCTTGGCGGATCTGCCCGTGGTTTAGATCGCTGCAGCCGCAGATGGCTTTTTCGCTCTTCGGTTTGACGTCCGCCGCGCCGCCGACGGTGTTGATCAGGATCTGTTCGACCAACCCGGCGCACGAGCCGCAGGAGCTGGCAGCCTTGGTGTGTTTCTTCACCTCATCGACGCTGAACAGGCCGTGTTCCTGAATCGCTTTGACGATAGTGCCTTTGCACACACCGTTGCAGCCGCAGACTTCAGCGGTGTCGGCCATGACCATGGCTTTGTCCTGGCCCTGATGTCCTACATCGCCCAAGGCGTTTTCGCCGAACATCAGGTGATCGCGGATCTCGCCGATGGCGTGATTCTCACGAATCTGTCGGAAATACCAACCGCCATCTGCCGTATCGCCGTACAGACAGGCGCCGACCAGCACGTCATCCTTGATCACCAGTTTTTTGTAAACACCGCCGATGGGGTCGGAGAGGGTGATGGTTTCCGTACCTTCGCCTCCCATGAAGTCGCCAGCAGAAAACAGATCGATGCCGGTTACTTTCAGTTTGGTCGAGGTCACCGAACCCTGATAGCGGGCGAAACCCAACTGCGCGAGGTGGTTGGCGCAGACCTTGGCTTGTTCGAACAGCGGCGCGACCAGACCATAAGCAATGCCGCGATGGCTGGCGCACTCGCCGATGGCGTAGATGCGCGGATCGTAGGTTTGCAGGGTGTCGTTGACCAGGATGCCGCGATTGCACGGGATGCCGGCCTTTTCCGCGAGTTCGGTGTTGGGGCGAATGCCGGCGGCCATCACCACCAGATCGGCAGGGATGATGTCGCCGTTCTTGAATTGCACCGAGCCGACCCGGCCATTGCCGGCGTCGTGCAGGGCCTGGGTCTGTTCGCACAGACGGAAGTGAAGGCCGCGGGATTCGAGCGCGCTTTGCAACAGTTGGCCGCTGGTTTTGTCCAGTTGCCGTTCCAGCAGCCATTCGCCGATGTGCACCACGGTGACGTGCATGCCGCGCAGCATCAGGCCGTTGGCCGCTTCGAGACCGAGCAGGCCTCCACCGATGACCACCGCGTGCTTGTGGGTTTTCGCGGTGTCGATCATCGCCTGGGTGTCGGCGATGTCGCGGTAACCGATCACCCCGTGCAAGGTGTTGCCGGGGATTGGCAGGATGAACGGCGTCGAGCCAGTGGCGATCAGCAAGCGATCGTACTCGGCTTCGGTGCCGTCCTCGGCGATCACCCGGCGTTTGACCCGATCGATCTCCACGACTTTGCGGTTGAGCAACAACTTGATGTTGTTTTGCAGGTACCAGTCGAGGTCGTTGAGCACGATCTCTTCAAAGGTCTGCTCACCGGCCAGCACCGGTGATAGCAGAATGCGGTTGTAGTTGGTGTGCGGTTCGGCGCCGAAGACGGTGATGTCGTACAGTTCGTTGCTCAGCTTGAGCAGTTCTTCGAGGGTGCGGACCCCGGCCATGCCATTGCCGATCATCACCAGTTTGAGTTTTTTCATCAGGTTCTCCGGGGAGCTGCGGCTGGCCTCTTGTGGGCAGTCAGGCCTTGCTCGAGAAATTTTGCGCAAACAAAAAAAGGCGTCCCGCTAGTTGCCTAGCGAGGACGCCTTTGTCCTGGTCCCGTTCTCTCGGGAAGCGCAGCCTTCGTCGTTGAAGGTTGGGCTTTATGTGTGTGTTGGGAGAGGTAATGCAGTGGTTGTGCCAACTAAGGGAAGCGCGGTTTTATTGGGCTTTGTCAGCGCGCAAAAAATTTTTTTTGCACCGAATCGAAGCGGACTGCCCATTCGTGGAGCGTTCAAGCAGGAAGACTTGTGGTGATCAGGCGGGCGCCTTCGCGAGCAGGCTCGCTCCCACAGGGGATCTGTGTCGTTCACAAAATCCCTGTGGGAGCGAGCTTGCTCGCGAATGGCGCGATGCGGTTCAACTGTGAAACAACACAACCAGCAGCACCAGATTTCCCAGCAACGCCAACAACGCCATCGTCCTCCAAACCTTCAATGGCTCACGCTCCAGTAATGGCCGAGGCCGCACGCTCAAACTCCGCCGCTCGCCCTGTTCCAACACCAGCAACCACTCCTCAGCCGTTTCAAAGCGCAACTGCGGATCAGCCGCCACGCCACGCTCCAGACTCTGCGCCAGCCACTCCGGCAGATCCGGCCGATAACGACTGGCACTTACCGGCAGACCAAAGCGCGGCCGTTGAAACGCTTCGATCTCGCCATAAGGGAAATACCCGGTGAGCAGGAAATACAGGGTCACACCGACCGCGTACAAATCCTGCTGCACACTCGGTGGATCACCGCGAAACGCTTCCGGGGCGATGTAGCTCGGAGTCCCCGGTAAGGTCGAGGGCGCGTCTTCGGACAATCCCGGACAATACGCCAGGCCAAAATCCAGCAGACGCAGTTCACCGTCATCACTCCAATGCAGGTTTTCCGGTTTGATGTCGCGGTGCAGAATCTGCCGCCGATGCAAAAGCCCCACCGCGCGCAGCAGGCGCTCGGCGAAGTCCTGCCATTGCGTCAAAGATAGAGGCCCGAGTTGTGCCAGCGTCTTCCCCGAATATTCCCGCATCACGTAGTACAAATGCTGACGCTGCTGGCAGACATGGACCTCAGGAAAATGCCGGCCGGCTACGCGTTTGAGGAACCATTCCTCGGACAGCAGCGCCTGCCCTGCGTGAGGATCATCGGCGCTGCGCGACGGCAGGGTTTTCAGCAACCACGTCTGACCTTGCCCATCGACAACCCGATACAGCAGCGATTGCTGGCTCTGAGCGACAATGTCCAGCACCTGCCAGCCTTCGAACGACTGACCGGGTTTCAGCGGCGGCGGCAGTGGCCATTGCTGCAGATGAATCAGCGCATCGCCGATACTCGCCTCACCCAAAGCATCCACCCGCACCAGCAAAGCGCTGGCATTGTCCTGACTTCCCGCCAGATGCGCCGCGTTGACCAGCGTCTGTGCGGCACTGTGCAGATCCGGTTGATCACGCAGAATCGCGGCAATGGCGGTATCGCCCAGCGTCGACCAGACACCGTCGCTGAGCAGCACAAAGCTTTCGCCTTCACGCAGTTCGCCGTCGAGAAAATCCAGCACCAGATGCTGATCCAGTCCCAGCGCGCGTTTGAGCACATGCTGCATGCCCGGCTGATCCCAGACATGATCTTCAGAAATTCGCTGCAAATTATCGCCGTGCCAGCGATAAACCCGGCAATCGCCGACGTGGGCGAGGGTGAAGCGCCGACCGCGCATGACTAAAGTGCTGACCGTGGTGAGCAATGGTTGCCCACCGCCATTGGCCTGCAACCAGCGGTTTTGCGCGAGCAGCAATCGGTCCAACGCCTGCGCCACGCTCCAGGTTTCCGGCGTGGCGTAGTAGTCGAGCGCCAGGGCCTGCAAGGTCGAACGCGCGGCGAGCCCGCCATCGGCGCACTGGCTAACGCCGTCGGCGATGGCGAACAGATAACCCTTGCTCGCCGCCAACGCCGAAGCGGGCGTCACCAGACGCAAAGCGTCCTGATTCTCCGCACGCGGCCCGGTGGCGCTGGCTTCGGCAAAACTCAGTTGCAGGGCCATCGACGCTTCAGACCCGCGCCGCCGTCACTGCCGCCGAACCCCAAGTGGTTCTCCAGCGACGTTTGACGCCGTGCAGGCCAAACCATGCCAGCACGCCAAGGCTGGCAAACAACCACAACGCCAATTGATAGCTGCCGGTGCTTTGTTTGATCGCGCCCATGCCGGCCGCCAAGGCAAAACCGCCGATGCCGCCGGCCATGCCGATCAGCCCGGTCATCACGCCGATCTCCAGACGAAAACGTTGCGGCACCAGTTGGAACACCGCGCCGTTGCCGGCGCCCAGACCAAGCATGGTGCAGACGAAAAGTGCCAGTGCCGCGTAGGAACTTGGCAGGTTGAAACCGACCGCGGCGATGCAGACGGCCGCGACGGTGTACATCGCCAGCAGCGTGCGGATACCGCCAAAGCGATCAGCCAGGGCGCCGCCCAACGGCCGCATCAAACTGCCGCCGAACACGCAGGCGGCGGTGTAGTAACCGGCGGTTACCGGGCTCAAACCGTACTGATCGTTGAAATAGCCGGGCAGGGCGCTGGCCAGACCGATGAAGCCGCCGAAGGTGACGCTGTAGAAGAACATGAACCACCAGCTGTCACGGTCGCCCAGGGCTTTGAAGTAGTCGGCCATGGCTTTGGCTTTTGGCCGCTCAGGCGCGTTTTTCGCCAGCCAGGCAAACAATATCAACGTCAGGATCAATGGAATCAGAGCGAAACCGAATACATTGCTCCAGCCAAACGCAGCGGCCAGTACCGGCGCGAGCAGCGCGGCGAAAACAGTACCGGAGTTGCCCGCACCGGCGATGCCCATGGCTTTGCCCTGATGCTGCGGCGGATACCATTGCGACGCCAGTGGCAGGGCCACAGCGAAAGACGCGCCGGCCATGCCGAGGAACAGGCCGAGTATCAGCGCTTGTTCATAACTGTGGATGCCGAGTTTCCAGGCGCCGAACAAGGCGCAGATCACAATGACCTGACCGATCAGCCCGGCGGTTTTCGGCGACAGTCGATCAGCGAGCATGCCCATCCCGAAGCGCAGCACCGCACCGGCGAGGATCGGCGTGGCGACGACGAGGCCGCGTTGTTGCGTGGTCAGGTGCAGGTCGGCGGCAATCTGCACCGCCAGCGGGCCGAGCAGATACCAGACCATGAAGCTCAGGTCGAAATAGAGGAAGGCCGCGAACAATGTCGGGGTGTGGCCGGATTTCCAGAAGCTTGAATTCATCGCGCACCTCAGCTGAAAAGAGTCTCGAAAGGAGTCATGCAACAGCAGGTGGGGCGCCGCCACGGCCGCACCACCGGCCCCGGTCTGTGGGGCCAAAACGCAAAAACGCCGCTACCTGATTCGCCGGTTGGGCGAACGGGTGAGCGACGTCTTTGTCGTGGGTGGGGCAACCGCCGTTGGTTACCTGTGCGTTTACATAGCGAGATCTGTGCCAACAGCCGGAAAATCAAAAGCCCCTCACCCTAGCCCTCTCCCAGAGGGAGAGGGCTAGGGTGAGGTGTCTTGCGCCAAACATCGACCTGAAGGGCCGAGTCGATTATGGATTCACCGAAGATCGTTCAGGTCGGCGTATTACTGCGCCATCCCCCGATCAGTCCCCTCTCCCTCTGGGAGAGGGTTAGGGTGAGGGGCTCTTCAGCGGTGAGAACGCCTCAGCCAAGCAACTCACTCATGGCAATAATCTGCTCCGCCACCTGAATCAATTTCTGCTGCCGGCTCATCGCCTGGCGTCGCATCAAGGTGTAAGCCTCTTCCTCATTGCAATCCTTCATCTTCATCAATAACCCCTTGGCCAGCTCAATGCGCTTGCGCTCAGCCAATTGCTGATCACGCGCCTGTAACTGCGCACGCAACGCCTGATCACTCTCGAACCGGGCCATCGCCACATCGAGAATTGGCTGCAGACGCTGTGCGTGAATGCCTTCGACGATGTAGGCACTGACCCCGGACTTGATCGCCTGCCGCATCACGCCAGGGTCATGCTCATCGGTAAACATCACAATTGGCCGTGGCTGGTCGCGGCTGACCAGCACCACTTGTTCCATGACATCGCGGCTCGGTGACTCGGTATCGATCAGAATCACGTCCGGGCGCACCGTTTCGACGCGCGCGGGCAGGTCGATGGTCAGACCGGACTCGTCGATGACTTCGAAACCGGCTTCAGTCAGCGCGGCTTTCAGGCGACCGACTTTTTTCGCCGTGTCGTTGATCAGCAGAATGCGCAACATGTTCGCGGTCCCCTGTCAGCGGCGGGCGAGTAGGGGAGCGTCGTCGCTCATCGCGTGCAGCTTGAAACTGCGCGCGTAAGCGGCCGGGTCGCTGCCGTCCCAGATTTTGCCGTCGAGCAACTGGCTGCTGCGCATGTCGGTGCCCCACGCCGCCACGCCGACAGCGGTCGCGGCGTCGCGGTAGATATCCAACTGCTGAACCTGGCGGGCGACGGCGAGGTAATCCGGGTCTTCGCGCAGCAAACCCCAGCGGCGGAACTGGGTCATGAACCACATACCGTCCGACAGATAGGGCAGATTCACCTCGCCGTTGCCGTGGAAGCGCAGCGCATGAGGATCCTGCCAACGATTGCCCAGCCCATCGGCATAGTCACCGAGAAAACGCGGTTCGATGCACGAAAGCGGCGCGTCCAGATATTCCGGCGCACTGAGCAACTGCGCGGTGCTGCGCCGATTTTCCGGGCTCTCTTCGATAAAGCGGCTGGCTTCAAGGATCGCCATTACCAGCGCCCTCGCGGTGTTCGGGTATTGCTCGACAAATTCACGGGTGCAACCAAGGACTTTTTCCGGGTGATCGGGCCAGATGGTCTGGCTGGTAGCCAGGGTGAAACCCAGATCCTGCTGCACCGCGCTAGCAGCCCAAGGCTCGCCGACACAAAAACCGTCGATGCGCCCGGCTTGCAGGTGCGCGACCATTTGCGGCGGCGGCACGACCACGCTGTCGACATCCTGCAATGGATGAATGCCCTGACTCGCCAGCCAGTAATAAAGCCACATCGCATGCGTGCCGGTGGGGAAGGTCTGCGCGAAGGTCAGTTTTGCGCGGCTTTGGTGCACGTGGCGGTCCAGCGCTTCAGGACTGGTCACGCCGAGGCTTTGCAGGTCGTGGGAGAGGTTGAGACTCTGGCCGTTCTGGTTCAGGCCCATCAACACGGCCATGTCGGTCGGGGCGACACCGCCGATACCCAAGTGCACAGCGTAGATCAGGCCATACAGACTGTGCGCGGCATCCAGTTCGCCGCTGACCAGTTTGTCGCGCAAACTGGCCCAGGAACTCTGGCGCTTGAGGTTCAGGGTCAGCCCGTAAGGCTGGGCAAAGCCCTGTGTCGCCGCGACGACGACCGAGGCGCAATCGCTCAGGGCCATGAAGCCGAGGTTGATTGCACTTTTTTCCGGGGCATCGCTGCCGTTGACCCAAGCCAGCGGCCCTGCTGAAGATTCATTCATCCAACGCTACCTCGAAAAAAAACGTCGCCGCGGACTTTGCGCAGGCAAAACCCGGGACGACGCCATTGTCCTTACCCACACGCCGCCATTGGCCTGCAGGCTGATAGCGATGAAAGTGCAAGGCATATGCCAGCCACCTCGATTTGCGCATGTGCCTCGCGCGGCAGGTCGATGCCCGGCTATAATCGCCGCTCTTTTCGCCGCCCGAGTCATCGCCGCCCATGTACACCCTGGCCCGTCAGCTGTTGTTCAAACTTTCCCCGGAAACTTCCCACGATCTGTCGCTGGATCTGATCGGCGCGGGTGGGCGTTTGGGCCTCAACGGCTTGCTGTGCAAGGCGCCGGCAAAAGTCCCGGTGACCGTCATGGGCCTGGAATTCCCCAACCCGGTGGGTTTGGCGGCCGGTCTGGACAAGAACGGCGCAGCCATCGATGGCTTCGCGCAGTTGGGTTTCGGTTTTGTCGAAATCGGCACCGTGACCCCGCGTCCACAGCCAGGCAACCCGAAACCACGGATCTTTCGTCTGCCGGAAGCCGAGGCGATCATCAACCGCATGGGGTTCAACAACCTCGGTGTCGATAACCTGCTGGCGCGCGTGGCCGCAGCGAAATACAAAGGCGTGCTGGGCATCAACATCGGCAAGAACTTCGATACGCCGGTCGAGCGCGCGGTCGACGATTACCTGATCTGCCTGGACAAGGTCTACGCCCACGCCAGCTACGTGACGGTCAACGTCAGCTCGCCGAACACCCCGGGCCTGCGCAGCCTGCAGTTTGGTGATTCGCTCAAACAATTGCTCGCCGATCTGGCCACGCGCCGTGCCGAACTGGCGTTGCGTCATGGCAAACATGTGCCGCTGGCGATCAAGATCGCCCCGGACATGACCGATGAAGAAACCGCCCAGGTGGCTCAGGCGTTGATCGAAACCGGCATGGACGCGGTGATCGCGACCAACACCACGCTGAGCCGTGTCGGCGTTGAAGGCATGGAGCATGGCGACGAGGCGGGCGGTCTGTCGGGCGCGCCGGTGCGGGAGAAAAGCACCAATACCGTGAAGGTGCTGGCCGGCGAGTTGGCCGGGCGGTTGCCGATCATTGCTGCGGGTGGCATTACCGAAGGCAAGCATGCGGCGGAGAAAATTCTCGCCGGTGCGAGCCTGGTGCAGATCTATTCGGGCTTCATCTATAAAGGCCCGGCGCTGATTCGTGAGTCGGTAGACGCGATCGCCGCCCTGCGCTAATCCAATTGTGGGAGCGAGCTTGCTCGCGAAAGCGGTGTGCCAGTCTCTGTAGATATTGACTGAATCGACGCTTTCGTCGGAACGCCGCCCGGAGCAAGCTCGCTCCCACAGGTATGTGCGCAGCACAAATAATGTGACAGGCATAAAAAAGGGCTCCTCGAAGGAGCCCCTGGGCCGCAGCCCGCCGTCCGGGAAGGACGTGCATGGTAAGTCGTTACAAATTCAGATTGTCGTGTCGGAATTAATGCCCTGTGTCAGCCGACGGCGTGAAGTTCGTTGAGTCTGTGGATTCCCGCAGTGCCGGTCATACCGTCCCAGTTGTCGCCGCGTCCTTCTCGCCAGCCGTTAATCCAGGCTTGACGTACCGACGGTAGAGTAAATGGGCAAAGCTCACGGGATTTGCCACCAACGCCATATTGATATCCGCGCAAAAATGCTCTTTCCAACGGATCACGCTTAAGTCTTCTCATAGGGTGTTTCCCTCACTTGTTGACTGTTTTGTGTCGCGTTGACCTCAACTGAGGTCTGGCAGAAGAAACCTGCCATGGTGCGGCTCGCTGCCGGCGTGGCGAGCCAAGGTGTTGACGCCGTTGCGACGTCAACCTGTGTTCAGTTCTAACCAATGAGTCACACCGAGGGAATGATCGTTTTGTCATAAGGACGTAACGAAATTAGTGCTACAGCCATAAGTAACGACGGGTTTCATGCACGGTTTTTCAGCAAACCCCGGTATGATCGGCCCCGCGCTGCATGATGGGGTTAATTCTTTAGTGAGAATGACCCACGTTTGCGCTTGGGTATAAAGCGACGAAGGGTCGCTTCAAGACTTTTTGTTTCATCAACTTTTTTATCTGTCCCGGCATCTAAGCTCTTTTAACCCGAGCAGCGGGGATGGAACGGCACACCCTCGTGCCACGCGGGCGTTCTTTTAGAAAAGCGCCTGATTGAAAACCGGATCGGCAATGCGTTGCCGATTCACTAGCCAAAGGCTCTGGAAATACCATGTCCGACCGTTTCGAACTCTTCCTCACTTGCCCTAAAGGCCTTGAAGGCCTGCTCATCGAGGAAGCCGTCGGGCTTGGCCTTGAAGAAGCGCGCGAGCACACTTCCGCCGTGCGTGGCATGGCAACCATGGAAACCGCTTATCGCCTGTGCCTCTGGTCGCGTCTGGCCAACCGGGTGCTGTTGGTGCTCAAGCGTTTCCCGATGAAAGACGCTGAAGACCTCTATCACGGCGTGCTCGACATCGAGTGGCAGGATCACATGCTCAGCGACGGCACTCTGGCCGTCGAATTCAGCGGCCACGGTTCCGGCATCGACAACACCCACTTCGGCGCATTGAAAGTCAAAGACGCCATCGTCGACAAACTGCGCACCCCGCAGGGCGACCGTCCGTCGATCGACAAGCTCAACCCGGACCTGCGCATTCACCTGCGTCTGGATCGCGGCGAAGCGATTCTCTCCCTCGACCTCTCCGGCCACAGCCTGCACCAGCGTGGCTATCGTCTGCAGCAGGGCGCGGCACCGCTGAAGGAAAACCTCGCGGCAGCGATCCTGATCCGTTCCGGCTGGCCGCGCATTGCTGCCGAAGGCGGCGCGCTGGCTGACCCGATGTGCGGTGTCGGTACGTTCCTCGTCGAAGCTGCGATGATCGCTGCTGATATGGCGCCGAACCTGCGTCGTGAGCAGTGGGGCTTTACCGCGTGGCTCGGTCACGTTCCGGCGTTGTGGAAAAAACTTCACGAAGAAGCCGTTGAACGTGCCGCTGCCGGTCTGGCCAAGCCACCGCTGTGGATTCGCGGTTATGAAGCTGACCCTCGTCTGATTCAACCGGGCCGCAACAACGTTGAACGTGCCGGTCTGAGCGAGTGGATCAAGATCTACCAGGGCGAAGTCGCGACCTTCGAGCCGCGTCCGGATCAGAACCAGAAAGGTCTGGTGATCTGCAACCCGCCGTACGGTGAGCGTCTCGGTGACGAAGCCAGCCTGCTGTATCTCTACCAGAACCTTGGCGAGCGTCTGCGTCAGGCCTGCCTGAACTGGGAAGCGGCGGTGTTTACCGGCGCGCCGGATCTGGGCAAGCGCATGGGCATTCGCAGCCATAAACAGTATTCGTTCTGGAACGGCGCGTTGCCGTGCAAGCTGCTGTTGATCAAAGTGCTGCCGGATCAGTTCGTCACCGGCGAGCGTCGCACCCCGGAGCAGCGTCAGGCCGAGCGCGAGCAAGCGGCTTACGATCAGACCCCGGACGAGCCGCAAGAGCGCAAGTTCAACAAGAACGGCAACCCGATCAAGCCGACGCCGGCCCCGGCGCCAGTGATCGAGCAGCCGCGCTTGAGCGAAGGCGGGCAGATGTTTGCCAACCGTTTGCAGAAAAACCTCAAGGCGATGGGCAAGTGGGTCAAGCGCGAAGGCATCGATTGCTACCGCGTCTACGATGCCGACATGCCTGAGTATGCGATGGCCATCGACCTGTACCACGATTGGGTGCACGTTCAGGAATACGCCGCGCCAAAATCCATTGACCCGGAAAAAGCCTCGGCGCGCATGTTCGATGCCCTGGCGGCCATTCCGCAGGCGCTGAACGTCGACAAGAGCCGCGTGGTGGTCAAACGCCGCGAGCGCCAGAGCGGCACCAAGCAGTACGAGCGTCAGGCTGCGCAGGGCAAGTTCAATGAAGTCAGCGAGGGCGGCGTGAAGTTGCTGGTCAACCTCACCGACTACCTCGACACCGGCCTGTTCCTCGATCACCGGCCAATGCGCATGCGCATCCAGAAAGAGGCCGCCGGCAAGCGCTTCCTCAATCTGTTCTGCTACACCGCGACCGCCAGCGTGCACGCGGCCAAGGGCGGTGCGCGCAGCACCACCAGCGTCGACCTGTCGAAAACCTACCTCGACTGGGCACGCCGCAACCTGTCGCTGAACGGCTACTCGGACAAGAACCGTCTGGAGCAGGGCGATGTCATGGCGTGGCTGGAAAGCAGCCGTGACGAGTACGACCTGATCTTCATCGATCCGCCGACGTTCTCCAACTCCAAGCGCATGGAAGGCATCTTCGACGTGCAACGTGATCAGGTGCAGTTGATTGACCTGGCCATGGCGCGTCTGGCGCCGGGCGGTGTGCTGTATTTCTCCAACAACTTCCGCAAGTTCCAGCTGGAAGAAAACCTCGCCGAGCGTTATGCGGTCGAGGAAATCAGCGCGCAGACCATCGATCCGGATTTCGCCCGTAACACCAAGATTCACCGCGCCTGGAAAATCACGGCTCGTTGACGCTTTGCGATATTGGATCCACAGAGCCTTGATTTTTAAAGGCTCCGTGGATCTGTCCGCGCTAGCTAAATTAGTGGCTAATAGCTATAACTCACACACGGTCAATGGGGTTTTCCCGTAAATGCTGGCGTAGTGTGAGTTGTCTTTATGTCGTTGCACCCCGTGCGCCCAAAGATTCTGGGTTTCATCAGCGAAGACGTCTCGGCCTGGCTGGTCGCGCTGCTGGTATTGCTCGCCGGCGGGATTCTCACGGGGCTGCTCGCCTGGGCAACCCTTAATCAGTTTCAGCAACAAACCCGTCAGCGTTTTCAACTGCTGGCCAACGAACGTTACAGCCGCATCGAAGAACGCTTCCAGGATCAGGAGCAACGCCTCGACGGCCTGCGCCGCTTCTTCGCCAACTCTGAATCGGTGTCCCGCGCCGAATTCGACGGTTACACCCAACCCTTATTGATGCGTACTCAGGCCTATTCGTTTGCCCTCAAGGTCAGCGGTGCCGAGCGCGCTGCGTTCGAGCAGCGGGTTCGTGACGAAGGCCTGAGCAACTTTACCCTCCGAGAATTGAACGCACAGGGCGAGCTGCAACTGGCTGGCGTGCGCGATGAATACGTGCCGGTGCTCTATAGCCAGACGCAAAGCCGGCTCGGCTCACCGTTGGGTTATGACTTGCTCGCGCAACCGCTGCGGCGCGACACCCTGCAACGCGCCGACAAGCTCGGCGGGCTGGCGGTGTCGCAACCGATGCACTTGGTCAGCATTGAGCCGTCCTACGCGCGCGGCGTGTTGCTGGTGGCGCCGGTCAGCCGCAACGGCGAGCGCCAATCGTTCGGCTATGTGATGGCGGTGATCAGCATGCGGCAGTTGCTGGCCGACGGTTTGCCGGATGCCTTCCATGACTATCTTTCAGTGCGCATTCTCGACATGTCGACCAATGATCAGCATGAAGTGTTGTTCGAGTCGACCAACGAGGCAGCGCCGAGCGACCTGACCGCCACGCGCCTGGTGCGCATGGCCGATCACGATTATCAGGTCGATATCCTGCCGAGCGAGGCGTTCGTTCAGGCCAATCATTCGTCGGTCGGCAGTGTGATTATTCTGGGCAGCTTGCTCAGTTTGCTGCTCAGCGCCTTGCTCTACGTGTTGGTCAGTCAACGTCAGCGCGCCTTGCGCATGGTCGAACTGCGCACGCAGGAACTGCACGCCAGCGAACAGGAGTTGCGCGGCACCCACGGTCAGTTGCGCGGTGTGCTCAACGCGGCGACGCAGGTGGCAATCATCGCCACCGACCTGCGCGGGGTGATCAACACCTTCAACCCCGGTGCCGAACAAATGCTCGGTTACAGCAGCGCCGATGTCGTCGGCCACATGACTCTGGAAAACCTGCACTTGCCCCGAGAGCTGACGGCCCGTGCTGCCGAATTGAGTGCGCGCTACGGCAAAAGCATTCCGACCTGCCACGCGATGCTGGTCGAGGGCGGCGAAGTCGGCGGCCACGAGGCCCGCGAGTGGACGCTGGTGCGCAGCGATGGCAGTCATCTGCCGGTGAACATGCTCGCCACACCGGTACTGGATGAGCAGGGGCTGTGGGTCGGGCATCTGGCGATCTGTATCGACATTACCGAGCGTAAGCGTGTGCACGAGGTGCTGGCGGCGCGGGATGTCTTGCTGAAGAAGCTCAGCGCGCACGTACCCGGCGGCATCTATCAATTCAAGATGGAATTCGACGGACGCTTCAGTGTGATCTATGCCAGCGACGGCATCCGCGAGATCTACGAGCTGGAGCCGGACGTGCTGCTGTTCAACGCGGAAGCGATATTCACGCGCATTCATCCACAGGACGTTACTCGTGTGCGCTCTTCCATTCGCGCCTCAGCAGATAGCCTCAGCCCGTGGCGCGAGGAGTATCGCGTGCAACTGCCTGAGCGTGGCCTGCGCTGGGTGCGCGGCGAGGCGACACCGGAAGAACTGCCGGGCGGTGGTGTGCTGTGGCATGGCTATATCTCGGACATTTCCGACCTCAAACGCGTGGAAGAAGAACTGCGTGCGCTGTCGGTGACCGATTCGCTGACCGGCATCCATAATCGCCGCTATTTCCAGGAACGTCTGACCACGGAAATGGCCCGGGTCGAGCGAGGTGGCGGCGAGTTGTCGGTGATCATGCTCGATATCGACCACTTCAAGCGCATCAACGACCAGTACGGCCATGCTGTCGGTGACCGTGTGCTGCAAGCGGTGTGCGAGCGGATCGGCCATCGTTTGCGGCGCACCGATGTGTTCTGTCGCTTGGGTGGCGAGGAATTCATGGTGCTGTGCCCGGACATCGACGGTGAGCATGCGCACACGCTGGCGGTTGAGTTGTGGCAGGGTTTGCGCAGTGCGCCGGTGGATGTGGTCGGCGTGGTCACGGCGAGTTTCGGTATCGCCAGTTGGCGTCTTGGGGAGGGCGCGGATGCGCTGTTGTTGCGGGCGGATTCGGGTGTGTATATGGCAAAGCAGCGCGGGCGCGATCGCGTCGAGCAGATGAGCTAGGCCCTGCCACCCGACCACTGTGGGAGCGAGCCTGCTCGCGAAGGCGGTGTATCAGTCAGCACATTTATTGACTGACCTGACGCCTTCGCGAGTAGGCTCGCTCCCACAGGTTTTTGTGGTGTTGCTTGAACGGCGTTACAGGACCGAAGCGGTCTGCGCCAGTTTCGGCTGCTTGTACAGATCCAGCAGCACCTGATCGAGCACCGACGATGCCCCAAACGGTGCCTTGTCATTAAGGATCGCCACCACCGCCCAGGTATTGCCATTCACATCACGGCTGAAACCGGCAATCGCCCGCACAGTGTTCAAGGTACCGGTCTTGACGTGCGCCTCACCGCGCATCGCCGTGGTTTTCAGGCGCTTGCGCATGGTGCCGTCGGTGCCGGCGATCGGCAGCGAGCTGATGTACTCGGCGGCATACGGGCTGTGCCAGGCGGCTTGCAGCATGCTTGCCATCTCGCGGGCGCTGACCCGTTCAGCACGGGACAGGCCGGAGCCGTTCTCCATCACCAGGTGCGGCGCGGTGATACCTTTCTTCGCCATCCACTGACGCACCACACGCTGCGCTGCCTTGGCGTCGTCGCCGTCGGCGTCATTGCGGAATTTCTGCCCAAGACTCAGGAACAACTGCTGAGCCATGGTGTTGTTACTGTATTTGTTGATGTCGCGGATGATCTCTGCCAGATCCGGCGAGTAAGCACGGGCCAGCAGCTTGGCGTTGCCCGGCGTCGAGGCCAGACGATCCTTGCCCTGAATGCTGCCACCCAGTTCTTTCCAGATCGCACGCACGGCGCCAGCGGTGTAGGTCGCGTGGTCGAGCAGTGACAGGTAGGTCTGCGAGCTGCAACCTTCGCCCAACTGGCCGGCCACGGTCACGGTCACGCTGCCGTCAGCCTCTGGCACCGGGTTGTAGCGCACGCCGCCGGTGCATTGCTTGGAGGGCAGGGCTTTAACGGTGTTGGCGATGTGGATGCTGGCAATCGGCGGCTCAACCGAAATCAGCACCCGGCCATTGTCGTTGCGGGCAACAAAGCGCAGGGCTTTGAGGTTGACCAGCAGCGAATCCGGTTTGACCAGGAACGGCTTGTTCTCGTCATTGCCGTCATCGTTGAACTCCGGCAGCACCGGCTGCACAAAGAAGTTGCGGTCGAGGATCAGATCTCCGGTGATCTGCGTCACGCCGTTGGCCCACAGGTCGCGCATCAGCAGCCAGAGTTTTTCCATGTTCAGCTTCGGATCGCCGCCACCCTTGAGGTAGAGGTTGCCGTTGAGGATGCCGCCGTTGAGGTCGCCATCGGTGTAGAACTCGGTTTTCCACTGATGATTGGGGCCGAGCATTTCCAGCGCCGCGTAAGTGGTCACCAGTTTCATCGTCGAGGCCGGGTTGACCGACACGTCGGCGTTGAACACGGTCGGCGTGCCCGGGCCGTCGAGCGGCACCATCACCAGAGACAGGGCGCTAGGCTGCAATTTGCTCGCCTTGAGGGCTTTTTCGACGTTAGGAGTCAGGGAAGTATTGATGGCGGCAGCGGAAACAGGCAGGGCCAAAGGCAGAAGAAGGCCGGCTAGAAACAGTGGACGCAACGATTTGATCATATGAAATAAAACCCTACAGCCGAGGGGAAAAAAGACGAGGACATGGATGAAAAGGTCCTCAGTGGTCACGAAAGTGTCGGCATTATGCCCCAAGGTGTAACCGATTGTGGCTTCCTCGGGGTGGCGATTCGTTGATTTTTTTACAGGCGGTCGGCCTCTGTGTCCAGAGAGGCGGGCAATCGATTGCTTAAACTGGTAAAGTGCCCGCCGTATTTACTTAAGAGGATTGTTCCAATGGCGACTAACCGTTCCCAGCGTCTGCGCAAAAAACTGTGCGTTGATGAATTTCAAGAGCTGGGTTTCGAACTGAACCTGGACTTCAAAGAAGACTTGTCCGAAGAAGCCATTGACGCTTTCCTCGAAGCATTCATCAAAGAAGCCATGGAAGCCAACGGTCTGGGTTATGTTGGCGGCGACGACTTCGGTCTGGTTTGCCTGCAGAAGCGTGGCTCGGTTAACGAAGAGCAGCGCGCTGCCGTTGAAGCCTGGCTGAAAACCCGCTCCGAGCTGACCAAGTACGAAGTCAGCCCGTTGCTGGACGTTTGGTATCCGGAAAAGCCGATCAACGCGGCTAAGTGATACTGAAAAAAACGGCGACCTGAGGGTCGCCGTTTTTTTTCGTCTGGTGTTTGGGTGTTTGGGTGTTCGGTTTGGGATTTGTGGTGAGTCTGCCCCTCACCCCAGCCCTCTCCCCCTGGAGAGAGAGCCGATTTATGGGCTTTTCAAAATTTGAGTTCGACTCGGGATCTCGTCTTGGTATAGCTCGCGCGTCCAACGCGGTCAGTCCCCTCTCCCTCCGGGAGAAGGTTAGGGTGAGGGGCTTTTGACCTTAAGCTTTACGCCAGTTCAAAATCACCAGCGTCAAAACCCCCGCCACAATCCCCCAAAAAGCCGAACCAATGGAAAACAGCGTCAACCCCGACGCCGTGACCATAAAGGTAATCAACGCCG
Source organism: Pseudomonas sp. AC172 (assembly GCF_979258595.1). Taxonomy (NCBI): domain Bacteria; kingdom Pseudomonadati; phylum Pseudomonadota; class Gammaproteobacteria; order Pseudomonadales; family Pseudomonadaceae; genus Pseudomonas; species Pseudomonas sp. AC172. The sequence continues at coordinate 924,687 of NZ_OZ409868.1, forward strand.
CCTCCCGTTCCTTCACCTCGGTCATGGCAATGCTCAAACCATTGATGATCGAGCCGAACAGCGCCAGCGCCGCAATCGACAGCACCAGTTCCTTCGGCAACGCCGCAAACAACGCTGCCAATGTCGCGCCGAACACCCCGGCAATCCCGTAGAAAATCCCGCACCAGACCGCTGCGGTGTAGCGCTTGTTGCGATCTTCATGGGCGTGCGGCCCGGTGCAGATGGCCGCGCTGATAGCCGCCAGGTTGATGCCGTGCGAGCCGAACGGCGCCAGCAATAGTGAAGCGATGCCGGTTGTGGTGATCAGCGGCGAGGCCGGGACGTTGTAACCGTCGGCGCGCAGTACGGCGATGCCGGGCATGTTCTGCGAGGTCATCGCCACCACAAACAATGGAATGCCGATGCTGATCGTCGCCGCCAGCGAAAAGTGCGGCGTGGTCCACACCGGCGTTGCCAGTTCCAGATGAAATCCGCTGAAATCCAGCAGCCCCATAAAGCCCGATAGCGCGGTACCGATCAGCAGCGCCGCGAGCACGGCATAACGTGGCGACAGGCGTTTGACCAGCAAATAGGTGAAAAACATCCCCAGCACCAGCCCGGTGCGATGTTGCGCAGCAACGAAGATTTCACTGCCGATTTTGAACAGAATCCCCGCCAGCAACGCCGCCGCCAGTGACGCCGGGATCTTTATCACCAGCCGTTCGAAGCTGCCGGTCAACCCGCACACCGTTACTAGCACTGCGCAAGTGATGTAGGCGCCGATGGCTTCGCCGTAGCTGACACCGCCAAGACTGGTGATCAGCAACGCCGCGCCGGGCGTCGACCAGGCGATGGTGATCGGCGTGCGATAGCGCAACGACAGGCCAATCGAACATACGGCCATGCCGATCGAGATCGCCCAGATCCACGAAGAAATCTGCCCGCTGGTCAGGCCCGCCGCTTGCCCGGCCTGGAACATCAGCACCAGCGAGCTGGTGTAGCCGGTCATCATCGCGATGAACCCGGCGACGATGGCCGACGGCGAAGTGTCGGCCAGAGGGCGCAGTTGAGTATGGGTGGCGTCGTTCATGACGGCGGTGTTCCTTATACCAATGAAGATCCCTTGTGGGAGCGAGCTTGCTCGCGAAAGCGGTGTGTCAGTCGACATCTGTATTGACTGTCACGCCGCCTTCGCGAGCAAGCTCGCTCCCACAGGGAATTGAGGGCGAGCAGCGGATTCTGCGATCAAGCCTAAACTCAAACGTAACGGATCGTTGCAATACAGCCGAAGTCACAAACAGCCGTACAGTCGTGTTGCCACCTTCCATTGTGTACAATCGCGCTGTTTTTTACGCGATACTTGCCAGCGACCTACTGTGCCGTATTACAGTCACGGTCTATTCGCCGCAGTTCTCCCGACTCGAGTGCCCATGAACGAACAGTTGCAACCCCTCAAGAAACAACCGCGAGCAGGCAAAGCCGGCCGCAGCGGAACCCAGGACGATATTGTCTACGCGCATATCTTCGAGGCCATCCTCGAACAGCGTCTGGCGCCCGGCACAAAATTGAGCGAAGAAGCGCTGGGGGAAATCTTCGGGGTCAGCCGCACCATCATTCGCCGCGCGCTCTCGCGTCTGGCCCATGAAGGCGTCGTGCTGTTGCGGCCGAACCGTGGCGCCGTGGTCGCCAGCCCGAGTGTTGAAGAAGCGCGTCAGGTGTTTCTCGCTCGCCGTCTGGTCGAACGCGCGATCACAGAGCTGGCGGTGCAACACGCCACCGCCGAGCAGATCGCCGAGCTGCGGCAGATGGTCAACGACGAGCGCGACAGCTTCTCTCGTGGCGATCGCGGCGCCGGTATTCGTCTGTCGGGCGAATTCCACCTGAAACTGGCGGAAGCGGCGATGAACGCACCGTTGATCAGCTTCCAGCGCAGTCTGGTTTCGCAGACGTCGCTGATCATTGCCCAGTACGAAAGCGGCAACCGTTCGCACTGCTCGTATGACGAACACACCCAGTTGATCGACGCGATCGAGAAACGCGACGGTGAGCTGGCGGTGAATCTGATGATGCATCACATGGATCACATCGACAGCAAGCTCAACCTCGACGAGGAAGGCGCGTCGGATGATCTGCATGCGGTGTTCTCGCATTTGTTGCAGACCAAGAAGCCGGGGCGTCCAGCGGCCAAGCTCTGAGCTGACACCGAGTCGACCCCTTCGCGAGCAAGCTCGCTCCCACATTTGAAATGCATTCCCCCTGTGGGAGCGAGCTTGCTCGCGAAGGCGATCTGACAGGCAATAAAAATCCCCCGGACTGAAAAGTACCGGGGGATTTTTTTGCTTTGGGAAAAGCTTAGCGCTGATGCACCAAAGCCCCCGCCGCATACGTCTGCTGCACCGTGCGGTCATCACCCAGCGTCATCAACACAAACAACGTCTCGGCAATGTTGTTGGCCTGCTTCAAGCGATAGCTCAGCAGCGGCGTGGCGTTGTAATCCAGCACCAGGAAGTCAGCGTCGCTACCCGGTTGCAGGTTGCCGATCTTGTCTTCCAGACGCAGCGCCCGCGCGCCACCGAGGGTCGCCAGGTACAGCGACTTGAACGGACTCAGCCGCGCACCTTGCAGCTGCATCACTTTGTACGCTTCGTTCAGCGTCTGCAGCAGCGAGAAACTGGTGCCGCCACCGACGTCAGTGCCCAGGCCGACGTTCAGCTTGTGCTTCTCGGCCATCGGCAGGTTGAACAAGCCACTGCCGAGGAAGAAGTTCGAAGTCGGGCAGAACGAGATCGCCGAGCCGGTTTCTGCCAGACGCGCGCATTCGTCGTCGCACAGATGCACGCCGTGAGCGAATACCGAGCGCTCGCCGAGCAATTTGTAGTGGTCGTAAACGTCGAGGTAGCCCTTGCGCTCCGGGAACAGCTCCTTGACCCACTCGATTTCCTTGAGGTTTTCGCTGATGTGGGTCTGCATGTACAGATCCGGGTATTCGGTCAGCAGTTGGCCGGCGAGGGTCAGTTGTTCCGGAGTGCTGGTCGGCGCGAAGCGCGGGGTGACTGCGTAGTGCAGACGACCCTTGCCGTGCCAGCGCTCGATCAGCGCCTTGCTCTCGACGTAGCTCGATTCAGCAGTGTCGGTCAGGTAGTCCGGGGCGTTGCGGTCCATCATCACCTTGCCGGCGATCATGCGCAGGTCGAGCTTCTCGGCCTTTTCGAAAAACGAGTTCACCGACTGCGGGTGGACGCTGCCGAACACCAGCGCGGTGGTGGTGCCGTTGCGCAGCAGTTCCTTGATGAAGATGTCGGCGACGTCATCGGCGTGGGCCTTGTCGCCGAACTGGCTTTCGCACGGGAAGGTGTAGGTGTTCAGCCAGTCGAGCAGTTGCTCGCCGTAGGCACCGACCATGCCGGTTTGCGGCAGGTGAATATGGGTGTCGATGAAGCCCGGAGTAATCAGCGCGTCTTTGTAGTGCTCGATTTCGATGTCCGCCGGCAGCGTCGGCAGCAAATCACTGGCGTGGCCAAGGGCGCTGATCTTGCCGCCATCGACCACCAGCAGGCCATCCTCGAAATATTCGTAGGAGGCGTCGATCCCGACTTCGGCGGGGTCGGCGATGCTGTGCAGGATGGCGGCGCGGTAGGCTTTGCGAGTCAGAGGCATGAGGGTTCTCTAATCAGTTTGAGGCTTTGAGTTTGGTCGCCTGACTGCGCCGCGAAACCGGCAGCAGTTTGGCAATCGGTTCGGCGCTGGCAGTCTGCTGGCCGAAGTTGGCGTTATAGGTGGCGATGATTTCGCCGGCGATGGAAATGGCGATTTCCACAGGCAATTTGCCTTTGACTTCGCCGATGCCCATCGGGCAGCGCATGCGTTGCACGACGCCGCTGTCGAAACCGCGATCACGCAAACGGTGTTCGAACTTGGCGCGTTTGGTCTTCGAACCGATCAGGCCGAAGTAGGCGAAGTCGTTGCGCTTGAGGATCGCAGCAGTGAGTTCAAGGTCGAGCTGATGGTTGTGGGTCATGACGATGCAGTAGCTGCCAGCGGGCAGCTCATCGATTTCATCCACAGGCTCTTCGGCGACGATTTTACGCACGCCGTGGGGGATGTGTTCGGGGAATTCGGCCTCGCGCGAATCGATCCAGCGCACCCGGCAGGGCAGGCTGGCGAGCAATGGCACGAGGGCGCGGCCAACGTGGCCGGCACCGAACACAGCGATCTGCGCCTGCACCTGGCCCATCGGTTCGAACAGCAACACGGTGGCGCCGCCGCAGCACTGGCCAAGGCTCGCGCCGAGGCTGAAGCGCTCCAGATGGGTGTCCTGCTTACCGCTGGCGAGCATCTCGCGGGCGATCTGCATGGCTTTGTATTCCAGATGCCCGCCACCGATGGTGTCGAAACTCTGGTTAGCGCTGATGACCATTTTCGAACCGGCGTTGCGTGGCGTCGAGCCGAGTTCTTCGATGATCGTCACCAGAACGCAGGGTTCGCCCTGGTTCTGCAGGTCGGCGAGGGCGTCGATCCAGTTGTACATAGTTCACCCCTACAACATCGTTGTCTGTTCGGGCCTCTTCGCGAGCAGGCTCGCTCCCACAGGGAAATGCATTCCAAATGTGGGAGCGAGCCTGCTCGCGAATGGCCGCGCCTCGGTCCTAGAGCGGAGCCAACTCGGTTTCAGTTTCAACGGCTTTCACCGCTTTCAACTGACGCATCTGCTCACAGCCCCACAACACCCGCTCCGGCGTCGCTGGCGCATCGATCTGCGGCTGATGCTTGTAATCACCGAGGCTCGCCACCGCATCCTTGATCGCACACCACGAAGCAATCCCGAGCATGAACGGCGGCTCGCCGACAGCCTTCGAATGGAACACCGTGTCTTCCGGGTTCTTGCGGTTTTCCACCAGCTTCACCCGCAGGTCGAGCGGCATGTCCGCCACGGCCGGGATCTTGTAGCTGGCCGGGCCGTTGGTCATCAGCTTGCCTTTGTTGTTCCAGACCAGCTCTTCCATGGTCAGCCAGCCCATGCCCTGGATGAAGCCACCCTCGACCTGACCGATGTCGATGGACGGGTTCAGCGAGGCGCCGACGTCGTGAAGAATGTCAGTGCGCAGCATCTTGTACTCGCCGGTCAGGGTGTCGACGATCACTTCGCAGCACGCCGCGCCGAAGGCGAAGTAGTAGAACGGACGGCCACGCGCCTGACTGCGGTCGTAATAGATTTTCGGGGTCTTGTAGAACCCGGTGCTCGACAGCGAGACCTGATTGAAATACGCCTGCTGGATCAGCGCTTCAAAGGTCAGGATGTGGTCGCGAACGCGCACATGGCCGTTGTGGAATTCAACGTCTTCTTCAGTGACTTTGAAGTGACGCGCAGCGAATTCGACCAGACGTTTCTTGATGATTTCTGCCGCGTTCTGCGCCGCTTTACCGTTCAGGTCAGCGCCGCTGGAGGCGGCGGTCGGCGAGGTGTTCGGCACTTTGTCGGTGTTGGTCGCGGTGATCTGCACACGGTCGATTTCCACCTGGAACACTTCGGCCACGACCTGCGCGACTTTAGTGTTCAGGCCCTGGCCCATTTCCGTGCCGCCGTGGTTCAGGTGAATGCTGCCGTCGGTGTAGATGTGGATCAGCGCACCGGCCTGGTTCAAGAAACTCGCGGTGAAGGAAATGCCGAATTTCACCGGGGTCAGCGCCAGACCTTTTTTCAGGATCGGGCTGTTGGCGTTGTAGCGACGGATCGCTTCGCGGCGCTCGTGGTACTGGCTGCTTTCTTCCAGTTCGGCGGTCATTTCCTCGAGCATGTTGTGCTCGACGGTCTGGTAGTAGTGAGTGACGTTGCGCTCGGTCTTGCCGTAGTAATTGGCTTTGCGCACCGCAAGTGGGTCGAGTTGCAGGTGACGGGCAATCGCGTCCATCACTTCTTCGATCGCGACCATGCCTTGCGGGCCACCGAAACCACGGTAAGCGGTGTTCGACGCGGTGTTGGTCTTGCAGCGATGACCGTTGATGGTCGCATCACCGAGGTAGTACGAGTTGTCCGAGTGGAACATCGCGCGGTCAACGATCGAGGCGGACAGGTCCGGCGAGCAGCCGCAGTTGCCGGCCAGATCCATGTTGATCCCGTGCAGGCGCCCGGTGCTGTCGAAGCCGACGTCGTATTCGACGTAGAACGGGTGACGCTTGCCGGTCATCAGCATGTCTTCGACGCGCGGCAGGCGCATCTTCGTCGGTTGGCCGGTGAGGTGCGCAACCACCGCGCACAGGCACGCCGGGCTCGCAGCTTGTGTTTCCTTGCCGCCGAAACCACCACCCATGCGGCGCATGTCGACGACGATTTTGTTCATCGACACGTCGAGCACTTCGGCGACCAGTTTTTGCACTTCGGTAGGGTTCTGCGTCGAGCAGTAAACGATCATGCCGCCGTCTTCGGTGGGCATTACCGAGGAGATTTGCGTCTCCAGATAGAAGTGTTCCTGACCGCCGATGTGCAGCGTGCCTTGAATGCGGTGTTCAGCGGTCGCCAGCGCAGAAACCGAATCGCCGCGCTGGTGGGTGTGGCTGTCGAGGACGAAGTGGCGTTTGCGCAGGGCTTCAACCACGTCGAGCACGGGCTCGAGATCTTCGTATTCGATGATCGCGGCCATCGCGGCTTTGCGCGCGGTTTCCAGATCTTTCGCCGCAACGGCGAGCACCGGTTGACCAACGAACTGCACGTCATCGATGGCCAGCAGCGGATCGCCCGGCATCAGCGGGCCGATGTCTTTCAGGCCCGGCACGTCTTCGTGGGTGATGGCGATGCGCACGCCTTCGAAGGCGTAGCACGGTGAAGTGTCGATGCTGATGATTTTCGCGTGGGCGCGATCCGACATGCGTGCATACAGGTGCAGCTGGTTGGGAAATTCCAGGCGGTCATCGATGTACTGCGCTTCACCGGACACGTGCTTGGCGGCGCTGTCGTGCTTGACGCTGCGGCCGACACCGGAGGTCAGATCCTTGGCGAACAGTTCAGCCAGTTCGGCTTGGGTTTTTTCTACGCCGTGATGGTTAGACATAAGCGGTCACCCGAGTCTCGATGTGCGGTGTTTGCAGTTCGATGAAGTATTTACGCAGCAGGTTCTGCGCGCTGAGCAGGCGATATTCCTTGCTGGCGCGGAAGTCCGAGAGCGGGGTGAAATCTTCGGCGAGTGCGGCGCAGGCACGTTCGACCACCGCGTTGTTGAACGGCGCACCGATCAGCGCGGCCTCGCAGTGGGCGGCGCGTTTCGGGATCGCGGCCATGCCGCCGAACGCCATGCGCGCATCGGTGATCACGCCGTTTTCGACGCGCAGGTTGAACGCGGCGCAGACGGCGGAGATGTCATCGTCCAGACGCTTGGAGACTTTGTAGGCGCGGAACAACTGCTCAGCAGTGGCGCGCGGCACGATGATCTTCTCGATGAACTCACTTTCCTGACGGGCCGTGACTTTGTAATCGATGAAGTAATCGTCAAGGTTCAGGGTGCGGCGGGTTTCGCCTTTGCACAGCACAACCTGCGCGCCGAGGGCGATCAGCAGCGGTGGCGAGTCACCGATGGGCGAGGCGTTGCCGATGTTGCCGCCGAGGGTGCCCTGGTTGCGGATTTGCAACGAGGCGAAGCGGTGCAGCAGTTCGCCGAAGTCCGGGTACTCGGCGTTCAACGCTTCGTAGCAGTCGGAGAGGGCGGTGGCGGCGCCGATTTCGATGCGGTCTTCGAAGGTTTCGATGCGCTTCATTTCTGCGACGTTGCCAACGTAGATCATCACCGGCAGGGTGCGGTGGAATTGAGTGACTTCCAGCGCCAGATCGGTGCCGCCGGCAAGTAGGCGCGCTTGTGGGTACGCGTCGTAAAGATCGGCCAGGTCAGCGACGGTCAGTGGCACCAGGCAGCGCTTGTCGCCACTGTTGAGTTCGCCGATATCGGTCGGGGCAATGGCTTTGAGGCGAGCGATGGTGTCCGCTTCGCGGGCATCGAATTGATCCGGTTGTTTGCCGCAGCAGGATTGCTCGGCAGCGGCCAGAATAGGGCGGTAGCCGGTGCAGCGGCAGAGGTTGCCGGCCAGCGCTTCGTGGGCCTTGGCGTGATCCGGTGCATCGCTGTTCTTTTGCAGGGCGAACAGCGACATGACGAAACCCGGGGTGCAGAAACCGCACTGTGAGCCGTGGCACTCGACCATGGCTTTCTGCACGCTGTGCAGTTCGCCTTTGTGCTTGAGGTCTTCGACGCTGATCAGTTGTTTGCCGTGCAGCGACGACACAAAGGTCAGGCACGAATTGAGGCTGCGATAGCGAATGTGTTCGCGACCCTCGTCATCCATTTGCAACTCGCCGACCACCACGGTGCAGGCGCCGCAGTCACCGCTGGCGCAACCTTCTTTGGTGCCGGACTTGCCTACGTGTTCACGCAGGTAATTGAGCACAGTCAGATTCGGGTCCAGGGCGTGCTCGCTACGGAGTTCCTGGTTAAGTAAAAACTGGATCACGGAAGGCCTCGCAGACTCATTATTGTTGTTAACCGACTTGAGCCGAATTTAGCAGGTCTGACTTTTCGGTCAATGGTTTTCTGACTTAAAGGTCAGGAAAATGCATTTCGTCGATCAACAACGTGTCTATTCAGTATTGACCCTCATCGGTCACCCCGCTTTTTTGCGGGAATCGTGCCAAAAACCGCTGAGTGGGCACTCCGCCATGACCGTGCATTTGCGCTACACTGCGCCGCTTGTGCAGATCGATAGAGTTTGAAGGACAACCATGACGTTCAAGGCGCCGGACAGCCTCGCCGAGCAAATCGCTCACCACCTCGCCGAACGCATCATTCGTGGCGAAATGAAGCCGGGAGAGCGCATCCAGGAACAGAAGGTCACGCTGGCACTGAATGTCAGCCGCGGTTCGGTCCGCGAAGCCTTGCTGATCCTCGAACGCCGTCACCTGATCGCGATCCTGCCGCGCCGTGGCGCGCACGTCACCGAGCTGACGCCGCACAAGGTGCAGAGCCTGTGCACGCTGATGAGCGAGCTGTACATCCTGCTCGGCAACTCGGTGGCCAATGGCTGGCAAGTCCAGTCGGACATGGCGCCGTTCGTGCAGATCCAGCAGCGCCTGACTACCAGCTACGAGCGTCAGGACATCCGCAGCTTCGTCGACGACAGCTTCAGCGTGATGCGCGCCGCCTATCCGTTCGCCAATAACCCTTACCTGCAAGAGACGGTCGAGAACCTGCAACCGGCGATGAGCCGTGCCTACTTCCTCGCCCTCGAACAGCGCAAGGCCTCCATGAGCGAATTCCTCGAACTGTTTGAACGCCTGCTGGCCGCCGTGCTCGCCCGTGATTTGCCGCAGATCCGCATCGTGCTGACGGCTTACGCCCAGCGCAGTTGCGATCTGGTGGTTTCCGCCCTGACGGTTGCCTAAGCGTGCGGCTCAAGTGCATCAAGCTGGCGGGATTCAAATCCTTCGTCGACCCGACCACGGTGAACTTCCCCAGTAACATGGCGGCGGTCGTCGGGCCGAATGGTTGCGGCAAGTCGAACATCATCGACGCCGTACGCTGGGTGATGGGCGAGAGTTCGGCGAAGAACCTTCGTGGCGAGTCGATGACCGACGTCATCTTCAACGGTTCGACCAGCCGCAAACCGGTGAGCCAAGCGAGTATCGAGCTGGTTTTCGACAACTCCGACGGCACCTTGCTCGGTGAATACGCGGCCTACGCGGAAATCTCGATTCGCCGTAAAGTCACCCGCGACAGCCAGACCACCTATTACCTCAACGGCACCAAATGCCGTCGTCGCGACATCACCGATATTTTCCTCGGCACCGGTCTCGGTCCGCGCAGCTATTCGATCATCGAACAGGGGATGATCTCCAAGCTGATCGAATCCAAGCCGGAAGACCTGCGCAACTTCATCGAAGAAGCAGCGGGCATCTCGAAATATAAAGAGCGCCGTCGCGAGACCGAAAACCGTATCCGCCGCACCCACGAAAACCTCGCGCGTCTGACTGACCTGCGCGACGAACTCGAGCGTCAACTCGAACGTCTGCACCGCCAGGCCGAAGCGGCGAAGAAGTATCAGGAATTCAAAGCCGAAGAGCGTCAGCTCAAGGCGCAACTGTCGGCCCTGCGCTGGCAGGATCTGAATGATCAGGTTGGCCAGCGCGAGTCGATCATCGGCACCCAGGAAATCAGTTTCGAAGCGCTGGTTGCCGAGCAACGAAACGCTGACGCGGCCATCGAGCGCCTGCGCGACGGTCACCATGACCTGTCCGAACGCTTCAATCTGGTGCAGGGGCGCTTCTATTCGGTCGGCGGCGATATCGCCCGGGTCGAGCAGAGCATCCAGCACGGCCAGCAACGTTTGCGGCAGTTGCAGGACGATCTGAAAGAAGCCGAGCGCGCCCGCCTGGAAACCGAATCGCACCTGGGCCACGACCGCACGTTGCTGCTGACCCTCGGTGAAGAACTGGACATGCTCACCCCCGAGCAGGAAGTCACCAGCGCTGCCGCCGAAGAAGCCGCCGCTGCGCTGGAAGATTCCGAATCGGTCATGCACGGCTGGCAGGAGCAGTGGGACGCCTTCAACCTGACCGCCGCCGAACCGCGCCGTCAGGCCGAAGTGCAGCAGTCGCGCATCCAGCAGCTGGAAACCAGCATGGAGCGTCTGGCTGACCGGCAAAAGCGTCTTGGCGAAGAGCGCGCGTTGCTCTCGGCCGACCCGGAAGACGCGGCGATCATGGAACTCAACGAGCAGCTCGCCGAGTCGGAAGCGACGCTTGAAGATTTGCAGACCAGCGAAGAAGCGCAGGTCGAAAAGCTCGAACAATTGCGTCAGGAATTGCAGCAAGCGCTGACCGCGCAGCAACAGGCGCAGGGCGATTTGCAGCGTCTCAACGGTCGCTTGGCGTCCCTCGAAGCGTTGCAGCAAGCCGCGCTCGATCCGGGCACCGGCACCGCCGAGTGGCTGAAGGAGCACAACCTCGCCGAGCGTCCGCGTCTGGCTGAAGGTTTGAAGGTCGAGGCCGGTTGGGAACTGGCGGTGGAAACCGTGCTCGGCGCTGATCTGCAAGCGGTGCTGGTCGACGATTTCAGCGGCTTTGATTTGTCCGGTTTTACTCAGGGCGATTTGCGCCTGCTCAGCCCGGCCAGCGATGGCGTGCGGGTGGCGGGCAGCTTGCTCGATAAAGTCGAGGCGCAGATCGATCTGTCGCCGTGGCTCGGTCAGGTCAAACCGGTCGACAGCCTTGAGCAGGCCTTGGCCTTGCGCGGGCAGTTGAGCGCCGGTGAGAGTCTGATCAGTCGCGACGGTTACTGGGTCGGTCGGCACTTTTTACGTGTGCGCCGGGCCAGTGAAGCGGAAAGCGGCATGCTCGCCCGTGGTCAGGAAATCGAAGCGCTGCACCTTGAGCGCGAAGAGAAAGAAGCCACGGTCGAGGCCATGGAAACCCGTTTGCAAACCTTGCGCGCGCAACAGCGCCAACAGGAAAACGGTCGCGAACATTTGCGCCGTTTGCTGCAAGACGAAGCACGTCAGCAGGGCGAATTGAAGGCACAGCTGTCCGCCGGCAAAGCCAAGGCTGAACAGCTTACCCTGCGCCGTACGCGTCTCGATGAGGAACTGGTCGAACTCGGCGAGCAGCGCGAGCTTGAGCACGAACAGATCGGCGAAGCGCGCATGCAATTGCAGGACGCGCTGGATGCCATGGCGCTGGACACCGAGCAGCGCGAGTTACTGCTGGCCCAGCGCGACAGCCTGCGCGAACGCCTCGACCGTGTGCGTCAGGAAGCGCGGCAGCACAAGGATCACGCCCATCAATTGGCCGTGCGTCTTGGCTCGTTACGCGCGCAGCACGACTCCACGCGTCAGGCGCTGGAGCGTCTGGAAATGCAGGCCGAGCGCCTCACCGAAAAACGCGAACAGTTGAGTCTGAATCTGGAGGAGGGCGAGGCGCCGCTGGAAGAGCTGCGCTTGAAACTGGAAGAGTTGCTCGACAAGCGCATGACCGTCGACGAAGAACTCAAGACCGCGCAGATCGCCCTCGAAGACGCCGACCGCGAATTGCGCGATGCAGAAAAACGCCGCACTCAGGCCGAGCAGCAATCGCAGCTGATTCGCGGTCAGCTCGAGCAGCAACGCATGGAATGGCAAGCCCTGACCGTGCGCCGCAAGGCCTTGCAGGATCAATTGCTCGAAGACGGCTACGATCTCAACGGCGTGCTCGCGACATTAACCGCGCAAGCCAGTGAACGCGAAGCCGAAGAAGAACTCGAACGCATCAGCGCGCGGATTCAGCGCCTGGGTGCGATCAACCTCGCGGCCATCGACGAATACACGCAACAATCCGAGCGTAAACGTTATCTGGATGCGCAGGACGCCGATCTGGTCGAAGCGCTGGAGACCCTTGAGAACGTCATTCGCAAGATCGACAAGGAAACCCGCAACCGCTTCAAAGATACCTTTGATCAGATCAATGGCGGTTTACAGGCGCTTTTCCCAAAAGTTTTCGGTGGCGGGCGCGCGTATTTGGAACTGACGGGCGAAGATCTACTCGATACAGGGGTAACGATCATGGCGCAGCCGCCCGGGAAGAAGAACAGCACCATCCATTTGCTCTCCGGCGGGGAAAAAGCCCTGACCGCGCTGGCACTGGTTTTTGCCATCTTCAAATTGAACCCGGCGCCGTTCTGCATGCTCGATGAGGTTGACGCGCCACTGGATGACGCTAACGTTGGACGCTACGCACGCTTGGTCAAAGAGATGTCGCAGACCGTGCAGTTCATCTATATCACCCACAACAAGATCGCCATGGAAATGGCCGAGCAGTTGATGGGCGTAACGATGCACGAACCGGGTTGTTCGCGACTGGTGGCCGTGGATGTCGAGGAGGCGATGGCGATGGTGGACGCCTGAGTCAGCGTGGTGTCGGAAAGGTAATTAAGAGCTGTAGGACTTTTTTACCGCGTTCGACTTGCTGGCCAATCGACATATTCGCGCAAGCCAAATGAGACAGACGGTGTAAAGTTGTCTTTGGTCGTGCTAGTTTAATGTCAATTTTTCGTATACGTGGGCAAAACGCCTGTCAGAACATAGAGTTGGCGCCACGTTTTAAAGCGGTTTGCACAATGTAAACCCCTTATTTTTCAGCATTTTTTATAGAGGCACGGGATTACATGGAAATCGGTCTGCGCGAGTGGCTGATCGTCATCGGCATCATTGTGATAGCCGGTATTCTTTTCGATGGCTGGCGCCGTATGCGCGGCGGCAAGGGAAAACTGAAATTCCGTCTTGACCGAAGTCTGTCCAACCTGCCGGACGAGGACACCAGCGCTGAGCTGTTGGGCCCGGCCCGTGTTCTGGACAACCATAAAGAGCCGCAACTGGACGAACACGATCTACCGTCGGTGAGCATGCCGGCCCGCGAAGCACGCGAGCCTCGCGAATCCGGCTCGAAACGTGGCAAGCGTGGCAGCAATGGCCCGGCTCAGGGCGACCTGAACCTCGACCTGGATCTGGACGGCGGCCCGAGCTTCAGCAGCCGTGACGACGATTTCGCCGAAGGCAGCAAGCCTTCGCCGGCGGTGGTCGACAAAGACCAGCCGCAAGCTGAAGAAGTGCTGGTGATCAGCGTGATCTGCCGCGACGCTGCCGGCTTCAAAGGCCCGGCGCTGTTGCAGAACATCCTGGAAAGCGGTCTGCGTTTCGGCGAGATGGATATTTTCCATCGTCACGAAAGCATGGCCGGCAACGGTGAAGTGCTGTTCTCCATGGCCAATGCGGTCAAGCCGGGCATCTTCGATCTGGACGACATCGACCATTTCAGCACCCCGGCGGTGAGCTTCTTTCTCGGCCTGCCAGGCCCGCGTCATCCGAAGCAAGCCTTCGACGTGATGGTGGCGGCAGCCCGCAAACTGTCGCAGGAACTGAACGGCGAACTGAAAGATGACCAGCGCAGCGTTCTGACCGCACAAACGATTGAGCACTACCGTCAGCGCATCGTCGAATTCGAACGTCGCGCCCTGACCCAGAAGCGCTAAGGCCAAGATCAAAAGATCGCAGCCGCGTTTCACTCGACAGCTCCTACAGGAATGCGATTTCTGTAGGAGCTGCCGAAGGCTGCGATCTTTTGCTTCTGCTGCCACAGATAGATGAATTAGAGCAGCCTCGGCTGCTCTTTTGCTTTATGAGAGAACACCCATGACCGCCGCCAAAAACCGCATTCTCGAGCTACGCGCTGAACTCGATCAACACAACTACCGTTATCACGTTCTCGACGAGCCGAGCATTCCGGACGCCGAGTACGACCGGTTGTTCCACGAGCTCAAGGCGCTGGAAGCGGCCAATCCGGAACTGATCACCAGCGATTCGCCGACACAGCGCGTCGGCAGCGTGGCGCTGACCGCGTTCACTCAGGTGCGTCACGAAGTGCCGATGCTCAGTCTCGGCAACGCCTTCGAAGAAACCGACATGCGCGAGTTTGATCGCCGCGTCACCGAAGGTCTGGATCTGCCGGCGGGCGATCTGTTCGGCGGCAGTGCGGCGGTGGAATACAGCTGCGAGCCGAAACTCGATGGCCTGGCGGTCAGCCTGCTTTATCAGGACGGCGTGCTGGTGCGCGGCGCCACGCGCGGCGACGGCACCACTGGCGAAGACATCAGCGTCAACGTACGTACCGTGCGCAACATCCCGCTGAAGCTGCACGGCGAAGGCTGGCCGGCGACCCTCGAAGTGCGCGGTGAAGTGTTCATGTCCAAGGCCGGTTTCGAGCGTCTCAACGCCTCGCAACTGGAAGTCGGCGGCAAGACCTTCGCCAACCCGCGCAACGCCGCCGCCGGCAGCTTGCGTCAGCTCGATTCGAAGATCACCGCTAACCGTCCGCTGGAATTCTGCTGCTACGGCATCGGCCAGGTCTCCCACGATATTGCCGACACGCACATCGGCAACCTCAAGCAATTGCAGACATGGGGCATGCCGATCAGTCACGAACTGAAACTGGCCAAGGGCATCGACGAATGCCTCGATTACTACCGCGACATCGGCGCGCGCCGTAACTCGCTGACCTATGAAATCGACGGCGTGGTGTTCAAGGTCAACAGCATTGCCGACCAGCGCGAGCTGGGCTTCCGCGCCCGCGAACCGCGTTGGGCGATCGCGCATAAATTCCCGGCGATGGAAGAACTCACCGAGCTGCTCGACGTCGAGTTTCAAGTCGGTCGTACCGGCGCTGTCACCCCGGTCGCTCGTTTGAAACCGGTCAAGGTCGCCGGTGTCACCGTGGCCAACGCCACGCTGCACAATATGGATGAAGTCGCGCGTCTGGGCCTGATGATCGGCGACACCGTGATCATTCGCCGCGCCGGTGATGTGATTCCGCAAGTGGTCCAGGTGGTTCTGGAACGTCGTCCGGAAAACGCACGGCCGGTGGCGATTCCCGAGAGCTGCCCGGTCTGCGGTTCCCACGTCGAACGCACGCAACTGATCAAACGCAGCAAAGGCAAGGAAACCGTCAGCGAAGGCGCGGTGTATCGCTGCGTCGGGCGTCTTGCCTGTGGCGCGCAACTGAAGCAGGCGATTATTCACTTCGTCTCGCGTCGCGCGATGGACATTGAAGGCCTGGGCGACAAGAGCGTCGAGCAATTGGTCGACGAAGGTCTGGTCAGTTCGCCGGCCGATCTGTATGCCCTGAAGTTCGATGACATTGTCGATCTGGAAGGCTTTGCCGAAGTCTCCAGCAACAAGCTGCTGGCGGCGATTGAAGACAGCAAGAAGCCGGGGCTGGCGCGCTTCATCTATGCGCTGGGCATTCCCGATGTCGGCGAGGAGACGGCCAAGGTGCTGGCGCGCTCGCTGGGTTCGCTGGAGCGTGTGCAGCAGGCGCTGCCGCAAGTGCTGACTTACCTGCCGGACGTCGGGCTGGAAGTGGCGCACGAGATTCACAGCTTCTTTGAAGATGCGCATAACCAGCAGGTGATTGCCGAGTTGCTGGGGCATGGTTTGCAGATTCAGGATCAGGGTGAGCTGGGCGCCGAGTTTGCCGCCAGCACGACGCTGGGTGGCTTCCTCGACAAACTGCACATTCCTTCGGTCGGCCCCGGTGGCGCGCAGAAACTGGCGGACAAATTCGGTTCGCTGGAAGCGGTGATGAATGCTGACTGGCTGGACATGCGTCAGGCGTTGCCGGAGAAACAGGCGAATTCGGTGCGCGAGTTTTTTGCACTGCCTGAGAACCGGCAACTGGCTGAGGCCTCCGAGAAGCAACTGCGTGATTTCGGCATGCATTGGCAGAGCGAGAAGAAAGTCGTCGAAGGTTTGCCGCTGTCCGGCGAGACCTGGGTGCTGACCGGCAAGGTCGAGTTGATGAGCCGTGATGTCGCCAAGGAGCATCTGGAAAGCCTGGGGGCGAAAGTCGCAGGTTCGGTGTCGGCGAAGACCCATTGTGTGGTCGCAGGGCCCGGCGCTGGCTCCAAACTGACCAAGGCCAATGAGCTGGGTGTGAAGGTGATGGACGAAGAAACCTTCATCGCCTTCCTGAAAACCCACGGTATCTCCGCCTGAGTGATCGTTCCCACGCTCCTGCGTGGGAATGCCGCCCCGGACGCTCCGCGTCCGTTGTGACGCAGAGCGTCACTGGATGCATTTCCGCGCAGAGCGTGGGAACGATCATCGCGCGAGAATGATCTAGTCTTGGCAAGCCCCAGGGAGAGATCGCCATGCACCGTTTTTTCGAGCAGCTCAGTTCCCGCATCATCGCGCCGTTCATGGGCGAATCTTCACGCAACAGCAAAGTCTGGCCTTGCCGCTGCGGCCAGTCGCTGTTCTTTCGCAACAGCCAGTGCTTGGCCTGTAACGCATTGCTCGGTTATCAACCCGAAGAAAGCCGCGTCACTTCGCTGCAGCCGGGGCCGTACGAAGGCACCTGGACGCTCGACGCCGATCCCGACTCGGGATTGTTCCGCCGCTGCGCCAACCTCGACACAGCCGCCGCGTGCAACTGGCTGCTGCCGGCCAACGACCACGACAGCCTGTGTGTCGCTTGCAGCCTCAACCGCACCATCCCCGACCTCTCTGACCCGGATAACCCCGAACGCTGGCGCAAAGTCGAAATTGCCAAGCGCCGCCTCGTTGCGCAACTGATCACCCTCGGCTTGCAGGTCATCCCGAAAACCGTGGATGAAGACACCGGTCTGGCATTCGATTTCATCGGCGTCGACCTCGAAGGCAATGCCCCCATGACCGGCCACGCCAACGGCCTGATCACCCTCGACATCAAAGAGGCTGACGACGCGCACCGCGAGCAGGTGAGGGCGGCGATGCACGAACCGTATCGCACGCTGCTCGGGCATTTTCGTCATGAGGTTGGCCACTATTACTGGGATCGCCTGATCGCCGATGGTCCATGGCTCGGCTCATTCCGCAGTCTGTTCGGCGACGAGCGCGCCAGTTACGCCGAGGCGCTGGATCGCCATTATCAACAAGGCGCACCGCTGGACTGGCCGCAGCACTACGTCAGCGCCTACGCAACCATGCATCCGTGGGAAGACTGGGCGGAAACCTGGGCGCATTACCTGCACATGATGGACGCTGTAGACACCGCACTGGGCTTCGGCATGAGCGCGCGGGAAATGGATTTCGACTATCAGCCGTTTCCGACCAGCACGCTGTATGACCCGGAGCATCCCGGCGGCGAGGCGTTTCTGTCGTTCGTCAACGCGTGGATCGAACTGGCCGGCATGCTCAATGAGTTGTCACGCAGCATGGGCCAGCCGGATTTCTACCCGTTCGTGCTGCCGGCGGCGGCGATTGCCAAGCTGCACTTCATTCATCTGGTGATCCAGCAGGCGGGCGGCCGGGCGGATGAGGTTCTGGCTTTGTAAGAGCTGTCGCAGGCTGCGATCTTTATGTCCTTGAACCCGTTCATATTTTTAATCTGCAACCAACGGTTGTAACTTCGTCTCAGATAGGTACAATGGCGCGGCTCGCCGACAGGCAAGCGTCGTTATGGTGACCCCATCGGTCCCCCCGCAACGATTACCCGTGAACCTGGTCAGAGCCGGAAGGCAGCAGCCACAGCGGGAACATTGTGTGCCGGGGTGTGGCTGGTGGGGTTACCACCTTAACGAACAATCGAACGCTTCAACCAGAACTGCATGGGTTTCGCCCACTGCGGTTTTTTTGTGCCTGCGATTTGGTCAGCACCCTGAGTTAACTGTGGGAGCGAGCCTGCTCGCGAAGGCGTCAGACTTGCCAGAGATGAGTTGACTGAGACACCGCTTTCGCGAGCAGGCTCGCTCCCACAGGGGTTATGGGGTGTTTTCAGAACTGCCGGTATAGAGGCGGATAATCTCATCAATCTCCCCCGACATTTTCATCCGCAACAACGTGCGCAAGATCCGCTGCACCGGCACTTTCGGATCATTCCTCACATAGCAGCCGACTTTCTGCTCCTGCAACACAGCGACACCTTGCAGTTGCTGCGCGGGCATCAATCGCTGATTGAACCAGTCCAGCGTCCACTGATTGCTCACCGCATATCGATAACGCCCGGCCAGCAGTTTCTCCAGCACCTGCTCCTGATTGCGCGCATCTTCGCGTTGCAGTCGATCAGCGTCGAACAGTGGTTGCAGAGTGGGGTAGGTGTAGCCCAGAACGGTGCCGATGGACTGGCGGGGCAGGTGCGCGGGATCTGCGTTGGCTGACTGATCCTTGCGGCTGATCAACAGATCGCGCTGGAAGAACAACGGCAGACTCCAGATGTAGTCCCCCGACTGATTCGGCAGCCACGACTGCGCGGCATAGCAGCGCACGTCGATCTCGCCATGCTCCATCGCGGACTGCACGCGGGCGCGGGGCAGGACGTGAAACTCGGCCGGTACGCCGACCTGCGTGGCCAGGCTGAGCATCAGATCGTAAAGGATGCCCTGGGTCGGGCGGCCGCGTTCATATTGCACCATCGGCATCGCCCAGCTGTCGGGCATGGCTAAGCGCAACGGGGGTTCCGCTGCCGTCACATTCAAGCTGATTCCCAGCAACGCCCCCACGGCCCACCGCATAAACGCTCCGGTAATTCCCGATCCCGAGCCGATAAAAGCCTCTGCTGATGCAGCTTAGCCATATTAGACGAGGACACCGGATGCAATTTTGCCCTTGCTCCGCTAGCATTAGCCGCTTCTGCTTCCTTCGCTGCGACGGTTTTCGATGAGTTATCAGGTTCTTGCACGTAAATGGCGTCCGCGCTCGTTCCGCGAAATGGTCGGCCAGACCCATGTGCTCAAGGCTCTGATCAATGCCTTGGACAGCCAGCGGCTGCACCACGCGTACCTGTTTACCGGTACGCGTGGGGTGGGTAAAACCACGATTGCGCGGATCATTGCCAAATGCCTGAACTGTGAGACAGGTATCACTTCCAGCCCCTGCGGCGAGTGCTCGGTGTGCCGTGAAATCGATGAAGGTCGCTTCGTCGACCTGATCGAGATCGACGCCGCGAGCCGCACCAAGGTCGAAGACACCCGTGAACTGCTCGACAACGTGCAGTACGCGCCGAGCCGTGGGCGCTTCAAGGTCTACCTGATCGACGAAGTGCACATGCTTTCCAGCCATTCCTTCAATGCGCTGCTGAAAACCCTCGAAGAGCCGCCGCCGTACGTCAAGTTCATCCTCGCGACCACTGACCCGCAGAAACTTCCGGCAACGATTTTGTCGCGCTGCCTGCAGTTCTCGCTGAAGAACATGACGCCGGAGCGTGTGGTCGAGCATTTGACCCACGTCCTGACCGCCGAAAACGTGCCGTTCGAAGACGATGCACTGTGGCTGCTGGGTCGCGCCGCTGACGGTTCGATGCGTGACGCCATGAGCCTGACCGATCAGGCCATCGCCTTCGGTGAAGGCAAGGTGCTCGCTACCGACGTGCGGGCGATGCTCGGGACGCTCGATCACGGTCAGGTCTATGACGTCCTGCATTCGTTGATCGAAGGCGACGCCAAGGCGTTGCTCGAAGCTGTGCGGCACTTGGCTGAGCAAGGCCCGGACTGGAACGGCGTGCTCTCGGAAATTCTCAACGTATTGCACCGGGTGGCCATCGCTCAGGCGTTGCCGGAAGGCGTCGACAACGGGCATGGCGACCGCGATCGCGTGCTGGCATTGGCGCAGGCCTTGCCGGCCGAAGATGTGCAGTTCTATTACCAGATGGGCCTGATCGGTCGGCGAGATTTACCGCTGGCGCCGGATCCGCGCGGTGGTTTCGAAATGGTCCTGCTGCGGATGCTCGCCTTCCGGCCCGCCGATACCGCGGATGCCCCGAGGCAACCGCTAAAGCCAGTGGGGATCAGCCAGGCCACAGTTGATTCCGCAAACTCCGTGGCTGCCGCGCCTAAGCCTGCGCCGGTAGTTGCTGCGGCTGCTGCGCCGGCTCCCGTTTCAGCGCCGGCGCCCGTCGCTGCACCCGCGCAGGCTCCCGCGCCTGCGCCGGTTGCGCCCGTTGCCGCGCCAGAACCTGAACCTGCGCCTGTCGTCGCCGAAGCCGTCGTCGATCTGCCGTGGAATGACCCGGTAGAGCCCGAGGCGGAGCCTGAGCCCGAACCCGCGCAGCAACCAGCCGTCGAGCCCGTGCTGGAAACCACCGCCGAGCAACCCGAGTTGCCGCCGATGCCGTTGCCGACCCCGGACAGCGTCGTTCCAGAGGCGCCTGAGTGGGCCGCCGCACCGATCCCCGAGCCGTCGGTCGCCGACGTCGATGCCGCCACACCGGGCATCGACATGGACGACGAGCCACCGCTGGACGAGGACTACATCGAACCGGACATGGATTCGGCGTACAGCTACCTCGACGAACTGGCCATCGAACACGCCGCTGAACCGGCCCCGGAACCCGAGCCAGAACCGGCTGCGGCGCCGGCAACAGGTCTGGCGTTGCAATGGCTGGAACTGTTCCCGAAACTGCCGATCTCCGGCATGACCGGCAGCATCGCCGCCAACTGCACATTGATCGCGGTAGATGGCGATCATTGGCTGATGCACCTCGACCCGGCGCACAGTGCACTGTTCAACGCCACGCAGCAGCGGCGTCTGAACGACGCGTTGAACCAGTTCCACGGTCGCACGCTGAGCCTGACCATCGAACTGATCAAGCCCGAGCAGGAGACCCCGGCCCAGGCCGCATCCCGTCGCCGCGCCAACCGTCAGCGCGAGGCGGAGGAATCGATCCACGGTGATCCGTTCATCCAGCAGATGGTTCAGCAGTTCGGCGCGGTCGTGCGGCACGATACTATTGAACCTGTCGATGCCTTGGTCGCCCAAGGCTAATAACTGAAGGTGCCCGGCCACGCTGGCCGGGCGCTGTTTTGATCCAAGTACTTTGAGGTGATTCCCATGATGAAAGGTGGCATGGCCGGCCTGATGAAGCAGGCGCAGCAGATGCAGGAAAAAATGGCCAAGATGCAGGAAGAACTGGCCAACGCCGAAGTCACCGGTAAGGCCGGCGGCGATATGGTCACCGTGGTGATGACCGGTCGTCACGACGTCAAAAGCGTGAGCATCGACCCGAGCCTGGTTGAAGGCATGAGCGAAGATGACAAAGAAATGCTGGAAGCGGTCATCGCCTCCGCCGTCAACGACGCTGTGCGCAAGATCGAAAAAAACAGCCAGGACAAAATGGGCAACATGACCGCCGGCATGAACCTGCCAGCCGGTATGAAACTGCCATTCTGATTCGCCAATCGGCGACAGTTGAGCTACACAAAATGCCAGGCATTGCGCCTGGCATTTTTGTTTCTGGCCCTTGGAGGTGTGGTGTCTTTGAGGCCGTCTTCGCGAGCAGGCTCGCTCCCACCTTTGGAATGCATTCCCCAGTGGGAGCGAGCCTGCTCGCGAATGAATTCACCTCGGTACAACTGAATAAACATCGAACGCGCAAAAGCCACAACGGTCTGCTCCCTATACCCGCTGAATTCACTATTCACAGGAGACGCTGACATGTCCGACCCTCTCACCCTCAATCAACGTTTCGTCCTCGCCTCACGCCCGGTCGGTGCGCCGACCCCGGAAAACTTCCGCCTCGAACGCGAAGCGCTGCCGGATCTTGCGGACGGCGAGGTGCTGCTGAAAACCCTGTACCTGTCCCTCGACCCCTACATGCGCGGGCGCATGAGTGACGCGCCGTCCTACGCCGCGCCGGTGCAAATCGGCGAAGTGATGACCGGTGGCGCTGTCAGCCGTGTCGAGGACTCACGTCATCCGAAGTTTCATAAAGGCGATCTGGTGGTCGGCGCCACCGGTTGGCAGAGCCACAGCATCAGCGACGGCCGCAACATCATTCCGATCCCGTCCGGGCTGCCGAGCCCTTCGATGGCCCTGGGTGTGTTGGGCATGCCGGGCATGACCGCGTACATGGGCCTGATGGACATCGGTCAGCCGAAAGAAGGTGAAACCCTCGTTGTCGCTGCGGCTTCCGGCGCGGTGGGCTCGGTGGTCGGCCAGGTGGCGAAGATCAAAGGCCTGCGCGCCGTCGGTGTGGCCGGCGGTGCCGACAAATGCAAGTACGTGGTCGAAGAGCTGGGTTTCGATGCCTGCATCGATCACAAGGCGCCCGATTTTGCTGAGCAATTGGCCAAGGCCTGCCCCGATGGCATCGACATCTATTACGAGAACGTCGGTGGTCATGTATTCGATGCGGTGGTGCCGCTGCTCAATCCCAAGGCGCGTATCCCGCTGTGCGGTCTGATCGCCGGTTATAACGCCTCCGAAGCGCCGCAAGGCCCGGATCGTCTGCCAATGCTGCAACGCACACTGCTGACCAAACGCGTGCGGATTCAGGGCTTCATCGTGTTCGACGACTACGGCGATCGCCAGCCGGAATTCATCAGCCACATGGTGCCGTGGGTACGCGAAGGCAAGGTCAAGTTCCGCGAGGACGTGGTCGATGGCCTGGAGCAGGCGCCCGAGGCGTTTATCGGGTTACTGGAGGGGCGCAACTTCGGCAAACTGGTGGTGAAGGTCGCCCAGGATTGAGTATTTGACGCTGGCCAGAGGCGCGGGTATAAACCGCGTCTCGTTGTTTTGTCGGACTTTTTACCCATGAGCTTCAGCCCTTTGATTCGCCAACTGATCGACGCGCTGCGCACCTTGCCAGGCGTGGGTCAGAAAACCGCCCAGCGCATGGCGTTGCAGTTGCTCGAGCGTGACCGCAGTGGCGGTTTGCGTCTGGCCCAGGCCCTGAGCCAGGCCATGGAAGGGGTCGGCCACTGCCGTCAGTGCCGCACGCTGACCGAAGACGACCTGTGCCCGCAATGCGCCGATACCCGCCGTGACGACACGTTACTCTGCGTGGTGGAAGGGCCGATGGATGTGTATGCGGTCGAGCAGACCGGTTTCCGTGGTCGCTACTTTGTGCTCAAGGGGCATTTGTCGCCGCTCGATGGTCTCGGGCCTGAGGCGATCGGTATCCCGCAGTTGATGACGCGGATCGAAGAGGCGGGCACGTTTACCGAAGTCATTCTCGCAACCAACCCGACCGTGGAAGGTGAAGCGACGGCGCATTACATCGCGCAACTGCTGAGCAACAAAGGCTTGATCGCTTCGCGGATCGCCCACGGCGTGCCGTTGGGTGGCGAGCTGGAGCTGGTCGATGGCGGCACGCTGGCGCATTCGTTTGCCGGGCGTAAACCGATCTCCCTCTAAGTTATGCGGCGTCTGAACTGACGCCTTCGCGAGCAAGCTCGCTCCCACATTGGTTTTGTGTCGTTCACAAATCCCCTGTGGGAGCGAGCTTGCTCGCGAATGGCGCGACTCGGTTTTGCTGATTCACACAATCCTGTTGAAAACCAAGCAAGCGCTCGGTTAAGTTCGGCGAACCCTTCCGTGGAGCTCGCCCATGCCTGTCTTTCAGGAATACTTCGACCCCAGCCATCAATTGGTCCGCGACAGCGTCAGACGTTTCGTCGAACGCGAGATCCTGCCGGACATCGACCAGTGGGAAGAAGCCGAAAGCTTCCCCCGCGAGCTGTACCTGAAGGCTGGCGCGGCGGGCATCCTCGGTATCGGTTACCCGGAAGCGCTGGGTGGCAGTCATGAAGGCGATCTGTTCGCCAAGGTCGCCGCCAGTGAAGAGCTGATGCGCTGCGGCTCTGGCGGGCTTGTGGCCGGGCTGGGCTCGCTGGATATCGGCCTGCCGCCGATCGTCAAATGGGCGCGCCCTGACGTGCGTGACCGCGTCGTGCCGCAAGTGCTCAGCGGCGAGAAAATCAGCGCCCTGGCCGTTACCGAGCCCGGTGGCGGTTCCGACGTCGCCAACCTGCAAACCCGCGCCGTGCGTGACGGTGACTTCTACCGGGTAAGCGGCAGCAAAACCTTTATCACCAGCGGCGTGCGCGCCGATTTCTACACCGTCGCGGTGCGCACCGGTGCGCCGGGGTTTGGCGGCATCAGCCTGTTGCTGATCGAAAAGGGCACCCCGGGCTTCACCGCTGGCCGCCCGTTGAAAAAAATGGGCTGGTGGGCGTCGGACACCGCCGAGTTGTTCTTCGACGACTGCCGCGTGCCTGTCGGTAACTTGATCGGCGCCGAGAACATGGGCTTCGCCTGCATCATGGGCAACTTCCAGAGTGAACGGCTGGCGTTGGCGTTGATGGCGAACATGACGGCGCAACTGGCGTTGGAGCAGAGCCTGAAATGGGCGCGTGAGCGTGAGGCGTTTGGCAAGCCGATCGGCAAGTTTCAGGTGATCAAACATCGCCTCGCGGAGATGGCCACGGCGCTGGAGGTCTCGCGGGAATTCACTTACCGGCAAGCGGCGAAAATGGCGGCGGGGCAGAGTGTGATCAAGGAGATTTCGATGGCGAAGAACTTTGCCACGGACACCTCGGACCGGATCACCACTGAGGCGGTGCAGATTCTTGGCGGGCTAGGCTATATGCGCGAGAGTCTGGTGGAACGGCTGTATCGGGATAACCGCATTCTGTCGATTGGCGGCGGGACGCGGGAGGTGATGAACGAGATCATCAGCAAGCAGATGGGGCTTTAGGTTTTGCAGTGAGGCTGCCGGCCACTTCGCGAGCAAGCTCGCTCCCACAGGGGAACGCATTCCAACTAATGTGGGAGCGAGCTTGCTCGCGAAAGCGTCCGGAAGGGCGCTACTTACTTATCGGTCAACGCAAACTGCGTCAGGCAGAAAGTCGGGATGCCCATGTCCTCAAGGCGCTGCGAACCTTGCAGCTCCGGCAGATCAATGATCGCTGCCGCTTCATGCACCCGCGCGCCCATGCGGCGAATCAGGTTGGCCGCGGCAATCAGCGTGCCGCCCGTGGCGATCAAATCATCGAACATCACCACCGAATCGCCTTCGCACAGGCTGTCGGCGTGCACTTCCAGGAACGCTTCGCCGTATTCGGTCGCGTAACCTTCGGCCAGCACGTCCGCCGGCAGTTTGCCTTGTTTGCGGAACAGCACCAGCGGCTTGTTCAACTGGTAAGCCAGCACCGACCCGATCAGGAAGCCACGGGCATCCATCGCGCCGATGTGGGTGAAGTCTGCTTCAACATAGCGGTGGGCGAAGCTGTCCATCACCAGGCGCAGGGCCGTTGGCGACTGGAACAGCGGGGTGATGTCGCGAAAGATCACGCCCGGTTTCGGGAAATCGATCACGGGGCGGATCAGGGATTTGATGTCGAAGGAGTCGAAGACCATCGTCGAGGTGTCCTGGCAGGGCTGCAAACGGCGCAGTATACCCGCGGCTGAAACGGTTCGCTCAACCGCGGATCGGCATTAACCTTCGAGTGAGCCACCGGCCAGCGCGCACAGCTGGATCGGGTCGAGGATGTGAATCTCCTTGCCCTCGGCGGCGATCAGCTCGTTTTGCTGGAAGCGCGTGAATACGCGCGACACAGTTTCCACGGCCAGACCGAGGTAGTTACCGATTTCGTTACGGGACATTGCCAGGCGGAACTGGTTGGCCGAAAAACCGCGAGCGCGGAAGCGGGCGGACAGGTTGACCAGGAACGTGGCGATGCGCTCGTCAGCGGTTTTCTTCGACAGCAGCAACATCATCTGTTGGTCGTCGCGGATTTCGCGGCTCATCACGCGCATCAACTGGCGACGCAGCTGCGGCAGTTGCAGGGCCAGTTCATCGAGGCGTTCAAAGGGTATTTCGCAGACCGAGGTGGTTTCCAGCGCCTGGGCCGACACCGGGTGTTTCTCGGTGTCCATGCCGGACAGGCCGACCAGTTCGCTCGGCAGGTGGAAACCGGTGAGCTGTTCTTCGCCGCTGTCGCTCAGGCTGAAGGTCTTCAGGGCGCCGGAGCGTACTGCATAGACGGAATCGAACGTGTCGCCCTGGCGGAACAGGAACTCGCCCTTTTTCAGCGGGCGGCCGCGTTTAACGATTTCGTCCAGCGCATCCATGTCTTCCAGATTCAGAGAAAGTGGCAGGCAGAGAGGGGCCAGGCTGCAATCCTTGCAATGGGCCTGGTTGTGAGCGCGCAGTTTAACTGGCTCGGACATTTCTTAGATCCTTGTGGGAAAACACACATAAGCCGTAAGGGTAACCCACGGGAGGACATTCAGGCCAGTCTGGGGCGACTTTGCCCTATAGCCATAAAGCCACAGGGCCAGCAGCCGATAAACAGGTATCAAAGTGCGTACAAGGAACGATTCGATGGCCGCCATTGGCACGCTGGGCCCCGGTAGCAGCGACGTTGCGGCAGTGCCGGAAACGTTTAAGACAGTGTCTGGCAATGCACGCGATCCAGGCTCGACCGAAGAGGCAACCCCGACCTTGGTCGAGGGCGTCAAAGTGTCGCTGTCCGGTGCGTCGATCGAAAAATCCGCCGGTGTCGGTGGTGAAAACAGCGACATCGACGACAGTGGGCTGCCAGAGAACATCCAGCAATTGCTGAAGATGATCCGCAAGTTGCAAAAACAGATTGCCGAAAAAAAAGCGCTCATCGAAGCGGTCATGGCCGACAAGCGCCTTTCCAACGAAGAAAAGATCAACAAGGTCGCGGCTCTGCGCGGCGCCATCGCCGCGTTGAATACGGGTCTGATCACCGCCAACCTGGCCTTGTCCAAAGTGGTGGGGCAGTCGGGCCTGACGGCGGATCAGAATATGAAAGTCGGTTCGCTGCTGATGAAAAACTAAATCACCCGCGAGAAACGCTGACGGTTCTGCTGTTCCAGATACGCATCGAACACCATGCACACCGAACGCACCAGCAGCCGTCCCGCCGGCAACACTTCAATCCGCTCGCGATCCAGTTCGATCAAACCATCGCTGGCCATGCCTTGCAGTTGCGGCCACAGCGCGCCGAAGTAACCCTGAAAGTCGATGTTGAACTGTTGCTCGATTTCGGCGAATTCCAGGCTGAAGTTGCAGATCAGTTGCTGGATCACCGCTCGGCGCAAGCGATCATCGGCGTTGCACACCAGGCCCCGGCTGGTCGCCAGTTGTGCGGCGGCGAGGGTGTTCTGGTACTCGTTGAGATCGCTGCTGTTCTGACAGTACAGGTCGCCGATCTGGCTGATCGCGGAAACCCCCAGACCAATCAGATCGCAATGACCGTGTGTGGTGTAACCCTGGAAGTTGCGTTGCAGGGTTTCCTCTTCCTGGGCAATCGCCAGTTCATCGTCGGGCAGGGCGAAGTGATCCATGCCGATGTAGCGGTAGCCGGCGGCGGTCAGTTGTTCGATGGTGCGCTCAAGCATTTCCAGCTTCTGCGCCGGGCTCGGCAAGTCGTTGGCATTGATCCGCCGTTGCGGCATGAAGCGCTCCGGCAGGTGCGCGTAATTGAACACCGAGAGCCGGTCCGGTTGCAGACTGATGACTTCATCGACAGTGCGGGCGAAGTTGTCCGGGGTCTGCTTGGGCAAACCATAGATCAGATCGATGTTGATCGAGCGAAATTGCAAAGTACGTGCAGCGTCGATCACCGCGCGAGTTTCTTCCAGGCTCTGCAGGCGATTGACCGCCCGCTGCACCGCCGGATCGAGGTCTTGCAGGCCGATGCTGACCCGGTTGAAGCCGAGTTCGCGCAGCAGGCCCATGGTCGACCAGTCGGCTTCGCGCGGGTCGATCTCGATACCGTAGTCGCCGGAGTCGTCGTCCAGCAGATTGAAATGCTTGCGCAGGTGCGCCATTAGCTGACGCAGTTCGTCGTGGCTGAGAAAGGTCGGTGTCCCGCCGCCAAAGTGCAGTTGCTCGACTTTCTGCGCGGGGTCGAGGTGGCAGGCGATCAACTGGATCTCCTGCTCCAGCCGCTGCAGATAGGGCTGCGCGCGACCGCGATCCTTGGTGATGACTTTGTTGCAGGCGCAGTAGTAGCAAATGTTTGCGCAGAACGGCACATGCAGGTACAGCGACAACGGGCGCAGGGCCTTACGGCTGTCGCGCAGGGCATGGAACAGGTCGAAGGTGCCGACCTGACTGTGAAATTGCACGGCCGTCGGATAGGAGGTGTAGCGCGGCCCCGCCAAGTCGTAGCGGCGGATCAGATCAGAGTCCCAACGAATGGCGTCGAGCATGCGGGCATTCCCCCGGATAGGCTGGCAGTGTGGCGAGTCTATCGGGGGGCGGCGATGGGGCTGTTGATTTGCATCAACGGGGGAGGAGGTGTGTTGATCATGCAGGCCTCTTCGCGAGCAAGCTCGCTCCCACAGATTTTGTGTACGCCTCAAATCCCCTGTGGGAGCGAGCTTGCTCGCGAAGGCCGCGCCGCCGATCTAATGGCCCATCAACCAATGTTGATGCGGCCCCGGCAATGTCCAGATGCCAAACAGAATTACCAGCAACCCACCAGCCATGCGCACGCTGCGTTTGCGCAAAATGGCGGTGACGCGTTCTGCCGCGAGGCCCGTGGCGAGTAGCACCGGCCAGGTCCCGAGCCCAAAGGCGAGCATCAACAACGCGCTGTCCAGCGCATTGCCCTGACTCGCCGACCACAACAACGTGCTGTAAACCAGTCCGCACGGCAGCCAGCCCCACAATGCGCCAAGCAATAGCGCGCGAGGCAGACTCGACACCGGCAGCAAGCGATTGGCGACGGGTTGAATGTAGCGCCACAGCCCGCGCCCCAAACTTTCAATGCGCGTCAACCCGCTCCACCAGCCGGCCAGATACAAACCCATGGCAATCAGCAACAACCCGGCCAACACACGCATGAACAGCGCCGCCGGACTGTTCGCCACCGCCCACCCCGCGAGCCCGATCAGCAAGCCCGCCGTGGCATAACTGAGAATTCGCCCAAGGTTATACGCCAGCAGCAAACGAAAGCGGCGGCTGCGCTGTTCCTTGGGAATCGCCAGGGTCAGCGCGCCCATCAAACCGCCGCACATGCCCAGACAATGACCGCCACCGAGCAAGCCGAGGATCAATGCCGATACCAGCAAGGGCGCCAGTTCAAGCATGGGGTGGGGCCTTGTCGTCCGGTTTGTTGGGGTTGGCTTCGTCCACCGCCGCCGTGTGGTTCGGATCCTGATCGTCGAAGAGGATGCTGTGCGCCGGGCCGTCGAGGTCGTCGTACTGACCGCTGTCCACCGCCCAGAAAAAGATGTACACGGCGATGGCCACGATCAGCAGGGCGGCCGGAATCATCACGTAGAGAGCTGGCATCGGTACTCCAGGCGCCCGCGCGGCTCAGGCCGGCAGCGGGCGGGTTTGCGAGCGGGTGCTGGCGGGCGGCGGACTCGGCAGGCGAGTCAGGCGCAGGGCATTAAGCACCACGGTCAACGAACTGATCGACATGCCGACGGCGGCCCACACCGGAGTGATCCAGCCGAGGGCGGCGAACGGCAACATGAGGCCATTGTACAGCGCGGCCCACAGCAGGTTCTCGATGATTACCCGCCGGGTGCGGCGCGCCAGGGTGAAGGCTTGGACCAAGGCGTCGAGGCGGTTGGACAGCAGCACAGCGTCGGCGCTGGTTTTCGCCAGATCGGTGGCCGAACCCATAGCCACGCTGATGTCCGCCGCGGCGAGCACCGGCACATCGTTGACGCCGTCACCGAGCATCAGCACTTTGCGACCTTCCTTGTGCAGCTGTTGCAGCACTTGCAGTTTGTCGTCCGGGCGCAGGCCACCGCGCGCCTCATCAATGCCCAGTTCGGCCGCCACACTGGCGACCATCGGCGAGCTGTCGCCGGACAACAGCAATGTGCGCCAGCCGCGTGCCTTGCAAGCGGCGAGCAGCGCGGGCGCGTCGTCACGCAAGCGATCGTCGAGGACGAACCACGCCAGTGGCCTTTGAGTGTCGCCGAGCAGCAACCATTGGCCGGCCTCGTCCGGCATCGACGGTGTTGCAGTGCCGCTGAGGGCGCCGACAAATTCCGCCTGGCCGATGCGCAAGCGCTGTCCGCCGACCAACCCCTCGAGGCCAAGCCCCGGCGTGCTGTGGACTTCGTCAGCGGCCAGCGGCGCACGGCCGAAGGCGCGGGCAATCGGGTGTTCCGAACGGTTTTCCAAGGCGGCGGCAAGGCTCAGACATTGATCACTGTCGAGCGCCGCGAGTGGACGAATCGAGCGCAGCACCAGCCGGCCTTCGGTGAGGGTGCCGGTCTTGTCGAAAATCACCGTGTCGATCTGATTCAGGCCTTCCAGCACATGGCCACGGGTCAGCAGCAAGCCGAGTTTGTGCAGGGTGCCGGTGGCGGCAGTGAGCGCGGTCGGTGTCGCCAGCGACAGTGCGCACGGACAGGTGGCGACCAGCATGGCGAGGACGATCCAGAATGCGCGCGACGAATCCAGCTCCCACCACAGCAGGCCGATGGCCGCTGCGGCGATCAGCGATAGCAGCAAAAACCATTGCGCGGCGCGGTCGGCGATTTCTGCCAGTCGCGGTTTTTCCGCCTGGGCGCGGTCGAGCAGGCGAACGATGGCTGACAGGCGCGTGTCCTGTCCCAGTGCCTGAACTTCCACGGTCAGCGCGCCTTCAACGTTGAGCGTGCCGGCGGTCACCGCATCGCCCGGCATGCGGGGTTGCGGCAGGTATTCACCGGTGAGCAGCGATTCGTCGATGCTCGACTGGCCGTCGATGATTCTGCCATCTGCCGGCAGAATCGAGCCTGCCTGTACCAGAATCCGCTCACCGAGGCGTAGCTCGCTGAGCAGGATGCGTTCGCTCTGGCCGGCGGAATCAAGGCGCAGGCAAGAGGCAGGCAACAGATTGACCAATTGCGCGGTGGCGGCGGCTGTGCGCTCGCGGGCACGACGTTCCAGATAGCGACCGGCGAGCAGAAACAAAG
This sequence comes from Pseudomonas sp. AC172, assembly GCF_979258595.1. Lineage (NCBI taxonomy): Bacteria > Pseudomonadati > Pseudomonadota > Gammaproteobacteria > Pseudomonadales > Pseudomonadaceae > Pseudomonas > Pseudomonas sp. AC172. The sequence goes on from NZ_OZ409868.1 coordinate 955,884, forward strand.
CGAACATGCCGACTGCGTCGAAGTACAACTCGCCGACCCCGGTGATCGAGGTCCAGATCCCGGCAATGTAGGCACTGCCGATCGCCAGCGACACCGAAACATCCATGGTCAGGTGGCGCGTGCGCAGATCGCGCATTGCACCTTTGAAGAACGGCGCGCAACTGTAGAACACAATCGGCGTGGTCAGGAACAGCGCGACCCAGCGCAGGATCGTGTGCAGCTCGGGGCTGAGGTCGATGTTGAATTCCGGCCAGGTGGCCATGGTCGCCATCATCGCCTGGAACCACAGCAGTCCAGCCACGCCGAGTTGACGCAGGGCCAGGCGGTTTTCGCTGGCCAGTTGTTCGCTGGCGCGGTCGGCCTGATACGGATGTGCGGCGTAACCGATGTGGCGCAGTTCGGCGAGGATCTGGCTCAGCGGTAACCGCGCGTCGGCCCAGCGCACGTGCAAACGATGGTTGGACAAATTCAAGCGTGCTTCGGCCACGGCGGGCAGCGTGCGCAGGTGTTTCTCGATCAGCCAGCCACACGCGGCGCAACTGATGCCTTCCATCAGCAGGGTGGTTTCGGCCAGTTCGCCTTCGTGGCGGACAAAGGGTTGCTGCACATCGGGGCGGTCGTACAGCGCCAGTTCGTCGGTCAGTTGCACCGGCAATGCTTCGGGGTTGGCGGAAGCTTCGCTGCGGTGTTGGTAATAGCTTTCCAGACCGCCGGCGACGATGGCTTCGGCCACGGCCTGACAGCCCGGGCAGCAGAATTCGCGGGATTGCCCGAGCACGACGGCGGTGAAGCGGCTGCCGGCAGGGACGGGCAGGGCGCAGTGGTAGCAGGGGAGTGGGGTGGTCATGGCATCGTTGAGGGGGTAAACCCTTGCATTGGAGTTGTCCGCTTGCCCTCACCCCAGCCCTCTCTCGGGGGGAGAGGGAGCCGATCGGTGTGAGACTGGATTTTCACTGTCATACACAAAACGTGCAAACGCTCGAGATCAGTCCCCTCACCCTCTGGGAGAGGGCTAGGGTGAGGGGCTTCTGATCTTGGCTTATTTGTTCAGGTCTTCCGCACCTTGCAGCGGCTCATCACCGAGCAGCAGATCCTTGTCATGGCTCACCAGCTCTTCTTCGAACATGCGCCAGACGTGATCATCCTGACTGCCGAGCAATTCGACAAACCGGCGACCTTCGACCTTGTCACCCAATTGACCAATATAACGCCCGGTTTCGGTCTCGCTGCGTGTCAGAACGATCTTGCGATCCTTCTCCGGCTGCGTCGGTGAAATCAGGTTCAATTCCAGCGTCTTCGGCTGGCTGTCACCGCTCAGGCGCAGATCGACTTCACCGGTCACGTCATCCAGATGCACAGCCGCGCGCATCTTCAGATTCTGCGCCAACAATTCACGGTCGAGCGAACGGTTGATACCTTTGCCAGCCTCGTAATAGTTGTCGTTGACGAGGTTGTCCGGGTTGTTCACCGCAATGGTCACCATCGACAGCGTCAGGGTCACCGAACAGGCCAGAATCCCGATGATGATCCATGGCCAAAGGTGCTTGTACCAGGGACTTGCGGCGTTTGCTGCGGGCATGTTCAGTTCTCTCAACGGATTTGTGGGCCGATGAATCGGCTCTTGGCTTCAACGTGGACGCTGTCGTCATCGGCGTCCTTGAGGAGGAATTTCACCTCGTTGGTGCTCGATGGCAGTTGTTCCGGTGCGCTCGACAACTCGACCGGCATGCTGACGATGTCGCCGGCCGCGACCTTGATCTCACGTTTGCCTTGCAGGCGCAGATCCGGCAAACCGGCGGCTTCCAGCACGTAAGTGTGATCGCGCTGGTCCTTGTTCATGATCTTCAGGCTGTAGACGTTTTCGATCCGGCCTTCAGCGTTTTCGCGGTACAGCACACGGTCCTTGCTGACGTCGAAACCGACCAGCGAGCGCATGAAGAACGCGGTAACCAACAGGCTGATCATCGCCAGCAACACCACGGCATAGCCGATCAGGCGTGGCCGCAGTTTATGGGTTTTCTGCCCGGACAGGTTGTGTTCGGTGGTGTAGCTGATCAGCCCGCGCGGGTAATCCATTTTGTCCATGATGCTGTCGCAGGCATCGATGCACGCCGCGCAGCCGATACACTCGATTTGCAGCCCGTCACGGATGTCGATGCCGGTCGGGCAGACCTGCACGCACATAGTGCAGTCGATGCAATCACCCAGGCCCTGGGCTTTGTAATCAATACCTTTCTTGCGCGGGCCACGGCTTTCGCCGCGACGCGGGTCGTAAGAGACGATCAGCGTGTCCTTGTCGAACATTACGCTCTGGAAGCGCGCATACGGACACATGTAAATGCACACTTGCTCGCGCAGCCAACCGGCGTTGCCGTAGGTGGCGAGGGTGAAGAAACCGACCCAGAAGTAAGACCAGCCATCCGCCTGGCCGGTGAAGAACTCGAAGACCAGTTCGCGGATCGGCGAGAAGTAGCCGACGAAGGTCATGCCGGTCACAAAGCCGATCAACAGCCACATCGAATGTTTGGCGGCTTTGCGCAGGAATTTGTTGGCACTCATCGGCGCCTTGTCGAGCTTGATGCGCTGGTTGCGGTCGCCTTCAGTGACCTTCTCGCACCACATGAAAATCCACGTCCACACACTTTGCGGGCAGGTGTAACCGCACCAGACGCGCCCGGCATACACGGTGATAAAGAACAGGCCGAACGCGGCAATGATCAACAGGCCCGACAGCAGGATGAAATCCTGCGGCCAGAAGGTCGCGCCAAAGATGAAGAACTTGCGCTCGGGCAGGTTCCACCACACGGCCTGATGACCGCCCCAGTTCAGCCACACCGTGCCGAAATACAGCAGGAACAAGGCGGCGCCGCCCATTATTCGCAGATTGCGGAACAGGCCGGTGAAAGCGCGGGTGTAGATTTTTTCTCGAGAGGCGTAAAGGTCAACGCTGTTGTTCGCGTTTTTGCTTGGTGGTGTGACGTCGTGTACCGGAATCTGGTTGCTCATCATTGCATCCCACGGCAGTGGAAAAATGCCTCGGTCGATACGTGCCGACCGGGGTCAAAAAGGGGTGTTGCAGTGGCGCAATGATACGCCGGTCGCTCTGGGTCAAGGGTGCGACCTTTGGTCGCGTTGGGTAAAAAACCTGAATGGTGTAGCGAATGCAGCAAAACCTGATGCAGGTCAATTGACTTGTTGAGTATGGACGGTTTTGCCGTGCCGGCTAATCCATTGCGTCAGGGGATGGTCGTTTCGAAGCCATTGCCTTCGCACGCTCAAAAAATGGGGAGGGCACGCACGGTGCGGTCTTCAGGCTTCAACGGCAACCGTTGCTGATGAATGTTTAAAAAATTAATTTCACACATGTAGCAGGTTTACTGCGACTGAAATATATCTAATTGATTGTTCTTCGTTTGCGCTTTGAAGTTTTCTGTTTTTTTGAATGGGTTTTGTTTTCGTGAAATGTATTCGCGTGCAACTGATTAATTTAAATGGAATTTAAAGTATGGCTTTTAACAAGTTTACAAACGTTTTGCTGAGTGTTTGTTTATTGGCTTCGGTCGCCTCCGCTCAGGCTGTAACGGGAATTCCGAAACACATGGTTTTTGCGTCAGATACTCAATACCCATGGACAGACAAGACAGATAACCGGGAAGCCGAATCCACCGTGGAGTTCGATGCTCGCTCCAAGTGGCTGGTTGATACTCAGCTTGCGAGTATTGCCGATTTCAGAAAGCAGCATGGTGCGCAAGCCCAAGTGCCGCTGATGATCAACGGCGATATACTTATACGACTCGCATTGCTCATCCACTGAATCCGACGACGTTTGAAATCAATGATGCACTGGACTGGCTCGAAACGGACCTCAGACTGGCCCGTGCTTCGGGTTATGCCATCATCATCAATATGCATAAGCCGTTGGAACACAAGGGTACCCAGGCACAACAGAAGCGCTTTCGCGACATGATCAACAAATATCAAGTGACGGCGATCTTCGCCGGCCATTTGCATAAGGATGGAGGCGATTCCTATTGGGAGGGCCGCGTGCCCATGTACCTGAGTGGCAGTACGTCTCAACAAACCTATCTGGTTGCCAGTTTTACCGAGGATCGCACGCAGTTGCAGATCTATCTGGTGAAAAACAACCAGTGGCGCAATCGAACATTGATTGATACCACGCCGGTGCATTCAATCTTTGCCCGACACCCATGAAAAAAAGCCCCGCCAGTGCTCTGGCGGGGCTTTTTACGATCAGTGATTGGCGGCGATCCATGGGTTGATCAAATGAACGCCGCTGAGTTGAAAATCCGCAACGTTACGGGTGACCAGGGTCAGCCCATGTACAAGTGCGGTGGCAGCGATCAAGGCGTCGCACTCATTGCTGCGATCAGGCACATGCAGCTGTGCGCATCGAGTAGCGACGACGGTATCGACCGAGAGGATTCTTCCCGAGAATGCGGGTTTGACGTGACGCTCAAGCCAGTTGCGCAGCATTCCTCCTTGTGGCGGGTCGCGGCGTTCGATGCGCAGAATGCCGGTTTCCAGCTCCAGCAGGGTGATAGCCGATAAATACAGGCTGGCCGGGGCGATACTGTTTGCCCAACTCACCACTTGCTTGTCAGCCTGGGGTTTTCGCAACTCGGAAACGACATTGGTATCGAGTAGAAACATCAAGACAGGTCCACGCTGCGAGGGGTGATGACGGCGCGCTCGGGTTCGAATTCGATGTCAGGCGCATTCGGCATAACCAGCAGATCGACGATGCTGGTCTGGCTACCGGTCAGTTTCTGGTACTCCTCAATGCTCAGTAGTACATGGGCAGGCTTGCCACGATCGGTAATGATGACCGGACCCTGATGTGCCGCTTTTTTGGCAGCACTGGTGTCCTGATTGAATTCGCGGCTGGAAATAGTCGTGATGGCCATCATTTTCGGCCTCCAGTGATTCGGGTGTAGAAACGTTACTACCTTGGGGTTTGCGCGGCAATCGAAAAGGTGGATTGCGGACGATCGGTTTATCACTGTCATAACGGCACCGGCGAAAGCGTCCATGCCATGGAGCAGGGGCGCAGGATATCGGGTAAATGTTCGCTGTGTTTTGCTGCCCTGTCTGTCATGGCAATCGGCCGCCGCCGAGGCCGTCAAGGCCGCTACCGTTACCGGTTTGTGTTGACGTAGAACGTTTGGGTTGTACAGGCGTTTGTGCGGGTTTGGCTCCATCGTCGTGATGGGGCTGAGGCTGATTGGGCTGTGTGGCTTCGTCATTTTTTGACATGTGGGCTTCATCCTTGAAGGTTGGCCCGATGCTGCTCATCGGGGGTGAGAAAAACCTACAGGGCACTGCGATTCAGGTCTATTGAGCAAACGTTTCAAGGCATGAATGCCAGCATGAAAAAGGCCCCGCCAATCAACGTTGGCGGGGCCTTTTTTTGTTTCAAGCGCTGGCCTTATTCGGCGTTCGCTTCCGGTGCTTTTTCACCGTGGGACAGGCTGTAAACATACGCCGCCAGCAAGTGAACCTTGTCGTTGCCTTGCAGTTGTTCCTGCGCAGGCATCTGGCCCTGACGGCCGTAACGGATGGTCTGCTGCAGTTGCGCAAAGCTCGAACCGTAGATGAAAGCGCCCGGATGGGTCAGGTCAGGCGCGCCCATGGCGGGGGTGCCTTTGCCGGCCGGACCGTGGCAGGCCACGCAGTTGGCGGCGAACAGTTTGCCGCCGTTGGCCGGGTCAGCCTTGGTGCCTTCCGGCAGTTTGCGGCCATCCAGGTTGGTCACGACGAATGCCGCGACGTCGGCAACGCCTTGCTCGCCAATCACTTCAGCCCAGGCCGGCATCACCGCGTGACGACCGCCCATGATGGTGGTCTTGATGGTTTCCGGCTCGCCGCCCCAGCGCCAGTCGGCGTCGGTCAGGTTCGGGAAACCGTAAGCACCCTTGGCGTCGGAACCGTGGCACACCGAGCAGTTGGAGGCGAACAGACGGCCACCCATCTTCAGTGCTTGCGGATCCTTGGCAACTTCTTCGATCGGCATCGCCGCGAACTTGGCGAAGATCGGACCGAACTTGGCGTCCGAGCGGGCCATTTCCTTTTCCCACTCATGCACGCCGGTCCAGCCGGTCTGGCCGTTGGCGAACGCGGTCTGCTTGTCGTTATCGAGGTAGTTGTACCCCGGCAGCAGGCCTTTCCAGTTGCCCAGACCCGGGTACAGCACCAGGTAGCCCAAGGCAAAAATGATGGTGCCGACAAACAGCATGAACCACCATTTTGGCAGTGGGTTGTCGTACTCCTCGATCCCGTCGAAGGAGTGCCCGACGGTCTCGTCCGTCTGTTCGCTGCGCTGGCCCTTGCGGGTCGACAGCAGCAGCCAGGTCAGGGAAAAGATCGTACCGAGACTGAGGACTGTGACGTACAGACTCCAGAATGTAGTCATTCTTTGTTACTCCTAGAAGCTTGCTCGACGTGCTTGATGGCTTCGGGATCATCCGCAAAAGGCAACAAGGTCGCGTCTTCAAACTCCGACTTGCGCTTGGGGCTGAACACCCACAACGCCAGACCGATGAAGGCCACCATCACGACAACGGTGCCCAGGCCACGAATCATCCCGATATCCATCTAATTCACCGTTTGCTTTTGATGATGGTGCCCAGGCCTTGCAGATAGGCCACCAGCGCGTCCATTTCGGTCTTGCCCTTCACGGCATCCTGAGCACCGGCGATGTCTTCGTCGGTGTAAGGGACGCCGAGGGTGCGCAGGACCTCCATTTTCTTGGCGGTTTCCTTGCCGTCGAGCTTGTTTTCCACGAGGAACGGGTAAGCCGGCATTTTCGACTCAGGCACCACGTTGCGCGGGTTGTACAAGTGCGCACGTTGCCAGTCATCAGAGTAACGACCGCCGACGCGAGCCAGATCCGGACCGGTACGTTTGGAACCCCACAGGAACGGGTGATCCCAGACGCTTTCACCAGCAACCGAGTAGTGGCCGTAGCGTTCGGTTTCGGCGCGGAACGGACGGATCATCTGCGAGTGGCAGCCGACACAACCGTTGGCGATGTAAACGTCGCGGCCTTCCAGCTCCAGCGCCGAACGCGGCTTCATGCCTTCGACCGGCTTGTTGGTGACGTCCTGGAAAAACAGCGGAACGATTTGGGTCAGGCCGCCAACGCTGACGGCGATGACCATGAAGAAGGCCAGCAGGCCAATATTCTTCTCGACAGCTTCATGCTTCATCAGTGAGCTCCAACGACAGCGATCTGGGCGGCGGCTTCAGCTTCAACAGCGTTCGAGGCGCGCACGGTGCGCCATACGTTGTAAGCCATCAGGAACATGCCGCTGGCGAAGAAAGCTCCGCCCAAGGCACGCACGATGTAACCCGGGTGGCTGGCTTGCAGCGCTTCAACGAACGAGTAGGTGAGGGTGCCGTCATCGTTGATTGCACGCCACATCAGGCCCTGAGTGATGCCGTTGACCCACATCGACGCGATGTACAGCACGGTACCGATGGTCGCGAGCCAGAAGTGCGCGTTGATCAGGCCGACGCTGTGCATCTGCGCACGACCGAACAGGCGCGGGATCATGTGGTAGATCGCGCCGATCGAGATCATCGCCACCCAGCCGAGAGCGCCAGCGTGTACGTGGCCGATGGTCCAGTCGGTGTAGTGCGAGAGCGAGTTGACGGTCTTGATCGCCATCATCGGCCCTTCGAAGGTCGACATGCCGTAGAACGCCAGCGACACCACGAGGAAACGCAGGATCGGGTCGGTGCGCAGCTTATGCCAGGCGCCCGACAGGGTCATCATGCCGTTGATCATGCCGCCCCAGCTTGGCGCCAGGAGAATGATCGACATCGCCATGCCCAACGATTGTGCCCAATCCGGCAGTGCGGTGTAGTGCAAGTGGTGCGGGCCGGCCCAGATGTACAGGGTGATCAATGCCCAGAAGTGCACGATCGACAGGCGATAGGAGTAGATCGGACGTTCGGCCTGTTTCGGCACGAAGTAATACATCATCCCGAGGAAACCGGTGGTCAGGAAGAAACCCACCGCGTTGTGGCCGTACCACCACTGGATCATCGCATCCGTCGCGCCGGAGTAGGCGGAGTAGGACTTGAACAGGTTCACCGGCAGCGACATGTGGTTGACGATGTGCAACATCGCCGTGACGACGATGAACGCGCCGTAGAACCAGTTACCCACATAGATGTGCTTGGTTTTGCGCTTGGTGATGGTGCCGAAGAACACCAAACCGTAGGTGACCCAGACAATGGCCAGCAAAATGGCGATCGGCCATTCCAGCTCTGCATATTCCTTGGTGGTGGTGTAACCCAGTGGCAAGGTGATGATTGCGCCGACGATCACCGCTTGCCAGCCCCAGAAGGTGAAGGCGGCGAGGCTGTCGGAGATCAGTCGCGTCTGGCAGGTTCGCTGTACGACATAGTAGGAAGTGGCAAACAGTGCACAACCACCGAAGGCGAAAATCACCAGGTTTGTGTGCAACGGGCGCAAGCGTCCAAAGCTCGTCCACGGCAGACCGAAGTTCAATTCCGGCCAGACCAGTTGCGAGGCGATGAAGACACCGAGCCCCATGCCAAGGATCCCCCAGACCACCGTCATGATGGCGAACTGGCGGACTACCTTATAGTTATAAGCAGTCGGACTGATTGCTGTGCTCATTCTAAGGTTCCACGGTTTGGGTGTTTTATTAGGATTAAAATCGGCCGCAAGTATGCAGAGAGCAGGGGGTCATTGCAACGCGCCATGACCTGGGTCAATGCTTTCCAACGCTGATTCTGCGGCCTTTCCATGCGCCGCGTAAGGACAAAATCGGCCTCGGACAAAATGTCGCAGCGGACGAAAAAAGCGAGGGGTTCAGGTCGCTTGTAACGGGGGTGTGTTCAAACGCTCGGTTCGGGTAACGGACGGTAAATGGCACGACAGCCGGTATCTACCGGCGTTTGCGGCCACATCAGTCAGCCGGTTCGCGGAACACATCAGTCAGCGTTGACCTGGAACCGGCACAAGCCAGTCCGCATCGAGCAAGCGTAGACCCGAATCAGAGGAACCGAAAGGAGAGGGTGTGAAGGGGTGCGACAATGCGTCGCAAAGGGGCGGGATGCTGCCGCACCGAGAAAGGTGCGGCAGAGATGTACGCAATGATTACTTCTTGTTGTCTTCAGTAATAAGTTTTTCTGTATTCAATCCTTGCGACAGGCTGTACACATAAGCGGCGAGCAATTGCACTTTATCGTTACCCAACAGCTCATTCTGCGCCGGCATATGACCCTGACGACCATGGCGAATGGTCTGCTCGAGTTGGGTCAGGCTGGTGCCATAGATAAACCCGGCCGGGTGCGTCAGATTCGGCGCGCCCATGGCTTCAGTGCCGTGGCCGGTTGCCCCATGACAGGCGACGCACGTAGTGCTGAACGCCTGCTGTCCGGCTTGCAGATCAGCCTTGCTGTCGGCGGGCAATGGCAGACCGGCCAGTTCGTGACGCACATAGGCGGCCACGTTTTTCACCCCGGCCTCGCCCAACACTTCGCCCCAGGCCGGCATCGCCGCCATCCGGCCACCCATGATGGTGGTCTTGATGGTGTCGGCGTCGCCGCCCCAGCGCCAGTCGCTGTCGGCGAGGTTAGGGAAACCGAACGCGCCCTTGGCGTCGGAGCCGTGGCACACCGAGCAGTTGGAGGCGAACAGACGGCCACCCATTTTCAGCGCCTGAGGGTCCTTCGCCACTTCCTCTACCGGCATGGCGGCAAATTTGGCGAAGATCGGGCCGAACTTGGCATCAGCCTTGTTCATTTCCTTTTCCCACTCGTGGACCCCGGTCCAGCCATCCTCGTAACCCGGCAGGATGCCTTTCCAGTTGCCCAGGCCCGGATAGAGGATCAGATAGCCCACGGAAAACACCAGCGTGCCAGCGAACAGCATGAACCACCACTGCGGCAGCGGGTTGTCGTATTCCTCGATGCCGTCGAAGCTGTGGCCCATGGTCTGGTCGACGCTGCCCTTGGTTTCGCCCCGACGGGTGCCGATCAGCAGCCATGTCAGGCCGATCAGGCTGCCGATGGTCAGTACGCAGATCCACGTACTCCAGAAGGTGGTCATGGCCGGGTACTCCTTGTCTCATTTGCTTGGGTTGTTTCGGCTTGCGGTTCGTCGGCGAACGGCAGCAGTCGTGCTTCGGCAAACTCCGGGGTGCGCTTGCGGTTGAACACCCAAAGCGTCAAACCAACGAAGGCGACGAACACCACGACCGTGCCGAGGCCGCGAATCAGGCCTGCACTCATTTCAATGACCATGGCTCACCTCTTGCTCTTGATCGCAGTGCCGAGCACTTGCAGGTAAGAGACGAGCGCGTCCATTTCGGTCTTGCCCTTGAGGCTGGCCACTGCGCCGGCGATGTCGTCGTCGGTGTACGGCACGCCGAGGGTGCGCATGACTTTGAGCTTGGTTTCGGTGTGGCTGCTGTCGACCGCCTGCGTGACCAGCCATGGGTAGGCCGGCATTTTCGATTCCGGTACGACGTTGCGCGGGTTGTACAAGTGCGCGCGGTGCCAGTCATCCGAGTAGCGCGCGCCGACCCGGGCCAGGTCCGGGCCGGTACGCTTCGAGCCCCAGAGGAACGGGTGATCCCACACGCTTTCGCCCGCTACCGAGTAGTGCCCGTAGCGCTCGGTTTCGGCGCGGAACGGCCGGATCATCTGCGAGTGACAACCGACGCAGCCTTCGCGGATATAGATGTCGCGGCCTTCCAGTTGCAGCGCGGTGTAGGGCTTCATGCCTTCCACCGGTTTGTTGGTGACGTCCTGGAAGAACAGCGGGACGATCTGGGTCAGGCCACCGATGCTCACGGCGAAGACCATGAGCAACATCAACAGGCCGACGTTCTTTTCAATCGTTTCGTGTTTCATGGCGGACTCCTCAGGCCATCTGCGCGGCAGCAACGACGTCAGCAGGCTGCGAGGCCCGCACGGTGCGCCAGGTGTTGTAAGCCATCAGGAACATGCCGCTGAGGAAGATCGCCCCACCAATCAGCCGCACGACGAAGCCTGGGTGGCTGGCCACCAGGGTTTCGACGAAGGAGTAGGTCAGCGTGCCGTCCTCGTTCACTGCGCGCCACATCAGGCCTTGGGCGATGCCGTTGACCCACATCGAAGCGATGTACAGCACGGTGCCGATGGTCGCGAGCCAGAAGTGCGCGTTGATCAAACCGACGCTGTGCATCTGCGCCTTGCCGAAGATTTTCGGGATCATGTGGTACAGCGCGCCGATCGAGATCATCGCCACCCAACCGAGGGCGCCAGCGTGTACGTGGCCGATGGTCCAGTCGGTGTAGTGGGAGAGGGCGTTCACCGTCTTGATCGCCATCATCGGACCTTCGAAGGTCGACATGCCGTAGAACGCCAATGAGACCACGAGGAAGCGCAGGATCGGGTCGCTGCGCAACTTATGCCAGGCGCCCGACAGGGTCATCATGCCGTTGATCATGCCGCCCCAGCTCGGTGCCAGCAGAATCAGCGACATCACCATGCCCAGCGACTGGGCCCAGTCCGGCAGCGCGGTGTAATGCAAGTGGTGTGGGCCGGCCCAGATGTACAGGGTGATCAACGCCCAGAAGTGCACGATCGACAGGCGATACGAGTACACCGGACGTTCTGCCTGTTTCGGCACGAAGTAATACATCATCCCGAGGAAACCGGCGGTGAGGAAAAAGCCTACGGCGTTGTGGCCGTACCACCATTGCACCATCGCGTCGGTTGCACCGGCGTATACCGAGTACGACTTGGTGAAACTCACCGGCAACTCAAGGTTGTTGACGATGTGCAGAATCGCCACGGTGATGATGAACGCGCCGAAGAACCAGTTGCCCACATAGATGTGCTTGGTCTTGCGCTGCATGATCGTGCCGAAGAACACGATGGCGTAGGCGACCCAGACAATGGTGATCAGGATGTCGATCGGCCATTCCAGCTCGGCGTATTCCTTGGAGCTGGTGTAACCCAGTGGCAGGCTGATGGCTGCCAATAGAATTACAAGCTGCCAGCCCCAAAAGCAGAACGCGGCGATTTTCGGCGCAAACAGCTGAGTCTGGCAGGTGCGTTGCACCGAGTAGAACGAACTGGCGAACAGCGCACAGCCACCGAACGCGAAGATCACCGCGTTGGTGTGCAGCGGGCGCAGACGGCCGAAACTGGTCCAGGGCAAATTGAAGTTGAGTTCGGGCCAGACCAATTGGGCCGCGAGAAAAACCCCGAGCCCCATGCCGACGATGCCCCACACCACCGTCATAATGGCGAATTGGCGGACCACCTTGTAGTTGTAGGCGGTACTGATAGAAGTGTTCATGGTTCCCCATCCACGGTTCAGCCGAAGTGAGCGCGCGCAAAACACGCGGCGAATCCTTCGTCTGGAGTTATAGGCAGACTAAAAGCGAGGCAAGCATGGACAAACAGCACAAGGCCAGTATTGACGGGGATCAATGGGCGCAGTGCGTGCGTGATCGTGGGTGGCTTTGGGATGCCGCGCCGGGTGAGGTTTCGGCGACGTTGATCCTGGCCCACGGTGCCGGGGCGCCGATGGACAGTGACTGGATGAACGATATGGCTGGGCGCCTTGCCGGGCTTGGTATCAACGTGTTGCGCTTTGAGTTTCCTTATATGGCGCAGCGGCGCGTTGATGGGGTGAAGCGGCCGCCGAATCCTGCGGGGAAATTGCAGGAATGTTGGCGTGAGGTGTATGCCGGGGTGCGACGTCATGTCACTGGGGTTTTGGCCATTGGCGGGAAGTCTATGGGCGGGCGGATGGCGAGTCTTTTGGCTGACGAGTTGAGTGCCGATGCGTTGGTGTGTCTGGGATATCCGTTTTATGCAGTGGGTAAACCGGAGAAGCCTCGGGTTGAGCATTTGGCTGGTTTGCAGACTCGGACGTTGATTGTGCAGGGGGAGCGGGATGCGCTGGGCAATCGGGAGGCGGTTGAGGCTTACACCTTGTCACCGAGTATTGAGGTGGCGTGGTTAGCTGCCGGCGATCATGACCTCAAGCCATTAAAGGTTTCCGGGTTTACCCATGAACAGCATTTGGCCAGCGCCGCGCAGAAAGTAGCCGGGTTTCTCAGCAGCTGACCGAGCTGGTCTGAGATTTTGAACTGCATGAAGATCTGCTCCCTTTCCCCTCGCCCCCATGGGGGAGAGGGCTGGGGTGAGGGGGATCGATTTCAGCTACGACATATTTTTTGGGTACATATCCATTGCTTCGGTAACGGCCACTTAGGGTTCCGCCCTTACGGCGGGTCACTTTTTACAAACGCCTAAAAAGTAACCAAAAACGCTTGCTCCTACGTCCGGCCCGCTCGCTAAGGCTCGGGGTTCCTTCGCTCCGGGATCGATCCGTGCGCAGCGTCTCCGGTTTGCTTCGCTGCACCTACTCCCGCTGTGTTTGGCTTCGCCAAACGGTCGCTGCGCTCCCACGCCCGGATCAATCCCTCCACTCAGCCTTCCGACGTCGCCCGTGGATCAAGATCAAGAGCAGGCGAGCTGACACTCGGCCTATTGAGTGGTGAAGAGCGGGTGGTCGGCTTTGGTTTTGTGGTGGATTTGCCCCTCACCCCAGCCCTCTACCGAGGGAGAGGGAGCCGATGGTGGGCCTTTCAGAATCTGAGTTCGACTCGGTATCGCACGTCGGCGTATCTCTTCCATTCCACGCGGTCAGTCCCCTCTCCCTCTGGGAGAGGGTTAGGGTGAGGGGCTATTTCGCTGACACGATAAAGAACGGGAAGCGCTCACTGTCCAGCATTTCCTGTGCGTAAATTCGCGAGCAGGCTCGCTCCCACAGGGGATTGTTGTCGGGCACATATCTGTGATCACCGCAGATCCAATGTAGGAGTGAGCCTGCTCGCGAAAGCGGCATCACAGATAACACCAAAATCACAGGTCAACTTCCCGTTATTTCTTTGCGGTACATCAGACAATATCCGACAGTGCCTCAAAATATTGTTTGGCTTTCAGGTCATCTCTTTTTAAATTGAAAGTACCTTTGGGACTTATTTGTTCGGGAGTTTCGTCGGGTTTTGTTTTTGCAAATATTGCGTCGAACTTACCTTCAACAGTCCCTTTTACAGGGTCCAGCTTAATGCTCAGTGTCGCAGCCTCCGCTTGGATAACTCGCCAGCCTTTCAGCCCGCCCTTCTTTATTGAATGCCTGTGATCACAGTGCAAGCCCGTTGCAAGTGTATAAGTGCCTTCCAGTATGTCTTCGTTGATATACGGCACTGCGAGCATAAAACCAAAAAGATTCTCTGAATCGACGGAGCCTACGGAGCCGTAAAATCTCCATGAGTTGTTAGTTGTCGTGCTTGATTTATAGAATAATGTTCTTTGGGCTTCGGTGGATAAAGAATCGATCTGCCACTGAAATTCGTTGTCCTCTGTTTCGAGGTTGTTTATCTGAGGGGTGTTTTCTTCGTTATAAAAATCTCTGAAGTTCACGATGAAATCCTTCTGTCTCGTAGGAGGGGTCCCGTCGATTGATCGAGCGGTATTTCATAGATATTCAGTTGTTAGAATGTTGTCTACTGTCAGAGTTGTCAGCTAGACAAAGTTCGCGGAATGTGCATTTTCGCCTTTTTGTTTTTTCAGATAATAAAAAACCGGAAGCTTTCGCTGTCCGGTTTTTTTATCCTGCTAGAGCAATCAGCGGTTAAACCGCTCCACCAGCGAGTACTGCGTATTCGCCGTCTTCGTCAGCTCTTCACTCAGCAACGCCGAGTTATGCGCCTGCTCCGACGTTTGATCCGCCAGCTCCGAAATATTGCTGATATTACGGCTGATCTCCTCAGCCACCGCACTTTGCTCTTCGGTCGCCGCAGCAATCTGCGTGGTCATGTCGGTAATGTTGGCCACCGCTTCACTGATCCCGACCAACGCCTGATCCGCTTCCAGCACCCGCGCCACACCTTCTTCCGCCTGACGATGCCCGGCTTCCATGGTTTGCACGGCGCTCGAAGCCGTCTGCTGCAACTTGGCGATCAGGGCATGAATCTGCCCGGTCGATTCGCTGGTGCGTTGCGCCAGTTGACGCACTTCGTCAGCCACCACGGCAAAACCACGACCCATCTCGCCGGCACGCGCTGCTTCGATCGCAGCGTTAAGGGCGAGCAGGTTAGTCTGGTCAGCGATGCCTTTGATCACATCAACCACGCCGCCGATTTCGTCGCTGTCCTTGGCCAGTTGGGTGACGGTCAAACCGGTTTCCCCAACAACCACGGACAGACGCTGAATGGCTTCGCGAGTTTCCCCGGCGATGTCACGGCCGCGACCGGTCAGGCGATTGGCTTCCTGAGTCGCGTCGGCAGTGCGCTGGACGTGGCTCGCCACTTCCTGAGTCGTGGCGGCCATCTGGTTGACGGCGGTGGCGACCTGTTCGGTTTCCACGCGCTGACGTTCCAGGCCGCTGGAGCTGTTGTGCGCCAAGACGTCGGACTGCTTGGCCTGATCGGTCAGGTGTTCGGCGGTGTCCTGCAGACGGGTCAGGCAGGTTTTCAGACGGGCTTCCTGGCTGAGGATCGACATTTCCAGACGCGCCTGGGCGCCACGGCTGTCGGTGTACATCTGCGCGATCAACGGGTCGGAAGTGGTCTGCTCGGCCAGGCGCAGCAGGCGTTTGAGCCCGCGTTGCTGCCATTGCAGGCCCATCAGGCCCAGCGGCACCGATAGACCGGCAGCGAGGGCGAAGCCCCACTGCGAATTCAGGGTCGCGCCGATCACGAAGCTCAGTTGGCTGACCAGAATGAACGGCAGCCAGTCTTGCAGCACCGGCAGCCATTTATCGCTGGAAGGGATCGCCGACTTGCCTTGGTTGATGCGTTGGTAGAGCGCTTCGGCGCGGCGGATCTGTTCGGCGGTGGGTTTGATCCGCACCGACTCGTAACCGACCACCTGATTGCCGTCGAACACCGGTGTGACATAGGCGTTAACCCAGTAATGGTCACCGGTCTTGCAGCGATTCTTGACAATGCCCATCCATGGCAAGCCTTGTTTCAGTGTGCCCCACATGTGCGAAAACACCGCAGCCGGTACGTCTGGGTGACGGACCAGGTTGTGCGGCGCACGGATCAGTTCCTCACGCGAAAACCCGCTGATTTCGACGAAAGCGTCGTTGCAGTAGGTGATCACGCCCTTGGCGTCGGTTGTGGAAATCAACCGCTGCTGAGCCGGGAAAGTCCGTTCGCGTTGTGTAATGGGCTGGTTATTACGCATGGTTTTTCAATCCGCAAGGCTTTGAAAGGTTGTCGGCGGTGACAGGTTTTTATTGAAATTTTTTTTCAATAATCAGCACGGCGTCGCAAAACGACGCTTGCTTCAGCTGGCGAGCATCGGATAGGTGAACAGGCCAAAATGCAGCAGGTTCAGGCCGAAATGCGTGGCGATCGCCGCGCCGAGCCCGCCAAAACGGTAGGCCAGACCATAGCCGACGCCCGCCAGGCCTGCCAGCAACACCCAGGTCCAGCCAGCGCCGGCATGCACCAGACCAAACAGCAACGAGGCCAGCAGCAGGGCGAGGTGGTCGCCGTACGGCAGGTGTTTGAAGCGCTGGCTGAGGCCGCCTTGTATATAGCCGCGAAACAGCGCTTCCTCGACCAACGTCACCAGCAGCAGGTTGTTCAGTACCCACAGCCACGCTTGATCCGGCCATTTCGGTGCCCAGGCGATCACACCTAGCAACAGCGCGCCGCCAAGGGCCAGAATCGCACTGAGCGTCAAGGCGAGGGCGGTGGCGTACACGCTCAGACGTAACGAACGCCGCGAGACAATCCACGGGCAGACCAGCAACAGCCAGAAGCCAACCAGCGGTTTATCAAGATTCAGGTACATCGAGAACGGCGCGGCGTTGTCGGTGAAGCGCTGCGGATCGATGGCTCGACCGTTGGCGAAACCCGGTAACCAGTGCAGAGCCAGCGCCAAAGCCAGCACGATAAACAGACCATGGCCGAGAAACCGTGCGACCGGCACCTGTTGTTGGCGCACGGCAAAGCCTGCGAACACCAGCAATCCAACGGAAATCAAAGCGAGCCAGCCGAGGTGGCCGTAGCTCAGTGCCCATCCGTAACCGAGGCTGAGAAGTGCCAGATAGAGCCATGGCAAAGCCTTCATCGAAAGTCCCTGTGCAAATTTGTGGAAGGGCTTTCTACACGGGTGGGGGCGTGGGGACAAGTGAAGGTGTGGCGGCAAAGCGGGACAACTCCGATACCGTTGGCCAAACATAAATCCCAATGTGGGAGCGAGCTTGCTCGCGAAAGCGGTGTGACAGGCAATAGTTGTTTCGACTGATACACCGCTTTTGCGAGCAAGCTCGCTCCCACAGGGGATTAGTATTCCAGCGAGGGTTTTGTGTAGGGCTTGGGATCAGTGCAGGCTGAGTTTGGCGGCGGCGCGCTCGGTAATTTCCGTACGCAGCTTCAGCGATGGCGCCGCCCGCAAACGTGCCTCATCGACAATCGCACCCGGTGCAGTCTCCGGGCTACCCGAATTGAACGGCGGTGCCGGGGCATATTCCAATTGCAACTGGATCAGTTGCGCCGCGTCGGCACCCACCAACTCTTCAGCCAGCACCAAGGCAAAATCAATCCCCGCCGTGATCCCGCCGCCGGTAAACAGATTGCCGTCACGCACCACTCGATCTTTCACCGCAATCGCCCCCAGTGTCGGCAGCAGATCGTGATACGCCCAATGCGTGGTCGCGCGTTTGCCTTGCAGCAGACCCGCCGCGCCGAGCACCAGCGAGCCGGTGCACACCGATGTCACATACTTCGCCTGAAGGGCCTGGCGTTTGATGAAATCCAGCGTCTGCGCGTCTTCCATCAATGGCCCGACACCGCCGCCACCGGGCACACAGATCACATCCAGATCCGGGCAATCCTCGAACGTGGTGGTCGGTTTCAGCAGCAGACCGGTGCTGGCGGTGACCGGCATCAGATCTTTCCAGATCAGATGCACCTGTACGTCCGGCAACGAGGCGAGCACGTCATAAGGCCCGGTCAGGTCGAGTTGCTGAACCTGTGGAAACAACAGAAAACCGATCTGCAGCGTCATCTTTCTTGCTCCATGAAAAGAGGTGGACGGCTTCACTGTAGGCGCGTAGGTTCTGGCGCATACGCCAATAACCCCACGAATTACGCCAAATGCCCAAAGCCATTCACGTACTCGCGTTTGCCAACATGCAGATCCTCGACGTCACCGGCCCCTTGCAGGTGTTCGCTTCGGCCAACGACATTGCCCGTCAGCGCGGCTTGCCGATACCTTATGCGCCGAGTGTGATTGCCAGCAGCGGCGGGGCGGTGATGTCGTCGGCAGGGCTGGCGGTATTGGCCGAGCCGTTGCCTGAAGCGCCCAGCGATACGCTGATCATCGCTGGCGGCTGGGGAATTTATCCTGCCGCTGAAGATGAGCTTTTGGTGGCTTGGGTACGCGAACACGCGGCTAAATGTCGGCGCGTGGCCTCGGTGTGTACGGGGGCATTTCTGCTGGCGGCGAGCGGCTGGCTTGATGGCCGTCGCGTGGTCACCCACTGGACGCGATGCGAACAACTGGCGCAGCAACATCCGAATTTGCACGTCGAGGCCAATCCGATTTTCATCAATGACGGCCCGGTCTGGACGTCGGCGGGGGTCACGGCCGGCATCGATCTGGCGCTGGCAATGGTTGAAGAAGATCTGGGCAGCGACATCGCCTTGGACGTCGCCCGCCATCTGGTGGTGTTCCTCAAGCGCCCGGGCGGGCAATCGCAATTCAGCGTGACCTTGTCGTTGCAGAATCAGGGCAATCGTTTTGATGAGTTGCACGCCTGGATCGCGGAAAACCTGACCTGCGACCTCGGCGTCCCGACGCTGGCCGAACAGGCGGGCATGAGCGAACGCAGCTTCGTCCGCCACTACCGCGCCGACACCGGCCAGACCCCGGCGCGGGCGATCGAATTGATCCGTGTCGAGACGGCGCGCCGATTGCTCAGCGACACTGGTTTGCCGGTAAAACGAATCGCCGCCAATTGCGGGTTTGGCAGTGAAGAGACATTGCGCCGAAGTTTCCTGCGGGCTATCGGCGTGACGCCTCAGGCCTATCGCGAGCGGTTTTCGGTTAGCGCTGCAACAGATCCAGTAATGCCTTGAGGGTTTGTTCGGGGGCTTCTTCGGGAATGTTATGCCCTACACTGGACAACACACGCCGCTCATAAAAACCAGTGAAATGCTCCGCATCTTCATCCTCTTGTGGTGCAGGGCCGACACCGTCGTCGGCACCGCACAAAGAAATGGTCGGCACGCTAATGGTCGGTTGCCGAGTCAGCAAATCTTCCATCAACTCAAACGCCGGATCTCCCGCGACGTACATGAAGCGGTGGCGATAGGAGTGGATCACCACGTCAACGAAATCAGGGTTGTCGAAGGCAGGTGCCGTCAGGGGAAAACGCTTGGCAGCGTGCGACCAGGTCGGAGACCAAAGCCTCCAGAGCAGCTCACAAAACTCCCGACGATTGTGCTTCAGGCCCTCAACGCCACGTGGCGTGTGGAAGTAATACTGATACCAGAGCCGATGTTCGGTCTCGGGATCGAGCGGTCGCGTCGAGTTCGGGATGTCCTGCAGGTTGTAGCCATCGCCGGTCACCAAGCCGCGCACTCGTTCCGGAAATAACGCCGCGACGATGCAGGCCGCGCGACCACCCCAGTCATACCCGCAGAGCGTGGCTTGTTCGACGGAGAGTGCATCCATCAAATTCAGCAAATCCTGAGCGAGTGCGGCTTGCTGGCCTGAGCGCAGTGTTTGTGCATCGTTGAAGCGAGTCGGCCCGTAACCGCGCAGGTACGGAACGACGACTCGGTAACCCTGAGCGGCGAGGAGCGGCACGATTTCGTCGTAAGCGCGAGGGGAATAGGGGAAGCCATGAAGGAGGATCACCGGAACACCGGTTTCCGGGCCATGCGCCTCATAGGCAATGGTCAGGCTAGTGGTTTTGCAGAACAGAATCGCTTTTCCACTCATACCGGGCTCCTGTTATCCGAACAGCACCTTCTGCCAATGATCTTCACTGATGATGGCGATCGGCACGCCGCTGTCTCTCAGCTCAACGGCTTTTTTGATCTTCGTACCATAGCTGCTGTGCAACCACTGTTCATTGCCGATGCTGCCGATCACTAGATAATGGATTTTCTTGCTGACACCTGCACCAATCATTCCGCCGCGTTCTACGATCAACGATTCACACGCTTTGCGCGGCCCGTAAGCCATAACACCGGTAAACAGAAAAACACGATTGGCACAGTCCAGGGATGGGGCTGGGCTATCGAGCGGTAGGCTGTTGGGCACGCTGAAGGTTTGTGCTGCGCCCACTGGCAGGCCGGCAAACTGATGAAGAGTCTCCAGCAATTCCACCGATTCATCGGCATCCAATACACCGTCGCTAAGCATGCCCTCAAGACGCTTGTAGAGAATATTTACCACTGGATCCCCCAAGTGAACCAAGTGGGTTTCGATCCAGGTCTTGAGAAACTCGGCTTCCTGCTGATTGATCTTGCCATCAGCGGCTAGCCCTGCAGCGACCCCTGCCAGAGCGTCGGCCGAACGCCTGTCAATCCGCGCTTCGTGAAAGAAACGGCTGTTTTGAAATTCCTGATGCAAATCGACCATCGATGCTTCTCCTTAAGCCTCAGCTTCCGCCACCTGATTGAAATACTTCGTCCGATCCGGGGTAAACGTCACCCGCATCTTCGTCCGCGAGCACATCAGCGAGCGCTCGTGATTCAAATCGATATCCAGATCCTCCCCACGCAAGCCTTGCCATTGGGCGAGGTATTTCAGCGAACCATATTTTTCGTTTTTTTTCAGGCTGCGGCTCACGCCACCTTTCCAGCCGAGCACGGGCAGTTCGCCGGCGAGACATTTTTGCGCGAGGTCGGGGAAGCGGGTGGCGCGTTGGCGGCCGATTTCCCAGCATTTGATCAGACCCAGGTCGGCGGCTTCCCAGAGTTGGGTGCGGGTCAGGCCGCTGCGAAGGGGCGTGTCGATGGTGCGCTGGACGTGCTGAGACATTCTGGTTCCTTGAATTCGGGTTTTATTGGACAGCTCCGCTGTGCCCGTTGCGGTGGATGGTAGGGGCGGATGTAACGGCTGGCAACAAGGTATTTCGGGGTGTAAGTGCAAGTTACGAGGGTGGCTTTGCGTGGCGTTTGTGAGTTTTTTGCAGGCATTGATTTACACAAAGTGTCGCCGCAGGTAACCGGTGCAGGGGGCAGCGCCGAAATTCGGCGCTGGGTGATGTGTGTGGTGTGTAGTCCGGCTTCCTACAAATGACGTTTAAAATACGATTTATCTGACAGACGCTGACGAAGAACCGCACGACCTCAAGGCTGCCATTCACTCTTTTCCCCGCTCAAACGTCGATCCAGAAAGCTCGCCGCGCTGATCAACGCCAGATGCGTCAGCGCTTGCGGCGTATTACCCAAATGCCGGCCATGGCTGTCGAATTCTTCGGCATACAACCCGAGCGGATTGGCATAACGCAGCAGTTGTTCAAACTCCAAATGGGCTTTTTCAACCTGACCGGCGCGGGCCAGGCATTCGACATACCAGAACGAGCAGGCCGCGAAAGCGCCCTCGGTGCCGGCCAGACCATCGATATTGCTGTCGTCATTGCGATAGCGGTAAACCATGCCATCGCGCACCAGATGTTTTTCGATGGCTTCAAGGGTTGAGAGCCAGCGCGGATCCTTGGCGCTGACGAAGCGCACCAACGGCATCAACAACATCGAGCCATCCAGCGCCGTGCCGCCCTTGTACTGGACGAAATGCCCGCGCTCCTCGCTCCAGAAGTTGTCCCAGATGTCGGCGTAGATCGCCTGCCGGGTCTGGTCCCACTGCGCGAATGGCGCCGGCAGCGAGCGTTTCGAGGCCAAACGAATGGCCCGGTCCAGCGCGACCCAGCACATCAATCGAGAGTGTAGAAAATGATGTTGCTCACCGCGCATTTCCCAAATGCCTACGTCCGTGGTCTGCCAGGTCTCACAGACTTGATCGACCACTTCTCGCACGTGTTGCCAGCCCTCGTGGGAAATCGCGTCGCCATATTTGTTGACCAGATACACCGCGTCCATCAGCTCGCCGAAGATGTCGAGCTGGATCTGATCGTACGCGCCATTGCCGATGCGTACCGGTTTCGCGCCACCGTGCCCCGACAGGTGATCAAGTTCGGTTTCCGGCAATTCCTGTTGCCCGTCGATGGCGTACAAAATATTCAGTTTCATCGGTTGCCCGTGGCAATCGCTGACTCGCCCGCGCAGCCAGCCCATATAGGCATTGGCTTCGCCGACAAAGCCCAGACGCATGAACGCGTACACCGTGAACGAGGCGTCGCGGATCCACGTGTAGCGGTAATCCCAGTTGCGCTCGCCGCCGGGTGTTTCCGGGAGACCGAAGGTGGCGGCGGCGAGAATCGCGCCGTGTTTGCGCGAGGTCAGCAGTTTCAACGCAAGGGCCGAGCGGTTGACCATTTCCCGCCAGCGTCCGCGGTAAATCGACTGACCGATCCAGTCGCGCCAGAACTTGAGGGTGCGTTCCATGCACAAGTGCCCGGCGCCTTCGGCGAATCGTGGATCATCGGTCGCCCCGAGCATGAACGCCGCCGTTTCATCTTGCTTGAGCGTGAATTGCGCCACCGCCGCTTGCCCGTCGATCTGCAGCGGCTGGTCCGAAGCCAGGCGCAGTGACGGTTGGCCAGAAGCGCTGAACGTCACGTCTTGCTGATCCATCTCTGCTCGGGTGTCGGCTCGGGCGTAATCGTGGCGCACGGCGCAGCGCATCGTGAAAGTCGCCGAGCCGCTCACTACGCGGACCCGCCGCATCAGCAGCGGCAGTGCGTCATCACTGTCGCCGATAGGCAGCAGGTCGGTGACTTCGACCACTGCGCGCTCACTCAGCCAGCGGGTTTGCAGAACGTTGGTGTCGGGCAGATAAATCTGTTCGCGGCGTGCATCGGGCAAGTCCGGCGCCAACTGGAAAATTCCCGCGTCGGGGGTGTCCAGCAACGAACAGAAAATCGATGGGCTGTCGAACTCCGGCCAGCAGAAAAAATCCACACTGCCACGGTCGTTGACCAGTGCTGCACTGCGCATGTCGCCGATGATGCCGTGGGCGTCGATCGGGCTTTGTCGTTCCAGGTGATGCTCAGCCATTGCCGCGAAACTCCGGATAGAGGCTCATGCCGCCGTCGATAAACAGGGTGGTGCCGACAATGTAGTCGGAGGCATCCGAGGCGAGAAAGACCACGGCGTTGGCGACGTCTTGCGCGTCGCCGATGCGCCCGTAGGGAATCAGATCAAGCAGCTTTTCTCCGGCAGCGCCTTCGGTGGCGTCTTTATTGATCGCTGTGCGAATCGCCCCCGGCGCGATGCCGTTGATGCGAATGCGTTGGTGGCTGACTTCCTGTGCAAGGGTCTGCATCAGCTGATCGACACCACCCTTGGACGCGGCGTAATTGACGTGCCCGGCCCAGGGAATGCGCTGGTGCACCGAACTCATGTGGATGATCTTGCCGGCTGCGCGTGACACGCCTTCACGAACGCCCTGGCGATTGAAAATCCGCAAGGCAGCGCGGGCGCAGAGAAACTGCCCGGTGAGGTTGACGCCGATCACCGCGTTCCAGTCGTCCAGCGACATATCCACAGCGGGCGCGTCTTTTTGCATGCCCGAGTTGGCCACCAGAATGTCCAGCGAACCGAAGGCATCGATGGCCGCCGAGAACAGCCGCTGAACCTCGTCTTCCTTTGAGACATCAGCACGAATGGCGATGGCTTGGCCGCCATCGGCAATGATCTGTCGGGCCAGTGCCTCGGCGGGTTCTGCCTGCCGGTTGTAGTTGATGACTACTGCGGCGCCCGCTGTGGCCAGGGCTTTGGCACACGCGTGGCCGATGCCGGAACTGGCGCCGGTGATCAGGGCTACTTGTCGGGCGAGGGAGATTTGCATGCAGGGTCGCGCCTTGAGTGAGGGCTTATTTAGCTGACTGGTGGCGAGCGGTGAGAGTTCAGCTCGAAGATCAAAAGATCGCAGCGTGCCGCAGCTCCTGCATGGAATGCGATCTCCGGTAGGAGCTGCGGCACGCTGCGATCTTTTGATCTGCAAGGCCTTCACATTCCACCAACAATTCCCCGCTTCCCCGCTACCCGACCCTATGGCAACTTGGCGGCCCTTGATGAGGCTGCAACCCATGGCAAACCCCTACCGCGAATTATTCAACGCCCCCGGTGCACGCAATTTTGTGCTGGCCGGAATGATCGCGCGCATGCCGATCTCCATGACCGGTATCGGTGTGATCACCATGCTCTCGCAGTTGAAGGGCGGCTATGCGCTGGCCGGTGCGGTGGCGGCGACGTTCGCACTGGCAACGGCGTTTTGCGCGCCACAGGTTTCGCGGCTGGTTGATCGCTTTGGTCAGCGTCGGATTCTGCCGGTATCGGCATTGATCGGCGGCGGCGCGTTATTGATGTTGCTGCTGTGCACGCGGTTGCAGGCGCCGAACTGGACGCTGTTTATCTTCGCCGCGCTGGCCGGGTGCATGCCGAGCATGTCGGCAATGGTGCGGGCGCGCTGGACGGAAATCTATCGCGGTCAGCCGCAATTGCAGACGGCCTATGCGCTGGAGTCAGTGCTCGACGAAGTCTGCTTTATCGTCGGTCCGCCGCTGTCGGTGGGCTTGTGCGTAGCCGTGTTCCCCGAGGCCGGACCGCTGGCGGCGCTGTTGGCGCTGGCGATCGGCGTGACGGCGTTTGTCGCTCAGCGCAGCACCGAGCCGCCGGTGCATCCGCACGCCTCCGAGCACCACGGCTCGATCATTGGTTCGACGGACATTCAGTGGTTGCTGGCCTTGATGATCGCCATGGGCGTGATCGTCGGTGTCGTCGATGTCGTCAGCGTCGCGTTCGCCCGGCAACAGGGGCAACCGGCGGCGGCGAGCATTGTGCTGTCGGTATATGCCATCGGTTCGTGTCTGGCCGGGATCGCGTTCGGGGCGATGCGCTCGAAACTGCCGTTGCCACAATTGTTTCTGTATGGCGGGGTAGCGACGGCAGTGACGACGCTGCCACTGCTGCTGGCGAGCAATATTATCGGTCTCGCGCTGGCAGTATTCATTGCCGGTCTGTTCTTCGCGCCGACCTTGATTGTCGCGATGGCACTGGTCGAACGCATTGTGCCGCCGGCCAAACTCACCGAAGGCCTGACCTGGCTGGTAACCGGTTTGAGTATCGGCGTTGCCATTGGCGCCGCGGGTTCGGGCGCGCTGGTCGACGCCTTCGGCGCACGCAGCGGCTTTTGGCTGGCGATTGCTGCCGGGGCGGTGGTCCTCGCATCGGCCGTGCAGAGTTTCCGTCACCTGAAGTGATCGGCCAACCGGACTAATTCCCGCGTCACCTCATCCGTTCTCTTTTACAGATAACCCTATTGAGGTAAACGCGGTGACAAAGCTGACACTGCTGTGCCTGCCCTATTCGGGCGCCAGCGCCATGGTCTACAGCCGCTGGCGGCGCCAACTGCCGTCGTGGCTGCACCTGCAACCGGTGGAATTGCCCGGGCGCGGTGCCCGTTTCGACGAACCCCTGCAAATCGACATGCGTGCGCTGGCCCGCCAATTGGCCCGCGAGCACCAGCCCGGCTTGCAAACGCCTTATGCGCTGTTCGGGCATAGCCTTGGTGCGCTGCTGGCGTGCGAGCTGGCACATGCCTTTCGTGAACTCGGTGCTCCGGAGCCGGTGGCATTGTTCGCCTCCGGCACGGCCGCGCCGACGATGCGCAGTGACTACGATCGCGGCTTTGCCGAAGCGCGCAGCGATGAGGAATTGATCGATCAACTGCGCACTTTTCAGGGCACCAGTGAAGAAGTACTAGCCAACAAAGAACTGATGAGCCTGACCCTGCCGGTGCTGCGCGCCGACTTCATGATGTGCGGGCGTTTCACGCCGGCGCAGCGGCCCCTGCTCAATTGCCCGGTGCACGTGCTGGGCGGCAAGGAAGACCGCGCGACCACCGAGCAACTGATCGGCTGGAGCAAGGAAACCCTGGGCAGTTTTTCCGTGGACATGATGACCGGTGGGCATTTCTTCATTCATGAACACGAAGCCCGGGTCATTCGCACGATCAAGACCCATCTGGAAGTTCATCAACGCCGTCATGCACAGGCAGCGGCGCCGGCCTTTTAGCGCGGTTCACCTATCGAGTGATTACAGGAGGCCAGACATGGCTGTTGCTGTGGGATTTTCCGTTCGGCCACTGCTGCCGCAACGGGGGCGCTTGCCGTTGTTGGTAGAGGCGACCGATGCGGACACCGACTTGCTGGCGGTGTTCGATGAATTGAAAGAGCTGGTGGACGAACATTTACTGCGCGACGGCGGGGTGCTGTTCCGTGGCTTCCGTCTGAACGGCGCCGAACAGTTCCGTCAGTTTGCAGCCAGTTTCGGCCATCCGTTATTGAACTATGAGTTCGGCTCGACGCCGCGCACCAACGTGACGCAAGGCGTGTACACCTCCACCGAATACCCGGCGCACCAGAGCATTCCGCTGCACAACGAGCAGGCCTACTCCCGCGACTGGCCGATGAAAATCTGGTTCTACAGCATGATCGCCGCCAAGTCCGGTGGCGAGACGCCGATCGCCGACAGTCGCGACGTGTATCGGCGGATTCCGGCGGCGATTCGCGAGCGCTTCGTCAGCAAAGGGCTGATGTATGTGCGCAACTTTGGCAATGGTCTGGATGTGGCTTGGGAAGACGTCTTCAACACTGAAGATCGCGAAGTCGTCGAGGCCTACTGCAAGGCCCACGGCATTGTCTGCGAATGGAAGGACGACGGTGAGTTGCGCACCCGTCAGACCTGTCAGGCGGTGGCGGTCCATCCGGTGACCGGTGACAACGTCTGGTTCAATCAGGCGCACCTGTTCCACATTTCCAACCTGCAAGCGGAAGTGCGTGAAAGCCTGCTCGATATCGTCGACGAAGAAGATTTGCCGCGTAACGTCTATTACGGCGATGGCTCGGCGATTGAAGACGAGGTGCTGGCGCAGATCCGCGCGGTGCTCGATGAGTGCGCGATCAGCTTCCCTTGGCAGGAGGGCGATGTGCTGATGCTCGACAACATGCTCTCGGCGCATGCGCGTTCGCCGTTCGAAGGTCCGCGTAAAGTGATTGTCGCCATGGCTGAAGGGCATTCACAGGGTCCGCTCTGAACAATCCTCACGCGCAATGGTAAAACTGCCGAAGCCGGTCTTGTACCGGCTTCGGCATTTGTGCGCCTGCTGGGGTGACCGTCGAGCCGCTGTTGCGCCAGTGCGCTAAATCATCGCGTTTGTCATTCGTTCTTGTTGATACGACCGGGTCTCCTGGTCACGCCGCCGATCAGCAAGGACCCCATGCATGAATGCCGCAGACGCCCAGAAACTAGCCCGTCGCTTTATCGAACTGCCACAGGACAAACGCCGTTTGTTCCTCGCCGGCATGGCCCGTGAGGGCATCGATTTTGCGCAACTGCCCATGACTGCCTGTGTCGGCGTCGCCGAGCGGGACGGGCTTTCGTATGCCCAGCAGCGGATGTGGTTTCTCTGGCAACTGGACCCGCACAGCGCTGCCTACAACCTGCCGATGGCGGTGCGCCTGACGGGCGATCTGCAAGCGCAGGCGCTGGAGCAGGCGTTCAGTCTGCTGGCGGCACGACACGAATGCTTGCGCACCACCTTCGGTCAGGAAGGTGAGCGCGCATTTCAGCGTGTCGCCGAACCGCAGCCGTTGAAACTGGCGATCACCGATCTCAGTGCAGTGCCCGAAGCCCAACGCTGGCCGCTGGCGCAGCAGCACATGATGGCGGAAGCCGGTCAGGCCTTCGATCTTGAGAGCGGCCCGCTGCTCAGTCTGCGCCTGTTGCGCCTGGCCGAGCAGGAACACGTATTGCTGCTCACGCTGCACCACATCATCGCCGATGGCTGGTCGATGAACATTCTCATCGATGAGTTCATGCGCACCTACGACGCACTGGTAGCGGGGCGCGAGCCGTCGTTGCCGGCACTCACCGTGCATTACCGCGATTACGCGCTGTGGCAACGCAGTTGGCTGGAGGCCGGTGAGCGCGAACGTCAGCTGGATTACTGGCGTGCGCAATTGGGTGCCGAGCATCCGGTGCTTGAGCTGCCGACCGATCGTGCCTATCCGGCGCAATCCAGTCATCAGGGCGCCCGTCTGGAAACGGTCATCGACGCAGCGCTGCGCCAGGACCTTAAAAATCTTGCGCAACGTCAGGGCGTGACCCTGTTCGTGGTGCTGTTGGCGGCGTTCAAAACGTTGTTGCATCGCTACAGCGGCCAGACCGATATTCGCGTTGGCGGGCTGATCGCCAACCGCACTCGCAGCGAAACCGAAGGGCTGATCGGCTTCTTCGTCAACACGCAGATCCTGCGCAGCGAAGTCACCGCGCAAACGCGCTTTGCCGATCTGTTGCAGAACTTGCGTCAGGCGGCACTCGGCGCGCAGGTTCATCAGGATCTGCCGTTCGACGCCTTGATCGAAGCCTTGCAACCGGCGCGCAGCCAAAGCCACAACCCGTTGTTCCAGGTGATGTTCAACCACCAGCCGCTGGTGACCGACTTGCAGCACGTGCAACTTGAGTCCGGTTTGCAGGTGGGCTATTTGACGCAAGCACAACTGGCCGGCAGCGGTCGTCAACATGCCGCCACCAGCGACCTGATGCTCGACACCCGCGAGGAGGGCGAGCAGTTGTTCGCGGCGTTCACGTATGCCACCGATATTTTTGATGCCGCGACCATTGCAGCGATGGCAGAGCATTGGCGCAACATCCTCGCGTCCGTGTGCCGTGATTCGCAGCAAATCGTCGGCGAAATCGAACTGCTGGCGGAGGCCGAACGCGCACAACTGATTCAAGACACCGAGGCAGAACCGGTTTTCGCCAGTGTGCAGACCCTGTTCGAAGCGCAGGTGGCGCGCACGCCGCAGGCAGCGGCGGTGATGCTGGCGACCGAACCGTCGCCGTCACTTACCTACACCGAGTTGAACACCCGCAGCAATCGCCTGGCCCATCAGTTGCGCACTCGCGGTGTCGGCCCTGACGTGCTGGTCGGCGTGGCGCTGGGGCGCTCGCTGGAGCTGGCAGTGGCGTTGCTGGCGGTGCTCAAGGCCGGTGGCGCTTACGTGCCGCTGGATCCGCAAACACCGGCCGAACGTTTGCGCCACGTGCTCGATGACAGTGGCCTGAAACTGCTACTCACCGATCGCGAAAGCCTCGCCAGCCTGCCGGACCTTGGTGGCGTTGATTGCCTGTGCCTGGAACAACTGACCGAGAGTGATCGCGCCGACAATCTGTCGGTGACGGTCGAAGCGCAAAACCTCGCCTACGTGATCTACACCTCAGGCTCGACCGGCCGCCCGAAAGGCGTCGCGGTCAGTCACGGCGCGTTGAGCGAGTTCATCGCCCGCGCCATCGATTACAGCGACCTGCGCGAAGGCGACCGCGTTTTGCAATTCGCCACCAGCAGCTTCGACGGCTTCGTCGAGCAGTTTTTCCCGCCGCTGTGCCATGGCGCCGCAGTCGTCCTGCGCGATGCGCGGTTGTGGGACAGCGCGGCGTTGCATCAAGTGATTGTCGAGCACGGCATCACTCTGGCCGATTTGCCGGCCGCTTATTGGTATTGGCTGGTGCAGGAATATGCTGCTAATCCACCGAGCGGTTTCGGTGCGCTGCGGCAGATTCACGTCGGCGGCGAAGCGATGGCGGTGGACGGTTTGCGCCTGTGGCAACAGGCCGGTCTGGGCCATGTGCGATTGCTCAACACCTACGGGCCGACCGAAGCCACGGTGGTTTCGACCATTCACGACTGCACCGCGCTGACGGCGGACGCCGTGTCGTGGCGCGGTATCCCGATCGGCCACGGTCTCGACGCGCGGCGCCTGTACGTGCTGGACGATGATTTGAACCTGCTGCCGCAAGGCGCGGTGGGCGAGTTGTACATCGGCGGGCCGGGCCTGGCGCGTGGATATCACCGTCAGCCGATCCTCAGCGCCGAGCGCTTTATCGCTGACCCGTTCGCCGACGGCCAGCGCCTGTATCGCACCGGCGACCGCGCGCGACTGCGACCTGACGGAGCCGTGGAGTACATCGGCCGGGTCGATCATCAAGTGAAGATTCGCGGTTTCCGCATCGAGTTGGGCGAAATCGAGTCGCGCCTGCAGCAATGCCCCGGCATCCGCGAAGCGGTGGTGCTGGCAGTTCCGCTAAGCGGTGGCTTGCAACTGGTGGCCTACGTGGTCAGCGATCCGGCCGTGCTGCAAAGCGCGGCGACGCAAGCGGCGTTCCGTCAGCAAATCCGCGCGGCGCTGCAGGCCAATCTGCCGGACTACATGGTGCCGGGCCATCTGCTGTTGCTAGCGAACCTGCCGCTGACACCGAGCGGCAAGCTCGATCGCAAGGCCTTGCCAGCGCCGGACCCGGCGCAGTTGCAGGGCGATTATCGCGCCCCGCAATCGGACGCCGAGCGGTGTCTGGCGCAGATCTGGGCGGATGTCCTGCAAGTTTCGCGGGTGGGTCTGGACGATCACTTTTTTGAACTGGGTGGCCACTCGCTGTTGGCCGCGCAAGTGATTGCCCGGGTGAAAAGTCAGCAGGGCGTGGTGCTGCCGCTGCGCAGCCTGTTCGAGAAACCGCTGCTGGGTGAATTGGCGGCGGTGCTGGCGCAACTGGCTGACGGTGCAACGAACGACGACTGGTCCGATATGGATCAGTTCATGAATGCTTTGGAAGGAGAAGAAGTATGAGCGGCACCATGGCGGAACGTATCGCGAAGAGATTCGTCGGCTTGCCGCTGGAGCAGCGTCGGCTGTTTCTGGCCAAGCTGCGCGAAGACGGCAAGGACTTCAGCCTGTTGCCGCTGCCGGTCAGTCGTCACGATGTCGCGCCGATCCCGTTGTCGTTCGCTCAGCAGCGTCTGCTGTTTCTCTGGCAACTCGAACCGCAAAGCGCCGCCTACAACATGGCCGCCGGCCTGCGCCTGAACGGGCGTCTGGACGAAGCGGCGCTGCAGCGCTCCTTCGATCATCTGGTGGCGCGCCATGAAGTCCTGCGCACGGTGTTCCAGACTGACGGTGATCAGCCACATCAGCTGATCCTTGATCAGCAACCTCTGGCCGTGGAACGCATTGACCTGACCGGGCTGCCGCTGTCAGAGCGCGAGCAAGCATTGGCGCAACAGGTGCAGACCGTCACCGCACGACCTTTCGATTTGCGCCACGGGCCGCTGCTGCGCGCCAGTCTGTTTGCATTGGCCGACGAAGAGTTTGTATTGGTGGTGAGCATGCACCACATCGTCTCTGACGGCTGGTCGATGGACGTGATGGTCAAGGAGTTCGTCCAGTGTTATCAGGCGTTCAGCCTCGAACGCGAACCGCAATTGCCAGCGCTGACGCTGCAATACGCCGACTATGCGATCTGGCAGCGCCGCTGGCTGGAGGCTGGCGAGGGCGAGCGTCAACTCGAGTACTGGCGCCAGCAACTGGGTGAAGAGCACCCGCTGCTGGAAGTCGCCCCGGACTTTGCCCGACCGCTAACGCAAAGCTTCGAGGGCCAGACCCTGAGTTTTGATTTCGGTGCGCCGTTGTCCCTGCAACTCAACGCCTTTGCCCGTAGCCAGGGCATCAGTCTGTTCATGCTGGTGCTGGCCGGGTTCTCGCTGTTCCTGTCGCGGCAGGCGGGGCAGCGCGACATTCGCGTCGGCGTGCCGAATGCCAACCGTGGCCGTGCTGAAGTCGAAGGGCTGATCGGCTTTTTCGTCAACACCCAAGTGTTGCGATGCGAGGTGGATGAGCGCGGCAGTTTCGAGGATTTGCTGGCGCGGGTGCGTGAAGCCTCGTTCGGTGCGCAGGCGCATCAAGAGCTGCCGTTCGAACAACTGGTGGACGAGCTGGTGGCCGAACGGACCCTGGGCCACAACCCGTTGTTCCAGGCCAAGTTCAACCAGAACGTCGGCATGCAGAAGCAGCGTTCGATGGCCCTGCCGGGGCTGACCGTTGCCGAGTATCCGCTGGACAAGGACGGCACCCACTTCGATCTGGCGCTGGACATCACCGATGACGGCACGCTGATTCACGGCCAGATGAGCTATGCCAGCGATCTCTATCGGGCGGAAACGGTCGAGGCTTTCGTGCCGGCCTTGCTTGGTCTGTTCAGCGCGTTGCTGGAAGCACCGCAAGCACCACTTCACAGCATCGCCACGCTCGCGCCGGCCGCGCTGAACGCACCTGCAACACCGGCATTGCTGGTGTTGCAGCACTGGGATCGTGAAGTCGCCCGCCAGCCTCAAGCACTGGCCGCGCGCGACTTGAATCAGGCCTTGAGTTATCAGGCGCTGGATCAGACGGCCAATCGGCTGGCCCATCATTTGCGCGCCCAGGGCGTGCGCGCCGGCCAACCGGTGGCGGTGCTGATGGAGCGTTCGCTGGACTGGCTGACTTCGGTGCTGGCGATCTTCAAGGCTGGCGCGGTGTACATGCCGCTGGACGTAAAAGCGCCGGACGCACGCTTGCAGCAGATGCTTGGCGCTGCGAAAGCACGGCTGCTGCTGTGCGCCGAAGGCGATGCGCGTGTGTCCGGGCTGGCGGTCGACGGCTGCCAGGGCATCGCCTTTGCAGCGCAGCAGTGGCAGTCAATGCCGGACACTTGTCCAGCCGTGACGCCGTGCGCGCAATCACCGGCGTATGTGATTCACACCTCCGGTTCCACCGGGCAACCGAAAGGCGTGCTGGTCAGCCACGGCGCGCTGGGCAGTTATGTGCGCGGTGTGCTGGAGCGACTGGCGCCGACAGCGGACGCCAGCATGGCACTGGTCTCGACCATCGCTGCGGATCTGGGTTTTACCGTGCTGTTCGGCGCGCTGTGTTCGGGACGCCTGTTGCATGTCTTGCCGGAAGAATTGGGCTTCGATCCGGACCGGTTTGCCGAGTACATGGCCACGCATCAAGTGGGCGTGCTGAAGATCGTCCCGGGCCATCTGGCCGCGTTGCTGCAGGCCTCGCGGGCTGCCGACGTGCTGCCGGAACACGCGTTGATCGTCGGCGGTGAGGCGTGCTTGCCAGCACTGGTGGAACGCGTGCGCGAGCTCAAACCGGGCTGTCGCATCATCAACCACTATGGGCCGAGCGAAACCACGGTGGGGGTGTTGGCCCATGAAGTCGGTGATCTGACCCTGACGCGCAGCGTACCGGTCGGTAGCGCACTGGCCGGCGCTCACGTTTACGTGCTCGACGATGTGCTGAACAACGTCGCCGATCAGGTGGCTGGCGAGTTGTACATCGGTGGTGACAGCGTGGCGCTGGGCTATCTGAACCAGCCGGGGCTGACCGCCGAGCGCTTCCTCCCGGACCCGTTCGGCGCGCCGGGTGCGCGGGTGTATCGCAGCGGTGACCGGGTACGCCGCAATCGCCAGCAAACGGTGGAGTTCATCGGCCGCGCCGACGATCAGGTCAAGGTGCGCGGTTATCGCGTGGAACCGGCGGAAGTCGCGCGGGTGCTGCTCGGTCTCGACGGTGTCAGTGAAGCGGCGGTGCTGGCGCTGTCATTGGATGATGACCCGACCCGGCTGCAACTGGTTGCGTGGTGTGTGCCGGTGGCGGGTCTGACCTTGCAGGCGCAGGCGTTGCGCGAGCAGTTGCAGGCGTGCCTGCCGGACTACATGGTGCCGGCGCAGATTGTCCTGCTCGAGCAACTGCCACTGACCGCCAACGGCAAACTCGACAAACGTGCGTTGCCGGTGCCGGGGGTGGTCACTCAACACTTCGTCGCGCCAATGGGTGAAGTCGAAGAAAAACTGGCGGCGATCTGGGCCGACGTGCTCAAGCTTGAGCGTGTGGGCAGCACGGATAACTTCTTTGAACTGGGCGGCGACTCGATCCTCAGCCTGCAAATCATCGCCCGAGCCAAACGCCAGGGCATCAAGCTGAGCCCCAAGCAACTGTTCGAAAAACAGACCATCGGCCAACTGGCCGCGGTGGCCAAGCTGATCGAAGCCAAACCCGTCGCCGCTGCGGTGTCGGCGGCTCGCGGACCGTTGCCATTGTTGCCGATTCAGGCACGATTCTTCGAAACCGCGATTGCCCAGCGTCAGCACTGGAACCAGTCGGTGATGTTGCAGCCGACCACGCCGCTCGACGCCGCGCATCTGCGCACAGCGCTGGCGGCGCTGATCGAACAGCACGACGCATTGACGCTGAATTTCCAGGCGTCCGGCGACGTGTGGCAGGCAATGCCGCAGACCCAGCGTGATCCAGAGCTGTTGTGGGTGCGTGAGCTGGACAGTCTGGACGCTTTGCCGGCGCTCGCCGATGCAGCCCAGCGCAGTCTCGATCTGCAACAAGGGCGCCTGGTGCGGGCGCTGCTGGTGAGCCTGCCGAACGCTGAGCAACGTCTGTTGCTGGTCATTCATCACTTGGTGGTCGACGGGGTGTCGTGGCGCATTCTGCTGGAAGATCTGCAGCACGCTTACACCGCGCTGGCGGCGGGCACGTCGCTGGTCTTGCCGGGCAAAAGCAGCTCGCTGCACAGCTGGGCCGAGCATTTGCACCGTTACGGGCAAAGCGCAGCGCTGGCCGCTGAGAGCGCCTACTGGCGGCAAACCCTGGAGGCGGGCGACGCACAACTGCCACGGGATTTCCCGCAGGACACCCAGACCCGCGAGCAGACGGCCCGGGCCAGCTCGCGCTTGAGTCAGGCGCTGACGCACAAGCTACTTAAAGTGGCGCCGGCGGCGTATCGCACGCAGATCAACGACCTGCTGCTGACGGCTCTGGCGCGGGTGTTGTGTGACTGGAGCGAACAGCCTTCGGTACTGATTCAGCTCGAAGGTCATGGTCGTGAAGACTTGTTCGACGACATCGACCTGAGCCGCACCGTGGGTTGGTTCAGCAGCTTGTTCCCGGTGCGCCTGACCCCCGAATCGACGCCGGGTGCGTCGCTGTGCGCGATCAAGGAACAACTGCGTGCGGTGCCGGGCAAAGGCATCGGATTTGGTGTGCTGCGTTACCTGATCCGATCCGTCGAGTTGCAGGCATTGCCGCAGCCGCGCGTGACCTTCAACTATCTCGGCCAGTTCGACGGTGCGTTCAACGCCGACGCCGGCGCGTTGTTTGTGCCGAGCGGTGACAGCACCGGCGCTAACCAGGACGCGGCCGCGCCGTTGGGTAACTGGTTGAGTGTTGACGGTCAGGTCTACGGTGGTGAGCTGGAATTGACCTGGACCTTCGGCACCGGCATGTATCGCACAGAGACCGTCGCGGCGCTGGCTGAAGCCTACCGGCGCGAACTGGAGCGACTGATCGAGCATTGCTGCGACAGTGGCGAGGCGGCCGTGACGCCGTCGGACTTCAGTCTGGCAACGCTGACCCAGGCGCAACTCTCGGCACTGCCGATCCCGGCCCGCGACATCGTTGACCTCTATCCGCTGTCGCCGATGCAGCAGGGCATTCTGTTCCACAGCGTCAACGATCCGGACAGCCCGGCGTACACCAACCAACTGCGCGTCGATGTGCAACAACTCGACACCGAGCGCTTCCGTCAGGCCTGGCAGCGAACCGTTGATGCCCACGAGATCCTGCGCACGGCTTTTGTCTGGCCACAGGATGCCGCCGCCGCAGTGCAAGTGGTGCGTCAGAATGCGCAGATGCCATGGAGCGTGCAGGACTGGCGTGGTCGCCATGACCTCGGCACCGCCCTGGATCAACTGGCCGGCGAAGACCTCGCCAGCGGTTTCGACCTGACCGGCGCGCCGCTGTTGCGGGTGACGCTGGTGCGCACGGACGAGGCCACGCATCACCTGATTTATACCTGCCACCACATCCTCATGGACGGCTGGAGCACGTCGCAGTTGTTCGGCGAAGTGCTGCAGCGTTATGCCGGCATGACTCCGGCGGTCGGGCAGGGGCGTTATCGCGATTACATCGAATGGCTGGGTCAGCGTGATCAGCAGGCCAGTCGGGATTTCTGGACGACAGCCCTCGCTGATCTTGATGAACCGACGCGTCTGGCCAGTGCCTTGTCGGGCGCGAAGTCAGAGGCCAGCGGTTACGCGGATCACGAGCACGTATTCAGCGAGACGTTGACGACGGATCTGAACCGTTTTGCCCGTGAGCAGAAAGTCACCCTCAATACCTTGGTGCAAGCGGCGTGGCTGGTGCTGTTGCAGCGTTACACCGGGCAGGACCACGTCGCGTTCGGCGCCACGGTTGCCGGGCGTCCGACGGATTTGCCGGGTGTCGAGCAGCAGATCGGCCTGTTCATCAATACCTTGCCGGTGGTCGCGGCGCCGTCCGCCGAGATCGTCGTCAGCCAGTGGCTGCAACAGGTGCAAGGCGTCAATCTGGCCCTGCGCGAGCACGAACACACGCCGCTCTACGACATTCAGCGTTGGGCCGGTGCGGGCAACGGCGCGTTGTTCGACAGCATTCTGGTGTTCGAAAACTACCCGATGGCCGAAGCGCTGCAACAGGGCCCGGCCACCGGTCTGACGTTCTCGGCGATTCGTCGTCAGGAACAGACCAACTACCCGCTGACGCTGGTGGCGGTCACCGGGCGTGAGCTGAGTCTGGGGATCAGTTACGACCAGGCCAGTTTCGATGCAACGGCAATCAACGGTTTGAGCGCGCAACTGCAAAGCCTGCTGACGCAGTTCCTCGCCGATGCGACGCAGCCGCTGGGTGCGTTGCAATTGCTCGCAGAGCCACAGCGTCAACAGGCCATCGCTTGGGGCAAGGCCGACGTTACGGCCACGGACGCGCGCACGGTGCTGGAGCACATTGGCACGCAGGTGCAGCGTCAGCCGCAGGCATACGCGGTGCTGTTTGCCGAACAACAGATCGATTACCAAAGCCTCGATGCTCGGGCCAATCGCCTGGCGCACAAACTGCAAACGCTGGGCGTCGGGCCAGAGGTACGGGTCGGGGTGTGCATGCGGCGCACGCCGGACATGCTCGTGGCGCTGTTGGCGATCCTCAAGGCTGGTGGTGCCTATGTACCGCTGGATCCGGACTACCCGCAGGAACGCTTGCTGCACATGCTCGATGACAGCCGCGCCGCCGTGCTGATCACCGAGCCGGCCGCACTGGCGTTGTTGCCTGAAACCTTGAGCGCGCAGGTGCTGCTGGTGGAAGCGGGCGCGTTGAGTGCGTTCCCGGCAACGGCACCGGTGGTGAGCGTCACTGCGCCGAATCTGGCGTACGTCATCTACACCTCGGGCTCGACCGGCAAACCGAAAGGCGTGGCGATCACCCATGGCAACCTGTCGGCGCTGATTCAGTGGTCGGCCGGGGTCTATCGCGCAGAACAGCTGCACGGCGTGCTGGCCTCGACGTCGATCTGCTTCGACCTGTCGGTCTGGGAGATCTTCGTCACCCTGGCTTGCGGTGGGTGCCTGGTGCTGGCGGACAATGCGCTGGCGCTGGCCGATTTGCCGGCCCGCGAACAGGTCACGCTGATCAACACGGTGCCGTCGGCGATTGCCGCGCTGCAACGTGCCGGGCAGATTCCGCGTTCAGTCGCGACCATCAATCTGGCCGGCGAACCGCTCAAGCAAGGCCTGGTCGACACGTTATACGCGAGCACGTCGGTGCAACAGGTCTACGACCTTTACGGGCCGTCGGAGGACACCACCTATTCGACCTTCACTCTGCGCACCCCGCAGGGGCAGGCGAACATCGGCCGGCCGTTGCCGAACACCGTGGCCTATCTGCTCGACAGCCAGTTGCAAGTGCTGCCGAGCGGCGTACCCGCCGAGCTGTATCTGGGCGGTGCCGGTGTCACGCGGGGTTATCTGATGCGCGCGGCACTGACCGCCGAACGCTTTGTGCCGAACCCGTACGCCAGCAACGGCGAACGCCTGTACCGCACCGGCGATCTGGTGCGCCAGGGCAGTGACGGCAACATCGAGTACATCGGCCGGGCTGACCATCAGGTGAAGATTCGCGGGTTCCGTATCGAACTCAGCGAAATCGAAGCGCGACTGCTGGAGCAGGACGAGATCCGTGAAGCCGTGGTGCTCGCTCAGGACGGTGCCGCCGGCAAACACCTGCACGCTTACGTGGTGGCAGTGCAGGCGGTGACCGATCCGGCGTCGTTGGCGGAACGCTTGCGCAATGCGCTGGCCAGTCGCTTGCCGGCGCACATGGTGCCGGGTCACTTGCACCTGATCGAAGCCATCCCGCTGACCCCCAACGGCAAGCTCGATCGCAAGGCGCTGATGGCCTTGGGCGACGGCCCGACGCAGCAACACTATCAGCCGCCGCAAAGCGATTTGCAGTGGGAGGTGGCGACGATCTGGCAGGAGGTGCTGGAAGTCGAGCAGGTGGGCCTCGCGGACAACTTCTTCCAGCTCGGCGGGCACTCGTTGCTGGCCACGCTGGTGGTAACGCGGATCAAGGAGCGTCTGGGCGACAAGGTGCCGCTCAAGGAGCTGTTCGAAACCGACACCCTCAAGGCGTTCTGCGCGCGAATCGAAGCCTTGCGCGTCGAAATGTCGCCCGTTCAGGATGAATTGGCTAAATCCCTGGAGGCCCTCAAACGTCTATCCCTCGATGATCTGGAAAAACTGATTTCTTGAGAGGGAAAAACGCGTGCAAGAGTTAATCGAGTCGGTAGGACAACTTTCGGCTAAGCAAAGAAAGGCTCTGGCGGTTCTGCTCAAGCAGAAAGGCGTCAACCTCTTTGACATTGCCCCGGTTTTCAAGCGCACGGCTGAAGAGCCGTTGCTGCTGTCCTACGCTCAGCAGCGCCAGTGGTTTCTCTGGCAGTGGGCGCCGCACAGCGCGGCCTACAACATTCCGACGGCCCTGCGTTTGCAGGGCCCGCTGGATGTCAGCGCGCTGGAGCGCAGCGTTCAGGCGCTGATCGAACGACACGAAACCTTGCGCACGGTGTTCTCTCAGGAAACCGCGCAACCCTTGCAAGTGGTCCTGCCCGCAGGACCCTTTGCACTGGAGACTCATCAACTGAGCGCTGAGCTGGCCAACGACGCGGATGCCTCGATCCAGGCGTTCGTGCAGACCCAGAGCCAGAAAACTTTCGACCTGCAGCACGGCCCGCTATTGCGCGCAGCGCTGCTGCAAGTCACCCCGAATGACCATGTGCTGGTGCTGACCCTGCACCACATCGTCTCCGATGGCTGGTCGCTGCAAGTGATGATCGAGGAACTGGTGCAGCTTTACGCCGGTTTCAATCTCGGTCACGACGCCGGTCTGCCGGCGCTGCCGATTCAATACGCCGACTACGCCCTGTGGCAACGGCAGTGGATGGAGGCCGGTGAACAAGAGCGGCAACTGGCTTACTGGCAAGAGAAACTCGGCGGTGAGCAACCGGTGCTGGAACTGCCGATGGATCGCCCGCGTTCCATCGAGCAAAGTTTTGCCGGCGCCAGCCATAACCTGATTCTCGACCCGGCGCTGAGCAACGCGCTCAAGGCCTTCGCCCGGCAAGAAAACGTCACCCTGTTCGTGGTCTTGCTGGCCTCGTTCCAGGCCTTGTTGCACCGCTACAGCGGTCAGGCCGACATCCGCGTCGGCGTGCCGAATGCCAACCGTGGCCGGGTGGAGATCGAGCGGCTGATCGGCTTCTTCGTCAACACTCAGGTACTCAAGGCTGATATCGACGGGCAGATGTCCTTTGTCGATCTGCTGCGTCAGGTCAAACAGACCGCGCAGCAAGCGCAGGCCCATCAGGACTTGCCGTTCGAGCAACTGGTTGAAGCACTGGAGCCGGGCCGCAGCCTCAGCCACAGTCCGCTGTTCCAGGTGATGTTCAACCATCAGGCCGAACGCCGCGCGAGTGTCGAAACCCGTTTGAATGGCCTGAATATCGAACCGCTGGAGTGGCAGAGCCAGACCGCACAGTTCGACCTGACCCTCAATACCACCGAACAGGCGCACGGCATCGAAGCTGTGCTCAAGTACGCCACGGATCTGTTCGACGCGGTGACCATCGAACGACTGGCACAACACTGGAACGCGTTGTTGCGGGCCATCGTCGCCGAGCCGACGCAGCGCATCGGCCAGCTATCGATGCTCGACGCCGGTCAGCAGCA
Organism: Pseudomonas sp. AC172; assembly: GCF_979258595.1. Taxonomy (NCBI): domain Bacteria; kingdom Pseudomonadati; phylum Pseudomonadota; class Gammaproteobacteria; order Pseudomonadales; family Pseudomonadaceae; genus Pseudomonas; species Pseudomonas sp. AC172. Next base: position 996,027 of record NZ_OZ409868.1, read on the forward strand.
ACGATTGCTCGCGCAGTGGAATCCTGAGCGCGTCCAGCAACCATTGGAACAGTGCATTCATCAAGCCATCGAAGCGCAAGCCGAGCGTTATCCCGAAGCAGTCGCCGTGACGTACGACGGACAACGCCTGACGTACGCCGAACTCAATCGCCGCGCCAACCAGTGGGCGCATGCGCTGATCGCGCGTGGCGTTGGCCCGGATGTGCGTGTTGGTGTGGCGGTCGAGCGTTCGCTGGACATGATTGTCGCCATCCTTGCCGTGCTCAAGGCCGGTGGCGCTTATGTGCCGCTGGATCCGGGTTATCCGGACGATCGCTTGAGCTACATGATCGAGGACAGCGGCATCGACCTGCTGCTGACCCAGGGTCATCTGCTCGCGCAACTGCCGGTGCCAACGGGGCTGGCGTGCCTCGATCTGCATCAGGCGCCAGAACACAGTATTGAAACCAACCCGCTGTGCCTGACCACGCCGGACAGTCTGGCGTACGTCATCTACACCTCCGGTTCCACCGGTAAACCGAAGGGCGCATTGCTGCCGCACGGCAACGTCATGCGGCTGTTCAGCGCCACCGAGCACTGGTTCGATTTCGGCCCGCAGGACAGCTGGACGCTGTTCCATTCCTACGCCTTCGACTTCTCGGTCTGGGAGATTTTCGGCGCGCTGCTGTATGGCGGCAAACTGGTGGTGGTGCCGCATGACATCACCCGTTCTCCGGAAGATTTCTACACGCTGCTGTGCGATGAAAACGTTACCGTGCTGAACCAGACGCCGTCGGCGTTCAAGCCATTGATGCAGGTCGCCAGCGAGTCGACGCGCACCAACTCTCTACGTTACGTGGTGTTTGGCGGCGAAGCGCTGGAAGTGCAGAGCCTGCGTCCATGGTTCGAGCGTTTCGGCGACCGCGCGCCGACGCTGATCAACATGTACGGCATCACCGAAACCACGGTGCACGTCACTTATCGGCCGTTGTCGATGGCCGATCTGCAACAAAGCCACAGCAGCCCGATCGGCGAGCCGATTGTCGACCTGTCGTGGTACTTGCTCGACAGCGCGCTGAACCTGGTGCCGCAAGGCTGCATCGGTGAGTTGTACATCGCCGGTGCCGGTCTGGCCCGCGGTTACCTGAATCAGGCTGGCATGACCGCCACGCGATTCGTTCCCGACCCCTTCAATCCGCAGGCCGGCGAGCGCCTGTATCGCACCGGTGACCTTGCGCGGCTGCGCGGCGATGGCGTGATCGAATACATCGGGCGGATCGACCATCAGGTGAAGATCCGTGGTTTCCGCATCGAGCTGGGTGAAATCGAAGCGCAACTGCTCAAGCACCCCGACGTGCGTGAAGCTGTGGTGCTGGCGGTCGACGGTATCAGCGGCCAGCAACTGGCGACGTGGATTGTCGCGAACGAAGTGCTGGACGCCGAAGGGCAGGGTGCACTGCGCGATTCGATCAAGGCGCATTTGCGCGAGACCCTGCCGGATTACATGGTTCCGCTCAGTTGGGCGTTCCTTGAACGCCTGCCACTGACAGCCAACGGCAAACTCGATCGCAAGCAACTGCCGCAACCGGAAGTCGCGCAGGTGCAGGAAGTCTATGCCGCGCCGCGCAACCAACTTGAACAGCGTCTGGCCGAGATCTGGCAGGACGTGTTGAAGGTTGAGCGCGTCGGCCTCAACGACAACTTCTTCGAGCTGGGCGGCGACTCGATCATTTCGATTCAGGTGGTCAGCCGCGCGCGTCAGGCGGGCATTCGCTTCACCCCCAAAGACATCTTCCAGCACCAGACCGTGCAACGTCTGGCGACCGTCGCGCAACAGAGCGACGCGGTGCAAATGCAGCAGGGCGAAGTGCTCGGCGACGCGCTGCTGACACCGATCCAGCATTATTTTTTCAACAGTGACATCCCGGCGCGGCATCACTGGAACCAATCGATCCTGCTGACCCCGGCCACCGCGCTGCAAGCGGCGCCGCTGGAGCAGGCGCTGTTGCAGCTGCAACGCCACCACGACGCCTTGCGCCTGCGTTACCAGCAAACCAACGACGGCTGGCAACAGCGCCATGCACCTGCGGATCAGGCGCAGGCCTTGCTGCGCACGGTCACGCTGGACGACAGCGCCGCATTGCCAGCGCTTTGCCAGGAGTTACAACGCAGCCTTGATCTGCTCGATGGCCCGCTGATTCGCGCGGTGTTGGTCGACTTGCCGGACGCCAGCCAGCGTCTGTTGCTGGTCATTCATCACCTGGTGGTCGATGGCGTGTCGTGGCGGATCCTCCTCGAAGATTTGCAAAGCGCTTATCAACAACTGAGCGGCGGTCAGGCTGTGCGTCTGCCGGCCAAGACCAGCGCGTTCAAGGATTGGGGCAAGCGTCTGCAGGAGCATGCCCGCAACGCTGAGCTGGAAAGCGAACTGGATTACTGGCGCGGGCAGCTGCGCGATGTGTCGGTCGACCTGCCGCTGGACAACCCGCAAGGCCAGTTGAGCAACCGTTTCGAGCGCAGTGTCGATACGCGTCTCGACGCCGAACGCACCCGCCAGTTGCTGCAACAGGCACCGGCGGTTTATCGCACCCAGGTCAACGACCTGCTGCTGACCGCGCTGGCCCGTGTGCTCTGTCAGTGGACCCACACCGACAGCGCACTGGTGCAGCTTGAAGGCCATGGTCGCGAAGACTTGTTCGAGGACGTCGACCTCAGCCGCACGGTAGGTTGGTTCACCAGCATGTTCCCGGTGCGCCTGACCCCGGACGCCAGTCTGGAAACCTCGATCAAAGGCATCAAGGAGCAACTGCGCGCGATCCCGAACAAAGGTATCGGCTATGGTTTGCTGCGTCATCTGGGCAGCGCCGAATCGCAAGCGGCGCTGAACGGTCTGGCGCAACCGAAAGTGACGTTCAACTACCTCGGTCAGTTCGACAACAACTTCGACGAAGACGCCCTGTGGGTGCCAGCCACCGAAGACAAGGGTGCCGGCCAGGACGAAAACGCGCCGATGGCCAACTGGCTGACCATCGATGGCCGGGTTTATCAGGGCCAGTTGAGCCTGACCTGGACCTACAGCGGCGATGTCTTCGAAGAGAGCACCATCAACGCACTGGCCCGCGCTTATGAAGTGGCGTTGGGTGAGTTGATCGACCATTGCCTGAGCCACCCGAGTGGCGGTTTGACGCCGTCGGATGTGCCGTTGGCCGGGTTGTCCCAGGCGCATCTGGACAGCTTGCCGATGGCCGCCCAGCGCATCGAGGACATCTATCCGCTGGCGCCGATGCAGCAAGGCATTCTGTTCCACAGCCTGTACGACGCCGATGCCAGCGCCTATGTCTATCAGATGCTGCTGGATATTGACGGCCTCGACGTGGCACGTTTCCAGCAAGCCTGGCAACGCGTGGTGGATCGTCATGAAGTGCTGCGCGCCGGTTTCATCTGGGGCCGGGATGGTCTCGATGCGCCGCTGCAAGTGATCAATCGCCAGTTAACCCTGGAAATGCCGGAAGTCGACGTGCGTGGTGTGGCGGACTTGCCGGCCGTGCTTGAAGCGCGGGCGCAGGCGGATCGCGAGCGCGGTTTCGATCTGCAGAACCCGCCGCTGTTGCGCTTGTGCCTGTTGCGCACCGCCGATGATCGCCATCGGCTGATTTTCACCTGTCACCACATCCTCATGGATGGCTGGAGCAACTCGCGGATGTTCGGCGAGGTATTGCAGGATTACGCCGGTCAGCCGGTGCCAAGCGCGCAGGGTCGTTACCGTGATTTCCTGGTCTGGCTGCAAGGTCAGGACAAAGCCGCCTCGCAGGATTTCTGGCGCGGACAACTGGCCGCACTGGACGAACCGACCCGACTGGCCTCGGCCTGCCACGGGCAAACGGTGCCGGGCCCGGGCAAACAGATGCATCGCCTGCATTTCGACCAAGCCTTGACTCAGCGCCTGAACGGTTTCTCCCGTCAGCAGCAAGTGACCCTCAACAGCCTGGTACAAGCCGCCTGGCTGTTGGTATTGCAGCGCTACACCGGCCAGGCCACGGTGGCCTTTGGTGCGACGGTGTCCGGGCGTCCGGTGGATCTGCCGGGTATCGAGCAGCAATTGGGCCTGTTCATCAACACCTTGCCGGTGATCGCCAGCCCGCAAGCCACGCTCAGCGTCGGCGACTGGGTGCGCAGCGTGCAGGACAAAAACCTGTTGCTGCGCGACTACGAGCAGACCCCATTGCAGGACATCCAGCGTCTGGCCCAATTGAGCGGCGAAGCGTTGTTCGACACCTTGCTGGTGTTTGAAAACTATCCGGTGTCCGAAGCGCTGGAAGCCAATCCGGGCGGTTTGCGTTTTGGCGGCCTGGAGCACCGCGAGCAAACCAACTACGGCCTGACCCTGATCGCCGGGGCCAGCGACGTCCTGAACCTGGACTTCAACTACCTCACCGAGCACTTTGCCGAACGTAGCGTGCTGAATCTGGCAGGGCATCTGGAAGAAGTGCTGCGCCAGTTCATTGAGGCGCCACAGCGTCTGCTTGGTGAAATTGGCCTGCTGCCGCTCGCCGAACGCCAGACCCTGGCGCAATGGAACGCCAATCAGGCTGCGTATCCGGCTGAGCGACTGATCTCGCAGAGTTTTGAACTTCGCGTGGCGGCGCATCCGCAGGCACTGGCACTGAGTCATGCCGGCGTCACCCTGAGCTATGCCGAACTCAATCAACGCGCCAACCAGTTGGCTCATCATCTTGTGGCGCTGGGTGTCGGCGCGGAAGTCCGCGTGGGCGTGGCGATGCCGCGTTCGGCGGAACTGGTGATCGCCCTGATGGCGGTGCTCAAGGCCGGTGGCACCTATGTGCCGCTGGACCCGGATTACCCGGCAGATCGCGTGGCCTACATGCTCGACGACAGTCAGGCGAAAGTCTTGCTGACGCAGCAATCGCTGTTGGCGCAGCTTCCGCAGACCGATGCGCACGTGGTGCTGGTCGAGGCGGGCGGTGCGGCATTTGCCGAGCAGCCTGTGGACAATCCTGCTGCGCGGGGTGATTCGGCCAATCTGGCGTACGTGATCTACACCTCCGGCTCCACCGGCAAGCCGAAAGGCGTGGCCATTGCCCATTGCAACGTGCAGGCGCTGATCCACTGGTCTGCCGAGGTCTACAGCGAAGACGATCTGCAAGGCGTATTGGCGTCAACGTCGGTGTGCTTCGACCTGTCGGTGTGGGAGATTTTCGTCACCCTCGCACGCGGCGGTTCGATCGTCATGGCGCGCAATGCCCTGGAACTGCCGGACTTGCCAGAGCGCGATCAGGTGCGCCTGATCAACACCGTGCCGTCGGCGATTGCCGCGCTGCAACGCAGCGGGCAAATTCCGTCGGGCGTGCGCATCATCAACCTCGCCGGTGAGCCGTTGAAGCAGAGCCTGGTCGACACGCTCTACCGCGAGACGGCGGTGGCACATGTCTACGACCTGTACGGGCCGTCGGAAGACACCACCTATTCGACCTGCACCCGCCGCGAACCCGGTGGTCTGGCGAACATCGGCCGGCCGCTGGTCAACACCATGGCGTATATGCTCGACGGACAATTGCAGCAAGCGCCGCTGGGCGTTGCCGCCGAACTGTACCTGGCTGGCGACGGCATCACCCGTGGCTACTTGTTCCGCCCGGGGCTGACCGCCGAGCGTTTCGTGCCCAATCCATTGTCGACCAGCGGTGAGCGCATGTACCGCACCGGCGACCTGGCTCGCTTCACTGAGGACGGCCGAATCGAATATGTCGGCCGTATCGATCATCAGGTCAAGGTGCGCGGATTTCGTATCGAACTGGGTGAAATCGAAGCGCGTCTGCTCGCTCAGGACAGCGTGCGCGAAGGCGTGGTGCTGGCGGTGGATGGCCACAGTGGTCAGCAACTGGTCGCATACGTGGTGCCAAGTGACAGCAGTCTCAGCCTCGAACAACTCGACGACTTGCGTGAAACGTTACAGGCCGCGCTGAAGGCGCATCTGCCGGAATACATGGTGCCGGCGCAGTGGCAGTTCCTCGAGCAGTTGCCGCTGACACCGAACGGCAAACTCGACCGCAAGGCCTTGCCGGCACCGGACGTCAGCCAGTCGCAACGTGAATACGTCGCGCCGTCGACGCCGCTGGAGCAGCAACTGGCCGAGGTCTGGCAGGACATTCTGAAGATCGAGCGGGTCGGCGTGACCGACAACTACTTTGCGTTGGGCGGCGACTCGATCATCTCGATTCAACTGGTCAGCCGCGCGCGTCAGCAGGGGATTGGCTTCACCCCCAAAGACCTGTTCCAGCAGCAGACCGTGCAGAAACTCGCCGCTGTGGTTTCGCTCGAGTCGTCGACCGACGAGACTCCGGTGGATTATCCGTTGGCCCAACTCGATCAGGCGCAACTCGATGCGTTGCCGGTGCCGGCGGACATGATCGAGGATGTCTACCCGCTGTCGCCGATGCAGGAAGGCATGCTCTTCCACACGCTGTCGGATAACGGCAGCAGCCTTTACGTGCAACAGGTCAGCCTGCCAATCAAGGGCCTGGACGTGGAGCGCTTCCGCCAGGCGTGGGAGTTCGTGATCGCACGTCAGGCGATTCTGCGCACCAGTTTCCATTGGCAGGATGGCCTGGCCAAACCGTTGCAAGTGGTGCATCGCCATGCGCCGTTGCAAATGCAGGTGCTTGATTGGCGTGACCAGGAGACCAGCGAAGAGCGGATTGCCGCGTTCTCCAGCGATGATCGCGCGCTCGGTTTCAATCTGGCCGATGCACGTTTGTTGCGGGTGACCCTGCTGCGTCTGAGCGACGATCAGTACCAGATGATCTGGACCAGCCACCACATCCTCATGGACGGCTGGAGCAGTTCGCGGCTGTTCGGCGAGGTGCTGCAGTATTACTCCAAGGGCGAAATCATCGGCGAGAACGGTCGCTACCGCGACTTCATCGCCTGGCTGCAGGCGCAGGATCAGGACGCCCAGGAACTGTTCTGGAAGGCGCGCCTGGCGGTGGTCAACGAACCGACAGCACTGAGCCAGGCGATGCACCCGCGCCACAGCGCCGATGTCGCCGGTCACGATGCGATCTATTCGAACTGGGATAAAGCGCAGACCGCGCGGCTGTTGCGGTTCTGTCGCGACCTGCGCATCACCCCCAACACCTTGATTCAGGGCGCGTGGCTGTTGCTGTTGCAACGCTACACCGGGCAGCAGACGGTGACTTTCGGCGCCACGGTGTCGGGGCGTCCGGAAAGTCTGGCGAATGTCGGCAACATGCTCGGTCTGTTCATCAACACCTTGCCGATCATTCAGACCCCGCAAGCCGATCAGCGTCTGGCTGATTGGCTGGGCGACGTACAGGCCTACAACCTCGATATTCGCGATTACTCCCAGGCGCCGCTGGCCGATGTACAGCGCTGGTCCAGCCTCGGTGGTCAGGCGCTGTTCGACAGCATTGTGGTGTTCGAAAACTTCCCGATCGACGATCGCTTGCAGGAAGAAAACGACACTGACCTGACCTTCGGCAAGTCCATCGGCCACGGCGTGACCAACGTGCCGATGGACCTGGCGGTGATGCTCGGTGACGAATTGTCGATCGAATACCTGTACCTGCGCAGCCACTTCAGCGCCGAGGCCGTTGTCGGTATTCGCCAGACCATGGAAAACACCCTCGCCGCAATGATGGCGGCGCCGTACGAACGCCTCGGCAATTTGCAGCGCCTGAGCCACGAACAATGGCAAGCGGCGCAGGTCTGGAGTGCTGAACCGGCGCACACGCATCAAGCGGCGCTGCTGCCGGAACTGATCAGTCGTCACGCGCAACAGCAGCCGCAAGCCATCGCCCTGCAATGCGCCGGGATGAACCTGACCTATGCCGAACTCGAGCAACGCGCCAACCGTCTGGCGCACTGCCTGATCGAACACGGTGCCGGGCCGGAAGTGGTGATCGGCGTGGCCTTGCCGCGTTCGCTGGAAATGGTCGTGAGCTTCCTCGCCGTGCTCAAGAGCGGTGCGGCTTACGTGCCGCTGGACATCGAGTACCCGCCGGAGCGTCTGGCGTACATGATTGAAGATTCGGGCATGGCGCTATTGCTGACCCAGAGCAGCCTGCGCAGCACGTTGCCGGCGCCGCAAGGCCTGCTGCGCCTGGAAATCGATGACCTCGACGAAAGCCGCTACGCCGACCACGCCCCGGAATATCGGGTGCACGAGCAAGGCCTGGCGTATCTGGTCTACACCTCGGGTTCTACCGGGCGGCCGAAAGGCGTCGCCGTGACCCAAGGCCCGCTGAGCATGCACTGTCAGGCCATCGCCGAGCTGTACGAAATGGACGCCAGCAGCTGCGAGCTGCACTTCATGTCGTTCGCGTTCGACGGGGCCCATGAGCGCTGGTTGAGCACCTTGTACAGCGGCGGACGTCTGGTGATTCGCGATGGTTGCCTGTGGACGCCGGAGCAGACCTATCAGGCGCTGCATGATTACGGCATCACCATTGCCTGCTTCCCGCCGGCCTATCTCAAGCAACTGGCCGAGTACGCGGCGGCCAGCGGTATCGCGCCGCCGCCAGTGCGCATCTATTGCTTCGGCGGCGATGCGGTGCCGGATCAGACCTTCGAGCAGGTCAAGGCTGCGCTGCGTCCGCAGTACTTCACCAACGGCTACGGCCCGACCGAAACCGTGGTCACGCCGATGCTCTGGAAAGTCCCGGTCAGCCAGCATTGCGAAGCGGCCTACGCGCCGATCGGCCGTGCTGTGGGCGCACGCTCGCTGTACGTGCTGGACGAGGATCTGAACCCGCTGCCGCCAGGCTTTGCCGGTGAGCTGTACATCGGCGGCTATGGCGTCGCCCGGGGTTATCACGGGCGTCCGGACCTGACCTGCGAGCGCTTCGTACCCAACCCGTTCGCGGCGGGCGAGCGCCTGTACCGCAGCGGCGACCTGGTGCGTTTGCGTGTCGACGGTGTGGTTGATTACGTTGGCCGTATCGACCATCAGGTCAAGGTGCGCGGCTTCCGCATCGAACTGGGCGAAGTCGAGGCCAGTCTGCGTCAATTGGCGTCGGTCACCGATGCTCTGGTGATCGCCCGCGACAATGCCTCTGGCAAGCAACTGATCGGTTATGTGGTCACCGCGACCGGTGAAGACATCGGCGATGAACTCAAGGCGGGCCTGCGCACTTCGTTGCCGGAATACATGGTGCCGGCGCAGATCGTTTGCCTCAGTGCTTTCCCGGTGACACCGAACGGCAAGCTCGATCGCAAGGCGCTGCCGGAACCTGAGTTCAAAACCGAGCAATACCTGGCTCCGCGCAACGAGCAGGAAGCCTTGCTCGCGGACATCTGGGCGCAGGTGCTGCAGGTCGAACAAGTGGGCATCAGCGACAACTTTTTCGAACTGGGCGGCGACTCGATTCTGAGTTTGCAGGTGATCTCCCGCGTTAGAAACCACCCGACGTTGCAGATGGACCTCAAGCTGCGCGACCTGATGCGTTATCAGACCATCGCCGGCATCGTCGAGCAGGAAGCGGCGAAGGAGGGCACGGCACAACCACAGACGGACGTCACGCACGTGGCCGCGGAGGGCTTGTTCAATCTCTTGCCGATTCAGGAGTGGTTCTTTGCCGAAGGCATGGCCGAGGCGCACCACTACAACCAGTCATTGCTGTTGAGTGCACGCCAGCCGCTGGACCTTGATGCACTGGAGCAGGCACTGGGCTGGATCGAGCAACATCACGACTCGCTGCGCCTGCGTTTCTCCCACGAAGGCGGGCGTTGGTTGCAGCGTTACTGCGACCTCAGTGAACAGGGCGAAGCGTTGCTCTGGCGCCGCGAGGCGGACAACAGCGAGCAGGTCGAAGCCTTGGCCAACCTCGCCCAGCGCAGCTTGAAACTCGACGACGGGCCGGTCTGGCGGGTGATGCATGTCGCCTTGCCGGATGGCCAGGCGCGCCTGCTGGTGGTGATTCACCACTTGGTGGTCGACACCGTGTCGTGGCGAATTCTGCTCGACGATTTGAAAGTGGCGTACGAGGCCTGCGTGCAGGGACTGGAACCGAAACTGCCGATTCGCACCAGCAGTTACCGATCGTTCGCCGAGGCCCTGCAGGCTCAGGCGCCGGTGATTGCCGACCAGGAACTGGCGTACTGGCTGGAGCAACTGGATCAGCCGGGCGTCGACTTGCCTTGCGACAACCTGCGCGGCAAAAACCTCGTGCGTCAGCAGGCGCAGGCACGGCTCAAACTGTCTCGCGAGCACACTGAACAACTGCTCAAACAGGCTCCGGCGGTGTACGGCACGCAGATCAACGACCTGCTGTTGTCGGCGCTCAGCCGTGCCCTGTGCCGCTGGAGTCAACAACCGTCAGCGTTGATTCTGCTTGAAGGCCATGGTCGTGAAGACCTGTTCGAGTCGATCGACCTGAGCCGCAGCCTCGGCTGGTTCACCAGCATGTTCCCGGTGCGCTTGCGCCCGGACAGCGACGACATCGGCCAGTCGATCGTCAATGTGCAGGCACAGTTGGTGGCGGTTCCGCAGAAAGGCATCGGCTATGGCGTGCTGCGTCATCTGGCCGGGGCTGAGGTGTCGCGTCAATTGGCCGAGCTGCCGCAAGCGCGGGTCACGTTCAACTACCTGGGGCAATTCGACCAGAGCTTCGACGAGCAGGCTTTGCTGGTGCCGGCGCTGGAAGAGACCGGTGACAACTACAGCCTCAAAGCCAACCTGGGTAACTGGCTGGAAATTGTCGGCCAGGTCTATGACGGTCAGCTGGCCATGCGTTGCATCTACAGCAGCCAGCGTTATCGCGCCGGCACCATGGATGCCTTGATGGACGATTTCCAGCGTGAGCTGGAGGCGTTGGTTGAGCATTGCATGGCACGCGCGGGCTGATCACCACACGTTCAGTCATCTCCGGGGGGCGTTGCCGCGACGCGCCCCTTTTTTTGCCGATACAAGGATTTTAGCGATGTCGTTACACCCTGATCTGGAAGCCTTCCTCGACCTGGCCCAAGACAGCCAGGACGCCGGCCTGCCGGCCATGCACCAAATGACCCCGAGCGAGGCCCGCGCGACTTTCGAGCAGACCACGGCGCAACTGCGCTGGCCGGCGCCTGAAGACCTGTTGGTCAGCGAAATCGATACGTCGGCGCGTGATGGTGCGCGGTTGGCATTGCGTCTGTATCGACCAAGCGCTGCGGTCTTGCCGATGCCGGTGTTGGTGTATTTCCACGGCGGTGGTTTTGTCGTCGGCAGCCTCGATTCTCACGACGGTGTGTGCCGCGAGTTTTGCCAGCGCACGCCGTGTGCGGTGTTGTCGGTCGGGTATCGACTGGCCCCGGAGCATCGTTTTCCAACGGCGCTGGAGGATGGCGAAGACGCTTTGTCGTGGTTGGCGGAAAACGCCGTGAGCCTTGGTCTTGATACCTCGCGCGTGGCGTTTGGTGGCGATAGTGCCGGTGCGACGTTGGCCACGGTGCTGGCGATTCAGGCGGTGGTGCAACCGCATACCGTGGCCCTCGCACCCAAGGCACAGTTGTTGTGCTATCCGGTGACTGACGCTTCGCGCGTGCACGATTCGCGGTTGTTGTTCAGCGAGGGTTATCTGTTGGAGAACGATACGCTTGACTGGTTTTATCAGCATTACGCCCGCAGTCCGGAAGATTATCTGGACTGGCGCTTTTCGCCGTTATTGGCGGAGGATCTGCGGGGTGTGGCGCCGGCGATTGTGTTGTTGGCGGGCTTTGATCCGTTGTTTGATGAGGGGCAGGCTTATGCCGATAAATTGCGGGGGCAGGGGGTGAGTGTTGAGGTTGAGCATTGTCCAGGGCTGACGCATGATTTGCTGCGGATGGCTTCGGTGATGCCTGATGTTTTGCGGGTGCATGAAACTTTGAGTCGGGCGTTGGCGCGGGTGTTGGGGTAATCATTTTCTTGGTTGGTTTTGGGGGCATATCCGTTGCTGCGGTAACGGCGGCTTAGGGTTCCGCCCTTACGGCGGGTCACTTTTTCCAGACGCCGAAAAAGTAACCAAAAAGGCTTGCTCCTACGTGCGGCCCGCTCGCTGGGGCTCGGGGTTCCTTCGCTGCGGGATCGATCCGGGCGCAGCGTCTCCGGTTTGCTTCGCTGCACCTACTCCCGCTGTGTTTGGCTTCGCCAAACGGTCGCTACGCTCCCACACCCGGATCAATCCCTCCACTCAGCCTTCCGACGTCGCCTTACAGATCAAGATCAAGAGCAGGCGAGCTGACACTCGGCCTATTGAGTGGTGAAGAGCGGGACGTGGTCGGCTTTGGATTTGTGTTGGAGCTGCCCCTCATCGGAACGCCGCCCGCCCAGCCCTCTCCCGGAGGGAGAGGGGGTCGATTTTTGGGCTTTTCAAAATCTGAGTTCGACGCGGTATCGCATGTCGGCGAAGCTTTCCCGAATATCTCAGTCAGTCACCTCTTTCTTGGGGGGGGAGGGGCTGATTTGTTTGCTTTTTAGAGCCTGAGTTCAGCGCGGTATCGCATGTCGGCGTAGCTCGCCCAAACACCTCGATCAGTCCTCTCTTTTTCTTGGAGGGTGAGGGGCTGATTTGTTTGCTTTTCAGAGCCTCAGTTCAACGCGGTATCGCACGTCGGCGTAGCTCTCCCAAACACCTCAATCAGTCCCCTCTCCCTCTGGGAGAGGGCTAGGGTGAGGGGCTTTTGATCTGGCTTTTGATCTTGCTCTGGCTTCGGCTTTTGATTTTTTGCCCCTTCGGCAGGCCGAGCGGAGGTGTTCATCCGGGGTTAGGCGCGCAGCGCCGTGCGGCGAAGCCGCATACATCGAGAGGAGGTGCAGCGAAGCAAACCGTAGGCGATGCCCCCGGATGGACACCGTAGCGAGGGAACACTGAGCCTCAGCGAAGTGCCGTACGCCGGGGCAAAGCCTTTTGGATTACTTTTTCGGCGTTTGGAAAAGGTGACTCGCTGTAAGAGCGAAACCGCCATCGGCAGCACCCGAAGCAACGGATATGCCCCCAAAACCCAGGGAGCATGGTCGGCCCCAAGGCCGCCAAGGCCGCCAAGACCAACAGGCCAAAAAAAGCCCCGCCAAAGCGGGGCTCTCTCACATCACACCCAATCAGAAATCAGCCTTGACCGACATCACGAAGTTACGCGGATCACCATAGAAGTTACCGAACCCTTCGGTACCAATCGTCGAGTAGTAACGCTTGTCAAACAGGTTATTCCCGTTAAGCGCCACCGACCAGGTGTCATCGATACGGTAGCCAATGCGACCGTTCCAGACCGCATAACCGGCACCATCAATGTTGTCACCGCCCAGAGGCGAAGTCCGATAGTTGCCAGTCTGCGCGTTGACACCCGCACCGATCGTCACGCGATCCAGCGGCCCGCTCAGGCTGTAGTCACCCCAGACACGCAGCAAGTGACGCGGCACGTAGGAGTTGTAAACCACGCCATCCTGAGTCGCGTCGGCATCTTCCAGCACCTTGGTCTGGGTGTAGGTGTAACCGGCCAGCAATTGCAGGCGATCGATCACTTCACCGCTGACTTCAGCTTCGAAGCCCTGCGCGCGAACCTTGCCGGAGTTGATCGAGCAGGAACTGTCTTCGCAACGCGGGTCATCTTGGGCGGCATCTTTCTGAAGGGTGCGGAACAGGTTGAAGGAACTGTTCAGACGACCGTCGAACCACTCGCCCTTGATCCCCAGCTCGTAGCTCTGGCCGACCAATGGTTTGAGGGTGCTGCCGTCGATGGTCTTGTAGGCGCCCTGCGGGGTGAAGATGTCGGTGTAGCTGGCGTAGGCCGTCAGGTTGTCGTTGAGGTCGAACAGCACACCGGCGAACGGCGTGACCTGGCCGGTTTCGGTGGACTTGGTGTCGACCTGGGTGCCTTCGCCACGGAAGTACTGCACCGAGTCGGTGTCGGACTTGTACCAGCTGACACGGCTGCCCAGTACCAGGGTCAGCGGATCAGCCAGTTTCAGACGGGCGATGGAGTAGGCGCCGTATTGCTTGATGTGCATGTCCACCGGGCCGCCACGGGAGGCGTTGGCCAGGTAGTAACTTTCGTCCGGTTGCGGGATGTGGTGGTTGGGGTCCAGCACGTTCTGCCGTTGTGGCAGCGCGGCGACGGCGTAGAAGTCATCCTTGTGCGAACGGCTGGCGTTGGCGCCGATGGTCAGTTCGTGTTGCTGGCCGAAGGCGTCGAATTTGCCGTCGACATAGGCATCGAAGCCGTAGTCGCGCTGATCGTAGTCGTAAATGCTGCCCAGCATCAGCGTATTCGACGCGGTGGCACCGACCGGTACCGCGCCGCTCGGGAAGGCGTACTCCATGTCTTGGGTGTTACGCGAGTACACCCCGGCGACTTTCAGCGACCAGTCGTCGTTGAACTGGTGTTTCAGGTCGGCGAAGTAGGTGGCGCGTTTGCTGCGCTGGTTGTTCCACGCGGTGTTCAGGCACGTGGAGCGCTTGAGGTGCAGGTCGGAGCCGTCGGCGTAACGCGGCAGGCCGCCCCAGCACGGCGTGGCGTCGACGTCTTCCCAGGCGAAGCCCAGACCCAGGGTGGTGTCGGGGCTGAGGTCGAAGTCCAGAGCGCCGTAGTAGATCTGGTCCTTGCGGCTGGCCACGTCATAGAAATATTGACGGGTCTGTTCGGTGACCACGGCGCGACCACGGATGGTGCCGGAGTCGTTCAACGGGCCGCCGGTGTCGACCTGGCCGCGATAGTTGTCCCACGTCCCAGCCGACAGCGACAGTTGCGTGTGCGCAGTGTCCTGGCCGCGCTTGCGCACGAAGTTGACGCCACCGGCGGTGCCGCCCGCGCCTTTCATCATGCCGGCTGCGCCACGCAGTACTTCCACGCGGTCATAAATGGCCATGTCGCTGTTGAAGCTGTCGGCCTGCACGTAGCTGCTGCCGATATCCAGCGGCACGCCGTCGTACTGGTACTGGCCGGACATGCGAAAGCCACGGGAGTAGAAATACTTGCCGCCCATGGGCGAGTCATACACGGTGATGCCCGGGGTCTTTTCCATCACCTGTTCGATGGTGTTGAGGTTCTGGTCATCGAGCATCTTGCGGGTCATTACGGTGACCGACTGCGGGGTGTCCTTCAGCGAGTGCACGCCCTTGCCAATGGTCACGCCACCGGTGGTGTAGGAGTTGCTGCCTTCGGTGGTGGCGCTCAGGCGGTTGGCGTTGACGTTGGTCGGTGCCAGTTCCATCGCGCTGCCGGTGGCAGGGCCGAGGACGGTCACGGTGTTGCCGTCGCGCTGGTAGCGGATGCCGGTGCCGTTAAGCATCGCCTTGAGCGACTCATCATCCTGGTAGCGGCCGTTGATTGCGCTGGAGCGCAAACCTTGCAGGCTTTCCGGGCTGTAGATGATCTGCAGGCTGGTCTGCTGGCCGAGGGTTTGCAGCGCCTGGGCCAATGGCTGCGACGGGATGTTCAGGGTCCATTCCTGGGCCTGGACATACGGTGCTGCCGTGAGTGTCAGTGCCAGACCAAGGCCAGTGCCGGCCAGTCGAGTGCGTGTCGCGCCGTGCATCAGCAGGGCTCGAGTCAGAGGGCGAAGCATGAAACGGGATGCGGACATGAGGTTAAGACCTTGGCAGGTATAGTTGTTAATGGTTCTTATTCATCTCATTAAGACGAGGAAGCCGCGGCAAACCGGAAAATTATTTTTCCGGCCTGGCCGCGGCCTCGTCGATCAAGCGGTTTGCAGTTCGCTCTTGACCTTGCCGGCCTCCATGCGCACCAGTTGATCGGCGACGTCGAAGTAACGGTCATCGTGGGAGATCACGATGATGGTCTTGCCCAGACGTTTGAGGTCAGGCAACAACTCTGTGTAGAAAATACGCCGGAAGGTCGGATCCTGATCGGCGGCCCATTCATCGAACACCAGCACCGGACGCTCTTCGAGCCAGGCATTGACCAGTGCCAGACGCTTGCGCTGGCCGGTGGACAGGTCGGTTGTGCTGAACGCGCCGTCACGCACGCTGACCTTGTGCGCGATTTCCAGACGTTCGAGGTAGCGGGTCGCATCCTGTGGGACTTCGCGGTCGCCCTGAATCAGATCGTCGAACAGGTAGTAGTCGGCAAAAATCGTCGTGAAGTTCTGCCGGTAGTCATCGCGGTTCAGCGCGGTGATCGGCTGATCGTTGACGCGGATCTCCCCTTCGGTCGGCGCATACAAACCCAACAACAATTTGATCAAAGTGGTTTTGCCGCAACCGTTTTCACCAACGATAAAGACGATGTCGCCCTGTTCGATGCGCAGGTTGACCGGCCCCAGACGGAACGGTTCGCTGCCTTCCACGGGCGGGAAGGCGTAACGCACGTTGTGCAGTTCCAGGCTGTTGACCGCACCGGGTTTCTTGCCCTGATCCTCCAGCAGCAGGTGCGGTTCGGGCGAGGAGAATTGCTCGCTCAGTTCGGCGATGCGGCGGAAGGCAATCTGCGCACGGCTGATGATCGGCAAGGTGCTGACCAGGTGCTCCAGCGGCCCCTTCATGTACAGCAGCACCAGGACGAATCCGCTCATCACCGCTTTGTCGCCGCTGGGCCAGAAGGATTGCAGGGCCAGGGCCATGCCGATGACCACGAAGAACAGCATCGAACCGAAGGACTTGGCGATGACAAAGGTGTTGATGGATTTGATCTGGGTGTCGCAGATCTTCTCGGCGGTTTTTTGAATCCCGGCGACAAACATACGCTGACGGCGCGGGCGATGAATACGCAGTTCCTTGGCACCCTCGGCAATCGCGTTGTAATGCTTTTGCAGTTCGTCTTCGGAGTCGCGTGCAGCGTAGAAACCGCGCATGCCCTTGGCCCGGGCAATCGCCTGAATGGTCGTGCCGATTGCAATCGCCACCAGCATCATCAGAAACATCGGCCAGGACAGCAGCGCCAGATAGCCGAGGCAGCCGAGAGTGACGGTCATGGAAATCGCCAGCGGGGCAAACGCGAAGGCGAAGTCGCTGATGGTGTCGACGTCATGGGTCAGCACCGGGATCAAGCGGTGGCTGCGATAGCGTTCGATCTGGTCGATCGGCGCCGACAGGACTTTCTCCCCCAGCTCTTTGCGCAATTTGGCGATGATGTGTTGGCCGACGTAGTTGGTGCCGATGTCGGACAGGATCGTCGTCAGCAACGCCAGTGCGCACAGACCGGCGAAAATCATTACCACGGTGCGGGTCAGGCCGTCGTCGGAGTGCAGGGCGTTGTTGATGGTCGCCAGCAGCACGGTGACGCTCAGGCCGCCGATCATGCCGAGCACGATGGACACAGAGACGATCAGGCGGAAGGGCTTGAGCAAGGCGAACAATTCGTTGATCGCCCCACGCGTAGGCTTGGTCATGGAGGATTCCTGCTTCGGTGCGGAGGGAGTGCCGGTACTTAAGGAAAACGAATGGTCACGGACTTTCTTTAAACGACCGCAGGCGGGGCTGCGGTCGTGGAGGGCAGGATCAGAGGTCGCGCACTACGCGAAACCCGAGCCAGTCGCCCTTGCTGGTCGGCCAGCTGCTGTTGCGGTTACCGGAACGCGAGAACACCGGTGCCTCGCCCCAGTCGTTGCCACGCATGACCTGGCGCTCGCAGTTTTCCTGGGTCCATGGGCGACCGTCGTTGGGCACGCCGGAATAATCCTTGTGATAGCAGTCGGCGGTCCATTCATAGACGTTGCCGTGAGCGTCGTAAACGCCGAAGGCATTCGCCGGGAAGGTGCCAGCAGGGGACGTGAAGTTGTAACCGTCGGCGGCGCCGTAGGTGTTGGCGTGTCTGGAAATCTGGTAGTTGTTGCCTTCATCGAACGGGAAAGGGAAGGGCCCGGTGCTGCCGCCGCGTGCGGCGTATTCGCGGATCGATTCGCTTTGCAGGCGATAGGCATGGCCGGTTTTTTTCGACAACCAATCGATGTAGCCCTGGGCTTCGGCGACGTTCATGCACACCGCCGGGTCGCGGGCAGTCTGTTTGAATTCCGGCTTGCCGGCAGTGCAGCGGCGGCCCGGACGATCATCGAAGTCGTAAGGCTTGTTGCCGGTTTCGCGCACGTACGCGTCCCACTCGCCGGCCAGCACCTGGAAGCGGCTGATGGCGAACGGTTTGCTGAAGGTCACGTCGTGGCGCGGGCCTTCGTCCGGTTCGCGACCGACTTCGTCATCCGGGGTGCCCATGGTGAAGGTGCCGGTCGGCAAAACGACCATTTCCGGGCAGTCCTTGCAGTCCTTGAACACTTTGCCCGGCGCGGGTGGCGTGGCCGCTTGAGCGGCGCTGGACAACAGACCGGCGCACAGCACGGTCAGGGCCAGCGTGGGTAGCGCCTTGAAGGTGAAAGAGGCGTGAGGCTTTTTCATGAGTCGTCTCTGTGAAAGGAAAACTGGAGTCGAGGATCAGGCGCGGCGTTTTTGACCGAGGATGGCCATGAACCGGTCCACTTCGGCTTCGTTGTTGAGCAGGCCGGGCGCCGTGCGAATCACCGGACCGACGTCGCGGCTGACTGCATCGCAGATCACCCGGTTTTGCATCAGATAGGCGGCCACTTCATCGCCGTCCTGACCCTTGACCCGGAAAAAAGTGAAGCCGGCAGAAAATTTCGGATCGAGCGGGGTCACCAGCTCGATGTTCGACTGTTCCTGCAAACGATGTTTGAGGTAGCTGTTGAGCTGGTGGATGCGCGCCTGAACGTCGGCCTTGCCCAGTTGCAGGTGCAATTTGAACGCTTCGTCCACCGCCCAGCGATGCTCGAAGGCGTGATAACCGCCCGGGGTCATGATGGTGGCGAAGGAGGTGGCTTCGGAGAATGTCGGCACACTCGGGCTGACGTATTTCAGCTCTTCGCTGCGGCTGCAAACAATGCCGGTGCCGCGCGGGCCGAACATCCACTTGTGGGTACCGGCGATGAAGAAGTCGCAGTTCATCTGCGGGAAACTCAGGTCGTCGACACCGAAACCGTGCACGCCGTCGACCACGTAAATCAGGCGATCCTTGTCGTCGCGTTGACGGTTGTGTTCATCGACCAGCCGCGAAATATCGCTGATCGGCAATTTCACACCGCTGCCCGAATGCACCCAGGTCATGCCGAGTACGCGGGTCTCAGGGCGAATGTTGCGGTTGATCGTGTCGAGCACCTGATCCATGGAAATGCTTTGCGGGTTGTCGAACAGCCTGAGTTTGCGCACCCGCGTGCCATCACGGCGGCTGCGGAAATCGAGAATGTTGCGAGTGGAATAGTGCTCGTGCTCGGTGGTAAGGATTTCCTGATCAGGGCGCACCTGCACGCTGCCATAAATCATCGCCAGGCCTTCGGTGGTGCTGCCGGTTAGGGCAATCTGGCCGGGTTTGGCCTGCAGGTACTTGCCGGCCCAGACCCGCACGTTCTGCTGCAATTGTTCGTTGCTCCCAAGATCCCAATCCATCGCCAGTCCCGGATTACGGTCGAGCATGGCGCGATGGCGTTCGATGGCTTCGCGCACGGGTTTGGGATGGGAGGTGATCAGGAAGTTGGCGAAGTGAATCGCCTGCGGGTCCTGATCGAACAGCTGGCGCAATTGCGTCCATTTATTCGCAGAAGCCACGGGCGCGTTCGCCGCCATTGCCGGCGCTGTCAGGCTGGCGCCGAACGGCAGGGCGGCCGCGACCACGCCGGCCTGTTTCAGAAAGGTCCGGCGGTCTGTCATGGCCTGGCAGTATCCTGACGGGAAATCAGCGCCGGTTTCGCGGCTTTCTGTACCTGATCCCAGACGCGCATGAAGTTGCCGCCCCACAGTTTGGCGATGTCCGCTTCGGAGTAGCCGCGCTGGATCAGCTCGGCGGTGACGTTGCGGATTTCGCCAACGTTTTCCCAACCCTTGATGCCGCCACCGTCGTTGAAGTCGGACGAGATGCCGACATGGTCGATACCGATTTTGCGCACGGTGTAATCGATGGCATCGCCGAGATCCTTGAGGGTCGCTTTCGGTTCTTCTTCAAGGATGCCGTAGAGGCCGCTGGCGTACTGGCCGAGTTTCTGTTCCGACCACGCAGTAATGATCGGGTCACCCGGCATCAGCGCCATGGCCAGGTTTGGCAATGGCGGCAGATCGAAGCGTGCGCGCAAGGCATTGAGTTTGTCTTGCGTGCCCTGAGTCAGCGGTTTGAGGTACTGCGAGAAGCCGACCACCTGAACCACGCCGCCGCTGTTCTTGATCAGCTGCAATTCCTTGTCGCTGAGGTTGCGCGGAATATCCACCGCCGCACGCGGCGCCGAGTGCGAGGCCACCAACGGTGTGCGGCTTAATTGCGCGACCTGTTCCAGGCCTTTGGTCGACATCTGCGAAACGTCGATGATCACGCCCAGATCGTTCAAACGCTGCACCGCTTGCCTGCCGATATCGGAGAGGCCGTCGAGGGCGTCCGGCGAGTCATTGAAGAACGGCAGCGGGCGCGACGAGTCCGCCCAGCTGTTGTTGCCGATGTAGCTGAAGCCGAACATGCGCATGCCGCGCCCGGCCCACAGGTCCAGTTTGCTCAGGTCGTTGCCCAGCGGATAGGCGTTGAGCATGCTGATGAAAATCGCAAATTTGCCTTCGCCATGCAGGCGGCGGAAATCATCCGGGGTGTAGGCGATGCCGACCTGATTGGGGAAGTCGCGAACCATGCCGGTGATGATCTTGTAGCGCACTTCCTGCTGGTTGCGGGCTTCTTCGACGAAACCTTCGGTGGGGCGGTGCGGGGCATTCGGGCCGTTCCACATTTCCGGCCAGCCGAACACCGTCAGCGCAGCGCCCGACAAGCGCCCGCGATTGGCCTTGATCAGGTCGAACTGGCCGGAGCCGTCCTTGTCGGCTTCGTTGCCGTGGGCGCCGAAACTCAGGGGTACGGTGATGTGGCTGTCGAAGGAGAGAATGCGATCCTGCAATTCGGTCGCCTGTTTCATCACTTTTACCGGATAACCGGGGTTGTCCCGAAACCAGTAATCCCAGGCCAGAAATCCTGCGCCGGCGCTGATCGCCAAGGCCAGCGGCAGGCCGATAAATAGAGCCTTTTTCGAACGCGGTTTTGTCATTGCCATCTCATTCAGGTTCGCCGTCGAGGTGCAGGCGCAGGGGCCTTTGCTATCTGGGAGGAACGAGTGGGCATGCAGGTAATTTAGTCGCGCGCAGGAAAAGCGCTGACGACGCGTAGCGATCTTTTGCCGGGGCCGTAAATTTCCCCGGCGAGCAAACGTTCTAGCTTGGATAAAGCCTGCTTCATGGCTGACACAGGTAGGGCAATGACGATCTCTCGACGCTGGTTCATGGCAGGCATGGCACTCACGGGCGCCGCGCTGCCTGCCGCTTTTTATGCACATCGTGAGCTGACCCGCGAGGAGTTTCCGATCACCCCGGGCGAGGCCACGGTCGATCTGGCCGATACCGCCGGTCAACAGTTGGCGGACAACCTGCGCGGCATCTGGGATATCCGTTTCAACGGCGCTGCGGCGGGGCTCGATGGCTTGCCACGCGAAGGCCTGGAGCTGTTTCTCGACATTGCCCACCGGGGTCGCGGCTTGCGCGGGTTTCTCGATACCGGTGCCAATCTGCGTTCAGCAGAACCTGCGCGTTATCAAGTGATTGGCGATCTGGCGCCGGGCAACGGCGCCGAATTGTACTGGCGGCTGATGCGCACCGATGCGCCGCACGCGCCGCCGGTCTACGAATTCAAAGTCAAACTCGACGAAGTCTGGGCGGCGTTCGGCAATGCCGGCAGCGGCACGTTCACCGGGCAGGTGCTGCGCCTGGATCGACCGTTGGCGCTGCCTGAGCTGGACAACCATTTCATCGCCATCAAGCGGCGTTTCCCCGAAGCCCGCGAGCGCACCGGGTTGAACCCGACATTGTTGGCGTGGCTGGTGGCGCCGGAACATCGCCTGTTCCACCAGCTCTGGCACGCCAGCCGCGACAAGTGGCACAAGCTCTCGGAAAAAAAACGCGACGCCCTGCGCGGTATTGGCTGGCAACCCGGCCCTCGTGACAAGGAGCGCGATGCCCGTGGGCCGAGCAAGGATCGCAATGGTTCGGGCATCGACTTCTTCTTCATGCACCGGCACATGCTCGGCAAGGCCCGTTCGATGCAGGATCTGCCGTCGTGGCAGGCCTTCCCGATGCCGCAGCCGGAGCTGGAGCGTGACCGCCAGGGCTTCGCCCGCTACTTCGACAACCACGACGGCGATGCACTGCCACCCACCTGGCTGACCGAAGGTGACGACGAGTACACCAAGTGGGTCAGCGACATCAAAGCGGCCGAGACCTACCACAGCAATTTCCAGGTGTGGGAATCGCAGTACCGCGACCCGCGCTACTTGTCGAAACTCTCCCTTGGCCAGTTTGGCTCGGAAGTCGAACTGGGCCTGCACGACTGGCTGCACATGCGCTGGGCGTCGGTCGCGCGGGATCCGTCCAACAACATTCCGGTGCCGATGGCGCGGGATCAGGCGGACTTTTCGGCGCGCTGGTATGCGCCGGAAAACGACTTCCTCGGCGACCCGTTTTCCTCCCATGTGAACCCGGTATTCTGGCGTTTCCACGGCTGGATCGATGACCGCATCGAAGACTGGTTCCGCGCCCACGAGCGCTTTCACCCGGGCGAAGTCAGCCGGCTGGAGGTCAACGGCGTGCCGTGGTTCGCACCGGGGCGCTGGGTTGAGGTCGACGACCCTTGGCTGGGGCCGGACACCCATGGCTGCAGCACCGTGCCGGGGTTGCAAATCGGGCGCTCGGTGGAGATGGACCCGGAAACCATGAAACTGGCGTTGCGCATCACCTTTGGCGATGAAGACAACATGGCTGACCTGTTTCGCAAAGTGCCGCAGCGGCCTTGGTACGCCCGGCATTTGAAAGTGAAAGGGCGGCAACTTTAAGCGCAAAAAAAATCGCAGCCCGGAGCTGCGATTTTTTTTGCCTGGGGATATTGGTTGCCTGATCTGGCGCTTTCGCGAGCAGGCTCGCTCCCACAGGGGCGCCACAGATTCCTGTGGGAGCGAGCTTGCTCGCGAAGGCGTCAGCCCAGTCGATCATTCGCTGTCAGATGACTTGCCAACCCCCGCCCAACGCCTTGTACAGGGCAATGCTGGCCTGCAAGCGCGACAGCCGCAGTTGCACATTCATGTCTTGCGCCGCATACAGCGTGCGCTGGGTTTGCAGCACCGTCAGCAAGTCTTCAGCGCCGGCCTGATAACGACTTTGTGCAATGTCGAACGCGGTCTGCGCCTGACTCAACTCTTCGCTTTGCCACTGACGTTGTTCGTCGAGGCCGCGAATGCTGCTCAGGGCTTTTTCCACGTCGGCAAAACCATTGATGATCGCCCCGCGATAGGACTCCAGCAGTTCGTCCTGACGCGCCTTGGCCTTGTCGCGCTCGGCGCTCAGGCGACCGTTGTTGAAGATCGGCGCGGTCAATCCGGAGGACAGGTTGTAGAACGTGGTGCGCATCAGGTCCGCCGCCAGATCGGCGCCGGTGCCGAGGCTGGCGGTCAGGGTGATTTTCGGCAGCATGGCCGCGCGAGCCACGCTGACGTCAGCCTGAGCCGCTGCCAGCCTGGCTTCGGCGCTGGCGATGTCCGGACGCCGGCTCAGTAGATCGCTCGGCACGCCACTGGCGATATTCGGCCACTGCAATTGTTCGAACGACTGTTGCGGTGAAGGCAAGGCCTGCACCGGTTGGCCGAGCAGGGCGGCGAGGGTGATCAAGGCTTCGCGGGCCTGTTGCTGCACCAGCGGCAATTTGCGCTGCTGTTCGGCCACCAGGCTTTTTTGCTGGGCCAGTTCCAGCGCGGTGGCGCTGCCGGCGTCGAAGCGGGTTTGCACCAGATGCAGGACGTTTTGCGCGTTAGCCAGATTGAGTTCGGCAATCCGCGCCTGTTCGCGCAACGCCAAGGCTTGGGTGTAGCTGCTGGCCACGCCGCTTTGCAGGGTCAGTTCGACGGTGGCACGGTCGAATTCGCTGGCCTGCACCCCGAATACGGCGCTGTCGCGGGCCGCGCGTTTACCGCCCCAGAAGTCGATTTCGTAACTGGCGCTCAACTCGGCATCGTAATAATCCAGCGAGCGATTATCCGGGCTGACGTCGAGTTGGCTGTAGCCTTTGCCGTGCAACAGTTTCTGCCGATTGGCATTGAGCCCAGCCTTGATTTCCGGCAGCAGCGGGGCGCCGGCAATCGTCGCACTGGCCTGAGCCTGTCTGACCCGAGCGACAGCGGCACCGAGGTCATGGCTGCCCAGTCGGGCCTGTTCCACCAGACGATCAAGCTCGGGGCTGCCGAACTGCGTCCACCATTGGCGGTTGCTTTGCACGGCGCCGGGCCAGTCAGGCGATTGCCACGCGGCCGGTGGCTGCACGCCGCTGTCGGGGCGCGGCGCAGGGCTGTTGCAGGCCGCCAGCAACAGGCTGGCAGCAAGGATTGTCAGTGGCGCTTTCATAGATCGATCATTCACTGGTAAGGGCCGTGACCGGGTCGAGCCGGGCAGCCTTGCGGGCAGGCATGAAGCCGAAGAGGACGCCGGTGACCAGCGCGCAGCCAAAGGCGCCGATCACGGCCAGCCATTGAAACGCGATCGCCACGCCGCTGAACCACAGAACGCCGCCGACCAGCATCGCCAGGCTGATGCCGGCAATGCCGCCGACCACCGAGAGCATCACCGCTTCGGTGAGAAACTGGCGCAGGATGTCGCGCTGGCGCGCCCCCGTGGCCATGCGGATACCGATTTCCCGAGTGCGTTCGCGCACCGTCATGAGCATGATGTTCATCACACCGATGCCGCCGACCAGCAAGGAGATGGCGGCAATGGCGCCGAGCATCAGTGACAGCGTGCCTTGCGTGCGCGCTTCGGCCTGAATCATCGCGGCATTGTTGGTCAGTTCGAAATCCTTCTTGCCATTGTGCCGGCGCAGCATTGCCTGTTCGATCGCCTGCTCGGCGTCTTTGACTTTGCGTGCATCCTTGGCGGCGATCACCACGTACTCAGGATTACGGCTGCCGAACAGGCGCGTGCTGGCTGCCGAGTAGGGCACGGCAATGCGATTGTCGCTGTCGGAATCGCCGGAGCTTGAGCCCTTTTCCGCCAGAACACCGAGCACCTGAAACGGTACGTTTTCGATCAGGATGTATTGGCCAATCGGGTCGGCGACATCCTTGAGCAGCTTGTCGCGCACCTTGGTGCCGATCACGGCGACGGCGGCGGCGCTGTCTTCATCGGCTTGGCTGAAGTAGCTGCCCTGGACCACCGGCCAATTGAAAATGATTGGAAAATTGGTGTCGTTGCCACCGACGTAACTGCTGTGGTCGGCATTGCCGAAACGCACGCCGGCGGTCGAGCCGTTGACCGGCATGATGCGTTCCACCTGGGGCAGGGCGGCCAGCTCAGCGACGTCGTCGAGGGTGATGATGCCCGGTGGCGTGCGCGGGTTGGGAGCGGCGCCGCTGAGGTAAATGATGTTGGAGCCGAACGCGCCCATTTGTGCCATGACCTGGCGCTTGCTGCCTTCGCCCACCGCGAGCATCACCACCACTGAGGCCACGCCGATGACGATCCCCAGCAGTGTCAGCGCGGTGCGAAAGCGGTTGATCCACATGACTCGCCACGCCGCTTGCACGGCGTCGACCAGCTCACCTTTCCACGCGCCGGTCTGGGTGCTGCCGGTGCTCAGGCGCTGGCGCAGATCCACTGCTTGCAAGGCGCCGGGGTTGGCGCTGCGGGGCGGGGCTGACGGGTGTTCGGCGGTGTCGCTGATGATCAGCCCGTCACGAATCTCGATGATGCGTTTGGCCCGTTGCGCGACTTCGCGATCGTGGGTGATGAGAATCACCACATGACCCTGACCGGCGAGTTCGTCGAGCAGGGTCATGACCTCGGCGCCGCTGTGGCTGTCGAGGGCGCCGGTGGGTTCGTCGGCGAGAATGATGTGGCCGCCGTTCATCAAGGCCCGGGCAATCGACACCCGTTGTTGTTGACCGCCGGAAAGCTGATGCGGGCGGTTGCCGGTACGGCTGCCCAGGCCGAGCCGCTCCAGCAAGGCGCTGGCCCGGGCGTGCCGTTCGGCGGCCGGAGTGCCGGCGTAGATGGCTGGCATCTCGACGTTTTCCTGGGCGGAACCGGACGGAATCAGGTGATAACCCTGGAACACAAAACCGAACGCTTCGCGGCGCAGCCAGGCCAGTTCATCGGTGTCGAGTCGGGCGACGTCTTCACCGGCGAAACGGTATTCACCGCTGGTAGGGCGGTCGAGGCAGCCGAGGATATTCATCAATGTCGACTTGCCGGAGCCGGATGCGCCGACGATGGCGACGAACTCGCCAGCATGAATCGACAGATCGATGCCGCGCAATACTTCCACCAGCGGGCTGTCATCGCCGCCGTAGGATTTGCGAATCTGCCGCAGGTCAATCAGTGGGGTTTGCATTCAGCCTCCGCTGCCGGTGGCTGGTGCGCTGAGGATGTGATCGCCTTCGACCAGGCCTTCAAGGACTTGTGTGCGCAAGCGGTCGCTGATGCCGGTGCGCACTTCACGCGCCTGGACTTCGCCGTTGGCGGCGACGATCTGCGCCCGTTGCCACTGCGGGCGTGAGCCGGGTTGCAGGGCGGCGGTGGGCACGGTGAGGGTGTCCTGCGCTTGTTGCGCAACAAAAAACACCTGCGCGGTCATGTCGGTCATCAGGCTGTTGTCGGCGTTGTCGACGTCGAGCAACACGGTGTAGAGCACCACGCGTTCGCTGCCGCTGCGACCGCTGGTGGGGCTGCCACCCTGATTCTGTTCGAGGGGGCGCGGCGGCACCGGCAGAATCTGCCGGACGGTGCTACTCCAGCGCCGGCTGCCGCCGCTGAGGGTGGTGAAGTAGGCGGTCATGCCGGGTTTGACGTGGCCGATATCCGCTTCGGAAACCTCGGCCCATACGGTCATTGGCGAGAGCCGGGCGATGCGCAGGATCAGCGGGGTTTGCTGTTGCGCATTGAGCGTCTGGCCTTCGCGGGCGCCGACGGCGACGACCGTGCCGCTCATCGGTGCATAAATGCGCGTGTAGCCAAGCTCCGCTTCGTCACTGCGCAGGCTGGCCTGGGCCTGACGGATCTGCGCCTGGAACATGTCGATGCGTGCCTGTGTCGCGCGGACTTCGGCGCGGGCCGTCTGCACGTCTTCCTCACGGGTGGCGCCACCGGCGGCGAGCTTCTGCTGGCGCTGGTATTTCTGTTGCGCGAGGTCGTGCTGGGCGCGTTGCTCCTGCAACTGCGCCTTGAGGTTTTCGATGGAAAACCGTCCGGCATCCAGTTTGGCTTTTTGCGTGGACGGATCGATCTCTACCAGTAACTGGCCTTCCTTGACCGTGTCGCCAGCCTCGACATGAATCTTCTGAATCTGCCCGGATGCCTGCGCACCGACGTCCACGTAACGACGTGGCTGCAACGTGCCCAGTGCGGTCACGCTGTTTTCGATACTGCTGCGGGTCACTTGCACGGTGGCGAGGGTATCTCGCCCGGGCGGCAGGACTTGCCACGCGGCAACGGCGATCACGGGAATCAGACAAAGGGCGGCGAACAGGGCGCGTCGGGCGGGGCGGGGACGTTTCATGCAGGGATCCGGCCAGTGGGTTCGGCCCGTCATTCGGCTATTGCACAGGCGTGCAGGGGGCGCTGAACGCTGTCGCATGGCACGACAGATACGGGGAGCTGTCCTGTAAACGATGAATGCACAAGGGAATTTAAGCGCTCACACATCATGTAACAGGTGTCCGGACAGGACTATTTGGTCGGGATGTGGAATCAGCTCTTTAAATCTATATGAGAATTACTATAAATTACGCACCTCAAGTTGCCACTATCTTGCTACTGCGGGTTCCGTGGTCGAATCAGTGTGCTCAAGGACAGGAACTGCATCGATGCGGTCGGGAGTCATGTTGGAAAACTACTATCGCGAGCTGGTGTGTTTCCTGAACGCCAAGCTGGGCAACCGTCAGGTTGCCGAAGATGTGGTGCATGACGCTTATGTGCGGGTGCTGGAGCGTTCCAGCGACACGCCGATCGAACAACCGCGAGCGTTCCTTTATCGCACGGCATTGAATCTGGTCATCGACGATCATCGGCGCAACGCCCTGCGTCAGGTCGAATCGCTTGATGTGCTGGACAGCGAAGAACGCTATTTCACCCCGTCGCCCCATGGCACTCTCGATCATGGTCAACGCCTGGAAATGCTCCAGCGCGCACTGGCCGAGTTACCGCCGCGCTGCCGGGAAAGTTTTCTGCTGCGCAAGATCGAAGGTCTGTCCCACCCGGAAATTGCCGAGCACCTCGGAATTTCCAAGGCGTTGGTAGAAAAACACATCGTCAACGCCATGAAACATTGCCGCTTGCGGATCAAACAATGGGACGCCCATTGATCCTTGCTGGTTAAATTTCCGTTCATCGTCCTCGTTCCTACTCAACAGACGACCTGCTGACCTGATTCAGGCCGGTCAGGCCACCCAGGCTTTATCCCCGCGTTGAGGGGTTCATCCAGAGGACACTGGAAATGACACAGGCAATTGCATCGCCCATCGTTCACGACCTGATCGGCGTCGGTTTCGGCCCTTCGAACCTGGCGCTGGCCATCGCTCTGCAAGAGCGCGGCCCGACCCAGGGCGAGCTGGATGTGCTGTTCCTCGACAAGCAGGCCAACTACAGCTGGCACGGCAACACCCTGTCGACGCAGAGCGAGTTGCAGATTTCCTTCCTCAAGGATCTGGTCACCCTGCGCAATCCGACCAGCCCATACTCGTTCGTCAATTACCTCAAGTACCACGGTCGTCTGGTCGACTTTATCAACCTCGGCACCTTCTATCCGTGCCGCATGGAGTACAACGACTACCTGCGCTGGGTCGCCGGGCAGTTCACCGAGCAGAGCCGTTACGGCGAAGAAGTGCTGACCATCGAGCCGGTGCTGCACAACCATCAGGTTGAAGCGCTGCGCGTGATTTCCCGTGGCAGCGATGGCCAGCAGCATGTGCGCACCACCCGTTCGGTGGTGGTCAGCGCCGGCGGCACGCCGCGCATTCCGGAGGCGTTCAAGGCGCTGAAGGGCGACAGCCGTGTGTTCCACCATTCCCAATACCTCTCGCAAATGGCCAAGCAGCCGTGCGTGAACAATCAGCCAATGAGCATCGCGATCATCGGTGGCGGGCAGAGCGCGGCGGAAGCGTTCATTGACCTGAATGATTCGTTCCCGTCGGTGCAGGTCGACATGATCCTGCGCGGTTCGGCCCTGAAACCTGCGGACGACAGCCCGTTCGTCAACGAAGTGTTCTCGCCGGAGTTCACCGACCTGGTGTTCCAGCAGAACAGCGCCGAGCGTGAGCGTCTGGTCAACGAGTACCACAACACCAACTATTCGGTAGTCGACATCGACCTGATCGAGCGCATCTACGGCATCTTCTATCGTCAGAAGGTGTCCGGGGTTGCCCGTCATGCGTTCCGCACATTGACCACTGTCGAGAGCGCTACCGCGACCGAAAACGGTATTGAACTGGCCGTGCGCAACAACGCCACCGGCGAAGTCACCGTGCGCAATTATGACGCTGTTGTTTTGGCCACCGGTTACGAACGGCAGATGCACCGCAAACTGCTGGCACCGCTGGAAGAGTACCTGGGTGACTTCGAGGTTGATCGCAACTACAAACTGATCACCGACGAACGCTGCAAGGCCGGCATCTACATGCAGGGCTTCTGCCAGGCCAGCCATGGTCTGAGCGACACGTTGCTGTCGGTGCTGCCGATTCGTGCGGATGAGATTGCCGGCTCGCTGTACGAGCATGGCAAGAACCGTGGGCATCGTTCGATGGCGGATCTGCTGTTGGCGACTGCCAGCTGATTTTTTAGCGCCTCACATACCGCTTTCGCGAGCAAGCTCGCTCCCACAGGGGATTTTCAGTGAACACAGATTCTGTGTCAGATGAAGATCCAATGTGGGAGCGAGCTTGCTCGCGAAGGGGCCGTCAAAAGCACCCTGAAATCCGAATCCTGAACCCTTCCTGAACATCCCCAACATTCCCCGACGCACTGCCTTTTGCGGGTTTACTCTCCAGGCATCGGGGCGTAAGCTTCGCGCGTTTTCATCAATAGCGGAGACCCACAGTGGGTACTTGTTCGAGTGACAGTTGTCGGCCGGTCTCGGTAACCGGCAGATTCTCGGCAAGATAACGCGCAGACTTTCTCTGTCGTTGTCTCGCCGTAAAAGCGAGCAGCGGCATCCCGTGCATGACCCGTCCGTGGTCATGTCTAGACGTCCTTCTCATCGACGCTGAACAGAGCGTGATTTCGACTGCACAGTCGTGATCGCAGCCCTATCGACACGCCCGTCTTTTCTGACCGGCGCGCCAGGCCTTGCCGTGCCGGTTTTTCCGGCGGACGAGGCGCGGCCGTACCTGCTTGACGGTTTCCCGGCTGACCATAGGGGCAACAGCCATGAAACTTACGCTCAAGGAATTCTTCGCAGGTTTTCTGCGGACCCGCCACATCGCCCGGCACTTCCGTCGCCTGGCACTGCTGGAATCGATCAACGACACCACGGTCAGCCGTGAAGTCCCACCCACGCTGGCCAACACCCTGGTCGATGCCGCGCATTGCGACAGCGGCGTATTGCTGTCTTCACTCGGCACGCACTCCGATGGCCTGACCGATTTCGAAGTCGATGCGCTGCGTGCGCAATACGGCCTCAACGAAGTCGAACACGAGCAGCCGCTGCCCTGGTGGATTCACCTGTGGCACTGCTACAAAAACCCGTTCAACCTGCTGCTGACCCTGTTGGCGGTGATCTCGTGGTTGACCGAAGACCTCAAGGCCGCTGTGGTGATTTTCTCCATGGTGGTGTTGTCGACGTTGCTGCGTTTCTGGCAGGAGAGCAAATCCAACCAGGCCGCCGATGCGCTCAAAGCCATGGTCAGCAACACCGCCACCGTCATGCGCCGAGACGCGCCACGCGCCGAATTGCCGATCAAACAATTGGTGCCGGGCGACCTGATCGTGCTCTCGGCCGGTGACATGATTCCCGCCGATTGTCGCGTGCTCAGCGCCAAGGATCTGTTTGTCAGTCAGGCGGCGATGACCGGTGAATCGATGCCGGTGGAGAAGTTTCCGTGTCAGACTGATCGCGACACGCGCAATCCGCTGGAGCTGGACAACATCCTGTTCATGGGCACCAACGTCGTGTCCGGTACCGCTGTGGCAGTCATCCTGACCACCGGCAACAGCACTTATTTCGGTGCGTTGGCCCAACGGGTTGGCGCTACCGATCGCGCAGTGACTTCGTTCCAGCAAGGCGTCAACAAAGTCAGCTGGCTGTTGATCCGTTTCATGTTCGTGATGGCGCCGCTGGTGCTGTTCATCAACGGTTTCACCAAGGGCGACTGGACTGAAGCACTGCTGTTCGCGCTGTCGATTGCCGTCGGCCTGACGCCGGAAATGCTGCCGATGATCGTCACCTCGACGCTGGCCAAAGGCGCGGTGTTTCTGTCGCGCAAAAAAGTCATCGTCAAACGCCTCGACGCCATCCAGAACTTCGGCGCCATGGACGTGCTGTGCACCGACAAGACCGGCACGCTGACCCAGGACAAGATCTTCCTCGCGCGCAATGTCGATGTCTGGGGCGCAGATTCCGACGACGTGCTGGAAATGGCTTACCTCAACAGCTACTACCAGACCGGCCTGAAAAACCTGCTGGATGTCGCGGTACTGGAACACGTGGAAATCCACCGTGAACTGAAAGTCGGTACCGCGTTTCGCAAGGTCGATGAGATCCCGTTCGACTTCAATCGTCGGCGCATGTCGGTGGTGGTTGAAGGGCGAGGCCAGCCGCATCAACTGATCTGCAAAGGGGCCGTGGAAGAAGTGTTGGCGGTGTGCAGCCGCGTGCGTCATGGCGATATCGATGAAGCCTTGAGCGATGAATTGCTGACCAGGATTCGTCAGGTCACCGCAGCATTCAACGCTGAAGGCTTGCGCGTGGTGGCCGTGGCCGCTCGCTCGATGCCCGAAGGTCGCGAAGTTTATAGCCTGGCCGATGAACAGGAACTGACGCTGATCGGTTACGTGGCGTTCCTCGATCCACCGAAAGAAAGCACTGCGCCCGCGCTGAAAGCCTTGGCCGAACATGGCGTGGCGGTGAAGGTGCTGACCGGTGACAACGAACTGGTCACCGCGAAAATCTGCCGCGAAGTCGGGTTGGCGCAACAAGGCCTGCTGCTGGGCAACGACGTCGAACGCATGAGTGATGCCGAGCTCGCGGTCGCCGTAGAGACCACCAATGTCTTCGCCAAACTGACGCCGTCGCACAAGGAGCGCATCGTACGCATCCTCAAAGGCAACGGTCACGTGGTCGGTTTCATGGGTGACGGCATCAACGACGCACCCGCGCTGCGCACCGCCGACATCGGTATTTCCGTGGACAGTGCGGTGGACATCGCCAAGGAAGCGGCCGACATCATCCTCCTGGAAAAGAGCCTGATGGTGCTGGAGGAGGGCGTGCTCGAAGGGCGGCGCACCTTCGCCAACATGCTCAAGTACATCAAGATGACCGCCAGTTCCAACTTCGGCAACGTGTTCTCGGTGCTGGTGGCAAGTGCGTTTATTCCGTTCCTGCCGATGCTGCCGATGCACCTGTTGGTGCAGAACCTGCTCTACGACATTTCGCAGATCGCCATTCCGTTCGATAACGTCGATGAGGAAATGCTGAAAAAACCACAACGCTGGCAGCCGGGCGACGTCGGCCGCTTCATGCTGTTCTTCGGCCCGATCAGTTCGATCTTTGACATCACCACGTTCGCCTTGATGTGGTACGTATTCGATGCCAACACCCCGGATCACCAGACCCTGTTTCAGTCCGGCTGGTTCGTGGTCGGGTTGCTGACCCAGACGCTGATCGTGCACATGATCCGCACGCCAAAGATTCCGTTCCTGCAAAGCCGTGCAGCCACGCCGCTGCTGGTCATGACCGGGATCATCATGGCGGTCGGCATCTTCCTGCCGATGGGGCCCCTGGCGCACTACTTCAAACTGCAGGCGCTGCCTTCGCTGTATTTCGTGTTCCTGCCGGTGATTTTGTTGGCGTACATGGCGCTGACCCAGGCGGTAAAAGGCTTCTACATCCGCCGGTTCGGCTGGCAATAACAGCACTGCAAAACTATTTCCCCCCTGTGGGAGCGAGCCTGCTCGCGAAAGCGGAGTGTCAGCCACTACAGCTGTGACTGAAAAAACGCCTTCGCGAGCAGGCTCGCTCCCACAGGGGGCTCTGTGTTCGCAAGGATTTCATCATGCAAGCCATCAACAACCTCAACCTCGATTCGCTGCTCGATACCCTCGTCAGCCTCAGCGCCGCGTTCATCCTCGGCGGCCTGATCGGTTTCGAGCGCCAATACCGGCAACGCACCGCCGGCCTGCGCACCAACGTACTGGTCGCCGTCGGCGCGGCGATTTTCGTCGACATGGCCAACCGTCTCGCCGGTGCCGAAGGCGCGGTGCGCGTGGTTGCCTACGTGGTCTCCGGCATCGGCTTTCTCGGCGCCGGGGTGATCATGCGCGAAGAGGGCAACGTGCGCGGCCTCAACACCGCCGCGACCCTATGGACTTCGGCGGCGGTCGGCGCCTGTGCCGGTGCCGATCTGCTTGCCGAAGCGGTACTCGGCACGCTGTTCATCCTCGCCGCCAATACCTTGCTGCGGCCGATCGTCAACAACATCAACCGCCAGCCACTGGACGTGGTCTCGGCGGAAGTCACCAACATCGTCTACGTCATCGCCCGGCGCTCACAGCAAACCGCCGTGTTCGCCTTGCTCGAGGCCGAGCTTGAGCGCAGCAACTACCCGGCCAGTGATGTCGATGTGCATGCGTTTGGCGCCGATGAAATCGAGATTGAAGCGACACTGGCGACAACGTCGGTTGATGGCGATGAACTCGACGCACTGGTAGCGCGGATTTCCACATCGGCGCTGGTAGTGCAGGCGTTCTGGAGTCCTAGCACTACTGAATAAAAGGACTACTGAATAAACCGCGCTTCATCTTCCAGGGGTTCAGACGGTCATTAAAGCGTCGAGTGATGGTCAGGCTCGGTGAGCCTGCGATCAATAACAGTGTTTTTCGGAATATTCCTACAGAACCCACCACGGAGCTTGCGTAGTCTTGCCGCACCCAGAAACCGTGACCCCGGGAGACTGACAATGATCAATAAAGCCCTGCGCATCCTGATCGCCGACACGCAGCATTTCCACCGAATGAAAATCGAGCGCGTGTTCAACAGCCTCGATTACTACCGCGTGGCTCCGGCACAGAGCCTCACTGAATTGCTGACGCTGGTGGACTACGGTTGCGAGCCGTTCGATGCGGTGGTCATCAATGCCGAACTGGCCGCAGGCTCGCTGGATCTGCTGGGTTTTTTCCTGGATAACCCGCAGGTTCGTCAGGCGTTGGTCTACAACGAATCCACAGCGCCGTTACAACAGGCCTCGGGTTTCGCCCAGGAAAATGTGCAAGTCAGCCATTTGACACTGCCCTCAAAACAATCGATCAGTCAGTTGATGGCGTTGGTCGATACACCCGCGAGGCGGCAACTCTTGTCAGCCTGCCAGCCACACTCAACGGTAAAAATCGCTGCTCATGCATAAAAAAACACTGGCTGCAACTGTCAGGTCTGACAGGTGATGTGCCCG
Organism: Pseudomonas sp. AC172; assembly: GCF_979258595.1. Lineage (NCBI taxonomy): Bacteria > Pseudomonadati > Pseudomonadota > Gammaproteobacteria > Pseudomonadales > Pseudomonadaceae > Pseudomonas > Pseudomonas sp. AC172. The sequence goes on from NZ_OZ409868.1 coordinate 1,030,666, forward strand.
CCGTTCCATGTAACAGTCCCTGCGCAGCCACTGAGTCTGGATCAGCCCCCATCGGTGGCCTGTTCGTCAGACTTTGCACCGGGAGTGGCCATGAAGTCAGCGCTGATCGTCGACGATCATCCAGTGGTGCGCGCCGCCATCCGGATCGTGTTGCAAGCCTTGGGATTCAAGCAGATCCACGAGGCGTCCCAAGGCAACGAGGTGGTTTCGCTCATTCGGGAACACCAGCCTCGATTGGTGATACTCGATCTCAATTTGCCGGTACTCGGCGGGCTGGAGGTTCTTGCCCGGATCAAGGCCAATGATTTTGCTTGCCGCGTGCTGGTGTTCAGCACGCACGAACCGATGTTCTATCAGGATCGCTGCGTGCGGGCCGGGGCCATGGCTTACGTAACCAAAACCAATCAACTGGAGCAACTGCGCAACGCCATTCGGGCGGTGATGTCGGGCCATACCTATTTCTCCTCGCTCCCGGAAAGTTTCAGCACGTTGAATGCCGTGCAAACCACCGAAAAACAGATGATCGATCAGCTTTCCGACCGTGAGTTGAGCATTTTCCAGCAATTGGGGCAGGGCAATACCAACAAGGCGATTGCAGCGGACATGCACTTGAGCCACAAAACCGTCAGCACCTATAAAACCCGGCTGATGAAAAAACTCGGGGTCGGCTCAGCGGTGCACTTGCGCGATTTCGCCAAGCGCAATCATGTGATCTGAGCGATCGCAAATGAAGCAGGGATGGCAGGTTTTCTGGCTGTGGCTGAGTCTGATCGCCACCTGCTGGGCGAGTGACACACCGCAGGTGCTGCAGGTGCTGACCCGCAGCGGGCCGGAAAACGCCCGGTTGCGCCTGGACGAACAGGACCGGCAATGGCTGCGTCAGCACCCAGTGTTGCGCATGGGCGTTTCCGGTCCGGATTACCCACCGTTCGAGATCACTCGCAATCAGCATGAACTTGAAGGGCTCACCGCGGATTACGCCGATCTGCTGGCGCAGTTGCTCGGCGTGCGCATCGAAGTGCAGCGTTTTGCCAACCGCGATGCGGTGATGGCGGCACTCAAGCACGGCGATCTCGATCTGCTGGGGACCTCCAACAGTTTTGAAGCCGCCGATCCGGACTTTATCCTGTCCCGTGCCTACGCCGAAGACCAACCGATGCTGGTGACTCGACTCGAAGAGCCGTTGCCGACCGATCTGGCGGGCAAGCGCCTGGCCATGGTCGAGGACTATCTGCCACTGGCGAGCGTACAAGCGTTCTATCCCCAGGCCAGCGTGCGGCGTTATCCCTCGGCAATGGATGCGCTCGGGGCAGTGGCGTTCGGCGCGGATGATGTGTATCTGGGCGACTTCATCAGTGCCAACTACTTGATCAACACCAATTATCGTAACGATCTGCAACTGTCCGGCCCGGCGGGGCTGGATGCCAACGCGTTCGCGTTCGCCCTGCTGCGCAGCGATGTGCGCCTCAAACGCATCGTCGACCAGGCGTTGGCGGCCATTCCCATGGAGCGTCGCCAACGGATCGAACAGCGCTGGAGCGCTGGCCTTGCCGAGATGGCTGAGCAGTCGCGGGTGCAGCTCAGTGCCAGTGAGCAGGCGTGGCTGGATCAGCATCCACTGATTCGGGTCGGTGCCATCGAAGATTTCGCACCGCTGACGTTTTTCGATGCCGATGGCCGTTTCAGTGGGTTGACGGCGCAATTGCTGAGTTTGATCAGCCAGCGCAGCGGGTTGAACTTCGAGATTGTGCGCGGGGCGTCGCTGGATCGTCAGATCGAACAGCTCAAGGCCGGGGAACTGGATGTGTTGCCAGTGGTGACGCCGAGTAGCGAGCGTGAAATCGAACTGCAATTTACCCGCGCCTATCTGAACAATCCATTTGTGCTGGTCAGTGCCATCACCACGCAGGGGCCGCTCAACCTTGATGACCTGGCCGGTAAACGGCTGGCGATTTATCGCGGCCACCCGTTGCGCGGATATCTATTGGAACGGGTACCGGGCATCCGTCTGATCGAAGTCAAAAGCCCGGCCGAAGGGATGGCGTTGATTACCAAAGGCCAAGTCGACGCCACGGTGAGCTCGTTGCTGGTGGCGCGCTTTCTGATCGCACGTCACTACCGCGAGCGCCTGCGCGTTACTGGCACTATCGGCGATCAACCGGCGCGCATTGCGTTGGCGACGGCCCCGCAGATGCCGGCCCTGCACTCGATCCTGAACAAGGCGCTGTTGAGCATTGCCCCGCAACAGATGGACGAACTGGTTGAGCGCTGGAGCCACGATGTAGTGGTAGAAGGCAGTTATTGGTTACAGCATCGTCGCGAGATTCTCCTCGGTTTTGCCGGTGCAGCGGTGTTGCTGGCGCTTGCACTGGCCTGGATCGTTTTTCAGCGCCAACAGATTCGCCGGCGCCAGCAATGGTTGCGACAATTGCAGGAAGCCAAGGACGCAGCAGACGATGCCAATAGGGCGAAAACCACGTTTCTGGCGACCATGAGCCACGAAATCCGCACGCCGATGAATGCCTTGATCGGCATGCTCGAACTGGCCCTCAAGCGCGCAGAAGAGGGTGTGACCGATCGTTTGGCGATTCAGGTAGCGTCCAATGCCGGGCAACAATTGCTGGCGTTGATCGGCGACATTCTCGACATTGCTCGAATCGAGACCGGGCATTTGTCCCTCGCGCCCGAACGCGCCAACCTGGGCGAACTGGTGGTGTCAGTGTGTCGGGTGTTTGAAGGGCTGGCGCGGCAGAAGCGCTTGCTGTGGCACATCGAACTGGATCCCCGCAGCAACGTTGATGTGCTGATTGATCCGACGCGGTTCAAACAAGTGCTGTCGAATCTGCTGAGCAATGCGATCAAGTTCACTGAAGAGGGTGAGGTCAGTCTGCGGCTGGTGGTGAGCGCAGCGGTGACAGAAACACTGGCCGTGAAAGTGCGGATCGAGGACAGCGGGGTGGGGATCAGCCACGACGATCGGCGGCGCTTGTTCAGCCCGTTCGTGCAGGCGAGCAATCACTCGCAGTCGGCACGCAGCGGTTCCGGGCTGGGCCTGGTCATCAGTCGCAGCCTCTGCGAAATGATGGGCGGCACGCTGCGGCTCGACAGTGCGCCGGGCGAGGGAACACAAGTCGAAGTCAGTCTCGAACTGCCGCTGTTGGCCGCCCTCGCTCAGACCCCGACACCCCCGCAAGCAGTCGTTGCTGCTGCGTGTTCACTGAGTGTGCTGGTGGTGGACGATCACCCGGTGAACCGTCTCTTGCTGTGCTGGCAATTGAGCGAACTCGGCCATCGTACGGTCGACACCGAGAACGGAGATGAAGGTCTGGAGCGCTGGCGCACGCAAGCGTTCGATGTGGTGATCACCGATTGCAATATGCCGAGGCGCAACGGTTATCAGCTGGCGCAGGCCATTCGTGAAGAAGAAGCGATTGCCGGGCGCAAGCCTTGCCTGATTCTTGGCTTTACCGCCAACGCGCAGGCCGAGGAAAGGACGCGGTGCCTGAAGGCCGGCATGGACGAGTGCCTGTTCAAACCGATCCGCTTGCACGATCTGGCGCAGGCATTGACGGCGGCCAGTCATTGCGACATCGCGGCGGCCTCCAGCGCGATGCCAGCATTGGCGGAGATCGATCTGAGCGCCCTGGAGCAAATGGCCGGGAATGATCGTGGCTTGATCGAGCATTTACGCAAGGAGGTGCTGAACAGCTTGCACCTCGATCTGCAACGTCTGGATATGTTGCAGCAAGAGCAGGATCGCGCGGGGCTTCGCGAACTGGCTCATCACATCAAGGGTGGGGCGCAGATGGTCGGGGCCGCGCGGGTGGTGGCGGCGTGTATCGAGCTTGAACAGGCATGTCGCGAAGCGCACGCGGCGCCGTTGGGCATGGCAAGCGATACGTTGCGCGAGGCCATGGCCGGCCTCGCGCAACGTCTGCAAAGCTGACGCGTGTCAGGTCAGTCCCAGTCAGGCGCGATGCCTTTCGGGCTGGTCAGGCGATGGTCGCGATCGAGTGTGGCAATCAGCGCCATGTCGGCATCGCTCAAGGTCAGCGCCTTGGCGGCAAGGTTGCTTTGCAGGTTGGCGCGTTGGGTCGACGACGGGATCACCGCGCAGCCCGACTGCATCGCCCAGGCGAGGGTGACTTGCGCCGGGGTGGCTTGCAGGCGTTCGGCGATCTGCTGGATCAGCGGATCTTTCAGCACTTCACCGTAGGCGAGGGTCATGTAGGAGGTGATGTGGATGCCTTGGCGGCGGGCGAACTCGACCACCTTGCGGTTTTGCAGAAACGGATGCAGTTCGATCTGGTTGGTGGCGATGTTTTCTGCACCGACTGCAGCAATCGCCTGCTTCATCAAATCGATGGTGAAGTTGGACACACCGATCTGCCGGGTCAGGCCCAGGCGCTTCGCCTCCAGCAGGGCGCCCATGAACTCTTCGACCGGGACCTGGTTTTCCGGCGATGGCCAGTGAATCAAGGTCAGGTCGAGGTAGTCGGTCTGCAGTTTTTCCAGGCTGTCCTTGAGGCTGTCGATCAGGCGATCCTTGGCGAAGTTGGCGACCCAGATCTTGCTGGTGATGAACAGCGCTTCACGCGGGATGCCGCTGGCTGCGATGGCTTGGCCGACATCAGCTTCGTTTTCGTAGATTTGCGCGGTGTCGATGACCCGGTAGCCGAGTTCGAGGGCAGTGCTCACTGAGTCAATGACGACCTGGCCTTGCAGGCGAAACGTGCCAAGGCCGAAAGCGGGAACAGACATGAAAGACTCCAGGGGTTGCAGTGGGAATGGGCAGGAGTATCCGTGTCTGCATCGTTGAGAAAAACCGCTGGTGGGGCAAAGCACTGTTGATCAGAAGTCATGAATCAAATGTGGGATATGTGTTGACCGGACTGGCCCCTTCGCGAGCAAGGCCGCTCCCACATTGGAATGCGTGCTCTTGTGGGAGCGAGCTCGCTCGCGAAGGGCGCACCGCCGATTCAGGCAATGTCGCTGTGGGCAAACTCTTCGCCGAGAAAATCAATCAACGTACGTACCGACGGCAACAACCCGCGCCGCGACGGAAAGATCGCATGCACCACTCCGCACTTCGGCGCCCAGCCCGGAATCAATTCCACGACGCGTCCGGCGGCAATGTCCTCACGCACCACCACACTCGGCAAATGCGCCACGCCAACGCCGGCAATCACCGCCTGACGCAAGGCAATCAAGTCATCGGTGACCATCCGCGGCGTATGCCGAATCAGCGCCGTGTTGTCATTCGGCCCGAGCAGTTCCCACTGATATTCGCGCTGTGCCGCCCCCCAATGCAGGCTCGGCAAGCCATTGAGGTCAGCAGGCGAGGGCGGTGATGACAGGCGTTCGACAAATACCGGGCTGCCGACCACCGATTGCATGCTATTGCCGAGCACTTTCATGACCATGTCGGTGTTTTCCAGCGGCGGAAAACGCACTCGCAGCGCAATGTCGAATCCTTCGTGAATCAAATCGACCCGGCGGTTGGTGCTCTCGATGAACAACTCCACTAGCGGGTACTTGAGCATGTAGCGCGTGAGCATCGGCCCGACCCACGAATTGAGCAGCGCCGTCGGGCAACTCAGGCGCACCAGACCTTGCGGTTCGGAGCGGTTGCGTTCGATCAGTTCGGCGGCGCTTTCGGCTTCAATGCGCATGGCCAGGCAGCGCTGGTAATAGGCTTGGCCGATTTCGGTCAATGAACAATGACGGCTGGTGCGGTGCAGCAGACGTACGCCGAGACGCTCCTCAAGCTCGGCAATGCGCCGGCTGAGTTTTGATTTGGGCATGTCCAGCGCCCGCCCGGCGGCAGCGAATCCGTGGTGCTCGACCACTTGAGTGAAGTAGTAGAGGGTGTTGAGGTCTTCCACCATCGTTCTCCAGATAGAACGCTAAGGCTGATTTTTGCAGTCTAGTGCATTAATGGTCATGGATTTAAGCTTAATCCATCGCATCACTCACCCCAATTGGAGACAACCATGAAAAACATCATCGGTATCTACACCAGCCCGCGCGGCCATTGGGTCGGCGATGGTTTCCCGGTTCGCACGCTGTTTTCCTACGACAACCTCGGCAAACACATCAGCCCGTTCCTGCTGCTCGATCACGCCGGCCCGGCCGATTTCACCCCGACTACCGAACGGCGTGGCGTTGGTCAGCATCCGCACCGTGGTTTCGAAACTGTGACTATCGTTTATGAAGGCGAAGTGCAGCACCGTGATTCTACCGGCAGCGGCGGCGTGATCGGCCCTGGCGATGTGCAGTGGATGACGGCTGCTTCCGGGATCCTCCATGAGGAGTTCCACTCGGAAAACTTCGCTAAAACCGGCGGCAAACTGGAAATGGTGCAGCTGTGGGTCAACCTGCCGGCCAAGGACAAAATGGCCGCGCCGGGCTACCAGACCATTCTCGACAGCGACATCCCGAGCATCGCGCTCAAGGACAACGCGGGCAGCCTGCGCCTGATCGCCGGTGAGTTCGATGGCCATACCGGCCCATCGCGCACTTTCACAGCGATCGACGTGTGGGACTTGCGCCTCAACGCCGGCAAGTTGCTGACGCTGGATCTGCATGAAGGCCGCAACACCGCGCTGGTGGTGTTGAAAGGTTCGGTGCAGGTCAACGGTCTGGAATCGGTGCGCGAAGGGCAGTTGGCGCTGTTCGAACGTGACGGCCATCAGATGACGCTCGAAGCCAGCCAGGACGCGGTGGTGTTGCTGCTCAGCGGCGAGCCGATCGACGAACCGATCGTCGGCCACGGCCCGTTCGTGATGAACACCGAGCAGGAAATCCACCAGGCGTTCGCCGACTTCCAGTCCGGCCGCTTCGGCCAGATGCACGCTTAACGCACCACCACTCCGCTCTACACAGGACGCGTAGGCCGGTTCGCAGGCCAGGGATGGCTGTCGCCTATAGAAAAGAGGAAACGCACATGAACACTGTCAATGCAGCGAACTTCGACGGCCAGAAACCGACCATCGATGCCAGCGACGCAGCGATGCTGCTGATCGACCACCAGAGCGGTCTGTTCCAGATCGTCAAGGACATGGACGTGCCACAACTGCGCGCCAATGCCATCGCACTGGCCGAAGCCGCGACGCTGCTGAAAATGCCGGTGATCACCACCGCCTCCGTGCCGCAAGGGCCGAACGGGCCGTTGATCCCGGAGATTCACGAAGCGGCGCCGCACGCGCAATACGTGGCGCGCAAAGGCGAAATCAATGCCTGGGACAATCCGGAATTTCACGCAGCGGTCAAAGCTACCGGCAAGAAGACGTTGGTGATCGCCGGGACCCTGACCAGCGTCTGCCTGGCATTCCCGTCCATCGCCGCCGTGCATGAAGGTTACAGGGTGTTCGCCGTGGTCGACGCGTCCGGCAATCACTCGAAACTCGCCACTGATCTGACCGTTGCCCGTTTGGCCCAGGCCGGGGTGGTGCCGATCGACATCATGGCTACGCTTTCCGAGCTGCAAGGCTCGTGGAACCGTCCCGATGCCGAGCAGTGGGCGGCTGTCTACGCCCAGGCCATGCCGCATTATCAATTGCTGATCGAGAGCTACCTCAAGGCTCAGCAAGTCGCGAACGAACACGAAGTGCTGGATTCCCAGCGCTGATCGAGTCTCCTGAGGCCGACCTCCCGTCGGCCTCTACACCCCGCGAGGATTACTGCAATGACCACTCAATACAAACGTCTGGACAAGAACAACGCCGCAGTGCTGCTGGTCGACCACCAGGCCGGGCTGTTGTCGCTGGTGCGCGACATTGATCCGGACAAATTCAAGAACAACGTGTTGGCGCTGGCCGATCTGGCCAAGTACTTCAAACTGCCGACGATCCTTACCACCAGTTTCGAAACCGGCCCAAATGGCCCGCTGGTGCCTGAGCTGAAAGCACTGTTTCCGGATGCGCCGTACATCGCCCGCCCTGGCCAGATCAACGCCTGGGACAACGAAGATTTCGTCAAGGCGATCAAGGCGACTGGCAAGAAGCAGTTGATCATTGCTGGTGTGGTGACGGAAGTTTGCGTGGCGTTCCCGGCACTGTCGGCGCTGGAAGAGGGCTTCGATGTGTTCGTGGTGACCGATGCCTCAGGCACGTTCAACGAGCTGACTCGCGAATCGGCGTGGAACCGCATGTCCACTGCCGGCGCGCAATTGATGACCTGGTTCGGTCTGGCCTGCGAGCTGCATCGCGACTGGCGCAACGACATTGAAGGGCTGGGCACGCTGTTTTCCAACCACATCCCGGACTACCGCAACCTGTTCACCAGCTACAACAGCCTGAGCAACGATAAATAATCCCAGCCAAACCACAGTCCCCCTGTGGGAGCGAGCCTGCTCGCGAAGGCGTCGTATCAGTTAATGCACCTTCGACTGATCCACCGCATTCGCGAGCAGGCTCGCTCCCACATTTAGTTTTGGGGTGTTTTTGCGGGCGTGTTCATCCTCTGAAATCAATTGCTCCTACACTTGCTCAATCTGTGCGATCTTCTCGCGATTGGCCTTCGTCGGAGTTGTTTGATGCTGTCTCTGCTCACCGAACATCCGTTGTTTTGCGCGCTGATCCTGATCCTCCTCGATCTCGGTCTGTGGCGTCTGATCAGCTCCCGTGGCAGCGAGTGGAAACTGCTGGTGCGGGTGCTGATTTTCACCTTGTTCAGCGTGCTGCTGTTCAACGAAGGCCTCAACCCGATGGAGCCGGCGCCGTGGGCCGACAACGTGCCGCTGCACCTGGCGGCGACCGGGTTGCAGATTGGCTGGTGGCTGTTCGGCGCGCGCACCCTGACGGTATTGATCGGCGCAGTGATGATGCAGCGGGTCGGCCACACCGGGCGGCTGTTGCAGGATCTGCTCGGCGCGGTGATTTTCCTTATTGCGATCATTGCCGCGCTGGCTTACGTGCTCGATCTGCCGGTCAAAGGCGTGCTGGCGACGTCTGGCGCGTTGGCGATCATCGTCGGTCTGGCCTTGCAGAGCACGCTCAGCGACGTGTTCTCCGGGATCGTCCTCAACACCACCAAGCCGTATCAACTGGATGACTGGATTTCCATCGACGGCACGGAAGGGCGGGTCACCGACATCGACTGGCGCGCCACGCGCCTGCAGACCAGTCAGGGCAGCATGGCGGTGATTCCCAACTCGCTGGCGGCCAAGGCCAAGATCATCAACTTCAGTCGACCGAGCAATATGTTCGGCGTCGCGGTCAGCGTGCAGGTCAGCCCGCACGCGCGGCCCAACTCAGTGATCGATGCGCTGGAGCGGGCGATGCAGGGCTGTCGTCAGTTGCTCGATACACCAGCGCCAAGTGTGGCGCTGAAAAGCTCCGGCAGCAGCGGCGCGGAATACGAGATCAGCGGTTTCGTCGCCTCGATGGGCGAGAAGCGCGTGGTGCGCAATCAATTGTTCGACCTGGCCTATCGGCACTTGCAGGCGTCCGGGGTCAATCTGCTGTCGAGCGATGAAAGTGCTGCGCCGACCAACCTGTCGCGGCCACGGGCGTTGCTCGACAGTTCGCCAATATTTTCGACCCTGCGTCAGGAAGAGAAAGACACCTTCAGCCAGAACATGACCCTGCAAACCTTCCGTGCCGGCGAGACGATCCTTGAAGCGGGGGAGGTCAGCGATCACTTGTTCATTATCGAGTCGGGCGTGGTTACCGTAACCCTGACTCGCCATGGCTCGCCGTTCGAGTCCGGGCGCATGGGCCCCGGCGAAGTGATCGGCGAGGCCGGCATACTTTCCGATTCTTCTGTGCCGGCCAGGTTTGCCGCGAAAACCTTCTGCGCCCTGTACCGCATCGAGAAGACTTACCTGAAGCCGTGTCTGGACGCTCGCCACGATATCAGCGATGCCATGAAAACCTTGCTCGATTACCGCTTGCACAAGGCGCAATCGCTGACCGAGGAAGCGCCGGTGGTGGTGGCGAAAAAAGGCTTCCTGCAATGGCTGCGCAGTCGCGCTTGAAGTTATGCGTAGGCGGCGAGTTTCTGTTCCAGGTGCAAGCGCACCTGCGGCCACTCGTCGTCGATGATGCTGAAACGCACCGAGTTGCGCTTGCGCCCGTCCGGCATGATCCGCTCATGGCGGACGATGCCTTCCTGTTGCGCGCCAAGGCGCAGAATCGCGTTGCGCGACTTCTGGTTATTCTCGTCGGTGGTGAACTGCACGCGCACGCAATCGAGCACGTCGAAGGCGTGGCGCAGCATTAGGTACTTGGCTTCGGTATTGACGAAGGATTTCTGCCAGCTCGCCGAGATCCAGCTGCTGCCGATTTCCAGCTTGCGATTGAGCGGGTCGATCTTCCAGAAGCGGGTTGAACCGATCACTTCCCCAGTGTCTTTCAAGACAATGACAAACGGTAGCACCGTGCCGGCGTCACGGCCATCGAGGGCCTTTTTCAGATAGCTGTCGACTGTGCTTGCTGAGGGCACAACGGTGACGGTGAGGTTCCACAATTCGCCGTCAGCGGCAGCGTGGAGCAGGGCAGCGGCATCTGAATACTGGAGCGGGCGCAGGAGGATGCGCGGACCTTGCAGTGTGGTTTGCATGGGATTGCGGTCTCGGCAGTACAGGCGAAGGGCGAGCGCCTATTACGCCGTACCGGGCGGATCCGATGCAACCGTGGCGATGATCACGGGGTCACAATTTTTACAGCCCACGGGCAGGAGCCTCAGCCAATGAAAAACCTGCGGATCGCCACCTACAACGTCAACGGTTTACGCGCACGTTTGCCCAACTTGCTGGACTGGCTCAAGCGCGAGCAACCGGACATCGCCTGCCTGCAAGAACTCAAGTCTGTCGACACGGCATTCCCCGCCGCCGAACTGGAAGCCGTCGGTTACGGCGCGATCTGGCAGGGCCAGGCCTCGTGGAACGGCGTGGCGATTCTCGCCCGCGATGCGCAACCGCTGGAAAGTCGCCGCGGTCTGCCGGGCGATCCGGATGACAAACACAGTCGTTATCTGGAAGCGGCGGTGCACGGCGTGCTGGTCGGTTGCCTGTACCTGCCCAATGGCAACCCGCAGCCGGGGCCGAAGTTCGATTACAAACTGGCCTGGTTCGAACGGCTGATCAGCTACGCCAAAGACCTGCAAAGCAGCGATCACCCGGTCGTGCTGGCCGGTGACTATAACGTTGTGCCTACCGACAGGGACATCTACAACACCCGTTCGTGGCTCAAGGACGCGTTGCTGCAGCCGGAGAGCCGCGAGTGTTATCAGCGTTTGCTTGATCAGGGCTGGACCGATTCGCTGCGGCATCTGTATCCCGAGGATCGTCTCTACACCTTCTGGGATTACTTCCGCCAGCACTGGCAAACCAACTCCGGTTTGCGCATCGATCATCTCCTGCTCAATCCGGCGCTGAGTCCGTATTTGCATGAGGCCGGCGTAGACGCCTGGGTGCGCAACGAACCGCATGCCAGCGACCATGCGCCGACGTGGATTCGTATCGGTTCACGCAAGAAACGCTAGCGGGCGATTGGCGAAATCAATTGTCGAAAACAGTGCCCGATCCCGTATACATGGCGACCATCAACGCAGTGAACTGCGGCCCCATGCATAAGGATCGAGCAATGAGTGAGCCACGCCTGACGAATCTGAAGCTGTACCTGCAACGTCTCGGGTTTGATGCCCCGCCGGCGCCCACGCTGGAGAGCTTGCGATGGTTGCAACTGCGCCACACCGGGGTGTTTGCGTTCGAGAACCTGGCGACGATCACCGGGGCGCCGGTACTGATCGACTTGCCGTCCATTGAAGAGAAGGTTCTGCTCGGTGGTCGCGGTGGCTACTGCTATGAGCTGAACAATCTGTTTTTTGCCTTGTTGCTTGAACTGGGCTTCGACGCACGTGCTATCAGCGGGCGGGTGGTGATGAATCAGCCAGAAGGCAGCTGGACGGCGCGCACGCACCGCTTGAGTCTGGTGACTATCGACGATGTGCGTTATATCAGCGATGTCGGCTTCGGTGGCATGGTGCCGACCGCGCCGCTGCTCCTCGATACCGAGACTGAGCAAGCAACCCCTCACGAACCTTATTGCATCGAAAAACAGGCCGACGGCTACATGCTACGAGCCAAGGTGGCGGGTGAATGGCGGCCGATGTACCTGTTTGACCTGCAACGCCAGGAAGACATCGATTACACCATTGGCAACTGGTACGTCTCGACCCATCCTGAGTCACCGTTCAGTCAGCGCCTGATGGTCGCGCGCACCGGGGAGGGCTGGCGCAAGACGCTGAACAACGGCAGTTTCGCCATCCATCGCATGGGTGCCAGCAGTGAGCGGCGCGAGGTGGCGGAAGTCGGTGAGTTGATTGAATTGCTGGCGCGCGAGTTTGCTCTGCATCTGCCGGATCTGCCCCACAATCGCCAGTCTTTGGCGCGGATGATCGAGCCCGTGTCTGGTTAGGGCTTGGCGTCTGGCTCCAGCACTCGGCGGATTTCCCCGATCGCGGCTGACAGTTTTTTCTCGAGACTCTTGAGGTCGGCGGCGGTGATGCCTTTCTTGAATTGCCCGCTCGATTCGGCTTTTTCCGGTTTGGCAACGGCATCGAGCAGGGCATGACGCAGGGTGTTATTGATTACCGTCTGATAACCGAACCCTTCGTTTTCCGCGACCGTTCGCGCCGCTTCGATGACGGCGTCATCCAGCATGATGGTGATCCGGGTTTTGCCCTTGTTTGACGCCAATGCACCGCGTTTACCCTGAGAAAAGTCATATTCGTCTTTCATCGATCAAGCCTCCAGAAAATAAGCGCTACGTTCGCTGGGTGTGGCGACACGTGCAGAAATGATTCGAACGACATTCGCATCCCGGTAACTGTAAGCAACGACCAACAAGCGCCCTTTGCCGTTGAGGCCAATAGTGATCCAGCGCTGTTCGTCATGGTCGTTGTCCTCGATCGTCAGTGCTCGTTCGTCGTCAAAGACCGGCCCGGTCTCGGCGAGGCTGACGCCTTTGTGCTTGAGTTTGTTGGCTGCGTTCTTGCTTTTGTCGTACTGAATTTCAATGAACTTCATTATGCATACTTTATATGTATAAAAAAGAGCGCGACCGCACCGTCGGTCGCCGTGAACACTTCAGCGTAGTGGCGGCAGGCGAGGGTACTGGGGAGGAAGTGTTGCCGGATTTGTGGGGGATGCAAGCCGCAGGCTAGAAGGTTGGGTGGCTACCTATCCATTTTGTGACTGATAAGTTGTATACAACTCTATGGACATTTGTCACGAGTATTGAATACAGTGTGCGCATAACAAAAACCAGGGAACCCCCCACCATGAAAACGCCCCATGTTTCACACCAACGGCCCGAGGATGAAAATCTCGGGGTCGGCGCGAATATGGCTTACGGCCTGCAACATGTTCTGACCATGTACGGCGGTATCGTTGCGGTGCCACTGATCATCGGCCAGGCGGCCGGCCTGTCGCCGGCGGACATTGGTTTGCTGATTGCTGCTTCATTGTTTGCGGGGGGGCTGGCGACGCTGCTGCAAACCCTGGGTCTGCCGTTTTTTGGCTGTCAGTTGCCGCTGGTTCAGGGCGTGTCGTTCTCCGGCGTGGCGACCATGGTCGCTATCGTCAGCAGTGGCGGGGAGGGCGGCTTTCAATCCGTGCTCGGCGCGGTAATTGCGGCGTCGTTGATTGGCTTACTGATCACGCCGGTGTTCTCGCGCATCACCAAGTTCTTCCCGCCGCTGGTCACCGGTATCGTGATCACCACCATCGGCCTGACGCTGATGCCGGTGGCCGCACGCTGGGCGATGGGCGGTAACAGCCATGCGCCGGACTTCGGCAGCATGCAGAACATTGGTCTGGCGGCGGTCACGCTGGTGTTGGTGTTGCTGCTGAGCAAAGTCGGCAGTTCGACCATCTCGCGTCTGTCGATTCTGTTGGCCATGGTGATCGGCACGGTGCTGGCGGTGTTCCTTGGCATGGCGGATTTCTCCAGCGTCACTACGGGGCCGATGTTCGGCTTCCCGACGCCGTTCCACTTCGGCATGCCAACCTTCCACTTCGCCGCGATCCTGTCGATGTGCATCGTGGTCATGGTGACGCTGGTAGAGACTTCGGCAGACATTCTGGCAGTCGGTGAAATCATCGGCACCAAAGTCGATTCCAAACGTCTTGGCAATGGCCTGCGCGCGGACATGCTGTCGAGCATGTTTGCGCCGATTTTCGGTTCGTTTACCCAGAGCGCTTTCGCCCAGAACGTCGGGCTGGTGGCGGTCACCGGGATCAAGAGCCGTTACGTGGTGGCTACTGGCGGTATCTTCCTGGTGATCCTTGGCCTGCTGCCGTTCATGGGGCGGGTCATTGCTGCAGTGCCGACTTCGGTACTCGGCGGCGCCGGTATTGTGCTGTTCGGTACGGTGGCGGCGAGTGGTATCCGCACGCTGTCGAAGGTTGATTACCGCAACAACGTCAACCTGATCATTGTTGCCACCTCGATCGGTTTCGGCATGATCCCGATTGCCGCGCCGAACTTCTACGATCACTTCCCAAGCTGGTTCGCGACCATTTTCCACTCGGGCATCAGCTCGTCGGCGATCATGGCGATTCTGCTCAACCTTGCGTTCAACCACTTCACCGCCGGTAACTCGGATCAGCAATCGGTGTTTGCGGCGGCGGAAGAGCGGACCCTGCGCTATCGCGATCTGGCGGCGCTGCGTGAAGGCGATTACTTCAGCGACGGCAAATTGCACGACTGCGATGGCAAGGAAGTGCCAGTGATCGAGCCGGATGATCACGACCACGGACATGGCGCGCCGAAAGCGCAGGTGAAAAGCAGCGAGCATGTCTGACCGCTGTAGCTGAATAGAAAAGGGCCGTTCTGTTAAACGCAGATCGGCCCTTTTTGTTTGAGAATCAAAATGATCTTTTCGAGCGCCCACAAAAAAGCCCCTGAATCTTTCGATTCAGGGGCTTTGCTATTTGGCTCCACAACCTGGACTCGAACCAGGGACCCAATGATTAACAGTCATTTGCTCTACCAACTGAGCTATTGCGGAATTGGTGCGTATGTTACTGATTCAAAAAGAGAAGTCAAGCGTCAGCTGCAAAAAACTGCGATTCGACAGGACAGACGGTGATTTGTCAGCGATTGGCGATTACCAGAATCGCCCGAGAGGTCTACCATGGCCGCCCGGAAGTGGTCACACGCGCTGCCGGCCATTCGCCGAAAAGGTACGCGCCATGAAACTTTCTGCCCGTAACAACGAGGTGTTCGCATGAGCACCACGCAAATCAGCCTGCCCAAAGGGGTAGGGCCGCACGCCGAGAAACTCTTCGAGGCAATCACCCAAGCCAGCACTGCCGAGGAATTGAACCGCGCAGGTGGCAAGGCCGAAGGGTTCGTCCTTGGGCTGGAAAGCACCAAGGCGATCAAAAGCCAGGTCGCCGAATCGCTGTACGTCATTTATGACGATGCTGCCGCTCAGCGCGCGACTGAACTGATTTAACTGCCGAAGGTGATGGTGCCCAATATCAGTTTGGCGTAGGCCGCAGTGGCTGCCAGTTGCACCAGCCACAGCACCAGGCCACCCAGGAACACACCGGCGGCGACTTGCAGCACCAGGCTTTTTTCGCGTTTGGCCGAGGCGCGCGGGATGAAATCATCCAGATCGTCACGGTCAGCGCGCAGGTTGTCGTTTTTCATATAGATCTCACAAAATTCTCGGATAAACACAAAACCTGTGGGAGCTAGCCTGCTCGCGAATGCGGTGGGTCAGTCGCCATCATTGTTGGCAGGCAAACCGCATTCGCGAGCAGACTCGCTCCCACAATTTGGATGTGTGTGCAGTCTAGAGGGTGTGGGGCGTCCTTCGGACAAATAAAAAACGGGAAGCCCCAAGGCTTCCCGTTTTTCATCACGTGGCGAAATCAGATGACCTGAACAATCGCATCCGTCACTGCCTTGATGTTGCTCTGGTTCAGCGCCGCCACGCAGATGCGGCCGGTGTCCAAAGCGTAGATGCCGAACTCGTTACGCAGGCGATGCACTTGCTCGGTGGTCAGGCCGGAGTAGGAGAACATGCCGCGCTGACGACCGACGAAGCTGAAGTCGCGGCCCGGGGCTTTCTCTGCCAGCAGATCAACCATCTGGGTACGCATGCCGCGAATGCGCAGACGCATTTCGGCCAGCTCGGCTTCCCACTGCGCACGCAGTTCCGGGCTGTTCAACACAGCGGCGACGATGCTCGCACCGTGGGTCGGCGGGTTGGAGTAGTTGGTGCGAATCACGCGTTTGACTTGCGACAGCACGCGCGCGCTTTCTTCTTTCGATTCGCTGATGATCGACAGCGCACCAACGCGTTCGCCGTACAGCGAGAACGACTTGGAGAAAGAACTCGATACAAAGAAAGTCAGACCGGATTCAGCGAACAGGCGCACGGCAGCGGCGTCTTCGTCGATACCGTCGCCGAAACCCTGGTAAGCCATGTCGAGGAACGGCACGTGACCTTTGGCCTTGACCACTTCCAGCACGTTGTTCCAGTCCGTTGGGGTCAGGTCGACGCCGGTCGGGTTGTGGCAGCAAGCATGGAGGATAACGATCGAGCCGTTTGGCAGGGCGTTGAGGTCTTCGAGCATGCCGGCACGGTTAACATCGTGGGTGGCTGCGTCGTAGTAGCGGTAGTTCTGCACCGGGAAACCGGCGGTTTCGAACAGCGCACGGTGGTTTTCCCAGCTCGGGTCGCTGATCGCGACGACGGCGTTCGGCAGCAGTTGCTTGAGGAAGTCGGCACCGATTTTCAGTGCGCCGGTTCCGCCGACGGCCTGAGTGGTGATGACGCGACCGGCGCTGATCAGCGGCGAGTCGTTGCCGAACAGCAGCTTTTGCACGGCCTGGTCGTAGGCAGCGATGCCATCGATCGGCAGGTAACCGCGCGAAGCGTGTTGAGCGACGCGAATCGTCTCGGCTTCGATCACGGCGCGCAGAAGTGGAATTCGCCCCTCTTCGTTGCAATACACGCCAACGCCCAGGTTGACCTTGGTGGTCCGGGTATCGGCGTTGAATGCTTCGTTGAGGCCCAGGATTGGATCGCGGGGTGCCATTTCGACAGCGGAGAACAGGCTCATTATTGCGGCGGCTCTGAATGGAGAGTGGAGGGACGTGTCGCGCTCCAGCCGGATGCACTAGAGCGGTGCACAAACGGGGAGCTAGTATAGAGGCCATTACTGAGCAATGGCGACAGGCGATTCGGCTTTTCGGGTAAGTTTTTCCGATTATTTCTTGACCGTTAGTCGACTGCCCGTGTCAGAGTCTTTAGCGGATGTAGGACGTTTGCCTTGAAAGAGCGGGCAATCGCCACCACATTGAGCACAATCCAGGTTTTTTCTTGCACGACACCGGTCTTTTGCGGTCGTCCCCGTGGTGTTCCGCTTTGCTCGGAATGCCGCGATCCCAGAGGTGTATATGTCCGAATTCCAGCTCGTCACCCGCTTCGAGCCCGCCGGCGATCAACCGGAGGCCATCCGTCAATTGGTGGAGGGCATCGAAGCCGGGCTGGCGCACCAGACGCTGCTCGGTGTGACCGGCTCGGGCAAGACCTTCAGCATCGCCAATGTCATCTCGCAGATCCAGCGTCCGACCCTGGTGCTGGCGCCGAACAAGACCCTCGCCGCGCAGTTGTACGGCGAGTTCAAGGCGTTTTTCCCGAACAACGCCGTCGAATACTTCGTTTCCTACTACGACTACTACCAGCCCGAAGCCTATGTGCCGTCGTCCGACACCTTCATCGAGAAGGATGCGTCGATCAACGACCACATCGAGCAGATGCGTTTGTCCGCGACCAAAGCGCTGCTCGAGCGCAAGGACGCGATCATCGTCACCACGGTGTCGTGCATCTACGGTCTCGGTAGTCCGGAAACCTATTTGAAGATGGTCTTGCACGTCGATCGCGGCGACAAGCTCGATCAGCGTGCGCTGCTGCGGCGTCTGGCCGATCTGCAATACACCCGCAACGACATGGATTTTGCCCGTGCAACGTTCCGTGTGCGTGGCGATGTGATCGACATCTACCCGGCGGAATCCGATCTGGAAGCGATCCGCATCGAGCTGTTCGACGACGAAGTCGAAAGCATTTCCGCCTTCGACCCGCTGACCGGCGAAGTCATCCGCAAGATGCCGCGCTTCACGTTCTACCCGAAGAGCCACTATGTGACGCCACGGGAAACCCTGCTCGACGCCATCGAACACATCAAGGTCGAATTGCAGGAGCGTCTGGAATACCTGCGCAGCAACAACAAACTGGTCGAAGCCCAGCGGCTGGAGCAGCGCACCCGTTTCGACCTGGAAATGATCCTCGAGCTGGGTTACTGCAACGGCATCGAAAACTACTCGCGTTATCTGTCTGGCCGTCCGGCTGGTGCCGCGCCGCCAACGCTTTACGATTACCTGCCGGCTGACGCCTTGCTGGTGATCGACGAATCCCACGTCAGCGTGCCCCAAGTCGGCGCGATGTATAAGGGCGACCGCTCGCGGAAAGAAACCCTGGTTGAATATGGCTTCCGTCTGCCGTCAGCGCTGGACAATCGACCAATGCGTTTTGACGAGTGGGAGGGGGTCAGCCCGCAGACCATTTTCGTCTCGGCAACGCCAGGCAACTACGAAGCCGAACACGCCGGTCGTGTGGTCGAGCAAGTGGTGCGGCCGACTGGTCTGGTCGACCCGCAGGTTGAAGTGCGTCCGGCGCTGACGCAGGTCGACGATTTGCTGTCGGAAATCGGCAAGCGTGTGGCGGTCGAGGAGCGGGTGCTCGTCACCACGCTGACCAAGCGCATGGCCGAAGATCTCACCGATTACCTCGCCGATCACGGCGTGCGTGTGCGTTATTTGCACTCGGACATCGACACGGTTGAGCGCGTCGAAATCATCCGCGACCTGCGCCTCGGCACGTTCGATGTGCTGGTCGGCATCAACCTTCTGCGTGAAGGTCTGGACATGCCGGAAGTGTCGCTGGTGGCGATTCTCGATGCGGACAAGGAAGGTTTCCTGCGTTCCGAGCGTTCATTGATCCAGACCATCGGCCGCGCGGCGCGAAACCTCAATGGCCGGGCGATTCTCTATGCCGACCGCATGACCGGTTCGATGGAGCGGGCTATTGGCGAGACCGAGCGTCGTCGTGACAAGCAGATAGCCTTCAACCTGGAAAACGGCATCACCCCGCGCGGTGTGATCAAGGACGTCGCCGACATCATGGAAGGCGCCACTGTGCCGGGCTCGCGCAGCAAGAAGCGCAAAGGCATGGCCAAAGCCGCCGAAGAGAACGCCAGGTACGAAGCCGAACTGCGCTCGCCGAGCGAGATCACCAAACGCATTCGTGCCCTGGAAGAGAAGATGTACCAGCTGGCGCGGGATCTGGAGTTTGAAGCGGCGGCGCAGATGCGCGATGAGATTGCCAAACTGCGCGAGCGGCTTTTGGCTGTTTGATTGATGTTGCCTGGTCGGGCCTCATCGCTGGCAAGCCAGCTCCCACAGGTTTCTTTGGTGTTCACAAAATTTGTGTTCACCATCAATCCCTGTGGGAGCTGGCTTGCCAGCGATGGGGCCAGACCAGACACAGCAAAATCAGTGAGACTCCCCAGCCTTCAGCCCTTGTGGCAATTTCTTGGTCAACAAAATCGCCAGCATGCTGATCCCCAGCGCAATCCCGACAAAGTGAAACGCATCGTTGTAAGCCATGATCGCTGCCTGCTGATGGACGATCTCACTTAACTTGCCCAGCGCTGCTGTATCACTGCCAAACCGATCGGTCATCGACGCCAATCGCTCCGCCACCTGCGGGTTGGTCGGCACCACCGCCTCACGCAGATAATCGAAGTAAGTCTTGGTGCGCGCATCCAGCAGCGTCGCCAGCAAAGCAATCCCGATCGCACCGCCGAGGTTACGCAGAATGTTGAACAGACTCGACGCGGACCCCGCGTCCTGCGGCAGGATGTATGCCGTGGCGATGAGCGAAATGGTCACCATGATCAACGGCTGCCCTAGTGCCCGAATAATCTGGATCTGGTTGAACTGCGGCCCGGCAAAATCCGGGTTGAGCACTCCTGACGAAAAACTCGCCAGCCCGAACAGTCCAAAGCCAATCGTGCACAGCCATTTCGGCGAGACAAACTTCATCAACTTCGGCACCAGCGGAATCAGAAACAGCTGCGGCACACCCATCCACATGATCACTTCGCCGATCTGCAGGGCGTTGTAGTTCTGGATCTGCGCCAGGTACAGCGGCAACAGATAGATCGAGCCGTACAACCCGACCCCCATGCCCAGGCTGGAAATACTCGATAAACCGAAGTTGCGATTACGCAGAATGCCGAGGTTGATCAGCGGATTGGGTTTGGAGATCTGCACGATCACAAAGGTGATCAGGCTCACCAGCGCAATGCTGCCCAGTGTCACGATCAGGCTTGATTCCAGCCAGTCCTTGCGATGGCCTTCTTCGAGAAAAACCTGCAAGCAGCCGAGACCGATACCCAGCGTGAGGATGCCGGTGTAGTCGGTGCTTTTCAGCAACTCCCAATGCGCCTCTTTCTTCTCCAGCCCGTACATCAGGCCGGCGATCATGATCAGCCCAGGCGGAATGTTGATATAGAAGATGTACTCCCACCCCCAGTTTTCCGTAAGCCAGCCGCCTAGCGTCGGGCCGATAGACGGGGCGAAGGTCGCTGTCATGGCGAACATCGCCATCCCTTTGGCGCGGTGGTGTTCGGGGAGTTTGATCAGGGTCAGGGTGAACGCCAACGGGATCAGCGCGCCGCCGGTAAAGCCCTGCATGGCACGAAAGACGATCATGCTCTCCAGGCTCCAGGCCATCGAGCACAGCAGCGAGGAAACCAGAAAGCCCAGCGACACCCACACCGCCAGACGTCGCGCCGACAGCAGCTGCACCAGCCACGCGGTCAGCGGGATCATGATGATTTCCGCGACCAGATACGACGTGGAAATCCACGAGCCTTCCTCCAGCGTCGCCGACAAGGCGCCCTGAATGTCTTTCAACGATGAGTTGGTGATCTGGATGTCGAGCACGGCCATAAAGGCGCCGAGCATCACGCTCATCACCGCAATCCAATCGCGCCGGGTCGGTTCACCGACCGGGCGGATCAGCGAATCACCGGCCATTGTCCGGGGCGTCTTTGATGTTCACGGTGGCGGTGACGGACATGCCCGGGCGGATTTTGCCGTGCAGCGGGTTGTCGGCCTTGAAGGTCAATTTCACCGGAATCCGCTGCACGACTTTGGTGAAGTTGCCAGTGGCGTTATCCGGTGGCAGCAGACTGAACTGCGCGCCCGACGCGGCGAACAGGCTGTCGACCCGCGCTTCGATCGGCGTGTCGCCATAGGCATCGAAGGTCAGCTCGGCTTTTTGGCCGGGCTGCATACGGCCGATCTGGGTTTCCTTGAAGTTGGCCTGCACCCAGATGTCTTCGTCGGGGACGATCGACAGCAAGTAAGCGCCGGCTTGCACCACTTGGCCGCTCCGGGCAGCGCGCTGGCCGACCAGGCCGCTGATCGGCGCGTGGATTTCGCTGCGGGTCAGGTTGAGTTCGGCTTGCGCGAGATCGGCGCGGGCGTTGGCGATCTGTGCGTCGAGGCGTTTGATTTCCGCGTTCAGGGCGTTGACCTGCTGGCGCTGGCCTTGCGCGTCGGCCTGTGCCTTGGCCACTTGTGAACGAGCAATGTGGGCGTCGGCGGAGAGGGTGGTCACACGTTCTTCGGAAACGTAACCGGGTTTGCGCAGGGTTTCTGCCCGCGACAAATCCATTTGCGAACGGCCGAGCGTCGCTTGGGTGGTCGCCACCTGCGCGTCGCTGGCGGCGATCAAGCTCGATTGCTGAGTCAGTTTGCTTTGTGCCTGCAGGCGTTCGGCTTCACGGGTGGCGAGGGCGGCATTGGCGCGGTCGATGGCCAAGCGGAAATCATTCGGTTCCAGGCGCACGAGCAATTGGCCTTTTTCCACGTGTTGATTGTCCTGCACCAGCACTTCATCGATGCGCGCGCTCAGTTGGCTCGACACGCGGGTGATTTCGCCCTGGACATAGGCGTTGTCGGTGCTTTCATAAAAGCGTCCCTTGAAAAACCAATGGGCGAAAAAGCCCCCGGCGATCAGCAGGACGAGCAACAGGAAAATCAACAGGCGACGCTTGAGTTGGGCAGGCATGGGCAAACTGTAGTCGAGGAATTGTAAGGAAAGTTATCAGCAGGCGAATCTGGCATACAGCCGATAAACGGTAAATGCCATCCGCTGATATTTGCCCATTCACCACGGCTTACGGGCGTTCCAGAGGCAAACTTGGCTTAAATGCCCTGCCCGCTGGAGCGGGGCGGGTGTCGCCTGTTACCATTCGCCGCTTGATTGTTTTGCTTTTCATTATTTTCGAGACATGCCATGACCACCGTCCGCACTCGCATCGCGCCATCGCCTACCGGGGATCCCCACGTAGGTACCGCTTACATCGCATTGTTCAACTACTGCTTTGCCAAGCAGCATGGCGGTGAGTTCATCCTGCGGATCGAAGACACCGACCAGTTGCGTTCGACCCGCGAGTCCGAACAGCAGATCTTCGATGCCCTGCGCTGGCTGGGTATCGACTGGAGCGAAGGCCCGGACGTTGGCGGCCCGCACGGTCCGTATCGGCAGAGCGAGCGCGGCGACATCTATCAGAAGTACTGCCAGCAACTGGTCGACATGGGCCATGCGTTCCCATGCTTCTGCACCGCTGAAGAACTCGATCAGATGCGCGCCGAGCAAATGGCTCGCGGCGAAACCCCACGCTACGACGGCCGCGCGCTGCTGTTGTCGAAAGAAGAAGTCGCCGCCCGTCTGGCTGCCGGCGAACCGCACGTAATCCGCATGAAAGTGCCGAGCGAAGGCGTTTGCGTGGTGCCGGACATGCTCCGTGGTGATGTCGAGATCCCGTGGGATCGCATGGACATGCAAGTGCTGATGAAGACCGACGGTCTGCCGACGTACTTCCTCGCCAACGTTGTCGACGACCATTTGATGGGCATCACCCACGTCCTGCGTGGCGAAGAGTGGCTGCCATCGGCGCCAAAACTGATTCTGCTGTACGAATACTTCGGATGGGAACAACCGGAGCTGTGCTACATGCCGCTGCTGCGTAACCCGGACAAGAGCAAGCTGTCCAAGCGCAAGAACCCTACCTCCGTGACGTTCTACGAGCGCATGGGTTTCATGCCGGAAGCGATGCTCAACTACCTCGGTCGCATGGGCTGGTCGATGCCTGACGAGCGCGAGAAGTTCTCGCTGCAGGAAATGGTCGACAACTTCGACCTCAAGCGTGTCTCGCTGGGCGGGCCGATTTTCGACATCGAGAAACTGTCGTGGCTCAACGGCCAGTGGTTGCGTGATCTGCCGGTGGAAGAGTTCGCCAGCCGCTTGCAGACCTGGGCGCTGAACCCGGAATACATGATGAAGATCGCGCCGCTGGTGCAGGGCCGCGTTGAAACCTTTAGCCAGGTGGCACCGCTGGGCGGGTTCTTCTTCGCCGGCGGCGTTAACCCGGATGCCAAGCTGTTCGAATCGAAAAAGCTCTCGGGCGATCAGGTTCGGCAGTTGATGCAGTTGATCCTGTGGAAGCTGGAAAGCCTGCGTCAGTGGGAGAAGGACAACATCACCGCGACGATTCAGGCTGTGGTCGAATCGCTGGAGTTGAAACTGCGCGATGCGATGCCATTGATGTTTGCCGCGATCACCGGTCAGTCGAGTTCGGTGTCGGTGCTCGATGCCATGGAAATCATTGGCCCGGACCTGACCCGTTATCGTCTGCGTCAGGCGATCGACCTGCTGGGCGGCGTGTCGAAGAAAGAAAACAAAGAGTGGGAAAAGCTGCTGGGCGCGATCGTCTGATTGCTTTTGTTTCTCTGTAGGAGCTGCCGAAGGCTGCGATCTTTTGATCCTGCCTTCGGCGCTTCTCCCGAATTTACGGGGGGAGGGCGGTAAGTGATTGTTATGCCGACGAAAAACTTTGAAAAATTTCAAAAATAAGTTTGACAGGCTTTTCATACACCCTTAAGATTCGCCCCGTCCTCAGCGATGACATCAACGATGAGGGGCTATAGCTCAGCTGGGAGAGCGCCTGCATGGCATGCAGGAGGTCAACGGTTCGATCCCGTTTAGCTCCACCAATTTACACTTCGAAGCCTGGCCACACCGGCTCCGAAGCGATCAACACTCAGCGTTGATCAGTTGTATAGAAGGGTTTGCGTCCCCTTCGTCTAGTGGCCTAGGACACCGCCCTTTCACGGCGGTAACAGGGGTTCGAGTCCCCTAGGGGACGCCAGTTTTACAGAAGTGATGTTGCAAGATGTCACTCCGCCGCGAGGCGAAAAATCCGGGGCTTTAGCTCAGCTGGGAGAGCGCCTGCATGGCATGCAGGAGGTCAGCGGTTCGATCCCGCTAAGCTCCACCAATTTACACGTTCAAGGTCTGGCCACACCGGCCTTGAATCGATCAGATCTCAGCACTGATCAGTTGTATAGAAGGTTTGTGTCCCCTTCGTCTAGTGGCCTAGGACACCGCCCTTTCACGGCGGTAACAGGGGTTCGAGTCCCCTAGGGGACGCCACGATTACCCGCTCTGCGGGATTTTATAAGGGTCATTCAATTATTGAATGGCCCTTTTGTTTGTCTGGCATTTGGCCAATTCTCCTTTTTCCTTACACTGTGCTTCAGACCAGCGGTCATATCCTTGACTTGCAGAATATTATTATGCGAATAATATTCTAGTCGTAATATTCGGAGGCAACGATGAACGATAAAAAAGCTCAAACCCGCGAACGCATCCTCAAGGCTGCCAGCGCCGCACTGATCCAGCGTGGTCCGGCTGACCCGAGCGTGGGCGAAGTGATGGGCGCAGCCGGCCTGACGGTTGGCGGCTTCTATGCACACTTCGAAAGCAAGGACGCGATGATGCTCGAAGCGTTCAAGCAGTTGCTTGGCCGTCGTCGCGACCTGATTGCCGACATGGACACCGAACTGACCGGCGAAGAGCGCCGCGCTCTGGTCGCTGCGTTCTACCTGTCGCGCAAACACCGTGACTCCAGTGAGGCGGCATGCCCGATTCCGGCTTCTATCGGCGAATTGGGTCGTTTGCCTGAATCCTTCCGCATCGCGCTGAACGAACACCTGGAGTTGATGATTGCGCAGTTGGCGTCCAGCCCCGAGGACACCGACAAAGCCCTGGCCGACGTGGCCTTGATGGTGGGTGGTCTGGCCCTCGCAAGAGCGCTCGGCCCGGGAGATTTATCTGATCGATTGCTGCGCGCTGCCAAGTCGGCGGTGCGTTGACCTGAAGGCAACACGCCTGAGGAGAGAGCGATGAACACGTTGAAGTGGGTTCGTGGCGTTAATGGCACCTTGGGCTGGATTGCACCGCAACGGGTGGCGAGCAAAATGCGTCTGGCGTTCATGACGCCACGGTCGCTGCCGCTAAGGGATTGGGAGTTGCCGCTGCTGGCCAGCTCCGAACGCATCACTTTGCGCTTTGGCCTTTCGGCGCTGCGCTGGGGCCAAGGCCCGACCGTGCTGCTGATGCACGGCTGGGAAGGGCGGCCAACCCAGTTCGCCGCGCTGATCACCGCGCTGGTCGACGCCGGTTATACCGTCGTCGCGCTCGATGGTCCGGCCCACGGGCGTTCGCCCGGGCGTGAAGCCAATGTCGTATTGTTCGCTCGGGCGATGCTCGAAGCGGCAGCCGAGCTGCCGCCGCTGCAAGCGGTTATCGGTCATTCCATGGGCGGCGCCAGCGCGATGCTCGCCGTACAACTGGGACTGCGCACCGAAACCCTCGTCAGCATTGCCGCGCCTGCGCGAATTCTCGGTGTACTGCGCGGTTTTGCCCGCTACGTCGGCATGCCGCCCCGAGCCCGTTCCGCTTTCATCCGTCAGGTCGAGCAAGACGTCGGTATGCGCGCCGCCACGCTCGACGTTGCCCATTATCAACTGGATATGCCCGGCCTGATCGTGCATGCCGAGGACGACAACTTCGTCTCGGTCAAGGAATCGCAACTGATCCACGAATCCTGGTTCGACAGCCGCCTGTTGCGCCTTGAGGGCGGCGGTCATCAACGCGTGCTGGCTGACCCGCGTGTGGTTGATGGCGTGTTATCACTGCTGGCCGGCCGCAGTCTTCAGGCGCGCCAATCGGCCTGAGCTCCGTTACACTGCCCCGGTTGAATACATTGACCGGGAGTGGGGCATGGGCTGGGATCGGGCAACGCCGTTTACCATTGATCTGCAAGTAGGCGCCGAAGACATCGACGGGCTGGGCCACGCGAATAACGCGGTCTACGTGACCTGGCTCGAACGTTGCGCCTGGCGCCACTCGCAGCGTCTGGGCCTGGATCTGGTCGAATATCGGCGACTGGATCGGGCGATGGCGGTAGTGCGTCATGAGATCGATTATCTCGCCGCCGCCTATGAAGGCGACGAACTGCAATTGGCGACGTGGATCGTCGATTGGGATCAGCGCCTGAAAATGACCCGGCATTTTCAGCTCAAGCGCCCGAGTGACAACACCACGCTGTTGCGCGCGCAGACCACTTTCGTCTGTATTGAGCTGTCCACGGGCAAGCCCAAGCGCATGCCGGCTGAGTTTATCGAAGGCTATGGCCCGGCGATCCAGCTCTCAGAGCCTGCGCAAATCTGAAATGTGGGAGCGAGCCTGCTCGCGAATACAGACTGTCAGTTGAAAAATACAGACCTGACACACCGCTTTCGCGAGCAGGCTCGCTCCCACAGGGATCTGCGGTTTTTCTCGATATCCAGTAAACTGCCGCACGTTTTTCTTCAAGTAGTGTTTTCCCATGCAAATTGCTCTGGCGCCCATGGAGGGGTTGGTCGACGACATCCTCCGCGACGTGCTGACCCGCGTTGGCGGCATCGACTGGTGCGTGACCGAATTCATTCGGGTCAACGACCAGTTGCTCACGCCGGCCTATTTCCACAAGTTCGGCCCGGAACTGCTCAACGGCGCCCGCACCGCCTCCGGTGTGCCATTGCGCGTGCAATTGCTCGGTTCCGACCCGGTGTGCCTGGCGGAAAACGCTGCGTTGGCCTGCGAACTCGGCTCCGAAGTGATCGACCTCAACTTCGGCTGCCCGGCCAAGACGGTGAATAAATCCCGTGGCGGCGCCGTGCTGCTCAAAGAGCCGGAACTGCTCAACCAGATCGTCGAGCACGTGCGCCGTGCCGTACCTGCGCACATTCCTGTCACCGCAAAAATGCGCCTCGGTTTCGACAGTCCGGACGGTTCGCTGGTCTGCGCCACGGCGTTGGCCGAAGGCGGCGCCGAGCACATCGTGGTTCACGCCCGAACCAAGATGGACGGCTACAAACCGCCAGCACACTGGGAGTGGATCCCGCGCGTGCAGGACGTGGTCAAGGTCCCTGTGTTCGCCAACGGCGATATCTGGAGTGTTGAAGACTGGCGGCGTTGCCGCGAAATCAGTGGCGTCGAAGACATCATGCTCGGTCGCGGTCTGGTGTCGCGCCCGGATCTGGCCAGGCAGATCGCCGCCGCTCGTGCCGGTGAGGAAGTCGTCGAGATGACCTGGGCCGAGCTGATGCCGCTGATTCAGGACTTCTGGCTGCAAGCCAAAGCGCAGATGACTGCGCGCCAATCGCCGGGCCGTTTGAAGCAATGGCTGGCCATGCTGACGCGCAATTATCCCGAGGCCACCGAGCTGTTCACCGTCCTGCGCCGTGAGACCGAACCGGATCATGTCTCGCGTTTGCTCGGTCTGCCGGTCGCCGAAGCGGCCTGAAAAAAATCTGCAAATAGTCTCTTGAAATCATTTCAGCGGTCCCTATCTAAGGGGTACGCGATGCCGAATTCGGGTCGCGGAGTCAAAAAACCTTGCTGATTGTTTTCAGGAGATTTGAACCATGAGTACTGCATTTTCCCTCGCGCCACTGTTCCGTTCCTCGGTAGGTTTCGACCGTTTCAACGACCTGTTCGAAACTGCCCTGCGCAACGAGCCAGGCAGCAGCTACCCACCTTACAACGTCGAAAAGCACGGTGATGACCAGTACCGTATCGTCGTTGCCGCCGCCGGTTTCCAGGAAGATGACCTGGAGCTGCAAGTCGAAAAAGGTGTACTGACCATCAGTGGCGGCAAGCGTGATGCCAACGAAGGCGTGACCTTCCTGCACCAGGGTATCGCCCAGCGTGCGTTCAAGCTGTCCTTCCGTCTGGCCGATCACATCGAGATCAAGGCCGCAGATCTGAAAAACGGTCTGCTGAGCATCGACCTGTTGCGTGTGATCCCGGAAGAAGCGAAAGCCAAACGCATCCCGATCAATGGGGTGCAGAAGCCGGCGTTGCAGCACTGAGTCATGTGCCGCAACACAATCGTCTGAACAGACGATGAGCCGCTGAATGAAGGCCCCGATACGTCGGGGCCTTTTTTGTGCGCGCAATAAAACCGTTGTTCGGCTTTGCCGCTGGCGGCGGTTTCTCTACAATCCGCGGCAGTTTTGCCGACCCCCATTCCTCACCGGTCGGCCTGGAGCCTTTTTTCATGGACGAGATTCAACAGCGCTGGCTGTGCGCCCTGTCTGCGCCAATGGCGGCGATCAATACCGGCGCCAGCTACGACGACCCGGCCTTCTGCAACGATCGCTACATCGATCTGCAGGACAGTTGGGGTATCGATGATCGTGGGCAACTGTTCGACATGCTCGAACGGATGACCGACGACGGCCATGCCAAACACCTCAGCGCGGCCTATCTGGCGTGGCAGCGTTGTCTGCCGACTGAATGGCAGGCCTTGCTTGAAGATCTCTCCCCCCGTGAACGGGTCCTGCATGAGTTTGCCAGCCGCACGTTCGGCAGTTGCGGGCCGGGCGGGATATTGTCCTGGGACTATGGCCGCATGGGCTTTCTCTTGCGTTGCGCGGTGCGCAATCAGTGGATCGACCTGGACGAAAGCAATTGGCTGCACAGCCGTTTGGCCCTCAGAGCGCAATTTCACTACGGTAGCTGGATGGCTTACTTCGATGGCTTTGTGGTGGGTCGGACCTTTTGGTCGTGCCTGAGCGCCAGCGACGATGAGCTTACGCGCGAACTCGATCGACAAGGCGCCAGCGCCCTTAACGTGCGGATTGCCCGTGGGCTTGCGGAGAACATTCCTCAGTTTCTGGCTGATTTGCCATGGCACATGGAGATTGATCTACCGCCGCGCCCGGCATCGCTCAAGGAGTTCGACTGGTCATGAGTTGCTGGATCCGCCTAGGCATCGAGCCTACTAACGACGAAACCCTGATTCGCAATGCTTACCGCGCACGTTTGCCAGCGCATCACCCGGAGACCGACCCGCAAGGCTTCCAGGCGCTGCGCGCGGCCTACGAAAACGCCCTGCGTCTGGCGCGTGAGGAAGAGGAAGAAGAGTCCGAGGACGAGTACGAATTTCAAGCCTCAGAACAGACTGTCGTCGAGGTCCCTCCAGTGTTCGGCGATTTTTGCGAGCTGCTGGATGATCCCGCGCGCCGGTTCAATTTCGCCGCGTGGCAGGCCTTTGTTCGAGGGCTGGATGAGCTGTCGCTGGACGTGCTCGATGAACTCAGCTGGCCGCTGTACCACCGGATGGCCGACGCCGGTCCGTTGTCGTACCGCTGCGCGAATCTGTTGGCCAAGCGTATGGCCTGGGATCAACAGTTGCTGGATCTGGGCTTCGACGACGCGCATCAGGTGGGCTTCTTTCTCCAGCGAATCGAAACGCCGGATCCGTTCGATACGGATCTGATGAGCGCATGGTCAGAGGCCGCCCAGACTGAATCGCTGTGGTACGCCCGTAGCCTCGACTTCATCTTCAACCAGCGTCCACTCCATGAGTTCGCCGACTTCGCCAGTCAGCACACGTGCCTGCCATTGCCGAATGATGCCGCGTTCCTCAAGCGGCTGCTGGTGCAGTTCACTCAGGCAGGCATCGGCGTGCCGACATTTTTGCAGGACTGCGTCGAGCAGCAGCTTGCAGCACCGGATGATGTCGACTGGCTTTACCTGTTGGCCTGTCAGAGCAGTCTGCTCGGGCGGGACGATCAGGCATTGCCGTGCTGGATCCGGCTGTGGAACGAGCATCGCCATCCGATGGCTGAAAGTCGTTTGCTGGAAATGTGCGCCAAGCGCCAGCCGACTTTTCTGCCGCTATTGATTCAGGCATTCGATCGCCTGCAGGGTGTTTTTGACTGGCCAGAGGATCTTGGCGATGACGCCCAAGTGTATGGCTGTCCGTCACAACATCCCGAGACGCTGAACCGCTGGCTGGGTGTCGGGCGGTTAAAGCTTGAGAGCCTTGCGCAAAGCTTTGTCGACTGGCGCATGAGCGGTGATGAGCTGCCATTGCTCGCGCAATTGCTGGGCGAAAATGCCGACAGCCGATTACTGCATCTGTATCGCCACGCCTGGGCGCTGCATCGCGGTGATACAGCGTTGTTGCAGCAGATTGTGGATGCACCGCAGCCGATCGATGCCCTCGAAAGCCTGGTGATGAGCGGGTTCAAATATCAGGCTGAGCAACACCTGCGCTGGCTGGGCGAGGCACCGATTGCGCTGGCCATGAGTGCTTTCAGCGAAGCGGATTCAGGTGCACGGCCATTGGCGCAGGTGCTGACCGACGGCGAGCCGCACAAGGTCTGTCGGCTGTGGCTGCGTCGCTTGCGGCCTTACGACGACGCTGCGCTGGAACGACTGGCAGACGCGTTCAAGCTGGCTGCGGTCAAGGACGACTGCGACTTGTCCGAACTCGATTTGATTCTGCAGTTGAGCCGGCGCGGGATTCAGTTGCCACCGGTCGGGCTGGGTGAGGCCACCTGGGAGTGGCACGCTCAGACCCTGTTTTTGCTGGCGTTACTGGAGCAACCCGAGCGCTGGTTGCAATTGATTGACACGCAGTGCCTTGAGCGCCTGCCATTCAATCCGGCTCATCCTTTGAGTCGACTGCAGCCACTGCTGCGGCGCTTGCTGCGCGAGCAAGGCAATTGCAACGGTTTGCTCGGATGGCTGCAAGGCAATGATCCGGTGCACGGTTTGTTGGTGCAGCAATTGTTCAGCGTACAGCAGGCACTCGACAGCGTGCGGTTGCCTGCCAATACCCTGCTTTACACCTGCCTCGAAAGTGATCGAGCGGCATGTGGCGACGATTTGCTGGGGTTGATGATGTTCTGGGGCGTGCTCTATCACGACCCGAGCCTGAGTGCCGAACAGCATCGCGCATTGCTGCAGTCGATCGCTGCGATCAGCTGTGAGGACGATTGGTTCGAAGGCTTTCGCGACGGTTTGATCAAAGGCGAACCGGTGTGGCCGCCGCGCAAAGTGCTGACGGATTTTGGTGTCGACAAACTGCTGGCGTACGAGGCGCTGGACGCGCTCAAGGGCCTGATTCGTTATGGCACTGCTGGCGTGCCGAAAACCCGGGTTCTGCGGCAGTTGCAACAGGGTAAGGACGATGTGCACAACGGCGTCGGACTGCGCCTGGCCTTGTGCGCGTTGCTGTCCTGGTCGGAGCGTTTGCTGCTGGCGAAAAGCAATGTGCAGCCGGTACCGGCGACAGCGATCTGGCGTCTCGGTTCGCGGTTGGGGCGCAAGGCTTTTATCGCTCAGGTCTTGGGGTGTTTGGTGATTGCGCCAGTGGCAGGGTTGATCAGTGGCACCACGGGCGCAGGCATTCTTATCCTGCTATTGGGCGTGCTGCTGGTGTTCGGCGCCATTCTGCGTCGATTGCACGACATGGGCAGAGGCATTCCGACGTTGCTGATCTTCATGGCGCTGACGCCGTTTTTGCCATTCCTGCCGTTGGTGTTGTTCGGGCTTGCCGGTGACAAGTTGCCCAACCGCTATGGTGTTCCGCCGGACAGCGGCGATACCGAGATGCTGTCCGGCGGCCTGCAGGCTGCATTGCGGCGACTCAACGGCTAGAGGTGCAGTTGATCCAGCGCCTTGTTCAGCTCTGAGCGATGGCTGGCAATCTCCGAGGGTTGCTGGCCGCCGAGCACGGTAGTGAAGTTGTGCAGCCATTCGGCAATGTGCTCACGCTGCGTGCCGAGGCTCTGCATCCATGCCCGCTCCAGACGAGCCAGCAACGTGCGGTTGGGCAGTGCATCGCGTGGATGGACCTTCAGCGTCGACAGCCGGTTATGACTGTCTCGGCGCGCTTGCTCATCCAGACCCGTGGGGCTGCGGTCGATGCTGTGACTGTGGCGCTCGCCGGTTTCGAGCAGGGTAACGTCCACCTCGAGCAAACCGTTGATGTCATAACTGAAGCGTACATCCAGCGC
Organism: Pseudomonas sp. AC172; assembly: GCF_979258595.1. NCBI lineage: Bacteria > Pseudomonadati > Pseudomonadota > Gammaproteobacteria > Pseudomonadales > Pseudomonadaceae > Pseudomonas > Pseudomonas sp. AC172. The sequence goes on from NZ_OZ409868.1 coordinate 1,062,969, forward strand.
CTGGATGTGCGCGGTGGGCGTCAAGGTGACATCGAAAGCATCAATAAGAATGTTGTCGCACACCCACGGCCGCTCACCCTGATAGACCGCAATGCGCAGCAGCGCCTGCTGAGGATGGGTGGTGTAATAGCGTTCCACCCGTGACGTCGGGATGATGGTGTTGCGTTCGATGATCGGAGAAAACGCTCCGTCGATGTCTTTGCCACGGATGGTCTCGATGCCCAGCGTGTACGGGCAGACATCCGTCAGAATCAACTCTTCAACTGCCCCGTCGCGCGCCTTGCACGCCGCTTGCGTCGCCGCCCCCAACGCAACAATGGTATCCGGATCAAGATGCCGGTAAGGCAGGCGCCCGAACAGCGTCGCGACCATTTGCTGCACCGCCGGCATGCGCGTGGCGCCGCCGACCAGCACCAGGCTGTCGAGGTCGCGGGGCTTGAGTCGGGCATCGCGCAGGGCTTGCTCGATCGGCGCACGCAGACGGGTGAGCAATGGCTCCCAGATTTTCACCGCAGCCGCTTCGTCCAGCGACCATTCGAACGTCGTGTCAGCGTGGCGCCAGCTCAGTGGTTGAAGCCCTTCACCGAGTTTGCATTTGAGCTGTTCCAGCGCATCACCGAGGCTGGCCATGCCTTGCGCATCGACCATGGCCGGGGTCAGCTGCCAGTGTTTCAGGCAGGCCTGCAACAGCGCTGCCGTGAAGTCTTCACCGCCGAGAAAGTTGTCGCCGGTGGAGGCGTGCACTTCGATCAGCGGCAGAGCGTATTCCAGCACCGTGACGTCGAACGTACCGCCGCCGAGATCGAAGATCAGCGTGCGTTCGAACTTCTGTTCATGCAGCCCGTAAGCCATGGCGGCGGCCGTCGGTTCGTTGATCAGGCGCGTCACCGAGAGCCCGGCCAGTTCGGCGGCAAACAGCGTGCGTTTGCGTTGCTCGTCACTGAAATACGCCGGGACAGATATCACCGCTTCCGAAACGGTGTGGCCGAGAAAGGCTTCGGCGTCCTGCTTGAGCGAGCCGAGGACCAGCGCCGACAACTCTTCCGGGCTGAACTGACGTGTGCCGAGCTGGACTTGTTTATCGCTGCCCATGAAACGCTTGAACGCCGCAGCGGTTCGCTCCGGGTGCGTGGTCAGGCGGGCGCGGGCGGCTTTGCCGACAAGAATCGTGTCGTCTTCATCGAGGCTGACTACCGATGGCGTCAGCACATCGCCCAGAGCGTTGGGAATCAGTCGGGCCTGACCGTCCTGCCAGACGGCGATAAGACTGTTGGTGGTGCCAAGGTCGATGCCCAGCAGAGCCGGGCGGGGGAGGGATGCATCCTGCATGACAGATCTCGAAACGGCGCAAAAAACGCGACCCTACAGGTTGCCGCAGAGCGTGGCAATTGCGCTTCTGTTGCAACGTGCCGGTTATGGCAGAAGCTTTTTCAGATCCTCCAGCGCAACCGGACGACTGTGCAGATAGCCCTGATACAAATGGCAGCCCAAACCTTGCAGGAACGCCAGTTGTTCCGGGGTTTCGACGCCCTCGGCAATCACCTCCAGCTCGAGGCTGCGCGCCATGGCAACAATCGCGCGGATGATCTCGGCATCGTTCGGATCGGTCGTCGCATCGCGGATAAACGATTGATCGATTTTCAGCGTGTCCACCGGCAGACGCTTGAGGTAAGTCAGCGACGAATAACCGGTGCCGAAGTCATCCATGGCGAAGCTCACGCCGAGTTTTTTCAGGCGGCGCATTTTGCTGATGGTATCTTCCAGATTCTGGATCACGATGCCTTCGGTGATTTCCAGTTTCAGCAACGAACAGGGCAGGCCATGGCTGCTCATGCTGTGTTCGATGCGCTCGACGAAGTCGTTCTGGCGGAACTGCCGTGGGCTGATATTCACGCACAGGCTGAAATTCAGCGGGTCGACCCGTTTCAGTGCGATCAGTTGTTTGAAGGCATTGCAGGCTTCGTCGAGGATCCAGGTGCCGACTTCGAGAATCAGGCCGCTGTCCTCCAGTACTTTGATGAACTCGGTAGGCGACTGCGCGCCCAGTTCCGGGTGATTCCAGCGCACCAGCGCTTCGGCGCCGATGATGCGATTGTCGCGGGCATCGACCTGCGGCTGAAAATGCACGTTGAACTCACCGCGCGACAGCGCCAGGCGCAGGTCGGTCTCCATGCGCAACCGTTCGCTGGCCGCTTTCTGCATGGTGTTGTGGTACATCTGCGTGGTGTTGCGCCCGGAATCCTTGGCCCGGTACAGGGCGATGTCGGCGCGTTTGAGCAGATCGGTCGGCGTCGAGCCGTGATCGGGGATCAGCGCCACGCCGATACTCGGCGTCACTTGCAGGCGCTGGCCGTCGAGGAACATCGGTTCCGAGAGCAATTCGCGCAGAGTGTCGGCCAGATTGCGCACTTGTGCGCTGACTTCGTTGCGCGAGCCTTCAAGGCCGCTGAGCAGCACGACAAACTCATCACCACCCAGACGTGCGACGGTATCTTCCATGCGCACACTCGCTTCGAGCCGCGCGGTGATGATCTTCAGCACCGTGTCGCCGACCGGATGGCCGAGGGAGTCATTGATGTGCTTGAAGTGATCGAGATCGAGAAACAGCAACGCGCCGCGCAGGTTGTGGCGCTTGAGCAGGGCGATCTGCTGGCTCAGGCGATCCATCAGCAAGGCGCGGTTGGGCAGGTTGGTCAATGGGTCGTGGTAGGCCAGATGGCGAATCTGCGCTTCGGCGTTTTTCAACAGGCTGACGTCCCGCGCCGTCAGCAGCAGGCACGCGGTTTCATTGAGAGTGATCGGCTCGACCGAGACTTCCACTGTCAGCATCTCTCCGCGCTTGTTGCGCCCGAGCATTTCCTGATGGTGCACGCGGCCCTTGATCTGCAGCTCGGCCAGTAGCGCCGAACGTTGTTTTTCCTCGGCCCAGATACCGACCTGATACACGGTTTTACCCACCACTTCGTCGGCGCGATAGCCAGTCAGGCGGCAGAAACCGTCGTTAACCTCCAGGTAGCGCCCAGTGTCGCGCTCGGTGATGGTGATTGCGTCGGGGCTGGAGTGGAATGCTTTGGCGAATTTCTCCTCGCTGGCCTTGAGCGCCGCTTCCGAACGCTGCTGCTGGGTAATGTCGCGCAGGGTGGTAACGATGCACGGCTGGTCGCCGACGCTGATCTGCCGGCTGGAAATCACACAGGTCAGCGACTGGCCGTCATTGTGCTGGACGATGATCGCGACGTTGCTCAAACCTTGTTCGCGAATCACCCGTTCAATGCGTTGCAGGCTTTTCGCCGAGGCGTCCCACAGGCCGATTTCTTCGGCGGTGTGGCCGATGACGTCGGCGGCGCTCCAGCCGAAAGTCTGGGTAAAGCTGTTATTGATTTCGATGAACTCGCCACTGTCCTGGCGAGTCACGCAGATCGGGTCGGGGCTGACCTGGAACAGCGTGGCGAATTTCTCTTCCGAGGCCACCAGCCGCTGTTCACGTTCGACCTGATCGGTGATGTCGAGCAAGGTGCCCGCCATACGCAGCGGCGCGCCATTGTCGTCCCGGTAAAGGCGGGCGCGGCTTTCCAGATAACGCGAGCTACCGTCCGGCAATTGCACGCGATAGGTCAGTTGATAGTTGCCCGCCGGGCCTTCGCGCAGGCTGCGGTAGGCATCGCGCATGCTGTCGCGCTCTTCGCCGGGCACGCCCTCGAAAAACTCATCGAATGATTCATGAAATGGTTTGGGTTCCAGGCCGTGCAATTGCGCCGCCCGGGCGGAGCCGTAGAGCATGCCGCTGGGGATGTGCCAGTCCCAGGTGCCGAGTTGCGCCGAGTCCAGCGCCAGATCGAGGCGTTCCTGGCTATCCTTCAAGGCGTGTTCGGCAGCTTTGCGTTCAGTGGTGTCGAGGAAGGTGCTGAGCAGATACGGCTGACCTTCAAGTTCGACTTTCTGCGCACTGAGAATGCCGTCGTGAATCTGCCCGTTACTGGCGCGAAACTGCACCTCCATGCTGATCAATTCGCCCTTGGTGTTGGTTTTCTTGACCAGTTCGGCGCGTTGCTCCGGATGCACCCACAAACCCAGCTCCAGGGTAGTGCGGCCGATGGCGCTCTGCACTGGCCAGCCGAACAGGCTTTCGAAATACTGGTTGGCCTCACTGATCAGGCCGTCTTCCTGGCGGGTCAGCAGAACCATGTTCGGGCATAGGTGAAAAAGTGTCGCGAAACGTTTCTCCGAACTGCTCAGGGCCTGTTCGCGTTGGCGCTGGTGGGTGATTTCACGAATCACCCCGATCATTCGGGGGCGGCCGTTTTTATCCGGCAGCAGGCTGCCGCTGATCTCCAGCCAGTGCAGGCTGCCGTCAGGCCAGCGGATGCGGTGGTGCATCGCTTGTTCCAGCGGCGCCCCGGCAATCACCGCGTGGAAAGCGCGGACGGTTTTCGCCCGGTCTTCGGGCGGCAGCAGGTCGAGGTATTCCAGATCTTCGGGCAGCGGTTGCCGAGGATCGAAGCCGAACAAGGCCTGGGTGCCGCGTGACCAACTGATCTGCCCGCGCTCGATGTCCCAATACCAGGCGCCGAGCCGTGCACCGTTGAGTGCAGCCAATAATTGCGGCGCACTCTCCCAGCTCTGCTCGGAATGACGCGGGTCAATCGCCTGGATACGCGGCATCGGCGGAATTCGGTCAACAGATTTCGGCATTGTGGACAGGCCTTGAGCTGATGGTGGCGATAGGCACAGGGGCAGCGGCTCTATAGGAGTAGCACAAGTTGGCCTTAAGTCCCTGGCAGATCGATTTGTGCATCCAGCAAGGCCATAAAGGCTCTTGCCGCGTTCGATAGCGTCCGTTCAGTGTGCAGGATATAGCCTAGCTGGCGAGTGAGCTGTATGCCCGGTAAAGCGATGCTCGCCACCTGATCATCGAGCATGGTCCGTGGCAAAACGCTCCAGGCCAGGCCGATCGAGACCATCATCTTGATGGTTTCCAGATAGTTGGTGCTCATGGCGATGTTCGGCGTCAGTCCCTGGGCCTCGAACAAGCGTTGGACAATATGGTGGGTAAAGGTGTTGCCGCCGGGGAAAACCGCCGGATGACCGGCAATGTCGGCCAGACTGACGGCGCCGTTATTGATCAGCGAGTGCTCCGGAGCGACCACGAAATCCAGTGGGTCATCCCAGACGGGCGTGGCTTTGACCAGCGCGTGGGGCTCTGGCGCGAGGGTGATGACCGCCAGTTCAGCGCGGCCATGGAGGATTTCCTCGTAGGCCACTTCCGAATCGAGGAACTGAATATCCAGCGCCACCTGTGGGTAACGGCGGGTGAATTCCCTTAGGAGTGGCGGCAAACGGTGTAAACCGATGTGGTGACTGGTGGCCAGGGTCAGGCGCCCGCTGACTTCACCGGTGAGGTTGGTCAGGGCGCGGCGGGTGTCATCGAGCACGTTGAGAATCTGATAAGCCCGGGGCAGCAGGGCGCGGCCGGCCTCGGTCAGACCGACTTCACGGCCGAGCCTGTCGAACAGCCTTACCTTCAATTGTTGCTCCAGCCCGGCGATACGCTTGCTGATTGCCGGCTGTGTCAGGTGCAAGCGTTCGCCGGCATTGGAGAAGCTGCCGGTCTCGGCAATCGCGATAAAAGCGTTGAGGTTGGCCAGATCCATGTTCGTATTCCAGTTGGTTATCCAAAGCATAAAAAATATGAATTTGAGTTATTTAATCTAACCCCATAGGATCGGCCTCACAAGCCAAAGGGTTATTGATAAGCCCAGGGCATAGAAACAAGCTGATGAGGAACCGTCTGATGGCCGGCAAAACGCTCTACGACAAGCTCTGGGATTCGCATTTGGTCAAGCAGCGCGACGATGGCTCGGCGCTGATCTACATCGATCGTCACATCATCCACGAAGTGACCTCGCCGCAAGCCTTCGAAGGCCTGCGTCTAGCCGGGCGCAAGCCTTGGCGCATCGATGCCAATATCGCGACCCCGGACCACAACGTACCGACCACGCCAGAGCGCAAGGGCGGCATCGAAGCCATTGCCGATCAGGTCTCGCGTTTGCAGGTTCAGACCCTCGATGACAACTGCGATGAATACGGCATCGTCGAGTTCAAGATGAACGACGTGCGCCAAGGCATCGTCCACGTGATCAGCCCGGAGCAGGGCGCGACATTGCCGGGCATGACCGTGGTCTGCGGCGATTCGCACACCTCGACCCACGGCGCGTTTGGCGCCTTGGCTCACGGTATCGGCACCTCCGAGGTCGAGCACGTGCTCGCCACCCAGTGCCTGGTCGCCAAGAAAATGAAAAACATGCTGGTGCGCGTTGAAGGGCAATTGCCGTTCGGCGTGACGGCCAAGGACATCGTCCTCGCTGTAATCGGCAAGATCGGCACCGCTGGCGGTAACGGCCATGCCATCGAATTCGCTGGCAGTGCGATCCGCGACTTGTCCGTTGAAGGCCGCATGACCATCTGCAACATGTCCATCGAAGCCGGCGCCCGCGTTGGTTTGGTGGCTGCGGATCAGAAGACCGTCGATTACGTGAAAGGCCGCCCGTTTGCACCGAAAGGCGCGGAATGGGACTTGGCCGTCGAAGCCTGGAAAGACCTGGTGACCGATGACGACGCCAGGTTCGACACTGTGGTTGAACTCGACGCTGCGCAGATCAAGCCGCAAGTCAGTTGGGGTACTTCCCCGGAAATGGTTTTGGCGGTTGATCAGAACGTGCCGGACCCGGCCAAAGAGATGGATCTGGTCAAACGCGACTCGATCGTCCGTGCCCTGAAATACATGGGTTTGACCGCCAATCAGGCGATCACCGACATTCAACTGGATCGCGTGTTCATCGGTTCCTGCACCAACTCGCGGATCGAAGATTTGCGCGCTGCGGCGGTGATCGCCAAGGGCCGTAAAGTCGCTTCGACCATCAAGCAAGCGATCGTGGTGCCGGGTTCGGGTCTGGTCAAGGCGCAGGCTGAAGCTGAAGGTCTCGACAAGATTTTCCTCGAAGCCGGTTTCGAATGGCGTGAGCCGGGTTGCTCGATGTGCCTGGCGATGAACCCGGACCGTTTGGAGTCCGGTGAACATTGCGCCTCGACCTCCAACCGTAACTTCGAAGGCCGTCAGGGCGCCGGTGGCCGTACCCACCTCGTCAGCCCGGCCATGGCGGCTGCGGCAGCGGTGAACGGTCGTTTCATCGACGTTCGTGAATTGATTTAAAGGAGCGCAGCATGAAAGCTTTTACCCAGCACACTGGTCTTGTCGCGCCTTTGGATCGTGCCAACGTCGACACCGACCAAATCATTCCGAAGCAGTTCTTGAAGTCGATCAAACGCACCGGTTTCGGCCCGAACCTGTTCGATGAATGGCGTTACCTCGATGTCGGGCAACCGTATCAGGACAACTCCAAGCGTCCGCTGAACAAGGACTTCGTCCTTAACGCCGAGCGTTACCAGGGCGCCAGCGTCTTGCTGGCCCGCGAGAACTTCGGTTGCGGCTCCAGCCGTGAACACGCGCCGTGGGCGCTGGAAGAATACGGTTTCCGCAGCATCATCGCGCCGAGCTATGCCGACATCTTCTTCAACAACAGCTTCAAGAACGGCTTGCTGCCGATCATCTTGAGCGACGCCGAAGTCGATGAACTGTTTAAGCAAGTTGAGGCTGAGCCGGGCTATCAATTGCAGGTCGATCTGCAAGCACAGACCGTGACCCGTCCGGATGGCAAGGTGTACAGCTTCGAGATCGATGCGTTCCGCAAGCACTGCCTGCTGAACGGTCTGGACGATATCGGCCTGACTTTGCAGGACGGCGATGCGATTGCGACATTTGAGGCCAAGCACCGTGTGAGCCAGCCGTGGTTGTTCCGCGACGCATAAGCAAGTTTTGAATTGATGCAGTTCAGGCTGGCCTCTTCGCGAGCAAGCTCGCTCCCACAGGGCAATGCATTTCAAATGTGGGAGCGAGCTTGCTCGCGAAGGCGGTAGTCCAGGCAATACAAGGCTAAAACCCAGAAGGATGTGACCATGACCAGCACCGCCCAACACACTCAGGTCGTACAAAAGCAATTCGGTGAACAGGCCGCCGCCTACCTGAGCAGCGCCGTTCACGCTCAGGGCACCGAATTCGCACTGCTACAAGCTGAGCTGGCTGGGCAGGGCGACGCCCGGGTGCTGGATCTGGGTTGCGGCGCCGGTCATGTCAGTTTCCATGTCGCACCGCTGGTCAGGGAAGTGGTCGCCTACGACCTGTCACAGCAGATGCTCGACGTGGTCGCCGCCGCTGCCGTTGACCGCGGGATGAGCAACATTGCCACGGTGAACGGCGCCGCCGAGCGCTTGCCGTTTGCCGATGGCGAGTTCGACTTCGTGTTCAGCCGTTATTCGGCGCATCACTGGAGCGATCTCGGCGTGGCCCTGCGCGAAGTGCGTCGGGTGCTGAAACCGGGCGGTGTGGCGGCGTTCGTTGACGTGTTGTCACCGGGCAGTCCGTTGTTCGACACTTACCTGCAAAGCGTCGAAGTGCTGCGCGACACCAGCCATGTGCGCGATTATTCCGCCGCTGAGTGGCTACGGCAGGTCAGCGAGGCCGGTTTGCATGTGCGCAGCACCACGCGTCAGCGCCTGCGTCTGGAGTACAGCAGTTGGGTTGAGCGCATGCGCACGCCTGAGGTGATGCGCGCGGCGATCCGCCAGTTGCAGCAGTCGATGGGCAACGAAGTGCGCGAATATTTTGAGATTGATGCCGACGGCTCGTTCAGTACAGATGTAATCGTATTGATGGCTGAGCGATAAGAATTTTTCCGGGCGTGCCTCAGATGGCGCACCGACTCAAGACACGAGGAAAGCATGAGCAAGCAGATTCTGATTCTCCCAGGTGATGGCATTGGTCCGGAAATCATGGCCGAAGCGGTCAAGGTGCTGGAACTGGCTAACGACAAATACAGCCTGGGCTTCGAGCTGAGCCATGACGTGATCGGTGGCGCCGCCATCGACAAGCACGGCGTGCCGCTGGCCGACGAAACCCTCGACCGCGCACGTGCTGCCGATGCCGTGCTGCTGGGCGCCGTCGGTGGCCCGAAATGGGACGCCATCGAACGCGACATCCGCCCTGAGCGCGGCCTGCTGAAAATCCGTGCGCAACTGGGCCTGTTCGGCAACCTGCGTCCGGCGATCCTGTACCCGCAGCTGGCTGACGCTTCTAGCCTGAAGCCGGAAATCGTCGCTGGTCTGGACATCCTGATCGTCCGTGAGCTGACCGGTGGTATCTACTTCGGCGCGCCACGCGGCACCCGCACACTGGAAAACGGCGAGCGTCAGTCCTACGACACGCTGCCGTACAGCGAAAGCGAAATCCGCCGCATCGCCCGCGTCGGTTTCGACATGGCCATGGTGCGTGGCAAAAAGCTCTGCTCGGTGGACAAGGCCAACGTGCTGGCCTCCAGCCAATTGTGGCGTGAAGTGGTCGAACAAGTGGCCAAGGATTACCCGCAAGTCGAACTGAGCCACATGTACGTCGACAACGCCGCCATGCAACTGGTGCGCGCGCCGAAGCAGTTCGACGTGATCGTCACCGACAATATGTTTGGCGACATTCTGTCCGACGAAGCGTCGATGCTCACCGGTTCCATCGGCATGCTGCCGTCGGCCTCGCTGGATTCCAACAACAAGGGCATGTACGAGCCTTGCCACGGTTCCGCTCCGGACATCGCTGGCAAAGGCATCGCCAACCCGCTGGCAACCATTCTGTCGGTGTCGATGATGCTGCGTTACAGCTTCAATCTGCACGACGCGGCCGATGCCATCGAGAAAGCCGTGAGCGTGGTGCTGGATCAAGGCTTGCGCACCGGTGACATCTATTCGGCCGGTTGCAGCAAAGTCGGTACGCAGGAAATGGGCGACGCAGTAGTCGCCGCGCTGCGGAATCTGTAATCTCTCGGGCCCGCTGCGAAATTCAATACAAAGCAGCGGCCCACTTTTCAAGAAGGTGTAGTTGCGATGAAACGTGTAGGTCTGATCGGTTGGCGCGGGATGGTCGGTTCCGTGCTCATGCAGCGGATGCTGGAAGAGCAGGATTTCGATCTAATCGAGCCGGTGTTTTTCACCACTTCCAACGTCGGTGGCCAAGGCCCGTCCGTGGGCAAGGACATTGCTCCGCTCAAGGATGCTTACAGCATTGATGAGCTGAAGACCCTCGACGTGATTCTGACCTGCCAGGGCGGCGACTACACCAGCGAAGTGTTCCCGAAGCTGCGCGAAGCCGGCTGGCAGGGTTACTGGATCGACGCGGCCTCGAGCCTGCGCATGAACGATGACGCAGTGATCATTCTCGATCCGGTCAACCGCAAGGTCATCGACCAGCAACTCGACGCGGGCACCAAGAACTACATCGGCGGCAACTGCACCGTCAGCCTGATGCTGATGGGCCTGGGCGGTCTGTTCGAAGCCGGTCTGGTTGAGTGGATGAGCGCCATGACCTATCAGGCGGCCTCGGGTGCCGGCGCGCAGAACATGCGTGAACTGATCAAGCAAATGGGCGCGACCCACGCCGCTGTCGCCGATCAACTGGCCGATCCTGCCAGTGCGATCCTCGACATCGATCGTCGCGTGGCCGATGCCATGCGCAGCGAAGCGTACCCGACCGAAAACTTCGGCGTACCGCTGGCCGGCAGCCTGATCCCGTGGATCGACAAGGAACTGCCGAACGGCCAGAGCCGCGAAGAGTGGAAAGCCCAGGCCGAGACCAACAAGATCCTCGGTCGCTTCAAGAGCCCGATCCCGGTCGACGGCATCTGCGTGCGCATCGGTGCGATGCGTTGCCACAGCCAGGCGCTGACCATCAAGCTGAACAAAGACGTACCGATCGCCGATATCGAAGGGCTGATCAGCCAGCACAACCCTTGGGTCAAACTGGTGCCGAACCAGCGCGAGATCAGCATGCAGGAGCTGAGCCCGACCAAGGTCACCGGCACGCTGAATGTTCCGGTGGGGCGTCTGCGCAAGCTGAACATGGGGTCGCAATTCGTCGGTGCCTTCACCGTCGGCGACCAACTGCTGTGGGGCGCGGCCGAACCGCTGCGTCGCATGCTGCGGATTTTGCTTGAGCGTTGATTGCTTGAAGTGATGAAAGAGCCCGTGCCTTGTGAGAGGTGCGGGTTTTTTTATGCCTGGAGTTTCTAGGGTGTCTGTTCTGTTGCCTTCGCGAGCAAGCTCGCTCCCACATTTGAAGTGCATTTCCCTGTGGGAGCGAGCTTGCTCGCGAAGGGGCCGGCGCAGTCGCCGCAAATCCCGCAGAAATTGCCTGTGCGCCAGTCACCCGGTAAAGTGCCGCTCCCCCCGTTTCGCCAGAGGCTCGCACCATGACCCAGACCTTAGATATTGCCGTGATCGGCGCCACCGGTACTGTCGGCGAAACCCTCGTACAGATTCTCGAAGAACGCGACTTCCCCGTCGGCAACCTGCACCTGCTGGCGAGCAGCGAGTCTGCTGGCAGCTCGGTGCTGTTCCGCAACAAGAACGTGCGCGTGCGTGAAGTCGACGAGTTCGATTTCAGCAAGGTCAAACTGGTATTTTTCGCCGCCGGCCCGGCCATCACCCTGAGCTATGCCGCGCGTGCCCATGCCGCTGGTTGCTCGCTGATCGATCTGTCCGGCGCCTTGCCGGCCGATCAGGCGCCACAAATCGTCCCGGAGGCCAATGCCGAAGTGCTCGCCGGTTTGAAGGCGCCGTTTCAAGTCAGCAGCCCAAGCCCATCGGCCACTTCGCTCGCTGTGGTACTGGCGCCGCTGCTCGAGCTGATCGACCTGCAATATGTCAACGTCACGGCCAATCTGGCGGTTTCCGCCCAAGGCCGCGAAGCCGTGACCGAGCTGGCGCGGCAGACCGCCGAGCTGCTGAACATGCGCCCATTGGAGCCGACTTTCTTCGATCGGCAGATGGCGTTCAACTTGCTGGCTCAGGTCGGCACGCCCGACGCGCAGGGTCATACGCTGCTGGAAAAACGTCTGGTCCGCGAGTTGCGTCAGGTGCTGGCCAAGCCTTTATTAAAGATTTCCGCAACTTGCGTTCAAGCCCCGGTGTTTTTTGGCGATAGCCTTAGCGTGACCTTGCAGTCAACGTCGGCTGTCGACCTGACAAAAGTCAACGCGGCACTCGAAGCAGCGCCGGGCATTGAGCTGGTTGAGGCCGGTGATTACCCGACAGCAGTCGGTGACGCGGTAGGGCAGGATGTTGTCTATGTCGGTCGCGTGCGCAGCGGTGTCGACGACCCGGCGGAACTAAATCTGTGGCTGGCGTCAGATAACGTACGCAAAGGCGCGGCCCTTAACGCTGTGCAGGTGGCTGAATTGTTGATAAAAGACCTGCTGTAAAAGATACTTGGCAACAATTTGTCGACTGATTCTAGGTGAGCGCTATGCTTGCCCGGATTGCTTGATAACGTGTCACCCTCCGGGACTTTCCGGGGCATCAAAGAAATGATCGCGCGCGACATCTGTCGTCGTCGCGCGCAATGCCTTACGGCAGCGGTATTCAACATCTTCTCGCTGGCCGAGGAACGTTCAAACAAAGGATGAGGCTATGGTTCAAGTTCGCAAACTGGTGTTAGCAATAGCGGCCGCCTCGGCGCTGTCCTCCGGTATGGCGCATGCCCTCGGGCTCGGGGAGCTGACCCTGAAGTCGACCCTGAACCAGCCGCTGGTGGCTGAAATCGAGCTGCTCGACGTCAAGGATCTCACCGCTGCCGAAGTGGTGCCGAGCCTGGCTTCACCTGAAGACTTTGCCAAGGCCGGCGTCGACCGCCAGTCCTTCCTCAATGATCTGACATTTACCCCGGTACTCAACGCCAGTGGCAAAAGCGTGCTGCGCGTGACCTCGAGCAAGCCGCTGTCGGAACCGATGGTCAAATTCCTCGTGCAGGTGATGTGGCCGAACGGCCGTTTGCTGCGCGATTACAGCGTGCTGCTCGATCCGTCGAAATTCTCGCCGCAGACCGCTGATGCCGCCGCACAACCGGCGCCGTCGCAGACCATCGCCGCACCGACCACTGGCGCCACGCACCCGACGCAATACACCACCACGCCGCGCGATACCCTGTGGGAAATCGCCGCGAAGGCGCGTACCGGCGGCTCGGTGCAGCAGACCATGCTGGCCATTCAAGCGCTGAACCCGGATGCGTTCATCGGCGGCAACATCAATCGCCTGAAAACCGGTCAGGTGCTGCGCCTGCCGGATTCCGTGCAAAGCACTGCGCTGCCACAGTCGAAGGCGATTGCCGAAGTCGCGGCGCAGAACGAAGCCTGGCGCTCGGGCCGTCGTTATGTGGCCAAGCCAGGCACCGGTCAGCAGCAACTCGATGCGACCAACCGTGGTCGCGGCAATACCGGTGCAGCACAGAACGCCCAGGACAATCTGAGCCTGGTTTCCGCAGAAAGCGCCAAGGCCCGCGGCAAAGGCCCGGCGGGTGACGCCAAGGCGCTGAGCAACAAGCTTGCGGTGACTCAGGAAAGCCTCGACACGACCCGTCGTGATAACGAGGAACTGAAAAGCCGTATGTCCGATCTGCAAAGCCAGATGGACAAGCTGCAAAAACTGATCGAGCTGAAAAACAATCAGCTGGCAAAACTGCAGGCTGAAGGGGCGGGCGCTGCGCCAGCCGCCAACGCTGCTGCACCGGCGGTGCCTGCGATCACGGCTGAACTGGCTGCCACACCGCCAGCCACGCCGGCAGAAGCGGCGCCGACGCCAGAGTCTGCCATTGCGCCGCCGGCTGAAACGCCAGTTGAGCCAGTGGTCGCGCCGAAGCCGCCGGTCGATGAAGAGAAAACCTTCAATGAGCTGCTGACCAACCCGATCCTGCTGGGGCTGATCGGTGGCGGCGCTGTGGTTCTTCTGCTCCTGCTGTTGTTGCTGGCGCGTCGCCGCAAAGCTCAGCAGGAAGCCGAGAAACATCTGCGCATGGCCCGTGCCCTGTCGGAGGAGCAAGAGTTCTCCGCCGAGCAGGATCTGCCGGAAAGCAGCTTCGAAGGTCTGGAAACCCCGGCGGCGAGCGTCAAGCTCAACACCCCGGCACCAGCACCTGCTCCGGCCCCCGTAGTGGCTCCGGTAGTCGCCCCGATCGTGATGGCCGAGCCGATTGCTGCGCCGCTGGTGGCGCCGGCCGCCGAGCGTTCCGATGACGTGCTCGACAAGGCACAATCGCACATCAACGCCGGTCGCCTGAATCAGGCAGCCGCACTGCTGGAAGAGGGCGTGAGCCTGGAGCCGCAGCGCAGTGATCTGCGTCTGAAACTGATGGAAGTTTACGGTCAGCAGGGCGACCGCGATGCGTTCGTCGCTCAGGAACGTCAACTGGTGGCCAATGGCGACAACTTCGCCAAGGTCGAAGAGCTGAAAAGCCGCTTCCCGGCTATGGCCGTCGTCGCTGCGGCGGGTCTGGCCGCTGCTGCCGTGGCTGCCGAGCTGGACGCGCAATACGTCAAGGATCTGCTGCTGGATGAGCCTGAAGTGCCTGAGCCGGCGCCAGTGGAAGACGATCTGGACAGCGCGTTTGATCTGAGCCTGGACGATCTCGACAACATCACCCCGGTAGAGCCTGCGCCTGTGGTTGAGCCTGAAGCGCCGGTCGAGCTGGACGAGTTCCCGTCCGACGATGACCTGAGCTTCGAATCGGTGCTGCAACAGCAGACTGATATCAAAGAGAACCTGGATGATCTGTCGGACTTCGACCTGGATCTGGATCTCGGCGCCGAACCGTCGCCAGCCCCCTTGGCTGAAGACGACTTCCTGCTGGATCTGGACGATGGCGTGAAGGATCTGTCGCCGGTCGAGCCGCCAGTCGTGGCTGACGTGCCGCAAGACGATCTGGAACTGCCGGCCGATTTCGATCTGTCGCTGGCGGACGAGATGGATTCCAACCCACCGGCCGAGCCTGATGCATTTGCCGCCGAGCTGGACGACGTCAATGCCGAGCTGGATCGTCTGTCGCAAACCATTGCCGAACCGACCTTCACCGAAGCCGATGCGGCAATCGGTGGTGATCTGGGCGAAGACGATTTCGACTTCCTCGCCGGCACTGACGAAGCTGCGACCAAACTCGATCTGGCTCAGGCTTACATCGATATGGGCGATAGCGACGGCGCACGCGACATCCTCAACGAGGTGTTGACCGAAGGTGACGAGAAGCAGCGTGGCGAGGCCAAGGAAATGCTCTCGAACCTGGCGTAAGTCCAGCGGTAAACAAACAACGGCAGCCCAGTGAGGCTGCCGTTTTTGTTTGTGCCGGATCCAGTGGTGTCTGATCCAGCGCTTTCGCGAGCAAGCTCGCTCCCACATTTGGAATGCATTTCCCTTGTGGGAGCGAGCTTGCTCGCGAAAGCAGTGTTTCAGGCGACGGAGAACCCTCTGGCATCCCTGAACCACAGCCTTATAATGCCCGCCTTTGCACAAACAGCAGGCTGTCCCACCTTGGCAAACATAGATAACCCGGTCGCCGAAATGGCCCCCGACGGCTTTTACCGCGTCGCGCTGGGCGTTGAGTACAAAGGCTCGCGCTACAGCGGCTGGCAGCGTCAGCTGACCGGTGTGAAAACGGTGCAGGAAGAGCTCGAAAAAGCCTTGTCGAAAGTCGCCAACGCGCCGGTTTCCTTGCAGTGCGCCGGGCGCACCGATGCTGGCGTGCACGCCTGCGGACAAGTGGTGCACTTCGACACCACGGTCGATCGGTCGCTGAAGGCTTGGGTCATGGGCGCCAACATCAATCTGCCTCACGACATCAGTGTCAGTTGGGCGCGGGTGATGCCGGCGCATTTTCATGCGCGCTTCAAAGCCATCGCCCGGCGTTATCGCTATGTGATCTATAACGATCAGATCCGCCCGGCGCATCTCAACGAAGAAATCACCTGGAACCATCGTCCGCTGGACGTCGAGCGTATGGCCGAGGCCGCGCAATACCTGATTGGTACCCACGATTTCAGTGCGTTCCGCGCCGGCCAGTGCCAGGCCAAGTCGCCGATCAAGAAGATGCATCACCTGCGCGTGACCCGTCACGGCAAGATGATCGTGCTCGACATCCGCGCCAATGCCTTCCTACATCACATGGTGCGCAACATCGCCGGTGTGCTGATGACCATCGGTGCTGGCGAGCGCCCGGTGGAGTGGATGAAGGAAGTGCTGGAAAGTCGCGAGCGCCGTTCCGGTGGCGTTACGGCGCATCCTTACGGTCTGTATCTGGTGCAGGTCGAGTATCACGATGAATTCCCGTTGCCCGAGCGTTTTATCGGGCCGCATTTCCTTACGGGATTCTCCGAACTTGACGGCTGACGCCCTTGAGCGCTTTTGTTACCATCCGGGACTTTCCCGGTTTTTGCCTCGGAGTTTTTCTCGATATGTCAGCCGTTCGCAGCAAGATCTGCGGGATTACCCGCATAGAAGATGCGCTGGCCGCCGTTGAGGCCGGGGCAGATGCGATCGGGTTCGTGTTCTACGCCAAGAGTCCACGAGCGGTAACCGTACAGCAGGCGCGGGCGATTATTCAGGCATTGCCGCCGTTCGTGACCACCGTGGGTCTGTTCGTCAACGCCAGCCGCTGCGAGTTGGGGGAAATCCTCGATGCCGTGCCGCTGGATTTGTTGCAGTTCCATGGCGATGAAACTGCTGAAGATTGTGAAGGCTGGCATCGTCCCTACATCAAGGCGTTGCGGGTCAAGGCCGGTGATGACATAGCGGCTGCCGTTGACGCTTATCCCAGCGCCAGCGGAGTTCTGCTCGATACCTACGTTGAAGGCGTGCCGGGCGGAACCGGTGAGGCGTTCGACTGGTCATTGATTCCGCAAGGTTTGAGCAAACCGTTGATTCTGGCCGGTGGTTTGACCCCGGAGAACGTTGCAGACGCCGTGGTTCGGGTGAAACCGTACGCGGTAGACGTCAGCGGTGGGGTTGAGGCGAGCAAGGGCATCAAGGATCACGCAAAGATTCACGCGTTCATCAACGCGGTACGCAAAGCGCCATATTGATGTGACGGCTGGCAGTCTGCCGCCGTCCATCAATGCACTTGCACAAAGCAGGCGCGGCTGAGGGTTTCTGGATCGCACGCAGGTCATGTTTAGCGCTGATCGTGGCAGTCCGGCAACCATCGCCACACACATGAATTTAGCTGAAGGGCATACGCGGGGCTGCGAACCAGAGCGTTCGGGCCGCCGGTACTGGAGAAAGAAAGCATGAGCAACTGGTTAGTAGACAAACTGATCCCTTCGATCATGCGTTCCGAGGTCAAAAAGAGCTCGGTCCCTGAAGGTCTGTGGCACAAATGCCCGTCTTGCGAGGCGGTGTTGTATCGTCCAGAGCTGGAAAAGACCCTGGACGTTTGCCCTAAATGCAACCACCACATGCGCATCGGCGCACGTGCGCGCATCGACATCTTCCTCGATGCCGAAGGTCGCAACGAGCTGGGCGCCGATCTGGAGCCGGTTGACCGTCTGAAATTCCGCGACGGCAAGAAGTACAAGGATCGCCTGACCGCTGCACAGAAGCAGACCGGCGAAAAAGACGCGCTGATCTCCGTCAGCGGCACCTTGCTGGGCATGCCAGTGGTGGTCTCCGCTTTTGAATTCGCCTTCATGGGCGGTTCCATGGGCGCCATCGTCGGTGAGCGCTTCGTGCGCGCCGCCAACTACGCGCTGGAAAACCGCTGCCCGATGATCTGCTTCGCCGCCTCCGGTGGTGCGCGCATGCAGGAAGCGTTGATCTCGCTGATGCAAATGGCCAAGACTTCGGCTGTGCTGGCGCGTCTGCGTGAAGAGGGCATTCCGTTCATCTCCGTACTGACCGACCCGGTGTACGGCGGTGTTTCCGCAAGTCTGGCGATGCTCGGTGACGTGATCGTCGGTGAGCCGAAAGCCCTGATCGGCTTCGCTGGCCCGCGCGTTATCGAACAAACCGTGCGTGAGAAGCTCCCGGAAGGCTTCCAGCGCAGCGAATTCCTGCTGGAGCACGGCGCGATCGACATGATCATCCACCGTCAGGAACTGCGCCCGCGTCTGGGTAATCTGCTGGCACAGATGACTGGCAAGCCGACGCCGAAATTCGTCGCCGCGCCAATCGAGCCGATCGTGGTTCCACCGGTACCTGCTGGCCTATGACCGAGCGCACCCTTGGCGAATGGCTCGCCTACCTTGAGCAGTTGCATCCGTCGGCCATCGACATGGGTCTGGAGCGTTCGCAACAGGTAGCGTCCCGCATGGGGCTGGGCCAGCCGGCGCCTCGGGTGATCACGGTCACCGGCACCAACGGCAAGGGTTCCACCTGCGCTTTTGTGGCTTCATTGCTGCGCGCGCAGGGCCTGAGCGTTGGTGTCTACAATTCCCCGCACCTGCTGCGTTATAACGAGCGGGTGCAGATCAATGGCGTCGAAGCGACTGACGCACAGCTGTGTGAGGCCTTCGCGGCGGTCGAGGCCGGGCGCGGCGACACTTCCCTGACTTACTTCGAAATGGGCACCCTCGCGGCGTTCTGGCTGTTTCAACAGGCCGGGCTTGATGCGGTGGTGCTGGAGGTCGGTCTGGGTGGGCGTCTGGACACGGTCAACGTGGTCGATGCCGATATCGCGCTGGTTACCAGCATTGGCGTCGATCATGCCGATTATCTGGGCGACACCCGCGAATCTGTGGCTTTCGAGAAGGCCGGGATTTTCCGTCACGGCAAACCTGCCTTGTGCGGCGATCTGAATCCTCCGCAACCGCTGCTCGACAAGGCGCGTGAACTGGCTTGCCCGTTCTTTTTGCGTGGGCGTGATTTCGACCTCGGCATTACTGATCAGCACTGGCAATGGCGTGGCACCGATGCGCGCGGTCAGGCTGTTGAGTTGCGTGACCTGCCGCTGCTCGATCTGCCGATGGAAAACGCCGCGCTGGCGTTGCAGGCGTATCTGCTGCTCGGTTTGCCGTGGGATTCGCAACAGATTGTGGCGGCGTTGCAGGCGACTCGCGTGGTTGGTCGACTTGATCGCCGCACGTTCGAGTGGAGCGGCAAGCGCCTGAATTTGTTGCTGGATGTTGGGCACAATCCGCATGCCGCCGAGTATCTGGCCCGTCGTTTGGCCTCGCGGCCGCCTGTCGGTAAGCGTCTGGCAGTGTTCGGTCTACTGGCGGACAAGGATCTGGATGGTGTTGTCGGCGAATTGAATGCTAGTGTCGAGCATTGGGCCGTTGCGCCGCTGGATTCGCCGCGCACACGTCCAGTGGCTGAATTAAACGCTGCATTGCAGAACCTTGGCGCTGCGGTCACGTCTTACGACAGTGTTGCGGCCGCCCTGGAAGGGCAGTGCGCCGTGGCTGGCAGCGACGACGAGATTCTGTTGTTCGGATCATTTTATTGTGTCGCCGAGGCCCTTGAATGGCTGGCCCGGCGCTCCACGGAGGAAGCGGCAAATGGCTTTGCTGGATAAAGCGTACAAGCAACGCATGGTTGGCGCTTTGGTGCTGGTTGCGCTGGCGGTGATCTTCCTGCCGATGCTGTTTTCCCGTCAGGACGAGCAGCGTCAGGTGACCGTTGAGGCGCCGGCAGCTCCGCAAGCGCCTGCCATGCCGCAAGTGCAAATGGAAACGGTGGCCGTGCCTGAGCCGCAAGCCTTGCCGCAGGAGCCAGTGCCAACGGATGAAGAAGTCGCCGAAGACACGGCGCCTGCTGCGCCTGTCGCACCGGCGCCGACGGCTCCTATTATGATCACCAAGCCTGTTGCGCCGCCTGCAGTGGCCAAGCCGATTCCTGCACCTGCCCAGCCGATTACTGCGGCGTCGAGCAAGCCTGACACCACGCAAAGTCGGGTCGATGCCAACGGCCTGTCGGTGAGCTGGTCGGTGCAACTGGCCAGTCTGTCGAGTCGTGCCAGCGCTGAGAGTCTGCAGAAAACCCTGCGCACCCAAGGCTATAACGCTTACATTCGCTCCGCCGATGGCAAGAATCGGGTGTTTGTCGGCCCGTTGATCGAGCGTGCCGAGGCTGATCGTCTGCGTGATCTGTTGGGCCGTCAGCAGAACCTCAAGGGTTTTGTTGTGCGCTTCCAGCCCGAGCGCGGCTAAAAACTATCACCTCGATTGAAATGCACTGACAATCGCAGCTTACCGAGAGGCATGCGCTCTGCTAAAATGCGCCGCCTTATCCGTCTGTAGGCTGCACTGTGCCATTTACCTGGGTTGACTGGGCGATCGTTGCAATCATCGCCATCTCCGCTTTGATCAGTTTGAGCCGCGGCTTCGTCAAGGAAGCATTATCGCTGGTGACCTGGATCATCGCAGGAGTCGTCGCCTGGATGTTCGGTGGCTCATTGTCCGAGTACCTCGCCGGATACATCGAAACCCCATCGGCTCGCGTGATCGCGGGCTGTGCCATCATGTTTGTCGCCACACTGATCGTGGGCGCAATGATCAATTATCTTATCGGCGAGTTGGTTCGCGTCACCGGATTGTCCGGGACCGATCGATTCCTCGGCATGGCCTTCGGTGCTGCGCGTGGCGTGTTGCTGGTGGTCGTGGCGGTCGGGCTGTTGAGCCTGGGGCCGGTACAGCAGGACGGGTGGTGGAAAGAATCACAGCTCGTTCCAAAATTTCTATTGGTCGCTGATTGGTCCAAAAACCTGATTCTCGGGTGGAGCAGTCAGTGGCTTGCCAGCGGAATCAGCGTACCCGCTGATATTCCGTTCAAGGAGCAACTCTTGCCGTCGGCGAAAACGCCTCAGTGAGTGTTGTTCAGTTCAGATCCATTAAGTAGGGGTTGCGTCGCATGTGTGGCATCGTCGGTATCGTCGGTAAGTCGAACGTCAATCAGGCGCTGTATGACGCGCTAACCGTGCTCCAGCACCGCGGCCAGGACGCTGCCGGTATCGTTACCAGCCATGATGGCCGGTTGTTCCTGCGCAAGGACAATGGCCTGGTGCGTGACGTGTTTCAGCAGCGTCACATGCAGCGTCTGGTCGGCCACATGGGGATCGGTCACGTCCGTTACCCGACTGCGGGCAGCTCGACTTCGGCCGAAGCCCAGCCGTTTTACGTCAACTCGCCTTACGGTATTACTCTGGCGCACAACGGTAATCTGACCAACGTTGAGCAGTTGGCCAAAGAGATCTACGAATCCGATCTGCGTCACGTCAACACCAGTTCCGACTCGGAAGTGCTGCTCAACGTGTTCGCTCACGAGCTGGCCCAGCGCGGCAAGCTGCAGCCGACCGAAGAAGACGTGTTTGCCGCCGTGACCGACGTGCACAACCGTTGTGTCGGTGGTTACGCCGTTGTGGCGATGGTGACCGGTTACGGCATCGTCGGTTTCCGTGACCCGCATGGCATCCGTCCGATCGTGTTCGGCCAGCGTCACACCGACGAAGGCGTCGAGTACATGATCGCCTCGGAAAGCGTTTCGCTGGACGTGCTCGGTTTTACCCTGATTCGCGACCTGGCCCCGGGTGAAGCGGTCTACATCACTGAAGACGGCAAGCTGCATACCCGTCAGTGCGCGACCAATCCGTCCCTGACTCCGTGCATCTTCGAACACGTCTACCTGGCGCGTCCGGATTCGATCATCGATGGCGTGTCGGTCTACAAGGCCCGTCTGCGCATGGGTGAGAAGCTCGCCGAGAAGATCCTGCGCGAGCGTCCAGAGCACGACATCGACGTGGTTATCCCGATTCCGGACACCAGTCGTACGGCGGCACTGGAACTGGCCAACCACCTGGGCGTGAAATTTCGCGAAGGTTTCGTCAAGAACCGTTACATCGGTCGTACCTTCATCATGCCGGGCCAGGCGGCGCGCAAGAAATCGGTACGTCAGAAGCTCAACGCCATCGAACTGGAATTCCGCGGCAAGAACGTGATGCTGGTCGATGACTCGATCGTGCGCGGCACCACCTGCAAGCAGATCATCCAGATGGCCCGCGAAGCCGGCGCGAAAAACGTCTACTTCTGCTCGGCCGCTCCGGCGGTTCGCTTCCCGAACGTCTACGGCATCGACATGCCGAGCGCGCACGAACTGATCGCACACAACCGTTCGACTCAGGACGTGGCGGATCTGATCGGTGCTGACTGGCTGATCTATCAGGACCTGCCTGACTTGATCGAAGCGGTCGGCGGCGGCAAGATCAAGATCGAGAACTTCGATTGCGCAGTGTTCGACGGCAAGTACGTCACCGGTGACGTCGATGAGGCATACCTGAACAAGATCGAACAGGCGCGTAACGACTCCTCGAAGATCAAGACCCAGGCGGTCAGTGCGATCATCGATCTGTACAACAACTGAGTTTCTACCGGCCCTGAGGGGCCGGTTTTGTATCTGAATTTCAATTTTTGCGAACAGGGCAAGGAGTGACAGCATGAGTCAGGAATGGGATGCCGGTCGGCTGGACAGCGACCTCGAAGGCGTAGCGTTCGATACCCTGGCCGTACGTGCCGGTCAGCACCGTACGCCGGAAGGCGAGCACGGTGATCCGATGTTCTTCACCTCCAGCTACGTGTTCCGCACGGCTGCCGATGCGGCCGCGCGGTTTGCCGGCGAAGTGCCGGGCAACGTTTACTCGCGTTACACCAATCCGACCGTGCGCGCGTTCGAAGAGCGCATTGCCGCGCTGGAAAGCGCCGAGCAGGCCGTTGCGACCGCAACCGGCATGGCCGCGATCATGGCGGTAGTGATGAGCCTGTGCAGCGCGGGTGATCACGTGCTGGTCTCGCGCAGTGTGTTCGGTTCGACCATCAGCCTGTTCGAAAAATACTTCAAGCGTTTTGGCGTGGAAGTTGATTACGTGCCTCTGGCTGACCTTTCGGGTTGGGATGCGGCGATCAAGTCGAACACCAGACTGCTCTTCGTCGAATCGCCGTCGAACCCTCTGGCTGAGCTGGTCGACATCACCGCGCTGGCGGAAATCGCGCACGCCAAAGGCGCGATGCTGGTGGTCGATAACTGCTTCTGTACGCCTGCCTTGCAGCAGCCGCTGAAAATGGGTGCTGACATTGTTGTGCACTCGGCAACCAAGTTCATCGACGGCCAAGGCCGTTGCATGGGCGGCGTGGTCGCCGGTCGTAGTGAGCAGATGAAAGAAATCGTCGGTTTCCTGCGTACTGCCGGGCCGACCCTTAGCCCGTTCAATGCGTGGATCTTCCTCAAAGGACTGGAAACTTTGAACCTGCGGATGAAGGCGCACTGCGCCAACGCCCAGGAGCTGGCCGAATGGCTGGAGCAGCAGGATGGCATCGAGAAGGTGCATTACGCCGGTCTCAAGAGTCACCCACAGCACGAACTGGCTCAGCGTCAGCAGAAGGGCTTTGGTGCGGTCGTGAGTTTCGAGGTCAAGGGTGGCAAAGAGGGTGCATGGCGCTTTATCGATGCGACTCGCCTGATTTCGATCACCGCCAACCTCGGCGACAGCAAAACCACGATCACCCATCCGAGCACCACTTCCCATGGCCGTCTGGCGCCGCAGGAGCGTGAAGCAGCGGGCATCCGTGACAGCCTGATCCGCATTGCGGTCGGTCTGGAAGACGTGGCCGACCTGCAAGCCGACCTGGCGCGCGGTCTGGCAGCGCTGTGATCGAGTTGTCGACCCCTAAAGCCGGTACCCATGGCCGCGTTGCGCTGGTCACGGGTGCCGCGCGCGGTATCGGTCTGGGGATTGCGGCATGGCTGATCAGCGAAGGCTGGCAAGTCGTGCTGACGGATCTGGATCGTGCGCGCGGTTCGAAAGTGGCGAAGGTACTGGGCGAAAACGCCTGGTTCATCGCGATGGATGTTGCCGATGAGGGCCAGGTAGCGCTCGGCGTTGCCGAAGTGCTGGGGCAGTTTGGTCGTCTCGATGCGCTGGTCTGCAACGCGGCGGTCGCCGATCCGCACAACATCACTCTGGAAAGCCTCGATCTGGCTTACTGGAATCGCGTGCTGGCGGTAAACCTAAGTGGGCCGATGCTGTTGGCCAAACACTGTGCGCCGTACCTGCGCGCGCACAACGGTGCGATCGTCAATCTGGCCTCGACACGTGCGCGGCAGTCGGAGGCGGACTCTGAGGCGTATGCGGCGAGCAAGGGTGGATTGTTGGCGCTGACGCATGCGCTGGCGATCAGTCTGGGTCCGGAGATTCGCGTCAACGCCGTCAGTCCGGGCTGGATCGATGCGCGTGATCCCTCTGCGCGTCGGGCCGAGCCTTTGGCCGATGCCGATCATGCTCAACATCCAGCGGGCAGGGTAGGGACGGTTGAAGACGTAGCGGCGATGGTCGCCTGGTTGCTGTCGAGGAATGCCGGGTTTGTCACCGGGCAGGAATTCGTCGTAGATGGCGGCATGACCAAGAAGATGATCTACAGCGAATAAATCGTGTTCTTTTTCTGAATTTGCGTCGAATGGACTGCCGTCGTCGCGAGCAAGCTCGCTCCCACATTTGGAATGCAATCCCCTGTGGGAGCGAGCTTGCTCGCGATGGCGGTCTTGCAGGATGGAAACAATTTCGTCTTTTTTAGAAAAACTTCAATCCTGCTATTGACTTAGGTTCGCTACCTGCGTAAATTTCGCGGCCTCGGAGATGCAAACGGGTGATTAGCTCAGCTGGGAGAGCGTCTGCCTTACAAGCAGAATGTCGGCGGTTCGATCCCGTCATCACCCACCACTCCCGAGAGACTTGCGTAAGCAAGAGCGTAGGCTGAAAGTGCCTGCACCGACGCGCAGCGGTAGTTCAGTCGGTTAGAATACCGGCCTGTCACGCCGGGGGTCGCGGGTTCGAGTCCCGTCCGCTGCGCCATATTTTACGGATCAGGCTTGTCTGGTCCGCGATTGCAAAGCACCGAAGCTTTCAGTCAAAACGAGTTACTTGAGCGTAAGCTCAAAGCGATACGCAGCGGTAGTTCAGTCGGTTAGAATACCGGCCTGTCACGCCGGGGGTCGCGGGTTCGAGTCCCGTCCGCTGCGCCATATCTGCTCCAAGGACCACTGAACGCCTTGAAGCACCGAAAACAGCCATTGGCTGGTTCGGAATCGATAGCAAAGACCCTGGTCGAAAGACCGGGGTTTTTTGTGTCTGAAATTTGGCTTTTCCGCTTTTTTCTTCTATCCCCTCCATCCTGTGCCCTGCACAAATCCCTGTGGGAGCGAGCTTGCTCGCGAAGGCGTCGGCATATTCAAAATTTGCATTGGCTGGCACAACGCTTTCGCCAGCAAGCTCGCTCCCACATGGGCGTGCCCAGTTATCTCTGCGGTCTAGATGCGGTGCCACGTCGCATTGATTTTTTGATTCTTTAGTCAAATTTTTGTAACTGGTTGTTTGCTGCGAGCGCAGAAACCTTTAAAGTTAACCTTTCGGTCAGCTTTGCACTGTCAACACGCCCTTTGTTTAGCCAAGAAGGGCTTCTGCAAGACTCGAGATTCCCCAGTAGATAACCAGAAGGGCGGACACATAACCGCCCAGAGGATGATCCATGTCCAACCGTGAAATATCCCGGCGCTCGTTCCTACAGGGCGGGCTGGTGGCGGGGGTGAGCGTCACGCTCACGCCGCTCAGCAGTCAGGCGCTGGCTGCCTTGATGGAAAACACTGTCACCGTGCCGTCCGAGAAGTGGCTCGGCAACAACGGCAAGGCGCGTCAGCGTAACGACGCACTCTCCAAGGTCTGCGGCAGCAAGGTTTTTGCCCGCGACATCCGCTCCAGGGACATGCCGGGCTGGCCTGAACAGCAAGGCCACGCCATGTTGCTGAAAACCATCAAGGCTGACCGCATCTACGCCGGTTACGACCTGTCGTGGCTCGGCGCCGATTTGCAGCCGGACCGTATCGTCACCGCCGCTGATCTGGACAAGGACGGCATCGTCTTTCCGGAAGAGCACGCCCCTGATCCGCTGTTGCCGGAAGGTAAAGTACCGATGTTCATCGGCCACCCGGTGGCGATCCTGATCTGGAACGATTTCGAGCGTTTCCGTCAGGCGAAGAACAAACTCAAATTCAATGACAAAGCAATCCGTTACGGTGCACAAGTGCCGTACTACGAAGGCGATCCCTACGGCAGCTTCCGCTACGTGCGCGTGGGTGGTCCGACCTCGGCCGACGAAGACGAATTCGCCAGCCTCAAGGACTCGATCCTGTTCCCGATGCTGAAGAACCGTCGTCCGGTATGGAATTCCCAGCCGAACTTGCACGGCAACCTCACCGAGCGTGGCCTGTTCTACGCTGACCGCATGAAGAAAGAGATCGATACTCCGCCGGACAACTGGCTGGTGTTCGACGAGCGCTACAAAACCCCGTCGATCGAACCGGCCGCCATGGAACCGGATAACGGCAACGGCTGGTACGACCCGAAAACCAAAACCCTGCACTTCGTGGTGGCTACCCAGTGCCCATTGGAAGCGGCGACCGAAACCGCGAAAATGATCGCGCCGTCGCGCTTCGGCCTGGCCAACCTCAACATGCACCCGGGTTACACCGTGGGTTACGGTTCCAAAGACCACAACATCTTCGTCTACTACGCAGCCCTCGCCGCGTTGTACGGCGCCGGTGTGCCAGTGCGTTTGGCGAACGACCGCTATGAACAATTCCAGAGTGGCATCAAGCGTCACCCGTTCGACATTCGCTATCAGTTGGCCGTGGACAAGAACGACTACAGCTTCAAGATTTTCCGCGCCGAAATGAGCGTCGACGGTGGCGGCCGCATCAACTACAGCCCGTCCGTAGCGGCAGTTGGCGCCACGGCGGCGCAGTCGATCTACTACATGCCGCAGAACGACCTGCAAGTCACCGCTTACCACTCGCGTGGTGTTGAGGCGGGTTCGATGCGCGGTTACGGCACCCTGCAAAGCATGGCGGCGACCGAGATGATGGTCGACGAAATCGCCAATCGCCTCGGTGTCGATGCCATCGACCTGCGTCGCAAGAACGCCCTGCGTTCGGGCATGAAAAACACTCAGGGCGCGATCCCGGCCGGTGCTTTGCGCCTGCACGAGATTCTCGACAAGGCCTCGGTGCACGAAGTCTGGAAAAACCGCGACGCGATCAAGAAACAGCGCGAAGCCGCCGACCCGGACAACTGGTACGGCGTCGGTTTCGCCATTTGCCAGAAAGACTTCGGCACCGGTTCCGAAGCGCCGATGGCCAGCATCGAATTCACTGCCGACGGTCGCATTACCCTGCGTCATATCGGTATCGAAATCGGCACCGGCATGTCCACCTCGCAAGCCCTGGTGGTGGCCGATTTCCTCGGCAGCCCGGCGCACGAAGTGAAGACCGGCGAAACCGAATGGAAGGAAATGCAACTGATCACCAGCGGCAACCCTTACATCATGAGCCAGGCCGAGCAGGACAACCTGCTGCGCAACCCACGTTGGGTCGGCAAACTGGCTTCGGCCTCGTCGGCGACTAACTCTGCCTACTATTTCAGCCACGCCACCCGTGAAGCGGCACGCGTGCTGTTCAACAACGGTTTGTGGCCGGCGGCCATGGAAATCTGGCGTCAGGGCCCTTACGGCGGTCAAGCCAACCCTTACGTGGTGCGTCGCGAAGATGCGCACTGGGTTGACGGCAAGCTCACCGCCAACGGCATGCAGCCGTTGACCTTCGAAGAGCTGGCCAAACACGCTCACGAGCGTGGTCTGGTCACCGGCGCCACCGTTCACGCGTTCAACCGCTGGAGCTGGGCTGAGGCCGAATACAGCATCGATGGCGTGCGCGAGCGTCTGCCGCTGGATGGTCTGGCAGTGAAATATGGCGATGGTGCGCCAAAGGCGAAGAAAGCGCTGATGAACACCGCTGGTTTCCACTTGCTGGATCGCCAGAACATCAATTACCCGGTTGTCCAACTGAACAACGCCGCGGTGACTTACTACAGCCCGGTCGCCACGCTGGTCGAGCTGAAGGTCAACAAGGGGTCTGCCGAAGTCGAAGTGCTCAACCACCATTCGTGGGTGGAGTGCGGTCGTGTGCTGGTCGAAGAATTGGTCAAGGGCCAGCTCGAGGGCGGTATCGCCATGGGCATCGGCCACGCCTTGATGGAAGAGATGCCGCTGTACGAAGGTGGACCGGGGGAGGGTGACTGGAACTTCAACCGTTATCGCCTGCCGATGGCCCGTCACGTTGCCGTGTGGAAACAGACGTCGGAGATTCTCCCGGCACTGTCGCCAAGTGATCCGTCCAAAGGCATCGCCGAAGTGGTGATGATCCCGATTGTCGGTGCCATCGGTAACGCCGTGGCGCACGCCATCGGTAAACGTGTTCGCGACCTGCCAATCACTGCTGCGCGCATCAAGGAGGCCCTCAATGGCTAACCGTCCGCTTCAACTGACCCTCAATGGTCAATCCGTCGGCCCGGTGGACATCCCTGATGACCTGCCGATGATCGACTACCTGCACGAATACAAAAACCTCACCGGTTCGCGCCTGGGCTGCGGCCAGGGCATCTGCCACGCCTGCGTGGTGATCGTCGATAACCCGGACGGCACCAGCGAAGAAGTGCGCACCTGCATCACTGGCGCGCATTACTTCGAGGGCAAGAAAGTCCGCACCATCGAATCTCACGCCAAGCGTGACGAGGCGGGTCAAGTTACCGAGCTGAACCCGATCCAGCAGCGCTTCGTTGATGAGTTCGCCTTTCAGTGCAGCTACTGCGCACCGGGCTTCGTCAACGCCGCGACCGTACTGGTTGAAAAGCTGCAACGTCAGCCGACCGTGCAAAGCAAACTCGAGCAAGTCATCGAGGACAGTCTCGGCCATCACGTCTGCCGTTGCACCGGGTACGTGCGTTATTACAACGCCACCCGCAACGTGCTGACCGATCTCGGCCTGGTCAAGGAGGGTTAAGCATGAAGCTTTTTCTGACCCGCCTGGCCTTGGCAGTCGGCCTGGCTGCGCCGGTGTTGTTTGCCCACGCCGATGATCAGGTCAAGCGCGGCGAGTATCTCGCCCGCGCCGCTGACTGCATGGCCTGCCACACGGCACCGGGCGGCGCGCCGTTTGCCGGCGGGCTGCCGATCGTCTCGCCGTTCGGCACGATCTACGGCACCAACATTACGCCGAGCAAGGAGCACGGCATCGGTCTGTACAACGATGACGAGTTCTTCGCTGCGTTGACCGAGGGCAAACGTCGTGATGGCGCGAACCTCTATCCGGCGATGCCGTACACCTCGTATCACCTGATGCCGCGTGAAGATTCGGATGCGATTCATGCGTACCTGAAAACCATCGAGCCGATCGAGCGCGCAGCACCGGTCACCAGCCTGAGCTTCCCGTTCAACGTGCGTCCTGGGCTGATCGGCTGGAACATGATGTACGGCAAAGCGCTGAAACTGGAGCCGGCCGAAGGCAAAAGTGAAGCCTGGAAGCGCGGCCAGTACATGGTCGAAGTGCTCGGTCATTGCGGCGAATGCCACACGCCGCGCGGCCTGCCAGGTGCGATGCAGTTGGATAAACGCCTCACCGGCGGCATCCTCAATGGTTATCTGGCGCCGAGCCTGCTAGCCACTGATCTCGCCGCTCGCGGCTGGAACGAGCAGGATCTGAGCACGTTTCTCAAGCACGGCATGAGCGCGCAAGGGACGATGTTCAACGAGATGTTCCCGGTGTTTCACAACAGCACCCAAGGCCTGAACGATACCGATCTGGCAGCGATGGCGACGTTCCTGCTCGGCGACAAACCGCCAGCCGCCAAAGCCCTCGTCGAAGTGCCAGTAGAGAAACTCAGCGCCAGCGCCCAGCGCGGTCAGCAGGAATACCTGAACGTCTGCGCCGGTTGCCATGCGGTCGGTGGCGAGGGCAAGCCGCACATTGCGGTGGCCATGCGCGGCAACACTACGTTGCGTCTGGAAGACCCACGCAATCTGTTGCGGGTGATCGAGGATGGTATTGGCGAACAGAAGTTCTCCGGGTTCGAGCACATGCAACCAATGCCGGGTTTCGCTGACAAGCTCAGTCCTGAACAGCTGACCGATCTGCTCAACTACTTGCGTCAAGGTTGGGGCGGTCAGTCGGCTGAACTGGCGGTGAGCGACGTGCAGAAACTGCAAGCCGACGCACCGTCCATCGAGCACAAGGCGCACTGACATGCAGCATCTCGATCTACAAGTGGTGCGCCGCGCGCTGGAGTGGTCGGTGGCGGGGCAGCGCATCTGGCTCTGCACCGTGCTGACGACTTACGGCTCGGCACCGCGTGCGCCGGGTTCGCTGCTGGCGGTGAACGATGGCGGACAGTGGATCGGCTCGCTGTCCGGCGGCTGCGTCGAGGAAGATTTCCTTGAACGCGTCGCCGAAGGTGCGTTTCTCGATGCGGTCAACGTCGTGCGTTACGGCGAAGGCGACGATCCGCGCTCGCGGGTCAGTCTGCCCTGTGGCGGCATTCTCGATGTGCTGGTTGAGAAATTTGACGCTGACTGCGAGGTGCAGGCGCATCTGCGTGAATTGGAGTCGGCGCTGCTCGGTCAGCGTCGCTTGATTCGCGAGGTCGATCTGGCCAGCGGTGCGCGCAGTCTGTTCGCTGATCGCGAGCAGGGTGCGCGGATCGAGCGCGAGATTGATCGGGTGCGGATTCGCGTTGGCGCGGCGCAGCGCTTGTTGCTCGCCGGTTATTCCAGCGTGGCACAGGCGTGTGCCGAATTTGCCGTCGGCCTCGGGTTTGAAGTGATTCTCTGCGATCCGCGTGATGAGGTGCTTGAAGGCATAGTGCTGGATGGCGTGGAAATTCGTCGGCAATTGCCGTCGGTGTTTATTGCCGACGGTGGCTGTCATCGTGATACGGCGGTCGTGGCGTTAACGCATGATCCGCGCATCGATGATCTGGCAATGATGGAAGCGGTGCGCACCGAGGCGTTCTACATCGGCGTGATGGGCTCGTTGCAGACTTCGCAGAAGCGTTTCGAACGCCTGCGGCGGATTGGTGGGCTGGGGGAGAGTGAGCTGGTGCGGATTCATGCGCCGATTGGTCTGAACCTGGGCAGCAAGACGCCGGCAGAAATTGCCTTGGCGGTGCTGGCGGATATTGTACGGATCCGTAGCGGCATTGCTCGCGACCAGCTCTGAGTTCTGTCCTTCAATGAAGAGGGCCGCTAACAGCGGCCCTTTTTTTACATCCCGAATTTATCGCGCAGTCCGTAATACCACGCGCCCAGCGCCGCAAACGGCGTACGCAACATCTGTCCGCCGGGGAACGGGTAGTGTGGCAAATCCGCAAACGCATCAAAGCGCTCAGCCTGACCGCGTAAAGCCTCAGCCAAGACTTTGCCCGCCAAGTGCGTGTACGTCACGCCATGGCCGCTGCAACCCTGCGAATAATAGATGTTGTCGCCCAGGCGTCCAACCTGCGGCAAACGCGACAGGGTCAGCAGGAAATTTCCGGTCCATGCGTAATCAATCTTCACGTCTTTGAGCTGCGGAAACGCCTTGAGCATTTTCGGACGGATGATCGCCTCGATGTTCGCTGGATCCCGTGCGCCATACACCACGCCGCCGCCGAAGATCAGGCGTTTGTCGCCCGTGAGGCGGTAGTAGTCGAGCAGGTAATTGCAGTCTTCGACGCAGTAGTCCTGCGGCAGCAGCGCTTTCGCCAGCTCGTCACCCAGTGGCTCGGTGGTGATCACCTGCGTGCCGCACGGCATCGATTTGGCCGCCAGTTCCGGTACCAGATTGCCGAGATAGGCATTGCCCGCGACGATGATGAACTTGGCCCTGACCTTGCCTTGCGGCGTATGCACCACCGGGTTGGCGCCGCGCTCGATGCGCACGGCGGGCGATTGCTCATAAATGGTCCCGCCGAGGGACTCAACCGCTGCCGCTTCGCCGAGTGCGAGATTCAGCGGATGAATGTGGCCGCCGCTCATGTCGAGCATGCCGCCGACGTACTGATCGCACGCAACCACTTCACGGATGCGGCGTTGATCGAGCAATTCGAGTTGCGTATGGCCGAAGCGCTCCCAGAGGCGCTTCTGCGATTCCAGGTGGCCCATCTGCTTGGTGGTAAGGGCTGCGAACACGCCGCCGTCCTTCAGGTCGCACTGGATGTTGTACTTGGCCACGCGCTCGCGAATGATCCGACCACCCTCGAATGCCATCTGCCCGAGCAATTGCGCCTGCTTGGGGCCAACGCTGCGTTCGATCACATCAATGTCACGGCTATAACTGTTGACGATCTGCCCGCCATTACGCCCAGAGGCGCCGAAACCGACCTTGGCCGCTTCCAGCACGGTGACGCGAAAACCGTTTTCCAGCAGAAACAGGGCAGAGGACAATCCGGTATACCCGGCGCCGATCACACAGACGTCCGTCTCCACATCATCCTGCAAGACAGGGCGGGTCGGTACGGCATTGGCCGACGCAGCGTAATAAGACTCTGGGTAAGGGGTGTTCGCCATCCTGCAGCCTCTGTTTAATATATTTTACGAGTGCGTCGATCCTACCCGAGTTGAAAAACCTCCGCCAGCCACCGGAAAATCTTCGCCAACGACCCGAAATTAAATATTTTGCATATTCATAGGGTTAGGTGAAAAAAAGGTGTTGACACCCCTCCGGAATTCCGTAGAATGCCGCCTCACAGCAGGCACGTAGCTCAGTTGGTTAGAGCACCACCTTGACATGGTGGGGGTCGTTGGTTCGAGTCCAATCGCGCCTACCAAACAAAATCCGCTCTGCTGGGCGGTCTAGAAGGGCTCACCGAAAGGTGGGCCCTTTTTTGTTGTCTGCGATTTGTGCGGAGTGCTCAAAAGGTATCGGGTGTGTTCTGTACGGTGTGGGCGATTGTGTCTGGAAGGATTATTGGCATTCAAAATCCCAGGCATCAATGATCAGCTCTTCTACCTCTTCTCCTGTCGTCGTGATGCCCAGGCATTCGTTGTCTTTTTTGTAATGGAATTCGCAGTACTGCACTCCTTGGGTGCATCGCTCGATTTCTACAATTCCAATGTTTTCAAGTTCCAGTGCCGTGCCAACCGGCTGCATCTCTTTCGCCGCACTTGGCTTCCAGTCGTGCTGGAGCAATACGCTCCGTGCCGCTAAGAATGGCATGCCTTGCTTGATTGGAAGATCTGATGCGCAGGCAATGGCGCTGGAGAAATAAAACAACATGCAAGCACAAGGGGCGAATCTCACTGTGAGTCGCCCTTAATCGGTGTCAGGGCATTTGAAGCCCCAATTGTTGATTCTCATGTCTTTGACCTTTTCGCCTGTTGTGCTGACGACGAGGCATTCGTTGTTTCTTTTATAGTTGAACTCGCAGTATTGAACGCCTTCCGTGCATCGCTGCACTTCGCTGACCCCCATATTTCTAAGTGTTTTCATTAGGCCGTCGGGGTCCATTTCATCCGTCAAGTTTGGTTGCCAGCCTTGCTTGAGCAGCGCTTTTCGTGCGCTCAGAAATGGCATTCCCTTGTTAATGGGCAGCTCAGTTGCGTTGGCGAATAAACTTATGCAAGCGAGAAGAAAACAGGTGACAGCGCAGGGTTTCATTTTGTGGTACCGCCAAAACTCTTGTAGTTGGTTACAACTTCTTCATAGGGCGTATAGGGTTGGCCGGAAGGATGTCCACCCAATTGGCGATTCGCCTGGCGGGGACCTAATGGTAAGGCTTCCCATCGTCCCGATGCCTTGTGAATGGCATCTTGAATATCGCCATTTACGATCGGATCAATAGCGCGCACTTTGCGTAGAATTTCGATTGCCGTTAAATCCTGCGTTTTTGGAGAGAAGTCGGATAACCCCATTGCCGTAATGCAGTTGTCTCTCCAGGACGCTATCGTAATTTGATACCTGCCAGACGCCGTGGTCTTGCCGCCGAAGCCGGCGCCAGGGTGCGTCGATTCATCAGTAAAAGCCCAGTTCCCACGGGCCCACCCGAAGCCATATTTTGCGTGGTAATCGCCACCCTCGGCTTTCGCAAGGGTATCCAGAAAAGCCTTCACGTTCTTGTTCTTCAAATACTCTTCATTTTCCGCCCGTCGTTTCTCTTGCTTGACTGATAGCAACATCGTTTTTGCGGTGGTGTCTTTTATCGGGGTCACCGCTCTTGTGAGTCTGGGCGACATTTTTTTGCCATTGGGGCTGATCACGTCTGTCACGTTGATGCTCGCTCAAAAATGTTGATTTGCGGGTTCGGCGATAACTCAGTCTTCTAAAAAGAGCGTGATGGTTTCCGCAAGGTGCGAGCTGACAACGTGTGTGTAGCCATTCTTGTCGCTGACGCCGTGTTCGATGCTGCCATCGGCGCGCTGGAAGGCGTAGATGTGATCCGGCAGGGGTTCGCCAGAATCTTCATCGATCAGTTGAAACTTGTCGCTGAAGTGCACAGGCATTGGCATCAACCCACTAAACGGTGCTGTGACCACGGTGTCGCCAATAATCACTGTGCCGGATCCGCCAATCACCACATTACCGTGGGCTCCAGTGCTGTCTTTAGTTGCAGCATTCAGCCCGTTGATGAACACCGTCGTACTTACTCCGCCGGTAATGGGGCTGCCACACGCAGATTTGTCGGTCATTCGAGCAGCAGCCAGGCCATCGAAGTTTACATTGGGTGAGCCACTGGCAATTGGATTCGTACCATGTCCCGGCAGGGGGCAGTTGGTGGGATCTGTTACGCGGGCAGCGGGTTTGCCACTCATGGGAAAATCCTTTTCAAGGGTTCAGGCGGGTGCTGGCAGGCTGTCGCTGATTTCGACGATGCGAGCTATCCGTGGCGTCTTTATGAAATGTCTGGGCGCTGCGGGCGGCGGCGTGGAGTTGAGCGGACGCCGGCGGGGAGGAACCCGTCCATAGGTTTGGAGCGCATCAAATTGAACCGTCCATGTAAGTTCGTACGCAGATGATCCTACTATTTCGAAGGATGGTTAACAATTGTTACATCTTTTTAGTTGACTGATTTTTGGCGAGTTTTCACGGGTTTTTCCACGCTTTGATTGGTTTGCGATCCTTGCTGATTGGCGCGCGAATTATCAGGCGGGGTGGAAGGGGCCGACGCTCCTCCCGGGATTGTGCTTTGTCGCGGTCAATGAGTAACCGTTTGTCGCCATCGTCCTTTGAAATAGTGTGGATATTTAATGACTTACGATGATTTTTAACCGGCCGGTTATCAAAAATAAGTTGTTACGCGCAGGATGATTCAGTAAGATCCGCCCCGCGTTCACCACCACGGTTTATGCATTTTTAAATCCCAAGCTTCCATCAGCTGCTTGGGATTTTTTTTGCCCGCGATTTGCCTCAGCTGGCGAAATTTCTCCTTTCGATCTCTCCTGAAAGCCTGGCAACACCCCGCAGGCAAATCCTTGTTTTTTCAACTACTACTGACTGGCCGATTTTCAACTCTTTGCGATGAGGGTGTATCGATGCTGGTTCATTGGTTTCTTGCAGCTGTTCATCTGCTGGCATTTGCCTTGGGTTTTTGGGCGGTACTGACGCGTGGGACGGCGTTCAGTCGCCTGGCGGCCGGGACGGGGGAGGCCGGGCGGGTTCTGCTGGCTGACAATTTCTGGGGAATTTGCGCGCTGATCTTGTTGATCACAGGCGGGATGCGTGCCTTTGGCGGTTACGAAAAAGGCAGTGACTATTATCTTCATCAGCCGCTGTTTCACCTGAAGATGACGCTGTTCGTTCTGATTCTGTTGATGGAGCTTGCGCCGATGATCACGCTGATCAAGTGGCGGATCGCCAAGGCGCGGGGGGCGGTACTCGATCCCGGGAGAGCAAAGTTGTTTGCACGCATCAGTCACGTCGAAGCGCTGCTACTGGTGCTGATGATGGTTGCAGCCACAGGCATGGCACGTGGTGTGACGTTCGGGTAGGAAGGCGAATTCCCTTCGCTCTATCGGAAATGTCCGACAGCCAGCCTTGAGAATGCTCGGTAGTATCGATCAGGAGAAAGGGCGGGAGGGTAACGCGCAAGGATCATGTGTCAGGCGCCGTGCCCGTAAGATGGGGAGCGGATGCAATACGGCGCGTGAATCTCTAGCCAGTCATTCCACAAGGTAAACGGACTGGCTACTGACTGCGATTGGTTCAGGGAGTTTGTGGCTTGTCCGGGGCGGTCAGGCCAGCCTGAATGCGCTGGTAAATCTCTTCACGGTGCACGGCAACGTTTTTCGGAGCGTTGATGCCAATGCGAACCTGTTGGCCGCTTACGCCCAGAATGGTGATAGTGATGTCATCACCGATGTTTATGCTTTCACCGACTTTGCGGGTGAGTATCAGCATGGTCTTCTCCTTGATTGCTTTGTAGGGCACCTGATTCAGACAGTGCAGAGGTCGGTGGTACGTATAGATTAGTGCGAAGTCTCACGGTTTGGGTGCCTCTTTCTGACGCGCAGATGCGGCATTAATTCCCAGGGCGTAACTATACAGAGGCTGCAGGCATCAATCTCGTTGTTTTGTGCCCATTTTGCGGGGCTCGCGAAGTATTTATGAATGATAAGATCGCGGCTTTGAGAATTTCGAGGAAAGCGTTGTGCGCAAATTGGTTTGGGTAGTCGCGGCACTGGTATTGGCAGGGTGTGGTGAAGGCAAGAAGGCAGACGCACCAAAACCACAGTCGGCAGCAGTGACGGCGCCGGCGACGGCTGCTGCACCACAATGGGATCTCGAAGTGCGCGGTGAAACGCCACAGGCTGTCAGCGACCTGAGTGGCTGGCTGATCGAGCACGCCTTCGTGCCTACGGTGATCAAGGACAGCAGCGGCAAAACGCGAATTCTGATTGGCCCGTTCAACTCCCAGGCTGAAGCGGAAGCTCGCAAGGTTCAAGTGGATGCCGCGCTGGTGAAGGCCAAGAAACAAAACGTTGAATCGGTGTTGGTCGAGCATCCGCTCACGCCGTAAACGTTCCGGTCGGCGGAATCTCCTAAAGGCTCTCTAGCGCGATTCGTTCCTACTGAAGTCGCTGATGATTTCCTCAAGGAGTTTCCATGGCCTCCGCCAATCCTTACAAATTGTTCGATGTGACCTTGCATCGAAAAACTCAGTTGAGCCCGCACATGATGCGGATCACGCTGGTCGGTCCTCCAGTCCGGGAAATGGCGACCTGGGCGCCGGATCAGCGGGTGAAGCTGTTTTTTCCTGCGGCCAATGGCTCGCACGCGAAGCTCTCTCAAGAGGAGGGTTGGTACGCCCGATTTCGCGCGATGCTGGCAGACCGACGTCCCGCCATGCGCACCTACACCATCCGGCATTTACGCGCGGAGCAAGGCGAAGTCGATATTGATTTTGTTCTGCATGGTGAGGCCGGGCCGGCGTCGCGCTGGGCGCTGCATGCGCAGCCAGGTGATTCGATGCAGATCCTCGCGCCCGATCGCCATTTCTCGGCGCAGGAGGCCGGCGGTTTCGAATGGAAGCCGCCACAGGCACTCAAGCAACTTTTGCTCGTTGCAGATGCGACAGCACTGCCAGCGGCCATGGGCATTCTTGATGAATTGGCGATGCTCGCCGAGCCACCACAAGTTCAGGCATTTTTTGAAGTGGACAGTATTCAGGACATGCTCGACGTCCCGGATTGGCCAGGGTTGTCGGTAAGTTGGTTGATCCGGGATCCTGCGAGCGAAATAGTCGCGGGAGCGCTGATGGTGGAGGCGGTGAGGGCGGCGACTCTACCAATCCATGCATCTTCAGCGGGGCAAGCGATTGAATTGGCTGACGTCGACATAGAAAAGGACATTCTCTGGGAAATCGCCGATACCGCCACTGAAGGCTTTTACGGCTGGATTGCCGGAGAGTCGGCGGCGGTGATGAGTTTGCGCAGATACCTGATCAAAGAGTGTGGGATGCCTCGTGAGTCTCTCAATTTGATGGGCTACTGGCGCCACAACAAGGCAGCCAACTAGGCACAAATGAAAAGGCCTCGAACATAACGTTCGAGGCCTTTTTTCTGCGCTGCAATCAACCGCAGGCTTTCATGTTCACCGGGCCGACGAATTCATTACCGCGCCCCATCACACACGCCACGCTCTGATTGCGCTGACGCTCCCAGTCCTGCACCGGGTAAGTCTTGTCCCACGCCTCATACAGTTGCCGATCCTGTTTCGACAGGCGCAAGCCGTACTGCTTGCTCATGTAGAAATAGGTGCGGGCGATCATGCCGCGAATTGACGGGCGAGGCATGACCTTCTTCGCCTTGAAGTCGACCTGAGTCAGGCACGAGCCATACTGCCCGGATTGCACCGGCAGCCAGCCGTAGCTGAAGTTGCTGCGGTCTCCGTTGACCTCGCCAATACTCGGCACCAGGTTATGCAGATCGGCTTCAGCCTTTTGATAGCTTGGGTCGTATCGGGTGCAGTTCTTGCGGCCGCCTTCCTGCCAGCACTGACGCTGATGGCCGAACTGCCAGGCCGGCACGATGTGTTCCCATTCAATGCGTGACGCACGCTTGGCATTCTTGCGCGGTACGTAGCCGCAAGCCTTCAGGTCAACCTTGTTGCCGGTGTACTTGCACCCGCAATAAAACTCTGTGGACTGCGGCGCATAAAGCTTCCAGGCGACCTTCTTGGCTTCGGTAAAGGTGCGGGGTGCGCCAGCCTGGGCACCCATGGCGATGAACAAAAGCAGCAAAGCAAAACAGCGGACACTCATTGAATCAATCTTCCTTCGGCACAACCCAAAAAATCTGCACACCACCGTCGTCGCGATAGGCGAGGGTAACGTTGTCGTTCTCGTCGATTTCTTCAAGCAAGCGTTCCCACTCGTCCATCGGCTCGTCCGGCAGACGGAAGATCAGTGCGGCTTTGGCTTTTTGGGCAGTAGGGGAATTGATGATTTTCTGAACGCGCATGCCCATGCGTTCGTAAGCGTCAGGAGCATCAGGGGAGGTGGCCACGAGGTTATCCTTATTAAGCTGTACGTGCATACAGTATTTAACTGTAAGCATTTTCGCAACTGCTTAAAATTCAAGAAAAACCTCTGACAGCGGTTTTCCGATTTTGGTGTAGGCCGTGTCGAATTTTTTGTGTGAAAAGTACGAGAGCGTTGTAAGCGATGCACCACCCGCCCGTTGGGCGAGTAGTGCGCAGGGTGCCCGATCGAGAATTGATCGGGCGAAGGCGAATCAGTATTCCCAGAACATCCGTTGCAGCTCTTTGCTGTCGTTGGTTTTGGTCAGGGCGACCATTGCCAGGATGCGGGCTTTCTGCGGGTTCAGGTCGTGAGCGACAACCCAATCGTACTTGTCGTCTGGCTGTTCGGCGTTACGCAGAACGAAGCCGCCAGCGTTGACGTGGGACGAACGAATGATTTGCACGCCATCCTTGCGCAGCGCTTGCAGGGTCGGAACCACGCGGGAGGAGACCGAGCCATTACCGGTACCGGCATGGATAATTGCCTTGGCACCGGATTGGGCAAGAGCCTTGTAGGCAGTATCGCTGACGTTGCCGTAGGAATAAGCGATTTCTACGTCAGGAAGGCTCTTGATGTTTTTGATGTCGAATTCCGAATCCATGGTGTGACGCTTGGCTGGCAAGCGGAACCAGTAGGATTTGCCTTCAACCACCATACCCAAGGGGCCCCAGGCACTTTTGAACGCCTCGGTCTTGATGTTGATCATCTTGCTGACGTCGCGACCGGACTGGATTTCGTCATTCATGGTCACCAGTACGCCTTTGCCATGCGCTTCTTTGCTGCTGGCCACGGCCACGGCGTTGTACAGGTTAAGCATGCCATCGGCGGACATGGCAGTGCCCGGACGCATCGAACCGACGACGATGATCGGTTTGTCGGTTTTTTCCACCAGGTTGAGGAAGTAGGCGGTTTCTTCCAGGGTGTCGGTGCCGTGGGTAATGACGATGCCGTCGACGTCTTTGCTGTCAGCCAGTTCGGCTACACGACGACCCAGTTGCAGCAGGTTTTCGTTGGTGATGCTTTCCGAAGCAATCTGCATGACTTGTTCGCCACGCACATTCGCCAGTTTGCTCAGTTCGGGAATGCCGGCGATCAATTGTTCGACGCCAACCTTTGCCGCCTGGTAGGTGGCGCTGTTGGCGGCGCTCGCGCCAGCACCGGCGATGGTGCCGCCGGTGGCAAGTACTACGACGTTAGCGAGCTTGGTCTGGGTTTCGACTTCTTTTGCCTGAAGGGCGCTGGGCAGGAGCAGGAGGAGGGCCAAAGCGCCCGGAACCAAAGTGTTGAAAGCAGATTTCATTATTTTTCTCTCTAGTAGTGAGACGGTGCTGATGCAGGTTCATCTAGATGCAACCCAAGCCGATCTGGATGCCCGGGGTGCGGTGAAGGGAGCAGGATCTGTACCAGCCGTACTTTGCGTCAGAGAAATGTTTAACCTGATGATTTACATCAAGATTTTATGAGTTGGCCAATCGCGGGGAGAATTGTTTATCCGGGTTTCCGAACACTGGGCACTTTCGCGTTCGGCTCTCCGAAAAGGACTACTGCTTTTGTCGAGTGATTCGAGTGGCCGGTTTCGGCTTTTGTGCTAAAGAAACCTTCGCGGGGGCCGATGGTTGTTCAAGGAAACAGAATCTAGGGAGTTCACATGTCACTGACGGTCGGTTTATCTAATCCTGCTGCAGTCACCATTGGCGGCAAAACCGCAGCGACCATCAATGCATTGAGCGAGGCGGGAGCGGACGCTTCCACCGAGGCGCTGGGCACTGAGAAAGAATCGAACAATCAGGTCAGGACCGGTGGTGCTGCCGCGCCAGAAGACAGCAAGGCAGAAAGCGGCGACAACCTGAGTGTCACCGTCAAGATGTTGCTCAAGCGAATGCAGGAACTGCAAAAGCAACTCCAGGAGCAGCAACAACAACTGGCGGCCGCACAAGCCAAGACCTATCCGACGCCTGAGGCGAAATCGCAAGCGGTGATGTCCATTCAAGGGCAGATCGCGCAAACCAGCGCCGCGATGGCAGAAGTGGCCGGTGCATTGGTCAAGGAAATGACGAAGAATTCCACCAGCGGTAATCTGGTCAGCACCACGGTATAACCAGCGAAGGGCGAGTCGGACGATTCGCCCTACAACAAATGACGATTTCTGATTGTTGACAAATGACGATTTCTGATTGTTGACAAATGTCGGCGGGATTCGCATAGTTCGGTCTACGCAAACGTTTGCGTGGCTCTCCCGGTGCTTCATGGCCCGGCAGAAAGCGAAGTAGCTTACGCCGGCGCAAGCGTTGCTCACAATAATCATAAGATCGGAGTGAACCCATGAAGCTGCCATTCGCTGGACGTCTTCTTGCTGTCGCTATGCTGGCTGCCACAGCCGCCGCACTACCTGTCTCCTCGGCATTCGCCGAATCCGCCGAAAAACCTAAAGTCGCGCTGGTCATGAAGTCTCTGGCCAACGAATTCTTCCTGACCATGGAAGATGGCGCCAAGGCCTACCAGAAAGAACACTCCGCCGATTTCGACCTGATCTCCAATGGCATCAAGGATGAAACCGACACTGCTGGCCAGACCCGCATCGTCGAGCAAATGATCCTGGCCAAGGTCAATGCACTGGTGATCGCGCCTTCCGATTCCAAGGCCATGGTGCCGGTGATCAAGAAAGCCGTCGACGCCGGCATCACCGTGATCAACATCGACAACCAGCTCGATCCGGCCATCGTCAAAAGCAAAAACATCAGCGTGCCATTCGTAGGACCGGACAACCGCAAAGGTGCGCGTCTGGTCGGTGAGTATCTGGCCAAGCAGCTCAAGGCCGGTGACGAAGTCGGCATCATTGAGGGCGTGTCCACCACGACCAACGCTCAGCAGCGTACCGCTGGCTTCAAGGATGCGATGGACGCTGCACAGATCAAGATCGTTTCCCTGCAATCCGGTGACTGGGAAATCGACAAGGGCAACAAGGTTGCCGCCTCGATCCTCAGCGAATACCCGGACGTCAAGGCATTGCTGGCCGGCAACGACAGCATGGCTGTAGGTGCTGTCTCCGCCGTGCGCGCCGCCGGCAAGGCTGGTCAGGTGAAGGTCGTCGGTTACGACAACATCAATGCGATCAAGCCAATGTTGAAGGACGGTCGCGTGTTGGCCACCGCTGACCAGTTCGCTGCGAAGCAAGCTGTGTTCGGCATCGAAACCGCGCTGAAAATCATCAAGGGCGAGAAAGTCGACAGCGGCGCCAATGGCGTGA
Organism: Pseudomonas sp. AC172; assembly: GCF_979258595.1. Lineage (NCBI taxonomy): Bacteria > Pseudomonadati > Pseudomonadota > Gammaproteobacteria > Pseudomonadales > Pseudomonadaceae > Pseudomonas > Pseudomonas sp. AC172. The sequence continues at coordinate 1,104,989 of NZ_OZ409868.1, forward strand.
TCGAAACACCGGTCGAGCTGGTCACCCAGTAAGTCTTCTGGCGACACAACGGCGCTCGTCCGTCCGGGCGAGCGCATGGAGAGTTTTTATGTCAGTTTCCGCTCCGAACGCTGTCCTCTCGGTCAGCGGTATCGGTAAGACCTATGCGCAGCCGGTGCTCAGCGGCATCGATCTGACGCTGATGCGCGGTGAAGTGCTGGCGCTGACCGGCGAGAATGGCGCCGGCAAAAGCACCCTGTCGAAAATCATCGGCGGACTGGTCACCCCGACCACCGGCGAGATGCAATTCCACGGTAAGGACTATCGTCCGGGCAGTCGTACCCAGGCCGAAGAGCTCGGCGTGCGCATGGTCATGCAAGAACTCAATCTGTTGCCGACGCTGTCGGTCGCGGAAAACCTGTTTCTCGACAATCTGCCAAGCAACGGCGGCTGGATCAGCCGCAAGCAGTTGCGCAAGGCCGCGATCGAAGCCATGGCGCAAGTCGGCCTCGACGCAATTGATCCGGATACGCTGGTCGGCGAGTTGGGCATCGGCCACCAACAAATGGTTGAAATCGCCCGCAACCTGATTGGCGACTGCCATGTGCTGATCCTCGACGAGCCGACTGCGATGCTCACCGCGCGTGAAGTAGAAATGCTCTTTGAGCAGATCACCCGCTTGCAGGCGCGCGGCGTTTCGATCATCTACATTTCCCACCGTCTCGAAGAGCTGGCCCGCGTAGCGCAGCGCATCGCTGTCCTGCGTGACGGTAATCTGGTCTGTGTCGAGCCGATGGCCAATTACAACAGCGAGCAACTGGTTACGCTGATGGTCGGTCGTGAACTGGGCGAGCATATCGACATGGGCCCGCGCAAGATCGGTGCCCCGGCGCTGACGATCAAAGGCCTGACCCGTTCCGACAAAGTTCGCGATGTCTCCTTCGAAGTGCGTGCCGGCGAGATCTTCGGTGTTTCTGGATTGATCGGGGCAGGGCGCACGGAATTACTGCGCCTGATCTTTGGTGCAGACGCCGCCGACAGCGGCACCATCGCCCTCGGCTCGCCAGCCAAAGTGGTCAGCGTACGCTCGCCGGTCGATGCGGTGCGTAATGGCATCGCGTTGATTACTGAAGATCGCAAAGGTGAAGGCCTGCTGCTCAGTCAGTCGATCAGCGCCAACATCGCCCTCGGCAACATGCCGGAAATTTCCAGCGGCGGGGTCGTCAACAACGGCGACGAAATCGCTCTGGCGCAGCGTCAGATCGACGCCATGCGTATCCGCAGTTCAAGCCCGACGCAGCTGGTTTCAGAGTTGTCCGGTGGCAACCAGCAGAAGGTCGTGATCGGCCGCTGGCTGGAGCGTGACTGTTCGGTGCTGCTGTTCGATGAGCCGACCCGTGGCATCGACGTCGGCGCCAAATTTGACATTTACGCCTTGCTCGGCGAACTGACGCGCCAGGGCAAAGCGCTGGTGGTGGTGTCCAGTGACCTGCGTGAACTGATGCTGATCTGCGACCGCATCGGCGTGTTGTCAGCGGGGCGCTTGATCGACACCTTCGAGCGCGACAGCTGGACCCAGGACGACTTGCTTGCCGCCGCGTTCGCCGGCTACCAAAAACGTGATGCGTTGCTCAATGAAGCGGCGCCTAGGGATCTTCCATGAAATCTGCATCTCCTGCCGGCAAACGTGGTGGCAACTTCTATGGCTTGGGCACTTATCTGGGCCTGGCCGGTGCCTTGCTGGCGATGATTGCGCTGTTCTCGGTCTTGAGCAGCCACTTTCTGTCCTATAACACCTTCAGTACGCTGGCCAACCAGATTCCAGATCTGATGGTGCTGGCAGTCGGCATGACCTTTGTATTGATCATCGGCGGCATCGACCTCTCGGTGGGCTCGGTGCTCGCATTGGCCGCTTCGACGGTCAGCGTCGCCATTCTCGGTTGGGGCTGGGGTGTGTTGCCGTCAGCGTTGCTCGGCATGGCTGTGGCGGCACTGGCTGGTACAGTCACTGGTTCGATTACAGTGGCCTGGCGGATTCCATCGTTCATCGTCTCCCTGGGTGTGCTGGAGATGGCTCGGGGTCTGGCGTATCAGATGACCGGATCGCGCACCGCGTATATCGGTGACTCGTTCGCCTGGCTGTCGAACCCGGTTGCATTCGGTATCTCGCCGTCGTTCATCATTGCCTTGCTGGTGATCATCATTGCCCAGGCCGTTTTGACTCGCACCGTGTTCGGTCGCTACCTGATCGGCATCGGCACCAACGAAGAAGCCGTACGCCTGGCCGGGATCAACCCGAAGCCTTACAAGATTCTGGTGTTCAGCCTGATGGGCCTGCTGGCCGGTGTCGCCGCGCTGTTTCAGATTTCCCGTCTGGAAGCCGCTGACCCGAACGCCGGTTCCGGTCTGGAGCTGCAAGTGATCGCCGCGGTGGTGATTGGCGGTACCAGCCTGATGGGCGGACGTGGCTCGGTGATCAGCACATTCTTTGGCGTATTGATCATCTCGGTACTGGCGGCAGGTCTGGCGCAGATCGGCGCGACCGAGCCGACCAAACGCATCATCACCGGTGCGGTAATTGTGATCGCGGTGGTGCTTGATACTTATCGCAGTCAACGCGCCAGTCGCCGGGGCTAAGACATGGCAACGATCAAGGACGTGGCAGCCCTCGCGGGGATTTCCTACACGACGGTGTCACATGTGGTGAACAACACCCGGCCGGTCAGTCAGGAAGTGCGGTTGAAAGTCGAGGCGGCGATCAAGAGCCTCGACTATGTGCCGAGTGCGGTAGCGCGCTCGCTGAAGGCCAAGACCACTGCAACCATCGGCCTGCTGGTGCCGAACAGTCTCAACCCGTACTTCGCGGAACTGGCACGGGGCATCGAGGATTATTGCGAGCGTAATGGCTACTGCGTAATCCTCTGCAACTCCGACGATAACCCCGACAAGCAGCGCAGCTATTTGCGCGTATTGCTGGAGAAACGCATCGACGGCTTGATCGTCGCCTCCGCTGGCGGTGACAGCGGCCTGGCGCAGGGACTGGCGGGGGTAAAGACGCCGATGGTCATCGTCGACCGGGGTCTTGACGGTGTTGATGCCGATCTTGTGCGCATCGACCATGAATACGGCGCTTACCTCGCAACCCGGCACTTGCTGGAATTGGGTCACCGCGACATTGCCACCATTGGCGGTCCGGCGAGTACCAGTGTGGCGCAGATGCGTCAGGCCGGATATTGCCGGGCGCTGAAAGAAGCGGGCATTGAAGTGCGACAAGCGCGCATGCTGGAAAGTGATTTCACCAGTACCGGCGGCTACAACGCGGCAGCGATTTTGCTGGAGAGCAATCCGCCAAGCGCGATCTTCGCCGGAAACGACATGATCGGTATCGGTGTTCTGCGCGCGGCGGCGGAGCGAAATGTTCGCGTGCCGAGCGAGCTGTCGGTGATTGGCTTTGACGATATCCAGATGAGTCGTTACGTGTATCCGGCGCTCACCACGGTGGGGCAATCGATCCTGCAACTGGGCGAGATGGCGGCCGAAGTGCTGTTGCGAAGGATTGCTACGCCGACTCTGGGTACCGATCAGCGGATCGTGACCCCGAGTATTGTCTTGCGCGAATCGACCGCACCGTTGTCCGGCGTGTTCACCGAATACCGCTGAAACCGAATTGACGAGTAATGATGTATGCCAGCAAATGTAGTGGTAATAGGCAGCCTGAACATGGATCTGGTGACCCGGGCGCCACGGCTGCCCGTAGGTGGTGAAACGCTGATCGGCCATTCGTTTGCCACGGTTTCCGGTGGCAAGGGCGCCAATCAGGCGGTGGCCGCAGCGCGTTTGGGCGCACAGGTGGCAATGGTCGGCTGCGTTGGCGATGACGACTATGGCGTGCAATTGCGTAACGCTTTGTTGGCCGAGCAAATCGATTGTCAGGCAGTGAGTACAGTCAATGATTCCAGCGGCGTGGCGCTGATCGTGGTCGATGACAACAGTCAGAACGCCATTGTCATCGTCGCCGGCGCCAACGGCGCAATGACCCCTGCAGTGATCGACCGTTTCGATGCGGTTCTGCAAGCCGCAGACGTGATCATCTGCCAGCTCGAAATTCCCGATGCCACGGTCGGGCATGCGCTCAAGCGTGCGCGAGCACTGGGTAAAACCGTCATCCTCAACCCGGCGCCTGCCAGTCGCCCACTGCCGGCAGACTGGTTTGCCGCGATCGATTACCTGATTCCCAACGAGAGCGAAGCCACCGCGTTGAGCGGATTGCCTGTGGACTCGCTGGAAACCGCAGAGCGTGCGGCCAGCCAACTGATTGCCATGGGAGCAGGCAAAGTCATCATCACCCTGGGCGCTCAAGGTTCGCTGTTCGCCAATGGCCAGAACTTTGAGCATTTTCCGGCACCGAAAGTGAAGGCTGTCGACACCACCGCCGCCGGAGACACTTTTGTCGGTGGCTTTGCGGCGGCGCTGGCCAATGGCAAGTCCGAGGCTGAAGCGATTCGCTACGGGCAGATCGCCGCCGCGCTGTCGGTAACTCGTGCCGGCGCGCAGCCTTCCATTCCAACCCAATCCGACGTACAGGCCTTTAAACCCGCATGAAAAAGACTCCTCTGCTCAACGTCGCCTTGTCGCGGCTGATCGCGTCCCTGGGCCATGGCGACATGGTGGTTATTGGTGATGCCGGGCTGCCAGTGCCGCCGGGCGTCGAGCTCATTGATCTGGCGCTGACCCACGGCGTCCCGGATTTCGTCGGCACCTTGAAAGTCGTGCTCAGCGAGATGCAGGTGGAAAGCCATGCGCTGGCCAAAGAAATCTTCGACAAACAACCGACCGCGCTGATTACGCTGGATGAGTTGAATGAAGAGGGCGCTCTGGGGCGTCGCGATCTGCTCAGTCATGAGCAATTCAAGGTTCTCAGTCGACAGGCTCGCGCGATTGTTCGTACAGGCGAATGCCAGCCGTACTGCAATATCGTCCTCGTCGCCGGGGTTACGTTCTGATTTTCGATTCCACATGCACAAGGAATGCGCCATGCAACGCTATGCTCAGAAACTGCATCAATTCATCCGGAGCCTGCTGCTTTTGTCCGTGATAACTGCCACCGGCGCTCAGGCGGCGGAGAAAATCGACCTGATCATTGACACCGACCCGGGTGCTGACGATGTAGTCGCCTTGCTGTTCGCTCTGGCCTCGCCGGACGAACTGAACATTCGCGCGCTGACCACCGTCGCCGGCAACGTGCGCCTCGACAAGACTTCGCGCAATGCACGGCTGGCTCGCGAGTGGGCAGGGCGCGAAGACGTGCCGGTTTACGCCGGTGCGCCGAAGCCGCTGATGCGTACGCCGATCTACGCCGAGAACATCCATGGCAAGGAAGGCCTGTCGGGTGTCACCGTGCACGAACCGAAAAAGGGGCTGGCTGAAGGCAATGCCGTCAACTACTTGATCGAAACGCTGAAAAAAGCCAAGCCGCACAGCATCACGATCGCCATGCTCGGTCCACAGACCAACCTGGCATTGGCGCTGATCCAGGAGCCTGAAATTGTTCAGGGCATCAAGGAAGTGGTGATCATGGGTGGTGCGCACTTCAACGGTGGCAATATCACTCCGGTGGCCGAATTCAACCTGTTTGCTGACCCGCAAGCGGCCGAAGTGGTCCTGAAAAGCGGCGTGAAACTGACCTACCTGCCACTGGACGTGACCCACAAGATTCTCACCAGTGATGCGCGACTGAAGCAGATCGCGGCGCTGAACAATAACGCGAGCAAGATTGTCGGCGACATCCTCAATGAGTACATCAAAGGCGACATGGAGCACTACGGTATTCCGGGTGGCCCGGTGCATGACGCAACCGTTGTGGCCTATCTGCTCAAGCCGGAACTGTTCACCGGTCGTTCGGTGAATGTCGTGGTGGATAGCCGCGAAGGGCCGACTTTCGGTCAGACCATCGTCGACTGGTACGATGGCCTGAAAGCGCCGAAGAACGCCTTCTGGGTGGAAAATGGCGACGCGCAAGGCTTCTTTGACTTGCTGACCGAGCGTCTGAAACGCTTGAAGTAAATCATTCGCCCGCAGGTGCCAGCCTGCGGGTTTTTACACCCTCTCAGTGTGTTCGTCCTGTTCGGTCGGGTAGCGCTCGAAAATCTGCTTGATGAATTGCTGAGCCGCCTCCGTGCCCAGCTCCTTGACCAATAGATCGATACCAATCAGCGCCAGCTCTTCGGTGGTTCCCGGGCTGTAGGAGCTGTGTCCGTCTGCCCATTTGGCATTAATGGCGGCGTCGATGCTGATGGTGGTCATGAGAACGCTCGAAAAGTCGGAAAGTCTGAGTTTCGAGTTAACCATTTTGTCGGGCGTTTGGCACTGCGACTTAGGCATGAACGGAGCGCTATGCGACACTTGGTCTTTTAAGGCTTTTCAAGGATCGTGTTGTGCAGATCGATTTGAACACTCCTGACGGACTCACGCTCGACGCAGTGCGCCAGTTGCTCGCTTCGGCCAGCGATGACGAACACAGGCAGTTGCGCGTGACCAAGGGCGGTATCGCCTACATCTCTTCGGGTATCACCGGCGGGCAGGATATCGATGGCCTGTTGTTTCGCCTTGAAACCTGGGCCAAGGGTTCCGGCTACGTGGGTAATGTCGCGGCCAGTGACGAGGTATGGGTGATGCAGATTTTCAACGCGCTGAAGGACAACTGGCCGAACCCACCGTATGACTACATCGACGTTTACTGAGTGTCATTAATATTCAGTCACGATTGATTGCTGAAGTGACACATGCCGCTCAGGCACACTCGGCGTTTTTCCGATCGTGGGGCAGGGTGATGGCGTTGGCCGTGAAACCAATCGCTGGAATGGCGGTCGCACGATCTCAGCTTAACCATTTTGAAAACAAGGAGGCTTCATGCCTTTGAAGTTCGCGACACTGGGTGCACTTTTGGCCGCTGCCATGTTGGCCGGTTGCAGCACGACCTCCAGCGAGTCGGCAAAGGAATCTGCGGCGACCGAAGCCGGTCACAGCCGCTGTGAAGCAACGGCGGCGGAGTTCGCCATCGGCAAGAAAGCTTCGCCGGAACTGCTGGAGCAGGCACGCAACAAGGCAGGGGCGCAGAATGCCCGTTTCCTCAAGCCGAACGACATGATCACGCTCGAGTACCGCTCCGACCGCTTGAATCTGAACACCGACAACAACCTGGTGGTCACTCGCGTCAACTGCGGCTGATTGCACAGCGCTTTTTTTGCAGGCATAAAAAACCCCGTCACATGGACGGGGTTTTTTTAGTGCGCGCAGAAATTACTCTGGGCGAACCTGTGCAGCTTGCATACCCTTTTGGCCTTTCTCAGCCACGAAGGAGACGGTCTGGCCTTCTTTCAGGCTTTTGAAACCGTCGGATTCGATAGCTTTGAAGTGTACGAACAGGTCGTCACCGCCACCTTGAGGAGTGATGAAGCCGAAGCCTTTTTCATCGTTGAACCATTTAACGGTGCCGGTTTGGCGATTAGACATGGTGTATCTCCAAGAAACATATATTTTCAGTAGTACTGTGCTGCTCAGGCCAACTGGGCACACCCGGGTATCATAGTCGAAATGTTCGCTTTGGTAGCCCCCCGGACGTGCTGTTTGCCAATCAGTCGTGTTTTCTTTACTGCTGATTTCGGCTGAAAGCCCCGGTTTACAAGGCTTTGCGCGGAACGTAAAGACAATAAAAAAACCTGTAAAACCTGCATAAATCGTCCGAAAAGGCCCAAATTCAGCCCTTTTTAGAGGCGCTGAGCCGACTCAAAAGACCTTTTTGATCACTTTTTAGCCGGGGTATTTGCCTTGCATTTGGCAATTTGACCCAAGGCTTTCTGCTGCAATTCAGGGGTAGCCTTATTGTCCATCAGCGCCTGAATGTCGCTGGCCGGATAGGACTTGATGGCATCAGCGCCACAAGCGCAGTGCGATTTGGCGGCAGCAGCGCCAATTTGCGGAGTCGCCGCCTGGGTGCACTGGGCCATGTACTTCTCACGCTCGCCCTTCGGCCAGTCGGCGTGGGCACTCAGCGGCAGCAACATAACGATAGGGGCGACGACGGCGAACAGGGTATTCAGACGCATGCGAGGATGCTCCTTGTGGGTCAATGTCTTGTTATCTGAGGGCTGAAGAGGCCATCAAGTTCAGCACTCTGGCATAAAAACAGACGATTTGCCTTGTGATCAAACAGAGGCATAACTGACCGCTCATCTGTGCTAGCATGCCGGGCTCAAGCGTTCTCAGGCTCCGGATGACCTACAGTCCCGGCAGCGGTCGACGTGCGAATAATTCGATTTGAATCCCAGTCACTCTGGTTCGGTTTTCCGGTTGGCCGCAAGGCTCCTGCCGCTGTAAGGCAGGCGTTCGTCATTGAATGGCCTGGATCGGATCTTGTACTGGCTCATCCCAACCCACGTGACCTTTGGTAGGGGTCACCACTAGGAGAGGAGGCGCCATGCCAACTATTACTCTTCCCGACGGCAGTCAACGTTCATTCGATCACCCGGTTTCCGTAGCCGAGGTCGCCGCATCCATTGGTGCCGGTCTGGCCAAAGCCACCCTGGCCGGCAAGGTCAATGGGCAACTGGTCGACGCCAGCGACATCATCAGTAGCGACGCGACCCTGCAAATCATCACGCCAAAGGATGAAGAGGGGCTGGAGATCATTCGCCACTCTTGCGCTCACCTGGTGGGTCATGCGGTCAAGCAGCTGTACCCGACTGCGAAAATGGTCATCGGGCCGGTCATCGACGAAGGCTTCTATTACGACATCGCCTTCGAGCGTCCTTTTACTCCGGACGACATGGCTGCCATCGAACAGCGCATGCAGCAGCTGATCGAAAAAGATTACGACGTGATCAAGAAAGTCACACCGCGCGCCGAAGTGATCGAGGTGTTCAAGGCTCGTGGCGAAGACTACAAACTGCGCCTGGTCGAGGACATGCCGAACGAGCAGGCCATGGGCCTGTACTATCACGAAGAATACGTCGACATGTGCCGTGGCCCGCACGTGCCGAACACACGCTTCCTGAAATCCTTCAAGCTGACCAAGCTGTCCGGTGCCTACTGGCGCGGCGACGCCAAGAACGAGCAATTGCAGCGCGTTTACGGCACCGCTTGGGCAGACAAAAAGCAGCTGGCGGCTTACATCCAGCGCATCGAAGAAGCTGAAAAACGCGATCACCGCAAGATCGGCAAGCGTCTGGGCCTGTTCCACACCCAGGAAGAATCCCCGGGCATGGTGTTCTGGCACCCGAACGGCTGGACTCTGTACCAGGTGCTCGAGCAGTACATGCGCAAGATTCAGCGCGACAACGGCTACCTTGAGATCAAAACCCCTCAAGTCGTTGACCGTAGCCTGTGGGAGAAATCCGGGCACTGGGCCAACTACGCCGACAACATGTTCACCACTCAGTCGGAAAACCGCGACTACGCGATCAAGCCGATGAACTGCCCGTGCCACGTGCAGGTGTTCAACCAGGGCCTGAAGAGCTACCGCGAGCTGCCGATGCGTCTGGCCGAATTCGGTGCCTGCCACCGTAACGAGCCGTCGGGTGCGCTGCACGGCATCATGCGCGTACGTGCGTTCACTCAGGACGACGCCCACATCTTCTGCACAGAAGAGCAGATGCAGGCCGAATCCGCCGCATTCATCAAACTGACCATGGACGTTTACCGCGACTTCGGCTTTACCGATGTCGAGATGAAACTGTCCACTCGTCCGGAAAAACGCGTCGGTTCCGACGAACTGTGGGATCGCGCTGAGGCCGCATTGGCTGCAGCCCTTGATTCTGCGGGCCTGCCGTACGATCTGCAGCCGGGTGAGGGTGCGTTCTACGGTCCGAAGATCGAGTTCTCGCTGAAAGACTGTCTCGGTCGCGTCTGGCAATGTGGTACTCTGCAGCTCGATTTTAACCTGCCTGTCCGTTTGGGCGCTGAATACGTCTCTGAAGACAACAGCCGCAAACACCCGGTGATGCTGCACCGTGCGATCCTCGGTTCCTTTGAGCGTTTCGTCGGGATTCTGATCGAGCACTATGAAGGTGCATTCCCTGCGTGGCTCGCGCCGACCCAGGCGGTGATCATGAATATCACTGATAAACAGGCTGATTTTGTTGCAGAAGTTGAAAAAACTCTCAACGAAAGCGGATTTCGTGCCAAGTCCGACTTGAGAAATGAAAAGATCGGCTTTAAAATCCGCGAGCATACTTTGCTCAAGGTTCCCTATCTCTTGGTAATCGGAGATAAGGAAGTCGAGATGCAGACTGTCGCTGTGCGTACTCGTGAAGGTGCTGACCTGGGCTCGATGCCCGTCGCCCAGTTCGCTGAGTTTCTCGCGCAAGCGGTTTCCCGGCGTGGTCGCCCAGATTCGGAGTAATTATTATTAAGCGTGAAATGAGACAAGATAAACGAGCTGCACCGAAAGCCCCGATCAACGAGAATATCTCGGCACGCGAGGTTCGGTTAATTGGGGCTGAAGGTGAACAGCTTGGGATTGTGTCAATTGAAGACGCGCTTCTTAAGGCTGAAGAGGCCAAACTGGATTTGGTGGAAATTTCCGCCGATGCAGTACCCCCTGTTTGCAAACTGATGGACTACGGCAAATCGATCTTCGAGAAGAAGAAGCAGGTTGCCGCGGCCAAGAAAAACCAGAAGCAGATTCAGGTTAAAGAAATCAAGTTTCGTCCAGGGACGGAGGAAGGGGATTACCAGGTAAAACTGCGCAACCTGGTACGTTTCCTGAGTGATGGGGACAGGGCCAAGGTATCCTTGCGATTCCGCGGCCGTGAGATGGCCCACCAGGAGCTGGGGATGGAACTCCTCAAGCGGGTTGAAGCTGACCTGCTCGAGTACGGTTCGGTCGAACAGCATCCTAAGATGGAAGGACGCCAACTGATCATGGTCATCGCCCCGAAAAAGAAGAAGTAATCAACAGGGCACGGCAGGCCTTCTGATTATGTTTATCAACTGAATGCGGAGTATCCGAACATGCCAAAAATGAAAACCAAAAGTGGTGCTGCTAAGCGGTTTCTGAAAACTGCTAACGGTATCAAGCACAAGCACGCTTTCAAGAGCCACATCCTGACTAAAATGTCGACCAAGCGTAAGCGTCAACTGCGCGGTAGCAGCTTGCTGCATCCGTCTGACGTGGCAAAAGTCGAGCGCATGCTGCGCCTTCGTTAATTTTAGTCAAGAATAGAGGAAGTAACTCATGGCTCGTGTAAAGCGTGGCGTCATTGCCCGTAAGCGTCACAAAAAAATTCTGAAACTTGCTAAAGGCTACTACGGCGCACGCTCCCGCGTATTCCGTGTTGCCAAGCAAGCGGTAATCAAGGCAGGCCAATACGCCTACCGTGACCGTCGTCAGAAAAAACGTCAGTTCCGCGCACTGTGGATCGCTCGTATCAACGCTGGTGCTCGTGTTAACGGTCTGTCCTACAGCCGTTTCATCGCTGGCCTGAAAAAAGCGTCCATCGAGATCGACCGTAAGGTTCTGGCTGATCTGGCAGTGAACGAAAAAGCGGTGTTTGCTGCGATTGTCGAGAAAGCTAAAGCCACCTTGGCTTAAGTACCCCCGACAATCACCCGGCCTCGCTTCCGTGGGGCCAGGTGGTAAACGTCTTAAATAGGGGAAGAGCCTTCAAGCTCTTCCCCTATTTTGTATCTGGAGTCTGTACATGGAAAACCTGGATGCGCTGGTCTCTCAAGCACTAGAGGCTGTGCAAAGCGCTGAAGATATCAATGCCCTGGAGCAAATCCGGGTTCAATACCTTGGCAAAAAGGGTGAATTGACTCAGGTGATGAAGACCCTGGGGAATTTGCCGGCAGAAGAGCGTCCGCAAGTCGGCGCCCTGATCAACGTTGCCAAGGAACGTGTCACAGGCGTTCTCAATGCGCGCATGGCTCTGTTTGAAGAAGCCGAACTGGCTGCCAAACTGTCTGCCGAATCCATTGACGTAACGTTGCCGGGCCGTGGTCAGACCTCCGGTGGTCTGCATCCGGTGACCCGGACTCTGGAACGCGTAGAACAGTTCTTCACCCGTATCGGCTACGGCATCGCCGAAGGCCCTGAGGTCGAAGACGACTATCACAACTTTGAAGCGCTCAACATCCCAGGCCACCACCCGGCCCGGTCGATGCATGACACCTTCTATTTCAATGCCAACATGTTGCTGCGCACCCATACCTCGCCGGTACAGGTCCGCACCATGGAGTCGAAACAGCCGCCGATCCGCATCGTCTGCCCAGGCCGTGTGTACCGCAGCGACTCCGATATCACCCATTCGCCGATGTTCCACCAGGTCGAAGGCCTGCTGGTCGATCGCGACATCAATTTTGCCGATCTCAAAGGCACCATCGAAGAATTCCTGCGGGTGTTCTTCGAGAAAGAGCTGGCCGTGCGTTTCCGTCCTTCGTACTTCCCGTTCACCGAGCCATCCGCTGAAGTCGATATGGAATGCGTGATGTGCAGCGGTAAAGGCTGCCGCGTCTGCAAACAGACTGGCTGGCTGGAAGTGATGGGCTGCGGCATGGTTCACCCGAACGTGTTGCGCATGTCCGGTATCGACCCGGAAGAGTTCTCCGGTTTTGCCTTCGGCATGGGCGTCGAGCGTCTGGCCATGCTCCGTTACGGCGTGAACGACTTGCGTCTGTTCTTCGACAACGACTTGCGGTTCCTCGCGCAATTTCGCTAGTCGTAACGAATTCTTAGGAGAGCAGGATGAAATTCAGTGAACAATGGCTGCGTGGCTGGGTTAGCCCGCAGGTAAATCGCGACGAGCTGGTTGCTCGTCTGTCGATGGCTGGCCTGGAGGTCGATAGCGTGACCCCGGCCGCCGGTGTATTCAGCGGCGTGGTAGTGGGCGAGGTGCTGAGCACCGAGCAGCACCCTGATGCTGACAAGTTGCGCGTGTGCCAGGTCAGCAATGGCGCGGAAACTTTCCAGGTCGTGTGCGGTGCGCCAAACGTGCGTCCGGGCCTGAAGATTCCGTTCGCCATGATCGGTGCTGAGCTGCCGGGCGACTTCAAAATCAAGAAAGCCAAGCTGCGCGGCGTTGAGTCCAACGGCATGCTCTGCTCGCAAGCCGAACTGCAGGTCGGTGAAGGCAACGACGGTCTGATGGAACTGCCGGCCGATGCGCCGGTGGGCGAAGACTTCCGTGTGTACCTGGATCTGGAAGACGCCAGCATCGAGGTCGACCTGACCCCGAACCGTGGCGACTGCCTGTCCCTGGCCGGTCTGGCCCGTGAAGTCGGCGCGCTTTACGACGCGCCGGTCACCCGTCCGGTGGTCATGGCCATTCCTGCCGTGCACGACGAAGTGCGTTCGGTAGAAGTGCTGGCGCCTGCCGCGTGCCCACGTTACCTGGGCCGCGTGGTCCGTAACGTCGACCTGTCCAAGCCGACGCCACTGTGGATGGTTGAGCGTCTGCGTCGCGCCGACGTGCGCAGCATCGACGCTGCCGTCGACATCACCAATTACGTGATGCTCGAACTGGGCCAGCCGCTGCACGCCTTCGATCTCGCCGAAATCAACGGCGGCATTCGTGTGCGCATGGCGGAAGAGGGCGAGAAGCTGGTACTGCTCGATGGTCAGGAAGTCAGCCTGCGTAGCGATACGCTGGTGATTGCCGATCACACCCGCGCTCTGGCGATTGCCGGTGTAATGGGCGGCGAGCACAGCGGTGTTTCCGCGAGCACTCGCGATGTATTCCTGGAAAGTGCGTTCTTCGACCAGATCGCAGTGGCGGGCAAGGCTCGTTCCTACGGTCTGCACACCGATGCGTCGCACCGCTACGAGCGTGGCGTTGACTGGCAACTGGCCCGAGAAGCCATGGAGCGCGCCACTGGCCTGCTGCTGGACATCACTGGCGGCGAAGCTGGCCCGATCATCGAGACAGTCAGCGAGCAGCATCTGCCGTCGTTCGCACCGATCACGCTGCGTTCCCAGCGCATCACTCAGATGCTCGGTATGGAAATGGATTCCGCCCAAGTCGAGCGTCTGCTCAGCGGCCTGGGTCTTGGCATTGCTGCCGACGGTGAAGGCCAGTGGCGCGTAGAAGTGCCAAGCCATCGCTTCGACATCAGCCTGGAAGTCGATCTGATCGAAGAACTGGCCCGTCTGTACGGCTACAACCGTCTGCCGGTTCGTTACCCGCAAGCGCGCCTGGCGCCGCAAGCGAAGGCTGAAGCGCGTAGCGATCTGCCGGAGCTGCGCCGTCTGCTGGTGGCGCGTGGTTATCAGGAAGCGATCACTTACAGCTTCATCGATCCGCGTCAGTTCGAACTGTTCAACCCGGGCGTCGAGCCGCTGTTGCTGGCCAATCCGATTTCCAACGACATGGCGGCAATGCGCTCTTCGTTGTGGCCGGGTCTGGTCAAAGCGCTGCAGCACAACCTCAACCGTCAGCAGGATCGCGTGCGTCTGTTCGAAAGCGGTCTGCGCTTCGTTGGTCAGCTCGAAGGTCTGAAGCAAGAGCCAATGCTGTCCGGCGTGGTTTGCGGTAGCCGTCTGCCGGAAGGCTGGGCGCAAGGTCGCGACACGGTCGATTTCTTCGACGTCAAAGCCGACGTGGAGGCCGTGCTGGGCTTTGCTGGTGCGCTGGATTCGTTCACTTTCGCTCCGGGCAAACACCCGGCGCTGCACCCGGGTCAAACCGCGCGCATCGAACGGGAAGGGCGTGAAGTCGGTTTCATCGGCGCCATCCACCCGGAGTTGTCGAAAGCCCTGGGTCTGGATCGTCCAGTCTTCGTTTTCGAGCTGGTTCTGGCTGAAGTGGCACTCGGTAAAATGCCGAAATTCCACGAGTTGTCGCGCTTTCCTGAAGTGCGTCGTGACCTTGCACTGATTGCGCACAAAGACGTCGCGTCCGCAGCCGTACTGGACGTAATCCGTGAAAATGCAGGCGAATGGCTCACAGATCTCAGGCTGTTTGACGTGTATCAGGGTAAAGGTATTGATCCTGATAGAAAAAGCCTTGCAGTTGGCTTGACCTGGCAGCATCCATCGCGCACTCTTAATGACGATGAGGTGAATTCGACGACGCAAAATATCCTCACCTCGCTCGAACAAAGGTTGAACGCCACGTTAAGGAAGTGACGTATGGGGGCTTTGACGAAAGCTGAGATGGCGGAACGTCTGTATGAAGAGCTGGGCCTGAACAAGCGGGAAGCCAAGGAATTGGTCGAACTGTTTTTCGAGGAAATCAGGCACGCTCTTGAAGACAACGAGCAGGTCAAATTGTCCGGTTTCGGCAATTTCGACCTTCGGGACAAACGCCAGCGGCCTGGCCGCAACCCGAAAACGGGGGAAGAAATCCCGATCACGGCTCGCCGTGTGGTCACCTTTCGTCCAGGGCAGAAGTTGAAGGCCCGAGTTGAGGCTTATGCTGGAACCAAGTCATAACGACGAACTACCCGTCATCCCGGGCAAACGCTACTTCACCATTGGTGAAGTCAGCGAGCTGTGTGCTGTAAAGCCACACGTGCTGCGCTACTGGGAGCAGGAGTTTCCTCAACTCAACCCCGTCAAACGCCGCGGAAACCGCCGGTATTATCAGCGCCAGGACGTGCTGATGATCCGGCAGATCCGCGCGCTCCTTTACGATCAGGGTTTCACCATCGGCGGTGCGCGCCTGCGTCTATCCGGCGATGAAGCCAAAGACGACACGACCCAATACAAGCAGATGATTCGGCAGATGATTGCCGAGTTGGAAGACGTGCTGGTAGTGCTCAAGAAATAAAAAGCAGCGTTTGAATACTTCCAGTTTTCAAACGCTTGCGCTATATTCTTGAGCGCTCTTCGAGGTGAAGGGCGAGTTGCAAGATCAGTCGGGGCGTAGCGCAGTCCGGTAGCGCACTAGCATGGGGTGCTAGGGGTCGAGTGTTCGAATCACTCCGTCCCGACCATTATTCCTGAGTAGAATCAGACAGTTAAGCCGATCAGATGGATCGGCTTTTTTGTGCCTGCGCGAAACCACACGTTAATTTCTTTAGTAAGATCTGGATTCGCTCCGGCCTGGCGATCTTTGCTGAATCCTTCAGTTCAATCCCGCCTACGCGTAGTACAGATTCAGCGCAATTAGCTCAAACACAGCCACAAATACGCAGAATGCAACGAATCTCCGGGTAAACACCCTGCGAGGCTTTTCATAGCCTTGATAGTTACTGAATGCGCTGCAAAGGTTTCCCAGAAAATCAATAAAGTCCATCAGATCTGCATCCTCGCCTGCATGCTTCATGCATCTTGCCAATTCCAGTCTGGTTGAGATCTCTCATTGTCCTTACGATCGGCCTCGGTAGTCGGCGTACGGCTCTACTCCACCCACGTGGGTGGCCCGTTGTAGAGGGAAAGTCATCTGCAACCCCGTTTATGCAGCTCAGTATCAATAAGTAATAAGGACGTTAAGTGTTTCGCAAACTGATGTTACTGGTGTTGATCGCCAGCTCAAGCGGCTGTGCAGCAACGGCCATGCGGATGGATTATGACAAGCATCGATGCCCCTACATCGGTGTTCGGTTCGACTGGTGGTTGGTCGGTACATCCAAAGGCAAGTTGATTCCCTTTTTACTGATCGACGCGCCATTTTCATTGGTGGTCGATACAGTATTCTTCCCCTTCGAATATCAATACACCTGCAATTTCTGACTTGCGGGTAGTGCACCCCAAGCAATGTAAAACTCCCTTAGAAAAGCCTTGGCATGTGCCAAGGCTTTTCCGTTTCTGATGCCACCGCCGATAAAACTCAGGACGATCCAACCCTGCCGTCCCGAACCTGCATCAGTGCAAACCCCAAGAGATTCAG
Organism: Pseudomonas sp. AC172; assembly: GCF_979258595.1. Classification (NCBI taxonomy): domain Bacteria; kingdom Pseudomonadati; phylum Pseudomonadota; class Gammaproteobacteria; order Pseudomonadales; family Pseudomonadaceae; genus Pseudomonas; species Pseudomonas sp. AC172. The sequence goes on from NZ_OZ409868.1 coordinate 1,121,794, forward strand.
GCCTTTCCACAGGTTCGGATCGTTCACATCTGCGTGATCTTGTGCGAGCCCAATTCCCCAAATGGCATCAACCGGGCTCGCTTCGACAATGACCCGAGATCCCGTGCGCATCAGGTATTCGATCAGCTCCGGGTTTTGGGAAAACTTGGCTTGGTTTGCCTGGACGACGATGTCGTATCGGTGTTGCAGCCAGAGTGGGTCGTTGAATCCGCGCACCTTGCGGCCGAGGGCTTTGGCGGCGTTCGGGGTCGGGGCCTGGAGCACTTGTGCACGAATGTCCTGATCGTCGAACAACGCTGCCTTCTCGGCCATCATGAAGTGTTCGGCTGTCGGGTAGCGTTGCCCTTCGACAACGAATTCGGCTTCGTACCACTGGCTGAAGCATGAAGCCGTGACGGCGTCTTTACTTTGCTGGTGTCCCCAGAAAAAGGTGAAATCCAGCGGCTCTCCAGCGTTGAAGCGAGCGCGTAGATCTTCGAGAAGTTTAGAGTCGTGCAATGAGATTTCCTCGGTAACTGACGTTCGACGTTACAGTTGCTGTGCGTGTCAGGGCAATACGCAATATCGCCCTGACACTAATCCAGTGGACCCAATACCTGGCGGTAGTGTTCTTCGCCTTGAGGCGTCTGCCGGGTCAGGCGGATTTCCAGGCCTTGGGGGTTTTCTTTGCGGTTGCCGCTGAGCTGGCGCCACCCCATCTGCGGTTCCCAGACGCGCACTTGCAGATTGATGATTCTGTCGAGCACCGCCACTGCCTGTTTCGGCGCAGGCAGCGGGTAGCGATCACGAGGCGTGGCGGCGGCGCGGTACAGGGTTTGATCTTTCAACCACCAGCGCACGCGCTGCAAGCCGTTTTGCGAGGTGGCTGCACTGCGGATCACGTCAAGACGAAAGCGCTGGTCGTCGGCGCTGCGCACGCTGATTGCTGCTGGCTGCTCGGATCGTTCGTCATCGTTGTCGTTCAACAGTGGTTCGCGCAGTTCGATGCTGGCGCGCAAGGCGATATCTCGTTCCAGTTGATGCAGCGTGCGCAGCAGCACTTCGGTGTGTTCGGTGCTTGCCTGCAGGTGCGTGTCGGCGCGGGTCACGCTGTCCAGACCGCGCCAGGCAATCAGGCTGACGATCGCCATGAGCAGGATCGCGACCATCACTTCGATCAGGGTAAAACCCTCTTGCCGGCTATTCATGGCTGATTGGCCAAGGTCAATTTGCCCGTGGCTGTGCGTTGCACGGTGAGCGTGTGCTGGCCGTCCGAAAGTTGCAGTTGCACGGGCGAATCGAACCACTCGGCGTTCAGTATCAGCGGCTGCCTGGGTGTCACTCGCACCTTCATTGACGGCGCTTCCCAATGACGAGGGCGCAGTTGCGGATCGGCGAGGAAGTGATCGAAGCCTGAGCCTTGCTCATTGCGACGGCTGAAACGAAAGCCGTTTTTGTCCGCCAGCCAAGTGATCGGGCGTCCTTCGGCCAGGGCTTCGGCATGGGCGATTTGCAGCAACTGGATCAAGCGATTGGCGTCCTTGCGCAACAGTTGCGCCGCGTCAGGTTTGATACTCAGGCTGACGGCGGCGCTGGCAATACCGATGATGATCAACACCACCATCAATTCGATGAGGGTGAAGCCTGTTTGTCTGTCCTTGGTCATACCGCAACGTTCCTTCGTTGTGAATCCATCCTGGCGGATTCGAACCATCAATCCCGATAGAAAAGCGAATGTTGTCCTGTAGACTGCGACGCAAGACAACAGGGAGGTTGGGTCTTGGCATTTACTTTTCGCTTATCCGCAACGCAGCTTGTGCAATCGGCGGCGCTGATCGCTGCACTGGCAGGGGGACTGTTCTGGTCTGCGCTGTTGCTGACGCCGGCACAATTCCACGTTCCGGCGATGGACCCCCAAGTGCTGCCGACGCGCGCCGACACAGCGGCTTTGCAGTGGTTTTCCAACCAGCCGGCACCGTTGGATATCAAAGTTTCCGGAGTGCTGGCAGGGGCGCACGCTGCGGTGGCGATTCTAAGTCTCAACGACGGTCCGCCGCGCAGTTTTCTGGTGGGTGATCGCCTGACCCAGGGGGTGCGCGTGATAGCCATTGAACAGGATGCGGTGGTCATTGAGCGTGGCCCAGAACAGAGCCGATTAAAAGTCAGCACGCTGCCAGACTCCCCGTCGCTGCCTCGGTTGACTCGACCCTGAGCAGCGTCATTGGCGCTTTTCCTGCGGCCGGCCGAGTAAGGTTTCGAGTCGCGCCAGGGGTGGCGCCTGACGTTCGCGATCGGAAACCAGCAGCGTCACGCGCATCAGTCCGTCGGTGCTCGGTGTCATGCGTTGATCACAGCGCAGTTGCAGGCGACCTTGATCACACTCGAAGGTTTTCAGTCCCGGGGCAAAATCTCCCTCCAGACGCAGTTCGGCGAGCCGGGTCTGCGCCGCCAGCAAAGCGATCGAGCGATCGCGCAGCAGGCCATTGCTCTGGGTCATCAGGCCTGCAACGCGAACGGCCGCAGACATGGCCACGGCGATGATTGCCAAGGCCACCAGAACCTCGATGAGGGTGAAACCTCGCTCCTTGCGCAACGCTTCCATGCTTGTCTCTGCGGTTGAAACCGGCCCGCAGAATAACACCCGTCCTTTGGCGAATGTGCAGAAAAACAGTGCGTTAATGATTGTTGTACGATGACTGGCTTTTGTTACACTGCGCGCCGAATGTAATCATGCCAAGGAAGGTTGAAATGGATTTCGCGCGCGTCAAATCTCAGTCCGCAGGGCGTCGAGGCCAGCAGGGTTTTACCCTGATCGAGATCATGGTGGTGGTAGTCATCCTCGGCATTCTGGCTGCGATGGTCGTGCCCAAGGTGCTCGACCGACCTGATCAGGCCCGAGCCACTGCGGCGAAACAAGACATCGCCGGCCTGATGCAGGCGCTCAAACTCTACCGCCTCGATCACGGCACTTATCCGACGCTGAATCAGGGACTCAAGGTGTTGGTGGAGCGTCCGGCGGATGCGAAAAACAGCAACTGGCGCTCTTATCTGGAACGCTTGCCCAACGACCCGTGGGGTCGTCCATACAACTATCTGAATCCTGGCGCGAACGGTGAGATCGACATCTTCTCCCTCGGCGCAGACGGCCAACCCGACGGCGACGGCGTCAATGCCGATATTGGTTCCTGGCAGCTCTGAGAGCGGCCATGAAATCATCCTCGCCACAGGCGCAGAAACAGCGCGGCATGGCCATTATCAGCGCCTTGCTGATTGCCGCCGTGGTTGCGGTGATCGCCGCTGGCATGCTCACCCGGCAGAGCGTCTTTACCCGTTCTCTTGAAGCAGAACAGTCCCGAGTGCAGGGCGCGGCCACGCTGTTGGCGGGGCTGGAGCTGAGTCGGCAACTGCTGAGGGACACGCGTCAACAGGACGCGCTGACCCGGCTCGATCAACCTTGGGCGCAGCCTGTCAAAAGCCATTTGTTGAGTTCGCTGGGGGGCGGTTTCGAGGGGCGCATCGAGGATCAGCAGGGCAAGTTCAATCTGCGCAATTTACTCAGCAATGAGCGTGTCGATGGCGGACAGTTGCGCAGCTTCGAACGCCTCTGCGAAATGATCGGAATCGATGCTGCCCTCAGCCAGCGCATCAGCCAGCGAGTCATTGCCTCCTACCCGAGAATGCCCGACCTGCAAGCCGCCGGGCAGAGTATGGCGCAGACGGGTTTCGACGGCGTCCGTGCGACGTCGCCGAGTGCACGTCGAAGGCCCTTGCCGGCCACTCAGCCGATGTTGCGCAGCCTTGATGATTTACGTGGCCTCGAAGGCATGAATGAGCAACTGCTTGGTCGCCTGAATCAGTATGTCAGCCTGATTCCGGCCAAGACCTGGGTCAACGGTAATACGGCCAGCGCCGAGGTATTGGTGGCGGTGGTACCAGGGTTATCGCTCGCGCAGGCCAGGGCCGTGGTGGGAGAGCGCGATCGTGGCCAGTGGTTCATCAATCGCGGGGACTTCGTCAACCGTCTGCACTTGCCGCATCTGACCGTCGACGGACTGAACGTCGGCATCAGCAGCGATTGGTTTCTGCTGCGCGGACACGCGCGTCGTGACCAGCGCCTCGTTAGCCTGGATGCGCTGCTGCATCGCCCCGCCGACGACATGCCGAAAGTGGTCTGGTCGAGGCTTGGCGTATGACTCGCTTGCGAGTCGCCTTGCCGCCGCTGGCGGGTTTGACCTCAGACTCTGAGGTTGAATTTGCGCGCCTGGATCGGCACGACCAGGTCAGTCAGACCGGTGTCAGTACGCTGTTGCTGATTGAACAGGAGTGGCCGTTACAGCCCGTCGAGTTTTTTCTGCATCCGGCAGACAGCGTACTGACCAGTTTGCAGTTGCCACCGCTGACGCCGGTGAAAGTCGATGCGGCGGTGAAGTGTGCCGCGCAGGCGCTCATTCTGGGTGGCACTGAACAGATGTACGTTGCACACAGTGCTCGTGAGGTCTCAGGACAAGTGTCGCTGGCGTGGCTCGCGCAGGCATCTCTGGATCGTTTCGGGCTGTTATTGGCTCAGCACCGATTGAAGCTGCGAGGCCTTTACCCGGCGCCTTATGCGTTGCCGGTGCCCGCGCAGGGGCAGGTCAGCGCCTGCGTGTTGGACGGGCAATTGTTGCTGCGCTTCAGCCGTGCGCAGGCTTCGGTAGAACCCTTGGCGCAGGAACGTCTGGATGAACTCGTCGGCAGTGGTTGCGGCTTGCAGTGGATCGGCGCGGATGCTCCTGCAACAGTCGTCGAACCACGACCTGCGGAGCAGCGCTGGTGTGGCGTTGCGCCGGGATGGGGGTTGCATGCAGGCATCGGCAAGGCTACCGGCCCCGCGCGCGGTTGGGGCAAGGCCATCTTCTGTTGTGCCTTGGCGATTACGATCTGGGTGTCTGGGCTGAACCTTTACGCGGCACGTGAGGTGACCCAGGGAGAGCAGCTCAAAGCGCAAATGAGCCAGCGGGTGAAGCAGGCTTTTCCAGAGTTACCGGTGATCCTCAATCCGTTGCAGCAGGCTCGCCAGCAACTGGCAGCCCGGCACAGCGGTGTGACGGTCGACGCGAATCATGGGTTCGCCTACCAGGTGCAACACGCCGCGAGCGCGCTGCCGTTTATGGCGGGCAGCGTCCAGCGCATGAGCTTTGAGCAGGGACGTTTGCAGTTGGAGTTGGCTGCCGATACTGCGCAGGCACCCGCCGACGGCGCATTGCCGGGAGCGCTGACGCAGGCCGGGCTGGTCGCCAGACGCGAAGACAACGTGTGGATTTTCAGCCCGCAGGTTGAGCCGGCAGCGGTTGAGGACGATGCCGTCATGGACAGCGACGATGAATAATCGACTGGCGATCTATCGGACTCGCTGGCTGCTGCTGCGAGCACAGATTCATCGGCATTGGGCGCCGCTGACCTTGCGCGAAAAACGCCTGGTCGCGGGCACCGCATTGATGTTGGGGGGCGTGCTGATCTGGCTGCTGTTCGTCCAGCCACCGCTGAAAAAGATTGAATATTGGCAAACCGAAACGCCGAAGTTGCGTGGCCAGGCCGAAGCGCTGGATCTGTTGTTGCGCGAGGTGGCGACAGCGCCCATTGGGCAAAACGTCGAGCGGTCATTGCAGCAATCTCTCGATGGCAACGGGCTGCTGGGTCACTACCAGTTGCAGGCAATTGGCACCGCTTGGCAGTTGACGTTCGAGGATGCGCCCGCTGATGCCGTCATCAGTTGGCTGTTAATCCACCCCGTGCAGTTTTCACTTGAAGTGGTCGAGGCTCGTTTGCAGCGTGCAAGTGAGGTCAAGGTCGATGATACGGCAGGCACTCTGTCGGGAACCGTTCGCATGGATCAGGCGCAGGGCGCTAAGGAAGCTTCATGAAGTGGTCAGGTTCCAATTGTGTACGTACGGCCGCGCCGTTTCTGTTGTTGGCACTGAGCGCATGCAGCAACACCACCGCGCCACAGAATCAGCCGCCATTGCTGGTCGACAGTGAGCTGGGCCGGCCGTTGGCCAACACCCAGCGCAGCGGCGACGCGGTGCTCGACCGCGAGCGCGCACAGGCGCAGGCGCGACCGGTGCCGAAGCAATTGCACAACATCACTAAGAGTGCGCGCAGTGGCGCGGCGGCGTCGGGCATTGCCTTGCCGAGTAATCCTTTGGGCGATCAACCGGTGACGCTGAATTTTGTCGACGCCGATATTCAAGCGGTGGTGCGGGCGTTGGCACGTTCGACCGGTCAGCAGTTTTTGGTCGACCCTCGGGTCAAGGGCACGCTGACGCTGGTCTCGGAAGGTCAGGTGCCGGCGCGGCAGGCTTACGACATGCTGTTGGCGGCGTTGCGCATGCAGGGTTTCAGTGTGGTTGACGTGGGCGGTGTGGCGCAGGTGGTGCCGGAGGCGGATGCGAAGCTGCTGGGCGGGCCGATTTACAGCGCCGATAAGCCGGCCGGCAACGGCATGCTCACCCGCACGTTTCGGCTGCAATACGAGAACGCGGTGAACTTGATTCCGGTGCTGCGGCCGATCGTTTCGCCGAACAACCCGATCAACGCCTATCCCGGCAATAACACCATCGTTATCACCGATTATGCCGAGAACCTGACCCGCGTTGCGCAGTTGATCGCGAGCATTGATTCGCCGAGTGCGATCGACACGGATGTGGTGCAGATTCAGAACGGCATCGCTGCCGACATCGCGCCAATGGTGGCTGATCTACTCGATGCGCCGGGCAATGATCCGACGCAGAAAATTGCGGTGATCGGTGATCCGCGTTCCAACACCATCATCATTCGCGCTGGCAGCCCGGAGCGCACGGAGTTGGCGCGTAACCTGATCTACAAACTCGACAACGCGCAGAGCAATCCGAGCAATCTGCATGTGGTTTATCTGCGCAACGCTCAGGCGGCGAAACTGGCGCAGGCGTTGCGCGGTTTGCTCACCGGTGAGAGCGACAGCGGTACCAGCGACAGTGCGCGTTCGGTGCTCAGTGCGATGGGTGCAAGCACTGGTGGCAGCGCTGGGCAGAATGGCCAGAGCGGGACGCAAACCAGCGGCACAACATCGACCAGCAATAGCAGCGGCAGTACCGGTGGCAGTTACGCACAAGGCAGTGGCGGCACCAGTAGCAGCGGTAATCAGGCGAGCGAACAGAACGTCGCCTTCAGCGCCGGCGGCGTGACCATTCAGGCCGACGCCACCACCAACACCTTGCTGATTTCCGCGCCGGAGCCGTTGTACCGCAACCTGCGCGAGGTAATCGATCTGCTCGACCAGCGCCGCGCGCAAGTGGTGATCGAAAGCCTGATTGTCGAAGTCGGCGAGGACGATGCCAGTGAGTTCGGTGTGCAGTGGCAGACCGGCAATCTCGGTGGCAACGGCGTGATCGGCGGGGCGAACCTGGGTGGTTCGGGGCTCAACACCAACGGCAAAACCAGCATCGATGTGTTGCCGCAGGGTTTGAACCTGGGCTACGTCAACGGCACTGTCGACATCCCCGGCATCGGTAAGATTCTTGACCTGAAAGTGCTGGCCCGGGCGTTGAAGAGCAAGGGCGGCACCAACGTGTTGTCGACGCCGAACCTGCTGACCCTCGACAACGAGGCGGCGAGCATTTTTGTCGGCCAGACCATTCCGTTTGTCAGCGGCAGTTACGTCACTGGCGGCGGGGGCACCAGCAATAACCCGTTTCAGACCGTGACCCGTGAAGAGGTCGGTTTGAAGCTTAATGTGCGCCCGCAGATTTCCGAGGGCGGCACGGTGAAGCTCGATATCTATCAGGAAGTCAGCAGCATTGATGAGCGGGCTTCGGCCAGTGCCAATTCTGCGGGGATTGTCACCAACAAACGCGCGATCGACACCAGCATCTTGCTGGATGACGGGCAGATCATGGTGCTCGGCGGTTTGCTGCAGGACGGTTACAGCCAGAGCAATGACTCGGTGCCATGGCTGGGTAGCCTGCCGGGGATCGGCGCGCTGTTTCGCAACGAGCGCCGGGCGATCACCAAGACCAACCTGATGGTCTTTCTGCGCCCGTACATCATCCGCGACAGTGAGGCGGGGCGCAGCATCACCCTCAACCGCTACGACTTCATGCGCCGCGCTCAGGGCGGTTTACAGCCGGAACGCAGCTGGGCGATGCCGGACATGCAGGCGCCGCAGTTGCCGACGGCGGCGCAGGGTGTGCCGGCAGTTTTACCGGTATCGGGTCCGCGCGCCACTATCAAAGCGGTGCCGATCCAATGAGTTCGCTGCCCTACGCCTGGGCCAAGGCGCAGCGCATTCTGTTGTGCGATGGCGTGCTGACGGTGTGCCCGTCGACGCCGGGCTGGTCGATCAGCGAGGCGCGGCGTCAGTTCGGCGCGATCACGATTCAGCGCGTGCGCGATGACGAACTCGATGGCTTGCTCGCCAGCGCTTACGCCGACACCGGCAGCGCAGCGGCAGTGGTCGGTGCTGCAGAAAACGAAGTCGACCTCGATCGGCTGATGCAAGACATGCCGGAAATCACCGACCTGCTCGACACTCAGGACGGTGCGCCGGTAATTCGCATGATCAACGCCTTGCTCACGCAAGCGGCGCGCGATGAGGCCAGTGACATTCACATCGAGCCGTTCGAAACCCATTCGGTGGTGCGCTATCGCGTCGACGGCACCCTGCGTGACGTGGTCTCGCCGCGCAAGGCTTTACATGGCGCACTGGTGTCGCGGATCAAGATCATGGCGCAACTCGACATCGCCGAGAAACGCCTGCCGCAGGACGGTCGCATCGCTTTGCGCGTCGCCGGGCGGCCAATTGATATTCGTGTTTCCACGGTGCCGACCGGTCACGGCGAGCGCGTGGTGATGCGCTTGCTCGACAAGCAGGCCGGACGTCTGCATCTGGAAACCCTCGGCATGGACGCGCAGGTGCTGGCCAAACTTGATCACCTGATCCGCCAGCCCCACGGCATTGTGCTGGTCACCGGGCCGACCGGCAGCGGCAAAACCACCAGCCTCTATGCGGCACTGGCGCGGCTCGATGCGAGCACCAGCAACATCCTTACTGTTGAAGACCCGGTGGAGTACGACCTGCCGGGCATCAGCCAGATTCAGGTCAACGCCAAGATCGACATGACCTTTGCGTTAGCGCTCAGAGCGATTCTGCGCCAGGACCCGGACATCATCATGATCGGCGAAATCCGCGATCTCGAAACCGCGCAAATCGCCGTGCAGGCCTCGCTGACCGGACATTTGGTGTTGGCGACCTTGCACACCAATGACGCGGTGTCGGCGGTCAACCGCTTGATCGACATGGGCGTCGAGCCGTTTCTGCTGGCGTCTTCAATGCTCGGGGTTTTGGCGCAGCGACTGGTGAGGCGGCTGTGCAATCAATGCAAGGAAGAAGACCCCACCGCGCCCGGCACCTGGCGCCCGGTCGGTTGCGCAAACTGCAATCAAACCGGCTACAGCGGCCGCACCGGCATCCATGAATTGTTCTGCATAGACGACGACATCCGCACCCTGATTCACCAAGGGGCAGGGGAGCAGGCCTTGCGCGCATCCGCCGCGAAAGCCGGGATGTTCAGCCTGCGCGAGGACGGTGAGCGCTGGATCCGCAGCGGCGCCACCGCCCCTGAAGAAATCTTGCGTGTAACACGGGACGCCTGATGAATCGCTATCGTTTTGAAGCCGCCGATGCCACCGGCAAGATCGAAAATGGACACCTTGAGGCGGACAGCCAGAGTGCGGCGTTCAGCGCTTTGCGTGGACGCGGTTTGACCGCGCTGTCGGTGCACAAAGAAAGCAACGTTGCCCAGCACGGCGGCGGCGGACTGTTCAGCGCCAAACTCTCGGACAACGATCTGGCCTGGGCCACGCGGCAATTGGCGAGTCTGTTGGGCGCGAGTCTGCCGCTGGAGGCCGCGCTCAGTGCCACGGTCGAGCAGGCCGAGAAAAAACACATCGCCCATACGCTCAGTGCTGTTCGTGCGGATGTGCGCAGTGGCATGCGGTTGGCGGAATCGCTGGCGGCACGGCCACGGGATTTTCCCGAGATCTATCGTGCGTTGATTGCGGCGGGGGAAGAGTCCGGTGACTTGGCCCAGGTCATGGAGCGCCTCGCCGACTACATCGAGGAGCGCAACAACCTGCGCGGCAAGATTCTCACCGCTTTTATCTATCCGGGTGTGGTCGGGCTGGTCTCCATCGGCATCGTGATTTTCTTGCTCAGCTACGTGGTGCCGCAGGTGGTCAGTGCGTTTTCCCAAGCGCGGCAGGATCTGCCGGGGTTGACCCTGGCGATGCTCAACGCCAGTGATTTCATCCGCAGTTGGGGCTGGCTGTGCGCAGCGATCATGGCCGCCAGTTTCTGGAGTTGGCGGTTGTATTTGCGTAACCCGGCGGCGCGTTTGAGTTGGCATCACCGGGTGCTCAAGTTACCGTTATTCGGGCGTTTCATCCTCGGCCTTAATACTGCGCGTTTCGCCTCGACGCTGGCGATTCTCGGCGGCGCCGGCGTGCCGTTGTTGCGTGCGCTGGAGGCAGCGCGGCAGACGCTGTCCAATGATCGCTTGAGTCTGAGCGTCACTGAGGCCACGGCCAAGGTGCGCGAAGGCGTCAACCTCGCGGCGGCGTTGCGGGTGGAAAACGTATTCCCACCGGTGCTGATTCACCTGATCGCCAGCGGCGAAAAAACCGGGTCGTTGCCGCCCATGCTTGAGCGTGCGGCGCAGACGTTGTCGCGTGATATCGAACGGCGGGCGATGGGCATGACCGCGCTGCTTGAACCGCTGATGATTGTGGTGATGGGCGGGGTGGTGTTGGTGATCGTGATGGCGGTGTTGTTGCCGATCATTGAGATTAATCAACTGGTCCAGTAGCAGGTTTTGATGGTGTCTGACTTGGCCTCATCGCTGGCAAGCCAGCTCCCACAGGGGACGGTGTTGTTGATGCGATCTGTGACACAACACAAAAACCTGTGGGAGTTGGCTTGCCAGCGATGAGGCCAGTCAGGGCAATGAATAATCCAAACTTTCCCAGAATTCCACTCCCCGCACGCTCTCCAAGCAGACATGAAAAAGCCCTCGTCACCGAGGGCTTTTCATTCACACGGTTACATCGATCAATCAGATCTTGCCAGCGCCAGCCTTGGCTTTAACATCAGCAGCGACTTTGTCCGCGTTCAGCGGGGTGTAGCTATAAGGTGGGGTCCAGCCGATGCTCGAACTCCACGAACAGCTCAGTGCGCTGCCATTGAGTGTCGAACCTTGGTCGCGGTAAACGCTGCCACCGTAGTCGCCGGCGATTTTGTCGCAGCCGCTGATGCCGGAGATTTCGAACGCGTTTTTCTCGGAGAAAATCTTCGAGTTTTTACCCACACCGTGCGCGTAGCTGAACGGGTAGACCTTATGGCTGGTGCTGCCTACGTGATAGTTGTTGTACAGATGCACCTGGCCGAAACGCACGCGTGGTGCGCGGGCGGAGATGTTTTCGAACAGGGTATTGTGGATCGTGACCTTGAGCTTGCCATCGTCGGTGGTGCGGCTGTCGCTGGAACCGATCAGGTTGTTCTTCTCGTGCGATTTGAACGCCGAGTAGGAAATGGTCACGTAGTTGGCACCGTTTTTCACGTCCAGTGCGCCGTCGTGGTGTTGCTTTGGACGACCGTTGGCGGTGCCGTTCTGGTCATCGGTGCGGCGGCCATCTGTGAAGGTGACATGGTCGACCCACACATTGTTGGCGCCTTCGATGGTCAGCCCGTCGTACTCGGAGTTCCAGTTGCCGGCGCTGCCGTCATTGGCGTCCCAGATCGGCTCCGGATCCCACGGGTTTTCGATGGTGATATTGCGGATAATCACATCGTTTTCCTTGGCATAGAAGAAACCCTCGCGGATCTCCGCCGTGCTGCTCGTACCGACGATGGTCGTCTTGCCAGGGATATCCAGACGACCGCGCTTTTTCATATCGGCAGTCGTCGTATAAGCTTTGCCTTCGCTGATGTCGATGGGCCCGGTAATCTTGATAATGCGACCGTTGGTGCCGACTGAAGCACTGAGTGCAGCTTTCAGTTCGGCGGCGTTCTTCACGGTGTAGATGTTGTTGGCTGCCGCTTTGGAGCCACCCTTGGTGCCACCGTTTTGCGTGGCCCAGCCAGTCGTTGCAACATCCAGCCAGATATCGGCCGCTTGTGCAGGCAGGCTGGAAAACAGCAGGCTGCCGAAGATGGCGCTGGCCAGTTTGCAGGCCGTGAAGGTTGATGGTTTTGTCATGAGTAATCAGATCCTTGATTAACTTGAGTGTTTTACACGCGAAGTCTCGACGTGTTTCTCGAGCGGACGTCCATATCGCCATTGCAGCGAATCGAACGTCCGCTACATGAGAAATCCTATCATGTGAACTGGTGCGTTGTCGTACAACTGAATGGGCTATGATGCGTAATTATTCGAAAATTCGAGATTTTTGTTGCTGATGGACAGATCCAACGCCACCCCCAATGTTCGTCGCCGGCATCGCAGCCTGGCGGAGGACCTGGTCACCGAGCTGTCCCGACGCATTTGCAGCGGCGAACTCGCGCGCGCGACGAAGCTGCCGACTGAATCTCAGGTCATGGCCGAACACGGCGTCAGCCGCACCGTGGTGCGCGAGGCGATATCGCGTTTGCAGGCAGCGGGCCTGGTGGAAACCCGGCACGGTATCGGCACCTTTGTTCAGGACATTCCCAGCCCGAGCGGTTTTCGCATTGATCCGGACAGCATCGTCACGCTTGCGGATGTCCTGGCGGTGCTTGAGTTGCGCATCACCCTTGAGGTCGAGGCCGCTGGCCTGGCGTGTGCACGACGTACCGATGAGCAACTGCAACTGATGCGTGATTCGCTGGACGCCATCAATTCTCGCGCCGTCAGTGTCGACTACGCCGTGTCGGCGGATTTCCAGTTCCACCAGCAAATTGCGCTGGCCACCGGCAACCGCTATTTCACCGACATCATGCTGCACCTGGGCGCCAACATTCTGCCGCGCACACGCCTGCATTCCAAGCGCCTGGAGAATGACCGCAAGGAGCCCTATCTGGAGCGCCTCAGTCGCGAGCATGAAGACATTTACATTGCGATTGTCCGGCGTGATTCCGATGCCGCACGCGCAGCCATGCGTTTGCATCTGTCCAACAGCCGCGAGCGTCTGCGCCGTGCCTACGAAGCCGCAGACGCGGCGGCGTTGAACGTCTGAAGCCTCAGGCGCGTGCCTTGGGTTCGGGCAGGCCTTGAACGCCCGGATTGAGGGCGAACACCCCACCCGCCAATGGCTGGTCAGCGAGATCGATGCCTTGCGGGCGAATCGAGGTGACAAACAGGGTGTCGAGCCGAGGGCCGCCAAAGGCACACATCGTCGGTTTCTTCACCGGCACCGGCAACGCGCGATCCAGTTTCCCCTGCGGGGTGAAGCGCAACACCAGGCCGGCATCAATTGCGCAGATCCAGTAACAGCCGTGTGAATCGACGGCGGCACCGTCCGGTCGACCGGGGTGGTCGTTCATGTCGATGAACACGCGGCGGTTGTGCGGCGTGCCGCTGTCGATGTCGTAATCGTAGGCCCAGATCAGTTGCCGGCTCGGGTGCGAGTCGGACACGTACATGGTGCGTCCGTCGGGGCTGAACGCCATGCCGTTGGGCGCCACGAGTCCCTCCACTTGCGGCGCCAGCACCGATACATCGTTGGGGTTTTGCGCGTCGTAGCGATACAGCGCGCCGACCGCCTCGGCGCCCATGGCGGTTGGCATCGAGCTGGCCCAGAAGCGTCCCTGACGATCGCAACGACCATCATTGAAACGCATGCGCGGGCGGGCATGCTCGACGCCGATGAGCTTTTCCGCAGCCAGACGTCCGTCAGCCTGCGGGCGCAGTTTGAACAGGCCACTTTCCTGCGCGCCAAGCCAATGTCCCGCTTCGCTGCGGGCGATACAGGCGAGCATTTCGTCCGCCTGCCAGCATTCGGTCTGGCCGTCGAGCTGCCAGCGATGCAAGCGGCCGACGGGAATATCCACCCAATACAACGCATTTTCATCTGCTTGCCAGATCGGGCTTTCACCGGTGGCGTTGCGCGCATCGACAATCAGTTCGGCATTCATGAGCGTGTCTGCGCCGGCGTTTCAAACGGACCTGCTGCGGTAAAGGCGCCGCCCTGATACAAGCGGTCCGGGTGGTCGGCGGCGAGTGCCGGTTGTTGTTCGACCTTTGCGCGAAAGGCTTCGGAGCTGTCCTGCGGCGCAAAGCCCAGGTGCGCGGCGTGCCGGTTGTTCCACCACTGATCACGGTTGGCGGACACCCCGTACACCACGCTGTGCCCGACATCGCTGGCCAGCAGTGCGCGGGCGATCAGGTGCTCCAAATCCGTATAGCTCAACCAGGTCGCCAGCATGCGCAGGTTTCGCGGTTCGGGGAATGAGGAACCGATGCGCAGGCTCACTGTTTCGATGCCATAGCGGTGGAAATAGAAGGTTGCCAAGTCCTCGCCATAAGCCTTCGACAAGCCGTAATAACCGTCCGGGCGACGCGGCGAATGGGCGTCGATCTGTTCGTCCTGCGAGTAGAAACCGGTGACGTGGTTGGAGCTGGCGAACACGATGCGCTTGACCCCGTGCAGGCGCGCGGCCTCATAAATATGAAAGGTGCCGCGAATATTCGCTTCGAGGATTTCTTCGAAAGATCGCTCCACCGAGATCCCGCCCAAATGCACGATGGCATCGACGCCCTCGACCAGCGCGGCGACAGCGGCCTTGTCGCTCAGATTGCAGTTGATCACTTCGTCATGCGCGCCGCGGCTCGGCGCCATCGCACTGATGTCCGAGGCGCGGACGATGTCGGCGTGAACCTGCAGGGTTTCTCGCAGAATCTGGCCGAGCCCACCGGCGGCGCCGGTCAGCAAAATACGGTTGAAGGGTTTGGCTTGCGTAGCGTGGGTGGTCATGGTCAGGTCTTCCATTACGCGGTGGTGAAAGGGGATGGGCGGCAGGTGTCTGCCCGACAAGCGATGCGCGCTCGCCAGGCAAAAGCTGCGCGCGGCTTACATGAAGTTGTATTGCACGCCCAGTCGCCAGCGAGCCTGGCGGTCGGGTGAGGTGGAGTCGACTTTGATGTCGCCGATTTCCATGAAGGGCGCCCATTGTTTGGTGAGCTTGTATTTGACGATCAGGTTCTGTTCGTAGTCGCTCTTCTTGTTGTCGTAGCGGATGTAGTCGGTCTTGAAATAGATGAACTGATATTCGTAAGCCCACTTGTTGGCTGGCGTGTAGCCGAGCCAGCCTTCGAAGCGGTGGGTGGTCTGGTCATCTTTGTAGTGATCGGGCATGTCTTTGTTGACCTGATCGCGATCGAGTTTGCGCAGGTCCAGGCGATAGCGCGTCGCTACGTAGAAGGCGTCGTCGATTTTGTAGTTGTACTTGAGGCCGAACTTGTAGGCGGTCGCATCCTTGGAGCTGTCCATCTGAAACGCCGGGGTCAGCGTCGACTGCGCGCTGAGCTTGTAGTTGTAGCTCACGGTGAACTCATGGCCGTTGTTGACCATGTTGTCGTAGGCGACATCTTTGCGGTCACCGGCCGTGCGGTATTTCATCTCCGCCTCAAACCCCAGTCCACTGTCCAGGCGGTAGTTGAGCTTGATTCGGTCGGCGTGGGCGCTGTCCTCCTCGGTGTACTGATGGCGGTAGTTGAGGCTGGCAGAGTCAGCGAGGGCAGAGAAGGGCAGGCCGAGGGCCGCGACAGTGACGAGCGTGCGTAGGGTGGTGTTCATACGGTCTTCTTTTTTGTTTTTGTTAGGGTCGTTTGACGAGTACTACAGGCACCGCGATGTTGCGTATGGCTCTCATTTGAGGCGCAGATATAAGTTATCGTACGACAAGATGACTCGTCTACGTGATTTTGCTTGTTTGGAAACATGTTGAAACAAATTCGCCCTGTGAATAGGCATTTAGCGCCATTCATGTTATTCCACAGTCATCTTTAAATATGGCGCTTTGCTGGACGTTTAGCCTATAAGGCTTCGATTCAAAGAGGTGTTATTGGGTCTTTTCAAGTGTTGTACGATGACCTATGATCGGTCGCAACCGACGACACTCCTGTCACAAATCCAATAAGAAGGCTCAAGACGTCCATGAGAATCACAGCAGTCAACGTCCAGGTTTTTTCCTATCCCACCCGCCGCGCAGTCGACAGCGCCGGTCATGCTCATCCCGGTGATGTCAGTCAGGCGCAAATGGCGTTGCTGCGCATCCAGACCGAAGACGGCAAGGAGGGTTACGCCCTCGGTGCGCCGGAGCTGATTCGTCCTTATGTGCTGGATGGTTTTGTGCGCAAGGTGCTGGTCGGGCAGAACGCCTTTGATCGCGAAAAGATCTGGCATGACCTGGCGCACTGGCAGCGTGGCAGCGCCAGCCAGTTGACTGATCGCGCGCTGGCGTTGGTCGAACAGGCGTTGTGGGATTGGGCGGGGCGCAAGCTGGGCGTGCCGGTGCACAAGTTGATCGGCGGTTTCCGCGACAAGGTGCCGGCGTACGGCTCAACCATGTGCGGCGATGAATTGCCGGAGGGCCTGGCGACGCCGGAAGACTACGGACGCTTTGCCGAAACGCTGGTCAAGCGCGGCTACAAGGCGATCAAGTTGCACACCTGGATGCCGCCGGTCTCGTTCGCACCGAGCCCGCGCATTGACATCAAAGCTTGTGCGGCAGTGCGCGAAGCGGTGGGCCCGGACATCGCCTTGATGCTCGACGGTTATCACTGGTACAGCCGCACCGAAGCGCTGTACATCGGACGCGAACTGGAAAAACTCGACTTCGCCTGGTTCGAAGAACCGATGATGGAAGAGTCCGCCGAATCCTATGCCTGGCTGGCGGGGCAACTGGACATTCCGGTACTCGGGCCGGAAACCCTGTCCGGCAAACACCTGAGCCGGGCCAGCTGGGTCAAGCACGACGTTTGCGACATCCTGCGTGCCGGCGTCGCCGGGGTCGGCGGGATCGGGCCTTGCCTGAAAGTTGCGCACATGGCCGAGTCGTTTGGCATGGACTGCGAAATCCATGGCAACGGCGCAGCCAACCTGACGGTGGTCGGCGCGATCAAGAACTGCACCTGGTACGAGCGCGGCTTGCTGCACCCGTACCTGGATTACGACGAGGTGCCGGCGTACCTCAAACGCCTGGTTGACCCGATGGACAGCGACGGTTTTGTGCATTTGTCCGACCTGCCAGGTCTGGGCGAAGACATCGACTTCAACTTCATCGAGATGAACACGCTTAAAAGCTTCTGACGTGTACGCGGGCTGCCCGGTGCATGCCGGGCTGTCCGAGAGCCCTATAAATATAAGAAAGGCACTCTCGCTATGAACATTCTTCCTTCGCTGTGGGCGCGGGTTCTGGCGGCTACCCTGACGGTGACCGCGCTACCTGTCGTCCATGCCAAAACCCCGGCCGATCAATTGATCGTCGGCATGAGCATGATCAATCTGCTGTCCCTCGACCCGGCGGCAGCCACTGGTCTGGACGTGTCCGAGATCAATGCCAACCTCTATGACATGTTGCTGGTGCAAGACGTCGCCGATCCGGATCAGCTGTTGCCGGCACTCGCCGAGCGCTGGCAAGTCAGCGACGACCGCAAGACCCTGACCTTCAATCTACGCCAGGGCGTGCAATTTCAATCGGGCAACCCGTTGAGCGCCGAAGACGTCGCCTGGTCGTTGCAGCGCGTGCTCAAACTCAACCTCGCATTGGCGTCGACCTGGAAGGCTTACGGTTTTACCGCCGAGAATGTCGAGCGTTCGATGCGCGCGATTGATGCCAATACCTTCGTCATTGAGCTGCCGCGACCCACCGATCCACAGTTGGTGCTCAACACGCTGGCGACGTCGCCCAGCGCCTTCATTCTCGACCGCAAAAAAGTCCTCGAACATCAGAAGAACAATGACCTCGGCGCCGCCTGGCTGGTGACGCACGCCGCCGGCAGTGGTGCCTTCGTGCTCAATGACTGGCGGGCCAACGACGTGATTCTGATGAGCCGTTTCGACGGTTATTGGGGTGGCCCGGCCAAGCTCAAGCGCATTGTCATGCGCAACATGACCGAGTCGCAGTCGTTGCGTCTGATGATCGAGCGGGGCGACCTCGACATCGCCAAAGGCATGTCGGCGCCGGACATTCAGGCCTTGCAGAAAAGCGACAAGGTCCGCACGCAAACCCTGCAACGCGGCACGCTGTATTACGTCGCACTGAGTGTGAAGCAGCCGATGTTCGCCGACGCGCGCGTGCGCAAAGCCGTGCGCTCGTTGATCGACTACCAGGGCATCAACCAGACCGTCATGCCGCACTACGGCGTGATCAATCAGCGGCCGATGCCGTTGGGACTGGCTGCGCGCCTGCCGGATCCGGGTTATCGACTGAATGTCGATGAGGCCAAAAAACTCCTCGCCGACGCCGGTTACCCCAACGGGTTCAAGACCAGCATCCGCGTGCTGGCCGAACCGCCGTTCATCAACATTGCCTCCAATCTGCAATCGACGTTGGCGCAGGCGGGGATCGAAGCCAGCATCATCACCGGCACCGGTAACCAGATCTACGGCGCCATGCGTGAGCGCAGTTTCGACATCATCGTTGGCCGTGGCGGTGGCGGCGCCGAACGTCATCCCCATTCGAGCCTGCGCACGCTGGTGTACAACCCGGATAACCGTGACGAAGCCAAACTGAGCAACTTCCAGGGCTGGCGCACTTCGTTCTACAGTCCCGAGTTGAATCAGTTGATCGAGAGTGCCGAAGTCGAGCCCGATGCGCAGAAACAGCAGGCGCAGTATCAGGACATCCAGCAGCAACTCGATCAGCAAGTGGGCGCGATTCTGCCGGTCTCACAGATGACCGACACGGTGCTGGTCTACGCCGATGTTGCCGATTTTCAGGGGCACACGGCCGCGACCACGCGCTACAAAGACGTCTACAAAAAACGCTGAAATGCACGGATGAACTTCGCGTGCCGGGTGCACCGGTAACCGTATTATCAGGAGCTGACTATGTTTGTTATGACTGCCTCTGCCATGGGAGCCCGCGCCTCCAATACCGCGCGGCGTGCCAGCACGGTACTGGTGACGTTGCTGGGCCTGCTGGCGCTGACGTTTATCATCGGTCGGGTGATGCCGCTCGATCCGGTGCTGGCGGTGGTCGGGCCGGACGCCGACAGTTCGACCTACGATCAGGTGTACCGGGCGATGGGGCTGGACAAGCCGATCTGGACCCAGTTCGGCCTGTACCTCAATGACTTGCTGCACGGCAATTTCGGCAACGCGCTGTTGACCGGGCACCCGGTGCTCGACGACATCCGCCGGGTGTTCCCGGCCACCATCGAGCTGGCGACCCTGGCCATCCTCTTCGGTGTGCTGATCGGTTTGCCGCTGGGCGTTTGCGCGGCGAGTAATCAAGGGCGACTGGGCGATCATGTCGCGCGAGTGATTACCCTGTTCGGCTATTCCACACCGATTTTCTGGCTGGGCATGATGGGCTTGCTGGTGTTTTACGCCTGGCTCGGCTGGGCCGGTGGCGCCGGTCGCATCGACCTGGCGTACGACGGCATGGTGCCCGAAGTCACCGGGCTGTTGCTGATCGATTCGAGCCTGGCGGGTGATTGGGAAGCCTTCGCCAGCGCCTTGCGCCACATCGTTTTGCCGGCGCTGATCCTCGGGCTGAACTCGGTGGCTTACATCAGTCGGATGACCCGCAGCTTCATGCTCGAGCAACTGTCTCAGGAATACATCATCACCGCTCGGGTCAAGGGTTTGTCCCGTCGCCAGGTGGTCTGGGGTCACGCCTTTCGCAACATCCTCGTGCAACTGCTCACAGTGGTGGCGCTGGCTTACGGCTCGCTGCTCGAAGGCGCGGTGCTGATCGAAACGGTTTTTGCCTGGCCCGGTTTCGGCCAGTACCTGACCAGCAGCCTGATGCTCGGCGACATGAACGCGGTGATGGGCTGTGTGCTGGTGATCGGTTTGATTTTTGTCGCGCTCAACCTGATCAGCGATGCCTTGTACAAGGTCTTCGACCCGCGCACGCGTTAACACGCCTGGCAGCAGCACTAAAAATTATAAAAAGAAGGATTTTTCAATGACGACTGCATTTACCAAACTGCACGCTGGCCTGTTGGCGGCGATCCTGGCGCTGGTGCCGATGACGCAGGTCAGCGCCAAGACGCCGGCCGATCAACTGATCGTCGGCATGAGCATGGTCAACCTGTTCTCCATCGATCCGGCCAACGCACCGGGCCTCGACGCTTCCGGCGTCAATGCCAATCTTTACGACACTCTGGTCAAGCGTGATCAGGGCAATCCGGAACAGCATCTACCGCAACTGGCCGAGCGCTGGACAATCAGCGACGATGGCAAGCAGATAACCTTTCATTTGCGTCAGGACGTGAAGTTTCACTCCGGCAATCCGCTGACCGCTGAAGACGTGGCCTGGTCGCTGTACCGGGTGATGAAGCTCAACTTCGGCCTGGCCACGACCTGGAAAGCCTACGGTTATAACGTCGACAACATCCAGTCACTGATCCGCGCCAGCGATGCCCACACGTTGGTCATCGACTTGCCGCAAACCATGGATCCGCTGTTGTTGATCGACTCGCTGGCGATCTCGCCGAGCGCAGTGGTGATCGATCGCAAAACAGCGTTGGCGCATGAGAAAAACGCTGACCTCGGTGCTAACTGGCTGGTGACCAACGAGGCCGGCAGCGGCCCCTTTGTGCTCAGCAAATGGACGGCGAACGACTCGTTGTTACTGACCCGCTTCGACGGTTATTGGGGCGGTGCTGCCAAGCTCAAGCGGGTGGTGGTGCGGCACATGACCGAATCGCAGTCGCTGCGGCTGATGCTGGAGCGCGGTGATCTCGATCTCGCGTACGGCATGGCCGCACCGGACATCCGCGCCATCGACGGTTCGGAAAAAATCCACGTGCAGTCACTGTCGCGCGGCACCATGTACTACGTCGCGCTGAGCATGAAGCAGCCCGAATTTGCCAATCCCAAAGTGCGCGAAGCGGTGCGTAACCTGATCGACTACAAGGGCCTGGACGAACAGGTGATGCCGTATTACGGCCAGCTGAATCAGCAGCCGATGCAACTCAGTCTGGCGGCGCGCCTGCCGGATCCGGGTTATCACATGGACGTCGCCAAGGCGAAAAAGCTCCTCGCCGAAGCGGGTTATCCGGACGGCTTCACCACGACCATTCGCACACTGTCAGAGCCGCCCTTCATCGACATCGCCGCCCGCCTGCAAGCGACGCTGGCCGAGGGCGGGATCAAGGCCAGTATCGTCAACGGCACGGGCAACCAGGTGTACGGCGCCATGCGCGCGCGCAACTTCGACATCATCGTTGCGCGCGGGGCCGAGCGCTATCCGCATCCGTATTTCAGCCTGCGCACGTTTGCCTACAACCCCAACAACAGCGATGACGCCGGCCTGCCGAATTTCCAGGGCTGGCGCGCGTCGTTTTTCAGCCCGCAGCTCAATAGCCTGATTGATCAGGCCGGGGTCGAACGCGATGCCGGCCAGCGCCTGAACCTGTATCACCAGGCGCAGAAAATCTACGACGAGCAGGTTGGCCCGATCATGATGATTTCGCAAATGACCGACACCGTGGTCAGCGCCGCCGACGTCAAGGGTTTTGCCGGTGATGATGCCGAGGCGACGCGTTATCTGGGTGTCTACAAACAACGCTGAACGCTGCCCGGTGCGTCGGCGTACGCGCCGGGTGATCCTCAATTCAATCCGAGAACATGCCCATGATTGCCAACATGTCGTCTACTGATTCGAGCGCCAAGCGGCGGTCGGATCGTACCCCCGGATCCAGCTTCGACGCCTTCTGCAAAAGTGCCCTGAAAGTCTTGCGGCATTTGCTGCGCAACCCGATGACCCTGGCCGGATTGCTGGTTGCGCTGGTGCTGGTCGTGGTGGCGCTGTTTGCGCCGTGGATCGCCACCCATGATCCGGTGGCGCAGAACCTCGCCAATGCCCTGCAGGCGCCGGGCGCTGCCCACTGGTTCGGCACCGATGAATACGGCCGGGACATCTTCAGTCGGTTGGTCTACGGCTCGCGTATCACGCTGTACATCATCACCCTGGTGACCGTGATCGTCGGCCCGATTGGCCTGTTTATCGGTACCGTCTCCGGCTACTACGGCGGTGTTGTCGACACGGTGTTCATGCGCCTGACCGACATCTTCATTTCCTTCCCCAGCCTGGTGCTGGCGCTGGCATTTATCGCTGCGCTCGGTCCGGGCCTGGAACACGCGGTGGTAGCGATTGCGCTGACGTCGTGGCCGCCGATTGCGCGACTGGCGCGGGCCGAAACCCTGTCGTTGCGCAAGGCCGACTTCGTCGTGGCGGTCGAGCTGCAAGGGGCTTCGTCAACGCGAATCATCCTGCGGCACATTGTGCCGATGTGCATGTCGTCGGTGATCATCCGCCTGACCATGAACATGGCCGGGATCATCCTCACCGCAGCGGCATTGGGCTTTCTCGGCCTCGGTGCGCAAGCGCCGTCGCCGGAGTGGGGCGCGATGATATCCACCGGGCGCCGCTACATGCTCGAGTGCTGGTGGCTGGTGGCTGTTCCGGGGGCCGCAATCATGTTGGTCAGCCTGGCTTTCAACCTGTTGGGCGACGGCCTGCGGGACATTCTTGATCCGCGCAGCGAGTAATCGGAGGCTGTATGTCTGCAATCAAATTGAACGTCGAAGGGCTCAATGTGCGCTTCGTCAATACTCAGAAAGAAACCCACGCCGTGCGCGACGTGTCCTTCACCCTGGGGCGGGAAAAACTCGCCATTGTCGGTGAGTCGGGCTCGGGCAAATCGACGGTCGGTCGCAGCCTCCTGAAGCTGCACCCGGCCAGCGCGCGGATCACCGCCAAGGCCATGCAGTTCGGTGAAGTCGATCTGCTGTCAGCTGGCGAAAAGGTCATGCAACAGATTCGTGGCCAGCGCATCTCGATGATTATGCAGGACCCGAAATACTCGTTGAATCCGGTGGTCAAGGTCGGCGATCAAATCGCCGAGGCGTATCTGGCGCACCACAGGGCCAGCCGCAGCGAGGCCCGCGAGCGGGTGCTGGAAATGCTCGAAAAGGTCCATATCCGTGATCCGCAACGGGTCTACAACCTGTACCCGCATGAGGTTTCCGGTGGTATGGGCCAGCGCATCATGATCGCGATGATGGTCATCACTCGTCCACAGGTGATCATCGCCGACGAGCCGACCTCGGCCCTTGATGTGTCGGTGCGTCAGCAAGTGCTCAACGTGCTGGAAGAACTGGTCGAACAGCAGGAAATGGGTCTGATATTCGTCAGCCACGACCTCAACCTTGTGCGCAATTACTGCGACCGCGTGTTGGTGATGTACGCCGGCAGGGTGGTCGAATCGCTGGCCGCCGGCGACCTGCAACATGCACAACATCCCTATACCCGAGGCCTGATGGCGGCGTTGCCGAGCATGGACAACCGTCGCGAACGGTTGCCGGTGTTGCAACGCGATCCACTGTGGCTGACTTGCTGAGGAATCGACCATGTCCATGATCCAAGCACACGCGCTGAACCTGAGTTTCGGCGCCGGCCCGGCCCTCAACCAGGTCCTGCACGACGTCAGCCTCAGTGTCGCCGACGGTGAATCCTTCGGTTTGGTGGGGGAGTCCGGCTCCGGCAAGACCACTGTATTGCGCTGTCTGGCCGGGCAGTACCGGCACTGGACGGGCGAGTTGAGCATTGCCGGCGCGCCGCTGCAGCACAAGATTCCCAAGGCGCATTTCCGTCAGGTGCAGATGGTGTTTCAGGACCCTTACGGCTCCCTGCATCCGCGCCACACCGTTGACACGGCGCTGCGTGAGCCGCTGATTATTCACGGCGTGCGCGACAAGGACGACCGGATCAACGAGATCCTGCTCAAGGTCGGTCTGAACGACAGTTACCGTTTTCGCTATCCGCACCAGTTGTCCGGTGGCCAGCGCCAGCGCGTGGCGATTGCCCGTGCGCTGATTCTCGAGCCGCGCGTGTTGCTGCTCGATGAGCCAACCTCGGCGCTGGATGTCTCGGTGCAGGCGGAGATTCTCAATCTGCTGGCGGATTTGCGCCGGCGCGAGAAACTCACCTACCTGATGGTCACTCACGATCTCGGTGTGGTCACGCACCTGTGTGATCGGGTGGCGGTGATGCAGCAGGGCAAGATCGTCGAGCTGCTCGACAGTCAGGCGCTCAGCCAGGATCTGGCAAGCCACGCCTACACGCGGATGCTGGTGCAGGCCAGTCGTGATTTCAGCCAGGAGTCGGTGCGCCAGCTCGCTGGTTAAGCCGATCCATCAAGGAGCACGACATGCCGCATTGCCTTATCGATTGCCCGCAAACCCTGGCCCAGCGTGTCGGCGAGCAAACCCTGCTCACGACCGTGCATGACGCCCTCGACGCCTTCGGCCTGTTCAAGGCCGGCGACATCAAGGTGCGCCTCAATACGTTTGAGCACTACCGCTGCGGCGCGGGCGAGGACGATTTTGTCCACGTCGTCCTGTCGGTGTTGTCCGGGCGCAGTGCTGAACAGCGCCGGCGTCTGGCCTCGGCGACCGTGGCGGCGCTGGTCGCTTTACTGCCGGACGTCGAGTCGCTGTCGATGGAGGTTGTGGAAATGCCCCGTGAGACGTTCGTCAACCGCAGCCAATTTCTGCAAGAAGCCGGATTGTCGGCCTGAACAAGGAGTGCTCATGCCTTATCGAAATGTTGTTCCGACGCGGCGCAAACAGCCTTTGGCCTTGTCGCTGGCAGCCACGTTGACGCTGGTTTGCAGCGTGCCGTCGTGGGCGCTGGAGGCGCCGGAAAAATTGCAGGTGCCGACTCTGGCCTACGATGATCAGCAGATCATCCTGGTCTGGGAAAAGCCCGCCGATCACGCCGATATCAGCGACTACCGGGTCTACGCCAACGGTGTGTTGCTGGGCGGCAGCAACGCCAACAATGACCGCATCTCGCCGGCCAAACCTTACATTGACCGCTTCTACGAACAGGATGTTGCCGGTTTTCACCATCGCATCGGCATTCACAGTTACACCGCGCAAGGCTTGAAACCGGATACGGCCTATCGGTTCACCGTGCGTTCGGTGGGCACCGATGGCAAAGAGTCGGCCGACAGCCCGCCCGTTTTACAACGGACGAGCAAGGTTGCCGCTGTGTTCGATGTCAGGAAATATGGCGCCAAGGGTGACGGCAAAAGCCTTGATACTTTGGCGATCCAGAACGCCATCGACGCCTGCACCCCCGGCTGCAAAGTATGGTTGCCCAAGGGCACCTATAAAAGCGGGGCGCTTTACCTGAAGAGCAACATCACCGTAGAAATCGCCGAGGGCGCAACGCTGCTGGGGTCCGAGCGTGCCGAAGACTATCCGCTCGCCGGCTACATCCAGTATCCGTATTCGAGCACCGTGCGCCCGGCGTCGCTGATCAATGCCTTGCCGCGCGATCCGCGTCAGCATCAGTCGTTCGAAAACATTCGCATCGTCGGCAAAGGCACGATTGACGGCAACGGCTGGAAGCGCCGCGCCGATGTCGTCGACGAACGCGGTCAGCCATTGCCGTTCTACCTGCCCAGCGACAACACCCGCTACCAGCAGGACGGCATTCTGGCCAAGGCGCAAGTCGAGCAAGCGGTCGCGCGCGGCATGAACGTCAAGGACGCCTACGGGCAGATGCGCTCGTCGCTGATCACCCTGCGCAACGTGAAAAACGTGTTCTACGGCGGTTTCACCGTGGTGAACCCGGCCTTCCACGGGATCATGAACCTGGAAACCGAAAACGTGGTGCTGGCCAATACCACGCATAAAACCTACGACGCCAATAACGGCGACGGCATCGAATTCGCCAACAGCAAGGGCGCGATGGTCTTCAACAACTTCTTTGATACCGGCGATGACTGCGTCAATTTTGCTGCGGGTACCGGGGCGGATGCCGTGCAGCAAAAGCCGCAGGAAGATGCCTGGATCTTCAATAACTACTTTCGCAAGGGCCACGGCATGGTGGTTGCCGGCAGCCATACCGGCGCGTGGATTCAAAACATCCTGGCCGAAGACAATGTTTCCGATGGCACCGATGCCGGCCTTCGCATGAAAAGCACCAACTTCATGGGCGGCGGCGCGCGTAACGTGATTTTCCGCGACTCGGCGATCCGCAATACGCTCAAGCAAGCGTTCATTTTTACCCTCGACTACAACGATCCGAACGCCAAGCTGGATTACCAGCGCTCAACCATTCCCGGGCAATTCCGCGATATCCGCGTCGCCGATGTGAGCATTGAAAATGCACAAGGCAAGGCGATTGAGGTCAAGGGCGACAGTCAGCACAACGCCTGGCATCAGGGGTTGGTGTTCGAGCGCGTCCGCTTCAGTGGTCCGGCCAAGGCGCAGATCGACGGGTTGAAGGATTCGCTGTTCGACCATGTGTCGTTCAGCGAGCATGGCGCCGCCAACCCGTGGCAAATCACCGGGAGTGTCGGGCTGACGTTCAAGGATGTGCAGCCGCCACCTCCGTAGAGCCTGATCAAGGTTTCGGCGTTTTACCGAGGTCTCCCGAGTCGCTTGAAGTAGCAGCATCTTTGGCCGTTTCATGTGACTCGGCGCCGGAGTTCGAGCCCGACGCCTCTTCACCTTTCTTGTCGGCCTTGTCTGCGTTGGACTGAGCTTTACCGGCCTGATTCACGCCGGGAAGCGCGGTCGGTGGCGCGGCAGACTCGTCAGCGGCCTGCCCGACTGCCGAGGCGAAAAGCGGGCAGGCCGCGAGAAGGCCAGTCAGGGTAATCGCTGCAATTTTTCTGTTCATGATGAGCGTCTTCCGGTCGAAGCGGATGGTGATCATTGGAAGTGCCCTGCGAGCAAAGGTGCCCGCTGCTGGACGGGCGGTCAGTCGCTGACGTTCTCATCACGTGAGGTCGACGATCTGGCCCCACTCAAGCCCGAACCGGCCGAGGTATTTTCTCAGTCGATCGGCGTCGTTGGCTTGTGCCTTGGCCTGGCGTGAAATTCCGAACAGCCGGCGGCCGGCATCGGACAAACTGTCAGCCTGTCGGCACACCTCGATTACTGCCTTCAATTGCAAACGGTCAAACAGATCCATGGTTTCGGCGTCCCCCGGCAACGCTCCTGAAATCGCCTGCGGTTGCGCCCAGCCCCACGCGTAGCGCAGCCGATCAATTTCCTCCTGCACCTGCGCCTCATCAATTCGTCCGCTGTCGGCCAGGGTCGCCATGCGCGTGATCGAGGCGGAGAGTTCGCGAAAGTTGCCCAGCCACGCCGCCTCGCGAGAGCTGGCGAACGCCAGATAACTGCGCCGGGCTTCCAGGTTGAAGCGCACCAGTTGCCCGTGTTCGCGGGCGTGGCGTTCCAGCTCGAAATCAATGTTCGGTTCGATGTCCTCGCGGCGGCCGGCGAGGCCGGGCAGATCGAACGTCCACAGGTTGATGCGCGCGTACAAATCTTCGCGGAACAGACCGTCAGCGACTCGGCTGCGCAGGTCGCGGTGGGTGCCGGCGATGATCAGGAAGTCGCTTTCCACTTCCTTGTCCGAGCCCAACGGAAAGAAGCGTTTTTCTTCAATCGCCTTGAGCAGCATTGCCTGTTCGTCTGCGCCCAGTTCGCCGATCTCATCGAGAAACAGCATGCCGCCATCGGCAGCGCGCAACAGGCCGTCGCGGGCATTCTGTGCGCCGGTGAAGGCGCCTTTGACATGGCCGAACAACGCCGACATCGCGCCATCGCCACGCAAGGTGGCGCAGTTCACCTCGACAAAACGCCCCTGCATCTGATGGCGACTGCGTTTGAGTTCGTAGATGCGTCGGGCGAGGAAGGATTTGCCGGCGCCGGTCGGGCCGATCAGTAGCATCGGTGCCTTGGAGCGCACAGCCACGCGCTCGATCTGTTCGATCGAGCGGTTGAAAGCCGCGTTGCGTGTGGCGATGCCGGACTTCAAGAACTCGAGGCCTTCGAGGCGCTTGTTGGCGAAGCGCGAAGCGATGCGATCGTAGCGCGACAGGTCGAGATCGATCAGGGCGTGAGTGCCGATGGCGTGATCGCTGTCGCTGTTGCGCTTGGCCGGGGAGGTCTGGATCAGCCGCGCCGGCAGATAGCGCGCCTCGGTCAGCAGGAACCAGCAAATCTGCGCGACGTGGGTGCCGGTGGTGATGTGGACGAGGTAGTCCTCGCGCTCGGTGTCGAAATCGTAGGCGGTGGTGAAGTCGTGCAGAGCACCGTAGACCTCTTCGAAATCCCATGGGTTGCGCAGTGCCATTGGGTGCAAGCGCACCTCGGTCTCCGGTGAAACCTGCTGGATGTCGGCGCGCACCCGCTCGGCGAGGCTGACGTCGCGGGCGTCGGTGCCGTGAATCAGCTCGAGCCGGTTGATCAGCACGTCGTGCTGTTGGCACAAGCCAACACTGGGGCGCCAATGGCTCCAGCGATTGGCGCCTTTGCCGACGCGATCGAGGGTGGCGCCGATAAAACCGATGGCGACGGTTTGCTTGTTTGGCATGTTTATCTCAAAAGATAAAAAACGATATCCAATGATAAATATTCGGTGAGGGTTTTGTCGTCAATTCATTCGATGAAAAACGGATTAGTAAATAAAATCGATATAAATCAAGAAGATATAAATTTTATTTGAGAAAAATCAAAAGCTGGCACAGCCGCTGCAATACCTATCGCAACGAACAGGACAACACAGCGAGACGCCAAGATGGCCAACTCAAATCTCTTCAACACGCAATCGAATCACTTGCTGGCTTGCGACACCTTGAATGCTTCCGGTGCCAGCGCTTATGCCTACAGCCCGAAGCACCAACTGGCGCAATTGGCAGTGACCGGTTGCCTGAACCAGACCTTTTACGCCTGCGCAGAAAGTCAGCTGGATCAAGTGCTGAAGCTGGTGGGCGAGCTCGACAGTCGCTTCGTGGCGAAAGCCGCGATCTACGCTCGCAAGAAAGGTCACATGAAAGACATGCCGGCATTGTTGCTGGCGACATTGACCGCGCAGCGTTCAAGTCTGGTGCCAGAGGTTTTCGAGCAAGTCATCGACAGCGGCAAAATGCTGCGCAACTTTGTACAGATCCTGCGTAGCGGTGCCACCGGGCGTAAATCCCTTGGCTCGCAACCCAAGCGTCTGGTGCAGAACTGGCTGAACAGCGCGACCGAGCGGCAATTGCTGCAAGCGTCGATCGGCAATCAACCGTCGTTGGCGGACGTGGTGAAGATGGTTCACCCCAAACCTGCCGAAGCGTGGCGCGAAGCGTTTTTCGCCTGGTTGATCGGTAAACCGGTGGAGGCGAAGGCCTTGCCGGAGCTGACTCGCGATTTGCTGGCGTTTCGCAGCGGCGCGAGTGATGAAGTGCCGGCGGTGCCGTTTCAGTTGCTCGGCAACGAAACAATGAGCAAGGAGCAATGGGCCACTCAAGCCCGCAACATGGGCTGGCAGGGATTGCGCATCAACCTCAACAGCCTGGCGCGCCACGGCGCGTTTGAAGTACCGGGTTGCATCGAATATGTTGCGGCGCGATTGGCCGATCCACAGGAAGTGGCGAAGGCGCGGGTGTATCCGTACCAGTTGTTGTCGGCTTATCGGATGATGGGCGAAAACACCCCGGCGGCGATCCGCGACGCCTTGCAGGAGGCGCTGGAGTTGTCGCTGGCCAACGTGCCCAAGCTTGAGGGCGCAGTAGTGGTTTGCCCGGATGTGTCGGGTTCGATGGGCAGCCCGGTGACCGGTTATCGCCCTGGTGCGACCTCGCAGGTGCGCTGCATCGACGTAGCGGCGCTGGTGGCTGCAGCGGTCTTGCGCAAACAGCCGGCTGCCTGGGTGATGCCGTTCGAGATCAACGTGGTGGGTATCCAGCTCAACCCGCGTGACAGTGTGATCAGCAACGCCGAGAAGCTCGCCGGCATTTTTGGCGGCGGCACCAACTGCTCGGCACCGCTGAAGAGATTGGCGGACAGCGAAGCCAGGGTCGATACGTTGATCATGGTCTCGGACAACGAATCGTGGATCGATTCGCAGCGTTACGGCGCCAGCGAGACGATGCGCCAATGGGAACGGATAAAGAAGCTCAACCCACAAGCCCGACTGGTGTGCATCGACATCCAGCCAGGCTATGCAACACAGGCGGCGGATCGTGATGACATCTTGAATGTCGGCGGTTTCAGCGATGCGGTGTTCGATGTGATCGAGCAGTTCACCAGCGGCCAATACAGTGCGCAGCACTGGGTCGAGGCGATCGAAAGCGCGTCATGAATTGATTGATCACCGGCGCTGAATGCCGATGGGACTACATCCAATACGTCTCATCAAGCCCTTGTCAGCGCCAGTGACGGCACGAATGCCTGATGGCTGTACATCTTAGGCCGGTTAAGTCCGGAGCGCGGCAACGCGCAACAGTCATCAACTTTTGTCGTGCCACCTTTTTTGCAGTTATCGGCAGCGAATGCGACAGGTACTCCATCGGAACGCGGGTTCGACACCCGCCCCGGCAACGGGGGCTCAACTGGCAGAGCCACAGTGCCTGTGTTTTTGTCGCTGCGACTTACAGAACAACGCCGAATCATCGGCCAATGAATAAAGAATGAAGACATGAAAGAACACGCTTACCAACTGCTCGAAGTCGCCAACGGCAAACCGATCAAACTCTGGACCGAAGGCGTCCCGGTGGAAAACGAGGCCCGCGAGCAGTTGATGAACACCGCGAAAATGCCGTTCATCTTCAAACATCTGGCGGTCATGCCGGACGTGCACCTGGGCAAGGGCTCGACCATCGGCAGCGTGATCCCGACCGTCGGCGCGATTATTCCGGCAGCGGTCGGCGTCGACATCGGCTGCGGCATGATCGCCGCGCGCACGTCGCTGACCGCCGCTGATTTGCCGGACAACCTGCTCGGTCTGCGCAGCGCTATCGAGCAAGCCGTGCCGCATGGCCGCAGTTCAAACCGCTCGCGACGCGACAAGGGCGCCTGGGATGAAATCCCGCAGCAAGCCGATCAGGCCTGGGCGGGGCTGCAGCCACGGTTCAAATTGATTACCGACAAGTACCCGAAACTGGCCAACACCAACAACCGTGGGCACCTCGGTACGCTCGGCAGCGGCAACCACTTTATCGAAGTGTGCCTGGATGAAGCCAACCGGGTCTGGTTCATGTTGCACAGTGGCTCGCGCGGTGTCGGCAACGCCATCGGCAACCTGTTCATCCAGATGGCTCAGGCGGATATGCGTCAGCACATCGCCAACCTGCCGGACCGTGACCTGGCCTACTTCGAAGAAGGCAGCCAGCACTTTGATGATTATGTGGAAGCGGTGGGTTGGGCGCAGGACTTCGCCAGGCAAAACCGTGAGCTGATGATGCGCGCAGTGATTCAGGCGACACGGCAGATTATTCGCAAGCCGTTTGAAGTGGCGCTGGAAGCGGTCAACTGCCACCACAACTACGTGCAGAAAGAGCGGCATTTTGGTGAAGAGGTGCTGGTTACCCGCAAAGGCGCGGTGTCGGCGAAGAAGGGCGAGTTGGGGATTATTCCGGGCTCGATGGGTGCCAAGAGTTTCATCGTTCGCGGTCTGGGCAACGAAGAGTCGTTCAGCTCCTGCAGCCACGGCGCCGGCCGCACGATGAGCCGCACCAAGGCGAAGAACACCTTCACCGTCGAAGATCAGATTCGCGCCACTGCCCACGTCGAGTGCCGCAAGGACGAAGCGGTGATCGACGAAATTCCGATGGCCTACAAGGACATCGACAAAGTCATGCACGCCCAGCGTGAGCTGGTGGAAGTGCTGCACACCTTGCGTCAGGTGGTGTGCGTCAAAGGATAAAAGGAAAAGCAAGTCATGGAACTGCAAGAGCGTCATCCGCTGTGCGCCACAATGCGTGCGCGGGTACTGGAAGAGCTGGCGCGCATAGAGCGTGAACGTAATGTCACGGTGTTATACGCCTGTGAGTCAGGCAGCCGGGCCTGGGGTTTTGCCTCGACCGACAGCGATTACGACGTGCGGTTTGTTTATGTGGAAAAGCCCGAGTGGTTCGTTCAGGTCGATGCGCCGCGCGATGTGATCGAACGTCCGCTGGGCGATGAACTCGACGTCAGTGGCTGGGAACTGCGCAAGACCCTCGGGTTATTGCGCAAATCCAATCCGACGTTACTGGAGTGGCTCGACTCGCCGCTGGTTTATCGCAGTGAAACCGCTCAGGTGGCACAGCTGCGCGAACTCGCCGAAGCGTTCTACAGCCCGCCAGCGGCGCGCAGTCACTATCTGTCGATGGCGAAGAAGAACTTTCGCGGTTACCTGCAAGGTGGAACCGTCCGTTTCAAGAAGTACTTCTATGTGCTGCGGCCGCTGCTGGCGGTGCGCTGGATCGACCAGGGCCGAGGGCGGCCGCCGATGACGTTCGCCGACCTGCTGACCACCGTCGACGACCGCGCGCTGCTCGCGGAAGTCGACGAACTGCTGGCCCTCAAACGCAATGCCGACGAGAGCGCTTACGGGCCGCGTCGTCCGGCGCTGCACGGGTTCATCGCCGCCGAACTTGAGCGCGAAGTGCCCACATTACTCAGAACTCAGGAAGACTCGCGACGTCTGGATCGGTACCTCAGGGATACCGTCGGGCGATACGCGTAAGGAATGCAATGAAACAGGAAGTGATAGAACTGGACGGTGCCATCGGTGGCGGCCAGGTGTTGCGCAGTGCCTTGAGCCTGTCGATGCTGACAGGCAGGGCATTTCGCATTAAACAGATCCGCGCCAAACGCAGCCGTCCGGGATTGCTCAGGCAACATTTGACGGCCGTCATGGCGGCGGCCGAGGTCTGCGGCGCGACGGTTTCCGGTGCGCAGTTGGGCTCGCAAGCGTTGAGCTTTGAGCCCGGCGCGATTCGCTCTGGCGAATACCAGTTCGCTATCGGCACCGCCGGCAGTTGCACGCTGGTCTTGCAGACCTTGTTGCCGGCGCTGTTGCGGGCACCAGAGGTGAGTCGGGTGCGCATCTCGGGTGGCACGCATAACCCGCTGGCGCCGCCGACCGACTTTCTCTCGCGCAGCTGGTTGCCGCTGTTGCGGCGTATGGGCGCAAACGTCGAGCTGGACTTGTTGCGACATGGATTTGTCCCGGCAGGCGGTGGCGAGATCGAGGTGAACGTGCAGCCGTCGAACCTGATGCGGCTGGACTTGTGTGAACGTGGCGAGGCGATTTCGCAGCACGCATCGGCGCTGACCGCCGGGCTGGCGCCGACGGTGGCCGAACGTGAGTTGAGCCAGGTTGCCAAGCGCTTGAGTCTGCCGCCTGCGGCGCTGCAACATGTCACGCTCGATCCGGCGCGGGGGCCGGGCAATGTGTTGTTGCTGGAGTACGCATTCGAGCACGTCACCGAAGTGTTCAGCGCGTTTGGCCAAGTGTCGCTACGGGCGGAAAAAGTAGCCGACGCCGCGATCAATCAGGCCGCCGACTGGTTGCGTAGTGGTGCTGCGGTGGCCGAGCACCTTGCCGATCAGTTGCTGTTGCCAATGGCGCTGGCCGGTGGTGGCTCGTTCACCACGCCACGCATGACCGAGCATCTGCACAGCAATATCGCGGTGATCGAGTTGTTTTTGCCGGTTCGCATCGATTGTCGGGAGGAGGGCGCTGATCGATTGCGCGTTGAGGTCATCGCCATTTGATTGCCAGGCCAGGGCGGTGGGATTTCATCAGGAAACCCCACCGCCCTTTTTTACGTCCGCAAAAAACTCGCGAAAGGCGGCAAATTGCTGGCCCCCGGATTTTTGCTTCCCCGGCAAAATCGCCTTTTTTCAAAAGGTTAGGTTGGCTCTATGCGGACGATTGTCATCACCGTTGCAACGCTTTCCCTGGCTGTTTTCGCGGTGGGAGTGCAGGCGAAAGAACTGAGCAAAAGCCATCGCTTTGCCTGCACCTGGGGCTCGGAGATTGCTGCCGGTGCCCAGCAATCGAAGTTGTCGGGCGTCTCGCTGTACGGCGCACGCAAACAATTGCAGGTGCGCCGGTTCCAGCAGCCCTGGATGCGCATGACCGCGATGGGGATTACCGAGCAAACCTACAACAGCACGTCGAAGCTTAAGCCAGCGGCGGTCAAGCAGACCTATTACGAACAATGCGTGCGCCACGAATTGGCCCAGCGTTAATACAAAAAGCCCAACCTGAACAGGTTGGGCTTTTTCATGCCTGACGAATCTCAGCGTCACTTTTCACTTTCGCAATTGACCATCCACGACACGCCAAAACGATCCACCAACATGCCGAAGCGTGCGGCCCAGAAGGTCGCTTCCAGCGGCATGTCGACGCGACCGTCCTTGGCCAGTGCGTTGAACACGCGCTCCGCTTCGGCGATGCTGTCTACGTTCAGCGAAATCGAGCAGCCGCTCATGCCTTGAGTCGGCCGATCGGGCGTGGTGTCCGAGGCCATGATCATTTGATCGCCGACTTTCAGGCAAGTGTGAATGATCAGGTGCTGATGCTCTTTAGGCACATGCTCGGCGGCGGGTGTTTCGCCGAACGTCATCATGGCCTCCAGTGTTCCCGGCAAGGCTTGTTCGTAGAAGGTGAAGGCTTCGCGGCAATCACCGTTGAAGATCAGGTACGGGTCGATTCTCATGTCTCTGCTCCCGGCAGTCAGGCGCGGAGCGTGGCGGGTGTTCGCCGGGTTCCGCGTGGGGCGGTTAAAACATAGCAGAGCGTTGGACGCCGCAAAGACCCGATTCTTCCAGATGTTTTTGTTCTAAAAAACGCGTCGACAATAACGCGCTCGTCGTGTGAAATTCGGTCGTAGCGCTGGAGTACCATAACGCACCACCATCGCCTGCCGAGTCCAATGCCCCATGCCTGATCTATCGCGTTTCAGCTCTTTGTTCGATCAGGCGCAGCGCGCCTTGCGTTTGGTTTGGGGGACATCGCGCGGCTTGTTTCTGGGGCTGGTGCTGGCAACGTTGGTTGCCGGTTTGCTGCCGGCACTGGCGGCGTGGTTGGGGCAGCGGATTGTCGATGCCGTGGTTACAGCGATGCAGTTACACGCACAACACGGCAGTGCGCCGCTGTGGCCAGTGTTGCGGTACGTTTTGTTGGAGGCCGGGGTATTGGCGTTGTTGTCCGGCACACAACGGGCACTGTCGGTGCAGCAGTCGCTGTTGCGGGTGCAGCTAGGGCAGAAGGTCAATACGCTGATCCTGGAAAAAGCGCAGACCCTGTCACTGGTGCAGTTCGAGAACTCCGAGTTCTACGACAAACTGGTGCGTGTCCGTCGCGAGGCTTCGACCCGGCCACTGGCGCTGGTCATGAAGTCGTTGGGCTTGATTCAGAACCTGATCATGCTGATCAGCTTTGGTGTGCTGCTGGTGCATTTTTCGCCTTGGGCGCTGGTGCTGCTGGTGGTGGGGGCGTTGCCGGTGTTCTTCGCCGAAGCGCACTTTTCCGGGGACGCCTTTCGCCTGTTCACCCGCCGCGCGCCGGAGAGTCGGCAGCAGAATTACATCGAAACCTTGCTGTCCCACGAGACCTATATCAAAGAGGTCAAGCTGTTCGGTTTTGCACCGTTGTTGCTGCAACGCTACCGCGACACGTTCGCCAGGCTGTATGCCGAAGACCGACGCCTGACGTTGCGGCGCGATGGCTGGGGTTTCGCTCTCGGTCTTCTCGGTACCGCGGCATTTTACGCGGCCTATGCCTGGGTGGTGATCGATGCCGTGCATGGCCAGATCAGCCTCGGCCAGATGACCATGTATCTGGTGCTGTTCAAGCAAGGCCAAAGCGCGGTGAGCAGCAGTCTAAGTGCGATCAGCGGCCTGTACGAAGACGGCCTCTACCTGACGAGTCTTTATGAATACCTGGCCGAACCGGTGCAGGTGGATTCCGGTCACCTGACGGTCGGCGTCTGCCCGGGCGATGGTTTGCGTTTCGAAAACGTCGGTTTCCGTTACCCCGGTGCCAGTCGGCCGGCACTGGAAAACATTGACCTGCAACTGGTGCCCGGCAAGAGTGTGGCGCTGGTCGGGGAGAACGGTTCTGGCAAGACCACACTGATCAAGTTACTGACCCGGCTCTACCGCCCCGATCAAGGGCGCATCCTGCTCGACGGCAGCGATTTGCAGGATTGGCAGGAGACCGCGTTGCGTCGGCGGATTGGCGTGATTTTTCAGGACTACATTCGCTACCAGTTCAGCGTCGGAGAAAACATCGGCGTCGGCGATACTTTGGCGTTTAACGATTCGCAACGATGGAAAGAGGCCGCTGCCCAAGGCATGGCTGCCCCCTTTATCGAAGGGCTCGACAAGGGCTATGCCACGCAATTGGGACGCTGGTTTGCCGGTGGCCAGGAGTTGTCTGGCGGGCAGTGGCAGAAGATTGCCTTGTCCCGCGCGTACATGCGCCGTGAAGCCGACATTCTGATCCTCGATGAACCGACTTCCGCCCTTGATCCGGCGGCCGAAGCGGCGGTGTTCGAGCATTTCAGCCAGCACAGCGAAGGTCGCATGACCTTGCTGATTTCCCATCGTTTTTCCAGCGTGCGCAATGCCGACCATATTATCGTGCTGCAACAAGGCCAGATTCTGGAACAGGGCGGCCACGATCAACTGATCGCCGCTGCCGGGCATTACGCGCAACTGTTCGATTTGCAGGCTCGCGGCTACCGTTAAGTATCCCGTCCGCTGCGCACGGTTGCCGGCCCGGCCATCCGTGGGGCGGGCTTGCTCTGCATCAGGCTGTCGAGCGCCTTGCGGTAATTCTGCCCGCCGAGCGCCATGCTGTTGTTGTGCGTTGCCCCCGGCACCAGCAACAGGCGTTTGGGTTGTTGCGCGGCGTTGAACAGTTGCTCGCTGAAACGCGGAGGAACGAAAGCGTCAGCCAGACCGTGAACCACCAGCAGCGGCATATGAATGTCGGCGATCTTGTCGATCGAATCGAATTTCTGCGACAGCAGCCAGCGCACCGGCAGTGACGTGTTGGCCACGGACGCGGCGACATCCGCCAGCGTGGTGAAGGTGGACTCGATCACCAGTCCGCGCACGGGTAGCGCGGAGTGATCGCGGGCGGCCGCCTGCCCAAGTTCCGCTGCCAGATCGATCGCCACGGCGCCGCCCAGCGAGTGCCCGTAGATCAGGCGTTTGGCGGGATCCGGTTGCAGCAGTTTGAAGCGCTCCCACGCCACCCTCGCGTCTTCGTAGACACTGCTTTCCGATGGCAGATCACCGTGACTCTTGCCGAAACCACGGTAGTCGATGGCCAGCACTGAATAACCCGCCGCGCGCAATTGTTCGATGCGGAACAACTGTCCGGTGAGGTTCCAGCGCACGCCATGCAGATAGAGAATGGCCGGCGCATTGGCCTTTTCCGCCGGCCACCACCAGGCATGAATGTTCTGCCCGGCCTTGAAACTCTTTGGTTGCAGGTCGAGTTCCTGCACGCTGCCAGGCAAGCCGTGATACCAGCCGGCGGTGCCCGGTTCGATGCGAAACAGCAGTTTGCGTTCGGTGTGTTCGAGTACGGCACAACTGGTCGGCACGCCGATAATCAGCGCGGCCATGCAGGCGAACGCCAAACGGCGGCGGCGCAGACGCGTCATGAAGGACAGGAACATTAAACGTTTCACCCAGGCGCAGACAAAGAAGGCTTTTTACCAGATGACTTGGTCTGCGCGTGAATTTTTCGACCACCGTCCCGGCGCAACGATTACAAAATGCTGCAACGATTCACACCACCCTTAGCACGATCTTGCCGATATGGTCGCCGGCCTCCATGTGCGCGTGAGCCTGAACCGCATCGTTGAGCGAATAAACCTTGTCGATCATCGGCAGGCAGCGCCCGGCAGCCAGCGCTGGCCATACATGCTCACGCAGTTGATCGGCAATCGCGGCTTTTTCGACAGCAGTGCGGGCGCGCAAGAGGGAACCGGTGATGACCGCACGTTTGGCCATCATTGCCAGCAGATCAAAGTCAGTGGCCCGTGCGCCGCCAAGGAAACCGAGCATGACCAGACGACCGTCCATCGCCAGAGCGCTGACGTTAGCGTTGAGGTACGAACCGCCCATGATGTCGAGGATCACATTGACGCCCTGGCCTGCAGTTTTATCGGCGATGACTTCGGCGAACTCCTGCTCGCGATAGTTGATCGGCAAGCCGCCAAGCTTGCTGATCGCTGCGCATTTGTCCGGGCTGCCGGCGGTGGCGAACGCTTCTATACCGAATTCGCGGCAGAGCATCAGTGCGGTAGTGCCGATGCCGCTGGTGCCACCGTGAATCAGCGCGCGTTGACCATGGCTGGCGCCGCCTAGGCCGAACAGGTTGGCCCACACGGTAAAGAACGTTTCCGGGATCGCAGCGGCGTGCACCCAGTCCACGCCATCGGGAGTCGGCAGGGTCTGGCCGGCCGGGACTGCGCAGTATTCGGCATAACCGCCGCCATTGGTCAGCGCGCAGACTTTGTCGCCCACGGCGAACTGACTGACACCCGCCCCGAGCGCCACGATTTCACCGGCGACCTCCAGCCCGGGAATCGGATTCATGCCGGGTTTCATCGGGTATTTGCCAGCACGCTGCAAGGCGTCCGGCCGGTTGATTCCGGCAGCGTGTACGCGGATCAGTACTTCGCCTTGTGCCGCGACCGGCAGCGGCACGCGTCGAGGTTGCAAGACCTCGGGGCCTCCGGGTTCGGTGATTTCGATTCGGGTCATTTCATTGGGCAGGGACATATCGTTTCTCTTGGCTTGAGTGGTGTAAGTGGGAGCATGCCGAGCCGGCAATGATTCCCTTCAATTTGCGCAGCAGCGCGGCTCAACCGGGGCGGGCAGCCATTTCATGACTTGCTCCAGCAGCAGCGCCACGACGATCGCGCCAGCGGCAATGACGAACAACAACGCGTGATGACCGCCGCTGGCATTGAACAGCGCCGAATAGGCAAACCCGGCCAGCGCCTGAAACGTGGCGAATGACACCGTGGCACGGCTCCAGGCGATCTGTTGGCGATGGTGCTCCGGCACCAGCTCATGCACTCGAGCCAGGGCGAGCGGCACGATTCCGGGCGGAAATGAACCGAGAATTACCGCCAACAGCGCCAGCGCCACAAACGAGTGGGACATCGCCAGCAACCCAAGGGCAATCGCCTGCACTGCCAGCACCAGGCGAATGCCGGAGCGTGCGCCAAGCTGATCGGCAAGAAAGCCATAACTCACCGGGCCGACAATCGCGCCCAAGCCGTACATCACCCAGATCAACGCGCCGATATGCGCCCCGGCACCGAGTCCTCGCGCCACGTAATCGACCAGAAACACCATGGCGGGCACCAGGCCTGCGGCCATGAAGGCGTATTGAGCGAACAGCAAATACACCCCGCGCGGTGTCGGTTCTGCGGGCATTGTTTCTTGCGCAACGACCGGGTGCTGGAAATCAGACGGCCAGCCGAACCAGCTCAACGCTGTCAGCAACAAGGCCAAAGCCCCCAGGCCCAGCCATGTCGCTTGCAAACCAAGACTCAAAAGCGGTGGCACCAGCGTGCCCGAACCGGCAATGCCGAGACCGATGCCGAGAAAGATTGCGCCACTGGCCAGACCTTTACGCGCCGCCGGAACATGCGGCAATACCGTCGCGGCCACCAGCACCATGATCGCACCGCCGGCAATCCCTGACAGCAGTCGCCAGCCGAAGAACCAGCTCACCGACAACGGAAACGCGCAGGCGAAAAATGCCGCCGTGACCACCAGCATCATCAGCCGCAAAGCATTTTTATTGCCGAGCTGGCGCGCTGTCGGCCGGCCCAGCAGGGCGCCGATCAGATAACCCACCAGATTGGCTGCGCCGAGGTAGACCACATCATTGGCGCTAAACCACTGCGCTTCTATCAGCGAAGGAATCAACGGCGTGTAAGCGAAACGCGCCAGACCGATGCTGACCAGGCTGGCGCACAGGCCAGCAAAGATCGGCAGCCAGATACCGGTGGGACTTGGAGTGCGCATGTCAGCAATCTCGTGGAAGGTTTATGGCGCTCAGCATATCGGCTATCTTTGCTGCGTTAATGCAGCGATTAAGCGGCATTGCGATGCGAATTTGCATCATTGGGAGGCAGCATGAATTGGGATGATGCACGGGTGTTTCTTGCCGTTTGCCGCGAGTCGACGTTGCGCGGCGCAGCACGGGTTCTGGGGGTGGATCAGGCGACCGTCGGGCGGCGCATCACGGCACTGGAAAAATCCCTGAGCGCGACGTTGTTCCTGCGTACCTCTGACGGGTACGCGTTGACAGCGGTCGGCGAAGCAGCGCTTAAAAGCGTTGAAAAAATGGAGCATTCGGCGCTGGAGCTGGAGCGGCAGATTCAAGGCCTGGACGATCGCCTGACCGGCACGGTGCGCGTCAGTACCACTGATTCGCTGGCCATCGATTTCCTGATTCCGGCGATTGCCCGTTTGCACGAGCAGCACCCTGACGTGCGAGTGCAACTGGATGCGTCCACACAGATCCTCAGCCTGGCCAAGCGCGAGGCGGATATCGCTGTGCGCAACACCCGACCGGACAACCCGGACCTGATCGCCCGGCGAATTGCCCGATGGCCGGTGGGGCTGTTCGCTTCCCAAGCGTATATAGACGCCAATGGAGTACCGCCGCCGGGCACGGCATTTGAAGGGCATGATCTGGTGGTTTATCAACCGTATCTGCAAGGCAAAAAGGACCTGACGCTGGTGTCTGAGCCGTTGAGTCGTGGTCGGATCGTCGCCAGCCTCAGTTCCAGTTTGCTCGTCCGTCGTTCGATTGCAGCAGGGCTGGGTGTAGGAGAAATCCCGGTGTACATGGGCGAGCGCGATGGCTTGATCAGACTCTGGCCGGAGCGCGCTACGCCGTTGCCATATGAGGTATGGCTGGTAACCCACGCGGACCTACGCCATACCGCGCGGGTGAGGGCGGTGATTGAGCAGATTGTCGACGTGTTCGCGTCGGAGAATGGGTAGGTAGATGCTGTGTTGGCAGGGCTACAACCTCTGACGAAACGGCCTACACCAGAGGCAGAATCTCCCGGCTTGTGAGCCTGTTGGATGGGGCCTATTGTTACGGCATGTCGGTGAGGGGCGCAGGGC
The DNA here is from genome assembly GCF_979258595.1 of Pseudomonas sp. AC172. NCBI lineage: Bacteria > Pseudomonadati > Pseudomonadota > Gammaproteobacteria > Pseudomonadales > Pseudomonadaceae > Pseudomonas > Pseudomonas sp. AC172. The sequence continues at coordinate 1,162,903 of NZ_OZ409868.1, forward strand.
TCGCACTGATGTTGATACCAGGGAAGGTATTGGTAAACCCAGGAAGGTGCCGAATTGAGAACCACGGAATTCAGTCAAAATCCAATCAGTGACCTATCGAGTAAAGGTCGGAATACTCAAACCATGAACGCTATAAGCCGTGAAGAGTTCAATGCCAGGATCGAGACCATTGAGACGAGGATGGATGCTCGGTTCGAGGGTGTGTCGGCAAAAATCGATGCTTATCTTTTGACTCAGGCGGAGAGGGACAAACGGTACGATTTGATGTGGGACGGCGTACAAAAAATCGCCGAAGACTCAAAAGAAGCCATCAAACAAGCCTCGACAGTGAAGGCGCATTACTGGGCGACGACAGCCGTCCATTTTCTCGGAATGATCACCGTCGTCGTGGGGGCGCACTTCGCCAATCAGGCAGCGGTGTTATCCACCTTGCAGACGACACTCGCGGCGATCCAGGTAGGTAAAGATATAGGCGCACCAAGACCTGCTGCGCAACAAGCACCCGAATCAGCACAATAGAAAACGGCCTTCAAAGAAGGCCGTTTTTCGTGAGCATTGAAATACCAGGTCATGGCATCTCTGGCAATTCCTGCGGCCGCAAGTCGAACACCAACACCTCGGCATCGACACCGTTGCTCAAAGTCAGCAACTGTTCCTCGCGAACCCGCACGCCGTCACCTTCGCGCAGTTGCTGGCCATTGAGTTCAACGCTGCCACGTGCGACATGCACATAGGCGTAGCGGTTGGCCGGCAATTTCAGCGTGGCGCTTTCCTTGCCGTCGAACAGCCCTGCGTACACCCGTGCGTCCTGCCGCACTTTCAGCGAGCCGTCGTGGACGTCCGGCGAAATGATCAACTGCAGACGACCGCGTTTTTTCCCCGCGCTGAAATGCTCCTGTTGATAGCGCGGTTTGGCACCGGCGACCTCCGGCACAATCCAGATCTGCAAAAAGTGCACCGGTTTGGTCGCCGAATGGTTGAACTCACTGTGTGCCACGCCACTGCCGGCGCTCATCAATTGCACGTCACCCGGGCGGATAACCGAACCCGTGCCCAGCGTGTCCTTGTGTTCCAGCGCACCTTCCAGCACGTAGGAAAAAATCTCCATGTCGCGATGCGGGTGTTGGCCGAAGCCTTTACCGGCGGCAACGCGGTCATCGTTGATCACCAGCAGGTCGGAAAAACCCTGCTCGCGAGGGTCGCGATAGCTGGCGAAGGAAAAGGTGTGAAAGGACTTCAACCAGCCATGATTGGCGAGGCCACGATCGGAGGCTTTGCGAAGGGTCAGCATGATGAAATCTCCTTGCGGGACGTGAATTCGTCCGAGTGAGGAGAAGGTTACTGTTTACCGGGTTGCGCAATAAGTAGGTGGAAATTGAAAGACTGTCCCTGTCAGGTTGACAGTTTTGCGATAGCCTTCACACAAAACTTTTGCGCCCAAGCGGCCGTGGTTGGCCATAATGTCCGGGTTGTCTCACGCCTCTTAGATTTAAGTGATGTCCTCCCATGAAAACCGTGGCAATGGTGCTGTTTCCCGACTTTCTTCTGCTCGACATGGCCGGGCCATTGGAGGTTTTTTCGGTTGCCAATCGCTACTTGAAGCCCGATGCGCATTATCGCTTGATCACCCTCGGCACCGAACCGGGTCCGCTTCGGGCGTCCAACGGCGTCTTGGTACATGCCGACCGGACCATTGACGACGACGCCGAGCATTATGATCTGCTGCTGGTACCGGGAGGCCCCGGCGCCTACAACCGGCGATTTCCGTCTCTGTTTGCCTGGCTCAAGGGCGCCGCCCAGCGGGTCGACTATTACGGTTCGATTTGCACCGGCGCCTTCGTGCTGGGGCATGCAGGTTTGCTTGATGGTTATCGCGTGACCACGCACTGGAATTACACCGAGCGCCTGATCAAGGGGTTCCCGAAAGCCCATGTCACGACCGATCAGATCTATGTCGAGGATCGCAACCTGATCACCTCGGGTGGCGTCACGGCCGGTATCGATATGGCGCTGGCGGTGATCGCCCGTGATCATGGGAAGAAACTCGCCCAGGATGTAGCCAAAGTCCTGCTGGTGGTGATGAAACGGCAGGGCGGTCAAGCGCAGTTCAGTCCGCTGATGGCTGCCGTGGCACCGCAGGAAACGCCGATCACCCGCGCGCAGAATTATGTGCTGGAGCACCTCGACGAAGCTTTCACGGTCGAGCGCATGGCGGCCATTGCCAACATGAGTGCGCGGCACTTCGCGCGAGTGTTCACCCGCGACATCAACATGACGCCGATGGAATTTCTGCAAAGTGCGCGCATCGACTGCGCGCGAAATCTGCTGGAAACCAGCGATCTGCCGCTTAAAACCGTGGCTTACAAAAGCGGTTTCGGCAGTGTGCGGCACATGCGTTCACTGTTCGCTGAAAAGCTCGGCCTGACCCCTGCGCAGTACCGCGAACAGTTCAGCTAGAGCGCTTGTGTCCGTCTGGCGCACCCGGATGTCCGTGCTGCGCCTCGTCTAGCGGTTGTCGCGTCATCTGAGGCTGCCAAGATAGTTGGCATGGATAGCCTCAACGATTTGAACACGGCGTCGGTGCTGCATTTCGGCCCTTACGCCTTCCACCTGCGGCAACGGCTGATACTCGATGGAGATCGGCCCTTGCGCATGGGCGGTCGTGCGCTGGACATCCTGCAAGTGCTGGTCGAGCGTGCCGGTCGAGTGGTCAGGAAGGAACAGTTGATCGCTCTGGTATGGCCGACGTCGGTGGTCGAGGAGATCAATCTGCGCGTGCACATTGCCGCACTCCGGCGCGCATTGGGTGATGGTGAAAACGGACAGCGCTACATCGTTAACGTGCCGCAATGCGGTTACAGCTTTATTGCCCCGATACGCTGCGACAGCGTCACGCAAGTGGTCTTCGAGGGCTTGCAAACGCCCCAGCATAATCTGCCTGCGCGACTGACCCCGGTCGCCGGCCGCGATGCGCTGGTCGGCGGGCTGGTGCGGCAAATGCCACTTTGTCGACTGATGACCGTGACGGGCGCGGCCGGGGTAGGTAAATCCACTGTCGCATTGCGGGTCGCAGAACTGCTGTTGCAGTACTACCGAGACGGCGTGTGGCAGGTCGATCTGAGCTTGAACGACGGCGACACGTCGCTCCTCGATCATGTGCTGCGCACCCTGGATTGCGATTTGACCGGGCTCTCTACTCGCCATGCCTTGCTGCTGCTGGATAACTGTGACCACCACCGCGACGCTTGCAGAGCTGCGATTGAAACGTTGCTCGAAGCCGCGCCTCGACTGTCGATTCTCGCCACCAGCCGTGAAGCCTTACACGTCAGTCTGGAAACGCATCAGTACGTGCCACCCCTGGCCATCCCGAAACGCTCGACGGCAGATTGCATCACTGAAGCCATGGGTCATTCTGCAGTGCAGTTGTTTGTCAGCCGGGCTCGGGCTCGACAGCATGATTTCCGCCTGCGTGAGCAGGATGTCAAAGCGGTCTTTGAAATCTGTCGCCAACTCGACGGTTTGCCCTTGGCGATCGAGCTGGCGGCGGCGCAGATCGATGCGCTGGCGCTGGTCGGTTTGCAAGCGCAAATAGCCAAAGGTCTGCAAGTGCTCAGCCATGGCCGGCGCACCGCAGTGTCGCGGCACCAATCCATGCAGGCGGTTCTCGACTGGAGCTATCAGCGCTTGAGTGAGCAGGAACAACGTGTGCTGCAACGCTTATCGGTGTTCAAACTGGCGTTTACGCTGGAGGCGGCGCTGGCGGTGATCAGTTGTCCGCAATCGGCTCCGCAGACGCTTGCCGCGATTATCGACGGTCTGGCGCAGAAGTCATTATTGACGGTGGAGCGGGGCGGCAGTGCGGGCCGATACCGGATGCTCAACACCACCCGCTGCTATGCCCGCGAGCAACTTGAGCGCAGCGGGGAAGGGATTGAGCTTGAACGCCGGCATGCGCGTTACATCAAGCGGATTCGCCAGGCCTCAGGCGTGCACGTGCTCGCGTAAATCGTCGATCAGCAAGCGCACCTTGCGCAGGTCCGGAGTCGCGTAGCCCTCGGTAAAGCGTTGATAGAGCGGGCTGAGCAAATCCAGCGCCTCTTGGCTGCGCGATTGGCGCTGCCAGAGTTGCGCCAATGAAGTAGCGCTGCGCAGTTCCCAGGCGAGCGCGCCTTGGGCACGGGCGATGGTCAGGGATTGTTGCAGGAGTGCTTCGGCTTCCTGAATGGCCCCTTCGCGAGCAAGCTCGCTCCCACAGAGATTTTGGGTGTGCTCAGAACCCATGTGGGAGCGAGCCTGCTCGCGAAGAGGCCCGCCCAGACAAACCCTCTTTCCACTCAATAACGCATCCGCCCGAGCCCGCAAGATTTCCGCTGTGCTCCACCCCGCATCACCACTCAACGCCCCCTCAACCAAAGCGTCATCCACAAAACGGCCATCCAGCGTCACCATGATTTCCCGAATCAGCCCGCTGCTGTCCTTGGGCACCGGCGCCTTGGCTTGCGCGTCGATCACCTGCGCATAGTGCCGTGCCCACGCGTTGAACAGCAGCACCGAATGCTTCTGCGACTGCTCCAGCAACAGCTGCAACAGTGCCCGAGCGTTCTGTTGATCGCCGTTGTAATGGGCGATCAGGCAACTGGCCAGCGCCAGGGTGTAGCAAATCGAGGTGCCATGGTCGATCTGTATGGCAATGTCCAGGGCCTGCCGCGCCGTGCGCCAGGCTTGTTCCGGCAGACCTTGCATCCATAAGACCCGTGCCAGCACCGTCAGCGACGCGACGCTCTGGTCGTATTGCACGCCAAAGCCATGAGTGAAGCGGTTGACATGGCCGCTTTGCGCCATGTACTGCAACACTTGCTCGGCATGCAGGCGCGCCTGCGGCTGATCGCCGGCATAGTGCAGGGCCAATACCCGCAAACGGTGGGTGCTGAGTGACAACAGTGGGTCACCGTGCAGACCGAGGCGGTCGAAGTGCTCGCTCTGTGCCAGCGCCATGCGGTAGTGGCCGCAGCTGAGGTTGACCGCCATGTGCCCGGACACTGCGCGTAACTGCCCGGCGACGTCATCGTTTTCGTGCGCCAACCGGCGGGCATCGATGAAGGCTTCGATGGTTTCTGCAGTGCCGCCCCATGTGTGGTAGCAGGCGCTGCCAAGAGCCAGTTTCAGCGCAACTTTCAGGCGCAGGCAGGGTTCGCCGAGTTCATCAAGCAGGCTCAGCGCCCGACGCACATAGGCACCGTACTCCTTGAGCAGTGACAGCTCCTGCCATAAGGGCGCCGACGCCGCCGCCAGGCGAATTCCCAACCCCCCGGGGCCGACACCGTTCAGGCTCCAGTCCAGCGCTGCGCGCAAATCTTCCAGTCCTCGGGCGTAGCGTTCGATCCACAACAGCGTCGGGGTATTTTCCCAATCGTTCTGCGCCTGCTGCATTAACGCCAGACAGCGTTCGGCATGCCGTTCGCGGGTTTCTTCGCATTCGGCAGCGTGATCGAGTTTTTCCAGCGCGTAACGCCGGGTGGTGTCGAGCAAACGGTAGAACACGTCCTCGTCACCGACTTCGACGGCGAGCAGGGACTTGGCCACCAGTTGGCTGATCGACACAAACACCATGCTGGGGTCGATTTGTTGGCCGACGATCACGGCCGCCGCTGACTCCAGGGTGAACCCTCCGCGAAACACGCCCAAACGGCGCAGACAGGTTTGCTCGCAACGGTCGAGCAGATTGAAACTCCAGTCCAGCGTGGCGCGCAGGGTGAGGTGGCGCTCAAGACTGTTTTGATTGCCCGCTGCCAACGGCGGCAAGCGGCCCTGTAACTGGCTCAACAGACCGTCCAGACCCAGTTCGGCGACCTGCGCAGCGGCCAGCTCCAACGCCAGTGGAATACCGTCGAGTCGGTGGCAGATCTCGATCGCTTGCGGCAACTGGGTATCGCTCAGTTCGAAGCTTTCCTGCGCGGCCGTCGCTCGTTCGACGAACAATTGCAGCGCCGAAAAATTCAGCGTTTGCTCACGATTCAGCGTCGTCGTCATTGGCGGGTATTCGAGGGAGTCCAGACGCTGCACGTACTCGCCTTCAGCCCGCAGACTCTCGCGGCTGGTGGCGAGGATATGCACGTGCGGCGCCCCGCGCAGAATGCTTTCACTGAGCGCCGCAACGGCATCAATCAAATGCTCGCAGTTGTCGAGCAGCAACAGCATTTGTCGCTGTTGCAAACCATTGACCAGCGCTGCCAGTGGATCACCTTCGAGTAACGCCAGATCAAGCAGGGCGGCCAGATGCGAGTAAATCAACCGGGGATCGTTGAGCGGTGCCAGGTCCACCAGCCGAATACCATCGGTGTAATGCCCGATCAACTGCTCGGCCACGCGCAGGGCCACGGTGGTCTTGCCGATCCCGCCAGGGCCGACCAGGGTGATGCAGCGTTGGCGCGGCAACTGCGTCATCAAGCTGTCGACCAGCGGCTGGCGGCCGATCATCCGCGTGCGCCGCAAGGGCAGATTGTGCCGACCGCCAGCATCGCCCACAGGACGCTCCTCCATGGATTGCGGTAAAACCGGTGCGACAAAACTGTAACCGCGTTGCGCCACGGTGATGATGTAGCGCTGGCCGGCCTGACCGTCACCGAGCGCCTTGCGCAGCGCCGCCATGTGTACGCGCAAGTTGATGTCTTCAACGACAGTGTCCGGCCAGACCCCGGCCATCAATTGCTGCTTGCTCACCACTTCGCCGGCATGCGCCAGCAGAATCAGGAGGATGTCCATTGCCCGTCGGCCCAGACGTAACGGCTGCTCGCCTTCGAGCACGCGCCGTTGTCCGGGATGAATCCGATAGGGGCCAAAACCGAGGGCCTGATTCGGCGAAAGACTCAACAGCTCACTCCTGCGGTGCTGCGACGGACAGAGCGGAGTAGGGCCAGGTGCGTGCGCAGGCCTTCTAATCCGGGGTGTTCCGGCATAATCCTCAGGTTTGAGCCTCAGTGCAACGGGGGCCGCGATCAAAACACAGCGTGCTGGGAACGGTGAGTCCTCGGTTCTCTCGTGATCTGGCAGCGCCAGGCAAACGGATTGATGCCTTCGCTGCGGGTGAACATATGACAAAAGTGCGCCTGATCGCAGAACCCGCACTCCAGGCTGATTTGCGTCAGGCTCAGGTCAGTGTGCTGAATCAGCAGCTTGGCCCGCGCGATGCGCTGGGTGCGAATCCAGTCCTGCGGCGACAACCCGGTGCTGCATTTGAAGGCGCGGGAAAAATGGCTGCGTGACAGCGAACAAGCGCGCGCCAGTTCAGTGACCTCGAGGCTTTCGCCCAGACGTTCGAGGATCAGCTGTTTGACCTGTCGTTCGCGCTGCGGACTGAGTCCGCCGATCCCGGACTTGCGCGGTTCGCTGGCGGGGGCGAGGGCGACGCTGTGCTGTAAGTGAGCCATGGCCAAAGTCCGTGTCGATGGGGAATGCACGGTCGGCGCATCCCCTCAGGTCAAAAAAACAACGCTGCGCAGAGGACTTCATTGTTGGGTGAGGGCCGGGAACTGACGAGTTAATCGTTGTTAATTCCAGCGCATTGACCTGAACTCAGCACATCCCTGCAAGTCTGCGCCCCGCTGTTTGCGGCACGATGACTGCAAGCGTGGCGAGCCGATGGGGCGCCGCAATCGGCAGGTTCAGGGGGAATCAAATGAAAGGCATTTCCAAAGCAGCGGCGGCGCTGACGTTCGCGCTGGTAACGTCCAGCGTCATGGCTCAGGCACCACAGCAGGGCACTCAGGCGCCCGGCTATTTCCGCCTGGCCCTGGGAGATTACGAGGTCACCGCATTGTTCGATGGCTACAACGACCTGTCGCCGAAGCTGTTGCAGGGCATGAGTCAGAGTCAGATCCGCGCGCTGCTGGCACGCCGTTCGATTGAAACCCCGGGTGTCCAGACCGCGTTCAATGCCTTTCTGGTCAATACCGGCAAGCAACTGATTCTGGTCGACAGCGGCGCCGGGCAATGCATTGGCGCTACCGCCGGGCAGCTCCTGGCGAACATGCAGGCCGCCGGCTACCAGCCAGAGCAGGTCGATACGATCTTGCTGACGCACCTGCACCTTGATCATGTCTGTGGTCTGGTCGATGCACAGAAGCAAGCGTTGTTCACCCATGCCACGGTGTATGCCGCCAAGGCGGAAGCAGATTACTGGCTCGATCCGGCCGCGCTGGCCAAAGCTCCCGCCGGCGCCAGAGAATTTTTCAAGATCGCCCAGGACTCCACCGCGCCCTACGTCGCCGCCGGGCGTTTCAAGACATTCGCCGCTGACCAGTCGCCGTTGCCGGGGTTAGTCGAAGCGACACTCGAAGCCGGACATACGCCGGGCAGCACCACCTACCGTTTCACCTCGCAGAATCAGAGCATCGTATTCATGGGGGATCTGGTACATAACCTCGCTGTGCAGTTTGAGCATCCGCAAGTGTCAATCGGCTTTGATGTCAACAGTGCGCAAGCGATCAACGCTCGTCAGGCAGTCTTCAGTGCGGCGGTGGTCAGCAAGACGTGGGTGACGGCGGCGCACCTGCCGTTCCCGGGCATCGGTCATATCACCGCGCAGGGCAAACATTTTCAGTGGGTGCCCGTGGAATACGGTCCTTACAAGCGCGCGGCCAAGGTGCCGTTAATCGAGTAAAGTGCGCAGCGCCCACCCGCAAAAACGGCCTACACCGAAAAGGAAAACATGCCCATGAACCGTAACGATCTGCGTCGCGTCGACATGAACCTGCTGGTGATTTTCGAAGCGCTGATGTTCGAAAAGAACCTGACCCGCGTCGCCGAAAAACTGTTCATGGGGCAACCGGCCGTCAGCGCGGCGTTGGGGCGGTTGCGTGATCTGTTCGATGATCCGTTGTTGTTGCGCAACGGGCGTGGCATGGAGCCGACCGCGCGGGCACTGGCGATTCTCAAGGAGCTGCAGCCGGCGATGGATGTCATCTCCGGCGCGGTCAGCCGGGCCAAGGAGTTCGAACCGGCGAGCAGTTGCGATGTTTTCCGCATAGGCCTGTCGGACGACGCCGAATTTGGCTTGTTTCCGCCGTTGTTGCGTCAGCTCCAGCAAGAAGCACCGGGGATTGTTGTGGTCGTGCGCCGAGCCAATTACTTGTTGATGCCGGCACTGTTGGCCTCTGGGGAAATCTCCGTTGGCGTCAGTTACACCACTGAATTGCCGGCCAACGCCAAGCGCAAAAAACTGCGCGACATTCCCTGCAAAGTCCTGCGCGGCGACGACCGTCCGGGGCCGCTGACGCTGGATGAATACTGCGAGCGCCCGCATGCGATGGTGTCGTTCTCCGGCGACTTGAGCGGCAACATCGACATGGACCTGGCCAAGGTCGGCCGTTCGCGTCGCGTGGTGTTGGGCGTGCCGCAATTCAGCGGTTTGCGCGCCTTGCTTGCCGGCACCGAGATGATCGCCACCGTGCCGGATTACGCGGCCTGCGCACTGGTTGAAGGGTGTGCGTTGCGCGCCGAAGATCCACCGTTTCCGATCGATGCGGCGCAATTGTCGATGGCCTGGAGCGGGGTGCATGACAACGACCCGGCGGAGAAGTGGTTGCGCGCGCGGATCAGCCAGTTCATGGCGGCGCCGCTGGATATTCCAGTGATTTGAATCCCTGACAAAATGCCAGCAAGCACGCGAAACCCCTGTGGGAGCGAGCCTGCTCGCGAAAGCGCTGTGTCATTCAAAGCATTTAGCGACTGACCCGACGCCTTCGCGAGCAGGCTCGCTCCCACATTGGCTCGGTGTGATCCATAGATTTTCGGTGGTTTAAACACCGCCGTTTAAGCAACACCCACAGACACTCTTTCAGGCTACGCAACCTTGCGCCTTTGCCTACAGCTACGCCAGAATCCGCCGGCTTGTGCGCTTGTGGTCGGGTCTCTATCGTTTGGTGGTCGCTGAATAGTTCAGCGATCGGGTTTAGCGACCCGAATTGGATACAGGCGCACAGTGCACCCTACGTCTTTGCAGATTGTCTTTTTGCAATTGATGTTATGGCGGCTGCGCGCGGGAGGCCTTTGGGTCTGCCGGGTTCCTGTTCCTCCCGGTTCGCTAACCTGCGTGCAGCTGCCACCATTATTTGTTTAGCGACAAGTCATGGTGGTTAACCCAGGACAGGAGATTCACCATGTTCAAAGTCACACCCAACCCGCCCGACATCGACCCCACATCCCCCTACGAATCCATCGATTCCAGAAAACTCCACGAAGCCGCCGACCGCGCCCTCGACCATTACCTCCTTCCACCCGGCTCCACGCCACCCCCACGCAGAACCCGTGGCATGTACGCGGTAACTGCCGACACCAAAAACGAAGAACTGCTGACTGATGCCAGCGAAACACTCGCCTCGGCCAAGACCATCGCCCAGGATGTCGCTCATCTGTTGCCTGCACCGCAGCGTCGGGCGCTGTTGGGGATTGCGCAGTTGATCATGCTCGGTGAACTGGCGGTGAACCGGGTGCTGGATAACCTCGAAGTGCCAGGCTAACCGGAACCACTGATCGTTCCCACACAGAACTTGTGGACGTTCAGAAACCCTGTGGGAGCTGGCTTGCCAGCGATGGCGTCAGCTCAGCCAACAGCGACGGCGCCTGACACTCCGCTATCGCTGGCAAGCCAGCTCCCACAGAGTTCTTCGGCGTTCCGGTAACCTGGTTGATCGCAAGAACTGAGCACACCCATCCAATTTCCTCCCGACCATCATTGGCATGATTCCAGCCAATGACATTTCAAGGGTCGGGTCATGAATGCCTCAACAGATGAACGGGCACGCGACATCGGTTTGCTGTTCCTGCGGGTCAGCGGCGGATTGTTCCTGCTGTGGGTGCACGGCTTGCCCAAGCTGCTGGATTTCACCGCGCAATTGCAACTGATCGAAGACCCGTTCCACCTCGGATCTCACCTCACGTTGATCCTGGCGATTTTCGCCGAAGTTCTCTGTCCGCTACTGATCGTCGCCGGGTTACTGGCGCGATTGGCCTGCGTGCCTATTCTCTTTGTGCTGCTGGTGGCGTTGCTGGTCGTGCATCCGCAATGGAGTGTGGCCGAGGGGCAGTTCGGCTGGTTACTGCTGATCCTGTTTACCACTGTGTTGATCGCCGGGCCGGGACGGCTGGCGATTCCTGTTCGTTTGCCCGGAGTGCTGCGTTATGCCTGAAGTCCTCAATCCACAAGCACCGGGGGCCGATGAGACGGTCACATTGATTATCAAACACCGGGTCAAGGCCGGTTTCGAGTCGGCGTATGAAGCCTGGCTGCGCAATATCGTCCACGTGGCAGGGCAGCGGGAAGGGCATCTGGGTGTGGACGTGGTGCGCGGCAAGCGCGGTCGTCTCGACTTCTACACCTGCGTGTTGCGCTTCAGCTCCACCGAATCGATGCAAGGCTGGCTGGAGTCGTCGCAGCGTCAGGCGCTGGTCGCCGAAGCCGCACCGATGCTGGCTGATGGCGATCAGACCGAAGTCGCGCCGATCAATGAATTCTGGTTTACCCCATTGGCCGATGCCGCTTCGCCACCGCCGCGCTGGAAGCAAGCTGTGGTCACGCTACTGGTGATTTTGCCGCACACCTTGCTCGTGCCGCTGATCTGGGGGCCGCTGCTGGCGCTGCATCCGCTCTTGTCCAATTACGTGGTCGCCACGTTCCTGATCACCCTGACCATCGTCCTGTCGGTGGTGTACGTGGTAATGCCGCCGGTCACCCGTTTGTTTACGCCGTGGCTCGAAGCCAGCCTGGCCCATGAACACCTCGATTCCCAAGAGACCTCGCCACGCTGAGCACGCGGGGTTTGCTCCTTTTCACTTTGCTTGAGGAACTGCGATGAGCGCCGATCTGATTCTGTTCAATGGCCAATTTCATACCGTCGACCGCACCAAACCGCTGGCCAGTGCCGTGGCCATCACCGACGGCCGCTTCGTGGTCGTCGGCAACGACAACCAGGCCATGGCCCTGCGCGGGCCGAACACGCAAGTGGTCGATATGCATGGCCGTTGTGTGATCCCCGGTCTCAACGACTCGCACTTGCACCTGATTCGTGGCGGTTTGAACTACAATCTCGAACTGCGCTGGGAAGGCGTGCCGTCGCTGGCCGATGCCCTGCGCATGCTCAAGGATCAGGCTGACCGTACGCCGACGCCGCAATGGGTGCGCGTGGTCGGTGGCTGGAACGAATTCCAGTTCGCCGAAAAACGCATGCCGACCCTTGAAGAAATCAATCAGGCCGCGCCGGACACCCCGGTGTTCATCCTGCATTTGTACGACCGTGCGCTGCTCAACCGCGCCGCGCTGCGTGTGGCCGGTTACACCCGCGACACGCCGAACCCGCCGGGTGGCGAGATCGTCCGCGATAGCAATGGCAACCCGACCGGCATGCTGGTCGCGCGGCCAAACGCGATGATTCTCTACTCGACGCTGGCCAAAGGGCCGAAGCTGCCGTTGGAATATCAGGTCAACTCGACCCGCCAGTTCATGCGCGAACTCAATCGCCTCGGCTTGACCAGCGCGATCGATGCCGGCGGTGGTTTCCAGAACTACCCGGACGATTACCAAGTGATCGAGCAACTGGCCAAGGACGACCAGTTGACCGTGCGCATCGCCTACAACCTGTTCACCCAGAAGCCCAAAGAAGAGCTGAGCGATTTCCAGAACTGGACCGGCAGCGTCAAGTTGCATCAGGGCGACGACTTCCTGCGTCACAACGGCGCTGGCGAGATGCTGGTGTTTTCGGCGGCGGACTTCGAAGACTTCCTCGAACCGCGCCCGGACCTGCCGCAAACCATGGAGGAGGAGCTGGAGCCGGTGGTGCGCCACCTGGTCGAACAGCGCTGGCCATTCCGTTTGCACGCCACTTACAACGAATCGATCAGCCGCATGCTCGACGTGTTCGAGAAGGTCAATCGCGACATTCCGTTCAACGGTCTGCCGTGGTTCTTCGACCACGCCGAAACCATCACCCCGCAGAACATCGAGCGGGTGAAGGCATTGGGCGGCGGCATTGCGATTCAGGATCGCATGGCGTTCCAGGGCGAATATTTCGTTGACCGCTATGGCAAGCAAGCTGCCGAAGCGACCCCGCCGATCAAACGCATGCTCGCCGAAGGTGTACCGGTCGGCGCCGGCACTGATGCGACGCGGGTCTCCAGTTACAACCCGTGGACGTCGCTGTACTGGATGGTCAGCGGCCGCACCGTCGGCGGTCTGGCCTTGTACGAAGAAGGTCTGCCGCGCACCACCGCGCTGGAACTGTTCACCCACGGCAGCGCCTGGTTCTCCTCGGAGCAGGGCAAGAAGGGCCAGATCAAGGTCGGCCAACTGGCGGATCTGGCGGCGCTGAGCGCGGACTTCTTCCATGTCGAAGAAGAAGCGATCAAGTGGATCGAATCGGTCATGACCGTGGTCGGCGGCAAGATTGTCTACGCCGCCGGCGACTTCGAAGACCTCGGCCCGCGTTCGATTCCGGTGCTGCCGGACTGGTCGCCTGTCGTGAAGGTTCCGGGCCACTGGCGGCCGAATTCGCCGTTGCAGGCGCAGGTGCACCAGTGCAGCGGCCCGTGCGCCGTACACACCCACAGCCATGAAAAGGCGCGGATGTCGAACGCACCGGTCAGCGATTTCGCCGGTTTCTGGGGCGCGTTCGGCTGTTCCTGCTTCGCCTTCTGATTTCCCCTAAAGCGCCGGCCATCCGGTCGGCGCTTCACGCTTCATCCATCCGTCCATCAGGAGTTTTCCCATGAGCGTTCCTTACACACGTCTGAACAAAGATGATGCGGTTGTACTGCTGGTCGATCACCAGACCGGCCTGATCTCGCTGGTCCAGGATTTCACCCCGAACGAATTCAAGAACAACGTGCTGGCGCTGGGCGACATCGCCAAGTTCTTCAAGCTGCCGACCATCCTCACCACCAGTTTTGACGCAGGTCCAAACGGGCCGATCGTGCCTGAATTGCGTGAGCAGTTCCCGGATGCGCCGTTCATTCAGCGCCCGGGCCAGATCAATGCCTGGGACAACGAAGACTTCGTCAAAGCGATCAAGGCGACGGGTCGCAAGCAACTGATCATCGCCGGTGTGGTGACTGACGTTTGCGTTGCATTCCCGACGCTGTCGGCGATTGCTGAAGGTTATGAAGTGTTTGTCGTGACGGATTCGTCGGGCACCTTCAACACCACCGTGCAGCAAGCGGCGTGGGCGCGGATGTCGGCGGCGGGTGCACACCTGTTGAACTGGTTCTCGGTGGCGTGCGAGCTGCAGGGCGACTGGCGCAATGACATGGAAGGTTTGGCGCATCTGCTGTCGGAGCGTCTGCCGAACTACCGCAACTTGATTAACAGCTATACCAAGTTCACTGCCAAGTAATCGGCTGATCCTGAAAAGCCCCTCACCCTAACCCTCTCCCGGAGGGAGAGGGGACTGACCGAGGGGTTCTTTCGAGGTACGCCGACGTGCAATACCGAGTCGAACTCAGGTCTTGAAAATCCCGGAGATCGGCTTCTTTCGTGGTACGTCGACCTGCAATACCGAGCCGAACTCCGATCTTGAAAAACATGGAGATCGGCTCCCTTTCCCCTCGCCCCCTTGGGGGAGAGGGCTGGGGTGAGGGGGTAGGCTCTTGGTCTTGATCTTGATCTTGATCTTGCCGCTTCAACGCTTCTGCAGCCAACCGAGAAACCCGCCTTTCCTCACCGCCACCGGTTTGCCCATCAACGCGAGGCGACTGTTCTGTTGACGCACCGCCTGCAATTTATTCAACGCCCGACTGACCTCCGTGCGCTGTTCCATGCACTCACGAGTCAGCTTCTTGTCGAGCCGATAAATGATGCTCGACGTCAACGCCGTGAACGTCGCCTGCGACGGCGTATCGGCCAGAATGCTCTGTTCGCCCATGACCTCACTGGGCCCCATTCGCCCGGCCTCGACCTTATTGTCGCCGTCAGGCACGGTGGCACTGACCACCCCGGTGGCGATCACAAAAAGACTGTCCGGCACCTCATCCAGATCCAGCACCACCTGGCCCGCCGCGTACTGTTGCGCGACCATCGATTCGGCGAGGCGATCACGTTCTTCGCTGCTCAGCGAACGGAAGATTTTCACTTCATCGAGCAGCGCGCGGGCACGGGTCGACGGCTCAATTACGCCGTCGGGATGGCGCGAAATGCCCGCCGCTTCGAGATGCCGGTGGGCGAGGTCGAACAGTTGATTGCGCACTTCGCTTTTTTTGCCCAGCTCGGCGATGAAGCCGCTGGCGACGTATTCCGACATGGTTTCACCGGCCTCTTTCAACACGGCTTTCGGCGCCGGACTCAACAACAGAGAACTGCTGCCCTGCAAGGTGCGATCAAGCGCATCCAGTACCCGGCGCGGGCGAATGTGATTTGGCACCTGAATGCTGATCGACACGCCGTGCATGTTGTTCGGGCGGCTGAGGTTGACGATTTTTGCCTTGGCCGCCACCGAGTTCGGCACCACCGCCATGGTCCCGGCGCTGGTCAGCAGGTGCGTAGCGCGCCAGTCGATGTCGAAGACTTTGCCTTCGACGCCGTCGATCACCACGAAATCATCCACCTGATACGGCTTGGTGGTGTTGAGCACGATCCCGGAAAACACATCGGCCAAGGTGCTTTGCAGCGCCAGACCGACAACGATGGCCACCACGCCCGAAGTCGCCAGCAAACCTTTCACCGGCAACTCCAGCACGTAACCGGCAGCGGCGACGGTGGCCACCAGAAACACCAATGCGCCGATCACGTCTTGCAGCAAACGACCGCTATGGCCGATGCGGCGCATCAGCGCCAGGCCGATGACTTCGGTCAGCACCCGCGCCGCGTACAGCCACCAGAAAATCCCCAGCGCCGTCGCACCCAATTGCGCCACGCGGTCATCGGCGAACAGCGGAGCCTGCAACGGACTGACGCCGGCGTTGATCACCAGCGCCGTGAACGCCAGAAACAGCACCAACCGTACACCGACTCTCGGGGCGCGATGGGTGAAGGGCGAGAAGTGCCAGAGCACAGCGTCGAGCAGCAGCAGGGCGCCGCTCCAGGACAGCAGGTGGGTGTAGAAAAATGTCATGACCTTGGCTCCGTGGTGTCTGCAAGTGAAAAGATCGCAGCCTGCGGCAGCGCCTACAGGAGAACGTATTCCAATGTAGGAGCTGTCGCAGGCTGCGATCTTTTGCCGTTATGGATTCAGATGGGTCTTCAGCTCTGCCGCCGCCTGACGCACCGCTGCTTTCACCTCAGGAATCTGACTCAGCGGATTGAGCAAACCAAAGTCATGAATCATCCCGTTGTAACGCACCGAGGTCACCGCCACGCCGGCCGCATCGAGATGCCGCGCATAGCCTTCGCCTTCATCACGCAGCACGTCGAATTCGGCGGTCTGCACCAGTGCGGCAGGCAGGCCCTTGAGCTGTTCGGCGCTGGCGTTCAGCGGCGAAGCATGGATCTGCGCACGCTCGGCGGGGTTGGTGGTGTAGTTGTCCCAGAACCACTGCATCATGCCTTTGGTGAGGAAGTGGCCCTCGGCAAATTGCTGGTACGAACCGTCGTCGAATTGCGCGTTGGTCACCGGCCACATCAGCAGCTGGAAACGCAGCGCCGGGGCTTTCTGTTCCTTGGCCATCAGCGCCACGACCGCCGCCATGTTGCCGCCGACGCTGTTACCGGCTACCGCCAGACGCTTGCCATCGACACCGATGTCTTTGCCGTGCTCGGCCACCCATTTCGTCGCGGCATAGGCCTGGTTGATCGCGGTCGGGTACTGCGCTTCCGGCGACGGCGTGTAGTCGACGTACACCGCAACCGCGCCAGAACCCACCACCAGATCACGAATCAAGCGCTGGTGCGTTGGGTAATCACCGAGGACCCAGCCGCCACCGTGGAAGAACATGAACACCGGCAGCTCGCCTTTGACCTTGGCCGGACGCACCACTTTCAGGTTGATCGTCTGGCCGTCGACCTTGATCGCCTTGTCGCTGACTTCAACACCGGACAAGTCCACCTTCACCGAAGCCTGGGCGCCGGTCAGCACCGCACGTGCGTCTTTCGGGCTCAGTTGTTCAAGGGGTTTGCCACCGCCGGCGGCGAGGGCGTTGAGGAAGGCCTGGGTGTTGTGCTCGACGCCGCTGCTTTCAGCGGCAAAAGCGTTGCCGATGGACAGGGCGAGGAGGGAAGCGGTGAGGGTTTTCTTGACGAGGTTCATGGTGGAAATCCTTTTGAATATTTTTTGATTTATTTGCCTGGGTTGCGGGCTGCTGTGGCGCTGGGCTTCAGGCCTCAGCAACACCGTGAGCACAGATTAATAGGCTGCCGAAAAGTGAAAAAGCGGCTATAAAGCGTTTAACTGTCCACCAGAGAGTGACAATGAACCCGTTCGAAGACATGCGTATTTTTTGCCAGGTCATGGACTCCGGCAGCTTCACCTCAGCGGCTGATCAATTGGGCCTGTCAAAGCAGTTCGTCAGCCGGCGCTTGATGCAGTTGGAAGAGCGCCTCGGCGTGCGATTGTTGAACCGCTCGACCCGGCGTCTGGACGTGACGCCGCTGGGGCAGAGTTACTACGAATCGGCATTGCGCCTGCTCGGTGAAGTCGAACAGGTCGAGCAGGGCATCGCCGGGCAGACCGCCGAGCCGCGCGGTACGATTCGACTGAGCGCGCCGCTGTCGTTTGCTGTGGCGCATCTGGGGTGTTTGCTGCCGATGTTCTTGCAGCGCTATCGTGAGGTCACGGTTGAGGTCGACTTGAGTGATCGCCCGGTGGATTTGCTCGGTGAGGGCTACGATCTGGCGCTGCGCATTGGTGTGCTGGAAGACTCGACACTGATTGCCCGGCGCATCGCGTCGATCGAGCGGGTGTACTGCGCCAGCCCGGCGTATCTCGCCGAGCGCGGCACGCCGCTCCAGCCGGAAGATCTGCACAGCCATGATTGCTTGCCATACGGGCATAGTCGTTCGGTGCAGTGGCGCTTCAACGCGGGGCAGGGCAAGCCTGTGTTGGTCAATGTCACCGGGCGCATGCGCGTGAACAACGGCGAGTTGCTCAGAGATGCGGCGGTGCAGGGGATGGGTATTACGTATTTGCCGACGTTCATTGTTGGCGCGGCGTTGAAGGATGGCCGGCTGGTGCCGGTGCTGGATGATTTGCGTCCCGAGCCGCTGACGTTGTCGGCGGTATATCCGCAGCATCGTCAGGCGTCCAGGCCGGTGCAGGCACTGGTCGAATTCCTGCGCGAACGCCTGAACGAGAGCCACGTCGCCCTCTGAGCTGCGCAATGGTTTTCAAACTCCACAAAACCCCTGTGGGAGCGAGCTTGCTCGCGAAAGCGGTGTGTCATTCAACTCATTCTTCACTGACCCGACGCCTT
Source organism: Pseudomonas sp. AC172 (assembly GCF_979258595.1). Classification (NCBI taxonomy): domain Bacteria; kingdom Pseudomonadati; phylum Pseudomonadota; class Gammaproteobacteria; order Pseudomonadales; family Pseudomonadaceae; genus Pseudomonas; species Pseudomonas sp. AC172. The sequence goes on from NZ_OZ409868.1 coordinate 1,181,290, forward strand.
CGCGAGCAAGCTCGCTCCCACAGGTTTTGTGGTGTTTCTAAAAATCAGTTGGCGCGCTTGTCATCGCCCGGCTCACCGCCGACATGCACGCCGCGATCATCGCCGGCTTCAGCCGCAGCATGGACACCACGATCATCACCGACTTCTCCAGCGCGGTGGACCCCGTGGTCATCGCCGACTTCACCGGCGCGATGCACGCCATGGTCATCTCCCGCTTCAGCATGGGTGCCGTTGCGGCCGGATGAGGCGCTGTCGCCCGAGTGCCCCGAGCCGTGGTCGCTGCCGCTGTGTCCACTGTTGCCGCCGCCACCGCTGCCGCTATTGCCGCCGCCTCCATGGCTGCCGCCGCCACCGCTACCGCCACCATTGCCGCCACCTCCACTTCCACCACTGCCGCCTCCGCCTCCGCCTCCATTTCCTCCACCACCGCCGCTACCTCCACCACCACCGCTTCCCCCATCCTTGGCATGAGCACTGGATACTCCGGACACACTGTCCGGAATGAGTACCGTAGACGCCGACAGAACTGCGCCGATGGCCATTGCGAGCACGAGCTTTTTAATGTGCATATCGTTCTCCGTCTTTGTGGTTTTGTCTGGGAACGCAGTAGTGCGTGGGTGCAGAGATCCGACCCGTTCCCGGGGATCAGTGAATACTCGAAGCCAGTTCGAAAATCGGGATGTACATCAGGATCACGATGACCCCGATCAGCAGTCCGATAAACGTCATCAACAGCGGCTCGAACAGTTTTACGAACCACTCCAGCCAGCGGCTGATTTCCTCGTCGTAGAAGTCGGCGCTGCGTTCCATCATTTGCCCGAGGTTGCCGGACTGTTCACCGGCCCGGAGCAGTCGTAGAGACACCGGCGTCACCAGGTGATTGAGTTCCAGCGCGGAGGACAGCGACTGCCCCTCGCGCACCCGCTCGCAGGCCTGATCCAGCCGCACCCGCGAGGCCACAGTGAGCAAGCCACGGACCATGGCCATGGCGGTCACCAGTGGAATCCCGCCTTGCAGCAAAATCCCCAGCGAGCGATAAAACCGCGCCAGTTCATACATGAAAATCCGCTGGTGCACGGCCGGCAGTTTCTCCACCAGCCGATCCAGCCCACGGCGAAACGCCGGTTGCTTTTGCAGCACGGCGAGGGCGATGACAATTGCCGCCAGCGCACCAAAGAATTCCGCCTGATGCGCATGCAAAAACATGCCGCTGCTCATCAACACCTGCGACAGCCACGGCAGGTTATTCCCCAGCCCTTCGAACACCAGACTGAAGCGCGGCACCACATAGCCCATCAAGAACAGCACCACGCCACCGCCGACTATCAGCAACAGCATCGGGTAGATCGAGGCGCTGATGATTTTCTGCCGCACCTCGTCCATGCGCTGGCGATAACTGACGTAGCGACCGAGCGCATCGCCGACCGCGCCGGTCTTCTCGCTGGACTGTACCAGCGCCACGTACAGCGGCGGGAAAACCGCCGACAACTGGCCCAACGCCTGCGAGAAGGATTTGCCCTCGTACAGCAGGCGCACCAGCTCACTCAAGGTTTTCCGGGCAGCGGGGGCGGTTTCTTTTTCGGCGAGGCTTTCCAGCGCATCGATCAACGGCAGGCCGGCATTCAGCAGGGTGGTCAGTTCCTGGCTGAACAACACCAGATTGAAGGTCTCGCGCTGGCGCAGTTTCAGCGAGCGCCAATGCTTGTCGGCGTGCGAGCTGAGCACACGTAAACCCTGATCCTCGGCGATGCGCCGCGCTTCGCTATCACCGGACGCCTCGACGCTCAACGACACCACGCCCGCCTTTCCGACCGCTTTCAGATGAAATCGCATGGGCCGCGCTCCGCTTACTGCCAGTTAGTCACTTCGGCGTTCTCGCCTTCGCCGCCGGGCTGGCCGTCCTTGCCCATCGACAGCAAGTCGTACTCGCTGTTTTCGCCGGGATAACGGTAAGCGTAATTACGCCCCCACGGATCCTGCGGCAGCTTTTTCTGCAGGTACGGGCCGGTCCATTTCGCCTCGTCACTCGGCGCGGTGACCAAGGCTTGCAAGCCCTGTTCGGTGGACGGGTAGTGGCCGACTTCCAGTCGATAGATATCCAATGCTTTGCTCAGCCCTTCGATCTGCGCCTTGGCGACTTTCACTTCAGAGCGACCGAGTTGGGCGAAGTATTTCGGCGCGACGATCCCGGCCAACAGGCCGAGCACCACCAGCACCACAAGCAATTCGAGCAGGGTAAAACCGCGTTGGCCACGCGGACGAAATTGCAGCTTCATGATGACCTCCCGTGAGTGGCAGCCGTGTCGCCTGAAGGGCTTATGCAATTGCCATGCTCAGCCCCCAATGAAAATCAATGGATAGGCTGTAACCCTTGTAATCCGGGAGTTTCAAGAATCGGCACAGTGCTTGCGTATGGCTCAAACGTGATCGGCCATTGGGGCATTTCCCCCAATTTATCGGGGTCGATCCGGGGAGGCCCGACATGAAAATTATCGCCAGCGGATTGCTCGGTTGTGTGCTGCTCAGCGGCGCCGCGCAGGCCGATGTGTTCATCTCGGTGGACGCCAAGGGCAGCTATGTCCTGTCCAACGTTCACCGGCCCGGACGCACTTACGAACGGGTGATCCACGAGGCTGAATTGCCGGTGGCCAGCCTCGACCAACAGCCGCAAATGATCGCCAACCAGCCCTACGCGGAACTGGTTTCGGCGGCGGCCAAAGTCAATCAATTACCCGAGGCGCTGCTGCACGCGGTGATCAACGCCGAGTCGCATTACAACCCCGGCGCCACTTCAGCCAAAGGCGCGGGCGGACTCATGCAGTTGATGCCCGACACCGCGCGTGAACTGGGCGTGACCGACGTCTACGACCCCAAGGCCAACATCCAGGGCGGAGCGAAATACCTCAAACGCCTGATGACCCTGTTCGACAACGACATTGCCCTCGCCGTAGCGGCCTACAACGCCGGGCCGGACGCGGTGCTCAGCCGTGGCCGGGTGATTCCGCCGTTCGCCGAAACCCAACGTTATGTGCCGAATGTATTGCGTCAGTACCGGCGTCTGCAGGGCCTGGCGATGGATGCGCCGTTGTAATCCCCTACCGGTTTTCCCCACTTTCGGGGCAAACCGGATGGCCCCGAAAAGTGGGGAAAAGGGGTGGGGAATATTCCCCGGACTCTCAAGTGGTCGCGGTAACTGATTGAACAGTAATGAGATTTTTTGTGGCACGCGGATTGCTCCGAGGCATTTGTCGAGAAGTGTTCCCAAGAGCACCCACTACGAGGTTACTGATCATGGTTGGCATTCATCACGCTCCGTCTCTATTGAACTGGCTAGTGATTCTGGCCTCGATGCTCAGCGTCGAGCTGGCCAGCGCGGCCGTGCGCTGTGAGCGCAACCTGGTGGCCAACGTCGTCGCCTTCGATCAACCGTTGATGTTCAACCGCCTCGGTGCGCAGAACATCAACGGCATGATGTTCGCCCTGCGCCGCGATGTCGTTGATGAACATGAGCAGTCGCTGGCTTACGGTGGCGCTGCGGTGCCGGGCAAAGTCTCGCTGCGCCCGGACAAGCGTCCTCGGCCATTAGTGTTGCGGGTGGCGGCGGGTGATTGCCTGACGATCAATCTGCAGAACCTGCTCGACTATCAGGCCAACCCGAACAAGCATTTTGAGAACGAGGGCGAAGAAGAGGGCGTCGAAAACGCCAACGGTGCCGAAGACTTCAAAGTCGACGAGCAAGTGGCGGATCGTCACGTCGGTTTCCAGGTCAACGGCCTGCAAGCGGTGAACAGCATCGATGACATTTCTTCGTTCACCGGGCGTAACGCCAACAGCCTGGTGCCACCTGGCGCGAGCCGTTCCTACACGTTGTTCGCCGAGCGCGAAGGCGCGTTTGCCGTCAGCAGCCGTGGCGCGACGTTTGGCGGCGAGGGCGCGGCCGGCAACGTCGCCAATGGTCTGTTCGGCCAGGTCGTCGTGCTGCCCAAAGGCGGTCGCACTTATCGCAATACCCTCACCGAAGAAGAAATGCGCCTGGCCACGACTGGCCGCGCACCCACCGGCCAACCGATCGTCGACTACCAGGCGCGCTACCCACAGCGCGAACCGTGGCTGCGTGAAGGCAAGGCTGGCACGCCGATCATCGGCATGGTCGATGGCAATGAAGTCATTTCCAGCGAAAGCGATGCGATTGTCATGGGCAGCAACGCCGACGGCAGTTTCCCGCCCAGCACCTATGCGCTGGAGTCGATGGGCAAACGCAACCCGGCGATCCCCAACCGCCTCGAAGCGTTCCGCGATTTCGCTTCGCAATTTCAGGACGAAACCGCCGCCACTCAAGCATTCCCGGCGTATTGGGCTGATCCGGTGATGGCCCATGTGCTGGAGCCGACCCGCGACTCGTTCATGATCAACTACGGTTCCGGCGGCATGGGCGCCGAAGTGGTCGCCAACCGCTTGGGCGTGGGGCCGATGCACGACTGTCTGTCGTGCGCCTATGAAGAATTTTTCCTCAGTTCGCACACCGTCGGCGATGTGGCGATGCTGGTGGATGTGCCGGCCAACACCGGGCTTGAGAACATCGCCCCGGGCCAGATACCGCGCGCCGATCAGATCGGCGTGAAAGCCACCATGGCGCTGTATCCGTCGGAGCCGTCGAACGTCAATCACAGCTACATCGGTGACTTCGTCAAATTCCGCAACACCCACAATGGCCACGAGCAGCACATCTTCCACCTGCACGGCCATCAGTGGCTGTTCAACCCCAATGACGACAACTCCGATTACGTCGACGCCCAGGGCATCGGTCCGGGCGCCGGTTATACCTATGAAATCGCCAACGGTGGTTCGGGCAACCGCAACCGTGTGGCCGGCGATGCGATCTATCACTGCCATTTTTATCCGCATTTTGCCCAGGGTATGTGGGCGATGTGGCGGGTGCACGATGTGTTCGAAGAAGGCACCCGGCTCGATGTTTCGCAGCAGGGCGCCGACGGTTATCACAGCGAACCGTTTGCCCTGCGCAGCGGCAAACCGGCGGCGGGTGCACGGGCCTTGCCCGATGGTGAAATCGTCGCTGGTACGCCGATTCCGGCCATCGTGCCGCTGCCGGGCAAAGCCATGGCGCCAATGCCCGGCAAAGTCGTGGTCGTTCCGAAAATCGGCGAAACCCTGGTCGCCGGCAATGATGACGAAGAGGATGAAGAAGATGGCGAGCACCACGGCGGAAACGCCGGTGGTCAAGCCATCGGCTCACTGGCGCTGGTCGATCGCAGTGAAGCCAATCGCAACGCCGACGGCAGCCTGAAAAATCCTGGCTATCCGTTCTGGATCGGCGGCATGGAAAGTTCGGTCGGCCAACGTCCGCCAACGCCGCCACTGGACATGCTCGACGCCGCCACCGCGCAAGCGCTCAAGGCCAGCGGCAAAGCGCTGTGGGCCAACCTCGACCCGGCGCAATCCGGTGGCTGGAATGGCGGCTTGCAGCGGCACGCACTGGATGGCGTCGCGGCCGGTGGCGAAGCGCACACCGTGACCACGTCACTGGACTTCTCCAAGGAAGTCACTCGCGCCAAACCGATTTACCTGCCGGAAGAAGGCACCGAAGTCGAACAAGCGGCGATGGCTTTCCATGCGAAAAAAGACCACCCAAGCTACGCCTTGCTGCCCGGCAATCAAGTGGTGGCCAAGGCGTTCCGCACCAACGGCGCCTTGCCAATGGCCGGCGCGCCGTACTACGAGCCGTGCATGGACGATCGGCAAAAGCGCCTGACCAGCAGCGCCGGCAGCGGTGAGTTCGCCAGCGGTGAGCGCATCGACGGCATGTCCTTTGTCGGCGCCTCGAGCTTCACCGCCGACCGCCCACGGATCTACAAAGCCGCCAACATTCAGTTCGATGCGGTGTACAACAAGGTCGGTTATCACTTTCCGCAGGCGCGCATTCTCGCGCTGTGGGAAGACGCCTGGCCGGTGATCACCAAGCAGCGTCCACCAGAGCCACTGGTGATGCGCATGAACACTTTCGATTGCGTGCAATACCAGCAAACCAACCTGGTGCCGGCCACTTACGAGATGGACGACTATCAGGTGCGCACGCCAACCGACGTGATCGGTCAGCACATCCACTTGCCGAAGTGGGATCTGACCTCGGCGGACGGCTCGTCCAACGGCTGGAACTACGAGGACGGTGTGCTCTCGCCCGGCGCCGTGCAGGAACGTATTCACGCGATCCGTGAGTTCAATCAGTGCGCCAGTACTGACTCGCGCGACGGCACCCAGGCTTGCCCGAAAGCCAGGAACCATCCGTTCTTCGGCCAGTATGGTCGCGCCGACTGGCTCGGTGCGCGCACGGCGATGCAGCGCTGGTTCGTCGATCCGGTGGTCAACGCCAAAGGCGTCGATCGCGGCCTCGGCACCATCTTCACCCACGACCACCTCGGCCCATCGACGCACCAGCAAATTGGTCTGTACGCCACTGTGTTGGCCGAACCGGCCGGTTCCACCTGGTTCCACGCCGAAACCGGCGAGCCTCTGTACAGCGGCGCGCGTCAGGACGGTGGGCCGACGTCGTGGCAAGCGGTGATCAATACCGGCGACCTCGATGGCGACGGCAAGAACGACAGCTTCCGCGAGTTCTTCCTCGAATACAGCGACTTCCAGCACGCCTATGAAGCTGGCGTCTATGTGGGGGCAGGTCCTAACGGTGTGCCGAATGCGCAAGCGTTCCCGGCGACTGCCGACAGCTTCCGCTACGCGATCAACCCGCCAGTGCGCAACAACGCCAGTAACCTGCTTGAAGGCGTGCTGGAAGTGCAGGGCGGTCAGGTGCCGGGCTGCCCGAGCCGGCCATGTCCGCAGGCGATCTCGGTGGATGATCCGGGCATGTTCGTCGTCAACTATCGCAACGAGCCGCTGGCCCTGCGCGTGTACGACCCGAACAAGGTCGGCCCGGACGGCAAGCGTGGCATGCAGGCCGACGGCCTCGGTGGCGATCTGTCGTTCGCCATGCAAAGCCGCACCGACCGGGCGATCCCGGCGATGAACCTGGCGCCGAATCTGCTCACCTCGGCGACCGGCCCAACCGGCGGCACCACGCTGTTCCCGCCGCACATCAACAAGGGCGGCGCTGAACCTGGCGATCCGTTCACGCCGATGCTGCGTACTTACACCGGCGACAACGTGCGGCTGCGGGTGCATGCCGGCGGCCATGAAGAAGAGCACAACGTCACCCTGCACGGTGTGAAATGGCTGCAGAGCGGTTCCGGTTTCGGCAACAGCTCCAACTCCGGCTGGCGCGCGTCGCAGATGATTGGTATCTCCGAGCAGATGGGCTTCATTGCGCCGGTATCGATGCTGTCCAGTTCGGCAGCGACCACCGGGGATTATCTGTATTCGATGGACGCTTCGATCGAAGGTTACTGGAGCGGCATCTGGGGGGTGATGCGCAACTACACCGCTAAACGCAGCGACTTGTTCGCCATCCCCAACAACCCGAATCCGGCGGGCATGCGCAACACCGTGGCCTTCGAGGGCAGTTGCCCACGGATCAGCGCCAACCCCAACGGTATTGGCACGCGGCCGACGGTACAGCGCAACTACGAGGTGGTCGCGGCGCTGGCCAACGACATTCTCGGCAATACGCTGGGCCTGACCCTCGGCGACCCCGAAGGGCTTGGTCAGCATGTCGGCGGGCCGCTGAATCCAGCGGGTGGCACCCTGGTGCTGAACTCGCGCACGGTGAGCATTCCACAGGTTACCGTGACCGATCCGGAGGATGGCGAAACCATCACCATTGGCGGGCAGAGCGGGCCGCTGCATGACCCGACCGCGATCCTGTATGTGCGCAAATCCGATCTGGATCCGGTGAGTGGCAAGCTGAAACCCGGCATCCCGGTCGAACCGCTGGTGCTGCGTGCGGCGGCGGGGGATTGCATCAACATCACCCTGGAAAACCGTCTGCCGAGCGTGATGCCTGACCTGACGCAAACCGCGGTGATGCAAGGCATGGTCAAGCGTGATCGCAACAGCGGTCTGGGCTCGACCACCTTCAGCAACAACTTGATGCGGCCGTCCAGCCACGTCGGCCTGCACGCACAGTTGCTGGCGTATGACATCACCAAATCCGACGGCGCCAACGTTGGCGGCAACCCAATCCAGACCGTGCCACCGCGCGTCGGCAACAGCGGCGCGTACCCGACGCGTACCTATCAGTACTACGCCGGGCACCTGGAACGTGAAGGCAAACCGGTGACCCAACTGGGGCGCAGCGTCGACAACATCAACGCCACCGCAGTCGAGTTCGGCGGTTTGAATATCACCCCGGCGGACGTGATCAAGCAGCCGCAAAAAGGCCTCGGTGGTGCGATGAGCATCCTGCCGATCGGCGCGACCTGGGTTGACGATGCACGCAAGGTCAACGCCACGGTCACTGCGCCTGGGCAAACGAGCTACCGCGACTTTGCGATGGTCTGGCACAAGGCGTTGAACACCCGTTGGGCCAATGGTCGGCCAGTGGAGGGGATCGCTGCAGAAGGCTTCGGTGTGCCGACCGATCCGCAGGACAACTCCAGCATGGCGATCAACTACAAGACCGAACCGCTGTGGTATCGCTTCGGCCTCGCCCCGGACGCACCGTTTGGTCATGCCGATGGCGCGGGTTATGGCGACATGACCAATGCGCATATGGCCTACAGCAATGCGCTGGTGGGTGGCGATCCGCAGACACCGGTGTTGTATGCCAAACCGGGGCAACCGTTCCGCACGCATATTTTGATGCCGAGCGGTGGCAGTCGCGGCACCACGTTCCAGCTCGACGGGCATGTCTGGTCGGTGAATCCGTTCCAGGCCGAGAAGAGCGATGTCGGTGGTTATCCGATGGGCTCGCCGGGCGTGGGATCGGTGCGCTTCGGCTACAACCCGATGTCGATGTACATCGGCGCCCACGAAAGCGTCCTGCCGGCCGCGCACTTCAGCTTCATGATCCCGAGCGCTGGCGGCAGCAATGCGATTCCCGGTGACTACCTGTTCCGCGACTACGCCGCCTACGGCAATACGTCCGGGTTATGGGGACTGCTGCGCGTGACCAACGAACCGGAACCGGCGCCACCAAGCCAGTAGGCACAAACGCAAGACCTGTAAATGCAAAACCCTGTGGGAGCTGGCTTGCCAGCGATGACGGCGGCACAGGCGCCATTGATGTGACAGAAAGGACGCCATCGCTGGCAAGCCAGCTCCCACAAGGGGCGGTGGTGGGCAGTGAGGATGCGGTAGGAATGCAAATCCCTTGTGGGAGCGAGCCTGCTCGCGAATGGGGGCAACTCGGTTTCAAGGGTGCAGCTGAAGACGCTTTCGCGAGCAGGCTCGCTCCCACATGGTCGGTGTTTTGCCAGATGAAGAGGTAGGGGAGTGCTAGATGAACAGGATCATCAACATCATCGGTATTTGCTCGCTGGCCATGGCCGGGGCGTTGCTGACGCTGAGTGAGATTGCGCTGGCGCAAACGGGGGCCGGTCAGACGCTGAATCGCGATGGCGTGGCGGTGGCCTTCAACCTCAAGCCACTGGCCGTTGACGGCAAGCTGCGCGAAGGCGAATTCGCCGATGTGCAGTTCCGTGTCACCGACAGCGCTTCCGGCCAGCCTTTGTCCGGCGTGGCCCCGGGCGCTTGGGTCGATCCGCAAGCCCTCGCCGCGGACCAGGCTCAGGGCCGCGACCAGAGCTGCAAAGCCCGGGTCGGGGTGTTCCTCAAATCCAACATCGGCGCGCGGCCGTTGCTCGACCTCAACAGCTATTTCCTGCTGGTGATGAACCGCGACGCGAGCATCGCCGTGGTCGATCCGTCGGTCTCGGTCGGCGGCATCACCAGCACCCTGGCGCGCATCGAACTCAAGCAACCGCCGATGGACTGGGTCACGCCCAAAGACAACAAACGCGTGTTCGTCTCGATGCCGACCGCAGGCGAAGTCGCCGTCATCGACAGCGAACAATTCAAAGTCATCGACTCGATCAGCGCCGGCAAGCAACCGTTTCGCGTCGCGCTGCAACCGGACGAACGCCTGTTGTGGGTCGGCAACAATGCGAGCAAGCCCGAAGACTCCGGCGTCACGGTGATCGACAGCCAAAGCCTCAAACCCCTCAAACATTTACAGACCGGTGCCGGCCACCACGAAATCACCTTCAGCAAGGACAGCCGCTTCGCCTTCGTCAGCAACCGCGACGACGGCAACGTCAGCGTGGTCGACATCGCCACTCTGAGCATCGTCCAGCAGATCAAAACCGGCTCTCACCCGTTGTCCGTTGCCTACTCACCACTGTCCGGCGCGGTGTATGTGGCCGACGGCAAGGACGGCACCGTCACCGTCATAGACGCCAGCACCCACGCCATTCGCCGGGTACTCAAACTGCAACAAGGCCTCGGCCCCATGGGCTTCAGCGCCGATGGCCGCTTCGGCGTCGTGCTCAACACCGTAGAAAACCGCGCCACCGTTATCGATGCCGCGACCAACAGCGCGATCCATGATCTGGACGTCAGTGCCGAACCCTACCAAGTGGTGTTCACCCAGGCCTACGCCTACATCCGCGGACTGGCTTCACCGAAAGTCACCATGCTCAACCTGTCCTCCCTCGGCGAGGGCCGCCAGCCGATCAGCCAAGGCTTCGAAGCCGGCCCGCAAGCGCCGCGTATGGCCGGGGATTTACCGCTGGCCTCAAGCCTGGCGGTCTCGCGCGACGACAACGCAGTGTTCGTGGTCAACCCGGTCGACAACACCACCTACTTCTACGCCGAAGGCATGAACGCGCCGATGTCCGGTTACCCCAACCGTGGCCAGATCGCCCGCGCCGCCATGGTTATCGATCGCAGCCTGCGCGAAGTCTCGCCGGGGCTTTACAGTGCGCGGGTGAAGCTACCGGCGGCGGGGCGCTTCGATGTGGCGTTCCTGCTCAATCAACCGAACATCATTCACTGCTTCACCGCGCAGATTGATCCTGACGGCAAACCGCAAAAACACTTCGGCCAGCCGAAGGTTGAGTTCCTCCTCGACAAGACTGCCGTGGCGCTAAACGACCCCTACGTCGTGCGCTTCCGCATTGTTCAAGGCAAAGACAAAACCCAGCGCAGCGGCGTCAAAGACGTGCAACTGCGCTACTACCTCGCGCCCACCTCGCACCCCCGCGAAGTGGCGGCGCTGGAAGTCGCCGACGGCGTGTACGAAGCGCCGATCACTCTCGACCGCAGCGGCGCCTGGTACCTGCATGTGCGCGCGGCCTCGCTGGGCGCCGGTTTCGATGACAAGACCTTTGCCAGTGTTCGGGTTACCCCCGGCCAGGCCCGTTGAAGAGGAGTTTCGACATGAACCGATTTGCATCCACTGGCCTGCTGACCCTGTGTCTGTTGAGCCTCGGCATCCAACAAGCCCAGGCCCATTCGGCGGACGAACACGCTGGGCACAAAGCCTCGGCCAGCAACACCCAAGAACACGCCCAGGTGAAATTCGCCAACGTGCCGCTGCTCGACCAGAACGGCAAAACCGTGCGCCTGGAACAGGATCTGGTGCAGGGCAAAATCGTCGTCATGAGTTTTATCTACACCAGTTGCACGACGGTGTGCCCGGTGGTTTCGTCGATCATGGGCAAGGTACAAAAACAACTCGGCGCGCGGGTCGGCAGCGAAGTGCAGTTGGTCTCAATCAGCATCGACCCGCAACGCGACGACCCGAAACGCTTGCAGGATTACGCCCGCGCTTTTCAGCGTGGGCCGGGCTGGAGCTGGCTGACCGGTTCGCCACAGTCGATCGCTGAAACACTCAAGGGCCTCGGCAGTTTCAGCGGTGACTTCAAGAATCACCAGCCGTTGATCCTCGTCGGCGACGGCAACAATCGTCACTGGATGCGCTATTACGGCTTCACCGATCCGGCGCTGCTGGCCAAGGAAGTGGAAAAACTCAGCGGCCTGCGCACCCACGCCAAACACACCGCCATCGCCATGGAGCAACAGCCATGAGACTGCTCGACTGGATCTCCCTGAGTGTATGTTTCTGGATCTTCAGCAACGTCGCGTTCGCCCACGAAGGCCATGCCCCTGAGCCGACAACAGCGGTTGCCGCCGCGCCGGCCAAAGGCACTCACGACGCGAAAACCTGGTTCACTGACACGCCGTTGCAGGATCAGAACGGCGAGACTTTGCGCTTCTACAGCGATGCGCTGCAAAACCGCATAGTGCTGCTCAACGTGATCTTCACCCGTTGCACCGATGCCTGCCCGCTGATCACCCAAAAGCTCAAGGAAGTCCGCGAGCTGTTGGGCGACAAGGCGCCAGGCATCACCTTCATTTCCCTTACCAGTGACCCGCTGCGCGATACGCCGGCGGTGCTCAAGGCTTACAGCTTGAAGCAGGGTTCCGATGACCCTCATTGGCTTTTTCTTACCGGCGACAAGGCGCAAATGGACCTCGTCTTGAGTCGCATCGGCCAGATCGTGCCGACCCCCGAACAGCACTCCACGCAGTTGATCGTCGGCGATGTCGCCAATAAACGCTGGAGCAAGATCCGCCCCGACGCCCCGGCCGCCGCCATTGCCCAGCGCCTGCAGTTGCTGACAATGCCTGTGGCCGGTCGTTGAGCCCGCGCCATGAAACGCTGCCGCGTCCTCACCCTGATCCTGCTCGCTGGCGTCAGCCTTGGCGCGGGCGCTGCGCCGTTGACCCCAGAAGAAGCGGCGGGAAAGCGCCTGTACCGTCAGGGCTTGTCGGCCAGTGGCGAAGCGATCATGGCGCGGGTTGGCGCGGCGGATGTGTTGCTGCCAGCGACCAGTCTGCCGTGTGCCAATTGTCACGGCGCCGACGGCCTCGGCCGACCGGAAGGCGGGATACGCCCGCCGCCGCTGAACTGGGCGCGACTGACCAGCACTTACGGCCAGCAACAGGTCAACGGGCGTAGCTATCCGGCGTACACCGAAAGCACGCTGGCGACCGTCATCGAGCAAGGCCGTGACCCCGGCCACAATCGTCTCGATCCGAGCATGCCGCGCTTTGTGCTGTCGATGAAAGATCAGCGCAACCTCATCGCGTACCTTAAACGCCTCGCCGACGAACGTGATCCGGGCCTCGATGCCGAGACCTTGCACCTGGGCACCTTACTGCCCAGCCAAGGCCCTTTGGCCGAGGAGGGCGCGACAGTTGCAGCCGTACTCAACGGCAGCGTGGCGCGGATCAATCAGGCCGGTGGCATTCACGGTCGGCAACTGCGCTTGACGGTGATCGATCCCGGCCCGGATCGCGCCAGCGCCGAGCAAGCCCTGCAACAGTTGATCGAGCAGGAACAGGTGTTCGCTTTGGTCGCGCCGTTGGCGCCGGCCCTCGACAGCGAACTCGGGTCGCGCCTGGAACAGGCCGGTGTACCGCTGATAGGACCGATGTCGATCCTCGGCACCCTGCCGGCCAGTCCGCAGATTTTCGAGCCATTGCCAGGATTACGTGAACAGTTGATCGCGCTGGCCGACTACGCCACGGCCAGCCTGCGCGTGCTGCAAGGGCCGACGCTGATTGCTTATCCCGATGACCCCGCTCAAACGCTGGCTGCGCAAAACCTCGGCCAGTATTTGCAGGATCACGGCTGGCAGAAAGTCCATCTGCAAGCCTACGACCCGGCGGCGGACGCGCTGCCGCTGGGCTCGCGCTCAGTGTTCTATCTGGGCAATGGCGGTGGTTTCAGTCGTCTGGCGACGCGGCTGCACAGCGCCGGTCAAGTGCCGTATCTGTTTGCCGCTTCAAGCCAGGTGGCCGGTGATCTGCTGCAAGTGCCCGACGGATTCACCCGACGGGTGTTTCTCGCCTATCCATTCGTGCCGAGCGACTGGACCCAGGCCGGGCGCATGGCCCTGACGTTGCTGCGCGAAGGTCAGGGCCTCGGTGCGCAACACGCGGTGCTGCAAGTCGGCGCCTTCGCCTCGATGCTGTTGCTCAGCGAAGGCATGAAACAGGCCGGCCGCGACGCCAGCCGCGAAAAACTGGTTACAGCGCTGGAAGGCCTGCACGACTTCGACACCGGCCTGACCCCGCGCTTGAGTTTCGGCCCCGGTCGGCGTCTGGGCTTGAGCGGCGCGCACGTGGTCACCGTGGATTTGCCCGATCAGCGCTTTTATCTGGTCGCACCCTATAAACCGATTGCTGCCAGCCCCTGAACGGAGGACCCGAACATGAAAGTCACAACGCTGATCTTGCTGCTGACCTGTTGGCTGCCGCTGGCGTGGGCCAACAACGAACCGGCCGTGGCGCGAGTCAACGGCGAGGAGATTTCCGGGTTTCGCTTTGAGCGCTTCTTCGCCGAATACCTGGAAGATCAGGGCCGCGCCGTGGCGAGCATTCGTAGCCCCAGGGCCTATAAAGAGCTGCGTCAGGCAGCGCTGCAAACGTTGATCGACAAAGAACTGCTATGGCAGGAGTCGCAAAAACGCGGCGTGCAGATTGACGATCAAGTGGTGCGCGAGCAAATCGAGCAAACCCGCATGGCCATCGGCGGCGCGGATAAATTCGTCCGGCGCTTGCAGGACGCCGGTTTCGATGAGGCATCCTTCACCGAGTACACCCGCCGCGAACTGGCGGCGCAGCAGATGTTCGCCGAGCTGATCCGCGCTAATACCTTGCAACCCCGCCACCTGCTGATCCGTGTGCCCGCGCAAGCGGATGCAGTCACAGTGGCTCAAGCGCGTCTACGCTTGATGCAAATGCGCGCCTCGATTGTCAGCGGGGCGAGTTTCGCCAGCGATCCGGTGCGTTCACCGTTCGGCTGGCATGTGATTTATTTGCCGAACCACTTGGAGGTCGCCGATGTCCCAGATTTGCAGGGGCTGGACACAGTCAGGGCAGAGCTCGCCCGACAGCAACAGACCCAGGCTCGTCGCCAAGTGCTCGCGCAATTACGGGTGCAGAACAGGATCGAACGAATTGACGACGACTGAAGGTTCCCCCCCAATAGTGGGGAATGGCTTCGATGCCCATTCAGGTGCTTCCCCGTTTCTGGGGAACGGGGTACCAGGACGAGCGGGCATTGTCATTAAATTCAAGGACATGAAAAGGTAAAATTACCGGCACTCAGCCTGGCATGAAGTGTGCGTTACCGATGGTAAGGCGCACTCTCAGGGCGGGGTCATCGGACCTGCTGTTTCAAGGAGTCGACCTTGGTTAACAAAGTACTGGTTGTCGAAGACGAACAGCTGCTTGCACAGAACCTTCAGGATTATCTGTCAGCGCAGGGGCTGGACGTCGCGATTGCACATGACGGAGCGACGGCTATCGGTTTGGCCGAAACCTTTGCCCCCGACGTGCTGGTGTTCGATTACCGCTTGCCCGATATGGAAGGCTTTGAGGTGCTCGACGCGGTCCGCCAGAACAGGACGTGCCATTTTGTGCTGATAACGGGTCACCCGACCGCTGAAGTCTGTGAGCGGGCGCGGCAACTGGGGGTCAGCCACATCCTGTTCAAACCGTTTCCCTTGGCGGAACTGGCGCGGGCGGTCTGCGACCTTCTGGGCATAAAGCGTGAAGCGAAACCCGGTGCGAGCCCTTCCGAAGGGTTTGTCGAACGACGCCAGAGCAGGACCGAGAGCTTCCCGTTGCAGTTGTACGATGGCAGTTGGGTGTTGGCGGATCGGCGACGACAGTTGCACGCCATGGCACCGGACGACGATCAAATGCTCACCGGGGAGTAATGGCGCGAACAGACGTTCCGGCACTTGCCGTCAAGGTTTGCCGCGCCGACAGGGCTCTAAGCCCCGGTTGGAGAGCAAGCCATGGAACGTCTGTCCGTTGTCGTCGAACCGCTGTTGGCCGAAAGCGCCCCAGAGCGTTTTTCCAGTGAATACTTTTCCAGCGAGCAGTTGTCCCAGGCCCGGGGGCGGGCCGCCACTTCCGGCGAACGCGTCCTCGAATCCCTCGGCGTACTCTGTGAACTGGCGCCGATGCCGTTCATTCACACTCTCGGCGCCACCCTGCATTACCCGGTGCTCGATACCGACAGCCTGTTTGCCGCGACGCCGGTATTCGACCGGGTCACCCTCGCACAATGCCTGAAACGTGAATTCATCCTGCTGCGCCACAACGAAGAAGTCATCGGCGTGTTTGCCGACCCCTTCGACCCGGCACGGCTGGCCTGGATCGACGACTGCCTGCACGGCGCGCCGCTGTATCTGGTGCACGCCGATGATCTCAAGGCCTATCTGGCGCGCCACGAAGAAAGCTTTCACGCCGTCGAATCGTTGAACGCTCAGGGCGATACCCATCACGAAATCGACACCCTGCAAAGCCTGTCGCTGACCAGCATCAGCGAAGATGCCAGCAGCGTGGTGAAGCTGGTCAACTCGACCCTCTACGACGCGCTGAAAATGCACGCCAGCGACATCCACCTCGGCACCACCGGCAACGGTCTGGTGATCAAGTACCGGATCGACGGCGTGCTCAACAACATCAGCAAAGTCCAAGGTACGGAGTTCTCCGAGCAGGTTATCTCGCGGGTCAAGGTCATGGCCGAACTGGACATCGGCGAGAAACGCGTGCCGCAGGATGGTCGTTTCAAGATCGGCATCAGTGGCCGCCAGATCGACTTTCGTGTGTCGATCATGCCGAGCATCTTTGGTGAAGACGCGGTGCTGCGGGTGCTGGATAAACAAGACCTCGCCGACAAGGTCTGCGGCGTGCAATTGCAGGCCTTGGGCTTTGAAGACGAAACCCTGCGCCAGTTGCGTCGCCTCGCCGCCGAACCCTACGGCATGGTGCTGGTCACCGGCCCGACCGGCAGCGGCAAAACCACCACGCTGTACGCGATGATCACCGAGATCAACCACGGCGTGGACAAGATCATCACCATCGAAGACCCGGTCGAATATCAATTGCCGGGGGTGCTGCAAATCCCGGTCAACGAGAAAAAAGGTCTGACCTTCGCCCGAGGCTTGCGCTCGATCCTGCGCCACGACCCGGACAAGATCATGGTCGGCGAAATCCGCGACCCGGACACCGCACAGATCGCCGTGCAATCGGCGCTCACCGGCCACCTGGTGTTCACCACCATCCACGCCAACAACGTTTTCGACGTGATTGGCCGCTTCACCCAAATGGAAATCGACCCCTACAGCCTGGTCTCGGCGCTCAACGCGATTCTCGCCCAGCGCCTGATTCGCTTGGTGTGCGCCAGTTGCAGCGCGCCGGTCAATCCGAGCGATGAAGAGTTGCGCGCCTCGGGCCTCGATCCACAGAAAGTCGATCACTACCACTTCGTCCACGGCAAAGGCTGCGGCCACTGCCGGGGCAGCGGTTATCGCGGGCGCACGGCGATTGCCGAGCTGCTGCACCTCGACGACGAACTGCGCCAGATGATCGTCGAGCGCCAACCGATCACCCAAATCAAAGCCCTGGCCTGCGCCCGTGGTTTGCGCCTGCTGCGCGAATCGGCGCTGGAGCTGGTGGAACAAGGTCGCACCACGCTGGAGGAGATCAATCGTGTCACATTTATCTCGTGAGCGTTTTGTCGCCGTGCTCGGCGCCAGCGGTGTTGGCTTGGGTCAACGGCGCGGCAGCGACACCCTGTGGCTGGGCAGCGTCGGGTACATCGACGAAGGCTTCCAGAGCTACGCGGTGGCGCTGGACACCCTCGATCGCCTGCTCGGCGAACACGCCCGCGCCGGTGCCGAACTGAGCGTGGTCATCTCCGGGCACTTCAGCCGTTTCTGTCTGGTGCCGTGGAGCGCGCAGATCAGCAGCCCTGAGGAACTGCGCGGTTTCGCCCAACTGTGTTTCGAAGACCTGTTCGGCGCGCCGACTCAAGCCTGGAGCCTGGTGCTGTCCGCCGAACCTGCCGGTTACGACCGCATCGCCAGCGCTTTGCCGCAAGACTTGCTTGAACGCTTGCGGGTGCTGGTCAGCGGTCGCGGTTTGCGTCTGCGCTCAGTGCAGCCGTACCTGATGGCGGCGTTCAACCGTTTCGACAAAAGCCTCGATGCCGGCGACTTCCTCTTCGTCGTCGCCGAGCCGCAACGCAGTGTGTTGTTGCTGGCAAGGGAAGGGCGCTGGGCCGGCGTGCGTTCGGTGGGCGGCAGCGACAGCGACGTGGCACTCAGCGCGTTGATCGGTCGCGAACGGCAGTTGCAAGCCTCGACCAGCGAACGCGGGTTCAACGTGTATCTGCATGCCCCGGCGCGCCTCGATGCGCATCCGGACGTGGCGGGTGTGCAACTGCGCACCCTTGAAGACGCCTCGATGACCGTGCGTGACGGCTTGTACGTCATGTCCCGGGCGGTGGCCTGACATGCGCGCGCTCAATCTCGACTTTCAGCCACGGCCACGTTCCGGCCCGTTGGGCTGGACCTTGCTCGGCGGTGGTGTGCTGCTGGCGCTGCTGTGCTTCGGCGTGCAACAGCACCTCGACGCGCACACCGAACAGCAACAGGGCCATCTGCAAACCACTCAGCGCCAGCTCACCGGCGACAGCGGTGCCAAGTCCACCCTGAGCCCGGCGGAAACCCGTGAGCAAGCGGCGAACCTCGCCGAGATGCGCAAGGTCTCGCAGCAATTACGCCGGCCGTGGGAACGCCTGTTCGCCATGCTCGAAGCGATGCCGCGTGATGACGTCGCGCTGCTGACCCTGACCCCGGATGCGCGCAAAGGTCAGGTACGCATCAGCGCCGAAGCCCGGGATCTGCAAGCGATGCTCGATTTCCACAAACGTCTGGAAGCCAGCGACGAGCTGTCCGACGTGTCGCTGTTGAGCCACGAAATCGTCGTCAAATCGCCGGAACAACCGGTGCAGTTCAACCTGTCGGCGACCTGGGAGATGGGCGATGCGAATCCCTAGACTGATCGTCCACGAATACCTGCAAGGCCTCGGCGTTCCGGGCCTCGCCGGGTTGGCGTTGCTGCTGGTCGCCATGGCTTGGGCACTCGGTGGTTTGCTGCCGGGCTGGCAATCGTTGCAGCACTTGAGCCAGCAGACTCAGGAAGCCAGCGAGTACCTGGCCAAGGTTGAAGACGGCAGCATCGCACCGCCGGTGGTGCCGCAACGTCAGCTCGACGACTTCCGCAACAAACTGCCGGCGCAGCCGCAAGCCACGGTCGCTATCGACCGCATCTACGCCCTCGCAGCGCAAGAGCACATCACCCTGGCGCGCGGTGAATACGCGCTCGGCGTCGACCCGAAAACCCATCTGGCGCGTTATCAGATTCTCCTGCCTGTACGCGGCAGCTACCCGCAACTGCGCCGCTTCGTGCACGCCTTGCTCGGTCAGTTGCCAGCGGTGGTGGTGGAAGACCTCGAGCTGCAACGCAAGAAGATTGGCGACACCGACCTCAATGGCCGGATCCGTATGACCCTTTACCTGTCGAGGTCGTGATGAATACCAAGCGCGTGACAGGGTGGGTAGCGTTCTTCGGCGTGGCGGCCGCGCTGGCGTGGTTGCCGGGGTATTTCTCGCCGAGCGAAGACGCCGATTCGAACGAAGTCGCCGTCGCCACACCGGGGAAAACCCGTGGCGCGCTGCCGGCCAGCACCGCCAAGGCCAAGGATGCGCCGATCAAGGACCTGAGCCCGGCCGGTGATCTGTTCGCCGCCAAATCCTGGAAGGCCGCGCCGACACTGGCCACGGTCACCGAACAAGCGATCAACCCGGCCACAGTGGTGCAAGCCCCGAGCCTGCCACCGGTGCCGTTTCAGTTCGTCGGCCGGCTGCATGACCGCAGCGACCTGCAAGTGTTTTTGCAGAACGGCGAAAAGATCTACGTCGTGCGCAACGGGGATGTGATCGACGACACATGGAAGATCACCGGCATTTCCGATGTGGAATTGAGCCTGGTTTACCTGCCTTTGCATTTGTCGCAGACCTTGTCTGTGGGGAGTACGCAATGAACCGTTCCCGTTTGCTGATGAGCCTGGGCCTGTGTGCCGGGCTGGCCGCGTGCAGCACTGCGCAGGTGGCCAACAAGGAAGCCGCCGACCTGATTGAACAGGGTCAGTACGAGGCGGGGCTGGCCCGGATCGAGGAAGGTCTGCGTGAAAATCCTCGCGACACCGAATTGCATTTGCTGCTCAACAGCGGCCGAGCCAAGGCGATCACCGCGCTGCTGACTTCCGGCGACACCGATCGCTCGCGCCGCGACTTCGCCTCGGCGCGTATTGCTTACGCACGCGTGCTGACCATCGAGCCAAACAACCGCCGCGCCCAGGATGCCCTGAAGCAGATGGATTATCTGCGCAGCATGGACGAAAAACTCGAGCTGGCCCGTGGCGACCTGCGTCGTGGCGATATCTACGGTGCGGATCGTCAGGTCAAACAGATCCTCGAACTCGACCCGAACAACGATGGTGCGCTGGAGCTGCAAGGCAACATTCGTCTAGTGCAGAGCCGCAATGTGATTGCCTATCCGCAACTGCGCACCAAGCTCGATCGCCCGGTAACCCTGGAATTTCGCGACGCCAACCTCAAGACCATTTTCGAAGTGCTGTCGCAGGTCGCCGGGCTGAATTTCATCTTCGACAAAGACCTGCGCCCGGACATGAAAGCCACAATCTTTGTGCGTGACGTGCGCATCGAAGACGCGGTGACCCTGCTGCTGCAACAGAACCAGTTGCACCAGAAAGTGGTGAACGAAAACACCTTGCTGATCTACCCGGATTCGCCGCAGAAAGTGAAGGATTACCAGGAACTGGTGATGCGCACCTTCTACCTGACCAGCATCGACGCCAACACCGCGCTGAACATGGTCAAAACCATGCTCAAGACCCGCGACGTGTTCGTCGACGAACGCCTCAACACTCTGACCATGCGCGACACCGAAGACGCCGTGCGCATGGCCGAGAAACTCCTGCAATCGCAAGACCAGTCCAACCCGGAAGTGGTGCTCGAAGTGGAGGTGATGGAGGTCGCCACCCAGCGCATTCTCGACCTCGGCCTGCAATGGCCGAGCACCTTCGGTGTGGTCAACTCCGATGGTTCGCCGGTCACGCTGCTGGGGCAACTCAAGGGGATCAACTCTGACCGCATCTCCATTGGCCCTTCGCCGCAAGCCAAGATCAACGCGCAGGACAACGACATCAACACCCTCGCAAGTCCCGTGATTCGCGTCAGCAACCGCGAGCAGGCGCGCATTCACATTGGTCAGCGCGTGCCGATCATCAGCGCGACTTCGGTGCCGTCGACGCAGGGGCCGGTGATCACTGAAAGCGTGACCTATCTGGATGTCGGTCTGAAGCTCGAAGTGACGCCCACGGTGCATTTGAACAACGAAGTGGCGATCAAAATTGCCCTGGAAGTGAGTAATGCCACACCGCTGGAACCGACCCGCCAAGGCACGATCCCGGTGCAGGTCGATACCCGCAACGCGCAAACCTCGCTGCGTCTGCACGACGGCGAAACCCAGATCCTCGCCGGGTTGGTGCGCAACGACCACGGCGCCACCGGCAACAAGATTCCCGGCCTCGGTGACATTCCCGGGCTGGGCCGCTTGTTCGGCAGCAACAAAGACACCATCGGCAAATCGGAACTGGTGCTGTCGATCACCCCACGGATCGTGCGCAACCTGCCGTACCAGAGCCCGTCGGACATGGAGTTCTCCACCGGCACTGAAACCAGCATGCACATCCAGGCACCGGATCGGTCGCAGAGTTACGTGATGCCATCGCCTGCCGCGCAACCGCGTGCCGTCGGTGAATCGGCCGTGGCCACCACCCGCGTTACTGTCGAGAAGCCTTGATCATGAACGCCTCCCAACGCGGTTTCACCCTGATCGAAGTCGTGGTGACGCTGGCCCTGATCGGCCTGTTGGCGAGCATGGCCGCGCCGCTGACCGAGACCCTGGTGCGGCGTGGCAAGGAGCAGGAATTGCGCAACGCGCTGTATCAGATTCGCGACGGCATCGACGCCTACAAACGTGCGTTCGATGCCGGCTACATCGAGAAGTCGCTGAACAGCAGCGGCTACCCGCCGAACCTGAAAGTACTGGTCGAAGGTGTGCGCGATGTGCGCAGCGCCAAAGGTGCCAAGTTCTACTTTTTACGCCGCATCCCGCGCGATCCGCTGGTGCCGGCCAAACGTGATGACGAAGGGGGTTGGGGCGTGCGCGCCTACAACAGTTCGGCTCAAAACCCGCGCGATGGCGAGGACGTTTTCGACGTCTACTCCCACGCCCGGGGCAAGGGCCTCAACGGCATCGCCTACCGCGAGTGGTGAACCTCATGCGCCGGGAAAAAGGTTTTACCTTGCTGGAGCTGATGGTGGTGATGGCGATCATCGCCACGCTGATGACCATCGCGCTGCCGCGCTACTTCAACAGCCTCGAAGCGTCGAAGGAAACCACGCTGCGCCAGAGCCTGTCGGCGATGCGCGAGGCGCTGGATCACTTTTACGGTGACACAGGCCGCTACCCGGATTCCATCGAGCAACTGATCGAACAACGTTACCTGCGCAACGCGCCACTCGATCCGATCACCGAACGCAAAGACCAGTGGGTGCTGATCGCGCCACCGGACGGTGTTGCCGGTGGCGTGGCCGATATCAAAAGCGGTGCTACCGGGAGGGCGCGTGATGGCAGCCAGTATTCCGAGTGGTAATCGCGCGCAGCAGGGTGGTTTCACGTACCTGGGCGTGCTGTTCCTGATTGTGGTGATGGGCATGGGCCTGGCCAGTGCCGGCGAATTGTGGTCGACCGCTTCACGTCGTGACCGTGAGCGCCAATTGCTCTGGGTGGGTACTCAATACGCTCAGGCACTGCGCAGTTACTACCGCAGTTCGCCGGGGCTGGCGCAATACCCGAAAGAGTTGGTGGATCTGCTTGAAGATCAGCGTTTTCCCGAGGCGAAGCATCATTTGCGTCAGCTCTATCCGGACCCGATCGGTCAGGGTGAATGGGCGCTGCAACGCGGGTTCGACGGGCGCATCACCGGCCTCAACAGTCCTTCGACCGAGCTGCCGTTGAAGCAGGCGGACTTCCCGACGCAGTGGTCGGATTTCGACGGCATGCAGCGTTATTCGGATTGGCAGTTCGTCGCCGAAAAAGCCTTTCTTGAGGGCACCAATGGCCCAGCGAAAGGCCAATCGAATTTGCCACAGGCGTTGCAGCCATGACTCGTCAGTGGTGGTGCGCGCTGGTCCTCACCGCTGTGGCGTGCTGCGCCAGCGCCGGTGAAGAAGACGAAATGATGGGCTTCATCGTCGACGACACGATCTCGCACATCGGCCACGACTTTTACTACTCGTTCAGTGAACGTTTGCGCGACACCAGCCGGATGGATTTCAACCTGGTGGTGCGTGAGCGGCCCGACGCGCGCTGGGGCAGCCTGGTGACCGTGGAATATCAGCAACGCCTGGTTTATCGGCGCTTCCTGCCGCCGAACACCGTGGAACTGAAGGACGAGGCCTACGCGGCCGCCGACTGGGTTCGACGCCAGGTTGTCCAGCGCAAGCTGGAGGCTCTGTTGCAGGACACCACCGACCTTGAGAAGGACGAACTATGAACAGCACAACGTTCTCACGGCGCAGCGGATTGTGGATCTCGGGGTTGTTGATCGGGCTCGCCAGCGCTGCCGCTGTCCAGGCCACTGAACTGGTCTACACGCCGGTCAATCCGTCGTTCGGCGGCAACCCGCTCAACGGCACCTGGTTGCTCAACAACGCGCAGGCACAAAACGATCACGACGACCCGGACATCAAGAGCCGCTCGGCGGTGGCCGGCACCTCGGCGCTGGAGCGCTTCACCAGTCAATTGCAATCGCGGCTGCTAGGGCAGTTGCTGGACAACATCTCCACCGGCAACACGGGGAGCCTGTCCACCGACTCTTTTATCGTCAACGTCATCGACGACTCCGGGGCACTGAGCATTGAAGTGACCGATCGAGCGACCGGTGAGGTTTCGGAAATCCAGGTGAACGGCCTCAACCCATGACGGGCTGACGGTTCCGGGGAGTGATGGACATGAAAAAAATAATCGCGTTAGGGCTGCTGTTGGCGACATTACAAGGGTGCAGTCTGCGTGAGCCGATGTCGGCCGAGCAGGACACCGAAACCCCGACCCTGACCCCCAGGGCCTCGACGTACTACGACTTGCTGAAGATGCCGCGACCCAAGGGGCGGTTGATGGCGGTGGTGTACGGCTTCCGTGATCAGACCGGGCAGTACAAACCGACGCCGGCGAGTTCGTTTTCCACCAGCGTGACACAAGGCGCGGCGTCGATGTTGATGGACGCGATGCAGGCCAGTGGCTGGTTTGTCGTGCTGGAGCGGGAAGGGCTGCAGAACCTGTTGACCGAGCGCAAGATTATTCGCGCGTCGCAGAAGAAGCCGAATACGCCGGTGAATATTCAGGGTGAGCTGCCGCCGTTGCAGGCGGCGAACATGATGCTTGAGGGTGGGATCATCGCTTATGACACTAACGTGCGCAGCGGTGGGGAAGGGGCGCGGTATCTCGGGATTGATTTGCAGCGTGAGTATCGGGTGGATCAGGTGACCGTGAATTTGCGTGCGGTGGATGTGCGCAGTGGGCAGGTGTTGGCGAATGTGATGACCAGCAAGACGATTTATTCGGTGGCGCGCAGTGCGGGGATTTTCAAGTTTATCGAGTTCAAGAAGTTGCTTGAGGCTGAGGTTGGGTACACGACCAATGAACCGGCGCAGCTTTGTGTGTTGTCGGCGATTGAGGCGGCGGTGGGGCATATGGTGGCGCAGGGGATTGAGCGGCATTTGTGGCAGGTGGCGGGGGACGCTTCTGTGCCTGGGCAGGATGATGTGTTGAATCGGTATTTGAGCCAGAACAAGGTGGATCCGGAGGCGGAGTGAACGTGGCGGCCTTCGGGCCGACCAGGTTCTTGCAGAGGTTGGCGGGGCTGATGATATTGAGAATGTCCCCAAAACCTGTGGGAGCTGGCTTGCCAGCGATGGCGGCCTTACAGCCGACCAATCTCTGGCAGATGTACCCAGTTCCAATTGTGGGAGCGAGCTTGCTCGCGAAGGCTTTCTGTCAGGCGGTAGGGTTCTTTCTGATTGAGTACATATCCATTCCTGCGGCAACGGCCACCTAGGGTTTCGCCCTGACGGCGACTCACTTTTTTTACAAACGCCTAAAAAAAGTAAGCAAAAAAACGCTTGCTCCTGCGTGCGGCCCGCTCGCTGGGGCTCGGGGTTCCTTCGCTCCGGGACCGCTCCGGGCGCAGCGCCTACGGTTTGCTTCGCTGCACCTCCTCTCGCTGTGTTTGGCTGCGCCAAACGGTCGCTGCGCTCCCACGCCCGGATCAATCCCTCCACTCAGCCTTCCGACGTCGCCCGTGGGTCAAGATCAAGAGCAGGCGAGCTGACACTCGGCCTATTGAGTGGTGAGGAGCACAGCGTGGTCGGCTTTGGATTTGTGGTGGATTCGCCCCTCACCCCAGCCCTCTCCCGAGGGAGAGGGAGCCGATTTTTGGGCCTTTCAAAATCTGAGTTCAACGCGGTATCGCACGTCGGCGTACCTCTACCAAACCACTCGGTCAGTCCCCTCTCCCTCTGGGAGAGGGCTAGGGTGAGGGGCTCTTGCTTCAACGCTTCAAAACCTGAATTCAGCTCGGTATTTCACGTCGGCGTACCTCTACCAAACCACTCGGTCAGTCCCCTCTCCCTCTGGGAGAGGGCTAGGGTGAGGGGCTCTTGCTTCAAAGCTTCAAAATCTGAGTCCAACTCGGTATTTCACGTCGGCGTACCTCTACCAAACCACTCGGTCAGTCCCCTTTCCCTCCGGGAGAGGGCCAGGGTGAGGGGCTCTTGCTTCAACGCTTCAAAACCTGAATTCAGCTCGGTATTTCACGTCGGCGTACCTCACCCAAACACCTCGGTCAGTTCCCTCTCCCTCCGGGAGAGGGCTAGGGTGAGGGCTGCGATCTGAAGTGTGTTTAAAGAAGTGTCTGAATCGACGGAACCTTCCCACAAGGTTTTCAGGTTGTCCGTCGGACGTCCGGTCTCTAGCCTGTGTTTGTCGCTGCCAATTCAGCGACCGGGCATGGAAACCCGAAGACACGAGAGAGCAGATACGCCTTTCATAACGTATGCTTGCGCACTTTCATTGTGTGCACTCTGTTATGGCGGTTGTGCGCGGGAGACATTCGTGTCTGCCGGGTTGCTCTCTCCCGGATTTCCAGCCTGCGTACAGCTGCCACCCATTTTTCCTGGAAGTCGAATGGGCCAGCTGCAACTATCAATGAGAGAGAATCACCATGAAAAAACCAACACCCAACCCCCCAGAACCAGACACCAACACCACATCCCCCTACGCCTCAGTCGACAGCAAAAAACTCCACGAAGCCGCCGACCGCGCCCTCGATTTCTACCTCAACCCCACCGCCCACATCATGTCCAGCGCCAACGAGCCGGAACCCATGTACCTCGCCAACCCCAGGTACAACACCGAATCCCTGCTGGCCAACGCCAGCGAAACCCTCGGCTCGGCCAGCGAAATGCTCATCAACTTCGCCGCCTCGCTGGAAACCTCACAGCGCAAAACCGCACTGGGCATCGCACAAGTCGTCATGCTGGGCGAACTGGCTGTCAATCAAGCGCTGGATCACTTAGAGCTGCAATCTTAAACAAGCCTCTGTGGCGAGGGAGCTTGCTCCCGCTGGGTTGCGAAGCAGCCCAAACCCCGCGAACGCGGTTTGCCAGACAAACCGCAATCAGCGGGTTTACGACGACTGCGTCGCTGAGCGGGAGCAAGCTCTCTTGCCAACAAGGAGGGCCTGTCTCATTAATTGGAATCAAGCCAAGATTAAATGCAAAGATCACCATTTAATATTGAACAGAATTGGACGGGGCAAGATACAGGCGGGATCGTGTTGAAAGAATTCAGCTCGTGATCTTTGTAATGGAATCGATGCATGGGCTTTATTTTTCTGATGTCGTCTACAACGGGTTGCATAGTGCAGTCGGCAGTTGTGAAGAGGTAGCCAAGTTCTCTGTCGGGTGTGGCAACGACTGCCTGTTTTTCGCTGATGGGAGCTACGCGTGTTCCAAATTTCCGGTTGTATATTCCGCATGCCTCTGCTGGCAGGTGGAATGAAGCACTGACCAAAGTTTCCCTCAGGCGTGTATTCATGGAGGAAAACAATGTGTCCATAGCACCTAGAAGTATCATTAGTGTATAGGTTGCGCCGAGCATTGCAGCGAAAGCAAGGTTGAAATTTCTTTTGATGTTATTGAAGGGGGTCGTATAGGAGTTTACATAGGAGGGTTTGTTTCTTTCGTTGTGAACGAAGGTTTTCATTAGTTTCGCGAGTACAAAAAAGTATGCAGGTAAGCTTGCATACATTCCGATATATAACCATAGCAACACGGTTCCAATGAGAATGAATGCCTTTTGTGCGCCCGGGAAATGGGAGGCGTCGACGTGGGTGTAGTTGATAATGGCATCCTCTGTCAGTGAGTTTGCCATTATGGTAAAAACGACTGTTGTAGCCGTTAGCACT
The DNA here is from genome assembly GCF_979258595.1 of Pseudomonas sp. AC172. Lineage (NCBI taxonomy): Bacteria > Pseudomonadati > Pseudomonadota > Gammaproteobacteria > Pseudomonadales > Pseudomonadaceae > Pseudomonas > Pseudomonas sp. AC172. Next base: position 1,208,744 of record NZ_OZ409868.1, read on the forward strand.
ATTTTCACTGTGCCGGAATGCTTTTTGTAGTACTCCCGAAGGTTGTAATGGATTGTGGCGAATATAATGGTGCTGGCACAAATGACGAGGAAGATTGACTGAGGGATTATCTTTGGTGGTCTGCTACCGCTTTCATGAATAAGTACCAGTACAACCAGGGATAAAATACTGAAAATGATGATGAATGCAAGGTAGTCGACAAAATACCAACGCTGAAGGCTCGAGATTAGTTTTATTCTGAAGTTGCGCGTCCATATTTTCTGGCCGGCTAACATTTTGTCTAGTTTGTAAAACGTCGCAATCGAAGCGAGAAATAATATCAAGATATAAGGCATCAACATCGGCTAATTCCATTTGGCAGGTGCTTCAATTTAACATTTTTGGATGTTCTAGATAAAGGCTATAGGCTGTTGCTATGTTTGGGGTGTGTTATCGGTTTTTGTGAATTGGCGGTGTGCCTAAGGGTGGCCCTGCCTCCACTCAATCGGCCTCGAAACCATTGTCTTTTGCCTTGATCAAGGCATGTATCTCGGCCATTACGTGTTCATGCGAAAGATTCGGGCGCGGATCATCGAGAGACGCTTGTACTTCCGCCCTGAACCAGCGGTCATAACTCGCAGCCTGTTCTTCAGGATCAAGATCCGAGACGACTGGGCACAGCGGGTCAATCATCTTTGGGTCGATCATGGCACCTCCGGGATCAATGCCTGGAAGTCTATTCGGTAAGGGGAATGTTGTCGTGGTTGTCTGGATGAGTTGCACGTCGGTCGAGCTCCGTAGGGTTCAGGTTGTCCCGAAAAATCCTAGTCCCTGCGCTTCCGACGGCCAACCGCCAGAGGTAGTAGGAAAACGTGCAGCTTTTCCAGAAACCATTCCTTTTTCTGTAGGATGTGGCTGATCTGAAGCTTTAAAGAACGCGTGTCGTTGATCGGTCCTACGGACACAAAAAAACCGCGACCCCCCTCACCAGAGAATCGCGGCCCATCAACACCCAACCCCTACTGCTGCAAAACCGTCGCCTGGTTAGCCGACCCGAACTGCTGAATATTCGCCGTCTGCGTAACCCCACTCTGATCGACATTGGCAATGTTCCCCGTCCCACCCTGGGTCACATACGCCACGTTCATCGTATCCGCCTGTTTAACCGTGATCATGTTGTCACTGCCATACAACTGCGCGGTATACGCCTGGTTTCCGGATCCCGACTGGTCAAACTCAGCACTGTTACCCGTGCCATTCGAAGAACCCTGCACCAGGTTGCCGGTGCCGCGCTGATCCGAGATCAAAATGTTGTCGCTGCCATTCTGATCAAAATACAGCTCGTTATACGACTCAGCCTGACTGACCGTGGTCTTGTTACCGGTCCCGGTCTGGTGCGTGGTCATCACATGCCCGACGCCATCCTGAGTGAAGCTGGCGATGTTGCCACTGCCTGCTTGAGTGACGGTCGCACGCTGGTTGCTGCCGAACTGCCCACCCGACTGCGGGCCTTTCCAGTTGCTGGCGTAGACCTTGTTGTCGTTGCCCACCGAGGTGGCACTGAGCGTGTGGCCGTCGCCGCTCTGATAGGTGTAGTGCACGTTGCCGTTGCCGACTTGGTAAAGCGCCAGTGTCGAGTTGACCGATTCAAACTGGTCGGCGTAGATCGCGTTGGTGTTGCCGACCTGGGTGACGGCGGCGGTGTTGTTTTCGCCGAAGCTTTGGTCGACCACGGTTTCGTTGCTGTCGCCGTATTGGTTGACGGTGGCCTGACTGGCGAGTTGCGAGTCTTGCCAGATTTCGCTGCCGTTGAGGTTGCCGAACTGGTTGATGGTGATGTTGCCGCCGGTGCCGTTGCGCTGGTCGCCGTAGGCGTAGTTGCTTTCGCCAGCCTGGTTGATGCCGATCTGGCCGCCGTTGTGGGTGACTTGTTCGGCGGTGCCGTAGTTGGCAGTGCCGTACTGAGTGATCACCGAGCTGTTGCCGCTGCCTTCATAGAGTTGTTCGATGTTGGCTTCGTTGCTGTCGCCGAACTGGAAGGTTTTGCCTTCGCTGCCGTTCTGCGAATCCTGATAGATGAACGAGAAGTTGCCCGTTCCTTGCTGTTGTTGCAGCGCGCTGTTCGGTGAGCCGAAGCCCAGCGACTGGCTGGCGTGAGCGGTGTTGAAGGCGCCGACCTGTTGTTGGGTGATGGTGGCGTTGTCTTCGTAAAGCTGTTCGGCGTATCCGGCGTTGTAGTCGCCGACCGCGTCCTGGGTGATCACGCTGCTGGCGTGGTCTTGCACGGCGGCGGCGTCGTTGCCCTGGCCCAATTGGGTCTGGGTCGCGGTGCTGAACGGCGCTTGGGTCTGTTTCACGTCGGCGATGTTGGCGGTACCGACCTGGCTTTGGTTGGACAGGCTGTCGTCGGCCATGGCCTGGGCACTGATCATGACCAGCAGGGCGGCGGTGAGGGGCGTCAGTTTGAACATGATTGAACTCTCCGATGATTTGCAGTGCTTAGCGATATTGCTTGACCGAAACGCTCATGCCGTTGCCCGACTGGGTCACGGCGCTTTGCAGCCCCGCGCCGGCCTGCTCGATGCTGGCGTCGTTGTTGTTGCCGTTTTGCGAAATCTGCGCGCGGTTGTGGCTGCCGTTCTGAGTGATCGAGGCGGCGTTGCCGGAACCGTTCTGGTTGATCAGCGCCATCAGGTCGCTGCCCTGTTGCAGGATGTACGCTTCCTGATTGCTGCCCGACTGCACGATCTGCCCGAGCAGCGACTGACCGTTCTGTTGCAGCAGGGCGACGTTGGCCTGGCCGAGCTGATCGATCAGGGCTTGCTGACCCACGGGTGGGGGCAGTTCGCCGAGGTCGCTGCTGGTCGGGGCCAGGTCGTCGTTGTCCATCAGGTCGTCGGCGCGCACGCCCGCACTGCTGCACAGCAGAAGCAGGCAAAGCAGGGCGGCGGTCGGCGTGTTCATGGCTCACATCCTGTCAGGCGTTAACCGGTTTCAATTCAGCCCCAGCCACCCGAAAGTGGCTGGGGGATCAGGCTTACAGCGTGGTCACCGAGACCGTGCGCACGGTGCCCTGGGACGAGCGGATCGTCGCGGTCGGGTTGGCCGATGGCACCACCGTCGTGTTGTTCAGCGTCAGCCGCCAGCGTCCGGTCACCGGTACGGTGGTGGTGCCGAGGGTGACCAGCCCGGTCGGGGTGGTGACCTGCACGGTGATGGTGTTGCCTGTGGTCACCGACGAGGTACCGGTGAAGTCCCAGTTGAAGCGTCCACCTGCTCGCGCCTGCACTGTTGAAGCCGTGACGGTGAAGGTTTCCGCCGCTGGCCGTGGCGAGACTTGCACCGTGACCGTGGCCGGCGTCGACAGGGCGCCGAAGCTATCCCGGGCGATGTAGGTGAAGGTCGTGGTGAACGCCGTGGTGACGGTGGCCGGTGGCGTGTAGGTGATCAGCGTGCCGTCAGTGCTGACCGTGCCGCGCCCAGCGGCCGGTTGGGTCAGGCTGGCGACGCCCAGCGGCACGTTGCCTTCCGGATCGGTGTCGTTGGCCAACACGTTGATCGGGATTGCAACGCCCAGAGTGGCGACGCTGTCGGCGACGGCGGTCGGTGCCCGATTCGGCGCGACGGTAATCGTCACGGTGGCCGGGTTGGCCGAGGTCAGGCCTTTGGCGTCCTGTGCTTTGTAGGTGAAAGTCGTGGTCAGCGGCGTGTTGACCACGGCTGGCGGCGTGTAGACCACAGCGGCGGTACCACTGAGGGCTACGGTGCCTTGGCCGGCCGCCGGTTGAGTCAACGCGGTGATGCCCAGTGGATTATCGCCATCAGGATCGCTGTCGTTGGTCAGCAAGCTGAGGGTGATCGGCACACCAAAACTGGTGCTGCCAGCATCGGCGTTGGCGATTGGCGCCTGGTTTTCACCGGTGTCCGGCGCAGTGCCGACCACGACGACAGCCTCGGTATCACTGCCGCCAGCGGCGGATTTCACCGTCACGGTAGCGGGTGGCTGTGTCAGGTCAGCGACGGTGATGCGCTGCAGGGTGCCGGTTTTTGACAGGCGTCCGTAGCCTTGAGCAACCATGTCCGGGATCGCCACTTCATCGGTCGATGTCGCTTCGATCAACAGGGTTTTGTTGGCCCAGTTGTAGCGCGCAGTCTGCACTTTCACCACGTCGGTGAGCTTGCTCGACACCGATGTCGGGCGTGTGGTCCCGGCCGGGTTGGTCGCGGTCACGACGACGATCGAAGGCAGCGTGCCGTTGCCCAGGCGCTGGCCGAAGAACAGACCGGTGTTGTCACCCGTCAGGCTGGTCTGGCATGGCGTCGGCGGAGGGCCGGGCAGCAGCGCTACGGTTTCACGGAAGCACAAAGTCGAGCTGGCGTCAGCCTTGGCAAACACTTCGGCACGCACGCCCGCCGAGGTGCGGCGATAGGTGGCGCGGTCGATGTCGACATGGGTTTGCTGACGGCTGTCGAGCACCTTGCCGGCGACGGTGAACAGGGTGGTCTGAATGGTGCCAGCGCCGGACGGCCCGACGATGCGTACGAAGTTGGTGTTGAACGGGCTGCCGGTCACCGCTTCAGTGAGGTTCGGATCGCCGACAAAGGTTTCGACGCCGCCGGTGTCAGGGTTCACTTCGGTGTAGGGGCCGTTGACGCTGCGCAGGAACGGTCCGATAGCGCCATTGAGCGTGCCGCTGAAATCGCCCGGCGCACCGATGCCGATGTCTTTGGTGATGTTGATTGCGCGGCGCCCTGGGGTGGTGACGTTGACGGTTTCGACGCCATACGGGTGAGTGATAACGTAGGTGCCGGCCACGGGGACGTTCACCCGGATACGGATCCGCGCGAAGCTTTGTTGATCGCCGTCAGCCGGGTTTTCCGAGGCGAACGCCGCTTCGATCCCGGCGACATACGCGTCCATGCCATAGCCGGCACCGTTGTTGGGGATCGTGGTTTCGGCGAGAAACCAGAAGGCTTCCGGCGGCCAGTTGTCGGGGAACACCATCGGCAGGCTGTCATCGAAGATGCCCGGTTCCGGCAGCAGGGTGCACATGTAGGCCGGTGGTGTGGTGACGCCGACGCGCGAACTGGCGGCGCGCGACTGGCACAGTTCCATCGACAGGTTATTGCTGTCCTGATACCACATCGGGAATTTCCCGGTGGCGAAGGTGTAGGGGCCGGGGTCGACGGCGGCGAGTTGCGCATAGGCACTGCCGGTCAGCGAGAGAGCGAGCCCGAGCGCGTTGAGCGCAAAGCGTGGCCACTTGTTCATGATGCCTCCTGATACGGATCTGGGCATGTGAGCGTTCATTGCACGATGACCACTTCTTCGGTGTCGCTGCCGCCGTTGGATGACGTCACGTGAACCTTGGCTGGCGGTATCGGCGAGATTCCGGTGGCCAGGGTTTTCACTGCGCCGTCGCCGCTCAGCGCACCGATGGCGGCGCCGCTGCCGGAGGTGCCGGTGAGTACCGGTGGCGAGGTTTCGTCACTGGTCGAGGCCACTACGGTGAGTTGTCCGGAGCTGAGGCTGTATTGGGCGCTCTGGATCACCACCAGGTCGGTCAGGGTCATGGGCAGGGTGGTCGGCGTGCTGCTGGCGATGGCCAAGTGGTTGTCGGCGGTCACTTGCAGGACGCTCGGCACGGTCGGGTTGGCCGACGATTGCGCGTACCAGGCGCCGGTGGAGTTGGCTTCGGTCATGTTCAGCACCGGGGTGAAACTGGTCACGGCGACGGTGCCCGGCGCTGGTGGTGCGAGGACAAAAACGTCCTGCTGGGCGACCGGTGCGCTGGTCCCCGCTTTTCGCGAGTAGGTGCTGCGCTGGGTGATCATCGGTGTAGGTCGAACCACGGTCGACAACTTGCCGGAGACCGCGAACGTAGTGGAACGCAGGTCGATCCCGCCGGGGCCTTCAATGCGCACGTAGTTGGTGTTGAACGGGCTGCCGGTGACCGCCTCGCTGAGGTTCGGGTCGCCGACAAATTGTTCGGCCGCGCCGCTCACCGGGTTGGTCTCGGTGTACGGGCCGTTGACGCTGCGCAGGAACGGGCCGATGTCGCCCTTGAGCGCGCCGTCATAAGTCTTAGGCGTGCCGATGCCGATGTCGCGAGTCATGTTGATCGCGCGGCGACCGGGGGTGTCGATGTTGAACACATCGACGCCGTACGGGTGGGTGATCACGTAGGTGCCGGCGGTGGGCACATCGACGCGAATGCGGATGCGCGCGAAGCTGACTTGATCGCCTTCCACCGGTTCTTCGGCGGCGAAGGCGGCTTCGATGGCGCTGACGTAGGTCAGGTCGATCCCGCGCGCCGCGTCGACGAGGGTGGTTTCACCGGTGAACCAGAACGCTTCGTCGGGGAAATTGGTCGGGAAGACGATCGGTTGCGCGTCGTCGAACACACCGGGGGTTGGCAGCAGCGAGCACATGTACGACGGCGCGCCGGGGGCGCTCGGTACGCGAGAACTGAGTGCTTTGGACAGGCACAGGTCCAGGGTGCGACCGTGGGTGTCCTGATACCAACTGGCGAAACCGCCGTTGGCCGGTGCGTACGGCCCCGGATCAACAGCGAACAAAGCGGCCTGAGCAATGCCCTGGGCCAAGGCGCTCACGACCAGGACGGTCGCGGTTTTGGACAGTAAAGGGTGCATGAGTTAATCCCTCTATCGAAGTACCTGCCCCTTGGGGATGGGTCAGTTGCACAGGGCCTGTACACCTTCCATGCCAAGGTGCGGTGGATGGGCGGGAGAGGGCCGGGGTAGAGGGGTTGGCAGGCGGGATGGTGAGATTTCCGGGCTGCGGAGAAAGGGCGTCATTCCCCAGGATTGGGGATGTTGGGGATGAAGACTGAATATCTGCCGGATGAAGAACCTGTGGGAGCGAGCAAGCTCGCTCCCACAGGGATTTGGGGTGGGTTTGGAAGGTGTAGATCGGGTCGATATCCCCGCAACCGGGCAAACCCCCAGCCGTGGGCTATAACCCTATAGGGACGTATCGGGAAGTCGCCACCATGAACATGCAGTCGAAATCGCTACCGGTCGAGGAGGGCAATCTACGGTTGGGCTCGCGCAAGCAGCCGTTCAACCTGCTGCGCTGGTTTTCGCTGATCAGCATGGCGGTGATCGGCACCGTGGCCGTGGCGCTCGGGACGGTGTCGACGCGGTTCGTGATTGAAGAAAGCGTGCAGCGCGATGCCTTGCTCACGGCACAGTTCATTCAGGCCATCGCCTCCGCCGAAGTGCGCCATGTGTCCATCCCCAACATCCGCACAATGGGCGAATTGCTCGATCCTCGACAGGACAAGGATTTTCCCGATGTCGACCCGCTGGCCCGGGCGGGCGCGCGGGGTGAGTTTCTCGATCACATCGAACACCTGCCGGACGTGATCCTCGCCAACATCTATGCGCCGGACCGCCAAGTGATCTGGTCGACCAACCCGGTTCTGATCGGTACCAGCATTCATGCCGACGAAGACCTCGATCGTGCCTTCAACGAAAAGATTCCGGTGTCGGCCAGTTACCACGACGTCGACAAGGCCCGTGAAGAGCAGAAGTTCGTCATCCCGCCGGATTACATCTTCATCGAGAACTACATTCCGCTGTTCGACGCCGAGGGCAAGAATGTCACGGCGATGGTCGAGATCTACAAGGAGCCCAAGGACCTTATCGCGCGCATGGAGCGCGGCTTGACCCTGATCTGGCTGGCCACCGCACTGGGCGGCGGGCTGATTTATCTGGGGCTGTACTGGATCGTCCGGCGCGCGGCGATTCTGCTTGCAGCCCAGCAAAAACAACTGATTGCCAACGAAACCTTTGTCGCGTTAGGCGAGATGTCCTCCGCCGTGGCGCACAGTTTGCGCAATCCGTTGGCGACCATCCGTTCCAGTGCCGAGCTGGCGCTGGAGTTCGATGCCGGTCCTGCAGAAAAGAACATCAAAGACATCATCGGTCAGGTTGACCGCATGTCGAAGTGGGTGCGCGAGCTGCTGCAGTCCCTGCGTCCGCTCAACGATGATCCGGAACCGGTCAACCTCGTCGCGACGCTGCACGAAAGCCTCGTCGCCTTCGAGCAGCAGATCGCCAGGGCCGGCGTGCAAGTGGTGTTTCATCCGCAGCAGACACCGATGGTACTCAGTCAGCCAGTGCAACTGATCCAGATCATCAACAGCCTGCTAGCCAATGCGCTGGAGGCGATGGACAAGGGCGGCACGCTGACCGTCAGCCTGGAACCGAGCGATGACGGTGGCGTGTGCGTGGTGCTCAGCGATACCGGCAAAGGCATGAACGAAGAACAACGCAGTATGGCGTTCCGGCCGTTTTTTACTACCAAGTCCGGTGGCCTGGGCGTCGGCCTGGTGCTGGTCAAAAGAATCATGGAGCGCTTTGGCGGCGGCGTGACCCTGGACAGCCGCGAAGGCGAGGGCACCACCGTTCGTCTGGCCTTTCAGCTTGTCCCATAAATCCACAAAATTTCTCTGAACTTCCCCCACCAGTGGGTGTCAAGCCCCGGTCACCGGGGAGTGGGGAAACCCACAGCATCCCCAAGTACCTGTAACAACTGGAAATAATTTATTGGCGCAGTAGTTGCAAAACACCATCACCCCTTCCTTGATGAGGCGGCTGGTGATGGACAAAACAACGCGTGACCCAAGTAATACCTGTCTGCTGACGCCTCTGAGCGTCTTTCTGATGTTGACCCTCGGCACCATGGCCGGCGTTCGCGCTAGCCCGATCGATGACGAGCGACAGCCAGAAACCTCTGACCCGTCGGCGTACTACGACGAACCGGCCGACCGCGCCGGTGCGCTCAACAACATCCTAACCCTGCCCGAGGCCAACGAAGACTCTTTCGATTTACCCGACGGCGTCAAAGGCAGCCGCGACTCGACCCGCACGGAAAACATTCTGCCGCCGACTGTGCAGACCAGTTTCAACTACCCCACCAACGGCAAGCCGAGCCCGCTCTATGGCGCGCAGCCGTTCACCCAGCAGTTGACCCTGTTCGAAGAGTTCGGCCCGGAAAAACTCGACCCGACCACGCCGGCCGCGCCGCTGCCATTTCCGCCGGCAGCGATTGGCCCGGCGCCCGCGCAAGACCCGAACAACGTCGCCCGCAGTGCGCCACCCGGCACCGCCCTCGATGCGTTCCTGCGCCAGCCGGGACTGACCCCGTTCCCGAGCCAGTTCTCCAATATCGTCGACCGCAACCCGTGGCAGGCGCAGATCGAAGTGTTCCTCAACCGCCACATCGGCTCTTCCGCTGAAGGGCGGCCGCCAGGAAAAGGCTGGTCGCATCAGCGCTGGAATGAGTTCTACCCGCAAGTCGCCTACAAAACCGCGCAGACTGGCGCGCGCCTCAATGGTGGGCTGCGTGACAGCGTGCAAATGCACCATTACGCGGTGGGCGAATTCGGCCCCGGCGGCCTGTACCACAACGTCGCGGGTGTACCGCTGACTGACGGTACGGCGAAAGGCGTCGACCCGCGTTTCCACCCGTCCATGCCGGTGCAAAACCACAACGCAGTGTGGACCTTCGACGGCACGCTGCCGCCGAAACTGTTGATGGTGCGCTACGGCCAACCGGTGATGATGCGTCACTACAACGGATTGCCGATCGACCCGTCGGCCAACCGTGGTTTCGGCCTGCACACCATCAGCACCCACGAGCACAACGGTCACGCGCCGGCGGAAAGCGACGGCTATGCCAACGCGTTCTTCTTCCCCGGCCAGTTCTACGACTATCGCTGGCCGATCCAGCTCGCCGGTTATGACAGCATCAACACCAAGGCCGAAGACCCGCGCGCGGCGTTCCCGTGCGCACCGGGCGAAGCCTTGTGGGTCAACGATCTCGCACCGGCGAAGAAGACCTGCGACAACGGCACCATCAAGATCCGCGGCGATTGGCGCGAAACCATGAGCACCCACTGGTTCCACGACCACATGCTCGATTTCACCGCGCAGAACGTCTACAAAGGCAACGCGGCGATGATGAACTACTACAGCGCGCTGGATCGCGGTAACGAGTCGGTGAACGACGGCGTCAACCTGCGTCTGCCCAGCGGCAGCGCCTTGCCGTGGGGCAACCGCGACTACGACGTCAACCTGGTGTTCGCTGACAAGGCCTGGGATCAGGAAGGTCAGTTGTGGTTCAACCCGTTCAACACCGACGGCTTCCTCGGTGACCAGGTCCTGGTCAACTGGCAGTGGAAACCGACCCTCGATGTACGCGCACGCAGCTATCGCTTCCGCATCCTCAACGGCTCGGTGTCGCGCTACTTCAAACTGGCGCTGGTACGCGAAATCAAAGGCAGCGGTGGTGAATTTCAGGGGCCGAAAAACTCTGGCGTGACCTACAGCCGCGTGCCGTTCCACATGATCGCCAACGACGGCAACATCATGGAGCACAGCGTACCGTTCGACGGCAGCATGGACCTCGACGCCGATGGCGATAAACAGAACCACAACGCGATCCTGCCGACCCAGGGTATCGCCGAGCGCTTCGACATCATCGTCAACTTCTCGAAAAACGGTATCAAGCCTGGCGACAAGCTGTTCTTCGTCAACCTGCAATCCCACGACGACGGCAAAGGCCCGAAAGACGTGATCTCGCTGGCCGACGTGCTCTCGGAGAAATACCTGCCGGTAATCAAGCAGACCAGCAAAGGCCCGCAGTGGGACAAAGGCGATCCGGCGGTGGGCAAGGTCTTGCAGCTCAACGTCAAGGCTTACACCGGTCAGGATCTGGCGATGAACCCGGCAGCCTACGAACCGGCAAAACCGGGCAAGGCCGAAGGGCTGGTGATGATCCCGCTGAAGCTCCACCGCGACAACGCCGCCGATAAAGCCGTGCTGGCCAAGGCTCGCCACCGCACCTTCACCTTCGGTCGCTCCGACGGCACCGATGAAGCGCCGTGGACGGTCAAGACCGATGGCGGTTTCGGCTTCCACATGGACCCACGTCGCTTGAACGCCTCGACGCAACTGTCCAGCGGCCCGACCGATGCCGGTGTCACCGGGTTCGGCACCCTCGAAGTGTGGAACATCAAGGCTGGCGGCAAGGGCTGGAGCCATCCGGTGCATGTGCACTTCGAGGAGGGGATCATCCTCAGCCGCGGCGGAAAGGCACCGCCAGAATGGGAAAAATGGGCGCGCAAAGACGTCTACCGGATCGGTTCCGAAGCCGACGGGCTGGACAGCGTCGAAATGGCGATCAACTTCCGCGAGTTCGCCGGGACGTATATGGAGCACTGTCACAACACCCAGCATGAGGACAACTCGATGCTACTGCGCTGGGACCTTGAGAAGCCCGGGCAACTGCAGTTGATGCCGACGCCTCTGCCGAGCTGGGACGGTGTGCGCTACGTCAACTCCGCCGCGCTGCCAACTTTCCGCAACGGCGACGGTATGGGCCCACAAGTGGTGGTCAAGCCATGAACCGCCGCCACGGTGACAGCCGACCTGTGCATACCCCGCGCTCCCGGGCGCTGGGCATGCACCTGGTGCTGATGCTGGTCGCGTGCGTGCTCGGCAGCCGCGTGCTGCTGGCGCACCAGGCCAGTGTCGGCGAGCCGTCAGCGGCGAGCGAATCCGCCACCCCATGGGGTGGCGACTATTTCCCCAACACCTTGCTGACCGATCAGGACGGTCGGCAGGTGCACTTCTTCGATGACCTGATCAAGAACAAAGTGGTGGTGATCAACTTCATCTTCACTTCGTGCAGCGACTCCTGCCCACTGGAAACCGCACGCCTGCGTCAGGTGCAGAAACTGCTCGGTGATCGGGTCGGCCAGGACATCTTTTTCTACTCGATCAGCATCGACCCGCTCAGCGATACGCCCGAAGTGCTCAAGGCCTATTCGCAGCGCTTCAAGGTCGGCCCCGGCTGGAAGTTTCTCACCGGCGAATTCGAAGATGTCACCGACCTGCGCAAGAAACTCGGGTTGTTCATCGAAGGCGTCGACAACGGTCGCAGCAAGGATCATAACCTCAGCCTGATCGTCGGCAACCAGACCACCGGGCGCTGGATGAAAGCCTCGCCGTTCGAGAATCCGTGGATCCTCGCCGATCAACTGGCCAACACCTTGCAGAACTGGAAGCAGGCGAGCATCGAAGAAAGCTATGCCAATGCCCCGGACATTCGCCCTCCGAGCAACGGCGAAGAACTGTTCCGCACCCGCTGCGCCTCGTGCCACAGCCTCGGCCCAATGGATGGGCAGGGCATTGGCATGCGCAGCATTGGCCCGGACTTGATTGGCGTGACCCGCAACCGCGATCCCAAGTGGCTGAATCGCTGGATCCGCGAACCGGATCGCCTGCTCGCGGAAAAAGACCCGATTGCCCTGCAACTGTACGAACAATTCGAGCGAATCCCGATGCCCAACCTGCGCCTCGACGAGCCGTCAGCGCAGTCGATCATCGACTTCCTCAGCGATGAAACCGAGCGTCAGCAACCGTCCGCCAATGCCGTGGCCGACGGTGCATTGACGCCAGTAAAGCCGGGCGATCCAGCCGCGACGGTGAGTCAGATGCGGTAGCGGCGAAATAGCATCATCGAACCGTGTGTCGTGGTCAGAGCCACCTACACTGATTGCTGTAACTGGCCCGATACAAAAACTCCAGGGCACTCCCATGCAGCGACTGGAAGCACAAGAAACATCTGCGCCGGACACACCGGCGGCAATGGGCAAGAGTTGGCGCGAACAGTTCAATCTGCTGCGCTGGTTCTCGCTGGCGAGTTTTTTCATCATTGCCGCCGTGGCGGTGGGCCTTGGCTATATCTCCACGCGCTTCGTGGTCACCGAAAGCGTTGAGCGCGATGCGTTGCTGACTGCGCAATTCGTTGAGGCTATCGGTGCGGCGGAAATACGCCACGCCGGCATCACTCCGGCGCGGACCATGGGCGAAATGCTCGACCCGCGCCAGGACAACAACTTTCCCGACGTCGATCCGGGCGCCCATGCGGCGGCCCGCGCCGAGTTTCTCGACCATGTCGAACACCTGCCCGACGTTCTCCTGGCCACGGTGTATGCGCTGGATCGCACGGTGATCTGGTCGACCAATCCAGAATTGATCGGCGTCAAATTCGAGGATGATGACGAACTCGACGAGTCGTTCGAGATGAAAGTGGCGGTGTCCTCCAGCTACCACAAAATCGACGATGAGAAACCCGAGCAGCAGTTGCTGCGCGAACCGAAATACCTGTTCATCGAGAACTACATCCCGATGTTCAACGCCGAAAAAAACAAAGTCGTCGCCATGGTCGAGATCTACAAGGAGCCGGCGGATCTGGTTGACCGCATCGACCGTGGGTTTGCCTCGATCTGGGCCGCCACGTGTTTCGGCGGTGCGGCGATTTTTCTGGCGTTGTTCTGGATTGTCCGCCGTGCGGCGAAACTGCTGCAGAGCCAGCAGCAACAGTTGATCAGCAACGAAACCTTTGTTGCTCTCGGCGAGATGTCGTCGGCGGTGGCGCACAGCCTGCGCAATCCATTGGCGACCATCCGTTCCAGCGCCGAACTGGCCCAGGAAATCGCCAGTCCGGGCGCGCAACGCAACATCGGCGACATCATCAGCCAGGTCGATCGCATGTCGCGCTGGGTGCGCGAATTGCTGGTGTCACTGCGGCCGATGAATGAGGACGGCGAGGCGGTGGATCTGCTGATGGCGGTCGAAGACACCTTTGGTGCCTTCGGCGCGTTGATCAAACGCTGCAATGTCGAAGTGCGCTTCACCCCGCAAAATTGCGCGCTGGTCGTCAGTCAAAAGGTGCTGCTCACGCAAATCCTCAATAGCCTGTTTGCCAACGCCCTGGAAGCCATGCCCAAGGGCGGTGTGCTCAGCGTCGAATTCGAATCGCCGCAACCTGACCGTGTGCGCCTGACCGTGAGCGACACCGGCAGAGGCATGAGCGCGCAGCAGCAACTGTTGGTGTTCAAACCGTTTTTCACCACCAAACAGGGCGGCCTCGGGGTTGGTCTGGCGTTGGTCAAAAGAATCATGGAGCGTTTTGAAGGTTCGGTCGTGCTGACCAGCCGCGAGCAGGAAGGAACCCGCGTCAGTCTCAACTTCAAAGTGGCATCGGGAGGGGAATATGGAACACAGCATTCTGCTGGTCGAGGATGACGAACTGCTGGCCGAGAATATTCAGACCTACCTGGAGCGCAAGGACTTCGAGGTGACGGTCTGCCATTCGGCGGAAGACGCGCTGGAGCAGTTGGGCAGCTTCATGCCCGACATCGTGCTGACCGACAACTCGCTGCCGGGCATGAGCGGCCACGAACTGATCCAGAAGCTGCGCGTCAGCGCGCCGGATCTCAAAGTGATCATGATGACCGGATACGGCAACGTTGAAGATGCAGTGGTGGCGATGAAGGAGGGCGCGTTTCATTACGTCACCAAACCGGTCGCGTTGCAGGAACTCAAACTGCTCCTCGACAAGGCCCTGGCCACCGAACGAATGGAGCGCACTCTGTCGTTCTATCAGGAGCGTGAGGCGCAGAAATCCGGGGTGCAGGCGCTGATTGGCGACTCGGCGCCGATGCAGTTTCTGAAAAACACCATTGGCCAGTTGCTCGATGCCGAGCGACGTATGGCCAACACTGATCTGCCGCCGGTCTTGGTGGAGGGTGAAACGGGCACCGGCAAAGAACTGGTGGCCCGTGCGCTGCACTTCGACGGCCCGCGCAGCAAAGGCCCGTTCATTGAATTCAACTGCGCATCGATTCCGTCGAATCTGGTCGAGTCGGAGCTGTTCGGGCACGAGAAGGGGGCGTTTACCGATGCCAAGGACCGCCGTGTCGGGCTGGTGGAAGCGGCGGATGGCGGCACGTTGTTTCTCGATGAAATCGGTGAGATGGACCTGCTGTTACAAGCGAAGATTTTGAAGTTGCTGGAGGATCGCACCATCCGCCGGGTTGGTTCGGTGAAGGAACGTAAGGTCAATCTGCGGGTGATCAGTGCGACCAACTGTAACCTGGAGCAAATGGTCCAGCAGGGCAAATTCCGCCGTGACCTGTTTTTCCGTCTGCGGATCATTTCGATCAAGGTGCCGCGCCTGTATGCGCGGGGCGAGGATATTTTGCTGCTGGCGCGGCACTTCCTCGCCAGTCACGGCAAACGCTATGGCAAACCGAATCTGCATTTCAGCCAGCAGGCCGAAGAATTGCTGCTCAGTTACACCTGGCCGGGCAACGTGCGCGAATTGCGCAACATGCTTGAACAGACCGTGCTGCTGGCGCCGAGCGACACGATTGCCGCGCATCAGTTGAATGTGTGCATGAGCCTGGTCGACGAGCCGCCGCTGCATATTCATGAAGCTCCGATGCACTACGAACCGCGCCCGGCGAGCAACACCGAATCGATGAACCTGCCGGAAGTCGAACGCGACATGGTGCGCAAGATGCTCGACAAGACCGACTGGAACGTCACCAAATCCGCGCGCCTGCTGGGCCTGAGCCGCGACATGCTGCGCTATCGCATCGAAAAACTCGGCCTGGCCCGGCCGGATAAACGGCAATGGTAACCCCACCGCAAATCCCCTGTAGGAGCGAGCAAGCTCGCTCCTACAGGGTTATCTGGCGTCTGCAGAATGTTTGGGCAACCTGAATCAATGCTGCTGCCGACTCAAACATTCCAGCAAACAACCCGGATCCAGCACCTCGTCATTCACATAAATCCCACGCTCGGCATCGTACGTGCGAATAAACACCCGCACCGTCGCATCCGCCACGGTCGGCAACTGCGAATCGTAGAATTCATGGTCACCCGGAATCACCACAAAATCCTGCGGCGCCGTATCGTCGTAAGACTTGGGCGGTGTGGCGTTCAGCGAATACGGGGCAGGGTGGGCGAAGGGCTGGTTCGGCCCGTAATAATTGAAATTGCTGTCCAGCGCTTGCGCCTGAGTGGCAGCGAGCAGACAGCCGGTCAACAGCAGCCGATCGAACATTTGCATGGCGGCACCTGCGAGTGCGGTTTTCCCCAAGGCTATTAACTATAGCTGCCCTGCATTCAAGCAACCGGGTGATTGATCACGTGCCCCGGCTGTGCGTAAAGATCGATGCCGAGGGCATGCATAACTTTCAAAACCGTTTCGAAGCGCGGCTTTGCGCCGGGCGCGAACGCCTTGTACAGACTTTCGCGACCCATGCCAGAAGTTTTGGCTACCTGCGTCATCCCGCGCGCCTTGAGCACATAGCCGATTGCGCGAAGAAACTCTTCGTTATCCCCGTCTGCAAGAACCTGGGACAGGTATTCGCTGATGGCTTCGTCACTGTCCAGCAATGCTGCCACGTCGAAATTCGTTAACGTCTGGCTCATGGTTAAACCTCCTTAGCCATTTTTTGTGCGCGTCGGATGTCTGCGCTCTGTGAGGACTTATCGCCTCCAGCCAATAGAACGATGATTGCACCGTTACGCACCGTGAAATAAACCCGAAAGCCCGCACCCACATCTACGCGCATTTCCGATACGCCATCACCCACCGATTTAACATCGCCGAGATTTCCTGTTGAGGCCCGATCAATGCGACGTGCGATGGCTACTTTTGCCCGCAGGTCTCGAACAGAACGGTGCCAAGCCTGGAAGGCTGCTGTTTGTTGAATAAGATAATCCATTGCTTGACTGTATCCAAGTGGATACTTTTTGCGCAGTCAGCCAAGTCGTCCATCAAGCCTTGAAATATCGTTGATATTTGTAGGCAAGATCTTCCTCATTTGTAGGAGCTGCCACGAGGGTTGGCTTACAAGTTTGCAACAACCGCAATTACCGGGCTGATCTAGACTCGGATCCGCTCAATCACGAGCATCGTCCGGAGTGCGCCATGGAAGTGCCTAATAATAAAACCGCCATCGAGAGCAATCGACAGGCGTGGAACGATTCCGCTCGCCATCATCAGGATTCACCTGACTGGCAGGCTTTACTCGGCGAAGTCGCACAGGCGGATTTCTCTTGCCTTGATGAGACGTTGAGCGGGTTGCTGGAGGTCGACGGTAAAGATGTGATTCAACTGGGCTGCAACAATGGCCGTGAGAGTCTCTCACTGTTTGCGCTGGGTGCCAGACGCGTGGTCGGTGTCGATCAATCGGCGGCGTTTCTTGAACAGGCCCGCGAGCTGAACAAGCGTTCACCGCACAACGCCGAGTTCATCGAAAGCGATATTCATCATTTGCCGGAGTCATTGCAGAACCGCTTCGACGTGGCGCTGATCACCATCGGTGTTCTCAACTGGATGCCGGACATCGGCGAGTTCTTCCGCCATGTCGCTTCGACGCTGAAACCGGGTGGCAAACTGGTGATCTACGAAACCCATCCATTTCTGGAAATGGTCGATCCGGATGGCGAAGATCCATACCGCCTTGCCAGCTCGTACTTCCGCGCCGAACCGTTTGTGCAGGAAGAACCGATTGTCTACGTCGGCAAGGTTGAACAGCAGGCGGCGAAGTCGTATTGGTTCGTGCATAACCTTGGCGCCATCTTCAGCGCTGCCATTGCGGCGGGGCTGAACATTGCGCACTTCAAGGAGTATGCGCATTCGAATCGGGAAGAGGTGTATGACCGGTATTTGAATCGAGAGGCGCAGATGCCGATGTGTTTTACCCTGGTCGCCAGCAAGGTCTGAATCGTTCATTGCCTTCACTGGCCCCTTCGCGAGCAAGCTCGCTCCCACATTGGATCTGCGCCGAGCAAAAATCCAATGTGGGAGCGAGCTTGCTCGCGAAGGCGGCCTTTCAGATGCGAATCAAGCCTGCGCCGCCGCACTCACCACCGGCCGCCCCGGTTTGCGCAACGGCTCCAGCCGCGAACCCTCATACCGCGTTTCGCGGAAAAATTTCCAGCGCCCGAACAGGCAGTAAACGTGCATCACGCGACCCTGCTCGTGGTAACCCATGCGCAGATGCAGCTTCAGCGCCGGTATATTGTGCGTCTCGCAAACATCCACCACCTTGTCGCAACCCTGCGCCGCCATGGCCTCCCACAGCGCCACCTGCACGTCCACCGACAGGCTGCTGCCGAAATATGCGCGGGTCATCTCACCGCCAAATTCAAAGAACTCGCCGGGCTTCACCGGGAAGGTGCAGCCGTAATAGTGGCGGTCGTGATAGTCACGAATGCTGCCCCAGATAAACCCGACCGCATGCCCGTCAGCGTCGAGGTACATGTGCCCGGTGTGGCCTTCAGTGGCCAGCTCGGCCATGGTCTCCACGCGGTCACCGAAATGCTTGGAAAACGCGATGGCATTCTCCGGCGTAATGTCGACTTTGTGCAGGCCGTCATAAGGGCGCAGTTTGTGCGGTGGCACCGGGCTGACCAGGTCGCGCTCCATCCACAACAGTTCCCAGTGGAAGAACACGTAGCGTTTCCACAACGTGCTGAAGGTACGGCCGAGGCCTTTTTGGCGGATGCGTTCTTGTAGTTTTTCGATGATGCTCATGCTGCCCTCCGTGGCCGAAGCCCGGGTGTTGTGGATGGTGCTTTTGTGGGTATAGATCACCCTTGCCAGTTCATTTCAAAGTGCCATCTTCGAAAGTATTGCAAGGTATGTAACTCAGTCGAGTGCTGTCGCACCGCGTAGAAAATCCTTGTTCAGATCGCTGTAGGAAACCCTTGGGATGCCCGCCAGCCGCTGCTCTAGCACGCGGCTCAGGGATTCCTCCGGGTTGAGATAGGCGTCACCGAAATCGGCGCCGAGTTGCGTTGGATGCGCGACGATTTCCAGCACGCCGTCGGTCGGCGCGCTGACGTTGCGCAGGTCGATCGGCGTGCACACATAGTCAGCGGTGACACCCGCCAGATTCTGCAGGCGCCAGTTGAGCAAACCCTTGAACACGCGCTTGGGCAGATTGAGGTTTTGCCCCAGGTTGCGCGCCAGCCGAATCGGCACCCCTTGATGCGCGGCAAACCGCGCGACGATCTCGCCGATCGGCCAGATGTTGTGCACGTGCTGATGCGAATCGATGTGGCTGGGGCGCAGGCCGTGATCGACGCAACGCTGCCACTGCGCCTGCAATTCTTCGCGCACCGCTTCACAATCCTCGCGAGCCAGCGAAAAACTGTGGCGGGGCAGGCTGAGGTCGAACACACCGAAGTCATCGCAGAAGGTGCGGCGGGCCAGAATCGCCTGGCTCAGCGGTCGTCCGTAAGTCAGGTTGAAATGCAGACCGACCCGGCCTTGCAGGGTTGCATGCCGGGCCATGGCACACGCCGCTTCGAACGCCGGCATGTTGGCCATCGCTGTAGCAGAACTGATGACCCCGGCCTGAAACGCGGCGAAGATCACCGCGTTTTCGTTCGGGCTGAGGCCGAAATCGTCAGCGTTGACTATGACTTGGCGAGGCATGTTCGCCCTCCGTGGTGATCGCGACAGGTTTCGATGTGGGTTTCGCGGGCTCGGCACGCCGTACCCGCCAGGTTTGTACTCGGGGTTTGAGTCGATGCCACAGGCGCAGGCCCAGGCCGAGCACCAGACCACTCGGGCGCCAGGAATAAAAACTCCAGCGCCAGTGCTCCAGTTGTCCGGTCATGCGTTCGTGCAGTTGATGGCTGGAGTTTTCCAGACTGACCCGCGAGGCATCGATCCAGCGCCAGTTGTCGTCCAGGCCCCAGCGAATCCATTCCTCCAGCAACACCCGGCCGCTGCCCAGATCGGCGTATTGCGGCAGGAACGCGAGGTTGTAATCGTAGAGTCGTCCTTGCTCCAGCAGGCCGAGGCGATAGCTGATGCAGCGGCCGTTCAGTTCCAGCGTCACCACGCGCACCAGGCCTTGGCCGGCGAGGGCAGTGAAGGCGCGTTCGATCAACTGGCGGCTGCGTTCGCCGGCGAAAATCCCCACGCCTTCGTCACCTTTCCAGCTCACCGCTTCGACTTCGCTGATGACCTGCAGCAATGGGCCCATGCTCAGCGCATCGGGAGTGATCCGCCGCACTTCGGCACCGCACGCAGCGATCCGCTTGCGCGCGCGGCGCAGCTTGTAACGCGGATCGCCGGAAACTTCCTGATGATCCGCCTCGCTGATCAGATGCACCGGCACCCGACAGCTCAACCGCCGTTCGCCGGTGGAGCTGTGCATCATCCATTCGGTCAACGCACTTTCCTCGCCGGCTGGCTCGGACAATTCATTGAGTTGCAGCAGTGCGTGGGGCACACGCTGGCGAATCAACCGCAAGGCCTCGCGCATGTCTTCGCTGCCGAGCAAAGACAACAGTGCCAAGCGATCGGCCAGCGGATAACCCAAGTGATGCAACACCCGAAAGGGCACGCCGGCAAAGCGCTCGCGACTCGCCACCAATGGCAGACACAGACGCAATTCGTCGGTTTCCCAAGCCAGCAGGATGTGCAAACGCTCACCCTCGCCAAGGGCCAGCTCGGCCGCGCACAACCAGCCAAGGTTGTTGAACGGCGTGTGATCCGTCACCCGCAGGCGCAGCGCTTCATACGCCGCTTCCGGGAAATCGGCGGCGCACAGCGAAGTGCGCCATTCAAATCGCGTCACCATAGGCTCAGGCCGCCGTGGCTGTTACGGGTGGACGGGACGGTTTGCGTAACGCATCCAGACGCGAACCGCTGTAGCGGGTTTCGCGGTAGAAGCGCCAGCGACCGAACAGGGTGTACACATTCATGATGCGGTTTTGCTCGGTATAACCCATGCGCAAATGCAGCTTGAGCGCCGGGATATTGTGGAACTCGCAGACGTCGACCACCTTGTCGCAGCCTTGCGCCGCCATGGCTTTCCACAGTTCCAGTTGCAGATCCACCGACAGCTCGCTGCCCCAGTAGGCGCGGGTCAGCTCACCGCCGAATTCGAAGAACTCGCCGGGTTTCACCGGGAACAGGCAGCCGTAGTAGTGCCGGTCGAAATAGTCGCGAGAACTGCCCCAGATAAACGCCACGGCGTCGCCCAGATCGTCCAGGTGCATATGCCCGGTGTGACCTTCGTTGGCCAGTTCGGCCATGGTGCCGACGCGGTCGCCGAAGTAGCGCGCGAAGGCGCTGGCGTTGTCCGCCGTGATCTTCACCACCCGCAATGGCGGGTAGGGTTTGAGGTTGTGCGGCGGCACCGGGCTGACCAGGTCGCGCTCCATCCACAACAGTTCCTGATGGGAAAAAACGTAGTGTTTCCATGCTTTGGCAAGGGTGGCGCGCAGGCCTTTCTGCTTGATGTGTTGACTGAGTTTTTGCACAACGTTCATGGTCTTGGCTCCTGATGACGAGGCATCGCGCGGCCTGAAACCCGCGCGGCTGAACATCAACGGACGGTTCATGAAGCGCTCCAGCTAAGGGAGAAGAGGGTCTGCCCCGGAAGCTCGAAACGCACACGCCCGTCCTGGCAGGAAAATGGCGCGTCGCGGCTGCGGTTGTCGGCGCCGAAGTAGCGCAGGGCGCCGTTGTTCAGCGGGCACTTGGCGCCGCTCAGATCGACACGTTGCAAACGCGTGCCTTTGTTGACGCCGAGCAAGCCGCGCTGATCGTCGCCGGCCATCGCCAGCACATCGACTTCAAAGGCATCGCTCTCCAGCCACAACACCTGATGCAGCCAGTGTTGGGCGATGAACTGCTGGGCCAGGCCCACCGGTTTCAACTCAAAGCGTTGTTCATCCTGCGAGACGCGCAACATGCCCTTGGGATACTGCGGCTCATCGGCGGCCTGAAACCAGTTGAGCATGCTCAGCAAACCGTCCTGCGAAGCGTTGATCACCACCGACGCCCACCACAGCGAAGCGTAGTGGGTTTCCTGATCGTAAGGGCTGAGGCTGGAGCCGCTGGACAGGTTGGTCTGGTCGAGCAGCAAGGCCTTGCGCGGCTGACCTTTGCCGTCGAGGCCGACCAGAGCGGCGGCGCGGCGCACACTGTCGCGGTAGACGCGGGTGGCGAGCAGGTCGCGGATCATCCATTCGTGCCACGCCAGCGCGTCGACCTGATCGCCGGATTCGCTGAGCAGACGCCGGGCCCAATCGATACCGCGTTTGTCCGCTGCGTTATTGGCAAACGGCCCGTTGACCAGTCGGGAACTGGCCGGCATGGCAATGCGCACGCCAGCCTTGGCATTCGCCGGATCACTGCGCACCTGTCGCGCCATGCTGGTGAAAATCGCCTGATACTGCGCATAGCTGGAATAGTTGAGGTTCGGCTCGTCGGCAAAACCAATGTAGTGCGTGCCTTTGCCGCCCAGCGTACGCGTGCTGGCCAGCCATGCATCGAGGCCGCTGTTGCTTTGCACATCAGCGCGCAGATCGGCCTGACGCTGACTGCCGGCCAGCAGGGTGATGTCCTGTTTGATGCCGAAACGATCCTGATAGACCTGGCGGAACGCGTCTTCGAAATGCGGGTTTTTCGCCGTGACATCAACAAAGCTGTAGTAACTCGCGGCGGTCGGTTTCAGTGCATCCAGCGCAGCATGACTGGCGGGGGGCGGCATCACGTAGGGCAGGGCGATGCCCAGGTCCGGCGTGCGCCCAAGCATTTTTTCGTGCAACACCAGACGTGTCTGGCCGGCGTCTTCACGCAAGCCTTTCAGTTGCTGCGGATTCTGTGCAAACAGGTTCGCCGTGCCGTCCAGCCAGAACGCCGCTTTGCCGCTACCTTGCAGACGCAGGCGCCAGACCTGCTCGCGTTCACTGACGGGCAAGGCGACCTGATCGAACTGCCAATAGGCACGATAGGGTTTCAATGCCAGCGTCAGTTGCTGATCATCGCCGACGCGCTGCGCCTGCAAGCCGCTGACGCCACCATGAAACTTGCCCGCCAGCACTGCGTGTTCACCCGGTGCGACTTTGAAATACAACTCGTCGCCATTGTGCGTGTCGGCGCTGAAATGCACTTTCGCCGGGGCGAACAACGCGACCGTGCGCTCGTCGTGTTCGACGCGGTAATTGCGGAAGCTGTAGCCGGGAATTTCCAGCCGATAACTGCTCGCGCCGGGCAGCAATGGCCAGCTCTGACTGCCACGCACTTCACTGGCCTTGATGAACCGATCGCCCGCCAGTTTGCCCTGACCATCGAGCAGATACAGATGCTCTTCATTGGCCTCGGCCTGCCACGCCGGCGTCCAGCGCACTGTCACCGTGTCCGGGCGATCCGCTTGCAGATACAGACTGCCGTCGCGGATCTCGCCCCAACGCATGGACGCGGCAAAGGCGTCCAGCGACAGGCCGAGACCGAGCAGCAGGGCGAGGGCTTTCATGCGGTTTTGCGCCGTTGCAACATCAGCCACATCGGCGTGACATCGCGGGGCAGGATGATCAGCGTTTGCCAGAACGGCACACCGCTCAAGCGGCAGTAGAGCACCAGCATCGCCACGGTCACGGCCAGATAGGCAATCGACGAAGCCGCCGCTGCGCCAACGATGCCGTAAGCGGGAATCATCACCAGGTTCAACGCCAGATTGAGCAGGGCACCGAGGCCCATCAGCAACGACACCGTGCCGGGACGATTCTTGCCCAGCAGATCCAGACGCAGAATGCTCGCGTAGCACAGGCCCAACAGCCCCGGTAGCAATGCGAGCAGCGCTGGATACGCCGATTGATACGCCGCACCGAACAGCGTGACGATCAGCCATTCGCCAATCACCGCCATGGTCAAACAGGCGCCGAGCATCACCGTGGCGGTCAGGCGCAGGGCCAGCGGGGTGACTTTGTCCATGCCTTCGTCCTGCTGCAGCAAGCGCTTCATCAACGGCGTGGTCACAGCTTCCGGAACGATCAGCAGCAGTTCAGCGGCAGCGCTGGCCATCGCGTAATGACCGAGCGCGGTGCTGCCGAGCAGGGCGCCGATAAACAGATAATCCGAGCGCAGAATCACTTGCTGAAACAGCAGGTCCGGATGACTGCGCGCGCTGTAGCGCAGCAGTTCTTTCTGGCTGGCGCGGTCCCATTGCAACTGCAACGGTTGCGCACGTTTGAGCCAGACCCAACCGGCCAGCGCCACCAGACTGATCCCGGCCAGCCAACTGATCAACGCCGCTTCGAGGGCTGCGCTTTTCCACATCCAGAACAGCGCGAGAAACAGCAGCAGCGGCGCCAGCGACTCGACCAAGCGCAAGGCATTGAACGCGACCACGCCGCCCGTGGCGTTGTGCAGCGTCAGCAAACCGCTTTTCAATACCGTCAGCGGCACCGCCAACAGCAATAGCCAGGCGAGCAGACCGAGTTGCATCGTCACATCGAGTTCGCTGCCAAATTCCCGCACCAGCGCCACCACCAGCAACGTCAACAACGCCGCGAGTAAACAACCAAACACCAACACCTGACTGAGCAACAAACCCATCGGCCGTTGCTTGGCCGCCTGATAACCGACCGCCGAATTCAAGCCGCCACTGGTCGCGGCGCTGATCAGATCCGGCAGGGTGCTGAGCAGCGCAAACAAGCCGCGCTCACTCGGCCCGAGAATCCGCGCCAGCAGCACATTGCGCAGCAAGCGCAGGGCGATCATCGCCAGTTTGGTGCCCATGCTCAGCGCCAAATGTTTGAGGTAATTGCCTCGGCTCATGGCCGCGCCCCGCGAAAGATCCGCCACGACAGTAGTTCCGGATTACGCGCGGTGCGTTGGCTGACGCCGAAACGCGGCAGGTTGAGCGGGTCGCCTTCGCCACGATAAATGCCGGTGCCGGTGCCCAGCGCGAACGGGTAATCGTGATTGGCAATCTGCCCGCGTACGCGCTCGTCGTTGTCGCCATTGGGGTAGCAATACACCGGCAGCGGCCGGTTGCAGCCGTTGTGCAGGGCATCGCGGCTGCGGCTGATTTCTTCGCTCAGGCGCACATCGTCAAGGCCAGTGAGGATCGCGTGACTGGCGCCGTGCGGGCCGAAGCGCACGAGGCCGGAGGCTTCGAGTGCGCGCACTTGATGCCAGTCCAGCGCTTGCGGTTGCGACTCCTGCGGACATTCATCGGTCAGCCGTTCAAGCTCCTGCGGGTCAATCGACTTCAGGCCTTGCAGGTAATGCAACAGCGCCAGGCTACGGCGATCGACGTCGATGTCATCGAGCAGCACCGGCAGCGGATGATGCAGGACTTGCAGGCATTCGATCAGATGTGTCCGCGCCTTTTCACCGTGGCTACCCCACAGGGTTTCGCCAAGGCTTTCCCACCAGAAGCGCTGACGGCTGCCGATGAAATCGGTGGAGAGAAAGATGCTCGCCGGCACCTGATGTTTTTGCAGCAACGGGAAGGCGTTGACCGCGTTGTCGCGCCAGCCGTCATCGAAGGTCAGCGCCACCCGTGGGCGCTCGGTACGCAGCGAGTTGGGCTGAAGGATTTCCATCAGCGGCACGCAATCGAAATGCTTGCGCAGCCACACCAGCAAATGCTCGAAGGCTTTCGGCCCCACGCACAGTTCATTACGGTGCGGCAGGTCGGCGGCGCGGTCGTTCGACAGCACCCGATGGAGCATCAGAATCACCCCGGCGCCGTGCAACTGGTTGCGGCCCATGGACGAGTTGAGATAGAGCCAGCCACTGGTGCGTTTGAGTAATTGTTTGATCGCCATGGCTTCGGTCCTCTTAACGGTTCTGTTCCGGATTCCACTGGGCATACCGCTGACCGCGCAGAAACTGCCACAGGCCAAGACTCATCCCGGCGAGGGTGACCAGCAGAAACGCGGCGAGGCGGAAGGGCTTGGGCAAACGGTGTTGCGAATCCAGCAGGCCGGCAATCGCGATGGCGTAGCCAAACAGTTGCGCGATCAGGGCGAGGCGATAGAAACCGTGGTCTTCCCACAGCCAGAAGTTGCTCAGCAGCAGCGGCAGCAACAGCACCGGTGCGAGACGGCGGATCAGCTTATGGCTGATCAGCGCGATCGAATACAGGCCATATTTCAGCGGATTGAGCAGTTCGCGGCGCTGCGCCAGGCTTTGCAGACCGCCGACGGTAACGCGTTGACGGCGGCGAAATTGCTTGTCCGCCTCATCGACACCGTGATCGATCACTTGCGCTTCAGGCACGTAAACGATGCGTTTGTGCGCGACCGGTGCGCAGGTGCTGATAAAGAAATCGTCGTTGACCTCGGCCGGCACGTTCTGGAACAACTCGCGGCGCAGGGCGAGCAGGGCGCCGTCGGCGGAAACCATGCAACCGGTGCGATTCTCAACCCGGCGCAGCCAGCCTTCGTAATGCCGGTAGAGGCTGTCACCTACACTCAAACCACCGCCAGTGACCGGAATCACCATGTGTCCCGCGCAGCCGCCGACTTGCGGATCATTCAGCGGCGCAAGCAAGTAGCCGAGGGTTTCGCGGGACCATTGGTTGTCGGCGTCGGTGAACACCAGAATATCGCCGGTGCTGAGGGCCACGCCGGCATTGAGTGTCGCGGCTTTGCCCTGGCGCGGCAGGTCGAGAATGGTGATGCGCGGGTCAACGACCTTGTGCGCGCAGGCCACCGTGTCATCGGTCGAACCGTCGCTGGCGAGAATGATCTGCAGGGTCGCCGGCTGATAATCCTGGGCCAGCAACGTGCGCAACTTGTGCTCGATATGCCGGGCTTCGTTGTGCGCAGCGATCACGATGCTGACGTTCAGCGGCGGCGCCGGGGTATGGCGCCAGGCTGGAAACAGTGGCGCGATCAGCGTCAGCAGCAACGGGTAGCCGACGTAGGCGTAGACCGGCAACAACAGGCACATCCAGAAAATGAATTCAGCCACGGGCAGGCCTCCTGGCGTTCCAATGACACAGACTCAAAATGAAAGCGGCGCCGGCCAGGTGCAGACGCACCCAGTGCAGGCCCCACAGTTGCAGGCTCAAGCCGATGTCCCGGTGTTTGGCACTTTGGCGCAGGCTGAGGACGAGCCCCGGCAGGCTGGTGATTGCCACCATGATTGCCGCGTGATGCGGGAAGCCATCGAGCAGTGCCGAGATCGCCAGAAAATCCAGCAACCAGACCAGCAGCGAGAGCATCGGGAAACGCAGCAGGCGCAAGCTGAAACCGTGGGTGCGCAGCAGTTGCAGATGACTGCCCTGACGCCACATTTCCTTGCCCATCCATTCGCGCCAGTTCATTTCGTAACCCCAATGCAGAGCGGCGTTGCTGACCGACAGCAGCCGTGCGCCCTGTTCGTGCAAGCGCAAAGTGAACTCTTTGTCTTCGCCGGTGCGCAGGGTTTCGTTGAAACCACCGACCTTGTCGAACCAGCGCCGACGCATCAGCAGGTTGGCGCTGGGCAGCCAGTCGACGGCGTGCGAGGTTTGCGACGACACGCGCAAGGTGCGCCGTTGCCACGCGGTGGCGTACCAAGGCGCCTCGGCCGGTGTGTGCAGGTCCAGCGCAAAGATATCGGCCTGACCGCCGGCCTCGATATCGAACAACGGCACGAGCCAGCTTTCCGGCATTTCAATGTCGGCATCGATAAACGCCAGCCATTCACCCGTGGCAATCGCCGTGCCGCGATTGCGCAACGCGCCGATCAACAACCCCGGCAGCACCAGCACCTGCGCGCCGAACTGGCGGGCAATGTTCGGACCCTGATCGGTCGAGCCGTTATCGACCACGATCAGCTCGCACTCGACATTGGCCGCGTGCGCGGCTTTCTGCGCGGCGAGCAAGGTGCGGCCAATGTGCCGCGCCTCGTTGAACATCGGGATGACGATGCTGATGCGGCTCATGCCTTGGCCTCCGTGGTCAGGGGTGCCTGCTCGGCTTTCAGACGCAGGACGCTGGTCATGGCGAGCATGATCCACACGTATTTCTGGTTCGGCGCACTGAGGAACATCAGGAACAGGGTCAGCGACAGAAAACTCACGGCCAGGTGCGTCATCAGATCCGCTTGATACGCATCACGGCGCAGCATCCACGCCGCCCGTGCACGAATAAGGTTGTACAGACCGAGGCCGAGCATGCCGACGAACAACAGCCCGGCAGGCACGCCGAGTTCACTGAAGATTTCCAGATACGTGTTGTGCGCGCGGCGATAGAGGTCGCCGATCTTGCGGTTGGCCGAAAACGCCTTGGCGTAACCGGTGGTCGCGTAATGCAGCGGGAAGGTGCCGGGGCCAGAGCCGAGCAGCGGGTTCTCGCGGATCATCTGGCTGCCGACGACGATGTACGAGGCGCGGCGACCGAGGGATTCGTCGTTGTGCCCCTTGGCTCCGGCGCTCAACACGCTCAGCGACTGAATACGCGCAAGATAGCCGGCCGGCATCGCGTAGATCGCCAGCGGAATCACAATGGCCGCGCCGAGCATGGCGAAACCCAGATGCCGAGGACGAATCCGTGTCAGTTGCGCGCGGTAGTGCCAGCAACCGATCAACAGACTCAAGGCCAACACCACCAGCCCTGAGCGCGATTCGGTTTTGGTCATGCCGCCCAACAGCAGCAGGCAGCAAGCGCCCCAGAACAAGCGATGCAGCAGGTTCGGGCTGCGGATCACCAGAAAAAGCCCTATCGGTATTGCAAACGCGATCAGCAGGGCGAAAGCGTTAGGGTCTTCGAGCAGGCCAGCGGCGCGGCCCTGATCCTGGAATTTGGCCGAGAACATCGCCATCGCGCAGGTGGTGCTGACGGCAAGAGTGACGAGGCGTGCGAACAGGTCGAGGTTCAACTCGCGGCCGATCAACAGGGTGATGACAAACAGAATCAAACCCACACTGAGTTCACGCAAATGGCCGAGCGACATGCCCATGTCATCGGTGTTGAGCAGACTGAGAAAGTACAGAACCATGAACCAGATCAGGTAGCGCCAGATATTGCTGCGCAGGCGCTCCGAAGGAATCTGGTGCAGCGCCAGTTGCAGCATCAAAATCACCGCCAGCCCGGCACCGAGCAATTTACTCCCGGAAAACGAACTGTCCTTGAAGAAACCCTCGAACGGCACCAGTGCAGCGATACCGAGCAGGCCCCAGGTCGGTTTGCGGTACAGCACCGCAAAACCGACCAGGCCGAGCACCACTCCCGGCGCCAGAAACGGATAAGGGCTGGCCAGCAAAGCGATGCAGACCAGACCGAGCAAACTGACGATCGAGAGCGGGAAAATCATGCGCGTGCCTCCCGTGCCGTGCGGATGTACAGCTGCGACCAGCGTTCGGCCAGGGCCTTGAGGTCGTAGCGATCCTGTTGCGTGCGTTTTGCGTTGTCGCGCAGTTGCCGAGCCAGTTTCGGCTCGCTCAGCAAGGTGTCGAGCTGACGGCTGAGGTCGGCGTAATCGGCGGGTGTGGCGAGCAGACCGTTGTGCCGGTGTTCCAGCACGTCGGGAATCCCGCCGACGCCGAACGCCACCACCGGCACCCCGGCCTGCATGGCTTCGAGCAAAATCATCGGGGTGCCTTCGGTGCGCGAGCTGATCACCAGCGCATCGAGTTGCTGCCACCACGGTTGCATGGCGATCTGGTAACCGGGCAAACGAATACGTTGCTGCAAACCGGCGCTGTCGATCCGCGTCTGCAACGCCTCGCGTTCCGGGCCATCGCCGAGCATCACCGCATCCAGTTGCGGATGCTGATGACACAGCGGGATCAAGGCGTCGAGAAACAGATCCGGGCCTTTCTCGCTGCTCAACCGCCCGACATAACCGGCCAGCCAGCGTTGCCGATCCGCGTCCGGCACCAGCGCTGCAGCGGCCGGCAAACCGTTAGGGATCACCTGCAACTTCTCCGCCCGGACGCTGGCCTGACGGTGCAGCACAGCGATGCTTTCCGCCACGCAGACCACCCGGTCCACCGATGCGGTGCGGCACAGTTGCAGGCTGAGCCAGGTGTAGAACTTCTGCTTGCGACTGCGCGGTGTGAAGCCGTGCTGAGTGATCACCAGCGGCAAGTGCAACAGCGTCGCGCCCACCCAACCGAACAACAGACCTTTGAAATTGTGCGTATTGATCAGCGGTTTTTCACTGCGACGCTGGCGTAGATGCCGCAGCAATTCCCTCAGCCCAGCACAGCCGCGACCGTCCACCCCGGCCTCGCGAAAGCGCGCGATCAGTGCTGGCGGCGCGTCGAGAAACAGCACCTGATGCTGCCCCGGCGTCGCCAGACAATGATCCAGCAACATGCGCTCGGCCCCATAGAAGCCGCCGCTGCTGAGCAAATGAATGATCGGCAGCGCGGCGGAAGGGGAGGACGCGGTGCTCAATTGCGCACCCAGTGCAGGAAGCTTGGCACGGTCCAGTTCTTGTGCGGATTGCTCGGCAGTGTGTTCTGGTCGTTGATCACCAACAGCACCGGTACGCCCAGCTCGTGGCTGATTTGCGCCGGGTGTTTGAAGCGGTGATCGAAGAACTCACGCACGTAGACCAGGGCAATCGCCAGCAGCAATCCGGTGAACAAACCGAACGGAATGATCAGGCCCGGTTTCGGGAACGCCGCTTCGGTCGGTTCGAACGGCGGGCTGAGCACCCGGGCGTTGGACAGATCGTCGTTGAGCGCGCCGGTGGTGCTGCTTTCGGCAAACCGCTGAGCGTAAGTCGAGAACGCGGCGTGCAGCGCATCGATTTCGGTGTCCATCTGCCGCAGCTTGCTTTGGGTCTGCTGCAACTCGTGAATGCGGTTCTTGAACTCGGCGATGCGCGCCGTTTTTTGATCGATCACCTGCTTGACCACCGCCAGATCGTTAGTGCGTTCCTGGATGCGGTTGCTCACCACTTTGAGGAACTGGCCACGGGTGCGGGCGATCTGCTCGCGGGTCAGCAGCATCGGTTCGCTGCCGGGCTGGAACACCGCCAGGTCATTCATGTAGCGGCTGACCTGGGTGGTCAGTTGCTCGCCCATCTGTTTGATTTCCCGATCCTCGAACGCCACGTTGTCGACGGTGGTGGTGAAGGTGTAGGGGAAGGTGTAATCGTTGAGCTTGTTATTGCTCGCGGCCGCCAGTGCAGTTTTCAGGTATTCGAGCCAGCGCTGGCTCTGTAACAGGCGATCCTGGTACAGGTTCAGGGCTTGCTCTTCAGTGTTGATGGCGTTGAGGCGGAAGGTGATCTCTTCCTTCGGATCCGACGAGCCGACACTTTCCAGCAACGTTTGACGGTTGCCTTCGAGGCCATCGAGGCGCACTTGATAGAGGTGCTTCTTCGACTCGTAGAAGGACTGCGGCAAATCGATTGACTGCAAGGCCTGACGGCTGAACAGATAGTTCTGCAGCAAAGCTGAAACAAACGTTGTGCCCTGATGCGGATCGGGGAAGCTGTAGACGATCGAGATCACGTTGGAGCCGGGCAGGGTCTCGATTTTCAGGCTGTCGATGGCTTGCTGGGTCAGCGCGTCGAGCGCGGTGTCACGCACCGGATCAGTCTCAAGTCCAAGCACGTTACGCACGGGGTTGATCACGTATTGGCGCAGCGGCGAACTGACGTAGCGCTTGAACGGCTCGGCCACCAGTTTGCTGAAGATGCCCGGCGAAGGTGTGTATTCACCTTTGTCGCGCAGTTCACTGATGGTCTGCCGGATCAGTGCTGGCGAGCGGAGGATATTGCTCTCGGTTTCCATGTCCGCCAGCGACGGCGGAATGAACGTAGCGTTGTCCACCGTCAGCGACGTGGTGGCGTCACCCTGGGAGAGTTTTTTCGACTGCACGATGACCTGCGCGGTGATATCGAAGCTCTGTTTGAGCACCAGCGGCAGGAGCAGGGCGATGACTGCAAAGATCAGGAAGACCCGTTTCACCAGTTGCTTGTTGGCGAAGAAGATCCTGAAGAACTCATGCAGGTAGTTTTCCTTTGGATTCATGTCGGTCACCTGAGAGTCAGTTGTTGTTGCTGTCTTTGTTGTCGACGCGGTAGCCGAAGCTGAACCCGACGCCCTGGAACAGCACCACGTCGGCCAGTTGACGGGCGAGTTCGCCGGCGCTGGCCAGTTTGGTTTTCGGCACGTAAAGCATGTCGTCCGGTTGCAGGTAGGCGATCTGCGAAGCGTCGCCAGACAGGGCCTTCTCGACGTCGTAATGCACCGCCTGCACCTGATTGCCGTTGCGGCGCATGATCACCACCGAATCCAGGCGCGCCTTGACGTTGGTGCCACGGGCCAGGGTCAGCGCTTCAAGCACCGAGACCGGCCGGCGAATCGGGTAGGAACCCGGTTGGCCGACTTCGCCGAGCACATAGATCTCGTTGCCGGCGGTGGATTTCAGCAGTACGTCAACGGTCATGCGGCCGGGCAGTTGCGCGTACTTCTTGTTGAGGAAGGTTTCCAGTTGATTGACGGTCATGCCTTGCAGCGGCACGGCGCCGATTTCCGGGAAGCTTGCGTAACCGTCAGTGCCGACGGTGATCTCGCGGCTCATGCCGGTGGCCGGGTGGTTCAGCGCGCTTTTCAGGTTCTGCTCATTGGTCAGCGGGCTGATGATCTGCACGGTCAACTGATTGCGGTTGGGCTGGAACAGTTGCTTGCGCTGATAGGCACGCTGGATTTCTTCGCGGGCCTGATCGCTGGTCAGCCCGGCGATTTTCACCGAGGTGTTGGCGCCCGGCAGTTCGATGGTGCCGTCGGGCAGCACCAGTTGATTGCCGTTGAGCTGGCTGGCGGCGGTGAAGTTCAGGCCGATCTGGTCACCCGACTGCACGCGGTACGCGTCCGAGCCGCTGGTGCTGATATGGAAGATCACGTCGAGCACATCCTGCGGGCGCAGGGTCTGCTCGATCTTCGGCATGTCGGTCGCCTGGGCGTTGGCCGGGGTGGCGGTGAGGATATTCACCGGCATGTTCTGGGTTTCTGAGGTGCTTGAGCAGCCTGCAAGCGGCAGCATCAGCAGCACAAGAATCTTGGCGTTCATGGCGTCATCCTTCGCGTTCGCTTAGAGGTTTTTGTAAAGCCATTTGGGCATGTAGTACTTGCGCCGGTTGAACACGCTGCCGACCACTTTTGCCCCGGCCTGGGTCAGGCGTTGCACGGCGGCCTGGGCGACTTCCCAGCGGGTGTCTTCGGCGCGTACGACAAACACCACGCCATCGACCTGAGTGCTGATGACCAGCGTGTCGGCGGCGGAATACACCGCGTCGCCGTCGATCACCACAAAGCGGTACTGGCTGCTCAATTGATCGAGCAACGGGCTCAGACGCTCGGCGGTCAGGTGTTCCATGGTGCGGATCGGCCGGCCGTTGGGCAGCACATGAAACGGCAGGCTCGACACCTGCACCACGCAGTCCTGCAACAGCGGCGGGTTGTCCGGGTTGAACAGCAAGTCGCGCAGGCCGCGCTCCTTGCTCAGGTTCAACTGCTGGGTGAGGTTGCTCGCCGACTGACTGGCGTCGACCAGCAGCACTTGGCCGCTGCTCATTTGCGCCAGTTGGCTGGCCAGCGCCAACGCACTGGTGGTGGTCCCAGCGCCGGGGTTGGCGGCGGTCAGGAACAAGATCCGCAGATCGAGATCCAGCACGGTCGAGGTCAGGTTCGATTCGCTGGGATTGGCGATGCTCAGGCTTTTGTTGGTTGAACCGTCCATTAGCTTGCTCCGTGGCCGCTGAATACTTTGAAGGGGGTTTTCAACAGAATCTTCAGATCAAGCAAAAGGCTCTGCTCGGCGATATAGCTGAGGTCCAACTCAACGCGCTGGTCGAAGTCGATATTGCTGCGTCCGGAGATCTGCCACAGACCGGTCATGCCGGGGTAGATCGCCAGACGGGCAAGGTGGTTGTCCTTGTAGCGGTAGGCGTTGAACGAGGTCGGACGCGGGCCGACCAGGCGCATGTCGCCGGTCACGACATTGATCAGGTTGGGCAGTTCATCGAGGCTGGTGCGCCGCAGGAAACCACCGATGCGGGTGATGCGCGGGTCGTGGTCGATCTTGAAATCGATGGCATCGGCACCGTGCTTGTTCAGGTGACGCAGCGACTCTTTCAATTCTTCGGCGTTGGCGACCATGGTGCGGAATTTGTACATGCCGAACTTGCGCCCGCGATAACCCGTGCGCTTCTGCACGAACATCACCGGGCCTTTGCTGGAGTATTTGATGGCCACTGCCAGGCCTAGCAACAGGGGTGAAATCAGCAGCAGAATCATCAGCGCACCGAGGCAGGCGACCACGCGATTGGTGCGCGACAGTTGCCATGGGCGACCGCCGTCGCGACCGGTGAACCAGCCGCGCCCCTGACGATGAATCGCTGCGTCGAGACGCATTCGGTGCTCGGGATCCACGCGCTTGTCGCGGCGCATTTGTTGGATCGGTACACCTTTCTCATGTCCAGTCATAAAATCCTCCGCATTAATTCAGCCGCGTACGGCGCTTGGGCGATAGGCAGTGGGGTAGTAGTCGCGAAACCAGGCGATAAAGCGTCCGAGTCCCTCATCCAGCTCTATCCGGGGTTGAAATCCGGTGGCCTGGGCCAGATCACTGGCCTCGGCGCAAGTGTTGAGCACGTCGCCCGGTTGCAGCGGCAGCAGCTCGACAATGGCTTTCTGGCCAAGGTGTTTTTCCAGCAGCGCCAGATAGGTTTTCAGCTCGACCGGGTGCTGCCCGCCGATGTTGAACAACCGCCACGGCGCCATGCTGCTGGCCGGGTCGGGCTGTTCGCGATCCCACTGCGGATTGACCTGCGGTGGCTGATCGATGAGGCGGGCGATGCTCTCGATGATGTCGTCGATGTAGGTGAAGTCGCGCTGGTGCTCGCCGTAGTTGAACAGCTTCAGCGGCGTGCCTTCGCTGATCGCCCGGGCGAACTGGATCGGCGACATGTCTGGCCGGCCCCAAGGCCCGTACACGGTGAAAAAGCGCAGGCCGGTGCAGGGGATGCCGAACAGGTGGCTGTAACTGTGCGCCATCAGCTCGTTGGCTTTTTTGGTCGCGGCGTACAGCGACAGCGGGTGATTGACGCCGTCCTGCACCGAGTACGGTGTGTGCTGGTTGGCGCCGTACACCGAGCTCGACGAGGCGTAAATCAGGTGCTCTACCGGGTGATGCCGGCAGCTTTCCAGAATGTTCAGAAAACCGTTGAGGTTGCTGTCCAGATACGCCCGGGGATTTTCCAGCGAGTAGCGCACCCCGGCCTGCGCCGCCAGGTGAATCACCACTTGCGGACGTTCGCGGACAAACAGTGCTTCGATGGCCGAGGCATCGGCCAGGTCAACCGTGGCGAGCTGGAAATCGCCGACCTGCTCACGCACCCATTGCACGCGGTCGTGCTTGAGTTGCGGGTCGTAGTAGGCGTTGAAGTTGTCCAGACCGACCACCGAGTGTCCGTCGCGCATCAACCGCAACACGCAATGGGCACCAATGAAACCGGCCGCACCGGTGACCAGCACCTTCATGGCCGTAACCCTTCAGGGGCAATGTGGCGCAGTCCGATGCCGCTGTAATGCAGGCCGGCGGCCGCCACTTGTTCCGGGTTGTACAGGTTGCGGCCGTCGATGATCACCCGCGAACGCAGTTTGCTGGCGAGCATCTCGAAATCGACCACGCGGAAGTTTTTCCACTCGGTGCAGATCACCAGCGCATCGGCATCTTCCAGGGTGTCGTCGCGGGTGGCGCACAGGTGCAGATCGTTGCGGTAACCGTAGAGGCGCCGGCATTCGGACATGGCTTCCGGGTCGTAGGCCTGTACGCTGGCGCCTTCGGCCCATAGCGCATCCATCAGATAGCGGCTCGGCGCTTCGCGCATGTCATCGGTATTGGGCTTGAAGGCCAGGCCCCAAATCGCGATGGATTTACCCGCCAGGCCTTGCGGGAACTGCGCTTTGAGTTTGCTGAACAGAATGTGCCGCTGCAGGTCGTTGACGTCGGTGACGCTGCGCAGCAGTTTCAGCGGCATGCCGTTGTGTTCGGCGGTGTGCAGCAGGGCGCGCAAGTCTTTGGGAAAGCACGAACCACCGAAGCCGCAGCCCGGATAGATGAAGTGGTAGCCGATGCGCGGGTCGGAGCCGATGCCTTTGCGTACCGCTTCGATGTCGGCACCGAGCAGTTCGGTGAGATTGGCCAGTTCGTTCATGAAGCTGATGCGCGTGGCGAGCATCGCGTTGGCGGCGTACTTGGTCAGTTCGGCGCTGCGGTTGTCCATGAACATCAGCTTTTCGCGATTGCGGCAGAACGGCGCGTACAACTCGCTCATCTGCTCGCGGGCCGCGTCGTCGCGGGTGCCGACGATGATCCGGTCCGGGCGCATGCAGTCGGCGAGAGCGCTGCCTTCCTTGAGGAATTCCGGGTTGGAGACCACACGTACAGTCAGGCTGGTCTTGTCGCGTCGCTGCAATTCGCTGTTGGCGGTGTCCAGCACTTGATCGGCCGTGCCCACAGGCACCGTGGATTTGATGATCAGCGTGCGGTCAGCCTCCATGTACGAGGCGATCTGCCGGGCGACGTTGAGCACGTGGCTGAGGTCGGCAGACCCATCCTCATCGGCCGGTGTGCCGACGGCGATGAAGATCAGCTCGGCATGCTCGACCGCATCGCTGGCCTGGGTGCTGAACAGCAGACGACCGGCCTTGATGTTCTCCTCGAGCGTGCTGGACAAACCAGGCTCGCTAATCGGCGGCACCGCTTGTTGCAGTTGTTTGATCTTGTTCGGGTCAATATCGACACATAAAACCCGATGACCGACATCTGCAAGTGCGGCGGCTTGTATTAGTCCAACATAGCCCGTGCCAAATACGCTCACGTCCATCTGCGCACCCTCGATAGAGCGAAAAGAAGAAGTTCAGAAGAAAACTGTAAAAGGGGTATAGCGCAGGGTTTGCAAAGCGTGTCAGCAAAATGACATGTTGCATCTGTATAACAGTTGAGCGTTTTTTGGCGATTGGCCATCAAGTCATTGCTGCGATTGGAATTGTTGAGTTTTTGCAGATTTGTTCAGATTTGAAATAAGCGATAAACGGTCGAAAGCCGCTTGGGTAAAGGCTTTTGGCGTTGGCGGTGTGTCAGATTTGAGTCACCGGTTTTTTGACGCTTTACCTGAAAAAGCAGTCAATTCTTGCGCTTTGATGGCCGGGTGCTAGTGTCAGATTCTGACTGACAAACCTTTGACTTCCAGCCGTTCTGCGCGTCCGGTATCGCCATGTTCAAATATGCTAAAGAAGTGCTTTTGTTTATCTATTTGCTTCTTTATTCCGAATATTACATTGATCGGTTAAATGCTATCGGCTTCGGTTTTTCTGTACTTCTTTTTGGCGCGATGTTTTTGGCGCTTACTTTGGCGTTATATCTAACGGCCTATATACGGCAGACGCTCATTCGACATTTATTCGCATTGGCAATGTTTGTCTCGGCGGTATTTTTCGATGTCTATACACGGGTCACGGCGGATTACCTGAGCTACAGCAGCTTTGTCTCCCTGGTGTATTCCGGTGGCTTCATTCAGGAAGCGGCGTACCAGTATCGGGGCGCGATTCTGCAAGGCGTCCTCAGCGGTCTGCTGTTGTTGTTCGGCATTGGTCTGAAACCACGCCATGGCCTGGCGATTGCGAATTCGCTGCGGGTGGCTGCGCCGCTGTGTGGTGTGCTGCTGCTCAGTGCGGTGTTGTTTTTGCGTGCAGGTGAGGGCGCGCGGGGCTTGCCGATCATGTACACGCCGCTGGCGTACCTGAATCTGTTTACCTATGAAGCGCTGCACAATACGGTCGGCCCGCGCGAAGCGGTGACACTGGCGCGCAGCTCGCAAGCTGTCGGCCATGACATCGTGCTGATCATCGACGAAAGCATCTCTGGCAATTATCTGGACATCAACGCGTCGTTCGGTGTGCACAGCAACCTCAAGCAAGTGCGTCCCGGCGTCGACATCTTCAATTACGGCTACGCGGCGTCCATCGCCAATTGCAGCGCTGACACCAACGTAACCCTGCGCTACGGCGGCACCCGCGCCGATTACATGCGCATCAACAGCACGTTGCCGTCGATCTGGCAGTACGCCAGGAAAGCCGGGCTGCGCACCGTCTACATCGACGCCCAGCGCACCGCCGGCAATCTGCAGAACCTGATGACCGACACCGAGAAAAAGGACATCGACCAGTTCGTGCAATTCGACCAGACCAGCGTGCGCGACCGCGACATGGCGGCAGCGGCGAAACTCATCGAGTTGCTCAACGATGACCAGCCGGAGCTGGTGGTGATCAACAAGGTCGGCGCGCATTTTCCGGTGCATGACAAATACCCGGATGCGTTCATGGCCTACCGCCCGACCCTGCCGCGCGGGCAGTTCACCGAGGTGGCCGATACCGGCGAGCGCAACGGTTTCAATGGTCAGCCGGATGACTGGGTGCTGTACCGCAATGCCTACAAGAACACCGTGTTGTGGAACGTCGGCGAGTTTTTTGCGCGGGTGTTCGCTCAGGGCAATCTGAACAATGCGTTGCTGATCTATACCTCTGATCATGGCCAGGATTTGCATGAGCGCGGCAATCCGGGCTTGAACACCCACTGCGGGGGCGATCCGGTGGAGGAAGAGGGCTTGGTGCCGTTGGTGGTGATTTCCGGCAGCGAGCTGAAGACGCTGGACTGGTCGGCGCAATTGGCGGCGAACAAGGATCGCTCCAGCCACTACAATATTTTTCCGACCCTGCTGCAGTTGATGGGCTATGACCTGGCGGGGATCGAGGCTGTTTATGGCAAGCCACTGAGTGTTGCGACGGCGGACGAGTTCACCTTCAACTACCGCTTCAATGCACGGTTGGGGGCCAAGCCTGAGTGGAAGCACATTGATCTGGGCAGCATTGTCACGCCGACGCAGGCGCCGGCGAGTGTGGCGGCTGGTCAGTAGATTTTGGGTTGGCAGGACTGGCCCCATCGCTGGCAAGCCAGCTCCCACAGTGTTTTAGGGTGAATTCAATATTTGTGAACAACCTCATTCCCTGTGGGAGCTGGCTTGCCAGCGATGAGGCCATTGAGTTCACTGCAAGATTCAGGTCTGTCATCGCCATCCGCTATCCTTGCCCCACACTGACCGATCAGGTGGCGGCATGCTTCGTGTTGAAAATGTCTTCAAAAGCTATCTCACACCGCAAGGCCCATTGCCGGTGCTGCAAGGTGTCGACCTGTCGCTCGAAGCGGGCAGCAGCCTCGCCCTGATGGGCGAATCCGGCAGCGGCAAAAGCACCTTGCTGCATCTGGTGGCCGGGCTCGACAAGGTCGACAGTGGCAGCATTCGCAGCGGCGAGCATCGGCTGGAAAACATGAACGAAGCGCAACTGGCGAACTGGCGGCGCACAGAAATCGGTCTGGTGTTCCAGCAGTTCAACCTGATCGGCAGTTTGCGCGTCGAGGACAATCTTGCCTTCCAGGCGCGCTTGGCCGGGCGCCATGAGCCGCGTTGGCAGGCGCATCTGGTGCAGCGTCTGGGCCTGGGCGATTTGCTCAAGCGTTATCCCGAGCAACTTTCCGGAGGCCAACAGCAGCGGGTCGCGTTGGGCCGGGCATTGGCCTCGCAGCCGAAATTACTGCTGGCCGATGAGCCCACCGGCAGCCTCGATGAAGCGACCAGTGACGAAGTGCTGCGCTTGTTGCTGGAATTGCTCGATGACACGCCGACCACGTTGTTGATGGTCACCCACAGCCCGCGAGTCGCGGCCCGATTGGCGCAGCGAGTAATGTTGTCCAACGGGCGGCTGACGTGAGCGTTTTCCGCCAGACCCTGCGAGCGTTGCTCAGCCATTGGCGGCGCCATCCGGTGCAGTTTTTCAGTGTGCTGACCGGGTTGTGGCTGGCGACCAGCCTGCTCACAGGCGTCGAAGCGCTGAACAGTCAGGCGCGCGACAGTTACGCGCGGGCCAGCCAATTGATCGGCGGCGAACCGCAGGCCAGTCTCAGCACGCCAAACGGTGCGACTTTTGCGCAGCAATGGTTCGTTGATCTGCGCCGACAGGGCTGGCCGGTGTCGCCGCTGTTGCAGGGCCGGTTGCTGCTCAAGGGCCTTGAAAGTCAGCGGCTGCAATTGATGGGCATCGAACCGGTGTCGCTGCCGGCCGATTCGGCGGTGGCCGGGCAGGCGCTACCGATTGAGCGTGTCGTCGAGTTTTTCATGCCGCCGGGCACTACGTGGATTTCACCGGAAACTTTGCAAGCGCTGGATCTGCGCGAAGACGACACGCCGCAAACGGCTAATGGTCTGAACTTGCCGCCGTTGCTCGCGCAAAAGGACATGGCGCCCGGCCTGTTGCTGGTGGACATCGGCGTCGCGCAAACCCTGCTGGAACAACCCGGACAATTGTCGCGTTTGTTGCTGCCCAAGGATTTTCGCGCCGAGTTGCCCGCCGCGTTCAAGGGTCAGTTGCAGCTCAAGAGCAGCGGCGAGGAAAACAATCTGGCGCGACTGACCGACAGCTTTCACCTTAATCTCGATGCGTTGGGTTTTTTGTCGTTCATGGTTGGCTTGTTCATCGTTCACGCCGCGATTGGCCTGGCTCTTGAGCAACGGCGGGGTCTGCTGCGCACGCTGCGCGCCTGCGGGGTCAGCGCGCGGATGTTGATCTTGTGCTTGATCGTCGAACTGGGTGTGCTGGCGCTGATCGGCGGGCTGTTCGGCGTGATCAGCGGCTATTGGCTGGCCAGTGTCTTGCTGCCGGATGTCGCCGCCAGCCTGCGCGGATTGTACGGCGCCGAAGTGGCGGGGCAGTTGCGCCTCAGTCCTTGGTGGTGGTTCAGCGGCATCGGCTTGAGCCTGCTCGGCGCGTTGCTTGCCGGGGCCAACAGTCTGTTGCGCGCCGCCCGTTTGCCATTGTTGGCCGTGGCAGATCCGCAAGCCTGGCATCAGCAATACGCGCGCTGGCTGCGCCGTCAGGGTTGGCTGGCGGCGGTGCTGGGTGTGCTTGCCGTGGTGGCGTTGATCTGGGGCGACAGCCTGGCCAGTGGTTTTGTCCTGATGGCCGGATTGCTGATCGGCGCCGCATTGGCGCTGCCGGTGTTGCTCAGCGCGCTGTTGAATCAGTTGCTCGGGCGCAGTCGCTCGGTGCTGGGTCAGTGGTTTCTCGCCGATTGCCGTCAGCAATTGCCGGCACTCAGTCTGGCATTGATGGCGTTGCTCCTGGCGCTCGCCGCCAACATCGGCGCCGGCAGCATGACCGCCGGTTTTCGCCAGACCTTCAGCGATTGGCTCGAGCAACGCCTGAGCGCCGAGTTGTATATCAATCCGAGCAATCCGGCACAGTCGCGTGAAATGTACAGTTGGCTCAAGCAGCAGCCGAATGTTGCAGCAGTGCTGCCCAACTGGCAGGTTGCGGTGACGTTGCAAGGCTGGCCGGCGGAGGTGTTTGGCATCATCGATCACGCGCATTATCGCCAGCACTGGCCGCTGCTCGATGTCAGTGGCAGCGACCCGTGGGCGCATCTGGCCACCGATGATGCTGTGATGCTCAGCGAACAACTGGCGCGTCGGCTGAAGGTGCGGGCGGGCGATCGACTGACGATTCCTGCGCCGAATGGTGCGTGGACGCCGCGCATCGTTGGCATTTACGCCGACTACGGCAATCCCAAGGGACACTTGCTGGTCAACATAAACCACCTGCTGCGTGGCTGGCCGCAACTGACGCCGAACCGGTTCAATCTGCGCATCGAGCCGCGGAACATTCCGCCGTTGTTGAATGGCTTGCAGGCGCGCTTTCAACTGGATGACAGCCGCATCGTTGATCAGGCTCGGCTCAAGGGCTGGTCGGTGCAGGTCTTCGAACGGACCTTTGCGGCGACGGCGGCGTTGAACAGCTTGACCCTGGCGGTGGCGGGCGTGGCGCTGTTCATCAGTCTGCTGACCCAGAGTCAAAGTCGCCTCGGTCAACTCGCACCGCTGTGGGCGCTGGGCGTGACGCGACGGCAGTTGATGTTGCTCAATCTCGGTCAGACCTGGCTGCTGGCGGTGCTGACGCTGGTGTTGGCGTTGCCGCTGGGGATCGCGCTGGCGTGGTGCCTGGACGCGGTAATCAATGTGCAGGCGTTTGGCTGGCGGCTGCCGTTGCGGGTGTTCCCGTGGCAATTGCTGCAGTTGATGGGGTTGGCGTTGTTGGCGACGTTGCTGGCGTCGGCATGGCCGTTGTATTCGTTGTATCGCACGCAACCGGCGGACCTGCTGAGGACGTTTGCCCATGAGGATTAACCTCGGTGTTCTCATAATTTTGCTGCTGCTCGGTGGTTGCGATCAATCCGCACCTGAGCAAAAAGGCTTTGCCGGAATGGGCAATCAGGCGTTGACGTTTACGCCGGTGGTGCCGGGGCGGGTGTTCAGTTTTCCGGCGGATCACGGAGCGCATGACGGTTTTCGCATTGAGTGGTGGTACGTCACCGCCAATCTCAAGGATCAGCAGGGCAATCAATTTGGCGTGCAGTGGACGTTGTTTCGCAGTGCGCTGAAACCAGTGGCGGAGCAGGCCGGGTGGGCTGATCAGACGATCTGGCTGGGGCATGCGGCGGTGACTTCGAGCACGGTGCATCACGCGGCTGAACGCTATGCGCGGGGCGGAGTGGGGCAGGCGGGTGTGCAACTGGCGCCGTTCGAGGCGTGGATCGACGATTGGCGGTTCGCCAGTCAGGCGCAGGATCCCTTGAGCGACCTGCAACTCAGCGCTCGCGACAAGGATTTCGCCTATCAACTGCACCTCACTTCCAGCCGCCCGCTGGTGTTGCAGGGCGACAAGGGCTTCAGTCAGAAATCCGAAGAAGGTCAGGCGTCGTATTACTACAGTCAACCGTTCTTCCAGGCCAGCGGAACATTGCAGATCGACGGCCAGAGCTACACCGTCAGCGGCCCCGCGTGGCTCGATCGCGAATGGAGCAGTCAGCCGCTGACCGCTAATCAAACCGGTTGGGACTGGTTTTCCCTCCATCTGGACGGTGGTGAACACGTGATGCTGTACCGCATGCGCCAGGAGGACGGCGCGCCGTATCTCACCGGCACATGGATAGCCGCCGATGGCCAGACGCAAACCCTGCGCAGTTCGCAGATCCGGCTCATCCCGCAAGACACCGCTGAAGTCGCCGGTCGGGCGATGCCGGTGAAATGGTCAATCAGCATTCCCGACAAACACCTCGACATTACCCTCGACGCGCTCAACCCGAATGCCTGGATGAACCTGCGCATCCCCTATTGGGAAGGCCCGGTGCGCATCAGCGGCAGTCATCCCGGCCAGGGCTACCTGGAAATGACCGGGTACTGATTCGCGGTGAACCCACGACGCTGACCTGGCTACCCGGAACCCTGTGGGAGCTGGCTTGCCAGCGATGGCGTCAGTAGTGTCACCACTGATCAAACTGCCCGGAACTCTATCTCACGCACACCCCTCTACCCAGAAACCGCCCCCTTCTGGACTCCCCCATGAGCGACGACCTGCAACCCCCAGACATGACCACTTGGCAGCGTCTGTTCGACGACGAAACCTACTGGCAGCAATCCCCCGACGCGCATTATTTCGACCTGCAACGCATCGCCGACGACTTGCTCGGCCAGGGCGCCATCGATCTGGAGCAATGGCAGCTCCTGCGCGCCAAGGCCGACGACCTGCACAAGGATTCCCCCGCGATCAACGTCGCCCGTGAACTCGACGATCCCGAAGCCTGAGGACAACCCCATGAAACCCATCAGCCAAGGCGAACACCCCGACGAACCCCGGCCACCGGGCGAAACCGAACGCGACAACGACGCCCTGCGGCCCACCGACCCGAAACAGCGTGAAAACACTGGCAAAGGCACGCCCAGCGGCGAATCCACCGCGCAAGACACCGCCAAGCAACAAACCTCACCGGCACAAACAAAAGCCAAGCCCTGAACAGCGTCTATGCTCAGTGGCACGCCCGGCGCCGAAACCGCTTCGACGCCGGGTGCTGCCATTCATCACAGGGAAAGTATCGCTTATGAAGCTCGACGCACTGGCCAAGGCCATCACCCTCGCAACCGTACTGTCCGCCACCAGCTTCGGCGCCCTGGCTGCCGATATTCCGCTGTCTGCCACTGTTGAAGCCGATCAGGTCACCACCAAAGTGATCTCCGTCGATGCCGCCAACCATCAGGTTGTGCTCGAAGGCGCCGAAGGCAAGCCGGTTCACGTTCAGCTCAGCGACAAGGCGAAAAACCTCGCCAATCTCAAGGCCGGCGATCAGGTGAAGATCGAAGTGCAGCGTTCTGTCGCCGCTTACCTCGACACCGATGTGGATAAAGGTCTGCCTGGCACCACCGAACGCACCGGTG
Organism: Pseudomonas sp. AC172; assembly: GCF_979258595.1. Taxonomy (NCBI): domain Bacteria; kingdom Pseudomonadati; phylum Pseudomonadota; class Gammaproteobacteria; order Pseudomonadales; family Pseudomonadaceae; genus Pseudomonas; species Pseudomonas sp. AC172. The sequence continues at coordinate 1,252,716 of NZ_OZ409868.1, forward strand.
AGTTGCGTAAGGCACCGGGCAGCGATAACCCCGGTGGCGAGGCGTATCGCCAGGTTCAGGTGCAATTGAAAATCACCAAAATTGATTTGAAAACAAATCAGGTGACCCTGCAAAACCCGGCGGGCGTATCGAAAGTTCTCGACGTGAAAAAGCCTGAAATTCAAGCCAAATTGAAAGATCTGAAAGAAGGGCAGAGCGTTATTGTCACTTACACCGATATCTTGAAAGTGACCAGTCAACACGAAAGTTGAGCTTTAACTCTACAGAGTGACTGCTCTTGTACAGTTTTTGTATGAGAGTAGTCATACTATTAGTTTGGATGGATCTCATTGAAAGTTTCATGAAAGGAATCGTCGATAAATATCTATTAACGTTTTCGTACATAAATTTCATATTCAAGAATGAGGACATAAGCGCCAACTTCAATTAAAATCCTTCCCGTTCGCCCAGTGTCAGGGCTCTTTACCGGTGCATGGATTGCCAGGCCATTACACTGGGCGAACACCTCTTCGGAGTGAATGTATACAATTTCCGCTAACAAAAAGGGCGACTTTATAGTCGCCCTTTTTGTTTGCAGAAATTAAACCGAGGTGTGCGCCGCAGGCTAGCCTTGCTGCCCTTGAAAGCGCTTCAGCGTGGCCTGATACATTTTTGTCCTGCGGTGATTTTCCCCGTAGGTGCCTGCAGCCGCGACGGTTCCTGCCTGGATGTGATCCAGATAGCTGAAAATCTTGCGCGGGGAGAGAAACTTGATGCCGTAGCCCATACCGGCCATTCGATCTTGCAGCGTGTAACCGGGCACTTGGTCATCCATGCAGAAGTGCAGGCCTTGGGACTTCATCAAACGCGCATTCCACAATGTGCAGAAACTTTTCAGATGAGTTTCTTTGTAGGGCCTTGGCATTTTCGAACGCAGGCCCAGACGCACTTTCGCTTTGCGAACATAGTGCTTGCAGAAGCGCGAAGTTAAACGCCAGGTATCACGAACAATGCCGCGATTGAGTTGTTCGACGCAACCAACTGCCGCCATATCCGCGGTCTTCGTGCATTCACGCATCATCATGGCAAACACCTCTTTGTCGTAGACAAAGGTATCGGTGTGCAACAAAAACAGATAATCGGTGTCGACTTTTTCCAGCGCCAGATCCAGAGCTTTACCGTGCGCAATATGGCCGGCTTCCTTGCCCGGCGAAGGCCGTTCGATCAACTTGATCCAGTCCAGCGAGCGCAAGTAATCCAGACTGGCATCCGCTGAATCGTTGTCCACCACCCACACAGGAATGCGCTGGTCCTGAACATGCTCACGCAAAAGCTCGAGGCACATTTTGGTGATGTCCGGGGTTTTGTAATTTACCAAGACAAGGCTGAAGTTCGACGATGGCTGGGTTGGTAAATCAAACGCTTTCATGTCAGAAGGACTCATCTGCGATTCAAGGGCAACAGGGTTTCGTGGCCGCGATCGTAGCGAGGCAACCTTAGGCGAACCTTAATTTGCGAATGTGACGGTAGAGGTATGCCGCGCCGAGGCTGCTGATCTTGTGAAATGCATAGGGTGCTGCCGGTCATTACCGGATAAAATGCGCGCCCCTCTCACGTTCAAGGAAGAAACGGCGCGCGCCGTTGTGTCACGGATGAAACCACTTTCCCTATATCACCCGGCCTTGTACTGGCTGCGCGTGTGGCAAAAAAGACTGTTCCGCCAGATTGCCTGGCACTGTTCCAGCAGACGCTACGCACACCGCGTCGCCACGACCGAGCGCCTGCCATATCGCTACCTCAAACACACCTCGAAACTCATCCGCAAACTCGGCGACTCCGACCTCGCCCTGCAACACAACAAAGTCATCAACCTCAAACTCGCCGTCGCCGCCATCGACAGCGTCATCATCGCCCCCGGCGAACACTTCTCCTTCTGCCGCCTCGTCGGCCGCCCCACCTTGAAGCGGGGCTACGTTGAAGGCATGGAACTGTCCTTCGGCGAGGCTCGACGCGGGGTAGGCGGAGGCATTTGCCAACTGAGCAACCTGATTCACTGGATGGCGATTCATTCGCCGTTGGTAGTGGTCGAGCGTTCCAACCACAGCTTCGACCCGTTTCCGGATGAAGGGCGGGTGCTGCCGTTTGGGTCCGGGGCGGCAATTTTCTATAACTACGTTGATCTGGTGCTGCATAACCCGACGGATCGGTACTTTCAGCTGAAGTTGAACGTCGGCGAGACACAGCTCGAAGGGGAGTTGTTGTGTGATCAGGTTCGCCAGTATCGCTATCACGTGTTTCAAGAGGCGCATCGGTTTGTGCGGGATGGCAGCAGGGTGTATCGGGAGAATGAGATTTGGCGAGAGGTCAGGGAAAAAGGGCAGGTGGGGGCTTTGGTGGAAAGGGAGAGGCTTTATCGGAATCGGGTCGTGGTGAAGTATGAGGTGGCTGGGGAGCTGGTTGAATAGATGCATTGTCAATGCGGGGCTTCAGCTTTGATGACTTAAGTTTTGCTCTTCAGCTTTTCGCGATTTTTTATACGGGTTAGCCGGTGAGCGTGTAAGAGGGCAGGTTATTCGCGGGGAGACCACTTCTAGAAGAAAGAAAACGTGGTTTATCCCCCATTGTTCCCGATCGCCGTCGGTGATCGTAGAGCGCTCCAGCCGCAGCTTCGCTCGCTCCGGGATCAGGCCCCGGCTCCGGGCGGTGATTTGCTTTACCTACCAGGAGATCTCAGTAGCCATAAACAGGAACGAAATAAGAAAGCGGTGGGTGCGTTTTTTTCCATTCCTCTGCGAATAGAAGGCCTTGCTTGATTTCTTGCTCAGTCATTTTTTCAGCTATATCAGGCAGTATCATCCTTCCATCTTCACCTGCTGTCCCGCCGCCCTCGAATTTCGACATGAGATAGGCTAGTCCATAAGCCTCAATCATGTGTTTTGGATAGTCTAGATCGTTTGGCAAATGGGCTAATCTGAGAGCGTAATTGCCGACTGCGCTGGCATAACCGTTTTCGGCCGATTTTTTCAGCCAATAAGCAACTTCTTCTTTCTTGCCATCATGTTCGAATAGATAGTTGGCATAAAGATACATTGCCTTGGGATATCCACCTTCAGCTGAGGCTTTGTACCACTTTTGAATAGTTTTATCGCGGCTACCGGGAATAAGAAACCATCCGTCTCCGTCATCGTAGATTCCAGCGAGTGTATTTTGCGCTAAAGGATCACCTGACTCTGCGGCCATCTCCAGCCAACTAAACCCTTGTCTGGTGATAAATAAAACGGTCATCGCTTCAGTGTCGTTGTTCTTGGCTCGTTCCTGAGCTATTTGTATTACTTGCTCACGCCATTCGTCTGCACCTTTGCCACCGCAGCCTTTCATGTCGAAACAAATATTGTTTTTACTGCTTAGTCTCAACATTGCGTAGAGGTGACCCTGATTCGCTGCTGCTTCGTACCATTTTCTCGCTTCGTCAGTTGTGTATCGGTTGCTCAGACGAATTGCCTCTGCGAGGTAATACTGAGCTGTCTCGTCACCGGCTATGGCAGCACGCTCTAGTAAAGGTTGAGAGTCATACCAGTCGCTTTGCTGATAGAAAGTTAGACCTTTTTCTTTTGCTAGCTGCTGTTCTTGGGTTAATTGCGCAAAAGCTGTGCAGGGAAAAAGGGTGGATAGAAGTACGGTTAATACGAATTTATTCAATGTTTGGCTCCCTGAGAAGCGAAAAGGGGATGGAATTATTTTTTTTGAAAATGGACCATCCCCCTTTTGTTTTTCATTTTTGTAAATGCTCAGACTTGACCTGACGGTTATCGGGCTATCTGATTTCTGGCTACTATATAGCTCAGCTGTTTTTTAATTCCTCTGCTTTGCTTTCGTTTAGGTTTGCCTTGAAGTACGTCATAAAATCCTGCCCTTGAGCAAAGGCTTTTTCGATTTTCGCGCTTTGCTCTTTAAGCGCCGGGCTTGGCTTGCCCCATTGTTCAGGCGGAAGAGGTTTAGACCACTCAGCAATGGATTCAGGTAGAGATTTCATGTTGAAACGATGGTCCCATTCTGCTACCCAATACGGAAAACGCCACCAAGTGATCAGGTGCGTCAGGTACCACCAACCAACCCCTAAAGCGGAACGTTCGTTGTGCTGGTATTCCTCGTGCATGTCTTGTCGTTTTTTATCAAAGGTGTGGCGACCCTCGTAGGGTGCCTTGCCTGGGCTGAACTCTGGACCTTTTTCCATATAGATCCGTATGGCTTCCCACTTACCCAGGGCATGGGCAGGAGTCATCACGCCTTGTCTCACAAAATGCACTACGTCAGCTCTGGAATCGTCGAACGCCATACCAAATGTATAGGCGCTTGTTACGCCTACTCCAGTAACACCTGTACTGATCGAAAGCCAAGATACTAGCTCTTCCCATGGTTGAATGACGGGAAGGTCAGAACCTTCGGGAAAGAAACAGACTTCACGACGTTGGCGGTTGAATCTAATTGGACGGGTGCGCGACTTCGCTCTGGTAGTGCTCAAGATAACGTAAATACCCAAGAGCGCAGCTATTCCTCCACCCCAAATACTAAAGGTCACACCGAAATCGAACATGCCTGCAGTTCTGTCCCAAAAGGACTCGGAAAATGGGGATCCCCAGGTAGTAGATCCTGCAAGCAAAGGCAGAATAATCAGGCATGAAAAAATAAACATCATCCCGAGCCCAATCATTGCCCTCGCTTGGAAAGCCTTGCCGAAATTACTACTGCCTACGTCGAGGAATGTGTCATTTACCTCAACAAAGCTTCCGCCCAAATCCATGGGGACATTGCCCGTTGGTATCGGAAGCGGGGAGAAGAATAATGCCTCACCTGTCGCGAATTTACGTTTCTCACCAGCCACGGGCCGTATTTTTTTGAGATTTAGATCGTCGCTGGATTGCTCATTTATTGAAGACATTAGGTTTGCCCGGCTTGTTTTGATGATTCGAGCACAGTTAGCGTGTCGGTGCTCACAATGAATGCTTGAGCAGTTGTATTTCGTGCGCTGAGAAACCCGGTTGTTGAAAATTCCTTCCCGCTTCCAACGTTAAGTGTCTTGGTTTCAAACATTATTTCCTGAAGTTTTTGGTCTCCGGGGAGTGGATGGTATCGCAACTTTATGGCAAGACCGTGCTGAGCGTTAGCCTCATGCGCAAAAATTTCTAACCCCAATTGGAGTGGCGCGTCTGGTGGACTCAGTAAATTGAGTTGATATAGCAAAGGTTCAGTCCAAGGCTCCCAGTCATTGCGCTGGAGATTGCTTGACCAATACGCGGTAAGGCCAAATCCAACATCATCCAGCTCTCGAATTGTTATATTTGGAATGCTAATCACTGCAGTAGGTCTGTTATTTATTTGTCTTAGACCGACCTGAGGGGTTGAAGTGATCTCTGCCAATTGCATGCGATCTTCTTGGAATCCGCGATTTTGGTTCTTCTTTCCCCACGCGCCCTGCTGAAGCCAGTTATCAAGCTTCGTTTTATTGTTTCGGTTGTAAATCCACTCGCCACCTAGCTGCAACACCGTCAAGCCTAACCCTATTAGGTTGGCTCTCGCAGCAACGCTCAGAAGTTTGCCTCCAGCTGTAACCCAAGCGACAGCTCTTGCTTGACTAACATTTGAAGCCGCCTCAAACATATATTGCCCTGTTCGTGCAACTGCCCAACCGTTAACGACGAACTGTCCAGAGTCGCCCGCGATTGTCATGCTGGCACCAGCCAGCTTTGCACTATCTCCCGACCTCAAGGCTTCAGTCCAACGAGCGACAGAGCCTTTTTCCCCGTACAGACTTGTGGCTGCCGCCGCCATACCGAACCCGTAAGCAGCTAGTCCCAGCCCCCCTGTGAGCTTTCCAATGCGCGCGGCTAGCTGGACTTTGCCGGCAGCACTTGAATAGTTGTTTTTGACTACGTTTAGAGTGGTGGCAGATATCCCCTGTGCAGCCGCAAAGCCTCCTCCGCTTGCAGAGAAGAACGCATTGCCAAATGCAACGTAATCGGTTTTATCCCAGCTGGGTTTTCTTCTTAACTCTGAATAAACAGTGACAAAGCTAATTAATTGCACGACAAATACAGCGGATGCGAAGATGTCGCCTCCCGCAGATTGAAAGATATCTTTTCCTAGTCCTCTTACCTTATCGCCTGTGTTTAAGCGATGATCTTCGGCCATTCGGTGGACTTCAGCTTCTTGGGCGCTGGTTAGGCCTTTTATTTTTATACTTGCTTTACTCGGGCCTTCGCCAACAGCAATCATCGCAGGCGCGATTCTTTTCTCTAACGGGGCGACGGATTGCTGAACAGATTTACGCTGTGCAACCAAAGATCGATAGCTCCCCTTGGGGGCCCGACCTTTTCGCTCGTTAGCCAATGTCTCTCTGATCCTGTTTTTCAACGAGGACATCTGCTGGCGGAGTTCGGTGAGTTTCGCCATGTCAGCTTCGAACGCATGAAGCTGGCTTGCAGAAGCAAACTCAAGAGTAATTCCTTTTTTGCCAAATGTTCTTAGTACGTCGATCCATGCTGAGCCGGGAATGTTTCGTAGAATTTTAGATGGGTCTATTGCCCGGCCGTTGCGTAGTCCTTCTATAGCTTCTTCTAGAGCATTTGCCAAGCGGAGTTGTTTGGCAGGTTCATAAGCAGTGTTTCGTGCTTGATCGAAAGTTATACCATCATTGCTTAGATTGATTGATGCAGCGAGATCCTGGGTCAGGAGCGTGACAAAATCTCGACTAATTTTTTGCAGTCCTTGGAAGTCCTTCGCTGAAAGGGGTATATCCCGAGCCGATTTTATTAATGAGCCGATTTTTGCAAACAGGTCCTTCTGATCGGTCAAACTTGCAGTAAAGAAAGTTGGAACTGTAAAGCCCGGCTCTTTTTCTATTAGGTCTGCAATCGCTTCGGTAGCCTTGTCGGTGCGGCATATATCTTTCATGCACGCGTATTCAGTAGCAAGAGCCGATTCAAGTTGGATTACAAGTTTTGGGTCAAAATACCAAGCAGATTTATAGAAGCGTTTTTCACATACTAATTTTGCTCGATCTTCAGTTATCAGATCCAAACGCTTGTTCCAACGGCTTAATTGTGCTCGCTGTTGTTTAAGGAAGGCTTCCATAGCCGGTCGGTCAATCAGGTCGTTAATGCCTTCTTGTCCCATTTTTGCGCCATTGAGCGCTTCATCCGCGTTGTCTTCGATGGTCTCGATCAGGTCTTCGTACTTGGAATACAAAGGTCCAAGATTCGTACGCATCCGCGACTTTGAGGCTGCAATAGCCCCACGATGCGTACCAGCGCCTGAATACTGGGTTTGATTTTTAACGTTGACATAGTCGACGATCGATTGTCGCTGCTCTTCGCTTGTTTCGTCCTTGAGTTTGGCAAAACGAGGGTCGCCTTGGGCGGCATTCAGAATGGTTTCGCCTGTTACGGTGTACAACGATTCGATGTAGCAACCAAACACATACTTCTTTTGATTGGCCTCAGCGTCGCTCCAGTCGCTGATCCAGCCAGTGACCAAGTCCTGATGCTCAGCGAGATCGCGTAACACGCCCAGGTCATCCTGTAAGACCAAGTACAGATGGTCACGCTCATGTTCTGCCTTGACTTGCTTTTTGAGTGTGCCCAACTGAGTTTTCTTGAAGTGCGACGCTTGCTCCCAGAGATAGTCCTGACTTTCCTCAGGTTTGGCACCCGTAACCGACGGCTCTTTACTCGGCTGCTCCGAAACCTCCGCAATCCACTTTTCCGCCTGACTTGGCGTCAGTAGATTAGCTGCGCCTTTCTCAGGGTCTGCATTGGTGAGATCGACCTTCTGCATGAAGTACTCACGTTCAGACTTGTGCTTGATGACCTGCGCGCATTTCGCGGCGGTCCATTGCACCTCGGAGTAGTTGACGTAGAGATTGCTCAAACGCGGGAAGACCAACACGGCTTCGCCCACATTACTTTCGCGTTTATTGGCGGTGATCTCACCTTTCTCCCACAGCAGTTGCGTAACGATGCCGTTCTGGATTCGGTATTCGTGCATTACGGCTTCAGGCTTCTTGTCGACGATGACGTAGAGCCAGCCGTCACGCATCAATCGAATGCCTAGTGGGCGAGAAGTGGTTTTGTACGGCATGGTCAGCGCGCTTGACGGGTCGAGTCGTTCAACGAGGCCGTAACGCAGTGGGATGAGCTGGATTTTTGCCTTCATCAACGAGCAGCCGCCCATGGCACACTTGCCGTCATCCCGGCTTTTTGCAGCGTTGTTCGGGCTTTTGCCGGTCAATGTTGGCGTTGTCATCCTTGGCTCCTGTTCAATGTTGCTGCCCGTTCCTGGGCAATATCAGCGACCCTTTCGAGTCGTTGTGCGGGCGTTTGTTCCGACGGGGTTTTGAGTATGGCGTCGAGGTCTGGATGTTCTTCCAGTGCTCGCTCGCCAAGGAACCCGTGAATGTTGGCATAGAGGGTGATATCGAGTTCGGTGTTGAAGCCGCGATCATAGGAGGTCGACGCCAGCGCATGCAGGTGTTCCCAGCGTTGCTGTGGGGTCGACTGTGCCTGATAGCTTGGGAAATATTCTTGCATGTGTGCATCGAGACGCATCACAACATTGCGAAAGTTCACCTCGTCCAGTTGACTGAGTTGTGCGTCGCTCAATCGATAGCGCTTGCTGTGGTCGGGCTCGGGAGCGTTGCCCGGCCTATTGTTTATGTACCAGCAATCCAGTGCTGCATCGGCAGTTACGATTTGTTTGCAGGGGCCAAATAGGGTCGGATCCTTGATGGTTTCTGCGTGAGCGAGCAGTGCATGGGTTACGGCTGGGTCCGCGATGCGCAACAACACTTCCTCACCGAGTGGGTGCATGACGCTGGTGAGCCAGCGAAAGTGTGCGACCAGTTGATCCCATGATTGATCGCTGAACACCAAGTGCCCCCATTCCTGACGCGAAGCGTTCAGGAACCGGGTCAGGACCGGGTTGTTCTGTGCTTTTATTTGCACGAGGCATGGGGAGATATCGCCCAGTTCTGCCCAACGAGTCCCAAGATAAAGCGGCTCGAACTCGGGGTTTTCCGTCCACTGATACAGGTGCTGCGGAAGCTTCTCAACGCTGACGCCATCAAGCAGTAAACCTACCGTGCCATTCCATGGAAGGCCTTGGGGGAGGCCATTTTCCAATGGAAATTCCGACTTAAGCATTCTGTGCCTCCAATTTGGCTTTCTCGCACACCGCACAAATCGGCTTCTTCTGCATCAACGCCTGCCGCTGCGCGGGCACTAGCAACTGCCCAGCCTTATCGGTATCCGCTTGCTTCAACGGCCCCGGCAACAACGGCGCAGCCCCCGTGCCGCTCCCCGGACTACCCCCCGAGTTCATATTGATCACCGGCCCACTCATGGTCACGCCGCCAGCATCAATCTTGATGAAGCTGCCGCCGCCGATCAGGGTCAGCTCTGCGCCTGCTTCCATCACCACTTTCATGCCGCTGCTGAGGTGGATTTCCTGGCCGGCGTCGATGAACTGGCCGGTGCCGATCTTGATGTGCTGATTGACGCCGACGGTGAGGTGGTCGTTGGCGCGGGTTTCGACTTTGCGGTCGGCGTAGACGGTGTGGTGCTCTTCGGCTTTGAATTCGCTGTAGCTGTTCTGTTCGACGGTGTCGTGGCGTTCGTTGCCGACGCGGATTTTCTGGTCGTGCTCGATGTTTTCGTCCCAGTCGCGCTGGGCGTGCAGGTAGATCTGTTCCTGACCTTTTTTGTCTTCGATGCGCAGTTCGTTGTAGCCGCCACCGCCCATCGAACTCAGGGTCTTGAAGGTGCTGCGGGTCTTGTTCGCCGGCAGCTCATACGGGACGGTGTTTTCCTTGTGGTACAGGCAGCCGCTGATCAGTGGTTGATCGGGGTCGCCTTCAAGGAAGGTGACCAGCACTTCCATGCCGATGCGCGGGATGGCGATGCCGCCATACTGGGCGCCGGCCCAGGCGCTGGAGACGCGTAGCCAGCAGCTGGTTTTGTCGTCGGCTTCGCCTTCGCGGTCCCAGTGGAACTGGACTTTGACGCGGCCGTATTCGTCGCAATGGATCTCTTCGCCTTTCGGGCCGGTGACCACGGCGCTCTGGCTGCCGAGGATGCGCGGTTTCGGGTGGCGCAGGGGCGGGCGGTTCGGTACGTCCCATGGGGTGGCCTGGAAGCGGTTGCGATAGCCCTGGTGGAAATCGTCTTTGAGTGCGGTGGTGTCGCTGGTTACCGACTCTTCGAGGACCTGCGGTTGCTTGCCTTCGTGGTGGACTTCGGTGAGCAGCCAGAGGTCGTTCCACTTGGCTTTCGGGTGCGCGGTGAGGGCGAGGAAGTGGCCGCTGACCAGCAACGGTTGATCGCTCTTGCCTTCAGCCAGCTTGAAATCGCTGCGATGACGTTCGAGGGCGCGTTTGGCCAGGTGTTTGCCGCGTTCGCGGTCGATGAAACGACCTGGGTAGTCGTAGTCTTCGAGGTCGGGCAGGGCGTCGCCACGGTTTTCGCTTTCGAGGGTGATGCGCGGTTTTTCGAAGTCGTAATCGCGGCGGGTGGTGCGGCTGGTGCGGGTTTCCAAGCGCAGGTCGAAGCGCTTGATCACCGGGTCGCTGGCGACCATGCCGGAGTCTTGCTGATAGGCCACAGGCTTGAGTTTCGGGAACACCGTCTGGTCATCGCCGAACACCAGTTTGTGCGCCGTCGCCGTGTGCTCGAAGTGGTAGTGGATACCTTCTTCCTCGCACAGGCGCTGGATGAAATGCAGGTCCGATTCATCGTATTGCACGCAGTAGATGCGCTCGGGATAGATCGAACCGGTCTTGAATTCGTAGGCGTTGCTTTGAATGCCGTGCTCTTCGAGGACCATACCGATGATTTTCGGCACCGTGAGGTTCTGGAAGATGCGCTGGTTGATGCGGTGCGCCAGGTAGGACAGTTGCGGGCGCAGGGTCACCGAGTAACGGGTCAGGCGTTTGCCCGAATCGCCTTGCGCGGCGCGGTAGATCTGGCCATGGATGCCGCTGCCGTCGGGCGACAGTTGCAGAAAGGCCGGTTTGTGCAGCAGGGTTTCGAGGTCCAGCGACGGCTGCTCACTGACCAGCTCCACCTCAAAGACAAAAGGCTGGCTGATGGCTTCGCGACCTTGCAGGGTGAATACCTGAAAGTCAGCAGAAAGACCTTCGATGGTCAGGGCAAAGTGGGTTTCATTGGCCGGCGCGAACATCCCTTGTTCCTCGTGCTGTACAGCGGCGTGAGTCGACGACCGCAAAGCGGCTCAACTTACGCGAAATTCTGGAGGGCGAAAACAACATCGACCAGCAGAGCTGGCCGATGCTTGTAACGATCAGCCGTAATTAAACGACTGGAGCACGCCAGTCATCGGAACCCGAAGTACCGGATACTTCGTGGGTCCAGGTGATTTTACGGTAGGTGAACTGCACTTCTTCCAGGTGGGTGAAGTGCGAGTTGCCTGGATCCTGGCAGTTGTGCATTTTGTTGTTGATGGCGACGATGATCGCGTCTTCCAGTTTGGTGGTGTAGTAGTGCTCTTGGGTGCCTTGAGCAGAAGTACGGAACCACTGGATAACGATTTCGCTCATGCGCTCGCCGGAGGTCAGAGCAGCTTGCAGCAGAGGCGAAGCCTTGTCGTAGACCTTGGTGATCACAACTGGCTTGTGTACGCGCTGACCGGTTGGCTGACCGGATTGCGGGTCACGCGGGATGATCACGTCGTGGCTGAAAGCCTGAACCATAACCTGGTCTTCGTGGCCTTCCTGGTAGGTGTTGCCTACGGAGTCAGCGGTGAATGCGCCTGCAGTGATCAGGCCTTGTTTTTCGCCGGTAACCGACATGTACGCTGGTGTTGCCATGGGGTGCTCTCCTTGCGGAATAATTTAAGGTGCCCGGGAGGCGAAATCGCCCGGTGGGTGCCTGACTGTTATCAAGGAGCGTGCCAACAATTGTGGCGACCATGCGGGCCGGGGTGTTTGTCTGATTTTTCAGGCGCTTGTGCGAAATAAAGCGCTCGCCGAATGCGAAAGTGCGCAAGAAGTTGCGCAGTACTGCGCAACTTCTTGCGCACTTGGCTACAGGCCTTGTACGGCGCAGCTCTCAGCGGTTTTATCAGGCCTTTTTGCAAAACAAGTGCGCAACTTCTTGCGCACAGTGGCCAGATGCCTTCATTTGGCTGAAGAGGTTGCATCAAGGCTTTTAGATCTTTTGATTTTTCAACGCGTAAGTTGTGTCAGACACTCATCGATCGAACGCTGCTGCGTCGCCGCATACAGCCCCAACTCATCAATGGTTGCGCGCCCCAACGCCTGCTCAAAAGCCTGCCGATTGGAATGCTCGCCATAATGCGCCTGCGCCGCATCGCCAAGGTTCGACTGAAAAATCCCCGCTGCACTGACCGGCAGAAAATCTTCGTACACCAACGGTTCCGCTTTCACATAGCCATCGCGCAACAAGTCTTGCAGAGACGACTGCCCAAGCCCTCCAGCAGCCAGACCTTTTTCCGTGGCGAAATAGCTAAAGTACGCCAACCCTTGTTCACGCATACCCTCGACACTGTCAGGAAATTCGCCAAAGTGCTGAGCCATCAGCGTGTTGTAGCGTGCGGCGTTTGCCTCGCTGGGGAAGTCGCCGAGTTCATCGCGTGCGGCATTCAGCAACCGGTCATACAGCGCCCGGCCTTTGGGCGTGAGTGCCGCGCCGCGCTGTTCGATCTCGCCAAAACGCGCGCTGTGGCTGCCACGGGTCTGGTTCTGATCGGTGAAGGCGATCGGCTCGTCCAGCGCTTTGAAGCTGGTTTGGCGCAAGAGGATCGGGCATTGGCGGCGCGGCGGGCCTTCGATGACCGCTTTCGGGGTGATGCCATGGGCCGGCATTTGCTCCTGCACGCGGTCGATGTCCAGCGTACGCGGCGTCAGGTGATTGATGTGCGGGCCTTTGAACGCCACGACGTCGGCGATCAAGCGGTGTTGGGCGCTTAAAGTCTGGTATTGCGCGGCAGTAACCGTGGCGCTGTGATGCCAGCGAAAGGTTTCCAATGCCTGTAGGACGAATGCCTCGGCCTCGCTTTCATTCAGTCCGCCCGCGGTTTCAGCCTGCGCGATCAGGCGTAATGCTTCAGCGGTAAAGATCGAACGCTGGGCCAGCACGGATTCGGCAAAGGCGCGCAGCTTCGCATCCTCAATCAACTCCAGCCGCAACAGCGACGTAAACACCCGAAACGGGCTGACTTGCAGCGCCTCTTCATGCACCGCGCGAAACGCTGTGGAATGCACCGGCACGCCCGCCGGGGTCAGGTCGTAATAACCCACCGGCTGCATGCCCATCACCGCAAACAAGCGGGCGAGGGTGGCCAGTTCGGTGGCGGTGCCGACGCGGATGGCGCCATGGCGCTCCATGTCCAGCCGTTGGATTTCACCGGTGCTGTCGAGTTGCCGGGCGATGTCCGGCTGACGTGCAAGCACTTCGCGGTTGGTCTGTTCCACCAACTCCATCAGCGCGCCGTACAGCGGCACTTCTTCGCGGTACATGTCGGACATCGCTTTGGAGAAGCGTTGGCGGATCAGGTCGGGGCTGACGAACGGCTGCACGGTCATGAAAAAAATTCCTGCCACGGTCACGGAATGGATGAGGGAAAAGATCGCAGCCTTCTCGCACGCGGGCAAACGAAGAATCCTACGAACTTCATTCTGCCAACGACTGATCCACCAGTTCGATCCAGTGCATCACCCGCGTGCGTCCGGCACTGGCCAGATGGCTCTGGCAGCCGACGTTGGAAGTGACGATCAGCTCAGGCCGGCCACTCTCCAGCGCGTTGAGACGGTTGTCGCGCAATTGCCGGGCGAGCACCGGTTGCGTCAGCGAATAGGTGCCTGCCGAGCCGCAGCACAAATGGCCGTCGGGCACGGCGGTAAGGTTGAAACCGAGGCGCGTCAGCACGTCTTCCACCGCGCCACCCAGTTTCAACGCGTGCTGCAACGTGCACGGACAATGCACGGCAATCCGCCGTTCAGTGGCGGCGCAGATCTGTTCGAGCGGTTCCTGCGCGAGTATCTGCACCAGATCCAGCGTCCGCTCGCTGATTTCCTGTGCCTTGGCCGCATACACCGGATCGTCTGCCAGCAAATGCCCGTAATCCTTGATGAATGCGCCGCAACCGCTGGCGGTCTGCACAATGGCTTCGGCACCGTTTTGCAGGTGCGGCCACCAGGCATCGATGTTTTGCCTGGCGCGGTCGAGGCCTTTGGCCTGGGCATCGAGGTGATAGTCCAGCGCGCCGCAACACCCGGCTTCAGTTACCGGAGTGACGCTGATGCCCAATCGATCCAGCACCCGTGCCGTCGCATCGTTGGTATTGGGTGACAGTCCCGGTTGCACACAGCCTTCCAGCAACAACACCCGCCGGGCATGACGCAGGGCAGGACGCACACCGGAAATAGCCAGATGCTTTGGCAGTTTACTTTCCAGCATTCGCGGCAACAGCGGCCGAAACGTCGTGCCCACCCGCAACAAGCCTTTGAACAATCCCGGATTCGGTGCCAATGCGCGCAACCCCTCGCGCAACAGACGCTGAGCTGCCGGACGCGGCACCGCGTGATCGACCACCGCGCGGCCGATGTCGAGCAGGTTGTGATAGTCGACGCCTGACGGGCAGGTGGTCTCGCAGTTGCGGCACGACAGGCAGCGATCCAGATGCAGTTGCGTCTGCGCCGTTGCCGGTGCGCCTTCGAGCACTTGTTTGATCAGGTAGATGCGCCCGCGCGGGCCGTCGAGTTCATCGCCGAGCAACTGATAGGTCGGGCAGGTCGCGTTGCAAAAGCCGCAATGCACGCAGGTGCGCAGGATCTTCTCCGCCTCGGCGGCACGGGGCAGTTGCCGGGACTGTTCGCTGAGGGTGGTTTGCATGGCTAGAACTCCGCGTACATGCGCCCGGGGTTGAACAGCCCTTGCGGGTCGAGTTGCGCCTTGAGTTGTCGGTGATAGCGCAGCAGTGTCCAGGCCAGCGGCTGGAACGGCGAAGAGCTGGCGCCGTGGCTGAAGCAGGTGGCATGGCCGCCGAGTTCCTGAGCGAGGATATGAATGTGCGCCGCGTCGGATTTCAGCCAGCGTTGTGCACCGGCCCAGTCGATCAGTTGCTCGCCGGGCAGATCCAGTGGCCCGAGATTGTTCGGCAATGACAAGCGCCACAACGGCCGCCCCTCATCGAAAAAATCTAGCCGCTGCTCATTCAGATCACCCCAGAACTGCGAGTCCAGCGGCTCACCGCCGAGGCGTTGATGCGCCGCCGTCACCGAGCCTTCACCGCCCTCAAGCCGCAGATACAGGCTCTGACCATCGTGGCAGGCGGCACTGATCGGCAACGGTTGCTGGCCCCACTCGGCAAGCTTGGCCAGTGCCCGCGCGCAGTCCATATCGAGGCGAATGCTCAGGCACTGGCGCGGTTTCGGCAGGACTTTGAGCGAGACCTCGGTGAGCACGCCGAGGCAGCCATAACTGCCGGCCATCAGCCGTGACAGGTCATAACCGGCGACGTTTTTCATCACTTCGCCGCCGAAGCGCAGGTGCTGGCCGAAGCCGGTGATCACCCGCGTGCCGAGGACGAAATCGCGCACCGAGCCAGACCACGGCCGCCGAGGCCCGGACAAACCCGTGGCGATCATGCCGCCGACGGTGGCGCCTTCATCGAATGCCGGCGGCTCGCAGGGCAGCATTTGTCCGGCAGCATCCAGCGCCGCCAGCAGCTCGGACAACGGCGTGCCGGCGCGCACCGTGATCACCAGTTCGGTCGGCTCGTAGCGGACGATGCCGCAGTGGGCACGGGTGTCGAGCACTTCGCCGGCCACCTCGCGGCCGAGGAACGCTTTGCTGTTGCCACCCTGAATTTTCAGTGGCGTGGCATTCGCCCGCGCCTCGTTGACCTGATCGAGCAGGGCGCTGGCGGCGTCGACGTCAGCCATCAGAAACGCTCCAGTTCGGGGAAGGGCAATTGCCCTGCGTGAATGTGCATCGCGCCGAATTCGGCGCAGCGGTGCAGGGTCGGAATGTTCTTGCCGGGGTTGAGCAGGCCTTGTGGGTCGAACGCGGCTTTTACTGCATGGAACAGGCTTAGTTCATCATTGTTGAACTGCGCGCACATCTGGTTGATTTTCTCGCGGCCGACGCCGTGTTCGCCGGTGATGCTGCCGCCGACCTGTACGCACAGTTCGAGGATCTTGCCGCCCAAGGCTTCGGCGCGGTGCAGTTCGCCCGGTTGATTGGCGTCGAACAGAACCAGCGGGTGCATATTGCCATCGCCAGCATGGAACACGTTGGCCACGCGTAAACCGTATTCTTCGCCGAGGCGGGCGATACCTTGCAAGACGCCGGGCAATTCGCGGCGCGGAATGGTGCCGTCCATGCAGTAGTAATCGGGCGACAAACGACCGATGGCCGGGAAAGCATTTTTGCGTCCGGCCCAGAAGCGCACGCGTTCGGCTTCGTCGCGGGCCTGACGCACTTCGGTGGCGCCGGCCTCGGTCATGACCTCGCGCACCCGCTGGCAATCGTCGTGAACATCGGCTTCTACACCGTCGAGTTCGCACAGCAGAATCGCCTCGGCATCGACCGGGTAACCGGCGTGAATGAAGTCTTCGGCTGCGCGAATGGCGAGGTTGTCCATCATCTCCAGACCACCGGGAATGATCCCCGCCGCGATGATTTCGGCGACCGCGCGACCAGCCTTTTCCACTGAATCGAAACTGGCCAGCAGGACTTTCGCGACTTGCGGTTTGGGCAGCAGTTTGACCGTGACTTCGGTGATGATCCCCAGTAAACCTTCGGAGCCGGTGAACAACGCGAGCAAATCGAAACCCGCTGAATCGAGGGCGTCCGAACCGAGGGTCAGGCGCTCGCCTTCGATGGTCAGCACTTCGATTTTCAGCAGGTTGTGTACGGTCAGGCCGTACTTGAGGCAATGCACGCCGCCAGCGTTTTCCGCGACGTTGCCGCCAATCGAACAGGCGATTTGCGACGATGGATCCGGCGCGTAATACAGACCGAAAGGCGCGGCTGCCTGGGAGATCGCCAGATTGCGCACCCCCGGTTGAACCCGCGCGGTGCGCGCGGCAGGGTCGATGTGCAGAATATTATTGAAGCGTGCCATCACCAGCAGCAGGCCCTGTTCCAGCGGCAAGGCGCCGCCGGACAACCCGGTGCCGGCGCCACGGGCAACCACCGGGACGTTTTGTTGATGGCAGAGTTTGAGCAGGGTTTGCACCTGCTCGAGTCGCCGGGGCAGGGCGACCAGCATCGGGGTGGTGCGGTAGGCGGAGAGGCCGTCGCACTCGTAGGGTTTGAGTTCGTCCTCGCGCCATAAGATGTCGAGGTCAGGCAGCGCGTGCTGCAGGGCTTTGAGCAACTCAGCCTTGTTCACCTGCGGCAACGGACCGTCGAGGCGTTCGTCATAAAGAATGTTCATCTCAGGCTTACCCCTTGCTGATCGTTCCCACGCTCTGGGGCAGGGGCAAGGCGCGTTGTCATCTTTGGCTCCCCAGAAACTCGCCATACAGCCGCGCAGTATTCCCCGGCTGTTCAACCATCGGCATATGCCCGACGTGATCCCAGACATCCACGCGCAAATTGGCAATGCCCTTGCTCCACACCGGCACGCTGCTGACGTCGATCAGCCGATCCTTGCGCCCCCAGAGCAACAGCGCCGGGCACTTGATGTCGGCGAGTTTCGGCTCCATCGGCGGGCTGGCGCGAAAATCGCGGAAGATCTCTTCCAGTTCATCGCGTTGTTGTTCGTAGCGCTGGGCGATGGCGTCCAGCACCAGGTTCGGCACCCACGGTGGCGACTCCATGGTCATCGCGTAAAACTGGCGAAACTCTTCCCGGGAGTTGATCAGAAACGGGTTATGCCCGCGCGCCAGATGCCGCTCCATGTCGCTGGCCTCGGGCGCGGTGACGCCCGCCGGGTCGATCAATGCCACCGAAGCGATGCGGTCGGGATAAGTCGCCGCCAGCCACGCCGCGATGTAGCCGCCCATTGAGTTGCCGATCACGTGGACTTTCTCCACGCCGCAGACGTCGAGCAACTGGATCATGCGTTTGGCCTGCAACGGAATGTCATAACCGCCGCCAGCCTTGAAGCCGGTTTCACCATGGCCGGCGAGGTCCGGAATGATCACCCGATACTGGCGCACGAAATGGCGGGAAAAGCGCAGCCACAGGTTCTTTTCGGCGCTGTAGCCATGCAGCATCAGAATCGCGCTGGCCGCTTCGTACGGCCCGCCCTGCCAGGTCGAGACGGTCATCTCGGCGATCGGCACTTCGATCTTGTGCAATTTGTACAACCTGGCCTCGATGGCCATGTTCAGGTCGTACAGCCAATGACCGACCGCCGGATAACTCAACCAGCTCCAGGCCACGAAAACCGCGAGGGCGACAAACAGCAAAAGCATCGACGTCTTCCTTTTACGTGTTCAGGACAGAATGTGGTCGGCCGGTTTCAGCGTCCGGGTCAAGCGGTGATAGCTGAAACTGAAGCCGGGAAACATCGCGATCACATGACCGCTCTTGCTTTGATACCAACTGTGGCAGCCGCCGGACTTCCAGACCGTGCGCTCCATCTCCCGATGAATCATCTCAGTGTAGGTACGTTCCGCATCACGGCGCACTTCGATGCTGCGCAAGCCTTTGGCGTTGAGCGTCGTGATGCAGTCGAGGATGTAGTTCATCTGCGACTCGATGATGAACAGCGCCGAGGTGTGGCCGATGCCGGTGTTGGGGCCGGTAACGATAAACAGGTTGGGAAAGTCCGGCAGGCTGGTGCCCAGATACGCGTGCGGGTATTGCGACCAGACATCTCTGAGTTGCACGGTGTTTTTTCCGCTGACCGGGTAGGAAATCACCCCGTCGGTGGCGTCGTAACCGGTCGACCAGACGATCAGATCAACATCGATGTGCTGACCGTCCTGGGTGTTGATCCCGGTTTCGTCGATGGACGCGATGCCTTGTTCGCGGGTATGCAAGGTCACGTTGGGACGGCTCAGCGCCGGGTAATAGGTGCTGGACACCAGTACCCGTTTACAGCCGATGGTGAAGTCCGGGGTGAGTCTGTCTTGCAGCACCGGGTCCGGCACCTGGCGTTTAAGAAAGCGCAGGGCGTGCTGCTGGACCATGTGAATCGCCGCTTTCGAGTATTTGAACGCGATGACCCGGGTTTCGAATTGCCAGTAAATCAGCCAGCGCAAAAGCTTGTAGGCGGGTTTGCGGCCAAGCAGCCAGCGCTGTAACGGCCCGAACTGGCGATCGGCGCGGGGCAGCACCCAGTGTGGCGTGCGTTGAAACACGTGCAGTTGCTCGACCTGTTCCGCAATGGCTGGAATCACTTGCACCGCACTGGCGCCGCTGCCGACGATGGCCACGCGTTTACCGCGATAGTCGTAGCCGTGATCCCAATTGTTTGTATGAAAAGTCTTGCCTTGAAAGCGATCCTGGCCGGGAAAGTGCGGGATGACCGGCTGGCTCAGCGGCCCGGTGGCATTGATCAGGAACTGCGCATAAAAGGTGCCTTTGCTGGCGGTGTGCACGGCCCAGCGTTTTTCCGTGTCGTCCCATTCGACGCGCTCGACATTGGCCTCCAGCTCCACGCGTTCGCGCAAACCGAACTGCTCGATGACATGCTCGGTGTAGCGCTGCAGTTCGGCCTGTCCGGCGAACATCTGCGACCAGCGGTACGGCGCGAACGACAGCGAGTACAGCGGCGACGGCACGTCCACCGCCGCGCCGGGGTAGGTGTTCTGGCACCAGGTGCCGCCAAAGAAGTCCCTTCGCTCCAGCAGTCGGAAATCGTCGATCCCGGCCTTCAGCAGGTTGACTGCGGCACACTGGCCGCCAAAACCGCTGCCGATGATCAACACTTGAAAGGTGTGCATGGGCCTCCTTCTTATAGTTGTTTTTCCATTTTGCTCCTTTCATGTATAGCCAAATATTTGCACTGTGTGCGGCCCTGATGTCGCTCTATTCAGCCCGCTGGCCGGTGATGGCTATTTAACGTCGCCCTGATAGACTCCCATCACATCCGTCCTGCGGTGTGCGTGATCGAGGTCCTTATGGGAAATACGGGAGGAAAGGGACTTTCATTGGCCAGGAGGCTTTATACGTCGCGAACCCTCGGGCTGTTGCTTGGGCTGCTGTGTGTATCCGTTGCGATGTATGCGCTAAATCCGCCGCTGTGGGTCTGGGCACTGATGTTCTTCAATGGCCTGGTCTGGCCGCATCTGGCGTTTCAATGGGCGCGCCGCTCCAGCGTTCCCTATCACGCCGAACATCGAAATCTGTTGATCGACGCTTTTCTCGGCGGTTTCTGGGTCGCTGCCATGCATTTCAATCCGCTGCCCACGGCAACGACCATTTCGATGATGGCGATGAACAACGTCGCTATCGGCGGCTCACGCTTTCTATTGGCAGGTTCTGCGGCGCAGTTGCTCGGGGTCGGCGTCGGGCTGGTGGTCTTTGCCCCGGCATTCGTTCCGCAGACCTCGCCTGCGCAAATGTACGCCTGTTTCCCTTTACTGCTGCTGTACCCGTTGGCGCTGGGCTGGATCTGCTTTCGCCAGGCCTACACCCTCGGTCGGCATAAACGCGAATTGCTCGCCCTGAGTCGCACCGACAGCCTCACCGGGCTGCTCAATCACGGCGCCTGGAAAGACCAACTGGAGATCGCTTTTCAGCGTTGCAAACGGCAGAAGCAGGGGGCGGCGATTGCGCTGATCGACATCGATCACTTCAAGGCGATCAACGACACTTACGGCCATGTTGCCGGCGACATTGTGTTGCGCCAGTTGAGCAAGTTGCTCAAGCAGAACCTGCGGGCGACGGACATTGCCGGGCGCTATGGTGGAGATGAGTTCTGCGTGATTCTGCCGGAACTGCCGCTGTTCAACGCCGCGCAGGCCATGGAGGCGTTGCGCGAGCGTTTCGCGATTCTGGGGTATGAGCAGAACCCGGCGTTGAAGGTCAGTTTGAGCATCGGCCTGGCGGCGTACGATCCGGCACATGCCGACGCGACGCGCTGGCTCAATGATGCCGATCAGGCGCTGTACGAGGCGAAGGCCAGCGGGCGCAACCGGGTGATCTGCAATTGCGATGACAAGCCCCGGCGGACGTTGCTGGATTCGGTTTGATCGCTACACCGTAGATCCCACAGGGTTTGTGTGTTGTCGGTTAGATCAGTGTCGCATTCGGTGTAGAGCCTCGCGCCGATGTCGGGTACGGTTAAATCCCCCCCGACGCGAAACAAGGATCGCTTCATGACGTTCTCATTTTCTCGCTCCCTGCTGGCCGCCAGCCTCGGCCTGTCTCTCGCTTTTTCCGCTGCCCACGCCTTCGCCGAACCGCACAAACAAGTGCTCGCCGATGCCGAGCAATACCAGCCAGAAGCCCTGAAATTGCTGGAGCGGCTGGTCAATATTGACTCCGGTTCAGGTTACGAGCCGGGCCTCATGCAAGTCAGCGATATTGCTATCGATGAGCTGAAAAAACTCGGCGCCACCATCGAACTGGTGCCCAACACACCGGAAAAATCCAACCATGTTCTGGCCACGTTCAAAGGCACCGGCAAGGCGAAAATTCTGCTGATGGCGCACATGGACACGGTGTTCAAGGAAGGTTCGGCAGCCGAGCGGCCGTTCCACATCAAGGACGGTCGCGCTTACGGGCCGGGGGTGATGGATGACAAGGGCGGCATCGTCGCCGGGATCTATGCGCTGAAAGTCCTGAAAAACCTCGACTTCAAGGACTACGCGCAAATCACCTTTCTGCTCGACGCCAGTGAGGAAACCGGCTCGGACGTCGCCACCGACCTGATCAAGAAAACTGCCAAACAGCACGACGTGACCCTCAATCTCGAGCCGGGCCGCCCGGCCGATGGCCTGGTGGTGTGGCGCAAGGGCAGCGCGACGGCGCTGGTCGAGGTCAAGGGCAAAGCGGCGCACGCTGGTGTCGCACCGGAACTGGGGCGCAACGCCGCGATGGAAGCGGCGCACCAGATTCTGCAACTGGGCAAACTTGGCGATGAAGCGAAGAAAACCACCATCAACTTCACCGTGCTCAAGGCCGGCGACCGCACCAACGTGATTCCCGATCAAGCCACGGCCAAGGCCGACGTGCGCGCGGCAGTGCCGGAGGAATTCGACCGGATCGAGAAGGATCTGGCGCGGGTGTCGCAAGACAAATTGATTGCTGAGACGGAAGTGAAGACTTCATTGCAACGCGGGCTGCCACCGATGCCGCAGACGCCCGAGTCGGATCGCCTGATGGCCATGGCCCAGGGGATTTACGGCGAGATTGGCCGCAAGTTGACGGAGGAGGGTAGTGGCGGTGCGGCGGATGCCAGTTTGTCTGCCGGGGTTGGAACGCCGACGCTGGATGGCTTCGGGATTGTTGGCGGCAATATTCATACGCCGGAGGAATACGCCGAAGTGGCGAGCGTGGCGCCGCGGATTTATCTGTTGTCGCGGATGATCATGGAGTTGGCCAAGCCACGGTGAGTGGTTTTGTGTTGTGACTGATGCGGGTGGGGTGTCAGGTGCATTTGCCCTCACCCTAACCCTCTCCCGGAGGGAGAGGGGACTGACCGTGTTGTTTGTGATGAATACGGCGACCTGAAAGATCCATTTGAATTCAAAATCGGATTCAGCTCGGTATCACAAGTCGGCGTAGATCCAGAACATCCCCCAATCAGTTCCCTCTCCCTCCGGGAGAGGGCTAGGGTGAGGGGCTTTTGTGGGAAAAGTGGAAGGCGCGGGCGGCGCACAACTTTCCAAGACGTTTCCTACAACGTACCCTGTTGCCGCATTTCGGTATCGACCCTTATAGTTCGGGCTCGCGGAAAAACACCGCGAACGACCTTGGCCGGTCGATACAGAGACGTACAGTCTGCCCAACATATTCAGTCGATGTTTGTCTGTGATGTTGTGTTATGGCGGCTGTGCGTGGGACACCTTCGGGTGTGCCGGTTCCTGTATCCGGTCGGCCAACCCGCGTACGGCTGCCACCTTCCTCGTTTGGCCGCGACTGGTGGTAGCTCTCTCAATACAGGAGTTATACCAATGTGTGATCAAGTAATGCCCCGCTTCCTCCCCATCGACACCTACGACGCCGAATCCCCGGTGCTCTTCCTCAACACTCATTCAGAACTCAGCGACATGGCCGCCTGTGCGATGCACCGGTTTGTGGTTGTGCGCGATCTGGCCGACACCTTCGCCAGTCTCAACCTCAAGGGTATTTCCGATTGTGATCTGACGCGGGTGACCAGTGCGGTGCATCTGTTGATGCGCGAGGGCTGTGCGATTCTGAATGTGATTCAGGCGCGGGCGGTGCAGCGGGAGGAGGCTTACAAGACACCGGTGTAGCGGCTGTTGCTATCGCGAGCAGGCTCACTCCTACAGTAGATCAGTGCACACAGTATTTGTGTTCAACACTGATCAACTGTAGGAGTGAGCCTGCTCGCGATGGCGTCAGCCCGGCCAACCCGTCACTCCTTGACGCTCATGTATTCCTTGGCCCAGAGAATGTATTCCTCCGGCTGGGTATAGGTGTGCGTCAACTCAGTCGCGCTCAGGTCGGAGGCCTGAGTAAAGATCTGCCGCTGTTCACGCAAGCTGTCATACGTCGCTTTGATCGCCGCAAAGTAAGCGCCATGGCCATCAATGGTCACGCGCACACCGAGTTCGGCCAGACGTTTGTCGTCGCGCAGTGCCGGGTTGCCGTAGGTCACCAGCATCAGCGGCACGGTCAGGTGTTCGGCGATTTGTTCCAGCTGATCAAAATCCTGAATCCCGACCATGCAGATGCCGTCAGCCCCGGCCGCCTGATACTGGCGAGTGCGGCTGATGATTTCCTGGTTCGGCAGAATGCCGGCGTTGGTACGGGCGATGATCGCCATTTCCGTATCAACCCGGGCCTCCAGTGCCGCGCGGATCTTGCCGACGCCTTCGGCAACGGTGATCAGGTCGGTGGATTTGCGGCCGAATTGTGCCGGCAGCAAGGTGTCTTCGATGGTCAGGGCGGCGACGCCGGCGCGCTCCAGTTCGACGATGGTGCGCATCACGTTGAGGGCGTTGCCGTAGCCGTGGTCGGCGTCGGCGATCACCGGCAATTGGGCGACGCGGCCGATGCGGGTGGCCTGTTCGGCGAACTCGCTGAGGGTGATCAGGGCAAAGTCCGGGGCGCCGAGCACTTGCAGCGAGGCCACGGAGCCGCCGAGGATGCCTACTTCAAAACCGAGGTCAGCGGCAATGCGCGCGGACATCGGATCGAACACCGAAGCCGTGTGATAGCAGGTGTCGGAGGCCAGCAGTTGACGGAAGTTACGGCGCAAATCTTGATGGGAAAGCCTGGTCATACGAGTTCCACCAATACAAAGGAATGGAAAGGCTTGAACAAAGGTGTCAACGCCGAAGAATGAAAAGGCTATCACGCGAATGGGTCAAGGATCATGACGAATTTGCAAGGGACAGGTTGTCGCGGACTCTTTTGCTGAAAGGATTTACCTTTTTGCGGTGGTGACCGTCAGGCCGCCACCGCCTGTTGCTGTTGATTGGGCAGCATCGCCGCGCGCACGGAATTGCCCGGTTGCAGTTGCAGGCGCTTGGCTGTGAGGCGGTCAATCACCAGGCTGCTGCCGACCCGGCGGGCGCGGGCGACGGTGATGCGGCAGTTTTCCAGACGGCGGTTGTGAATCAGCCACAACGGCGCCTGTTCATCCGGGCTGCCGAGGCTCAAGGTCAGCTCAAGACTTTCGCGCACGGTGCGGATATTGCGCACCGGCGCCTCGATCACCGGGCCGCCGTCGAAAATGTCGATATAGCCTTTGTGGGTAAACCCTTCGGCCTGGAGGATTTTCAATGCCGGCTCGGTATTCGGGTGTGCCTGCCCGATGGCGGCTTGGGCCTGTTCGGTGAGCATGCAGGTGTACAGCGGCTGGCGCGGCATCAGTTCGGCGATGAACGATTTGTTACCCAGCCCGGACAAGTGATCGGCATGGCTGAAGTCCATTTGAAAGAAATGCCGGCCCAGACTGTCCCAGAACGGCGAACAACCGTGTTCATCGGCACTGCCGCGCAGTTCGGCAATCATCTTCTCGCCGAACAGGTGCGGAAACTCGGCAACGAACAGCAAACGTCCCAGCGAAAGCAGGCGGCCGTTGCTGCCGTGGCGCTGTTCGTGACCGAGAAACAACGAGCACAGCTCCGACTGGCCGGTCAGTTCGTTGTTGAGAAACAGCGTCGGGATCTGCCGCTGAATGCCCAGATCCGGCGCCGAACTCACCGTCAACCCGACCCGATAGTTGTACCAGGGCTCGCGCAGGCCGACCGCCCCGGCCAGTGCGCTGACGCCGACTACCCGCAGGTCGTCGTCTTCGAGCACAAACAGATAATCAGCGTCGGCGCGTTCCACCTGTTCGGCAAACGCCCGTTGCGCCCAACGGACCCGGTGGGACAGGCGATCTTCGTTGGCCGGCAGGGTGGTGAACCCCGGGCCGGCCTGTTGCACCAGCGCCATCAAGGCTGGCAGGTCGCTGACTTTGACCGGGCGGACAATCATGCTGTATCTCCTTCTGCGCGCCTGTTCGGGCACTGTCGTTGGCTGCGCAACCGCGCGGGTTTCACAGGGCAATCAGCCGGATCGGGCTGCCATCGGTCACGTTCAGCGCCGCACACATGGCAGGGGTGAGGGACAGCGGTTGATCGGGTTGGAAATCGAGTTCGGCAATGATTGCCCGGAAGCCGTGCAACGCGTCATTGCTCAGCAGATAACGGCCACGGGCATCGATCTGTGGCCGTTGCTGCACCGTTGCGGTCTGGCTGTGGGCAATCGATCGGATATTCGAGGTGCGCGCATACAGGGTCGGGCCGGCGTCGAACAGGTCGATGTAGCTGTTGGTTTCGAAGCCTTCTCGCTCAAGAATGTCGAACGCTTCCTGACCGTCTGGGTGGATCCGACCGATGCAGTCCTGTGCCGCTTGCGGCAGCATCGGCACGTAGATCGGGTATTGCGGCATCAGTTCGGCGAGGAACGTGCGGCTCTGCAGCCCGCACAGCCGTTCGGCTTCCGCGTAGGGCAGGTCGAAGAAATGTTTGCCCAGCGCATCCCAGAATGGCGAATGACCCTCCTCGTCGCTGTAGCCAACGATTTCGGTAATCACCGCCTCGGCAAAGCGCGTTGCGTGCGCAGCGATGAACAACAGGCGCGCCCGTGACAGCAATTCGGAGAACGGCGTGCGAACCAGGGCGGCGTCGATGTGAAAACCGCGCAGCAGCGTGTGGTCGTTGAGGTCGTGACACAGCGACAGCGCTGGCACGCCGTGTTCAATGTTCAGCTCGCGGGACGCGCTGGTGAAATGGCGGTTGCGCAGGCTGTAGAACGGCTCGTCGAAGCCTGCTTTGGCAAGAATTTCCGAGCAGCCGACCAGACGCTGGTCGTCCAGGTCTTCCAGCACGAAGAAGTAATTCTCCGGGCCGTGAGCCGCCGCTGCGCTGGCGAACGAAGCGCAGGAACCGGCAATTTTCTCGCGCAGGCGTTCGCTGTCGTCGGGCAGAGAGGTCACGCCCACCAGACTGTCGCGGGCCAATTGTTGGAGCTGGGGCAGGTCAGTCTGCTCGACTGGGCGTAAGACCAGCATGGATGTACTCCTGTATCAAAAGGTTTGGCGATGTCGCCGAACCTGACTATCACTGTCGGTTTCCACGCGATAAATCGGCGGTCGCCTGATTTGTTGTCAGACGCCGCTCTTTTTCTTGTCAGCCATTGCTCGGGTCAGGCAGCGCGGTATTGGCGCCGAGTTTGTTGAGGAAGAACAAGTACACCAGACCCAGGGCAATCCAGATCAGGCCGAGCTTCTGCGCATCGACACCCATGTTGTACATGATGGCCGCGACGATGATGAAGCCGACCACCGGGCAGATCAGGTGACGCACGACCTGACCGGACTTCTGCCGACGCCAGTAGTAGTTGATCACTGTCAGGTGCAGCAGCATGAAGCCGCTGAGCGCGCCGAAGTTGACCAGCGAGGTCAGGGTGTCGACCGAGTTGATGAACAGGTAGCAGATCACCAGCGACAGCACTGCCACCAGATAAATGCTCAGATACGGCGTGTTGTGTTTCGGGTGCACCTTGGCCAGCACTTTCGGCAGCTTGCCGTCGCGGGCCATGCCGAACAGCAGACGCGAGACGGCGGCTTGCGAGGTGATGGCCACGGCCACGCCCCAAGCCAATGCCGTGGCGACTGCGGTCAGGGTCGCCAGCCAGCTGCCGGCGGCGATTTCGGCGATTTCATAGAACGCGGTGTCGGCGGATTTGAAGCCCATGCCTGCCGCCAGATCGGTGGCGATCCAGGTTTGTGCAACGAAAATCACCCCCATGACTACCAGGGTGATCAGTGCGGCTTTGCCGACGCTCTTGCCCGGATCGCCCTTGATTTCTTCGGCGAGGGTAGAGATCGCATCGAAGCCGAGGAACGACAGCACCGCAATCGATACCGCTTGCATCAGCAGGGCGAAGTTGAAGGTTTCCGGGTGATACAGCGGCGCCAGGGTCAGCTCGCCGTTACCGCCACCGTTGTGCAGGGCATTCCACGCGTAGAACAGGAAAATGCCCAGTACCACCAGTTGTGCCAGCAGGAAGATGATGTTCATCCGAGCGGTAAAGGTGATCCCGCGCAGGTTGACAAAGGTCGCGCTGACCAGAAACGCCAGAATGAAGCCGACTTTCGGAATGTCCGGGTACAAATGGTTGAGCGCCATCGCCGCGTAGACATAGAGCAGCGGCGGAATCAGCAGGTAATCGAGCAGCATCAGCCAGCCGGCGATGAAACCGACATGCTGATTGAGGCCGCGTTGCGCGTAGGAATACACCGAACCTGCGATCGGAAACGCCTTGGCCATGCTGCCGTAGCTCAGCGCGGTGAACAGCATCGCCACCATGCCGATGATGTAGGCCAGCGGCACCATCCCCGGGGCCTCGGCGTTGACGTACCCGTACACCCCGAACGGGGCGATGGGGATCATGAAGATCATCCCGTACACCACCAGGTCGGTCAGCGTCAGGCTACGTTTCAACTCTTGCTTGTAGCCGAATTCTTCAATTTCCATGAAGCGCAACTCCTTGTCAGCCAGTCGGTCGTTTTAGTTGTTATCGGTCCATCGTTTACAGCGTCAGCAGTCTTTCATTACAGCAATGGCGCGAGGTATCCGGCCCAGCGCGATACGGCTTCGGGGCTGCGCAGCAAGTCATTGCGCACCTCGATCAGCACCGAGTCGAGGCCACGGGCATCGCCGTGTACGGGCACGGTCATGTCGCCCAGCGGATCGATCTTGTACGGCTGATTGCCGGCCACTTTCAACGGCAGTTCGCCAAGACCGTCGAGCAGGCGTTGCGCGTAGGCCTTGGCCTGACCGAACAACACGCCGACTTCCAGCGGTCGCGGCTGGCCGTAATACACTGGGGTGAAACTGTGAATCCCTACCACGCGCACCGTTTGGCCTTTAGCAACACGTTCGTCGATCAAGGTTTGCAAGCGCGCGTGAAACGGTTTGAACAGGGTCTGGCGGCGGTATTCGCGGGTGGCCTCGTCCAGCTCGCGGTTGCCCGGCACTTGATAAATCTCGCTCTGCGCCGGAATGCTGTCCGGGGCGTGGCGTGGCCGATTCAAATCGATCAGCAGGCGCGAATAGTTGGCGCTCAGCAGCGTCGCGCCGAGCATCTCTGATAGTTGCTCGGCCAGTTGCAGGGCGCCAATGTCCCAGGCGATGTGTTCGCGTGCGGCGGCATCGTCCAGGCTCAGATTGTTCAGGGCGTCGGGGATGTAGCGGCTGGCGTGTTCGCACACCAGAATCAACGGGTGCGTCGAGTCTTCGCGGCTCAGGTTATAGGCCGGTCGGGTGTACAACCCCAGCTCGGCGGATTCAGTACAGGCGTGCATAGTGCTCACACAAGTCAGCGGGCGAGAGCTGTTCCGTCAGCGCCAGTTCCTCGGTTTTCAGGGCGTAATAGGTGTCGAGCAACGGCTTGGGCAGCCATTCGCTGAAGGCGCCACTGTTGCGCAGGCAATCCAGTGCCTGGGCCAGCGAGGCGGGCAGGGCGACGATGCCCCGGGCCTTGCGTTGCTCGTCGTTGAGTGAATCGGGAATTTCATCGGTGATCGCGTTCAGCGCCAGGCGCTGTTCGATACCCAGCCGTCCGGCGATCAGCAGCGCAGCCATGGCCAG
This sequence comes from Pseudomonas sp. AC172, assembly GCF_979258595.1. Taxonomy (NCBI): domain Bacteria; kingdom Pseudomonadati; phylum Pseudomonadota; class Gammaproteobacteria; order Pseudomonadales; family Pseudomonadaceae; genus Pseudomonas; species Pseudomonas sp. AC172. The sequence continues at coordinate 1,281,967 of NZ_OZ409868.1, forward strand.
ATGCGGCGAGGCAGTGGCGTCCATGGCGCGGAATTCGAGGTTGAACTGGTTGGCCACGGATTTGCCGCCGAGAGTCACGGTCGGACAGATGCGCAGCGCCGCTTCACGGTTCTGTTGGCCGAGACAAGCGTAAGAGGCGCTCCAGTGATGCGGCTGCAAACGTTCGTACGACACTGGCGTCGGCGCGGTAAACGCACACAGCGCCGGCAAGTAATGCAGGATCCCCGCCGCCCAATGCTGGCCGAGGCTCGACAGACCGTTGCTGGTACCAGCGTCGTAAAGCATCGGCTGGCCGGCCAGATCGAGCAGGCTGACGTGCAGGTGCACGCCATTGCACACCGCGTCGGCGGCGGTCTTCGGCGCGAAACTCAAGTCCAGGCCCATTTGCCGGGCGATCTCGCGGCTGATCTCGCGCACGTTGACGGCGCGATCTGCCGCTGCCACGCCAAGCGTCGGGCGGCAGGTGATTTCGTATTGGTGCTTGCCGTATTCGGGCAGAAACATTTCCGGCTCGACACCGCCGGCGCGCAGGGCGCTGAGCAGCCAGCCGCCGAACTCGGCACCCTGACGCTGGGCTTCGAGGGAGAACGCCAGATGCTCGGCGAAACCGGCGTGCAGGTTGAATTCGTGTTCGAACGCGGCGTTGACCTGCAAGCCCAGCTCATCGCGATAACGCTCGATTTCGTCGCGCAACAGCGTGCGCGGGCAGGCGCCCCACGGGCGGCCATCGGTTTCGCGGATGTCGCCGTGGATGAAATCCAGCGCCGGCGCGTCGGCGTCCGGGCCGTTGCCGACGGTGACGCGGCTGCTCAGATCGGGAATCAACCGCAGGTCACCATAAGCGCCCCACGGATTGGTCGAGGCAATGATGTCCTGCGGCGTCAACGCGCTGTTGGCCGGCACCCAGCCGCAACCGGCGGCTTGATAATGCTCAATCTCATCAGTGGGAAACGAGCGGCCACGGGTAATACCGATCAGGTCGGTGGTGACCAGCGTAGTCATCGGCAGTGGCGTCAGGCGCGTGCTCATGGCCGCATCTCCTGCAGGCGGGCGAGCACGGTGTCGGTGTCGGTGATCCAGCAGTAACCCTTGATCGCATTCAGGCAGGCATGGTGGCGCTCGGCGCTGTAGGTGGCGCATGCGTCCTCGACCAGCGTGACCAGATAGCCACGGTCGGCAGCGTCTCGCACGGCCATATCGACGCATTGATCGGTGACGATGCCAGCGATGATCAGGTGGCGGGTTTCGAGGTTGCGCAGCACGTAGTCGATGTTGGTCGAGTTGAACACCCCGGACGAGGTCTTCGGCAGGACGATTTCGTTTTCCACCGGGCTCAGGTCTTCAATGATCCTGGCCTGCACGCTGCCTTTGGGCAGGTGCATGTCCGAGAGTTTGTGGTCGAGCGAGCGGTCGCGACCGTCGGCGGTGAGGCTTTCGATAATGGTGTGCAGCACGTCCTGCCGCGCCTCGCGAAAGGCACTGAGCAAGCGACGTTGGTTGGGCACCACCTGCATGTGCGCGCGGGTCAGGAAATATTCGGCGTCGGGGTCGTTGAGGTGCGCGTCGAACTGCGGTTCGAGCCAGGCACGCTGCATGTCCACCAGCAACAGTGCGGTGTGGTCAGTGACAAACGGCAGATCCCGCGGCGAGCGGTGGGGAAGGCTGAACATCCTTATTTATCCTCCAGCAGGTGGGTGTTGAAGTCATTGCGCAGGGCATCGATGCCTTCCAGGCGATCGGCGAGGTTTTCGGTGCGCAGGGTCAGGCAGGCGATCAGCGCTTCGACCTGAGCCAGCGCCGGCACCATGGTGTCGAACGGCGAGGCTGACTCCACCGGCGCGCTGATGATCAGGTCGGCCAGTTCACGCAGCGGCGAGGCGTAGATATCGGTGAACAACACCACGCGCGCGTTGTTGTTTTTCGCCGCACTGGCGACGCGCAGTGCCTGAGTCTGGTAGCGGCGATAGTCGAACAGCAGCACGACGTCCTGACGTTGCAGATCGAACAGTCGATCAGGCAGTTGCGCGTTGTCTTCCAGCGCGAAGCAACCGGGGCGCAGCAGGCGCAGGTGATTGAGCAGGTAAGTGGCCATCAGGCTGCTGAAACGCCCGCCGAAGCAGTACACCTGATGGCGCGCGTCGAGCAGCCAGTCGGTGAGAATGCGCACGTCTTCCGGTTGCGTCAGCGATTGGGTTTCGACCAGCAGGCGATGGCTGTCGCCCAGATAGTGGCTCCAGGCGTCGTCCTTGTGCTGATGGGCGCGCGGTTGCAGCAGCGTGCGCGGCGAGCGCAAGCGGTGGTCCATGTCGCTGAGCAGCGCTTCCTGGAATTCGGCATAACCGCCGAAGCCGAGTTTTTTCACCAGCCGCACAATGGTCGGGTCGCTGACGCCGGCATGTTCCGCCAGACGCGCCATCGGTCCCAGGCCGTTGCGTGGGTACTGATCAAGCAAGGCGCGAACGACTTTGCGCTCCGACGGCGTAAGATCCAGGCCGGGATCGGTGATCAGGTCTCTAAGAGGGGGCATCCGGGCTCCTGCTGGATGAGGGTGTTGAATTCGCTTCACAATCCGTTAAAACAGTATTTATGTAACTGGCGCTACATGTCTAGTGAATTTTTTTGCGTGTTGAAAAGGTGCCAAAACATGGCGCAATGCCCGTGTAACAGGGGCTACACGTAATTCGACCGGCGTTGTAGTCCATTGCCTACAACGCTGTCAGATATTGCCGTGTTCCTGGCGTCGTCGGTTTTTGCCGGTGGCTATCCCGCCGCCCCGCAACCCTCGGTTTACGGCACAATTGCCCACAGAGCGGCTTTGTGTCGTTGATTTTCATGAAGGCCTACCGGAGCGCTGCCTGTGCAGACCACTCGTTTGACATTGATTTGCCATGCGCGAACCGTCGCACAGAAATTGGCGTGTTTTCCTACGAATGAGCCTGTTGAAAATAGTGGATTGGCGTCGGGTGCATTGGCCCTGCGTTTCGACGCCGCGCACCGCTTGATTTGCGCGCCCGAATTGCGCACACGCCAGACGGCGGCGTGGTTTGGCGCGGATGCGCAGATCGACGAGGCATTGCGCGATTGTGACTGGGGCCATTGGCACGGGATGTCGATCAAGGATCTGCAACGCTCGGAAGACGCCGCGCTGCATGCCTGGCTGGAAGATCCCCACGCCATGCCCCATGGTGGTGAGTCGGTGGCGCAGTTGTGTGATCGCGTGGCGCAGTGGCTGACCAGCCTGCAAGCCACGCCGGGGCATTTAGTGGCGGTGACGCATCCGTTTGTCATCCGCGCCGCGCTGATTCACGTGATGCGCGGTTCGGCGTTTCATGACATTGATGTCGAACCGTTGTCAGCGGTCGAATTGCACTTCACTGGGCGCTGGCGCCTGCGTCTGCCGAGACTCGACGTTAAAGGAGCACTTTGATGAAACAACTGCTGGTAATCGGCATCGGGGCCGGTAACCCCGACTACATCACGATGCAGGCGGTGAAGGCGCTGAATCGGGTCGACGTGTTTTTTCTGATGGATAAAGGTCAGAGCAAGGACAAGCTGATCGACCTGCGCCGTGAGATCTGTGAGCGCTACATCGACGAGCCCGACTATCGCTTCGTCGAAGCCCACAGCCCCGAACGCGAACGGGGCGATGTCGACTATACGGCCAGTGTCGATGACCTGAACCGTGCCAAGCAGCAGACCTTCGAACGCCTGATCAATGACCAATTGTCTGACGGTCAGTGCGGCGGTTTCCTGGTGTGGGGCGACCCGGCGTTGTACGACAGTACTGTGCGCATCCTCCAGGCGATTCTTGCCTCGGGCGCGTGTGCCTTCGAGTTTGAGGTGATTCCCGGGATCACCAGTGTTCAGGCGCTGGCGGCGCAGCATAAGGTGCCGTTGAATACGATCGGCCGTTCCATTGAAATCACCACCGGGCGGCGTTTGGCGGCAGGGCAGGTGAGTGATACGGACAGTCTGGTGGTGATGCTCGATGCTGAGGATTCGTATCACCGGGTGGCCGATCAGCAGACCGAGATTTACTGGGGCGCTTACCTCGGCACGCCGGACGAGATTTTGATCAGCGGCAGGCTGGCGGATGTCGCGGATGAGATCGAGCGGGTGCGCAAGGCTGCGCGGGGGGAGCATGGGTGGATCATGGATACGTATTTGTTGCGCAAGCCCTAGATTTTAGCTGGCCGGGCTGGCCCCTTCGCGAGCAAGCTCGCTCCCACATTTTGAAATGCGTTGCTCGCGAAGGGGCCGCAACATTCAAAGCCGATTTCTAACAGGCAAAAAAACACCCGGTGCAACGCAAGTCGCACCGGGTTTTTGTTGCCAGAAAACAGCGGATGTCGTGGATCCGCCATTCACTGTTGAACCCTGGTTATGCGCGTTCCAGCGCCAGTGCCACACCCTGACCGCCGCCGATGCACAGGGTCGCCAAACCCTTTTTCGCATCACGCTTGATCATTTCATGCAGCAGGGTCACCAGCACGCGGCAACCCGATGCACCGATCGGATGGCCCAACGCGATGGCGCCGCCGTTAACGTTGACCTTGTCCAGATCCCATTGCAGATCCTTGGCCACTGCCAGCGATTGTGCGGCGAAGGCTTCGTTGGCTTCGATCAGATCGAGCTGGCCGATGTTCCAGCCAGCCTTGTCGAGGCAGCGGCGGGTGGCCGACACCGGGCCGATGCCCATGATTGCCGGATCAACGCCTGCGTTGGCGTAGGCGGCGATTTTCGCCAGAACCGGCAGGCCGAGGACTTTGGCTTTCTCGGCGCTCATCAGGATGACCGCTGCGGCGCCGTCATTCAGCGACGAAGCGTTGCCAGCCGTGACGCTGCCGTCCTTTTTAAAAGCCGGACGCAGTTTTGCCAGGGATTGTGCGGTGGTGTCGCCGCGCGGCTGTTCATCAACCTTGAACGCCACCGGATCGCCTTTGCGCTGCGGGATCAGGATCGGTGTGATCTCATCGACAAAGCGGCCGGCCTCAATGGCGGCAGCCGCTTTCTGCTGAGAAGCGGCGGCGAAGGCGTCCTGCTGCTCACGGCTGATCTCGTATTTGTCGACCAGATTCTCGGCGGTAATGCCCATGTGGTAATCGTTGAACGCATCCCACAGGCCGTCGCTGATCATGGTGTCGACGATTTGTGCGTGACCCATGCGCAGACCGGTGCGTGCGCCCGGCATCACATAGTTGGACAGGCTCATGTTTTCCTGGCCGCCCGCAATAATCACCTCAGCGTCGCCGCAACGGATCGCCTGTGCGCCGAGGTGCAGTGCCTTGAGACCCGAACCGCAGACCTTGTTCAGGGTCAGCGCCGGCACGGCGTGGGGCAGGCCAGCCTTGATCGCCGACTGACGCGCCGGGTTCTGGCCGGCGCCGGCGGTCAACACCTGGCCCATGATCACTTCATCGACCTGCGCACCGTCCAGACCGGTTTGTTCGAGCAACTGGCGGATCACCGCCGCGCCCAGATCCACCGCGGACACGCTGGCCAGAGAACCCTGGAAACTGCCGATCGCGGTACGCGTGGCGGCAACAATTACGACGTCTTGCATTTTCGAATTCCTCACTGGGCAGCGAACTGCATTTCCGGTACGTGATCCGGGACGATCAGTTTACCAGCGGTTTTGGCGACGATTTCCTCGACGCTGACGCCAGGTGCGCGTTCCTTGAGGACAAAAGCGCCATTTTCGATTTCCAGATAGGCGAGGTCGGTCAGCACGCGTTTGATGCAACCGGCACCGGTCAGCGGCAGGCTGCATTTGGCGAGCAGCTTGGACTCACCATCCTTGGAGGCGTGGGTCATGATCACGATGATGTTGTCGGCGCCGGCCACCAGGTCCATCGCGCCGCCCATGCCCTTGACCAGTTTGCCGGGGATCATCCACGAGGCGATGTTGCCTTCGACGTCGACTTCGAACGCGCCGAGCACGGTCAGGTCGACATGGCCGCCGCGAATCATCGCAAAGGACTCGGCGGAGTTGAAAATCGACGCGCCGATGCGTGCGGTCACGGTCTGTTTGCCGGCGTTGATCATGTCGGCATCAATGGTGTCTTCAGTCGGGAACGGACCCATGCCGAGCAGGCCGTTCTCCGATTGCAGCATGACTTCCATGCCTTCGGGAATGTAGTTGGCGACCAGGGTCGGAATGCCGATGCCGAGGTTCACATAAAAGCCGTCCTGCATTTCGCGGGCGACGCGCTGAGCCATTTGTTCGCGGGTAAGTGCCATGTTTTTATTCTCCGTCAGCCTGAATTATTTGCGGATGGTGCGCTGTTCGATGCGTTTTTCGAACGTGCCGCAAATGACCCGATCGACGTAGATGCCCGGGGTGTGGATCTGCGATGGATCGAGTTCGCCGGGTTCGACGATTTCTTCCACTTCAACCACGGTGATCTTGCCGGCGGTGGCGGCCAGCGGGTTGAAGTTCTGCGCGGTGTGACGGTAGACGACGTTGCCGAAGTGGTCGGCTTTCCAGCCTTTGACGATGGCGAAGTCGCCAGTGATGGATTCTTCCATCAGGTATTTGCGACCCTTGAATTCACGTACTTCCTTGCCTTCGGCGACCGGGGTGCCGACGCCGGTGGCGGTGAAGAAGGCCGGAATGCCAGCGCCGCCCGCGCGCATTTTCTCGGCGAGGGTGCCTTGCGGGGTCAGGATGACTTCGATGTCGCCCTTCAGCAGTTGCTCTTCGAACAGCTTGTTTTCGCCGACGTAGGAGGCGATGACTTTGCTGATCTGACGATCGGTGAGCAGCACGCCGAGGCCGAAACCGTCGACGCCGCAGTTGTTGGAGACGACGGTGAGGTCGCGGGTGCCTTTGCGCTTGATCTCGGCGATCAGGTTTTCCGGAATGCCGCACAGACCGAAGCCGCCGGCGATAACGGTCATGCCGTCCTCAAGCCCGGCCAGGGCTTCCTCGTAGGAACTCACGCGCTTGTCGAAACCTGCCATATGCACCTCTTTTATTATTTGCGGGCGGCTGGCTAGCCGAATGGTTGGAGTGTCTCGCCGGTGGATATATTTGTTAAGTTGATTTTTAAGGTTGATTGATTGATAAAGCTCAATAGTCGCGTTACGGCTTGCCGCTTAACGCTTGTAGCTTACAACTGGAGCGAAGCGACCATGACCATCAAACAGATCCGCGCCTTTCTCGCCGTTGCCCAGAGCCTGAGTTTTGCCTTGGCCTGCGAGCGTCTGCACCTGTCGCAATCGGCGTTGAGCCTGACCATCAAAGCGCTGGAAGAGGGCCTGGGCGGTCGCCTGTTCAGCCGCAACACCCGCAACGTCGCGCTGACTGCCGAAGGTGAATCCTTGCTGCCACTGGCGCGACGGCTGATCGCCGATTGGGACAACGCCGAAGACGAAATGCGCCAGCGCTTCAGCTTGCAGCGCGGGCGAGTGACACTGGCAGCGATGCCGTCGTTCGCCGGCAACCTGCTGCCGCCGATCCTCAAGACATTTCGCGCGCGCTATCCGAACGTCAACGTCACGGTTAACGACGTGATCAACGAGCAAGTGCTGGAGATGGTTCGTGATCGTCAAGTCGAACTGGGCGTGGCGTTCGAGCCGATGCAAAACACCTCAATGACCTTTACGCCGTTGTACACGGATCGCTTCGTCGCGGTGGTGTCGAAGGATTCGCCACTGGCGCAGCGCGGCGAGATTGACTGGCAGACGTTGTTGCAGGAGCCGTTTATTACCTTGCAGCGGCCCTCGACGGTGCGGGTGATGCTCGAAGAGCACTTGCAGGCGCGGGGCATGAAGTTGCCGGTGGAGTTTGAAAGCCATCAATTGGCGACGGTCGGGAGGATGGTTGCCAGCGGACTGGGGGTCAGTGCCGTGCCAGCGTTGTGCGCCGGGCAGATGCAGGAGCTGGGCGCGCATTGCCTGACGCTGGATGACTCGGTGGAGCGTGCGATTGGCGTGCTGACTGAGCCGGGCAATGAACTGTCGGCGGCGGCGCAGGCGTTGTTTGACATTCTCAAGGCTGAAGATCTGAGTCGACTGTGAGATCTACCCCCTCCACCCCAGCCCTCTCTCCCAGGGGCGAGGGGGAAAGGGAGCCAATTGGGGATTTCTCAAAGCCTGAGTTCGACTCGGTATTTTCAGGCCGCCGTATTCAGACCTGACAACTCGATCAGTTCCCTCTCCCTTGGGAGAGGGCTAGGGTGAGGGGCTGGGCCTTAAGTCGAACCTGGATTGCAGCAACTCACCGAATCAGCTGCAGTACCAATAAAGGCAACAGCTGTTCACACGACGCTTCAATCTTCAAATCCAGCAAATCATCCGCGCGGGTCTTGCCCAGATTGATCGCAATCAACGGTTTACCGCGATCGGAGATCACCCGGCACAAACGAAACGCCGAATACGCCATCAATGAAGACCCCACCACCAACATTCCCGAAGCATTTTCTGCCGCCGCCATCGCCCGCGCTGCCGTGTGCTGCGCAACGTTCTCGCCGAAAAACACCACGTCCGGTTTCATACGCTCGCCAGCGCAATGCGGGCAGTGCGGTACCTGAAAGCGCGCCTCGAACGCCGGGTCGAGCAGGGTGTCGCCATCCGGTGCCTGTACCGCGTCCACCCCGGCCAGATACGGATTGTGCAATTCCATCAGTTGTTGAATCGCGTCGCGCTCGCTGCGCAGACCGCAGTCCAGGCACAACACCCGGTGCAGGCTGCCGTGCAGTTCGATCACATCGTGACTGCCGGCCTGATCGTGCAGGGTGTCGACGTTCTGGGTGATCAAGTCGCTGATCAGTCCTTGGCGCTGCAAACCGGCCAACGCTTCGTGTGCAGCATTCGGCTGTGCCTGACGCACCCTCGGCCAGCCAAGCATGGCCCGCGCCCAATAGCGGCGGCGCGACTCGGAGGCGGCGAGGAATTCCTGGTACATCATCGGCTGCCGGCCACGGCGCACGCCCTCGCTGTCGCGGTAATCCGGAATGCCCGAGGGCGTGCTGATGCCGGCCCCGGTCAATACGATGAAATCGCCATCAGCCATCACCTCTTGCAGGGTGTCGAGGTGTTCGCGGGTCGAGCTGTCGAGCATGGTCAGCGCTCCGGTGAAGGACGTTGCCAGCAGGTTAGCACGCGGCCCGCGCGGGTTACTTGCGCGCCTCCAGAATCAGGTTGAACGGCGTTTGGGTGGCCCGGCGGAACTGCTTGAATCCAGCCTCGACAAACACTTTACGCAAGCGCATTTCCCCGGCTTGCGCACCCAGGCCGAGGCCGACTTCCTGAGACAGCGAGTTCGGTGTGCAGATAAACGTCGAAGCCGCGTAAAACAGCCGCCCGACCGGGTTGATGTTGTCGTCCAGCGTGTCGTTGGCGAACGGTTCGACGAGCAACACCGTGCCGTCGTCTTTAAGCGACTCGTAGGCATGACGGGCAGCACCGACCGGGTCGCCCATGTCGTGCAGGCAGTCGAAATAGCAGATCAGGTCGTAGTCGTTGCCGGGGTAGCTTTTCGCCGAACCCTGGAAGAACTTCGCCCGGCTGCTGACCCCACCTTCCTCGGCGCGCTGGGTGGCAACGGTGATCGAGGGCGCGTGATAGTCGTAGCCGACGAAGCGCGAGTTGGGAAACGCCTGAGCCATGATCACCGTTGACGCGCCATGGCCGCAGCCGATGTCGGCGACTTTGGCGCCTTCCTCCAGTTTGGACACCACACCGTCCAGCGCCGGCAGCCATTCGGCGATCAGGTGACCTTTGTAGCCGGGCCGGAAGAACCGCTCGGTGCCGGTGAACATGCACGGATGGTGATCGCCCCAGGGCAGAGCGCCGTTGCCGCGCATGGCTTTGACCAGTTTGTCTTTGTCGTGGAAAAACGATGCCACCACGCCGAGACCGCCAGCGACGTAGACTGGCGAGTCCTCGACGGCCAACGCCAGCGCCTGTTCTTCCGGTAAACGAAATTGGCCGTCGTGGTGCTCCATGTAACCGGACGCCGCGTGGGCGCTGAGCCATTCGCGCACCAGACGCGGATTGCACGTGGTTTTGGCGGCGAGGGCATCGGCGCTGATTGGTTGACTGTCGGCCATGGCCCGGTACAAACCGAGTTCTTCGCCGACGATGACATTGGCCAGCATCGCCGCGCCGCCCATGTCGTTGACCAGTTTGCCCATGAATTGGTTGAGCTTCGCCTCGTCCATCATGTGTGCTCCTGAAACAGGATCACGGTCCGGCGGCGTCGAAGGTCGAGGCGTGCGCCACCGGGCGGTGGTCACGGAGTTGGGCAGGGCACCGCTGACGTCCTGCGTCCCCCTCGACTGGGTAATAAAGGAGTCTAGCCCCGGTCTGGGGGGGACGCTGGATTTGTGAACACTGAAATACCTGTGGGAGTGAGCCTGCTCGCGAAGAGGCCGGCACAGTCAACATCCTTGTCGATTGTTCAGCAGTCTTCGCGAGCAGGCTCGCTCCCACAGGTTATTCGGCGTGTATCACTGTGTATCGCGGTTGTGGAGAGATACATCGGGCTGCAAATGTTTAGTCAGTTGCACACACCAGCGATACAGCCAGCGCTTCAACTGGAGAAAACCCACTGCTGAGGTACTCCCTATGCAAACGCCTGTCTCATCACTGCAACCGAGCGTCGGCCTCGGCCTGCGCCGTGGCCTGCTCAAAGACCTGCAAACCGCTCGCACCGGCGATTTCGATTTCCTCGAAGTCGCCCCGGAAAACTGGATCGGCGTCGGCGGCGCCCATGGCGCGGCGTTGCGTGAACTGGCCGAACGCTACCCGTTGTCCTGTCACGGCTTGTCGCTGTCCCTTGGCGGGTCGGCACCGCTGGATGTCGGGTTCTTGCAGGAAGTGCGGGTGTTTCTCGACCATTACAACGTGCCGCTGTACAGCGAACACCTGAGTTATTGCAGCGATGACGGGCATCTTTATGACCTGCTGCCATTGCCGTTCACCGAAGAGGCAGTGCATCACGTCGCTGCGCGCATCCGTCAGGCTCAGGACATTCTGGGTCGGCGTCTGGCCGTGGAAAACGTCTCCTATTACGCTGCGCCGCGTCAGGACATGGACGAAGTGACTTTCACCAACGCCGTGCTGCACGAGGCCGATTGCGACCTGCTGCTGGACGTCAACAACGTTTACGTCAATGCGATCAACCACGGTTTTGATCCGCAAGCATTTCTAGCCGGTATCGAGCCGGGCCGGGTGGTCGGCATGCATGTGGCCGGGCATTTCGATGAGTCCGATACGTTGAAAATCGACACCCATGGCGCCTCGGTAAAACCGCAGGTCTGGGCATTGCTGGCGGAGGCCTACGCGCGGTTCGGCGCGCAGCCAACGTTATTGGAGCGGGATTTCAACTTCCCGGCATTCTCCGAACTGATTGCCGAGTTGCAGACCATTCGCCACTTGCAAGCGGGAGGTCGCCATCGTGGATAACCTGATGTTGCAACAACAGGCGCTGACCCGATATTTGCGTGATCCCGAACATCAATCACCACCGGCCGAAATGAATGCGGCGCGGGTTAACGTTTATCGCGACCTGGTATTCAACAACCTGTCGCAATTGTTGCGCGGCACCTTCCCGTTGTTGATCCGAATCATTGGTGAACAACGCTGGAGCTTGTTGGTGAGAGGTTTCTTGCGCGACTGGCGGGCGCAGACCCCAAGGTTCGGCGAGATTGCCGAAACCTTTCTCGACTATCTCGCCACCCGACCGCAGGTAATGCGCGAAGGTGAGTGGCCGGCGTTTTTGCTGGAGCTGGCGCATTACGAATGGGTCGAGATGGTTTTGCAGCAGTCTGATGCTCAAGCGCTGCTGCCGACAGATCCGGCGATGTTGCTGGAGCGGCCGCTGCAAATCTCGCCGCTGGCCTGGCCGTTGGCGTATGAGTGGCCTGTGCATGAACTCGATCCGAACCATCAGCCCGCCACGCCACCGGACCAACCGACGTTTTTGCTGGTGCGGCGTACGGCCGACTGGAGTGTGAAGTTTTCCGAACTGAGCCCGCTGACCTGGCGCTTGCTGCAGCGCATTGACGAGTATCCCGTCCTTGTTGGCTGTCGGCAGTTGCAAGCTTTGGCCGTGGAGGCGGGGGTGGCCGCAACCGCTGCGTTCATGGACAAGGGATTGATATTGCTGCGGCAATTGCATGAGGACGGCGTGCTCGGTAGCGTCGTTTGAATCAATGGGCAGGCAACCACGACGGCGGGCAGGGATGCTGCCGATAGAAGATGCGCAGTTGCGCCATATCGCGTGTGAACCCATCGATGAGCCATTGGCGATAGTGCGTCTGGGCAGGCACTTGCAAGGCCGGCCGGCGAAGAAGATCCGCCACCGCTTGCGCGGCTTGCATGCCGCTCATCATCGCTTTGAGTACGCCGTGGGAAGACGCCGGGTCGAGCCGGTTGGCGGCATCACCCACCAGAAAATAACCGGCACCGGCGGTGGCCGGGGTGAGGCGCCAGGTCACATCGGCGCCACGCACGGCCCTCACCGCGGGCAATGATTGCAGGGTGGAGGGGAGCATCACCGACCGAGTGTTGCGTTCGAAGGTCAGGCGCGTCCAGTGCAGCAAACGATCCTCAATCTGGGCGATCCACGTCCACCCATCAGGGTCGGCCAGCAAGTGTGCTGTCGTGGCATAGGCTGCGTTATAGCCTTGCAAGTAGCCGTAGCGTGCGACCAGCGATGCAGAACAATTGTGGGTCGTCAGACCGAGTTGGCGGCTCAGCCAGTCGCGAGCGCCGCTGGCATCGATCAGGCAGGTTGCGTAGAGGCAGCCGCTGTCGGTATCGACGCCGATCACTCGATTGGCCTGAGTCAGCACCCGTAGTGCCCGGCAGGGCTGGTTTACCTCAACGCCCAAAGAAACGGCTCGCGCCAGCAATGTCGCGTCCAAATGCGCTCGCTCGAGATGAAAGCCCCGCCAAATGCCGCAGTCATCGGCGCCAAAAGCGTTGAAGCGCGGCGCGCCGTTCCACGTTACCCAGTGGCCGTCAAAGCGCCGGGCCGACGGGCCGCACAACTGCTCGGCGACTCCCAGTTGCTGCAGCAGCGGTTCGATGCCCGGATGCAGGCTTTCGCCGGGGCGAAACCGTGGGAACGCCTGCCGTTCGATCAAGGCCACGTGCAAGCCATGCCGTGCGCAACTGATTGCCGTTGCGCATCCCGCAGGGCCGGCGCCGACGATCACCACATCAAAGTGCTTCATCGGCGACCTGCCACGGCAGCGTGTCGGTTTTGATCAGGATCGCATCGGCGCTGAGCAACAGAATCACCAACGCTTCGACTTCGACGTGGCGCAACCTGAAATCGCTTTCAGCGATCTGCACGGCGCCGCGCTTGTACAGCAAAAAGCGCTGCACCCAGCCGTCGAGGACCTGCCCGGACTCCGCCTGCGCAATGTCCAGTTCGGCATTCGGCCGCTGCACTTCAATGAACGACAACAGCGGCCATGTGTTGCGCAAGGGGTTGTCGCTGGCGGCGCCGAGCGCGCGGTACACGCGATACATCGACAGCACGCGCCGTTGATACGCCGTTTGCGAGGTGTGACCGGTCATGCCCAGGGAAAACAGGTTATCGAGAGCCACTTGTGTGTAATCGGCATGGGCGTACGCGCGGTATTGGGCGAACAATCGATTGTCATGCGTGATCAGTTGTGGGGCGCGCTGGTGATCCCAGGCCACACCACCGCCCATGCCGATTTCGTCATCGGTCAGGGGAATGATGCTGTGCAGGGTCGAGCGCGGCTCGAACACCCGCGCCGAATCCGGTGCCACGCCGGGCCAGAAAGAACCTAGCGCCGCGCAAATCTTCGCATCCTCGGGAAACGGACTGGCCATCTGATAACCGGCGAGGACGTTGATCCATTCGTCGTCCGCAGTCCGCTGACGAACCCAACCGACCTCCCAGCCCGGCCCGAAAACCCCCGCGGCGCCGTCGGGCAGCGAGGTCGGGCGCGACGGCGACGGCGACGGCGACGGCAGTGTGCTGGTGGATTGCAGCATGCCGGTTTGATCGGCGAGACCGACGATGGCGCTCACTCCACGATCGGCGGGGGAAAACAGGTGATCCTGCAAGTCCAGGTTGGCGCAGTAGCGGACATTGGAAAGGGCTTCCAGTCGGGCGTGCCAGAGACCGGTACTCGGTAACGTCGGCTCGTCGCTGATCCAGTGCAACAGCTTGCGTTGACTGCACAGCGGATAGAAATCCGGAGAGCCGATCACCGAATACGCTGCCACCGTCGGCAAACTGTTTTCCAGCGTCGGGCAGCGTGGCCGCACCCAGCCATCGGCGGTGCCGTCCTGATAGTGCAAGGCGCGATAACCGCCCTGACGCACCAGTTCCTCGACATTCTCATGCTCGTTCAGGTCTTCGATACTGCCATCCGCCTCGACCCGGTGACGCCCGTGAATCATGCCGCCGGTATTGGCCGGCATCACAAAGGATAACGGTTGACCCTGATATACGACCGGCTCGACCAGCCGTGTTCTGGCGTCGGGCACCAGCAACCCCGCGCCGACATCGGTAACCGCTGCCCAATGCGCCAGATTATCGGTAACGACGAAGGGCGGCTGGCTGATCTGCGGTTCCTGCCAGCCGGTGCCGCTGTGGCGTAAATGGATATGCCGCAGTTTTTCGTTGATCTGGTGGTTGTCCAGCGTCACGTTCAGCGTCATGTCTTCCAGGCATTGCGAGCCATTGAACAACTTGTGCAACGGTACCCAGAAATCCAGTTCGGCATCGATGTCCGCCTGGAAATCCATTGGCCCGAAGCGTTCGGCATCGCCCTTCAGTTGCATGGCGATGTAGGCGCTGTATCGAACTGGCATCACTCGAATGCCGTGCGGGTCATCGTCGACGAACGGCAAAAAGCAGCGCAGTTTCGCGTCGTAGCGCGCGGCGGCGGTGCCGACGCGGGCAATGCCGGTACGCGAGAAACACAAGTCGGCATGCCGGCCATGCACGGTGTCGGCGGCGCAGCGATATTCGCTGGCGAACGCGACCATTGCCAACGGTGCGCCCCGGGCTTTGTGGCGAAGGTTGTCGAGCGTGGGAGGGCTGACGCTGAAGACATAGTCGAGCACCGTCTCGATCTCAGCGGCAGTGGGAAACAGCTGCAATGTTTGCCCGTTCTCATCACAAATGACCCGTGGCGAGGCCAATGCGTGAAAGAGCAGGCTGCGCGCCGGTGCCCCGGCTTCGATCGCGCGGCTCCCGGCCAGTGCGAAATCGGCAAACCCGTGCAATGAACGATCAATGTTCAGTGGCTTTTTCAATTCCGCCGCCAACGGGTCGGCGAGCAGGTCCAGGCCATGGGCGAGCATCAGCGAATGCCAGCCGCCGGGCGCCAGTCGCCTGCACACTTGAGTGACGGATTCGAGTTGATTCATGTTGCGCCTCGGCAGGTTGGGCCAATCGTCATGGAACCGCAGCCCGGCGCTGATTCGCCACTGTCAGATCTGACAGTGGCGACCAGCGGTGATCAGTGCAGGACGGGCAGCACAACGATAAGCGCCCCGACGAAGACGCACAGTCAGCGGATTCTGATGAAGTCGTAGGCATTGGCGCTGTGGTGCGCAGGCTACCGACCGGCGCCTGTCGGTAGCGTTTAAACAAGCGCCGTTGAAATGTTCAGGGTTGCAGCGGCAACTTCAACTCAGCGCACAACCCGCCACCCTCGCGGTTGCTCAAGGTCAGCGAGCCACCCAGCGCCATGGCCAGTTGCTGGGCGATAGCCAACCCCAGTCCGGTGCCGCCGGTATCGCGATTACGCGAGTTTTCCACGCGGTAGAATGGTTGCAGCACTTGCGCCAGTTCGGCGTCGGCGATGCCCGGGCCACGATCCATGACAGTGATCGCCAGACTGCCCTTGTTGGCTTCGACCCAGACTTCGGCGGCGCCGGCGAATTTCAGTGCGTTGTCGGTCAGGTTTACCAATACCCGGCGCAAGGCATGGGGCCGGGTGTCGATGACCGTTGCACTCTTGCCGACCAGTTGCACCTGCTTGCCCATGTCCTGATAGTCGAACACCAGGCTTTCGAGAAAGGAATCCATGTTGGTGCGGCGGCTTTCCTCGGTCGAGCCATGAATGCTGCGGGCATAAGCCACGCCTTCGCGTACCAGATGCTCCATCTCGCTGAGGTCATTCCACAGTTTGTCTTTCTCGGAGGAGTCGTCCATGAACTCGGCGCGCAGTTTCATCCGCGTGATCGGCGTTTGCAGATCGTGGGAAATCGCCGCAAGCAGTTGCATGCGCTCTTTGAGGTAGGCAGCGATGCGCGCCTGCATCGTGTTGAACGCCCGCGCCGCGTACACCACTTCGTTCGGGCCGCTTTCGTCGAGGTGGATCGGGTGGGCGTTGGGGTCAAGGGTTTCCACGGCGTTGGCCAGCCGGGTCAACGGGCGGATCGCAATACGCACCGCCAGCCAGGTGCAGGCGATCATCAACGCCAGTTGGCCGAGCAAGACCACCGGCAACCAGGGCGACAACGGGGCCATGGCGGGGCGCACGTCGATGGTCACCGGGCTGCCGTCGCTCAGGCGCAGATGACCCTGAAAGTGTTTCTTCGGCCCGGGAATATCGGTGAAGGTCAGCGGATAGCGTTCACCGATGGCTTCGGTGATCGAGGTAACGGCCACCGGCACATCATTCGCCTCAATCGGCGTGCCCGGTTCGCCTGTGCTCAACAGGTAACCGTAATTGGCTCGTGCCAGACGTGTAAGCCAGTCGGGGCGCTCGTTGGCGGGCAAGCGATCAAGGATCGCAATCGAGGTCGACACGTCGTTTTCCAGATTGCCGAGCATGGTGTTTTTCGCGCTTTGGTAACGCTCGTAATACTGCGCGCCGAACGACAGCGCCTGAGCGAGCAGCAAGCCGATCAGGAAAATCAGCGACAGGCGCGAGGCGAGGGTGCGTGGCCAGTGTAGATTGACGCTCATGCCGGGGCACCGAGAATTTCGACCGGCAGCGAGAACACGTACCCCTCGCTGCGCACGGTCTTGATGTAGGCCGGCTCGCGCGCATCATCGAGCAGACGCTGACGCAAGCGGCTGACCAGCAAATCGATCGAGCGGTCAAACAGATCGGCGTCGCGGCCCTGGGTCAGATTGAGCAGTTGGTCGCGGCTGAGCACCCGTTGCGGGTGATCGAGAAACACCCTTAGCAATCGATACTCGGCACCACTGAGGGCGACCATGGTGCCGTCCTTGTCCAGCAAATGACGGGCCGAGGTGTCCAGTTGCCAACGCCCGAAAGCGAGCAAACGGCCGGCTTCGGTGACCACCAGATTCGGCGGCAGCATCCGTGTGCGGCGCAGCACGGCGTTGATCCGCGCGAGCAATTCGCGGGCGGCGAACGGTTTGGTCAGGTAATCATCGGCGCCCATTTCCAGGCCGATGATGCGGTCGGTTTCATCGTTGCGCGCGGTCAGCATCAGCACCGGCGTGGCCTTGTGTTTGCCCACCCGCAGTTCGCGACAAAGCTGCAGGCCATCGTCGCCGGGCATCATGATGTCGAGCACGATCAGGTCGACGGTGTTGGCTTCGAGAAAGCTGCGCATCTGCCGGCCATCGGCGACCACCGTGGTGCGCAGGCCGTTTTTCTTCAGGTAGTTGCCCACCAGTTCACGGATCTCGCGGTCGTCGTCGACGATGAGAATGTGATCGACATGATCCATCGGTTCAAGCCTCAGTCAGAAGGGGAATGCCGTGCAGTCTATAGAGCCTTCACTGGCTCGCCTGCCTGCCTTTGTATTGCAGTGTATCTGCCGTATCGGTGGATACACGGGAACGCAAAAACGCGAATTTTCCAGGGTTTTGTATCGCTGTGTATCCCCCAATGCCAGGGATACACAGCGATTGAAACGCGCCTGTTCCTGACACAGACGCGATACCTCGCGAGCCTCAAATAGGTTCCATCGAGGCCCACACGGATCGCCTCGGCTCAAACCCACTGAAGCCTTGAGGAAAACGCCATGAACAACAAATCCGTAATCGCCGCCTGCCTGTTTGCCGCCCTGAACATCTGCACGCTGTCGGCCCGCGCCGAAGCCGATGTCACCGCGCAAACCTACACCTACGGCACCCACCTGGATATCCAGAAAGTGATCTCGCTAAAACAGGACAATTCGGTGACTTGCGGGATTGTCGAGGCGCGCATGACCTACCTCGATTCGGCCGGCCAGACCCGCGTACTCGATTACAGCAAATTTGCCGACGGCTGCAACAACGACAACTGAGTCATCACTCTTTATAGAAGGAAACAACCATGAACAACGTTTCGCGCTTTTTGACCGCCATCGCCTTCTCCCTGGCTGGCGTCGCCGCCCATGCCAACGCCGCGGTTGAACAGCATAGCTGCCACAGCAGCAGCTGCTTCCAGCTGACGCCAGTGGCCAAGCAGGGCAGCGATGGCCTGATTGCAGCGGACGGTTCCAGCCGCACACCGCAGGGCCAGATGTTTGCCGAGAACGGCGCCAGCCGTACGCCGCAGAGCCATTGGCTGGAAAGCCAGAACGTCTGAATGGCTCGTCACATTCATTGATCAAGGGTGACTCACCATGTACCTCATCGCATTTCTCGGCGGTCTGCTGACCGTGCTCAGCCCCTGCATCCTGCCGGTGGTGCCGTTTCTGTTTGCCGGCGCCCAACGCAGTCGCGCTTCGATACTGCTGACCCTCGGCGGAATGGCGTTGACCTTCGCGCTCATCTCCAGCCTCGCCGTGGTCAGCAGCGAATGGGTGATCCAGGCCAGCAACAGCGGACGTTACGTCGCACTGATCGTGATGAGCGTGTTCGCCCTGTCGCTGATTTCGGCACGCGTCGGCGACTGGCTGACGCGACCTTTCGTGATGCTCGGCAACCGCCTCGATCCGGACACCCGGAAAAAGGCCGGGCCGATGGCTTCGATCATGCTCGGCGTGGCCACGGGCCTACTGTGGGCACCCTGCGCCGGGCCGATTCTCGGCGTGATCCTCACCGGTGCCATGCTGCAAGGCGCCAACGCGCAGACCAGCCTGTTGCTGCTGGCCTACGGCGCCGGCAGTGCATTGTCGCTGGGTACGTTGATTTTCACCGGACGCAACGTGGTCAATCGCCTGAAACCGTCGATTCCGTTCACCGGTTGGTTGCGCCGTGGTGCCGGTGTTGCGGTACTGGCGGCGGCGGCGGTGATTGCCACCGGCTTCGATAAAACCTTGCTGGCGAAGACCTCCTCTGAAGGCGCCGCCAGCGTCGAAAAAAGCGTGTTGGAGAACGTGCCAAAAGTGGTCGACTACGTCATCAGCAAAGTCCGCGCGGACTCGCCGATGGAGCAGGGCAACGGTGCGATGCCGTCACTGGCCGGCGCCGTGCAGTGGTTGAATTCACCCCAGCTGAACACTGAATCCCTGCGCGGCAAAGTCGTGCTGGTGGACTTCTGGACCTACGACTGCATCAACTGCCAGCACACCCTGCCATACGTCAAAGACTGGGCGAAGAAATACGAGAAGGACGGCCTCGTGGTGATCGGCGTCCACACCCCGGAATACGGTTACGAGCGGATCATTGACAACGTTCGGGATCAGGTGAAAAAACTCGGCATCACCTATCCGGTGGCCATCGATAACAACTATGCGATCTGGCGCAACTTCGACAATCAGTACTGGCCGGCGCATTATCTGATCGACGCCAAGGGACAGGTGCGTTACAGCCACTTCGGTGAAGGTCGCTACGAAGCGCAGGAGCAGATGATCCAGCAGTTGCTGAAGGAGGCGAAGGCGCCTGCCGCTTGATCAACAGAACCAATGGCTCAGAGGTCGCGCACCATGAGCCATTGTTCGTTGTCCCAGGCGCGAAAGCGCTCCAGGACTTGCCAGCCGCGCTTGGCGTAGTAGTCCTGCTTGCTTTGCGTATGCAGGTACAAACGTGCAAACCCGCAGTCTTTCGCCTCCTGACAAATCCCTGCAATCAAGCGTTCTGCCAGTCCTTGCCCGCGCGCTTCAGGGCTGACAAACACGCAGGCCAGCCAAGGCCCGAGATCGGGCCGCAGGGCGAGGTCATCGCGTGCCAACGCGGCGCCGCCGACCAGATGTTCACCGTCCATGGCGATCAGGCAGGACCAGTCACCATTGCGTTGGCCCTCGGCAAATTCACGCTGCCATGCGGCCAGCGGGTGATCGACGTATTCGTAGGGGAATTGTTGATGGATCCATTGCGCATAACGGTCGCTGTGGTGCATGTGATGCGCGAGCCAATCGAGTTTCAGTGTCATCGGTCGAGTCCTTTGCAGAAGCGAGGGAGCATCAGAAACCAATCCCCCAACCTTGGCAATCCTCAAGGTGTTCCAGACCCTTTACAGATTTCCACCGCTCATCGGCAAACCCTCGGTTTTACAGGGTTGCCAGACGATTGGCAGGGACGCCGAGCGGTCTCGGCGCGATAGTGCGTGAGCAGGGTCACTGCCGGCCCTGCCACATAAAAAGAACGCGAGGTTGCCATGCCGAAGTTCGTGATTGAACGCGAGATTCCAGGAGCCGGAAAGCTGTCGGAAGCAGAGCTCAAAGCCGTGTCGCAAACGTCTTGTCAGGCGTTGCGCGATCTCGGTCCGCAGGTGCAGTGGCTGCAGAGTTACGTCACCGCTGACAAGGTCTATTGCGTGTACATCGCACCTGACGAAGAGCAGGTACGCGAACACGCCAGGCTTGGAGGATTTCCTGCCAACAGTGTGGCGCGTGTGATGACGGTCATCGATCCGACGACGGCCGAATGAGCACCGCCCCCACCCGCAGCGGAGTTCACTCTTATGAGTACCCCGATTGATCTGACTGCCTTGAAAGAACGCCAGAAAGTCGCCTGGGCCAGTGGCGATTACGCCGTGATTGGCACGACGTTGCAAATCGTCGGCGAAAACCTCGCCGAAACCTGCGATCTGCGTTGCGATGAGGAGGTGCTGGATGTCGCTGCCGGAAACGGTAATGCGACGCTGGCGGCGGCGCGGCGCGGTTGTCTGGTGACGTCGACCGATTACGTCGCGGCGCTACTGGAACGTGGCCAGGATCGTGCCCGCGCGGAGCATCTGGACGTGACGTTTCAGGTGGCCGATGCTGAAGCGCTACCGTTCGCCGAGGAGAGCTATGACGCCGTGCTGTCGACCTTTGGCGTAATGTTCGCACCGGATCAGGACAAGGCTGCTGCCGAACTGGGCCGGGTTTGTCGCCGTGGCGGGCGGATCGGTCTGGCCAACTGGACACCGGAAGGTTTCGTTGGCCAGATGTTCAAGATTCTCGGCCGTCATTTGCCACCACCTGCCGGTGCACAACCGCCCTCGAACTGGGGCTCAGATGCGTGGTTGCACAAGCATTTCGATGACCGCGATTTTCTGCTGCGTGTGACGCGGCGCGAGTTCAATTTTCGCTATCGCTCGGCCGCGCACTTCATCGACATTTTCCGCCATTGGTACGGGCCTGTGCACAAGGCCTTTGCAGCACTGCCACCGGAAAGCGGGCAGGCGCTGGAAAGTGATCTGGCGGATTTGCTCAATCGTTTGAATCGGGCGGGGGAGAGTTCGCTGGTGGTGCCGAGTGAATATCTGGAGGTGGTGATCATTAAACGCTGAATGAAGATCTCCTGTAGGAGTGAGCCTGCTCGCGATAGCGGTCTGTCAGTTGAATATTTTTCGACTTATAGACCGCTATCGCGAGCAGGCTCACTCCTACATTGGATTTGTGTTGGTTCTGGAGCCTATTTCAGGTGTGGCCGATCAAACCATTCCAGCGCCGTGCGCCAGATGCAGATCCCCAAAAAGTACGCCGACATCAGCAACCACAAACCCATCACCAACGGATTGATCACCGGGTGATTCAGCACCAGCGACAGACTGCACAGCAGCCAGATCGCCGTCACCGCAATGTTGATCGGCATGAACCGGCGCACACGGAACGGGTGCAGGAACTTCATCCGCGTCACGGTCAGCAGCGCCAGGCCGATCACCGTCAGGAAGGTAATCCACGGCCCCGGCCCGATGATGTACAGGCACAGCGCGACCACATTCCACGCCGCCGGAAACCCGACGAAGTAGTTGTCCTTGCTCTTCATATTGACGTTGCAGAAACAGAACAGCGACGACACCAGAATCAGCGACACGGTCAGCAGCAGGGTGTAGTCGGGCAATGGAATGTAGCGATAGATGAACAGCGCCGGAATGAACACGTACGTCAGGTAATCGATCACCAGATCAAGGATCGAACCGTCGAAGCTCGGCAGCACCGATTGCACATTAACCTTGCGCGCCAGTGCGCCGTCGAGGCCGTCGACAATCAGCGCCACGCCCAGCCACATCAGGCAGTGGGTCGGCTGGTTTTCCAACAGGGCGAGGGTAGCCAGAAAAGCAGTGACCACGCCGGTCGCGGTAAAACCATGGGCGCCCCATGCTTTGAGCCTGGCGATGTGTACGGTCGATATCACGGGGGCGTTCTCCAGAAAGTGAAGCAAGCCGGGTACCACCCTTGGACAACAAGGGCGCCGGCAAACCGGGTCGGGGTTGCAGCTATCGACCGGTCTGGCCGGGATAAGGTTCACCATTGATCAATCTTAGCTGGCCGGCGAAAAAAAACTCGGGCGAAATCCGCCAGCCCCTTGAGTGTCAGCCAAACGGTGCTGGCGCTATGGCTTGAGGGGTCTATCGTTGCCAGACGCAGTCACTGCCAATGCTTGAGGATGACGTCATGAACACCAGCGATTTGCTTGAACAACTGCTGCGAGGCCAAGCCTCGGCGGGACAACAATCTTCAGCCTCCGCCGGTGATGGTTTGGGCGGCCTCGGTGGTTTGCTGGGCGGTCTTCTCGGTGGCGGTTCGGGCGCAGCCAGTGGCAGTGGATCCGCCGGTGGACTTGGCGGCTTGCTCGGTGGTTTGCTCGGCGGCGGTGCCGGTGGCGGGCTCGGCGGCGCATTGGGTGGGGCACTGGGCGGCGGTGGCAGCACGCAAGGTCGCTCCGGCGGCACCAACTACGCAGCGCTGGCATCGCTGGGGATGATGGCGTTCCAGGCGTATCAGGCCTGGCAGCGCAGTCAGGCCAGCGCGGCCCCGCAACAGGTCCCGCAAACGGCGAATCTGCTTGCCGGGCCGGAAGTCGAGGAGCACGGCCATGCTGTGTTGCGCGCGTTGATTGCGGCGGCCAAGGCTGACGGTGAGATCGACGACCGGGAACAACAGATGATCAGCGGGGAAATCAGCAAACACACCGACGACCCACAATTGCAGCGATGGTTTGACGACGAAGTCTCGAAACCGCTGGACGCCAACGAAGTCGCGCAGGCGGCCAAAGGCGATCCGGCCATGGCCGCTGAAATGTATCTGGTCAGCGTGATCCTCGTGGATGATCAGCATGACGCCGAGCGCAGTTATCTGGATGAACTGGCGGCAGCGTTGCAGATCGATCCTGAGTTGCAGGTGCATCTGGAACAGCAAGCCAAAGGTCAGGCTTGAAGTAATGTCAAAAAAATCATAGCCACCCGCAGCTCCGCCAAGGAGCTGCGTCGCCGTCCGTCCGGGCATTTTTCACGTCGATTGAATTTTTCGCAGGCGCTGCCTCTCTGCTGCTGTAGAGGCGTGTGGAACAGCGTCCTGCCAACCGACCGAGAATTTTGCCATGACTGTCCTGACACACCTGCAAGCCGGACCTGCCCAACCGCATGTAATGAACAGCGCCGGGAACATCCGGCAGGTCTATGAAGCGTTGTTGCGTGATGATAATTCCCCGGACCTCGCGCAGGCATTTTTGCAGGAGCAACTGCAACATGCCGCGCAACTGGCCGACTCTCTGCCCGAAGATCCCACGACCTGGCACGCCTGGGTGGCCGAACATTGCGCCGATGTCGCCCGGCAATACGCCGATTACCTGCAGCAGCGCAAGGCCGGCAGGCCTCGGCAATTCTTCCGTGGCAAGGCGCAGGCGCTGTATTTCCTGCAAGCGGTGGCACCGACCAAACTGGTCGATGGCGCTTGGCTCCACGGTCTGTTGCCGCGCTGGCAGGACCCGCGTTTCCAAGGCCTGCTGCGAACTTTTCTGGAAGAACTGGGCGAAGGCAATCCGGCGCAAAATCACGTGGTGATTTACCAGAAATTGCTCGCCGAGCACGATTTGCAGGATGGCAGCGCCATCGACGATGAGCGCTACCTGCAAGGTGCGATACAACTGGCCCTGGGTGTCTGTGGTGCTGATTGCTTGCCCGAGGTCATCGGCTACAACCTCGGCTATGAACAACTGCCGTTACACCTGTTGATCAGCAGTTACGAACTCAGTGAACTGGGGATCGATCCTTACTATTTCACCCTGCATGTGACCATCGACAATGCCAGCACCGGCCACGCGCAAAAAGCCGTGCAGGCGGCGCTCGATCTATTGCCCCTTGAGGCCGATCGCGGCGAGTTTCTGCGCCGGGTCGCGCTGGGTTATCGGCTCAACGACCTCGGGCAAGGCAGCCGCGCGATCATTGAAGGTTTCGATCTTGAGCAAGAGTTGCTGGCGATGCTTGAACGCAAGTGTCCATTCGGCCAGCACATGCACTCCGATTACTGCCGCTTCGAAGGGCAGACCGTCAATCAGTGGCTGGCTGCACCGGAACAATTGCCCGGTTTTCTTCAGGCACTGCAGAACAAAGGCTGGATCAAACGCCACGAAGACCCGCAGGCCAGCCGCTTTTGGCAGCTGATCGCGGGCGATGGTGCGGCGATGTTTGGCGTGTTCAATGTCTACGAAAAACAACTGGTGCACGACTGGATTGCTGGTGACTGGACGTCTTCGGATAAAACGAAACCCGCTCGGCGGCACAGTCAAACTGCAGCGCCCGTCGAAGGGCTTGAACAGGATCCCGACGTACAGGCGCTCAACGCCGCGCTGCAAGGTCAGGACGGCTTGGCGCAGATGGCAATTCTGATCCCCTGGCTCGCCCCGGCCCGTCATGCACACCCGGCCGGACTGCTCGCCACCCGGCGCTTTATCGAACTCAAATCCCGCTTGCCTTAAGGACACCGCCGATGAATCAGGAAGAACAATTCTGCCCCAACGACCTCGTGCTGCTGCACCTCGGCCGGCGCTTGTTGGCAGACGGTTATCGGTTCATCACCCCGACGCCGTTGACCCATCAACGGGTCAACCAGCGTGATGAGGGTCAGATGGCCGATTCTTTGCGCGATGTGTTCGGCTGGTCGCGTCCATTTGCGTCGGGGTTGTTGTCGGCCGATGAACAGCGGCAACTGCAAGACGCTCAGATCATTGACGCATACGAAGGTCACCTGAAGAGTCGGGTGCGCTGGTCAAGTCTGGATGATTTGCTCTTCGTGCATTCAGCATTCCCCACCGAGGCGGCCGACGCGGTTTTTTTCGGCCCCGACACTTACCGCTTTGCGCAACTGATCCACGCTCACCTTCAGCAAAATTTCGCGCCCATCCATCGCGCAATAGATATCGGCTGTGGGGCTGGCGTCGGTGCGATTCTGATCGGCCGCGCCCGTCGCGAGGCGCAAGTGCTGGCGCTGGACATCAACCCTGCGGCACTGCGTCTGACCGCGATCAATGCGGCACTGGCAGAGGTCGCTAACGTCGAAGCGCGCGCCAGTGATCTGTTGCAGGGTGTCGACGGTGAATTTGACCTGATCGTCGCCAACCCGCCGTACATGGCCGATCCGGCAGAGCGCGCCTATCGCCATGGGGGCGGCACGCTGGGGGCAGGGCTGTCGCTGCGCATCGTCGAGCAGGCACTGAATCGGCTGGCACCCGGCGGCTCGTTATTGCTCTACACCGGCGTGGCGATGGTCGATGGTCGCGATCCGTTTCTCGACACCGTGCTACCGCGACTCGATGAAGAACGCTTCGGCTGGACGTACCGCGAACTTGATCCGGATGTTTTCGGCGAAGAACTGCTCAACCCCGGCTATCAACGGGTTGACCGCATTGCAGTGGTGGCGCTGACCGTGACCCGAATGGGCTGAAACAAGGCAGGTGGACGATGAACAGGAACCTCGACGACTACAACCGCATGCGCGATTTTTCAGCGACCTCGGAGCCGGCCGCCGTCAAGCGCTCCGGGCGTAAAACCGCCACAGATCACGCGTTGCAGTTCTGCATCCAGAAGCACGACGCTTCGCACCTGCATTACGACTTTCGCCTGGAACTCGATGGCGCACTGAAAAGCTGGGCAGTGCCGAAGGGCCCGTCGCTCGATCCCAAGGTCAAGCGGCTGGCGGTGCATGTCGAGGATCATCCGCTGGATTACGCGACGTTCGAGGGCAGCATTCCCGAAGGGCATTACGGCGCTGGGGATGTGATCGTCTGGGATCGTGGCGTGTGGATTCCGCTGGAAGATCCGCACAAGGCCTACGAAAAGGGCAAGCTCAAGTTCGAGCTGCAAGGCGAGAAGCTCGGCGGCATCTGGAATCTGGTGCGCACGCACATGCCGGGCAAGAAAGAGCAGTGGTTTCTGATCAAGCATCAGGACAGCGCCGCACGGCCGCAGGATGACTACGACGTATTGGTGGCCGAACCGGACAGTGTCCTGAGCGAACGCACGCTAGTGAGCAAGCCGAAGTTGTCCGCCGAGCAAAGCAAACCGCTGAAGAAGCCCTCGGCCAAGACCAGCAAATCCGCGACCGGCAAGCTAACCGGTGCGCACAAGGCCAAACTGCCGACGCAACTCAAGCCGGAACTGGCCACGCTGGTCGACAGCGCGCCCGAGGGGCAATGGAGCTACGAGATCAAATTCGACGGCTACCGGATCATGGCGCGCATTGACCACGATCAGGTGCAGCTGTTCACCCGCAATGGACATGACTGGACGCACAAGTTGCCACAACAGGCCGCAGCTCTGGCGGCGCTGGGATTGGAATCGGCGTGGCTGGACGGGGAAATGGTCGTCGCCAACGAACAGGGCGTACCGGACTTTCAAGCCCTGCAAAATGCTTTCGAGGCCGGACGCAGCGGCAACATCCTTTATTACCTGTTTGATCTGCCGTATCTCAACGGTGTCGACCTGCGTGAAGTGCCGGTCGAGGAACGTCGCGCCGCGCTGGCCACGGTGCTCGGCAGTCATGAGCAACCTTTGTTGCGTTTCTCTGAAGCCTTCGATGAAACCCCGGACGCCCTGCTCAACAGCGCCTGCCAGATGCAGATGGAAGGCCTGATCGGCAAACGCCTTGGCTCTCCCTATGTATCGCGGCGCAGTGGCGACTGGATCAAGCTCAAGTGCAAGCATCGCCAGGAGTTCGTGATCGTTGGTTACACCGATCCGAAAGGTTCGCGCAGTGCGTTCGGTGCGTTATTGCTGGGGCTGCATGATCGCGACAGTGGCCAGTTGCGCTACGCCGGCAAGGTCGGCACTGGCTTCAACGAATCGACGTTGAAAAGCATCCTCGCGCAGCTCAAACCCTTGCAGGTGAAGAAAGCGGCGGTGGTCAATCCACCCAGCGGGTTCGAAGTCAAAGGCGTGCACTGGCTCAAGCCAAAACTGCTGGCGGAGGTTGCGTTTGCCGAAATGACCAAGGATGGCTCAGTGCGCCACGCTGTCTTCCATGGTTTGCGCGATGACAAACCGGCCAAGGACATCACTGAGGAGCGAGCGAAACCCGTGAAGACCGCAGAGAAGAAAACCGCCGCGAAAAAAACCACGAAAAAAGCGCCAGCGAACAATTCCGAGGCCGCGCCGTCGCAGCTCGGACTGGCCAACGGCAAGGTGCGCATCACCCACCCGGATCGGGTGATCGACGCGGTCAGCGGCACCACCAAGATGCAACTGGCCGAGTATTACGCCAGCGTCGCCGAATGGATCCTGCCGCAACTCAAGGATCGGCCAGTGGCGCTTGTACGCGCCCCGGACGGCATCGCCGGCGAGTTGTTCTTCCAGAAAAATGCCGAACGCCTGGCGATTCCCGGTATCACCACGCTGGACAAAGACGTCACCGGTCAACCGGTGATGCTGATCAACAACGCCGAAGCGCTGATCGGCGCGGTGCAGATGAGCACCGTTGAACTGCACACCTGGAACGCCACCACGGTCGATCTGGACAAGCCCGATCGCTTCGTCCTCGACCTCGACCCGGATCCGGCGCTGCCGTGGAAAAGCATGGTCGAAGCGACGGCACTGACATTGACCGTGCTCGATGAATTGGGATTGAAAGCGTTTCTTAAAACCAGCGGCGGCAAGGGTATTCACCTGGTCGTGCCGCTGACCCGCAAACTCGGCTGGGACGAAGTAAAGGACTTCAGCCACGCCATCGTCAGTCATATCGCCAAGCTTTTGCCGGACCGTTTTTCGGCGGTGTCCGGGCCGAAAAATCGCGTCGGGCGGATCTTTATCGACTATCTGCGCAACGGTCTGGGCGCCACCACCATTTGCGCCTATGCGGCGCGCACCCGCGAAGGTCTGCCGGTGTCGGTGCCGCTGTTTCGTGAGGAGGTTGCCGAGATCAAGGGTGGCAATCAGTGGAACGTGCACAACGTTCACCAGCGGCTGGCCGAGGTCGGTGACGAGCCGTGGGCCGACATGAAGAAAACCCGCCAGAGCATTACCGCCGAGATGCGCAAACGCGTGGGTCTGAAAAAGTGATCAGGTGTCGCGCAGCAAGTCGTGGGCGTTGAGCAGTTCGAAGGCGATTTCCGGGTGGTTTTCCAGTCCGCGGCGAATGGCCGCCGGAATCGCTGCGCGGGTCTTGCGGCACAGGCCCGGTAACTCGTCGATCTGAATGGCAATGCCGCGCATGGTGCGCACTTCGTTGAAACCGGGGGCGACGTCGACGCGAATCCCCAGTTGCTCGAACATTCGCTGTTGCAGATGTTTGAGATCATTCAGGTCTTTGAGCATTTCGAGGCGAGCGAGCAGGCGTTTTTCTTCCTCTCGGGTCAGGCGCAGGATGCGCAGATCCGCATCGGGCATTTCCATCAGCGGATCGCGCCCGCAATTGCAGGCGCCGGGCGGGCAGGGAGAGCGCAAGGGCAGAGGAGTCGTCATGGCCTCCATCATAGAGGCCGTCGGACAGTTTTGCCTATGCGCCGTCAGCGGCCATCCATCGGCTGCTTTATCCGTGACGGCTACTGATTCAGGCCTTCGTAATGCACCAGAATCGCGTTGGCCAGATCTTCATCGCTGGCGTTGATGCCAGGGTTGTTCTGGCGAACCTGTTGCAGTACCGATTCAAGATAAACCCCACGAATGGCCCCGCCACTGGCGACAAATGCAGACAAGTCGTCACGGGCCGGAATCACCATTTTGTGATCCTTGAAGGTCGAGTACAGCGACGCGGAGACACCGGCCGAGGTGGCGACATCACCCGCATCGACGCGGGCCAACGCCGAACCGACGGGCAGGCATAAGAGTAAAGAAGAAACGAGCACTAACTTGCGCATGACGGTGTTCCTCCACAAGCGCGAAGCAAAAAGGGAAGGACTACATAATGTGAGAGGGGCGCGGTGAGCGGGAGTTCCGCATGGCCGGAAAGTCTGCGTTATTGCAAGACAGACGCGGGCAACACCAGTGCGGGTTGCCCGGCCTTCAAACTGCGACGGCTCAGATCACCCCGCAGGCCATGCGATCACCGCCACCGCCCAACGGTTTGGGCATGTCGGCGTGGTTGTCGCCACCGGCGTGGATCATCAGGGCGTGACCTTTAATCTCGGAAATCTTTTTCAGACGCGGCGCCAGTACCGGATAGTTGGCGATGCCGTCAGCGGTCACGTAAACCGCCGGAAGATCACCCAGATGACCGTCGGCGTAAGGGCCGAGGTGCTTGCCGGTTTTTTGCGGATCGAAATGTCCGCCCGCGGCCAGTGCGGCGCCTTTCACGCCGTCCTTCATGCCGGCTTCACAGCTACCGTTTTCATGCACGTGGAAACCGTGCACGCCGGCCGGCAAGGATTTCAGGTCGGGCGTGAACAACAGGCCGTACGCGGTTTCACTGATGGTGACCGAGCCGATTGCCTGCGGCGCGCCGTCGGCGCTGACCAGATTGATGGCGACTTTCTCCGTCGCCGCGTGTGCGGTACCGATGGCGAAGGTGCCGAGCAAACCCAACCACAATGCGCGTTTCATAAGCGTTTCCTTTTGCTGCATGAGAATTCAAAACGACAGACTCAATAGCCTGCCGGCATTAACCGGTGATGAAGGCGTTGGCCGTGCGCGTTGAAAAGTGAGACTTACCGCGTAATCCGAAAGTTTTGTGGCATTCAGGCTTCGTGGCGACACCTGCTGACACGCTCTGGCCCGACAGACCTGCACAAATAGGCTTAACTGAAGGTCTGACGGGCGCTTGCGGCGCGTGGCCAAGGAGAAAACCAAGGTGTCGATCAAATTGCGTTTAGTGTTGCTGATTGTGACAAGTCTGCTGACGGCCGTGATCGTCAGTCTGGTCAGTTACGTCGGCAACCAGCGAATGGCGGCAGCGGTCAGCGATAACGCGGTCAGCATGAGCGCGCTGCGCAACCACATGGAAGCCGACATGATGCACGACGCCCTGCGCGCCGATGTCTATTCGGCCATGCTGGTCGGGCTGGGCAAAAGCACCAGCACGGCGACCGAGGTGCGCGATTCGATCAACGAGCATGCCGGGCATTTTCGTGAGGTACTTGAAGAGAACCTCAAACTGCCGATCAACCCGACATTGCGTACTGCGTTGGAACAGATCAAACCGAGCCTCGATACCTACATCAACGCGGGCGAACGGATCGTCGGATTGGCGCTGGACAATCCTGATGCCGCTCAACAGGAACTGGGCACGTTTAACACAGCGTTCAGTCAGCTCGAAGAGCAGATGGCCGCGCTCAGCGAGTTGATTGAAACCAATACACGGCAAACCAGCGCAGGCACCGAAGCGGCGATCCACAATGCCAACGTCGCGCTCGGCTTGGTGTTGCTCGCCAGCCTTGTACTGCTGTTGATTCAGGGGCGCTGGGTCATTCTGAGCATCATGGGGCCGTTGAAGACTGCCAGTCGCATCGCCGAAAGCATCGCCCACGGTAACCTCAGCGAGCCGATTGCCGAACCGTCCGGCAAGGACGAAGCCAGTGTCCTGATCCGCACGCTGGCGACCATGCAGCGCGATTTGCGCAACATGATCGATGTGGTGCGGCGCAATGCTCTCGGCGTCAGTGGCATGAGCGAGCAACTCAGCCACGGCTGCCATCAGGTCGCCGACAGCAGTCAGCAACAAAGCGTCGCCGCTGGCACCATGGCCGCCGCTGCCAGCCAGATGACCGCGAGCATCGAGGAAATCACCCGCCACGCCGAGCGCGCCTTGAGCATGGCCAGTCAGGCCGAAACCCTGGCGAAAGAGGGCGGTGGTGTAATTCATCAAGTGGTCAGCGACATGGACGATATCGCGCGCTCGGCGCAACAGTCGGCACAGGTGATCCGCACGCTGGATCAGGAATCCGAAGCCATCTTCAACATCATCCAGGTGATCAAGAGCATCGCCGACCAGACCAACCTGCTGGCGCTCAATGCTGCGATTGAAGCGGCTCGCGCTGGCGAGCAGGGCCGGGGTTTTGCCGTGGTGGCTGATGAAGTGCGCAGTCTGGCGGCGCGCACCAGCGCCTCAACCCAGGAAATAGCGGCGATGGTCGCGCGCATTCAACACAGCACTCGCGAGGCGGTCAGCAGCATGGAGGCAGGGGTTGCGCAGGTCGACAAGGGCATGGCGGTGACAGCGGATGTCGAGCGAGCCATCCGCGAAATCCTCGATGCCACGCTGAGCACGACACAACTGGTCAACGACATCACCCGCACGATTGGCGAGCAAAGCCACGCCAGCAACGAGATTGCCCATCAGGTGGAAATGATTGCCGGGATGTCCGAGGGCAACAGCCGGGTGATCGGGCAAACGGCCAATACCACCGATGAATTGTCGAGCCTGGCGGGTCAGTTGGCGCAGTCGGTGGATCGGTTTCGGTTGTAACCAGGAAGATTTGTATTGCCTGGGCTGCCGCCTTCGCGATCAGGCTCGCTCCCACCTTTGGAATGCGTTCCCTTGTGGGAGCGAGCCTGCTCGCGAAGAGGCCAGCCCAGTCAACATCCATTCAGGCCAGATAAATTTCAATCAGAACTTGAACGCCTGCCGCCCCACCAGCAGCCACTTGCCATCCTGCTTCTGCCAGATCTGAAAGTTCTCGATTTCGGTCGGTACAACCTCTGTACCCTTCAACGCCTGCGCGGAAAAGTGGTGGCGCACCAGTGCGGTATCGCCTGAGAGGGTGATGGTCTGCTTCTGCATCTCGAGGGTCTTGAAGGCGCTTCTGCCGGTTTCGATGTCGGCGATGAATTCCTTCTTGTCCTGAATCTTGCCACTGGAATGGCCGTAGGTCAGGTTGGGCGCGGTGAGCGCGTTCAGTTCGGCGATGTCCTTGTGCAGCATCGCCTGGGTCAGATGATCCACCGCTTGGGCGATGTCTTTTTCCGCCGGGGCAGACGCAGCCATCGCGTAACCGTTGAAGGCACAGAGAAAACCGATCAGCAGTCGGGTCTTGGTCATGGAGGTTGTTTCCTTGTTGTTATGAGTTGACGACTGATTCATCAGTCATCGTACAACCTAGCAGAAAATCTTTAATCAGGGCACTGCTTCAAAGCGCTGATCGTCGGGGGTCATGTTCAGCCTTCATCGGCCGATAGTGTCCTGAGCGGAAAAAGACTCTCAAGTCGGGAACAGACGCGCGGGTTTGCCCTGACGTGATATTCTTCGCGCCAACTTGGTTTGACCTTATTCAGTTTGCTTGCCTTTGGGCGGGCCGACGGAATCCCTGTCGCTCAAGTAGCTGAGCCAATAATGATAAGAAGTCAGTTCAGAAGGGACATTAACTGAGGTCGATGCAGCATGTCGGCCTTGTGTGCCCACCCGTCAAAATTGAAGTGTGCCGCAATCCCAGACGCTAGCCTGAGCGTCATCAAAGCGGATCGCATACAGATAACAGCGGCGGGCGGAAGGCGTTTTATCATAGGTGCAACAGATGTTTAAAAAAGTGAACACAGCCCTGCTGGGTCTGGCTTTGGCGATGGGGATGACATCCGCCAATGCTGACGAAGCAAAGAAAGTCGACGTTCTGCTGATCGGCGGCGGCATCATGAGCACCACCCTCGGTGTGTGGATCAATGAGCTGGAGCCAAGCTGGTCGATGGAAATGGTCGAGCGCCTCGACGGCGTCGCCCTCGAAAGCTCCAACGGCTGGAACAACGCCGGTACCGGTCACTCGGCACTTGCCGAGCTGAACTACACCCCGGAAGACGACAAAGGCAACGTAACGATCCCGAAAGCCGTCGAGATCAACGAAGCGTTCCAGGTCTCCCGTCAGTTCTGGGCCTGGCAGGTTCAGCAAGGCGTTCTGAAGAACCCTCGCTCGTTCATCAACACCACGCCGCACATGAGCTTCGTGTGGGGTGACGACAACATCAAGTTCCTGAAGAAGCGCTACGAGGCCCTGCAAGCGAGCCCGCTGTTCGCCGGCATGCAGTACTCCGAAGACCCGGCTGTGATCAAGAAGTGGGTTCCGCTGATGATGGAAGGGCGTGACCCGAACCAGAAAATCGCGGCCACCTGGAGCCCGCTGGGTACCGACATGAACTTCGGCGAAATCACCCGCCAGTTCGCCACGTACCTGCAGACCAAGCCTAACTTCGATCTGAAACTGTCGAGCGAAGTCCAGGACATCACCAAGAATGCCGATGGCACCTGGCGCGTCAGCTACAAAAACCTGAAAGACGGCACCAAAACCGAAACCGACGCCAAGTTCGTGTTCATCGGCGCCGGCGGCGGTGCACTGCATTTGCTGCAGAAGTCGGGCATTCCTGAAGCCAAGGAATACGCTGGCTTCCCGGTAGGCGGCTCGTTCCTGGTGACCGATAACCCGGCCATCGCTGAACAGCACCTGGCCAAGGCCTACGGTAAAGCGTCGGTTGGCGCACCACCGATGTCCGTTCCGCACCTGGACACCCGTGTCCTGGACGGCAAGCGCGTCATTCTGTTTGGCCCATTCGCGACCTTCAGCACCAAGTTCCTGAAGGAAGGTTCGTACCTGGACCTGCTGACCAGCACCACTACCCACAACATCTGGCCTATGACCAAGGTCGGCATCAAGGAATACCCGCTGGTCGAGTACCTTGCTGGCCAGCTGATGCTGTCGGATGAAGACCGCATGAACGCGCTGAAGGAATACTTCCCGAACGCCAAAGCCGAAGACTGGCGCCTGTGGCAAGCCGGCCAACGCGTGCAAATCATCAAGCGTGATGAAGCCGCTGGCGGCGTGCTGAAACTGGGCACCGAGATCGTTGCTGCACAAGATGGCTCCATCGCCGGCCTGCTGGGCGCATCGCCAGGCGCGTCGACCGCTGCCCCGATCATGCTGAGCGTGCTGCAGAAAGTCTTCAAAGACAAAGTCGCAACGCCTGAGTGGCAAACCAAGCTGCACCAGATCGTTCCAAGCTACGGCACTCAGTTGAACAGCGATCCAGCCAAAGTGGCTGCAGAGTGGGCGTACACCGCCAAGATCCTCGAACTGCCGACACCTCCAGTGATCGGTCAGGCTGCCGCTCTGGCTGCACCTGCCGCTGAAAAAGCTGAAGCTCCGAAAGAAAACGCTGCACGTGACATGGCGCTGTAACTAGACGCCTGACACACAAAGCCCACTGAACCGGCGACGGTCAGTGGGCTTTTTTGTGGCAAATAGTTTTGTAGGAGCTGTCGAGTGAAACGAGGTTGCGATCTGTTGATCTTGATCTTGCTTTTGAAAGATCAAGATCAAGATCAACAGATCGCAGCCTGCGGCAGCTCCTACAGGGATTTGGCTGATGCCAGATAAGCGCCGAGGCGCCGGCCCATTTCTTCGCCCAAGGCTTGCAGACCGCTGAGTGGCCGCACCATCACCTCGAACTCGACAATCTTGCCGTTCTCGTCAAAGCGAATCATATCGATGCCTTTCAGCTCCTTCGAACCCACCTTGGCGCTGAACTCAAGAATCACATTCAAGCCATCGGCAGTCGCTAGTTCGCGGTGGTAGGTGAAGTCTTCAAATACTTCAAACACGGTATTGAGGATCATCGACACTGCCGGCGCACCCGGGTAAGGCGTGTGCGCCATCGGCGAACGAAACACGGCTTGCGGATCAAGCAATGAGGGCAGGGCGCTCAAATTGCCGGTGCGGATCATTTCGTGCCATTGCTTCAGGGATTCAGCGACGTTGGCTTGCAGGTTCAGGTCAGTCATGTTCACTCCGCGATGTTGTTGGTCTTGTGGCGACCGCCATGACTCTAGATCAATCACGGTGAAAGGAAACCCTTGTGTGTCGACCTGAATATCGGTCCATGGCCAGTGCAGATCAGATGCGCATCTGATCCGTATTTTTTCGTCTTATCTGACGCTGTTACCGGCGCAGCTGAACGCTCAAAATGCCCCGGCAGTGCGGTCACTCTCGACAGTTCTTCATTCCGAAGCGTTCAGTGCACCGCAAACCCGGCATTGAGGAGAGCAACATGAACAAAATGGCGATTTTCCTGGGTGGCTTTCTGACACTGACCATTCTGATTGGCTTGCTCGCGACGATTTCTCCGGTCTGAGATCCGGCCACCGGATGATGTCGGGGGTGTTGCGTGCGAATCGTGTTTAAATGCCGCGCCTTCAAACCTCGAAATGGACATCACCCATGGCCGAACAGCGGATCCGTGCCCTCGCACTTTGCGTTTTTCATCACAATGGCAAAATTCTGGTCAACGAGTTTCGTGACCCGGTCAGCCAGCAAACCTGCTTTCGGCCTATTGGCGGCGGTATTGAATTTGGCGAGACCAGCGCCGAAGCGATCGTGCGCGAAGTGCAGGAGGAGTCAGGCCTGTCCATGACTGACGTGCGCCTGCTCGGCACACTCGAAAGCCTCTTCGTCTACAACGGCAAGCCGGGTCATGAAATCGTTCAGGTGTATGACGCGACGTTTGTCGACCGTGGCGTTTACGCGCACCCGCAGATCGAGGGTCATGAAAGCAACGGAGCTCCCTTCACCGCGCGCTGGCATGCCAGCTCAAGCTTCAGCGAGCAGGCGCCGTTGGTGCCCAAAGGCTTGTCCGATCTACTGAAGAACGCCGGATTGCTGGTTTGAGAACCGGCGAAAAAACCAGGTTTATCGGGCCGTCGGGGTGAAATTGGCAATCGCGGCCCGCATTATGTCAGTGTCTGTACTGGCCTCTTCGCGAGCAGGCTCGGGCCCACAATGATTGAGTGTGAACACACATTTTGTGATCGGCCGCAAAACCCTGTGGGAGCGAGCCAGCTCGCGATCGCGAATTGTCAGTCAGCGCTATTTCGGCGACGTTCGATGCCGTCTGGATTGCCCATGTCCAGCAATCTTCTTTCCAGCAGAATGTTCTCAAGCGCCTGACGCTCGATCGGCGCCATTTGGTGTGCGCGCTTTTTCAGCTCCAGCAGAATCGGGCTGGACCAGGCGCGATAGGTCTGTTCAATGTTGCGACGCGACGTCATCAGTCTCTCCTTGATCAAAAGCCCGGTGAAGCTGGCAGGGGCTCAATCCGATGAGGTATTAACCCTAGTCGACAAAGCCGTGGCGCGCGAATGCATACGTGCTGTGCAGGCACTGCGCAGGTTTGGACTTGGTCGGCACGATCAGAGGTCGCCGCGGTCGTACTCTTCACATGGGCGTATCACTTGTGGAGATCCAATGAGCCAGGAAGTCCTGACCACCGAAACCAACCGCCGCCAGTTGCAGCAGATCATCGCCGGGCTGTCCGACGGGGTGATTCTGCTGGAGCTGGATCAGAGCATTCTCTGGGCCAACGAAGCTGCGCTGTCCATGCACGGTGTCAGCCGGATCACCGATCTGGGCCACAATGCCGACGAATACGCCAAACAGTTCAACCTGCGCTATCGCAATAATCACTCGATCACCGCCGAAAACTACCCGATCAGCCGTGTTGCGCGCTGTGAAAGTTTCAATGACGTATTGATCGAAGTGTCGCCAGCTGACGATCCGGAGCGCATCTGGGTGCACAGCGTGCGCAGCATGATTCTCACAGATCGCGAAGGGCAGCCGGAGTCGCTGGTGCTGATCATGAGCGATGTCACTGACTGGGCCAACGCCGAGCAGCGTTTCGAAAAGACCTTCAACGCCAACCCGGCGCCGGCGGTGATCTGCCGTCTCAGCGACCTGCGTTACATCAAGGTCAATCCCGGGTTTCTGGAGATGACCGGCTACACCCGCGACCAGGTGATCGGCACTTCGGCCTATGAAATCGACATCTTCGAGCGGGCCGAGAAAAAGGATCTGGCGATCCAGCGTCTGCGCGACGTCGCGACCATTCCGCAAATGCAGGCCGAACTGCGCCTGCCCGATGGCGGCAGCAAGCAAGTGATCGTCGCCGGCCAGCCGCTGACGCTGAACGATGAGGATTGCATGCTGTTTTCCTTCGTCGACATGGAGCTGCGACACAAGGCGGAAGTGGCGTTGCGTCAGAGTGAGGAGCGTTTTGCCAAGGCGTTTCGCCTGACGCCAGTGCCCATCCTGATCTGCAGTGCCGACGAGCAGCAGGTGATTGACGTCAATCAGGCGTTCCTCGAAACCCTGGCCTATGACAGCGAAGACGTGCTCGGCAAAACCGTGACGCAGCTGGATTTCATTGATGACAGCGGTGCGCGCACGCGGTTGCTGGCTGCGTTGGCGAAAAACGGGCGAGTCGATCGGGTGGATGTGCGGGTGCGCAGGAAGGATGCGGATCTGCTCGAATGTGCGCTGTCCGCCGACACCGTGAATATTCAGGACACACCGTGTTATTTGCTGGTGTTGATGGACATCACCGAGCGCAAACGCACCGAGCTTGAGCTGGTGGCGGCGATTGAGGAAGTGATGAAAGATGCTTCGTGGTTCAGTCGGACGCTGATCGAAAAACTGGCCAATGTGAAGAAGGTCAATTCGCCGCAACTGCCCAGCGTGTCGTTCACTGATCTGACGGCGCGCGAGCGCGATGTGTTGGGGCTGATCTGTGAAGGGCTGGCGGACAAGGAGATCGCGGCGCGGCTGAAGCTGGCGCCAAATACTGTGCGTAATCATGTGGCCATGGTGTATTCCAAGCTGGATGTGCACAGTCGCAGTGAGGCGATTGTCTGGGCGCGGGAGCGTGGGTTGTTTTCTGGGGATTCGGGTGGCAAGGGTCAGCGATAGGGTGCAAATGCACTAGTGGGCCTGGTGCAATTTGAGGTGTTGGCGGGCGGCGGCTGTTCTTAGTCTGGTGGGGTGCGGTGCAAGCCTTTTGAGGTTTGTGGTCGCGTCCCTTCGAAGTGGCTAAAGGAACAACCGCAATGATGAATCTTGCGCAGTTGCGCGCGCAGCTCGAGCGCAGTTTTTCGCCGCTGGCGTGTGAGTGTCTGGTGGATGGTGATCATTCGCTGACCGTGAAGCTTTATCACCCGGTGTCGGGTCAGGTTGATCTGGTGATCAGTGGGTTGAAGCTTGATGCGTTGCGTACGCCTGAGTCGGTCGAGGCGTTGGTTGAAGAGTTGCGGTATGAGCTTGAGAGCAATTCTTTGCGTTCTTCTCGGGATCCGGATTTGGCTTAGGCCTTTGGGCTTGGGCTTGGGCTTGGGCTTGGCGGCCTTTGGGCCGACCATGCGCTTGGGGGTTGGGTGTATATCCGTTTCTGCGGGTGCTGCCGTTGACGGTTTCGCTTTTACAGCGAGTCCCTTTGGCAAACGCCCCAAAGGAACCAAAGGTCTTTGCCCTGACGTTCGGCCCGCTCGCTGGGGCTCGGGGTTCCTTCCTTCCGGGATTGATCCGGGGGCATCGCCTACGGTTTGCTTCGCTGCACCTCCTCTCGATGAATTTGGCTTCGCCAAACGGTCGCTGCGCTCCCACCCCCCGGATCAATCCCTCCACTCAGCCTGCCGACGGGCTTTAAGATCAAGAGCTGCAGCCGAGCTAACGCTCATCCTGTTGAGTGGTGAAAAGCAGACGCGATGCGTGTTCTGCTCTTGTGCTTCTGTAGGAGTGAGCCTGCTCGCGATGGCGGCCTGACAGCCGACCAATTTCCTTTAGATGCACAGGATCCCTGTGGGAGCTGGCCTGCCAGCGATAGCGGCCGACGAGCCGACCTGTCTTTTGCTGATGCATCCAGTTCAAGTGTAGGAGTGAGCCTGCTCGCGATGGCGGCCTGACAGCCGACCAATTTCCTTTAGATGCACAAGATCCCTGTGGGAGCTGGCCTGCCAGCGATAGCGGCCGACGAGCCGACCTGTCTTTTGCTGATGCATCCAGTTCAAGTGTAGGAGTGAGCCTGCTCGCGATGGCGGTCTGACGGCCGACCAATTTCCTTTAGATGCACATGATCCCTGTGGGAGCTGGCCTGCCAGCGATAGCGGCCGACGAGCCGACCTGTCTTTTGCTGATGCATCCAGCACAAGTGTAGGAGTGAGCCTGCTCGCGATGGCGGCCTGACAGCCGACCAATTTCCTTTAGATGCACAGGATCCCTGTGGGAGCTGGCCTGCCAGCGATAGCGGCCGACGAGCCGACCTGTCTTTTGCTGATGCATCCAGTTCAAGTGTAGGAGTGAGCCTGCTCGCGATGGCGGTCTGACGGCCGACCAATTTCCTTTAGATGCACAAGATCCCTGTGGGAGCTGGCCTGCCAGCGATAGCGGTCGACGAGCCGACCTGTCTTTTGCTGATGCATCCAGTTCAAGTGTAGGAGTGAGCCTGCTCGCGATGGCGGTCTGACGGCCGACCAATTTCCTTTAGATGCACAGGATCCCTGTGGGAGCGAGCTTGCTCGCGAAGAGGCCCTGGCCGGCAAAGCACATTTCAATTTGCCAGTTTTCTCGAATCCGAACGCAAAATCGACAGCCACTTCCTCCCGATCCGGCCGATTCACTGGCGCTTGCAGGGTGCTCGGCTATAAAGAATGAGTGGTCAGGTCTTCCGTGGTCGGTTGGGTCGCGGGAGTTGCTCTTCCATTCATCGCGGGTCGTCCTATGAACAATCTTGGGAAACGCGTGTTGCCGTTGGCTTTTTTTGTCGTTTTGCTGGCGGGTTGTTCCAGTCCTCCACCACCTGCGCCGGTAACACCGCCGCCACCGCCGGAGCGCACGTGTCAGGTGCTCGAAAACACCGAGGTCGCCGGTGACGTGTACGCCGACGGGCAGGTGACTCGCCACATCACCACCACCCGTTGCGTCACGCAGTAGCGTCGGCGGGGCGCAAGTCCCGCGTTGAGCGGATTGTGCTGGTGGCCGATCTGGTCGGTACGGCGGTGTTTGCCGTGGAAGGTGCCATTGCGGCGATGCGCAGTCAGCTCGATCTGCTTGGGGTGATGGTGATTGCGTTTATCGTCGCCCTCGGCGGCGGGGTTACCCGTGACTTGCTCATTGGTGCGACGCCACCCAATGCCGTGGCCGACTGGCGCTATCCGGCGCTGGCGTTTTTCATGGGCGGGTTGGCGTTTGTCTTTCATGAACAGGTGTTGGGCTGGTCCGGTTCAACCCTGATCGTGTTGGACGCAGCGGGGTTGGCGCTGTTTGCCGTGGCCGGTGCGCAGAAGGCGTTGAATTTCGGGATCACGCCGTTTGTGGCGATGCTGATGGGCACGATCACCGGCGTCGGTGGCGGGGTAATTCGCGACATTGTGCTGGCGCGGATACCGGTGGTGTTGCAGGTGGATTTGTATGCGAGTTCGGCGTTTGTCGGTGCGGCGGTGTTGATCACCGCCCGCAGGTTGGGCGTTTCACCGGTAGCGGCGGCGTTGCTGGCGGGGGCGGGGTGTCTGGTTTTGCGTTTGCTGTCAGTGCATTTCGGCTGGCAGCTACCGAAAGTCATTGCCTGATATATAAGCCTTGCAGTAGTGAGCCTGCTCGCGATAGCGGTCTATCAGTCAACATTTGTGTATCTGACACACCGTTATCGCGGGCAGGCTCACTCCTGCAGGGGGTTACGTATTTGCTTTGGGGATCAGGACAGGAACCCACCGTCCACATTCAGCGCGACGCCGGTGGTGTAGCTCGACGCATCGCTGGCCAGGTACAACACCGCACCGGCCATTTCACTCGGATCCGCCACACGCTTGAGCGGGATCTGCGTCAGCGCCTGCTTGAGGATCGCATCGTTCTTCACCAGTGCCGAGGCGAACTTGGTGTCGGTCAGGCCCGGCAGCAGGGCGTTGCAGCGGATGCCGAATTGCGCGCATTCCTTGGCAAACACCTTGGTCATGTTGATCACCGCCGCTTTTGTCACCGAGTAGATGCCCTGGAAGATCCCCGGCGAAATGCCGTTGATCGACGCGACGTTGATGATGCTGCCACCACCGTTTTCGCGCATCAGCTTGCCGGCTTCGACCGACATGAAGAAGTAGCCGCGAATGTTCACGTCGACAGTCTTCTGGAACGCGCTCAGATCGGTGTCCAGCACGTTGCAGAACTGTGGGTTGGTCGCGGCGTTATTGACCAGAATGTCGAGGCGGCCGAACTGTTCCTTGATGCCGGCAAACACTTGGGCAATCTGCTCCATTTCACCGATGTGGCAGGCCACTGCGGTGGCTTTGCCGCCGGCCGCGATGATCGCGTCGGCGACGTGCTGGCAGCCGTCGAGTTTGCGGCTCGAGACGATGACGTGGGCGCCTTGCTGGGCCAACAGTTTGGCGATGGCTTCACCGATGCCACGGCTGGCGCCGGAAACGAAAGCGATTTTACCGTCGAGGTCGAACAACTGAGTCTTGGACATAAGGGTTCCTGGGTGTGGGCCGTCAGAGGCTCGATTTCGCAATGACCTGCAAACTCATCTGCTCCAGCAGTTTGTTCATGTGAATGAACTGCGCGAAGCGTTTGTCCTGGGTTTGGCCATGGTAGAAGCGGTAGTAAATCTGCTGCACGATGCCGGCCAGGCGGAACAGGCCGTAGGTGTAGTAGAAGTCGAAATTGTCGATCTGGACGCCCGAACGTTCGGCATAGTAATCGACGAATTCACGGCGGGTGAGCATGCCCGGGGCGTGGCTCGGCTGGCGGCGCATCAGTTGCACCGGCGCCGGGTCATCCGCCTGAATCCAATAGGCGAGGGTGTTGCCCAGGTCCATCAGCGGATCGCCGAGGGTGGTCAGTTCCCAATCGAGCACGCCGATGATCTGCATCGGGTTGTTCGGGTCGAGGATGACGTTGTCGAAGCGATAATCGTTATGGACGATGCTCGAGGTCGGGTGGTCGGCCGGCATCTTGTCATTGAGCCAGGCTTTGACCTTTTCCCAGTGTGGCGCGTCGGGCGTCAGGGCCTTCTCGTAACGCTCGCTCCAGCCTTTGATCTGGCGCGCGACATAGCCTTCCGGTTTGCCCAGGTCGCCGAGGCCGCAGGCGTTGTAATCGACGCGGTGCAGTTCGACGAAACGGTCGATGAAGCTTTTGCACAAGGCTTCGGTTTTCGCAGAATCGAGGCCCAGTTCCGGTGGCAGCTCCGAGCGCAGGATGATCCCCTTGACCCGTTCCATGACGTAGAACTCGGCGCCGATCACCGATTCGTCGGTGCAATGCACGTAGGCTTTCGGGCAATACGGAAAGCCGTCGCGCAATTGATTGAGGATGCGGAATTCACGGCCCATGTCGTGGGCAGATTTGGCCTTGTGGCCGAACGGCGGACGGCGCAGGACGAATTCCTGTTCCGGGTATTCCAGCAGGTAGGTCAGGTTCGACGCACCGCCGGGAAACTGGCTGATCGCAGGTGTGCCGCTCAGGCCCGGAATATGTGCCTTGAGGTACGGATCGATCAGGCTGGCATCGAGTTCTTCGCCAGAGCGGATACGGGTGGACTGGTCAGTAAGCGCCATGCTTATCCCTTCTGCTTATTTTGGAGGCCAGACATCATTGGCTAATCTAATGGCGCGCCCGATTGCTCACAAGCGCGGGCCGGTCTTATAGGTTAGCGTGTTGCCGGATAATCAGCGTTCCGAATAAGCGCAGAAGCCCCATGCACAAGCCGCCGCAGGCTGGGGCGTGTCTGCAGCAGTCGGATGTTGGTCAGTGCACGCGCTGGTTGTTGAGTTTCGGTGGAAGTGCGATGGGCGTCAGCACCGGTTCGCCCGAGAAGAATGCCACAAGGTTCTTGCCCACCAGTTCCACCGTACCTTGCGTCGCTTCCGGTGACAGCCCCGCGACGTGGGGCGTCAGCAGCACGTTGCTCAGGGTTTTCAACGTATCCGGCACTTGCGGCTCGTGGTCGAATACATCCAGTGCGGCGCCGGCAATCCGGCGTTGTTCAAGGGCCGTGATCAGATCGGCCGTGGCGATGACGCTGGCGCGGGCAATGTTGACGATGAAACCTTTCGGCCCGAGCGCATCGAGTACCGGGCGGGTGACCAGATGCTGTGTGCCGATGCCTCCGGGCGTGGCGACAATCAAAAAGTCCGAGGCCCGCGCCAGTTCTGTCGGCGTGGAGCAGAACGCGTAAGGCACATCGCTGCGCACCTGGCGGCTGTGGTAGCTGATTTCCATGTCGAAGCCGAGGTTGGCGCGTTTGGCGATCGCCATGCCCACGGCGCCCAGGCCGAGAATGCCCAGGCGTTTGCCGGCCAGCGACGGACGCATGATTTTCGGCCATTCACCGCGGCGTACCG
Source organism: Pseudomonas sp. AC172 (assembly GCF_979258595.1). Classification (NCBI taxonomy): domain Bacteria; kingdom Pseudomonadati; phylum Pseudomonadota; class Gammaproteobacteria; order Pseudomonadales; family Pseudomonadaceae; genus Pseudomonas; species Pseudomonas sp. AC172. The sequence continues at coordinate 1,325,533 of NZ_OZ409868.1, forward strand.
CAGCGTCGCAACGCGGAATATCCCGCACCAGCGCCAGCAGCATCGCCATTGCATGGTCGGCCACCGACGAAGCGTTGACCCCGGCACCATTGGTGACGGTGATACCACGGTTGCTGGCGGCCTGCAGGTCGACGTGCTCGTACCCGGCGCCGATGACGGTGATGATTTTCAGCGCGGGCAGGGCGGCGATTTCATCGGCGGTCAGGCCCAGCGGGCCACGGGTCAGCACCGCGTCGATACGGCTGCCGTGGGTGGCGATGGCTTGCGCACGTTCGGCGGGCGTGGGGGCGAGGATCAGGTGAAAGCCCTGGTGTTCGAGAATGGGCAAGTAGTCATTGATGGTTTCAACCAGTACCAGAACGGTTGCGGGCATTGCGCGGCTCCTGTGATCGGCGGCGGGTAGATCGCGAAAGTCGTTTCAGAGTGCTGAATCCGCAGCGGCTTGGCAATCGTTGTCATTCACGCGGTGGTGCTTTGATTCTGGACGGCTTCGGGCAAGAAGCAAGGGTAGGCAGCACACCGGTGATCCGGTGTGCTGTTGGCATCATTGGGCCGCTTGGGCTTTGGCTTGTTCAGCCATCGCAAGCGGCTTGATATCGTAGGTCGGATAAAACTCGGTACGGTAACTGCCCCATGCGGTGCTCTCCAGCGCAAGGTTGACTTCCGCCAGACGCGAGACAGGAAAGCGCACGGTAACGACCTGGCCGATACCCATCATGATGTTCCAGCTCACCACCTCGACACCGGCCGGGGGAAATGTTTTATGGAAACCCTGCTGCGCGAGCTGGGCCTTGAGTTCACTTAACGGTCGGGTTTGATCATGTTTCAGAAATACGGTCAGCATCATCGCGTTGTCGGCAGTGGCGACGGCATTTTTTGCGGGCTGGTTGGCGGCTTGCGCGCTGACCCCGGCACAATAGACGGAAGAAATCAGTAACGTCGACATCAGCAGGCTTTTAAGTGACTTTTGCATATTGAACTCCTGGTTTTATTGTTTGATCGCGGACTTGGTTTCTATCGTCCCGGTATAGGGCGCGTGAACGACATGAATGCGAACCAGGGGGTTGTTGTCGATCATGTCGCGGGGTACTTCCCGAGAATAAGTAAACTCACGGTTGTTCAAAGTTTCCAGACGCCTGACAAATATTTTGGTCGGGCCGATATCCGGCACAAGAATGTGCTGTTGCTGATCGCCGGTGACAAAGAAATAACCGCCACCACCATTGTTGTACTTTGACTCGCCTGTGTCGGTGTAAAAGAACTCATATCGATTGCGCTCGGGATCCCACGTCGATATGCCTACGACGCCGGGGTACTTCGCCTTGACGTCGGTTTCAGGGGCGCCGTCGATATAGACCTTGGTGGTCAGCCATCGCGGCGAAGAAGCCAGCTCGCGGACATCGGCGTTGGCGTTGGCGAACGGTGCAAGCAGTGCGGCCAACAACAGGCCGGTCATCATGTTCTTTTGCATGCTGTTTCCTCTTGATCACACTTTAATTATCAGTCTTCGAGTTCGGGCGATAAAAATATAGACCAGCCATTGAATGATGTTCAATGGCTGGGTAGTCGCTTGTAACAAATGGCTGGCATTCGATTTTAAGTAATATTTTGTTGTAAGTTTTTTTGGATGTTTAATGTGTAGGATTGTTCTGAAAGGTTATTGGTTGATTCATTTATTTGTCGCGTTTTCTGTGGTTGACGTCGCTGACGCCATTAACTAATTACACGATGCTGCAGGACAAGTAATGCCGTAAAAAATGTCTGGTTGACGCAACCGCAGCAAGTGAAGTTGCGTCAATTTCGGGACGCTTCCTTAGAACCTCACGTCAGCGCTGTCGATTAACTGTGCGAAAGCGGCGCCGAGGGTTGCGTTGTGATGGTTGATGATCATTTCGGCCGATAGCGCAGCGGTGTCCATGCAAGTGTGGGCGTCACTGACCAGCAGTGGTCTGAAGCCCAGATCGGCAGCGCTGCGACAGGTGCTGTCGATGCAAAACTGGCTTTTCATGCCGACTACATAGAGGTCTTCTACCTGTGCGGCTTTGAGTTGCTGCGCAAGGTCAGTGCCATGGAAAGCATTGGGGCGGGATTTGTCGAAGAGAGTGTCTATCTCGGCGTCCAATTCAAGCGCTGGCAGCAATTGCCAGAATGGACTGCCGGCGGCAATCGGTGAGCCGTCCGGGCCGGTGTGGCGCACGGCGAAGATTGGCACTTGATTCACGCGGGCCTGAGCGACCAGGCGCTGGATGTTGGCCAGAACCCGTTCGCCTTGGTAAGGTTTTTCCGGGCCGTGGAACAGGCCAACCTGCATATCGATGATCAACAGTGCTGCGGGCATGGTGCTTCTCCTTGAGTGCTGCAGATGCCGCACGGACGGGAGAAACAACAAGGCCCCGTCCATTGCTGGCGGGGCCTCGGGTTTGCTGCGCTGAGGTTACCTCACGCACAAACACCACGCCCCGCCGGTGGCGGTCGTGGTGGTGTGGGTGAGTTGCAGCGCGCGAATGTTCATGGGCTGATCATGCTGGGGGCGTCGCGCCACTGTCAACTGGCGTATTGGGCGATGCCGTTGCCGAACGACCAGTTTTCTTTTTTTACTTCCACCAGGTTGATGAACACGTCTTCGAGGCGGATGCCCAGTTGCGTGTTCAGGTTATGGGCGATGGTCTGGTAGAGGGCTTTTTTCTGCTCCGGGGTTCGACCTTCGTTGAGGGTGATCTGGATGATCACCAGATGCTCGCTGCGCGGGATGCCCAGATATTGCGGGTCGAAGATGAAATGCTCGCCGTCGTGTTCGGCGAGGATCTGGAAGTTGTCGTGCTCCGGCACGTTGATCGTGTTGCGCATGGCAGCGTAGATCTGTTCGCCGATGCGTTTGGCGAAGGTGGGGTCGGGGTTTTGTTTGAGGTCGATGCGAACGAGGGGCATGGGCAGGGACTCCGGGGGGGCAGGGGACTCATTCACGCTAGAACATTTCAACCAGATTGAAAGCATGGGGTGATGACCTCGCTACTGTTGTTGTATGAGGCTACCTACGAAACTCGCGGATTTTACCTACGCATTTGGCAGAGCCATCTGCTATCGGGCAGACGGTTAACGCGAAATCATGGGGCAGTAATGGGAGGCGGTCCAGGATGGAAAAGCTTCCCGAGCGTTAACTGTCAGCAGCCAGGGAAGGTTCATGCATCTTGATGACCACAAAAATGTGGAGCTCGAAAGGCTACAAACGGAAACCCAAAAGCTCGGTGCGGAGAGGCGCAAGCTTTTGGCGGAGGAAGCAAAACTGAAACTTGAGACTTTCTTGTATCCCCTTGTAGTGGGGGCTGGGGCATTAACTGCAATTGCCACCGCCGTTGGGCTTTATTTGAAACTGTAAGAGAGCGCAGCAGGTTGCCGTCGCGCATACGTGTTGATTCAGAGCATAAAAAAAGGGAAAGGGGCAGTATGAGCACAGAGGAAAGCAGAGCCAGGATAGACCGACTGTATCAAGAGGAGTTTGAATTCAGAGAAGCCATGAAGCCCTTTCGCAAAGCCGAAAGGCGTGAAACGGTTTTGCTGTTTAGCCTTGGAATGTTGATGGGCGCGATGGGGATCGCTTTCGTGATGGTGTTGGCTCGAACCCTCTGAATACCCTCGCATGTGCCTGTTAACGACATCATGAATACCCATTTACGACAGATAATTTCCCGAAAACGACGTCAAACGGATCTGCTCCGCACAACCATTCCTCAGCTAAGTCTTTGCTTCTGCTCATTTATCGCGGAGAATCGCGCCCCTGTTTCGGCCGGAGCATGTCTGTCGGTTTTTTCCGACGCGTCCTGACCGAGTGGCAAGTGACCGGAATGCGGAGATCCGACCGGATGAATGATCAGGCCAATAGCGTCGAAGAGCGCTTTGATGCAGCAGCACCCGCTGAACTTTCGAGCTGGAATCGCCAGGACACCACCTGGATGTTGGGACTGTTCGGGACGGCCATCGGCGCCGGCACCCTGTTTTTGCCGATCAACGCAGGTCTGGGGGGCTTCTGGCCGCTGGTTATCCTCGCGCTGCTGGCGTTCCCGATGACGTTCTACGCCCACCGTGGCCTGACCCGCTTTGTGCTTTCCGGTCGTGAAGGCGCCGACATCACGGAAGTGGTCGAGCAGCATTTCGGCATCAAGGCCGGTGCGCTGATCACCTTGCTGTACTTTTTCGCCATTTTCCCGATCCTGCTGATCTACAGTGTTGGCCTGACCAACACGGTCGCCAGTTTCCTTGAACACCAACTGCACATCACGCCGCCACCGCGTGCGCTGCTGTCGTTCGTGCTGATCCTCGGTCTGCTGGCCGTGGTGCGTTGCGGTGAGCAGGCAATCGTCAAGGCGATGAGCCTGATGGTTTACCCGTTTATCGTCGCGTTGCTGTTCCTCGCGGTGTACCTGATTCCGCACTGGAACGGTGGCATTTTCGCCACCGCTTCGCACGTGCCAGCGCCGTCGGCGTTGCTGCATACACTGTGGCTGGCGATTCCGGTGATGGTGTTCTCGTTCAACCACTCGCCAATCATCTCGGCGTTTGCGGTCGATCAGAAGCGTCGTTATGGCGTCCACGCTGAAGAGCGCAGCTCGCAGATCCTGTCCCGCGCGCACCTGTTGATGGTGGCGATGGTGTTGTTCTTTGTCTTCAGCTGCGTGCTGACCCTGACGCCGGAACAACTGGCCGAGGCCAAGGCGCAAAACCTGTCGATCCTGTCGTACCTGGCCAACCACTTCAGCAATCCAACCATCGCTTTCGCAGCGCCGTTGATTGCGTTTGTGGCGATCTCCAAGTCCTTCCTCGGTCACTACATCGGCGCCAGCGAAGGTCTCAAAGGGCTGATCATCAAGAGCGGCAAACGTCCGGGCGCCAAGGCGCTGGACCGTATTGTGGCGGCGTTCATGTTGGTGGTGTGCTGGATCGTGGCGACCCTGAATCCGAGCATTCTGGGCATGATCGAAACCATCGGTGGCCCGGTGATCGCGGCGATTCTGTTCCTGATGCCGATGTACGCCATTCGCAAGGTGCCAGCAATGGCGCGTTATCGTGGTCAGGCGTCCAATGTGTTTGTCACCGCAGTAGGTCTGGTGGCGATTTCGGCGCTGATTTATTCGCTGACCGCGTAAGCCACAACTCCAGATACTCAGCTACAGTGGCCGCTGCATACGATGTATGCAGCGGTTTTTTTTCGTCTGGAGACAGTGGATTGTCGAGCGTCCCGCAACCTGTTGAACCACCCAATCGCTGGCAGGATTTGCTGGCCGGTCTATCGATAGCCGGCCTCTTGCTGCCCGAAGCGGTGGCGTATTCGACCATCGCCGCATTAGCGCCTCAGGCCGGGGTTATCGCCCTGTTTGCCGGGCTGCTGTGTTACGGGGTGTTCGGCACCAGTCGCTTTGCGATTGTCTCGGCGACGTCCTCTTCGGCCGCAGTGCTGGCGGCGGCGACGGCAACGCTGGCCAATGGTGACCCGCAATTGCGCTCCACGCTGGCGGTCGGCCTGGTGCTGGTCACGGGTGCGTTGTTTTTGCTGGCCGGTGCTTTTCGTCTGGGCAGTGTCACCTCCTTTATCGCGAAACCGGTTTTGCGTGGATTCGCCTTCGGTCTGGCGTTGACCATCATTCTCAAACAGGTCGCCAGTGTGGTCGGCGTGCATCTTACCGAGGCCAATCTGGTGCGCTTCGCCCCGCAACTGCTTGAACAGCTGCCACGGTGGAACTGGCCGGCCGCGGCTGTCGCGGCTGTCGCGCTGCTGTTGCTCTGCGTGTTCTCGAGATTCCCGCGAGTGCCCGGCGGCTTGCTGGTGGTGGTGATCGGCATCGCCGCCGGGCAATGGCTGAATTTTGCGGCTTACGGCGTGAAGATGATCGGCATTATCGACCTGAGCCTGGAACTTCCCAACCTGCCGGTGCTGCCGTTCGCCGATTGGCTCCGTCTGGGTGAGGTGGGGTTTGCGCTGGTGATGATTCTGTATGCGGAGTCTTACGGGTCGATCAGCGCCTATGCGCTCAAGCATGGTGATCGCGTTACCTCGAACCGCGATCTGTTGGCGCTGGGCGCGTCGAACCTGCTCTCCGGGTTGTTTCATGGCATGCCGGCAGGCGCGGGGTACTCGGCGACCTCGGCAAATGAAGCCGCAGGGGCGACGTCTCGCTGGGCCGGCGGGGTAGCCGCGTTGGTAGTGTTGATCATCGTGCTGACGGTGTTGCCGTGGATTGCCCTGACGCCGGAGCCGATTCTTGCCGCGATTGTCATGCACGCATTGGGTCGCGGTTTGAGTTTGCAGCCGCTGGGCCGCTACTTCGTCTGGCGCCGGGATCGTGTGCTGGTGATCTGCGCGGTCTCGGCCGTACTGCTATTGGGCGTGCTGGACGGCCTGCTGGTCTCGGTGGCGATCAGTGTGCTGTTGATGCTCAAACAGATGTCGGCGGCGGACGTTCAAGTGCTGGGGCGGATTGATGGCGGGCACGATTTTGTCGATGTGCAGCGTCATCCCATTGCGCAAGCGGAACCCGGCGTACTGATCATTCGGCCGAGTGAGGCGTTGTTTTTTGCCAATGTTGAACGAATTCTGGGGGCGGCGTTAAGACTGGTCCGCCATGCAGAGGTGCCGGTGCACACGGTGATTCTGAGTCTTGAAGAGACGCCGAACCTTGATGGCACCAGTATTGAGGCGATGCAGGAGTTTTTCCTGCGGGTGCATCAGCAAGGCAAGCGTTTGATTCTGGCGCGGCTCAAGCATGAAGCGTTGACGGTGTTGGACGCTTTGCCTGAAGTACTGGCCAGCGGCGTCATCCTCAGCGGTTTGAGCGTCGATGGCGCTGTGCAGAAAGCCCTCACGCTGAAACCCGAGGCATAAAAAAACGCCGCTCATCTCACGATAGGCGGCGTTTTTTATTGCGTTGTAACGTTAGGCTTGAACGACCGGAATGTTGGCGTTCGCAGCAGCTTCACGGAACTCGGCGATCTGGTCGAAGGACAGGTAGCGGTAGATATCGGCCGCCATGCTGTCGATCTTGCCAGCGTATTCCATGTACTCCTCGACGGTCGGCAGGCGACCCAGGATCGAAGCCACGGACGCCAGCTCAGCCGAAGCCAGGTAGACGTTCGCGCCGTCGCCCAGACGGTTCGGGAAGTTACGAGTGGAAGTCGACACAACAGTCGCGTTCGGCTCTACACGTGCCTGGTTACCCATGCACAGCGAGCAGCCTGGCATTTCCATGCGTGCGCCAGCCTTGCCGTAGATACCGTAGTAGCCTTCTTCGGTCAGTTGGTGAGCGTCCATTTTGGTCGGCGGCGACAGCCACAGTCGGGTTGGCAGCTGACCCTTGACCTGATCCAGCAACTTACCGGCAGCGCGGAAGTGACCGATGTTGGTCATGCACGAACCGATGAACACTTCGTCGATCTTCTCGCCAGCAACGCTGGACAGCAGACGGGCATCGTCCGGATCGTTCGGCGCGCACAGTACAGGCTCGCTGATGTCGGCCAGATCGATTTCGATGACTTCGGCGTATTCGGCGTCGGCATCGGCTTCCATCAGTTCCGGGTTGGCAACCCAGGCTTCCATCGCTTGAGCACGACGTTCCAGAGTACGCGCATCGCCGTAGCCTTCGCCGATCATCCAGCGCAGCAGCGTGATGTTGGAGTTCAGGTACTCGGTGATCGACTCTTTCGACAGCTTGATGGTGCAACCGGCAGCCGAACGTTCGGCCGAGGCGTCGGACAGTTCGAACGCCTGCTCCAGAGTCAGACCTTCCAGACCTTCGATTTCCAGGATGCGGCCGGAGAAGGCGTTTTTCTTGCCTTTCTTCTCGACGGTCAGCAGACCGTTCTGGATAGCGAAGTACGGAATCGCATGAACCAGGTCACGCAGGGTGATGCCAGGTTTCATTTTGCCTTTGAAGCGCACCAGGATCGATTCCGGCATGTCCAGCGGCATAACGCCGGTGGCCGCAGCAAACGCAACCAGACCGGAACCGGCCGGGAACGAGATGCCCATCGGGAAACGGGTGTGCGAGTCACCACCGGTACCGACGGTGTCTGGCAGCAGCATACGGTTCAGCCACGAGTGGATGATGCCGTCGCCCGGACGCAGGGAAACGCCGCCGCGGGTCATGATGAAGTCAGGCAGGGTGTGGTGGGTGGTCACGTCGATCGGCTTTGGATACGCCGCGGTGTGGCAGAACGACTGCATTACCAGATCAGCGGAGAAGCCCAGGCACGCCAGGTCTTTCAGTTCGTCACGGGTCATCGGACCGGTGGTGTCCTGAGAACCCACGGTGGTCATTTTCGGTTCGCAGTAGGTGCCAGGACGGATGCCTTTGCCTTCTGCCAGACCGCAAGCCTTGCCGACCATTTTCTGCGCCAGGGTGTAACCCTTGGTGCTTTCGATCGGTGCATCAGGCTTCTTGAACAGGTCGAACGCTGGCAGACCCAGTTCGGCGCGAGCCTTCTCGGTCAGGCCACGGCCGATGATCAACGGGATACGGCCGCCGGCACGGACTTCGTCCAACAGCACCGGGGTCTTCATTTCGAAGGTGGTCAGGACTTCGTCGGTGCCGTGTTTGCAGACTTTGCCAGCATGCGGGTACAGGTCGATCACGTCGCCCATGTTCATGTTGGAAACGTCGAACTCGATTGGCAGTGCGCCGGCATCTTCCATGGTGTTGTAGAAGATCGGAGCGATTTTGCTGCCGAAGCAGAAACCGCCAGCACGCTTGTTCGGCACGTAAGGAACGTCGTCGCCGAAGAACCACAGTACCGAGTTGGTCGCCGATTTACGCGACGAACCGGTACCGACCACGTCACCGACGTAGGCGATCGGGAAGCCTTGACCGCGCATTTCTTCGATCTGCTTCATCGGGCCGATAGCGCCCTGCTGATCAGGAACGATGCCGTCACGGGCCATTTTCAGCATGGCCAGGGCGTGCAGCGGGATGTCCGGACGCGACCAGGCATCAGGAGCAGGGGACAGGTCGTCGGTGTTGGTTTCGCCGGTGACCTTGAATACGCGCAGGCTGATCTTGTCGGCCAGGGTCGGGCGGTTCTTGAACCACTCGCCGTCAGCCCAGGATTGCAGCACGGCTTTAGCGTGAACGTTGCCGTTCTTGGCTTTTTCCGCGACGTCGTGGAACGCATCGAACATCAGCAGGGTGTGCTTGAGTTGCGCGGCAGCGACTGGCGCCAGCTCGGTGTCGTCCAGCAGGTCAACCAGAGTGACGATGTTGTAGCCGCCCTGCATGGTGCCGAGCAGTTCTACAGCGCGCTTCTTGTCCAGCAGAGGGGAGGATACTTCGCCCTTGGCCAGTGCAGACAGGAAGCCGGCTTTGACATAGGCCGCTTCGTCCACGCCTGGTGGAATGCGATTGGTGATCAGGTCAACGAGAAATTCTTCTTCGCCAGCCGGAGGGTTTTTCAGCAGCTCGACCAGGCCTGCTGTTTGTTCGGCGTTAAGCGGCTGGGGAACGATACCCAGGGCTGCACGCTCTTCGATATGTTTGCGGTAGGCTTCAAGCACAGTTATTACCCTCATCAGTGGTCCCAAATGGGTGTCCGGGACGCTCATCCCGAAATTGCCGTACTCATGCTCCTCACGACGTTGTGGGTCGTTCGGCCAGAATTACCGGCAATTCCTTACAGAAGCTGCTTTCAAAGTTTTACGCCTGCAGAACGGGGAGCTGATGAGGGTTGGCGCTGGATTTTTCCCCGCTGGAAAAATCCCTCGCCAACACCGCTCTGAAGGAACGACTGTGCTCGTGACGCTTTGAAAACAGCTTCTAACGGACATTGGCGCCTTAAAAGGCTGGCTGATTCTACGGCAAAAAAAATTTAAAGGTAAGTCGGGCTCTATTGGACTTTCGTGGCAATGCGCGCGGCCGGGTCAAACGCGCGGTGCGCCTGAGACCCTGATGTTTGAGGGGTGATCAATGCCCGACAAAGGGCTAACATGCCAGTCTGTTCAGCGTTTCAGTGCCTCTGCCTACTTTATGCCCAATCAGACCATCAAGACCCCCTGCGTCGGCCTCTGCTCCACTGTTTACGGTGATCTGGTGTGCCGTGGCTGCAAGCGTTTCCACCACGAAGTGATCCACTGGAATGGTTACAACGAGGAGGAAAAACGCGCGGTGTGGTTGCGTCTGGAGCAATTGCTGTCACAAGTGATGGCGGCCAAGGTCGAGATTTTCGATTCGGCGCGTCTGCGCGAGCAACTCGAACAGCGCAAGATCCGCTTCGTGCCGCATCAGTCGGAATATTGCTGGGCGTATCAGCTGATTGCCCGTGGTGCGCGAGTGATCATTAATCTGGAAGCGTACGGGATGGTGTTGCTGCCGGAGTTTCGCGACTGGAACCTGCCGGAATTGCGCGATGCCATTGATCGGGAATTTTTCCTGCTGTCGGAAGCGCACTACCAGCGCTACATCGCCCCGGGCTTTTTGAAAGACGCCTTCGGCGCCTAGAAGCTTCGCGAGCAAGCTCGCTCCCACAATGGTTTTGTGAACGACATCAATCCAATGTGGGAGCGAGCCTGCTCGCGAAGGGGCCGGTTCAGACACCGCAATCCTTAATGCTTCACCGCCAACTCCACCAGATGATCCTCAACCTCCTGCGGTTTGAGCACCAGCACATCGCTCTCCAACTCATCCAGCACCACTTCCGCCGTATTTCCAATCAAAGCCCCTGACAGCCCGGTGCGCGCGACGGTGCCGATCACCGTCACCGCCGCCTGCAGCTTGTGCGCCATGAACGGGATCAACACATCCGCCGGGCCTTCCTCGATGTGCAGATGTTCATCATCGACATCGAATTCAGCCTGAAACGCCCGGCATTGCTCGCGATAACGCGCCGCGATGGTTTCGCTCAGTTGCAGCGTCGGGTCTGCAGCCGAGAGCATCGGCGATGGATGCGCCGCGATCACATGCAGATGCGCCTTGGCCAGACTGGCAATGTCATAGCCGTGATCAATGATCGTCGTGTGCAGATGCCGGTGCTCACCGTCGGCATTGCCCACATCAACCGCCGCCAGAATCACTTTGTCCTTCCAGGAGCCGGCGGTTTTCACCAGCAGCACCGGCGTAGGGCAGTGGCGCAACAGCTTCCAGTCCGCCGGGGTCAGCAGGGCTTTTTTCAACGAACTGTCAGGGAAGTGCTGCTTGATCACCAGCCCGCACCCTTCGGCCTGCTGCACATCGATGATGGTTTCATGCAGGCTTTCGTTCCACGCCTGTTCGGTGGTCACGCTATAGCCGTCGGCCAGCAGTGCAGTCTTGAGCACGCCGAGCATACCGGCGTGATCGTGCTTCTTGTCGCACACCAGCAGGTGCAGATGGGCCTGGGTCACGCCAGCGATCAACTTGGCGCGCTTGAGCGCCAGGCTTTCCGAATGTTCGGGTTCGATGACCACCAGAATGCTGCGAATGGCTTGCATGAGCGGAGTCTCCAGCAAAGAAAAGGCACGGCGTTGCACAACTATAGTTGTTGCTTGATCATCCGCGACTTGATGCATATCAACGCGCGCGGCTGGTGGTCTGCGGGCAGGCCGGTATAATCGGCGCCTTTCGCTCGAACACCTTTACCGTGAGCCCCATGATCCTTCCCGAAATCCACGAATTCCTTGGCTGCCGCACGCCCGACGCCTGGGTTCAGGCGGCACTGGCCGATCAGGAAACTCTTCTGATCGACCACAAGAACTGCGAGTTCAAGGCTGCCAGCACCGCCCTGAGCCTGATTGCCAAGTACCATTCCCACGTCGACCTGATCAACATGATGTCGCGTCTGGCCCGGGAAGAACTGGTGCACCACGAGCAGGTCATGCGCATCATGAAACGGCGCAAGATCGAACTGCGCCAACTGCATGCCGGGCGTTACGCCTCGGGCTTGCGCAAGGTGGTGCGCAGCCATGAGCCGGTGAAACTGGTGGATACGCTGGTGGTCGGCGCGTTTATCGAAGCGCGCAGTTGCGAGCGGTTTGAAGCGCTGGTGCCGCACCTGGACGAAGAACTCGGCAAGTTCTACTTTGGCCTGCTGAAAAGCGAGGCGCGGCATTTTCAGGGTTATCTGAAGCTGGCCTATCAGTACGGCGATGCGAAAGATATTGCCCAGGTCATCGACAAGGTTCGTGCCGCCGAGCAGGAACTGATCGAGTCGCCGGACGAAGAGTTTCGCTTCCACAGCGGTGTGCCTGCCAACAGTTAAAGATCTTTTGCGTTTGAATGTTAAAAACTCTTAAGAGTATGAAACATCACCGAAAACCGGCCCCGGCGGCCGGTTTTTGCTGCCTGAAGCAAACGCCTTCAGCGCGATTGCCGCCATAATGCCGACCACTTCACACATGGGTGGCAGACGGTCGTTATGGATAACCTGGGTTTTGGCAAAGTCCTGCTGGTGGAAGACGATGAGCGCCTCGCGGCGCTGATCGCCCACTTTCTCGAACAACATGGCTACGAGGTGCGCACCGTGTTGCGCGGCGACCTGGCCGTGGCTGCCTTTCTGGAATTCAAGCCAAACGTCGTGGTGCTCGACCTGATGCTGCCGGGGCAGAGCGGGCTGCACGTGTGCCGGGAGATTCGCAGCGTGTCGGACACGCCGATCGTGATCCTGACGGCCAAGGAAGACGATCTTGACCATATTCTCGGTCTGGAATCCGGTGCCGATGACTACGTGATCAAACCGATCAAGCCGCCGGTGTTGCTGGCCCGATTGCGGGCTCTGCAGCGGCGGCAGGTGCCGGACAGCAACGTGGTGAGTTTTTTGGAGTTTGGCCAGTTGAACGTCGATCGCAGTTGCCGTGAAGTACGCCTCGCGGGCGAACTCATCGAGATGACCACCATGGAATTCGAGCTGCTGTGGTTGCTGGCCAGTGCGGCCGGCAAGGTCCTGTCGCGTGATGACATCCTCAATCGCATGCGCGGGATCGCCTTCGACGGGCTCAATCGCAGCGTCGACGTGTACATCAGCAAATTGCGCAACAAACTCAAAGACAATCCCCGCGAGCCGATGTGTATCAAGACCGTGTGGGGCAAGGGTTATCTGTTCAATCCGTTCGCGTGGGAGTTGTAGATGCTGCGGTTATTTTTCGGACTGTTTCTGGTCATGACGATAGGTCTGGTGCTGGCCTTGCAGACGGTCGAGCGAACCTTTGATGCCTTGCTTGATTATCAGATGCAGGACTACAACCGTGAGGCCGTGCGGGGACAGGCATGGACATTGGGCCAGCAGTTGCGGGATCTCGACGGCCCGGCCCGGGAAAAGCAGCTGGAAACGATTCGCCCGCATTACGGTTTGGGGCTGACGCTGGTCGATACCTCTGAACTGGCCCTCAGCGACGAGGAAAAAGCTGAGCTGGCCAAAGGGCTGCTGGTGATCCGCGACAAGTACACTCAGTACATTTCGGCGATTGACGATGGCCCGCAACTGCTCAGCATCCGCTTGCCGGCCGAGCCGAGTCTGATGCCGTTCTACATCGCTGGCGCCTACCTGATGATTGCCGTGATGATCGGCATCGTCCTGTTTTTCTGGGTGCGCCCGCACTGGCGTGATCTGGAGAAGCTGCGCCTGGCCGCCGAGCGTTTCGGCGACAACGATCTGTCGGTGCGCATTCAATTGTCGAAGCGCTCGAACATCCGCGATCTGGCCGAGCACTTCAACCTGATGGCCGCACGCATCGAAGGCCTGATCGCCAACCAGCGCGAGCTGACCAACGCCGTGTCCCACGAACTGCGCACACCGATTGCGCGGTTGTCGTTTGAACTCGACCAGCTCAAGCAGCAGCCGGACGCCAGCCAGAATCGCGAGCTGATTGCCGACATGTACGCCGACCTCGGTGAGCTGGAGGAAATGGTTTCGGAACTGCTGACCTATGCCAGCCTTGAGCGCGGCGCGACGGTGATAAAACGCGAAAACATCCAGGCTGCCAATTGGCTTGATAGCGTGGTTGGCAGCGTGGCACTGGAGGCCGAAGCTGCGGGAGTGCAGTTGCTGATCGGTGATTGCCGCATCGACACGGTGCGTATCGAGCCACGATTCATGGCGCGGGCGGTGATCAATCTGCTGCGCAACGCGATTCGTTATGCTGAGCAGCGGGTTGAAGTGACGCTGGTGCGCACCGGTGATTATTACGAAGTGCGGGTCAACGACGATGGGCCGGGGGTGCCGGTGCATGGGCGGGAGAAGATCTTCGAGCCGTTTTCGCGGCTGGATGCCAGTCGGGATCGGCGCACGGGTGGGTTTGGCTTGGGCCTGGCGTTGGTGCGCCGGGTGTCGCAGTCCCATGGCGGGCAGGTTGAAGTGGGTGACTCGCCTTGGGGTGGGGCGTCGTTTCGCATGACCTGGGCGCATCTGGATTAATGGCAGCCCAATCAAGATTTTTGTAGCTGACCCACCGCCATCGCTGGCAAGCCAGCTCCCACAGTTATTGGCGGTGTGACTATTCTCACGGCAATACCTCGAATCCTTGTGGGAGCTGGCTTGCCAGCGATGGGGCCATCCGTGGCGCCGTCAATTCAAGGTTTGTTAACGATCAGAAATCCCACTTGGTCGTCAGCATCAAATTGCGCGGCTCACCGTAGAACGTAGTGTCGAAGTTACCCAGTCCCGTCAGGTAGCGCTTGTCGAACACGTTGTTGGCGTTGACCGTGAAGCTCAGGTGCTCGTTGTATTGATAGCGGCTCATCAGGTCGACGAGGGTGTAGCCGCCTTGTTTGATCCGCGTGTAGTCGCCGGCCGGAGCGCTGTAGATCTTGCCGTAGAACGCGCTCTGCCAGCTTACGCCGCCACCGACAGTGACCTTGTCGAGCACGCCGGGCAAACGATAGGTGGTGAAGGTGCGCACCGTGTGCTCGGGTTTGGTGGTCGACAACGGATAACCGAACATGCGCTGCTCATCGGCATCGCGAGTGCGTGCGTAGGTGTAGCCGGCGGAGACGTTCCAGCCTTCGGCCAGTTCGCCGGCCAGTTCCAGCTCCACGCCTTTGGTGGTTGCGCCATCGATGGCTTTGTAGATGCCTTCATTAGTCACCGCGTTGGTGCCGATCGACTCGGCAACGCCGTCCTGCTCAATGCGGAAAAACGCCAGGCTGGCATTGAGGCGGCCGTCGAAATACGCCGCTTTCAAACCGGTTTCATAGCTGTCGCCCTCGACCGGCGCGAGGGTCGAACCGTTGGCGTCCTTGTAGGTCTGCGGCTGATAAATACGGGTGTAGCTGGCGTACAGCGAATAGGTGTCGTCGAGGTCATAAATCACCCCGGCGTAAGGCGTGACCACGCCGTGTTCCTTGTAACTGGTGTGGGTGTCGTCGAGACCGGCGCCGGGGTTGTAGCGGTAGTCTTCGTTGTATTTGAAGGTGCTCAAGCGGCTGCCGAGAATCACCGACAGATCATCGGTCGGGCGCAAGCGCGTGGCCAGGTAAATGCCGTTCTGGCTCTGGGTGCGCTCGTATTTGCCGTTTTTCGGGAAGTCCTGTTTCGGCAGATTGCCGTCCCAGTCGTAAATGCTGCCCGGGACTTCGGAAAACGCACTGGTGTCGTAGGTCGAACCGGTCTGGCGCGAGTGCGAGGTCATCACGCCAGCGATCAGTTCATGCTCGCGACCGCCCAGTGTGAACGGGCCAGAGACGTTGATGTCAGCGGTGTTCTGCACGCGATGACCTTCCCAGCGACCCCAATACATGAACATGCCTTCACCCGTGGCGCGATTCGGATTGCCACCGCTGGCCGAAGCCAGGCGCGTGTCGTGATCGGTGGTTTTCTGGTCGAGGCTGACCTTGAATTTCCAGTCGTTGGCCAGCGCCTGTTCCAAGGAGGCGAAGTAGGTGATGTTGTCGAAATCGCGGCGACTCCAGTCAGCGGCGGAGTTGAAGTGACGCCCGAAATCAGTTCGCCCGCCATCGGCGAAATACACCGGGTTGCCGGTCCACGACGAACCGCGTGGTGTGGTGCTGGATTTGTCCACGCCGAAGGTCAGCAGGGTGTCGTCGCTCAGATCCGCTTCGAGGATGCCGTAGAACAGGTCTTTGCGCTGGCTGTAGTGATCCAGGTAAGAGTTCTGATCGGAATAGGCGCCGACGAAACGTCCGCGCACGTTGCCCGACTCTGTCAGCGAACCGGAAATATCACCGACGGTGCGGTAGGCATCCCATGAGCCGACGGTGCCGCTGATCGAGGCTTTGAATGTCTTGGTCGGCTTCTTGCGGATCAGGTTGACCGTGGCCGACGGGTCGCCGGAACCGGTCATCAGGCCGGTCGCGCCCTTGACGATTTCAATGCGGTCGATGCTCGCGGCGTCATCGCCGTTGTTCGGGTTTTCGCCGTAGACACCGTCGTAGGGAATGTTGATGCCGTCGTACTGGAAGTTGGTGATCGCCAGGCCACGGGCGGAAAACTCGGTACGGTCGCTGTCGTACTTCTGCATGGAGATGCCGGGGGTATTGCGCAGCGCATCGCCGATGCTTTGCACGCCGCGATCGTCCATTTGCTGACGGGTAATGACCGTCACCGACTGCGGGGTTTCGCGGATAGACAGCGGCAGGCCGGTGGCCGAGGACATGGCTCCGGTGGTGTAAGAACGGGTGTCTTCGGTAGTGGCGCCGAGGCCTTGGGCGGAAATGTTGGTGGCGCCCAGTTGCAAGGTCTGGCCGGTTTTCTCAGCGGCGTTGGCAGAAATGCTCAGCAGGGTCAGTGCCAGCGGGCACAGGGCGAAACGGAAACGGACGTGCGACATGGAGATCCCTTTGCATCGAATCGATCGGTAGTTGAAGTGCTTCTGAGGGGTTAACCGAACGAGTGCGGGAAAAGGGAACTGCAAAAATCAAAAGGTGAAAAAAGAACCTTGTGGGAGCTGGCTTGCCAGCGATAGCGGTGGGACAGCCAACATTGATTTTGAACAAGCTGTCCTCATCGCTGGCAAGCCAGCTCCCACAGGGATAGAGGAATGGCGGCGATTGTCTATCGGGTCAAACCGAGGCGTTCATGCCATTGGGCGATGGATTCCTCGGGGTAGACATCGAACTGTTTGTCTTTGGTTTTAGCCTCGACTTCGACCCAGGGTGCTTTCGAACCCAGCATCAAATGCGTGTGCTCCGGCGGCACCGGCAACGGCGTATCGATGGCCGAGGCGAACGGGTGGATCAGCTCTGGCCACTCAGGGCTGAACAGCCACAAGCCGCTGCCGCACAGTGAACAAAAATGCCGCTCGGCGCTGCTGCGATGGGCGCGTTTGTCGCCTTCGTCTTTCATCTTCGCGTGGTAAACGCTGATATGTTTGCGCCCGCGCACCTTGAGACTGGTCGCGTCGCCGCCGAGGTTGATCGCATAACCGCCGCCACCCTGAGTCTTGCGGCAGATCGAGCAATAACAGCGTTGATAAGGGTAGGGGTGGGCGCTGGTAAGGCTGAACGAGACCTCGCCGCAATGGCAGGAGCCTTCGAGATGCATGGGTGCTCTCCCGTTTTGAATGTGCGGTTGAGCCTAGAACATTCAGTGCGATGCAGGCCGGTGTGATTCGACGGGCGGGCGCAGCGTCTAGCCCCAGTGTCCCCGCAATCCCATGGGGCGAGACTTCGGAACCCGGCATGCAAGCGCTGTTGAACGAGATTCTTGACGCTGTCCGCCCGCTGATCGGACAAGGCAAGGTGGCTGACTACATTCCTGCCCTCGGCACCGTGCCGGCTAACCAATTGGGCATCGCCGTGTACGGCAACGACGGCGAGATGTACTGCGCCGGTGACGCCGAGACGCCGTTCTCGGTGCAGAGTATTTCCAAGGTGTTCAGCCTGGTGCAGGCGATCGATCACTCCGGCGAAGCGATCTGGGAGCGCCTCGGTCACGAGCCGTCCGGGCAACCGTTCAACTCGCTGGTGCAGCTGGAATTCGAGCGCGGTCGGCCACGCAACCCGTTCATCAATGCCGGCGCGCTGGTGATCTGCGACATCAACCAGTCACGCTTTGCCGCACCAACCCTGTCGATGCGCGATTTCGTCCGACGCCTGTCCGGCAATCCGCAGATCATGATCGACGGCAAAGTCGCCGACTCCGAATACCAGCACCGCGCGCGCAATGCGGCGATGGCGTATCTGATGCAGTCGTTCGGCAACTTTCACAACGATGTCGAAGCGGTGCTGCGCAGTTACTTCAGCCACTGCGCATTGCGCATGAACTGTATCGATCTGGCGCGGGCGTTCTGCTTTCTGGCCAACGATGGTTTCTGCAAACACAGCGGCGAACAGATCCTGACGCGCCGGCAAACCCAGCAGGTCAACTCGATCATGGCTACCAGCGGGCTGTATGACGAAGCAGGCAACTTCGCTTACCGCGTCGGTTTGCCAGGCAAGAGCGGCGTCGGTGGCGGGATTGTTGCAGTGGTGCCGGGGCAGTTCACGGTGTGCGTGTGGTCGCCGGAGTTGAATGCGGCGGGGAACTCACTGGCGGGGATGGCGGCGCTGGAGATGCTCAGCTCGCGGATTGGCTGGTCGGTGTTCTGACCCGATCCGCCAAACACCGCAAAACCCTGTGGGAGCTGGCTTGCCAGCGATGAGGTCCTGTCAATCACAATAAATTTGACTGAACCACCGCTATCGCTGGCAAGCCAGCTCCCACAGGTTTCTTTAGTGTTTGAAGAGGTGTATTTCATCGAGTAATCCGCTACATTTTCCGGCCGCCCTCTGCATGGTGAATCCGTTTCATGTCTCTCGCGCTCGAACGTCTAGTCGCTGGCACGCCGATCCCTTTCGCTGGTAATCGCGTCACCGTGGTCAGCCCCGAACTGGCCGCGCGCTTTCAGCCCGGTGACCATCTGCTGGTGGAGCAGGTCAGTGGACAGCTGCTGCTGATCCCCGTGGCGGATCAGCAAGCGGCGTCGGTGGCGATCGAGCGTGCGGCAGCGGCGTTCACCGTGCTGTCGGCGGTGTCCGATGAGGCTATCAGCCAGTTTTTCGACCAGTTCGCGCAACGTCTGGAAACTCCGGATTGCTGGGCGCGCATCGAAACCGCCAACCTTGCCGACATCGAGCGGGCCAAGGCGCGCGGCCGCTCCACCACGCGCCTGCTCGCCGATGAGCGCATGCGTGGCGATATGATCGCCGGCCTGCGCGCCTGGCGTGATGCGACGGCAACGCGTGGCAAAGTCATCAGCAGCGTCGAGCACGACGGCTGGAAGGTCGAACAAGTGGTCTCGCCGCTGGGCATTGTCGCGTTTGTCTTTGAAGGTCGGCCGAACGTGTTTGCCGACGCGGCCGGAGTCTTGCGCACGGGCAACACCGCCGTGCTGCGCATTGGCAGCGATGCCTTGGGCACCGCGCAAGCCATCGTCACTCACGCCTTGAACCCGGCGCTGGCTGATGCCGGTCTGCCCGCCGGTGCGGTGGCGTTGGTGGAAAGCGTCAATCATGCGGCCGGTTGGGCGATGTTCGCTGACCGACGCTTGTCGCTGGCGGTGGCGCGCGGCTCGGGTCGTGCGGTCAGTCAACTGGGCAGTATTGCCCAGCAGGCCGGCACCGCCGTCAGCCTGCACGGCACGGGGGGCGCGTGGTTGATTGCCGATCGTGCTGCCGATGCCACACGTTTCGCCGCCGTGGTGCGCAACTCGCTGGATCGCAAAGTCTGCAATACGTTGAACGTCTGCCTGATCCAGCGTGATCGTGCGGCGGAACTGGTGCCGTTGTTTCTTGAGTCATTGCAGCAGGCCGGCGCCGCGCGTGGCCAGAGCTGCAAATTGCACATCGTTGAAGGCAGCGAACGTTATCTGCCTGGTGAGTGGCAGAACGCAACGGTCGAGGTTTATCGCGCTGAGGGGTATCAGACTGAATCATTGGCTGAGCCCTTGGCGGAATCAGCATTGGGCCGCGAATGGGAATGGGAAGAAACCCCGGAAGTCAGCCTGATGATCGTCGACGATCTTGATCAGGCGATTGCGCTGTTCAACCGCTACAGCCCGCAATTTACCGTCTCGTTGATCAGCGAAGATGCCACCGTACAAGAGCGTTTTTACAACGCGGTGAATGCACCGTTCGTGGGCAATGGTATTACCCGTTGGGTCGATGGGCAGTACGCGCTGAACAAGCCGGAACTGGGGCTTTCGAACTGGGAGAGCGGGCGCTTGTTTGCGCGCAGTGCGATTCTTTCCGGTGACGGCGTGTTCACTGTGCGCAGCCGCATGACCCAAATAGACCTCACAGTAAAACGCTGATCTTGCGGACAATGATCGTTCCCACGCTCCAGCGTGGGAACGATGAGTTGCTCAGGCGGCGTGGGTGGATTGTGCGTGGATTGCGCAAGTCGCCGGTTGCTCCGCCAACGGCACAAACGTACGGCGGTCGGCGGACAGTGCATCGACCGAGCCGGTCTCGATGTCATACACCCAGCCATGCAGATTCAGCAGGCCTTTCTCCTGAGCCAGACGCACGCTCGGGTGGGTCTGAATGTTCGCCAGTTGCGCGATCACGTTCTCGCGCACCATCGAACTCAATTTCGCCGCGTCATTGGCGTGCGGCCGCGCTTCGTTAACCACTTTCGCCGACTCGGCATGCTGCAGCCAGCCGCTGACCGCAGGTAAGTGATCCATGCATTTGCACTTCGCGATCGCGGTCATCGCGCCGCAGTCCGAATGCCCGCAGATCACAATGTCGGTCACCCCGAGCACCGCCACCGCATATTCAACCGTCGCCGAAACCCCGCCCGGATGCGGGCTGTAGGACGGCACGATATTGCCGGCGTTGCGGATCACGAACAGCTCGCCGGGTTCTTGTTGGGTCAGCAGTTCCGGCACGACACGGCTGTCGGAACAGGTGATGAACAAGGTGCCGGGCTGTTGCGTGGTCGCCAGGTGTTTGAACAATTCGGTGCGCTGCGGAAACGCTTCGCTCTGGAATTTCAGGAAGCCATCAATCAGGTTTTTCATGGTGTTGTCCTCTAGTTCGAGCAACCGCTGCCGAATTCGCTGTATTGAAGAATGTGTTTGTCGCCGTGGCTGTCCAGATACGTCATCTCCACCGGCACCACGCCACACACATCGGCAACCGGGGTAATGCTCAGCACTTGGGCGACGTCCAGCTGCATGCCGTAGCGGTAGGCAACCGCCTCGTCAGCGGCAAATGTCTGGACGGAAAAGCCGCCGAGCAGGGCCAGAATCAACAGGATTTTTTGCATGGGGCAGCCTCCAGATGTGTTTGGTGACGGGTAGCCATTTGAGGTCGGTTGGCCCGCACGCAGGGTGCGGGCCGATGTGGATCAGAACGGACGCAGGGGCAGGAACTTGCCGTCGAGGGTGACCACAGCGCGGGAGCCGCCTTCCGGGTCTTCGACTTTCTTGATGTCGAGTTTGAAGTTGATCGCGCTGATGATGCCGTCGCCGAACTGCTCGTGAACCAGCGCTTTGAGGGTGGTGCCGTAGATCTGGATCATCTCGTGGAAGCGGTAGATGGTCGGGTCGGTCGGTACGCCGCTGAGGCTGCCACGCAGCGGGATGATCTGCATTGCCGCGACGTCTTCAACGCTCAGTTCCAGCTTGTCGCCCACCACTTGGGCGGCGTTTTCCGGCAGTGGGTGCTGGCCGAGCAGGGCGGCGGTGACATACGCCAGGCTCAGGCCAGTGCCGTCAGCGAGATCCTGCCACGACAGATCTTTGCGTGCCTTGGCGTCGAGAACGCGGGTGGTCAGGGCCAGGCTGGTGTCGTTGTAGGCGTGGGACTGTTGCATGGTGTCACTCCTTTCAGGGTTGGCTTGCTGTGTGGGAGCAATCTTCTGCCGATTGATCCATAGCGTCCAAGACCGATATACAATGCTTCGCATAAGTCCTACCTATAGATGGGGTTTCCCATGCTGCTGCGACATTTGCGTTATCTGCTGGCCGTTGCCGATCACGGCGGCTTCACCCGTGCCGCCGAGGCGCTGCATGTGTCGCAGCCGACCTTGTCGCAACAGATCCGCCAACTGGAAGAATCCCTCGGGGTGAATCTGTTTGATCGCACCTCGCGCACGGTCAAACCCACCGATGCCGGCGAGGCTTACATCGAATGCGCGCGCCGGGTGCTGGTGGAACTGGAGGCGGGCAAACGTGCGCTGCACGACGTCAAGGATCTGTCTCGCGGAACGTTGCGTCTGGCGATGACACCGACGTTCATGGCGTATCTGGTCGGGCCGTTGGTGCGCGACTTTGCGGCGCGGTATCCGGGGATTCATTTACAGATATTCGAGTTGTCGATGGACGACATCGAGGCGGGGCTGGCGGATGACTCGCTGGATATTGCGATTGCGTTTACGCCGGTGCGTAACGCCGATATCGAGTGCATCCCGGCGTTTACCGAAACGTTGGGGATCATGGTTGGGCGGGAGCATCCGCTGTATGACAGCCACTCGGTGCTGACGCCGGAAGATATCGCGTCACTGGAGTTCGCTTTGCTGGCACCGGACTTCATCACGCGGTTATCGGTGGATGAATATTTTCGTCAGCACGGGATTACGCCTCAGGTGCGGATCGAGGTGAATTCGGTGAGTACGTTGCTGGAAGTGGTGCGTCATTCGCCGCTGGCGACGATGTTGCCGCAGGCGATTGCGACGGAGGATCGGGCGTTGCGCCGGTTGCGGGTGGAGAGCGAGGCGCCGCAGCGTGGGGCGGCGTTGTTGCGGCGGCGTAATAATTATCACAGTGCGGCGTCGGTGGCGTTTGTGGAATTGGTGTTGGGCATGGGAAGCCCCTCACCCTCACCCTAACCCTCCCGAAACGTCGGACCGCCCAGAGGGAGAGGGGACTGACCGAGGTGTTTGTGCGATTTACGCCGACCTGAGAAACCTGAGCCGAACTCTGGTTCTCAAAGCACCATAAACCGGCTCCCTCTCCCTCGGGAGAGGGCTGGGGTGAGGGCTACAATTCCAGTCACGCCAAATCAGTGAAAGTGAACAAAAAAAGGCCTGCTTTCTTCAAGGAAGCAGGCCTTTCAATTATTGAATGACTAACTCAGCAGAACCGATCAATCACCCGAACTTCATTCTTGTTCTGCATCGAATCCCACGCCTGTTTCAGCGTTTGCAAAACATTACCGATGAAGTCCTTGTCGGCCGCGGCTTTCTTGCCAACATAACCGTGGCCGCGACGGTACATCTTCAGGCGGGCCAGCAGGTTCTGATGGTTGCGGTCGAACTCGCCTTCGTCAGCATGGGTCGCCAGGCAGTCGATATGCACCTGACCCGACTTGCTGATCCACAGAATATGGCTGTCATGGCTGTCTTTTTGCGCAGCGAACATACGAGCCAGTTCTTCGATAGTAGGTTGATTGTTCAGATTCATGATATTGCCCCTTGACCAGTCTGGTGATCTTTCAAAGTTGATTCGCTAATACAGGTAGCCCATCGGTTAGTTGATCCCTGGCACCGAAACCAGGACGTCAGCGCTCGCCCGTGGAAAGTACGGGGTCGTGCATCTGTTGCATGTAGTCGTGTTGAATAACTGCTACGCAATAGCGTCACAACGAGGAGAAGCAGCGAAAACCGGGAGGCTCCTTGACGACATTTACCGTGTCGACCACAAGCGTCTTGAGAATTTTCGCCAGCGCTTCTCGTCCTTGTACTGGACGTTCAGGCCAGGTCAGCTTCTTCAATCTGCCTTGTGGGCAGCGTGTATCCGGAAAAAACAACTCGGCGGTCAGACGAGTTTGCTCAAGCGTGTTACTCGTGTTCCCGATCGGGGAACGTCTTCATCATGCAAAAGCAAAACGACGCCGTCAACGCTTTTGTAGTGATTATTTTTGTTCACTACATATTGTCGGACAAAGCTGTTTTGGAATGAGAAAGAATCCGTTCAGGCAACGGAAAAAGGCGTGCGCAGCACATAGAAGGTGCATGGATAACCGTCTACTTTGCGCTGCTCCAGGGTGAAGTGGCCGTCGCTCAATAACGGAATCAGTCTGGCCCAGAAGCGCTGGGCCGGCAGGTTGGCGTCGATATGGAAAATCTGCCATTGACCGGGGATCTGGCTCAAGAGGGCAGAGACGACAAATTGCGCGACGCCTTGGCCACGAAAGCGCCGGGCGATGAAGAAATAGCCAATGTTGTGTTCGGTACCGGCGACATGGGTTTCGTCATCGACGGTCACAAACCCGGCCAGTTCGCCGTCGACGCGAATCAGGAACGGTCGGGTGGCCGGATGGCGCCAGTAGTCAATTTTTGGCTGGATGGAGAAGAAACCATGATCAGCGAGCTTCAGCGGCAGCCATTCGCTGAAGTCGTACATGTAGAACTGCATGAGGTTTTCGATGATCTCCAGCTCATCGCGTTGAGCAGGGTGCAGTTCGATATTGGCCATGCGCCGGGTTCCTGAAAGTGATGAGCCTTGCAGAAACACTAGCGGGTTTTATTTGCTCGCCGGTTTCGCCGTGCGTTTGGTGGTGCCTGCGGATTTGCTGCGGGTCGATTTACGTTTCTTTTTCCACGGTGCCGAGGCTTTGCCGGCAGGGGGCGGGCCGCTGATGGTCAGGCTGAGGCTGGAGCAGCGCGCCACCTGTTTGCTCATCCACGCCGCTTGTTTGGTAACGAATTCTTCCAGGCTCATTTCGCCACTTTGCACCATGTCCAGTGCCTGCTCCCAGATCGCCGTGGTGCCGGGGTCGGCAATCGCGCGCGGCACCGCATCGATCAGGCTGAACGCGGCCGGGGTGGCGGCGAGGGCCTTGCCGTTTTTCACTAGATAACCACGGTCAATCAAGCCCTGAATAATCGAGGCGCGAGTAGCTTCGGTGCCGATCCCGGTGGTGTCCTTGAGCTTCTGTTTGAGCAGTGGATCCTCGACCAGTTTGGCGACGTTCTTCATCGCCTTGATCAGGTCACCTTCGGTGTAGGGCTTGGGCGGTTGCGTCCACAGGTCCTTGAGTTTCACCGACGCGATGGCGCATTCGACACCCTGGCTCAGGGCCGGCAAGGTTTGTGGCGCAGGGGCTTCGCGGCCCTTGGCCGCTGCCAGCGCTTCGGGCAGAGCACGCTTCCAGCCCGGTTCGATGATTTGCTTGCCGACCGCGCGCAGCGCTTCACCGGCGCAATCGAAGTCGGCCTGGGTGCGATCGTATTCATGATTAGGCAGGAATTGCGCCAGATAGCGTGCGCGGATCAGCGTGTAGACCGCACGGTGCTTGCCGCTCAAGCGTTCGAGATTCTTCGCCGCGGCGGTGGGAATGATGCCGTGGTGAGCGCTGACCTTGGCGTCATTCCACGCTCGGGAGCGGCGCTGGGAGTCGAGATGGCCTTGCAGTGCGTCAAGACTCGAGTCGGCCTGACGCAACGCGGCAAGAATCCCCGGCGCCTCACTGTGCTGGCTTAGCGGCAAGTAGCCGCAATCACTGCGCGGGTAAGTGATGACCTTGTAGGTTTCGTAGAGTGCCTGGGCGATGTCGAGGGTTTCCTGCGCGCCGAGGCCGAGTTTCTTCGAGCAGACTTCCTGCAAGGTGCCGAGATCGAAGGGCAGGGGCGCCACTTCGCGCATGCGCTCGGTTTTCAGTTTAACCACCCGGGCACTGGCCGCGCCGTTGATCGCCGCTGCCGCTTGTTGGGCCAGCGCCTGATTGAGGCAGCGCTCCTGATCATCACAGACATCCGGTGGCGCACGCCACTGCGCGGTAAACGGAATGCCGTTGTGCAGCAGATCGACATCGATCGCCCAGAATGGCACCGGCACGAAATCGGCGATGCTGCGGTCGCGATCCACCACCAGTCGCAAGGTCGGCGTCTGTACCCGGCCTACCGGCAACACGCCTTGATAACCCGATTGTCGCCCGAGCAGGGTGAACAGCCGGCTCATGTTCATGCCGATCAGCCAGTCCGCCCGCGAGCGGCCCAGCGCCGAGTGATACAGGCTGAATGTTTCGGCCCCCGGTTTCAGTGCGGCCAGGGCTTTGCGGATCGAGGCTTCGTCCAGCGCCGACAGCCACAAGCGGCGGATCGGACCGCGATAACGACAGTGCTCAACCAGTTCCCGGGCGATCATCTCGCCCTCACGGTCGGCGTCGGTGGCGATGATCAGTTCGCTGGCTTCACCCAGCAGGCGTTTGACCGCTTTGTACTGGCTGGCCGTGCGCGGCTTGACGGTCATTTTCCACTTGTCTGGAATGATCGGCAGATCGGCCAGCACCCAGCGCTTGTAGCGGGCGTCATAGGCATCCGGCGGGGCGGTTTCGAGCAAATGGCCAATGCACCAGGTTACCGTGACGTCCGTTCCCAGCCAGCAGCCGTCGCCCCGACGCCTGGCGCCGAGCACGGCCGCAATGTCTTTGGCCTGGGAGGGTTTTTCACAGAGGTACAGCCGCATAACCACCATCGTCGATCAAGGTCGGAACAGGTGCACAGAATGGCCGGACTTGGCGTCAGGGGCAACTTTTATCTGTATGGATATACAGATAAAAACCATTGCAGCAGGTGACGGGTAATACAGGGACGCAGGCAGGGCTATCGAGAAATTGATTAGCGCCCGGTTTGCGCCTGTGTCAGGTTTTTCGCCGATTCAAGCACGCGAGTGACAGGACGATCTCGCCAGAAGATCGCCGTGGTCTGTCGACACTGACTACTCAGAAACAAGGAAGTCCATCATGGCTCAAGCCAAATCGAAAACCAGCAGCGCCTTCGACGAAATCGATACCTTCAGCCACCTGTATGACCGTGGCGTCGGGCTGGTAAACGGCAAACCCTCATTCACCGCCGACCAGGCCGCTGACGAAATCCTGCGCAAAGGCCTGTCGTGGGGCGACAAGAACGCTGACGGCAAGATCGGCCTCAGTTACACCTTCCTGACCGAGAAACCGGCGAACTACAACGTCAAACTGGGCAACTTCAGCGAGTTCAGCGCCCAGCAAAAAGCTCAGGCCGTGCTGGCCATGCAATCCTGGGCCGACGTTGCCAACGTTACCTTCACTGAAGGCAAGGGCGGCGATGGCCACATGACCTTCGGCAACTACGATGTCAGCACCGGTGGCGCAGCGTTCGCTTACCTGCCGAGCGGCGGCAGCTATGACGGCCAGTCGTGGTACTTGATCAACGATCAGTATCAGGTCAACAAAACCCCGGACACCAACAACTACGGGCGCCAGACCCTGACCCACGAGATCGGCCATACCCTCGGCCTGTCGCACCCGGGCGCCTACAACGCCGGTAACGGTAACCCGACTTACAAAGACGCGACATATGCCGAAGACACTCGCGGCTACAGCCTGATGAGCTACTGGAGTGAAGCCAACACCGAGCAGAATTTCAGCAAGGACGGCAGCGGCGCGTACGCTTCGGCGCCATTGCTGGACGATATCGTTGCGGTGCAGAAACTGTATGGCGCCAACTACGCAACCCGCGCCGATGACACCACGTACGGTTTCAACTCCAACGCCGAGCGCGACTTTTACAGCGCCACTTCGGCATCCTCCAAAGTGGTGTTTTCAGTGTGGGATGGCGGTGGTAATGACACGCTGGATTTCTCCGGTTTCAGCCAGAACCAGAAGATCAACCTCAATGAAGGTTCGTTCTCTGATGTCGGTGGCCTGGTCGGCAACGTGTCGATTGCTTATGGTGTGACCGTGGAGAATGCGCTGGGCGGTTCGGGCAATGACCTGCTGATCGGCAATGCGGCCGCCAACGACCTGTTTGGCGGTGCCGGTAATGACATCCTTTACGGTGGTGGCGGTGGCGACACCTTGTGGGGCGGTGCCGGCGCAGACA
This sequence comes from Pseudomonas sp. AC172, assembly GCF_979258595.1. Lineage (NCBI taxonomy): Bacteria > Pseudomonadati > Pseudomonadota > Gammaproteobacteria > Pseudomonadales > Pseudomonadaceae > Pseudomonas > Pseudomonas sp. AC172. Next base: position 1,353,223 of record NZ_OZ409868.1, read on the forward strand.
CTTTCGTGTTCGGTGCCGCCAGCGATTCGACCATGACTGCGCCGGACTGGATCATGGATTTCACCAGCGGCCTGGACAAGATCGACCTGTCGGGTATCGCCGGTTTCGCCACGGGCACGGCGTCGCTGAACTTCGTCAGCGGTTTCACCGGGCATGCGGGCGACGCTATTCTGACCTACTTCGCGCAGACCAATCAGACCAGCCTGATGGTTGACCTGACGGGGCAGGGTTCGGTGGACTTTGCTGTGGGTGTGGTGGGGCAGGCGGTGGCGACTGATATTGTTGCGTGATGCCTGAAGAGCGGCCCTCACCCTAACCCTCTCCCAGTGGGAGAGGGGACCGATTGGGGGATATTGGCGAAATTCACCGACTTGAACGATTGGCTTTGAATCCATAATCGACTCGATTTTTCAGGTCGATGGATTTCGCCAGACAACTCGGTCAGTTCCCTCTCCCTCCGGGAGAGGGCTAGGGTGAGGGGCTTTTGAAGTTGATGGGCCGTTCAGCTGTAAATCCACCCCAACCAGAACCGATGGGCTATACCTGAACCGGTCTCTTCGCCGTATTCAGGAGAACCCCATGAAAAGCTCCGGCCCCAGTCCCGTCATTGCGCTCGAACAACTTCCCGGCTGCCTGATCGTTAAATTCCACGGCATCCAGGTCGCCGCGTCCTCCCACGTATTGATCCTCAACGAAGCCAACTACCCGCCGGTCTATTACATCCCCCGCGAAGACATCGACGAAAAGTATTTCGCTCGCACTGACCACACCAGTTACTGCCCGTACAAGGGCGACGCCAACTACTTCAGCTTGCAGGTGCCGGGACATGAAGGCGCGAATGCGGTGTGGACGTATGAGAATCCGAAAGTGTCAGTAGCGCCAATTCGCGACTACGTGGCGTTTTATCCGGATCAGGTGAAGTTCGAGGTGATCAAGGCTGATGCCTGAGCAAAAAAAACGGCGAGGGTAAAAGCCCTCGCCGATATTTGTCTGGTTGAGTTTCAGTTCTTGTCGAGATCGATATTCTTCGTCTCACGCAAACAGATCATCCCCACCACCAGGCTCACCCCGGTGATCAACACCGGATACCACAGCCCATAAAAGATGTCCCCGGTGTACACCACCAGCGCAAACGACACCGTCGGCAGGAACCCGCCAAACCAGCCGTTGCCGATGTGGTACGGCAGCGACATCGAGGTGTAGCGAATGCGCGTCGGGAACAGTTCGACCATCAGCGCCGCCAACGGGCCGTAGCACATGGCCGAGATGATGATCAGCGCCACGATCAGGGCAACGATCATCGGTTTGTTGATCTGCTGCAGATCGGCCTGTTGCGGGTAGCCGGCGAGGGTGATCGCGCCGCGCAGGGCGGCTTCATCGAAGCCATCGAGTTTGACGTCGCCAACACTCACTTGCACGGCGCTGCCAGCAGGCGCAGCGGCGCTGGAGTAGGGCAGGCCTTGCTTGACCAGGAAGGTTTTGACCTTGTCGCACGGGCTGTCGAATTTGGCTTTGCCGACCGGGTCGAACTGGAAGGTGCAAGTCGCCGGATCCGCCAGCACGGTGATCGGTGCCTGACGGCTGGCCTGATCGATCGCCGGGTTGGCGTAGTGCGCCAGGGATTTAAAGATTGGGAAGTACAGCGCCGTGGCCAGCAGCAAGCCGAGCATCAGCACTGGTTTACGGCCGACCTTGTCCGACAGCCAGCCGAAAAAGATGAAGAACGGTGCGCCGATGACCACGCTGATGATCAGCAAGGTGTTGGCCACCGCCGGGTCCATTTTCAGGAACTGGGTGAGGAAGAACAGCACGTAGAACTGCGCCGCGTAGAAGGTCACCGCTTGGCCGGCGTTGATGCTGAACAGGGCGATCAGCACGACTTTGAGGTTCTCCCATTTACCGAAGGATTCGCGGATCGGCGCCTTCGAGGTTTTGCCTTCCTCTTTCATTTTCAGGTACGCCGGCGACTCGTGCAGGCTCAGGCGGATCCAGGTGGAAATGCCCAGCAGCACGATCGACAGCAGGAACGGAATGCGCCAGCCCCACACTTCAAACTGATCGCCGGTGAAGTAGCGGCAACCGAGTACCACCAATAGCGACAACAGCAGGCCGAGGGTAGCGGTGGATTGAATCCAACTGGTGTGGAAGCCGCGTTTGCCAATCGGTGCGTGCTCGGCCACATAGGTTGCAGCGCCGCCGTATTCACCGCCAAGTGCCAGACCCTGAAGCATGCGCAGCAGCACCAGAATGATCGGCGCGGCGATGCCGATGCTGGCGTAAGTCGGCAGCAGGCCGACGCAGAACGTCGCCACGCCCATCAGAATGATCGTCGCGAGAAAGGTGTATTTGCGCCCGATCATGTCCCCCAACCGACCGAACACCAGCGCCCCGAACGGCCGCACGATAAAGCCAGCGGCGAAGGCCATCAGCGCAAAGATGAACGCCGTGGTGTCGTTGACCCCGGCGAAAAACTGCTTGCTGATCACCGCCGCGAGGGCGCCGTAGAGGAAGAAGTCATACCACTCGAACACCGTTCCCAGTGATGAGGCGAAGATGACTTTGCGTGTATCCGGGCTGGTCTCCGCGCTGCGCACGGCGTCCAGCGGCTGAACGTGTTCTGACATATCGGTATCCCTCACAGTGATTGTTTTTGTTGTTCCACTGGTGTTGCGTGTCCGGGTGATGCCTTGGATTAAACGCGGTCCCTTGTAGGAGCTGCCGCAGGCTGCGATCTTTTGATCTTGCTTTTGATCTGGAAAATCCAAAGTCAAAAGATCGCAGCCTTCGGCAGCTCCTACAGGGTTTGGGCCAGCTCCAATTTCGCGGTGCTGCTCCTGGTGTTGGGGCTGAGGATCAGTTGTGCCGCTTTCTCGGCAATCATCAGCGTAGGCGAACACGTGTTACCCGAGGTGATGCGCGGCATGATCGACGCATCAGCGATGCGTAAACCTGGCACGCCGTGAACGCGCAGCTGTGCGTCGACCACCGCATCACCGTCATTGCCCATGCGACAGGTGCCGACCGGGTGGAAAATCGTCGTGCCGATTTTCGCTGCTGCTTCCTGTAACTCTTCTTCACTCTGCAGGTTGGCGCCCGGCAGGTACTCAACCGGTTTGAACCCTTGCAGGGCAGGCGCGCTGACGATGCGTCGGGTCAGGCGAATGGCATCTGCCGCCACGCGCAGATCTTCAGGATGACTGAGATAGTTGGGCTGAATCAGTGGCGCCTCCTGCGGATCCTCCGAACGAATATCGATCCGTCCACGACTCTGCGGACGCAGATCGCACACCGAAGCGGTAAACGCCGGAAAGCTGTGCAACGGCTCGCCAAAACGCTCCAGCGACAGGGGCTGCACGTGGTACTCAAGATTCGCCGAGGTCTGCTCCGGCCCCGAACGCGCAAACGCGCCCAACTGACTCGGCGCCATCGACAGCGGCCCGCTACGGTCATACAGATAACGCAGGCCCATGCCCATCTTGCCCCACACGCTGCCGGCGATCTGGTTCAGCGTGCGTGCGTTTTCCAGTTTGTAGATCAGGCGCAGTTGCAGGTGATCCTGCAGGTTGCCGCCGACGCCCGGCAGCTCATGAATCACGCCGATGCCCAAGCGTTCGAGCAACGGCCGTGGGCCAATTCCGGAGCGCTGCAGAATGCTCGGCGAGCCGACAGCACCGGCGCACAAGACAATCTCTTTGCGTGCCTTGAACTGTTTGACCTGACCTTCATGACGCGCGCTGACTTTTGAAGCGCGACCGTCTTCGAGCAGAACCCGATCCACCTCAACCCCGGTCAGCACCGTCAGATTCGCCCGGTCACGCACCGGTTTCAAAAAAGCCTTCGCCGCGTTCCAGCGCACACCGGATTTCTGATTGACCTGGAAGTAGCCGCAACCTTCGTTGTCGCCCTGATTGAAGTCATCGATGCTGGCGATGCCACTTTGCTCGGCGGCACTGCGAAACGCATCCAGAATCGGCCACGACAGTCGTTGTTGTTCAACGCGCCATTCACCCTTGGCACCGTGAAATTCAGCATCCCCGGCAAAATGATTTTCGCTTTGCTTGAACAGCGGCAGCACGTCATTCCAGGCCCAGCCCGGATTGCCCTCGGCTGCCCAGCCATCGTAATCGTTGGCCTGGCCGCGCATGTAGATCATGCCGTTGATGGAAGAACAGCCGCCCAACACTTTACCGCGCGGATAACTCAGCGCGCGGCCGTTGAGGCCCGGTTGTTCTTCAGTCTTGAAGCACCAGTCGGTGCGCGGGTTACCGATGCAGAACAGGTAACCGACAGGAATGTGAATCCACGCATAGTTGTCGCGCCCGCCGGCTTCAAGCAACAGCACACGCTGCTGCGGATCCGCCGACAGCCGATTGGCCAGCAAACACCCGGCAGGGCCGGCGCCGACCACGATGTAGTCGTATTCATCGAGGGAAGTCTGCATTCCCTGACCTCGCTTTTTGTTTTTATTGTCGGACACTCTAGTTGTTAGCTTTCGTCAAAAGAATGTTAGTTTTTGCGCAGCCGCTGTGCGTTTTCAAACAGCCTGCATAGACCATAGCTGACAAGGACACGCCATGTTCGACTGGAACGACCTGCGGTTTTTTCTCGAACTGCAACGCAGCGGTCGGCTGCTCACCGCCGCCCGCCGCCTCAACACCACCCACGCCACCGTCGCCCGCCACATCGAAGCCATCGAAAAAAGCCTCGGCACCGCGCTGTTCGTCCAGCACGCGCAAGGCTACGAAATGACCCCGGCGGGGGAGGCGTTGCTTAAACATGCCGAAGCGATGGAAAACGTTGCGTTGCTGGCGCAGGAAGAAATCACCCAATCCACTGCGCCACTGGGCAAGATTCGTGTCGGCGTCACCGAAGGGCTGGGCATCAAGTTTCTCGCCAGTCGCATGATTGGCTTGTTCGAGCGTTATCCGGGGCTGGAAGTGGAACTGGTCGCGGTGCCGCGCTTTGTCAGCATCCTCAACCGTGAGGCGGAAATCAGCATTCATCTGGAGCGCCCGGCGGCGGACATGCTGGTGACGCGCAAACTCACGGACTATCGACTCGCGTTGTACGCCAGCCAAAGTTATCTCGATAAGGCGCCGCCACTGCACAGCCGCGAAGACCTCGGGCGGCATGCGTGGATCGGCTATGTCGATGACTTGCTGTTCAGCCAGGAACTGATGTTTCTCAACAGCTTCTGTCGCAGCCCTCGGGTTGTGTTTCACAGCACCAGTGTCATTGCGCAGCAGGAAGCGGCGCGGTCGGGATTGGGCATTGCAGTGCTGCCTTGCTACATGGCCGAGTCGGATCCCGATCTGGTGCCGTTGCTGCCGGATGAAAGCATCGAGCGCAGTTATTGGATCAGCACGCGGCGCGAGTTGCACAAGTCGGTGCGGCTGCGGGTGGTCTGGGATTATGTGGTGGGGTTGTGTGAGGCGGAGCAGGGGCTTTTACGCGGTTAAACCAGCCGCATCCAAATCCCCCTGTGGGAGCGAGCCTGCTCGCGAAAGCGGTGTATCTGATACGCAAATCTCGCCTGACCCACCGCCTTCGCGAGCAGGCTCGCTCCCACAGGGGTATGCGCATATCACCCGAGATGGGTGTTATTTCCGGGTTGATAAATATATGGATATCCGTATATTCGAATTTCCATATGTGCTGAGCCCCTCCCATGATCACCCCCACCGAAGTCTTCAAGAGCCTCGCCGACGAAACCCGCGTTCGCGCCATGCTGCTCATTTCCGATCAAGGTGAGCTGTGCGTCTGCGAGCTGATGTGTGCACTCGGCGACAGCCAGCCGAAAATCAGCCGCCACCTCGCGCAATTGCGCAGCAATGGTTTGCTGCTTGATCGCCGTCAGGGCCAGTGGGTCTATTACCGTCTCAACCCGGAGCTGCCGGCGTGGGTGCGCGAAATCCTGCAAGTGACGTCCAAAGCCAATGCCGATTGGCTCAAGGACAATGCCGCCCGCCTGCAGAACATGGACGGTCGTCCCGTCCGTGAAACCGCCTGCTGCTGAGGAAGCAAGAAAACCATGCGAATTCTGTTTATGTGCACGGCCAACAGCTGCCGCAGCATCCTCTCTGAAGCCATGTTCAATCATCTGGCGCGCCCCGGATTCGAGGCCGTGAGTTCCGGAAGTTTCCCCAAGGGCCAAGTGTTGCCACGCAGCCTGTCGACGTTGCAACAGGCCGGCATTGCCATCGATGGCTTGTATAGCAAAGGCAATGACGCGTTCGAAGACAATCCGCCAGACATTGTCATCACCGTCTGTGACAAGGCCGCCGGTGAGAGCTGCCCGGTGTACTTCGGCCCTGCGCTCAAAGCCCATTGGGGCCTGGCAGATCCCTCGGATGTGATCGGCGACGATGCCGCCGTGGACGCGGCGTTTGCTGCCACGCTGGCGATCATCGAGCGGCGCTGCGCGACCTTTCTCGGCCTGCCATTCAAATCACTCAACCGCGCTGAACTCCAGCGTGAGCTGGATCGTATCGGCTCCCTCTGAGCTGGAGGACATATGTCAGAACAACTGCCCAATCTTGATCATTCGCTGTTCGAAGGCTTACAGACGTCTTCTTTGGATCAACACAAACCACGCATCCTGCTGCTCTACGGCTCGACCCGCGAACGCTCGTTCAGCCGTTTGCTGGTAGAGGAGGCCGCGCGCCTGCTCGAACACTTCGGCGCCGAAGCGCGGATCTTCAACCCGTCCGGTTTGCCGCTGCCCGACGACGTTCCGGTCGACCATCCCAAGGTGCAGGAACTGCGCGATCTGGTGCTGTGGTCGGAAGGCCAGGTCTGGTGCTCACCCGAACGCCATGGCGCGATGTCCGCCGTGTTCAAGGCGCAGATCGACTGGATCCCGCTGGAACTCGGCGCCGTGCGTCCGACCCAAGGCAAAACCCTGGCCGTGATGCAGGTCTGCGGCGGTTCGCAGTCGTTCAACGTGGTCAACCAGTTGCGCGTGTTGGGGCGCTGGATGCGCATGTTCACCATCCCCAACCAATCCTCGGTGCCGAAGGCCTATATGGAGTTCGACGATAACGGGCGGATGAAACCGTCGCCGTTTTATGATCGTGTTGTGGATGTGACGGAAGAGTTGGTGAAGTTCACCGTGCTGCTGCGCGATCAACAGGCGCATCTGGTCGACCGCTACTCCGAGCGCAAGGAAAGTGCCGAGCAATTGATGGCGCGGGTGAATCAGCGTTCGATCTGAGGCTGTCCCTCGGCGAGGGACGGCAGACTCAACTCTGCGGCGGCTCGCGGGTGCTGTGTTGCGAAGCGGGTCAGACATCGACAAGGTGGCGCGCAGGCCGCCCTCAGCGCGGTTCACCAGGGGGATTCGCCCACCCAACTGCGTGGCGATGCTGTTGATGATCTTGGCTGACACACCGCCTTCGCGAGCAAACCCGCTCCCACAGGTTTTTTCTGGTGTTTTCGAGCAACCGACACTTCAGGTTTTGCGTCTGCCTGCCGATGAAATCTGCACGATTTCAACGGATGCCATTCATGAACAAGGTTGTTGCTGTACTGGCGCTTACTGCCCTCGTTGCAGGCTGCAAATCCCACCATCGCCCCAATTTTGCGGGCGATGAATTCCCCAGCTTTCGTTGTGCGGCGTACTTCAAGCAAGCGTCGATCAGTGAGCAGCAGTTCGACGAGATCCGCTATCTCAGCACCCAGAACGCCAACTGCAAGGTGATCCTCGGTGAGATGTACGAGCAGGGACATGGCGTGCCGAAAAACATCGAGAAGGCCAAAGACATCTATGAGTCGGTGGCCCGACGTGCGCCGAATGTCTACAGCCGACTGGGCGATATGGCGGCAGCCGGTGTCGGCGGGCCGGTCGATCTGGTGGCTGCCCGGGACTTTTATGAGCGCTCAATCGCGGAACCCGGCAATACCGCAATGGAGCTCAAAGTCGCCGAGTTTCTGGAGAACGGCAAAGGCGGCCCGCAAGACCTTCAGGGGGCGCTGAAGCTGTATTTCAAAGCCGACTCATGGGACAACCTCCAACGCCTGCGCAGCAAAGGCGTGGTGATGACGATCGAACAACAACAGCAGTACAACAAGGTTTATCTCAACCGGATGCAGTATGGCGTCAGGGCGAAGATTGACGGTATCGAGAAGGCTCTGGCGCGAGAAAAGCTGTCGACCCCCGAGCGCAAGTCGGTGCAGCTGGAACTGACTTACACCCCCGGCTCGTTGGTGCCAGCGATCGCCTTGCGGCAAAGTTGCGGTAACAGTGTCATCGACCAAAAAGTCATGCAGGGCTTTAGCGATTACCGATACCCCGGCGCACCGATCCTTTCGCCGGAGCAGAAAAACCACACGACTGTCGCCAGCGTCAGGACCGATGGGCTGACCGATAGAGAACGACTCAGAGCGCTAACGAAAAAATAAGCGGTGCCGTGTCGCCCGAACTGATCGGCGGGCCACTTGCCGGAACAGCGTCTCGCGTCCACTCTATGACGTGCCGACAAGGAGCGTCCGCCGACCCTCCGTCGTGACCACAGGGAGCTTGCAGCATGAGCGAAGACAACAAGGTAAAAGGCCCGGCGTCGTACTTCCCCTCCATCGAGAAAAAATACGGCCAGCCCATCGATCACTGGCTGAACCTGCTCGCCGGCATCACCGACAAGAAGCACATGGAACTGGTGGCTTGGCTCAAGGACGAACACGGCATGGGCCACGGTCATGCCAACGCCTTGGTTGCGCATCATCTGGCGGGTAAAAAGTGAGGGCAGGGCAGCGATGAATTTCTCCCACCGGCCAGTGACGGCCGACGACGTCAACACCCTCTGCAGCTTTCCGCAAGGCGAACAAGAGCTGTTCTTCATGTTCCCGAAAGCCAACTTCCCGCTGACGGAAGAACAGATGCACAGCGCAATCAGCCAACGCTTCGACTCCACGGCTTTCCTGGCCAACGGCGAGTTCGTCGGCTTCGCCAACTTCTACCGCGCTGAGCACGATGGCATCTGCTGTATCGGCAACGTCATCGTCGCGCCCTACGCCCGAGGCCAGGGTGTTGCGCGGTACATTGTCGAGACCATGACCGCATTGGGTTTCGAAAAGTACCGGGCCAAGGAAGTGCAACTGTCCTGCTTCAACGAAAACACCGCAGGCCTGCTGCTCTACCCGAAACTTGGCTTCGTGCCGTTTTCCATCGAAGAGCGCCCGGCACCGAATGGTGGACGATCCGCCCTCATCAACATGACACGCCACCGACCCTAACCATCCCCTAATCCCTGTGGGAGCCCCATGCCAAACAAAAAAACCTGTGGGAGCGAGCCTGCTCGCGAAGACGCCAGCCCAACCGCCACACAACCCACTGACCCACCCAAAATCCCAAGGCTTCGATCATGTCAGACCCCACCCCACGCCTGATCTACAGACGCCCAAAACAAGCAGACCTACCCACCGTATTCGCGATTTTCAGCGACCCACAAACCAACCAATTCAACCCCGCCGGCCCCATGACCGACATCGCCCAGGCCGACGCCCTGCTAAATCGCTGGCTACAACACTGGACAACCCACGGCTACGGATGGTGGACAATCAGCAGCACCCAAGCCCCCGAAAAAATCCTCGGATTCGCCGGCATCGCTGCCCATGACTATCTGGGGAAAACAGTCATCAACCTAGGCTACCGCTTCGCCGTCGAAGCGTGGGGCCACGGCTACGCAACAGAAGCCGCCCAAACCGCGCTGACCCACGCATTCGAACACCTCGGCTTACCCGAAGTCTTCGGACTGGTCAGACCCGACCACATCGCCTCAATCCGCGTCCTGGAAAAGATCGGCATGCAGCGCTTCGGCGATCTAGACGACGTCCCAGGCAAAGCCCCCAGCCTCGTATTCCGCATCCAGCGACATGACGCCTAACCCGCATTACCCAGTGGGAGCGAGCCTGCTCGCGAAGACGCCAGCCCAGCCCAACCACAATCCCCTGTAGGAGTGAGCCTGCTCGCGATAACGTCAGCCCAGCCACCACCAACCCCAACCCAACCACATAACCCTGTGGGAGCTAGCCTGCTAGCGAAGGCGCCAACCCGGTCACCGCAAATCCCGAACCCACCACAAATCCCCTGTGGGAGCGAGCCTGCTCGCGAAGACGCCCACCCAGTCACCCCATCAACCACTGACCGGAATAAACAGTAAAAACCACCACTGTTTAAACCAAGCCTCAAGTAATCACCGAAACCCTACAACGCCTTGCGCCGTTACCTACGACTAAGCCAGAATCCGCCGGCTTGTGCGTCTAGGTCGCGGGTTCTATCGTCTGTCGGTCGCTGAAAAACAGCGATCGGGTTTGGTAGCCCTGAGTTTTCGTAGATTGCATAAGCATCATGATTCGCAGTGTCTGTTCGACACGGCTTTATGGTGGTCATGCACAGGGCGTCTTCGGGCGCGCCGGTTTTCTACGTCCCGGTCTACCAACCTGCGCATGGCCGCCACCCTCGTTTGGTAGCGAGAGTGATGGCTCCTTTTTTTGACGTAGGAGTTTCATCAATGATCAAACCAACACCCAACCCACCCGAAACCGACCCAACATCCCCCTACGAATCCCCCGACTCCAAGCGATTCCACGAAGCCGCCGAACGTGCCCTCGACCACTACCTCAAACCCGCCAGCCAAATCATGGCCAGCGCCCACCAACCCGAACGCATGTACCTCGCCAACCCGAAGTACAACAGCGAATCCCTGCTCGCCAACGCCAGCGAAACCCTCGGCTCCGCCAGCGAAATGCTCCTCAACTTCGCCGCCATGCTCGACACCCCCCACCGCAAAACCGCACTGGGCATCGCCCAGGTCGTGATGCTCGGCGAAATCGCCGTCAATCAAGCGCTGGATAACGTCGAGTTGAAAGGATAGGTCGTAAGCCCGCTGTGGCGAATTTGTAACCGTCGCCACAGCGGGTTTTGCCGTTAGCAATAAGAAGTATCGCTTCCTAGTCTTTAGTTACGCTGTGGTTGTTGCTTCGTCAGTTCTTCTATTTCTATATCAGGAGGCGGTTGTTTTTTTACCGGGTGTGTCTTCAGTCTTATCTCTCCTGTAACTTTTGCTAGTCTCAAGGCGATTGCTGCTCCGAGAAAAATAGATGCTGCGTATTTTATTAGATCGAAAACTTCCTCGAAGTGTCTATAGGTGGATTTTACTTTTTCGATTGAGTCAGCTTGTATTATGTGTTTGGCGTATTCTTGATTCAGTTCGTCAAATCTTTCTTTGATCAAAGGGTTTTTGTATCTAACTATTCCGTCATTTTGCTCGGAAAAGTAACGTATTATCTTTAAATCAATTTGCGTTTTTGTCGGCTCATCAGGTCTGATTTTTTTAAACTCATCGCACGCTACAGACAGTTCGTTGGAAATAGTATTCATGACTTTATCTGCATTGATCGTTGAAGGCTGTTGGCAAATTGGCGGGTCACTGAGTCTCGCAGCAGCCATGTTGAGATTTTGGCTGGTGAGTCGGCCGAGGCTTTCTTCCATATTTATAGTGGATTGATTAATAGCGGTTCCAGCCTGAATTATCTGGATGACGAATCCAAATGCTCCAATTGTAATCCACCAATAATCAGCTTTTTTCCAGCCAATATCATCCAGGCGCATAGAAAGGTACTTTGTTCCCTTTACAAGTAGCCAATAGAAAATTATATACAGAAAGGCGATACTACTTACGATGATCCATGCAATTGATCCCATTTGCATGATCGGGTCATACTCCATGACACTGCTCCCGTGTTTTTCAGATATTCGACATTTCTCCTTATCGGCAGAGAATTAATTTGCTAGAGGTTGATGTTTGTAAAGTGGGTACTATCACTAAATTTTGCGCTTAATGCCTATATTTAAAAACCTGAAGTACGACAATCAGTCCATCCTGGTTAACGCCAAGTGAAATCCCTGCCACAGCAATTTTCTCAACGAGGCTGGCAAACGGCCACGGCTTGCGCCCCCCAGCCTCGGCTGTCACCCTTCGGGCCGTTCTCAAGGATCAGAACCAGGAATCACGGATGAGTGGCTACGTACCCAACCCCCCGAAAAACTACCGCTACGAAGAAGCCAAACCCGTCGATATTCATGCCCAGCGTTGGGCGGAATATGAGAAACACGGGAAAGAACCTGCGCGCGAACCTGAGAAAATCGGGATTGCGTTGAGGATTGGGGTTTTCTTTGATGGCACTGGGAATAATGCGAATAACACGGCGGCTGGATTGCTGTGTGGGGCGCAGCATCCGATTGCGCCGGAGGATATTCCTGCCAGTTGTCAGCCCTATATGAAGGATCCGGACAGCAGCTACGCCAATAGCACCTCCAATGTTCAGAAACTGAGCGAACTGTACTTCGCACCTCAAAGGGCTGAAGGGGATAGTTCGCAGAAGCAAGCGTTCCGGATGATTTACATCGAGGGAATAGGAACTGAGTCAGGCAAAAAGGACAGTACGTTAGGTGGAGGTACTGGCCGAGGCGAAACAGGCGTGGCAGGCCGTGTTCAGCTGTCGTTTGCGGAGATCAAAACCCGTATCAAGGACGTGCTGGATAACAATCCCAATAGTGAAATTACGTCCCTGACTTTTGATACATTCGGCTTCAGCCGTGGTGCTGCTGCCGCAAGACACTTTGCTAACGAGGTCGTACGTGGAAAGCAGGGGCCACTCGGGGAAGTGTTGCGCAGCAATGCCAACGCCCTCAGCCGCACCTTCATCGAAGAGTACAAAAGCAGCATCAACATGGGTTTTATTGGCCTTTTTGATACGGTGCCCTCCATTGCTGGCTGGTCGAATCTGGGGGACATCAAAAGTCCCATCGCAACAGGAATCAAACTTTACCTCGACCGCCGCTTCTTCACTGATGTGGTGCAGTTATCCGCGCGTGACGAATATCGGGTTAACTTCGCTCTGAGCCGCGTTAAAGCGGATCACTTGGAAATAACTCTGCCCGGGGTTCATTCCGACATCGGCGGTGGCTACCGCGATGAAGTCCAAGAGTGCGTGCTCGTCAGTCCGATGCAAACGCTTGAAGTGTCGCAATTTACTGATGTCTCCACTACGTCTATCTACCGTGATGCCGTGACGGTGAAGGGGCAGTGGCTCGCAAAAGGATGGCCAGCAGAGATGCTGGAGATCGTTACGCCTGAAGCGCTTCTACTGCCAGTTGATCCGCGGGATCGGCTCAGCCCGCGCATGAAGCGCGTATATGCCGCAGTGCAACTGAAACGTCCTGTGAGTGGCTTGCTCTCCAGGGTATATCTACGAGTGATGTACCGATTGGCAAAAGAGAAGGGTGTTCGGTTTCAAGACATTCCTGATACGCCTGAGTTGGCAGTGCCCGCGGAGCTTCAAGCGCTGTGTGATCGATTTCTAGCGGGTAGTTACGACACCTCAATCCAAGAAGACCAATTGCTGAAGCTGAAGTACATTCACATGTCTGCAAATTGGAACCATCCTCTCGGGCGCAGAGATGGCAGTGGCGTCCGTGCCGTTTACATCAATGCCCCGACGCCGGACTCGATACGCGTACAACACCCTCATGTAGCTGACTGGAAACTTTGGTGATGAAAGTACTTTTTACCCTGCTATGCGCGCTGTTCATTACTGGGTGCCAGTCTGCGGATCCACTTTCAGCAAAAAATGACCCGAAATCCGAGTGGTGGGAGTTGGCGTTTACCGAGCCCGACTATATGAAAGTCTGGGTAGAGAACAGTTCTGTTCAAGACATTAACGGCAGGATTTTCTACAAAACCGGCGGCGGCACCGCTGCGGGGGGAGAGCCTGAAGATGGAACAGAGTCCGCCCGAGGTTGGACAGGTGGGGTAGGCGGCAGCGGAAGGAGAGTGGTGGGAGCAGATTTGCCTGTTCGCATCTGGGTCCGTTGGCAATCGATTGTCGAACAGAAAACGTGGCAGGCATGGGTAGAAATCCCAGAGAAAGCCAGGCAGTTGATGGTGGCGTCCGTCAATCAGCGTTGCCCGCAGACGCCTGATCAGGAAGCGAGATTTATGGCGTCGGTTTATTTAGGGTTGGCCCCCGGTGGTGTTGTGCAGGTTTGGGTAAGAGACTCTTGCCACCACCCGGTCAAAGTCGCTAGAGCGCAGGCTGAAATTGAGCCGCTGGGGCCGAGCCAAGGTAAGAACGAAGGGCGTTACGCTTATCCTGTGAGTGAAAAGGCAAAGCGGTATATCGATAAATATGGCATTCCATATGGAAGTTGGTAGTCGTGACACTTAACTGAATGGATCTTTTGTAATGAACGCAAGGATTGCGCTGCTGGGCGCTTTATTGTTGTCTGGCTGCCAAATCGGAGGCCCAGAAACCGGCGAAAATGACCCTAAATATCCATGGTGGGAATTAGTGTTCGTTCAGCCGAATTACATGAAGGTCTGGGTAGAGGACAGCTCCGTCCAAGACATCAATGACAGAATTTTCTTTCGCGCTGGCAAGAGCACTGCTGCTAGCGGTGAACCCGATTTCAGCACAGAGTCTGCTCGTGGTTGGGGGGCAGTATCGGGGACCGGGAGACCTGTGACGGGCGCTGATCTTCCAAAACAGATCTTTGTCCGCTGGCAATCCATAACAGAGCAAAAAACCTATCAAGGTTTCATCGAAATTCCGGAAGAGGGCAGGCAATTGATGGTGAAGTCAACACACCAGCGTTGCCCGGAAACACCGGAGAAAACCGCTCGGTTTATGGCGTCGCTCTACGTGGGTCTCGCTCCGGGCGGCGTACTCCAAGCATGGGTTAGAGATTCATGTCGAAATCCGGTTGAGGTCGCCCGAGGTCAAGGAGGGATAGAAGTTTTGGGGCCGGAACAAGGGAAGCACGGTGGTCGTTATGCCTATCCGGTAAGTGAGAAGGCTAAGCGATATGTGGAAAAGTACGGCATTCCGTATGGAAGCTGGTAGGAGGCGGGCAGAAGATACTGCCGGCCAGCCGTATACGAAGGATCGCCTCCGAAACAAAACTTACGGTAGGCGCAGATTCAGATCAAACAAGCCGAAATCTCACCCGGCCGCGAAAAATTAGCCCATTAGTACTCGCTATGGTTCGGGAACAATCGTCTCGATTTTTAGAGGCGGTGGGATGAGTGCCGGGCAAGAATTACTTTCAACTATGACTGCGTAAGTAGTCCTGATAACCCACCGATGATTTCAGCATGTAAATTTTCCCTTCGACCACGAAACCGTCCAGTTCATGTTGCAATGTGTAAACCGAAAGATCAGACATCGAGTTAATGAAACCCTTGTGCTTGAAGTTCAAGGATGTGTTGCAGAGTACACCGTAACCTGTAATTGCCTTGAAAGCAGTAAGTAATTCGAATAAAGAAGGATTACTCACAGCGGACACAGTTTGAATACGCGCAGTCCCGTTCACATGGGTAACCGCTGCCAGCTCATCAGTGGAGGCCCTATAGGTGTAAAGCATGAATGGACTAGGTTGACTGCATCCAAACCATTTTTCAGCATCCGTCTCCAAGCAGACTGGAGCGATGGGACGAAACTGTTCCCGTTGCTTGATGATGTTCAGCCGCTCTCTGGTACCGGCTCTGAAAGGGGCTGCCAAGATGGAGCGATTACCTAAGGCGCGCGGCCCGATTTCGTAGCGGCCGCTTACCCATCCCAAGATCAAGTCGCCGGCCAACATTGCGGCAACTGTGGCAATGCTCGGTTCCAATTCGTCGAACAGGGCGATATCGACAGCTTTGTCGGAAAGGAAGTGCAAGCCTGAATAGACATCCCACTCTATCTTTGGATCGCCGGTAAAATAAAACTGTGCGTCGATGGCCGTACCAATCGCAGAACCCGAATCGTTAGCGACTGGGGGGACGAACACATCGCTGAACAATCCAGATTCCTTCCATTTAGTGTTCCAATCGCAGTTGAGCCCACACCCCCCCGCTATTAACAACGGCATGCCCCGTTTCAAATTCGCCTCAGCAAACTGATGAAACCGGTCAAACAGACGGTTGCTGAAGATGCCTGCAAAGTTGCGGAATTCTGGATCTTCCAATCCCACGTTGTAGTGCTGAAACCCTTTCAAGGCTTCACAATCGCGGGGCTTAAGGTGCTCGCAATCTTGCAACAGGAAAGACATGATTGCCTCCTCCTCGCTCGATGGCTGGCTTCTTTTCGAGAACGAAGCGAGCGCCATCAGCTTCCCTGCATCAGATAACCGGGAAAATTCAGCAGTACTTTTGTCGAAAGTAGGATCTGCTAATGCGTAGAGCATGGCGTAGCGATGGCCAGGCTCTGGCATCACATCAGCCACCTTCGTAATATTCAGTTCCGGATCGATCTCGTAGAAAGCCCCAATAATGCCCTCCCAAAGCAACACATAGCACGGGGTACCCTTCCGTAGGTTAGACATTCCAAACGCACAGAGAAGGTGCGAGCGCTCGTGGGATGATGAGAAGAAGTCGATGGTCTTTCCCAACAAGTGCTTTTTGCTGACAATCACTTGGTCGTGATTGCTGCCGCGGTATTCCGCTGCCGTATCCCCTCCGTGCGCAAGATCGCCAGGCCACCATCCCCCTTTGCAGAGTACGTCTGGAACGGCATGAAGTTCGGCTAGTGCATCGAATGCATCGGGGACAGATAGTGTTGAATGTCGGTACTTCGAACTCTTTTCGGCCTCAATGGAGAATACCAAGCGGCCGTCCTCAACGTAGGCAAATGCGCCATCATGGCCCGGGTTGTAAGAGAGTATCTTCATCTTGAAACTCCATTGATATTGTCACGTCCAAATCGTGGAGAACCCTAGCCTGATGCTCCTGTGCAGATGGTCCGTGCGCAAGCGCGCGAATTGACTGAACATTTGCCATTGTCGGAAGCCGACGGTTGTTGAGGCGCCCCGCGAGCTGAGATGATCGAGTAGGCCACGCGTTGAAGTGCAGTTTCATAGGCAAATGAGGAATCGGGGTGGGATCCCAAAGCACGCGGCGATGGACCAGTAGGTCGTCCACTAACCATCGGATCTCCCATGGGGTCCATTCGATAGCATACCGATGCATCCCCTTAGAAGCGTCGAAGCCCAGTTCGATGTAGTTAGGAGCGCCTCGATAGCCGTAGTCGAACTGCGCACCTTCGTCGCCCGGGTTATAGAAGACATTGACGAGAAGGCGATTCGGCATGTTTCCAGCAATCTCGATGTCAATCTCCTGATGTGGTGAGTTGCGGTGAAGAAAGAACCCAGTGATCACCCCCGGTACGCTGGACGCTTGAAAGGTTGACTCAAACCTCCCATACAAGTACGCGGCGTGGCTGGTTAGGGCGCCTGCACTGTACTGTCGAGCGCCCAGTTCTTCTCGCCTCACATGAATCGTCGCCCCTTCACTTTCATCGAACTCGATATTCAGGGGACGGAACAACGCTAAATTTCCGGCGAATGTGTCTGACCGTGCAGACCACCGCAGTGAGTCGATCCTCCCAGAGCCATCGTAGGCATCTACCCAATCGTTCTCGCTCTCCGGTGCCTCTGGTAAGACTCGAATCCCTGACCAAGTGCGGTGATCCGTCTCAACAACCCATGGAGACCGATCCCGCTCTGCTATCGCGTTCTTTTTGGTGAGTGCAGGTTGGCCATGCGCTTCAACGACATGTCGTTGTCCCAAATCGTCCAATTTTGGGAACGTGCATAAAGGTGGCGCGCACCGAAGTTGCTCGCAGAGAATGCGCCAAGCATTGACGTCGCCGTCATCAAGGATGATGACATCCGCGCCTTCAAAGTTGGCTAGATAGTTCCGCGCCGCTTGCCTAGCGGCATCGTTTGGTTGCGTCGTCACGATGAACTTGGCTTTAGGATATCTACGTCGAAGATCCCCGATCATTGACTCGAGGCATCCCACATTGACGTACGCATTGAACACCCGATCAGCATTGCCCTCACAAAGTCTTTTTAACTCATGGTACGGCAGCGCCTTTAGATCGCTGCAGCATCGGTACCCGAGCATCGACAAGGCCATCGCAAGGGATGACTGACCCGAGTTGGCCGGGCCAAACGCAAAAACAGGAAATTGAGTGGGACGAGCATTGAACAGGGCTGCCCCCTCGCTGTTGATCGCGCCGATCGTAGAGAGAGCCGGAAGAATCGAGTACGAGTTGGATGAGGTTGTGTCTGTTCTTTGGCGGATAATGCTGCGCTTGGATGCGTATACATCCAATGCTCGAAACTGATGATTTATCCAAAGATCAACCGGGCCACGACAAGGCAGTAAGTGAAGAAGTTTCTCTGCACCCTTTTTGGAAAGGATGTATCCCGACAAGTACCATAGCCCGCGCATCGGCTGGAACACATGGCTCGACACGAACGTCTTTGGAGCACCATGCGTCACTTCCATGTATGAAACGTATAGAACGTCGAAGCTTTGGTGCTTTCCTTTGTCGGCCTCTAGATCCCTCCAAACCTTGTCAAGATGGCGAGCGAAAGTGGGATGAAACCACACGTCATCCTCTAGGATCAGAGCATATTCTTGTTCGCCCTGCGCAACTCGCCTCCAGACTTCAATATGTGATTTGGCAACAGCGACTTCAGCCCTACTCATCCGGATCGGTGCGTCAAGCTCATAATCCGTCGGTTGTGTCCGAGGCTGGGGCTCGACGAATAGTTGATCTGCCAATGTGTAGTAAGGATTTACCTCTGAATCTTTAGATGGATCCTGCAAAAAACATCTCGCGTCCACAGCGGCATGCCGTTCCGCCAGACTGAGAAGATCATTGCCTAATCTATCTTGTATACGTCCTAGCTCCTGCCGCACTCGAGACCATCGACCTGGTTCACGATCGAGATTGATCACGTAGATCTTTTCAATTGCCCGATCGGTCGAACTTCGTTGAACCCCGAATGCTTTGGACGTCTGCGTCGGTAGGATTCTGCGAATGGCGTGCCCCAGACGGAATGCCAGGCGAAGAGTGGCCAGGTACGTGCGAGCCGGATTCATCGCGCGTCCGAAGGCGAGGGCGCACGATATGCTTGCTGATTGGACAGCCTCCAATTCCTCGAGTCGTTGCGGTAGCTAAGCGGCCATTGGCTGGTGGATGTCCGCTCCCAATCGTGAGCGACCACCATTGCGTCCGGAGAGCATCCTTCGCTAATCACTTCAAACACTGACCTAGTGAGATTTCCAGGCCCCGTCGTAGCCTGGACTTCAGGCAAACCGCTCGCGCTGTCCGCTTCTAAAGACTCGGTGGCGTTCAATAACGCTCTTTCAACAATGGGATGATGGGGCGATGCGATCAGAGGGGTAGTATTGAAATAGAAAATCCACCCAGGTTGATTGGCACCCGGCTTGGTAAATATAGACGGATCTACCATTTGAGACGTTCCAATGTCATAGCAGAACGGTTGAAGTTTCAGCCTTCCATCGACAAAGAGATGGTCAATAGGCGTACTGTGGTAGACATCATCGGCATCAATGTAGAACCCCCCCTCCACGAACACGTACGAGTAACGAAAGTAGTCCGACATCATTGAAGGGTGGTAGCACCTATTAAAGGCGTCTTCATACCGAGCTCCTAATCGGCTTCGAATGAAGTCGCGCGCAGATTTTTTGTCGAAAATCTCTAACTCAAACCCACTCTGTTCCAGTTGCCTCCAAGAGTTCATGCAAGCTTCGACATCTTGAGGCAATCGCTGTAGATCATCCCAAAATTGGACAATACGTTTTGGCGCGGGAGTGGACCACGCCACAGAGGTGAGCGGAGATGGTTCACTCCGTTGCACCATGTCACGTACGAAATCAGAGCGCGCACGCTCTGCAGGCCCGAGCGGATCGGCCTCGACATCCTGATTCTCTCTCGTTTCGTTCATTTGCGACTTTCCTCATTGATGTGTTTTTTCTCATCAGTAGGATCCCGGCGCGCCACTACTAGATGGTCACGCCGAAGTAGGCTGATCGACACTAAGTTAATCTGAGACTGCAATACGAATGAATGCAAATCCAAGCGATAACTGCCAGGATGAAAAAATCTGGCTAAATGGTTATTTCTGGATCATCGAAGACACTGCCGGCACCGGGAGCGACCTTACGAGATGTGGCAAGCATTTCAGAAAATTTAGTCCTAGTGCATTCTCCCGAGTTTTCATGAGCTCCCGTAGCGTCCAATTGCCCATTGAACCGGATTGGCTCTGGCTACACACTTTAGTCCTTGCGATGGTATTAATCGCTCTCTGACTCGAATGATCTTAGGTCTGTTAATTCCGCCGGGCAAGAATTTGTAAGGATGACCCATCAACCCGCAATATCGATTTCCGCAAGCGACTCAGTGATGTCCGCTCTGGGGCGAAAGCAGCTCATCTGTATTCCCCATTTGTCCAAGCACTGCTTGATCAAAGGACTACATCCGTAGCTTCATCCAACAACAATGTCGAATGCATCGCTACCCAAAACCTCCCCATTAACCATAACCCGCACCCCATGCCGCCCCGCAAAATGCTTCCGCGTCGTAAAATCCTTAATCACCTGCCGCCTCCCCACAACCACACTCTCAAACCCCACCAAAACCACCGTCTTCAACTTAAAAACCTTCCCCGAAACCCCGCCATTCGCCTTCACATAGTCAATCGCATAATCAATCACCAACTGCTGCTCATGCGCCACCGTCGACTTCACCACAAACGACAACGTAATCGCTTCCCCCAACCTGACCACAGCCGGCTCAACCCGCACATCCAACAACTCAACCTCAGCCTTCGCCCCCGCGCCAATCACCGTCAGCGCTCGTAAATCCCCCTGCTTAATCAAACTCCTCAAAGCATGCTTGGCAATCCAAGCCGTGTGCTTGTTCTCCAGCGACCAACCTTCAATCGTGTCCAACACCCACTCCGGATGCACCTTCGTCACATCATTCAAATGATTCGCCACGGACTTGCGCACGTACAAACTCTCATCCGCCTTCAACCGATCCAGTATCCCGGCGGCCAACTGCGGATCCGCCTGCACCGCGTCCAACCGAAACGACCAAGGCAGGCGAGGGCGGCTGCCTTCGCTGGCGAGTCGTCGGACGTGGTGGTTCTCGTCTCGGGTCCAGTCGTGCATCCGTTCCAGCGAGCGCTCCAGGTCGCTGCGCAGAAAGTGGCGGATGGCGAATTCGGAGGAGCCGAAGGTGGTGAAGTATTTCAGCGCATCCATGGAGGTGTCGAAGGCGTGGTCGCCATAGCTCGCGACGTAGTGCGGCAGGCACATGCTGACGAATCCGCTATTCAGCCTTGGTGCGAGTTCGAAAAGCACTTCTAGGGAATCTTGGTAATCCAGCGGCAACACGGCGTGCAGGCTTTCGCTGACACGCGCCATGCGTTGCATCACTGATAATTCGGCGAGTCCGTCATGGGCGTGTTTGAGAAACGCCTTGGCCTTGAACGCCGGGTAGACGGCGCTCATTTCGCTGGCGATGTGCTGCAAGCGCTCGGCGTTGAAGATTTCCTTTAACGCCGGGGCGGCGGTGTCGGTGGTGCTCATGGTCAGGTCATCGGGGTGCTGACGAACGCTTCGAGGGTTTCGGCGTAGGCGGTGTATTGGGCGATGTGCGGGTAGCGGCGGGTGTCGATCTGGTCGGGGACGACGAGGTCGGTGAAGCTCCAGGCGACGGCGAGGCTGATGCCGGCCTGGGTGAGGGTGCCGTCGGTGGGCAGGCCGGTTTTTTCCAGTTCTTGCTCGAGGGCGGTGAACGCGGCGGCGAGTTGGCCTTCGACGCGTTCGACCCACGGCTGGTATTGAATGTCGGCCGGGCGCAGGTTGCGTTCGTAATAAAGCTGCACGGCTTTTTCGCAGGCGGCGAGGCTGAGGCCGATCAGGCGCAGGGCTTGGGCTCGCTGACGCAACTCAGCAGGCAACAGGCTTTTGCCGGAGCTGGCTTCGAGGTAGTCGAGGATGAGGGTCGAGTCCATCAGGACCACGCCGTCATCGAGGATCAGCGTGGGGGCTTTGACCACCGGGTTGATCTGCTGGAATTGCTCGAAGTGGCGGAACACCGAGACTGACTCGTGTTCGAGGTCGATGCCAAGGCGTTTGGCGGAGATCGCCACGCGACGCACGTAAGGGGAGTCCAGCATGCCGATCAGTTTCATGACGCGTTCCTTCAAGTCAAACCGGTGGGAAGGCATAACCTAGCCGACGTTGAGGCAATTGTCAGTCGTCGAAGCCGGGTTGTTCGTGAATCTCATCGACATTCAGTTCCAGCCGATACGCCACCGCCACAAACAACGCCTGGCACAAACACAACGTCGCACTCAGCGAACGAAAGGCGAGAGCGCTGCCTTCGTTGACCAGCAATACGCTGTGGGCGAGTTTGGCCAGCGGCGAGAGGTGGCTGTCGGTGAGGATCAGGGTGTTGGCCTGTTGCTGGCGGGCGAAGCGCAGGCAGTGTTGGGTTTCTTTGGCGTAGGGCACGAAGCTGATGGCGATAACCAGGTCGTTGGCGCGCACGCTGCGCATTTGCTCGCGATAACTGCCGCCGAGCCCGGACACCAGATGAATTTTTTTCTGAGTGTGTTGCAAGTTGTAAACGAGGTAGTCGGCGACGGCGAAGGAGCGGCGCACGCCGACGACATAAATGTTGTCGGCGTTGACGATCAGGTCGACAGCTTTTTCGAACGCGGCGTCGTCGAGTTCACGGCCCAGGCGTTCGATGCCGGAGCGCGTAGCGTCGATGCATTCGCGGGCGAGGTCGCCGGCGCTGGCTGGCTGCGACTGGTTGGCGATCATGCTGCGGATGCGTTGCTGGTAGTTTTGGACGGGCGAGGCTTTGTGCGTGTAGGCGCTGCGGAACAGCGCCTGCATTTCGCTGAAGCCGCTGAAACCGAAGCGTTGCGAGAAGCGCACGATGGCGGACGGGTGGACTTCGCACTCACGGGCGATGTCGCTGATGCGGTCGACCATGATCCGGTCGCTCTGCTGGCTGATGTAGCTGGCGATGCGTTTGAGCTGGCGCGGCAGGGCGTCGTATTCGTCGGTGATCAGTTGCAGCAGGCGCTCGGCATTGATCGGGGGGCTGGCGAGTGAAACCTCGTCGGTGGCCGGCAGATCGGGGCGGGGCATAGGTCATCCTTCAGGCTGGTTGATCACTCGGTGGGCCTGATAGTAGGGGGGCTTTTGCGGTTCTGCTTTGCTGAAACGATGCAGTGCGTGGTAAAAAAATTGCGTCTGGGCGCTGCGTGGTTAGCCGTTTGTCTTCTATATACAGCCGCTCGACTGAATTTCTTGCTATAAACGCACTCCGATTGCCCGTGTGAACCCTGTGTCAGAGCAGTTTCCGGACGTTGTCGGACAAATTCCCTGTATTTACAGTTGCTGAGGCCTCGATCGGGCCTTAGACTGCCGCCCCTCGTAAATTGAGTGCCGGGTGGCATTTGCAATAAACGATGCCTTTTCGCCGACCGCACGCGGTTCGCCGAAACGCTCCCTAATTCGCCTTAATGCACGTTTTTTTATAGAGATATCAATGACAAAGGACAAGTTGCTGGCCATGCCGGCAGATGACTACATGAATGCCGAGCAGCACGCTTTCTTCACTGAGCTGTTGCAGAACATGAAAGTCGAAACCCACGAGCGCATTGAGCAAAATCGTATCGCCATCGAAAGCCTGGACACCCCGGCTGACCCGGCGGACGCGGCTTCGGTTGAAGAAGAGCGCACCTGGCTGGTGAACGCGATCGATCGCGACCAGCGCATGCTGCCGCAACTGGAACAAGCCCTTGAGCGCATCAAGGAAGACAGCTTTGGCTGGTGCGATGACAGCGGCGAGGCCATTGGCCTGAAACGCCTGCTGATCAGCCCGACCACCAAGTACTGCATCGAAGCTCAAGAGCGTCACGAGCAGATCGATAAGCACCAGCGTCAGGCCTGATTCTGTGAGGTGACCCTTTCGATAGGGGCGCCTTGAAAAGATCGCAGCCTTCGGCAGCTCCCACACGGGCGTTGCCGAAGGCTGCGATCTTTGTTTTTGCTCGTCTTTAATAATCCCGAGCCGTTCCATTGACCTGCCACAGACCCCACGACTAACGGACCATGGATAATGGCGTTGTAGTGGCGTTTAATGCAGTCACAACAATGAGAACAAGCGTGGGGTGTTGATATGACGAGAGATGGATCTCTGGTTGGGGCTTTGCCTGCACCAGTGCTTTTGCCGAAAAACCGCTGGATCGCTCCGACCCTGCAAAGCATCGCCCTGATGCTGTTGTTGGCCGGCATGAGCCTGGCCGAATGGTCGCTGTACATTGGCATGCCGCTGGCGGTGCTGATTGTCTGGCTGCCGCGCCTGCGCACCCGAGCCGTCCCCGCTGTACAGCCTGCCGACACTGGCAGCGCCATTTCCGAATTGACCCGAGACCTTTCCTACACCACCAGCCACAACGCGTTGTCGGCGGCCGGCGTGGCGTTTTCGGTCAAGGAACTGGCAAGCAAACTTGAATCACAGCTCGATGCGGCGGCACGGATTGTCAGCAATGCCGAGGTGATGATCGCCACCGAACACGCGACATCGCAGCTAAGCCGAGAAGCGCTCGCCGCTGCCAGCGAGGCGCATCACAGCAGCGCGGCGGGGCGCACTGAGTTGGTCGATTCGATCGCACGCATGCATCAACTCAGTCAGCGCGCCAATGCCAGTCGCGAGCTGATCGAGGCCTTGAGCCTGCGCAGTGATGACATTCAGCGCGTGACCCTGGTCATTCAGTCGATCGCCAGCCAGACCAATTTACTCGCCCTCAACGCAGCGATTGAAGCCGCGCGCGCCGGTGAGCATGGTCGCGGTTTTGCCGTGGTGGCGGATGAGGTGCGCGGATTGGCGGCGCGCACGGCGTCGGCGACCGGCGAGGTCGGTGAGATGGTCGCCGATATTCAGCAACGTACTGCGCAGGTGGTGGAGCAGATTCGTGAGCTGTCCAGCGATTTGCACACCGGCGTCGAGCAGGTCGAGCACACCGGTCAGCATCTGGAGAACATCGCGCGACTGGCCGCCGGGGTGGAAACCCAGGTCGGTGAAATTGCCCGAGGTGCGGAAACCAATCGCGAACAACTCGACAGCCTGTTCAAGGCGATCGAGCAGATGCGTAGCGACTTGGCGATCAGTGATCAACAGACCCGCCGCCTCGCTGAAGCCGCCGTGCAAATGGAAGGGCAGGCGGAAACGATCAGCGAGCGGCTGGCCGAAGTCGGGCTGGATGACTATCACCAGCGTATCTACGATCTGGCCCGCGAAGGCGCGAGCCAGATTGCCGCGCGGTTCGAGGCGGATGTCGAGCAAGGCCGGATCAGCCTCGAAGACCTGTTCGACCGTCAGTACCAGCCGATACCGAATACGCAACCGGCGAAATTTCAAACCCGTTTCGACCGTTACACCGATCAGGTGCTGCCGGCGATTCAGGAGCCGTTGTTGCCGCGTCACGAGGGGTTGGTGTTCGCCATTGCCTGCACGCAGCAGGGTTATGTGCCGACGCACAATCAGCTGTTCAGCCAGCCGTTGACGGGCGATGCGCAGGTCGACGCGGTGAACAATCGCACCAAACGCAAGTTTGCCGACCGCACGGGTATTCGCTGCGGCAGCCATCAGCAACCGGTGTTGTTGCAAACCTACACCCGCGACACCGGTGAACTGATGCATGACCTGTCGGTGCCGATCATGATCAAGGGTCGGCACTGGGGTGGCTTGCGCCTGGGCTATAAGCCGGAAAGTCCGCGCTGAGGGATTGTTACTGCTGGTGCAATGAATCTGTGCAGGGAGCTTGCTGTTTCCGCTCGCAAGAAACCATTAACCTGACCACTTAGTTAGGTTGCTAATGATTTCGGGAGGGCTGCATGCAGTGCAGAGTTGATGTCGCCGTGATGATCGGCAGTGGCGTGCCTGCCGGTTTGCGCGCAATGGGCCGCAGCGTCTGCTGGGTGGTGTTGCTCAATGGCGAGCGTCGCGGCACGGCGTTTGCCAGTCGCGACGAGGCCGAGGAATGCAAGGCAGCGTGGCTCGCACAATTGCACGCCGAGCCATGTGACAGCCTGCACTGAGCTGTGTTCACTTACCGCGATGTAGGCGCACATTCAGTTCATCAACCATTACCGCCTCTTCACCGTCGGCCCGCAACCATTCCTTGAGTAACTGCGCCTGTTGCGGCGACCAGAAGTCGGCGTCGATCAGTTTGGTTTCGGCAGCCAATGGATGCGCTTCGATGAAATCGTCGATTGCTGTGCCTTCTGAATCCAGTCCCAGTTGATCGAACAGGGTTTTTAGATCGTATGCTGGCAGTTCCATCGTGTACTCCTTCGGTGGGCGCCGGTCTGGCGCGGTGGGTCTCTCTTTATCTGAGGGAGCCGCTCGCCAGGAGTTCGATCTTCGATTCAAGTGAGCGGGCGAGAGCGCAGGCTTCGTTGTGATCTTCGCGGAAACCTCTTACGCGCCCGGTCGATGTTTCCTTTATGTGGAAGAAGGCGTTGCCGGCCGGTACGACTCGAAAACGTGGGCAATGCTCGTTTATATCAGCGGCACGCAGGATCAGAGGCGATTCGATCCGGGCGTCAGCGGTCATGGCAAAATGAGTCAGAGTGCACATATGAAGTCCTTTTCATCAGTTGGCCGATATTTACAGGCCGTTTCGGGTAGTCGGAATGAGCATCGCTGCTCTAGAATCGCCAGTACCTGTTGACGACAGGGCTTATCTAAAGCAATTTTTCGCCAGCGATATGTCGGAAAAGTGCTTTTTTTCGTGAGAATTTTCCCTAAAGTTCGTAGTCAGACAGCTCTTGCCAGCGGTGAGGATTTTTCCTTCAAGCTTTGGCGAAATCTGGATGAGTTTCGCGAGTGACATTCCAGTAGTCTTGGGGGCCTCGCGCTGAATCAGCACTCTGCTCGATTCGGGTTTTTATTTGAGTCATTTGGTAGTTACATCGGCCTGGCCGTTTTTTTGCCGTGCGCGTTTTCCGTGTGCGGTTTTTTCAGATGTGGGGATGTTTCTTTGGCAGTCAGTAATCTCGATATGCATGCTTTGTTTGTGTTGGGTGATTTGCGTGCAAAGCTGGTCAAGCTGTTCCAGTCGCGTTTTGTTTACATCACCGAGCAGAACGCCGAAGGTATTTATGTGGCCGAGATCGACACCGAAAGTGCCTTGGTGGTCGATGACAAACCAGGGCTCAAGCTCAAGGTCGGCGATCATTTCAGTGCATCGGTCTTGCCCAGCCGTGAAGGTGGCAAGATGGATATCCGTTTTCGCGAAATCAAACTGACGGTCTATGGACTGGGCGATTACGCCTTTGTCGACACCGCCGATGGGCACGCGGTCCTGTTCAAGGAAGGCCATAGCGTGGTGACCGTGTTCGCCGCCAACCAGCAATTGCAGGAAGGCCTGACCAAGATCCTCAAAGCCGTTACCGCCAAAGCCGCCAAGTGGCGCAAGGGCGAACTGGTGACGTTCAAGGCCAGCGAGTGAGCCGCGCGGATTTCCATTCGCAAAACCTCGACACTGCACGCGAGGAGGCCCGGCGCTTGTTAACCGCCAAGGCCGAATTGCAGGGCGCCTGGCTGAACTGGGTGGCTGCGCAAATCTATCAGTTGCGTCCCGCGGAATACGCCAGCATGGTCAGACGTGAGCTGCAAGGGCTGCAGGAAAAGTCTGATTCATAACCTCGTCCGGAGCGCGGCCCGGAAAAAGCAGGAACCTCGGCTACAGTCAGTTGACTGAGTATTCAGAGGCTTGCGGTCTTCTGTCAGGCCAACCTGCCATTGCTGTGAACAGCACGAGGTGCAATGCATGAACGGATTTCGACGGTTACTGGCCGCCAGCGTGGCCACGTTCGGTTTGCTGACATCAGCGCAATCGGTGACCGCTGCCCAGGCGCCGATCCATTTTGCCGACCTGAACTGGGAAAGCGGCAGCCTGATTACCGATGTACTGCGGATCATCGTCGAGAAGGGTTACGGACTGCCGACCGATACGTTGCCTGGCACCACCATTACTCTGGAAACTGCACTGGCGAACAACGACATTCAGGTCATTGGCGAAGAGTGGGCGGGGCGCAGTCCGGTGTGGGTCAAGGCCGAGGCCGAAGGCAAAGTCGTCAGCCTGGGCGATACGGTCAAGGGCGCTACCGAGGGCTGGTGGGTGCCGGAGTATGTGATCAAGGGCGACCCGGCCAAGGGCATCAAGCCGCTGGCGCCGGACCTGCGCAGTGTCAGTGATCTCAAGAAGTACAAGGACGTGTTCAAGGATGCGGAAAACCCGAGCAAGGGACGATTCCTCAACAGCCCGATCGGCTGGACCTCTGAAGTGGTCAACAAGCAGAAGTTGACGGCTTATGGGTTGCAGGACGATTACACTAATTTCCGCAGTGGCTCAGGTGCAGCGCTGGATGCTGAGATCAGTTCTTCGATTCGTCGCGGCAAGCCGGTGTTGTTTTACTACTGGTCACCGACGCCTTTGCTCGGCAAGTTCAAACTGGTGCAACTGGAAGAGCCGCCGTTTGATGCCGAGGCGTGGAAGACGCTGACCGATGCCGATAATCCCAACCCGAAACCGACCCGGTCGCTGGCGTCGAAGCTGTCGATTGGCGTCTCTACGCCGTTTCAAAAGCAGTATCCGCAGATTGCCGAGTTCTTCAGCAAAGTGGATTTCCCGATCGAGCCGTTGAACAAGGCGCTGGCGGACATGAGCGAGAAGCACACGGCGCCGCGGGATGCGGCGGTGGCGTTCATGAAGGCGCACCCGGATGTGTGGCAGGCCTGGTTGCCGAAGGATGTGGCGGAGAAGGTTTCGGCTGATCTGAAATAGCGGCTGTAGCGGCCGGCCTCTTCGCGAGCATGCTCGCTCCCACAATGAATATGTGTCGTTCACAACACTGTGGGAGCGAGCTTGCTCGCGAAGCTCTTAAAATTTCGTCATCACCGCCAATTCGAAAGTGCGCGGTGATCCGAGGTAATACGCCGGCGAAACATGCGCAAACTCGGCGTACACCTCGTTGGTCAGGTTACGCACACGCCCGGTCACGGTAGTGTGCGAATCAACCTTGTAACTGAGGAAGCTGCCAAACAAGGTGTACGACGGCACGGTCATGGTGTTCGCCGTGTCCGCATACACCGACGCGACATACCGCGCATCAACCCCACCTTGCCATTGCGGCGAAAAATCATAGGTCAGCCAAAGATTGCCGACCCGATCCGGCACGTTGGTTGGCGTGTTGCCCTTGCGTGACACCACCACGCCGGCAGCATTCTTTTCGGTGAAATCATCGTACTGCGCGTCGACCCAGGCGAAGTTGCCTTCGGCCAGTAACTTGTCGGTGATCCGCAAGGAGCTGGCGATCTCTAAGCCTTTCGATGTCTGCTGGCCGACCGGAATGCTGCTGGTCGGGTCTAGCGGGTCAGTCACGGCGAAGTCCTTTCGCTCAATCGTGTAGGCGGCAATCGTCGCCGAGCCACGCCCATCCAGATAATCAAATTTGCTGCCGATCTCCCACTGCTTGCCGGTCGAGACATCAAAGTCTTGCGTGCCGTTCGGTTGCTCGGCGGCGGTGCTGTATTGCACGTAGACGTTGGCCGACGGAATGAACTGGTACGTCAGGCCGGCGCGGCCGGTGACTGGCTCCCAACTGCGCTTGAGGTGTTTCGGGTTAGTAGCGGTCACAGTGCGATGGTTGGTCACGTCGAGGTCAATGTCGTCATAGCGCAGGCCGGTGAGTAGCGACAGTTTGTTGGTCAACGCTAAACGGTTTTCCACGAACAATGCCTTGGTGGTGACCTCGTTGGTCTTGTCGCTGATCAGCTTGGGGTTGGTGCCGGGGATGTCGTAGAAATGCCCTGGCCGATAGTTGTTCGGGTCCACCGTGCTTGCACCTTTGATGTTCAGCGGCGAGTTGGTGGTCTGGTTGACCTTGTATTCGAAGCCCCCCGACCACGTCGTGTCGAGACCGAAAAGGGCGTTGTCGTGGCGGAGTTCGAACTGGTTGCCGTTCTGTTCGCCCTGATGGCGTACTTGATAAGCCGTAGAGCGGTTCACCGCGCTGTTGTCGGCGTTGTACTGGTAGGTTTCGAGGTTGCGGTAATCGCGCTGGCTGTCGAGGTGATACAGAGTGTTGCGCAGGGTGGTGCTGTCGTTGATGCGGTAGTCGATGATCGAGCGTACCCAGATCGTTCGCTGCTCGTACCGACCGTCCTCGACGTTGTAGTTGTTGAAGCGGTTGTGTTTATCGATCTTCAACTCGCCGGCCTTGGGGTTAAGCACGGGCGTGCCCCAGTACGGACTGTCTTCGTGTTCATCCTGATATTCCAGCGCCAACGTGTGTGACAGGTCGGGCGTGAGGTCGCTGAGCAGCGAGAACGCCACGCTCCAGGCATCGCGCTCCTGGCGGTCGATGTAGCCGTTGCTGGTGTTGTGGCTGACGTCGAGTCGCGCGTAGTGCTGGATATCGGCGCTCGGGTCGGTCAGCGCGTGGTTGAGTCCGAAGGCGGTTTCGGTGGTGTCATAAGTGCCGTAGCTGACCCGGCCTTCAACAGCTTGTTCATCGCGGGTGGCCAGTTTGGTCACGTAGTTCAGCGAGCCGCCGACCGAGCCTGCGCCATTGATCAGCGATGACGGGCCACCGACCAATTCCACACGGTCGTAAATCCACGAATCGACCGGCCGCGCGAGGCCGCCGGACACGTTGATGCCGTTGAACATCTGGGTGATCTGGCTGCTGGTGAAACCACGGTAGGAAACGAATCCGCCGAACCCCGGCGGGGCGCTGGCGTTAACCCCAGGGAGGGTGTTGGCGGCGTCCTGAAAATTCTGTGAACCATGACGCTCGATGTCGTTGCGATTGGCGATGGCCACTGAAGCTGGCGTGTCACGCACGCTCAAACCCAGGCGCGAGGCCATGCCGCTGGATTGGTCGAGGCTCAGGCCCGGTTCTGCGCCGGACTCGCCATCGATGGTGATCGGCGCCAGGTCCACGGTGGATTGCGCCCAGACGTTAACGGACAGGCAGCCGCACAGGCTCGCCAGTAGAGTGAGTTGTTTCATCATTGAATCCTGAATGCTTGTCTAGGAGTCAGCGCACAGGCGAACGCCGCGCGTTTGCGCAGTGGGCTGACAAATCAAAAAGGCAGAGACACTCAGGCGAGCGGAGGGGCGCGGGGGTTGGCCGAAGGCCAGGTGAAGCGAGCAGGGAGGTCAGCGCTGACAATCGGCGCCAGCGGCGGGCTGTGCTGTTCCGGCAGGATTGCCAGTGTCAGGCTGGAATTGAACGCGGGGCCCATGCCGCCGCCGACCGAGCACAGCGGGCAGCCGAAGGCTTTGGACAGGGTTGGCAGTTGTTCTTCGGTGGGATTGCTGGCGAGCGGCGCTTGGGTGGCCGGGTCGACTGTACAGAACTGGCCGCCGATGCCGTTGAGCTGCATGCCGATCATTTGTCCGTGACCGATGCTGCAGGCGAACACGTTGAACAGGACGCAGCAATAAAGCATCCAGGCCAGCAGTGAGCGATCGGAACGGGAGAATTTCATGGGGCGGCACTTTACCGTACCGCTGATCGGTCGTGCACTTGAAAAAAATCCGACTAGGATGATTTGTTCAAATCCCTTTCCAAGGATTTCAACCATGACCTTTGTGTTGGCTCAATGGCTGGTGACAACGTTTGCGGTAATCGCCTTGATGCACGTGTATTGGGCGTTGGGTGGACAGTGGGCGGCAGCGGTGGTGGTGCCGCAGGTGCCGGTGCGCGGATTTGTCGCATCGGTGCGGCCGGCCTTCAAGCCTTCGGGCTGGCTCACGTTGATCGTGGCGGCGGCGTTGCTGGTGATTGCGGCGTTGGTGTGTATGCGGGTTGGCTGGGGAGTGCCGGCGGTGACGCACAAGGCGCTGCAATGGGTGATCAGCGCAATTGCACTGTTGATGTTTGCCCGGGCGATTGGTGATTCGAATCTGGTCGGGTTTTTCAAGGAAGTGAAGGGTTCACGGTTTGCGCGGCTGGACACCTGGGTGTATTCGCCGTTGTGTGCGGTGTTGGGGGTGGGGTTGTTGGCGGTTGCTTGGGTCTGAGAGCAGATCGGATTTTGTGGTTGCTGAACTGGCCTCATCGCTGGCAAGCCAGCTCCCACAGTGATTGTGGGTGTAGACAAATACCGGGTTTCACCTAAAACCCTGTGGGAGCTGGCTTGCCAGCGATGAGGCCAGCACCAACACCACAAGGGTTCGGAATCAGCTACCGCTCTCGGTCCGCCGACTACTGACCTCTGCCGGCACATCATCCCCAGCCATGCGCTTGCGGAACAGCGCCGCCCGCGCCAGCAGCAATGTAGTCACCGGTACGGTAATCGCCAGCAGAATCGGAATCAGCCAGGCATGCACCACCGGCCCGGACTTCAGCGCCGAAAAACAAATGATCGACGCCAGCGCTACACACCACGCGCCCAGCGTTGAAGCCAGTGCCGGCGGGTGCATGCGCTGGAAATAGTCCTTCATGCGCAATAACCCGATCGCACCGATCAACGCGAACAGACCGCTGAGCACCAGCAGGATCGCCACCGGGATTTCGACCCACAGAGACAATTCAGCATTCATTCGATCACCTCGCCACGCAGCAGGAATTTCGCCAGGGCAAACGAGCCGACGAAGCCGAACAGCGCAATCAGCAGCGCCGCTTCGAAGTAAGTGTCACTTGAATAACGAATGCCCAGGGTCAGCATCATCAGCATCGCGACGATGTACAGGTAATCCAGCGCCAGGACTCGATCCTGCGCCGACGGGCCTTTGAACAGGCGCACCAGCGTCAGCACCATGGCCAGCGAGAACAGGAACAGCGTCAACAGGATGGCGTTCGACAGTAATGGGCTCATTCGAAAATCTCCATCAACGGCCGCTCGTAGGTGGTCTTGAAGTGCTCGATGAACTGCGCTTCATCATCCAGATCCCAGACGTGCAGCAACAGAATGCTGCGGTCCAGCGACAGTTCCGACCACACCGTGCCGGGCACTACTGTGCAGATCATTGCTAGCGTCGCCAGGCCGTGAGCATCGCGCAAGTCCAGTGGCACTTTGACAAAGCCTGAACGCGGCGTGCGACGACTCGCGTTGAGCACGCCCCACGCGACGATCAGGTTGGACGTCACCACGTCACGGCCCACGAGCAGGAACAGGCGCAGGATCGTTCCAGGGCGGCGAATGCGTACCTGCTTCGGACGCAATTTGCGCATCATCAACGGTGCAGCGAAACCCAGTATTGCGCCGAGCAGCAGATTGCCGGGGCTGATCGACAGGTTCAGGGTCAGCCACAAGGCGCACAGCGCCAGCGACAACAACGGTGCAGGAAATACACGCTTCATGGCTGCACCTCCAGCATCGCCGATTTGGCTTCCGGGCTCGGTACGGCACGGGTGCCGAGCACCGCCATCACGTATTGCTGCGGATTATTCAGCGCCTCGGCGGTGGCTTGGGTGTAACGCAGCAGCGGTTCAGCCTTGAAGGTCAGGACGATGCTCAGCCCCAGCAACAGGAAGATCGGCGCGCATTCGAGTTTGCGCAACAGCGGTGAAGGGCGCTCCTCTGGCGTCCAGAAGCGCTGAATGCCGAGGCGCGAGAACGCCATCAACGACGCGAGGCCGGTGAGGATCAGCAGCGCCAGCAACGCCCAGGCCGCGCTGGATATCGGCGCGCCAGTGCCCAGACCCAGCGGATTGAGCAATGCCCCGATCAGGCTGAGCTTGCCGATAAAACCGGACAGTGGCGGCATGCCGATGATCAGCAGGGCGCAGGCGATGAAGCTCAAGCCGAGAAACGCCATGGTCCACGGAATAACCTGACCGACCACGGCTTTCTGTTCATCGTCGAGGTTGATGCCTTTGGGTGGCTGCAGGGATTCCTGCGGACGCGGCAGCAGTTCGCTTTCGTCTTCCAGCGGGATCTCGTTGGCCGAGCGCGAACGTTCGATCAGCTCGGCCAGCAGGAACAGCGCGCTCAATGCCAGCGTTGAGCTGACCAGATAAAACAGCGCCGCACCGATCAGGTTCGGCTGGGCGAAGCCTACAGCGGACAACAGGATACCGGCCGACACCAGAATGCTCAGGCTGGCCATACGCTCCAGACGTTGCGCCGCAAGAATCGCCAGCGCCGCGCAGGCCATCGTCGCCATGCCGCCGTAGATCAGCCAGTCGCCACCAAAGAACGCCGAGGCCCCGGCCTGCCCGGAAAACAATAGCGTCCACAGGCGCAGCAATGTGTACACGCCGACCTTGGTCATGATCGCGAACATCGCCGCCACCGGTGCACTGGCCGAAGAGTAAGCGGGCACTAGCCAAAAGTTCAGCGGCCACATACCGGCCTTGGCCAGGAACGCGACGGCGAGAATCCCCGCACCGGCGTGCAGCAAGCCACGGTCGGCTTCAGGTACCAGCGGAATCTTCAGCGCCAGATCGGCCATGTTCAAGGTGCCGGTAACACCGTAAATCAGTGCCGCGCCGATCAGAAACAGTGACGAGGCCAGCAGATTGATCGAGATGTAATGCAGCCCCGAAGACACCCGCGCCCGACCGGAGCCGTGCAGCAACAGGCCATAAGAGGCGGCGAGCAGCACTTCGAAGAACACGAACAGGTTGAACAGATCCGCCGTCAGGAACGCGCCATAGAGGCCCATCAATTGAATCTGGAACAACGCGTGAAAGCTTGAGCCGGCGCCATCCCAGCGTGCCATTGCGAAGAGCAGGGCGCTGACGCCGATGATCCCGGTCAGCACCAGCATCAGCGCCGACAGACGATCGACCACCAGCACAATGCCGAACGGCGCCTGCCAGTTGCCCGGCAGATACACACCGATGGAACCGGGCACGCCGGTGGTCTGCGTCCATTGCAGCAACAGCACCGAAATGAACAGACCGACGAGGCTGGAGAACAGGTTGATTTTCGCCTTCAACGGTCGATGCCGCTCGCCGAGCATCAGCATGATGGCGGCGGTCAGCAGCGGCAGCAGGATCGGTGCGGCGATCAGGTGAGTCATCGCCATCATTCTTTAGGCTCCCGGCCGTCGACGTGGTCGGTGCCGGTCAGGCCGCGCGAGGCGAGCAACACGACGAGGAACAGCGCGGTCATGGCGAAGCTGATAACGATCGCGGTGAGCACCAGGGCCTGTGGCAGCGGGTCGGTGTAGTGCAGCAAGTCCTGGGTGACGCCGTCCTTGATCACCGGTTCCTTGCCGATGAACAGACTGCCCATGCTGAAAATGAACAGATTGACGCCATACGACAGCAGGCACAGGCCCATGACCACCTGGAACGTCCGTGGCCGCAGGATCAGCCAGACGCCGGACGCGGCGAGCACGCCGATGGCGATTGCGATGACTTCTTCCATCAGACGGCTCCCTTGGTGGCGACGGACTTGGGCAGCGATGCGGTCTTGTGACCCCGCACCGATTGGTGGGCGAGGGCAGTGAGGATCAGCAGCGTTGAACCGACCACCACGCCGTACACACCAATGTCGAAGAACAAAGCGCTGGCGACATGGATGTCACCGAGCAGCGGCAAGGTGAAATGCCAAGTGTGCGTGGTCAGGAACGGATAACCGACCAGCATCGCGCCCAGGCCTGTAGCAGTGGCGAACAGCAACCCGGTGCCCATCCAGCGCAGCGGCCGCAGGCTCATTTGCGCCTCGACCCACTGCGTTCCGGCGACCATGTATTGCAGGATGAAGGCCACCGACATCACCAGACCAGCGACGAAACCGCCGCCCGGCTGGTTGTGTCCGCGCATGAACAGGTAGAACGACACCACCAGCGCAATCGGCAGCAGCAGACGCACCAGCACCGCCGGCACCATCATGAAACCGAGCGCGGTGTCGCTGGCCGAGCGCGGGTTGACCAGATCGGTGACCACGTCCGGCGCCAGCAGGCGTTGCTGAGCGGGCAGTTGCAGACTTTCTTTCGGGGGGCGGAAGCGACGCAACAGCGCAAACACGGTCAGGGCCACGGCGACCAGCACGGTGATTTCACCGAGGGTATCGAAGCCACGGAAATCCACCAGCATCACGTTGACCACGTTGCTGCCACCGCCCTCGGGCATGGCGCGGCTGAGGTAGAACGAGGAAATGTCGTTCGGCGTCTGCCGCGTCAGCATTGCGTAGGACAGCAGGGCCATGCCACCGCCGACGGCAATCGACAGCAGCAAGTCGCGCAGACGGCGAATGCGCGCCTTGCGCAGGCTGCTTGGCAGTGGCGAGACTTCTTCGATACGGCGTGGCAACCAGCGCAGGCCGAGCAGGATCAGCACGGTGGTGACCACTTCGACCGCCAGCTGCGTCAAGGCCAGGTCGGGCGCGGAGAACCAGACGAAGGTGACACAGGTCATCAAGCCGCAGACGCTGACCATGGTCAGAGCGGCGAGACGGTGATACTTGGCCTGCCACGCGGCGCCGAGGGCGCAGGCAATCGCCAGCAGCCACAGGGTCACGAACACGATCGAGCCGGGAATCTTCGGCCGGTCGCCCCAGCTCAGGCTGCTGTGCAGCATCGGAATCAGGCCGGCGAGCACCGCCGCCAGCACCATCAGGAACAGCTGCATCTGCAGACGCTTGGTGCCGAGTCGCCGTTCCAGACGCCGGGCCAGGCGCATCATGACGACCAGACTGCGCTCGAACAGGCGCTTGCCATTGAAACGACCCACCAGCGGCGGGTACTTGAAGCGCCCGAGTTTGAACTGGTTGCGCAGCAGCAGGTAGACGACGATGCCGCCGGACATGGCGATCAGGCTCATGATCATCGGCGCATTCAGGCCGTGCCAGATTGCCAGGCTGTATTCCGGCAGCGTGCCGCCAACCACTGGCAACGCAGCAGCGGCAAGCAACGGGCCGACGATCTGCGCGGGGAAAATCCCCACCAGCAAGCAGGTGAATACCAACAGCTCTACCGGCGCACGCATCCAGCGCGGCGGCTCGTGCGGTGTGTGCGGCAGGTCGGTAGCCGGCGGACCGAAGAACACATCGACGGTAAACCGCAGCGAGTAGGCAACGCTGAATGTGCCGGCAATCGTCGCGACAATCGGCAGCGCCGCTTCGACCCACGCCGTGGCGTTGATGAACACGGTTTCGGCGAAGAACATCTCTTTCGACAGGAAGCCGTTAAGCAGCGGCACGCCTGCCATCGAGGCGCTGGCAACCATGGCCAGCGTCGCGGTGAATGGAATCAGTTTGATCAGACCGCTGAGTTTACGAATATCGCGGGTGCCGCTTTCGTGGTCGATGATGCCCGCAGCCATGAACAGCGAGGCTTTGAACGTCGCGTGGTTGAGGATGTGGAACACCGCCGCCACTGCCGCCAGCGGGCTGTTCAGGCCCAGCAACAGGGTGATCAGGCCAAGGTGGCTGATGGTCGAGTAAGCGAGCAGGCCTTTGAGGTCGTTCTGGAACATCGCGCAATAGGCGCCGAGCAACAGCGTACACGCGCCGGCCCCGCTGACGATGTAGAACCATTCTTCACTGCCTGACAGCGACGGCCACAGGCGCGCAAGCAGGAAAACCCCGGCCTTGACCATGGTGGCAGAGTGCAGATAGGCGGAGACGGGTGTCGGCGCCGCCATTGCATGGGGCAGCCAGAAGTGGAAAGGAAACTGCGCACTTTTGCTGAGTGCGCCGATAAGAATGAGGGGTAAAAGAATAGGGTAGAGGGCGTGTGCACGAATCATGTCGCCGGCGGCCAGGACCTTGTCGAGGTCATAGCTGCCGACGACATGGCCGAGAATCATGACCCCCGCCAGCAGGCATAGTCCGCCGGCACCGGTGACCATCAGCGCCATATAAGCACCGCGACGAGCGTCGGCGCGGTGGTGCCAATAGCCGATCAGCAGGAACGAGAAGAGGCTGGTCAGCTCCCAGAAAAACACGATCTGAATCAGGTTGCCGGAGATCACCAGACCGAGCATGGCGCCCATGAACGCCAGGAAAAACGCGAAGAAACGCGGCACCGGATCGTCCGGCGACATGTAATAACGGGCATAGAGAGAAACGAGTGTGCCGATGCCGAGCACCAGCATGGAGAACAGCCAGGCGAAGCCGTCCATGCGCAGAACGAAGTTCAGGCCGAGGCTGGGCAGCCACATGAATTCTTCGCGGATCACGCCGCCGTGGGCAATTTGCGGGTAC
The DNA here is from genome assembly GCF_979258595.1 of Pseudomonas sp. AC172. Classification (NCBI taxonomy): domain Bacteria; kingdom Pseudomonadati; phylum Pseudomonadota; class Gammaproteobacteria; order Pseudomonadales; family Pseudomonadaceae; genus Pseudomonas; species Pseudomonas sp. AC172. The sequence goes on from NZ_OZ409868.1 coordinate 1,391,287, forward strand.
AACATCGCGACCTGGACGGTGCCGATCAAAGCGACCAGGCCTGCCAGAAGGGATTCGGTATTACGCGCGTTGTGTGGCAGCACCGCTGCCAGACAGCTGCCAATGAATGGCAGAAGCAGTAGAACTATCAGGGACATAGGCTTCTAATCTGCGGAAGTTTGTGAAGCATCATACGTGCCAGCTCCCCGATCACCAAACGCCAGGATGTCTCAGAATCCTACAAAGTAGTCTGGAATTTTCTGTTTGGCATTGTTTCAGGGCAGTGATGTTGTGGCGGAAGGCCCTTTCGCGAGCAGGCTCGCTCCCACATTGGAATGTATTTCAGAATGTGGGAGCGAGCCTGCTCGCGAAAGCGTCGGGTCAGACGCTGAAGATGTTGCGGATTAACCCTGCACTTCCCGCTCCAACTCAGCTTCTGCTTCGGCAACCTTACCCTTGGTCTTCAACTCACTGACAATCACCGCCGCAACAATCAACCCCGCGCCCACCAGTGCAATCGCTGGCAACCGCTCCCCGGCAATCCGCCCGACGATCCCGGCCCACACCGGCTCGCCGGCATAGATCAGCGTTGCCCGAGTTGGCGAGACACTCTTCTGCGCCCAGTTCATCGCTACCTGAATCGCCGCACTCGCTGCGCCTAGCCCCAGCGCGGTTACCAGCAGGATCCAGGAAAAATCCGGAAGCATTTCGCCGGTAGGCACCACCAGCAGGAACGACAGCACGGACGTGGTTGCCAGTTGCACGACGGTGACTCGACGCACATCGACCTGCCCGGCATAGGTGCTGATCAGAATGATTTCGGCCGCAATGGCGATGGCGCTGATCAGCGTGGCAATTTCACCGGGACTGAAATTCAGTGACGCCCCGGCCGGACCGGACAGCAGCATCAAACCGGTAAACGCCAGCATGATCCCGATGCTCGGCATCAACCCCGGCCGCCGCCCCAGCACCAGCCATTGCAGCAACGGCACGAACGGCACGTACAGCGCGGTGATGAACGCAGACTGACTGCTCGGGATCGTTTGCAAACCGACCGTCTGCAGGCCGTAACCGAGCATGATCGCCACGCCGATAAAGGCGCCGGCCTTGAGTTCAAACAGGGTCAGTTCGCGCAGATGACGCAACGAGAACAACGCAACGATAAAAGCCGCTGCCGCAAAACGCAGACCCACGAAAAACATCGGTCCGCTGACCGTCATCGCATGCTGAACCAGCAGGAAGGTGCCGCCCCAGACCATGGTGATCAGCACCAGCACGCACTCGGCTTTGCTGAAACGAGAGAAACGAAGGGGAGTGGGGGAGCTGTTCTGCGACGTCATGACCTTGCGCACTATAAAAAGGAGGCCGCACAATGCGCCCAACGTTGCGCAGTATACTGCCCAACCTCACCGAGTGAGCAATATAGTGCACAAAGATTCAACTCAACGCGCGTCCGTCCTGCAACACGTTAGCCTGAATGTGCGGCGTCTACGGCATGCCGCCGACATGAGCCAGACTGCGCTGGCGGAAAAATCCGGGGTCAGCCGGCGTATGCTGGTGGCGATCGAGGCGGGCGAGAAGAATGTCAGCCTGACCACTCTCGACCGCGTTGCCGAAGCGCTGGATGTGGCGTTCAGCGATCTGATTCAGGCGCCGGATGCCCGCGACCCGAGCCGCATCAACGAGGTGGCATGGGCGGGCACCCACCCGGGCAGCAAAGCCGTGCTGCTCTCCAAAGCCACGGCGACGCGCGAAGTCGAGCAGTGGGAATGGTGCCTTCAACCGGGCGAGGTCTACCCCTCGCAAGCGGATGCCGAAGGCTGGAGCGAGCAGATTTTTGTGTTTGAGGGTTGCCTGACGCTGATGCTCGGCGACCAGCCGCAACACATCGGTACAGGCGAGTTCTTCATGTTTGCCAGTAACCAGCCGCATTCCTATCGCAATGATGGGGATGTCGCGGCGCGGTTTGTTCGCAATGTGGTGATTTGATGAGTCAGAGCGCAGACATCCTGATTATCGGTGGCGGCCTCAGCGGTACGATGCTCGCGGTGCAATTGCTGAGGCTGCCAGGCCAGCGAAAAATCCTGATCATCGAGCCACGCGCCGAACTGGGGCGGGGTGAGGCGTACAGTGCCGTCGAGTTGGGTCACACGCTCAACGGCAACGCCGCGCGCATGAGTGTTGATCCGGATAATCCTGATGATTTGACGCAATGGCTGACCGAGCACATTGCCGGCGGTGGCTGGCCTGAATCGGCCGAGCAGGATGTGCCGGTCAGCGAACTGTTTCCGCCGCGTGGATTGTTCGGTGTTTATGTGCAGCAGCGTCTGGCCGAAGCGCGCATTGCCGGAATGCAAAATAGCTCGAGCGCTGAGCACATCCGCGCGGAGGTCGTCGATCTGCAAGTCGATACCGGTTCGGTGCAGCTCACACTGAGCGATGGGCAGTCGTTGCACGTAGCCTGCGCGGTGCTGGCGACCGGTATGTTCCCCGCAGCACGAACCCCGCAGAAAGCCTCCAGCGGCCTCAACGCCGCCGCGCTCGATCCCTGGGATGTCGCGGCCATGCGCCAGCTCGATCCGCAATCCACCGTGCTGATCATTGGCTCCGGCCTGACCATGGTCGATGCCGTGGTATCGCTGGAGCAAGCCGGGCATCGCGGGCCGATTGAAGTGTTTTCGCGGCATGGTTTGTTGCCCCATGTGCGCCGACAACCGCCGGCCTGGGTGGATTTTCTTGGCGCCGATCACAGTCTTCGCACACCGCGGCAGTTGTTGCGCGAATTACGTCGGCAATGCCAGGCAGCCATCGCACAAGGCATCGATTGGCAGGCGCCGCTGGACACGGTTCGGGTACACATCGCCCGGTTGTGGAGTCAGGCGACTGACGTGCAGCGTCGACAATTCGTACGGCATGTGCGGCCTTGGTGGGAAAGTCATCACCACCGGTCGCCGCCGTTGAGCGCGAAGCTGGTTGAGCGGTTGTACAGCGAAGGGCGATTGCGGATTCAGGCGGCGTCGTTCAAAGGGCTTGAGCCAAATGTGGAAGGTGGTGTGAGTATTCGCATTCGACGGCGCGGTGAGTCGCAAACCTGCGTGGTGCAGGGTGCGGCGTTGATCAACTCCAGTGGCATCGAGTACGACTGGCGCCGGGTGGCGCGACCGTTGCCGCAGCAGGTGCTTGCACGCGGTCTGGTGCAGCCGGGGCCATTGGCGTTGGGAATCGCGGCGGCCGGAGACGGCGCGGTGCTGGATGCCGAGGGGCGTGCGGCTAGCCGATTGTTTGCGATGGGACCACCGTTGCGCGGGATGTGGTGGGAGAGTACGGCGGTGACGGATGTGGCGTTGCAGGCCAAGGCATTGGCGGCGCGATTGGTGGGTTGAGGTTGTTCTCACGGGCCTCTTCGCGAGCAGGCTCGCTCCCACATTTGATCGGAGTGAATGCAAAATGTGTGTGCACCCAAAAACCACTGTGGGAGCTAGCCTGCTAGCGATGACGGTGTGTCAGAGAACATAAGTGTTTCTGATCTGTCGCTATCGCTGGCAAGCCAGCTCCCACAGGTTTTGTGTGTGGCCCGGGATTGGTTACGCCACCACTCGATAACACGGCACATACGCCGCGCCACCCGGCAGTTTCATCCGGTGCTGGGCGACGAAAGCTTTGAGCAGTGCGTCGAGCGGTTGCATGATCGCCGCATCACCACGGATCTGATACGGCCCGTGTTCTTCGATCAGACGAATGCCCTTGTCCTTGACGTTGCCGGCAACGATCCCGGAGAACGCCCGGCGCAGGTTGGCCGCCAGTTCATGCGGTGGCTGGTCGCGGTGCAGTTTCAGGTTGGCCATGTTCTCGTGGGTCGGATCGAACGGACGCTGAAAGCCTTCGTCGATTTTCAGCAGCCAGTTGAAGTGGAACGCATCGTTGCGCTCGCGGCGGAACTGCTTCACCGCTTTCAGGCCTTGAGTCATCTGCCGCGCGACTTCGGCCGGGTCGTCGATGATGATTTCGTAGTGCTGCTTGGCTGCTTCGCCGAGGGTCGCGGTGACGAAGGCGTCGAGTTGTTCCAGATAGGGCGCGGCGTGCTTCGGCCCGGTGAGGATCACTGGGAATGGCAGTCCTTTATTGTCCGGGTGCATCAGGATGCCCAGCAGGTAGAGGAATTCTTCCGCGGTACCGGCACCGCCCGGGAAGATGATGATGCCGTGGCCAACGCGCACGAACGCTTCCAGACGTTTTTCGATGTCCGGCAGGATCACCAGCTCATTGACGATCGGGTTCGGCGCTTCGGCGGCGATGATCCCGGGTTCTGTCAAACCGAGGTAGCGACCGCCATGAATACGCTGTTTGGCGTGGGCAATGGTCGCGCCTTTCATCGGGCCTTTCATCACCCCCGGGCCGCAACCGGTGCAGATGTCGAGGCTGCGCAGGCCCAGTTCGTGGCCGACTTTCTTGGTGTATTTGTATTCTTCGGTGTTGATCGAGTGGCCGCCCCAGCACACGACGATCTTCGGCTCGACGCCCGGGCGCAGGGTGCGCGCGTTGCGCAGCAGGTGGAATACGTAATCGCTGATGCCCTGCGAAGTGGTCAGGTCGATGCGTTGGCTATCGAGTTCATTTTCGGTGTAGACAATGTCGCGCAGGGCGCTGAAGAGCATTTCACGGGTGCTGGCGATCATTTCGCCGTCGACGAAGGCATCGGCCGGAGCGTTCAGCAGCTCCAGGCGTACGCCGCGATCCTGTTGGTGAATGCGGATTTCGAAGTCCTTGTAGGCTTCGAGAATGGTCTTGGCGTTATCAACATGGGCGCCGGTATTGAGGATGGCCAGGGCGCACTGGCGGAAGAGGGTATAGGTACTGCCGGATCCGGCTTCGCTAAGTTGCTGGACTTCACGTTGAGAAAGGGTTTCCAGGCTGCCTTTCGGGCTGACCGAGGCATTGATTACGTGTCGTTGGGTCATGCAATGATCCTTAAAACGATGTCATCCCAAAACCAGGCGAATGGCATCCGAATAGTGTGTATCCATGAATGAAGATGGCACGATCTGCGCTGTACCGCCATGTCCCCGTTGGACGCTGAAAAGATGAAAAGGAGCCCCAGCATAGCTAAATCCGCGCTAGAGGCGATAATGCGCCGGCCGGTTTTTTCAGTTAGCCCTTTTGTCGCTCAAGGAAGTCATTTGTGATGTTCGAGATTCAGCCGATGGACGCCGCCACCTTTCGCCAGCAGACCCGACGCAGCACGATCATCATCGCCGTGCTGTTCCTGGTGCTGGCGATGTTGTTTTCCAGCGCGGCGGTGGCGCTGTTCGGCGAGCCTGGCGGCGATAACCTGCGCTTCAATGTCGGCGGGGTGTTTGTCGCGTTTCTGCTGACGGCTGCGTTATTGCGCGGGCGTTTCTGGAATCAGAGCTGGATGGCGCCAGCGGTGTATAGCTGGCGGCTCAAGCGCAGTCTGATGAGCATCACCAATGTGATGCATCAGGTCACTGCGGCGGTGGAGCAGAACGATCCGACGGCGATGAAGGTTTTGCGCTTCTATCATCTGGGATTGACGCAAATGCACGAGCTGGATGGCAACTCCAGCGATCATGGGCAACTGTGGCGGGAAGCTGAAGCACACAAGGAACGGATGCAGGCACTGGGGCTCGATACCGAGCAGACGCGCCTGGATCCGGCCTGGCTCGGAGCCTTGAAGCCGACGTCGCGCTGATTACAGCGCTCGACGCAGCTTCCACGAACGGATCAAGCGGCCATATACCAGCAGGTTCACCGCCAGCACCACGCTGCCGAGCGCCAGTTGAATCTGCGGGGTAAGCCCGGCCGGGTAGATGATCGGCCAGATGTAATGCTCGATAAAACCGCCGGCGTATTCAGTCTGTCCGGCGGCGTGGCGCATGAGGTTTTCCCAGTAGGTCAGCGGGCAGGTCAGGTGCAACACCTCGACCGCCACGCCCCAAGCGGCAGCCGGCAAATGCAGCCACATCAATCGTGGCCATTTGAGGACCAGCAGCCCGCCAAACAGCACGAACAAAATGAAGCACAAGTGGAACAGCACCAGCCCGTCGGCTGCGATTCGGTACAGCATGTCGTCTCCCTGACGCAATTGTGAATGGCGCTATGTTACGCCGGTCAGGGGATCAAAGGTCAGTGCGAAAATCAGCGAATTGCGCGCGCATCCGGCCGATTTCCCACAAGTGCGCAAGATTGTTCAAGCCAGAAAGGCGAAATGGCTGGCACAGTCTTCGACCGTTTTCCTGGTTGAAGAACGTTTATGTCTGATTCCCTTATGCCGCGCAGTGCGTTCCTTCGCGGCGCTGCGGCAATCATGCCGTTGTCTCTGGCCACCGCGCCATGGGGACTGCTGGCCGGCTCCATGGCGATCGAAGCCAATCTCACGCCGCTGCAAGGCCAAGGCTTGTCGAGCATCGTGTTTGCCGGTGCTGCGCAACTGGTGGCGATCGGTATGCTCAAAGGCGGGGCGGGGATTTTCTCGATTCTGCTGACCACGCTGCTGCTGACGTCGCAGCACTTGCTGTACGGCATGAGTATGCGTTCGGTCATTTCGCCGTTGCCGGGGCGCTGGCGCATAGGTCTGGGTTTTTTGCTCACCGATGAGTTGTTTGCGCTGACCAGTCAGCATGATCGTCAACAATTCAATCGCTGGTATGCGCTCGGCGTCGGCCTGACGTTCTACATCGCGTGGAATCTGTTCACCCTGGCCGGTATTGTCCTCGGCAGCAGCATTCCGGGGCTTGAACACCTGGGGCTGGACTTCTCGATTGCTGCCACCTTCATCGCCCTGATTACACCGGTGGTACGCAACGTGCCGACGGTGGTTTGCGTGGCGGTGTCACTGTTTTGTTCGGTGCTGTTCAGTTACTGGCAATGGGGCTCGGCCCTGGTGTTGTCGGGGCTGGCCGGAATGACTGCCGGGTTTATCTGCAACAAGCTGTATCGGGAGCGTACATGATGGTTTGGGCGGTGATTTTCGGCATGGGGATTCTGGTGTTTCTCAATCGCTACGTGTTTCTCGAACCGCGTTTACCGGTGCGTCTGAGCAGTAATGCGCGACAGTTTCTCGGGTTTGCGGTACCGGGGATGCTGACCGCTATCTGTGGGCCGATTGTCTTCATGCCCGACAAACAGCTGAATCTGCAGTGGGATAATCCATATTTGCTTAGTTCGCTGGTGGCGATCGTACTGGTGATATACACGCGCAGTACTTTGCTCAGCATGTTGTTGAGCATGGCGTTCTTCTTCTTGCTGCGCTGGTGGCTGTAAGGTGTCTGTTCTACGCTTCAGGGATCGAGGTTTACTGATAACGGGAGGTGCGCATGGCGACTGAGCAAAAGCATCCAGACACGGATGACGAAGATACGGACGAACCGACGCAAGAAGAAATAGAGCGTGAAAAGCACAAGGAACAGACCTGGAAGCACGATGATGGCCGAGAGCTTTCCGATCCTGACCGCAAGTTTTGAGTGACTTCTACGAAAAAGCCCCGCAAATGCAGGGCTTTTTTGTGGTTTCAGAGATCGTCCAACTGCGTGAAATCGGGGTGTGTGGCCCGATATCCCAAGGTTCGGTCAATCCACGCATTCAACTCGTTGACCATCACCGGTGGGTGGCCGGGATACGCTTCGAGGGTGGTGCGCAAGATACGGTCGATATCGGGTACGGAACGCAGGTTTCGGGTCTTGATGTAGTGGCCGATAAAACAGTCGAGTTCAAAGCGTTCTGTCATCGACAGATAAATACACTCCAGGCCGCTGACCTGTTTGATTGCAAAATCGTCGCGCAACTTATTTCTCTGCAAGGCTTGTAGACGTTAGGGGGTTCCTGGTTTGTTGACTCTTTGGTCAACTGGTATACCAAATGGAAATGCGGCGCGCATGCTAGCCGTAGTGCATATAAATGTATGTATGACGGTTGAAATGTCAGACAGGCGGTTAGTTCATTCGAACGTGTGTTTTATCTGCAGCGTCTCAAAGATGAAACAGTTGTTGTAACGGCCTTGCGTCACCTGCAGGCGCAGCTTTCGACAGCGCCTGCATTGATAAACGCGTGAAGTCGGCAAATGTTTAAGTTTGCCGAATAATCAAACTGGCACCCTGATTGCGTACGTTACCGACGGCTTTGCCGACTTTATGCCATTCGAACATTTCGCTGCGTTCACCTTCGAACAGCAGCATTTGCTCGGCGCGCTCAACGGGAGTCGCAGGATCCAGCCATTCATGCACCAGCTCTGCACGAAACACTACTGGTCGGCGATCATGGATATCGAGCATGCCGCCGACGGCATCGGCAGTGATGATCACGAAACCGTCGTCATCCCGAGCTGGCGTTTCGGCTGTCGGAAATTGTCCGATGGCTGCGCAGAAAACCGCTTCGTGATCCGCGCGACGGATCAGCCATGGTTGTCGTGTTTTGTCTGCGCTATCGACCCATTCAAACCAGTTGTCCACGGGCACAATCAAACGATGTCGCCAGATCCCTCGGAAGAACGGGCCATGGGCGACTTTCTCGACCCGGGCATTGATCGGTGGTGGGCGATCTTTGGCCCAATGCGGGCGCCAGCCCCAGCGCAGATTGTCGGCCTGCAGGTGTTGTCCTTGTTGATGCAGAACGGCCAGCGCGGTGGTCGGCGCCGCGTTGTAGCGATCAAGCGGTGCATCGCCGACGTGATTGATCAACGCGTCGGGAATGCTCAGCACCGCGACGAAGTCATGAATGCCACGGTACTGCGAGAGTCTTCCGCACATGGGCCGATCTCCGGTTGGAGATATCAGCTTAGTCGCTGGTGCCCTGGCCGGTGAATGTGTCGCGCCAGCTCAGCCAGCGGCGTTCGAGCATGGCCAGCAAGCCGTCGCTGATTTTGCCGAGCAAGGCGAGCACGATGATCGCGGCCAGTACGATGTCCGGCCGCGAGGTTTCCCGACCGTCACTGAGCAGATAGCCCAGGCCCTTGGTGGCCGCGATCAACTCCGCTGCCACGAGAAACATCCACGCCAGGCTCATGCCGCTGCGCAACCCGGTGAACAGGCCGGGCAGGGCGGCCGGAAGCAATATTCGTCGCACCAGTTGCAAGCGGCTGAAGCCATAGATGCGGCCGACTTCCACCAGTTTGCGATCAATGTTGCGAATGGCCGCGACCACGTTGACGTACACCGGAAAGAACGCGCCGATAGCGATCAAGACAATTTTCGACGTCTCGTCGATGCCCAGCCACAACAGCAGCAGCGGCACCCAGGCCAGGCTCGGAATGGAACGCAGCGCTGCAAAAGTCGGCTCCAGATAGGCTTCGGCTTCGCGGCTCAAACCGACCCAGGCAGCAAACACCAATGCCAGACTGGCGCCAATGGCAAACCCCAGCAACACCCGAATCAGGCTGGCGCCAATATGCTTCCACAACGCGCCTTCGGCAAGGTCGGTGAGGGTCAGCGCGATTTCGCTAGGCGCCGGCATCTGGTAGGACGGCAGCCAACCGATGCGTACGATAATTTCCAGTGCAACGATGATCAGCAGGGGCAGGGCCAGGCCTTTGCAGCGGCGCTGCCATGTCGGATTCAAACCCGTTGCGCGCCGACGGGACACGGTGAGTGGCGCGGGCAGGTCTTTGCTCTGAGCGGTCATGGTTTTGGCTCCGCTCACGACAAATCCGCGGCGGGCGCGGATTTGTCGTGAGACTGATCGGTTACTGGTGGGCGACGGCTTGCCGCACGCCGCTGTCGAGCAATTGATCGATGACTTGATCGACATTCACCCCACGGCGCACCAGTTCCTCGGAGACCAGAATCGGCGCCGCTGTCTTGGAGGCGCTGATGTCCTGGTGAGTGAGTTGCGGGCTGCTCAGGTCGGTGCGTGACAGTTGCAGCTTGGCCACGTCGAGCGGCAAGCCGGACTCCTTGGCGAGCAGGGCGGCGAATTCATCGGGGTTTTTCAAGGCCCAGTCGCGTGCCTGTTCGTAGGCTTTGATGACGGTGTCGATGGTTTGCGGATGTTCTTTGGCGTATTGCTCGGTGACGCTGACCACGCCATAACTGTTGAACGCCGGATTGCGATAGAGCAGGCGCGAACCGGCCTGAACCTGACTGGCGGCCATGTGCGGATCGAGTCCGGCCCAAGCGTCGACATCACCTTTTTCCAGCGCCGTGCGGCCGTCCGGATGTTGCAGGTGAACCAGTTCCACATCGTCTTTTTTCAGCCCGGCCTGTTGCAGGCTGCGCAGGGTGAACAGGTACGGGTCGGTGCCCTTGGTGGCGGCGATCTTTTTGCCCTTGAGGTCGGCGACGGTCTGGTAAGGAGAATCCTTGCGCACCACCAGCGCTGTCCATTCGGCGCGGCTGTAGACGTAGACCGATTTGATCGGGCTGCCGTTGGCGCGGCTTAGCACGGCGGCGAGGCTGGCGCTGGAAGCGAAATCCACGCCGCCGCTGTTGAGGTATTCCAGCGAGCGGTTGCTGCCCTGGCTCAGTACCCAGCTGACCTTGGTCTGTGGCAAGGCTTTTTCGAGGAAGCCGAAGTGCTTGAGCACCAGACTGACTGGCGAGTAATAGGCGTAGTCGAGATGCACTTCCGCCGGAGCGGTTTCAGTCGCGTGGGCGAGTGGTTGCAGGCTCAGTGCCACTGCGCTGGCAGCCAGCAGGGTTTTAAGTCGAGGAAAGAACGATGTCATGGGGCGCTCCGGCAAAGGCACAGGTTTCTTATGTCAAAAAAGATATTTTTATCGAATGCTTCCTGCATGAATGGAATATTGCAGGCTCTGTGCCATGTGCTTGAAAGCGCCGGTTTATAAGGGGTTTAAGGGCTGATCCGAGTATTCAGCTGTTGCGTGGACAACAGTGTGATTCGCCACTGTTGCCAAGCGAACAGCAGGTATCAACTGTGATGAGCTTATGCATTTATCGAATTTAAAATCCATGAATCAACAGCGTTATGGTCTATGCAATTACCTTTGCAGGACTCGCCATGAAGCTTTCTCGTTTCCTACGCCGTGCGTTAATCACTGCACTATTCACCTCGCCGCTTTCTTACGCAGCCGAGCCATTGGTCCTGCATGTCGGCGATCAGAACTACTACAACATCCGTGCATCGGTGGAGGCCTCCGGCGTGTTGAAAGACGCGCCTTATACCGTCGACTGGAAACACTTCCAGGCCGCAGCACCCTTGGCGGAAGCCTTGCAAACCGGATCGCTGGACCTGGGTTTTTTGGGCGATTCCGGTTTTCTGTTTCTGGCCGCCAAGCAGGCGCCGGTGAAACTGATTGGCGTATCGCGGCAGAATCCGGACACCATCGCGTTGTTGGTGCCCAAGGATTCTCCGGTGAAAACCATCGCCGACTTGAAGGGCAAGAAGGTCGCTTATTGGCCCGGAGCCTGGAGTCAGCAGTTGACTTTGCGCGCTCTGGAGCAGGGCGGTCTGCCGGAAAACTACGTCGACTTCGTCAAATTGATGCCGATCGATGCCGCCGCAGCGCTTCCGCAGGGCAGTATTGATGCCTTCCCGGTGTGGGAACCGTACATTTCCCAGCAGATCGTGTTCTCCGGCGCGCGGCCGATCCTGACTGCAAAAAACCTGATGCCGGGGCTCAGCGCAATCGCGGCGTCGACACCGTCCATCGACAGCAAACGTGCAGCGATTGCGGATTTTCTCGGTCGTTTGAAACAGGCTCGGGCCTGGGTCGACAGCCACACGGACGAATACGCCGATCTGTGGGCGAAGAAAGCCAATCTCGATCAGCAGGTGTCGCGCCACTGGTTGCGTCAGGCGCACATGACGGTCGGGCCGGTGGACACGCAAGCGGCGACGGATCTGCAAAGCACTGCCGATTTCCTGTTCAAAGTGAAAGCGCTGCCAGCTCCGTTGGCCACCGCTGGAATTATCGACACGTCTTTTCAACAGGCATTGGCTCACTGAGCGAGCGTCGGAATCAAACCCTGTGTACCTTATCCAATCTCGGCTCGAATATCCGAGCGCAGGGATGGATAGGGGCGAGGGAGTTTTGCCAATCGACCACATGACGGCAGCCGCCGTGCTCAAGGCAAAACATGACATCCGGATTCAAACTTATTTGTGCCGCGCTGATTGCGCTCGGGCTGGCCGGTTGTATCGCCGCCCCGATAGAAATGACCGCGCAAACCGAAACACGCCTGAAGACCCAGGCGCCAGTGCGTTTTCTGCTGACATTCGACGACGGCCCCAGCGCTTCGAGTTTCTGGAATCCATCAGCCACGGTGCTCGACGGTCTCAAGGACAATCCGCTGATGTCGAATATCAAAGCGGTGTTCTTCGTGCAGACGCGTGCACCGCGAGCGGGCAACAGTGAGATCGGTCGCGGCATCATGCGACGTGAGTATGAGGAGGGGCACATCCTCGCGTTTCACACAGCGACCCATTGGCACACCAATCATCGCTTGCTCGACCCGCAAGAACTCGAAGAGTCGTTGACCAACGGCACGGCTGATATTGCCGCCATTACGGGGGCGCCGCCGACCTTGCTGCGCCCGCCGTTCTGGAACTACGACAAACGCACTTTCGCCGCCTATCAGCAGCACGGTTTGCACGTGTTGCTGACGGATTTAAGCGCCAACGACGGCAAGATCTGGGGCTTCAATGCCAGCCCGCGCCGTCGGGCAAACATGCTGCGACAGTTATCCGAAGTCCGTGAACGTATCGCCCGTGGCGAATTGCCCGCCGTGGACGGGGTCATCCCGGTCGTGGTGACGTTTCATGATCTCAACCGCTATACCGCGCGGCACACCCGCGAATATTTGCAGATTCTGCTGGATAGCGCCGCTGTCACGGGCGTGAAGCTGGCGGACAAGCCTTTCTATGATGATCGCGCTGAACTTGAGAAAGCCGCGCTGGCGCGTACCGTGGAGAACAGTTCGGAGTCGGTGAATTTACCGGGGATGTGGAACTGGATCTGGGATCACGACGCGCATTGACGGCGTGCTTGAAAGTTGGGATCGGGTTGGCATTTTTGTGTCGAGCGGGACACACATTGCTCATCTATGCTCTACAAGTCGATCGACCCATCGCCTGCGAGGCGTTCACTCATGCTTGCCATTACCGATATTTGCCGGATTGTCGAATCCGGCTTTCCTGCGTTCAAGTGCGATTGCATTCCGAGCACGCAGGGGCTATTGCAAATCAAGGTGTATGAGCCGGACAGCGGGCGAGTCGAGTTGCTGTTGAATGGCGTCTCCCCGGAACACCTCGTCACGATTCGTGACATTTCCAACTTCATCGGTGAATTACGCACCGAAATGAGCGCCGGCCGCCGAGCGTTCGCCGGCTAACGCCTTATAAACGTCGTTGAAATGCTTGAACGATGCGAAACGTCGCTTCGCTGGTGTTCAGATTGCGCACTGCGTCCAGCGGATGCCAGATGCAATCGATGATCTCGTTCTGCGGCCGCGCTTGTTCAAGATCCTGCACTGACGCTTCATAGACATGGTGCCGCGTACTGCCGCTCTGCAGTTCCATCAAATACAACACGTCGTCGGCGTTCAGGCCGGTTTCTTCCTGCAATTCGCGTACGGCGGCCTGCGCGTGGGTTTCTCCGGGCTCGACCTTGCCACCGGGCAATGTCCAGCGACAGCGCGGTTTGCGCACCAGGAGAATATGGCGATCCTGCTCGCATATAACGGTTGCACGTACTTTCATCTGTTACCTGTTTACTGCCTGTCACAAAAAAGAAATAAAACTGCAATATTTGAGCCGAGGCCTGCGGCAAGGGTTCATTGGAATTTTGAGCGTTGATTACAGCGAAAAGTGCCAGATCCCTGACCGTTGCAGCTTGCGACGCCCGGTTGGCATTTCGGGCGGATCAAGGTGTAAGGTAAAAGCGTGAAGCTGGATCTGACCGTTAGCAAAAAATGGAGGTGTCCATGAGCATGCCGATGTTGAACAAGATGCACATGAACGGCTATGACGTGCTTAGCGTGAACAATGGCCCATGGCGGGTTTGCACCCAGGGCGATCGGCTGGCGTCGTTTGGCAGCCGGGAGGAGGCGCTGGCTTATGCCGCCGCACTGCCTGGCTACAAAAAACGCTCGACGCGCGCGCAAAGTCACAAAACCCACTGACAAGCAGCTGTATCGAAAGAGCCCCGGCATATGTCGGGGCTTTTGTTTTGGGGGAGGGTGGTCTCAGTGGACCTTGGTTCGGCTGATGGCGCGGGCTTTCACTTCCCTGGCATAGAGTTGCAGCCGTTCTTCATCGCTTTGCAGCACCTCGCAGGATCTCAGCACGGTTTGCGCATCCGCCTCGTTGCCGGATTTGCGCAGTTGTTCCGCGATACGCTTCAGGTCGACCGCCGACCATCTCAAGTCCGATGCAACGCTTTGCAGGTCGCGTTGAAGTTCGTGTTCGTATTCATTGAGCCGCATGATCACCTCCAGAACATTCTCGGTAGAAAAGAGTAGTCGCATTTTTCGTCGGTGGGCAAAGCCTGTTCGTCAGTAAGCCGGGCGGTTGTGAAAAGTTGTGCAGATTGCGCCGAGGGCGCGGTGCCACGATGGATGTGCACCCGGTTACGCGCTACATTTATTTTTTCAGATCAGGAAAACACTATGCGGATATGGATCGGGAGTCTGGCGCTGGCCCTGTTGACGGGTTGTTCGTTGCCGACGTCGTTGGTGCCGGGTGAGCCGAATGTCAGCAAGACCAGCGTCAAAACGCCCAAGGACTATGCCGCGTGTGTATTACCGTTGTGGCAGCGGGATGTTGCGAAAACCTCGCAGACCTCGATTTCCAACGGCTACCGCATCACCGCGCCGAGCATCATCACTGCCGATGAGATTCTCGATATCGTCAAGTACAAGGATGGCAGTCGGGTTTCGTTGTATCAGGGGCCGCCGTGGGCGAAGTCCGGGTCGTTGCGCCAGTCGGTGCGTGACTGCCTGTAACCATATTTCTGGATGCACAAAAGCAGAAACCGGCTCGACGGTTTCTGCTTTTTTTGATTGCTTTCAGGCTGAAACGTCAGTCGGAAATGTCGACTAGCGGGATGCTGCCGACGTTGCCTTTTTTCTCCCGTCGATCTTGAATCCAGTCTTCGACTTGCTGGCCGAACTCCTTCGGCGCCTTGCGTCCGACCTTTCTAGCGATATCGAGAATCGTCTGTTGGGCCAGCGCTTCTTCCATGCGCTGCTGCGCGGTCATCATGGCTGCGTGAATCGAGCACGTACCGTCGATGGCCCACTCCGGCGCATTGCCTTCAAACAGTGCGCAACGCCCACGAATGTCGCGGCATTCGAAAATATTCTTGCGGCCGTCGATGGCTTTGACGATGTCGAGCAGGGTGATTTCGTCGGCCGGCCGCGCCAGGCTGAATCCGCCGCGCACACCTTCAGACGCCACCACCAGTTTGCTCTTGGCCAGTTTGGTGAAGATTTTCGCCAGGTATTCCACCGGTACGCCTTGCAGTTCGGCGAGGTCCCGTACGCTTGCCTCGCGAGTATCGCCGCTCCCGGTGACCAGAAAGGCCAGACAATGAATGCCGTATTCGACGCCTGCGCTGTAAAGAGACATATGTAAATCCGACTTTATTTGTCGTACATGCTAGCAGTCTGAACAGAAGTCGGCAATCGGTCTCATAGGGCTGATAGACCATGAAAGCCGCTTGTTTACTCATTGAATGGAGTTTTTCTTAAGTTGATCCAGCGCAATAACTATCGATAAGTCCGATTGAATCTATCGGATAATCTGACTTGTCGGTTTTATATCCGACCAATAAAGTCGGCGGTATTGGGTTGGCGAGGGCTGGCTCGCGACGAATTCGATTTCACCTCTTTCCACCGTCGGGCGTTTCTGGAGAAACACAATGAAGCAGCAGATTCTGATAATCGGCGCAGGTTTTGGCGGCATGTGGTCGGCGTTGAGCGCTACGCGTCTGGTTGACCTGCAGGGTCGCGACGACGTCGAAATCAGCGTTCTCGCGCCGCAGGCCGAGTTGCGCGTACGTCCACGCTTCTATGAGCCGAATGCTCATCAACTGGCCGCTCCGTTGCTTGAGCTGTTCGAAGCAGTCGGCGTTCACTTCATCAAAGGCGCAGCCGAAACCATCGATGTGGCGAAAAAAACCGTCGGTTACACCGATGCATCCGGCAACAAGCAGGTTTTCCACTACGACAAACTCGTTCTGGCCAGCGGCAGTGGTTTGGCGCAATCGGCCACACCGGGTGTCGCGCAGTACGCATTTGACGTTGATCAGATCGAAGCGGCGATTCGTCTGGAAGCACATCTGAAATCCTTGAAAGACCTTCCCGAAACCAGGGCGCGCAATACCGTGGTGGTGGCGGGCGGGGGTTTCACCGGGATCGAAACAGCAACCGAAATGCCCGGCCGTCTGCGCGAGATTCTTGGCGAACAGGCCGACATCAACGTGATCATCGTTGATCGCGGGCAGAAGATCGGCGCGTCGATGGGTGAAGAAATCAGCCAATCCATCCTCGAAGCCAGCGAAGAGTTGGGCGTCGAATGGCGTCTGGGCGTGTCGGTGCAGTCAGTCGACGCCAACGGCGTAACGCTTTCGGACGGTCAGCACATTGAGGCGAAAACCGTGGTCTGGACCACCGGCGTGCGCGCCAGTTCGTTGACCGAACAGATCCCCGCAGAGCGCGACAAACAAGGTCGCCTGCACGTCGATGCCCACCTGAAAGTCATCGGTCAGGACGACATCTTCGCCACTGGCGATGTCGCCTACGCCGCCACCGACGACATCGGCAACTACGCGCTGATGACCTGCCAGCACGCGATTTCGCTGGGTCGACACGCTGGCAACAACGTCGCTGCGCAGATTCTCGGGATCGACCCGACGCCGTACAGCCAGCCGAAATACGTGACCTGTCTGGACCTCGGTGCCTGGGGCGCGGTTTACACCGAAGGCTGGGATCGTCAGGTGAAACTGGTCAAGCAGGAAGGCAAAACCCTGAAAACGCAGATCAACACTCAGTGGATCTATCCGCCTGCGGCTGATCGTGTGAGTGCGTTGGCGGCGGCGGATCCGCTGATTCCAGTGGTTGCATAATCCTCGCAGCGTCAATGAATCCCGCTCCTTGAGCGGGATTTTTTTGTCCGCACGAAGGGTGATGGCACGAAATGAACGGTGACAGTTGCGCGCGAGGATTGGCCGTTGTGTGCACTAGGCTTTTGAGGGCTGGTGGATAGTCAGGCCGGTATGACCTTTCAAGGAGTCTCGGATCATGGATGATCTGGTCAAAGAAGTTATTCCGCTGTTGCAGTACCTGATTCCCGGGTTTTTGTCGGCGTGGATTTTTTATTCGCTGACGGCTTTCAAACGACCGGATACGTTCGGGCAGATTGTGCAGGCGCTGATTTTTACGTTTGTGATTCAGGGAGCGGTTTTGGGAATTGGGGCAATGTGTTTGTGGGTAGGCTCGAAAGGTTTTTCTGTCGGACGTTGGGATGCCAAGGCGGAAACAATATGGGCATTCGTTGTGTCGGTGACGCTCGGGTTGCTTTCCTGCTATCTGGCTACGAATGACAAATTGCATGGCTGGTTACGTAGTCGAAATGTCACGAAACAAACTTCCTATCCCAGCGAATGGTTCAGCATTTTTGCCCAACACCATCGTCTCGTCACACTGCATTTGAACGACGAAAGGCGCGTGTTTGGCTGGCCCGTGGAGTGGCCACCGGAATCCAGCAGTGGCCAGTTCGTGATGCAGAATCCCTGTTGGCTGGATGCCGAAGGGGCAGAGGTGCCTTTTGGTGCTGAGTTTTTGCTGATAGATTCCGGCAAGGTCAAGTGGGTCGAATTCGGCCCGAAATCGGAGGTTTCGTTATGACAGCCAGAGCACCGCAGCCAATGCCAGAATGGGTCGCGCGTCGTTACACAAAAGATGGCAAGCCAGTGGCAAATGCTCAGCCCAGAGCGCCGAGCGCTCCACCACCGCTGAAGGGCTAGTATTTTCCTTAGCCCCACCCCTCAGCCACCGCCCGGCGAATCGCTTCCAGCAACATCGCAAACGCCGGGTTGTCGTTGTTCTCCCGCCAGATCAGATGCAGCTCGCTCTGCACACCTTCGCCCAGATCGATCTCGCGGAACACCACATTTCTGAACACCACACTGGTAGCGCAACGCGGCACCAGTGCCAGGCCCATGCCGGCGTTGACCAGAGCCAGAATCGTCAACGACGACCCCAGCCACTGCACATAATCCGGCGCGACCCGAGCCGAGCGCAGCATGCCGGTCAGCAGTTCGTTGAATGGCGGATACGCGGCGTGGGAATACATCAGGAACGGTTGTTTATCCAGATCACTGACCGCCACTTCAGTCGCTGTCGCCAATGGATGTCCGCTCGGCACCGCCAGCACGAACGGTTCGCGCACCAGACACTCTGTGGCGTAGCCCGGTTCCAATAGCGGCGCACGGGCGATGCCCAGATCAATGCGGCGCGCGCGCAGGGCTTCGTGTTGCTGGTATGTGTTCATTTCCGACAGATCGATTTTCACCTGCGGCTGCTTCAGTCGCGCCTCGGCGATCACCTTGGGCAGAAACTCATACACCGCGCTGCCGACAAAACTGATGTTCACCGACCCGATGTCGCCCTCGGCAAACCGCCGGGCGGTAACTGCCGCTTGTTGCGCGCGTTCCAGCAGGTTCTGTGCTTCGATGAAAAAGGCCCGGCCGGCGGCTGTTAACGCGACGCTGCGAGTGCTGCGGGTGAACAGCTCGACGCCGAGGTGATGTTCGAGCAATTGAATCTGCCGACTCAGCGGCGGCTGGGTCATGTTCAGTCGCTCAGCAGCGCGGCGAAAGTTGAGTTCGGTGGCGACGGTGGTGAAGCAGCGCAGTTGGGTCAGTTCGAACATTGATCTAATCCGGGTATCAATCGAATGCCAAGTTAGATTAGACGGGATCAATGACCCCGTCCATGATCGGCTCAACGCTTCACGCCATTCCTAAAAAAACAAGATCGGGAGTCGCCCTTGAAAACCCTCCAGAGTCCGCTGGACGTCACGGTTCTCGCCCGTGCCGCCGCCAAGGTCAAGCGCCACGTGCTGCCGCTGTTCGTGGTGATGTTCATCGTCAACTACATCGATCGGGTCAACATCGGTTTTGTGCGCAGTCACATGGAAACCGATCTGGGCATCGGCGCGGCGGCTTACGGCCTCGGTGCCGGTTTGTTCTTCGTGGGTTACGCGCTGTTCGAAGTGCCATCGAACATGCTCCTGCAACGTTACGGGGCGCGGGTCTGGCTGACGCGGATCATGTTCACCTGGGGCGCAGCGGCCATGGCCATGGCCTTCGTCAGAGGGGAAACCAGTTTCTACGTGTTGCGCTTTATTCTCGGTGCAGCGGAGGCGGGGTTCTTTCCGGGGATCATTTATTACTTCACCCAATGGCTACCGGCGTCCGAGCGCGGCAAGACCATGGCGGTGTTTCTCAGCGGCTCGGCCATTGCCTCGGTAATCTCCGGCCCGGTGTCCGGTGCGCTGCTGCACATCAGCGGCTTGGGCCTGCATGGCTGGCAGTGGATGTTTTTGATTGAGGGCGCGGCTTCAGTGGTGCTTTGCGCATTCGTCTGGTTCTGGCTGCAATCGCATCCGCGTCAGGCCAAGTGGCTGAGCGAAGAAGAGCGCGAAGCATTGGTGGCGGCGATTGCCCAGGAGCAGCGCGCTCGTGAGGCGTCGCAGGTGGCCAAACCGTCGATGTTCAAACTGTTGGCGGACCGGCAGATTGCGTTGTTCTGCTTCATCTACTTCTCCATTGCCCTGACCATTTACGGCGCCACATTCTGGCTGCCGAGCATGATCAAAAAGATGGGCAATCTCGGTGATTTCCAGGTTGGCCTGCTCAATTCGATTCCGTGGATCATCTCGATTGTCGCCATGTACGGCTTCGCGGCAATGGCTGGCAAGTGGAAATTCCAGCAAGCCTGGGTGGCGCTGACGCTGGTGATCGCGGCGATCGGCATGTTCATGTCGACCACTGGCGGTCCGATCTTCGCCTTCGTCGCCATCTGCTTCGCCGCTATCGGCTTCAAGGCTGCGTCGGCGTTGTTCTGGCCGATCCCGCAAAGCTATCTGGATGCGCGCATCGCCGCTGCGGTGATCGCCCTGATCAACTCCATCGGCAACCTCGGCGGCTTCGTCGCGCCGACCGCGTTTGGCTTCCTCGAAGAAACCACCGGCTCGATCGAGGGCGGACTTTATGGCCTGGCGGCGACGTCACTGGTCGCTGCGGTGGTGATCTTCTTTGCCCGCACGGCGCCTGGCGCGAAAGGCAAAAAACTCGCAAAGCCCCATGACGAGACCGCCGTTGTTGCAGCGGCCAGCCCGGCCGCGAGCCATTGAATTGATTGTTGATCTGTCAGGAGCGTTATCTTGAAAATCACCCGCGTAACTGTGACTCCGATTGCCTTCCGCGATCCGCCGCTGCTCAACGCCAGCGGCATCCACGAACCCTTTGCCCTGCGTTCGATCATCGAGATCGAAAGCGACAACGGCTACATCGGCCTCGGCGAAAGCTATGGCGATGCCCCGGCGCTGGCAATCCAGCAGCAGTTGCAGTCACAGCTGATCGGCCTTGATCCGTTCAACCTCAACCAGTTACGCGCCATCGTGCAGGCCACCGTTGCCGCGAACAAACCGGCCAGTCTTGCCGGCGCCGAACTGGCACCCGGTTCCCACGCCAGCAAAGCGGTGAGCAATGCCTACTCGGCGTTCGAAGTGGCCTTCCTCGATTTGCAGGCGCATTACCTGAACGTGCCGCTGGTGGATCTGCTCGGCGGTGCGATTCGTGATGAAGTGCCGTTCAGCGCCTACCTGTTCTTCAAGTATGCGCAGCATGTCGATTCGCCTTACAAACCGGATAATTGGGGCGAAGCACTCAGCGAGCAGCAGATCGTTGCGCAAGCCGCGCGGATGATCGAGGCGTACGGTTTCAAAAGCATCAAACTCAAGGCCGGCACGTTGCCGCCGGAGCATGAAGTGGCGTGCATCAAGGCGCTGAAAAAAGCCTTCCCCGGTTACCCGTTGCGCATTGATCCGAATGGTAACTGGTCACTGGAAACCTCAATTCGCATGGCCGAATTGCTCGGCGATGATCTGCAATATTACGAAGACCCGACCCCGGGCCTCGACGGTATGGCCGAGCTGCACAAGCGCACCGGTCTGCCGCTGGCGACCAATATGGTGGTGACCGATTTCGATGAGTTCCGCCGCAGCGTAGCGCAAAACAGCGTGCAGATTGTTCTCGCCGACCACCATTACTGGGGCGGCCTGCGTGACACGCAGACGCTGGCGAAAATGTGCGATGTGTTCGGCGTTGGTGTGTCGATGCATTCCAATTCACACCTGGGCATCAGCCTGATGGCGATGGCGCATGTCGCGGCCGCCGTGCCGAATCTGGATTACGCCTGCGATACGCATTACCCGTGGCAGGAGCCGGATGAAGAGGTGATCAAGGGCGGCAAACTGCCGATTGTCGATGGCTGCGTGAAGATCACTCGGGCGCCGGGGCTTGGGCTGGAACTGGATCATGAGCAGTTGGGAAAGCTGCATGATCAGTACCTGACCTGCGGGATTCGTCAGCGGGACGATGTGCGGCAGATGCAGCGCTATAAGCCGGACTGGAGGGCTGTCAAGCCACGGTTTTGAGGTCGTTCTCGCTGGCCCCTTCGCGAGCAAGCTCGCTCCCACATTTGATCTGTGGCGTTCACAAATCCTTTGTGGGAGCGAGCTTGCTCGCGAAAAGGGGCGACTCATTCTTCAGAGTGTATGCACCAGCCAATCGCGAAACGCTTTGAGTGACGGCAAATTCTCATTGCGCGGCGGATACACCAGGTAATAGCTGCGTCGACTGGTGATCGGCTCGCCCAGTTGCAGCAACTCGCCATTCAGCAACTCATCCTCGACCAGAATCCTCGGCACCAGCCCCACACCGATGTTCGCCCGCACCGCTTGAATCAAGTGCGAGGTCATTTCAAAACTCGGTCCGATGCGCATGCTGCGGTGTGGCAAGCCGTGATGGCTGAACCATTCCGCCCACGCCTGCGCATTGCTGCTGACATTGAGCAGCAATTGCCCGGCGATTTGCTGTTCGGCGTTATCGCGCTCGGCGGCGGACAGCTGCGCACTGGCGATCACCACCAGTTCTTCTGTGTGCAGGGGCAGGGCGGTCAGCCCCGGCCAGTCACCGCCACCGACACAGATCGCTGCATCGATTTCGCTGGTATCGAAGTCGATTGCTTCGATACGCGAATGCAAATGCACGGTCATGCCCGGGTGCGCGGTGTAGAAATCCTTGAGGCGCGGCAGTAGCCATTTCGAGCCGAAGGTCGGCAGCGTCGCCAGGCGCAAGCTGTGAATGCCCGAGCCGAACGCCATGGCCTGCAGCGTCGCACTGCGAATCTGCCCAAGCGCTTCGGCGAGTTCGCGCTGATACATGCGCCCGACATCGGTGAGCACCACTTGCCGGCCTTCGCGGCTGAACAAGCGCATGCCGAGCATCTTCTCCAGAATCTGTACCTGACGGCTGACTGCACTCTGCGTCAGCGACAGTTCGTGGGCGGCGCGGGTGTAGCTCTCATGGCGCGCGGCGGCCTCAAAGGCCAGCAATAACGACATGGAAGGGGTGAGCGTGCGCGGATTCATTCGTAAAAGTCATCAATAGCGGGTCGAATTTACGGTTGTCCCGGCGTTCGCCAGTAATGAACATGGGCACCATGAGATGGCGGAGCCTGACGCAATCATTCGTTGCGTACAACTGTTCACCGCCACGCGGCCCGATTTGACCGAGATAACCTGACCGATGATTGCCCAGCTGTCCCCCGCCAAAGCCCTGACCGGCGATTACCAGCAGTTCCTCGAAGCCCTGAAAGCCAGCGGTTTTCGCGGTGAAATCAGCGCCGATTACACCAGCCGCGTGGTGCTGGCAACCGACAACTCGATCTATCAGCGCCTGCCGCAAGCGGCGGTGTTTCCGCTGGATGCCGAGGACGTGGCGCGGGTCGCACGACTGATCGCCGAGCCGGCGTACCAGCAAGTGGTGATCACTCCACGCGGTGGCGGCACCGGCACCAACGGCCAGTCGCTGACCGATGGCATCGTCGTCGATCTGTCGCGGCACATGAACCGCATCCTCGAAATCAATGTTGAGGAACGCTGGGTGCGGGTGCAGGCCGGGGTGGTCAAGGATCAGCTCAACGCTGCGCTGAAATCCGCCGGGCTGTTTTTCGCCCCGGAACTGTCGACTTCCAACCGCGCCACCGTCGGCGGCATGATCAACACCGACGCTAGCGGTCAGGGCAGTTGCAGCTACGGCAAGACCCGCGACCATGTGCTCGAACTCGCCATGGTGTTGCGCGGCGGTGAGCGTCTGCACGGGTTGCCCCTTGAGGAAAAACAACTTGAAGCGCTGTGTGCCCGCGAAGATCGCGTCGGCGAAGTCTATCGTTGCGCCCGGCAGATCATTGATGAGCAGGGCGAGCTGATCAAAGCGCGTTTTCCCGATCTCAACCGCTGCCTGACCGGTTATGACCTCGCGCACCTGCGTGAGGCGGACAATCGCTTCAACCTCAACAGCGTGCTGTGCGGTGCTGAAGGCTCGTTGGGTTTTGTCGTCGAAGCGCGGCTGAATGTATTGCCGATTCCCAAGCATACGATGCTGGTGAACATCCGCTATGCCGGCTTCATGGACGCACTGCGCGACGCCCGCGCCTTGATGGCGCTCAAGCCGTTGTCGATCGAAACCGTCGACTCGAAAGTCTTGCTGCTGGCGATGCAGGACATCGTCTGGCACGGCGTCGCCGAGTATTTCCCGGAGAGCGCCGAGTACCCAACCTTGGGCATCAATCTGGTGGAGTTCTGCGGCGACGACCCGGAGGATTTGCAGCGCCGGGTCGAGGCGTTCGTCGACCACTTGAGCAGCGACCGCACGGTCGAGCGTCTGGGCCACACGCTGGCGGTCGGCCACGCAGCGGTAAACAAGGTCTACGGCATGCGCAAACGTGCAGTGGGCCTGCTCGGCAACGTTGCCGGTGAAGCGCGGCCGCAGCCGTTCGTTGAGGACACTGCGGTGCCGCCGCAGCACTTGGCCGAATACATCGCCGAGTTGCGCGACCTGCTCGACAGCCACGGTTTGCAGTACGGCATGTTCGGTCACGTCGATGCAGGCGTGCTGCACGTGCGACCGATTCTCGACATGAAAGACCCGCAGCAAGCAGCGCTGGTGCGTCCGGTGTCCGATGGTGTCGCCGCGTTGACCCAGCGTTATGGCGGCCTGTTGTGGGGCGAGCACGGCAAAGGCCTGCGTTCGGAATATGCCCCGGCATTCTTCGGCGAGTTGTATCCGGCCCTGCAAGCCTTGAAAGCCGCGTTCGACCCGTTCAACCAGTTCAACCCGGGCAAGATCGCCACCCCGGCCAACACTGGCGCAACGCTGCTGAAGATCGACGAAGTCACATTGCGCGGAGAACTGGATCGGCAGATCGATGAAAAAGTCTGGCAGGACTACGGCGCGGCCATGCATTGCAACGGCAACGGCGCCTGCTACAACTTCGACCCTGATGACGCCATGTGCCCGTCATGGAAAGCCACCCGTGAACGCGCTCAGTCGCCCAAGGGCCGCGCGTCGTTGATTCGTGAGTGGTTGCGTTTGCAGGGAGAGGCGGGTGTCGACGTGTTGTCCGATGCCATACGCAAGCCGGCGTTTTTCAGCACCTTGTGGCAGCGCTGGCGCAACAGCCGTGCGCAGTCCGAGGATTTCTCGCACGAAGTTTATGACGCCATGGCCGGTTGCCTGGCGTGCAAATCCTGTGCAGGGCAGTGCCCGGTGAAGGTCAATGTGCCGGAGTTTCGTTCGCGCTTTCTTGAGCTGTATCACAGCCGTTATCTGCGTCCGGCGCGGGATTATCTGATCGCCTCGCTGGAGTACAGCATCCCGCACCTGGCGCGGATTCCGGCGCTGTACAACGGTTTGATGGGCGCTTCATTCGTTCGCAGACTGCTGGAACGCGTCGGCGGCATGATCGACGTGCCGTTGCTCAGTCGTTTTGATTTCCATGCGGCGATGCGCCGTTGGCAGGTGCAGCCAGCAACGGCTTCGACCTTGGCGGCGCTGACCCCAGCGCAACGCGAGCGCAGCGTGGTCATCGTGCAGGACGCCTTCACCCGCTACTTCGAAGCGCCATTGTTGGCCGATCTGGTCGAGTTGATTTCGCGTCTGGGTTATCAGGTCTATCTGGCACCGTTCAGCGCCAACGGCAAGCCGTTACATGTGCAAGGCTTCCTCTCGGCGTTCAACCGCGCAGCATTGCGCAACGCCCGGCAACTGCGTGAGTTGGCGGATGTGGGCGTGCCGTTGCTGGGCCTCGATCCGGCGATGACGCTGGTGTATCGCCAGGAATACCTGAAGGTGCCGGGCATGGCGCAATGCCCGGAAGTGGCGCTGGTGCAGGAGTGGTTGCTTAAGGTCATGCCGGAGCAGTTGCCTCAGGACAAAACCGCGTCGTTCCGCTTGCTTGCCCATTGCACCGAGAAAACCAACGCCCCGGCCGCCACTCGCCAGTGGGAACAGGTGTTCGAACGTGCAGGATTGAAGCTGGCCACGCAAGCCACCGGTTGCTGCGGCATGTCCGGCACGTATGGCCACGAGGCGCGTAATCGTGAAACTTCAGCGGTGATCTACGAGCAGTCGTGGGCCCGGCAGGTAGACGCGCCGACGCAGAAGGGCGAAGCACTGGCGACCGGTTATTCCTGCCGCAGTCAGGTCAAGCGCCAGTCGGATCAGGCACTGCGTCATCCGTTGCAGGTCTTGCTTGAGGTTCTGCGTCGCTGAGGTCGCCGTCGCTGTCCTTGTCCCAGATCAGGCGCGGATCGAAACTCATCGCCGCGAGCATGGTAAACACCACGACCAGGCCGAAAAACAGAATGCCCGGTCGTGGCTCGATATCGCCCAGCGCCTGAAACTTCACCAATGCTGCGACCAGCGCCACCACCAGCACGTCGAGCATTGACCAATAGCCGATCAGCTCGACGAAGCGGTACAGCTTCGAGCGCTCCTTGCGCGCCCAGGTGCTGTCGCGCTTTACCGTAATCAGCAGCAACGTCAGGGCGACAAACTTGACCCCCGGCACCGCGATGCTGGCGATGAAAATGATCAGCGCGATGTCCCACGCGCCAGCCTCCCAGAACTCCAGCACGCCGCTCATGATTGTGCTGTCGGCGCCATTGCCGAGCATCACCGTATTCATCACCGGCAGCAGATTGGCCGGCACGTAAAATGCCAGGGCGGCGAACATGTAAGCCCAGGTGCGCGTCAGCGAATTGGTCTTGCGCCGATGCAGCGGGGCATCGCAGCGCGGGCACTCATGCGGCTCGTCGCTCATGTCGCAGGCCAGCCCGCAGCTGTGGCACAGGCACAGATTGAGCTCGCTGGCGGTCGGTGGTCGCTTCATAGAATGTCCCAGAGGTCGCGGATGTCGCGGCCGGCGATCCTGATCATCATCAAACTCAGTGCCGCCAGCGCAAACAGGCCGATGCCGGGCAACACATCGAGCAGCCCGGCGAGTTTGAACACCGCCACCATAGCGCCAAGCAAACATACTTCGAGCATGCTCCACGGGCGCAGGGTTTCCAGCCAGCGCATGCACACCTTGAAACCCGGTGCGCGTTGCGATGACAGGGCGAAACTCAGTACCCAGACCAGCAGCACCAGTTGAAATGCCGGGGCAATGATGATTGCAATGGCTGCGACCATGGCGATAAAGGTAATCGGTCCCTGACTCAGCGCCAGCACCGAATCCCACAGCGTCGCGCTGTTTTTCAGGCCCTTCATGCTGATGCTCATCACCGGGTAGAAATTGGCGAACAGCCACAGCACCGCCGCCGTGAACGTCAGGGCCAGACGCTGTTCCACGGTCAAACCGTTGAAGCGCTGCAGTACGCCGCCGCAACGCACGCACGAGGTTTTCTGGTGTTTGACCAGCACGACTTTTTCGTACACGCAGTCGCAGTGCTCGCAAATGATCAGGTGTTCGGTGTTGACCATGGACAACGCTCGACAGCAGGCCGCAAGGGCGCGGCAGACCTGATCACTATAGAAGCCTGAGCCTATTGGGCAACTTGCCGGGTCGAAGTTTTTTTGAGAATCACTGTCGTTTGAGCGGGGTTATTTGCTTTTTAGTGTTATAAGGTAACGAAAATTTCAGGGCGCTCGTTGTAGACGCCTGCGGTTATCCCTTCGATTGCGAAACGCTCATGACGATTGTGCTTCCTCGTTCTGCCCCTTTGACCACTGGCCGGCTGCTGTCCATTGATGCCCTCCGAGGCCTGGTCATTCTGTTCATGCTGCTGGATCACGTGCGTGAAACCTTTGTGCTGCACCGGCAGGTCAGCGACCCGATGGACATTGCCAGCACGGAACCGGCGCTGTTCTTCAGTCGTACCCTGGCGCATTTGTGCGCGCCAGTGTTTGTGTTACTGACCGGATTGTCAGCGTGGTTGTTTGGCGAGAAGTACGCAGGCAAGGCCGACGTCAGTGCGTTCCTGTTCAAGCGTGGGCTGTTTCTGGTGCTGCTGGAATTCACCCTGGTCAACTTCGCCTGGACCTTCCAGCTGCCGCCGAGCGTGATTTATTTGCAAGTGATCTGGGCGATCGGTCTGAGCATGATTGCGTTGTCGCTGCTGGTCTGGCTGCCGCGTGGATTGTTGCTGACATTGAGCCTGGTGATCATTGTCGGGCACAACCTGCTCGACGGCCTGCATTTCCCGGTGGAGTCCGCGCTGCATGTGCCGTGGGCGATTCTGCATGATCGCGGCTGGATCGACGTCAGCGACACTCTGCGCCTGCGCACGTCGTATCCGTTGTTGCCGTGGATCGGTGTGATCGGTCTGGGTTATGCGCTGGGGCCGTGGTTTGCTCGCGGCGTTGAAGCGGGTTTGCGTCAGTGGCATTTGCTGATCGCGGGTAGCGCCGGGCTGCTCGGTTTTGTCGGGCTGCGACTGATCAACGGCTATGGCGAGAAACCGTGGGCCGTGGGCGACACGTCGGTGCAAACCCTGATGAGTTTTTTCAACATCACCAAGTACCCACCGTCGCTGCTGTTTATCGCGCTGACCGTCAGCGCCGGGCTGTTGTTGCTGCTGCTGTTCGAGCGTGTACAGGATCGTCGCTGGATTCGCGTTTTGACCGTGTTCGGTTCGGCGCCGATGTTTTTCTATCTGCTGCACCTGTACGCGTTGAAGGTGTTGTACCTGATCGGCGTGGCCCTGTTCGGGCTGAATCAGGGCAGCTATTTTGGATTCTCCTCGGTGGCGGCGATCTGGCTGGCGGCGATCATTCTAGCGATCGGGCTGTTCCCGGCCGTGCGCTGGTTCTCGGCGTTGAAGGCCCATCGCCGTGACATCGCCTGGCTGAAGTATTTGTAAGCAGCCGATTGTGGGAGCGAATCTTCTCGCGAACGCGGTGGGTCAGTGGCAATTAAGCTGCCTGACTTACCGCCTTCGCGAGCAAGCTCGCTCCCACCGGTTTTTCCGGTGTCTGGATTATTTGCGATCCAGCCAAACGGTCTGCGCGTTGCAGAATTCGCGCACGCCGAAGTGCGACAGTTCGCGACCGAAACCACTCTTCTTCACGCCGCCAAAGGTTACGCGCGGATCGCTGGCGGAGTAGCCGTTGATAAACACGCCGCCGGTGTCCAGTTCGCTGGTCAGTTGCTGGGCCAGTGCGACGTTGGCGGTGTAGATCGTTGCCGTCAGGCCAAACTCGCTGTCGTTGGCCAAGGCCACGGCATGCGCGCAATCGCGGGCGGTGATGATCGAAGCGACCGGGCCGAACAATTCCTGTTTGAACGAGGTCATGCGGTCGGTGACATCGGCCAGCACGGTCGGTTCGTAGTAGTTGCCCGGGCCTTGCGACTTGCCGCCGCCGAGCAGCAGGGTGGCGCCTTCTTCCAGGGTGTCGCGCACTTGCTGGTCGAGTTCATCACGCAGATCGAAACGCGCCATCGGGCCGATGTAGGTCTCGGCGGACAATGGATCGCCGACCTTCAACTTACGCGTAGCCTCGACGAACTTTCTGGTAAATTCTTCGACCACGCCTTCTTCGATGATCAGGCGTTTTGCGGCGGCACAAACCTGGCCGGAGTTCTGGTAGCGACCAATCACAGCGGCTTGCACCGCTTCATCCAGGTTGGCGTCGTTGAGCACGATGAATGGATCGGAACCGCCCAATTCCAGCACGCACTTTTTCAACGCGGCACCGGCCTGAGCACCGATGGCCATACCGGCACGTACGCTGCCGGTCAGGGTCACGGCGGCAATGCGTTGGTCAGCGATGGCGGTGGAAACACCTTCCGGAGTGACGTTGATCACTTCAAACACGCCATCGGCGAAACCGGCGCGGGTAAAGGCGTCGCGCAACAGATAGGCGCTGCCCATCACGTTCGGCGCATGCTTGAGCACGTAAGTGTTGCCAGCGATCAGCGCCGGCACGGCACCGCGCAATACCTGCCAGATCGGGAAGTTCCACGGCATGACCGCGAGAATCGGGCCGAGCGGGCGATATTCGATGCGCGCCTTGCCGCCTTCAACCTGCGTTGGCTCAGCGTCGAGCATGGCCGGACCGTGTTCGGCGTACCACTCACAGAGCTTCGCGCATTTTTCGATTTCGCCACGAGCCTGGGCGATGGGCTTGCCCATTTCCTGAGTGATCATCGTCGCCATGGCATCGCTGGTTTCACGCAGCGCAGTGGCCAGCGCGGTCAACAAGCGCGAACGATCTTGCAACGGCTTGCGCTTCCATTTACCGAAGCCGAAAGCTGCGCGGGTCAGTGCGGCGTCGAGGGCAGCAGCGGATTCAAATGCGTAGTGGCCAATCTGCTCGCCAGTGGCGGGGTTGATCGAGATGGCGTGGGTCTGGCTGGAAATATGGCTCATGGCTTTGTCCTGCATGTTCGTCGGATGGGCCTAGAGTAGGGTGGTGTTTGTTTTCTGGAAACTGAATAATAAAGATCGTTTCTTTCACGATTGGAGAATGACTGTGGATCTGGTGCAGCTGGAAATCTTCAAAGCCGTTGCCGAACACGGCAGCATCAGCGCCGCCGCCGCGCAGATCCATCGCGTGCCGTCGAACCTGACCACGCGGATCAAGCAGCTTGAGCAGGATCTGGGCGTTGATCTGTTTATCCGCGAGAAAAGCCGTCTACGTTTGTCCCCGGCCGGGTGGAGTTTTCTTGAGTACGCACGACGGATTCTCGATCTGGTGCAGGAGGCTCGGGCGACGGTGGCGGGCGAGGAGCCGCAAGGCGCATTTCCGTTAGGCTCGCTGGAAAGCACGGCGGCAGTGCGCATCCCCGAGTTGCTCGCGGCGTACAACCAACTGCACCCCAAAGTCGACCTCGACCTGTCCACCGGGCCGTCCGGCACGATGATCGACGGCGTGCTGTCCGGGCGTCTGGCTGCAGCGTTTGTCGACGGCCCGGTGCTGCATCCAGCGCTGGAAGGCGTGCCGGCATTCGAGGAAGAAATGGTCATCATCGCGCCGCTCAATCACGCCCCCGTAAAACGTGCAGCGGATGTGAATGGCGAGAATATCTACGCCTTTCGCTCTAACTGCTCCTATCGTCATCACTTCGAAAAATGGTTCAGTACCGACGCCGCCGTACCGGGCAAGATCTTCGAAATGGAGTCCTATCACGGCATGCTCGCCTGTGTCAGTGCGGGTGCCGGGTTGGCCTTGATGCCGCGCAAAATGCTGCAGAGCATGCCCGGCAGCGCGACCGTCAGTGTATGGCCATTGGCAGCAGACTTTCGCTTTCTGACCACTTGGCTGGTGTGGCGGCGGGGCACGGTTTCGCGCAGTTTGAGCATGTTTGTGCGCTTGCTTGAAGAGCGCGGCGTGGTGCGTGCAGAAGAGTAATTGACACTTTGTGTCGTGGTTGTATCTTTATCGGCGTTTCGCAATATAAAAAACTATACAGCGCAGCCATGAGGAACAAGGAAATGACCACAGCCCTGAGCGGTAAAGAAGCGACAGGCACCGAATGCCGGCGTGTGGATTCTGGAAGTCCAGATCGCCCATCCCTCGCGGCCATTCGGCGCGTTTTATGAAGTTTGCTGATTTGATTCGTGCCGGTTTTTCAGAGCGTGCTTTTATGTAGGAGCGTGACAACAGAGCGCAGCGCTGTAGTTGTTTTTATATAGCGCCAACTTCGATGATGCACGCCGTTTCCTAACTCCAAAGTCAAAAAACAGGACGTCCATCATGAAAGTCAGCGCACGCAACGTATTCAAAGGCAAAGTCAGCAATGTTCAGGCCGGCGCGGTCAACGCCGAAGTGGTACTGACATTGGCTGGCGGTGAGCAATTGGTTGCCGTCGTGACCATGGAAAGCATCAAAAGCCTCGATATCGCCGTCGGCAAAGAAGCCGTTGCGTTGGTCAAGGCGCCATGGGTGATGCTGATGACCGAATCCAGCGACATTCGCTTGTCGGCGCGTAACTGCCTGGAAGGTAAAGTGCTGAGCGTGACCGACGGTGCGGTCAATGCTGAAGTGGTGATCGAGCTGGCTGGTGGTTCGAAGGTTTACTCGATCGTGACCCGTGATGCCGTCGCCGAGCTGGGCCTGGCCAAGGGCGTCAGCGCGACTGCGGTGATCAAGGCTTCGCGCATCATTCTGGGCGTGCCAGCCTGATTTGATTTTGCAAAAATATAATGCCGGGCTCTGGCACCAGACCCCGGCATTTTTTTGCCTGTCAAAACGCCCCGTCGATACTGCGTGGCACGTTCAGCGGATTACCTTCGCGCAATACTTCTGGCAGTAACTCATCCGGAAAACCCTGATACGCCACGGGCCGCAAGAAGCGTTCGATCGAGCTCATGCCGACCGAGGTGAAACGGCTGTCTGAGGTCGCTGGAAACGGCCCGCCGTGTACGGTGGCGAAGGTCACTTCCTGTGGATGGGCGAAGGCATTGACCACGATGCGCCCGGTACGCCGCTCCAGAATCGGCAACAACCGTTGCGCTAATCCGAGGTCGGCGTGCTCAAGATGAATGGCAGCGCTCAGCTGTCCTTTGAATGAGCGAGCCACCGTCAGCAGTTCCACCTCATCGCTGACCGAGACCAACAACGCGGACGGGCCGAAAATTTCGTGGACCAGTGTCGGGTCGTTGAGCAAGTGCTGTCCCTCGACTTCCAGCAGGGCCGCACGCCCGGCGAGTGCGGCGTCGGCCGTCGTACCCACGGCGATCACCTGCGCGCCGGCTCCTTCCATCGCCATCAGACCCTCGACGTAGGCACCCTGAATACCCGGTGTCAGCATCGTTCGCGCCGGGGCCTCGCTGACCCGTTTGCGCATGGCATTGCGCAGCTCATCAAAACCCGCGCCGCGAATGGCGATCAGAATCGACGGACACAAACAGGCCTGACCAACGTTGACCAGCATCCGTTCGATAAAGCCGTCACCGATTTCGGCGCCGCGAATCGCCAATGCCTCGGGCAGGATGAAGGTCGGGTTGACGCTGGTCATTTCGGTGAACACCGGGATCGGCTCGGGACGCAATTGCGCGCGGCGATAGAGCGCCATGCCACCCGGTTCGGAGCCGGTGAAGGTCACGGCTTTGATCAACGGATGATCGACCAGCGCTTCGCCGATGGCATTGCCGCCGCCACGCACCATCGAGAAAACACCTTCGGGCAAGCCATGCGCCTGCACGGCTTTGCGAATGGCCCGCGCCTGGATTTCCGAAGCGCCGGG
Source organism: Pseudomonas sp. AC172 (assembly GCF_979258595.1). Classification (NCBI taxonomy): domain Bacteria; kingdom Pseudomonadati; phylum Pseudomonadota; class Gammaproteobacteria; order Pseudomonadales; family Pseudomonadaceae; genus Pseudomonas; species Pseudomonas sp. AC172. The sequence goes on from NZ_OZ409868.1 coordinate 1,423,998, forward strand.
ATGCGCGTTGTGTGCCTTGAGAATCACCGGCGCCCCGGCCGCCAATGCCGACGCGGTATCGCCACCCGCCACCGAGTAGGAAATCGGGAAGTTGCTCGCGCCGAAAATCGCCACCGGGCCGATGGCGATTTTTTGCAGGCGATGATCCATCCGTGGGCGCGGCTGACGCCGGGGTTGCGCCGGGTCGATGGCCAGTTGCAGAAAGCGGCCCCGGCGCACCACGTCGGCGAATTGGCGGAACTGTGTCGCGGCTCTCAACGCTTCGCCCTCAAGCTGAACTTCGGGCAGTCCGGTTTCCAGCGCAGCACGGGCGGCCAGTTCGCTGCGTACTGCGTCGAGGTTGTCAGCAATGCTCTCGAGGAACGCCGCGCGTTCGGCGAGCGAGGTGTGGCTGTAGCGGTCGAATGCCGCATCGGCGAGGTGGGCGGCCTGATCAACCTGCGCCGCACCACCGAAGGCGAACTCGGGTTCGATCAACTGGTTGCTGGCCGGGTTCAGCGCTTTCATCGTGCCTTCGGTGGCAGCGACATCCGCCGCGCCGATCAGCAAGTGGCCGGTCAGGCTCATTGTGCTTCACCCTGGGATTTGAGGTTGGCAATCAGATCGTCAGTGCTGGCAATCACGTGAGCGAATGTCGGGCCGTTGAGTTCGTGGGCGGCGTGCATCATTTCTGCTTTGAAGGCCGCCGTTGCATCGCGGACCAGGGTGACGTGGTAGCCCAGTTCCGAGGCATAGCGCGCGGTGGCTTCGATACAGGTGTTGGCCAGCAGGCCGACGATGATCAGGTGGGTGACGCCTTGCTGCTTCAGGCGAAAATCCAGGTCGGTGTTGGCGAAACCACTGGAACCCCAGTGTTCCTGAACCACGATATCACCGTCCTTCGGCGCGAAATCCGGGTGCCATTCACCGCCCCATTCGCCGCGAGCGAAGTGGTGCATGTGCATGATTTTGCATTGCGTCGGGGTCGGGTGATCCCAGTTTTCGTAGTCGCCTTTTTCCCAGCGGTGATGGGGTACGATGACCACCGGAATGTTCAGCTCACGCACGGTGCGGTCAAGTTTGCGCAGGTTGTCGAGCAGGCCGTTCTGCTCGGCCATCGGTTTGATCAGAGGGAACATCTTGCCGCCGTCCGACAGAAAATCGTTATACGGATCGACCAACAGGTAGGCGGTTCTGTCCAGTGGATAGGGGGTATTCGACATGGCTGCTTGCTCCGGCAATGAGATTATCGGTGCACAGGGCTTGTCCTGGCATCGTGTAGATATGATAATCATAGTAACTGTAAAAGAGGCAAGCCCTGATGGCAGTAAACGATAGTCTTCCTGACACGCTGTGCCCTATCTCCCGGGCCGAGACAATCGTCGGCGACCGCTGGACCGTGTTGGTTTTGCGCGAGTTGTTCATGGCCAATCATCGCTATGACGAGATCCAGGCACAGACCGGCGGTACGCCGCAAATGGTTGCCGCGCGTCTGAAATGTCTGGAAGCGGATGGGCTGGTCGAACGACGCTTGTACAACGAGCGACCGAAACGCTACGAGTATCACCTCACGGCGAAGGGCGAGGCGTTCTACCCGGTGATCATTGCACTGCGGGCATGGGGAGAGACTTGGTGCAAAGCACCGGAGGAGGGACTGGCGGTGAACATGACCCACAAAAACTGCAACCACAGCGCCGGCCTCGGGCCGCTGTGCGAGCACTGCGGCGAACCGTTGCGTCGGGAGGATCTGATCAGCCAGCCACGAGAAGCCTACGCTGCTGAACGGCAGGCGCGGCGTGAGGCGTTCAAAGGCAAATAATCTTGATCACGGCGTGCCGTTTTTACGGTGCAGCACGTAGCCGGGGCGCAGGCTCAAGCGATCGTAATAGGCTTTCACCGCGGCAAAATCCGGGTGAGCCAGTGGGGTTTCGAACCAGCGGTTCACCGACAGCCCGATGGGGATGTCCGCCAGGGAAAACTGTTCGCCGCTGACGTAGGCGCCGGTCTTTTCCAATTGTCGGTCGAGGATGGCCATGGTCTTCGACCACTGCTCAATGCCGTTCGCCAGCGCGGTATTGTCCTGATAGTCGGGCGACTGGCGCACCAGCGACATGAAGGCGTACGACCACGAGCGATTCAGCTCCGAAGCCTGCCAGTCGATCCACTGATCCACCCGCGCCCGGGTTTGCGGTTCGGTCGGATAAAGGTGCGAGCCGTCATAGCGCGACACCAGATAACGAATGATCGAATTGGATTCCCACAAGGTGAAATCACCGTCTCGAATCACCGGCACCATGGCGCAGGGATTAAGCGCGAGAAACTCCGAATCGTTGGTCGATCTGAAGCCCGCCCCCCAGTCTTCACGCTCGAAAGGAATGTGCAATTCAGCGCAAGTCCAGAGCACTTTGCGCACGTTGATCGATGAAGCTTTACCCAGTATTCGCAGCATTGGATGTCCCTTACCCAACAGTCGTCAGACCTACAGAAATACCACAGCGCAATAGAGAAGGCCCGCACAGTGCGGGCCTTCTTTTTCAGCGCATCAATCTCACAGACTGCTCGCCAGTTTCCCGCCCATCATCCGCCGACGGTAGGACGTGTCGCGATTGGCCAGCCAGAAATACAACGGCGAGGTCACCAACAGTCCCACCAGCCACGACAGGTCCGCACCGTTGATGTGCGCCGACACCGGGCCCACGTACAGCGGCGTGTTCATGAACGGGATCTGCACGGCGATGCCGATCGCATAGGCCAGCAAGGCCTGCGGGTTGTAGCGGCCGTAGATGCCGCCGTCGACCTGGAAGATCGACTGGATGTCGTACTGGCCTTTGTGGATCGCGTAGAAGTCGATCAGGTTGATCGCCGTCCACGGCACCAGCACTACGAGCAACACCAGCACCATGTCGACGAAGTGGCCGATAAAGTCTTTCGAGGCGCCGACGGCGGCGAAGCAGCAGGCCAGCAAGACAATGATCGAGATTACCGCGCGGCTCTTGGCGGTAGGAATCCAGCGGTAGGCGAAAGTCTGTACCAGGGTGATCAACGACAACACCGCGCCGTACAAATTGAGGGCGTTGTGGCTGATCACGCTGAGCAGGAACAGCACCAGCATCAGCGGGCCAATGGAACCCGTGGCGAGTTTGACCGCGTCCATGGTGTCCATGCCCACAGGCGTCGCCAGCACCGCGACGGCACCGAAGATGAACGCCAGACTCGAGCCCAGCGCTGAACCCAGATAGGTCGTCCAGAATGTCGACGAGACTTTCACGTCCGCCGGCAAGTAACGCGAATAGTCGGACACGTAAGGCGCAAACGCGATCTGCCACAACGCCGCCAAAGACACAGTGGCCAGCCAGCCGGACAGGTTAAAGCTGCCCCGGGTAAGGAAGTCATCAGTCTGAATATGGGTGAAGATGTAGCCGAAGCCGACGACGATGCCGATCCCCAGCACCCAGGTGCCGATGCGGTTGAGCACGTGAATGAAGCGGTAGCCGATGATGCCGATGATCCCCGAACCGACTGCGCCAATGACGATGCCGACCGGCACAGGAACGCTGTCGACCACGCCGTGCAAAGACTTGCCGGCCAGCACGATGTTGGAGGCGAAAAAGCCGATGTACATGACGCCGGCAATCAACACCACCAACAATGCGCCGAGAGAGCCGAACTGCGCGCGGCTCTGGATCATCTGCGGAATGCCCATCTGCGGGCCTTGCGCCGAGTGCAGCGCCATCAGCACGCCGCCGACCAGATGGCCGACGAGAATCGCGACGATGCCCCAGAGCAGATTCAAGTGAAACAACTGCACGCCCAGCGCACCGGTGACGATGGGCAGCGGCGCTATATTGCCGCCGAACCAGAGCGTAAACAGATCCCTGACCTTTCCGTGGCGATCTTCGGGGGGCACGTATCCTATCGTGTGTTTTTCAATCAGCGGAGCGGAGGATGCTGCAGGGGTAGCCATGACGAACTCCAAGGCAAGGATGAGTACGTGGACGTACTTCGGCAAGCGCCGGCACGGGCGGCGCATTTCTTGTTGAAGTGATCATGTGCAAAGCGTCGGGATAGATAAATTAGTAAGTTTGTTGCTTCAGACCTTAAAAAAAATATGCTTCGGCTGGCGCCGGCGTCCGGTATGTTCAAGCTTGATCGTGCGCCAGGGAAACAGGGCGAACACCCGCGCTCTTTGGGAGACTCACATGGCCGCCTATAACCTGCGCCAGCTCAAATACTTCGTCACCACCGCCGACTGCGGCAGCGTCGCCGAGGCCTCGCGCAAGCTCTACATCGCGCAGCCGTCGGTCTCCACGGCTATCAAGCATCTGGAAGAAAGTTTCGGCGTGCAGTTGTTCATCCGCCATCACGCCCAGGGTGTTTCGCTGACGCCCAGTGGCTCGCGCTTCTATCGCAAGGCATTGGAGTTGCTGCGCGTGGCTCACGAATTCGAGCAGAACGCGCTGGCCGACAATGACGTGGTCGCGGGGCAGATCGATATCGGCTGTTTCGAAACCGTCGCGCCGCTCTATCTGCCGCGTCTGATCGCCGGTTTCAAAGCTCGCTGGCCGGGGGTGGAAATCCGCATTCGTGATGGCGAACAACAAGAGTTGGTACAGGCCCTCACTGCCGGTAGCATCGACGTGGCGATGCTTTTCGAACACGACCTCGACAGCACCATCGAAACCACGCCGCTGATGCCGCCGCAGCAGCCATATGCGTTGCTGCCGGCCAGCCATCGCTTCGCGCAGCAGGCCAAGGTCTCGCTGGATGATCTGGTGCTGGAGCCGATGATCCTGCTCGACGTGGTGCCGAGCCGCACCTATTTCGTGAGCATCTTTGAAGAGCGTGGCCTGACACCGAACATCGTCTTCAGCTCACCGTCGATCGAGATGGTGCGCGGTATGGTTGGCAACGGTTTCGGCTTTTCGATTCTGGTGACCAAACCGTTCAGCGACTACACCTACGACGGCCAGCAAGTCGTCTGTGTGCCTCTGGTGGAAGATGTCACTGGTTCGGGATTATCGGCGGCCTGGCTGCGCCGGGTGCAACTGACCAAACCGGCGCAGTTGTTTGTCGATCATTGTCGCGAAGAGTTGGCCCGGCTGCACCCGTGAGCGCCGTCGAGCCGCTGGTCAGAGGCTGATAAACGCCAGCATCCGCCGCAGCATGGCATCGCACGCCTGCAACTGTTCGAGGCTGACAAACTCGTCGGGCTTGTGGCCCTGGTCCATGCTGCCGGGACCGCAGACCACCGTGGGAATGCCCACCGCATCGAACAGTCCACCTTCTGTACCAAACGCTACAGTGCCGAAATCCTTTGAGCCGCAGAAGGCTGAAATCAATTCCGCCGCTTGGCCTTGTGCATCAGTAGCCAGCCCCGGATACGCCGACAAGGCACTGAAGCGAATATCACTCTGCGCACTGACCGCTCGCATACGCGGCAGCACTTCGCGCTCGGCGTAGGCTTTCAGCGCTTCGGCGACGAGGGCTGGATCCTGCGAGGGCAGGGCGCGGATTTCGAAGTCGAAACGGCAATCGGCAGGCACGATGTTCAAGGCCTTGCCGCCGCTGATCACGCCGGTTTGCACCGTGCTGTAGGGCGGATCGAAGCGCGCATCGTGATGCTCCGGCGCTTTCAACTGCTGGCCGAGGCGGCCCAGTTCGCCGATCAGTTCGGCGGCGTATTCGATGGCATTGACGCCGAGTGGCGCGTAGGCCGAATGGCACGGATGGCCGTGCACATCGCAGCGCATCGCCAGTTTGCCTTTGTGGCCGAGCACCGGTTTCAGCTCGGTCGGCTCGCCGATGATGCACAGCAGCGGTTTGACCGGGCGCTGCTCCAGAACCTTGAGCAACGAACGTACGCCGAGGCAGCCAACCTCTTCGTCATAAGACAAGGCAATGTGCACCGGCATGCGCAGCGGCGTTTTAGCCAGTGACGGCACCAAGGCGAGTACGCAGGCGATATAACCCTTCATGTCTGCGGTACCGCGCCCAAACACCTTGCCGTCTCTTTCGGTCAGTTCGAACGGTGGCAGCGTCCACGGCTGGCCATCCACCGGCACCACATCGGTGTGTCCGGACAGCACAATGCCCGGTTGATCCACCGGGCCGATCGTGGCGAACAGGTTGGCTTTGCTGCACTCATCGTTGTAGATCAGCGCGCACGCCACGTCGAAACCCGCGAGGTAATCGCGGACGAATTCGATCAATTGCAGGTTGGATTCACGGCTGGTGGTATCGAACGCCACCAGTGCCTTGAGCAACTCGACGCTGTTCATCGCTCGTCCCCGGCCACGCCATAGCCCGGCGCTTTCGCCGGATCGAGGGCGCGGTCGATGTAGTCCTGAAGCTGCGGTTCGTAAGCGTTCCAGAGTTTTTGCAACTGGCCGATCGGGTCTTCATCAGCCCAGTCGACGCGCAGGTTGACGATCGGCCAGGTCTGCTCGCCGACCACCACGACAGCGGCCGAATGCACCGGGCCGGCTTCGCCGCCGAGGGCTTGCGCGGCGTGCAGGGCCTTGAGCAGGCGATCAGCGAGTTGACCTTCACCGTCCTCAAAGGCACTGACCATGGCTTCGATCACCGAGCGCCCGGCGAGCATGTTGCCGGCCGCTACGCATTGTTCGCCGGTGACTGCGTTGTGCACGCCGAGAGTTTGCGCCCCGCTGAAATGTGCGGTCTGGCCGAGGTGGTTGATCGCGGTGATCTGGCGGTACTGGCTGTAGCCGTTGCGGGTCAGGACTTTGTCCAGCGCATCGTCCGGCGCCAAACCTTGCTCCATCAGCGCGAGGACTTCCGGGCCGAGTGAGGGCAGGGTGATGTTCTGGCTCGACACCGCGCCAACACCCGGCAGCAGCCACGGGCAGCGGGCGCCGACGGCGATACTGGAGGAACTGATGGCGACACCGAACTGGCCGGTTTCGGCGCAGCGGGCTGCGATTGAAAAGGTCATCTAATGAACTCCTTGTGTGTCTGGACTGGCCTCTTCGCGAGCAAGCCCGCTCCCACATTGAAATACATTCCCCTGTGGGAGCGAGCTTGCTCGCGAAGGCCGCGACTCGGTGTGATGCCTTACTCAGGAATCACCGCAATCACATCAATCTCCATCAGCCACTGCGGCTGCCCCAGCGCCGACACCACCAACCCGGTAGAAATCGGGAACACGCCCTTGAGCCACTTGCCGACTTCGCCATACACCGCCTCGCGATAACGCGGGTCGATCAGGTAAGTGGTGGTTTTGACGATATGGCTCATGTCGCTGCCGGCTTCTTCCAGCAGTTGCTTGACGTTGCGCATGGCTTGTTCGGCCTGCGCACGCGGATCACCCAGGCCGACCAGATTGCCGTCGAAATCAGTGCCGACCTGGCCACGCACATACACGGTATTGCCGGCCCGCACGGCCTGGCACAAATCGTTGTCCAGCGTCTGATTGGGGTAAGTGTCTTTGGTGTTGAACATGCGGATGCGAGTGTGGGTTGGCTGGCTCATGTGAAACTCCTGAAGATGGCGTGCCCCGGCGCAATCGGCGCCGGAGCGAAAAAGGCAATCAAGCGTCGACGGTATCGGCGGTTTTGTTGTGGCTGCTCGAATGCAGCGCGGCTTCACGCTGCTCGGCATCGCGGTAGTCGAGGTACTTGCGCTGGGTGGCGATGTGATCGGCGACGTGTTTGGCGTCGTGCCAAACACCCCAGATAAACGACGAACCCCGGCGCGACTGCCATGGCAGGCCCAGGAAATACACCCCCGGCTCGCTCGACACGCCGCGCTGATGCACAGGCTTGCCCTTGTCATCGAACGTCGCGACCTGCAGCCACGAGTAATCCACGGCGAACCCGGTGGCCCAGATGATCGAGGTCACGCCAGCCTTGGCCAGATCCAGATCGGCCAATGGATTTTTCACGCACTCAGGATCCGGATAGGTTTCGCGCGCTTCCGGTTCTTCCGGCAGATCGAGGCCGTTGCGCTCGATGTAGGCATCGGCAGCATTCAGCAGCGCCAGGTAGTTTTCGTCGCCGCGAGCGAGGTTGCCGAGCAGATCCTGCTTGAAGGTCACCACGCCGTTATTGAACGATTCGGTGACGCCAGCCAGGGTCATGCCGCGATGGGCCAGACCACGGAAATCGATGGTGCGACCGCCATGGGCGCCGCTGACTGCGATGGTCACGTGCTCGCGCCCCGGTTTCATCGCTGCCTGATCCCACTCGCCGAGCACACCCAGCCACCAGCAGAAATCACGGTTGCGATAAGCGCGAGGCGGGCGGTCGTGGGCGCCGACCGACAGATAAACCTGCTTGCCGCAGCGTTGCAGTTCATCGGCGATCTGTACGCCGGAAGAACCGGCACCGACCACCAGCACTGCGCCTGCCGGCAATTGCTGCGGATTGCGGTAGTCAGCGGAGTGGATTTGCAGCAGACGTTCGTCTTGCGGGGCAATCGCCGGGATCACCGGTTTCTGAAACGGCCCGGTCGCGGCGACTACGCGGCTGGCTTCGATCACGCCTTCGGAGGTCTCGACAGTGAAACCCGGGCGTCCGACATTGCGCACCACGCTTTTCACTTCCACACCGGTGCGGATCGGCGCATTGAATTTCTTCGCGTAGGCTTCGAAGTAGTCGGCTACACGTTCTTTCGGGGCGAACCCGTCGGGATCGACGTCATCGAATTCCAGGCCGGGAAAACGATCGTGCCACGCCGGGCCGTTGGCAACCAGTGAGTCCCAGCGTCCGGTGCGCCAGCGTTCGGCAATGCGATTGCGCTCCAGCACCAGGTGCGGCACACCGAGTTTGCTCAGGTGCTCGCTCATTGCCACGCCCGCTTGGCCGGCACCCACGATCAGCGTGTCTGTTTTTATTATTTCAGGGGTCATCTCTACATCCTTCCTAGCAAGGCAGTGGGATTCGGGCCGCTGTTGGCTTGTCCGTTTGGCTTTAGGTCAGACTAGGGAGAGGGGGGATATCGGTAAAATATTATTAAGCTGGGATGTGAAGATAAAATTCTGATGCAGAGGGGCGAAAGCCTTTAAAAGCGCGGGTTGCAGCTCTGGATGCGGGAAGGTCGGGGTGAACCTGACTCTTAAATTTCACGCTTGCGTTCAAGCGCCGCCCCATGACCGGTGAGGAGTTTTTTCGCCGTCTCGGGCTCATTCGGCAATTGGCCGCTGAGATCCCAGATTTCGAGCATTTTTTCGTATTCGAAAGCATGGCGCGGGTCGAGTTGTATCCAGCGCTGGAAATCCTGGCGTACAGCCGGCGGACAGTCATCATCGTGCAGACGCATGCACCAATCGGCGGCTTGCAGAGAGATGTCTTCGTCCATTTCGTTGAGGTCGGAAGGGGTCATTGAACGAGGGTAACAAAAAAGTCCGTCAAGCGATGCCGACGGACTTTTTTAATGCCGAATTTTCAGCGTTTGAGAAACGCTAGCAAATCCTCATTCAAGGCCTGCGCATGCGTCACCGCAAAGCCATGTGGCGCCCCTGCGTAGACCTTCAACTCGGCGCCTTTGATTTGTGCGGCAGCCTGTTTGCCAGTGGTTTCGAACGGCACGATCTGATCGCCGTCGCCATGGATCACCAGCGTCGGCACATCGATCTTGGCCATGTCCGGGCGGAAGTCGGTTTCCGAGAACGCTGTGACGCAATCCACCGTGCCTTTGAGCGAGGCCAGCAAGGCGATATTCAGCGTTTGCGTGAGCACACCGTCAGAGACTTTCTGGCCTTGGTTGGTGCCATAGAACGGCGCAGCGAAATCCGCAATGAACTGCGCACGATCCTGCAGCAGGCCCGCCTTGATGCCATCGAACACCGAGGTGTCGACACCTTGCGGGAAGTCGGCTTTCTTGCCGAACAGTGGCGTCACCGCGCCCAACAACACCAGACCGGCAACGCGCTCGCTGCCATGCCGGGCGATATAGCGGCTGACGTCGCCGCCACCCATGGAGAAGCCCACCAGTGTCACGTCGCGCAAGTCCAGATGGTTGATCAGTTGCGCGATGTCATCGGCGAAGGTGTCGTAGTCGTAACCGGTCCACGGCTGGTCGGACCGGCCGAAGCCACGGCGATCGAACGCGATGGTGCGATAACCACGGCTGCTCAGGTATTCCATCTGGTATTCCCACATGTCGGCATCCAGCGGCCAGCCGTGGCTGAACAGTACGGGTTTACCGCTGCCCCAATCCTTGTAGTAAATCTCGGTACCGTCTTGCGTGGTGAAGGTGCTCATGGAAACTCCTGCTTCAGGGTTCGCTGCCGAAATGGCGGCATTCACTATCAGCGCAAAGCGATCCGGCTACTTGTATGCAGGTGCTGGTTTTGCGCCGGAACAGTCGTGGGTTGCTGCAGAGTTGTATGATGCAACCTGAAACTACACGTTCGGCCACTGAGAGGGAGTACGTTTACGTGAAACGCAAAAGTTTGCAGGGCAATGCCTGCCCGGTCGCCCGGACGCTGGACCTGATCGGCGACTGGTGGTCGTTGCTGATCATTCGTGACGCGCTGGACGGGATCCGGCGTTTCAATGATTTCCAGAAGAGTCTGGATATCGCGAAAAACATGCTCAGCGCGCGCCTCAAGGGGCTGGTGGAGCAGGGGATTCTGCAGGCGATGCCCGCCGCCGACGGCGGGGCCTATAAGGAATACGTGCTGACAGAGCGTGGCAAAGCCTTGCAGACCGTGATCGTCGCGCTGTCGCAGTGGGGCGGTGAATTCATGTACGCGCCGGGTGAACCGGGGTCAGTGATGGTTGATGCAAAGGATCGTCAGCCGATCCGCAAGTTGGCGTTGACGGCGGCCGATGGTCGGTCGCTGGCTCCGGAGGACGTTGCGACGCGTATGGGTGTTGAACACTGAAAGGCGGCGCTGATTAATCAGGGTATGCCTGGCGGGACTGCGATCCCTTTTGTACATTCCTCGTTACAAACCCGACAAAAGGTCGAAACGATTGTTTGACGTCAAAATGATGGCCATCTAATATCGCGCCACTATTTTGATGTCACTTTCGTCTCGAGGGATCGAACATGTCCTCACCCGCCCTCGTGGCGAGGTTGTGCGTAGCTTTGCTGTGCCTGTCTCCACTTCAGATTGCCGTTGCTGCACCGACCCCCGGTGACACCGACCTTATCCGTGACCGCCAGAACCGCCTGCTCGAAGAGCAGCAGCGACGCCTTGAGGAACTCAAGGATCTGCCCGGCAAGGACGCCAAGCCTGCGCAACCGGCAGCCCCCACCGATACCCGCTGCTTCCCGATCAAAGACATCGAACTCAAGGGGGCCGACAGTCTTTCCGAGCGCGATAAAACCCGCCTGCTCAAACCCTATATCGGCGAATGCCTGGGCGTGCCGCAGCTCAACGAGCTGCTCAAGGTCATCACCGATCACTACATCGAGAAGGGCCTGGTCACCAGCCGCGCCTACCTGCCGCAGCAGGATCTGTCCACCGGACACCTGCAAGTGCTGGTGGTCGAAGGCAAGCTCGAAGGCATGAAAGGCGCGGAAAACAGCCAGCTCTCGGCGCGCGAACTGGCCATGGCTTTTCCCGGCAAAACCGGTGAACTGGTCAACCTGCGCGAGATCGAGCAAATGGTCGATCAGCTCAATCGTCTGCCATCGAATCAGGCAAAAATGGAGCTGGCGCCCGGACAGAATGTCGGTGGCAGTGCAGTGCTGGTCACCAACACGCCGCAGAAACCATGGCGAGTCGGGCTGTCGCGCAACAACGACGGCCAGCGCAGCACCGGTGAGCAGCAGTGGGGCACCACGTTTGACTGGGACAGCCCGCTCGGCCTGGCGGATCAGTTGAGCCTGCGCGGCGGTCACGATGCCATGACGGATCATCAGCACACCTCCCGTAACGCCATGCTCAATTACAGCTTGCCGTGGGGCTGGTGGACCTTCAGCTACACCTACAGCCAGAGCGAATACCGCTCGCAAATCGCCGCCAACCTCTACAACTTCAAACAGACTGGCGACAGCGAAAACCATCAGTTGCGCGCCGAGCGGGTGATCCACCGCGACGCCGTCAGCAAGACCTCGCTCAGCGCGGGTCTGTCGTATCTGCGCACCAACAACTTCATCGAAGACAGCAAACTCAAACTGAGCAGCAACCGCATCAGCGAAGCGCAGTTCGGCTTCAACCACGGTCGCCGTGTCGGCAGTGCCTTCGTCAACTTTGACGCCGGCATGCAAGAGGGCATCGGTGCCTTCGATGCGCAGGGTAGTCATGATCCGGGTCCGGGTGAACCGAATGCCCGCTACCGCAAATACTCCGCAACGCTCAGTTATTTGCAGCCATTCAAACTCTGGGGCGAGTCGTTCAGCTTCAGCAGCCTGATGACCGGTCAGCGCAGTGAAGATGTGCTGTTCAGCCCGCAGCGCACCAGTCTCGGTGGCTCGTCGTCGATTCGAGGCTACAAGGATCAGTCGCTGTCCGGCGACAGCGGTGGTTACTGGCGCAACGATTTGCGCTGGTCGCGTCCGGTGACGGTCGAGTGGCTGCAACCGGTGTTCTCCGAATACGGCACCAGCCTCGGTTACGACCAGGGTGTGATCCAGAACGGTCGCTACAACGGCGATCAGCACGGGCGGATGTCGAGCAACTCGCTGGACCTGTTTGCCCGTGGTCAGCATGTCGCCGCCAGCGTGACGTTTGCCCATTCCCTGGAACGCCCCGATGCGCTGACCGAGCGTGAAGCACCGATCTACTTCCGTCTGGATTTCTTCCTCTAATACCGCCCGCCCCGAGATTTTCTGAAATGGACATTCGCCAACTGGCCTTTATCGCCCGTGAGCCTGCTGCTGCCGCAAAAAACCGCGAACGCTTCCTCGGCATGCCCAAGCGCGGGCTGGCGTTTCTCTTGGCGAACGTCATGTTCTGGCAACCGATGTGGGCGCAGGCCGACGGCATCGTGGTGGCCAACCCGAACACCTCGCTGGATCGCGCCGGCAATGGCGTGCCGATCATCAACATCGCTACGCCCAATGCCAGCGGCCTGTCGCATAACCAGTTCCACGACTACAACGTCGGTGCGCAGGGGCTGATCCTCAACAACGGCTCAACCCAGAACACGGTCACGCAATTGGGCGGGCATATCATCGACAACCCGAACCTGAAAAACAGCGGTTCGGCGCAGGCGATTCTCAACGAAGTCATCAGCGGCAACCCGAGCCAGTTGCGTGGTTACACCGAAGTGGCGGGGCAGTCGGCGCGGGTGATCGTCGCCAACCCGTATGGCATTACCTGTAATGGTTGCGGTTTTATCAACTCACCGCGTGTGACGTTGACCACCGGTAAACCGGTGCTCGACAACGGTCGGCTTGATCGCTTTCAGGTTGATCAGGGTTCAGTGGCCATCGAGGGCGCGGGCCTTAACGCGACCAACGTCGACCGTTTCGAAATCATTACCCGCAGCGCGAAGATCAACGCCGAGATTCAGGCGCAGAACCTGACGATTGTTGCCGGGCGCAACGACGTCAACGCACAAACCCTGAATGCCACCGCCCGCGCCGATGACGGCAGCGCAAAACCGCAACTGGCCATCGACTCCTCGGCCCTCGGCGGCATGTATGCCGGGGCGATCAAACTGGTCGGCACCGAGGCCGGGGTCGGGGTGAAGCTCGACGGCAAACTGATTGCCAGCGGCGGCGATATTCAGCTCGATGCCAACGGCCAGTTGAGCCTCGCAGACACCTCGGCCACTGGCGCCGTTAACGTCAAGGCTGCCAGCCTCGATACCCAAAGCGCGATCTATGCAGGCACCGCGCTCAATGTGCAGACTCAAGGCAACCTGACCAACCGTCAGACCCTCGCGGCGCGCGACAGCATCAGCCTCAGCGCCGGCGGGCAACTGACCAACGCCGGCACCATCGAAGCGGGCGTCAACGCCGATGGCAGCCGCAATGCCAGCGGTGATCTGAGCCTGACCGCGCAGCATCTGGACAACACCGGCAAGAGCTTGCTCGCCAGCCGCAATCTGACGGTCAACGCCGCCACCCTGAACAACCAGAACGGTACGCTCAACGCCAAAGCCATTGCCATCGGCGGCGGGACCCTGGACAACCGCAACGGCCGGATGCTCGGCGATCTGGGCCTGAATATCGATCTGAGCGCGGCGCTGGACAACCGTGGCGGTGTGCTCGGTTCCGGTGCAATGGTGAATCTCAAAGCAGCCAGTCTCGATAACCGCGACTCCGGTTCGTTGGTCAGCGATAGCGCCCTGACAATGCGGGTCGCTGGCTTGCTCGACAACAGCAACAAAGGCGGGATCACCGCCAAAGGTGCAACAAGCGTTTCGGTTGGCACACTGGTCAATCAGGCAGGCCTGATCAGCAGCCGCAGCGCGTTGCAACTGACCGCCGATCAGACCCTGGATAACCAGTTCGGTACGGTGATTGCCGACGGCCAGTTCACGCTCACAGCCCATGCTCTGGACAACCGCAACGGCAACCTCGTCGGTAAGTCGGATGCCAGCGTTCAGGCGCAGAACGTCAACAACCAGAAAGGCAAGTTGATCGCCACTGGCATGCTCAAGCTCAATGCCAATCAACTCGATAACCGGCAGAGCGGTCTGCTGGGTTCGACCAACGCCATGACCCTGACGGTTGGCGAGCTGGACAACCGGGGCGGTGAAATCAGCACCAATAGTGATCTGCTGCTCTCCGGCATAAAACTCGACAACAGCGATGGCGGCAAGGTCTTCGCCGGCAAGGCTGCGACGCTGACCGTCGATGATGTGCTAAACCGCAACAAAGGCCTGATCGATGCAGCCACGCGGTTCACGCTGCACGGGCGCACGCTGGGCAACAACGGCGGGGAATTGCGCAGCCAGCAAGCCATGCAACTGACCGTCGACGATGCCTTCGATAACGCTTTGGGTAAAGTCAGCAGTGAAGCGACGCTGGCAATCAGCGCCGCACAGCTGATCAACAATCTGGGCATTTTTTCCAGTGCCGCCGATTTGAAGCTCGTCAGCCGTGGCGGCCTCGATAACCAGGGCGGCAAGGTTGTCACCGACGGTGCGCTGGTCATTGAGAGCGGCAGCCTCGACAACCGTCAGCAGGGCACGCTCAGCGGTAAAGGTGCGGTCACCGTCACTACCGGCGCATTCGATAACAGCAACGGCTTGCTCAGCAGTGCCGACACCCTTGATCTCGTTGCCGGGCAGGTCACCAATGATGGTGCTGGCACTATCGGCAGCCAGGGTGCGTTGACGGCTTCGGTCAC
This sequence comes from Pseudomonas sp. AC172, assembly GCF_979258595.1. Taxonomy (NCBI): domain Bacteria; kingdom Pseudomonadati; phylum Pseudomonadota; class Gammaproteobacteria; order Pseudomonadales; family Pseudomonadaceae; genus Pseudomonas; species Pseudomonas sp. AC172. Next base: position 1,439,191 of record NZ_OZ409868.1, read on the forward strand.
AGGTCTCGATCAACAGGGCGGCAAACTGTTCAGCAACACGCGCCTGAGCCTGGACCTGAATCACGGTCAGTTGAACAACGCTGGCTCGATCAACGCCCCCGGCGCACTGCTGCTCAAGCAACTCAACGGCGTCAACAACCAGGGCGGCACGATTTCCAGCGCTGAAGCGTTCACGCTGACGGCGCAAAATCTGGATAACGGCAGCGGCAAGCTTTTGAGTAATCAAGGCCTCACCCTGCGCATCGCGGCGGCACTGGACAACGTCAAAGGCATGATTGGCGCAGCCGTCATCGATGCCCGCGCCGGGAGTGTGAACAACAGCGGCGGCAGCCTGACCAGCCGTGGTGACCTTGAACTGAGCGTTGACGGCCTGCTGCGCAACGACGGCAAAGGCTTGATCAACAGCAAGGGCAATCTGACGCTGACCGCCAGCGGACTCGACTCGAGCAACGGCGGCGAAGTTTCCGCCAACGGTGACATTGACCTGACACTGACCTCGCTGACGCAGAACGGCGGACGACTGCTGGGTGAAAAATCGGTCACGGTGGATCTGGCCAATGGCGACTTCGACAACCAGAACGGTCTGCTCACCGCCAAAGGCCCGCTGACCTTCAAACGTCTGCGTGACCTGAGCAATCAGAACGGCGAAGTCTCCAGCAACCTCGGTTTTGACCTCATCGCCCGAGCGATAAACAACAGCGCCGGCAAAATCATCAGCGGTGAAAAGCTGTTGGTGCGCGGCACGGATCTGATCAACCAGCAAGGCCTGCTGTCCGGCTGGCAGGCGCTGAGTGTCAAAGGCAACAGCCTCGATAACCGCGACAGTGGCACGCTGTCGAGCAAATACGCCGATGTCGCTGTTGATCTCACGGGTGCACTGCTCAACAGTGGTTCGGGCGCTGTCGTCGCTCAGGGCAATCTGAGCATCAACGCCGGCAGTCTCGATAACAGCGACAAGGGCAACCTCAGCAGTGGAGCAGGGCAGACCCTGACGCTGGCCGGTGCGCTTAATAACAATCAGGGCGGCCTGATTGCCAGTGCTGCGGCGCTGGATATCGTCAGCACCGCGTTCAGCAATATCGGCGGCGCTATCAATGCGCAGCAGGTCATCAATGCCACGGCTTCAAGCCTCGACAACCGTGGCGGCCAGATCGCCGGCAACGACGCAATCAACCTCAACCTGAGTGGCCAGCTGAACAACAACGCCGGCAAACTCGCGGGTGCCGGACCGATGCTGATCAAGGGCGTGACCGATCTGCACAACCAGAACGGCCAGCTCGCCAGCCAGAAAAACCTCGACCTGCGCACCGGTTCGCTGGACAACAGCAACAAGGGCACCATTGCCGCCAATGACCAATTGTTGATCACCGCCACGGGCGCGGTCAGCAACCAGGGCGACGGCCTGATCTACAGCAAGAATGCCGATGCGCAACTGAAAGCGGCCAGCCTGCTTAACGGTAAGGGCTCGATCCAGAGCGACAGTGGTCTGACCCTTGAGATCAGCGGCGACTTCGACAACCAGAGCGGCAAAGTCATTGCCCAGAACGGCGATGTGCTGATCACCGCGGCCAACATCGATAACCGTGGCGGCACGCTTTCCAGCATCAAAGGCGCGTTGGAAGCGCGAACGGTTGGCGTTCTGCGCAATGGTTTCGACCTGAATAATAACCGTCAGGGCGGCATCATTCAGGCGCAGAGCCTGACGCTGTCGGCATTGGCGGGCCTCAACAACAACGGCGGGCGGATCTCGGCGCAAGCGGCAGACAGCAGCATCACCACGGCTGCGCTGACTAATGACAGTGGCGTGCTTTATGCGAAAAAGCTGTTGGGCGTCACTGGCGCAAGCCTCGATAACAGCGGCGGACAGATTGCCGCCGAGCGCATCGATTTCAGCCTCAGTGGTGCGCTAAGCAATGGCGCGGGCGTCATCGAAAGCGACACACAACTGAGCATCAAAGCGGGAACGCTCGATAACCAGAACGGTCGCCTCCGTTCGCTGGGCGTCACCGGCAAAACCGAATTTCAGATTGGAGGTTTGCTCGACAACCGCAATGGCGTACTGGAAACCGCTAACACTGACCTGACCCTGGCGGTCGGCAGCTTCCTCAATACCGGCGGGCAGCTCAACCACGTTGGGCGCGGCAAGTTCGATATCTCCACGGCCAATGTGCTGGGTGCAGGCGGCAGCATCGTGACCGGCGGCTTGCTGGAACTCAACGCCGATAGCTGGAACAACAGCAGCGCGATTCAGGCCGGTCGCCTGAACGTGAACGTGCGCGAATTCAGCCAGAGCGCCAGCGGCAAGCTGCTGGCTTCGGAGTCTTTGCAGGCCCGGGGCGGCAACTGGACCAACAACGGCTTGATTGCCAGTGATGGCTCCATCGATATGCAGTTGGGCGGAACCTATGCGGGTAGCGGTCGCCTGAGCAGTCAGCGCGGCACTTATCTCTCCGCTGCACAAATGAACTTCGGTGCGGGCGGCAGTTTCGCCGCCGGCGCGACATCGACCATCAGCGTCGGTGGGCAACTGCTCAACGCGGGACGCATCACCTCCAGCGAAGACCTGACCGTCAACGCTGGCAGCGTAGCCAACTACGGCAGCCTCGGGGCGGCGCAGAACCTGTTCATCAACACGCCCACATTACTCAACGATCGCGGGCTGATTTTCAGCGGCAACAACATGACACTCGGCGTCAGCACGCTGACCAACCAGCACGGCGATTTCTACAGTCTGGGCAATGTGCTGATCGGTGGATATGGCGGCGCGGCGCGGGCTGCCGGGGTCTACAACATTTCCGGTTCGATGGAGAGCGTGAAGGATTTCACGCTGAACGCTGATGTGTTCGAGAACCGTACGGAAGGACCATCGGCGTCGGTTGAGCGCAAGCAGATTTCCGGTTTTATCGCCGCTACGTGCGGCGACTGTGTTGGCGGCACGTTCAATAACTTCCTCGTCACCCGCGAGACTTATCAATTTGTCGACAGTGATAACAGCGCCTCTGCCGTGCTTAACATCGGCAAGGATTTTGTTTTCCAGGGTGGTTCGTTCCTCAACAGCAAAAGCACCGTGGCGGCGGGTGGCAACATCACCGTCACTGCTGACACCCTGAAAAACATCGGCGCCAAAAGCGGGATTATCGACGTTACACGCCACTACAACTTTGAAATGGGCACTGGCAGCACCGCGCGGTTCATGGCCGACGTCGTGATGCCGTACAACCAGCGCAACAATCCTGATTTCCCTTCTATCTACTACGTGGTCGCCCCAGAAGGTCTGGTTCGCAAAGCCACAGCCAAGACAGTGGGCGGCGGCATTGTCATCACCGACGACGAAACCGGTGAAAACGTCGGCAGTCGCAAATACGGCCGGGCCATGTCTGGATTCAGCGCCGGTTTCGAAACCTCGACTCCGTCGCAGTACGACCCCGATAACCTGCTGGCATTGCCGAGCGAACTGGCGCAGTACCAGAAAGGCCTGGCGGTTGAAACGGAAAGCACCAGTGCGGGGCTGCCCGGTGCCGCGACCGGTCGCAACGCAGTCATCCAGGCCGCTGGCAACGTCTCGATCAACGCCACCAAAGAAGTGGTAAACGCCGTCATCCATGAGGATTACAGCTCAACCGGTGGCACCAACAAAGTCGCTGATACCAAGGTCGGTAACAGTGACACTGTCGTTGTCCGCATCAACAGCCAACTGCCGCCAGATCTCGCCCAGCAGCAAGTCAATCCGCTGAGCCTGCCAGGCTTCTCCTTGCCCACCGGCGAAAACGGTCTGTTCCGTTTGAGCGGGCAGGGCAGCAGCACCGCAGCGTCCGGCAACGGGCCAGCGCCGACCTGGACGGTGGGCAATGAAGCGATCAGCGCTCAGGATCATTTGGCCGTCGCCACCAATGGCGGCCCGCGCAATCTGTTTGGTGACGCCCCGGCTCAGGTTTCCGACGGCACTCGTGCGGTCGATACGTTCCATCGAACCTCAAGCACTGGCGATGACACTCCTCCGGTCACCCGCGTTACCGGCCTGCCGGACACCAAGGCACCGTCCAACCCACACAAATACCTGATCGAAACCAACCCGGTACTCACCGACCTCAAGTCGTTCATGAGCTCCGATTACCTGCTGGCCAAACTCGGCTACGACCCCGACCAGAGCGCCAAACGCCTCGGTGATGGTCTCTATGAACAACGCCTGATCCAGCAAGCCGTGACCGCGCGCACCGGTCAGGCTTTCCTCGACGGCCAGACCTCCAACGAGGGCATGTTCAAGTACCTGATGAACAACGCCATCGCCAGCAAGGACGCGCTCAACCTGTCGGTCGGTGTGGGCCTCACATCGCAGCAGGTCGCCGCGCTGACCCACGACATCGTCTGGCTCGAAGAGCACGAAGTGAATGGCGAAAAAGTCCTGGTGCCGGTGGTGTATCTGGCTCAGGCCAGCGGCCGTCTCGGCTCGACCGGGGCGTTGATTGCCGGTAATGATGTGACGCTGATCGCCGGTGAAAACCTCGATAACGTCGGCACGCTGAAGGCTACCAACAACCTGTCCGCCACGGCGGGCAAGGACCTGATCAACAGCGGTTCGGTCGAGGCGGGTAATCGGCTGGATCTGTTGGCGACCAACAACATCGTCAACAAGGCCGGCGGGATCATTGCCGGGCGCGATGTCAGCCTGACCACGCGCACGGGCGATGTGATCAACGAGCGGACCATCACCTCGATGGACGACAAATACGGCACCGTCACCCGGCATCAGGACTTTGCCGATAACGCAGCGCGGATCGAGGCGGCCAACGACCTGACCGTCAAAGCGGCCAACGACATCAACGTCATCGGCGGTGTGCTGAAAAGCGGTCAGGACATGGCGTTGAACGCCGGTCGCGATGTCAATGTGGCCTCCGTGCAGGTTAACGACAGCGCGTCGCTGGGTTGGAGGGGAGCTGTCAGCAGTGTCACGCAATTGGGCGCGGATATTGATGCCGGGCGTGATTTCAAGGCTGATGCCAAGCGTGACATCAGTGTGATTGCCAGTGACATTGATGCCAAACGAAATGTGTCGATGTCGGCGACTGAGAATCTGGTGATCAGTTCGGCGGCTGACGAGGAGCATTCGCGTTCTGCAAACAAGAGAATGTCGCGTCAGGATGATCAGGTCAGACAGGTGATGTCCGGTATTACTGCCGGCGGTGACATGACGTTGAATGCCGGCAAGGATCTGGAACTGATTGCCAGTCGAGTCAGTGCAGGGGATGAGGCTTATCTGTTTGCTGGCAACAATGTAAATCTGGAAACCGCGGATAACCTCGATCACTCTTACTACTCGAAGACCAAAAAAGGCTCGTTCGGCAAGAAAAAGTCGACGATGTCTGAAAGCGAAAGCGCCGTTTCGGTCAGCTCCGTTGTTGCAGCAGGCAACAAGCTGGCGATTTCCGCCGGAGAGGACTTCAACGCCACCGGTGCCAAGCTGAAAAGCGATGGGACATTGCTCGCCACTGCGGGTCACGATATCAATCTTGATGCTGCCGAGGATTATGCGAGTACCGCCAATGCCTCCTCCAAAAAGGGCTGGACTTCGAGCAAGTCCAGTGCTTCGGAGGTCACTCAGGCACGTTTGAACAGCACTGAGTTGGTCGCGAAGAATATTGAACTGAAGGCTGATCATGATATTGCGCTGACGGCCGCCGCGCTGCGTGCCGAGAGTGAGGTAAAGCTCACCGCTGCCAATGATGTATTTGTTGGTGCAGGTGAAGAAACGCATACGTCCGCTCAGTCGAAAAATTCCAGCAAGAGCAGTGCGAACTTTTCGGGTCTGTTGACTTCAGCACAAAAGTCACAGCAAGCCCAATCGACCTCGACCCAAAGCATCGGCACTGACATTAGCGGTGGCAGTATTCAGATCAAAAGTGGCCGCGACACTGTTGTCGAGGGCAGTACGCTGGTTGCCGATAAAAACATTGGCATCGATGCCGGTCGCAATCTTGAAATTACCAGCGCTGAGAACACCGAGAGTTCAAGCTCCAGGTCTGGCAGTAAAAAAGTTGGCGAGCTTGGCTCCTGGTGGCAGGGGGCTACGGGGATTGTCAAACAGAAAGAGACCGAGCAATACGACGCTAAGCGCCAATCGGGCAGCCAGATTGCTTCGCTGGGCGGCAACATCAGCCTCACTGCCGGCGACCGCTATAACCAATCAGCCAGCCAATTAGTCACGCCTCTGGGTAATGTGAACATCACTGCCAAGCATGTCGATATCGAGGCCGGTTTCGACTCCCTCAACTCCAGTAAAACCGCCAGTACCAGCCGTACCGCCGTTGGCGGGTCGGTGAGTATCCCGTTGCTTGATGCCTTGCGGGGTATTCAGCAAATGGGTGAGGCAGCGCAGAAAACCAGCGATGACCGAATGGTCGCACTGGCGGCAGTGAACGCCGCCATGAGCGCCAATCAGGCGCTGGATGCCGGTCAGGCGATGATGCAGAACCCTCTGGGTGGCGTGAAAGTCAGCGCCAATCTGAGCAACAGCCAGAGCAAGATGAACAGCAGCCAGAGTGGCCGCAATGTAGTTGCCAGCGATGTTGTCGCGGGTGGCAACGTCAACATCGTTGCAACGGGAGCCAGTGCTGACAGTGACATCAATGTGGTGGGCAGCCGAATCGAAGGCGGCGGCGATGTCAGCCTGAAAGCCGACGGTGAAATCAATCTGTTGTCAGCGCAAAACACCGCACACCAGCAAAGCACTAACAGCAACAGTGGCTGGAGTGTCGGCATCGGCTTCGGCTTTGGTGAACAGAACGGTTTCACCCTCGATCTGGCAGCCAACAAGGGGCGCGGCAGTAGCGATGGCGACGACGTCACTCACACCAATACCTCAATCAAGGCGGGTCATACGCTCAACCTGGAGAGCGGTGGCGACACCAACATCAAGGGGGCTGTCGCCAGCGGTGAAACGGTCAAGGTTAAAGTCGGCGGTGACCTCAATGTCGAGAGCCAGCAGGACACCAGTACCTACACCTCCAAGCAGATGAGTGCAAACGTCGGGTTGAGTGTCTGTGTCCCGCCGTTCTGCTACGGCAACAGTAGCGTCAGCGGCGGAATTGCTGCTCAGCACATGCAAAGCGAGTACGCCAGTGTGTCCGAGCAATCGGGAATCAAGGCTGGCGACGGCGGATTCCAGGTTGAGGTCAAGGGCAATACAGATCTAGTAGGGGCGATAATCGCCAGCACCGACAAAGCGGTCGCCGACGGCAAAAACACCCTGAGCACTGGCACGCTGACGAGTTCTGATATCAAGAACAAGGCCGAGTACGACGCTAGTAGCATCAATCTCAGTGGTGGTTATGGCGGCGACATCGGACGTGACAAAAACGGTAATGCCAGCGCCACCGCTAGCCGGGGCGGGCCAGTTGTCGCCAGTAAGAATGGCGTGAGCGCCACCACGCCTGTCGTCCTGTTCGCCAGTGACAGCTCCAGCAGTACCACGCACAGTGGGATAAGCGGTGCTGCTGTGACGATCACCAACGGCGCAAAACAGCAGGAGCTCACTGGAAAAACCGCTGAGCAAACCATCGCAGCGATAAACACGAATGTTTCAAGTGATCGCGATGGCAGCAATAAGCTGAAGCCGATTTTCAATGCCGAAGAAATCGGTGCGAACTTCGAAATCGTCGGCAAGTTTGTGCAGAACGTTTCTCAGTTCGTCGAAGACCGTGCGCGGGAGATGGATAGCAAGAAGAAGCAGGCTGATCTGGAGTTGGCGGCGTCCTTTGATCCGAAACTTTCCGAGAAGGCTCAACTGGCTCACCACGAGAACTACCTGCAGCTCAAACAGCAGATCAAGGAGATTGGCGATAACTGGGGGGCCGGTGGTACTTACCGCCAGATCGCTACAGCCCTCGTCGCCGGCATAAGCGGCAACGTCAGCGGCAGCAGTGCGCAGTTTGCCCAGAACATGGTGGTCAATTACGTACAGCAGCAAGGCTCATCTTATATCGGTGATTGGGTGAAAAAGGGTCTGAAGGAAGGCAGCCCTACACACGCCGCGTTGCATGCGATTCTCGGCTGCGCCGGTGCTGCGGCCAGCAACCAGTCGTGTTCGGCGGGTGCTTTGGGCGGTTCAGCAGCGAGCGTGCTGGCGGGACTGTTCGCAGACACCGATCCAAATGAAACAGCGATAGAGCGCGAAGCAAAACGCAACATCATCACCAGCCTGGTGACCGGTATTGCGGCCATGAGCAATCCGAATGGCGCCGCCACAGCGAACAACGCTGCAACGGCGAACATCGACAACAACTGGTTGGCGACGCAGCAATACGTTCAGGCCATGAAGGAAATTGATGCCGAGCCCAATTTTCTGAAGAAACTGGCGATCCAGGCCAAGTGGCAGATGGTTTCTACGCGGCAGGATTTGCTGACCGGCTCCGGAGTCCTCAAAGGTTTTACCGATGGGATGGCGGGTGCGGGCCTGGGGACTTTGGATAGCGCCGTCATGTTGATGAGGGATCCTGTGCAGAGTTGGGACGCCGTCGTGGAGTTCGCTGGCTCTGATGAGGCTCAGGCGCTGCTGGGTAAAGCAATTGGCGCTGCGTTCAAATCCCAGATTGATCAAATTGGGCTGGCGCTCGTCGAAGGCGGCGATGCCAACGCAGAAAACCTCGGCCGGCAAATGGGGCAAGCCGTGGCACTCGTGGTTCAGCTGTTGGCGGGCGGTGGGAGCAGTTCTGCAAGTAGCGCGTTGACCCTTTCGCGGATGGGTATTGATGTCTCGGTCAATACCGTCAAGAAAATCGGTAAGTCGTTTGATCTCGATTTTGTCAAAAAACAGATAAACAAGTTCAAGGATGTCGTGCGGGATACGGACGTGCCGGTGCTTGATCCGGTCACTCCACCCAAAACGGGGGGAGGGTTAGCGGGTAATGGCGAGGGGTTGTTTTCCAGCGTCAATCGCACGTCCTATACACCAAAGGGTGAAACGTTCGGGCAGGCATTTGATTTTTCATGTGTTGCAGCAAGTTGTAAAATGGCCGCAAACCTGGTGGATACACCTGAGGCCTATATTAGACAAGCAATATTGATGGAGTCAGACGGCGCATTTCTTTCAAATGTTCCTAAAGGATTGAAGGATTTGGGTTTCACAGGGACGGCTACGTATTCAAGTGATATAACAGTGAAAACGATTACGAGCGCTACGGAAAATGGTGCCGCTGTGATCGTAAATGTGAGAACCGAGTTAGGGGGGCTTCATGCGATTGTTGTGGACTCTGTAGAGCATGGAATTGTTGGAATACGGGATCCATGGCCATTAGGGGTTGGATCAGCATACTCCGTGCCCACAAGCGCATTAGAAGAAATCCTGAGCGGCGGTGTAATCGTTCATCCATAGGTGAATAAGTATCATGCAGAAGAAATGTGATTTGTATTTATGTGAAGCGGTCGATGCCTCGCAGCTTAAAGTTATTCGCTTGTTTGATCAGGGTTTTGTTTGCGAAGCCGGAACCAAACTTACGGGTTACCTATCTATTAGTGTAAATAGAGTGAAGCTGGTGGCAGTAGTATCTGATTTGAGGCGGCGTCAGATACCCTGCTACAGCGTGCCAGTGGAGTACCGGGTAGATCGGGTATCATTTGAGGCTGCATTGGAAGTGGCGAAGGCGCATAGCATCGAGCAGCAACTGGTCGTTGCGGAAAACCCAGCTCAATATCCTCCATTGTTTTGGTCGTTTGTGTTGGGTTCTAGAGTTGCTACGGAAAATAAGGCGGGCGGGGTAATTATGGTCGACCGCCTGGACGGCCATATCTGGGGGCTTGAGGAGTACGAAGAGTATATGTATGACTACAATAATGTATTTTAGAAGAAGGGAAGGTGGAAGGGGTATAAGAGGGCTTGAGACGTTTAATGAAGGCTTAAAATGGTATGCAAGTTTTTTCGCAATTTCACTGTTATGGTGCGCTAAATTTTTGTTCAAACAATTTAAATGATTCGGCGGAGGAATAAATGGGTACAGATCCTGAGGGATCCCCACAAGTCTACTCTAGGCTCTGCGCCTGATGATGCACCTCATCACGCAGAGCTTCTTCAGATTGTTCCCGTGTTTTCTGCCTCCAAAATCTGCGTAACTGCGCCAAAATTCCTAGCGCACTGACAGGATCACTTGATCGTCGGCACCAGCGGCGGCCCGCGCAATCCGTTCATCGACGCGCCAGCTCAAGTTTCCGATGGCACTCGCGCAGTCGACACCTTCCATCGAACCTCGAGCTCTGGCGACGACACCCGTCCGGTCACCCGCGTTACTGGCCTGCCGGACACCAAGTCACCGTCCAGCCCGCACAAATACCTGATCGAAACCAACCCGGTACTCACTGACCTCAAGTCGTTCATGAGCTCCGATTACCTGCTTGATAAATGGGGACAGAGCACGTTTCGATAGCACTCTTAAAGCGTGGTCCGTCCCCTTTTTTATTCGAAAGAAATTGATGCCGAACCCAATTTCCTGAAAAAAATAGCTATTGCGGCGAAGTGGCAGATCCAGTCTACGCGGCAGGATTTGCTGACCGGTTCCGGAGTCCTCAAAGGCTTTACCGATGGGATGGCTGGAGCGGGGCTGGGCACTTTGGATAGCGCCGTCATGCTGATGAGGGATCCTGTGCAGAGTTGGGACGCCGTCGTGGAGTTCGCTGGCTCTGATGAGGCTTATGCATTGCTGGGTAGTGCAGTTGGCGCTGCGTTCAAATCCCAGATTGATCAGATTGGACAGGCGCTCGTCGAAGGGGGCGATGCCAACGCGGAAAACCTCGGCCGGCAAATGGGGCAAGCCGTGGCGCTCGTGGTTCAACTGCTGGCGGGCGGTGGGAGCAGCTCTGCCAGTAGCGCGCTGACCCTTTCGCGGATGGGTATTGACGTCTCGGTCAATACCGTCAAGAAAATCGGTGCATCGTTTAATCTGGACACTGTCAAAACCCAGATCAGCAAGCTACCGGGTGTCGTGCGGGATACTGATGTACCGGTGATTGATTCGGTTAAGCCGGTTGTACCACCGAAAGTGGATCCCGTCGTACCACCGAAAGTTGACCCGGTTGTTGAGCCAGTTAAACCGAAACCTCCTTCAAGCGGTGGGCTGACACCTGTATATAAGGATCCTGAAACTGGTCTGAATGCGATCAACCCGAATCCGTCCACCAACACCGCCAGAATTGAAGAGCTGGCCAAGGATCTCGATACGCAAAAAATTGCTCTACATGAAGGGCAGGTTGCTGTACAGCTTGAAAACACTTTTGGCAGTACGCTTGAACGCGTCAAACCCACTCTCGGTAAGCCCAATCCCGATTTTGTCTTCGTAGATGGTCCTTATGTAGGGAAAACGGTGGATTTCATGTGGACTGATTCGAGCAGGTCTGGACCGCTCAATAAATTCTTTGTTAATAACGCAAAGACTAATTATGATCAGCTCATTAAGCATATCGAGAAGGCAGATATAGTACCCCTTGATTTCAGGAATTTAACTATTGAGAATCAGGGGCTTGTCAAAGGTTGGATTGATAGTTTGCCTTCTGTCTCGAAAGATAAAATCATAATTTTGAGGTGATGTATGGGGATGTACATAGCGATCGCGGATGGGGTCGGTAGGGCCTTAACCAAGGGGGTGTTTGACTGTGTAGTTGAAAGTACGCGGGCTTGTTATTTAGCGAAGGATAGCGATTGCCTGCTGAAAATTTATGAACCGCTGGATGAACAGGGGCAAAGCTTTATCTCACTTCGAGACGTTGATGTGCTGTGTTTCAACGTTTTCTATATCGCCTGTGAAAAAGCGATGAATTCCTTTCCTGAAAGTGAAATGGGACAGAGTGTTCCTTTCGATCATCTAGAGGGTATTCTTTGGAACTGGCGCGAAGTGTTGGGTTTGATGCGTACAGATGTCAGGTACAGAGGGTAAAGAGCGACAAGATCAGAGTCTGACAATTTTGTTGTCTACTGCTCCAGAGCGCGGGCGCGCAAAGGACAATGTGACAGACCCTGAGGGATCCCCACAAATCTACTCCAGGCTCTGCGCCTGATGATGCACCTCATCACGCAGAGTTTTCTCCAATGTTTCCCAGTCTCCGCTGACTCCGAACTCTATGCATCTACGCCAATACTCCAGGCCCAGTCGCCACAATTAGAGCACGCGTCTTTCTCTGAAACTGTTGCTTTGATAGCGCCGCTCAAGGTTACTTTTTCGAGCCTGAAGTCCCGTTAAAAAGAGCAGGTAATTGGCGGGAGCGGCAATCAACAACAGTAGCTCAATACGATGCTTGGTAGCAATTCGGCCAGTGTTTTGAGTAGGCGGTTTTGGTACTTGGGGCAGCTCTTGCGCTTATGAACACTTTCATAAACAGGAAATGAGCGCCCCGCCAGAGGGATCGATGCTCTCAGCAAAAAGGCTGTGCCTGAAGCGTCAATTCGAGACCAGTCGACCAGGATCAGAGGATGCTTCAACGAACCCAGCAATGCCCGAAGCATTACCCAATAGAACAATGGGCGCTCTGATCTCAAGTGTTGATTGCCCAGCAAGCGATCCACGCGCTTTATCGAATGCTTGGGGTAAGCACGCCCCTTCATGTAGCGCCAAAGAGCGGTCAGTGTCAGGTGACGTCCATGCAGTAACGAACTGACACAACTCATCAGTGATGTCAGACGGCGAGAATGGATAGAGGGCAGTGCTTGAGCGAGCGCTCTGTGTAAAAATCGGATGGCCTGCATGGGTTCGGTTTCTTGTATTTGTGTGGTGCAAACCAAGTTGCCGACTCATGCAGGTCTCTTCAATATTCCAACTTCTTGATTTTCTTTAAGAAAAATCGGGGATCCCTCAGGGACAGACCCTGAGGGATCCCAGGCTTTCCCGATATTCGCTGTAACCTGTAGGGTGAGGATGTATTCATGGCAGCGATCAGGGGCGGTGTGGTGTTGGGTGGTGAGTACTCAGGCTGGGAGATCATTGTTGAGGATGATCGTGATGGCGACACAGGTGGGTATTATTTGTACTTGAAAAAAAGTGGTAGCGAAGGGTTTGATTACTGGTTTGAGAGTGAGTCTGCGCTTAAGGCGCAGTTAGCCGAACTCCATGTTGAGTGGTACTAGTCAGTGCTCCGTCCCAGGTTACCCCGCAACAGTGAATCGCTGCAATACAGCCGGCCTCGTTCTTTGACGCCCCAACCGTGATGAATGGGGACAGACCACATTTAGAAAGCGCTCTGAAAACGTGGTCTGTCCCCTTTTTATCTGCCAGCTTTTTTGAGTGGAAATGCGGGTTTGCCTGAAGAGCTTTTCAACCCTAGGTAATAGCGTTATGGACAAGAGATTAAAGGCGCTGTGTGTGCAGCTTGGGAAGATGAGTTCTGAGTTGGCTACCGACTGGATGATTTCAACTTACCCAGTTGACGCTATGGAGTGGGGGGAGGCACTGTTACTCATACCCCATCGCACCTGGAAACGTTCTGACCAAAAGCGGTTGGCAAGATATTATTTTTGTAAGTTGCCATTTTCTGGGGGGAGAGGATATGAAGTCTTCGCTTCTATAATGCCGCTGCAGGTTTTAGTTGCCTGCATTTTAGAGCGTCTACCTACAGAGTCATCAAGAATTGAACTGCTTTGCTATTATCTGGTTCCTGTTCTTGAGCGGTTTGCTAAAAATGAATCTGATCGTCAGATGATTGTTGAGTTTGTTACGAAGCTTCATGTGAAGGAATAAGAAAAGATGAATGGGGACAGACCCTGAGGGATCCCCACAAACTACTCCAAGAGATAAATGGGGACAGACCACGTTTAGAAAGCGCTCTGAAAACGTGGTCTGTCCCCTATTTATCCATTCGAGTACGTGCAGCTGGCCTCGTTCTTTGACGCCCCAACCGTTGGCCATTTATCATGCGTAAGCATAACGGCGTCACTGTGTCGTGAATCATTCGAGTACGTGCCTTCCTGCGGCTGCGCACGTCAACCCTGCCTCACCAATCCCGTATCGGCCTACGCCGTCATTTCAGGTGCTCAACAACGTGTCTGTCCCGAAAATTTCTGTCGTCATCCCCACGTACAACGTTGAGTCCTACATCGCTGAAACCCTCGATTCGCTGATCAATCAAGCCGTGCCGTTGCATGAAATCATCTTGATCAACGACGGCTCGACCGATGGCACGCTCGCGGTGATTGACGCTGGATTTGGCCATCGCCCGGAAGTCAAAGTGGTCACCCAGGTCAATCAGGGCGTTGGCGCTGCCCGGCGCAATGGTCTGGCGTTGGCGAGCGGCGAGTATGTGTTCTTCTGCGACCCGGACGATGTAGTCAGCCCGGAGTTGTTTTCGACGCTGGTGGAGCAGGTGCAGGCCAACGCCGCGCTTGAGTTGTTTTATTTTTCCAAGCGTTCGTACACCGAAGTGGACGGCGAGAAGCAACTGTTGCGACGTAACACCGCTGCCAGCCGCAATGGCTGGTTCGAGGCGGGGCGCGACTTGCTGCAGGATCTGATTTTGTCCGGCAAGTATCACGCGGCGACGTGGCAATACATTTTCAAGCGTTCGGTGTGCGAGCGTTTTGTGGTCCGGCTGGAAGGGCGGGCCCATGAAGATCATGTGTTCAGCATGAATGTTTACCTGCACAGCCAGACCACTTTTGCCACGGCAGCGGACTATTACTTTCAACGGGTCAGGAGCGGTTCGCTGACGCAGAGCCACAAGGACGTTGAGTACGTGATGGGCAGTTATGCCGCGTATCGCGACACGCTGGCAGCGCTGAAAAAGCACATTGCTGCGTTCAGTGCCGGGCGCGAAGTTGCGCTAAATTTCATGGAGCGCAATGTCGACGCACTGATCACCAAGTGCATCAAGTATGGTGTGCCGTTGCCACAGCAGATCACCTCGATGACGCGACAAGACAGCCGTGATTGCGGGGTGATGTTGCATACTCGCTGGACGCTGTGGTTTCCGCGCATCGTTCATGCGGTGCGCAAGCTGCGTTTCAATCTGAAGCAATCGCGCCGAAGTCGAAAAGCCGCCGCTCAGGGGTAGCGTTCACTTGCCGACAAGCGCAAAAAAGGGGCGAATTCATATCGATGAATTCGCCCCTTTTTATTGCTGTTCAGTTACGCGGTTCTCAGCGAAACGCTGGCACCACATGCTTGATAAACAGCTCCAGCGATTTCTTCTTCTGATAAATGGGGACAGACCCTGAGGGATCCCCACAAATCTACTCCAGGCTCTGCGCCTGATGATGCACCTCATCACGCAGAGCTTTCTCCAATGTTTTCCAGTCTCCGCTGCTTCCGAACTCTATGCATCTACGCCAATACTCCAGGCCCAGTCGCCACAATGAGAGCACGCGTCTTTCTCTGAGACTGTTGCTTTGATAGCGCCGCTCAAGGTTACTTTTTCGAGCCTGAAGTCCCGTTAAAAAGAGCAGGTAATTGGCGAGAGCGGCAATCAACAGCAGTATCTCAATACGATGCAGGCAATGGCTTCTATGTAGATTCAGACCCAATCCCAAGTGCTCACTTTTCACATCCCTGAAGCCCTCCTCAATCTGTGCATACGGCGTTTGTAAACTGCCACGATTTTTGCCGGATTCCATTCGTCCTGAGCCAGGTTGCTGGCAAGCAACCATGGTTCACGCTCGCGTCTGGCGGATTGTCGACTCAGTTTGTTTTTTGCAATTGACCCCGTAACGCGTTGGTGTTTGCGGCCCTTGGCGCAGTGCCGTACGCAGTACAAATCGATGAAGTGTGGGGCGCTTCGCGTCATCTCGACACGGCCAAGTGCCTTGGGTGAGGCGGCGGCCAATGCATACAAATTCTTCACGGGTTGCCAGTCAGTTTGATCGCGACGATAAAGTTCGCGATTTCTTATCCGCGCGACGTAATACCAGCCTTGGGCGGCGACAGCCTTTATCCATGGTCGCCGAAAACCCGCATCGGTGACCAGAATCGGAACGCAGTCATCTGGTAGCAATTCGGCCAGTGTTTTGAGTAGGCGGTTTTGGTACTTGGGGCAGCTCTCGCGCTCATGAACACTTTCATAAACAGGAAATGAGCGCCCCGCCAGAGGGATCGATGCTCTCATCAAAAAGGCTGTGCCTGAAGCGTCAATTCGAGACCAGTCGCCCAGGATCAGAGGATGCTTCAACGAACCCAGCAATGCCCGAAGCATTACCCAATAGAACAATGGGCGCTCTGATCTCAAGTGTTGATTGCCCAGCAAGCGATCCACGCGCTTTATCGAATGCTTGGGGTAAGCACGCCCCTTCATGAAGCGCCCAAGAGCGGTCAGTGTCGGGCGACGTCCATGCAGTAACGAACTGACACAACTCATCAGTGATGTCAGGCGGCGAGAATGGATAGAGGGCAGTGCTTGAGCGAGCGCTCTGTGTAAAAATCGGATGGCCTGCATGGGTTCGGTTTCTTGTATTTGTGTGGTGCAAACCAAGTTGCCGACTCATGCAGGTCTCTTCAATATTCCAACTTCTTGATTTTCTGTAAGAAAAATCGGGGATCCCTCAGGGACAGATCCTGGGGGATTCCCCGCGCTAATGGAATTAGATCCCGGGTTTATTGCGTGTAGATCATAAATGATGAAGAATTTTTTCTATTATCAATCGCTTCCTGATTCGATGCCTGTAGAAGATGTGGCAAACGAGTTTCATGAACTGCTGATCGAGAAGCCTTTTTCTGGAAAGTCAAAGTTTGATTTTTTACAGGCTCTGTTAGAACTCAGCGATCGTCAGTGGCACACCTATGAACAGTTGTGCGAGTCACTAAAGACTCAAATTGAAAAAATCTTGATCAATGAGTGGGATGGGTTTGATTTTGATTTTGCTCAGGGGTCGATCGTCGTTGCGGCACACCTTGGATTGGCTGGACTGTTTGACTTTATATCAAACCAGAATGTCAGTGAGCTTTCGTCAGAAGTAGCTATCGAGATCAAAGAGGCAATTGCTGAGCTGGGTAGTAATATCGCTGATCCGTATAGTGGTATGAAAGAGATGGGTGGAGACTACGTTTAGCGAACATTTGAAAACGTCAGCTAACCCGTTTTCCACCGTTTCGAGGTCAACGTAGCCTCATCGGAGTCTGAGCCATTTGAAATTGAACATTCATTTCCCTGACAACCTCATCTCTGATGACTTGCTCAGGCAGCAACGGATTCCCTGCCT
This sequence comes from Pseudomonas sp. AC172, assembly GCF_979258595.1. Taxonomy (NCBI): domain Bacteria; kingdom Pseudomonadati; phylum Pseudomonadota; class Gammaproteobacteria; order Pseudomonadales; family Pseudomonadaceae; genus Pseudomonas; species Pseudomonas sp. AC172. The sequence goes on from NZ_OZ409868.1 coordinate 1,456,346, forward strand.
TTGCAAGGCCTCAACGCAGTTCGAGATTTCCTTCTCGGATACAGTCCCCGAATCATCCGGGATCGTATCGGGCTGGAATCGTGAGGAGCTGGAGCGACGGGCGATCGCCGGGGCGGGTGGTCAATACACCCACTATGCGGACAGTCTGATTACCTTAAGTAAAAAGTTCATTGATCTTGAAATGTTCTATCGAAGCTTTGGTTGGTGCACTGTATTTCGAGATGGACAATACGCACCCGCCGGAAATTTCTGGGACGATGAGCCAACGCAAAACTAAAACGCCCCGAACTCTATCGGGGCGTTTTCATTTATCAGGCCGAGCCAGCAACGTGTTCACCGAAACGCCGGCACCACATTCTTGATAAACAGCTCCAGCGACTTCTTCTTCTCCTCATGCGGCAAGCTGTTATCACACCAGAAACTGAACTCATCCACCCCTAGTTCCTGGTAGTACTTGATGCGCGGAATGATCTCCTCCGGCGTACCAATCATTGCGGTCTTGTGCAAACTCTCCAGTTCAAACTCCGGACGTCCGGCGAACTTCTCTTCCGGGCTCGGCGCAAGGAAGCCGTTGACCGGGGTTTGCTTGTTGCCAAACCACGCATCGAACGTGCGATAGAAACGTGAGATCGCTTTCGCGCCGATTTTCCAGCCATCCGGGTTATCAGCGGTGTGCACGTGGGTGTGGCGCAGCACCATCAGTTGTGGGCGCGGAACATCCGGGTTGTTATCCAGCGCGGCCTGGAACTTGTTCTTCAGGTCGAGAACTTCTTCGTCGCCCTTCATCAATGGCGTAACCATCACGTTGCAGCCGTTGGCCACAGCGAAGTTGTGCGAGTCCGGGTCGCGGGCGGCGATCCACATCGGCGGGTTCGGCTTCTGGATTGGCTTCGGCACGCTGGTGGAGGTAGGGAATTTCCAGATGTCGCCGTCGTGGGCGTAGTCGCCTTGCCACAGGGCGCGGACCACCGGAACCATTTCGCGCAGTGCCTGGCCGCCGCTGGAGGCAGGCATGCCGCCGGCCATGCGATCGAATTCCACCTGATAAGCCCCACGGGCCAGGCCGACTTCCATGCGGCCGTTGCTGATGACGTCGAGCAACGCGCATTCACCGGCGACCCGCAGCGGGTGCCAGAACGGCGCGATGATGGTGCCGGCGCCGAGGTGAATGGTGGTGGTTTTGGCGGCGAGGTAGGCGAGCAATGGCATCGGGCTTGGCGAGATGGTGTATTCCATCGCGTGGTGTTCGCCGATCCACACGGTGCTGAAACCGCCGGCCTCGGCCATCAGGGTCAGTTCGGTGAGGTCTTCGAACAGTTGGCGGTGGCTGACGCTTTCGTCCCAGCGTTCCATATGGATGAACAGGGAAAATTTCATGACGCTTCCTCGGATCTTTTGTTGTTGAGGCTACGTGTGGGAGCGAGCTTGCTCGCGAAGGCTGTGTAACAGCCAGCATCTATGGCGACTGACAAGACGCCTTCGCGAGCAAGCTCGCTCCCACAGTTGTTATGCGTTGTTCTTCTATCAGGCCAGGACGGGCAGGGCGCCCATCTTGCCGTGGCAGTACACCAGCGGCCCGGCGATTTGTTCGGGGACGATCAGGTTCTTCACTGCACCGACCATGATGGCGTGGTCGCCACCTTCGTATTCACGCCACAGCTCACATTCGATGATAGCCGTTGCGTTGGCGAGGATCGGGTTACCCAGTTCGCTCAAGGTCCATTCGATACCTTGCGCCTTGTCCTTTCCTTTGCGGGCGAAGGCGTAGGCTTCGCTTTGCTGGCCGCCGGACAGAACGTGGATCGCAAAGCGTTTGTTTTTGATCAGCACCGGGTAGGAGTCAGAGCTGTAGTTGGGGCAGAACAGCACCAGCGCCGGGTCCATCGACAGCGAGCTGAATGCACTCGCAGTCAGGCCGACGATCTGACCGTCATCGTCCAGGGTGGTGATAACGGTTACGCCGGACGGGAACGAGCCCATGACTTGTTTGTAGATGGCGGCATCGATCATTGGTCGGTCCTCGGGTGTGGTGCTACTGTTTTTATGTGTTTGTTGGTCTGATGGTATACCAGTATTCAATCTTTGCAAGGGCTTTCGAGCTGAACCGATAAACGTGCCGCGTTCGTCGGAAACTCAGCAATTACGGGGCTTTCGACTGGTCTGCAAGCCGCGGTTTCAGTAAGGATGGCGTATCAGATAACGCCGCAAACTACGGATCAGTCTTGTGAATTGTTTGGAATACCATAATATGGTCTGCATCTGAGGGGCGGCCAGAGAGTCCCCCCGGTTTGGCTTCATACAACGATAAGAACAGACCAACTCGAGTTCATGCATATGTCCCAGATGTCCCGGCAAGATCCGTTGATCGAGAATCATACGGTCGACTACGTCCCACTCGCGGAACGCCACGGGAAGGCCCGCGACCTTTTCACCCTGTGGTTCAGCACCAACATTGCGCCACTGCCCATCGTCACCGGCGCCATGGTGGTTCAGGTGTTCCATCTTGATTTGCTCTGGGGGCTGCTGGCGATTGCGCTGGGGCACATGATCGGCGGCGTGGTGATCGCGCTGGCCTCGGCGCAAGGCCCGCGCATGGGCATTCCGCAAATGGTCCAGAGTCGCGGCCAGTTCGGTCGCTACGGCGCGCTGTTGATCGTATTCTTCGCAGCGATCATCTACATAGGTTTCTTCATTTCCAACATCGTGTTGGCGGGTAAATCCATCGTCGGCATTGCGCCATCGGTGCCGGCGCCGTTGAGCATTCTGATCGGCGCACTGGCGGCCACGGCGATTGGTGTGATCGGCTACAACTTCATTCATACCCTGAACCGCATTGGCACCTGGGTGATGGGCAGTGCGTTGCTCGCCGGTTTCATCTATATCTTTGCCCATGACTTGCCGGCGGACTTCCTCACTCGCGGCAGTTTCAACTTGTCCGGCTGGCTGGCGACGGTGTCGCTGGGGATCATCTGGCAGATCAGCTTCTCGCCGTACGTGTCCGACTATTCGCGTTACCTGCCTGCAGATATCGGCATTGCCAAACCGTTTTGGGCGACCTATCTGGGTGCGACGCTGGGCACGATTCTGTCGTTCAGCTTCGGCGCCGTTGCCGTGCTGGCAACCCCGGAAGGTACTGAAGCGATGGTCGCGGTCAAGCAGTCGACGGGTTGGCTCGGGCCGATTCTGATGGTGCTGTTTCTGCTCAACATCATCAGCCACAACGCGCTGAATCTTTATGGTGCGGTGCTGTCGATCATCACCTCGATCCAGACTTTTGCCAGCCAATGGACGCCGAGCATCAAGGTACGCGTAGTGTTGTCGAGCGTGGTACTGGCGGGTTGCTGCGTAGTCGCACTCGGTGCTTCGGCGGATTTCATTTCCGAGTTCATCGGTTTGATTCTTGCGCTGTTGCTGGTGCTGGTGCCGTGGGCGTCGATCAACCTCATCGACTTCTACCTGATCAAGCGCGGCTGCTACGACATCACCTCGATCTTCCGCGCCGATGGCGGGGTTTACGGGCGCTTTAATCTGCATGCGATCATTGCTTATTTCATCGGCATCCTCGTGCAACTGCCATTCGCCAATACCTCGCTGTACGTCGGGCCTTACGCCAATCTGGTTGAGGGCGCGGACTTGTCCTGGCTGGTCGGCCTGGTGGTCACCGTTCCGTTGTATTACTGCCTGGCGACACGCGGCCAGACTCAGCAGAGCAGGGCGGCGAGGTTGGGTTACACCGATTGACCTGATCCGCTTCACAACAATGCCCGGCCATTCGCCGGGCATTGTTGTTTCCGCATTCCGGCGGTCAATCAAATTGGCCACATCGATCCCCTTTTGGCCCATCCCCCACTGTGCTCCAGCTACGCTGTCAGCAAGAATCAAAACCACAACGAGACGCTGGACCTTTTTTACCCTTGGCTACCTTTACAGCCGCTGCCGTGTACAGAACATAAAAACCATCGAACTCACGCTGCCTTTTGGGGAACAACCATGGTCACGATGAAACGCATTCTAGGCGCCACTGTGTGTGGGCTGACGCTGCTGGCCGGGGCCGTACAGGCCGAGCAACGCGAACTGCGCGTGTACAACTGGGCGGACTACATCCTGCCGTCCGTGCCCAAGGATTTCGCCGCAAAAAGCGGCATCAAAGTGACCTGGGACACCTTCGACACCAACGAATCCCTGGAAGCCAAACTGCTGACCGGCAACTCCGGTTACGACCTGGTGGTGCCGTCGAACCAGTTCCTTGAAACGCAGATCAAGGCTGGCGTGTTTCAGAAACTGGATAAATCGAAACTGCCGAACTGGAGCCACCAGGACCCGGAACTGTTGAAACTGCTGGGCAAGAACGATCCGGGCAACCAGTACGGCGTCCCTTACATGGTCGGCACCGTGTTGATTGGCTTCAACCCGGCCAAGGTCAAGGCAGCATTGGGCGACAACGCGCCGGTGGACAGCTGGGATCTGGTGTTCAAACCGGAGAACATGGAAAAGCTCAAATCCTGCGGTGTAGCGATGCTTGATTCGCCGACGGAAATCCTCCCGCTGGCTCTACATTATCTGGGCCTCGACCCGAACAGCCAGAACCCCGCCGACTATGAAAAAGCCAAGGAGTTGATGCTCAAGGTTCGTCCGTACGTGACCTATTTCAACTCGGCCAAGTACATGACCGACATCGCCAACGGCGACATCTGCGTGGCCATCGGTTACTCCGGCAGCTTCTACCAGTTCGGCAACCGCGCCAAAGAGGCCGGTAACGGTGTGGTAGTTGACTGGCGCTTGCCGAAGGAAGGCGCGCCTATCTGGTTCGACACCTTCGCCATTCCGAAGAGCGCGAAGAACGTCGCCGAGGCGCATGAATTCCTCAACAACCTGCTCGATCCGAAGGTGATCGCGCCGATCAGCGACTTCCTCGGCTACCCGAATGCGAACAAGGATTCGATACCGCTGATCAACAAGGAAATCACCGACAACCCGAACCTGACACCAACACCGGAAGCGCTGAAAAACCTCTACGTCGTGCAGCCGTTGCCGCAGAAACTTGAGCGTGTACGCACTCGCGTGTGGACCAGTATCAAGTCCGACAAGTAACTATCGGCCGAATGAAACCCCTGTGGGAGCGAGCTTGCTCGCGAAGGCGTCGGATCATCCAGCATCATCGTTGAATGACACAGCGCTTTCGCGAGCAAGCTCGCTCCCACAGGTTTATGTAGGGTGTCATTCAGTGCGGCGTTCGGCATCTTTGGTCATCACCAGACTCAGCAATACCGAACTCAGGATGACCCCACCCACCACCGCCAGCGACCATTCCACCGGCATGTGCAGCCACGGCATCAACACCATCTTGCCGCCAATGAACACCAGCACAATCGCCAGCCCATACTTGAGCAAGTGAAAGCGGTCCGCCATGTCCGCCAGCAGGAAATACAGCGCGCGCAATCCCATGATCGCGAAGATATTCGAAGTGAACACAATGAACGGATCAGTCGTCACGGCGAAGATTGCCGGGATGCTGTCGACCGCGAACATCAAATCACTGGCCTCAATCAACACCAGCACCAGAAACATCGGGGTGGCCCAGCGCACGCCGTTCTGCAAGACGAAAAAGCGTTCGCCATGAAAGCTGTTGGTGATGCGCATATGCCCGCGCACCCAGCGCAATAAAGGATTCTTGTCCAGATCCGGCTGGTGGTCGGCAAACACCAGCATCTTGATTCCGGTGAAGATAAGGAACACGCCAAACGCATACAGCAGCCATTCGAACTGCGACACCAGCCACACCCCGGCAAAAATCATCACTGCGCGCATCACGATCGCCCCGAGCACGCCGTACAGCAGCACTCGGCGCTGCAACTCGGGCGGTACGGCGAAGTAGCTGAAGATCATCACGAAGACGAACATGTTGTCGATCGACAGCGACTGCTCGATCAGATAACCGGTGAGGAATTCGAGGGTCTTCTCCCGGGCGATCTCGGCGCCGAACGCGCCGTGCAGGTACCACCAGAGCAGCGCTGCAAAACTCACCGCCAGCAAGCACCAGGCAATGACCCAGGACAAGGCTTCGCGCACTGAGACCCGATGCGCCTTGCGCCCACCGAAGACAAACAGGTCCAATGCCAGCATGGCAAGCACGAAGACGATGAAGGCGCCCCACATCCACGGTTCGCCGATATTGATGTTAGTGGCTGGCATGTCACGCTCCCTGTCTATTATTCGATTGGGGTCAGACGAGGCCAATGCTAACGACGCTTTTACGGCGAAGAAAAATCGTTTATTTCTGCGCAACAGTTCGTTAAAAACGAAGTATCTGCCCTCGTTGACAGCTCGGGCATTTTTTACGGAGCGACATTTCCAGCGATGAATACCGACATTCTCGAACCTCAAGCGGTGTGCAGCCCGATCACCAGTAGCGCGATTTTCATCGTCGCGACGCTGAATGCGGGGGCCGATGCTGCGCAAACCGTAAAAGACTGGTGCGGTGACGTCGCCGGGCTGGTGCGTTCGGTGGGCAAGCGTGTACCGACCGGCAATCTGACGTGCATTTGCGGCTTTTCCTCGAACGCCTGGGATCGCCTTTTTGGCAGTCCGCGCCCGGCGTCGCTGCACGGTTTCCGCGAATTTGGCGGGGAAAGGCGACATGCCCCGGCAACCCCGGGCGATCTGCTGCTGCACATTCGCGCCGATCAAATGGACCTGTGTTTTGAACTGGCCACGCAAATCATGGCGGTTCTCGGCGATGCGGTGACCGTGGTCGACGAAGTACAGGGGTTCCGCTATTTCGACATGCGCAGCATCATCGGTTTCGTCGACGGCACGGAAAACCCGGTCGGGCGCAAAGCGGTCAACTTCACTATCGTCGGTGACGAAGATCCGGATTTCAGCGGCGGCAGTTACGTGTTGGTGCAGAAATACCTGCACAACATGAGCGCGTGGAACGGCTTGAGCGTCGAGGCGCAGGAGCGGGTAATTGGTCGCACCAAACTCTCTGATATCGAACTGGATGACGCAGTAAAACCGAAAAACTCGCACAGCGCGCTGACCACCATCACCAACGCACAAGGCGAGGAAGTGAAAATCCTCCGCGACAACATGCCGTTCGGCCGACCGGGGGCAGGGGAGTTCGGCACGTTCTTTATCGGCTACGCGCGCTCGCCCGAGCCGATGGAGCAGATGCTGGAAAACATGTTCGTCGGCAAGCCGCCGGGTAACTATGACAAGTTGCTGGATTTCAGCACCGCCGTCACCGGCAGCCTGTATTTCGTGCCGTCGGCGGATTTGCTGGAAGAACTGGCGGATCGCTGATCAGCGGAAAAACTCCCCCGGCGTCTCCCCAAACTGCTGTCGAAACGCCGCAATAAACGCCGACGTCGAATCGTAGCCGCAGGCCAGCGCGACGTCGGTAACCCGTTCACCTTTTTCCAACGGCGTCAGCGCACCGAGCAGGCGCAAGCGCTGGCGCCAGGCGCGGAAGGTCAGGCCGGTGTCGCGCAGAAACAGGCGGGTGAGGGTCTTTTCGGTGACGCCGAACTTTTCGCTCCAGTGGCTCAGCGTGGTTTGCTGTTCCGGATGTTGTTCAAGGCTCTGGTAGATCTGCTTCAAGCGAGCGTCTTGCGGCAACGGTAACATCAGGTCGATTTGCGGTGCTTCGGCCAGTTGATCGAGGATCACTTGCGCCAGACGTCCGTGTGGGCCGCTCTGGTCGTATTCCACCGGGACCTGACTGAACGCGCGGATCAGTTCCCTGAGCAGATCGCTGACGCCGAGCACATGACAGCGCTCGATTGCCCATCCGGCAACGCTGCAATCGATGTACAGGCTGCGCATTTCCGTGTGCGGCGAGCTGAACACCCGATGCGGCACGCCCGCCGGGATCCACACGGCGCGCTCCGGCGGGGCGACAAAGCGGCCGACGCTGGTCTGGATTTCCAGCACACCCTGAATCGCGTAGGACAACTGCACCCACGGGTGGCTGTGGCGTCGGGTCAGGGCGCGATTGGGCAGTGATTCGGTGCGTCCGTACAGTGGACGCGGCAGGCTGGGCAAGCCGGGAATGCTGCGGCGAACGCTTTTGTCATGTCCTTTAGGCGGCATCTTGTGGCCCTTCGGCGTTAGTCGGTAATTGGCAGTCACGTTAGAGTCGTCGGCACGCACTGGCAACCCCGGATGAACCGACCATGACTCGCCCACGTTTTTTACCCGATAACTTCACCCTGACGCTGATCGGCGTCGTGCTGCTGGCCAGCTTCCTGCCGGCCAGCGGCCAGGTCGCCGTCGGTTTCGGCTGGCTGACCAACATCGCCATCGCGCTCCTGTTTTTCCTGCACGGCGCCAAGCTTTCCCGCGAGTCGATCATTGCCGGCGCCGGTCACTGGCGCCTGCATTTGCTGGTGTTCGGCCTGACCTTTGTGCTTTTCCCGTTACTGGGCCTGGCGCTGAAACCGCTGCTGTCACCGCTGATCGGCGACAAGCTGTACATGGGCATGCTTTACCTGTGTGCACTGCCGGCCACGGTGCAGTCGGCAATTGCTTTCACCTCGCTGGCGCGGGGCAATATCCCTGCGGCGATTTGCAGCGCGGCGGCGTCGAGCCTGTTCGGGATTTTCCTCACGCCGTTGTTGGTGACGCTGCTGCTCAATGTCCACGGTGATGGCGGTTCGACGCTGGAGGCGATCCTGAAAATCAGCGTGCAATTGTTGCTGCCGTTCATTGCCGGGCAGATCGCCCGGCGCTGGATCGGTGCGTGGGTGGGACGTAACAAGAACTGGCTGAAGTTCGTCGATCAAGGTTCGATTCTGTTGGTGGTTTACGGCGCATTCAGCGAGGCGGTCAACGAAGGTATCTGGCACCAGATTCCGCTCATCGAGTTGCTGGGGCTGGTGGTGGTCTGCTGCATTCTGCTGGCGCTGGTGTTGTTGGCGTCGACGTTGTTGGGCAAGGCCTTTGGCTTCAGCCAGGAAGACCGCATCACCATTCTGTTCTGCGGCTCGAAAAAGAGTCTGGCCACCGGTGTGCCGATGGCGCAGGTGTTGTTTGCCGGCAGCACGATTGGTGTGCTGATTCTGCCGTTGATGCTGTTCCATCAGATTCAGTTGATGGTCTGTGCGGTGCTCGCTCAGCGCTACGCGAAACGGCCGGAATCGGTGCCGGAGCTGATGGCGCAAGTCGACCCGTGATCGCCGCAGATCAGACGATATCGTCGATCAGGATATGCGACAGCCCCTTGCTGCACTGCTCGATCCGTGCTTCGACCTTGTAGACGTTGCGCAGCATCTGTTCGGTGATCACTTCACTGCTCGGGCCGCTGCCCTGCGCCGTGCCATCGGCAATCACCAGCACTTGATCGGCGAAACGTAACGCCTGATTCAGGTCATGGATGGCAATGAACACAATCACTTCACGCTTGCGCGCCAGGCGGCGCATGAAGTTCAGCACTTGCACTTGTCGATGCATATCGAGGGCGCTGGTCGGTTCGTCCATCAGCAGGATTTCCGGCTCGCGCACCAGCGTTTGGGCGATGGAGACCAACTGCTGCTGACCGCCGCTGAGTTCGCCGAGGTTACGAAACGATAACGCCGTGATGCCCAGCGCAGCGAGAATCTCGTCGACCAGTTTCAGTTCATCATCGTGGACCACCCAGCCCGGCGTCAGTTGCTTGCGCGCCAGCAGCACCGACTCATACACCGTCAATCTCGCGCTGGCGTTCAGGCCTTGCGGCATGTAACTGATGCCTGTCGGGCCTTTTTTCGACTCCTGCAGAATGACTTGCCCCGGCCCATCGATCAGCCCGGCCATGCGCTTGAATAACGTCGATTTACCGGCCGCATTGGGCCCGACCACGGCAACGACCTGACCGCCAAAAAACGTCGCCGTCGAGACGCCGCGAATGATTTCGCGCTGACCGTAGCGGGCGCCGAGATTCTCCAGTTGCAGCTTCACCATGAGTTTTTCTTCCCGCCGAGAATCAGAGAAATGAAGAACGGCACGCCGATCAGCGAGGTGACCACGCCGATGGGGAAAATGGCGCCGGGGATCAGGGTTTTGCTCACCACCGAACTGGCCGAAAGAATCAATGAGCCGGTGAGCAAGGAGGCCGGCAAAAAGAAGCGCTGGTCTTCACCGATCAGCATGCGCGCGATGTGCGGCCCGACCAGACCGATGAAACCGATGGTGCCGACGAAGGCCACGGGAAAGGAGGCGAGCAGGCTGACCATGATCAGCGTCTGAAAGCGCAAGCTGCGCACGTTGATGCCGAAACTGGCAGCCTTGTCGTCGCCCAGGCGCAGGGCGGTCAAGGCCCAGGCACGTCTGGCGAAAATCGGCAGGGTGATGAGGATCACCAGGCAGATCACCCCGAGTTTCGGCCAGGTGGCTTTGGTCAGGCTGCCCATGGTCCAGAACACCACGGCGGCGACGGCTTGCTCGGTGGCGAAGAACTGCACCAGCGCCAGCAGCGCATTGAAAGTGAACACCAGCGCGATGCCGAGCAGCACAATGGTTTCGGCAGTGACGCCACGGCGCATGCTCAGGAAGTGAATCAACAGCGCCGAGAGCATGGCCATGATAAAGGCGTTGAGCGGCACCATGAATTGCGCGGCCAGCGGGAACAGCGCAACACCGAACGCCAGGCCCAACGCCGCGCCGAAACTGGCGGCAGCGGAAATGCCCAAGGTGAACGGACTGGCCAACGGGTTGTTGAGGATGGTCTGCATCTGCGCGCCGGCCAGCGACAACGCCGCGCCCACGGCCACGGCCATTAGCGCAACCGGCAAACGAATATCCCACATCACCACGCGCACTTGTGGCGAAGCACTCTCCGGCGAGAACAGTGCGCCGAGCACTTCGCTGAAACTGTAACTCGCCGGGCCCAGTGCCAGATCGAGCAATACGCTGCACAGCAACAGAATCACCAGCCCAGCGAGGATCAGGCGTTTACGCAGCACCAGCCGACGGTAGGTTTCGCGCTGCACCTCGACGGTGTCGGTCAACGAACTCATTGTTTCGCCTCGGGGTTGCGCAGGCTGACGAAGTAGCCCGGCTCATACGGAACAGGCAGGAAGCGCTCATGCAGTTCGCGGAAGGAGGCGTCGGGATCGAGATCGGCAAACAGCTCCGGGTGGAACCATTTGGCCAATTGCTGAATGGCCACGAACTGGTAAGGGCTGTTGTAGAACTGATGCCAGATGGCGTGAAAGGCTTGCGTTTCCTGAGCCTTGATCCCGGCGTAGGCCGGACGCCGGGTGTACCACGCGAGTTTTTTTCGCGCCTCGGTCATGTTCGCACCGGGACCGACACCGACCCAATGGCCACCGGGCGCAAAGGCTTCCCAGTTGGCCGTCGTGACCACCACGTGCGCCGGATTGGCGACGATGACCTGCTCGGGATTCAACTGGCCGAACGTGGTCGGGATGATCCGCCGGGCAATATTGTTGCCGCCGGCCATGTCGACGAACAGGCCGAAATTTTCATTGCCGAAGCTCAGGCAGCAATCGTCGGTGTAGCCGCCAATGCGCTCGATGAACACGCTCGGGCGCTGAGGATGTTGTTTCTCGATGACGTCGGTGACGCGGTGAATCTGCTGGTTGCGAAAATCAATGAATGCCTCCGCGCGTTGTTCTTTACCGAATAGTTTGCCGAACAGACGCATGGTCGGTTCGGTGTTCTGCATCGGGTTGTTACGAAAGTCGACGTACACCACGGGGATGCCCAACGCGTCGAGCTTCTCGATATAGCGCGCGTCTTCGGTGGCATGCTGTGCCTCGATGTTGAGCACGATCACATCCGGGCGCTGCGAGATCGCTTGCTCGATGTCGAAGGTGCCGTCTTCAAAACCGCCGAAGGTGGGGATTTTGGCAATGCCGGGGAATTTGCGCCGGTAGGCGTTGTAGGTGTCCGGGTCGGACTGGATCAGGTCCTTGCGCCAGCCAACGATGCGTTCGATCGGGTTTTGAGTGTCCAGCGCGGCGACCAGATACAACTGCCGGCCTTCACCGAGAATGACCCGTCTCACCGGCAGATGCACCTTGACCTTGCGCCCGAGCAGATCCGTCACTTCGGTGCGCGCGGTATCCACTTCGGTGGCGTTTGCATTGCGCGGCGCCAGCGCAGACAGGCTCAGCAGTCCTGCCAGTAACAGCGCAGCCAAGGCGAGGCTGCGTCGATCGAAAATCACCATGGTCAAAGCCTTTGCAAAGGTCAGTTCGACCAACGGCTCACACCGCTGGCCGACTGAACGTTTCAGAAATCGACAGTCGCCGACAGTAATAAGGTGCGCGGTGAGCCTTGGGAGAACGCGCCGTAGGAAGCGACGCCCGACCAGTACTCGTGGTCGAACACGTTCTGCACGGTGGCGCGAAACGTAGTCGGTCGATCATCGATGCGTGTGCTGTAGCGGGCGCCGACGTCGTAGCGCGTCCAGTCATCGAGTTGTTGTGTGTTGGCCTGGTTCACGTACTGGCTGCCGGTGTGGATCGCGCCACCGGTCAGCGTCAGGCCCTCGACCCACGAGGTGTCCCATTCGACCCAGAGGTTGGCCTGAACCTCGGGCACGCCGACCGGTTTGTTGCCTCGGTTGGCGGCCACGCCGGTTTTCGTCAGTTCGGCATTGAGCAAGGTCACGCCTCCAAGCAGGCGAGTGCCTGGTGTGACTTCGCCGAACACGTTCAGCTCCAGCCCGCGATTGCGTTGTTCGCCCCGCACCGAGAACACCCCGGAGGCCAGTTCGCCGCTGGGTTTGGTGATCTGAAACAGGCTGATGGTGGAGGTAAACGTGCCGTAGTCGGCCTTGATCCCGAGTTCGTGTTGGCGGGAAATGTACGGGGCGAAGATCTCGCCGGCGTTCGACGCAGTGGAAGGCGCGATGTCGCCCTTGCTCAAGCCTTCGAGGTAGTTGTAGTAGAACGAAACGTGATCCCATGGCTTGATCACAGCGCCGAACAACGGTGTCGTTCGGCCGTCGTCGTAGGACGTGGTCACCACGCCGGCGGCGTTGTAGTTGTCGGATTTGATGTTCTGTTTGCGCAAGCCCAGGGTTACCTGCGCGCGGTCATCGAGAATCGACAGCGTGTCCGCAAGCGCCACGCCAGTCAGTTCGCTCTCCGAGACCTTCGGCGTATCCGGCTTGGGGATGTAAGGTTGCGGGCGATCCACCGGGTGATAAATGTTCGACAGAATCGGCGCGCCGGAAATGATCCCGCGCGACAACACATCGCGATAGCGACTGACTTGCACGGTGGTGCGGTGACTGATCGGGCCGGTATCGAAGCGCAGCCGCGCACCGGCGTCGACGGTGTAACGCTCGACTTCAAATTTGTAATAGCCGGGAATTGAAGAAGTGTCGCCGGCCGAATTGATAATGGTCGGCGTCTGGTCGGACATCCGCGCGACATCGGATTTGCCGCCGCCGGCATGGGCGAACACCGTCAATGCATCGCTGAGGTCATATTCGCCGCTGAGCAGCGCAGACTTGTCTCGGGTGGTCGACCAGCCCCAGTCCTGACTGACGTTGGTTCGGCCGTTGGCGGCGGAAGGAATCTCCACGCCCGAGGCAATCAGGAACGGCCGCGAAGCCGCGTCGAAGCTTTCTTTCTGGTTGAGCCAGTCGAAGGTTGTGCGCAGGCGGTCGCCCTGGTAATCGAGGGAGATCGCGCCGATGTCGACATGCCGCGATTGATTGTCGATCACCGTGTCGCCCAATTGCGTGCTGCCGTTGAAGCGCACACCGAAGCGGCGTTCTTCGCCGAAACGCCGACTGACGTCGAGATGGCCACCGGCCTGAGAATCCATGGCGTAACTGGCGGTGAAGCGGGTCAGGTCTTCATCGAGAGAGCGCTTGGGCACCACGTTGATCACGCCGCCCACCGCGTTGTTGGGTGACATACCGTAGAGCAGGGCGCCGGGGCCTTTGACCAGTTCGATGCGCTCGGCGTATTCGGTGAATACCCGATAGTTGGGAGCGACACCGTACACACCGTCGAAGGCCAGTTCACCAAGGTTGCCTTCGCCGACGGGAAAGCCACGAATGAAGAATGAATCGACGATCCCCCCCGTCTGGCCGGTGGAGCGCACCGAAGAATCACGTTCCAGCACATCGCCGACGGTGACGGCCTGTTGATCCTTGATCAGCGCCGAGGTGTAAGTGCTGACACTGAAGGGAGCGTCCATCACATCGGTATTGCCAAGAATGCCCAGACGTCCGCCGTTGGCCACCTGACCACCTGCATAGACGTCTGGCAGGGAGTCGGCGCGCTTTTCGGTGCCGATGATCGATGTTTCATCCAGCGTTACCCGGCGCGGCACCAGCGTGTAGCTGCCGTCACTGCGCAAGACCATGTCCAGACCACTGCCCTCCAGCAAGCGATTGACCGCCTCTTGCGTAGAGAACTTGCCAATCAGCGCAGGACTGCTCAAACCTTCGGTCAACGAGGGCTGGAACGACAAGGCAATACCAGCGTCCACGGCAAAACTCGACAGGGTCGCACCCAGCGGCCCGGCGGGAATGTTGTAGGCGCGAACCGCGACAGCGTCCAGTTGCACCGGCACGGCGGCCAAGGCAAACGGGCATACGGCACCGATCAGGACAAGGCTTAGCAACGCACTGCGAACAACGGGTTTGAACTGACGATCCGGGCGCAGGAGGCGTGCAGCAAGCATGGATGAATGAGCCTATGAACAGGACGGAAAGGTGCTACTCCCCATTTGCCAGTCGAGATCAGAAAAAGTATCACCGGGACGGCAAATATTTTTTCACTCAGGCAGGGGAAAGCATGACCCAGTAGCCATTCAAGTGGCCGCTGACGAGAATCGGGTAGGTTTGCGCGAGCATGTTCAGCGTGCGCTGGCTGTCGCTGATGGGATAGGCGCCGGAAACGCGCAGATCGGCGATCGCCGGATCGAGGCGCACGAAGCCACGGCGATAGCGCGTCAGTTCCTCGACGAAGTCGGCCAGGCGCATCTTGTCGGCCATCAGCATGCCTTGCGTCCAGGCACCGACATAACGGTCGGCAACGCTGAGCTGGCCAAAGGTGTGGGACGAGAAGTCGGTGCGTTGACCGGCGTTGACGATCAGCGGCGTGGTCTGGCGATTGTCCGCGAGCTCGACTTTGACCGCACCTTCCAGCACCGCGAGGTGCGTGCGCGGTTGCAGTTCGCGCACGGTGAAACGCGTGCCCAGTGCCTGCATGCGACCTTGACGGGTGCTGACCAGAAACGGTCGCGCCAACGGTGAAATGTCCGGCGCGGTCTGCACCAGTATTTCGCCTTCGCGCAGGTGAATGAGGCGTTGATCAGCGTCGAACAGCACGTCGATGGCGGTGTCGGTGTTCAGGGTGATTTTCGAGCCGTCGGCCAGGGTCAGCTCGCGTTGCTGGCCAATCGCAGTGCGGTAGTCAGCTGACCATTGCTGCGACTCTGCCAGCTTCCAGCTGCCCCAACCGGCCGGCAGGATGGCCAGAATCATCGCCAGTTTGCCCAGCGCCGCGCGGCGCTCCGGGCTGCTTGGGCGGTCGAGTGCCGACATTGCCAATGACGGTGGCAGGCCGCCAAGTTTGCTCTTTAGTAACTGCGCGCGGGCCCAGGCACGAGCGCGCTCGGGCGTGCTGACTTTCCAGCATTCCCACTCGCCGCGCTCGCTGTCAGTGAGTTCGCCATCACTCATGCGGATCAGCCAGTCGGCGGCTTCCTCCAGCGCCTGGTGATCGAGGTGTGGTTCATTGCGCCGTGCGAGCATTCACTCCACCAGCAACAGGCACTGCATGAAGGCTTGCTTCATGTAGCGTTTGACGGTGATCAGCGAAACGCCCAGTTGCTCGGCAATGTCATCGTATTTAAGGCCGCTGATCTGCGACAGCAGGAACGCGCGTTTGACCAGCGGCGGCAGGGCGTCGAGCATCGCGTCGATTTCGTGCAGGGTCTCCAGCACCATGAAACGCAATTCCGGCGAAGGCACTTCCGGCGCCGGCACATGGGCGAGGGCGTCCAGGTAGGCACGTTCCAGCGCTTTGCGTTGATACCAGTTGACCAGAATGCCCTTGGCCACACAGCTCAGATAGGCGCGCGGCTGCTCAATGACGGTGACTTGCGAGGCGAGAATGCGCGTGAAGGTGTCCTGCGCCAGATCCGCCGCATCCATGGCGTTTCCCAGTTTTTTTCTCAGCGTCGCGTACAGCCAGCCGTGATGGCCGCTGTACAGGGCTTCGATCGCGCGCAGGTGATTGTCATTATTCGCGGGAAGGGTTTCGCTCATGGCTGCAGATTTTCATGCAATTGAGAAGTATTCCCAATGCTAGTTTACAAACCCTGTGTGACGCAAGCGCCGATTGGTGTCCTGTTCAGACGCCCTGCAAACCGCGCAGTGCAGCGACCATCGTGTCGATTTCCGCCTCGGTGTTGTACGCATGCAACGAGGCACGGCTGACCTCCAGCAAGTCTCTGTGTTGCATGTCGAGCAGGGTCGAGCGGAACGTCGAGGTGCTGACGTTGATGCGCTTTTCCTGGCCGGCCAGCCGCTGCTGAACGTGCGCGGCGCTGCTGTCGCGATGAGTAAACGTGACGATGCCGGACTTCTGCACCCCGAGGTCTCGCGGCGTGATGCCGGGGATATCTGTCAGTTGCCGGCGCAGGTAATCGGCCAATTGTTGAATCCGTAACCACATCGGTTCGATGCCTTGCGCCAGCGCGTATTCCACTGCCGCACCGAGACCGAGTTTGGCGGCGACGTTGCATTCCCAGTTCTCG
The DNA here is from genome assembly GCF_979258595.1 of Pseudomonas sp. AC172. Taxonomy (NCBI): domain Bacteria; kingdom Pseudomonadati; phylum Pseudomonadota; class Gammaproteobacteria; order Pseudomonadales; family Pseudomonadaceae; genus Pseudomonas; species Pseudomonas sp. AC172. The sequence goes on from NZ_OZ409868.1 coordinate 1,473,077, forward strand.
AAGCGTCGGGCATCGGCGCGGATGGTAAACGTGTCGGCGCTCTGCAAGGCGGCAGCATGCAGGTCGAGAAACGCCGGCTCGAGGTTCTGACACAGGGACCTCTCGACATACAAGAAACCCATCCCCCGTGGCCCACGCAGGTATTTGCGGCTGGTGGCGGCGAGCATGTGGCAGCCGATTTTCTGCACATCGATCGGCATCTGCCCGACACCCTGGCAAGCGTCGAGCAGAAACAGCACGCCAGCCGAACGGGCGAGGGCGCCGATCTGCTCGACGGGTTGCACCGGGCCGCCGTTGGTGGCGATCATCGGCAGGGAAATCAGCGCAACGCGATCATCGTCGAGCATGTCCTTTAAGGCCGGCAGTGAAACCTGGCCGTGCTCATCGTTGGGGATGACACGAATCTCGATGCCCCGGCGCTGCTTCATTTGCAGATAAGGAATGTAGTTGCCGGCGTACTCGGTGGTCGATGTCAGCAGCACATCGCCGGGTTGCAGCGGTAACGAATAAAACGCCATGTCCCAGGCGCGGGTCGCATTTTCGATGATCGCGATTTCATCGGGTCGAGCGTTGAGCAAACGGCCGATGGCGGAATAAACGTTTTCCACTTCGGCCGACTGCTGCCCGGCCGCTTCGTAGCCGCCCAGACTCGCTTCAAGCTGAATATGACGGGTCATCGTTTCGATCACCGGCGCGGGCATCAGCGCCGCCCCGGCATTGTTGAAGTGGATCAGTTGCGCGACGGCGGGGGTGTCGGCACGCAGTTGTTCAATGTTCAAAAGCAGACTCCTTGATCATTCCCCGTCCGGGGCAGGGCTCGGCTGCATCGCCGCCGGCCAGTAGCGCAGGGCGACAATCGGGATCAGTGCGACGACATAGGCAAGGCAAACAAACAGATAGGTGTACTGCAAACCGTAGACCTGACTGAGCAGGCCGCCGGCCGAAATCCCCGCAATCGAAGCGAATTGCGCAGTGCCCTGAGCGATGCCCAGTACATGACCTTGCTGTGAGCTGTCAGCGGTTTTCGAGATCAGCGCCATCAGCACCGGTGTGGTTGCACCCAGCAGCACGCCCCAGATGAAGTAGGCAATGACAAACACCACCGGGTTGTGGGTGACGCCTGCCACCGCAGTGAGGACGATGCAGCCGATGACCACGTAAGTCATGCGCTGCAAGGTGTCCTGCTGACCACGGTGTTCGAAATAGCGCGACCACGCCGTGGCCGACAGAATGAAGCCCAGCGCCAGCAAGCCGTAGCAGAGGCCGACCACCGAATTGCTGACCTCGAACACCGAGCTGACATACAGCGAAAACGAAGTCTGCGGCAGCATTCGCGCCAGCAACAGAATGCCCATCACACCGAGCAGCGACAGCAATGGCGAGCCTTGCCAGAGACTGCCGGAACGAACCGGCACAGCCTTGTCGACGACCACGGCTTTCTTCACCGGCGGCACGTCCGGCAAGGTCACGGCGGCGATCACGGTACACACCGCACACAGCGCCGAGGCGATGATGTTGATCCAGAAGAACGTCGCGTAATCAAGGATCAGACCGCCGACCACTGCACCCAGCAGCGAGCCGACATTGGTCGAGATTTGCAGAATGGCGAACAGCCGTGCACGTCGCGACGGTGCCTCAATGCTGACGCCATAAGCCTGTGCCGGCGCGATATAGCCGGCAAACGCGCCTTGCAGAAAACGCAGGATCAGAATGACCCAGATATCACTGAAGAGGGCCAGCCCCAGTTGGGTCAACGACAAACCGGCGAGCGCGCGGATCATCATCAACTTGTGGCCGTAGCGATCGCCGATGCGGCCCCAGAAGGCACTGGTGAGAATAATGCCCAGCATCGGCCCGACGTACACGACGATGCTGGCGAAGCTGAAAACCGACTCGGAGCTGGTCAGCCCACGCAGGTGGACAGGCCAGAACGGCCCGCTCATTTCCATCGCGCCCATCGACACCAACTGGATCGCGAATAGAAGATAAATCAGGATTCTTACTCTCGAACCCTGGATGGCACCTGCATGGGACATGAGTCAGCCTCGGTTAAACGCTAGCGAGCGGGTTGGTCAGGGTGTGCTGCAAACGATAGTTGCTGTACTGCATCATGTGCATGCGCAGCAACGAACGAGTCGGCCATGGGTCTTCGACGAACGCTTTGTGTTCGACTTCCCAGACATCGGGCGCGACACGATCACGCACGGCTTCGAAGGCAAGGTCGGTTTCCTCGCGCAGAATCTGCCACAGCCGCGTGTTATTGAAGCCGTACTCTTTGGTCAGCCACAGGGCGATCTCATGCAGGTGCGTGAGGAACGCCGCGTCCAGCACAAACATGCGCACCGGCTCGATATCACCGGAGAACACCGTCGGCAGAATGCCCGGCTGTACGTGCGGTTGCAGGCTGTATCCACGACCTTCCAGCAACGGCGCGTAAGTGCGGCCATCGCCGAAATCGCGGATCAGCAGACTACGTGCTTTGCCGTCCGGGGAGAACAGCACCATGGTGTTTTGCTGATGGGCTTCGAGGCCGATGCCGTACATCAAGTAGATCGCCACCACCGGATGGGTGACCACTTTGGCGTACTCGCGGAACCATTCCTCGACCTGCGCAGCATGGGCGCGCAGACCGTCGCGCTCGATCAGATCGGTGAACAACGGACGACCACTGCCCGGCAAACGGGTGAACAGCGATGCGACGGTAATCGGCAGGCAATCATCCTGGCGTTCGAACGCTGGCGCACTGCTGCGATAGACCACGGACAAATGCCGGCCCGGATGATCGTCCTGAGTGACGGCGTTTTTGTAGCGCACACCGATTTCTTCCGGGAAGATTTCCAGGCGCTGATCAAAGCCGTTTTCCGTCTCAAGAATCTTGCTGATCACCGTGCTGATGCGCGGGCCCATGTGAATCGACTTGGCTTGCAGGCTGCGCAGTTCGCTGGTCATCCACACGGCGATGGGCAGTTTGATCAGCGGCGCGCTTTCATCCAGCACCGGCATCATCGTGCGATACGACATGGTCGGCAGGGCAGGAAGATCCGGGCCATCGGTGATCAGGATGCCGTCGGCGATTTCTGCTGCGAAGGTTTTCAGTACGTAGGCTTGTAAATGCCAGCTGTGGATCGGCAAGGGCAACCACTGGTTTTCGTCCAGCCCCTTGCTGTTGAGCGAGGCTTTCCATTGCGTCCATTGCGTCGGGAAGTTTTCAGCGAACCAGGCGCGGTAATCGATCACGTGCGGCATGCTTTCGCTTTTCGCGTTGTCGGCACGCAACGCGGCGATGCGCAGCGGCACTTGTGCGTTGAACTCCGGTGACAGCTGCTCGACTTCCTCATCGGTGAGGCCCGGGCGCGCCTTCCACGTCGGGTAATAAGGATGACCTTCCAGCGAACCCCACTGGTCGAGCAGAATGGCGGCATCCTTGGTTTTGGCGTGCTGGCGCAGATAGTCGGTGAAGCTGTCCAGCCCATGATCCTTGGCCGCTTGCTCCAGTCGGGCGTTCCATTGCTGGCGATGCTGACGGGCGTGGGCGTCGTTGGTCAGGCTGTTTTCCATGTCGGATTTGAGCCCGGCGATACCGTCGTCGGTCGGCGCGAAGTCGAAGCTGTCGCGCAGCACATCGAGCATGTCCTGATGGCTGGTGATGACCTGGCGTACGCCTTCATCGGTCACCAACACCACGTCTCCGTCGTTGACCAAGGTATCGGCCGGGCCTTTGGCGATGTCGGAAAAGGCCAGATGGGCGCGACCGCCCTTGAGCGGGTAAGTCGCCTGGTGGCCCTCGACGGAAAAGCTCAGGGCCGAACGGTCGAGGATGTTTTCCGCAAACAGGCAACGCACCAGACGGCGCATGGCGTTTTTGCGGGAGTAGGCGATCAGTGTCTTGAAGTCATCCATATCAGCGGTCTGCTCGTCGAAAATTGAGAAAGAAGTTCAAGCGGCGGCGCTTGTCGTGTGTGGCCATTGGTGCGGGAAGTAGTCGAGTGCCGAGCCGCGCAGGCCCTCCATGTAGGCCACGCTCCACTGCAGGACTTCCTCGATGTAAGGCACCTTGAGGTCGAAGCGTTTGGCCATTTCCACCAGCAGCACCAGACCGTAGGCGACGTCTTCGTTGAAGGCGCGGCTCTCGCGTTCGATCACATAGCCGGCGCGGTTGTCGGCAGCCGGCACCATCGGTGCGAGGATGTCGTTGTAGGCCTGATTGGTGCGCAGGATCGAGAGCATGCTGCTCTGGTCGCGGATCTGCTCGCCGTAGGCCTCGACGATTTCCTGTTTCAGGGATTTCACCGAAGACAGGTCGATGCCCAGACGCTGGCTGATCACCTCGCACAGTTCCTGGCTTTCCTGATCCATGCGTTCGAGGAAATACGCGCCGAGTTCCGGACACTCGGTCCACCAGCACATGCGCTGCGGGAAAATCTTGCGATGCCACTGGCCGTAAGGGCCGATGAGGCCGTAGATCACCGAGCTGTGCATGATCGGGTTGCCCGGCGTCAGGGTGATTTCCAGAAAGTGGTCGAGCATTGTCACGCACGGGCCATACAGCCGGGTGAGTGTTTTCTCCAATTGGCGGCGCGCGGTTTGCGGCTCTCGGGCATGGGTCGCGACATACAACTGGCTTTTGCCACCACCCATTTTGATCGACCGTCCCGGGGTCAATTCAAACGCCGTGTGCGGCACATCCTTCATGCCCCAGATCACCACATTCGGCCGGTCGGGCAGGGTCGCTTCAGCCAGCCAGTCGAAACCGCAGAAGCCGGGAATTGCGCCGATGAATACCGGTTTGCTGGTGGTCAGATGCGGAGCGATGTCCTTCAGGGTTTGCGGGCGGGCATGGGCCGGCACGGTGATGATGACGATGTCAGCATCTTCCACCGCAGCCCTGGCATCGCTGGTCACTCGATCCAGTCGGGCGCTCAGCGTCGAGCCGTCCGGCAACAAGGCCTGCATCGGCGTCTGGCGGGCGTGCTGTTCGATGACCTCCTGATTGTGGGTGTGCAGCGAAACCTGAACATCGGGCAGTTGCTTGAACAGGATGGCGTTGAGATGGCCAGTCCTGCCGCCACCACAGATGGCGACTTTCAACAGATTCATCGAGAGGCGTTCCTGTGTGAAGGGTGGGTCATGCGACGCTCAGTTGCAGCGGCGCGGAAACAGAGTCCAGCCAGTGGGTCTTGCCCAGCCAGGCATCCAGCTGCGGGGCGATGCTCGGATCGATCAGGTCGCGTTCTTGCAGCCAGTTGTCGTCGAACACGGTGTGCAGGTATTTCTCGCCGCCGTCGGCGATCGGCACCACGACGTTGCCGGTCAGCACGCCTTTGTGGATCAGCTCCAGCGCCTTGAAAATCGCACCGCCAGTCGAGCCGCCGACCAGCAAGGCAAAGTTGCGCGCGATGTAGCGGGCGGTTTCGAACGCCTGCGAGTCGCTGACTTGCACACCGAGATCGATGCAGCTGTAGTCGAGCACCAGACCCACGGTGTCGCCGGCCGGCGTGCCGGTGCCGGATTGGTAATACGGATAGCCAGGGTGACCGAAGACAATCGAGCCGGCCGGTTCCACCGCGACGGTGACGGTGTCCGGGTTGTGCACTTTCAAGCCGCGAGCGATGCCGGTCATCGAACCGCCGGTGCCGACACAACCGACGTAAGCGCCGACAACGCCTTCAGCCTGCACGATGGTTTCGCGGACGAAATCGCTGTAGCCGCCGGCATTGGCGGCGTTGTCGGACTGGTTCATGAACACCGCGCCGGGAATCTCGCTCGCCAGTTCGGCGGCCATCTGCTGGCGCTCGACCACCGCGACTTCATCTTCGCGATAGGTGCCTTTGACGAAACGAATGTCGGCCCCAAGGGCTTTCATCACGGCGATCTTGTCTTGTGCCGCATGGTGGTCGACCACAGCGATGAAATGCAGACCGAATTCGACGGCTGCCATGGCCAGACCAATCCCGGTATTGCCGGACGATGACTCGACCACCACGCCGCCGGGTTTCAAGCGACCGGACTTGAGCGCGGCCAGCACCATGTTGCGCGCCATGCGATCTTTGATACTGCCGCCGGGGTTGTTCTTTTCAATCTTCAACAACAAACGGGCATCAGTATCCGGAACATCAATACCCAACATTGGCGTATTGCCAATAAGGTCAGAGACTTTAGTCAATATCATTGCAATTGTTCTCTTTAGTAGTCAGGTGAAAACGCATAGTTACCTTCCGTACAACAGGTCGCCGTCAACCGCCGGGGCAGGGGATGGCGATGAAACTCGTTTTCCAGCAAGTCCATCTGGTAACCGGCGGTGTTGATATAAATCAATAAGTCACCGGCGTGCGGTGCCGTCGCAAAGTTGATCAGGCGATGGGTGATGATGTCATCGTCCAGGCAACTATGGCCGGCGATATATGCTTGAATCGGCGGGTGTGGCTGTTGTGTGCTGCTGATAAGTATCGGATCTATCAGGTATTCCGAGGCAAACCAGGTTTCGCAGGCGCTGAAACTGCTGCCCTCCACGAAGATGACGGTTTTGTTGTCGGCCAACTGTTTGCTGCGCGTGACGCGAAATATTGAAATGGCTGCCTGGTCGACCAGACTTCGGCCGGGCTCAAGTGCTAGTGTTATTTGCTGGGTCTTCAAGTAATTGGCAATAGACAAGCCGTGAGAATGCTCGGCTTCGAGTAATAACGTCAGCCATTGTGTCGCGGTCAACTCACTGCCGTAAGGGTAATAAGAGGCTGGGACTTTCTGGTTGCAATAGTGGCTGGGGTTATTGTCGTTTTGCAGGAATCGAGCATAGGCCTGCGGTTCGACATAACGAATCGGCAAGCCGCCACCGATGTCGATCATCTGCGGATTCAAGCCCGTTTCCCTGGCAGCCTCGATGAACCCGGTGACCTCGCGAAACGCTTGCGCACGAGATTCGAATCCGTAGCCGCCGAGGTGGAAATGAAAGCCTTCCAGGTGAAAGCACTCAAGTTGTCCGGTCAGCCGTTGCAGGCATTCGAGCAGATCTTCCGCGCCCATTCCGAATCGGCTTTTCTGGCTGCTATTCGGCCTGTAACGCAGTAAGACTCTGGCTTTCGCGCGCAACGCCTGTGCTGTCACCACACTGCGCAGGTGATCGAATTCCTCCAGCGAATCGACACAAATCAATGAGCCGGCACTGATCAATGCCTGATGAAAAACGGCTGTTTTAGCCGGTCCTGTGGCGCAGATTTTTGTGCCCGACACGCCGGCGCGCAGGGCGGCATGCAGTTCGTGAATGCTCGACACATCGACGCCGATTGCCGAATTTGCGGCAGCGCCGAGCATGCTCTGCGACTTGTTGGCCTTGGCGCCATAGAAGAGCGCATGCGCTACGTCGTGCTGCTTCAGTACTGTCAGCAAGGCTTGCGTGTTCAGTTCAAATGCATGGGGCCAGACCACATTCAACGGCGAACCATATTGTTCTGACAAGTTTACAAGTGTGCTCGGGAACTTGTTGATAAGTGTGGAAATAACCGGATCGATCAGCGGTGTTAACATCTCCGGATGATGAACTTTATATGGTTGTTCAGCGGCAGGTTTATTTGCTGTAGACATAGTTAACCCCTGACGTCGAAAAAATACGTCGCCATTGATAGTTCGATCACCGATCTTTATCGGTGTATAGAGTCTTTTTTGCTCGTCAGATACGAGGCTTTAAAAACTCGGGGGCGGATGCCAAGTGAAATCCGCTATTGGATCCGAAGCCCTGATCGTAATAAATGGTTCACAAAACAACCGCATGAGAACCCCTTTCCATAAGGTTTGTACGAGTGTGCTAATTGGCCAATAGTTACTGGCCAATCCCCTGTAATGACCCGTGCCTGATATTCAAGTGACATCAGCGACAGGTACTTACCGAAATAACGAAAACGTGCTTTGAAGCGAGGATAGTTCCTCTTGGCGGCGTGAACAATATTGCGAACAGGAACGATTATCAAGTAAGGTTTTCAAATATTTTTGAATAAAGACCTGCTCAAGGCGAATCCATGAACGTGTATTTACACGCTCAAGGACTCGTTCGCCCCGAGATAAAAAAGTCCGTTAATTCCTTGAACAATAAGGCGTTAAGGGCTGTTGCGATAAGTCCCGGAACGGCAGGTAAAACCGCCGCTCAAGGGGCCTGAAAATTTTCAGAAACCACGACTGGTTCACGCCAAGGAGCAACGCCATGCAATCCGATCGACTCAGCCGCAAAGCGCCACTCGCGATCAGCTACCTGTTCGTGCCGGGCAATCGTCCCGAGCGATTCGCCAAAGCCTGCGAAGCAGGGCCGGACGCGATTATTCTCGATCTTGAGGATGCCGTTCATCCGGACAGCAAGGCCGCCGCCCGTGACGCCATTCGGGCGTGGCAGGAGAAAACGCCGAACGTTGCTTGTGAGCGTTACATTCGCCTCAACAGCGTCAGCAGCGCGTTGTTTGACCAGGACCTGAGCTGGCTCGGCGACATGCGTTACCCCGAGCGCTGCGACGGGATTTTCCTGCCCAAGGCCGAATGTCCCGAAGCCCTGACGCGGGTGGTCGAGGGCCTGCTGGCGTGGCAGCCGGCACTGAAGATCGTTGCGATCATCGAGACCGCCAAAGGCCTGCAGCAGGTTGAGTCAATCGCCGCGATTGCGGGGCTGACGCGGCTGGCGTTCGGCTCGCTGGATTTCTCGCTGGACATCAACTGCAGCCAGACCCCGGAGGCGTTTCTGTTCGCCCGCAACCGCATCGTGCTGGCTTCGCGCACGGCGGATCTGCCGTCGCCGATCGATGGTGTGACGCCGGCCATCAGCGATTTGGCGGTGGTCGGCAAGGACTCGCATTACGCCCGTTCGCTGGGCTTCGGCGCCAAGCTGTGCATCCATCCCGGTCAACTGGCCACGGTGCAACGCGCCTTCCTGCCGGACTCACGCCAGTTGGCCTGGGCCGATCGCGTGATGCGAGCGGTGGCGACGGGCAGTCACGCGGTGCAAGTGGACGGCGAGATGGTCGACTTGCCGCTGATCGAACACGCTCAGCGACTGCTGGATGTGGCCAGCCAGCACGCGTCGGTTGACCACGCCGATGCCTGCTGAATCCCCGGCGAATCAGGAGATCACCATGGAACACGGTTATCAGATTGCGCTGCGACCGCTGTGCGAAGTGTTGCAGTCGGAGCAGGTCGACCCGGCCAACGTGACGATGCTGCGCGAGTCGATTGTCCGTGCCGGGCATTGGCTGGAGCCGATCATCGTCGAGCGTTCGCGTGGCATCGTCATGGACGGCAATCACCGGTTCAACGCCGCGTTGCAGCTGGGCTTGAAACGGGTGCCGTGCATCCAGCTCGATTACACCGATCCGCGAGTCTGCGTGCGGCACTGGCAAACCGGGCAGGCGTTCGAGGTGGCGCGGATTTTCACCACCATCGCTCGCGGCGAGATTTTCCCTTACAAGACCACCCGGCACGCGTTTGACCCAGCGTTGCCGGTGGTCGCGATTCCGCTGGAGCGCCTCTACGCCTGAGCCTCATCGAGCCACGGCAAAAAAACTTTACTGCGGGTGATACTTTTTCGCAGATCGACTGGCAATAGGAGTGATTACCATTTTCCCTCGATGAAAAGGATCCTCACGTCATGCCTGTTGTCAGTCGTCCTTGCGGTGAGCGGGTGTTAACACTCGCCGTGCGTACCGCCATGCTGAATTTCGTTTTGGTCGCAGGAAGCGCCAACGCTTGGGCCGCCAGCCCCGAGCAACCAGGCGTGACCGCCGACCCGATTTCGAACGCCGCGCCGGACGCGCTGACCCTCGACACCACCAACGTCAACGCCCGTTACAACAGCGCGACGGCGTTGCCGGAAACCCTCGCCGGTGGCCAGGTGGCGCGCGGTGCCCGGTTGGGCATGATGGGCAACAAGGATGTGATGGACACGCCGTTCAGCGTCACCAGCTACACCGCCAAAACCCTCGCTGATCTGCAAACCGTGACCGTCGCCGACGCCTTGGAGCGCGATCCTTCGGTGCGCTCGACCGGTCAGACCGGCGGTATCGTCGACTCGTTTTTCATCCGTGGCTTCCCGATTGGCGAAGGCAACCTTGGTGAGCTGGCATTCGACGGCGTCTACGGTGTCGCGCCGAATTATCGGGTGTTCACCGACTACGCCGAGCGCGTCGAAGTGCTCAAGGGGCCGGGCGCGCTGATGTACGGCATATCACCCAACAGCGGCGTCGGCGGTGTGATCAACATCGTGCCCAAGCGGCCGCTGGATGAAGACCTGACCCGATTCACCGGCACCTATGCCTCGGACTCGCAGGTCGGTGGGCATCTGGATCTGAGTCGGCGCTTCGGTTCGGAGAACCAGTTCGGCGTGCGTTTCAACGGCAATCTGCAGGGTGGCGATACCGCTGTCGATGATCAGCATCGCGATCTCGGTATCGGCGCGATCGCTCTGGATTATCGCGGCGAGCGTCTGCGCTTGAACCTCGATTACATCAGCCAGAAAGAAAGCTGGGAGGGCGCTTCGCGGCCCTTCACCATTGCGCCGGGCGTTGATGTGCCGTCTGCGCCGAACGGCCGCACCAACCACTCGCAGCACTGGGGCTGGTCGGACACCAAAGAGCAATCGGCCTTGCTCGGTGGCGAATATGACCTGACGGATAACGTCACCGTGTTCGCCCATGCCGGTGGCGGCAAGTCCGACGTCAAACGCCTGTCCGACCAAGTGCCGAGAATCCTGAATGATGCCGGCGACACCAGCAACATTCCCGGTTACTACAAATTCAACGTAGATCGCTCGACGGCCGACGTCGGTATGCGTGGTGTGTTTGCCACAGGCCCGATCACTCACACCACCACGGTGATGGCGACCCGGTATCAGGATGAGCTGTCACGCGGCATCAACAACGGCACGGCCATCCTGTCGAATATCTATCACCCGATCGACAGGCCGCAGCAGTACATCAATTCGCCAAAGGTGTTGCGCGTTTCCGAATCGGAGCTTTCCGGCGTGGCGTTGACCGACACGATGTCGATGCTCGATGACCGCTTCCAGTTGACCCTCGGCGTACGTCGTCAGGACATCGAATCGCGTAACTACAACGCGGCCGGTGCGGTCAGCTCGAAATACAAGGACAACGCCACGAGCCCGCTGGTTGGCGTGGTGGTCAAGCCTTGGGAAGACGTTTCGCTCTACTACAATTATGTCGAAGGCCTGAGCAAGGGCGACATTGCACCGGGCACGGCGTCCAACGCCGGCGAAACCTTTGCACCGTACGAGTCCAAACAGCACGAGATCGGCGTCAAGTATGAACACGGCACGTTCATGACAACCTTGGCCTTGTTCCAGATCGAGAAGCCGAGCGGCGAAGTCGGTGCCGACAACGTGTTCTCGGTGCAGGCCGAACAACGTAACCGTGGTGTTGAACTGAGCATGTTCGGTGAAGTGGCGCCGGGCACTCGCCTGATGGGCGGCGTCACTGTGCTTGACGGCGAACTGACCGATTCGGCGACGAAGGCCAACCGTGGCAACAAACCGGTCGGCGTGCCGGACGTGCAGGCCAATCTCTGGGCCGAGTGGGATACGCCATGGCTGGAGGGTTTCACCCTCACCGGTGGGGCGATCTACACCGACAGCCAGTACGTCAACCAGGCCAACACCCAGGAACTGGATGCCTGGACCCGCTTCGACGCCGGCGCGCGTTATGCGACAAAAATCGAAGGCCGGCCAACGACGTTCCGCGCCACCGTGCAGAACGTGTTCGATCGTGAGTACTGGTCGGGCGTGGCGTCCTACGGCGCGTTCTCTCCGGGTTACCCGCGGACCTTGCAGCTGTCGGCCACGGTCGATTTCTGACGGGGCGGGAAGGGCGGCGCTGTCGTCACCTTGTCTATAGTCACGATCACGTTGCCTGTTCGACACGTGGTCGGAGGCGGGAAGCAGCTGCAACCCGCCTGAACATTTCAGAAAGGGAGTATTCGCCATGTTTAACCACCCAGGCGTTGGCGCTTTAAACGCACCTTCAGCGTTTCGGACAGCGACCAACCCATTGGCCTTCGAATTCGATCGCAGCGCCAATGAGCATATTCGCGAATTGCTGCGCCACTTCGGGCTGCGCACCAGCCTGATCCGCTTCAAGGTGATCAATGCGCTGGCAGTCGCCAGCCGCGACGGCCACGGGATCGGGGTGAATGGCGTGCATACGTTTGTCGAATCGTCATCGCCCGAGCTGTCGTTTGTCAGCGTGCGTGAAGTGCTCAAGCGTCTGGGGGAAGAGGGGCTGATCGTGCTCGGGAGTGACAAGACCTACCGATTTTCCTCTGAAGCCATGGAATTGCTGCAGCAACACACCGATCATTTACAAAGTGCCCGTGTATTTCACGGCGGCGGCTGCCCGCGAGGGCACGTTCAGCGTGCGTAATAAAGAAGAGACATGAATGCGCACCGTGAACGGTGAGATATCCAGTTCGCGGGCGATTTCCTTGTTGGTCTTGCCTTGAGCGATCAAGCGCAACACATCCTGCTGACGAGGTGTGAGGGCGGCGCCGGTTTCCAGCGGCAGCAGGCCCGACGGCGCAAATTTCACCAGCACTTCACCTTGGCGAATCGCCAGAATCGCCTGGCCGATTTCATCCGGGGCGATGTTCTTGCCGATGAAACCGTCGATCCCGACGGCCATGACTTCGCTGATCAGCGACTGATCATCAACCATCGACACCACAATCAACGTGGTGCGCGGCAGGCGCCGGCGCAGGTCGGCGAGCTGGCTGACACAAGTGAGTCCGGGGAAACGCAGGTCGAGAATCAAGGTGTCTGGCTCATCACCCAAAGGCAGCAGCGCGAGTACGGCGTCGAGATCGCCGGCTTCGTCGAATACGGCTGCGGGCAGCAAACGCTGGACTGTGCGCAGCATCGCTTCGCGAAACAGCGGGTGATCGTCGGCTATGATAATTCGGCATGTCATGGCGTGACCCTCCCTGGGTCAGGCGTTGCTCAAGGCCTGCACATTAGCACCGGGCGCGCCTGTTGCCTGTAGGTTCCTTCTGATTTTGACGAATGCCGCACAAGGACGTTTACCATGAAGTTCGAGAAAAACACCGAACTCGACCAAGCCAATCTGCGCATTATCATCGCCAGTATCGCAGTGGTTTATATGCTCATACTGGGGTTTTTGCCGGGCCAGCGCTTCGATACCTATCTGCCGGTAATCACCTACATCAGCGTGTTTTTGCTGGCCTCGATTGCACTGCGCCAAGCCATTGCACGCTGGCCGGGGCATTACCCGGCGCGGCGGATTTTCGCCATGGTCCACGATTACACCGGCACCTGCTTCGGGCTGGTGGTCGGTGGCGAAGCGGCGTTGCCACTTTATGCGGTGATTATCTGGGTCAACCTTGGCAACGGCATGCGCTACGGCTCGCGCTATCTGGCGATTGCCACGGTGCTGGCCTTGCTGGCGTTGCTGGCTGTTTATCGTCTGACGCCGGTGTGGCAGGCACAGCCGTTTATGGTGTTGATGCTGATGATCACCAGCACGGTGATCCCGTTCTATGCGCACTTGTTGCTGGAACGTACGCGCAAGGCTTCCGAAGAAGCGGTCGCGGCGAATCTGGAAAAGTCGCGGTTTCTCGCCCAGGCCAGTCATGATCTGCGCCAGCCGATTCATTCCATCGGCCTGTTTACTGCGTGTCTGCGTGAGTCACGCTTGGGTGATGAGGAGCGGCGTCTGGTCGATAACATCGACCGATCGCTGCTCAACGTCTCGCAGTTGTTCCGCTCGATTCTCGATCTGTACACCCTCGATAACGGCCGGGTTCTGCCCAAACTGCAAACCGTTGATTTAGGTGAGTGGCTCGCGGAGCTGATTCGTCAGAACGCCGAAGCGGCGCGTTGGGCCGGCGTGGAGTTGCGTTTGCGCCCTTGTGAATATTGGGTGCAAACCGATCCGGCGTTGCTGGCGACCATGGTGCAGAACGTGCTTTCCAACTGTTTCAAATATGGCGCGCATCGGCCGGTGCTGATCGGCGTGCGCCGGCGCGCAGCGGGGCTGGCCATCGTGATCTGCGACCAGGGCAACGGCATTGCCGAAGAGCATCTGGGCAAGGTGTTCGAGGAGTTTTATCGAGTGCGGCAACTGCGCGACAAAGATGTCGAAGGCGTGGGATTGGGGTTGTCGATCGTCAAGCGGTTGGGTGAATTGATCGGAGTCGGCGTTGCCTTGCGCTCGCGGCTCGGGCGGGGAACGGCGGTGACTTTGTACGGCTTGCCGATCACCGCGCCGCCGCAAGTAACGGTCAATCGTGATGACGCACGTCAGGTCGGTTTGCTGACCGGGTTGAAGGTATGTCTGGTGGAGGATGATCGCAACGTATTGCTCGCGACGTCGGCGCTACTGGAGCGTTGGGGCTGCGTGGTTCAAGCGGAACTGAGCGGGCAGGATTTGATGACCGACTGCGACATAATCGTCGCCGACTATGACCTCGGCACCCACGCCACTGGCATCGAATGCATTGACGATGTGCGCCAGCGGAGAGGCTGGGCGGTTCCGGCGATGATCATCACCGGGCACGACGTCGAAAAAATCCAGGCGGCCCTGCAAGACCGTGACATTGCCATTCTGTCCAAACCGGTACGCCCGGCCGAACTGCGCGCAACCCTACGAGCGCTGCGCGACTGTGAAACCCAAACCCTGTAGTAGCTGCGGCACACGGCGATCTTTTGATCTTCATTTTCAGGATCAAAATCAAAAGATCGCAGCCTCGTTGCACTCGACAGCTCCTACAGGGTCAAGCGTCTAGCGCTTGCACAGGTAATCCTGGGTGATGGTGGTTTGCAGACAGTTGTATTGGCCCATGGTGCGACAGTTGTTTTTCTCGGAGCCGGTGACCTCGGCGTTTTTGTAGCCCCAGGTCTTGCAGCGTTGCGCGGCGACGGTCAGGCCTTGTTCGGCGCTGGTCTGGCCGCTTTCGAACTGGCCCAGGTCATAGGAGACCTGAACGATGCCATCGTTTTTGCTGCCGCCAGTGGCTTCCCATTGTTTGGGGGTGGCGCAGCCGGTCAGGAACAGGGCGCTGAGAGTGAGTGTTGCGATCAGGGATTTCATGGTGTTTCTTCCTTGGTGTTGTTCTGATTTCCAGGCACAACGATCCCGCGCATTGCGAACAGGCAACGTTGGGGAACATCGGGGGTTGCGGGGGAATATAACGTCAGGTGAGAGGGCGGTCGATTAGCACAAATGTGCTAGTGCGGTGCTCAACGGGCGGCTCGCTGGAGCCGCCCGTTGGGCCAAGGGAGGATTACTGAGGGCTGTTGAACTGGTCGGAATAACTGCCTGTCATCAGTGCCGAGGCAACACGATCAGAGCCGACACCAACACGAGAATAGGCAACCCGGTTGACGCCCGTACGGTCGGCGCCATCTGCAGCCAATGCACCCGCGCCAACATGATCGGAGCCGTCAGAAGCGACCGCGCCAGCACCGACATGATCGGCGCCGTCAGAAGCGACCGCGCCAGCACCGACATGATCGGCGCCGTCAGAAGCGACCGCGCCCGCGCCAACATGATCGGCGCCGTCAGAAGCGACCGCGCCTGCACCGACATGATCGGCGCCGTCAGAAGCGACCGCGCCTGCACCGACATGATCGGCGCCGTCAGAAGCGACCGCGCCTGCACCGACATGATCGGCGCCGTCAGAAGCGACCGCGCCAGCACCGACATGATCGGCGCCGTCAGAAGCGACCGCGCCAGCACCGACATGATCGGCGCCGTCAGAAGCGACCGCGCCTGCACCGACATGATCGGCGCCGTCAGAAGCGACCGCGCCTGCACCGACATGATCGGCGCCGTCAGAAGCGACCGCGCCTGCACCAACGTGATCGGCGCCATCCGAAGCCACTGCCCCGGCACCCACATGATCCGATCCATCGGACGCCAAAGCCTGCGGCTGCGCCGCCCAGACATTGGGCACTACCACGGTCGCCACGACCGTCAGAAGCACGCCTGACAACAGCTTGTGTTTCATAGTTTTCTCCATGACCCGGCAGCCACAAAGTGATAAGGCATCGTCCGCCGCATTTTCGCTGGCGCTATGACTCATTGGCCTGGGTCAGTCTGGTGGGCGAAAGGCACGGGCACGCCGTCGGGCGCGCGCGGGTGTCGACAGAATCATGATCGAACTGATTGAGTATAGATCGCGATAGCGAGGCGGTACGACGGGGGGATCGACGGCCTTTAGGCGCTTATCTTCCTGCCCGTTTTGAGCAAAGCTCAAATCAGTCTAAAAACTCTGATTCAATTCCACGAGCCTTTGCTAGGCTCAAAGAGGTAGGCGAAGACGCAGACTGATGCGCAATCGGATAGCAAGGGGGCGTGGGGCGCGCTCCGAAAGGTACACGGTTAGAAAGATCTCCGCGCTGAGATCCAGCCCTTATGCCGTGTGAAGCAGCCGAGGCCGTACCTTTTCAATTTGGCCCGGTACTGTGGGAAGCCCGATAAACCTTGTAAGCCAGAGACCAGCACTGGCCGCCTGCTCGAACACCAAAGCCCGCTTCGTGCGGGCTTTGTCGTTCTTGCCAGGTCAGATCGATTGCAGCGCTTGCGCCAGATCGGCGCGCAGGTCTTCGATGTCCTCGACGCCCACCGACAGACGCACCAGCCCATCGCCGATCCCCAGTGTGGCGCGGGTGTCAGCCGGAATGGTCGCATGGGTCATGATCGCCGGATGCTCGATCAGGCTTTCCACGCCACCCAGACTTTCCGCCAGGGCGAAGATCTTCACGTTTTCCAGGAAGCGTCGCGCACCCGCCAGATCACTGTTCAGATCGACGGAAATCATCCCGCCGAAACCGCGCATCTGGCGCTTGGCCAACTCATGCTGCGGGTGCGACTCAAGGCCCGGATAGTAGACGCGTTTGACCTGCGGCTGCTGTTCCAGCCACTGCGCCAGATCCAGTGCGTTGCTGCAATGACGTTCCATGCGCAGCGCCAGAGTCTTCACCCCGCGCAGAGTCAGGAACGCATCGAACGGCCCGGCAATCGCACCGACGGCGTTCTGCAAGAAGCCCAGTTTCTCGGCGAGTTCTTCGTTCTGGCCGACCACGGCGATACCGCCGATCACGTCGGAGTGACCGTTCAGGTATTTGGTGGTCGAGTGCAGCACGATGTCGAAACCCAACTCCAGCGGACGCTGGATGTACGGGCTGGCGAAGGTGTTGTCGGCCACGCAAATGATCCCGCGAGCGCGGCAGATACGGGCGATAGCGGCCAGATCCGAGAGGCTCAGCAGCGGGTTGGTCGGGGTCTCGACCATGACCATGCGCGTGTCGTCCTGCAACGACGCTTCGAAGGCCGATAGATCGGTCAGATCAACGAAGCTGAAACGGTGCCCGGCGCTGCGCTGACGGACCTTGTCGAACAGGCGGAAGGTGCCGCCGTACAAGTCATTGCCGGAGACGATGTGCGAGCCGGCATCGAGCAGTTCCAGCACCGTGGAGATCGCCGCCAGCCCGGAAGCGAAGGCGAACGCGCGCGTACCTCCTTCAAGGTCCGCCACGCAACGCTCCAGGGCAAAACGCGTCGGGTTGTGCGAGCGCCCGTAGTCGAAACCCTTGTGCACGCCGGGGCTGTCTTGCAGGTAGGTGGAGTTGGCGTAGATCGGCGGCATCAGCGCGCCGGTGGTCGGGTCCGGCGTTTGCCCGGCGTGGATCACCCGGGTCGCGAAGCCTTGGGATTTGTCGTCGTGCTGACTCATGCGAGGGATCTCCGTAATTGGTTGAGCATGTCGGTGCGGGTGATCAGGCCATGGAAGCCCGATGCATCGGCAATGATGGCGACGAGGCCACGGCTGAGTACCGACTCGAGCTCGGACAGGCTGGCGCCGGGTGCAAGGGTTTGCAGTTTGTCGGTCATCACGCTGGAGACCGATTGGCTGAAGCGGGCTGCGTCTTCGTGCACCGGCAGGAGGATGTCCGATTCGTCGATTACACCGACCAGTTGCTTGCCTTCCACCAGCACCGGCAACTGCGAGACATCGGCCAGGCGCATGCGCTGGAACGCGGTCAGCAGGGTGTCGTCAGGGCCGACGCTGATCACGCGGCCATCTTCGAAGCGGCGGGCGATCAGGTCGCGCAGATCACCGTAACCCTTTCGCTGCAACAGGCCTTGATCGGTCATCCACTGGTCGTTGTAGACCTTCGACAGATAGCGCGTGCCGGTGTCGCAGACGAAGCTCACTACGCGTTTCGGCTCGGTCTGTTCGCGGCAATAACGCAGCGCGGCGGCGAGCAGGGTGCCGGTCGACGAGCCGCCGAGAATGCCTTCGGCCTTGAGCAACTGACGGGCGTGATCAAAGCTTTCTTCGTCACTGATCGAGTAGGCGTGGCGCACGCTGGAGAGGTCGGTGATCGACGGAATGAAGTCTTCACCAATGCCTTCCACCGCCCATGAACCGGGCGTCGGCATCGTGCCGTCGCGGCTGTATTGCGCCATCACCGAACCGACCGGGTCGGCCAGGACCATTTCCAGATCCGGCTGCACGCGTTTGAAGAAGCGGCTCAGGCCGGTCAGCGTGCCGGCCGAACCGACACCGACGACGATCGCGTCCAGATCATGTTCGGTCTGCGCCCAGATTTCCGGCGCGGTGCTGCATTCGTGGGCCAGCGGGTTGGCCGGGTTGTTGAACTGGTCGGCGAAGAATGCGCCGGGAATGTCTTTCGCCAGACGGGCGGCGACGTCCTGGTAATACTCGGGATGGCCCTTGCCGACATCGGAACGAGTGATGTGCACCTCGGCGCCCATGGCCTTCAAGTGCAGGACTTTCTCGGTGGACATTTTGTCTGGCACCACCAGCACCACGCGATAACCTTTGGCGCGGCCAACCAGTGCCAGGCCCAGACCGGTGTTACCGGCAGTGGCTTCTACGATGGTGCCACCGGGTTGCAGGCGACCATCACGCTCGGCGGCGTCGATCATCGCCAGGCCGATGCGGTCCTTGATCGAACCACCGGGGTTCTGCGATTCGAGTTTGAGAAACAGCGTGCAAGGCCCGGTGTCGAAGCGGGTGACCTGCACAAGTGGAGTATTGCCGATCAGCCCAAGTACGGCAGGGCGTGATTCCTTAGACATTTCTTCACCTCTTGGTGGTGTTGATCGCGTTCCAATCGCGGGGAAAAGACTCGCGTGCAACATAGGCTCAGACATCAGCTGTCGCAACCTTTAACCGGTCGCCAATTCAGCCATTTCGATCTAACGATAGATCGAAAGCAAAGACCTGCCGGGACGGGTTTGAGTGCGTTTACACAGAGGCGTCATCGAGTTTTCAAAGGGCGTCGTCACGCTCACCAATCGCTTGATCTGTGAAGAAATTTCCTGCTGCGAAAACGGTTGGGTGTTTTTGCCAATGCACAAAGTCAGAGGTGTTTTCAGCGATGATTTGATCATGAGGAAAGTTCGTGTTGATCAAGATTAAAATGAGTTTGTCTCACTAGAGGCCGATGCCGACAATGGCCGCCATCAACAAGACATTGGAGTTGTTTGTTATGGCACTCGCCCATTCCCTTGGATTTCCGCGCATCGGTCGCGACCGCGAACTGAAGAAAGCGCAAGAGGCGTTCTGGAAAGGAGAACTGCACGAGGCAGGCCTGCGTGCCGTCGGTCGTGAGCTGCGCAAGGCCCACTGGGACTTGCAGAAAAACGCTGGCATCGAGCTGCTACCGGTCGGCGATTTCGCCTGGTATGACCAGGTCCTGACGCATTCGCTGATGTTCGGCGTCATCCCCGAGCGCTTCCGCCCGCACGATGGCAAAGCCAATCTGCAAACCCTGTTCGCCATGGCCCGTGGCGTCAGCGACAGTTGCTGCGGCGGGGCGCACGCCCAGGAAATGACCAAGTGGTTCGACACCAACTATCACTATCTGGTCCCGGAATTCAGCGCGGATCAGCAGTTCCAGTTGGGCTGGGAGCAGTTGTTCGAAGAAGTCGAAGAAGCCCGTGCGCTGGGCCACAACGTCAAACCGGTGATCATCGGCCCACTGACGTATCTGTGGCTGGGCAAGGCCAAGGGCGCCGAATTCGACAAGCTCGAATTGCTTGATCGCCTGCTGCCGCTGTACGGCCAGATCTTCTCGCGCCTCGCCGCCCAAGGCGTGGAATGGGTGCAGATCGACGAGCCGATTCTGGTGCTGGATCTGCCGCAGGAATGGAAGAACGCGTTCGAGCGGGCCTACAACCAGATCCAGCGTGATCCGCTGAAAAAAATGCTGGCCACGTACTTCGGTGGTCTGGAAGAAAACCTCGGTCTGGCGGCGAACCTGCCGGTCGACGGTCTGCACATCGATCTGGTGCGCGCACCGGAGCAGTACCCGACCATTCTCGATCGTCTGCCGGCTTATAAAGTGTTGTCCCTGGGCGTGGTCAACGGCCGTAACGTCTGGCGCTGCGATCTGGAAAGTGCCTTGGCGACGTTGCAGCATGCCCATGAGCGTCTGGGTGATCGCCTGTGGGTCGCGCCGTCCTGCTCGCTGCTGCACAGCCCGGTGGATCTGGGCCGTGAAGACAAGCTCGATGCCGAGTTGAAAAGCTGGCTGGCCTTCGCTGTGCAGAAGTGCGAAGAAGTGGCTGTTCTGGCTCAAGCGGTCAATGAGCCGGAAGCACCGAAAGTGCTGCGTGCATTGACTGAAAGCCGCTCGGTGCAGGCTGCCCGCGCGGCGTCGCCGCGCATTCACAAACCTGCGGTTCAGGCGCGGGTTGCAGCGATCACGGCCAAGGACAGCCAGCGTCAGTCGCTATTCGCCCAGCGCATCGCCAAGCAGCGCGCCGGACTCGATCTGCCGCTGTTCCCGACCACGACCATCGGTTCGTTCCCGCAAACCGCCTCGATCCGCCTCGCTCGCCAGTCGTTCAAACAAGGCAAGCTGACCGAAGCCGAATACACCGAAGCCATGCACAGCGAAATCCGCCACGCGGTGGAAATTCAGGAGCGTCTGGGCCTCGATGTGCTGGTGCACGGTGAAGCCGAGCGCAACGACATGGTCGAATATTTCGCCGAACAACTGGACGGCTATGTGTTCACCCGTTTCGGCTGGGTACAAAGTTACGGTTCGCGTTGCGTGAAACCGGCAGTGATCTTCGGCGACCTCAGCCGCCCGAAAGCCATGACCGTCGAGTGGATCCGCTACGCTCAAGGCCTCACCGACAAAGTCATGAAAGGCATGCTGACCGGCCCCGTGACCATGCTGATGTGGTCGTTCCCGCGCGAAGACGTCAGCCGTGAACTGCAGGCCCGGCAACTGGCGCTGGCGATTCGTGACGAAGTGGTGGATCTGGAAGCCGCCGGCATCAAGATCGTGCAGATCGACGAGGCGGCGTTCCGTGAAGGTCTGCCGTTGCGTCAGGCGCAGTGGCAGCATTATCTGGACTGGGCGACGGAAGTGTTCCGTCTGTGCGCCTCGGGCGTGCGCGACGAAACGCAGATCCACACGCACATGTGCTACAGCGAGTTCAACGATGTGATCGAATCCATCGCGGCGATGGATGCCGACGTCATCACCATCGAAACCTCACGTTCGGACATGGAATTGCTGGACGCCTTCGAAGCCTTCGCTTATCCGAATGACATCGGCCCGGGCGTCTACGACATCCACTCGCCACGCATACCGGATGCTTCGGAAATGGCTAATCTGCTGCGCAAGGCGGCCAAGCGGATTCCGGCCGAGCGCCTATGGGTCAATCCGGATTGCGGCCTGAAAACCCGTGGCTGGCCGGAGACGGAAGCGGCGCTGGTGCACATGGTCACCGCCGCCCGGCAGCTGCGCAAAGAGCTTGCCTGACACTCTGGCTGCATGAAACACAACACCTGTGGGAGCGAGCTTGCTCGCGAAAGCGTCCTGTCAGTCAACATCAATGCTGGATGATCCGCCGCCTTCGCGAGCAAGCTCGCTCCCACAGGGTGTTGTGTAAGTCAGGCGATTTTGGATGGCCTCACGGGGCCCGCAATTGTTAATGTGTCCAGCCGCAGTCCAGGTGTTCGCCGTTACATGAGTCATCAACCCGTTATCCAGACCGTGTCCGACGCAGACATTCCTGAAGTTCTGAAATTTGTTTTAAACGCCCGTGCCGAGCTTTTCCCCAAGCTCAGCGCGACGGGCATGCCCGACGATCTGGCGCGGTTCACCGAGGTTTATCTGCGTGGGGCAGGGCGCTTTCTGATCGCTCGCCACGAAGGGCAGATTGTTGCGTCCATCGGCTATCTCCCTTACGACCGACGCTTCCTGCACTTGCCCTATCCGGACCTTGAAATGGTGGAAATCGTCCGTCTGTTTGTCCTGCCATCGCAGCGCCGATCAGGGCTGGCCGGTGCGTTGTACCGATCACTCAAAGACTTGGCACTCGCCGACGGAATCGAGGTGATCTACCTGCACACCCATCCGTTTTTACCGGGCGCCATCGAGTTCTGGCAGCGGCAGGGTTTCGAGATTATTGACGTCGACGCTGACCCGATATGGCAGACCACTCACATGCACAGCGTCATGAGTGGAATCGAAGAATCTGCGCCCCATCAAACGGGTCCGTCAGATAGTGCGCCCTGACCCCGAACGTCTCCTGTAACCGCTGCGGTGTCAGCACCTCCAGCGGCTTGCCCAACGCCACCAGCCGCCCGCGCTCCAGCACCGCCAGACGATCACACTTCAACGCCTGATTGAGATCATGCAGCGCAATCAACGTGGTCACCGGCAACGCCTGCACCACGTTGAGAATGGTCAACTGATGCTGAATGTCGAGGTGGTTGGCCGGCTCATCGAGCAACAGAATCTGCGGTCGCTGCGCCAATGCCCGAGCGATATGCACTCGCTGCCGCTCACCGCCTGACAGGCTGCGCCACAGGCGGGTGCGCAGGTGCATAGCGTCAACGTCGGTCAGCGCCTGCTGAACAATCGCGTCGTCCGCCGCCGACCACGGCTGCAGCGCCGACAGCCAGGGCGTGCGCCCCAACGCAACGGCGTCGAACACGCGAATGCCGTCGTCGGTGTCGGCCTGTTGTTCGACCACCGCAAGCTTTTGCGCAATGCTGCGCCGGGCCATTTTGCCCAAGCGCTGGCCTTCGAGCAGGACCTCGCCAGCGCTCGGTTCGCGCAACCCGGCCAGCAACTTCAACAGGGTGGATTTGCCCGAGCCATTCGGCCCGACGATGCCGAGGGTTTCGCCACGCTGAACCTCAAGGGTGACACCGTTGAGCAACTCGGCGCCGCGCACTCTGAAGCTCAGACCAGAACAACTCAAAACACTGCTCATCGTGCGGACCTGCGGCCAACCAGAATCAAGGCGAACACTGGCGCACCGACCAGTGCGGTAATCACCCCGACCGGAATCACCTGGCCCTTGATCAGCGTGCGCGACAATACGTCAGCGGCAATCAGAAACACCGCGCCGCCCAAGGCACTGGCCGGCAGCAGACGTGCATGCCCGGTGCCGAGCAACAGCCGCGCGGCGTGGGGAATCACCAACCCGACAAAACCGATCGAACCGACAATCGACACCATCACCGCCGTCACCAGCGCCGCACAACCAATCAGCAGAATTTGCACGCGTCGCACTGGAATGCCGAGAGATGCCGCCGAATCCGCGCCAAAGGTAAACGCATCCAGCGCCCGCCGATGCCACAAGCACACGACCAACCCCAACAACGCGACCGGCACCGCCAGCCACACCGATGGCCAGCGCACGCCACCGAGATTGCCCAGCAGCCAGAACATGATCCCGCGTGCCTGCTCGGAGCTGGCCGAGCGGGTGATCAGAAACGCCGTCAGCGCGTTGAACAACTGCGAGCCGGCGATCCCCGCGAGAATGATTTGCCCGGTGCCGCTCGCCGAGCCGCTGACCCGCGCCAACAGAATCACCAGCACAAATGCGGTCACTGCCCCGGCAAAGGCTCCGACTGATAACGAGATCATTCCGGCGCCAACCCCGAGCAGCGCCACCATCACCGCTCCGGTCGAGGCGCCGGCAGAAATCCCCAGCAGATACGGATCGGCCAACGGATTTCGCAGCAGCGACTGCAAGATCACCCCGCACGTCGCCAGACCGGCGCCGCATGCGGCCGCGACCAGTGCGCGGGTCAAGCGGTAGTTCCAGACGATGCCTTCATCGATAGGGTCCAGCGCGTACCCGGCGCCCCACAATTTGTTCGCCAGCACTTGCACGACAACGCCCGGTTCAATCGAGGTTTCACCAATGGCCACGCCCGCGACCACGGCAATCAACAGGGTCGCCAAGGCCAGTAACGTGCGGATCAGGCTGGCATTCATTTCGACAGGTCATAGCCGTTGATGGCCGTGGCCAGTTGCTCGATGCCATCGAACATGCGCAGGCTCGCCTGCATGGCCATGGCGTCGAGAATGATGATGCGGTTGTGTTTCACCGCGTCCATGTTGCGCGTCACCGGGTCGCTGTGCAGAAAGGCGAGTTTCTTTTCATAGTCGTCAGCGGGGAAGCGTCGGCGATCCATGCGCGCGATGACGAGGAAGGTCGGGTTGGCCTTGGCGATGGTTTCCCAGCCGACCGTTGGCCACTCCTCATCGGATTCCACCACGTTGCGCACGCCGAGGGTGCTGAGCATGAAATCGGGAATGCCTTTGTGTCCGGCCACGAAGGGCTCGATGTCCATTTGTGCGCTGGAAAACCAGACCAGCGCGCTGGCATCCTTCAGTTGTTTGCCCTGGGCGGTGGCAATCGATTTGGCGAGACTGGCCTTGAGTTCGTCGTTGAGCTGCTGGCCACGCGCCTGCACATCGAAGATCTGCGCCAGTTGGCTCACGCTTTTGTAAATCGTGTCGATGCGAAACGGCGCCAGCCGCGTGCCGTCGGCGCCGACGAGGTTGTCCTTGGCTTCGCAATCGGAGGGCAGCAGATAGGTCGGAATCTTCAGCTCATGAAACTG
This sequence comes from Pseudomonas sp. AC172, assembly GCF_979258595.1. Taxonomy (NCBI): domain Bacteria; kingdom Pseudomonadati; phylum Pseudomonadota; class Gammaproteobacteria; order Pseudomonadales; family Pseudomonadaceae; genus Pseudomonas; species Pseudomonas sp. AC172. The sequence goes on from NZ_OZ409868.1 coordinate 1,497,989, forward strand.
CTCGCGGGTGCCGACCGCACCTTGCGGGCCGACCATCCATTCCAGCTCCACGGCGACCAGTTCCGGGCGCTTGCTGATCACCGATTCGAAACTCGGTTCGTTGTCGGCCAGGCGCTGGATCTTGTCGTTCTGCGCCATGTATTTGTCCAGCACATTGTTGAACCACAACGAGGTGCCGACGACTTTGTCGCTCAGGCCCATGGCGTAGAGCATTTCCGTGCCGGCCTGGCCGATGGTCACGGTGCGCGTCGGGGCGTGCTGGAAGGTCAGGGTACTGCCGCAGTTTTCCACCGTCAGCGGATAGACAGTCGGTGCCGCCTGCGCCATGGCGCCAAGGGTCAGGCCGGTGATGAGGGTGGCGATGCGGGGCAGCAGCATGGGGCAGTCTCCAGGGGAACCGTACGGGGAGCGGGAGAGTACGGTCTGGAAACACACCATCGAACGCGGTCAGGAAAACAGCGCAAGGCCGGGCATCAAGCGTTGACGCGCACGGCACGATGTCCTTCCCGGACACCCCGCCGGTTAGTAGTCACTGTGCCGGCAGGTCTCCTGACTGATGCGTCATCGCCTCGCTCCGGCCTTCCCGGGATTCACCCAGTGGCAGTTGTGGAGCAGGCTCGGCACCTACAGTTGCGGGGGCAGTTCCGATCAGTACTGAGCAAGCACCTCGGATTCCCTATTAGTCCCGTTCGGGAACCAGCGACGGCATGGTAGTCGATCGAGTCGCTGAAGGGGAGACGAATCTGTCGCGGCAAGGATTAGTGCTGGCTCATCAAACCGTGCAACACGCCTAAACGCAGGCCCGGTTCCGACGGCAGCATTTGCGCAATGCCGAACACTTTGAATGCCGCGAGCATCAACACCAGACCGCCGGGCAGAATGCTCTGGCGGTGTGGTTGCAGGCCGGCCAGTTTCAGTTGCTGGACGTTGTTCACCTTCAGCACAAGCAACGACAGGCGTAGTAGCCCGCCGTAGGTGATGCCGTCCTGATCGTAGTCGTTGAGGCGATTGGCCTTGAGCACTTTGGCCAACATGCGCGCGGTGCCGGAAGAGCCAATGGTTTGCTGCCAGCCCTGAGCACGATAGCGCCGGGCAACCTTTTCAAACTGCAGGATGGCGAAGCGCTCGGCCTCCTGTAGCGCTCCGGCAGACACGTCACCGCCGCGAAAGAAGCGCGTGCTCAAGGTGCCGCTGCCGATGGCGATGCTTTCGGTGAGCAACGGTTGCGAGCCTTGGCCGAGGATCAGCTCGGTTGAGCCGCCGCCGATGTCGACCACCAGGCGCAGATCTTCAGCGCTCGGCAAAGCGTGGGTCACGCCGGCATAGACCAGCCGCGCCTCTTCATGGCCGCAAATGACGTCGATGGGAAAACCCAGATGCCGCTCGGCACTGGCCAGAAACAGTTGCGCATTGTCGGCCTCGCGCACCGCACTGGTCGCCACCGCACGGACTCGACCGGCTTCGAAACCGCGCAACTTTTTACCGAACCGGGCCAATGCCTGCCAGCCGCGATCCAGCGCCAAGGCATCCAGCGCGCCACCGTCAAATCCTTCGGCGAGGCGCACCGGCTCACGCAGGGTTTTCACTTCCTGAATCTGCAAGCCCTTTCGGCTGCGCACAGATTGGCCGATCATCAGGCGAAAGGCATTCGAACCCAGGTCGATCGCGGCAAACAGCGAGGCGTCGTCTTTCATGGGAATCCTTGCAAAGCACCCGTCGGGAGGCGCGAGACGGTTTGCGAGGATTCTGCCGTGATCTTGATGACATCCTGATGACGGGGCAGGGGCGGTTCAATGAATTTGCGGCTGTCATGACACTGTCATTATCCGGCGTCTATGCTGACCTCAATACATCGCGTGTTCTTAAAGTTTCTGCTGCCATTCGTGGCAGCTTTTTTTTGCCTGCGATTTGAGCGAGGCCACTGATCGTTCCCACGCAGAGCGTGGGAACGATCAGGTTTCAGCAGGACTGCGGGGTTTCGCCGCGCGCCAGGCGTGCGTTGATGTCGTCGATGACTTCAGGCAGTTCGGCGATGGTGTCGATCAAATAATGCGGGCGCGAAGGTGCGAACATCTTGCCGATCCGCGCACGTTCCTCCGCCAGTCGATCCGACGGCAACGCCTTGTATTGCTCATAGGTCAGGCCCAGTGCGTTGCCTGAGGAGGTCAGCGCCACCGTCCACATGCCGGCGCTGCGACCTTCGAGAATCCCCGGCCAGGTGTCATCGACCTTGACGCACGCCGCCACGTCATCGATGCCCAAAGCAATCACGTTAGCCAGCGCCTGCGCCGGATGCGGCCGGCCATTCGGCACTTCATCGGTGGCGACCACATGATCGGCGACATAGCCGTTTTCCCGCGCGAGTTCGACAACCTTGGCCATCACCACCGCTGGATATCCGGAGCACGAACCGATTTTCAAACCCTTGTCACGCAACGCGGCAATCGCTGCAAGCGCGCCAGGGATCAGCGCCGAATGCAGGGCGATTTTCTCGATCTGCAGTGGCATGAAACGTTCGTAGATCGCCGTGACATCCTCGTCACTCGGCACGCGGTCAAACGCCGCGCGGTAACGTTCGGCAATCTGCGGCAGGTTGCACAGGGTCCGGATGTGATCCCACTTGCCCATGCCCATTGGCCCGCGCGCTTCTTCCAGCGACACGGCGACGCCGAATTCGGCAAAGGCTTCGACGAAAATCTGCGTTGGCGCAAACGAGCCGAAATCGACAACGGTGCCGGCCCAGTCGAGGATCGCGGCTTGCAGGTGAGTCGGTTGTTGGTACTGCATGGTCATTCTCCGTTTTCGGGTAAGCGTGGGCCGTCCCTCGGCAATGAGGTAGGCGGTTCAAGGGTCAATGCTGATCAGGTCAGCGGTGGATTCGAATCAAACAGTTCGGCAATCACTGGCCGGTTCCTGCGGATGCCGAGGCAGCACAGGTGGTATTCGATAGAGAACGGGTGGTCGACAAAGGTGATCGGCGTGGTACCGGGTGTTTCGGCGTACTCGACCGCCGAGACAAACCCGATGCCGATGCCCTTGACGATGGCGTGGACGATGGCTTCGCGGCTGTTCAGTTGCATGACGCAATCGAGTTCGATGTCGAGGCGCTTGCAGCTTTCTTCCACCAGTTGCCGGGTGCGCGCACTTTTCTCGCGCATCACCCATTTTTCGCCGCTGATTTCACTGATGTGAACCTGCGACTGGCTGGCCCAGGGATGGTCATCGCGGACCACGGCGATGATCGGATAACGGTGATACAGCCGCGTGTGGAAGCGTTCATCGAATTCCGACAAGGCCAGAATCGCCACGTCGATATCGAAGTTGAACAGCCGCGCCAGGGTTTCCTTTTCCGAGGAAAACGACGTTTCCAGTTCGATATCCGGATGGCGCTGCATCAGCTCATAGGTCAGGTTCATGGCAATCGGCGGCGACACCGCGCCAAGGCGCAACATGCCGGTCTTGCGTTGTTTGAAGCTCTGCAACAACTGCACGGCTTCATCCTCCTGACCGAACAGGCCTTGGGTGATGGCGTAGAGCTTGTGCCCGGCTGCGCTCATTTCGATGTAGCGTCCGCGGCGATGGAACAACTCGACCGAGAAGGTGTTCTCCAGTGCGTTGACCTGCTCGCTGACGGTCGGCTGACCGACACTGAGGTACTCTGCCGCAAGGGTAAAACTGCCGGTCTTGGCCACTGCATGAAACGAACGCAACCACTTGTGATACTGGTACATGCAAGCCCCGTTAGCGTCGAATGAACAATGCCACTGCTGCGCTGCACAGGCACGCGCTGGTGACCACTATGAAGATGAGAGACGTGTTTGCCGTGGTGTCAAGCAGACGCCCGATCAGTGGCTCGGCCAGCCCGGCGAACAGGTAGGACGAGAAGTTCATGATCCCGGTCGCGGTGCCGGCACGTTTGGCACCGACCAGATCCGGGCAAAGCGCCCAGAAACTCGAGGCCGGGCCGTAGACGAAGAAGCCGCAAAGGAACAGCGCCACCAGGCCGATCACGCTGTGTGGCGGCAGGCTCCACATCCACAGACTGGTCGCAGCCCCCAGCACCATATAGAGCATGATCGCCAGATAACGCTTGGAACCGAACAGCTTGTCCGACACCCAGCCGTTGCTCAGTGCACCGACCGCCATGCCGACGGGGAGGGCGACGGTGATCCATTTCGGATCGACCATGCTGTCGCCGCTTTTCCAGTTGGCGCCGAGAAAGTGCACCGGCACCCAGACGATCAAGCCGTAGCGCGCCGCGTTCTGAAAGCCCAGTGACAGAGCGGCGATCAGCAGCCGGGGATTCCTCAGCACGGCTTTATAGCGTTGTGCCGAGGACTCGGCTTCGCCATGGGCGGCTTCCTGATGTTTGTCGTCAGCGTTGGCCACGCCGGTATCGCCCACCGGTTCGAAGCCCAGATCCTGCGGCCGTTCGCGGGCGACCAGATAGAAAATGATCCCGCCGGCGAGCATCAGCAGCACCGGCAAGCGGAAGATCCAGCGCCATTCCAGTTGCAACACTTCAAGCACGACGATGGAAGTGACGTACGACAGAATCGACGCGCAACCGGCGGCGAAGGTGTAAAAACCATAGACCTTGCCGCGCTCACCCGCCGCCCACCAATTGGCAATCAGCCGACCGCCCGGCGCCCAGCCCAGAGCCTGAAAGTAGCCGTTGACGCCCCACGGCAGAATCAGGCTGGTGAAACCGCCGGCAAAACTGGTCACCCAGTTGGCACCGCAGGACAGCACCGCACCCAGCGTCATGATCCGCCGGCCACCGAATTTGTCGGCGAGGTTGCCGTTGATCGCCTGGCCAATCGCATAAGCCCAAAGCATCGCAGCGGACGCCCAACCGAGGGTTTCCTTGCTCAAGCCGAATTCGGCCTGAATCCCCGGAATGGCAAAACCGAAGGTCTGCCGCCCGGTGTAGAAAAACAGATAACAGAACATCGCCGCCAGCAGCATGCGCCACTGCGCGACCCGGAACGAGGCGGAACGTACGGCGAGACCAGGCATTGTTTGGGCACGATTCATGATCTTTTCCTTATTGTTGTCGGTTCCCGCCGGGTGTCGTCGGCGGGTGCACTCTTTTTCGGTGCGGCAGGAAATCACCGCGGCGTCACGCCGCTGGCGGTGCTTGGGTTACTGGGTTGTCATCAGGCGTCAGGCGGCTTGCGAACCTATGAAGTTCTTGCCGCGCGCGCCCTGCATCGCGAGCTGGATGATGGCGTCGGCGTCCTTGGCCGAGACGCCGTAATCGGCAAATTCGGTCTTCACCCCGAGGCTGTGCAGGAACTCGCGCAACTGCTGCTGGGCTTTACCCAGGTCATCGCCGAATACCCGTTGCAAGGTGCGGTCGCGCGTGGCGTCGTGGCCCCAGGCCAAGCCCAATACCAGCGGCAAGGTGAAGGAGCAGGCGATGCCGTGGGGCAAGCCGTGGCGCAGGGTCATCTCATAGGAAATCGAATGCGCCAGCGCGGTTTTGGTGTTGGAAAACGCCAACCCGGCCTTGAGCGCGGCGAGCGCCATGCGCGTGCGCAACTCTTGGCTCGACAGATCTTTGTGCAAACGCGGCAGGCATTCGAGAATGTCCTCGATCGCGGAGATCGCGAACGTGTCCGAGACCGGGTTGGCGTTGACATTCCAGATCGCTTCCAGCGCATGGGACAACGCATCGAGCCCGGTAGAGACGGTGACGCTGGCCGGCACAGTGAGCATCAGTTGCGGATCGATGATCGCCACCCGAGGCCAGGTGCAATCCAGATGCAGCGAGTATTTCTTCTGGCTGGCGCTGTCCCAGATCGTCGCCCACGGCGTGACTTCGCTGCCGGTGCCGGCGGTGGTCGGTGCGGCGATCAACTGCTTGCAGTGTGCCGGGGTGAACGGTTTGCCGGTCGCCAGCAACGCCAACAGTTCATCGAAATGGCCGGATTCGGTGCCGACGATCAACGCTTTGGCAGTATCGATGGCGCTGCCGCCCCCGACCGCGAGCACCACGTCGCAAGCCCCTGCATGCTGCCAGAAATGCGCGTAAGTGCTGCGCAGATGGGCGACGTCCGGGTTGGGCTGAACGTCTTCGAACACATAGACCAGACGCTCACCGAGCAAGGCTTGCAGGCGATCGACCAGCCCCAGCCCGCGGGCCTCAGGGAAGGTGACGAGGGCCACGGTTTGCTGTTCGGTAATGGCAGCGAGGTCTTGCAGGCTGCCCCAGCCGAAACGGGTATCAACTGGGTTCTGGAAGCGGGCAGTCATGGTGGATCCTTCTTGTTGTTGTCGTGTGGCGCCATACTCAGCGCCCGTCGACAACGGCTCAAATCGATAATTCGCAGGTTTGAATCGGCTCAGCCGATAGCCGCTCGACGTCAGTGTGCCGAACCGCTCTGGATCGCCGCGCGCAGGCGACTGGAGATGGTGTCGGCGACGATCACCATGAAGGTGATGAGGATGATGCAGGTCGCGGTTTCCGGGTATTTGAACAGTTTCAGGCTGCTCACCAGTTCGAATCCCAAGCCGCCGGCGCCGACCATGCCGAGCACGGTGGCCGAGCGCAGATTGACTTCGAAGCGGTACAGAATCACGGCAATCCACGCGGTGATGACCTGCGGCAAAACACCAAACACGATCACCTGCAACGGTCGCGCACCGGTCGCTTGCAGCGCTTCGATCGGGCCTTGGTCGATCTCTTCGATGCTCTCGGCGAAGAACTTGCCGAGCATGCCCAGGCCATGCAGCGCCAGCGCCAACACACCGGGGAATGGGCCGAGTCCAACCGCTGAGACGAAGATCAGGGCGAGGATCAGTTCGTTGGTGCTGCGGGTGAAATTCAGTGCCTGGCGGGTGGCGTGAAACACCCAGCGGTTGCGGCTCAGATTGCGCGCCGCGAGAAACGACATTGGAATCGCTAGTAAGACGCCAAGCAGGGTTCCCCAAATGGCGATCTGCAAAGTCTCCACCGCTGGCGCGACCAGACGCGGCAGGATGCTCAGGTCCGGCGGAAAGGTGCGCGAGAGAAAATCACCAATCTGCGGCAACCCCGCCGCCAGTTCCCCGAGGCTGAGCTGCGCGCCTTGGGCGCTCCAGTTCAGCGTCCACAGCACGATCAGGACGACGGCGCCGGTGGTCAGCCAACTGCGCGGGCCACGGGGACGATCGCCGACCCACTGATAGTTTTGCGGTTGCATGCTCAGGCCCTCGAGGCAGTACGGTAGGAAAGGGTGGGCGTGGGCACGTCAGCAGTGGATTCCGCCGATTGCCCCGGATAGATTCGCGCCAGATCGGCGTCGGTCATGCTCGACGCTTTGCCATCGAACACCAGACTGCCGTGCGCGAGGCCGACCACGCGGTCGCCGAACTCGCGGGCATATTCGACTTGATGCAGATTGCACAGCACGGTGATGCCCAGTTCGCGGGTGGCATCTCTCAGGTATTGCAACACCAGCCGCGCGGTTTTCGGGTCGAGGCTGGCGATCGGTTCATCGGCCAGAATCACCTGCGGCCGTTGCGCCAAGGCGCGGGCAATACCGACGCGCTGCTTCTGCCCGCCGGACAGTGAATCGGTGCGCTCACCGGCCTTGTGCGCCAGTTCGACGCGCTCCAGACATTGCATCGCCAGCGCCACATCGTCACGACGGAACAGTTGCAGAATAGACGCGAGGGTGCCGACGGAACCTAGGCGACCGGTCAGCACATTCTTCAAAACGCTCAAACGTGGCACGACATTGTGGTGCTGGAAGATCATCGCCACTTCACGGCGCAAAACGCTGGTATCAGGGCAGGCGAGGGCATCGATACCGGCCACGGTCAACGTGCCGCTGTCGGCCTGTGCCAAGCGATTGATGCAGCGCAGCAAGGTCGATTTACCAGCGCCGGACTGACCGAGCACCACGACGAACTCACCGGCAGCGACTTCAAGGTCGATGCCACGTAACACTGGGTTGCTGCCGTAGTGTTTGGTCAGTTGGCGGATGCTGATCATTTCATGCTCCGCAAATCGAGATCGAGCACCTTGGCGGTTTCACGCACCACGTCGTAAGAAGCGTCGGTGGTCGGCTGGAAACCATTGAGCACGCCCTGATCACCCCACGGTACGTCTTTGATCGAGGCCAGCGCGTCGGCGACTTTCTTCTTCAGTTCCGGGTCGAGCGCCTTGCGCCAGACCATTGGCGATTCGGGGATCGGTCTGGAACTCCAGACGATTTCGAAGTCATCCTGCTTCACCACGCCTTTGGCCACGGCACTGGCGAAGATGCGGTCAGCCACGGCGGCGGCGTCGACTTTCTTGTTCTCCACCGCGAGGATGCTGGCGTCGTGGGAACCAGAGAAAATCACGCGTTTGAACAAAGTGTCCGGCACAAACCCGGCCTGCTCCAGTCCTGCCTTTGGGAACAAATGACCGGACGCCGAGCTTGGGTCGACGAACGCGAACGTATGGCCCTTGAGGTCGGCCAATGTGTGAATGCCGCTGTCCTTGCGCGCCAGAATCACGCTTTTGTAGGCGCTCTGACCGGTCTTCTTGGTTACCGCTACGGAGAACGCTTCAACGTCCGCCACCGAGGTCGCCAGCACATACGAGAACGGCCCCAGATAAGCCACATCGAGCTTGCCCGAGCGCAGTGCTTCGATGATGCCGTTGTAGTCGGTGGCGACGAAGGGCACCACCGGCATGCCGATTTTGGCTTGCAGATCGTCGAGCACTTGCTTGCTCGATTCGATCATGGCCTGGGAGTCTTCGGAGGGAATCAGGCCAATGGTCAGTTTGTCCTTGGCCCAGACCTGGCCGGTACTCAGGGCAAGTAAGGCCAGGCTGGCGACACGCAGAAACTGTTTGATTGTTTTCATGGCATTCCACGGTGTGGTTGGGAGTTGCCACAGGCTAGGGCTGTCACGTGACAGTCATTCAATCAATTCAATATGCGAAACCGCAGCTAACTATTGATGGAGTCTATGGATGTCCAGCGCCAAACTTCGGGCCTTTCTCGCCGTTGCCCGTCACGGCAGTTTCAGTGCCGGGGCGCGGGCGTCGGGGCTCAGCCAAGCGACATTGACCACGCAGGTGCAGAGCCTTGAGCGTCAGCACAATGTCGAGTTGTTCCATCGCCGTGGGCGGCGCATCGAATTGTCGGATGTGGGGCGGCAACTGCTGCCTATCGCGCAGCGTATCGCCTTGCTGGAGCTGGAGGCGCACAACCTGTTGCGCGACTCCGGGCGGCTCGACAGCGGCCAGCTCAAGGTCGGTGCGGTGGGGCCGTTTCATGTGATCGAAATGGTCGACAGCTATTTGCAACAGCATCCGAATATTGACGTGTCGATCCGCGTGGGTAACTCGGCGCAAGTGTTGTCTGATCTGGAAAACTACGTGACCGACATCGCGGTGCTGGCCGGGCGTCAGGATGATTCGGCGTTGTGTTCGGTGCGTTATGCGCGGCACGCGATCATCTTGTTTGCCCATCATGAGCACCCGTTGGCCAATCGCGGCAGCGTGCGGCTGGAGGAATTGGAAGGGCAGCGTTTGTTGCAACGCGAACCCGGTTCAACTACCCGATTGGTATTGGAGCAGGCATTGAGTGCAGTGCAGGTCAAACCACGCATCGCCATGGAAATCGGCAGTCGCGAGGCGTTGCGTGAGGCGGTGGTGCGCGGGTTGGGCTTGGGTGTGGTGTCGGAAGCGGAGTTCATTGCCGACCCGAACATCCGCACGATCAGAATCGAAGGCGAAGAGCTGTTTACCGAGACCTATCTGTACTGTCTGGCCGAGCGGCGTTCCAGCCGTCTCATCTCATCGTTTTTCGATGCGGCGCTGAGTTGATTTGCAATTCTGCGTAAGGCTTGGCTAATATACGATCCATATACACATCGTATCGGATCCATATATGGGCATCGTAAAAATTTCAGAGGACATGCACGAGAATCTGCGTATCTCCAGCAACGCCCTCAGCCGCTCGATCAACGCGCAGGCCGAGCACTGGATGCGCATCGGCATGCTCGCCGAACTGCACCCCAACCTTGACCACAGCGCCATTTGCCGCTTGCTGATCCGCGCCGAACAGAACGGTGGGCTGGATCTGCAACAACTGACTCAGGAAGCCGTCAGCGCATGAGAAACCAGATCAAGATCAACACCCCGGCCGACATCGCGCAATCGCGCGCTGCCGGCAAACTCGCCGCTGAAGTGCTGGCCATGCTGGTGCCGCACGTCAAGGCTGGCGTCACTACGGATCAGCTCGATCAACTGTGCAACGACTACATCGTCAATGTGCAAAAAGCAGTGCCGGCCAACGTCGGTTATCACGGCTTTCCGAAAACCGTCTGCGCCTCGGTCAACGATGTGGTGTGCCACGGCATTCCGTCGGGCACGCCGCTGAAGGATGGCGATATCGTCAACCTCGACATCGCGGTGATCAAGGATGGCTGGTTCGGTGATACCAGCCGCATGTACGTGGTCGGCGAGGCAACACCTGAAGCGCAGCATCTGATCAGGACCACTTATGACGCCATGTGCGCGGGTATTCGTGTGGTGAAACCAGGTGCGACGCTGGGTGATATCGGCCATGCGATCCAGAGCCTGGCGGAGAAGGAAGGTTTCAGCGTGGTGCGCGAGTATTGCGGGCACGGGATTGGCAAGGTCTATCACGATGAGCCGCAGATTCTGCATTACGGCTTTCCCAATCAAGGGATGAAGCTCAAGGCCGGGATGATTTTTACCGTGGAACCGATGCTTAATGCCGGCAAGCGTCATGTGAAGAACATGCCGGATGGCTGGACGGTGCTGACCAGGGATGGCTCGTTGTCGGCGCAATGGGAGCATATGGTTGCGGTGACGGAGACGGGGTTTGAGATTCTTACGGCGTGGCCGGATGAGATTGAAGGCTACCGGCCCATTACTTGATACCGCGTCGTCTGTTTCCCTCACCCTAACCCTCTCCCAGAGGGAGAGGGGACTGACCGAGGTGGTCTTTCGAGGTACGCCGACTTGAGATACCGAGTCGATCTCGGGTTTGAACGGCACGGAGATTGGCTCCCTCACCCTAGCCCTCTCCCGGAGGGAGAGGGGACTGACCGAGTTGTTTGGACGAGGTACGCCGACTTGGGATACCGAGTCGAACTGGGGTTTTGAACAGCATGAAGATCGGCTCCCTTTCCCCCTCGCCCCCACTGGGGGAGAGGGCTGGGGTGAGGGGGTAAATCTCACAGACAAAACGCTATCAGTGAGAACCAGCAGCCTTGTTCAGATCGCTTTCAGTCCATTCGGTATACACGCAAGCATCAGCCGTAGCCCAGCGCACCTGCACCGGATCCCCGGCCTTGAGCGGCATGCCGGCGGCGGACAACGCTTTCACCGTCATCGAAGTCCCGCCCGAAGTGACCACGCTGCAAGTCTGGCTCTCACCCAGAAACAGCACTTCCACAACCTTCGCTGAAACCTCATTCCACCCCGACGGCAACGGTTCGCTGATCGCTTGCGCCACGCTCAACGCCAGTGCCTTTTCCGGCCGCACCATCAGCAGCACATCCTGATCGGTGTGCAACCCAGCGGTCAGTCGAATCGACAATGACTGTCCTTCAAACGAAGCCGCCGCATTGCCCTGCGCCTTGAGCTTGAGGAAATTCGAGTTACCCAGGAACGACGCGACAAACGCATTCGGCGGATTCTGATAAAGGTCATAACCGCTGCCCAATCCAACAATCTTGCCATGGCTGAAAATCGCGATGCGCTGCGACAAGCGCATGGCTTCTTCCTGGTCGTGGGTCACGTAAACGATGGTGATGCCCAGACGGCGATGCAATTGGCGCAATTCATCCTGCAGATCCTCGCGCAGCTTTTTATCCAGCGCACCGAGCGGTTCGTCCATCAGCAAAATGCGTGGTTCGTAGACCAAGGCGCGGGCGATGGCGACACGTTGTTGCTGGCCGCCAGACAGTTGCGAAGGGCGGCGATGGGCGAACTGTTCCAGTTGCACCAGTTTCAGCATCGCATCGACGCGCTTTTCACGTTCGGCGGCCGCGAGTTTGCGAATCGCCAAAGGAAAGGCAATGTTGTCGCGCACCGACAAATGCGGGAACAGCGAATAGCGTTGAAACACCATGCCGATGTCACGCTTGTGCGGCGGCACGTTCACCAATGATTCACCGTTGACAAGAATCTCGCCGTTGCTCGGCGTTTCAAACCCGGCGAGCATCGACAGCGTGGTGCTTTTACCCGAGCCGCTGGAACCAAGAAAGGTGAGGAATTCACCGTCCTTGATGTCCAGCGAGATGTTGTCGACGGCAGCAAAGTCGCCGTAGTGCTTGTTCAGGTTGCGCAGGCTGACCAGGGGTTTGTCATTCTGCTGGGAGGCGTCTTTGATCACGGCACTCATGTCGTACTCCTGGCGCTCAGGCGCTGATTTCGTTGCGCCGGCGCAGCGCGGCGGCGATGACCATGACCAACACCGACAAGCCGATCAGCAACGTCGAAGCGACGGCGATCACTGGCGTCAGGTCCTGGCGCAGGGTGGTCCACATTTTTACGGGAAGGGTTTGCAGGGTCGGGCTGGCCATCATCACGCTGAGCACCACTTCGTCCCACGAAACGAGGAAGGCGAAGAGGGCGCCGGCGACCATGCCCGGACGAATCGCCGGGAACGTCACTTTGAACACCGCTTGCAGGCGCGAGGCACCGCAGATCACCGCCGCGTCTTCGATCGACTGATCGAACAGCTTCAGCGAGTTGATGATCGAGATGATGGTGAACGGCAACGCGACGATCACATGGCTGACGACAAACGCGAACATCGTCCCGGTGTAACCGAGCTTGAGGAACAGCGCATACACCGCGACAGCGATGATCACCAACGGCACAATCATCGGCAGGGTGAACAGACCGTAGAGCATTTCCCGGCCAGGAAAACGTCCGCGCACCAGCGCAAACGCAGTCGGCAAACCGAGGGCCACGGCGAAGATTGTCGTCAGCACGGCGACCTTGAGGCTGGCAGCCGCAGCGTTCATCCAGTCAGGGTTGGAGAAGAACTGGCCGTACCATTTCAACGTCCAGCCCGGCGGTGGAAACACCAGCCACTGGGATGAGCCGAACGACAGCAGCACGATGAACACGATCGGCAACAACAGGAACAGACCGATCAGCCCGGTGGTGGCGTAGAGGCCGAAGCGCATGCGCCGGCTCATCGCATTGGGGGTCAGGAGCATGTCGGCTTACCTCGCGTTACTGGCGCCAACCGGGGATTCCGGCTGAAGCTTCAGGTAGAAGTAGAACAGCACCAAAGTGATCGCGATCAGCAACGCGGCGCCGGCACTGGCCAGGCCCCAGTTGAGGAACGATTGCACCTGCTGAATGATGAACTCCGGCAGCATCATGTTCTGCGCCCCGCCGAGCAGCGCCGGGGTGACGTAGTAACCGAGCGACATGACGAACACCATCAAGCCACCGGAGGCCAGACCCGGCCGGCACAGCGGCAGGAACACCCGGAAGAAGTTGGTCCACGGACTCGCGCCGCAGATCGAGCCGGCCTGCAGAATCATCGGGTCGATGGCCTGCATGGTCGCCTGCAACGGCAGGACGATGAACGGAATCATGATGTAGCTCATGCCGATCACCACGCCGGTCAGGTTGTGGACCATCTCCAGCGGCTGATCGATGATGCCCATCGCCATCAAGGCCTTGTTGATCACACCGGATGCTTGCAGCAGCACCAGCCATGAATAGGTGCGGGCGAGCAGGCTGGTCCACATCGACAGCAGCACGATGTTGAGAATCCAGCGACCCCAGCCACGCGGCACCAGAGTGATCGCCCAGGCCAGCGGAAAGCCCAGCAGCAGGCTGAACAGGGTCACCAGCCCTGCCACCGAAAAGGTATTGAGCAGCACCCGGGCATACGCCGAGTTGGCGAACAGTTGTTCATAGTTGCCAAGACCCGGTGTTGGTTCGAGCACGCCGCGCAACAGCAGGCCAATCAACGGCGCGAGAAAGAACAGGCCGATGAACAGCAGCGCTGGCGCGAGGTTGCCGGCGCCGCGCCAGCGTTGTCTGAGGGTCGGGGCTTGCTGCATCGCAACCGCCTGTGTTCCGTGGGCCGAACCGGCAGCGCCATTGGCGCTCCCGGTGGCAGTGGAGGGACGGGACGCGGTGGCCGCCATTTTCATTTGACCAGCCATTCGTTCCACCGTGTCGCGATGGACTGGCCGTTTTTGGCCCAGTACGCGAAATCAAGAGTGATCTGATCCTTAGCGTAGGCAGTCGGCAGGTTGGGGGCCAGCGTCGAATCCAGACGCTCCACACTGTCGAGGTTGACCGGGGCGTAGGCGGTCAGGTTGGAGAAGTCGGCCTGGCCTTTGGCGCTGCTGGCGCTGGCCAGAAACTTCATCGCCGCGTCCTTGTTTTTCGAGCCTTTCGGGATGACCAGTATGTCGGCCATGACCAGGTTCTGTTTCCAGCTCACGCCGACCGGTGCGCCGTCTTCTTGCAGGGCGTGAATGCGACCGTTCCAGAACTGGCCCATGCTCGCTTCACCGGACGCCAGCAGTTGCTGCGACTGCGCGCCGCCGCCCCACCAGACGATGTCTTTCTTGATGGTGTCGAGTTTCTTGAAGGCGCGATCCAGGTCCAGCGGGTAGAGCTTGTCAGCCGCTACGCCGTCGGCCAGCAGCGCCAGTTCGAGCACACCGGGGCTAGGCCATTTATAAAGCGCGCGTTTGCCAGGGTAGGTCTTGGTGTCGAACAGGGCGCTCCAGTCCTGCGGCTTGTTGGCGCCGAGTTTGCCCTCGTTGTAACCGAGGACGAAGGAGAAGAAGAATGAGCCGACGCCATAATCGCTGACGAAACGCGGGTCGATCTTGTCGCGTTGAATGACTTTGAAATCGAGGGGCTCGAGCAGGCCTTCAGCGGCGGCGCGCAGGGCGAAATCGGCTTCGACATCGACCACGTCCCACTGCACGTTGCCGCTCTCGACCATGGCTTTGAGTTTGCCGTAGTCGGTCGGGCCGTCCTGCACGACGGTGATGCCGCTGGCCTTGCTGAACGGATCGGCCCAGGCCTGTTTCTGCGCATCCTGGGTGCTTCCGCCCCAGCTGACGAAGTTCACGCTGTCGGCAGCCATTGCAGCCTGGCCGGTGACGCTGAGCAGTCCCGCAAAAAAGATCGCGGTTGCAGCTTTGTTCAACACCATGTTCACGCCCTCATTGTTGTGTTTTTGAGCGGGCTTGCGTTGTTGCCCGCCTGTCGGGAGCAGTAGCCGGACGGTTCGTTGGAGTGGTCCGGTCTATGGAATATCATATTATGGTATTCCAAACTTTGTGCAAGCACTTTGCCTTACCGGTTATCTGGCGGCTGATGGTTTTTCACTTGAGAGATGTGGAGAAATTTTAGATCCAGCCCCTCACCCCAGCCCTCTCCCAGTGGGAGAGGGGGAAAGGGAGCAGATCTTCATGCTGTTCAAAACTCGAGTTCGACTCGGTATTTCAGGTCGGCGTATAGCGGGCAAACACCGCGGTCGGCTCCCTCTCCCTCGGGGAGAGGGCTGGGGTGAGGGCAGCTTTATTCGGTGAAGGGAATGCTCTCGACTACTTCGAGGTCATAGCCAGTCAAGCCGGCATATTTAAGGGGAGGCCCAAGATGCCGCAGCTTGCCCACCCCAAGATTCTGCAGAATCTGCGCCCCAGTCCCCACCTCCGAATAAATCCGCGATTGCGAGCGGCTGAACTGTCTGGGCGGCTGAGTCAACTGCGGCACGCGCTCCAGCAACGCCTGCGAAGACTCATGATTAGCCAGCACCACCACAACCCCATGCCCCTCCGCCGCGACCCGTTGCAGCGCCGCCCACAACGTCCAGTTGGTCGGCCCGCTGTACTCGGCGCCGACCAGATCCCGCAGCGGATCGATCACATGCACACGCACCAGCGTCGGTTCTTCACGGCGCAAATCCCCCATGACCATCGCCATGTGCACGCCGCCCTCGATGCGATCCTCAAAGGTGATCAAACGGAAGGTGCCATGCACCGTCGGCAGTTCGCGCTCGCCAATCCGTTCGATGGTGTGCTCGGTGCTCAGGCGATAGTGGATCAGGTCGGCGATGGTGCCGATCTTGATCCCGTGCTTGCGCGCGAACACTTCCAGATCCGGGCGACGGGCCATGGTGCCGTCATCGTTCATCACCTCGACGATCACCGAGGCCGGGGTAAAACCGGCGAGTCGCGCCAGATCGCAACCCGCTTCGGTATGCCCGGCGCGGGTCAGCACGCCACCTTCCTTGGCGCGCAGCGGGAAGATGTGGCCCGGCTGCACCAGATCTTCAGCGCGAGCATTCGGCGCGACAGCGGCGGCAACGGTGCAGGCGCGATCCGCTGCCGAAATACCGGTGGTCACGCCGACCGCCGCTTCAATCGACACGGTAAACGCGGTGCTGAACACGCTGCCATTGGCCGGCACCATTTGCTCAAGGCCCAAACGCTGGCAATGCTCGTCGGTCAGTGTCAGGCAAATCAGCCCGCGTGCTTCACGGGCCATGAAGCTGATCGCTTCTGGCGTGCAACGGTCGGCGGCCAGCAACAGGTCGCCTTCATTTTCGCGGTCTTCGTCATCGACCAGCAAAACCATTTTGCCGAGACGATAATCTTCGATGATTTCTTCGATGCTGTTGAAGGCCATGCTGGACTCTCAGGGTTCGTTGGAAATATATTGGTATACCATAATACAAAATCAACAAAGAGGTCACTATGAAGGCGTACTGGATTGCTCATGTGGATATAGCCGATGCCGATCACTACAGCCAATACACCCAGCGCGCGCCGGCAGCCTTCGCTGCGTTCGGCGCGAAGTTTCTGGCCAGAGGCGGGCGCAGCGAGGCGATGGAAGGGCGCAAGACGCCGCAGCGCAGCGTGGTGATTGAGTTTGAGAGCTACGAAAAAGCCGTGGCGTGCTACCACTCGGCGGCGTACCAGGAAGCGAAAAGTTATCGCGAGGAATGGGCGAGGGCGGAGATCATCATCGTTGAAGGCGTGCCATTAACTTAGGCAACACCACCGCTCCCACATCTATGGTTACCCCCTTTTCTGCAATACTGTTTTTTGATGTCGTGTTTGGCTTGCTTTCATCTATCCGGCGTCTGAGTGGGGGTGCAACCCCGCGCCTCGATGAGAATCGATGCCCAACGATCCTGATTAGTTGAGCGGCCTTTCAGCCGTGTGGGAGCCCAGGGTTGTCGTCAGGCCGGTTGGCCGTTTACGTCATCAGTTATCCAGCATCGCAAAACCAGGTGGGTGGTGCTCGGGTGACAGCGGAGTCAAGCGTTCATCGCGCTTGGCCCCGCATCGAATTCAGTGTGGTGAGCCGCAATTGCCCAAGCGATCCTCGCAAACTTGTTGGCCAGCGCGCAGACCACGTGATTGGAGTGATGGTGGGTTGCAATCAAATGGCGGACCCATTCCGCCAGCACGCCTTTTTGTCGATCCAGGTGCATTAAATAAACCCGGGCGCACTGGATCAGCAGGCGTCTCTGGTTTCTGTCGCCACGCTTGCTGATGCCTAAAAGCACAGTTTTTCCGCCCGTTGAATGCTGTTTGGGTACTAGGCCGATCGACGCTGAATAGCCGCGGCCACATTTGAACTGCTTGCCATCACCCAGCTCGGCAGCCAAGGCGCTGGAGGTGATCGGCCCGACACACGGAATTGTCATCAAACGAGCAGCCAGATCATCTTCAGCGGCTTGGCATTCCAGCTCCTTGTCCAAGGATCTGATCTGTTCGTGCAAGTAGTCAAAGTGGTCATGCATGCGTTTCAGCAGCTTTCTGATCGGATCGGGAAGTGAACTCGCCTCAAGCTGCGCTGTAAGCTCGTTGATCGACTTGAACCCAGCAGGCAAGCTGATTCCGAACTCCAGAAGCGCTGCGTGAATCCGATTGACTGTCGCGGTACGGTCTTTGATGAACGAATCACGCGTCGAATTGAGCATGGCCAGCGCCTGTTGAGCCTGTGTTTTAACAGGCACGAAACGCATCGTTGGCCGGGTTGCGGCCTCGCAGATCGCCTCGGCATCGGCGAAATCATTTTTGTTGCTTTTGACATAAGGACGCACCAAGTGCGGCGCAATCAACTTTGCGGTGTGCCCAAACTTTGCAGCTTGCTGCGCCATAAAGTGAGCGCCACCACAGGCTTCCATTACAACCGTGCAAGGCTCGAGATTGGCTAAGTGCTGGACAAGTGCCGCTCGAGTGAGTTTTTTGCGGTAGAGCTCATGACCCCGGTCATCTTGAGTGTGCAGATGAAAGGATTTTTTACCCAGGTCGATGGCGGCAATAGCTACTTTGTTCATGACAATGGTCTCCGGTGGGCCCCTGCAAAAGCTTAGTGAGCTATCGCAGGGGCGGCGGGGGTAACCATTTCATTAGGAGATGGGCAATCTTCAGCGGATAAAGTGGATCTTCCCGCTGTCGTCATTACCCATGTAAATCCCATACACCCCAGCCTGGCGCTCTTCGATATAGCGCTCGAGAATCTGCCGGATCGCCGGGTAATAGATCTGCTCCCACGGAATGTCCTCAGGGGCGAAGAACTTGTAATCCATGGTCTCCGGGCCGTACTGCCCGGTGATCTCCAGCGCAATCGCGCGGAAGATGATGTACACCTCGCTGATCTTCGGCACGCTGAAAATCGAATACGGCGAGACGATTTCCGCGCGTACGCCGCTTTCTTCCCAGACTTCGCGGACCGCCGCTTGCTCGGTGGTCTCGCCGCTCTCCATGAAACCAGCGGGCAGCGTCCAGGTGCCTGGGCGCGGAGGAATCGCCCGCTGGCACAAGAGGTATTTGCCGTCCTGCTCGATGATGCAGCCGGCGATGATCTTCGGATTGACGTAATGGATGTAGCCGCAGCCACGGCACATCAGGCGCTCGTGCGTATCGCCCACTGGTACCTGCTGACCGAGGTCAGGGCCACCGCATTTCGGGCAATAGCTCGGGCTGAACATATCAGTGACCTATACGCGGTTCTTTCAGCGCGATGGGCAGGGTCATGGCCGGGGTTGCGCCGGTCTCTTCCTGCTTGCGCTTGAGATAGTCGAGCGCTACCGCAGCGGCAGCGCGAACGTGATCGACACAGGCCTGATGCGCCACCAGCGGATCGCCGCTCTTGATCGCTTCGACCATTTTTTCCATTTCCTGATTACTCGCGCCGCGACGGTTCTCCTGGGAGACCGAGGTCGCGCGCAGGTAGCTGATGCGTGCCTGCAACTGACGCAACTGAGTCGCCGCCACATGGTTGCCCGAGCCTTCGAGCAGCACATCGTAGAAGCCTTGCACTGAGTCGATCACCTGCTGCAACTCGCCGTCCTTGAGCGCCTTGCGGTTTTCGTCGAGGGCCTTTTCCAGGGCTTTGATGTCCTTGGCCTTGGCACGCAGAGTGAACAGCTGGACGATCAGACCCTCAAGCACGCAGCGCAATTCGTAGATATCGACGGCATCGGCAAGGGTGATGATCGCCACGCGCGGGCCTTTGGCATCGGCGAACTCGACCAGGCCTTCGGATTCCAGGTGACGCAAGGCTTCACGCACCGACGTACGGCTTACACCGAGGCGATCGCACAGATCGCGCTCGACCAGACGATCACCGGGCATGAGCTGGAAATTCATGATCGCGCTACGCAGTTTATCCAGCACGATTTCGCGCAGGGTAACGGGGTTGCGATTGACCTTGAAGCTGTCGTCGAGTGGCTGGCGTTTCATGGGGTCCGCTCTTTAAGTTGGCTGTCCATGCCAGACGGGCATCTAAACAGCCGAGGGGTTAACTGGAGGCCTCGGCGTCGGCTTCGGCAAAGGCTTCACGGGCCAGCCGGAAACTGTCCACGGCTGCCGGAACGCCGCAATAAATGCCGACCTGAAGCAGAATTTCGCGTATTTGCTCACGACTCAGGCCGTTACGCAAGGCGCCGCGCACATGCAGCTTGAGTTCATGCGGACGGTTGAGCGCCGAGATCATCGCCAGGTTGATCATGCTGCGCTCCTTGAGCGACAAACCTTCGCGGCCCCAGACGTGGCCCCAGCAGTATTCGGTGACCATTTCCTGCAGCGGGCGGGTGAAGTCGTCGGCGTTCTCTATCGAACGCTGCACGTAGGCTTCGCCCAGTACCTGAGTGCGGATCTTCAGGCCTTTTTCGTACTTTTCGTTACTCATCATTCCTCCTCACTCCACTATCCCCTGTGGGAGCGAGCTTGCTCGCGAAAGCGTCACTAGGTTCAACATTGATGTCGAGTGACACTACGCCTTCGCGAGCAAGCTCGCTCCCACAGGGTTTCGCGTTGTCGCCTCAGGCCAGGTTCGGCAACGGCCCGAGCTTGCCCTTGTGATAAATCATCGGCGTCACCGGTTGCTCGGGCAGGATCAGGTTCTTCACCGCGCCAACGATGATCGCGTGATCACCACCATCGTATTCACGCCACAACTCGCACTCGATGATCGCCGTGGCCTTGGCCAGAATAGGGTTACCGAGTTCGCTGAGATGCCACTCGATGTCCTTGGCCTTGTCCTTGCCTTTACCGGCAAAGGCGTAGGCCTCAGCCGTCTGGTCAGCCGACAGCAAATGAATTGCGAATTTCTTGCTGTCACGCAACACCGGATACGTGTCGGAAGCATAGTTGGGACAGAACAGCACCAGCGCCGGGTCAATCGACAGCGCGCTGAAAGCGCTGGCGGTGATGCCGACAATTCCGCCATCCGGGTCGAGGGTGGTGACCACCGTGACGCCGGACGGGAACGAGCTCATGACGTCTTTGTAAATGCCGGGTTCGATCATTTCGCAGGACTCCTAGCGCATCACAAACGGATCAGGCATCGGTGCCTGGGAAAGGTTGATCCACACCGTTTTCAGTTCGGTGTAGGCCAGCACCGAATCGATGCCGCTTTCGCGTCCGTAGCCACTGTTCTTGAAGCCGCCGATCGGTGCCATCGCCGATACCGCGCGGTAAGTGTTGACCCAGATAATCCCCGAACGCACATCGCGAGCGAGGCGGTGAGCACGGCCCAGGTCGCGGGTCCAGATGCCAGCGGCGAGGCCGAACTGCGAGTCGTTGGCGATCGCCAGCGCTTCGGCTTCGTCTTTAAAGCGAATCACCGAAGCCACCGGGCCAAAGACTTCTTCCTGCATGATCTTCATCGAATTGCGGTCGCATTCGAACAGCGTCGGCTCGTAGAACCAGCCTTCGCCGAGACCGGTCGGACGCTTGCCGCCGGTACGCAAATGCGCGCCTTCAGCGATGGCATCAGCGACCAGACCTTCGACCACCGCCAGTTGCTGTGCAGTGGCCATCGGGCCCATTTCGCTGTTGTCTTCCTGCGGGTTACCGATGCGAATGCGCTGTGCGCGCTCGACCAGGCGGCTGACGAACTCGTCGTAAATTTCGTCCTGCACCAACAGCCGCGAACCGGACACGCAACTCTGCCCGGAGGCCGCGTAGATCCCGGCAATCGCGCCGTTGATCGCGCTGTCCAGATCGGCGTCGGCGAAAATGATGTTCGGCGACTTGCCGCCGAGTTCCAGCGACAGTTTGGCGAAGTTCTCGGCGCTGCTGCGCACCACATGCCGCGCCGTGGCTGCGCCGCCGGTGAAGGCGATCTTGCGGATCAACGGATGGCGGGTGAGGGCGGCGCCGGTGCTCGGGCCGTAACCGGTGACGACGTTGACCACGCCCGGCGGAATCCCGGCTTTGAGGGCCAGACGCGCCAGTTCAATGATGGTCGCCGAAGCGTGCTCGGACGGCTTGATCACAATCGTGTTGCCGGCGGCGAGCGCCGGGGCAAGTTTGATTGCCGTCAGGTACAGCGGGCTGTTCCACGGAATGATCGCTGCGACCACACCCATGGCTTCGTGCACGGTGTAGGCAAACAGGTCGGGCTTATCCAGCGGCAGCGTGCCGCCTTCGAGCTTGTCGGCAAGGCCTGCGGTGTAATGGAAAAACTCCGGCAGATAACTGACTTGGCCACGGGTCTCGCGGATCAGCTTGCCGTTGTCGCGGCTTTCCAGCTGCGCCAGTTGTTCTTTATTTTCGGCGATCAAATCACCGAGACGGCGCAGCAATTTGCCGCGAGCGGTGGCGGTCAGGCCACGCCAGGCCGGGCTGTCGAAAGCAGTCTGTGCCGATTGCACGGCGCGTTCGACGTCCGCTTCATCGGCGTCAGGCAGCTCGGCCCAGGCTTGTGCCGTGGCCGGGTTAAGGCTTTCGAAGGTCTTGCCGGAGAGGGCATCGACCCATTCTCCGCCGATGCACATCTGGAAGCGTGCGAGTGTCATGCAACGATCCCCTTTATATGGTTTTGTCGGGAGTGTGCGAATTGGAGAAATTCCAGCAGCGTCTGATTGACCAGACGCGGCGACTCTACGGGCATCATATGCCGTTGCTCGGGCAGCACGGCAACCTTCGCACCGGGGATGCGTCGGGCCAGTTGCTCGGCCATTTCCGGGGTCGAACCGGGATCGAGTTCACCGGTGGCGATCAGCGTTGGTGCCTGAATGCTGCCGAGGTCGTCGGCGCGGTACATGTCTTGGGTGGCGAACAATTCGTAGGTGGTCAGGTAACCCTGCGGATCATTATTGGCCAGGGTCTGGCGCAATGCGGCGATCTGCGCCGGGTTGGCCGCCTGATATTCGCGGCTGAACCAGCGTGAGAGTGCCGCTTCGGCGTTGGCGTCCGGGCCGTGCTCGGCTGCTTGCGCGGTGCGAGCGATGACGCCGGCTCGCTGTTCTTCGCTGCGGTTGAACACGCTGTTCAACACCACCAGGCTTTGCAAGCGCTCCGGATAATGCAGGGCAAAGGCCCGCGCAACCAGACCGCCCATGGAGAAGCCGATCACCGCTGCCTGCGGCAGATTCAGGTGATCGAGCAGCTCGAGCAACTGATCGGCGTAACCGAGCAGGGCGGTGCCGCTGGCCGGTCGCGGGCTCGCGCCATGACCGAGCATGTCGTAGGCGATCACTTGGTACTGGCTGGACAGGCCGACAATCTGCCCGCCCCACATTTCTTTGTTCAGGCCCACGCCGTGGATCAAAACCACGGGCTGGCCTTGGCCGGTCGCCAGGTAACTGGTGCCAGCCGGGGTGAGTTCAGCGGTGAGCCGAATCATGGAGCGCTCCTGCAATGCCTTTTTATTGTGGTTACTGGGCTTTTTCGGCGGCCAGTTCTTCCAGATCGATGTAGCGGTTGCCGATGCGCGGGTGCAGGCGACCACCGTCGGCGCAACCCAGCACGACGACGATTTCGTCGGCACGCGGCGCGTCTTCGATCTGCATTTCCAGAGTGATGTAGTGCGAACGCTGACCTTCGTCGTCCTTGTGCATCATCGGGATCTGAATCGAGGTGCCCGGGCCACCGCGCTTGTTGGTGAAGCTCAGGTAGCTCTTGGCATTGACGGCTTCGCGGTAGTGGTTGCCGAAGCGCAGGGTGTGGATCACGGCGGAGGCGTGTTCGATCTCGCCGTCAGCGCCGACCACAGCGGCTTTGCCGTAGGCCTCGATTTTTTCCGCACCGCCGATGATGCCGACCAGACGCTCAACCATCAGCGCACCGAGGTCAGAGCAGTTGGCGCGGATCTGCGGCTTGAGGTCTTCAACGAAACCGTTGCCCACCCAAGGGTTTTTCATGACCACGGCGAGGCCAACCATGGTCACGGGTTTGTCAGTGGCCTTGCCGCCTTCGATGAAGGTTTCTTCGACATAGCTGACGATCTTGCGAATTTCGAAACTCATGAGCTGCTCCGTAGGGGGATTGAGAGTGTCTGTGCGTCTGATGGTATACCATAATACCGATCGTGCAAGTCCCCTCGATGACTTTTGCTGCATCACCCCGGCGAATGGTCATGCATTCAAATCCCAAAGCCCCCACAACCTCTGTAGGAGTGAGCCTGCTCGCGATAGCGGTGTGTCAGTCAGTGAATTCTTACCTGATACACCGCTATCGCGAGCAGGCTCACTCCTACAGGGGGAATCCGTCGGCAATGTGGTTAACAAAAGATAACGTGGCGCCGATTGTCAGACGTTTCGAAAGCCCGATAGGATGAGCCAGCTTCCGAAGTGGCTCTGGATTGCGGGTTTCAGGACTATGCTCCTGAGCAGCCATCAGCGGAGCACACTTGCGGCGCCCTTGAAGGCCTGATGGCCTAACAATAATAAATAGGGGAAGGTCTATGAGTCGTTGCCGCCCGCCGGCGTTACGCAACACCGCGTTGCTGGCCACAGCACTCTCTCTGCTGGGCTTTGCCACGTTATCGGCACCTGTGATCGCCGCCGAGGCGCCCGCCGACGTGGTCTATGCCACCGAATCCGCCAAAGCCACGAAAAGCCTGATACTTGATGTCGTCCACGCTGGCACGCGTTTGGTCGCGGTCGGGGATCGCGGGCACATTCTCTATTCCGATGACCAGGGCAAGACCTGGACCCAAGCCAAAGTGCCGACCCGGCAACTGCTGACCGCGGTGTACTTTGTCGACGACAGGCACGGCTGGGCGGTCGGCCACGACGCACAAATCCTCGCCAGCGCAGACGGCGGTCTGACCTGGACCAAACAATTCGAAGACCTCAAACGTGAATCGCCGCTGCTCGACGTCTGGTTCAAGGACGTCAACAGCGGCCTCGCCGTGGGCGCGTACGGCGCGCTGCTGGAAACCACCGATGGCGGCAAAAACTGGGAAGACGTCAGCGATCGCCTCGACAACGAAGATCAATTCCACCTCAACGCCATCGCGGCGGTGAAGGACGCCGGGCTGTTTATCGTCGGCGAGTCGGGCAGCATGTTCCGCTCCGCCGACGAGGGCCAGACCTGGGAAAAACTCGAAGGCCCGTACGAAGGTTCGCTGTTCGGCGTGATCGGCACGGCGCAGCCGCAGACCCTGCTGGCCTACGGCTTGCGCGGCAATCTTTATCGCTCAACGGATTTTGGCAGCACCTGGGAACAGGTTGAATTGAAAGCCGCGCGCGGTGCACTGGAGTTCGGCCTGTCCGGCGCCACCCTGCTCGAGGACGGCTCGATCGTTATCGTCGGCAACGGCGGTTCGGTGATCAGCAGCAGTGACAATGGCGAGACCTTCAGCGTGTTCAACCGTCCGGACCGCATTTCGCTGTCATCGGTCACCGCGGCCGGCGAAGGCAACCTGATTCTGAGCGGGCAGGGTGGTCTTCACACCACACAGCCGAACGGTGCCGAGATCAATAACAAGAAGGCGGGGCTATGACTTCCTTGATCACTCCTCAGCAGGACAAGGCGACGTTTCTTGAACGCCTGATTTTCAACAACCGCCCGGCAGTGATCCTGATCTGTCTGGTGGTGAGTATTTTCCTGTTCTGGCAGGCCACGCTGATCCGGCCGTCGACCAGTTTCGAAAAAATGATCCCGCTCAAGCATCCGTTCATCGAGAAGATGATGGAGCACCGCAACGATCTGGCGAACCTCGGTAACACCGTGCGTATTTCGGTGGAGGCCAAGGACGGTGACATCTTCTCCAAGGAGTACATGGAGACCCTGCGGCAGATCAACGACGAGGTGTTCTACATCTCCGGCGTTGATCGCTCCGGGTTGAAGTCGCTGTGGAGCCCGAGCGTACGCTGGACCGAAGTGACCGAAGAGGGTTTCGCCGGCGGTGAAGTGATCCCGCAGAGCTACAACGGCTCGCAGGACAGCCTCGATCTGCTGCGCAACAACGTGCTCAAGTCCGGACAGGTCGGGCGTCTGGTGGCCAACGACTTCAAGTCGAGCATCGTTGACATCCCGCTGCTGGAGTCCTACCCGGACCCGGAAGACCAGGGCAAGTTGTTGGCGCTGGACTATCGCAAGTTCTCCCATGAACTCGAAGACAAGATCCGCAACAAGTTCGAAGCACAGAACCCCAACGTCAAAATCCACATCGTCGGTTTCGCCAAGAAAGTCGGCGATTTGATCGACGGCCTGGTGATGGTGGTGCTGTTCTTCGGCATCGCTTTCGTCATCACCCTGATCCTGCTGCTGTGGTTCACCAACTGCGTACGCAGCACCATTGCGGTGTTGAGTACCACGCTGGTGGCGGTGGTCTGGCAGCTCGGCTTGATGCACTTCTTCGGCTTCGGACTCGATCCGTATTCGATGCTGGTGCCGTTCCTGATCTTCGCCATTGGTATTTCCCACGGCGTGCAGAAGATCAACGGCATCGCCCTGCAATCCAGCGAGGCCGACAACGCCCTGACCGCAGCGCGGCGCACCTTCCGGCAACTGTTCCTGCCGGGGATGATCGCGATTCTGGCGGATGCGGTGGGTTTCATCACGCTGCTGATCATCGACATCGGCGTGATCCGGGAACTGGCCATCGGCGCGTCGATCGGCGTGGCGGTGATCGTGTTCACCAACCTGATTCTGCTGCCGGTGGCCATTTCCTACGTCGGCATCAGCAAGCGCGCGATCGCCAAGAGCAAGAAGGACGCGAACCGCGAACACCCGTTCTGGCGCTTGCTGTCGAACTTCGCCAACCCGAAAGTCGCACGCATCTCGGTGTTGCTGGCGCTGATCGCCTTCGGTGGCGGTCTCTGGTACAGCCAGAACCTGAAAATCGGTGACCTCGACCAAGGAGCGCCAGAACTGCGACCGGACTCGCGCTACAACAAGGACAACAACTTCATCATCAGCAATTACTCGACCAGTTCTGACGTGCTGGTGGTGATGGTCAAGACCAAGGCTGAAGGCTGCTCACGCTACGAAGCCATGGCGCCGATCGATCAGTTGATGTGGAAGATGCAGAACACCGAGGGCGTGCAGTCGGCGATCTCGCTGGTGACCGTGTCCAAGCAGATGATCAAGGGCATGAACGAGGGCAACCTGAAATGGGAAACCCTGTCGCGCAACCCGGACGTGCTGAACAACTCGATCGCCCGCGCCGACGGTCTCTATAACAACAGTTGCTCGCTGGCGCCGGTGCTGGTGTTCCTCAACGATCACAAGGCCGAAACCCTGGATCGTGCAGTGGCTGCCGTGCAGGAATTCGCCAAGGAGAATAACAAGGACGGTCTGGAATTCATCCTCGCCGCCGGTAACGCCGGGATCGAAGCGGCCACCAACGAAGTTATCAAACAGGCCGAACTGACCATCCTGATTCTGGTGTACATCTGCGTGGCGGTGATGTGCATGATCACCTTCCGTTCGTGGGCGGCGACCCTGTGCATCGTCCTGCCGCTCGTGCTGACGTCGGTACTCGGCAACGCGCTGATGGCGTTCATGGGCATCGGCGTGAAGGTTGCGACACTGCCAGTGGTGGCGCTGGGTGTGGGGATTGGTGTCGACTACGGCATCTACATCTACAGCCGTCTGGAAAGTTTCCTGCGTGCCGGGTTGCCCTTGCAGGAAGCCTATTACCAGACGCTGAAATCCACCGGCAAAGCGGTGCTGTTCACCGGTCTGTGCCTGGCGATTGGTGTGTGCACCTGGATCTTTTCGGCGATCAAGTTCCAGGCCGATATGGGGCTGATGCTGACCTTCATGCTGCTGTGGAACATGTTCGGTGCGCTGTGGCTGCTGCCGGCACTGGCGAAGTTCCTGATCAAGCCGGAGAAACTGGCGGGGCAGAAGGGTAACTCGCTGTTTGCACATTGATCTGAAGGGCTGAAACGACAAAGCCGCAACCTTAGGGTTGCGGCTTTTTTTTGTAGCTAAAGATCAAGAGCCCCTCACCCTGGCCCTCTCCCCGAGGGAGAGGGGACTGACCGAGGTGTGCAACTTGATACATCGACCTGAAATAAAGAGTCGATTATGGATTCACTGCAAATCGTTCAAGTCGGCGTAGTTCTTGAATATCCCCCAATCGGTCCCCTCTACCCCTGGGAGAGGGCTAGGGTGAGGGCAAGCAGTCTCGCGCGTTAAGTAAGTTCAGCGCCAAGCACAACACTCAACGCACTACGCGCATCATCCAGCTGCACCAACGTCGCATGCCGAGCCCCCAGGGCATCACGATTTTCGATGGCGGTCAAAATCGCCTTATGCCGCGGCAACGCCAATTCATGCAGATTCGGCCGCTGATTCGAGTGCTTCAACGCCTCGGCAATCGCCACCGACAACATATTGCACAGGTTTGCCAGCAAATCATTGTGCGTCGCATCAGCGATCCGGCTATGAAAGTCCAGATCCGGCTGCAGCAATGCTTCCGGTGTCGGCGCGGCTTCCATACGCTGGTAGGCCTCACCGATAGACGCAATTTCAGCCTCGGTCGCATGTTGAGCTGCGAGGGCGGCAGCGGCGGGTTCGATAATGCTGCGCACACTGGTCAGCACATTGAAAAATTCATTCTGCGGGCTGCTTTGCATCAGCCAGTGCAGCACGTCCGGGTCGAGCATGTGCCATTCACGGCGGGCCTTGACCACCGTGCCGACGCGTGGCTTCGAATACACCAACCCCTTGGCCACCAACACCCGCGTGGCTTCGCGCAACACCGGACGGCTGACCGCATACTCCTCGCAGAGCAGGGCTTCGGCGGGCAGTTTGTCGTCGGGCTTGAAGCGTCCGGAGACGATCTGCATGCCCAGTTCCTGGACGATGCGCGAGTGCATGCTTTTACGGTCGGAGGGTTTGCGGTAATCCATGGGGAACGGCGCGATCCTGAGCGATGGAGATGCCGCGCATCATAGCAGGCACGGCACAATCTTGAGGCGGGTAAAGAACAACTGTGGGAGCGAGCTTGCTCGCGAAAGCGGTGGGTCAAACAACATTACAGTTGAATGTACCGCCGTCTTCGCGAGCAAGCTCGCTCCCACAGGGATTTGTGTGATCAGTGAGAGTGGCGCGGCACTTCAGCCCCGCGACAGCCAACGAGGAAGTCAAAGTCGCAACCCTGATCCGCCTGCAGCACATGGTCGATGTACAGCTGGCGATAGCCGCCCACCAGCAACTGCTGCGGTGGCTGCAGATCCGCCATGCGCGCTGCCAGTTCGGCATCCGGAATATCCAGGTGCAAACGCCCGGTGGCGCAGTCCAGCTCGATCCAGTCGCCTTCCTTCACGGTCGCCAAAGGCCCGCCAGCCGCCGCTTCCGGCGCCACGTGCAAAACCACCGTGCCGTACGCCGTGCCGCTCATCCGCGCATCAGAAATTCGCACCATGTCGGTCACACCCTGCGCCAACAGCTTGGCCGGCAGCCCCATGTTGCCGACTTCGGCCATGCCCGGATAACCCTTTGGCCCGCAATTTTTCATCACCAGAATCGAATCCTTGTCGACGTCCAGTTCCGGATCGTTGATCCGCGCCTTGTACATGTCGAAGTTCTCGAACACCACCGCACGCCCACGGTGCTGCATCAATTCCGGCGTGGCGGCAGAAGGCTTGAGCACCGCACCCAGTGGTGCCAGATTGCCGCGCAACACACAAATCCCGCCATCGGCGCGAATCGGATTGTCGAGCGTGCGGATCACTTCGTCTTCGCCATAGATCGGCGCGTCCTTGGTGTTCTCGCCGATGGACTTGCCGTTCACTGTCAGCGCATTCGGATTGGGAATCAGATTGGCTTCACCGAGACGACGCAACACCGCTGGCAAACCACCGGCGTAATAGAACTCCTCCATCAGGAAACGCCCGGACGGTTGCAGGTCGACGATGGTCGGCATGCCGCGACCGATGCGCGTCCAGTCATCCAGATCCAGTTCAACGCCGATGCGCCCGGCGATGGCTTTCAGGTGAATCACCGCGTTGGTCGAACCGCCGATGGCCGCGTTAACCCGAATAGCGTTTTCGAAGGCTTCCTTGGTGAGGATCTTCGATAGACGAAGGTCTTCGCGAACCATCTCAACCGCGCGCATGCCGGACATGTGCGCCAACACATAACGTCGCGCATCCACCGCGGGAATCGCCGCGTTGTGGGGCAGGGAAGTGCCGAGTGCTTCAGCCATGCAGGCCATGGTCGACGCGGTGCCCATGGTGTTGCAGGTGCCAGCCGAACGCGACATGCCGCCCTCGGCCGCGAGGAAATCGTCGATGGTGATGGTGCCAGCCTTGACCTGTTCGCTGAGCTGCCAGACCACGGTGCCGGAACCGATATCTTTGCCTTTGTGTTTGCCATTAAGCATTGGCCCACCAGTGACGACGATGGCCGGGACGTCGCAACTGGCCGCGCCCATCAACAGCGCAGGGGTGGTTTTGTCGCAACCGGTCAGCAGCACCACGCCATCGATCGGGTTGCCGCGAATGGCCTCTTCAACGTCCATGCTCGCCAGGTTGCGCGTGAGCATGGCGGTCGGGCGCAGGTTCGATTCGCCGTTGGAGAACACCGGGAATTCCACTGGAAAACCACCGGCCTCGATCACCCCGCGTTTGACGTGCTCCGCGATCTGGCGGAAGTGCGCGTTGCACGGGGTCAGTTCCGACCAGGTGTTGCAGATGCCGATGATCGGCTTGCCATGGAACTGGTGGTCGGCGATGCCCTGATTCTTCATCCAGCTGCGGTACATGAAGCCGTTCTTGTCGGCCGTGCCAAACCATTGGGCGGAGCGCAGGGTGGGTTTCTTATCAGACATGATCGATTCTCTTATTGTATGACTATAGTGTTCCAGCTACGGCCTAATCTAAGCGCAAAATCCTAGGTTTGGAAGTGTTGTTGGTGAATTAGTAATACTATATAGTCGTTTTCGACGGAGGGATGGCCCTGACGGTTTTTCGTGAGAGGCGTCCCCCGAGGTTCTATAAAAACAACAATCGGAGACCGATCTCATGAGCCAGGAACTGCGGCTGATACGGCGCATCACGCTGAAACTGATTCCCTTCCTGATCCTGCTGTACCTGATCGCCTATGTGGATCGCTCCGCCGTCGGCTTCGCCAAGCTGCACATGGGCGCCGACATTGGCATTGGCGATGCCGCTTACGGCCTCGGTGCCGGGCTGTTTTTCATTGGTTACTTTCTCCTCGAGATTCCCAGCAACCTGATGCTCGAACGCTTCGGCGCACGCCGCTGGTTCGCGCGGATCATGATCACTTGGGGCGCGATCACCATCGGCATGGCTTTCGTTCAGGGCCCGCACAGTTTTTACGTGATGCGCTTTCTGCTCGGCGCGGCCGAGGCGGGCTTCTTTCCCGGCGTTCTCTACTACATCACCCAATGGTTTCCGGTGCGCCATCGCGGCAAGATCCTCGGGCTGTTCATTCTTTCCCAACCGATCGCGATGATGATCACCGGCCCGGTGTCCGGCGGTTTGCTCGGCATGGACGGCGTTCTGGGTCTGCATGGCTGGCAATGGCTGTTCATTGTCATCGGCACCCCGGCGATCCTGCTGACCTGGCCGGTGCTGCGCTGGTTGCCGGACGGCCCGCAGCAAGTGAAATGGATGGATCAGGCTGAGAAAGACTGGCTGACCGGCGAGCTGAAAAAGGATCTGCAGGAATACGGCCAGACCCGTCATGGCAACCCGCTGCATGCGTTGAAAGACAAACGTGTGTTGCTGCTGGCGCTGTTCTATCTGCCGGTGACGTTGAGCATTTATGGCCTCGGTCTATGGTTACCGACGTTGATCAAACAGTTTGGCGGCAGCGATCTGGTCACCGGTTTCGTGTCGTCGGTGCCGTACATCTTCGGGATCATCGGCTTGCTGATCGTGCCCCGCAGTTCCGATCGTTTGAATGATCGTTACGGGCATCTGGCGGTGCTGTATGTGCTGGGTGCGATTGGCTTGTTCATGAGTGCATGGCTGTCGTTGCCGGTGGCACAACTGGCGGCCCTGTGTCTGGTGGCGTTTGCGCTGTTTTCCTGCACGGCGGTGTTCTGGACCTTGCCGGGACGGTTCTTTGCCGGCGCGAGTGCGGCGGCGGGGATTGCGTTGATCAACTCGGTTGGGAATTTGGGTGGGTATATCGGGCCGTTCGTGATTGGCGCGTTGAAGGAGTACACCGGCAATCTGGCTTCAGGTCTGTACTTCCTCTCGGGTGTGATGGTGTTTGGCTTGATTCTGACCGGCATCGTCTACCGCGTGCTGGAGCGCAAACACGTCCTGCCGGTTGACCAGTTCGCCGCCAGCGCACGCGGCGCCACCCGCACCTGAACCCAATTGACTCATCACCACCGATCCTGTGGGAGCTGGCTTGCCAGCGATAGCAATCTGTCAGACACATCAATGGTGAATGTGCCGTCGTTATCGCTGGCAAGCCAGCTCCCACAGGGTTTTGCAGTGTTTCGAAGTTTTGTAGAAAGGAGAGGACATATGCATCTGGTTCAATTCGAATTAAGCAACCGCGAACGCCGCGTGGGCGTGGTCGACAACGGTCTGGTGCGTGAAGTCCAGGATGCGCGCAGCGTGCGCGATCTGGCCCTGGCCGCGATCGAGGCCGGCAGCACCCTGGAACAGCAAGTGCAAAGCCTCGGCCTCGGCATCAGCCATGACTACGCCGAGCTGCTGTCGCAGCTGCGCATCCTGCCACCGCTTGATCACCCGGATCCGGCGCACATGCTGATTAGCGGTACTGGCCTGACGCATCTGGGCAGCGCCTCGGCGCGGGACAAAATGCACCAGCAGGCCGGTGACGAAGCGACGATGACCGACACCATGCGCATCTTCAAATGGGGCGTGGAGGGCGGTAAACCGGCGGCGGGGCAGGCCGGTGTACAACCAGAATGGTTCTACAAAGGCGACGGCAGCATCGTCGTTCGTCCAGGCCAACCCTTCCCGGTGCCACCGTTTGCCGAAGATGCCGGTGAAGAGCCGGAAATGGCCGGCTTGTACATCATCGGCAATGACGGCAAGCCCTATCGCCTGGGCTTTGCGGTCGGCAACGAGTTCTCCGATCACGTCATGGAACGCAAGAATTACCTGTACCTCGCGCACTCGAAATTGCGCAGTTGCAGTTACGGCCCGGAACTTCGCACCGGTGAATTGCCTCAACATCTGGCAGGCAGCAGTCGCATCCTGCGTGACGGCGAAGTGCTCTGGCAGAACGAGTTTCTCAGCGGCGAGGCGAACATGTGCCATAGCCTCGCCAACCTCGAATACCACCACTTCAAGTACAGCCAGTTCCTCCGTCCAGGCGACGTACACATTCACTTTTTCGGCACCGCGACCCTGTCGTTCGCCGATGGCATCCGCACCCAACCGGGTGACGTGTTTGAAATCAGCCAGGCCGAATTCGGCGCGCCGCTGGTCAATGGCATCGTCCCGGTCCCAGCGGCATTTGAACCGGACAGCATCGGCACCCTTTAAGGAGATCCCATGACTCAGATTCTCGGTCACAACTACATCGGCGGTCAGCGCAGCGCCGCTGGCAATGTAAAACTGCAATCGGTCGATGCAACGACGGGCGAACAGCTGCCGCACGATTTCATCCAGGCCACGGCTGAAGAAGTCGACGCCGCCGCCAAAGCCGCCGCTGCCGCGTACCCGGCCTATCGCTGCCTCAGCGCCGAACGTCGCGCACAGTTTCTCGACGCGATCGCCGATGAGCTGGATGCCCTCGGTGATGACTTCGTTGCTGTGGTCTGCCGCGAGACCGCATTGCCGGCCGGACGGATTCAGGGCGAGCGCGGGCGTACCAGCGGGCAGATGCGTCTGTTCGCCAAGGTTCTGCGTCGAGGCGATTTCTATGGTGCGCGAATCGATTTGCCGCTGCCGGATCGTCAACCGCTGCCACGTCCGGATCTGCGTCAATACCGCATCGGCCTCGGCCCTGTCGCGGTGTTTGGCGCAAGCAACTTTCCACTGGCATTTTCCACCGCTGGCGGCGACACCGCGTCTGCGCTGGCCGCCGGTTGTCCGGTGGTGTTCAAGGCTCACAGCGGTCACATGGCCACGGCTGAGCTGGTCGCTGACGCGGTGATTCGCGCCGCCGAAAAAACCGCCATGCCCGCCGGTGTGTTCAACATGATCTACGGCGGTGGCGTCGGCGAATGGCTGGTCAAGCATCCGGCGATCCAGGCAGTGGGTTTTACCGGTTCGCTCAAGGGCGGTCGCTCGCTGTGCGACATGGCCGCTGCACGCCCGCAACCGATTCCGGTGTTTGCCGAGATGTCGAGCATCAACCCGGTGATCATCCTGCCGCAGGCCCTTGCCGAGCGTTCGGAAACGGTTGCCCGCGACCTGACCGCTTCGGTGGTGCAGGGTTGTGGCCAGTTCTGTACCAATCCCGGTCTGGTGATCGGCATTCGTTCGCCGCAGTTCAACGCGTTCGTGCAGCAGGTCGCTGGTTTGATCGGCGATCAACCGGCACAAACCATGCTCAACGCCGGCACCCTCGGCAGTTACGGCAAAGGTTTGCAGAAACTGTTGGCGCATCCCGGCATCGAGCATCTGGCCGGCAATCCGCAGCAGGGCAATCAGGCGCAGCCGCAGTTGTTCAAGGCCGATGCGAGCCTGTTGATCGATGGCGATGAAGTGCTGCAGGAAGAAGTGTTCGGCCCGACCACGGTGATTGTCGAAGTGACGGATCAGGCGCAACTCAGTGCGGCATTGCATGGCCTGCACGGGCAACTCACCGCGACGATTATTGGTGAGCTGACGGACTTCGAACAGTTTGCTGAACTGACACCGTTGCTGGAACAGAAGGTCGGACGGATTCTGCTCAACGGTTATCCGACCGGTGTTGAAGTGTGCGATTCGATGGTGCACGGCGGGCCTTATCCGGCAACGTCCGATGCGCGCGGCACCTCCGTCGGGACGCTGGCCATCGATCGCTTCCTGCGTCCGGTGTGCTTCCAGAATTATCCGGACAGCTTGCTGCCGGAGCCGTTGAAGAACGCCAACCCGCTGCGCATCCAGCGCCTCGTCGACGGCAAACCCAGCCGCGATGCGTTGTAACTGACAGCCAATATCCCTTGTGGGAGCGAGCTTGCTCGCGAATGCATTCTTTCAGTCAATTATTCATTGGCTGACACAGCGCTTTCGCGAGCAAGCTCGCTCCCACAGGGTTAGTGCCAAGGCCTCAGGTTAACAATGAGCTATCATTGCCGGTTCCCCCCTGAAAGACTTTACTGCCATGACTGCCCAAACCCTTCTCAACGCCCTCGAACACTGCGGAATGGTCGAAATCGACGGCCTTCACGCTTTCGAATTCGCCCTCGATGAAGACGACAACCTGCACATCGAATGCATCGATGGCCGAGCGGCCAAGCATTGGGAATTCACTCCGGCTCAGGTTGCAGCGGCAACATTTGATGACTCCCTGCAAAGCTGGCTGATCGTCGGTTATTTCAATGAAACCAAAGCGATCGGCGAACACCGCCTGGTCTGCCACGGTGACGTAGTCAGCAGCAGCGACGATGAGGACGACACTGATGAAAATGCGTAAATTCTGGCCGCTGCTGATGGCCGGCAGCGTCGGTGCCATGGGGCTTTCCAGCGCATCCGCCGAGAACTTCCAGCTGCTGGTCGGTTCCTACACCGCCAACACCAGCCAGGGCCTCTATCGAATGAACTTCGACAGCGCCACCGGCCAGATCGCCGCCAAACCTCTGCAAGTGGTCAAAAGCGAAAACCCGTCATGGCTGACCCTGTCCAAAGACCAGCGTCGCCTGTTCGTGGTCAATGAAAACGGCCCGGGCCAGAAAGACCCGGTCGGCCGTGTCAGCAGCTATTCGATTGATCCGAAAACCCACACGCTGACCCTGATCAATCAAGTGCAAAGCCTGGGTAACGAGCCGACCCATTCGAGCCTCAGCGGTGATGCCAGCCACTTGTTCGTCAGCAACTATTCGGTGATGGAAGATCCGGGCGGAACGCTGGCGGTATTGCCGATCGGTGCCGACGGCAAGCTCAAACCCGTCGTGCAGATGAGCGCGCACCCGGCGAGCCGGGTCAATCCTGAGCGCCAGGCCTCCAACCACGTGCACTCGACGGTTTCTTCGCCTGACGGCCGCTACGTGTTCTCCAATGATCTGGGCGCGGACAAGGTCTTCGTCTACCTGTTCGATCCGAAGGCCAACCCGGACTTGCCGCTGACGCCGGCGATGACCGCCGCAGTGAGCTTGCCAGCCGGTAGCGGCCCGCGTCATCTGCTGTTCAGCGCTGACGGCAAACACGCCTGGCTGACCATGGAAATGAGCGCGCAGGTCGCGGTGTTCGATTACCACGATGGCGTGCTGACCCAGACGCAACTGGTCGATCTGGCCGCTGGTCAGCCAACGTCGGACAAGGCCGGCGCCGCGCTGCATGCCTCGGCCGATGGCAAGTTCCTCTACGTCAGCAACCGTGGTACCGCCAATCAGTTGGTGGTGTTCGCGATCGATCCGGCGACTGGCCAGCTCAAAGAGCTGCAAAAGCGTTCGGTGGAAGGTGATCACCCGCGCGAGTTCAGCCTCGACCCGAGTGGCAAATTCCTGCTGATCGCCAACCAGAAGAGCAACGAAATTGTCGTCGTCGAGCGCGACGGCAAGACCGGTCTGCTCGGCAAAACCGTGCAGAAACTGGCGATGGACGCCCCCAGCGACCTCAAGTTCATAGTGCGACAATAAGCCACAGGCCTCGGTTTACGGGGCCTGTCTCGTTGTATTAATCGCGCTGATATCCGGTAATGCTACAAAGCATTTCAAGCGATCAACCCTCGAGCGTTAAGTTTGCTTCACAGCCCAACCGGGCAAGCAAGCCAACCGAACACGAGGGTTACCGCCATGAACTTCAATCTCTTCTCCGTGATTGCCGCTTCCGCCATCTCCGCCACCGTTGTACTGCCAGCCAGCGCCAACGTCGAAATCAACAGCAAAAAATCCCACACTCAGAGCTACACCCAGAAATACCTGCAACAGAGCGCCAACTTCTACGCCGCCCTGGATCACAAAGCCCAACACTGAAATTCTTGCCACTGCCAGAGCTGCCGAAGGCTGCGATCTTTTGATCTTGTTTTTAAAAAGCAAAATCAAAAGATCGCAGCCTTCGGCAGCTCCTACCCGTGTGTTTTTCGCAGCACGATAGGATTCTTCAAATCCGCAAATAGACTGGCTAAATAATCAACGAAGCTGATGTTCACTATGGCAAACCCTGAGTGGTTACCCCGGCTTTTTTGATCGATCCTGTGGTCATCGAAACATGCCCACGGGAGAACACCATGGCCAGCGCAATCATTCATTCAGCCAAACGCGGCGCCTACCTGGCCATCGGTCTTTACCTGGCCGTGGTGCTGTTTGTCAGCATCGCCTCGCAGATGGAGCACAGCTTCGAAGCCCCGATTGACGTCGCCCATCCCGGTATCCAGTTCGAAGTCCGCTCGCACAGCGTGATGGTTGATCGGGCTGAACTCGCAGGAGTCGGCGGCGCATGAAAGGCTACAGACTCTGGGTGATTGCAGGTTTGGCGTTCTTCACCAACGGCGCTTCATTGTTGGGCATCGGCCAAGGCTCGGTGGGAGCACTTGCACGGGCCATAGAGGCCAATCACAGCATCGCGCACAACATCGAACGGGCGAATACGCTGGGGCTGATGGCCGGCAACCCACCGGCGAAAGTCTCGGCGGATTTTCTCGGCCCGTTCGAAGTGGATTGCATGGCACTCGGCATGTGCAATGCATTGGCTTGACCCTGAGTTACTTCTTCATGATCGAAGTGAAGAGCTCGGAGTCGAGGAAGCGCTGCAACCAAGCTTGTAAGCGAACATAAGGCGTCTTCGCAAACCACTCGCGATCCACATGGGCAAACTGCCGAACGAAGGGCAGCAGGGCGATATCTGCCAGGCTCGGATGGTCGGCTAACAGGTATTCGCGATCGTTGAGCAACGCTTCCAGTTTCTGCAAATACACCGCGCCTTCAGCCCGATAAACCTCCATCGGCTGCTCGGGATAACGCTCGGCATACTTGTAGCGATTCAACTGCACCTTGAACCCCTGATCATTCGCCTCGATCAATTCAGCAATCCGCGAGTCGCCATCAAGCAACCAATCCTGCGGGTCATTCTGCGCCAAGGCCCAGCGCATGATCTCCAGACTTTCATCAATCACCCGCCCACCGGCATCCAGCACCGGCACCGTGCCCTTGGGCGAGATCGCCAGCATCTCGGCCGGTTTGGCCTTGAGGCTGACTTCGACGATGTCCACCGCCACACCCGCATAACGCAGCGCCATTCGCGCACGCATCGCGTACGGGCAGCGGCGGAAGGAATACAGCGTGTTCATTTCACCTCCAGCGTGCTCAAACCATTGCCCTGGCGCTGCACCTGAATCTGCACCGGAATTCGCTCGTGCATTTCCTGTACATGGGAAATCACCGCGACCTTGCGGCCCTGC
The DNA here is from genome assembly GCF_979258595.1 of Pseudomonas sp. AC172. NCBI lineage: Bacteria > Pseudomonadati > Pseudomonadota > Gammaproteobacteria > Pseudomonadales > Pseudomonadaceae > Pseudomonas > Pseudomonas sp. AC172. The sequence goes on from NZ_OZ409868.1 coordinate 1,536,152, forward strand.
GCCTGCAAGCCATCGAGCGCATCCATCGCCAGTTGCAGCGACTCCGGGTCGAGGCTCCCGAAGCCTTCATCGATAAACAGCGATTCGATTTTCAACGTGCTCGACGCCATCGACGCCAAGCCCAGTGCGAGGGCCAGCGACACCAGGAACGTCTCGCCACCGGACAACGAATGCACCGAGCGCAGTTCGTCGCCCATTTCGGTGTCCATCACCAGCAGGCCGAGCATGCTGCCGCCGCGTTTCAAGCGATAGCGTTTGACCAGTTGGCGCAGTTGCACGTTAGCGTGATGCACCAGCAAATCGAGGTTGTAAGCCTGGGCAATCTTGCGGAAGGCGTCGCCGGTGGCCGAGCCGATCAAGGCACTGAGTCGCGCCCAGCGTTGATACTCGGCATACGCCGAGGCGATCTGCTGCGCCAGTGCCTGATTGGCGTTTTGCCGGCGCTGGTCTTCGACCTGTTCGGCGCGCAATTCGGCGCACTGCTGTTCGCTGACGGTGAACTGGTTTTGCACATCTGTGAGGGCGCTGGCCAGTTGTTCTGCATCAAGATTGCCGTTGTGCTGCGCCTGATGATCGAGCAGGCGCTGGTCACGCTCCTGCAACAAAACCTTGGCCTGTTCGATGGCTTTTTCGTGGTGCTGCAAGCGCTGGCGCAGCTCGGCAACTTGCCCGTCATCGACCCGCAACAGGTCTTCGAGGCCGCCGTCATCCAGCTCCGGATGGCGGGCGCGCCAGTCGGCAATCTTGCTGGCCAGATCCTGCTCTTCGCTTTCCAGCGCCTGCAAACGCTCCTGCTGCGCCTTGAGTTCGGCGGCGATCTGCACAAGTTGTGTGCGCACGTTCTGCAGTTCCTGAGCGGTGCCGGATTCGGCATTGCGCGCCTGCTCAACCGCTTGCTCAAGCTGCTGCTGCCAATGTTCGGCGCTGCTGTGCTCGCCGAGCAGTTGCGCCAGTTTCTGCTGGCAGGTGAGCTGCTGCTCGGTCAGCGTCGTGAATTGCTGTTCTACGCTGAGCAACTGCTGAGCACGGGTCTGCTGGCGATCCTGCTCTTTCTCCAGCGTCTGTTGCCGCTGTTGCTGCTCGGCCTGTTCTTCCTTCTGCTGATCGACTTGCGCCAGGCGCTCGGCGATCTGTCGGTCTAGCTGCATGAATGTCGCCGCCGGTTCCTGGCGCAAGGCTTCAAGGGTGTCGGCCGGCAGCAGATTGCCGAACGCGGTGAGTTCTTCGTCGAGGCGCTGACGGTCGCTGCTCAATTCGCGTTGCTGATTGTTGAGGTTCTGCGCTGCTTGTTGATGCGCAGTTTCTGCCTGACGCAATTGCTGGGTCAGACGCGCGGCATCCTGTTGCAAGGTGAGCAGGGCGCTCTGGCGTTGTTCGTCCTGAGTGATGCTCTGGTTCAGTTGCTCGTTTTGCCGGGCGAGCCAGGCATCGCGCTTGTCGGCGTCCTGATTGAACAACTGCGCGGCCAGCGGATGCGCGTCGAGGCTCGGCGCCAATGCCTGCTGCTGGGTCGCCAGTTGTTCTTGCTGTTGCAGCAGTTCTTTCTGTTGTGCAATCACGCCACCGACTTCGGCGCGCAGCTCGATGAGCTTTTCCTTGAGCTGATCGACCACCTGCTGGGCGTTGGCCTGTTCGCTTTCATCGTGGCGACCAAGGCTTTGTAGCAACGCTTCGGGTTGATGATACGGATGCTCGTTGCTGCCGCAGACCGGGCACGGCTGATCGTCCTGCAACTGCGCGCGCAACTCCTCGACGCTGGCACTGCGCGCCACGCGCTGACGTTCAAGCAGCTCGCGGGTGACGTTGAGGGTTTGCTCGGCGACGGTCAGTTCGGCTTTGGTTTTTACGCCGTCCTGGGTCAGGCGCTCGCGTTCCTGCTGGGCGTTGAGTTGACGCTGTTGCAACTCGGCGTTGCGCTGATCCAGATCCTGTTGCGAGGCCCACAGGCGCGACAGATCCTCGAACAGCCGCAGTTGTTTACGGTTGTCCTGCAGGAGCGTGCCGAGGATACCGATCTGCTCGGCGACAGCGTCAGGTTCGGCGCCGGCCTCTTTGAACAGCACTTCCAGTTGCTGTTTCTGTGTTGTCAGCTCTGTGGAGCTACGCGTGGCGTTTTCTTCGAGGCTCGCCAGTTCTGCTTGGCCTTTGTTCAAGCGGTTGCCGATCAGCATCAGCTGTTGCAGGCGATCGCGGTAGGCATTCCATGCATCGCTCAGCGGCGCCAGATGGGCACTTTGCTCAAGTTCGGCGGCGATGCGTTGCAGGCGTTCGGCGACTTGGGTCTGTTTATCCAGCAAGGCTTGAATGGCGTTTTGGCCATCAGTGCAAGCCTGCTGCGCGTTGAGCCTGGCTTCGGCGCTTTGGGCGACCTCGTTGGCCAGACGGGCGAGGGTGCTTTGCTCCTCAAAGGCCTGACGCAACAGCGGCGCGTTTTCGCTCTGTCGCTGTAGCGCGACGCTCAGGGCGACTTTCGCCGTTTCGAGGTTGTGCTCCAGCTGCGTCTGGCGCTCGGTCAGCTCGGTGTGTTGCTGTGTGTGCGCAGCAATCTGTGCGGCCAACGGCGTCAGCAGCGCATCGAGTTCGGTTTTGCGCGCGAACTGGTGCCGCTGCGGGCCGAGCTGCTCCAGTCGCGTCAGTTTCACCCGCTCGCCGGCCAGACTTTCCGATTGCTGCTGCGCACTGTGCAACTGCTCAGTGGCGGCTTGCTGCGCGTCTTGCAACACACGCAAATCCTTGAGCCAGCTGTGCTGTTGCTCAAGTTGTTTGAGCTGCGCCTGCTGCAACTTCATTTGCTGTTGCGCAGCGTTGAAACGCTCATCCAGTTCGGCCCGGGCTTCGGGCGCCAGCGGGGTCACGCCGGTGGCTTGATCCTGCAACAGCTTGTGCGCTTCGCGGGCCTCTTTGGTCTTGTCGAAGGCGCGGCGGCCGAGGCGGGTGTACAGCGCGGTGTCGGTGAGCTTTTCCAGCAGTTCGCTGCGGTCGTTGTCGTCAGCCTTGAGGAACGCACTGAACTCGCTTTGCGCCAGCAACACAGCGCGGGTGAACTGTTCGAAGTTCAGTCCCAGTGCGGCTTCCAGCTGAGTTTTGTATTCGCCTTTCTGACTGGCGAGCAGTTGATCCTGATCGATATCGCGCAGGCTCTGACGGCTGGCCTGCAACTTGCCGCCGGCTTTCTCGCGGGCGCGGTTGGCTTCCCAGCGCGCCCGATAGCGGCGGCCATCAACGCCGACGAAATCCACTTCGGCATAACCTTCGCCGGTGCCGCGACGCAGCAGAGTGCGCGGGTCGCCGGTGGCGATTTCACCGTCGGCATCCGGGACTTTCGCATCACGACCGGTGTTGTTCAGACGCGGTACGGCGCCGAATAGCGCCAGGCACAGCGCGTCGAGCAGGGTGCTTTTACCGGCGCCGGTCGGGCCGGTGATGGCGAATAAACCGGCGCTGGCCAACGGCTCAGCGGTGAAATCGATCTCGAACGGGCCGGCGAGCGAGGCAAGGTTTTTCAAGCGTATGGCGAGAATCTTCATGGCTGCTCGCCCTCCAGTTGTACGTCCTGCAGCAGTTCGGCGAAGTCCTTCAGCGTCTGTTCATCGACATCGCTGCCATAGTTGTCCAGCCAGGCGCGGCTGAACAGTTCTTGCGGAGTGAGCTGGTCGAGTTCGATCAGCGCGGTGCCATCTTCGACGCCGTCAGCGCCACGGTTACCGGCGTATTCAGCGGCAATGCGCACCAACCGCACGGCTTTGCCTTGCAGGGCGCTCTCCACTTGATGGCGCAGATCCGGTTGCGGCTCGTCGAGGGTTACGCGCACTTCCAGCCACGGCTGACGCTGGGTTTCGGCGAGCAGATCGATGTTCGGCAGATCGGCCAGTTGCAGCAGGATTTCCGCCAGCGGTGCCGGGCCGATGCGTTGCAGGTTGACCGAACGCGGGATCAGTTTCGGCTCGACACTGACCAGGGTTTCGCCATCGAGAGTGACGTCGAGAATCTGGTGCTGATAGCTGATTTCCGAAAACGACAGCGGTATCGGCGAGCCGCTGTAGCGGATGCGCTCTTCACCGTTGACCTTCTGCGGCTTGTGCAAATGGCCGAGGGCGACATAGCTGATGCTCGGCCCGAACAGACTGGCGGGCAGGGCTTCGGCGTTGCCGATGATCAGGCTGCGCTCGGAGTCTTCCGACACCGAACCGCCAGCCATGTGCGCGTGGCTGATGGCGATCAGCGCCTGACCGGGTTGGCGCTTGGCGTTGGCCGCTTCGATCAGCCATTCATGCACCTGACCGATGCCGCGCAGATAGTTGTCGCCCAGGTGCGCGCCAGTCACCTCCGCCGGGCGCAGAAACGGCAGCGCCAGGCACCACGCGGCGATTTCGCCTTGGGCATTTGGCAGTGGCAACAGCAAGCGTTCGGCATCGAGTTGGCCGTCATCCAGCCACAACACCCGGCCCAACGCGTGCGTGCGCAAACGGCGCATCAACGGCGCGGGCAACTCGATCCGCGAGCCGGAGTCGTGGTTGCCGGCAATCATCACGATGGTCAGCAACGGCTGCTGTTCGTGGGCGCTGACGATGAAATCGTAGAGACGTTCCTGGGCTCTGACCGGCGGATTGACCGTGTCAAAGATGTCCCCGGCAATCAGCAGCACATCCGGCTGCGCCAGTTGCAGTTGGCGCAGCAGCCATTCGAGGAAGCACGCATGCTCGAAATCGCGCTCCTGGCCGTGCAGGTTTTGCCCAAGGTGCCAGTCGGAGGTGTGGAACAGACGCAAGGCGGACTCCGCAACAATTAAAGAGGTGATGGCCGCGAGGAAATGAAGGGCGGCGAAAGAGGGGAGAGTTTACAGATTATTGCGGCGGGGGGGCTTGTTGTGCAGGCCAAGGACTATTCGCACAGGTACGGTTTGCCTGATTGCGCTGATCGAATCCACGGTTCGGCGCATCTAATAATTGACGCCAAAATAGTGGCCATCTAATATCGCGCCACTATTTTGATACTAGTGCGCAACTGTAAAGGTGCGATCGGACCTTCCACAGTCTGGTCCGTGATCGACTGTCATTACGTCATTTCCCTTTCTTCTCATCATTGCACTGACCGCCACCCGAGTGCGTGCCTGTCAGCAAGTAGTGCGCCTGCCGTCAATCCAACTATTACTGCCCGTTGCAAAGAGATCTTCAACATGGACGTTCGCCAGTACGCCTTCCTCGCGCATCAGCCTTCTGCTGCCGTAAAAAAACGCGAGTCTTTCCTCGGCATGCCCAAGCGCGGGCTGGCGTTTCTCTTGGCGAACGTCATGTTCTGGCAACCGATGTGGGCGCAGGCCGACGGCATTGTCGTGGCCACCCCCAATACCTCGCTGGATCGCGCCGGCAATGGCGTGCCGATCATCAATATCGCCACGCCCAATGCCAGCGGTCTGTCGCACAACCAGTTCCACGACTACAACGTCGGTGCGCAGGGGCTGATCCTCAACAACGGCTCGACGCAGAATAATCTGACCCAGCTGGGCGGGCACATCATCGACAACCCGAACCTGAAAAACAGCGGTTCGGCACAGGCGATTCTCAACGAAGTCATCAGCGGCAACCCGAGCCAGTTGCGCGGTTACACCGAAGTGGCGGGGCAGTCGGCGCGGGTGATTGTCGCCAACCCGTATGGCATCACCTGCAACGGTTGCGGTTTTATCAACTCGCCACGGGTGACCTTGACCACCGGCAAACCGGTGCTCGACAACGGTCGGCTGGACCGTTTTCAGGTTGATCAGGGTTCGGTGGCCATCGAGGGCGCGGGCCTTAACGCCACCAACGTTGACCGCTTTGAAATCATCACCCGCAGCGCAAAGATCAACGCCGAGATTCAGGCGCAGAACCTGACGATTGTCGCCGGGCGCAACGACGTCAATGCACAGACTTTGAACGCCACTGCACGCGCCGATGACGGCAGCGGCAAACCGCAACTGGCCATCGACTCTTCGGCGCTTGGTGGTATGTACGCTGGCGCGATCAAACTGGTCGGCACCGAGGCCGGGGTCGGGGTGAAACTGGCGGGCAATCTGGCCGCCAGTGGCGGTGATATCCAGATCGACGCCAAAGGCCAACTGACGATGGCGCAAGCTTCGGCGGCCAACGCGATCAACGTCAAAGCCGCCAGCCTCGATGCACAAGGCCCTGTCTACGCTGGCACCGAACTGAACGTGCAGACCCAGGGCAATCTTGCAAACCGCCAGACCTTGGCAGCTCGCGATGGCATCAGCCTCAGTGCCGGCGGCGAGTTGATCAACGCCGGCATCATCGAAGCCGGGGTCAATGTCGATAACAGTCGCAACAACGCAGGCGATGTGAGCATCAATGCGCAAAGTGTCGGCAACACCGGCAAAAGCGTCATCGCCAGCCGCAACCTGACAGTCACCGCGGCGCAATCCCTGAGCAATCAGGGCGGCACGCTGAGCGGGCAGGCAACGCGCGTCACCACGGCGACGCTGGATAACCGCAACAATGGCCGGGTGCTGAGCAGCGGCACGCTCGATCTGAACGCAAGCCAAGTGCTCAACAACAAGGGATTGATCAACGCCAGTGGATCGCTCAAAGCGACTGTCGGTCAGATGAACAACAACAGTGGCGAGCTGTCGGGCCTGGCCGATGTCACCCTGCGTATGGCGTCGCTGGACAACGTCGCAGGGCTGGTGAACGCCGGCACTTCCCTGAACATCGATGCCACAGGCGCGGTGAACAATCAGGGCGGCAAACTGACCTCGCCCGGCAGCCTTACGCTCAAGGCCGGCAACGTCGACAACAGTAACAAGGGCCGGATCGCCAGCAACAAGGCGTTGACGGCCAGTGTCACGCGCCTCGATCAAAACAATGGCGGCGAACTTACCAGCGACACTTCGCTGTCTCTGGATCTGAATCACGGCGCGCTGAACAACCAGAGTGGATTGATCAACGCTCCACTGCTGGTGCTGAAAAAACTGCAAAAGGTCGACAACCGCGAAGGCGAAATTTCCAGCGCCCAGGCGTTTACATTCGCTGCCACCAGCCTGGACAACAGCAACGGAAAACTGCTGAGCAATCAGGTGCTGACCCTGCGCGTGCAGCAGGCTTTGGTCAACCTCAAAGGCACGATTGCCGCCGCCAGCATCGATGCCAGGGCCGGCAGCCTGAACAACAATGGCGGCACGCTTACCAGCCAGACCAATCTGCGGCTGGGCGTTGACGGGCAACTCGACAATCAGGACGCCGGCCTGATCAATGCGACCGGCAAACTCGACATCGGCGCCGCCAATCTGAATAACCAGAACGGCGGCTCGCTGCTCGGCAGCGCCATTGCCATAGACTTTGGCAGTGCACTTGGCGACCTCAATAACGCCAAAGGTCTGATCACCACCAAAGGCTTGTTGACCCTCGATAACCTGCGCGATCTTAACAACCAGAATGGTGAACTCTCCAGCAACCTGAGCTATGCGCTCACAGCGCGCAATCTGGACAACAGCGACGGCAAGCTCTTCAGTCGTGAGGGACTGGATCTGACGGCGACCAGTACCCGCAACCTCAACGGTCTGATCTCCGGCTGGCAGCACCTCAGCTTGCGCGGTGGCAGCCTCGACAACCGTAACCACGGTACTTTGTCGAGCCGCGACGGCGACCTGCTGGTGGATCTCACCGGTGACATCCAGAACAGCAACACCGGTGCGCTGGTCAGCAAAGGCACCTTGAACGTCACGGCGGCCAGTCTCGATAACTCTGACAAAGGCGTGCTCTCCAGCGAAGGTGGCCAGACGCTGGTCATCGCTGGCAGCCTGAACAACGCGCAGGGTGGTTTGATCGACAGTGGTGTCAGTCTGGATATCCAGGCCGGTTCCCTGAACAACACCAACGCTACCGTCAATGCAAAACAGGACATTCGCTTCACCGGGACGGATCTGGACAACAGCGAAGGCGTGCTGGCGGCCGATGCAGCCATCACCCTCAACCTGCTCGGCACGCTGACCAACACCCGAGGCCAGTTGGTTAGCGCCGGCCCGCTGGTTATCGAACGCGCTGCGCAGATCAACAACCAGGGCGGCAAACTGCTCAGTCAAGCGCTGCTGACCTTGTCCACCGTTGGTCTCGACAACCGCAACGGTGGTCGTGTCGCCGCCAATGACACGTTGACGCTGACCGCCAATGGCGCTGTGCAAAACGGCAATGACGGCCTGATCTACAGCGATACCGCTGATCTGACGTTGACGGCCGCCAGCCTCGACAACCAACAAGGCTCGCTGCAAAGCGAGGGTGCGCTGACGGCCAGCGTTGGCGGCGCCATTGATAACCGGGGCGGTCGTGTGGTCGCCAAGTCTGGCGTTCTCGCTATCACGGCGGCCAGCCTCGACAGTCGTGGCGGTGTGCTGTCCAGCCTGAAAAAAACCTTCAGCGCGCAAGTCTCCGGGGTACTGCGCAACGGGCAGGGCGGGGTGATTCAAGCGCAAGGCCTGACCCTCAAAGCCTTGGCCGGCCTCTATAACGACGGTGGCCGCATCACCGCGCAGAACGGCGATGCGATCATCGATAGCGGTCCGTCCGGCAACGTCGATAACCGCAATGGCAGCCTCATTGCGCTGGAGCGTGTCAGCGTTACCGGTAACGACTTCTACAACAATGGCAGCGCCGACAGCCTCGTCGGTGGCAAACAGGTCGACCTCAGCCTGCGCGGCCTTCTCAATAACCGCAAAGGCATTATCGAAAGCGCCAGCACGCTGGGCGTCACCGCTGGCAGCGTCGACAACCAGACCGGGCAACTGCGTGCATTGGGCAGCACTGGTAAAACCGCGTTCAGCATGGGTGGCGCATTCGATAACCGGAGCGGCACCGTCGAAAGTGCCAACAGCGATTTCATCCTTGGCGCGGGTGCCTTGCTCAATGCTGGCGGCAACATTCTGCATGTCGGCAGCGGGATTTTCGATATTGCCACCGGGCAACTCGGCAGCGCGGGCGGCAGCTTCGTTACCCGTGGCGGGCTCACCTTGGCGGCGGATAGCTGGACCAACAGCAGCCTGATTCAGGCGGATCGCCTGACGGTCAATATCAACAGTCTGAATCAAACAGCGAGCGGGCAACTGCTGGCGGTGAACAAGCTGACCGGCAATGGCGGCAACTGGAACAATGACGGGTTGATTGCCAGTGATGGCAGCCTCGATCTCACGCTGGGCGGCACCTACTCTGGCGCTGGTCGGGTCAGCAGTCTCGGTGACCTCGGTCTGAGTGCCGCGCAGCTTATTCTGGGCACTGCATCCAGTGTCGGTGGTGGTGGCAATACCACGATCAACGTCGGTGGACTGCTCAGCAATGGCGGTCGCCTGACCTCGGCTGGTGATATGACGCTGGCGGCCGGCAACATCGCCAACAGCGGCACCCTGGGGGCTGCGAAGAACCTGACATTGACGGCGGGTGCGCTTCGCAACGAGCGTGGATTGATCTTCAGCGGCGAAGCCATGCAACTGCTGACGCCCACCTTCACCAACAGTTATGGCCAGGTCTACAGCCTCGGCAGCCTGTTGATCGCCAGGGACAAAAACAAGACGTTGGCCGATCTGCTGGACAACCGTTCCGGCTCGATTGAAAGCTCCGGCGAAATGACGTTGGCCGCTGCCACAGTCAACAATGTGATGGACGTCCTGAAGTATTCCGATCATGAGAAGAGCGGGGCAACCATTACCGAATTGTCTTGCGCGCTGATTGCTGGACCTGGCTGTGATTTTCGTAGTGGCGGCCGCAGAAACGGCCTGTGGATCGTCGATGAAGTCGATCGCCTGAAAGTCGGTGAGCACTCTGAAGCCGCATCGATCAACAGCGGCGCCGGCCTGACGATCAATGGCGGTCAGGTGAACAACACCAGCAGCTTGATCACGGCTTCCGGTGACATCAGGATCACGGCGTCGTCGATCACCAATCAGGGGGTCCAGGAACAGGAAATCAAGACGACCCGCAAGTTCGTCAGTTGGGTCGACCAGACCGCTTCGGCGATCAGACTGGCCGCGATATTCCGAGCCAATAACCCGACACCGTCGGCCACCTATGAACAGGATTTGAGTAACTTCCTGGGGTTGATGGGGGAGAAATTTCAGCCCGTGACCACGGTCACCAACGGGCAGTCGCTGGACGCCATTATCCAGGCGGGTGGCAACATCACCCTCGATGCGACGAACAAAATCGATAACAGCGTCGTACGCCCTTACTACGCTTATGTTACCGGCGGTAAGACCACCACCAATACCGGCGTTGGCAGTGGTTATTCAACACAAGTGCGGATCAATCCGCAGCTGCCGCCGGATCTGGCACAACAACAGGTAGACCCGATCGATTTGCCAGGCTTCAGCCTGCCCACCGGCCAGAATGGGTTGTTCCGTCTGAGTGGCGTGGGCAGCAGCGATCCGGTTGCAACCGGTCCGCAAAGCTGGACCCTCAGCGGCGGTAAAGTCACCGCCGGGGCAACGTCCACTGCGCTGACCATCAATCGTGTTCAGGGCTTGCCCAGCAATGCCGGAAAATCCCAGCCGCACAAATACCTGATCGAAACCAACCCTGTGCTCACCGACCTCAAGCAATTCATGAGTTCGGACTATTTGCTGCAGAACCTCGGTTACGACCCTGACCAGAGCGCCAAGCGTCTGGGCGATGGCCTGTTCGAACAAAAACTGGTCCAACAAGCCGTCGTTGCGCGTACGGGCCAGCGTTTCATTGACGGGCAGACCTCCGACGAAGCCGTCTACAAACGCCTGATGGACAACGCCATCGCCAGCAAAACTGCGCTGAATCTCAGCGTCGGCGTCAACCTGACGGCGCAACAAGTCGCTGCACTGACCCATGACATCGTCTGGCTCGAAGAGCGCGTAGTGAATGGCGAAAAAGTGCTGGTACCGGTGCTGTACCTGGCCAACGCCAACAATCGCCTCGCCGCCAATGGTTCCCTGATCCAGGGCAATGACGTTACGTTGATCGCCGGGGAAAACCTGGAGAACTCCGGGACGTTGCGCGCAAGCCAGAACCTCGATGCCACGGCGAAAAAGGATCTGGTCAGCAGTGGTCTGGTCGAGGCAGGCAACCTGTTGAAACTGACCGCTACCAATGACCTGACGAACAAGGCCGGCGGGATCATTTCCGGTCGTGATGTCACGCTGGAAAGCAAAAACGGGGACGTCATCAACGAGCGCACCGTGACGACCCACACCAGCAGCGGTGCGCGTCATGAGGAACGTGCAGATTTCGTCGACAGCGCTTCACGCATCGAAGCCGCTAATGCTTTGGTCATCAACGCCGGACGCGACATCGACAACACCGGCAGCGTACTGAAAAGCGGCGGCGATATCACGTTGACCGCCAAACGCGATGTGCTGATCGATTCAGCCGAGCAGAAATCGGCTTACAACGACGCCAATCACATCAATACCTCGGTGACACAGTATGGATCTGAGGTGAATGCCGGCGGCGCATTGAAGGTCACGGCGCAGCGCGACATCAACGTTGTTGCGAGTCAGGTCGAGGCCAAAGGCGATGTCGATCTCAATGCCAAACGTGATCTGACGATCTCTTCCGCGGCCAACGAAACCCATGCCAGCGGCTGGAACAAGAAGTTCCGCGCCGAAGAGGATCATGTCAGTCAGCAGTCGAGCGTCATCAAGTCTGGAGGCAACCTGACCCTCAATGCCGACAAGGACCTGAATCTGGTCGCCAGCCACGTCAAATCGGCGGGTGAAGCTTACATCTATGCCGGTGATGACCTGAATCTGGTGACGGCCGATAACATCGATCACTCGTTCTATACCAAGACCAAAAAAGGTGACTTCGGCAAGAAAAAATCGACCATGACCGAAAGCGAAAGCATCGCGTCAGTCAGCTCGAGCATTGAGGCCGGTAGCAAACTGGTGATGTCGGCCGGGCAGGACATTAATGCCGAAGGCGCCAAGGTCAAATCTGACGGTTCGTTGCTGGCAACTGCCGGCCGCGACATCAACCTGATGGCGGCCGAGGACTACGCCAGTCAATCCAGCGCCTCGTCGAAGAAAGGCTGGTCGTCGAGCAAATCGAGCAGCGCTGAAGTCACCCAGACCCACCTGAACAGTACCGAGTGGGTGGCCAAGAGCATGGAGCTCAAGTCCGACAACGACATCACGCTGAGCGCGGCGTCCTTGCGTGCCGAGGATGAAATCAAGCTGACGGCGGCCAATAACGTATTCATCGGTGCAGCCCAGGAAACGCAGACCTCCAGCCAGTCGCAAAGCTCAAGCAAGACCGGGGCGAATCTGACGGGTTACTTGTCGAACACGCAGAAGTCGCAGAGCGGCCAGCAAAGCTCCACACAAAGCATCGGCAGCGACATCAGCGCCGGTAGCCTGCAAATCAAGAGTGGCCAGGACACCGTCATTGAAGGCAGCACTCTGGTGGCCGACAAGAACATCACGATCAATGCCGGGCGCAATCTGGAGGTCATCAGCGCTGAAAGTACGTCCACTGCCGGATCGTCGTCCGGCAGCAAAAAGGTCGGTGAAATCGGTACCTGGTGGCAGGGCGCGACGGGGATCGTCAAAACCAAGGAAGGTGAGCAAAGCACCGTCACACGCCAGTCGGGTAGCCAGATCGCTTCGTTGGGCGGCAACATTTCGTTGACTGCCGGGGATCATTACACCCAGACCGCCAGCCAGTTGGTGGCGCCGGTCGGCGACATCGATATTGCGGCCAGGCACGTTGATATCGGTGAAGGTTACGACACCCTCAGCGCCACCAAAACCGCCAGCACCAACCGTACGGCGGTGGGTGGCACGGTGAGCATTCCGTTGCTTGATGCCTTGCGTGGCATCCAGCAAATGGGTGAAGCGGCCGAGAAGACGACTGATGGCCGGATGCTTGCACTGGCTGCCGTCAACGCGGCAATGAGTGCCGACCAGGCACTGGACGCCGGCCAGTCGATGATGCAAAACCCTCTGGGTGGGGTGAAAGTCAGCGTCAATCTGAGCAACAGCCAAAGCCAGATGAACAGCAGCCAGAGCGGCAGTAACGTCGTCGGCAGCGGCGTGATGGCGGGCGGCAACATCAATATCGTCGCCAAAGGTGCGGGGGCGGACAGCAACATCAATGTGGTCGGCAGTCGTATCGAAGGCGGCGGTAATGTTTCGCTTGATGCCACTGGAGCGATCAATCTGCTGTCGGCGCAAAACACAGCGCATCAGGAAAGCAGCAACAGCAACAGCGGCTGGAGTGTCGGGGTCGGCTTCGGCTTTGGTGAACAGAACGGTTTCACCCTCGATCTGGCAGCCAACAAAGGTCGCGGCAATAGCGATGGTGATGACGTCACGCACACCAACACCTCGGTCAAGTCCGGTGGCACGCTAAGCCTGAAAAGCGGTGGTGACACCAACATCAAAGGCGCGACCGCCAGCGGTGAAACGGTCAAGGTCAAGGTCGGCGGCGACCTCAACATCGAGAGCCTGCAGGACACCAGCACCTACACCTCGAAACAGTCGAGCGCCAACGTCGGCGTCAGCGTCTGCGTACCGCCATTCTGTGTCGGCAACAGCAGTGTCAGCGGTGGTGTTTCCCAGCAGAACATGAACAGCGAATACGCCAGTGTCTCCGAGCAGTCGGGCATCAAAGCGGGCAATGGCGGCTTCCAGGTTGAAGTGGCGGGCAATACCGATCTGGTCGGTGCTGTCATTGCCAGCACTGACAAGGCCGTGGCTGACGGCAAGAACACCTTGAGCACCGGCACACTCACCACGTCGGATGTGAAAAACAAGGCTGAGTACGACGCCAGCAGTATCAATCTGAGTGGTGGTTATGGCTTCGACGCTGGCAAGGGTGGCACTTCGAACGGTGCGAACTCGAACACTCGGGGCGGGCCTGTCAACTCGGTCAAAGAAGGGGCGAACGCTTCAACGCCGATCGTCCTGTTTGCCAGTGGCAGCTCCAGCAGCACAACCTACAGCGGTATCAGTGGGGCTGCCGTCACTATTACCAACGAGGCCAAGCAGCAAGAGCTGACCGGGAAAACCGTTGAGCAAACCATCGCGGCAATCAACACCGATGTGTCCAGCGATCGTGATGGCAGCAACAAGCTCAAGCCGATTTTCGATGCGCAAGAAATCGGTGTGAATTTTGAAATCGTCGGCAAGTTCGTTCAGAACGTTTCGCAGTTTATTGAGAACCGGGCGAAAGAGGCTGACGACAAAAAGAAACAGGCTGATAACGAGCTACTGGCCGCGCACGACCCACGATTGACCAAGGAGCAGCAGGATGCTCACAAAGTCAGGTACCAGGAGCTTAAGCAAGAGATAAAGGACATTGGTGAAAACTGGGGGCCTGAAGGCACCTATCGCCAGATCGCGACCGCACTGGTCGCTGGCGTGAGCGGCGGCGTAACGGGCAGCAGCGCCCAGTTCGCGCAGAACATGGTGGTCAATTACGTTCAGCAGCAAGGCTCGGCTTACATCGGCAAACTGGTCTTGAAGGGCTTGAAAGAAGGCAGTCCGGTTCACGCGGGTCTGCACGCAATTCTAGGATGTGCCGGTGCTGCTGCCAGCAACCAGAGTTGCTCGGCGGGCGCGCTCGGTGGGGCGGCGTCCAGTGTATTGACGGCATTGTTTGCCGACCCCGACCCTGATGAAACAGCGACGGATAGAGAAAACAAGCGCAACCTTTTGACGGCATTGGTCGCGGGTATTGCCGCGATGACCAATCCGAACGGCGCGGCAACGGCGACCAACGCCGCGATTGCCAACGTCGATAACAATTGGTTGGCCACCCAGCAGGAAGTCCAGCGGGATAAGGAGCTTGCTGCCGAGACTGACCTGTACAAGAAAATGATGATCTCGATGAACTGGGAGCTCATTTCGTTACGTCAGGACGGGTTGACAGGGGTCGGAATTGTTGACGGCTTCAAGGATGGCATGGCGGGAGCTGGGCGCGATGCACTGGATGGTGCTGCACAGTTCATGCGACATCCAAAGGAAGGCGTGGATGCCATGATCGAATTCGCGTCTTCAACCGAGGGGATATCCATCCTCGGCGATGAACTGTCGAAGTCGTTCTCTGCGCAGCTCAAAGAAATGAACAAGGCGCTTGAGGAAGGCGGTGATGCCAACGCCTTTAATCTCGGCAGACAGATGGGGCAGGCTGTTGCACTGGTGGTCAGCACTGTGGCAGGCGGTGGTACGAGTGCAGCGAAGAGCGCGGCTGTCCTGTCCAGGATGGGGTTTGATCTTTCAGTTAGAGCCATCAAAAAAATAGGGTCATCGTTTGATATCGGTACCGTCAAGGATTGGGTTAAGAATTCGAAGAAGAAGACTGTGCCGGATGGCACTCATGATGGTGCAGGGGGAGGCGGGGGCGCTGGTACTCCAGATGCAACTATTCCATATGCGCCACCAGGGACACAGATTTTCCAAGGCCAGGCCCCGGTATGTGGGCCGGCTTGCGCCGCAATGGTAATAACTGATAAAACAGGGAAGTCAGTTAGTCTGGAAAGCGCTATTGGTAGTTTCGTAAATGGTATAAGGGAGTCTGGTGTTAATACCTTGGAGCTGGCGGATGTAATATCCAATGCGGGGGTTAAAAATACAGTCAATTTGTCAATGTTTCCAGAGCAGCTTAATAAGGCGTTGCAGGAAGGTTTGAGTGTCATCATACAAGTTCCTGCTGGTGCGCAAAGGCACTTCCTTATTGTTGATGGTGTTAAAACTGTAGAAGGTGTTAGTTATTATATGACGCGCGATTCAGTTGCTGGGCCTCGCGGTGTTCTTCAAAGGATTTTGGAAGGTGCCATGACAGGTGGTGTTAACGCTATTGTGATTGGGAAATGATAATGAATATTGGTGATTTTGTTGACTTGCAAGGGTGGTTGGTAATTATAGATTATAGGTTGTTCCTTATTCCGGAGAACTACTCGGAAAATTATGAGGAAGGTGACCGGTATGAGATTTCAAAGCCGGAGATAATATTTGCTGTTGCAGAGCTGATTCTCCCGCTTGCTGGGGGGAAGAGCTTTATATTCCATAAGTCAAAATTATCGGGGGTCGTGGTGGGCAGCTCTCCGATAAGAATAGATCCAGTAACTCTGTCTGTTGAAGAGAGAGGGCGCGGGTTTTTGTCCATAAACGTTGCAAATGACTCTTTAGATAAATACAGGGAGCAATATAAGACGTTTCTTGAAAAGGGGCGTTCTGTTAATTCTGATGACTGGTTGGACTATTTTTAGGAAACCAGGAAACAGAAAAAACACCTGGCAAAACAGATCCGTCTCTAGGGGTTCATTTCGGTTTTCCAAGCCTGAGTTTCGAGAGCGCTCATGTACCTGAAGCATACTTTGCCAGAAATAGGGCAGTGGTTCCACGCAGTTAGTGATGTCGGTTCTGGTGGGCGGATAATGAGGTGGATCACTTTTGAATAAAGCGTGTTTTGTCTCGTGTTCTCCAGAAACGAAATTCGACTAAAGTTTCGAAGTGTCGAGTTTTCGTGATAAATGGGGCTGTTTCAGGAGTCGGTGATTGACGATGACGATTTGACGTTGAAGAATTTGGCATTAGCTTCTACGTTCCGGACATTGCTGATGACGAGCAAGTGTTAGTCAGTACGTTGTACATCAACTTGCGTGCCGCCAATGGTCCCAGCCTTTTTTGCCTAAAGCAAAAGATCGCAGCCTTCGGCAGCTCCTACACATACCCCTTGGAGTTGCCGAAGGCTGCGATCTTTTGCTTTTACTTCGGATAAAGCGGCGGCAACCCACTGTCACCCACCGGATCCTGCACCCGTTCCGCCGCCGGAATAGTCCGTATCGCCCGCCACAAATCCTCACCCTGCCAATGCTGCCCCGTCTCGCTGTACAGCGCACCATTCAACCCATCCAGCGCATCCGACAACGGCACAAACCGCGCCGCCATGTCCGCCAGCGTCTCCGGCTGCTGCCGCGCCCACGCATCCAGTGCCTGCCGCGTGGCCTGCGGATCATTCGCCTGACTCGCCCGCTTGATGTCATCCATCAACGTGCGCGGGCTCGGCCCGGTTTGTGCTGCGCGATGCACCGCCGGTTGCCAGCGTGCGCGCCACCACAGGCCGAAGCCGAGGAGGGTGGTGCAGGCGAGGATCAGGGTGCTGAGTTTCCACCACCACAACACATCGTTATCGACGATGCTCGGCTGCAGGTTGCCGGTCGGGGTGTCGACTTGCAGGCTGGGGTTGTTGGCCACTTGCAGCGTGCGTGCCGGCAGGCTGCTGTGTTCAAGGTGATCTTCGAAGGTGTTCCACCAGACCACGTCCACGGTCGGCAATTCGATGGCGCCGCTGCGACTCGGCACCAAGGCTTCGCGCTCTTCGCGGCTGCCGACAATGCCCCGGTCAGTGCTCTGGTTGCTCAGCACCGGTTGATCGGGGTAGCGGCGCAGGCCGTTGACGTCGGTAGCGGGCAGCGCCGGCAGTTGCGAGGCGGCCAGGCCTTCGACTTTAAGCGTCAGGCTGCGGGTCAGGGAGTCGCCGACCTGACTGTGTTCCGGTTCCGGGTTCCAGCTTTCGCTCAGGCTCAGGCTGCGCGCGGGCAGCCAGGGCGCGTCGATCGGGTAGGTCAGGGGTTTGGGTTTGACCGTCAGCGGGATTTCGGAGGAACTCACGCGCATCAGTTTGCCCGGTTTCGGCCCCTGCGCATTGGCGTCCTGAGACGGCTGCGTATCGACCAGTGTTGCGCTGAAGGTCTGCGGCGTAATGGTCAGCAAACCGCTGTGCTGCGGGTAGATTGCGTAGCGCATTTCGATCACGCCATGGCGCACACCGTTGAGGTCCTTTTCGTAGGTGCGCGTGTCGCCGAGCTGCTCGATGCGCGCATCGGCAATTTGCAGGGGCGTCAGGCTGCTGTCGTCGTACAGTGACACCGAATGGTAGATGCGCAACGTCAGGATCACCTGCGCCTGCACGTAGACGCTCGACTGGTCGAGGCTGGCCTCGATGAACACCGGATCAAGGCTGTTCTTGTTTTCGCGGGTGTCGCTTTCGACCACTTGCACGGTGATCGGCTGGCTCTGCGCGTCGCCCAGTTGCAGCGGCGGGATCACCACGCTGCCGTTCTCTTTCGGCAGCAGGGTGATGATCCAGCGCGTGGTCGCGCGGTTGTCGCCATTGAGGGTGTTGAGCTGGTTGACCTGCCGCGTGCCGCGCACTTCGAACAACGCTTCCAGTGCGGTAAGGTCGGGTTTGCCGAACTGGGTGACGTCGCTGGTTTCGAGGGTGAGTTCGACCGTCTCGCCGGAGTTCAGGCGACTGCGATCCACGCTGGCCGTCAACTCGGCCGCCTGGGCGGGGGCCGTGCAGAGCAGCAGGGGCAGCAAGAGAGCGGTGAAGCGGGTCATCGAGTGTTTTCCTGATCCTGATGTTGTTGCTGTTCGTACCAGAATTTGCGTCGCAGCAGTTCGCCCGGGTTATCCGGGATCTTGCCCAGCCATTGCTCCAGTGCCTGACGTTGCTCGCCTTGGAGGTTGTCTTCACTCGGGCGCAGGGTCGGCACGGTGTCCGTCTGTTCTTCCTCGTCGCTGCCCGGCACTTCATTGGGGCCCGGCTGCGGCGGCGTGGTCGGTGGCGGTTCGCTGGCCGATTCGGTCGGTTGCGCGTCGCTCTGGGTTTCACTTTTTACCGCCGGTGGCGGTGTGGTCGCGGGCGGTGGTTCGTCGCCGGGCAGACTCTGTTCGGCCGGTTTGTTTTCCGGTTCGGCGGGCGGCGGCGTGGTTTTCTGCTTGAGCAGATTTTCCACCAGCGTTTTGTTGGTCTGCGCCGGACGTAAATCCGGTTGCTGTTCCAGCGCCTGCTCATAGGCATCGATTGCCGCTTCCAGCTCACCGCTTTTCGCCAGCGCGTTGCCACGATTGTAGTGGGCGCGGGCATCGCTGCCCTCGGCGAAACGCTGAGCGGCGCCACTGTAGTCGCCGGCCTCGTACAACGCCACCCCTTGCCACTGGTGATCTTCGAAATGCTGCGCGGCCTCGGCCGGGCGCTTCTGTTTGAGCAGGTGCAGGCCCTGTTGATCGGGGCGCAGCCACAAATCCTCAAAGTCAAAAGCGTAGCTCGGCTGTGGCAGGCAAAACAGCAACGGCAGGCAGAACAACCAGCCGCGGCGCCCGGCGCAGGCAGCGAGCAACAACAGCGGCAACAGCAGCCAGTAACCCTGATCGGCCCAGGTATCGAGGCGTACGGTCTGGCCGTCGTCGCGCAGGCTGCGTGGACCGTTGAGCAGGCCGAGCGCGCCGAGATCAGCCTCGTCGAGACGGGCAGGGTGGTATTCGCCAGCGACGCTGTTGAGGAAAGCCGCGAGGCCCGGACTGTCGAGTTGCGGCACGCGAATCGCGCCTTGTTCGTCCTTGAGGAAACTGCCGTCCTCCTGAGCGATTGGTGCGCCTTCAGCGGTGCCGATGCCGAGCATCAACAGTTGCGTCGATTGCCCGTTGAGGGCGCGGCGAATGCCTTGGCGTTCTTCTTCATCAAGCGACGAGCCGATCAGCAGAATCCGCCCCTGACCGAGCGCACCCTGTTTCAGCAGGGCCAGCGCTTTACTCACGGCCAGATCGGCGCGATGACCGCTTTCTGGCATTAACGAAGGCTTGAGCGCATCAAGCAAATTGCGACTGGTCGCTAGATCATCCGACAGCGGCACCAGCGTGTGGGCGCTGCCGGCGTAAACGACGATGGCGGTCTGCGCATCGCTGCGCGCCTGCAGCAGGTCGAACAGCTTGCGCCGCGCCTGTTCCAGTCGCGTCGGCGGCGAATCGGTGGCGAGCATTTCCGGGGTCAGTTCCAGCACCACCACCAAGGGATCAGCGGGTTTCTGGCTGGTCTGTTCGACGCGCTCCCAACTCGGCCCGAGCAGCGCCAGAATCGTTAGCAACCACGCAACACCGAGGGCGATCCATGGCAGTTTGCTGTCGCGACCATTGCCGCCGCTGAGCAGGGTGGCATGAAACGCCGGCGGCAGAATCATCTGCCAGCGCCCGGCGCGTTTCTGCCGGTGCCAGAGTTGCCAGATCAGCCAGCCCAGCAGCGGCAGCAACAGCAACCACCACGGACGGAACCAGTGCGGCCAGAGCGCAATCATCGGCGCCTCCGCAGACGCAGGCGCTTGAGACGCTCGCGCCAGTCAGGCAGCGGACTTTGCAGATACAGCTCCTTGGTGAACAGCCGTTGCAGCGGGTTGTCCGGCCACAATTCACGGGCGACCAGCAACAGACTCAACCACAGCGCCAGCGCCAAAGGCCAGTGATACAAAGCCTGTGCCGGGCGCGCCTGAGTCGGTTGCTGGGTGACCGGCTCGAGCTGGTCGAGTGTGTCTTTGATCGCTTGCAGTTCTTTGCCGTCGTGAGCACGGAAATATTGCCCACCAGTGACTTCGGCGATGGCTTTGAGCGCTGGCTCGTCGAGGTCCAGGCTCGGATTGACGCCGAGCAGGCCGGTTGAGCCGCTGTCCTCGGGATTGGCGCCAATCCCGATCGGATAGATTTTTACGCCTTCGCTGGCGGCCAGTTTTGCCGCTGTCAGCGGATCGATTTCGCCGCCGTTGTTGGCACCGTCGGTGACCAGAATCAGCACACGACTTTGCGCCGGGCGCATGCGCAGGCGTTTTAGCGCCAGACCGATGGCATCGCCAATCGCGGTGTTCTTGCCGGCAATGCCGATGCGCGCTTCGTCGAGCCAGACGCGCACGGTGTGGCGATCAAAGGTCAGCGGCGCTTGCAGATAGGCCTGACTGCCAAACAGGATCAGGCCGACACGGTCGCCATCGCGGCTTTCGAGGAAATCACCGAGCAGATGCTGAACCAAGGTGAGACGACTGACCTCTTCGTCCTGCCATTGCATATCAGGGAAATCCATCGAGCCGGACACGTCTACCGCGACCAGCAGATCACGCCCACTGGCGGCAATCGGCAGTGGTTCGCCGAGCCATTGCGGGCGCGCGGCGGCGGTCAGCAGCAACAGCCACAAGAGCATGAACGGCGCTTGTTGACGCCAGGCGGGCAGGTTGGCGCGGGCGCGACGGCGGGCGAGGCCTTCCAGATCGGCGAGAAAGCTGACTTTCAACGCGGGTTCGCCGCTGTCCGCCACCGGCAAGACCAGACGCATCAGCCACGGCAGTGGCACCAGCACGAAGATCCACGGCCAGGCGAATTCAAACATGTTTGCGAATCCACGTGTCGACCGCTTGGGTCAGGCCGGCGATGGCTTTGTCGTCGAGTTTGCATTCCGGTTTGTAGGCGCCTTCAACCAGCACCATCCAGCGCGTCAGGCCCGCCGCCGGGCAACGATTATCGAGAAAGGCCAGCCATTTACGCCCGTTGAGGGTGTGGCTCTGGCTGTAGGGATAGTGGTTGCGGCACAGGCGTTTGAGCAGGCCGTTGAGTTGCTGCAGCCAGGCGCCGGCCGGCGCGCCGTCGTAGGGTTTGGGCATTTGTGCGAGTTCAGCGAGGGCGGCGATGCGCACCGGGTCGAGCGGCTGTTCGGCGCGCACGATCGGGCGTTTCTTCATGGGAATGAAGCGGCGCAGCTTCCACGCCGCGAAACCTAGCAGAGGCAATAACAACAGCAACAGCCACCAGCCCGGCGCCGGTGGCCAGAAGGCAATCGGTGGCGGCGAGATCAGCGGTTGCAGTTGTTCGAGGCCGTTCATCGACCTTTCCCCGGACGCTGCGGATTGAGGAACTCGCGCATCTGCTCGACCATTTCACTTTGCGTACTCAGCGGCATCAGCAATACCCGCAGCTTCTGCGCAAGCAATTCCCAGCGCGCGATGCGTGCTTCGGCCTGGGCGCGATAGGTCTGGCGCAGATCGAAGTTGAGCGTGTCGAGTTCAAGCTGCGCGCCACGTTCGGCGAACCGTAGAAGGCCGGCGGCGGGCAGTGCGTGATCAAGGGGATCGGACAGCGGCAGCATCAGCAGATCGCAATGGCGTGACAGCAGACTCAGTTGCTGCTCGGCGCTGTCGGACAGTGCGCGCTCATCGCAGATGACAATCACCAGACTCCCCGGGCGCAGTACCTCGCGGGCACGGCGCAAGGCCACGCCAAACGCATCGCGATCCGGCTCACGCTCGCTGTGCAGCGACTGATTGACCTTGACCAGACGATTGAGCAATTGCAGCAGGCTCTGTTTGCTGCGCCGTGGCTTGATTTCGTAGTGCTCGTTGTCGCCGAACACCAGGCCGCCAACCCGGTCGTTGTGACCGAGCGCGGCCCAACCGATCAACGCCGCCGCTTGCGCCGCCAGCACCGATTTGAACATCAGCCCCGAACCGAAGAACAGCCGCGTGCTTTGCTCGACCATGATGAAAATCGGCCGCTCACGTTCTTCATGGAACAGCTTGGTGTGCGGCTCTTGCGTACGTGCGGTCACACGCCAGTCGATGGTGCGCACATCGTCGCCGGCCTGATAAACCCGCACTTGATCGAAGTCGACGCCACGGCCACGGAATTTCGAGTGATGCAGGCCGATCAGCGGGCTGCGCTGGCTCGGCGTGGAAAACAGCTGCACTTCACGCACGCGGTGGCGCATCTCGATCAGCTCGGCGAGGCTGACGCGGATGCCCGGTTCGGACGGCAGGGGGGCGTTCATGGGGGTCAAGCGACGGCTACGACGTCGAGAATCCGCTGCACCACCCGATCCTGATCGATGCCGGCGGCTTCGGCTTCAAACGACAGAATGATGCGGTGACGCAACACATCGAACAGCACCGCTTGAATGTCTTCCGGGCTGACGAAATCACGACCGGCCAGCCAGGCGTGGGCGCGGGCGCAACGGTCGAGGGCAATCGAACCGCGCGGGCTGGCGCCGTAGGCGATCCACTCGGCCATTTCCGGGTCGAACTTGGCCGGGTTGCGCGTGGCCATGACCAGTTGCACGAGGTATTCCTCCACGGCGTCGGCCATGTACAGACCGAGGATTTCCTTGCGTGCGGCGAAGATTGCCTGCTGGCTGACGCGGCGCTCGGGTTTGGTTTCGCCGTTCAACGCTTCGCCACGGGCCTGCTGGAGGATTCGGCGTTCGACAGCGGCGTCCGGGAAACCGATTTTCACGTGCATCAGGAAACGGTCGAGCTGCGCTTCCGGCAGCGGGTAAGTGCCTTCCTGCTCGATCGGGTTCTGCGTGGCCATCACCAGAAACAGCGGCGACAGCTCATAGGTGCTGCGCCCGACACTGACCTGACGTTCGGCCATGGCTTCGAGCAGCGCCGATTGCACCTTGGCCGGGGCGCGGTTGATTTCGTCCGCCAGCACCAGGTTGTGGAAGATCGGCCCTTGCTGGAACACGAAACTGCCGGTTTCCGGGCGATAGATCTCGGTGCCGGTGATGTCGGCCGGCAGCAGGTCGGGGGTGAACTGGATGCGATGGAACTGGGCTTCGATGCCCTCGGCGAGTTCTTTGATCGCTTTGGTCTTGGCCAGACCCGGAGCGCCCTCGACCAGCATGTGGCCGTCGGCGAGCAGGGCGATGAGCAAACGCTCGATGAGTTTTTCCTGGCCGAGAATCTGCGTTGAAAGAAAGGTTCGCAGCGCGAGCAGCGCTTCACGATGTTCCATCGGTGACTGTTCCTGGAAAGGGGTGGCCACAGGCGTTCGGATAACGTCGGGGCTGGGGGCGTTACTTTAATCCATCGCGGGGGGTGGCGACTAACGGCATTTTGCGCAAAGTGCGGGAAATGACTGGGGGATTTGTTGGATTTTTGTAGCCAGGGAGTATTGAGGTGGCAGTTCTGGCCTCATCGCTGGCAAGCCAGCTCCCACAGTGATTGATGTGTTGCACAAATCGCATGCACACCGCCGATACCTGTGGGAGCTGGCTTGCCAGCGATGGGGCCAGAACGGACGCCATCAAATCTCGTTGATGAAGGTTCCAGTCCCGTCAAGGATGTTCGTCAAGGTCTCGACAACCTCATCCATATCCACCATATCCGGGTTAAAGCTGATCTCCAGCACATCATCCCCATTCAACGCATCGGCATCCGCCGCCGCGATCTCGATCTTCAGCAAAGTCGAAGTCAGCGTGACTTTCACGCCATCGAGGGTCGACGGCTCGCCATCCAGCGTAATCTCCAGCTCATCCTCGTCCGGGTAGCGGCTCATCAGGAACATGTCGCCCTTGTCGCTGTGGCAGCAGAGCATGGCCATGTTGTCTTCTTCGTCATCGCATGGGTTGACGATCAGTAGGGCGGTGGTCATTTGCATGAGGGGATTCCTGGTTGAGCGGGCGCGGCAGGCGGGACGCAAAAAAGGCGATTTTGCCAGCCTGAAGAAAATTCTGCTGCACATCATTGAGCCAAGGCGTGCTCTTAAGGACATTTCCTCACGGCGGGTACGAATTGTCCGGCGGCCTCGTAGGGTTCTGGAAAAGGCGATGGATGGCGCGAGTTAGACGTGTTTTCGCTTGTTTTGGCAGCTTTTTGCCGGCAGATTTTGCTGCTCAAGCGCAAGGGAGTGCGATGGACGACATGATAAAAAGGATCTCTTTTGATGAAGCAGTATTTCGAATGGGCACAAGAAATCCGGCATCTGTCCGATGAACAGGTTGAAGCGCTTTACCAGCGCTACCTCAATGGCGAAAAAACCGCTGACTTGATCGCCGAGTACAAGCTCGCGGACACAGTGCGCAGTGTGCTGAAAGTGCTGCCACCGATTGTCAGCGCCGACCTGAGATGCCCATATTGCGATTTGCCGATGTGGATGCGCCGGCCTGCGCGCGGCACCCCGGTTTCCCTGCGCAGCGCTTACAAATGTGTGAATTGCGAGCATCAATACTTCACCGCCGGTTTTGGCTCGCGACGCAACGTGTGTGGTTGTGATGCCTGTGTCCGGCTGCGCAAACAGCAAATCGCCGATCAGGCCGAACGTGACCGCAGCGATTTAGCCATGCGCTACGGCACGCCAAGCCCACCGGTGCCCTTCACCAGTCTTGGATTCCAGCAAAAACTTGCTCTGCTGGCGTTACTGGATGACGGCGGCCAAGGCGCAGGAGAACGCATTGCCGCGCTTGATGCTGAACTCAGAGGAGAAAAGCTCACGTCCACTGACACTTTCAGTGAAGAGCTGGTGAAAGGCCTGAACGAGGCGGGCGCCTTGCAGGTCGATACGACATCGGACATTCGAGCGTTCAATCGGGCCGACGATTTCAGCATCAGCACTTATTCGACCATTTACTGGCGAGCCAACGTCGCGCTGGACGAAGGCGTGCGCTGCACGCGCGATACGCTCTACCTGGCGCTGTACGAAGAGTTGTCCGGGCCTGTGCTGCCAGGATGGAAACGTGAGTTGTACGCATTGATCTTCAGGCTCGCGCGGGAGGAATCGATTCAATACGTTCACTTGCTGGCCAATCAGGTCGGTATGGCGTTCACCGCCGAAGCCCGCGCCGACTCGGTGATCGGCACTTTGCTGCAGAACTTCTCGGTCAGCCAGATCTACTACTTCGCCAGAGTGGCGGTGAAAAGTGCCGCGCACTTCTATGCTACCGGTAACTCCAAGGGCCGCACCCACGCCTCCAACACGATTCCGCGCAACATGCAAAGCACCGCACAACTCGCCTTGGCGGAGAACTGGCGCAAGGACAGCTACCGCGATTCGCGCGTGCCGCAGCCGGCCATGACCCGTCTGCTTTACGACGTCGTGCTCAAGAACAGTGGTGCCGGTTTTTCCAAGTCGCCGGGGCTGTTCTGGCGAGACGAGTTTGTGCCTCGGTTTCTCACGGGTTCGCCGATCGCCGCGCCGCAATTCGACCATCCGCAACTGTTCTGTCGAGAGTGCGACTCCAGCAATATTGACGCCAGCATGGATAAGTTGACCCTGCAAATGCAGTGTTACGACTGCGCCACCGTGAGCAAATTTCGCGCTTATGAAGAGTTGCCCGACTGATCCGCGTCAACCGTTGGCGCTGAACCCGATGCCACGCTCAAGGTCGATAGAACGGCCTTGGGCGTTTTCGTTTCTGGATATGTAAGGGCAAAAGGTCTGCATCTGGGACGGATGTCCCGTAAATACGGGCATGCAACCCGGCGTTTTGCGCCACGAGTGCTAGTGTTTATCGTTGCCAAAGCCTTGGTTTACGTGCCAATGACCGAATATGTCGCAGCACCGCAAGCAGACACATTGTCGCACCCTTTAAGCTGCGCAACGGATGAGCACCCGTAAAGGCATTGTCGGCACCTTCGGCAGTCGCTTTTGCAGATGCTCATTCTATGGAAGGTGAATGTGACCTGAGTGTCCCGTCCAGCTTCACCCACCTGTCCCCCTGTTTCCTCTGCCCGAGAATCAGGAACAGGGCGACACAAGCCCCGAAAGGGGTGTTGCACGCGACGCTTTCCATCAATAACAAGCTTAAGCGGAGTACCACAGATGGCGTTCTTCACCGCAGCCAGCAAAGCCGACTTCCAGCACCAACTGCAAGCGGCACTGGCGCAGCACATCAGTGAACAGGCACTGCCACAAGTGGCGCTGTTCGCTGAACAATTCTTCGGCATCATTTCTCTGGACGAGCTGACTCAACGTCGCCTCTCCGACCTCGCTGGCTGTACTCTTTCTGCGTGGCGCCTGCTTGAGCGCTTCGATCACGCGCAACCGCAAGTGCGCGTCTACAACCCTGATTACGAGCGTCATGGCTGGCAGTCGACCCACACCGCGGTCGAAGTCCTGCACCATGACCTGCCATTCCTCGTCGACTCGGTCCGCACCGAGCTGAACCGTCGCGGCTACAGCATCCACACCCTGCAAACCACCGTGCTCAGCGTGCGTCGTGGCAGCAAGGGCGAGTTGCTGGAAATCCTGCCAAAAGGCAGCACCGGCGAAGGCGTTCTGCATGAATCGCTGATGTACCTGGAAATCGACCGCTGCGCCAACGCGGCCGAATTGAATGTGCTGAGCAAAGAGCTGGAGCAGGTTCTCGGTGAAGTCCGCGTCGCGGTCGCCGATTTCGAGCCGATGAAAGCTAAGGTGCAGGACATCCTCACCCAGCTCGACAACAGCGCGTTCGCCGTCGATGCCGACGAAAAGAACGAAATCAAAAGTTTCCTGGAATGGCTGGTGGGCAACCACTTCACCTTCCTCGGCTACGAAGAATTCGTGGTCACCGATCAGGCCGATGGCGGCCACATCGAGTACGACCAGAACTCCTTCCTCGGCCTGACCAAACTGCTGCGCACCGGCCTGACCTACGATGACCTGCGCATCGAAGACTACGCCGTCAACTACCTGCGCGAACCGACCCTGCTGTCGTTCGCCAAGGCTGCGCACCCGAGCCGTGTCCACCGTCCGGCTTACCCGGACTACGTGTCGATCCGTGAAATCGACGCTGACGGCAAAGTCATCAAGGAACACCGTTTCATGGGCCTGTACACCTCGTCGGTGTATGGCGAAAGCGTGCGGGTCATCCCGTTCATCCGTCGCAAGGTCGAAGAAATCGAGCGTCGCTCCGGCTTCCAGTCCAAGGCTCACTTGGGCAAGGAACTGGCGCAGGTGCTTGAAGTGCTGCCGCGTGATGACCTGTTCCAGACCCCGGTCGACGAACTGTTCACCACGGTGATGTCGATCGTGCAGATCCAGGAACGCAACAAGATCCGCGTCTTCCTGCGCAAAGACCCGTACGGTCGTTTCTGCTACTGCCTGGCCTACGTGCCGCGCGACATCTACTCCACTGAAGTGCGCCAGAAAATCCAGCAAGTGCTGATGGAACGCCTGAAGGCTTCCGATTGCGAATTCTGGACGTTCTTCTCCGAATCCGTGCTGGCACGCGTGCAGTTGATCCTGCGTGTCGATCCGAAAAACCGTCTCGACATCGACCCGGTGCTGCTGGAAAAAGAAGTCGTGCAAGCCTGCCGCAGCTGGCAGGACGACTACGCCGCACTGACCGTCGAAAGCTTCGGCGAAGCCCACGGCACCAACGTGCTGGCCGACTTCCCGAAAGGCTTCCCGGCCGGTTACCGCGAGCGTTTTGCAGCGCATTCGGCCGTGGTCGACATGCAGCACCTGCTGAGCCTCAACGAAAAAAATCCGCTGGTGATGAGCTTCTATCAGCCGCTCGGTCAGGTCTCCGGCCAACGCGAGCTGCATTGCAAGCTTTACCACGCCGACACCCCGCTGGCGCTGTCCGACGTCTTGCCGATTCTGGAAAACCTCGGCCTGCGCGTACTGGGTGAATTCCCGTACCGCCTGCGTCACACCAATGGCCGCGAGTTCTGGATTCACGACTTCGCGTTCACCGCCGCTGAAGGCCTGGACCTCGACATCCAGCAACTCAACGACACCCTGCAGGACGCCTTCGTCCACATCGTTCGCGGCGACGCCGAAAACGATGCGTTCAACCGTCTGGTACTGACCGCCGGCCTGCCATGGCGCGACGTGGCGCTGCTGCGTGCTTACGCGCGTTACCTGAAGCAGATTCGTCTGGGCTTCGATCTGGGTTACATCGCCAGCACCCTGAACAACCACACCGACATCGCTCGCGAGCTGACCCGGTTGTTCAAGACCCGCTTCTATCTGGCGCGCAAGCTCAGCGACGACGATCTGGAAGACAAGCAACAGCGTCTAGAACAAGCGATTCTGACCGCACTGGACGACGTTCAGGTGCTCAACGAAGACCGCATCCTGCGTCGTTACCTCGACCTGATCAAAGCCACCCTGCGGACCAACTTCTATCAGACTGATGCCAACGGCCAGAACAAGTCGTACTTCAGCTTCAAGTTCAACCCGCACGCGATCCCTGAACTGCCGAAGCCAGTACCGAAGTTCGAAATCTTCGTTTACTCGCCACGCGTCGAAGGCGTGCACCTGCGCTTCGGTAACGTTGCCCGTGGTGGTCTGCGCTGGTCCGATCGTGAAGAAGACTTCCGCACCGAAGTCCTCGGCCTGGTAAAAGCCCAGCAAGTGAAGAACTCGGTCATCGTGCCAGTGGGCGCGAAGGGCGGCTTCCTGCCGCGTCGTCTGCCTCTGGGCGGCAGCCGTGACGAGATCGCGGCCGAGGGCATCGCCTGCTACCGCATCTTCATTTCCGGTCTGTTGGACATCACCGACAACCTGAAAGACGGCGCACTGGTACCGCCATTGAACGTGGTTCGCCACGACGATGACGACCCGTACCTGGTAGTGGCCGCGGACAAGGGCACTGCAACCTTCTCCGATATCGCCAACGGCATCGCCATCGACTACGGCTTCTGGCTGGGTGACGCGTTTGCGTCCGGTGGTTCGGCCGGTTACGACCACAAGAAAATGGGCATTACCGCCAAAGGCGCGTGGGTCGGCGTACAACGTCACTTCCGTGAGCGCGGTATCAATGTTCAGGAAGACAGCATCACCGTAGTGGGCGTCGGCGACATGGCCGGTGACGTGTTCGGTAACGGCCTGTTGATGTCCGACAAGCTGCAACTGGTCGCGGCCTTCAACCACATGCACATCTTCATCGACCCGAACCCGAACCCGGCGACCAGCTTCGTCGAGCGTCAGCGCATGTTCGACCTGCCGCGTTCGGCCTGGACCGACTACGACACCAGCATCATGTCCGAAGGTGGCGGTATCTTCTCGCGCAGCGCGAAGAGCATCGCGATCTCCCCGCAGATGCAGGAACGCTTCGACATCAAGGCTGACAAGCTGACCCCGACCGAACTGCTGAACGCCTTGCTCAAGGCGCCGGTGGATCTGCTGTGGAACGGCGGTATCGGTACTTACGTCAAGGCCAGCACTGAAAGCCACGCCGATGTCGGCGACAAGGCCAACGATGCGCTGCGCGTGAACGGTAACGAGCTGCGCTGCAAAGTCGTGGGCGAGGGCGGTAACCTCGGCATGACCCAACTGGGTCGTGTCGAATTCGGTCTGAATGGCGGCGGTTCCAACACCGACTTCATCGACAACGCCGGTGGTGTGGACTGCTCCGACCACGAAGTAAACATCAAGATCCTGCTGAACGAAGTGGTTCAGGCCGGTGACATGACCGACAAGCAACGCAACCAGTTGCTGGCGAGCATGACCGACGAAGTCGGCAATCTGGTGCTGGGCAACAACTACAAGCAGACTCAGGCCCTGTCCCTGGCGGCGCGTCGTGCTTATGCGCGCATCGCTGAGTACAAGCGTCTGATGGGTGATCTGGAAGGCCGTGGCAAGCTGGACCGTGCCATCGAGTTCCTGCCGACCGAAGAGCAACTGGCTGAGCGCATTGCCGAAGGCCACGGTCTGACCCGTCCTGAGCTGTCGGTACTGATCTCCTACAGCAAAATCGACCTCAAAGAGCAGCTGTTGGGCTCCTTGGTGCCTGACGACGACTACCTGACCCGCGACATGGAAACGGCGTTCCCGCCGACCCTGGTCAGCAAGTTCTCCGAAGCCATGCGTCGTCACCGTCTGAAGCGCGAGATCGTCAGCACCCAGATCGCCAACGATCTGGTCAACCACATGGGCATCACCTTCGTTCAACGACTCAAAGAGTCGACCGGCATGAGCCCGGCGAACGTGGCCGGTGCTTACGTGATCGTGCGCGACATCTTCCACCTCCCGCACTGGTTCCGTCAGATCGAAGCGCTGGACTACCAGGTCAGCGCTGACGTACAGCTGGAACTGATGGACGAGCTGATGCGTCTGGGCCGTCGCGCTACGCGCTGGTTCCTGCGTGCCCGTCGCAACGAGCAGAACGCTGCCCGTGATACGGCGCACTTCGGTCCACACCTGAAAGAGCTGGGCCTGAAACTCGACGAACTGCTGAGCGGCGAAATCCGTGAAAACTGGCAGGCTCGTTATCAGGCTTACGTCGAAGCCGGTGTCCCGGAATTGCTGGCGCGTATGGTTGCGGGCACCTCGCACCTGTACACCCTGCTGCCGATCATCGAGGCCTCCGACGTAACTGGCCAGAACCCGGCCGAAGTAGCCAAGGCTTACTTCGCCGTGGGCAGTGCGCTGGACATCACCTGGTACCTGCAACAGATCAGCGCGCTGCCGGTTGAAAACAACTGGCAGGCCCTGGCCCGTGAAGCGTTCCGTGACGATGTCGACTGGCAGCAACGTGCAATCACCATCTCCGTCCTGCAACAGGGCGACGGCACACTGGACGTGGAAGCACGTCTGGCGCTGTGGATGGAACAGCACGAAAGCATGATCTCGCGCTGGCGCGCCATGCTGGTGGAAATCCGTGCGGCAAGCGGCACGGACTACGCCATGTATGCGGTGGCCAACCGTGAGTTGCTGGATTTGGCGTTGAGCGGGCAAGCGGTCGTGCCTGCGGTTGCTGCGAATGCCGAGCTTGAATTGGCGTAAATAGTGGCTGAATGAAAAAGCCCCGGTATCGTGAGATGCCGGGGCTTTTTTATGTCTGAAGTTTTTTGCTGGCTGTTATGGCCTCATCGCTGGCAAGCCAGCTCCCACAAGGATCGGGTGCACCACGATACCTGTGGGAGCTGGCTTGCCAGCGATGAGGCCCTTACATTCAATACAACTTCTGAACTTGCTTACTATCAAGCATCGACACTTTATCCGCAGGCCGTGCGACTAAATTGTTGAGCGACTGGTCAAACTTCTGCAGCGCCCGAACTTGCACATCCTGCTGCTGATTAATATCCGCAATAATCTCTTCCGACCGTTTGAAGTCCGCCCACACTGGCGTCAATTCCCGTGCGTCCGAACCTTTCGCCGTACCGATGTAGTTCAACCGCGCATCATAAAAGTCGGCACTGACATCGGCTTTGATATCGGAACTGCGCGAGGTGATCAATTGGCTGTGGGTGTCGACGATTGCGGCTACATCCGGTCTGGCCGCACGCAGGCTCTGCATGTCCGGATACACCGTCACCGAACCGAACTGACGCTGCAAAGACGCGTTAACCCAATCCAACGCCATGTCCGGTTTGGAGCTGGCGACATAGGCATCGTGGATCGGCTGGACCAGCAGGCTCTGGCCGAAACCGGTGCCTGCGTTGGCCTGATAGTCGCGCAAGTATTCGCGATTGGTCTGGGTGCTCGGGCTATAGACCACGCCGAGCGACACGCCGGGACCGCTTTTTACTTGGGTGGCGCTGCTGCGAACGGTGGGGTGGGGGAGCATTGTGTCGAGTGAGGAAACTGCTTGAGGCGCGGTAGGGACTGAACAGGCTGACAGAGCTAAAACCGATATCGCCAAGACACTGGTGAGCGCAAGTTTCATGGTGTTTCTCCCGTGAAACAACATCAGTCGGAAAGTGTGAAATGCCGTCTGAGACGACAGTTAATTCAGACTAAACCCGCCAAGCTGACAATTTGCTGTAATAAAAGCTGAGCAATAGTCTGATTCGCTTTAACCCTTCATCACTAATTGCGTCGGGAAATAAAAAGGCGCCAATCGTCGATTTGCGCCCGTTTATTTATGGCTGGTTAAACAGCCATCAGTTTTTCAGCGGGATCAACACTTGCTCATCCGGGGAAAGCACCATGAAGACCAGCAACTTGGCAGGCTTGGTCTGGCTGGCATTTTTCGACACCAGATGCTCGGAGCCGGCCGGTTCGTACCAGAACTGGCCCTTCTTGTAGGTGATCGGTTGCTCACCTTTGACCTGGGAAATCACTTCACCTTCAAGCACGTAAGCCATCGCCGTGCCGTCGTGTTTGTGCGCGATGGAGGATTGGCCGGGTTTGTAGTCGACCTCAATCATCATGGCTTTTTTGCCGGGGGCGTTTTTCAGCATCTGGTCTTGGAGGACGGTGACCTTTTCCGACGGGTCGTGGGCGAAAGCGGCGGAGGTGCAGAGGCTCAGGGTGAGGGCGGCAGCGAAGAAGGGCAGGGTTTTCATGGCGGGTTACCTGTGATGATCGGGGTGTTGCTGATCACAGTAGTCCGCAGGGCTAAGCATTCAAACGGCCAATATTCGGGAAGATCAGGTGACCAATTGCCGATGTTTCAGAAAGGTCTTCGGTGCGGCCGAATACGCCTTCGCGAGCAAGCTCGCTCCCACAGGGTTCAGCGTCGTTCGATAATTAATGTACGACACAAAAACCTGTGGGAGCGAGCTTGCTCGCGAAGGCGTCAGATCAGACGATAGGGAAGCTATTGAAATCAACGCTATTGGCCAATCGACTATCGATCAAGTCAATAAACCCCTGCGCTTCGGGCCGGTTGAAATGCGCCTGCATCGCCGCTTCCGACTGCCAGCGGGCACTGACCGTCCAGCGGTGGCTGTCCTCGGGGCAGCGGTCGACCAGGTAGGAATCGCAGCCCGGCGTTTCGCGCAGGGTTTCGACGATCTTCTGCAGTTGCCTGCCCAGTTCATCCGAG
Source organism: Pseudomonas sp. AC172 (assembly GCF_979258595.1). NCBI lineage: Bacteria > Pseudomonadati > Pseudomonadota > Gammaproteobacteria > Pseudomonadales > Pseudomonadaceae > Pseudomonas > Pseudomonas sp. AC172. The sequence goes on from NZ_OZ409868.1 coordinate 1,569,400, forward strand.
CGGCCGGCCGCAGCCTGCACCTGGACCGTATTGATCACTTCGTTGGACATTGCTCACACTCCTGAATCAGGCCGGACGAATCCTGCTCATTGAGGGATAACGCCTGTGCAGAATAGGCCTGCCCCCTCGGAACACCAATAACCAATCGGCGGTTAAATCTTTAGGCCAATCATTCAGGCAACTTGTTGCAGGATGTCGCGCAGACGATCCAGCGCGATATCAATGTCGAGGGTTTCGATGGCGCCGAAGCCGAAGTACAGGCCGTTTTTCGGCGGTTGCTGATGATAGAAACCATTGATCGAGTACAGCCCGACTTCGACTTTTTTTGCCAGTTCGATCACCAGCGGCAAATCGATGGGCACCTTGCAGAACACCGCCATATGAAACCCGGCGCTGGCCGGCACCGCGTCCAGCCATGGCGCCAAGTCGGTCGCCATGCGCGCCAGAATCCGCTCGCGGCGCTGGGCGTAGATCGCATGACAGCGGCGGATATGTTTGAGCAGACAACCCTCGGCGATAAATTTAGCCAGCGCCCATTGCGGCAGGGTCGAGGCGTGCAAATCGGTCAATTGCTTGGCACGGATCACCGCTTCAAGAATGGCCGGCGGCAGAATCGCATAACCCAGGCGCAACTCCGGCAGCAGGGTTTTCGAGAACGTCCCGACGTAGGCGACGATGCCGCGCTGGTCGAGATTGAACAGCGAATCGGTCGGCCGGCCTTCGTAGCGAAACTCGCTGTCATAGTCGTCCTCGATGATGATCGCCCCCAACTCATGGGCGCGAGCCAGCAAGGCTTCACGCCGCGCCTGACTCATCGGCATGCCCAGCGGGAACTGGTGCGACGGCGTGACGTAGATGAGGCGCGTGCCATCGGGAATGTGTTCGACCTGAATGCCCTCGGCATCCACTGGAATCCCGACCACCTCCGCGCCATGGGTGCCGAACAGCAGGCGTGCCGGCGGATAACCGGGGTCTTCCATCGCCACCCGACTGCCGGGGCTGATCAATACGCGGGTGATCAAATCCAGCGCCTGCTGGGCGCCGTTGCACACGACGATGTCTTCATCCTGGCAGTTGATGCCCCGGGAAAACGCAATGTGCCGGGCAATCGCGTTGCGCAGCGCCGGCAGGCCTTCGGCGACACTGTAGAAACCCTTGGACTGGCCCATCTGGCGCATCGCATGGGCGACGCAGCGGCGCCAGTCATCCTGCGGAAACTGGCCCTTGCTCGTCGCGCCGCCGATGAAGTCGTAGCGCAGCGAGCCTTCCAGCGTCGGATGACGCAGGAACACCGGCAGATTGCGCCAGCTCTCGATCACTTCGGCACTGGCCAGTTCGCTGTGGCTTTGCTTGCGCTGGATCTGCGCCGGGCGCGCGTTGACGTAAGTGCCTTTGCCGATCACCCCGGTGAGGAAGTTTTCGTAGGTCAGTTGCGCGTAGGTGTCGGAAATGGTCTTGCGCGAAATGCCCAGTTGCTCGGCGAGCAGACGGCTGGGCGGCAATTGCGTGCCAGCGGCCAGGCGCCCGGATTCGATGGCCCCGCGCAACTGCTGATACAACTGACCGGCAAGATCCTTGCGGCCGTTGATCACGACGTGAAGTTCCATACCGACGAGGCTCCCTAGGCTATTTGGCGTGCCCGCCAGATTACCGCTGTTGCGGGATCGGCAATAGTTGCCTACCCGAAAAACCCCAAATTGGCCTGGATCCCCTGTAGGAGTGAGCCTGCTCGCGATCGCGGTGGCACATCCGACATCAATGTTGCCTGACACACCGCTATCGCGAGCAGGCTCACTCCTACAGGGATTTGTGTTTGGCGGGGAGGCAGTGGTGTAGCGGTTTTCCGTGCAATTGGGGCTGTAACGCATCGCTGTCGGCGTTTACGGTGAAGTCATTATTCCGTCTACCGAGAACCGCCATGTCCCCGCGCCTGGATTACTACAACGCTTCGCCCAAGGCGATGAAAGCGATGATTGCCATGGAGGCGCTGACCGCCAACCTCAGTATCGAGCAGCCGCTACTGCAATTGATCCGGATCCGCGCTTCTCAGCTCAATGGCTGCGCATTCTGCACTGACATGCACTCGGTAGATGCGCGGCGGGCCGGGGAGAGTGATCGGCGCTTGTATGCGGTTGCGGTGTGGCGCGACAGCAACTTCTTCAACCCGCGCGAGCGTGCGGCGCTGGCCTGGGCCGAGGCGGTGACGTTGTTGGCGGAAAGCCGTGTGCCGGATGAGGTGTATCAGCTGGCGCGCGAGCAATTCAATGAAGGGGAACTGGTTGACCTGACCATGGCCGTCACCACCATCAACAGCTGGAATCGCCTCGCAGTAAGCTTCCGCCAAACCCCTAGCGATTGATCCCCCCATGATCGTTCCCACGCGGAGCGAGGGAACGATTAGTGGGGTGTCATTGCGGTGGGCGTTGTGGTTTCACGGAAGTGCCGAAGGTATTGCCCATCCGCGTACTGGTCGCCGCCGGTGTCGCGAGCCCGACCTGATTCGGCGGCCGCTTGTTCACCGGCACATTCAGCGCCTCCTGATTCTTCTCCGCCGCCGCAGCGCCTTCCGGGTTGTTGCCCATCTGCTGGCTCAAACAGTCGTAATTCGGCGCCTTGTAGCCGCCGACCGTCACTTCCACGCAGCCCAACGGCTGCTCGGCATAAGTGCTCGACAGCGCCATCAACAACAGCCCGCCAAGGGTGAATTGCCACAGTGTTTTCATGCTCGCCTCCTGGCCGGCCCGACGGGGCCGCGCTTTGGCTTGAGTCTAGTGCAAGCCTTGCGCAATTCCCGTGATGGTTTTTTTGCACCGCCCGTCACACCAGATTCATAAACAGCCCTCAGGATGACGATTTCCAAGGATTCGTCAGCCGTGCAGCGAGGCAATTCCACGGACGGTTTTCAGCGTTCAACGAGGCTTGTGCGCCGGATGTGTCTGGGGTGGCTGCTTGGCTGTGCGGCGGGCCACGCCATGGCCGACGCGGTGCCGGCGGACCTGCGCATGACGCTGCACATTCCGGCACAGGATCTGGCCCGCGCGCTGGATCAGTACAGCCACGCCACTGGCGTTGCGGTGCTGGTCGACAGCCAGTTGAGTCGCGGTCGTCGCTCGCTGGCGGTGGACGGTGAATACACCGCTGCCGATGCCCTGCGTCGCTTGCTCGGCGGCAGTGGTTTGATGGCGCGTTATGCCCGCGACGATGCGTTTACGTTGCAAGTGGCGCAGGTCGAAGACGTCCCGGCGCCGCCACAAAAACAGACGCCGGAGAGCGTCGCGGTCAACCGCAGTTACGCCACGGCGGTGCAAGCGGCGATCGAGCGCAATCTGTGCCGCTCGCCGCTGACCCGGCCGGGCAGTTATCGCGCGGTGTTGCAGGTCTGGGTCGGCCGCGACGGCTTGGTGCAGCACAACCGGTTGGTCACGTCGACCGGAGATGTACGGCGCGACAACGCGCTGGTGGAAAGTTTTCGCAACCTCAAAATCGACCGGCCGACGCCCAGCGCCTTGCGTCAGCCGGTCACGTTGCTGTTGTTACCGGAGTCGTCAGGGAAACGCATGGAATGCACCAAATGGGAAGGAGTTTCCGGGGGATGAAAGACACCGGACAAGGTTCGATGGTCCAACTGTTCCTGACGTCCTACGAGGACTTTCGGGTGCGCCTGCGCAGGCGTCTCGGTTCGGAAGATCTGGCCAACGACGTGCTGCACGAAACCTATCTGCGCGTCGACCGCATGGAGATGCCGCCGAACGTCCTGCGGCCCAATGCCTACCTCTATCGCATGGCCCTGAACATCGCCGCCGACCGCCGCCAGGCCGACGCGCGCCTGCTCACTGGCGAGGAAGTCGAAGAGTTGCTGCAAATCGGCGATGAAGCTCTCGATCCCGCGCGAGTAGTGGGCGGGCAAAAGGAAATCCAGACACTGCTCAGTGCGTTGTACGAGCTGCCGGCACGGCGCCGGAAGATCTTTATCGCGGCGCGTCTGGAAGAGGCGCCGCATCTGGAAATCTCGCAGCGCTTCGGCATTTCCACGCGCATGGTCGAGAAGGAAATCAAAGCCGCATTGGGCTTCTGCGCCGCGAAACTGGAAAGAAAAGTGTTTCAGCGGTTCGGTCGCGGGGCCGGAAAACCGTCTTCTGAATAGTGCCCGATCAATTCGTTGAGAATCTGCGCGTTTGAACATCTTTCGACTGACATCTGCCGAGCCATCGGCGGCCGACCATCTGCACAGCGAAGCCCGCGACTGGCTGGTCCTGCTGACCTCCGGCCGCGCCACCGTTGCCGACGCCCGTGCTCTGCGCGAATGGTGCGCGCAGAGTGCCGAGCATGCCCGCGCATTCGAAGAGGCCAAGCGGTTGTGGCAGCAACTGCAACCGGCCGTGGAGCAAATGCAGGCGCCGCGTGGGTTTGGCCGTCGTGCCTTTCTCGGCGGGGCGATTGCGGCGTCGGCGGGGTTTTTGCTGGTGCGCGGGACGATTCCTGGTGGTTTTGAAGGGTTGGGCGCTGACTACATTACTGAAGTCGGCCAGCAGCGCCGCTTTGAACCGGCGCAGGGTGTGAGCCTGGAGCTGAATACTCAGACGCGGATTAATCAGCGTGCCGTGTCTGACGGTGTGCAGGGGTTTGAACTGGTCAGTGGTGAGGTTGAAGTGCAGACGGCGCGGTTGCCGCTGGCGATGCAGGCTGGAGGAGGGTGGTTGCGCGCCAGTCAGGCGCGTTTCAACCTGCGCAACACTGATCAGCAAGTTTGCGTGACTTGCCTTGATGGCGCGGTTGAAGTGGATGTTGAGGGGCGTAGCCTGCGTCTTGAACCGGGGCAGCAGGTGACCTATGACGCGCGGCAGGTTGGCAGTGTGCAAAGCGTCGACACAGCCGTCGTGATGAACTGGCGCCAACAAGTGCTGGTCTTCAACGGCGCGACCCTCAGCCAGATGATCGACGAGATCAACCGCTACCGCCCCGGCATGTTGCTGCTGCTCAACCGCGAACTCGGCCAACGCCGCGTCCAGGCCCGCTTCAGCCTCGACCAACTCGCCGGCGTCGCACTGCTCATCCGCGACGCCTATGGCGTCAAATGCACCGAACTCCCCGGCGGCGTTGTCGTTTTGAGTTAGTGGGTTTTATTGGGTACATATCCGTTGCTGCGGTAACGGCGGCTTAGGGTTTCGCCCTTACGGCGACTCACTTTTTTTACAAACGCCTAAAAAAAGTAAGCAAAAAAACGCTTGCTCCTACGTCCGGCCCGCTCGCTGGGGCTCGGGGTTCCTTCGCTCCGGGATCCATCCGGGCGCATCGCCTACGGTTTGCTTCGCTGCACCTCCTCTCGATGCATTTGGCTGCGCCAAACGGTCGCTGCGCTCCCACCCCCGGATGAATCCCTCCACTCAGCCTTCCGACGTCGCCCGTGGATCAAGATCAAAAGCTGCAGCCGAGCTAACGCTCATCCTGTTGAGTGGGGCGGCTTTGCCGCAGGGTGTACGCAAATTAAAAACGGTGGGAGCGAGCCTGCTCGCGAAGACGGCCCTCCAGCCAACCCATCCCCAGCTGACTCCACCCAATCCCTGTGGGAGCTGGCTTGCCAGCGATGACGGCCTCACAGCCAACCAATCCCCAACTGACTACCCCCAATCGAATTGTAGGAGTGAGCCTGCTCGCGATAACGACCTCACAGCCAACCAACCTCCAACTGACTACCCCCAATCCCTGTGGGAGCTGGCTTGCCAGCGATGACGGCCTACCAGCCAACCAACCTCCAACTGACTACCCCCAATCCAATTGTGGGAGCGAGCCTGCTCGCGAAAGCGGACCATCAGCAACAACAATATCGCCTGACCCACCACATTCGGTCGCAAACCCCCTTCCACATTTAATTCATGGCCAGCAAATTACTCCAACGGCCCAATCACCTGCCGATACTTCTCCACCCCCTGCGCCGTCCCCCGACTCAACCGAATCTCCAACCCCAACGGATCCTCCCGCCGATTCCCGCTCAACTGCCGCCACCCCTTATCCACCTCCCAAACCCGCACCTGCACATCGCTGACATCACTCAAAACAGCAACCCCATTCCCAGGCGCCGGCAACGGATACCGACTCCGCGCCTCAGCCACCGCCCGATACAACGTGTCACCCTTGACCCACCACCGCACCCGCTGCAACGCCCCCGGCTGATCCGCCGCCGTACGAATAATGTCCAGCCGAAACCCCTTACTGTCGCTACTGCGCACAGTCAGAGCGGCCGGCGCCGTCACCGGCTCATCATCCACCCCAACCTTCTTCGGCTCGGTCAACTCAATCCCCGCCCGCATCTCCACATCCCGCTGCAACTGATTCAGCGCCCGCAACAAACCGTCACTCTGCTCACTGCTCGCCTGCAAATGACTGTCCGCCCGCGTGACACTGTCCAGCCCCCGCCAGGCAATCAAACTCACCACCGCCATCAACAAAATCGCGACCATCACCTCAATCAACGTAAACCCTTGCTGGCGCTTCATTGCAGGCTGATCCTTCCGCTGCCATCGCGCAGCACACTCAAGCGATTCAAGCCATCCGACAACGTCAGTTGCAGCGGCGGATTGATCCACTCAGCGTTCAGCACAACCTTCTGTTTCGGCTCCACCCGCACCTCCATCTTCGGACTCTGCCAGGCACGCGGCCGCAACTGCGGATCCTGCGCGAAATGATCAAACCCCTTGCCACTGTCACTGCGCCGACTAAAGCGAAACCCCTTGGCATCACTCACCCACACAATCGGTCGCCCATCCGCACGAGCCTCCGCCTGCGCCACCTGCAGCAACTGCGCCACACGCTCGGCATCCTTGCGCAGCAACTGCAGCGGATCGGGCTTGATACTCAGGCTGATCGCCGCACTGGCGATGCCGATGATCACCAGCACCACCATCAACTCGATCAGCGTAAAACCCTGTTGCCTGTTCATCGCGCGCGCGCTCCTTTGCGTCCTGCGCCATCGTGCACGGCCAACATGTAAGGCGTGTGAAATAAAACGGAGAGAATTGCCGCGTAGGCTGACAGCAGGGATAAAAAGGAGATTCAACCCATGACCTTCACCGCACGCGTTTCCCCACCCCAAATGGTTCAGGCCCTCGCACTGCTCGCCGCGCTGGTCGGCGTGGCGACATGGTCGTCGCTGCTGCTGACCTCCGCCGAATCACACACCCCGGCAGCGGCCCCGCAGTTGTTGGCGGCACGCAGTGATAGCCCGGCGTTGCAGTGGTTTTCCAATCAAACGGCGCCGATGGATATCAAGGTGAGCGGGGTGATGGCGGGGAGTCGGGGGGCGGTGGCGATACTGAGTCTGAACGATGGGCCGCCGAGGAGTTTTTTGCAGGGGGAGAACGTGGGGCCTGGGGTGAAGTTGGTGGCGGTGGAGCGGGATGGGGTGGTGATTGAGCAGGGTGGGGAGAGGGTGAGGTTGGGGGTGGAGAGGTTGGTGGAGGGGGTGGTGTTGCCGAAACTGACTCGGCCCTGATTTGCTGGTAAAGAGTACTTGCGTCTGTTTTCGGCCAGAAACGCATCGTTATGAGTGAACAATATCGGCCACTTCGTATCCTTGGAGATCGATGTAATACGACGGGTGGGGCGACCAGAAGAAAGCATAGCTTACGGCTTCAATCACTAATCAGAAGGCCCTGTATAGCGTATGAGATATTAAATGGCCATGATACTCTCGCGGCTCTATGTGCACTTCTGCTGAAATGCAGCAGACTAGGAATGGAATCAATCGAATGTCCCGGAAACCGGTAGTTTGGTATGCAGCAGGTCGAATTGAACGAGATCGAAATCGTTTCGGATTGGTTGAGTGCTCTCTTCTCGGTTTTGAGCAGGAGGCATGGAGTGCAACCCCAAAAGTTGTGGAGGAAACTGTTGAAGGAGTTACTTTCGCGTACTCGGGTCCTTGGACTGTAGGGTGCGATCACGGATGCGCCCATGTCGCAGGTGATCAGAACCCGTGGGCAAGCTCCAAATCGTCCGGAACATATGGCACCGGCACTCATGGAGCGGCGGAAAACTTTTGCTCATCGAATACAGGATCTGCTAATGCGGGGAGCGTCGTGTTCGAACGATCCCTGGCAGGCATCGCCAAAGCGGACGCAGTATTCGTGTGGCTGGAAGATGCGGAGTGTTATGGAACATTGCTTGAGATCGGGTATGCCTTTGCGCTGAAAAAGCCCATCTATCTCGCGCATGCTCCATGTGTATTATCTAACGGAGAGATGTGGTTCGCATTCAAGGCTGCCCGAAAGACTATGCAATCTCCGAATGCTCGAGACGCATTCCTCGCGGCCATCAAATATGTTGATGGTCTTAGTCAGGATTGATCCATCGCTCGCTATTCTGCCCCTGGATGAGCGCTCAGAGGTAGCAGGGAAATGAGACATTTCGACGTGTTCAAGGTTCGCGGCCACCGGCCCTTGCTGCTTAACTAACAACCCCAACATGCGCGCAGTCTGGAAAAATCACGATGTGGATCTCGGCGCGGAAGTCAGAGCGTGAACGATATCGTCCATTTTTGGAGCCGCTGTGAATCCCCAAAACGATGGCGTCTTTGTCAGGCTATCGGTAGCAGGCGGGGCTAAGAATGCAAGCGCACGGTGGAGCATCGCTTCGGTTAAGCCTTTAGATCCAATAACCAATAATTTGATGTATTTGTCATGGAGACAGCCGCGTGAGTGTCGTTGCAAGTCGTTATGAGCGTTTGGGACCTTTGCTCTCCCTCCTTTCTGATGAGGTCGTGCTTGCGCAAGCATGGAAAAAATCTGACTCGTATATTCGGCGACATAATTGGTATGCCGATATTCTGGAGTTGGAGCAGGTATCTCTCCTACTTCCTCAGACTCTAAGCATTTGGCAGCAGCAGATATCCTCAGGCGACCACGCTCTCGCTAATCCCTTACGCTTGGTCCCAGCACCTAAGAACGGGAAGTGGCATTTTCCGCCTAAAGCGGAAGGTGGAGACTGGAAGTTCAAGCCGACCCCCAAGGCGGACAACTCCGTTCAGGTAGAACCAGAGTTGCGACCGTTGGCCCACGTCAGTATTCGCGAGCAAGTTATGGCATCCGCCGTAATGCTCTGCATAGCTGACGCTGTAGAGACCTTGCAGGGCAATACCGACCCAGCCGCGTATGTCAGCAAAGCACATGCTAGGCAGCAAGTCTGCAGCTACGGTAATCGGCTATTTTGTGACTGGCAAAGTGATTCGGATGGGCGTCAACAGGCGAGGTTTCGCTGGGGAAATGGAACCACCTACTCGCAGTTTTTTGTCGACTATCAGCGCTTCCTAGAGCGTCCAGCCGAAGTATGCCGTGAAGCGCTTCCGACCCTACTGGATGAGCGACTTTTTGTAGTAAAACTTGATCTCGCGAAATTTTATGACTGTGTACATCAGCCTGCCGTAGTCACCCGCTTGCGCAGTATGTTCCAAAGTTATGCCTCGAAATTCGCTATTCCATATACGGCGTCAGTATCCGAACCGTTCTGGCTAGCCGCAGAGAATATTCTCCGCTGGGAGTGGCATGAAAAAGACATCGCCGATCGGGAGGAGTTGAAATTAGGGCTGCCCCAGGGATTGGTAGCTAGTGGTTTTTTTGCCAACGCCTATATGCATGATTTCGATCAAATGATTGTCGGTGGGTTACCCCTGCGCTCAGCTATTCCTATCAAAGTGAATGGCAGCACTGTGTCGGCGAGATTGATCGATTACTGTCGCTACGTAGACGACATGCGCTTGGTTGTGGCAATTCCTAACGAAGCCGCGAATAGCCTAGCGCTCGAGACCATCGCGAATGACTTAAGTGATTGGGCTAATCTTCAGCTTGATTGGTGCTTCAAGAATGCGCGAAATGGTCTGGAAGTAAAAAGGGAGAAGTCCGAGGTCATTGCATGGGAGGATTTCGCGGTTCAGGGGAGCACTTCCCGATTCATGCGCGGTGTAAACGGACAAATCAGTACAGCTCCAGACCCGGCCACGTTGTTGCAGGCTACTGGAAGTTTGGATCATCTTCTCTGGCTGGCAGATGCGCTAGAGGATGTTGGTGACGTCGATGAAAATCCGCTGGCTTTGGCTAGAATTTCACTCCCTAGAGCGGATGTTAGGGACGACACGGTAAAACGTTTCGCAGCCAATCGTCTGCGCCAGGTTTTAAGGATGCGCCGCAGCATGGCGGATCCAGAGTTGCCTGCCGAGGATGTGCTTGCCAACAGTGAAGTGAGTGAACGCCAAGCGCTTGATCATGAGATGGAGACAATCGCGCGAAAGCTTGTTGCGTGCTGGTCACGTAATCCTGCCTTGGCAAGCGTTCTCCGCTGTGGCCTAGACATTTTTCCTTCAGCGGAACTTTTACGGCCAGTACTGCAAGCCTTGCAACTGAAACTTAAGCGAGACGCCAATCCAGCCGAACGTGAGGTTTCGTTATTCGTATTATCGGATCTGCTCAGGGCGGGCGCGGTGGAAACTGGTATGCATCGCCCAGAAAGTTACCCGTCCTCGGCTGATATTAGTGGATACCGAAAAGAGCTATTGCAAGCGGCGCTAGAGATAGTCGCAGATGCTCAGTTGCCGTGGTATCTACACCAGCAAGCTGCTCTTTTCCTTGCGGTCATGCAGTACCCAGTTCTACTGCCGCCAGTGAAAGAGCTTGTCGCCTATAACGCTCTCCATGCTGCGTTGCGCTTTACACCCCCTTTAACGGCAGATATCTCGACCTCGCTCACGGCCGGGCTGCTGGTTTTGCGTATTACCGGCCAGCGCGACAAGTTTGTTATTTGGCTTGGTACATGGCTACAGACACTCCCCATCAAGGATGCCAACAAACTTATTGATGACATCGCAATGATCGAGCCGAAAGTCTTGGGTGAGCTTCATGCAGCATGGATTGGCAGAGGTAAAGTTGGCTGGGTGAAACATGCCGATCGATATCTTTATCCTCCCCAGCCCCAAGATTACTCCGTTCGAGTTCAAGATTGGCGTGGCGGTAAGCGGTCGTTGCTTGCGATAGTTTCACACCCTGATAACCCGTTCGTTCAAGAAAATGCGTTGCTTAAGTTAACAGCAGAGCTTCTGAAAGCTACGCCCCTTGGGGTTCTTGATAATGATGGAGTAAGTTTGGAATGGCTATCGGTCGAGTGCGCGGACTGGAGTAGAATTCAAGACCCGGCTACTCCAATCACATTGTCATTCAAGGCACCGAACAAGATAGTGCAACCTTGGAACGAGAAACCTTCATGGTGCTCGGATGAACTGGCTTGGGCCTACCGCCTAGGGCGTCTAATGCGCTCCGCCATCGTCGGAGAAAATGACTTTACCACTCGTTTCTTCCCGCTGCGTGAGGAGCAATTTGATCGCTATCGCGGCATTCAAAGCAGTTGGTACAAACGCCGCTTGGGCTTGATGCCGCTTAACCGTGGTTTGGGCGAAGAACCTACACCCATTTCGCCTTGGCTCAACGAATTGGTCATGCGACTTCTGCAGTGGCCCGGGCTGGAGATCAATCGGAACGTCGTTGTCGGGTTTTATGAAGTCGTTGCCCCGGCCGATTTGCTCATATTGGTCAAGGCGCGGCTGGCAGAGCAAGGACGTCTATTCGGGAGGCAATCCAATCTTCCGGCTTATTTGTTGCCTATCGAGTGCGTTACCACAACTAGTTTGTCCGCTTTCAAGGTCGCGTTGGTTCAGTCTCTGATGCCTAGGGACGTAGATTTTTCAGAAGCTGATCCACTACATTGGACAGAACCTTATCGAGCTAGACACAGAGCGCACTTGGCTTCGATGTGCCGCTTGATCGGTCAACAACTAGCTGCCGCGCGCTTTGCTAACCGAAAAGCTTCCTCACAGCGTAAAGCTCAATTGGACTTGATTGTGTTCCCTGAGCTTTCCATCCATCCCGACGACATGTGGCTGTTACATCGACTTTCAGACAGCACGGGTGCAGTGATATTTGCGGGCCAGACCTTTGTCCATCACTCCTATCTCAAAAAGCCTATCAACCGAGGTGTATGGCTACTGCGTCAAGAGAGTGCTGCAGGCCGACAGATTGTTTGCGCTTATCAAGGAAAAGAGTATGGAATTCCATGGGAAAAGAGAGCTGGGGTGGCCGGGCACCGACCATATCAAGTGATCGTCGAGTTTAAGGATGCCCGGGGCATAACAGCGAGGCTAACTGGCGCTATTTGCTATGACGCGACTGATCTGAAACTCGCGGCCGATATGCGTGACATCACTGACGGCTTTGTGATCGCGGCCCTTAATAAGGACATCGGAACGTTCGACACTATGGCCACCGCCCTGCAGTTTCATATGTACCAACCTGTGATGCTTACCAATACAGGGCAGTACGGTGGGTCTAACGCTCAGGCACCGTTCAAAGCGCATCATGAGCGGCAGATTGCACATGTGCATGGGAACAATCAGGCAGTTGTCAGCATATTTGAGGTAGACCTACTAGCATTTCAAAACAGTGTAAATGCGGAACTGGCGAAAGAGAGGAAGGCTGCACCTGCTGGGTTCAGAGGAAGAAACTAAGCAAGGATGGCCTTTCACGAGTGTTAGGTCTTGGGCGAAAGCTGCTATTCGCGCCCAGCTCCTTTTGGACGAAAGCGGTCTCTAAAGCGGCTGCTTTCGGCCAAAAGCGGATGGTGAAAATCTAGTCTTGAGGATCAGCACTTGACGTCCCACGTTTACATTCTGCATGACCTAAAACACCCTAGATTCAAGATTGGCAAAGCGAACAAAATACTCGCTAGAGCTCGGAGTTTTCGGTGGGAGTCGATTGATTTTCATCAGTCACTAGGCGTTCGCCTAACGTCAGAAACCGATGCGTATACCTTAGAAAAAATCTTACACCGCACCTTCCGCCTCGCTAGCATTAATCCTCTCGAGGTGGTCGCGAATGGAGGAAGCGTAGACGGCGCAAGTGAATGGTTCAACACCAGTTGCTTGCCGCGCTTGCTGCAATATTTGAAGGACAACCAGGACCTCCATCCTCACGTAATGGTCAGTGGAGGGGAGCTTGTTGCGCTGCTCGAAAGGCAGCTTCAGCCTTCACAAGCTAATATCGCTCGCGAGCAGCTTAAAAAAGAAAAGGAAGCGCGTCGTATTGAGCGCGAGGCGGAACTCATTGCGTTCCGACGCACGCAACTGGATGGCCTCCGGGCAAGTCTAAAGATAGTTCATCCGAAGGTGGCCCAAGAGCTGGAGCGCCAAAAACAGAACGGCAATATCGTTGGAATCTGCGATACAAGCTTGGGATCGTACTTGGTGCTTGCTAATAAAGCGCCACTGCCATCAGGCGCTTCGTTGTGGGGACTGGAGCCACTATCGACGCACTACGAGTACCCACGTGGTGGTGGTTCGATAATGAGTAGCTTCAGCCAAATGACTTGGCCGGAGGGAACAATCTCTAAAGTCGGACTGCCCCGGGGTTGCATGCGTGAAGATTTAATCTCTGAAACAGATGAAATTATCTATCAGGTTTTCCGAGAAGAGTTCGAATGGTTAAATCAGCTACAGCGCATTCCTGAAGAATGGGTGAGCGCAATTTTTCCCCGCGGCCTTTTCTTGACCCCATCATCAGACAATCACCAAAGCAAGCGTGCTATGGAAAATGTAATGGCAGCCTTATTGAAGGCCAAGTGCTGGTAGCGGAGTCCATTGTAGGTCTCTTGATTTGGTATCTGGAACCTTAATCTGAATGTGTGAACCACGCAGGGAAGGGGCTGATGCACACACGCAGCAGTATTCAAAAGCACATAGTTCAGAATGGTGAGAAGGTCAGTAGGTGGCGAACTTGGGCAGAGTTAAAGGAGAGGCAGGAAACTCCCTTACTGCAAGAGAATATTCCTTCTGGTTACTCGAATTGGTTTGCTGTGGTGAGAGGCTATTCGATATGGTGGATCTACGCAGACACATCTGACTGTGGCGTCTGGAGCAGTCAGGGAATGGCCATTACCGGATTTAGAATCGACTACGACGAATCCCTTGCGCAGAAGCTCTATGAACTGGTTTATGAGCGCATAGTGGAGAAGTAATGACGCCGCTTTCGTTACTGAAGGAGAAACCCAGCATAATAATAGAGACGCATTGAGAAAAAAGCGGTTACTCCGCTTGTCTGCGCTCCGAGTGGACCGCTGCAAGCAGCCTTACCCCCAACATCCTACGCTGGGCCGTGCCATTTGCTCTTTGGAAGAGATTCGCTTTCTCAATTTCATATTGAGCCAATGTGCTTGTGATGTAGTCATCCAAGCTCTTAATCCACTGGCCATCGCTGCAAAAGGAAAAGGCTTTTCCCCAACCCAAGATTACTCGGTCGAGATTCTGTAGTGCGCCAGAATAGGATCCCTTTGGGGATAAAGCTCCAGCTTCGACACTGAATTTCATCATGCGTATCGATGCGTCTAAATCGGATCTGATCCGTTTCTTGAATCGCTCCCTAGTAGCAGTAGAAGGTTGGACCAATCCCGCCGAAACGAAGCAGCCTAAGAAATCGAATCCTTTAGCTGTATGGCCCCTTGAAGCTTTGCCGCTTGTTGCTGTTGGCAGGTATGCTTCAAGTGAGAGCTTTTTGAGTTCAGCCTGTGCCTTTCTAAAAGCACGATCCACACAGCCCATGTCCTTGCCAAGGATCAGGAAATCATCGATGTACCGAAGACAAGTGACTTCACCATCGTTCATGGCTCTGTCAAAGTCATGAAGGTACAAATTGGCTATGAGTGGGGATAAAGGGGATCCCTGAGCTACACCTTCCACCCCGATAGGGAAAATCTCATACAGACCCTGTCGTCGAAGTACGTCAATGTTCGCGAGGTCTGTGGTAATCGCTGCTTGGAATAATGCAATCGTGTCAGGGCATATGATGTGAGGTGCCACGAGTCTCATCACACGAGCCTTGTCAATCCTAGTGAAGAACTCAGCAATATCTGACCTGATATGGAAAGCTGCTCCTTTGGCAATTGCGTCTTTGGTGTCGGCTATTGCCATCGAGACCCGTTTATTTTTTATGCCTCCGTAGCTCGTGGGGGTAGACATCGCCTCTTTCACCAACTTAATACGGGATAAGGCGTCAAGTAGGGCCCGCTGGACAATTCGGTTGGGTATGGGTGAAAGCACAATCGGGCGAGAATTTCCGTTGGCTTTAGTTTTCGCCACGCCGGTCTGCTTCTGGAATCTAAAAGTCTTCTTGGATAGCGCACGTTGGATTTCTGAAAGCGACCGGGGGAGTTGGCTCTCGAAATCCTTGGCTTCGTTTCGGATAGTTTCGGATGATGAGGCAAGGGCGCTTTCTTTGACCTTCCTCCAAGCCGAATACAACGAATCCCCACTATAGATCCTACGGTAAAGCGACGAGGCCACAAAAACTCCTTGTTTGTCGGGAGACACCAGTGAACTCTCACCCAACTGCTACAGGGGACCTTCAACCTTCGGGAGACCGCGAAGCCTTAACGGCGATCTTGGTCGCGACCCGGACAGCAACCTCCGAAGAGAGAAGGCTGGCGTCTGTCAAACTTGGTTCAGTGCTGTGAGGCGGCTGCACCAGCAAGCAGGCGAGGCTGATCGCAGTCACGAAACTCCGTGATGCGGTGAGCGCCAAGCTGGCACGTTTTTGCATAAACGCATGATTACCTCCAAAGATTCCGTCAAAACACGATAAATCGTAGCTTTTTGGGCCTCGCGGTTGAACTCGCGCCATGCGCCAGGTTGGCACGTTTTTGCACAATCGCACATTGTCCTCCGAAGGCCCCGCAAAGGTGAAAATCGTACCTTTTTGGACTTCGCGGTCAAGCGCACGCCGTGCGGCTGAACATCGAACACCGCGCTGAAAGTAAAGCTGCTAACCGTCTGGTGACCCCAACGTACAGACAGAGTTACGGTTATTGACGCAGCAGTCGAGCGATGCCCTTTACCTTCGGGAGACCGCGAAGCCTTAACGGCGATCTTGGTCGCGACCCGGACAGCAACCTCCGAAGAGAGATGGCTGGCGTCTGTCAAACTTGGTTCAGTGCTGTGAGGCGGCTGCACCAGCAAGCAGGCGAGGCATCCCGATGTTAATCAGCGGCGAGGCCAAAAGCCATCTATTTGGTGGCTTGTTTATTGAAAAGCGATAGATGAGGATTAGGTTCACAAGACTGCTCGCAAAAAATATAGCGAATGCAAATGCCCCAATCAGGCGCCAAACCCTAAGGCCAGCGATAGCCGCTTACAGCACGAGCTCTAATGCGATACGGATCGGTCAATACCAGAGCAGCATCAACTACCTGAGTCTGGCTGATACGACTGGCAATCTCAGCCATTTTTTTTGCGTGTTCGAATAAAGGGACAGGTCCGCTGAGGGATCCGAGACGCAATGAGGGTCCCTATAAACGCAAATGTTTAAAAAGACATCTCTACACACTCTCTCAGGCTACATATCCTTGCGCCTTTGCCTACAGCTACGCCAGAATCCGCCGGCTTGTGCGCTTTGTACCTGGTCTTTATCGTCTACGTGTCGCTGGCAACCCAGCGACCGGGTTTAGCGACCCGACCAGGTATAAGTACAACGACGCTCCAGCTTGTCGCAGACGTTTGCGACGACGATATGGTGGCTGTGCGTGGGAGACCT
Source organism: Pseudomonas sp. AC172 (assembly GCF_979258595.1). Classification (NCBI taxonomy): domain Bacteria; kingdom Pseudomonadati; phylum Pseudomonadota; class Gammaproteobacteria; order Pseudomonadales; family Pseudomonadaceae; genus Pseudomonas; species Pseudomonas sp. AC172. The sequence continues at coordinate 1,586,010 of NZ_OZ409868.1, forward strand.
TCGGGTCTGCCGGGTCTTATACCTCTCGGTTCGCTAACCCGCGTACAGCTGCCACCCTTACTTGTTTAGCGACAGGTGTTGGTGGTTCCACCAGGTATAAATTTGGAGCTTCACCATGATCAAACCAACACCCAATCCGCCCGAAACTGCCTCGGTTTCCCCCTACGAATCCATCGATTCCAGAAAACTCCACGAAGCCGCCGACCGCGCGCTCGACCATTACCTCTGTCCGCCCGGTTCCACGCCGCCCCCACGTAAAAACCGTGGGATGTACGCCGTGACGGCGGACAACAAAACCGAAGAACTGCTGGTCGATGCCAGTGCAACACTCGCTTCGGCCAAAACCATAGCCCAGAACGTCTCCAGTCTGTTGCCGGCATCGCAGCGCCATGCGCTGGCGGGGATTGCGCAGTTGATCATGCTCGGGGAGTTGGCGGTGAATCGGGCGCTGGATAACTTACAGTTGCCGGAGTGATGCGGGTGTCGGGATCACTTGGTGAATAATCGGGTGTTCATTCTGGCGCCTTCGCGAGCAGGCTCGCTCCCACCTTTGAGCGTGTTCCAAGGTGGGAGCGGGCTGGCTCTTCAGCCGCGATAAATGTCGAGACGATGTACGCGTATCTGTACCGGCGAATGGCGGGGTTTTTTCTTTGCGTCAGTCGACTGCCAGGTTGTCCCGCGCCCACTGTTCAGCCGTAGTGACCTGAATCGACTGCTGTTCGTTGAACGTCCCCGCTTTAGGCCACGCCACACCTCTGCCTTGGGCAAATACGGCGCGGTATTTTTTGATGTGGTGAGTGGGGTCTTTTTCCAGTTCCTGCATCAGGTACGGAACCGTCCAGACGTTACGCTTGAACGGACGCCCCAGCACACGTTCAAGCAGGCTCGCCACTTGTCCATACGTCACCGTGTCGCCAGACAGGTAGACGATCTCATTGCGAAATCGCGGTTCGAAGAAAACGATGTCCGCTGTCAGCTTGCCGATGTCCTCCGGTGTCGTGAGCGTCACGCTGGTTTCCAGGCTGCCCAAGGCGTTGACGGTGTCGCTCTCAAAATCGACGACCTCAAAGACCGGCTCGAACAGAAAACTGGTGAACATGCCGGTCGAGATGATCACCCATTCGGTTTTATCCTGAGCGCGGAGCAACTCGCGCACGTCGAGTTGCGCATCGAACAAGTCCTGCGGGCTGCCCCGGCCAATCACTTCGAAATCGACGCCAAACTGCCAGGGGAAGTAGCGCTTCACGCCGGACCTGAGCGCTGCTGTTGCCAGTTTCATCGGTGTTTCGCGGCCCGCGACCATGCCGGCGCAGCCTATGACGGTGTCGAATGCTGCGAACACTTCGGCCAGTTGATCGATGGAATCGTTAACCAGGTCTGCAGCGACTAGCTGGATGCCCAGACTGCGCAGTTCATCGATTTCCCGCTTTTTCTCGGGGGCTTGCGTGTTGATGGTCGAGTCCCTGAGCATGACGCTGATGGTGCTGCCGGGCGAGAGTTTTGCTACCCGCGCAAGATTGCGCAGCACCGGCAGGCCGAGTTCGCCGGCGCCGAGTACGAGAATGGATTGTGGGGAAGGGTGAGTCGCTGGGGTCATGATGTTTCCTGAGATTCGTCGTCTGTATGATCTGCCGATGCTGGCACGATTGCGCAGCGCTCAGAAGAAGGCACACGCGTGATACCAGGGGGACACATGACCGATGAGGAAATCATTAGCCAGGCAGAAGCGATCTGCCAGACGCTAAGACGAGACGAAGATGGCGTGCGGCGCGAAGTCCTGGCGCACGCCGGTAGCCGCTGGTCACTGGGTATCCTGCATACCCTGGGTGTGTACGGCACGATGCGTCATACCGAGATCAAACGGCAAATGACGGGCGTGACTCAGCGCATGTTGACCAAGACGCTGCGCGCGCTGGAACGCGATGGTCTGCTGATACGGCGGGAGTTGGATCAAGTGCCGCCCCATGTTGAGTACGAGTTGACGGCGTTGGGGATGGAGCTGTTGGTTCGTATGTCGCCGATTTGGACTTGGGTTGTGCAGCACGTGGATGATTTTCGCGAGGCGCGTCGGGTGTTTGATGGTCAGAGTGGGAAAAAGCCTTCGTGGCAGGTTCCGGTGGTGGGGCTGGTTGATTCAGAAGGGGCTGATTGAACGCTCGTGTCATTGAATGGTTCGCGCCCCAGAAATCAGCGGCGGATCTATTCAAGAAGGCAGGTGATAGACCACCACCCTCACGGGTGATGGTTGATTGCTTAACGCAGGTTAGATATTCGGGGTGTAAGAGAAACTCTGCGAAGCTTCGGTATCGGTGAATGGCGTAACGCGAGTTTTCTTGTTGAACAGGCCATTGACGACCGAGCCGGGGAACATTTCCACGGTGTTGTTGAACAGTTCGACGTTGCGGTTGTAGATGGTGATGGCTGCGCCGACGTTCTCTTGTTGTTCGGCAATTTCACGCATCATGTTGTTCGCCGCTTCTGATGCTTTCAGGTCAGGGTAGGCCTCGAAAGCGATGCGCAAGCCACCCATCAGCTCTCTCGAGGCGGTTTCAACTTTTGTGAGGGCATGGCCGTCTGCTCCAGCAGGCAGGGCGTGGACCGCGCTGCGCAGGCCGGTGATCTTTTCGAGGAGGCTGGCCTCAAAGACCATGAAGTCGGCGAGCACCTTTTGAAGCTGATCGAGCACCTTGGTCTTTTGGCGTTCGTAAACGAGGACGTCCGACCATGCACGTTGTACTGCGTTGTGTCCCCCGATGATGTCGTTGTAGATGCCCACGCCCACTAAGATGATGACGACGGCGATCACAGCGGAGAGGATGAGTGCAATGTCCATGGCTTACTTCTCTTTGCGTTTTTTTGGGGGAGTGGCGGTCAAGGTAAAGTTGTCATCGTGCAGTTCAGTGAGTGCATGGCTCCATTGGAGCACAGACATCAGGCGCGGCAGATCGACACCTGCATCAATCTCTGCGTAAAACTCGTTGGGTGAAGCCAGCGAATACTCGCTACCGAACGCGAGCAGATCGCTGCTCGCGAAGCTGAGGCAGAGCTTGCCCTTGTCGGAGAACTCCAGGTTCGGACGATGGAGGATGTCGAACAGCTTCAGCAAGTGGAGCACTGTCGAAGGTTTGATGAATTTCGCGCAGAGTATCTCGCTCTGCCCAGTCAAACAGAACGCTTTATTAAAGTCCGGAGATGCCGTGTCCATCGGCCATGAGTAGTCGTTCTCTGATTGGTCATCAGATCTGACCGATATCCCTGTGACCCAGGGAAAGTCGATGACCAAACTGTACCGGTCGTAGTGGTCATACACTACTCGCGTCTCCGTTTTGGTTTTGCCGTCTTTGTCGGTCACCGTGACTTGCACCGTTCGTTTGTTGACGTAGTGCAGTTGGCGGTAATTGTAAGGAAGCTCACGCAGTGTGCCGGTAAATACTCCCTCTATCGATTCGACAAACTCTCGGCTGTAGTTGCCTCGAGTGTAGTCACCAAATTGCGCATCCAGTTCGTCGAGGGTCCAGTCCGAGTCTTCTTCCAGGAACATCAACCCGTTGTGGAAGTAGGAGGACAGTTCAGCAATTCTTCGGCTGAGCGATGGCAAGCGATCAGCTTTGGATGTCATCCAATTGATGCTCCCAACGGCGAACCCGATGCCTAGCACACCAGTGACTGCGCCGACCAAGCCAGGCTCAATGTGCAGACGTTGAAAAAAAGAAACGACGGAATAGGTATTCATATACCCAAAAAGGACTACAGCGCCCGCAATCAATAGCAGGCCAGTACCGAAAAAACACCATGCGCGTGTGCAATTGAATTTGAGCGGGCCATCGTAGGAGGCGAACTCGTGGATCACCTTCAATAGGTCGGCTGTGGATTCAGCACTGTCAATATTGGCTTCGCTCACAGTCAGCAACTCATTCAGTCGCGCGTTCTGCGATGTGTTGGGCCTGTAGACATCCATCAACGAGAGCACGGGAGAATACTCACGACAGCGTAGGGCGGCTCGAAGCAAGCGGGTCGAAGGTTTGCAGACTCAATTGGAAGAGCGGGTGATTCAGGGATGCCTGGTGCGGGAGCAATGGCCCAGATTGTGGATTTGGTTCTATTCATAATCTGTCAGAAATTTGGAAAAGGAGGGGACGATACCATTGTCATGGCAATGATGGCTTCTGGCCGGTCTCAGTTTCTGTAGATGATTCTTCCGGGATGGGGGGCAAAAGCTACCCTCACCCCAGCCCTCTTCCGGGGGGAGAGGGGGCCGACCGAGGTATCTTGCGGGGTACATCGACCTGAAAGATCTTGGCGATTATGGTTTGGTGAAGGGCCTTCGATTTGGCTTTGTGAGCTTGGCCATTTTGGATTCAATGAATGGCTTTCAAGTCGGTGTAGCTCTCGAATTTCCCCGAACCGGTCCCCTCTACCTATGGGCGGTCCGACGTTTCGGGAGGGCTAGGGTGAGGGGCTTTCGGTTCGCGACAACAAGGTCTCCAGCCTGGCCAACGGCGGCGCATCCTGGTTGCGGTCAAACACCTGAATCCCAACCTTGAGCAACCGCCCATTTTCCGCCGCACCAATCACCTGCTCACATCGCAACAACAACCGCCCCTGATCACACTCCTGCGCCTTCATACCCATCGGCAACTTGCCTTCCAGGCGCAGCTCGGCCATGCGGCTTTGCGCCGCCAACATTGCAACCGACCGATCCCTTAAAACCCCGCTACTCTGCGTCATCAACCCCGCCACGCGCACAGCCGCCGACATCGCCACGGCAATAATCGCCAGCGCCACCAGCACCTCAATCAGGGTGAAACCCTCTTCCCGCGAACGCGCACGCATACATGGCCCAAAGCCAAAACCCAGCCCTCGACGCTAACCCGCGTGCTTGACGGCTTGACGACGAAAACACCCGAGGATTTTCAACATCACTGACATATCTTCTTGCAACACTGCGCGTCGAATCGAATCAAGCTAGGGATTGTCGAGATGGATATCGCACCTTTCAAATCGCTTCAGCAACCGATGCGCAGGCCGCGTGGGCAGCAGGGTTTTACCCTGATCGAGATCATGGTGGTCGTGGTGATTTTGGGGATTCTGGCGGCGATGGTGGTGCCCAAGGTGCTGGACCGGCCGGATCAGGCGCGGGCGACGGCGGCGAAGCAGGATATTGGTGGGTTGATGCAGGCGTTGAAGTTGTATCGCCTCGATCACGGCACTTATCCGAGCATGAATCAGGGGCTGAAGGTGTTGGTGGAGCGGCCGGCGGATGCGAAGAACAGCAATTGGCGCTCGTACCTGGAGCGCTTGCCGAACGATCCGTGGGGACGTCCTTATCAGTACCTCAACCCCGGCGCCAATGGCGAGATCGACATCTTTTCCCTCGGTGCCGACGGTCAGCCTGACGGCGACGGCGTGAATGCCGATATCGGTTCCTGGCAGTTGTAAGGCCGGGCATGAACAGCCGCTCGCCTGAGGGGGCGAAGCAACAGGGCATGGCGATTATCAGCGCGTTGTTGATTGCGGCCGTGGTGGCGGTGATTGCGGCGGGCATGTTGACGCGCCAGAGCGTGTCGACCCGGGCGCTGGAGGCGGATCAGCAGCGTGTGCAGGGGCGTTGGCTGGTGCTGGGCGGGTTGGAGATCAGCCGTCAGTTGCTGTGGGACGCACGTCAGCGCGATCCGTTGACCCGGCTCGATCAGCCGTGGGCGCAGCGTCTCTCCGCGCAAGGTTTTGAAGGGCGGCTGGAGGATGAGCAGGGCAAGTTCAACCTGCGCAATCTGGTCGCCAACGAGCGGATTGATGAGGCGCAGGTCGCGGCGTTTCAGCGCTTGTGCGAGTTGATCGGGGTCAGTGCCGGGTTGAGTCAGCGCATCAGTCAGCGGGTGATTGCTTCGTACCCGCGACTGCTGAATGCGCAAATGGCCGAGGCGTCGAAAAGTGGTTTCGACAGTGGCCGCGCCACCTCGCCTAACGCTTCACACAAACCGCAGAATCCGACGCTGCCGATGCTGCGCAGCATCGATGATTTGCGCAGTGTCGACGGCGTGAATGAGGCGCTGATCGGCAAACTGGCGCCGTACCTGACGGTGATTCCGGCGACGACTTGGCTTAACGGCAACACCGCCACCGCGCCGGTGTTGGCCGCGTATGTGCCGGGGCTGTCGCTGGAGCGTGCCAATGCGCTGATTGCCGAGCGCGATGCCGGGCGTTGGTTTATCAACCGGGGCGACTTCGTTAACCGTTTGCGCATGCCGCAACTGGAGTTGACCAGCGTCAAGGTCGGCATCACCAGTGACTGGTTTCGCCTGCGCGGTGAGGCGCGGCGTGATCAGCGGCGGGTCAGTCTCGAGGCGTTGTTGCATCGCAGCCAGGACCGCTTGCCGCAAGTGATCTGGTCGCGGGTGGGCGTATGAGCCAGTTGAAGATTGCGTTGCCGCCCTTGGCGGAGCTGGATCTGCACAGTCAATTGCACTGCGCGTGGCTGGATCGTCAGGGCCAGGTCACGCGCGAAGAACGCCTCAGTCTGAGCCAGTTGAGCCAGCAGTCGAAACTGCCACCGCTGGTGTGTTTTCTGCACCCGGCTGACAGCCTGTTGGCGAGTCTCGATTTGCCGCCGTTGCCGGCCAACAAGATTGTCGCGGCGGTGCAATGTGCGGCGCAGGCTTTGATGCTTGGCGACAGCAACGAGATGCACATCGCGCACAGTTCGCGGGATGAGGCCGGGCAGGTGCAGATCGCCTGGGCGCCTCGGCAGCAATTGTTGCGGTTTGGCCAATTGCTCAAAAGCGCTGGGCTGAACCTGCGCGGTCTCTATCCGGCGCCGTACAGCTTGCCGGTGCTGCCCGGCACTGTCGCTTGCGTGCAGGACGGGCATTTGTTGTTGCGCGATAGCGTGCAAGTGGCGCGGGTGCAGCCGTTGTTCGATGACGGTTTTGACGGTGTGGTGTGGGAACCGGGTGCGACTTTGCATTGGATCGGTGAGCAACCACCGCCGGGCGCCGAATTGCCGATGGCGGGTGCGCAGCGTTGGACTGGACCGCTACCGGGTTGGGGCCTGCACGGCGCAGTCCAGCAGCAACAAACCGAGCATCGCGGTTGGGGCCGAGCCATTGGCTTGTCGGCGTTGGCCGTGGTGGTGTGGGTGATCGGTTTGAACCTGTATGCCGCTCGCGAGGCCGGGCAGGGTCAGCAGCTGAAAACCCAGATGAACCTGCGGGTAAAGCAGGCATTCCCTGAGTTGCCAGTGATCCTCAATCCATTGCAACAAGCGCGTCAGCAATTGGCGGCGCGGCAGAAGGGCGCGGCGGATGATCCGGCGCAGACGTTCAATCGTCTGGTGTTGCAGGCGGGCAGCGGCATGCCGTCGATGGCCGGCAGTGTTGAGCGGCTGGCGTTTGTCGACGGCACGTTGCAACTAAGTCTGCTGAGTGAAGCCCGTCGCGGCGGCAATGATCAGGAGTGGCAAAGCACCTTGGCCCAGGCCGGTATCAGCGTGACGGCGGATGACGAGGGCTGGACCTTGCGGCCGTCCACTGAGGCCAGCCCAAGTGAAAGCGACGACAGCGGTGGAGCAGAAGAAGATGAATAAGGCCTCGCTCGCGCTCTATCGCACCAAGTGGCAACGCTTTAACGCTCAGGTGCAGGCGCGTTGGCAGCCGTTGGCCCTGCGTGAAAAACGCATGGTTGCCGGCATGGCCATTGCGCTGATCGGCCTGCTGCTCTGGGTGGCGCTGATCCAGCCGCCGCTGAAGAAAATCACCTATTGGCAAACCGAGACGCCAAAGCTGCGCGCCCAGACCGAAGCGCTCGAAGTGCTGCTGCGCGAAGTCAGCGTGCGTCCGGACGGGCAAAGCGTGGCGCAGTCGCTGGAGCAGACCCTGCAGGCCAGTGGCTTGGCGGGGCATTACCAACTACAGGAGGCACAAGGCGCCTGGCAGTTGACCTTCGACGCGGCGCCGGCCGACGCCGTGCTCGATTGGCTGTTGAGCAACCCGGCACAACTTTCTCTGCAAGTGGTCGAGGCCCGTTTGCAACGCGCAGACAACCCCTCGACCGAAGTCACCGCCGGCACTTTGTCAGGCACCGTTCGCATGGATCAGGCGCAGGGCGCTAAGGAAGCTTCATGAAGTGGTCAGGTTCCAATTGTGTACGTACGGCCGCGCCGTTTCTGTTGTTGGCACTGAGCGCATGCAGCAACACCACCGCGCCACAGAATCAGCCGCCGTTGCTGGTCGACAGCGAACTGGGGCGGCCGCTGGCCAACACCCAGCGCAGCGGCGACGCAGTGCTCGACCGCGAACGCGCTCAGGCGCAGGCGCGACCTGTGCCGAAGCAATTGCACAACATCACTAAGAGTGCGCGCAGTGGCGCGGCGGCGTCGGGCATTGCCTTGCCGAGTAATCCTTTGGGCGATCAACCGGTGACGCTGAATTTTGTCGACGCCGATATTCAAGCGGTGGTGCGGGCGTTGGCACGTTCGACCGGTCAGCAGTTTTTGGTCGACCCTCGGGTCAAGGGCACGCTGACGCTGGTCTCGGAAGGTCAGGTGCCGGCGCGGCAGGCTTACGACATGCTGTTGGCGGCGTTGCGCATGCAGGGTTTCAGTGTGGTTGACGTGGGCGGTGTGGCGCAGGTGGTGCCGGAGGCGGATGCGAAGCTGCTGGGTGGGCCGATTTACAGCGCCGATAAGCCGGCCGGCAACGGCATGCTCACGCGCACGTTTCGGCTGCAATACGAGAACGCGGTGAACTTGATTCCGGTGCTGCGGCCGATCGTTTCGCCGAATAATCCGATCAACGCTTACCCCGGCAACAACACCATCGTTATCACCGATTACGCCGAGAACCTGACCCGCGTTGCGCAGTTGATCGCGAGCATTGATTCGCCGAGTGCGATCGATACGGATGTGGTGCAGATCCAGAACGGCATCGCTGCCGACATCGCGCCAATGGTGGCTGATCTACTCGATGCGCCGGGCAATGATCCGACGCAGAAAATTGCGGTGATCGGTGATCCGCGTTCCAACACCATCATCATTCGCGCTGGCAGCCCGGAGCGCACGGAGTTGGCGCGTAACCTGATCTACAAACTCGACAACGCGCAGAGCAATCCGAGCAATCTGCATGTGGTTTATCTGCGCAACGCTCAGGCGGCGAAACTGGCGCAGGCGTTGCGCGGTTTGCTCACCGGTGAGAGCGACAGCGGTACCAGCGACAGTGCGCGTTCGGTGCTCAGCGCGATGGGCGGCAGTACCGGCGGCAGCGCTGGGCAGAACGGCCAGAGCGGTACGCAAAGCAGCGGCAGCACGTCGACCACTACCAGCAGCGGCAGCACGGGCGGAAGTTACGCGCAGGGCAGCAGTGGCAGCACAACCGGTAGTGGCGGCGCGCAGAACAGCGAGCAGAACGTCGCCTTCAGCGCCGGTGGCGTGACCATTCAGGCTGACGCCACCACCAACACCTTGCTGATTTCCGCGCCGGAGCCGCTGTATCGCAACCTGCGCGAAGTCATCGACTTGCTCGACCAGCGCCGCGCGCAAGTGGTGATCGAGAGCCTGATCGTCGAAGTCGGCGAGGACGATGCCAGCGAATTTGGTGTGCAATGGCAGACCGGCAACCTCGGTGGCAACGGCGTGATCGGCGGGGCCAATCTGGGTGGTTCGGGGCTCAACACCAACGGCAAGACCAGCATCGACGTGTTGCCGCAGGGTTTGAACCTGGGCTACGTCAACGGCACCGTGGATATTCCCGGCATCGGCAAGATTCTCGACCTGAAAGTGCTGGCCCGAGCCTTGAAAAGCAAGGGTGGCACCAACGTGCTGTCGACGCCGAACCTGCTGACTCTCGACAACGAAGCAGCGAGCATTTTTGTCGGCCAGACCATCCCGTTTGTCAGCGGCAGTTACGTGACTGGCGGTGGTGGCACCAGCAATAATCCGTTCCAGACCGTGACCCGTGAAGAGGTGGGTTTGAAGCTCAATGTGCGCCCGCAGATTTCCGAGGGCGGTACGGTCAAGCTCGACATCTATCAGGAAGTCAGCAGCATTGATGAGCGGGCTTCGGCCAGTGCCAATTCGGCGGGGATCGTCACCAACAAACGCGCGATCGATACCAGCATTCTGCTCGATGACGGGCAGATCATGGTGCTCGGCGGTTTGCTGCAGGACGGTTACAGCCAGAGCAATGACGCGGTGCCATGGCTGGGTAGCCTGCCGGGGATCGGCGCGCTGTTTCGCAACGAGCGCCGGGCGATCACCAAGACCAACCTGATGGTCTTTCTGCGCCCGTACATCATCCGCGACAGTGAGGCGGGGCGCAGCATCACCCTCAATCGCTACGACTTCATGCGCCGCGCTCAGGGCGGTTTACAGCCGGAACGCAGCTGGGCGATGCCGGACATGCAGGCGCCGCAGTTGCCGACGGCGGCGCAGGGTGTGCCGGCAGTTTTACCGGTATCGGGTCCGCGCGCCACTATCAAAGCGGTGCCGATCCAATGAGTTCGCTGCCCTACGCCTGGGCCAAGGCGCAGCGGATTTTGTTGTGCGATGGTGTGCTGACGGTGTGCCCATCGACGCCGGGCTGGTCGATCAGCGAGGCGCGGCGTCAGTTCGGCGCGACCACGATTCAGCGCGTGCGCGATGACGAACTCGATGGCTTGCTCGCCAGCGCTTACGCCGACACCGGCAGCGCAGCGGCAGTGGTCGGTGCTGCAGAAAACGAAGTCGACCTCGATCGGCTGATGCAAGACATGCCGGAAATCACCGACCTGCTCGACACCCAGGACGGCGCGCCGGTGATCCGCATGATCAACGCCTTGCTGACCCAAGCCGCGCGCGACGAGGCCAGCGATATTCACATCGAACCCTTCGAAACCCATTCGGTGGTGCGCTATCGCGTCGACGGCACGCTGCGTGATGTGGTCTCGCCGCGCAAGGCGTTACACGGTGCGCTGGTGTCGCGGATCAAGATCATGGCCCAGCTCGACATCGCCGAGAAACGCCTGCCGCAGGACGGTCGCATCGCTCTACGCGTGGCCGGGCGGCCCATCGATATTCGTGTTTCAACGGTGCCCACTGGGCATGGCGAAAGGGTGGTGATGCGTCTGCTCGACAAACAGGCCGGGCGTCTGCATCTGGAAACCCTGGGCATGGACGCGCAGGTATTGGCCAAACTCGATCACCTGATCCGCCAACCCCATGGCATCGTCTTGGTCACCGGGCCCACCGGCAGCGGCAAAACGACCAGCCTCTACGCGGCACTGGCACGACTGGATGCGAGCACCAGCAACATACTCACCGTTGAAGATCCGGTGGAATACGACCTGCCGGGGATCAGCCAGATTCAGGTCAACGCCAAGATCGACATGACCTTCGCCCTCGCACTGCGGGCGATTCTGCGTCAGGACCCGGACATCATCATGATCGGCGAAATCCGCGATCTCGAAACCGCGCAAATCGCCGTGCAGGCCTCGCTGACCGGACATTTGGTGTTGGCGACCTTGCACACCAATGACGCGGTGTCGGCGGTCAACCGCTTGATCGACATGGGCGTCGAGCCGTTTCTGCTGGCGTCTTCAATGCTCGGGGTTTTGGCGCAGCGACTGGTGAGGCGGCTGTGCAATCAATGCAAGGAAGAAGACCCCACCGCGCCCGGCACCTGGCGCCCGGTCGGTTGCGCAAACTGCAATCAAACCGGCTACAGCGGTCGCACCGGCATCCATGAATTGTTCTGCATCGACGACGACATCCGCACCCTGATTCACCAAGGGGCAGGGGAGCAGGCCTTGCGCGCATCCGCCGCGAAAGCCGGGATGTTCAGCCTGCGCGAGGACGGTGAACGCTGGATCCGCAGCGGCGCCACCGCCCCTGAAGAAATCTTGCGTGTAACACGGGACGCCTGATGAATCGCTATCGTTTTGAAGCCGCCGATGCCACCGGCAAGATCGAATCCGGGCACCTTGAAGCGGACAGTCAAAGTGCCGCTTTCACAACATTACGCGGGCGCGGTTTGACCGCACTGTCGGTGCACAAGGAAAGCAACGTCGCGCAGCATGGTGGCGGTGGATTGTTCAGCGCCAAACTCTCGGACAACGATCTGGCGTGGGCCACGCGGCAACTGGCAAGTCTGTTGGGCGCGAGCCTGCCGCTGGAGGCCGCGCTCAGTGCCACAGTCGAGCAGGCCGAGAAAAAGCACATCGCCCATACGCTCAGTGCTGTTCGTGCGGATGTGCGCAGTGGCATGCGGTTGGCGGAATCGCTGGCGGCACGGCCACGGGATTTCCCCGAGATCTATCGCGCGTTGATTGCGGCGGGGGAAGAGTCTGGCGATCTGGCGCAGGTCATGGAGCGACTTGCTGATTACATCGAAGAACGCAACAACCTGCACGGCAAGATTCTCACCGCTTTTATCTATCCGGGTGTGGTCGGGCTGGTCTCCATCGGCATCGTGATTTTCTTGCTCAGCTACGTGGTGCCGCAGGTGGTCAGTGCGTTTTCCCAAGCGCGGCAGGATCTGCCGGGGTTGACCCTGGCGATGCTCAACGCCAGTGATTTCATCCGCAGCTGGGGCTGGTTGTGTGCCGCGATCATGGCCGCCAGTTTCTGGAGTTGGCGGTTGTACCTGCGCAACCCGGCGGCACGTTTGAGTTGGCATCATCGGGTGCTGAAGTTGCCGTTATTTGGGCGCTTCATCCTCGGCCTTAATACTGCGCGTTTCGCCTCGACGCTGGCGATTCTCGGCGGCGCCGGAGTGCCGTTGCTGCGTGCGCTGGAGGCGGCGCGGCAGACGCTGTCCAACGACCGCCTGAGCCTGAGCGTCACTGAGGCCACGGCCAAGGTGCGCGAAGGCGTCAACCTCGCGGCGGCGCTTCGGGTGGAAAATGTCTTCCCGCCAGTGCTGATTCACTTGATCGCCAGCGGCGAAAAAACCGGGTCGTTGCCACCGATGCTCGAGCGTGCGGCGCAGACGTTGTCGCGGGATATCGAACGGCGGGCGATGGGCATGACCGCGCTGCTTGAACCGCTGATGATTGTGGTGATGGGCGGGGTGGTGCTGGTGATCGTGATGGCGGTGTTGTTGCCGATTATTGAGATCAACCAATTGGTGCAATAGATGTCTGCTGTTTTGTGGGTGTCTGGTCGGGCCTCATCGCGAGCAGGCTCACTCCTACATTTGAAATGCGTTCCCCTGTAGGAGTGAGCCTGCTCGCGATGAGGTCAGCTCAGGCAAAGAATCTGTAAAACTTTTTCACCGCCTCTGACCATCACCCGACCCTCGATTCCCCCATCCTCGGGTTCTCCTTTCTGTCATCTGCAACCACCCGCCAACGCCTCCAGCCCGATTCAGCCAAACCCCCGATCCAGGTCCTCCGCCAGCCTCCGCAAACACCCGAGAAAATCCCTTCAGAAACACCGTTCAGCTCCCGAGGTTTTTTCCTTTATCTGTCACCGGAAACTGCGAATTTCTCAGTGCGACTTAACCACGGCCACCGCTAGCGAGGGTCAACGGTGAGTCTTCCCAGTGTCATGCAAGCAACCCCGAAAACCTGTGTTCCCAAACCTAGTTGAAAAGGAGATTCTTCATGTTCAAGCGCACTCTGATCGCAGCTTCCCTGACCGTCGCCGCTCTGGCTTCCGCTCAAGCCATGGCCGTTACCGGTGGTGGTGCAACGCTGCCTGCCGCTCTGTACAAAGGTTCTGCCGACAGCATCCTGCCAGCCAACTTCTCCTACGCTGCCATCGGTAGCGGCGGTGGCAAGACTGCTTTCCTGAAGAACAACCCGGCTGGTTTCGGCACCACCGGCACCGTGCACTTCGCCGGTAGCGACTCGATCCTCAGCGCTTCGGAACTGAGCACCTACAACACCGACTTCGGTGCTTCGTACGGCCCGCTGATCCAACTGCCTTCGGTGGCCACTTCGGTTGCCATCCCTTACAAAAAAGCCGGCCAGACTGCTCTGAACCTGACCAGCGCGCAATTGTGCGAAGTGTTCTCCGGCCAGAAAATCACTTGGGGCGCGCTGCTGGGCACTGCTGACACCACCGCCATCCGCGTGGTTTACCGCAACGTTTCCAGCGGCACTTCGGAAATCCTGACCCGTCACCTGAACTCGGTCTGCCCGACTCAGTTCAACACCAACTCTACCTTCACCAGCGCCCGTATCGGCGGTATCGCTCTGCCTTCGAACTGGGTCGGCGTCGCCAACACTTCTGAAGTCGCCACTGCCGTGAACGCGGTTGACGGTTCCATCGGTTATGTTGGTCCGGACGGCGTTGACGCTACCAGCAACGCTGTGGTTGCTCGCGTCAACGGTGTTCAGCCTACTTCGCTGAACGTGACGCTGGCCCTGTCGTCGGTTTCCGCGCCTTCGACTCAAGCTGCGGCTGTACTGCCGGCGAACTGGTCGCCAGTGGTGGCTAACCCGGCTTCGGGCTACAAACTGGCTGCCTACACCAACTTCATCTTCGGCCAGTGCTACAAGGATGCAGCTGTGGCCGCTGACGTCAAAGCCTTCCTGACCACTCACTACAGCATCCCTGGCAACAACGCTGCGACTCAGGCTCACAAGTTTGTCGCTGTGCCTAACGCCTGGAAAAACGCTGTAACCGCGAGCTTCATCACCAACACTTCGGGCTACAACCTGGACATCAACAACGCTAGCGTCTGCAACGCTATCGGTCGTCCTTAAGCTCAAGCTGGCGTAATCGAAATGGCGGCAACCTTCGGGTTGCCGCCATTTTTTTTGCTCGAATACACCCCGAACATGAAGTTTGTGTGACATCCGTTCGGTCGTGACCCTCGCCAACTGCCTATGTCGTAACAGCAGGTTTTTGCACGCCTGCGGCCTTGCGTGGCAACCCAAGTGTGGCAAAAAAAAAGGATCTCGTAGTGATGCTCGCTCGCCCATCCCGTCGTCGTACCAATGTTCAGTCCTTCAAGCGTGATGCCGTGGACCCGGCGCTGTGGCTGCTCAAGCCGTTGGCGCAAGCGGTGGCGTTGTGTCTGGTGGCGGGCAGTGCGCACGCGCAGACGGCGTTCAGTTCAGGTTGGTTCGCCGCCAAGGGCGCCGCGCAGCAAGCCGCGGCGGCACGGCCGAGCGTCGGTGGTTTGCCGGGGATGACGCCGCCATTGGCGCAGCAAGAAAAGGCCAATCAGCAGTTGCAGCGTTCGATCCAGACCTTGAACAACACGGTTGCTGCGATTGCCGCGCAGCAGGCGGCGCAGGCGGCCGGACGTGCAGCGGCGCTGGGCGCGGTGCAGTTTGTGCCGGACGGTCTGGGTGAGGGCGGTTTGAAGGTCGATAACAGCCTCGCGCAAGGTTGGCAGAACGCCAAGGGGCCGCAACAGACGCAGGCCGATGGCAAGACCACGGTGAAGATCGAGCAGACGGCCGACAAGGCGATCCTCAATTGGGAAACCTTCAACGTCGGTCGTAACACCACGGTTGAGTTCGCTCAGCAAGCGAACTGGGCGGTGCTCAACCGCGTTAACGACCCAAGCGCACGGGCCAGTCAGATCCACGGCCAGATCAAGGGTGACGGCACGGTGATGCTGATCAACCGCAACGGCATCGTGTTCAGCGGCAGCAGCCAGGTCAACGTGCGCAACCTGGTGGCGGCGGCAGCGAATATCACCGATATCCAGTTCCGCGACCGTGGCCTGTATTTCGACAGCACCGGCACTCAGCCAACCTTTACCGACGCTGCCGGCAAGGTGCTGGTGGAGCGCGGCGCATCCATCTCGACGCATCAACCGGCGGCCTCCACCGATGCGGGCGGCTATGCCTTGCTGCTCGGCAACGAAGTGCAGAACGACGGCAGCATCAACACCACCAAGGGCCAGACTGTATTGGCGGCCGGTGACCGTTTTTACATTCGTAAAGGTTCGGGCACCGAAGGCAACGCGCTGTCCACCACCTTCGGCAGTGAAGTCATTCCCGGCTTCAAAGCCGGGGCCGCTGCGGGAAAAGTCACTAACAACGGCTTGATCCAGTCCGCCACGGGTGACATCACCCTGACCGGTCATGAAGTGGTGCAGAACGGTGTATTGCTCGCCAGCACGTCAGTGGCGACGCGCGGCACGATTCACCTGACCAACCCAAGCAGCGACACCAACGGCAGCGTGACGCTGGGGCAGGGCAGTGCCACGGCAATCATGCTCGACAGCAGCGATCTCACCGCCCTCGACAGTCAACATGACGCGGCGCTGACCGGCGTCAGTGCGAACAACCGGATCCGTGGCGATCAGTCGCGCATCGACATCCAGAGTGGCGGCAGCGTCGAGTTCCAGAACGGCTCGATCACCCTGGCCACGGGCGGTCAGATCGCGGTCAATGCGCAACACCGCAGCCTGGTGCGAGACGGCGCGATGATCGATGTGTCCGGTGCCCTTGGCGTCAAAGTGGCGATGGAAAACAACAACATCAAGATCAACGTGCAAGGCAACGAGCAGCGCGATGCCTCGGTCAACCGTGAGAAGGGCGCGCTTAACAGCAATGACATCTGGGTCGATGTGCGTGAGCTGGTTTATGTGCCGGCAGGCACCAACGGTTACGCCACCGATCGCTGGTACACGGCGGGCGGTTTGCTCGAAGTCGGCGGTTATCTCGGCACGCAGGGCCATAGCGTTGGTGAGTGGATGGCGCAGGGCGGCACGGTGAGTTTTGCCGGCAACGATGTGGTCACTGAAAAGGGTTCGCTGATCAACCTGTCCGGCGGCACCCTCGATGTGCAGAGCGGCGAGATTCGCCAGAGCTGGCTGCGTGGCGCCGACGGCAAATTGTATGAAGTCTCCAGGGCGCCGGGCGATCTGCTCTACACCGGGCTGTACAAAGGTTATGAAGACAGCAGTGAACGCTGGGGTCAGACGAGCTATTTCTACAACCCGCTGATTGCCCCGCGCTCGCGTTTCGAGTCTGGGTACACCGTGGGCCGCGACGCCGGGCAACTGGTGATTGCCACCGCCAACGCGGTGCTCGATGGGCAGATGATTGGCGAGGTGTATCAAGGCGAACGGCAGAATCAGGCACCGAAACCGCTGCTTGATGGTTATGAACAAAGTCAGACGGCACTGGCGCGTCGTGCGCAACTGATTGTCGGCAACTATGACCCGGCCTATGTAGCGGCGGCGAGTGGATTGCTCTACACGCTCAATCCGCTGCTTGATCAGGTGCAGATTGGCGGCGAGCGTCCGGTCGCCGGCAATGATCTGGATCTGCTCGGTGCAGTGTCCGATACGCGCAAGGGCACGTTGTATCTTGATAACGATCAGCTCAATGGCTTCCGTCTCGGCGCGCTCAAGGTGGCGGCCAAGGATCAAATCGCTGTTGATGGCGCGCTCACGGTCGATGCCGGAGGCGACATCACCTTGTATGCCCCGGATGTGCACATTGGCGCTGACCTGACCGCACGCGGTGGCAGTTTGCGGCTGGGTAACGTGCTCAATCAGTTCAACGGCTCTACAGCCACCGATACCCAAATCACGGCGAAATCCGGCAAGTCGACACACGTTGTCGTGGCAGAAGGCGTGCGCCTGGATACTCGCGGTGTGTGGAGCAACCTGCGCACCAACCCGGACGATGGCGCGAGTCTGGCGTATCTCAACGGTGGTCTGCTGTCGATCCGTAGCAGTGGCGATATCGATATTGGCGCGGGTAGCCTGCTTGATGTTTCCTCTGGCGGCGCGATGCTCGCCAACGGCAAGACCCGGGGCGGCAAGGGCGGTGATGTGACGCTGGAATCCAGCGCCATTAGCGCACCGGGCAAGACCCATTTGAATTTCGATGGCGAGTTACGCGGCTTCGGTGTCACGGGGGGCGGCACCCTGACCGTGCAGGCCAACAAGATACTCATCGGGCAGACCGACAAGGTGCTGGCCGACAACACCCTGCAGTTGTCCGCCGACCTGTTCAGCAAGGGCTTCTCCGCTTACAACCTGATTGGCCTGAGCGGGCTGGACGTCGCCGAAGGCACGGCGATCGATGTGAACATGCCGGTGTACCGCTTTGCCGATGCCGCGCCAAATCAGGTCAGCGGTGTTGAGCCGCAATCGGCACTGGAGCTGTGGGCGCCGACGCTGTTCCAGGAAAACCCGATCAAGGGTGTGTTGACCCAACGCGCCGGTGCCAGCCTGACTTTGCAGGGCGGGGCCAGCCTGATCGATCTGATCGACGCGGCCAACAGTCCGTTGACGCTTGGCCGCGGTTCGCGCATCAGCGTCGATCCGGGGCAGAGCATCAAGTTGCGTGGTGCCGGGCAGATCACGGTTGAAGGTGAGCTCAATGCCTGGGGCGGCACGGTTGATATTCGTCAGCAGCAGTTCGGCTCGATCAAACCGGAAACGTCGATTCAGTTGGCCGATCCGAATGCGCATAACCGTTCCATCTGGATCGGCGAGCAGGCGGTGCTGGATGTCGCCGGTCGCGCCAACACCGCGCTCGATAACCTGGGTCGCACTTACGGGCAGGTCGGCAAGGGCGGCAGCATCATCATCGGCGGCGAACTCGATTCGAAACTGGCGACTGCCACGGCTGCCGATGCCTACGTGATTGTGCGTCCCGGCGCTCGGCTTGATGCCTCTGGCACCGAGGCCATTGTGGATATCGCCGGGCAGGGGCCAACCCGAGTCGCGACGGATGGCGGGCGCATTAGCCTGGGTTCCTACAACGGCCTGTTCATTGATGGCAACTTGCGTGCGGCGGCGGGCGGTGTCGGCGCTGCCGGCGGTCGTCTTGACATCGCCCTGGAGACGCCGCTTTACGTTGATTCGGCAAGCAATGCGGTGCGGGCGCCGAGGGAAATCATTATCGCCCAGGGTGCGGGTGATAAGCCGCTCGCGCAGGATCTGCGTCCGGGCGAGGGCGCCGAAGGCTTGCGCTATGGCCAGGCTCTTTTGAGTGCCGACGGCTTGATGGCGGGCGGTTTCGATAACCTGAGCCTGTTGAGCAACGGCCTGCTGTCGTTTGACGGCGACGTCAATCTGCACATGAATCAGAGCCTCAATCTGTACGCCGGGGCGTTGTCGCTGGCCGAAACTTCCAGCCACACGACACGTGTCGACTTGAGCGCGCCGTACTTGCGTTTGTCCGGTGTGGGCAGCTACTTCGCGGGCGTCAACAGGATCCGGCCGCGGTTGACCAATAACCCGACGGCTCAACTGTCGGACGCGACATTCAATGCGTCGGCAGACTTGCTGGACGTGGGCAATGGCCTTTCGGTCGGCACGCAGGGTTCGATTCTGCAACTCAATGCCCCGGCTGTTGAGTACAGCCGCCGGGCGTTCGGTGTGGTGTCTCTCGACAGCCGCGGCGACCTGCGTTTCCTCGCGACAAACGATGGTGCCGAGAAAACCCGGCTGTGGACGCCGGGTGACTTGAATCTCGGTGCTGCGCAGATCTATCCGGGCACTGGCGTCCAGGCTGAAGTGCGGGTCGGTTATCAGGGCGCCGTAGCGGGTTCTGAACACACCTTGCGCATCAGCGGCCGTGGCGCGGCGCCCGCTGAGGTGCCGTACTCGGTATTCGGCAATCTGAGTTTTTCCGCTGCGTACATCGAGCAGGGCGGAGTTGTGCGGGCACCGCTGGGCAAGATTGTCCTGGGCGACGATTTGCTGACCAGCAGCCGCGAGGTGCGTCTGCTTTCTGGCAGTACAACGTCGGTGAGCGGTGCCGGTCTGGTCATGCCCTACGGCGGCACTACTGACGGCATCGATTATCTCTACAACGGCAAGTCGGTGGTGTTGAATGGCATCACGGGCGAAAAAAACGGTGTGGCCATCGGTGGGCAATTCATCGATGTGCAGAACGGTGCGCTGATCGATCTGTCCGGCGGCGGCGATCTTCGCGGCGCTGGTTTCATCTCCGGGCGCGGTGGTTCTACCGATGCGCGTTTCAATCCGCTGGTGCGCAATGCCACCGACGGCACTTTCAGCTTGCCGGGGCTGAGCAGCAACCCGGTCTACGCCATCGTGCCGGGCAATCAGAGCCGTTATGCGCCGATGCTGGCGGAAGCGGGCGCGGTCGATCCGCGCGTGGGCCAGCAAATCACCATTGGCGCCGGTGTTCCGGGGCTGGCGGCGGGAACTTACACGCTGATGCCATCCACCTTTGCCTTGTTGCCGGGGGCGTTCCGGATCGAAGTCAGCGGGCAGGCAACACCGGCTGCGCCGACGGCGGCGCTGCAACTGCGCAATGGTTCGTGGACCGGCAGCGGGCAGATGTCGATTGCCAATACCGGCCTGCGCGACAGCCTGGCCAGTCAGGTCATCCTGACGTCGGCGGATGTGCTGCGGCGTTACTCGCAGTACAACGAAACCGGGCTTACCGAATTCATCCGCAATGATGCCGCCAGGCGCGGGGTGCCCCGTGCATTGGCACCGATGGACGGCAAGACCCTGGATCTGCGTTTGAGTACCAGTGGTCAGCAAGACATTGCTTTGCAGTTCAACGGGCGCGCGCTGTTCAACGCCGCCGAGGGTGGGGTGATCGGGACGGCGGTGGTGCGCGGAGGTTATGCCGGCAGTGACCTGGAAATCCTCGGCGCCGGGCAGGCGCCGACCGCGCACGCCGGTGGTGTGTCGTTGTACGCCGACACGCTGAACAACCTCAACGCCGGGCGTTTGACCCTCGGTGCAATGCCCGATGTCGTGTACAACACGTCAGGCAATATCATCAGCTTCCTCGGCAGCACCTCCAATATCGTGTTACGTGAGGGGGCCGTCCTTTCTGCGCCGGAAGTCTTGCTGCGCACTACCTTGAGCACGGGCGGTATCACGGTCGAGGCGGGTGCCGGGATCAACACGCTTGGGCGTGGCAACGTGGCCTACGATTCAACGGCCGGCTACCTCTACCAGCCCGGTGCATCCAGTCTGTTGGTCGTGTCCAACGGCTGGACAAACGTGTTGGCGCCAGACTTGGGCCGTGGCACTAGCGGCGCGGGCAGCATTCGAATCGGCACGTGCGCCAGCGCAGCCTGCAGCAATCCGGCGCTGCTGTATTCCAACGGCAGCATCACTGCGGCCACGGACAATCAATTCGAACTCGGTGAAGCAGTGCGATTCGGCACGCGGCACCTGGCGCTGTCGGTCGGTTCGGTGAATGCCGGCAGTGCCGAGGCGCTGGCGGCGGCAGGCAGTCGCGTACCGGCCGGGCTGACCCTGAACCAGAACGTGCTTGACCGTTTGCTGCGCGGTGATACGCAGTACGGCGCACCAGCGCTGGAAACCTTGAGCCTGACCACCCGCGACGCGTTCAATTTCTACGGCAGCGTCAGCCTCGATACGCTCGATCCGCAGACCGGCCAAAGCAAACTGCAAAACCTGGTGCTGGTCACTCCGGCGATCTACGGTCTGGGCGATGCCAGCGATGTGGCGACCATTCGCACCCAAAGCCTGATCTGGAACGGCGCCACTCAGACACCCGGCAGCGTCATCAATGGCGGCGCCGGCACGGGCAGCGGCACGCTGGACATTCAGGCGCAACGCATCGAACTGGGTTACGGCCCGATGCCGCAGGCCAGCGGGCTGGATCAGAACAATCGCCTGGTGCTGGGTTTTGCCAACGTGAACCTGACGGCCAGTGAACGCATCACCGCCAATCATAAGGGCAGTCTGGCGGTGTATCAGGAGCAGGGCGCTTACGACCCGCTCAAGGGCTACAGCTACAGCGGCGGTAACCTGAATCTGCGTACGCCGTTGCTCACCGGTGAAGCCGCGTCGGTCAACCTGCTCAAGGCCGGCGACAGCCTGACGCTCAGCGGCGGCGCGGCTTCCGGGGTGGCTGATGCCTTGGGTGCGGAACTCAACCTTGAGGCGCGCAACATCGCTCTCAACAGCCGTATCACCTTGGCCAGCGGCAAACTGACGGTGAAGTCTGAAGGTGATTTGACCCTCGGCAACGCGGCCGTACTGGATCTGGCCGGGCGCACCTTGCCGTTCAACGACGTGAGCAAATACAGCTGGGGCGGCGATGTGTCGCTGTACAGCGCCAATGGCAATATCCAGCAGGCGGCGGGCTCGCGGATCGATCTGTCGGCGAAGAACAATCAGGCCGGGACGCTTAGCGCCATTGCGTTGACCGACGCGGCCGGGACAGTCGATTTGCAGGGTGAAATCCTCGGCGGCAGCAGCGGTTATTACGATGCCGGCGGCACGCTGGTGCCGTACAAGGCCGGGGGCGTGGACATTCGCGCGCAAAATCTGGGCGCAGATGCCACTGCGCAGTTTGCCGCGCTCAATCAGCGCCTTAACGCCGGGCAGGTGTTCGGCAGCCGCAGCTTGCAACTCAAGCAAGGCAATCTTGTGATCGGCGATGGCCTCAAGGCCAGTGACATCAGTGTCTCGGTGGACAGCGGCAGCCTGACCGTGGCCGGTCTGATCGACGCCAGTGGAGAGCGCGTCGGCAACATTCGTCTGTCAGCGAAAAACGGTCTGACCCTGGCCGGTAATAGCGTGCTTGACGCCCATGGGCGCGTGCTGCGCGTCGACAGCTACGGCAAAATCATCGATGCGCCGAACCGGGCCACGGTGGAACTCAATTCCGGTGAGGGTGTACTCACGCTGGCGTCCGGGGCGTGGATCGACCTGCGTCACGGCACCGATGCCGTGCCCGGTATTCTCGCCGGGCAAAACGATGCCTTGCTGCGTGGCACGCTGGAGCTGAACGCGCCGCGCCTGGGCAGCAATGACATCGCCATTGATGCCAGCGGTGCGTTGACTATTCAGGGCGCACGTTCGATCGGCCTCAATGGCGTGCGTCGCTACACCGATGCCCGCGATGGCACCGATCAGGCCGTCACTGGCCGACCGTATCAAGTCATCGACAAAGCCATGCTCGAGCGCATTCACGGTGACAGCGACACCTTCATCAACGCCGCCCTGGGCAACACCGATTTGTTGCAACGCAAACTTGCCGGGTTGAACAACGCCGCTTACGCCGATGCGTTCCATCTGCGCCCGGGCGTGGAAATCGCCAGCAAGACTGCCGACGGCGACTTGGTGGTGGAGGGTGATCTGGACTTGTCTGGCTATCGCTACGCAAGCCTCAATCCGCATACACGGTTGAATCCCTCTGTATATGGATCGGGCGAGGCCGGCAGCCTGGTAATCCGCGCTGGGGGCAATCTCGACATCTACGGCAGCATCAACGACGGCTTCGCTCCGCCACCGGAAACTCAGGATGACGCTGGTTGGAAACTGATCGCCGGTGTGCAGCCGTTCGGTGGCGATCTGATCGTACCGGGCACCGGCGTGTCATTGGCCGAAGGTACGCAGTTCCCGATAGGCGCCACGCTCAATTACGACGTGACCATCCAGGGTGCGGTTCTGGCCAGTGGCACGTTGCTGCCGACTCAGGCAGTGCTGGGTGAGGCGTATACCTTCAGCGCCGGTACCGTGCTGGCGGGGGCGATTCACGACCAGAGCGACAACCTGTTGTACGCCGCCGGCACGCTGCTTGGCGACAGTGTGACGCTGCCTGCGCAAACACGCCTGGGTGCCGGCATCCGCTTGAACAAAGCCACCGCTCTGCAAGCGATGAACTGGCCCAAGGGCGTGCCCTTGCCAGGCGTTTACGATGCAGATCTGACCAGCGTTTCCGGGGTGAAATTAAGTGGCGAGCTGGCCTTGCTGCGCGGGTCGCTGATTCCGTCGATGACCGATGTGAAGCTCGCAGAAGGTACTTCGGTGATTGAACTGCGCCCGTTCAACGGCACGCAACAAGGTAAAAACTGGGCGGTGGCCCGCATGCTGCCGTCGGGCAGTGCGTCGTGGTCGATGCGTGTCGTGGCGGGGGCCGATCTTGACGCCGCTGACAGTCGTGCAGTGAAACCTGTGACCAACGAGGGCAACCTGAGGTTGGCAGACACTCATTACGGGGTGAAGGTGACGACATCCGCTGGCAGGCTCGTTTGGGCGGCGGGTAACCAGTATGGCTTTCCCGAATTTGAACCTGTACCGGATGATGCGCTTGCTGCGTGCACTATTGAGCCGAGCGATTGCGCGCCCATGGCCCGCTGGGTCTGGGCGCCCGGCAGCGGAGCAGGGGCTGACTACGAGCCGGTTCCCGAGGAAGCTCAATTCATTTGTGATTTACAACCGGAACTGTGTATCGGCAACAATCCCGGCAAAACTGCCAAAGCCCATACGCAGATGTTCAGCGTCCTGCGCACCGGTACTGGCGATCTCGACCTGATGGCCGCTGGTAACCTGAGTATGAATTCACCCTTCGGTGTGTACACCGCCGGTACTCAATCAGCGAATGTCGACCCGCTCTACAACCAGCAACGCGGGCATCTCTCGGACAATAATTCGGTGCTGGGCACGGCTGGCGCCGACTATGAAAAATGGGTCAACGGTGGCACTGACAGCCTCTATCAGGCCTGGTATCCGCAGCTGGGCGGCAACTTGACGATCAATGCCGGTGGCGCCGTATCGGGTGACTCGGTGGGCACCAAAGCGCAATCGGCGGCAGGTGGCTTCCGCGAGCAGGTGGCCAGTGTGGCGGTTGGCAATTGGCTGTGGCGCCAAGGCACGGGCAATCCGGACGTGCCCACCGCCTGGTGGATCAACTTCGGCAGTTATGCCTCCCGCTTGATGCCAACCGGAGACGCCAATACCGAACCTTACCTGGTGGGTTTCACCGGTTTCGGCACTTTGGGTGGCGGCAATATCAGCCTGCGGGCCGGCAGTGACGCCGGGATGCTCAGACCGTTGGGTGATGCCGGTAATTATCCGCGCAGCCAAGGGCTGATCGTGGCTGTGGGCAGCACCGGACGCGTCGCGAGCGACGGTAGCGTGCAGATGACCGGTGGCGGCGACATGGACATTCGCATCGGCGGCGCGCTGAACCCATCGCTGCAAGCGCGGGCCGGGGAAAATGGCTCCCGCACACCGACACACGATCTGCAAGGTGCGCTGATCAACCTGCGTGGCGCGGCGCAATTGAGCGCCGGTGCGCTGGGCGGGATTGACCTGCAATACGGCGCCGGCTACCAGTTCAATGACCCTCGTGAAACCCGCGCATTTGATCCATTCACCTCCACCACCAGTACCGCTTCCGGTGGACTGGTGCTGATACCCGGTGACTCGGGCATGAGCCTCAACACCCGTGGTGACCTGGTGCTGGGCGGGGCTGCGGATGCGGGCCGGATGATTTTGCAGAACGCCACACCGGTATTCAATGCCAGCGGGGAGATACAGCAGGGAGGGCTGCTGAGCGGCTTCTCACTATGGACTGATCACACGGCCATCGACCTGTTTTCGGCTGGCGGAAACCTGACGCCGAGCACGCAACTCGGCGAGTTCAGTGGCAGTAATGCGTTGATCACCGGCCGTAATACTTCGCCTACCGATGGCCGATTCGTGTATCCGTCCATATTGCGCGCCGTGGCGGGGCAGGGATCCATTTATGCCGGGCCGTCAGCCAGCTACACCGGGCTGTCGAATTTCCCGCTGGCGGGTTATTCATTGCTCTTGGCTCCGTCGGCAGCCGGACAGCTTGAGTTGCTGGCGGGCGACTCGATTTATGCCGGCGGTTATGCGATCAATCAGTCCGGTGCCAGTCCGTTGGCGATTGCCACGCCGTTCAATCCGGCCTTCAACCGGTATGTCACCAGCAGGGATAGCAAACCTGCGGCTACCAATTACAGCCGCGACGGTATTGTTTCGGTCGGCAACGACCGTTATCCGTTATTCGCCTTTGGCCCCGACAGCTATTCGGAACTGAGTAATGTACAAGGCCCCGCGCGGTTCTATGCGTTGACCGGTGACCTGGTGGGGGTTCGCAGTGGCGAGACGTTGAATTTTGCAACATCCAAACGCACTTGGTACGAATCGGCGGGGCCGGTCTGGATGAGTGCCGGTCGCGACATTGTCGCCTCCGGTACTAACCTGGGGCAGCCAACGCTCGCTCCCAACGATCTGAGCAACATTGCAGACAACATCACTTCGACGGGCAACCTGTTCGTCCATAACGATCCGCGAGACGTCTCACGGGTTTCGGCCGGCCGCGACATCCTTTACAGCAGCTTCGATATCGCCGGTCCCGGCACGCTGGAGGTCAATGCCGGGCGAAATATTCTGATGGAGGACCGCGCCAGCATCACCAGCATTGGTTCCTTGGTGGCGGGTGATCAGCGACCGGGTGCCAGTGTGGTATTGCAGGCGGGCACAGGCGCGCAGGGACTGGATTATTCGCGGTTCATTGCGCGTTACCTGAACCCGCAAAACGTCGCCAGTGCGCAGACCTCCCTCGGCGCGCAACCGGGCAAGGTCGTCAAGACCTACCTCGACGAACTGCAGAGCTGGCTGACCTTGGGCTACGGCTTCAGCGGCAACGCCGAACAGGCGCAAGCGTTCTACGCCGCGTTGCCAAGTGCCGAGCAGGCGATCTTCGCGCGGCAAGTCTACTTCGCCGAACTGCGTGCCGGTGGCCTGGAATACAACGATATCGACGGCCCACGCCAAGGCAGTTATCTGCGTGGTCGCAACGCTATCGCCGCGTTGTTCCCGAGCACAGATGTGGCGGGCAACCCGATCCGCTACGACGGCGATATCACGATGTACGGCGGAGCAGGGGTCAAGACCCTGTTCGGCGGCGACATCCAGATGCTCACCCCGGGCGGCGGTCAGGTGTTCGGCATCGAAGGTGCGGCACCTCCATCCACGGCGGGGATCATCACTCAGGGTTCGGGCAACATTCAGCTCTATTCGCAGGGCAGCATTCTGCTGGGGCAGAGCCGGATCATGACCACGTTTGGCGGCTCGATTCTCGGCTGGTCTGCCGAGGGCGATATCAACGCCGGTCGCGGCTCGAAAACCACCGTGGTCTACACCCCGCCGAAACGGGTTTACGACACCTGGGGCAACGTGACCCTGTCACCGTCGGTGCCAAGCACCGGCGCCGGTATCGCCACGCTCAACCCGATTGCCGAAGTGGCGCCGGGCGATATCGACCTCATCGCGCCGCTGGGCACCATTGATGCCGGCGAGGCGGGGATCCGCGTGTCGGGTAACGTCAACATCGCCGCACTGACGGTGGTCAACGCCGCGAACATCTCGGTGCAAGGCAAGGCAACGGGTGTGCCGGTGGTGTCGGCGGTGAATACTGGCGCGATCACTTCAGCCAGTTCCGCCGCGTCGTCGGCCACGCAAGCGGCGGAAGATGTCGCGCGTCAGCAGCAAGCGGCGTCGCGGCAGAATCAGGCGTCGGTATTTACCGTGCAGGTATTGAGTTTCGGCAATGAGCAACTCGCGCCGTCGCGCGATGGCGCCAGCCGTGCGCCGGCACCGGGTTACAACCCGAACAGTCCGGTGCAGGTGTTGGGGGCAGGGGCGCTGGATGAACAGGCGAAGCAGCAGTTGACCGAGGAGGAGCGTGGGCAACTGACGTTGTAAAAGACTCTCGTGTAGTACGTTTGGGCGACCGGTTGGTCGCCCTTTTTTTATGTTGATGAAGTTGAAGGGTATTTTTGTCGGGCGTGAAGCACCCTCAGTATTCTGATGCGCCCATTCACTCGATAGACCAGCAGATAGTTCGGATGAATCACCATCTCACGAGTACCAGGCACTCGGCCAGGTCGGTAACCGTAAGGTATTGATGAAAGCCGTTGTGCTGCCGCACCAACCTTGTGTCTTAGCGAAATTGAAGCGTTGGTGTTGTGTTGCTCGATGTATTTGAAGATGTCAGCCAGTTGACGCGAGGACTTGCTGCTCCATTCAAGCAGCAGAGCGGCGCTTCCTGCGCATCTCTTCCAGCATCTGGTCGAGCATCGCCATAGCCTCATCATGGGGAATACCAGGACTAGGATCATCGAGTGCATCCTGTACCTCTGCACGAAACCAGCGATCGTAGCTCTCGGCCTCTTCTTCGGATTCGAAGTCAGAGTAAAACGGGGAAAGTAATATGCTCATAGTGATCTCCGTGATCAATCTCGGCAGTTTAAGGGGGGGGGACATGGCCCATTGTCGTCACTGGCTGACGATGCACCCCCATGAGCCCTTGAGGATCCATGGGATAACGGAGCCCAGTATCTACAAGCGCACCCTTTAAATCTGCCAGACGTTTCCCCCCGTTGTCCGGTGATCTCGACCGCCGCTGTAGGCGTATTCCTCCCCTCCGTTTTTCAGGTTTTCAGGCTACAAATCCAGGTGCGCTTTCCTACAAATGCACTCAGAACGCATAGGGAATACTCACCTTCGCCCAAAGCATTTCACCTTCCGGCCGGTTCTCCACATCAAACTCCTTGGCCCAGCGAATCTCCGCGCTGGCGTACTTGAGAAAGGTGAAGTGCAGCGCAGGACCAATCGCGAAGACCTTGCCGCGTACGCCATCATCGACGTCCTGCCCGGCGAACTGCACGGTGTGGTCGAACTGTTTGTCGTCGGTGGTCTGCTTGAGGAAATAGCCGTTGACGCCGAGCATCAGATCGTCGGTGATCTTGTAGCTGGCTGAATAGTCGAAGTGGAAAATCTGCCCCGATTTGTAGTCGGTGTCCTTGTTTTTCTCGTTGAAGCTGTAGGTGGTCTTCATCGAGACTTCGGTCTTGTCCGTCGGTAACCAAGTGAAGGAGAACAGCGGCTTGTAGGTGTAGAAATTGTTGCTGGTGTTGGCCAGCCGATCGACGCTGTACTCACCGGTGGGCACGGTGACTTCCACGGCGGCGCCAAGGGTCAGGTTTTTGCCCATGTCCCACAGAATGATCGGTGCGAATGTCGTATCGCCCATGCCTTCGCGGGTGTCGCTCAAGCCGAACACCGAGACTTCCTGCTTCAGCCACGGCTGGGCGATGTAACCGGCCAGGCGTCCGCCGAACACGCGCACGGGGCTTAAGTAATCGAGACGCGGAATCACGGCGGTGGATTCGATTTCAACCTTTGGCACCTTGCCGCCCAGTGAGCTGATGTTGAGCTTGGTCGACTTGTAATGGTTGTAGTAGAGGTTGAACGCGACCATGTTCTGCGGAAGGCTGTCGACTTCCAGCGGCAGCATGAAGAAACCGTCGGTACCGGTGCCGATGTTGTCGACGCCGGCTTCGGTGGCCAACGCCGGTACGGTCACGGTGCAGCCCAGCAAGGAAAGGGTCAGGCGCAGGGGCAATGTCGCGCGGTTCGGTTGCATATCCGTCCTCATTATTATTGTGTTTTGGGCGCAACGCCGGCACGCAGCACGCCCGGCACTATAGAAATAAGCGCTTGGCGCCCGGCGGGGCAGGGTATTGGCGGACAGTTAGGGGGACTTCTGCGGACAGTCGGCGAACCCTGTGCTAACTTCCTTCGACATAACCGGTTACAAAAATAACAATCAAGCGTGATCCGGAAAGTCAGCCCCCATGAACGTAAAAGTCCAAGACCCGACCTTTGAATTGGCGCTGGTCTCGCCATTTCTTTTGCAAACCCTCGCTGAAGTCGCGCAGAACAAGGGCGTCGATCCCCAGAGCCTGTGCCGTGGGCTGGGTTTTACTCTTGAGGATCTGCAGGATCCGGCGCAGCGGATTTCCTATCGTCAGGCGGTGGCGATGATTCAGCGCGCACTCAAAGTGCTGCCCAATCAGGGGTTGGGATTGTGGGTCGGCGCGCAGAATGTACTCGGCACCCTGGGTCTGCTCGGGCATGTGCTGTCGTTGTGCAAGACCTTGCGAGATGCCTTCGCGCTCGGGATTCGTCATCAACACACTTCGGGCGGCATCGTGGTGTCCAGCGTCGATGTGGTCGGCGCTCAGGTGCATCTCGATGCTGAATGTCGTCTGCCGTTCGCTGATGTGCAGGTGTTTGCGGTCGAGGAGTTCTTCGCCAGTTTGCTGGTGTATGGCCGCGCGCTGGTCGGGCCTGAGTTCAAGGCGATTGCCGTGGAATTTGTGCACGCCGCGCCGGATTACCTCAGCGAATACCACCGCCTGCTCGGGCCGGACGTGCGCTTCGGTTGCCTGCATAACCGCATGCTGATCGATGCGCAATGGCTGGACGTGAACCTGCCCAATCATCATTCGCTGGCATTGCGTCAGGCTGTGGCATTGCTGGAACTGGAAGCGGCGCAGGTGCATCAGAAACTGGATCTGATTCAGGCCGTGGAGCGGGCGATTGCCCGGGATTTGAGCAGCGGCAGTCACATTGAAAAGATTGCCGGCGATTTGAACATGAGCAGTCGCACATTGCGCCGGCGTTTGACTGAGCATGCGTTGACGTTTGAAGCGTTGCTGGAGCAGGTGCGGCAGGCGCGGACGATGAGTTTGCTGGGCAATCCTGATATGCCGATTGAGCGGATTACCGAAGAGGTGGGCTACAGCGATGTGCGCAGTTTTCGCCGCGCGTTCAAACGCTGGACCGGGTTGAGCCCGAGTGCCTGGCGTCATGACGCTAACCCTCACCCCAGCCCTCTCCCGGAGGGAGAGGGGGCCGACCGCAGTGTCTTGCGAGTTACATCGACCTGAAAGATTGCGTCGATTATGGACTTGAGAGATTGAGGCCGATCGAGGTGTCTTGAGTCATGCACCGACCTGAATTATGGATTCACCGATGCACGTCCAAGTCGGTGTAGATCTCCAATCTCCCCGAATCAGTTCCCTCTCCCCCCGGGAGAGGGCTAGGGTGAGGGTGCTTTTGACTTCCATCCAAACCCCCACAAACCCTCCGGCCACAGGTAAACTCCCGCGCACTTTCCCAAGGAGTTCACATGAGTTACTACCAGCCGGGCATTCTCGCCACCCCAGTTCCTGCGCAAGCACGTCACCTGTTTTTCGCCTTTGAGTCGGTTGAAGCGCTACCGCAGGCGATCGACAACCTGATGAATCAGGTGGACGGCAAGTCGGCGGTGGTCGGTTTCGGCGAATCCTTGGCCAAGGCCCTCAACGTGCAGATCGACGGCCTGCGCAGCTTCCCGGCCATGAGCGGTGTTGGCGTCGAAAACCCGTCGACCCAGCACGCCCTGTGGGTCTGGCTGCACGGCGTCGACCGTGGTGAACTGCTCAACCGCTGCAACGCCCTCGAAGCCGCACTGGCCCCGGCCCTGCGCCTGGTAGAGATGCAGGAAGCCTTCCGCCACAAGGACGGCCACGACCTGACCGGCTACGAAGACGGCACCGAGAACCCGCACGACGAAGCTGCCATCGCTGCCGCCCTGCAAAGCGCAGGCACTGACGGCATGGTCGGCGGCAGCTTCGCCGCGATCCAGCAGTGGCAGCACGACCTCAAGGGTTTCCACAAACTCTCGGCCGACGACAAAGACAACATCATGGGCCGTCGCCTCAGCGACAACGAAGAGATCGACGATGCCCCGGTTTCCGCCCACGTCAAACGCACTGCGCAGGAAAGCTTTGCGCCGGAAGCGTTCGTCGTGCGCCGCTCGATGCCGTGGATCGAAGGTGATCGCGCCGGCCTGATGTTCCTCGCTTTCGGTTTCTCGCTGGATGCCTTCGAAGCGCAACTGCGGCGCATGAGCGGTCTGGAAGACGGCATCACCGACGGTTTGTATCGCATCAGCCGGCCGATCACTGGCGGCTACTACTGGTGCCCGCCATTGAAGGACGGTCACCTCGATCTGCGCGCCTTGCGCATCGGCTGAAGGAAGAAGAATGAACGTGGTGCGCTGGGGCATGATCGGTTGTGGCAGCGTCACTGAACGCAAGAGCGGGCCGGCCTTCTACAAGGCGCCCGGTTCGGCGTTGGTGGCGGTGATGGGCCGACGTCTTGAGGCGGTGACCGACTACGCCGCGCGCCACGGCATTGACCGCGTCTACACCGACGTCGATGCACTGATCAACGATCCCGAGGTGGACGCGGTGTACATCGCCACGCCACCCGACAGCCATCACGCCTACAGCCTGAAAGTCGCCGCCGCCGGCAAACATTGCTGCGTCGAAAAACCCATGGCGCTGAATGCCGGGCAAAGCCGCGAGATGCAGCAGGCGTTTGCCGACGCCGGTTTGCACTTATTCGTTTCTTACTACCGCCGCTCTTTGCCGCGCTTTGCGCAGGTGCGGCAATGGTTGCAGGAGGGGCGCATCGGTGATGTCCGGCATTTGAGCTGGACCCTGACCAAAGCGCCGTCAGCGGCGGATCTGGACGGCAGCAATAACTGGCGCACCGATCCGGCGGTGGCCGGTGGCGGCTACTTTGCCGACCTTGCCAGCCATGGTTTCGACCTGTTCCAGTACCTGCTCGGCGACATTGTCGAGGTCGCCGGTTTTACCGCACGTCAGGCCGGGTTGTATGCGGCGGAAGATGCCGTCAGCGCCAGTTGGCGGTTCGCCTCCGGGGCGCTCGGCATGGGTTGCTGGAGCTTTGTCGCGGATCGGCGTG
Source organism: Pseudomonas sp. AC172 (assembly GCF_979258595.1). Taxonomy (NCBI): domain Bacteria; kingdom Pseudomonadati; phylum Pseudomonadota; class Gammaproteobacteria; order Pseudomonadales; family Pseudomonadaceae; genus Pseudomonas; species Pseudomonas sp. AC172. The sequence continues at coordinate 1,618,289 of NZ_OZ409868.1, forward strand.
AGGATCGGGTCGAGATCATTGGCAGCCTCGGGCGGATCGGCTTTTCGGTGTTTGATGAGCATCCCGTGCAATTGCATGCCGATGAAATCATCAGCCTGGAAATCCCCCATCATGAACATATTCAGTGGCATCACGTGCTGGGCATGAATGCGCACATTCGTGGTGGTTCAGAACATCCCGCCGTCGCCGAACAAGCCCTCAAGACCGACTGGGTCATGGACCAGATCCTCAAACGCCACTGATCCTCCATGTGTACACCGTCCCCTGTGGGAGCTGGCTTGCCAGCGATAGCGGTGGTTCAAATAGCCAATCAGTTGGCTGACAGGACGCCATCGCTGGCAAGCCAGCTCCCACAGTGAATCGCGTGTGTCCTGCATCTAAGGTTATGCCCATTCGGTATTTCTCAACCTTGTCATAACAACTCTAAGATCACGTCATAACTCGTTATAACAAGTGATCCCGTGATGACCGATAACGTTCTGTCCCTCAGCAGCGTCCCGCTGCACACCCAACTGCGCGACGTCCTGCGTGCGCGCATTCTGGACGGTGAATACCCGCAAGACAGCCAGATGCCCTCCGAAAGCGAACTCGGTGCGCTGTTCAAAGTCAGCCGCATTACCGTGCGCCAGGCGCTCGGCGATCTTCAGAAGGAAGGGCTGATCTTCAAGATCCACGGCAAAGGTACCTTCGTCGCCAAGCCGAAAACCTTTCAAAACGTCAGCAGCCTGCAAGGCCTCGCCGAGTCCATGACCGGCCGTGGCTACGAGGTGATCAACCGCCTGCGCAGTTTCAAATTCATCCCGGCCGACAAGCGCGTCGCCGAACGTTTGCAGGTCGCCGAGGGCGAAACCGTGGCGCAGATCAAACGCGTGCGGCTGATCAACCGTGAGCCGATCTCGCTGGAAATTACCTACCTGCCCAAAGCCGTCGGCGAGCGCCTGGAGAAGGCCGATCTGGTCACCCGCGACATCTTCCTGATCCTCGAAAACGACTGCGGCATCGCCCTCGGCCACGCCGATCTGGCTATCGACGCAGTGCTCGCTGACAGCGACCTGACCCAAGCCCTCAACGTCGAGGCCGGCTCGCCGATCATGCGCATCGAGCGTCTGACCCATGACGCGCAAGGCCAGCCGCTGGACTTCGAACACCTTTACTACCGTGGCGATGCGTTCCAGTACCGCCTGCGGATCGACCGGCAAAAAGGGGAGCAGGCATGACCCGCAACGTGCTCGAACAGGAATACGACATCGTCGTCATCGGCGGCGGCACCGCCGGCCCGATGGCCGCAATCAAGGCCAAGGAAAACAACCGTGACTTGCGTGTGTTGCTGGTCGACAAGGCCAACGTCAAACGCAGCGGCGCGATCAGCATGGGCATGGACGGCCTGAACAACGCGATCATCCCCGGCCACTCGACACCGGAGCAGTACACCAAGGAAATCACCATCGCCAACGACGGCATCGTCAATCAGGCCGCCGTTTACGCCTACGCAACGCACAGCTTCGAAACCATCGAACAGCTCGACCGCTGGGGCGTGAAGTTCGAGAAGGACGAGACCGGCGATTACGCAGTGAAAAAAGTCCACCACATGGGCGCCTACGTGCTGCCGATGCCGGAAGGGCACGACATCAAAAAAGTCCTCTACCGGCAGTTGAAACGCGCACGGGTGAACATCACCAACCGCCTCGTCTGCACGCGGTTGCTGACCGACGAGGAGGGCACCGTCAATGGTGTGATGGGGTTCGATTGCCGCACCGCTGATTTCCACGTGATCAAGGCCAAAGCGGTGATCCTTGCGTGCGGTGCTGCCGGACGCCTCGGTTTGCCATCGTCGGGATACCTGATGGGCACTTATGAGAACCCGACCAACGCCGGCGACGGCTACGCGATGGCCTATCACGCCGGCGCTGAACTGGCCAACCTCGAATGCTTCCAGATCAACCCGCTGATTAAGGATTACAATGGCCCGGCCTGCGCTTACGTCACCGGCCCGCTGGGCGGCTACACCGCCAACAACAAAGGCGAACGCTTCATCGAGTGCGACTACTGGAGCGGGCAGATGATGTGGGAATTCCACCAGGAACTGGAAAGCGGCAACGGCCCGGTGTTCCTCAAACTTGATCATCTGGCCGAAGAAACCATCCAGAACATCGAGGAAATCCTCCACAGCAACGAGCGCCCGAGTCGCGGCCAGTTCCACGCCAATCGCGGCACCGACTACCGCACGCAGATGGTCGAAATGCACATCTCCGAAATCGGTTTTTGCAGCGGTCACTCGGCGTCTGGCGTGTGGGTCAACGAACGCGCCGAGACTTCGGTGAAAGGCCTGTACTCGGCGGGCGACATGGCTGCCGTACCGCATAACTACATGCTTGGCGCGTTCACCTATGGCTGGTTCGCCGGGCACAACGCGGCGGACTTTGTCGCCGGACGCGAGTTCACCGAGCTGGATGTCGAGCAGGTCGAAAAGGAAAAAGCCCGGGTCTACGCACCGCTGGATCGCGAACACGGCCTGCCGCCAGCGCAGGTCGAATACAAGCTGCGACGCTTCGTCAACGATTACCTGCAACCGCCGAAAGTCACCAAGAAAATGCAGATCGGCCTGCAACGCTTCAGCGACATCGAACGCGATCTCGAGCAGATGAAGGCCAACAACGCCCACGAACTGATGCGCGCGATGGAAACCAGCGTGATTCGCGACTGCGCCGAAATGGCCGCCCGCGCCTCGTTGTTCCGCGCCGAAAGCCGCTGGGGCCTGTACCACTATCGCGTCGATCACCCGCAACGCAACGACAGCGAGTGGTTCTGCCATTGCCATCTGAAGAAGGGCGATGACGGCCAGATGACCAGTTTCAAGAAAGCCGTCGAGCCCTACATCATCCCGCTCGATGCCGAGGAAATGCAGGCCTACGACCGTTTGCGGGTCGGCGCTTTCGCCGCTTGATACATCAATGAATCAAAGAGTCCAAACCATGGCCTATCAAGCTCAGGAAATCTTCTTCCGCTCCAACGCCCCCGTCACCGTGGACGAGGACAAATGCATCGCCGAAAAGGGCTGCACCGTGTGTGTCGACGTTTGCCCGATGGACTTGCTGGCGATCAACCCGGCGACGCAGAAGGCCTATATGGCGTTCGATGAGTGCTGGTACTGCATGCCGTGCGAGAAGGATTGCCCGACGGGTGCCGTCAAGGTCGACATCCCCTATCTACTTCGTTGACCCCAAATCCACTGTGGGAGCGAGACTGCTCGCGAATGCGGTGATCCAACCAGCACATCGACACCTGACACACCGCTTTCGCGAGCAAGCTCGCTCCCACAGTGGATCGAGTTACTGCACAAATTGAATACGCCAGAAATCCTGTGGGAGCGAGCTTGCTCGCGAAGAGGTCCGCCCAGACAACCCAAAGCCATCCGGAAACCCCGGACGCTGGATTTACCGAAAACCCCTCGTTTCCCACCGCGCCCTGATCGCGGCGGAGACGAACTCAAATAAATGATTCGAGGGGAAACACTCATGTTGCGTGCAGCAATCGCCGGTCTGGTACTGGCTTCGTTCACTTTGTCGGCCTCGGCCGAAACCATCCGCATCGCCATCGGCACCCAGGACACCACTATCAACTGCGCCGCTGGCGGACTGTTGATTCGTGAACTCGGCTTGCTCGACAAATACCTGCCACACGACGGCGCTTACAAAGACGCCAAGTACGACGTGCAGTGGAAGAACTTCACCAGTGGTGCACCGCTGACCAACGAGATGGTCGCCGGCAAACTCGACTTCGGCGCCATGGCCGATTTCCCAGGTGCGTTCAACGGTGTTGCGTTCGAAACCGCCGGCAAGCACAGCCTGTTCATCAGCGTGTTGTCGGGGAGTATCAAGGGCAGCGGCAACGGCATCGTTGTGCCGAGCGCGTCGGGCGTGCAGGCGCTTAGCGAACTCAAAGGCAAGACCATTTCCGTGCCGTTCGCCTCCACGGCCCACGGCATGTTGCTCCGTGCCGTGGCGGCGCAGGGCTGGGATCCGCTCAAGGATGTCAACATCATCGCCCAGCCGCCGGAAGTCGCCGGCTCCGCGTTGCAGGCCGGCAAGATCGACGCCCACGCCGATTTCGTGCCGTTCGCCGAACTGTTCCCGAGCCGAGGCTTCGCGCGCAAGATCTACGACGGTGCCCAGGCCAATGCGCCGACGTTCCATGGTGCACTGGTGGATCAGGCCTATGCGAAGAAGTACCCGGAGATTGTTGTCGCTTATCTGCGAGCGAGTATCGAGGCCAATCAACTGCTCGCCGCCGAGCCTGAGAAGTACAGCGAGCTGATCGCCAAAGTCACGGGTGTCGATGCCGAGGTGAATTATCTGTTCCACGGCCCGCTTGGCGTGCAGACCCGCGACCTGAGCTGGAAGCCTGAATATCGTCAGGCAGTCGGCACGGCTATCGATACGTTGAAGTTGCTGAAGAAGGCTGACCGCGGGCTCGATCTGAATACGTTTATTGACGATCAATACATTCGTGCGGCGTTCAAGGCGTCAGGTCTGGATTACACCGCTCAACTGGCCAACTACGCGCAGACGCCGCTAAAAGCCACGGATGCCGCGACCGGTAAAGCGATCACCGACTTCAGCCATGTCGCCGAGATCTGGGTGCGCGGTGAGGACAAGGTGCGCCAATACGCCTCGGCGGAAGAGGCCTTCACCGCGCTCGCCGCGTTGAAGCAGGAAGGCAAAAACGTCCGTGCGGTGTATGCGCAGGCCAGTGACAGCGGGATCAAGTTGCTCGCCGAACAGGCGTGGTTTGCCAGTGATGCCAAGGGCCGCCTGAGCGCCTTTCTGCTCAAAGGCCAGGCCCAGCAATACGCCTTGGCCCAGGGCGGCAAGGTCCTCGATTTCACCGATGCCACTACCCAAGCCGTCGCTGCCCGTTGATGAAGATCAAAAGCCCCTCACCCTAGCCCTCTCCCTGAGGGAGAGGGGACTGATTGAGGTGTTTGGGCGAGGTACGTCGACTTGAAATACCGAGTTGAACTCGGGTTCTGAAAAGACTCTATCCAGCCGAACTCAAGTTTTGAAAAGCACGAAGATCGGCTCCCTTTCCCCTTCGCCCCCCTGGGGGAGAGGGCTGGGGTGAGGGGGTAAATATGAGCCACACCACAGTTCCACAACCGGAAACCCGCTCCATGAAAACACCCACCCTACGCTGGACATCCAGAGCCGCTTCACTGCTGCTCTGCCTGCTGTTCTGGCAACTCGCCGCCAGCCACCACTGGAACCTCGGCCTGGTCACCTTCGCCAACGTGCCAACCCCGTTGGCCGTGATCGAAGCCGCACTCGGTTTGGGCGACTCCGGCAAGCTCTTGCAACACCTGACCGCCAGCCTCAGCCGCGTCTTCGCCGGCTACCTCGCGGCGCTGCTGATCGGCATCGCCCTGGGTTTGGCCATCGGGCGCTCGAAACGGGCAGAAGACCTGCTGCTGCCACCGCTGGAAGTTCTGCGCCCGATCCCCGCCGTCGCATGGATCCCGCTGGCGATCCTGATGTTCCCATCCTCCGAGCTGTCGATGATCTTCATCACCTTCACCGGCGCGCTGTTCCCGATCCTGCTCAACACCGTGCACGGCGTCGAAGGCGTCGACCCGCGCCTGATCGCCTCAGCGAAAAGCCTCGGGGCAGGGCGCCGCGCGATCCTGCTGGAAGTGATCCTGCCCGGCGCAGCGCCAAGCATCATTACCGGTCTTGCCATCGGCATGGGCACCTCGTGGTTCTGTCTGGTCACAGCGGAAATGATCTCCGGCCAGTTCGGCATCGGTTACTACACCTGGGAGTCCTACACGATTCAGAACTATGCCGACATCGTCGTCGGCATGCTGCTGATCGGTGTGTTGGGCATGGGCAGCAGTCTGCTGATCAAACGCCTCGGCGGGTTGTTCACGCCCTGGCATCGACCGCGAGGAAAAGCCTGATGAGCGTGATGCAAACCCCGGAAGGGCGGATCGACATCCGCCAACTGTCCATCGTCCTCGGCGCAGGGCGGGAAGCGTTCGAAGCCGTGCGCGAACTCGATTGCCAGATCGAACCGGGCCAGTTCGTCTGCATTCTTGGTCCGTCCGGTTGCGGCAAATCGACCTTGCTCGGCGCCTTGGCCGGGCATCTGAGTGCGCATGCCGGCAGTCTGAAAGTCGATGGCGCTGCGGTGTCTGGCCCGTCACCGCAGCGCGGCATGGTGTTCCAGCACCACACGCTGTTCCCGTGGCGCACGGTGCGTGACAACGTTGCGTTCGGCCTGAAGATGCGTGGCATCGGCAAGGTTGAGCGCCACCGCGCCGCTGACGAGATTCTCCAACTGGTCGGCCTCGAAGGTTTCGCCGAACGCTGGCCCGATCAGCTTTCCGGTGGCATGCAGCAACGCGTCGAGATCGCCCGAGTGTTGGTCAACCGTCCGCGCCTTCTGCTGATGGACGAACCGTTCGGCGCGCTGGATGCGCTCACCCGTTTGAACATGCAGGAACTGCTGCTGGACATCTGGACGCGCATCCGCACCACCGTGGTCTTCGTCACCCACGACATTGACGAGGCACTGTTTCTCGCTGACCGCCTGCTGGTGATGAGCGCACGGCCGGGGCGCATCATCGAGGACCTGCGCCTCGACTTCGCCCGGCCACGCACCAGTGAGCTGGTCACCAGCCCTGAGTTCTCGCGCCTCAAGCGCCACTGCCTCGACCTGTTGCGTCACGACGATGACCGACCGCTGCCGCGCCTCAATCCGCTCGGTCTGCCTCCCGAAAACCCTTTGCCGCGATTTGCCCTATGACCTCTATTTTTGCTGTGACCGATAACCAGGACATCCTTGCCCTGCAACCGCGCCTGACTGCTGAAGATGCGGGTGTGCGGCGTATTGCGCTGATTGATCTGGCGGATCTGGAAGAGCCTGATGGCTTGCTTTGGCTGGTCGATCGCCTCGGCCAGGATCCCGCTGAAGACGTCCGAGCTGAAGCCGCGCGTTTGCTGGAGGCCTGGGAGGATGAAGACGTTGTGCAAGCCTTGTGCGAGGCGCTGACCGATTCGTCGCCTGCCGTGCAATCCGCTGCTGCGCAGAGCTTGAGTCTGCTCAAGACTGAAGCGGCGGGGCAGGTGATTTTGCCGTGGACCGATCACGCTGACGTCAGCGTGCGCATCGCCGCGTTTCGCGCCTTGCGTGAACTGCGTTTCGCCGACGCCGCACCGGCTGCGGTTTCTGCGTTGAACGATACCGACGCCAGTGTGCGCCGCGAAGCCGTCGGTGTGCTCGGCTGGCTCAAACAACTCGACGCACTGCCAGCCCTGGCACGATTGGCCAGCGACGATCCGGACACCGAAGTACGCCGCGCCGCCACCGGGGCGTTGGGACTGGCCTCCAGCGCCGAAGTTCTCCCAGCCCTACGCCAGGCCTTGCAGGACAACGCCTGGCAAGTGCGCGAAGAAGCCGCGACGACGTTGGGCAAGGTCGGCCACATTGACGCGGGCCCGGCGCTGGTTGAAGCCTTGAGCGACGACTATTGGCAAGTGCGCCTGCGCGCCACCCGCAGTCTCGGCCGTTTGCAATTTGCCCCGGCACTGGACGCGCTGATCGACACCCTCGCTCATCGCATCAGCAACCTGCGCAAGGAAGCCGCGCTGGCTTTGGGCGAGTTGAATGATCGCGGCGCTGTGGCCGCGTTGCAGGCCGCGCAGGACGACGGCGACCCGGAAGTGCGCAAAGCCGTGCGCATTGCCTTGAGTCAGCTGCAATGAACCCGCTGTCGGTGGGTAATTCGCAGAGCGAAGGCACTCTGCGTTTGAACTGGCCGGACGGCCGCGAACAACAGCTCAACCACGCCGAACTGCGCCGCCAGTGCCCGTGCTCGCAATGCCGCGCGTTTCGCATGAAAGGTCTGACGCCCATGGTTGATGAACGCGTGCGCCTGATCGAACTCAACCCCCAGGGCTATGGCGTGCAACTGGTGTTCAGCGACGGCCACCAGCGCGGCATTTACCCGTGGGCCTATCTGGCAAACCTCACCCCTGAGAGCACCATTTACCCTGTGGGAGCTGGCTTGCCAGCGATGGCGGCTTGTCAGTCAACACAGACACCGGATGTGCCGGCCTCATCGCTGGCAAGCCAGCTCCCACAGGGATCTTCAGTGTCTGGTTATTTCGTGGCAGTCATCGGAGGCCGGCACCCATGAAAAATATCCAGCCCCGGCTGATACACCGACGTCCTCACCTCAAACAACCCCAGCACCGAATGAAACAGGTTGTCGTGGCTCAGATCCGCCTGCCCGGTCTTGCCTTGCAGGCAACCGCGATCAATCCCCTCACTGGCGAGCGTGCCAGTGCCAAACCACATCACCATCGGCACATGCGTCTGTGCTTCCGGCGCCAGCGCATACGGCGCCGCATGCAGATACAGGCCGTTCTCGCCCAGTGACTCGCCATGATCGGAGACATACACCATCGAGGTATCCAGCGAATCCTGATTGCGTTCGAGCAGTTCGATGACCTTGGCGAGGAAATGGTCGGTGTAGAGAATCGTGTTGTCGTACACGTTCACCAGTTCATCGCGGCTGCAACTGCCCAGTTGATTGGTGTGGCAGATCGGTTTGAAGCGCTCCATGTCGCTCGGGTAGCGCTCGTAGTACTCGGGGCCGTGGCTGCCGTCGGCGTGCAAAACGATGATCGCGTGGCCTTTGAGGCTGTCGATGTAGCTTTGCAGATCTTGCAGCAGCGCCTCGTCGAGGCAGTTGTTGCCATCGCAGAACGGCCCCGGCTGATTCTTCGAAATGTCGCGATGCGGTACGCGCAGGCAGGTGCCTTTGCAGTCGCTGTTGTTGTCCAGCCACAGCACCTGCACGCCGGCGCGCTGAAGGATGTCGAGCAGGCCTTCGTAGGTTTTGCCTTTCTTGTCGCTGTAATCCTCACGCGGGAACATCGAGAACATGCACGGCACCGACACCGCCGTCGATGTGCCGCAGGAGTGCACCTGGGTGAAATTGAGGATATCGAGTTTGCGCAGTTCGGGATTGGTCTCGCGCGCATAGCCGTTCAGCGAAAAGTGATCGGCGCGGGCGGTTTCACCGACCACAAACACCATCAGTGATTTCTTCTCGCGGCTGGCGGCCTTGGCGCTCATCACCGCGTCTTCGCCGATGGCCTGCACCACAAAGTGCTTTTTGATGCCCAGGCGTTGCTTGGCGTACTTGCTGATCGCGTAGATGTAATTGGTCGGGTTGATGAAGTGGGTGAGCTTGTCTTCTTCGCGAAAGATCGGCGCGTAGGTCGAATAGAACGCGCCCACCGATGCGGCGATCACCAGCACACAGGCGATGATCACCAACATCTTGTTGAGCAGACCACGAAAGAACGGCCGATAACTCACCGGCCAACGCCAGATCAACGCCGCCGGCAACACACCGAGCAACAGCAGGTAAGCCAGCAGCTTGCCGTTGAACAGCGCGGTGGCTTCGGCGGGGTTGGTTTCGAAGACGTTCTGAATCATCACCGTGTCGATGGTGATGCCGTATTCGTTCATGAAATACGCGGCGCACGCCGAGAGCAGGGCGACCACGGTGAGCACCGGTTTCAGTGTCCAGCGAAACGACACCACGGTCAGCAGCAGGGTGATCGCCGCCCACAAAAACAGCCCGAACGAAGCAAAGAACGCCATTTTGTGCGCGCCTTGCAGGGTGATCAAAGTACCCAGCGCCTTCCAGGTCGCCAGGTTGTACAACGCCACCAGTGCCAGGGAAAACAGCAGGACCAGTCGAGTCGGCGTGATGGACGGTAAACGCAGTCCGTTGCCCAAAGCCATGTCAAACATTCCTCTACATGAATGAAAACCGCGCGGTTGCGCGTGTAACTGTAGAAGAACATTAGTAAAAAATTCGTAAACATCCTGTAACAACTACCTGCTGGCTCACCCCAATCAAAACTGTGGGAGCGAGCCTGCTCGCGAAGGCGATGTGTCAGTCAAGATTGATGGCGACTGTTCCACCGCTTTCGCGAGCAGGCTCGCTCCCACAGGTGAACGGCGTTTTTTCAGAAAGATTTGCTGACGCTGGCCACGACTGTCGCGGTGCAGACGTCCTTGAAGCCCCAATTGCTCAAACACTGGCTCTGCGACAGATCGGTGTCGATATAGCTCAACCCCAACACCACGCCGGCGAGATTGTGGGTGAGTTTGACTTCCCACTCCCGATAACTGTCCTCAGCCTGCCCGGACGCCGAGTACAAATGCGGATCCTTGAAATCCATATTGCCGTAACGCAGCTTCAACCCCGAGTCGTACGGCAATTCAGTTTCATAGCCGATGTAGCTGTACAGCGAACTCTGCTTGCTATCGATCCCCGGCGCATCGCTGGAGTAATACGCCGCCAGTTTCACCCCATAAACCCCGAGAATCCCGTAGACCTCGCTCTGGTTGAACTGGCTTTCCTTGGGATAGGCGTACTTGATATAGCCCAGATCGAGGCTGATCTCGTCGGTCGCCTGCCACAGCCAGCCGCCGTAGTAATCGACTTCCTGACGGGTGTTCAGGCCGCCGCCAAAATCGACGTTGGAACTCCATGCGCCAAGGTACAGACCGCTGCTGTGCGCGAGGGTCAGGCCGGCCTGCACGGCAGGGTCGTTTTGCGTTTGCGAGATGCCGCGAGTGCGGTAGTCGCTGGCTAAAGTGAGATCCACCACCAGCGCAAAGTCATCGTTCAAGGGGATCGCAAAGCTGCTCAAGGGCAGCACGCTCAAGAAACTCAGGGCGAACAGGGGCAAGGCTTTCATGTGAAGTCCCGATGTTGTGATTATTTTTGGGCAGTACGAAAACTGTGGAGGGAATGCCATATCGGCCACCCACACAAACCCTGTGGGAGGGTTGTTGTTATTTTGTGGCGGTGTAGACCTGACGGCCGCCGAACCAGGTTTGCAGCACTTTGGTGTCATGCAGGGCTTTGTTGCCGACGCTGAACACGTCGCGGTCGAGCACGATAAAGTCCGCCTGCTTGCCCGGTGTCAGCGAGCCGATGTGCTTCTCCAGGCCAATCGTCCGTGCGGCGTTGACGGTGTAGGCATAGAACATCGTGTCGCGGTCCAGACGCTCATCGGCATTGAGCACACCCAACGGGCCGACACGAGTGATCGCCTGCGCCATGGCATTGAACGGGTTCGGCGAAGACACCGGCCAGTCGCTGGCGCCGGCAATCGTTGCGCCTTGTTTGAGCAATGAATGCGCCGGGTACTGATAGCGGAAGGCGAGGGCGCTGACGTACGGCTTGATCATGTCGGTGGTGTAATCATCGGCGCTGGCCCACAGCAGTTGCATTGAGGCGATGACATTGAGCGGTTTGAAGCGGGCGAACTCTTTCGGGTTGACCATTTGCAGGTGAGTGATCGAATGGGTCACACCGCTCTGCCGATCCTTGCGTGCCTGAGCGATGCCGTTCAGCGACTCACGCACGGCGCGGTCGCCTATCGCATGGATGTGTACCAGCCAGCCGCGCTGATCGATGGCGCTGACCAGTTCGCCGAAATGCTGCGGATCGATCAGCAGTTCGCCCTGTTTGTGCGAGTTGCTGTACGGATCGATCATCGCCGCACTCTGTGCCGGGAACTCGATCACGCCGTCGGCGAAGATCTTGATCCCGGGCAAGGTCAGATTGGGGATGCCCTGAAATTGCTGGCGCACCTTGTCCAGCGTGTCGAGGTCGGCGGGCACGCTTTTCGGGTTGGCCACCAGCAGCGCCGCGACGTGCACGCTCATGTCGCCGCTTTCCGAGAGGGCTTTATAGGCCGGCAGCACGCCGACGGTTTTCTCGGTCGGTTTGAGCGCGAACACCGCTTCGCCCGGCGCGGCGTTGGCGGCTGGATCCATCCATGCGGTGATGCCGAGGCTGTTGTTGTAGCGCACCGCTGATTTTGCCGCGTTCAACATGTCGGCGGGGCTCGGTACCGGCATTTTCGAGGCGACCCGGTCCCAACCGGCGTCGACCACAAAGCCGTTCGGCTCGCCGCTCGCCAGTTTGCCGATGGTGTCTTTTTCCGCATCGGGCAGGGTTTTCAGCAGGGCCGCGTCAATCCCGGCGCGCTTGAGCATGACGTTGTTGGCCCACGCCGTGTGGTGGTCGCTGCCGATGAACACCACCGGCACATTGGCCCATTCGCCGCTGTTGAAGGTGGTGCCCAAGGCCTCGGCCTGCGCCCAATAAGCCGAACTCATGCCGGCAATGCTCAGCACGTCGCCATGTTTGGCCTTGCCGTCTGCACGCCAGTCGCGCAGGCGCTTTTGCAGTTCGTCGAGGCCGACGACTTCGTCTTCCATGTTCGCCGAGACCATTTCCAGACCGCCGAAAATCGCGTGGGAATGGCTGTCGATCAGGCCGGGCATCAGCGCTTTGCCCTTGAGGTCGATGACTTGGGTGCCGGGTTCGATCAAGGCTTTGATCTGTGCGTCGGTGCCGACTTTCAGCACTTTGCCGTTCTCCACGGCCAGCGCTTGCACCTTCGGTTGTGCGCGGTCAGCAGTGAAAATCTTGCCGTTGAGCAGGGTTAGATCGGCGGCGGCCATGGCTTCCATTGAGGCAAAACTTACAGCGACTACCAACAGACTCGGGATGAATCTTTTCATTGAAGATTTCCTTGTTATTGCGTCTGATGGCGAGATTAGTGGCTGACACCGGCCGACAGAACGCCTCCCTCACGAAAAACATTTTTGCCTGAATGGAAAAAGCATGGACAAGTTGGGTGCATTGAAAATGTTCGTGGTCACCGCGCAGCTCGGCAGTTTCAGCCGCGCCGCCGAGCAATTGGGCAAGACCCCGTCGGCGCTGACCAAAGCGGTCAATCACCTGGAATCGGAGCTGGGCGCACGGCTGTTCGAGCGCAGCACGCGGCGGATTCTGTTGACCGAAATCGGCCGGGTGTACCTGGAAACCGCGCGGTTGGTGTTGCAGCGGCTGGACGAGGCCAGCGAGGAAATCGAGCAGTTGCAGCACGGCTTGCGCGGCAGCCTGAAAATCACTGCACCGCTGGCGTATGGGCGGGCGTTTCTCGATGAGGTGTGTGACGGCTTTTTACAGCAATACCCGCAGATCAGCCTGCAAGTGGACCTGTGCGATGCCTTCGTCAATCTGCTGGAAAGTGGCTACGACTTGGCGCTGCGCGAGGGCCACGATGATTTGCCGGGGCTGATTGCGCGGGTGGTTGGCAGTAATCGTCTGGCGTTGTGCGGCAGCCCGGAATATCTGGCGCGCAAGGGCTTGCCGGTGAATCCGCAGACCCTTGAACAGCATGAATGGCTGCTTTATCAACACCCGTTGCTCAGCCGCGAATTCTGGTGGGCCGAGCGCGATGGGCAGCGTTTGAGTCTGGCGCAACCTACGGCGCCGTTGTTGCGCAGTGACAATTATGATTTGTTGCTGGCCAGTGCCTTGGCCGGGCGCGGTTTGCTGCACACGCCGCTGTGGAGTGCCGCGCCTTACATTGCCGACGGGCGACTGGTGCGGGTCATGGCGGATTACGAGATCGATCCGGATACCTTTGGCCCGCACATTCTGGCGGTGTATCCGAGTCATCGCCGGGCCACGGCCAAGGTTGTTGCCTTCATCGATTACATCGCCGAATTCCTCGCCGAACGCGGCCTTGGCTAACTTGATCGTTCCCACGCGGAGCGTGGGATCGATCAAGTTAGGGTGGGCCGACCTGCGGCGCTTGTCAGGAAAATCCTACAGGAGTACAAATGTACTCCATGACGAACCTGACTCCCCGCCGTACCGCCATCCTGACCTTTATCCGCGATCGCATCGCCGAACACGGTCAGCCCCCAAGCCTCGCTGAAATCAGCGAGGCTTTTGGTTTTGCCTCGCGCAGCGTGGCGCGCAAGCACGTGCTCGCGCTCACTGAAGCCGGTTTTATCGAGGTCAACCCGCACCAGGCCCGCGGCATTCGTCTGCTCGGGCAAGCGCCGCGTCCGGAGTTGCTCGACATCCCCGTGCTTGGCCGCGTGGCTGCCGGTGCGCCGATTGGCGCCGATGCCGACATCCATAGCCGCTTGATGCTCGACCCGGCGCTGTTCTCCCGCACGCCCGATTACATGCTGCGGGTGCAGGGCGATTCGATGATCGAGGACGGCATTCTCGACGGCGATCTGGTCGGCGTGCGGCGCAATCCCGAGGCGCTCAACGGCCAGATCGTCGTGGCGCGGCTCGACGGTGAAGTCACCATCAAACGCTTCGAACGGCTCGGCGATGAAGTGCGGCTGTTGCCGCGCAACCCGGCGTATCGGCCGATTGTCGTGCGCGATGATCAGGACCTGGCCATCGAAGGCGTGTTCTGTGGTCTGGTGAGGCAAGGCTGATGGGCGCCGTCGTTGCGTTGGATACGCTGTTCAATGGCGGCCAGGTCTGGAAGGGCCGGCCTGCGCCACCCGCTGCCAGTCCGCAACCGACCGGCCATGCAGCGCTGGACGCGGCACTGCCCAGCGGTGGCTGGCCGGAAGCCGCATTGAGCGAAATCCTGTTGGCCGGCCCCGGTGTCGGCGAGCTGCAACTGGTCTGGCCGACGCTGGCGCGGTTGTCGGCGGCGGGCGAGCGCATCGTGCTGGTGGCGCCGCCGTTCGTGCCGTACCCGCAGGCGTGGGCAAACGCCGGGGTCGATCTGCGCCAGTTGTCGGTGATCCAGGCCAGTGAGCGCGATGCCTTGTGGGCGGCCGAACAGTGCCTGCGTTCGGGCAGTTGCGGCGCGGTGCTGTGCTGGCCGCACAAGGCTGATGACCGCGCGTTGCGCCGTTTGCAGGTGGCGGCCGAAACCGGTCAGACCCTGGCGTTTGCATGGCGCCCGTTGAGCGAGGCGGTCAACCCGTCGCCAGCCGCATTGCGCATTGCCATCGACGCCAAACCTGCACAACTGCGCGTCCTCAAGTGCCGTGGCGGATTGGCGCGTACGGCACCGATTGCCTTCGCCGTGGGGCACTGAGGTCGCCATGCGCTGGGTCTGTATTCTTTTTCCGCAATTGGCCCTCGACGCCGTGCAGCGTCAGCGCCCCGATCCCGATGAGCCGTTGGTGCTGCTCAACGGCCCGGCCCAGCGCCGGGTGCTGCAAGCGGTCAACCCGGCGGCGCGCAAACTCGGTTTGCGTGCCGGCCAGTCGATGACTGCTGCGCAGGCGATGAGCAAAGGGTTTGCCACTGCGGATTACGAGGTGGCTGAGGTCGAGCACTGGCAGCAATTTCTCGCTGCGTGGGCCTACCGTTTCAGCGCGCAGGTCAGCGTGCATTACCCGCGCACCGTAGTGTTCGAGATCGAATCGAGCCTGGGCCTGTTCGGCTCCTGGGCGCAGTTCGAAGCACGACTGCGCAAGGAACTGACCGATCTGGGCTTTCGCCATCGCATCGTTGCCGCACCGAATCCGGTGGCGGCGCGGGTACTGGCCAATGCTTACGACGGGCTGGTGGTGCCGGACGGCGAGGCCTTGCAGCATCACCTTGGCCAGTTGCCCGTCGATCGCGTCGGTCTGGAACCGGCGGTGGCCACGGCGTTGTCGCGCATGGGCCTGCGCAATCTCAGTCAGGTGCAGAGCCTGCCACGTCAGGCGCTGGCCCGGCGCTTCGAAGCGCAGATGCTCAAACACCTCGACACTCTGTTCGGTGCGCGGCCATTGGCGCTTGAGTTTTACTTGCCGCCGGATCGTTTCGATGTGCGTATCGAACTGAATTTCGACGTGCAATCGCATCAGGCCTTGTTGTTCCCGTTACGGCGTTTGACCGGCGATCTGTCGGCGTTCCTCTGCGGGCGTGACAGCGGCGTGCAGCGTTTCGACCTGCATCTGGAACACGCCGGGTTGCCGGACAGTGTGATCAAGGTTGGCCTGCTCAGCGCCGAACGTGATCCGGCGATGCTCTTCGAACTGGCGCGCGGACGCCTGGAGCAAGTGCAGGTGGAGGCGCCCGTGCGCGGCTTTCGTCTGCGCGCCGAGGACCTGCCGAGTTTCGTCCCGCAGTTTCAGGAACTGTTCGATGATCGTCCGCAACAGACCTTGCCGTGGGAGCAATTGCGCGAACGCCTACGCGCTCGCTTGGGTGATGACGCCGTGCAGGGGCTGCGCTTTCAGGCCGATCACCGCCCGGAGTGCGCGTGGCAGCACGGCGTCGACAAACAGCGCTGCGCAGGCTTGCCGAGCGTGCACCGTCCGGGCTGGTTGCTTGGCGAGCCGCAAAGCGTGGCAGAAGGTTCGGCGCGGATTCTCATGGGCCCGGAACGTATCGAATCGGGCTGGTGGGACGGTGACGATGTGCGCCGCGATTATTACCTGATCCAGAACCGCGCCGGCCAACAGGGCTGGGCTTATCGCGCGGTGGGTGAGGGCGGTCCGTTGTGGCTGCAGGGCTGGTTTGCATGAGTGACGGTTATGCCGAACTGCACTGCCTGTCGAACTTCAGTTTCCAGCGCGGTGCGTCCAGTGCGCTGGAACTGTTTCAGCGCGCAAAAAAACACGGCTATCAGGCACTGGCGATCACCGATGAATGCACACTGGCCGGGATCGTCCGCGCCTGGCAAGCGGCGAAATCCGTTGAGCTGCCGCTGATAATCGGCAGTGAAATTCGTATCGAAAACGGCCCGAAACTGGTGCTGCTGGTGGAGAACCTGGCGGGCTATCAGGCCTTGTGTGGTTTGATCACCCGCGCCCGACGGCGCACGCAGAAGGGCCAGTATCAGGTGCTGCGCGAAGACTTCGCCGGGTCGTTGCCGGGATTACTGGTGTTGTGGGTGCCGGACTCGCTTGATCAGGTGGAAGAGGGCCGTTGGCTGCAGCAGACCTTCGGCGAACGCCTGTGGCTAGCGGTACAGTTGCATCGCGGTCAAGACGATCAGCAACGGCTGGCGAGCTTGTTGAGTCTGGCCGCCGAGTTGCAGATTCCGCCGGTAGCCAGCGGCGATGTGCACATGCACGCCCGTGGCCGGCGCGCCTTGCAGGACACCATGACGGCGATCCGTCATCACGTGCCGGTGGCCGAGGCCGGGTTGCGTTTGCACCCCAATGGCGAGCGGCATTTGCGCAGCGTTGAGGTGTTGCGTGAGTTGTATCCGCAGACCTTGCTCGACGAATCGGTGAAGCTGGCCCGGCGCTGCACGTTCGATCTGGGCGAGTTGCGTTATCAGTATCCAAAAGAACTGGTGCCTGAGGGGCACAGCGCCAGTTCCTGGTTGCGCCATCTGACTGAACAAGGCATTGCCTGGCGCTGGCCCAAAGGCCCGCAAGCCAAAGTGCTCAAACAGATCGACGATGAATTGCAGCTGATCGCCGAACTCGGCTACGAAAGCTACTTCCTCACTGTGCACGATGTGGTGCGCTTCGCCCGCGAGCAGCAGATTCTCTGTCAGGGTCGTGGCTCGGCGGCCAACTCGGCGGTGTGTTTTGCCTTGGGCATCACCGAGATCGACCCGGATCGCACCACGCTGCTGTTCGAGCGCTTTATGTCCAAGGAGCGTAACGAGCCGCCGGACATCGACGTCGATTTCGAGCATGAACGCCGCGAGGAAGTCCTGCAATACGTGTTCCGCCGTTACGGCCGTGGTCGCGCGGCGTTGACGGCGGTGGTCAGCACCTACCACGCCGCTGGTGCAGTACGCGATGTGGCCAAGGCCTTGGGCCTGCCGCCGGATCAGGTCAATGCACTGGCCGATTGCTGCGGCCACTGGAGCGATGAAACGCCGCCGCTCGAGCGTTTGCTCGAAGGTGGTTTCGACCCGGACAGCCCGGTGCTGCGCCGGGTCTTGAGCCTGACCGGGCAACTGATCGGTTTCCCCCGGCACCTGTCGCAGCATCCCGGCGGCTTCGTGATTTCCGAGCAACCGCTGGACACGCTGGTGCCGGTCGAGAACGCGGCGATGGCCGAGCGCACGATCATCCAGTGGGACAAGGACGACCTCGATGCGGTCGGCCTGCTCAAGGTGGATATCCTCGCCCTCGGCATGCTCAGCGCAATTCGCCGTTGCTTCGACTTGCTGCGTCGTCACCGCAATCTGGATCTGAGCCTGGCGAATATTCCGGCCGAAGACAAACCGACCTACGAGATGATCAGCCGCGCCGACACCATTGGCGTGTTCCAGATCGAGTCCCGCGCACAGATGTCGATGCTGCCGCGTCTGAAACCGGCGAAGTTCTACGACCTGGTGATCGAAGTGGCCATCGTCCGCCCGGGGCCGATTCAGGGCGGGATGGTGCATCCGTACCTGCGCCGCCGGAACAAGGAGGAAGAGGAGACCTATCCGTCACCGGAACTGGAAGTGGTGCTCAAACGCACCCTCGGCGTGCCGCTGTTTCAGGAACAGGTGATGCAGATCGCCATCGTCGCCGCCGATTACAGCCCCGGCGAGGCCGACCAGTTGCGCCGCTCCATGGCGGCGTGGAAACGCCACGGCGGACTGGAACCGCACAAGGAACGCCTCGCCGCCGGCATGAAAAAGAACGGCTACACGCCGGAGTTCGCCGCGCAGATTTTCGAGCAGATCAAAGGCTTCGGCAGCTACGGTTTCCCCGAATCCCACGCCGCCAGTTTTGCCTTGCTGACCTATGCCAGTTGCTGGCTCAAGTGCCACGAACCGGCGGCGTTCGCCTGCGCGTTGATCAATAGCTGGCCGATGGGCTTCTACAGCCCGGACCAGATTCTCCAGGACGCACGCCGGCATCAGTTGCAGATTCGCCCGGTCGACGTGCGCGCCAGTGACTGGGATTGCAGCCTGGAAACCACCACGGCTGCGCAACCGGCGATTCGTATGGGCCTGCGCATGATCAAGGGTTTTCGTGAGGACGATGCCCGGCGCATCGAAGCGGCGCGCGCGCGGGGGGCATTTGCCGATGTTGCCGACCTGGGCGAGCGGGCGGCGCTCGACAGTCGGGCGCAGGCATTACTGGCCGATTCCGGGGCGTTGCGCGGCTTGGCCGGGCATCGGCATCGGGCGCGCTGGGAAGTCGCCGGGGTGCAGAAACAGCTGGGCCTGTTTGCCGGGTTGCCGAGTCAGGAGGAGGCCGAGGTGGTGCTGCCCAAACCCAGTGTTGGCGAAGATCTTCACGCCGATTACAGCACCGTCGGTACCACGTTGGGGCCGCATCCGCTGGCGCTGTTGCGCGGTGAGCTCAAAGCCCGGCGTTGCCGCAGTTCGCAGGAGTTACTCGACGTCGAACACGGTCGGCCGGTGAGCGTCGCCGGGCTGGTGACGGGACGGCAACGACCGGGCACCGCCAGTGGTGTGACGTTTGTGACCCTGGAAGACGAGTTCGGCAACGTCAATGTGGTGGTCTGGCGCGATCTGGCCGAGCGTCAGCGGCAAGTGCTGGTCGGTTCGCAACTGCTCAAGGTCGATGGCCGCTGGGAGCGCGAAGGCGAAGTGCGTCACCTGATCGCCGGCCGCCTGAGCGACCTCAGCCCGCTGCTCAATGGCATCCGCGTGCAGAGCCGCGATTTCCACTGATTTCTTTCCCTCAAAAACAAACACCAAACCCTGTGGGAGCGAGCCTGCTCGCGAAAGCAATATTTCAGTCAGAGATGATTCGTCTGATACACCGCTTTCGCGAGCAGGCTCGCTCCCACAGTGGATTTGTGTACGGCCAATCCAAGCCAATTCACTGGCGTCAAAAAAACCTGTCCTCAATGATGGCACTTTGTCATAATGCCGCCCCTTTTCAGCTCCCGCCGCGCATCGCCGCGCCGGGACATCCCCGTTTTTCAAAGGAATACTCAGTGAGAATGATCTCCCGGATGCTGGTCTCAGGCGTCGCGATTGCTGTGCTCGGTACGATTGCCGGCACGCTCGCCGGTTGCGCCACTGAAAGCTCCCGTGCATTGCCGGTGGCCAAGGTTGAAAGCGCCACACAAGTCTGGACCGGCGTTCGCGTGCCAATGGCCGTGGGCAAGTTCGACAACCGCTCCAGCTACATGCGCGGGATCTTCTCCGACGGCGTCGACCGTCTCGGCGGTCAGGCCAAGACCATCCTGATCACCCACCTGCAGCAGACCAACCGCTTCAGCGTGCTGGATCGCGACAACATGGGCGAAATCCAGCAGGAAGCGGCAATCAAGGGCCAGGCCCAACGCTTGAAAGGCGCTGATTACGTGGTCACCGGTGACGTCACCGAGTTCGGCCGCAAAGAGACCGGCGATCACCAGTTGTTCGGCATTCTCGGCCGTGGCAAGACGCAGGTCGCCTACGCCAAGGTCAACCTGAACATCGTCAACATCAGCACCTCCGAAGTGGTGTATTCGACTCAGGGCGCCGGCGAATACGCCTTGTCCAACCGCGAAATCATCGGCTTCGGCGGCACCGCTGCCTACGACTCGACCCTCAACGGCAAAGTACTGGATCTGGCCATGCGCGAGGCGATCAATCGTCTGGTCGATGGCATGAACGCCGGTGCCTGGAAACCGGGCAACTGATCGACGCCCATTGCAAGGAGCAACACCCCATGACTTTGAATTTGTCGCGCTCGTTGATGGCGCTGACGCTGGCTGCCAGCGCCTTGCTGGCCGGTTGTGCTGCCGGCCCGCAAACCCTGTACCAATGGGAAGGCTACGAACCCCAGGTCTACGAATACTTCAAAGGCGAAGAGCCAAAAGAAGCCCAGGCTGAAGCGCTGGAACGCGACCTGCAGAAAATCCGCTCCACAGGCAAAGCCGTACCGCCGGGTTACCACGCGCACCTTGGCCTGCTCTATCTGAGCATGGGCAAGGACGACCAGATGGTGCAGCAGTTCAGAACCGAGAAAACCCTGTTCCCCGAGTCCGGCACGTACATGGATTTCCTGCTCAAGAACGCCAAGACCGGAGACGCGAAATGATCGCGCGCACCTTGAAACTGCTGGCCGCCGGTTTGGCCCTGACCGTGCTGGGTGGCTGCGTCGCGCCCAAGACCGTGGATTACTCGGCCTACAAACAAGCGCGGCCGAAAACCATTCTGGTGCTGCCACCGCTGAACACCTCGCCGGATGTGAAGGCGTCGTACAGTCTGCTGTCGCAGGTGACGTTCCCGCTGGCCGAGGCCGGTTACTACGTGCTGCCGATCGCGCTGGTTGACGAGACGTTCCGCCAGAACGGCCTGACCACCCCGGACGATATTCATCAGGCACCGCCGAGCAAACTGAAGGAAATCTTCGGCGCGGACGCGGCGCTGTACATCACCGTGACCGAATACGGCACGCGTTACATGGTGATCAGCAGCGAAACAGCAGTGACCGCAACGGCGAAACTGGTCGACCTGAAATCCGGCACCACGCTGTGGACCGGTTCGGCGCGGGCGTCGAGCGAGGAGGGCGGCAACAACGGTGGTGGCGGTCTGATCGGCATGCTGATCACAGCGGCGGTGAAGCAGGTGATCAACAGCGCCACCGATGCGGGCTACCCGATCGCCGGCGTGGCGAGCAATCGTCTGCTCTCGGCCGGACACCGGGCAGGCCTGCTGTACGGCCCACGCTCGCCGAAGTACGGCACTGACTAAGAAACGACATAAATCCCCGTGGGAGCGAGCCTGCTCGCGAAGGCGGTCTGTCATTCAAAGATTATTTGTCTGATATACCGCTTTCGCGAGCAGGCTCGCTCCCACAGGGGTAATGCGTTGCTCTGGGTTATTTGGCGGTTGGCCAAAACCGCTCGCCACCGCCCGGCGCTTCCGTCCACGCTTGCAACGAGCGGGTCGGCAGATCGAAGTAATCGCGGGTTCGCGCGTAACCATGGCCACCCATGCGTCCGATCGCATCCAGGACCAATTGATCGATGTACAGCGTCTTCGGATCAATCAACTCATCGCGCACATGCGCCATCAACACCTCGCCAAAAATGATCTCCCGTGACTGACCGATGTTCAGCGCCTCCGTCGGTATGCAATATATGAATGCAATTTGCAAAGGCCCGGATTAACCTGCGTCTGCCGCCCTTTTCCAGGCCAGGCATCGCCAGGGGCTGGTTGCCCGACGCTAAAGGAGTGTTCGAATGACCGAGAAGAAACTGGAAACCACGGTCGACCGCGTCTACCAAGGGGTTTACGAGGCGATCAGCAAGCGTTCGTTACGCCCGGGCATGAAGCTGGGCGAGGCCTCGCTGGCCGAGTTATTCAATGTCAGCCGCACGTCGGTGCGCGCTGCGTTGAAGCAATTGGAGGCCGACGGACTGGTCACTACCGAGCCCAATAAAGGTGCGTCGGTGTCGCTGCCGAGCAACGGAGAGATCCGTTCGCTGTTCGAAACCCGCCGTCTGATCGAGATCGGTATCGTCACCGAACTGTGCCGGCGCAAGGACACTGCCGCGATGCAGGATTTGCGCGAACACCTGCTGCTGGAAGATGAAGCCCACGCCGCCGGCGACCACGAGCGGCTGATTCATCTGCTCGGCGAGTTCCATATCAAACTGGCTCGCAGCCTGAATAATCCGGTGCTGCTCGACTGGTTCCAAAAGCTGATTTCCCGCGCGTCGCTGTATGCCGCCGCGCTGGACGATGACAGTCACGAGGTGTGCCGCGATGACGAACACCTGCGCCTGATCGAATACATTGAGGCCGGCAATCAGAGCGCCGCCATCGAGTTGACCTGCATGCATTTGAACGGCATCGAGAAGGCCATTCTCGACGTCGCCGCAAAGATGAAAACTGGCTACCATCCGCTCAAGCACCTGATCGGCGTCTAGTCTCCGAACGGAGATGAAATCGGCTATACCTCTAATGAAACCAATACGACTGAAGACGCTCGAAACAGACGGGCGCCCAGTCGTTTTGGCGTTGCAAGGCACAGGGCAATCAGCACAGGACACCGAGTTCAAACGATGCAGTTTTTATCCGATAGTCATGGGTGTAACGGCTGGAAAGGCGAAATGGCCGAGCGCATCTGCGCGTTCGACTGGCGCCATACCGAACTCGGCCCGCTGGGCGACTGGCCTGCCAGCCTGTGCAGCACGGTGCAACTGATGCTCGCTTCGCCGTTGCCGATGGTCATGCTCTGGGGCCACGCTGGCTACATGATCTACAACGATGCCTATTCGAAATTTGCCGGCGGTCGCCATCCTTATCTGCTCGGTGTGCCGGTGGAACTGGGCTGGCCGGAGGTCGCCGAATTCAACCGGCATGTGGTCGATACCTGTCTGGCCGGCGGCACCTTGTCTTTCCGCAATAAAGAGTTGGTTCTGCTGCGCGATGGCGTCCCCGAAGACGTCTGGATGGATTTGTATTACAGCCCGGTCGCCAATGATGATGGTGTGCCGGCCGGGGTGATGGCGATGGTCGTGGAAACCACCGAATTCATGCATTCCGAACGCCTGCGTCAGGCCGCCGAAAACGCTTACCGTGCCGATAACGAACGGGTGCGACTGGCACTGAATGCCGGCGCGTTGCTCGGCTCGTTTGTCTGGGATGTGAAAAACAACACATTGTCGGCTGATGAGCGTTTCGCCCGCACCTTCTCTTACCCGCCGGATCAGGATTTGAGCAATCTGGCGCAGGACATTGCCGAGTCGCGCATTCATCCCGATGACCACGCCTGGGTGCAGGAACGCGTCGCCCATTCCGTGCAGACTGGCGAGCCGTATAACGCCGAATACCGGGTATTGCGCAGCGACGGCAGCTACCTGTGGGTGCTGGCCAGCGGTGGTTGCGAGTTCGACGAGCAGGGCGAACCCTTGCGTTTCCCCGGCGTGTTGATCGACATCCATGAACGCAAGAATGCCGAAGAGTCGCTGCTCAAATTTACCCGCAACCTCGAACAGCGCGTGGGCGAAGAAGTCGAGGCGCGGCTGGCGGCTGAAGAGCAGTTGCGCCAGTCGCAAAAACTCGAAGCGATTGGTGGGCTGACGGGCGGTGTCGCCCACGACTTCAATAATTTGCTGCAAGTGATCGCCGGCAATCTGCATTTGCTCGCCCGCCACGAACCGAACAACGCCAATGTACAGCGCCGCGTCAGTGCGTCGCTGGCGGCGGTAGAGCGCGGCGCCAAGCTGTCCTCGCAACTGCTCGCCTTTGCCCGCCGTCAACCGTTGTCGCCGGCGGTGTGCAACCCGCAGCAGATCTTCGACGGCGTTGGCGAATTGCTGCAACGGGCGTTGGGCGAAACCATTCAGATCGACGTGCAGCTGCCACCCGCGCCGTGGCACATCAACGTCGACCGCAATCAACTGGAAAACGCGATTCTCAATCTGGCGATCAACGCCCGCGATGCCATGAAGGGTGAGGGCACCATCGGTTTGAGCGCCGCCAATGTGCGACTCAGCCGTGAGTTTTGCGCCGGTAAAGGCATAGTTCCCGGTGACTTCGTGCGGGTGGCGGTCAGCGATTCCGGCGCCGGCATCCCGCCAGACATGCTCGAGCAGGTGTTCGAGCCGTTTTTCACCACCAAGGCCGATGGCCAGGGCACCGGTCTGGGCCTGAGCATGGTGTTCGGTTTCGTCAAACAGAGCGGCGGCCACGTCGAGATCGCCAGTACCGTCGGCGAGGGCACGCGGGTGCAATTGTATTTTCCGCGTAGCTTGCGACCGATCCTTGATGAGTCACCCAATCTGCAAAGGCAGCAGAGCGGTGGCCATGAGACGCTGCTGGTGGTCGAGGACAACGACGCGGTGCGCGCCTCGGCGGTGGAGTTGCTGCGCGAAGAAGGTTATCGCGTGTTGACCGCCGGCAATGGCGATGCGGCCATGCAGATGCTGCTGGAAGGTGTCGACGTGGATCTGATTTTCACCGACGTGGTCATGCCGGGGCTGATCAAGAGTTCCGACCTGTTCGCCTGGGCCAAGGTGCAGACGCCGCCGGTGGCGGTGCTGTTCACCTCCGGGCACACCCGCGACATCATTTCGCGCAATCACCAGCTCAGTCCCGACACGCATTTGCTCGGCAAACCGTATAGCCCGGAAGCCATGTTGCAGATGATTCGCGTGGTACTCGGTAGCTGAGCGTTGAACATACCTTCACCAAGGCAGGCCGATGACTTCCAAACGCACCTCCAAAGCGCCCGCCGGCATGGTCCGAGTGCGTGGCGCCCGTGAACATAACCTGAAAAACGTCGATGTCGACATCCCCCGCGATGCACTGGTGGTGTTCACCGGGGTGTCCGGTTCGGGCAAGTCGTCGCTGGCGTTTTCGACCTTGTATGCCGAAGCCCAGCGCCGCTACTTCGAATCGGTGGCGCCGTATGCGCGACGGTTGATCGATCAGGTTGGCGTGCCGGATGTCGATTCCATCGAAGGCCTGCCGCCGGCCGTGGCCCTGCAACAGCAACGGGGTACGCCGAGTACGCGTTCGTCGGTGGGCAGCGTGACGACGTTGTCGAGCCTGATCCGCATGCTCTATTCGCGCGCCGGCAGTTATCCGCCGGGGCAGCCGATGTTGTACGCCGAAGATTTTTCGCCGAACACGCCGCAAGGCGCCTGCCCGGAGTGCCATGGCCTTGGGCGGGTGTATGAAGTCACCGAGGCGCTGATGGTGCCTGACCCCAATCTGACCATCCGCCAGCGTGCGGTGGCGTCCTGGCCGTTGGCGTGGCAGGGCCAGAACCTGCGCGACATCCTCGTGACCATGGGCATCGATGTCGATATTCCATGGAAGAAGCTGCCGAAGAAACAGCGCGAGTGGATTCTCTTCACCGAAGAAACCCCGACCGTGCCGGTGTACGCCGGGCTGACCCCGGAAGAAACCCGCGTCGCCCTCAAGCGCAAAATGGAACCGAGTTATCAGGGCACCTTCACCGGCGCCCGACGCTACATCCTGCACACGTTCACCCATTCGCAAAGTGCGCTGATGAAGAAGCGCGTGTCGCAATTCATGCTCGGCAGCCCTTGCCCGCTGTGCGATGGCAAACGCCTGAAGCGTGAGGCGTTGTCAGTGACCTTTGCCGGGTATGACATCGGTGAACTGGCGCAGATGCCATTGCTGCAAGTGGCCGAGGTGTTGAAACCTGTCGCGGCGCAAAGTTACCTGGAGCATGCCGAAGAAACCGGTGAGACCTTGAGCCACGCGCAAACCCGCGAGGCCCGCCAGCAGCGCGTGGCCCACGGTGCCAGCGGCCACGGCAGCGCGCCAGACGTGCGGCACACGCCGAACCTGTCGCTGGAGAAACGTCTGGCGGCGCAGCGCATTGCCGAGGATCTGCTGGAACGGGTCAGCACCTTGACCGATCTGGGCCTTGGTTATCTGGCGCTGGAGCGCAGCACGCCGACGCTGTCGTCCGGTGAGTTGCAGCGCTTGCGCCTGGCGACACAATTGGGTTCGCAATTGTTCGGGGTGATCTACGTGCTCGACGAACCCTCCGCCGGTTTGCATCCGGCTGATGGCGAGGCGTTGTTCGAGGCGTTGCAGCGCTTGAAGGCCGATGGCAACACGCTGTTTGTTGTCGAGCATGACCTGGAAACCATGCGCCGCGCCGATTGGCTGATCGACGTGGGTCCGGCGGCGGGCGAGCAGGGTGGTCAGGTGCTGTACAGCGGCCCGCCGGCTGGTCTGGCCGCAATCGAACAGTCGCAGACGCGGGCCTATCTGTTTGCCGAATCTCCGCGTCAGACGCGCACGGCGCGCAAGCCGACGGCGTGGCTGAAACTCGACGGGATCACCCGCAACAACCTGAACAACCTCAGTGCCGAATTCCCGTTGGGCTGCTTTACCTCGGTGACCGGCGTGTCCGGCTCCGGCAAATCGAGTCTGGTCAGTCAGGCTTTGCTGGAACTGGTCGGCGCGCAGTTGGGCCGTCCCGCGCAGGAACGCGAGCCGGAAGAACTCAGCCTCGAAGATGACGCACCGCAGGTCAGCAGCGGCCAGGTGACGTCGGGGCTGGAGTCGATCAAGCGCCTGGTGCAGGTCGACCAGAAACCCATCGGCCGCACGCCACGCTCGAATCTGGCCACCTACACAGGGCTGTTCGACAACGTGCGCAAGCTCTATGCCGCCACCGATGCTGCTCGGGCTGCGGGTTATGACGCTGGGCAGTTTTCCTTCAACGTCGCCAAGGGCCGTTGCGCCACCTGCGAAGGTGAGGGGTTTGTCAGTGTCGAGTTGTTGTTCATGCCGAGTGTTTATGCGCCGTGCCCGACCTGCCATGGCGCGCGCTACAACCCGCAGACCCTGGCGATTCTCTGGGAGGGTTTGAGCATCGCCCAGGTGCTGCAATTGACCGTCGAGGAAGCGGTGACAGTGTTTGCCGAGCAACCGGGGATTCGCCGTTCACTGGAAGTGCTGCGGGATATTGGTCTCGGTTATCTGCGCCTGGGGCAACCGGCCACGGAGCTGTCTGGCGGTGAAGCGCAGCGGATCAAACTGGCCACCGAGTTGCAGCGCACTCAGCGCGGCGCGACCTTGTATGTGCTGGATGAACCAACCACCGGGCTGCATCCGCGCGATGTCGACCGGCTGCTGGAGCAGTTGGATACGCTGGTCACGGCGGGGCACACGGTGATTGTGGTCGAGCACGAAATGCGCGTGGTCGCGCAGAGTGACTGGGTGATCGACATCGGGCCGGGGGCGGGGGATCAGGGCGGCAGGATTGTCGTGGCGGGTACACCGCAGAAGGTTGCTGCGAGCAAGAAGAGCCGGACGGCACCGTTTTTGGCCCGTGCCTTGAGCCGATAGGTGGGTTGGCAGGGCTGACGTCTTCGCGAGCAAGCTCGCTCCCACAGTGGTTTTGTGTGTACGCCTATTCCGCGTACATCACTAAAACCTGTGGGAGCGAGCTTGCTCGCGAAAGCGGTTGATCAGGCACCATCAAGGGTGCGGCGGACCTTATCCAATAATTCGCTGATCTGAAACGGCTTGACCAGCATGTCCATGCCGCTGCCCAGAAACACCTGACGATTGATCGCTGTCTCGGCATACCCGGTCATGAACAGAATCGGCAATCCGTCACGCCAACCCCGCGCCACATCCGCCAATTCACGACCGCTCATGCGCGGCAGGCCAACGTCGGTCAGCAACAGGTTGATCGACGGATCATTCTGCAGCCGCTCCAGCGCCGTTTCGATATCCGCCGCCTGGGTGCAGCGATAACCCGCGTCCTCCAGCACTTCGGTGACAAACATGCGCACCGACGGCATGTCCTCGACAATCAGCACATGCTCCCCGGTGCCTTGCGGGTCAACCACTGCCGCAGGGATGTCGGCCCCGGTCGGGTCGGTGGTCGCCGGCAACATGATGGTCACTTCGGTGCCGCGCCGGGCGACGCTGCGAATGTGCGCATCGCCACCCGACTGGCGGGCAAAACCGTAGATCGTCGACAACCCCAAGCCCGTGCCCTGACCCAATGGTTTGGTGGTGAAAAACGGATCGAAGACCTTGTCGATGACGTTGTGCTCGATCCCGGTGCCGTCGTCACGGACTGACAGCGCCACGTAAGCGCCGTCAGCCAGATTCGGATCGCCGTGGGAGTACGCGGCGTAGGTGTTGACCCAGATATTGCCGCCCGCCGGCAGGGCATCACGGGCGTTGATCACCAGATTCAACACCGCGCTTTCCAGTTGCACCGGATCAACCAACGCGATCGCCGGTTTGCTGGTCAGCTCCAGCTTGAGGGTGATCCGCTCACCGATGGTGCGCACCAGCAATTCTTCCAGCGAACGGACTTGGTCGTTGATGTCCACCGGCCGTGTATCCAGCGGCTGCTGTCGGGCAAAGGCGAGCAAGCGATGGGTCAGGGACGCGGCACTCATCGCCGAATTCAGCGCCGCTTCGCTGTAGAACTGCACCTTGTCCAGGCGCTCATCGGCGACTCGCTTCTGGATCAATTCCAGGCTGGTGATGATCCCGGTCAGCAGGTTGTTGAAGTCATGGGCGATGCCGCCGGTGAGCTTGCCCAGCGCATCCATTTTCTGCACTTGCAGCAATTGCGCCTCGGCCCGCACGCGTTCGGCGGTTTCCTTGGCCAGTTGCGTGGTGGTGTCGTTCAGGCGCGCCAGATGCGAGCGCTCGCGATGGCGGTGTTCGGTAACGTCCTCAACGAAGACCAGGCTCAATTCGGGCGTGCGGTACGGTGAGATCTGCCACTCGGTCTCGCGAATCTGGCCCTGCACGCGCATGTTCAGCGTGCCTTTCCAGCGTTCCCCGTCGACCAGACGCAGGCGCAGTTCATTGAGGATAGCGCTCTGTTCCTCGGCGAAGCATTCACGCAGGGTTTGCGGGTCCTGATTGTCGAGAATCAGTTGCGCGAAAGCATGGTTGCATTCGTGCACCTTGAGGCTGGCATCGAGTACGGCAATCGGCGCAGACACATTGACGAAAATCTCGCGGAACCGCGCCTCGCTTTCACGCAGGGCATTTTCCGTGTCGCGCACCCGCAGCAACGTGCGCAGGGTCGCCAGCAGCACGTCCGGGTCGACCGGGTGAATCAGGTAAGCATCGGCGCCCGCGTCGAGGCCGGTGATGATGTCACCGGTCTGGATCGACGCGGCGGACACATGGATCACTGGCAGCAATGCTGTGCGAGTGTCCGCACGCAGAATCCGCACAATGTCGAAACCGCTCATGTCCGGCAGATTGACGTCGAGGATCAGCGCATCGAGCGCTTCACTGTCGATCAACGCCAGCCCCTCGCCACCCGTGCCGGCTTCCAGCACCTCGTAACCGTGCCGCTCCAGCCGTCGACGCAGGGCGTAGCGGGTGGCGACGTTGTCGTCGACGATCAACAGGCGGATGTCACGTTTCATCGACGTTCTCCAGAGCGATCGCCAGTGGAATGACCACGAAGAAGGTCGAGCCGACCCCCGGCGCACTTTCCAGCCCGACTTCACCGCCGAGCAGGGCCGCGAAGCGTTTGCACAGTGACAGGCCCAGCCCGGTGCCGCGCAGACGTTTCTGCAGCGGCGAGTCGACCTGAGAAAAGTCCTCGAACAATGCACCATGCAGCTCTGCAGCGATACCGATTCCGGTGTCGCTGACGGCAAAACGCACCTTGTCCCCGCCTTCCAGGCGCGCGGACACCCGCACTTCGCCACGGGTGGTGAATTTCAGCGAGTTGGAAATGAAGTTACGGAGGATCTGCGCGAGTTTCTTGTCATCGGTGTACAGGCGCGGCAAGCCCACCGGTTCTTCGAAGATCAGATCGACGGCGGAGGCATCGACAATCGGCCGGAACATCCCGCGCAAGGCGGAGAACAGGTCGAACATGTCGAACCACGCCGGGGAAATCGTGATGCGCCCGGCCTCGATCTTCGCCAGGTCGAGCAGGTCATCGACCATGTCGCTCAACTCGCGGGCAGCGGTGCTGACGAACGCGACCTGCTTGTGTTGTTCAGGGCTGAGCGGGCCGTCGAGTTCATCGGCGAGCAGGCTGTTGATGCTCAGGATCGAACCCAGTGGCGTGCGGAACTCATGGCTCATGTACGACAGGAAACGGCTTTTCAGATCCGAGGCCTGTCGCAGTTCCTCAGCCTGTATGTCGAGTTCGGCGTACAGGGCCAGCACGCCCTGATTGGTTTCATCGAGTTCTTCGCGCAGGGCCGCGGTTTCGCTCTGCAACTGCGCAATCAGCGCGGTCTGTTCCGCGCTGCTCAGAATCGGCGACTCAGCCATGGGCGGCCTCCAGGGCAACGACCAGCACCGTTACATCGTCGCGCCCGCGACAGAAGTCGCGGTGCAGGACGGCGGCTATCACGGCGGGATGGCGGTGCACCAGACCGGGGTAGTCTTGAAGATTCCAACGGGACTGCAAGCCGTCGCTGTACATGATCAATAGATGTCCGTTCACGTGAGCATAGTCAAAGGGCCGGGCTTTTCGGTATTGCACGCCGACAATTCCCGGGTGCGAGGCCAGGCCGCGGGATTTGTCGGCGTTGATCAGGCTGGCGCCGATGTTGCCGACGCCGGCAAAGGTCAGGTGGTCGCGCCTGCCGTCGAACTGAGTGAACGCAACGGCGCCACCGCGGGTGCCGATCATGTCCCTGTGCATGTCCTCCATCAGCATCACCGGGTCGGCAAATGGCGTCAGGGCAAAGGCTCTCGCCCCCTCGCGACCGGCGCGTTCAGCTTCCTCGCCATGACCGAGACCATCGATCATCAGTGCGCTAATGCTGGCGCCTTCATACGCCAGGTGCCAGACGTCACCGCACGCCGGATCGTTGTGCAGCGAGTGCTGGCTGACGCCAAAACGCATGTCAGGGGCGCGATCCGTGCGCGCGTACAGTCTGGCCAACAACACTGCGCCACGGGCATCGGCGTACACATCAAACACTTCGGTCTGACGCGATATCGAGCCGAGGCCGATGCCTTGGGTGCCGCCGGTAGAAAACCCATCGGCCATGCAGGCCTCGAGGTCAAAACCCTGGGCACGGTCGATGGCGAGCAATTCAATGCCAAAACCATTGGCGCGCGGCAGTACCCGCAAGTGCATTTCACCGTGGCTGGCGTGCTTGAGCACGTTACTCGCCAGCTCCGTCGCCACCAGCGCCACGCGCCCGGCATCGCGCTCGTCGAAGCCATGTTGTTCGGCCAGTTGTTGCGCGGTGCGCCGGGCATGACCGATCTGGCTGCTGTCTTCGATCGGCAGAACCTGGGTCAGCGCCCCAACGATATTCATGTCCATCGGGTGATCGTTATGCGCGTGCCTTTACCGGGCTCGGTGTCGAGTTCGAACTCTTCGACCAGCCGTTTGGCGCCGGTCAGCCCCAGCCCCATGCCGCTGCCAGACGTCCAGCCGTCGGTCATCGCCAGTTTGATGTCGGCAATACCCGGGCCTTCGTCGCGAAAAGTCAGGCGCAGACCGACCTTGTGATCTTCATCGAGAATCTGCCAGTCCATGTCGCCGCCGCCACCGTAAACCATGGTGTTGCGCGCCAGTTCGCTGACCGCCGTGACCATTTTCGTCAGGTCGATCAGGCGCATGCCGCATTCGGTGGCCAGTTTGCGTGCTGTCTGGCGCGCGAGCACGACGTCCTGCTCGATATGGATGGGTTGAGTACCGCTGCTGCGTACGGTCATTGCCGGTCTACTCGTTCCTGCAGCAGCTTCATCCCGCGCTCGACATTCAATGCCGTGCTGACACCGGGCAGGGTCAGGCCGAGTTCGACCAAGGTGATCGCCACGGCCGGCTGCATGCCGACCAGCATGGTTTCGGCGTCCATGATTTTCGACAGGCCGGAGATCGTGCTGATCATCCGGCCAATGAATGAGTCGACCATGTCCAGCGCCGAGATGTCGATCAGCACGCCCCGCGCCGAGGTCTTGCTGATGCGCTCGGACAAGTCGTCCTGCAAGGTGAGGGCGAGCTGGTCATGCATGTCGACCTGAATGGTCACCAGCAGGAACTTGCCCATCTGAAGAATCGGAATACGTTCCATGCTTAAACCGTCTTGACGAGGCTGACACCCAGACGGGTGAGAGCCAGTTTCAACGCGTCCGCCAGGTTGGCCTTGGTCACCACGCCTTGCAGGTCGAGGCCAAGGTGAACGATGGTCTGGGCAATTTGCGGACGCACGCCGCTAATGATGCAATCGGCGCCCATCAGGCGGATCGCGGTCACGGTTTTCAACAGGTGCTGGGCGACCAGGGTGTCGACGGTCGGCACGCCGGTAATGTCGATGATGGCGATTTCCGAACCGGTGTCGACGATGCGTTGCAGCAGCGATTCCATCACCACTTGCGTGCGCTGCGAATCGAGGGTGCCGATCATCGGCAGCGCGAGCACGCCGTCCCACAGTTTGACCACCGGAGTGGAGAGTTCCAGCAGTTCTTCCTGTTGACGCTTGATCACCGCTTCGCGGGATTTCTGGAAGGTGCGGATGGTGTGCATGCCGAATGCATCGAGCAGCTCGGAGACTTCCCAGAGCTGTTCGGCGAGCAGCGCTGGCTGGTCTTTGTAATGGGCCTGGAGCAGGTTAAACAGCGGGCCTTTGAGGGCGAAGATGAAACTGGCGGTCTGCTGCGAATCCTGGCCGAGCAGGGCGCGGCTGTGGGAGAGCTTTTCGAGGAACTGGCGGGTGGTTTCCCAGCCCGGCGTTGCGATGTTGGTGCCGTTGTCGCTCTCGATACCACTGACTACCAGTTGAAGGAACTCGCTGGTTTGTTGCTGTACATCGTGATCTTTCAGATTACGGGTGGCGCCGCTGGCTTGCAGGCCATTGATCCATTCGCCCAGCAGTTGTGTTTGTTTGTTTTTCATCGCATCGAGTGTGCTGTTCTGCAGTGCTGCCATGTGCCTGTTGCTCCGTCGCGAATTGGGGGGCAATCGTGAAAAGTGATCGCCGCGAAGTGATCGACATTTGCCGTTCGAAATAGTTGTTCGTTCCTGCACGTATATTTTTCATCTGGCGCAAGGAACGTCCCGGTAACTCTAGTCGGCGTGGCCGCGAGCGGCGATGTTTTGAACGATGGCGCGGGGCAGGCTTCGAATCTTCAAGGCCCGACTGATTTGCGTCGGGCTGGTTTTGACGAACGAGGTGGCCATGAACGAGCAAAAGCATCAGCAGAGTCAATCGGGCGAACCGATCAACCGCAATGATCCGGCAATCGACCCGCAGGTGCCGGGGCAAGCGGCGCCTACGCAGCAGCAGGGCGAGGATGGTCAGGCGCAGAGTGCGGATCCGGCGGTGGATCAGAAGAACCAGCATACGGATAACGACAATGAGTTCAGCCCGGGCTTCAAACCGCAACCGGATCGGGCGCAGCCGGGGGAGGAGACGGATGCGGATATTGATACGGATGGCGGTTGATGTTCGGAAGATATGACAAGGCCGCATCTATCTGGATGCGGCCTTTTTTTTGCTTGAGTCTCGTGGTGTGGCTGATATCGATCCCCCTCAACCCAGCCCTCTCCCTCCGGGAGAGGGCTGGGTTGAGGGTAAGGCTTTTTACTTGCTCGGATGTTTGGCCTGCAATTGCTTGGCGGCGGCGAGATGCTTCTCCAGCGCCGGCAGCATTTTCTGCGCAAACGCCTTTAATTCAGGGGCGCCTTTAACTTTGTCATCCGTCACGGTATTGGCTTGTTTCTTGAACAACTCAATAGTCTCTTCGTGCGCCTTCACCTGATTGTTGGCGTAAGCGGCATCAAAGGACTCATCGCGCATATCGAGAATTTTTTCCTTGGCCTGTTTGACCAGGGTCGTAGTGTCCGGGACTTCGATGTCATTGGCCTTGGCGATGGTCGCCAGTTCATCGTTGGCTTTACCGTGATCGGTGATCATCATGTTGGCGAACGCCTTGATGTCCGCCGATTGGCTCTTTTCCAGGGCCAGACGACTGGTTTCGATTTCGGCAATGCCACCGGCTGCGGCGTTATCGACGAAGTCATTGTCGGTCGCGGCGAAAGCACTGCCCATGCCGCTGCTCAAAGCGACAGCCAAAACCAGATGACGCAGGTTGAATCCGTCCATTGGTGTATCTCCACGCAGTTTTTGTTGGGGGTATCCAATGGAGGCAACGCGGTGAACAAAGGTTTTATCGCATTTGCGACAGGGCGACGAACGGCCACCGCTGGTCTGACAGGTGGTCGACAGAACGGCTCAACCAAGGCCATTCTGATAACGGGCCAGCGCATCGGTCGCGCTGGCTGCCGATCAACTGACGGAGGTGTTCCATGCCGGTTCCCCATGACCTGTTTCAGGACTTGAGTTGCACGAAGGAAGAGATCCAGCAAAAACGCACCCAGGATCCACGACTGGATTCACTGATCAACAAGTATTCCCAAGCCGACGCCGAAGTGGTCAAGGCCGAAACGGCCACTTCAGATGCTCCCACCGACGACGCATTGAAAAAGCTCAAAGAGAAGCGCTTGAAGGTCAAGGACGAAATCGTCAGCCATTTGCAGGCTCCGTCCTGACTCGACAATGATCCGCCGACCTGCGGTTGCGGATTGACGGGAACGACAGCCACGACCGGCACCTCGAATGTACAGAGTCTTCAATCCCCGACTCTTTGCGAGGTGCCTTATGAACGATCCCAAATTCCCCAGTGAAGAGCAGGGCGCATTCGACCCGGTTCCCACCCATCCCGAACCCAACAGCCCGGCGCATACCACCGCTAACCCCGAAGAGCCGGATGAGGATTTGCCTGAAGACGAAGATCCGGACAAATTCGACAAGTCCAGCAACTGACAGACCGTCTTCGCGAGCAGGCTCACTCCCACATTTGAAATGCGTTCCCCTGTGGGAGCGAGCCTGCTCGCGAAGGCGTCGGTCCATTCACCACAAAACTGTCAGATTCACTTAAGGGCCGCATCCAGTGGCATCCGCGCCATATGCATCGCCTTCAACGAGCCAAAATACAACCACGGCCCATACTCACGCACCGTGGTAATCGGCGAGTAATTGCCACTGCTCGCATCCTGCAGATTGGCGATCACCTTGCCCTCCAGATCCAGCCCCAGCACAAACCCGCGCTTCTCCACCGGCTTAGGCAAAACTGTCAGTGCTCGCACAATCATCTTGCGCACGAATGGATGCCCGGCCGTGCCGTCGAGCAACGCACTGCGCGGCGCATACAACGCCACCCAGAACCGGTTACTGCCATTGAATGCAAGGTTGTCCGGCAGCCCCGGCAGGTTGTCGATGAACAGGTCGTGAGTGCCGGCTTTCGGTCCGGTCAGCCAGTAACGGCTGATGCGGTAAGCGCCGGTTTCATTGACCAGCACATAGGCGTCGTCGGGGCCGAGGGTCACGCCGTTGGCGAACTGCAGTTTGTCCAGCAGCACACTGGTTTTACCGCTCTGAAAGTCATAGCGCAGCAGACGTCCGTCGCCGCCGTGCTCAATGATTGCCTCGCCGTCATGGCCATAACCCCAGCGGCTGGAAGCATCGCTGAAATAGGCATAATGCCCGGACTTGTCGATGGCCACGTCATCAGTGAAACCGAAGGCCAGACCATTGGCCTCCGTGGTCAAAGGCACCAGCTGACCTTGCGCATCGAGGGACAACAAGCCCTTGACCCCATCAGCGATCACCAGCATGCCGTTCGGGTGCCGGGCCAGCCCCAGTGGGCGGCCACCGGTGTCGGCGAGTACTTTGCGTTGCTGGCCGTCGAGGCTGGTGCGGATCAGTCGGCCGTCGTGAAGCCCGGTGATCAGGAAGTCACTCTCCAGCAGCAAGGCTTCCGGCCCTTCGATGTCGCTCGGCCCGACCTGCGCTGCGGCTTTTAGTTTCTGGTTCTCGGCGTAGATGCCTGCTTTCAGCGATGGCGCTGGCGGCGGCTTCCAGGCCACGGGTTCGACTCTGGTCGGCATCAACAATAAAAAGCCGATGACGATGAGCACCAGCAGCAACAGCAAATGTCGCAGCTTCACGCGCTGGCCCTCGCCGATGACAGGTATTGCGCGGCCACGTCGCGCAGCGCCAGCATCGATGCGGCAGATTCGCGCTCGATGCGCCGTTTCAGCAGCAGGTGATTGGCGATGCGCATGCCCAGACCGCCGAAGCGATAATCCAGCGTGCGCACAAATCGCGTGCCGCTGCCTTCCGTGCTGCATTCATAGGTCAGCAGCAACGATAAGCCGTGATCGCCCTGCGCCCGCGCGCACCAGCGCCGGCCGGGCAAATACTCGGTGACTTCCCAACTCAAATGGCCTTCACGGCCGCCGGCATGAATGTCCTCTTCGAAACGCGCGCCGGCATGCAGTGGGCCATGTGGGCCGTCGATTT
This sequence comes from Pseudomonas sp. AC172, assembly GCF_979258595.1. Taxonomy (NCBI): domain Bacteria; kingdom Pseudomonadati; phylum Pseudomonadota; class Gammaproteobacteria; order Pseudomonadales; family Pseudomonadaceae; genus Pseudomonas; species Pseudomonas sp. AC172. The sequence goes on from NZ_OZ409868.1 coordinate 1,654,848, forward strand.
TCAGCGACGAGGGGTGCCACTCCGGCCAGCGCCCGACACTGGCGGCGTAGGCGAGCACGGCAATGGGGTCGCCAGCGATATCGATGATGTGCTGCATGCGGGTCATGGGCATTTTCGAATAGCTCAAAGGGGTGGTTTCCGGCTCCCAGTAAAGAGTGCCGAACAGGTAGTCCATCAGCGGCAGGACGATGTTGAAATTGCGCTCCTGCATGCGCTCGCGGCGGTGATGCAATTCGTGCAGGCGGCGCATCTGGCGGATCCATGGCAGGCGTGCCAGAGGGTTGTCTGCCGGCAAATGCTCGCAGGCATGGAACACTTCGTAAGTCAGATAACCCAGCACCATGCAACCGCCGAACAACCCGGCAACGTTGGCGTTTACCTGTGCCAACAGCCACCACAACGGTACGGTGATCACCAGCGTATGAAGCACGATCAACCAGGCGGGGAACAAAATCACCCGCCAGTCACGCGCACTGTCGTAGGTCATATGGCCCGGTGTGAAAAAGCTGTGATGATCGCCGGCATGCCGGGCGTAGAACATTTTCGCGAAGGTTTTTTTGTGGTGACCGAGATGGCGATGGACCATGTACACGCCGAAATTGAAGAGCAGCAGGGTCAACGGCACCGTCAGCCATTCCAGCAGTCTCGCCTGCTGCACGCTGCTCCAGAACGCACCGATGGCCAGCACGCCGAACAACAACACGAAGGCGCCGTGCAGCCAGGGGTTATACAGCGGGTGAATGGCCGCACGGTAGCGGCTGCGAAATATCTCGGTGGTCTGCCTCACTGCGTCACCTGCGGGGATTGTTGTTATACCCGGCAGATTAGCCGATCCGGCCGTTTGTGCAGGCCGGACCTCAGTGTCACATGCGCCATGCTCCGGTACGAAGCCGCCGCTTTAGCTCAGAGGGTTCCAGCGTTGCGACCAGTCGTCATCGGTGCGGATCACTTCGCGCAGCAGATTGAAGGCTTGCTGCAGCGTCGCCGAATCACGATCGCGTGAGTAGACAAGGTAAGTCGGGTAGCCGAATTCCGGGGCTTTGGTCACCGCTTCCAGGGCGCCGCTTTCCAGATACGTACGCACCACGCGGGTGCGGAAGTAGCCGCTGCCGCCGTGTTCGAGAATGTATTGCAGGGCCAGTGGGCCGAGGTTGAAGCTCAGCGCCGCTTTGGCTTTTTCCGGCAGGGCAGCGTCATGCTGGCGGCGGAAGTCCGGGCCCCAGTCGATGTAAACGTAGGGATCGGGGCGATCGGGCGCACGCACCAGAATCAGTTTTTCTTCCAGCACTTGCTCGACCTGCAATCCCGGCCAGTATTCCGGCTGGTAGACCAGCGCCGCGTCGAGTACACCGAGTTCGAGCTGGCGCAGGAGGTTTTCGCCGTCGCGGATTTCCATGCGCAGGGCATGCCCGGGAATCTTTTCGCGCAGCTCCGCCGCCCAACTGAGCATCAACGGGTTGCACAGGCTGACTTCGCCGCCGATGTGCAGCACGTTGTGATAACCCTCGGGCAGCGGCAGGTCGCGGCGTGCCGCTTCCCAGGTCTGCACCAGTTGATTGGCATAGATGACAAAGGCTTCGCCATTGGGCGTCAGCTTCGCCCCGGCGCGGTTGCGCACGAACAGGGTGCTGCCCAGCTGACTTTCGAGTTTCTGCACGCGCGCGGTGATTGCCGTTTGTGTGACGAACAGCTTCTGCGCGGCCGCGGCGAGGCTGCCGTGGCGAACGATTTCCAGGAAGGTGCGAGCGAGATCGATGTCCATGGGCGGGCCGGTGTTTGAGGTGTCGGGCATTGTAAAGGCAAAAGCCCCTCACCCTAACCCTCTCCCCGAGGGAGAGGGGACTGACCGAGGTGTCTTGCGTTATACATCGACCTGAAAGATCGAGTCGATTATGGATTCAGAGCAAGACCTTCAGGTCGGTGTAAATCCCCAATATCCCCGGATCGGTTCGCTCTCCCTCTGGGAGAGGGCTAGGGTGAGGGAAAGTGCAGTCACCGCAAAATCAACGGGCCAACTCGGTCAAACGCCCCCGCGCCCATTCCTCGATCAACCGCGCCGGCGTGCCGCAAACCTTGCGCTTGTAGACAAAATTCCGGCACTTCTCGGCAAACTGATTGCGGTTGTAGAGCATGTCTTCCTGCATCTCTTGCAACTCGGTTTCGCGGCACTGCTGGATCAACACCTGATCAATCCGCGCCTTGCGCTCACGCACCGCCGCATAGGTCGGATCGCTCAACACACCGTTGGCCCGTTGCAGCAACCACAGGGCAAACTCATCCGGGCAGCGCGGGCCAACTTCCTGAACCATTCCCAATTGCCACGCCTGCACCGCGCTCACCGGCAAACAGGCCTGGGTCAATTGTTCGGCCATTGCCGGGCCGACGGCGCGGGGCAGGCTGTAGGTCCAGTATTCGGAGCCGTATAAACCCATGCTCCTGTAATGCGGATTGAGCACGACATCGGCGCGTGCAAACACAATGTCCGCCGCCAGCGCGAGCATCACACCACCGGCGCCAGCATTGCCGGTGACGCCGCTGACCACCAGTTGCCGGGCCGTCAGCAGTTCTGCGCAGACATCGTCGATCGCCTGAATGTTCGCCCAGGCTTCGGCGCCCGGATCCTGCGCAGCTTGAATCACATTCAAATGCACGCCGTTGGAAAAACTGCCGCGCCCGCCCTTGATCAACAGCACTTGAGTATCACGGGACTTGGCCCAGCGCAGCGCGGCGACCATGCGCTGGCATTGCTCGGTGCTCATGGCGCCGTTGTAGAACTCGAAGGTCAGCTCGCCGACGTTGCCGGATTCGCGATAACGCAGCGGTTGATAGGCTTCGTTGCTGAACGGCTGTGTGGCGATCGACCAGTCCAGCACCGGCACGTCGGCCAATTGTTCGGCCAACAAGTGCCGCGCCGGTTGCTTGAAGGTTTCCTCGCCGGGTTGCGGTTTGCGCCGTAGTGCGCCGATCCACAGGCTTTGATCACCGGCCGCGACGAGTACGGCATCGTCATGCACCGCGAGAATTTCGCCGGGCACGCCGCTGCGCGAATCCAGGTGTGCGTCGTACACGTAATACTGACCGCCGGCCAGGCTTGCCAGGACGCCGGGTTGGCCGTCGGCGGCATCGATGCAGCGTTTGATGAAGCGCGCGCAGTCGTGCCAGCTGAAACTGCGGTCGACCTGTTTCATGTTCGGCTGCAAGCGCCCGCGCACTTTCGTATCGGCATAGTCGAGGGCAACCGGTTCAAAACCCTCGATGAATTTCTCCACCACTTCGCGTATGCAACGAATCGCCGCGTCACTGACCCGGCCGTTGTACAACTCGGATTTGCGCAAGCCCGCCTGCAGGTTGAATTCGCAGGTGGCCCACACCGGGCCAGCGTCCATTTCTTCGACCGCTTGCAGCGCGGTGACGCCCCAGCTCGGCAACTCGTTGGTAATCGCCCAGTCGAGGGCACTGGCGCCACGATCGCCGACGATGCCGGGATGGATGATAACTACCGGACGCTGCGCATTGCTCCACAGTGCTTCGGGCACACGGTCCTTGAGGAACGGGCAAATCACCAGATCCGCGCCGCTGTGTTCGATCTGCTCGCACACGGCTTGTTCATCGGTAAACAGCACAACGCTGGGCGAGTGCCCGGCCTCGCGCAGTTCCAGCCAAGCGCGTTGGGTCAGGCCGTTGAACGCTGACGACAGCAAAATGATGTTGAGTGGTCGCATGCTTGCTCTTCCTTGAGTGGGTTCGGCCGCGGGCTCTCGGTGAGCCGTCCCTGGCTTTCGATGGAGCCGCGAGATTAATCAGTGACCGGCCACGCGCCAGTGATCGAGGTCAACGTTGTGTCAGCCAATGTTTCTGCGACGACGAAGCGGCTTATGCTTAATGGTTTGCCTGTGCTGATTTTTTATTACTTCAAATGTCGCGTGCGCTATTGCACAGTCGCGCCTGATCAGAGCCGGACGATCCCGGCAGAACGATGGTTTTTCGCAGCGGGTGGGACCCGTTTCAGGGAGCAAGGCATGGGTGGGTACAACCCGCATTACCAGATCATCGGGCAGATGTTCCAAAAGGACTATCGCTGGCTGTGCGTTGCCGTTGGCCGCACGCTGGGTTGCCCGCACAGTGCGCAAGACATTGCCTCGGAAACCTTTTTGCGGGTGCTGGCATTGCCGGACCCCACGGCCATTCGCGAGCCGCGCGCGCTGCTGACCACCATCGCCCGCCGATTGGTGTACGAAGGCTGGCGCCGTCAGGACCTTGAGCGCGCCTATCTGGAAAGTCTGGCGTTGGCGCCTGAACCGGTGCATCCCTCCCCGGAAGAACGGGCACTGGTGATCGAAGCACTGCTCGCAGTCGATCGCCTGCTCAATGGGCTGTCGGCCAAGGCCAAAGCGGCGTTTCTCTACCATCAACTCGACGGTTTGACTTACAGCGAGATCGGCGAGCGCCTCGGGGTGTCCACCAGCCGCGTGCAGCAATACATGGTCGAAGCGTTCAAACGCTGCTATCAGGCGATGCAGGCATGAGGCCGGACGAAGCGGTGATCGACGAGGCGGCGCAATGGCTGGCGTTGTTGCAATCGGGCGAGGCGGGCATGTCTGAGCGTGCCGCGTTCGAGGCCTGGCGGGTTGCCGATCCACGGCATCAACAGGTCATCGAGCAGATGGGCGGCGGCCTCAATCTGCTGCGTAACCCGACCCTGCGCAGCGTACCGCGCAGCAGTCTGCTGCACAGCCTCAATGCGCCATCGAGTCGTCGACGCTTTGTCAGCGGCAGTTTGAGTGTGCTCGGCATCGCGCTGTTGGCCGGATTCCTCGGGCGGCGCTACGGCTGGCTGCCGGAGGCGGGGGAGTTGTCGACCGGGACTGGTGAGCGACGCAACTTCACCTTGGCGGATGGCAGTGTGCTGACCCTCAATGCGCGCAGTCGTGTGGTGCCGTTGTTCGATGGTCAGCAACGCTTGCTCGCGTTGCGCAGTGGCGAGTTGCTGGTCGACGTGGCAAAAGAGCCGGCACGGCCTTTTGTGGTCGAGACCGAGCATGGGCGCATGCGTGCGCTGGGGACGAAATTTCTCGTGCAGTACAGCGACGAGTCGACGCGATTGGTGATGCTTCATTCGCAGGTCGAAGTGGTCACGGGTGATGGCGAACGGCAAGTGGTGCAGGCCGGAGAAAGCCTGTTATTCAACGGCGCCGGACTGTTGTCACTGGAACGCAGCAATGGTCAGGAAAGTGCCTGGGTGCAAGGTCGGCTGGAGGTGCGCGACCGGCCTTTGCACGAGGTCATCGACAGCCTGCGCCGCTACCGTCGCGGCATCTTGCATCTGAGTCCGGAAGTCGCTGACCTGCGCCTCAGCGGCCTCTATCCGCTAGACGACAGTGATCGCACGTTGCAACTGCTCGAACGCTCGCTGCCGATCCGCGTCACCTGGCACAACCCGTACTGGGTCAGCGTCGACGCGCGGTTATAACCCCATAACTTCTTGGCCTAATCGCCGCCCTATAAAAAGCGCTGGCCCGCTGCTCATTCCCTGCAGATGCCTCCAACAGGGAAACCCTTCGATGTTCTCAATCAAACAACAATTACCTCGATTGACCCTCGCCGCCGCATTGGCGATGGGCATCAGCCCATGGGCGGCGGTTGCCCAGGAACCCGCTGCGGCGGTGTTTACCTTCGACATCGCCACCGGGCCGCTCGACGAGGTGCTGCTGGACATCTCGCGGCAGAGCGGCGTGCCGATTTCCTTTAGTCAGGAACTGGTGCAAGGCAAACGCAGCGCGGCGGTGCGCGGTGCATTGGGCGGCCGCCAGGCGGTGGAAAAAGCCTTGCTCGGCAGCGACCTGCGAGTCGAGCAAAGCGCTCAGGGCCTGACCGTTCGCGCAGCCGACGCGCCGGCAAAAGTCACTACCGTGGCGCCGGTCACCAGTGCCGATTACCGCATGGAAAAAGTCACCGTAACCGGTTCGCGCATTGCCCGCGCGCAGAGCGATGGCGCCACGCCGGTCAACGTCATCACCCACGAAGAAATGGAAGCGCGCGGCTACAAAAACGTCTACGACGCCTTGGCGACGCAGACGCAAAACACTGGCATGACCCAAGGCGAAGATTACGGCAACACCTGGCAACCGGCGGCCAGCGCGCTCAACCTGCGCGGCCTCGGCCCGAACCATACGCTGGTGCTGATCAATGGCCGTCGCGTGGCCGACTACCCGACGCCGTACGACGGCAAGGTCAACTTTACCAACCTGGCGAACATCCCGTCGGCGGTCATCGAGCGCATCGAAATCCTCAGCAGCGGCGCCTCGGCGATTTACGGCTCGGACGCGATCGCCGGGGTGGTCAACATCATCCTCAAGGACAAGATCAACGGCGTCGACGTCAATCTCAAGGGCGGCACCAGTGAGCGCGGCGGCGGTGACAACCAGCGTTTGCAGATCAGCGGCGGCGGTAGCTGGGGGGATTTTGACGGCTTGTTCGGTCTGGAACTGACTAACCGTGATCCGATTTGGGCCGATGACCGTGGCTTTATGCAAAACGGCCCGTTGGCGGACGTCGGTTACCGCCGTGACCTGAGTAACAGTCGTTATCTGGGACCGGGTTGCGGTGCTTATCAGGGCACCTTCGACAACAAACTGGTCAACAGCGGCGGGCGCTGCCGCACCGATCAGATGTACAACGATTACTGGACCGTGCAGACCCAGAAGGAAAACTACGACGGCTACACCCGTGGCACCTGGCACTTCAGCGACAGCGGCCAGGTCTTCGCCGATTTGATGTACGGCCTCGACCATATCCAGAACAACACGCGCGGGCCGACCTTCACCTCGCCGGATTTCATCAACCAGAACAGCGGCAATCTTGAGCGCTGGTATCGGCGCTTCGGGGAAGAGGAAATCGGTGGTCGCACCAGCAACAACAGCAAGTGGCGCGATACCTCGTGGACCGGCACTCTCGGCCTCTCGGACAAGATCGCCGACACCGGCTGGAGTTACGATCTGGCAGCCAACCGCTCGGAATATCGCAGCGTCAGGACCACGCGCTACACGCCACTGTCATCGATTCAGGATTTCTACCTCGGCCCGCAGTCAGGTGTGAGCGGCGGTTATCCGGTGTTCGCCCCGGACGCCTCGCGGCTCGACCGGCCGCTGACGCCGCAGGAGTGGCAGCAGTTTCGCGGCAACCTGACCCAGAGCAGCAAATCGGTGTCGACCAGTTACAACGCTTCGGTCAATGGTGATCTGTTCGACTTGCCGGCCGGCCCGGTGGGCTTCGCCGGTGTGCTGGAGGCGGGCAAGCAGGAGTATCGCGTTGACCCGGACGATGGCCTCAACGACGGCACGTTTTACGGCGTGAGCCCACAGCAAAGCTCCGGTGGCTCGCGCAAGCGTTATGCGGCGGGCGGCGAGTTCAGCATTCCGGTGACTGACACGATTCTGGCAACCGCCGCCGGGCGCTGGGACCAATACAAATTCAGCGGCCGCACCGAGCAGCAGAAAACCTACAACCTCGGGCTTGAGTGGCGCCCGGTGACCAGCCTGTTGTTGCGCGGCAGTTACGGCACCAGTTTCCGTGCGCCGGACCTCAACTACATCTATCAGTCCGACAGCAATGGCTACTATCCGGCGCAGATCGATTACTACGGTTGCAGCCAGGGCCTGGAGGGCGCGTGTGATCGTGGGCGGGTCGATTACACCCAGAGCGGTACAGCGAATCTGGAGTCTGAACGCGGCAAATCGTGGACCTACGGATTTGTCTGGTCGCCGTCGCGCAATTTCGATTTCTCCACGGATTTCTGGCGTGTCGAGATCGACGATCTGCTGACCACTGTCGATGAAAACCGTCTGCTACAGCAGGAAAACGAATGCCGCAACGGCACGCAGGACATCAACTCGGCCAATTGCCAATCGACCCTGGCGCGCATCGATCGCAACGCCGGCAATGCGGCGGTCGATCCGAACCGGTTGAACCGTGTGCGGGTCAATGCGATCAACGCCGCCAGCGAGCGGGTCAGTGGTCTGGACTTCAAGAGCAATATTCGCTGGGGTGCCGGGCAGTACGGCGCGTTCAGTTCGGCGCTGGGCTATACCTTGGTGCTTTCGCATTATTACAAGGAATCGGAAGAAGCACCGACGCAAGACTGGCGCACCTCACGCACCAATTACGACTGGCGCAGCAAGGTCAACGCCAGCCTGACCTGGGATTATCAGAAAGCCACGGCGACGCTGATGGGTATTCGTTACGGTTCAGTCACCAACGGCGCAGGAGACGGACGCTTGTCGCCGTGGACGGTGTTCAACGCCAGTGCGCGTTACAAGCTCAATGACCGCGCAAGTGTCGGGCTGACCGTGAACAACGTGCTCAATCAGGTCAAACACGATGACTCGGCGGGGTGGCCGTATTATCCGACCGGCAACTATGACCCGTACGGACGGCAATGGTGGCTCGATGTGAGTTATCACTTCGGCGGCTGAGGGCAGGAATCTCGGGTTTACGTCCTACGGAAAATGGCATTTTTTGCGGCAAGCAGGGGATTTTTCCGACGACCTTTTCAGGTTGGTCGTCGGAAGCGCGATCTATAGCATCGGACCTGACATTGAAGTCGCTGAGCGGTTTGAGCGCTCAGGCTCCCAGATAAAGGATCGATTATGCGTACCCCACACATAGAGCATGAAACCTCTGTTTATTCCCTGCGCAACTTCTGGATCGACGATCGCGCCAGATGCCCCATGGAGGATGTCGCGATGCCCACAGCAAAAGTGCCCCGGCTGACGGGGCTGAAGAAGGTCGAGGGAAAACCAGTCGATTTGCTCGTGCATGGCCAGGACCTTGGTGACGACGCCATGCTGATTGTCCGCCTTACCGAGGAGGGCTTTGAGCTGAGCGACGTCGTCAACATGCTTTCAACTTCCGAAATGTACCTGCGCGAAGACATGGTCAAACGCATCACCGGCAGGTCTGTCAGAACCGTGCAGCGACTGCTGAAGGAAGGCAAATCGATACGGCTTGACTCGCAGCAGAGCGTTGTCGCTTATCAATATGCGCTGGTGCTGGAGATGGCCACTCGGGCGTTCGGGGGGCTGCCACAGGCGGAAATATGGATGCAGAAGTCCACCCCGTACCTTAACGGCTACGTGCCGTTGGAGTTGACCCACCATTCGCTCGGTTTCCAGATGGTCGAGCAATACTTGTGTCGGGTCCTGTACGGGGGTTACCCATGAATCCATTGCCCTGGGAAGGGCACTGGTATGGCTGGCGCCTGGATCAGGAGGCCTACGGAGAGACATGGGACAGCGGGATGGGTTCAAAACTGAAGGGCGGTCGATGGAATGCGCCTGGCCGGCGAGTCGTCTATGCATCTGTCGACCCGTCCTCGGCCATTCTGGAGGTGGCAGCCAATAATAGTTTTGATGCACTGGACAGAGAACCTTATGTGCTGACGTGCTTTGAGGTCATCCGCGATGCACGGGTCAAAGTCGTTCAGCCCGAAGAGGTACCGAATCCTTACTGGTTGAGTCCCGCTTGGCCGTCGCCCAACCAGCAGCGGTTTGCCGACGCTTTACTGGATGAACATCCGTTTGTCCTGATTCCCTCGGCGGCAACCCGCCACTCGTGGAATCTGCTGGTGAGCTGCGACCTCGCAGAGGGGCAGTTCAAGATGGTCTCTCAAGAACGTTTTGGCCTGGATACACGGTTGCTGCGGGAGATGGCATCGGCTTGATACGGAGGCATGGCATTCTTTGCATAACCTCAGCACTCAACAGTCTAAGTCGCCCTCTATAAATCCTTATTTGTCATCGCACATCCCTGCATAAACCAAAACGCAGGGATGGCTGTTCATGATTCAGTTTTCACCCGTCAAATCACCTTTGAGCCTGGCCTTGCTGCTGGCAATCAACACGCTGCCGGCCATTGCCGCCGACAGCAAGGCAACCGAACCGACCACCCAACTGCAGCGTGTCGAAGTCACAGGGACGGCAATCCGCCGGGTCGATGCAGAAACGGCGGTGCCGGTGACCATCCTGCGCGTCGAAGAGTTGCGCGAGCAGGGCGTCACGACCACCGAGGAGCTGGTCAGTCGCATTTCCGCCAACCAGTCTTCGGTCGGCTCCGGGCGTTCGGTGGGGTCCAGCAGTGGTGGCGCGTCCTATGCGGATCTGCGCGGCATCGGCGCCAACAAAACCTTGGTGCTGCTCAATGGTCGGCGCCTGAGCAACAACGCCACCAATGCGATCAACGGCTCGGGTGTCGATCTCAACACCATCCCGTTCGCCGCCATTGACCGTGTCGAAGTGCTGCGTGATGGCGCCTCGGCGCTGTATGGCACCGATGCGATTGGCGGGGTGATCAACTTCATCACCAAGACCAGCCTCACCGAAGGGCAGATCAGCACCAACTACGACACGCCCACCCATTCGGGTGGCGGTGAAAGCCGCAACTTCAGCGGCAGTTGGGGCTTCGGTGATTTGCAGGATGATCGCTTCAACGTGTTTGGTGTAGTCAGTTACGACAAGCAGCAACGCCTGGCCGCTGAGGACCGGGGTTACACCTACAACTATCAGCCGAACCGCGGACTCGATTACACCTCCGGCACCGCTTCGCCGGCCAACTGGAGCCAGGGCAGCAATGCCACCAACCCTTTGGCCGGCTCCGGCTGCAACGCACCGGGTTTGCTGGCGCGCAACGGTATCTGCCGGCAGAGCCTGTGGAATTACCTCGATCTGGTGCCGGAAACGGAGAAGACCTCGGCCTTCGCCAAAGCCACCGGCAAGCTGTCGGACGATCACAACGTCAGCCTCGAATACTTCTGGGCGCAAAACGAAAACCGCACGCAAATCGGCCCCGGCACGTTGATGGGTAATCAGGTCAACCCCGGCACGGCGTTCTATCCGGGCAACGGCATCACCCCCGGGCCGAACGGTTTTGCCCTCGACCCGACGCAACCGGTCGATGTGAACTGGCGCGAAACCGCCGTTGGCGCGCGTCAGCACGAAGACGACAACACCAGTCAGCGCTTGCTGCTGAGTTTCGACGGCACGCTGGTCGGCTGGGACTACAACCTCGGTGCCTCTTACAACCAGAACAAAGTGGTCAACAGCATTCAGGACGGTTACGTCAACGACCGCGCCGTCAGCGCCGGTATTGCCAATGGTGTGATCAACCCGTTCGGTCCGCAGACGGCTGCCGGTTCCGCGCTGTTGGCGGCCAACGCGGTGGACGGTGATTACGCCACGGCGGTAGGGCGGGTGAAGGCCATTGACGGGCGCATCAGTCGTGAAATCGGCGACTGGTTTGGCGCCGGTCCTTCGGCATTGGCGCTCGGCGGCGAGTATCGCAAGGAAGACTTCCATCAGGATTTCGCGCAATTTGCCGGCGACGTGCAAAGCCTGGGTGTCGATCCGAACGGCAGCGTTGCCGGGGATCGCAGCGTTTCCGCCGAATACGCTGAGGTCAACGTGCCGGTACTCGACAGCCTCGAACTGTCTGCGGCTGTGCGCCACGACAAATACAGCGACTTCGGCAGCACCACCAATCCGAAATACTCGTTCCGCTTCCAGCCGTTCAAGGAGTTGGTGGTACGTGGTGCCTACAGCGAAGGGTTCCGTGCGCCGTCGTTGTATGAGTTGTACAACCCGACGTTCAGCAGTTTCACCAACGCCAACTACAACGATCCACGCTTGTGCGCTGGCGGCAATCCGAGCAATGGCGGCATCGCCAACCGCGACTGCGCGCAGCAGTTCAATCGCACCAGCGGCGGCAATACCGATCTGAGCCCGGAAACCGCACGCAACGTCACCCTCGGGTTTGTTTACCAGCCTTTTGAACGCCTGACGGCCGGGCTGGATTTCTGGTGGATCGACATCGCCAACCAGATTGCCGAATTCCCCGAGTCGGCGGTGTTCGAGAATCCTGAGTTGTACCCGGATCGCCTAGTCCGCAAGCCGGATGGCTCCATCGATCACATCGTCACCGGGCTGGCCAACCTCGGCAAGATCAAAACCAACGGTGTCGATGTCAGCTTTGATTACCGCTTGCCGAGCACGCCGTACGGCAATTTCGGCATCGGCCTGCAAGGCACTTACGTCACCCGCTATGACTATCAGCAACAGCTCAAGGGCGACTACATCGACAAGCTCGGCGATTTCCGTGGCGGTGACTTTGCGTCGGCGGGTGCCGTGGCGCGCTGGCGGCACAGCCTGGCCGGCAGCTGGAATTACGGCCCGTTCGGCGCTGCTCTGACCAACCGTTACACCAGCGGTTACCACGACTCCGATCGCGACACTCACGATTACGTTGGCTCGTACAACGTCTGGGATCTGGCCGGCACCTACACCTGGCGCAAGACCCTGAGCGTGACCCTCGGCGCGAAAAACCTGTTTGACCGCGAACCACCGTTCAGCAACCAGACGTACACGTTCCAGAGCGGCTACGACCCGAAATATGGCGACCCGTTTGGCCGAACGCTGTACACGCGGGTCAGTTACAAGTTCTGAAAATGCTCAGAGACGGCGGGTTTTAGTCACCGATTGATCTAAAGCCTGCCCTATAAAAACCGCCGCCCTGTTGCACATCACAGGTAGGCAGAAGGTGTATTGACTGCACTGGCCCCATCGCTGGCAAGCCAGCTCCCACATGGAATTTGTGAACACCACAGACCCTGTGGGAGCTGGCTTGCCAGCGATGAGGCCATTAGCAGCACCTTGTAAAAGGATCTGCCCTATGTTCTCCAGGCTCATTTTATTCAGCGCTTTCGCGCTTTTAACGCCGTTCAGTTGGGCCGCCCCGCAACCGGCGTTAACGGTCTACGGCGAATCCGCCAAATACGGCCCCGACTTCCAGCACCTGGTCTACGCCAACCCCGACGCGCCGAAGGGCGGCAGCCTGCGCCGGTCTTCCCTGGAAAGCGGCCCGTTCGATCACCTGATTCCTTACACCGACAAAGGCACCGGCGTGGCCGATATCGATGGCTGGCTCTACGCGCCACTGGCCTATCGCAGCAAGGACGAACCCTACAGCGTCTACGGTCTGGTGGCGCAGCAGATGGAGCTGGATCCGGATCGCCGCTGGATACGCTTCTACCTGAACTCGAAGGCGCGTTTCGACGATGGCACGCCGATCACCGCCGAAGACGTGCGTTACACCTTCGAGCTGTTCACCACCCAAGGCAGCCTCAAATACCGTCAGCAGTTTCGCGATGTCGCTGAAGTCGTCGTGGAGTCGCCGACGCAAGTGCGCTTCCTCTTCAAGAACAACGACAGCCGCACTTTGCCGCTGGACCTGGCGACACTGCCAGTGCTGCCCGAACATTGGTGGCGCACCCGCGATTTCGCCGAGGGCGGTGGTTTCGAGATCCCGCCAGGCAGTGGCCCGTATCGCATCAGCGCGGTGGATGCCGGGCGCAGCGTGAAATTCCAGCGGGTGCAGGACTGGTGGGCCAAGGATCTGCCGATCACTCGCGGGCTGTACAACTTCGATCAATTGAGTGTGGAGTTCTTCGCCGACACCGACGTGTCGCGGCAGGTACTCAAGGCCGGCGGCTTCGATTACAACCGCGAATTCTCCGCCACCAGTTTCACCATCGGTTACGCAGGGGCTGCGCTGGAGCAAGGCAAATTGCTCCGTGAACATCTCGCACCCGGTGCCGCTCAAGGCGCGCAGGGCTTTGTGTTCAACTTGCAGAAGCCACAGTTTCAGGACCGTCGCGTGCGTCAGGCGATCGCCATGCTCTGGGATTTCGAATGGAGCAACCGGCAAATGATGCGCAGCATGTACCTGCGTCAGCGCAGCTTCTTCTCCCACAGCGCACTGGCGGCTACTGCATTGCCGGATGCCGAAGAGCTGAAGATTCTTGAGCCGTTGCGCGGACAGATTCCCGATGAAGTGTTCACCACGGTGTTTGAAGCACCGAAAACCGACGGCAGTGGCAATATCCGCGCCGAACAATTGCAGGCACTGAAACTGCTGGAGGCCGCAGGCTGGAAACCTCAGGGCGATCAATTGGTGAACGCCAATGGCGAGCCGCTGCACTTCACTTTCCTCAATGGCCAGAAAGGTTTCGAGCGGCTGTTGTTGCCCTTTAAACGCAATCTCGCGCAGATCGGCATCGGCTTCGATATTCGCCAGGTCGACACCGCGCAATACACCAACCGCGTGCGCAATCGCGACTACGACATGATCGTCGCCGGTTACCCGGTGAGTCAGGCGCCGGGGCGCGAGATGTTCAATTACTTTGGTTCTGACGGCGCCGATGATCCCGGCTCGAACAATTACATGGTGCTGCGCGATCCGGCCGTCGATGCACTGCTCGAAGGGCTGGTGCAGGCCGACAATCGCGAGAGTCTGCTGCGCCATGCTCATGCGCTGGATCGGGTGTTGCAGTGGGGCTATTACTGGGTGCCCAACTATTACCCACCGGGAATTTCCACGGTGTGGTGGAATCGCTTCGGCCGACCGGCGATTGCACCGCTGTACGACGCCGGTCTCGACACCTGGTGGGAAATCAGCCCGACCGCACTGACCACAACGCAGATGCACAAGGAGTACGCCCATGTGGGGTTATAGCCTGCGGCGTCTGCTGCTGATCGTGCCGACCTTGCTCGCGATCCTGCTGGTCAACTTCGTTATCGTGCAAGCGGCGCCCGGTGGCCCGGTCGAGCAGGCCATTGCGCGCTTGCAGGGGATTGGCGTGGGGGCTGTGGTGGGTTCCAGCCAAGTTGAAACCGTCGGTGGCGAGTCTCGCGCCACCCGAGGGCTGGACCCGAAACTGGTGGCCGATATCGAGCGTCAGTACGGCTTTGATAAGCCCGCCAGCGAGCGCTTGTGGCTGATGCTCAAAAGTTATGCGCAACTGGACTTCGGCCAGAGTTTCTTTCGCGGTGCCAGCGTCACGGAGCTGATCTGGCAGAAACTGCCGGTGACCTTGTCGCTGGGCCTGTGGGCGACGCTGATCACCTATCTGGTGTCGATTCCGCTGGGCATTCGCAAAGCCGTGCACAACGGCTCGGCGTTCGATGTCTGGAGCAGCGTGGCGATCATCATCGGTTATGCGTTGCCGGGATTTCTCTTTGCGCTGCTGCTGATCGTGGTGTTTGCCGGTGGCACGGCGCTGGACTGGTTTCCGGTGCGCGGGCTGGTCTCGGACAACTTCGCCGAGCTGTCGCCGTGGGCCAAGGTGGCCGACTATTTCTGGCATTTGGTGCTGCCGGTGATCGCCTTGGTCATTGGCGGTTTTGCCACATTGACGATCCTGACCAAGAACAGCTTTCTCAACGAGATCTCGCGACTGTACGTGGTGACCGCGCGCGCCAAAGGCCTGAGCCAAAGGCAGGTGTTGTACGGCCATGTGTTTCGCAATGCAATGCTGTTGGTCGTCGCCGGTTTGCCGCAAGCGTTGGTGACGGTGTTCTTCGGTGGCTCGTTGCTGATCGAAGTGATCTTTTCCCTCGATGGCCTCGGCCGTCTCAGTTACGAAGCGGCGGTCGCACGCGACTATCCGGTGGTGTTCGGTTCGCTGTTCATCTTCACCTTGTTCGGCCTGCTGATAAAACTGCTCGGCGATCTCTGTTACACACTGGTCGATCCGCGCATCGACTTCACCGCGAGGGCTGCCTGATGCTGACATTGTCTCCAATCGGCCGGCGCCGCTGGGCACGGTTCAAGGCGCATCGGCGTGGCTGGTGGTCGTTGTGGCTGTTTCTCGCGCTGTTCGGCCTGAGTCTTGGCGGTGAGCTGGTGGCCAATGACAAACCGTTGCTGGTGACGTACCAGGGCCAATGGTATTTCCCTGCGTTCAAGCGCTACACCGAGCAGGACTTTGGCGGCGAGTTGCCGTTTCAGCCGGACTATCGCAGCGCGCAGGTGCGGCAATTGATCGAGGGGCAAGGCGGGCGGATGTGGTTTGCGCCGATTCCATTCGCGTTCGACACGGTCAATTACGACCTCACGGAACCGGCACCGAGTCCGCCCAGTGGCGACAACTGGCTGGGCACCGATGACCAGGCGCGGGACGTGCTGGCACGGGTGATATTCGGCACGCGTATATCGCTGCTGTTTGCCTTGGCCCTGACCGCGGCGAGTGCGCTGGTCGGTATCGCCGCCGGGGCGTTGCAGGGCTACTACGGCGGTTGGGTTGACCTCATCGGTCAACGTTTGCTGGAGGTGTGGTCAGGCCTTCCGGTGTTGTACTTGTTGATCATCCTGTCCGGGTTTGTCGAGCCGAATTTCTGGTGGTTGCTAGGGATCATGGCGCTGTTTTCCTGGTTGAGCCTGGTCGATGTGGTGCGCGCCGAGTTCCTGCGCAGTCGTGGTCTGGAATACGTGAAAGCCGCGCGTGCACTGGGTGTCGGCGATGCGCAGGTAATCGTTCGGCACATTCTGCCCAATGCCATGAGCGCGACGCTGACCTATCTGCCGTTCATTCTCACCGGGGCAATCGCGACCTTGTCGGCACTGGATTTTCTCGGTTTCGGCATGCCGGCCGGCAGCGCTTCGCTGGGGGAGTTGATCGGTCAGGGCAAGAGCAATCTGCAAGCACCGTGGCTGGGCTTGACCGCGTTCTTTGCTTTGGCGCTGATCCTTTCACTGCTGGTATTCATCGGCGAAGCCTGCCGCGATGCGTTTGATCCGAGGACTTGAGATGCCTGAACATCTGATCGAAATACGTGACCTGCGCGTCGCGTTCAATGGCCAGTCTGTGGTGAACGGCATCGACCTCGATATTCGCCCCGGCGAGTGCGTGGCGCTGGTCGGGGAATCCGGCTCCGGTAAATCGGTGACGGCGCACAGCATTCTGCAATTGCTTGACCCGGGCATCACCCGTATCGGCGGCAGCATCCGCTATGACGGCACGGAGCTGCTGGGTGTGCATGAGCGCTATCTGCGGCAACTGCGGGGTAATCGCATCGCGATGATTTTTCAGGAACCGATGAGTTCGCTGAACCCTTTGCACACGATTGAGCGGCAACTGGGTGAAAGCCTTGCGCTGCACAAGGGGCTGGCCGGGGCGGCGGCGCGTCAGCGAATTCTGCAGTTGCTGGAGCTGGTGGGCATTCAACGCCCGCGCGAACGGCTCAAGGCCTATCCGCATCAACTGTCGGGCGGACAACGGCAACGGGTGATGATCGCCATGGCGCTGGCCTGCGAACCGCAGTTACTGATTGCCGACGAGCCGACTACAGCGCTGGACGTAACCGTGCAACGCAAGATTCTGCTGTTGCTCAAGGAGCTGCAAGAACGGCTGGGCATGGCGC
Source organism: Pseudomonas sp. AC172 (assembly GCF_979258595.1). Taxonomy (NCBI): domain Bacteria; kingdom Pseudomonadati; phylum Pseudomonadota; class Gammaproteobacteria; order Pseudomonadales; family Pseudomonadaceae; genus Pseudomonas; species Pseudomonas sp. AC172. The sequence goes on from NZ_OZ409868.1 coordinate 1,672,094, forward strand.
TGTTGATCATCAGTCATGATCTGAATCTGGTGCGAAACATCGCTCAGCGGGTGGCGGTCATGCGTGGCGGGGTAATTGTCGAACAGGCGTCGTGTGAACAGTTGTTCAGTGCGCCGCAACATCCTTACAGCATCGAATTGCTCAACGCTGAGCCGGGTGGCGAGGCGTTGTGTCGGGAACCTGCCAAGGATTTGCTGGAGGTGCGCGATCTCAATGTGCGCTTCCGATCAGGCGGCGGATGGCTTCGCGCGAAGTCTTGGTTGCACGCGGTCAACGGCATTGATTTGAATCTTCAGCGCGGCAAGACCTTGGGGATTGTCGGCGAATCCGGGTCAGGTAAATCGACATTGGGCCAGGCCATTCTGCGTCTGATCGACGCCCAAGGCAGCATCCGTTTTCAAGGCGAGGCGCTGGAGCACTTGAGCGGCAAGCAACTCAGGCCTCTGCGCAAGCGTCTGCAAGTGGTGTTTCAGGATCCGTTCGGCAGCCTCAGTCCACGTCTGTGTGTGGCGCAGATCATCGCTGAAGGTTTACAGGTGCACAGCGATTTGAATGCCGCTGAGCGTGAAAGGGCAGTGATCGATGTGCTGCGTGAAGTCGGTCTTGATCCGGCCACCCGCCATCGTTATCCCCACGAGTTTTCCGGTGGTCAGCGCCAACGCATCGCCATTGCCCGGGCACTGGTGCTCAAGCCCGACTTGATCCTGCTGGATGAACCGACTTCGGCACTGGATCGCACGGTGCAGAAGCAGATTGTCGCGCTGTTGCGACGCTTGCAGGCGGAGCATGGCTTGACTTATCTGTTCATCAGCCACGATCTGGCGGTCGTCCGCGCGCTGGCCCATGACTTGATTGTGATGAAGGAAGGTGAAGTGGTTGAGCGTGGCGAGACGAATGCGCTGTTTCATGCGGCGCAGCATCCGTATACCCGAGAGTTGCTGGCGGCTTCGTTCACCGGTTGACCACCTATCAAATGTGGGAGCGAGCTTGCTCGCGAATGCGATGTGACAGGCAATAGTGATGTCGACTGAGTTGACGCCTTCGCGAGCAAGCTCGCTCCCACAGGTGTTGAGCATAAGCAGTAAAGCTCGGCGCTCGAATGTAAAAATCCCGCCATGAAGGCGGGATTCTTTTTTTTACTGAACGACGCTATTACGACGGGAACAGCTCGGACAGTTTCATCGACAGCATCATGTCGCCTTCAACGCGCAGCTTGCCGCCCATGAAAGCCTGCATGCCGTCGGTTTCGCCGCTGACGATACCTTTCAGGGTTTCGCTGTCCAGCACCAGCGTGCAGTTGGCGTCCGGGTTTTCGCCTTCCTGGATGTCGCAGGTGCCATCTTTGACGATCAGCGAGTACTGCTTGTCTTCGTCGGTGATGTTGAAACCGAAAACCAGATCCAGACCGGCAGCAGCGGCTGGGTTGAACTTGGCTTGCATTGCTTTTACGGCATCGGCTACGGAGGTCATGGTTCGATCCTTATGGGTTGATTACAGCAAGGTTCACAGTTAACCGGACTCAGCGGAAAGTGATGAGTTCCGGAGCCTTCAACAGTTGCAGGTGTGCATGACTGTTGAAGGAGGCCAAAGCCACCTCGCGACCGCGGAACTTCAGCTGGTTGAGCGAGGTGTTGACGATTTGCCAGTTCAATTCAAAGGCCTGTTTCGCAGGCATTTGCGTAATGAGGTGGAGCAGGGCGGTGATGGTGCCGCCGGAGGTGAACACGGCGATTTTCTGATTTTTATCGGCCAGATCGAGTATCCGGTGCAGCCCGGCCTGAACCCGCTCGACGAAACCCAGCCAGCTTTCCAGCCCCGGCGTGTCGTAGGTGCCGGCCAGCCAGCGCTCGATGATGAGGGCGAAAATGCGTTGGAATTCGCCACGGTTCTGCGCGGCGTTGCGCAGGATGTCGAGGGCCTCCGGTTCGTCCGCCAGCATGTCCGGGAGCAGGGCGCGAATGACCGCGTCGGCATCGAATTCGTTGAAAGCGGAATCGGTTTCCAGCGTCGGTACCGGCAGGTCTTTGGCGGCGAACTGCGCCAGCGCGCTGGTGGCCGTGTGTTGCTGACGACGCAGGTCTCCGGCGAGGCAGCGATCGAAGCTGATACCCAGTTCAGCAAGGTGCTGACCGAGGATTTCTGCCTGGCGCACACCGGTCGGCGACAGGACGTCATAGTCGTCTGCACCGAAGGAGGCCTGGCCATGTCGAATCAAGTAGATGCTGCCCACGTCCGCGTCATCCCGGTACGTTGAAGGTTGTGGCGAGGTTATGAGGATGACGGGTAGCTGTCAATGAAAAAACAGACGCTTGTTTGAAATGCCCGTTACAGGGGTGTTGCCAGAGGTTTCACGGCTGGCCGACAAGCCGGCGCATGGGTATGCTGGAGCCATCCCGCGTGTGCCTCACATCCGCGCATCGTTTAAGGAGTCTCTGTGGAGTTTTTCACCGAATACGCCAGCTTCCTGGCCAAGACCGTTACCCTGGTAATCGCCATTCTGGTAGTGCTCGCCAGTTTTGCTGCATTGCGCAGCAAGGGCCGGCGCAAATCGGCCGGTCAGTTGCAGGTCAGCAAACTCAATGATTTCTACAAAGGCCTGCGTGAGCGCCTGGAGCAGACTTTGCTCGACAAGGATCAGCTCAAGGCCTTGCGTAAAGGCGAAGCCAAGTCCGAGAAAAGCGCGAAAAAGCAGAATAAGCAACCTGAAGCCAAATCCCGCGTATTCGTCCTCGATTTCGATGGCGACATCAAGGCGTCCGCCACTGAAAGCCTGCGCCATGAAATCACTGCGCTGCTGACCTTGGCCACGCCAAAAGACGAAGTGGTTCTGCGTCTGGAAAGCGGTGGCGGCATGGTTCACAGCTACGGCCTGGCGTCGTCACAACTGGCGCGGATCCGCGAGGCCGGTGTGCCGTTGACGGTGTGCATCGACAAAGTCGCGGCCAGCGGCGGCTACATGATGGCGTGCATCGGCGAGAAAATCATCAGCGCGCCGTTCGCGATCCTCGGCTCGATCGGCGTGGTCGCGCAACTACCCAACGTCAATCGCTTGCTGAAAAAACACGACATCGACTTTGAAGTCCTCACCGCCGGCGAATACAAACGCACCCTGACCGTGTTTGGCGAAAACACCGAGAAGGGCCGCGAGAAGTTCCAGGAAGACCTGGACATCACTCACCAGCTGTTCAAGAACTTCGTCGCTCGTTATCGCCCGCAGCTGGCGATTGATGAAGTGGCAACCGGTGAAGTCTGGCTGGGTGTCGCCGCACTGGACATGCAACTGGTCGATGAGCTCAAGACCAGCGATGAATACCTGGCGCAGAAGGCCAAACTGGCCGAGGTCTACCACCTGCACTACGCCGAGCGTAAAAGCTTGCAGGAGCGCATCGGCATGGCGGCCAGCGGTTCAGTCGACCGCGTGCTGCTGAACTGGTGGAGCCGCCTGACCCAGCAACGCTTCTGGTAAATCGAACAGGCATAAAAAAACGCCGGTCACATGACCGGCGTTTTTTTGTTCACGCTAAACCTGAAGACTTAGCGGCGACGGAACAGCGGCAGCGGTTCGTCGGTGGCGGCCTGATAGGTCACCGAGAAGTCCTTGAGGCCTTCCAGTGCTTCGTACGGGTCTTTATCCGCGCGAATGGCAAAGGCGTCGAAACCGCAGCGGTGCATGTAGAACAGTTGATCACGCAGCACGTCGCCAATCGCCCGCAGTTCGCCTTTGAAACCGTAACGGTCGCGCAGCAGGCGAGCGTTGGAGTAGTTGCGGCCGTCAGTGAACGCCGGGAAGTTGAGCGCGATCACCTGAAACTCTGCCACGTCTTCACCGATTTCTTCGGCTTCTTCGTCGGCGTCCAGCCAGATACCCAGGCCCCCGTCGCGGGCTTTGAGCATGCGGCTGTGTTCGCGCCACAATTGCAGTGGCACGATCAGATCGTCGCAGTTGCTGATCTCGTCGATGTTGAAATCCTTGGGCAGCAAGTGCCAGGTTTCGTCGACGACCTCGTTGTTCTTAATGATTCGCTGCATAGACGCGTTCCTTGAAGAGGTCGATGCCAATACGCTGGTAAGTGTCGATGAAGCGCTCGTCTTCGGTACGTTGTTCTACGTACACGTCGATCAGCTTCGAGATCACGTCAGGCATGGCTTCCTGAGCGAAGGAAGGGCCGAGGATCTTGCCCAGGCTCGCATCACGGCTGGCGCTGCCGCCGAGGGACACCTGATAGAACTCTTCGCCTTTCTTGTCGACGCCGAGGATACCGATGTGGCCGACGTGGTGGTGACCGCAGGCGTTCATGCAACCGGAAATGTTCAGGTCCAGCTCACCGATGTCGAACAGGTAATCGAGGTCGTCGAAACGACGCTGGATCGACTCGGCAATCGGGATCGACTTGGCGTTGGCCAGCGAGCAGAAGTCGCCGCCAGGGCAGCAGATGATGTCGGTCAGCAGGCCGATGTTCGGCGTGGCGAAACCGCCTTCACGCAGTTCGCCCCAGAGGGTGAACAACTGGCTCTGCTCAACGTCGGCAAGAATGATGTTCTGTTCGTGCGAAGTGCGTAGCTGACCGAAGCTGTAGCGGTCGGCCAGATCGGCGACGGCGTCAAGCTGCTTGTCGGTGATATCGCCCGGGGCAACGCCGGTCGGTTTCAGCGACAGGGTTACGGCGACATAACCCGGCTTCTTGTGTGCCAGGGTGTTGCGGGTACGCCAGCGAGCGAAACCGGCGTGCTCTTTGTCGAGATCGGCCAACTGGGCGGTCTGGTTTTCCAGCGCCTTGTAGTCCGGATCGACGAAGTGCTTGGCGACACGCTGCAGTTCGGCGTCGGTCAATGTGGTCTGGCCACCGCGCAGGTGCTCCATTTCCGCATCGACTTTCTGCGCGAACACTTCCGGCGTGAGGGCTTTGACGAGGATCTTGATCCGCGCCTTGTATTTGTTGTCGCGACGGCCGTAGCGGTTGTAGACCCGCAGGATAGCGTCGAGGTAGCTCAACAGGTCCTGCCACGGCAGGAACTCGTTGATGAACGCGCCAACCACCGGCGTACGACCGAGGCCGCCGCCAACCAGCACACGGAAACCCAGTTCGCCAGCGGCGTTGTGCACCGGCTCCAGGCCGATGTCATGGACTTCAATGGCGGCACGGTCAGCGGTCGAACCGTTGACGGCAATCTTGAATTTACGCGGCAGGTAGGCGAATTCCGGGTGGAATGTAGTCCACTGACGAACGATTTCGCACCATGGGCGCGGGTCGATCACTTCATCGGCAGCGACGCCGGCGAACTGGTCGGTGGTGACGTTGCGCAGACAGTTGCCGCTGGTCTGGATCGCGTGCATCTGCACGGTGGCCAGTTCAGCCAGAATGTCCGGGATATCTTCCACCGCCGGCCAGTTGAACTGCACGTTCTGCCGCGTACTGATGTGGGCGTAGCCCTTGTCGTAGTCGCGGGCAATCTTGGCCATCATGCGCAGCTGACGCGAAGTCAGTTGGCCGTAAGGCACCGCCACACGCAACATCGGCGCGAAGCGCTGGATGTACAGGCCATTTTGCAGGCGCAGGGGGCGGAATTCTTCTTCGCTCAGCTCACCTGCCAGATAGCGTCGGGTCTGATCACGGAACTGCTTGACGCGGTCCTCGATGATCCGCTGATCGTACTCGTCGTATACGTACATATAAGTCCTGTTCTCAGGCTTGGGCTACTCGGAAAACGCTGCGTTTTCGCGTGCTGGAGTCCGATTTTGCCTCTGCAATTCTGCGCGCACGGCCGCGCACTCCCTAGAGGAGCCGGGGCAATATACCCGTTTGCAGTTATGCGCAAAAGTGATGTTTGAGTATATGTAAAGAACCAAATCGCCTAACGAGAATGGCTGTCAACTAACCCACATTTGTCGTGCGGACAATCATCGTCTTAACTGTGGTCGAGTCTTTCTGCAATCACCGATAAAACCGACAAGAGGCGATGCAATGAGCAACCCGACCAAGGCAAGAAAAAGCGACAGCAGTGTCGATGCGTGGGCCATTTTGTTCCTGATCATTCTCGTAGTAGGGACAGCGGTATTCTGGGTCAGTCATCAGTAAACGACCCATCCGGGCCCGCGCCCGACTAATTGTCGGACAAAAACGGGATCAGGCATCAATAGCCGGTGGAACGAGGGCTATAATGCGCGGCCATTTTTCCTTGGGCCCGGATGTTTCATGTTCAAGCTTTTCCATATCAGCCTTCTGTTGTTCGGCGCGCTGTTCCAGACCGGCGCACGGGCGGAGTCTGTGCTGTTTTTGAACCCGGGTTCGACGCAGGAAGCCTTTTGGGTCAGCTATTCGCAATTCATGCAGGCGGCCGCGCATGATCTGGGTATCGACCTGCAAATCCTCTATTCCCAACGCCAGCCCGAACTGACCCTGGCTCAGGCGCGCCTTGCGTTGCAGGGGCCGAATCGTCCCGAGTACCTGATATTCGTCAACGAACAATACGTCGCCCCGCAAATCCTGCGCCTGGCGCAGAACAGCGGTGTGAAACTGTTTATGGTCAACGCCGCACTGACCTCGGACCAGCAGGCGTTGGTCGGTGAACGTGCCGACCGCATCGGCAGCCTGGTGCCGAACGACGAGGAGGGCGGTTACTTGATGATGAAGGAGCTGATCCGCCTGCATGCTTCTGCGGCAAACGCTGAGCCGATTGAAGTGTTGGCCTTCTCCGGCTTGAAGGTCACCCCCTCGGCGCAGCTGCGCGAGCGCGGCATGCAGCGGGCGTTGGCCGAACATCCACAGACCCGCTTGCGACAGCTGGTTTACAGCGGCTGGACGCAAGAACGCGCCTATGAACAGGCAAAACAGTTGTTTGCGCGTTATCCGAAAGTGTCGCTGGTGTGGTCGGCCAATGATGAAATGGCCTTCGGCGCGATGCGCGCGTACGCCGAGACCGGCAAAGTCCCCGGTAAAGATGCCTTGTTCAGTGCGGTCAACACCTCACCGGCGGCCTTGCAGGCGCTGGTTGACGGGCGCCTGAGCGCGTTGGTTGGTGGGCATTTCACCTTGGGTGGCTGGGCGTTGGTTGAGTTGCATGACGTCGAGCAAGGCGTCGAACTGAATCACTACGGCGGCCGGGATCGGCAAGTTCCGTTGCTGCAACTGATCGACAAGTCGCACGCCCGACAAATGCTGGCCATGGGCAAGTCGCCGCAATACGGCGTGAACTTCCGCAAGCTCTCAGCCAAGGGCCAGCCGGATTCGTATCGTTACCCATTCACCCTGCAAACCCTGATGCGCTGATCTCGTCAAACCCCGGCGAAATGCAGCACCAGTTTGACGATGGCAAACAGCGTCAACGCAAACACAGCCGTAAAAAGTATGCCCAGCACCACGAAATGGCTGGGCTTGCCATGGGTGAAATCCCTTGCCCGGTTCTTGCCGCTCTGCACCCCGAACGCCGCCGCCATCACGCTGTGCAGCATCTGCCAGAAGGTCGGCGGTTTGTTGTCGACTGGATCGTCCATAAATCCCTCGTCTGCCGTATGTGTCAGACAAGCATAGCCAACCCTCTGGAGAACACCGCAAAAGCAAATGTGGGAGCGACGGTGCGACGATTCGACTTGCTCGCGAATGCGGTCGATCATTCAGCATTAATGTTGAATGACATGACGCCTTCGCGAGCAAGCTCGCTCCCACAGGGTTTTGCGTAAGTCTTGATTAGTTGTCGTAACCCAGATTCGGCGCCAGCCAGCGCTCGGTCACGCTCAGTTCCTGACCTTTGCGCGAGGTGTAGCTGGCGACCTGATCCTTGTCGACCTTGCCCACGGCAAAATACTGCGCCTGCGGATGGGCGAAGTACCAGCCGCTGACCGCAGCCGCCGGGAACATCGCGTAGTGTTCGGTGAGGAACACGCCACTGCGGCCGGCGCGCATCTCTTCGGCTTCCGGATCGAGCAAGGCAAACAACGCCGCCTTTTCGGTGTGATCCGGGCACGCCGGATAACCCGGAGCAGGGCGGATGCCGCTGTATTGTTCTTTGATCAGCGCGTCGTTGTCGAGCACCTCGTCCTTGGCATAACCCCAGTGCTCTTTACGCACTTGCTGGTGCAGCCACTCGGCGCAAGCTTCGGCCAAACGGTCGGCCAGTGCCTTGACCATGATCGAGTTGTAGTCGTCGCCAGCGTCCTGATAAGCCTTGGCGACTTCTTCGGCGCCGATGCCGGCGGTGGTGATGAAACCGCCGACGTAGTCGGTCACTTCGCTGTCCTTCGGTGCAACGAAGTCGGCCAGCGAGAAGTTCGGTTTGCCGTCGGTCTTGATGATCTGCTGGCGCAGGTGATGCAGTTTGGCCATTGGCTGGCCGTCATCACCGTACAGCTCGATGTCGTCGTCATGCACCTGATTGGCCGGCCAGAAACCGAACACCGCGCGGGCGCTGATCAGCTTCTCGTCGATCAGTTTGGCGAGCATTTCCTGTGCGTCCTTGTACAGCGCGGTGGCGGCTTCACCGACCACCTCGTCTTCAAGGATGCGCGGGAACTTGCCGGCCAGATCCCAGGAGATGAAGAACGGCGTCCAGTCGATGTACTCGGCCAAAACCTTGAGGTCGATGTTGTCCAGCACCTTGCTGCCGGTAAACGTCGGTTTGACCGGCTCATAAGTCGCCCAGTCGAACTGTGGCTTCTTGGCGATGGCCGCTGCGTAGCTCAGGCGCTCGGTGCGGGCGCTGCGGTTGGCGGTGCGTTCACGCACTTCAACGTACTCGGCACGGGTTCTTTCAACAAAACCGGCCTTCAATTCTTTCGACAGCAACTGCGTCGCTACGCCCACCGCGCGGGAAGCGTCAGTCACGTAAACCACCGCATCGTTGCTGTACTTCGGCTCGATCTTCACCGCCGTGTGCGCTTTGGAAGTGGTCGCGCCACCGATCATAAGCGGCAGGTGGAAATCCTGACGCTGCATCTCGCGAGCGACGTGGACCATTTCATCCAGCGATGGTGTGATGAGACCGGACAGGCCGATGATGTCGCACTTCTGCTCTTTGGCTACCTGCAGGATCTTCTCTGCCGGCACCATCACGCCGAGGTCGACGATGTCATAGCCGTTGCAACCGAGCACCACGCCGACGATGTTCTTGCCGATGTCGTGCACGTCGCCTTTCACCGTCGCCATGAGGATCTTGCCCTTGGCTTCTGGCTTGTCGCCTTTTTCCAGTTCGATGAACGGGATCAAGTGCGCCACGGCTTGTTTCATCACGCGGGCGGATTTCACTACCTGCGGCAGGAACATTTTGCCGGCGCCGAACAGGTCGCCAACGATGTTCATGCCGGACATCAGCGGGCCTTCGATCACTTCGATCGGACGGGCGAACGACTGACGGGATTCTTCGGTGTCTTCAACTATGTGCGTGGTGATGCCTTTGACCAGCGCATGTTCCAGACGCTTGTTGACCTCCCAGCTACGCCACTCTTCGGTCTCGGCTTCCTTGACGCTGCCATCGCCCTTGTACTTGTCGGCAATGGCGAGGAGGGCGTCGGTGCCGTTTGGCGTGCGGTTGAGTACCACGTCTTCCACGGCGTCACGCAGCTCTTGCGGGATCTGGTCGTAGATCTCCAGCTGACCGGCGTTGACGATGCCCATGGTCAGGCCCGCGCGGATCGCGTACAGCAGGAACACCGAGTGGATCGCCTCGCGCACCGGGTTGTTGCCCCGGAACGAGAACGACACGTTGGACACGCCGCCCGAGGTCAGCGCATACGGCAGTTCGTCGCGGATGTAGGCACAAGCGTTGATGAAGTCCACAGCGTAGTTGTTGTGTTCTTCGATACCGGTGGCAACAGCGAAGATGTTCGGGTCGAAAATAATGTCTTCCGGCGGGAAGCCGACTTCGTTGACCAGAATGTCGTAAGAGCGTTTGCAGATCTCTTTCTTGCGCGCTTCGGTGTCGGCCTGGCCGGCTTCGTCGAAGGCCATCACCACCACTGCCGCGCCGTAACGCTTGCACAGTTTGGCGTGGTGGATGAACTGCTCGACGCCTTCTTTCATGCTGATCGAGTTGACGATGCCCTTGCCCTGAATGCACTTGAGGCCGGCTTCGATGACTTCCCATTTCGACGAGTCGATCATGATCGGCACGCGCGAGATGTCCGGTTCACCGGCGATCAGATTGAGGAAGGTCACCATGGCCTTCTTCGAATCGAGCATCCCTTCGTCCATGTTGATGTCGATCACCTGCGCGCCGGCTTCGACCTGTTGCAGGGCAACTTCCAGCGCTTCGGTGTAGTTGTCTTCACGGATCAGACGGGCGAACTTGGCGGAACCGGTGATGTTGGTGCGCTCGCCAACGTTAACGAACAGCGAGCTGCGATCGATGGTGAACGGTTCCAGACCCGAGAGGCGGCAAGCCTTCGGGATATCCGGAATCTGACGCGGTGCATAACCGGCGACGGCTTTGGCGATCGCTTCGATATGCCCCGGCGTGGTGCCGCAGCAGCCGCCGACAATATTGAGGAAACCGCTCTGGGCGAACTCTTCGATGACCTTGGCGGTTTCCGACGGCAGTTCGTCGTACTCGCCGAACTCGTTCGGCAGACCGGCGTTCGGGTGCGCGGAAACGTGGGTGCTGGCCTTGTTCGACAGTTCTTCCAGGTACGGACGCAGCTCACTGGCGCCGAGCGCGCAGTTGAGGCCGACCGAGATTGGCTTGGCGTGTGCCACCGAGTTCCAGAACGCTTCGGTGGTCTGGCCCGACAGAGTGCGGCCGGAGGCGTCGGTGATGGTCCCGGAAATCATGATCGGCAGTTCGAGGTGCAGCTCTTCGAACACGCCTTGCACGGCGAAGATCGCCGCTTTGGCGTTGAGGGTGTCGAAAATGGTTTCGATCAGGATCAGGTCGGCGCCGCCCTCGATCAGGCCTTTGGTGGCTTCGGTGTAGTTTTCCACCAGCTCATCAAAGGTAACGTTGCGGTAACCCGGATTGTTGACGTCCGGCGACAGCGAGCAGGTGCGGCTGGTAGGACCGAGCACGCCGGCAACGAAACGCGGCTTGTCCGGGTTCTCGGCGGTCTTGGCGTCGGCGACCTTGCGGGCCAGACGTGCGCCTTCTACGTTTAGCTCGTAGGCCAGTTCTTCCATGCCGTAGTCGGCCATGGAAATGCGCGTGGCGTTGAAGGTGTTGGTTTCGAGGATGTCGGCACCGGCATCCAGGTAGGCTTTCTCGATGCCGCCGATCACGTCCGGACGGGTGATGACCAGAAGGTCGTTGTTGCCCTTGACGTCACTCGGCCAGTCCGCGAAGCGCTTGCCGCGATAATCCTGTTCTTCGAGCTTGTAGCTCTGGATCATCGTGCCCATGCCGCCGTCGAGTATCAGGATGCGCTCTTTGAGAGCTTGCTTGAGAGCTTGAAGGCGGACGCTGCGATCGGACATTTGGACTACTCGGAAAGACCATTACGAAGGAGCGGGATCATAGCAAACCTGTGCGCTTTTAGAGCATGTGGGGCTTTTGCATGAATATCGCTCATGTTGGTACGAGCGTCATACTGTAGAATCGCGGCGTTTTTTAACAATCGGGATCAGCAGCATGTCTTACCGCGTCATTGGTTTTGTGTTGCTGTTTCTCAGCTGGGGCGCCGTGGCGCAAGAGCCAGCGACTGCGCCGGCCATTTCTCCTTCGATTTCGTACGTCCGCGACATCCAGCCAATTTTCACCGAGAAGTGCGTGGCCTGCCATGCGTGCTACGACTCCGCTTGCCAGTTGAATCTGGGCAGTGGCGAGGGCGCGGCCCGTGGTGCAAGCAAAATGCCGGTGTATGACGGCGAGCGCACCGTCGCGGCGCCGACCACCCGATTGTTTTACGACGCCTTCGGCAAACTCGCCTGGCAGCAGAAAGACTTCTATTCGGTGCTTGATGCGCAGGGCAGTCAGGCCGCGCTGATGGCGCGCATGCTGGAGCTGGGCCACAAAACCCCGCTGACGCCGAACGCCAAACTGCCGGAAGACATCGTGCTGGGCCTGAACCGCCAGAATATGTGCGCGCTGCCTGCCGAGTTCGAAGGCTATGCCGGCGCCCATCCAAAAGAAGGCATGCCGCTGGCGGTCACTGGGCTGACTGATCAGCAATATCAGACGCTGCAGCGTTGGCTGGCGTCAGGTGCGCCGATTGACGAGCAAAGCCTGGCGCCGAGCGCGAAAGAGGCGCTGCAAATCGTCCAGTGGGAAAATCTGCTCAATACTCCCGGCGCCCGGCAGAGTCTGGTCGGCCGCTGGCTGTACGAGCACTTGTACCTCGCGCACCTCTATTTCAAGGATGGCGAGCCGGGGCATTACTTCCAGTGGGTGCGTTCGCGTACGCCGACCGGGCAGCCGATCGATCTGATCGCCACCCGTCGCCCCAATGATGATCCGGGCACCCAGGTGTATTACCGCTTGTGGCCGGTGCAAGGGGTGATCGTGCACAAGACCCACATCACTTATCCGCTGAGCGCGGCGAAAATGGCGCGGGTCAAAAGCCTGTTTTATAGCGGCAACTGGCAGGTCAATGCGCTGCCCGGATATGGCCCGCAGAGCCGCGCCAATCCCTTTGCCACATTCGAGGCGATTCCGGCGCAGGCGCGTTATCAGTTCATGCTCGATAACGCCGAATATTTCGTCCGTACCTTTATTCGCGGCCCGGTGTGCCGTGGGCAAATCGCGACCGACGTGATTCGCGACAACTTCTGGGCGCTGTTCCAGGCGCCGGAACACGACCTCTACATCACCGATCCGAACTATCGCGGCCAAGCCACACCGTTGCTGGCCATGCCGGGGCAGAACGACGATGTCGGCAGCGTCCTGAGCCTGTGGCACAACTACCGCAACAAGCGTAACGAATACGAAGCTTTGCGCCGCGACAGCTACGCCGATGTGCCCGCGCCGAGTTGGTCGACCCTGTGGGCCGGCAACGACAACGCGCTGCTGAGCATTTTCCGCCACTTCGACAGCGCCTCGGTGACCAAAGGTCTGATCGGCGAGGTGCCGCAGACAATGTGGCTGTTCGACTACCCGCTGCTGGAGCGCACCTATTACCAGTTGGCGGTCAACTTCGATGTGTTCGGCAACGTCTCCCATCAGGCGCAAACCCGTCTGTATTTCGACCTGATCCGTAACGGCGCCGAGCAGAACTTTCTGCGCCTGATGCCCGCCGATTCGCGCGAAGACTATCTCGACGATTGGTACCAGAGCAGTGGCCAGTTCAAGATGTGGCTCGATTACGAGGCGATTGACGACGACAAACCGACTGCGCTGAAACTCGACGAGAAAGACCCGAAACACGACTTCGCCATGCAGTTGCTGGCACGTTACGGCGACCTCAATGCTCGGCCGGATCCGATCAACCGTTGCGACGGCGCTTACTGCTCGCGGCCGAACATCGAGCCGGCGCTGCAAAATGCCGAACAGGCGCTGAGTCGCCTGACCTCGCGCCCGGCCGCCGGATTGAAGGTCATCGATCAACTGCCGGAAGCCAGCATGCTGCGCGTTGAAACTGCCAGCGGCAAACGCGAGGTCTACAGCCTGCTGCGCAATCGTGCGCACAGCAATGTGGCGTTCCTGCTCGGTGAGTCGCTGCGCTATCAGCCAGGCTTGGACACAATCACCATTTACCCGGGCGTGCTCAGCAGTTATCCAAACTTCATCTTCAACGTCCCGGCCGATCAGGTGCCGGCGTTTGTCGATGCGATGGAAAACGCCAAGGATGCCAACCGCTTCGAGAAAATCGTCGAACGCTGGGGGATCCGCCGCAGTCATCCGCAATTCTGGTTCTATTTCCACGATTTGAGCCAGTACATCCACGAAACCGATCCGGTGGAAGAGGGCGTGCTGGACATGAACCGCTACGAGAATCTTTGATCATTTGAAACCGGCCGACTGTCACAGCTTCAGGTAACACACAAATCCCCTGTGGGAGCGAGCCTGCTCGCGAAGGCGGAGTGTCAGGCACCGAATACATTGAATGTGCCGTCGCTTTCGCGAGCAGGCTCGCTCCGGGTGAAGTGGTGTTTTTTAAATTGTGAGCGGGAGCGGCAGATGTTGATTTCAGTGCAAGCCCTGCGTGCGCTGGCCGCGTGGACGGTGGTCTGCCACCACTTCATGCAGATTTTTTTCGACTTCAAGTCGCGCGGGCCGGTCGGCCAGTTTTTCATCGACAAAGGCGCAGTGGGCGTCGATATCTTCTTTGTCATCAGCGGGCTGGTCATCTTCCTGTCTACCGAGAGCAAACCGCTGCCACCGGCGCGCTTTCTGTTATATCGGCTGTTTCGCATCGTCCCGGCGTATTGGCTGTACACGCTGTTGATGGCGCTGCTGGTGGTGTTCGCCCAACCGTTGCTGCCGGACCAGAGCGTGGATTGGGGGCATCTGCTGTTGTCGTTGCTGTTCATTCCGACTGAAAACCCCGGCGGTTACGGTTTCTATCCGACGCTGAATGTCGGCTGGACCCTGAATTACGAAATCCTGTTTTACGTGTTGTTCGCCTGGGCGCTGCTGTTTCGCTTGCAGGTGCGCCTGATGGTAGTCGCGGCGTTGCTGTTTGCAGTGAGTCAGGCGTGGACCGGGTTTGGCTGGATCAGCGAATTTTACCGTTCGGACATCGTCTATGAGTTTCTGCTGGGGATTGGCATCGGCATGCTCTATCGCCGGGGCTGGATCGGTGCGGGACTGTGGCTGCCACTGGCGGCCATCGTTGCGGCATTGCTGGCGATTTATAACCTGGCACCGGCACCGAGGCTGCTCAACTGGGGTGGGCCGAGTGCGGTGCTGGTGATGGCGTGTATCTCACTGGAGCGTTATGTCGAGCGCAGTCGTGTCCTCAAGCTGCTCGGCGATTGCTCGTATTCGGTGTATCTGATGCACGTTCTGGTGTTGTCGGCAGGCGGGTATCTGGCCCGGCGCCACGGCATCAACCCGTATTTGATGTTTGTCGTGTGTGCGCTGGCCATCGGCGTCGGCTCTTGGCTAAGCTACGAATGGGTGGAAAAACGCAGTTATCGCTGGCTCAAGGCGCGGATCGACAACGGGGCGGACGAGAATCTTTCCCGACAAAAATACTAGGACTTTGTCCGGCGCAACGATTGGCGTAAACTGCGCCCAAGCCTGCGAGGAGTTTCCATGACCGCTATTACCATTACCGACGCCGCCCACGATTACCTGGCCGATCTGCTTTCCAAGCAGAACACCCCGGGCATTGGCATCCGCGTCTTTATCACCCAGCCTGGCACCCAGTACGCCGAAACCTGCATTGCCTACTGCAAGCCGGGCGAAGAAAAACCTGAAGACACCGCGCTGGGGCTGAAAAGCTTCACCGCTTATATCGATCACTTCAGCGAAGCGTTTCTCGACGACGCCGTGGTCGATTACGCCACCGACCGCATGGGTGGCCAGCTGACCATCAAGGCGCCAAACGCCAAAGTGCCGATGGTCAACGCCGACAGCCCGGTCAACGAGCGTATAAACTACTATCTGCAAACCGAAATCAACCCGGGGCTGGCCAGCCACGGCGGTCAGGTCAGCCTGATTGATGTGGTTGAAGACGGCATCGCCGTTCTGCAGTTCGGTGGCGGTTGCCAGGGCTGCGGCCAGGCGGACGTGACCTTGAAGGAAGGTATCGAGCGCACGCTGCTCGAGCGCATTCCTGAGCTGAAAGGCGTTCGCGACGTGACCGACCACACGCAGAAAGAAAACGCCTACTACTAAGGTGTTCGCTGCGGACATGAAAAACGGCGCCCCGTGAGCGCCGTTTTTTTATGCGTAAGTTTTGCTTAAGCCTTCGCGAGCAAGCTCGCTCCCACATTCGATCGCATTACAAATGTGGGAGCGAGCTTGCTCGCGAAGGGGTCTTCATGGGCGATAGAGATGCGCATGCCCCGCGCGATACAACGATGACTCGCTGAACACCTCACTGCCCAACACCCGCCCAACCAGAATCAACGCGGTACGCCGAAACCCTTTGGCTTCAACCTTCGCGGCAATATCCGCCAGCGTCCCCACCACCCAATCCTGATCTGGCCACGTCGCCCGGTGAATCACCGCGATCGGGCAGTCGGCGCCGTAATGCGGCAACAGTTCCACCAGAATCTTCTCCAGATGGTTGACCCCCAGATGAATCGCCATGGTCGCGCCATGCTGGGCCAGACTGCCCAGTTCCTCACCGGCCGGCATCGCGGTTTTATCGGCGTAGCGGGTCAGAATCACGCTTTGCGAGACGCCCGGCAACGTCAGTTCCGCACCGAGCAACGCGGCGCAGGCTGCCGTCGCCGTCACCCCGGGAATGATCTCAAATGGAATGTTCAGCTCGCGCAGACAGCGAATCTGCTCACCGATCGCGCCATACAGGCTCGGATCGCCGGAATGCACTCGTGCCACATCCTGACCTTTGCCATGCGCGGTTTTGATCAGTTCGATGATTTGTTCCAAGTGCAATTCAGCACTGTTGATCACCGTCTCCGCTTGATGCCCTTCGAGCACCGCCGCCGGCACCAACGAACCTGCATAGATAATCACCGGGCAACTGCGGATCAGCCGCTGGCCTTTGACGGTGATCAATTCCGGGTCGCCAGGGCCGGCGCCGATGAAGTAGACGGTCATTGTTAAATCCTTGGAAAAGAGGCGCAACAACGCTTCAGATGAAGATTGCTCATGATCAATGGCGGGGATTATCGGGATTTTACGCCGCGCCGGCCAATGCCAACGTTGCCTGAGCGTACTTCTGCCGGGAAATCAGCAGTTTTGCCGGTGCCTGAATCAGTTGTTCGGCGAGTGCCAACGCTGCACTTTCCGCTACGCCGTAGCAACCGGTGCGTTCGTAGGCGATTTGCGAATGGTGGCTGAGTCGTTGCTGATAACTGGCCAGTTCTTCACTGCTGAAATACAGCAAAGGCAAAGCCAGTTGTGCGGCAAGTTCTTGCAGGCCTGGCTCGTCGCGCTTCAAGTCGATGCTGGCCAACGCCTTGACCGCTTGGAGCTCGATACGGTGTGCCTGTAAGGCTTGGTCAAGCAATGCGCGCAGCGTGCTGGCCGGGCAGCCGCGCTGGCAGCCCAGGCCGACGACGAAGGTCGGCGCTGCGCTGTCAGCGGTCATGCGTGGTATTGGCCATCGCTTTTGCGGCGGAACAACCAGGCGCTGATCAGGCCGAGGGCCAGCCAGAACGCCACGTTGGTCAACTGCGAAGCGATTTTGAACTGGGCTTCCAGTGCTTCGGGCGCGAGCATCGAATGCACTTGCGGCTGCGGTGCGCCAATGACGTGTGGGACAGCAAGGATGGCCACACCGAGGACTTTCATCAGCCAGTGCCGGCTGAACGCAATCAGCGACAGGCCGACGGCGGTCGAAGCGGCAGTACCGATCCACCAGATCTGGCGCGAAGCCAGATCAGCGGCAGCGGTGCCCGGCAACTCAGGTGGCAGACCCATCGTCGGTGCCAGTACGAATGTCGCGTAACCGGCCAGGCCCCAGAGCAGGCCTTGCGAGGTTTTGGTCGGGGCGCGCAGGGTGTACAGGCCTGCGAGCATCAGGGCGAAACCCACTGCAACCACCAGATTGCCGCCAGTAGTCGAGACCACGCGCTGCCAGCCGTCTTCCGGCTCCCAGGCTTCGGCGTCGTGGGTGTGCGCAGCGGTGCCTGCGGCGTGTTCGTGAACTTCTGCAACAGGTTCGGCTTTCTCGAATGTCTCGGCCTGGAGAATCAGCGGAGATACCCAGAAGCTTTGCAACAGAGTGAGGAGCAGGGCGGCCAGCAGACCGGTGAAACCTGCGGTTTGCGCAATACGCTTGATCATGTCGGCAGGTCTCAGTGGCACGGGAACGCGGCGCTGTGGCGGGTATCGTGGGCGGCGTTGTGCACCGCTTCGATGTGCGAGAAACCGGCGAAGTAGACCAGGCTGGCGCCGAGGATCGACGCAAAGATCGCGGCGGTCAGGCGTTGGCTCAGGGTGGTGGTGCTGGAAATTTTGTCCGTGTTGCTGCCGGTGCTGCTGATGATCGACATGGCGCTTCCCTCTGGAATGTCAGTGGGTGAATCGAGCGCATGAAAACCCCTGCGGGTCGGGCTCGCAGAGGTTCGAACAGCGCCCGCCCACCGCGGGTTTGTTATGTTCAGCGACGCACAAAGTGCGGGCTGTGTGTTGCGGGCCGGTCTCCGGGCTCACGAGGGGTTGGCGTCAGGCCGACCTGTAAGCGTCACCTTCCCATGCCGTACCGGCACAGTGGTTTTGACGCTTCGCTCGCTTACCGTTGCGGGGGCAGCACCGGACTGACATGGGCTTGAGTAAAGCACATGATTCACCGGTTTCCCGTTTCACCCTGTGAAGGGCACCCGTAACAAGTTGTGTAGGAGAGCATGGGGGTGGGGTTTTGGTCAATTTTTGGGTGTATATCCGTTGCTGTGGGTGCTGCTGATTAGGGTTCCGCCCTTACGGCGGGTCACTTTTGGCAAACGCCCCAAAAGTAACCAAAAGGTCTTCGCCCTGACGTTCGGCCCGCTCGCTAAAGCTCGGGGTTCCTTCGCTCCGGGAACGATCCGGGCGCAGCGTCTCCGGTTTGCTTCGCTGCACCTACTCCCGCTGTGTTTGACTTCGCCAAACGGTCGCTGCGCTCCCACCCCCGGATCAATCCCTCCACTCAGCCTGCCGACGGGCTCCGAGATCAAGATCAAGAGCAGGCGAGCTGACACTCGGCCTATTGAGTGGTGAGGAACGGGTGTACGGCGTTATTTTTGTGTTGGATTCGCCCCTCACCCCAGCCCTCTCCCGAGGGAGAGGGGGCCGATTTGTGGGCTTTTCAGAACCTGAGTTCAACTCGGTATTTCACGTCGGCGTTGCTCTCCCAAACACCGGGATCAGTCCCCTCTCCCTCCGGGAGTGTATGTACCGGAGACATGGTGGACGGGTGTTCGGAGACATGGTGGACACTTTTTAATAGACACATTGCTCATCACCGAGGAGATGACCTGTGTCCTGGGAAGAGGTGTCCACCGTGCAGCTTCGTTCAGAATTCGTGCTTTTGGCTCGGCAAGAAGGGGCCAATGTTCGGCAGCTTTGCCGTCGATTCAATATCAGCCCAAGCACTGCCTACAAATGGCTCAGCAGGTTTGAAAATCTCGGTGCGCAAGGGTTGATCGATCAGTCTCGACGACCAAAGACGTCACCCAAACGCTGCGCTGAAGAGGTTGAGCAGCAGATTTTGACCCTGAGTCAGGAGTACGCCGCTTGGGGCGCTCGCAAGCTCAAGCGTGTGTTGGAAGACGACGGCAAAGTGATGCCCTCTGTCAGCACCGTGCATGCGGTTTTACAACGTCATTCGCGGGTTGATCCAAAGGCTGCCGAGGTCAAACCGTTTATCCGGTTCGAGCACGAGGAGCCCAACGATCTTTGGCAGATCGACTTCAAGGGCCATATCAGCCTGAGCCACGGACGTTGCCATCCGCTGACGATACTGGACGATCACTCGCGGTTCTCACTGTGCATCGCTGCGTGCGCCAATGAGCAGCGCCGAACCGTCCAGGAGCAACTAATGCGGGCCTTTCGGCTCTACGGTCTGCCTCTGCGCATGACGATGGACAACGGTTCGCCATGGGGTGACCAGACCGGCGTTTATACCGCGCTGGAGGTCTGGCTGATGAGCCAGGGCATCAAGGTCGGCCACTCCCGACCTTATCACCCGCAAACCCAGGGAAAGCTGGAGCGCTTCCACCGCAGCCTGAAAAGGGAAGTCCTGCAAGGCCATCCCTTCACCGATCTGGACGATGCACAACGGGCGTTTGATATCTGGCGTGAGATTTACAACCAGAAGCGTCCGCATCAAGCGTTGAACATGCAGGTTCCTGCTACTCGCTACAGCAGCAGCCCACGGGAATATCAGGAGCAACCGGCGGCGCCGGAGTACGACGATGGGGATGTGGTCAGGAAGGTTCAGGTAAAAGGAGAGATCTACTGGAGGAACCGTGAATACACAGTCGGAAAGGCTTTTCACGGGAGGTCAGTAGCTATCCGGGAAACGACGGAGGACGGCATCCACGATGTCTACTGGAGTAGACATCGTATCGCCCGGATCGACTTGAACTTGCAGATCGTTACGGCAGGTAAGAAGATCTAAAACCGTCCACCATGTCTCCGAACATGTGTCCACCATGTCTCCGGTACATACAGGGAGAGGGCTAGGGTGAGGGGCCCTTGATCTTGCTCTGGCTCTGGCTCTTGATCTTGATTTGGCTTTTGATTTTTTGCCCCTTCGGCAGGCCGAGCGTAGGTGTTCATCCGGGGGTAGGCGCGTAGCGCCGTTCGACGAAGTCCAACACATCGAGAGGAGGTGCAGCGAAGCAAACCGTAGGCGATGCCCCCGGATGGGCACCGTAGCGAGGGAACACTGAGCCTCAGCGAAGTGCCGTACGCCGGGGCAACGCCTTTTGGTTCCTTTTTGGCGTTTGAAAAAGGGACTCGCTGTAAGAGCGAAACCGCCAGCGGCAGCACCCGCAGCAACTGATATGCCCCCAAAACCAAAGCTCAACGCCCATTGACCCACCCTCAGACGATGCGTAGCCTTGCGCTTTCGAGGTTCTTCGGCCCACGCCGAAGCTAAGAAGGGAACGCGGTCAATGCCGCGGCTGCCCCCGCAACTGTGAACGGTGATGTTCGCTGCCACGCCACTGCCAGCTCAATCGATGAGCCGCGGGAAGGCGCAGCAAACGCCAGGCCCAGCGCCTGAACGCCGTCAGCCAGGAGACCTGCCTCGTCACAGATTCTCAATTCAACCGGGCGGGGTGATCCGGTGGCGAACTCTCCGGGCACGCACGCGCGTTGCCGGCTCTCGTCCCGTATGCCCGCCGCTTGCCAAAGGGCATACCGATGAAAACACTGGCCAAACTCCCCGTCACCATCGTCACCGGCTTCCTCGGCTCGGGCAAAACCACACTGCTGCGGCACATGCTCGACAACGCACAGGGCCGTCGCATCGCGGTGATCGTCAACGAATTCGGCGAGTTGGGCATCGACGGTGAAATCCTCAAGCAATGCACCATCGGTTGCACCGAAGAAGAAGCCACCGGTCGTGTTTACGAACTGGCCAACGGCTGCCTGTGCTGCACTGTTCAGGAAGAGTTCTTCCCGGTGATGCGTGAACTGGTCGCGCGTCGCGGTGACCTCGACCACATCCTAATCGAAACCTCGGGCCTGGCCCTGCCGAAACCGCTGGTGCAAGCCTTCCAGTGGCCGGAAATCCGCAGCGCCTGCACCGTTGACGCGGTGATCACCGTGGTCGACAGCCCGGCCGTGGCCGCTGGCACCTTCGCCGCGTTCCCGGATCAGGTTGACGCCCAGCGCAAACTCGATCCGAACCTCGATCACGAGTCGCCACTGCACGAACTGTTCGCCGACCAACTGGCCAGCGCCGACCTCGTCATCCTGAACAAGGCCGACCAGACCAGCCCGGAAGATCTCGCTCGTGTCCGCGCTGAAGTCGCCGAAGAGCTGCCACCGGCGGTGAAAATCATCGAAGCCAGCAACGGTCGTCTGCCGCTGGACGTGTTGATCGGCCTCGGCGCCGGTTCCGAAGAACACATCGACAGCCGCCACAGCCATCACGATCACCACCATGGTGAAGGCGATGACGACCACGATGACCACGATCACGACGCCTTCGATTCGATCTCCATCGAACTGCCGCAAGCCGACGAAAGCCTGCTGCTCGACGCCCTGACGCAACTGGTGGTCAAGCATGGCATCCTCCGTGTCAAAGGTTTCGCGGCGATCCCGAACAAGCCAATGCGCTTGCTGATCCAAGGCGTGGGCACGCGTTTCGACAAGCATTTCGACCGTCAGTGGGGCGCCGATGAAACGCGCGTCACGCGTCTGGTGTTGATCGGTCAGGAACTCGACGCCGCCCAACTCGAAGCGCAACTGCGCGCTGCGCTCAGCGTTTAAACCATGCACCTGCTCAGGACCCAGCCCGGCGGTTTCGTCTCGGATGACAACATTGCCGACCTTGGACAGACCCCCGCCGAGCTGGTGATCCTGTGCAGCGGCGACTCCAGCCTGGCGCTGCTCGCCGAAGCCGCGCAGCAGTTGCCGGAAGATTATCCGAGCCTGCGTCTGGCCAATCCGATGCAGGTGCAGAATCACGCCTCAGTCGATCTGTACGTCGACGAAGTGTTGCGCCATGCCAAGGTGATCCTGATTTCGCTGCATGGCGGCATTGCCTATTGGCGCTATGGCGTTGAGCGGCTGGTCGAGTTGTCCGAGCGTGGCGTGCAGTTGATTCTGGTGCCGGGCGATGATCGGCCCGACCCGGAGCTCAGCGACTTGAGCACCGTCAACGCCGAGGAGCGCGACCGGCTCTGGCAGTTTTTGCGTCAGGGTGGATTGGGCAATGCGCTGGATTTCTTCCACTGTCTGGCCAGCCGTTGGCTCGGCCGCGATTACCCTTGGGAAGAGCCGCAGATCCTGCCGCGCACGGCGATTTACCACCCCAATAAAACCTCCGCCGCGCTGAGTGACTGGCAAGCCGAATGGCTGCCGGAAAACCCGGTCGCGGCGGTGCTGTTTTATCGTTCGCATCTGCAGGCGGCGAACACTGCGTTCATCGATGTTTTCTGCCAGCGCCTGCAAGCAGCAGGATTGAATCCGCTGCCGATAGCCGTGGCCAGTCTGAAAGAACCCGGCTGCCTGACGGTGGTCGAGGATTGGCTGGATGAAGTCGAGGCCGGGGTGATTCTCAACACTACCGGATTCGCTCAGTCCAGCCCGGAAGCGCCGCATCTGCGGCCGTTTCGCCGCAATATTCCGGTGATCCAGGCGATCTGCGCGCAGGACAATGAGCCCGGCTGGCGCGACAGCGAGCAAGGCCTGGGGCCACGGGATCTGGCGATGCACATTGCCTTGCCGGAGCTCGACGGGCGCATCATCAGCCGGCCGATCAGCTTCAAGGATCTGGCTTGGCGCAGTGAGCGCAGTCAGTCCGATGTTGTCTGCTACCGCGCGCAACCCGAGCGCATGGATTTCGTCGCCGAACTGGCGCGGCGCTGGATTGATCTGGCGCGGGTGCCGAATGGCGAAAAACGCATCGCGTTGATTCTCGCCAACTACCCGACTCGTGATGGCCGCATCGGTAACGGCGTCGGTCTCGACACGCCGGCAGCAGCGCTGAATGTCCTTCGCGCGTTGCAGGCTGAGGGTTATCCCATTGCGGCCGAACTGCCGGACAGCGGCACCGAGTTGATCCAGCAATTGCTCGGTGGCGTCAGCAACGATCTCGACACGATTGATCTGCGACCGTGCCAGCAAAGTCTGGCGATGGACGCTTACCTGACGATGTTCAACGCGCTGCCCGAAGCCAATCGCGCCGCTGTGGTTGCTCGATGGGGAGCGCCACAAAACGACCCGATGTGCCGCGACGGGCGCATGATGATTGCCGGCATTCGCTTCGGTCTGACCTTCGTCGGCATCCAGCCGGCGCGCGGTTATCAGGTCGATCCGAGCGCGGTCTATCACGATCCGGATCTGGTGCCGCCGCACGGTTATCTGGCGTTCTATTTCTGGCTGCGCAACACCTACGGCGCGCACGGTGTGATTCACGTCGGCAAGCACGGCAACCTCGAATGGCTGCCGGGCAAAGGCGTCGGCCTTTCGGAAAACTGCTGGCCGGATGCACTGCTCGGGCCGCTGCCGAACATCTATCCGTTTATCGTTAATGACCCGGGCGAGGGAGCCCAGGCCAAGCGGCGCACGCAAGCGGTGATCATCGACCACCTGATGCCGCCGCTGACCCGCGCCGAAACCTACGGCCCGCTGCGCAATCTGGAACTGCTGGCCGACGAGTATTACGAAGCGCAACTGCTTGATCCGCGCCGCGCCCGCGAGTTGCAGCGCGACATTCTGCAACTGGTGCGCGAGACGCAGATCGACCGCGAACTGCAACTCGATGCCGGACTGGACAGCGACGCCGATGCGGCGATCTGGCTGCCGCGTCTCGATACCTATTTGTGTGATCTGAAGGAATCGCAGATCCGCGATGGCTTGCACATTTTTGGCGAATCACCGACGGGGCGATTGCGCATTGATACGTTGTTGGCGTTGCTGCGTATTCCAAGAGGGGACGGCAAAGGCGCGCAATCGAGCCTGCTGCGCGCATTGGCCAAAGCATTCGAACTCGGTTTCGATCCGCTCGATTGTTCGTTGGCCGAACCGTGGACAGGTCTGCGTCCCGAGCACTTGCAATTGCAAAGCGACGAAGTCTGGCGGACCGCTGGCGACACCCGCGAACGCCTCGAACTCTTCGCCACACAGCTGATTTCCCAAGCCCTGCACGATCCATGTGGGAGCGAGCTTGCTCGCGAAGGCGTCGTATCAGCCAACACTTCATTCACTGACACACAGCTTTCGCGAGCAAGCTCGCTCCCACAGGGATCGGGGTGGTCTGATGTTAATGCGATCATTCAGTCCCTGCGCGAAGTCGTCGCCCCACGTCTGGATGCCTGTGGCCCCGCTGAAATGCGCGGCCTGCTCGACGCCCTCAGCGGCCGTTTCGTCCCAGCCGGCCCGAGCGGCGCGCCCAGCCGTGGTCGCCTCGACGTGTTACCGACCGGCCGCAATTTCTATTCCGTGGACGTGCGCAACCTGCCGACCACCACCGCATGGCGCATCGGTTTCCAGTCAGCGACGTTGATTCTTGAGCGACACCTGCAAGATCACGGTGATCACCTGCGCCAGCTCGGTTTGTCGGTCTGGGGCACGGCCACCATGCGCACCGGCGGTGACGACATCGCTCAGGCGATGGCGTTGATGGGCGTGCGTCCGGTGTGGGCCACCGGCAGTCAGCGCGTCGATGATTTCGAGATTCTGCCGCTGAGTCTGCTCGACCGTCCGCGTGTTGATGTCACGTTGCGCGTTTCCGGATTTTTCCGTGATGCCTTCGCCAATCTGATTCGCCTGTTCGATGCGGCGGTGCAGGCAGTAGCGGCACTGGACGAGCCGGACGACCTCAACCCATTGGCGGCCAAAGTACGAGCCGAGCGTGAGGCACTGCTGCAATCGGGCCTTGATGAGGACACCGCACGGCGTCAGGCCGGTTGGCGGATTTTCGGCGCCAAACCCGGTGCCTATGGCGCAGGTGTGCAGGGCGCTATCGATGGGCGTTTGTGGCAGAGCCGCGACGATCTCGCTGAGGTTTATCTGAACTGGGGCGCCTACGCCTACGGCGGTGCCGACGAAGGCACCGCTGCGCGCGAGCAATTCGTCCAGCGTCTGAGCCAGGTGCAAGCGGTGCTGCAGAATCAGGATAACCGCGAGCACGACCTGCTCGATTCCAATGACTATTACCAGTTCCAGGGCGGCATGCTTGCTGCCGTGGAAACCCTGCGGGGCGAGGCGGCGGCCAGTTATCACGGCGATCACAGTCAGCCGGATCTGCCGAAGATTCGCACCTTGAAAGAAGAGCTGAACCGGGTGATCCGTTCGCGCGCGGCCAATCCGAAATGGATCGACGGGGTCAAGCGCCACGGCTATAAAGGCGCGTTCGAGATGGCGGCGACGGTTGATAACCTGTTTGCGTTCGATGCCACCACGCAGTTGATCGATGATCACCAGTACGCTTTGCTGGCCGATGCTTATCTGCTGGATCCGGCGACTCGGGAGTTTGTTCGCGAGCATAATCCGCATGCGCTGCGGGACATGACCGAGCGCATGCTGGAGGCGCAGCAGCGGGGGATGTGGCAGGAACCGGGGGCTTATAAAGAGGCGTTGGAGAATTTGTTGCTGGATATAGAGGAAGATGGCTAGCCGGTTAAAAGCTACCCTCACCCCAGCACTCTCCCGGAGGGAGAGGGAGCCGATCTATGTTGCTGTCAAAAATTGAGCTCGGCTCAATACATCAGGTCGGCGTAACTCGCCAGAACAACTCGGTCAGTTCCCTCTCCCTCCGGGAGAGGGCTAGGGTGAGGGCCACCCCAACTGACACACCACAACCCCAAGCACACCAAAGACCACGACAGAGAAAACCCAAATGACCGACACCCCGCATTTCCCGCTCTCCGCCGTGGTCGGCGCCGATGACCTGAAACTCGCCTTGTGCCTCACCGCCATCGACCCGAAAATCGGCGGTGTGCTGATCGAAGGCCCGCGTGGCATGGCCAAATCCACGCTGGCCCGTGGCTTGGCTGATTTGCTCGCCAGCGGTCAATTCGTTACCTTGCCGCTGGGCGCGACTGAAGAGCGCCTGGTCGGCACCCTCGACCTCGACGCAGCTCTCAGCGAGGGGCGCGCGCAGTTCTCGCCGGGCGTGTTGGCCAAGGCTGACGGCGGCGTGCTCTACGTCGATGAAGTCAATTTGCTGCCTGATCACCTGGTGGATCTGCTGCTCGACGTTGCCGCCAGCGGCACCAACCTGATCGAGCGTGACGGTATTTCCCATCGGCATTCGGCGAAGTTCGTGTTGATCGGCACCATGAACCCGGAAGAAGGCGAGTTGCGCCCGCAACTGCTTGATCGCTTCGGCTTGAACGTTGCCCTCAGCGGCCATACGGCACCGACCGAACGCGGACAGATCATTCGTCGGCGACTGGATTTCGACAGCGACCCACAGGCGTTCTGCGCACAGTGGGAAACACAGCAACAAGCGTTGCGCGAACGTTGCGAAAACGCCCGCGAAGCCTTGGCCAGTATTGCGCTGGACGACGCTGCACTGGCGCAGATCACCGAACGGTGTTTCGCCGCCGGGGTCGATGGTCTGCGTGCCGATCTGGTCTGGTTGCGCGCCGCTCGGGCCCACGCGGCATGGCGCAGAGCTGAGGAAATTAGCGAAGAAGACATCGACGCCGTGGCCGAGTTTGCCCTGCGCCATCGTCGTCGCGAGCATCCACCATCGAGTCCGCAACAACCTGCCCAGTCGCCGGCCGAAACCCAGGCCTCATCGAGCGAAGGACAGGGCCAGTGGGGCGAAATGCCGGCGCCCGCGCTCGCGACGGGCGCGCGCCGTGAAGTGCCGAGCTGGCCAAAAAAGCCTTAGGCATTCGCCCCCGATCCGACGCGGGGGCGAATGCCAGACCCCGCGCCGGACGGCTGGACAACGGACGCCAAGGCAAACGCCATGCCGCCCGCAGCGGCACGGTGAACTGGCCGGGCACTCTGCTCAATGGGCGTCCTCGGGTGCGGGAAGATCTGCTGTTTCAACTGCGCACACGCTCGCCGCATGAACTGTGGCTGGTCATCGTCGATGCCTCCGCTTCGACGCGACGCCATCACGCCTTGAACGACGCCAAAGGTTTACTCGCGCAGCTGTTCGATGACGCCTATCGCCAGCGCGCGCGCCTCGCATTGTTAACGGCCAGTGGCTCGGCGCCGAAATGGCAGGTGCAAGGGTTGAAGGCGTCGAGCGGCTTGCGCGTCTGGCTGGAAGCCTTGGGCGCTGGCGGCGGCACACCGTTGCTCGCGGCGCTGGTGCAGGCCGAGCATTGGCTGGCGGTGCGGCGCAAGCGTTTTCCTGCCGAGCAGCAACGACTGTTGGTGGTAACGGATGGGCGTTTGAAGCAGTGGTCAGGATTGCCGGCACTGGCGTGTCCGGGCTTGTTGGTCGATATCGAGCGTGGGCCGATTCGGTTGGGGCGGGCGCGGGATCTGGCTTCAGCGTTGAGTGCAGAGTATCGACATATCGATGAGCTGATTTCTCTCTGACGGTTTCTGGCGCCTGGTTAGCCGCCTTCGCGAGCAAGCTCGCTCCCACATGGGACTGCATTCGTCTGTGGGAGCGAGCTTGCTCGCGAAGGTATCGACTCGGTCTGGAGCCGAACGACCAAAATTTGCATCCCTGCTCTATGCTGCACCCAGCCCAATCACAAGGAGTGAGCGATGCGCGTACTGGTCAAAAATCCCGCGGACGATTTCCGCGTCAAAGCCTACGCCGGTGCCAACGGCGTGCTGCTGGCCATGGATCTGGCCGAGCCGCGACGCAAAGGGTTGTTGGGTTTCGCCATCGAAAAGCAGCAGGGCGCCAAACCCTGGTTGTTCCTGTTCAACAGCCTGACATTCCCTGGCAAGGCGCACACGTTTCCCCAGTTCCACGCCACACCGAGCGATACCGCGCCGCTGCAGAAATTTCGCTGGGCGGATTACGCGGTCAATCCGGGCATGACCCTCCACTATCGCGTGCACCTGGCCTACGGCACTGCCGATGCCGTGCAGTTGGGCGAGTCGCTGGAGCTGACGATCACTTCCGATGACGGTCACCCGAGCAACCAAAGCGTGATATTCAATCGAGCCGTTGCCGCCAGTCAGGCATTCCAGCGCAAGTTTCCCGACCTCGACGCGCAGATCAGCGCCAACAAAAACATGCCCATCGAAGCCTGGCCCGATGCGGCCCGTCAGTGGCTGGAGAACGGCTTGCTGGGGCGCTTGCTGGGTTTTATCGAGCGCGCCGTCGATGGCCAATGGGCGCTGGACATTGCCATCTACGAGTACCAGTTACAGGCGATCATCGATGCGGTGAACGCGGCATTCGCGCGGGGCGTGCAGGTGCGGGTGCTGTATCACGCCCGGCCGGATGACGAAGACACCACGATCAACGAAGCGAGCCTCGCGGCACTGCCTCCCGCGAGCAAGCGCGGGCGAGTGACCCATAACATTTTTCACAACAAATTCATGGTTCTCAGCCGCGTCGATGCCAGTGAGGAGCGTCAGCCTGAAGCGGTTCTGTGTGGCAGCACCAATTTCACCGCCAACGGCGTTTATCGTCAGGCCAACGTGGTGCATGTGCTGGACGACGAATCGGTTGCCGCCAGATACCTGCAAACGTTTGAGCTGATCTGGGCGCAGCCGGATGATATTGGCGCAACCCGTGACTGGGTGACCGAACACAACCCGATGAACCCGCAGCAGCCGCTTTTCGTCGGGTTTTCACCGCGTACTGGCGGAACTGATCTGCAGGCGTTCGAGAACATCATCCGCGCGGCAAAAAAGGACGTGCTGTTCGTCACGGCGTTTTCGCTGCCGGATGCGATTCTCAACGCGTTACTCGGCCAGCCCCACGACGACATTTTGCGTTATGGCCTGCAGAACACCGCAAGCCGCATCACCGGGTTTCACGCCGACCGCAGCGCCGAATTCGCCGCCACTGCGTTGCTCAATACCGGGCTGGAGGGCTGGTTGCGCGAAAACATGAAAGGTCAGAAAGGCAATCTGCTGGTGCACACCAAAGCGGTCGTCACCGACTTCACCACCGATACGCCGACCATCATCAGTGGCAGCCATAACCTCAGTGCTTCGGCCAGCAATGGCAACGATGAAAACTACCTGATCATTCGTGGCGACACCGATCTTGCCGACCGCTATGGTCTGGAATTGCTGCGGTTTTACGAGCATTACCGGTTTCGCTATTTCGCGAAGAAACTGGCGTTGAAGCAGGTGAGTCCTTTGGCGGCGGACAATAGTTGGACCCGTGATTACTACATCGAAGGGGATTTGCGGCAGTTGTCGCGGTTGCGTTTTGCCGGCCGCTGACACCCTACTGTAGGAGCTGCCGCAGGGGTATCTGGAGCGCTGTTACAGATTTTGAAATGATTTGCCGCTGTAGGAAATGTTCCCAAAGACTGTACGCTCCAAGGCCATTTTTCATTCAGGATCTACATGAACACCCTCTCGGAGCCTCCCAGTCGCACCTTCCCCTCGCGCCACGGCGCGGTCTTGACGCACTCGCAGCATCCAGTTTTCCGACACCCGACTATCGTAGATAACGCGGCCCCAGAGCCTTTGCGTTGCGCTTTGCCGTGTCCGGCAGCCTGAATCAACCGAGAGAGATAGAGACGTTTTATGGAATGGTTAGCGGATCCCACAGCCTGGTTGGGCTTGTTGACATTGATCGTGCTGGAACTGGTGCTGGGTATCGACAACCTGGTGTTCATCGCAATCCTCGCGGACAAACTGCCCCCGCATCAACGTGACCGTGCGCGGATTATCGGCCTGTCGCTGGCGCTGATCATGCGCCTTGGTCTGTTGGCGAGTATCTCCTGGCTGGTCACCCTCACGCAGCCGTTGTTCGAGGTGTTCGACAAGAGCTTCTCCGGCCGTGACCTGATCATGCTGTTCGGTGGTGTGTTCCTGTTGTTCAAGGCCACCATGGAATTGCACGAACGCCTTGAAGGCCACGTCGGTGAACGCACGACCAACGCCGCCTATGCCATGTTCTGGCCGATCGTCGCGCAGATTGTGGTGCTTGATGCGGTGTTCTCGCTCGATGCGGTGATCACGGCCGTGGGCATGGTCGATGAACTGGCGGTGATGATGATCGCGGTGATCATCTCGATTGGCTTGATGATCGTTGCCAGCAAGCCGCTGACGCGCTTCGTTAACGCACACCCGACGGTAATCATGCTGTGTCTGGGCTTCCTGATGATGATCGGTTTTGCCTTGACCGCCG
Source organism: Pseudomonas sp. AC172 (assembly GCF_979258595.1). NCBI lineage: Bacteria > Pseudomonadati > Pseudomonadota > Gammaproteobacteria > Pseudomonadales > Pseudomonadaceae > Pseudomonas > Pseudomonas sp. AC172. The sequence goes on from NZ_OZ409868.1 coordinate 1,702,491, forward strand.
AAGGTCTGGGCTTCCACATTCCGAAAGGCTATCTGTATGCCGCCATCGGCTTCTCGATTCTGATCGAGGTGTTCAACCAGATCGCCCGGGCCCGGCGCAAGCGCTCGATGCAAGGCCTGCGACCAATGCGCGAGCGTACGGCGCACGCGGTCATGCGTTTGCTGGGCGGGCGCAAACTGGCAGCGGAAGAAGTGGGCGAGGAGATTTCCGACCTGCTCGACGACGGTGACGCGCCAAGCGCGGAGCTGTTCGACCGTCGTGAGCGGGTAATGATCAGCGGCGTGCTGCAACTGGCCGAGCGCCCGATTCGCGGGCTGATGACCGTGCGCGCCGATGTCGACATGATTGATCTGGCCGATGATCGCGAGGCGATTCGTACCCGCATGATGCACTCGTCCTACTCGCGTCTGCCGTTGATTCGCAACGGTGCGGTGGATGAACCCTTGGGCTTCGTGCACAAGAAGGAACTGCTCAAGGAGTATCTGGCCGGCACTGAGCCGAATCTGGAACATCTGGCGCGCAAGACCCTCAACCTGCTCGACAGTTATTCGATTCTGAATGCGCTGGAGCAGATGCGTGCGGCTTCTACTCACATTGCTTTTGTGGTCAACGAATTCGGCGACTTCGTCGGGGTGTTGACCATGACAGACATCCTCGAATCGATTGCCGGTGAGTTGCCGGATGCCAGCGAAATCGAAGGCCCGGACGTGGTCGAGGAGCAGGGCGGGTTTATCGTCAGCGGTGCGTTGAACCTGGCGCGGGTACGCCAACGGACCGGGTTTGGCGCTGAACCCACCGAGGACTATCAGACCATGGCCGGGTTGGTGATGAGCCTGCTCGACCGCCTGCCGGTCATCGGTGATCGTCTGGAACTTGAAGGCTGGCAGATGACGGTCAAAGCGGTGGAAGAGCGGCGGGTGACGCGGGTGTTGTTGGTACGCGCTGCCGCGTAATACTTGAGTTCTCTACTAACTGTGCCGGCCTCTTCGCAAGCAGGCTCGCTCCCACTTTGGAACACGTTTCAAATGTGGGAGCGAGCCTGCTCGCGAATGCTTGGGTTCAGGCAGCGCAGTACTCACGGATGAAAAGTGTTACGAGGCAATGATGACGCGTCTTGATGATCTGGAGTTGATCGCGCTTTGCAAAGAGCGAGAAAACGACCCCACCATCAAGGTCTCGATAGATGACCTATGAGCTGGAGTTTTCTGAAAAGGCCTGGATTCACCCCGTTCATCACTGACTCCGCAGGCGCGCACGTCCGACAGTGCGCAAAGTACGAAGTCTCTGACGCAACCAAGACAGATCATGTGTTCGCTTGCGGGGCGCAGTGGGCGCTTTGGTCTTGCCGACATGCTCGGCGAAATCCCGTGCGAGGGTTTCCTCAGTGCCGATGCCTTTGAGTTTTTTTACCAGTCTGCCGTCCTTATAGAACAGCACGGTTGGCGTCCCGGTCACCAGCGGATGACGCGCAGTTTCGCTGGTCTTGAGCATGTAGATATTGGCGCGATGCCGGTATGGCTCGGCAGTCTGGCGAAAAATCGGACCGGCCCACTCGCAGGCGGGGCAATGTTCGTTGGCGAAATAAAGGATCACTGGGCGCCAGGTTTTCAGGGCTTTGCGGTAGGTGGGCGGCAAAGCAGCGAGAGGGATATTCGCGCTCATCAGAATCTCCGTTTCAGGTGTGCCTGTATCTCTTGACGGTAATCCAGCAAGCACCGTACGCCTACTGTCAGAGTTGACAGGTGTCACGCGCTTTGTTTTGTGTAAGGCGCCCTGAAATGTGGCGCGAATACCCGCCGCGTGTAGCCAACGGTAGCGTGTCGTCTTGGCGCCTTTCGTAACAGCGTCACTGTGCTTTTCTGCATCTCTTTGATTTCGAAAACATTTAGATCTTCTGCAGATTCTCATCCAGTCCTGTGGCACACTTTCTGCTGTCTATTCCGTAGTAACAAACCGTGTTCCGGTATAGCGGAATAAACACCATTCTGGAGTGCTTGCCATGCATCGCCGTCCTTCGTTGTTCAAAGCGTGTGTTTTCGTTCTTGCGGCTTCGTCCGCTGTCATGGGTATGGCCCAGGCAGCCGACAGCAAGCTCGACAATGTTCTGGCCCGTGGCAAATTGATTGTCGGCACCGGCAGTACCAATGCGCCGTGGCACTTTCAGGGCGCGGACGGCAAGTTGCAGGGCTTTGATATCGACATCGCCAGAATCGTCGCCAAGGGTCTGTTCAACGACCCGAGCAAAGTCGAGTTTGTGGTGCAGTCGTCCGATGCGCGGATTCCCAATCTGCTGACCGATAAGGTCGACATGAGCTGCCAGTTCATCACCGTTACCGCCAGCCGTGCGCAGCAAGTGGCATTCACGCTGCCGTACTACCGCGAAGGCGTCGGCCTGTTGCTGCCGAACAACAGCAAGTACAAGGAAATCGAAGATCTGCAAGCCGCCGGCGACAGCGTCACCGTGGCGGTGCTGCAAAACGTGTATGCCGAAGAACTGGTGCATCAGGCCCTACCCAAAGCCAAGGTTGATCAGTACGACAGCGTCGACCTGATGTATCAGGCGGTGAACTCCGGCCGCGCCGATGCCGCCGCCACTGACCAGTCTTCGGTCAAGTACCTGATGGTGCAGAATCCTGACCGCTACCGCAGCCCAAGCTATGCGTGGAGCCCGCAAACCTACGCGTGTGCGGTGAAACGCGGCGACCAGGACTGGCTGAACTTCGTGAACACCGCGTTGCATGAAGCCATGACCGGCGTTGAATTCCCGACTTATGCGGCGTCGTTCAAACAATGGTTTGGTGTAGATCTGCCGTCGCCTGCGATCGGTTTCCCTGTCGAATTCAAATGATCCCGTGAGAGTGGGGCGATTGCCGTCGCCCCGCTCAAGGTACTGCTGACCATGAACTATCAGTTGAACTTTGCCGCCGTGTGGCGCGATTTCGACACCTTGCTGGCGGGGCTCGGTCTGGGTCTCGAACTGGCACTGGTGTCGATCGCCATCGGCTGCGTGATCGGCCTGCTGATGGCCTTTGCCTTGCTCTCCAGGCATCGCGCCTTGCGGGTGCTGGCTTCGGTGTACGTCACGGTGGTGCGTAACACGCCGATTCTGGTGTTGATTCTGTTGATCTACTTTGCGCTGCCGAGTCTGGGGATTCGGCTGGACAAGATCCCTTCGTTCATCATCACGCTTTCGTTGTATGCCGGGGCATACCTGACCGAAGTGTTCCGTGGTGGTTTGCTGAGCATCCCCAAAGGGCAGCGTGAAGCCGGGTTGGCCATCGGCCTCGGCGAATGGCAGGTCAAGGCTTACGTCACCGTGCCGGTGATGCTGCGCAATGTGTTGCCGGCGTTGTCGAACAACTTCATTTCGCTGTTCAAGGACACCTCGCTGGCGGCCGCAATTGCGGTGCCGGAGCTGACCTATTACGCGCGCAAGATCAACGTCGAAAGCTACCGGGTGATCGAAACCTGGCTGGTGACCACGGCGTTGTATGTCGCGGCCTGTTACCTCATTGCCATGCTGCTGCGATACCTCGAGCAGCGTCTGGCGATTCGCCGATAGGAGGCTGCGATGTACGAATCTCCCAGTTGGTTAAATGAATTGTGGATTGCACGCGAGCCGCTTTGGCAGGGTTTTTTGACCAGTGTGCAAGTGTCGGCGCTGGCGATCCTGCTCGGTACGATGCTCGGCGTGGTCGCCGGTCTGGTGCTCACGTATGGCAAGTTCTGGATGCGCGCACCGTTTCGGTTTTACGTCGACCTGATTCGCGGTACGCCGGTATTTGTGCTGGTGCTGGCCTGTTTCTATATGGCGCCGGCACTCGGTTGGCAGATCAGCGCGTTTCAGGCCGGTGCCTTGGGTCTGACGCTGTTCTGCGGTTCGCACGTTGCCGAGATTGTCCGTGGTGCGCTGCAAGCCTTGCCGCGCGGGCAGATGGAAGCGAGCCAGGCCATCGGCCTGACGTTTTATCAATCCCTCGGCTACGTGCTGTTGCCTCAGGCTTTGCGGCAAATCCTGCCGACGTGGGTCAACTCGTCCACCGAAATCGTCAAGGCTTCGACCTTGCTCTCGGTGATCGGCGTCGCCGAATTGCTCCTCAGCACCCAACAGATCATCGCCCGAAACTTCATGACCCTGGAGTTCTACCTGTTCGCCGGTTTTCTGTTCTTCGTCATCAACTACGGCATCGAATTACTCGGCCGGCACATTGAAAAACGGGTGGCCCTGCCATGACTCAAGCTCAAGTTTCCCCACAGAATCAGGCGTTGCTGGACATCCGTGGCCTGCATAAACAGTACGGCGCAGTCGAAGTGCTCAAGGGTGTCGATCTGAGCATGCAGCGCGGCAACGTGGTGACGCTGATCGGCTCCAGCGGTTCGGGCAAGACCACGCTGCTGCGTTGCGTGAACATGCTCGAAGAGTTCCAGGGCGGACAGATCCTGCTTGACGGCGAATCCATCGGTTATGACGAGGTCAATGGCAAGCGCATCAGGCACGCGGAAAAAGTCATCGCCCGCCATCGTGCGATGACCGGCATGGCCTTCCAGCAATTCAATCTGTTCCCCCACCTGACCGCGTTGCAGAACGTCACCCTGGGCCTGCTCAAGGTGAAGAAGATGCACAAGGACGAAGCCGTGGTGCTCGCCGAAAAATGGCTTGAGCGCGTTGGCCTGCTGGAGCGGCGCAATCACTTTCCCGGTCAGTTGTCCGGAGGGCAGCAACAGCGCGTGGCCATTGCCCGGGCGATTGCGATGAACCCGAGTCTGATGCTGTTCGACGAAGTGACTTCGGCGCTCGACCCGGAGCTGGTCGGCGAAGTGCTCAACGTGATCAAGGGCCTGGCCGAAGACGGCATGACCATGCTGCTGGTGACCCACGAGATGCGTTTTGCCTTCGAGGTCTCGGACAAAATCGTTTTCATGAATCAGGGGCGAATCGAAGAGCAAGGGCCTCCCAAGGAGCTGTTCGAACGCCCGCAATCGCCGCGTCTGGCTGAGTTTCTCAAAAGCACGCGGTTTTAATCTTTCGTTTTGTAATCAGGAGAAACACCCATGAGCATTACGCGTTACGGCACCGGCAGCACCGCCGCTGGCGGCCAGCCCCGTCCCTTCGCTCGCGCCGTTGAAGCGGATGGCTGGCTGCATGTGTCCGGCCAGGTACCGGCGGTGGATGGCGAGATCATTGTCGGCGGCATCGTCGAGCAGACTCACCAGACCATGAAGAACCTGATTGCGATTCTCGAAGAGGCCGGTTATGGCCTGGAAGATGTCGTGCGAGCTGGCGTGTGGCTGGACGATCCGCGGGATTTCAGCAGTTTCAACAAGGTTTTCGGCGAGTACTTCAAGCCTGAACACGCACCGGCGCGGGCCTGTGTGCAGGCGAGCATGATGGTTGATTGCAAGGTCGAGATCGATTGCATCGCGTACAAGAAAAAGGCTTGAAAATTGCTGCGTTGCTTAGGCCGCAGCCCCTCACCCTAACCCTCTCCCAAGGGAGAGGGGACTGATCTGTATCGATGCAGGTTTTGGCGGCTGATCACAACATGTGCATCGATACAGTCAGGCGCCCTCTCCCTCTGGGAGAGGGCGGGGGGTGAGGGCAGCAATGTCACTGACACGGCACCAAGGGCCAGTTACCATCCGGCGACTTTGAATGGGAACCACTGAAATGACCGAAGACACCATCAAACGCCGGGCTCGCGGTCTGGACCGGGCGTTCGATATCCTCGATTTCCTCAAGGAAATCGGCCAGCCGCTGCGCCCGAATGATATTGCCAACGGCATCGGCAGCCCCAAATCCACGGTCTACGAACTGGTCGCTTCGCTGCTCGAACGACGGATTCTGGAACCGGTGGGCAAGGACGGTCACGTCTATCTCGGCCGGCAGTTGTACTTTCTCGGTCAGGCGCACTTGCGTCACTTCGATCTCAGCCGCGAGGCCGATCACGCCTTGCAGGAGATCGTCAGCCAGACCCATGAAACCGCGCAGATGTGCCTGCTCAACGGGCGCAAATACACGGTGGCACTGATGAAGGAGGGCGAGCGGCATTTCCGCATTTCCTCCGACATCGGCGAAAACGCGCCGATCCCGTGGACGGCTTCCGGACGCCTGTTGCTCGCACACCTGAGCGATCAGCAGATCATCGACCTGATCGACGAGGACGATTACATCCTGCCCGACGGCGAGCGTTTGCCTCTTGAGCGTTTTCTCGCGGAAATCCGTCAGGCGGGTATCGATGGATTCTTCTCTTTCGACAGTGTCGCCGACACCTTTACCCATTGCTTCGCTGCTCCGGTCAAAGACCGCAATGGCATCGCGATTTGCACCTTGTGCATCGTCGCTCCACGGGCCGATGCGAAGAACAATTACAACGACTATCGCCGGGTTCTGATCGAGAGCGCCAATAGCCTCGCCCGGCGCATCAACGAATAACTGCGGCTGCCTGCAGCCGCGAAAGTGAGGAGTTCGACCATGACGACTGCCATCAATACTGCTGTGGAAAAGGGCGACGCTGCCATTGGCGCGCACTTGGTACGCGACGTCAGCCTGCCGGCGCTGGTGCTGCACCGCGAAGCGCTGGAGCACAACATTCGCTGGATGCAGAAGTTTGTCAGCGACAGCGGTGCGGAACTCGCGCCCCACGGCAAGACCAGCATGACGCCAGCACTGTTCAAGCGACAGCTCGACGCGGGCGCGTGGGGCATTACCCTCGCCAGCGCCACCCAGACCCGTGCCGCTTATGCCCACGGCGTACGCCGCGTGCTGATGGCCAACCAATTGGTCGGCACACCGAACATGGCGCTGATTGCCGATCTGCTGGCCGATCCGACTTTCGATTTCTATTGCATGGTCGATCATCCGGACAACGTCGCCGATCTTGGCGCCTACTTCGCCTCGCGCGGCGTGAAACTCAACGTGATGATCGAGTACGGCGTGGTCGGCGGCCGTTGCGGTTGCCGCAGCGAGCAGGAAGTCATCGAGCTGGCCAAAGCGATCAACGCGCAACCGGCGCTGGCGCTGACCGGCATTGAAGGTTACGAAGGGGTGATTCACGGCGATCACGCGGTCAGCGGCATCCGTGAATTCGCCGCATCACTGGTGCGTCTGGCGGTGCAGTTGCAGGACAGCGGCGCTTTCGCCATCGCCAAACCGGTCATCACCGCCTCGGGTTCGGCGTGGTACGACCTGATTGCCGAATCGTTCGAAGCGCAGAATGCCGCCGGGCGTTTTCTCAGCGTGTTGCGTCCGGGCAGCTACGTGGCGCACGACCACGGCATCTACAAAGAAGCGCAGTGCTGCGTGCTCGACCGCCGCAGTGATCTGCACGAAGGTTTGCGCCCGGCGCTGGAAGTCTGGGCGCATGTGCAGTCGCTGCCGGAGCCGGGTTTTGCGGTGATCGCACTGGGCAAGCGTGATGTCGCCTTCGATGCCGGTTTGCCGGTGCCGTTGCTGCGTTACAAGGCGGGTGTGGTGCCAGCACTGGGCGAAGACATCGGCGCGTGCAAAGTCACGGCGGTGATGGATCAGCATGCGTTCATGACGGTGGCGCCGGGTGTGGAATTGCGCGTGGGCGACATCATTTCCTTCGGTACTTCGCACCCGTGCCTGACGTTCGACAAGTGGCGTGTGGGGTTGTTGGTGGATGAGCAGTTGTCGGTGATCGAGAGCATGGAGACTTGTTTCTAAGACTTCAGACCGAGTCGCGGCCAGTCGCTGGCAAGCCGGCTCCCACAGGGTTCAGTGTTGATTAAAAAATTTGTGAGCGACATGAATCCTTGTGGGAGCTGGCTTGCCAGCGATGAGGCCAGACCAGACACCCGCGCATCAACAGAGACAGCACAAGATGAACACCCTTAGCCCCCTGGGCCCGAACACCCCGCGCATCGCCCTGATTGGCGAATGCATGATCGAACTGCAGCAACGCGCCGACGGCAGCCTGCAGCAAAGCTTCGGCGGCGACACGCTGAACACCGCGGTGTATCTGTCCCGCGCGATGGGCGACAAGGCACAGGTCGATTACGTCACCGCACTGGGTGATGACAGTTTCAGCGACGCGATGTGCCAGATCTGGTCCGACGAAGGCATTGGCCTGGAAATGGTCCAGCGCTTGCCTGGGCGCCTGCCGGGCTTGTATTGCATTCAGACCGACGCCAGCGGCGAGCGTCGTTTCCTTTACTGGCGCAACGAAGCAGCGGTCCGCGACTGCTTCACCACGCCGGCCGCCGCGCCGATTCTGGCGGCGTTGCCGGATTATGATGTGCTGTATTTCAGCGGTATCACCCTCGCCGTGCTCGGTGCGTTGGGCCGGGAGAAACTGATTCAGACCCTGAACGAAGCGCGGCAGCGGGATGCGCGCATCGTCTTCGATAACAACTACCGGCCACGGTTGTGGGCTTCTGTAGACGACGCGCGAGCGGCGTATCGCAGCGTGTTGCCCTACGTCGATCTGGCGTTGCTGACGGTGGATGACGAACAGGCATTGTTCGGGTTTGCCGATTGCGCGCAGGTGTTTGCCGCTTACGCGCAGTTCGGCACGCCGGAAGTGGTGCTCAAACGTGGGGCAGAGGCGTGCCTGATTCGCTGTGATGGTGAGGCATTTGAAGTGCCGGCGCAGAAGGTCGCGAAGGTGGTGGACACCACGGCGGCGGGGGATTCGTTCAGTGCGGCGTATCTGGCCAGTCGATTGCTGGGGGGGAGTCCGGCAGAGGCTGCCGAGGCCGGGCACTTGCTGGCCAGCAAGGTGATTCAGGTGCCGGGGGCATTGATTCCCAGAACCTGAAATGCAACACCTGTAGGAGCTGCCGAAGGCTGCGATCTTTTGATCTTGATGTTAAAAAACAAGATCAAAAGATCGCAGCCTCGTTTCACTCGACAGCTCCTACAGGGCTGCGGTGTTTAATCGCGGTAAAACACCTGCACCAGGTGATACCCGAACTTGCTCTTGATCGGCCCATGCACGGTACGCAACGGCTTTTTGAAAATCACCGCATCAATTGCCCCGACCATCTGCCCCGGCCGCACTTCGCCCAGATCGCCGCCGCGTTTGCCGGACGGGCAGGTCGAAAATTTCTTCGCCAGCACATCGAATGCTTCACCCTTGGCGATGCGTTGTTTGAGTTGTTCGGCCTCTTCGGCGGTTTTCACCAGAATGTGGCGGGCTTGGGCTTTCATCGTGCGGTCCTGATAACGGGGTGACGGCGGGGCGCGGATTATGCCTCAAGTCACGGGGTTTGGCTGATCATCGTGCGGATCTTGCTGGCCAGCAGCTCAATGGCAAACGGCTTGGCGACCATGTCCATGCCGTCCTCGAGAAAACCCTGACGCTCGGCGGCTTTCTGCGCATAACCGGTCATGAACAACACCCTGAGGCCCGGCCGATGCTGACGGGCGATTTCCGCCAGTTGCCGGCCATTCATGCCGGGCAGCCCGACATCGGTGACCAGCAGATCCACGCGCAGATCGGATTCCAGCAGGGGCAGGGCGGTCTTGGCATCTTCGGCTTCGTAGGCCTGGTAACCCAGCTCTCGGAGCAGATCGAGCACCAGCATGCGCACTGCCGGGTCATCTTCGACGACCACCACGGTTTCGCCGGTCGCCGTCGACGACGGTTGTTCAACGGCCTCGACGGCTGGCCGTTCCGGTTCGACGCCATACAAGCGCGGCAAGTACAAGCGCACACACGTGCCCTGGCCCGGCAGGCTGTCGAGGCTGACGTGGCCACCCGATTGCTGGGCAAAACCATAAATCATCGACAGCCCCAACCCGGTGCCCTGGCCGATCGGCTTGGTGGTGAAGAACGGATCGAATGCCTTGGAGCGCACCGACGGCGTCATGCCGGTGCCGTTGTCGCTGACCGCCAGCATCAGGTAATCGCCGGCCTTGACCGGTTCCAGCGTGGTGATGTCACTGCCATCGAGATACACGTTGGCGGTTTCAATCACCAGTTCGCCGCCATCGGGCATCGCATCGCGGGCATTGATGACCAGATTGAGCAGGGCGTTTTCCAGTTGGCTGACGTCGGTGCTGACCGGCCATACATGCTCGGCCAAACGCAGGGTGAGTTCGATCGGATCGCCTTTGGTCCGACGGATCAGATCTTCCAGCGAATGCACCAGTTCATTGACGTTGAGGGTTTTGCGATCCAGCGATTGTCGTCGCGAAAACGCTAGCAGACGATGGGTCAGCGCCGCCGCTCGGTTGGCCGATGACACCGCCGCTTCGGTAAAACGACCAATCTCGTCGGCCCGGCCATTGGCAATGTAGCGCTGCATCAGATCGAGACTGCCGATGATCCCGGTGAGCATGTTGTTGAAGTCGTGGGCGATACCGCCAGTGAGCTGACCGACAGCTTCCATCTTCTGCGCGTGGCGCAACGCATCTTCGGCGCGCTCGCGTTCGAACATCTCGTTCTGCAAGCGCTGGTTGGCCTGGGCCAATTGTTCGGTGCGGGCGCTGACCCGCTCTTCGAGGGTTTCGTTGAGATTGCGCAAAGCCTCTTCGGTTTTCTTGCGCTCGGTTTCGTCAATTACAAAGATATAGAAACCATTGACGGCGCCGTCCGCGCCGTAGCGTGGCAGGTAATTCATCAGCGCGTGACGACTGCTGCCATCGCGATGCGGGGTGTACAGGCTGAATGAACACGGTCGGCCGGCCAGCGCCTCGGCAATGTACGGCAGGCGCAGGAAGTAGGCTTCTTCACCGATGACGTCGCGAATCGTGCGCCCGTAGAGTTCCTGCGGCGTGAGGCCGTACCAGTCGAGATAGGCCGCGTTGTTCAGGCGGAAGCGTTCTTCGCGGTCGACATAACTGATCAGGATCGGCATGGCGTTGATGATCAATTGCAGTTCGGTCTGGCTCTGGCGCAAAGCCTGTTCGGTGTGTTTACGTTCGGTCAGGTCCAGCGCCGCCCCGAGGAAACGCACGGGCCGGCCATGGTGATCCTTGTAGCAGCGCCCGCGCGCGAACACCCAGCGCACCTCGCCATCGCCTTGCTGCAAACGATATTCTTCAGCGTATTCGGTGCCGTAGGTGATGCAGTGTTTGATGCTGCGCGCGACCATCGCGCGGTCTTCAGGGTGCACGCCTTGCAAGTAATCGCTGATCGGCAACTGGCTGGCAAGACTGGGGTCGATGCCATGCAACTGGCTGGCAAGACTGGGGTCGATGCCATGCAACTGAGCGAAATGCGCATCGGCGATGAAGCGATCTTCGCCGATGTCCCAATCCCAGGTGCCGACGGCGTCGGTGGCGGCGAGGGCCAGTTGCAGGCGTTCTTCGGTTTCGCGTTGGGCCTTGAGGCTTTCCTCGGAGCGTCGCTGCAATTCCAGAGCGATGCGTCGGCGTTCGTTGGTTTCGATGGCGGTGACCAGAATTCCGGCGACTTGCGCGGTTTCATCGCGGATCGGGCTGTAGGTCAAATCCAGCCAGAAGTCCGACTCCTTGCCTTCGCGCTGCAGGGTGAAGCGTCTTTCACTGTAGCTGCGTACCTGGCCTTGTAGGACGGCGCTGTAAATCGGGTCGGTAAAGTCGCGAAGTTCCGGCCAGATCTGGTGCGCAGGCTGTCCGAAAGCGTGCGGATGCTTGTGGCCGGCGAGCAGGGCGAAGCCATTGTTGTAGATCTGCGTGAGTTGCGGCCCCCACAACAGCAGCATCGGCATCGGCGAGTGAATCACGATGTCCACCGCGGTACGCAGGCTCTGCGGCCAGCTGCCGGCAGCGCCCAGCGGGCCGCGGCTCCAGTCGGTGCGGGCGATCAGTGCCTGCGCGTCGTCGGTGTTCGGTGCAGCATTCATTACATCAGTCCTGAGCGTGGTTCGGTGAGGCGGCGTCTATCATTGTTGCAGTTGATCTGCGCCAGGCGCAGGCCATTGTCTGTTCATTGAATGCTTCGCGGGTGCTTTTTGCCATGGAAATCGATGCACTGTTGTCAGTTTTGTCCAATAAAAACGGTTCGGATCTGTTCCTCTCTACGGGCGCACCGCCGAGCGCACGCATCGACGGCGTGCTGACAGCGCTGAGCGAGAAGCCTTTCAAGATCGGTGAAACCGCCGCCATCGCCGCCTCCCTGATGGACGCCGAGCAACGACGGGAGTTCGACCGGGATCTGGAAATGAACCTGGCGATCTCCCGAACGGGCGTCGGGCGCTTTCGCGTAAACATCTTCAAACAGCGTAATGACGTATCGATCGTCATTCGTAACGTCAAACTCGATATACCGCGTTTCACCGATTTGAAACTACCAGCGGTACTGCTCGACACCGTCATGCTCAAGCAAGGACTGATCTTGTTCGTCGGTGCTACCGACTCCGGAAAATCGACCTCGCTGGCGGCATTGATCGACCACCGCAACCGCCATAGCACCGGGCACATCATCACCATTGAGGACCCGATCGAGTACATCCATCGCCACCAGCTATCGATCATCAATCAACGTGAAGTCGGGGTCGATACGCGCAGCTTCCACGCCGCTTTGAAAAACACCCTGCGTCAGGCGCCGGATGTGGTGCTGATCGGCGAAATCCGCGACCGGGAAACCATGGAACACGCCTTGGCGTTTGCCGATACCGGGCATTTGGTGTTGTCGACGTTGCATGCCACTAACGCCAATCAGGCGCTGGACCGGATCATCAATATGTTTCCGGAAGAGCGGCGGCCGCAGTTATTGCAGGTGCTGGGCAATAATTTGAAAGCCTTTGTTTCGCAGCGACTCGTACGCACCGTAGACGGCCAGCGAAGAGCGGCGGTCGAGGTGCTGCTGGGCACGCCAACCATCGCCGATCTGGTCCGGCGCGGTCAGTTCGAGGAGCTGAAACCGATAATGGAAAAATCCACCGAACTGGGGATGCAGACATTTGATGCAGCGCTATTCGCATTGGCCAATGAAGGTGTAATCAGTGCACAGGAAGCTTTGAAGAATGCAGACTCTGTCAATAATTTAAAGTTGCGGATGAAGCTGGCTGGTGACGTAGAAAACGGTCGTGATCTAAAATCTGGTGAGTGGGGATTAATGGATTAATCAGTGCGAACTTATTCGCGCTATTGTAACTGTGGCAACACTGCTTAATATTTTATATGTGGATTGGTCCTGTCGGAATCGGTAGAACGCTCATCGTGCTGAAGTTGTCGGCAAGTTCAACTTGATGAGGTGTTGCAGAGATGGATGAAACAAATAAAAGGGTTTTCAGGCCGGCTAATATCAATGTTGCCGAAGATGTGCAGAAGACCGCGGTGGATGCTATCGAGCGCCAAAGCGTTGTGGCCCAGATGGAGTTGGCACTGAATAAATATTCTGAGGGGGAGGTCGTCAAATGGAACGCCTATGAAGTGGAACTGCAGGAGGGCTCGTCGCTATACGAGTTGTATAATCCAGGGCGGATGCTTTTCAATCAGCTACTTGCCACAGGTCCGGTAATACATGCCCTTCATAGGGAGAGTGCGAGTGATCATAATGGTCTGATACGTGTTACAGCTAGCGGAGGTTTGGAAGTCCATGGAGACTCGGGCTGGGTCAACCTGTCAACTAAAGGATATTTTGATTTAAGTGCGCCGACAATTTCCACGTTGATCTTGATCGCGGGTTTGGCCGAAGCGACAAGCGGCTATATCTGGGCTGATCTGGATCTTCCGCTCGATCGATGGTTCAGGTTTCATGATCTGCCAGTTCCGCAAAACAAAGAACAGACGACTAACTTGATCAACTATTTCAAGTTCGATCCAGTCGTGGGCGCGTTGGGGAGCTATTGGGGCCAGCTTGATTCGGATGACCACTCTTTCTTTGCGTTATCTGCCGAACACTGTGAGGCCATTCGTTTGGCAACCCGGCAGCTACTCAGCCCCGGCGAGAAGCTGCTGGACGTGTTGCATAACAGGACAAGCCAGCCGGACATTACCTCCCAAAATGCTTCTGAGTGGATGAGCAAAGTAGTTGGCCATTCATTCAGTCTGGAGCTGGCGAGCGCCTACCTGGACAAGTTGCAGTGGTTCGGTTCACAGCCCGGCGAGACACCTTCGAAAGAGGATCTCGCTTCGCTATTGGTGACCGCAGTGTTGCTCGATATCCATCCTTCGATCGGAGCGACCCGGTCCCGAAAGGCAATCGGCGCTATGGAGCTTTATGCGCCGGGTCGTGTCAATCGTCACCCTTCAGTTCTCTGCAAGGAGCTGGAGTTGTTTCTCACCACCGAGCGATCGGTGACGCCTGCCATGGCGCCGGTCGCAGCGCATCTGTTGTTGGCGGGTATTGCTCCGGAGCTGCAGGTCAAGGGGATGCCATCTTCGCTGATGATGGGGTCGGTCGAATGGATGAGTTTTTGCTGTGCAGTCAAACTCGTGGATTCGGTAAGGCAGGGAGCATCACGTGTGCTGAACCATGCGCAAATCATCGCCTATGCCGAACTGGAACCCCTGAGCGAAGCGCATACGCAGATGCGTCAACTGGCAATGATCGATCCCATGGTCGATTGGGCTTTGATCAATGGCGTCGTGACTTCCGTTGAATTGGCAAGCAACGAAAAAGCAACGACAGAGCGGGCGATGTCGACTTTCCAGATGTTCGCGGACAATTTCGTTTCCCGTACCGGTACGCTTCCCAGTCGGCGCTTGATTGCAAAAAATGTGCTGGAGGATGCAGCACCACTGTGTGACTTTCTTGAGGACAAGGTGCTTTATCAGCGTCCGGGGCTGTTTGCTTCTCCGACGGCTACCTCGATGGTGGATTTGCACATGTCCGGTGACCTGGTGGGCGGAGATTGGGATCGGCGAGAAGTATTTCCTGACGTCGTTTATTCCCAAAACCCGGCTCTTCACGCCGGCGTCACCCAATACAAACCGACCAAATACCATGATCCCTCGGTAAAAAGCATTTACGACGAATTTCCCCGACTACGACGCCTGCGTTCAGTGAATGAAGAGCTTCATCGTCAAGTACGAACGTACGAGGAAAAACTCAATCGATCGTTGAACGCTACGGTGAAATATGCCATTTCCAATATGCCTGTAGAAGATCTACAGGCTTTTCTGAGCGGAAACGTCACGTTCTTTACTTTTCGCGATGACGCCAGTTATCTCCATACACAAAGTTTTTCCGCGCAGTTCATTCCCGGCTATAAATTGGAAAAGACCGTTGAAACCCGTGAGGTCAGAGATGCAGTAACCGGGCGCTTTGGGCTATTGATGTGCGTCAACAATGGCGATGAACTTATCGCCTATGAGTTGTTCACTTTGCGCGGCGAACTGAAAAAAAATATTTGGCTGGGGAAGTATCTGGCCCGGTCAGGCTTTTTTCAGACGCCTGCCAGACTTGATTTCAGCGGCGACCCTGCAGCGTTGGAAAGTCCCGTCATCAAAGAGCACTTGAGAATCGACCTGCACAAATACCTCCATGGTGATTCATCGAAGACCAAGGGTGACGGCAGGGCTATTCCGGAGAAGTTGGGTGAACTTGTTGCCGCCCCGAATCCGGTAAGAGTGGAGAAGAGCCCTTTCAAGAATTTTAGTAATCCGCAACTTTCCCGCTTGGCTGAATTCATTGTTACCCATCATCCCATTGTTAAATTCAGTGAGCTCTTGGCAGTGGTCTCTGAGCAGACCGCGCTTGAGAAGGAGCGCGAGAAGGGCGATAAAATCGCTACCTATATTGTCGATCTGGTTGTGCCGTTCAAGAAGTGCATCGAAGACATAACCAGTGGAGAACAGAATCGGGTTGTAGACGGTATATATGGTTGCATGATGGATGCTGTTTCCCTGGGAGGCGCATTCTATGGTGCGGGTGCCAAAGCGCTGAGCATATCGGCCAAGTCAATCTCGGCTGCGAACAAGGCCGCGCGCGTGGCAAAACTGGTGGTCACGTCATCCGTTTCACTTTTGAATCCGGTGGATGGTGTACCCACGGCACTTTATGGTGTCGGAAAGTTCGTCCATGGCGGCCTGTTGCGCTTCAGCCGATCCACGCTGGAGCTTTTAGAACTGGCGAGGGCTCAACTGGATACATTGCATGGCGTATCGAAAGGCGCGAACCTGATTCGCACAAGCGAACCTCTATTGACGGGGCATGGTACTTGGTATCCGAAAGGCAGCGGGGGGCGTTCCTCGGTAGTGTTTGCGATGCGCAGGCACTCACAATGGTATGCGCTTGACCGAGTGGGTAGGCCGTGGGGGCCGAAACTGGGCACTTTCAAACTCGCAGTTGCAGGCCGGTTGCCACGTGCGGTGAAGACTTCGTCTGCTACCTACACCCGGCTAATTGTTCCGCGGAGCCTGCCTCGTGTGCAGACAAAGATCGACAACGCACTCAATATAATGACGCAGCCGGCCTACAAGTCTCCACGCGAAAGTCTGATCAAATTACTGCTGGGAAATGATTCCTCAGCAGCGATAGGCACCACGGTAGACATATTGCGATTGATCAGGGCGGATTTCGCGGGCATGTCCATCAGCAACATTTTTCTTGATCCGCATAAAGATTCCAACTCCATCGCCGAGTTTGATCTGGATGCCTATAAAGAATGGAAGAAGGCCGGCAGTCGAACAAATCAAGCGTTTATCCAGATATCTGTACCCAATATCAATCGGCAATTCATTGCCAGTGGCTTTAATCACGATGTCATTGCGGATGGCTTGATTCATGAGCTGTTTCACGGGGTTGCGCAAAACAACGACGTCAGTTATGCGCTGGACGTCAAGGGTGATAAGGCTGTCGGGCAAAAGCTGGATGTAACTGCGTTGCTGAACCTCGCATTGGGTCGATTGGCCGTAGAAGGCTCCGACAATACCTTTCACCCAAGTTCAAAGGCATTTCAGAATGCAGACTCTCTGGCCGTGCTTACTTCACTGTTGAGTCAGATAGATGCAGATAAAAGTGTGTTCGACAGCAATATGCGGACAATGCTTGCAGCCATCGCCGCCAGTGGTGGCGGGGTCGTTGCAGGACCCGTAGTGATCAGGTTGAACACCACGCCCGACTCATGATCAGCTGATCCTGCTGGCACCCGGTGAATCCAGGTGCCTACGGAGAGTCGGGGATTCGTAACAGTCGATATTTACAGCTCCGGCCGATCCCGAAACTGCTCCAGCGCTTCGGGATTGGCCAATGCATCGGTGTTTTTCACCGGCCGCCCATGCACCACCTCCCGCACGGCCAGTTCCACGACCTTGCCGCTGATGGTGCGTGGAATGTCGGTCACTGCAACGATCTTCGCCGGTACATGCCTTGGGGTGGTATTGGCGCGGATCACCTGCCGGATACGCTGCTCCAGCGCCTCATCCAGTTCGATCCCTTCGCGCAACCTGACAAACAGCACAACCCGCACGTCGTCCTGCCACTGCTGACCGATGGCGACGCTGTCCAGCACTTCAGCGACTTTCTCGACCTGACGGTATATTTCGGCCGTGCCGATGCGCACGCCGCCGGGATTGAGCACGGCGTCCGAGCGCCCATGGATCAGCATCCCGCCATGGGGCCGTTGCTCGGCGTAATCGCCCTGTGCCCAGACACCGGGAAACAGGCTGAAATACGATTGCCGCAGTTTTGCTCCGTCCGGGTCATTCCACAGACCGATCGGCATCGCCGGGAAGTGCCGGGTGCAGACCAGTTCGCCTTTTTCGCCAATCACGGGTTGACCAGCGTCATTCCAGACCTCAACCGCCATGCCCAGGCTCTTGCCCATGTTCTCACCGCGTCGCACGGCGCTCATCGGGTTGCCATTGACGAAGCACGAGACGATATCCGTGCCGCCAGACATCGAGGCCAGACACACATCAGGTTTGAAGTCGCGATAGACGAAGTCATAGCTTTGCGGCGACAGCGCCGAACCGGTGCACAGCAGCGTCTTCAGGCTGCCCAGATCATGGCTTTCGCGGGGTTTGGCGCCACTGCTTTCCAGGGTGGCGAGGAACTTGGGGCTGGTGCCGAACACGCTGATGCGTTCATCGTCGATCAGCTCGAGCAAACGCTGGTTGTCCGGGTAAAACGGTGAACCGTCATACAGCACCACGGCGCTGCCGACCGCGAGCGCGGAGACCAGCCAGTTCCACATCATCCAGCCGCAGGTCGTGTAGTAAAACAATCGATCGCCAGGACCCAGATCGCAATGCAGGCCGTGTTCCTTGACGTGTTGCAGCAGCACGCCGCCGGTGCTGTGAACGATGCATTTCGGTACGCCAGTGGTGCCGCTGGAATACAGCACGTACAGCGGATGATGGAACGGCACCGGGACAAAAACCGGTTCACCGCCGGATTCATAGAAGTCATCCCACAGGGCCACTTCGGCGCGAGTCCGGTAAACCTCGACGTGGGTCTGCGGCTGCGCATAAGGCACGATGATCAACTGCCTCAGCGTTGGCAGTTGTTCGAGTATTCCGTTGATTTTGTCGGTCTGGTCGATGGTCTTGCCGGCATAGCGATAAGCGGCGCAGGTGATCAACACCTTGGGCTCAATTTGACCGAAGCGGTCGATTACGCCGTGGGTGCCGAAATCCGGCGAGGAGCACGACCAGATCGCGCCGAGGCTGGTAGTAGCGAGCATCGCGACCAGCGTCTGCCAGGTATTGGGCATGCACGCGGCGACGCGATCGCCGAGGCCAACCCCGGTGGCCTGCAAGCTCGCCTGAAAACCGGCGACATGCTCGGCGAGCTCGGCCCAGGTCAACTGCTCACGCTGGCCATTCTCCGCCACGCTTATTACCGCCACAGCATCGTCGCGACGACGCAGCAGGTGTTCGGCGAAGTTCAGCGTGGCGCCGGGAAACCACTCGGCGTCGGGCATTTGTGAGCCTTCGCGCAGCACGGCGTCGGACTGCGTGTGGAAGCGGATATCGAAGAAATCGACGATTGCCTGCCAGAACTCCGCGCGCTGCTCGACGCTCCATTGATGCAGGGCCGGGTAGTCGTCGAGTTTCAGGTGATGGCGTTGATTGGCCGCACGACGGAAAGCGTCCATGCGCGACTTGGCGATACGGTTGGCGTCGGGTTGCCAGAGGATGTCGGACATTGTTTGCCTCTTGTTTTATTCATGCACAAGGTCGAGCGCACACATAACACTTGTGGGAGCGAGCCTGCTCGCGAAGACGTCCGCACATTCAACGACTTCATTGGCTGACCCACCGCTATCGTGAGCAGGCGAAGGCCTACAAGGACGCAGCATTACTGCGCGAGCCAGCCACCATCAATATTCCACGCCGCGCCGCGCACCTGGCTGCCAGCCTCGCTGCACAGGAACAACACCAGTTCGCCCAGATGCTGCGGTGTGACGAACTCCAGCGACGGCTGTTTCTCGGCGAGCAGATCATGCTGCGCCTGCTGCGGATCGACACCCTTGGCCGCGCGGTCATCGATTTGCTTTTGTACCAGCGGGGTCAGCACCCAGCCCGGGCAGATCGCGTTGCAAGTGACGTTGCTGGTGGCAGTTTCCAGGCCAACCACTTTGGTCAAACCGATCACACCGTGCTTGGCGGCGACGTAGGCCGCTTTGCCGGTCGAACCGACCTGACCATGCACCGAGGCGATATTGATGATTCGCCCCCAACCTTTGGCGCGCATCCCCGGCAGGCTCACGCGGGTGCTGTGAAACACCGAAGACAGGTTGATGGCAATGATCGAATCCCAACGCTCGACGGGAAACTCTTCCACGGCGGCGACGTGCTGGATGCCGGCGTTGTTGACCAGAATGTCGACACCGCCGAACTCGCGCTCGGCGTAAGCAATCATGTCTGCGATTTGCGCCGGGTCACTGACGTCCGCCGGATGATGGCCGACCTTGCCGCCGAACCGAGCGACTTCGGCGATGACTTTGGACGCATCGCCAAAACCGTTGAGAATCAGATTAGCGCCGGCCTTGGCCAGGCTCAGTGCGATGCCCAGGCCGATGCCGCTGGTGGAACCGGTAACCAGCGCGGTCTTGCCGGAAAGAGTGGTCATGAATACCTCACACAATGCCAGTGGCGTAGAAAGTGCCAATCACTACGAAAACCGCGAGGGTCTTGATCAGCGTAATACAGAAAATGTCTTTATAGGCTTCGCGGTGGGTCAGACCCGTCACCGCGAGCAAGGTGATGACCGCGCCGTTGTGCGGCAGGGTGTCCATGCCGCCACTCGCCATCGCGGCAACGCGGTGCAGTACCTCAAGCGGAATGTTCGCGGCGTGGGCCGCACTGATGAACTGTTCCGACATCGCCGCCAGCGCAATGCTCATGCCGCCCGATGCGGAACCGGTGATGCCAGCGAGCAGGGTCACGGTGATGGCTTCGTTGACCAGCGGATTGGGAATCTGCTTCAGCCAGTCAGCCAAGACCAGGAAGCCCGGCAGCGAAGCGATCACGGCACCAAAACCATATTCCGACGCAGTGTTCATCGCCGCCAACAACGCACCGCTGACCGCGCTTTTGCTGCCTTCGGCGAGCTTGCTGCGAATCGCAGAAAAGCCGAACGCGAGCACCATCAGAATGCCGACCAGCAACGCCGCCTGCACCGCCCAGATCGCGGTGAGTTTAGCGATCTCGGTGGTGACTGGCGTGGCCATGCCCGGCAGTGCGAGGCTGTGGGTCTTGCCGTACCACTGCGGAATCCATTGGGTGAACAGCAGGTTCATGATGCCCACTGCCAACAACGGCGAAAGCGCAATCCATGGGTTTGGCAATTTCAGGTCTTCAGCGGTTTCCGGTTCGTTGCGCAGTTCAATGCCGTAACCTTCACCGGCGCGTTGCGCCTTGTTGCGTTGACGCTGCAGAAACAGCATGCCGGCGCAGAACACGAAAATCGTACCGATCACACCCAGCCACGGCGCGGCCCACGCGGTGGTATTGAAGAACGTGCTGGGGATGATGTTCTGAATTTGCGGCGTGCCGGGCAGGGCGTCCATGGTGAACGAGAACGCGCCGAGGGCGATGGTTGCCGGTATCAGCCGCTTGGGGATATTGCTCTGGCGGAACATCTCGGCGGCAAACGGATACACCGCAAAGACCACCACGAACAGCGACACGCCGCCGTAAGTGAGTAGGGCGCAGACCAGCACTATCACCAGCATTGCCTGTTTGGTGCCGAGTAAACGGATGGCCGCAGCGACAATCGAGCGGGAGAATCCCGACAGTTCGATCAACTTGCCAAACACGGCACCGAGCAGGAAAACCGGGAAATACAGTTTGATGAAGCCGACCATTTTCTCCATGAAAACCCCGGTGAACGCGGGGGCGACGGCGGAAGGGTCGGTGAGTAGCACAGCGCCGAGGGCGGCAATCGGGGCGAAGAGGATAACGCTGTAGCCACGGTAGGCAGCCAGCATCAACAGCGCCAGGGCTGCCAAGGCAATGATCACACTCATGGTGTGTCTCTCCAGAATTGTTATTTTTGTGGGTGGAACGGGTGTGGGAGAGGCTTTAGCGAGATCTGTGCCAGTTATCTAACACGTTGAAATATAAAGACATTGTCGTGCAAGTAGGGCAGGCTTCAGAGTTTTTATCTCACTATAGAGACGGCATTGAGCCGAAAAGATCGCAGCCTTCGGCAGCTCCTACAGTGCGGACCCGATATTCCCCTGTAGGAGCTGCCGAAGGCTGCGATCTTTTGATCTTGGCGAATTTTCTAATTAATGAGATCAGTGTCTCTTTATAGAGACTCAAGCAATCCCCAGCGCCACCATTTTCTTGTACAGCGTCGACCGCCCAAGCCCCAGCCGAGCAGCTGCTTCCGGTACATTGCCCACGCATTGCGCGAGGGCAGACTGAATCAACTGTCGATCAAACCGCTCGCGTGCCTGGGCGAATGTTTCCCCTGGCGCCACCTCAGCCAGAGGGGCTGAACCACGCTCAACCGGCGTCAACGTACCGATCGCCGCACGAATATCCTGCTCGCTCAGCATCAAGTCATCACTGAGCAACGCCGCCCGCTCCAGTACATTGCGTAGCTCGCGGATGTTCCCCGGCCAGGCATGCTGATCAAGCAATGCCAGCGCATCGCGGTGGAGCTCGTGCTGACTGCGCAGCTCTTCCAGAATCGCTTCGCTAAGCGCCGGCAGGTCATCGAGACGTTCACGCAATGGCGGCACCTGAATCGGCAATACATTGAGGCGATAGTACAAATCGGCGCGGAACTCACCGCGTTTGATCGCCGCTTGCAGATCGGTCGACGTCGCGGCAATCACACGCACGTCGCTCTGAATCACTTCGTTTGAGCCGACGGGTTCGAATTCCTTTTCCTGCAGCACGCGCAGCAGTTTGCTTTGCAAGGGCAGCGGCATGTCACCAATTTCGTCGAGAAACAGCGTGCCGCCCTGGGCGATCTGCAACTTGCCGGTGCGGCCCTTGCGATCGGCGCCGGTGAATGCGCCGGGCGCCGTGCCGAAAAACTCCGCTTCCAGCAATGCCTCGGGAATCGCTGCGCTGTTGATGCTGACAAAGGCTTTGTGCGCCCGTGGCGAGGCGCCATGAATGGCTTGGGCCAGCAGCTCTTTGCCGGTGCCGGTTTCGCCGAGCAGCAGCACTGGCGACTCGGCGCTGGCACTGCGTCGGGCACGGCGTTTGACTTCGAGGCTGGCGGCGCTGGTGCCGATAAAGTGGGCGAAGTTGTATTTGGTCTGTCGGGCGCGCAGCAGGGAGCGGGTCGAAGCCAGTTCTTCCTGCATGCTCAAATAACGTTTGAGCATCGGCGACAGGGTGCGCAACTCGTCGAACAGGGCAAATCCGATCGCGCCGATCACCGTGCCGACGTCGTCATGGATCGGCAGGCGCATCACCACCAACGGCTCTTTCGGGGTGTCCTGCATGTCCAGAAGAATGGGGCGACCAGTACGCACGACTTCGCGCAACAGACTGCCCGGGATCACGCTTTCACAGGGCTTGCCGATCGCACCTGCTGCCGATTCAAGACCGAAGCGCCGGGCGTAGCGCTCGTTCATCCAGACGATGTTGGCATCGCGATCGACGATCACCGTGCCTTCGCTGGATTGCTCGATGATCTCGAACAACGAACGGATCGCCAGGCTGCGAACCCGTTGGTAGTCCTTGAGGCTTTCAGTGGTGTTCATCTGGCGGCTGGTCCGGAATTTGAGTTGTTGATGCGGGCCTCTTCGCTGGCAAGCCAGCTCCCACAGGGTTCTCGGTCGTATACACATATCGTGGACACCGCAGCCCCTTGTGGGAGCTGGCTTGCCAGCGATGGCCGTGACCCGGTTTCAGGTCGGCCGCAGATTATGCCTACCCCGGATGCGCCGCCGCCAACAGCTCTTTGGTATACGGATGCTGCGGCGCGTCGAACACCTCATGACTGGCGCCACGCTCGACCACTTTGCCGTCCTTGATCACGATCATGTCGTGGGCCAGGGCGCGCACCACTGCCAGATCGTGGCTGATGAACAGATAGGTCAGGCCGTGTTTTTCCTGAAGCTGGCGGAGCAGGGCGACCACTTGTTTTTGCACCGTACGATCCAGCGCCGATGTTGGCTCGTCGAGCAGGATCAGCGCCGGTTTCAGCACCAGTGCCCGCGCAATAGCGATGCGTTGGCGCTGGCCTCCAGAGAATTCGTGGGGGTAGCGATGGCGACTTTGCGGATCGAGGCCGACCTCTTTAAGCACGCGGATGACTTGCTCATCGCACTCGTCAGCGCTCGACTCGCAGTGCACCTCCAGGCCTTCGCTGATGATCTGCGCCACTGACATGCGCGGGCTGAGGCTGCCGAACGGATCCTGAAACACCACCTGCATCTGTCGACGCCACGGGCGCATCTGTTTCTGATTGAGACCGTCGAGCGCCTGGCCCTGAAAGCGGATACCGCCCTCGGAGTCGAGCAGACGCAGGATCGCCTGACCCAGCGTCGACTTGCCGGAACCGGATTCGCCGACGATACCCAACGTCTTGCCACGCTGGATACTCAGGCTGATGCCATCCACCGCACGCAGGTATTGCTTGCGCTGGAACAGACCGCCACCGACGACAAACTCAACCTTCAGGTCGTCGACTTCCAGTACGTTCTCGCGCTCATCCCGGGGCAGGGCTTCGCCTTCGGGTTCGGCGTTGAGCAGCACGCAGCTGTAAGGATGCTTCGGCTCGGTAAACAGGGTTTCGCAGGGCGCCTGTTCGACGATTTCCCCGGCCTTCATCACGCACACGCGCTGGGCGATACTGCGCACCAGATTGAGGTCGTGGCTGATCAGCAGCAGTGACATGCCCAGACGTTGCTGCAGGGATTTGAGCAGCAGCAGGATTTTGCGCTGCACGGTCACGTCGAGCGCGGTGGTCGGTTCGTCGGCGATCAACAGCTCCGGTTCGCAGGCCAGGGCCATGGCGATCATCACCCGTTGCCGTTGCCCACCAGAGAGTTGATGCGGATAGGCCTTGAGGCGTTCCTTGGGTTTCTGGATGCCCACCAGACCGAGCAGTTCGAGGATGCGCACCTGCGCCGCTTTGCCACCGAGGCCACGGTGCAACAGTAGCGTTTCGCCGATCTGTTTTTCGATGGTATGCAGCGGATTGAGCGAGGTCATCGGCTCCTGAAAGATCATCGCGATGCGGTTGCCGCGCAATTCGCGCAACACCTTGGGATCGGCGCCGATCAGTTCCTGTCCGCGATAGCGAATGCTGCCGGTGGTTTGTGCTTCGCTTTCCGGCAGCAATTGCAGGATCGAATGGGCGGTCACCGATTTGCCCGAGCCCGATTCGCCGACCAGCGCCAGACACTCACCGGGGCGAATGTCCAGGCACAGGTCGCGCACTACGCTCTGGCCGTGGAAGGCAACGTTGAGGTTACGGATTTCAATCAGGTTGTCAGTCATGGCCACGCTTCAGGATCGAGGGTCGAACGCGTCACGCAACGCTTCGCCAATGAACACCAGTAAAGAAAGGATCAGCGCCAGGGTGAAAAACGCCGTCAACCCAAGCCAAGGTGCTTGCAGGTTCTGTTTGCCCTGACCGATCAACTCACCCAGCGAAGCACTGCCGGCGGGCATGCCGAAACCGAGAAAATCCAGCGCAGTAAGGGTGGAAATCGCGCCGGTCAGAATGAACGGCAAGTAGCTGAGTGTCGCGTTCATCGCATTGGGCAGTATGTGCCTGAAAATCACCTTGCGGTCGCTCAGGCCCAGCGCGCGCGCGGCTTTGACGTACTCCAGATTGCGTCCGCGCAGGAACTCGGCGCGCACTACATCCACCAGTGCCAGCCAGGAAAACAGCGCCATGATCCCTAACAGCCACCAGAAATTCGGCTCGACAAAACCGGAGAGAATGATCAGCAGGTACAACACTGGCAGCCCCGACCAGACTTCCAGCACGCGTTGCCCGAGCAAATCGACCCAGCCACCGTAGTAGCCCTGCAACGCCCCGGCGGCGATGCCGATGAGGGCGCTGACAAAGGTCAGCATCAAGGCAAACAGAATCGACACCCGTGCGCCGAAAATCACCCGTGCCAGTACATCCCGCGATTGATCGTCTGTGCCCAGCCAGTTGACCGACGTCGGCGGGCTCGGCGCCGGTTTGTTGAGGTCGTAGTTTGGCGTGTCGTCACTGAATGGAATCGGCGGGAACAGCAGCCAGCCACCGTCCTTGCGAATCAGGTTCTGCACATAGTCGCTGCGGTAATCCGCCTGGAACGGCAGTTGCCCGCCGAACTCTTGCTCGGTATGGCGCTTGAATACCGGGAAGTACCATTGGTCCTGATAGCTGACGACCAGAGGCTTGTCATTAGCGATCAACTCACCGCCCAGTGTCACCACAAACAGGCCGATAAACAGCCACAGTGACCACCAGCCACGACGGTTTTTCTTGAAGCGTTCGAAGCGACGAAGGCCCAGAGGCGAGAGCTTGAACATCAGGCGTTCCTCGCAGCGAAGTCGATACGCGGGTCGACCAGCGTGTAACACAGGTCGCCGACCAGTTTTATCAGCAGGCCGAAGAGGGTAAAGATGAACAGCGAACCGAACACCACCGGGTAATCCCGCGAAACCGCCGCTTCGTAGCTCATGCGCCCGAGGCCGTCGAGGGAGAAGATCACTTCGATCAGCAACGAACCGGCGAAGAACACACTGATGAACGCCTGCGGGATGCCGGACACCACCAGCAACATCGCATTGCGAAACACATGACCATAGAGCACGCGGCGCTCGCTCAGGCCTTTGGCACGCGCGGTCACTACGTACTGGCGCGTGATCTCGTTGAGAAAGGAGTTTTTGGTCAGGATCGTCAGCGTGGCGAAACCACCGATCACCAGCGCCGTAACCGGCAGCACCAGGTGCCAGAAATAGTCGGCGACTTTGCCGAGAGTCGACAGCGATTCGAAGTTGTCCGACACCAGGCCGCGAACCGGAAACCAGTTCAGCGACGTGCCGCCGGCAAACACCACGATCAGGAACATCGCAAATAGAAACGCCGGCATCGCGTAACCGATGATGATCGCTGTGCTGCTCCAGATATCGAAGTGACTGCCATGGTGCACAGCCTTGCGGATCCCTAGCGGGATCGATACCAGATAGGTGATCAGCGTCGCCCACAGCCCGAGGGAAATGGTCACCGGCATTTTTTCCAGGATCAGATCGGTGACTGTCGCGCCACGAAAGAAGCTCTTGCCGAAATCCAGTTGCGCGTAGTTCTTCAACATCAGCCACAAGCGTTCATGGGCCGGTTTGTCGAATCCGTACTGTTTTTCGATGTCCTTGATCAGCTGCGGATCGAGGCCGCGACTGGCACGTGAAGTGCCGCTCATGGTTTCGCTGGCACCGCCTCCGACACTGGCGCCGCCAATCCCTTGCAGGTGGGCGATGGCCTGTTCTACCGGGCCGCCGGGCGCGGCCTGAATGATCACGAAATTGACCAGCAGAATGATCACCAGCGTCGGGATGATCAGCAGCAGCCGCCGCAGTATGTAACCCCACATCAGTGCGGTCCTCCGGGTCTGCCACGGGCGATCTTCTCGGCCGTCATCTGTTGATTGGTCAGAGGGGTGCTGCTGATTTCCCACCAGCTCTCGATGGCTTCGTCATTGCTGGCTTGCACCGAAGGTATGCCAAAGCGGTTCCACCACACTGTCGACGTGCCCGGCGGATAGTAGTTGGGAATCCAGTAGTAATTCCATTGCAGTACCCGGTCCAGAGCATGGGCGTAGTACAGCATGTCGGACTGCGTGGATGCGCGGATCAGACCGTTGATGAGCGTATCCACTGCCGGGTTTTTCAACACCATGTAGTTGTTCGCGCCCGGGTCATTGGCCGACACCGAGGCGAAGTAGTTGAGCAGCTCGCCCCCCGGTGAAGTGCTGACCGGGTAGCCGGTGACGATCATGTCGTAGTCGCGGCTCATCAGCCGGTTGACGTATTGCGAGGAGTCGATACGGCGAATGTTCAGGTCGATACCTATCTGTTTCAGCGTGCGTTTGTACGGCAGCAGCAAGCGATCCATACCGTTCTGGCTGACCAGGAAGGTGAAGCTCAGCGGCTCGCCTTGCGCATTCACCAGTTGATCGCCATCGGGTTTCCAGCCGGCCTGTTCGAGCAGTTCGAGGGCTTGCAACTGTTTATCGCGGATCAGGCCACTGCCGTCGGTTTTCGGGGCCTCGAAGACTTTGTTGAAGACTTCGTCGGGAACCTGACCGCGCAGCGGCTCGAGGATTTTCAGCTCCTGCGCATCGGGCAGTTCGCTTGCCGCCAGTGGCGTGTTGGAAAAGTAGCTCTGCTGGCGGATGTACATGCCGCGCATCATCTGCCGGTTGCTCCACTCGAAGTCCCAGAGCATGGCCAGGGCCTGGCGCACACGGCGATCGGCGAACATCGGTTTCTGCAGGTTGAACACAAAACCCTGGGCTGACTGTGGCGCCTCGGTGGCCAAGTGTGCTTTTTGCAGACGCCCATCGCTCAGTGCGGGGCTGTCATAGCCGATTGAATAGCCGGTGGCCGAGAACTCGCGGTTGTAGTCGTAGGCGCCGCCGCGCAGCACTTGCCGGGCGACATCGGTATCGCCGAAGTACTCGATGCTGAAATGATCGAAGTTGTAGAGGCCGCGACTGACCGGCAAATCCTTGGCCCACCAGTCAGCGTTGCGTTCAAAGGTGATGCTGCGCCCCGAATCGATTTTTCCGACTCGATAAGGACCGCTGCCCAGTGGTGGTTCATAGCCGCCACCCCCGGCGAAATCGCGGCTCTTCCACCAATGCTCGGGGAATACCGGCAGGGTCGCGATGTCCAGTGGCAGGGTGCGGTTTTCATTGCTCTTGAAGTCGAAACGCACGGTCAACGGGCCTTCCACTTCGACGCCTTTGACGTCAGCAAACTGGGTGCGATAACGCAGGCTGCCCTGTGTCATCAATAAATCGTAGGTGTAACGCACGTCTTCGGCGGTAATCGCTTTGCCATCGGCGAAGCGCGCCTTGGGGTTGATAAAGAACCGCAGCGACAGACCATCATCCGAGCGCTCCATCTTTTGCGCGACGAGTCCGTAAACCGTGTAAGGCTCATCCAGCGAACGCTGGGCCAGCGGCGAATAGAGCAAACCATCGATCTGCGTGACGCCGATGCCTTTGTCTATATAAGGAAGAACATGATCGAAGTGGCCGATCTCGATGGCCGAGCGGCGCATCGTCCCGCCCTTGGGCGCTTGCAGGTTGGTGTAGTCGAAGTGGCTGAAACCGGCAGGGTACTTGGCGGGTTCGCCATAAACAGTCAACGCGTGTTGCGGTGCGGCGTTCGCGCCGGCGGTGCCCGTCAGCAGGGCGAGGGCGGTGAGCATCAATGTGGGGAAAACCAGTCGCATTGTCAGCCTTGGAACCGGGAAATCGATAAGCGCAAGTTTTACGCGAGAGGCGCGTCAGTCGCCAGCCGTATATGAAACTGAAACACAACGGCCCACCAGAAGGCGGGCCGTTGGTGAGCAATCAGGCGCGGATCAGTCCTGACGGCTGGTGACTTCGAGCAGGTGATAACCGAACTGGGTTTTCACCGGACCTTGCACGACATTGATTGGCGCGCTGAAGACCACGGTGTCGAATTCCTTGACCATCTGGCCAGGACCGAACGAACCCAGATCACCACCTTGACGGCTGGACGGGCAGGTGGAGTTGGCCTTGGCGACTTCGGCGAAATCAGCGCCGCCTTCGATCTGGGCCTTGAGTTCGTTGCACTTGTCTTCGCTGGAAACCAGGATGTGGCGGGCAGTGGCTTTAGCCATGGGGAAACTCTCCAATCTATTTCAGTAAAGTGTGGAGCCTACCGGATTCAGTGGGCGAATTCTCGGCAAAGTTCCGTTCGGTTGTCCGTGGCTTTGGTCAGAGATTCGCGGCGCGCAGACGTTCGGCGTGTTCAACGTACAGTTCAATCGGGTCGGGCAGGGTAGTGATGGTGCTGGCTGTACGGCGCAGGCTGCTCAGATGGTCCAGCGGATAGTCGGAGCGGATTACCTGCCCCAAGTGCGAGCTGAAACGGCCGACGAAGCCATCATTCTGCTGTGTCTCGGTCATGAAGTATTGCGATAGCGCATGGCAAATGCTCTGGGTCGGATCGAGTGTTATCGGGCTGTCTACGG
Organism: Pseudomonas sp. AC172; assembly: GCF_979258595.1. NCBI lineage: Bacteria > Pseudomonadati > Pseudomonadota > Gammaproteobacteria > Pseudomonadales > Pseudomonadaceae > Pseudomonas > Pseudomonas sp. AC172. Next base: position 1,731,977 of record NZ_OZ409868.1, read on the forward strand.
GCAGGACACCGCTCCAGGAGTAATAGCGCACACCATTGACCTGTTCCGGGCCTTGTCCGCCCCAGGTGCTGGGCAACCCCTGCGGAAACCTGTCGTTGAAATCGCCCACGCCTTCGGTCGTCAGAGCATTCAGCGCCGCCAATGCGTTTTGTGGCAGCGCCACACTGCCACTGAGCAACGAAAGAAAATTGCCAAACAGTGTCGCGACATTTTGTGCGACCGCCTCCGGCAGTCGTCCGGGCACCAGTGCCTTGCGCAGAAAATCGGCCAGCTCCGAACCGTGGTTCGGACCGCTGACGGAAGTCACCGAGGCTACGGCGTGTGGCGCAAGCGCCGCAGCGTATCGGGCAGCCAATGCTCCCTGGCTGTGCCCGATGAGGTTGACTTTTTCGGCACCTGTGCCTCGCAGAACACGATCAATCTGTGCAAGCAGCTGCTCACCCCTTGTTTCGTTTTTATGCGTGGCGGAAAGGTGGGGAACAAACACTCGGCTGCCGGCCGTTTTCAGAGCGTCCTTTACATCATGGAACAGCTCGAAATGACCGATGCGCTCGAATCCGAACAGGCCATGTACCAACAGGATGGGATAGCGAGTTGAAGCATTCCGTTGCATGTTCTTACCTTTTTCACAGAAGTTCATCGGGGAATCCGGTGGCCACTCTAAAACACTCATCCCGTTGAAGAAGTAAGAAGAGGCTTCTCTTGGCCGTTGAATCTGGACTAGTGGCTGTAAGAATTTTCAGATACTTATGAAATCCGAATCGGAAGTTGAGGACATCTTTCGCTTGGTTGAGGGCGGTTTTGCTCAGTTTGCCTACCCGGCTGGAGGCGTTTGCCGGGTGTCTGCGGCGGCTCGGGCTGACATCGAAAATGTCGGGAAGCGCGTTGAATGTTGGCTGTCGACGCCGTCCATGAACGCGGCGTTTTTCCAAGGAATGGAGCCACTAATGAACATGCACGAAGTCGAGTTTTGCTACCGGATGCGCCACCCCGTCACTCCCTGTGTATCGAGCGAACTACTGCCCGCAGCGACCCTTGATTATCCGGGGGGGATGGTGCTTGATCCTTCGCAGGGCAAGGTTGTTGTCCGTATCGCTCCTTATGTAAACATGACCTGTGGCGACCAGTTGCTGTTGAGTTGGGAGGGGTTGGATATAGAAGGTTTCGTCTATCAGCATGAAATGGTGCGCTATGTCAGCGAAACTCAGGTCGGCAAGGATGTCATTTTCGTTATCAAAGGCATGCACATCGCCGCACTGGACGGCGGTTCGCTGGAGGTTTACTGGAAACTGCTCAGTGCGAGCTCGTCAGTCCCAGCGTTATCTGCACGCGTGCAATTGTCTGTGGGAAATACACGCCCGAAGTTGCTTGCACCAATTGTCGAAGGGGCGATAAGGGGAACACTGGATCCGGAGCGAGTGACGGAAGGCACGCTTATCGTGCTCCAGCCTTATGCCCGAATGGCGGCGGGGGATCGGGTCACATTGCTGTGGGGCGCTGAAGCAGTGCCTGCAACGTTCAGCGACAGCCTGAAGGTCGAAACCTTCGCTGTCGCTGACGTGCTGTCATTTTGGGTTGACGGGGCGCACATCGCTGCGCATCTCGGTGGTGAGGTGTCAGTGCGCTATCAAGTGGAACAGTCCGGTGGAGCGGTTCGAGAATCCGAGTCGGCAAGAATCCTCGTCAGTCCGTTCCTTCGTGGTGAGCTGGACGCGCCCGACGTGCTCGAAGCTGAAGATGGCGTGTTACTGAAAGAGGATTCGATCGATGGAGTCACCATCGTGATCGGTAATGCACAGACGCAGGAAGGTGAGCTGGTGTATCTCAAGTGCGACGGAGATCTTTTCAATCACCGGGATGACCGTGAAATTACGCGGGAAACGGCGGGAAAACCGCTGATCTTCATAGTGCCGCACCGATTCTGGCGTGAGCACCATGGCACGACCGTACGGGTAGCCTACACAGTTGAGCGTCTGGACGATGTCAGTCAGGAATCTGCTGCCACACCAGTGCGTGTAGAGGCGTAGCGGGACCGACCCGCCCTCCGGTTTGCCATAAGTCCGGAGGGTTGGTCTGGAAGTCAATCTCTGGCGTGCTCGGCGAGGCGCTGGGCGGCGGCACGCAGCAAGTGTTCTGTTGCGCTGAAACCGAGGCAGCCATCGGTGATTGAAACCCCGTAGCGCAAGGATTCGGTCAGCGGTTGGCAACCTTCGAACAGGTGAGATTCAATCATCATGCCGATCAAAGCGCGATCACCTTGCAAGCGTTGCTCAAGCACTTCGTTGAAGACGCCTGGCTGACGCAATGGATCCTTGCCACTGTTGGCATGGCTACAGTCGACCATGATTCGGCTCGGAATCTTCAGCCTGTCCAGGTCAACGTGGATTTTTGCCACGCTCTCGCGATCATGGTTCGGCCCTTTATGGCCCCCGCGCAGGACCAGATGAGTATCGGGGTTGCCTGGTGTTTGAATGACGGCCGGGTGCCCTTGGCTGTCGACGCCGAAATGCCGGTGCGGATGGGCTGCCGAACGCATGGCGTCAACCGCAATGGCGGTGCCGCCGTCGGTGCCATTCTTGAAGCCCACCGGCATGCCAAGTCCACTGGCCATTTCACGGTGGATCTGCGATTCAGTGGTACGCGCGCCAATGGCCACCCAGCTCAACAGGTCATCGAAGTACCCGGCAGCCATGGGTTGCAGCAACTCGGTAGCCACCGGCAAGCCGAGGCGGATCATTTCCAGCATCAGCTCGCGTGACAGGGTAAGGCCGCCCGCCATGTCATCACTGCCGTCCAGGTGCGGGTCGTAGGCAAGGCCTTTCCAGCCGACCGTGGTACGTGGTTTTTCGACGTAGGCGCGCATCACCAACAGCATTTCGCCGCTGACTTCTTCAGCCAGTCGAGCGAGTTTGCCGGCGTATTCAAGTGCGGATTGCGGATCGTGGATAGAGCAGGGGCCGACGATGACCAGCAGACGCTGGTCCTGGCCATTGAGAATGGCGCGAACCGCCTGGCGATGGGCGGCAACTTGCAGGCTCAAGGCATTGCTCAGGGGCAATTGTTGCTTGAGTTGCAACGAGCTGGGTAGACGCAGAGTCAATGCTTCGTTGGCAGGGTTCAGGGTGGACAGCGGCAGAGCAGAAACGGGCGAGTTCATATTCGGTTTTCCTGGGCTGGCGGCGGGTGCTTCCCGCTCGCTCGGCCCTACTGGGGTGTTCGACAGTTGGCCGTATTGGCTACGTGTGTGTGCTTGCCACCTATAGGTGACCGATCGGAGGCGGCAGGCTGTCCCGAGCGGAAGCTGGTAAATCGCCAGGCGCTAAAGCTGTCGTAACGGTAATAAGTGGCGTAGTTCATTTCGTGATTCCTCAAAGTGTCTGGTGTGTTGCTGAAAAATTCGGGGCTGAAAAAACAAAACCCCCGGTCGGGAGGCCGACCGGGGGTTGAGAATTCTCTGGTAGGCGACCCGTTGTTATGGGCGCCGTTCAGGTATCAGGCGCGCCAGTGGCTAAACCAATACCCAAAATAAAAGCTGACCGGAGCACATACGTCATTCACCCGGGCAGCCGCAACCGAGCGCAGTGCGCTGGCGGTACGAAGCTGTGAGAGGGCGTTGAGCATGGTCTGACTCCAATGAATGGGTCGAGCTTACTAGAGGCCGATACGCCTCAGCAATCAGAAATTGCTATCGCGTCATCAACAAAAGGCCTATTGCCAGAGTCACGCAAGAGTGGTGACACTCTGCGTTTTGCCTGATTACCAAGGATGAACCGTGTCGACATTGACCATTGCTGCTGCCCAGACGATTTCCATTGCCGGGGATCTTTCTGGAAATATTACCCGGCACAGTCACTTCATCGAGATGGCGGCGGAGCAGGGCGTCCAATTGCTGGTTTTTCCCGAATTGTCGTTGACTGGCTATGAGGGAGAGGTGGCGGCAGCTTTGGCAGTTGCCCCGCAAGATGGCGTGCTGCAACCTCTCAGGGATTTGGCCCGAGAGCTGGGTGTGACTGCCGTTGTCGGCATACCGATCAGGCTCGAGGACAGTAACTCGGTGCGTATTGGTGCTCTGGTCCTGGGCGCTGATGGTTCGCTCGGTGTGTACAGCAAGCAGCATTTGCACGCTGGTGAGGAGCTTGTTTTCGCACCCGGTTTTGGCGGGCCGTGCCTGAACATCGGCGAGGAAGTGGTCGCGCTGGCGGTGTGCGCCGATTTCACCCATGCCAGTCATGCTGCTGCTGCAGCAGAAATGGGCGCTGGCTTATACGCCGCCGGTGTATTGATCAGCGAGAAAGGTTATGCAGCTGACACCGCCATACTTCAGGGCTATGCCCGGCAACACTCGATGGCTGTGCTGATGGCCAATCACGGAGGGCTGACTGGCGGTTGGCAGTCCGCGGGACGCAGTGGTATCTGGGCTGAAGACGGTTCATTAATCGTCGCAGCACCGGGGGCGGGCGACCTTTTGGTCGTCGCCCAGCGTAGTGACGGTGTTTGGCAGGGGCGAGTTGTTCCTGTTGTGCAGGCTCAATGATATTCCGGTTACGGCTTGCTGTTCTGGACGATCTGTCGTTTGCCCGCGATCTCACCTGTCAGAACATGCTGCGCTATTTCATTCATCATGAACTGTTGTGGCAGGACGAGGCGTTTGACGTGGCGTGGTCGGGGCGGCAGAACTGGCTGATAGTGCACGGTAATGCGCCAGTGGGCTTTCTCAGCCTCAGCCGGGATATACGCGCGTTGTACATTCGTGAACTGCAAATTGCTGAAGCGTTTCAGGGGCGGGGCGCGGGTTCCTGGGCGATTGATCAGGTTATCGACTTGGCCCGCAGAGAAAGACGCCCCGCTTTACGCCTGACCGTATTCGACAATAATCCGGCGAGAAACTTGTATGAAAGAAAAGGACTACAGGTGCAGGGTCGGGACGAGTGTTTTCTGCGAATGCAGCTTGATATAAGTACACATGTGCTCTGAAACCCACGGCCGGCAAGCCCTCTATGATGAATTGAAACTTTTTAAATGACGCTTTCTGCTAGGTCTGTGGGGTACTTTTTGCTAAGGTGTCCGGCATCCCAATATGACCATATCGCGAGGTGTCTGCTTGATTAGGGTGCTAGTGGTCGATGACCATGATCTCGTTCGCACAGGCATTACACGTATGCTGGCCGATATCGATGGCTTGCAGGTGGTTGGCCAGGCCGAGTCCGGGGAAGAGTCCCTGATCAAGGCCCGAGAGTTGAAGCCCGATGTGGTGCTGATGGACGTCAAGATGCCTGGCATCGGCGGCCTGGAAGCCACGCGCAAACTGTTGCGCAGTCATCCGGATATCAAGGTGGTCGCAGTGACGGTGTGTGAAGAGGATCCGTTCCCGACACGCTTGCTGCAGGCTGGTGCTGCGGGTTATCTGACCAAAGGTGCGGGTCTGCCGGAAATGGTTCAAGCCATTCGCCTGGTGTTTGCCGGCCAGCGCTATATCAGTCCGCAGATTGCCCAGCAATTGGCGATCAAATCCTTTCAGCCGTCCAATGATTCGCCCTTCGACGCCTTGTCCGAGCGGGAAATTCAGATCGCGTTGATGATTGTCGGCTGTCAGAAGGTACAGATCATTTCCGACAAACTTTGCCTGTCGCCGAAAACCGTGAACACCTACCGCTACCGTATTTTCGAGAAGCTTTCGATCAGCAGCGACGTCGAGTTGACACTGTTGGCGGTTCGTCACGGCATGGTTGATGCCAGCCTCTGACCATGACTGAAACATTCGATTCCGGCGCGTTTCTGTCAACAGTCAGCGGGCGCCCGGGCGTCTACCGCATGTTCGACAGCGATGCGCGTCTGTTGTACGTGGGCAAGGCCAAGAACCTGAAAAAACGCTTGGCCAGCTACTTCCGCAAAACCGGTCTGGCGCCCAAGACTGCAGCGTTGGTCGGGCGCATTGCGCAGGTCGAAACGACCATCACCGCCAACGAAACCGAAGCGCTGCTGCTTGAGCAAACGCTGATCAAAGAATGGCGCCCGCCGTACAACATTCTGTTGCGCGACGACAAATCCTATCCCTATGTGTTTCTGTCCGACGGCCAGTTCCCGCGCCTGAGCATTCATCGCGGGGCGAAAAAAGCCAAAGGCAAATACTTTGGCCCTTATCCGAGCGCCGGCGCCATACGCGAAAGCCTGAGTCTGCTGCAAAAGACCTTTTTCGTTCGCCAGTGTGAAGACAGTTACTACAAGAACCGTACCCGTCCATGTCTGCAATATCAGATCAAGCGTTGTAAAGCGCCTTGTGTCGGGCTGGTCGAGCCCGAGATTTATGCCGAAGACGTGCGTCACTCGGTCATGTTTCTTGAGGGGCGTAGTCACGCACTGACCAACGAACTGTCGACGGCGATGGAGGAGGCCGCGATCAACCTGGAATTCGAGCGAGCTGCCGAGTTGCGCGATCAGATCGCACTGCTGCGTCGGGTCCAAGATCAACAGAGTATGGAAGGCGGCACAGGGGATATCGATGTCATCGCGGCATTCGTCAACCCGGGCGGAGCCTGCGTGCATTTGATCAGCGTGCGCGGCGGACGGGTGTTGGGCAGCAAGAATTTCTTCCCGCAAGTCGGAATTGAAGAGGACGTGTCGGAAGTCATTGCCGCGTTTCTTGGCCAGTATTTCATCAGCAGCCCTGAGCGCGATTTGCCGAGCGAACTGATCGTCAACGTGGTGCATGAAGATTTTCCGACGCTGATCGAAGCGATCCATGAGCTGCGTGGCCGTGAATTAACCATCAGCCATCGGGTGCGTGGTACGCGTGCACGCTGGCAGCAACTGGCAGTGACCAACGCAGAACAGGCGTTAGGCGCGCGTCTGGCCAACCGTCAACACACCGCAGCGCGGTTTGAGGCTTTGGCTGAAGTGTTGAACCTGGATGAGCCGCCGCAGCGTCTGGAATGCTACGACATCAGTCATTCCAGTGGTGAAGCGACGGTTGCGTCGTGTGTGGTGTTTGGCCCGGAAGGCGCGATCAAGTCCGATTACCGGCGTTATAACATCGAGGGTGTCACGGCGGGTGACGACTATGCCGCCATGCATCAGGCCCTCACACGACGCTTCAGCAAACTCAAGGAAGGCGAGGGCAAGTTACCGGACATCTTGCTGGTGGACGGTGGCAAGGGGCAGCTGTCGATGGCTCGAGAAGTTCTCAACGAGTTGGCTGTACCGGATCTGATTCTGCTCGGTGTCGCCAAAGGCGCCACTCGCAAGGCGGGCTTCGAAACGTTGTATCTAAATGATGCGGCGCACGAGTTCACATTGCGTGGCGACTCGCCTGCGCTGCACTTGATTCAACAGATCCGCGATGAGGCTCACCGCTTCGCGATTACAGGACACCGCGCACGGAGAGGCAAAACCCGGCGTACGTCAACGCTGGAAGGCGTAGCGGGCGTTGGGCCAACCCGACGTCGCGACTTGTTGAAACATTTTGGTGGATTGCAGGAGCTCTCTCGTGCAAGCATCGAAGAGATCGCCAAAGCCCCGGGGATCAGTAAAAAGCTCGCAGAGTCGATTTATGCGAACCTGCATAGCGAGTAGAATGCCCCTTCACCTCGTAGCCAGTTGTGCCGATGAATATCCCTAATCTGATTACCGTTCTACGCGTCCTGCTTATCCCGATCTTCATTTTGCTGTTCTACCTCCCTTACCAGTGGAGTTACATGGCCTCCGCCTCGGTGTTTGCCTTTGCGGCAGCAACGGACTGGCTGGACGGTTATCTGGCCCGTCGTCTGGAGCAAAGCACTCCGTTCGGTGCGTTTCTCGATCCGGTCGCCGACAAGCTCATGGTTGCGGTGGCACTGGTGCTGCTGGTCCAGGAGCACGGCAATCTCTGGCTCACCCTGCCGGCTGCTGTCATCATCGGTCGCGAGATTGTGGTATCGGCCTTGCGCGAATGGATGGCCGAACTCGGCGCCCGTGCCCACGTAGCCGTTTCGAATCTCGGTAAATGGAAAACCGCCGCGCAGATGCTCGCGTTGGTGATCCTGCTGGCCAATCCAAAGGACTTCAGTTTCTGGGTTATCCTGGGTTACGCCTTGCTGATGGTCTCTGCGGGCCTGACATTGTGGTCGATGGTTCAATACCTCCGCGCTGCCTGGCCGCACCTGAAGACCGATGTTGAAAAGAAATAAAACTTTTTTGAATCAAGGGGTTGACGGAGCTTCTTAATTCTATAGAATGCGCATCACCAAGCGGGAATAGCTCAGTTGGTAGAGCACGACCTTGCCAAGGTCGGGGTCGCGAGTTCGAGTCTCGTTTCCCGCTCCAAGTTTAAAACGCATTTGTTGTTGTGCTACTGATAACAAATGTTTTGAGGCCGAGTAGCAAAATGGTTATGCAGTGGATTGCAAATCCACCTACGCCGGTTCGATTCCGACCTCGGCCTCCACTATTAAAAACCCCGTAGATCAATGATCTACGGGGTTTTTTATTGTCTGCGAAAAACTGGGGTGTTCCGCAACTTTTGGCAGGTGTTCCGCAACTGTCATGCTTTTATGATTGTCGATCAGGGGAAGCGCCTCAGTGATTCCCTTTGTACGATCAGTCGGAGATGGTGAAGTTGACCTTCAATTTTCGATATAGTTTTTCTGCTACATCGAAAGTGCCGGGAAGAAGCGTTGTACCCATATCATCGGATCTGATCGGGCATGGGTACCGTCCTGCCCATGTTGCGGCTTCACTTAGGTGCTGAAGAATATAGCGTTTCTTTTCGCTCAGACCTAGGTTAATCAAACCTGCAAGTTTGACCAGGTCGTGAGTCTTTACTTCTTTCGGAAACCTGGCATCTGGCTGCCAACTGGATAAATGCGCTGCTCCGTGCTTGTTGAGGAACCAATGAGCTTTAAAAAGATTTTCGAGTGATAACCCATAAAGCATTGAGCACACATTCTCTAGCGCATTTTTTTCAGTGCGATTGATGATTTTTTTAGACTGTTTTCTAGTTATTCGCGCGGTAGCGATTAGAGCCCTGCTGTGCTCAAACCATTCGACCGGATTACTTACGAGTTGAGCGTATCTGGCCTCATTCCAATCCCGTATGTCCTCCTCTGAATATTCGGGTAGGGAATATCAAATCCTTCAGGCGGAGATTCGTGTGCTGTGGAGGTCATGCCGAGTCCTTTGTTATGCTTTGTAAGGCAATTATCTTCGGGTGGTTGGCAATTATATCCTGGCTACCTATTCCGGCCAGGTAGCCAGTTCCTTGCCTGTATCACCCAAATTCACAGCCTGCCACTGGATCGGTGGGGTTCAAAAAGTCCCAAGGACCCACTAGCCTCATTGTTGTGGGTTGTTACTCCACATGAGTCAGAAAATAAGCAAGCGATAAGATCGTTGTAGTCGCTGATAAGAGTAAGTAGTTCACAAAGGAGGCTTTTAGTTTTTTTAGATCTTCTTTGGTTGCCATTTGCAATAAAACTGACAGTGCTCGTCCATTCGCTTCGGTGACTTTCAAATCTATTTTTTGGGTATGCGACTGCAACTTTTCGAAAGCTTGCTGGGAGATATTCTGATTCTCGCCATATACAGCGCTGTGCAACGACGATTCGGACAACTCATTCTGATGTGCGAGTGGGATCATGTCCTCTAAAAGTGCTTTACGCGCTCGTTCCCTTAATGACTCATGAATCGTGTGATCTCTCGAAACGTCGGAGGCAAATGCAATTAATGATTTATTGTTTATGATGCTTCCCGACATGATGTCTGCGTGTCCGATAACCGGTGTGCATGCGGGCTGGTCGTCAAGCCTTGCGGTTTCCTGATTCATCTGGTGTTTCTCCCTGGTGTGTTCCCTTCACTGAACATCGTATTCAGATTAACTTTACTGCTGCCACTCTGATGCTGAAGGGGCGACATGATAGCTCTTGGTAAACTATTCGCAACAATTGCGCCCATTCCATGGCTCGCGCCAAGTCGTCCGCATTTTGCCTGCCCGACCCGAACTATCAGTTTCTGAGTGGTATGGAGCAGATGCCGTCCCGCTAGTTGGCGCAGGCCCGTGTCGCGGCTAACCGAGTGGCCGACGCAAAGTGCCTGATACAACCCGAGGCACAACTGACGACTACGCCACCCGCATCAAGGCACAACATTGGTCGGTGAAGGTGAAGCTGGCAATTGGCAGAGCAGCTTGCAGGTTCCAGAGGTGCCGATGAGTGCCCGCTGTCGGTGTCTTCTGTATCAAGGAGGGGGCGCTGGAACGAAATACAGTCGTTGAGTCAAGCTTTGTGGCCGAGGGGGGGCATGCGAAGAGATGCAAGGGTAGGGAGTCTATGCTGTTACGCATCTAAAAGCGGAAGGCGCTCAACGCGCGGCACACAGGCTATTAAAAATCAGTAGCTTGCAGAGCGAACATAGTGCTAACCTATTGATATACGAAGCTTTATAGAGGGATTTTTGATCCGCCTGCACCGGTTCGATTACGATCTCTGCCTTCACTATGAACAAGCACCGTAGATCTATGATTTACCAAGTGTTTTGTTTGCGCTGAGCTGCAAGATTCAGTCTTGAAATACGGCCCTTGCGAACTTGCTTCACTGGGAAGTGATGTATATATTTCCCACACTGCTGCTCAAGGCGGATCCTGTCAGGATCGCGACTGAAAAGCAGAATACAGCAGCACCGCGCTACCGCCCGAATGGCGAAACTGGTAGACGCATGGGACTTAAAATCCCCCGCTCGTAAGGGCGTGCCGGTTCGATTCCGGCTTCGGGCACCATCTAAAATCAAGGGTTTGCGGGCGAAAGCTGATGCAAGCCCTTGTTTGTTTCCGGGCTACAATTTTCTCGCAGATCCTGGCCTGTTTCGTCAATCCCGCATTTGAAGCTCAGGCTTCGCCACCTCCCCCCAGGCTTCCGATGCCAATCAAGCTTGCTTTGCAGCTACCATCACCCGATGACCCGAGTGGGTAATGCGTAGACTAAGGACAGCCGCACATCGGCCGATAGTATGTTCAGTAGCGGAGACAGTTTTTTCTGGGGCGCAAGCAAAAAAATGATGGAGCAGGAAAGTCGCACTTTGAGCGTTCTCAAGCGTTTTCGTTACTTGATATTGGGTGTGATGGTCATTGCGTGTCTGGTCAATGCTTTTTGGCGTTTTACAGGGCAGTGGTACCTGTTCTGGACGTCCGTAGCGGTACAAGCTTGGTTCATGCAAGCTGTGTTTGCTTACCTTCGTGGCGGCTGGGTAGCCATTGGACCTGGCGGTCTATCCAGCGATGCTAGCCCGCTTGGCAGGGCTGTACTGGCTGTTGTGGCGTTCGGGTTTTACTTGCTGATGTTCAGCTACGGCCATCAACCCAACGACTCTATCTATGAAAGGCGTGCCTCGGACTGGACAATGCCGACTCGCGAGGAGATTGGTCGATCATCTGAACGGAAATGACTTTGAATACTCGCTTCGTATCGAGCGCGAAACCTTCTATGGTTCCGTTCTTTTTGGGAGAAGGGGGTAGCTTCAAGCACCCTGATATCAAAGGCCTGCATGATTTTTCTCATGCAGGCTTTTTTTGCCTTTCTTACACGAGCTTAAACAAATGCCTGCCCAATAAAGCCACGAGGCAAGCGCTGAAGACCGGCCATTGCTGTCAGCCGTTCGATCCATTCTGCGCGCCAGTCTGTTGCGTTTTGTGTGGTTTTGCCCTGACGGGACATTCTTCGGGCTGCGTTACGCTGATCCTTTCGTGCCTGTTTGTAGGCATCGGTGTTGCGGCAACTGCGGCACTTCACACGATTGAGTTCGCGGCTTGCCGATAGTTGTTCGCCTTTGTGCCCACAGGCCAGATGCCCGTCGACGTTGAAATGGATAACCATAACGGTCTCCTTTGCGACATGTATGAGTTTTGACAACTTACGGACTGCACCGTTCGGCATCCGGCCCAGGCAAAAACACCCGCACGCGGGCGGGTGAGTGGCTGTTTTGCAACGAAGTGATTGCAGGGAGAATAAACATCACGGCCAGACGAGCACGCGGTGACCCGTGTGTCACCGCTTGAGAGGCATATTTCGATGTGGCCGGTTCAACGACGTTATCTGAACCGAGGCAGTGGCCGATCAAGGGGCTTGAGCGCCGACAGCGTATTGCGAATCAGCGGAGCATCCTTCTCGATGTCGTTCAGCCGGTCACGGATGCGCAGGGCGGTCGGGTGTCCGCCTTGGTGGTCGACCCAGTCGGCGATCTCTTTGCAGGCGGCCGCGAGGCGCGCTTGTCGAGCGTCGAGCAGGGTGAGGAGGGTGGTGATGGACTCTTTTTCGGACATGGAACACCTCCGTTCTATGAAACCTGAGCTGCAGCAAAAAGCCCGCGTGTTGCGAGCCTTCTGCCGTGGGGTGCTGCTCCTTCAGCTGGTTTCAGTATAGACCCGCTTCTGATTGGCATCAGCCGGACGATTCGCGGGCCGGTAGTGGGGAACTGACTGCGTTGAGACGCTTGCATTCGCGCTGCGCGTCTTCCTCTGTGTCGTAGCCATCGCCGATGAAACCGCCCGTGCGCGTGTCACAGATGCGATGCCAGCCAATGGCTTCTGCGGGATCATGCTGGCTGTCACCGGCGCGTCGGCCGTGAATGATGATCTTGTTGCAACGCTTCACGACGAAAATGTCTTCCATGGCGTCACCGCAGCTGATTCGTGTCACATCAACTATAGAAGCCCACGGCAATCGTGCAAAAAATACACCGTTCAGCTCGTCGGTTGCCAGCGCCAGCCCTCGGAGTGCCAGGTCAGACAATGGCTTGGGTTTAACGCGTGTAGAAACGCCTGATCGTGGGAAACCACGACAATTGCTCCAGGAAATGTCTCCAAGGCGTGTTCGAAAGCTTCCACCGAGGCCAGATCAAGATGATTGGTGGGCTCATCCAGCAGCAGTAGTTGCGCGGGTGTCTGGCGCCACAGTGCCAGTGCAAGTGCAGCCTTCAGGCGCTCGCCACCACTGAGTGAGGCGCAAGGCCGAGTGACACGCTGCGCATCCAGTTGCAGCTGAGCGAGGTAACTGCGCAACGTGCCTTCGCTCAGGGGCGTGCGCTGTGCCTGCAACTGATCGACAATGGAGGAGTGGTCATCCAGCAATTTCAGCTGTTGATCGAGAAAGGCAAATGGCACATGCGTGTTTCACTCGCCACTGACGGGCGACTCTTCGCCTGCGAGCAATTTCAACAACGTCGATTTGCCACAACCGTTGTGCCCGTTGACAGCAATACGCATCGGTCCTTGAAGGATGAGATCAAGTCGCGTGCTGGGCGCATCGACCGGCAACCATGGCAAGCACGCGTCGATCAGCGTGCACACCCGGCGGTTACTCGGAACCACACTGCCCGGTAGATTGATCAGCATGCCGTCGTCCGCCAGGACATTGGCGTACGCCTCACGAACGCGCTCATCCAGATCGGACTTGCGTGCCTGACGGCCGACCTTTACGTGCCCCATGATGTCCCGCGCGGCTGCTTTCAACGCGGCCCGCTCGAAGCCAGAGACGTTGGCAGTTTGCGCATTGCGCCGGCTGCCGGCCGCATGGCGCTGAATCGTGTCGTGCTCGCGTTGCCGTCGCGTGCATTCGCGCTGACGCTCTATACGGGCCTGATCGAGCTGCGCCTGCGCCGCTTGTTGATGTACCCGGCGATGCTCGGCGAATTCCGAAAACCGTCCGCTGAAAACGCTTGCCCCCAGAGGCGTAAGTTCGACGATTCGCTGCATGTGCTCCAGCAGTTGCCGGTCGTGGCTGACGATAATCAGGCCACCATGCCATCGTTCAAGCGAACTCATCAGCCACTGCCGACCGGCAGTGTCGAGGTGGTTGGTGGGTTCGTCGAGGAGGAGCAACTGCGCCTGACTCAGCAGTGCACCGATCAAGGCAATTCTGGCTTGTTGGCCACCGCTGAGATTTTCGGTCAGATCCGTCGCGGTGATATCGGTCAGTCCGGCCTCATCAAGCATCTGACGCAAGCGTTGCGCCAGATCCCAATGTTCGCCGATGAGATCGAAATCTTCTGGCGTGGCACCACCGAGTTTGAGTCGCTCCAGTGCGCTGAGCACCGTGGCCGCCCCTGTCGCCTCGGCTACGGATTGCCCAGATGGGGTGACGAAGGTTTGCGCGACATAGTGCGTGGAAGCTGAGCGTGCCACGCTGCCGGAAGTGGGCTGCAAATGCCCGGCGATCAAGCGTGCGAGGACACTTTTGCCAACACCATTGCGCCCGACGATAGCGGTCGGTTGACCATCGAAATTCAGGTTCAGGGCTTTGAACAGCGTTGCACCATTGGCAAACTGAAAACCCAGTTGATTCAGGGAAACGAGTGCGGCTGTACGCGAGACGTGAGTCATCGGCACCTCGAAAAAATGTCGTGAAAACTGACAAGCGCCTGAGGCGGCGCGTCGCGATTACATTTTTAGAAGGCTGAGTTGTTCACTTCTGCGGTCGTCCGAAAGAGGGGAAGGTGGCTAGCCTAAATGGCGCGGCGCAGCGGATCAAGGCACGTCGGTCATTTCGCTCATTCGCTCAAGAAACATCGCCAACGCCACTTCCTCGGCACGCAAGCCCTTGCGCACGCGCGGACGGGGCAGTTCAGCGAGGGCGCCGAGCATGAACTTTTCTACCACGGCGGGGTGGATGTAGCATTTTCGGCAGACCGCCGGGGTGTTGCCCAACTGCTTGGCGACGCCTTTGACCATCTCCACCACATGCCGTTTGGCTTCCGTCTCGGACTCCCATTGCAACTCGCGCAACACCGCCAAGGCCAACGCGCTGCCCGCCCAGGTGCGATAATCCTTGGCGGTGAAATCGGCGCCGGTCAGGGTTTGCAGGTAGGTGTTCACGTCGGAAGAGCTGACGGTGTGGCGTTCGCCGTTTTCATCCAGGTACTGAAACAGGTTTTGTCCGGGAATCTCCAGACAGCGCTTGATGATGCGCGCCAGGCGTCGATCCTTGACGGTGATCTGGTGTTCGATGCCGCTCTTGCCGCGAAACTGGAACAGGATCGCGCTGCCGTTGACCTCGACATGTCGGCTACGCAGGGTGGTCAGGCCGTAGGAACGGTTGTCACGGGCGTATTGCGTGTTGCCAACGCGGATCAGCGTGGCATCGAGCAGGGTGATTACCGTGGCCATGACTTTGTCGCGACTGAAGCCGGGCGCCGCCAGTAGCGCTTCCAGTTGCTTGCGCAATTTCGGCAACGCCAGACCGAACTCGCGCAGCCGCGAATATTTGTCGGCATCGCGCACTTCGCGCCAGCGAGCGTGATAACGATATTGCTTGCGGCCACGGGCATCACGGCCGGTGGCTTGCAGATGACCGCGCGGGTCGGGGCAGATCCACACATCGGTATAGGCTGGCGGTACGGCGAGGGCATTGATGCGTTTGATTTCGTCCGGATCGCTGATGCGCTGGCCGGACGGTTCGAAGTAGCTGAACTTGCCACGCAGTTTTTTGCGGGTGATACCGGGCTGGGTGTCGTCGACGTAATGCAGATCGGCTGGCAGTTCGGCAATCAGCTCGGTGTCGGGCATGGCGGTTTCCTTCGGTGGCGCGGCGGTCTGTAAAACCATTGACCGCACGCCGTTGCCGTCGTGCCGAATGATTCAGGCGAGGACTGCGACCGCTTTGATCTGCGCCCACAATCGCTGGCCCGGGTGCACGCCCAATTGATCTCTGGAATAGCGGGTGATGCGCGCGAGCAGCGGGGTGCCGCCGGCATCCAGACGAATCAGTACGTGGGCGGCGTTGTCGGCCGATTGCTCACTGACCACCGTGACCGGCAGTCGATTGAGAATGCTGCTGAACTCGCTGTCCTGCAGGGTGAGGCTGATATCGCGTGCATGTACCTTGCAGCGCAGGGCCTGACCCAATGCCATCGGCGCGTGGGTGACACGGATGTTCATCTCGGTTGCCGGTAACTGCAGGCTGAGTAATTGATACTCCGCATCGTAAGCGCTGACCTGGCCTTCAATGATCACACCGGCGTCATCGCCCATCGCCATCGGCAGATCCAGACGCGCGAGGGTTTCGCCGATCGGGCCGCTGGCCAGGGCTTTGCCGTCGCTGAGCAATACCAGATGGTCGGCCAGCCGTGCGACTTCATCCTGCGCATGGCTGACATACAGCACCGGAATGTCCAGTTCGTCATGCAGGCGTTGCAGGTAAGGCAGGATTTCACTTTTGCGCTGACTGTCGAGCGCCGCCAGTGGCTCATCCATCAGCAACAGTTTCGGGCTGGTCAGTAACGCTCGGGCGATGCCGACACGCTGGCGTTCGCCTCCCGACAAGTGCTGCGGATGACGTTCGAGCAAATGCCCGATGCCCAAGAGTTCAGTGGCCTGCGCCATGTCGACCCTACGCCGGGATCTGGCGATACGCTTGAGGCCGAACTGCAGATTGGCCAGTACCGACAAGTGGGGGAACAGGCTGGCTTCCTGAAACACATAGCCGAGCGCACGTTTGTGCGGCGGGACGAAAATGCCGTTGTCGCTGTCCTGCCAGACTTCGTCGTTGATCCGGATAAAGCCCTGTTCGGCGCGCTCAAGTCCGGCGATGCAACGCAGGCAGGTGGTTTTACCTGAGCCGGAATGCCCATAAAGCGCCGTCACCCCGCGGCCCGGCAAGTTCAGGTCGACATCGAGGCTGAACCCCGAATAGGCAATGTTCAAACGTACATCGATCATCAATCAGCTCCAGCCTGCGCGAGTCTTGCGGCTGGAGTACAACGCCAGCAACACCAGAAACGAGAACACCAGCATCGCTCCGGCCAGCCAATGCGCCTGTGCGTATTCCATCGCTTCGACGTGGTCATAAATTTGTACGGAAACCACGCGGGTCTTGTCGGGAATGTTGCCGCCGATCATCAGCACCACGCCGAATTCACCGACGGTATGCGCGAAACCGAGGATCGCCGCCGTGACAAAACCGGGGCGAGCCAGTGGCACAATCACGCTGAAAAAAGTGTCCCAGGGATTGGCGCGCAGGGTAGCGGCGACTTCCAGTGGGCGGGTGCCGATCGCCGAGAACGCGTTTTGCAACGGTTGCACCACGAACGGCATGGAATAGATCACCGAGCCGATCACCAGCCCGGTAAAGCTGAAAGTCAGGGTGCCCAACCCCAGCCATTGGGTGAATTGGCCGAGAAACCCGTGCGGGCCCATCATCAGTAACAGGTAGAAACCGATCACGGTAGGGGGCAGCACAAGGGGCAGGGCGACAATTGCCCCGATCGGACCGCGCAACCACGAACGGGTGCGCGACAGCCAAAGGGCAATCGGAGTGCCGACAACCAGCAGGATCGCGGTGGTCAGGGACGCCAGTTTCAGGGTCAGCCAGATCGCCGCGAAATCGGCACTCGTCAGCGACATTTAAAGCTGATAACCGTAGGACTTGATCACCGCAGCGGCTTTCGGGCCTTTGAGGTATTCAACCAGGGCCTTGGCGGCGGCGTTGTCTTTGCCTTTGTTGAGAATCACGGCGTCTTGTTTGATCGGGTCGTGCATGCTGGCAGGGACGATCCATGCCGAACCGCTGCTGACTTTGCCGTCCTTGTAGATCTGCGACAGGGCGACAAAACCCAGCTCGGCGTTGCCGGTCGAAACGAATTGGTAGGCCTGAGTGATGTTCTGACCTTCAACGATCTTGGCTTTGGTGGCTTCGGTCAGTTTGAGCTTTTCCAGCACTTGCGTAGCGGCCAGGCCGTAGGGAGCCGCTTTCGGATTGGCGATGGACAGGTGCTGGTATTCGTTCTTTTTGAGCACCTCGCCTTGTGCATCGACATAGCCTTCTTTCGCCGACCACAGCGCCAGCGTGCCGATGGCGTAGGTGAAGCGCGAACCTTTGACAGTGTCGCCTTCTTTTTCGAGTTTTTCCGGGGTGGTGTCGTCAGCGGAGAGGAACACTTCAAACGGCGCGCCGTTCTTGATCTGAGTGTAGAACTGGCCAGTGGCGCCATAGGCTGCGACCAGTTTGTGGCCGGTGTCTTTCTCAAAGTCGGCGGCGATGGCCTGGATCGGAGCGGTAAAGTTGGCTGCCACCGCTACCTGCACTTCATCAGCCTGAGCAGCGCCGATGGCGAAGACGGCGAGCAAAGAGGCCAGGCAGGTAGGGGCAAAACGTGAGGCACGAATGGTCATGTAACAGCTCCGTTATTGGCTAGTGCAGAGGGCAGTTATTGTTGGAGGTGGACTGCGCCGATGCGAGGGTGTATTCGCTATATAGAGAAATATATAGCGAAATGCCGCCAAACGGGAAGTGTTGGTTAAAACCAGAGTGAGGATGCTTGAATCCTCACTCTGTTTAGCGTCACTGGCGAGTGAGTTTTGCCAATGCACCTTCGGCCAATTGCCGGGTCAGTTCCGCACTGCCAATGTCTTTGCCGAGAGTGAATGCCTGACCGGCCCAGAGGTTGGCAAACGCTGCTTCGTTGATCGCTCGCAACGGCATCAGCGCACCACCGGCCAGAGGAAATGCCGGTGCCTTCGGCGACATCGGGCCCAGTTCACGCATGACGCGGTTGAAAATACCCCGCGCTGGTCGCCCGGTGAAGATATTGGTGATCGCCGTTTCGCTCTCTTTGGCGGTACGCAGCGCTTTGTGGTGAGCGGCGCTGACTTTCGCTTGCGGCGTGAACAGATAGGCTGTGCCGACCTGTACTGCCGAGGCGCCCAACAAGAACGCCGCCGCCACACCGCGAGCATCGGCGATGGCCCCGGCAGCAATCACCGGCACTTCCACAGCATCAACTACCTGAGGCACCAGGGCAAACGTGCCGACCTGACTGCTCAGATCATCGCTGAGAAACATGCCGCGATGGCCGCCGGCTTCGTAGCCCATGGCGATAATCGCGTCGCAGCCGTGCTGCTCCAGCCAGATCGCTTCATCGACAGTGGTGGCCGAGGAGAGAATTTTCGCCCCGGTTGCCTTGACGCGGTCGAGCAGGGATTTCTCTGGTAGTCCGAAGTGGAAGCTCACGACCTCAGGTCGAAATTCTTCCAGCACTGCACAGGCCGCCGCATCGAACGGCGCCCGGTTGGACACCGGCGTCGGCGCAGCGAAATCGGCACCCAGTTCGCGGTAGTACGGCTCCAGCAGATGCTTCCAGTCACGTGCGCGTTGCTCATCGGCCGCCGGTGGCTGATGGCAGAAAAAGTTGACGTTGAAGGGCTTGTCGGTGTGCTGGCGAATGGTTTTCAGTTCTTCGCGCAATTGCTCGAGACTCAGCATCGCCGCCGGCATCGAACCCAGTCCACCGGCATTGCACACGGCGATGACCATGGACGAATTCGTCGCGCCGGCCATCGGGCCCTGGATGATTGGCAGTTCAATACCGAGCAGGTCAAGAATGCGGGTGTCTGGCCATTGACTCATGACGGCTGTACTCCAAACGATGAAAGGCAGAGCCGGTTTTCTATCAGTAAAACCGGATCCGCAGCCAGTCCGAAATTCAGAACAACCCGTGCAGTTTTTCAGCGTCGATGGAATCCGCCGCCACCGCCACCACCGAACGAGTGATTCATGAATTGCGAGGAGTCGTGAAAATTGTTGGTGCGCTGGTTGCCGAAATTGCGTGCGGCGGATTCACGGTTAAGGTTCTGCAACTGGGCATTGTTGTCGACGGGGGCAGAGCGAGTCGCGCCGCCCCCGACCATCGATTGCCAGCCATTGTCGGTTTTCTTGTACACGTTACCGTCGTGTCCCGCGTAGACGCTGTCGCCCACATGTGCAGCGCCGCCATTGCGCCCTCGAACGCCGCCATATCGAGTGGTGTCGCCGGTGCTTGGGTTGTACACGGCGCCGCGATTGGCGGTGACCTGCGCGCCGTTGCGCGCATTGCCGGCGGTAACGCGTTCGCCGGCAATGGCGCCCCCATTCGGTCCAACTGCCACGCCACTGCGCCCGGCTGCGTAGTTGCCGGTGTAGACGTTATGCACGCCACCGCGTTGACCGGCAGCCGCGACGCCGGTGCGTGAGTTGTAGGAAGCGCCGACCTGACCGGCCCAGCGATTACCGGTCCAGGCGTTGTACCCAGCGCCCGAGCGACTGACCGTCGCTCGATCACCCCACTGATGGTAGATATTACCGGTGGTCCCGGCCCAGCCACCTGGACCCCAGGCCACCGCGCCTCCGTGATACCCGTAAGCGGCTCCACCCCAGGCCAGTGGCGCCGGATACAGGTGCGGTCCCCAGGCGTAACCCCAGCCGTAATTGCCCCACCACGGATATGCGCCCCAACCCCAGCCCATCGCCACGGTGCTGCCGCCCCAGCTCCAGCCGAAACCGAAACCGAAGGACCAGCCGGTCCACGGCGTATAGCGAATGGCGACACCGAAACCGTAAGTCACCGGCGGGCCATACCAGACGCTGCCCACCCAGGGCGTGTAGGGATAACCGGTGCCATACACCACGACGCCTGTGGCCGGATCCAGATTTGAACCCTGATAACCCGGCGTGTAGCCGACCACCACGGTATCGCCGCTGGACTCGTAGACTTTGACGTAGGTGAGGTAATGCATGGGCGAATCCGGCGGGATCGAATAGATCACCGCCGGCACAGAGCTGGCCACAACCCAAGGACCATTCACGGCAGTGGCGGTGAACCAGATACCGTTTTCCACCGCGTACCAACTGTCGTTCCCGACACGGATGATGGGCGTTGCGCTGTTGACCACGTATTGCAGGGTGGTGGTGTTGATGGCTTTGAGTTGCGGCTCGCCATCGAACTGTGGCGCGGTCATTTTTACCGCGCTTTTCTTGATCGCTGACGTTTGGGGAATGGTCGCGGCAATGGCGGCTTCCTTGGCTTGCGGGGTGCCGGCGACCGAAGCCTTGACGTTTTCCTTCGGGCTGTCGTCGGGGATGTTGGCGAAATCTGCCGGCAGCTTGTCTGCCCGGGTAAACGTCCACGGGCCATTCATGTCACTGGCGCGAAACCAGCGTCCGGAGATCAGCACATAGCTGTTCTGGTCACCGATTTCCTTGAAGATGTGCCCGGTGGTATTGCTGACATACAGCAAGCCTGTGCCCTGAATCGGCGACCATTGCGCCGCGCCATCGGTGACCAGCAATTCGGTGGGCATGGTTGCGACGAAAATCCTTGGCTGTGGTGGTTTGGCCAGACTGGGGATCTTGTCTTTCGGGTCGCTTTGCCCGGTCAATAGATCCACTTGCCGGCTCTGAATGGCGGCCTGCCTGGCTTTTTCAAGATCCGCAGGTGCAGTGGCGAGACGTATGTATGTGCCATTGATCTGGTCGGCAACCATCCAGCCATCGAAGACGTGCAGGTAATGTTTGCCCTGTGCGTCCTTCAACAACAGCGGGCGAGTGTTGATCACCCGTTGCAGCGCCGTGCCGTCTACCGGCCGGTAGGCCGCATCGCCATCTATATAGACGAGCAGGGCGGGTACATCGGAACTGATGATGCTCGGGGGGGTGTTTTCCAGTGGCGCGTTGTTAGCTTTTTGTTCTGCCGAGAGTACGCCGACAGCAGCTTCGAGTTGATCCAGCGAGATGGTTTTCTTGCGATTCTCGGCGTCTTTCTGCAGTGCCGCGACCCAGGTGTCGGCTTGACTGACATCAGCCGGGAAATCGGCTTTGATGATCTTGTAGTGATCCAGCGCGACCCAGCGCGTAGCCTTGTCGACCAGCGTATGCGCGCTGAATTGCACGATCCCGTAAGTGGACTTGCCGTCGGCAGCGGTGGCTTCAACGGCCGCGCGGGCATTGAGGGTATAACCGTCCCAACTGTCGAGTTGCGGCTGATACACCGTCAGCTTCGCCTTGCCGCTGCTGATGACTTGCGGCCAGGCCGGTTCGCTCGGAGCCTCGGTGGCCGGCACCGCCCAGGCGCTGCCGAACGTCAGCAGGCACAGCACCAACACCACGAACAACGAGCGCGGGTAAGACATTGTCAGCTCCATCGACAGGCCGAATTCTGAAGGAATAACGGCGAAACCACGACCGTCGAAAAAGCATAGTCGCCTGCCAAGGAAATACTCGGTGGATTCGCCGATTGGCGCAAAGTCGAATGTGGCAGGGTGTTGCGATGTGGTATTTCAAGGTACGACATTCTGAAAACAGCCATGCGAGGCAGTCATGTTCAACGCCATTGTGATCGACAAAGACGACAGCGGTTGTCGCGCCAACCTGCAGCAGGTCAACGAAGTGCAATTGCCCGAAGGCGATGTCACCGTCGCTGTTGCGTACAGCACGCTGAACTTCAA
Organism: Pseudomonas sp. AC172; assembly: GCF_979258595.1. Taxonomy (NCBI): domain Bacteria; kingdom Pseudomonadati; phylum Pseudomonadota; class Gammaproteobacteria; order Pseudomonadales; family Pseudomonadaceae; genus Pseudomonas; species Pseudomonas sp. AC172. The sequence goes on from NZ_OZ409868.1 coordinate 1,754,190, forward strand.
GGATGGTCTGGCGATTACCGGCAGCAGTCCGGTGGTGCGCAAGTTTCCGATGGTGCCGGGGATCGACCTGGCGGGCACCGTAGAAGCCAGTTCGCACCCCGACTATAAGGTGGGTGATCAGGTGGTGCTCAATGGCTGGGGTGTCGGCGAAAATCACTGGGGTGGTCTGGCGCAGAAGGCGCGGCTCAATGGCGACTGGCTGATTCCTTTGCCCAAAGCCTTTACCGCGGCGCAAGCCATGGCCATCGGTACGGCGGGCTATACGGCGATGCTGTGCATTCTGGCGCTCGAGCGTAATGGCGTGACGCCGGACCAGGGCGAAGTGCTGGTGACGGGCGCCAATGGCGGCGTCGGCAGTTTTGCCATCGCGCTGCTGAGCAAGCTTGGCTACAGCGTCGTCGCCTCCACTGGTCGCGTCTGCGAGCACGAGTATCTTCAGCGATTGGGCGCCGGCGAAATCATCGACCGGGCAACATTGTCAGCGCCCGGCAAACCGTTGGCAAAAGAGCGCTGGGCCGCGGTGATCGATTCGGTCGGTAGTCATACTTTGGCCAATGCCTGCGCCAGCACTCGCTTTGAAGGCACCGTCGCGGCATGTGGTCTGGCGCAAGGTATGGATTTCCCGGCTTCGGTCGCCCCATTCATTCTGCGCGGCGTGACCCTCGCCGGCATCAACAGCGTGACCCAGCCCAAGGCTCGCCGTCTGGAGGCGTGGGATCGTTTGGCCAGGGACCTGGATTTCTCGTTGCTGGCATTGATCAGCCATGAAATCGGCCTGAGCGAGGCCATTGATGCGGCGCCGAAGTTACTCGCCGGACAGCTTCGCGGGCGGGTTGTGGTGGACGTCAATCGCTGACAGCCGCCGACGAGGCGGGAGGTCCGCTCAGGACGTCGTCTCGCGCTGCAGCAACTGACGCTTGCGCTCGACGCCCCAGCGATAGCCCGAAAGATTGCCATCGCTGCGCACCACGCGGTGGCAGGGGATCGCCACCGCCAAACGGTTGGCCCCGCACGCCTGCGCCACCGCACGCATGGATGTCGGTGCGCCAATGCGCTGGGCAATCTCGGCGTAGCTGGCTGTATGACCCGCCGGGATTTCCCGCAGCGCCTGCCACACGCGTTCCTGAAACGCAGTACCGCGAACGTCCAGCGGCAGATCCAGGCCAAGCGCCGGGGCTTCGATAAATCCCACGACCTTGGCGATCAGTTGCTCGAATCCGGCATCAGCGCCGATCAGGTTGGCTTTGCGAAACTGATCCTGCAGATCGCACACCAGTTGATGCGGATCGTCACCCAACAGAATCGCGCACACCCCGCGCTCGCTTTGCGCCACCAGAATTGCTCCGAGCGAGCATTGGCCGACGGCGAAGCGGATGTCGTTGTTCTTCCCGGCCGCGCGATAGTCGCCGGGTTTCATCCCCAACAAATGATCCGCTGATTCATAGAAACGGCTATTGGAATTGAAACCGGCGTCGTACAGCGCATCGGTTACGGAACCGCCGTCTGCCAGGCGCTCACGGACTTTGCGCGAGCGATGGGCTGTCGCGTAGCCCTTGGGCGTCAAACCCGTCGCGGCTTTGAACACGCGATGGAAGTGAAACGGACTCAGTCCGGCGGTTTGCGCCAGTTCATTCAGTGCCGGCAAGGTCTCGGCCGATTCGATATGGCGGCAGGCAATGGCGACGGTTGCGGCATGCTGCGCGGCGACATCACTCTGATCCTTGGTGGCTCGTTTGCTCGGCCGATAGCCGGCAGCCTCGGCCTGTTCAGCGGTATCGAAAAACTCGACGTTCTGCGGTTTCGGCAAGCGTGAGAGGCTGCTTGGGCGACAGTAGATGCCCGTAGTTTTCACCGCGTAGACAAATTGCCCGTCCGCCTGAGAGTCTCGGGCGATCACAGCGGCCCAGCGTGGATCGTTTTCAATCGTGAAGGTGGTCGAAAGCGTTTTCATGAGGGGGTATCCGTTGACCTGTTTGATTCAGGTTAACCAGCGTCGCAAGGCACAACACTCCGGGCCTTGCGGTCAAACTTTTGCGGGTTATCCGGCCACGCGAAAGGTCAGATTGATCCGCTGTTCACCCAGACGTGGATGCCGACCCTGCTTGATCGGCAACACACCGTGATAACGCAAGCGATCAACGCCGCCCCAGACCACCATGTCGCCATGCAGCAAGGCAATGCGCTGGCTCTTGTCGCTGCGATTGAAGCCACCGAAGAGGAACATCGCCGGCAACCCGAGTGACAACGAAACGATCGGTGCGCTGTAGGCCTTTTCGTCTTTGTCCTGATGCAATGACATCTTGGCGCCGGGGACATAGCGGTTGATCAGGCAGGAATCGGTGTTGAAGTCAGCAAATCCGGCCTGTGCTGCTGCCGAGTGCGCCAGCTCCGAGAATACTTCCGGCATCGCTGGCCATGGCAAATCACTGAGCGGATCGACGCCTGAATAACGGTAACCATGGCGATCAGTGATCCAGCCCAATGGCCCGCAACTGCTGGTGCCTACCGACATGCTGAAGCCGCCCGGCGTGACCATGTGGCGCAATGGCGCCGCGGCAAGAATTGCATCCAGTGCCGGCAGAATCTGCTCGATCAACGGCAGCGCGAAACCGTGCAGCACCCACGATTGCTCGCCAATCTTTTCTGTGCGGGGGCGTTGCTCGGTTTCATGATCGGCGAACAGATCGAAAGTATTCGGGTGCATGGTGGTCAGGTGGCGTCGTGAAAGATAATGCCTAGGGTATGCCTTTTTCCACTGTGCAGGCGACTGACGCCGTGGCGCATCGTCACCCGATAATCACCGCGCACGCCTTTGGCGGGGCGCTGGTTGACGGCAAAGATCACCGCGTCACCTTTCGTCAGGTCCAGCACGTGAGGTCGGGATTGCATGCGCGGGCGCTGCTCGGTGAGCACGAATTCTCCTCCAGTAAAGTCTTTTCCGGGTTCTGACAGAAGAATCGCCACTTGCAGCGGGAAAACCGATTCGCCGTACAAATCCTGATGCAGGCAGTTGTAGTCCTGCGGGCCGTATTGCAATAGAAGAGGGGTAGGGCGTATCTGGCCAGCAGCACGGCAGCGCTGAAGAAATTCGGCGTGGTTCGCCGGAAAACGCTCGGGCAGGTTCATGCGTTCGTACCAGCGATTGGCCAAGGTAACCAGGCGCGGGTACAGCGCGCCGCGAAGGCGTTCTACCGGTGTCGGCAGGGGATAACGAAAATATTTGTACTCGCCGCGACCGAAACCGTGGCGGGCCATGATGACCTGCGAACGAAACGGTTCGGTCTGCGGATACAGTGCACTCAATTGATCACAGGTTTCGGCCTGCAGCAGCGAACGGATGATCGCGCAGCCGTCCTGATCCAGTTGCTGCTCAATGCTTGCCCAGTCGAGCGAATCCAGCCGGGAGGGTGACATCGACATGCTGACTCCTTGACTCATGGTCAAAGAAAGTCAGTCTGGGCAGGGCCTCGCGGCAGAACACTCCGCCGCTTGCGGTCGAATTCCTGTCGATGCTTACAGCGCTTTGCTGACGGCGATGTCGCTGATCACCTCTTGCGGCTGATGGATTTTGTCCAGTTCAGCCTTGGCTTCTTCTTCAGTGCCGTTTTCCAGTTGCGCGAACTCGAAGCGGCGTTCACCGTTGAGTTTGTACTTGATGACGTATTTGGTCGTTTGGGCCACGGTCATGCATTCCTTTCTGGTTGAGCGGCGTGTCTCAGCTGAGTTTGGTGCTGGAACGACGGATGATCTTGATCGAGTGGGTCAGGGTCGGCTTGCGCGTGACGCTGATCGGCCGACGGTTGACGGTGTCGATGGTGATGTTCCAGAAACCGGTGCTCGGCGCGGTGATACGGGCCGGGAAGGTGTCGAAGGCGCCGCCGTGATAGGTGTGACGGCCGCCGTTCTTGAAGCTGCGGAAGTTGGCGTCGTTCATCAAACGGATGTTGCACATTTGCGAGCATTGGATGACGACGATGTCGTCTTCGTTGAGGTGTTCGCGCTGGTGAATGAATTTCATGGGCGCCTCCAGAAGGGCTTTTTCTACAAAATCAAAACGATAGCTTGTAATTGCGCGCAGTTTATCAGCCCGCACGGGTTATTATCTGGCCGTCGGGCGTTGGTTTGACAATTTTGAACAGATATTCGCGATTGGATGCGGGTTAAATGCAGAAGGCCCCGGAGAAAAACGGCATTTGTGCTGTCGGACGGTCTTTAACGGAGGTTTTGTATGAAGTGGGGTGTGGTGTGTCTGCCGTTGGTTTTGGCTGTGGGTGGTTGTGCGAGTGTTTCGGAAATCAATGAAACGCTGCCGACCGTGAGCGTAATCTCCGGCAAGAAACCCCATGAATATGCCCAATGCCTGGCCGAGAAGCTGGCGGACAGCCGCGGTGCGCTGCAAATGCAGCCGCACAAGGACGGGGTTCGGGTCATCGTTCCGGGTAAATTTTCCACCGGCGCGGCAGCGGTATTTGATATCGAAGATCGCTCCGGCGGCAGCAGCATCAAGTTGCATGAGCGCATGTCGAATGTGCCAGTGCGTCCGCGTGATGTGCGAAACGCTGCCAATGCGTGTATTTCCGGCTGATAGACTGACAGTCATCAGCACCGATGCCGTCGCAGTCATGCTGTGACGGCATTTTCATTTCTGGAGTCGCGATGAAGCGAGAGCAAGTACGGGAGCGCCACGTAGAGGGCCTGATCTCTGCCACCCATGTCATCCAGAACCCGGCGAATCCGGGGGAGTGGATCGTGTTTTTCAAGAAGAGCGCCGGCCGCAGTTACTTCCTGGTCGACGAAAACGACGAAGTCGAGTCGTTCAACCGCCTCGACGATCTGATCGAAGTCGTGCGTGGACTCGGGATCAAATTCGCCGAAATTCATATGTAAGGTCTATTTGCAGACCACGACAACGCTGCGGTTCTTGTAGTTGCCGACATCGACGCCCAGGGTTTTGTCGCTCTCTTTGGGCTGGGGCGTCCCGTCAGTGCCAACGATGCGATAACCGGTGCCCGCGCAAGACGCATCGGCCTTTTCATAGCATGTCGCCCAGGAATTGGCTTCGCCGGAGCAATCGATCGACAGGCCCTGTTCACCGTTGTTCAGGTACGTGGGTTGGGAGGTCGCACAGCCGGCCAGTGCCAATGCCGCAATCAGGGGCAGCCATTTTTTCAGGGTCATGTTCGGGGTCTTCAGCAAGGGGGACTAGACGCTCTGACAGCGCCGGTGTGAAAAGGTTATAGCGTTTGGCCACTTGTTTGTACGTAGGCACAAAAAAGCCCTGCTCAAGGCAGGGCTGGGGCATATCGCAGCAGATCAGTCCTGATCTTTGCCACGGCGCTTGGCCGATGCCGGAGTGTCCGTAAATACGGAAGCAACATCGGTCGCCATTTGTTCGCTGTCGAAAGGCCCGGCGATGTGCTCGCCATTGGTGGTGGTCAGCGTCCACTTGCCGTCTTTCTTGTCGATCACATACCCATTGATGATTTTTACCGCGGCCATCTATCTGTCTCGTTCGCTGGTTCAAAGGCGCCATGATACCGGCAAATGCTCGCATTGGGGGGCGATGAGCGTATGGTGATTCAGTTTGTCTGCAGCTTTGAGCTACGCTGATCTGGCTGCGCCCGGATGTCGATGGAACTATCGGCGAGAATATTTCTCTATGTTGGCATCGGTTAGCCAGTGCGGGGCATTGTAAGGTGCACGCCGCCTGATTAGACTGCGCCGAAACTCGTACACACAGCCCTTTCAAGGACTTATATGATCAAGAAATGCTTGTTCCCAGCAGCCGGTTACGGTACTCGCTTCCTGCCAGCGACTAAAGCCATGCCTAAAGAAATGCTGCCGGTGGTAAACAAGCCACTGATCCAGTACGGCGTTGAAGAAGCTCTGGACGCTGGCCTGACGGAAATCTCCATCGTGACCGGTCGTGGCAAGCGTGCTCTGGAAGACCACTTCGACATCAGCTACGAGCTGGAAAACCAGATCAAAGGCACCGACAAAGAGAAATACCTGGTCGGTATCCGCAAGCTGCTCGACGAGTGCTCGTTCTCCTACACCCGTCAGACCGAAATGAAAGGCCTCGGCCACGCGATCCTCACCGGCCGCCCGCTGATCGGTGACGAACCATTCGCCGTGGTACTGGCGGACGACCTGTGCGTCAACCTTGAAGGCGACGGCGTCCTGACCCAGATGGTCAAGCTGTACAAGCAGTTCCGCTGCTCGATCATCGCCATCCAGGAAGTCGATCCGCAGGAAACCAGCAAGTACGGCGTGATCGCCGGCGAGATGATCCGCGACGACATCTACCGCGTGCACAGCATGGTCGAGAAGCCAAAGCCGGAAGACGCGCCGTCGAACCTGGCGATCATCGGTCGTTACATCCTGACCCCGGACATCTTCGACCTGATCGAACAGACCGAGCCAGGCAAGGGCGGCGAAATCCAGATCACCGACGCCCTGATGAAACAAGCCCAGAACGGCTGCGTCATGGCCTACAAGTTCAAAGGCAAGCGTTTCGACTGCGGTGGTGCTGAAGGCTACATCGAAGCAACCAACTTCTGCTTCGAGAACTTCTACAAGACTGGCAAGGCTTATTAAAAGCGCTTGATTGGTTTGCAAGAAAAACCCGCTTCGGCGGGTTTTTTCATTTTGCGCCCCCATATGACTGGCAGTGCTTGCCCAATGGGTGGCTGCAGGTATGCTGAGTCCCTGCCGAGGAGATAGAAATGGCCTACGATTTTGACCTTTATGTAATTGGTGCCGGTTCCGGCGGTGTGCGCGCTGCGCGTTTTGCGGCCGGTTTCGGTGCGAAAGTGGCGGTGGCGGAGAGCCGCTATCTGGGCGGGACCTGTGTCAACGTTGGCTGCGTGCCGAAAAAATTGCTGGTGTACGGCGCGCATTTCGCCGAGGACTTTGAGCAGGCGTCCGGTTTTGGCTGGAGCCTGGGCGAAGCGAATTTCGATTGGGCGACGCTGATCGCCAACAAGGATCGCGAGATCAATCGGCTCAACGGCATTTATCGCAATCTGCTGGTCAACAGTGGCGTGACCTTGCATGAAGCGCACGCGAAGATTGTCGGCCCGCATGAGGTTGAGGTGAATGGCGAGCGCTTTACCGCGAAGAATATTCTGATTGCCACCGGTGGCTGGCCGCAGATTCCGGAAATTCCGGGGCGCGAACACGCGATTGGTTCCAATGAAGCGTTCTTCCTCAAAGAGCTGCCAAAGCGTGTGCTGGTGGTGGGTGGCGGTTATATCGCGGTCGAGTTCGCCGGGATCTTCCACGGCCTCGGCGCGAACACCACGCTGCTGTATCGCGGTGATCTGTTCCTGCGCGGTTTCGATGGTTCGGTGCGCAAGCACTTGCAGGAAGAACTGACCAAGCGCGGTCTGGATCTGCAATTCAATGCCGACATCGCGCGTATCGACAAGCAGGCCGATGGCAGCTTGAAAGCCACCCTGAAGGATGGTCGTGAGCTGGAGGCGGATTGCATTTTCTACGCCACTGGCCGGCGCCCGATGCTCGACAATCTCGGGCTGGAAAATACCGATGTGCAGCTCACGGACAAAGGCTTCATCAAAGTCGATGAGCAGTACCAAACCAGTGAGCCATCGATTCTGGCGCTGGGCGATGTCATCGGTCGTGTGCAGCTGACGCCCGTGGCGTTGGCGGAAGGCATGGCCGTGGCGCGACGCCTGTTCAAGCCAGAGCAATACCGTCCGGTGGATTACAAGATGATCCCGACGGCGGTGTTCAGCCTGCCGAACATCGGCACGGTCGGTTTGACCGAAGAGGAAGCGCGCGAGGCCGGCCACGATGTGGTGATCTTCGAAAGCCGTTTCCGGCCGATGAAGCTGACCCTGACCGAGTGTCAGGAGAAAACCCTGATGAAGCTGGTGGTCGACGGCAAGACCGACAAAGTTCTCGGCTGCCACATGGTCGGCCCGGACGCGGGCGAGATCGTTCAGGGCCTGGCGATTGCGCTGAAGGCTGGCGCGACCAAGCGCGACTTCGACGACACGATCGGGGTACACCCGACGGCCGCCGAAGAGTTTGTGACTATGCGTACGCCGGTCGGCGCTTAAGCGTCTTCCGGTTTGGCTGGGTCTGGCGCTGCCGCAACGGTAGCCGCCAGACGCTGGCTTTCTTCCAGGCTTGCATGAGCCCTGTTCAATTCATTTTCCAGTGACTGGTTGAGCAGCGTCTGCTCCTCGATGCTCTGTTTGAGTGTCTGGCTTTCCAGGGTGGCTACGCGCAAGCGTTCCTGGAGGAGGGTGCGCTCACTGTCGACGCGGGTCGCTTGTTCCAGTAACTGATCCTGACGTTGATTGCTCTGCTTGAGCTGGTCCTGCAGCAAGCTCAGTTCGCGCTGCGTGCCACGGTTCTCCGTGAGCAGGCGTTCGTTGTCGCGGTGCAGTTGCGTGATTTCGTCCTGACGGACCAGTGCACTTTGCTGTGCCTGACGCAATTCAGCCTGAATCTGCTGCACTTGCGCTTCGTGGCGGCTCTGTTCCTGCTCGCGCTGCTCTTTGCTGGCGTTGCGGTAGTGCTCCAGTGCATCGCGCGCGTGCAGGTGTTTTTCTTCCAGCGAGCGGATCTGCTCGTCCTTGTCCTGCAGGCGCAATTCAAAGTCGGCCAATGCCTGATTCAGCCCGGCATTACGGGTCTGTTCGGTTTGCAGCATCGACCGTGTGTTGCCAAGCGCTTCAGACTCACGCTCTAGCGCAGCCCCTTGAATGTCGTGATCGTGTTCGAGCTTTTCCAGAGCCAGGCGCGTTTGTTTCAGCTCCGACTCCAGTGCTTCGCGCTGCTCCTCAAACTGTTCGCGAGCCTGCTCGATAGGCTCTTGCGCCTGTTCTTTAAGGCGTTGGGCGAGGCGCGAGACGAGGGCGGTCAACTCGTCATCGATAGGCTCTGCCGAGGCTTCAATGGGCTGAGCCCCGTCGTCCAGCTCTTTCAGGTAGCGATGGATCGTGGTTTTCGAGCCGGTGTTGCCCATTTCAATGCGTACTGCATCGATGCTCGGGTGTTCGCCACGGGCGAGGATCGCTGTGCGCGCGATCTGCACAAGAGCTTTGGTAATGCCGCCACGGGCCATGTGAACTCCTACGGTTACGTACTGTGGTACATGCCACTAAAGTACGCAGTGTACCATTCAGAAAATAAAGGTAAACCTTTGATAATAGAGACGCGGGATATACTGGTATTACCCAGTCTCAGACGGCAAAATGCATTTCTGCATCCTTGTATCAGTACGCCAGCGAGAAAACAGCCCATGAGCGATCTGGATCGCTATCTGCAAGCCGCCACACGTGACAACACCCGCCGTAGCTATCGGGCGGCCATTGAGCATTTCGAAGTGAAGTGGGGTGGGTTTCTACCGGCGACCGCCGATAGCGTTGCGCGTTATCTGGTGGCACACGCGCAGGAACTGTCGATCAATACGTTGAAACTGCGTCTGTCGGCGCTGGCGCAATGGCACAACAGCCAAGGGTTTGCCGATCCGACCAAGGCGCCGGTGGTGCGCAAGGTTTTCAAAGGCATTCGCGCGTTGCATCCAGCGCAGGAGAAACAAGCCGAGCCGTTGCAGTTGCAGGATCTGCAGCGCGTCATCGATTGGCTTGAGCATGAAATACAAACCGCGAGAGAGCAGCAGGACCGCCCGTTACTCCTCAAGGCTTACCGTGATCGCGCCTTGATCCTGCTGGGATTCTGGCGCGGTTTCCGCAGCGATGAACTGTGTCGCTTGCAAATCGAGCACGTGCAGGCACAGGCCGGCAAAGGCATCACCTTGTATCTGCCGCGCAGCAAGGGCGATCGGGAGAATCTCGGGCAGACCTATCAAGCTCCGGCATTACTCAAGCTTTGCCCGGTGCAGGCCTATATCGATTGGATCACCGAAGCCGCATTAGTTCGCGGTCCGGTTTTCCGCAGCATCGACCGCTGGGGCAATCTGAATGAAGAGGGCTTGCACGCTAACAGCATCATCCCGTTATTGCGCCAGGCCTTGCAGCGCGCCGGGATTGCCGCCGAAAACTACACCAGCCATTCCCTGCGTCGTGGCTTTGCCACTTGGGCACACCTAAGTGGCTGGGATCTGAAATCGTTGATGAGTTATGTCGGCTGGAAGGATATGAAGTCCGCGATGCGTTATGTTGAAGCCAGCCCATTCCAGGGGATGGCTCGGATTACGGATAAACCGGCTACGTCGTAGAGATCGTTTTCTTCTATTAATACAGTCAGCTAATAGCGAAAACAAATCAGCAGCATCAGGTTTGCCAATGAGCCATCCGTCGAGTGAGTGGGTAGGATTCACCCATCAACTTCATAACCCCTGACGGAGAGTCATCAATGCCTATCATCAACAGCCAAGTAAAACCGTTCAAAGCTACCGCGTTCAAAAACGGCGACTTCGTTCAAGTCTCGGACGCTGACCTGAAAGGCAAGTGGTCGGTCGTGTTCTTCTACCCAGCCGACTTCACCTTCGTTTGCCCAACCGAGCTGGAAGACCTGGCTGACAACTACGCTGCGTTCCAGAAGCTGGGCGTAGAGATCTACAGCGTTTCCACCGACACCCACTTTGCTCACGCTGCCTGGCACAACACTTCGCCAGCCATCGGCAAAATCGAATACACCATGATCGGCGACCCGACCCACGCCATCTCCCGCAACTTCGACGTGCTGATTGAAGAAGTTGGTCTGGCTGACCGTGGCACCTTCGTGATCAACCCTGAAGGCCAGATCAAAATCGTTGAACTGAACGATGGCGGCGTTGGCCGTGACGCTTCCGAGCTGCTGCGCAAGATCAAGGCTGCTCAGTACGTTGCTGCTCACCCAGGCGAAGTTTGCCCAGCCAAGTGGAAAGAAGGCGAGGCCACTCTGGCGCCGTCTCTGGACCTGGTCGGCAAGATCTAAGTCTGTGACACGCAACGCAGGGCGGTACGCCGCACCTTCTTAAGTACGCTGCACCGCCCAATAAAAATGCCCGGGCGAGATTCGCTCGGGCTTTTTTTCGCCTCAAATAAAGGAAATCGCCCGTATGTTGGACGCCAATCTTAAAGCCCAGTTGAAATCGTACCTGGAACGGGTCACCCAGCCGATCGAGATCGTTGCCTCCCTCGACGACGGTGCGAAATCCCGTGAAATGCTGGAACTGCTGAAAGACGTTGCCAGTCTTTCGAGCCAAATTACCTTGATCGACAGCGGTGATGATGCACGCAAGCCATCGTTCTCGATCAATCGCCCGGGCGCTGACATCAGTCTGCGTTTCGCCGGCATCCCGATGGGCCACGAATTTACTTCGCTGGTGCTGGCCTTGCTGCAAGTCGGCGGCCACCCATCGAAAGCCAGCGTTGAAGTAATCGAGCAGATTCGTTCGCTCAAAGGCGAGTTCAGCTTCGAGACTTATTTCTCGCTGTCCTGCCAGAACTGCCCGGACGTGGTTCAGGCGCTGAACCTGATGGCGGTCCTCAACCCGAATATCCGCCACGTCGCTATTGACGGCGCGCTCTTCCAGGACGAAGTCAACGATCGCAAGATCATGGCCGTGCCGAGCATTTACCTCAACGGTGAAAACTTCGGTCAGGGCCGCATGGGTCTGGAAGAGATTCTGGCTAAACTCGACACCGGCGCGATCGAGCGTCAGGCCGAGAAAATCAGCGCGAAAGAAGCCTTTGACGTATTGGTTGTCGGCGGTGGCCCCGCCGGTGCTTCGGCGGCGATCTATGCCGCCCGTAAAGGCATCCGCACCGGTGTTGCCGCTGAACGTTTCGGCGGACAGGTGCTGGACACCATGGCCATCGAGAACTTCATTTCCGTACAGGAAACCGAAGGGCCGAAACTGGCCACAGCGCTGGAAGAACATGTCAAACAGTACGACGTCGACATCATGAACCTGCAGCGCGCCGACAAGCTGATCCCGGGTAAAAACGGCGAGCTGCATGAAGTTCACTTCGCCAGCGGTGCGACCCTCAAAGCCAAGAGCGTTATCCTGGCGACCGGTGCGCGCTGGCGTGAAATGAACGTGCCGGGCGAGCAGGAATATCGCAACAAAGGCGTGGCGTACTGCCCGCACTGCGATGGCCCGCTGTTCAAAGGCAAGCGCGTGGCGGTGATCGGCGGCGGTAACTCCGGCGTTGAAGCGGCTATTGACCTGGCCGGTATTGTGTCCCACGTCACGCTGCTGGAGTTCGACGTACAACTGCGTGCCGACGCTGTATTGCAACGCAAACTGCACAGTCTGCCGAACGTCACCGTGATCACCAGTGCGCAAACCACTGAAGTCACCGGTAATGGCGAGAAGGTCAACGGCCTGCGTTACAAGGATCGCAACACTGACGAGTTGCGTAGCGTCGAGCTGGAAGGGATTTTCGTGCAGATCGGTTTGCTGCCGAACACTGACTGGCTGAAGGGCACCATCGAGCTGTCGCCACGTGGCGAGATCATCGTCGATAACCGTGGTGAAACGTCGATTGCAGGCATCTTCGCTGCTGGCGACGTGACCACTGTGCCGTACAAGCAGATCGTGATTGCAGTAGGCGAGGGCGCCAAGGCTTCGTTGAGTGCATTTGATCACTTGATCCGCACTTCGGCGCCGGCGTAAGCGTCAGGCCTGGAATGAAAAACCCGTGAGCGATCACGGGTTTTTTATTGCGTGTGAAAAGCTGCCCCTCACCCCAGCCCTCTCCCGAAGGAGAGGGAGCCGACCGAGGTGTCTGGCGTTTTCCATCGACCTGAAAGCGCCAGTCGATTATGGATTCAACGCCAATCGTTCAGGTCGGCGTAACTCTCCAATATCCCCCAATCAGTCCCCTCTCCCTTTGGGCGGTCCGACGTTTCGGGAGGGTTAGGGTGAGGGGCTTTTCAGCTTTTACAGTGGCGCTGGCTGAATGATCTCGACCCAGTAACCATCCGGATCCTTGATGAACGCCAGGCTCTTCATGCGGCCATCGCTCAGGCGCTTCTGGAAGTCGCAGCCCAACTCTTCAAAACGCGCACAGGCCGCGACGATATCCGGCACCGAAATGCAGATATGACCAAAACCACGCGGGTCAGTGTTGCCATTGTGATAGGCGAAATCTGCGTCGTTCTCAGTGCCGTGGTTGTGAGTCAGTTCCAGAATGCCTGGAATCGACTTCATCCACTCGGTACGAGCAGCGGCGTCGGACGGGATCTGTGCCTTGTCGACCAGCGCGAGGAAATACAAGCTGAATTCCGCTTCCGGGAAATCACGCTTCTCGACCAGCGAGAAACCCAGTACGCGGGTGTAGAAGTCCAGGGATTTGGTGATGTCTTTGACACGCAGCATGGTGTGGTTGAAGACGAAGTTACGGGTTGCGCTGTCTGGCGTGGCGGTGACGCCAGGGAAAGTGTTGAGTTCGTGCAGGCTCATGGGCCCTCCAATAACTATGGGCGAGTGAATGGGCGCAATGATACGCATGCCTGCCGGCATCGCCAAATGAAAGGGCAGACTTGCCCTGCGTGCGGGCGAGCCTCAGACTTTACCGCTCAATCTGCGAGTGCGCCCGGCAATGATCCGACTGTTCAAATCCCTGTTTGTTTTTTCTGCGTTGTCGCTTGTGGCTGTCTGCGCGTCAGCGGACGAACCGAGCATTACCTGGCCGGCCGGCTGGGAAGTCGAGGCACTGCCTGAGACAAGTGCACAGGTTTCCCGTCAGCGTGCGGTGAAGAATGACGCCGATGGCAATCAGGTCATGGTGATGGAATTGACCATGACTCAGGTTGAGAAGGACCATCAGGTCAATTTGCAGGGCGTGCTGCTGGAGATGCGCAAGTCGATCCAGAAGGACTTCTTCCAGGGTGGCTATCAAAGTGTCTGCAACAAAGTGCATCCGGCCAAGCTAGGTACTTTGCCGGCACTGGAAACCACTTGCACGATCACCGAAAACGGTCGACATGTGTTGTCGCAAACCTTGGTGGCGGCGGTCGAGGCGGACAAGGCTTATGTTCTTTCCTACGCCGGACAGGCGGAGGTTTATAAGGCAAGCGCAGACGAGATAGTGGCGCTGAGAAACAGCTTGAAACTTTAAGTCGCTGTACTCTTCAAGGCTTGATTAGATACCCGAAGGGATTAAGCACAAAGTTTAACGAAGGCCTGCGATCGCAACATTGCGCAGCAAAATGTTTAGCTTTCTGACTCAGCAACGTTACAGAAAAGTCGAAAATTGTTAGATGAAATTCATTTCATTTGTTAGATATTGTCAATAAAAAAGCCCTGCATCATGCAGGGCTTTTTTGTTGGCACGGGATTAACCGCGCAACCAGGAGTCAACGGTGGCCGCACCGTATTGTTCCTTCCAGGCTTTCAGGCCGCGGTGGTTGCCGCCCTTGGTTTCGATCAGTTCACCGGTGTGCGGGTTGTGATAAACCTTGACCACGCGAGCGCGGCGGGTTTTAGGCGCAGCAGAGGTCTGCAGACCGGATTTTGCCGGGTTCGGATCGAGGATGGCGATGATGTCTTTCAGGCCTTTGCCGTAGTGTTTCATCAGCCCCTGGAGCTTTTCTTCGAATTCGATTTCTTTCTTGAGCCCGGCATCGTTCTTCAGCGATTCCAGCTGCTTGAGCTGTTCCTGAAGGGCCTTTTCAGCTGCACGAAATTCAGCGAGTCTGGACAATATCTTTACTCCAATAGTGTGTTTGGCTGATACCAACCGCAAACAAAGCTATAAGCCAAGAGCCTTGAAGCGACTCGGTGATAAATGGCTCACCTGCCAATCTTGCTCAGGTTGAAAAAATTGTAGTAGTTAATGCGCCAAGAGTAAATCCTGATGTTGTCTTCATGTAACAACTGCGGTCTTTTGTATCAATTTGGTGCGCCTGATCGGGACGCTCGTCTTAATCCGGCTTAGTTAATGGTGAGTTAATGCGTTGATGAAGTCCGTCGCCGGCATCGGTTTGCCGAACAGGTAGCCTTGCAGAAAGTTGACGTGATGTGCGGTCAGATAATCGGCTTGCGCCTGAGTTTCGACACCTTCGGCAACAATACCCAGATCAAGCTTGGCCGACAGTTCGATAATGGTGTCGAGAATGTGTCGGGACAGCGCATCGACGCCGATCATGGCGACGAAACTCTGATCGATCTTGAGGAAATCCACATTGAATTTGCGCAAGTAGCCGAGGCTTGAGTGACCGGTACCGAAGTCGTCAATCGCGATCTTCACGCCCAGTGCATGGAGTTGCTCGAACAGTTGGCGGGTGATGTCGGTCGGCTCGATCAATTCGCGCTCGGTCAGCTCCAGCACCAGGCTGATGCTGTCGGGCGCGAACGCGGCTAGAAACGTTCGGCAGTCCTCCACCAGCTCCAGGTCCTTGCAATGGCTGGCGGTGATATTGATACCGATATGAAACGGCGAGGTGAACGCTGGTGACAACGGCCCCAGCAGCGCTGCAGTCTGTTGCATCAGTGCGCGAGTCATCGGCACGATCAACCCCGAATGCTCGGCGAACGGAATAAACAGATCCGGGCGCACCAGGCCTTCTTTGGGGTGAGTCCAGCGCATCAAGACTTCGGCTCCCGACCATGCCTTGCTGTCGCCATGCACCACGGGCTGAAAGTAAGGAATGAACTCGCCTGCCTCGAGCGCCCGGAGCATCTCGTGGCTCGGAGACGTAGAGCGCTTTTGCAAGACATGGCCGATGGCCCCCGACACCACACCAAAAAAGATCAACAGACTGAACAGCGGCGGATATTCATCGGCCATGTAGCGCCAGGTTTCGCCCTCGGGAAACCCCGCAGAAACGCTGAACGCATAACGCGAGGAGTCCAGCGTGTTTTGCGCTATGGGCAACGCGGGCAGGGCGCCGGTGTGTACTTTGCCGTCGGCCGACAGCCAGTTGTCGCCCACTTGCAGCACCAGCAACATGTGCCGGCCGATCAGACGCAACATGTTGCTCAGATGGTAACCGTCCAGTGTCGTGAGGGCGCCGCCGCGACCTTCGCTGAGCCGATAGACCAACAGGGCGGTGTTGGGTGTGACGGGGTTGCCATTCATCAGCCACAACTTGCCCTGGTTGTAGTCACCCGCGTTGACGGCTTCCTTGAAGTCGCCAAACAACGAGCTGCAATAGAGGTTGTCGTCCCACACCAGATTGGTCGAGCGTACAAACGGGCGGCGGGTCACCTGCTCGCGCAAGGCGAGTTTGACGCTCTCGCAGGTCTGGCCGGCCAGTGGCAGCAATTCCTGGGCGGCTTGGGCGGTGTTGTCGAGCATCAATTCGAATTGGCCCAACGCCTCTTCGGCAGTCTGTTGCGAGCCTTGTTCCAGCGTGCGTTCGGCCTGCATATAAAGAATCGCGCTGCCCAGCAATACCGGAAGCAATCCGCTGAGCAGTGTGAAAACGATGCGGGTGTTGCGTTTGCGGCGGGGTTTGACGGTCAACGGCATGGGCGCATCCTGTCGCGGTGGAGTGGGGCTCTCGAATGCAGGCCGGACAACGGCGCGCCGCTGAAAATCAGATCAGCCAGAGGGGAGGATAGATGGCTGAAGGCGCTTGCGCCGCTCATCAGTGCTTCATTCGCGTTGCCAGCTCGATAAAGGCCAGAGTAGCGGGTGACGCCTGACGCTGATCAAGGACGGCAAGCCCAATCTGACGCTGCACGGCGGGCAACAACGGCTTCTTCACGTAACGAGGTGAGGCGTCGTCCGGCAAAGACCCTTCGGCAACAATCGTGATGGCGTCACCACGGCTGACCGTGTCGAGGGTGCTGAGCAGTTGCGAGCAGCGATAGCGAATGTTCGGTTGCAAACGCGCGGCCGTGAACAGCCGCGATACCAGTTCCGAAGAGCCAGCCTCAGTGAGCACGAAAGGGGCGTCGCACAGATCCTTGAGACTCAACGCCGACCGCGCTGCCAGCGGATGATCCAAAGGGACCAGGGCAACCATCTGATCTTCGAGCAAGGCAAACGTGTCGAAGCGCTCTTCGGGCAACACCACAAAACCGATGTCGATCCGCCGCTCTTCCAGCCATTGAGTTACCTGCCGGTCCGGACCTTCATCGATGTGCACTTCGATGCCCGGATGCGCTTCTCGATAGCGTCGCAGGATATTGGGCAACAGTTTGATCGACGAGGTTGGCCCGAACGAGCCGATGCGCAAGGTGCCGCTTTTCATGCCACGCGCATCGGCGGCTTCCTGACGCAAGGTGTTGGCCAGACCGAGCATGGCACGGGCGCGCAGCAATAGTTGCCCGCCGATATCGCTGAGTTCCACTGACGACTGGTGTCGGCGCAGCAGCTCGACGCCGAGTTCCTGTTCCAGCGACTTCATCGCGTGGGACACCGCCGACTGTGAAATCCCAAGCCGATGCGCGGCGAGGGTGAAACCGCGCAGTTCAGCGACCAGCGAGAAGATCTCCAGTTGCGTGAGGGTCATGAGTGTTTGCTCATTTTACGATGATGGGGAATGAGGTGAATGATACGGCAATCCTCAAGTTCTTTGGTCTGGAGCGTCATGCGCAACGTCGAGCAGCTGCACACAACATCGTCGGATATTCCTGTTTACCTGACACTGGCAGCGGTCACCATGATCTGGGGCGGGACCTTTGTCGCCGGGCGGTTCCTGGCTGATAGCCTGAGCCCGGTGTTCGCCGCCAGCCTGCGCTTTTTGCTGGCCAGTGCGGCGTTGCTCGGCTTTTTGTGGCTGGCGCGGATCCCCTTGGTGCGGCCGACCCCACGGCAGTGGCTGCAACTGATGCTGTTGGGGTTCTTCGGGATTTTCTTCTACAACCTGTGCTTTTTTTACGGCCTGCAATACATCAACGCCTCGCGCGCCTCGTTGATCGTCGCGTTGAACCCGGCAGTGATCGGTCTGGCCTCGTGGTGGTTGTTCAAAGAGCGCCTGGGGCGGATGAAAGTCGCCGGCATCGCGACCTGTATTGTTGGCGCCGGCCTGGTGATCGTCAGCCGCAATCCGCAACTACTGGCTGCAGCGCCTGATGCATGGATCGGTGATCTGTTGGTTCTCGGCTGTGTGCTGGGCTGGGGTGTTTACTCGTTGTTTTCCCGTGAACTCAACCAGACGCTGGGTCCGGTGCAGACCGTGACGTACTCGATCCTGAGCGGCACGCTGATGTTGTGGGTTCTGGCGGCCGCGCGCGGCGAACTGAGCTGGAGTGCGCTGAATAATCTCGGCCTGCCGCAATGGCTGAGCCTGATCTACCTCGGTGTCCTCGGCTCGGCGCTGGCCTACATCGGCTACTACGATGGCATTCGTAAAATCGGCGCGACGCGCAGCGGCGTGTTTATCGCTTTGAACCCGTTGACGGCGGTCATCCTTGGCGCGCTGCTGCTGGGCGAGCGGCTGACGCTGGCCATGTGCCTGGGCGGTTCGCTGATTCTGGGCGGTATCTACCTGTGCAACAAACCCCTTGCAGCGGGCGCAAAAAAGCGGATTTTATAGAGAGAGCAGACAAGCCTATTTACGCTGTGTAGAATCGGGTTACGCATACAATAATAATCGTCTTCTGGCAGCAGAAGCCTCGCCCGTAAGAGCCTTGGGTCGACAATGAAGATATTCGGGTTCCAACTGATCTATGGTGACTTCCTCGCCCGTAGTGTGCGTGGCATCTCCTGCGCGCCACCCGCCGACCTCGCATGACTGACAAATAACCCTGGTTAATTGATAAGAAATGATGAGGCGCCACCATGGCAGATTTATACGAAAACCCAATGGGCCTGATGGGCTTTGAGTTCATCGAGCTCGCATCGCCGGTGCCGGGCGCCCTGGAGCCGATCTTCGAGATCATGGGCTTCACCAAAGTCGCGACCCACCGCTCCAAGAACGTGCACCTGTACCGTCAGGGCGCGATCAACCTGATCCTCAACAACGAACCGAACAGCGTCGCGTCGTACTTCGCGGCCGAGCACGGCCCGTCGGTTTGCGGCATGGCGTTCCGCGTCAAGGATTCGCAGAAAGCCTACAACCGCGCACTGGAACTCGGCGCTCAGCCGATCCACATCGAAACCGGTCCGATGGAACTGAACCTGCCGGCGATCAAAGGCATTGGCGGCGCGCCGCTGTACCTGATCGACCGTTTCGGCGAAGGCAGCTCGATCTATGACATCGATTTCGTGTTTATCGAAGGCGTTGATCGCAACCCGGTTGGCGCTGGCCTGAAGATCATCGACCACCTGACGCACAACGTGTATCGCGGTCGCATGGCTTACTGGGCGAACTTCTACGAGAAGCTGTTCAACTTCCGCGAGATCCGCTACTTCGACATCAAGGGCGAATACACCGGCCTGACCTCGAAAGCGATGACCGCACCGGACGGCATGATCCGCATCCCGTTGAACGAAGAGTCGTCCAAAGGCGCGGGGCAGATCGAAGAGTTCCTGATGCAGTTCAACGGTGAGGGCATCCAGCACGTCGCGTTCCTCACCGATGACCTGATCAAGACCTGGGATCAACTGAAGAAGATCGGCATGCGCTTCATGACTGCGCCGCCGGACACCTACTACGAAATGCTCGAAGGCCGTCTACCTAACCATGGCGAGCCGGTTGATCAGCTGCAATCGCGCGGCATCCTGCTCGACGGTGCCTCGGAGCAGGGCGACAAGCGCCTGCTGCTGCAGATCTTCTCGGAAACCCTGATGGGCCCGGTGTTCTTCGAATTCATCCAGCGCAAGGGCGATGATGGTTTCGGTGAAGGTAACTTCAAGGCACTGTTCGAATCGATCGAGCGTGATCAGGTGCGTCGTGGTGTACTTGCCACTGAGTAATCGGCCACTGAAATGAAAAATCCCGGCCTGCAGCGATGCAGAGCCGGGATTTTTTGTTTCACACAAGCCCCACATTTTTGTAGTTGCAGTCAGGGGCGGCGTTGGCGCATCAGGTGTTTGAAGCCTTCGAAGACCAGCACCACAACCGCCAGCCAGATCGGAATGTACGTCAGCCATTCCCCGGATTTGATGCTTTCACCGAGCAGCAACGCCACACCGAGCAGCAACACCGGCTCAACGTAACTCAACAAGCCAAAAAGGCTGAACGGCAGCAAACGACTGGCGATGATGTACACCACCAGCGCCGACGCACTGATCAAACCCAGTAAGGGAATCAACCACATCAGCCCGGGATAATGATCAAACACGCCAAAGCCTTGCTCGCCACCCTGCACAAACCACCAAGCCACCGGCAGCATCAGCGTCATGTCCACCCACAATCCGCCAAGATTGTCGGTCTTCAGGTATTTGCGCAGGACGAAGTACAGCGGATAACCGACGACCACCACCAGTGTCGCCCAGGAAAACCCGCCAACCTGATACAGCTCGTTCAACACACCGAGGATGGCGAAGAACACCGCCACCTTTTGCAGGTACGACAGGCTCTCGCCATAGGCAATCCGTCCGGTCAGGACCATCGCCAGCGGCAGCAGGAAGTAACCGAGCGACACGTCGAGGCTGTAGCCGTTGAGCGGCGCCCACATGAACAGCCACAGTTGCACGCCGAGCAGTGCGGCCGAGATGATCAGGCCGGCGACCAGTTTTGGCTGTGCCGCGACCATCCGAATCAGCTCCAGCACCCGCCGCCATTCCCCGGACACCAGCATGAACACGGTCATGCACGGCACGGTCAGCAGCATCCGCCAGCCGAAAATCTCTACGCCACTCAACGGTGTGAGCAGCGAAGTGTAGTAATACATAACGGCAAACAGCACCGAGGCTGAAACCGATAGAGCGATACCTTTAGACAAACTGTCCTCGCGGGTTGATGGTCAAACGGGGCGCGAAGGATACGTGGTTTTTGTGCTGAATATTGGCCAAGTGATCAATATTCCCCACATCCTGAAGATAAGCACAAAACCTGTGGGAGCGAGCCTGCTCGCGAAAGCGGTGTGCCAGACAACACAGATGTTGAATGTGCCGGCCTCTTCGCGAGCAGGCTCGCTCCCACAATGGATTTGTATTGCGCCCCCAATCTGCTTACTTCAAGCCGAACGCGGTTTACGCCCAGACACAAAATGACTCACATCGTTGAACCCGGGTGTCGATGAATGCCCCGGTGTAACCAGCGAATCGATAAACGCCTCATCCTCAGCCGTAATCTTCACCGTCTGCGCCAGGGTGTACGCATCCCATTGCGCCTCAGTGCGCGGCCCGACAATCGCTGACGTTATCGCGCCGTTGTTCAACACCCAGGCAATCGCAAATTCAACTATCCCGACACCGCGCTGCTCGGTGTACTGCTGAATCTGTTGGGCAATGCGCAGCGATTCCACGCGCCATTCGGTTTCCAGAATGCGCTTGTCCTGACGCCCGGCGCGGCTATTGGCGTCCGGTGTGGCGTCCGGCGCGTACTTGCCACTGAGCACGCCACGGGCCAGCGGGCTGTAAGGCACCACGCCA
Source organism: Pseudomonas sp. AC172 (assembly GCF_979258595.1). Lineage (NCBI taxonomy): Bacteria > Pseudomonadati > Pseudomonadota > Gammaproteobacteria > Pseudomonadales > Pseudomonadaceae > Pseudomonas > Pseudomonas sp. AC172. Next base: position 1,775,552 of record NZ_OZ409868.1, read on the forward strand.
AGGCCATAGGTTTGCGCCGCAGTGATCTGCTCGGTCTCGGCCTGGCGGTTGACGATGTTGTACAACGGCTGGCTGATCACCGGGCGATCAACGCCGAGGTTGTCGGCGACGCGAATCACCTCGGCAATCCGCCAGCCGCGATAGTTCGACAAGCCCCAGTAGCGAATCTTGCCCTGCCGAATCAGATCGCCGATCGCCGACACGCTCACTTCCAGCGGCGTGTTGTGGTCTTCGCGGTGCAGGTAATAGATGTCGAGATAGTCAGTGCCGAGCCGGGTCAGGCTGGCATCGATGCCATTGAAGATGTGCTTGCGGCTCAAACCGCTGCGATTCGGCACGCCGTCCACCGGGCCGAAACCGACCTTGGTCGCCAGCACCCACTCATGCCGATGACGGGCAATCGCTTCACCGACGATCTCTTCGGAACGGCCGTTGGTGTAGACGTCGGCGGTGTCGATGAAATTGATGCCCTGATCCCAGGCCTTGTCGATGATGCGCAGCGAATCATCTGCGCTGGTCTGCTCGCCAAACATCATCGTGCCGAGGGTGAGGGTGGACACCTGCAAGCCCGAGTGACCGAGTGTGCGAAAGCTCATACCGAAATCCTTTTGTCGGTGGGAAAGGGTTAATCAAATACCAGAAGCGCTGAAGCCGGCCAACCGTTTTGTCCAGAAAGTATCTTTCAGAACTCCACGCAAACATGACCATTCGTCGTGACTGTCAGATCTGACAGTAGGCAGATAAGTGGCCGTTCAGGCCTGATCTCAACCACGGCCTTGTTGAAAAAGGCTCTGTCTTTCCTTGACATCAGGAGCGTATTCATGAACACACAGTCTTTCGATGAGGTATTGCCCGAGGACGCCGAAGTAAGCCTCTACGCGCCGCAACTTCCGGACAGCAATACATCTGTGGCCGGTGCCGATTGCGGTATCGCCAAGGCGTTTTACGATCTGCGACCGAATGGCGCAACAGTCATTATCAATCCGGTTCTGGGTCAGCAACCCGGCACTACGTTCAGAATTCATGTGAACGGCATCATGCGGGTCGACAGCCAGCAGGCCCAATCCACGAATGACGCCGTGACCCTGCATATTCCCAAAAACCTGTTGAGATCCGATCCGGGTTTCGTCAATAAGCTCAATTACTCCGTTGAACGCACCACCAGCCCTGAAGAAACCTACGAGCCGCCATTGACGATTCTGTACAACGCCGTTCGCCCGGGTATGGAAGACCAGAACGGCGATGAAGGACACTCCGAACTCGAGTTAGAACTGCCTCGGGATTTGCTGGAAGACGGTATCGATGCCGACCGCGCAGCACGGGGTGTGCAGATCTGGTTCTCTTATCCCTATTGCCGGCCATTCGACCGGATTGTGCTCAATTGTAACGGCCATGATGTTGTGTGGGAGGTGCATCCGGACGAGGCTCCGGCGACACCGACCAGTACACCCACTCGCATTGGGCGTCTATTGGAAAAAGCCGATCTGGAGGCGGCAGGCGACCATCCTCAGTTCTCTTTCACCTATACGGTGTTCGACCAGATTGGCAACGGTGCCGATTTGAATTCACCATGGTCGGCGGCGATACGCGTTGTTGTTGACCTCAAGGGAGCGCGGATGACGGCTCCCGATGTTGCCGAAGACCCGGATGACCCGTACGACGAGCCGGAGACCGTTGACCTGATCAAACTGGACAACAAGGATCTGACCATCCAGGTGCATGTCCTGGAACCTCTTTGGGCCACCAACGATATTGTCCGCGTGAAATACACCGCGACGCCAGGCAGCGGACCCGTTGTCGCACATACGGTTGATGAGCAGGTCGGCAGGCTTCCTTTTGTGCACAGGTTGATGATTCCTAATGCCAAGGTCATTGGTGACAGCGTGATAGCTGCGCTGTATGAGCAAGTACGTGGGGGAACCGTAATTGCAACATCTAAAGTTGCGCGACCAAGGGTGATTGTTAAACCCGTTATTTTGGAAGTTAAGAACTCGTCCGGAGCGGAAGTGCAGAATGGCGGCACGGTTTCGGACAATAAAGTGGTGTTCTCGGGGTCTGCGCTGGCGGGGATGGTGTTGCAGGTTTTTGATGGCGCGGGGTTAATTGAAGAGGTTCAAACCGGTGCGAACTATAAGTGGCAGAGTAAATTGATACCAATTGCGGTCGGGCAGCACAACTTTACCGTGAAGGAAAAAACCGGGAATCAATTTGAGTCTGATCCTTGGCGGTTTCAACGTTTGGGGTTGAGCATCGACCGGACGCAGATGAAGCTGGATGGGTTCTCGGTGAAGATTCCGCAGTGGCCGAAAACTGGGGAGGATTCGATTCGTAATACGGATTTTCGCGGACCGACGGGTGGGGTTCCGCCCTATGACTATGCGTCTTCGGATCCGTTGACTGCGCCGGTGACTGCGGCAGGTAAGGTGACTGGACTCAAGCAGGGTGTGGCGATGATATATGTCACGGATCGGGAGGGTGAGACAGTTAGTTACCTAGTGGCTGTTACGAATGTTTTTAAATTGCAAATCAGCAGCGAAAAACTGTCCGTAGATGCCGCTGTTGATTGGATGCATGCATTAGGCGGGCGACATGTTTACAACTCCAGCTTGACTCGGGATATACGGCGAGTTTACCTGCCATCTGTGCCGGATCATGTCTATACGTGCTATGGATATGGAGGCAATACGTATGTTTATATGCGTCCCGACCTTAGCCACTTTGCTACTGGTTTACAGCATATATTCACTGCATGGTGTTATACGCCACTATAAATGGAATGGTTAATTTTAATTTGTTGTCCAACGCTCTGCTTGGTAACGCCACAGCCCAATGCGGAGCGTGGGAACAATCAAAGCTCGCAACGGAGAAAAGTGATTATCGAGCCAGGCCTGCGCAGCGTTCGAGCAGAAACGCCTGCAACACCCTGACCCGCTCTGATACTTGAACCCGATGCGGACACAGAACATTGAACGGCGCAGTTTCGCCGTGCCACTCATCAAACAACGTCACCAGCCGCCCGGCGCGGACATCTTCGGCAATGTCGAGCCAGGCCTTGTACGCGATGCCATGCCCGGCCAGCGCCCAGCGGCGGGCGACTTCACCGTCGTCGCTGAGGTAGTCGCCGTGGACTTCCACTTCCAGCGTTTCGTCGCTGCGACTGAAACGCCAGCTGTTATAGGGCCGGCCATTGCGCAGATAGAGCAGGGCGCTGTGCTCGCTTAATTCACCGGGATGTTGCGGGGTGCCATGGCGTGCCAGGTAGTCAGGGCTGGCGCAGGCGACACGTCGGTGTTGCGGCAGAATCGGCAACGCCACCAGCGTCGAATCGCTAGGCACGCCAAAACGCAACGCCACATCGACGGTTTCGCGAAACAGATCGGCATGCCGGTCGTTGAGCAGCAGTTGCAGTTGAATATTCGGGTGTTCGCGCTTGAAATCGTCGAGCCACGGCAACAACACGTTGCGCCCGAAGTCCGACGGTGCGGCCAGTTGCAACACGCCGCTCAGGCCTTCGTTTTGCTGCTTGATTGCCTGTTCGCCCTCGGCCAGTGCGGCCAGCGCCAGACGCACGCTTTGAAGATAGCGCCGGCCTTCCTCGGTCAGACGGATGCTGCGGGTGGAGCGGGCGAACACACGGATGCCGAGGCGGGTTTCCAGACGTTTCAACGCGATACTGGCGGCGGCTGGCGTCAGCTCCAGCGCGCGAGCAGCGGCGGAAATGCTGCCGGCATCGGCAACGCGGACGAAGATCTCCAGATCGAGAATCGAGCTCATTGCTAAAAATCCTTTAAAGATCTTTGCATTTTTGCGGGATTTTTTCGTGATTGGCAAGGGTGGATACTGCAATCAATCAACTATCGCAGGAGAATCGCATGAGCTGGACATTCGATCACCTGGCGTTCAATACCGCTGACGGGCAGACGTTGCAGGAAGATTTCGCCCTGTTGCTCGGACTGAAGCCGGGCCGGCGGCCGCCGTTTCCGTTTCCCGGGCGTTGGCTGTATCAGGATGAGCACGCGATGGTGCAGTGATCGAGCTGGATGCCAAAGCACAGCCCTCAACCTCTCCCAGAGGGAGAGGGAACCGACCGAGGTGTTTGAGCGAGCTACACCGACATGCGATACCGAGTCGAACTCAGGTCTTGAAAAGCACCAAAATCGGCTCCCTTTCCCCCTCGCCCCTTGGGGGAGAGGGCTGGGGTGAGGGGGAAAAGATCTCCAGGACACCACAAAAACCAAGTCGAACCTCCAATAAAAAACGGCCCTGAAAGGGCCGTTCTTCATCACGCCAAAACCTTAAGCCCGCAACGTCCGCGTCATGCGCAACGCCAGCAGACTCCCGCCAACAATCACACCTGCCAGCAGATACAACGCCGCATCCGTCGACCCGGTGCTGTCCTTGACCCAACCCACCAGGTACGGACTGAGGAACCCGGCCATCTGCCCCATCGAGTTGATCAACGCCAGCCCACCGGCCGCAGCACCCGCGCTCAACATCGCCGTCGGCACCGGCCAGAACATCGGCAGACCCGTCAACGCGCCCATGGTGGCAATGGTCAGACCGAGAATCGCAATTGCCGGATTGGCCGCGAAATTCACCGCGATCACCAGACCGATCGCGCCCATCAGCATCGGCACCACCAAGTGCCAGCGACGTTCCTTGCGCAAGTCCGCCGAGCGCCCGACTACCAGCATAAACACCGCCGCCAGCAGATACGGAATCGCACTCAGCCAACCGATCACCAGGTTATCGCTGAAACCGAGGTTCTTGATGATCGATGGCAACCAGAAGTTGATCGCGTACACGCCGCTCTGGATGCAGAAGTAGATCAGGCCAAACGCCCAGATTGCCGGGTTCTTGAACACCGCCAGCAGTGAGTCCGACGTGGTTTTCGGCTTGTTCGCCAGGTCTTCAGCCTGATCCGCCTCAAGCACCGCACGCTCATGCGGGCTCAGCCACTTGGCGTTGGCGAAGCTGTCGCTCAGGAGGAAATAGGCGAGGGCGCCGAGGATCACCGTCGGAATGCCTTGCAGCAGAAACATCCATTGCCAGCCGGCCAGACCGCCCTGGCCTGCCGCGAAGTGATTGAGAATCCAGCCAGAGAACGGGCTGCCAAGCAAACCTGACACCGGGATCGCCGACATGAACAGCGCCATGATCCGCCCACGGCGGAAGGTCGGGAACCACTGCGAAAGGTACAACACGACGCCCGGGAAGAACCCGGCTTCTGCCGCACCGGTGAACAGGCGCAGGGTGTAGAACTCGGTCGGGGTGGTGACGAACAACAGGCAGGTCGACAGCGTGCCCCAGGTGATCATCATCACGGCGATCCAGCGCCGTGGGCCGAATCGGGTCAATGCCAGGTTGCTCGGCACGCCGCACAGCACGTAGCCGATGAAGAAAATACCGGCACCGAGGCCGTACACGGTTTCGCTGAATTTCAGTGCATCGAGCATCTGCAGTTTGGCAAATCCAACGTTGACCCGGTCGAGGTAGTTGAACAAGTAGCAGATGAAAATGAAGGGGATCAAACGCAGGGTGATGCGTTTGTAGACGGCGTTTTTATCGTCAACGATGGTCTGGGTAGCTGCGGCGCTCTGCGACATAGCGGCTCTCTCTTTATTATGATTTTTTGCGATGCAAAGGGTAACGTTGATCGCCCCGAGAGTCTCGGTCACCTTTGGCCGGATTGTCTTTGTGCCTGAGCACAGGGTTTGCCGCCAGACCCTGTGCGGGTGAACAACCGCCAGTGCCATAAATCAAGGATTGCCGCCGCTATGTTCGAACTCGATCACGACCTCGCCCAGGACATCGTCGACCGGGCCATGGCCATTTTGCCCTACAACGTCAACGTCATGGACAGCCAGGGGCTGATCCTCGGCAGCGGTGAGCCGGAGCGCATCAACACCCGTCACGAGGGTGCGCAACTGGTGCTGGCCAACGGTCGCGTGGTCGAGATCGACGCGCAGACCGCTGTGCATTTGAAAGGCGTGCAACCCGGGATCAACCTGCCGCTGTTACTCGATCAGCGCTTGATCGGTGTGCTCGGCATCACCGGTGAGCCAGAGCAGTTGCGTACGTACGCCGAACTGGTGCGTATGACCGCCGAAATGCTCGTCGGCCAGCGCAATCAGCAGGCCGAGCAGCAATGGCGGCGCCAGCGTTGCGACGATCTGCTGGCGTTGCTGTTGAGCGAGGCGGGGGACTCGCCGCGTCTGCTCGATGAAGCGCAGCAACTCGGGCTAAAACCGCAATTGACGCGGGTGCCGTACCTGTTCGAACTGGGTCTTGAACACGGGCCGGGGCAAACCGTTGAGGCGTTGAGTGCCTGGCTGATGTTGCGTTATCCCGACAGTTGGTGCGTAAGTTCGGCGAAGTCGTCACTGCTGTGGTGTCGGCCGGCGAGTCAGCATGTCGAGCATAATCGCCTGCTGGAAAAACTCGATGGTCTGGGCTGGAAGGTTCTGCGCATCGCCGTAGGCGGGCAGGCCGATGGACTGGCGGGGCTGCGCCGTTGTTATCGGCGAGTCGGTGATTTGCTCGCCTATGGCCGCGAAGTGTTGCCGCATTCGCGTTTGCTGACGCTAAACCGCTATCGCTTGCCGGTGATGCTGTGGCGGCATCGCAATGACGACGCACTGGACGAACTGCTCAAACCCCTGCGCAAAGTGATTGCCAAGGACAGCAACGGCCAGTTACTGGCGACGCTGCGCAGTTGGTGCGAGCACGATGGCCAGAGTCAGGCGTGTGCCGATGCGTTGGGGATTCATCGCAACAGCTTGCGTTATCGGATGGAGCGGATTGCCGAGTTGAGCGGGGTTGATCCGTTAAGGCTGGACGGGATGCTGGCGCTTTATCTGGGGGTGCAGCTTCTTCCCCAGACCGATCAGAACTGATTGGGCGCCTTTAAGGATGCCTTCGCGAGCAAGCTCGCTCCCACAGGGGAACGCATTTCAAATGTGGGAGCGAGCTTGCTCGCGAAGGCGTCAGCGCCTTCAACAAAAATCTTTTTTGTGAAAATGAACAATAAACGCCCCCGCCACTTGTGCAGCGGACCGGCGTCAACGCGCAGGCAGACTGGCAGCATGAGGGGCATTGCAACCGGAGAAATCGCATGAAGATCGTCATCGCCCCCGACTCGTTCAAGGACAGCCTCAGTGCCCAAGGCGTCGCCGAAGCCATTGCCCTCGGTCTGGCCCAGGTCTGGCCGCAGGCAACGATGATCAAATGCCCGATGGCCGACGGCGGCGAAGGCACGGTCGAATCGATTCTTGCGGCCTGCGAAGGCGAACTTCGCCGCACTCGTGTGCGTGGCCCGATGGGTGCACCGGTCGATGCGGCGTGGGGCTGGTTGCCACACAACCACACAGCGATCATCGAAATGGCCGAGGCCAGCGGCCTGCAATTGGTACCGCTCGGCCAACGCGATGCCTGCATCAGCAGCACCTTCGGTACCGGCGAACTGATTCGCGCAGCACTGGATGCCGGCGCGCAACGGGTGATTCTGGCGATTGGCGGCAGTGCGACCAATGATGGCGGCGCTGGGGCAATGCAAGCGCTTGGCGTGAAGTTGCTCGATGCGCAGCGTCAGTCGCTGGTGCCCGGCGGTCTGGCGTTGGCGCAACTGGCGAAGCTGGACCTGAGCGAACTCGACCCGCGTCTGGCGCAGGTGCGTTTCGATATCGCTGCTGACGTCAACAACCCGCTGTGTGGCCCGCACGGTGCGTCGGCGATTTTCGGCCCGCAGAAAGGTGCATCTCCTGCGCAAGTGCAGCAACTCGATCAGGCGTTGGGGCACTTCGCCGAACTCTGCGCACATGCGTTGGGCAAAGATGTTCGTGACGAGCCGGGCTGCGGTGCGGCGGGTGGTCTTGGGTTTGCGGCCAAGGCTTTTCTCGGCGCGCAATTTCAAGCCGGGGTCGAAGTGGTGGCCGAGCTGGTCGGCCTCGCCGAAGCCGTTAAAGGTGCCGACCTGGTAATCACCGGGGAAGGGCGCTTCGATGCCCAGACCTTGCGCGGCAAGACGCCGTTCGGGGTTGCGCGGATTGCCAAACAGCAGGGCGTACCAGTGATTGTCATCGCCGGGACCTTGGGCGAGGGTTATCAGGAACTCTACGATCATGGCATCGATGCGGCATTCGCTGTGACCAGTGGCCCGATGACGCTGGAGCAGGCCTGCGCCGAAGCACCGCGCCTGTTGCGTGAACGTGCGACTGACATTGCCCGCGTTTGGCAAATGGCCAAACACAACGTGTGAAACAGGTGCACAGGGTGTTTCAATCTTGTAACACCCTGAAAAAAAGTTGCGCTTGACCCGCAATCTTCCTAAAGCCTGGCCGATACAGCTAACAGGCGCGCACATAACTTCCTAAAACAGTGACGCCGGACTGAAGCCCGTCCCCTCGGGCCAGTGATGACGCATGGACGCTCGTAGTTTCTATCTTTCGAGAGCTCAACTATGTCCCTGCGTAACCTGAATATCGCGCCCCGTGCCTTCCTCGGTTTTGCCTTTATCGCCTTGTTGGTGATCGTGCTCGGCGTGTTCGCCGTTAACCGCATGTCGATCATCCGTCAGGCCTCCGTCGAGATGGATTCGACGCAACTTCCCAGCGTGACCCAGCTCAGCGTGGTGACTGAAAACGTTCTGCGTCTGCGGATTCTGTCGTTCCGTGTGCTGGTCAACCGCGAAGCGGCCGGTTTGCAGGAGGCGCAGACCCGCATCGGCGTTCTGGTCGACAAGGTTCGCGCCGCGCAGGCCAGTTACGCCGCATTGCCGGCCGGTCCGGAAGAACGGGCGTTGTACCAGAGCTTCGCGACCACGCTGGACAACTACCTGCAAGCGCAGAACCAGATGATGGACCTGTCGCGCCAGGACAAACTCGACGAGATGCGCACCCTGATCAACACGCGGATCAAGGACGGCACCGACCAGATGGGCGAGCAGCTCAACAAACTGATCGCGATCAACGCCGCTGACGCTAAAGCTGCGTCGATCCAGGCCGGTGAACACTACGACAGCGCCATCACCGGGATCATTATTGTCGCCGTAGTGGCGGCGCTGGCCACCGTGTTGCTGGCCTGGCTGCTGACCCGCAGCATCGTCACGCCGCTAAACCGCGCCGTGCAGGCCGCACAAACCATCGCCAGCGGCAACCTGACCAAAGCAATCGAAATCGACGGCAAAGACGAACCGGCCCGCCTGCTGGAAGCGCTCGCGGCGATGCAGAATAACCTGCGCAAAACCATCGAACAGATCGCCGGCTCCGCCACGCAACTGGGCGCTGCCGCCGAAGAGCTCAGCGCGGTGACCGAGGAAGCCTCCCGTGGCCTGCAGCAGCAGAACAACGAAATCGAGCAAGCCGCCACCGCCGTCAACGAAATGACCGCCGCCGTCGAGGAAGTCGCACGCAACGCCGTGTCGACTTCCGAAGCCTCGAACCAGTCGACCCACGCCGCCCGCGAAGGTCGCGATCAAGTGGTGAAAACCGTCGACGCGATCCAGACCATGACCCACGACGTGCAGAACACCGCGCAAATGATCGAAGGCCTCGCCGCGCAGGGCCGCGACATCGGTAAAGTCCTCGACGTGATCCGCGCCATTGCCGAACAGACCAACCTGCTGGCGCTCAACGCAGCGATCGAAGCGGCGCGCGCCGGGGAAGCCGGACGTGGTTTTGCCGTGGTCGCAGACGAAGTGCGGGCGTTGGCCCATCGCACGGCGCAGTCGACTCAGGAAATCGAAAAAATGGTCGCCGGCATTCAAAACGGCACCGGCGAAGCGGTGTCGTCGATGCAGCAAAGCAACCAGCGCACCCAGTCGACCCTGGAAATGGCCCGCGCGGCCGGCGTAGCGCTGGAGCAGATCACCCAATCGATCCATCAGATCAACGAACGCAACCTGGTGATTGCCAGCGCCTCGGAAGAACAGGCGCAAGTCTCGCGCGAGGTCGACCGCAACCTCGTCAACATCCGCGATCTGGCCACGCAATCGGCCGCCGGGGCCAATCAGACCAGCGCTGCGACCCACGAACTGTCGCGTCTGGCGGTGGATTTGAACGCCATGGTGGCGCGTTTCGTGATTTGAGATACGGTGAAGGCTGGAGACCGCGCAATCAGGAGACGTACATGCGCTATTCAGCCTTGACCCAACGAATTGCCGGCGAGGGGGCAGCCGCCTGGCAGATTCACGACCGAGCGCTGGAGTTGCGCGCCGAGGGTGTCGATATCCTGCTGCTGAGCATCGGCGATCCGGATTTCGACACGCCTCTGCCGATTGTCCACGGCGCGATCGACAGTTTGTTGGCCGGCGATACCCATTACTCCGAAGTACGTGGCCGTTTGGCACTGCGCACGCTGATCGCCGAACGCCATCGTCGACGCAGCGGGCAAGCGGTGGAGGCCGACCATGTGATCATCATGCCCGGCGCGCAATGCGCGGTGTATTCGGTGGCGCAATGTTTGCTGGATCCGGGCGATGAAGTGATTGTTGCCGAACCGATGTATGTCACCTACGAAGGCGTGTTCGGCGCTTGCGGCGCGACGGTGGTCCCGGTGCCGGTGCGGCCGGAAAACGGCTTTCGCGTTGACCCGCTCGATGTCGCTGCGCGGATCACCCCGAAAACCCGCGCCATGCTGCTCAACAGTCCGAACAATCCCAGCGGCGCGAGCCTTTCACTGCTGATCTGGCAGGAACTGGCGGCTCTGTGCGTGCGGCATGACTTGTGGCTGATCAGCGACGAGGTCTACAGCGAACTGCTTTACGAAGGGCAGCACGTCAGTCCGGCGAGTCTGCCGGGCATGGCTGAGCGCACGGCGACCATCAACAGCCTGTCGAAATCCCACGCCATGACCGGTTGGCGCATCGGCTGGATGATCGGGCCGAAATCGCTGGCCGGGCATTTGGTCAATTTGTCGCTGAGCATGTTGTTTGGGTTGCCGGATTTTGTGCAGAAATCCGCGGAGATTGCGTTGCAGTCAGACCTGCCTGAAGTGACGCAAATGCGCGATGAATATCGCCTGCGGCGGGATCTGGTCTGCGAACGTCTAAACGGTTGTCCGGGGTTGTACCCGATTCGCCCGGATGGCGGCATGTTTGTGATGGTTGATGTGCGTCAGACGGGCCTGGGCGCTCAGGCGTTTGCCGAGCAGTTGCTGGAAGGCTATGGGGTTTCGGTCCTCGCTGGTGAGGCGTTCGGGCCGAGTGCGGCGGGGCATATTCGCATTGGTTTGGTGCTGGACCGGGTGAAACTGGCGGATGCCTGTGCGCGGATTGCGCTATGTGCGGCGCAGCTTCTGCAGATGCGCAGTGCCTGATGGTTTTGTGTTGCCTGTACCGGCCCCATCGCTGGCAAGCCAGCTCCCACAGGGATTTGAGGTGGACATGATATTTGTGTCCGCCCGAGAAACCTGTGGGAGCTGGCTTGCCAGCGATGAGGCCAGATCCGGCAATGAGGATCTCAGCCCTGCCAGGCCGACGGATTCACCAGATTCGCCGGTTTCTCCCCCGCCAGCGCCGCGAGCAGATTCTCCACCGCACAGCGCGCCATCGCCTCGCGCGTTTCATGCGTCGCCGAACCCATGTGCGGCGTCGCCAACACATTATTCAATTGCAACAATGGCGAGTCATGATTCAACGGCTCACGCTCGAACACATCCAGCCCCGCCGCACGAATCCGCTGCTGGCGCAGTGCATCAATCATCGCCGCCTCATCCACCACCTTGCCCCGCGAGATGTTGATGAAGATGCTTTCCGGGCGCATCAGCGCAAACTGCTCAGCGCCAATCAACTTTTCGGTCTGCGCTGTCAGCGGCAAGGTCAGGCAAATGAAGTCGGCGTGTTTCAGCAGATCCTCAAGGCTGCGATATTGCGCATCGAATCGCGCCTCGACCGCCGGTTTGCGCGACTGGCTGTGATAGATCACCGGCATGCCAAACCCGAAATGCCCACGCTGCGCCAACGCCTCGCCGATACGGCCCATGCCGATAATCCCAAGCGTCTTGCCATGCACATCAGTGCCGAAATGCGCCGGGCCAATGTTGCGGTTCCATTGGCCGCTGCGCACCATGTTCGCCAGTTCCACCACACGCCGGGCGGCGGCGAGGATCAGCGCGAAACCGGTGTCGGCGGTGGTTTCGGTGAGCACATCCGGAGTGTTGCTCAGGAGGATCTTGCGTTGGCTCAGGTAAGCGATGTCGTAGTTGTCGACACCCACCGAAACGCTAGCGATAGCCTCAAGTTGCGGCGCCAGATCGAGCAACGCCGCGTCGAGTTTCAGGCTGGCACCAAGCAAGCCGTGGGCACGGGGCAGGGCGTCGCGCAGTTGCATCAGTCCGTCGGCGTCGAGGCTGTCGATCAGTGTCACCTCGCACTGTTCTTGCAAAAGCGCCATCAGCGCGGGCGAAAGCTTCTTGTACAACACGACCTGTTTTTTCATGGCAGAAGTCTCTTCAGGAATGCGCTGGCACGGTACGCGTGGCAGCGGCTTTGGCGACGACGCGATCACTGGCGCCGGGCTTGAGAAAAATCGTCAGCACCACCGACAGCAGCAACGCGCTACTCATCAGCAGATACGAAGCGCCGGGCGAACCGGTGGAGCTGTTCAGATAACCGACCAGATACGAGCCGCCGAACGAACCGAGCGCGCCCATGCTGTTGATCAGCGCCATCGCGCCACCGGCAACGTTGGCCGGGAGAATTTCCGGGACGATGGCAAAGAACGGCCCGTAAGGCGCGTACATGCACGCGCCGGCAATTACCAGCAGCGTGTACGACCACCAGAAATGCTCAGCGCCCAGTGCGTAAGAACCGTAAAACGCGATGGACGCGATCAGCAGCGGCGGCCAGACGAAGCGTTTGCGCTTCTGCAATTTGTCCGAGCCCCACGACACCAAAAGCATGCCGATCACTGCCGCCAGATACGGCAGTGCCGACAGCCAGCCTGCTTCGATCATGTCCATTTTCGCGCCGGCCTTGAGGATTGACGGCAGCCACAGCACAAAGCCGTAGACACCGATGCTCCAGCAGAAAAACTGCAGCGCCAGAATGATCACCTTCGGCGAACGGAACGCCTCGGCGTAATTCTTCACCGCTTTGATGCCGACCTGTTCGGCGGCCAGAGCGCTTTCCAGATCCTGCTTCTCCTGATCGCTCAGCCACTTGGCCTGGGCAGGACGATCATCGGCCAGACGCCACCAGATAAATGCCCAGAGCACCGCCGGCAGACCTTCGATGATGAACATCCAGCGCCAGCTGAAATGCTGCACCAGATATCCCGAAACCACTGACATCCACAGCATCGTCACCGGGTTACCGAGGATCAGAAAGGTGTTGGCGCGCGAGCGTTCGGCACGGGTGAACCAATGGCACAGATACACCAGCATCGCTGGCATTACCGCCGCTTCAACCACGCCGAGCATGAAGCGGATGACGATCAGCCAATAGGCGTTGGAGACCACGCCGGTCAATGTGGCGAGACCACCCCAGAGAATCAGGCTGATGAAAATCAGCTTCTTCACGCTGTGCTTTTGCGCGTAGATCGCACCGGGTACCTGGAAGAAGAAGTAACCGAGAAAGAACAGCGCGCCGAGCAGCGACGACAGGCCCGGGGTGATCATCAGGTCGGCAGCCATGCCGGACGCGGCGGCGAAGCCGTAGTTGGCCCGATCGAGATACGCCAGGCTGTAGGTGATGAACACGATCGGCATGATGTACCACCAGCGGCGGGTGGCGAGTGTTGCGGTTTTCATGGGTCTTGCTCCTGAGCTTGTTGTTTTTGTCGCAGCAGGTTCAATTGTTTGCGGTGATCAGGCTGGCCTCTTCGCGAGCAAGCTCGCTCCCACAGGGGAATGCATTTCAAAACCGGGAGCGAGCTTGCTCGCGAAGGCGGCCCCAAACTCAACGGATAATTCCAGGCGTGTCGGCAACCCTTCCATATCCCCGCGACTCTGCACCGCCCGACTGCCAATCCAGTTCGCGCGCTGCACCGCCTCGGCAAAACTCAGATGTTCCAGCAGGGCACTGATCATCCCCACCGCAAAGCCATCACCGGCACCGACTGTGTCGACCACATTGGCCACCGGCACGCCCGCGACAAATCCCGACGCCAGATGCGTTCGGTAATAAGCGCCTTCCGGGCCAAGCTTGATCGCCACGGCCTCTGCACCTTGGTCGAGATAAAACGCCGCAATGTCCGCCGGATCGTCAAAACCAGTCAGCAAGCGACCTTCACTCAGCCCCGGCAACACCCAATGGGCGAGGGCGGCGAGGCGGTTGATTTCGGTGATCATTTCGCGTTCGCTGGCCCACAGGCTCGGGCGCAGATTGGGGTCGAACGACACGCTGCGCCCGGCATTGCGCATGCGCGTCATCAGTTCGAAGGACATCTCCCGCGCCGAGGCGGAGAGCGCCGGTGGAATGCCGGTGGCGTGCAGATGGCGGGCGCTCAGCAGGCTGTCGGTGATCGACTGCGGCGACAGATGACTGGCCGCCGAACCGCGCCGGAAATACTCGACCTGCGGGTCGCTGCCATCGTCGTTGCGCGATTTGAACTGGAAACCGGTCGGGTGCTGTTGATCGACATCGACATGGCTGCAATCCAGGCCTTCCTTGATCAGGGTCTCGACCACAAAACGCCCAAGCGAGTCATTGCCAACCCGACTCAGCCACGCGACGTTGAAACCCAGCCGCGACAGCCCGATCGCGACATTGCTGTCGGCCCCGGCAATGCGTTTGTGGAAGTGCTCGACCGCCGCCAGATCACCGGTCTGCTCGGCGACCAGCATCGCCATGGTTTCGCCGAACGAGAGAATATCGATCTCAGACATGGGCAGGCTCCAGACGGGATTGGCCGAGGCGGGCGAGGGCGGCGACGTGCTCGGCGGTCAGTTGCACCAGGTCATCGCCCTGCAACGGGTATTCGGCCGCGCGCATAACGCCTTGGGCCATGTGCCGCAACAGTTGTTCCCATAGATGCAGGTCACTGACGGCGGGTGGCACCGCGACCAGTTTGCCGTCGGCGCGACGGGCAACGGCTTTGCAGTGGACATAGCCGACATGCCGGCCGAGCAGGCGGGCAGCGCTGGCGGCGGACTGGTCCTGCCACTGCCAGTTGCCAATGTCGAAAGTCATCTTGATCGGCAAGTTGTGTTGCTCGACGGCAGCGAAGAAACGCTGAAATGGCTCGATGCGCCCGCCATGTAAAGTCTGGTCGTTCTCCACCAGCAACTGCACCGGGCTGTGTTTCAAACGCTCGGCCAAGGCCTGCAGATCGTTGTTGTCGGTGAAGTAGCCGAGAGACACCTTCAACCATTTCGAACCGAACGCTTCGGCCTGTTGCAGCGCGGTGATCAGTTCGGGATTCGGTTGTGCCTGACCGGCCAGCCACAGTTCGGTGGGTGAGGAATAGATGCTTTGCAGGCCCTGCGCCTGGGTGGCCTGCGCCAGTTGCGCGGGGTCTTCACGCGTCAGCAGCTCCTCGCGCCACTCAATGCGATCGGCCCCGGCCGCAGCCAGAACATCGATGAAAGCGTCCTGCCCGCGCTGGCGCACAAGCTCGGCGCCGTAGCTGGACAGACTGATGGAAACGGCGGGTTTATTCATTGTTATTGACCTCTGAAACCGGTTTCATTTTTGTTCAAAAAAATATCAGATGTTTCTGTGTTGTTCTTTTGGGCCTCATCGCTGGCAAGCCAGCTCCCACAGTGTTCGGGTCGTACACAAAGGCTTGGTACACCTCTAAACCTGTGGGAGCTGGCTTGCCAGCGATAGCGTCAGATCAGACGCCGCCAACCTCACGGGTCGACCCACGCTCAACCAGCACCGACGCAAAATCCACCACCCGCGCCACCTCGTCATCCCCACGCAAACGCTTGAGCAGACACTCAAACGCCCGCGCGCCAATCTCTGCCGTCGGTTGAGCCAGCGCGGTAATCCCGCTGCCCACCAACGGATACCAATCCAGATCATCCAGGGCAATCAGCCCGACATCCTCAAACAATCGGCAACCCATCTGGCGCAAATCCGTCGTCGCGGCCAACGCTGCCACACCATTGGCGCAAAACAGCGCTTTCGGGCCATTGCCGGGGGTATTCAAGAAAATTTGAAGTTGTGCGCTCAGATCATCGCCGGTTTCCAGCACCACCCCAGTCAGCGCCGGCCGCTGGGCAATCTGTGCCTGAAAACTGCTGACCCGCTCAATCCGCGAACTGGTGCCGTCATACGGTTCAGTCACCAGCACCAGATCCCGATAACCACGCTGCTCGAGATGCGTGATCGCCATCTCCACGGCTTGCGGGTTATTCAGCCCGACCATGTCACTGTCGAGCCCGTCGACCTTGCGATCCACCAACACCAGCGGCATCTCGCTGCGCAACTCGTGCAGTTCGTTACGGTGATGGCCCAGGGTGTTCACGATCAGCCCTTCGATGTTGTACGAGCGCAACAGCGCCAGGTGCTGGCGTTCCTGCTCGTCATCGCGGTCGGTGTTGCACACCACCAGGCTGTAGCCGTGCGTACGGCAGGCGGTTTCCACCCCGTGCATCACGGCAATCGAATAAGGATTACGAATGTCGGCCACCAGCATGCCGATCAGGCGGGTACGCCCGCGTTTCAGGCCGCGAGCCATCTGGTTTGGGCGGTAGCCGAGTTCGCCAATTGCCTGCTCGATGCGCAGGGCAATGGCATCGGAGAGCAGGGCGCGATCATCGCCAATGAAGCGCGAGACGCTGGCCTTGGATACGCCAGCGCGTTCAGCGACATCAAGCATGGTCACGCGGCTGCGCTGGGCGGCGGAGAAGTCGTTCACGGTCTGAAACCTTGTTATTGGATTTATAGGTTGCGCGTCTGCAAGCAGTGCTGAAACCGGTTTCAGGAAACACCAAAAACAAATCTTCCGTCAAGTGAATGATCACCTGACGAACAGTCAATGCCGACAAGCGGGATTGAGTCAGCCGAACAAACCGGCAGCGATGTTGATCGAAAAGCCCAGAATCGCGGTGTTGAACACGAAGCCGATCAACGATTGCGCGAGGACGATTTTGCGGATATCGCGGGTGGCCACGCCGACATCGGCAGTCTGCACGGCCACGCCGATGGTGAACGAGAAGTACAAGAAGTCCCAATAATTGGGGGTAGTCAGCCCTTCGGCGAAGCGCAGCGCCGGTTCCTTGCCATCCCAGGTGTAATACAACCGCGCGTAGTGCACGCAGAAAATAACCCCGATCAGCAACCACGATCCGATCACGGTCAGTGCGGTGAAACCGTAATGCATGAGCTTGCGCGTGGTTTCCAGGTCTTTGCTGCCAGCAAGCTCGAAGGTGATGGTCGCCAAACTCGCCAGCGCGGCGATGCACACCACGAACAGCACCAGCCCGGCGTTTTCGTCTTCGACTTCAGCGATGCGTTTGACGTCCGGAGCCTTGGCGCGCACGGTCAGCCAGAACATCAGGATCAGGTAAGTCCAGACGCCAGCGTTCCAGCCAATAAGGATTTTGCTGACAATGGAATCGACGGGGACGAGGAGTCCGGTGGCAAGGCCGAGCAGGGCGGCGGCAGACAGGCGAGGGTGGGTGCGGGCGAGGAAGCGCATGGGGACTCGATGGGCCAGGGTGGTTCAGACACCTTAGCCCAGCGATGGCAGGTGTGACCACAGCGCTGGATGTTTGCAGAATCCCTGTGGGAGCGAGCCTGCTCGCGAAGGCGTCCGGTCAGTCAACATCGACGTTGAATGTACCGACGCTTTCGCGAGCAGGCTCGCTCCCACAATTAAGATCAGTGGGGTTTGGTGAAGCGTTGTACGAGCTTCATGACGACGACGAAGAAGACCGGGACGAAGATCACCGCCAGCGTCGCGGTGATCATCCCACCGATCACGCCGGTGCCGATCGCTTGCTGGCTCGCCGAGCTGGCACCCGCGGCGATGGCCAATGGCACCACGCCAAGAATGAACGCCAGCGAAGTCATCACGATCGGCCGCAGACGCAACCGCGCTGCCTGCAACGTTGCATCGATCAGGTCGTGACCTTCGTCATACAGGCTCTTGGCGAACTCGATGATCAGGATCGCGTTCTTCGCCGACAGACCGATGATGGTAATCAGACCAACCTTGAAGAACACATCGTTGGGCATGCCGCGCAACGTCACCGCCAGCACCGCGCCGAGCACGCCCAGCGGCACCACCAGCAACACCGAAGTCGGAATCGACCAGCTCTCGTACAGCGCCGCCAGACACAGGAACACCACCAGCAACGACAGGCCCAGCAGGATCGGGGCCTGGTTGCCGGACAAGCGTTCCTGCAACGACAGCCCGGTCCATTCCTGACCCAGACCTTTCGGCCCCTGCGCTACCAGACGTTCAATTTCCGCCATGGCCTCACCGGTACTGTGCCCCGGTGACGGTTCGCCGGAAATCGCGATCGCCGGGTAACCGTTGTAACGGGTCAACTGCGCCGGGCCCTGAATCCAGTTGGCCTGCACAAACGCCGACAGCGGCACCATGTGCCCGGCGTTGTTGCGCACATGCATTTTCAACAGATCGGCGACCTGGCTGCGTTGATCGCCTTCAGCCTGCACGACAACGCGCTGCATGCGCCCCTGATTGGGGAAGTCGTTGATGTAGCTGGAGCCGACCGCAGTGGACAGCACGTTGCCAATGTCGGCAAACGAAACACCCAAGGCATTCGCCTGTTTACGATCCACGATCAATTGCACTTGCGGCGCTTCGGCCAGCGCACTTTCGCGCACGTTCATCAGCACCGGACTTTTTTCGGCGGCTGCGAGCAGTTCGGTGCGCGCCTGCATCAAAGTCGCATGGCCAAGACCACCGCGATCCTGCAAGCGGAACTCGAAACCGCTGGACGTACCGAGGCCATCCACGGGCGGTGGCAGTACCGAGAACGCCATGGCGTCCTTGATCTCGCTCAGCGCGATGTTGGCGCGATCGGCAATCGAGCTGGCGGAATCATCGCTGCCACGCTGCGACCAGTCCTTCAGCGTCGAAAACGCTAATGCTGCGTTCTGGCCGCTACCGGAGAAGCTGAAGCCGAGAATGACCACACTGTCACTGATCCCCGGCTCGCCGGCGTTATGCGCCTCAAGCTGTTCCGCAACGGCCACTGTACGATTTTTGGTGGCACCGGGCGGCAGTTGAATATCGGTGATGGTGTAGCCCTGATCTTCCACCGGCAGGAACGAGGAGGGCAGGCGCGCGAAGCACAGGCCGAGTCCGATCAGCAGCACCACGTAGATCAGCAGATAACGGCCACTGCGTTTCAGCGCATAGCCGACCCAGCCTTGATAGCGATCGGTCAAGCGCTCGAAACGGCGGTTGAACCAGCCGAAGAACCCGGACTTTTCATGATGCTCACCCTTGGCAATCGGCTTGAGCAGCGTCGCGCACAGTGCCGGCGTCAGGGTCAGGGCGAGGAACGCCGAGAACAGAATCGACGTCGCCATCGACAGCGAGAACTGCTGGTAAATCACCCCGACCGAGCCCTGCATGAACGCCATCGGAATAAACACCGCTACCAGCACCAGGGTGATGCCGATGATCGCCCCGGTAATCTGGGTCATGGCCTTGCGCGTGGCTTCCTTGGGCGACAGGCCCTCGGTGGCCATGATCCGTTCGACGTTCTCCACCACCACGATGGCGTCGTCCACCAGAATGCCAATCGCCAGCACCATGCCGAACATGGTCAGCACGTTGATCGAGAAGCCCAGCGCCAGCATGGTCGCGAATGTGCCCATCAGCGCCACCGGCACCACCAGCGTCGGGATCAACGTGTAGCGCACGTTCTGCAGGAACAGGAACATCACAGCGAACACCAGCAGCATCGCTTCGCCCAGGGTGTAGACCACTTTGGTGATCGAGACTTTGACGAACGGCGAAGTGTCGTACGGAATCTTGTATTCCACGCCTGCCGGGAAGTAGCGTGCCAGCTCATCCATCTTCGCCCGCACCAGTGTCGCGGTGTTCAGTGCGTTGGCGCCCGGCGACAGCTGCACGCCGACGGCGGTGGACGGCTTGCCGTTGAGGCGCGTGCCGAACTGGTATTCCTGACTGCCGATTTCCACGCGTGCGACATCGCCGATACGCACGGTCGAGCCGTCGCGATTGGCCTTGAGCACAATGTCGGCGAACTCTTGCGGCGTCGACAACTGGCCTTTGACCAGAATGGTCGCGGTGATTTCCTGGCTCGACGGATTGGGCAGGTCGCCGATGCTGCCGGCGGAGACCTGAGCGTTCTGCGCGACGATGGCTTCATTGACGTCAGCCGGTGTCAGGTTGAACGCGATCAGCTTCTGCGGATCGATCCAGATGCGCATGGCCCGTTCGGCACCATACAACTGCGCCTTGCCAACACCGTCCAGACGCTTGATCTCGTTCATCACGTTGCGCGCCAGATAATCACTGAGCGCGACGTCATCGAGCTTGCCGTCGCTGGACGTCAGGGTGATCAGCAACAGGAAACCGGACGAGACCTTTTCGACCTGCAAACCTTGCTGATTGACCGCTTGCGGCAGACGCGACTCGACCACCTTGAGGCGGTTCTGCACATCGACCTGCGCCAGTTCCGGGTTGGTGCCCGGCTGGAACGTGGCTTTGATCGTCGCGCTGCCGAGGCTGCTTTGCGATTCGAAGTACAGCAAATGATCGGCGCCGTTGAGCTCTTCCTCGATCAGGCTGACTACGCTTTCATCGACGGTCTGCGCCGAGGCGCCGGGATATACGGCGTAAATCTCGATTTGCGGCGGGGCAACGTCGGGGTATTGCGCCACCGGCAACTGCGGGATGGCCAGCGCACCGGCCAACAGGATGAACAACGCGACGACCCAGGCAAACACCGGGTGGTCGATAAAGAACTGCGGCATAGAAAAGCGTCCTGCTTACTGACCAGAGGTCTGGGCAAGTGGAAGAGGGGTGTCGTCGATCTGCACGGTTTCGCCGGGACGGGCGTGTTGCAGGCCTTCGATGACGATGCGGTCGCCGGGCTTGAGGCCGCCGGTGACGATCCAGCGATTGTTCTGCACCGCGCCCAGTTGCACCGGTTGTTCGGCGACGCGCATCTGTTCGTCGACGGTCAGCACCTGGGCAATGCCGGCGCTGTCACGCTGTACGGCGCGTTGCGGCACGGTAATACCGTTCTGAATGGTTGCCTGCTCCAGGCGCACGCGAATGAAACTGCCCGGCAGCAAGTCGAGATCCGGGTTGGGGAATTCGCTGCGCAGGATGATCTGGCCAGTGCCCGGGTCGACGGTGATGTCGCTGAAGAGCAATTTGCCCGGCAGCGGATACAGGCTGCCGTCATCCTGAATCAGCGTGGCCTTGACCTGATCCTGGCCGACTTCCTGCAACTGCCCGGAGCGGAACGCGCGGCGCAATTCGTTGAGTTCACGGGTCGACTGAGTGAGGTCGGCGTGAATCGGGTTGAGCTGTTGAATCAGCGCCAGCGGCGTGGTTTCGTTCTGCCCGACCAGTGCGCCTTCGGTGACCAGCGCACGGCCGACACGGCCGGAAATCGGCGCGGTGACGGTGGCATAACCGAGGTTCAGTTTTGCGCGCTCGACAGCAGCCTTGTTGGCCGCAACATCAGCAGCAGTCTGCCGGGCATTGGCGCGGGCGTTGTCGTAGTCCTGACCGCTAATGGCTTGGTCATCGATCAACTGGGCATAGCGCTGCTCTTGCAGTTTTGCCTGGAAGGCATTGGCTTCGGCCTTGCGCAGTGCGGCGTCGGCGCTGTCGAGGTCAGCCTTGAACGGTGCCGGATCGATGCGGAACAGCACGTCGCCCTTTTTCACGTCGCTGCCTTCGCGGAAGGTGCGCTGCAACACCACGCCGGCCACCCGTGCACGCACTTCGGCAATCCGGGGCGCGGCGATACGGCCGCTGAGTTCGCTGCTGATCGTCAGGGGATGCGCCTCGACCTTCTCGATGCGCACCGTGGCCGGTGGTGCCTGATCCTCGGTTTTCGAGGACGAATCACAGGCGCTCAGCGTCAACGCCATCGCGATCAGGCCGAGCCCGGCCAGCAGTTTGTTCGACATGTACAACCCCCAATATTGATGTCCGCATCCTACGGGCAGACGCCGAGATTAGCGGTGAAGCTTTGTAGGCGCTGTGTGAAATTGTGTAAGGGTTTTGCTCAGGGATGGGCGAGGGCGTATATCCTTCAGGTCTTGAAATTTATTGCGACAGATAAACCGCCATCGCGGGCAAGCCCGCTCCCACAGGGATTGGTTGTGGACACAGATTTTGTGTTCGACCCGAATACTGTGGGAGCGGGCTTGCCCGCGATGAGGCCCGAACAGTCGCCACAGCACTTTCTGGATCACCCCATGCCCAACATCCTCCTGGTCGAAGACGACACCGCCCTCGCCGAACTGATTTCCAGCTACCTGGAGCGCAACGGATATTCCGTCAGCGTGATCGGCCGTGGTGACCACGTGCGAGAGCGGGCGCGGGTCAATCCGCCGGATCTGGTGATCCTCGACCTGATGCTGCCGGGCCTTGACGGCCTGCAAGTCTGCCGCTTGTTGCGCGCCGATTCGGCAACGCTGCCGATCCTGATGCTGACGGCTCGCGATGACAGTCACGATCAGGTGCTGGGCCTGGAAATGGGCGCTGACGACTACGTGACCAAACCTTGCGAACCTCGGGTTTTGCTGGCGCGGGTACGCACGCTGTTGCGCCGCAGCAGCCTCGGCGAACCGCTGACCGTCAATGACCGCATCCTGATGGGCAATCTGTGCATCGATCTGTCCGAGCGCACCGTGACCTGGCGCGATCAGCCGGTCGAGTTGTCCAGCGGCGAATACAACCTCCTGGTGGTGCTGGCCCGACACGCCGGTGAAGTGTTGAGCCGCGACCAGATCCTGCAACGCCTGCGCGGTATCGAATTCAACGGCACCGACCGCTCGGTGGACGTGGCAATTTCCAAGCTGCGCCGCAAGTTCGACGACCATGCTGGCGAGGCACGCAAGATCAAGACCGTGTGGGGCAAAGGCTATCTGTTCAGCCGTTCCGAGTGGGAATGCTGAGCTGATGTTTCGCATCCTGTTTCGCCTGTATCTGGTGACGATCGTCTCGTACAGCGCGGCGATCTATCTGGTGCCGGATCTGGTGGTCATGGCCTTCCGGGATCGCTTCGTCACCTACAACCTCGACTATTCGCGCGGTCTGCAATCGCTGATTACCCGCCAGTTTCACGCCGTGCCGCATGAGCAGTGGCCGGCGCTGGCGGCGTCGATGGACAAGGATTTCCAGCCGCTGCACATCGTCCTCGCGCGAATCGATGATGCTCAGTTCACCGCCATTGAGCAGGAGCGACTGCGGCGGGGTGAAAACGTCGTGCGTATCGGCGATTGGGGTTGGCGCACGCTGGCGGTGACGCCGCTGGACGACATCTCGGCCGTGCAAATGGTCGTGCCGCCGGACCCGCTGGACGTCAATCTGTTGTACTGGAGCATCAACGTTTTGGTCGGCGCGACGCTGCTCGCCTGCCTGCTGATGTGGCTGCGCCCGCACTGGCGCGATCTGGAACGGCTCAAAGGCACCGCCGAACGCTTCGGCAAGGGCCATTTGGGCGAGCGCACGGAAATCGCCCCAAGCTCCAACATCGGCAGCCTGGCCAACGTCTTCGACACCATGGCCGGCGATATCGAAAACCTGCTCAACCAACAACGTGATCTGCTCAACGCTGTGTCCCACGAACTGCGCACGCCGCTGACGCGTCTGGATTTCGGTCTGGCTCTGGCCCTGTCCGATGACTTGCCGAGCGCCAGCCGCGAACGCTTGCTGGGACTGGTCGCGCACATTCGTGAGCTGGATGAACTGGTGCTGGAGTTGCTGTCTTACAGCCGCTTGCAGAATCCGGCGCAATTGCCAGAGCAGGTCGAAGTGTCGCTCGATGAGTTCATCGACAGCATTCTGGGCAGTGTCGATGAAGAGCTGGAATCTCCGGAGATCGTCATCGACGTGTTGTTGCACGGTCAGCTGGAGCGTTTTTCGCTCGATCCACGCCTGACCGCGCGGGCGATCCAGAACCTGCTGCGTAACGCCATGCGCTATTGCGAAAAACGCATTCAGATTGGCGTGCAGGTCAATGCCGAGGGCTGTGAGATCTGGGTCGATGATGACGGCATCGGTATTCCCGATGACGAACGTGAGCGGATTTTCGAGCCGTTTTATCGGCTTGATCGCAGTCGGGATCGGGCTACGGGCGGGTTTGGTCTTGGTCTGGCGATCAGCCGTCGGGCACTGGAAGCGCAGGGTGGCACGTTGACGGTTGAGTCTTCGCCGTTGGGTGGCGCGCGGTTTCGGCTGTGGTTGCCATCACTCGTTTGATCGGGTGTCGCTCAGCGCTGATTAACCGATGAATGGTCACGATTTGGCTAAATACCTGTCAGATCTGACAGTTGCGGTTGCCAGTGTTGCGGTGTCAGATGTCAAGGACAGGTTTCTTGTCCTTTTCAATCACGGATACCTGCACATCAAAGGACTGACTCATGGCCGCGCCAACCCTCGAAAAGCCTGTGGTTCCAGGCATGAAACAACCGGTTTCCACACCTCAGGCTGCCGATGCGGGATTGCCGCTGGCACTGACATATCTCTACCCTGAAGGCGCCAAAGTGGTCATTGACCCGCCGCCCACTGCGCAGGCGGACGACACACTGGTCCTGCGCCTGAACGGTGATGCGGTTGCCACTAAAGTCATCATGGCGGGCGAGGAAAATCAGCGTGCAAGCCTTTACGTGCGTGCAAAGCTTTGGCAAGACGGGCTCAACACGCTTGAGTACGGACTTGAGCGAGCCACTGTCGAGCTGGAAACCTCATACCCGTTGCGGATCTGGTTTCACAGCAAGCGCCCGGGCCTGGTGGATCGGTTTCCGGAGCAGGACGGGCACTCGGAATTAGCGCTGGAGATTGCGCAGTCGATTCGCGATGGGGGCGTGAATGCCAAGCGAGCCCGCGAGGGGGTCGAAGTCGCGTTGTTTTATCCATTGATGAGAGCGTTCGATACGCTGCTACTCGACTGCAACGGCGTAGTGTTGAGCCATGACGTGACCCAGGCTGAAGCGGACCTCGGTCAACCGGTGATGATCACAATTGATGAGGCGACCTTTGTCGCGGCGGGCGACAGCCCGGATTTTCGTGTGAGTTACACCGTGCTCGATTGTGTGGGCAATGGCCCGGATACGAACAATCCCGACTCGGCGAGCCAGTTCCTTTACGTCAACCTCAAGGGCAATTGGTTCGAAGCGCCGATTATCAGTGAGGATCCCGCCGACGCCGAAGATGATCCGGATACCATTGACCTGCAAAAGCTCGATGGCAGGGCCGCCACTGCCCAGGTTTATGTATCTCGCAACTGGTTGAAAGGCGATGAGATCCAGTTGCGCGCGCGCTTCCGTGATGCGAAGGATAGCGAGGAGTCTTTGACATTGACCGAAACAGTGAAGAACACACCGTTCATGTACTCGATTCCCGTGCCAAACAAGCATTTTGCTGATGCCTCGGGTGGCACGGCGGTTTTCTATTTCACGCAGGTGAGCGGCGGTATTTCACTGGATCGTTCAGAGGCGATCAGCGTCAGTATTGTGGGTGCCGCGACATCAGACCTGCCGCCGCCGACATTGGTCGGCAGTGGCTACGAACTGGATCCGCTCGGTTTTGCAGAGGGCGTCTACGCGCGCGTCGAGTTTAAGGATGCGCGTGAGGGCGATATGGCCAGGCTTGTGCTTGAAGGTGTACCAGGGCTTGGTTCGCCGCTTTTTCAACCGGTCAGGTTCAATCAGAATCAACGTGCCAATTTCCTGATCAAACCGCAGGTGCTGGCGGCTAATCACGGTACAACGCTGAAGCTGTCGTGGGAGTTGATACAGGCCGCAGGTACTCGAATCTCAGCTGTACGCGATGTCATCGTGCGGCGCATTGAACCCGCCGACGGGCGTCTGCCAAGCCCTGATATCCCTCAAAGTCTGGGTAATGTGCTCGATCTGGGCGCATTTACCGGCCCCGGTCAGGCTACCTGCAAACCTTGGCCGGCAATGGCTGTCGGGCAGTTGCGCTGGTTTCGCGTGTATGGCACCGGTCACGATGATTTGCCCTATGAAATTCCGATCGCCCGCGAAGCCCCGGTGACGGCGCCCGAAGTCATTGCCGGCCTGGACAATGCCCTGCCTCGTGAACTGCTGCTGAAATTCAAACCGGGCAGCATGCTATCGGTAGAGTTGATGGTGGGGTTTGCGGGGAACAAGGACGACAGCGACGCAGTGTTGTTCCAAAGGGTTGAGTACGAGGTTCTGAACCTGCCTGCGACGCTGTTGGAAGACTTCGCCCTTGCCCCGGCGCAAGCCGTGAAAAAGGGTGGTGTGATGGAAACCGCGAGCCTGCACTTCACTTTCGTCTCGGGCGACGGTGAATGCGCAATCATGCCCCGTGACGAAATCGGTGAGTCGTTTCCGGGGCGGATCGACGGCCAGGTATTGAGCATTGGTCGCGATGCATTCGGCACAGAACCGGTCGTGGTTGAATTGGAACTCAAGAAAGCCTGTACGCGAATCAGCTTCTGGCAGGTGAGCGTCAACTACGAGAACAGCGTTGTGGAGTATTTTTCTGCCGACAAGACATTGCTCGGCAGCAAAAAGCTGGGTTCGTCCTATGGTGTGCCGATGAGTGTGCTGTTTGCTGCGCCTGCAATCAAATCCATCAGGATCAACTGTCCCACTGCCGATTGGTTCTCCGTGGACCGCATCAAAGTTGATTACTGATCAGCTTCTGAGCCATGCCTTGCAGCAGTGATGGCGGGTTGTAACCGATCAGCATCCAGGCATGCTCGCGCGCGGTCCAGTAGACCACATTCATCTCACGCCGACGCTCATGGGCCAGCGGCTGACTGCCGCTGTTCGAACGTGTCACGCACAGCGCCAGCGGCCCATGTTTCGCGTCCAGATACACGATCTGCGCAATCGGCACGCCGTCGTACTCAAGCATTTGCGCCCGTTTGAATTCGGCACCCGGCAGCTTCAAAGTCGCTGGCGAAAGGTTAAGGCCAAGGCGTGCATCAATCGTGCGCAATTGCGCGCGTTGGGAAGCTTCGTCGGTGGGCAGATGATCGAGCGTCTGGGGCACGTACAGCGCCATGTAATCGCCGACCAAGGCGCGCCAGTTGTTCGATTGCGCGGCATGCCAGCCGAGGAATAACCGGTCGGCCAGCACGCCACCGGCCAGCAGCGCAGCGGCGGCGCCACCGATAAACCAGCGTCGGTTGAAGCCCGGACGCTGCGGCGAAGGAATTGCATCCAGCCGCGCTTGCAGACGATCCAGCGGTGCCTGTTGTGCCAATTCGTCATAGGCTTTCTTGTACGGCAGATTGCTGCGGCTGAGCCATTGCACGCGCAGGCTGAGCAGCGAGTCTTCGGCAATGGCACTGTCGAGTTGATCGCGATATTCACGGTCAAGTTCGCCATCCAGATAAGCGACCAGTTGTTCATCCGAAGGTGCGTTCATGATCGGTCTCCTTCGGTAGGTTTCGGCACTGCCTGCAGCGGTGGGTATTCGGCGAGTTTGAGGCGGGCGGTGGCCAGTCGACTCATGACCGTGCCGATCGGCACTTGCAGGATTTCGGCAACTTCGCGGTAGGACAAGCCTTCGACATAGGCCAGATACACCGTCTCGCGCTGGGTTTCCGGCAAGGCGTCGACGCGGCGAATCACCTGCGCCGCCATCACGTGAGTCTGCGCCGCATACTCACCATCGAACGCCAGCTGCCCATCGGCATCGACCTGACCCGCACCCTGACGCACGCGACGAGCGCGCACGTCGTTGAGCCAGATCGAATGCAGAATACTCAGCAACCAGCGATCCATACGCGTGCCGGCCACGTACTGATCAGCGCGCTCCAGCGCCCGCACACACGTGGCCTGCACCAGATCCTCGGCCAAATGCCGGTTGCGCGACAGCAACAAACCGTAGCGCCACAGTCGCGCCAGATGCTGTCCGAGTTCTGCTCTGAATGCCTGATCGTTGACGATGATGGCGGCCCTTATAAGTGCTCAGGTTTTCGATGAATCGTTGATGGCTTCGGCCAGGTCCTGATATTCCTCGCAGGACGTGCCGCAAATCGATTGGATCTGCTGCAACTGCTCCTGCGCCAGGTCGACGCGGCCTTTGATCACATAGGCCTCGCCGAGGTATTCGCGCACTTGCGCGTATTGCGGGTCGAGCTTCACCGATTGCAGGTAATAGCCGATGCCCTCGTCGGTGCGTCCCAGTTTGCGTGTGGCATAACCGCGATAGTTGAGAGCCTTGGCGGTGTTCGGTTGTTTCAGCGTATCGAGCAGCGCCAAAGCTTCTTCGTAGCGATCAGCCTTGGCGAGGCGATAGGCGTAATCGGTACGGTCGGCATCCGAAAGTGCTTTGCTGACTTGCATCACACACTTCTGGGTTTTGCTGTCCCAGACCTGGCCTTTGGGGCACTCGGGTTTCTGCACCGGAGCTTCTTCATCACCGTTGGCGAAGGCCAAATGGCTGGACATCGCGGCGGCCAGTAACAACGGGGCGGCGAACATAACGGAACGGATAGTCATGGGCAAGGCTCCACAGAGGGTTATGTTTCACTTTGAACACCACAGGGTGAATTTTTATTCATTGCTTTATCAGTGACTGTTCAAGTTCAGCGTAAATTCAAGCGCTATGCTCGTCAGCGTCTGCCGTCGATCCGATGTTTTGTCGTAAGGAGCGTTGCCATGACCGACCACGTCCATCACTCAGCCGCTGCCGGCTACAAAACCGCCGCCGACACCTACGTCAAAGGGCGGCCGGACTATCCACCGCAGGTCAGCGAATGGCTGACCGCAACACTGGGCCTGGATGGGCACAAGACCGTGATCGATCTGGGCGCGGGCACCGGCAAGTTCACCGGGCGTCTGGTGGCGACCGGTGCGCAAGTGATCGCGGTTGAGCCGGTGGCACAGATGCTCGAAAAACTCTCGGACGCCTGGCCTGAAGTGCTGGCCGTGAGCGGCACGGCGACTGACTTGCCGTTGCCCGACGCTTCCGTCGATGTGGTGATTTGCGCGCAAGCGTTTCATTGGTTCGCCAGTGCCGAGGCGCTGACGGAGATCGCCCGGGTGCTCAAGCCCGGTGGCAAGTTGGGGCTGATCTGGAACCTGCGCGACACCCAAGTCAATTGGGTGCCGAAACTGGATGCCATCGTCAACGCGCTGGAGGGTGACACGCCGCGCTATTACACCGGCGCCTGGCGCAGATCGTTTCCGCACCCGGCGTTCACGCCGCTGCAGGTTGAACGGTTTCACCATGGTCATACCGGCTCACCGGAAGATGTGATCTTCAACCGCGTGCGCTCGACCAGTTTCATCGCCGCGCTGCCGCAAATGCAGCGGACGCAGGTCGATGAGCAGATACGTGCGTTGATTGCCGCAGAACCGGAGTTACGAGGCAGGGACGTGGTGACAGTGCCTTATGAAACCGCCGCGTTCGTCGCCGTAAAAAAGCCCTGACATGTGGGAGCGAGCCTGCTCGCGAAGGCAATCTACCCGGCATCCGATAACCCGGATCAACCCACCCGAGCCAGATCCACCGCCTTCTTGTTGCGCTCACGAACCCCACGCACCACCAGATACAACAACGGCCCAATCGACACGAAAACCGCCGTCAACAACAAATAAGGCGCCACGGACCAGACCGACTGCCCACGCGACCGGGCGTCCTTGACCATCCACACACCCGCCAGTGTGGCCAGTAGATACAGATCAATCACCACCTGCGCGGTATCGGGCCGCGACATCAGGCTGATGCCAAAATCGATCAATGACTGTTCAGCCTGGAGCATCACCGAAACGGTATAACCGGTAAACGCGAGCAAAGCCGTGAGGGGCAGGGCGATAGCCATCATGCAATCCTTCCTTGGTGTGATGAGAGAGTCGCCAGACTAACGTCGCCACGCAAAATTGGCCATTGACTTGCCAGCAGCGCGCAGGCTAATTTCCAGCCTATGACCTCAACTGTATCGCGTCGCCAGCCAATTATTATTACCGCCATTCCTCATTTGGCGGGCTAGCTCACGACTGCAGCACCCAACCCGCCCTAGAGGCGGGTTTTTACTTTCTGTCTCCGGGGTTTTGAAAAATGTCAGGAGACGACCATGCCGCACAGCCACGATCAGCAAACCCTGCTTGAGCACTACGTGAAAAAGATCCTCGCCGCGCCGGTGTACGACCTCGCGGTGCGCACGCCTTTGCAAGCGGCGCCGGCGCTGTCGGAGGCGCTGGGCAACCGGATTCTGCTCAAGCGTGAAGACCTGCAACCGACGTTTTCCTTCAAGATCCGTGGCGCCTACAACAAACTGGTGCAATTGAGCGACGAACAGAAGACGCTCGGGGTGATCACCGCATCGGCCGGCAATCACGCACAAGGTGTGGCGCTGGCAGCACGCGAGCTGGGTATCGCGGCGACCATCGTCATGCCGGCAACAACGCCGGAACTGAAAGTGCTGGGTGTGCGCAGTCGTGGCGCTGAAGCGTTGCTGCATGGCGAGAGTTTCCCGTTTGCGCTGGCCCATGCGCTGCAACTGGCGGAACAGACTGGACGCACCTTCGTGTCTCCGTTCGACGACCCGGAGGTGATCGCCGGGCAGGGCACCGTGGCGATGGAAATCCTCCGCCAGCATCAAGCCACGCTGGATGCGATTTTTATCCCGGTGGGCGGTGGCGGTCTGATCGCCGGCATCGCGGCCTACGTCAAATACCTGCGCCCGGAAGTGCGGATCATCGGCGTCGAATCAGAACACTCCGCGTGCCTGAAGGCTGCGCTCGAAGCCGATCAACGCGTCGTGCTGCCCACTGTGGGGACGTTCGCTGATGGCGTGGCGGTAGCGCAGATCGGCGCGTTCGGATTTGAGGTATGTCGCTTTTGCGTCGACGAAGTGATCACCGTCAGCAACGATGACCTCTGCGCGGCGATCAAGAATATCTACGACGATACCCGCTCAATCACCGAACCTTCTGGCGCCCTGGCCGTGGCCGGAATCAAGCAATACGTCGCGCGAACCGGGGTGCGCGAGCAGACATTCGTGGCGATCGACTCGGGCGCCAATATCAACTTCGACAGCCTGCGTCATGTCGCCGAGCGCGCCGCGGTGTGCGGCGTCTCGGCGTGAAGAGGTCTACGGCAGCAACGGGCGCAGGAAGCTGCGCTCATAGCTGACGATGAACTTCTTCTCGACCAGGCTGGCCACCAGTGCAGTGCTCTCCGGGTCAGTCATCGCGATGTGCCGATAGCTTTCGTAATCCGCCAGTGACGGAAAGCTGAACAGGCAATAAGCGATGTTGCTCGCGCCCTCGGACGGCAAAAAGTAGCCGTGATGCGTGCCGCCCAAGCGCTCGACGATGCCGAGCCAGGCCTTGGCGTAGGCCTCGAACTCGGGCAATTGGTATGGATCAATGACATATCGGACGTGGCAGGTAATCAAACGAAGCACTCCTTGCTCGGGTTATTCCTGCAGGGCTGTACCGACTTTGTCCGACGCCGACCAGATGCGATAGCGCACTTCGACGTCGGAGGGTGCATACACCACGACCGGCAACTTGCTGTTGTAACGCAGCATGAAACCGTCACCGACGACCGGCACGAACGCACGTTTCTTCTGGCTGCCGGGCGGGCAGGCCATCATCGTGCTCATCGGCCCAATGACCTTTTCCAGTCGATAGAACGGATAACCCCAGCCTTCAAGATTCTTCTCATCGAGAACACCGCCCAGACGCTGGCGATTGCAGTCCACTTCAAGGGTTTTGCCGGCGAGGATTTCCACCTGGAAGTTCTCTTCCTGCTCTTGCTTGGGCAAGTGAATGACCTGGCGGGTGAACCCGGCTTCAGCCTTCGGGTACGGCGCGACGTCTTCAAGCTTGGCGGCGTGGGCGAGGGTGGACAGGCTGGCGATGAACAGCCCGGTGGTCGCGTAAATGCGGAAAGAACCCATGGAAGCCTCCGTGCGGGCGTAGGGTGGATGACGGGCATTCTTACCGTCATGGGCCGTGATTGCAAACCAGCGTCGAATTGCAAATTGCAGTACCCGCCGAGGCCATTCTTGCAAATTGCAAGTAGCCAAATACTGGCACCACCGCCAAGTGCTTGATTTCATGAGGGTGAAAATGAACCGATGAAAGGCACGCTTTATGCGTCTTTTCAGTGCGGCGCACCGGCCTTGGGCGCCTACACTCCAATGGGCATTTCGCAGTACCACCGCTTGTCGCACCAGGGAAACAGCGGGGACACACCCGTGCAGGGGCAGCAACGGTCAGCGTGAATACTTGATTGGCATCTCACAGTAAGGAGAGGGTTTCGCCATGTTTCTGTCTGCCTTGGAACTACGCAATATCATTGAAAGCAGTTTTCTGCCGAAACGCTGCCAGTGCACGCTGTCGCCGGACTTGTCGATGACCGTCAAGGTTTTCGGCGATCACCAGACCGATCAGGTCGATCTGCTGGTCAGTGGCATCGACGCCAGCCACCTCAATGGCTGTCGTGAAATCAACGAACTGATCGCCGGGCTGCGCTCGGATCTGAACCAGCAAACTGTGCAACATCACTACAGCCCACGCTCCAGAGTCGTTTAACGCACCGTTTCACCCAGTTCGACCGTCACGCGCCGGGCCTGCACAAAGCCAAGGCCCAGCGCGAACTCGACCAGCACCGCGAGCAAAATCCCGGGGCCGGCATGGCCGTTCAGCCATTCCGCAAACCCCAACACAGCCAAACCAAAACAACCGACGATAAACCCGTTGCTCAGCGCATTGCGCCCCAGCGACGGCGGTGCGTTGCGCACCAGATAAAACATCACGCCCAACGCCGCAAACAGCACCGCACTGCGCCGCGCGACAAACCCGGCCCCTTCGGAATATTCAATGCTCCAGATCGCAAGCAGCATGTCCGGGACAAAGCCCCAGGCCAGCGCCAGCAAAAAACACAACGAACACGTGAAGCCCGACAACGAGCGAAACGACAACTGCATGGCCAATCCTTGCGGCAGTGAGGAGGGCTCCGAGCATAACCGCCGAAACTCCCCACGCCTACCGCAAACCCGCAAATCAGACGTTTCTGTCAGTTCTGGAAGTTGCACGCGTCAGACAATTTCCGGTAGCTGATCTCCTCGGGCTTACCGGCATTGTCGATGTACTTCATATCGGCCGTAACCACTTTGCACAGTTGCGTTGGCGGCTCGGTCAACGACACCACTTTGGCCACATGCAGCGGCATGCCGTACTCATACGGCACGGCTTTGGACGTGGCAGAGGTGTCATTGGCCTGGGCCAGCCCGGCAAACGCGGTGCAGGCGAGGGCGGCAGTGAGCAATAAAGGACGAATGTTCATGAAAGGACTCCCGAGTGACGGTTCTAGAGTTCGGCGTGATGCACCCGAACCTGCCGCACTGGGCGACAGCCAAAACGGCTGAGGGCGTGCGGTTCAGTAGAGTTTTTGACCACGGCGTTAAGGGATGGTTAACCGAGCTGAACGCCGGCTGTCAGGGAGTGCGGCGGTTTTCTTTGGAAGGTTTGGCGAATTCCTACAAAGGCTGGTGCCTTGTCTGCTTTCGACGGCTGGAGCGGGGCGGTTATTGTCGGTTGCCGCTGCAAAATCAGTGGTTCGGGTTTGGTCACCTGACAACCTCCCCATTGCAGATGTGCCATCATTTGCGCTGCGGACATCTACGTCCGTGCGGTGCATAGCTGTGGCGGCTGTGTGCAGGACGCCTTCGGGCGAGCTGAGTTGGGGTTGTTCTCGGTTGACCAAGTCTGCACACAGTCCGCCTCCCACTGTTTGGTCACAGTGCTGGCGGTTACTTTCGCCCCAATTGAGTAATCACCTATGCCGATAATCAAACTGCTACAAAACCGCTACCTCCCCCTCACAAGCAACGTCACCGAAACCCCGACACTGCTCATCGACACCCAAGCCAACCCGAAAGACATACTCGAAGCCGCCGTCCAGCGCATCCGCGCCGCCGCCGACCTGCTCGAAACCCTGCATTGCCTGTGCTTCAAGCACGCCGACGTGCAAGACATTCCGCACATTACCCATGCGCTTTACCTGCTGACGCAGGATGGCAATGACTTGCTCCAGGTCGCGCAGCAGCAAATGTTGAACTGGAAAGCGCCTGCTTGAGTTCACCCCTCAAAAAAGCCTGCCGTCGAAAGAGGGCAGGCTGAGTGGTTTAGCGATGGATTCGAAAAGCTCATTGTGATTGCAGGCTGCGAGCGTATTCGACCAGATCCTTGGGGTAGACCATGTGATCGATTTTGCTGTCGTCAATGCCATACAGAAAGGCAACAGCGCCTGCTTCAAATGCCCAATACCCTACGTAGGTTCCTTCCTCTCCTTGAAGATGGGAATCGTGCCAAGGGGCTTGCTTGAAGGCTCGATACCATTGCTGGCAGTATTTTTTAAGAAGTTTAGGCGGTTCGCCTTTCGTGTCGCTGTAGATTGCTTGGATAAGTAGTGTATAGACGTCGTGATACCACTCATCTATGTCGCGCCGATGTGGAATAACTGTGTTTAGCAAAGCCTCATAAAGGGTGTCTTCACCTGCATACCCTGCGTCGTCAATGAGTTTCACAAAGCGTAGGAGCAGGTCAGTCCGATGTAAAAGTATGCAAAGACTGATGACTTGAACGGCTTCTTCGTACTGATTGGGCCAGTCGTCGATTGCCAGAGGAGAAATGTTCGGCACGCCTAAATACTCGGCCAAAGTCTTTTGGCGAATTTCATATTTATCTATCAGTTCTTCAAGCATAGGAATAAGCTTTTCTATACGCTCACCCGCTGTATAGGTGGCAAATAGCTTTTCCAAAGCGAGCGTCTGGAAATATCTGGCGCGCTGAGATGCTTCCTCTAACGCACAGTCTGATTTGAATTTGTTTGTTGAGAACAAATTTAGAAGCTCATCATATTCCCTGAGGAAATTTTCATAGCGTGCGGCGCTAAAGAGTGTCTGTCGTATGTTCATGAGTATTCTGCTCCAATCGAATGGCCACATTTCTGGCGTATTCGACCAGGTCCCTTGGATAAATCATGTCATCTATTTTGCTATCGTCTATCCCGTATAAAAATGCGATAGCTCCCGCTTCTATAGCCCAGTACCCTACGTAATTGCCATCTTCGCCCTGTAAGTGCGAATCGTGCCATGGAGCTTGCTTAAAAGCGGGGTACCATTGACTACAGTATTTTTTCAGAAGTCTCGCTGCTTTCTTTTCGCTGTCTGCGTAGATAGTCTGTACTAAAGGAGAATAGACGTCGTGATACCACTGATCTATATCGTGTCTGCCAGGTAAAATTTTGCAAAGCAAATCTTCATAGAGTGTATCGGTGCCTTCGTAGCCGGCATTATCGATCAAAATTACAAAACGCTTAAGCAGATCTGTGCGATGTAATAGGATGCAAAGCCCTATGACTTGAACGCATTTTTCATATTGATAGGGGTAATCACTAATTGCTAATGGTGATATGTTAGGGCTCTTTTCGTATTGTGCTAGATTGATTTGCCATTCTTCATACTTGGAAACTAGATCTTCAAGTATCGGAATGAGCGCGGGAACTGCTTCTCCTGCTGTGTAAGTCGCTAAAAGCTTGTTCAGGGAAAGCCTTTGAAAAAATCTAGAGCGAAGCATTTCTTCTTCTTTGGAAGAATCTGATTTGAATTTTTTAGTGCGGTAAAAATCTATAGCATCGTCATATGCCTTCAGGAAGATGCTGTAATGATTTTCGCTATAAAAATGCTGTCTTTCCATCATGGTTGTTCCTCAAGCCTTGGTGGCGGTAATGCAACATGCCTTAGCTAAAGATTTGTCGTGGTTGCTTACGAGTGGTTTGGTTTTTCCCATAATGAAAGTAATTCTGGTTTTATTGGAGCGCCCGGAGTGTCGCTGCGCGAGGCGATACTTTGACAACGAAGATTCTTGCCCGGTTTTATGAATCTGGAATTTAATATTCATTTGCTGGCTTATGATTTCGGGCGTATTCGACCAAGTCCTTTGGATAAACCATGTGATCAATTTTGCTGTCATCTATCCCATATAAAAAGGCAATAGCACCTGCCTCAAAGGCCCAGTATCCGACATAATTTCCTTCTTCGCCCTGCAGATGAGTATCATACCAAGGAGCTTGTTTAAAGGCCGGGTACCATTGGGTGCAATATTCTTTTAGAAAGTTTGTGGCTTCTTCTTTGGTTTTTGCATATATGGCTTGCACTAGCGGAGAATAAACATCGTGGTACCATTGGTATATATCAGCTCTACCAGGTAACATTTTGCAGAGTAGATCTTCGTACAGTGTATCGTCGCCCGCATACCCAGCATTATCTATCAGATTAACAAAGCGCTTAAGCAGGTCTGTGCGATGTAATAGGATGCAAAGGCCTATAACTTGCACGCATTCCTCATACTCGTGTGGCCAATCGTCTATTGCGAGTGGTGAAATTTCTGGAGATTGTTCAGATGCGGCTAGTGCAGTCTGCCGGATTTCATATTTTTCAACTAGATATTCTAGTTGAGGAATCAGCAAGGATATTTCTTCGCCTGCTGTATACATGGCCATTAGCTTTCGAAGTGCTAAACGTTGAGAAAATCTTGAACGAAGTGTTGCTTCACCTTCGGATGTGTCGGACTTGAATTTGGTTGTTTTTAAGATTTCATTAGCTTCGCCGTGCTCTCTCAGGAAATTCTCGTAGTGGGCATCACTGAAGAATTTTTGTCTTTTCTGCATATATTAATGCCTAAACTTGGCTGTAACGGCAATTTATTGTAGAGCAATAGTCCATATCTCTAATTTAAATGTGTTATCAATATGTTTCGCTCAGTACCGAAAAATAAGCGCTGAGCGAACGATTCATTCTTCTCCTGACCAATACCAGAGTGTATCGCCCCAGCGGGAGTCGGTGATGTCAGGAAAAATTTCACCCTGTTGAAAGTGTCTCCGAGAGTTTTCCTGGGCTGGCGTAAACCAAAAATCTGTTTTGCTACAAGGTTGGCCCGCTTCAATGCGGTTGATAGTGTTATTTTTATCTGAAGTACTATGGCCTCGTGCGTATTCAACAAGATCCTTTGGATAAACCATATGGTTGATCTTGCGATCATCTATGCCGTATAGAAACGCGACAGCACCTGCCTCGAACGCCCAGTATCCAACATAGCTTCCTTCGTCACCCTGCAGATGAGAGTCGTGCCAAGGCGCTTGTTTAAATGCCGGGTACCATTCTTTGCAATATTCCGCCAACAGATCAGATGCTTCATCTTTTTCATCTGCGTAGATGGCCTGGAGAAGAGGCGTATAAACTTCGTGGTACCAGTCGTCAATGTCTTCTCTGTCGGGGAGCACTTTGCATAGAAGATCCTCATACAAAGCATCTTGACCATTGTAGCCTGCTTTATCAAAGAGTACGACGAATCGCTTTAGTAGATCTGTGCGGCGCAGCAGTATGCATAAGCTAATTACTTGAACACACTCTTCGTACTCATCTAGCCAGTCGTCAATGGCAAGCGGCGATATATCTACTATATTTTCAGATAGAGATAGTTTTTCCTGGCGGTTCTCATAGTGTGTAATGAGCTCTTCGAGAAGCGGTACTAACGAGGTTATTTCTAATCCGGCGGTGTACGAGATGAACAGTTTCTTTAGGGCTACGTTTTTGAAGTGCGTAGCTCTTAATGAGGCTTCTTGCTCTGGAGTGTCTGACTCGAATGTATTGTTCGCCCAGAACTCTTTAGTTCCCTCGCTATAGGCGAGGAAGTCGAAATGTCTGGCCTCGGTTAAAAATTCTTGTCTTCTTTTCATAACAGAGCTTTCAATCAAGGGTAAAAGTTATATCTGAAATTTTTTAGTATTTGTTGTGCAGCTTACTTGCAGGAAATTTCATTTGGTGAGGCGTGGAGTGGTGCCGGAAGTGTATCCAAGTATGATTATTTCCCGCGTCACATTCCTCGCTCAGCGCCTGAATAACAGCGCCGAGCGACCATTAGATTAGTCTATTCTTCGCCTGACCAATACCAAATAGTATCGCCCCATTTCGAATCGCCGAAACTAGGCATGATTTCTCCTTGATTGAAATGGCGGCGAGATTCCGCTTGAGCGGGGGTGAACCAGTATCCTGCTCTACTGCATGGTTGTCCGGCGTCTACGCGAGAAACCTCAGAAGTATTTGCAGGCTTGTAGTTTCTTGCATATTCAACCAAATCTTTCGGATAAACCATATGGCTGATCTTACTGTCATCGATACCATACAGAAAAGCTATCGCTCCAGCCTCAAGCGCCCAGTACCCAACATAACTTCCCTCATCGCCATCGCTATGTGTATCATGCCAAGGCGCTTGTTCAAAAGCTGGATACCAATTTTTGCAATATGTATCTAAATGCTCGGAAGCAATCTGTTTTTCCTCAGCATAAATTGCCTGAATTAGTGGTGTATAGATATCGTGATACCATTGATCTATATCTTCCCGATTGGGCAGTACTTTAATTAGTAGATCTTCATAAAGAGTGTCTGTGCCTGCATACCCTGCAGTGTCTATCAGTTGTACGAAGCGTTTTAAAAGATCTGTCCTGTGAAGAAGGATGCATAGACTTATCACCTGCATGCATTCTTCGTACTCATCCAGCCAGTCATCTATGATCAGCGGGGTGATGTTGGGTATCTGCTCGTAAATTGCAAGTTTATCCTGAAGAGTTTCGTAACTTTCTATCAGGTTTTCTAACGGTGACTCTAGGTTTCTTATTTCTTCTCCAGCTGTGTAGAGCATTAAAATATTTCTCAAGTAAAGTGCTTGGAAATTTCTCGCCCTTAAAGATTTTTCTTGCTCTGGAGAATCGGCCGTAAATAACTTGTCTTCCCAGAAGATGAACTCTTCTTTGTAGTTGTTTTTGAAATTCTCATATCGTTGCTGGGTTAGAAATTTCTGTCTTCTCATAGGTTTATGCCTCAATTTTTAGGGTGTCTAAGTTGCCGTACTTTTTAATTAGTGAGCGTTTTCTTTTATTGACGGCAGCTTTAACTGCATCTTCTTGGTAGTGAATCGCTTTGTGTTCTGCATGTGACTCCGCCTCGGATCTCTCGAACCTTGCTTTGGCATGAAGCTCAGAACTCTCAAGGTAGAGTGGTGAAAAAAACAAGTGTCGACTATATGAATATTTTACTTCTCTTACCAAGTTTTCAGGGACTGACTTGATAAGGTTTTTGTCAATCCACTCGTGACTCATCTGCACGTAAATACCTTTGCCAATTGGTTTGGTTTCGGGTTTTTTACCAGATGGCTTTGGTTTCCTTTTTCCACCATTTGACGGTGTAGCACCTCTTTTCCCTGTATTTTCAGGTTTTTCTTCGATGGGCTCCAGTAGCGTTGACGCGTCTACACCGTTTACTCCAAGTTTTGAGGCGATACTTGGCAAGCGTGTATTGCCAGTTTTTCGCATAAACTTTGGGGCATCTTCATCGCGGCTAGCTTTAGCTTCAACTATAGCGTATTTTTTATTGCTATTATTTTCTGGGGTTGCCCGCCAAACTGCATCGATACCCGTACCGTTGGCTGCATCGGTTAGTTTATACAGAATGTTCCAACGCTTGCTGCTGCCACCTTTAGATATTTTGCCCATCTTATTGGAACCGGGCTTGCCATTTATCCAGCTACCCTCAATGCCCTTATCGTGCCCGCTCCATTCTTTCCCCCAACCTAGAATCTCCGCGCATATATAATCAGCAATATGTTCGCCGCTTACACCTAAAGCCTCGTTGGTAACATCAAGTAGTGGGTTACGTCCCAGTTTGGTTGCATCGCTTTTCTTATCGGATGACCTGCTTGGATCGTCATTTCCTTGTTTGGCGACAGCAGGATCTTTTCCTGCAGGCTTCTTAATCTTGGCGGGTTTTGTTGTGCCTGATGCCGTTCCGGAGCTATTGCGCTGCATGCCTTTCCATTTCACCAGTCGTTTTTCAACGATCCCGACCATGGCCGGCATGTTGTCGCGGGAGGAGGCGAGGACGGTGACGACGGAGGTTTTTGCCCAGTTGGGCAGGCTCTGGAACGTCGAGGAGCCTTTGACGCCGGTGATGATTTCATCGAGTTCGCCGCGTAGCTTGCCAGCGTTGAATATCTGCTTGAGCAGTTCTTCGGGGCTGGTTTTGATTCCGCACTCTTGCAGGACGAAGCGGAGCAGGTCGAACAGTACCGGGGCATAGCGCTGCGGGTCTTTGTTGACGATGCGCAGGCTTTTTTTCAGGCCGTCGCCGGGGCCTGGAATCCAGCCGATGACGGCCATCAGCAGGTCGAACTGTGCGTCTTCCTTGCCATCGGTCGACTCTGCGTTGTAGAGGACGATTGCGGACTCAATGGTGTCGTAGGCATCGATGGCTTGCCCCAGGAACGGCACTGCGCCTAGCGCGATGCCTTTTGCCAGCTCAACGGCGGCTTCTTGATAGGCGGCGCTACGGTCTTCGCCGCCGTCGTTTGCGCTCTCAGCTACTGCCTCGCTCATGTCAGCCTCCCTGCGGCTTTCTCCACTAATGCTTGTAAATCAACCTGGTTCGGGTC
Organism: Pseudomonas sp. AC172; assembly: GCF_979258595.1. Lineage (NCBI taxonomy): Bacteria > Pseudomonadati > Pseudomonadota > Gammaproteobacteria > Pseudomonadales > Pseudomonadaceae > Pseudomonas > Pseudomonas sp. AC172. The sequence continues at coordinate 1,816,137 of NZ_OZ409868.1, forward strand.
CAGGCCGAGCTTGCGTAAATCTTCGTTAACTTTTTCGTCCGAGTTCTGCACCACCGCGACACTTTCGCGGCTGAACGGCCGTGGATCTTCGCCGTAATAGACTTTGGCTGGTCCTTTCGGCACGTCTTCCAACCGGGCGAAGCCGTCATCGTCCAGCACGCCTTCGCGGGTCGAGCCATCGGCAAAATCAACGCGATAAGACGCGCCCGGCACCGGTTCCAGATTGTCGTAGTGCAAATTCAACTCAAGCCACGTCGGGTTGGCCTTGGCTTTTTCCATCAGCCTTCCGGCGATGTCTGCCGCCGCCAACCCCGGAATCAACGGCACCAAAATCCCGATCCCGGTGCCCACGCCAGGCGCGCCGCCGGTATTGACCTTCACTTCAGCGCCGCTGATGGTCACGCCGCCGGCGTCGACCTTGACGAAACTGCCGCCAGCCTTGGCGGTGAGTTCCATGCCGGCGTTTACCACGACCTTGTCGCCGGCGTGGTAGTGGATTTCGCTGCCGGCTTCGACGAATTGAGCGGTGCCGACTTTTACGTGCTGGGTCACGCCGACGGTCAGGTGCTCGTCGGCGCGCATTTCGCTGATGCGGTCCAGATGGGTGATGCGGTGTTCTTCAACCTTGAATTCGCTCAGCGTGTTGGCTTCGACGGTGTCATGCCGTTCGTTGCCGACACGGATTTTCTGGTCGTGCTCGATGTTTTCGTCCCAGTCGCGTTGGGCGTGGATGTAGATCTGCTCGACGCCTTTCTTGTCTTCGATGCGGAACTCGTTGTAGCCCTTGCCGCCCGGTGAACTCAGGGTTTTGAAGGTGCTGCGGGTCTTGTTTGCCGGCAGGTCGTAGGGGACGACGTTTTCCTTGTGGTACAGGCAACCGGTGACCAGTGGCTGGTCGGGATCGCCTTCGAGGAAGGTGACGAGGACTTCCATGCCGATGCGCGGGATGGCGATGCCGCCGTACGCGGCGCCGGCCCAGCCGCTGGCGACGCGCATCCAGCAGGTGGTTTTGTCGTTGGACTGGCCGTCGCGGTCCCAGTGGAATTGCACTTTGATGCGGCCGTACTGGTCGCAGTGGATCTCTTCGCCTGCGGGGCCGGTGACGACGGCGGTCTGGCTGCCGAGGACTTTTGGTTTCGGGTGTTCAAGGGCAGGGCGGTAGTGCGCGTCCCATGGGGTGGCGAGGAAGCTGTTGCGGTAGCCCTGGTGGAAATCGCTTTTGTTGTCGGTGACGTCGCTGGTGACGTTTTCGCCGAGCACTTGCGGTTGTTTGCCTTCGTGGAAGACTTCCAGCAGCAGCCACAGGTCATTCCATTCGGCGCGCGGGTGTTCGGCGAGCGTGAGGAAATGGCCGCTGGTGAGGGTTGGTTCGTCACCTTTGCCTTCGGCGAGTTTGTAGTCGCTGCGATGGCGTTCGAGGGCGCGGGTGGAAAGGAACTTGCCGCGCTCGCGGGTGGTGAAACGGCCGGGGTAGTCGTAGTCCTCGAGGTCCGGGGCAAAGGGGCTTTTCGCCGTGCCTTCGGGGAGGATCTGCGGTTTTTCGAAGTCGTAGTCGCGGCGGCTGACGCGGGTGGTGCGGGTTTCCAGGCGCAGGTTGAAACGCTTGATCACCGGTTTGTCGGCGGCCATGCCAGAGTCTTGCTGGTAGCTCACCGGTTTCAGTTTGCGGAACACGGTCTGGTCATCGCCGAACACCAGTTTGTGGCCGCTGCTGCTGTGCTGGAAGTGGAAGTGAATGCCTTCTTCCTCGCACAGACGCTGGATGAAATGCAGATCGGATTCGTCGTACTGCACGCAGTAGTCGCGCTCCGGGTATTCGCCGCTGAGCTGGAAGCTGTAGGCGTCGGCAAGAATGCCGCGATCTTCCAGTACCTGAGCGATGATCTTCGGCACGGTCAGTTGCTGGAAAATCTGTTGATCGTGGTTGTGCCGCAGGTAGGCCAGTTGTGGCACCAGGCTGAGGCTGTAACGGGTCAGGGTCTTGCCGGAGTCGCCTTGCTCGATGCGATAGACCAGACCGTGGATCTTGCCTTCGCCGGTCGGGCCGAAAGTCAGGACGCCGGGCTTGTGCAACAGCTCTTCGAGTTTGAGGTCGGGGCGCGCGCTGACGAGTTCGAGGTCGAAACGGAACGGTTCGTTGAGGGCTTCGCGACCGGTGAAGCTGAGGACTTGCAGGTCGGCGTTGGCGCCTTCAAGCGTGAGGGTGATGTGGGTTGCGTTGGCGTCCAGCATGCCTTGAATTCCGTCCGTTGAATAAGCAGGTGACGGATGATGGAGGATTCGGCGGCCTCGTTCAAGGCACAAAAGCCGTAGGTCTGGCAGGTTTGCGGTATAGGGAAAACCCTTAGATGGGGTGTTTGGCCCAATGGAGCCGGGCATTTGTTGCGAGTTGGCGTTGATTGCCGGCAACTTTTCCCACAACCCTGGGTTGAAGAATCCTCAGTCAGATTCAGACTAAAGTCGCCTGTAGCACGTCAAAGCCATCTGCCATCATTGCCGCTCACCCCTGCGTGTTCACTTTCTCCTGGTTCAATCTGACCCGGGACGGGAGCTATTTTTCTGGCTTGTTGCGCGCTTGCGCAAACGCTGCATTGTTGGAGTTTTTCATGCGTCCCCCATTTCCCCTCATCACCCCGCGCCAGTCGTTTGGCTTCGGAGCCTTTGTGCTGTGCGCAGGTTTTACCGCACAGGTTCAGGCCAGCGGATTCTTTGAAGACACCACGGCGAAAATCGAATCGCGCACGGTGTACTTCAACCGCGATTTCCGTGATGGGCACACCGCGAACGATCAGGGCGCGTCCAAGCGTGAAGAGTCGGCACAGGGCTTTATTCTCAACCTGCAATCGGGCTACACCGAAGGTACCGTGGGTTTTGGTATTGATGCGCTGGGCATGCTCGGCTTTCAACTCGATTCCAGCCCGGATCGCAGCAACAGCGGCTTGCTGCCATCGGGCGGCAACGACCCGCGCGGCTCGAAAGGCCAATACGCGAAAATGGGCCTGACCGCCAAGATCAAGGTCTCGGACACGGTGTTGAAGTACGGCGCGCTGTTGCCGGATCTGCCGCTGCTGAAATACAACGACGGACGTTTGCTGCCGACGATGTTCAACGGCGCCATGCTGACTTCTAAAGAGGTGAAGGATCTGACCTTCATGGCCGCGCGCCTGGACAAGTACACCGCGCGCGATTCCACCGATTCGCAAGACATCCGCGTGCACTGCAAGAACAAGCGTTACGCCTGTAACACCACCGCCGATCATTTCGACATGTACGGCTTCGACTACAAGATCAACGATCGCCTGACCGCGCAATATCACTACGCCGAACTGGAAGACATTTATCGTCAGCACTTTGTCGGGCTGTTGGGTAATCAACCGTTAGGTGGCGGTGTACTTAAAGCGGATCTGCGCGTGCTGAAAAGTGCCGATAGCGGTGATGCCAAGGCCGGTTCCATCGATAACCGGGCGTTGAGCGGCATGCTGTCGTATGCGCACAGCGGTCACACGTTCAGCGCCGGTTGGCAGCGCATGAACGGCGATAACTCGATGCCGTACCTCGATGGCAGCAATCCGTATCTGGTCAACTATGTGCAGGTCAACGACTTCGCCGCTGCGCAGGAACGTTCCTGGCAACTGCGTTATGACTATGACTTCAAGGCCATTGGCATTAATGGTTTGAGCTTCCTGACCCGCTATGTGAACGGTGATCACATCAAGGTGTTGGGCAGTGATCAGGAAGGCAAAGAGTGGGAACGCGACAGCGAGTTGAAGTATGTGATTCAGACGGGCACGTTCAAGGATGTGAGTCTGCGTTTGCGTAATGCGACTTACCGTACCAACTATGAGAAGTTTGCCCGGGATGTGGATGAGACACGGTTGATTGTGAGTTATAGCTTTTCCGTGTTGTAAGGCATCGATCTGTAGCGTCTGATCGACTGCTTTCGCGAGCAGGCTCGCTCCCACATGGGTTCAATGCCGGACACAACATCTGTGTTCACTGAAGATCTATTGTGGGAGCGAGCCTGCTCGCGAAGGCGTCCTTACAACCAATGCCAGAACCGGCTCCAGAATCCCCGATTCAAATCCTCTTTGCACCCGGCATACTGCCGCGCATACACGTCCGAACGATTCTGCACTTTACGCGCTGTGGGCATCAGCCAGGCTTTGCTCGCGTAGGTCTTGTTGCGGAACCCGCCCCAGCCTTCGTGGTAGTTGAGGTACTGGTTATAGGCGTCGTATTTGTACACGCCGTTGATCGACGTGGTCTTGTCCATGTACCAGCCGACAAAGTCGATGGCGTCGTCGAAATCTTCGCGGTCGGCCCAGTTGCGGCCGGTGCTTTTCTGGTAATCGGCCCAGACTTCATCTTTGGCTTGCGCATAACCCGAGGCGGTTGATACGCGGCCCCACGGGATCACCCACAGCAGGTATTTGCGCGGGGTCTTGGCGTCGTAGCGGTAGCCGGATTCCTGATACATGATCGCGAAGGGCACCTGAATCGGCGCGCCCCAGCGTTTTTGCGTGACTTGCGCAGCGTCGTACCAGTCGCTTTTTTCGCGGAAGATTTCGCAGATGTCTTCCGGCGAACGGGGCGGCGAGGTGCCGCACCCGCTCAGTAGCGTTGCCAGTGTCAGTAGTCCAAGCGTCTGCCTGTAATTCAAAAGCGGTTATCCCGTCGTGCGCAAAAAGGCCGACAGTCTACGCGCTCAGCTCAATTGATGACGATAGGGCAGATCCGGGCCGGTCTTGCTGCAGGTCAGGGCGGCGGCTTGGACGGCGAACCTGAGCATGGCGTCGATCTGCTCGCGAGCGAGTTGCTGCACGCCTTTGACCGAATCCAGACCGTGCTCGGTCAGCCAGGTGATCAGCGCGGCCTGGAAGGTATCGCCCGCGCCAACGGTGTCGGCGATCTTCACCAAGGCTGCCGGGACTGACCAGCTGCCATGCTGGCGGCTGAACACGCTGGCGCCGTCGCCGCCACGGGTGAGGAAGACGATCTGGCAGCGATGTTCGAGCCAGCCTTCGATCACGCGTTGCGGGTCCTGTTCGGGGTAGAGCAGGCTCAGGTCTTCGTCGCTGACCTTGATCAGATCGGCCAGTGGTACCAGCGTCGCGATGCGTTCGCGCCACAAGTCGATGTTCGGCTCGGGATTGAGGCGTACGTTCGGGTCGAGGGTGATCAGGCGTTTGCCGCTCTCGCGCTGCACCAGTGTCAGCAAGGTGTCGCCGATCGGCTGCACCACCAGCGAGAACGAGCCAATGTGCAAACCGCGTACCTCGGGGCCAAGCGTCGGCAGATGCGCAAGACTCAGTTGCCGATCGGCACAGCCTTCGCCACGAAAGCTGTAGTGCGGCGAGCCATTGGCACCGACGGCGACCATGGCCAACGTGGTCGGGGCGGCGAAGTCCACCAGATAGTCCGGGCACACACCTTCATCCTGCAGCACTTGCTGCAAACGACGGCCGAGGTAGTCGGTGGACAGTCCACCAAACAAGGCCGAGTCCACGCCCAAACGGCGCAAACCGACGGCGACGTTGAACGGCGAACCGCCGGCAATCGCCTTGAAATTCACTTTCGAGGCCAGACCGCTGGCATCGTCTTCGCTGAAAAAATCAAACAGGGCTTCGCCACACACCAAATACATAATTGTTTGCTCTTTATAGGGTTGCGACATGCTGTTGATAGCGTTCATAGGCCTGCTGGAACGCCGCGACGTTGGCGGCAATCGGCAGGGTTTCACTGCTGGAATCGAGTTTCACGCAGCGCTGGCACAGGTCGGCGAGGCTGTCTTCGTGGCCGTTCGACCAGGATTTGCACCACGCCGCCTGAATCGCTGCGCCGAGGGCGGCGGCTTCGCTTTGTTCGGTGCAGATCACCGGGGTGTTCATGATGTCGGCGACGATCTGCCGCCATACCGCGCTTTTCGATCCGCCGCCGATCAGACAAATGCTGCGGCTTTGTAAACCATTGTGGCGGAGCAAATCCAGCCCGTAGCGCAAACCGAAGGTGGTGCCTTCGACGGCGGCGCGGCACAGATTGGCCTGGGTCAGGTTGTCCAGCGTCAAGCCGTGCAGGCTGCCGGTGGCGTGGGGCAGGGCGGGAACGCGCTCGCCGTTGAGGAATGGCAGCATGCTTACGCCGTCGGCACCGATGGGGGCCTGGGCGACGAGGTCGTTGAATTGTTCCAAATCAAGGTCGAACAATTCGCGAATCGCGCCAGTCGCATTGGTCAGGTTCATGGTGCAGATCAGCGGCAACCATCCACCGCTAGATGAGCAGAACGTCGCGACCGAGGCGTCCGGGCTGACTTTCGGCACTTCGGAATAGGCGTACACCGTGCCGGAAGAGCCGAGGCTCATGGTGATCGCGCCGGGCTGAATGTTGCCGGTGCCGATGGCGCCCATCATGTTGTCGCCGCCGCCGCTCGATACCAACGCGTCGGGGTTGATGCCGAGGTGTTCGGCAATCGCCGGCAGAATGGTGCCGACAGATTGATGTGCATCGATCAGCTCAGGCAGTGCGGCTTGCAGGCGTCCGCTGGCGTCGATGTCGCGCAGCAGTTGCAAGTCCCACTGGCGGGTGCGCACGTTGAAGTAGCCGGTGCCCGAGGCATCGCCATATTCGCTGCAGGCGCGACCGGTGAGCCAGAAGTTCAGGTAGTCGTGGGGTAATAGAATGCGTGCGATGCGCGAAAAGACCACGGGGTGCTGCTCTTTGGTCCAGAGCAGTTTCGACACGGTGTAGCCCGGCGCGATGACTACGCCGAGGCGTTCCAACGAGCCTTTTTCTCCGCCCAGATGCACCAGCAGACGGTCGTTTTCGGCGCTGGTTTCGGTGTCGCACCAGAGTTTGGCCGGGCGCAGGACTTCACCTTGATCATCGAGCAGGACCAGGCCGTGTTGCTGGCCGGAAACGCCGATGCCGAGGATTGACTGGCCATCGACATTTGCCGCCAGTAGTGCGCGGCGGGTGGCGAGGGCGAAGGCTTCGAGCCATTGCTGGGTGTCTTGCTCGCGGCGGCCGTTGGCGCCGCTGATCATCGTGTGTGCGGCGGCGCCCTGGCCGAGGACTTGACCGTTGGCGGCGTCGAGGATGATGGCTTTGGTGCCTTGGGTGCCGCAGTCGATGCCTAGGAACAGTTGTTGTGTTGTCATGTGTGAACCCGTTGGGTTGCGGTGAAGATCAAGAGCTACCCCCTCACCCCAGCCCTCCCGAAACGTCGGACCGCCCCCAAGGGGGCGAGGGGGAAAGGGAGCTGATCGGGGGCTGTTCAAAAGCTGAGTTCGACTCCGGTTCTCTAAATCAGGTGCTGTTCAATACCTGAGTTCGACTCCGGGCGTTCAGGTCGATGTAACTTGCACAGACCACTCGGTCAGTCCCCTCTCCCTTTGGGAGAGGGCTAGGGTGAGGGGCTTTTCAGGCAAGAATCCGCTCCAGCGTCCGCGTCACTCCATCCTCGCGCAAGCTATTGCAGCACCACTCAAACGCCGCGACAAACTCCGCCGAACGCGGTATCGCCGTGCCGAAAATCTCCTCAACCGCCAACAACCGCTGCGTAATTAAAGCATCGTCCGCCACCAACGCCTGACAAAACGCCGCGCGTGGATCAGGAATCGAATAGGTATCACCATTCTCATCGACACCCTTCAAATACAACGCCCAAGCAGCGGCCACCAACGCCGCACGCTTGGTCTCCTGCCCATCGGCAATCAACCGGTTGATCGTCGGAATGGTGAACTTGGGAAACTTCGACGAACCGTCCGAACACACCCGCTCCAGCTGATCGGCAATCGCCTGATTGGAAAAACGCGCCACCAATGTGTTTTTGTAATCCGTCAGGTCAATACCCGGCACCGGCGCCAGTTGCGGTGTCACGTCCAGGTCCATATAAGCACGCATATAGCGCACGAACAGCGGGTCATTCATGGTTTCGTGAACAAACCGATAGCCCTTCAAAAAGCCCAGATACGTCAGCGCCAGGTGGCTGCCGTTGAGCAGTTTGATTTTCATTTCTTCATAGGGCGAAACATCGTCGGTGAACTGCACGCCGACCTTTTCCCAAGCCGGGCGACCGTTAACGAATTTGTCTTCCAGCACCCACTGCACGAACGGTTCGCAGACCACCGGCCAGGCATCGTCGACGCCGTGTTTGTCGGCCAGTTGCAGGCGATGTGCGGTGCTGGTCATGGGGGTGATGCGATCGACCATGGCGTTGGGGAAACTGACGTTGGCGTCGATCCAGCTGCACAGATTGCTATTGCGTAGCGTGGCAAACGCCAGCAGCGCCTTGCGCGTCACGGCGCCGTTGTGCGGCAGGTTATCGCAGGACATCACGGTAAACGCCGGGATGCCCGCCGCGCGGCGTTTTTCCAGTGCTGCACACAAGAAGCCGAACACGGTTTTCGGGTTTTGCGGGTGGGCCAGATCGTGTTGGATCTGCGGCAAGTGCGCCATGAATTCGCCGTTGCTGTCGTCGATGCAGTAACCGCCCTCGGTGATGGTCAGCGAGACGATACGAATCTGCGGGTCGGCGAGCTTGTCGATCAACGCCTGAGCACCGTCCTCGGACAGCAGCATGTCGCGAATCGCGCCAATCACGCGGACTTCGGTGTCGTCGCTGTCGCCGAGTTCGAACAGGGTGAACAGGTAATCCTGTTCCTTGAGGTCATCGCGGGCGCGGCGGTCTTCGGCGCGCAGGCCAACGCCGCAAATCGCCCAGTCGAGGGCTTCGCCGGTGTTCATCAGGGCGTCGGTGTAATAGGCCTGATGCGCGCGGTGGAAGCCGCCGACACCGATGTGGGCGATGCCCTGACGGGTGTCGCTGAGGCTATAGGCCGGCAGTTGCACTTCGGCGGCCAGACGATGGAGGTTCTGTTGATTGAGTTTCATCGGGAGTTCTCGAAATCAGGCCGCAGCGCGCAGCGGGCGGGTTAACGCGACACCTTCGGCATCGAATAAATGGCAGTGCGCCGGGTCGAGGTGCAGGCTCAGTTGTTCGCCGTAACGGCTGGCCAGATCACCGCGTACGCGCATGGTCAGCGCTTCGCCGGCGTTGGTGGTGACGTGGCAGAAGGTGTCGCTGCCCAAGCGTTCACTAACGTCGGCGGTGACTTGCAGGGTGCAGTCGCCCGCTTGCGCCAGTTCCAGATGTTCCGGGCGAATGCCAAGGGTTACGGTGCTGCCGACACTCAGGTTGGCGGCGTTGAACGGCAGGGTGATGCGCGTGCCAGCGTCCAGTGACACTTCGCAGCTCTGGGCATCGACGCGGGCGATCTTGCCCTTGAGGAAACCCATTTTCGGTGTGCCGAGAAACCCGGCGACGAACAGATTGGCCGGTTGGTGATACAGATCCAGCGGTGAGCCGACCTGTTCGATCTTGCCGCCATTGAGTACCACAACCTTGTCGGCCATGGTCATCGCTTCGACCTGATCGTGGGTCACGTAAATCATCGTCGCTTGCAGGTCTTTGTGCAGACGCAGCAACTCCAGACGCATCTGTACGCGCAGCGCGGCATCGAGGTTGGACAGTGGCTCGTCGAACAGGAAGATTTTCGGGTTGCGCACGATAGCGCGGCCAATCGCGACGCGCTGACGCTGGCCGCCGGAGAGCTGTTTGGGCTTGCGCTCAAGCATCGGGCCGAGCTCGAGGATGCGCGCTGCCTCGCCGACTTTCTTCTCGACTTCGGCTTTGGGTACGCCGGCCAGATCGAGGGCGAACGACATGTTTTTCTTCACGGTCATGTGCGGATACAGCGCGTAAGTCTGGAACACCATCGCCAGATCGCGCTTGGCCGGGCTGACTTCGGTGATGTCGCGGCCATCGAGTTCGATGGTGCCGTCGCTGACTTCTTCCAGACCGGCGATCAGCCGCAGCAGGGTGGATTTGCCGCAGCCCGACGGGCCGACGAAGACCACGAATTCCTTGTCGTTCACTTCAAGGTCGATGCCTTTGATGATGGAGAAGCCTTCGAAGCCTTTTTGCAGATTCTTGATTTTCAGGTTGGCCATGATGATGGGCCTCCGCAATTTATTATTCAGATGAACCGGATCGGCTTTTCTGTGGGAGCGAGCTTGCTCGCGAAGGGGGCGTGTCAGTCACCATCATTGTTGGATGACACTCCGCTTTCGCGAGCAAGCTCGCTCCCACAGGGGATAGGGTTGGGTTCGGGATCTTCATTTCACGGCGCCAAACGAGAGGCCGCGCACCAGTTGTTTCTGGCTGATCCAGCCGAAGATAAGAATCGGCGCACACGCCAGGGTCGACACCGCCGACAACTTGGCCCAGAACAACCCTTCCGGACTCGAATACGAGGCGATCAACGCCGTCAGTGGCGCGGCTTTTGACGAGGTCAGGTTCAGCGACCAGAACGCCTCGTTCCAGCACAGAATCAACGACAGCAGTACGGTCGAGGCGAGGCCGCCCTTGGCGATCGGCAGCAGTACGCGAACCATTTCCTGCCACAGCGTAGCGCCGTCGAGGCGGGCGGCTTCGAGGATGTCTTTGGGGATGTCTTTGAAGTAGGTGTAAACCATCCAGACCACGATCGGCAGGTTGATCAGCGTGTAGATCACAATCAGTGCGATGCGCGTGTCGAGCAGGCCGAAACTCTTCGCCAGCAAGTAGATCGGCATCAGCACGCCCACCGGCGGCAGCATCTTGGTCGAGAGCATCCACAGCAGCGTGCCTTTGGTGCGCTGGGTTTCGTAGAAGGCCATCGAGTACGCCGCCGGCACCGCAATCAGCAGGCACAGGGCCGTGGCGCTAAAGGAAATCACCACCGAGTTCCAGGCGAAACTGAAGTAGTCGCTGCGCTCGTTGATGTGCAGGTAGTTCTCAAGCGTCGGCGTGAAGATGAACTGCGGCGGCGTGGCGAACGCGTCGATTTCGGTTTTGAAACTGGTCATCACCATCCAGAAGATCGGGAAGAAAATCACGATCGCGATGGCCCAGGCCAGGGTGCCGAGCAGCAGGCTTTGCAGCCGGCGGGATTGTTGGAGAGTCATGGCAGGCCTCAGGCTTTGTCAGTCAGGTTTTTGCCGATCATCCGCACCAGAATGATCGCGGCAATGTTGGCGATGACCACGGCAATCAAGCCGCCCGCCGAAGCCATGCCGACGTCGAACTGCACCAGCGCCTGGTTGTAGATCAGGTAGGCGAGGTTGGTCGAGGCGTAGCCGGGGCCGCCGTTGGTGGTGGTGAAAATCTCGGCGAACACCGACAGCAGGAAGATCGTCTCGATCATCACCACCACGGCAATCGGACGCGCCAGATGCGGCAGGGTCAGGTGCCAGAAGATCGCGATCGGTCCGGCACCGTCGAGGCGCGCGGCTTCTTTCTGTTCCTGGTCCAGCGACTGCATGGCCGTCATCAGGATCAGGATCGCGAACGGCAGCCATTGCCACGAGACAATGATGATGATCGACAGCAGCGGGTAGTGCGCGAGCCAGTCCACCGGTTGCGCGCCGAACAGCTTCCAGATGTAGGCGAGGATCCCTGAGACCGGGTGGAAAATCAGGTTCTTCCAGATCAGCGCGCCAACCGTGGGCATGATGAAGAACGGCGAAATCAGCATGACCCGGACGATGCCGCGCCCGAGAAACTCACTGGCCTCCAGCAAGGCACTGATCAACACGCCAAGGACCACGCTGATCAGCAACACGCTACCGACCAGCAACAGCGTGTTGGTCGCGCCGGGCATGAAACCCGAATCCGTCAGGAAGTAAGTGAAGTTCTCCAGCCCGACGAATTCGTTTTCACCGGGGTAGAGCAGGTTGTAGCGGATCATCGAGAAGTAGATGGTCATGCCCAGCGGCACGATCATCCACAGCAGCAACAGGGCCACCGAAGGGCTGACCAGAAACCAGCCGGGATTGCGTACGCGGACCTTGCGCGCAGGTTGCGACAGGTCGAGGTGGGCTTTGGCAGTTGAAGTATTCATGGCGATCACAACCAATTGGGTGCAGAAACATGTTCAGGAAAGACAACATTCCTGACATCGGCGCGGACCCTGTGGGAGCTGGCTTGCCAGCGATAGCGATAGTTCAGCCGATAGCAATGTCGAAGGTGCCGGCCTCATCGCTGGCAAGCCAGCTCCCACAGGTTTAGAGGCGGTTACTTGGGATAACCGGCGCGCTTCATCTCGCGTTCAGTGGTTTGCTGCGCGGCAGCCAAAGCTTGATCCACCGTGGTCTGGCCGATCAGCGCCGCTGAGAACAGCTTGCCAACCTGCGTACCCACGGCCTGGAACTCAGGAATGGTCACCAGTTGAATGCCGATATAGGGCACCGGTTTCAACGTCGGTTTGCTCGGGTCAGCCGCTTTCAGCGATTCCAGAGTGACCTTGGCGAACGGCGCGGCGCTCATGTAAGCGTCGCTGTAGGTCGAGGCGCGGGTACCGGGCGGAACGTTGGCGATGCCGTCGGTCTTCGCCACCAGCTCGCCGTACTCTTTTGACGTCGCCCAGGCACTGAATTCTTTGGCGGCGTCTTTGGCTTTGGAGCTGGTCGGAATCGCCAGCGCCCACGAGTACAGCCAGGCCGAACCCTTGTCGGTGACTTGGTGCGGGGCAAAAGTGAAGCCGACGTGATCGGCAACCTTGCTTTGAGTCTTGTCGGTAACGAACGAACCGGCGACGCTGGCATCGACCCACATCGCGCATTTACCGCTGTTGAACAGCGCAAGGTTTTCGTTGAAACCGTTGCTGGAGGCACCCGGCGGGCCGGATTTCTTCATGGTGTCGACGTAGAAGTTCAGCGCGTTTTTCCACTCAGGCCCGCTGAATTCCGGTTTCCACTGCTCATCGAACCAGCGCGCGCCGTAAGCATTGGCGACGGTGGTGATCAGCGCCATGTTTTCGCCCCAGCCAGCCTTGCCGCGCAGGCAGATGCCGTATTGCTCTTTGTCTTTGTTGGTGAGTTTTTCGGCGAACCCGGCGATCTGCTCCCAAGTCGGCCGTTCCGGCATGGTCAGGCCGGCATCCTTGAACAGGTCGGTGCGGTAATAGGTGATCGAGCTTTCCGCATAGAACGGCAGGGCGTACAGCGAACCCTTGACTGACAGGCCTTCACGCACCGACGGGAACACATCGTCGAGGGCATAACCGGCCGGCAGATCCTTCATCGGTTCCAGCCAGCCTTTGGCGCCCCACAGTGCGGCTTCGTACATGCCGATGGTCAACACGTCGAACTGACCGCCCTGAGTGGCGATGTCGGTGGTCAGGCGTTGGCGCAGAACGTTTTCTTCGAGCACCACCCAATTGAGCTTGATGTCCGGATGCTCGGTCTCGAAGGTTTTCGAGAGCTTTTGCATGCGGATCATGTCGCTGTTGTTGACGGTGGCGATGGTCAGGGTCTGGGCGCCAAGGCTGACGCTGCTGAGGGTCATGCAGGTGAGGGCAAGCAGAGCTTTTGCAGTGGGTTGCATCGTGCACTCCTTTTCTGCACCCGGTGGGTTACAGAAGGACAGTTATTGTTTTTGTGTCTTCCTGTGCAGGAAGAATGTGCACTGATTACAGCCTTCAATCGCAGGGCTGACAAATCATCCCTAGCACTTTTATCGATACTTTTTTGCACTGGTGTTTGACGGCGAAAACGCAAGGAAGGGGTTTTCAGCGGTGCTTGGCTTTCGGTTGCGTATTGGTTTCAGCGGCAAATGCGCAAACCTGTGGGAGCTGGCTTGCCAGCGATAGCGGTGGGGCAGTCAATGAAGATGTCGGCAGTGAGGGCCGCATCGCTGGCAAGCCAGCTCCCACATTAGTCCGGAGTGTCAGTGGTGGTTCTGTTCAGTCAGGCGCTGCACCGCGAGCCTCCGGTAGTGCGACGGCGTCATGCCCTTGAGTTGCTGAAAGCGCCGATTGAAATTGGAAATATTGTTGAACCCGGACTCGAAGCACACCTCGGTCACCGGTTTGTCGCCATCGGCCAACAATTCGCAGGACTTGCTAATGCGCAGGCGATTGACGAACTCGATGAAATTGCGCCCGGTGGCTTGTTTGAACACCCGGCTGAAATAGGTCGGCGTCATGCCCAGATGCTCGGCGACTTCCTCTAGCGAGATGTCGCGGGCGTAGTGGCTGAAGATGTAATCGACCGCCCGGTTGGTGCGATCGATGTTGTGCTCATCGGCCAGTTGCGGAGTGGTGGCGCCGGACAACAACTGGAAATCATCGCTGGCGGCAAGCAACTCCATCAGGATGAAAAAGTGCCCGAGGCGGGTGATGCCCTTGCTGTCGGCGATTCGCTGCATGAGCGTCATGGCCTGGCGGATGGTGCGCTTGCAGCGAAACTCGATGCCGTACTGCGCACGTTCCAGCAGGGGCGCCAGGGTTTTCAGTTCCGCAAACACCTGGTGGCCACTCTCGAACAGTTCGTCAGTGAAGTTGACCAGCATGTCGCGCTTCTCAATGACCTCGTCCTCGGCCACCTGGCTGATCCAGTTGTGCGGCAGGTTGGGGCCGGTGAGGAACAGGGTTTCGGGGTAAAAATTGCCGATGTAGTCGCCGATGAACACCTTGCCGGAGCTGGCCACGATCAAGTGCAGCTCGTATTCCTTGTGGAAATGCCAGCGCACCAGCGGGCACGGAAAACCGTGCTGGCGGTAGATGATGGACAAGCCGTTATGGTCATCCATCAACTCGTATGAGGGGTCGGTCACGCGGGCGGTTCGGGTCATGGCGGGGCGCTTTTGTTGTTCTCGCGGCCGATCATGCCTCTTTCCGGTCCAGTTGTGCCAGTGCGTAAAAACGGTCCGATCAGGTGGTACGCCGACGCGCCTTGATCAGGTTGGCTGTGCGGCAAAGGTCGACGATGCGCGATTCTTCAATGAAATCGACATTGATGATATTGCACTTCTGTGCCCATTCACTTTTTTCAGGATCGAACCAGGCGTCGAGTTCGGTGTGAATATCGACCGGACCTCCCAGCGCTGCGTAACTCGTTGCAGACAATGACCAAGGCGACCAGGTGCCTTGAGTCTTCTGCAGTACTTTGGTGATGAATTCCTGCAACTCTTTAGCGTTGACGACGGTTTCTCCTATCCACTCATGTTCTATCTGGCTCATAAAGAAGTCGCTGTCCAACTCATAGTGAGATCGCGCGCCGACCAGTATTCGCTGAACAGGGCTGATGCGTTTTAGTTGGTCAAGACCAAGATTTCTGTTTTTTGTCGGGATCAAACGATCTCCCAGAAAATGAATCATCATTTTGTTGAGAAAGGCAAAATCAAAGTCACTCCCGTCGAGCTTGTGAAAGTCCACGATAATGAACTCGTCGGGGTTTTCATTGAGAAAACGATCGAGGTCGGTTACCAGATTTCCAAGTGTCCGCGAATTCCGATAACCATTGTGATGCATCGCAAACTTCGCCAGTCCTTGCTGTTTGGAATCGTAGGTCATACGAATGTCCAGAGCCCTGGAACCATGGCGGAGCTGACTGTAGAAAGAGTTATGCTGGCAGGCTAGCCAGTGGCGCGGCGGACTGAGCAAAGGGTACGAGGCTTTCCAGTCACTGCCGGCATTGTGAGTGCCCGGCAGTGTCAGTTCGAAGAGCGATAAGGTGTCGATAGCGGGCGTTGCCGTCATCCACTGATGATTGTTGTATGGGGTGTCCATTGTTTAAACCTGCATTAACTTGTTTTAGAAGAGCGCTGTCGTAATGTTTTATATAAGTAGCGCTTGCAGGTTTTTATAGAGGTTGTGTTGTTTGTTGGCAATCTCGAAAGTGATGCGGGTTGTTTTGTTGTTTTAATCCGAGTGCTGTTTTTAAAGGTTTTTTTCTTGTGTGGTGTGGCGGTTCTTTGCCTCGATCCATTGCGACATATATTGCGTGCTTTTATGCGAGTGATGGCGAAGCATGCTGCCCGTGAAGTTGATGGCTCTGAGTGTATGCAGATGGTGTTGGCAATATTGCAGTTTCTCTATTAATGCCAAACCGTGTACGGATTTTCGGTAGCGATCATTCAGCAGCGTATATCCCGCTTGACAGGCCACCTGCCAACGCGCCTCGTTGTTATAAAGCGCCACGGCACTGTTCGCGAACTCGACAGCATTGCTCGTAACCACGCCGGCCCAGGCCTGATCGCCATGCATTGCCTCCGCGCCAACGGGCGTCGTCACGCTGGGTGTGCCGCATAGCATGGCATCGATCAGTTTGCCCTTGATGCCGGCACCAAAGCGCAGAGGTGCAAGGCACACTCGCGCGGCAGACATCACCTGCAACGCATCTTCGGCCCAGTTCATGATGTGGAAGCCTTCGCTGGCGTTGTGCAGCGCCGTGGCTTTCGGTGGCGTATAAGCACCATAGATGTGCAGTTGTGCCTGTGGCAATTGCTGGCGAATCAGCGGCCAGATCGTGCTCTTCATCCACAGCACGGCATCCCAGTTGGGCGCGTGACGGAAGTTACCGATACTCAAAAAGTGCGCCCGATCTGCAAAATTTGCAGGGCTGGTCGCAGGCGGTTCGATCATCAACGGGCACCAGTGCAGCAACTGCCGGGGCAAGCCGAACTGTTCGATCAACAATTCGATTTCCACTTCGGAGATCATCAAGTTCAGATCGCACCGATAAAGTGCGGCAATTTCGCGCTTGGCCAGATCGGTTTCGGCCATGAGTTCGAACTCGTCGCGCAGGGCCGGGGCAAATACATCACTGAAATCATTCTGGTCTGGATTGACCTTGAGGCGCGACTTGAGCCGTTGGTGACGCGCATGCCGCAAACTCTGCAGGTCGGAAGTTTCCAGCACGCGCAGTGCCTGCGGGCAGTGCTTTTCGACGCGCCAGCCGAACTGTTCTTCCATCATGAATTGGTCGAACAACACGATATCCGGTGCCAGTTCGCTGATGAATGCATCGAAACTGCTGTTGTTGAGTTCGATTGGCACCTCACGAATGCCGAGCGCAGCAAGATCCGCCTTGTGTTCACCGGGGCCGGCCGGACTGCTGAAGGTGATGTCCCAGCCTTGTTGCAGGAACGTCTCGAGGATCTGCATGACATGCCCGCTGGCAGCCGAAGAACGTGGTTCCGGCCAGACGTAGCCAATAACCAGGACCTTGGTGGAGGGGAGTTGACTCATGCGCGGGTATTCCTTGAGGCGGGCTGTGGCAAAAAATGGCGCGCAATTAAACCACAGCCGGCCCGGGCCTTAGTTGCCCAGGTTGAGAACACCCTTCACCTTGTCGCGCAGTTGATCAATCGAGAACGGTTTGCCGATCACATGCATGTCTGCGGGCACATCAATTGTTTCGGCGTAACCGCTGGCGAACAAAATAGGCAGGGCGGGGCGCAATTTGCGTGCTTCGGTCGCCAGCTCACGGCCATCCATGCCCGGCAGGCCGACGTCGGTCATCATCAGGTCAATGTGGAGACCCGGGTCATTAAGCTTCTCCAGTGCCTGTTCGCTACCGTCTGCTTCAAGCACCTTGAACTCCAGCTCCTCCAGCACATCGACGATCAACATGCGCACGATGTTGTCGTCTTCTACGACAAGGATGGTGGAGGCGGGGGTAGACATAATAAGGCTCTCAAAAGTCAGTTCAGGGTCGCCGGTCGATCAAAAGTGCCGGGCTCTTTCATCAGTAAATGGCGCAGTGCCACAAGTTCCCTGCCTGACACAAAAAAAGCATAGCTGCAGACGGGGCGGCAAGGATAACGGTTGCCGACCGCGTAGGTGCGGTTGAGTGTAGGAATTTGCGGCGAAAGGTGTGAGAAAAATGGATCCATACCGCCGTTTTGGGGCAAACTGCCTGTTTTTGAACAGTTCGACAAGGCTGCCCCATGTCCTCTCCGTCTACGGTTGATGAGCAACGGTTTCGCAAACTCCTGAGTCGCAACGTCAGTCTGCCTTTGGGCGTCGGTGTGCTCAGTGCGGTGTTCTTCGTGTCGCTGATCACTTATCTGCTGTCGGTTATCCAGTGGGTGGAGCACACCGACCGGGTGATCAATAACGCCAATGAAGCGGTGAAGCTCACCGTGGACCTGGAAACCGGCATGCGTGGTTTTCTGCTCAGCGGTGACGAGCACTTCCTCGACCCGTACGAAACGGCCAAGCCACGCATCGCCGTGGCGCTCAACACCTTGCTTGAATTGACCGCCGACAACCCGGTGCAAACCGATCGTCTGCGCCGTCTGCAAGCCTTGCAGATTGAGTGGGCCAATTACGCGCAATCGATGATTGATCTGCAGCGTTCCAGCGGTGATTACCGGGGCGCGGTCAAGGCCGGACGCGGCAAGCGCCTGACGGACGAAATCCGCAAGCAATTCGAAGACGTTATCGAGACCGAACAGGTTTTGCGCACCACGCGCAATGAAGACGTGCGCCGCACCACGATCTGGAGCATCAGCCTGTACCTGTTGTTCATTGCCGGTATCAGTGGCTTGCTGGCCTATATTGGCCGACGTGATCTGGTCAATCTGTCCACTAACTACGGCGCCAACCTTGCCGCACAGCAAGCCAGTGCCGAGCGTCTGGAACAGCAGGCGTGGTTGCGCAATGGTCAGACCGAACTGGCCGAGCAGGTGCTGGGGCAACTGACGCTGAATCTGTTGGGGCGCAATATTCTGCAGTTTTGCGCGCAATACCTGGGCACCGCCGTGGCCGCGCTGTATGTGCGTGAAGAGCACGGAGGCCTCAAGCGTGTGGCCACTTACGGTTTCTCCCGCGAGCAGGAAGAGCAAGACCAGTCGATCTACAGCGACGAAGGCATCGTCGGTCAGGTGGCGCAACAGGCGCGGCTGATTCGTCTGGACTCAGTGCCGTCGGACTACTTCAAAGTCAGCTCAGGTCTGGGCGAAGGTTTGCCGCACAGCGTGCTGGTGGTGCCGACCAGCGATGACGATCGGGTCAACGGCGTGATCGAACTGGGTTTCCTGCGGCCGCTCAATGATCGCGATATCGAACTGCTGGAGCTGATTGCGGGCAACATCGGCACCTCCATCGAAGCCGCGCGCTACCGTCAGCGCTTGCAGGAAGTGCTGGCCGAAACCCAGCAGCTCAACGAAGAATTGCAGGTGCAGCAGGAAGAGTTGAAAACCGCCAACGAAGAGCTGGAAGAGCAGTCGCGGATTCTCAAGGAGTCCCAGGCGCATCTGGAAACCCAGCAAGTCGAACTGGAACAGACCAACGAACAGCTTGCCGAACAGGCGCAGACCCTGGCCGAGCAGCGCGACGCCATGGACCTGAAGAACACCGAACTCAATCAGGCTCAGGTGCAACTCGAAGAACGCGCCGAAGAGTTGCAGCGCTCGAGCAAGTACAAGTCCGAATTCCTCGCCAACATGTCCCACGAACTGCGCACGCCGCTGAACAGTTCGCTGATTCTGGCCAAGTTGCTGGCGGAGAACCCGCAGGACAACCTCAGCGCCGAACAGGTCAAGTTTGCCGAGTCGATCTATTCTGCCGGCAACGATCTGCTCAACCTGATCAACGACATTCTGGACATCTCCAAGGTCGAGGCGGGCAAGCTCGAAGTCATTCCCGAGAACACCAGCGTCGCGCGTCTGGCCGATGGTTTGCGCAGCGTGTTTGAACCGTTGGCGGCAGACAAACAGTTGACCTTCAGTGTCGATCTGCAGCCCGGCGCGCCTGGCATGCTGTACACCGACCGTCAGCGTCTGGAGCAGGTAATCAAGAACCTGCTGTCCAACGCAGTGAAGTTCACCGAGAAGGGCACGGTCAGTCTGACCATCGCTGGTCAGCCTGATGATCGGATTGCGTTCATCATTCGCGATTCGGGTATCGGTATCGCCGCCGATCAGCAGGAAAGCATTTTCGAGGCCTTCCGTCAGGCCGACGGTACCACCAACCGCAAATACGGCGGCACTGGGCTGGGCCTGTCGATTTCACGGGATCTGGCGACCTTGCTCGGCGGCTCGATCAGCGTCAGCAGTACGCCGGGGCAGGGCAGCGTGTTCACGCTGGTGTTGCCGCAGCAGTACAACGAGTCCAACGAAGTTCCGTTCGCGCCATCGACCTTTACGCCGCCAGCCACAATGGTCAGCGCACCGCTGGCGCCAGTGGTTTCGCCATTGGCACCGGTGCACATTCCGCGCTTCGCCGACGACCGCGACAAGGCTCCATTCGCCACGCGCTGCATTCTGGTGGTGGAAGACGAGCCGAACTTTGCGCACATCCTCTACGATCTGGCGCATGAACTCGGTTATCAGTGTCTCGTGGCCCATGGCGCAGACGAAGGTTATGACCTGGCGAAAGAGTTTGTGCCGGACGCCATCCTGTTGGATATGCGCCTGCCGGATCACTCTGGCCTGACCGTGCTGCAACGTCTGAAAGAGCACGCCGAAACCCGGCACATTCCGGTGCATGTGATTTCCGTCGAAGACCGTGTCGAAGCGGCCATGCACATGGGCGCGATCGGTTATGCGGTCAAACCGACCACCCGCGAAGAGCTCAAGGACGTGTTCGCCCGTCTCGAAGCCAAACTGACGCAAAAGGTCAAACGCGTGCTGTTGGTCGAGGACGACGATTTGCAGCGTGAAAGCATTGCCCGACTGATCGGCGACGAAGACATCGAAATCACCGCTGTCGGCCTCGCGCAGGACGCTTTGGAGCTGCTGCGCACAACGATCTACGACTGCATGGTCATCGACTTGAAATTGCCGGACATGCTCGGCAATGACCTGCTCAAGCGCATGTCCACCGAAGACATCTGCTCGTTCCCGCCAGTGATTGTCTACACCGGGCGCAACCTGACCCGCGATGAAGAGGCCGAACTGCGCAAGTATTCGCGCTCGATCATCATCAAGGGTGCACGTTCGCCGGAGCGTTTGCTGGACGAGGTCACACTCTTTCTGCACAAAGTCGAATCGCAGTTGTCCCATGAACGGCAGAAGATGCTCAAGACCGCGCGCAGTCGCGACAAGGTCTTCGAGGGTCGCAAAGTGCTGTTGGTGGACGACGATGTGCGTAACATTTTCGCCCTCACCAGTGCGCTGGAGACCAAAGGTGCAGTCGTGGTGATCGGCCGTAACGGTCGTGAGGCGATTGAAAGACTCAATGAAGTCGAGGACATCGATCTGGTGTTGATGGACGTGATGATGCCGGAAATGGACGGTTTCGAAGCCACCATTGAAATCCGCAAGGATCCGCGCTGGCGCAAGCTGCCGATCATCGCGGTGACGGCCAAGGCCATGAAGGACGATCAGGAGCGCTGCCTGCAGGCGGGCGCCAATGATTACCTGGCCAAGCCCATCGACCTTGATCGGCTGTTCTCGCTGATTCGCGTGTGGTTACCGAAGATGGAACGCATTTAGTGGAACGCAGTACGCCAGCCGAACGAAACAGTGAAATCGAACTGCGCTTGTTGATCGAGGCGATTTACCTCAAGTACAGCTACGATTTTCGCGATTATTCCGGCGCTTCAATCAAGCGCCGGGTGCAGCACGCATTGAGCCAGTTCGAGTGCGCGACCATTTCGGCGTTGCAGGAAAAAGTCCTGCATGACCCGACGGCGTTCATGCAGTTGCTGCAATTGCTGACGATCCCGGTCAGCGAAATGTTTCGTGACCCGTCGCACTTCCTCGCCATTCGCAGGGAAGTGGTGCCGTTGCTGCGCACCTATCCGTCGATCAAGATCTGGATCGCCGGGTGCAGCACGGGCGAGGAGGTCTATTCGATGGCGATTCTGCTGCGCGAAGAAGGCCTGCTCGATCGCACGATCATTTATGCCACTGACATCAACCCACGCTCGCTGGACAAGGCCAAGCAGGGGATTTTCTCGATGGAGAATGTTCGCGCGTACACCGCCAACTATCAGCAGGCCGGTGGTCAGCGCTCGTTTGCCGACTACTACACTGCAGCTTACGGTTACGCGATTTTCGACAAGAGCCTGTGCGAGAACGTAACTTTCGCCGACCACAGTCTGGCGACGGACAGCGTGTTCTCTGAAACCCAATTGATTTCCTGCCGCAACGTGCTGATCTACTTCAACAAGAAGCTTCAGGATCGGGCGTTTGGCTTGTTCCATGAATCGCTTTGCCATCGTGGTTTTCTGGTGCTCGGCAGCAAAGAGACGCTGGATTTTTCCAGTTATGCCAACGAGTTCGAGCCGCTGGTGAAACAAGAACGGATTTACCGCAAAACATGAACGAGGCCGTGGCTTTACCTCGCGTCGAGGCGATTGTGGTCGGTGCTTCCGCCGGTGGCGTTGAGGCGCTGCTGAGCTTGCTCGGGCCGCTGCGCCGAGGCTATGGGTTGCCGATCATTGTTGTTCTGCATCTGCCTGAAGAGCGCCGCAGCCAATTGGCCGAGGTGTTCGCCAGACGCGTCGATATGCCGGTGCACGAGGCTTGTGACAAACAGGACATTGTCGCCGGCAACGTGTATTTCGCGACGCCGGGCTACCACCTGTCAGTCGAGCAGGATCGCAGCCTTTCGCTGAGTCTTGAGGACCGTGTGCATTATTCCCGTCCTTCGATCGACTACCTGTTTGAATCGGCCGCCGACGCGTACGGTTCATCACTGGCCGCTGTCCTGCTGACCGGCGCCAATCACGATGGCGCGCGGGGGCTGGCGCAGGTCAAACGCTGTGGCGGATTGACCATCGTCCAGGATCCCGAAGAGGCGCAAGTCGCCACCATGCCCCGGGCTGCACTGAACATTCAGCAGCCGGATCATGTCCTACCCATTCACGGCATCGGCCGTCTGCTTGTCGAGCTGGAACGAATCGCATGCTGAGTAATATCCAAGCCAAACTGCTGATCGTCGACGATCTGCCGGAGAACCTGCTGGCACTCGAAGCGCTGATCAAGCGTGAAGACCGTACCGTCTACAAAGCGTTGTCGGCGGATGAGGCGCTGTCGTTGCTGCTGCAACACGAGTTCGCCATGGCCATCCTCGATGTGCAGATGCCGGGCATGAACGGCTTCGAACTCGCCGAGTTGATGCGCGGTACCGAGAAAACCAAAAATATACCGATCATTTTCGTCAGCGCTGCCGGCCGTGAACTCAATTATGCGTTCAAGGGTTACGAGAGCGGGGCGGTGGACTTTCTGCACAAACCGCTGGATATCCATGCGGTGAAGAGCAAGGTCAACGTCTTCGTCGATCTGTACCGCCAGAGCAAGGCGATGAAGCAACAGCTCGAAGCGCTGGAACAGGCTCGACGCGAGCAGGAAGCGCTGTTGCAACAACTGCAAAGCACTCAGCTGGAACTGGAACAGGCAGTGCGCATGCGCGACGACTTCATGTCCATCGTCGCTCACGAAGTGCGCACGCCGCTCAACGGCCTGATCCTCGAAACCCAGTTGCGCAAGATGCACTTGGCCCGTGACAACGCCGCAGCGTTTACCCTCGACAAGATGCACGCCATGGTCGACCGCGATGAGCGGCAGATCAAAAGCCTGATCCGCCTGATCGAAGACATGCTCGACGTGTCACGTATTCGCACCGGCAAGTTGTCGATTCGGCCGAGCCGTTTCGATCTAGTGCAACTGGTGAGCAATCTGCTGCAAAACTTCGCGTCACAGATTGAAGCTGCGGAAACCGAAGTGTCGTTTACCGCGCCAGCGCCGGTGGAAGGCAATTGGGACGAGTTCCGCATCGAGCAGGTGGTCACCAACCTGCTGACCAACGCGCTGCGTTATGGCGGTCGGAGTCCGATTCAGGTGCGGGTTTACCGCGAAGGTGACGAGGCGCGCGTCGAGGTGCAGGACCATGGCATCGGTATTAGCCAAGAGAACCAGAAGCGTATTTTCCAACAGTTCGAACGGGTTTCCGCCAAGACGGTAGTGGCCGGGCTCGGGCTGGGTCTGTTCATTTCCGAGCAGATCGTCGCCGCCCATGGCGGCTCCATCGTCGTCGAGAGTGAAATCAACGAAGGCGCCCAGTTTCGCGTTTGTCTGCCAATTCAGGAAAACGGCACATCCGACGCAACCTCTGATTGACCGTACGGTCGTATCAGCAGCTATTGACCGAACAAAGGCTTCCCATGAGCGTAGATGCACAAGATGTAGTACTCGTCGTCGAGGACGAACCGGTTATCTTGATGGTCCTGACGGATTACTTGTCAGGGCAGGGGTATCGCGTGTTGCAGGCGGAAAACGGCGAGCAGGCGTTCGAAATTCTCGCGAGCAAGCCGCATCTGGACATGTTGATCACCGACTTCCGTTTGCCGGGCGGGATCTCCGGCGTGCAGATCGCTGAACCGGCGGTCAAGCTGCGCCCGGACCTGAAGGTGATTTTCATCAGCGGTTATCCGCAGGAAATCCGCGAAACCGGCAGCCCGATCACGCGCAAGGCGCCGATCCTGGAAAAGCCGTTCGATCTCGATGTATTGCAGGAAAAGATTCAGGAATTGCTCGCCTGAAGACACGACGAATGGCGCCATACCTGTAATTTCTGACAGTTGACGCCATCAAGGCGCGCGCCCATAAAAGACCTCATTATCGAATGAGGTCCACGCTCATGCATCGGCATACACCTGCAATTACTGTGTACGACGCTCGCGGTGCCACCGCACGCACGGTTGTCTATTGCAGGCGGTCTGCCGCGGATGATCCGCAGCCGCGTATTACCCAGACAGTCGACGACTTCAAGCATCGGGCCAGCCATGTTCGCGACCCGCGATTGTTCGCGTTATTGCAGGATGACCCCGCAACCCCCTCCAATCACACCACAATCGCCAGCCTGTCTGGCGGCGCTTTGTTGTCCGTCAATGTCGACGCCGGCTGGCATTTGAGCCTGCCGGGAGCGTCGGGGCAGCCGTTGCAGAGCTGGGATCAAAAGCTCAATCAACACAGGACTGTGTACGATGCGTTGCTGCGTCCGGCATTCGTCTTCGAGGCTGCAAACGATCAAGGGGAATGGCGCGCCGAGTGCTTCTCCTATGCTGACGCCAATACCGAATCCGCACGGCACAACCGTTGCGGACAGCTGATAAGGCATGACGACACGGTGGGTACGCAACTCTTTAATGAGTTCGATATCCTGGGAGCTCCGCTTGAGCAAGCGTGGCGCTTTCTCAATACGCCGCAGGTGCCGGACTGGCCCCTCGATCCCCTCGAACGCGACGCGCTGCTGGAAGCTGAAAGTGCGGTTTCCCACACCGGCTATAACGCATTGGGGGAGCAGACCCGCCATCTCGATGCAGCGGGCCATGAGCAATATGTGCGGCAGACGCTGGCGGGTGAACTGGCCGCAATCGGCCTGAAAATGGCCGGTGCCCGGCAAGAGACCACGCTGGTTGGTGAAATTCACTACAACGCTGAAGGGCAGATCGAGCAGCAAACGGCTGGTAACCAGGTTGTCACTCGTTGCTCGTTTGATCCCGAGAGCGGACGCTTGAGCCGTTTGCTCGCCCATCTCGCTGACAAGCCTGCGCTGCAGGATCTGGCGTACACCTACGATCCCGTCGGCAATCTCATCAGTATCAATGATGGCGCTCAACCCATTCGTTACTCGCGCAATCATTTACCGGACGGTGCGTTATTCGGGGCAGGAGCGGGATGCAACGGGTTTGTATTACTACGGGTTTCGTTACTACCTGCCGTGGCGGCAACGATGGCTGAGTGCCGATCCGGGTGGCGTTCACGACGGGCTGAATTTGTACCGTATGGTGGGCGGGAATCCGATCGGGTTTGTGGACTTGCAGGGGCTGGCCAAAACGCGAGTGACCCCGACCCAGCGCCTTAAGGCCATTCCATCCGGAATGGGCCGGGGGATTGTGAAGGGCGCTGCGGGGTACACTGCCAAGTATGTTGCGAAGACCGTGATGAAGTTGGCTGCGCGGGAAGCTCTGAGAAGCGCGGCAATGATTCTGAGCGGTGCTTCATGGGCTTACGCGTCAGCAGGCCTCGCGGGGCATTATCTTGAAGCTGCTGGCGTGAGCAGAATCTCGAAAGGTTTGGGAATGGGGCGGCGGATCCGACGTTCCCGACACTCGAAGACATGAAAACATTCGGAAAAGGCTTTCTGCACGATACCGCTATGTCTTCGGTCTACGGCGTAGGTGATGTATTGATCAACCGTGGGATAGGTCCTGCTCTGGGGAATCATGTGGTAGACCCGGTTTTACGAGCCGGCTTCGAAAATCTTCAGCTCGCCGGTCAGTTCGACGCCCTCGTAGGTGAAAGGGTTTTGTCTGGGGTGGGCCTGCATGAGGTCAACGCCGTTCCCAATGTAACGACGCCCAGAGCCGATACCGACAGAAATCTGTTATCCGCTGCAGATAAACGAAGACTCTATAAAGAAACCAGGAATAGTAAAAACAGCCAACGACTGCTGAACAGTGCTACGACGTCTGTCTGATGAGTGAGCAATCGTTCATTGCCTGATCATCTCTCTGACCTTCGCCGTCAGCAGATCGAACGTAAACGGTTTGGTGATCATCTGCATCCCCGAATCGAGGAACCCGCCGCGCACTGCTGCGTGCTCGGCGTATCCGGTGATAAACAACACCTTCAGACCTGGCCGATATTGACGGCCGACTTCCGCCAGTTGCCGGCCGTTCATGCCCGGCAGGCCGACATCGCTGATCAGCAGATCAATGCGCTGCGTCGAGTTCAGAATCGGCACGGCGCTGTCGGCATCCCACGCTTCGACAAAGGCATAACCCAACTCACCGAGCACCGCGCAAACCAGCACGCGCACGGCCGGGTCATCTTCGACGATCAGCACGGTTTCGCCGTCCAGCGCATCGGGTGCCTGTTGAATGTCGGCGTCGGGACTTTCCAGTTCTTCACCGCGAAAACGCGGCAGATAAAGTCTGACCGTGGTGCCCTCATCGATTTCGCTGTCGATCGACACATGTCCGCGCGACTGCTTGCTGAAACCGTAGATCATCGACAGGCCCAGCCCCGTGCCCTGGCCGATCGGTTTGGTGGTGAAAAAAGGGTCGAACGCACGACTGATCACACTCTGCGGCATGCCGCTGCCGTTGTCGGTGACACTGAGCATCACGTAATCACCGGGTTCGAGGTTGCTGTAGGCTTCAGTAAATTCGCGTTTGAGCACCTGATTGCTGGTCTCGACCACCAGTTTGCCGCCGTCGGGCATGGCATCGCGGGCGTTGATCACCAGGTTGAGCAGGGCGCTTTCCAGTTGATTGGGATCCGCCTCGGCGACCCACAGTTTGTCGTTGAGGCGCATGTCCAGTTGAATGCTTTCGTTGAGGCTGCGTTGCAGCAGCTCACCCATGGACAGCACCAGCGTGTTCATCTGCACGGCTTTGGAGTCGAGCGACTGGCGGCGCGAAAAGGCCAGCAAACGATGGGTCAGGCCGGCGGCGCGATTGGCCGAGGTCACGCCCAGGTCGATCAGGTTGTCGAGGTCATCCGTGCGCCCACGGGCCAGACGCCGACGCAACAACTCAAGGCTGCCGATGATGCCGGTGAGCATGTTGTTGAAGTCGTGGGCGATGCCGCCGGTGAGTTGGCCGACCGCTTCCATCTTCTGCGATTGGCGCAGCGCTTCTTCATTGTGGCGCAGTTGCGCGGTGCGCTCTTCGACCTGTTGCTCAAGGGTTTCCAGGGTCGATTGCAGGCGTCGTTCGCTTTCGCTCAAATCGATCAGCCGGTCGCGGGCCTCGTACTGTCGTCGTCGGCCGCGCAACGCGGCCGAGACCATACTGACCAGCGTCGCCGGATGAAACGGTCGCTCAAGGAATGTCACGTTGCCCAGCAGATCGCTCAGGCGCGAGGAGGGGCCTTGTTCCTGACCGCCGTGATGGGTCAACAGCACAATGGGCAGATCCGACCAGGCTGGTTGCTGTTCGAGGTACAGGAACAGCGCCTCCAGTTCCGGCCCGCGCAACGCTTCGGCGGCGACCAGCACCAGACCGGCACCCAGTTCCAGTTCGGTGCACAGCGATCCCAGACCGGGGGTGACCAGCCCTTCATAACCGGCCTCGTTGAGGATCATCAGCGCAATCTGGCTGTCGCGACCCACGGGCGCCAGAATCAGCGCCCGTTCGGCCAACGGCACCTGGACCGTCACAAGTTCTCTTCCTGCAACAACGGGTTGCTCGCGCCGAGGTAGGTGGGGACGCCACGCAGCACGCCCTGAAAGGCTTCCAGCGGTTCGCCGATGGTCATGCCTTGCGTGGAAATGCGGTATTCACGAATGGTCGATTCGTGGCTGCCGGTGCGTTTCTTGATGATCGAGATCGCGCGGCGGACTTTGCCCAGTGCTTCGAAGTAGCGCAACAGAATCACCGTGTCAGCCAGATAAGTAATGTCGACCGGCGCTTGCATGTCGCCGACCAGACCATGTTGAGCGACGGTCATGAAAGTCGCCGCGCCTTTGCGGTTGAGGTACAGCAACAGTTCGTGCATGTGCAGCACCAGCGCATTTTCTTCCGGCATTGCTGCCTGATAGCCGTTGATGCTGTCGATGACTACGGTTTTGATTTGACCTTCATCGACGCAGCGGCGCACGCGATGGGAGAACTCGCCCGGCGACAGTTCAGCGGCGTCGACTTGTTCGATCAACAGATTGCCGGTGGCTTGCAACGCCTTGAGGTCGATGCCGATGTTCTTCATGCGTTCGAACAGCAGGCCGAGCTCTTCGTCGAAGATAAACAGCGCTGCCTTTTCGCCGCGTCCCACAGCAGCGGCGGCGAAGATCATCGAGATCAGCGATTTACCGGTACCGGCAGGGCCGAGAATCAGCGTACTGGAACCGGTCTCGATGCCGCCGCCGAGCAGGGCGTCCATTTCCGGGATGCCGCTGGTCAACTGCAAGCGCGCATACTCGCCGCGATGTTCAGCCGCCACCAACCGTGGGAACACATGCACGCCATCACCCATGATGGTGAAGTCGTGAAAACCACCGCGATACTTCTGGCCGCGGTATTTGACCACCCGAACGCGCCGGCGCTCGGCGCCGTAGTTGGGCGTCAGCTCTTCAAGGCGAATCACCCCGTGAGCGACACTGTGCACGGTTTTATCGAGGGATTCGGTGGTCAGGTCGTCGAGCAGCAGTACGGTGGCGTTGTAACGCACGAAGTAATGCTTGATGGCCAGAATCTGTCGGCGATAACGCAACGAACTCTGCGCCAGCAAGCGGATCTCCGACAGGCTGTCGAGCACTACACGCGTGGGCTTGAAACGTTCGACCGCTTCGAAAATCTGTTTTGTGGCTTCGCCCAGTTCCAGGTCGGAAGAGTACAGCAGGCTCTGCTGGTGCTCAGCATTGAGCAGGCTTTCCGGGGGCGTCAGCTCGAAGATCTTGACGTTGTCATCCAGCGTCCAGCCGTGGGACAGCGCCCCTTGCCTTAGTTCGCGCTCGGTTTCCGAGAGCGTGATGTACAACGAGCGTTCGCCGGCTTTGGCGCCGGCCAGGAGAAAATGCAAAGCGACCGTGGTTTTACCGGTACCGGGTTCACCCTCCAGCAGGAAAACATGACCGCGAGACAAACCACCGGCCAGGATGTCGTCCAGACCCACAATGCCGGTAGCGGCTTTCGCACTGATCAACTCGTTAGAAGTAGACAAAAAATGCCCTCTCATGACTAAGGGAAGCGAGGCCGCCAACTTATCGAGCGGCCTGAATAACTTGACCTTGCGCCGTGATGGCAGTTCCGAAATTCCTTGCGAGATGTGTCGAGCGTACTGTCGAAAGTGGTTCAGAGGCCTTGCTGCAATGCCGGATCATCCGGGTTGAGCTGTTCCAGCTGCGCCAACAGAATCTGTACGTTCTGCAGTTGGCCGCTTTCCTTCCAGTAGTTGATCAGCAAAACCCGCGCCTTGCGGTCAGCGGGGTGGCGCTGGACGATTTCCTGCAATTGCTTTTGTGCCGCTTCCAGTTCTTCGGCGCTGTGCAGGGTGGTGGCGAGGTCGTAGCGGTAATCCTTGTTGTCTGGCTCAAGTTCGACGGCTTTGGACAAACCGAGCAGGGCATATTCGCGCTGATCGTGGTGCAACAGCCAAAGACCCAAGGCATGTTGCAGATAAGCCGAGTCAGGTTGTGCCTTGAGTTGCTGGCCCAGCAGTTGCCGGGCGGCGTCGGTTTGGCCCTGGCGATCGAGGACATCGATCTGCATCACCAGCGCCTGCAGATTGCCGGGTTCCAGGCGCAGGGTATTGTCGAGCGCGACCTGCGCCTCCTTGAGTTCTGCGTTGTGTAGATGCAGCCGGGCGAGTTGCGCGTAGTTGGCGGCGCTTTCCGGTTGTGCCTTGAGCGTTTGTTCCCAGCCGTCGATTGCTTGTTGCAATGGCGCGAAATACAGACCCAGTTCATCCGGCGTCAAGCCCAGCAGGGCATTGATCGCGGCAAAGCGCACGGTTTGCTCCTCATCCTCAAGCAGGGGGCCGAGCAACAGGCTGCGTTGCCCGCCCGGCACCAGTCCCACCACGCTTTTGATTGCCGCCAGCCGCACCGCGGGGGCTTCGTTCTGTAAGTCAGTGTCAGCCAGTTTCAATGCTTGCGGGCTCGGGTAATTAGGCAGTTCACCATGCAGCCACACGCGGCGCTTGATCGAGATGTCCGGTCGGCCCAGTTGCTGATACAGCTGACGCGCCGCGCCCGGCTCGCCGGTGCGTGCGGCATTCAGCGCTTCGCTATAACCGTGCTTGATCGCATCGGGTATGACCGGGGCGGTACTGCGCACAGATAACCAGGCCACGACGACGACAAGCACAAGGCCCAGGCTGATAAGCAGGTAGCGGCGAGACTGAGGCATGCAGGTTTCCGAAACAGGCGTTCTTGAGCGGAGCGGCAAGCTTCGGTCAGCTCGGGCCACGAGTCAAACCCTGTGCATGCGAATCCCCCTACAAGTTGCGTCGACTCAGTTACCCGTCAAGCTTTCGATGCAGTGTCTACGCTTGCAGAAGTCGTTTCGTTGAGTGTGCCCATGCAAGCCCTGTTCACTTACTTCAAGGCGGTGATCCATCCGGGTCTGGCTGTCCTGCTGTTTGCCCTGCGAACCATTGTGGCGGGATTGTTGACGCTGTATCTGGCGTTCCTGTTCGATCTCGATCAGCCGAAGTGGTCGATCATGGCGGTGGTCATTGTCAGCCAGCCGTTGGCCGGGATGGCGCTGGCACGCAGTTTCGGCCAGGTGATTGGCACGACCCTCGGGGCGGCGGTGGCGGTATTGATCATGGCCATCTTTCCTCAGGCACCGCTGCCATTCATTACCACCCTGGCCCTGTGGCTGGCGCTGTGCACGGCCGGCGGTACGTTGCTGCGCTACACCAGTTCGCAGGCGTTTGTGCTCAGTGGTTACACCGCTGTAGTCGTGGCGTTATTGGCGATTCCGGACCAGGACGGTACGTTTTTACTGGCGGTTACCCGTGTTACCGAAACCCTGTTGGCCGTGGCCTGCGTATGCGTGGTCAGCCTGTTGACGGCACGCCCGCAAGCGGTCGCCAAGGGGTATTTCGCCAAGGTTGATCAGGTTATCAAACTGGCCGCCAGTCACGCTGCGGCGGTGCTTCGCACGGAAGAAAGCGAGGCCGATTTCCAGCGCCGGCAAATGCAATTGCTCGGTGAGATCAGTGCCCTCGAAGGCCTGCGCCGGCACTTGTATTTCGATGCGCCACGGTTGCGCAGCGCCAACCATCTGGTGCTGCTGCTGGGCAATCAACTGATGCTGTTGACCTCGCGATTGACTGCACTGCGTCATCAGCGCGAATTGCTCACCGAGCGCTGGGAGGGTGATCTGCCATTGGACATTCAACGCCTGCGCGCTGAAGAGCTGGCGTTACTCGACCAATTGGCAGAGCAGGGGCGCTCGCTGCCTGCAAACACGCGTCATCAGTTCGTCACGCTGCAACATCAGTTCGAGGTTCTGGCATATCAGGCCGAGCAACTGACTGAAGACATGAGCGCCACTTTGCGTTCACTGGCCTGGGCGTTGCGCTGGGAGCAGGCGCGGCTGTTGCAGCAACTCGAGCAGATCCTCGAATTGAGCGATGCCATTCAGGAAGGGCGCGAGGCCAGTTGCCTCTATCGCGGTCAGGTCAGCCCGCTGCATCTGGATTTCACCCTGGCGTCTATGAATGCGATCCGCGCTTTCACCGCGTTGCTGGTGGCCGGGTTGATCTGGATCGAAACCGCTTGGGACGGTGCACGGGGCGGAATGATCCTGGTGGGAATTCTCTGTTCGCTGATGGCGACGTTTCCGCGTCCACTCATGGCGGCGCAGAGTTATGCCCGAGGCCTGGGCCTGGCGCTGGTGGTCTCGGCGCTCTATCAATTCATGCTGGTGCCAGCGATCAGCGATTTCGAGCTGTTGGCATTGTTGCTGGCGCCGCTGCTATATGTGATTGCAATCGGTCTGGCCAGCCCGGCCACTGCGGGAATCGGCATGGGCCTGGGATTGTCGAGTTTCCTGATGCTCGGCCCGCAGAATGTCGGG
Organism: Pseudomonas sp. AC172; assembly: GCF_979258595.1. Classification (NCBI taxonomy): domain Bacteria; kingdom Pseudomonadati; phylum Pseudomonadota; class Gammaproteobacteria; order Pseudomonadales; family Pseudomonadaceae; genus Pseudomonas; species Pseudomonas sp. AC172. The sequence goes on from NZ_OZ409868.1 coordinate 1,848,444, forward strand.
ACTGGGCAGAACACGGCGATTCAATGGTTCGAGTTCGCCGGCGCCTACATCAGTGCGGCAATGCTCGCCTTGATCGTTTATGCGTGGATTTTCCCGTTTCGTCCGGCATGGCGCCTTCGCCGGTTGTATAACGAAGCGCGCGAGCAGGTGTATGCGCTGAGCAAAACCCCGGCGACCGATGAACAACAGTTTGCCTTTGAAAGCCGCATGGTCGATCGCCTGACCAGCATGCTCGGCCTGCTGCCAGCGGTGAACAACCGTGCCATGCAGCAACTCTATGAAATCAGCCTGGGCTGCGTGGCACTGGGTGTGGCAATGCACCAGTTGCGTCAGCAGGCGCACAACAATGCGCTGCTGACAGATGCCTTTACTCAGCGTCTGGCTTCGGCCGTGCACAAGACCGGGCGCTTTGTCGCCGGGCGGCAAGATGTGCAACTGGCGCCGTTGTTGACCACGCTGCATACACTGGGCGATGAGCTGGATGAACTGCATGTCGCCAGCCATGAGCATGTGTGGTCGCTGTTTCGTATGCGAGTGGCCCTGTTGATCGTCGTGTCATTTCTGCAGCGCCACGGTGACGTTATCCAGCACTCTGTCCCGGAAGGAGAAGCGGCCCTTGCCCATTGATTTCGAGATTGGCGGCGTCTACCTGCCGCCCATTGCCCAGGCGTTGTTGTTGGCCATACCGATATTCATGGTTCTGGATTGGGGGCTGCGGCGTCTTGGCGTACTGCGTCTGGTCTGGCATGAAGCGCTGTTCGAAGGCGCTTTGTATGCCTGCGTCTGTGCCACGCTGATTTTGCTGATGGGAGCCTGATGCCTTGAAAGTGTTATTCACGCGATTGATCACATTGGCGGTGGTGCTGTTGGCGATCGTGCTCGGCTGGTTTGCCTGGGAGCATTACACCCGCGCGCCGTGGACTCGCGATGCCCGGGTAAGGGCGGATGTGGTGACGTTGTCGGCGGATGTCTCCGGGCGCATTGTCAGCCTTGCGGTGCAGGACAACCAGCATGTCGACAAGGGCCAACTGCTGATGGAGATCGACCCGGCGCGTTACCGTCTGGCAGTGGAGCACTCGCGCCGCGAGGTGGAAGTGGCGAAGGCAACGCTGGGTCAGTCGCAAGCGGCGATCGTTGCCAGCGAAGCACTGCTCAAACAGCGGCAAAGCGAAGAGCGCCGACGGCGCACGCTCAAGCAGGGTTTCGCGATTTCCGGGGAAGAATGGGAGAAATCCAGTACCGACGTGGCGGTGGCTCAGGCCGACCTGCTGCGCAATCAGGCCAATCTCGGCCTGGCCGAAGCCAATGTGCAACTGGCTATCGCAGCACTGACTCAGGCGGAACTGGATTTGCAGCGCACCCGCGTCGAGTCCCCGGTTAGCGGTTATGTCACCAACCTGCTGACCCGCGAAGGTGACTACGCGGTGAGCGGCGGGGCTTTATTGGCACTGGTCGACAGCGATTCGTTCTACATCAGCGGCTACTTCGAAGAAACCAAACTGCCGCGCATCGGCGAGGGCGATCGGGTGCGGGTGCAATTGATGAGCGGAGAAACCTTCGGCGGCACGGTGCAGAGCATTGCCTTTGCCATTGCCGACCGGGAAAACGCGCCGGGCAGTCGGCTACTGGCCAATATCAACCCGAGTTACACCTGGGTGAAACTGGCCCAGCGGGTGCCGGTGCGGATCGACATTGATGGCGACTATGCCGGCAAGGATCGCCTGCGCGCAGGCACCACGGCAACCGTTACTGTCCTGGAAAACAACACTGAAAAAAAGGCACAAAAAAACCCCGCGACCGAATGATACGCGGGGCAAAAAATTTGGTTGGTTGCGGCCAACCAAAGGAGCTCTTTAACAATCGATTACTTGCTGGCAACAGTCTCCGGTTGCCAGCCGCCGCCAAGGGCCTTGTAGATCGCGACGATGCCGCGATACAGGTCGACTTCAGCCTGGGCCTGACTGTCTTCGGCATTCAGCCGTTCACGCTGCGCGTCGAGCAGCACGAGGAAGTCAGTCGTGCCTTCGCGGTAGCGGATTTCAGCCAGGTCGGCAGCCTTGCGGCTGGATTCGCTCTGACGGATCAGCGAGATCAGACGTTGCTGACGCTTGCCGTAATCACTGAAGGCGTTTTCCGACTCTTCAAGCGCAAGCAGTACTTGCTGCTCGTAGTTCGCCAGGGCGCCTTCGGCATCAGCATCGGCGCCACGCAAACGGGCGCGCACGCTGCCAAGGTCGAACGCGGCCCACGTGATGCTCGGGCCGAGTGCCCAGGCGTTGGCCGCCGAGGAACCGATCTGCGAACCGCGCCCGGCCGTCCAGCCGAGGAAGCCACTGAGGCTGACCCGTGGAAACAGATCAGCTTTCGCGACGCCAATACGCGCCGTGGCCGAAGCCAGATTGCGCTCAGCGCTGAGAATGTCCGGACGACGCTGCAGCAGCTCGCCCGGATCCCCGATTGGCAGAGCCTTGGCAATCGCCGGCAAGTCTTTCGGGCTCAGATCGACAGTCAGTTTGTCCGGACGCTCGCCCAAGAGGGTGGCGATACGGTTTTTCTGCCGAACCTGTTCTGCCTGCAATTGCGGCACGCTGGCTTCGACCGAGGCCAGACGCGCATCGGCGCGTTCGACGTCGAGTTGATCGCCAACGCCGGCATCACGCAGGCTGATGGTGATCTTGCGCGATTCCACCTGATTGTTCAGGTTGGCCACGGCGATCTTTTCGCGCAGTTGCGCACCACGCAGTTGACCGTAAGCGTCCACCAGTTCGGCAATCATGGTGACTTGCAGTTGGTACAGATCGGCTTCGGCCGCTTGCTGGTCGGCGTCGCTGGCTTCCAGATTGCGCTGGATGCGGCCAAACAGGTCCAATTCCCAGGCCATGTCCAGACCGAGGTCATAGCGTTCGCTATTGACCCGGTTGGTGGTCTGGCCAGGGATTTGCCCCTTGGCCAGATCACTGCTGGCGCGGCTGGTGATGGTCGGCATCGCATCGTTGCTGGCGTCGTCGCGGATCGCCCGGGCGGCTTTCCAGCGGGCGAACGCCACGCGCAGTTCGCGGTTGCCTTGCAGCGATTGGGTCACCAACTGGTTGAGGGTCGGATCGTCGAATTGCTGCCACCAGATGCCTTCGAATTTCGAACGGTCGAAGTTCTTTTGCCCGGCGGCGCCGTCTGTGACGGCCGTGATATTGGCCGCCTCCGTGGCTGGGGTCTTGTAGTCGGGGCCGACAGCGCAGGCGCTGAGGGCCAGCACCAGCAGACTCGGCAGGAAGACTTTCAGACTCATTGTTGCGCCTCCAGTTTCAGAGCTTTGGCCGCTTTTCGGGCTTCGCCGCGTTCAACAAAGTTACGGATCAGTACGTAGAACACTGGCGTCAGCAACAGACCGAAGAAGGTCACCCCGAGCATCCCGGAGAACACCGCCACACCCATGGCGTGACGCATCTCGGCACCGGCACCGCTGGAGAACACCAGTGGCACCACACCCATGATGAACGCGAAGGAGGTCATCAGGATCGGCCGCAGACGCAGACGGCAGGCTTCCAGTACCGCAGCGAGCGGGTCGAGGCCTTCTTCCTGTTTGTCCTTGGCGAATTCGACGATCAGAATCGCGTTCTTACAGGCAAGCCCCACCAGTACGATCAAGCCGATCTGGGTGAAGATGTTGTTGTCGCCGCCCGAGATAATCACACCGGTGATGGCCGACAGCAGGGTCATCGGTACGATCAGGATCACCGCCAGTGGCAGGCTCCAGCTTTCGTATTGAGCGGCCAGTACCAGGAACGCCAGCAGTACGCAGAGCGGGAACACGAACAGCGCGGTGTTGCCGGACAGAATCTGCTGGTAGGTCAGGTCGGTCCACTCGTAGGTCATGCCGTTCGGCAGTTCATCCTTCAGCAGTTTCTCGATGGCTTTTTCGGCCTGACCGGAGCTGTAGCCCGGGGCAGCCGCGCCGTTGATTTCTGCGGTGATGAAGCCGTTGTAGTGCATCACGCGATCCGGACCCGAGGTGTCGCTGACCTTGATGAAGGTCGCCAGCGGGATCATTTCGCCTTTGTTGTTACGTACTTTCAGCTGGCCAATCTGGTCGGATTCGAGACGGAACTGCTGCTCAGCCTGAACGTTGACCTGATAGGTGCGCCCGAAGCGGTTGAAGTCGTTGGCATACAACGAACCCAGGTAGATCTGCAGGGTATCGAAGATGTCGCTGACGGCCACGCCGTGGGTCTTGGCTTTTTCACGGTCGATAGCGGCATCGACCTGCGGCACGTTCACCGTGTAGCTGGTAAACAGGCCAGCCAGTTCCGGCACGCTGTGGCTCTTGTTGATGATGTTCATGGTTTCCTTGTACAGCTCGTCGTAGCCCAGGTTGCCCCGGTCTTCGATTTGCAGACGGAAACCACCAATGGTGCCCAGACCTTGTACCGGCGGTGGCGGGAAGATCGCCATGTACGCCTCTTGAATGTTCGCGTACTGGCCGTTCAAGGCCCCGGCGATTGCACCGGCGGACATGCTCGGGTCTTTACGTTCGTCGAACGGTTTCAGGGTCACGAAGACGATGCCGGCGTTCGGGCTGTTGGTGAAGCCGTTGATCGACAGGCCCGGGAACGCCACGGCGCTTTCCACGCCTGGTTGTTTCAGTGCCATGTCGGACATGCGCTTGATCACTTCTTCGGTGCGATCCAGGCTCGAAGCGTCCGGCAGTTGTGCGAAAGCTACCAGGTACTGCTTGTCCTGGCCGGGGACGAAACCGGTCGGCGTGCTGGAGAAACCGAAGAAGGTCAGCACCATCAGGCCTGCGTACAACAGCAGGGCGATGCCGCTGCTACGGATAACCCGGCGCACCGTGCCGACGTAGCCATGGCTGGCACGATCGAAGAAACGGTTGAACGGACGGAACAGCCAGCCACCAAAGATCTTGTCGAGCACCTTGGAGAAGCGGTCTTTCGGCGCGTCATGGCTTTTCAGCAACACAGCGGCCAGTGCTGGCGACAGGGTCAGCGAGTTGAACGCCGAGATCACGGTCGAGATGGCGATGGTCAGTGCAAACTGTTTGTAGAACTGCCCGGTGAGGCCGGAAATGAACGCCGCCGGAATGAACACCGCACACAGCACCAGAGCCGTGGCAACGATCGGGCCGGTCACTTCACGCATGGCGCGCTTGGTGGCTTCGACTGGATTCAATCCGAGCTCGATATTGCGCTCGACGTTCTCCACCACCACGATGGCGTCGTCCACCACGATACCGATCGCCAGTACCAGGCCGAACAGCGACAGCGCGTTCAGCGAGAAGCCGAACAGGTGCATCACCGCAAACGTACCGATCAACGACACCGGCACCGCCACCAACGGAATGATCGAGGCACGCCAGGTTTGCAGGAACAGGATCACCACCAGCACCACGAGAATCAGCGCTTCGAAGAGGGTGTGAACCACCGCCTCGATCGAGCCGCGCACGAAGATCGTCGGGTCATAGACGATGCTGTAGTCCATGCCTTGCGGGAAGTTTTTCTTCAGCTCGTCCATCTTTCCGCGAACTTCGTTCGAGATGTCGATGGCATTGGAGCCTGGGCGCTGGAAGATCGGGATGGCCACCGCCGGTTGGTTGTCCAGTAACGAGCGCAGGGCGTATTGACTGGAACCGAGCTCAACGCGCGCGATGTCTTTGAGACGAGTGATCTCACCATTGTCGCCTGCGCGAATGATGATGTTCTCGAACTCTTCCTCGCTGACCAGACGGCCCTGCGTGTTGACCGACAGCTGGAAGCTCTGGGCATTCGGGGCAGGGGGTGCACCCAACTGACCGGCCGCCACCTGACGGTTCTGCTCACGAATCGCGGTCACTACATCGGTAGCGGTCAGATTGCGCGAAGCGGTCTTGTTCGGGTCGAGCCAGACACGCAGCGAGTAGTCGCCCATACCGAACAACTGCACATCACCGACACCGTTCAGTCGAGCGAGCTCATCCTTGATATTGAGGATTGCGTAGTTGGACAGGTAGAGCATGTCGTAGCGCTTGTCCGGCGAGGTCAAGTGCACAACCATGGTCAGGTCGGGCGATGCCTTGTCGACGGTGATACCGATGCGCGTCACTTCCTCGGGAAGCTTCGGTTCGGTACGGGTCACCCGGTTCTGCACCTGCACCTGCGCGTTGTCCAGGTCAGTGCCCAGGGCGAAGGTGATGGTCAGGGTAATCTTGCCGTCGGCGGTCGACTGCGAGGACATGTACAGCATGTTCTCGACGCCGGTGATGGCTTGCTCCAGCGGAGCGGCCACGGTTTCACCGATGACTTTAGGGTTGGCGCCCGGGAAGTTGGCACGCACCACCACGGTTGGAGGCACGACTTCCGGGTATTCGCTGATCGGTAGCTGGAACAGCGAGATCGCACCGGCGATCAGGATCAACAGCGAAAGCACCGCTGCGAAGATCGGCCGTGAAATGAAGAATTGGGAAAAATTCATCGGAGTTGTCGTCCCTTAACCGCGTGGGGTCGTAGCAGCCAGCTTCACAACCGAACCGGACGCACCTTTGGCAGGAGCGACTTTGGGCAGGTTGCTGGCTTCCAGCGCTTGACGTTGTTGAGCGAGTGCCGCGATGGTCTGTTCGCTGGCCATCGGCACCACTTCTGGAGTGACCGGCGAGCCAGGACGAACCCGTTGCAGACCCTTGACGATAATCGTGTCGTCCTTGTTCAGACCGGTACGGACGATGCGCAGGCCTTCGATTTTCGGACCGAGTTCAACGGCGCGGTATGCGGTTTTGTTGTCCGCATCCATCACCAGTACGAATTTCTTGCCGAGGTCGGTACCGACCGCTTCATCGTTGATCAACATGGCGTTGTAGGTGCCGCTGCCGACCAGTTTCAGGCGTGCGTACAGGCCCGGGGTGTAGGTGCCGTCGCTGTTGTCGAACACCGCGCGACCACGGATGGTGCCGGTTTTCGGGTTGACCTGGTTGTCGACGAAGTTCATCTGGCCGAGGTGCGGGTTGCCGTCTTCATTGGACAGGCCCATGTACACCGGAGTGGTGGCACCGCGCTGACCATTACGGGCGAGCTGGGTGTACTTGAGGAACACACGCTCGTCGGCGTCGAAGTAGGCATAAACCCGGTCGGTGGAAACCACGCTGGTCAGGGCCGTTGTATCGGCGGTCACCAGGTTACCGGCGGTGATTTCGGCACGGCTGACGCGGCCACTGATCGGCGCGGTGACGCGGGTGAAGCTCAGGTTCAGTTTGGCCAGGTCCAGTTGCGCTTGCAGGGCACCGACGGCGGCGCGGGCTTCTTGTGCAGCGCTGGTGCGCGAGTCGGCCAGTTCGGCGGAAATGGCGTTGCTGGCGCGCAGACGTTCGCCACGGCCGGCTTCGTTTTCACTGCGGGTGGCGTTGGCGCGGGACTGGGCGACCAGGGCTTCGAGGCGGCGCACCTCAGCCTGGAACGGACGCGGGTCGATCTGGAACAGCAGGTCGCCTTTCTTGACCAGTGCGCCTTCGGTGAAGGCTACCTCGTCAATCTGGCCGGAGACCCGAGGACGGATTTCAACGGTTTCCGGCGCTTCGAGGCGCCCGGTGAATTCGTCCCACTCGTTGACCGGTTGTTCCAGCACCTTGGCCACGCTGACTTTCGCAGCGGGCAGGGTGGCGGCAGTCTCCGGAGTCTTGCCGCAGGCGCTCATCACCAGTACGGCCAACATGGCCAACGGGAAGCGCAAATGTTTGAGTGACTGTTCCATGGATGCATCCGCCAATGTATTGAAGATGGGCGGATGATGCTCGGCGGGGGGTGATGGCACGAATCGAATGAAGCAAAGGTAACTATCATTCGGAATGATATAAGAGCCGAACGAGCCCTCTAGCATGCACCTTTCGTTAGGTGGCTATCAATCTGCTTGATGGCAATTCTCTGTTGCCTGACCTGCAAAAGTCAGGAGCGAGGCTGCGCGGCGGGGATTATGCGGGGATTAAAAATGCCGAACCCGCCATGGTGGCGGGTTCGGCACTGCGGTCAGAGTTTCGGCAACTGGCCGATTCGGCCAATCATTTCCGTGACGATCTGCAGATCCAGCTGGAATTGCTCCACGGTCTTGAACTCGCCATCGGTGTGACCGGTGTATTTCACGTTCGGCATGGCCAGACCGAATTGCACGCCGTTCGGCAACTCATGCACCGAGGTGGCGCCGGCGGAGGTGCCGAACTCGTGTTTCATGCCCAGATTTTCAGTCGATACCGCCAGCAGCGCTTTGACCCACTCGCCCTCAGGATTGCGGTACATCGGCTCGGCGATCGAATAGTCGAAGGCTACGGCTACGTGGCTTTTCTTGTCCCACGCCGCCAGTTTATCGGCGATTTCAGCCTTGAGCTTCTCCGGCGACTTGCCCTTCGGCACGCGCAGGTTGACCGCCAGTTTGAAGGCTTTTTCGTCCATGCCGACGTAGGTCAGCGAAGTTGTCAGTGGACCCATGAAGGCGTCGGAGAAACCGACATTCAACTTGTTGCCCAGGTAATCCAGCCCCCAGTTGTCGGCAGCGTAACGTGCGGCATCGGTGATGTGGTTGTGCTTGAACGCGACTTTGCCATCAAGGCTATTGATAAAGACCAGCATCCGCGCGACCGGGTTGACCCCGGACTCGGGCTCGGAGGAGTGTGCGGACACACCGGTCACGGTCAGTTTGACGTCTTTGCCGTCGACCTTGGCGCTCACCTGGAAATCGCCGACGTTGCGCTTGGCAAACGCGTCACCGGCCTTTTGCAGGCTGGCAGCCAGTTCAGCAGGTTTGTCGGTGATCAGGGTGGCGACCGACGCCGAAGGAATCTGGTTGGTCGCGAGGCCACCGGTCATCGAGATGATTTCGGCACCTTTGCCTTCACCTTTGCGCTTGGCAAAGTTGGCCATGACGGTGCCGTAGCCTTTCTCGGCAATCACTACCGGGTAGCCACCATCCAGCGCCAGGTTGTAGTTCGGCGTCGGGTTGCGTTCGAAGTAGTAGGGGATTGCGTCGCCCGTGGTTTCTTCAGTGGTGTCGACCAGCAACTTGAAGTTGCGCACCAGCGGCAGTTTTTCTTCCTTGATGACTTTCATGGCGTAGAGCGTGACCACAATGCCGTTCTTGTCATCTTCGGTGCCGCGACCGTACATGCGATCGCCAATCAGGGTGATCTTGAACGGGTCGAGGCGCGTGCCATCCTTGAGCACCCAGTTTTCCGGTGTGACCGGTACTACGTCGGCATGCGCGTGAATACCAACCACTTCATCGCCACTGCCATCGAGGGAAATCTCGTAGACGCGGTTGTCGATGTTGCGGAATTTCAGATTAAAGGAGTCGGCGAGACTTTTGATCTTCGCGGCGATCTTAATGAATTCCGGGTTGTCATGCTGCTCGACACCGTCCTTGCGATAGGTCGGGATCTCGACCAGTTCGCGCAGGGTTTCAGTGGCGGCAGCGCTGTATTTCGCGCGCGTATAGATACCCAGCAGACGATAGATTTCGTTCTGCTGCTCGGCGGTCAGGGTCTTGTTATCAAGATACGCACCAATCGCCGGGCCGATGTCGGCAGTTTTCGCCAGATCGCTCTTGCCCAGGCTGCCGAGGAACTGGCGGAAGTCGGTGGCTTTGTCTGCGCTGTAAGTTTTGAGAATTTCAACGCTCTGTTGCGCAGTGATATTGGCTTGTGCGGGCGCCGTGAACACGGCAAGACCGGCCAGCATCAAGGTGGTGGCAGCCAGTTTTTTGAAAGAGACATTCATTACGAAGGGCATTCCTTTGCAGGGCAGTGAGTGAGGCGTGTCTCAGCGCTGAGACACATACACTTACAAACTAACACCGTGCCAGAGCCTTGCGGGAGTCCTGAAAGGGGATGTGTCGCACAAAAATGCAAAAGAGGCGCACAAATGAAAAAGCCCGGGACGGTTACCGGGCTTTTTTATGGGGACGACGATCGGGGTTATCTGAAAATCTGTTGAATCATGACCGTGGAGGGGATGAATAACGTGTTCGTGTAATAGGCCTCATACCCATAGGCGGTTATGCGAACTTTGCACGGGATTGAAGTTTGCGACGTCAGCAACGGTTTGATGGCGTCGTAGTCATTCAAGTCGCGTTGCGTACCATCCGGATTGGTGTAGTAGAAGATCAGATCGGAGGAAAACTTGTAATTGGGCCTGACTTGACCGCTTGCGTTCACTCGCCCTTCGGCTTTTACCGCGATTGGATGCTCGGATGAGAATTCCGTGTCTCGATTGAGAGAGCAGATCAGGGTAGGGGGGAGCTGGTTGGCTTTTTCGGCATCGTTAAAAACGTTCTGCAAATCCACGGTGGAGTTGAATTGCGCCGTGAACAGATTCGTGGGGCCGAGTCCGAACGACGATAACGTGAGATTTGCCGGTGGAATGCTGGCTGTTTTGACACAGCCAGTACAAAGAAGCGCAGCAAGGCAAGTGATGGAGCAGAGCCTGTTCATTGCTGAAATACCAACTCTTCGTTGTGATGGCCCTGCATCGTGATCACTGCGATTCAGCCATCTGCGCCATCTGATTGTTGTTTTCAGAGGCGGGATATCAAAGACTATCCGGATCCCCAAAAAACATCTGAATCCGCGACCGCAACCACCGCTCACCCGGATCGTTATCCTGCGACCCACGCCAGGCCATATGCAGCTCAAACGTGCGCGTCGGCAACGGCGGATCTTCCGCGCGAACGCCGCCAGCCGCCGTCAACGCATCCGCCGTGTAATCCGGCACGGTCGCTACGATGTCAGTGCCTGCCAGCAACGTACTCAACCCGTTGAACTGCGGAACGGCCAGCACCACATGGCGCTTGCGCCCCAGTTTCTCCAGTTCTTCATCAATAAACCCACTGAGGTCGCCGGCAAACGACACCAACGCATGTGGCCGCGCGCAGTAGTCATCCAGGCTCAGCGGCCCCGGTACGGTATCGGCGCGCAGCAATTTTGGTGCGCTGCGACGCAAGACCTTGCGCTTGGCGTTGGCCGGCAGGTCCGTGGTGTAGCTGACGCCAATGGATATCTCGCCGGAGGCCAACAGGCCCGGCATCAATATGTAGTTGACGCGGCGGATCACCAACACGATGCCAGGCGATTCGGCGCGCAGGCGTTTGAGCAGCATCGGCAGCAGGGCGAATTCGACGTCGTCGGACAAGCCGATCCGAAATACCGAAGTGCTGGTGGCCGGGTCGAATTCGGCTGCACGGCTGACGGCTGTCGAAATCGAATCGAGGGCCGGCGAGAGCAGGGCGAAGATTTCCACCGCGCGGGCGGAGGGTTCCATGCTGCGCCCGGTGCGCACGAATAGCGGGTCATCGAACAGGCTGCGCAGGCGCGAGAGCGCCGCACTGATCGCCGGTTGACCGAGAAACAGTTTTTCTGCCGCCCGGGTCACACTGCGTTCGTGCATCAATGTTTCGAATACGATCAACAGGTTCAGGTCGACACGACGCAGGTCATTACGATTCATCTGGAGTCCTGGCAGAGTCATCAAGCTTGACGAGAGCGGCCATATGAGAACAATGGCCGGCATGAATCTTACGGGGAAAGGCTGGTACTCTGCACCGGAAAATTCAGCTTTACTGAGACGGTGGCAGCAGTTTTTTCATGGATTTTGCCAATGCCGCCCATACTGCGGAATCAATGACAGGCATGTCGACTATTAATAGCCACTGATAGTCTTGGGTCAAAAGCCCAGATAGAGTTCATGGCATTAGAGGTTACTTTGACGAGGTTTGCGATGTCCCGCACGATCCGTTTTCACAAGTTTGGTCCGGCCGAGGTGCTCAAATGCGAAGAGCATGCGGCCGCTCAGCCAGGTCCTGGCGAAGTGCAGGTGCGTGTCGAGGCGATCGGCATCAGCTGGTATGACACGCTTTGGCGTCAGAATCTGGCCTCGTCTCAGGCGCGACTGCCTGCGGGTCTTGGTCACGAGATGGCCGGTGTGATCACCGCTGTCGGCGACGGTGTCGATGATCTGGCAGTGGGTGACAAGGTCGCCAGCTTTCCGGCCGAGAGTGCGAACGACTACCCGGTCTACGGCGAGTCGATCGTGCTGCCGCGTACCGCACTGACCCGTTATCCGGATGTGCTCAGCCCGATCGAAGCCAGCGTGCATTACACGCCGTTACTGATCGCCTACTTTGCCTACGCCGATCTGGCGCGGGTCAAGCCAGGGCAGTTCGCACTGGTGACTGACGCCAGTCACTGTGCCGGTCCTTCGTTTGTCCAGTTGGGCAAGGCGATGGGTGTGCGGGTGATTGCCGCCACCAAAGAAGCCGAGGAGCGCGAGTACCTGCTGTCCCTTGGCGCAGAAAAGGTCATCGTCACCGAAGAGGAAGATCTGTTGATGCGAATCAACAAGATCACCGACAACCGTGGTGTCGACGTGGTGTTCGACGGCCTCGGCGGTCCGCAGATGTCGTTGCTTGGCGATGTGCTGGCGCCGCGTGGCAGCCTGGTGCTGTACGGCTTGCAGGGCGGCAATCAAACGCCGTTCCCGGCTTGCGCAGCGTTCCAGAAGAACATCCAGTTCTTCGTGCATTGCATCGGCAACTTCACCGGCAAGCCGGAACTGGGCATTACTCAGGATCACGTCGCCTTGCAGCGTGCCTTGCGTGACATCAACCAGTTGACCGCTGATCGCGTGTTGCTGCCGCTGAAGACGCGTGTATTCCCGTTCAACGAGTTCGTCGAAGCGCATCGCTACATGGACGAATGCCCATGCCGCGAACGGGTCGCGCTGCAGGTCGAGCCGGCGTAAGCCCAGTCATCAGAGTCCGTGGCCCCACGGACTCTTGTGCGTTTACTTCCCTGCGGAAAAACAGAGCTCCCTGGCGCTATGCCCGGGGCCGTTCAGCAACTGAACTGGTTTTTGCTCTCCATCTGTATCTTCTAATCACAATGTAAGCCCTGATAATTGAATGATTACTTTCATCTCAAGGAATGAGTCATGGCTGTGCATTCAATTTGTCCTGCGCGATATCAAACGAATAAATCGATTGATCTAGCCAACTTTTGTTTAATTGTTGTAGGGCTATTCGGAAACCGCTTCTCTTTTTCTTGTGCTCACTTTCCGTGGGACGTTGTGGGAAGTTTCCTAGGATTGCGTTCTGGAAAAAATATCTCAACAATTACAGCGGCTTGGAGGCAGAGCTTGGCAGTTTAAGGGGGTTTGTCAGTTCAAGTGTTTCAAATAACTACAAACTTGTAAGTGTTAGCATTCGAGCGTCTATTACTTATTGATGAATTGTCGCCTGACTGGTTTTGCAGTCCGCGTGGCATGAAACTTTCGATACCGGGTAAATACCGATGAGCACGATCCATGATCAGGCAATGAACTATGTCTACCAGCAAGTATTGCAACGTTTGCTGAGTTTCTTCTCTCGCGCAGAACGCACGGCGCTGCAGTTGCTGATCCAGCGACTGGCGGTGGCTGCCGGCGGTATGGAGAGCATTGGTCATTTCAAGGTACTGGTGAACCAGTCAGGGTCGCGCGACAGTTGTTATACGCTGGCATTGTTACGAGCCGCCCAGTTGACCATCGCTGGCCGTTCGCCCGCGACCTTTCAATTGCGGGTCGCCAACCTGCGCTGGAATGGCAGCAGCCGGGTGTCGCTGCAAAACATGCATCGCAGCTATAGCGCACTTTTTCTCTATGACGATCCTCGGGTCGAACTGGTGATGGTGGATGACCGCGAGGTTCTGCCGTTTGACCATCAGGCACCTATTGGCGAGGCGGGGCGTGAGGCCAACCGCATCAATCTGCTGTTGATCGGGCATCGTCGAACCTGGAACGAACCGCTCGAGCTATGGGATGACGCTTATCTGGCCACGGCCGAGTTCTATGGACAGGTTGCCCGCTGGAACAATGGCGTCGATGCGATGATCGGCAGTGAGTCTACGCGCCGTCAGAAGCACTTCCTCGACGGATTGGGTCGCGCCGTACAGAAAGCCACGATCGCCGGACCCCAAGTGAGCACTGTCGGTTTTGACATGCTGTTCCCGCTGCTCGATGGGCTCGGTGGCGATTATTATCGCGAGTTTTACCCCGAGGAGGAGCGGGTAGCCTGGCGTCCCGAAGGTCAATTCGAGGCGTGTCGGCGCACCAGTTTTGTCAGTATCAACGACATGATTGTCGGCAAGCTCGAAGAGCGCTGGCCTTTGCTGAGTGATTTTCTGGGTTTTCAAGCGGATGACCTGGCGCTTTATCAAGGTGATGACGAACACGTCGAGCCTTTGGTGGCCGCGCATTTGCGAGGCATGCAGGCTCAATTCATCGAGGGGCGGGCCTATGCGGCCGGCGTCAGCGAATACCTGAAAGACAGCCTGATCGCCATGCGTCAAAAACAGGTCCCGGAGCCCGTTTGCGAACAGTTGCTGGCGAGCTTCGGCAATCTGCAGGAGCCCGAGCAACTGCGCATGCAGGCGGAAAGTACTCTGCTGGCCAATTTTGAACTGAATGAAATCCAGCTCACGTGCCTGTTGTTCTCACCGTTCATTAATGCGGGTGCCGGGCTCGAGCGCTTCCTGCGCAATTGTCATCCCGGCATGCTGGTGGCGTTGCCGGAGCTGCATCGGGCCATGCGGGGCCTGCATGCGCCGGAACAGGTCATGAAATGGATGACGGATGTCAGTGGGCTGCCGGTCAGGTTGATTGTGCGTCTGTATGCAATGGGGCCTGTTTGCATGTCTGCACCCGACGAAGCGGCAGCGCAGCGCCACGACGAGGATGACGCGGTAGCCAAACCTTTCGCCGATCGATCGGCGGAAGGCTGATCGTGAGCCACTTGCCTGGAAATGAAGGCATGCCCATGCCCATGGATGCGGGTTCGTGAAAGCGTCGAGGGAGAACGACTTCGTTTATCAGGCGGTTTATCGATATCTGACGCTGCTGATAGAGGAGGCCGGGAGTAGCTCGGCGGTGCGTCTGCCCTCACTGCGACAATTGGCGGATCGGCTCAATGTGTCGATCTCGACTGTCCAGTACGCGTATTCGCTTCTGGAAAAGGAAGGTCGGGTCTATTCGATTGCCAAATCCGGGTACTACGCGCAAGCGCTACATGTGATGGACTCACCTGACAGTGGCAGTGATTTGCTGGAAACCGTTTACGTCAATGCCAGGCGCTGGGGCATGTGTGTGCTGAGTGCCGATGAGCCGGCCTCCCTGCAACCGCTGGACAATCCATTACTGATGCTGGAGCGTGAGCTGCTGCGTCAATATCCGCGCCAGCCGCAAGCGCTGGTACAACCCTGGGGAGAGCTGGAGCTGCGCACCGTATTGGCCGCACGCTATACCTCGTCTACGGCCAATTACTGGCGGGCGGATGACATCTATATCGGCGCAGATCTGCGCGGTGTACTGGAAATTCTGATTTCCGTGCTTGAACTGCGTCGGGCCACTGTGGTTGTTGAATCGCCCTGTGACTGGGTGATTTTACGTCTGCTGGAAGCCGCCGAGGTGCGCGTTATCGAGTTGCCGTTGCTCGCCGGTGGCGTGATTGATTTGCAGCGGCTGGAGTCGGTGCTCAAAAATGAGCCGGTGCGTTTGATGCTGTTGTCGTCAGTGCTGAGCATGCCCAGGGGCAGCCATCTGCCGCTGAGTAACCAGCAGGCCGTCGCGCATTTGCTCGGGTGTCATGGCACCTGGGTGCTGGAAAACGACTGTTACAGCGAGCTTCATGAAAGCGCTGATGCCCAACGGTTGCGCGACTGGCTTGATCCTGATCGTTTGCTGGTGTTTTCCACGTTCGAAAAATTCATCGGGGCCGAGGCGCCTTTTGGCATTTTGCTCTCACGTCATTGGCGCAATGAGTTGCAGCGGCAATTCCTGTTACGCGCGTTTCGCTTGTCGCCGATCCGCCAGAAGGCCGTTGCCAGGCTGCTTGGGGGAGGGCGGCTGGATCAGCATTTGCTGGTACTGAGACGGATGCTCAGGGAGCGTCGCACGCAATTGATCGAGTTGTTGCGAGAGCGTCTTGGCGATGCGCTGCAGATTGTCGAACCGCAAGGTGGCGCGACGATTTGGGTACGTTCTCTGCGCCCGGTGAACATGGCTCAGGTGTTCCAGCGCCTGCTCAGACAGCAAATCATCATTGCACCGGGCGAGCTGTTCAGCCTGCAAGGCCTGCATGCGCACCACTCTGCGGCTGAGCCCGCTGAACCATGGCGACCATGACCTGGCCAGCGTCGTCGGACTGCTGGGCGACGCCTTGCGTCTGGCGCCTGCTGAATAACGTTAAAAAACATCGGGAGTGTCCCGGATAGATCCCATCGCACTGCGGTCAAACTGCCAGTAAACTGCGCTCTATTCCTGAACCACTCTATTTCAGAGGTTTTGCATGACACTCAGTCCTTTTGCGGGCAAACCGGCACCGGCAGAATTGTTGGTCGATATCCCGCGACTGGTAACGGCTTACTACACCGGACAGCCCGACGCCTCGATTTCCACTCAGCGTGTGGCATTCGGTACATCCGGACACCGGGGCAGCTCGTTCGACTTGAGTTTCAACGAGTGGCACGTTCTGGCCATCAGCCAGGCGATCTGCCTGTATCGCGAAGCCCAGGGGATCACCGGGCCGTTGTTCGTCGGCATCGACACGCATGCACTGTCGACCCCGGCCGGGGCCAGCGCGCTGGAAGTTCTGGCCGCCAACAATGTGACCGTGATGATCGCCGAAGGTGATGAGTACACGCCGACACCGGCCATTTCCCACGCGATTCTCTGCTACAACCGTGGCCGTACCTCGGGCCTGGCGGACGGCATCGTGATCACGCCGTCGCACAACCCGCCACAAAGCGGTGGTTACAAATACAACCCAACCAATGGCGGGCCGGCTGACACCCACATCACCAAGTGGATCGAAGCCAAGGCCAATGAGCTGCTGGCCGCCAGACTGGCCGGTGTGAAACGCATCAGTTACGAGCAGGCGCTCAAGGCCAGCACGACGCATCGCCACGATTACCTGAACACCTACGTAGCCGACCTGATCAATGTGATCGACTTCGACGCCATTCGTGACGCCAAACTGCGTCTGGGCGTTGATCCGCTGGGCGGAGCAGGGGTGCGCTACTGGTCGGCGATTGCCGAGCATTACCGTCTGGACCTGCAAGTGGTCAACAAGGAAGTCGACGCGACGTTCCGTTTCATGACCGTCGACTGGGATGGCCAGATTCGTATGGATCCGTCATCCAGCCACGCGATGCAAGGTCTGATTGGCCTGAAAGAGCGTTTCGACGTTGCCTTCGCTTGCGACCCGGATCATGACCGCCACGGCATCGTGACGCCGTCCGGTGGTTTGCTCGCGCCGAACAACTATCTCGCCGTTTCGATCGATTACCTGTTTCAGAACCGCCCGCAGTGGCGTGCGGATGCCGGTGTGGGTAAAACCGTGGTCAGCAGCGGTCTGATCGATCGAGTGGCCAAGCGCTTGGGGCGTCGTCTGTACGAAGTTCCGGTCGGTTTCAAATGGTTCGCCGACGGCCTGTTCGATGGCTCGCTGGGGTTCGGTGGAGAAGAGAGCGCCGGCGCATCGTTCCTGCGCAAGGACGGCGGAGTGTGGAGCACCGATAAGGATGGTCTGATCCCGGCGCTGCTCGCCGCTGAAATGACCGCACGCACTGGCCGCGATCCGAGCCAGGCCTACAAGGCATTGACCGATGAGTTGGGCGAACCGTACTCGGTGCGCGTTGACGCCAAGGCCAATCCGGAGCAGAAAGCACTGCTGAGCAAGCTGTCACCTGACCAGGTCACCTCGACTGAACTGGCCGGCGAGAAAATCCAGAGTATTCTCAGCCATGCACCGGGCAACGATCAGGCAATTGGCGGTCTGAAAGTGATGACTGAAAACGGTTGGTTCGCCGCGCGTCCGTCGGGCACCGAAGACATCTACAAGATCTACGCCGAAAGCTTCATCAGTGACGAACATCTGAAGCAATTGGTCGTTGAAGCGCAGACACTGGTGGATGGCGCCATCTCCAGCAAGTGATGCTCGCAAGCGCATGAAAAAAGGGGCAACCGTGATGGTTGTCCCTTTTTTTGTCTGCCCTTCAGGCGATTACGCCAAATCCACCAAGACGATTTCACTGTCCTCAATGGCCGTGACGCTCAGCACGCGCTCATGCGCTACCGCCACACCGTCCCGAGCTTGTGCGCGCAAGCCGTTGACTTCAATCACGCCAGTGCTTGGAACAAGATACGCGCGACGGCCTTCATCCAGATGATATTCGGCAGTTTCACCGGCCTTGAGGTTGGCCGCGACCAATCGCGCATCAGCGCGAATCCGCAGGCTCTGGTCATCGCCATCCTTACCGCTGGCCAACGTGACAAAGCCTTCGCGCTGGCCTTTCGGGAACGGTTTTGCGCCCCACGATGGCGGTGCGCCGGTTTCCGTCGGCAGAATCCAGATCTGGAAGATCTTGGTGTCTTTCGCTTCCAGGTTGTATTCGCTGTGAGCGATGCCGGTGCCGGCGCTCATCACTTGGACATCACCAGCTTCGGTGCGGCCCTTGTTGCCCAGGTTGTCCTGGTGAGTAATCGCACCTTCACGGACATAGGTGATGATTTCCATGTCGCGATGCGGGTGCTGCGGGAAGCCAGTGCCTGCTGCAATCACGTCATCGTTCCACACCCGCAGGTTGCCCCAGCTCATGCGCTGGGGGTCGTAGTACTCGGCGAACGAAAAGTGATGATGGGCATCCAGCCAGCCGTGATGGGCGCCGCCCAGCGAGCTGAAAGGTCTGAGTTCAAGCATGATCGTCTCCTCAAAAGGTTCGTCATGGGGCGTGAATGGTTGACACCCGACGCGACACCGGTGGTTTATGACGGCCATCATCTATCAGTTAATGATCGGTAAAAAGCGTAAAAGTTGCGGCGTTATGATCGAGATTTCAGATAGGAAAACAGCTCGAAAGCGTCTCATCTCACCTTCAGTTCATCGCCTAAACCGATGACCTGTAAGCATTTCGCTAGAACTGAGCGGCAAATACAGACACCATAGCCGCAACAGCCTCACACACTGGAGCCCGTCAGCGTGGCGCAACACACCCCCGATCTTCCTCCCGAACTTCGCCCCTTGGCCGAAATGCCTTGGTTCAAACGCCTGGCGGCGCGCTTCTTCGGCCATGGTTTGACACGTCTGCGCGCGCAGCACCGTGCATCGTGGTTGCACGGTCAGGCCGACGGCTTCCGCAGCGGCCACACCGCTGGCGTCGAATATGGATTCAGGGAAGGCAAGCTTGAGGGGTTGGAAGAAGGCCGGCAGGTGCTGCTGATCCGTGACAGCCGCAACACTGAGCATCGCCCGCCGAGCGTCGATAATCATCTGTTCGACGATTGGCGCCTGCCACTGACGGCCGAGCTGAAAAAGCGCATGAAGGCTGATGTCGCGTGCTTATTGCCTGAGTACGCTCAGCCAAGTGCTGCGCAATGGAAAATGATTTTCAGCGAAACGCCCTCGACATCTGTGGTCGCCGGCGCTGGCGCGGGCAAATCCACCACGCTGGTGTTGCGCATCCTCTTGCTCAACCACTATCTGGGCTTTGAGCTGGACTCGATGACCGTGGTGACCTTCACCCGCGAGTCGCGCAAGGATTTCATTAATAAGCTGATCGAGCTGTTCGGACTCTGGGGCCAGACGCTGAATCTACGCCAGGCTCGCGAACTGGTGCGCACTTTCCACTCGCGCATCCTGCCGATGGTGCGTAGCTTGCCGGGTTTCGAGCGCTTGCAGGCTTTTGAAAACCTCAGCCATCGAGCGCAAGGAGCCGACGAAGAGGTCGACAGTAATCCGTTCGACCTGCGCATTAACGATGCGCAGCGTCAGCAACTCAACGCCTGCTATCACCGCTTGTTCAACGAGGACGAGCGTTTCCGTCAGCTGATTCAGCCATTGTCCCTTGCCGGTCTACAGCTCAAGGAGCTGGAACGTGATCACCCGGACGTGCAAAAGCGTGTAGCGGTGACGCAGTTGGCCGCCCAGCGCGATGAAGAACTGTGCGATGCCATTGAGGATCTGTGGTTCCGCGCGGGTGCCTGGCCGATCAAGGGTATAGAGCCGAACCGGCAGAGTTTCGATATCAACGGCGCGAAATTTCATTGCCATGGCTACATCCCGAGCCTGGATGCCTGGGTGGTACTCGGTTTTGATCCGAGGGAAAATCCGCAGGTCAGCCGGCCAAACGCCAAACTCAGCGTCCGCGCAGAGTGGGCGGTGAAGCGCACCCTGTTTCAAGCTTTCTGTCGTAAGCCTTTGATTTGGCTAGATACTTACGAGTCATCACGGCGCGTTCTAGCGACACTGGCAGGCGATGCCAGTGCCGGGCCGGGCTTCGATTACAAGGTCAAAGGCGAGTTGGCACCGGCGCCGTTGCTCGACTGTTTTGTCGCCGCAGCAGGTTTCATCGAGAACCTCGGCCTGGACGTGCCTGACGCGGTCGCTCGCATGAGTTTCGCCAAAGACGATTCTGACCGTTTCTTCTTTGAGGCCCTGAGTCTGTTCTGGCGGGCATTTGAAGATCATCTGCTGGATCAGAAACCGCCGGTCATGACCTACAACCGCATGTTCGCGCTGTTCAGCGAGCACTCGCCGGAAAACCTCAAGCTGTTGAGCGATGAGTTGCTCCGGCCGCTGGCACACCTGATGATCGATGAGTTTCAGGATGTATCGCCGCAGATCGTTTCGTGGATACGCGCGAGCCTCAGCGAAATACGCAGCCGAGGCCCGGCCATGCACGTCGGGCGGGGGGCGCAGCGTTCATCTTTGCTGTGCGTCGGTGATGACTGGCAGTCGATTTACGGCTGGCGCGGGAGTTCGCCAAGTTATTTTATGGCGTTCGACAAGGAGTTCCCGTCGCCGAGCACCACGCGTGTGATGCTCAGTGACAATTACCGCAGCCATCAACACATCATTGATGCCGCTGAGCACATCGTCCGCGCGGCGCCGGCGATCCCCGGCAAAAAAGCCAAGGCTAGCGGCGCGCCTAAACCGTTGCAGCCAGTCAACGTGCTGGAGCGCGATGATCACGCATTGGGCCAGCGCCTCGCCGAACATTATCGTCAGGGGCATTCAATCTTGATGCTTTATCGAAAAAGCAGCGATAAGTCATTGATTCAAGAACATATTCAGTCTGTAGTTAATGTGGATTCGAGCTTGCCGTACGAAGCGCGACGCCTGAAGCAACTGACCTACCACAGCGCCAAAGGCTTGCAGGCCGATGCGGTATTTCTGCTCGGTGACTGTCAGCACCTGACCAGTTCGCCGTATAAAAATCAGGTCTACCGCATGGCCGGATTGGGTAAGTCTGGCGACAGCGAGCCGTATGACACGGCGCAAAAGGACGAGATCCTGCGCTTGGCCTATGTCGGCATCACCCGTGCGGTCAGTCATTGCTACTGGTACGTCGAACCGCAGGAAACGCAAGCGGTGAACATGCCCCGGGCATCGGACCGGGTGGCGAAGGGCAAGCCGTTCTTCGTTGATCACCGCATTGCCAAACAAACCGTTTAAGCACAAAAAAGCCCACATCGCTGTGGGCTTTTTGTTTTAAATCATAAGCTTATGCGTAACTCCTGAGAGACTCCGGAGGTACGAAAGCTTCCAGCTCGTCCTCCACAGCCTCGATGATTCGCTCCACATCCGCTGCATTCATTACCGTCGCGCACGGAATGCCGGCGATGGCGATCATGGTTTCGCCACTGGCGCGATCGAACAAGCGGGCGACCATGCTGCCCGGTGCGTCCATCGTCGCCTCGAAACCCATGGGATGAAAATGCCAGCGCATCAGTTGGCATGCATTGGGGAACGTGACTTTGCTTGACCCTTTATTCATGTGTTGCCCGCCTTCTTCATCGAGCGCTTCCGTTTGCTCATGTTAGGTGGGAAGAGCCTTCATTGGCTCAACCGGTGACTGACATTAAAAGTAGCATCCTGATGTGAAATCTCTGTGAGATTTTTCAGTTCTTTTTGCGATTGCTTCGTATTTTTTGATGTAAGTCACGGCCTACGCAATCATCGCCAAATAGCCACTACGGATTAATCATTGAAGCCTGTGGTGAACTTGGGCAAGCTCGATTCTTTTTCGCCGAGCTCCCTATGCACGCCGACGACGGCCCGGAACAGACCCAAGCCACGGCGGCCACGGTCATGCGCTATCACCTGAGCTGGAAGCACCGTGACCTCGACAGCGTCATGGCGCTTTATCACCCGGACATTCAGTACAACGATTTCTTTCAGAACCGCGTGCTCGGTCGCGAGGAGTTACGTGAGTACGTGCGTGTCAGCATGCCGCGTGAATCCGACGAACTGCTTGAGCATTGCGACCGCATTCGCGTCGACGGCAGCACGGCGTTCATTCAATACGAAGTGACGTTGCGCGGCGGCGACGGTCTGGTGTCGTTCCGCTCAAGCGAAGCGATCACGGTCAAGGACGGGCTGATCTGGCGCGTCAACGAATATGCCTCGCTGGTGCGCACGCAAACTGCTGGCACGGCCTCGTCAAGTCAGCGCCCGGCAGTCAGTCGCCTGGGCCTGTCGCCGCGCCAGTTGAGTTTTATGGCTGAAGACCTGCAGCAGTATTTCGAAAAACAGCAGCCGTACCTCGATCCCGAACTCGACTTGCAGCGGGTGGCGAAGGAGTGCGGGTACAGCCGCAATCAGATTTCCTATCTGCTCAATCAGGTCCTCGGGCAAAGCTTCTATCGCTACGTCAATCAGGCGCGCCTGCAACATCTGCTGCGCTCGCTGGATAACGCCACAGCACCGCTGCGCATCGATGAGCTGGCCTTTGCCGCGGGTTTCAATTCGTTGTCGGCGTTCTACAGCTGTTTCCGCCAGCACACCGGTCAGTCGCCCAAGGCTTACGCCAAACAAATTTCTTTGCGGGCACGCGCGCAAGACATCAACTGAGCACAGCCACTAGGATCGACGCCATCGAAGCATTTCAGTGGCGGAGTCTTGCATGCCGGCGTGGCGCACTATCAGTTTGTGGATGGATCAACTCGATGAGCCGCTGACCGCGCGGCCCGAGCTTGAGCGAGACCTGGATGTCGACGTGGCGATCATCGGCGCGGGCTACACCGGCCTGTGGACCGCGTACTACCTGAAGAAACTGGCACCGGGGCTCGACATTGCGATTGTCGAAGCACAAACCGCCGGTTTTGGTGCTTCCGGTCGCAATGGCGGCTGGCTGATGGGCAACCTGCTCGGCGAGGATCGCTTGCTGGCCGGGCTGTCGCCAGAGCAGCGCCGTGTGTCGTTCGATCTGCTGCACAGCATTCCTGATGAAGTCGAGATCGTCCTCGAACGCGAAGGTATCAACTGCGATTACCGCAAGGGCGGCGTGCTGTATTGCGCGGCGCGCTATCCGGAGCAGGAAGCCTCTCTGCGCGAATACCTGGGCAAACTGCATGCCCAAGGCCTGACCGACGACGATTACCGCTGGCTCAGCCCCGAACAACTCGCGCAGCAGATCCGTGTGGCCAAGCCTTATGGCGGGATTTACGCGCCACACGTGGCGACCATCCACCCGGCGAAACTGGTGCGCGGTCTGGCGCGCACCGTGCAGAACATGGGGGTGAAGATCTACGAAAACAGCCCGGTCACGCACTGGCAGTCGGGCAGCTTGCGCACCGCCAAAGCCAGCGTGCGCAGTCGCTGGATCGTGCCGGCCGTCGAAGGTTATTCGGTGACCTTGCCGCCGCTGGGTCGCTATCAATTGCCTGTGCAGAGCCTGATCGTCGCCACTGAACCGTTGTCTGCCGCGACCTGGGACGAAATCGGCCTCAGTCGTGGCCAAGCGTTCAGCGAATTCAGCCGACAGGTTACTTACGGCCAGCGCAGTGCCGACAATCGTCTGATATTCGGCGCCCGTGGCGGTTACCAGTTTGCCGGCAAACTGCGCCACAACTTCGATCTGACCCGTGATGAAGTCGAGCTGCGCCGTTACCTGTTCAGCGAACTCTTCCCGCAACTGAAAAACGTGCAGATCACCCATGCCTGGGGCGGCAATCTCGGCATGTCCCGGCACTTCAAACCACACATGCTCTGCGATCGCGCCAACGGCATCGCGCTGTCCGGCGGTTACGGTGGGGAGGGCGTCGGCGCCAGCAATCTCGGCGGGCGCACACTGGCGGATCTGATTCTTGAGCGCGACACCGAATTGACTCAACAGCCGTGGGTGCTGCCCAACGGCGGCGTTCATGCGCTGCGTGCGTGGGAACCGGAGCCGTGCCGCTGGCTCGGCTACAACGCGATCATCAAAAGCTTCGTCCACGAAGACCAGACCCTGGCCAACCCGGCGACCGCGCCATGGCGGCGCAAGCTCGCCAGCCAGGTCGCGGGTTTCATGGAAGGTTTCATGCACTAAAGCCGTTAATTTAAAAGACAGGTCAGACCATGAGCATTACCCAGTTCAAAAACACCGCGACATTGCAGCTCGACGAATCCAGCCCGGTCGCCGTGCCCCTCGGCGAACCGATCGCGATTGCCTCGACCACCAGCGTCGAACGCGACGACGGCGTCGAAACCGGCGTCTGGGAATGCACGCCCGGGCGCTGGCGTCGGCAGATCACCGCGCAGGAGTTCTGCCACTTCATTTCCGGGCGCTGCACGTTCACCCCCGACGGTGGCGGCGAAACCCTGCACATACAAGGTGGCGACGCACTGATGTTGCCGGCCAACACGCTCGGTGTCTGGGATATCCAGGAAACCGTGCGCAAGAGCTACGTGCTGATTTTCTGATTGTTTTGATCCTTTGATTGCCTGCCAACAAAAAAGAAAACCCACACAGGAATCGATCCATGATCCGCAAGACCCTCGCTCTGGCACCGCTGATGCTCGCTGTTTCCCTTGCTCAGGCAGCGGAAACGGTCAAGATTTACAACTGGTCCGACTACATTGCGCCGGACACCACCAAGAACTTCGAGAAAGAAACCGGCGTGGGTGTCACCTATGACGTCTACGACAGCAACGAAACCCTCGACGGCAAGTTGATGACCGGCAAATCCGGTTACGACGTGGTGTTTCCGTCCAACCACTTCATGGCCCGGCAGATTCAGGGCGGGGCGCTGAAAAAGCTCGACAAGAGCCAGTTGCCGAACTGGAAGAATCTCAACCCGGTGCTGCTCAAGGCCCTGCAGACCAATGACCCGAACAACGAACACGGCTTTCCGTATCTGTGGGGCAGCACCGGCATCGGCTACAACATCGCCAAGGTCAAAGCGGTGCTGGGCGATGACGCACCGGTGGATTCCTGGGACCTGATCTTCAAGCCTGAGTACATGGAGAAGCTGCAGAAGTGCGGCGTGGCGATCCTCGACAACGGCCCGGAATTGCTGCCGGCGGCGCTCAACTACCTGGGCTTGCCGCACCACAGCAAAAATCCCGAAGACTATAAAAAAGCTGAAGCACTGCTGATGAAAGTGCGGCCGTACGTCAGCTATTTCCACTCCTCGAAATACACCAGTGACCTGGCCAACGGCGACATCTGCGTGGCCGTCGGTTTCTCTGGCGACATCCTGCAGGCCGAAAACCGTGCCAAAGAAGCGAAAAACGGTGTCGATATCGGCTACGCCATTCCCAAGGAAGGCGCGGCGATCTGGTTCGACATGGTCGCCATGCCGGCGGACGCCCCGGATGAGAAGGCCGGTTACGCGTTCATGAACTATCTGCTGCGCCCGGACGTGATGGCCGGCATCAGCAACTACGTGCACTACGCCAATGGCAACGAGCAGGCAGACAGTCTGATCGACCCGGCGATCAAGAATGACACCAAGGTTTATCCAAGCCCGGAGATGATGGGCAAGCTGTTTGCGCTGGAGGCGATGCCGTTGAATATCGACCGGATTCGCACGCGGGTGTGGAACAAGATTCGTACGGGGAGTTGAGAGTAATCCGCCGGGTATTGATGCCCGGCGAGTCCTGTCTTTCGTCACTTTGGAATAAAAAGCTCGGTTTTTTATACCTGTCATATCTGACAGGTTTCAACTGGATCATTTTCCTTTCTAATGAAAAAACGAAGATCGCACCGCTCTTCGACATAGAAAAAGGAAAAGGAAAATGTCTCAGCCCAAAATTTTTTCTGAATTACCCGGTAGCCATAAAGGCCAAAAAGGAGAGGTCTCAGGCACGATCAAGGGGACGGTGAAGAACCTGAAGACGGGAAAGGGTCATGCCTTCAAGGATGCGTGGATCTGGCGTGACACACAGGAGGAAACATTGCGTTTTCATGGCGTAGTGGACGATCCGGAAACGCCAGGGAAGCAGGTCGCGATCGGGTTACAGCTTTCGAGCGCTTCGCAACCGAGTGGTGAGTTCAAGGTGGGCGATCCGAAAATCCTCCATCTCAGCTATACGAAATATGGTGAACCGGACGTTTATTTTAGGGCTGAGTCAGGTTTGGTGAAGCTCCAGAGACAAGCAAATGATCGTATCAATGGCTCTCTCAAGTTCAAAACGATCACCATTGGTGACAACCAATACGATGTTGATGTGATCTACGACATCGGAGCACCTTGATCGATTTGTCCGAGCGAAAAACCGTGGGAGCAAGCTCGCTTCCACAGGTTTTTGCGCATTTATCTGGTTGATATCAATACACTGGCAGCGCACTAATAAAGTGCAGCAAAGTGAGACGCGCCTAACAAAAAACAACTTACCGATATTTAATATTTAAATAGAAAATCGTCAGACAATTAGGCAAAAGCCGCGCAACTAAAACATTCTTTCATCCCCGCACGCTTTGTTTACGGCAGTTTTGCGAAACAGCCCGATTTGATCTCAAAAAAATCCTTTACGGCAGATTTCAAATTGTGTCAGGTTTCTTACGCCTTCATTGGGCGAGTGATAGGACGACCTCGCCAGAGATCGTCCTGTCGGACAAAAACTGTTCCATTGCTAAACAAGGAAGTGTGTTTATGTCGAAAGTTAAAACGAATGCTATTGATACCGCCGAACAGGCTTTTCAGCTGTCAGCCTTCAGCTCGGCGTACAACCAGATCAATAGCTTCAGCCATCAATACGATCGTGGCGGCAACCTCACGGTCAATGGCAAACCCTCCTTCTCCGTCGACCAGGCCGCAACCCAGTTGCTGCGCGACGGCGCTGCCTACCAGGACAAGGACGGCAGCGGCAAGATCGAACTCACCTACACGTTCCTGACTTCGGCATCGTCCAGCACGATGAACAAGCACGGGATCACTGGGTTCAGTCAGTTCAGTGCGCAACAACAAGCCCAGGCCAAGCTCGCCATGCAATCCTGGGCTGACGTGGCCAACGTGACCTTCACCGAGAAAGCCTCGGGCGGTGACGGCCACATGACCTTCGGTAACTACAGCGGTGGCCAGGATGGCGCTGCAGCGTTCGCTTATCTGCCAGGCACCGGCGCCGGTTATGACGGCACCTCGTGGTACTTGATCAACAGTGGCTACACGCAAAACAAGAACCCGGATCTGAACAACTACGGTCGTCAGACCCTGACGCACGAAATCGGCCACAGCCTGGGTCTCGCTCACCCTGGCGACTACAACGCCGGTAATGGCAACCCGACTTACAACGACGCGTCCTACGGGCAAGACACCCGCGGCTACAGCGTCATGAGCTACTGGAGCGAAAGCAACACCAATCAGAACTTCAGCAAGGGCGGTGTCGAAGCGTATTCGTCCGGCCCGCTGATGGACGATATCGCTGCCATCCAGAAGCTCTACGGTGCCAACACCACCACCCGTACCGGTGACACCACCTACGGTTTCAACTCCAACACTGGCCGCGATTTCCTCAGCGCTTCGTCGTCGAGTGACAAAGTGGTGTTCTCGGTGTGGGACGCGGGCGGCAAGGATACCCTGGACTTCTCGGGTTTCACCCAGAACCAGAAGATCAACCTCAATGAAGCCTCGTTCTCCGACGTTGGCGGCCTGGTGGGCAACGTGTCCATCGCCAAGGGCGCGATCATCGAGAACGCCATTGGCGGTTCGGGTAACGACCTGCTGATCGGCAACAGCGTGGCCAACGAGCTCAAGGGCGGTGCCGGCAACGACATCCTCTACGGCGCTGGCGGTGCTGACAAGCTGTGGGGCGGTGCCGGTTCGGACACCTTTGTGTTCGCCGCCAGTTCCGATTCCAAGCCGGGTGCGATTGATCAGATCCTCGATTTCGTCAGCGGTCTCGACAAAATCGACCTGACCGGCATCACCAACGGCGCAGGCCTGCACTTCGTCAGCAGCTTCACCGGTGCTGCCGGTGACGCAGTCCTGACCTCGTCGGGCGGCAACAGCTTGCTCTCGGTGGACTTCTCCGGGCACGGCGTGGCCGACTTCCAGGTCAGCACCGTTGGCCAGGCAGCGACCAGCGATATCGTGGCGTGATGTAGCAGTGGAAAGCGGCGCGTGATGCGCCGCTTTCTTTGCTTGCATCGTATTGGCAGGTGAGCAAGGCTACACGCCGGAGCGAATATTCCTATGATCGATAAAGCTTTTACCTACACGGTAGCGGCGTGGCTCTCGGCGGCGCTCTTCATGATTTCAGGAGAAACCAGCATGGCAAGCAGCCTCAGACTCGAAGATCCCTCCGTATTTGCCGGGCAGTGGCAAGCTGTTTTAACTGCACCTGATGACGCCCCGCAGGCGCAATCATCGCAAGACAAACCCTCCAATACATGCCTGATCGACCTTGAACCCAATCAGACGTTGGGCAAGGGAGCGGACTGTCTCGGTGCATGGATTGAACAAACCCCGATCGGCTGGTTTCCCGATCCCGACGGTCTCTCGATTACCGGCAAGGAAGGCTCAAGAATCCAGTTTTTCAGCCGACAACGTGACGGGCTTTATCTGGCGACTTTGAAGTCGGGTCTGGTGATTACGCTTGAGCGCTCAGCGCACCAGCCTTGATTATTCAACCGGCGACAAAGTTTTAATATAAAGCGCCACGCGATGGTTATAAGAAACGCTGAATGGCAACTGCACCGCAGTTAATCGCGCAAGTTGTTATGAAAGTGTAAGCGGTAGACGAAAAAGCAAGTTCCGACGTTGCACGGATCATTAATTCAAATCTTGCCAATGAATGGCAGGACATATTTTTCCAGGAATAATCAATGAAGATGGCGAAGGCCCCAGCCACCGCTCCCTTATTCAAGGCATTGGGTGACTATAAAAGCATTCTGATCAGCGTCGGCTGCTTTACCGCGCTGATTAACGTGCTGATGCTGGTGCCCTCCATCTATATGCTCCAGGTTTATGACCGGGTACTGTCGTCGCAGAACGAAACGACTCTGGCGATGCTGTCGTTGATGGTCGTCGGCTTCTTTGCCTTCATCGGCATGCTGGAAGTGATCCGCAGTTTTATCGTGATCCGCATCGGCAGTCAGTTGGAGCGCCGCTTCAACCTGCGTGTTTACCAAGCGGCGTTCGAACGCAACCTGTTCAAGGGCGAGGGCAACGCCGGGCAATCGCTGGGCGATCTCACGCACATTCGCCAATTCGTTACCGGCCCGGCGCTGTTCGCGTTTTTCGATGCGCCATGGTTCCCGGTCTATCTGTTTGTGATCTACCTGTTCAACGTCTGGCTCGGCGTACTCGCGACAGCGGGCGCTCTGCTGCTGATCGGCCTGGCCTGCCTGAACGAATACATGACCAAAAAGCCGCTGGGCGAAGCCGCCGGTTATTCGCAGAAATCCAGCCAGTTGGCTACCAGCCATTTGCACAACGCCGAAACCATTCAAGCGATGGGCATGCTCGGTTCCCTGCGCAAGCGCTGGTTCCAGGTGCACTCGCGCTTCCTCGGTCTGCAGAATCAGGCCAGCGACACCGGTGCGGTGATCAGCTCTGTGAGTAAAACCCTGCGCCTGTGCCTGCAATCGTTGGTGTTGGGCCTGGGCGCGCTGCTGGTGATCAAGGGCGACATGACCGCAGGGATGATGATCGCCGGTTCGATCCTGATGGGCCGCGTACTCAGCCCGATCGACCAGTTGATTGCCGTATGGAAGCAATGGAGCGGGGCGAAACTGGCTTACCGTCGTCTTGATGCGCTGCTGCAAGCGTTCCCGCCGAGTGACGACGCCATGGCGCTGCCTCCGCCGAAAGGCCAGATTACCTTCGAACAGGTCAGCGCCGGCCCACCGGGGCAACGCGCGGCAACCCTGCAGATGGTCAATTTCAATCTGAATGCCGGCGAAGTGCTCGGCGTGCTCGGTGCTTCCGGTTCCGGCAAGTCGACGCTGGCCCGGGTGCTGGTCGGTGTCTGGCCGACCCTCGGCGGCACTGTGCGCCTCGATGGCGCCGATATTCATCGCTGGAACCGCGACCAGCTCGGTCCCTACATCGGTTATTTGCCGCAAGACATCGAACTGTTCAGCGGCAGCATCGCCGAAAACATCGCCCGTTTCAGCGAGGCCGATCCGCAGAAGGTCGTCGCCGCCGCGCAACAAGCCGGCGTACACGAAATGATCCTGCGTCTGCCGCAAGGTTACGACACGCAACTGGGCGAGGACGGCAGTGGTTTGTCCGGCGGCCAGAAACAGCGCGTGGCATTGGCGCGTTCCATGTATGGCACACCAAGTCTGGTGGTGCTGGATGAGCCCAATTCCAACCTCGACACCGTCGGTGAAGCGGCATTGGCCAGCGCCATCGCTGCGCTTAAAGCTCAAGGCACCACGGTGGTTCTGGTGACGCACCGCTCTTCGGTACTGGCCCAGGCTGACAAGTTGCTGGTGCTCAATGATGGCCGCTTGCAGGCGTTCGGCCCAAGTCAGGACGTGCTCAAGGCACTCTCCGGCCAGCAAGAACAGCAACGGGAAAAAGCTGCACAGGCACCGGGCGGGCTCAGCATGAGCCGTCAGTATCAGCCCTCGACAAGGAATTCGGGTGTATGAGCAGCGCAAGCATGAACACTGAAAACGAAGCGAGCATGGAACACGCCTACATCACCGAACGCCCGGAGCGCGATGCGAAATTCTTTGCGCGCATGGGCTGGATTCTGGCGATCGTCGGCGCTGGCAGCTTCTTCACCTGGGCGGCGCTGGCGCCGCTGGATCAAGGCATTCCGGTGCAGGGCACGGTCGTGGTCTCGGGCAAGCGCAAAGCGGTGCAGTCGATGAGCAGCGGCGTGGTCAGCCGGATTCTGGTGCGCGAAGGCGAAATCGTGAAGCAGGGCCAGCCGCTGTTCCGCCTTGATCAGACGCAAGTCGCCGCCGATGTGCAGTCGCTGCAAGCGCAATACCGCATGGCTTGGGCCAGCCTCGCGCGCTGGCAGGCCGAACGCGACAACCTCAAGCAAGTGACTTTTCCGGCCGAGTTGAGCAATGATCCGGACCCGCGTCTGGCATTGGTACTGGAAGGTCAGCGCCAACTGTTCAGCAGCCGTCGTGAGGCGTACTACCGCGAGCAGGCCGGATTGCGTGCAAGCATCGAAGGCGCCACCGCGCAACTGGCCGGCATGCGCCGCGCGCGTACTGATCTCAATGCCCAGGCCGACTCGCTGCAACAACAGTTGAGCAACCTGCAACCGCTGGCCGACAACGGCTACATCCCGCGCAACCGCTTGATGGAATACCAGCGTCAACTGTCGCAAGTGCAGCAGCAACTGGCGGAAAACACCGGTGAAAGCGGCCGGGTGGAGCAGGGCATCCTTGAGTCGCGGCTGAAGCTGCAACAGCACGCCGAGGAGTACCAGAAGGAAGTCCGCACGCAACTGGCCGACGCGCAGCTGAAAAGCGTGACCCTGTCGGAGCAACTGACTTCGGCCGGTTTCGACCTGCAACACAGCGAAATCATCGCCACCGCCGACGGCGTCGCGGTCAACCTCGGCGTGCACACCGAGGGCGCCGTGGTGCGCCAAGGCGAAACGTTGCTGGAGATCGTTCCGCAAGGCACCACGCTGGAAGTGGAAGGGCACTTGCCGATCAACCTGATCGACAAGGTTGGCGCGCATTTGCCGGTGGACATTCTGTTTACCGCCTTCAACCAGAGCAAAACCCCGCGTGTACCGGGTGAAGTCAGCCTGATTTCCGCCGACCAGATGGTCGACGAGAAAACCGGCGTGCCGTACTACGTCCTGCGCAGCAGCGTCAGCGATCAGGCCATGGAAAAACTCAACGGTCTGGTGATCAAGCCCGGCATGCCGGCAGAAATGTTCGTGCGCACCGGCGAACGTTCACTCCTCAACTATCTGTTCAAACCGCTGCTCGACCGGGCCGGCTCCGCGTTGACCGAGGAATAAGGATGTTCGGCTGTATGAATAAGCTTTCCATGCTCGGGGCGGCAATGATGCTGCTCGCGAGTCACTCAGCAGTGGCGGCCATGGGGCCGTTCGAGATCTACGAACAGGCGTTGCGCAATGACCCGGTGTTCCTCGGGGCGATCAAGGAACGTGATGCGGGTCTGGAGAACCGTGCGATTGGCCGCGCCGGCCTGCTGCCGCGTATCGGTTACACCTACAACAAGGGCCGCAACTCGTCGAAAGCCACCTCTCTGGATGAGCGCGCACGTAACCGGACCGATGATCGCAACTACAACAGTTACGGCTCGGCCCTGACCCTGCAACAACCGCTGCTCGACTACGAGGCGTATGCCGCGTATCGCAAGGGTGTCGCGCAGTCGTTGTTTGCCGATGAAAATTTTCGCGGCAAGAGTCAGGAATTGCTGGTTCGTGTGCTGGACAACTACACCAAGGCACTGTTCGCGCAGGATCAGATTGACATCGCTCAAGCGAAGAAGAAGGCTTACGAGCAGCAGTTCCAGCAGAACGAGCACATGTTCAAGCAGGGCGAGGGCACACGCACCGATATTCTTGAGGCCGAGTCGCGCTATGAACTGGCGACCGCCGAGGAGATCGAGGCGCGCAACGAACAGGATGCCGCGCTGCGTGAACTGGGTGCACTGGTGGGCACGCCAGCGGTGGATATTGGCGATCTGGCGCCGCTTGATCAGAATTTTCAGACTTTCGCGCTGATGCCTGCCAATTACGATACCTGGCACGAAATGGCGGTGAGCAATAACCCGAATCTGGCCTCGCAGCGTCAGGCCGTGGAAGTTGCGCGTTATGAAGTAGAGCGCAATCGCGCCGGGCATCTGCCGAAAGTCAGTGCTTACGCGTCGATGCGCCAGAACGAATCGGAAAGCGGCAACACCTACAACCAGCGCTACGAAACCAACACCATCGGTTTTGAAGTCAGCGTGCCGTTGTATGCCGGTGGCGGTGTCTCAGCGTCCACGCGTCAGGCCAGCCGCACCATGGAACAGGCGGAGTATGAACTCGATGGCAAGACGCGCGAGACGTTGATCGAACTGCGTCGGCAGTTCAGTGCTTGTTTGTCCGGCGTGAGCAAACTGCGCGCTTATCAGAAGGCGCTGAGCTCGGCTGAAGCGTTGGTGGTGTCGACCAAGCAGAGCATTCTCGGTGGTGAGCGGACCAACCTCGATGCGTTGAACGCCGAGCAGCAACTGTTCACTACGCGCCGCGATCTGGCGCAGGCGCGGTACGACTATCTGATGGCCTGGACCAAGTTGCATTACTACGCCGGGACATTGAACGAGCAGGACCTGGCGCGGGTGGATGAGGCTTTTGTGGTCGCTCAACAGCCCTCACCCTAACCCTCTCCCAGAGGGAGAGGGGACTGACCGGGGATATTGCAGAAGTACACCGACTTGAACGAGCGTCACCGAATCCAACACCGACCCGGTTTTTCAGGTCGATGAATGACGCAAGACACCTCGGTAGGCTCCCTCTCCTCGGGGAGAGGGCTGGGGTGAGGGGAACAGGCAACACCGCAAAAGAACCTGCATAAAACAATAAAAGTGAGTGGTGAACATGGACGTACGCATCAAGCCGATTTCGGTCGGCACCCTGCTGCTTGTGATTTCTGCAACCCAGGCTCAGGCCCAGTACCTCGAAGCCGGCCAACCCGGCGATCCCGCCAGTTGGCGCAGCGCTGAATTCCTCCGCGACTGGGGGCTGAGCCGCATGCAGGCCGAGCAAGCCTACGCCGCCGGCATCACCGGCAAAGGCGTGAAAATCGGCGCGCTCGATTCCGGTTTCGATGCCGCCCACCCGGAATTCGCCAGCGACCGTTATCACCCGGTCACGGCCAGCGGCAGTTACATCGACGGTTCACTGTTCAACGTCGACGGCACCCTCAATCCCAACAACGACTCTCACGGCACCCACGTGGTCGGCACCATGGGCGCCTCACGCGATGGCAGCGGCATGCACGGCGTGGCGTACAACGCGCAGATCTACGTCGGCAACACCAACAAGAACGACAGCTTCCTCTTCGGCCCCAACCCCGATCCGCGCTATTTCAAAGCGGTGTACGACGCCCTCGCCGATGCTGGCGTACGCGCAATCAACAACAGCTGGGGCAGCCAGCCGCCGGATGTCAGCTACCGCACCCTCGCTGATCTGCACGTCGCTTACGCCCAGCACTGGAACAAGGGCACCTGGCTCGATGCCGCCGCCGATGTTTCCCGGCGCGGCGTGATCAACGTGTTCAGCGCCGGCAACAGCGGCTACCCGAATGCCAGCGTGCGTTCGGCGTTGCCGTATTTCCAGCCGGATCTGGAAGGTCACTGGCTGGCCGTGTCGGGCCTCGATCAGAGCAATCAGCAGAAGTACAACCAGTGCGGCCTCGCCAAATACTGGTGCATCACCACGCCGGGAGCGAAGATCGACAGCACCATTCCCGGCGGTGATTACGCGATCAAGTCGGGCACCTCGATGTCGGCGCCGCATGCGACCGGCGCGCTGGCGCTGGTGATGGAACGCTACCCGTACATGAACAATCAGCAGGCGCTCGAAGTGTTGCTGACCACCGCCACGCAACTGGATGGCTCGGTCACCGATGCGCCGACCGAGCGCGTCGGTTGGGGCGTGGCCAATCTGAACCGGGCGATGCGCGGGCCGGGGCAATTGCTTGGTGCGTTTGATGCCAGCCTGGGGGCAGGGCAGCGCGATGTCTGGAGCAATGACATCTCCGACAAGGCGCTGATCCAGCGGCAGGCCGAAGACCTCGCCGAGCACAGTGCCTGGCAGCAAACCCTGCAAGACAAGGGCTGGCAGAACGGCGTTGCTGCAGGTGCCAGTCAGCAGGATCAGACCGACTACGCCATTGGCACCGCTCGCGAGGCAGCAGCGGCGAATCGGGTGTACCAGGGCAGCCTGATCAAATCCGGCGGCGGTCAGTTGATTCTCACCGGCGACAACACCTATCGCGGTGCGACCACGGTCAATGGCGGCTTGCTCACGGTCAACGGCTCGCTGACGTCTGCGGTGACGGTGAATGACAGCGGCACCCTCGGCGGTTCCGGGCGAATCGCCGCGCTGCTCGCCAACAGCGGCGGACGCGTGGCGCCGGGCAACTCCATCGGCACCCTGAACGTTGCCGGTGACGTGACCTTCGCGCCCGGTTCGACTTACGCCGTTGAACTGTCGCCGACCAGCAGCGACCGCATCGTTGCCGGCGGCACCGCCAACATCAGCGGCGCCACCGTCAGCCTATCGCTGGAAAACAGCCCGACGTTGCTCAGCACCACCGAAGCGCAGAGCCTGCTCGGTCGCCAGTACGACATCCTGCAAGCGGCCGGTGGCATTCAGGGCCAGTTCGGTGCGGTGCTGCCGAATTATGTGTTTATCGGTGGCAGCCTGGATTACGCCGCCAACGGCATTCAGCTCGATATCGAACGTAACTCGACAACCTTCGCCAGCGTCGGACAAACGCCGAATCAGCGCTCGGTCGCCGTCGCCGTTGAAGGCCTGGGCGCGGGTAACTCGGTGTACGAAAGCCTGTTGCGTTCACCCGATGCGAGTTCCGCGCGACAAGCGTTCCAGCAGTTGAGCGGCGAGATCTACCCGGCATTGAGTTCGATGCTGATCAATGACAGCCGCCAGTTGCGCGACGCGGTGGGCGAGCGCTTGCACGATACCAACGCGGCACAAAGCAACGGCTGGATCAAAGCCCTCGGGGCATGGGGCACGACCGATTCGAGCCACGACACGGCAGGCTACAGCACCTCGATTGGCGGGTTGCTGGCGGGTGTCGATGGCGCGCTGGATGAGCAGACGCGCATCGGTCTGGTCACCGGTTACAGCGACAGTTCGCTGAGCATGGGTTCGGGTACGCACTCATCGGCCAAGGTCGACAGCTATCACTTGGGTGCATACGCCGGTCGTGAAATTGGCGCGTGGCGTTTGAGCAGCGGCGCGGCTTACAGCTGGCATCGCGCTGATGTGAAGCGCGACCTGCAATACGGCGACGTCAGCGGAAAACAGAAAGCCAAGGTCGATGCAGCGACCACGCAAGTGTTCAGCGAGGCGGCTTACCGCTTGCACCTTCAACCGCTGGCGCTGGAACCGTTCGCCAATCTGGCCTATGTGCACCTGGACACGGAAGGCTTGACCGAGAAGGGCGATGCTGCCGCGCTGAAAAGCTCGGGCGATCAACGTGACGCCGTGCTGAGCACCCTCGGCGTGCGGGCGATCAAAACCTTCAATCTTTCGCCCCGGCAATCACTCGACGTGAGTGGCCACCTCGGCTGGCAGCACAGCCTCAGCGACATCGACTCCGAACAGCATCTGCGCTTTGCCAGCGGCGGCACGCCGTACGCAGTGGAGAGTTCCGCGTTGGTACGCGATGCGGCGCTGGTTGGCGTGCAGGCCAGCCTGGCCTTGAACAAAGACGTACGGGTGAACCTTGATTACAACGGACAACTGGCCAATCGCGAGAAGCTTCATGGCGTTGGCTTGAGCCTGAACTGGCAGTTCTAAGCAAGATAAACCGGTCCCTGCGTGCAGTGTGTTTACAGCTGAAGAGACGGATTTTTTCGCAACATCACTAAGGAAGGTCGCTGGATGAATAACAACAATACCCCCGCGCAAACGGGAGGCCGCTTTGCCCTGAAAACCCTCACGCTCGCCGTGCTCTGTGCGATCGGCACAGCTCATGCGGCGCCCTATGTGGAGAGCGGTCGCACGGGCGATCCGTCGAGTTGGCGCAGTAGCGAGTTTCAGGCCGATTGGGGCCTGGGTGCGATCGGTGCCGATCACGCTTACGCCGCCGGTTACACCGGCAAAGGCGTGAAACTGGGGATCTTTGATCAGCCGGTGTATGCCGCGCACCCGGAGTTTTCCGGTAGCAATAAAGTCGTCACCCTGGTCACCAGCGGGATTCGCGAATACACCGACCCGTACATCCCGGTCAAAGCCGGCGATGCGTTCCGCTATGACGGTTCGCCCTCGGTCGGCTCCGACGGCAAACTTGGCGCCCACGGCACCCACGTCGGCGGTATCGCCGCCGGCAGTCGCGACGGCGGGCCGATGCACGGCGTGGCGTTCGGTGCACAGATCATCAGCGCCGACAACGGCGACCCGGGCCCGGAGGACGGCATCGTTCGCGGCAACGACGGCGCGGTGTACAAGGCCGGTTGGGATGCCCTGATCGCCAGCGGCGCGCGGATCATCAACAACAGCTGGGGCATCGGCATCACCGACCGTTTCGACCTCGGTGGCCGCGATCCGGCGTACCCGCATTTCACCGTCAATGACGCGCAGTTGCAGTTCAACGAGATCCGCACGCTGCTCGGCACCAAGCCCGGCGGCGCCTATGACGGCGCGATTGCCGCCGCGCGCAGCGGCATCGTGACGATCTTCGCCGCCGGCAACGACTACAACCTCAACAACCCGGACGCCATTGCCGGCCTCGGCTATTTCGTTCCCGACATCGCGCCGAACTGGATCACCGTCGCTGCGTTGCAACAGAACCCGGACCTGGCCAGCGCCAACCCGTACATCATGAGTACGTTCTCTTCGCGCTGCGGCTACACCGCGAGTTTCTGCGTCTCGGCGCCGGGCACGAAAATCTTCAGTTCGATCATTGAAGGCACCAACGCCGACAACCTGACCACCAGCTACAAGAATTACAACGGCACCTCGATGGCCGCGCCGCACGTGGCCGGTTCCATGGCCGTGTTGATGGAGCGCTTCCCGTACATGACTGGCGATCAAGTCGCCACGGTACTGCGCACCACGGCTACCGACCTCGGCGCACCGGGCATCGACGCCTTGTACGGCTGGGGCATGATCAACCTGCGCAAAGGCATCGACGGCCCGTCGATGTTCGTCACCGAGCAGGACATTCCGGCGCAATTCCGTATCGATGGCGCGTACGGCTCCGGCCAGTTTGTCGCGGACCTGCCGGGCATCGGCGCGATCATCGATCAGGGCAAACCGACCGAACGCGTGTGCACTGACATCACCTGCGGCCTCGATACCTGGCGCAACGACATTTCCGGCCACGGCGGTTTGACCAAGCAAGGTATCGGCACGCTGGTACTGACCGGCAACAACAGTTACAGCGGTCCGACGCTGGTCAATCAGGGGCGTCTGGCCATCAACGGTTCGCTGCAATCAGCGGTGACGGTGAATGACGGCGGTATTCTCGGCGGCAACGGCCATATCGGCGCGTTGTCGGTGAACAGCGGCGGTACGGTGGCGCCGGGTAACTCCATCGGCACCCTGAACGTGGCCGGTGACGTGACGTTTGCACCGGGTTCGACCTACGCGGTAGAGCTGTCGCCGACCAGCAGCGATCAGATCATCGCCACCGGCAAAGCGGTCATTGAAGGCGCCACGGTGAGCATGTCGCTGGAAAACAGCCCGACGCTACTGACCACCAACGAAGTGCAAAGCCTGCTCGGCACTCAGTACAACATCCTGCAAGCGGCCGGCGGCATTGAAGGACGCTTCGGTCAGGTGTTGCCGGATTACGCCTTTGTCGGCGGCACGCTGGCGTACTCGGCCGATGGCATCCAGTTGGCGGTCGGCCGTAACGACGCCTCGTTCGCCAGTGTCGGTCTGACGCCAAACCAGCGTGCGGTCGGTGCGGCGGCGGAGCGTCTGGGCGCCGGCAATGCGCTGTTCGAAACCCTGTTGCTGTCGCCGAATGCGGCGTCGGCGCAGCAAGCCTTCCAGCAGTTGTCTGGTGAGATTCATCCGGCTATTGGCACGATGCTGATCAACGACAGCCGTTACCTGCGTGAAGCGGTGGGCGAGCGTCTGCGTGAGCGTGATCTGTTCAACGCTGGCGCACCGACCGACGACCGCAGCAACGCCTGGGTCAAGGTGCTGGGTTCGTGGGGCAAGAGCGATGGAGGGCATGACAATGCCGACTCCAACAGCTCTATCGGTGGCTTGCTGGCCGGTGTCGACGGCTTGATCGCTGAAGATACCCGTCTGGGTTTCGTTACCGGTTATAGCGACAGCTCGTTGAGCATGGGCAGCGGCACGCATTCGTCGGCGTCGGTCGACAGCTACCACTTGGGTGCGTACCTGGGGCATCAGATCGATGCGCTGCGACTGACCGTCGGCGGCGCCTACAGCTGGCACCGTGTCGACGTCAAACGTGACCTGCAGTTCGGGGACGTGAGCGGTAAACAAAAGACCAAGCACGATGCCGCAACCACTCAAGTGTTCACCGAGGCCGCTTATGATCTGGGGCTGCAACCGATGAACCTGGAGCCGTTCGCCAACCTGGCTTACGTGCACCTCAATACCGAAAGCTTCACCGAGAAGGGTGATGCTGCAGCGTTGAAGGGCGGTGAGGACAATCGCGATGTGGTGCTGTCGACCCTCGGTGTGCGCGCCAAGCGTTCGTTCGCCTTGTCGGATCAGCAGCAACTGGAACTGGGTGCGAGCCTCGGCTGGCAGCACAACCTGAACAACGTCGATGCC
The DNA here is from genome assembly GCF_979258595.1 of Pseudomonas sp. AC172. NCBI lineage: Bacteria > Pseudomonadati > Pseudomonadota > Gammaproteobacteria > Pseudomonadales > Pseudomonadaceae > Pseudomonas > Pseudomonas sp. AC172. The sequence continues at coordinate 1,888,149 of NZ_OZ409868.1, forward strand.
GACAGCCATCTGGCGTTCGCCAATGGCAACAGCGCGTTCACCGTGCAGGGCGTGTCGATGGATCGCGATGCGGCGGTGGTCGGCGTGCGGGCAGGTCTGGCGCTCAATCGCGATGTGCGGGTGAACCTGGATTACAACGGACTGATCGGTAGCAACGAGAAGGATCACGGTGTGGGTCTGACCCTCGACTGGCAGTTCTAAAGCGTACCGGCAGTTCTGCAAGGAACTGCCGGTTTTTGAAGGAAGAGAGAGCACAACATGGGATTGTTCGATTACAAGAATGCCGATGGCAAAGCGTTGTACAGCGACGCCATCGCACTGACGCTGTATGCCTACACGCCGACTGGCAAACCGTTGCCGGCCACCGCTTGGGCGCCGGTCACAGCGACGGCGCTGGGCTATCAGGGCAAGGTCGGGCCGCAGGGCACGTTCTTCGGCGAGAAGGACGGCTTCACCAGCGCCGAAGCCGAAGTGCTCGGAAAATACGACGCTGCAGGCAAGTTGATCGGCATCGGCGTGGCCTTTCGTGGCACCGGCGGGCTGGGTTACAGCGACACCTTCGGCGACCTGAAAAACAACCTGCTGGCGGCTATCGGGCCGTCGGATTACGCGAGCAACTACGCGAAAAACGCCTTCGATAATCTGCTCAAGGCTGTCGCGGCGTTCGCCATTGCCAACGGCATCGCCGCCAAGGACGTGCTCCTCAGCGGTCACAGCCTCGGCGGACTCGGCGTCAACAGCGTCGCCGAATTGAGCGCGAGCAACTGGGGCGGCTTCTTCAAAGATGCCAACTACATCACCTTCGCCTCGCCAACCCAAAGCAGCACCGGCAATAACGTGCTGAACATCGGTTTCGAGAACGACCCGGTGTTCCGCGTGCTCGACGGCACCACGTTCAGCAGCGCCTCGATGGGCAAGCACGACAAGCCGCACGATTCGACCACCGACAACATCATCAACTTCAACGACAACTACGCGTCCACCGCGCAGAACCTGGTGCCGTTCAGCATCATCAATCCGCTGAACTGGTCGGCCCACAGCTCGCTGGGCTATGCCGATGGCTTGAATCGGGTGATCGACTCAAAGTTCTACAACCTGACGCATAAAGACTCGACGATCATCGTCTCCAACCTGGAAGAGGCTTCTCGCGGCAAGACCTGGGTTGAAGATCTCGGCCGCAGCGGCGAGCCGCACACCGGCAGCACTTTCATCATCGGCACGCAGAGCAACGACTGGCTCAAGGGCGGCGCGGGCAATGACTTCCTCGAAGGTCTGGGCGGCGATGACCGTTTCCGTGATGACGGCGGCTATAACATCCTGCTCGGTGGCCAGGGCCACAACACCTTCGAACTGCAAAAACCGTTGCAGAACTTCAGCTTCGCCAACGACGGTGACGGCACGCTTTACGTGCGCGATGCCTACGGCGGCATCAGCATGACCCGCGACATCGGCGCTCTGGTGAGCAAGGAGTCGGGTTCGTGGTGGGGCAGCAAGGAAATCACCTGGGGCGTCACCGCCAAGGGTTTGACCAACGGCAGCGAGCTGACCCAGTACAACCACTCGCTCAGCGGCGATGGCTACGGCAATGCGCTGCACGCCACGGCCGACGGCGACTGGCTGTTCGGCCTCGGCGGCGATGACAAGCTGATCAGCGACAAGGGCCATGTGACCTTCGTCGGCGGCGCCGGGAATGACGTGATGACTGCCGTGGGGGGTAACAACACGTTCCTGTTCAGCGGCGCGTTCGGTTTCGATGCCATCAACGGTTATCAGGGCAGCGACAAACTGGTGTTCATGGGTGTCGAAGGCGCGGGGCAGGGCTACGACTACAAGCAAAACGCGTCACAGAACGGCAGCGATACCGTGCTGAAGATTGGCGACTTTGCCGTGACCCTGATCGGGGTGGGAGTGGCTAACCTGTCGGACTCCAGTTTCATGTTCGCGTAGATCCAATGTGGGAGCGAGCTTGCTCGCGAAGAGGGTGTATCAGTCAGCATTTTTGTAGCTGACACACCGCTTTCGCGAGCAAGCTCGCTCCCACAATGAAAGGCAATAAGTAGTACTGAAATGCTCCGGGGCGTCCCCGTGGGGCGCCCTGGCTGTGAGCTATCTCTAACAATTCCAACAAAGAGAGAGGCAATAGCAATGGGTGTGTATGACTACAAGAACTTCGGCACAGCCGATTCCAAGGCGTTGTTCAGCGATGCCATGGCGATCACGCTGTATTCCTACCACAACCTCGATAACGGCTTTGCCGCCGGTTATCAGCACAACGGTTTCGGCCTCGGCCTGCCCGCCACGCTGGTCACGGCGCTGCTCGGCGGCACCGACTCGCAAGGGGTGATTCCCGGCATTCCGTGGAACCCCGACTCGGAAAAACTCGCCCTCGACGCCGTGAAAAAGGCTGGCTGGACGCCTATCACCGCCTCGCAATTGGGCTACGACGGCAAGACCGACGCCCGGGGCACCTTCTTCGGCGAGAAGGCCGGTTACACCACCGCGCAAGTGGAAATTCTCGGCAAGTACGACGCTCAGGGCCATCTCACGGAACTTGGCATTGCCTTTCGCGGCACCAGCGGTCCGCGGGAAAACCTGATCCTCGACTCGATTGGCGACGTGATCAACGACCTGCTCGCCGCCTTCGGCCCCAAGGATTACGCTAAGAACTACGTCGGCGAAGCCTTCGGCAATCTGCTCAATGATGTGGTGGCGTTTGCCAAGGCCAACGGCCTCAGCGGCAAGGATGTGCTGGTCAGCGGCCACAGCCTCGGTGGCTTGGCGGTCAACAGCATGGCGGATCTGAGTGGCGGCAAGTGGGGCGGTTTCTTTGCCGATTCCAACTACATCGCCTACGCCTCGCCAACCCAGAGCAGCACAGACAAAGTGCTCAACGTCGGCTACGAAAACGACCCGGTGTTCCGTGCCCTCGACGGCTCGACTTTTACCGGTGCCTCCGTCGGCGTGCACGATGCGCCCAAGGACTCGGCCACGGACAACATCGTCAGCTTCAATGATCATTACGCCTCAACCGCGTGGAATCTGCTGCCGTTCTCGATCGTCAACATCCCCACGTGGATTTCCCATTTGCCGACCGCATATGGAGACGGCATGAACCGGGTGATCGAATCAAAATTCTACGACCTGACCAGCCGCGACTCGACGATCATCGTCGCCAACCTGTCCGACCCGGCGCGGGCCAACACCTGGGTGCAGGACCTCAACCGCAACGCCGAAACCCACAAGGGCAGCACATTCATCATCGGCAGTGACGCCAATGACCTGATCCAGGGCGGCAGCGGCAACGATTATCTGGAAGGTCGCGCCGGCAACGATACGTTCCGCGACAGCGGCGGCTACAACGTCATCCTTGGCGGGCAGGGCAGCAATACCCTCGATCTGCAAAGCGCGGTGAAGAACTTCGACTTCGCCAACGACGGCGCCGGCAACGTGTACGTGCGCGATGCCAACGGCGGGATCAGCATCACCCGCGACATCGGCAGCATCGTCACCAAAGAACCGGGGTTTCTCTGGGGATTGTTCAAGGACGACGTGACCCACAGCGTCACGGCCAGCGGTTTGAAGGTCGGCAACAACGTCACTGCTTACGAGTCCAGCGTCAAAGGCACCGCTGGCGCCGACACGCTGAAGGCGCATGCCGGTGGCGATTGGTTGTTCGGCCTCGATGGCAATGATCACCTGATTGGCGGTGCGGGCAACGACGTGTTTGTTGGTGGTGCCGGCAACGACCTGATGGAATCGGGAGGCGGGGCGGATACTTTCCTGTTCAACGGTGCGTTCGGGCAGGATCGGGTAGTGGGTTTTACGTCGAATGACAAACTGGTGTTTCTCGGTGTGCAGGGTGTTTTGCCGGCGGAGGATTTCCGTGCCCATGCCGCGACCGTTGGGCAGGATACGGTGCTGACGTTTGGCAACGATTCGGTGACGCTGGTCGGGGTGTCGCTCAATAGCTTGAGTGCTGACGGTGTTGTGATCGCCTGATGTTGATGGGGTGCCGGTAAGGGCCCTTTCGCGAACAAGCTCGCTCCCACAGGGGATTTGTAAACGACACAGATCCATTGTGGGGGCGAGCCTGCTCGCGAAGAACGATAACGCGGTTTAAAAGTGACTCGACAGCCACGACCTGACTCAAACCCCTGCAAAACAGGAAATGCGGCCTAAAGCCAGCACGTGCGCACACGTTCTATAGCTAGCCGCCATTGAGTACAGGAGATTCAAACGTGAAAGGTTTCAAGGGGTATATCGGCTTCGTTGCACTGGCGCTGTGTTCGGCCAATGTCTGCGCCGATCTGCCTCAAAGTTCGATTCTGAGCCGTTATGGCATCACCACCGACCAACTGCCGAGCCCACCGAAAAGCGAAGTGGTCGAACCGGTCGAAGAGAAGAGCCGCTTTCAGATTCAGCCCGAACAACCGTTCGTGACCTTGCGCCTGGGTGACGGTAAACAGCCGCAAACCACCGGCAATCTGAGCATCGATCGCATGGCGCAGCAGGATCTGGAACGCTGCCGGCGTTTGCAGGGCGAAGTGGTCAAGCGGGGCGGCACGTACATGCCATGCGATGGCAGCCTCCCGGGCATGCCGACCTTCGAATAAAAAAGCTGCTTTGCTGATCGCTCCCACACTCCGCGTGGGAGCGATCACCGTGGGTCAGTCTTCTTCGCGAACGGTCGCCACTTCATCGGCGCGGACCTTCACCTTGGCCCCGGAAATATCTTCGAACTCATAGAAGCCGTCCTTGGTTTTGGTTTTCGGCATGTCCTTGGTCAGATACTGGGTGCCGTTCTGCAGAGTGACTACCGTCGGGGTCGAGCAACCGGCCAGTGCCAGCGCGGCAACGACGGCGAAAGGGATGCCCAGTGACTTGATTTTCATACCCACCTCTAAATCCTCATTCGATGTGATGCCGAGCATTGTCGGCCCTCTAACGCGGTTGGTGCCATCCCCGGAGGAAAAGTTCGATAGCCCGACGAAAAAATGCCATTGATCATTTTCCGTTTGCACCGGGCAGGGCACAGCTGGTATCTGTACGCATAACCAGTATTCGCTCGCCATGGCCCCAGAATTCCCGTGACTGCCAATCCCCTCGACGACCCGTTCTATTACCTTAACAACTTTCGGCAAGTGCTTGATTGGCTTGAACTTCGCTATGCCGATGTGATGAGCGAAACGGAACACGCGTTTATCCGCGACTTCACGGCCTTGCCCCGTGCGAGTCAGGGTCTGCTGGTGCGGATGGTGATGCGCAAGGGCGTGCACTTTCGCGTCGGCAAACTCAATTATGTTGAAGTCGGTGACATCGCCAGGGCCGCGCAACCTTTGCTGGAGCGTGGCTGGATCGCCGAACATGCGCCGTTGGCGCTCGCCGAGTTGTTCGACGTGTTGCTCAAGGCCGAGCTTGTGCAAGCCTTCGGCGCCGCCATCGAACAGCCCAAGGGGCGCAAGGATGAGTGGCTGCCGCTGTTGGCCGAGCACTTCAGCGAGTTGCGCAGCCTGCGCGACTGGGCGCCGCTGCTCGATGACCGGCTGTTCAGCCTGACCATCATGGACCTGTGCGACCGCTTGCGTCTGATGTTCTTCGGCAACCTGTATCAGGACTGGTCAGAATTCGTCCTCGCCGACCTGGGCATCTTCACCTATGAAAAAGTCGAATTCTGCGCGGATTCGCGAGGCCTGCGTCGCCGCGAGGACGTCGACGCTTGTCTGTTCCTGCACAACTGCCAATTGCGTTTCGAGGCCGGCGAGCCGCTGGAAACCATCGTCGAGCAAGTCAGTGCGTTGGACTTCGACAACCCTTGGCTGCATCGCCGGCGTGGCAAGGTGTTGTTCCAGATCGGCCAGTATTGCGAGCGCATCACCGAGTTTGCCCTGGCCCTGAGCATCTACCGCGACTGCGCCTATCCCGGCGCCCGGTTGCGCATGATTCGCGTACTGGAACGCAGCGGCGAATACTCGCTGGCGCTGGAACTTGGAACATTGGCAGAGCAGGCGCCGGAAAGCGCCGCCGAGCAGCAAGGCCTGCAACGGATTCTGCCAAGGCTGCGGCGTAAGCTCGGCGGCCCGCCGCTCAAGCGCACAACCGTGAAGCCCGTCGAGCGTCTGGACCTGCATTTGCCGCGCAGCGATCCCGCGTTGTCTGTGGAGTATTACGTGCAGGCGCATCTGCACGATGATGACGGCCCGGTGCATTACGTGGAAAACAGCCTGATCAACTCACTGTTTGGCTTGTTGTGCTGGCCCGCGATCTTCGCGCCGTTACCCGGGGCGTTCTTTCACCCGTTCCAGCGCGGCCCGGTGGACCTGCTCAACGAAGACTTCCAGCAACGCCGCGCCGAGCTGTTTCAGGCCTGCCTGAGCGAACTCGACGACGGCCGCTATGCCGCGACCATTCGCCAGCGCTTTGTCGACAAATGGGGCATCCAGTCGCCGTTCGTGTTCTGGGGAGCAATGAATGAGCCACTGCTGGAGCAGGCGTTGGTCTGTCTGCCGGCCCAGCACCTCAAGCACTGGTTCAAACGCTTGCTGCTCGACATCAAGGCCAACCGCGCCGGCATGCCCGACCTTATCCAGTTCTGGCCGCAGCACAAAACCTACCGAATGATCGAGGTCAAAGGTCCCGGCGATCGCCTGCAGGACAACCAATTGCGCTGGCTGGAGTTCTGCCATCAACACCAGATGCCAGTGGCGGTGTGTTACGTGCAATGGGCGGAGCAGAGCGCTTGAGCTACAGCATCGCCGTGCGCGCACTGTGCGAGTTCACCGCCAAAACCGGCGACCTCGACCTGCGCTTCACACCCTCACCCACGGCGCTGGAAGGCATTGCCGGCCACCGCACCGTGGCCTCACGGCGCAGCGAAAAGTATCAAAGCGAAGTGGCGCTGGAAGGCGAGTTCCTGCAATTGAAGGTCAAGGGCAGGGCGGACGGCTACGACCCGGCGCAAACCTGCCTGGAAGAAGTCAAAACCTACCGTGGCGACCTGAACAAGCAACCGGCCAATCACCGCCAGTTGCACTGGGCGCAGGCGAAAATCTACGGCTGGTTGATGTGCCGCAAGCTCGAGCTTGAACAGATCAATCTGGCGCTGGTGTACTTCGATATCGTCAGCGAGAAAGAGACCTGTCTGGTCGAAGCGTTCAGCGCAGATGCGTTGAAAGCGTTTTTCGAGCAGCAGTGCCGACTGTTCCTGCAATGGGCCGAACAGGAAATGGCCCATCGCGAGGCGCGCAATCTGGCCGCGCAACAACTGGCGTTTCCCCATGCGGATTTTCGGCCGGGCCAGCGGCATCTGGCTGAGTCGGTGTTCAAGGCCGTCAGCACCGGCCGCTGCCTGATGGCCCAGGCGCCGACCGGCATCGGCAAAACCCTCGGCACGCTGTTCCCGATGCTAAAAGCGCTGGCACCGCAGCAACTGGACAAGGTGTTCTTCCTCACTGCCAAGACACCGGGTCGCAAACTGGCACTGGATGCCAGCCAGGTGTTGTTCGATCAGTCGCCAGCCTTGCCCCTGCGGGTGCTGGAAATGGTCGCTCGGGACAAGGCCTGCGAACACCCGGACAAAGCCTGTCACGGTGAATCCTGTCCGTTGGCCCAAGGCTTTTATGATCGCCTGCCTGCCGCGCGTGAGGCAGCCAGTCGAATCCAGTTGCTCGATCAAGCGGCCATGCGCGAAGTGGCCACGCAACATGCGGTGTGCCCGTATTACCTGAGTCAGGAGATGGCCCGTTGGGTGGACGTGGTCATCGCTGACTACAATTATTACTTCGACTTCAGCGCCATGCTCTTCGGTCTCGCCCAGCTCAACCAATGGAAAGTCGCGGTGCTGGCGGACGAGGCGCACAACCTCGTCGAACGGGGCCGGCAGATGTACAGCGGCAGTCTTGATCAGTTCACCTTGGGCAGCGTGCGCAAAACTGCACCGGCGCCGTTGAAAAAGCCCCTGCAACGGATCAACCGTGAATGGAACGCCCTGCATGCGCCGCAATTGGCGGCGTATCAGGCCTACGACAAGGCCCCGGAAAAACTCCTGCAAGCGATCTCGCTGTGTTGCGCCGCCATTGGCGATTACCTCAATGACCATCCGCAGGGTCTCGACAGCGCGTTGCAGAACTTCTATTTCGACCTGCTGCAATTCGTCCGGGTGGCGGAGCTGTATGACGAGCATTACCTGTTCGACATCAGCAAGCGCGACCTCGACCGCAAAAAGCCGCTGTCGCAATTGTGCCTGCGCAATGTGGTGCCGGCGGCATTCATCGGCCCGCGCCTGAAAGCGGCGCGCAGCAGTGTGTTGTTTTCTGCCACCCTCAGCCCACGCCACTATTACGCCGATTTGCTTGGGACGCCCGCCGACACCGTGTGGATCGACGTCGAATCGCCGTTTTGCGCCGAGCAGTTGCAGGTGCAAATCATCAGCCGCATCTCGACGCGCTTCAACCATCGTCAGGCCTCGCTGGAGCCGATCGTTGAACTGATCGCGCGGCAGTTCAGCGAGCGCCCCGGCAATTACCTGGCGTTTTTCAGCAGCTTCGATTATCTGCAACAAGTGGCGTCGTTACTGGCCGAACGCTATCCGCACATCACCCTCTGGCAACAATCGCGGGGGATGCTCGAAGGCGCGCGGCAGGCCTTTCTCGATCAGTTCACCGCCCACAGCCAAGGCGTCGGCTTTGCCGTGTTGGGTGGCGCATTCGGTGAGGGCATCGATTTGCCCGGTGCGCGCTTGATCGGTGCGTTCATTGCCACGTTGGGTCTGGCGCAGTTCAATCCGGTTAACGAACAGCTCAAACACCGCATGGCGGCGATCTTCGGCGCCGGTTACGACTACACCTACCTTTACCCCGGCGTGCAGAAAGTGGTGCAGGCCGCCGGACGAGTCATCCGTACCCGCGAGGATCGCGGCGTGGTCATGTTGATCGACGACCGCTTTGCCGAAAGCCGGATCAAACAACTGCTGCCAAGCTGGTGGGCAATCAAAAATGAGTCGGCCGCTTCCCAATTCGCCGGATTGACGCATACTTCTGCTCATGACAATGCCCGGTGAGTGTGATGAGCGAAAACAACAAGACCGCTGCGATCGAAGAGATGCGTTTTCGTCTGTTGATCGATGCGGTGGTCGACTATGCGATCTACATGATCGATCCCGACGGCATCATCACCAGTTGGAACTCCGGCGCCAAACGCTTCAAGGGTTATGAGGAGGCGGAAATCCTCGGCGAGCATTTTTCGCGTTTCTACACCGCTGATGATCGCGCCGCTGGCCTGCCGCAACGGGCGCTCGATACGGCGATCCGTGAAGGGCGTTTCGAAGGCGAGGGCTGGCGGGTGCGCAAGGACGGCACCAATTTCTGGTCGCACGTGGTGATTGATCCGATCATTGATCCCAACGGCAAATTGCTCGGCTTCGCCAAGATCACCCGCGACCTCACCGACCGCAAAATGGCCGAGGAAACCCTCAAGCAAAGCGAGCAGCAGTTCCGCTTGCTGGTGCAGGGCGTTACCGATTACGCGATCTACATGCTCAGCCCCGAAGGCCGGGTCAGCAACTGGAATCAAGGCGCCCAGCGGATCAAGGGTTATCTGCCGGAAGAAATCATCGGTCAGCACTTTTCGATTTTCTATACCCCCGAAGACCGCGAACTCGGCGAACCGCAACGGGCGCTGGAAATCGCCACCCGCGAGGGCCGCTTCGAAAACAAGAGCTGGCGCATGCGTAAGGACGGCACGCGTTTTCTGGCCCATGTGGTGGTCGATGCGATTCGCGGCGATACCGGCACGTTGCTCGGGTTTGCCAAGATCACCCGTGACATTACTGAGGCCCATCAAGCCCAGCAAGCGCTGGAGAAAACCCGTGAAGCGCTGTTCCAGGCGCAGAAGATGCAGGCCATCGGTCAGCTCAGTGGAGGCATCGCTCATGACTTCAATAATCTGCTGACGGTGATTCTCGGCAATCTGGAAATCGTGCAGAAGCGCATGGGCGACGACGCGAAAATCAGCCGTCTGCTGGAAAACGCTACCCAAGGTGCATTGCGCGGTGTGTCGCTGACCCAGCGTATGCTGGCGTTCGCCCGGCGTCAGGAGCTGAAGACCGAGCCCGTCGATATCCCGCAACTGGTACAGGGCATTACTGGTTTGTTGCGCAGTTCCCTGGGGCCGGGCATCAGCGTCGAAACGCAGTTTCCCGAGGGCCTGGAGCCGGTGCTGGCGGACAGCAATCAACTGGAACTGGCGTTGCTCAACCTGGCGACCAACGCCCGTGATGCCATGCCCGACGGTGGCACGGTGATCATCAATGCTGAACCGCAGGTGGTGCTCGAACTCGGTCACGCGGATCTGCCGGCAGGACGTTATGTCTGCCTCAGCCTGATCGACAGCGGCGAGGGTATGGATGCGCAAACGCTAGCCTCGGCCAGAGACCCGTTCTTCACCACCAAAGGTCTGGGCAAAGGCACCGGGCTGGGGCTGTCGATGGTGCACGGGTACATGGAACAACTCGGTGGCCGCTTCATTCTCAAAAGCGCAAAAGCCCAGGGCACCAAGGCTGAATTGTGGATTCCGGTGGCCGTCGAGGGTGTGACCAGCAAGCCGCTGTATCCGCCTGCCGAACCGATTTCGGTGCCAAGACTCAGCGTATTGGTGGTGGATGACGATTCGCTGGTGTTGACCAGCACCAGCCTGTTGCTCGAAGACCTTGGCCATCGGGTGGTCAGTGCGACGTCCGGGGCGCAGGCGCTGGCGCTGTTCGATCAGGGCGAGGTGATTGACCTGATGATCACCGACATGGCCATGCCGCAGATGAGCGGCGCGCAACTGGCCCACGCGGTGCGGCTGCTCAAACCGGATCTGCCGATCATCCTCGCCACCGGATATGCCGAGCGCCTGGAAGGTTTTGCCGCGCAACTGCCACGGTTGCCCAAGCCGTTCACGCAGATGAATCTGGTGGCGATCATTGCGCAATCGATGAAGTGAGACGGTGGTCAATCCGGCTGAACTTGCGCGCCAACGGGGACTTCTAAACGTCTTCCCCACCCTGGAGCGTGCGTCTTTTGTCTCGCATACTGACTGAGCCAACTGCTGAAGAAACCCTGACCGAACACGACGCCAAGATGTTCGGCTCACCGAAGGAACGGCTGGATTTCTATCGGCGGGAGATCCAGTACGAAACCAGCATCCTCGCCAACCGCACCGATGCCTATCTGGCCGCGCAATCGTTTCTGGTGATCGCCTTTGCGTCCTGCATGGCCAACCTCAATCCGGAGTGGGGCAAGTTGTTCACGCTGGTGGTGCCGCCGTTTCTGGCGCTGCTCGGGTTGCTCAGCTCGCTCAACGCCTGGCCCGGGATTCGCGCGGCTTACGACATCATCGATCACTGGCATTTCAAGCAGAGCCACTTGTTGCACAGCGAACCGCTGATGGGCCTGGCGTATGACGAATCACCGCTGTTCAGCGAGATGGAGTCGAGCCACAAGGGCTATCGCAAGTCGCTGCTGTTTTCGGTGCGCACGCCTTGGATCTTTGCAACGTTCTGGGTGTTGTTGGGGAGTTATTCGGTGTTTATCCAGGTGACCAATCCTGGAGGGTGATGGGCAGGTATAGAAAAGCCCGGCTTATGGGCCGGGCTTTTTCATTCGCTTGGATTTAGTGGTGCTACACAGATCGATCCCCCTCACCCCAACCCTCTCCCCCAATGGGGGCGAGGGGGAAGGGAGCAGATCTTCGTTGTACTCAAAATCTGCGTTCGACCCGGTATCTCAGGTCGGTGTACCTCAACCATTCACCTCGGTCAGTTCCCTCTCCCTTGGGAGAGGGCTAGGGTGAGGGGGCTGCTCTGGCTCACTCCACGGTTTCAAGCTGCCGGCGCAACGCCACCGAGTTCTGCGACGACATCGGAATCGGCGGGAAGTCTTCATTCAAGACACACAAATGGTCGATCGCATCTTCAAACATCGAATCGGCTTTCTTGCGCAGTGCGCGGTAGCGCTCGAACTGTTCAATGTCCAGATCCTTGACGTCAAGCAGCGCATTGGCCGCTCGATTGAGGGTGTGGGCGTTATCGAACAATTGACGATTGCGTTCCAGAGCCAGTGCTCTGCAAGCCTTGATTTGCGCAGGAGTCGAGCATTCTTTCATGACCGTGACCTTTTTCTTCAAGGGTTCCGTTTCATAGGCTTAGCACCGCAGGGGAACCGAACCTGCCGGGCCCCGCCGGACACATCTGGCGAGGGGTTATGCTTGTGACTGTCGGCCATTGCGCAGGGATCCATTTTTTTACAGAAAAAAATTCGATCAATAAATCGTTACAGCGCGAAATTAAAAATCAGGATTTTTGTTTCTTGTACTGTTCATAGCCAGCGAGGATCGGTTGGGTGCTGATCCCGTGAAGCAGGATGCTCAGTGCCACCACCGACAAGGTCAGGTCGGTGCATTGCGTGGCCACCGTGTTGGTCAGCCCGTGATTCAAGGCATAAAACAGATAGAACAGGCTGCCGATCCCGCGAATGCCGAACCAGCCGATCAGTAATCGTTGTCGCCCCTCCAGCAGCGTGCCCCAAGGTATCAGCGCGACGCAGGCCGGGCGAATCAGGCAGAACAATACGCCGCCCACCAGCAGTGCTCGCCAATCCCAGTGCGCCACCAGCACCACGCCGAGCAGGGTCACCAGAAATACTTCCATGGCGCGCTCGACCAGACTGCCAAACGACAACATATCGCCCATCATGATCCCGGCTGCGACCTGGCTGCTCTCCAGCCGATCGGTATCGCCATGCACGGCGTGCTGCGGTTCGACGTTCTGATGGCCGACCACCGGCTGCACCAGATGCTCGGCGGGGGGCTGGCTGGCACCGGTGGATTTCACTTCGACTTGCCGTAAACCGAGCCCAGCGGCGAATACCGAGAGAAAGCCGTAGCCGCCAATGGCTTCCGCGACGACATACGCTAAAGCGATCAGCGACAGTGCCAGATAATCATTGGGGCTCAAGGTGCTGTCGTCATTGCGAATGCGCAGTGAAAGGGTCACGCGGCCGATGCCGCGACCCATCCAGTAACCGGTCAAGAGTCCTGCGGGCACCGCCCACAACACGTTGCGCAAGACCCAGCCCTGCCATTCACCAGCGCTGCCATCACCGTGCAGCAACAACAGGCCGAGAATCACGAAGGGGAAGGCGATGCCGTCATTCAATCCTGCTTCGCCCGAGAGCCCGAAACGCACGCTATCGACGTCCCTGGCATCGTTGACCTGTACCAGCGCCGCCAGCACCGGATCGGTCGGCGCCAGAATCGCGCCGATCAGCAACGACGGCCCCCACGGCAAACGCAATCCCCAATGCAGCAGCAAGCAAACTCCGGCAATGGTCAGCACCATTACCGGTCCGGCAAGACCGAATGCAATTCGCCAGCGCTTGTCACGCAACGGCAAACGCAGCTTGAGCCCGCAGACAAACAGGGAGAACAGCACCGCGACTTCGGTCAGGTGCTCCATCCACAACGAGGCGTTTTCCAGCGACAGTTTCAACAGATCGAGACCGCTGGGGCCGATGCCGATCCCCAGCAGCAAGCAGACGGCTGACGTGGTCACCGGCATCCAGCGCAGGTACGAGGAGGTCAGTGCCAGGGTCAACAGCACGGCGCCGAGTACCGCGACCCACACAGTAAAACTCATGATTTGCCGCCTTCAGTGATTAATGACGGCCGCCTGCAGAGACCCTTTCGCTTATCACGCCGCCCCTGTAGGAGCTGCCGCAGGCTGCGATATTTTGATCTGGATGTTAAAAACAAGATCAAAAGATCGCAGCCTGCGGCAGCTCCTACAGTGCGTTTACTCACAGCATTGGCTTGCCACCGGTCACGCCATAGCGCTGGCCGGTGATGTAACTGGCTTCGTCCGAAGCCAGCAGCACGTAGATCGGCGCCACTTCAACCGGTTGGCCGGGGCGGCCGAGCGGGGTGTTGCCACCGAAATTCTGCACTTCCTCATCGGGCATGGTCGAGACGATCAGCGGCGTCCAGATCGGCCCGGGCGCCACGCAGTTCACGCGAATCTCTTTCGGCCCGAGCATTTGCGCCAGGCCGCCGGTGAAATTGGCAATCGCGCCTTTGGTGGTGGCGTAGGCGAGCAGGGTGGGTTTGGGCATGTCCGAGTTGACCGAGCTGGTGTTGATGATCGACGAGCCGGCGCGCATGTGTTTGATCGCCGCCTGACACAGGCGGAAGATCGCGGTGATGTTGACGTCGAAGGTCATCACCCATTCTTCGTCGGGGATTTCCTCAAAGTTTTCGTGAGTCATCTGGAACGCGGCGTTGTTGACCAGCACGTCGATGCGGCCAAAGCGTTCGACGGTTTGGTCGACCAACGCCTGGCAGTGGGATTTCTGCGCGATATCGCCGGGCAGCAACAGGCACTGACGTCCGGCCTGTTCGACCCAGCGTGCGGTTTCCTTGGCGTCTTCGTGTTCATTCAGATACGCCACTGCCACGTCGGCGCCTTCACGGGCGAAGGCAATCGCCACGGCGCGGCCGATGCCGCTGTCGGCGCCAGTGATCAGGGCAATCTTGCCGGACAGCCGCCCGGAACCGACATAGCTTTGCTCGCCGCAATCGGGATAGGGCTCCATCTTGCGTTGCGAGCCCGGTACGGCTTGGGCTTGTGCGGGGAAGGGTGGTTTTGGATAGTCGCTCATCGCAGGTCTCCGAGTCTCAGGGCAGGTATGGGTGGTTGACCCGATGCGTTTGCCGTGAGTTCGATCGGATTTACGCTGCATTTTCTGACTTGGAAATGCAAAACCCTGTGGGAGCGAGCTTGCTCGCGAAAGCGGTGGTTCAGTCAACATTGATGTCGGCTGACACTCCGCCTTCGCGAGCAAGCTCGCTCCCACAGGGGATCATCTGAGGTTTCAGGTATTGCGTGTAGTCAGGGCGCGCTCCATGCGGGCGATGCCTTCTTCGAGCAACGAGCGCGGGCAGCCGAAATTCAGGCGTACGAACTGCTGGTGTTGATCGCCGAAGTCCAGACCGGCGCTCAGCCCCACTTTGGCCTGTTCAAGGAAGAACTGCTGCGGATTGTCCAGATCCAGCGCCGAGCAATCCAGCCAGGCCAGATACGTGCCCTGTGGCACATTGATCTTCACCCCCGGCAAGCGACTGCGCACCGCTTCCACCAGCCAGTCACGGTTAGCCTGTAAATAGGTTTTCAGCTCGGTGAGCCACGGCCCACCTTCGCTGTAGGCGACGCGCGTAGCTTCCATACCCAGCGGGTTGACGCTGTCGACCATGCCGCAACGGGCGTGGTTGACGCGCTCGCGCAGGGCGGCGTCCTGAATGATCATGAACGAGGTCTTCAGGCCGGCGATGTTGTAAGCCTTGCTCGCCGACATCAGGGTGATGGTGCGTTGGGCGATCTCAGCGCTCAACGAGGCGGTCGGAATATGCACGCGACCATCGAAGCACAGCTCGGCGTGGATTTCGTCGGAGATGATCCATGCGTCCTGCGCCGCACAAATGTCGGCCACGGCTTGCAGTTCTTCACGGCCAAATACTTTGCCGATCGGGTTGTGCGGGTTGCTCAGCAACAGCGCGCCGCCACCGTTCAGCGATTCACGCAGAACGTCCAGCGGCGTCAGGTAGGTACCGTCAGCCTGCGCGACGAATTCCAGCTCAACCTTGTTCAACCCCCAATGCCCCGGTGCATGGCGCAGCGGCGGGTAGTTCGGCACCTGCACCACGACGTTCTGTTGCGGTTGCACCAGCGCTTTCAGCGCCATATTGAAACCGGACTCGACGCCCGGCAGGAAGATCAGCTCTTGCGGTTTGACCTTCCAGGAAAACTTGTTCCAGAGGTCGGCGACGATGGCTTCACGCAGGTTGTCCTGCGCCACGCTGTAGCCCACCAACGGGTGCAGCAAGCGTTGCTGCAGTGCCTCGATCACCACCGGCGGCGCGGCGAAATCCATGTCAGCGACCCACATCGGCAGCACGTCGGCCGAATAGCGGCTCCACTTGGTGCTGCCGGTGTTGTGGCGGTCGAATACCTGATCAAAATCGAAAGTCATGCGCGGTCTCGTGAAGGCGGGATGGGTCCTGGACGCCATTCTAAGCCTTACGCGATCCCTGTGGGAGCGAGCTTGCTCGCGAATGCGTCGGATCAGCCAGCATTGATGTTGAATGACGCACCGCTTTCGCGAGCAAGCTCGCTCCCACAGGGTTTGGTGGTCTTCAGTGAAAGACCCGACAAACGGCCGACGGTCGGTTTTCACACAGGTTGTGTGGTCATTGTCTACAGTGAAAAGGTCGGCACTTGTCTGCCGCAACCGTGATTGTCCAGATAAAACCCGGCATAAGTACCGGGTTCCACCTGATCAGGAGTGCACGATGGATCTCAGCCGTCGTCAGTTCTTCAAGGTCGCCGGTATCGGCCTTGCAGGCTCGAGCCTGGGCGCGTTGGGCATGGCCCCGACGCAGGCCTTCGCCGAGCAGGTGCGCCACTTCAAGCTTGCCCACACCCATGAAACCCGCAACACCTGTCCGTATTGCTCGGTCGGTTGCGGTTTGATCATGTACAGCCAGGGCGACGGAGCGAAGAACGTAGCGCAAAGCATCATTCACATCGAGGGCGACGCCGACCACCCGGTCAATCGCGGCACCCTTTGCCCGAAAGGCGCAGGCCTGCTCGACTTCATTCACAGCCCCGGCCGTTTGCTCTACCCGCAAACCCGCAAACCGGGCAGCAGTGAGTGGACGCGGATCAGTTGGGACGAAGCGCTCGACCGCATCGCCGACCTGATGAAAACCGATCGTGACGCCAACTTCATCGAGAAAAATGCCAACGGGCAAATGGTGAATCGCTGGCTGACCACCGGGTTCCTCGCCGCGTCGGCGGCGTCCAATGAAGCCGGCTACATCACCCAGAAGGTGATTCGCAGTCTCGGCATGCTGGGGTTCGATAACCAGGCGCGTGTCTGACACGGCCCGACGGTGGCAAGTCTTGCCCCGACGTACGGCCGTGGAGCCATGACCAACACCTGGACCGATATCGCCAACGCGAATCTGATCCTGGTGATGGGTGGCAACGCCGCAGAAGCGCATCCGTGCGGCTTCAAATGGGTGACCGAGGCCAAGGCGCATAACGCTGCGCGGCTGATCGTGGTTGATCCGCGTTTTACCCGGACCGCTTCGGTGGCCGACTATTACGCGCCGATCCGCACCGGCACCGACATCGCCTTCATGGGCGGCCTGATCAATTACCTGCTGACCGAGGACAAAATCCAGCACGAGTACGTGCGCAACTACACCGACGTGTCGTTCATCGTCAAAGCAGGCTATGGCTTTGAAGACGGCATCTTCAGCGGTTACGACGTCGCCAAGCGCAGCTACACCGACAAATCCGGCTGGGGTTACGAGCTGGGTGAGGACGGCTTCGCCAAAGTCGACCCGACCCTGCAAGACCCGCGCTGCGTCTATCAATTGATGAAACAGCATTACAGCCGCTACAACATCGACCTCGCGAGCCAGATTTGCGGCATGCCGGTCGACGCTATGCAGAAAATCTGGGAGGAAATCGCCACCTGTTCGATCCCGGGCAAGACCATGACGATTCTCTACGCCCTCGGCTGGACCCAGCACTCGATCGGCGCGCAGATCATTCGCAGCGCGGCGATGGTGCAACTACTGCTGGGCAACGTCGGCATGCCCGGTGGCGGCGTCAACGCCTTGCGCGGTCACTCCAACATTCAGGGCCTGACCGACCTTGGCTTGCTCTCCAATGCACTGCCGGGCTATCTGACCCTGGGCCAGGACAGCGAGCAGGACTACAACGCCTTCATCCATAAACGCACGCAAGTGCCGCTGCGTCCGGGGCAACTGTCGTACTGGCAGAACTACAGCAAATTCCACGTCAGCCTGATGAAGTCGTGGTACGGCGCCAACGCCACCGTCGAGAACAATTGGTGCTACGACCATTTGCCGAAACTCGACATCCCCAACTACGACGTCCTGAAGATGTTCGACCTGATGAGCCAGGGCAAGGTCAACGGCTACTTTTGCCAAGGCTTCAACCCGATAGCCGCGCTGCCGGACAAGAACCGCGTGATGGGCGCACTGGCCAAGCTGAAATGGCTGGTGGTGATGGATCCGCTCGCCACTGAGACCTCGGAGTTCTGGCATAACGTCGGGCCGTACAACGATGTGAAAAGCGAGGAGATCCAGACCGAAGTCATTCGCCTGCCGACCACCTGTTTTGCCGAAGAGGATGGGTCGCTGGTCAATAGCAGCCGCTGGCTGCAATGGCACTGGAAAGGCGCTGATGGCCCCGGCGAAGCGCAGACTGACATCCGCATCATGGCCGAACTGTTCTTGCGCCTGCGCAAGCGTTATCAGGGTGAGGGCGGCAAATTCCCCGATCCACTGCTGAAACTGACGTGGCCGTACAAGATCCCCGACGAGCCTTCGCCGGAAGAACTGGCCAAGGAAATCAACGGCAGCGCCGTGGCTGATTTCACCGATGCCACTGACGTCGCGGTCAAGGCCGGCTCGCAACTCGCCGGGTTCGGCTTGCTCAAGGATGACGGCAGCACCGCGTCCGGTTGCTGGATCTTTGCCGGCAGCTGGACCGAGGCCGGCAACCAGATGGCTCGCCGCGACAACAGTGATCCGTTCGGCATGCACCAGCATTTGGGCTGGGCGTGGGCCTGGCCGGCGAACCGGCGGATTCTCTACAACCGCGCTTCGGCAGACGTCGCCGGCAAACCGTGGGATCCGAAAAAACGCCTGGTGTGGTGGAACGGCAAGGCCTGGACCGGCACCGACGTGCCGGACTACAAAGCCGACGTACCGCCGGAAGCCGGGATGAACCCGTTCATCATGAACCCCGAAGGCGTCGCGCGGTTCTTCGCCGTCGACAAGATGAACGAAGGCCCATTCCCCGAGCACTACGAGCCGTTCGAAACGCCGATTGGCATCAACCCGTTGCACCCGCAAAACAAGAAAGCCACCAGCAACCCGGCGGCGCGGATCTTCGATTCGGTCTGGGAAACCCTCGGCGAGGCCAAGGACTTCCCGTACGCCGGCACCAGTTACCGGCTGACCGAGCATTTCCACTTCTGGAGCAAGCATTGCAAGTTGAACGCAATTGCCCAACCCGAGCAGTTCGTCGAAATCGGCGAACTGCTGGCGAAAGAGAAGGGCATCGCTGCCGGCGATCGCGTACGGGTCAGTTGCAAACGCGGCTTTATCGAAGCGGTGGCGGTGGTGACGAAAAGGATCCGGCCGTTGCAGGTCAACGGCCAGGTCGTGCATCAGATCGGCATCCCGCTGCATTGGGGCTTCACCGGCCTGACGCGCCACGGTTACCTGACCAACACCCTGGTGCCGTTCCTCGGCGATGGCAATACCCAGACCCCGGAATCCAAGTCATTCCTGGTCAACGTGGAGAAGCTCTGATGGAGAATCTTTAAATGGCCAGCCAAGACATCATTGCCCGCTCGGCCACCACGACCGTGCCGCCGTCGGTGAGGAATCAGGAGGCGGTCGCCAAGCTGATCGACACCACCAAATGCATCGGCTGCAAAGCCTGCCAGGTCGCCTGCTCGGAATGGAACGAGCTGCGCGATGAGGTCGGCCACAACCACGGCACCTACGACAACCCGCAAGACCTCAGCGCGGAAACCTGGACGTTGATGCGCTTCACCGAGCACGAAACCGATGCGGGCAATCTCGAATGGCTGATCCGCAAGGACGGCTGCATGCACTGCGCCGAGCCCGGTTGTCTGGCGGCGTGCCCGAGCCCCGGCGCGATCATCAAGCACGCCAACGGCATCGTCGATTTCGATCAGGATCACTGCATCGGTTGCGGCTACTGCATCACCGGTTGCCCGTTCAACATTCCGCGCATTTCGCAGAAGGATCACAAGGCCTACAAATGCACTTTGTGTTCGGATCGCGTGGCTGTGGGGCTGGAACCGGCCTGCGTGAAAACCTGTCCGACCGGCGCCATCGTCTTCGGCACCAAGGAAGACATGAAGGAACACGCCGCCGAACGCATCGTCGACCTGAAAAGCCGTGGCTTCGAAAACGCCGGTCTGTATGACCCGGCAGGCGTTGGCGGCACGCATGTGATGTACGTGCTGCACCATGCCGACACGCCGAAAATCTATGCCGGTTTACCGCAGGACCCGGCGATCAGTCCGTTGGTAGGATTGTGGAAAGGCATCAGCAAACCGCTGGGCCTGCTGGCCATGGGCGCGGCGGTATTGGCCGGGTTCTTCCATTACGTACGTATCGGACCCAATCGCGTCGAGGAGGATGAACATCCGGCGCCGCCCGACACCTCGGTGCACGTTGTCGACCCGGCAGTGCACACCTTCGATCCACGCGGGGAGGAGCGGCCATGAGCAACAAGACGATCCTGCGTTACACCGCCAACCAGCGCACCAATCACTGGCTGGTGGCGATCCTGTTTTTCATGGCCGGGCTGTCCGGGCTGGCGTTGTTTCATCCGTCGCTGTTCTGGCTGAGCAACCTGTTCGGCGGCGGGCCGTGGACGCGGATTCTGCATCCGTTCATGGGAATCGCGATGTTTGTGTTGTTCCTCGGTCTGGTGTTCCGTTTCTGGCGCGCGAACTTCTTTATCGACAACGACTGGAAGTGGATGCGCCGCATCGATCGGGTGCTGGTCAATGATGAAGAAAGCGTGCCGCCGGTGGGTAAATACAACGCCGGGCAGAAGCTGCTGTTCTGGACTTTACTGCTGTGCATGCTCGGTTTGCTGTTTACCGGGCTGGTAATCTGGCGCGCGTATTTCAGTGCGTATTTCGGCATCACCGTGATTCGCTGGGCGATGCTCCTGCATGCGCTGGCCGGGTTCATTCTGGTGCTGAGCATCATCATTCACATCTACGCGGGCCTGTGGATCAAGGGTTCGGTGGACGCGATGATGCATGGCTGGGTCAGCCGCGCCTGGGCGAAGAAACACCATGAACTCTGGTATCGCGAGATCACCCGCGATGAGCGTCAACCGGACGTGCCGGAGCGACCGATCACCAAAAAGGGCTGACTTTTGCCAACCATTCTGGAACCTGGGGAAATCGAAGCGGCGGCGAGTTCGCCGCCGTTTCTGCATCTGCCGCCGCCTAACCTGTTTGCGCTGCGGGCTGCTCGACTGGAGCAACTGGCCGAGGGGCATGTGCTGGCTGAGTATCTGCGGCTGATTGCCGGGTTGTGCCGGGTGCAGCAGCAGGTATTCGATGATCCGCCGCTTGTGGCGCCTTTTGATCAGCAACGGATCGAGGCTTGTCAGCAGCATGGTTTGCCGCCGTTTGCGGCTGACACGCTGGTGCGTGAAGAGGGCTGGCAGGCTTATCTCGATGCTTTGTTGAAACGCTATCAGCCGGGTGAACAGCCTGCTGTGGTTGAGGCGGTCGACACCTTGCGTGGCGTCAGCTTCGGCCAGTTACGTGCATGGGCCGTGGCGTTGGTCAGTGGTCAGTATTCGATGGTGTCGGCGGCGTTGGTGCCGTTTCTAGGCGCCGCGCTGCAAGTGGCGTGGAGTCACTGGCTGCTTAGCACGCCGCATCTGCAACTCAAACCCGGCGACAGTCTCAGCCAATGTCCGGCCTGTGGTTCACCGGCCATGGCCGGGGTGATTCGCCATCGCGGCAAGCACAACGGTTTGCGTTATCTGGTGTGTTCGTTGTGTGCCTGCGAATGGCATGTGGTGCGGGTCAAGTGCGTGTATTGCGAGTCGAGTAAGGGTCTGGATTATTTCAGCCTTGAGGATGATCGCCACGCGGCTAATCAGGCGCCGATAAGGGCGGAGGTCTGTCCGGGCTGTAACAGCTATCTGAAACTGGTTTATCTGGAAAACGATGCCGATGCGGAGGCGTTGTCGGCTGATTTGAGCAGTCTGCTTCTGGACATGCGCTTGGCGCAGGACGGTTATCAGCGTCTGGCGCCGAATCTGTTGCTGGCGCCGGGAGACGAGTGACCGCAACGTCTACACTCTCGCCGAACGATCTGTTTCCAGGAGTGGCTGATGTCCCTGCGGTTACCTTCCATTGATGGTTTGTTGCGTCACCCGGCATGCGTGCCTTTGCTTGAGCGTCACGGCCGTGAGTCGCTGCTGGCGAGTCTGCGTCAATTGCTGGATGAACTGCGTTCAAGCGTATTGACCGGGCAGTTATCAGCCGTCGAAATCAGCCCTGAAGTGCTCGCCGGCCGCGTTGGTGAACGCCTGGCCCAGCAACAACGCAGCAACGTACGCCGGGTGTTCAACCTCACCGGCACCGTCCTGCACACCAATCTGGGCCGCGCCTTGTTGCCGGACGAAGCCATCGATGCCGTGCAAATGGCTGCGCGTTATCCGCTCAATCTGGAATTCGATCTGGCCAGTGGCAAACGCGGCGATCGCGATGACCTGATCGAGGGCCTGATCCGCGAACTGACCGGCGCCGAAGCCGTCACCGTGGTCAACAACAATGCCGCCGCCGTGCTGCTGACGCTCAATAGTCTGGGGGCGCGCAAGGAAGGCATCATCTCCCGTGGCGAGCTGATCGAAATCGGCGGCGCCTTCCGCATCCCCGACATCATGGCCCGCGCCGGTGTGCGTCTGCATGAGGTCGGCACGACCAATCGCACCCATGCTCGCGACTATGAAGCAGCGATCAGCCCGCGCAGCGGTTTGATCATGCGTGTGCATGCGAGCAACTACAGCATCGAAGGTTTTACCGCTCGGGTGCCGACCGCTGAGCTGGCCGAGTTGGCGCATCGGCATGGCTTGCCGTTGCTGGAAGATCTGGGCAGTGGCAGTCTGCTCGACCTCACCCGCTGGGGATTGCCGTCGGAACCGACGGTGCGTCAGGCGCTGCTGGATGGCGCGGACATCGTCACCTTCAGCGGCGACAAACTA
The DNA here is from genome assembly GCF_979258595.1 of Pseudomonas sp. AC172. NCBI lineage: Bacteria > Pseudomonadati > Pseudomonadota > Gammaproteobacteria > Pseudomonadales > Pseudomonadaceae > Pseudomonas > Pseudomonas sp. AC172. The sequence continues at coordinate 1,911,055 of NZ_OZ409868.1, forward strand.
CTCGGTGGCCCGCAGGCGGGATTGATCGTCGGGCGCAAAGAACTGATCGAGAAGATCAAGAAAAATCCGCTGAAACGTGCGCTGCGGGTGGACAAGCTGACTTTGGCGGCGCTGGAAGCGGTGCTGGGGTTGTATCGCGATCCGGATCGCCTCGCAGAACGTCTGCCGAGTCTGCGTTTGCTGACCCGTCCGCAGACTGACATCTTCGCCCAGGCTTCAGGGTTGCAGCCGGCGCTGTCTGAAGTCTTGGGCTCGCTGTGGCAGGTCATTGCAGTAGAGGCCTTGGGCATGATCGGCAGCGGCAGCCAACCGGTGGCGCGTTTGCCGAGTGCGGCGCTGTGTTGTCGCCCGCAAGTCTCCAAGCGCTTGCGCGGGCGTTGCCTGTTGAATCTGGAAGCGGCGTTGCGGGCCTTGCCGATTCCGGTGCTCGGGCGGATTGACGACGATGCGCTGTGGCTGGATCTGCGCCAGCTCGACGATGAGCCGGCGTGGCTCAGGCAATTGCCGCAGTTGCAGGTCGATTCATGATTGTCGGCACGGCGGGGCACATCGACCACGGCAAGACGTCGCTGCTGCAAGCCCTGACCGGACAAACCGGCGACCGCCGCCCGCAGGAACGCGAACGCGGGATGACCATCGACCTCGGTTATCTGTATGCCGAACTGGAACCCAGCGCGGGGCTGACCGGGTTTATCGACGTCCCCGGCCACGAGAAATTCACCCACAACATGCTCGCCGGCGCCCAAGGCATTGATCTGGTGTTGCTGGTGGTCGCGGCGGACGACGGTGTGATGCCGCAAACCCGCGAGCATCTGGCGATTGTTGAATTGCTCGGCATCCCCCGCGCGTTGGTGGCGATTACCAAGAGCGACCGGGTCGAAGCGGGCAGGGTGGAAGAAGTGCAGCGTCAGGTGCTCGATCTGCTTGCCCCTGGGCCGTTTGTCGAGGCGCCGATTTTTACGGTATCGAGTGTGAGCGGGAAGGGCGTTGATGAATTGCGCGCGGCGCTGATGCAGATGCAAAACGAGGTGCAGGCGCGCAGTTTTGAGGGCGGTTTTCGTTTGGCGATTGATCGGGCGTTCAGCGTCGCGGGTGCGGGGATTGTGGTCACGGGCACAGCGTTGTCGGGCACGGTTGCGGTTGGCGACAAACTGGTTATGGCGCCTTCCGGAAAAACCGTGCGAGTGCGCGGCCTGCATGCGCAGAATCAGCCCGCGGAGCAAGCCGTCGCCGGCCAGCGGGTGGCGTTGAACCTGAGCGGCGAACGCCTCGAACTGGCGCAGATCCATCGCGGCCAGTGGCTGCTGAACGAGTGGCTGCACGCGCCGACGCAACGGGTCGACATCGACTTTCATCTATTGCCCGGCGAGCGCCCCTTCGAACACTTTCACCCGGTGCATGTGCATCTCGGCACGCAAGATGTGATTGCACGGGTGGCGTTGCTCGAAGGCCCACGGTTGAGTCCCGGCGAGCGCATGTTCGCGCAACTGTTGATCAATGCGCCGGTGCACGCGGTGAAGGGCGATCGCCTGATCCTGCGCGCCCAAAGCGCACAACGCACTTTGGGCGGCGGCCAGGTTCTCGACCCGTTCGCCCCGGCGCGACAACGCCGCAGCCCCGAACGTCTGGCACAACTGCAAGCCTTGGCTAGCAGTGACAGCCTCGAGCAAGCCTTGCCGGTGTTGCTCAATCACAGTGCCGGCGGCCTCGATCCGCAGCGGCTGGAACGCCAGTTCAATCGCCCACGCGCGTCCTGGTCGTTAGCGGAAAACGTGCGCCTGATCGATACCCGCCAAGGCCCGCTGCTGTTCAATGTGCAGCGCTGGGCACAACTGAAGTTCACCCTGCTGGAGCAACTGGCGCAGTTCCATGAACTGGAGCCCGACCAGATGGGCCCCGATCGCGATCGCCTGCGGCGCTTCAGTGGGTTGGCGCTGGAACGTTCGACGTTTGTCAGTTTGCTGGATGAATTGCTCACCGCCGGATCGATCCAGGCAAGCGGTCCGTGGCTGCACCTGCCGGATCATCAGGTGCGCTTGAATGCTGAGGACGAAGCCCTCTGGCAGCAACTGCAACCGCTGTTCGAAAACGCCGGATTCGACCCGCCGTGGGTGCGCGACATAGCGAAAATGCTTGGCCAGGACGATGCGGTCGTGCGCCTGCTGCTGCGCAAACTGGCGCGGCTCGGGCTGATGCATCAAGTGGTACGCGATTTGTTTTTGAGCGACGTGCGACTGCGCCAAATGGCCGAAGTGCTGCTCAACCTCGCCAAGGAAAATCCGCAGATACAGGTGACATCCTTTCGCGATGCGCTAGGCTTGGGTCGCAAACGCTGCATTCAGTACCTCGAATACTTCGATCGCGTCGGCTTGACCAGGCGCATAGGCGAATCCCGCCAGATCCGCCCCGACAACGCGCTGGCCAACGCCTGCGCACAATGAGTTCAAGGAAGGCAATCGCGCCCGGTGGCGCGGCCGGGCTTCAAACCCGGTTGGGGACGGCATCCGTTCCCGGGCAGGTTCGACTCCGGCTGCCTTCCGCCAGTTTTCCCTCCGGATCGCCCCCGCTACTGCGGCAACTCCAGATTATCCATCACCCGATTCACCGCCAGCTCGCCGAGCATGATCAATTGCGCGATCCCAACAGCGTCCTGCGCTGCGACGCGGGTATGAGGTGGGCAAAGTCATGGGCGATGGTTCTGGCTGAGGCGAGGGTTTCGCTGGCGTCGGCCAGCAGTTCCTCGTTTTTGAAGTCGGCGGTAACGGCGTACATCCGGTGGGCTCTACGGGGCGGTGGGGTGGAGCCGGGTGGGCAGAGGTAGTGATCGAGGGCGCGGTCGGCGGCTTCGTGGAGCTTTTTTGAATCGAGGGATTCGTAGGGCGAGGCGAGGTCGATTTCGGGTGGGTTTGGCGTTGGTTTGATCATCGGTAAAGCCTCTAGAGTAATGAAGCTGCCACCGTTCGCTGCTAACGAAGGAGGTGGCGGCTGTACGCGGGTTAGCAGACCAGGACTCTAGAACCCGGCGCACCGAAGTGCCCCACGCAAAGCCGCCATAACGGCAACGGGCTTTATGCGTCTAGAGAAAAACCCGGGCTGCTAAACCCGATCACTGACAATCAGCGACCGACCCACAATAGAACCCGCCCTCAAGGCGCACAAGCCGGCGGATTCTGGCGTAGCTGTAGGCAATGGCGCAAGAATTTGTAGCCTTGAAGGCGTGTCTGGAGGTGTCTTTTAAACACTTCAGTTTAAAAGGCGAAAAGTCGGGCGAAGATCTGAAGGGAAAGGTGGTCTGTCCCTGATAACGCTTCAAAAAGCAAAGGATCCACCGTATCCAGCGAATCCGGAAAAAATCGCCCTGACAATGCACTGCCCACCCTGAGTATGGCGATCAGTCCTTCGCTAGCGGTAGACAAGAAAAAGGGGCCGCTCAGGGCCCCTTCGGTGTTACTGCTCCGCCGCGTCCGCGACAGTGGCATCGGGCTTTTTCGGCTTCATCAAACTGAAGTCGATCAGCGCGCGCTGTTCGGTCTGGTACGGGTCGCCGATCAGCAATGGCCGCGCCTTGAAGCTGTTGCTGACCAGGCTCTTGCTGCGGTCGAGTTCATCGAAACTCAAACCGGCCAGATCCGCCCAGGTGTGGATCAGGTGCGAGCTGCTGTACGGGCGATCCAGATCACCGGCGAAGTTCCAGTCGTGGCTGGCTTTCCACTTCGGTGAGGCCCAGGCCATGAACGGGATGGTGTACATCGGCGCGGTCGGTTTGTTTTCGTTGCGGCCCAAGGTCTTGTGGCCCACCGAGTCGAACACGTCTTCACCGTGGTCGGAGAGGTACAACAGGAAACCGTTCGGATCGGATTTGGCGTAGTCCTTGATCAGGCTCGAAACGACAAAGTCGTTGTACAGCACGGCGTTGTCGTAGCTGTTGTAGGTCGGCACCTGGTCGTCGCGCACGCCGGGTGGCACGCCGTTGCGGTCCTGAAACTTGTCGAACGTCGGCGGGTAGCGGTACTGGTAGCTCATGTGCGTGCCGAGCAAATGCACAACGATCAGCTTGCGCGGTGCCGCGTCAGCCAGCGCCTTGTTGAACGGCTCGATGACGTCGCCGTCGTATTGCGCGGCGTTCTGGTTGCGGTTGTTGTTCAGGTACACCTGCTCGTCGGCCTGCTCGGAGAAGGTCGTGAGCATGGTGTTGCGCTTGGTCATGGTCTGCTGGTTGGTGATCCAGAAGGTCTTGTAACCGGCCTGTTTCATCATGCTGACCAGCGACGGCGTCGACAGGTACAGATCCGGGCTTTCCTCATCAGCAAAGGTCAGAACCTGCTGCAGGGCCTCGATGGTGTACGGGCGAGGGGTGACGACGTTGTCGAACACCGCCAGTTGATCCTTGAGCTTGTCCAGTTCCGGCGTGGTATTGCGCTGATAGCCGTAGAGGCTCATGCGCTGACGGTTGGTCGACTCACCGATCACCAGCACCAGAGTCTTCGGCTGATCGGCCGAGGCGTCCTGAAGGTTCTTCAGCGGCGGGATCTTGCTCACGTTGTGCAGCATGCCCTGCATATCAGCGAGGGTGTCCAGATAACGGTGATAAGCCACAGCCATCTGCCATGGCACTGCAGGCTCGATGCGGGTTTCGAATTTTTCGAAGCCTTGCGCGAAGGTGCCCATGCGCAGCGTTTGTTTGACCAGCGGGTAACCGACTACAGCGATCACGATCGCGGTTGCGGCCACCAGCGCACGCCCTCGGGGCATGTACACCGGGCGCAGGCGTGTCCACAGGAAATAGGCGAACACGGTATGGGCGAGGAACGCCGGCACCATCCACCAGGCAAAGTACTGGGTCATGTACTCGCCAGCTTCAGAGATGTTCGACTCGAACATGATGAAGATGACGCTTTGCGAGAATTCCTGCTGATAGATGAAGAAATAACCCAGACTGGCCATCGAGCAGGCCCACAGCACCACGCCGATCACGGCGGCAAGAACTTTGGTGCGTTTGGGAAAGAGCAGCATGGGCGCCAGCCACAGCGCGCTCATGAAGAATGCTTGACGGAAGCCGCTGAAACCGGAGGTGCCGGTCAGCTGGATCAGCAGTTGGGTGATACCCGAGAAGTACCAGAAGAATACGAACAGCCAGAGAAAACCGGCCCAGTCGAAACCTGTCGCAGTCGTTTTGCTGCGTTTGAACAATGCCATTCGGCGCTCCAGCTCACTCGTTACAACCACCGCCGGAACATCCATGAAACCGACGAACGGAGGCCGTACACGCAGGTACGGCCAGAATGGGGCGGAGTATTACGAAGAGAATGTGAAAAGTTTGTGAGTTGCCGCTTTCCGGCTTTCGCCAGGCGGGCAGCGGTGCATCATGTCGGGAACAGCGGCGGCCGTTCCCGAATCAGGCGGGGGATCAGGCGTGGGGATGACGCTGAACGACCGGCAAAGGTTGCGGTTGCGCACCTTGGGTCAAGAGGCGCAGCTGCGCCAGCTCCTGCTTCAACTGGTCGCGTTCGTCTTTCAACTGGCGCAATTCATCGCGACGGATTGTCACGTACAGGGTTTGTGGCGGCATTGCTGTGTGTACTGTGCCCATTGCTCACCTCGCAAATGGCGTGCATCAACTGTAAGGCGCCCCGGCTCTGGGGCGCTGACTTACTATCGGCGCCGATTTTGATTTCTTTTGCCTGTGAATGGAACTTTTTTATTTTTCATGGTCGGTGTGTCTTCTGCATGATTCGGGGCGTTATCAGTCTGGATCGGGCACAATGCCCGGAAACTTCATCGCAACGCTCTGGACTAACCTCCATCAGTCGCGTTGGGCTATAACCAATGACACACATTTATTTGTAGTAAGGAGCATCAGCACATGCAACTCGGGATTATTGGACTGGGCCGCATGGGCGGCAATATTGCGCGACGTCTGATGCTCAACGGTCACACCACCGTTGTTTACGACCGCAATACCGCTTTCATCGATAACCTGGTCGCCGAGGGCTCCACCGGCGTCGCCGACTTGCCGGCACTGGTTGCCGGCCTGGCCAAGCCGCGTGCGGTCTGGGTCATGCTGCCGGCCGGCGCGCCAACTGAAGACACCATCAACACCCTGAGCACTTTGCTTGAAGCTGGCGATACCATCATCGACGGCGGCAACACCAACTATAAGGATGATATCCGCCGGGCCAAAGCCCTGGCCGAGAAAGGCCTGCACTACATCGATGTCGGCACCTCCGGCGGCGTCTGGGGCCTGGAGCGCGGCTATTGCATGATGATCGGCGGCGACGCCGAAACCGTGCAGCGCCTCGACCCGCTGTTCGCCGCGCTCGCGCCGGGCATGGGTGACATCCCGCGCACCAAGGATCGCAAGTCCGACGACCATCGCGCTGAGCATGGCTACATTCACGCAGGTCCCGCCGGTGCCGGTCACTTTGTGAAGATGATTCACAACGGCATCGAGTACGGCATGATGGCCGCGTTCGCCGAAGGCTTCGACATCCTCAAGACCAAGTCCAGCGAGCGCCTGCCGGAAGATCAGCGTTTTGATCTGAACGTGGCCGATATCGCTGAAGTGTGGCGCCGCGGCAGCGTGGTGTCGTCGTGGTTGCTCGATCTGACGGCTGATGCGCTGGCCAGCGATCCGAAGCTCGACGGCTTCTCCGGCTCGGTTGCCGACAGCGGCGAAGGTCAATGGACCATCGAAGCGGCCATGGAACAAGCGGTGCCAGTGCCGGTGCTGTCGAACTCGCTGTTCTCGCGCTACCGTTCGCGCGGTCAGGGCACCTTTGGCGACAAGATTCTTTCGGCCCAACGCTTCGGCTTCGGCGGCCACGTGGAGACACCGAAGAAATGACCCATACGATCCGCAGAAAATCCAAGGCAGAACCCGCACCACCGACCACGCTGTTTTTGTTCGGTGCCCACGGCGACCTGGTCAAGCGCTTGCTGATGCCAGCGCTGTACAACCTCAGTCGCGACGGCTTGCTTGACGAAAATCTGCGGATCGTTGGCGTTGACCACAACGCCATCACCGATGAGGCCTTCGCGCAAAAGCTCGAAGACTTCATCCGTACCGAAGTCGCGGCGAAGGTCGGCAAGGGCGATCAGATGCTTGATCCGGCCTTGTGGGCCAAGCTCGCCAAAGGTATCAGCTACGTTCAGGGCGACTTTCTGGACGACAGCACCTATTCAGCCCTGGCGGCGAAAATCGCCGACAGCGGCACCGGCAATGCGGTGTTCTACCTGGCCACCGCGCCGCGTTTCTTCAGTGAAGTCGTGCGCCGACTGGGCGCCGCGAAACTGCTCGAAGAAACCCCCGAAGCGTTCAGAAGGGTGGTGATCGAGAAGCCGTTCGGCTCCGATCTGCAAACCGCTGAAGCGTTGAACGCCTGTTTGCTCAAGGTGATGTCCGAGAAGCAGATCTATCGGATCGACCATTATCTGGGCAAGGAAACCGTGCAGAACATTCTGGTCAGCCGGTTCTCCAACAGCCTGTTCGAAGCGTTCTGGAACAATCACTACATCGACCACGTGCAGATCACCGCCGCTGAAACCGTCGGTGTCGAAACCCGTGGCAGTTTTTACGAGCACACCGGCGCACTGCGTGACATGGTGCCCAATCACCTGTTCCAGTTGCTCGCCATGGTGGCGATGGAACCGCCGGCGGCGTTTGGCGCCGACGCGGTTCGCGGTGAGAAGGCCAAGGTGGTTGGCGCGATTCGTCCCTGGACCACTGAAGAGGCGCGAGCGAATTCGGTTCGTGGCCAATACAGCGCAGGCGAAGCCGGCGGCAAGCCTCTGAGCGGTTATCGCCAGGAGGCCAACGTCGCGCCGGACAGCAGCACTGAAACCTACGTCGCCCTGAAGGTGATGATCGACAATTGGCGTTGGGTCGGCGTGCCGTTCTACCTGCGCACCGGCAAGCGCATGAGCGTGCGCGACACCGAGATCGTCATCTGCTTCAAACCGGCGCCGTACGCGCAGTTCCGTGACACCGAAGTCGATGAATTGCAGCCGACGTACCTGCGTATTCAGATCCAGCCGAACGAAGGCATGTGGTTCGACTTGCTGGCCAAGCGGCCGGGGCCGGCGTTGAACATGGCCAACATCGAGTTGGGTTTTGCTTATAAAGACTTTTTCGAGATGCAGCCGTCGACCGGTTACGAAACCCTGATCTACGACTGCCTGACCGGCGATCAGACGCTGTTCCAGCGCGCCGACAACATCGAGAACGGCTGGCGTGCGGTGCAACCGTTCCTCGACGCCTGGCAACAGGACGCGAGCGTGCAGACCTATGCCGCCGGTGAAGACGGCCCGCAGGCCGCCGAAGACCTGTTGACTCGCGATGGCCGCGTCTGGCATGGCCTCGGATGAGTGACGTGCCGAAACAACCTGTCCGTTTTCTGCTCAGCGACATGGACGGCACACTGTTGCTGCCCGATCACACGCTGAGTCAACGCACGATTGACGCCGTGCGTTCGCTGCGTGAGGCGGGCGTGTTGTTCAGTCTTGCCACCGGCCGGCCGCCGAAAGCCATGTTGCAGCAGATTGAAGCCTTGGGTGTTGATCTGCCGACGGCGGCGTTTAACGGTGGCACCATCGTTAACCCGGATGGCAGTTTGCTGGTCGCGCATTACTTGCCGGCCACCACGGCGTTGATTGCGCTGGCGACGTTCGCCGATCAACCGGATGTTGAAATCTGGGTATTCAGCGGCGGCGACTGGCTGCTCAAGGATCCACATGGGCCGATGGTGCCGCGCGAGCAGCATGGCCTCGGCTATCCGCCGGTGGTGGTCGAAAGTTTCGAACCGTATCTGGAGCGGATCGACAAGATTGTCGCCACCAGTAACAACACCGAACTGTTGATCGAACTGGAGGCGCGCTTGCTGCCGAAGGTCAACGGCATGGCGCAAGTCTCGCGCTCGCAACCGGTGTATCTGGATGTGACCGCGCTGGAAGCCAACAAAGGCACGGCGCTGGCGACCTTGGCCGAGCACTTGGGGGTGCCGCTGGAACAGACGGCGGCCATTGGTGATGGCGGCAATGACCCCGCCATGTTCCATTGCGCCGGACTGTCGATTGCCATGGGCCAGGCGGAAGAGGCGGTGAAGCGTCAGGCCGACGTCGTCACCGCGCCGAACACCGAAGACGGCGTGGCCCAGGCCATCGAAAAATACATCCTGCCACGCTGAACACGTACAAAACCCAATGTGGGAGCGAGCTTGCTCGCGAAAACGGTATGTCATTCAACGAATCTGTTGTCTGACACACCCTCTTCGCGAGCAGGCTCGCTCCCACAGGTTTATTCAGTGCTGGTCAGAGCCAGTAGCTGACTGCATACCAGCCCAGCAGGCCCATCACGAAGGTGTACGGCAACGCCATCCACACCATCCGCCCATAAGACAAACGTACCAGCGGTGCAATCGCCGAGGTCAGCAGGAACAGGAACGCAGCCTGACCATTCGGCGTCGCCACGCTCGGCAGGTTAGTCCCTGTGTTGATCGCAATCGCCAATGTCTCGAAATGCTCACGGCTCATGTGCCCGGCGAGGAACGCCTGCTTCACTTCGGTAATGTAGATCGTTGCGACAAACACGTTGTCACTGATCGCCGACAGCAAACCGTTGGCAATAAACAACATGCCCGGTTGTTGTTCGACCGGCAGGGCCAGCACCCACTGGATCAACGGTGCGAACAGCTGTTGATCGTGAATCACCGCGACCACCGCAAAAAACACCACCAGCAACGCGGTGAACGGCATGGCGTCCTTGAATGCGCTGCCCAGACGATGTTCGTCGGTGATGCCGGTAAACGCGGTAATCAAAACAATCACCATCAAACCAATCAGGCCGACTTCAGCGATGTGAAAGGCCAGACAGCCGATCAGGATCAATGCCGCCGCGCCTTGCACCAGCAGCGCAGCGCGTTGGCGAGCTGTGCGTTCGGCGTTGTCTTCGGCGGCGTAGTTGGCCAGCACGGCGCGAACATTGTCCGGTAGCAGGGTGCCGTAGCCGAACCAGCGCAACTTCTCCAGCAACACGCAGGTGACCAGACCCGCCGCCAGCACTGGCAACGAAACCGGTGCGACTTTCTGGAAGAACTCACCGAAATGCCAACCCATTTCATGGCCGATCAGCAGGTTCTGCGGCTCGCCCACCAGTGTGCAGACGCCGCCCAATGCCGTACCGACCGCACCGTGCATCAGCAGGCTGCGCAGGAAGGCGCGGAATTGTTCCAGATCGTCGTGGTGCAGTTTCGGCAGGTTGTGGTCGTCAGCAAATTCGCTGTCCTGGCGCGGATCGTTGCCGGACGCGACACGGTGATAAACGGAATAGAAACCGACCGCCGCACTGATGATCACAGCGGTCACCGTCAACGCATCGAGAAAGGCCGACAGGAATGCGGAAAGAAAGCAGAACATCAACGCCAGGACTGCTTTTGACCGCACGCCCAACAGCAGGCGCGAGAACAGAAACAGCAGCAGGTCCTTCATGAAATAAATGCCGGCCACCATAAACATCAGCAGCAGGATCACCGGAAAGTTGTGTACCAACTCATCGTAAAGGGCTTGCGGCGTGGTCATCTTCAGCAGCAGCGCTTCGATCAATAACAGGCCACCGGGCATCAACGGATAGCACTTTAGCGCCATCGCCAGGGTGAAGATGAATTCGATGACCAGCAACCAGCCGGCCGCGACCGGGCCAACGGTGAACAGCACCAGCGCATTGAGGATCAGAAAACCGACGATGGTCGCCTTGTACCAGCGTGGCGAGTGCCCGAGAAAATTGTGCGCGAACGCCTGGGCCATTGAACCGGACATCGGATGCTCCTTGTTTTATTGAAGCGCGCAAATTGCCGGATGTGCGGTCCAAGTTCAAGGTGTAACTGGGTTTGACGTGCATATCACAAGGAAAAGGAGATGCCTCGCGGAAAACTGGGATAACAAAACCCCAACGAGTGATCGCTCGCTGGGGTTTCAGCTGCTTATATAGGAAGGGCTTATGAAAGCCACGAAACAACTCTTATTGTCCAAGGCTGTGAGAGTCGCCCCAGATCGGATCTGAGCCTTAAGATATGAGTCTGGTCTACATCCAAATACCCTACTTCTGCAGAATAGACACCATTTTTGTCTGCGGTGAAAGGCACCAGATCGCGTTCATTATTGACAACCCAGCCTGTTTCGCCGGGAGTTGCCGTGCCAACCAATTTTATTGTTCTATCGGTCGTGGGCTCGTGACTGCCGATCAGTTGAAAATTGTGCTGACCTACAACAAATTGGATATTTAGCGGCGTTGGCTGGTTGATCAGCAAGCGCCAAGGTGTCGATTCTTCTCCACCTGGCTTTCGCGCGGTGAACACATGTGGGCCTGTCGCCAGTTGCGCGACGGGGGCGCTCCAAGCCCCATCTGCGCCCACATTGATTGTCTGCACTACGATGCCTTCGTGCAAAAGTTCCACCGTCTCATTGGCGACACCCCTGCCGAAAAATGTCAAATCGTTATGCAGAGTACTCCCCTTGTTTGCGATGGTGTGTCTATCGGGATCCTTCACATAACTTATCGATCCCTCCCATTCGCGCCCCACCGTGACAGGCCAGGTCGCGGACTCTTGGCCATCGGATGCTTTTAAGGAGAAATCATAAATGGCCACCTGCTGACTAAGCAGTTTGACACTCAATTGACCCTCCGCATTGACCTTGGCGCGAGGATAAACCAGAAAAATACCAGCCATGATGTCCGCATACTGATCAGGCGAGGCCGAGCCCGTTATCGTCAAATCGGCATTTAGAGTGGTTGCACCGTGAGCGATAAGTTCACCTTTACCATTGGTGATGGAATTGATTGAAGGAGTAATCTGCTTAGTGCTATCCGAGGATGCGAACTGCGAATTTTTCTCGGAAAATTTCGTTTGATCGTTCATATCAATATTCCTTTTTCGGGATTGGCGCACAGCGATCTGTGCGTATCGCAATCTGATGCCCGATCAAGGTTGAGGTCTACTGTCAGAAATTACAGGTACAAGCCCATTCCCGACGAATGGTTAATCGCGCCGGCTTACCGATTCAGATACCGCGCCACCATCGCCCGATAGTTACCATCCAGCGAATAACCGCCCACGAGAATGGCGTCATCGGCCTGCACGGCCAGTGAATTGGCCGTGTCCAGACTTCGGCCCAGCCGCGTGCGCAACCAGCCTTTACCGTCGCCAAAACTGTGATCCAGGGCGCCATCACTCAAGTAACGGGCGACGATAAAATCCGCTTCGATTCCACCAATGGTTGCACCGACGGCGATGATGCGGCCGTCCGCCATGCGCTGGGCGGCGCTCCATTGGCAGCCGCTGGGGCCGATTTCCAGGAGGTGTGGCTGGCCGCCATGGTTGTGCAGATTGGGGCGGCCATTGGTGTGCGGGCTGAATGCCATGCAACGGATCGGGTCGCGGCTGCTGCCGAAACAGTGCAACGCGTCGGCGGACTCAAGGACCTGACTGACCAGAGCGCTGTTGCCGTGCGCCTTGAAGGCCATGAAACCGTCCACGGCGAAGCGCTCATCGAGGCGCCCGTCGGGCAGATAGCGCGCCAACAGACCTTCCTGCGGAAAGTCGATGGAACCTGCCACCACGATGCGCCCGTCCTGTTGCACCAGCAGGCTGCTCAGCCAGGTGTTGAGCAGCAAGTGGCGAATCATCACAAAACCGCGGCCATTAAAGGTTTCATCCAGGCTGCCATCGGGTTTGAGGCGAATCAGCATGCCGGCATGATCGGCGAGTTCGAAGTGATGATTGGCAATCAGCAGAATATGGCCATCGTCCTGGACCACAAAGTCGCAGGCTTCGGCACCCGGTACGCCCGGCGGCAGCCAGGAATCACGGCTGCCCATGGACAGATCGCCGGGCAGGCGCACCACCTGACGACCGTTGTCACCGAAACTCAGGTCCGGCTTGCCCTGTGCATCGAACAAGGCCAGCGCCGGCAGGGTGCGATGAGCGTTTTCATAATGCAGGCCGGCGAGCAGGATGCGCCCATCGGGCAGTACCTGAACTTTGCCGGCCGTGGCTTCGAAACCTGGCGCAAAGGTATCGATCACGCTGCCTTGATCGCCAAAGGCCAGATCGGCTGAGCCATCGGCGAGCATTCGCGCCAGTCCGAACCGGCTGCCGGCAGCAACGCCGACTTTCGCCGCGACGAGGATCCGTCCCTGTGCATCGAGGGCGATATCCTCGGTCAGGCTGGACAGACTGCCAGCGAAATACACTTGGGCGATGCCGGTGGTGGCGAATGTTTTATCGAGTTGGCCGGCAGACGTCGATAACGCCGGCAGCGCAAAAGTGTTCAGAGTGGACATGCACGCATCTCCTTGCGAGTTGACCCGTACCGGGAGCCGGGCGGGTAACTGCATGAGCGAAACATTCAATCCCTGAACCGGGAGAAGTACAACTGTAAGAACTAACAGGTGGAGGGTCGCACTGTGCCAGAACAGTGTCTTTTTGAACCAATAGCAAGCCGGCCAAGCAGTTAAGCCTGAATAACTTGCAAATAGTGGTACAAAATACGAGGCGTTAAAAAGATTACAACTAACAGAGTAGGGCGGATGACCTGAACGTCATCCGCATCGCCCGGTTGTTAGTGTGGCATCGACCAGGATTGCAGGCTGTAACCTTCTTCGCTGAGTTCAGCGCGAGCCTGCTGCAGCAGTTGCTCGAGTTGCGCTGGATCGGAGTAGGCGCTGCTTGGGATCTGTTTGCGACCGATACTGTTATTGGTCCGGTCGATCACGGTCAGGCTCAGTTCGCCATTGCCGTCTTGTGGCGCCCAGGCCACGCACTGGAAAGGTTTGAACGCGTGGTTGGCAATCAAAAGAGCTTCGTTGATACGGAGCGGGGCGGTCATGGGGTTTTCTCTCTGTCGTGCCCAATCAAGTGATGTGCCGTCGGTTGGGCTTACCGTTCGGCTGGTACTTGTACTGATGCACCGAACCCGCAGGCAGGTCACACATGAAACAAAGAAATTTCAACTTTCTTTCATGGCATTGCCTTACAGACAGGTTTTTGAAAGCTCCCTGAAAGCTAAATACTGGAATTAGTCGATAGCTCACTAACAACTTCCGTTCTTATAACGCATTTGCTTGTACACCTATAAGCAATCGATACAAGGCCCTGTCAAAATCTTGCTAATGTTACAGTCGGGTCTGCCAAATGACTGTTTTTACAATCATTTCTAATAATTTGGCGCCAAGGAACAGTCATGAGCGAAGCGCCTGCGTTACGACGTTTACTGGTGGTCGATCCGTGCGACGATTGCCACCGCTTATTGCCCGGATTACGCGCCGTGGGGTGGGATGTCGACAGCTGTACCTTGGAAAACGCCAGCGATCGAAGTTGTGATGTCGGTTTGTTGCGATTGCAGCCGTTCCACCTCGAACGTCCCGAAGCCGTCAAAGAACTGATCAGTCGCAGTGGCACCGAATGGATCGCTGTGCTCAATCAGGAGGTCCTGCGTTTACAAAATGTCGGTGACTTCGTCTGTGAATGGTTTTTCGATTTTCACACCTTGCCGTTCGACGTTTCGCGGGTGCAGGTTACGCTCGGCCGGGCGTTCGGTATGGCGCGTTTGCGCGGGCAGGGCACGATTCACGTGGATCAGCCCGAACATGAACTGCTTGGCGACAGCAAACCGATCCGCGAACTGCGCAAATTACTCAGCAAACTGGCACCCACCGAATCGCCGGTTCTGATTCGCGGTGAAAGCGGTACCGGTAAAGAACTGGTCGCGCGCACGCTGCACCGGCAATCCCAGCGTCACAGCAAACCGTTTGTGGCGATCAATTGTGGGGCGATTCCCGAGCATTTGATTCAATCCGAGCTGTTCGGACACGAAAAGGGCGCCTTTACCGGCGCGCATCAACGCAAGGTCGGGCGCATCGAAGCGGCCAATGGCGGTACGCTGTTTCTCGATGAAATCGGTGATCTGCCGCTGGAGTTGCAAGCCAATCTGCTGCGCTTCCTGCAAGAAAGGCACATTGAACGCGTCGGCGGCAGCCAGCCGATCCCGGTGGATGTGCGCGTTCTGGCGGCAACTCACGTCGATCTTGAAGCCGCCATCGAAAAGAAGCGTTTTCGTGAGGATCTGTATTACCGGCTCAACGTGTTGCAAGTGGTCACCGCGCCTTTGCGTGAGCGCCACGGCGACCTCTCAATGCTGGCCAACCATTTTTCCCACTTCTACAGCCACGAAACCGGTCGACGCCCGCGCAGTTTCAGCGAAGATGCGCTGATTGCCATGGGCAAACATGACTGGCCGGGCAACGTCCGTGAGCTGGCCAACCGTGTGCGGCGCGGGCTGGTGTTGGCCGAAGGCCGGCAGATCGAGGCCCGAGACCTGGGGCTGATCAGCCAGCACTCGATCGCTACCCCCATGGGCACGCTGGAAGATTACAAAACCCGCGCCGAACGCCAGGCACTGTGTGATGTGTTGAACCGGCACAGCGACAATCTCAGTGTTGCGGCCAAGGTCCTTGGCGTGTCCCGGCCGACATTTTACCGTTTGCTGCACAAGCACCAGATTCGATAGATACCTGAAGATCAAAAGATCGCAACCTGCGGCAGCTCCTACAGGGATTACATGAATCCGATGTAGGAGCTGCCGAAGGCTGCGATCTTTTGCTTTTGCCTAGAAGTAGTACGGGAATTTCAGGCTGAAGGAAAAGTCCGGGGCATCGTCGGTCATGCCGATGGACAGGTTGGGCACGATGGTCAGGTTGTCGGTGGCCGCAATGGTCATGCCGACGTTGAAGTAACCGGCGTTGGCGTCACTGGACACCACCGATTCCCAATCGCCGCCATCCTGTTTCAGCTTGCTCTTGCGTTGCACCAGATCAGACACCGAGAACGACATACTCATCTTCTCGTTCAGCGCAAACGCAATACCGGCGCCAATCTGGAAGCTGTCGCCAATGCGTACTTTGCCAGGCGTTTTCTGGTTGACGGTCGAACTGATGTCGTCGAACGATTCCTCCAGGTTGTGGGTGTAGGACAAGCTGCCGAACAGCACCGCCGGGTCAAACGTCTTGACCAGCGAGATACCCGGGGTGACCGACCAGACGCCGTTGCCGGTGGGCAGGGTGTCAGGCACGAACAGGTTGGAGTTGGCGTCGGTCTGGCGCAGCTTGATGCCGAATGGATCCTTGCCGGTTGGCGCCTTGACCCGCAAGGTCACGACTGCATCCGGCGTGTTGACCGATTCATCCATGAACTTGTAGGCGATACCGAAGTTGACGTCGCCAATGGTCGGGTCGCGGTCGACGTCCTGTTCGGTCGTGACGTTAGACGCGCCGCCGTTGCCACCGCCGGACTGATAGGTCGAATCACGGTAGACCACGGGCACGTTCAGGTCGAACTGCCAGCGGTTGTCAAAGTTGTAGCGACCCGTAAGGTCAAGGGTCCAGGTATCGGCCTTGATCCGGTCAAGGTTGATGTTGCCGAGAAAGATCGAGTCGAGTGCCAGGAAGCCGTTGAGAATCAACTGACGGGTGTCATAGCGCGAGTAGGTGACACCGGTTTCGAAGCTGAATTTGCCACCGCCGAAGAAACCACTGGCTTCGTCGTACAGGTTGGACACACTCTGTGCCGGTTGCGAATCATCTGCCAGCGATTGACCGTAAGAAGCCCCACTGCCTCCGGCTGCGCCCCCCGACGCTGCTGCGGCCCCGGTACCGGTGGCCACTTTTGGATTGCCTTTGAGATCCGACGGCGACTTGGCCAACCGTTTCGGTTGCGGCGCCGCCGGTTGATCTTCGACCTGGCGAACCCGTTGTTCGAGTACCGCCAGGGCTTTTTGTTGTACTTCGTATCGTTGCTTCAGCTCCAGAAGCTCTTGTTTCAGGACTTCTACATCGGCGTCCGGTGCCGCGTGCAGCATGGCTGCAGGTAGAAGAGTGCTCAAACAAACAGCGGCACGCAGTGATACTGATCGATACATGAATAAGCCGTCCCTTTAAGCCCAATGATCGAGACTCAGCGTAGTTCAATATCCAATAGTGCGTAGTGCCCTGAGTTGAGTCAGGTTGCAGTCCAGTGCGCCGGCGCTCATGCCGTTATTGTTCAGGACGACGTTGAGTTGAGTCATGTTATTGACCACGTTGGCACTGCCCAGCAGGCGCGTGTTCTGCAGCAAACCGCCCTGGGCGACCTGTTGCAGGGCGGTGCCCTGATTGCCTGCGGCCTGAATGGCCATTTGTACGCCGCCACCGGTGGCCGAAACCGCCACGCTGCCAGCAGCATTGCTACCTCCGATGGTTTGCCCGGCCATCAGCGCCTGCCCTTGAGCGGGCACCAGCGCGGGCGCCTGATTGGCTTCCGAAACGTTGATGGCGACATTGTTGTAGGCGGTGTTGCTGTCGCCAGCGGCACGCACGCTCTGCGTCACGCCCTGGCTGCTGTCGAGGCCGGCGCCACCGGTGATCGTGCCGTTACCCGTTGAGAGGGTGCTGCCGTTGCCGTGTTCCTTGATCGTTTGCACATAGAATTCGGGTTTTATCGATGCTGCCTGAAGTTGCATCGAGGTCGACGCCCCGATCAGATCGCCACTGGCGTTGCGCCAGGTACTGCTCATGACAATGCCGAAGCTGATGATCCGCCCCGGCATGACATAACGACCACGTAGTTCGGACAACTCCTTGTCCTGTATCTCGATAGGTTTGAATCCTGCATTGGCATAGCCTGACGCACTCGCTGCCAGGCAGGCGGCGGCCAGCCAGTATGAGGTTTTCATTTGCTGCTCCCGGGACATCCAGCCCCATTCTTTATAATCGGCGATTAAAAGAAGTCGCTCTGTATGAACCCGAAGTCCATCAATTCAGCATCTCTGACAGGGTTGAAGTTATCCAGCTTGTTCTTGGCCGTCAGCGGTGTCGGCGGGCTGCGCAATGCATTGGTTTTGTCATAACCGGGGCCGACGATGGCGAAGACTATGCCGTTCCAACCTTTGACAAAGTCATCGTGTTTGTAGCGTTTATGGCCTAAAACCGGGTCTCCGATGTAAACCCAGTCCTTGTCCGAACGCTGCAGAACCACGAAATGCTTGTAGCCGCGAATTTCCATCAGTACCACCACCGGGATCGTTACAGCGTCGAGCTTTTCCGGTGGAATCTTGTAACCCCTGGCGCGCATGCCGATGCTTTCTATGTAGCGCTTCATGTCGAGCATGGAAAACCCTTGAGTACGAACAAGGTCCTGGTCTGCGTTGACCAGCATGCCTTTGATGATGTGCTCCTCATCGACGTCGAGCCAATAGGCCTGGCGTAACACCGTGGCCAGTGCAGCAGCGCCGCAGCTGAAATCGGTTTTCTGTTCGACGATGTCGGAAAATTTGCGCTCACGAATGCTTTGCACGTTCTTGTAGATGAGCGTGCCACCCGGCAAGGCGGCAACGGGCATCTGACCGGCCTGAGTCAGGCCACAGACACAAAGCAGAGCGAAAAGGGCAGTTTTACGCATGATCGATACGCCTTTGCGGACTGAGGAAAAGCCCCGTTTCCGGGGCTTTCTTTTCGATCGCGATTACATGCAGGCTTTGCAACCTGCAGCGATGGACAGCGAGTTGCTTTGTTGGTTGCCAACACCAGCGGCGTTGTTGAAGCCACCGTTGCCAGACCAGTTGTTGCCCACGTTGGTCATGTTGGCATTGTTGGTGACAGGGTTTTTCCAGCCATCTGGAGTCATCACTTGTTGAGTGGTTACACCCGCCAGACCGAAGACACCCACCGCGACGAAGTCAGAGCTGGATGGTTTGTTGCCACCATTGCCGCCATGCCCTCTGTCATTGTTGCCATAGCCGCCACCGCCATGACCATGATCGTCATCTTTGGTGGTTGCAGTACCGGCGGCGACGAATGCGCCGGCGGCGGTAACAGTGCCAGTGAGGGTATCTTTTTTGTAGGTTTGAGTGCCGTTGTTGGCGACAGACAAACCACTGGAGCTTTGGTTGGCAGCGGCAGCTGCTTGAGCTACGCGACCACCGGACACAGCGATTGCCAGGTTGTTTTTCTGTTGGTTGAAGTTGCCGGCACTGTTGTTTACGCCGATGTTACCCGAGCCACCGTTGCCGACGTTGTTGAGGCTGGCGTTGGCGGTGCTGGAGTAGTTGCCTACAGCGTTGTTGGCGTTGACTTGAGTGGCACTGGAGGCAGCCACTGCGGTGCCGAAGATGAAGCTTTCGTCAGCAGTCGCCAGAGCCGCAGCGTTGTCTTGTTGGTTGCCGTCGCCTGCGGTGTTGTTCGCACCGATGTTGCCGTTGGCACCATTGAGCGAGCCACTGACGCTGGCGTTGTTTTGAGTGCCTTGGTTAAGCACAGTATTGCCGCCGCTGCTTTGCGTATCGAGCACTGCGGCACCGGCGCCAGCGCCGATTTGCAGCAGTTCTTCGAGGGTAGGGCCTTTTGGATCATGGCCATTGCCATGACCGTTGCCGTGCCCGTTACCATGACCGTGATCATTGTCATCACGACCGCCTGCCTGTGCTGCGATTGCCATCACTGCTGCAAGTGCGAAAACCAGTGGTTTGAGAGCCATTGTAGGTTTCATGGTGTTTCTCCATCGTGCTTATTAGTTGGTTAAGTGTTGGTACTTTCTAATTGCACTGCTTTTGTTGTTTGGGTCAGTCAGCGACCCGGATGCTCAGGGTGTTAGCCATTCGGTTCCCCACCCCGGCACTCTGGTTCACCTGGATTACCCCGCGGCTGCCGGTGAAGGCCTGATCACTTGTCGTGACCTGGCGACTGCCGGGTGAGGTACCAGTTGCTCCTGAGCTCGGTAAAAGCGCCACGTTCTGTTGGGAAAGGGCACTGTCGTCAACGCTCTGCGGGGCAGCACTGATGCTGACGCGCGTCACGTTGGCCATCTGGTTGTTGGCGCCGGCACCCTGGTTCACACCGAGAATCCCGTTGCCATTGCTGAAAGAGTTGCCGCCGATGGTGGCGCTGGCATTCGTCGACGGATTGCCGGGTGTATCGATGTGTTGGCGGACGATCGTCGTAGCGCTCGCCGACGTGCCAATGGCGATGGATTTGGCATTGGTTTGCTGCATCTGGTCGCCGGCGGCCTGGTTGACGTTGTAATTGCCGCGGTACTGAATGCCGGTGTCCTGAATGTTCGCGTTGTTTACTGAGCTGGGGTCGGCCGCCATGGCACTGGCGCAGCCGAAGAGGGCAAGCAGGAGCAGGGTGCGATTCATCTTATTGGCCTCCAGCCATGCGGGTCAGCGGAGCGAGGCCGGCGCCCATTGCGCGGTTGACGGTGTTGGAGATGGAACTGCCACCGCCGCCGCCATGACCGGCACTCATGCCGGGCAGACCATTGGGGTTGGTCAGCACATTGGTCCCCGGCAGGCTACCGGTAGCGGTCGACATACCGCCGCGAATCGACGAACCACTGGCTACACCGGCGAAGTCACCGTCATTGAGTTCGGTGCTGTTCATCGCCTGGTTGATGCGGCCGGAAGGGTTGGCATTGACGGTCGTCGGGTAGGGGTCTTTGCCGCCGCTGCGACCGATAGGAATGGGCTGGACATCGCGATTGAGAACAATCACACCGTTGCCTTCTGCCTGTACGTTGAAACTCACGAACGTACTGGCGGCTGATCCAATCAGCAGGAGGCAAGTAAAGGCTTTTTTGATATTCCCCACGGCTGCAATTCCTTCTTCAGTGGGCTGCCCTTGGTCAGCGTTGTGAAGGAGAGAGCGAAAGCTGTGCCGCTTTTGAAATGTCTTTGAATTTCAATTGCTTGGGAAATAAATACGCAGGCCTGATACACCGGCTGTTTCATGGCTGATACACGCGGGGTCGCACTGACCTGTCCATTGGCTGAACAAAGCTCTGAAACATGGGTTTGCAGCGCTGTGTATCAGCCGCGTAACAACCCGGATGACAAACCGATGAACAGTGCTGAAACGGCCACTTTGCGCTTGGACGACTGTTTCAAGAACGGACACTTTGCCCCCAAACCAGGGGAAACCGTCGGGGAAGGGCACCCGTCGAGCGGGTCACTCAGTCAGCAGTTGCTCGACGGCGGCGAAGGCCTGCGTCTGGCGCTCGGCCCAATTGCCCTCGATGACCTGTAAACGCTGGTGGTGGTTTTCCAGCCAGTTTTGCGTGGCTCGGTAAAACGCCAGTCGCTCGTCCAGATCCGGCTGGCAACGTTGACCATCATCGGTCCAGTCAATCTGTTCCGGGGACAGCAACAGGTGCAGGTCGTAATGCCGCGCCAACAATTCGGATTCCAGCCAGGCCGGACAGTCGCCGAACAGCGTCTGGCTCCAGAGAATATTGCTCAACAGATGGGTGTCGAGAATCAGCAGGGACGGCTGTTGCGCCCGCGCTTGACCTTCCCATTGCAGTTGACCGCGAGCGATTTCAGGGATGTCGGCCAGACAGGTGTCACGGGGATTGAGTTCGATAAACCGGCGCACGTACTCATCCACGCGCAAGCCGCCAAAGCGTTGTTGCAGTCCCGCCGCCAGCCAGCTCTTGCCGGTGGATTCGGGCCCGGTCAGGACCACGACCTTCATGTGCGCAACGCCGGATCGGCGCGCCATTCGCGAAAGCCTTGAATCGCCAGCAGGGTGAACAGAGCGTACAGCGCAGCGGTGAGGTACAGCCCTTTGTAGACGAACAAGCCGACAAAGTTCACATCGAGCACGAACCACAGCGCCCAGCATTGCAGGCGTTTCTGCGCCATCCACAGTTGCGCGACCAGACTGAAACCGGTCAGCGCGGCATCCAGCCACGGTTGCGCGGCGTCGGTCCAGTGCGCCATGGCCGCGCCGAGCAAGACACTGCCGACGGCACCAATACCCAGGCCGATCAACAGCGAACGGTGACCGAGGCGGGTGACCTCGCGGCCGTCATGCATCGTCCCGGCGCGGGTCCATTGCCACCAGCCATAGACTTGCAGCGCGGCGTAAATCACTTGCAGCAACATGTCCGAATACAGCTTCACTTCGAAGAAGATCCAGCTATAGAGCAAGACCATGACCAGCCCGATCGGCCAGCACCACGGATTCTGTTTGACCGTCAGCCAGACGGCGATCACGCCGAGGGCGGCGGCAAACAGTTCAAGCCCGGACATGGGGGTTCCTTGGGGGGAATTGAGGAGGGGGCGGATTGTACTGCATTGGGCTAGGTACTGATGACCGCTGTAGATCAAAAGCCCCTCACCCTAACCCTCTCCCAGAGGGAGAGGGGACTGATTGGGGGATGCGTTGGAGCTGCGCCGGCCTGAACGATCTTGGTTGAATCCATAATCGACTCGATTTTTCAGGTCGACGTATAGCTTGAGACACCTCGGTCGACCCCCTCTCCCTCCGGGAGAGGGCTGGGGTGAGGGGTGGGCTCACCAGAGTTACATGGGTCAGACGCGGAACTG
Organism: Pseudomonas sp. AC172; assembly: GCF_979258595.1. Taxonomy (NCBI): domain Bacteria; kingdom Pseudomonadati; phylum Pseudomonadota; class Gammaproteobacteria; order Pseudomonadales; family Pseudomonadaceae; genus Pseudomonas; species Pseudomonas sp. AC172. The sequence continues at coordinate 1,933,462 of NZ_OZ409868.1, forward strand.
GCGCAGAAGGCCGTTGAGTTGTTCGCTCAATTGGCCGAGGCGTACGCTGGCGGCACTCGACTGTTCGGCCGCGATCGCCGTGCTGTGCGAGAGGCCGGCCGCTTGAGTGACGTTCTGGTTAATGTCCTCAACCACGTGCGCCTGCTGCAATGTAGCGCTGGCAATCGACGCATTCAGACCATTGAGATTGCGCAGTGCCTGGCCAATGGCATTCAGACTCGCCCCGGCCAGCCCGGCTTGTTCGATGGTCAATTGCGACGCCTTGCTGCTGTCGCCGATCACCTTCACGGCCGCCTCGGAATGGTTCTGCAGGCGCTCGATCATCGACTGGATTTCCGCTGTCGATTTCTGCGTCCGCTGCGCCAGCAAGCGTACTTCATCCGCCACCACGGCAAACCCGCGACCTTGCTCACCGGCCCGCGCCGCCTCGATCGCGGCATTGAGCGCGAGCAGGTTGGTCTGCTCGGCAATCGAGCGGATCACTTCCAGTACGCTGCCGATCTGGGTGCTTTCGGCCGCGAGGGTGCGAATCACTTCAACCGCTTGATCGATGGTCCCGGACAGCTTGTCGATCTGCTGCAAACTGCCGTCGATATTGATCTGGCCCTGTTGCGCCTGCGCTTCGGCATCGCGCATTTCGGCGGCGGCGTGCTCGGCGTTCTTCGCCACGTCCTGCACGCCATAGGTCACTTCGTTGATCGCGGTGGCCACCAGTTCCATCTGCTGCGATTGCTGCTGGCTGCGCTGCTGCGCCTGCGAAGCGTCGTTGCCCAGTTCGCTGGACGACTGGCCCAAGGCGCTGGCCGACACCTGCAAATCACCGATAACGCCACGCAGTTTGGCGGTAAAAGCATTGAAGTGATGCGCCAGTTCAGTGACTTCATCCTTGCCATGGGTATCCAGACTGCGGGTCAGGTCGCTTTCGCCACTGGCAATGTTGGCCATGGCGTTCACGGTTTCCTGTAGCGGACGGACGATGCTGCGTGCGATGAGGATCACCAACAACGCCATGATCACGGCAATCGCCAGGCCGATGACCGTAGCCTTGATCACCTGACCCTGGAATTCCGCCTGCACATCATCGACGTAAACCCCGGAGCCGAGCACCCAGCCCCACGGTTCGAACAGTTTCACGTAAGAAGTCTTGGCCACAGGCTCACTGGCACCCGGTTTCGGCCAACGGTAGTCGACCATACCGGCGCCTTTGGCCTTGGCGATGGCAACCATTTCGTTGAACACCGCAAAGCCGTCCGGATCACGGATCGCCGAGAGGTTCTGGCCTTCGAGTTTCGGGTTGGTCGGGTGCATGACCATCACAGGTGTGAGGTCGTTGATCCAGAAGTAATCGCTCTGGTCGTAACGCAAGCCGCGAATCGCGGTGAGCGCCTGTTTCTGCGCGGCCTCTTTAGTCAGCGTGCCAGCGGTTTCGAGGTCGTGGTAATAGGTCAGCAGGCCGCTGGCCGTCTGCACCACGTGCTGGGTTTTCTGGGCTTTGGCGTGATAGAGGTCGTCGTGAATCTGCTTGAGCATCAACACGCCCAAGGTCAGCAACATGACCACCGCCACAATCAAGATGAGCCACAAGCGTCGGCTGATCGACACACTGCGCAAGCTGTTCATAACGCTGTCACTCCGGATTCTTTTTCTTGTAATAAACGACCGCCAGCATCCAACCACGATTTTGTGAGCGGGCATACGCGACCCAAGTCGTATAACGCGGCAGCGCTATTAAGGCTTGTCTGTTAGGATTTCGGCTCCGCGCGTGAAAACCTGAATCCAAATTGATATTTCACGGAATTTTGACCGTTTCGTGTGGATCCTGTGCGTGCGGAATCGGTACAGCCATAACCAGCTACGCTGATCGCAGTGAACGCTAGAAAAATACTATCGGGGCATGCCGAAGCGCATCGCTCTTTGGGGGATTGATGGATCTTTGGACGGCCTTGCAGGCACTGATACTAGGAGTTGTAGAAGGGCTGACGGAGTTTTTGCCCATTTCCAGTACCGGACACCAGATCATCGTTGCCGACTTGCTGAATTTTGGCGGCGAACGGGCCATGGCATTCAATATCATCATCCAGCTCGGCGCGATCCTCGCGGTGGTCTGGGAGTTTCGGCGCAAGATTCTCGACGTGGTTATCGGTTTACCGACCCAGCCGAGCGCACGGCGTTTTACCGCCAACCTGCTGATCGCTTTTTTACCGGCGGTGGTGTTGGGGGTGATTTTTGCCGACCTGATCCACGAATACCTGTTCAACCCGATTACCGTCGCGACCGCGCTGGTCGTGGGCGGCGTCATCATGTTGTGGGCGGAAAAGCGTCAGCATGAAGTGCACGCTGAAACAGTCGACGAGATCACCTGGAAAGACGCCTTGAAAGTCGGCTTCGCCCAGTGCCTGGCGATGATTCCCGGCACCTCGCGTTCCGGCTCGACGATCATTGGCGGCTTGCTGTTCGGCCTGTCGCGCAAGACCGCCACCGAGTTTTCGTTCTTCCTTGCCATGCCAACCATGGTTGGGGCGGCGGTTTACTCGGGCTACAAGTATCGCCACCTGTTTGTGCCGGCGGACTTTCCGGTGTTTGCCATCGGTTTCGTCACCGCGTTCATCTTCGCCATGATTGCCGTGCGCGGCTTGCTCAAGTTCATCGCCAGCCACAGCTACGCGGCGTTCGCCTGGTATCGGATCGTGTTTGGTCTGGTGATTCTGGCGACGTGGCAGTTTGGCTGGATCGATTGGGCGGCGGCCAAACCATGAGTGATTCCCGCGCACGCCGGCCCGAAGGGCGGCCTTCGGGCGGCAACAATATCCAGCATCTGAAGCTGAAACTGCTGGTTCTGCTGATCGTCTGCGCGCTGCCGTTGTTCGGCTCAGTGTCGATGTGGCTGCGCGGGATTTCACGGGTGCCGCTGACCGCTTATGGCGTCGTCAGCGTGCTGGCGTTCTTTATGTACTGGGCGGACAAGCGCAAGGCTCGCGCTGATGCCTGGCGCACCCCGGAGAACATCCTGCACGCGGTGGAACTGGCCGGTGGCTGGCCGGGCGCGTTGATCGCCCAGCAGGTGTTCCGGCACAAGACGCGCAAAGTCTCGTTTCAGATTCTGTTCTGGGTGGTTGTGGTGTTGCATCAGGTGTTCTGGATCGACCAGCTGTTTCTCGGCTCGAACTTGCTGACGCTGTTCTAAAGAACTGCAAAAAACCAATGTGGGAGCGAGCCTGCTCGCGAAGAGGCCATGTCAGGCAACATTATCGTTGAATGAAAGTCCGCTTTCGCGAGCAGGCTCGCTCCCACAGGGGGGTGGGGGTTAAAGCAACAATCCCACCTGGGTTTTCTTTGGCAACTTGCTCACAACCAGTTGATGCGAACGCTGCAACAACCCGCGCAACTCCTCAGCAGCCAACGGGTAGGGCGGGTGCATGATGATCCACTGCGCCCGCGCCAGATACGGCGCCGGGTGAATGCCCGGACGGTCGCAATGGCCGAGAAACAGATCCTTGTCGACCTTGAACGCCAGCGAATCCCCACGCAGCCCCTGCAAGGCAAACATCTTGTTGCCGGCAATCGAAAACACCCGCACGCCGCCCCATTTGTAATCTTCCCGAGCGCCCGGCAATGCCAGGCAGAACGCCGCTACGTCGGCTTCGTTCATCTTTCCTTTGCTCATAACAATCGCTCCCCACAGGCATTGAACGATTCGACCAGATGATCGATCCACGCGCGCACCGCCGGCATCACTCCGCGTCGATGCGGATACACCGCTTGCAGCCAGCCGCCGGGCAGCGACCACTCTGGCAGCAATTGCACCAGCGCGCCGTTTCTCAGTTCTTCTTCGCAGTACATCATCGGCAGCAAGGTGAAACCCTGACCGGCCAGCACGCAGGCTTTGCGCACAATAAAGTCATCGATGCCCAGTCGTGCCTCCATGTTCAACTCGAAGCTTTCACCCTGTTGATCAAGCAGGCGCACATGAACCAGACGGTCCGCCTCCAGCGCGCCGAGCACCGGTAGATTTTTCAGGTCTTGCGGATGGTTGATCGATTGCTCCCGTACAAAATCCGGACTGGCCACCACGACCATTTGCGCCTGCCGCAAGCGCCGGGTCACAAGTAACGGATCTTCGTCACCGTGTTCACGCACGCGCAGCGCCACATCAAAGCCTTCGCCGACCAGATCGACCCGGCGATTGAGCAAGACGACTTCCAGTTGCACCTGCGGAAATTTGCCTAAAAATTCGCTGATGACCCACGGCAACATTTCCCGGGCCAGACCGGTGGGGCAGGAAACTCGCAGGCGACCGCGCGGCTCACTGGACATACTCGCCACCGCCTCGTCGGCCATTTCCGCTTCCAGCAACATGGCCTGGCAGTGACGCAGATAACGTTCGCCAACAGCGGTGAGATTGAGTTGTCGAGTGGTGCGTTGCAGCAGGCGTGCGCCGAGGCGCTCTTCCAGTTCGGCGATGCGCCGCGACAGGCGCGACTTGGGAATGCCCAGCAAACGCCCGGCCGCCGCGAACCCGCCGGCCTCGACCACTTTGGCGAAATAGTAGAGATCGTTGAGGTCTTGCATAGGGAAATCCAACTGTTCTATCAGTGGGACAAACTATCGCATTTCAGGCGTCTAATCATCCATTGGTTTCTTGCGTAGGATTGTCTCCATTCCGTCGCCACCGGCGATTCCTTCCAGGAGATTCCACATGAAACTGCTGCATATCGATTCGAGCATTCTGGGCGACAACTCGGCTTCCCGTCAGTTGAGCGGCGAAGTCGTCAAAGCCTGGCAAGCCGCCGAGCCAAGCGCTGTGGTGACCTACCGCGACCTGGCCGCCGACGCCATCAGCCACTTCTCGTCGACCACCCTGGTTGCCGCCGGCACCACTGCTGAGCTGCGTAACGCCGCGCAACAACACGAAGCCGAGCTGAGCGCATCGACCCTGGCCGAGTTCATCGCTGCCGACGCCGTGGTGATTGCTGCTCCGATGTACAACTTCACCGTACCGACCCAACTCAAGGCGTGGATCGACCGCGTTGCCGTTGCCGGTCAGACCTTCCGTTACACCGAAGCCGGCCCTGAAGGCCTGTGCGGCGGCAAGAAAGTCGTGATCGTATCGACTTCCGGCGGCATTCATGCCGGTCAGGCCAGCGGCATCGCTCACGAAGAATACCTGAAGCTGGTGCTGGGCTTCCTCGGCATCACCGACATCGAAATCGTCCGTGCCGAAGGCCTCGCTTATGGCGACGAAGTGCGCAACAACGCCATGACCGCAGCGCAAGCGAAGATCAGCGAGCAGTTGTTCGCCGCTGCGTAAGGCTTGCGTAAAGAACAGCTATTGTTCAGGTAACACTCAAAAAACTCTGTATTCTGGTTCCGCAAGGGGCGAATACGGAGTTTTTTGTTTCTGGCTGTTACATAATCTGGCCCGGGTTATGCAGTCACACAATCAGCGTCTGAGTGCATTGTCGTACCGAAACACCGAATCCCCGGCGTTTCAGGCCCGCAACGCAACGGAACTTTCGATTGAGTAACAACAGGGTGGAGCATCCCATGATGCGTCTTTGTGCAACGTTACTGATTTGCCTGCTTGGCAGCTTTAACACAGTGCACGCTGCGCCTGGGCGACACCCGGTGTGGAGCGTCGGCTACCACGAGATGACGTTTCTCGATCCGCTGGACCTGCAACCGATGCGCGCCATCGCCTTCTATCCTTCCAGCGATCGCGAACACATGAGCCTGCTCGAAGGCTATTCGGTGGAAGCGGGCGAAGACACCAAAGTCGCCATCGGCCGCTTTCCGATGCTAATGCTCTCCCACGGCAACACCGGCACCCCGCTGGCGCTGCACGATCTCGCGACCTCACTGGCGCGCAAAGGCTTTGTTGTGGTCGCAGTGATTCATCCCGGCGACAACTCCAAAGACCACAGCCGACTGGGCACCCTGAGTAATCTCTACGGGCGGCCGATCCAGATTTCCGAGGCCATCACCGCGACCCTTGGCGACCGCATGCTTGCTCCGTACGTCAACGCCGATCAGGTCGGGGTGATCGGTTATTCTGCGGGCGGTGAGACGGCGTTGATCTTGTCCGGGGCGCAACCGGATCTGGATCGCCTGCGGCGTTATTGCCAGGAGCGTCCGGATGATCGTGATGCCTGCAACACTCAAGGTGAATTGATCGTCGATCGTGATGACCTGCAACCGGTGGCCGATCCACGTGTGCATGCCTTGCTGCTGATGGCGCCGCTGAGCCTGAAGTTCGGGCGTCACACCCTGGCCGATGTGCACGTACCGGTGCTGCTATATAGCGGCGATGGCGACAAACTGGTGGCCTTCGACAAGAACGCCGCTGCGCTGGCGCGTAAACTGCCGACGGCGCCGGATTTCAAGTTACTGGCCGGGGCAGGGCACTTCGTCTTTATGGCGCCGTGTAATGAAGAGCAGATCCGCGCCATGCCAGCACTGTGCACCGATGCCGATGGCGTTGATCGCGAGGATATCCATCGCAACCTCATCTCAGAGGCGGGGCGATTCTTCTCCCATGCGCTGGGCAGACCAACGCGAGCGGGCATGCAAACCGCAGATCAATAGTCAGGAGCAGAACCCTTGTGGGAGCGAGCCTGCTCGCGAAGGCGTAGTGTCAGTCAATACATGTGCTGACTGACTCCCCGCCTTCGCGAGCAAGCTCGCTCCCACTTGGTTTTGCGTCGATTGTTCAGGAAGTTGCACGGCGCATCAGTAGCAAGGTCAACCCCAGCCCGATCACCGACAACAGCGCCGCACTGAAGAAAATCCACGAATACCCCAGATTCAACGCCACCGCGCCCATCAGCGGCCCGGCAATCGCCAGCGCGAGGTCGAAGAACACCGCATAAGCCCCCAGGCCCGAACCGCGACTGGAACTCGGCACCTGCTTGATCGCCTCGACCCCCAGCGCCGGGTACACCAGCGACAGGCCAAACCCCGCCAGACCCGCGCCGATCAAGGCGAAAGCGGTAGACGGCGCCAGCCACAACAGCACCAGCCCCACGGTTTCGATGGTCATGCAGGCAATGGCAGACCTGAAACCACCAAACCGACTGATCGCCGAAATGAACATCAGGCGCGACAGGATGAAACACACGCCGAACACCGTCAGGCAATACGCCGCGCCGGTCCAGCCACGGTTGAGGTAATACAGGGTGATGAAGGTGGTCAGCGTGCCGTAGCCGATCGAGGCCAGGGTCAGGCTGGCGCCATACGGGGCAATCCGCCCGAACACCGCCCAGAACGGCAGGCGTTCGCCACGGATCACCGGCACCGAAGGCTTATTGCGAATCAGCACCAGCGCAGCCGCCGCCAGCACTGTCAGGGCGATACCGAGGCTGGTGAAGCCGTAATCGGCGACCATCACCACGCCCAGCGGCGCACCAATCGCAATCGCGCCATAGGAAGCGATGCCGTTCCAGCCAATCGATTTCGCCGTGTGTTCGACGCCGACCTGGCCCATGCACCAACTGATCGTGCCGACGCCGATCAAGCCCTGAGCGATGCCGAGCAGCAGGCGCCCGGTAATCAGAATGATCAGGCTGGTCAGCGGGAAATCCTGTAGCAGCGTGGAGAGCAGCGTCAGCAAACCGCTGAGGACAATCCCCCACAGGCCATAAATGATTGCCCGTTTGGTCCCGACTGTATCTGACATGCGCCCGGCCATCGGTCGGCTGAGCAGGGTTGCGAGATACTGCGAGCCAATCACCAGCCCGGCAATGACTGCGCTGAAACCCAGCTGCTCATGTACATAACCGGGCAACACCGCAATCGGCAAACCGATGCAGAGGAAGGCAATAAAGGTATAGAACACGATGGAGACGATCTGCAGGGTGATCGCCATTGAGCTTTGCGGTGGCAGTTGCTGCGCAGACATGAGGACTCGTTCGCGGGCGGCGGTGGGAGAGTTCGCATCATGGCTTGGGCTTGCGATAAAAGAAAGCAGGCTATCTATTTTTCCTGAGGATTGATCTCGCCGCTACTGGCCCCTTCGCGAGCAGGCTCGCTCCCACAGGGGAATGCATTTCAAAGTGTGGGAGCGAGCCTGCTCGCGAAGGTAGCCGCACCCGCAAATTCCTCAACCTGAAATGCAAAAAGCCCCGTCACATGGACAGGGCTTTAGCTTGAAGCTGACAGCTCAACACTAGAAGCTGCGTTTTAGAACACCACACCCTGACTACGCAGGTAGTCATCGTAAGTGCCGCTGAAGTCGGTGACGCCATCCGGGCTCAGCTCGATGATGCGCGTGGCCAGGGACGATACGAACTCACGGTCGTGGCTGACGAAGATCAGCGTGCCCGGGTAGTTTTCCAGCGCCAGGTTCAGCGCCTCGATCGATTCCATGTCCAGGTGGTTGGTCGGTTCGTCCATGATCAGCACGTTCGGCTTTTGCAGGATCAGCTTGCCGAAGAGCATGCGACCTTGCTCACCACCGGAGATAACCTTGACCGACTTGAGGATCTCGTCGTTGGAGAACAGCATGCGGCCCAGAGTACCGCGAATCATCTGCTCGCCCTGAGTCCACTGACCCATCCAGTCGAACAGCGTGACGTCGTCTTCGAAATCGTGCGCGTGATCCTGAGCGTAGTAGCCCAGTTCGGCCGCGTCGGTCCACTTGATGCTGCCGGCGTCCGGGGTCAGCTCGTTGACCAGGGTGCGCAGCAGGGTGGTTTTACCGATACCGTTCGGGCCGATGATCGCCACGCGCTCGCCGGCTTCAACCTGGAAGCTGAAGTCTTTGAACAGGGGTTTGCCGTCGAAGCCTTTGGCCATTTTTTCGACGATGACCGCCTGGCGGTGCAGCTTCTTGTTCTGATCGAAGCGGATGAACGGGCTCACGCGGCTCGATGGCTTGACCTCGGCCAGCTGGATCTTGTCGATCGCCTTGGCACGCGACGTGGCCTGCTTGGCTTTCGAGGCGTTGGCCGAGAAGCGGCTGACGAACGATTGCAGCTCGGAAATCTGCGCTTTCTTCTTGGCGTTGTCCGACAGCAGTTGCTCGCGGGACTGGGTCGCCACGGTCATGTACTCGTCGTAGTTGCCCGGGAACAGACGCAGCTCGCCGTAATCCAGGTCAGCCATGTGCGTGCACACGCTGTTCAGGAAGTGACGGTCGTGGGAGATGATGATCATCAGGCTGTTGCGCTGGGTCAGCACGTTTTCCAGCCAGCGAATGGTGTTGATGTCCAGGTGGTTGGTCGGCTCGTCGAGCAACAGTACTTCCGGATCGGAAAACAGCGCCTGCGCCAGCAGCACGCGCAGTTTCCAGCCTGGCGAGACTTCGCTCATCGGGCCGAAGTGTTGCTCGATGCCGATACCCAGGCCCAGCAACAGTTCACCGGCACGGGATTCGGCAGTGTAGCCGTCCATCTCGGCGAATTCGGTTTCCAGCTCGGCCACGGCCATGCCGTCTTCTTCGCTCATTTCCGGCAGCGAGTAGATACGATCGCGCTCGGCCTTGACCTTCCACAGCTCTTCGTGACCCATGATCACCGTATCGATCACGGTGAATTCTTCGTAGGCGAACTGGTCCTGGCGCAATTTACCCAGACGCACGTTCGGCTCGAGCATGACCTGACCACCGGACGGATCGAGGTCGCCGCCGAGGATTTTCATGAAGGTCGACTTGCCGCAACCGTTGGCGCCGATCAGACCGTAGCGATTGCCCGCACCGAATTTGACCGAAACGTTTTCGAAGAGCGGCTTGGCGCCGAACTGCATCGTGATGTTAGCTGTAGAAATCAAGGGTTTTTCCTGCGAAGCATTCTTAAAAAGCGAGGGTGCGGCTGCAGCGCTTGGCCCGAGTCAAAGTGCGCTGAGGCGGGAGAGTCCCGTCATCAACCAAGGGGGGCGCGTAAAGTTTGGCGGCGATTGTACTGGTCTGGCTCTTTAAACGATAGGGCGATCATGCCACGATCGCCGATTGGCATGATCACGGGACAGTTTTTCACAGTTGAAGATTCACTATCGGTTACAAACTGTGGCTAAAATGCCACCTTTCACCGAGCGTCCGGTTACGGCGCGGGCCAAGGACGTGCCATGTGTATTCAGACCACTGCATAAGACGCTGAGCCTCAGGCTGCACGGCGCGCAGTTTGTTCACTTCTGACGTGTGACGATTTCCGTGAAACTCATCATTGCTGCTATTTATGTCATTTCCATTGCATACGTTCATCTGCGTGGGCGTGTGCGCCACAAGCTCGGTCGACAACTGAGTGACCATTCGACGTTTCTTGCGCCGATCAACTGCTTCCTTTATCTGTTTTCGAAAAAGCCGAACAAGCCGTACCTGGATCCGAGCGAGTTTCCAGACTTGAGCCCGTTGCAGGCGCACTGGGAAGAAATCCGCGAAGAAGGCCAGAATCTGCTGCGTGCCGGCGAGATAAAACGCTCTAACCAGTACGACGATGTCGGTTTCAACTCGTTCTTCAAAAGCGGCTGGAAGCGTTTCTATCTGAAGTGGTACGGCGAGAGCCATCCGTCGGCAATGAAGCTGTGCCCGCGTACCACCGAACTGGTGCAGAGCATCGGTTCGATCAAGGCCGCGATGTTTGCCGAGCTGCCACCGGGGTCGAAGCTGGTGCGTCACCGCGATCCGTATGCAGGCTCCTATCGCTATCACCTGGGCCTGGACACGCCGAACGACGCTGGCTGCTATATCAACGTCGACGGTGAGAGCTACCACTGGCGTGACGGCGAAGCGGTGATGTTCGACGAGACGTTTATTCATTACGCCGAAAACACCACGGACAAGAATCGCATCATCCTGTTCTGCGACATTGAGCGGCCGATGAAGTACCGCTGGGCCGCCGCGTTCAATGCGTGGTTCAGCCGCACCGTGATGTCGGCGGCAGGCGCGCCGAACGATGCCGGTGACCGCACCGGTGGCATCAACCGGTTGTTTACCCGGATCTACAAGATTCGTCTGCGTGGCAAAGAACTGAAAAAACGCAATCGCAAGCGTTACTACATGGAAAAGTGGGCGATCTTTGGTGGTTTGCTCGCGGTGTTCATTCTGATCTGAATTTTGCAGTAGGTTCACTGGCCCCTTCGCGAGCAAGCTCGCTCCCACAGTGGAATTGGGTGAATGCGAATTTCGCGCTCGACTCAGAACCTTGTGGGAGCGAGCTTGCTCGCGAAGGGGCCCTTAAAATCCCCAGGTACTATCAGGAAGCCTTCTTGGTCTTCTTTGCCGGCGCAGCTTTCGCCGGTTTCTCAGCTTTTGCCTTCGGTTTAGCCGCCGCTTTCCCGCCCAGACTGCGTTTAAGCAGCTCGGTCAAGTCGATCACATCAGCAGTTTTGCGCTCTTCCTCGCCACCCACCGACTCAACATCCTCGATCTTGCCTTCATGGGCCTTTTTCTCGACCAGAGCCATGATCTTGTCTTCAAATTCATCGTTGTAGTCTTCGGGTTTCCAGTCCGCGCTCATGTCTTGCACCAGCCGTTTGGCCATGTCCAGTTCACCCTTGGCCAACTGCGGCTTGGTCACTTCAGGACCCAATTCCAACTCATCGAGGCCACGCACCTCCTGCGGCCAGCGCAATTTCACCAGCACCAATGCATCTTCCAGCGGCATCAGCGCCGCAAGGTACTGGCGTGTATGCAGCACCACGCGGGCGAGGGCGACCTTGTTGGTTTTGCTCAGGGTTTCACGCAGCAATGCGTAAACCTTGCCACCGCGCTTGTCGGGTGCCAGGTAGTAGGGCGTGTCGATGTTCTGCAGGGGAATCTGTTCGGCGTCGACGAAAGAAAAGATATCGATGGTTTGGGTGGAGACGGGGTGCGCCGAACGGATCTCCTCTTCGCTGAGCACCACATAGCGGCCCTTTTCATAGGCCACACCTTTGACGATGTGCTCTTTGCTGACTTCCTTGCCGGTGACCTTGTTGACCCGCTTATAACCCACTGGGTCCATGCTACGGCTGTCGAGCCAATCGAAGTCGACGCCCTGCGACGAGGTCGCCGATACCAGCGCGACAGGGATGTGCACCAGTCCGAAACTGATCGCGCCTTTCCAGATTGCCCGAGCCATGGTGTTTTCTCCGAGTGATGATCGGATGACCTGCGGCTGTAACTGAAAGTTTCCCCGGATTGCGCGGGTTTCCAGGGACTCGGTCAAGCCGTGTTACATGTTGTTTAAGGCTGACGGGTTAACAAATCCGAACCCTCGGCGTAGCGTGGACTCGAAGGCTCTATCCCAAGCCCATCGAGAGGCAGCGTCATGAACCGAATTCTGCTTGGCATCGTCGTCCTGACACTCAGTGGCGGTCTGGTCCATGCCGACGTCCTGTTGGCGCAAAGCCCGACCGGCAACAGCAACAACCCCTACAACAGCCCGATCCGCCGAGCGAACCCCAACAGCATGCAGGGCACCCAGCCCAGCGCTCCACCCATTCGGGGGCCGAACACTGTACCGACGCCGCGTCAGCCCACGGTCGAAAACCGTGGCATCGGCAACGGGCAGCCGATCCGCTCGGTGCCGAGCACGCCACCCACGTTCATTCCCAACCCACCTTCGCGCAGCGGAGACAGCAACCGTTGAGCGGCAGGACTGAGGTTCTGCCGGCCCCTGAAACGAACAAAAGGAATCGTGCATGTTGCGTAAAACCCTTCTAGCCACACTGTGTGCCGGTGCGCTGCTCAGTGCCCCGGCCTTTGCTGCCGCCCCCAACGAGCTGCAAAGCGAACAGGGCACCCTCGAAGTCACGACCATCACCGCAGGCCTTGAGCATCCATGGGCACTGGCGTTTCTGCCGGATCGCCAGGGCATGCTGGTCACCGAGCGTCCCGGCAATCTGCGCCTGGTGGCCGCCGACGGCAAACTGTCGGCGCCGATCGCCGGTGTACCGCAGGTCTGGGCCAAGGGGCAGGGCGGGTTGCTGGATGTGGCGCTGTCGCCGGACTTCAAACAGGATCGTCTGGTTTATCTGTCGTATGCCGAAGGCGGTGGTGCCGGGGACAAGGCCGGCACGGCTGTGGGGCGTGGACGGCTTTCAGATGACTTGAAGACGCTGAAGGATTTCAAAGTGATCTTCCGCCAGGAGCCGAAGCTTTCGGTTGGCAATCACTTCGGCTCACGGCTGGTGTTTGATCGCGACGGTTATTTGTTCATCACCTTGGGTGAGAACAACGACCGGCCGACGGCGCAGGATCTCGACAAGCTGCAAGGCAAGGTCGTGCGCATCTACCCGGACGGCAAGGTGCCGGATGACAATCCCTTTGTCGGCCAGTCCGGCGTACGCCCCGAGATCTGGGCCTACGGCCTGCGCAACCCGCAGGGCGCGGCACTCAACCCCTGGACCGGCACGCTCTGGGAAAACGAACACGGCCCGCGCGGTGGCGATGAGGTGAACGTCATCGAGCGCGGCAAGAATTACGGTTGGCCGCTGGCGACCCATGGCATCAATTACTCGATGCAGCCGATTCCGGAAGCCCAGGGTAAAACGGCCGAAGGCACTGTCGCGCCGCACCATGTCTGGGAGAAGTCTCCGGGCGTTACCGGCATGGCGTTTTACGACGCCGATCGTTTTAAACCGTGGCAACACAACGCGTTTATCGGCGCGTTGGTGACTCAGGAACTGATCCGCTTGCAGTTCGATGGCGACAAAGTGGTGCACGAGGAGCGCTTGCTGGGCGAGCTCAAGCAGCGGGTTCGCGATGTGCGGCAAGGTCCGGATGGTTATCTGTATGTGCTGACGGATGAAGAGAAGGGATCGCTGTACAAGATCGGCCTGAAGCCCGCGCCTTGACGGGTATTCCCCTGTAGGAGCAGCCCGCGGCAGCTCCTGCATGTGGAGGCTTACGTTACGCGGGAATACAGCACCACCGCCGCACGCAATTTACCCCGGCCAAACCGGCACATTTTCTCGAACTCCCCATGGCTCACCGGCACATGCTGGCAATCCATGGGCTGCCGATGCTGGCTGTGATCGACATCCGGGTCATGCAGGTAAACGAAATCCTCGTCGCAGTCCGTCACGATTACCCAGTGCGGCGACTTGGAGCGGGTCAGCCGATAGCTGCTGATCAACACCAGTGGCTGTCCACCGGCATCCAGCAGTCGCGGCAGATCCATTGAGGCACCGATTACACACTCGACATCGGTCTCCTGCAATTGCGCCGTGAACTCATCGTGGACAAGCCGCATGACGTCTTTTTTATGCGCATTACGCACGCCATCGAGAAACAATGGCCCGGCCAGGCTCAGTTGCAAACCCACCTTGTAGCCTCGACGCCACGCCGCCAACGCCAATCCCTGTGGACTGCATCCGCCGTGGCCGGAGGTCATGAACACCGTGGTCGCTTCACGCCAGATCTGCAACTCTTCACGCCGCTCCAATAAACGTTCCGATTGCAGTGCACCCATGGCCATTAACAGGCAGGCCGGGCCACAGGTGAAATCAGTGGTTTGCCGGTAGTAGGGCACTTTGATGCTGCGCGAATCGCGGTGCTGGAGAATGCGTTTCTCCAGCCGCAGCGCGTCGGCATGATCTTCGTAGTAATCGTGAATCAGCGCAAAACGCCGGTAGCCACTACGCTCGTACAGCGCAATAGCCGCAGGGTTGTCGAGGCGCACCTCCAGGCGCAGATACGCGCAGTCGTGCTCCAGCGCCATCGCTTCAATGCGCTGCAGCAATGCCTTGCCCAACCCCGTGCCGCGCGCTTCGACGGCGATGGCGATGGAGTACAGCCGGGCGAGCGAAGTGCCGCGATGGAATAACACCAGCGCGTAACCCAGCAGTTGGCCGTCGTACTCTGCCACCAGCAACTGTCCGTGAGCACGGGTGATCATCCACTGAAAGCTGCGACTGGTGAGCCGGTCCGTGGTGAAACATTGCATTTCCAGTGCCAGCAGCGCCGGCAAGTCTTCAACTACCGCCAAACGAAAAACAGCCTTCATATGACCACCGTAAAAGTTGCGTAACGAAACGAGACTTTCAAAAAACTTCGTGCTTAATAGAAAAGGTCTTGTTCTCCAACGGATCAATCTCTATGTCAGCGGTACAGGGTCATTGGCGCGAAGTATCCGAGCAAAGTTTGCCGGCGGCAACTTATTTAAGTTCGGCGATTAAAGCATCCAGCCAAGTGTTGATAATTGTCGAGCGCAAGGAAGATTGGGCCTCATATTTCCCCAGCGAAGACATCCTGACGGCGCAGGAATACCTCGAGCACAGCTGTGACAGCGAGCCGGGCAAGCGCGTGCAGGTGATCAATCTGTGCCGCAGCTACAAGTATCTAGGGCACGGCTATTACTGCTCGCTACTGGCCGAAGCGCGGGGGCACAAGGTGATTCCGTCGGTGCGCACCATCAGCGAGCTGACGAAAAAATCACTGTACGGCCTGGCGCTGGACGATCTCGATAAAACCCTGGAGAAAGCCCTGAGTCATCATCTCTACAGTGATACCGAAGGCTTTACTTTGACCTTGTATTTTGGTCGGACCCATATTGAGCCATTACAGGATCTGGCGCGGCAGTTGTTTGAAGTGTTTCCCTGCCCGATCCTGTTAGTTGAGTTTCGCCGAACTAACGGTTGGCACATCGAAGGTATAAAATCCGGCGCCTTGCACAAGTTGCGCGATGATCAGGAAGATCAGTTTGCCAACGCGCTGGACGGTTTCAGCCGTAAAGTCTGGCGAGTGCCGCGCTCGCCACAAGTGGCGCGCTACGACTTGGCGATTCTGCACGATCCGCAAGAGGCCCTGCCGCCGTCCAACGCCAAGGCACTGGTAAATTTCGTCCGGGTCGGTAAAACCATGGGCATCGATGTTGAACTGATTGAACGCAAGGATTACGCACGACTCGCCGAGTACGACGGCTTGCTGATCCGCGAAACCACCAGTGTCGATAACCACACTTATCGCTTCGCCAAAAAAGCCGAGAGTGAAGGACTGGTGGTGATGGATGACCCGACGTCGATTTTGCGCTGCACCAACAAGGTCTACCTGACCGATCTGCTCAACAGCCATCAATTGGGTATGCCCGCCACCGAAATTCTCTACAAGGAGCGACCCGAAGACTTCGAGCGGGTCGGCGAGCGGCTTGGCTTTCCGCTGGTACTGAAGATTCCCGACGGCTGTTTTTCCCGTGGCGTGATCAAGGTCGAAAGTCAGCAAGCCTTGCTTGAGGCGACTGCTGAGTTGTTTGAGCACTCGGTGTTGCTGCTGGCGCAGGAGTTTTTCTACACCGAGTACGACTGGCGCATTGGCGTGCTCAACCGCAAACCGATCTTCGCCTGCCAATACTTCATGTCCAAGGGCCATTGGCAGATTTACAACCATAAGGCTAAGGGCCAGGACGTCAACGGCGAATGCCGGACGATGGCGGTCCACGAGGCGCCACGCGCTGTAGTGGAACTGGCGGTGAAGACCGCCAACCTGATCGGCGACGGCCTCTACGGCGTCGATCTGAAGCAGGCCGGCGACAAAGTGGTGGTGATCGAAGTCAACGACAACCCCAACCTCGACGCCGGCATCGAAGACGCCTATCTGCACGACGATCTGTATTCATTGGTGCTGGAAGAGTTTGTGCGCCGCCTGGAACTCAAGCGTCGCGGCCAGGCCTGGTGATGCGCCGATGATCAACAGCTTTGCACTGAGCCACGGCGCTTTGCAGCGGGTCGAGCGGCTGGACGCCGAGGTCATGCTGTTCAGCAACCCCGATGCCGCCGAGCGCGACTTGCTGCACAGTCATTTCAAGGTCGATGAGCATGCACTGGCGTCAGCGCTGGACCCGGACGAGGTGTCGCGCATCGAGTTCCATCCCGACCATCTGTTCCTGATCTGGAAACGCCCGGAAAACTATTCCGGCGGTGGCAGTCTGGCATTTGAAGTGTCGTCCTGCGGATTGCTGTTCGCGCCGGGACAACTACTGGTGATTGCCACCGACGACACGCCGCTGCACGGCCTCGGCACCCGCCAGCCGTTGAACACGCCGCTGGATGTGTTGCTGGATCTGTTGTTCAACAACATCCATCACTACCTCGGGCACTTGAAGGTGATCAAACTGGTCGCCCGTGAGTTGCAGCAGAAATTCAACGCCTCGATGCAGAACCAGCATCTGGTGCAGATGTTCAACCTCAGCGAAAGCCTGATCTATTACATCAACGCGTTGCACAGCAACGGCGCGGTCCTCACGCGCCTGCGCAATCATGCCGAGAAGCAGCACTTCGGCAGCGAAGCGATCGGCCTGATCGACGACCTGATCATCGAGAACAACCAGTGCTACAAGCAGGCGGAAATCTACTCGACAGTGTTTTCCGGGCTGATCGATGCGCGTGGCAACCTGATGAACAACAGCATGAACAACCTGCTGCGCAAGCTGACGTTGATCAACGTGGTGTTTCTGCCGTTGAACCTGATTGCGAGCATTGGCGGGATGTCGGAGTTCAGCATGATGACGGCGGGGACGCCGTGGTGGGTTTCCTATCCGCTGTTTTTGGCGGCGATGTTGCTGGGGGCAGGGGGGATGTTGTTTGGGTTGCGGCGTTTGGCTCGATGATGTTTCGTGATTGATCTGGCCTCTTCGCGAGCAAGCTCGCTCCCACACTTTGAAATGCATTCCCCTGTGGGAGCGAGCTTGCTCGCGAAGGGGCCGGCACAAGCGAAGTAAAACCCAGAACAGTCCCGCATTTGGCCGAACCGCCGCCGTGATGCCTTGTTATAGTTCGGGCCTCATTTTCAGCCCGGTAAAGGATCACTGCCATGACTCAATACTCCGCCTTCAGCGTCGAACTGGCCGACAACATCGCCCATGTGCAGATCAATCGCCCGGAAAAGATCAACTCGATGAACGCGGCGTTCTGGAGCGAGATCGTCGAGATCTTCCAGTGGATCGACGACACCGACGAAGTGCGCGTGGTGGTGCTCAGCGGCAACGGTAAACATTTCTCCTCCGGCATCGACCTGATGATGCTCGCCAGCGTCGCCAATGAACTGGGCAAGGACGTCGGCCGCAACGCGCGCCTGCTGCGCCGCAAGATCCTCACCCTGCAAGCCTCGTTCAACGCCGTCGACAACTGCCGCAAACCGGTCATTGCGGCCATTCAAGGTTATTGCCTGGGCGGCGCCATTGATCTGATCGCCGCGTGCGACATGCGCTACGCCGCCGAAGACGCGCAATTCTCGATCAAGGAAATCGATATCGGCATGGCCGCCGATGTTGGCACATTGCAACGGTTGCCACGGATCATCGGGGACGGCATGCTGCGTGAACTGGCTTACACCGGTCGCACTTTCGGCGCTGACGAAGCGCGCAGCATTGGCTTGGTCAATCGCGTCTACAGCGACAAAGAAGCGCTGCTCGAGGGCGTGCTGGACATTGCTCGCGAGATCGCTTCGAAGTCACCGATCGCGGTCACCGGCACCAAGGAAATGATCAGCTACATGCGCGACCATCGCATCGACGACGGTCTCGAATACGTTGCCACCTGGAACGCCGCCATGTTGCAATCCACCGATTTGCGCGTGGCCATGGCCGCCCACATGAGCAAACAGAAACCCGAATTTCTGGACTGAGAAACCATGACATCTCGCTGGACCACTGCAGTACTGGACACCGATCAACCCGGCGGCTGGGCCGTGGCGCGCAGCCCGGAAGGCTTTCTGTTCGATGACAACGGCGCGTTGTTCCCTCGCGAATGGCTCAAGCGTCAGGACTTGTCGATCCTCGCCGAGCATGGCATCGGCCACCTCGATGGCGAGCCGGTGTATCTGCTTGAACTGCGCAGCGCCAGCGAGGTGCCGGGTTGTAACTGGAAAGGCCTGCGGGCGTTCATGCTCGACGGCGATCATACGATCTACAAAGTGCTCGGTTATGCCGCGCAGATCGGCACCTGGGCCCGTGAGCATCGTTTCTGCGGCAATTGCGGCCAGGCGATGACACAGGTGCCGCGTGAGCGCGCGATGTATTGCCAGCCGTGCGACCTGCGCAGTTATCCGCGTATTTCGCCGAGCATGATCGTGCTGATCACCCGTGGCGACGAGATCCTGCTGGCGCGTTCACCGCGTTTCGTCACCGGGGTTTACAGCACGCTGGCCGGGTTCGCCGAGCCGGGCGAGTCAGCCGAGGATTGCCTGATTCGTGAAGTGCGCGAAGAAGTGCAGATCGAGGTGAAGAACATTCAGTATCTGGGCAGCCAGTGCTGGCCGTTCCCGCATTCGATGATGCTCGGCTTCCATGCCGAATACGCCGGTGGCGAGATTGTCTGTCAGGAAGACGAGATCGAGGACGCCCAGTGGTTCAACGTGCACGACCTGCCGCCGTTGCCGGCGTCCAAGTCGATTGCTCGTTACCTGATCGACGTCTATGTGGCGCGGCGCTTAGGCCACGCTGAACCAGTGCTGCCAGGCTAGGCGTACGGTCAAACCCAGCACCACGGTGATGAACACCGGGCGAATGAACTTGGCGCCGCCGCTGATCGCGGTGCGCGCGCCAAAGAACGCGCCGACCATCACCGACAGGCCCATGCTCAGGCCGATGATCCAGTCCACCTGCCCGGAAAACACGAACACCGACAGCGCCGCAATGTTGCTGACGAAGTTCATGCTGCGCGCTACGCCGCTGGCCTTGACCAGATCAATCGGGTAAAGCAGCAGACTGCTGACTGTCCAGAACGCGCCTGTGCCCGGACCCGCCACGCCGTCGTAGAAACCGAGGCTGAAGCCTTGGGTTGATTGCCATTTCTTTTTGATCGGTGCATTGCTGTCCAGCGGCGCTTTTGGCGTGCCGCCGAACAACAGGTAAAGACCGCAGGCGAAGACGATCACCGGGAGCATCTTGTTCAGCCATTCGGCCGGCAGGTAATGAGCGACGACGGCGCCGGTCAGTGCGCCGACCAGTGTGCCGACGATGGCGTGTGTCCATTGGCGCGGGTGAAACAATTTGCGTTTGTAGAAGGTGAAACTGGCGGTGGCCGAACCGAAGGTCGAACTCAATTTGTTCGTGCCGAGCACCAGATGCGGCGGCAGGCCAGCCGTCAGCAGGGCAGGCGTGGTCAACAGACCGCCACCGCCGGCGATGGCGTCGATGAAACCGGCAATGAAAGCGACAAGGGCCAGAATGGCCAGGGTGGTGAGGTCAACGCTGAGTTCGAAAGGCATGGAATCGGCTTATTCGGCAGGGCGCAGATTTGGCTGCGGGGAGGGCGGTCATGTTACTCATTTCCAAGTGTTGCGGCGACCCGTCTGACGCCTTCGCGAGCAGGCTCGCTCCCACATTTTGAAATGCATTCCATCCTGTGGGAGCGAGCCTGCTCGCGAAGACATTCTTCATGCCGACCCCAAACCAACTGTTGCCCACACAACAACCTGCCAACAAATCCCCCTTCCACAAAACATCAACGCCACCCCGAAACCCAACGAAATCGGGCATTTCCAGGCTGGCACGCTTGCTGCTCTAACACTCCCATCTCCGCAAATGTCCCGAGGACACGCCAATGAGTCAGCAAGCCGTTAAATTTGCCTACTGGGTGCCGAACGTCAGCGGTGGGCTGGTGGTCAGCAAGATCGAACAGCGCACCGATTGGGGCATCGACTACAACCGCAAACTGGCGCAAATCGCCGAGGCCGCCGGGTTCGAATATGCGTTGACGCAGATCCGCTTCACCGCCGGTTATGGCGCCGAGTTCCAGCATGAGTCAGTCGCGTTCAGTCACGCGTTGCTGGCGGCCACCAGCAAACTCAAGGTGATCGCCGCGATCCTGCCCGGCCCGTGGCAACCGGCGCTGGCGGCCAAGCAACTGGCGACGATCGATCAACTCACCAACGGGCGCATCGCGGTGAACATCGTCAGCGGCTGGTTCAGAGGCGAGTTTCAGGCCATCGGCGAGCATTGGCTGGAGCATGACGAGCGTTATCGTCGTTCTGAAGAGTTTATCCGTTCATTGCGAGGGGTGTGGAGTCAGGACAACTTCACCTTTCGCGGCGATTTCTATCGCTTCGACAATTACAGCCTGAAACCAAAACCGCTCGGCCGTCCGGAGATTTTCCAGGGCGGCAGTTCCCGTGCAGCGCGAGACATGGCCGCGCGGGTCTCGGACTGGTATTTCACCAATGGCAACAGCGTGGAGGGAATCAAGGCGCAGGTTGACGATATTCGTCAGAAGGCGGCGGCGAACAATCATTCGGTGAAGATTGGCGTGAACGCGTTTGTCATCGCCCGTGATACCGAAGAAGAGGCCAGAGCCGTACTGGCGCAGATCATCGATCAGGCCGATCCGGAAGCGGTGAATGCTTTTGGTGATGCGGCGAAGCAGGCGGGCCGGGCTTCACCGGAGGGTGAGGGCAACTGGGCAAAATCGACGTTCGAGGATCTGGTGCAGTACAACGATGGCTTCAAGACCAATCTGATTGGCACGCCGCTGCAGATTGCCGAGCGGATTGTGGCGTTGAAGGCGGTGGGTGTGGATTTGGTACTGGCGGGGTTTCTGCACTTTCAGGAAGAGGTGCAGTATTTCGGCGAGCGAGTGTTGCCGCTGGTACGCGAACTGGAGGCCGAAAAGACTGCCGCTGTTGCCTGAACCCAATGCAAAAACCTGTGGGAGCGAGCTTGCTCGCGAAGGCGTCCTTTCAGTAACTATTGTGATTACTGATACACCGCATTCGCGAGCAAGCTCGCTCCCACATTAGATCTACGGGGTCTTAGAGACCCAGGTCAGACAGCCCCGGATGATCATCCGGGCGCCGGCCCAGTGGCCAGTGGAACTTGCGTTCGCTCTCCTTGATCGGCATGTCGTTGATGCACGCATAGCGCTGGAACATCAGGCCTTGCTCGTCGAATTCCCAGTTTTCATTGCCGTAAGAGCGGAACCAGTTGCCCGAATCATCGTGCCATTCATAGGCATAGCGCACGGCAATGCGGGTATCCGAGTAAGCCCACAGCTCCTTGATCAAACGATAATCCAGTTCTTTCGCCCATTTACGGGTCAGAAAGGCCCTGGCTTCTTCGCGGTTGTTGGCGAATTCGGCGCGGTTACGCCATTGGGTGTCGAGGGTGTAGGCCAGCGATACCCGTTCCGGGTCGCGGGAGTTCCAGCCATCCTCGGCCAGTCGAACTTTTTCGATCGCCGAGTCACGGTTGAAGGGCGGCAATGGCGGACGTACCTGGGCTGCAGTAGACATGTTCAGTCTCCCGATCTAATTAATAATTGAACAACAAGTCCGGCTTATTAAGGCGTTACAGGTCCAATAACTTTCGCGCCATGCATTGCGCATTATCGGCGGCACTGTGATCACCCATCACAAGCGCTACGGTAATGGCACCGTCAATCAGGATCAGCAGCTGTTTGGCCAGCAGTTGCGGATCCTCGGCGCCATGTTCGGTACACAGCTCGCACACGTAGTCGAGCAGCTTCTGTTTGTGTTCTTTGGCCACTAGCCGCACCGGGTCCTGTGGATCGCCGGTTTCACCGCTGGTGTTGATGAACGCGCAGCCGCGAAAGCCTTCCGAGGCGAACCAGCTCTTGAGCACGGTAAACAGGTTGAGCAGGCGATCGGCCGGGCTTTCGGCCTGATCGACAGCGCCTCTGTACCAATGCATCCAGCGCACGTCGCGGCGTTGCAGAGCGGCGACGGTCAAGGCGTCCTTGTCGGCAAAGTAACGGTAGATACTTTTTCTGGAGACGCCGGCGGTTTTCACCAGAAGATCCATGCTGGTGGCAGCGATGCCACTTTTGTAGATCAACTTTTCGGTGACATCCAGGATGATGTCGCGTGTGTCGTTGCTAGTGATTTCGTTCATGCTGCAAACAGTAGAACGATTGTTCTCCTTGGTCAAGCGGGTATTTTTGCTGGCTGTAGAATCGTCTTCGCGAGCAGGCTTGCTCCCACAGGGGAGTGCGTTTCAAAGGTGGGAGCGAGCCTGCTCGCGAAGAGGTCATTACAGACACTAACAAGACCCGAAGGATGCGATGGTGTAAGCTCTCGGGTTCTTCGGATTCGACCCATTGCGAGCCCTATGCCGTTGCTTTTCAAACGTTCCTTGCTGCCTAAACTGCGCAGCTTTGCGCTGACCGCCGAGGCTGTGACCATTCTGTCCGGCGCCGCCGAGTTTCGTCGTTGCCTGCTGGATAAAATCGCCACGGCGACGCAGCGCATCTACATCGTTGCGCTGTATCTGCAGCAAGACGAAGCCGGTCAGGAAATCCTCGATGCCTTGCACGCCGCCAAGCTCAAACGTCCCGAGCTGGAAATTGCCGTGGTGGTCGATTGGTTGCGCGCCCAGCGCGGTCTGATCGGTGCCGGCAAGCAGCCGGGCAACTCGGCGTGGTATCAGGAAATGACCCGCACGCACCAGAGCGAAGTGCCGGTGTACGGCGTGCCGGTGCAGACCCGCGAGTTGTTTGGTGTGCTGCATTTGAAGGGCTTTGTGATCGACGACTGCGTGGTCTACAGCGGCGCAAGCCTGAACAACGTCTACCTGCACAAGTTCGACAAGTACCGCTTCGACCGTTATCACGTCCTGCAAAGCGCTGAGCTGGCCGACTCGATGCATCATTTGGTCAAGCACGGCCTGATCGAATCGAAAGCGGTGCATCGCCTCGACCTGCCAAACCTGCCGACCACGCGTAGCTTGCGCAACGACATCGGCGATCTGCGCAGCCGTCTCAAATATGCAACGTACGACACGGCCACTGGCAGTACTGCCCGAGACGGCTTGTCCGTTACCCCGTTGCTCGGTGTCGGCAAGAACAACCCGTTGAACCGGGCGATTCTCGAACTGATCGCCAGCGCGCAAAAACAGCTGACCATCTGCACGCCGTACTTCAACCTGCCGCTGGGCGTGATCCGTGAGATCAATCGCGCATTGGCCCGTGGCGTGAAGATCGACATTGTGGTCGGCGACAAGACTGCCAACGACTTTTACATTCCGCCGAGCGAGCCGTTCAAGGTGATCGCAGCGTTGCCGTATCTGTACGAGATCAGCCTGCGCCGCTTCGCCAAGCGCCATCAGCGCAACATCGACAGCGGCCAGTTGAACCTGCACCTGTGGCGTGATGGCGATAACACCTATCACCTCAAAGGCATGTGGGTTGATCAGCGCTATACGTTGCTGACTGGCAACAACCTCAACCCACGGGCGTTCCGCCTCGATCTGGAAAACGCGTTGTTGATCGATGATCCGAAAGGCGAATGGCTGGAGCCGCGGGCGAAGGAGCTGGAAGAGATTTTCCGCCATACCACGCGGATCGACAGCTTTCAGAGTCTGGAGACGCTGCCGGAGTATCCGGCCGGGGTGGCCAGGTTTCTCAAGCGCGTGAGTCGGGTGCGGATTGAGCGGTTGCTGTACCGGATTCTTTAGCGCCGCTGAAAGTGCCATCGCTGGCAAGCCAGCTCCCACAGGTTCTTTGGTGTACACAATACTTGTGAATGACCGAGAACACTGTGGGAGCTGGCTTGCCAGCGATGGGGCCCGCTTAGACGCTAAATAAACTCAGTTCAGACCCAGCTTGCCACGCAACGTGGACAGGTCTTCCGCCAAGGTATTCACCGGTCCAACCAGCGCTTTACGGTCGTTGTCCTTCACCTTGTCATAAGTCTCAAACCCACCATCCTTGGTCTTGTACTTGGCCAGAATCTTGTCGACCGTGGCAAAGTTCTTGTCGACCTTCGCGACGAAAGCCTTGTCCTGCTTCTCGATCTGCGGACGGAACAGATCAACGATTTTCTTCGCGCCGTCGATGTTGCCCTGGAAGTCGTAGAGGTCGGTGTGGCTGTAGCGATCTTCTTCGCCGGAGATCTTGGTCGCGGCGACTTCTTCCAGCAGCGCAGCGGCACCGCCGACGACTTTCTCCGGCGGGAAGGTCAGGCCGGCGACGCGGGTTTGCAGGTCTTTGACGTCGCTGTTGAGCTTGTCGGCCAGCTCGTTCAGGCCCTGGGTGCTTTTTTCCGAGAACAGCGTGTATTCGATGCGGTGGAAACCGGTGAAGTCGTCGGCCTTCACGCCTTTTTCGTGGTCGTCGACGCGCGAGTCGATGGACGCATCGAGGTCACTGAACAACTCGGCGATCGGCTCGATCGACTCGTAGTAAACACGGGTCGGAGCGTAGAGCTTTTGCGCAGTGGCCAGGTCGCCGTTTTTCACCGCATCGGTGAATTGCTGGGTGTGGCTGCCCAGCTCATCCAGTTGCTCGGTGACGTAAATCTTGTAGTCAGACACCGGCCCGACCAGATCCAGCGGTGCTGTCGCGGCGAACGCCGACAGCGGGGTGTTGAGCAAACCAAGGGTCAGCAATAGCGCGAGTGGCGTCTTTTTCATGGGGGCGGCTCCAGTGTTGGGGTGTTGTTTTATGCGGCTGTTTTCGGTTGTGTGGCGTTGAGCAGCGAGCGACCGATGAAATCCTTGTCGCCGGTGACACCCGGCAGGGTGAAGAAGTACCCGCCGCCGACCGGTTTGAGGTATTCCTCCAGCGGCTCGCCGTTAAGGCGGGTCTGCACGGTGATGAAGCCTTTTTCCAGATCGGCCTGATAGCAGATGAACAGCAGGCCCATGTCGAGCTGACCGTTCTTGTTCACGCCGTTGGAGTAGTTGAACGGCCGGCGCAGGATCAGGTTGGCCTGGGTTTGAGCCGTACGCGGATTAGCCAGACGAATGTGCGCGTCGAGTTTGGTCAGCTTGCCCGCCGGGTCCTTGCTGTAATCCGGGACTTCGCTTTCATGCTGGCCACCCATCGGTGCACCGGTGGTTTTGACCCGGCCAAGGATGCTTTCCTGCTCCTGCAACGGCGTGCGGTCCCAGCGCTCGACGAAATTGCGGATGATCCGCACTGCTTGGTAACTGCCATGGGCAGCCCAGGCCGGCTCATCGCTGCCCGGTTGCACCCAGACCAGGCGATCCATGGCATTGCTGTCGTTGGAGTCGGGGTTGGCCGAGCCGTCGCGGAAACCAAGGAAGTTGCGCGCCGATTGTGCTGGCACACCGGGTTTCGCCGGGGCTTGCGGCGGCACGCTGCCTTCCTGTTTCCAGCGCACCAGCAACAGGTCGGGGAGGTTTTTGACGATGTCGCGCAGGGCGTGAATGTTGGTGTCAGCGGTGTTCGAACAGAACTGCAAACTCAGGTCGCCATGGCAGCAATCGGCTTCCAGCGCATCGTTGGGGAAACCGACCATGCGCATCAAACGCTTGGGCTTGGCCTCGGCCAGACCGAAGCGCTCGTCGAACAGCGATTCGCCGACAGAAACGGTGATGGTCAGGTTGTCCGGCGTCACGTTCGGGCCGAGGATGCCGGAATCCGGCGGCGGCAGTTTCGGATCGATCTGTGCGACCGGGCCACCCTTCATCAGAAACGCGATGCGCTCGTTGAGGGTGCGGAACAACCGCTCCAGATCTTCACGATCACTGGCCAATACGTCGAACGAAACCAGCATGCCCGAGGCCGGACGCGGGGTGATGATGCCGGTCTGGTGCACGCCGTGGAAATCGTGGCGGTCTTCGGTCTTGTCGCTGCTTGGTGCTTCGGTGACTTGCGCAGGTGCGGCGGCCATGGCCGGGCAGCTCAGAGCGGACCCGGCGAGGGCGACACCCGCGGCGCCCATGCCCATCAGGACACGGCGACGTTGCAGGTTGAGTGGTTCGATATCTTTCATCGGAAATTCGTCTTCTGCTTACAGGCCGGAAAGGCCGAGGGCGGGATCGATGCCATCCAGTGCGTCGGCCAGAGCCTGGGCCTTGTCGGCGATCTGCTTGCGTTGTGCGCCGCTGATGGAGTCGTAGCTGGCGTAGCCGTCCTTGATCTTGTAGGTGTCGAGTTCTGTGTCGAAGTCCGCCAGTGCCTTGTCAATTTTCGGCAGCAGGTCAGCAGCCGACTTGGTCAGCATCGGCCGCAGCAAATCGACGACTTTATGTGCGGTTTGCAGATTGGCGGCGAAACCGTTGAGGTCGCTGTGGCTGTAGCGTTCCTCTTCACCGCTGGCGGCGCGGACGTCGGCAAGGGTGTTGAGGTTGCGCACTACGATGTTGACCAGTTGTTCCGGTGGCAGCGACTGCGCGAGCAATTGCTGTTTGAGCGTGGTGACATCGCTGAGCAGGCGCTGGGCGACTGGTGTCAGTTCGTCGAGTTTGCGTTGCTGGAACAGCGCGTATTCGACGCGGTGGAAGCCGACGAAGGCCGGATCCTGCTCGCGTTTTTCGAAATAATCGGCGCGGGCATTGATGCTGTTATCCAGTTCGGCCAGACGCTGCGCGGCCGGGGCCAGGCGTTGATAAGCCGAACGCGCCGGCAGGTACAGCGCCTGAGCCTGAGCCAAATCGTCGCTTTCAATGGCTTGATTAAGCGCGGTCACGGCTTTGATCAGCGCGCTGCTCTGGCTGGCCAGGTACACACGGAATTCCGACAACGGCCCGACGAAGGCGACCATCGATGGTTTGGCTTTGGCCGCTGCGTCAGACGCGGCAGTTGGCGTGACGTGCAAGGTGCCGCGCGGGTTGCTCAGCAAACCGCAAGTGATCGCGTAGTCGCCCGGTTGCAGATTGGCGTTGATCACCTGGCTCAGGCCCGGCGCGATGTTTTCGCGCTCTTCGACGACGAGCACACCATCGAGAATTTCCCATTCCACGGCGCGCTCGGAGCGGTTGACGATGCGGAAACTGGCGTGACCGGCCGGCACCGTCAGCGCGTTTGGCTCGCAACTGCCCGGATGAATATTCACCACCACTTCATCGTGGTTGTGCTGACGCTTGGCCGCAGCCAATTTCGAGGCGTAATAAAACAGACCGCCGGCGGCGATCATCACCACCACCGAGCCGGCCACCGCCCAACGCAAGGCGCGGGGAGGGGAGGCCTGAGGAGTATTAGGCTTTGACATGAATGCCCTTATTGGCTGGAAACAGAAGACGATTGAGCGGACGGCTTGGGCGCTGGCAGAAAGAACATCACCAGCGCGACGAGCAGATAGATCAGATACGCGCCGAGGGTGCTGACGGTCGGCGTGTCCTGATACCCGAACATGCCGGCCAGCACCGAGCCCAACGGGCCATCCATCGGCAGCGTCGCGCTGAAGTCGAACAGCACCGTTTGCAGGTGATTCCACAGCCCGGCTTCATGCAGCGCCTGCACGGAGTTGGCGAGAATCCCGGCGGCCACCACCAGAATGAACAGGCCGGTCCACTTGAAGAACGCCGAAAGGTTGAGGCGCATGCTGCCGCTGTAGATCAGGAAGCCGACGATGATTGCCAGAATCAGCCCGAGCAGGGCACCGATCGGCGCGCCCGGGCCTTCGCTTTGCTGGAACACGGCGAGCAGGAAGAACACCGTTTCCAGGCCTTCCCGGGCGACAGCGAAAAAGACCATGGCGATCAGCGCAATGACCTGATGCTTCGAAGAAGTCAGCGCGTGCTCCAGCGAGGCTTGCAGCGAATGCTTGATCGAGCGCGCGACCTTGCGCATCCAGAACACCATGGAGCTGAGAATGCCCACGGCCACCAGGCCGACGATGCCTTCGAACAGCTCCTGTTGCTTTTGCGGGAATTCTGCGCTGACCAGTTCCAGGCCACCACCGACCAGCAGGGCGAGGGCGGCGGCGAGGAAAACCCCGATCCACACGGCGGGCATCCATTGGCCACGGCCGGTTTGCTGGAGGTAACTGGCGATAATGCCAACGATCAGCGCGGCTTCAATGCCTTCGCGCAGCATGATCAGAAAGGGAACGAGCATTCGGTGTCCACTAAGTCATTCGAAGAGGTTACAAGTTGTAACATAATGAAAGTCATTCTCACATGACATTGATTGACATAAACCTGAACACAAGCTGAACAACCTGTTTTTTGCTGCGCACAAGTCCCTGTGGGAGCGAGCTTGCTCGCGAAGGCGGCGCTCCAGTCAACATATCCGTGCCTGCGCCACCGCTTTCGCGAGCAAGCTCGCTCCCACAAGGGATCTGCGCTGGGTTTGGGGTAATATGCGGGCCATCAGAAAAACAACAGGAATAAGCGCGTTCCATGTCGGAAAAAGACACCATTGCCGTCCAACTGGTGCGTGAAGCGCTGTTGCAAAGTTGTGCCCCGGGTGTGGCCACGGAAGAGGCCTTGAACAAGGTCGGGATTGATCCGGCGCTGCTGCAGACCGAGCACGGCCGGGTGCCAGCCTCGCAGTACGCGAAGCTCTGGCGGTTATTGGCCCGGCGCGGTGACGACGAGTTTTTCGGTATGGATCCACGCAAACTCAAGTCCGGCAGCCTTGAATTCCTCTGCCGCAGCGCCATGGCGCAACCGACACTGGCAGTGGGTTTGAGCACGGGCCTGAGCTTTCTGTCATTGATGCTTGAACGCATGCCCGCGCAACTGGTGCACCAGCAAAGTCTCGCGGAAATCGTCCTGCTGGAGGACGACCCCGAGCCGCGCCGCGCCTTCACTTATTTCACTTATTGGATGATCGTCCACGGTGTGGCCTGCTGGCTGGCGGGGCGGCGAATTCCGATTCTGGCGATTGAACTGCGCTGCCCCGAGCCGGATTTCACCGATGACTATCGGGTGATGTTTTCGCAAAACCTGCGTTTCGACCGGCCTCGTACGCGGATGATCTTCTCGGCGGATTGCCTCGAGCTGCCGATCAAGCGCACGGCCGAGGAGCTGAAACGCTTTCTCGCCCACGCCCCGGCCAATATTCTGGTGAAGTACCGCGATCCGGAAAGTCTCGCCAGCCGGATCAAGCAGGATCTACGGCAACTGCCGGCCGAGCAGTGGCCGGAAACAGAGGCCTTGGCGCAGCAATTGTGCATGTCGGCCTCGACGTTGCGCCGGCGACTGGCGGAGGAAGGGCAGACCTATCAAGGCCTCAAGGACAGTGTGCGCAAGGAGTTGGCGATTATCTGGCTGGCTGAGCCTTCGATCAGTTTTGTCGAGATTGCCGCGCGATTGGGGTTTGCCGATGCGAGTTCGTTTTACAGGGCGTTTCGCAAGTGGTCGGGGTCGAATCCGGGCCACTACCGCACGCTGATCCTCAATGAGGTTGTCTGACCCGGCCTCTTCGCGAGCAAGCTCGCTCCCACAGGGGAATGCATTTCAAACTGTGGGAGCGAGCCTGCTCGCGAAAGCTTCCGTCCAGGCAACACACCTTTAAAGGCATGGCCAAACCAGTCAGCCACATTGATAGCTTTGACCATTGCCCCAACCCCCGCACAGCGCGACTATCCCTCTGTTGTTTACGCTTCCCAGCCTAATAAAAACACAGAGGGATTCTGGCAATGCGCGATTACTTGTCTGCCACCAAACAGTTCAACTATCAACACACCGTGGATGCCGCGCTCAGCGGTACGCTTGCGGCGCTCAACGCTTGCGTCGAATGCTGCGACCGTCACGCCTTGCCCGGGCGTATCGCGCTGTTCTGGGAAGGCCGCGACGGCGCCAGTGCGACGTACACCTTCAGCGATCTGCAAGACAAAGCCGCGCGTTTCGCCAATTTCCTTCTCGCCCAAGGCGTGCAGAAAGGTGACAAGGTCGCCGGGCTGCTGCCGCGCAACGTCGAGTTGCTCATCACTGTGTTGGCCACCTGGCGTATCGGTGCGGTTTATCAACCGCTGTTCACCGCGTTCGGCCCGAAAGCCCTCGAACATCGCCTCAACAGTTCCGGCGCCAAAGTCGTGGTGACCGACGCCGTCAACCGGCCGAAACTCACCGAAGTCGCCGATTGCCCGACACTCGTCACCGTTGGCGGCGCGAAAGGCCAGGGCATCGTCCGTGGCGACTTTAGTTTCTGGGCCGAACTGGCCAACCATTCCAGCGTCTGCGAACCGGTATTGCTGACCGGCGAAGACCCGTTTTTGCTGATGTTCACCTCAGGCACCACCGGCCCGTCGAAAGCGCTGTCGGTGCCGCTCAAAGCCATCGTCGCGTTCCAGAGCTACACCCGTGATGCCGTCGATCTGCGCCCGGAAGATTCGTTCTGGAACGTCGCCGATCCGGGCTGGGCCTACGGCATTTATTTCGGCGTCACCGGCCCGTTGTCGATGGGCCACCCGATCACCTTCTACGATGGCCCGTTCACTCTCGAAAGCACCTGCCGGGTGATCAACAAATACGGCATCACCAACCTCACCGGTTCGCCAACGGCTTATCGCTTGCTGATTGCCGGCGGCGACGACTTCGCCAGGTCGATCAAAGGCAAGCTGCGCATCGTCAGCAGCGCCGGCGAACCGCTGAACCCGGAAGTGATCCGCTGGTTTGCCGACAACCTCGGCGTAATCATCCACGACCATTACGGCCAGACCGAACTGGGCATGGTCCTGTGCAATCACCACGGCCTCGACCACGCGGTGCACGTCGGTGCTGCCGGTTTCGCCTCGCCGGGCCATCGCATCGTCGTGCTCGACGATCAGTACAACGAACTCGGCGTCGGTCAGCCGGGCATTCTTGCCATCGACCGGCCGCAATCACCGATGTGCTGGTTTGGCGGCTATGAAGGCGCGCCGACCAAGGCGTTCGTCGGCGATTACTACTTGAGCGGCGACACCGTGGAATGGAACCCGGACGGCAGCATCAGCTTCGTCGGCCGCAGCGATGACGTGATCACCACATCGGGCTACCGCGTCGGCCCATTCGATGTGGAAAGCGCGCTGATCGAACACCCGGCGGTCGTCGAGGCGGCGGTGGTCGGCAAACCTGATCCGGAGCGCACCGAACTGGTCAAAGCCTTCGTGGTGCTGAGCGCGCAATACCGTGCCGCGCCCGAGCTGGCCGAAGAACTGCGCCAACACGTGCGCAAGCGTCTGGCGGCGCATTCGTACCCGCGTGAAATCGAATTTGTCAGCGAATTGCCCAAGACCCCGAGTGGCAAATTGCAGCGCTTTATCTTGCGCAACCAGGAAATCGCCAAGGCTCAAGAGGCCGCGGCGCATAACGTTTCAGCTTGAAGATCAGGAACTACAGTCATGCAGATCGAGAACAAGGTTTTTATCGTCACCGGCGGCGCATCCGGCCTCGGAGCCGCCAGTGCTGAATTGCTGGTGAGTGCCGGCGCTAAAGTGATGCTGGTGGACATGAACGCCGAAGCGGTCGCCGCGCAGGCTCAGCGTCTCGGCGCGAAAAGCGTGGTTGCCGATATCAGCAGTGAAGCTGCCGCCGAAGCCGCCGTGCAGGCAACCGTCGCAGCCTTTGGCAGCCTCAATGGTCTGGTCAACTGCGCCGGCATCGTCCGTGGCGAGAAAATCCTCGGCAAGAACGGCCCGCATGCACTGAGCAGTTTCGCGCAAGTGATCAACGTCAACCTGATCGGCAGCTTCAACATGCTGCGTCTGGCCGCTGCGGCCATCGCCGAAAGCGAAGCCAATGCAGACGGCGAGCGCGGCGTGATCATCAACACTGCGTCGGTAGCAGCCTTCGACGGCCAGATCGGCCAAGCGGCATATTCCGCTTCGAAAGGCGCGATCGCCAGCCTGACCCTGCCGGCCGCCCGTGAACTGGCGCGTTTCGGCATCCGTGTGATGACCATCGCGCCGGGCATTTTCGAAACGCCGATGATGGCCGGCATGACCCCGGAAGTGCGTGACTCGCTGGCCGCCGGCGTACCGTTCCCGCCGCGCCTGGGCAAGCCTGCCGAGTACGCTGCACTGGTTCGGCATATCATCGAAAACAGCATGCTCAACGGCGAGGTGATCCGTCTCGACGGTGCCTTGCGCATGGCCGCCAAGTAAGGAGGAATTGTCATGACTATTTCCAACGATCCGATTGTTATCGTCAGCGCCGTGCGCACGCCCATGGGCGGCTTTCAGGGCGAACTGAAAAGCCTCACCGCGCCGCAACTCGGTGCTGCGGCGATCAAAGCCGCAGTGGAACGTGCCGGTGTCGCCAGTGATGCGGTCGATGAAGTGTTGTTCGGTTGCGTACTGCCGGCCGGCCTCGGTCAGGCACCGGCGCGTCAGGCGGCACTGGGCGCCGGGCTGGATAAATCGACCCGCTGCACCACCGTCAACAAGATGTGCGGCTCGGGCATGGAAACCACCATTCTCGCCCACGACATGCTGCTCGCTGGCAGCGCCGATGTGGTGATCGCCGGCGGCATGGAAAGCATGTCCAACTCGCCGTACTTGCTCGATCGCGCCCGCGCCGGTTACCGCATGGGCCATGGTCGCGTGCTTGACTCGATGTTCCTCGACGGCCTCGAAGACGCCTACGACAAGGGCCGTTTGATGGGCACCTTCGCCGAGGATTGTGCCGAGACCAACCACTTCAGCCGTGAAGCGCAGGATGCGTTTGCCATCGCCTCGACCACCCGCGCGCAGCAGGCGATCAAGGACGGCAGCTTCAAGGACGAAATCGTCCCGCTGACCGTGACCGTCGGCAAAGAGCAGGTGCTGATCAGCCATGACGAGCAGCCGCCGAAAGCCAAACTCGACAAAGTGGCATCGCTGAAACCGGCGTTCCGCGAAGGCGGCACGGTGACGGCGGCGAATTCCAGTTCGATCTCTGACGGTGCGGCGGCGCTGGTGCTGATGCGCCAGTCGCAGGCGCAGAAACTCGGTCTGAAACCACTGGCGGTGATCCATGGTCATGCCGCGTTCGCTGATACCCCGGGCCTGTTCCCGGTGGCGCCGATTGGGGCGATCAAGAAACTGATCAAGAAAACCGGCTGGTCGCTGGGGGACGTCGATCTGTTCGAAGTGAACGAAGCGTTTGCCGTGGTTGGTATGGCGGCGATGACGCACCTGGAAATTCCCCATGACAAGTTGAATGTGCATGGTGGGGCCTGTGCGCTGGGCCACCCGATCGGTGCCTCTGGCGCGCGGATTCTGGTGACGTTGCTCTCGGCGCTGCGGCAGAAGAAGCTAAAACGCGGCATCGCGGCCATCTGCATCGGCGGCGGCGAAGCGACGGCCATGGCTGTGGAATGCGTGTATTGAAATAAACAACAATCCCTGTGGGAGCGAGCTTGCTCGCGAAGGCGTCGTGTCAGCCACCATCGGAGTTGAATGACACACCGCATTCGCGAGCAAGCTCGCTCCCACAGGGTTCTGTGTGGTAACCCGGATTTAAGGATTCACCATGATTCCCAACGAAGACCAAACCCAGATCCGCGACATGGCCCGGCAGTTTGCCGAGGAGCGCCTGAAACCGTTCGCCGCCGAGTGGGATCGCGAGCACCGTTTCCCCAAGGAAGCCATCGGCCAAATGGCTGAGCTGGGCTTTTTCGGCATGCTCGTGCCGGAGCAGTGGGGCGGTTGCGAAACCGGTTACCTGGCCTACGCCATGGCTCTGGAAGAAATCGCCGCCGGTGACGGCGCCTGCTCGACGATCATGAGCGTGCACAACTCGGTCGGCTGCGTGCCGATCCTCAAGTTCGGCAATGACGATCAGCGTGAACGCTTCCTGAAGCCGTTGGCCAGCGGTGCCATGCTCGGCGCCTTTGCGCTGACCGAACCGCAAGCCGGTTCCGACGCCAGTAGCCTGAAAACCCGGGCACGGCTGGAAGGTGATCACTACGTGCTGAACGGCTGCAAACAGTTCATCACTTCAGGGCAAAACGCCGGGATCGTTATTGTGTTTGCCGTCACCGATCCGAGTGCCGGCAAACGCGGCATCACTGCGTTTATCGTACCGACCGATTCACCGGGCTATAAAGTCGCTCGCGTCGAAGACAAGCTTGGCCAACATGCGTCCGACACCTGCCAGATTCTCTTCGAAGACGTCAAAGTGCCGGTGGCCAACCGTTTGGGCGAGGAGGGCGAGGGCTACAAGATCGCCCTGGCCAACCTTGAAGGCGGCCGCGTCGGCATCGCATCGCAATCGGTGGGCATGGCCCGCGCGGCGTTCGAAGCAGCACGTGATTACGCCCGCGAGCGCGACACCTTCGGCAAGCCGATCATCGAGCATCAGGCCGTGGCATTCCGCTTGGCCGACATGGCCACGCAGATCGCCGTCGCCCGGCAGATGGTGCATTACGCCGCCGCCCTGCGCGACAGCGGCCAACCGGCCCTGGTCGAGGCGTCGATGGCCAAACTGTTCGCCTCGGAAATGGCCGAGAAGGTCTGCTCGATGGCCTTGCAAACCCTCGGCGGCTACGGTTACCTCAACGACTTCCCGCTGGAGCGGATATACCGCGACGTGCGCGTCTGCCAGATCTACGAAGGCACCAGCGACATTCAGCGCATGGTCATTTCGCGCAACCTTTGACAAGGAATTTTTCTCCATGACTTACGAAACCATTCTGCTGGAAACCCATGGCCGCGTTGGCCTGATCACCCTCAACCGCCCGCAGGCGCTGAACGCCCTGAATGCGCAACTGGTCAGCGAAGTGAACCAGGCCCTTGATGCGTTGGAGGCCGATGCGAACATCGGTTGCATCGTCCTCACTGGCTCGAAAAAAGCCTTTGCCGCCGGTGCCGATATCAAGGAAATGGCCGAGCTGACTTACCCGCAGATCTACATGGACGACCTGTTCAGCGACAGTGATCGTGTGGCTAACCGACGCAAGCCGATCATCGCGGCTGTCAACGGTTTCGCCTTGGGCGGCGGCTGTGAGCTGGCTTTGATGTGCGACTTCATTCTGGCTGGCGACAACGCCAGATTCGGCCAACCGGAAATCAATCTCGGTGTGTTGCCGGGCATGGGCGGCACCCAGCGCCTGACCCGTGCCGTGGGCAAGGCGAAAGCCATGGAAATGTGCCTGAGTGGGCGCTTGATTGATGCAGTGGAAGCCGAGCGTTGCGGCATCGTCGCGCGCATCGTGCCGAGTGATGAACTGCTCGATGAAGCGCTGAAGGTGGCGGCAGTGATTGCCAGCAAGTCGCTGCCGATTGCGATGATGGTCAAAGAGAGCGTGAATCGTGCCTTTGAAGTGAACCTGACCGAGGGCGTGCGCTTTGAGCGTCGGGTCTTCCACGCGGCGTTTGCCACGCAGGATCAGAAGGAAGGGATGGCGGCGTTTATTGCCAAGCGTGAGGCCGACTTCAAAGGCAAGTAACGCGTCTAAAGCGAAAAGCCCCTCACCCTAACCCTCTCCCGGAGGGAGAGGGGACTGATTGGGGGATGCTTGGGAGGTACGCCGACCTGAAAGAACTTTACTGAATCCCTGATCGACCTGGTTTATCCAATCGATAATCGACGCGGTCTTTCAGGTCGATGTATAACGCCAGACACTTCGGTCGGCTCCCTCTCCCTCTGGGCGGTCCGACGTTTCGGGAGGGCTGGGGTGAGGGAAAGGGGCCAACACCATTACAACTGATAGTGCTTCAACTCCCGCGCAATCACCATCCGCTGTATCTCGCTCGAGCCTTCATAGATCTGGGTAATCCGCGCATCGCGGTAATACTTCTCGACTGGGTAATCCTCCAGATACCCATACCCGCCATGAATCTGAATCGCCGACGAACACACCTTCTCGGCCATTTCCGACGCAAACAGCTTGGCCTGCGAAGCCTCCGACAGGCACGGCTTGCCCGCCGTGCGCAGCCGCGCCGCATGCAGGATCATCAAGCGCGCGGCGTTGATTTGCATGTGCATGTCGGCCAACAGATTGGCGATGCTCTGGTGCTCATTGATCGGTTTGCCGAACTGGATGCGATCACGCGAATACACCAGCGCCGCCTCAAACGCCGCGCGGGCGATCCCCAGTGCTTGCGCGGCGATACCGATGCGTCCGCCCTCAAGGTTGGACAGGGCAATCGCCAGGCCTTTGCCGCGCTCGCCGAGCAGATTGGCCTCAGGAATGCTGCAGTTGTTCAGCGTCACCGCACAGGTATCGGAGGCACGAATGCCCATCTTGTGCTCAGTACGATCAACGATAAAACCGGCGGTATCGGTCGGCACCAGAAACGCCGAAATACCTTTCTTGCCCAGATCCGGATCGGTCACCGCAAACACGATCGCCAGCTTCGCCCGTTTGCCGTTGCTGACAAATTGCTTGGCGCCGTTGATCACCCATTGACCGTCACGCAGTTCGGCGCGGGTGCGCAGGTTGTGCGCTTCGGAGCCGGCCTGCGGTTCGGTCAGGCAGAAGCAGCCGATGGTTTGCCCGCTGGCCAGATCCGCCAGCCAGGTTTGTTTCTGTGCTTCGCTGCCGTAATTGAGCACCGGGCCGCAGCCCACCGAGTTGTGGATGCTCATGAACGCACCGGTCGCGCCGTCACCGGCGGAAATCTCCTCCACGGCCAAAGCGTAGGCAACGTAATCGACGTAAGTGCCGCCCCATTCCTCAGGCACCACCATGCCAAGCAAACCGAGTTCACCCATCTTCGCGACGAGCGCGTCATCGATCCAGCCAGCCTTTTCCCAGGCCTGCGCGTGCGGCGCGATTTCACCACGGGCGAAGTCCCGGGCCATGTCGCGGATCATCACTTGTTCTTCAGTCAGTTCGAGATCGTGCATGGCTCAGCTCCCGCTCTCATCAAAGCCTTGGAAGAAACTCGCGACATGCTCTGTGTCCAGCGCAGCCAGGGTCGGTGGGTTCCAGCGCGGTGTCTTGTCTTTATCGATCAGCAGGGCGCGTACGCCTTCGATCAGGTCGCCGCGCTCGAACCACTGGCGATCCAGATGCAGCTCCAGCGCGAAGCAATGTTCCAGGCTCAAGTGGCGGCCACGGCGCAGCATCTCCAGCGTCACGGCCATGGCCAGCGGCGAGCGGGTTTGCAGCAGGTCAGCGGTGGCGGTCGCCCACTCATGGCTGTCGGCGACGGTCACTGCGCGCAGCTGCTCAACCATGCTCGGCACATCCGGCAGGGCGAAGAAATGATCAATGGCCGGGCGCAAGGCCTCCAGCGGCGCATCAGGCAGGGTTTGCACGGCGTGCTTGGCGAGCAGGTTTTGCAGGGCCTTGAGCGGCGTATCCTGCCATTCCATCTGATCGAGTCTTTCGTCGAGCAGCGCCAGTTTGCTGCTGTCCAGATACCAGTCGGCCAGCCCGCAATACAGCGCATCGGCCGCACGGATCTGCACGCCACTGACCCCCAGATAAATCCCCAGCTCACCGGGAATGCGCGGCAGGAAATAACTGCCACCGACATCCGGAAAATAACCGATGGCCACTTCCGGCATCGCCAGGCGGCTCTTCTCGGTGACCACGCGCAGATCGGCGCCTTGCACCAGGCCCATGCCGCCGCCAAGGACAAAACCATCCATCAGCGCCAGCACCGGTTTGCGGTAGTGATGAATCGTCAGGTCGAGGGCGTATTCCTCAATGAAGAAATCTTGGTGCAGGGTGTCGCCGCTTTTGAAACTGTCGTACAGCGAGCGAATGTCGCCACCGGCGCAGAAGGCTTTTTCACCGGCGCCGCGCAGCACAACGGCGTGGACATCGGCATCAGTCGCCCAGGCGTCGAGTTGCTGTTGCAGCAAACGCACCATGTCGAGGGTAATGGCGTTGAGGCCGGCGGGGCGGTTGAAGGTCAGGTGACCGATATGGTTGCGAACCTCGGCCAGCACTTCGTTTTGCGTGGCATCCATGGACGGTGTCCGCTGGGATGAAGCCTGAGCTGTCATCAGTAACTCCCTGCTTTTATTGTCTTTATTCGAGAAGCTCGCGCACGAGCGTTACCGGATCGTAACAGTGCAAATTTGCCGTGTACAACCGGGATATGTGCAGGCGCTGTCTGCGTTTTTACCTTAGACGATAGGCAGAAGATTACTTCGAAAAAACCGCACCAATACTGCGGCGTCTGGCGTGCATTTCGCTGGCATGGATCAATTGCTCGAGATCTTCGGGCGTCACATCGATGAACGCCTCCATATCCGCCAACGCCAGTTTGAGGTCTTCAGCGGTGATCGCCTGACTGTCGACGGGCGCAACGATCGGCGCCGGTTCAGCCGGGCGTTTCGGGTAACGAATGCGTGTCAGGTTGTTGTAGGCGAGGGCACTGAGCAGCATGCACGCTGCGCCGAGCATCACCGGTCCCATCGCTTGCCAATCCAGGGCGATGGTCGCCGGATCAGCCAGCACCAGTGTCAATGCCAACGCCCCGGCCGGTGGATGCAGGCAACGCAGCCAGCACATCAAAATCAGCGCCATGCCCGCCGCCAGACAGGCGCTGCCGAGCGTGCGCCCGAGCACATGGGCCACCAGCAACGCCACAACGCCGGCACACA
Source organism: Pseudomonas sp. AC172 (assembly GCF_979258595.1). NCBI lineage: Bacteria > Pseudomonadati > Pseudomonadota > Gammaproteobacteria > Pseudomonadales > Pseudomonadaceae > Pseudomonas > Pseudomonas sp. AC172. The sequence continues at coordinate 1,972,482 of NZ_OZ409868.1, forward strand.
AGTAGCCGCCGAGAATCGACCACGGCTGGGCGAGAGCACCGGAGGACACGGCAAACAGTAACACCGCCGATGCGCCCAGCGGTCCGATCAGGTGGTAGGCGACTTCATGGCCGAACACCTGCGCACACAACCACACACTGAACAACGTGCCCAAGGCCATGCCGATGGCGGCGCGGCTCCATTCGGTCGGGCGGGTATTGATGGCGGCGGGCAACCAGCGAGCGAGCATGTGAATCCAGTCCTTGCAGCAAATTCGAGGCAAAAAAAAGGACTTGTCCGGCATATCCGGAAAGCCCTCGAAGTTGTTCCAACATTGGGGGAGGAACGTGCACAGTGTGCCGGGCAAACTCGATGCTGACAAATTCATATTAATGAAGATTTAGTGCATTAATTTTGCATTGAAGCGACGCGACGACCACTCACGAAGCATAGGTAGCCGCCCACCGCCGCCAATGCGCTCAAGGCATAGAACATGCTCGGCGCGGGTGTGTGCATCAGCAGAAACCCGCACATCACCGGGCTCGCCGCACCGCCCAGCGCTGCGAGGTTCTGCGCGCCGTAATAGCTGCCGCGCAGTTCTTCCGGGGCGAGGGTGTCGACAAACAGAAAATCGGCCGGGTAAATAATCATCTCGCCCAAGGTGAAGATGAACATCGCTACGCACCAACCGACCAGGCTGTCGGCCAGACTGAAGCCGATCAGCCCGACGATGAACAACGCGGTGCCGCCGGCAATCCAGTAGCGCAGGTGTTCGCGGCTGAGCAAGCGGCCGATCTGGTACTGCAAGAGGATCACCGTGATTGCGTTGCAGGCGAGCAGCGCGGCCATGGTGTCCAGCGTCTGTTGTTGGGTGTGGGTGACCAGCAGGTATTGCGACAGGTACAGGGTGAAACGCCCGTGCACCAGCGTGCTGAGCAGGCAACCCAGAGTGAACAGGATCATCGTGCGGTCGTTTTTCAGGATGACCAGGGTTTTCAGAAAGCTCGGCGGCGCAGTGACTGCGGCTATCGGGCTCACTTCCCGGGTGGCGCCGAGCAGCAAAAAAATACTGCCGATGGCAATCGCGCCGGCCACGATGAAGGGCGCCGAGGGCTGCACCCCGGCAATCACCACGCCGATCATCGGGCCGACGGCATAGCCGATGTTGGTCAATGTGTAGTTGAGGGAAAATGCCTTGACCCGTTGGCCGACTGGCAGGTTTTCACTGAGGATGGCTTTGGAGCAGATGAGGAACAGCGCCGATGCCGTTTCGCTGATGATCAGTACCAGGGTGACCAGATACAGGTTCTGCGCGAAGCTCAGCAGGATCAGGCCGATGCCGCTGGAGAGCATGGTCAGGATCAGCAACTGACGCTTGTCCAACCGATCGATGATGTAACCACCGTACAGCGACAGCAACGTGGCGCTGAACACCGCGATGCCCAGCAGCAGACCGACATCCTGTGGGTTGAGGCCAAGTTTGTTGCTGAGGAACAACGTCAGTAGCGGGCTGATCAGCGCGCGGCTGATGACGACGGTCAGCGAACTGATCATCAACCGACGGATGAGGCGGGAGTAGGTGGCCACGAAGGGTCAATGTCCTTATTTCAAATGCCTGGTGGGCGTGCGTCATCCTCACCGGCCAGTCACCACCGGTCAAGCTGCCACACCCACAAGAACCTTCATTGCTTTCAAATCAGGGGCAGGCGCATGGCGCAGCGCCGCTCTGGGGGAAATCCGCAGGCGATTTCGGCTTGCAGCGCATCGCGTAAATGGCGATCGGCTTGTACATTCGCCAACTCGACAAACCCCATCCTCTGATAAAACGGCGCATTCCACGGCAGATCGCGAAAGGTGGTCAGCGTCACTGAGTTCAACTGCATCGCGCGCGCTTGTTCAATGACGGCCGCAACCAGTGCACGACCCGTGCCTTGTCCTTGAAAAGCCTGGCTGACGGATAGCTCCTCAATGTGCAGGTGCTGATCGATAGTCACAGCACGAACAAATCCAATCAGTTGCCCGTCGCTATTTGCCGCAACCCACACGTACGCCTGTTCGATGGCTTGCAAATGACGCGCAGCAGTGGGCACCTCGGCATCAGTCAGCCACGCCAGTGAAGGATCAAGACGAAACAATTGCGCTGCCGAGCGCTCGATCGCGGGGAGGGCAACCGCGTCAGCGAGGCTGGCGCGGCGTACGTCGATGGTCATGTTGAGGCGCATCCTGCCGATCAAAAGGTCGACAGGTTACGGTTTCAGCCACAGCAATACATAGTCGTTTTTGTCGAAACGCCCGTTCAACACCGGCTGCGCGTTTTCCAGCGGCGTGGCCTTGAGGGATGGCAGATCACTGCGATCCATCATCAACCACGCGGGACCTTTGAGCGCCTCCAGTTGCTGCACCGAGTCGCTGAACTGCGGTTGCATATCCTGCGAGAGGTTGACCATGAACTTGATGGCCTTCGCGTCTTTACCCATGCCGTGCAACACCAGTGGCGCGGGGTTTTGCTGAACCTTGGCGAACGCTGCACGACTGAAAACCTGTGTGTCGTACAGGCGACGCTCCACCGGTTCAAACACTGCCGCGTACACCGTCCACAACGCTAACACGGCACACAACGCCAATACCTCGACGCGCCAGCGCGCAACCAATAATCGCGAGAGCGCCAGCAGTTGCAGCACGCCCAACGCGATCAAAACTATAGAAACCTCACCCAATTGCTCGGGAAAGCGCCGTTGGGCGATCAGCAAAACCACCAGCAACAAGCCCGGCGTGACCAGCCACAAGCCCATGATCAAGGCGCGCAAATAGCGGAACACCCGCCCGTGCGCCACCTGAAACGGATACGCCGCAATGATCGCCGCCATCGGCAGCATCGGCAGCAAATACCGCGCCTTCTTCGCCTGCGGAATCGACAGCCCGACCATCACAATCAACCCCGCTGCCGCGCAATACTGCACCAGACGCAACGCCGGGCCACGCTGCTGCGGTTTGCTCAGCCACACTGCCGCCAGCACCAACAAGGCCAATGGGTAGGCCAACGCATAGTTGCCGAACGAGCTGGTGAAGTAATACAGCGAACCGCTGACGCCTTCGCTGCCGTCCATGCGCCCCATGAACTGCATGCGGATCACGTCCTGCATGAACGCCGGACCACCGCTGACCTGCGCCAGCCACAACAACAGCCCGACACACCCGACCAGCAACGCCGAAGCCAGCACACCGAACACCAGCAACCGCGACCATTCTCGATTGAGCAGGTAATAGCTGCACAGCATGCCGGTCGGCACCACCAGCCCCATCGGCCCGCGAATACCGAACCCCAGCAACAGCAATACGAAGATCAACGGCCAGTGACGTCTGCCACCAAAATGATCACGGGCATAACCCAGATAAAACAGCGCAAACGCCACCGCCGCGAGCATCAAGTCCTGCGACACTGCGCGTACTTCAGTGACAAAGCCACCAGTGAGCATCAGCAGCGCGATACTGATCAACGCCCAGCGCCGCGAGTACGGCGCCAACAGTCGGTACATCAACGTCACGATCAGCGCGCCGGCGAACGCACTTGGCGCCCACGCGGTCAACGCATTCACTGCGCCAAACGGCAACGACAGCAGCCAGATAAACAGCGTCGAAACCGCTGAATAATCCGCGTACGGCTGACCATAGGTGGTTGGAAACACCGTCGGCCCATGGCGCAGCATTTCCTGCGCGAACAACACAAACCGCGAATCGAAACCGATAGGGGTCTGCCCATAGACCCCGGCCATGAACAATAAAAACGCCAGCAGCCCTGCGATCAGGGACTGCCGGCGAATCTCAGGCGTTAACGCTATCAAGCGACGTCGGACGCGTGCGGCCACTGTTGCAGCGGGATCGGCAATTTGCGCGATTCGCCACGGCCCATCGGGAAGTAATGGAAGCCATTGCGCGCCAGACGCTCGGCGTCGTACAAGTTGCGCCCGTCGAAAATCACCGGGGTGTTGAGGCGTTGTTTGATCAGTTCGAAATCCGGGGCCTTGAACTGCTGCCATTCGGTGCAGATGATCAGTGCGTCGGCGCCGGGCAACACCGATTCCGGCGTGCCCATCAGCATCAGTTTCGACTCGTCCGGGTAAAGGTTCTGGGTTTCCTGCATGGCTTCCGGATCGAACGCGCGCACGCTGGCACCGGCCGCCCACAGCTCTTCCAGCAACACCCGGCTCGGCGCATCGCGCATGTCATCGGTGTTGGGTTTGAATGCCAGGCCCCACAGGGCGAAGGTCTTGCCGCGCAGATCACCCTTGTAGAACGCATTGATACGCTCGAACAACTTGTGTTTCTGCCGCTGGTTGATCGCCTCGACCGCTTGCAGCAAGTCGCTGGAGCAATGCGCCTCTTCGGCACTGTGGATCAACGCGCGCATGTCTTTGGGGAAGCACGAACCGCCATAACCGCAGCCCGGGTAGATGAAGTGGTAACCGATGCGCGTGTCGGCGCCGATGCCCTGGCGCACCGACTCGATATCGGCGCCCAGGTGTTCGGCGAGTTCGGCGATCTGGTTGATGAAGCTGATCTTGGTCGCCAGCATGCAGTTGGCGGCGTACTTGGTCAGCTCGGCGCTGCGCAGGTCCATGAACATGATGCGGTCATGGTTGCGGTTGAACGGCGAGTACAGATCGCGCATCACGTCGCGCACGTCATCGCCGTCGCAGCCGATGACGATACGGTCCGGACGCCGACAGTCGGCAACCGCCGAGCCTTCCTTGAGAAACTCCGGGTTGGAGACGATATCGAATTGCAGCAGGCGGCCGACCTTGATCAAGGCTTTTTCAATGTGCGTGCGCAGGGTGTCGCCAGTACCCACCGGCACCGTGGATTTCTCGACGATGATCAACGGCTGCTCACGATGGCGGGCAATCGCGTCACCCACCGACAGCACGTAACGCAGATCGGCCGAACCGTCCTCACGCGACGGCGTACCTACGGCTATAAACGCCACCCGAGCGTGCTGCACGGCGAGTTTTTCATCGGTGGTGAATTGCAGGCGTTTTGAATCCAGCCCTTCGCGCACCAGGCTGGCCAGCCCCGGTTCGAAAATGCTGACATGGCCCTGCCGTAACAGCTCGACCTTCTTCTGGTCGACGTCCATGCACACGACATCATGGCCGACTTCGGCCAACACAGCCGCTTGCACCAGACCGACGTAACCGCTGCCAAATACTGTGATTTTCATGGAGCACTCCTGAATTCGGGCGCACGAGCCGGACGAGTGTTGATGGTGATGACCCCGAGCATGACCAGCGCCACGCCCAGTGATTTAGTGAAACTGAAGGATTCGTTGAACAGCGGCAGACTGGCCGCCAGCAGATACACCAGCGCATAGCTGATGCTCAGCAGTGAGTAAGCCCGGCCCAGCGGCAGATCGCGCAGGGCGGCGAGCCAGCAGAGCATCGACAGCGCGTAGGCGAAAATCGCCGCAATGACCACGGCCAGCGCGCGCCAGTCGAGGCTGTCGATATGCAGCCATTGGTCCGGTGCGGGCAGACGGGTCATGCTCCAACGCATGCCCAGTTGCGCAGCGCTGACGAGGAACACGCTGCCCATTGCGAAGGTGATGCCACGACGTTGATTCATGACTGTTGCCCCAGCAACACCACGCCGCCGATCACCAACGCCACGCCGAGCCAATGCTGGCGGTCGATGGGTTCACGGAAGACGAAGCGCGCGATCAGCGTGATCAGCACGAAATTGAGGCTGAGCATTGGGTAGGCGATGCCGACTTCCAGACGCTGCAACACCAGCAGCCAGACCAACAGGCCAGAGCCGAGGGCGAGGAGCGCCAGCCACAACCACGGCGAGCGCAGTTTGGTGATCAGCGAAGAATCGACGCCGCGCCAGCTCTCCACGGCGTATTTCTGCGCAATCTGACCGAGACAGGTCAGCAGGCACGCGGCCAACAGCAGCAACAGGCTCATGACGCCTCCTTGGGCAGGATCATGATCACCAGGTTGCCCTGTTCATAACGAATACCGTCCTTTGGCAATCTGTCGATTTCGTCCAGTTCGTCCTGCCCCTTGACGCGCATCACCACGCCGACTGAACCGCTGCGGCGCGCCTCGCGCATCCACTGTTGTACGTGTTCGGGATCGACCCGCTGTTGAATGCCGTCAGGATAGGCAAGGCCATATTTCAATTCGCCTATCGTGTTGTACAACGCCACTTGCGGGGTTTTCAGGCGCCAGGCCAGCGCCGAAGCAGCCCCCAGATCGTTGCTCAACAGGTGGGTGGTTTGTGCCAGTTCCGTGACGTGATGCTTGATGAACTGATCCGGCATCTTGTTGGCGACCACCGATTTCGGCAGCGCCGCCGGCAACAGTGCAATCAGCAAAAGGCTGCCGAGCGCCGGCGCGGCCCAGCATTGCAGCGGCAGAAAGGCTTGCAGCAGGTTGGCGATGATCCAGCCGATCAGCGCGATAAACACCAGCACCAGGCTGTGCAGTTCGTGGTCGTAGACCGGTTTGGTCAGTTGCAAATAGACCAGCGCGATCAATGTGACGATGCCCAGCAACAGATTGAGCAGACCATTGATGCTCAGCGCGCGACCTTGCTCAAGACGCAAGCGGTCGGCCAGCGCATTGCCCAGCAGCAATGCCATCGGCAGCAGGCATGGCAGGATGTAGGTTGGCAATTTGCCGTTGGCCAGACTGAAAAACCCCAGCGGCATCAGCAGCCACAGCAACACAAACACGATTTTTGGCTGGACGCGGCTTTGCCATGCCTGCTTGAACGCAGTCGGCAGCAACCCCACCCACGGCAGACTGAACGCCACCAACAGCGGCAGATAGAACCACCACGGTGCATCATGCTGGGCATCGTCCCCGGCAAAGCGGCGAATGTGTTCGTGCCAGAAGAAGAACCGCCAGTAGTCCGGCTCCTGCGCATGCACCGAAAGCACCCACGGCAGGCTGACAAGGATCGCCACGGCAATCGCCAACGGGCCAAACATCAGCAGTTCACGCCAGCGTTTTTGCCAGAGCATCCACGGCAGGGCGATCAATACCGGCAGCAACCAGGCAAGAAACCCCTTGGTCATGAACCCCATGCCGCAAGCCAGTCCTAACACTGCCCACGCGGCCATGCGTTTACCCGTGGTCTGGCTGTCGATCGCAAACCACAGCGCCACCAGACTGAGGTTGACCCAGAAGGTGAATTGCGGATCGAGGTTGGCGTAACCGGCCTGACCGGCGACTACGGTGAAACTCATGTAGAGCAGGGCGCAGACGAAGCTTTTACGCGGCTCGTTCCACAAACGGCGCGCGACCAGATAGCACAGCAGCACGCTCAATCCAGTGCTCAGCGCCGAAGCAAAGCGCACGCCGAACAGGTTCTGTCCGAACAATTCCTGCCCCAGCGCGATCATCCAGTAACCGGCAATCGGCTTCTCGAAATAACGCAGGCTCATGAAGTGCGGGGACACCCAGTTGCCGCTCAGCAGCATGTCCTGACTGATCTGCGCGTAACGGGTCTCGTCGGGAATCCACAAGCCGTGCGTGCCCAGCGGCAGCAGATAGGCAAGCAGACAAATGCCCAGCAACAGGAGCGGCAATGCCCAGCGTTTATTCATGCGCCTTGCACTCCCAGCCAGCCTTCACGGCCGTCGAGGGCGCCGCGTTGCACGCGACCTACGGGCAAGGTATTGAAAAACTCGGGCAACAAATCGCCCAGCGGTTTGAAGTCGATGTTGCGTTGGCGCGAATCGGCCAGCAATTGACGAAAATCCTCAGCCATCAGAATCCCTTCCACTTCGGCATGAATGGTGTAGACGTTGAGCTGTTGCGGGCGGAAGTGATCAAGGATGAAACCGTTGAAGTCCCGCGCCGCGACGATGGGGCCGACCACCTCATCGAAGGTCGGCAGATCCACTGGAATCTGTGGCGTGCCCGGCGTCCCATCAGCCAGCAGCGGACGGAACAGGCGTTGCCCACGGCAATCGCTGTTGTAGCGAAAGCCGAAGGCTTGTTTGGCCTCGATCACGCGCTCGTCCGCACGCCAACCGGCGGCGGCCGAGCACTCGACTTTCGCGCCGAGAATGTCGCTCAAGGTGTCGACGCCCTGACGGATCTGCTCGATCAGTTGCGCGTTGCTCCAGCGCCCGGCATTGGCCTGCCAGCCGTGGTGATCCCACGCATGCAAACCCACTTCATGACCGGCATCGCGGGCCTGACGCATCAGGTGCCCGAGATCACGGCCAATCGGTTTGCCCGGCCACGCGGTGCCGGCCAGCAGAATGTCCCAGCCATACAGGCCGGCCGCGTTGGAACGAAGCATCTTCCAGAGGAACTGCGGGCGGATCAGGCGCCACAGATGCCGGCCCATGTTGTCGGGGCCGACACTGAAGAAAAACGTTGCCTTGATCTGCGCCTCGTCGAGCATCTCCAGCAAACGCGGCACCCCTTCACGGGTGCCGCGATAGGTGTCGACATCGATACGAAGGCCTGCCTGCATTAGCCTGCCTCTTTGTTAGAGAGTTCCGCTTGTTCAAGCATGGCTTCGCGCAAGAAGAAATCCAGCGTGTTGCCAATGGTCTCGCGCATTTCCACGGTCGGCGTCCAGTCGAGCAGGCGCTTGGCGTTGGCGATGCTTGGCTTGCGGTGTTCGACGTCCTGGTAACCGGCGCCGTAGAACGCCTTGCTCTCGACGTCGCGGAAACCGGCGAACGGCGGGAAGTTGTCGCGCAGCGGATGCGCTTCGAACTGACGCAGCAACTCTTCACCCAACTGGCGGATGCTGGCTTCGTTGTCCGGGTTGCCGATGTTGATGATCTGGCCGTTGCAGACGTCGTTGTCGTTGTCGATGATCCGCGCCAGGGCCTCGACGCCGTCAGCGATGTCGGTGAAGCAGCGTTTCTGCTCACCGCCGTCGAACAGGCGAATCGGCGTGCCTTCGACCAGATTGAGGATCAATTGGGTGATGGCGCGGGAGCTGCCGATGCGTGCCGAGTCCAGGCGATCAAGGCGCGGCCCCATCCAGTTGAAAGGACGGAACAAGGTGAAATTCAGACCCTTGGCACCGTACGCCCAGATCACCCGGTCGAGCAGTTGCTTGGAAACGGAGTAGATCCAGCGTTGCTTGTTGATCGGGCCTACTACCAGGTTGGAAGTGTCTTCGTCGAAATGCTTGTCCTGGCACATGCCATAGACTTCCGAGGTCGACGGAAAGATCACGCGCTTGTTGTACTTGACGCAGTAGCGCACCAGTTTCAGGTTTTCCTCGAAGTCGAGTTCGAACACGCGCAACGGGTTACGGGTGTATTCGATCGGCGTGGCGATGGCCACCAGCGGCAGCACCACGTCGCACTTCTTGATGTGGTACTCGATCCACTCGGAGTGAATGCTGATGTCGCCTTCGACGTAGTGGAAGTGCGGGTGGCTGCGCAGGCGGTCGATCGCGTCGGAGCCGATGTCCAGGCCATAGACTTCATAGCGGTCATCGCGCAGCAGACGCTCGGACAAGTGATTGCCGATAAAACCGTTAACGCCGAGGATCAGCACGCGAGTGCGACGCGGTGCACGGCCGGATTCAGCCCCGCGCAACAGTGAGCCGTCGACCAGACCGAGTTCGTTGGCCAGTTGCGGGCCACTGAGGAACAGGCCGTTATCGTTGCGCTGACCGGAGAGGATCACCAGCGAGTCTTCGCCGCAGGCAATGCGCAGCGGATCGACGCTGATCACCCGGCCCGGTGCCTGACCGTCGTTGCCCTTGGCAACTTCAGCGCTCCAGACGATGAGTTTGTGCTCACCGACCGCGCAAAACGCGCCCGGGTAAGGTTGGGTTACGGCACGCACGAGATTGAACAGTTGCTCGGCCGGTTGCGCCCAGACCAGTTTGCCGTCGGCGGCAGTGCGACGACCAAATACCGTGGCTTTCGATTCGTCTTGCGGGGTTTCGCTGATCTTGCCTTGCAGCATTGCCGGCAGCGTGTCGCGCAGCAGATCGCTGGCTGCCGTGCGCAACTTGCCATGCAGGCTGAGCGCAGTGTCGCTGCGTTCAATGGCAACACGTTGCTGGGCGACGATGGCACCGGCATCGGCACGTTTGACCATGCGATGCAAAGTGACGCCGGTTTCGCTCTCGCCGTTGACCAGCACCCAGTTGGCCGGGGCGCGGCCACGGTAGCTTGGCAACAGCGAACCGTGCAGATTGAACGCGCCTTTCTTGGCCAGGGCCAGCAGTGGCTCGCTCAGCAGGTTGCGATAGTAGAACGAGAAAATGTATTCAGGATCGAGTTTGGCGATCCGCTCGATCCACAACGGATGGTTGACGTCTTCCGGCGCGTGCACCGGGATGCCTTTGCGTGCGCACAGTTGCGCGACCGAGGCGTAGAAGGCGTTCTCTTTCGGGTCGTCGGCATGAGTGAACACCGCCGCGATGTCATAGCCGCTGTCGAGCAGGGCTTGAATGCCGGCGCAACCAATATCGTGATAAGCGAAGACAACAGTTTTTGCACTCATGAGAGAACCTGACCGGTAGTAGAAGTAGTAGTGGAGAGACCGTCAACGGTGACTGCAGGCGCCGGGTCGGCGGCGTGGCTGCGCAAGACTTTTTCAATGAAGAAGCGCGGACGGGCGCGCACGTCGCTGTACATGCGCCCCAGGTATTCGCCGAGCAGGCCCATGCCGATGAACTGGCCACCGGTGAACACGAACAACACCGCGAACAGCACGAACATGCCGTCACCGGCCCAGCCAGAACCGAACGCCAGGCGCATGACGATCAGTGCGAACGCAAACAGCAATCCAAGACCGGCCATGGTGAAACCGACGATGCTCAGCAGGCGCAAAGGCGTGGTGGTCATGCAGGTGATCAGGTCGAACATCAGGTTGATCAAACGCATCGGGCTGTACTTCGAGTCGCCGTGTTCACGTTCGGCATGGGCGACGACGATTTCGGTGGTGTGGCGGGCGAAGCTGTTGGCCAGAATCGGAATGAACGTGCTGCGTTCCCGGCAGGCAAGCATCGCGTCGATGATCGTGCGGCGGTAAGCGCGCAGCATGCAGCCGTAGTCGCTCATGGCAACGCCAGTGGAGCGCTGCACGGCGAGGTTGATCAGCTTCGATGGATAACGGCGCAGGGCCGAATCCTGGCGGTTGCCGCGCACCGTGCCGACGACGTCGTAACCTTTTTCGGCTTCGGCGACCAGGCGCGGGATTTCTTCCGGCGGGTTCTGCAGGTCGGCGTCGAGGGTGATCACGACATCGCCTTTGCACTGTTCGAAACCGGCCATGATTGCTGCGTGCTGGCCGTAGTTGCGATTGAGGATGACGGCCACAAACGGGCTGTCTTCACGGCTCGCGGCTTCTTCCAGAAGATTGGCGGATTCATCACGGCTGCCGTCGTCGACGAGGACGATTTCATAGTCGTGACGCAGCATGCGGCAGGCCGCTTCGGTGCGGCGCAGCAGTTCCGGCAGGCTGTCCTGTTCGTTGTAGACCGGGATGACGATCGAGACACAGCGGATCGGATAAGGTTTCACAGGCGTTTGTCCATAAGGGTGGCAATGGCGCCGACCACGCGATCGAGGTCTTGATCGCTCATGTCGGGGAACAACGGAATCGAGCACAGCCGCGCCGAGTTCCATTCGGTGTTGGGCAGGTACAAGTCGGGATCACGCTGGCGATACCAGGTGTGCAGGTGGGTGGCGATGAAATGAATACCGGTGCCAATGCCCTGGTCCTGCAAGCCTTTCATGAAGGCTTCGCGGTCCATGCCGCAGCGCTCGCTGTCGATGCGCAGGATGAAAAGGTGCCAGGCGTGGGTTTGTGCGTAGGCGGGCACGGCCAGCGGTTGCACCGGCAAGCCTTCGAGTTTTTGCCGGTAGGCGGCGGCCAGTTCAGTGCGGCGCGCGTTGATTGCGTCCAGACGCTCCAACTGCACCAGGGCAATTGCAGCGTTGATGTCGGCGAGGTTGTATTTGAACCCCGGCTCCATTACCTGGGCCTGTGGCTTGCGGCCACCGGTCAGGCGATCGTAGGCGTCTACGCCCAGACCGTGGAACTTGAGCATGCGCACGCGGCTGGCCAGGGCTTCGTCGTCGGTGACGAACATCGCGCCTTCGGCACAGGTCATGTTCTTGATCGCGTGGAAGGAAAAAATTGCCGTGCCCTGGGCGCCAACGTGACGGCCCTTGTAAAGGGTGCCAGCAGCGTGGGCGGCGTCTTCGATGACCGTAATGCCGTGCTTGTCGGCCAACGCGTAGAGCGGATCGAGATCGAACGCGGCGCCAGCGTAATGCACCGGGATAATCGCTTTGGTGCGCGGGGTGATGGCGGATTCGATGCGCTCGGCGTCGGTCATCAGCGTGTTGCGGTCGACGTCGACGAACACCGGTGTGGCGCCGAGCAGCGAGATCATGTTGGCGGTCGACACCCAGGTCTGCGACGGGGTGATGACTTCGTCGCCGGGGCCAATGCCCAAGGCCAGCAAAGTGATGTGCATGCCGCCGGTGGCTGAAGACAGTGCCACCGCGTGACGGCAACCAACGTACTGTGCGAATTGCTCTTCGAGTGCCTGGTTTTTCGGTCCGGTAGTGATCCAGCCGGAACGCAAGACTTGTTCTACGGCTGCAATTTCTTCATCGCCGATACTTGGACGAGAAAAGGGGAGAAACGCCTGACTCATGAACACCTCATCACAAACGATCAGAAGAAAACCAACTCACCAAATAGGATCCAATCTCAGCGTAGACGCAAAAAATACCTTTGCATCAATAAGTTGCTGAAATGACATACCGTCGGTGTGCGATTGACTTTTGTGGCTTCGCGCGGCAGTTTGGACAGGGCCGACGCGGGATCTGTTGGAATTAAGGTTATGCGCGTTTTTGTGAAAGGAACATGAAAAACCGGTCGGCGAATCGTTTATCTAGAACTCATACAGCCGCTGTTCAGACTTCTACCGTTTATCGTCGTTTTTAGTAGAAAAGTCCTACGGAAGTGTCCCCCTTATAGGGGAAATGTTGCAGTTGTTAGTTGCTGTGTTGAATTGTTTTTACTCAAGGCCTTTACGTTTGACTGACTTGTCCGTTGTACCGCTGCAAACCCGCCAAACCAATCCGATGACCCTGTATCTGGCGCGCCTGGCCCCCTCGAGCCAGTTGACCATGCGCTACGTTTTGCAGGATGCGGCCGACCGTCTCGGCTTTGAAGACATGAATGTCGAGGAAATCCCCTGGCACGCATTACAACCTGAAGATGTGGTCGCCCTGGTTGCCGCCTTACGCGAAGACAACTATGCGCCGAACACTTCTTCGCTTTATGTGAATGCCGTGCGCGGGGTGATGAATGAAGCATGGCGGATGAGTTTGATCTCTCAGGATCATCTGTTGAAGATGCGCTCGGTCAAAGGCATTGCCGGTACGCGGTTGTCGCAGGGGCGCAACTTGAAGCGCACTTTGATCCATGAATTGATGGAAGTGTGCGCCGCCGATCCACGCCCGCAAGGCCTGCGCGACGCGGCAGTGATTGCGCTGTTGTACGGCACCGGCATGCGTAAGTCGGAGTCGGTGGATCTGGACTTGAATCAGGTCGACTTCACTGCACGCAGCCTGACCGTCACCGGCAAGGGCAACAAGCAACTGATCAAGTACGCGCCGGCCTGGGCCTTCGCCAAACTCAATGCGTGGCTGGAGTTGCGGCGTTCAGAACTCAAGGAAGGCGAGAGCGATGATGCCTTTCTGTTCAACCGTATCCGTCGCGGCAGCCACATCACCCGCGAGCGCATTACCAAACACGCGATCTACTACATCGCCCGTCAGCGTGGCACGCAGGTCGGGGTGAAGATCATGCCCCACGATTTTCGCCGTTCGTTTATCACCCGGGTCATCGAAGAACATGATCTGTCGATCGCCCAGAAGCTCGCGCACCACAGCAACATCCAGACCACCGCCAACTACGATGTCCGTGATGACAACGAGCGGCGGCGAGCGGTGGATCGCTTCGATCTGTGATCAGGAAAGCGCGAAGATGTGAGCAGCACCGAGTACCGATAACTGTACGTCGCTGCCGGCCGGCGGCGCGTGCATGCCGGAGCTGCGGACCAACAACGAGCGGCCGGGTTGCTGATTGACGAACGAGCGCAGTTCGACCGTGAGGGTGCAGGTGTTGCCGGCAAAATCGCGTTCGGTCACCACGGCGGGACAGCCTTGGGTGCCGAGCACGGCGCCCGACACCTGCAACTGTTCCGGCCTGAGCATGATCTGCGCATCGCCAATGAAACCGTTGCTGTTGACCGGCACCTGGCCGAGATCGCAGTGGGCCAGACCGGAGTCGATCCGCGCCGGCATTACCACGGCTTCGCCGAGAAAGTGTGCGGTCTGCTCGTCGTGTGGGTATCGGTAAAGATCCATCGGATGCCCGGACTGCACCAGCCGTCCGCCGCGCATCACCGCCAACTGATCGGCAAATGACAGCGCTTCGCCCTGATCGTGGGTCACCAGAATCGTGGTGACGCCGGCGTCCTCCAGCAGTCGCGCGACCATTTTGCGCATGGCGCTGCGCAGGCCGGTGTCGAGGGCGGAGAACGGCTCATCGAGCAGCATCAGTCGTGGTCGCTGGGCGAGCGCCCGGGCGAGGGACACCCGTTGCTGCTGGCCGCCGGACAGCTCATGAGGCCAACGCTCGGCCATGTTGGCGTCCAGCGAAACGCTGTCCATCAATTCCTTGATCCGTTCCTCTCTGGCCGTGCCGGTCAGCGCCAGGCCGAAACCGATATTGGCGGCGACGGTCATGTGCGGAAACAACGCGCCGTCCTGCGGTACGTAGCCGATCTGCCGTTGATAGGCGGGCACGGCATGAGTGCTGTCGACCAGCATCTGACCATTGAGCGTGAGGCTACCGGCGTCGGGGAATTCGAATCCGGCAATCATCCGCAGCAATGTGGTTTTGCCCGAGCCGGACGGGCCGACAATCACCGTGCGGCTGCCGGTCGGCACCGACAGGCAGATGTCATCCAACGCTTTCTGCGCGCCAAAGGATTTGTTCAGGGAGATCAGTTCGAGTGCGTTCATCGGCCAGCGGTGCGCCTGGATTGGTGATAGAGGATGGCCGTCAGCGGCAGCGATAACAGCACCATCAACAGTGCGTAGGGCGCGGCAGCGGCATAATCGATTTCGCTGGTCATGGCCCAGAAACCGGTGGCCAGGGTGCGGGTGCCGTTAGGCGCGAGCAGCAAGGTTGCGGTCAGTTCATTGGTGATCGCCAGAAACACCAGTGCGGCGCCGGCGGCAGCCCCCGGCGCGGCAAGGCGCAGGGTGACCAGCCACAAGGCCCGCAGCGGCGAACGACCGAGGCTTTGCGCAATATTTTCCAGCTCCACTGGCGCCTGGGCGAAACCGGCACGCAGGCTGACCAATGCGCGGGGCAGGAACATCAGCAGGTAGGCGAGCAGCACGGTGATGGTGGTCTGGTAGATCGGCCGGGCGAAATGGATGGTCACGGTGACCAGCGCGAGTGCCACAACAATGCCCGGCAGCGAACTGGTGATGTAGTTGCAGCCTTCAAGCAAGCGCTGCAATTTGCCCGGCGCGCGAATCGACAGCCAGGCAATCGGAATCGCCGCCAGACTGGTCAATAGCGCGCCGGCGACACCGAACGACAGAGTTTGCAGGAGCGCGGGCAACAGTTCGCCACCGCCCCAGACCTCAACGCCACCGGCAATCAACCAGCGACCCAGCGTCAGTAATGGCACGCCGAGCGCGAGCAGGCAGATCAACAGTTGCAGACTCAGTCCGAGGATGACGCTGCCGCGACGCAACAGCACCGTGCGCTGCTCGCGGGCGCTACCGGAACCCACACGAGCGTAACGCGCCTTGCCCCGGGCGGCGGATTCGACGGTAAGCATCGCGAGGCAGCACAACGCCAGAACGCCCGCCAGCATGTTCGCCGCCGGGCCGTTAAAGGTCGATTTGAACTGGTCGAAAATCGCCGTGGTGAAGGTGTCGAAGCGGATCATCGCGTAGAGGCCGTACTCGGCCAGCAAGTGCAGCCCGACCAGCAATGCGCCGCCGCAAATGGCCAGACGCAGTTGCGGCAGCACCACCCGCCAGAACACCGCCCAAGGTTTCAGGCCTAGGGATTCGGCAACGTCTTCGATCGCCGGATCGAGCCGCCGCAACGTCGCCGCAACCGGCAGGTAAAGAAACGGGAAATAAGCGATCACCGACACCAGCACGCCGGCCGGCAATCCGTGAATCGAAGGAATCAGGCTGACCCACGCATAGCTATGCACGAACGCGGGTACTGCCAGCGGCGCCACGGCCAGTAAAGACCACAGACGTCGACCGGGCAGATTGGTGCGCTCGGTCAGCCAGGCCAATGCAGTGCCAAGCACAATGCACAGCGGCAAGGTGATCAACACCAGCAGCACGGTGTTGATCAGCAGTTCCGCGACCCGTGGGCGAAACACCAACGCTTCGATGGTCGCCCAACCGGTGGCCCACGACACGCCGAGGACAAACGCGATCGGGAGCAACGACAACAATGAAACGCCGACGGCCAGCGCGACCACCCAAGAGCCACCGCGCCCGGTCAGGGCGCGGGGTTTAAGCCTGAGGCTGGCGGAGGAGGCCGCTGCGACCTGCGCCGGTAGGGTTTCGGGGAGCACTTAGAGGATTCCGGCCTGAGTCATCAGCTCAACGGCTTTCTTGCTGTCGAGTTTCGACGCATCGACTTTGGGTGCGTCGAGATCCTTCAGCGGCGTCAGTTTCGCGTTGGACGGTGCGTCTTTGCCGACTGCGTACTCAAACGAGGTGCCGCTGTGCAGAATCTCCTGGCCTTCTTTGCCGGTGATGTATTTGACGAACTTCTGCGCCTCTTCCTGATGTTTGCTGGAGGCCAGCACGCCTGCGCCGGAGGTACTGACAAACGCGCCCGGGTCCTGATGCTTGAAGTAATAAAGCTGGGTGTTCTTGCTGTTTTCGCCGGTCTTGGACTGATCGACGAAGCTGTAATAGTGGTAGATCACGCCGCTGTCGATCTGCCCGGCATTCACCGCTTTGAGCACGGCGCTGTTGCCGCGATACACGGTGGCGTTGGTTTTCATGCCTTTGAGCCAGTCCAGCGTGGCGGCTTCGCCTTTCTGCTCCAGCACAGCAGCGACGATGGCCTGGAAATCAGCGCCGGCCGGCGAGGCAGCCCAGCGACCTTTCCACTCCGGTCTGGCCAGATCCAGCAAGGATTTCGGCAGGTCTTTTTCCGCCAGTTTCGCCGGGTTGTAGACGAACACCGTTGAGCGCGCAGCGATGCCAATCCACTGGCCGTGAGCCGGGCGGTACGCCGCATCGACTTGTTCCAGCGTGGCTGGCGCGATCGGGGCGAACAGCTTGGCGTTGTCGACCAGTACCATCGCCGGGGAGTTTTCGGTGAGGAACACATCGGCCGGCGAGGCCGCGCCTTCCTGCACCAGTTGGTTGCCCATCTCAGTGTCATCGCCATTGCGGATCGTCACCGGAATGCCCGTCTCTTCGGTAAAACCGGCGACCCAGGCCTTGGTCAGGCTTTCGTGCTGGGCGTTGTAAACCAGCAAGCCAACACCGTCAGCCGCATAGGCCTGGCTGGCGCCGAGCAGAGCGGTAGCCAGTACGGCGCGTTTCAGGAAGGCGGGAATGTGTGGGCTCATGACGGGCGGGCTCCGGGTTTTCAGACGTTAAAGGCAAACCTTCGCCATTGATGTGATGCGAATGATTTGCAAGTGTTGAGTCGCAGGCAATGTAGGCAGGCAAATGAGAAAAAAACGTTAAAAAAACCGTTAATACATGTCATTCCTATTCAGATTAGCAGCGACTCGACGACGCACGATGGCCGTGCGTCTTGACGTGAGTTTTTTTTGCGGTTGGGAATCAGGAGGAGGGTGGGCAGCCGCGTGCATTGCCGGCAGCCTGAGTGATCTGTGCAGCCAGACGTTTGACGTTGTTCTGCTGCGCCGTCACCAGTTCATCGATGCTCGGCCCCGAGGGCGTCTGCAGGACTGAACGGCACGTCAGCAGGGCGCTGTCCGTCGCGCCGAGTGGACGCAGGCGCCATTTGACGTCGATCAAAGCGTACTGGCCGGGAATCGAATCGAAACGCTGCACGTCGACACGTACCGACATTCGCTGCTGGCCGGCGGCGTTGCTCAGTTGATCGACCAGGGCACTGCGCAACTCATCGGCGAGGCTGGCGCCCCACCATTCGGTTTCAAGTATCGCCAGGCCACTGTCGCCTTGGCGGATGACGATTTGCGGACGGTCGACTTGCGGCGGCACGGTGATGCCCTCGATCGCGATGTCCGAGCCATTGCGAGCGTGACCTGGTTGGGCCGGCGTCAGCGTGTGAAAGCTGATCGGGTCGCTGCGGCAGGCGCTCAGCAACATAACGACAGCGAGCACAGTAATCTTCAGCGGTGATGCCATGGGTTCAGCTCCTGTGCTCAATTGCGTGGCGGTCCTTTCAGGTCCAGCGGTGCCGCGTTGTCGGGACGGCCACGAATCAGCGATTCCGGATGACGCCCGAGATAGTCGGAGAGTTCACGCAGAGAGCGCGACATGCGTCCGAGTTCGTCGAGGGTCTCGGTGAGTTTCTCGCGTTGCGGCGAATCTTCGGCGAGCGTTGAACTGGCAGACTGCAAGGTCTTGCTGACGTCGGCGAGCGTGCTCTGCACGCCCGGCAAGGTCTTGGCGTTGAACTGGGTCAGACCTTTGCGCAGTTCGACCAGATTGCTGTCGAGGTTGCTGGCGATACGCTCTACCGGCAGTGCGTTGATCTTGTTGACCATCGCTTCGAGTTTTTCCTGCAACTGTTCGAGGCTGCCCGGAATCGTCGGGATGCTGACCGGGCGGGCGGTTGGGTCAAACGCGACTTTTGGCGCTTTCGGGTAGAAATCCAGCGCGATGTACAACTGACCGGTGAGCAGGTTGCCGTTACGGGCCTGGGCACGCAGGCCATTGTCGATAAAGGTGCCAATCAGGCGCGCGCCGGTGGCTTCGTCGTTTTCGTCGCCATTGAATGCCTTGAGCATTTTCTGGTGCGCCCGGCCAAGGCGCTGCGGATAAATGACGATACCGACGTTGACCGGGAACGTCCGTTTGACTTCGTCGAAGTCCAGATTGACCGCCACCACGCGACCGATCTCGACACCGAGGAATTCGACCGGCGCATCGACCTTCAGCCCACGCAGGGCCTGATCGAAACGCAGGCTCAGGTACTGCGCCTTGCCGTTGGGCGGGGCGAGGGCGGCGGTCTGGTCGGCGAAGAGCTCGAAGTCTTTGTTTTCCGCGGCGACACTATCGTTGGGGCTGTAATCCGGTGCGCGGAACGCGATACCGCCCACCAGCAGGGTCGACAGCGATTCGGTTTTTACCGCGAAACCATTGGCGCCGACGCTGACATCAACGCCACTGGCGTTCCAGAAACGGGTGTTTTCGGTGACGTATGCATCGTTGGGTGAGTGGATGAATACTTCGATGTTGACGCCTTTACCATCGGGATTGAGCGCATAGGACACTACTTGGCCCACGGGGATCTTGCGGAAGTAGACCGGTGAGCCGATGTCCAGCGAGCCCAGATCAGAGGTGTGCAAGGAGAAGGTTTTGCCCGGTTCGCCATAGGTGATGGGCGGCGGGTTCTCCAGGCCTTTGAAGTTTTTCGAGCGGTTGTTGGCTTCGCCGATATCGGCACCGATGTAGTCGCCGGACAGCAGGGTATCGATGCCCGAGACGCCGCCGGCGCCGATTCTTGGCCGCACTACCCAGAATTGCGAATCTTCACGGGTAAAGCTTTCGGCCTGCTTGGCCAGTTTGATCGTCGCGTTCACGCTTTTGTGATCGTCGGCCAGTTCGACATCCGAGACATGCCCGATGACCACGTTGCGGTATTTGACTTCGGTTTTATTGGCCGTGAGACCGTCACCGGTCTTGAACGTCACGGTGATGGTCGGGCCTTCCTGCATGAGGTTGTGCACCACCAGCGAGATGCCCACCAGCACCGCGACGATCGGCACGATCCAGACCAGTGAGATGCCGAAACGGCGGGTTTTGACTGGGGCTTGGCCTGGCGCTCGCGGCTCGTCGGTGGCTGACGACTTCATCCATGTCCTCCTCGATTGATTGGGCACTGAGCGTCAGGAACGCAAAAGCACCTCATCAATATAGAAGTGCTTGGCGATAGAGCAAATCTGTATAGCGCATGCACCGCGATTCCCCTGTTGATGATCGTTCCCACGCAGAGCGTGGGAACCATCAGATCGCGACAGCGCTGTTTGCGCCGTTAGCCGAGCATTTCCCGCAGGCGATACCAGAACATCCCCAGTGCCAGCAGTGGCGAGCGCAAGGCCGGGCCGCCGGGGAAGGTCATGTGCGGCACGCCGCTGAACACGTCCATGCCTTGGCTGTGACCGGCGTGAATCGCCTCGCCGAGCAGTTTTGCGCACCAGTGTGTGACGTTCAGGCCATGCCCGGAATAGCCCTGCGCGTAGAACACGTTCGGGTACTGTTTGAGCCGGCCGACCTGCGGGAAACGGTTGGCGGTGATGCCGATCTTCCCGCCCCACTGGTAATCGATGCGCACGTCCGCCAGTTGCGGGAAGACTTTGAGCATCTTCGGTCGCATATAAGCCGCGATGTCCGCCGGATCGCGCCCGGAATAATGACAGGCACCGCCGAACAGCAAGCGTCGGTCGGCTGAAAGCCGGTAGTAATCAAGGCCGACTTTCTGGTCGCAGACTGCGAGATTCTGCGGGATCAGTTGCGCGGCGCGCTCCTCGGACAACGGCTCAGTGGCGATGATGTAACTGCCGGCCGGCAGCACCTTGCCACTGAGTTGCTGTTCGAGTTCGTCCAGATGCGCATTGCAGCCGAGCACCAGGCTGCCAGCGCGCACCGTGCCGTGGGCGCAGCGCACTTGCACCGTCGCGCCATGGATGATTTCCAGCACTTCGCTCTGCTCGAAAATCTGCACGCCAAGCGACGCGGCCAGTCGCGCTTCGCCTTGCACCAGATCCAGCGGGTGCAGGTGACCGGAACCCATGTCCACTAGCCCACCGGCATAGAGGTCGGAATTCACCACTTGCTGGCGGATCTGCTCCGGGCTGACCAGGCGGGTTTCGTGGGCGTAACCGAGTTCGGCGAGGTCGAGCAATTCATCCTTGAATGCAGCGTACTGCGCCGGGGTGTTGGCCAGGTCGCAGAAGCCCCAGCGCAGATCACATTCGATGCCGTTGTCGCCGATGCGCTGACGCACCAGGTCCACCGAATCGATGCCAGCGCGCTGCAAATAGCGCACGCCCTCCTGACCGACATACTTGGCGAAACCGTCAACGTCATGACCGATGCCGCGAATCAACTGGCCGCCATTGCGCCCGCTGGCACCCCAACCGATGCGCCGGGCTTCGATCAACACCACCGACAGCCCGCGCTGCGCCAGTTCAATAGCCGTGTTGACCCCGGTGAACCCGCCGCCGATCACGCAGACATCGGCGCTCAGATCACCTTCCAGTTGCGGATAAGGTGTAGTCGCCCGAGCCGAAGCGGCGTAATAGGAACGGGCGTGTTCGTGGGTGTACTGATTCATTTGTTCGACTTCACTTTGCTCCAGGAGCGGGTCATCAGACGCATGATCGCTTGAGGCGGGGTGGTAGAGATGTAGAGTTTGTCGAGGACTTCTTGAGGCGGATACACCTCAGGATTGTTGACCAGATCCTGATCCATGTACTGCTTGGCGGCCGGGTTCGGGTTGGCGTAACCGACCGAGGCGCTGACCTTGGCGATCACTTGCGGATCGAGCAGGTAATTAATGAAAGCATGGGCTTCTTTGGTGTTGCTGGCGTCGGCAGGAATCGCGAGCAGATCGAACCAGAGGTTGGCGCCTTCTTTCGGAATGGCGTAGGCGATGTTCACGCCGTTCTTGGCTTCCTTGGCGCGGTTGGCGGCCTGGAACACGTCGCCGGAGTAACCGAAGGCCACGCAGATATCGCCATTGGCCAGGTCCGATACGTACTTCGAGGAGTGGAAATAGGTGATGTACGGACGGATGCTCAGCAGCTTCGCTTCAGCCTTTTTATAGTCTTCCGGATTTTCGCTGCGCGGGTCCATGCCCATGTAATTAAGGACGGCGGGGAAGACTTCGTCGGCGGAGTCCATCATCGACACGCCGCACTGGGTGAGTTTTTTCAGGTTCTCGGGTTCGAACAGCACGGCCCAGGAATCGATGTGGTCGATGCCCAGCACTTGTTTGACTTTGTCGACGTTGTAGCCGATGCCGTTGGTGCCCCACAGGTATGGCACTGAGTGGGCATTGCCCGGGTCGTTTTTCTCCAGCAGTTCGAGCAGTTTCGGGTCGAGGTTCTTGAAATTCGGCAGTTGTGAGCGATCCAGTTTGAGGAACGCGCCGGCCTTCACCTGACGAGCGAGGAAGTGGTTGGACGGCACGACCACGTCGTAGCCGGTGCGGCCAGCGAGAAGTTTGCCTTCGAGGGTTTCGTTGGAGTCGAAAACGTCGTAGATCACCTTGATCCCGGTTTTGGCCTGGAAGTCGGCGAGGGTGGTTTCGCCGATGTAGTCGGTCCAGTTGTAGACGCTGACCTGGGGCTGGGCTTGGGCTACGGCGCTGAACAGCACGCTCAGGGCGACGGGGAGTACGGATTTCAACAGATGCATTTCGACACCTCTTAAATTGTTGGATTTTTCAGGTGGTTCGCTATTCCCCTTGTGGGAGCGAGCCTGCTCGAGAAAGCGGTGGGTCAGGCAACATCAATGGTGACTGTGCCGGCGCCTTCGCGAGCAGGCTCGCTCCCACAGGGATTTATGCAGATTTGGATTAGACGCTGAGCATCAGGAACTCACGCTCCCACGAGCTGATCACGCGCTTGAAGTTTTCATGCTCGGCTCGTTTCACCGCGACGTAACCCCGGACAAACTTGTCGCCAAGGTATTGCGCAACGGCCTCGCACTCTTCCATCTGCGTCAGCGCTTCTTCGATGGTGATCGGCAAACGCAGGTTGCGGCGCTCGTAAGCGCGGCCCTGGACCGCTGCGCTCGGCGCTATGCCTTCGACCATGCCGATGTATCCGCAGAGCAAACTGGCGGCAATCGCCAGATACGGGTTGGCATCGGCGCCCGGCAAGCGGTTTTCCACGCGCATGGCTTCCGGGCTGGAAGTCGGCACACGCAGGCCGACGGTGCGGTTTTCCTCACCCCATTCGACGTTGACCGGTGCCGAGGTGTCCGGCAGGAAACGGCGGAACGAGTTGACGTTCGGCGCGAACATGGGGAGCACTTTCGGAATGTACTTCTGCAAACCACCGATGTAGTGCAGGAACAGTTCGCTCATCTGCCCGTCTTCATTGGCGAAAATCGGTTTGCCAGTGGCGATGTCGACCACACTCTGGTGGATGTGCATGGCGCTGCCCGGCTCATCACCGATCGGCTTGGCCATGAACGTCGCCGCAACGTTGTGCTTGAGTGCCGCCTCACGCATGGTGCGTTTGAACACGGTGATCTGGTCGGCGAGATCGAGGGCGTCGCCGTGGCGGAAGTTGATTTCCATCTGCGCCGGGCCGTCTTCGTGGATCAGTGTGTCGAGGTCCAGACCTTGCAATTCGCACCAGTCATAGACGTCTTCGAACAGCGGATCGAACTCGTTGGCAGCATCGATGGAGAACGACTGACGACCGCTTTCAGCACGACCGGAGCGGCCCAGCGGTGCCTTGAGCGGCAAGTCCGGGTCTTCGCAACGTTGGGTCAGGTAGAACTCCATTTCCGGCGCCACAATCGGCTTCCAGCCTTTGTCGGTGTACAGCTGCAAGACTTTCTTCAGAACGTTGCGCGGCGACAGTTCGATCGGGTTGCCGAACTTGTCGAAGGTGTCGTGGATGACTATGGCGGTCGGTTCGATCGCCCACGGAATCACGTAGACCGCGTCAGCCACGGGCTTGCAGACCATGTCAATGTCGGCAGGATCGAGCAGGTCGTAGTAGATGTCGTCGTCGACAAAATCCCCGGTTACCGTTTGCAGCAGCACACTTTCCGGCAGGCGCATGCCTCGCTCATGCAGGAACTTGTTGGTCGGTGCGATCTTGCCGCGGGCAATGCCGGTCAGGTCGCTGACCACACATTCGACTTCGGTAATCTTGTGATCTTTCAGCCACGTGAACAGCTGATCGAAAGGGGCATTCATAAAGACCTCGTTATTGGTTTTATAGACGCCGGGGAGGGCGGGTTTCATCTTCCGCCCCTTCCCCTGTGGCGCGTTGACGACTATCTTGGGCGAGCCTTGCAGTTCCATCTATCCACTTTAAGCAACACCAAAGCGCACCAAAAGAGTGCGCAAGGTCACCCCATGACAACGTGCAATCCGCTACAAGTCCAAGCGTTCAATACCGCCGATGTCGCCGAGCAAGTCCGTGTCACACCGGGCTGGGTCCAGCATTATCAACAGATGTCGCCGGGCCATTTCGCCGGGCAGATCCGCTATCTGGATCTGCAGGGTGTCGAGGTCTATGAAGAGCAGATGAACACCCGCGTCGAGCAGAATTTCAGCGCGCCGTCGGGTGCCTTGGCGTTCTGTTTCGATCGCAGCGACAACGCGCTGTACCTGCTCAACGAAGAAAGTCGCAACATCTGGATCACCCCGGAGAATTACCAGGAAATCGCCGTGGTGTTCGGCCCGGAGTTTGTCCGTGAGCACGGTCTGAATGTGGCGAAACTCGAAGGGTTGTTCATGACGCAACTTAATTGCGGGCAGAACGCTTTGTTCAGTCGCTGGTTAAGCTCGACTCTCACGAAGGTGTCTCAAGCTGTTGATCTGCTTGATAAAGATTCGCTGACCAAGCAGCTGCTGGAAGACTGTCTGTTCATCCTCGATAACGCTCATAGCACCCTTGATCGCGGCGGGTTACAGAAACGTAGCGAAGAACGGATGATCATGAAACGGGTTGGGGAGTGGGCGGCGGATTCGCCGGAAGACACCGTCAACCTGCTTGAACTGTCGCAGGTGGCAGGCGTGCCGTTGCGGCAATTGCAGCAGGCGTTCAAGGCCTACACCGGGATGACCCCGAGCCACTGGCTGCGCCTGCGCCGATTGAACAGCGCACACCGCGAATTGCTCAAGCGCCGGCCGACGGAAACCACCGTGGCCGAGGTGGCCATGCACTGGTCGTTCTGGCATTTGGGAAGGTTTTCCAGCAGTTATCGGGCGCTGTTCAAAGAGCTGCCGAGCGAGACGCTGAAACGCTCGGGATTGCGCTAACCGGCAAAAAGATCTTTGTGTCCCAACCGAAGTTAAATAGAATCAGTCTCATTTGAATTCTTACTTCGCGCAGGGCCTCTTGAGATGACTGAAGCAACGGCGCCATCGGAGCAGAGCCTGCACGCGTTGTACCGGGATCACCGAGGCTGGCTGGAAACCTGGCTGCGGCGGCGCATGGGCAACGCGTGGGATGCGGCGGACCTGAGCCAGGACACCTTCCTGCGCGTGCTGTGCGGCGCTCAACCGATTGCCGACATGCGTGAACCGCGCGCGTACCTGCTGACCGTGGGTAAGCGCCTGCTGAGCAATTTCTACACCCGCCGCAGCCTGGAGAAGGCCTATCTCGAAGCCCTCGCGCAGTTGCCCGAAGATTGCG
Organism: Pseudomonas sp. AC172; assembly: GCF_979258595.1. Lineage (NCBI taxonomy): Bacteria > Pseudomonadati > Pseudomonadota > Gammaproteobacteria > Pseudomonadales > Pseudomonadaceae > Pseudomonas > Pseudomonas sp. AC172. The sequence continues at coordinate 1,998,093 of NZ_OZ409868.1, forward strand.
TGCCGTCGCCCGAGCAACGTTGGCTGCTGCTGGAAACCCTGCAAGCGCTGGATGAGCTGCTCGATGGTTTGCCACGGGAGGTGCGCCGGGCGTTTTTGTGGAGTCAGCTTGAGGGCCTTGGTTACCGCGAAATCGCCGAGCGTCTGCAAGTCTGCGAACGAACCATAAAACGGTATATGGCAAAGGCTTATGAGCATTGCTTGATGTTGGATCTAGCATGCGCGTAGCGCTCAACGCAGAAGTTCGCAAAGTGGCACGCGCCGCCGCGCAATGGCTGGCGCTGCTTGAATCCGGGGATGCCACCGATGACGATCACGCGCGACTGCAGCATTGGCGCAGCAGTGACAGTCGTCATGAAGATGCCTGGCAGAAGATTCAACTGCTGCGCCAGCGCTTTTCTGCGGTGCCGGCGGCGTTGGCCATGGCCACGCTGGACCGTCCGGATCTGGCGCGTCGCGCTGCGCTGAAACGTGCGCTCGGTCTCGCCGCATTGGTGCCGGCGGCGTGGCTGATCAGTCGACAATTGCCGATGGACGTCTGGCGTGCCGATCTGCACACCAGCACCGGGGAGCGCCTGCGTTTGCCGTTGGCCGATGGCAGTTCGTTGCAACTGAACACCGCCAGCGCAGTGAATGTCGATCTGCCGGCACGGCAAGTGACGCTGGTGCGTGGCGAGATCGCGCTCAACGTTCCGGGCACTTCGGCGCTGACCATCAATGCGCCTTACGGCCGGATCATCGTCAGTCGCAGCGAGGTTTGCGTGCGTCTCAATGAGCGTGACTGCAATGTTTCGGTCGTCAGCGGCGCGGTGCAGTTACAGCCGTTGCACGGACCCGCGCTGGTGTTGAATCAAGGACAGCAAGTCAGCCTGCAAGCGTCTGGCGCAGGTTCCGTCAAAGCATTCGATGCGTTGATGCCGGGCTGGCGCGACGGTGTGTTGATGGCGCAGAACCAAGCGTTGGGAGACTTCTTGCGCGAGCTGAGTCGCTATCGTTCGGGGCAGTTGCGTTGGCACCCGGCCTTGGAAGCGTTGCGCATCACCGGCAGTTTCCGCCTCGACAACACCGATCAAATCCTCGCACTGCTCACGGCGAGCCTGCCGATCGATGTTCATACGCGTACGCGGTTCTGGGTGTCTCTCACGCCTCGAAATATTCCCCCCTCAGAAAAAACTGGCTGAAGCCTGTCCCTTTTTTTCGCCTCGCTGGTCATTCCAGGCAAGTGAACAAAATCGAGAGCGTCTTCCAATGCCCGCAGTATTCCCAAGTCGTTTGCGTCCGTTGTTGCAGTTGAGTCTGCTGCTGAGCCTGAGTGCCAGCCCTGTGTTGATCCAGTCGAGCTGGGCCGAAGACGCCCGGCGCGGTTATCAAGTGCCGGCGGGTAGTCTGAGTGCAGCGTTGACGCGGTTTGCCGGGTTGGCCGGGGTCAATCTGTCTGTCGATCCGGCGCTGGTCAGCGGGCGCAACAGCAATGGTTTGTCCGGCGAGTTTGGCGTGGAGGAGGGGTTTACCCGGTTGTTGCTGGGCTCAGGTTTGCAACTGCTACCGCTAGGCGAGCACGCTTACACCCTGGTGCCTGCGCCGGAGGCTGGCAGCCTGCAACTTGCACCGACTTCGATCCTCGGCGCCAGCGATTCGACAGGCGCCGATGTCTTTGCCGGTGGCCAGGTAGCGCGTCGCGGCTCACAGGGTTTGCTGGGGTCGAAAGACTTCATGGAAACCCCGTTCAGCATGACCACCTACACCAGCGAAACCGTTAAAAACCAACAGGCACGCACGCTGGGTGATCTGATTGCCAGCGATCCATCGGTGCGCGCGACCAACCCGGCCGGTGGACGTTACGAGCAGTTCACCATCCGTGGTTTCAGTCTGTTCAACAGTGACGTGGCCTATAACGGCCTCTATGGGGTTCTGCCGACTTACACAATCGACATGGAAATGGCCGATCGCGTCGACATCCTCAAAGGCCCGAGCCAGCTCATCAACGGTATTTCGCCGAGAGGCAGTGTGGGCGGGGGGATCAACGTGGTGCCCAAGCGCGCTACCGACCTGCCGATCACTTCACTGACGGCCAATTACGCGTCGAATAATCAGGCCGGTGGTGCGGTGGATGTCGGCCGCCGTTTCGGCGAAGACAACCAGTTCGGCCTGCGTTTCAACGGGGTGAAGCAGTCCGGTGACACGGAGTGGGATCATCAGAGTGTCGACCGCGACATGGCGGTGCTCGGCCTGGACTTTCGCGGTGAGCGCTTGCGACTTTCGACCGATATCGGTCACACCGAACGCGACACCGACGCCCCGCAAGAGCGCGTGCAAGTTGCTGCCAATGCCAAGGTGCCCAACGCCAGCGACGTGCACGATAACTATGCGCAACCGTGGAGCCAGGCGCGGACCAAAGACACCTTCGGCACAGCGAACGCTGAGTTTGATGTCAATGATTCGGTGATGGTCTACGGCGGCGTTGGCGCCCGCAAGAGCAATCACGAGTTCCTTCGACATGCGGTTTCCGTGACCAACGATGCCGGCGACTTCAGCGTGCAACCGCGTGATTTTACCCGCGACGAGAATGTCCGTACCGCCACGGCCGGTGTGCGCAACTGGTTCCATACCGGGCCGGTGAGCCACGAAGTCAATCTGGCGGCCAGCTACTTTTATATGGATTTCGAGAATGGCGGTGCGCGATATGCGGCCGGTCGCAGCAATCTGTATGACCCGGTGGAAACCGCGAAACCCGGCACGCCGACGCGCAATGACGCCAAGGTCTACACGGAAAACCGCTTCAGCGGCGTGGCGTTGTCCGACACCTTGGGCTTTTTTGATGATCGGCTTTTGTTGACCCTCGGTGCGCGCTGGCAACGGGTGAAGGTCGACGACTGGAGCGATGACGTCAAAGGTGACACCGCTTACGACGAGGAAAAAGTCTCGCCATCGGGCGGCATTCTGTTCAAGGCGACTGACAAGCTGTCGCTGTATGCCAACTACATGGAAGGTTTGAGTCAGGGCAAGATTGCGCCTTCGACATCAGTGAATGAGGATGAGATCTTCCCGCCATTTATTAGCCGTCAGGTCGAGGTCGGTGCCAAGTACGACGCCGGTTCGTATGCGTTGACGGCAGCCGTGTTCAGGATCAAGCAGCCAGCTTACGAAACCAACGCAACGACCCGAGTCTTCGGCCCCAACGGCAAGCGACAGAACGACGGCGTGGAGCTGAGCGTGTTCGGCGAACCGCTCAAAGGCTTGCGGTTGCTCGGTGGCTTGATGTACATCGACAGCGAGCTGACCCACACGACCAATGGCACGTTCGACGGCAATCGCGCGCCGGCGACGCCGAAATACAACATCAATCTTGGCGCCGAGTGGGATGTGCCGACGGTGCAAGGCCTGACGCTGACCGGACGCGGGATTTATTCCAGCGCGCAGTATCTGGATCAGTCCAACGAAAAGGAAATCGACGCCTGGGAGCGCTTCGACGTAGGGACGCGTTATGCGTTCAAAGTCGATGAGAAAACCGTCACGCTGCGCGCCAATGTCGAGAACGTGCTGGATAAACGCTACTGGAGTTCGGCAGGCGCTTCGGATGACAGTGAGCCGGGTTTGACGTTGTCGACGCCGAGAACCTATCTGCTTTCGGCGACCGTGGATTTCTGATCGGGCGCCCAAACACATTGGGCTCCGGTGTGCCCGGGAACGATCAAGTCAGGGGCGGGCGTGATGCCGCCCCTGATGTTTGCTTAACGCCTTGTTGATCAATCGCCGGGGATGCTTTGCAGGTCACGGATCATGTGCTCGATGACCTGGCCTGCCTGTTCGCCATAGGCATCGGCGTCCATGTCGATCCGCCCGGAAATATGCTCGGTGTGCTCATCCAGGGTGATTTCGAAAGAAACGCGACAGGTATCGTTCGGCAAAAGCTTAAGGCTCATCCACTGGTCCTCACCCAAGTCGATACGGCTGCCTTCGCTGCGTGAGTTCCAGGCGTTGAACAGCTGGGGAAACGGCAGTTCGAAACCGGCGGTACGCGTAGATATGCCCTCGGGATATAACGCCGCCGGTTCCAGATGCTGACGCGCCGCGGCATTGATCACTGCCCGCTGCACGCGTTTGATCACCGCTGCCAACGGCTCGTCGGGCGCATGCCAGGTACTGACCGGAATGGTGTTGGACAACGGCCCCACCAGCGACTGGACCGCAGCGTCCGGGCGGTTGGCAAAAGGCACTCCCGTGACCACGGTAGCGACACCACTGACGGCACTGATTGCCCGCTGATAGATCGCCAACAGCAGCGCAAACGGTGTCACGCGCAGGCTTCTGGCATAGTCCATTACCCTGCTGCGCGCGACGCTGGAGGTGAATTTCAGGCTCTGCATGCGCCCCTTTGCGTTGCCGCTTTTGCGGCGCAACGCATCAAGCCCGTAGGGTCCTGTCCCCGGGTAAATCTCACATTGCTGCACCGCGCTGACTGACTGTGCCGGCAGGTGCTGCAACCGGCAATAGTCATTCCAGTCCGCGCAGGACACCGGGGGCAGGCCGGTGTAACACCGGGCAATATCGTCCATCAACAGATCAATCGATGCGCCATCGCAGGTATAAATCCAGAAGCCGATCCAGATATGCAGACCGGTTTCGTCTACCGTCGAGACGATGCGCAGCCCCGGTTCACCGGCGTGGCGGGCCCGGTAGGCAAGAAAGTCCTGGTCACTGACGGTGGCCTGCACTTCACTCAATTGCTCCTCCAACGCTTGGCGCAATGCCTGCTCGGCAGGGGCTCGACCGACCAGTTGTTCGTCTTCAAACCCGAACCGGGCGGCCAGGATTGGATGTCGCGCCAAGACCTTGGCCACAGCCTCGAATACGAGTGCCTGGTCGCACTGCGCGCTGAAGTCCAGACGCAGCGCGCCGCTATAGGCGCGCCCTGTCTGGTCAAGCATCGCCCCGGTCCATTTTTCCCGCAGTGCCGCGACGCTGGACAGCGTCGTGAGTGGCCCCTTGAAGGGGGGGATCAGGTAGTTCTGATGCATGACGATAACCTACGGTTGTGGGCTCGCGGGGGCTGGCTCGAGCGCCAGCGCATTGCGTCCGGCCCAGATCAGCACCGCCCCTGCGATCATTGCCAGCGCCGATACGGCGAAGGCGGCGACAAAACCGTTGGCGGCGATGGCAGGCACTCCGGAGTTGTCGGAGACCGCCAGGGCCACAGCTGCCAGAAGCGTGACCCCGAACACCTGGAACAATTGCTGGATGGTGGTGGTAATACCGGATCCGGCCCCCGCATCTGCCTCGCTAAGGTCGCTGGTGGCCAACGATTGGGCAACCGGTGCGACACAACCGAAGCCGATGGAAGTCACCAGCATCGCCGGGAGCATTCCCAGCCAGTAGTTGTGCAGCGGAACGCCGAAGGCAAACAGTGCGAAACCCAGTGCGGAGGTTGCCAGACCAACCACGGCGGCGGCCTGCGGACTCCAGCGTTGCATGACGAACTGCGAAAGGAAGATGCCAGGGAAGAAACCCAGGCAGAAGGGCAGCCACGCCAGGCCGGTCTGCATCGGGGTCAGGCCCAGGTAGTCTTGCAACAACAGAACACCAAGATAGAACAGGGCGCCGGAGGTGGCTGCCAGGATGGCCACGATGGCATAACCAGCCACACGCGGGGAGCGTGTCATCAGGCGTGCCGGAATGATGCCGTTTTCCGAGCGCTTGCAACGACGCAATACCACGGCGATACCCAATATACCCAGTAGCAGAAGCGTGATGCGCTGCCCCGGCAGGTGTTCGATGCCAGAGCCCATCACGGCCATGACGGTCGCGGCGACGGCCACCACCAGGATCAGAGCGTTGCCCAGGTCCAGAGGGGTGGAACTACGGTGAGTGAACTTGGGAATCATGACCGCGGCAGCCACGATCAGGAGCAGGACGATCGGTACGTTGATCCCGAAGACCCAACGCCACGACAGATAATGCGTCAGTACACCGGACAGCAGGACACCGATGATCGAGCCCAGACCACCCAGTGCCGCCCAGATGCCAAACGCCTTGCCGCGTTCGGGGCCGGAGGGAAACAGCAGTGACACCATGGCCAGTCCGGTGGCAGACGCCAGCGCTTCACCGACGCCCTGGCCGGCACGGCTGATGATCAGTACGGTGGCGTCCTGAGCAAAGGTTGCCAGCAGGGAAAATGCGCCAAAAATCACTACGCCGACCTGAAACGTGCGGCGCACGCCGAAGGCGTCGCCGATCCTTCCGCCCAGCAGCAACAGCGATCCAGCCGTAATGAGGTAGGCGTTGACTACCCAGGTCAGGGACCCGTCCGTGAGTCCCAGTTCGTGTTTGATCCGTGGCAGGGCCACGTTCACCACGGTGGCATCCAGCAGCAGTATCAACTGGATGATCGAGATGACAGCCAGGGCCTGCCATCGTTTTTCATTAAGCGTTGCGTTCTTGGGTGTGTGCATCATGTTTATCCAGTCCTTAGATTTAAACGGGTGTCGCCCGGCTTCCGGCCGGCACCCAGGGCTTTTTTTCGAGCATTCAGCCCATGGCGTTGACGTTGGCCAGCGCCAATGAGTTACGAATCATTTTGATCCCGTGAGCGGTGCCGATGCTCTCGGGGTGAAACTGCACGCTTTCGATCGGCCGGGTACGATGCCGCGCCGCCATGTTCACACCATCGTCCGAACAGGCCGTGGCCACCAATGGGCTGGATGCTCCCGGGTCGGTGATTGCCAGCGAGTGATAACGCACCACAGTGACGGCCGATGGTACGTCCTGAAAGACGCCTCGTCCGTCATGGTGAACCTGAGCGTATTTGCCATGTTGGGAGGAGGGCGCACGGCTGAGCTTCCAGCCGAAATGTTCGCCCAGTGCCTGGTGCCCCAGGCAGACCCCGAAAATGGCCTGCTGCTCATCCATCGCGCGGATGATCTGCGGGTAGCCATGATCTTCGGGAGTGCCCGGTCCAGGCCCCAGCACCAGTAACTGCGGTTGCCACTGGCGATAGTGGGCGATGGGGTCATCGTTGACGCGAACGACCCGGGTCTCTGCACCCACCGCCGAATAGTACTGCTCGATGACATACACAAAGCTGTCGAAGGCGTCGACTAACATCACTCTCATACGCTGGCTCCCATTGCTCGGGAAAACGATTTGATCTTCGCTCCCGCCTCGTTCCATTCATCTTCGGGCTCGGAGTCAGCGACGACTCCCGCCGCAGACTGCAGTACATAGCGTCCGGCATTGCCGACGATCGTGCGGATGGTCAGGGCCAGCACCGCGCTGTTGGCGCCGGTGATATAGCCGACACAACCGGTGTACAACCCGCGAGCGCTGCCTTCCAGCTCGGCGATGATTTCCATTGCCCGGACCTTGGGGGCGCCGGTCATGGTGCCTGCCGGGAAATTCGCCACGATCAGATCCCAGACATCACAGTGCTCGCGCACCTTGGTTTCCACGGTCGAAACCAGGTGCAGCAAGGATCCGTATGTGTCCTGTTGCATGAACGAAGTCACCTGTACGCCCCCAGGAACAGCGCACCGGGCCAGGTCGTTGCGCGCCAGATCGACGAGCATCAAGTGCTCGGCGGCTTCCTTGGGAATCTTGTCCAGCGGACTGCCGCGCTCATCCTCCCGGCTCATGGTGCCGGCGATGGGCCGGACCTGAGCCACACCGTCATGGAGGCGGATCATCAGTTCCGGGCTGGATGACACGACGTGCAGGTCGGCAAGGTCCAGGTAGTACATGTACGGCGCGGGATTGACCGATGTCAGGCGTTCATAAAGATCCACCGGCGCAATCATCGCGCTGGACACTGCACGTCGACACAACTGCACCTGGTAGATCTCACCGGCGCGGATGTATTCCTTGGCCCGGGAAACCGCCGCACAGAATGCCTCGCGATCAGTGACGTCCTCGACCACGGCGACCTCAGTGGCCAGCGCTGGCGCGGGTGCCACGGGCGGCTTGCGCAGCACCGCAAGCAGGGCGTCCAGTTGCGCTTGAGCATTGTCCCCGGCGTTGAGGACGTCGACTTGCGCCGGACCTTGAGCGTCTTCGTAACGCACGATCTGCCGATAGACCCGCACCAGCACCTCGGGCACATCTCGCTCGATGGCAATGTCCGGCAGGTTTTCGACGAAGCGCGCGGCGCTGTAGCCCAGCGCCAGCACCAGCGGAAAACCCTCCGGCAAGGCCAGCGTCTGCGTGACCCGTCGCAGGCGTTCGCACAGGCTCGACTGTGAATTGTTCAGCATCTGCTCGCAGGCGGCCAACGCCCACTGGAATGGCGCGCCAGCCGACAGCCGCCAAGTGCCATTGACCAGTTTCAGCTCCAATAGCAGGTCGATCATGAACGTGGTCTGGTGACCGTCGACTGGCAGGAAGCCCGCTCCGGTTTCGAACAGCGCCGGGCACGGATAGAGCCCAAGCAGGCCACGCCGCACCTGGGCGACCGGCGCTGCATCGGCGATGTCGTGGTGCTCCACGGTCCACAGGGGGATCGGTTGTAATGAACTCACAGTGCTGGCTCCCGTTGATCGCGAATACGTGCGTGCTTCCAGGAAATGTAGGCACCGGTCTCGGTCCTCGGATCCAGGCTCTGCTCCAGTTGCAGCTGGACTGAGGTGCCGAAATGGCCGGCCATCTGCTCTTGTACTTCGGCCAGCGAGCGCTCGCCGATACCTGCCACCATCGACACCTCGATATGGTCACTTCCGTCGCTGGCGGAGCAGATCCTGACTTCGTAGCCAGAGACCCATTCGGCTGCCGTCAGCACCGCTGACTCGATCAGTGCCGGAAGGACCTGGCGACCGCCGAGGGTCATCACATCACTCACCCGGCCAAAGACCCGCAGGCAACGGGAACGATTGCCGCACCCGCAGTCCTCGGCAGCGTGCAGCCGCGCCAGATCGCCGGTGCGATAGCGGATCAGCGGCTTGGCCCCAGGCACGAGCATCGTCAGGCACAGTTCGCCGATATCGCCCTCCATACCCGGAACCGGAAGAATTTCCGCCAGATAGTTGGTCTCGGAGAAGTGCAGGTTGCCGTTTGCGCAACCGGTGGCCACCGCATGGGCTTCCTGAGAGCCATACAGGCCGTGGGTGCAATGGGCATTCCAGACCCGGGCAATATTGCTCAGCATTTGCGGCGTGCACAGTTCACCCAGCACCATGATCTGACCGACCGCTGTTGCACGCGGATCGATTCCCTGGCTCGTGTAGAGGCGGGCCAGGGCCAGCGCTACGGCGGGCGAGCAGATCAGTGAGCGCACGCCCAGGTCGTTGATCAACTGAGCGGCCTTGACCAGACCGACGCGCGGGCTTTCCGGCCACAGTCGCACGTAGGGAATGCCCAGGTTGCGGCAGACCTCGCCATAGGTATCGCCGAACGCATACAGCTCCGACGGCCCCATGATCGCGGTGAGGGCTTGGGTCGTGCCGAATGTCGACTGATACAGGTCGGCGACGGCCTTCTGCACATAGGCGCCGCTGGTTTCGACATCGATCGCCGCGCGCGGGCAGGGGGTTGGCAATCCGGTGGTCCCGGTCGTTTCGTAGTACACCGCGATCTGCTCGAAAGGCAGGCTGCAGACCGAGCGACCCACGGCGCGCAGGTCGTCCTTGGTGGTGAAAGGCACGCCGTCCAAAGCCGGCAAGGCGCTCGGACTGCCAGCTTGCGAGCGCAGGTGCCCGGCATAGAATGCCGAGCCTTCCTGGACATAGTGCAAGACTTCGCTAGCCCGCCGTTGCCCGTTGGCCTCTAGCGCCTGTGGCGTCGTGCGTCCATCCAGGTAGGCTTCCACATCTTCCAGCCATTGTTGGTGCAGGTTGTCCCTGATCATGGCTGGTTCCCCTCGTCCAGGCTGTTGGCAAACTCCTTGATGGTCTCGGTGAGCATGAGGTTCTCCAGCGGTACGGGCATGGACAACTGCGACTCGAGTTCGATCTTGATCTTCATCGCCGACAGCGAATCGCCGCCGAGGTCGAAGAAGTTGTCTTCGGGCAGTATCACGGGTTGTTCGAGATGACTGGCGATCACCCGGATAACCGTGCGCAGGATGGTTTGCGAAGTCTTGCCATTGGGTTCTTTCATGTCATTCCTCAGGGTTTCACGCAGGGCCAGGACATCCACCTTGCCGTTCTTCGACAGGGGTAACCGGGGTAACGACTGGACAGTCTTTGGCACCATGTAGGCCGGCAGGCGCTGGGTCAGAGTCAGGGTGATTGCCGCTGCCAGCTCGGGCTCGCCGACATACACCAGGGCGATCTGTTTGGGATGCCCGTCGGGGCCCGGCAGGGCTACGGCACAGGCTCGCGAGACGCCAGCGCAGGACTCTGCCACGCTTTCGATTTCACCCAGTTCGATGCGCAGGCCATTGAGCTTGATCTGGTTGTCGATACGTCCCAGGATCTCGATTTCACCGTTGGGCAGGTAACGTCCCAGGTCGCCGGTGCGGTACATACGCCGGCCGCTGCGCGGGTGCCGGACAAAGGCCTTGGCGGTCAGTTCCGGTTGGCCGATGTAGCCACACGCCAGGGAGACATCGCTTTCGACGAGCATTTCCCCGGGCACCCAATCCGGGCAATCGGTCCAGTCACCCGCCACGATGTGATAGGCCGAATTACGCATCGGCGCACCATAGATTACCGAGCGCACTCGCTGGCCTTCCTGTGCGTCGATCTCATGCAGCACCGACCAGTTCGTGGTCTCGGTCGGACCGCCGCAGGAGTAAAGACGTGCGTTCGGGTAAAGCGCCCTGGCGCGTGGCAGCAAGGGCAGTGGAATCCAGTCACCCGCCATGACGATATGGCTCAGTGATTCCACCGCGCAGAGACTGCGCGCCGTCTGCGCAACACTGCACAGCAGATCCATGATGGCCGGAACGCAGGCCCAGAACGTCACGCCGTGGCGGCGTTGCAGGCGTAGCCAGGCATCGGGATCCGGACCTGCCGCCTGCGCAGGCACCACCACCGAGCCACCGTGTAGCAGGGGGCCGAAGATATCGAAGACCGACATGTCGAAATGCAGGGCGGCCGTGGCCAGGTGGCGAGTGGACGCGTCCAGGCCGAAACGCTCGACGACGTCATAAACGTGGTTGACCACGGCAGCCTCTGGAATCTCGACACCCTTGGGATTACCGGTGGAGCCGGAGGTGAAAATCACATACGGCGAGTACTCCGCAGGCACAGGTGCCAAGGCCAGGTCCGTGTGCTCTGCAGCCCACGCATGCAGGTCTTCATCTGTCAGTACCAGCCGCTGGATCTGTTCGGGCAACGCGGTATCGACACCGGCGATCACGGTGAGTACCCCGGCCTGGGAAAGTACCGAACGGATACGTTCGGATGGCAGGTCGATATCCACCGGCACATAGCCGACCCCGGCCAGCAAGCAACCGTAGACCGCGGCATAATGGCTGCTGCCCTTGGGCAGGACAATGCCGACAAAGCGCTCATCAGGATGGCGGGTTTGCTGGATCATCTTGCTGATTCGCGCCGCCACCCGGCCGATTTCGCCCCAGTTATAGCTGCGATGAGTATCGAGGACGGCGGTTTCCCCCCCGCGCTCGGCAATCCTTGCCAACAGCAGGTCACGCAAATGAACCTGCGGTACTGGCGCCTGCGTCGAGTTGACGGCGTGGCGTATTCCGATTTGCGCGGCAGGGCGTAGGTCGAGCCAGGTGCGTTGCCATATTTCGCTGTCATCGGCCAGTTGCTGCAGCAACGTGCGGAATGCACCGAACATCGACTCCACGACCTCGGGACGAATGACCCCGGTGAGGTAATCCCATTTGAAGTGCAAGGTGCCCTCGGACTCGCGCAATTGCACATCAAGGGTCACCTGAGGCGTTTGCGATACACCGTAGACCTCTTGCCCAAAGAGCGCCGAATCATGACGTCCCGGGTGCCCGAGCAGGCTGGTAAGGACGATTGGCATCAGTGGCGCGCCGCCACTGCGACGGACTCGGGCCAGCTCGCGCAGCACCTCGACACCGTTGAACAGGCGATGATCCAGCGCCTGCCAGATGGCGCCTTGCAGCTGCTGGCCACGCGCCTCGAGGGTGTCGGCGGCCGCGGCTTCATAAGGCACGAGCAAGGTGTTGGTGAAGTCGCCCACGACCTGGTCGATATCGGCCGTGACGGGCATCCGGTCGGAAACCGGGAAGTTCAGGGTAAACCGCTCCTCTTCACTCCAGCCGCGCAGCACTTCGCACAACGCCAGTGCGACGACCCCGGACGGCGAGATATTGCGCGCCTGGGCCTGACTCTGCAGGCGCTCCCAGGCAGCAACGGCGAGGGTGCCCTCGTATCGCTCGAAACGCGACGTGCCAGTGAACTCTCCAGGCTCCAGTTGAGGCAGGCGCGGGGCCGCCGGCAGATGGTTGATCTTGTCCAGCCAGTACTCGCGGTCGGCCTGATACTGGGCGCTTTGAAGCACTTTTTGCCGGTAGGCGACGTAGTCATGGAAGCTGGTGTGCAGCTCCGGCAGTTGTGCGTCATCGTCCATGTAAAGATCGATCAGGTCGGGGATGATCACCTGGAAGATCGACCAGGCATCGGCGATCAGCATGTCGATGCACAGATGCACACGGCTGGCGCCGGCACTGATGCGACTGATACGGAACTGGAACAGCGGCCATTGCGTGGTGCCGATTTCTTCGTTGGCCATGCGTTCGCGGACCTGATCGATTTCCCGCTCGATCTGCTCGTCATTCAGAGCGCTGAGATCGACGTACTGCACCGCCTGCGTACCGTCGACGTCACCGATGCTCTGGCGACCGCTGGCATCAATGGTCATGCGCAGCATCGGATGGCGCTGGACCAGCAATCCTACGGCACGGGTGAAGCGCTCGCGGTCGAGGGCCTGCACCTCCCATTCGAAATAGCCCTGGCAGCCGACGCCACCGTAGTCGTAGAACGAGCCACGGCCGATCCACAATGCCTGCTGGCTTTCGTTGAGTTCAAACGGCAGCAGTTGCTGCTCTGCCGGCAAGTGCTCGAACTTCGGCAACCGGGTGTTGTGCGAGGCGTTGGCCAGGCGCACCAGGTTTGCCAGTACGGGTTCTTCGAGGAATGCACCCATTTGCACATGGATGCCATGCTTGCAGGCCAGTTCACCGACCATGCGCAAAGCGCGCAGTGAATCGCCGCCGGCGTCGAAGAAACTCGATTCCAGCATCGCTTCTTCACATAGCGTCCAGGCCAGCCAGCAATCACGCACGGCTTGTTCCGCCTGGGTCACCGGGACGAAAACGGTCTGGTCCGCATCGCGCTCGACAGGACTGACCCGCAGCGCGCTGTAGTCAACCTTACCGTTGCGCCCAAGGGGCAGAGCGCCGGTCACGATCTGGCCGGGCTGGGCGGCCGGGTGCAGGCGCGCAGCCAGATGCTTGCGAACCTTGGCGACCACCTCTTCGGCGTCCGGCGCCAACTCCAGAAACAATGCCAGCGTCGCGCCCTGGTCGTTGCTTACGCAGTTGGCCGCCGCCTTCACCACGCCCGCTACTTGCAGCGCGGTGATCTCCAGTTCAGTCAGGTCGACCCGGTGGCCGCGGATCTTCACCACCGAGTCAGTCCGCCCGAAGATTTCCACGGTGCCATCGGCGGCCATTCGCGCCCGGTCGCCGGTGCTGTATTGCAAGGGCGAAGTGGCGTCGAGGGTGTTGCCACGAAACGCTTTGCGGGTGTCCTCGGGATTGACGTAGCCCACCGACAGCGTTTCGCCGGTGATGATCAACTCACCGACACAACGAGCCGGCAGCTGTTGGCCGTGGCGGTCGACCACATACATGTGGGCGCCGGGTATCGCGCGTCCTACCGAGGGCAGCAAGGTACGGCGTGGCGCGGACAGGTCCTCGATGGAAACCACTGCGGCTTCGGCGGAACCATAGACGTTGATGACCTGGTAGCCGAGATCGGTCGGCGGCCATTGCTTGCAGCGCTCACCGGCGATCAGCATGGTGCGCAGACCTGACCGGGCACCAGTGGCCCACAACGCCTCGGCAATGGAAGTCATGGCCAGCGTGTGGTTCATGTCGCCTTCCAGCAGCCAGCGTGCCAGCAGGTTGACGTCCTGCAACACTTGCGGGGCAGGGATGCACACCGTGCCGCCAGCGCACAGCACCGGCAGCGGGTCGACTTCCACCATGCCGTAGCCAGGCGATGAGAGCCAGGAACCGCGGCTATGCTCGTCCAGCCCTGCCTGCTCGATAATGGCATCCAGGGTGGCGGCCATGCCCCGATAGGACAGGCAAACAGCCTTGGGCCGTCCGGTACTGCCGGAAGTGCCAGCGATGAAGCAGGCTTCATTGGTGCTGTCGACCCATTTGCCGTGTTCCCAATCGACGAGGGCAGGGCGCAGCTGCACTTTGTCGATATCCAGTTGCGGGCAGGTCAACAGATCGCGCGCGCGCTCGGTGGTACTGCCGGCGGTCAGCACCGCATGTGGGCTGCACTCTTCGATGAAGGCCCGAATGCGCTCATCAGGATGCGCCGGGTCGATCAGCACGCAGGTGCCCCCCATGCGTTGCACAGCGATGATCGAAGCCAGATGTTGCCAGCCGCGGTCGAGAAACAAAGCCAGGCGCGGACTCGAGCGGCGCGAAGTCACGCGCTCGCGTATGTGCTGGACCAATACCTCGGAGGCTTCCCAGAGTTCGGCGTAGGTCAGGGTGCGGTCAGCATTGTCATCCACTATCGCCGCAGCCGATGGCTTGCTCTGTACATGGCGGTAGATGCGCTCGACCAGGAACTGGCGCTCGGCAGCTTGCACCGAGGCCGGGAAGGCGGGCCGGATCGTGGCTGCCGGCAAGACCTTGGGGTCAAGTACTCGGGCGCAAGCGAAGGCCACCAGTTCAAGCAATTCCAGGCGTACTTCGCGGGTCATGCGATCGCTGCGCACTGACAGTTGGCAGCAGCCGTCCTGCACCAGTAGCCAGACCGGTGATTGCTCCGCGGGCAAGTGCTTGCCATCGCTGATCTCGATATCGGCATGCATTGGCGTCTCGCCGTGACACGCTTGAGCATTGTCATGCAACTGGGCGATATAGGCCCGAACGTCTTGCGCAAGGTTCAACGCCATGCAATCGACGCTGAGCTGCGCCGGTCTGCCATCGACATGGATTCCCAGGGTTACCCGGCCCTCTGGACTGAGCAGTGAGCCGAGTACCGCAGCGACCGTCATCAGGTCGTTGACACTGGCCGCCAGGCCAGGGGGCAGGGCGATATCTTCCTGGTCTCGTGTGCTGCCGGGCGATTGTCCAGCCGTCGGGTACGCAAATGCGTCCCACAGGCTGCGCTCGTTGCCTGACTGCGAGTGTGGTGCGGGGGGTACTGATGTCATGTCGTCCCTCATCTTGTTCATGCCTTCCCTGTTTTCACGCGGTGGTTTCGTTTTCGATCTCGTGAATCGCCCCGATCTGCTCCGCCAGAACCGAAGCCGCCTGAAGCACCGCCTCACGCTCTTGGCTGGCCAGTGTCGAGGCGTCGACCGCAATCAAGCGTTTGCTGCCCTTCGCCGCTGTATTCCATGTCGCGACAGCCCGGCCACCGATGAGCACCACGGGCTTTCCGTTTCCAGCCTTGTCGTAGCCGCCGACACGCTCCAGCTCAAGGCAGTCGCGCTGTCTCGAACCGGGCGCATAGCCCATGACCAAAGGGTCCCAGGCCGGCAGAAAGCGAATCTGCGTGCTGCTGGATGCCGGATCGCGCTGGAAAAACTGCTCCAGACGCGTCAGACCCGCCTGGCTATGCCACATCTGGTCTGCGACCTGACAGGCCGCGCACGTTTGCAGCAGCGCGCGTGCGGTTTCCTTTGAAACGGCGAGCCACCAGGCCAGGTCGTCGACCGTGACGGGGCCGTAGTGCTCGACGTAGCGCGCAGCGATATCACGCAGCAGTGAGTCGCGGTCCAGTGGCACTCCGTCGCCTGGCAGCAGCCCATCGGGTGCAGCCGAATACAGCCAGCGACTGGACCATTGGTTGGCCGCCGGAACACGAATCAATGCACCGTCATAGGCCGCAACCGAAGTCAATGCACGAGCCTGGGGTGCCGGCAGGTCGAGGGCGCTGCCGATGTCCTGCAGGCGCACGGCAACGCCGGTGCTGAAGGCGATCAGCGCCGGCAGCAGTCGCCGGTAATCATCCAGACCAAGCCCTGCGTCCCGTAGCCGCCACTCGTGGTTGGCCAGTGGCAAGCGGGTGGCGGCGAAGACTTTGCCTGCCAGTTCGCCGGGAAGCAGAAACTTGGAGCGCCGCATGCCCGGAATTCGCAGCAGGTCGCTGTCGCTTTCCATCGTCAATACGCTCTTGCGATCGAGGTTGTGATTGCGCGCCATGACCGCCAGCCAACTGGTCGGCCGGGCTGAATAAACGCCGACATAGGCCTGTGCAATTTCTGCCACCGTTGCTTGTGCCAGGCGCTCGAAGTGTTCCGACACAATCCATTCCCGCAGGTGGGTGTCGGTGAGGCCATTGCAGGCAGTTCTAATGCTCATAGGTTTCTCGATAGCTGTTGGCTGTGCCGTTCAATCGCCGACCACATCGAAGTTGCAGTTGCGCGCGGCTTCGACCTGATACATATCGGACTTGGTCGGAACGAAGAACTTGCCGTCATTGCCCTCGCGATGACGTTCTCCGGGTACCGAGACCGGCAGCGCCGGCTGGCCGGTGAGCTGTTCGTAGTCGCGCAGCAAACGGGTCATGGACACCATGCGGTCAAGCATCCGGCGCAGCATCTCCATGCCTTCCTTGTCGCCCAGTACTTCACCTTTCTTGTCGCCCACGAGCATTGCCGGGAAGCCGTAGCCGACCATGATCATGCGGTTGAGCAAGGCGCACTGGAGCATCTGGTTGTACACCTCGACATGGCCCATCCGCCGGCCGGTGACCATGACCCCGGCCACCTTGTTGGTGAGGGTACGATCGTGGCGCAGGAACCCGGTGCCGACCCGCTCCAGGAACGCCGACATCAACGGCGTTGCGCCAAAGCCATGCACGGCACAGGCGAAGATCACGCCGTCGCTGGCTTCCATGAGTCGCACTGCACGCGCGGCGTCATCCTTCTGAGCGCAGGGCTCATTACGAAAATTGCAATCGCCGCAGGCTCCGCAGGGATCGATTTTGGCGTTGGCCAGTGAAAAAACCTCGAGAATGACATCCTGTTTTTCCAGGTACTCGGCCGCCCATTCCAGTGCCCTGGCATTGTTGCCATCGACCCGCTCCGAGCCATTGATGGCGACATATCTGATCTTGTCCGTCATGGTGCTTCTCTCTCCTTAGAGTGTTGCTGTTCCCGGACACGACGATCGCCGGACCGTCGTGCCATCTCTCCAGCGTTGCCAGAGCCTGTTTCAGCGTGCCAGGTAGTCTGCGATCGGATACTTCACGCATAAGGCCTCGGCCTCTGCGCTGAATTGCTTGCGCAGGACCGGGTCCAGCGTGAACTCGCTGTCACCGAGCGGCGTCACCTCGTCGAGGATTCGGCAGAGCAAGTCGACAATCTGCCGGCAACCTTGCGGGTCGACGTGACGCTGGGCGAGGGCGCCAGTTCCGATGCGCAGGCCACTGGTGACGAACGACGAACGGGTTTCGCCAGGCACTCGGTTCTTGTTGACGACGATTCCGCAGTGCTCCAGCGCGGTCTCGGCGATGGCGCCGGTCATTGCGGCACGCAGGCGAATCAGAATGGTGTGGTTCTCGCTGCGGCCGCCCACCACCTCGTAGTCCCGGGCCTGGAATTCGCTGGCCATCACATCGGCCGCGGTGCGGATGCGTTGCATCTCGGCATCGAATTCGGGGGTCATGGCGTAACCCAGTGCTGCCGCCTTGGCAGCCATCATGTTGACGGCGGGAGCGCCTTGCATTCTTGGGAATACTGCCAGTTCGAGCACGCGGCTGAACGTCGCATCGCGGCCAGGGACTTTTTCATTAGCGTCACGGCCCGAGAGAATCAGGCCGCCACGAGGGCCGGCGAGCTGCTTGTGGGTACAGGTCGTGGTGACGTGCGCGGCATCAATCGGACTCGGATGGCGCCCGGTCGCCACCAGGCCGGCAATATGCGAGATGTCGGCCATCAGAATGGCGCCGGCTTCATCGGCAATCCGGCGGAAACGTTCGAAATCCACGACTCTGGAGTAGGCGGTGGCACCGCAGATGATCAGTCGCGGCCGATGCTCGAGGGCCAGCCTGCGGACTTCGTCGTAGTCGATCAGACCTTCCTTGGTGGTGCCATAACCGATGGCGTTGTAGTAGGTGCCCGAGAAAGTCACCGGGCTGCCATGGGTCAGATGGCCGCCGTTATCCAGGGCCATGCCCAGTAACGTGTCGCCAGGTTCGAGCAAGGCCGCGAGTACCGAATAGTTGGCGCTGGAAGCCGAGTGCGACTGCACGCCGGCATACTGCGCAGAGAAAAGCTCCCGGGCACGCTGGATCGCCAGGGACTCGACCCGATCGACGTTCTCGCAACCCGCGTGATAGCGGCGTCCTGGAACGCCTTCAGCAGTCACGTTGACCAGCACGGAGGACGACGCGGCCAGGGTACGGGGCTTGACCGCGCAGCAAGAGGCGACCAGCGAGAGGGTGCGTTGCTGGCGAGCGACTTCGGCGTCGAGGATCCGCGCCAGTTCGACATCATGTTCTTGAAGATCGGCCAGGCCACGCTTGAGCAGATCCGCCTGGGTGAGAAGTGGCTGATGATTGGCTGTCATTACTTGCTATCCCTTCCTTTGGTGTTGTGTGCTGCGAAAGACAGCACGGTTTCCTCGAC
This sequence comes from Pseudomonas sp. AC172, assembly GCF_979258595.1. Taxonomy (NCBI): domain Bacteria; kingdom Pseudomonadati; phylum Pseudomonadota; class Gammaproteobacteria; order Pseudomonadales; family Pseudomonadaceae; genus Pseudomonas; species Pseudomonas sp. AC172. Next base: position 2,016,842 of record NZ_OZ409868.1, read on the forward strand.
CTCGCGCGCATGGGTACGCACGAAGTAATGCCCGCCACCTGCGAGGGTTGCGGTTTGGGTGACGTTGATGAACCTGCTCCATTGCGCCAGTACGACTTCCGGCTCGGCGGTGGCCGGATCCTCATCGCCCAATAGCACCAGTGCCGATACGCCCTGTGCCGGGTACTGCGCCAGGTAGCGATAGGCTTCGCAGGCAATCAGATGGTCTCTGCGGCCGCGAGCCAGCATGCTCTCGACCTGACTGTCGAGCAGTCCGGTAAAGGCCCCCAGAGAACGCAAATAGTCGGTCCAGATCTGGTCCGAGGTGGTTTCGGCGGCGCGAATCGCGGCATCTGCATCGAGCACCGGGCGCGAGGCGGCAACCACCAGTGAGAGGTCCTTGTGGCCTGCGGCCATGCTTGAGGCAATGCACGCAGCTGTTGCTGCGCCGGCGCAGTGGCCGTAGATCACCAGATGCGCAGCGCCGATCCCTTCGATTTCGGTGCAAAGGGTGTCGAGCAGGGCATGGAAGTCCGAGGCGTTCTCGACCTCGGAGTCACCGAAATCCACGCCGAAAACCTGAACATTCGGGTTGCCTTGAAACAGGTTGCAGTAGGCCGTGGCGTCTCCGCCGCCAAAAGGGACCGCGATCACCGCCGTGGAGTGTGCGGCGGCCGGCGCATCGCTGAAACAGACCAGGCGAGCGGCTTGGCGTGTGGCCGCGCAGACGATGCGTCGAGCCAGGCCCGCTGCCGTCGGATGCTCAAAAAGAGTCACGATAGGCAAGCTGCAAGACAGGCGCGACATCACGCGAATAGCGTCAAAGGAGTCGCCGCCAAGGTTGAAGAAATTATCATCAGGGCCGACCTGCGAAAGCTTCAGCACCTCGGCAAACGTGGCGCAAACGCGAGCCACTTCTGCGGCGAGATCTTGTTCATCGAACTGGATGTTTTCAGTCATTCCATTCACTCCTATCCATAAGTTCATCAGCGAGTTCATTGAGCAGATTGTTGGCGGCACCGGCATCGCAAAACGGCCCCTCGATTTCCAGCAGCCATTGCGAAGTACCTGTGCGCCGTACGTCGATTCCCACCGGAAAAGTTGCACTCATCACCTGTGACGCCGGAATGCCGCGCCGGCCAGCGCCGTTGATGAACAGCTCGGATGCCCGGCAGCAGGCCAGCGCCTGACGCGCTGCCGGACAGCGACGGGCCCGTGCTTCCAGGCTGATTTGCCCGGATAACCGCTGCTCTCGAGGGGATGTGAGGGAGAGTGGAACAAGGCCTGTCATCATGCCGATGGCAGCCTGTTCGTGAGCCTGTCGCCAGTTCTGCGACGAGCACAGAGTGTCGCCGTCGGCAATGACGTCGGCGCGTTGCAGGCAGCCCAGGAGTGTTGCCATGGGCTGCTTTTCGACATTGATCGTGGCGATGTCAAAGGTGCGTTGCAGACTCATGCGCTGCCCTTGAGCGTTAAAAGCCAGGCGTCCGGTTTGCAGCAGACGCACAGGCACAATGGGGTGTGCTAACGCTGTGCCAAGCCCGCCATCATCGTCGGCGTTGAGCGCTTGCGCCTGGACATAATCTTCATAGAGCTCGCGCCCTTGATGCATCTGCGCCAACACTGAAGCGACATCTACGCAAGGTGCTGCTTGCAGCCGTAGCGCGAGAACCTCAAGGCTATGTTCGTCGGCCAAGCCATGATGAATCGAGAGCAGGCACAGCGTTCCGGTGCTGGTCAGCAGGCTGCCGGCAGCAAATAGGGCAGTACTGGATCTGACAGCTATTTGAACCTTGCGCAACGCCTCTTCAGCGCTGTCGCCACGAACGTCGAGCACTTCAAGGCATTGGCCAAGCGTCTCGCCCCATCCGGCGATTACCAGTTGGCGCAAACGCTCAATAACCGGTTCTGCCTGATTTTTTAGCGGTATGGCGATGGAAACTTCCTGGCAGATCCCGGTGTAGAAACCCTGAGCGACCATCGCCTTGGCTTCGACACTGAGCAGGGCATCAGCCAGCGCCTGCCTCATGGCCATCCGTTGCACTGACGCTTCGGGCAAGTGTTTAACCGTTGTTTTTGACATGTCAGATCCTCGTCGGGCAGACAGCACCCGGCGGCGATTTCGATCCATTGAAGAACACATTTCCGAGCGCTCGCATCTTTCCCGTCCGAGGGGAAAGTCATAGGGCACGCGCAGTTTTTTGTACGACAGCCTTAGTCGGTCATGTCGTAAAAATGTGTCGGTGTTTTACGTGTTTCGAGTGGGCCGATCAGTTTCTAAGGCGCACGCGAAGGAGGGATCCCGAGGTCATCTCGGGCAGAGTTCTGGAGGTATGGGAGACATTGCTCTCAGTATTTCTCTCAAGGGCTGAGGTGCTGAAAGCTGGCGCTACAAGAGGGGTTGGAACGTTTCCGGCAACGATATCGACAGACAAAAACATTAAGCCATTCCTTAGCTTTGGTAAAAAAGCGTCGCCTCATGGCGATCTCAATAAAGCATCCTTTGACACGGCTCCAATTTCATCCTGACGGAGCCAGGGCGAACCCCTATGCGTCATAGGAGGAAACCTTAGTCGGAAATATCGTAACCGCAAGTAGGATTTTTCCGATTATTGAAAATAATTGTCGGACGATCCAAAACTACGGTGCTATCGCCGAGAACACAGAGAGGCCGCCGTCAGCGCGGAATTCGTGAAAGGATTCAATGTCGCAGACGCGCTGCGGCCTGATAAGAGACCGCAGCGTCGGGGGAGGGAGGGGAGATCGGGGGAAGAGGGGGCTCAGCAGTGAGTATGTTCCGCCGCGTGCATCGCCAGGTAGGCATCCAGCTTCTTGTCGTTCAAACCCAACGTGTCGAGAATTTGCCCCATGAAGCTGACAGGCGCGCTACCGGGAGCCGTGACCACGCCCTTATCGGCAACGGCATAGGGCACATCCTGATAATAAGCCGCTCCGCGATAATGCACTTGCTTCAAGTTGTCGGCGGAGTTTGACGTATGGCGCAAGTGATCCAGAACTCCAGCCTTCGCCAGAACGCGGGTGCCGTCACAGATTCCCGCTACGACGATTTTCCGCGCGTGGGCCGCACGAACTAGCGTCTCGATCGCCGGTGCATTGTCTGTTTTCCAGATTGGACCTCCCGTCACAATCAGCAAATCGACATGTTCCAACTCAATGGCCTCGATGGCCTGGTCAGGGATGATGGTCATTCCTCCGGACGAGGTCACTTGCTTGCCAGCGGGAGCGGCAAAACAAGTGTCGAAGCCGTAGTAAGCGCGCCCCGTGGAATTGATGAGGGCGGGCTCCCAGTCAGAAAAATTCTCGGTGAGAATAGTAACGGCACGTACCATTTGAGTGTCCTTCTCAAGATTCCATGATAATCAGCGGCAACATACCCAAGACGCGGGTCTCGCCACCGAGTGTAGACGCCAGCGATGTCGATGAATAAGTGGGTGACCTTTTGGCAGTGTGTATTTCAGCTGACAATGACAGTGATCAACTGGCGCTCATATTTAGCGCGTTTAATTAGTGAAGAGCGTTCTTAGTGCAATTAATTATAACTACACTAAATGACCGTTTAGTTTAGTTATATTGGATCTATCCTTATCAAAAAGGGAAAGCCATGAATCAGCGTACGACAAACGCCTCAGACGTGATAACCAAGCTCGATCTGGAACCGCATATTGAAGGTGGGTATTTTCGCAGAACCTACCAGGCCGACCATCGAGACATGCTGCAAACAGCCGACGGCCCACGCTATTTGCTGACTTCGATCTACTATCTGCTGACTGCAGATTCTCCGGTGGGACAGTTTCATTTCAACCAGTCCGACATACTGCATTATTTCCATTTGGACGATGCCATCGAATACAGCCTGATCCATCCTGACGGATCACTGCAGACATTCATCATGGGCAACGATTTTCTGGCAGGACAGTATCTGCAATTGCACGTACCGGGCGGCATGTGGAAAGCATCTCGATTGCTGGACGGCACAAACGGTTTTGGATTGGTCAGCGAAGCCGTTTCACCAGGATTTGATTTTGCCGATATGGAGATGGGTAATCGGCAAAAACTCACGACAGCGTTTCCACAGCACCGAACGCTGATTGAAAAGCTGACGTGGGATTAGGATCGAGCGCTGCAGATTTAAAGGATTATCAGGTTGGAGGGAAAGACGATGTGAGGCTTTAAGGAGAATGAAATCTCTTGGGCAACGAGGCTAATCTCGAAACATATTGTTACGTGTAATGTATATTATGTTAAATGATGTATTACGCTACGTGCCCTTGCAGTCGTTCAATCCCACATGCTTTCGTTCAAAGTCCCATAGCCCCCGGTTTCCCAGAAAATCCAACGCTTGGCCCATATTCATCGTCCCGTCTCTCCAGATCGCATCTCTCTAAACTCCAGTTGGCACAATAGAGCCCTGTATGGTATTCGACCATAGAAGTAATAGGCCTTGCGCGCGTCGTTCAACTTAGAGGCGCGCAAGGTTAAAGACTATCGCGAACCTCCGCGGACGGCATTCCGCTGTAGTGTCCGCACTAGCTCGTCAGCAACATCGATAGCATCACCCTGGAACTTGAGCCATGCCAGGTTGTTCCTGGATGCATACTCAAGGCGCTGCTGATTCCAAAGGTCAATCTCTTTCCTGACCTTGACTATCTGGTTGACCACCTGCTGAATCTGAATATCCCACTTGCTCGCGCCCACTCGCTTGTGACACGACTGGACTTCACGGCACCCGGCATCTACGCGTGAGAACCAATGCGTGAACATGAAGATTTCGTACGGGCCTTCAGTGAGGGCTCTGGCAGCCTGAACAACATCCATAGCCGCAACCACGAAGAATGCAACTCGAGAGGCTGTTGATCGATCACCAGGCACTAAATCACGTAGCGCTTGGAGCTCCACTGCGGCATCAGAAAGGGAGCTCTGCATTTGCTCTAAGTCGCCCCGTTCTAGCGGACGATTGTTAAAATTAATGCAACATACAGCTTCTCCCAACCGAGATTTGACTGCGTTAAATTTCTCACGGCTCAGCGAAAAGTCACGCAGTGAACCATCACCGATCTCTACCCTCTCCACCTGGCATGGCGCGCCGTACACGTAGCGCTCATTTTCTCGAAGAAAACTCAGCGCGAGTGTGTGGTCGTGGCACAGAGGGCGGCATCGCTCCATTTGATCATCGATACCTGGCTGCATCGCATTTTTCATCGAAGCCAAGCCATTGTATAGGTCAGAGAATTTCTCTACCGCCTCAGCGTAAACCTCATCGAAGTTAACCAGCTTGGGCTTCTGCTTGATCTCGAAGGGTACAGCTCCCGTATCTGCAATGTACTCGATCACGCTGGCGAAGTACCCACTCACGGACAGGCCGTGAATCTTGAGTACTTGTTCGGCTTTCTCTTTGTCTTCGTCTGCCACCCGGGCATTTATCTGGGCCATAAGGCCTCCCATTCCGTCGTTAGGTTTCCATCAAGCCGTCGTAGCTCGATGGATGTAGTAAAGCATATTGCTTTACCGTAAAGCAATTCACTTTACCGACACTCGGAAAAGTGAGAAAAATTTGTTATGCCAGCAGTCTCGGCGTGCCTCGGAGCGTCAAGTGAGCTGTCCTTCAAAATCGAGCGCTCGATAGGTGTTCATCCAGAGCGCCTCGATTCTTAGGCAAAATACTGGTCCGGGCGGAGACATTCGAAAAAGCGAGCAATGTCTTTGAAGAAGCCACGTTTAACGCATTCCCGCCCCTTGCTGATACTCCCGAGGCGTACAACCAAACTCCCGCCGAAAAACCGTGTGCAAATACTGCGCAGACTTAAACCCACAACTGCGCGCAACGTCGGCAATCACCGAGTCAGCATTTTTCAAGCCGCTGGTAGCCGCTGCCAATTTGAAACGCAAAATCTCGTCATGCACGCTACAACCACGCTCACCGCGAAAATGCGCTTCGAGTGACGAACGCGACACACCGACATAAGCCGCCACCTGTGCCGTTTTGATGCCCTGGCAGGCGTATTGGCGAATGAACAGCAGCGCTTGCATGACGTACGGATTGCCCAATGGCTGGTGCAAACTCGACACCTGCACGTTCACAGCATCCGGCGGAATCAGGATCTGCGTGCCGGTCGACGGCATGCCGTGCAGCATCTGGTGGAGTAATTGCGCAGCGGTGCGGCCCATGGTTTCGGTACCTTGGATGACCGAACTTAGTGGCACCCGGGTCAGGCTGCGGGTCAGCGGATCATTGTCGATGCCAATCAATGCCACCTGCTCCGGCACGGCAATCCCGGCGGTCAGGCAGGCTTGCAGCAACTGACGGGCGCGGGCGTCGCTGACGGCGATGATGCCAATGGGTTTGGGCAGGCTTTGCAGCCAGGCGATCAGTTGTTCGACGGCGCTGTCCCAGAGCGGCGCGCTGGTGCCCATGCCGCGATAGATTTCGCCGTGCAGGCCGTCGCGTTTCATCAGTTTGCGAAAGGCTTTTTCGCGCTCCTGCGCCCAGCGATTGGCTTGCGCTTCCGGCAGGCTGAAGCAGGCAAAACGCTGCAGTCCCGCCTCGATCAAATGCGTGTAGGCCAGTGTCATCAACGCGTTGTTATCGGTGGCGACGTAGGGAATCGCTTTCGGATAGGCGCGTTTATCGTCGTACGAGCCCCCTACTGCTACCACCGGCATCTGGATATCGGCCAACGCCTCGCCAATCAGCGGGTCGTCGAAGTCGGCAATGATCCCGTCACCCTGCCAGCGCTCGATGCCTTTCAAGCGACAGAGAAAATCCTCTTCCAGGAACAAGTCCCAGGAGGCACGGGTGCTGCTCAGGTAGTTGCCGATGCCGCTGATGATCCCACGGTCGTAGATCTTGCTGCCGTTGAACAACAGGGCGATGCGGTGAACAGGCGGTACGGTTTTCATTGTTTTTATGCTTGTTCAAGGCCCCTTGTCACGGAGGCGATTGGCACAGACTAGGCGCGTGACCGAAGAAGCTCAATACGCAAAATCGCACCCCGTGTTGATGTTTTTCATAATCAGCGGGCACAGGGCCGTTGCTAGTATCGAGACACCGCCAAGAACAACAAGGACAAGGTCCATGCAGTATTTCCCCGATGTCGATGCGATTCGCTACGAAGGCCCGGATAGCGATTCCCCCCTCTCCTTTCGTCACTACGACGCCGATAAAATCATCCTCGGCAAACCCATGCGCGAACACCTGCGCATGGCCGCCTGTTACTGGCACACGTTCGTCTGGCCCGGTTCCGATGTGTTCGGCGCGGGGACGTTCAAGCGCCCATGGCAACACGCCGGTGATCCGATGGAAATGGCCATCGGCAAGGCAGCCGCCGCCTTCGAATTCTTCTCCAAACTGGGCATCGACTATTACTGCTTCCATGACACCGATGTCGCCCCGGAGGGCCGCTCTCTGAAGGAGTATCGCAACCACTTCGCGCAGATGGTTGATCACCTGGAGCAACACCAGGAAGCCAGTGGAATCAAGCTGCTGTGGGGCACGGCCAACTGCTTCAGCAATCCACGCTTCGCAGCGGGTGCAGCGAGCAACCCGGACCCGGAAGTATTCGCCTGCGCCGCAGCACAGGTGTTCAGCGCCATGAACGCCACCCAGCGCCTGAAAGGCGCCAACTACGTGTTGTGGGGCGGTCGTGAAGGCTACGAAACCCTGCTCAACACGGACTTGAAGCGTGAACGCGAACAGCTGGGCCGCTTTATGCGCATGGTGGTCGAGCACAAGCACAAGATCGGTTTCACCGGCGACTTGTTGATCGAACCGAAGCCGCAGGAGCCGACCAAGCATCAATACGATTACGACAGCGCCACCGTGTTCGGCTTTCTTCAGCAGTTCGGGCTGGAGCGCGAAATCAAGGTCAACATCGAGGCCAACCACGCCACCCTCGCCGGCCACAGTTTTCATCACGAGATCGCGACAGCCGTCTCACTGGGGATTTTCGGCAGCATCGACGCCAACCGGGGGGATCCGCAAAACGGCTGGGACACCGACCAATTCCCCAACAGCGTCGAAGAAATGACTTTGGCCACTTACGAAATCCTCAAGGCCGGCGGCTTCAAGAATGGCGGGTTCAACTTCGACTCCAAGGTTCGCCGGCAAAGCCTTGATCAGATCGATCTGTTCCATGGCCACGTCGGCGCCATGGACGTTCTTGCCCTGTCTCTGGAGCGCGCAGCCGCCATGGTGCAGAACGACGAACTGCAACGTCACAAGGATCAACGCTACGCCGGTTGGAAGCAGCCATTCGGGCAGGCAGTGATGGCGGGCGACTTCAACCTTGAATCGCTAGCCGAGCACGCGTTCACCAACGAGTTGAACCCGCAAGCCGTCAGCGGCCGCCAGGAAATGCTCGAAAACGTGGTCAACCGGTTTATCTATCGCTGATCACACAGAGAGTCTGCGGGCGCATTCATGCGGTGACATTTCTACGACAAATCTGTGCCTGCTGCGCCTGAGGATTCTCTACAGTTTTACCAGCCCGATACTCATCGTCAGGCCGTGTCTTTCCAACAACAATAAAAGGACGCCCCACTATGAAGAACGTAAAACGCACGCTATTGGCCACTGCCCTGGCCTTGCTGTCTCTGCCAGTGCTGGCTGACGCTGCCCACCCGAAAATCGGTTTCTCCATTGATGATCTGCGCCTGGAGCGCTGGTCGCGTGACCGTGATTACTTCGTCGCGGCGGCCGAAAAAATGGATGCCAAGGTCTTCGTGCAGTCGGCCGATGCCAACGAACAGAAGCAGATTTCCCAGATCGAAAACCTCATTTCCCGGGGCGTCGATGTCATCGTTATCGTACCGTTCAACGCCACGGTGCTGACCAACGCGGTGGCTGAAGCGAAGAAAGCCGGGATCAAGGTAGTGTCCTATGATCGGCTGATCCTCAACGCTGATGTCGACGCCTACATTTCCTTCGATAACGAAAAGGTCGGCGAGATGCAGGCCAGCGGCGTGCTGAGCGCGGCGCCCAAGGGCAATTACTTTTTGCTCGGTGGTGCGCCCACCGACAACAACGCCAAGATCCTGCGTGAAGGCCAGATGAAAGTGCTGCAACCGGCCATCGACAAGGGCGATATCAAGATCGTCGGCCAACAGTGGGTGAAGGAATGGAACCCGACCGAAGCACTGAGCATTGTTGAAAACGCCTTGACCCGCAACGACAACAAAATCGACGGCATCGTTGCCTCCAACGACGCCACGGCCGGTGGCGCCATTCAGGCTCTGGCGGCGCAACAACTGGCCGGCAAGGTGCCGATTTCCGGGCAGGACGCTGACCTTGCTGCAGTCAAGCGCGTGATCGCCGGCACGCAAACCATGACCGTGTACAAACCGCTGAAACTCATCGCCACCGAAGCGGCCAAGCTCTCGGTGCAACTGGCGCGCAACGAAAAACCTGCCTTCAGCTCGCAGTACGACAACGGCAGCAAAAAAGTCGACACCATCCTGCTCACACCAACCCCGCTGACCAAGGACAACATCGACCTGCTGGAACAGGACGGCTTCTACACCAAGGCGCAAATTGCCGGGAAGTGATCCCATCACAACTCTGCGGTGATGCGAAAACCCTTGTGGGAGCGAGCTTGCTCGCGAAGACGGCAGCACATTCAGTATCGATGCCAGCTGAACCACCGCTTTCGCGAGAAAGCTCACTCCCACAGGTTTCGTGGTGTGTGAGTCTTTGATATACGAGCCCTGTCCATGTCCGACTATCTGCTGCAAATGAACGGCATCGTCAAAACCTTCGGCGGTGTCAAAGCCCTCAATGGCATCGACATCAAGGTCAGACCCGGCGAGTGCGTTGGCCTGTGCGGCGAGAATGGTGCCGGCAAGTCCACGCTGATGAAGATCCTTTCGGCGGTCTACCCCCATGGCACCTGGGACGGTGAAATCCTCTGGGACGGGCAACCGCTCAGGGCGCAATCGATCAGCGAAACGGAAGCCGCCGGTATCGTCATCATTCACCAGGAACTGACGCTGGTGCCCGACCTGTCGGTGGCCGAAAACATTTTCATGGGCCATGAGCTGACGCTGTCCGGCGGGCGCATGAACTACCCGGCGATGATTCACCGCGCCGAAGCGCTGATGCGGGAATTGAAAGTCCCCGACATGAACGTATCGCTGCCGGTTTCGCAGTACGGCGGCGGCTATCAGCAACTGGTGGAAATCGCCAAAGCCCTCAATAAAAAGGCCCGCCTGCTGATCCTCGACGAGCCCTCCTCGGCCTTGAGCCGTTCGGAAATCGAGGTGCTGCTGGACATCATCCGCGACCTCAAAGCCAAAGGTGTTGCCTGCGTCTACATCTCGCACAAGCTCGATGAAGTGGCCGCCGTGTGCGACACCATTTCGGTGATCCGCGACGGCAAACACATCGCCACCACCGCCATGGCCGACATGGACATTGCGCAGATCATCACGCAGATGGTCGGACGGGAAATGAGCAACCTCTACCCCAGCGAGCAACACAATATTGGCGAAGTGATTTTCGAAGCCCGCCATATCACCTGCTACGACGTCGACAACCCCAAGCGCAAACGGGTCGACGATATTTCCTTCGTGCTCAAACGCGGCGAGATCCTCGGTATCGCCGGGCTGGTCGGCGCCGGTCGTACCGAATTGGTAACCGCGCTGTTCGGCGCTTATCCCGGTCGCCACGAGGGCGAAGTCTGGCTGGACGGGCAACCCATCGACACGCGCACACCGCTCAAATCAATCCGTGCCGGCCTGTGTCTGGTGCCGGAGGACCGAAAGCGCCAAGGCATCATTCCTGACCTGGGCGTTGGCCAGAACATCACCCTCGCCGTGCTGGACAACTATTCGAAACTGACCCGCATCGATGCCGAAGCCGAATTGGGCTGCATTGATCAGGAAATCTCGCGCCTGCACCTCAAGACCGCCAGCCCGTTCCTGCCGATCACCAGCCTTTCAGGTGGCAATCAACAAAAAGCCGTGCTGGCGAAGATGCTGCTGGCCAAACCCCGAGTGCTGATTCTCGATGAGCCGACCCGAGGCGTGGACGTCGGCGCCAAATACGAAATCTACAAGTTGATGGGCGCGCTGGCCGCCGCCGGCGTGTCGATCATCATGGTCTCGTCGGAGCTGGCCGAAGTGCTCGGCGTTTCCGACCGCGTACTGGTGATCGGCGAAGGCCAGTTGCGTGGCGACTTCGTCAACCATGAGCTCACTCAGGAACAGGTGCTCGCAGCCGCCCTCAGTCAGCCTGGCAGTCATAACAATAATGATCGGAAATCCGCGTAAATGAATCAGGTCAAACAACTGTTCACTCGCTACAAAATGCTCGCGCTGGTGTTTGCCGTGGTGCTGATCTGGCTGTTCTTCAGCTGGCAGACCGAGGGCGGATTCCTGACCCCGCGCAACCTGTCCAATCTGCTGCGGCAAATGTCGATTACCGGCATTCTCGCCTGCGGCATGGTGCTGGTGATCATCAGCGGCGAGATCGATTTGTCGGTCGGTTCATTGCTCGGCCTGCTCGGTGGCCTCGCGGCGATTCTCGATGTGGTCTATCACATTCCGCTGTTGGCCAACCTGAGTCTGGTCGCGCTGTGCGGGCTGATGATCGGCCTCGCCAACGGCTACATGGCGGCTTACCTGCGCATCCCCTCGTTCATTGTCGGCCTGGGCGGCATGCTGGCGTTTCGCGGGATTCTGCTGGGGATCACCGGCGGCACGACCATCGCGCCGGTATCGCCGGAGCTGGTTTACATTGGCCAGGGTTACCTGCCCCACGCGATCGGCACTGGCCTGGGCATTTTGCTGTTTGCACTGACGGTATTCCTGACCTGGAAGCAACGGCGTAATCGCGCCCTTCACGGCCTCGCGGCGCATTCGTTGGTGCGTGATGTTATCCGCGTGTTGGTGATCGGCGCCGTGCTGGCCGGTTTTGTACAGACGCTCAATAGTTATGACGGCATTCCCGTGCCAGTCCTGCTGCTACTGATTCTGCTGGGCGTATTCAGCTACGTGACCAGTCAGACCGTGTTCGGCCGGCGCGTGTATGCCGTGGGCAGCAACATGGAAGCGACGCGCTTGTCAGGCATCAATGTGCAGGCCGTGAAACTGTGGATCTTCGGGATCATGGGTGTGATGTGCGCCCTCGCCGGCGTGGTCAACACCGCGCGCCTCGCCGCCGGTTCGCCTTCTGCCGGGAGCATGGGCGAACTCGACGCCATCGCCGCCTGCTTCATCGGCGGCACCTCGATGCGCGGCGGCTCCGGCACGGTGTACGGCGCCCTCCTCGGCGCGCTGGTCATTACCAGTCTGGACAATGGCATGTCGATGCTCGATGTCGACAGTTACTGGCAGATGATCGTCAAGGGCAGCATTCTGCTGTTAGCCGTATGGGTGGATGTCAGTACGCGGACCGGGCGACGTTAAGCGGTTACGGAGGGGGTTCGCCCCTCCGTACCTGGCCAGCCCTGAATCGTCGCGCCAGCCAGAGTCATACGATCTCTATTTTTTCTCAAGGCACTGAAAGCCAGACGTAGCGTGCTATAGACCCATGTTTAAGCTGCATGGGTCTCTTGCCCATCGCCGTCGGATACGGTAAAAACCGGTTAGTTGTACGACAACATAATAAAAACCGGGTCGCCTTGAGCGGCTATTACTCTTGAGATCTGCCATGCCTCACCCTACCGCTACGCAAACCGTGCCGCCGCCCTACCCTCGATATCTGGCTGTGATCATTCTGTTGTGCATGGGCTGTGCGTTTGCCGGCAATCATGTGGCGGCGCGAGTCGCCTTTGATGATGGCGCGGGTGTGTTGCTGGCGATTTTGATGCGTTCCGGCGGGACCTTGCTGGTGCTCGCCATCCTCGTCCTGTGGCAAAGACAAAGCCCGCGCTTGCCGGTGGGCGCGTGGCGCTGGCAACTGTTGCTGGGGTTGCTGATCACTGCGCAGAGTCTGTGTCTGTATTCCGCTGTCGCACGGGTGCCGGTGGCGCTGGCCCTGCTGGTGGCGAACGTATTCCCTATTCTGCTGGCATTGCTCACTTGGGCGCTGGGTGGCCAGCGACCGAGCGCACGCACTGCGACATTGATGGGGCTGATTCTATTGGGCCTGGTGTTTGTGCTGGATGTCCCCGGGCGGCTCTCAACCACGACAGATGTCAGTGCGCAATGGCTGACGGGCGTCGCGCTCGCGTTCTGCGCCGCCAGCGTGTTCGCCTGTGCGCTGTGGATCACCGACCACAAACTGTCTCAGGTACGTGGCTCGGTGCGCAGTCTGCTGACCATTTTCATCGTGTTCAGCAGCGTCAACCTGGCAGGGCTGACGGGCGCCCTCCCAGGCGGACTGAACCTGCCCGCCACCTCGACCGGATGGCTGGCCCTCGCCACTTTGGTGGTGCTGTACGGCACAGGTTTTATCGTCTTGTTCATTTCAGTACCTCGACTCGACATGCCGCGCAATGCGCCGGTCATGAACATCGAGCCATTGGCAACGCTGCTGATGGGCTGGATTGTGCTGGACCAAATGCTCAGCAAAGGACAGATTTTCGGCGGGGTGATTGTGGTCATGGGCATCGTTTTGCTGACTTATCGTAAATCAGTGGTCAAGGCTGAGGTTAAAGCCAGTGCGTGAGGGTTTCTCTCCAGTGGTCAGGTTCGTGATTAACCCAAAGCAGTGTCGAGAAACATCATCACCCCAAAGCCGAGCATCAGTCCCAAGGTGGCCGGGGTCTCATGCCCGTTGCGATGGGTCTCGGGAATGACCTCATGGGACACCACAAAAATCATCGCCCCGGCGGCCAAACCGAGCGCGATGGGATATCCCAACGCAAAGCTGCTGGAAATACCCAGTCCGACAATGGCGCCAATGGGTTCCATCAACCCAGAACCCACCGCAATCATGGCTGCGCGCAGTGCGGAGATGCCGGTTACGCGTAATGCCAGGGCGACTGCCAGACCTTCGGGAATGTCTTGAATGGCGATGGCAGTCGTCAGCGGCAGTCCCACCTTCATATCGCCGTTGGCGAAGCTCACGCCAATGGCCATGCCTTCCGGCAGGTTATGCAGTGTGATTGCCAGCACGAACAACCAGACACGATTGATGCGCTGCGCGTCCGGCCCACGGCGTCCGCTTTTCTCGTGTTCGTGAGGGACGAAACGATCAAGACCGACCATCAGCGCTACGCCCAATCCCAAACCTGCGACGACGACGCAGGCTGCGAGCAGTTGGTTATCGCAAAGCGCCTGAGCCGCTTCGATGCCAGGCAGAATCAGCGAAAACGAACTGGCGGCCAGCATCATTCCGGCAGCGAAGCCGAGCATGATGTCTTGGGTTCGGGCGGCGATGTCTCGCAACGCGATCGCTACGACAGCACCCATTGCCGTCGCAGCGAAGCCGGTCATGCCACCGATAAAGGCGAAGTACAGATTCTGTTTGTTGGCCCCGACGAAGGCGCCATACCCGCTAATCAGCAGGAAGATTGTCACCCCGATCAGAATTGACCAGAAGACGCGCCCGCCCCATCCAGACCCTGAGAAACGAGCGAACCAGGAGCGAGCGGGTGCGCCTGATGAGGTCAACGGCTCGGGCATGGAAATCTCCTGTTGTCTTGAGTCGATCTTTTCAGCGGATGCGGATAACGACCGTACATGACCTCAATGGTAATCGTCTCCAGCGACTGCGCGCAGGTACGCGACGTCTGCTTCTCTGCGCAGGTCGCGCCACTCGTCCCAGCTGAGGATGCCCAAGCGATCCATTTCATCCGACTGGCGCAGCAGTTCGTCGTGATAGGCATCTGGACAGTCCATGCGCAATTCAAGGTTTTCCAGTGCGCGTTGCCAAGTCGCCAACGCGAGTAATCTGGTTTCTTGTGCGAATGTCAGTTGATTCTTGAACGCGTTCATTTCGCCCACCCCGAACATTTCCCGGTTGAGCGACCGATTTCGGGTTAGGTTCAAAATGTCTGAAGAAAAGCGGATGACTGAAAGCTTGTCGTTATATCTCTGCCTTTGTTTGCCTGCGTCCAAGCGTCGCAGTCAACAGCTATTGGCAAATCCTGCGCAAGCCTTAGAATCCGCGCGCTCTTGCAGTCGCCGGATCTGGTGACCGAAACGTATCCAACCGCCCTGCCCGTCTGGCGGGCGCCTGCACCACACACCCCGGCTTGGCAATCGCATGCGCAGAGGCGCACGTTGCGCTGTTCGATCTCTAGAGGTTTTTATGTCTCCGCGTTTGCTGGCCATGGCGCTGGCGCCCCTGCTCGGGCTGTTCATTGTTGCGCTGGGCAACGGCTTTCTGTCGTCGCTTACCACCCTTCGACTCGACGCTGCCGGCGCATCAGCGACGATGATCGGCGTCGTTTCATCGGCCTACTTCATCGGCCTGACCCTGGGCGCCGTGTTCAATGACCGCTTGATTCTGCGCATCGGTCATATCCGCGCCTACGGCAGCTTTGCTTCGCTGATCGCCGTGACCATCCTGCTGCAGGGCTTGTTTTATCACACCTGGGGCTGGTTCGCCCTGCGCCTGATCAACGGCTGGGCCACGGTCGGCGTATTTCTGGTGATCGAAAGCTGGCTGCTCTTGGCGGGTGACGCGAAGATTCGTGGGCGCTTGCTCGCGTTGTACATGATCGTCCTGTACGGCGCCGGTGTGCTGGGTCAGGCAACGCTGGGCAAAATCACCGGGCTCAGCGACAGCGCGCCGTTTATGGTCGCCGGCATGCTTGCCTCGTTGTCGGTGTTGCCGATCGTGATCCTGCCGCGCGTGTCGCCGCTGCTCGATCAGGTCGAGCCGCTCAAGCCACGGCAACTGCTGGGCGTGACCCCGACCGGGCTGGTCGGCTGTTTCGGCTCGGGCGTCACCATTGCGGCGATTTACACCTTGCTGCCGTTGTATCTGCAGCGCAGCGGTCTGAATGTCGGGGAGGTTGGCAGCATGATGGCCTGGACGATTCTCGGCGCCATGCTCCTGCAATACCCGGTCGGGCGTTGGTCCGATCGCAAGGATCGTTTGCAGGTACTGACGATCCTGACGGTGGCGTGCACGGTGTTGTCGCTGGTGATCGTATTGCTGCCGTTGTCCACAACGATGCTAGCGGTGATGTTGTTTCTGCTCGGCGGCGGTGTGTTTGCGCTTTACCCGGTTGCCGTCAGCCACGCCGCCGACCGTGCCCCGGCCGAAGCCTTGGTGCCGATGATTCAGGGCTTGCTGCTGATCAACTCGCTGGGCTCGGCGATCAGTCCGATGATGATTTCGCCGGTGATGAACTCGTTCGGCGCCAATGGGTTGTTTTGGGTATTTGCGCTGGTCAATCTGTGCATGGTCACCTTCTTCCTTTGGCGCCGTGGCAAACGCCCGGTTCCGGCCAATCCCGCGCCGTTTGCGGCAGCAGCGACGTTCTCACCGACAGGTGCGGAACTGCGGGTGACCGAAGACTTGCGTCAGGCGGTGCAGGAGCATCCGCCGATGGTGGATGCGTTGAGCGGCGAGCCTTCGCCACACTGTGAAGCACGGTGAGGTTTGCGCCGCCCCTTCGACTATCAGCCAAGCACTTTATAGATCTCGGAAACCACCTGCATCGTCGCGGCTTCGATGGTTGCCTCGTTACGGCACAAAATCCAGCCGTGATCGGCAACCGCCTGCTCGAACATCTCGGTACACACGACGTGCTCTGCGTGTTTCTGGATCACCGTGCCGCCCAGTCCACGCGATCGTGCCGTTGCCCGCGCCCATGAAATATCCGGCGCGGTGACGACGCCGACATGCAGGTCCGGCACGCGCACGCCTCGCTGCATGTTCAACTGCAGAATTTCGGCAAACGGCACGCCATGGCGAAATGCGGCATCTGACGGATACCAGCGGTCGATCAGGATGATGCTGTCCAGCGGCTGTTTGGGCAGCACTTCTTGGGAAATCCAGCGACGGCTATCCGCAAGGCGCTGACACACCGCCCACTCCAGATCCCGCGAGGGATGTCTGGCGAGTTGGTTGACCAGGGCCATGGTTTCACCTCTGTAGGGATCGCTTTTTCTCTCGCACAACCGAATGACTTTGTGCTTGTCTGCCCGCAGCGCTGCGGTAACGGCCTCCAGCAATGTGGTTTTGCCGGTGCCCTTGGGCCCATCCAGAGAAATAAACAGCGGCAGCTTCATGGTTCACGCAACGATTGAGACATTGCTGAGCACTCTAACCTCATTTGCGCATTTCGATGAGCTGATCCCTGCCCTTTGCCTACACTTGCTTGCCAATGATGTTTACCCCTCTGCCAAAGGAGTCACCATGTCAAAGCTCTATCCGAGCATCGATCCCGAGGGATTGGTCGAGTATTCCGTGGTCTACACCGACCGCTCGCTCAATCACATGTCGCAGTCCTTTCAAGGCGTGATGAAGAACATTTCCACGACCCTGAAACAGGTCTACAACGCCGAAGCAGTGGCGGTGGTTCCGGGCAGCGGCACATTCGGCATGGAAGCAGTGGCGCGACAGTTCGCCACCGACCAGCAATGTCTGGTGATACGCAACGGGTGGTTCAGTTATCGCTGGAGCCAGATTCTGGAGATGGGCAACATCCCGGCGGCCACCACGGTGCTCAAAGCCCGGCCGGTCGAGACGGGGCGCCAGGCAGCCTACGCCCCGCCGCCGCTGGATGAAGTGCTGGCCGCCATCGCCGCGCAGAAACCGAAAGTGGTCTTCGCGCCCCACGTTGAAACTTCATCCGGAATTCTCCTGCCTGACGAGTACCTGCGGGCCGTCGGTGACGCTGTGCATGCAGTGGGTGGTCTGTTCGTGCTGGACTGCATCGCCTCCGGCGCGATCTGGGTGGACATGCACAAATGCGCCGTCGACCTGCTGATCAGCGCACCGCAGAAAGGCTGGAGCGCCTCCCCTTGCTGCGCCTTGGTGATGTTCAGTGCTGCGGCGCTTGCACGCATCGAACAGACGCAAAGCAGCAGCTTCGCCTGCGACCTGAAAAAGTGGCTGCAGATCATGCAGGCTTACGAACAGGGCGGACATGCTTATCACGCGACCATGCCCAGCGATTCCCTCGCGCGCTTCAACGATGTGATGAAAGAGACGCAAGCGTACGGGTTCGACAAGATCCGCGACGAGCAACAGGCGCTGGGCGATCGGGTGCGTGCGTTGTTGACCGGCAGAGGCTTTAAAAGCGTGGCCGCGCCAGGCTTTCAGGCTCCCGGCGTGGTGGTGAGCTACACCGATGATGCCGATATCAAGAGCGGCAAGAAATTTGCCAATCACGGCCTGCAGATCGCCGCCGGAGTACCGCTGCAATGCGACGAACCGGCCGACTTTCAGACCTTTCGCCTCGGGCTGTTCGGACTGGAGAAGCTGCAGAATATCGAGCGCACGGTCAGCCTGCTTGAGCAGGCAATGGATGAAGTGGTGGCTGGCTAAGATCTGTTCGTTCCCGCATGCCAATTTTACGGTGGAGGTCGCGCTCACTCGCTTCCACCGCTACATGCAACCTGTGGCCCGCGCACAACGAACAACTTGTACGATGTCCTATCACAAGGTATTACTACGTCTCCCCGAAAAAAAATAAAACCACGGAGATCGCTACATGGACTCACGCCTGTCCGCCAAACCTGAAAGCCTCGACCGAGCGCAAGGCAACACCCGCCGCAGCTTCCTGAAAAAATCCCTCGCCGTTTCCGCCACGCTCGCCACCGTTGGCAGCACCGCACTGACGAGGATCGCCGAGGCCGCCGAACCCTTGAGTCAGCGCTACCCGGATCCGCTGATTCACATCCTCGACGACAGCTTCCTCGAGCTGCGCATTTTCAACGCCAGTGTTGAAAAACTTGCCACCGGTATGCGCTGGGCCGAAGGGCCGGTGTGGGTCGGTGATGGCCGCTACTTGCTGGTCAGCGACATTCCCAACAATCGCATCATGCGCTGGGACGAAATCACCGACACCTTCAGCGTGTACCGCGAACACTCGAACTTCTCCAACGGCATGTGCCGGGATCGCCAAGGGCGGCTGATTGTCTGCGAAGGTTCGACGACCACCAGCGAAGGCCGGCGCATCACGCGCACCGAAGCCAATGGCACGATCACCGTGCTGGCCGACAGCTTCGACGGCAAACCCTTCAACTCGCCCAACGACATCGTCTGCAAAAGTGACGGATCGATCTGGTTCACCGACCCACCCTTCCAGACCGGCAACAACTATGAAGGCCACAAGATCACCCCGAGCCAACCCCACGCCGTTTACCGCATCGACGGCGAGAGCAAAAAAGTCACGCGGGTCATCGACGACCTCAATGGCCCAAACGGTCTGTGCTTTTCTCCCGATGAGAAAACCCTGTACGTGGTCGAAGGTCGCGCCAAGCCCAATCGCCTGATCTGGGCGATTGCGGTGAAGGACGACGGCACACTCGGCGAACGCCGCAAGCACATCGAAGGGTTGGACTATGCCGCCATCGACGGCATCAAATGCGATGAAGCGGGCAACCTGTGGTGCGGCTGGGGTGGCAATGGTGATCCCAAGGCTGACCTGGAAAAACTCGACGGCGTGCGCGTTTTCAATCCGCAGGGCAAGGCCATCGGGCATATTTCGTTGCCAGAACGTTGCCCGAACCTGTGCTTTGGGGGGCGCGAAGGGAATCGGTTGTTCATGGCCAGTAGTCACTCGATCTATTCGCTGTTTGTAAATACCCGTGGGACTACGTTTGCGTTGTAGAACCGCTGTCGAAACAATCTGATGCCGCGCATCCGAGGATGCGCGGTATTCTCCTCAGGATGCAGGCATCAATACGAACGCCTCTTCAAGACCAGAACCCTTTATGCGGCTCAGCCGCCTCCCCCGCCAGAGCGGGCCTCGATCAAGCGCTTTTGTCGCTACGTCAGGTCGGCTGTTTCAGGCTGACCGGAGCTTGTCACACCGTTGCCGCTTCAATCGTTCTGGAACGCCACGCAAACGCCAACACCATCAGCAGCCCCAGACCTGCCATTGCCGCGCCGGCCAGGGAGATCGCCGGATAACCCAGGCCGCTGCTGATCACCGCACCGCCCAGCGCCGCGCCAATCGCATTGCCGAAGTTGAAGGCGCCGATGTTCACCGCCGAGGCCAGATTGGGCGCGTCCTTCGCCGCTTCCATGACGCGCATCTGTAGTGGCGGCACCAAAGCAAAACTGGCGATACCCCAGATCAGGATAGCCACGGCGGCCGGCAGCGGCCAACGCATCAGTACGGTGAACGCCAACAAGACGCCAATCAGTACGCTCAGCGAGACGATCAGGGTGCGATCGATCGAGCGGTCAGCGGCCTTGCCGCCCCACATGTTGCCCAGCGTCAACCCGACACCGTAAAGCATCAGCATGGCGGTAATGTAGGCAGTGGATGCGTGGGTCTCACTGCTGAGGATCGGCGCGATGTAGGTGAAGACAGTGAACATGGCGCTCGAGCCAACGACGGTCAGGGCCAGCGCGGCCAGCACCGGGCCGCGCCCCAACACCCGAATTTCCGCCATGACACCGACACTTTGCGGCGCCCGCACGTTGGGCAGAGCGAACCACAACGCGGCCATCGTCACCACGCCCAGGCCGGTAATGCCCCAGAACGCGGTGCGCCAACCGAACAGTTCGCCAAACCAGGCGGCCAGCGGCACACCGCCGATGGTCGCCAGGGTCAGGCCCATGAACATTGCCGCAACCGCTCCGGCACGTTTTTCCGGGGCGACCAGGGTGGCGGCGACGACGGAGCCGACGCCAAAGAAGGCACCGTGGTTCAGTGAGGTCACGACCCTGGCGACCATGAGACTGTAGTAATCGGTGGCCAGGGCTGACATCAGATTACCCAGAGTGAAAATCGCCATGAGCCCGATCAGCAGATAGCGTCGGGGAATCCTGCCGGTGGTCAGGGTCATCAGCGGTGCGCCGAGCAACACGCCCAACGCATAAGCACTGACCAGCAAACCGGCAGCGGGAATGGAAACGCCCAGATCCGCAGCGATACCCGGCAACATGCCCATGGGGGCGAATTCTGTAACGCCGATGCCGAAGGCACCGATGGCGAGTGCAACAAGTGGTGGATTGATACGCATGGAAAACTCCTTATCTATGCCGCCAATGCTACGATCCTGTCTTTTCAGGCGGTAGATAGCATTTTTGGCAATCACCTTTGCGTAGGAGGCACAAGTGGATTTCAACGGCAGGTCAGGTGAAATGAGCGTGTTCACCACCGTGGCGCAGCAAGGCAGCCTGTCGGCCGCCGCGCGTGCGCTGGGCCTGACACCTTCGGCAGTCAGTCGGATCATCGCTCGCACCGAGCAACGTCTTGGCACCCGCCTGCTGTTGCGCACCACCCGAGCGATCACGTTCACGGCAGAGGGTGAAGCGTTCCTGCGCGGCGCCCGGCGTATCCTCGCCGACATGGACGAGGTCGAAGAAGCCATCGCCGATCAAGGCGTGCCCAGAGGGCGATTGCGGGTCAGTGCCGCTCTTGGCCATGGGAGGCTGGCCATCGTTCCGTTGGTCGCAGCCTTCAGCGCCCGCTTCCCGAACATCGTCGTCGACCTCACCCTCGGCGACGAAGTGGTCGACATTCTTGGTGGGCAAGCCGACGTCGCCGTTCGCTTCGGTCATCTGCCCGACAGCCCGCTGACCGCACGCAGAATCGGCACCACCGGCCAGGTCGTGGTGGCATCGCCCGAGTATCTACAGCGCCACGTCGTCCCCCAGGAACCGGAAGACCTGCTGCAGCACAACTGCCTGCGCTTCAATTTCAAGCGTGCCGAACCCAACTGGCCATTTATCCGCGATGGCAAAGCGTTTTCCCTGAAGGTCAGCGGCAATATCGAATGCAGCAGTGGTGAAGCGCTGGCACAACTCGCGCGAATGGGCGCCGGCATTGCCCGTATCGGTGCGTTCAGCGTGAGTGAGGATCTGCAGCGCGGCGACCTGATTGCGCTACTGGAAGCCTGGAACCCCGGGGATCAGGAGCCGATTCATGCGGTGTTCGTCGGGGGCGCGACGATGCCGGCGCGGGTGCGGTTGTTTGTGGACTTCCTGGTGGAACATCACCGGATGTCAGCCGAGACGTAAGCTGATACTGATGATGTTGAAGTGGCCATGGCCTTTTTGGACGTCTTACCAATAGGTGTCTGCCCTACAGGAGCAATCGTGACACCGGCATGGCTGACCGAGAAATTTTAACGAAGTCTTTTGTATATTCACGCAAAACCTTCCGCTCTCTGCATGTGCACGAAACCTTTCTTACATGCCCCATTTTGATGCTCGATTAGTTAACCCTCCAAAAATAAAGCTTCTACGCATCATTGTTTATTTACCAAAATGGTGCACGAAAATATAGTTTGACAGCGTCTTTTGAGTTGATCTTAATTACCCCGCCACTCAACTGCATTGCAAAGTAACTCCGTTGCTTTGGACGGTAAAAAGCTTTTTATATTGCGCAGTTTAATAAGCCTTTCCGCCCCGCTGTCTTGTTGAGTTGACAAGGCGGTTCTCGCCGACTACTGTGATTTCGATTTCGTTTTACATACGACATCTACAATGGTCTGCGCCGAGAGCCTCCATGTTGAACCAGTCCGCTTTATGGATTGGAAGCTTCTGAAAGCAAACGTGTTAATCACTCATAAATACGTAGAGGCAAGAATGGAATCTCAAACATACGAAGTCGTCTTTGGCAAAGAACGTCAACTTGATAAGCCAATTATTGCGCTGACCAACTGCGAAGTGGTTTTTTCAAGTAAGGACGAGCTGGACAAGTGTATTGTTGCAGTGATGGAGTCTGACGAACGACTGGGAGCTCGACCGGTTGAGGCTGTTTTCTACGACTGGCAACTGGCTACGGTGATAAGGGGGCTGACCATGTTCTTCGGCGTAAGGTGGTATGATCGAGAGTATTTTGATCAAAACCGAGATATTTATAAGAATAAAATGCACAGCCACCTCTTTTCGAAGTTTGGCGTGAGTGCAGAAAGCTTCAAGGTTAATCATTTCGTAGCCGGCTGATTCGTATGAAGGGTTCGCAATGGCATGAAGCTGTTGCGAACTTCATACGAAGCAAGGAAATTATCAATTGAGTATATTTCGAAAGTATCTTTGCCTGGACTTGTTACTTTGGATCTACCTCGGCTGTTGGAATACTACGCTACCTCTGATTATCGTGCAGCGAGGAAGCCTCTTGGAGCTGGCAGCCTATGAAACAGCCCTGGCACTCGCGGCGATCATTTCAATGTTGTGTCTGGCGCCGCGTGTTGAGTCAATGCGTCGCAGCACAGCGCTTAAGGTCGGCTGTTTTGCGGTATTGATTGCGAGCGTATTGCGATACTTTTTTGCCGCAAACTGGTATTCGCTTGATGCCCTGATACTGATCGATGTGATAGCTGCATCAGCCTTTGGAATGATCCAGCCTCTTTTGGGCATCTATCCTGCGGAAACCGTTGATAAACACCGTGCGGACGCTGCGTTTCGCGTCCGGCGCATCGTTGTAACTGTCGGCCGGGTTGCGGGGCCTTTGTTGGCGGGTATTGTGATTACGGTTTCTTCACTGGAAAGCTCGCTGCTATTTGTATCGATAGTGGGATTCGTCATTGTGGTTTCAGTCATGGCGCTACCGGTTAGCGCAGCCCCTGCCCTACAACGTAGAAAACCATCAACTGATCTTATTAATGACATGCTTTTAGGGCTTAAACTCAAATGCGTTCTACCGCCAGAACAATTTTTGACCTTTTCCGGATTACTACTTGGTTTTGCCGTCACAGCGACCGTACCGATGCTGGTGCCAACGCTCATACACACTCACGGTCTAGCTGAAGGTAGCGTTGGCTTGTTCAATGCGGTATTCGCCGGTGGAGCCGTTGCAGGTTTGTTCTTTTTAAGCCCGCTGATTAGCAAAAGGCAACATCAGCGCAACAAGTATCTCGGATGTTGGGCATTATTAACTTTTGCACTCTGCGCAGCGGCGCAAGCAGACGAAATCTGGCAGTTGAGTGCTTGCCTGTTTTTCGCTGGGGCGGCAAGTGCTTGCATTACGATGGTCGGAATGGACAAGAGAGTCATATCGATCCCCTCCGGCGTACGCGTGCGACTGATGGCATCCACGTTAGTGATCAGTCAGCTAGGAAGCTCGGTCTCATTCATGATGACGGGCGCCATCATGTCCAGGTCCGGCGCAACCAGTTTGATGTGGCTTTATCTTGGGGTATTTCTGATTATCGTCATATATTCCATGCGATCAAAAAAGATATGGCACTTCCTGGAAGATGACGCAGAGTCAGAGCTGTATTACGCAAAAAACCATCCGAAACTAGCGGCAGTCATGACCCCATGAAATGTCTCCTGAGAATGTGCCCGATAGCCCGGACGACGGATGCAGTGCCCCAGACAAGAACCTGACCCAGTCATTTCAACGGGTCATCGCTGATCAACGTCTTCAACTCCGGATACGCGCTCATCCCCCACCTGCCCATTTCGCGCCCAAGGCCTGAATGCTTGAATCCACCGAAAGGGGCACGTGGTTCGTGGGCCAGGGTGTTGATGAGCACGCGCCCCGCATCGATCTGACGTGCGACGTTCATACAACGTTCAGCGCTTTTTCCCAGCACCAGAGCGCTCAGCCCATAGTCTGTATCGTTGGCAATGCTGATCGCATCGGCATCGTCCTCGTAGAAATGATTGTCAGCACGGGGCCGAAGATTTCCTCGCGCGCAATGCGCATCCGGTTGTTGGCATCAGTGAAGATCGTGGGTTTCACGAACCATCCGGCATGCAAGCCTTCCGGGCGACCTTCGCCACCCGCCAGCAACCTCGCGCCTTCTTCCTGGCCGGTGCGGATGTAGCGCTGCACCCTTTTCCATTGTTTCTGGCTCACCATCGGGCCGATATCGGTGTTGGTATTACGCGGATCGTCCGATCGGATCTGTGAGACGCCCTCCTTCGCAATGCGCTCGAACTCTGCCAGCCGGCGGTGCGGCACGAGGATGCGAGTGCCTGCGATGCAAGCCTGGCCGCTGTTGAGAAATCCGGCTTGCAGCACCATCGGCATGACTGCCTGGAAATCCGCATCGTCAAGTACCACGGTGGGCGACTTGCCGCCGAGCTCAAGCGTCACACGCTTCATAGTGTCCGCACCGGTTTTGACCAGATGTTGGCCGATAGCGGACGAACCCGTGAACGAAATCCTGGCAACGTCGGGATGACGGGCGATCTCCTCGCCAACCACATCGCCCCGTCCGTTGATGACATTGAATACACCCGGTGGCAGCCCCGCTTCGTGCAACGCCCTGACCACGACCTGCGTCTGTAACGCGCTCATCTCGCTAGGCTTGATGAAGGCGGTGCAGCCGCAGCAGCCTGGTGGGCGTGGAGTACCTCGATTCGACCACCAAGGCTGTATTCCTATATGGAGTCCGAAGTACTGCGCGGTTCGTTGTACGACGGCAGCTCCCTGAAGGGTAATTGAGTTCGCCACGGCACCCAAGCATTCCGCTTCGCTCTGGAGTTATTACGACGTGCCCGCCACTGATGTCAGCGTTGGCATGGCCATTTGCGACTGTCTTGGTAGTCATTAACTGGTCAGCAGAATCACCGCTCGTCGGCTCATGAAGGCATGTAACCGCAATGCTCGGGAATGCAGTCATCGATTAAGTCGCAATGCGTGACAAAATCGTTCGACCTGTACAACTAATTTATAACTCGTTGACCTTCATAGCATTTCTATTTTTCAGTGCGTGGGTCTGAAAGTTTTCCACCCATTGAAATTCTCAGCTTGTCATCGATTACGTTAAAATTTGTTTCACTTGATTTCTGAAAACGGTCGATGATTTTCCTGGCCAACTGCGAATTCCTACTACCTTCAAGTGGGCTTGTTTTTGCGCTTTAGGCTTAGCGCATTCCTACTATGAAGGAGCGTAGAAGATGGTCTGGGAAACTCACTCGACAGTGCAACGCCAACCCCGTGGAGAATGGCGTTCCTTGAAACTGGCTGGCGCCGCTTTTTCGTTGGTAGCAGCCATAGCATTGGCTTCGCAGGCCCTCGCGGCTGACGGAGAAAAGCCAAAGCCTGCGTCGGAAGCCACCAAGGCGGCGAACAATGCGTTGCTCAATGAGCTGCCGTTCAACGACAAGACCTCGTTTGAACTGGCGCACAAAGGCTTTATTGCGCCGTTGCCATCGACAGTCATAAAAGGCGGCTCGGGCAATGTCATTTGGGACCCTGCCAAGTATGCCTTTATCAAGGAAGGTGAGGCTGCACCGGACACCACCAACCCCAGCCTGTGGCGTCAGTCTCAACTGATCAATATTTCTGGTTTGTTCGAAGTCACCGATGGCATCTATCAGGTGCGTAACTACGATCTTTCGAACATGACCATCGTTGAGGGAAAGGACGGCATCACCATCTTTGACCCATTAATTTCCACCGAAACCGCGAAGGCAGCCCTCGATCTTTACTATCAGCACCGGCCGAAAAAACCCGTGGTCGCGGTGATCTATACCCACAGTCACGTCGATCACTATGGCGGCGTACGTGGGGTGATCAACGAAGACGATGTAAAGGCCGGAAAGGTCAAGGTTTACGCCCCTCTGGGCTTCGTCGAGCACGCCGTAGCCGAAAACGTCATGGCCGGTACCGCCATGAGCCGTCGGGCCAGCTACATGTACGGCAACCTGCTACCCCCTTCGGCAACCGGCCAGTTAGGCGCAGGTCTGGGCACCACCACGTCGGCCGGTACCGTGACACTGATACCGCCGACCGACATCATCAAGACCACCGGTGAAACCCACGTCATCGACGGCCTGACCTATCAATTCCTGTATGCGCCCGGCAGTGAAGCACCGGCGGAAATGCTCTATTACATCAAGGAGAAAAAGGCGCTCAACACCGCCGAAGACTCCACCCATACCCTGCACAACACCTACTCGCTGCGCGGCGCGAAGATCCGCGAACCGCTTCCATGGTCCAAGTACCTCAACGAAGCGCTGAAACTGTGGGGTGACGATGTCCAGGTGATGTACGCCATGCACCACTGGCCAGTCTGGGGCAACAAGGAAGTGCGTGAGCAACTGTCTTCCCAGCGCGACATGTACCGCTACATCAACGATGAAACCCTGCGGATGATCAACAAGGGTTACACGATGGTGGAGATCGCCGAGCAATTCAAACTGCCCAAGGCGATCGCCAACAAGTTCTCCAACCGTGGTTATTACGGCTCGGTGAACCACAACGTCAAAGCCACCTATGTGCTGTACCTGGGCTGGTTTACCGGCAACCCGGCCACATTGAATGAATTGCCGCCGGAGGAAGGCGCCAAGCATTACGTGGAAATGATGGGCGGCGAAGACGCCGTACTCAAGAAGGCCAAGGAGTACATGGATAAAGGCGAATTCCGCTGGGTCGCCGAAGTGGTCAATCATGTGGTGTTTGCCAACCCGGGCAACCAAGCGGCGAAAAACCTGCAAGCCGATGCGCTTGAGCAGTTGGGTTACCAGGCCGAAAGCGGCCCATGGCGCAATTTCTACCTCACCGGTGCACAGGAACTGCGCGATGGTGTGAGGAAGTTGCCTACTCCGGACACGGCCAGTCCGGACACTGTTCGCGCCATGGATCTCGATCTGTTCTTCGATTTCCTGGCCATGCGCCTCAATGGTCCGAAAGCGGATGGCAAGCGTTTGTCGCTCAACTTTGATTTCACTGATCTGAAGCAAAACTACTCGGTGGAAATGGAGAACGGCGTGCTTAACCACACTGAAGGCGTTGAAAGCAAAGACGCCGATGCCAAAGTGACCCTGACTCGCGACACCTTGAACAAAATCGTGCTGAAAGAAACCACTTTGAAGGACGCCTTGGCCAAGGGTGATATCAAAGTCGACGGCACGCAGGGCAAGCTCGAAGAGTTGGTGTCGTACATGGATGACTTCGATTTCTGGTTCAACATCGTCACGCCGTAACGACCGAGTCAGTTGATGTCGGTCTGCGGTAGCGATTCAAAACGCTGCCGTAGGCCTGTGTCACTAGTATTTCGACAATGGAGCGTTCTCATGCGATTTAAAGCACTCGCTGTACCGTTGTGTGTGCTGTCTCTGGCCCTTTCCGGCTGTGCCAGCAAGTACGTCGACCCTGAGCAGTACTCTGGATTTCTCGGCGACTACAGCGTCCTGAAAGAGGAGAAATCTCCTTCGGGTGCAGCCGTCATGCGCTGGATTGATCCGAAAGTCGATGTCAGCAAATTCACCAGCGTTTACGTCGAACCCAGTCAGCTCTTCCCCAAGCCGCAGCCTACCGCGAAAATCCCGCAAAAGACCCTCAATGGCATCACTCAGTACTACGATCAGACCTTGAAAAATGCCTTTTCCAGCGCGCTTCCGCTCGCCAGCGGCCCAGGGCCGGGCGTGCTGGTGGTACGTCCGGCGATCACCGCGGCCAGTGCCAAGACCAAGGGGCTGCGTCCGTATGAAGTGATCCCGATTGCACTGGTGGCCGCTGGCGTCAGCGCCGCCACCGGCATTCGTGATCAGGACACCAGCCTGGCGACCGAAGCCGCGTTTCTCGATGGAAGTGACAACAAACTGGTCGCCGAAGTGGTGCGCAAGGGCGCCGGCGCTGATCTCGACAACTCCGCGCAGGTTCTGCAGGCCAATGACTTCAAAGCGGTGCTCGATGTCTGGGCGCGGGACATGGTCAAGTCTTATGAGCAACTGAAGAAATAGCGCCGACCACGGCCACCTGACGTGAGCCTGCGCAGGTTAGTGGTACGCGAAACGGCTGCTCCCCTCAAGCAGCCGCATTCGCCTCGACAAGATGAACCTCCGTGGCATTGCGCCCCGCCATCCACGCCAACACCGACGCGACAACCAGGACAGCGGCACTAAGCTCGAACGTAGCTTTATAACCACTCAGATCAAAAGCCAGACCACCAATGATTGCGCCACCGGCGATCGCCAGTTGAACAATCGCCACGAGCAAGCCGCCTCCAGCCTCCGCATCATCCGGAAGCGTCTGCGCCAGCCATGTCCACCAGCCGACCGGCGCGGCCGTCGCAACCAGTCCCCAGAGGCCGAGCAACACGGCGGTCAGCACCGGTGATTTGCCGAAGCTGACCAACGCCAGCGCGATGGCCGCCATGATCAGCGGGATGACGGTCAACGTGCGGTAGAGGCCGCGGCCCATAAACCGTTCGATCAGAAAGGTGCCGATAAAACCGGCCAGTCCCAGCCCCAGCAGCATCAAAGACAAGGTTGAGACACTGACACCCGTCACGCCTTCAAGAAAGGGTCGCAGGTAGGTGAACAGCATGAACTGGCCCATGAAAAAGACGCTGACGGCGACCATGCCCAAGGCCACTGGCAATTGCGTCATCAGGCGCAGAACGTTGCCGCTACCGGCCTGGCGCTCGGCCTTGAAGGACGGCAGGCTGATCAGCAGCCACACGGCGGCCAGCACTGCGACCGGAACCACACAGAAGAATGCCCCGCGCCAGCCGATCAGCGAGCCAAGAAAGCTCCCTGCCGGAGCGGCGATAACCGTGGCCAAGGCGTTACCGCCATTGACGATGGCCAGCGCTCGCGAAACCTGTTCAGGCTTCACCAGGCGCATTGCAGTCGCTGCCGACAATGACCAGAAACCACCAATCGCTATCCCGATCAACGCGCGTCCGAACATGAATGACGGATAACCCGGCGCGACCGCGACGACCGTACCGGAGACGATCATCAGCAAGGTCAGGCCCAGCAGCAATTTCTTGCGTTCGACGCGAGCAGCGACCGAGGCAATCAACAGACTGGTGATCAAGGCAAAGGCACCCGAGACGGAAATCCCCTGCCCGGCCTGGCCTTCGGTGATGTGCAGGTCTGCAGCAATCGGCGTCAGCAGACTGACGGGCATGAACTCTGAAGCGACCAAAGCGAATGCGGCCAGCGACATGGCCAACACAGCGCTCCAGCCGCCTGTTCTTTTAGAAGGATCTGTAGAAGGAAACGTCATGGGAGCTACCTGTGGTGCGAAAAAACGTAGGGGTGTGATGCGCAGGGGCAAGCAGTTTGTCGCTCTTGCGAGCACTGCCCCTGTAACAGATAGACACATTCTCCCGGTCAATCCGGCCCTTCCCTAGTGCATTCCTCTTGAATGCTTGCCTGATCCTCTGGCGATGCAGGGTGATGGATAGGAAACGTCTCGCTCGCGGATTAGAGTTCGGTCAACAGGAGTGACCCGACATGATCCCTACCCCCCAGCCGCAGCAATCGCCTTTGGCGTTGCACATAGACCCGCGCGTGAAGGCCCCGGGTGACTTCGCCACGGCCATACCCGGGCTGACGTTGTTTCGTCGCGACCAACCGGCGCCACCTGTTGTGTGCATGATCGAACCGAGCCTGATTCTCGTCGGTCGCGGCGAGAAGCGCTTGTGGGTCGGTGGTAAGGGCTACAGCTATGACCCTTCGCGGTTTCTGGTGACCTCACTGGATCTGCCCGCCAACTCCGAAGTAATGCTTGCCAGCCCCGAGCAGCCCTGTGTCGGCCTCGTGCTGAAGCTGGATGTGAGCATGCTCGCCGAGGTCATCACCAAGAGTGGCTTGCCGGCCAAGCGCCAACCCTCAACGGGCACGGGCGCCGCGATTGGCAGTCTGTCGTCGGCGTTGGAGGGCGCGCTTGATCGCCTGCTGGCATTGCTCGACGAACCCGAGGCGATCCTGGTGCTGGCGCCGCTGATTCTGCGCGAAATCCACTATCGGTTGCTGCATACCGACCAAGGCGCACGGCTGCGGCAGATCACGGCCGTCGATGGTCAGGGTTATCGCATCGCCAAGGCGATTGACTGGCTCAAGCTCAACTACGCAGATGCCCTGCGCATCGACGATCTGGCCGCGCGGGTACAGATGAGCGCGCCGACCTTTCACCATCATTTCCGTCAGCTCACCGGCATGAGTCCGCTGCAATACCAGAAATGGCTGCGGCTCAATGAAGCGCGGCGGCTGATGCTGGTCGAGCGCCTCGACGTGTCGCGGGCGGCGTTTGCAGTCGGCTATGAAAGTCCTTCGCAGTTCAGTCGCGAATATGGCCGGCTGTTCGGCACCGCGCCGAGTCGAGACATAGCCGTCCTGCGCGGGCAGCCATTTGAAGCAGAAGCCCTCGGCACAGTAGCGAATTGAACGAAAAACGGTGATGCGCCTCGCCGCGTGTCACCGCTCATAACAATGCACGTCAACCGATGATCAGCGGGTGAATCATGGAACTACGAATCAACCAGAAGACCTATCAGGTCGATGCCGACGCCGATACGCCCTTGCTGTGGGTGATCCGCGATGATCTGGGCATGACCGGGACCAAGTACGGCTGCGGACTGGCGCAATGCGGCGCCTGCTCGGTGCTGGTGGATGGCAACGTGGTGCGCTCGTGCGTCACGCCGGTGGCCGGTGCGGTCGGCCGCGAGGTCACCACCATTGAGGCCATCGAAAGCGATGACGTGGGCAAACGGGTGGTCTCGACCTGGGTCGATCTGCAGGTCGCCCAGTGCGGCTACTGCCAGTCCGGGCAGGTGATGGCCGCCACCGCACTGCTCAAACAAAACCCCAAACCGAGTGATGCGCAGATCGAGGCGGCGATGGTCAATCTGTGCCGCTGCGGCACTTACAACGCGATTCATGCCGCCATGCATGAGCTGGCCGGCAAGGGAGACGCGTGATGAACGTTCGAATCGACCCTTCACTGCAAGCCTCAGCACTGGATCTGCACGAACCGATCAATGTTTCGCGCAGACGTTTTCTCACCGGCACCGCCGTCGGCGCACTGGTCCTCGGCTTCGGCCTGCCGCTGGGTGCGACGCGCGTGCAAGCTGCCGTTGCAGCGGCGACGGCCGAACGCGGCACGCAAGTGCCGGCGTTTCTCGAAATCCGTCCAGACAACCGCGTGCGCCTGCTCTGCCCGTTCATGGAAGGCGGACAAGGCACGTTCACCGCGATGGCGCAGATTGTCGGTGAAGAACTCGATGCCGATCCGTCGACCTTCCTGGTCGAAGCGGCGCCGCCCGGCGAAGCCTATGTAGTGTTGGAAAACGGCATGCGCATCACCGGCGGCAGCATGTCGGTGCGCATGAGTTACCCGGTCATGCGCCGCCTCGGCGCCCTCGCCCGCGCCATGTTATTGCAGGCAGGCGCGCAGCAACTTGGCGTGCAAGTCAGCGAGTTGAGCACCGAGCCTGGAAAAGTCGTGCATGCCAAGTCGGGCCGCTCGTTGGCCTACGGTGAGCTGGCCGAGCGTGCGATGGATCTACCGGTTCCTGATCCGGCCTCTGTGAAGCTGCGTGATCCGAGCCAGTTCCGCTGGATCGGCAAACCGGTGAAGCGTCTTGATGCCTACGACAAGTCCACGGGCAAAGCGCTCTACAGCATCGATCTGAAGGTCGACGACATGCTTCATGCTGCCGTGCAACATGCCCCGCGCTTGGGCATGACGGTCGGCAACCTGCGCAACGAAGACCAGATCATGGCGATGAAAGGCGTGCATTCCGTGCACCGTCTGCCAGGCGCTGTGGCAGTAGTCGCTGAACGCTGGTGGCACGCCAAACGTGCGGTCGAGGCGATACAGGTTGACTGGCAAGAACCAACGGCCGGGAGCAAAGTGCGGCCGATGCCCGCTGACTTTTCCAGCGACGCCTGGTTCAAACGCCTCGCGGAAGATAAAGGTCCGGCCAAAGATGATGAAAACGAAGGCGACGTGGCGTCGATTCTCAAGGAAACCAAGACTCGGATCGACGCCACTTACCACAACCAATACCTGAATCACGGGCAGTTAGAGCCGCCTTCGGCACTGGCCCGCTTCAACCCCGACGGTTCGCTGGAAGTCTGGTTGCCGAATCAGGCGCCGGACATGTTCCGCGCCGACATCGCCAAACGCACAGGGCTGGATCCGTCGCGCATCACCTTGCATTCGCCACTGCTGGGCGGGTTCTTTGGCCGGCATTTTCTCTACGATTCGGCCAGTCCCTATCCGCAGGCGATCGCGCTGGCGAAAGCGGTTGGCCGCCCGGTCAAACTGATCTGGAGTCGCGAGGAAGAGTTCCTGCGCGATGTGCTGCGCCCCGTTGCTGCGGTGAACTTCCGTGCCGCGCTGGACGCCGACGGCTGGCCGCTGGCAATCGAAGCGATCAGTGCCACTGAAGGCCCGACCGAAGCCCTCGCCGGCAAGCAAGGTGAAAAGCTCGACCCGACGGCGCTTGAAGGGTTGTCAGGCAAAACCTATGCGATCCCCAACAAACGCATCGCGCAGATCTACGTCAAAGGTCCAGCGATGCTCGGTTACTGGCGTTCGGTGGGCAATTCGCTCAACGACTTCTTTTATGAATCGTTCCTCGATGAACTGGCCGACAAGGGCGGCAAGGACCCGTTCGACCTGCGCCTGCATTTGCTGCGTGACAACAAACGACTGACCACCCTGCTGCAAGCGGTGGGTGAACTGTCGGGCGGCTGGAAGCGTGGGCCGTTTACCGCCGAGGACGGCAGCAAACGTGCACGAGGCGTGGCCATGGCTTCGCCGTTCGGAACGGAGACAGCGGTGATCGCCGAGGTGTCCATCGAGAACGGCCAGGTCAAGGTGCACGACATCTGGCAAGCGATTGACCCCGGCAGCATCGTCAACCCGGCGATTGTCGAGGCGCAGGTCAATGGCGCCGTGGCGTTGGGGCTGTCGCAAACCCTGGTGGAAGAAGCCGTGTGGATTGATGGCAAACCCCGGGCGCGCAACTACGACTTGTATCCGATCCTGCCGCCTGCGCGGATGGCTCGGGTCCATGTGCGGGTGGTCGAGAGTGGGGAAAAAATGGGTGGTATCGGGGAACCGCCGCTGCCTGCGGTCGCGCCCGCCGTCGCTAACGCGGTGGCAGCGCTAACCGGTCAGCGGGTGCGCAGCCTGCCCATGAGCCGACACACCTTCACTTGATCAGCGCCGGAGCGTCCATGAATAACAGCCGATTCGCAAGAACCGCTGGCTGGCTGGCAGTGCCGTGCCTGGTCGCGGCAGGCCTGCTGGCCTGGTATGTCACCCGCGAGCCTGTCTCACGCCTTGAACACCCTCAGATCACCGTGGCCGACATCGACCCGGCATTGGTCGCACGTGGCGAATACGTCGCCCGGCTCAGCGATTGCGTGGCCTGTCACAGCGTGCCGGGCGGCGCGCCATTCGCCGGCGGCCTGGAAATGGCCACACCGCTGGGCTCAATCCACGCGACCAATATCACCCCGGACGCGGAAACCGGCATCGGCCACTACAGCCTGGCGGATTTCGACCGGGCGGTGCGTCACGGCGTGGCACCCGACAGTCGCCGTCTGTATCCGGCGATGCCCTACCCGTCCTACGCCAAGCTCAGTGATGACGATGTGCGTGCGCTGTATGCGTTCTTCATGAAAGGCGTGACGCCGGTGAAGCAAGCGAACATCCCCAGTGCGATTCCGTTTCCGCTGAACCTGCGCTGGCCGATCGCACTGTGGAACGGCGTGTTTGTCGACGCCGAACCCTACGTAGCCAAACCGTCGCAGGATCAACAGTGGAACCGTGGCGCTTACCTCGTTCAGGGCGCCGGGCATTGCGGCAGTTGCCATACGCCGCGTGGCTTGGCGTTCAACGAGAAGGCACTGGATGACACTGGTAAGCCGTACCTCGCCGGCGCCTTGCTCGATGGCTGGTACGCACCGAGCCTGCGTGATGATCACAACACCGGTCTGGGCCGCTGGAGCGAGGCGGAAATCGTGCAGTTCCTCAAGACCGGTCGCAATCAACACGCGGTGGTCTATGGCTCAATGACCGAGGCGTTCAACAACTCCACGCAGTTCATGAGCGATGAAGATCTGACCGCGATTGCCCACTACCTGAAGTCGCTTGCCGGGGATCGCGAACGGGATGGCGCACCGTGGCAGTATCAAGCGGTTTCGGCAGCGCAACGTCTGGACTCGCCCGGTGCGCATACCTACGTGACGCGCTGTGCTTCGTGCCACGGCCTCGACGGCAAGGGGCAACCTGAATGGATGCCGCCGCTGGCCGGCGCCACCTCGGCACTGGCCAAGGAAAGCGCCTCGGCGATCAACATCACCCTCAATGGTTCGCAACGTGTGGTGGCGGCCGGCGTGCCGGATGCCTATCGCATGCCGGCCTTCCGTGAGCAGCTGTCGGATCAGCAGATCGCCGAAGTGCTGACTTTCATGCGCAGCACCTGGGGCAATCAGGGCAGCGCTGTTGATGCGCAGATGGTGGGCAAATTGCGTGAACACACCGATCCGGCCAGCAGCAGCCCGATCATCCTGCAAATGCGCTAGAGGAGAGAGACTGATGGAAAGCATCGACTTGCTGGTCCTGCGCACGGCGCGGGACTGGCTCGCCGCTGGCGAACGTGTGTTGCTCGCCACGGTGGCGCGCACTTGGGGTTCGTCACCACGGCCGACGGGATCGATGATGGCCTTGCGTGACGATGGTCGCGTGGTCGGCAGCGTGTCCGGCGGCTGCATTGAGGATGATCTGATCCATCGCTACACCACGGCCCATGGCGGCAGCGCTTTTAGCGACAGCGCACCGCAAGTGGTGCGCTATGGCGTCAGCGCCGATGAGGCGCATCGGTTCGGTTTGCCCTGCGGTGGCACGCTGGAACTGATCCTTGAGCTCAACCCGTCGTGGCGGTCGCTCGACGCGTTGCTGGTGCAACTGAATGCCGGGCAACTGGTTCGCCGTCGTTTGGCGCTAGAGTCCGGTCAGGTGATGCTCGAACCGACCGCAACGCCGGAACAGTTCAGCTTCGATGGCGTGCAGATGCTAAACACCTTGGGGCCGGGCTATCGGATGCTGATGATCGGTGCCGGCGCGCTGGCCGAGTATCTGGCGACCATGGCCTTGTTCAACGGTTTCAAAGTGGCGGTGTGCGATCCGCGTCCCGAGTACATCGAGACGTGGGCGGTAGACGGTGTGGAGCGCATTGTCGGCATGCCGGACGACGTGGTGCGCGACTTCGCGGTCGATCAGCGCACCTGCATCGTCGCCTTGAGTCATGACCCCAAACTCGACGATCTGGCCCTGCTCGAAGCGCTCCACGGCCCGGCGTACTACGTCGGTGCGATCGGCTCGCGGCGCAACAGCCAACTGCGCCGCGAGCGCCTGATCGGGCATTTTGGTGAAACCGAGGCATCGCTTGAACGCCTGCACGGGCCGATCGGCCTCTACATCGGCAGCAAGACCCCGGCGGAAATCGCCGTTAGCGTGATGGCCGAAATTCTTGCGGCGAAGAATGGCGCCAGCCTGCCGAAAGGGTTTTCAATTGCCAGGGCCAAAGCGCTCGCAGAATGAGCCGCGCGGCTACTCTGCGTCGGCGTTATCGGCCAGCAATGAAACGACGTGGTGTTATCAGGTGACGATTCCGGCTATTGATGAGTTATCGACACAAACCAGCTCACTGTGTTCTTCGACAAGTCATAGAACCCCTCGGGGCAAGAACGGTCTGCTCTCCTGTGACCTCTCAGGAATACGTCCCATGTCAGCGCAACGCAACCTTGTCATCCTCGCTCGGGGAGGCTACGCCGCCCGGGGAATGCTGTATTTGATCATCGGCATCTTTGCGTTGCTGGCGGCCCAGGATTCGACCAGACCGAAGGACAGTCACAAGAGTCTGGAAGCCCTGCTGGGCCAGCCATTCGGCTATTTTCTGGTTGGACTTGTCGTGGCGGGACTGCTCGCATTTGCCGCCTGGCGTGTCCTGCAGGCAACGCGTGATGTCGATCATCACGGCACAAAACTCAAAGGTCTGGTGATTCGCACAGGGCTGTTTGTGGGAGGTTTGGTCAACGGTGCTCTGGCGTTCTTTGCATTGGGCCTGCTCATCAGCGGGA
Organism: Pseudomonas sp. AC172; assembly: GCF_979258595.1. Lineage (NCBI taxonomy): Bacteria > Pseudomonadati > Pseudomonadota > Gammaproteobacteria > Pseudomonadales > Pseudomonadaceae > Pseudomonas > Pseudomonas sp. AC172. The sequence goes on from NZ_OZ409868.1 coordinate 2,053,653, forward strand.
TTAAAAGCTCGGGCAATTCTGCAGGACAGACCAAAGACTGGCTGGCGCATCTGCTGTCCTGGGAACACTCGAACTGGCTGGTGTACCTGATCGCCCTCATTCCGCTTGGGGTCGGCATTGCCCACATCTTCAAGGGATGGAAAGCGACGTTCGAGAAGTATTTCCAGGCCGACGAGGATGTCATGCGCTACGTTCGCCCGGTCTCCCGGTTTGGTCTGATAGCGCGCGGAGTGGTGTTTATCGAGATTGCATTGCTGCTGGCCGTCAGCGGTTCCAGCTATCAGGCCATGGATCCACCCGGTATGAAGGAAGCGCTCGATGCGCTGCAGAATCTACCCGCTGGCTGGCTGATTTTGATGGTGATGGCCTTGGGACTGATTGCCTTCGCGGTCTACAGTCTGGCGGAAGCTTTCTGGCGCAAGATCAATATGGATGTGCCGGGAGTCGCGAGACCGTAGGGTGTAATCCAGTCCCCATGGCGCTCGTCATCTCGTTACGGGTTATCCACCGCCCGATCACTCACACCCGATAATACTGGCGATACCAGCGTACAAACTCCGCCACACCCACCTCAACCTCGACCTGCGGCGAACACCCGATCCAGTCTGCCAGCGCCGAAACATCAGCCCAGGTCTTGACGACATCGCCTGCCTGCATCGGCAGCAAATTGCGCTGGGCTTTTATGCCCAATGCCGTCTCCAGACAGTCGACAAAATCCAGTAGCGCGATCGGCCTGCCACGCCCGAGGTTGAAAATCCGGTGACTGCCATGGGCGTCTTTGTCGGGCGTTGGCGGCTTTGGGCACAGGCGGACGATGCTCTCGACAACGTCATCGACGTAGGTAAAGTCCCGCGCCATCTGGCCCTGGTTATAAATATCAATCGGCCGCCCCTGAAGGATCGCTTCGGTGAACTTGAACAACGCCATGTCCGGTCGTCCCCATGGCCCATAGACGGTAAAAAACCGCAGTCCGCTAGCCTTGAGGCCGTAGAGATGGCAGTAGCTGTCGGCAAGCAGTTCATTGGCGCGTTTGGTGGCGGCATACAGGGACACCGGATGCTCGACCGCGTCATCGACGCTGTATGGCAACTTGCTGTTGGCCCCGTACACCGAACTGCTCGACGCGTAGATCAGATGCGCAGGTGGATAGTGCCGGCAGGCTTCCAGTACATTGAGAAAGCCCAGCAGATTTGATTGCGCATAGGCATCCGGGTTGTCGAGCGAATAGCGGACACCCGCTTGAGCGGCCAAATGCACGACCTCGGTGAAACCGTGCTCTTCGAACAAAGCCATCAAGGCTGGCTTATCGACAATGTCCATGGTCTGGAAACGGAAACCCTGTAGCTCGCTCAACTTCTGAAGGCGCGCCTGTTTGAGTTCCACGCTGTAGTAATCGTTGAGGTTGTCGATGCCGATTACTTGATGGCCTTGCAGTATCAACCGTCTGACCGTGTGATATCCGACAAAGCCTGCAGCACCTGTAACAAGAACGGACATATTCGCCTCTCCAGCCAATTCAACAGGCGATTAGTTATAGCGTTGGTCGACTTGCGCAGTCCAGACTTTATAACTTCCCCAACTATGGGGATTAACGACCGATCTAAATAGCGGGCGACGACTCTGAAGTGACAGTAAAGTTTCTTGTCTTCCGACAAAAGGATGACGCCTTGGAAAACAATAACCTGCGCACGAGTGCCATCATTAGCAGATAAATGGCGTGTTTTTTGACTGGGATCGTTTGACAGACCGCAAAGACTGGCCGATAACTACCAAGGTTCATTTTTACAGGGCGCGAGCAATCTTCTAGTCGCGCCCTGTCGTTTCAGAGACAACTACTTAGTTACCTATCGTTAAAGCTGCATGAGCAGACCGTGCGGTAGCTTTGCCTTCTGAAAAGTTAAGCCGCGGCTTATTCCCCATGCGCCGCACAATATAGCGTCACGCCTCAGTTGGACGCACCTTAATGAAACGCTTTGTGATTCGAGATTGAAACACCTCAGTGTTAATAAAATAAGACTTTCGCCACGTGCCTTACTTAGCCCTCGATAGAGCTTCTGCCTGCATAAACTTTCGATCATTACAGAGTTTACCAGCATGCCAGTTATCAGCTCCGAACGTCCCTTTTGGTACCTTTTGCAATGCAAACCACGTCAGGATGAGCGCGCTCACCTGAACCTGCTCCAACAGGATTACGTGGTATTCCATCCCCAACTCCTCAGTGAACGCATCATTCGCGGGAAACGACAGCGAGTGCGCGAATCGCTGTTTCCCGGCTATTTGTTTATCCAGCTCAGTCGTAACGACAATTGGGGGCCCTTGCGTTCCACGCGCGGGGTCAGTCGTATCGTCGAATTCAATCACGGGCCGGCAACGGTGGCAGAGCATGTCATCGAGCACCTGCGTGTGCGCTGTATCGAATCGTCGCTGTCGGGGCCGGATGAGGCGCTGAAACCGGGGCAGAACCTGCAGATCGTCAGCGGCCCTCTGGCATCCTTGGAGGGTGTGTTTCTCGGTTTGCACGGCACTGATCGCGTGATGATCCTCCTGCAATTTCTCAATCGCGACCAATCCGTTTGCTTGCCACTCAGCGTGATCGAACGTCAACACCGCAACTTTCAGACCTATAACTAAGCCCTTTCCTTATATGCCTTGCTCAGGAGCTATAACATGACCTTGAAGTCACGATGCCCTGTCGCACTGATGATGGCCTCTCTTTATCCCGGAATGGCGTGGAGTATCAATCCGCAAGCCATTGATGTTTACGGATTCGATTTCACGCCATCCTTTTTGTTTTCAGAAAGTTATGACGACAACTTTCGCGAAGTGGAAAACAGCAAGCAGTCCTCAATGGTCACCAAACTGGCGCCCTCCTTCGAACTCAAGGCCGAAGACCGCAACAGCGCCACTCGCTTGATCTGGCAGCCCACGCGTTACATCTATCACGACGACTCGGATGCCTCGAACACTGCCCAGCGCGTGCGTGCCGACAGCATCATGGAGTTCACCGACCGGCATCGTCTCAAGCTCGACGCTGAATACCGTAAATGGGAGCGCACCGAGTCGACGGCAGTCGAGGGCATCAACGACAAGCTCAACAACAAACGCGTGGGCGGTCTCTACACCTTCGGCGCTAAAAGTGCGGATAACCAAATCGATGTAGGGGCCAGTTACGCGCAACTTCGCTACGACAATGCCGACGGCATCAACGACGACAAGGAACGCAATACCACCGCCCTCACCAGCACCTGGTATCACCGCATCGGCAGTAACACTCGCGGCCTGCTCGAATATGACCACACCGACTTTGATTATCAGCAAGCCAACAGCCCGCGCAGCAGTAAATCCGATGCGGTACTGGCCGGTGCCGTGTGGGATTTCACCGCACGCACGACCGGCAAAGTGCGCCTCGGTTATGAGCGCAAGAACTTCGACAACAGCGAATCCAAAGACCTCAACAACCCGACCTGGCAAGTGGACTTGCAATGGAAACCGCGAACCTATTCGACGTTTACCTTTGTCGCTCGTCAGGCCCTTGCCGAGGGTGACGATGGCGCTGATGCCGTGAAGTCGACATTCACTCAGATCGGTTGGCGTCACGGCTGGACCGAACGGATCACCACGGTGGCACAAGCCGGGTACGGCCGTTATGTCTACGAAGGCCAGAGCCGAACCGACAATCTTCAGGACTACAACCTGGCCGTGGTGTACGCGATGCGCCGCTGGCTGGATATCGAACTGGGTTATCGGTACCGCGACAACGATTCCGATGCCGACAATGAAAGCTTCACCCGCAACGTGTTCCAGATCAGTTTCAACGTCAGCCTTTAAGAGGGTTTCGACATGAACACACGCACGCTCGTCCTGTTGTTCGCCCTGTGTTTTGTACCTCATACCTTTGCCGCAGGCCCCGACACTCAATACAAACTGGCCGCTGGCGATGTCTTGCGCATCATCGTCTTCGGTGAGCCGGAATTGAGCCTGAAAAAGATCCGCCTCAGCGACGCTGGCACTTTTTCCTACCCTTTTCTGGGCGAGATTTCCGCCAAGGGCCTGACCCCCGGCCAAGTCGAAAAAATCATCGTCGACGGGCTGAAACAGGGTTACCTGATCGACCCGAAAGTCAGCCTCAGCCAGATTGAATACCGGTCTTTCTACATCAATGGCGAAGTGAAGAAACCCGGCAGCTACCCGTTCGTGCCCGGCCTGACTCTGGAGAAAGCCATCGCCTTGGGCGGTGGCCTGACCGAGCGTGCCTCTATCAAGCGCGTGACCATTTTGCGCGGCGATGGTGGCGCGACCCTCACCGATGACGTGACGCGCAACACCACGATTGCCCCCGGTGACACCATTTCAATTGCACAAGGCTTTTTCTAATCATGGACAACAGCCCTAGCACCTACGTCGAACGTCCTTTGCAAGCGCATCTGCATCAGCAGTACAGCGAAGACAAGGACACCCTTGACCTGTTAAAGCTCTGGAGAGTGATCTGGCGCGCCAAATGGAGCATCGCCTGGCTGGTGCTGGCCAGTGCTGCGCTGGCCGCGATTGTGGTCTCGAACATCACGCCGCAATACATCGGCAGCACCACTTTGCTGTTCAACGATAAGACACCGCCGCTGATGTCCTTTCAGCAAGTCAAGGATTCGGGCGGCAACGCCACGGATTACTTGCAGACCCAGCAGGCGCTCCTGCAATCGCGCGATCTCGCCGAACGCGCAGTGAAAAAACTCGGCCTGACCACCCACCCGGTCACCGACCCGCGCCAGCAATCAAAGCCCTGGTTTGCACCGCGCCAGTGGCTGGCGGATCTCGACCTTGATCAATGGATCCCGGAGCTGAGTCGGGTGATGCCGCTGAACAACAAAGAGGAGCCCACTGAAGAAGACGTCTTCAATCAGGTCACGCAGAACCTCATGCTGCACACCAGCGTCAAGTTCGTCGGCAAGAGCCAGTTGCTCGAAATCGAGGTCGAGTTGCCCGATCCGGTTCTCGCAGCCGCAGCGGCCAATGCGTTGGCCCAAGGCTTCACCGACAGCCAGCTCGACACCAGCGAAAAGTCCTCGCAAACCACCACAGCCTGGATGAACACACGGCTGGTCAAACTGCGCGACAACTTGCGTGTCGCCGAGAAAAAGCTCCAGGGCTACCGCGAAGAGCAAGGTCTGGTGGACGTCGGCGGCGTTGCCACCATCAGTGCCAACGAACTGGAAATGACCGGCAATCGCATGGTCGACGCCCGGCGCAACCGCGCTGAAGCCGAGAGCGAATACCGTCAGGCGAAGGCCTTGGGCAACGGTGATCTGAGCCGGCTCTCCAGCGTGCCTGCAGTGCTGAGCAATCCCTTGGTGCAGAAATTCCAGGCCGACCGCGCTGTGGCGCAAGCCAAGGTGGATGAGCTGGCGGGCCGCTATGGGCCAAAACACCCGAGCCTGCTTTCTGCGCAGACCGAATTGCGCACCGCCACCACCAGCCTGCAATTGCAGGTGCAGCAAGTGGTCGCCGGCATTGAACGGCAATACCAGCTGGCAACCGCCAGTGAAGCCTCGCTGCGTCAGTCGTTCAACAGCAACAAGGCGCAAATCCAGGACATTGCGCGCAAAGAGTTCCAGTTGCGCGAGTTTCAGCGTGAGGTCGACAGCTCCCGCGCGCTGTATGAAACCTTCGTCACTCGCCTGAAAGAAACCACCGCCACCGCCGACATGGACTCGACCAAGGTACGCATCGTCGACCCGGCCATTGTTCCGGTTGACGCTAGCAAACCGCGCAAAACCTTGATTGTCGCTATCGTCGGGTTAATCGCTGCGGTGATCGGCGTTGCCTTGGCGCTGCTCTTCGACAGCCTGAGCAATACCTTCAAAACCGACGAGTCGATCGAAAACGCGCTGAACATTCCGTTGCTCAGCGTCGTGCCACTGGTGACGAAGAAAACCCGTCGGCAACTGGCGCGTCTGTTCGAGGATAACGACAACCCGCGTTTTTCCGAGACCATTCGCAACCTGCGAACCTGGTTGATGTTGCAAAGCAGTGAAATGCCTTCGCAAGTGGTGCTGGTGACGTCGACGGTTGCCGGTGAGGGTAAAAGCACCATTGCCAACAATCTCGCCAGCTCACTGACGTCACTCGAACGCGTGCTGTTGATCGATGCCGACATGCGTCAGCCAACCCTGTCGCTGAACTTCGATTTCCCACTGGACAGCCCCGGACTGGCGAATGTCATTGCCGGCACCGCCAGGCTTGAAGACTGCATTGTCTCGGTGGGCAATCTGGACATGTTGCCGGCCGGCAAGGTCCTGCCGCCACCGCTGGACATGTTCGCCGCCCCGCGCCTGCCGTCGCCGGCCGACTCGCTCAATCCGTTACAGCCACCGCCGCAGGATCTGCTCAGCTCACCGCGCATGGCGCGCATGCTTGAGGCGCTGAGGTCGCGTTACCGCCACATCATTATCGATTCCCCCCCTGCGGAGATGATCAGCGACGCGCTGTTGCTGGCGCGGCATTCGGATGCCGTGATCTATGTAGTCAAGGCCGACAGCACGCCGATCAGCCAGGTGCAACGCGGCCTGGCCATGTTGCAACAGAGCCATGTGCCGGTGTTTGGCACCGTGCTCAACCAGGTCGACCTGCGCAAGGCGCGCAAGTACGGCCATCACCACTCCCGGGCGTTCTATAACTACGATTTCGCGCCCAGGTAACACCAGGCGAATACGCCAGCCGCTACGCCCCCATCTGCCAACGCACAACCCGCTTCACCTCTGCCGAGCTACGGAATAGCCATCGGGCGACACGTCCTGTCCGTTCGATTAGCGCTGATGCATGACTGCTGCCTTGAGGTTGAGCCCATGACGCCGTTCTATACCGCTCACATGACGCACCGCCGAGGCCTGACCTTCTGGGGTCAATGGCTGTGCGCACTGTCGCTGACCACCGTGTTGCTGATGTTGCTCGTGCATTGGCGCGTCGGCAGTCTGAACAGCGAATACCGCATCCTGATCATTCTCGCGGTGCTCGGTTCGGTGCCGATTTACAGCGTGATGCAGGTCTACCACAAGCGCCATGGCCTGTTGGTTGGCCTGGGCCGATTGCTTGCGGCGTGGCTGATTCTACTGGCCGTGCTGGCGGCGATTGCCTTCATTACCCAGACCAGCGCGATTTACTCGCGCCAGGTAATCATGGTCTGGGCGGTGCTCGGTTTCGTCATCCAGGCATTGAGCTTTTTGCCCCTGCATTACCTGGCCCGATTGCATTCACGCCGGGTCTGCAAAGAGCGCCGCTCGGTGATCATTGGCACCTGCCCGACGGCCCATGAGCTGGCGAAAAAACTCTCCCGACCGAACCGCGCGCTGGTGCTCGGTTTCATCGCTGCCGCCGACAACAGCGGCCCGGCTCCGAGCATTCTGCCGCTGCTCGGTCACGTTGCCGCGATCCGCGAGATCATCACGCGTCTGGAGGTGCGCCGCGTCTACATCGTGCTGACCATGGCGCATGCCGCGACCATCGAAGCGCTGTACATCGACCTCCTGGACATGAATGTCGACGTGGTGTGGATTCCGGACTTCGGCAGCATGGTGTTGCTCAACCATTCGATCTCGGAAATCGAGCGGATGCCGGCGATTTACCTCAATGAAAGCCTCATCAGCTCGCACCCGGCGAGCCTGTTTTGCAAGGACCTGTTTGAACGCAGCCTGGCCGGCGCGGCCATTATTCTGCTCAGTCCCTTGCTGCTGGCGGTGGCTGTCGCCGTCAAGCTCACCTCCGCAGGCCCGGTGCTGTTCAAGCAGGCCCGCCACGGTTGCAACGGAGAAGTGATCAAGGTCTGGAAGTTTCGTTCGATGCACGTCCACGACGATCGCGAGGTGCGCCAGGCCACCCGTGACGATGCCCGCCTCACCCCGATCGGCGGGTTCCTGCGCCGCAGTTCCATCGACGAACTGCCGCAGTTGTTCAACGTCGTGTCCGGGCAGATGGCCCTGGTCGGCCCGCGCCCGCATGCCGTCACCCATAACATTTATTACACCGGCAAGGTGCGCGCCTACATGGCCCGCCATCGCCTCAAGCCGGGCATCACCGGCCTCGCCCAGATCACCGGCCATCGCGGCGAAACCGAGACGGTGGAAAAGATGCAGCTGCGCGTCGCCCAGGACCTCAACTACATCAACCAATGGTCGCTGTGGCTCGACATCAAAATCCTCATCAAGACGCCCTTCACCCTGTTCTCGAAAAACATCTATTGACCCCTGCCCGAGCGCTTCAGCCCCGCCCTGCCCCTGCGTTGACAACCTTCACCACGATCTGAGGTTTGACCATGAATGTGAGCGTATTCGGTATTGGTTACGTGGGCCTGGTCCAGGGCGCCGCACTGGCCGAGGTCGGGCACAACGTGCTCTGCGTCGATGTCGACGCGGCCCGGGTCGAGGCGCTGAAACAAGGCACGCTGCCGATCTACGAGCCGGGCCTGAAAAGCCTTGTGCGTGACAATTATCAAAGTGGTCGTCTGCGCTTCGGCACCGATCTGGCCGAGGCTGTTCAGCATGGCGATGTGTTGTTGATCGCCGTCGGCACCCCGCCAGACGAAGACGGTTCGGCCGATCTGCAGTACGTGTTGAGCGTGGCGCAGACCATCGCACTGAACATGGATCGGCATCAAATCATCGTCGACAAATCCACGGTGCCGGTCGGCACGGGCGATCAGGTGCGTGCGTGTATCGAGCAGGTGCTGGGCGACAACGATCGCAGTCACCTGACGTTCGATGTGGTTTCCAACCCGGAATTTCTCAAGGAAGGCTGCGCGGTCGAAGACTGCATGCGCCCGGACCGGATCATCATCGGCACCGACAGCCCGCATGCCGAAGCGGTGATGCGCGAACTGTATGAACCGTTCAATCGCAGCCGCGAAAAAATCATCGTCATGGACGTGCGCAGCGCTGAGCTGACGAAGTACGCCGCCAACTGCATGCTGGCGACCAAGATCAGCTTCATGAACGAGATGGCCTGCCTCGCGGAAAAACTCGGCGCCGACATCGAAAAAGTCCGCCACGGCATCGGCGCCGACCCGCGTATTGGTTACCAGTTTATCTACCCGGGCGTTGGCTACGGCGGCTCGTGCTTTCCCAAAGACGTCCAGGCGCTGATCCATGCCGCGACAAGTGTCGATATCGACGCCCGACTGCTCAAGGCTGTAGAGGCGCGCAACCAGGACCAGAAGGCCAGTCTGTACAGCAAAATTTTCAATCACTTCGACGGCCACCTGCGCGGTAAAACGTTTGCCCTGTGGGGCTTGAGTTTCAAACCCAATACCGACGACATGCGCGAAGCCCCCAGCCGCGTATTGATGGAAGCCTTGTGGCACGCCGGCGCCAGCGTTCAGGCGTTTGATCCCAAAGCCATGGAAGAGGCCCAGCGCCTGTATGGCGCGCGCGATGACCTGACGTTGGCGGGGACCAAGGAAGCGGCGCTGAAAAATGCCGACGCGTTGATCATCGTCACCGAGTGGCAAGCGTTTCGCGCGCCGGACTTCGACTTGCTCAGCCGGCAGCTCAAACAACCGTTGATTTTCGACGGACGCAATCTGTTCGATCCGCAGCGTTTGAGCAAACGCGGCTTCACCTACATCTCCGTGGGGCGGCCAACCCCTTCAGTCATTTGAAGGAGCCGCGCCATGTTGAAGCTGGAACTGGTCGGGCATTACTCGGCGAAATTACTGGAGGCCAACCAGGCCTATTCCTTTATCAACTTTGCCTCCATCGGCAGCGTTTTCGAGCAGACCCCGGGTAGCGTCGCCTATTTCTGCGACGGCATGTTGATGTCGACCTTCATGTCCCGGGTGACCGGCAGGACCATTGGCCGGGTCAGTTTTGACTTCACCTCGATTGCCGACCTTGTTCTTGGCAGCGCCGAGCAACTGGGCAAACGCGTGTACTTCGTCGGCGCCCGGCAGGCCGAACTGGAGCTGTTTATCGTCAAGATCGGGGCGCTTTATCCGCGGCTGACCATCGCCGGTTATCGCAACGGCTATTTCGACGCCGCCGAGGCTGAAGACATTCGCGCTGACATTTGTCGCAGCGCCGCCGACATCCTCATTGTTGGCCTGGGCGCCGGGCTGCAAGAACAATTCGAACAGGACGCCCTGCGCGCAGGCTTTCGTGGTGTCGCCTTCACCTGTGGCGGGTTCATCCGCCAGGAAGCGCTGGCCACGCGGCAATACTACCCGGCGCTGATCAATCGCCTGCACCTGCGCGCGTTCTATCGAATGTACCGCGAGCCGCACACGATCAAACGCTACCTCGTCGATTACCCCAGCAACTTCTTGCACCTGCTGACGATGCTCGCCCGGCACAAAGTCGCCATCAGCGTGGGGGAATGACCATGCACATCCTGTTTATCCTCAAGGATTTCAAGTTGGGCGGTGGCGTCGAGCGCGTTCAACAACGGTTGTCCGAGCAGTTTCTCAAGGACGGTCGCCGGGTGAGTTTTTTCGTTATCAACGCAGACGTGGCCGACACGCCGGGGGTGCAACGCTTCCACGGCGGCGGCAGCGGTCTCGTCGGTTTGCTCAAGTCGATCGTTTTGTTGCGCCGGCTCATACAGCGTGAAGGCGTCACCCACCTCATCGCCGCTAAAGAGCAAGCCAACCTCTGCACCTGGTTCGCCACTTTGGGCCGTTTGTGCAAAGTCATCTATTGCCGCCATGCGACCCTTGATTGCAGTGAGCAGAACACCGGCCCCGCCAGCCTGCGTTTGCTCTACAGCTTGTACCTGTGTGGCAGCGGCAAGGTCGTCACCGTCTCCAATGCCTTGCGCCAGACGCTCATCGAGTTGCTGCCCTGGGGTCAGCAGCGCATCCGTTATTGCCCCAATGCGGTGGTCACCGAGCAACTGTTTCAAGCCTCGCAGGCGCCGCTACCCGCCGGAATGCCCGGCGCTTACTGGCTGGGCCTGGGCCGCTTGGTCGAACCGAAAGGTTTTCAGCTGTTGCTCGATGCCTACGCGTTGGCGTTGCGCAGTGCAGTGCTGCCGGATCTGGTGATCGTCGGCGACGGCCCGTTGCGCGAGGCACTGACCGCTCAGGCCTGTCGTCTGGGCATCGCCCCCCGGGTGCATTTCACCGGGTTCCTGAGCAATCCCTATCCGCTGCTCCGGCACGCGCAACTGTTCATTTTGAGTTCCGTGCAAGAAGGCATGCCGACGGTGTTGATCGAGGCGCTGGCACTGGGCACGCCGGTGCTGGCCAGCGATTGCGAGACCGGCCCCAGAGAACTGCTGGACAACGGCCGACTTGGCCAACTGGTGAGGGTCAACGACGTACCGGCGCTGGCCGACGGCATGCTGCGCAGCCTGACCCCACGCGATGACGTCGCCTTCAGCGAAACCAGGCTCACTGACACCCTGCGTCAGTACACCAGCCAGTACGCGGCGCAGGCGTATTACCAGGTATGGAATCAATGAAAAAACTGCTGATCATCCTGCATGACCTCAGCGCCGGTGGAGCTGAGAAAATGATGGCGCGTCTGGCCGGAGCGCTGGTGGACGCGGGCAATGACGTGACCTTGCTGATGCTCACCGGCGGCGGCATTCACGCCGCGCACCTCGATCCGCGAGTGAAAAAGGTTGAGTTGAATAGCCCGCGCAGCGTTCGTGCAGTGCCGGCACTCACGCGATTTTTGCGGGCTAATCGCTTTGACGCACAACTGGCGGCCCTCACCCACGTCAATGTAGTGGCGATTGCGGCGGCGGCGTTATCCGGCACGCTGGCACGCCTGCACGTCAGCGAGCGCAATGCCTTTTCCCATGACAAACACGTCAACCCGGACTTCATGGTGCGCGTCGCGTACCTGCTGGCGCCGCTGTTGTACCGGCTGATTCCCAACCCGGTGATCTGTGTTTCGCGGGGTGTCGCCCAGGATCTGGTCGACACCACCGTCACCCGCCGCCAGGACGTGACCATTGCCGATAACCCGGTGCTCGACAACGACTTTCGCGAGAAAACGCCCGGCCTGCCCAGCCACCGCTGGCTGCTGGACAAATCCGTCCCGGTGATTGTCGCCGTGGGGCGTCTGGCGCCGCAAAAAGGCTTCGACACGTTGATCAGCGCGTTTGCGGCATTAGCGGACAGCCGCGCGCGCCTGATCATTTTTGGCGAGGGTGCACTCCGGCCCAATCTGCTGGAACATGCGCGCGCAATGGGCGTGGCGGACCGCTTCGATCTGCCGGGCTATGCCAATGACCCTTTAGCCGAGGTCGCCGCCGCCGATTGCTTCGTGCTGTCGTCGCGCTTCGAGGGCAGCCCCAACGCGTTGGTAGAGGCGCTATCCACGGGCACGCCGGTAGTGGCAACCCGTTGCCCCCATGGCCCGCAAGACATTCTCATTGGCGGTGTGGTCGCGCCGCTGGTCGACGTCGACGATCCGCTCGCCCTGGCACAGGCGATTGCCCTGCAACTGGCTACACCGCGCAATCTGCAACGTGAATTGCGCCTGGAGGCCGCCGCCCGGTTCATCAATGCCAGCGCGGTGCAGACCTACCTCAAAGCGTTGATCGGGAGTCCGTCATCATGAGCACACTGGCGATCAGGTATTCGACGTTGCGCGACGGCTTCACCTTGTTCGGCGTGCTGTTCTACATCCAGGTGATTACCTTTGTCCTCAGCCTGGGCGGAGCCGCCAGCTTCGGCGATATCAATAAAGACCTCGAAGGCAACGTGGCCAATCAGATCTGCGGGCTGATCACGCTGCTCGTACCGCTGTTCTTCTTCATCCGCAACAAGGTCTTCCTCAGCAAGACTTTTTATCGCAGCAACTTCTTTCTGTTGCTGTTCATGCTTTCTGTCATCGCATCGATCGGCTGGTCCCACGACCCGATGCTGAGTTTCAAGCGCTTTATCGCGTTGCTCAGCATGGTGTTTTTCGCCGGTTTCATTGCCTACAACTACTCGCTGGAAAAAATCACCTTCATGCTCGGCTGCGCCATCGGTGTGGCGGCGTTGATCGGCCTGATCCTGGCGGTGGTCATGCCTGATGTCGCGTTCCTGTCCGGGGGTATTCGCGACGGCGCTTTCAAAGGGATTTTTGCCGAAAAGAATGCCGGTGCGCGGCTCAACGCGATCGCTATTCTGTTGTTGCTACCGATGATTCGCCGACGCAATCACTGGGCGCTGTTCTGTGCGTTTTTCTCGCTGGTCGCGATCCTGCTCGCGCAGTCGGCGACCGGGGTGGCGTTGATTGTTTCCGGCGCGATCAGCTATTGGTACTTCCTGACCTTGATCCGTTTGCGCGTCAACCATTCGCCGCTGATGTTCCTCGGCTGCACCCTCCTCTACCTGCTGGTGTGCCTGTTCCTTTACAGCAACTTTGCGGTGCTGCTGGAAATGGCCGGTCGCGACCCGTCACTGACCGACCGCACCTTGATCTGGGAACTGCTCGGGCCCTTTATCGACGGGCAGTTTCTCAAGGGTTATGGCTTCGGCGCCTTCTGGTCCAGCCCCGACGCCGATGGTTTCATTACCCGCTGGGGTTACATCGGTAATGCCCACAGCGGCTACGTCGAAACCCTGCTCAACGGCGGAGTCATCCAACTGACCGCGCTGGCGCTGATGTTTGGTGAAGCACTGCTCAAGCAGTACCGCGCCGTGACCGCGAATCAAACGGCGCAGTTTCGCGCCAGTGCGCTGGTGATCATCGGCTTGTTCGCCGTCACCAACTATGTGGCGTACGTGATCCCCAACTATCGCTCCGCCGAGTTTCTGGTGTTCTGCACCCTGGCCCTGTCTTTCCGACATCACCTCGCGACCTACCCCGAAACCTCATCGGCAGCTCAGCGTCAGCGTGTGTCTGGCAGAGCACTGCCGCGCGATTCAGCCAACGCGTAACCCAAGGAGAACCACCCGTGCCCAACCAAGCCCCCCCTTCCGTGGACTCAGTGTGCGTCGTCATCCCGATGTACAACGGCGCCGACAGCATTGAGCAGACATTGGCCTCGCTGGTCGGGCAAACCCGCCTGCCGGATCACGTCATCGTTATTGACGATGGCTCCACCGATGACGGCCCACAACGGGTCAGGAACTTCGACGCGCCGTTTCGTCTGACGCTGCTGCAGCAAGCCAACGAAGGCCAGGCCAGCGCGCGTAATCACGGCATGCGGCACTCGCAAGAAACGTTTGTGGCGATGCTCGATGCCGATGACCAGTGGCACCCGCAAAAGCTTGAGCTGCAATTGGCCCTGTACGAAGAACTCAGTCGTCAGGGCCGGCCGGTTGGGTTGATCGACTGTTACGCGCAGGTCAATTACAGCGATGGCCGGCGGCAACTGGACAACCGCCGCAAAAGCGGCAGGCACTTCTACGATTTCATCCACGCCAACGTCGTCAATGGTGTTTCCACCGCGCTGGTCAGACGTGAAGTGATCATGCAGCTCGGCGGTTTCGATGCCAGCCTGCGCTACTCCGAAGACCGCTACATGTGGACGCGGATCGCCGAACACTGGGAAATCCACACAGTGCCGCAAGTGCTGCTGGAGCGCACGGTCAACGGCGGCAACATGACCGCGCAACCGAAAAAGTACTACCAGAACAAGATCCGTTTCATCGAGGTGTACCTCGCCCGCTACGGCGAGATGCTCAGCCAGCAGCAACGGATCGATTTCGTCCTGGGCAACCACACCGATTTTCTCGAAGCGTTTTCCCGACGCGGCGAGCATGACCAAGTGCTCGGCGTGTACCGGCGAATGCTCGAGTGCTCATGGCAAGCGCTGATCTTCGCCAACGGCAAAGCCACCTTGCGCTATCTCTATGCCCGCGCCAGAACGTGGCGCAAGGCAACGGCGTCAACCCCAGCTCATTGAATCGGTAACCGCCATGGCCAATCACCGTCTGGTGACATTGAGCTGGATCTTCACCGAGAAATTCGGCCTGATCCTGCTGTCGATGATCACCTTTGTCGTCTACGCCAAGCTGCTGTCGCCGGCCGAGCTGGGTGTGGGCACGATCATCATCGCCATCGTCGAGTTGATTGGCCTGGTGTACTCATCGGTGCTGGAAGATCCGCTGGTACGCCTTGAACGGCTGGAAGACAAACACATCTGCACGGCCTTCTGGGCCGGGGTGTTCGTCAGCCTGGTGTCGATTGTCATCATCTCGCTCGCGGCATTCCTGTACACGCCCGACCCGCTGCTGCAATGGCTGACGGCGGTGGCCTCGGTGAAAATCCTGTTCACCATGATGGCGCGGGTCTATGTGGCGCAAATGCGCCGTAGCGGCAACTTCAAGATGCTCGCATCGCGCACGTTGCTGGGCAAAGTGGCGGGCGGTGTCGGCGGCATCGCGGTGGCACTTTGCGGTTGGGGTGCGTGGGCAGTGATTGCCCAGGCGCTGATCATGGAATGGGTGTCGATCATTGTCCTGATGCATGCAGACCGGCGACGCATTGCTTTTGCTATCGACCGCCAGGTTCTGCGTGAGCTGCTGCGGGCCGGCGCACCAGTTGCAATCAATTCCCTGAGCTCGCAAACCTTGCAGCGCGGCGTCAACGTGGTGCTGGGGATGACCGCCGGGGCGAACGCGGTCGGCATGTTCAACATGGCGATGCGCATCATCGAGCTGCCGCGCACAGCGATTTATAACGGTCTGCTGAGTTATGCGTTGCCGGCGTTTGCCCGGCGCAGTGCAGAACCCAAGCGTCTGCTCGGAATCATTGGCGACTCGACTGCGGTCAGCGGCTTTGTGTTGACGCCGCTGTTCATTGGCCTCGCGCTCACGGCCAACGACCTCATCCTGTTGATCTTCGGCGCCAAGTGGGCTGACGCCATTCCTCTGTTGCAAATGCTGGCCTGCACCGCGGCCATTGGCAACACCGCCATGTACGCCACCACCGCACTGGTGGCGGTCAACCGCAGCCACCTGACGATCAAGGCGGAAGTGCTGACTACCGTCCTGGCACTGGCGCTGGTTTACAGTCTCGGCAACGTCTATGGCGGCATGGCCGCAGCCGGCGCGCTGCTCGCGCGCATGTTGCTGATCACACCACTGCAAATTCGCGGCCTGAACCTGGCCATCGGTTACAGCTGGCGGCGGTTTTTCGAGGCCAATTACCGCAGCGTGATTGCCGCGCTGGTCATGGCCGCGACCGTGTTGCTGGTGTCAGCGCAACTGGGCTTTCAGGGCTACTTGCACCTGATCGGCAACATCGCAGTGGGCGCGCTGAGCTACGCCGTGGCGTACAGCCTCATCCACCCGCACTGGCCGCAGGAATTCAAATCGGTTTTCACCGCCCGCTGATTCATTCCCTGAGACAGGAAGCCCTCACCATGCGCAAAACCACGTTGATTACTGGCGGGGCCGGGTACATCGGCTCGCATACCGCTTTGGCGCTCATCAATGCCGGGCACCGGGTGCTGGTGCTCGATAACTTGTGCAACAGCTGTCAGGAGTGCATCGCGCGCCTTGAGCAACTGACCTTGACCCGGGTCGATTTCATCAAGGGCGACATCCGTGATTCCGATCTGCTGGACGACATCTTCCGACGCTATGACATCGATGCCGTGGTGCATTTTGCCAGCCTCAAATCCGTCGCAGAAAGCGTGCGCAAGCCGCTCGACTACTACGCCAACAATGTCGCCGGCACGCTTGACCTGTGCCGGGCAATGGCGCGCAACAACGTCTTTCGCCTGGTGTTCAGCTCATCGGCCACGGTGTACGGCGAGCCGACCCGCACGCCGATTGCCGAAGACTTCGGCACCGGTAAACCGGTCAATCCCTATGGCCGTACCAAGCTGATGATCGAAGAGCTGCTGACGGATTTGTGCGACTCCGATCCGCGCTGGAGCATTGGCCTGTTGCGCTACTTCAATCCGATTGGCGCCCACGAAAGCGGGATGATCGGTGAAGACCCACGCGGCCGACCCAACAACCTGCTGCCGTGTCTGACCCAAGTCGCGATTGGCCGGATACCGGAACTCACGGTGTACGGCAGCGACTATCCCACCGCCGACGGCACCTGCGTGCGCGATTACATCCACGTGGTCGACCTTGCCATTGGCCACCTCAAGGCACTGCTGGTGTTGCAGCACCACCACGGCATCCATTTCTGGAACCTCGGCACGGGTGTCGGCTACAGCGTGCTGCAGATCATCCACAGTTTCGAGGACATCACCGGCATCAGCATTCCCTACCGGTTTGCACCGCGCCGCGAAGGTGACATTGCCAAGTGCTGGGCCGACCCGGCCAAGGCCGGACGGGAGCTGGGCTGGACCGCGCAGCGCGACCTGCAGCAGATGATTGTCGATGCCTGGCGCTGGCAGTCGTGTAATCCGCAGGGGTATCAGTCTTCCTTTGAAATTCCAGCGCTGCTTGCCTTCAAATGATGGTTTTACGATCGCTGCCGGCGCTGCTGCTGTGGGTTTCGCTGACTGGCAGCGCCGCACAAGCGCCTCCCGACGCCGGGCTGGTGCTGTGGCTGGACGCGGCCGATGTCTCCAGCCTGACCCTGAATGCGCAGAACCGTGTGCAGCGCTGGAGCGATAAATCCGGCCAGTCCCATGACGCCAGGGTCGACGAAGGCGCCGAGCAGCCACAACGCCTGGAAAACGCTGTAAATGGCCATGCGGTAGTGCGGTTGAGTGGCAGTTCGGCGTTTCTGGGCAAAAGCATTCGTAGCGCAAAAGGGCCTGTCACGGTAATGATCGTGTCCCGCCGGTTGCCCGAACAGGCCGGGGTCGATCCGTGGCAGCGGTTGTTCAGTTCACGGGCGCAAACCGCCCATAACGATAATGTGCTGCCCAACTTTGCCATCAGCCTGGCGCAAACCAGCGCGTATGAACCGACGGTTTCCGTCCTGGAACTGCAGGATGTGCCGATCGGCCCGTATGCAGTCGGGCGCAATGCCGTCGGCACGTCGGAAAACTTTCGCGGCGACATCGCCGAAGTGCTGGTCTACGATCGCCCGTTCACGTCCCTCGCCGAGCGCCAGCAGGCATTTCAGTACTTGGCACAAAAGTGGTCAGTGGCGGTCCCCAGCCATGCCGATACCTGGACCCGCGTCGGTCCACTCGGCACAGTGCCGGCGCGTCAGCACGCCTATCTGCCGCTGTCCGACCAGGCCAATGCCGGGCGCTGGGCATTCAACACGACGCTGTCCGACGACTTCAACGGCAGCAGCCTCGACCCCGGGCGCTGGCACGTCAACAATGCCATCGGCAACGAATCGCTCGGACGCAAACCGGCGCTGTTCACCCCTCGCAATGCCAACGTCAGCAACGGCCACCTGAACATTGTCTTTCGCAAGGAAACCTTGCCGCAAAAGTACGTCGAACTCGGCTTCAAGGATTACACCTCAGCCATGGTCCGTACCCGTGAACGCGGTTTCTACGGCTACTACGAAGCCCGGGCCAAACCGATGAACTCCGCGGCTTCCAGCGCGTTCTGGCTGGCGTGGACAGGCCTGACGGACAACGCCACGGAAATCGATATCTTTGAAATTGGCGGCAAGACCAGGGATGCGGCCTCGGATCGCTCTTACAACATGAACGCTCACTTATGGTCGACGCCGCACAGCAAAGAACACATCGCCGACGGCAGCAGCTGGATCAGCCCTTGGCGCCTGGCCAGTGACTTTCATGTCTACGGCTTCGACTGGCAGCCCGATACCCTGCGCTGGTACGTCGATGGCGTGCTGGTCAGGGAATCGAAGAACCGCCACTTCTTCTTCCCGATGCAAATCGTCTTTGACAGTGAGGCCATGTGGAAATGGTTCGGCGTGGTCGACGACACTGACCTGCCGTCCACCTTTGAGGTCGACTACATCCGCATGTGGCAACACGGTCCATAACCGTCACACCTAGCCTGGGACAGTCGACGCCCTTCTGCTGCCATAGCTTTCGCCTTGGGTCGAATTTCACTCGGCGGAGTCGTCAGTTCTCAATCAGCGCTAACACGTCCGGAGCGCCCCTACATGAACAACCGACGACTGAAGGAGCTGGATCTGCTGCGATTCCTGGCAGCGCTCGCCGTGGTGATTTTTCACTACGCGTTTCGCGGTTATGCGCGGGGCGATATGTCGGTCATGCCCTATCCGCTGCTGGCCGAAATGGCCAAATACGGTTACCTGGGCGTGGAGCTTTTTTTCATGATCAGCGGATTTGTCATTCTGATGACGGCGTCGAGCAACAATCTGCAGGTGTTTTTCATCTCCCGCGTGGTGCGCCTGTGCCCGGCGTTCTGGGTGTGCTGCACGCTTACGTTTCTGATCACACTGGCCTTCGGGCAGCCCAGATTCAGCGCGGATCTTTATCAATACCTGATCAACATGACGTTCCTTGGCGACCTGATCGGCGTCCCGCCAATCGACGGCGTTTACTGGTCACTGTTTGTCGAGATCAAGTTCTACCTGATGATCTCGGTTCTTTTGGCCTTCAAGAAAATAGACAAAATCGAGCCCTGCCTTGTGCTCTGGCTACTGGTGTCGGCCACAGCGGAAGTCCTCGCTTTTGAAAAGCTGCGCTCGCTATTGATCACTGATTACGCGGCCTACTTCATCGCCGGTGCGACGTTCTACCTGATCTGGGCGAAGGGTATGACAAAACCGCGCATTGCCTTGGTGGCGGGAGCACTGGCATTGGCCACCTTCACCGCCATTACCTGGGCCGAGTCGATCGAAAGCAAATACGCGACGCAATACGATCCCTCGATCATCGGCAGCGTCATTATCGTGTTCTTCATGACCTTCCTGTTGATCGCAACCAACAAAACAGCCGCCATCGGACAATTGAACTGGACCACCCTGGGAGCGCTCACCTACCCGCTTTACCTGCTCCATCAAATGATCGGTTTCATCATCTTCAACATGGCCTATCCGGCGGTGAATGCGCACCTGCTGCTGTGGGGCACCGTGGCGTTGATGATCGCTGCTTCCTATGTCATTCACGAAAAGATCGAAACGCCGATGGCCAAGCTGATGAAAAGGTCCCTGTCATTTTCCTTCAATCGACTCAGGGCTGATCCGTAGCCAGCCGGCGCATTTCAAGCGAGAAACCACTGACAGCAGCTTCGCCTGCGACCTGAAAAGTGGCTGCAGATCCGCCGGGGTGCCGTTGCAATGCGACGAACCGGCCGACTTCCACACCTTTCGCATCGCGCTGATCGGACTCGCAAGGCTGTATGACCTGAATTGACGCTTGTACCTGACTATTTGAATGAGTGACCGGAGCATTGGCTGCCCAGGAGTGTTGAGCGAATCCAAAGTTCGCGAAGTATTCTCCCTTCTTCGCCAGAGCGAAAGGTTTAAATACTGAGGGGGCATCTGAACGATTGCTGATACCGCCCCGGCCTCGCGTAAGCACTATGCAATCCAAATACATAATGGCAAAATGCCGGCAGCTCAGTTTTCCCGCTTTTAGATAGTGAGGATACCAACTCGATTCAAAGCATTCACCGATGTCTCAAATTAGAGGATATTCAAGGCTTGGGCATTTTATGGCTCATTGGCTTATGCTTATTAACCACCGCACTACTGCATAGCATAGGTTTTTAGCTCTGCGAATAAAAATGTTGCGCTCAGCAGGAATCAGACGTAGACCTGTAGAAGTTCAAATCAGTCAAAGACACAGAATTAACGACGATGGAGTTTGTGCAAAATGGATAAAAGCAAAGAGTCTGTATTGATCAATGAAGTAATGGGACTGGTAGGTGATCGTGCAGAACTGCAAAAATCACAATCGGAAGGGCAGTTACAATGGGTGCAATTATCAGCACCTAACTATAAAACGAGACCCGAGACCTGGGTGCTGAAGGCGCATATCGGTACTATTGGAAAGCTTCAACACCTCACCACTCCGATGAGTCTTGAGCAAGACATGTCTCTCATCGCGCTCGCTCGCAATGTCTTTGAGAATCTGATCTGGCTTAAGCTTTTCAATTTGGACAGGTACTACGGACTGGTGTTCTATAGACAACTTTTACAGCAACAGTTAGATAGCCAGGCACAGGCGATAGAAAAAGTTCGCGAAGAAATTGAGCTTTTCAAGGAACTCGACAAAGAGGACGCACCCGACTTCGACTCGATCTTCGATAAGGTCGACGAAAATACAAGCAAGGAAGAAAAAGCAGCGATTATCAGCGATCATATAAAGCAGGCAGCAGACAAAATTGACCTAAAAGCCAGATCGGCTTTTTCCATCTATGCCGACCAAGCGAAAACCAACGGCTACGGATTTCAAGCCCATCTGATCGAACAACAAGCGATTCCCCAACATAAGGGCCAGATTGCTGTTCTCACCGAGCACATGGAGGAGCTTTTGAAAGCTGTACCAGCGGGCATAGCGCCGCAATTGCAGGCTGAGTTTCAAGAAAAGCCAATTCGTTGGAACTGGGCAGATCGAGCATTGAAACTTGGAATGAATTCCGAGTATAAATTTCTTTATGCATTCACCAGCAGACTATTGCACTCCACACCCTTAAGTCTGGTGACCCCTGCCGCTCTTGACTTGCAAGAGCGTTGTTTGCTGCTTGATTACATTTATCTAACGATAAATGAAATATATAGCGAGATATCCAGCTTTGTATATCCAGGAAAAATATCAGTTATCAAAGTCTAAATAAAAATCAACAAAACCAAGCCTGTTGAGCATATCTGAATAGTGCTGCCGGGTTCTTCGGGCTGGCCTCAGGGGCCGGCTCGACCACACCGGCACTACGCCAGGTCGAGCCGGCCCGCTCCACGGCTATGAAAAAATCGCATAAAGTCGCTCTACTACAAAACTCAAAGCGACTTTAATAGTCATGCCGCGGTTAACCGAACCATACCGAAACGATCAATTCACTTTCATTCAATTCAATATTGCAGCGTTCAGGAATCCAATCCTTGGTTAGTCCGTCACCTGTTTTATATACTCTGAGACGATGGCCGACCAACTGAGAGATTGTTTGCGGCTGAGAAGACACGAGCGATCCGATCAACTGCCCTATACCGACCTCCTCCAGTGATCTGGCAGTATTCTGGTCTAGTAACTCAAAGCCAGACTTTCCCATTATTCCTGTTTTTAATAAATTCCATCCTTCGTCGGTTATCTCAAAGGCATTGTACGAGCCCGTTGGCAACCCACACAAAGAAGGAAATATCCTGCTCCCGGTTTTCTCCTCCAGTATCAAGGCATCGCCTATCAAGCCAGCGAGCTCCTCACGGGCCTCGCCTAATGTGGTTTTACGGATCTCCGGATGACACTGGACAGAACTATCAAGTTTGTAAATCCATACACCAGACATATCATTCTCCCTATTTAAATCAGCTATTTTCATGAGAGTACTTTCCAAATGGCAGACTCCATAGCTAGCTAACTTAAAGCAAAATGCCATCATGCAATTTGGTGGAAGAAGCATAGTTGAATAAATCTCAGTGATGCCATTCGGTTATTGAAATATTTTTGACTGTTTCAGAAAAGTTACAACTAAGACAATGCGACGTCTCAAGCAGGATTTACTGCGCGGTTTTCAGATCCAATACCATTGGGCGGGTACTCATAAAAACGTCTTGCACTGAGAGTAACCCGGACTATGCTCCCAACATCCTCTCTAGTGGCCACTGGCCTTGAGTGGCCAGCCTCAGGTTTTGCTGTCCGGGCATCGCATCGCTGATTAGCACAGAGCTATACACCCTACGGCACAAATGCGTTTGCCGTGGTGTTCCCAGGAGGGAGTCATGCCGCCAGGACAGTACCTGATCTCCCCCCGCATCTACGAAGGTGCGGACTTGCTCGACTTCAGCGCCCCTTGCGAACTGTTCAACTGGATGAAGCGATTCACTCGGTTCAAGGCGGGAGAGGGTTATCCACCTTACATCGTCGATAGACTGAATATTACCGACGGTGGCATTTCAACGGGGCTCAACGAGGCCTTGGCAATCATCGCCTTGGTTCCCGGTGATCTGGTCGCACAGGAGGTGCAGTTGAACACCCAGTACAACCCCTGCCCTCCCTTTACAAATGGCCGCCCTTCCGTCGCCAAGCCTCCTACCTACACCCGTGCGCCGGACGCACCTGCGATTCCGGTCTCGCTAAGACCATCGCTAAAGCCGGACTGAAGTTGGAGAGGGTCACCTAACCGCAATGGAGCAAAAATCATGACCGATTCTCGCCAGGATGTTGCAACACTGGGTTCTGGATGGAACAAGACATTACTGAACTACGCAAAGGCAATGCAGGCGCTGGACGCACTACCAATAGCAGATCGCACCAGCTGGAAATTCCTTGGCGCCATGCATGGATTCCATCCCCAGTTGTGGCTCAACGAAAACCTGATCAAAGCGAACACCCCGATTCCAGTGGACTTGACCAACAGGACGTACGGGAATCAGTGTCAGCACGGTAGTTGGTATTTTCTTTCCTGGCATCGGGCATATCTGTTTTCTTTCGAAGCAATCGTCGCCGCGAAAGTAAAAGAGTTGACGGGTGACGACTGGAGCCTTCCTTACTGGAACTACCTCAACAGCAGCAACCCGAAAGCACTGTATCTACCAGATGCCTTTGTAGAAAAAACGTTACCCGACGGCAGCCCGAACCCTCTGAGCAAATATCCTCGGCGCCCCGGGATCAAGGCGATCAAGCCGGGTAGAGGATTCAGCCTTGAAGCGATGGAGGAAAATGACTTTATCGTCGGTAACGGAAACTTGGGATTCGGTGGCGGAATCACTGGCGATTTCGTCCAGTTCGCCGAAATCACCGGGGAACTTGAGAGTAACCCGCACAACACGGTTCACGGCTTGGTCGGTGGTTACATGGGAAATGCCTATTTGGCAGGTCTTGACCCGATATTCTGGCTCCACCATTGCAATATTGATCGCCTCTGGGAAGCGTGGATGAACGCGCCGGGCAAGACCATGGTTCACGACCCACTCTGGCTTAATGGTCCGGCAAACCGCAGCTTTATCATGCCAGTCCCCGGCGATAATGCACCTGGGGTAAGGTTTACTAGCAAAGACACGTTGAAGGGCGGTAAATTTTATCGGGCCTATGATGACTTGAGCATTGGTACGGGTGTAAAGCCGGGAGTGACTGCAGTGGCACGGGTCAATATGGGGTCGCCCAACAAACAAACGGTACAACCCATCGGCGCCAATGCCGCAGCCGTCACGATAGGGAGCGTGCCGGTAGACAGTCATATCGACCTCGAACCAACAGCGGCCTCCAGTACCATTTCGACCATGGGTGCGAAAACGCCCGGAAAAGCAGTGGCCCGACTCTATCTGTCTCTGGAATCTGTGCGCGGTTCGGCACCATCACCGCTTCTGGATGTGTACGTCAATCTCCCTGTAGGCGCCAACCCGGTGCTCGACCCAGGCCGGTACGCCGGCAGCCTGACGCTTTTCGGGCTCAACGTTGCTTCTGAAACAAACGGCGAACACGACGGATTGGGCTATACGATTGACATCACCGATCTCGCCCAGCGGCTCACCGACGCCGGGGACTTCGATCCGAATCATCTGCGAGTGACGCTTGTACCTGTAGAGCAGATATCCGATGAAGCACCGATAACGGTTGAACGCATCAGCGTTCTCAAGCGCAGCGGTGTCGTGACCTGAGGTCAAGCTCATGCGGCCAGGTCTGGTTCTACGCAGTTTCACGTACGCACCGTGGCCAATACTGCTGGCCACGGCAGGAGTCGGCCAGGCCCTTTCCCTTTACAACGATGTGAGTGGTGAAGGTCCCGCGTTTTGCTTGGCGGTGAATGGGCTGTCGATCGTCACGAGTTGGCCGGTGGTTTTACAAGCGGAGCTTGCACTGAACCCGCTTCATCGCATCCTCGCCGGCTGGTTCTTGATGCTTTTGGCCATGATGCCGCCCCTGTTGGCGATGCCGCTCATGCATGTCTGGCGCTCCAGCCTGCCGAATCGCCGAATGCGGGCGTCTGCCGTGTTTATGCTCGGCTATTTTGCGTTGTGGATGGCCGTCGGCCCTCTTCTATGGGCTTTGGCATTGTGGCTGCAGATCGCTGTCGGCGAAAACGTGTTGATCGCAGCGCTACTGATCGCGATGGTGTGGAGCATCGGCCCGTGGCATCGCGCAGCACTCAATCGGGGCCATCAATCGCGCAGAATCGGCTTGTTCGGCTGGCTAGCCGACAAGGATTGCCTGACCTTCGGCCTGAGCCACGGCCTGGTTTGTCTGGTTTCGTGCTGGGCATGGATGCTGGTGCCGCTGGTGAGCGTGGCTTGGCATATTCCGGTGATGCTATTGGCAGGTCTCATCATGCTGGCTGAACGGCTCACGCCTCCTGGTCCTCCACGCTGGCACCCGTTTGTGTCGCCTATGCACTTGTACTCGTTCCTCACCAAACAAATTACGGAGCGTCCCCATGGTTAGGCGAGTTTGTCTGGCAATCGGCGTAAGCACCGTGACATCTGTCACGAAAGAAGTCTCGGATTTCGACTATCTGGATGGTGCCGTTTTAGCCGCTCGCTCAATGGGAGAGTGGGCGCTGCGCTCTGATTTCGGCGTCGACAACATAAAAGTCGTCGACGACGGCTGGGTCGACAACAAGCCCAACCCGGTCACACGAGCGCGCGTACAACAAGCCGTCGACGAGCTGTTTCCAGCCGGCCGCGAGGTCGTTGACCAGTTGATCCTGTCATTTTGCGGACATGGGCTGACGGGGTCGAATTTTGGCGAGATCTTCTGGCTGTTCAGCGACTCGCTGCTTATGAAATACCGTATCGTGGTCGACAGGTTCCAGGAGGAAATCTTCCTGCTCGGCGTCAAGCGCATAACGCTGATCACCGATGCGTGCCGCGAAGCCCCCCAAAGCCTGGAGTTGATGCGCCTTGACGGTATACGCGGGATCGTTGTGCAAGGTACCCGGGCCGACCAAACAAGGTTCGATCGCCTCGCATCCTGCCAGGACGGACAACAGGGGTATATGGTGCGTGACCAGGCCGCAGGCGCACCGGGCAAATGCGTTTTCTCGGGAGTCATCGCAGATATTCTCTGGGGACTGGAACCAGCGGCCATCGAAAATGGACGCATAACCACCAATGCGCTGGGTAACTTCGCTCGCTCGCGAACAACCGAACGCGCACGCGATTACCACCTCAAGCTTGATCCGCAATGTCAGATGGATCCCGAACCCGTGGTGCTTTACGACACTGCGAGCCCATTGCAACTCCCCGCCGACCTGCAACCCTGGCCCCCCCGAAGCAATTTAGCGGTATTGGGTGCTGAAAAAGCCGACAGGGCTCTGAGATCTGCCAAGCTCGCTCTGGAGAACTTAACAAACCAGCATTCCCACCAGGAACGCACCTTCCGGGGCCGCTCCTTCCGGGATCGTCTCTCCGACAAATTCTCTTGGTTCAAGCGGTTCAAATCGAAAGATCCAGATATTCGCCGCGTAGTCGAAAAACGAGCGCAATTGCGCGAGGTGATCGCTGAACTTCGGTCCTTCAGCAAGGATGACCCTCGCCAGACGAAAAAGATAAAGGACCTGTTTGAACTGATATCAACCGAGTCGGACGCTTTGAAGGTTCAACATCGGTTTCTGGAAATCAACGATCCCGGTCACGCAAACCTGATCGTTTGGGGTGATCAGGCGACGCTTCTGCCCAGCTCTTCGATCCACTCCCTCAGATCCGAGCCCCCCATCAACGAGTTTTACGTTAAAGCCGACGCCAGAGGGGCGCCTGTTCTGGTGCAAATGGCCAATGGGCAATTCACTCCCGTCGTACCTTATGCGGGTCTGTATGCGGCTGTTGTGCCCGGTTCCAGCGGAGACGTTTTCCAGATTTACGGCGCGCACGGTTCGCCTGAAAGATATCTGACAGCCATTAGGGCCATTCACGAATTCGCCGCCGGCCGACTGCGGGTCGACAGCGTTGAACGACTGGCTGCAGACCTGCGGCACGAAAAACATGCCGATCCGATGCTGGGCGTCATCTGCGCGTATCTCTATCATGCAATTGCCGATTACGACAACATTCGGCGCATGGCCCGTTTTTATGCGGCCCGGCACCAAGCGGTGCCCTTCGACCTCGCGCTTCTCGGGGTGATGGAAGTGACAC
Source organism: Pseudomonas sp. AC172 (assembly GCF_979258595.1). Classification (NCBI taxonomy): domain Bacteria; kingdom Pseudomonadati; phylum Pseudomonadota; class Gammaproteobacteria; order Pseudomonadales; family Pseudomonadaceae; genus Pseudomonas; species Pseudomonas sp. AC172. Next base: position 2,080,676 of record NZ_OZ409868.1, read on the forward strand.
ACGGCAAGCATGGCGCCCTGCAATTGCATGTGCCGGAGGTGAAGGCTCGGCAATCGCGGCAACACGGGCCAGCTCTCCCCGACTATGCCACGCAAGCAACCTCAGCAACCCTCGCCAGCATCGGCGGACGATGCCCATGGCTCGGGCTTGGCTGGGACTATGTTGTTGAACCTCGATTGGAGTCGGCCCTCCTTGTCGAAGGACTGGGCAAACATGCGCCACTGGTTCGTCGCAGCGGTTCGACCGTGTTGCCTCCGAACTCAGCAAGGCAACTCGCGGAGGCCTGGGGTCTGCTGCAAGGTTGATTCGATTTATGCGTTGTTGAGGTGTTCTCAAGGAGGAAATCATGCATGAAGAGTTGAGTTGGGCAGACATCGTAGATGCGCCGGCAGAGCCGCTTGAATTTGGCGCATGTCACGTCCATCAAGCGTGGCGACGCCATAAGACGCGCCAACAAAAATTCCTTGGGCTGCAGGCGGCTTTCGTGACCAGTGAGCACCGCTTGCCCCGCCTGCTTCAGTCCGTCGAATCAAACTGCAACGCACGAAACCATACCGAGAGAGGGCAAGCGATATTCGCTGCCGTCTGGTCAAGCAATGCTTCATGGGCAATTCTTTGTGATGCCACCCAAGCGGTTTTGATACCCAGGAACTGCCTTGAGACAATTGCGGAAAACAAGGTGCGAGATGACGATCTCGTCGGTGTTCTTCGATGTCTTCTTGAGCGCAGCCCGCCGAGTCGAAAAACTCCGCTTGATGAGACCGTCTACGAGCGAGTCCTCGCTGCGAGCCGACGGCAACAGAGCCGTTAAACACCATCAGTGGTCTGGGCACACCGAACACAGGCGGTAGCTGTCTTCGATACGAAAGAACCGAGAGCGCAGGACCGATCCCGTGAATTCGCGAAGGAGTCTGATGCAAATCACCGAACCTTTCGCGCGAAAACAGCGTCCGAGTCAAGGCGTTATCGCTTACCGCTCGCCACGAGGTTTACGTTTGAAAGCTGCCATCGTCAGAAAATACCGTTTGATCATCAAGACTCTGGGCTATGTCGGCTGGGCGTTGTTCTGGCTGCTACTGTGGGACATCGCCGTCACCGTCGACTTCATGCTGTTCCTCAACGCCAAGCTGAATCTGCCATTGATGCCCCTGACGTTATTGGGTTCGGCATTGATCGTGCTGATCAGTTTTCGCAACAGCAGCGCTTACAACCGCTGGTGGGAAGCACGGACGTTGTGGGGTTCGATGATCAACAATTCGCGCAGCTTCGCCCGGCAGGTGCTGACGTTGCTGGATGATCCCGATGGCGAGGTTAATCCGGTCAAATCGACCCTGTTGCGCCGGCACGTCGCCTATGTGAATTGCCTCGCGGCGCACCTGCAAGGCCAGCCTTGTCCTGAGGAAGTCCGCGCGTTCATTCCCGCCGATGAGTTCGCCCGCAGTGGCACCACCAATAACTTTGCCAACGATATCCTCACCGGATCAGCGACTTTGCTCGCGCGGGAATACAAGGCCGGGCGCCTGGACAGCATTCGCCTGGCGCGGCTGGAATCGACATTGGTGGATCTGTCCAACAGTCAGGGTGGTATGGAACGGATCGCGAATACACCGCTGCCCTACCCGTATGTGTATTTCCCGCGGCTGTTTATTTCGCTGTTCTGCCTGATCGTGCCCGTCGGGCTGGTGGAATCGTTGGGCTGGTTCACGCCGCTGGCCTCGACCGTGGTCGGCTTCATGCTGCTGGCCATCGAGCGCATCGGCACTGATTTGCAAAGCCCGTTTCGCCACAGCGAACATCAGATTCAGATGGAAGCGCTGTGCGAAACCATCGAGAAAAACCTGCAATCGATGCAGCGTGACTCTTTGGGGGATGTGCGGCGGATTGAAGAGAACGCTTAAGCGTGGTCGCCGTGCGTCGGCTGTCCGGTGACGGTTACGTCAGCGCAGAGCTGTCACAACCCACATTTTCCCTGACAAAACCACTGCTTTTGCAGACGTTGTAAAAGTCTTCTCAGCCCGCTGGACGCGCCAGGCCAGGCCCTGGCGCGTTATTGAGCAACGAACAACGCTTTATTACCGAATTTGTGATTTAACTAGATAGTTACCTAATTATATAATGCGTCCCTCATTTCAACGGGACACTCAACGTGAAGCAGAGTCAACGCCTCTCGGGCATATCAAAATTCATTCTGGTCGGGCTGGGCGTCGTCATCGCCCTGCTCGGCTTGGCGCTGGCTGCGGGCGGCGTGAAGTTGGTCAGCCTGGGAGGCTCGTGGTACTTCCTGGTGGGTGGCTTGGTCATGGCCGTTTCCGGTCTGCTGATCGCGCGCTTCAAGCTGGCCGGTGCGTGGCTGTTCGCTGCGTTCCTGGTGGGCACCGCGATCTGGGCGGTGAGCGATGCCGGGCTAGTGTTCTGGCCGGTGTTCTCGCGCCTGTTCATGTTCAGTGTGATCGGTTTGGTCGTGGCGCTGGTTTATCCGCTGCTCAAGCGTGCCAACGGTGGCGTTGCGGGTCGCGGCGCTTACGCTGTGGCTGCGGTGCTGGCGGTCGGCGTGGCTGTGGCGGCCGGCAATATGTTCGTCGCACACCCGACCGTTGCCGCTACCGGCACCGGCCCGGGCCTGACCCCGGTCGAGCCGGACAAGGCGCAAAAGGACTGGGCGCACTACGGCAATACCGAAGGTGGCAGCCGCTTCGCTGCGCTGGACCAGATCAATCGCGCCAACGTCGACAAGCTGAAAGTGGCGTGGACCTACCACACCGGTGACGTCGCCGAGAGCGATGGCAACGGCGCTGAAGATCAACTCACTCCGCTGCAGGTTGGCAACAAGGTATTCATCTGCACCCCGCACAACAACCTGATCGCCCTCGATGCCGACACCGGTAAAGAACTGTGGAAGAACGCGATCAACGCTCAGTCGAAAGTCTGGCAGCGTTGCCGTGGCATGGCTTATTTCGACGCCACCGCCGCTATCGCTCAGCCGGCCAATTCGAAAATCATCGAAGCCAAGCCTGCGCCGGCCGCCAATTGCCAGCGTCGTCTGCTGACCAACACCATTGATGCGCGCCTGATCGCGGTCGATGCAGACACCGGCGAGTTCTGCCAGGGTTTCGGCAACAACGGCCAGGTGGATTTGAAGGCTGGTCTGGGTAATGTTCCGGACAGCTACTACCAGTTGTCCTCCGCTCCACTGATGGCCGGCACCACCGTTGTGGTTGGCGGTCGCGTAGCTGACAACGTGCAAACCGACATGCCCGGCGGCGTGATCCGTGGTTTTGACGTGATGACCGGCGCCATGCGTTGGGCCTTCGACCCGGGCAACCCGCAGGATAAAAACGCACCCACCGAAGGCAGCACTTATGTGCGCAGCACGCCGAACAGCTGGGCGCCGATGTCCTATGACCCGGCGACCAACACCGTTTTCCTGCCGATGGGCAGTTCGTCCACCGACATCTATGGTGTCGAGCGCAGCAAACTCGATCACACCTACGGTGCTTCGATCCTCGCGCTGGACGCCACCAGCGGTGACGAGCGCTGGGTATTCCAAACCGTGCACAACGATCTGTGGGACTTCGACCTGCCGATGCAGCCGAGCCTGATCGACTTCACCAAGGACGGCAAAACCGTTCCAGCGGTGGTCATTGGCACCAAGGCCGGACAGATCTATGTGCTCGACCGCGCCACCGGCAAACCGCTGACCGACGTTAAAGAAGTACCGGTCAAAGCGGCGAACATCCCGAACGAACCGTACTCCCCGACTCAGCCGAAATCGGTGGGCATGCCAGAAATCGGTGCTCAGCACCTGACCGAATCGGACATGTGGGGCGCTACTCCGTACGATCAGCTGCTCTGCCGCATCGACTTCAAAGGTATGCGCTACGATGGTCTGTACACCGCGCCGGGCATGGACAAGTCGTTGAGCTTCCCGGGTTCGCTGGGTGGCATGAACTGGGGCAGCATTTCCACTGACCCGGTGCACGGCTTTATCTTCGTCAACGACATGCGTCTGGGTCTGTGGATTCAGATGATTCCGTCGCAGAACAAAGGTCAGGCTGCTGGCGGCGGCGAAGCGCTGAACACCGGCATGGGCGCCGTACCGTTGAAAGGCACGCCTTACGCCGTGAACAAAAACCGCTTCCTGTCGGTCGCCGGCATTCCTTGCCAGGCGCCGCCGTTCGGCACGCTGACGGCGATCGACATGAAGACCCAGAAAATCGCTTGGCAGGTTCCGGTCGGTACTGTTGAAGACACCGGTCCACTGGGCATCCGCATGCACCTGCCGATCAAGATCGGTCTGCCAACCCTCGGCGGCACCCTGTCGACCCAAGGTGGTTTGATCTTCATCGCCGGTACCCAGGACTTCTACCTGCGCGCCTTCAACAGCGGCAACGGTGAAGAAGTCTGGAAAGCACGTCTGCCAGTCGGCAGCCAGGGCGGCCCGATGACCTATGTTTCGCCGAAAACCGGCAAGCAGTACATCGTCATCACCGCCGGTGGTGCGCGTCAGTCGACCGATCGTGGCGACTACGTGATGGCTTACGCCCTGCCGTAAATCACGGTGTTCACGTAAAGCGCGGCACCTTCGGGTGCCGCGCTGCTTTCCCCCTATTGCTCAAGTTTTCTGCAGGAAGATTTACATGCTATCGGCTGTTGGTTTTTCCCGTTCCGACCTGTTCAAAGGCCTGTTGCTGGGCTTCGCTTGCACCACCGCCCTCCCCGCACTGGCCGACAACGATGCCGATCTGTTAACCCGCAGCACCCTCACCGGTGACTGGGGTGGCTTGCGTCACCAGATGGATGAACAAGGCATCAAGTTCACCGGCGATTACAGCGGCGAAATGGCTTACAACGCTGATGGTGGCTTACATCGCTCGGCGCGCTACTCGCAGAACATCAAGCTCGGCGTGCAGTTCGACCTGAGCAAGTTGTATGGCGTCGACAACGCCGGCAAAGTCCAGTTGACCATCAACGACCGACGCGGCAGGCGCTTCCGAAGACCTCGTCGGCAACCGCCTGCCGATCCAGGAAAACTACGGTGGCCTGTACACGCGCCTGACCGAACTGAGCTACGAGCGCAGCCTGTTTACCCCGGCGCTCAATGTGAAACTCGGTTACATGGCCATGGGTAATGACCTCGGCGGCCTCGACAGCGGCATTCTTTGCAACTTCATGAACGCCGGTTTCTGCGGCCATCCGCTGAACATGTCCGGCGGCAGCGGTTGGACCAACTACCCCAACGCGCGCCTCGGCGTGCGGGTGAAATACGACCTGTCGCCGTCATGGCAACTGCGCGTGGCCGCGTTCAACGTCGACCCGGAAAGCAACGGCAACTCCAGCCGTGCCTGGCACCTTGACCCTAAACACACTACCGGCACCGTGGTTCCCGTCGAACTGGTTTACAAACACGCGGGCACCCTGCCCGGCGAATACAAGCTCGGCTACTACTACGACAGCTCTGATGTAAAACGCATCGGCAGTGACAAAGAAGTGTCCGGTCGCGGCGGTCATTATTTGCTGATCGATCAAGCCGTCTGGAGCTCGCCGACGTCCGAAGGCCGCAGCCTGCACGCTTTCGGTCAGTACTCGGCCGCCAGTGAGGCGGCGTCACCGTTCAGCAAGTGGTACGGCACCGGTGTGGTTCTGTACAAACCGTTTGAAGGTCGTCCGCGTGACACCGTCGCGCTGGGTTATGGCCGCGCCGTGCCGAACCCGCGCAGCCGCGACGTGCAGCAGGACGCCGCATTGAACAACGGCACGGCGTTCCCGAACCTGGACAGCGCCGAGCAATTGATCGAACTCGGTTACGGTTATCAGGCCACGCCCTGGCTGACCCTGCGCCCGAATGTGCAGTACATCATCGAGCCCGGCGCGTTTTCCGGGCAGGACATCGATAATGCGTTGGTGTTTGGTTTACAGGTAAAAGCGGCGCTCTGAACATCCTGATTACAGGCAATAAAAAACCCGGTTCGAATGCCGGGTTTTTTATTGCCTTCAAGATTACTTTTTCTTTTTAGCTGGCTTGTCAGCCTTCTTTGAATCCTTGGCCTTCTCAGGCTTGCTGTCCGCTTTCTTGGCAGACTTCTTGGGCTCGGCATCTTTCTTCTTGTCTTTCTTGTCGGAAGACTTGGAAAGCGCCGAGGCTGCCGCTGATTTCTTCTCAGGTGATGACTTTTTGTCTTTCAAGTCCTTGCTGGCTTTCGAAGCGTCACCTTTGTCTTTGCTTTTCTTTTCGTCTTTAGCCACGTTGACCACCTCTCGGAGTGTGCCGTTATTGACACATGGCCTGTGCGATTGACCACAAGCTAATCATTAGGCGAGCAGGTTCCGAGGCCGTTCAGATTATTTTCAGGCGTTGAACAAAAGCCCAATAAAGGCAGCGCCAGCTATTGCCGGCGCCACCTTTAACATTGACCCTTTAATCAGGCCTTGTTGCCAGCTTCCTCAAGCGCCTTTTCAGCGTTGAAGCCGTCGAAGTTTTCGAACACACCCATGAAGCCAGGCACAGTCACCTCTCGCGCCCAATCGCGCTGCAGTTCGCAGTACATTTGTACGCGGCTGATGAGCTTCGCACCCGCCTGTTCCATTCGGCGCAACGCCGCCTCGTGTGCGGCAAGCGATGTGCCTCCCACGGCATCGACCGGCACGTAAACCTCATAGCCTTCCTGGATCGCATCGAGCACCGGGAAGGTCAGGCAGGCTTCGGTCCACAGCGCGGTCATGATCAGTTTCTTGCGCCCCAGCGCCTTGACCGCCTGCTTGAACTCGGTGTCCTCCCAACTGTTGATCGACGTGCGGTCATAGGTCGGCAGATGGCCGAGCACCGCTTGCAACTCTTGAATCGGCGGCTTGTTGCGGCCCGTCGCGACATTGACGGTCGAATGGATGATCGGCAGGTCGTAGTTAACCGCCGCTTTCGCAACGCTGGTGATGTTGAACACCAGTTCATCCCGTGGCATCGAGCGGATCGAAGACACCTGAACCGGTTGATAGTCGATGACGATCAATGCTGAATTCTCGGGCGTCAGCAGTTGATCGGTGTGGGGGTTGCGGATTGCTTCGCTTGCCATTTGCAGGTCCTTTTGTATGGGTAGCGCACGTCGGTGAAACGGCCGGAGCCCGTGCGGTTTGTGGTTCCAGAGCGCACGCGAGTACGCCGCGCCTGGAAAACCCATTGTGCTGTTCCCCTGTTCGCGGCAGTAGTAGCATCCCGAGGCGAACTGTGTCGCGCCAAGGGGAACGCGAGAATGGATATCGAAGAACTGAAAACCTTCGTCGAAGTGGCGGATGCCGGGGGTATTTCGCAGGCGGCGCTGCGGCTCGGGGTCTCGAAATCAATCGTCAGCCGGCGGCTGGTCCGGCTTGAGGCGGAACTCGGCGTGCAACTGCTGGCACGCTCCACTCGCGGGGCGTCCCTCACCGAGGCCGGCGCGACGTTCCGCGATTACGCCGCCCGAGTCTGTAGCGAAATCGACATCGCCAAGGAAACCATCCTGCCCGCCGGCGCCCTGCGCGGTCGCTTGCGCGTGGCTGTGCCGTTGTCGTTCGGGCCGACGCACTTCGCCCCGGTGCTGGCGGAAATGGCTCGCCGTCACCCTCAATTGCACATGCAGACCTGCTACAGCGATCGCTTCGTTGACCTGATTACCGAGGGCTACGATTGCGCCATTCGCGTGGGTTATCTGCAGGACTCCAATTTGATCGCCAGGCGTATCGGCCCGGTCTACACCAAGCTCGTCGCAAGCCCCGACTACATCAAAGCGCACGGCGCACCCGAAACCCCGGACGAACTGCACGCCCATCAGGCGCTCATGCAAGGCACCGAAGCCTGGCAATTCATGGAGGCTGACAAGATCATCACGGTTCGCCCGCAAGGACGCTTCAAAGCAGACAACGGCACCGCGCTCGCCATGGCCGCGACTGCCGGCCTTGGCGTTGCTTATTTGCCCGATTGCCTCACCCACGAACACATTGCCTCGGGTGCACTCGTGCCGATCATGACCAACCATCCACCGCCCCCCGCCGGTGCCTACCTCCTCCGCGCACCAGGCCCGCATCCCGCGCGCAAGATCCGCGTGCTCACGGATCTGCTGATCGAGTACTTCGGCGAATCGCCGCACCTCGCGGTGCAGCCGCTGTCACAGCACGATGAAGCACCGGCGTTTAGCTGAGGAAAGATCAATGCTGAAGCCATGAAAGGAGAATTGAGGTGCCGCAACGCCTGCAACAGCCAACGCGTCGGACTGCATTTATCGCAGACACCACGGCGCTGGTCCTGTTTTTCACCACCACCGGCATCATCAATGAACGTTTGATTGCCGGCATGACGTGGGATCAGGTTCTCCACGCGCGCCTTTTGGGCGCGGCGCTGATGATTCCGGTCGCGCGACCTTACGGTATCTGGCGCGATTGGGTGATGACGCGAGCCAGTGAGGGTCGGTTGTCCAGATTGCTCTGGGACAGTGTTGCCCTCGTCAGCTTTCAGGTGCCGATCTATGCAGCGATCATTGCCTTCAGTGGTGCATCGGGCGAAGGGCTGGTGCGCGGCACACTTGGCGCGGCGGTGATGATGCTGGTGCTGGGACGGCCTTATGGGGCGTTTCTTAATCGGGTGCGCAGGTTGTTTGGCTTGCCTCCGGGAGGGGACAGGCCGATGTCGTTGAAGGGTTGAGGGGCTGTAATTGACCAAAAGTGGAAATTCGTTTCGGGCGCATTCATTCGCCGAAACTGGTCTGTAGTAGGATGCGGATTTAATCGAAAGAAGCTTCATGATGGATGTTCGTGCACTTGAAGAAAGCAGTGTCTTGTCGATCACAGTGGACCAAGCCCATCGCTATTTTGAGATAGTTGTGAGACTGGATGACGGGACCAAAAAAAAACTGATGGCATGGAACGCGGACGGCACGGAGCTGGCTATCAGACTCGGCGCTCTTTACGTTCAAAACCACAGCGGGCTCGGAGAGATTGAAGGGATAAGCATCGTTGATAATGTTTTATTCCTTGAAGGTGACTTTGGAGATATCACGATTCAAGCCACCTCGATTTCTATCGAAAAGCTGGTGTAACTACCGTTCTGGAGGCTACTGCGAGCTGAAATCTACCCATATGGATGTCCGTTCTTGGCCGAAAGCAGTCGCTCGAGAAATATCGCCGACGACCGCTTTTGACCCCAAGCAGACAATTCAGCTCCTTGATGAATAGGAAACCTCCTGCCCATCCTAAAATCGGGACGGTGGTTCAAGTCCAGCATTGATCTGTGAAAAGACATGGTCAGGGTCTATCTGGCACCAATATTTGAACAGCAGGCGAGGTTCGGAATCTGCAAAATACTGGCTCAGAGTGCTCTCGGCGGGGATCGTCAATTTGGGTTCTAGCCATTGCTGAGCTAAAACACCAATGTGTTTGCCAGACGTACAAATAATCCACGTCGCCTTGCCTCCACTGATGGCAGGCAAGTAACCCATACCTCGGATCGCTTCGAACAATGTGCGCAGTGTTAACGTTGGATCAAGCTCGATTGATGTTCTATGACTTTCCAGATCATCCCCTGCATGCACGCTATCGCGATCAATGCTAATGGCCCACATGAATGCTCCTTGTTAACGTTGCCCGGTTACTTGAATGCAAGCTCCCAATCGACCCTATACCCCTCGCCGGCGCAAACCTATGAATCTCCTGCAAGCTGCAAATGGTCATTTACTCATCGAATTCGGTGAGTTGTCGGATGCCGACTGGCAGGCGCTGGAAGCAAACTGGTTAATGTCTGGGGCTTTCAACGCGTGGGCGAAGTCGTCGTCGACCTGGACGGTACAATCTGTCCCGACTTCGAGCGCCAGGATCTGAAGCTCGCTGCAGGTTGGGACATCTGGTTAGGGTATCACTTGCTTTCTGAGTGCGCCGCCGGCGACGAATTCTTGCAAAGAATGTGGGCAAACAAAGGCAAACAAAGGGACTGATTTATTTTCTGGAAATAAATCAGTCCCCTTTTTTTGAGTCCCCTTTTTTACAGGGTGTGAGCGGGTGATGTGTTGGCCATACATGTTTCCTGCCGGTGGTCCGACTCGTCACTCGACAATGAAGATTTCAGGGGCGAAAACATTGGGGCAGACCATCAGTGACTGACGACCTCCGCCCCGGTGTTTATGCGCCATTCGCGGGACTGGCCCACTGCCCGATAAAGTCGCCAATTCTGCGCTGAATATCACTCTCAACTGTCCGCAGCCGCAGAATGGGAATGCCACTTCTAGCCAGAATCTCATTTTTCATGGCGTCCCGAGCAGCCTGCACAGGTTGGTCGTGGTACCCGCCATCGACTTCAATCACGCCTATCGGTTGCTTGCCCACTTTGAAATAGATCACGAAATCGCAACTGGCGCGCCGCATGAACGCGCGCTGCAGCTCTGTCCAGTTGAGGCCAACCGGCGACGCGAGTTTATCCAGTCGGATCTGCGTGTGGTACTTCAATGCCTGGTACGCCAGTGCGGCCAGCGCTTCGCGCAGCAACTGTGCCACGATCTGCTCGGACTTGTAGCGCGAATCCTCGGGCCGCAGGCGGGCGTCCAGGCGAGCCAGCGACTGATCGTACTCGCGGTATAGCAAGTCGAATGCCGACACCACCGGCGCACGTACGATCTGCTGATCCTGCGCGTAATAGCTGATGTAGCGGATCAACGCGGCGATGTGGCCATTGTTGTCAGTGAACACCTCATCGCCGGTCACCAGGGTGAAGCGATGTTTCGCCCGCGAAACGGCCACGTTGATCATGCGGGGGTCGTCGACAAAATCCAGGCGTGTTCGCGCCTGGTTGTAGCGCTTCTTGTCAAGCACGGTGGAGAACACGATTTCATCACACTCGCGCCCCTGAAACTTGTGCACGGTGTCCTTGACGAAATCCGTCGGCAAGTGCGTGCCGGACAGATTTACTTGTGCCCTGTACGGGGCAATGTAACCTCGGCCCTCGCCGTCTATTCCGACGGGCTGCCCCTCCTCCTCAAGCACCTTCAGCAGGGAGTCCAGTTCCCGAAGGTTGGTGTTCTTCCTGGCGTGATTGCCCTTGGCGGTCACCACTAGGCGCAGGGGCTCTTCGCCGTTGTCCTCGGTCATTGGCACCAGTGCGTTGTCGTAGAACTGCTGGTTGCAGAACTGAATGATCCGGGGGTGGCAGCGGTAATGTTCTTTCAGCAGGGTTCTGGGCAGCGCGTCCTGGAACACGGCAATGCACGAATCCAGCAAGCTGTAGCGCTCGCAATCGTAGGCCTCGGTCGGCGCTTGAAGCCCCAGTGCCACGGGGATATGCGGCAACTGGCGGTTGTCACCCACGACGATCAGGTTCTTGGCGCAGCCCAGTGGCAGGATGCCCGGTACGATGTCCTGCAAAGAGGCTTCGTCGATGATCACGTAATCGAGGACCGCTCCCGGCGCGATCGAATTGACGATGGAGTGCGTGCCGCTGCCCAGGACAGGGAAGCGCTGCATGAAGGTATCGAAACGCTCGCAGTAGGTTTTGACATCAAAGCTGTCCGACGGCGGTACCTGAAGTAGCAGATGGCGTTTGAGATGCTGCATCGATGCGGCTGTCAGTTCTTTCAGCAGGGCCGGGAAATTCGCGCGCGCCAACGAATCACGGCACGCACGCAGTTGCGTTTTCTTGTCCTGCAGCGACTTGTCGTAGTAATGCATTTGCAGTGCATGGAAAACGGCCATGCGCGCCTCGTCCCCGGCGAACGGCTTGGTGCGAAAGATCCTGAATTTGAACAGTAGCTCGATACGGTCCTTGAGATGAATGCGCTGCTCGCCCAGGTAAGCCAGGTAGGCCATGAGGTCCGCAGTCTTGCGCGGTGTCAGGCCGTATTTGTCGAGCAAGCCTGTGGCCTGCACATCGTTTTCTGCCTGCCACTGCTGCAGGTAGCGCCGCTCGATGACCAGCTCGTCCAGCTCGATTTGCAGTTGCGCCGCCCTGTTGTGGTCTTGCAGGTGCTGCTTCAAGCGGGCCAGCAACGTCTGGATCTCATCCAGCGACGGTGCCGGCTCGGGAGGGCTTGAAGGCCATGCAGGCAACTCGGCGAAAAAGGCCTTGCGTTTGTCCTGGTTGCCAAGCTTGGCGACCAGGTGGCCCAAGCCGTATTTCTCCAGCTTTTCGTAGACGTTTTCCACGGCAGCATTGTTGTTGGACAACACCGCGACTGTCTGCCCGCGTAACAGAATATTGGCGAGGATGTTAAGGATCGTCTGGGTCTTGCCAGTCCCTGGCGGGCCTTCGATCACGCTGACTTGCGCGCTGAACGCCTGCTCGACTGCCTTAAGCTGACTCTCGTTCAGCCCGAACGGATAGATGAGCCCCTGCCCCGGCACCAGCGTTCCGTTGCGTCCAGTACAGTAGGCTTGCAAGGCAGTGCCCGCGAGGGCAGGCAGTTTTTCGAGCTGGCGCAGCACATTGTCGGCAATTTCACGATCATCCTGCGACTTAGCGTGATTCTGTCGGGCTTTCGCCACGGTAGTGAGATAGCGGAAGACTGGCGTGTCCTTCATTAGTGTCGGAGCGCTAAAGCTGATGCCGTCCATATTGTGGACATAGGGCTTTTTGCTGCCCGGATAGTGCACGACGGCATAGCGTTCGCCGTAAATCGTAGCGTTGGCAATGGGCTTGGTGCTGCCGCGCTTGTGCAGCAAGACATTGGTCAACTCGCGGGTGGGCGAAACAAGGCAATTGCTGAGAGGACGGGTGTATTTTTTGCTGGAGGGGTAGTGACAGGTCAGTTGCAGAAATTCGTCCTTGTCGCTCCAACGGATCGCCCAATCGCTGATCTTTGCGGTCTTGTCCTCACCATCCACCTGAATCGAAACCATATTCCTCATCCCTAAATGACATCCGGCTCGCTTCGCGCCGAATGCTAATTCTCCATGAGACGCCATATTGCCATCACTGCGAGCAGCGTCGATAGCCGGTTCATGCGTCTAGTCATTTTTCCGAAGAAAATTTCAGAGATTTCAGGGGCAGACCACATTTAGAAAACGTGGTCTGCCCATTATTCTCCTCCGATGGCCACTCTTGCTGTGCCGTTCGGCCACACTTCAGCATAATGCCGCCTGAAATCGCTTTGCTTCAGAAACAGAAAAGGCTGCGGCCGCTAATAATTGGCGTTCAAGGACACTCGGACGTCTAGCCGTTCAAAAGGGAAAAGGTAATGTCAGACCGCTGTGACCGAAAAAACACCCCAATCCCCCCCCCCCCGAAACGCTACGACAAGTGGAACCGTCGGACGATACGTGTAGCGTGGGCGTTGCTTATCGCCATATTCATCAGCGCACTTGCGACACAACTGATCGAGTACGTCACAAGCCAGGACATTCCTTGGCCGTACTGCATAGCCTTGTGCGCTGTGCTTGCGGGAATTTTGACTGCCCGAACCTGGACCTGCAGGGAAATGGTTTTGACTCAAGATTGGCAAATGTTATCAACGGTCGCCAACAGCAAGGCATTGATGCTTATCTCTGTGGCATTGACTATCGTTCCTCTGGCCTTGTCCGCCTCCCAAGCTTTAAACAAAGAGTATTTGTTCCCTTTTGACCTCTACCTGTATTGGGTGAGCGGACTGTCTTTTTTTGCATTCATTCTGGTTTACAAAGCAACGGCGCCAATCATTTTCAAATACGCATCGTATCGTGATCTTATCGACCGTGAAGGCAGCGTGCGTGTCTTGCGAGATTCGCTTGCGGAGTTGCAGCAACTAGCACGTAGGCGCAAAGCAGCGTTTTCTCCTGCACGTGAAGTACTGGTACCCAAGGCGGATGTTTACGCCATTCACACCTTGAACATTCAGAATACGCAGCATCAAGAACACATCTACTTCCTGACGCGCGAGTACACGAGGTACCTGCGGGGCTTCTACAGATTGATCCTGAGCATCCTGCTGATAGCCCCCATCTTTTTCGTGTTGACGATCACAATTTCCAAGATGTTCGCAGTGGGTATACAGGCCGCTAAGACCGTGGAATGTTATGACGGATGGATAAAAGCGACCTACTGGAACATGTTAAAGACGAACCCATCCATCATCACTCCGGATATGCATGAGTCCACCAAGCAATGCCTACTCATACTGGCTGAGCATGAAGCGAGGCTTGCAAACTAGAAGATTTCCGGGGCAGACCTCCTGTAGAAACGTGGTCTGTCCCTTACTCTCACTCAAGCGCTGCCGGGGGCCGTTATGCCGTAGCTAGTTTCAAAGGGAAAGTTGAGGGTTTGGCTAACGCCTGGATGTGGCTGACGCGTGAATGCTCACTGCAAACACTCCTTCGATCACGGTCATTGTGATCAGGTCATGCTGATCGTTGGAGGTCTGCCCCTACCCATCAGGCGTCTTTTTTCGTGGACATGTACTGGCTGAAATTGTTGATATGGTCGTCAAGGTTATCCTCGAGCATCATTCGGTACTGCTCACAGAAATACTTCAACATCGCTTCGCGAGCCTGCGACATCTCCTCGCCTGACTTGAAGCTGCGCGCGCTCACCCAGGCATTGAATCGAGTGGTGCCAAACATCATCGATGCGCTGACTTTGCCAAGGTTTTCGAACACTTTAAGCTGCTCGTTCGACAGGCTTATATGCGCGTCTGCGCGATCGTAGAACGCATCATCGGTGGTATCGGTCATGGCTGTTTTGCCTTTTTATCAATGTCGGGAAATTCTGCAATTGGAACATGTCTCGCATTGACTCGCTACGCACCAACATTACTGACAAGCATGTCAGTGGCATGTATCAATGCATGCTCCCAGTAACCTTCCATGCACGGGCGCGAATCCATGAATGCTGTCCAGGCCGCAAATGGTCATCTGATGATTGAATTCGGCGACTTGTCTGATGCCGACTGGAAAGTGCTGGAGAGCAAACTGGTGACTGTCTACGGCTTCGGCCGTGTTGGCGCAGTCGTGGCCGGCCTGGACCAAACGATCTATCCCGGCTTCGAGCGCCCGGATCTGACGCTCGCTGCAGGTTGGGACATCTGGTTTGGACACTATTTGCTTTCTGAAAGCGCAGCCAGCGACGAGTTCTTGCAACGAATGTGTAATGAGCTGCAGTTTTGAGAGTTAGCCGTGACCCTCATCGATCCCATCACTCACATATACCAGCGATACTCCCGCGCACTGATCTCCTGCATGAATGCCAAATGATCCTGGCGCTTGTTTTCGCAATAGACATCCACAAACTCTGCGCCCAAGCCCTCACGCAACTGCGGCTGATGCTGCATCGCCCTAACCGCTTCAAACATTTCCGTCGGAAAACCAATCCCGCTGTCACGATCGTCGTTCAGCGGCACGATCGGCTCTTTACCTGACTCAAGTCCATGCTCTAGCCCCACCAAAATCGCCGCCAGTACCAGATACGGATTGGCATCAGCGCCCGCCAAGCGATATTCAATCCGCAAATTCTTCGCGTCCGACTCCGGAATTCGCAAGCACGCATCACGGTCCTCAAAGCCCCAACTGGCCTTGGTCGCCGTATTCACCGTGCCGCCCAAACGGCGCATCGAGTTCTGGTTTGGCGCGAAGATCGGCATGCTGTGCGGCAGCAATTCCAGGCACCCGGCCACCGCGTGACGTAGCGGCTGCTGCTCATTCGCCGCCAGCAGGTTATTGCCATCAGCATCGTAGAGGCTGACATGCACATGCATGCCACTGCCGGGATGCTGCAAGTACGGCTTGGCCATGAAACTGGCGCGGTAGCCGTGTTTAAGCGCAACCCCGCGCGTGCTGCGGCAGAACAATGCGGCCCAATCCGCCGCACGCAAACCATCGTCGAGATGGCCGAAGTTGATTTCAAACTGACCGGGGCCGAGCTCAGCGGTAATCACCGTGGCGTCGATGCCCTGCGCCCGTGTGGCTTCGACCATGTCATCCAGCACCGGCGCGAAACGTGAGAGCCGCTCGATGTGCAGGTTCGGTTGATCATCGGCATCGTCAGTCAGGTCGTCGCGGGGGAATTGCGGCAGACCGTCGCGCAGCTTTTTATCGAACAGGTAGAACTCCAGCTCGAAGGCCACCACCGGATGAATGCCTTTGCGTGCCAGACGATCCCGCACCTGCGCGAGGACTTCACGGGGTTCGAACTCGATCGGCTTTTCGGTGCCGTCCGAAGTGATCAGCATCTGCCCCAGCGGCTGCGCTTCCCATGTCACCGGTTTCAGTGTGCCCGGCACCAGACGGCGCACCGCATCCGGATCGCCGTCGTTGAAGCAGTAATCGCCAATCGGGAACAAACCACCCTGCACGCCCAGCAGTACGCAATTCTGCGGCAGCTTCAGTACGCTGCCGGCGGCGACTTTTTCGAGCATGTCGATTGGATAACGCTTGCCATAGAAGTGCCCGGGAATGTCCAGGCAAATCAGGTCAACATAACGCACCTCGGGGTAGCGTTGGCGAAACGCTCGTACTTCGGCGAGCAGGTCAGCGCAGACAGCGTCCATCGTGTTCATCCTTTGTTGTGATCAGGTGTAGACCCAGAGCACGCGAGTCAGCTGCTCAGTGAAGTTGCCGTAGCGGCAGCGGGTATGACTGTCGAATTGAAAGCTGTCGCCGGCCTTCAATGTGGTCGGTTCTTCATCGTCGCCCAGCCACAGCGTCAATTCGCCTTCGAGCACGTAACCGCCCTGCTCCGAGCTGTCGGTCAGATGGCGGTCGCCGCTGCTGGCGCCTGCTTCGAGATGGCTTTCGAGCATCGAGAACGAAGCGCGGATCTGTGGCGACACCAGAATGTCGGTGATGCCATTGGCGTAATACAGCGTGCGGCGCTCGTCCGGGCGCGTCACCCACGGCAGCTCTTTAGGCTTGGGCAGGCTGTAGAAGTAGGTGGTCGGCACGCCGAAGGTTTCGCTGATCGCGGTCAGGTCCGCCACGGTAGGCCGCGACAAACCGCGCTCGACTTGCGACAGAAAACCCACTGAACGGCCGATCTTGTCGGCCAGTTCCTTGAGGGTCCACTTCTTGTGCTTGCGCAGGTCGTGGATGAGGATCGCCAGCGCGGCGATTTCTTCTTGCTTGTTCATGGTCAAAGTCTCATCAAATACTGTCGCGCAGTCGGTACCAGGCCTTGCCGATGGCTTCCAGCGGTGCGGCAAGGTGTTTGCCGCCGGGGAAACGGCCATTGCTCAAGCCCTGATACAGCGCCAGTTCGTCGGCATCGCCAAGAATCGCATCGGATACCGCGCGCGCGGCGGCCAATGTCGGCAAGACGCCATGGCCCGAATAGCCTTGCAGCCAATAACGATTACCCGCGCCGCCGACATCGGGTGTGCGGTTCATCGTCAGATCAATGTGCCCGCCCCAGGCAAACTCGATGCCGACGCCTTTGAGCTGCGGGAACACCCGTTCAAGAAACGGCCGCGTCGCTGCCGCAATGTCTTTGGGCATGCCGCCCAGATAGGTGCAGCCGCCGCCGAACAACAAACGGTTGTCCGGCGTGCGCCTGAAGTAATCGAGGACGAACTGGTTGTCGGTCACGCAGACATTGCGCGGCAACAGCGCCGTGGCCTGCTCGGGCGTCAGCGCTGCGGTGGCGACCTGGTAAGTGCCCACCGGCAGAATGCAGCTGGACAGTTGCGGGTCGAGTTCATCGAGATAAGCGTTGCAGGCCAGCACCAGCACACCGGCGCGCACCGCACCGTGCTCGGTGTTGACGCGGAAACCGTCGCCCTCCTCCTGATAACTCAACGCTTTGCTTTGTTCATGAATACGCCCGCCGGCTCGCTCGATGGCGGCGGCAAGGCCCAGTGCCAGTTTCAATGGGTTGAGGTGCGCGCCTTGCGGGTCGTACAGCCCGGCCTGATAGCGATCACTGGCGACCCAGTCGGACAATTGTTCACGAGGGATGAACTGCAAGGCATCGTGGCCCCATTTGTGGCTGGCCTCGTGTTGCCATTCAGTCAGCAGACTGACCCGGCGCGGCATCACCGATGTCCACAAATGCCCGGGCAGATAGTCGCAATCGAAACCATGACGTCCGGGCAATTCACGCAACTCATCAGCCGCCCAACGGATGCCGTCCCACAGCCGTTTCGCCCGTTCATGACCCAGCGCGGCTTCCAGCGGCGGCATGTCGCACGACCAGCCGAGAATCGCCTGACCGCCATTGCGCCCCGACGCCGCCCACGCCACCCGACTGGCTTCCAACAGCATCACGCGTTTGCCAGCCAATGCCAGACGCAATGCCGTGTGCAAACCGCTGAAGCCGGCGCCGATGATCACCACGTCGGTGTCATGTTCGCCTTCCAGAGCCGGTCGATGGGTCAGAATCTCGGCGCAACTGTGGGCGTAATAGCTGTCGACGTGCTGGCTGGATTGCAGGAACATTCGCGACCTCATGAAATTTATTTATTATAATTTCATGAAAATCTACAGAATAAATTTCACGCCGGCAACCCGCCTTATTCAGTCACGCAGCCATGGCAGGTCTGCGCGCGTTGATAACGCTGGGCACGATCAATGCTGTAACGCATAGCGCCGGCAATGTTCCAGATAACCTTTTTCATGATTGCCGACCAGTTGCACAACGCTGGTCCACAACCACGACGGCGCATCCAGACGTTTCGAGCGGCAGGTTTGCAGTTCCGCCATCCACGCGGACCGCGTCGCCAGATCCATTTGCCGGGCATGCGCCACGCCGACGACCCGCGCCAGATAACCGGCCGCCAGCATCGCATCGCGCTGACTCAATTGATCCAGTTCCAGCTTCATGTCCTGCGGCAACAGTTCGCGGACGAAAAAGCCGTGATCGAGCATGCGTGTCGCCAGCATCCGATTGCCCAACCCGGGTGAAAGAAATCGCGCGCCTTCGACCACGCGTTTGCCATTGTCGCGTGGCATGGCTGCTCGGGCGG
Organism: Pseudomonas sp. AC172; assembly: GCF_979258595.1. Lineage (NCBI taxonomy): Bacteria > Pseudomonadati > Pseudomonadota > Gammaproteobacteria > Pseudomonadales > Pseudomonadaceae > Pseudomonas > Pseudomonas sp. AC172. Next base: position 2,099,545 of record NZ_OZ409868.1, read on the forward strand.
CGCGCGGTGCAGCCGCACCGACGGCTTCTTTGATATCGAGCAGGCAATATTCCTCGTCATCGCCCTTGCCCACGCCCAGCAGCACGGCATAACGCTTTAACCCCAATGAACTACAGCCTTTGACCCAATACGCCGAGTCGAGCATTTTCACTCGGTCATCCTGTGAGCGGCCCTTCAACGACGTCACCAGCGTATGGATCTCGGGGGTGGCGCAGAGGGTTTTCAGCGCCGCGCGTTCATCACGTGAAAGCGTCCAGAACTGTTTGCCCAACGGAATGGTTGGCTTGGTGTTCTCGATGCGCTCTTCGGCCAAATGCTTCCAGGTGCGCTGCACGGCACTGCGCATTCCCGCTTTGACTTGCGCCGGACGCGGTGGGTCTTCCTCAAGATCGCCGTCAAAGGCTTGCTCGTAGCCGCGCATCATTTCTTCGAGCATGCGTGCGGTCGCCACGCCGGGCAGATCGGAACCGCGCGCTGCTGTGGCGAGCGACAGCGCCAGGCGCACCAGATCATGCGCCGGGTTGCCGATCACGGTCTGATCAAGGTCACGAATATGGATATCGATCTGCCCTTTGAGATCGCCGGTCGGCCCCAGATTGCCAGCATGGCAATCGCCGCAGATCCACACCGCCGGGCCTTTTGGCAGGCTACGGCCCGGTTGGCTGTGCAGCCACTCGTAAAACTGCACGGTGCTGCCGCGCACATAGGCGTGCGCGGATCTGGCCATTTTCAGATTGCGCAGTTGCGACAGCGGTTCAAGTCGGGCGGAGGGACGCGGGGTTTTCATGGACACTTCTTATGCGGGATGTGAGCTGTTGACCGCTCGCGACGCACGAATGTTTCAAAGTGTTTCAGAGAAATTCGTAGAAGCTACCCGCCCTAGAGTGGCAGTTCTACGCACGCCAGTAATCCTCCACCGTGGCGGTTGCTCAACGTCAACTCGCCCCCTTGTTCGCGCGCAATCGCCCGCGCCGCCGACAACCCCAGGCCTACGCCCCCGGTGTCACGATTGCGCGAAGCCTCCAGACGAAAGAACGGATCGAACACCTGTTCCAACGCCGCCTCGGGAATACCGGGGCCTTCGTCGCTGACCTCGATACGAATCGAATACTCGTCACGCGTCAACGCAATGACCGGACGCTGCGCGTACTTCAACGCATTCTCCAGTAGATTGACGATCACCCGTTTGATCCCCAGCGGTCGACCCTCATACACCAGATGCGCCGGGCCATCGAAATCGACATTGATGTGCTGATCGCGGTAATCATCAACGATGGTTTGCAGCAGCTCCGACAGATCGAATGCAGTGGTCTCCTCGCGATGCGTGTCCTCACGGAAGAACGCCAACGCAGCGTTGATCATCGACTGCATCTCCTCGACGTCACGAATCAGTTTGCCCTGATGATCGAGGTCTTCCATGAACTCACTGCGCAACCGCATGCGTGTCAGCGGTGCGCGTAAATCGTGGGAGATCGACGCCAGCATGTGCGTGCGCTCGGCGATGAAGTGCTGGATCTGCGCCTGCATGGTGTTGAAGGCGATGATCGCCTGGCGAATTTCGTCGGGGCCTTCGAGCTTGATCGGCGGTGCCCGTAGATCGGTGCCGAAGCGTCTGGCGGCTCGCGTGAAACGCTGCAAGGGGTTGGCCAGTTGCCGGGTAGCGATCCAGGCAACGAGCAATGTGGCAATCAGTCCCAACGCGATGACGATCGCGATACGCACGCCAAATTCCAGACCCCAACTGCGCTCCGGCGGGATAAATGACAACCAGCTGCCATCGATCAATTGCACGACGGCGGCGTAATGCGCCTGGGGACTGCCATTCGGCCAGTCGCCCGGGCTGAACACCTCGATTTTTCGATCATTGCCCAGCAGTTGCTGCAGCACCGGCACCCTGCTCGCTGGCAGGCGAAGCCCGTCATTGGGCAGATCGAAATCCGCACGCTGCGCTTTCCACGACACCTGCAGCATGGCGCTGCTCGCCGCAGCCGCCAGTTGCGGGCGCAGGTTGGCCGGGGCCGCTTCGATCACCCGCGAAGTCGCGGCAATCTGCTCCAGCAGGCCGGTGCGTTCAATCGGTGGTCGCGCCCAGATGCCGGCGACTTGCACGAACAGCGCATTCAATGCCAGTGAGGCGACCATCGCCGCCACGATGGTCAGAGCGATGTGCCGGCGCAGAGTGTCGCCGCGCAACAGTCTGCGGATCATCAGCGGCTGACCTTGGCGGTGAACAGATAGCCGCCGTTGCGCACCGTACGAATCAGGTCCGGGCGCTTGCTGTCCGGCTCTATCTTGCGGCGCAGGCGACTGACTTGCACATCGATGCTGCGATCGAAGGCGTCATGGCCGTGGCCGTGGGTCAGATCGATCAATTGCTCGCGGGTGAGGATGCGCTGCGGGTGATCGAGGAACACCACGAGCAAATCGAACTCGCCACCGGACAGTGGAATCATCACGTTTTCCGGCGAGCGCAATTCGCGACAGGTGATGTCCAGATGCCAACCGGCGAACGTAATCACCGGGCGTGACGGCTCGACCGGATTGCGCTGTTCACCAGCGCGGCGCTGCAAGGCGCGCACCCGAGCGAGCAGTTCCTGCGGGGCAAATGGTTTGGTCAGGTAATCGTCGGCACCCAGTTCCAGGCCGACAATGCGATCGCTCAGCTCGGCCATGGCGGTGAGCATGATGATCGGAATGCCCAATTGCGCGCGCACTTTCTGGCACAGGCTCAGGCCGCTTTCGCCGGGCATCATCACATCAAGAATGATCGTGTCCGGACGGTTCTGCGCGATCGCCGCCCACATGGCTTCGCCGTGGGACGCCACGTCGACTTCATAAGCGTGCTGCACGAAGAACTTCTTCAGCAGCCCGAGGATTTCCATGTCGTCGTCGACGAACAGCAGTCTGCTCACAGTTACAGATCCATGCGGCGAAAAAACGCCAATCTAAAGCCATTTCGCCGTCCGGGTCATTTATTTCAATCGAGCAACATTTCTGCACGCCAGACATCAAGCGGACATTCTCTGGCAAAACCGCGCGGGCACTCTGCAGCTATTTCCAGCGGGGGGATTGGCATGAAGGTATTGAACAACAAACCGGGCGTTACGCAGCACAACGGCAATCGGCCGTTGATTCTCAGCCAGCGCACCGCCGCACTCGGCCCGGACACACCGGTGGTCTTTCAGGAATCGTGCCTGGGGGTTTCCACTGATCAGGGCACGGTGGTTCTGCGCCGTTACTTCGAGCATTTCAGCCCGACAAACGCGCACTGGGTGGAATACGTGCATAGCGTCAACACCGCTGACCTCATGAACTGGATCATGGCTCATGGTCGATTGCACATCGAATGCTCGGACAACCTGGCGCAAAACAAGGAAGCCGTTTGATGTCGCGTATTCGTTCGCTGTCGCTGTCAATTGTCACCACGCTGAGCCTGGCCGCGTGCAGCAACAAAACGCCGGAACACAGCGGCTTTCTGCATGACTACAGCGTGTTGACCGAGCGCCGGTCGCCGTCCGGGCAACCCGTGTTGGCGTGGGTCAGCCCGGCGCTCGCCCGGGGCCGATACACGCAGGTTTATCTGGCGCCGAGTCAGTTCTACCCGAGTGCCGAGCCGACGCAACGGATTCCGCTGAGCACGCTGTCTGGAGTTACTGACTACTACGACGCGGCGCTGCGGCTGGAATTGAGCAAGGTGCTGCGGCTGGTCAATCAACCGGGGCCGAACACCCTGGTGGTGCGCCCCGCCATCACGCAAGTGGCGACCAGCACTCAGGGTTTGCGCTTTTATGAGTGGCTGCCCGTCACCCTCGTCGCGGCCGGTGTGAGCACGGCGACCGGCATCCGCGATCAGGACAGTGAAGTCGCCACCGAAGTGTCGTTCGAGGACGGTTCGACCGGTGAAGTGATTGCCGAAGTGGTGCGCAAAGGCACCGGTGTGCCGCTGGAGAACGACAAACAGGTGCTGACTGCCGACGACGTCAAGGTCGTGCTGGATGGCTGGGCCAGTGACCTGCGGCAATCGTATACGGCCATCCGCCGGTAAACACATATCCCCTGTAGGCGCAGCCTTCGGCAGCTCCTACACCGGTGCGCCAGGAAAAAAGCGCCGAGCAGTGAATTATTTCGTGTCCTCATGTATCTGAGCCAAAGAGTGCGCGCCATCAAATAGATGGCATCTACGCGGCACGATGGATCAGCAAAGAGAAGACCCGGATGAAATCACGCAAGAAAACCGTCAAGCCGATCGGCTTAAAAGACATCACCATTGTCGACGACGCCAAGATGCGCAAGGCGATCACCGCCGCCGCACTGGGCAATGCCATGGAATGGTTCGACTTTGGTGTGTACGGCTTCGTCGCCTATGTACTCGGCAAAGTGTTCTTCCCCGGCGCCGACCCCGGTACGCAGATGATCGCCGCGCTGGCGACGTTCTCGGTGCCCTTTCTGATCCGGCCGCTGGGCGGCTTGTTCTTCGGCGCGTTGGGCGACAAGTATGGACGACAGAAAGTCCTTGCCGCGACCATCGTCATCATGTCGCTCAGCACTTTTGCCATCGGCCTGATCCCGTCCTATGCCTCGATCGGCATCTGGGCGCCGATCCTGCTGTTGCTGGCAAAAATGGCCCAAGGTTTCTCGGTCGGTGGCGAATACACCGGCGCGTCGATCTTCGTCGCTGAATACGCGCCGGATCGCAAACGCGGCTTCCTCGGCAGCTGGCTGGATTTTGGCTCGATTGCCGGTTTCGTCCTCGGTGCCGGGGTGGTGGTACTGATCTCGACGACGCTGGGCGAAGCCAAGTTCGAGGAATGGGGCTGGCGTCTGCCGTTCTTCCTCGCGTTGCCGTTGGGCATGATCGGCCTCTACTTGCGTCACGCCCTGGAAGAAACCCCGGCGTTCCAGCAGCACGTCGAAAAGCTTGAGCAAGGCGATCGCGAAGGCCTCGCCGGCGGCCCGAAAGTGTCCTTCAAAGAGGTCGCGACCAAACACTGGCGCAGCCTGATGACCTGCATCGGCGTGGTGGCGGTGACCAACGTCACCTACTACATGCTGCTCACCTACATGCCGAGCTACCTGTCCCACAACCTGCACTACAGCGAAAACCGTGGCGTGCTGATCATCATCGCGATCATGGTCGGCATGCTGTTCGTGCAACCGGCAATCGGTTTTATCAGCGACAAGATTGGCCGCAAGCCGTTCATCGTCGTGGGTAGCATCGGTTTGTTCATTCTGGCGATTCCGGCGTTCATGCTGATCAACAGCGGCAAGATCGGCTTGATCTTCGCCGGCCTGCTGATGCTGGCCGTTTTGCTGAACTTCTTCATCGGCGTGATGGCCTCGACCCTGCCGGCGATGTTCCCCACGCACATTCGCTACAGCGCGCTGGCAGCGGCTTTCAACGTTTCGGTATTGATCGCCGGCCTGACCCCGACCGTGGTCGCCTGGCTGGTCGAGAGCACCAACGATCTGTACATGCCGGCGTATTACCTGATGGTCATCGCCGTGGTCGGCCTGATTACTGGCGTGACCATGAAGGAAACCGCCAACAAACCGCTGCGTGGTGCCGCGCCGGCGGCCTCTGACCTTGAGGAGGCCAAGGAACTGCTGCAAGAACATCACGACAACATCGAGCAGAAAATCGAAGACATCGACGCCGAAATCGCCGCGCTGGAAGCCAAGCGCAAAGAACTGGTGCAGCAACATCCGCGAATTAACTAAGCCACGTCATTCATTCGAATCGCCCGGTCAGCCAAATCGGCTGACTGCGGCATGGATGAACTGGCGAACTTTCGCCGTTTTCTGTCGATGAGCCGTGTACAGCAGATGCATTTGTCTGCTCGGCGCCTCGAATCCCTCCAGCAACCTCACCAATTCCCCTCTGCGCAACGCCGGTTCTAGAAAATCGGCAGGCCCAAGCACAATCCCGAAACCATCGACCGCCGCTGACAACAACGCCTTGCTCTCGTTGACGTGCAAGCGACTGCTGACCGGCACGCGCTCGACCTCGGCGCCATTGAAAAACGACCACTCATGGTCGGCAGGCCGCGACCAATAGGCATAGCCCAGGCACTCATGCTGTTGCAGATCGGCGGGCACTTGCGGCGTGCCGTGTTCGGCCAGATAGCGTGGCGCCGCGCAGACGATCAATCGATACGCAGCCAATGGCCTCGCGGTCAGACTGGCCGTGGCCAACGGGCCGATCCGGAAAGCCACCTCATAACCCTCCTCCACCAGATCCACTGCTCGGTCGGTCAAGTGCAAGTCGATTTCCACTTCCGGAAACTCGCGCAAGAACGTGGTCACGAACGGCATCAGGCTGTAGGAGCCAAACGTCACCGGCGCACTGACCCTGAGCTTGCCGCGCGGTGTGTCGTTCATGACTTGCGCCAGTGAATCAGCGGCTTCAGCCTCACTGACGATGTGCTTGCAGCGCTCGTAATAGGCCTGGCCCAGTTCGGTCAGACTCTGCCGGCGCGTGGTGCGGTTGAGCAACCGTGCGCCGAGCCGCTGCTCAAGGGCGGCAACGTGCTTGGCGACCATTTGCGCGGACATGTCCAGGCGTTGCGCGGCACCAGCGTAAGAGCCCGCCTCGGCGGCCATCACGAAAGCCGCCATGCTGGTCAGCCGATCCATTCGAAACTCCTGTTATTGAATGTTAGTAACAGAGTGCAATTTATCTGCATTCGGGCAGCAATCATCATAGAAGCTCCCCACCTGATAGAGGAACACACTATGCGCATTGGAATCGTTGGCGCCGGCTTCATCGGGCGCGCTGTCGCGCAAATCGCCCTCGCCGCCGGGCACGAAGTGATGCTCAGTAACTCACGCGGCCCGCAGACCATGAGCAGCGTGCTCGCCGGCATCACTGGCAGCCAGATCGGCACGGCCGAACAGGCCACGCAATTTGCCGACGTGGTGCTGCTGGCCATCCCCTACGAACACATCCCGAGCCTGCCGCCAGCCTGGTTCGAGGGCAAAACCGTGCTTGATGCCAACAACTATTACCCGGATCGCGACGGCCACATCGCTGCGCTCGACACGTTCCAGAGCACCACCAGCCGTTTGCTCGCCAAGCATTTGCAGGGCGCCACGGTGGTCAAAGTGTTCAACGCCATTCTCGCAGCGGATTTGCTCACGGATGGCCGGCCGCACGGTTCCAGCGAGCGACGCGCCCTGCCCATCGCTGCGGATGACGCGCAGGCCAAGGCGTTGGTCGCGGGTTTGCTGGACGATCTCGGCTTCGATGCGGTCGACGCCGGAGGCCTTGATGACAGTTGGCGATTCGAGCGGGCAAAACCGGCCTACTGCGCTCCGCTGGACAAGTCCGGGCTGGAAAGAGCCTTGGCTGCCGCCGAGCGCGAGGTCGAATTACCCTTGGGCAGTTGGCGGCGCTGATACCGCTCGCTCGTTCCGGCGCTCTGGCGTTACGGCAGGTGGACACAGATCAGCTAGCCTTGAATCCGATCGCACGTCATTCAAGGAGCCGTCATGTACAAGTTCATCAAGACCACCGTGATCGGCGGTCTGCTGTTCATCCTGCCGCTGGTGCTGATCGTCGTGCTGATCGAAAAAGCCATTCACCTGCTGCGCGGGCCGGTCGAAAAGCTGTTGCCGATGTTCAAGGGCTATGACGTGGCGGGCGTGACGCTGGTGAGTGTGGCGACGCTGCTGGGCCTGATCGTGCTGTGTTTTCTCGCCGGGCTACTGGCTCGCACGTCAGCGGCGGCGCGGGCGATGGAGGCCACGGAAAACAAGCTGCTCAGCAACCTGCCGGGCTACCAGTTGTTCAAGGACACCACCGCGCGCTTTGCCGGACTGGAAAACGAGGACGGCTCCAGGGTCGGCATGATTGCCGAGGGCGAAGGCTTTCGCCTGTGCCTGATCGTTGAGAGCGTGGATGACTGGCTAACGATTTTCATGCCGGACGGTGGGCCTGCCGGCGGCACCGCCGGTGAAGTGCGACTGGTGCCTGCCGCCCATGTCATCGTCACCGATCTGTCGTGGCTGACGCTGGCCACCGGATTGCGCCGTGGCGGCCGGGGCATGCTCGCGCAGATGCAACCGTGGGTGCCGAAAGGCTGATCAAGGCGCGTTGACCACCACATACGTCACATCGCTGCCCTGATACTGCGGCTGGTACCAGGTCGAACCGCACTGCATGTAGGCGACGTTGTAGCGAATCACCTGCACACAACTGCTTGGCATCTGCGCCGGAGTGAAGATCGCCCCGACCACCGCCGCCGTGACGGCGACAGTTGCCGTCACCGCCGCTGCGGTCGCGATCGGATGGTAATTGTCGTCGTAGCCATAACGGCCATGGCCGTCGACATCGATATCAACATCACGGTGGTTGTCGATATTGACGTTACGGTTGACGTTGCGATTGCTGTTATTGACGTACGTACGGTTGCCGGCATTGACCCGATTGCCCGAGTTGACCCGGTTACCGGCATTTACGTGATTGGCGCGCTGCGGCGCATTGATCCGCTGCGCCCGCTGCGCATTCGGCGCCGGCGCGCGGTTGACGTTGGCGCGGGCATGTCCCTGAGCGCGTTGCCCCCGGGCATCGGCTTCGGCGACATAACCGGTGGTCAGCAGCGTTGCGGCGGCCAGCGATAACAACAGACTCCAGGTCATCGATTTGTTCATGTCACTGCCCTCCCTGATCGCTGGCTTTTTTAAATGCAATCGCCACATCGCCCTTGCCCGGTTTGAAGGTGAACTGCGTGTCCGCGATGGTCGGCTTGAGGTTCCACTGATACACCGCGCTGTACTCGGGGAAGCTCTTATCGTCGGTGGTGGTGATCACCAGTTTGCACGGCAAGGGTTTATCGGAACGGGTCAGCCACAATTGCCAGTCGATACCTTCCTGGCGAAACGCCAAATGATCGCAGAGCTGGCCCTTGATGATCGACGGCCCCACGTACAGCGCAGCTTTCAAAGCGTCGATCTGCGCCTGATCGCTGCCGAACAGAAACAGATCCTCCATCGGCACCTGCACACCGTAGAAGTTCTCGACCTTGTGCAGGGTTTGCGCCACGGTGGCCGGGGCATCGACCGTGGTGTAGTACTTCAGGTACGGCGAGTACTGGGTAAGTTTTTTGCCGTTATAGAAAAACTCGCGGGTGCGTACATCGCCCTCAGACTTGGCGTACAGGCGATCATGGCCGACCACTTTCAGGGTGTTGGCCGACTCGGTCTTGATCTTCTGCCCGGATTCCAGAACGGTGTCGCGGGAGACTTGAGCATCAACCTGAAATTTCGGCAGGCTGCGCAGGTAATTACCCATGTCAATGAGCTTGTCGACCACCTGCGGGTTGATCAACGGCGTGTCATTGCTGGCCTCGGCCGCCGGCGTGGCGGATGGGTCTTCGGCGCGGGCGACCGGCGCGAGCACCAACGTGAACATCAGGCAGACAATACTGGCTGGGGCTTTCATCGGTTGCGCTCCTGTCCCTGCGTTGGGCGTTGCGCCCCAAGGGCGACTGACTGACCAGCCTAGACCTCACTATTGCTGTGCGCCAATGTGCGCGGGAACACCGCGCATTGATGGCCATAGGCTGTTAGCCCACCTTGTCGCAAGCCACTGAAGTTCGCTGGAAAACCGTAAGAAACGGCCTACGCTGAATTTGTCCGTCGCCCGGCGTCGGCACTCATTGGATGGATTCAGCAGGCAGTACGAGGCCGATCATGCAAGGTTCACGCAATGGATTGTCCGGTGCCCATTGGCGCCCGCAACGTCAGTCACTGGCGTTGGAACCGAGAATTCTGTTCGACGGCGCCGCCGCTTCGGCGACTGCCGATCAACATCACAGCGATCCCGCCGCGCCACCGGCCGCCGTGGACGCCCAGGTTCCTCACTCCACGCCCACCGAGGGCCGCGCCAGCGAGCCAGCACCCTCTGCTGCGCGCAGTCTGCTGGTGATCGACAGCCGAATTGAAAACCGCGATCAACTGGTCGCGCAGTTGCCGGGCAATGTCACCGCGATTGTGGTGAATGTCGGCGAAGACGGTCTGGCCGCGATCTCTGCGGCGTTGGCGCAACTGGGCAAGGTCGATTCGATCCAGATCATGTCCCACGGCGCCTCCGGGCAATTCACCCTGGGCAACCGCACGGTCAGTTCGGACAACATCGACTCGCTGGGCAAGACCCTCGAACAATGGCGCAACAACCTGACCCAGGGCGCGGACATTCAGCTCTACGGTTGCGATGTCGGCGCCGGCGCGGCCGGGCAAACCCTGGTCAGCGAACTGGCACGCTGGACCGGCGCCGATGTCGGCGCCTCGAGCAACGACACCGGCAGCAGCAAGGTCGGCGGCGACTGGACCTTGGAAACCCGGGTCGGCGACCTCGACAAGAGCATCGCCATCAGCGGCCTTGCCATGGCGCATTTCGATGGCTTGCTGGCGGATGCTGCGCCCACTGCCACGGTGGCCACTGGCGGCAGCGATGTGCTGCTTGGCGACCGCTTCACGTTTACCGTGAACTTCAGCAACACCTCGACCCAAGTGGGTTACGCGCCATTCATCAATCTGGCGATGCCGGTCACCGGCAAGGATGGCGACGACGGCGTCAATTTCATTTCGGCCACCTACCTGGGGCAAAACCTGATCAGCCACGTGGTGACGTTCGATGCCAACGGCAACGCCACACACCCACTGGCCAAAGACGCCAACGGCAACTTTCTGATCATCAACGCCGCCACTTACGGCATGCGCGCCGGCGACAAACTGGTGGTCATCGAACTGCCCTTCGCCAGCGTCACCAACCAGCAGCCGGTGATCGGCGTGCAGATTACCGCCAGCCTGAGCAATCTGGCCGACACGGCGTTTTCCAACGGCAGCCCCGACCTGACGATCCGCGCCAGTGGCGGCTTCGAATTCGGCAACGACGCGCTGGACAACCCGACCAATGATCCGAGCCTGATTCAGGCCGGCACCGCGGCCTTCGTCGTGCACCCGACGGTGATTACCGTCAGCGAAACCATCAATACTCCGGAAGGCGAAACTGCCACCGGCCCCAACTACGTGCGCACGCTGACCCTGTCGGCGACACCGGCACCGGGGCAGACGTTGACCAACGTCGTCGTCACCCAACCCCTGCCCGACAACATCCAGGTCAACTCGATTACCCCCGGTGCAGGCGGCCGGCTGACCTCGATCACCCTGCACGACGGCACCGTGGTGACCAATCCCGCGCAAATCGCCGTGCTGATTGCGGCCAATGACGTTTACATCAACTCGTTCACCGTCGCCTACGACAGCCTTTCCGGCAAGACCGACACCGTGGTCGCGTTCTACGTGCCGGAAGTCGATGCCAACGGCCAGCCGGTGATCAACCCGGTGACCGGCGATGCCGTGACCGTGACCCTTGGCCCACCGACCGCTTCGGGGCAATGGGTGCCGCTTGATCCGCGCGACCTCACTGCACCGAACACCACCATCGATTTCAGCGGCACCGGTCAGGGCACGCAGTTCATCGCCAAATCGATCACGCTACTGAAAACCGCGACGATGCAGAATGACATCGGCCACAGCGGCATCAGCCCCGGCGACACCCTGCAATACACCCTGAACCTGGCGATTTCCGACTACTTTGCCTTCGGCAAGGACTTCTTCAACGAAGGCCAACTGGTCATTCGCGACCAACTCAGCGATGGTCAGACCCTCAGCGGCACGCCGACCCTGACGGTGACGATCAACGGCGTCGCGCAGACCATCACCCTGGTCACCAGCGTGGTGACCAATGCCGACGGCAGCACCTCGATGGTGTTCGACATCGCCCAGTCGCTGCGCAATGCGTTCAGCAACACCCGCGGCTGGCTCAATGGCGACCTGGCCTTCGACGACACGTTGCAGGGCGCCGTGGTCGCGGTGTTGAGCTATTCGGCCATCGTTGGCCAGACCTACAAACCGCCTTCAGGCAACCCGCACCCGGACATCAACGAAGGTGACGAACTGGGCAACACCGCCACGGTGGACGGCACGCTGTTGGTCGATCGCTTCAACCTGACGGGCGAGAGCGAAACCGACGGTTCCACCACCACCAGCGTCATCCCCACCAGCAACGTCGATATCAATCTGGTCGAGGTCAATAACGGTACACCGCCGGGCAACGGTGAACTGCGCCCCGGCGATGAAGTGACCTTCGAACTGAGTTATGACCTGGTCACCGGCGATTACGAGCAATTCAAACTCACCGCGTATCTACCGCTGCCGCTGTTCAATGTCAGCGGGATTACCTGGGGTTCGGGCGATGATGTCGGCCAGTGGGCGCTGGGTGCGGGCAATACCAATGCCGGTGGCGTGGTCAGCGTCACCAGCGCCGACGGCAACTCGGTGGTGTTCGACTTCGGCAGCTTTGCCACCAACACCACCACGGGTAGCCGCATTGTCATTCGCTTCACGGTCCGGGTTGGCGATCAGCCGTTTGCCGACCAGCGCTCGCTCGACGTCCTCGCACAATCGAGCCAGCAGACCACCCTCACCGACCGCACGCTGATTTCCTCCGACGTTGTCGCGATCGTTTCCGTCGCCGAGCCGGTGCTCAATATCAAGCACGGCGTGGTGTCCGGCTCCAACGGCACGGTGACCGGCACCAGCGGCAGCTGGAATCCGCCGGGCAGTACGGGCAAGCCGTTCAATGGCAGTGTCACCGACCTGTCGTCGGTTGACGGCAACATCAGCAACATCGACGGCGCCGACCGTTTGCGCCTGGTCACAGCGATTGAAAACAGCGGTGGCGGCGGCGCGTTCGACGTCAGCACCAGCATCACCCTGCCCTCCGGCTTGAGTTTCGTCGGCGGCAGTCTGGCGGCGGCCAATCTGCAGATTTATCGTGGCGACGGCACCTTGCTGGTGTTGGGCACTGACTACAGCGTCAGCGGCAACCAGATCAACTTCCTCGACGCCGGTGGCGTAGCCAGTCTGTTGGCCGGACGCAGCGGCACGGCCGCCGATAACAGCGGCGCCAATGTTGTAGTGATCAGCTATGACGTGGTGGTCAGTGCGACCATGGAGGCCAGCCGCAGCCTGCAATCCACCGCGACCCTGAGCAATTACGCCAGCGTCAATGGCGGTACCGATTTCACCCCGACCGACCTTACCGATCTGGCCAGCCAGCAAATCGCCGCGCCGGTCATCAGCAAAGTCTTCGCCGACGGCACGCTGGACAACGGCGACTCCAGCGCCAGCCACACCACCGGCAGCGATCTGGTGGTCGGCGAAAGCATGCGCTACGACATCGTCATCACCCTGCCGGAAGGCACCACGCAAAACCTGCGCATCGAAGACCTGATTCCACCGGGTATGCGCCTGGACACCAGTTTCAATGGCGGCCTAGGCTACCAGATCATCACCACCCGCGCCGGCAGTGGCGCGCTCGGCGCCGATTTTGCCGGCAGCGTGCTCGTCGGTGGTTTTGCCGGAATTGGTGGCGCACTGGGGGGCGACGGTGTCGATGGACGCTGGACTTTCAGCGTCTCCAGCGTGTCGGCGGACAACCAGACCGGCAACAACACCTTCGTCATTCGTCTGCAACTGGTGGCCAACAACGTCATTGCCAATCAGGCCAACGTCTCGCTGCAGAACAATGCGCAGTTGGTTTACAACGACCCGGATGGCGACACGCCGAACGGCGCGGTGGCGCTGGATCGCAACGTTGCCCTGAGCGGCGGCCAGCCGACGGTAACCGTGCGCGAACCTACCCTGCAAATCAATCAGGTGATCACCTCCACCTCCGGCCTGGGCGGCTATGACCAGGGCGACACGGTGACTTTCAATATCACCATCACTAACGGCAATGGCAGCACCGATTTCAGTGCGTTCGACATCAGTTTCCTCGACACCCTGCCGACCCAACTCAGCAACGTCACGCTGGTTGGTGTGCTCTATCAGAACGGTGCGACAAATAACGGTGGCGTGGCGTTTGAAATCGTCGGAGGTCAGTTGCGCACCGCCAGCGGCGCCAATATCGACATCGCCAAGGGCGGCAGCATCGTTTTGCAACTGAGCGGCATCGTCAACGCCAGCGCCGCAGCACTATCAAACATCGCCAACGTCGCCAGCGTGCAATGGACCAGCCTCGACGGCGGCAGTGCCGGCGAGCGAACCGGCGTCGACGGCGTGCTCAATGGCGGCACGCTCAATGATTACCGCAACCTGTCGACGTTACTGATTCCTGTGGCTCAGGCCATCGAAATCTCCCGTGTCGGCGGCCTGCCGGACACGGCCGCGCCCAATCCGACCACCGCCACCGTCGAACAAGTCACCGTCGGCGAAGTGATTCGCTACCGCGTGGTGGTGCTGGTGCCAGAAGGCAACAACCCCAATTATCAGGTGCAAATTACCCTGGCCAACGGCTTGCAGTTCATCTCGCCGGATGCGCTGGTCAATGCCCTGCGCATCGCCTTCATTTCCAACGGCGGGCTGACCACTGATGCCAACCTGATCGTCGGTGGCACTCTTAACATCGACGGTAACGAAAACAGCCCCGAGGCCTTGCCGATCACCGCCGACCTGTCCGGCCTGGCGCCGCAAGGCATCTTCGACCCGAGCCGGCTGACGGTCATCACCAACCCGGATGGCAGCCAGGTGGTGACGTTCAACCTCGGCAACGTGGTCAACGGCAATGGCAACGATGACGATCTGGAAGGCATCTCGATCGAGTTCAACGTGCGCGTCACCAACATCGCCGCCAACATTGCCGGCGCGCAACTGGCGGTGACCGCGCAGGAAATCGTCAACGGCGCCGGGCGTGCGGTCAGTGACACGGTGTTTGAACGGGTGGTCGAGCCGAGCTTCAGCGGCCTCGACAAGCAGATCATCAACTTCAACCCGAACCCGAGCGGTGCCGTTGGCAACGCCACGGTGCAACTGAGCTTCACCCAGAACGGCGGCCTGCCGGCGTTCGATGCGCGCGTCAGCGACGGCTTTGCCGGCGGCAGTAATTACACGTTGCTCAGCGTCAGCATCAACGGCGTGAGTTACGGCCCGGGCAACCTGCCGGCGGGCATCAGTTTCAGCACCAGCGGCGGTTTGAGCGTCAACTTCGATCAACTGGATGTCGGCGCGCAGATTCAGGTGCGCTACTCGGTCGACCTGCCCAACTCGACGATTGTCGCCAGCAGCAACGCCACGCTGACCTGGAGCAGCCTGCCCGAAGACTTCACCCGTTGGGGCGGCAACAGCGTCGGCGTCGATGGCACCACCAGCGGCGAGCGCGATGGCAGCGCCGTCGGCCCGAACCAGTACATCTTGCGCGACACCGCCGGGCTCGGCGTAATCACCGGCACCTTGTGGAACGACACCACCAGCCCGACTGCCAGCGCCACACCGGATGGCGCCGGTCTGGCCGGGCAAACCGTGACCCTGACCTGGGCCGGTGCCGACGGCCGCCTCGACACTACTGCCGACAACCTGCAATTCACGACCAGCACCGACGCCAACGGCCAGTACCATTTCGGCGTGTTGCCATTGGGCGTGTTCCGAATCGACGTGCCCGCCGGGCTGGTCAGTTATCCGCAACCGCTGGGCGATTTGCGCGTACGCGTCGACAGCGATGCCGGCACCCTCGGCCAGATCACCATCACCTTGGGCGATGCCGACACGCAAAGTGCCAACGCCGGTTATGTCGAGCAGAACGACGCACCGGTGAACACCCTCCCCGGCACGCAAAACGGCCTGGAAGACGTGGTGCTGAATATCGGCGGCATCAGCGTCGCCGATGTCGATGCCGACCGCGATCCGAACGTCAACGACCGGGCGATCAGCGTGATTCTCACGGTCACCCACGGCACGCTGTTCCTCGGTGCGACCGTGCCCGGCGTCACCGTCAGCGGTGCCAACACTGCGAGCCTGACCCTGACCGGCAACCTCGCCGACATCAACGCCGCGCTGGCCAGCCTGCAATATCTGGGCAATGCCAACTTCAATGGCACCGACACCCTGACCGTACTCAGCAACGACCGGGGCAACTACGGTGATGCCGATGGCGACGGCATTCCCGGTACGGCCGCCGATGCGCTGACGGACACCGACACCCTGCAAATCATCCTCGCCGCCGTCAATGACAACCCGCTCGGCGTCAACGACAGCGCCACGGCACTGGAGGCCGGCGGCACCAACAACGCCTCCGCCGGTATCGACCCGCGCGGCAATGTGCTGAGCAATGACACCGACGTCGACATCGCCACCAACGCCGATCAGTTGCATGTGGTGTCGGTCGGCCCCGGCGCCGGCATTCAGACGCCGGTGCTCGGCGTCACCGTGATCAATGGTCTGTACGGTCAGTTGGTGATTGGCAGCAACGGTTCTTACCAATATGTCGTCGATAACAACAATGCGGCCGTGCAGGCCTTGCGCGTGTCGGGCCAGACCTTGCAGGACAACTTCAATTACATCCTCGCGGACCTTGCCGGTGAAACCTCGACGGCCACGCTGACCGTTACCCTTCAAGGCGCCAACGACACGCCGCAGGGCATCGACGATGACGGCGTGGCCATCGAGGCCGGCGGCGTCAACAACGGCACACCGGGCAGTGACGCCACGGGCAACGTGTTGAGCAATGATCTGGACGTCGATAGCGTTGCCAACGGCGAAACCCGCACCGTAACCGGCATTCGCCCGGTGTCCGAGGCCGGCTCCGGCAACTTCACCGCGGTCAGCGGCGCCACGGCGATTGCCGGGCTCTACGGCACCTTGACCATCAATCCCGACGGCACTTACAGCTACGTGGTCAACAACAGCAACGCCACGGTTCAGCGCCTGAGTGCCGGGCAACAACTGGTCGAGTTCTTCAGCTATCGGCTGACCGATGCCGGCGGGCTGGATGATGTCGCGCAATTGCGCATCGTCATCCAGGGTGCCAACGACAACCCGGTGGCCAGCGATGACGCAGCGTCGGCGCAGGCCGCGTCGACCAATGGCACCGCGTCGGAAAGCAACCCGAGTGGCAACGTGATTCAGTTCCCCAGCCGTCCCGGGCCGATCACTCAACCGGGTGGCAACGGCGTCGATCAGGACGTCGACGCCAACGATCAGCCGAGCAGCCAGTTGCTGGTCAACGGCGTGATCAACAAAAGCGAAGCCAGCTACAACCCGGCCGTCGACGTGCTCAGCGGCGTCGCCACCGGCACCACTTCCGCCAATGGCACCGTGGTGGCCGGTCTCTACGGCACCTTGCGCATCGGCGCCGATGGCTCGTTTTTCTATGACGTCGACAGCACCAATGCGCTGGTACAGGCCCTGGCGCCGGGTCAGACCCTGACCGAGTTCTTCACCTACCGGATCACCGACACCACCGGCCTGACCGACACCGCGCAACTGGTCATCACCGTGCATGGCGTCAACGATCCACCGGTTGCGCAAAACGTCATCGCCGTCGCCACCGAAGCCGGCGGGATCAACAACCTGACGCCGGGCGTCAACCCTTCGGGCGACGTCACGGTCAACGACACCGATCCCGATGGTGATCCACTGACGGTCACGCTGATCAAGTCCGGCGCGAGCGGCGAACCGGGCACACCGATTGCGGTGAATCTCGGCGGCACGGTGATTGCCGGGCTGTACGGCACGCTGACGATTTTCCCCGACGGCAGCTACGTCTACGAAGTCGACAACAGCAATCCCGACGTGCAGGCCCTGCGCCGTAGCGCCGATCTGCTCTCGGAACGTTTCACCTACACCGTCAGCGATGGCGTCGGTGCCACGCCGCAAACCGACACGGCGGAAATCATTGTGTTGATTCGCGGGCAGAACGACAACCCGCTGGCCAGTGATGATTCCGGCGTGGCTATCGAGGCCGGCGGCCTGAACAACAGTCAACCCGGCCAGGATCCCGCCGGTAACGTGCTGGATAACGACAGCGATGTCGACGGCGGTGAAGTCCCCGGCGACCTGCCCAACTATGACTACGGCGAAACCCGCGCAGTGTCCTCGGTGCGCACCGGCAGCGAAGCCGGAACCGGCACGACCGGCGCCCTCGGCACCGAGTTGCGCGGCACTTATGGCTGGCTGACCCTGAACGCTGACGGCAGTTATAGCTATCGTCTGGACAACAGCATGGCGGCGGTTCAGGCCTTGCGCGCCGGCAACACCCTGCTCGATGCGTTCAGCTACGAGGTGATTGACGCGGCCGGTGCCACTGATCGCGCCACGTTGAACATCAGCATTCAAGGGCGCAACGACACGCCGGTCGCACAGAACGACAGCAACACCGCTGTCGAGGCCGGCGGTGCGAACAACGCCACGCCGGGCCTCAATCCGAGCGGTAACGTATTGGCCAACGACACTGACGTCGATGGAAACGGCGAAGTGCTTAGCGTGATCGGCGTTAATCAGGGCTCCTCGGTGGGTCTGATCGGCAGCGGTTTCAATGGTACTTTCGGTGTCCTCACGCTGAACGCCGACGGCAGCTACAGCTATCTGCTCGATAACCTAAACCCGCAGGTCCAGGCACTGCGCAGCAATGCCGACACCCTGACGGAAACCTTCACCTACCAGATCCGCGACCTCGCCGGCGCCACCAGCAGCGCAACCCTGACCATCACCATTCGCGGGGCCAACGACAACCCGATCGCCAGCGACGACAGTGCCGTGGCGGTCGAGGCCGGCGGCACGTTCAACGGCACGCCGGGGGTCAATCCTAGCGGCAATGTGCTGACCAATGACAACGACGTCGATGCCAACGACGCGAAACGGGTGACCGGGATTCGCACGGGCAGCGAAGCGGCCGGCGGCACTTTCACCAACGTTGTCGGCGCGCAGACCTTCAGCGGTTTGTACGGCACCCTGACCCTCAACACCGATGGCACTTACAGCTATGTGATCAACAACAGCCTCGCCGCCGTGCAGGCGCTGAAAGTCGGCGATTCGCTGGTGGAAACCTTCACCTACCGCCTGCGCGATATCGCCGGGGCCACCGACACCGCACAACTGAGCATCCGCATTGACGGCGCCTGGGATGCGCCAGTCGCCGCCAATGACACCGCGCTCGCCGTGGCCGATAACGGCAACGGTAACGGCGTCAACCCGAGCGGCAACGTGCTGGCCAATGACACTGACGTCGATCAGGGTGACAGCAAAACCGTCACCGGCATCCGTTTCGGCACTGAAGACGCCGGCGGCGGTCTGGCCGGGGTCACCGCAGGCACCGACAACAGCAATGGCACGCTGATCAACGGCCTCTACGGGCAATTGATCATCGGCGCCGACGGCAGCTTCACCTACAACCTCGACTCGAACAATGCGGCGGTGCTGGCTTTGGGGCCGCTGCAATTTCTCAATGAGCGCTTCACCTATCAAGTCAGTGACCGTGGTGGGCAGACTGATCTGGCGGAAATCCACATCATCATTCGCGGGCGCAACATTGCACCGGTGGCAAATACCGACACGGCCACTGCCGTCGAGGCCGGTGGCAGCAACAACGATCAACCCGGCCTCAACCCCGGCGGCAATGTGCTGGACAACGACACCGATGCCGAAAGCGATCCGTTGTCGGTGATCGGCATTCACACCGGCACCGTCAACGCAATCGGCACGGTCGGCAGCGTCGGCACCTCGTTGCGCGGGTTGTATGGCGACTTGCTGATCAATACCGACGGCAGCTACACCTACACCGTCGACAATAACCTCGCTGCCGTACAGGCCTTGCGTCAGAGCGGCCAGACCCTGAATGAAGTGTTCACCTACACCATCGTCGATCGCTGGGGCGACACCAGCACTGCCGAGTTGCGCATCACCGTCGATGGCCGCAACGACACGCCGGTCGCCGTCGATGACAGCGCCACGGCGGTCGAGGCTGGCGGCGTCAACAATGGCCCGCCGGGCAGCAACGCCACGGGCAACGTGCTGGACAACGACAGCGACGTGGATAGTGTCGCCAACGGCGAAAGCAAGCAGGTGCAAAGCGCCAGCAATCAGGCCGGCCAGTCCGCCGGCGCCGGGCAAGTGTTGATCGGCCTCTACGGGCAACTGACGCTGAATGCCGACGGCAGCTACACCTACGTCATCGACAACAACAATCCCGTGGTGCAGGCCCTGCGCACGGCGGGCGAAACCCTCAGCGAAACCTTCACCTATCGGATGGTCGACGCGGCGGGCGCGACCTCGGACGCACGGCTGACGGTGGTCATTCAGGGCGCCAACGACGCACCGGTCGCCCAGAACGACAGCGGGTTTGCCAGCGATCAGTCCCCTGCCCCGCAAACCACCGGCAACGTGCTGCCCAACGATGGCGATGTCGACGGCAACGACAGCCTGGTGGTGGTCGGCGTGCGCACCGGTGCCGAAGCCGACGGCGGCACGGCCGGGGTGATCGGCCAGCCAATCATCGGTCTCTACGGCACCCTGGTGCTGAACGCTGACGGCAGTTACACCTACACCATCGATCAGAACAACCCGGCCGTACTCGCCGCCGCCGGCCTCGGGCAGATCCTGCGCGACGTGTTCACCTACACGATCAACGACCGTGCCGGCGCCAGCGATCAGGCCGAACTGGTGATCACCCTCGACATCGCCACACCGTTCATTCCTGCGCCGGGCGGCAACAACTTCGAGCGTGACCCGAACACCGTCAACCGCAACTTCCTCATCCCCGATCCGCAACCGGCGGTCTTCGTCACGCCAGTGGTCGAACGCGTGGCGGAAATCTCCGAGCTGTCGGCCTGGGGCGTCGATGGCAGCAACCTGCGCCTGGCGGCAGTCGGTGAGTTCAGCAGTGATTCGCTCGGCAATGGTCTGGGCCTGGTGCCGGGGCAATTCGTCCAGCAAGCGGTGCGCATCAGTCGCCTCGAAAGTGAACTGGACCTGCTGTGGATTCAGGGGCGTCAGGGCCGTACCGGGCTGAGTGCCGATGGTTTGTTGAGCGACCCGTCGCTGTTCACCTTGAACCCGGCCGACCTGACGCACAGCCCGGCACACGCTGAAAAACAACAGGAAAAACCACGGGGCAAGGGCTTCAGCGCGCAATTGCGTGACGCAGCGCAGCGGCGCACGCCACGGTAAAGCGGTCGACCTGAAGAAAATTCGAAGAATGCAAAGGAATGAATATGCGTATACATGCGACCCGGCTTCTCAGTACCGCCATCGCTTCTGCACTGCTGCTCAGTGCATGTTCGTCAACGGAACCGAAACCCTCGACTGACGAAGAAAACCGTCAACGCATCATTGCCGACCAGTCCCGCATGTACTCCGGCCAGGAACCGGTCACCGCACCGATTACCTTTTACGAAGCCGCCGCGCGGGCGCTGAAATACAACCTCGACTACCGCCTCAAACTGATGGAAAGCGCGCTGGCCTCGGATCTGCGCGATGTCTCCAGTCATGAAATGCTGCCGCGTCTGGTCGCCTCGGCCGGGTACGCCGGGCGTGACAACGATTCCGGCGGCACCTCGATCGGCATCGAAGACCGTCAGGTCAGCTTGCGTCCATCGACCTCCGAAGAACGCTATCGCGAAGTCTACGGTCTGGGTTTGAGCTGGAGCCTGCTGGATTTCGGCGTCGCGTATTACCGCACGCAACAGAAATCCGACCAGATCCTCATGGCCGAAGAACGCCGGCGCAAAGTCGCGCAAAACGTTCTGCAGGACGTGCGCAATGCCTACTGGCGGGCGCTCGGCGCCCAGCGGTTGATGCCGGAAGTCGACAAACTGTTGATGCGCACCCACACCGCACTGACCTCGGCCCGCCAGGCGGAAACCCGTGGTCTGCTGCCGCGTCAGGAAATCCTTGCCTACCAGCGCGCGCTGCTCGATTCGATCTACCTGCTGACCGTGCGCCGCCAGGATCTGGAATTCGCCCAGGCCGAACTGTCGGCGCTGATGTCGCTGCCACCGGGTTCGAAAATGATCCTCGCCGACATGCCCGACCCGCCGCTACCGGAAGTCCGTCAGAGCATGGCGCGGCTGGAACAGCTGTCGTTGGAGAACCGCCCGGAAATCATGGAAGAGTGGTACCGCAAACGCGTCAATCAAAAGGATCTGGAGATCGCCAAGGCGCAGTTGTGGCCGAATGTCAGTGTCGATTTCGGCTACAAGTACGATTCCAACAAATACCTCTACAACAACGACTGGATGAGCACCGGCCTGCAGGTGTCGATGAACCTCATTCGCCTGCTGCAATTGCCGTCGTTGAACGCCGCAGAGAAATCCCAGGGCGAAACCGACGATACCCGCCGCGTGGCGCTGTCGATGGCGATCCTCACCCAAGTACGGGTCGGCACCCTGCGCTATCAGCTGGCGCGGCAGGAAGTGGAGTTTGCCGAAGACAGCCTGCGCGTCGACCGCAGCCTGCTCGATTACGCGCAAGCGGCGAAAACCGGCGCGTTGGGCTCGGAGCTGGAAGTGATCCGCTCCGAGGGCCGTTATCTGCTGTCGCGTTATCAGCGTGAAGCGGCGTTCTCCAGCGCTCAGGCCGCGTGGGGGCGGATGTACAACTCGGTCGGGCTGGACGTGCTGCCCAAGGAAATCTCGCAACACGACATCAAGACCCTGGCCCGGGAAATCCAGCGCACCTTGAACGAACAAGAACAACAACGCCTGCTCGCTGCCACTTCGCAAGGAACGCCGAATGCGCAAAATCGCCCTTGAGTCCCGTTTAGGGGCCCTGTTGTTGGCCAGTCTGATCCTGCCCGTCCACGCCGAAGACAGCCCCTCGGCCACAGCTCTGGAAAGTGCCAGTGCGATTCGTGTGTTGCTCGCCGCCGAACTGGAAACCACCCTCTCCAGCCAGATGGCCGGCACCCTCGGTGAACTGAAAGCCGGGTTCGGCGAGCAGGTCGCCAAGTCCGAACTGCTCGCCCGCTTCAACTGCAATGAAGCCGAAGCGCGCTCGAAAGTCGCGGCGGCGGAACTGGCCATGGCCAAACAGAACCTGCAAGCCAAACAGCAATTGCGTCAGCTCAACGCGGTCGGCGATATCGAAGTGTCGATGGCCAATACCGAGGTGCAAAAGGCTGACGGCGCGCGGGCCATGGGCGCGGCGCAGAGTAGCTACTGCCAGGTGCTTGCACCGTTTTCCGGGCGGGTGGCCAAGGTTTACGTCAAGCCTTACCAAACCGTCTCGGCCGGCACGCCACTGTTCGATCTGGTCAGTGACGGCGCATTGAAAGTACGCCTGAACGTGCCTTCGAATCTGCTCAAAGACCTCAAACCCGGCTTGCCGCTGCAAGTCAGCATCCATGAAACCGGCAAGACCTATCCGGCGCATGTCAGCGGCATCAACTCACGCGTCGATGCGGTGGCGCAAACCGTTGAACTGGAAGCGAAGCTCGACAACAAGTATCCCGACCTGATGGCGGGCATGAGCGGCACGGCGCAGTTCGAACAAGCCGCTCGCCCATGACCATGAACGAGCCGTTGCCGCACCCTCACCTGCTGCTCGAACTCGATGCGTTGCGTGATAAAGCCATGGCCGCTGACTCGCTGAACAGCCTGGCGTTCAGCATGGCCAACGACCTGTACCCGTTGCTGCCGTTTCATCAGGCGCTGGTGTTTGCCCAGCGTGAATCCTCATTGGAATTGCTTAACGTCTCTGGTCTGTCACGGCCCAGCGAAGATTCGCCCTATCTGGTCTGGCTGCGCCGTGCCAGTCGTTGGGTGGCGGCGCAAGTGCCCGATGCTGAGCCGGTGTGGCTGTCACAGGACAGCGCCAACCCACCGCCGGACATCGCCGAAGGCTGGAACGAATGGTGGCCGTCGGGGCTTTGGTGCGTGCCGGTGCAGGATCGCGACAATCAACGTTTGGGCTTATTGCTGCTGTTGCTGGAACAGGAGCCGCCGACGCTGCTGTGGCCACACCTCAAGGGGCTGGTCAGCACGTGGGCTTATTGCTGGTCAGCGCTGACCCGGCGCAAGGGTTTGCGGCGCTGGCAACCCAGTCGCAAACAACTGCTGCTGGTATTGATCGTAATCGCTGCGCTGCTGTTGTTGCCGGTGCGGCAAACGGCATTGGCGCCGACAGAAATCGTCTCACGCCAGGCGCAGATCATCAGCTCGCCGATCGATGGCGTGATCGAAAAGATTCAGGTTCGGCCCAATCAACCGGTCGAGGCCGGCACAGCGCTGTTTTCACTGGATGAAACGACGTTGCGCAGCCGCGCCGAAGTGCTCGGCAAAGAAGTCGCCGTGGCCGATGCTGAATTGCAGGCGGCCAGCCAACGCGCCTTCGACAACCCGCAAAGCAAAAGCGAACTGACCTTGCTCGCCGGCCGCGCGCAGCAACGCCGGGCGGAGTTGGCAGCGGTGCAGGCGCAACTCAAACGCACGCAAGTGCTGTCGCCACGGGGCGGCGTCGCGGTGTTCAGCGATCCCAACGACTGGCTGGGCAAACCGGTGGTAACGGGCGAGCGCATCATGCAGGTGGCCGACCCGTCGCAACCTGCGATGCTCATTCAACTCGCCGTGGCCGATGCCATTGCGCTGGACCCGGGCGCTGAAGTGACGCTGTTCCTCACCGCCTACCCGCTGACCCCACTCAAAG
Source organism: Pseudomonas sp. AC172 (assembly GCF_979258595.1). NCBI lineage: Bacteria > Pseudomonadati > Pseudomonadota > Gammaproteobacteria > Pseudomonadales > Pseudomonadaceae > Pseudomonas > Pseudomonas sp. AC172. Next base: position 2,124,022 of record NZ_OZ409868.1, read on the forward strand.
GGCAGATCCTCGAAACCAGCTATCAGGCACGCCCCAGCGATGAAGGTGTGATCGCCTACCGCTTGCTCGCCAGCATCGACGGCACCCCGGAACACGCGCGCCTCGGCCTGCACGGCACGGCGAAGATTTACGGCGGGCGGGTGATGCTCGGTTATTACCTGCTGCGCCGACCCTTGGCGACGCTGCGTGCGTGGAGTGGCTGGTAATGCTCGACCCGGCTGACCTGCCCGTCCCGCCGCTGCGTGAAGACTTGCGCTTGAGCGAAGCAGCCCACGGCAGCAACGGCGAACCGGCGTGGGTGATTCAAGACACGGTGATCAACCGTTTCTACCGCATCGGCTGGCTGGAATTCGAGTGCCTGCTGCGCTGGGGTCAGTCGCCGCGCACGATCAGCGAACAGATTGCCGACGACACAGCCCTGAAACCGGATGTCGAGCAAGTCCTCGATTTCCGCCAGTTTCTCGAACAGCATCAATTGCTGCGCGCCGGCCCCGCCGCGCTGGAACGATTGAAGGATAAAAGCGAGCAAGCCAGTTGGCTGACCTGGCGCTGGTGGCTGCACCATTACCTGTTTTTCCGCATTCCGTTGCTGCGTCCGCAACAGCCGTTGCAGGTGTTGGCACGGGCGCTGGGCTGGGTGTTTCATCCACTCACCGGGCTTGTCGTACTGAGCCTGAGCCTGCTCGGGATCATTCTGGTGTTGCAGCAGTGGGACGTGTTCACCAGCGCCGTGGTCGAGTCGTTTTCCACCGAAGGCCTGTTCAGCTTCGCCCTGGCGCTGATCGTCGCAAAAACCCTGCATGAACTCGGACACGCCTTGGTCGCCACGCGCCTGGGGTTACGCGTCGGGCACATGGGCATCGCGTTTGTGGTGATGTGGCCGATGCTCTACACCGACACCGGCGAGAGCTGGAAACTCAGCCGTTCCCGGCAGCGACTGGCCATCGCTTCAGCGGGGATCGTGACCGAGTTGTCGCTGGCCGGACTGTCGACGCTGGGCTGGGCGTTGTGTGATCCGGGCGCGTTGCGCAATGCCCTGCTCTATCTGGCAACCACCAGTTGGCTGTTATCACTGGCGCTGAATGCCAGTCCGTTCATGCGCTTTGACGGCTACTTCATCCTTTCCGATTTGCTCGACTTTCCCAACCTGCATGAACGCGCTTCGGCGCTGGCGCGCGTCACCCTGCGGCGCAATCTGTTGGGTTTGCAGGAAGACTGGCCGGAAACGTTCCCGAGCGGTCAGCGGCGTTTGCTGGTGACCTTCGCGATCATCACCTGGGTTTATCGGCTGGTGTTGTTTCTGGGGATCGCGCTCGCGGTCTATCTGTTTTTCTTCAAGGTTCTGGGGATTTTCCTGTTCATGGTCGAACTGTCGTGGTTTATCGCCCTGCCCGTGATGCGCGAGCTGGGTCACTGGTGGAAAAACCGCGCGGCGATTCCGAGCCGGCGCAAAGTGGCGTTCTACGCGGTATTGCTGGCGATGCTGGTGGGGCTGGCGATGCCGTGGCGCACACAAATCGATGCGGTCGGCGTGGCCCGTGCCGAGCATCAGTTGCGCGTGTATGCGCCCTACCCGGCGCGCTTGCAATCGATTCACCCGGGCGGTCCGGTCAAGGCTGGGGAAACCCTGATTACCCTCGATGAGCCGGACATCACCTCACGCCTGCAATCCAGCGAAGCCAATGCCCGCAGTTACGAAGCGAGACTCTCGGGACTGATCGCCGACCCCGGCGGTCTGGCCGAAGACGCCGTGACCCGCCAGCGCCTCAACGTGCAGTTCGAAGAGGCCCGCGCCGCGCGCTCGGAAATCGCCCGGCTCAACCTGCAAACGCCGTTTGCCGGGGTCTGGCTGGACGTCAATCCTGACTGGAAAACCGGGCAATGGGTCGGCCGTCAGGAGTCACTGGGCATGCTGATTGATACGCGTAGCTGGCAGGTCGATGCTTATGTCGCGCAGGATCAGGTGCACCGCATGGCCACCGGCGATCACGTGCGTTTCTATGCCGATGGCCAGACCACGCCGTTGTCCGGCCGTGTCGTACAAATCGGCAGCACCCGCGCCAGTCAGCTGTCGCACCGCATGTTGTCGTCACGCTATGGCGGGCCAGTGCCGACGACTAGTGCCGAACATGCGCTGATTCCGAGCAACGCACTGTTTCAGGTGTTGATTCAACTGGATGAGCCGTTGCCGAGCCTGCGCGAGACCCGTGGGCATCTGAAGATCGACGGCGAGCGGCGCAGCCTGCTCGCTGACGGCGCGACCCATGTGCTCGCAGTGCTGATGCGCGAGAGCGGCTTCTGACAAGCGAACCTAGCCAGCGACGACAAACACAATGATCGGCCCGCACACCGCGAGCAAGACGTTGGAAATCGCATAGCACACCGTGAAACCGATCACCGGCGTGTTGCTCCCCGACTGCTCAATGATCTTGTTCATCGACGCCGCTTCGGTCTGCGCGCCGGCCAATGCACCAAACAAAATCATCGGGTGCAAGCGCAGCACATAGCGGCCGAAGTACAACGCCACCAGCGGCGGCAATATCGTCACCACAGCGCCGGACAAAAGCAGCGCCAGCCCCTGCTCTTTCATTGCGGCAAACGCCGCCGGCCCGGCCAACAAACCCACCACCGCACCAAACGCGGTCAGACCGAACTCGGAAAACGCCCATTGCGCCGCTGGCGGCAACGCGCCGATTTCCGGGTGACGCGAGTTGTACCAGCCGATCACCAGCGCCGCGACCAACACCCCGCCGCCGATCCCCAGCTCCACCGGAATCATGCCGATGTGCGTCGACAACAACCCCAGCAACGAACCGAGCACCATGCCCAGGGTGTGCATGGCGATATCGCTTTTGTAGTTGTTCTTGCGGATGCGCCCAAGGCGTTTGGCCATGGCTTCGACACTGGCGGTGCGCCCGGTCAGCGAAATCACATCGCCGCGACGCAACACGGTGTTGGGCAGCAACGGCAAGTCGTAGCCCTGACGGCTGATGTTGTTGACGAAGCATCCCAGGCGCCGGTCGGTGGCAAGGCGCGATTTGGCTTGATGGATGGTTTTGCCGGCGAACTCCGCCGAGGTCAGGACGATGTCCACCTGACGGGTCGGAAACGACAAGGCTTCGGGATGATCGATCTCCGGTCCGACCCAGTGACTGAGGTTGCCCACCGCATCGCGCAAGGCGTAGACGCCGATGATGTCACCCGCCATCAGCACGAACTCTTCATCGCGCTCGATGACTTTGCCGGCGCGCATCACCCGCTCGACGGTCAGCGATTCGTGGGGTTTTTCCAGATCGATGATGCGCAACCCGGCGGCCTGACCGTTTTCCGCAACCTGGTGGGCGCGCACCACCATTCGGGTGTAGGGCACGGTGATCGCCTCTTCTTCCTTGGCGATGCCCAGTTCCAGCTCCAGTTCCCGCGCCGACTCGCGCAGGTTCACGCCGAGCAGTTTCGGCGCGATGCTGCCGACAAACACGATCAAACCGATGGTGCCGAACAGGTAGGTAATCGCGTAAGCAATCGCCATGTGGCTGTTGAGTTGCGCCTTGGCCGCGGCATCGATTGTCAGTTGATTGATCGCGCTGGTCGCGGTGCCCATGATCGCCGTGTCGGTCAGCGCCCCGGCACCCAGGCCTGCGGTGAACCCGGCGTCGAAATCGAACAGCGAGTACATCAGTAGAATCGCCCCCAGCGCGGTGGCGCACAGCACCACCGAAAGCAGCACCAGTTTCAGTGTGCCGCGATTGAGGCTGCCGAAAAATTCTGGACCACTCTTGAAGCCGACGGCGTAGATGAACATCACGAAAAACACCGACTTCAGACCCGCCGGCACTTCCAGACCGATCTGCCCGATCAGCAAACCCATCAGCAGCGCACCGGCCACCGAGCCGAGGTGGAAGCTGCCGATGTGAATCCGGCCAATAAACACGCCGAGGGCAATCGCCAGAAACACGGCGATTTCCGGGTCGGTGCGCAAGGCGTGCAGGATGAATTCGAGCATGGGGCGAACTCCTTTGAGCGGCGGTCACTGATCCTTCGGTTCTTGCGCGGGTGCTGTGTACCACTTTTCTCGTGACACCCACTTTTCGCTCTGCGGATCGCCAAGATAGTGCGGCGACATAATCTGCACGCCGTATTCGTTGAACACGTCCTGGATATTGGCGTGGAGCATGCTCAGCAGCACCGCACGCGGGCGCGGCTGGCTCGGGATCGCCTGCGCGACCAAGCGATATTCCGGGTAGAAATCCGACAACGCGGTCTGGAACACCTGCGCCGCAGGATCTTCGAGAATCCCCGGCGTACGCTTCGCCGCTTCCAGCAGCATCGCTTCGACCTGACGCCACGGCGTGTCGTAGCCGATGGTCACTACCGTATCCACCACATAACCGGGGCCTTGCACGGTGCGCGAGTAGTTTTTGGTGACCGTGCCGGTAATCATCGAATTGGGCAGCGTCAGCACTTCCCCCAGCCCGGTACGAATGCGCGTAGTGAACATGCCCAGTTCGGTGACGGTGCCTTCGTAGTCGCCGATTTTTACGAACTCACCCGGACGCAAGGTGCGCGTGTAAGTGAGGATCAAACCGGCGGCGGCCTGCCCGACCACACTGGTCGCGCCGAGGGAAATCATCAGGCCGATCAGCACCGACAAGCCCTTGAAGGCATCGGTGCCGGCACCCGGCAGATACGGATAAGCCATGGCCAGGGCAAACAGCCAGATCGCCAGCGCGGTCAGACGTTGGGTCGGTTGCAGGGTTTCGTGATTGAGCCAGCTGAACGTCCCTGGCGTGGCCATGCGCCGCAGGATCCGCCGGGTGAACGCGGTGACGCCACGGGCGATAAAGAATATCGCCAGGGCCACGCCCAGTCCGGGAATCGCATCGACGATGCCTTGCAACAAATACCCGGCCAGCTCGAACAGATAGTTATTGAGACTTTCGCCCCATGGCCGCGTGTAGGGAAAGCGCGACAGGACGAAACCCAGCCATTCATAGGTCAACAGCAAAATCAGCAGCCAGCGCAGCAGCAACAGCAGACGGCTGACCAGCGGATACAGGAAGTTGGAGTCGATCAGTTGCACCCGTCCGACCTTCAGCGCCTGGGTGTGGCGATCCATCAATGCGGGGAGTTTTGCCAGTAACTTACGGCGCAAATACGCCAGGCACCAAAGCAGCGCGAGGTAAATCAGCGTGGCGACCGCAGCCAGTGCCAACGAGCGCAGAATCAAGTCGAGACTGCGCGCTTCGCGGGTTTCATTGACCACTTGACGGAGTTTTTCCGCCGCGCCCTCGGCAGCCTGTTGCACCGATGAATAGGCCAGCGTGTCGATGTCCTTGGGCGCGACAATGAAGGCGCGTTTAGAACCGATCAGCACCAGGTAGCTGTTCTGGATCGAATCAATGCTGACGTTGAGGTTCTCGCCTTCTTCCAGCGCCTCATTGATGACCATTTTCGCCCGTTTGACCCGCGAGGCCGGCGCTTCGCCGAGGATGGTGGCGCGAAACAGCATGATGCTGCGATTGGCGACCTTTAGCTCAACCGCCTCGTCGGCCGGTTTTGTCGCCTCATCAGCCGCCCAGCCGAGCCCGCTCCAGAGCGCCGCGAATACCACTATCCAAACCGCCAGCAGCCTGCTTCGCATGCGCCTGTTTCCTTACGCCCAAGTGTCAGAGAGGGATACGTAAGGCAGCGTAGTTGAGCGATGAACGGTTGTCAGATTCCCTCGCACCGATAAGTGTCACGGCAGATTTTCTTTGCGCTGGCTCTCCAGAAGCTCGGTGACATTGGCCGGTTGATACACCCAGCCAATGAACAATTCATAGCCGACCGCCAAAATCACCGGGCCAATGAACAGACCAATAATGCCGCTGGTGACCATGCCTCCAAGTGCACCGATCAGCACCACCGGCATCGGCACCGCGACGCCGCGGCCCAGCAACATCGGCTTGAGCACATTGTCGGAAAGCCCGGCAATCGCCATCCACACCGCAAAGATAATCGTGCTGGCACTGACCCCGTCCTGCGCGAAGACATAAATCACGATGGGCAAGGTGATCAACAACACCGGCAATTGGGTGATGCCCAGCAGCAGCACCATCAAGGCGAGAATACCGGCCGCCGGCACACCCATGACTACCAGTGCCACGCCAACCAGCAGCATCTGAATAAACGCGATGCCGACCACACCCTGCGCCACGGCGCGGATGGTGGCCGTGCACAGTTCGGCGATTTGCGGGCCGCGCACCGGGCCGGAAATCCGTGTGGTGATGGCGACGGCGGTACGATGACCGCTTTCGCCGTTTTTCATGATCAAACCGGCGACAATCAAGGCAACAACGAATACCACGATCCCAGCGCCTACACCGGCGGCCTGATGCAACAGCACTTTGCCCCAACTGCTCAGGTGCGGCGACAACTCCTTGAACGCCCAGCTCAGATCCTGCGAAGCGTGCTGCCAGATGCCGAAGAGCGGCGCACCGATCAGCGGCCAGGTTTCGACGCTGGCTGGTGGCGGCGGAATCTCGAACGAGCCCGCCTCCAGCGTGTGCATGCCGACTTTCACCGAGTCAGCCACGGAAGCGCCAAGCAGACTCAGCGGCACCATCAGAATCAACAGCCAAAGCAGCACCAGCACGATCGCTGCCCACCCGTAGCGGTTGCCGAGCCTGGCGCCGAGCTTCTGATTCAGCGGATACAAGGTGATGGCCAGGATCAGCGCCCACAGCATCACGTTGAGGAACGGATGGAAGATATCGAAACAAAACATCACAAGCACGGTAATCAGACCGGCACGTATGAACACGTCCAGCAGGGCTCTGGAACTCTGAAACGCTATCAGCGGTTTGTCTTCCATTTCGGCTCTCCTGATTGGGCCACCGTTGAACCGAACTGAGCCTAGTTCACAACTGGCCGATCGTCTCGACTGGTGCTCCAGCCAATTCACGACTAAACCTGAAAGCTGATCTTCTTTGATAAGGACGCCGGGATGAAATCTACGCATTCCCTGATTATTCTCGCGCTGGCAGGCTCAGGTGGTCAGGCGTTGGCAGGTGGTATTGATCTGTATGAAGCGGGTCAGGAAGGCGCGGGACTGGCGAATGCCGGTTCGGCGGCGCTGGCCACTGACCCGAGCGTGTTGATGAGTAACCCGGCCGGGATTGCCGCACTCAAAGGCACGCAAATCAGCCTGACCGGCCAGGCCATACTCGGTGGCCTCGGTTTTGATCGCGACAGCGACAATGACTTCTCTGGCAACGAGGGCGGCAATCCACTGCCGATCCTGCCGGGTACCAGTTTTTTTATCAGCCATGAGATCAATGACCGCGCCAGTATCGGCTTCGGCATGTATGGCAACTTCGGCCTGAGCGTGAAATACGACGATGACTGGGCCGGCCGCTACTTCAGCCAGGAATCGACGCTGATCGGCATTTCGATGCAACCGACCTTCGCCTACAAGATTACCGACGACCTGTCGATGGGCATCGGCCCGCGTCTGGTCTATGGCTACTACTACACAAAAATGGCCATCGACAATAACGCCTTCCTGCCGGGCACACCGTTCCAGGAAGATGGCAAGTTGCAGTACAAGGACACCGACATCGGCACCGGCATCAATCTGGGCCTGCGCTATCAGGTCAATGAGCGCACCACCGTCGGTCTGGCCTACACCAGCAAGGTCAAACTGGAGTTCAAGGACTCACCTTCCGTTCATGGCATCCGCAATCCGCTGCTCAATCTGGCGCTGTCGCGGCTGGACGTCGACGACCTGGAAATCGACATGAACATCCCGCAGACCGCGACCCTGAGCATTGCCCATCAGTTGAGCGAACAGTGGACACTGTTGAGTTCGGTGAACTGGCAGGACTGGAGCGACTTTGCCGACATCGGCGTGTCGGTGGACAGCGCCGCCGGCGACGTATCACGTTCGGTCGACCGCAAGTATCAGGACACCTGGCACCTGTCGATCGGCGCGCAAAACCAGATCAGCCCGAAACTGCGCTGGAACATGGGCGTGGGTTACGACAGCTCGGCGGTGAAGGACAAGGACCGCACCGTCGACAACCCGATGAACGACACATGGCGACTGGCGACCGGGTTGAGTTACAAACTCGCCGAAGACACCGACCTCAACCTCAATTACACGCTGGTCTGGCTGGGAGATATGGACGTGCAGCAGACCAAGCGCAACGGGCAGACGCTGTCGGGGAGTTATCCCAATAGCGCGCTGCACATTGTTGGCGGAGGGGTGACCTGGCGGTTTTGAGTCACATAGGGGCGCGTTCTAGCGAGAAAAGGACTCGGCGAGCCAGGCATAGCCGTTTTCAAAAGATGTTTGGCAATGCTTTGTCTGGATGGCAAGCAATGGTTTCATACTTGGTTATTAGCTTGCCATTACTGGATATCCAGAAGTTCAACGTCGAAGATAAGTTCCGAATTAGGCGGGATGAGACCGGGGTGGCCCCGTGTTCCATAGCCGTAATCAGGAGTAATTGTCAGCTTGCTGCGTTCTCCTAGACTCATTTGAGCAATACCCACGTCCCAGCCTTTAATAGCCTGTCCGTCACCAATTCTGAATTTAAAGGGTTGACCTCTGTCCTTACTTGAGTCGAACTTCTTACCATCTGTCAAAGTACCGGTGTAATGAATTACGACCGTTTGTCCACGCTTCGGGTATATAACGCCGTCGCCGGTTTGAATCACTTCTACAGTAACACCCATTTTAAGTCTCCTTGAATGAGGGCAAAGTTATCGCAGCAGCACCGCTACAGTGCTTTCATATTCAAGGATCGGATGATGAATTTGACCTGTCATAAATGACAGGTTTTTAGGTTGTTTGGCGATAGGCATGCTGTTACTCAGACACTTTGGTTTCTTGGGACCTGAGTAGCTCGTTCAAAAATCAATGGCTCGTCATGCTTCCACGCAAATCCCCTGGCAAATCAGATTCAACACACTCCGCATATGCCGGGCATGAGCGTCCCGATCGGGCACCGCCTCGGTCGCCAAGCGAACAAATGCCATGTTCGCGTATTGATTGAAGAGCGTGGCAGCCACTTCGATATCGACTGACTTGCGGACCTTGCCCAACCGCTGAAAATGCTCAAGTAAAGCCTTGGTTTCTTCAATGACAGCGGCATTCCATGGACTCAAGGCCTGCGCCAATTCACCCGTCAGCAGAAACGGCGCCAATTCCCGCCACAAAGAAGCTGGCATCGCCGCTAGCTGGTAATCGGTCATCAGCCCTTCGAACTCGCACAACGCCTCCAGCGGATCGCTGTCTGCGTCCAGATTCGCCCGGGCCTCGCGCATGGCCTGCTCGTCGGGTTGTTTGAGCAAAGCCAGCAGAATTTCCTGCTTGCCGCCGAAGTAATTGACCACCGTCGGCGCGGAAACGCCGGCCTGTACGGCGATCTGCTCCAGCGTGGTCGCCGCGAAACCGTTGCTTTTGAACAGCTCAAGCGCCGCTGCGGCGATGACTTCCCTGCGCTGTTCCTTCTGCCGTTCTCTGAGTCCGCTCATGTTGCCTCTGATGATCCTTGCGTGTCGGGCTCAGCCTACGGCGATATTTTTTCACCGACAAATATTTTCTTTACAAAAATATTTTTAAGTGACAAAACTTTACTCGCACATCACAGGAATGAACGCACTCACTCATCCCGTTTATCTGGAGATCAGCCATGTCCGCCGAATTCGACCGCACCACCCGCGATTACCAAGCTGCCGACGCGGCCCACCACATCCACGCGTTCGTTGATCAAAAGGCCCTCAACGAGGAAGGCCCGCGGGTGATGGTTAGCGGTGATCGGCTGGCGTTGTGGGACAACGACGGCAATCGTTATCTGGACGGCATGTCCGGCCTGTGGTGCACCAACCTCGGTTACGGGCGCAAGGATCTCGCCGCTGCCGCGACTGCGCAGCTGGAACAACTGCCCTACTACAACATGTTCTTCCACACCACTCACCCGGCGGTGATCGAGCTGTCCGAACTGCTCTTCAGCCTGTTGCCCAAGCACTACAGCCACGCGATCTACACCAACTCCGGTTCCGAAGCCAACGAAGTGCTGATCCGTACCGTGCGCAAATTCTGGCAGGTCATGGGCAAACCCGAGAAGAAAATCATGATCGGCCGCTGGAACGGCTACCACGGCTCGACCCTGGCCGCGACGGCGCTCGGCGGGATGAAGTTCATGCATGAGATGGGCGGCACCATTCCCGATGTGGCGCATATCGATGAACCGTACTGGTTCGCCCACGAAGGTAACCTCAGCCCGGAAGAGTTCGGCCTGCAAGCCGCGCGGCAACTGGAAGACAAGATTCTCGAACTGGGCGCCGACAAGGTCGCAGCGTTCGTCGCCGAACCGTTCCAGGGCGCGGGCGGCATGATCATTCCGCCGGCGACGTACTGGCCGGAGATTCAGCGCATCTGCCGTCAATATGACGTGTTGCTGTGTGCTGACGAAGTGATTGGCGGTTTCGGCCGCACCGGTGAATGGTTCGCCCATCAGACGTTCGGTTTTGAGCCGGACACGCTGTCGATCGCCAAGGGCCTGACCTCCGGTTACATCCCCATGGGCGGTTTGATTCTGTCGCGGCGCATGGCCGAGGCGCTGGTGGAAAAGGGCGGCGTGTTTGCCCACGGCCTGACCTATTCCGGCCACCCGGTGGCCGCCGCTGTGGCGATTGCCAACCTCAAGGCCTTACGCGATGAGGGCGTAGTCACTCAGGTGAAAACCGACACCGGCCCGTACCTGCAAAACTGCCTGCGCGAGGTGTTTGGCAACCACCCGTTGGTGGGTGAGATTCAGGGCGTTGGCCTGGTGGCGGCGTTGCAGTTCGCTGAAGACAAGGCCAGCCGCAAGCGCTTTGCCAATGAAAACGACATCGCCTGGCGTTGCCGCACGATTGGTTTTGAGGAAGGGCTGATCATTCGATCGACACTGGGACGGATGATCATGGCGCCGGCGCTGGTGGCCACGCGCACGGAGCTGGATGAGTTGATCGACAAGACGCGGATTGCGGTGGATCGCACGGCGCGGGAGTACGGGGTGCTGTGATCGTCTGAGGACGTACCTGTCTTCTGGGAACGCAACAAATCCCTGTGGGAGCTGGCTTGCCAGCGATGGCGATAGTTCAGACACTTCATTATCGAATGGGCTGGCCCCATCGCTGGCAAGCCAGCTCCCACAGGGATCTACAGCGGACACGAATTCTGCATACCCCGTAGCCCCCTGTAGGAGTGAGCCTGCTCGCGATGGGGCCTGTAGAGTAGAAAATCGGTGGTAGATCGTTCCCGCCGATTACTCCGCGCCCCGCTTGGTGTTAAATAGGCGCCAGTCTTAACCTTGTCGCTAAAGCCGTGCAACGAGAACCGCTATGAACACCTATTCCAAGAAAAACACCTCTACTCCAACAGCGGTGACCGCATGATCGAAGTCACCGAAGTTTCCATTGCCCAACTGCGCGCCGCGCTTGAGTCCGGCCAGACCACCTCGGTCGAGCTGGTGCAGGCTTATCTGGCCCGAATCGATGCCTACGACGGTGCCGACACCCCGACGGCGCTGAATGCCGTAATCGTGCGCAACCCTGAAGCGCTGAACGAAGCGCGAGCGTCCGATGCGCGCCGTGCCAAAGGCGAAACCTTCGGCCCGCTCGACGGTATTCCTTACACCGCCAAAGACAGCTATCTGGTCAAGGGCCTGACCGCCGCGTCCGGCAGCCCGGCCTTCGCTGATCTGGTTGCCTATCGCGATGCCTTCACCATCGAACGCCTGCGCGCGGCCGGGGCGATTTGCCTGGGCAAGACCAACATGCCGCCGATGGCCAATGGCGGCATGCAACGCGGCGTCTACGGTCGCGCCGAAAGTCCTTACAACGCCAATTACCTGACCGCGCCGTTTGCTTCCGGCTCGTCGAACGGTGCCGGCACCGCCACTGCCGCGAGTTTCGCCGCGTTCGGTCTGGCTGAAGAAACCTGGTCGAGCGGACGTGGCCCGGCGTCGAACAATGGTTTGTGCGCCTACACCCCGTCGCGCGGTGTGATCTCGGTGCGCGGCAACTGGCCGTTGACCCCGACCATGGACGTGGTCGTGCCTTACGCACGGACCATGGCCGATCTACTGGAAGTCCTCGACATCGTCGTGGCCGAAGACCCGGACACCCGTGGCGACCTCTGGCGCCTGCAACCGTGGGTGCCGATCCCCAGCGTCAGCGAAGTGCGCCCCGCCGCTTACGCCGATCTGGCCGCCGACGCCAAAGCACTGGCCGGCAAGCGTTTCGCCGTGCCGCGCATGTTCATCAATGCCGACCCTGAAGCCGGCACCAGCGCAGCACCGGGCATTGGCGGCCCGACCGGCCAGCGCATCAACACCCGCGCCTCGGTGATCGACCTGTGGAAGCAGGCGCGGGAGGCCCTCGAAGCCGCCGGCGCCGAAGTCATCGAAACCGACTTTCCGCTGGTCTCCAACTGCGAAGGCGATCGTCCCGACGCGCCGACCGTGTTCAGCCGTGGTCTGGTCTCGAAAGAGTTCCTTCACCATGAACTGTGGGACCTGACCGCGTGGGCGTTCGACGACTTCCTGCAAGCCAACGGCGACCCGAAGTTGAATCGTCTGGTCGATGTCGACGGGGCGAAGATCTTCCCGCACGAACCGGGCACGTTGCCCAACCGTGAAGGTGATCTGGTCGCGGGCATGGATGAATACGTGCGCATGGCCGAGCGCGGCATCACGCCGTGGAATGAAATTTCCACTGTGCCCGATGGCTTGCGCGGTCTGGAGCAGACTCGACGTATCGATCTCGAAGACTGGATGGACAAGTTGGGCCTCGACGCCGTGCTGTTCCCGACGGTCGCTGACGTCGGCCCGGCAGACGCCGATGTCAATCCTGAGTCGGCCGACATCGCCTGGAGCAACGGCATCTGGGTGGCCAACGGCAACCTCGCGATCCGCCACCTCGGCGTGCCGACCGTCACCGTGCCGATGGGCGTGATGGCCGACATCGGCATGCCGGTCGGCCTGACCTTCGCCGGCCGCGCCTACGACGACTCGAACCTGCTGCGCCTGGCCGCCGCGTTTGAATCGACCGGCAGCAAACGCCAGATCCCGCCACGTACGCCGCCATTGTCGTAACGCGATCAAAACTGTAGGAGTGAGCCTGCTCGCGATGGCGGTGTGTCAGCCTGGATAAACTTGACTGACACGCCGCCATCGCTGGCAAGCCAGCTCCCACAGGTTTCAGCTCCAGTCACAAAACCTCATTCAACCCAATACTCTGTGGGAGCGAGCCTGCTCGCGAAAGCGGTGTATCAGCCGAAACAAATGTTGCCCGATGTACCGCCTTCGCGAGCAAGCTCGCTCCCACAGTTTTTTGTGTGATGCCAAGATTGGCGGGTACGCCATAGATAACTGTGGGAGCTGGCTTGCCAGCGATGGCGTCAGCGCATTCACAACCTCATGACCTGACAGCCACAGCAATTCAGCACATCCGCTCAATCCCCTGCCTTGCAATCCCGAGATCATCCCAGCCACCTTAATTGCCGCTGGCCACTGACCATGATCGACCGCGCCCCTTTGCGTCTCACCCTCCTTGCGCTGCTCTGCGGTCTGAACCCAACCGCCCACGCCAGCGGTTTTTTCGACGACGCCAAAAGTGAAGTGCTCAGCCGTAACTTCTTCCTCAGCAACGACTATCGCTCGCCCTCGCCGTCCGGAAAAAACTACAAACAGGAATGGGCTCAAGGCTTTATCGGGACTTTCTCATCTGGATTCACATCCGGCACAGTTGGTTTCGGCATCGATGCCCACGCCTTCGCCGGGTTGAAACTGGACGGTGGCAAAGGCCATTCCGGGACCGGTCTGCTGCCAGTCGACAGCGAAGGTCGCAGCGAAAATGACTATTCCAGCGCGGGCGGCGCACTCAAGCTGAAAGCCTCGCGCACCACCCTCGCCTTTGGTGAAATGACCGTCGAAACCCCGGTGTTCGACACCTCCGACAAACGCCTGCAACCGGAGTACGCCACCGGTTTTCTGCTCAACAGCGCCGAGTTCGACCACGTCAATCTGATGGCCGGGCATTTCACCGCGTTCAAGAATCAGGACAGCTCATCGGGCAAAGGCGATTTCTACGGCTATGGCGCCAACACCGAGGCCGGCGGGATCAGTTTTGTTGGCGCCGATCTGTTCAGCGATAGCCCCATCGGTGGCGCGCTGTACGCCTCAGATCTCAGCGACACTTGGCACCAGTACTACGGCAATCTGCACTTCAAGCAATCCGGCGTGCTGCTCGACGCTAACCTTTACCACACCCGCGACACTGGCCAGGCGCTGGCTGGCGCCATCGACAACACCGCGTTCAGCCTGTCCGGAAAATACGCCTTCGGCCCCCACGCGGTAATGCTCGGCTGGCAACGGATCAACGGCGACACGCCGTTCGACTTCGTCGGTGGCGACTCGATCTACCTCGCCAACTCAATCAAATACGCCGACTTCAACGGCGCCAACGAACGCTCCTGGCAAGCGCGCTACGACCTCGACCTCGGTGCATTCGGCGTCCCCGGCCTGAGCTTCATGACCCGCTACGTCAGCGGCAGCCACATCGACGGCACCCACGCACCGCAGGGCGGCGCGTATAACCCGTTCGACGCGCAAAGCGGCAGTTACCAGCCGCAGCAAGGTGATGGCGGTAAACACTGGGAACGCGATATCGATTTGAAATACATCGTCCAGTCGGGCGCGGCGAAGGATCTGTCAGTGCAGGTTTCGCATGTATCGCACCGGGCCAACGAGGCGCAGGCTGGCGATGACATTGACCGGATTTACGTGGTGATTCAGTACCCGTTGGGCTTCTGACAAAACACGGGAATTTGCGCGCTGATAGCCGCAACATCAAAAGGCGACCGTCGGATGGAAGCGCAGCGCAATCTCCAAGGTTGTTTCGGTTTCGACCCGACCTCTTCCAACATACCACCCGTCGGATTCCAGCCCGCACCTGTCAGATCTGACAGGTGCGCAATCGCGTCAATGCGCTTTCAATCATTCCGTCACCTTCCCGACGGAGCACGCCCGCATGTCCGACTCAGAAATTTATGCCTTGAAGCGCTTGCATTTCCCCGCCTCGTCCACCCTTGATCCCGAGGATGGCTACGACGGAGGCATCCCCATTCGTGCAGTGGAAAACGGTTTGCAAGTGGTCATCCCCGCCTGGCTAAAAATGGAACTCCAGCAGCATGTCGAATTCTTCTGGAACAACCCTAAAGATCCGGTGTGGAGCAAGACCCTTGAGCACGAGTCCGAGCTCAATCGGGATGTGGCCTTTACCTTGCCCAAGGATTTTGTGATCGATGGTGAAGTCATCGACGTGTTCTACAAGGTCACCGGCAAGAACATTCCTGACGAAGAATCCACCCCCCGCTTGAAGCTGCTGGTCAAACTCACCCGCCCCGGTGGATACGATGACATCCCCGGCGATGACGGCCACTCCGACCTGAATTTTTCCCTCGACCGCTACGAAGTCGACCAGGACTTTTCGGAAACCGACGTGGTGACGATGCGCATCTTCACCTACCGCAACCTGACTGAATACGACCGCATCCACGCCCGTTGGGGCAGTCACAAAGTGGTTCATCTCGTCACCCCGGATCAAGCGCGTGATCCGGATCAATACCCCATCGACATCACTTTCGATTACGACCTGATCAAAGCCGCCGGCGATGGCTCCGCGGTGGCCGTGGCGTTTCAGGTGGTCGACCGCTGCGGCAACTACCCGGACGAGCGCGCACCGTGGTCGGCCCTAAAGCGGGTGCTGGTGGACATGAACGGTGACCGCCTCGACCCACCGCTGGTGCTGGTCAAAGGCCAGCCGACCGATCGCGTGGACCTCGACACACTGGGTGACGACGACGTCATCGTTCGCGTGTACACGACGGCTAAAGACTTTGCCGTGAACGATGAAGTGCTCCTGACCTGGACCGGCACCCCCGCGCAAGGCCCGCAAATCATCGTTGGCCCGTTATCGAAAACGGTGGAGTTCGTGCCCTTTCAGCTCGACTTCATCATCCCCAACGAAGCCGTGCGCGCCATCGCCAAGGGCAGCGCATCGGTGGGCTTTGTCCGGCGCCGCGAGAATGCGTCCGACATCCCCTCGAAAAACGCCAGCGTCAGCGTTGTCGGCGACATCAGCCAACTGCTTGCGCCTACCGTTGACGAGGCGCCGGGCGGGACGTTGCCAGTCGATACGCCGTGGGCGACGGTACGTATTCCGTCGTACATCGGCCGCAACGGCAGTGATCTGCTGAACCTGATCTGGGAAGCGCAGGTGCCTGGCGGCGATACCGTCTACTACGAGGACCCACGCCAGGTCGGCAACATCGCGGATGGCGAGCCCGTCTTGCGCAACGTGAGCCAGACCGAAATCCAGCGTTTCGATGGCTTGAGCGTCAAGGTCTACTACGTCGTCACCAACAGAGAAAACCTCCTGCTGAGCGTGCGCGATTCACTGCCGTTCATCATGCAGGTGGGCGTGCCGAAGCCGATCTTTGATCGCCCGGAAGTCGAAGGAGCAGACGCCAATGACGTGCTGGACCCGGACAAGGTGCCACCGATCGGCGCAACGCTGGTGGCGCCCTTCCTCGGCACCCAGGACAAGGATCGCGTGACCTACCGCTGGCGCGGCTCGGCCAGCGGCGGCAGCACCAGTGATTATCTGGACATGATCCCGGCCACGATGGGCAAACCGGTGAAGTTCACGGTGGGCAAGGCATTCGTGACTGCCAATCGCAACGGCACGGTGGTGGCGGATTACAGTATTCAGCGAGGGGGAGAAACGTTGGGGCATTCGCAGGAGTTGAAACTGCGGATTGGGGTGGCGTTGGATCTTAAAGATCCCGAGATCAAAGAAGCACCTAACAACATCCTGCAACCCATCGCCGCCAAAGATACCCTGACTGCTATTGTCCGGGCTTATCCGGACATGATCGGTACACAGGTGAGCGTGACGTGGACAGGTACGCCGGGTGAAGGCAGCAAAACTGAAGGCCCGATAGATGTAACTGCACAGGAGGATTTGGAGGTACCGCTGCCCAACTCGCTGGTTGCGTTCAACCTGGGTAAAACAGTCAGGGTGATTTACACCGTCATTCGCAATGGTGTACCGCAAGACTCGGACGAGTTAATCATGACTGTGTTGCCGATTGCTGATGGCGACCAGAATTTACCGACGCCGAGTATTGATGGTGCAGTGGGTGATGAGCTGGATGTGGCACGGCTGGAGGAAGGTGCGCAACTGCGAATTGAAAAATGGATGTTGCAGGCTGTGGGCCAGTGCATCTGGCTGCGTTACGTCGGGACTGACCAGAACGGTGAGGCTGTAGAGAAAGTGTTTTGGGCAGGTGAAGTGCATCAACAGGCGGAGGGGTTGGTGACGGCGGCGCAGGTTGCTTGGTTGCAGGAACGCGAGGATGGAAGTCCGCTTAAGATTGCGTTCAAGTTGAACTATGACAAGGTTGCGAATGCTGATACGGCGGTTGATTTTCCGATAAAAACTTACACCATTAATGCCTGCAGGTCACTGGAGATAGACACTACCCCCATGATGCTTGATGGAGTCCACTTGTACCCCGCACCCGCACCATTTGCTCCCCCCTTTGAAGCAACGGCGTACTTACCCGACAACGCGCAACAATCCCGAGCAGCACAGGGCGGCTATCCACCGTACGAATATCTCACCTCGAACCCCAACGTCGCCTCCGTTGATGCAACAACCGGCTACGTGGTCTCGACAGGAATCGGAACAGCAATGATCAGCGCGCGGGACACGAAAGGACAGACCGTCAAATATCAGGTGACATGCGAACACGTGTATGAGCTTATTGTGAGCGAAGAAACATTCTTTAACTACTCCTACGCCAGAGGATGGGCGACCCGGAACGGAGCGCAATTGTTTTCAGTGGAAGACGACCCTATACAACAGGCCCTGATCATCGCGATAACCTATGGGTTCCAGAAACCAGGAACCACCGAGCCGCATACATGGGCCCTCGCCCAATTTGTACCCGGGGTAATCTCACCCACCGGGCAAACCGCCCAATGGGAGGCCGACCCCAAAACCCCCGGCATGCGTGTTATGAATGGCCAACATGGTCACTACTTTATTGCCATGGCCTACCGCCCAAAGGCCACTATGCCCACCAACCACATAGATCCCTAACCCCCCCCGATGTATACCAAGGGCGTTGATACGAAAACCGGTAGTCCACTCCAAACACCTCCTTCGCGGGATGTCGTTCGAGGCTTGCTCCTCAAGCTGGCCGTTTTTCGATGATGAGATTTTTAACACGGCGGGGGTTATTGCGCGGGGTAACGCTTTCGCAAGAAAGTGAAGCCCCGTTCAATGCGCGCTACAAAAGGTTTTGTCGGGATGGTTCTCCAACTCCAGTTCCTCAAACAGCCGGTTGATTGTTCGGACCGCTTCACGCAGCTTGTGTCGGGTGGGCGTCAGGACAGGCACACTACGCCCTCGAACACGCCTCCGTTTACCTGAACTGCGCCGAAGCCCTCGCCCATCAAGCCCCCACCGCCACCCGTCTGGAACACAGCGGTTCACTGCACTGGGCCAGCCAGCAAATGCTTGGCACCGCCCGCGCATTGATACTGGCCTCCGTCGCCGGGCTGCACGCCGCGCAGGCAGGATGTGAAGCATGAGTCCGCACATTTCGATGACCCTCAACGAAGACAGCATCCCCGTGTTACTGGTCTCCACCGAAGCCTCGCTGGATGTCCTGCACGGCAGCGCGGCCAGCCGTTTTCTCGCGGTAACGCAGATGATGGAGTCTGGCCAGCCTGGATATCTCGTCCGCCAAAGGTGCCGATGTGCAGCAACTGGCCCATGCAGCGGCGATGTTGTTGCGTGATGGCTGTGACGTGATGGATGTGTTGGGGCGGCAGATTCGTTTGCGGGTCTGATGGCGGCAAGATCAAAAGATCGCAGCCTTCGGCAGCTCCTACACCGATCCCTGTAGGAACTGCCGAAGGCTGCGATCTTTTGCTTTTCAAGCGAGGTCGAGTCATACCTCTGAAACACCTTCAAATAACAATATTTCTCGTTTGACACTAAATCACAGCCGTACCCCTCGTCTTTGAACAAACGGAATTTTTCCCTCGAAGACAAGGAGTCGGCTGCGATGTTCGCGCCCATTACCCGTTCCATGACCCTCACCCTCGGCCTGTGCAGCGCTGCATTGAGCGCCGATCTGCTAGCTGAAATCGAAGCCGAAAAACCGCCGCAGCCCACTGACACAGCGCTGGAACTGGCCGCGACCAACGTCAGCGCGCAAGGCCTGGGCACCACCACCGAAAACACCGAGTCCTACACCACTGGCGCGATGAGCACGGCGACGCGCCTGAACCTGTCGATCAAGGAAACCCCGCAATCGGTTTCAGTGATCACCCGTCAGCAGATGGATGATTTCAAACTCGGTACATTGACCGAAGCCATGCGCCAGACCACGGGCGTGGTGGTGCAGCATCTGGATTCGGATCGGGTCAGCTATTCCTCGCGCGGTTATGCGATCAACAACTTCCAGATCGACGGGATGCTCAACACCTTCGATCGCATGAAGTCCGATTCCGACACCATCATTTACGACCGCATCGAGGTGGTGCGCGGTGCCACGGGACTGACCACGGGGGCCGGTGATCCATCGGCGACGATCAACATGGTGCGCAAGCGTCCGACCGCGCAGTGGCAGGCGCTGGCCGGGGTCAGTGGCGGCAGCTACGACAATTACTACAGCTACGTCGACGTCGGCGGGCCGCTGGCGTTCGACGGTCGCCTTCGCGGACGCACAGTGTTGGCGTATCGCGACAATCAGTCGATCAAAGACAAATACGCGCTGCAACGCGAGGTCGGTTATGGCGTGCTGGAAGCCGATCTGACCGACTCTACTGTGCTGGCGGTCGGTTACGACTATCAGAACAAACATGTGCAAGGCTCGTCCTGGGGCACCGTGCCCTACTGGAATGCCGATGGCAGCAAGGCCGGACTGGGGCGTTCGACCAACATGGCGACGTCGTGGAGTTCCTGGCCGCTGCAAGACAAAACTGCGTTCGCCACCCTTGATCAGCAATTGGCCAGCGGCTGGCGTCTGAAAGCGGCGTACACCCACCGCGACAGCGCGAGCGACGGCAAGGTCTATTACGGCGGTGGCGGTTTCCCCGAGGCCGATCGCAGCGGCATGCTCGCCTACACCTCGCACATGATCGGCACACAGAAAATGCAGGCGTATGACTTCAACGTCTCCGGCCCCTATTCGCTGCTGGGCCGTGAGCACGAAATGATGTTCGGCTATGGCGAGGCCGAACGCCGTTCGAACTCGCCGTACACCATTGCAGGCGCACAACCCAGCGATTACGGAAAAATCCGCGACTGGAAATACATGGGCGATATCGCCAAGTTCCACGACACCGTCACCGACCTCACCGGTTCCAAAGACAATACCCGACAAAAAGCCGGCTACATCGCCACGCGCCTGAGCCTGACCGATGAGTTGCACGCGGTGCTGGGCAGTCGCTACGGCAGTTGGCAGGCGTCCAGCACCAGCAACCGTTACGACGCCAACCGGCAACTGACCAAGATCGATTACACGAGCCAGAAACAGAACGACGTCTGGACGCCTTACGCCGGCCTGCTGTACGACCTGACCCCGGAATACACGGCGTACGTGAGTTACACCGACATCTTCAAACCCCAGGGCAACCGCGACAAGAACCGCAAATACATCGACCCCGTGGTCGGCAAAAACTATGAAGTGGGCGTCAAAGGCAGTTTGCTCGAGGAACGCCTGAACCTGTCCACGGCACTGTTCTGGAGCAAACAGGACAATGTCGCCGAACTCGACAACTCGGTCCCGGCGGATCCGGTTACCCGTGAGCAGTTCTACAAATCCGGCGGCAAGGGCAATAAGGTCAACGGCTTTGAGGCCGAAGTGTCCGGCGAAATCCTGCAGGGCTGGAACATGACCGCCGGTTACACCTACACCCACTCGGTCGACGGCGACAGCGAGCGCACCAACACCAGTGAGCCGATGAATCTGTTGCGCGTCTCCACCGCGTACCGTCTGCCGGGCGAGTGGCAGGCGCTGACCGTAGGTGGTGCGGTGAACTGGCAAAGTGATGTGTATGGCACGTCGAACCGACCGGTCGGTGCCGACACCGAAGAAGCGCGAATCAACCAGAGCGCCTACACCGTGGTCAACCTGATGTCGCGCTACGCGTTCGATCGGCACCTGTCGGCGTCGCTGAACGTCAACAACCTGTTCGACAAGAAGTACTACGACAACGTCGGCTTTTATAACGGCGTGTACTGGGGTGATCCGCGCACGGTAACGGTGAGTCTCGACTGGAAGCTCTAAGCCTTTCCCTTCGACGCGGCGTGCCTTCGCTCGATGGGTGCCGCGTCTGTCAGATATCGCCTCGCAACATGCTGCAAAACCTACACTGAATCGGCGTTAACCCCGTGTTAATTCATGCCACCCAGACTCTCTTCCGAGATCTGCTTCATGGACGAACGGCTCCCACTTGTTCAGTAGGAGGCACCATGAAAATCACTACCGCAATCCTTGCCGGGCTGTTTGCCCTGGGCTCCGCCAGCGTCTTCGCCGAGGGCGGCGCTGAGCGCATGCGTTATTACTACGACAACTTCCCGGTCCACCACGCCCAGAGCGAGCAGAAGAGCGACGCCAACGCGAAAGAAATTCGCGTTCCCGCCGATCAGACGGCGCAAGTGACCGAGTCTTACCGCGACCGGGATTGACCGAGCAACCGATGGACCTTCCGTGGCTCCGCTCTGGCCCGGGAGAAGACAGTTTGGCGCCCTGAATGGGGCGCCTTTTTTATGGGCGTGGAGCGGGGTGTTCGACCTTATGCTGTCGCGAGTTCGCAGATTGGGTTGGGTCAGCAAGATCCACCCCCCTCACCCCAGCCCTCTCCCCAAAGGGGCGAGGGGGAAAGGGAGCCGATTTTCATGCTTTTCAAAACCTGAGTTCGGCTCGATGTTTCAGGTCGGTGTACCTCGCCCAAACACCTCGATCAGTCCCCTCTCCCTCTGGGAGAGGGCCAGGGTGAGGGGCTTTCAGGCCTACAGGTTTTTGATCCAGAACAGCATCTGCCCATGAGCCGGGTCGAACATGCCTGGCGCGAAGCCGAATTTGCTGTAGGCATTCTGCGCGACGGCGTTGCCTTCCAGCACTTCGAGGGTGATCTTGCAGCAGCCGCGCTGGCGAGAGATTTCCTCGACTTTCTGCAGCATTTTCTGACTCAGGCCGAGGCCACGAAACTTGCCCACCACCGCCACGTCGTGGACGTTGACCAATGGTTTGCAGGCAAACGTGGAAAACCCTTCAAAGCAGTTCACCAGCCCCGCCGGCTCACCACCGACAAAGGCCAGCACGCTGAACGCATACGGGCGTCGTGCCAGTTCTTCGGGCAGCCGACGCAACAAGTCAGGGTCGAGCGAGTGACCGCCGCCCATGGGGTCTTCTGCGTAATGATTGAGCACGATACCGATGGCCTCGGCGTGCGTTGGATTGCTGTAGCTGGCTTGAAGCACAAGAATTTCTGCGGAATCCATTTCCATCCCCGAACACACAAAAGCCCCGGCGCGCAAAGTGCGCACTGAAAGGCTGTCTGACCTTAGCGCGGGGGTGATCGGGCGGGCAACCCGCAAATGCAAAAGATCTTTTGCTTTATCAGTGGCCCCAGATCAATTCTTCAGTCCAGCCCAGCTCGGCAAAATCTTCGGCGCGCAGGCCGCTCTCGCCGACACAGAAGAACTCATCCAGTTGCGGCGGGTTCACTGCGGTATCGCTGAGCATCGCGTGCACCTGACCACGGTGATGAATCTGATGTTCGAACAGGTGCGACAGCATGCGCAGACGACTCTCGTGCTGCGGCGTGTCACGGGCGATGGTGACGATCCGGGTCAGATCGGCATCGCGCAGTTGCTCGCAATAGGCGATCAGACGCCGATCAACGCGAGCCTGCTCTTCACGCAGTTGCGCGCCCTCGGTAAACGGTTCGTCCGCATTGAAAAACACGTAGCAGTCAGGATGCGGCTCGTCCCCGCGCAGCTCGCGCTCCAGTGCATCGACGTAAAACCAGTCGCAAGTGAGGATGTGATTGAGGGTCAGGCGAATGCTCGGAAAAAAGCTGGCCCGAGGCGCCGCCAGATCTGCCGCGCCAAGCTGCGACCAAACCTTGGCCAGTCGATGATTGGCCCAGGCATTCTGATAAGCCATGGTCAGCAAATGATGGGATAACGCTTGGCTCATGTCGGCGTCCTCTTCACTCAGGCTTCGGCAAAACGCTGCAGCTGCATCTCCTGCAAGCGACTGAGGGTGCGGCGGAACGGGAATTCCAGATAACCCTCGGTGTACAGCGCATCCATTGGCACTTGTGCCTCGATGTACAGCGGCACCTTGCGGTCGTAGCACTCGTCGACCAGAGCGATGAAACGCCGCACGCCGTCGTCGTGAACCGACAATTGCGGCAACTCGCGATCACCGGCCACCACCCGTTCGGCGCCATCTTCGGTGCCACGCGCGATGCGCCCTTCGCGTTTCTGTGCGCTCAGGTTGGGCACCTCGCTCAACAGAATAGCCGTGTAGCGATCGCACAATGCGATGAAATCCATGGCGGCGAACGGTTGCTCGCAGAGATCCGCGTAGCGGCACCACAACACCGTTTCGCTGGCCTGCACCACGTTCAACTGGCGATGACCGACCGCCACCGGTTCAACGCTGGCCGATTGCCCGGCGGTCAGTGCCTGAAAGACTTCATCCAGCGCACTGACCGCAGACGTGGCCACAAAGTAGCGTTGCAACCCCGCCCCCGGATGCAGTCGATGATCCTCGGCGCCATTCACCGCCACCACCTGCATATGCGCCTTGATCGCGGCAATTGCCGATACGAAGCGATCGCGGTTGAAGCCATCGGCGTACAGATCGTCCGGCGGCAGGTTGGACGTGCACACGATCACCACGCCTTCGTCGAACATCACCTGAAACAACCGACCGAGAATGATCGCGTCGCCGATGTCGTTGACGAACAGCTCATCGAAACACAGCACCCGCACCTCGGCCGCCAGCTCTTTGGCCAGCGCGCGCAACGGATCGGCAATCCCGGTCAACTGGAACGAGCGCTGATGCACCCAGCCCATGAAGTGATGAAAGTGTTGGCGTCGCGCCGGCACGCGCAGACTCTGATAGAACTGATCCATCAGCCAGGTCTTGCCACGTCCGACCGGACCCCACAGATAAACGCCGATGACCGAACGGGCACCGGCGTGCAGGGCTTCATGGCATTTTTGCAGCGCCCAGACCGCGTGTTCCTGAGCTTCATCCTGGATGAAGCCCTTGTGTTGCACGGCGTGTTGCCAAGCGCTGAGGGGAGAGTCGAAAGTCATGCGCGGCAGTATGCCACGATGCTTACAGGGAAATATCCAGGCGGGCGATTTTCCCCTGCTCGTTCAAGCGAAATGTGTAACGCAACTGGGCCGGGCTACCGGGGAATGTCCCGGAAATCAGCCCGTGCACCAGCACTTTGCCGGTGCGCTGCTGGACGTCGAGCACTTCGACCCGCGACTGATAGCGTTGCCCGGTATCCTGCATCCATTGCGCAATGGCGTGCGGGCCGATCTGATGCTGGCCTTCATCGAACACGTTGGCATCCTCGGCAAAAAAACTGGCGACCCGCGAGGTGTCGCGTGCGTTGGCCGCATCGATATACGCAGCGATGGCCGGGGCCAGCGTTGAGGCGGGATGAGACATGATTGCAGCTCCTTTTGTGTGGTTCTGCTCACATCGTAAAACAGCCCTGCGTCAGTTTTTGTCAGGAGTGAAACGCCCGCTTTCATCCAGTTGCATCTGCTCGCGCCAAGTGCGCAACAAGTCGCTGCGGCGCCCCGGATAACCCTCGCCCTGACGGCTTGCCGCGCTGATCCGGTCGGTTCGAAACGTACGATAGGCGCCGCGCAATTCGCACCACGCGACGATGATCCGCACCTCGTTGAGAAAACCCAGCGCCAAGGGCCAGATCAACCGTTGGCTGGGCACCTGCTGCGCGTCGGCGTATTCGATGTGCAACTTGGCCTGATCGCGGATGGCGTGGCGGAATACGTTCAACGGCACGGCGTTTTGCGGAAAACCATAGCCCGGCGGGCCCGGCATCACGGTGGGATTGCGCAGCGCTTCCTGGGCTTGCGGATCAAGCACAGCGGCAATTTTCGCCAGCGCATCCGCTGCCGCTTTGCCGAGCACTTCATCTGCGCGCTGATCGACGTAACGCAGACCGAGGACGATGGCTTCGGTCTCGTCGGCGTTGAGCATCAGCGGCGGCAAAAACAAGCCGCTGCGCAACACATAGCCGATCCCCGCCTCGCCATGGATCGGCGCGCCGAGGGCGGTCAGTTCAGCGATATCTCGATAGAGCGTGCGCTCTGACACTTCCAGCTCGGCAGCGAGAATCGCCGCCGTCACCGGACGTTTCTTGCCGCGCAGCACTTGCAGCAAAGTCAAAAGACGAGTGGTACGCGACACGATCGGCGGACTCTGGAGGGAAAAGATTCCGGAGCTTAGCAGAGGCTGCTGCCAGAAAATGGCAGGAGTGTGACAACGATGGTGCGCGGGTGTGACCGTTGAGCGGCAAGCGTATTGACACTGAATATTACCAACATCATATTGAGCAAATATTTCTATCGTAATTTTTTTAACAGACGAATTTCCATTGAGGGCGTTGCCATGCACTACAAGGTTTTTGGTCGCAAAACCGGCCTGCGTGTTTCTGAACTGGCGCTGGGCGCCGGCAATTTCGGAACCGGTTGGGGCCACGGCGCCGAACGTGACGAAGCCAAGCAGATCTTTGATGGTTTCCTCGAGGCCGGCGGCAATTTCATTGATACTGCCAATGGCTATCAGGGCGGACAGTCGGAATCGATGCTCAGTGAGTTCATTGCCCCGGAGCGTGATCGCCTGGTCATCGCCACCAAATACAGCATGGGCACGACCCCGGCCGACGGCAGTTCCCACACCGGCAACAGCCGGAAAAACATGGTTCGCGCAGTAGAAGAGAGCCTTAAACGCTTGAACACCGATCACATTGATCTGTTCTGGGCGCACGTGACCGATGGCGTGACGCCGATGGAAGAAATCCTGCGTGGTTTTGATGATCTGGTGCGGGCAGGCAAAATCCACTATGCCGGGTTGTCGAACTTCCCGGCGTGGCGCGTTTCCCGCGCTGACGTGTTGGCGGAACTGCGCGGCTTTGCGCCGATCGCGGCGATTCAGGTCGAATACAGCCTCGCCGAACGCAGCGCCGAGCGCGAGTTGCTGCCAATGGCCGAAGCACTGGGACTGGCGGCAACCCTGTGGTCACCCTTGGCCGGCGGATTTCTCACGGGCAAGTATCGCGGCGGCGATGACAACAACCGGGCGAGCAAACTCGGCATGCTGGTGCACGCGGAAAAAAGCGCCCGCGAAACCGCCCTGCTCGATACGTTGCTCGCGGTGGCCGCAGAAATCGGCGCCAGCCCGACCCATGTCGCTATTGCCTGGTTACGCGAAAAGGCCCGGCGCTCGACGACCGCGCTGATTCCGATCCTCGGCTCGCGTACCCGCGAACAATTCGACAAAACCCTGGGCGCACTCGAGGTGCAGTTGAGCGAACAGCACTTGGCGCGTCTGGATGACATCAGCGTCGTGCCGGCCGGTGTGCCGCACGAGACGATTGCCGGTTCAGTCGCGCGTTACACCGGACCACAAACCCTCGACCTGCCGATCATCCCGGTAGCCTGAACCGAGGCCTTCGAAAACAGGCTCCTGCAAGGGATCGAGGAACTCCAGTGGGAGCGAGATTGCTCGCGAAAGCGGTCTGTCATTCAGCGGCGATGGAGCCTGAATTGACGCCTTCCCGAGCAAGCTCGCTCCCACAGGGGGTATGTTGTGCTGATTAAATATCGACCTTGTGTCGGGCGGCGTAGAGGCAGAGCATTTCCATCGCCAGTGTGGCGGCGGCCAGCGAGGTGACCTCGGCGTGGTCGTAGGCCGGGGCGACTTCCACCACGTCCATGCCCACCAGATTGATCCCGCGCAGACCACCGAGAATCTCCAACGCTTGCACCGTGCTCAAGCCTCCACAGACAGGGGTACCGGTGCCCGGTGCGAAGGCCGGATCCAGGCAATCGATGTCGAACGTCAGGTACACCGGGTTATCGCCGACCCGGGCACGAATCGCTTCGACAATCGCTTCGCAGCCACGACGATGCACCTGCCGGGCGTCCAGCACCTGAAAACCCATGTGATCGTCATTGGTGGTGCGCAAACCGATCTGTACCGAGCGCGCCGGATCAACCAGCCCTTCGCGCGCCGCGTGCCAGAACATGGTGCCGTGGTCGACCCGCTTGCCCTCCTCGTCCGGCCAAGTGTCGCTGTGCGCATCGAAGTGGATCAGCGACAGCGTGCCGTGCTTGCGTGCATGAGCCTTGAGCAGCGGATAGCTGATGAAGTGATCACCGCCAAATGTCAGCATCGCGCTGCCGGCGTTGAGAATCTGCTCGGCGTGGGCTTCGATGCTTTCCGGGATGCTGTGGGGTGAGCCGTAATCGAAGTCGCAGTCGCCGTAATCGATGACCGCCAAATGATCAAACGGATCGAACGTCCACGGCCAGTGACGTTCCCAGGCGATCCCGGTAGAAGCCGCACGAATCCCCCGTGGCCCGAAACGTGCGCCGGGGCGATTGCTGGTGGCGGTGTCGAACGGCACGCCGCTGACCGCGACATCGACGCCGCGCAAGTCGCGGCTGTAGCGTCGCCGCATGAAACTGGTGATGCCGGCGTAGGTACTTTCGGCGGCGGTACCGTAGAGGCTGTCACGGGTCATCGCCTGATCGTTTTGCATGGGCACATCCATCGTGGTGCTCCTGTTGTTATTGATGGCTACGGAAAGTGGTCCACAGACGCGTGCGCTGACGCATGTCCTTGAGGCTCATGCTGCGATCGGCGTAAAGCCGCGCACGCACATCGCTCGGCGGATAGATGTCGGGGTCGTTGCGCACCGCCTCATCCACCAGCGGCGTGGCGGCCTGGTTGGCGGTGGCAAAAAACAGCGTATTGGTCAGTTCGGCCACCGAGTCCGGGCGCAGCATGAATTCGATGAACGCCCGCGCGGCTTCGGGGTGCGGCGCGTCTTTGGGGATGGCCAGATTGTCCTGCCACACCAGCGTGCCTTCCTTGGGAATGCGGTAGGCCACTTCGTACGGTTTATTGGCCTTGTGCGCCTGATCAGCGGCCATGCTCGCGTCACCGTTGTAGGTCAGCGCGAGACACACATTGCCACTGGCCAGATCATTGATCTGCCGGCCGGTGGCGACGTAGAGCACCGACGGTTGGAGCTTCTGCAACAACGCTTCGGCGGCAGCCAGATCATTCTTGTCGGTGCTGTAGGGATCTTTACCCAAGTAATGCAAGGCCAGACCGATGACCTCCTGCGGCGAATCGAGAATGGCGATGCCGCAATCCTTGAGCTTGCTGGCGTTCTCGGGTTTGAACAGCAGATCGAGGCTGTTCAGCGGTACATCAGGCAGACGCTGCTTCACCGCCTCGACATTCATGCCCAGCCCCAACGTGCCCCAGGTGTACGGCACGCCGTAGCGATTGCCGGGGTCGACGGCGGCCATTTTCTCCAGCAAGTCGGGATCAAGATTGGCGTAACCCTTGAGGCCCTCGTGGGAGATTTCCTTCAGCGCACCGGCCGCGAGTCCACGCGCCAGAACGCTGGACGACGGCACCACCACGTCGTAACCGCTGCCACCGGTGAGCAACTTGGTTTCCAGCACCTCGGAGGTGTCGAAGGTGTCGTAACGCACGTGAATGCCGGTTTCCTGCTCGAACCGTTGCAGGGTTTGCGGCGGCACGTAATCAGCCCAGCTGTAGAGATTGAGGGTTTTGTCCTCGGCCTGAGCCTGAAGAGCCACGGACAACAGCAGCGCGGGGAAACACAGCTTGAACACGGGAGCCATGACGAACACCTGAGCGGAGGAAGTGGCTGCAGGATGCGCCGTCCGATACATTAGAAAAATAGCCGAATAATTATCCTGACTTTATCCGGGAGTAATGTGATGTTGGGTCAACTGCACGAAGTGGATTTGCAGCTGTTGCGGCTGTTTGTGCGGGTGGTCGAGTGCGGTGGCTTCAGCGCTGCCCAAGGTGATCTGGGCCTGAGCCAGTCGAGCATCAGCCAGCAAATGGCCAAACTGGAAACCCGCCTCGGTTACCGTTTGTGCAGCCGTGGCAAGGGGGGCTTCAGTGTTACGCCCAAGGGAGAGCAGTTGCTGATCGCGGTGCGTACGTTGTTTGAATCGATCGAAACCTTTCGCCATCAGTCCAACGGCGTCGCCGGGCGCTTGATCGGTGAGGTGCGTCTGGGGATTTCCGAGTCGGTCGATCAATCTGTATTACAACGCGTGGCCGAGGCGATCCGGCGCTTTCGCGAGCGCGATGAATCGGTGCGCATCGAACTGATCACGGCCATGCCAGGCGAAATGGAACGCCTGCTGTTGCAACAGCGGCTGGATCTGGCAATCGGCTATTTCTCGCAAGTGCAAAGTGCCTTCGACTATCGCCAGTTGTTCAGCGAAACCCAGCATTTGTATTGTGCCCCGGGCCATCCGTTGTTCACCGATGAGGCGCCCAGCGATGCCGCTTTACAGGCGTGCGACCGGGTCGATCACCCCTACCGTTTTTTGCGCAGTGACGAGCCGTTTCAGGGCAAGGTCTGCTCGGCGCGGTCGGAACAGGTTGAAGGTACGCTGACGTTTATTCTGTCTGGCAAACATGTGGGTTATCTGCCGGATCACTACGCCCGGAGCTGGCAGGCCAAGGGGTTGCTGCGGCCGGTGCGTAAGGGCGAATTAAGTTTTGACGTGGCGTTTCATCTGGCCCGGCATCGGGCGCAGGCGGCGGGAGATGCGCAAAAAGCCTTCGAAGAGGATCTGCTCAGCGCATTTGCATGAATCGATTTAGCGCCCAACGCCTGAAAACCTGACCTTTCAGGCAGTTATTGCTCGTTGCCCTCGCCGCCCGCTTCCGGCATCCTGCGCCTCCATTTTCTGACCCGGCCCCGCCTCGCAGCGCGCAAAACACCATGACCGCCTCTGAAAAAGCCCCGCGCAACAACGACCTGATCTACGGCCTCAACGACCGCCCGCACCTGACCGCCACCGTGTTTGCCGCGCTGCAACACGTGCTGGCCAGCTTCGTCGGCATCATCACCCCGACGTTAATCATGGGCGGCGCCCTCGGTCTGCAAAGTGAAATCCCCTACCTGATCAGCATGGCGCTGTTCGTCTCTGGCCTCGGCACGTTCGTTCAGGCCAAGCGCTTCGGCCCGGTCGGTTCGGGGTTGTTGTGCCTGCAAGGCACCAGTTTTTCCTTTATCAGCGTGATTCTCAGCGCCGGCTTCATGGTCAAGGCGCGGGGTGGCGGCACCGATGAAATTCTCTCGACGATCTTCGGCGTGTGCTTTTTCGCAGCGTTCATCGAAGTGGTGCTGAGCCAGTTCATCGGCAAACTGCGCATGCTGATCACCCCGGTGGTCACCGGCACCATCATCACGCTGATGGGCCTGTCGCTGATCAAAGTGGCGATGACAGACATCGCCGGCGGTTTCGGCGCGCCTGATCTGGGCGCGGCCAGCCACATTTTCCTCGCAGCGCTGGTGATCGGCACCATCGTTGTGCTGAACCGCGTCGACGTGCCGTTTCTGCGCCTGGGCGCGATCGTTATCGGCCTGACTCTGGGCTATGTGGTCGCCTGGCTGATGGGCACCGTGGATTTTGCCTCGATGCCCGAAGTGCCGCTGGTCAGCGTGCCGGTGCCGTTCAAGTACGGTTTCAACTTCGACTGGGTGGCGTTCGTGCCGGTGGCGGTGATTTTCCTCGTGTCGCCGCTGGAGGCTGCGGGTGACTTGACGGCCAACTCGATGATCTCCCGGCAACCGGTCAAAGGCCCGCTGTACATTCGCCGAATCAAGTCCGGCCTGCTCGCCGACGGCCTCAACTCGGCGATGGCTGCCGTGTTCAATAGCATGCCGATGGTGACCTTCGCGCAGAACAACGGCGTGATTCAGCTGACCGGCGTGGCCAGCCGTTACGTCGCCTTCTTCATTGCCGGTTTGCTGGTGCTGCTGGGGCTGTTCCCGATGATTGGCGCGGTACTGCAACTGATGCCGAAACCGGTGCTGGGCGGCGCTGAACTGGTGATGTTCGGCACCGTCGCGGTGGCCGGGATCAAGATCCTCGCCGAAGCCGGCCTGCATCGGCGCAACATGCTGATCGTAGCGATTTCGCTGGGCATGGGCCTGGGCATCGCCGCTGTGCCGGAAGTATTGCGCGAACTGCCGCGAGCGCTGCGCAACATCTTCGAATCGCCAATCACCGTCGGTGCGTTGTGCGCTATCGTGCTGAATATCTTCCTGCCAGAAGAATTCATCGAGCTGGAAGAAGACGATTTCGACCCGGAAGCTTCTATTCTCCAGGTCATGGAAAACCCGGACATGCCGGCCAAAGGTGAACCTGCCCCGGCGGCGGCTGTCGCACAGTTGAACCGCTAACGTCTGGCCTTTGACAGAAAGGGCTGAGCCGGTGACGGTTCAGCCCTTTTTTTGTTGAGAGACCGTTTATGCGCCGTTTCCAAGCCGTCATGCTGTCACTGCTTCTGCTGTCGCTCAGCGCCTGTGCGCTATTCCCCAACCGTGATCCGGTGAACATCAACGTGGTCGGCCTGGAGCCGTTGCCAAGCCAGGATCTGGAAGTGCGCTTCGCCATCAAGATTCGCGTGCAAAACCCCAATGAGACGGCCATCGACTACAACGGCATCGCGTTGGATCTTGAGGTCAACGGCCACTCGCTGGCTTCCGGTGTCAGCGATCAGAGCGGCTCGATCCCGCGCTTTTCCGAAACCATTGTCAGCGTGCCGGTCAGCATCTCGGCGTTCTCGGTGCTGCGCCAGACGTTGGGCCTGAGTCAGACGCAAACCCTCGATAATCTGCCCTATGTGCTGCGCGGCAAACTCGCCGGCGGCTTGTTCGGCACCATGCGTTTCGTCGACAGCGGCAAGCTCAGCCTGCCCAAGGCCACTGCCGCCACCTGGTAAAAATGCGTTAACCTGCTTCGTTCATTAAGGACATTCAGGGAGGCTGCAGGTTTATGGAAGACATGCCGACGCTGTACACCGAACGACTGATCCTGCGCCCATTGCAACTGGCCGATGCTGAAACCGTGCAACGCGAATTTGCGCATTGGGACGTGGTGCGATATCTGAATGCGGCCGTGCCATGGCCGTACCCGGAGGACGGTGCCCTCGCCTATCTGCGCGACATTGCCTTGCCGGCGGTTGCGGCAGGCAAGGAATGGCATTGGACGCTTCGCCTCAAGTCCGCACCTGAACAGTTGATCGGCAAGATCAGCCTGATGGATCAGGCGGACAACCACCGCGGCTTCTGGCTGGCGCCGGCGTTGCAAGGTCAGGGTTTGATGACGGAAGCCTGCGCGGTGGTGACCGATTACTGGTTCAACGTTCTGCAACGCCCGCTAATGCGCGTGCCGAAAGCCGCGCCAAACATCGGCTCGCGCAAGCTCTCGGAACGCGCGGGGATGCGCTTGATCCGGACAGATGAAGGCGATTTCGTCGGTGGGCGTTTTCCACGGGAGCTGTGGGAAATCACCCGCGAGGAATGGCTGGAACAACACAATAACTGAATCGAGTGACTATCCCCTGTGGGAGCGAGCTTGCTCGCGAAGGCGGAATATCAGTCAACGAAAATGTTGAATGTGATGACGCATTCGCGAGCAAGCTCGCTCCCACAGGTTCTCTATAAGGCTGGAGTCATGTGTTGAAGCGCACCCCGGGCTTGGCGCGTTCATCCACTGACAGCTCAAACACGTCCGGTCGCGCGTAGTGGCCGACCACATCGTAGTCATACCGCGCACGGACCAGTTCATCGGTGTCGATTTCTGCCGTGAGCAACCCCGCCTCCCCGCGCAGCGGCCCCGCCAGCACATCGCCCATCGGCCCGACAATCACGCTGCCACCGGCAATCAGCGGTCGATCCGCCGGCCAATTGGCAATCTCGACTCCCAACGCCTGAGGCGAGGCCTGCACCTGACAGGCACTGACCACAAAGCAGCGACCTTCATGAGCAATGTGGCGCATGCTGACCTGCCACATCTCGCGCTCATCGACGGTCGGTGCGCACCACACTTCAATGCCCTTGGCGTACATCGCCGTGCGCAGCAGCGGCATCATGTTTTCCCAGCACACCACGGCGCCGAGCTTGCCGACCTGGGTGTCGAACACCGGCAAGGTCGAACCGTCGCCCTTGCCCCAAATCAGCCGTTCGGTGCCGGTGGGCATCAGTTTGCGGTGTTTGCCGACGAGGCCGGCCTGCGGGTCGAAATACAGCGCGGTGCAATACAGCGTGCTGCCAGAACGTTCAATGACACCGATTACCAGGTTCGCCCCGGTTCGCGCCGACATTGCCGCCAGCGCTTCAGTCTCGGCGCCCGGCACATCGATAGCGTTGGCGAAGTATCGGGCGTAGGCTTCACGCCCCTCAGGCAGGCGATAACCCAATTGCGTGCCGAAACCCTCGCCTTTCGGGTAACCGCCCAACAGCGCTTCGGGCATCACCACCAATGCCGCTCCGGATTCAATGATCGCACCTTCCCAACTGAGAATCTGTTCCAGAGTCGCGTCTTTGCCTTCGGGCAAGGCGCCGATTTGCAGCGCAGCAACGATTGATTTGGCCATCGCGGTAACTCCATCAGGTTCAGTGGTTGCCGATTCTGCGGCGTCACGCGATCATGAATAAAGCCCCGTTCGCTGCTGAATGATATGAACCAAATGAATATCGCCACCATCGACCTCAATCTGCTGAAAGTCTTTGAAGCCCTGCATGAAGAGTCCAGCGCCAGCCGCGCGGCGTTGCGTCTGGGCGTCACGCAATCTGCTGTCAGTGCGGCGTTGCGCCGGTTGCGCGAGGTATACGGCGATCAGTTGTTCGTGCGCACCGGGCGCGGACTGGCGCCGACGCTCCAGGCCAATCAATTGAAACCGGTGGTCAGCGAAGCGCTGAACAAATGCCGGCAGAGCCTGGCGATGGTGGACCCGGCGGCCAACCAATACGACGGCCGCTCAGTCACCGTGGGGCTGTCGGATGACTTCGAGATTGCCTACGGTCGCTGCCTTATCGAGGAAATTGCCCGCAGCGCGCCGAAGTTGCGCCTGATCTTTCGTCAGACCCACAGCCAGATCGTCGCCTGCGCGCTGATGGAGCGCAGTATCGATCTGGCGATTACTGCCGGTGGCTTTGCCGAGCGTTTGCTCAGCCGTCAGGTGTTGGGCGAAGGTGGATATGCCTGTCTGGTCGACCCGGCGAGTCTTGCGCCCGGCCAGCAGCAGATCGACCTCGACGAGTTCGTCGCCCGCGAGCACATTCTGGTGTCGTCCGGGGGTTTTATCGGGATCACCGATGAGGGCTTGGCGGCGCTGGGCCTGAGTCGACGGGTGTGCGCCTCGACCACGCATTTCGCCGCGTTGCCGTATCTGCTCAAGGGCAGCCGGGCGGTGGCGACGATTCCGGCGCATGCTGCCGAGAGTATCGCGGCACTCAGCGGTCTGGCGCTGCTGCCCTGCCCCCTGAAGTTGCCGCGCTATCCGGTCGAACTGGGCTGGCGCACCAGCACGCAGATCGATCCGGTGGTGGTCAAAGTGCGTGAAGCGATTGCCGCGACGTTCAGTTGAGGCGTTACTTGTTGGCGGCCATCAGGCGATTGACTTCACTGCGCACCATGTTGGCGAACTCCGGCGGCGACATGCCGTCCAGCTCGGCGCGGACCCACTCCGCCCATTTGCCTTTGCGCTTGCCGCGCTCGCCGAACAAACGCGCGGCTTCGCCCTTGGCTTTGCCCAGATTGTTCTGCCAGAGTTCGAACAGACGGGATTTCTCGTCTTCCAGCGCGGCGCGCTCTGCGAGTGATTTGTCGGCCAGATTGAAACTCATGGGGAATTATCCTGCTGCGTAAAATGGCGCCATCTTACACGCTCGACGGAAATCTCCCGCGCAGGTTTTTATTTCTGACCTAAATTCAGTGCAACTTTTCCGTAAGCGCCGCACTCCATTGATCACTGTCCATTCAACTGCAAGGAGTCACCCAATGGCCCGCAAATCCGCCGTGCAAGCCGCCGAAGATCAAATCAAGGATCAGGCCTTCAGCGAACTTCAGGCTCTGATCGAAGAGTCCGACAAACTGCTCAAGAGCAGCGCCTCACTGGTCGGCGAAGAAGCGGAAACGTTGCGCGGACAAATCGCCCTGAAACTGCAGCAGGCGCTGGATTCCGTGTCGAGCGTACGTGACCGAACCAAACCGGCAGTCGATGCCACCGAAAGCTACATCGGCGGTCATCCGTGGCAGACCGTGGCGATCTCCGCCGGTTTCGGTCTGGTGGTCGGTTTGCTGCTCGGCCGTCGCTGAGTCAAATCCGCACAAAAAAAGGCGAACCCAATGGGTTCGCCTTTTTTATGCCGGCATGTTTTTGCCGGTTTTGAACCAGTTCTGGGCATTCAAAACCCGAGTTCAGCTCGATCCTTCACGTCGGCGCACATCCCCATTCACCTCGGTCAGTCCCCTCTCCCTCTGGGCGGTCCGACGTTTCGGGAGGGTTAGGGGCCTTTGCTCTTTGCTCACTCCCCCGCCATTTCACGCAACTGCGCCAATGTCTGCCCATCCAGCACAATCCCCTCCGCCAGTGACTTGCTACGCTGCCAATGCCGACGATCCCCCGGCAAACGCTTGAGCCCGACGCCGTGCATCTGCCGCACCAGCTCGCCACTGCGCTCGGCAAAACCCTGCCCGGCGGCTTTGCTCGGATCGATGACGATCAGCAACTGCCCGGTCCACGGCGTTTTCGCCCCGGGATGATTGGACCAATCGAATTCGAAGGAAAAATTGCCCCCCGTGAGTGCTGCGGCCAACAGCTCGACCATCATCGACAGCGCCGAACCTTTATGGCCACCGAACGGCAGTAACGCCCCGCCTTCAAGAATCGCTTTGGGGTCCTGAGTCGGCTGACCGAGGCTGTCCACGCCCATCCCGGCCGGCAGCCGCTCACCTTTGCGCGCAGCAATCTGCACGTCGCCATGGGCGATCGCGCTGGTGGCCAGGTCGAAGACAATCGGCGCAGCACCGGCCCGTGGCGCGGCGAACGCAATCGGGTTGGTGCCGAACAGCGGCCGGTCGGCTCCGTGGGGCACCACGCAAGTCATGCTGTTGACCACGCTCAGCGCCACCAGACCTTCATCGGCGAACGGCTCGACGTCCGGCCACAATGCGGCGAAGTGATGCGAGTTACGAATCGCCAACACGGCAATCCCGGCGTTGCGCGCCTTCTCCACCAACAACGGCCGAGCGGCGGCGAGTGCCGGTTGCGCGAAACCGTTACCGGCATCGACACGGACAAATCCCGAGGCGACATCTTCGACGTGCGGCACGGCCTGTCCGTTGACCCAGCCGCTGGCCAGAGTCGAGACATAGCCGGGAATGCGGAACACGCCGTGGCTGTGGGCACCATCGCGTTCGGCCCCGGCGCAGTTGGCGGCCAGCACTTGCGCGACTTCGGCGGAAGTACCGTGGCGCAGAAATATCGTTTCAAGCAGTTGCGTCAGCGCTTCGAGAGACAACGAGGACGAGACAGCAGAAGACCCATGATCGTGTGGCGCAGACATCTGAAGCTCCAGAATGATTATTGGAGGGAACAACAGCGTACGGACGAATTGCTCGCCGATTAACCATGGCGGAGCTGTCGGCTGTCAACCCTTCGATCATTCGGCAGTGACTGACGCCCTTCCCTGCACATTTCAACTCGGCGTGTGCGGTAACCATGTACCGCCTGTGCGCTGATCTGCGGACCTATTCTTGAGCCCCCCGCCCAAGGCGCCTGCATTCAGAGCTCGATGATGTCTAGTCCCACTGCACCTTTACTATTCCCCGCCATACTCGAATTCCCAGGCCTGCGTGGCGACCTCCGTCTGGCCCACGGCCTGAACAGCAAAGATTTCCCTTGGCTCGCTGGTGTGCAACTGGCAACCCACGCGCTGCGCAGCGAACAAACCCCGCCCATGCTCGCCGAACGCATTCTGTTAAACGCCGACAAGCAGTTGGCTGTGCCGCTGGCCGGCAGTTTTATTCTCAGCGCCGGGCCGGATGACAACGGTGTATTTCTCTACACCCCCTACGATGGCCTGAAAAAATACGGCGATCACAAGGCGCTGACCCAGGCCTTGCAAACGCGCCTGGACAACGCTGGCGAAAAGGATGATCTGTTTGCCTTTCTCACCGTGTCGCTGCGCAAGGAATTGGTGGAGAAACGCAGCTTTACCCTGACCCGTGAAACAATCGAAGGCGATGTGTTTGACGATCAAAAAGCCGCGATCAGCCAATCTCAGGACGCCTGCGCGCGCGACCTGCTGGATGAACTCAAACGCCTGCCTTCGCTGACCACCCTGCTGGAAAAAATTCTCGATGAACTGCTCGAACCTCACTTTGCAGGTTTGCAGCAGTCGCGCACCCGGGTCAGTTTTTTTGCCGACACCGCCCCACTTTCCGGCGATGTCAGGCAATGGGTCGATTCGCTGTCGCTGAGTGAAGCGCTATTGCTGTACTTCCGCCGTCAAGGCTGGCCGCGTGGTCAGACCGCTGAGTTTTCTCATCCCGCCCGCGCAAGCCGGGATGCTGACCAGATCGCGTGGGCAGAAGCGATCAAGTCCGCGTCGGGTAATCTGACCATGCTGTTGTTTCGCCAGCTTGAGGCCTACTGGAACGCCGCCTCATTCGAGGGGTCGCCCAGACGCGCATTCTTCAGCCAGACACTGCAGGACCAGGTGCGTGCGGATTTGATGATCAAGCGCGAAACGCAAATCCTCTCTGCCGCTGAGTTCGATGCATTGCACTGCTTGATTCGGGAACCGAATGTCGCTTTCCAGCGACCCACCTTCGAAACCGTGTGCTTGCGCGAGGAGACCGCCTATGTCGAGTTGGCCGGCTCGCTGATGATCAACCATGACAAGGCCTATCTCTACACCCCTGCTCAAGGCTTTCAGGTCCTCACCAACTACGCCGATCTGAAACAGACTTTGACCGCCAAACTCAATGCCGCCGGACATGAGGACGAGCTATACGGCCTCATGAGTCTGGAGGAACGCAATCGCTATCTTGGTTTCGCCAACGCCCAGGTGTCTGGTGAAAACATCGGCGGCGAGATCATTACGACGCTGTTTGAGGCAATCCTCACCAAACAACGCCAGAACGTTGAATACGCCTTGCAGCTGTTTCGTCAAAGCGAACGCACAACTGACATCCATGCGCTTTTCGACAAGGCGCTGGATGTCCGCGCAATGATTCACGAGCGTCTGCTCAAGCTTGACGTCAACGAGCGTTGGAGTACTCGCCCTTTGTTTTCCAGCGCACCGCCGTCGTCGCTCGTGCAGGCCGACAAGGCTGGGCAATTGGCGACAAAGCTGGAACGCACCCTGGAAAATCTCACCAGCCACGTCAAAGACCAGCCGACCACGAGCAGCACTGAACAACGCGCCTTCCTCGAAGATATGCGATGGAAACTGGCGCAGGCTTTCGAGGACGGAGTGCGTGGTGAGGTACTGATGAGAAACCTCAGTGGTTCCTGGCTGACGGCGGAGCGAAAAATAGTCGAAGCCGTCTTCGACGCAAAACACGCAACGCGCATGGATCGCCAGTCCCTCAACGGCTTCCGCCCCGACGCATGGTCGCTCACCCTTACCCGCGCCGGCCAAAGTGACGTGATATCGCTTGCCCACTGCGTACTCCTGACCGAACGCGGAGGCATGGATGTCAAGCATTCCGGGCGTGCCATCCTGTGGACCCCAGCCATAGGCCTGGAATCGTTCGACGACATCGCCATTGCGCAAAAGCAAATGCAACGACGGCTCGACGACAACAACCAGAATCAGACGCTGCTGGAAAACCTGCCATCGCAGCAACGCCAACTCGATCAGCAATACACCCTCGGCACCTTCCAACTGATTGAAGGCAATGTGTTGAACGATCGCATGCAATCGGGCATTGAACATTTTCTTGCCCATTGTCAGGTGTTACGCGCTTGCATCAAAGACGAGGACACACTTGCAAACTTCCTGAGCCAGATGAAAAACACCGTCATCGATACCAACTTGCGCCGGGCCATTGAACTCGCGCGGGCCATCGTCCGTCGGCTCGACTATCCAGACTGGTTGCGCATGGCCCCAGTCACCGAACAACGCACACAACTCGCCCTGCTGGATGAACTGCGACGCAGCTTTATCGATGGCAAGGATTTTCTCGAAGGCATCCCTGCGTTAACCACTCATGTCGAGGAGACGCTGCAGACCCTGCTCGACGCCAGATTCCCGAACACTGGACTCAAGCCACAGGATATCCAGATCGCCCCGAATCTGACACTGGCCGGGCCTGCCTGCAATTTGCTCGATTTTGCCTTGCATCATTACAACATCGTGCAGGGCACCAGTTTCAAGGTTGCCTCGAACACAGCCACCGCGTTACCGAAGAACCTCAATCAGTCTGCCGTGCAGCAACTGCTGCAATCGCTCGATATCACCACCACCTACACGCAGAAAGTGGCCGAAGCGCTGTCAGCTGACAGTGACTCGGCACACCTCAGCAAAACACGTTTTTTACGGCAGTTGCCCTGGCAGTTGATGCAGCACGCGCACTCGTTGAAGTTGCAGCAACAGCTGTCGGAAAACGGATACGACTACATTTGCCAGGTTCTCGACATGCCGGACGGGGTGGCGCGTGCCACGGTAAAGGACGCTCACGCCATTGTTTGCCCGCTGTCATTGAGCAAGACCATGGGCGCCGCTGTTGTCGATGCCCTAGGACTTTATGTGTTCGGGCCGGGTGCGGGGCAAACCGGCCCACGGGTGCTGTACGCGCCCTACTCCAAATACGTTTTTCGCGAATTCGAGAATGAAGCGCAGTTGATTGATGCGTTGAATACACCCGGGCATTTGCAGGATTTGATCATTCGACGCTTGCCCTCAGGAAAACAGGCAGGCTTCAAGAGTCTCTTGAAAACAACGATCGGCAAACCTACTGAAATCAAGCTGCAAAGCACTGCCGTTAACGGCAATCTGCTGGAGCGATTGCACAAGGACACGCTCAGCCTGTTGCCGCAGTTGCTCAGTTGCCAGCCGCAGATCAATGCGCAAGCCGACTGGGAAGCGGCGAAGTTTCTATTCAGCCAGGGTGTCCGTCTGGTTCCACACCTGTTGCCGGGGAAACTCGCCTCTTTGTTTTTCCTCTGGACGAGTTACAAGGACTTCAAAGCGTCTGCCGAAGACCTGCAGGATCACCATTGGGCGAACGCCCTGAAAAGCTTCATCAAGGGAGCCATTTCCCTGTTCAGTCTGGGGCGCTTGTCCTGGGAAACAGAAGTTGAAAAGGAAACGGCTGAGTTTGCCTCTGAAGTACAGGTTCCTGGATCGACGGCTGCTGAAACCGCAGGAACCACAATAGTAAAAGCCGCCCCTCTCTGGGCAAAAGTCCCACCCGATACCGCCTCTCGCATAGATCTGCAACGCTTTGAAACCACCACCGCGCTGGAGAAGCTCAAGCTTGAGAGCAATAACCTTGTTTACGGGAATTCGTCGACGGCACAAAAATACGCGGCGATTGCCGGCAAGGTCTATCCGGTGATCCAGTCTGAAAAAACCTGGTATTTGCATATAAAAGACGGGGGCCAAGGGCCAGCGCTTGAACAGAAGAACTCAAGACTTGTGGTTGCCGGCGCCGACAAGTCGGCTCTTCGTTGCCGGTCAAAGCAACGCAACCGCGTGCAAACCGACGTCGAGCGCAGCCGCTCGATAATGATGTACATCCAGGCCAAAGGGATGGCACAAATCAACCGTCGCTATCCCGCCAGAGCCTTCGTGATCGAGCAAGCTGTCGGGCGGGCTAGAAACTATGCGCTGAATTGCCTGCACAACTTCGTCATACACCGCGACAACCTGGGTGGCACCCGGATTGAAACAGTACTCAAAGATTTTTTCGAAGTATCGCAAATCACACCCAGGCTACTCAGAAGATTCGAACAGGTGATCATCCCCCTTTGCCGTGAGTTGACTGATCCAAAAGATGACTTGCTCTATACGGAACGTTTTTTCGCAGGTCTGAATGCGCGGTATGGCGACGATACGGTTGCATTTGTTTTCAAGGAAGACAGGCGAAAGGTCGTCCACTTCACCGAACTGTTTTTTAATCCGGGGCTGCACGCCTACACCGCTTTTCTGCCGCCCAGATTCAATGTTGACTCTCATGCTCGCGCGGTCACGCTGATCCATGAACTGTCGCATTTAGTCTGCGACAGCGAAGATTTCGCCTCCGTCGAGGCGATGGGGCCATTTCCCCGACTTATCGATACATCGACCGCGAACGGGCTACTTCTCAAAGCTGATATTGATCGGCTGCGAAAGTCCTTGTCCCGTTCTACCCCACTTTCGCAGTTGTTCGCAGAGAAGAGCAAGAATGGAGTGTGGGTGGATCTGGATCAGTTGCCAGAGCGCGCCAACGAATACAAAAAAATTCTCAGCCTGACAAAATCCAAAAATCTTGCAGAGGCACGTAGAGCCTTTCGCAGTGCGGTCCATGATGAAGCGCGCGTTGAAGTGATGATGGCCAACGCCGACTCGATCGCGTTGCTCATCAGCGAAATGGGCCGGGAGCTGGACCCGCTTCCGGCCCCCATACCTTTGCCGGCGCCAACTTCAAGTCAGGCAGGATCCTCATCGGTTTTGCCTTGACGACTGCAACAAAAAAAATACGCCGGCTAGAAGCCGGCGCATTTTCACAAGCAGCATTCGGGTTGGTTAATCCTTCTGATCCCGCAACACATTGCCCGACGCCCCGTCGATACGGAACTCGTAGACAACGCCATCAGCCTTGCGCCCCTCGCCCTTCCAGTAGCCGTTGTTGTCGGCCTCGATCTCATAGACCTCGACGTAACCGGCCTTGGTTTTGACGATCTCGATGGCTTTTTCGATGGTGATCCAGCCTGCGCCCGGCCGGTCAGCCAGCGCTGCGCCTGCACTGAGCAAACAGGCAGTAGTGATTAAGGCTGTGAATGTCTTTTTGATCATTTTTTCACTCCATTTGTGGATAGTGTTCATTGGCGTCCTGTTTTTTGGGTGCCGGAGCGAAAAATAAGTTCCACTTTGATGGGTAAATGCCATGACGGATGTTCTCGGTCACTTCCCGACAAGGTTAGAATGTGCGAAATCAGGACGAGTCAATGACCCAAGACACCCTCTCGGAAGCCGAATACGATGCGATCACCGATGCCGCTGCGCATTGGTGCATGCGTGTGCACGCCGCCGACTGCACGGACGAAGAGCATCGCGCATTCAAGCAATGGCACGACGCACATCCACTGCATGCGTTCGAATATGAAGCCATGCTGGAAATCTGGGACGTGGCTGAACACTTGCCGCGCCCGGAATCTGCGTCAGGCGTGCCAGCGCCGCGACCTTCGCGCTCATGGCGTCAATTCGCTGTTGCAGCCGGTGTCTGTGCGCTCGCCCTGCCACTGGCCGCTTACACTGGCTGGAACCTGGGCTGGCTGCCCGACAGCTATCAGCATTTCGCCGCCACCGATAATGTCCGGCAGGTCACGCTGAATGATGGCAGCCAGATCGAACTGAACCTGAACACCGACCTGACCTTCAGCAATTACAAGGACGAACGCCGGGTCACCCTGAAAAAAGGTGAAGCGTTCTTTACGGTCAGTCACGACATGGCCCACCCGTTTGTCGTCCGCGCAGGCGAAGGCAAGATCCGGGTCACGGGGACACGCTTCAACGTCTGGATGTATCAGGATCAAGTGCGCGTGAACCTGATCGAAGGTTCGGTGCTGGTCACCAGCAATCGCTCCTTGCCAGGCGACGGCTTGCGCCTCGGCCCGTCGATGCAGGCACGTTACAAGCAAGGCGATTACATGCCTCAGATCAGCCAGACTTACGCCAGCGACACTTCACTGGCGTGGCGCAATGGCAAACTGGTGCTGGATAACCTCGCGTTGAGCGAAGCACTGCCACTGATCAATCGGTATCTGAGCAACCCACTCGAACTGGCTGATAACAGCACCGGTTCGATTCGCGTGGGTGGCATCTACAACATCAAAGAGCTGAACAACCTCGCCAACAGCCTGCCCAAAGTGCTGCCGGTCTACCTGAGCCGTAACAAGGAAGGTAACCCGGTGATCAACTCGATACCGCAACAGCCGCCAAAAAGCTGAAGGCCGCATCCCTTGCAGGATGCGGCCTTCAGGCTCGTCACCAGTAACGCTCAGGTTTATTGAGCGGCAACGTTCCCGGCCTTGTCCAACGTCTCACGAACAGTCTGCACCTGATACTGCGGGTCAGCCTGAATCTGCTGCTCGGTGAACGGCAGCACACTCCACTGTTTCTTCGAGAACGCCTCGGTCTGGTCCCGCGAGTACTTCGACGCCGGATCGCTCGACAGCGAAAACGCCAGCAGCCCTTGGGCGTGCGGGCCCTTGTCGTCAAAGGTCACGACTTGCAGGTAGCTGGTGCCACTGACCACTTCGAGTTTGCCGTCCTCACGGGGCACGCTCTGGATGGCGTTGTAGATTCCGAGGGTAGCCGGCCCGCCGTGAATCGGCGTCTGTTGCCCGCCACTGCTGACCACCTGGATATCACCCCAGCGGGTTTGCGGCGTGAGACCCATTTTTGTACTCGATTCGACCGACGCCAGCATGGCCTCACGCAACGCCTTGGCCACCGCTGGCTGCTCGACTGCCAGGCCACGCGGAGTGTGTTGCGCATCCTTGGGATCGAACGCCACGCGCCAGACATCCGGCGAAGCCTGCAATGCCTGCATGATGTTCTGGAAGTGCACCAGGCCCACGCCCGAATCGAGATTGGCGCGGCCATCCCAGGCCTTGAGGCTGACACAAACCGGTTTAAGGGCCTGAGCATCGGCGCCGAGGTCTGCAGCACAGAACTTCAACAGATCCGGCACTACTTGCGTCGCCAGATACACTTGGTCGTCCATCACCATCTGCTGCAGATCCTTCACCGCCAACGGCCCTTTCTTGCT
Source organism: Pseudomonas sp. AC172 (assembly GCF_979258595.1). Classification (NCBI taxonomy): domain Bacteria; kingdom Pseudomonadati; phylum Pseudomonadota; class Gammaproteobacteria; order Pseudomonadales; family Pseudomonadaceae; genus Pseudomonas; species Pseudomonas sp. AC172. The sequence goes on from NZ_OZ409868.1 coordinate 2,168,266, forward strand.
CAGTGTGCTCAAACGATCCAGAGCAAACCGGGCGCGCAAGCCCAGCGGCTGGCCATCCTGACTGATCAACGGCGAGAAACCGGTAAGCGGCTGCGCCGGGTTGGCCAGCCACGCAGAGTCATTGGAGTGCTGGACAAAGTCCTTGCGCAGCAGTTGCGGCAATTGGCTGGAGGCATAAATGCCTTTCTGCGCAGCTTGTGGGTCGATGTCCCATGCGCAGGCACTGTTGGAGCCGTCGAGCACGATCATTTGTGTGCCGATACGCGGGTCGCTGCACTTGGCAAGTTTCTCGGCGTTGACGTTCGGCACCACCGACAGGTTCATGTACAGCGTCTGGCCTTTGTCATCGACGGCCAGAGTGTTGACCCACGGAATACCCTGAATCTTGTGCACCGAATCCTGCAGTTCCGAAAGCGTGGACGCCTGATTCACCGTGTACCACTGGTTCAGCACCCGATCATTGTCGATATTGGCATCGCGCAAGCTGTAGGCGAACTGATTGTCCCAGTCGAGCTTGCCCGGCCATTGCACGATCGGCCCGAATTGCGAGCTGTAGACATCACGCGAGACCGGCACCACTTGCCCGTCGGCCTGTTTCACCTGCACGGTGACGGTTTGTTTGTTCAACGGCAGAGATTTGCCATCGAGCAGATAACGGGTGGAATCCTTCGGGTCGAGTTGCAGACGATAGAGCGTGAAGTGTTTCGATGAATCGACCGTGTGCGTCCAGGCCAGGTGCTGATTGAAGCCGATATTGATCATCGGCAGCCCCGGCAAGGCAGCGCCCATGACGTCGAGTTTGCCGGGAATGGTCAGGTGCATCTGATAAAAGCGCATGCCGCCGACCCAAGGGAAGTGCGGGTTGGCCAGCAACATCCCGCGCCCGTTGAAGGAGCGCTCGCTGCCCACCGCGACAGCGTTACTGCCACGATCCAGGGCAAAGCGCTGCTGACGCGCATCGGCCAACTGATAGGCCTGCGCGTCTTGTTCGATTGCGGCGATCGCATGCGGCGGTGTAGCACCGGCCAAGGCCTCGGCGAACTGGCCGACACCGCCCTCGACCAACAGACGGCGGGTCAGCTTCACCAGATCTTCCGGTGCAATATCTCGCACCCACTCGCCCTGACACTGTGGCGGCAAGCCTTGCGGACGGCGCTCGGCCAGATAACGGTTGTAGCCGGCGGCATAACCCTCGACCAGATCACGCACCTGCGCAGGTTGCGCCTGCCAGAACGCCTTGACCGCTTCAGGCGTATTGAGCCAGGTAAAGAACACGTCGCTGACGCGGTTTTCGCGTTGTTCGACGGTGAACTGATCCGGGCCGAAGTAACGGGAACGCTGGCCATTGACCGTCACGATCTCGTTGGCCAACAGGCACAGATTGTCCTGGGCATAGGCATAGCCGATGCCAAAACCCAGCCCGCGCTCGTCTTGCGCGCGGATATGCGGCACGCCAAAAGCAGTGCGGCGAATATCGGCGCTGACATCCGTCGCCGGGCTGAACGCATGGGCCGAACCACTCAAGCCAAAAACCACGCCGGCCAAGGTCAGTCCGGTTAACTGTCTGGAAATAATCACGCTCGCTCCTGATCGACATGCCAAAGAGCGGATCAGGCGCTTGCGCGGACCCGCCCTGGAAACACCCACGCGTCCACGCGCAATGAGCCTGTCGAAGAAACGAAGTCAGAGGAAAAAATTTAGGCACTCCGCGCAATCCCCCGAACGCAAAATCAAAAGCCCCTCACCCTAGCCCTCTCCCGGAGGGAGAGGGAACTGACCGAGGTGATTGCGAGAAATACACCGACATGAAATACCGAGCCGCACTCAAATTCGGAAGCAAATCAAAAGCCGCCCCCCCCCCCCCGCTCCTCACCACTCAACAGGATGAGCGTTAGCTCGGCTGCAGCTCTTGATCTTGCCGTGCTGGCCCCTTCGGCAGGCTGAGTGGAGGGATTGATCCGGGGGTGGGAGCGCAGCGACCGTTTGGCGCAGCCAAATGCATCGAGAGGAGGTGCAGCGAAGCAAACCGTAGGCGATGCCCCCGGATCAATCCCGGAACGAAGGAACCCCGAGCCCCAGCGAGCGGGCCGAACGCCGGGGCCCAGCCTTTTGCTTACTTTTCGGCGTCTGGAAAAGTGAGTCGCTGTAAGAGCGGAACCGCCAGCCACAACGCCCAAAAAAAACGGATATACACCCAAAACCCAACAGCATGGTCGGCCCAAAGGCCGCCAGGCCCAACGCAATCTCAACCCAGAATCACAAGAAAAAGACAAACCCCCGACAAATTTTCTACATTTTTTCTTTCATGATTTGTCGTGCTGATACGTCTTGTTTAGAGAGAGCAAAAAAACCCTCCCCGATCAGGCTCTGAAAAGGAGTAATCGCATGTACAACTCGCAACTACCAACGGACGGTAGCCAGGCACCCAAAGGAGTTTCCATGAGCCCCCACGCGAGCGATTTCGGGCAACGCGTCGAGCGTCACGGTAACGAACGCATCCGCTTGCTGCTGAAAAGTTTCGGGCTGCGCACCAGCCTGATTCGTCTGAAAGTCATTGATGCCCTGCTGGTCGCCGCACAAAGCGAGCGGCGTCTGGGCGTGCGCGGCGTCCACAGCCAATTGCTGGATCTGGATATTCCGCTGTCCTTCCTCAGTGTCCGCGAAGTGCTCAAGCGCCTGTGCGCCGAAGGTGTGATCACCTTCAATGAAGACAAGAGCTACAGCCTGCATCCACAGGCTGCGGCCGTCCTCAACCACGATTGAAGCGTGTGGCAATCGCCGTCAGGACTTGACCTTGCGGCGCATCACGCCGTTGATCACCACCACGATCACCGCCACACCGATGGCGACGAACTGGAACGTCTTCTCCGAGATCATCCCGGCGTTTTGCAGCCAGGACAGGCCAAGCATGATCGCCAGGACCGACACGGCGATCAGAATCGAATAAATCAAGCGTTGCTTGTGGGTCATTGCGGCTTCCTGAAACTTTTAAATGTATCCGGTTTGTATCCGTTTGCATGCCATGCACATACCGTTCTACGGGGATGCGCCGCTGCAATCGGGGTCTCATGTTACAGCCGATGAAGAGTTTTGGCTTCATGACGGCGTAACCATGAGGAATTTTCAAAATGCTGCGTCGAATCACCTGGCTGATTCCCGTTCTTGCCCTGCTGACCCTGAGTGGCTGCATCATCTTCCCCCACGGCGGCTGGCATGACGATCACCACCGTTACTACCAAGGTGGTCCTGGCTATTACCAACATCGCTAGAACAGGATTGTTCGCCCTGCCCGCTTGCCAATGAACAGAGTGCGGCAGGAAATCAACAAGCCCGATCAACTTCAAACAAAGCCCGCCCTGTTGCGGGCTTTTCTGTTTTTACCGCTCGACTCTCCTACGCAGTTGTAACTTGCCATGTACGTAAACCGGATTCGCTAAATAAGTTGCAAGCATTTGAAATCTAATGTCGCAGCAAAACAATAGGTCACGCATGCCTCTCCCACTAGTCTCTGGCAACTTTCCTCCACTCACTAACAGGGACGTTTATGCAGAGAACTCTTATACAGCTCGGGCCGCGACACGTGCTCGGCTTCTGTTTAGCGTTAAGCGCTTTTGAACTTCTGACGTATATGGCCAGCGACTTGATCATGCCAGCCATGCTGAGCGTGACAACCGAACTTCACGCCGATGTGCGTCATGTGCCGAACGCCTTCAATCTTTATCTGATCGGCGGTGTCTGCCTGCAATGGCTGATTGGGCCGCTGTCCGATCAATGGGGGCGGCGGCGGGTATTGTTGATCGGCTGCGCATTGTTTGCGGCGGCCTGCGCGGGGGCATTCTTCACCCAAAGCATTGAAGCCTTCAATTTGCTGCGACTGCTGCAAGGCATGGGTCTTGGTTTTGTGGTTGCGGTCAGTTATCCGGCCCTTCAGGAAGTGTTCTGCGAGGCTGATGCGGTACGCTTGATGGCGCTGCTCGGCAATATCGCCCTGCTCTCACCGCTGGTGGGGCCGTTACTGGGCATTCTGTTGTTGCAATGGCTGTCCTGGCGCGAACTGTTTCTGGGATTGGCTTTCGCCGCATCAGTGGTCTGGCTGGGGCTTTTCGTCTGCATGCCGGAAACGGTCGGGGTCACTCGCCGTGATGGGCAAGTGCAGGCCGCCGTACGTTGCTCCTGGCGCCAGACCGGTCAACGCTACCGAGCCCTCTTGGGTAATCGTCGCTTCCTCGCTGCCAGTTTCGCACTGGGGCTCATGAGCCTGCCGCTGATCGCCTGGATCGGCCTGGCACCGCTGCTGCTCATTCAGCTGCTCGGGCTGACGCCGCTGCAATATGCCTTGTGGCAGATTCCGGTTTTTTCCGCCGTTATCACCGGCAATCTGATGCTCGACCGCTTGCTGGTTACGCACTCTTTATCCCGGCTGATCCGCTTGGCGCTCTGGCCTTTTTGTCTGGGGCTTGTGGCATTGATTGCCTGCGCGCTGTGCGGTGCTGGACTCGGCGCAGTGGTTGCCAGCCTGGCGTTGTACGCGGTCGGGCTGGGAATGAGCAACGCTGCGCTTTACCGGCTGGCGCTGTTTGCCAGCGCCGACAGCAAGGGCTTGGTCTCGGCGCTGGCCGGCATGATTTCGATTGCGGTCATGGGGCTCGGCGGCTCATTGATTGCCGCCATCGGCGGTGGCGCCCGCCTCGAGCTTTTCGCAATCTGCGCGGCCTTCAGCGGCCTGATGTGCCTGCCTCTGGTGCAGGGATTGTTGCAATCCACACCGTCCGACTCCGCTTCCACTCAATAAAGGAATGTTGAATGAACCACTTCCCCGCCAGCGATGCGCTTTGCGCGTTGCCAGCCCCCTATTGCCCGGATTCTGTGCCTGCGGGACTGTTCGACCAGGCCATGACCGAAATCAGTCGGTTTCATTGCCAGCACACCCCCGGCTACGAACATTGGCTGAACGCCAACGGCCTCGATGTGAAGGATCTGGACAGCCTCGATGACTGGTCCCGACTGCCGCCGATTCTGGCCAGTTTTTTCAAACAGCAACTGTTGCTCAGCCCGACCGGGGAGAATGCCCTGGAACTGACATCCTCCGGCACCAGTGGCCAAAAAAGCCGCATGCGCTATGACCAACGCAGCCTGTCGGCCGCGCAGTTCATGGTCGAGCAGATCTTTAGCCATTACGGCTGGAACACACCGGATAGGCCGTGCAACTACTTGCTGCTGAGCTACGAACCGCAAGGTGCGATCACACTGGGAACGTCCTATACCGACCAGTTCCTTTGCCGCTTTGCGCCCGTCAACCGAGTTGTCTACGCCTTGCGCTGCAACGGCGATGGCCACCAGTTCGATGTGTTCGGGGTCATCGCGGCCCTGCAATCGTTCGCCGAGGAAGGCCTGCCCGTGCGCATTTTCGGTTTCCCGGCGTTTCTTTGGCAGACCTTGCAGCATATGCAGGCCACAGGTGTGCCTGAGCTGAAACTGCCGGCCGATTCGCTAGTGTTCTTCGGCGGCGGCTGGAAAACACAGGCCCGCGAGGAAATTTCAAAACAACAACTGTATGGGCGCATCGCCCGACAACTGGGTATCGCAACGTCACGATGCCGCGACGGTTACGGCGCGGTCGAGCACGCGGTGCCTTACATCGAATGTGCCCACCATCATTTTCATGTGCCCGTTTACACCAAGGCTTACGTACGCAATCCGCAGGACTTCTCCGTTCAACCCTACGGCCAGCAAGGCTTGCTGGGGTTCGTTTCGCCCTATATTTCGTCCAGCCCGGCGCACGCCGTGGTGATGAGCGATCTGGCGACATTGCACCCCGCTTCGAGCTGTGACTGCGGCCTCGCCAGTGACTGGTTCGAACTGCATGGCCGCGCAGGCACCACGGTCGGCAGAAGCTGCGCGATGGCCGCGTCCGAATTACTGGGGAGGCACTGACATGTACCTGATCAACGGAGAACTGCACGCGGACGTCGACCTCGACAACGCACTGGCGCTGCTGCATCCGACCTTGCCACAACAGCTCAGTACGCCGCTGGACAGCGCCACCGTACTGACTGCCGCCGCACAGTTTGCCCAGCAATTGCAAAGTGCCGAACTGCCGCTGGATGAAGAACAACGCCAGGCCCTGATCGGCTTCTGTCAGCCCCATGCTCTGCAACTCAAGCTTGAGCGCGAACTGGGCGATCAGGCTGAATCGCTGCGACGTATCGATCATCAGCAATCGCGCTTTGAGCGCTGGAGTCCGCTGGGACTGGTGGTCCACATCACACCGGCCAACGCACCGCTACTGGCGTGTTGCGCGATCATTGAAAGCCTGTTGGCCGGCAACATCAATTGGTTACGTCCCAGCCGCAGCGACCAGGGCCTGACGGCGCGCTTGCTGCACGCGCTGGTGCAATGCGACCCAACCGGCCAGCTGCGCTATCACGTGGCCGTGCTGCCAGTGGCGACGGAACAAATCGGTCGTTTGTGCAACATGGCCAACGGCGTTTCGGCGTGGGGTGGCGAAGCGGCACTACAAGCGATCCGCCAACAGTTACCGCCCGGTTGTCGCTGGATCGACTGGGGGCACCGCATCAGTTTCGCCTACCTGACGCCGGATGCCGCCTCGTCGCAGGCACTGGACGCGTTGGTCGATGAGGTCTGCCGACTGGACCAGCAAGCCTGCTCCAGCCCGCAATGGTTGTTGGTCGACAGCGACGAACCCGCCGTTCTGCAAGCAATCGGCAGCGAATTGGCCAAGGCGTTCGAGCGCCGCGCCGGGCAATGGCCAGCGCTGATCCCCACGGCTCAGGAGGCCAGCGAGATCACCACCTGCACCCTGATGACGCGTCTGGGCGAGAGTTTTTCCGGGGTGACGGCGCAGGTCTGGAGCGCACCGGGATGGCGGGTGATCTGGAGCCACGACCAGTTACTCGCGCCCTCGCCGCTGTTTCGCACGGTGTTGCTCAAACCCCTGCCACGGGCGCGACTGACACAAACCCTGCTGCCCTGGCGCAACGTTTTACAGAGTTGTGCGCTGGCGTGCGGCGAAACGCACATCGGTGAACTGTCGCGTACGCTGATTGCAGCAGGTGTCAGCCGAATTGCGCCGATCAACGCCATTCACGACGGCTACGATGGCGAACCCCACGATGGCGTCTATGCCCTGCAGCGCCTGAGCCGGCGGGTGTCGGTCAGCGTTGCGCCGACGCATTTGCCCACCCACATGACCCTCGACCGGCCAACTGGCGCGCCGATGCTGACAGGCTTGCCAATCACCGACAAAAAAGCGTTTATCGCACGACCGACCACAGCGGCAGCGCAACTGTTTTTCCGCTCTGGCGGCAGCAGCGGCACACCGGCGCTGGCGGGTTATAGCTACCGCGATTTTCAACGACAAATGCGCGCAACGGCCGACGGGTTGTTTGCGGCAGGTCTCGACCCGAGCCGAGACAAGGTGATGAACCTGTTCTTCAGTGGCGGTTTGTACGGCGGCTTCTTCAGTTTTGCCAAAGTTCTGGAAATATTGGGCGCCCGCCACCTGCCAATGGGTGCTCCGGCCGACGATGACTACAGCGATATTGCGCAAGTCATCATCGAACAGCGCGTGACGGTACTGATCGGCATGCCCAGCACCCTGCATCGTTTGTTCCTCAACGAACAGCAGCGTCTGAGCCGTTATGGCGCCATCGAAAAAGTCTTTCTCGGCGGTGAACACATCAGTGATCAGTGCCGCGAACTGTTGCAGCGCTGTGGCGTTGCCAGCATCCGCTCGGCGGTGTACGGCAGTGTCGATGCCGGCCCCTTCGGGCATGCCTGCGCCGCGACCGGCGATGGCGTGTTTCATCTGATGGACGCGATCCAGCATCTGGAAATCGTCGCACTGGAAGAGGACGTACCGGTCGCTGGCGATGAAATTGGCCGTTTACTGTTCACCGCCAAAGCCCGCGAGGGCCAGCAGGTTCAGCGTTATGACGTCGGCGACACCGGGCGCTGGTTGCTCGGCGATTGCTCGTGCGGGCTGAGTTCCCCGCGTTTCGAACTGCTGCAGCGGCACGGCAAGCTCCTGCGTATCGGCAGCGATTTCATCTGCCTGAACCAGCTCGCCCTGCATCTGCAAGCACCGTTTCAGTTGCACCTCGATCACGCCCCTGACGGCCTCGAACGCCTGCTGATTCGCAGCCCCGGTGCCGCCGCAGACATCCTGCGCCGACTGGAAGGCTACGCGACGCTGGCGACCCTCGTGCGAACCGGGCTTCTCACCGTGCAAGCGCAAACCTGCGAGCCGCAACAGTTCGACAGAAACAGACACAGCGGAAAGATACCGCCCGTGGTCGACGCTCGCCGTTAAAGAGCCAGCATCGTCCCGTACCTGAACAACTAAAGAGAACACCATGAACATCACACTTGAACTGAACAAGTTGCTCGCCTTCGCCCGACAGCACTCAACTTATTACGCCAGTCATTTGCAAAACGTTGCGCCACAGATAACGACACTGGATGAACTTCCGCTGATCGACCCACAACAATACTGGGCAAGTAGCGAGAACCTGGAGCATTGGCCCGTTCTGACCTCAATGGTTGAACGTGCACTGCTGTTCAAGACCGGTGGAACAACCAGCGCCGGTAGACTTTCGGTGTTTACCCGCGAGGAGTGGCAGACACTTGTACGCGACTTCGGTCACCATCTGGCGAGCCAACTGAATCCGCGAGACCGGGTTGCAAATCTGTTTTTTGTCGGCGATCTGTATGCCAGTTTCATCTTTATCCACGATGCACTGGCGCACGAAACAGCGGGCGTCACCGAATACCCTTTTACCGGCGACGTCGACCCTGGTGTGCTGGCTGACGCCATCCGTCAGCACCGGATCAACGTATTGGCCGGCGTGCCTGCACAATTGCTGACATTCGCCAGCGTGCTGGAGCGCCAGGCGCAAAGTCTGGCCGAAGTCGAGACCGTGCTTTACGGCGGCGAAAGCCTGTTCGCCGGGCAACTGCAGATATTGCGCCGGGTATTCCCCAATGCGCGGTTCGCTTCCATCGGCTACGCCAGTGTCGACGCGGGGTTCATCGGCGCCACAAGCCGCGATTGTGCCTTTGGCGAACACCGCATGCTGGCCAGCCACAGCGTGCTGGAAATTATCGACGAGCACACCGGTGAAGTGATTGAGGAATGCGATCGTAGCGGACGGTTGGTGGTGACCAACCTCACCCGCCGGCTTATGCCGTTGATCCGTTACCCGGTGGGCGACCTCGCCTGCTGGCGAGAACCGGCCTCGACGGCCATGCGCAAGTTTGCCTTGTTGGGTCGTAGCGGGAGCAGTCAGCGCGTGCGGGTGAGCAGCCTGACCCTGCTGATGGAGGACATCGACAGAATCGTCCAGCGCACTACCTGCAACGACTGGCAACTGGTCATCAGCCAATCGGCGAACATCGACATCTTGCTTCTGAAGTGGGTGCCCGATGCGCTGAAACCCTTGACAGCTTGCGCCAACACAACATTGCACGGGGAATTGATCAAGCAATACCCGTTGATGACGCAACTCTGCGCGGATCGGTTAATCGAGTTGCAGATTACCCATTGCACAGCCGAAGAGCTCGCTCGCCATCCGCGCTCCGGCAAAAGCCAACGAGTCGTCGACCTGCGCAGTTACGCAACCCCACGTCCGGAGCAATGCCCATGGACAACGTGACGCTGCGCAGTTATCGCCGCTCCGACGCCGGAGCCGTCAGCCGTTTGTTCCGCGAAATCTATGGCGACCATTACGTGCAGCCCCACGTGTATTTGCCTTTGATGATCAACCAGAACCATGGCGATGGACGCTGGCATTCCCTGGTGGCGGAATCCGGCAAGAAAATCCTCGGTCACGCCACATTGTGCCGAAACTGCGGATCACACACAGCGGAACTGGCATTGAGCGTTGTCCATCCGTCGACTCGCGGGCAGAACATCGCCACCCAGTTAGGCATTCGGTTGTTGATCCATGCGCAAGCGTTGGGTTGCCACGGTGTGACCATCAAACAAGTGACACAGCACGCCTATACCCAACGCATGGCTGACCGGCTCGGCTTTTGCAGCAGTGGGTTGTTGCTCGACTATGTGCCCTCGCCGTTTGGCGAAGCACTGCCGGAGTCCATCGTCATCGGCTACACCCCTGTCGATGGTTACCGCCGCCCGCTCCCGACGTTGCCATGGCCGCAAAGCTGTCGCGAACTCATGGAGCATTTGTGCGAGGTGTACGGGGTGCAGGAAAAAGAACCACCTTGGGTGGGGCCGCCGATGCAGGTCGAACACTCTTTCGGGCGTTATGACTTGACGCTGAAAAAACTCGATAGCTCTTTACTTAAACAGCTACGACAACTGCCCGGACACTGGATGATCTCGATCAGACTCAGGCTGGCAACGGGTTTCGCCAGCGCCGTGGAAAGCTTCTCGGCGATGGGCTTTGTCTTCACCGGGATTGCCCCGAATGAACGTTGCGCGGGATGGCTGGCGTTGTTTCATCGTGGATATCAGCCGCGTACGCTGGAGTTGCGTTGCCCGCACATCCAGCGATTGCATGATCAGGCGCAACAACACATCACCCCGCGCGCCAGCGAGGCGTCGCCGCTGTCTTGAACCAAAAGTCTTTACCTCGACCAGCCCGTTCAAGCGTTGAACGGGCTACACCGGGTGGGCTCAAGCCTTGGCTTTGACGCCCTCGTCGACCGGTTTCGCGGCATTGCCTTCACCGTAGGTCTTGAGGTTCTGCAGAACATAGATCGCTTTCTTGAACTCGGGAATCAGGTTCTTGCCGTAGGCGTTGCCATTGAGCCCGTTGGTCTGGATGGCATCGAGTTGGGTGGCGAAATATTCCAGCGCATTGAATTTCGCATCGACATCGGTCGTCACGCCGAAACGGTCGAACTTGTCACCGGCGTTCATCAACGTAAACGAAGTGATCTCGGAGATCAGCCCGCGGCCACGCAGAAAAGCGCTCAGGTTACCCAGTTGTTTGACCGACACATTCGCAGGATCAAAACCCTTGATCTGCTTGCGCAAACCCTGCTTGTCCATTTCAGCAGTATTCAGTGCGTTGGGATCGTTGCCGACCATGGTCAGCATCTGCTGCACCTTGACGCTCTGGGCCACCTGTTTTTTTGCGCCGGTGTTTCGAACCAGAACCCCTGCCTTGCTCTCCCAACCACCGACAATACCGATCGTCATGAGAAGACTCCCTGTGAAATGACCATGAAAATATCCGTGCCAAGCACCATTAATGGGCGCGAGTATCGGCGGGCGAACTGATGGCACCAACCTCTTTCTGCACTTTTTTACAATTCTTGTACATTCTCGATACAAAAGCCCAACGCCCCGCAAATCGTGCCCCAGAGCTGTCATGACAATGAAATGAACATCGGGGTGACGCGCACTTGGGTGCGCTGATCTGCGTTTATGTATCGACCCTGATACTGACCAGTCATCGGCACCTGCACTTTTTAGGACGTGAGTACCTAAAGCTTCTCGCCACAACGACGATACGCTGTGGATACCCGCACTGTTTTACCCCCGCCCCCTAATAAGAAACGCTGCTCAAGGACCGGTCTCCATGCCCGCATTCCGCACTATTCAGGCTCGCTACACGCTGTTTCTGGTTCTGTTCATCCTGCTGTTGTCGGTGTTGACCGTTGTCGGCATCAGCCAACTGGTCGCCCCGAAACTGCGCCATACCGAAGAACAGGTAGTCCTCAACCGCATCGCCGAAGTGGCCGAGCAGATTCAGGGCGAGTTGAACAAAGTGCAGGCGCAACAGCGCAGCATCACCCAGACCATCCCGCTGCTCGACAGCGCCGCCATCGACACGGTGCTGCCAGGCCTGGTCGATCAGTACGGTGAGTTGAAGGTATTCGGTGGCGGGATCTGGCCGCTGCCGGGGCAGCGTGAAGCCGGGCGCAACAAATTCAGTACGTTCTGGCACCGCGACGCGTCAGGCAAACTGGCCGTGAATACGTTCTGGAACAGTGACGCGGCCCCCAACTATTACGACCAGAGCTGGTACAAGGGCGGCATGGCCACACCGCGCGGCCAATGTGCGTGGGCGGCAGCGTATAAAGATGACGCCAGCGCCGAACCGCGTACCAACTGCGCCATGGCCATCCAGAAAAACGGCAGCGCCTGGGGCGTTTCGACCATCGACGTCACCCTCGGTTTCTTCAACGATCTGGTGGCGCGCAAGGAAAAAGACCTCAACGCCGAGATGCTGATCATTGAGGCCGACGGCAAGATCATCAGTAACAGCTCGCGCATCAGTGGCCCGATCGTGCTGAAGAACATCAGCGAACTGGCCGGCACGTCGACCTTCGCCAGCCAGGTCAAAGCCGCGTTGCAGAACCGCGATCAGGCGCAACGCATCGAGTTCGACAACAACGGTGAAGCCAGCACTTTCTTCATGCGCCCGATTGAAGGCACGCCGTGGTTCCTCGCCAGCGCCCTGCCAACGAAAATGCTCACCGCCCAGCGTGATGACGTCCTCAGCACCCTGAGCCTGTTGCAGATTCCGCTGGTGATTCTGCTGGTGCTGTTGCAGGTCTACGCGATTCGCCAGTTGGTGCAGCGCATGAAAGCGTTGAAAGCCAACATCGATTTGCTGTCCAGCGGCGATGCCGACCTGACTCGCCGTATTACCATCCGCGCCGAAGATGAACTTGGCGCCATTGGCCATTCGGTCAACACCTTTATTGCCTACCTGCAAAACATGATCGGCGAAGTTACCCAGGCCACCGGCGCCATGGCTTCCAGCCTCGACAACCTGCAACGCACTTCGGCGCACACCAGCCAGATCCTGCTGCGCCACGCCTCGGAAACCGATCAGACCGTTACCGCCATCACCGAGATGAGTTCGACGGCAGAAAGCGTGGCGCAGAATGCAGCCGAAACCGCCGCGTTCACCCAGCGCGCCAACGAAAACGCCGACCGTTCGCGTGTGGTGGTGGGCGAAGCCACCAACAGTGTCGTGGCGCTGATCGATGAAGTGGCCAGCGCGACGCACAAAGTCGAAAACATGCAACAGGATGCCCAGCGCATCACCGAGATTCTCGGGGTGATCGGCGCGATTGCCGGGCAGACCAATCTGTTGGCGCTCAACGCTGCCATCGAAGCCGCGCGCGCCGGTGAACAGGGCCGCGGTTTTGCCGTGGTTGCTGATGAAGTTCGTGCCCTCGCCGCGCGCACCCAGGCCAGCACTTCGGAAATCAACGAGATGTTGACGCGTCTGACGCAAGGCGTGAGCTCGTCGGTCAGCGCCATGGAGAACACCCAGGCCAGTTGCCAGTCGGCTGCCGACGCGACTGCACGGGTCAATTCGGGTCTGGATGAAATGGCCGGCTCGGTCAGCCACATCAACAGCCTCAGCACGCAGATCGCCACCGCCGCCGAGCAGCAAAGCGCCGTGACCGAAGAGATCAACCGCAGCATGGTGCAAATCCGCCACATGGTGGATGAGCTGGTGCAGAGCGGCAAAGCCAGCGAGCTCAACACCCACCAGTTACTTGAGGCCAACAGCCGGGTGAGCGCGATCATGGGGCGCTTCAAAGTGCGCTGATCTCTGCTTCCCACAAGGGTTTCTGCCCAACAGATAACCCTTGTGGGAGCGAGCTTGCTCGCGAAAGCAATCGGCCAGTCGCTGCTTCAGTGTCTGAATGACCGCATTCGCGAGCAAGCTCGCTCCCACAGATTCACACCATCGCCAGATGTGGCCACCTGACAAATTTGTCATCTCACGCTCAGCAACCTGTCAGCATTGATCTACGATCATCCTGCCAATCCCCTTTGCAACAACTGGAAACATTGCGTTGATGCCCGGCGGAAAAAACCGGTCAAAATGCCTGCTTTCCGATCGTCACCCGAGCCGAGAATCCGTTATGCGAACCCATCTGCGTCTGGTCGCCCTGAGCGCCCTGTTCCTTTCTTCCCTGGCGCAAGCCGCCGACCTGATCCCGATCGAAGTCCATCGTGACGCCAATTGCGGTTGCTGCAAAAAATGGATCAGCCACCTCGAAGCCAACGGTTTCAAAGTCGAAGACCACGTCGAAAGCGACATGAGCAGCTTCAAGCAGCAACATGGCGTGCCGCCGCGTCTGGCGTCGTGCCACACCGCGATCATCAACGGCAAATTCGTCGAAGGCCACGTGCCGGCGGAGCAGGTCCTGGCCCTGAGCAAGCGTGACGATCTGCTCGGCGTGGCTGCTCCAGGTATGCCGATGGGTTCGCCGGGCATGGAAATGGACGGCATGAGCGATGCTTATCAAGTGATCGGCCTGAAAAAGGACGGCGCTGATGTGGTGGTGGCGGACTACCCGGCCCATTGATCGGCGCCGCTTACTTCGGGCTGTTCTTTGCCGCGTTCGGTGCGGCCACCTTGTTGCCGTTGCAGTCCGAGGCATTGCTGGTCGGTTTGCTCATCAGCGAGCGTTACTGGCTGTGGGGTCTGCTGGCCGTGGCAACGCTGGGCAACGTACTCGGTTCGCTGGTCAACTGGTGGCTGGGCCGCGGCATCGAGCGCTTTCAGGATCGCCGCTGGTTTCCGGTCAGCCCCGCGCACATGGCCAAGGCGCGCAAACACTATGAGCGCTACGGGCATTGGTCGCTGCTGCTGAGTTGGTTGCCGGTCATTGGCGACCCGCTCACGCTGGTTGCTGGCGTCATGCGCGAACCGCTCGGGCGCTTCCTGTTGATTGTCACCCTGGCCAAAGGTGCCCGTTATGGCGTGCTGACCATGCTGACGCTGGGCTGGCTGGGTTGAACGTTCGGGCGCGCGCATTGCCTGTGTTTAACGTCGGCATAATCCAGCCGTTCCAGCATCGGCTGATTTCAAACGGAGTTTGACCTAATGTCTGTCACGTTTTCCCGTTGGCTCCCCTCCCTGCTCCTCTGCGCCGCTTTGCCCCTGTCAGCTCAGGCTGTCACGACCGGCGAAGCCGCGCCGGAAGGCCCGGCATACGGCCCGGAACTGCAAGGTTTCGAGTACCCCTACACGCTTAAACACTTTGCGTTTCAGTCTCAGGGCAAATCCCTGCAAATGGGTTACATGGACGTCGCCGCCCACGGCAAGGCCAATGGCCGCACCGTGGTGCTGATGCACGGCAAGAATTTTTGCGCAGCGACCTGGGACAGTTCGATCAAGGCCTTGAGCGAGTCCGGTTACCGGGTGATCGCGCCGGATCAGATCGGCTTCTGCACCTCCAGCAAACCTGACAACTATCAGTACAGCTTTCAGCAACTGGCGACCAACACTCAGCAGTTGCTCAAAGCGCTGGGCATTCAGAAAGCCACGTTGCTCGGCCATTCCACCGGCGGCATGCTCGCCACCCGTTATGCCTTGCTGTTCCCGGAACAGGTCGAGCAGTTGGCACTTGTCAACCCGATCGGTCTGGAAGACTGGAAAGCCCTCGGCGTACCGTATCGCACGGTAGATCAGTGGTATCAACGTGAGCTGAAAGTCAGCGCCCAAGGCATTCGTGATTACGAACGCACCACTTACTACGACGGCCGCTGGAAACCGGAATTCGACCGTTGGGTGGACATGCTCGCCGGCCTGAGCAAAGGCCCGGGCAAGACGCAAGTGGCGTGGAACTCGGCGCTGATCTACGACATGATTTTCACCCAGCCGGTGTACTACGAGTTCAAGGACTTGAAGATGCCGACCCTGCTGCTGATCGGCACCTCCGACACCACAGCCATCGGCAAGGATCTCGCGCCACCTGAGGTGAAAGCGAAAATCGGCCACTATGAGGTGCTCGGCAAACATGTGGCCAAGCTGATCCCGCAGTCGACGCTGGTGGAATTTCCCGGCATGGGCCACGCGCCGCAAATGGAAGAACCGGCGCAGTTCCACAAGGCGTTGCTTGGCTGGCTGAATACAACCAATCCCGTTCGTTGAAGAGGTAAGGCTGATGGCGGTGCAGATTGCAGTGATCGATGACTGGCAGGACGTGGCTCGCGATGTGGTCGACTGGTCAATGCTCGATAGCCTCGGTGAAGTGACGTTCGAGCATGATTACCCGGCCGACAACGCAACACTGGCCGAGCGGCTGGGCCGCTATCAGGTGATTTGCGTGATGCGCGAACGCACGCGATTCGACGAAGACCTGCTCAAGCGCCTGCCCAACCTTGAACTGCTGGTCACCGGCGGCATGCGCAACGCCGCGCTGGACATGCGAGCGGCGGCAAAACTCGGGATCAAGGTCTGCGGCACTGACAGTTACAAGCACGCCGCGCCGGAATTGACGTGGGCGCTGATCATGGCGGCGACACGCAATCTGGTGAAAGAAGCCAACGCCCTGCGCACCGGCCAGTGGCAGCAAGGGCTGGGCGGTGACTTGCATGGCAAGACCCTCGGGATTCTCGGTCTGGGCAGCATCGGCCAACGTGTGGCGCAGTTTGGCCAGGTGTTCGGCATGAAGGTGATCGCCTGGAGCGAAAACCTCACGGCCGAACGGGCTGAACAGGTTGGCGTTACGTACGTGAGCAAACAGGCACTGTTCGAGCAGGCCGATGTGTTGTCGGTGCATCTGGTGCTCAGCGAGCGCAGTCGCGGGCTGGTCGATGCGCAGGCGCTGGGCTGGATGAAGCCGACGGCACTGCTGGTCAACACTGCACGCGGGCCGATTGTCGATGAAGCGGCGCTGATCAAGGCTTTGCAGAAGCAGCACATCGCCGGGGCGGCGCTGGATGTGTTCGAGCAGGAACCACTGCCGTCGATGCACCCGTTTCGCACACTCGACAATGTGCTGGCGACGCCGCATGTGGGCTATGTCAGTCGGCAGAACTATGAGCAGTTCTTTTCGCAGATGATCGAGGATATTCAGGGATGGGCGGCTGGGGAGCCGATTCGCCTGCTGAACTGAGATTTCCCATCATTGCGCTGGTGTAGCGACCACTGCCTTCGCGAGCAAGCTCGCTCCCACATTGGATCTGTGCCAGGAACAGATTTTCTGTCCACTGAAGATCTCCTGTGGGAGCGAGCTTGCTCGCGAAGAGGCATTCACAGTCACCCTTTCAACAAACTGCCCGCACCACAACAGTGCGCCCGCGCTGCCCGCTAGCACAAAGTCGTGACTACCCAGTCACCGTTTTAGCCCTTCCCCAAAGAAAAACCTGCACTTCGTCGGTGCGTTTACCCTTCCAGACCACGACTTCCGTTAACGGCAAACCGATTGTCGAACAATTTACCCATTTGCTCTGGCCCGCTCTAGGATCTGGCCTAGACTGGTTTTTTCGGGGTACGACCTGTCGGTCACATTGCGGAAAAAAACTCGAAACTTTTGCATTGCGCGGCGGGTCATCAGAAAGACAGGGCCAAAGCGACTGGTGCAATCCTTGCAACGGCCCGATCACCCATTCTGCTTGCGCGTGTTGGGTAGCGTTTGCTCACCGATGCGTGGCGCGTTTGCGCCCGGCCACAGGACTTGGCCATGGACATCGCTTGTTCAAGACAAGAATCAGATCAACGAGACGGGAGATTCATATGATCAGTGCGGCATTGGATATTCAGGGAGAGCGTGCTCAGCAGGCGGTTGGAGAATCGAGCACCGTCAGTGTTCCCGGCAGCCGACAGATCAACGTCCCAGGCACCAAAACGCTGACTCCGGTAGCGAGCCAGAACCCCAACAAGAAAAAAGTGTTGTTCGTCACCTCGGAAATCGCCGACCTGGTCAAGACCGGCGGCCTGGGTGACGTCTCCGCTGCTCTGCCCCGGGCCATGGCCCATCTGCACGACGTGCGCGTGTTGATCCCCGGTTACCCGCAGGTGATGCACAGCGAAAACCCGATCCACATCATTGGCGAACTGGGCGGCCATGCGGCTCTGCCACCGTGCAAGATCGGCCGTATGGACATGCCGGACGGTCTGGTCATCTACGTGTTGATCTGCCCTGAACTTTACGAGCGCGAAGGCTCGCCTTACGGCGCCAACAACGGTCGCGACTGGCCAGACAACCACATTCGTTTCGCTCGTCTGGGCCTGGCCGCTGCCGACATCGCCGCCAACCTTGCACAAATTCACTGGTGCCCGGATCTGGTGCACGCCCATGACTGGCCGGCCGGTCTCGCCCCTGCCTATATGCACTGGCGCGGGCAGCGCACACCGACCCTGTTCACCATTCACAACCTCGCTTATCAGGGTGTGACCAGCCTCGGCTCCTGCCCTGAACTGGGGATTCCCACCCATGCCCTGCAACAGGAAGGCATGGAGTTCTACGGCAAGATGTCGTTCCTCAAGGCCGGCATGGCCTATTCGAGTCACATCACCACGGTCAGCGCCACATACGCGCAGGAAATCACCACCCCGGATTTTGGCTGCGGCCTCGACGGCTTTCTCGCCGCCAAGACCCAGCAAGGCTTGCTCAGCGGCATTCCCAACGGCATCGATGAGAGCTGGGACGCTGCCACCGATCCGCACTTGTTTGCGCCGTTTGCCATTGGCGACTGGGAAGGCAAAGCGGTCAATGCCGCGCATGTGCGTGAGCTATTTGAATTGAATGACTCAGAAGGCCCGCTGTTCGCCGTGGTGTCGCGACTGGTCTATCAGAAAGGTCTGGACCTGACGATCGCGGTATCCGAGTACATCGTGCAGAACGGTGGCCAGATCGCGATCATCGGTCGTGGCGAGCCGGAAGAAGAACAAGCCATGCGCGAACTGGCGCTGCGCTTTCCCGGGCAGATCGGTGTGCGCATCGGCTTCAACGAAACCGACGCTCGGCGGATGTTCGCTGGCAGCGATTTCCTGCTGATGCCCTCGCGCTACGAGCCTTGCGGTTTAAGCCAGATGTACGCCCAGCGTTTCGGCTCTCTGCCCGTGGCGCGCAATACCGGCGGGCTGGCCGACACCATTGAAAACGGCGTCACCGGTTTCCTCTTTGATGAATCCACTGCCGAGAGCTATCAGGAAGCCCTGAGCCGCGCGTTCAAGGTGTTCGCCTTTCCGGAACTGCTCAATGCCATGCGTTGCCGGGCAATGGCGGCGCCGTTCAACTGGTGCAAAGCGGTTGAACCGTACGCCGAACTCTACGAACAACTGGTCGCCAAGGCGCTGGGTAAAGCTCACCACAAATAACCAGGGAGGTTCACCACGATGCCGTTACGGTCTACTGAAACCTGGCCCCACGGCGCGATCATGCTGGACGCCGAACACACGCAGTTTGCGCTATGGGCGCCGGATGCGTTTTACGTCAGTGTCGAACTTGAAAACGGCCAGTCGCTGCCAATGCTGCCTCAGACAGACGGCTGGTTTGTGATCAAGACCCGCTGTCCGGCGGGCACTCGCTACCGCTATAACATCGACGGCGAACTGGAGGTGCCCGACCCGGCCTCCAGAGCGCAGGATGGCGACCTCGACCGACACAGCGTGGTGGTCGATCCGCTGGCCTATCAATGGCGCCACACTGCCTGGCACGGTCGGCCGTGGAGCGAAGCGGTGATCTACGAGTTGCACGTCGGTGCGCTCGGTGGCTTCGCTGAAGTCGAACAACATCTGGCGCGCCTTGCAGGCCTGGGCATCACCGCCATCGAACTGATGCCGCTGGCGCAGTTCCCCGGCGAACGCAATTGGGGCTACGACGGTGTTTTGCCCTACGCACCGCAAGCCTCTTACGGCACGCCGGAACAACTCAAACACCTGATCGACAGCGCCCACGGCCACGGTCTGGCGGTCATTCTTGACGTGGTCTACAACCACTTCGGCCCGGACGGCAATTACCTGCATCGTTACGCCAAAGGCTTTTTCCGCGAGGACAAACACACGCCGTGGGGCGCCGCGATCGATTTTCGCCGTAGCGAAGTGCGCGAGTTCTTCATCGAAAACGCGCTGATGTGGTTGCTCGAATACCGCTTCGACGGCCTGCGCCTGGACGCGGTGCATGCCATTGAAGACCCGGATTTCCTCACCGAGATGGCCCAGCGCATCCGCGCGCAGATCGACCCGAGTCGGCATGTCTGGCTGACCGTGGAAAACGAACTCAACCAGTCGAGCCTGTTGGAATACGACTACGACGCGCAGTGGAACGACGACGGCCATAACGCCCTGCACGTTCTGCTCACCGGCGAAACCGATGCCTATTACGCCGACTACGCCGCGCAACCCACCGAACAATTGGTGCGCTGCCTCAGTCAGGGGTTTGTCTTCCAGGGGCACATCACCCGTCACGGCGAACCTCGCGGCGAGCCCAGCGAACACCTGCCATCCACCGCATTCGTGCTGTTCTTGCAGAACCACGATCAGATCGG
This sequence comes from Pseudomonas sp. AC172, assembly GCF_979258595.1. Lineage (NCBI taxonomy): Bacteria > Pseudomonadati > Pseudomonadota > Gammaproteobacteria > Pseudomonadales > Pseudomonadaceae > Pseudomonas > Pseudomonas sp. AC172. The sequence goes on from NZ_OZ409868.1 coordinate 2,188,508, forward strand.
CAACCGTGCGTTCGGCGAGCGCCTGCATCATCTGGCCGATCCGCGTGCCGTGCAGGCAGCGACCGTGCTGTTGCTGCTGTCACCGATGATTCCGCTGATGTTCATGGGCGATGAGTTCGCAGCCGAACAGCCTTTCCTGTTTTTCACCAGTCACCACGGCGAACTGGCGAAACTGGTGCGTGAGGGTCGACGCAATGAATTCGCCGCGTTCAGTGCCTTCGCCGATCCGCACAAACGTGAGCAGATTCCCGATCCGAATGGCGAAAAAACCTTCCACGCCTCACAGCCAAGGTTGATTGGCAATGGCAGCGCAAAACAGCAAGAAACCCTCGCGCTGTACCAGAAGCTGCTGCAATTTCGCCATCAATACATCATTCCCCATCTGTCCGGCACGCAAGCGCTCGGCGCCCATATGCTCGGTTATGGCGCGGTCAGCGCACGCTGGCGGCTGGGCAATGGCAGTGAGCTGCGAATTGACCTGAACCTCAGCGACACGCCAGTGGTCAACCCTCCACAGACCGAAACCGTGTGGCTGTTTCAACAGCCGCCCACCGCCGATCTGTCGGAATCGGGCGAACTGCCCGCGTATTGCGCGCTTGTCAGCCTCACGGCCGCAACCCCTTTGCAACCTCTGAATGGAGAGCGCCTATGAGCGATGCGCAACTGGAAATTCTTGCAAGCCGTGCCGGCCTCGCCGTCGACTGGATCGACGCCAACGGCCGCCCACAGAAAGTCGCCCCGGCGGTGCTGCGCAATGTCCTGATCGGCCTCGGTCACCCGGCCAGCACGGCGCAGGAAATCGACGCCAGCCTGTTGGAACTGCAAGCCGTACAACAAGACCGCCACTTGCCACCACTGTTGACCGCCGATGTCGGCGTTGGCGTGGATCTGGCGCGTTATTTTTCGCCTGAAACCCCCTGCGAAATCCACCTTGAAGACGGTTCACGCCTGAACCTCAAACTGGATAGCGAAGCGGTATTGCCGGGCCTGATCCCGGTCGGTTATCAGCAAGTGCACATTGGCGATCAATACTTCACCCTCGCCGTCGCCCCGGAGCGCTGCTTCAGCGTCGGCGATGCGGTCGACAATCCAATCCCGCGTGCCTGGGGCCTGAGCGTGCAGTTGTATTCCCTGCGCCGGCCCGGCGACTGTGGTTTCGGCGACACTCAAGCGCTGGAAGAACTGGTTCGCGTGGCCGGTGAGCGCGGCGCCGAGGCCTTGGCGATCAGCCCGCTGCACGCCATGTTCAGCGCCGATACCGGCCGTTATAGCCCTTATTCGCCCTCCAGCCGACTGTTTCTCAATTCCCTGTATGCCTCCCCCGGGGCGATTCTCGGCGAGCGCGCCTTGCGTGATGCGATCGATGCGGCCGGCCTGGCCGAGCAGTTCGCGCAACTGGAAGACCTGACACTGATCGACTGGCCGAGCGCCGCCGACGCCAAGCAAAAACTCTTGCAAGCCTTGTATGAAGGATTCGTCGCCGGCGACCACCCGCTGCACCCGGACTTCGCCAGTTTCCGTCACGCCGGTGGCGAAGCACTGGAAAATCACTGCCGTTTCGAAGCGATTCAGGAAATGCGTGCCGCCCGTGGCGAGAACCTCGATTGGCGGCAATGGCCGGAACACTGGCACGACCCACGCGGCGCGGCGCTCGAAGCCTTTGCCGAGGAGTACGCCGAACGCATCGGCTATTTCGCTTTCTGCCAATGGCTGATCCACCGTTGTCTGGAACGCGCACAAACCGCCGCACGCAGCGCCGGCATGGGCATTGGACTGATCGCCGATCTGGCGGTGGGCGCCGATGGCGCTGGCAGTCAGGCCTGGAGTTTTCAGGATGAACTGCTCGCCTCACTGACGGTCGGCGCACCGCCGGACATTCTCAATCGCTCGGGTCAGGGCTGGGGCATTTCCGCGTTCTCGCCGGAAGGCCTGATCCGCAATGGTTTTCGCGCTTTCATCGACATGCTGCGCGCCAACTTCGCCCACGCCGGTGGTTTGCGCATCGACCATGTCATGGGCCTGCAACGCTTGTGGGTGATCCCCAACGGCGCCGCACCGGCCGATGGCGCGTACCTGTATTACCCGGTCGATGACTTGCTGCGCTTGCTCACCCTCGAATCCCATCGTCATCAGGCGATCGTCCTCGGCGAAGACCTTGGCACAGTGCCTGACGGCCTGCGCGAAAAGCTCATCGCCCGCTCGATGCTCGGCATGCGCGTGCTCTTGTTCGAACAGGACAACACCCATTTCAAACCAATCCTCGACTGGCCGGACAACGCACTGGCGACCACCAGCACCCACGACTTGCCGACACTCAACGGCTGGTGGCATGGCCGCGACATCGACTGGAACGCACGGTTGGGTTTTGTCGATGCCAACGGTGAAATCGAATGGCGCCAACATCGTCAGCGTGAACGTGAAGGCCTGCGCAGTGCCTTGAGTCAGGACCCGCAAAACTTTCGCGAGGAATCCCACGAGGCCGATCAAGTGGTCGATGCCGCCGTGCGTTTCCTCGGCCACACCCGCGCACCGCTGGTGCTGTTGCCGCTGGAAGATGCGCTGGGCATCAACGAACAAGCGAATCTGCCGGGCACCATCGACACCCATCCGAACTGGTCACGGCGTTTGCCCGGCACCAGTGAGGCGTTGCTCGACGGCGCGGATGCGGCGCGACGCCTGGAGTTACTCGCGTGCGCGCGTCTTCAGGCTGCCGAGCGTGACCAATGAATCAAGCGCTCATTCAGCCCCTGCGCGCGACGTTGCGCCTGCAATTTCATAAAGGCTTTACCCTTGAACAAGCCGTGCCACTGGTGCCTTACTTTGCCCGGCTCGGCATCAGCCATATTTACGCCTCGCCATTGCTCGCGGCGCGGGCCGGTTCCATGCACGGTTACGACGTGGTCGACCCGACCCAAGTCAACCCGGAACTCGGTGGCGAGCCAGCGTTAAGGCGTTTGGTCAGCACCCTGCGCGAACACAACATGGGCCTGATCCTCGACATCGTCTCCAACCACATGGCCGTCGGCGGCAACGACAACCCGTGGTGGCTCGACCTGCTGGAATGGGGGCGACTGAGCCCTTACGGCGAGTTCTTCGATATTCAGTGGCACTCGCCCGATCCGTTGATGGAAGGCCAATTGCTCCTGCCATTTCTTGGCAGTGATTACGGCGTGGCGTTGCAGGAAGGCACGCTGAAGCTGCTGTTCAAGGCAAACACCGGCAGCTTTTACGTCGAGCACTACGATCATCATTTCCCGATCTGCCCGAGTGATTACGGTGAGATCCTCAAACATCAAGAGACGCTGAAATCCCTCGCTGACCGGTTCAGCACGCTCAGTTATCAGACCGACGCACATTCGCTGGCGATGCCACTGAAGGAAGAGCTGCGCGAACTGGCGAGCGATCCGCAAACGCTTGAAGCGATTCAAAGCAACCTGCAGCATTTCGACTCAACGACCGAAGCAGGCTTCCAGGCGCTGCATCAGTTGCTCGAGCGCCAAAGCTATCGCCTCGCCAGTTGGCGCACCGCAGCGGATGACATCAACTGGCGGCGCTTTTTCGATATCAACGAACTCGGCGGCTTGCGTGTCGAACGTCCGGCGGTGTTCGAAGCCACCCACAGCAAAATCTTCCAGTTGATCGCCGAGGGGTTGGTTGATGGCGTGCGCATCGATCACATCGACGGCCTCGCCGACCCACGTGGTTATTGCCGCAAATTGCGCCGCCGCGTCGATCTGCTGGCACCCGGCAGGCACTTGCCGATCTACGTCGAAAAGATCCTCGGCGCCGGCGAAACCCTGCGCCGCGACTGGGCGGTGGACGGCACCACCGGTTATGAATTCATGAACCAGCTGTCGCTGCTGCAACACGACCCGGACGGCGAATTTGTCCTCGGTGACCTCTGGCAACGGCGCACCGAACGCCCGGCCGCATTCATCGAAGAAGCGCAACTGGCGCGTCAGCAGATCCTCAACGGCTCGCTGGCCAGTGATTGCGAAAGCGTCGCCCAGGCCCTGCTGCAAGTGGCTCGCGATGACCTGATGACCCGCGATTTGACCCTCGGCGCCATCCGCCGAGTATTGCAGGCGCTGATCGTGCACTTCCCGGTGTACCGCACTTACATCAGCGCGATGGGTCGCTCCGAGCAGGACGAGGTGTTTTTCCAGCAGGCCATGGACGGGGCCCGGCAAACGCTGAGCGAAGCCGATTGGCCGGTGCTCGACTGTGTCTCTGCGTGGCTCGGTGGCACGCCGTGGCGAGGCAAACCGCGTGGCCGCTCACGCAAGATTCTCAAGCATGCCTGCGTACGCTTTCAGCAACTGACCTCACCGGCAGCGGCCAAAGCTGTGGAAGACACCGCGCTGTATCGCTCGGCGGTGCTGCTGTCGCGCAACGACGTCGGCTACAACACCGAGCAGTTCAGCGCCCCGGTCAGCGACTTTCATGCGGTCAATCTACAGCGCCTCACCGAGTTCCCCGACAACTTGCTCGCCACCGCGACCCACGACCACAAACGCGGCGAAGACACCCGCGCGCGTCTGGCCGTGCTCAGTGAACGCAGTCATTGGTACGCGGAGCAGATCGAACTGTGGCGCGCCCTCGCCCGCCCCGTTCGGGTTGACGATCAGATGCCGTCGAGCGGCGATGAGCTGATCCTCTATCAAGCGTTGCTCGGCAGTTGGCCGCTGCAATTGCGCGATGACGATCAGGCAGGTGCAGCCGACTACGCCAAACGTATCTGGCAATGGCAGCAGAAAGCCCTGCGTGAGGCCAAGCTGCAAAGCAGCTGGAGTGCGCCGAACGAAGCCTATGAAAACGCCGCACAGGCGTTCACCGAAAAACTGCTCACCGGTGAAGAAGGTGAACTGCTGCGCGCCGCGCTGAGCAAGACCGTCAACAGCATTGCCGCCGCCGGCGCCCTCAATGGATTGGCGCAAACCTTGCTGCGCATGACCGTGCCGGGGGTGCCGGATCTGTATCAGGGCAATGAGTTCTGGGACTTCAGCCTGGTCGATCCGGACAATCGCCGGCCGGTGGATTACGCCGCACGTGAACACGCTTTGCAGAAGCCATTGCCACCTGTGGAGTTGCTCGCGAACTGGCGTGACGGACGCATCAAGCAAGCCTTGATCGCCGAAGTGCTGAACCTGCGTGTCGAGCATGCCGAGCTGTTTCGCCGGGGCAGCTACCAGGCCCTGGAAGTGCTCGGCAGTCAGGCGCACAACGTGCTCGCGTTTGCCCGTGAGCACGAGGGGAAGCAGGCCATCGTGATCGTGCCGGTCCGTTGCGCAACCCTGCTGGAAAACGGTGCTGTACCTCAGGTCGATGCGCTGCGCTGGGGCGATACGCGAGTGGTTTTACCGTTCGCCGCCTCTGCGACAAACCTGAAGGGACTTTTTTCAAGCGCAGCAGTCACAAAAAACAGGGAGCTGAATATCAGCGACGCGCTGGGGGATGTCCCGGTCAATCTCTTTATCCAACACTTAACACAAGCATGAGTTCAGTTCAGGAGCATTGCGATGAGTACCGACGATAAACGCATCCGCGAATTCGCCTATCAAATCTGGGAATCGGAAGGCCAACCGGAAGGTCAGGACGCGCGCCACTGGGAGATGGCGCGCAAACTGGCTGAAGCTGAGGCGCTGGCGCCGAAGAAGCCACCGAAAGCGGCTGGCAGCAAAACCGCTGGCAAGACGGCCGAGGTCAAAGCGCCGGCCGCTAAACCGAAACCGGCGGCCAAGGCCAAATCGGCCAGCGCCGCTAAAGTGATTCCCCCGGGCGAAAAACCCGCTGAGAAAAAGCCGCGAGCGCCGAAGAAGCCTTCGGCGATCTGACGCTCTAACCGGATTATTGAACTGGAATGAATGTGTGGCGGGTTCGCTCGCCACCGAGGGCTGACTCGCCCTCAAGAAAGCACACCCATCCCTGTGGGAGCGAGCTTGCTCGCGAAGGCGGAGTGTCAGTCGACTGCAATGTTGAATGTCAGATCGCATTCGCGAGCAAGCTCGCTCCCACAGGGTCCGGTGTTAACCGAACTACCCCGTTTTTTGCAGGAGCAATCATGACCCGTCCAAAGAAAGCCGAGCCCACCGCGCACGCCGAGCCGTCGAGAATCCGTGAAGGCCTGCCCTTCCCGCTCGGTGCGACCTGGGATGGGCTGGGGGTGAACTTTGCCCTGTTCTCCGCCAACGCCACCAAAGTCGAACTGTGCATCTTCGACGATGCCGGCGAAGTTGAACTCGAACGCATCGAACTGCCGGAATACACCGATGAGATCTACCACGGCTATCTACCCGATGCGCACCCGGGGCTGATTTACGGCTACCGCGTCTACGGCCCGTATGACCCGGCCAACGGTCACCGCTTCAACCACCACAAATTGCTCATCGACCCGTACGCCAAGCAACTGGTCGGCGAACTGAAATGGTCGGAAGCGCTGTTCGGCTACACCATCGGCCATCCCGACGCTGACCTCAGCTTCGATGAACGCGACAGCGCGCCGTTTGTGCCCAAATGCAAGGTCATCGACCCGGCGCATACCTGGGGTAACGACCATCGCGTCAGCGTGCCGTGGGACAAAACCATCATTTACGAAACCCACGTACGCGGCATCAGCATGCGTCACCCGTCGGTGCCGGAAAACGTGCGTGGCACCTTTGCCGGTTTGATGAATGACGATGTGCTCAAACATATTCGCAACGTCGGCGTTTCGTCGGTAGAGCTGCTGCCGATCCATGCCTTCGTCAACGACCAGCATTTGCTGCACAAAGGCATGACCAACTACTGGGGCTACAACAGCATCGCCTTCTTCGCCCCGGACCCGCGCTATCTGGCCAGCGGCAAGATCGCCGAGTTCAAGGAGATGGTCGCGCATCTGCATGAAGCCAATCTCGAAGTGATTCTCGACGTGGTCTACAACCACACCGCCGAGGGCAACGAGCAAGGCCCGACCCTGTCGATGCGCGGCATCGACAACGCCTCGTACTACCGCTTGATGCCCGACGACAAGCGCTTCTACATCAACGATTCCGGCACCGGCAACACTCTCGATCTGAGCCACCCGTGCGTGCTGCAAATGGTCACCGACTCGTTGCGCTACTGGGCCAGCGAGATGCACGTCGACGGCTTCCGCTTCGACCTGGCGACCATTCTCGGCCGTTATCACGACGGTTTCGACGAGCGTCACAGCTTCCTCGTCGCCTGCCGTCAGGACCCGGTGCTGCGTCAGGTGAAAATGATCGCCGAGCCGTGGGACTGCGGCCCCGGTGGCTACCAGGTCGGCAACTTTCCGCCGGGTTGGGTCGAGTGGAACGACAAGTTCCGCGATACCGTGCGCGCATTCTGGAAAGGTGACGACGGTCAGGTTGCCGACTTCGCCAGTCGCATGACCGCCTCGGGCGAGATGTTCAACCAGCGCGGGCGGCGGCCCTATTCGTCGGTGAACTTCATCACCGCCCACGACGGTTTCACCCTCAACGATCTGGTCTCGTACAACGACAAGCACAACGAAGCCAACGACGAGAACAATCAGGACGGCAGTAACAACAATTTGTCGTGGAACCACGGCGTCGAAGGTCCGACCGACGATCCCGAGATCAATGCGCTGCGCCATCGGCAGATGCGCAATTTCTTCGCCACCCTGCTGCTCGCACAGGGCACGCCGATGATCGTCGCCGGCGATGAATTCGCCCGCACCCAGGACGGCAACAACAACGCCTACTGCCAGGACAGTGAGATCGGTTGGGTCAACTGGGACCTGAGCGAGGACGGCAAGGCACTGCTCAAGTTCGTCAAACGCCTGATCAAGCTGCGTCTGGCCTATCCGATCCTGCGCCGTGGACGTTTTCTGGTCGGCGAGTACAACGAGGACATCGGCGTCAAGGACGTCACCTGGCTGGCACCTGACGCCACCGAGATGACCACCGAACATTGGCACGATGCGCACAACCGTTGCCTGGGCATGTTGCTCGACGGCCGCGCGCAGGAAACCGGGATTCGCCGCAAAGGTGCGGATGCGACCTTGCTGCTGGTGGTCAACGCCCATCACGACATTGTCAATTTCACCCTGCCGGAAGTGCCGGAAGGCAGCTTCTGGACGTGCATGATCGACACCAATCAGCCGTCGATTCGTGGCCAGGAACGCTTCGATTTCGGCCACGAATACTCGGTCACCGGGCGCTCGCTGCTGCTGTTCGAACTGCAACGTGATGAAGAAGATTGATATGGACCTGCACAGTTATCTCGCCCGACGCCCAGCGGATTATCCGCACACCGTAGCGCTCGGCAATTGCCTGCGGGCGCTGGTCGAGGCCGGGCTGGATCGGTTGCCGTTGCCGGGTAGCGGCCACACGCTGGAACGCTTTCAGCGATTGGCGGAAGTCGGCGGGCATGATCTGGGTTTGTGCAAACTGTTCGAAGGCCACACCGACGCACTGGCGATCATCGAGCAACTGGGCGGCACGCCGACGCCGGGTAGCACGTGGGGCATGTGGGCGGCGGAACCGCCGCAGGCGCGGGTCAAGGTCAGTCCGGCCGGGCACATGGTCGCGTTGCACGGGCGCAAGGCTTGGTGCTCCGGAGCTGCCGTGCTCAGCCATGCCTTGCTCACCGCGTGGGATGCCGATGATCAGCAACAACTGGTCGCCGTCGCCCTCGATCAACCGGGCGTCACCGTCACCGAGCAAGGCTGGCAAGCGGTGGGCATGGCCGCCACTGGCAGCGTGGAGGTGCTGTTCGACGGCGCCGAAGCGCAGGCCATCGGCAACCCCGGCGACTATCTGCAACGCCCGGGTTTCTGGCAGGGCGGGATCGGCATTGCTGCGTGCTGGTACGGCGCCGCGCGACAAATTGCCGAAACATTGCGCGCGCAGTGTGGGCAGCGCCCGGAACCGCACGCCCTCGCCCATCTCGGCGCGGTCGACAGCGCGTTGCAAGCGGCGGCCGATGTACTGCGGTTCAGCGCATTGCACATTGATGCTCATCCCGAGGACAACGCAGAATTGCTCGCTCGCCGTGCCCGCGCGGTGGTCGAGCAATCGGCCGAACAGGTGATGCGTGAAGTCGGTCGCGCCCTCGGCGCGGGTCCGTTTTGCAAGGATCGACAGTTCGCCCGGCTCAGCGCCGACCTGCCGGTGTTTCTGCGCCAGAGTCATGCCGAACGTGATCTGGCTGCACTCGGTCAGTTGATTGCCAAAAAAAGCGGCGAGGCATGGACGTTATGAAAACCAACCCGATTGTCGGCCAGGGCACGAGTCTGCATCAGTGGCAGGCTTCGCGGCATCTGGCGGAGCTGGATAGCATCGACATCCTCAGCGTGGTGCCTCCCGGCGCACGGGCAGTGATTATCGCGCCACACCCGGACGACGAAGTACTCGGTTGTGGTGGCCTGCTGCAATTGCTCGCCGCCGCTGGCCGGCCTCTGCAATTGATTTCGGTGACCGACGGCAGCGCCAGCCACCCCGGTTCCAGTCGTTGGCCGGTGGAACGGCTGAGCGTGGTGCGTCCGCAGGAGTCTGCCGAAGCGCTGCGCCGACTGGGTTTGCCGATGCATCGCATGAAGTGGCTGCGCGGCGGTTTCAGCGACACGCAGGTCGCCGCTCATGAAGATGAACTGGTCGATTTCATCGCGCGTCATCTGCGTCCCGACGACGTGCTCTTCACCACTTGGAGCGAGGACGGTCACTGCGACCACGAAGCTGTCGGCCGCGCCAGTGCCGAAGCTGCGCGCCGGGTCGGTGCAAGCTGCCATGAGCTGCCGGTGTGGACGTGGCACTGGGCAACCCCGGAAGACGCTTTCGTACCGTGGCAACGAGCACGCAAGATTCTCCTGACGCCGGCGCAAGTCGCGCGCAAGCGCCACGCGGTGTACGCCTTCGCCAGTCAACTGGAGGGCGATCCTGACGCCGGACTCGGCCCGGTGCTCGCACCCTATGTGCTCGATCGCCTGCTGCAACCCTTTGAAGTGGTGTTTCTATGAGTGTCGAAGATCGCTATTTCGACGGCCTGTTTGCCGGCAACGATGACCCATGGGCCTTTCGCGATCGCTGGTACGAACAGCGCAAACGCGCGATCACCCTCGCCGCCCTGCCGCGTCCGCACTACCGGGCAATCTTCGAACCGGGCTGCGCCAATGGTGAGTTGAGCGCCGAACTCGCCGCGCGTTGTGATCGCTTGCTGTGCTGCGACACCGCCAGTGCCGCAGTGGCGTTGGCGCGCACCCGTTTGAGCCTGTTCGATCACGCTGAAGTGCGGCAAAACCGTCTTCCCGGCGACTGGCCGGAGGAAAAATTCGACCTGATCGTATTTAGCGAGATCGGCTACTACCTCGACGGCCAGGATCTGACAGAAGTGATCCGTCGGGCCAGTGATTGCCTGACTGCCGACGGCCAGTTCCTCGCCTGCCATTGGCGCCCGCCCATCGACGGCTGCCCGCTCAATGCGCGGCAGGTGCACGACCTGATCCACGAAAAACTGCATCTGCCGCGCCTGGTTTTGCATCAGGAAGCGGACTTCATTCTTGAGGTGTGGAGCCGCGAACCGCGCTCGGTAGCGGCGCTGGAGGGCTTGCGATGATCGGCATTCTGATCCCGGCCCACAACGAGGAAGACTTGCTCGACGAATGCCTGAGCGCGGCCGTGCGCGCCAGCCGCCACGGTTTGCTGGCGGGCGAAAAGGTTGAAGTGTTGGTGGTGCTCGACAGTTGCACCGACCGCTCGGCGCAGATTGTCAGTTGCTATCCGGTGCTGAGCCTGCACATCGACGCGCGCAATGTTGGCCAGGCGCGGGCGGCCGGCGCACAGCTGTTGCTGGAACGCGGGGCACGCTGGATCTCCTGTTCGGACGCCGACAGCCGCGTGGCCGACGACTGGCTGGTGGCACAACTGGGGTTGGGTGCAGATGCAGTCTGCGGTACCGTCACCGTCGAACGCTGGCATGAATCGTTCGATGCAGCGGCGCAAATCCGCTACCACCGGCATTACCGTGCCTGCGATGGCCATCGGCACATTCACGGCGCTAATCTGGGCATCAGCGCCGACGCTTATCGCTGGGCCGGAGGCTTTAAACCGCTGGCGTGCGACGAAGATGTGCAGCTGGTGCGGGAGCTGGAGCGGGATGGCGCCAACATCGCCTGGAGTCATCGCCCACAAGTGCTTACCAGTGCTCGCTTCGACAGCCGTGCTCGAGGTGGCTTTGGTGACTATCTGCGAAATCTGGCACAGATAGCGCAAAAAAAAGCGGATCAGATTGATCTGTGACGCGACGAAGTTCACTTCATGAGCAATACTCTGCTGCGCGGCAATCCAGGGTTCGGAGCGTCGCAGGGCAATCAACCAGCCTTCACGGGTCGGTAGCGTCTGACAATCACTGTCACGCGCACGACTGAGGGCGAGACAACACAAGGACGTCATACCATGAAACCGTTATCCCTCAGCGACAGCAGTCTGCCGGCGCAGATCTGGAACAGCGCCGCGCAACTGGACAACATCCCCGTCATCAATACCCGCAGTCTGGTGCCCGACGGTGCCCGCGCCGTGGTCATCGCGCCGCATCCCGGCGATGAAGTGGTCACTTGCGGCGGTCTGCTGCAATTGCTCTCCAGCCTCGGTCATCCGCTGCAATTGCTCTCGATCACCGATGGCAGCGCCAGCCATCCGGGTTCGCGGCAATGGTCGGAAAAGCGCCTGAGCGTATTCCGCCCGCAGGAAAGTGTCGAAGCCCTGCGCCGCCTCGGCTTGCCGATGCACAGCCTGAAATGGGTGCGAGGCGGCTTTACTGACAACGCTCTATGCGACCAGCAAGCACAAGTGACCGAATTCATCAGCCGCTACCTGCGCCCCGGCGACGTGGTGTTCAGTACCTGGCGCGGCGATGGCAATGATGACCACGAAGCAGTGGGTCGGGCCAGTGCGCAAGCAGCGGAACAGGTCGGCGCGATCTTCCATGATGTACCGGTCTGGGCCTGGCATTGGCCTGAACGCGACCAGCAAATGATCCCTTGGGAGCGCGCGCGCAAACTGCGCCTCGACACCTGGACCGTGGCGCGCAAGAGCCACGCCACTCACGCCTATGCCAGTCAGCTCAAGGGTGAACCGGCGATCGGCATTGCGCCGATGCTGCCGCCGGTGATTCTCGAAAGAATGCGTTTGCCTTATGAAATCGTCTTTGTCTGAATCTCTGATTCCCTGTGGGAGCGAGCTTGCTCGCGAAGAGGCCGTCACATTCGATATTCGTATCGACTGGACCGACGCCTTCGCGAGCAAGCTCGCTCCCACAGGGTTTGATGTGCAATCGAAATTATCCAGAAGGAACTGCCGCCCCTCCCCATCAGTCGCATGAATAAGCGGCCCGCAATCCAGAGGAGTGAACGTGTCCAGCGATCCCGAGCGTCATGTTGTCGACGCGCCCGTCATTCATCGTCTCCGGGTGTTGACGGTCAACACCCACAAAGGCTTCACCGCGCTCAACCGGCGCTTCATCCTGCCGGAACTGCGTGAAGCGGTGCGCAGCACCTCCGCTGACCTGGTGTTTCTGCAGGAAGTAGTAGGCGAACACGAACGGCATTCGAGCCGTTACAACGAATGGCCGCAAACCTCGCAATACGAATTTCTTGCCGACAGCATGTGGAGCGATTTCGCCTACGGGCGCAATGCCGTCTACCCCGACGGCCATCATGGTAATGCGCTGCTGTCGAAATATCCGATCCGTGAATACCGCAACCTCGACGTCTCGATCACTGGCCCCGAGCGCCGCGGCCTGCTGCATTGTGTGCTGGACGTGCCGGGGCATGCCGAGGTGCATGCGATCTGCGTACATTTGAGTCTGCTCGAAAGTCATCGGCAATTGCAGTTGCAGCTGCTCTGCCAGTTGCTCGAATCGCTACCCGACGACGCCCCGGTGATCATCGCCGGCGACTTCAATGACTGGCAGTTGCAGGGCAATGTCGCCCTCGCCCGTCGAGATTATTTGCACGAAGCCTTCGAGCGTCATCACGGGCGCCCGGCCAAGACCTATCCGGCACGTTTTCCGTTACTGCGCCTGGACCGGATCTATCTGCGCAATGCCAGCAGCCATGACCCGCAAATCCTCGGCAACAAGCCGTGGACGCATTTGTCAGATCATCTGCCGCTCGCTGTAGAGGTGCACTTGTAGCCGCAATAGTGACAGCAATACAGGACGGAATGGGGCAGCTCATTCGGCGGTTAAAAATTACCGGCAGACCATCTGTCGGTAACTGAATGCCTCTGGACCGGGGGTTTCGCTGCGTTTTTCCATACAAACAACCACTTAGTTATGTTCAGAAAAACAAACGCTTGCAAAGCCCGTTATACCACTACCGCTCATCGTTCAATTTCTTGACGGGCGCGCGCGACTCTTCTTATCTCTACCTTACTACCCCCGGAATCACTACCCGTGACGAACCTTCGGACACTCGCGAAATCGAGCGGTCACGGTTCGCCCCGCTCCATTCGGTCGCCCCTCGTTCGGGGTAGGAGAGACGCCACACAGAGACAATGCATGCGCCTGCAAGGTAGACCTTCATGAAAACTTCCATCAGCCCACACGAGATCAAAATCACGTTCTGCACAGTGTCGAGCTCTATCTTGCTGTGCTCATCCATGGAGGCGCAGGCCGGTCCCGCGGCGGATGAAACGACCCCGTGGTATCGCGCGGATGTGCCTGTCATGACCTTGCCCGCCACCGTCATCACCCCCGGCCCGCAACGCTTCAGCCCACGGCCCGACCTGCAAGGCACACGCTTGATTACCGAAGACCTCGCACCGTCGGCCTGGGATGAGTTGTACGGCAGAAGCGCCCGCCAGGCGCAAACCGATGTGCTGTCGTCAGGCTACGCAACGCCCGGCAGCGGTGACTTCAAAGGCCCCGCCGTGTTGACTCTGCAAAGTGGTAGCCATACCCAGAAAATCGGCCTGATCGGCGGCGTCAATCAGATTCAGGCCAATGGCAACGGCACGGTTACCAGCCGCGCCTTGGCAGACCCGAACAGTGACACCCTCAATCTGCAAGGCCAAAGCCTTGGCGCTTATTACAGCCTGATCGGCGCCCAGGGCTGGCACGTGGATGTATCCGCCAGCGGCGGCCGGGTCAGTGGCTTCAGTCGCAACGACCAAGGTGCCCGGCAAGCCACCGAAGGCAGCGCCATGACCTTCTCGGTGGAAGGCGGTTTTCCGATTGGCTTGAGCGACAACTGGGTGGTCGAACCGCAGGCGCAATTGATCAATCAACGGATTACTCTCGACACGCCGTACGCCGGTTCCGGCAATGCTTCTTCCACCGATCTGACGGCCTGGAGCGGTCGCGTCGGCGCACGCTTGAAAGGCAGTTACGATTTGAATGGCTTGCCGGTCGAACCCTATGTGCGCACCAACCTGTGGCACACCGTCTATACCGGCAGCACGGTGACGCTGGATCAGGTCGACAAGATCAGCAGCAGCCGCAAGTCATCCACCGTCGAGTTGGGATTGGGTCTGGTGGCGCGGGTGACGCCGGCGGTGAGTCTGTATGTGAGTGCGGATTACAGCAGTGACGTCGATGACAATGATCTGAACGGGATCATTGGCAGCCTGGGGGTGCGGATGCGTTGGTGAGCGGTAGGCCGGATTTTGGCGGTGCCCGAACTGGCGCCTTCGCGAGCAGGCTCGCTCCCACATTTGGAATGTATTTCCCCTGTGGGAGCGAGCCTGCTCGCGAAGGCAGCGACGCGGTCGCGGATCAACCCTCTGGTTTAAGGATCAATACCGCCAACGGCGGCAAATTCAATTCCAGCGACAATGACTGACCATGGCTCGGCACTTCCTCGGTAAACGCCCCGCCTCCATTGCCATAATTGGAACCGGCATAGGTGTCGGCATCGCTGTTGAGCAGTTCAGTCCAGCGCCCGGCAAACGGCACACCCACGCGGTACGCCTGACGCGGCACTGGCGTAAAGTTGGCCACCACCAGCACCGGTTTGCCGTCCTTGCTCCAGCGCAGCCAGGCATACACGCTGTTGATTGCATCGTCGCCGATCAACCACTGAAAACCCTGCGGCGCGTCGTCCTGGTCGTGCAGCGCCGGCTCTTCTCGATACAGCCGATTGAGATCGCCAACCAGTTTCTGCACGCCTTTGTGTTCGGAGTACTGCAGCAGATACCAATCCAGTTGCTGATCGTGATTCCACTCGCGCCACTGGCCGAACTCGCAGCCCATGAACAACAGCTTTTTGCCCGGATGCGTCCACATGAAGCTCAGATAAGCGCGCAGGTTGGCGAATTTCTGCCAGCGATCACCCGGCATCTTGTCGATCAGCGAATGCTTGCCGTGCACCACTTCGTCGTGGGAGATCGGCAGGATGAAACGCTCGGACCAGGCGTAGACCAGACCAAAACTCAACTCATTGTGATGATGCGCGCGGTACACCGGGTCCTGCTGGATGTAATGCAGCGAATCGTGCATCCAGCCCATGTTCCATTTGTAAGCGAAACCCAGACCGCCCTGCTGCGTGCTCTGGCTGACACCCGGCCAAGCAGTGGACTCTTCGGCGATCACCAGTGCACCCGGCGCTTCCAGTTCGACCACATCATTCAAATGCCGGAGAAAGTCGATTGCCTCCAGATTCTCCCGCCCGCCATGACGGTTCGGCACCCATTCGCCAGCCTTGCGCGAATAGTCGCGGTACAGCATCGACGCCACCGCGTCGACGCGCAGGCCGTCGACGTGGAAATGCTTCAACCAGTGCAGTCCGGAAGCCAGCATGTAGCCATGCACCTCGGTGCGGCCCAGGTTGTAGATCAGCGTGTCCCAATCCTGATGGAAGCCTTCCAGCGGGTTGCCGTATTCGTACAGCGCGGTGCCGTCGAATTGCGCCAGACCGTGGGTATCGGTGGGGAAATGCGCCGGTACCCAGTCGAGAATCACGCCGATCTCGGCCCGGTGGCAGGCGTCGACAAATTCAGCGAACTGCGCCGGCGAGCCATACCGCGCGCTCGGTGCAAATTGCGAGAGCAACTGATAACCCCAGGAACCACCGAACGGGTGTTCCATGATCGGCATCAGTTCGATGTGGGTGAAACCCAGTTCCTTGACGTAGGGAATCAGCCGCTCAGCCAGTTCCGGCCAGGTGTACTGGCGCGCCACTTCACCGAGATCATCCAGTTCACATTGCCACGAACCGGCGTGCAGCTCGTAGATCGACAACGGCGCCGAATGCTTGTGGCGGTCACGGCGGCTGTTCATCCAGTCGTGATCCTGCCAGTCGATTTGCAGCGGTTCGGCGACTTTCGACGCGGTGTCCGGCGGCAGGCTCGTGGCCAGTGCCATCGGGTCAGCCTTGAGCGGCAGAATGCCGTGGGCGCCAAGAATTTCGTATTTGTACAACTCGCCCGCTTGCAGGCGCGGAATGAACAACTCCCAGACCCCGGACGGATGCCGCAAGCGCATCGGATGGCGGCGGCCGTCCCAGACGTTGAAATCACCCACCACCGACACGCGTCGGGCATTCGGCGCCCACACGGCGAAACGCACGCCGTCGACGCCGTCCACGGTTTTCAGCTGCGCGCCGAGGCACGCACTGAGGTCACGGTGATTGCCTTCGGCGAACAGATACAAATCCATTTCACCGAGTAACTGGCCGAAGCTATACGGGTCTTCTGCAACCTGCTCGCCGCCGGCCCAGCGCGTGCGCAACTGGTAAGGCCGCGCCTGATCGAAATGACCGACAAACAGCCCCGGCGTTTCCGTTTGCTCCAGCGGCCCGCGTTCTTCACCGCTGTCCTTGTCCAGCACCACGACACTCAACGCACCCGGTAAATAAGCGCGAATGAACTGCCCGCCTGCGCCATCGCCGTGCGGGCCAAGAATGGAAAAAGGATCGTGATGTTCAGCACGGACCAAGGCGTCGATATCTTTCGCCGAGGGCAGCACTGCTTCTTTGACCTGACCCTGTTCCTTGTTCGAGAAACTCATGACTACTCTCCACCAAGATCGGAAAAGGGTTTAAGCCCCGTCAATAACCCATACAAACCGTGCAACGGCACGGGCAGCCACGTGGGGCGATTTTCGGCTTCATAGGCCACTTCATAGGCCGCCTTCTCCAGGCCGAACAATGCCAGCGCAGCGTCGGCCCCTTCAGGATCTTGCCAAGCATGATCAAGACTAGCTGCCGCACGGCGATATGCCTGAACAAATGCCTCACGGGCCTCACGCAAATAGCGCTCGGCGACCAGACGCCGCGCGGTTTCAGACTCCGCGCTGTGGTCAACGTTATGCACGTTGATGGTCATCGCTGCCGCGTAATCGAAGGAGCGCAGCACGCCGCTGACATCCTTGTACGGACTGTGTTTACCACGCCGCTCGCTCAATGGCCGCGCCGGCTCCCCCTCGAAGTCGATCAGATAGGCATCGCCCTTGATCACCAGCACCTGGCCCAGATGCAGGTCTCCGTGAACGCGGATACGCAAGCCACCCGTGGCCTTTTTCGCCAGATCCTGCACATGCGCAAGAATGGTTTTTTTCTCGTCGATCAGGCGTTTGACCAGTTTCTGATCCGCTGCGCTGAGTTCGCCCTGATGCTGCTTGAGCAGCTTCAAGGCGTGCTCGACCTGCGCGACGACATCCTTGCCCGTCGCCTGCATGTCCTTGGCCGTCGACACCTGCGGCGCGAAGTCGGCATTGTCGGTGGGCGCGGCGAGCACCTTGTGCATCTCACCCAGACGCTGACCGAGCATGCCGGCAAAATCCTTCAACTCACTGAGGGCGTTGTAATGCTGCTCCTGCTCGGACATGGCATCAGCCAGTTCATCGCGCAGCGCCCGTTCGAGGTTGTTCTGCGTCCATTCCCACGCGTCGCCCTGATTGCTCAGATAGCCTTGGGCAATCATCAGCAAGTTGTCTTCGCCCTTGGCGTCGCGGCGGATCACCGAGCCGAGCAGCGGAGAGATATTGGCAAACCCGGCCTCGGTCAGGTAAGCGCTCATCTCCAGTTCCGGGTGTACGCCAGAAGCGACTTTACGTATCAGCTTGAGCACCAGGCTGTTGCCGATCACCACCGAACTGTTCGATTGCTCGGCGGACAGATAGCGCACTTCAGACTCGGCACCGAGGCCGAGTTTTTCCAGATGCGGCGTCGGTGCGAAGCGGATTTCACCGTCGTTCGACTCCAGCACCGTGTTGTTCTGCATGCCTTGCAGCACCGCACGAATAAACGCTTCGAGGCTGAACGCATCGGTGATCAGACCGACTTGTCGTACACGGCGTACACGGGACAAGGCCAATTGCTGCGGCAGTGCCGGGCCAACCTGATCTTCGGCAATAAAGCCGAACGGCAGTTGATAGCGACTGGTCTGCCCGCCGCTGGTGACCTCGATTTCGCTGAGCAGCACCGGATGCTGCGCGTCGCCGAAGCGCACGCCGTAGGCCAGATGCACCTTGTCGATGGCCGCATCCTTGCCGGCGAACCAGCGCCGGTTCTGCAGCCAGCTCGGCAGGATGCTCTGCTCCAGCGTCGTGCGTGAAGGCGCTTCGAGCAGTTCTTCCATGCGTTTTTTCAGCACCAGCGTGGTGAAATCCGGCAGGCTCTGTGCCGGCTCCACGTGCCAGCTCGGCATCTGGTTTTCCGCCGCCAGCGCGAACCAGTAGAAACCGTAAGGCGCAAGGGTCAGGAGGAAATTCAACTGGCCAATCGGCGGGAACGCATTACCGCCGAGCATCTCCACCGGCACCATGCCGACGTAGGCCGACAGGTCCAGCTCCACCGCTTGCGCGCTGCGCGAGACGTTGGCCACGCAGAGGATGATTTCGTGTTTGCCGTCGGCGTCGGTGAATTCGCGGGTGTAGGCCAGCACGCGACGGTTGTTCGGCGAGAGCATCTTCAAGGTGCCACGGCCGAAGGCCTTGGACTGCTTGCGCACCGCCAACAGACGCCGGGTCCAGTTCAACAACGAATGCGGGTCGCCCGACTGGGTTTCGACGTTGACCGACAGGTAGCCATATTGCGGATCCATGATCGGCGGCAGCACCAGACTCGCCGGGTCGGCGCGGGAGAAGCCGCCGTTGCGGTCGATCGACCATTGCATTGGCGTACGCACGCCATCGCGGTCGCCGAGGTAGATGTTGTCGCCCATGCCGATCTCGTCGCCGTAATACAAGGTCGGCGTGCCGGGCATCGACAGCAGCAGGCTGTTGAGCAATTCAATGCGCCGACGATCGCGTTCCATCAACGGCGCCAGACGTCGACGAATACCGAGGTTGATCCGTGCGCGACGGTCTGCGGCGTAGTAATTCCACAGATAGTCGCGTTCCTTGTCGGTGACCATTTCCAGCGTCAGCTCATCGTGGTTGCGCAGGAAGATCGCCCACTGACAGTTGGCGGGAATTTCCGGGGTCTGACGCAGAATATCGGTGATCGGGAAGCGATCTTCCTGGGCCAGAGCCATGTACATGCGCGGCATCAGCGGGAAGTGAAACGCCATGTGGCATTCGTCGCCATTGAGGCCCGCAGCATCGGTGTCGCCGAAATACAGCTGAGTGTCCTCCGGCCATTGATTGGCCTCGGCGAGCAGCATGCGGTCAGGGTAATTGGCGTCGATCTCGGCACGGATCTGCTTGAGAACGTCGTGGGTTTCCGGAAGGTTTTCGTTGTTGGTGCCGTCGCGCTCGATCAGGTACGGAATGGCGTCGAGACGCAAGCCGTCGATACCCATGTCCAGCCAGTAACGCATCACCGAAAGCACGGCTTTCATCACTTGCGGGTTGTCGAAATTCAGATCGGGTTGGTGCGAATAGAAACGGTGCCAGAAGTACTGACCGGCGACCGGGTCCCAGGTCCAATTGGATTTTTCCGTGTCGAGAAAAATGATCCGCGTGCCGTCGTACTTCTGATCGTCATCCGACCACACATAGAAGTCCCGCGCCGCAGAACCCGGTTTGGCCTTGCGCGCACGCTGGAACCACGGGTGCTGGTCGGAGGTGTGGTTGATGACCAGCTCGGTGATCACCCGCAAGCCGCGTTTGTGCGCCTCGGCGATAAAGCGCTTGGCGTCAGCCATGGTCCCGTAATCGCTGTGTACGCCCCGATATTCGGCGATGTCGTAGCCGTCATCGCGACGTGGCGAGGGATAGAACGGCAATAGCCAGATGGTATTGACGCCGAGATCGGCGATGTAATCGAGTTTGGCGATCAGGCCGGGAAAGTCGCCGATCCCGTCGTTGTTGGAGTCGAAAAACGATTTGACGTGAACTTGATAGATCACCGCGTCCTTGTACCAGAGCGGGTCTTTGATAAAGGTCGCTGCCTTGGGTTTCTTCGCCATGTGAAACTCCTGCTGAATACTGGATAAACCGTGAGCCGATCACTTGGCTCGAAAACGATGAGCAACCTGTGGTTAGGCAGTAATCCGCCAAATGCCAAACGGTTGATACGCCGGGTCTAAACGCATGAACTGATACTTGCCATGCCAGTCCCAGCGATGCCCGTTCATCAAGTCTTCGCCGTGGGTCGTCGCATCGTCGGACAGGCCCATTTCCCACAGCGGCAGTTCAAAGTTCGCCTCCTGCACGTTGTGCGGATCAAGGCTGACGGCGACCAGAATGAAATTGCTGCCGTCGAAACTGCGCTTGCCGAAGTACAGAATGTTGTCGTTCCAGGCGTT
Source organism: Pseudomonas sp. AC172 (assembly GCF_979258595.1). NCBI lineage: Bacteria > Pseudomonadati > Pseudomonadota > Gammaproteobacteria > Pseudomonadales > Pseudomonadaceae > Pseudomonas > Pseudomonas sp. AC172. The sequence continues at coordinate 2,209,153 of NZ_OZ409868.1, forward strand.
GTAGACCTTCAGGCCCAGGTGCGTGTGCAGCGCCGGGTTCTGCCGGCGAATGCGGTTGAGCTGGGCGATCTCGGCAATGATGTTGCCCGGCGCAGTGAAGTCGCGAACGCGGATCTCGTACTTCTCTGAATCGAGGTACTCCTCCTTGCCCGGCACTGGCGCCGACTCGCACAGCTCGAACCCCGAGTACATGCCCCACAAGCCCGATCCCATGGTTGCCAGCGCTGCACGGATCAGAAACCCCGGGCGCCCGGATTCGTGCAGGAACGCCGGGTTGATGTCCGGCGTATTGACGAAGAAATTCGGTCGGTAGCATTCGCGCCATGGCGATTCATTCAGTTCAGTGAAATACGTCGCCAGCTCAGCCTTGGTGTTGCGCCAGGTGAAATAGGTGTAGCTCTGGGTGTACCCGACCTTGCCCAGCCGCGCCATCATCGCTGGCGTGGTAAAGGCTTCGGCGAGGAAAATCACTTCCGGGTACAACGCCCGCACATCAGCGATCAGCCATTGCCAGAACGGCAACGGTTTGGTGTGTGGATTGTCGACGCGGAAGATCTTCACGCCCTCCTCGACCCAGCCGATGACAATGTCGCGCAATTCGATCCAAAGGCTTGGAATCGCGTCCGGCGCATAGAAGTCGACGTTGACGATGTCCTGGTATTTCTTCGGCGGGTTCTCCGCGTATTTGATCGTGCCGTCGGGGCGCCAGTTGAACCAGCCCGGATGCTGTTTGAGCCACGGGTGATCCTGGGAACACTGAATGGCAAAATCGAGAGCGATTTCCAGACCGTGATCAGCGGCAGCGGCCACCAGTCGGCGGAAGTCCTCGCGGGTGCCGAGTTGCGAATGAATCGCCTCGTGCCCGCCCTCCTCGCTGCCAATCGCATAAGGGCTGCCGGGATCATCGGGGCCGGCGCTCAGGGAGTTATTGCGGCCCTTGCGGTGGGCGCGGCCAATCGGGTGGATCGGCGTGAAATACAGCACGTCGAAACCCATGTCCTGAATCATCGGCAGGCGCGAATGCACGTCGTTAAAAGTGCCATGGCGGCAGGGATCGTCGGTCATCGAGCGCGGAAACAGTTCGTACCAGCTGGCGAATTCAGCCAGTTCGCGTTCGACGTCCATGGGAAATTCGGCGCTGACGCTCAAGTACGCGCGGTGATCGGCCTCGGCCATCAACTGCGCACTGCGCGAGTGCAGAAACAGTGCGACTTGCTCGGTTTCGAGCAGGCCGGACAATTCATGGTGCAAGGCAGCCAATTGCTCACTGAGCTGACCTTCGCTGCGTTCAGCGGCCTGTTGCACCATCGTGCGGCCTTCTTGCAACTCGAGCGAAACGGGTACGGCGGCGGTGTGCTTTTTCTCCAGTTCGTACTGGAAACTGGCGAAGAGATCGATCCACGCTTCGATGCAATACAGGTAGCGGCCCTGATGTTCAGGGCGGAACTGACCCTGCCAGCCGTTATTGCCCTGATCGGCCATGACTTCGCTTTGCCAGGTGTCTTCGCCTTCCTCGCGCCAGCGGATGCGCACGGCGAGTTTGTCGTGACCGTCGGCAAACACTTTGCTGGTGACCACCACTTCACGACCGGCAATCGATTTGACGGCAAACTGCCCGCCATCGAGGGTCGGCATGGTGTTTTCAATGACAATGCGCGGCAGTAGCAGTGCCTGCGACAGTGGCATGTGCGGGTTGTAGCTCAGCTCTGAGGGTTTTTCAGCAGTCATTGAGCATCTCTCCTTAACGCCCCAAGGACGCTCTTGTGCCGGTTCGGCGTTCACAATCGAGCGCCTGCCCGGAATGAACTCACTTAGGTTCCGAGCGACCGGCGTCGGGAAAAGTTCAGATGAAATTGCCGGGTCAGAAAAGCGGATCGAATGACGTGCAGGGCGGTCAATCCACTTAAGCACTTCTCACGCCATGTGCCACACGGAGGTCCACCGATGAACATCCCGATCCCGGCCGAAACACCCGATCCGAACATCGACAAACCCACCCTGCCCGAGACAGAGCCCCAGCCGATTCCGGAGCAGGAACCGCCCGGCACCACGCCACCGCCGAAAGAAGAACCGCCGAGCTCGATGCCACCCGTGATCGTCTAAACCCCTTCTTGATCGTTCTCATGCTCTGCACGGGAACGATCATTAGTGATCATCCGTTTTCTGCTCATCCGTTTCGAAAAGTTTCACGATACGCGGCATCACGCTGAAGATGCCTAGCGCCAGAAAAGTGCTAAGCACCGCCGTCGCCTCCTTGCCCAACCCCGCCGCGACACCAATGGCCGCTGTCATCCACAACCCAGCAGCGGTTGTCAGGCCTTTGACATGCCCCTCATCGCCTTCATGGTTTTTCAGAATCGTCCCGGCACCGAGAAAGCCGATCCCGGCAATCACCCCCTGCACCACGCGACTCATCGCGTCCGACTCCGCTCCTGACGTCTGCGGCACCAGCACAAACAGCGCGGCCCCAAGCGCCACCAACATATGCGTGCGCACTCCGGCAGCCTTGCCCTTGTGTTCGCGCTCAAAACCGAGAATCCCGCCCAGCACCGCTGCCATCACCAGGCGCACAGTGATACGCGTCAGTTGCGATGCATCGCCGATATCGGCGAATTCCGTCTGCAGGGCCTCCCACACTTCATGCCACCACGCGCTCATCGTGCAGTCCTTATTATTGGCTCGATAGACGATGGACAGCGGCGACCATTAATCAGTTGCGCAGAACGATCGGCGAAGCGTGCGCCCTAACCTTCAGACCCCTCTGAAAAAAGGACTGCCCTCATGCCCGTTCGAGTCGATGAATCCAATCCCGAACAAAAAGTGTGTTTTTTCACCGTCGAGAATGGTGAAGAAATCCGCATTTGCGACACCTTGGAAGTGCGCACGGACAGTGACAAGGCCATGTCATTCGTGGAAATAGAAGGCCGCCGCGTTTACATCACCGAGGCAGAAGCCGACGAATTGACCGTCGCAGGCGCCAAGGACGGCCGCAAGCATTTGAAGGCCGACGAGAGTGGTTCGGTGATTTGACTGACCTTGATCAACACCCCGCGCAAACGCCTGAGATAGGCGTTTGCGCCTTTGCCTGCGGGCTGCTTCAACTTGTCGCAGGCGTTGCGCAAAATCATATCTGATCCGCTTTTTATTGAAATACCTGAGTCTGTTATGCAAACAGATCGGCGCTCATAGTGCTCAGGCCTGATGGAGGCTGATGAGCGAATAACCATGAGCGAACAAATCCCCGTCCGAACCGTAGAAGCATCTCCCACTATAAAGAGTGTGCCCGCGCGCCCAATGAAGGCGACGGCCAAATCCAGCGACAACCAGATCCACACCCGCAGCTTCACCGGCCTGTTCCGCACCCTGCGCATGAGTGGCGCAGGATTTCTGTTTGTGCTGTTTTTCGGCACCGTGTGGCTGAACTGGGGCGGGCGTCAGGCAGTGCTCTGGGATCTTTCCGAAAGCAAATTCCATATCTTCGGTGCGACGTTCTGGCCGCAGGATTTCATTTTGCTCTCGGCGCTGCTGATCATCGCCGCGTTCGGCCTGTTCGCCATCACCGTGTTTGCCGGCCGGGTCTGGTGCGGCTACACCTGCCCGCAGAGTTCGTGGACATGGATCTTCATGTGGTGCGAGAAAATCACCGAAGGCGAGCGCAACCAGCGGATCAAACTGCAATCCGCGCCGTGGAGCCTGAACAAACTGGCCCGGCGCGCGGCCAAACACACCTTGTGGCTGGCGATCAGCGTGCTGACCGGCTTGACCTTCGTCGGTTATTTCACGCCAATCCGGCCATTGGCCGAAGAACTGCTGACCCTGCAAATCGGCGGCGTCAGCCTGTTCTGGGTGCTGTTTTTCACCGCTGCGACTTACATAAATGCCGGTTGGCTGCGCGAGGCGGTGTGCATGCACATGTGCCCATATGCACGCTTCCAGAGTGTGATGTTCGACAAAGACACCCTGGCGATTTCCTACGACGTGGCCCGTGGCGAAAACCGTGGCCCGCGTAAACGCGACGTGAAACCGCTGGAAGCAGGCTTGGGCGATTGCATCGACTGTCAGTTGTGTGTGCAGGTTTGCCCGACCGGCATCGACATCCGCGACGGCTTGCAGATGGAATGCATCGGTTGCGCCGCGTGTATCGACGCCTGCGATTCGATCATGGACAAAATGAACTACCCGCGCGGTTTGATCCGCTACAGTTCCGAGCGCGAATTGCAGGGTGGCAAAACGCATCTGCTGCGCCCGCGACTGATTGGCTACACCGTGGTGCTGGTGGCGATGATCGGCGCTCTGGCATTGGCGCTGGTCGAGCGGCCGATGGTCTCGCTGGACGTGACCAAGGATCGCGGGCTGTTCCGTGAAAACGGTCAGGGCCAGATTGAGAACATCTATAGCCTCAAAGTCATCAACAAGACCCAGCAGCGTCAGGATTACAACCTAAGCCTGGTCGACGGCGACGGCTTCCAATTGCAAGGAAAAACTGAGTTGAGTCTTGCTGCGGGCGAAATTGTCGATGTGCCGGTGTCGGTGGCGATGACCACAGAACGCCCGGCCAGCAGCTCGCAGACCTTGAGCTTCAAGATTGCCGACAGCGATGAGCCTGAGGTTTACAGCGTGGCGAAGAGCAGGTTTGTTGCGCCGATGAATCGTTGAGCCGTTAGAATCCAGTCCCCTCACCCCAACCCTCTCCCAGGGGTAGAGGGGGCCGACCGAGGTGTCTGTCGCTATACATCGACCTGACAGACCGAGTCGATTATGGATTGAGCAAGGCATTTTCAGGCCGAGTCGATTATGGATTCAGCAGAGAAATTTCAGGTCGGTGTAGTTCACAAGCATCCCGCAATCAGTCCCCTCTCCCTCCGGGAGAGGGCTAGGGTGAGGGGCTTTTTACCTGACACCCATCTATTCAACCAGCACCAAGGCTCCTCGATGAAACGCTACGAAAAATTCGCCGACGACATCGCTGAACTGATCCGCTCCGGCGTCCTTGGCCCCGGCCAGCGCGTGCCTTCGGTGCGTTACGCCAGCCAGACCTACGGTGTCAGCCCGTCCACGGTGTTCCAGGCCTATTACCTGCTCGAACGCCGTGGCTTGATCCGCGCGCGGCCGCGCTCCGGTTACTTCGTCAACACCCACGCACCGAGCCCGTTTTCCGAGCCGGTGATCAGTAGCCACGTCAACGACTCCACCGAAGTCGACGTCAGCGAACTGGTGTTCTCGGTACTCGAGTCGATCAAAGACCCGAGCACCGTACCCTTCGGCTCGGCATTCCCCAGCCCCACCCTGTTCCCGCTGCAGCGCCTGTCGCGCTCGCTGGCCAGCGCTGCCCGGGAGATGGATCCGCGCATGGTCGTTACCGACATGTCGCCGGGCAACCCACAACTGCGTCGACAAATCGCCCTGCGCTATATGGTCGGCGGCCTGATGCTGCCGATGGAAGAGTTGCTGATCACCAACGGCGCCCTCGAAGCGCTGAACCTGTGCCTGCAAGCAGTCACCGAACCGGGGGATCTGGTGGCCATCGAAGCCCCGGCGTTCTATGCCAGCCTGCAAGTACTGGAACGCCTGAAACTCAAAGCCGTGGAAATCCCCGTGCATCCGCGCGACGGCATCGACCTCGGCGTGCTCGCGCAAACCCTGGAACGCCATCCGATCAAGGCCTGCTGGTGCATGACCAGTTTCCAGAACCCGATGGGCGCAACCATGCCCGAGGCGAAGAAACAGGAATTGGTCGAACTGTTGCGTCGTCATCAGGTGCCGCTGATCGAGGACGACGTTTACGCCGAACTTTATTACGGCCAACAGGCACCGAAACCGGCCAAGGCCTTCGACACTGAAGGTCTGGTGATGCACTGCGGCTCGTTCGCCAAGAGCCTGGCCCCCGGTTATCGCATCGGCTGGGTCGCCGCCGGGCGCTACGCGCAGAAAATCGAACGACTCAAACTGATGACCTCGCTGTGCGCCTCGATGCCGGCGCAAGCAGCGATTGCCGATTATCTGCAACACGGCGGCTACGATCGGCACCTGCGTAAATTGCGCTACGCACTGGAAGAACAGCAGAGCGCGATGCTCGCCGCGATTGCCCGTTATTTCCCGGCGCAGACGCGGGTCAGCCAGCCGGCCGGCGGCTACTTTCTGTGGCTGGAATTACCGCCGCAGATGGATTCGCTGAAGTTGTTTCAGATGGCACTGGCGCAAGGCATCAGCATCGCCCCGGGGCCGATTTTCTCGCCGACACAACGCTTCAGGAATTGCATTCGCCTGAACTATGGCAGCCCTTGGACTGAGGACTCGGAAAAGGCCATGGAGACGTTGGGGCGGATTGTGCGGTCGTTCTGATGATTTCTTGTTGAATGCACTGGCCCCATCGCTGGCAAGCCAGCTCCCACAGTGTTCTATGTCACCGCGTATGTTGTGTACGACACAGAAACCTGTGGGAGCTGGCTTGCCAGCGATGGGGCCGGATCAGGCAACACAAATCCCAAGGATCAGCGCCCGCCCCCCAAATCAACAAACGTCCCGGTCGCATAAGAAGCCTTGTCCGACAACAACCAGACAATCGCCTCCGCCACCTCATCCGGCCGCCCGCCACGGGCCATCGGAATCGCCGACTCGAGCTTGCTGACCCGATCCGGGTCGCCGCTCAGCGCGTGGAAATCGGTATAGATAAACCCCGGGCGCACCGCGTTAACCCGAATCCCCTCGCCCGCCACTTCCTTGGACAAACCGACAGTGAAGGTATCAAGCGCGCCTTTGGACGCGGCGTAATCGACGTATTCGTTCGGCGAGCCAAGACGCGAGGCCACCGACGACACGTTGACGATACTGCCGCCCTGCCCGCCGTGCTTGGGCGACATGCGCAGGATTGCGTGCTTGGCGCAGAGGATCGGCGCCAGGACATTGGTTTTCATGATCTTCAGAATGCGGAATTCGGACATTTCATCGACCCGCGACTTTTGCCCGACGGTGCCAGCGTTATTCACCAGAGCGGTGACGCGGCCCAATTCAGTATCGACGCGATGGAACAGCGCGATCACCTCGTCTTCGATGCTGACGTCGGCACGTACGGCGATGGCCTGGGCGCCCAGTGCACGGACTTGCTCCAGCACACTTTGCGCAGCCTGCTCGTCTTGCTGATAGTTGATGCAGATCCGATAGCCCTGCTCGGCAGCCAACAACGCCGTAGCGGCGCCAATCCCGCGCCCGCCACCGGTGATCACAATGACTTTATCCATGCTGGCCTTTCCCCCAAATGCACACGTAACAGTCGGGGGGAAGAATAACCGCCATTGGCGGGTTTTGCATGAGCTCTGTTGTGTCTGGCCGGACGCCTTCGCGAGCAGGCTCGCTCCCACAGGGGGTATGCATTCCAAATGTGGGAGCGAGCCTGCTCGCGAAGAACGATAACGCGGTCGATCAGACCACCGCCACTTGCTCGCCCCGCGCAATATCCTGCATGAATTTGTCCGCCGGCATCGGATGCCCCAACAGATAACCCTGCAGCGAATCACAACCCAACTGCGTCAGAAACTCCTGCTGCACACCGGTTTCCACGCCTTCAGCGACAATGCGCAAACCGAGCGCCTGCCCCAACGCGACAATCGCCGAGACAATCGCCGCATCATCGCTGTCATGCTCAAGATCGCGCACAAAACCACGGTCGATCTTCAGCTCATTGGCTGGCAAACGCTTGAGGTACATCAGGCTGGAATAACCCGTGCCGAAGTCATCGATCGACAGATCGACGCCCATGTCCGACAACTCCTGCAACACCGTCATGCTCGCATCGGCATCGCTCATGGCCGTGGTCTCGGTGATTTCCAGGGTCAGGCTGTTCGCCGGCAAGTGATGCGTGGCCAACGCCTTGGCCACGCTGCGCACCAGTCCGGCGTGGCAGAACTGCAACGCCGACAGGTTCACCGCGATACGCCAATCGGTGTAACCGAGCACGTACCACTCGCGCATCTGCCGGCAGGCTTCATTGAGCACCCATTCACCGATCGGAATGATCAGCCCGGATTTCTCCGCCAGTTCGATGAACTTGTCCGGCATCAGCATGCCGTGAATCGGATGCTGCCAGCGCAGCAACGCCTCAGCGCCGACCGGACGGCCGTTGGCGGCGTCGAACTTCGGCTGGTAATACAGACTGAACTGGCTGTGTTCCAGCGCCGCGCGCAGGTCTTGCAACAACTGCAACTGCTTGCGCGCGTTGTTGTTCATCGACGCGTCGAAAAAGCTGTAACCATTTTTGCCGCCGCCCTTGGCGTGGTACATCGCCGCGTCAGCGTTCATCAGCAGTTCCTGCGCGTTCTGGCCATTGCCCGGATACAGGGCGATGCCGACACTGGCGGAGATCTGCAAGTCATGCTCGGCGACACGGAATGATTGTGCGATCAGGCCGACCTGACGTGCCGCCAGCCCCAGTGCGTCATTGGGTTCGGTCAGACGCACCAGCAACACGAATTCATCGCCACCGATGCGCGCCAGTGTGTCGGGGCCGCGCAAGTCTTCACGCAGACGCAACCCCACTTCACGCAACAACTGGTCACCCATGTGGTGACCGAACGCATCGTTGACCGGTTTGAAGCCGTCCAGATCGATGAACATCAAGGCAAAACAGCCGCCCTGCTCGTGGACCTTCTTCATTGCCTGATTGATGCGGTCGTCCAGCAGCATGCGGTTCGGCAGGCCGGTCAGGGTGTCGTGCAGGGCCAGTTGCGTGAGTTCACGGTTGGCCACGGTCAATGAGTGCGCCAGATCAGCGGTGCGCGCTTCCAGGCGTGCGTCGAGAATCGATGTGAGCAAGGCAATCGACAGCACTGCCAACGTAGTGATCAACACCAGACTGTCGAGGCCGTTGCCCTTCAAGCCATTGACGGTGGCACCGCAGAAACTGCCATCAGGGAATTGCGCGGCGGCCATGCCGGTGTAATGCATGCCGACAATGGCGATGCCCATGATGATCGCCGCCCCGCCCCGGATCAGCCGCACATAAGGCGAATGCTGACGCAGGCGGAAAGCGATCCACAGTGCCGCCGCCGAGGCGCCGACGGCAATCAGCAACGAAGCGCCAAACAGCGTTGGGTCGTAGTCGATCCCCGGGGTCATGCGCATCGCCGCCATGCCGGTGTAATGCATGGCACTGATCCCGGTGCCCATGATCAGCGCACCGAACGCCAGTTGCAGAATCGGCAGTTTCGGCTGGCTGACCAGCCACAAGGCGAACCCGCAGGACAACACGGCAATCAGCAGTGACAGCGCGGTCAGGGTGATGTCGTAGCCCAGATCGATCGGCAGCTTGAAGGCGAGCATGCCAATGAAGTGCATCGACCACACGCCGACACCCATGGCAAATGCACCTCCGGCCGTCCAGAAATGCACCGCACGACCCTTGGCCGTGGCAATGCGACCGGTGAGGTCGAGGGCAGTGTACGAAGCGAGAATCGCCACACACAACGAAATGAAAACCAGCGTGGAGGAATAACTACCGATGAGCATGGGAATTCTCGTGGCCACCCAACGCGGATTGCGTCCGTTCCCGGTCGGGCAAATGCGGCGATTGTACTGATTGCACCGAAGAACGCACTGACAAAGTAAGCAATTGGCCATCAAGCCGATGAAACGCTTGTTCGATCGTCCGACAAGGCTCTGGAATGGGCTTTTCTGCAACTGGCGCGCTTACTGTGGGAGCGAGCTTGCTCGCGAATAGGCCCTTCGATTCGAAACAATAAGTGAATGCAAGGACGCCTTCGCGAGCAAGCTCGCTCCCACAGGTTGTTGATCAAGGCGTGATTTATTGGGCGTCACTGACATCCAGTTGCCCGTCCCAGCCACCGCCCAGTGCCGCAATCAGTTGCACGCTGGCGATCAGACGGCTTTGCAGAATGTTCAGCACGCTGCGCTCGTTGCTCAGTGCCGTGGCTTGCACCACGACTACATCGATGTAGGCGATCAATCCGGCCTTGTACTGGTTTTCCGTCAGGCGCAGAGAATCCCGGGCCGCATCCAGCGCTTCCTGGCGCACCGCCGCTTCGTCCTCATACACCTTCAACTGCACCAGATAGTTTTCCACTTCGCGGAAACCGTCGAGCACGGTTTGCCGGTACTTGGCCACGGTCTGGTCGTAGACCGCTTCAGTGCGGTCGACTTCGGCCGAACGGATGCCGCCATCGAAAATCGGCAACGACAGTTTCGGCCCGACCGACCAGAAACGGTTCGGCAGGCTGATCAGGTTCTGCGAAGTACTGCTGCTGTAGCCGCCGCTCAGACTCAAGCTCAGATCCGGGTAATACGCCGCTTTGGCCACGCCGATGTTGGCGTTGGCAGCGATCACCGAACGCTCCGCCGAGGCGATGTCCGGGCGCCGCTCCAGCAACTGCGAGGGCAAGCTCAATGGCACTTGCGGCAGCTTGGGAATGGTCTGCACTTCGGCAATATTGAAATCTGCCGGGGCTTGCCCGGTGAGCACCGCAATCGCATTTTCGAATTGCGCGCGCTGCCAGATCAGGTCGACCAGATCGGCCTGGGTGCTTTTCAGTTGCGTCTGCGCCTGTGCTACCGCATCGCGCCCGGAAACCCCGGCGCGGTACTGGTTCTGAGTCATTTTCAGCGAGCGTTCGTAGGCGGCAACCGTGGCTTCGAGCAGACGTTTCTGCTGATCGATCACCCGCAATTGCAGGTAGTTCTGCACCAGTTCCGATTGCTGGCTCAGACGCATGGCGGCCAGGTCGGCAAAGCTGGCCTGGGCACTGGCCTCATCGGCTTCCAGTCCACGGCGCAGCTTGCCCCACACGTCAGCTTCCCAACTGACGCCCAGTTCGGCGTTATAGGTGTCGCGGATACCGCTGGACGAACTGCTCAGACTCGAACTGCTGCTGCCGGTGCCCTGACTGGAGCGGGTCTTGCCCAGGCTCAGGTCAACGCTGGGATAGAACGCCCCGCGAGCACTGCGCACCAAGGCCTGGGCCTGACGGTACTGGGCTTCCGATTGCGCGACTGTCTGGTTGGCGTTGTTGAGCTTTTCGATCAACCCGTTGAGCTGCTGATCGCCATACAGTTCCCACCAGGCACCACGGGCCAGCGAATCGCTCGGGTTGGCCTGGGTCCAGCCTTCGGCTTGCTTGTACTGAGCGATTTCAGCGGTTTGCGGGCGTTGGTAATCCGGGCCGACAGCGCAGGCACTGAGCATCGCCACGCACAGCGACAGGCTCAGCAGACGCGAGCCTCGAACAGTGGCCAGATTGAAAAGCGAACGGTCAGTCATAGCGGAGTTTCCAGAGCGGCGTCAGTACGCACGCCACGCCATTTGTTGAAACGATGGCGCAGCTTGTCGAGATAGAGGTAAACCACAGGGGTGGTGTAAAGCGTCAGCACCTGGCTGAAAATCAGCCCGCCGATGATCGTCAAACCGAGCGGCTGGCGCATTTCCGCACCTTCGGCCCGGCTGAGCAGCAACGGCAAGGCACCGAGAATCGCCGCCAGCGTGGTCATCAGAATCGGGCGCAGACGTTGCAGGCAGGCGCTGCGGATCGATTCCAGCGGCGACAGGCCCTGATGCCGTTCCAGTTGCAGCGCAAGGTCGATCATCAGAATGGCGTTTTTCTTCACCACCCCAATCAGCAGGAACAACCCGAGCAACGAGATCAGGCTGAACTCGCCGCCCAGCGCATAGATCGACAGCAACGCGCCGACACCGGCCGACGGCAGGGTCGACAGGATCGTCAGCGGATGGATGTAGCTTTCATACAGCACGCCCAACACCAGATACACCGCCAGCAACGCCCCGAGAATCATGAACGGCTGGCTTTTCTGCGTCGCGGCAAAGGCGTCGGCGGTGCCGGCCATTTTCGCGATCACGTCTTCCGGCAGGCCGAGTTTTGCAATCGCCCGCTCGATGGCGGCACTGCCCTGCTCCACCGTCACGCCTTCAGCCATGTCGAAGGAAATGTCTTCGGAGGCGAACTGGCCTTCGTGGCTGACGCGGTCATCTTCCAGGCTGCTCTCATAATGAGCGATCGTCGACAGCGGCACCCGCGCACCGTCAGCGGTGATCACCTGCACTTGCTTGAGCGTCACCGGGTCCTGAGCGTATTTCGGGTTGACCTCCATGACCACTTGATACTGGTTGAGGCTGTCATAGATCGTCGAAATCTGCCGCTGGCTGTAGGCGTTGTTCAGCACGGCGGTGACCATGTTCATGTCGATCCCCAAACGCTTGGCCTGATCACGATCGACAATCAGTGTCACTTGCTGGGCCCCCTTGCCTTCACGCGCGTCGATCGCCGTCAGCTCGGGCAACGCACGCAGCGCCGCCACAACTTTCGGGTACCACTCGCGCAGTGAACCGAGGTCGCCACTTTGCAGGATATAGCTGTATTGCGACGTGGTCTGCTCGCGACCACCGCCAAATTGCAGGTCCTGATCCGCCATCAGCATCAGTTGCGCACCGGAAACCTTGGGCATTTCCTTGCGCAGGCGCTCGATGACTTTCTGTGCGTTGAGCTGACGCTCTTTGATCGGTTTCAGACGAACCAGCATGAAAGCGTTGTTGGTGCCGTTGGTGCCGCCGATGAAACCGGCGACACTTTCCACCGCTTCGTCCTTGAGCACGGCGCGGCGGAAGATTTCCATTTTCGGTTGCATCACACTGAACGACAGACCGTCGTCACCGCGCACGAAACCGATCAACTGGCCGGTGTCCTGCTGGGGCATGAAGGTTTTTGGCACCACGACGTACAACGCGACGTTGACGCCCACCGTGATCAGCAGGCTGAGCAAGGTCAGACGCCGGTGGCGCAACACCCAGTCGAGGCTGGTGGCGTATTTGCCGACCATCCAGTCGTTGGTGCGGCGGCTCCAGCGTTGCAGGCGGTTTTCCTGCCCGGGTGTATGCGGTTTCAGCCAACGGGCGCAAAGCATCGGCGTCAACGTCAGCGAGACCACCAGCGACACGACGATGGCTGCGGCCAAGGTGATGGAAAACTCGCGGAACAGGCTTTCGACGATACCGCCCATGAACAGAATCGACAGGAACACCGCCACCAGCGAGACGTTCATCGACAGCAAGGTGAAACCGACTTCCTTGGCCCCGAGGTACGCGGCCTGCATCGGTTTGACGCCTTCGTCGATGTGCCGGGAAATGTTCTCCAGCACCACGATGGCGTCGTCCACCACCAGGCCGGTGGCCAGAATCAGCGCCATCAGCGACAGGTTGTTCAGTGAGAAGCCATAGAGGTACATCACCGCAAAGGTGCCGACCAGCGACACCGGCACGGCCAATGTCGGAATCAGCGAGGCGCGGAAGTTACCGAGGAACAGGAACACCACCAGAATCACCAGCGCCACGGCAATCAGCAGGGTCATCTCTGCTTCGTGCAACGTTGCCTTGATCACCGGCGAACGGTCCATGGCCAGATTCAGCTTCACGCTGGCTGGCAACACCGCTTGCAGGGCCGGCAGTTGCGCCTTGATCTCGTTGACCGTCTCGATGATGTTGGCGCCGGCCTGGCGGTTGATCACCAGCAGCACCGCCGCGTCATCGTTGAAGAAACCGCTGTTGTAACGGTCCTCGACACCGTCACTGACCTTGGCCACGTCCTTGAGGCGCAACGCTGCGCCATCGGCATAGTGGATGATCAGTGATTCGTAATCCTTGGCTTTTTCCAGCTGGTCATTGGCCTGGATCTGCCACAAGCGCTGACCGTCCTCGACTGAACCTTTTGGCCGGCGCACGTTGGCATCGGCGATGGTCTTGCGCACATCGTCGAGCGCCACGCCGTACTGGTTCAGCGCCTGCGGTTCGAGTTCGATACGCACCGCCGGCAGCGAACTGCCGCCGATCTGCACTTCCCCGACGCCCTGCACTTGCGACAGGCTCTGCGAAAGAATGGTCGAAGCCAAATCGTAGAGCTGGCCTTTTTCCAGCACGTCCGAAGTCAGCGACAACACCATGATCGGCGCCTGCGACGGGTTGACCTTTTTGTAGGTCGGCATACTGCGCATGCCACTTGGCAGCAGGTTGCGCGAAGCGTTGATTGCTGCCTGTACTTCCCGCGCGGCACCGTTGATGTCGCGGTCGAGGTCAAATTGCAGAATGACCCGGGTCGAACCCTGACTGGAACGGCTGCTCATGGTGTTGACGCCGGCAATCGCACCGAATGAACGTTCTAGCGGCGTGGCCACGGTGGACGCCATGACCTCCGGGCTGGCACCGGGCAGGCTGGCCTGCACGACGATCACCGGGAAATCCATTTGCGGCAACGGCGCTACTGGCAGCAGACCGAAGCTGACACCACCGAGCAGCATGATCGCCAGGCTCAGCAGCATCGTCGCGACGGGACGCTTGATGAAAGGACCGGAGAGGTTCATCGAACACGAACCCCTGCTCCACCGCCCAACCCTGTGGGAGCGAGCTTGCTCGCGAAGAGGCCGGCACATTCAACATCGTTAGTGACTGACTGACCGCTTTCGCGAGCAAGCTCGCTCCCACAGGTTATGTGGTGATGCAAAGTCATACCGACACCTCTTCAGTGTCCGCATTGGTCTTGCCAAAGCGTCGCCCGAGGCGGTCGAAATACAGGTAGATCACCGGCGTGGTGAACAGCGTCAGCACCTGGCTCACCAGCAGACCGCCGACCATCACCAGACCCAGCGGCTGACGCAATTCAGCCCCGGAACCGGTGGCGAGCATCAACGGCACCGCACCAAACAGCGCTGCCAGCGTGGTCATGAGGATTGGCCGGAAGCGCAGCAGCGCGGCCTGATAGATCGCCTGTTCCGGCGCCATGCCCTGGGTGCGCTCAGCATCGAGGGCGAAGTCGATCATCATGATCGCGTTCTTTTTCACGATACCGATCAACAGGATGATGCCGATTATCGCGATCATGCCCAGGTCATTGCCACTGAGCAGCAACGCCAGCAAAGCGCCGACTGCCGCCGACGGCAAGGTCGACAGAATAGTGATCGGGTGGATGTAGCTCTCGTACAACACGCCCAGCACGATGTACATGGTCACCACCGCCGCCAGAATCAGCAGCAAGGTGCTCGACAACGACGCCTGGAAAGCTTCCGCTGCCCCCTGGAACTGGGTCTGCACGCCGACGGGCATACCGATGTCTTTCTGTACCTGCTCAATGATATCGACCGCATGCCCCAACGCCACGCCGGGTGCGAGGTTGAACGACATCATCACTGCCGGGAACTGGCCGATATGCGTGATCGCCAGTTGCGCCTGACGTTCCTCGATATGGGCCAGACTCGATAGACGTACTTGCGCGTCATCGGTGGTCTTGACGTGAATCTGGTCCAGCGCCTGCGGGCCGATTTTCTCACCGGCCTGGGCCTGCAGCACCACGCGGTACTGGCTGGCCT
This sequence comes from Pseudomonas sp. AC172, assembly GCF_979258595.1. NCBI lineage: Bacteria > Pseudomonadati > Pseudomonadota > Gammaproteobacteria > Pseudomonadales > Pseudomonadaceae > Pseudomonas > Pseudomonas sp. AC172. Next base: position 2,224,525 of record NZ_OZ409868.1, read on the forward strand.
GGGTGTAAATGGTTGAGATCTGCCGCTGACCAAAGGCGTCGTAGAGCGCATCGGTGATGTTCGCCACCGAGACGCCCAGGCGTGAAGCCGCATCGCGATCGATCACCAGATAGACCTGCAAGCCCTTGTCCTGCAAATCACTGGCGACGTCGGTCAGTTCCGGACGCTGCGCCAGTGCTTCGACCAGTCGGCCGCTCCACTGGCTGAGCAGTTCGGAATCCGGCGAGGACATGCTGAACTGGTATTGCGTGCGGCTGACGCGGTCTTCGATGGTCAGATCCTGCACCGGCTGCATGAACAGGCGGATGCCGACCAGTTTGTCCAGCTGCGGTTGCAGGCGCGCAATCACTTCCGTGGCGCTCAGATCGCGATCGCCATGGGGCTTGAGATTGATCAGCAAACGGCCGCTGTTGAGCGTGGCGTTATCGCCGTCGACACCGATGTAGGACGACAGGCTCTGTACCGCCGGATCTTCCAGAATGATTTTCGCCAGTTCCTGTTGGCGCTCGCCCATGGCCGCAAAGGAAATCGACTGTGGTGCTTCGGAAATGCCCTGAATCACCCCGGTGTCCTGGACCGGGAAGAAGCCTTTGGGCACGACCATATAGAGGAACACGGTCAACGCCAGCGTGCCGATGGCCACCAGCAACGTCAGCGGCTGATGCTTGAGCACCCACTGCAACTTGCGCCCGTAAGCGGCGATCATCCAGTCGATGACCGCGCCACTGGCCCGATAAAAACGGCCCTGCTCGTGTTCTTCGGGTTCACGCTTGAGCAGACGCGCGCACATCATTGGCGTCAGGGTCAGCGAGACCACCAGCGAAATCAGGATCGCCACGGCCAGGGTGATGGCGAATTCACGGAACAGGCGCCCGACCACGTCGGCCATGAACAACAGCGGAATCAGTACTGCGATCAGCGACAGGGTCAGGGAAATCAGGGTGAAGCCGATCTGTTTGGCGCCTTTGAGCGCCGCTTGCATCGGGCTGTCGCCCTCTTCGATGAAACGCGCGATGTTCTCGAGCATGACGATGGCGTCGTCGACCACAAAACCGGTGGCAATGGTCAGGGCCATCAGGGTCAGGTTGTTGACCGAGAAGCCGGCGAGGTACATCACGCCGAAGGTGCCGATCAGCGACAGCGGCACGGCTACCGATGGAATGATCGTGGCGCTGGCGCGTCGCAAGAACAGGAATGTCACCATCACCACCAGAGCGATGGCGATCAGCAGTTCGTGCTGGACGTCGGTGACCGAGGCACGGATGGTTTGCGTACGGTCAGTCAGTACGGTGACATCGAGGCCGGCCGGCAGGTTGTCGGTAATGCTCGGCAGCAGCGCTTTGATGCGGTCGACCACCTCGATCACGTTGGCACCCGGCTGACGCTGGATGTTCAGCAATACCGCCTGATTCTGGTTGGCCCACGCGGCGAGGCGTTCGTTTTCGGCACCATCGACGATTTCCGCCACGTCCTTGAGCCGCAACGGCGCGCCGTTCTTGTAGGCGAGGATCAGGTTGGCGTAATCCTTGGGCGACGTCAGCTGGTCGTTGGCGTCGAGCATCGACACCCGCGTCGGGCCGTCAAAGTTACCTTTCGGCTGGTTGACGTTGGAGGCGCTGATCAAGGTGCGCACGTCCGACAGGTTCAGACTGTTGGCCGCCAGCGCCTCCGGGTTGACCTTGATCCGCACGGCCTGACGCTGACCGCCGGCAATGCTGACCATGCCGACGCCGCTGATCTGGGCGATTTTCTGCGCCATGCGCGTATCGACCAGGTCATTGAGTTTGGGCAGCAACATGGTTTTCGAGGTAATCGCCAGGGTCAGCACCGGGGTGTCCGCCGGGTTGACCTTGTTGTACACCGGTGGCGCCGGCAAATCGGTTGGCAGCAGATTGGTCGCGGCGTTGATCGCGGCCTGCACCTGCTGCTCGGCGACGTCCATGTTGATGTCGAGGCTGAAGCGCAAGGTCAGTACCGAGGCACCGCCGGAGCTGGTCGAAGCCATTTGCGTCAGGCCCGGCATCTGCCCGAACTGGCGTTCGAGCGGCGCGGTCACGGCACTGGTCATCACGTCCGGGCTGGCGCCGGGATACAGGGTCATGACGCGGATGGTCGGGTAATCGACCTGTGGCAGCGCCGATACCGGCAGCAGGCGGTAAGCGATCAGGCCGGCCAGAACAATGGCCAGCATGCTCAGGGTGGTGGCTACCGGTCGGAGGATGAACAGCCGCGAAATGTTCATGCGCCCTTCTTGGCCTTGTCGGTGACAGCAGCATCAGTCGGGGTGGCGGCAGATTTGCCTTGCAGGTGTTCTGTCGGCGTGGTCGGTACTTGATTGCTGTCGTTGACCACTTCCACTTCACTGCCTTCCTTGAGGCGATCGGTGCCTTCCAGCACCACACGGTCGCCGGCAGTCAGGCCTTCAGTGACCACGGTGTTTTCACCATCACTGGCGCCGATCTTCAGTTGGCGAATGGTGACTTTCTTGTCGCCATCCAAGGCATAGACGAAGGTGCCGTTGGTACCGAACTGGATAGCCGCCGACGGTGCCAGCACCACGCCTTTCAGCGTGTCAGCCAACAGGTGAACGTTGACGAACTGGTTGGGGAACAGCGCCTGATCGCGGTTTTCGTAGCGGGCCTTGAACTTCAGGGTGCCGGTGGCAACATCAATCTGGTTGTCGAGGCTTTGCAATACACCGGTGGCTTGTAGCTTGGTGTCCCCGCGATCCCACGCTTCAGCTGGCAGTCTGGCGCCGCTGCGATAGCGGGCAAGCACGGTTTCGAGGCTGTTTTCCGGCAAGGTGAAAGCGACGCTGATCGGTTGTGTCTGGGTGATCACCGCGAGGAACGTGGTGTCGTTGGCGGTGACCAGATTACCGACATCGACCTGACGCAGACCGACGCGACCGGCAATCGGCGCGCGGATCTTGGTGAATTCGAGATTGAGCTTGGCGTCGTTGACTGCGGCCTGGTTGGTCTTGACCGTGCCCAGATACTGGCCGACCAGTGCTTCGGCGGTGTCCAGTGTCTGTTTGGCGATGCTGTCCTCTTTGTACAGACCGCGATAACGCTCGACGTCGACCTGAGCGTTCTTCAGTTGTGCCTGATTCTGCAGCAAGGTGCCTTCGGCCTGCAGCAAGGCGTTCTGGTAGGGGCGCGGGTCGATCTCGGCCAACAGATCGCCGGCCTTGACCATCTGACCTTCTTCGAAATTGATCTTGACCAGCTCACCGCCCACCCGGCTGCGCACATTGATGGTGTTGAGCGCGGTCACCGTGCCCAGCGCCTTGTAATACAGCGGGAAGTCACCGGTGACCGCCGGCGCCACGCGCACCGGAATCGGCCCGGTGCCGCCACCGAAGCCCGGCCGCATCATCCCCGAACGCCCGGTGTGCCCGGCCGCCTTGTCAGCGCCCTCTTTGTGGGCCGAACCGGCGGGCCAGAATTTCCAGCACAAAACGGCGATCACCAACAAGACAAGCAGGCTGATCAGCCAGCGACGGGAGTTACGAGGGGACGATTGCATGGAGTCATTAACCATTGGGCGCGTGGGCTTCTTTTACGGGAGGCTGAACGATAAGCACTGGTGGGGAAATAGCAAAGCAGCTTTACCGGCAATTTACCTTCAACTTACGTTTCAAGGTGTGAGGCAAAACACTGATACACAAATGAAAACGGCCTGGACAGGGCCAGGCCGTTAACAATTGTAAAAGCGCTTACTTGAGAACGGACAGCGCCGCTTCGTAGTTAGGCTCTTCGGCAATTTCCTTGACCAGTTCGCTGTGCAGGACGTTGTCATTTTCGTCCAGAACCACGACGGCGCGAGCGGTCAGGCCTTTCAACGGGCCGTCAGCGATGGCCACGCCGTAGTTCTCGATGAACTCGGCACCGCGCAGGGTCGACAGGTTCTGGACGTTTTCCAGACCTTCGGCGCCGCAGAAACGCGCTTGGGCGAACGGCAGGTCAGCGGAGATGCACAGCACCACGGTGTTAGCCACTTCGCTGGCCTGAGCGTTGAACTTGCGTACCGAAGTGGCGCAGGTCGGGGTGTCAACGCTTGGGAAAATGTTCAGCACTTTGCGCTTGCCGGCAAAGTCTTTCAGGGTGACGTCGGACAGATTGCCGGCAACCAGAGAAAAGGCTGGCGCCTTGGAACCGGCTTGTGGCAACTGGCCGTTGACTTGAACCGGATTGCCTTTAAGGGTGACTTGAGCCATGACTTGAGTCCTTCTGATGTTTTGATTGGAAAGCATGCAAGAGGCGGAAGTTAACCACGAAATTGTCCGACGACCTATGCCCTGTTTGGAAATTGTTGGGGGCCTGCGCGAAAAATTGTATACAAAACCGCCGCCGTTCCAATGTGGGAGCGAGCCTGCTCGCGAAGAGGCCGCCACATCCAACATTTATACAGACTGACCCAGCGCTTTCGCGAGCAGGCTCGCTCCCACATTGGAGTCTCCGGTGTTACTGGAGCAGTTGCAGCATATTCCGATGCCGCGCTGCAAAAATCCGCCGCATATAAGCATCCACCAATAACCGCTCGCTGAACGCTCCACCAATCGCCGCGTACGTCACCCGGTCGGTATAAAGCGTACCGCCCTCTCCCGCGGCTACCCGATGTTCATGACGAAAGGCACGCAGCGGCCCCTTGAGCATTTCATCAATGAAATGTGCCTCACCCACTTCGCGGATCAGCACCGTCCAGGTCGCCGGAATCAGGTTGAACATCCAGTGCCGAAAGCGGAACTGCCGCCCGGCTTCGATACGCAAATTGTTCAGATCGACATCGCCCAGCGGTGTGATGCGCTCCGGGAATATCTTCGGGAAATTCGTCCCGTCCAGACAAAAGTCGAGCACTTCGGCCGGTGTGCGGGCGGGAATCAATGTGCTGAGTTCGAGGATTGGCATGGCCGACACATTCCGTAGGCAGGGATGCTTGTTAAAACGCAGGTCTGCATCTTTTATTTACAAGCCTGTCGATTCAACCCCGGCCCGTTCGACTAAACAACGAATCCCCACAATCCAAGGAGTACCCGCCATGCGATTCATGATCCTTGTCAAAGCCAGCGCCGATTCCGAAGCCGGCATCATGCCCAGCGAAGAGCTGATCACCGCGATGGGCAACTTCAACGAAGAACTGGTCAAGGCCGGCATCCTGATCGATTGCGATGGCCTGCATCCGAGCAGCAAAGGCGCCCGCGTACGTTTCTCCGGGGACAAACGCACGGTCATCGACGGGCCGTTCATCGAGACCAAAGAACTGGTGGCCGGCTACTGGATCTGGGAAGTGAAATCGAAAGAAGAAGCCATCGAATGGGTCAAGCGTTGCCCTAATCCGATGCCGGGCGATTCTGAAATTGAAATCCGCCAGATATTTTCTGCCGAAGACTTCGGTGCCGAGTTCACCCCAGAAGCGCGGGAGCAGGAAGAGCGCGTTCGCGAACAGGCCAAGAAAAACGGCTGAACCGGATATCACATGCAGGAGCTGCCGAAGGCTGCGATCTTTTGATCTTGAAAAGCAAAGTCAAAAGATCACAGCCTCGTTTCACTCGACACCTGCAAAATTGTCAGTCGGGCATCGATCGGATGATGTCGGCCAGATCATCCTTGGTTATTTCATTGGCCTTGATAGCTGCGGCGACATCTGTTTTGGAAAGCGGAAAACGTTTGAAAATTTCTTTCAAGGTTTCCTCATTAACATTGGCCAACCAGAGAGGATCGATCAATGAGCCGCCATACTCAGGTTTCATGGGTACTTCTTCGTGTGCAATTGCGCCTTTATGGTTGAGATAGACCACATAACGGTCATGCCCTTCAGGAAAGCTTTTATCGTGATAAAGCGTGGTACCCAAAGGCAGTACAGAGTAGTTCTCGTCGCCATTTGGCCCTTCAATCAGTAACGCCTCTTTGGTTTTGATCATTTTCATATCGTGTCCCTTCCCGATATCACCAAAAATCAGAAAAGCCAAAAAAGCCGCGTTGACGGATAGAACTGCCACCAGCCATAGGCTAATCCGCCTGTTTGTAACCATATTCCTTATCAAGCCTTTGCTCCTGCAATTGTCACGGTTATGCCCAACCGTCTTTCAAGGGACGCTCTGCGTTCAGCTTGCGAATTTGACGCAGAGCGTCAAGGGCTGCATTCCCACGCTGAGCGTGGGAATGATCATTCAAGAGAGATCAGTTCTTGAGTTCGACGTGATCCAGGGCTTGATTCACCGCAAGCTCACCCAACATGACGACCTGTGCGATACCCAGTGCAGTCTTGCGCTGCGAGGTTTCCAGGGAGGCGGCGAAGTTGATCAGCATTTCGCTGGCCGAGCCTAGGGTTTCGCTGGCGTTGGCGAGCAGGGATTCGGTGTTGTAGCGGGGATTGGCGAGGTACATGGGTTCCGGCTCGTTGGCGCAGGACATGATGCGGGCGGCGGGATTGAGGTAGTAGTCGAGGGCGCGGTCGGCGGCTTCGTGAAGTTTTTTACTGTCGACTGAGGCGTAGGGGGATGTGCTGTCGGCGTCTGATTCTGGGGGGTTGGGTGTTGGCTTTTTCATGGTAGAACTCCACTGGAAAGTTGGAGCTGCCGCATTCGGTTTCCGGACGAAGAGGTGGCAGCTGTACGCAGGTTGGAAACCCGGGCAGCGGCGACCCGGTCGACCCGAAGGTCTCCCGCGCACAGCCGCCATAACGGACTGCACACATTCGAAGTGCGCAAGGATACGTTATGAAAGGCGTGTACGCGCCACTAATACCCGTCGGGGTTTCCAGTCCCGGTCGCTGATTTGGCAGCGACGAGCACAGGCTAGAGACCCGACGTCCGACGGACAACCTGAAAACCTTGTGGGAACGTTCCGCAAATTCCAAACAACGTTTAAACATCCCGAATTGAAATACGCATAGGTAGGAGCTACCGAAGGCTGCGATCTTTTGATCTTGAACTTACAAACAAGATCAAAAGATCGCAACCTTCGGCAGCTCCTACACGGGCAGCAGCCTTTGAGTACACAAAATCACCGTGATCCTGCTCACAAAACCAAAGAATTAATCCATTCGGCTGGCTAACTCCCGATTAGCTGCTAGCGTCATTCAGACGTGTCCTACAGGCTTGATAAGAAAGGGATTACGCCGTAACGGCCAAGATGTGCCGAGTTGTCCATAGGCCACCAGGGAATCGGGGATGATGTTCAATCGAGTGGGGAAGACTCTTTTTCTGGCGAGTTCGCTGGCGGCTGCGTGTGGCGCGCAGGCGGATAACGCCGAGGACTCCAACAAAAGCAACAACCCGTTGAACGTGGCGCCCGGCGCCAATCTGCAGGACTACTACACCCCGAAACTCTACGACAGCAACGCGCACACCAATGACGTGTTGCTGCGTGGCACCCTGCCGATCGCCCCGAACGATTTCATCGGTGTGCCGCAACTGGTTCGCGCCACGCTGCCGATCAGCACCCGCCCCGATCCGCACAACCGTTACAGCACCGGTATCGGCGATCTGAACCTGTTCGATATCTTCATTCTGAAAACCGACGGCGTGCAGTTGGGCATTGGTCCGCTGATCACGGCGCCGACGGCTGAACAGGACGAGCTCGGTACCGGCAAATGGCAAGGCGGCCTGGCTGCGGTAGCAATCGACGCTTCGCCGCGCGGTCTGCTTGGCGCACTGGTGCAATACCAAAGCTCGTTTGCCGGGGACAACGACCGCGCCCACGTCGAGAGCGCCACGATGCAACCGTTCATCATTCATAACCTGGAAAAAGGCTGGTATTTGCGCTCCACCGGCACCTGGACCTTCGACCTGAAAAACGACACCCATTACATCCCGATAGGTCTGGGTGTGGGCAAGGCCTGGAAGTCCGGCAGCAACATCCTCAACGCCTTCGTCGAACCGCAATGGACGGTTGATCGCAAGGGCGATGGCCTGCCGCAATTCACCCTCTATGCCGGCCTCAACGTGACGTTTGGCAAGTAAGGAAATCGCTATGCACGTAGCCCTCAAAGCCGCCGGTTTCAGTTTGATGATGATGTTTGTCAGTTGTGGCGTCGGCGCCCAGGACCTCGATACCCCTATCGGCAAGATCGCTATGGAAGGCGAGCTGCCGAGCCATGAATCGATTGCCAAACTGTACGCCGAACTGGATTTCCAGCAGGCGACCCAGAGTTATCTGTGGGCCTTGCCGCTGGTGTCTTATGCACAGTGGCAGGAAGAGTTTCGCGACAAGCTCGGCGCGCGCAGCGGCGATCTGATGGTACTCAACAGCTACGAAGACAAGCTTGGGGTGATCACTGCCAACGCCACTACCCCCTACATTCTCGGCTTCGTCGATCTGAGTGAAACCGGGCCACTGGTGATCGAGTTGCCGCCGGGGCCGACCGCTGGCGGCATCGGTGATTTCTGGCAGCGGGCGATCATCGACATGGGGCAGACCGGCCCCGATAAGGGTCAGGGCGGCAAATACCTGGTGCTGCCACCCGGAGCCGAACCACCGGCAGATGCCGGCCGGTACTACCTGGCGAAATCGGAAACCATGAACGTGCTGGTGGGTTTCCGTGTGCTCGATCCGGACCCGGCCAAGGGCAAGGCACTGGTCGAGAAGTTCAAGATGTACCCGTACGCCCAACGCAATAAGCCGGGCGACACTCGCCTGCTTTCGCCGCAAGGCAAACCTTGGTCCGGCACGCAACCTCAAGGCATCGCCTACTGGGAACGCCTGCACCAGATCATTCAGAAAGAACCGGTCAACGAGCGTGACCGGTTCTACATGGCGATGCTTGCCAGCCTCGGTATCGAAAAGGACAAACCCTTCAACCCCAATACCCATCAACGTCAGGCCCTTGAGCAAGGTGCGCAGGTCGGCGAACTGATTGCCAAGGCCAACACCTTCGCCAAGCGTTTTCCTGACGCTCAGTATTGGCCCGACCGGCACTGGGACACGGTGCTGAACATCGCCGAGCCATCACAACGCGTGGCCTATTACGACCAGTTGTGGGAACGCAGTGCCTGGTTCTACGAGGCGGTCACCAACACCAAGGGCATGGTTTCCAAAACGCCGGGGCTGGGTCAGACCTACCTCGGCGCCTACACCGACGCCAAGGGTGACTGGCTCGACGGTGGCAAGAGCTATCGCCTGCACGTTGGCGCCAACCCGCCGGCCAAACAATTCTGGTCGATGACTGTTTACGACATCACCAGCCGCGGCTTGATCGACAATCCGCAGCGCAAGGCCGACCTTTCTTCGCGTCAGGATTTGCAGAAGAACCCCGACGGTTCGGTGGATCTGTACTTCGGCCCGACCGCACCCAAGGGCCTGGAAAGCAACTGGGTGCAAACCCTGCCCGGCAAACACTGGTTCAGTTATTTCCGTCTGTACGCGCCGACTGAAGCGTATTTCGACAAGAGCTGGAAACTCGACGACATCACGCTCGCGCAATAAATAAGGACGCACCATGCACACACGCAATCTGTTGCTGACCGGCCTGACCCTTACGCTGAGCACCAGCGTCCTGGCCGATTTCAGCGCCAGCCCTGACGAAGCCCAGGGCATTGCCAAGGAAGCCTATCTGTATGGCTTCCCGGTGGTGGAGATGTACAAAACCCTCTACACCCAGGCCATCGACAGTAAAAGCCCCAACTACAAGGCGCCGCTGAACCAGATCGGCAACACGGCGAAGGCGTTCACCGCCAAGGACACCGCGTTTGTCACGCCCAACGCCGACACGCCCTACTCCTTCGTCTGGATGGACTTGCGCACCGAGCCGCTGATCCTGACGCTGCCGCCGATCGAAGAACACCGTTATTACTCGGTGCAACTGATCGACGCCTACACGCAGAATTTCGCCTATCTGGGCACTCGCAGCACGGGTAACAACGGTGGGCATTTCATGATTGCCGGGCCTGACTGGCAAGGTCAGCAACCGGTCAACATCGACCGCCTGCTGCGCAGCGAAAGCAACATCACCTACGCGCTGTACCGCACGCAGTTGTTCGATGAAAAGGACCTGGCCAAGGTCAAGCAGATCCAGAAAGGCTACAAAGTAGAAACCCTCAGCCACTACCTCAAACAAAAAGCCCCGGTCCCGGCACCCAAGGTCAACTGGCCGAAACCCACGCCGACCATGAGCGAAACCCCGGAGCTGTTTCGTTACCTGAATTTCATGCTGGCGTTCACGCCGCCGCAGGATGTCGAGAAGGATCTGCTCGCACGCTTCGGCAAAATCGGCATCGGCGCTGGCCAGCCGTTCGACCTGAAGAAACTCTCAGCCGAGCAGCGCAAAGCGCTCGAAGACGGCATCAGCGATGCCAAAGGCGAATTTGCCGCGTTCAAAAAGGACAAGGTCGACACCCATCAAGTGACCAGCGGGGATTTCTTCGGCACCCGCGATCACCTCAAGGGCAATTACCTGTACCGCTACGCCGGCGCCAACATGGGCATCTTTGGCAACTCCGCTGAAGAAGCGAACTACATCGGCTACTTCGTCGACAAGGACGGCCAGCCAGCCGACGCCTCGAAACACGATTACACCCTGCATTTCGACAAAGGCGCCCTGCCCCCGGCCGACGCGTTCTGGTCGCTGACGATGTATGACGGCAAGAACAAATTGCTGGTGGCCAACCCGCTGAATCGCTACCTGATCAACTCGCGAATGCTACCGGACCTTGCGCTCGATGCCGACGGTGGCCTGACCCTCTACGTGCAGCACAACAATCCCGGCAAGGACAAACAGGCCAACTGGCTGCCAGCACCCAACGGGTCGTTCTACGGGATCCTGCGTCTTTATCTGCCAAAACCGGAAGTGGCCAGCGGCGAATGGAAAATGCCGCCACTGATCCCGGTCAACTCAAAACAATAAGCGGAGTCATTGATTGATGATCAAGCCCAACGTTGTGCGCCCGTTACTGGCGCTGTGCATGATCGGCAGTCCTCTGCTTTACGCAGCGGAGGGCGGCGTCGGCCGACCGATCACCGGCCAGCAGGTGTTTTCCAATGCCGGCATCGTCCCACCCGAACCGGGCTGGGTCATGTCGCTCACCAGCATCTGGTACGACGGCTCGCTCAAGGGCAGTAGCGGTGCACCGATCTCCGGCGCAGTCAGCGGCGGGATCGACATGAAAGTCTCCTACACCATGGGCAACTTCACGCATGTCTGGGACACCGGCAAGGGACGCTGGAACTACGCTTCGGCAATCGGCGTACCGGTGCAGTACACCGACATCAAGGCCAGCATTACCGGCCCGCGCGGTCGCACCCTGGGTGACAGCGATTCCGGCACGCAATTCGCCGATGCCTTGATCACGCCGATTGCCGCCGGTTACCACTTCGATGAACTGAACCACCTTTCGCTGTCCCTGCCGATCTACGTGCCGACTGGCGCCTATAACGATAATCGGCTGGCCAATCCGGGGCAGAACAACTACACGTTCATGCCCACCGTGGCGTTCACGCACCTGGATGGCAAGGGCGGCGAGCTCACGCTGTCCAGCGGTCTTGAGTTCTATACCGAGAACGACGCCACCGACTATCGCAACGGCAATATCTTCACCCTCGATGCGCTATGGACCCACGGCTTTGGCAATGGCTGGAACGCCGGTGTCGCCGCCGGTTATATCCAGCAACTGACCGACGACAAAGGCCAGACCGCCGATACCTTCAATGGTTATCGCGGGCGTTCGGTGGGCGCAGGCCCGGTGATCGGTTGGGCCGGCAAATTCGCCGACGCCCAAGCCAACATCAGTGCGCGCTGGGTCCCGGAGTTCGACACCAAGAACCGCCCTGAAGGCAACGGCTTCAGCGTCAACCTGACCCTGGCCTTTTTCTAGACCGGACACAAAGGACTGCCCCCATGACTGCGCTTACCGACCTCAATGCCCTGCAAGCCAGCATCGCCGAAGCGGTGCTCGGCCAGGATCAAGTGATCCGGCAGATCCTCCTTGGATTGCTGGCCAACGGTCACTTGCTGCTGGAAAGCCTGCCGGGGCTGGCCAAGACGCGCACGGTCAAAGCGCTGGCCAAACACCTCGACGCGAAGATGAGCCGCATCCAGTTCACTCCGGACCTGCTGCCCTCGGACATCACCGGGGCCGAGGTGCTGCATCAGGTCGACGGCAAAAACGAAATCCGTTTTCAGCCGGGGCCGCTGTTCGGCAATCTGATTCTCGCCGACGAGATCAACCGCGCACCGGCGAAAGTCCAGGCCGCGTTGCTTGAAGCCATGGAGGAACGGCAGATCACCGTGGCCGGCAACAGTCATGCCCTGCCCGAGTTGTTTATCGTGGTGGCAACGCAAAACCCGATCGAACAGGAAGGCACCTATCCGCTGCCGGAAGCGCAGATGGACCGTTTTCTGATGAAAGTCCTGCTCGATTACCCGAGCGCGGAAAACGAAAGCCAGGTGCTGCGCCTGTTGCGCAACGAAGAGTTCGCTCAAGGTGCGAGCACCACACCCATCAAGGGTTTCAGCCTCGCGCAGGATGTGATCTTCGCCGCGCGCAAGGAAGTCAGCGCGGTGCATGTGTCGCCGGCCATCGACAGTTATCTGATTGATCTAATCAACGCCACCCGCCACCCCGCCGATTACGACGAAGACTTGGCGCGCTGGATCGCTATCGGCGCCAGCCCGCGCGGCGGCATCGGCCTTGATCGTTGTGCGCGTGCCGATGCGTGGTTGCAGGGTCAGGATTTTGTTTCGCCGGACAACGTGCGTGCGGTGGTGCATCCGGTGCTGCGTCATCGCCTGCAATTGAGCTACGACGCCGTGGCCGACGGTGTAAATGCCGATCAGGTGCTTGACCGGATTCTCGACAAAGTGGCGATTCCGGCGTGAACGATGAAGGACTGGTCTACGTCTCTCTCGCGCAATTGATGGCGCTGGAGTTCAAGGCCCGTGACCTGAGTTTTCTCGCCCGTCAGCCTCGGGGCAGCATCCTCGCCGGCAACCATGCCTCACGCCTGCGCGGACGCGGCCTGAATTTCGATGAGTTGCGCCGCTATCAACCGGGCGACGACTTGCGCCACCTCGACTGGCGCGCCTCGCTGCGTACCGGCAAACCGGTGGTGCGCACCTTCACCGAAGAGCGCGACCGCCCGGCGTTGATCGTCGTCGATCAGCGCATGTCGATGTTTTTCGGCTCACAACGCAGCTTCAAATCCGCCCTCGGCGCCGAACTCGCAGCGTTGGCGGCATGGATGGTGTTCAACGCCGGCGACCGGGTCGGCGGGCTGGTGTTCAACGATCAGCGCATCGACAGCATTGCGCCGCTGCGCAGCCGCAAACGCGTCGAAGCCTTGCTCAGCCGCATCGCTGAACAGAATCGGGCACTGAGCGCGGCCAACCCCGACGCTGAAGACGAAGATCAACTGGACAAGGTCCTGCAGCGCTGCCTCGCGCTGGCCGGGCATGATCATTTGATCTGCATCGTCAGCGACTTTGCCGGGGCCGGCGAACGTACCCTGCAACTGATGCGGCAACTGTCGGCGCACAACGATGTGATTGCGCTGCAGGTCTACGACCCGTTGGCGATGAAGCTGCCGAACAATGGTCGCCTGCTGGTCACTCAGGGCGAGTTGCAAGTGGAACTGGCGGTGGAAAAGCGCAATGTGCATCAGCCGCTCGGGGACTTTCTCAGCGGTCGGCTCAAGGATGTCGCCGACCTGCTGCGCCGCAGTCAGGTGCCGTTGATGATGTTCAGCACCGCCGAAGAGGCCCATGCGCAACTGCGTGCCGAGCTGGGCAAAAGTGCCGGGGCAAAACGGTGAATCCGCAGATCCCAAGTATCGAACAGCTCAAGGAGCTGGGGCTGCCTGCACCGATCAGTTACGCGCCGCAGACCTGGGGCTGGTGGGTGCTGCTCGCCTTTTTGATATTGGCCGCGTTGCTGATCGGTATCCGCCGTTATCGGCAATGGAGAAGAGACGCTTATCGGCGTGAAGGCCTTGCGCGTCTGGCGCAATTGCGTGGTCGCAGTGATGACCTCAATGCCTTGCGCGAATTGCCGGAGCTGCTCAAACGCGTGGCGCTTTCGATGCCCACACCCAAATCTTTTTTGTGGAATGCAAACCCTGTGGGAGCTGGCTTGCCAGCGATGGGGCCATCACATCCAACATCTGTACTGATTGACAGGACGCCATCGCTGGCAAGCCAGCTCCCACAGAGTCCTGCGGTGCTTGGGCGGGAGGATTGGCAAGGCTTTCTGCAACGGCACTGTACGAAACCGTTGCCGGCCGACTTCAGCGACCAACTCGCACAACTCGCCTACGCCCCCGACGACACCTTGCGCGCCCTCCCCGCGCCGCAACGTCAGGCCCTGTTCGAGACCTGCCAATACTGGATGGAGCATCACCATGTGGCAGCTTGATTACCCGTGGCTGTTGCTCCTGCTGCCATTACCTTGGTTGGCTTACCACTATCTGCCCGCCTACAACGAGGCCCGCAGCGCCGTACGCGTGCCGTTTTTCGCAGCGATGAGCCGCGCCGTCGGTGAAGCACCGGGCATCGTCGGCAGCCGGCGCAATCGCTGGCAACTGCTGTTGAACGTCCTCGTCTGGGCATTGATTCTGCTGGCGGTTGCGCGTCCGGTGTTTGTCGAAAAACCCATCGAACGACAACAACCGGTGCGCGACCTGATGCTCGCCATCGACCTGTCACAGTCGATGGAAACCGAAGATTTCACTAATGCCGGCGGCGCAAAAATCAATCGCCTCGCTGCCGTCAAAGAGGTGGTGCAAGGCTTTATAGACAAGCGCAAGGACGACCGTCTCGGCCTGATCGTGTTTGGCAGCGGCGCCTATCCGCAGGCACCGCTGACCCTCGATCACGCAAGCTTGTCGCTGCTGCTGGCCGACACCGGCATCGGCATGGCCGGCCCGAACACCGCGATCGGCGATGCCATCGGCCTGAGCCTGAAGCTGCTGGATCAGGCCCATGAGCAGGAAAAAGTGCTGATCCTGCTCACCGACGGCAACGACACCAGCAGCGCAATCACTCCGGATCACGCCGCTGAAATGGCCGCCAACAAAGGCGTGATCATTCACACCATCGGTATCGGCGACCCGAGCGCGTCCGGCGAAGCCAAGGTCAACCTGTCGGCGCTGGAACAGATCGCCAAAACCACTGGCGGTCAGTTCTTCCGCGCCGAAGACCGCACTGCGCTGGATCAGGTCTACAGCACCCTCGATCGCCTCACCCCGCACCAAGTGAAAACCCTCAGCCATCAACCGCAACGCGAGTTGTTTTACTGGCCGCTGGGTTCGGCGATGGCTCTGTTGGCCCTGTATCACCTCGGCGCGCTGCTGCGTGTGCGTCTGGCGTTCGCCCGTCAACGGCAGGAGGCCTGAGATGGAGATCAACCTCAGTGACTTCCATTTCCTCCGTCCCCTCTGGCTGCTGCTCGCACTGTTCGGCGCCGCACTGCCGCTGCTCTGGCGGCGTGGTCGCGACCTGCAACGACGGTTGCGCGGCAACATTGCCGAACACCTGTTGGCGCATTTGCTGATCACCCCACAGGACCATCAGCGCCTGCGCCCGGTGCATCTGCTGTGCGCGCTGTTGATCCTCGGCGCAGTTGCCGCTGCCGGGCCGACTTGGGAGCAGGATCGACCGGACTTTCTCGAAAACCGTGCGCCGTTGATTGTCGCCGTGGATCTGTCGCCGTCGATGGACGCCAGCGATGTGCAGCCGAGCCGACTGGAAGCGGCGAAACACAAACTGCACGACCTGATCCAGCGCCGCGCCGGCGCCCGCACCGCACTGATCGCCTACGCCGGCAGCGCGCATCTGGTGTTGCCGCCGACCGACGATCCGGCTCTGCTCGACACCTTCATTCAAGCCTTGGGCAGCGGGTTGATCGACAAACCGGGCAAAGACGTCGGCGCGGTGATCGATCAGGCGAAACGTTTGCTCAGTGCCGAGAAAACCCCCGGCAGTCTGCTGTTGATCACCGACGGCGCCGACAATTCGCAACTCGACGCTCTCGACAAACGTCTGGGCGACACCCCGTTGCAAGTACTGGTGTTGGCGGTCGGCAGTGAGGACGGCGGCGTCATTCACGATGCCAGCGGCCAGCCGCGCACCGATGCCAACGGGCGCCCGGCGCTCGGCAGTTTTGATCAGGCGGCGCTCAAGCAATTAGCCTCTGCCCTCGATGCGCCGCTGGGCAGCCTGACCCTGAATGACGACGACCTGGACTGGATCGAACTGCACGCGCAGCAACACTTCCAGAGTGCCAGCGCCGAGCAGCGTGAATTGCACTGGAAAGACGCCGGTTACTGGTTGTGCTGGCCGCTGTTGCTATTGGCGCTGTTCAACGTGCGCAAGGGCTGGAGCGTCAACTGGATGCCGGCGCTGGCACTGGCCATCGGCCTGGGCTGGCCAGCGGCGCCGGCGCACGCCAACGCCCTGACAGACGCTTTCTTCACCCGCGACCAGCAAGGTCGCTGGGCGTTCGAACATGAGCATCTGCCGCAAGCCGCCGCGCTGTTTGTCGACCCGTACTGGAAAGGTATCGCGGCGTATCACGCAGCCGATTTCGACCTCGCATTGGCGACCTTTGCGCGGCTCGACACGCCGCAGGCGTATTTCTATCTGGGCAACATTTACGTGCGGCGCTTCAAGTTCGATCAAGCCATCGCCGCGTATACCCAGGCCTTGAAGTTGCAACCGCAGTTTCCCGAAGCCACGGCCAATCTGGCCCTGGCGCAGGCGCTGCTCAAGGACACCGAAAGCGCGGAGAAAAACGCCCCGGAAACCAAACCCGATGAGGTTAAATTCGACAAGGCACCGGGCAAGGGTCAAAGCAAAAAAGTCGAGACCGAACAGGCCGCGTCCGATGCCTTGTGGTTGCAGAACCTGACCACTTCGCCGGCGAAGTTTCTCAAGCAGAAGTTCAGCTTGCAGGACCAAGTTGGGGCCAAGCCATGAAGCTTCCAAACCCTCTTGCTCGCGAAGGGGCCCGCCTGATCACCACTGCTCTGCTGATTGGTCTAGCCAGTGGCCTGTTCACCCTCCAGGCTTTTGCCGCCGACCCGCAACTCAAAGTCCAGGCCCACCTGCAACCCGCCGAAGGCGCGATGGTCGGTGGCCTGGTCGAGCTGCAAATCGACGTCCTCACCGACACCTGGTTCACCAGCGCCGCCACCCTGCCCGACCTGAAACTCGACGGTGCGCTGGTCATGCCGCCGGACGGACAGGCGCAGCACCTGAATCAAACCATCGACGGCCAGGCCTTCAGCGGTTTGCGCTACAGCTACCTGATCACCCCGAACGTCGCGCGCACGTTTGATATCCCTTCTCTGACCGTGCGCGCGACACCCGGCCAAGCCACGACAGAAATCACTGCGCAAAGCCAACCGGTGCAGTTCAGCGCCGCACAACCGCCCGGTTTCAAACCCGGGGAAACACCGCTGGTGGCCAACGGTTTGCGTTTCACCCAGACCGTCACAAACTCGGCGACTCCCTTGAAAGTCGGTGACAGCATCACCCGCCAACTGACCCTGCAAGCAGACGGCGCGCTGGCGATGGCCTTGCCGATTCCAACGCTCGGTGATATCCCCGGTTTGAGCCGCTATACCAAAACCCCGCAAGTCACTGCGCTGGATGATGGTCGCGGTGACATCCTTGGTGGCCAGCGCATCGACAGCGTCACCTACCGCATCGACAAGGCCGGCTCGCACACGCTGCCGGCCATTGCAGTGAAGTGGTGGGACGCCAGCACTCGGCAATCGCGCACAGCGCAAGTGCCGGCGGTGACGTTCGAAGCAGCAGTCGGCACGCCTTACAAACCGGTATTTTCGATCAGCGAAGACCTTAAGCAACTGGGCCAGAATCATCTGCGTTTCTCCACGCGCTGGCTGTTGTGGCTAACGCTGATCGCCGCTGTCGTTGCCGCCCCTTATCTGCTGCGTCCTGCGTTCATCCGCGCCAGGCAGCAGTGGCAAGCACGCCGGCAAGCGCAGCTACAGGCGTGGCAGCAATCCCCCGACTTCGCTTGGCAACAAATCAACGCACAGCTACAAGGCACACCGGCGCAATTGAGCGCGCTGTACCTGTGGCTGCGGCGCAGTCGCCTGGGGCTGAAACTGGTCGATGCCGGCCCGCGCCTGCAAGGACTGTTACGCGGGCTTTACGGTCGTCAGCCAAGTCCCGAGCAAACACTCGTTCAACTGCGCGAATCATTGACTACGCTTCACAGTCAGGCCGAACAGCAGCAGGCAAAACCGGCGTCGGCCCTGCGCCCGCTCAACCCCGTTCACGAGAAGGATTTCCCATGACGACTGCGCTACGGCAACGCCAACGTTTCGCCCTGGCCCTGGTGTTTGGCCTCGCCCTGCCACTGCTGGCTCAAGCCAACGAGCCGCTGCCGTCGTGGAATGACGGCCCGGCGAAGAAGAGCATTATCGAATTCGTGCAGACCGTGACCGACCAGACCAGCAAGGACTTCGTGAAACCGGGCGACCGTATCGCCGTGTTCGACAACGACGGCACCTTGTGGAGTGAACAACCGGCGTATTTCGAATTGCTCTTCGCCTTCGACGAGATCAAGCGCACCGCCGCGCAGCACCCGGAATGGAAGACCACCCAGCCGTTCAAAGCTGTACTCGAGAACGATCACAAGGCCTTGGCCGCTTCCGGTATGGACGGCCTGCTGAAAATCGTCGGCGCGACTCACACCGGCATGACCACTGAAGCCTTCGATGACTACGCCAAGACCTGGCTCAGTCAGGCGCGCCATCCGAAAACCGGCAAGCCGTACACTGAAATGATCTTTCAGCCGATGCTGGAGATGCTCGACTACCTGCGCAAACAGGACTTCAAGACCTACATCGTCTCCGGCGGCGACACCGGGTTCATGCGCGCCTTCGCCGAGAAGGTCTACGGCATCCCGCCGGAACAGGTGATCGGCACCACCTTCATCACTTCATTCCAATACAAGGATGGCAAGGCCTCGATCGTGCGCACGCCGAAACTGGCGCACAACGACGACGGCCCCGGCAAACCGGAAAGCATCGACGCGGTGATCGGCAAGCGACCGATTCTCGCCTTCGGCAACTCTGACGGCGACCTGCAGATGCTGCAGTGGACGGCCGCCGGTTCCGGCAAGCGTTTCATGGGACTGGTGCACCACACCGACCCGAAGCGCGAATGGGCGTACGACCGAAAATCCGATATCGGCCGGCTCGACAAGGCCCTCGACGAAGCGAATTCCCGTGGTTGGACCGTGGTCGACATGGCGTCCGAATGGCGCCGGATCTACCCGTTCGAATCGCCGGCAACCGGGCAGGTGCAATAAGAAAGCGTGATGCAGGACCGCAAAAAACGTTAGTCGCAATAAACGACCCCCGCGAAAAGGAGCAAGTCAGATGACTCGCATACGCAAGTGGCTACCCAAGCTCGCCTTAGTGGCGACTTCGGTCATGGCGCTGTCGGCAACGGCCACAGCGGCTGAAAAACCCAACATTCTGGTGATCTTCGGCGATGACATCGGCCAGACCAATATCAGCGCCTATTCGATGGGGGTGGTTGGCTACAAGACCCCGAACATCGACCGCATCGCCAAAGAAGGCATGATGTTCACCGATTACTATGCGGAGAACAGTTGCACGGCTGGGCGATCCTCGTTCATTACCGGGCAGACGCCGCTGCGTACCGGCCTGTCGAAGGTCGGTATTCCGGGTGCACCGGTGGGCCTGCAAAAACGCGACATCACCATTGCTCAGGCGCTCAAGTCGCAGGGTTATGCGACCGGCCAGTTCGGCAAGAACCACTTGGGCGACAAGGACGAATACCTGCCGACCAACCACGGTTTCGACGAGTTCTTCGGCAACCTGTATCACCTCAATGCCGAAGAAGAGCCGGAGCGTCCGTACTGGCCAAAAGATGACGCCGAGTTCGTCAAGGCTGTTTCCCCCCGTGGCGTGATCCACAGCTTCGCCGACGGCAAGATCGAAGACACCGGCGCGCTGACCACCAAGCGCATGGAAACCATCGACGACGAAACCACGGCGGCGGCGCAAGCGTTCATCGAGAAACAGGCCAAGGCGGACAAACCGTTCTTCGTCTGGATGAACACCACGCGCATGCACCTTTACACCCACGTGCGTGATTCCATGAAGGGCCAGAGCGGCATGCCCGGCAACGAATACGCAGACGGCATGCTCGAGCACGACGGCGACGTCGGCAAACTGCTGAAAACCCTCGATGACCTGAAAATCACCGACAACACCATCGTCGTCTACACCACCGATAACGGCCCGAACCAGTTCTCCTGGCCGGACGCGGCGACCACGCCGTTCCGTAACGAGAAAAACTCCAACTGGGAAGGCGCCTACCGCGTACCGGCGATGGTTCGCTGGCCGGGCAAGATCAAACCGGGTGAAGTCACCAACGAGATGTTCTCGGGCCTGGACTGGTTCCCGACCTTGCTCGCGGCGGCCGGTGACACCGATGTCACCAACAAGTTGCTCAAGGGCTGGGCGCCGACCTCTGGCGGCACCAGCTTCAAGGTGCATCTGGACGGTTACAACCAATTGCCTTTCCTGACCGGCCAAAACCCTAAGAGTGAGCGCAAAGAGTTCTACTACTTCAACGACGACGGCGTACTGGTGTCGATGCGCTATGGCAACTGGAAAGCGGTGTTCTGCGAACAACGTGCACCGGGTGGTTTCAAGGTCTGGAGTGAACCGTTCGTATGCCTGCGCGTACCGAAAATCTTCAACCTGCGGATGGACCCATATGAACGTGCTGACACCGTTTCCGATCAGTACTACGACTGGACCACCAAAAACGTTTATCTGACCGAGATGGCGGTGATGAAGTCCGCCGCATTCCTACAGACTTTCGTCGATTACCCACCGAGCCAGAAACCGGCCAGCTTCAGCATCGACCAGATCCGTGCTGCGGTAGACGCGAAAATCGCTGAAAAAATGAAAGCTGCACAGTAAGCCCGCTGGACTGCCGTTCGCCCTCACCGGCGGACGGCCCTGTTTTCGACTTGGGACCGTGTCGGCCCCATTCGCGAGCAAGCTCGCTCCCACAGGGGATATGTGGCGTACACAATTCCAATGTGGGAGCGAGCTTGCTCGCGAAGGGGCCAGTACCGTCACAGTGACTCTTGAATTAAGGCCTTCGAATGTCCTCACGTATCGCCAGCAAGCCATCGGCCATACCCGCTGCGCACACCACCTCCCCGGCCCTGCTCATCCCTGCCCTGCTGCTGTGCATTTCCGGTGCCGCTGCGTTGGTCTATCAAGTGCTGTGGATCAAGCAGCTGTCGCTGGTGGTCGGCGTCGAGGTCTACGCGATCACCACCGGCATCAGCGCGTTTTTCGCAGGCCTGGCGATCGGTGGCTGGCTGTTCGGGCGTTGGGCAGACCGTGTGCAGCAGCCGGTTCTGCTGTATGCCGGGCTGGAAGTGCTGGTGGCGATTCTCGGCGTCGGCGCGACCGTGGCCATGAGCCTGGCGGCTAGTCCGTTTGCCTGGCTGCAAGAGCATGTCGGCCTGCTCGCTTGGATATTGCCGTTCGCATTGGTGGGCCTGCCGGCAGTGTTGATGGGCGGCACCCTGCCGGTGCTGGTGCGTTCGCTTGCCGCCGATCCGGGCAAGGCTGGCGGTCAGTTGTATGCGGCCAATACGCTGGGGGCGATTGTCGGCACTCTGCTCGCCGCGTTTGTGTTGATCGCCAGCCTCGGCGTACGTGGCAGCGCGTTGTTCGCGGCGATGCTCAATCTGCTGGCAGCCATCGGCGCGTTATGGCTGGCCCGGCAGCATCCGGTGCCGGTGGCAACCCTCACTAAACATCACGCTGAAAAAGCCCCGGATCGCAGCGCACTGTGGCTGTACTCCATCGCTGGTGGCGTGGCACTCGGTTATGAGGTGGTCTGGTCGCAATCGATCGTGCAGTTCATGAGCACGCGCACCTACGCATTTGCCGTGGTGCTGGCGACGTATCTGACCGGGTTGTTTATCGGCAGCGCCTTGCTCGCCCGGCGGGTTGAACGGATCCGCGATCCGTGGGGCGTGTTCGGCTTGCTGATTGCCGGCGCCGGGTTGATCGCGCTGCTGGAAATCGCCGTGCTCGGGCGCTGGCTGGTGATCGCGCAAAGTCAGGCGGAAATGTGGCTGTTGAGTCTGGGCGCCAGTGAACTGGCCGGCATGAGTGCACGCTTCGCGGTGGCAGCGTTGAGCATTGTCTTTGTACCGACGCTGCTGCTCGGCGCGGCGTTTCCGCTGGCACTGCGTTTGAGTGTCGGCCATGAACGCGTAGGCCGGGATGTGGGTGCCGTGGTCGCTTTCAATACCCTCGGCGGGATCGTCGGGGTGATGCTTTGCGGCTTTGTGCTGATCCCGCTAATGGGGCTGGTGCGCACCTTGGGCCTGTTGGCGATTATCGCCGCCGGCATCGGCTATTTTGCCGTGCGCAAAGGTCATCACGTCAAAAAAGGCCGGCGTCAGGCCGTGGTTGCCCTCGGTTTGCTCGCGGTAGCTCTTGCCGTGTTCACCCCGGTCGACAAACTCGCCAGCCTGTTGCCCGGCGCGCGCAACGGCAGCCTGGCGTTCTACGAAGAAGGCCGTGGCGGTACGGTGGCGGTGGTTGCTCAAGGTCGCGGCGATAACACCTTCCACCGTTTGTATATTCAAGGCGTATCAAACACCGGTGATGCCATGCCGTCGCTGCGCTATATGCGCATTCAGGCCCTGTTGCCGCTACTGATCCACAACGGCGAGCCGCGTTCGACCCTGGTCATCGGTTTTGGCACCGGCATCACCGCCGGCGCCATGTTGCGCTACCCGGGGCTGGAACATCGGGTGGTCGCCGAGCTGCTGCCGTCGGTGGTCAAAGCCGCGCCACTGTTCAAGGGCAACTTCAACGCCGCCAGCGATCCCGGCGTCGATGTGCGTCTGCGCGACGGGCGCCAGGAACTGCTGCGCAGCGCGCAAACCTACGACCTGATCACCCTCGAACCGCCACCGCCATCCGCAGCCGGCGTGGTCAATCTGTATTCACGCGACTTCTATCAGTTGGCGGCCAGCCGTCTGGAGCAACAGGGCATCGTCGCGCAGTGGCTGCCGTTGCCGACGCAGAACATCGACGACTCGCGTTCGCTGGTGCGCAGTTTCCTCGACGTGTTCCCGTACGCGTCGCTGTGGACCAGCGAGTTCCACGAGATGTTGCTGGTCGGCTCGATGCAGCCGATGGAACTGGACGTCGCGAAAATCACCGCGCGTTTCCAGCAGGACAGCGTGCGCAGCACATTGCAGGATGTCGGCATCGGCTCAGCCGCAGCCCTGCTCTCGACCTGGGTCACCGATCGCACCGGGCTCGAACGCTTTGCCGCCGATGCACCTGCGGTGACCGACGATCAACCGCGCATCGAGTACGCACCCTGGGTGCGCAGCAAGGAAATCACACGTGTGTTGCCGGCACTGTTGGACCTGTATCAAGCGCCACCACTGGTGAATGCCGATGCCGGTTTCAATGAACGTATGGAAACCCATCGCCAGCGCCTGATGCAGTTCTATCGCGCCAGTCTGCATGCCTATGATGGCGACCGCGATGCCTGGGCGCGGGATATCGGCGAGGTGATGCGCGGCGATGGCGGCAACCCGTATTTCCGCTGGTTCGTCGGCAAATAAACAACGGCTGAGGACTTTTCGACGCGAAACAGGTAGGGTGCGCAAAATCAAAGTGCCATCACTGGACCGCGTCGCAGGTTTTCATGGAGTTGTACACGCAATGAGTTGCTGGACCGTCCTTGGCCTCACGGCCGACGCCGATACGCGCAGTATCAAACGCCAATACGCTGCCCTGCTCAAACAGACCCGTCCGGACGAAGACGCCGAGGGCTTCCAGCGCCTGCGTGACGCCTACGAGCAAGCCCTGAACTACAAGGAGTGGGCGCACGTCCAGGAAGACAACGAAGCGCAGGACGACAGCTGGGACTTGACCGGCCTGACCGTGGTCGAAGTCGATGCCTTGCAGCAGGCGACGCGCTCACTGCACGACACCAGCCTTGCACAATTGCAACAGCGCCATGCCCTCGCCGTTGAGCAGGGTTGTGCGCATATCCTCGAAGAGACCCTGCTGCAGCATTGCATCGAGAACCCGCAAACATCGGCACCGATGGTCGATTGGGCAGTGCAGACCTATCACTGGTTCAGTGCCTGGCAACGGCTTGAGCTGGATGAAGAGTCGATCGAACTGCTGCTCGATCAGCAGCGGGAGCGCATGACTCGACCGCTGCGTGACACCCTCGAACGTGAGGACAGTGCGGCCTTTTTGCAGGCCTACGCACAGTGCACGCAATACCTCTGGCTCGATGCTGAAGTGCACCGACTGTGGTTCAACCTGTTCCTCAGTCGATTGCTGCTGGACAGCGAATACTGGTCCTCCGCTATTTTCGAGCAGGTTTGCGCTGGTCAGGGCTGGCTCTCCGGCCCGGCCAACCGTTGCCCGGGTGGCGAATGGAAACGTCTGGTTGCGCGCCATGAAGCACCGATTTTTATCGCGCGGCAGCGTCAACTCGCACAAGAACCGCCTGCTACTGCCGAACATCGTGCTGCCCGCCTGTTGCTCGGCAGCGGCCCGTTCAGCCATCGTCGCGCGCTGGCCCGGCGCCTGCGTGAGAAAGATTGGGAGCATTGCCGCCAATTGAGCTCTGCGCTGTATGCCAATCATCCGAAGGTCTGCGCAGAACTGCCCGGCGGCACCGCGTTCTTCTGGCGCGACTGGGAGCTGAGCCGTGGCGAATGGCCGACGTACCTTGGCGTGGTGCTGGCTTGCCTGATCGGTGCCTTTGCGCACTTCATCCCGCTGGGGCTGCGCGTCACCGGGTTGTTCAATATTTTCATGGTGTCGATCGTGGTGTTTGGCGTAATCGCCGCCGGCCTCAATTGGCTGGCCCACGATCTGGCGCACCGTTATTGGCTGCTGGATGACTGGCTCAGCGCGCGGCTGTGCCCGGGGATCGCGGCGCCGTTCGGTGTAATTCGCGACCTGATTCCCTGTGCACTGATGGTCGCCGGACTCACTTGGCTATTCGGCCCTGTCGGCGGGGTGGTCTATGCGACGACGTTGGCGGTGGTCGGTCTGGTCCGCCGGCGCCAGGTCCAGCCACACGTATCCTGGGAACAGCGCAATCCGCTGCTGAAGATTTGCCTGGTGGTCCTCGGCGTAGTTGCCCTGGTGATCGCCCTCGGCGTGCTCAATGTGATCGCCAGCAAAGGCACGGTGACTCGCAATCAGGGACTGCAACCCTGGGCCGAGCGCTTGTGCAGTCGTCTGCCCGCCACGGCGACCGGCTGCGGTGCACCCGCCACCCGTGAGCAATGGTATGGCGCGGAGGCAAAACCATGAGTTCACGACTGATGTTTGTCAGTGGCCTGCTCGTCGTGCTCCTGGTGATGGGGCTGTCGGGGGCAACGACGCCGTTCCTGCAACTCGACCTGTGGCTGGACAATCGCGACGCGCCCGTGACTGCTCAGGCCAACGCGCTGAACCCGATCATCACCTGCGTCAACCGTGTCGACGTGCATTGGCAGGTGGCCTACGAGCAATACAAACATCCGAAACCGCCAAAGGATTATTCCGCCGCCAATTGGGTGCCCGAGCCACGGGACTTCGAGGACAGTGATGCGCGCATCGTGCAGGACATCCAGAAGGATGCCTGTCTCTCCAGCATGAACCTGAAGCTCGATCTTCTGGGCTATCAGCCGGGACTCTCGCAAACCGTCCGTGACTATGCGAAAGCGCTGCAGGACGTGGCAACGGTATCGATGCCCTCACGATTCGATAGAAGTGCAAGTTTCGTTTCCGTGTTCCCGAATCCGTCAGGGGGCTACCGGGAGCGGTACCTGAGCGCCATTGCTGACTACCTCAAAACGTCGACGGCCCTGAGAAAAGACCTTGTGACGCTCGATATCGCTCAGCGCAACGAACAACTCAAACGCCTCGAAGCGCGCGTGGGCAAGGAGATTCACTGGTCTCTGCTGGCGTACATGATTGAGGCCCGGGAGACCCTGGAGCGACTGGAAGACGGGATGAAGCACCGAACGCTGACACCGCAAACCGTGGCGGACACCACCGCCAGCCTGCAACAGGCGTGGGATCGCCGCGAGCCTTTCACGCGCACCGGCGAGCGCGGATTGCGCACCAAGGATGATGACGCAAAGGAACTGTGGGGATACATCAGCGAGCCAGCGCAGCACTACCTCGACGCGCTGAACACCCTGCACAAGGACTGGCAGGACCACGCTGAACCGCAACGTTTGAGCGAAGACTACTACGCCGTCACCCGTAGCTATGACGCCCTGCTCAGCCACTACAACAGCCGGGCACGCGCGAACTTCTGAGGGTGGGCACAGGCCGGAGAGTCCTCGCGGACAATCCGGCCTCGTGCGCTTATTTCGATTCGGACTTCAGCTTCAGGTACATCTGGTGCATATCCGACGCCCAGCCATCGATCACGGCTTTGACGTCATCGGCCTTCAACGCCTGAGTGTCGTTCTCCAGTGGTTTGCCGGTGCCTTTGCGCACAACCTGAGCCACCACATGGTTGTTGGCACCATCCATGAACACCGCCTCGGTAGCCAGGGTGGTTTCCTGATCGCGAATGCCGCTGGCGGTGCTGACTGCTGCTGCCACCAGTGCGATCGGGATCACTTCATAAGCGTGCAGGCCTTCGGTCTTGCTGCTCACGGCGGTGATCGCCGGACGTACCACAATCACTCCAGGCCCGGGACCTGCGGCCAGTGGCAGCGACTTGCTTAGCTCACGCTTGAGTGCCTGGTCGTAGTAGCTGGTGATGCCATTGAGGGTTTGCTGGGAGATTTTTGCAGTCGGTTGTGGCTTTGGATAGAGCTGGCTCGGTTCGACATACACACTGCTGAATTTGTTGATGTCGAGTTTCGGGTCCATCCAGCGCATCACCTCGGCACCGGACGGCGATTTGGCCTCCTTGAGCTGGCTGTAGTCTTTGAGGAAGCCGGAGTACTCTTTCGGGTCGACGGTTTTGCTGGAACAACCCACCATCGCCACGGTGGCAATGCACAGCGTGCCCATCATCACTGCTAGCTTCATGCTGTAACTCCTGTCAGAAGGCCAAAAACTTTGCCGGGGGAGTTACAGGTATAGCTAAAACCTCAGTAATTGCGATTGCAAAGCACAATATTCACGCAAGGCTGCGTGGCGGATCACAACCGTCATTTGACAGACGCCGGTCGTCCGGCAAAGCTGCATTGAGCTTGAACGCACGCCAGACGGCAAATGCACCTGGACTACGGAAGTCGCAATGCCCAAGCATAAAAATAAAACCGCACAGTCTGACCCTGACTCGACTCAATCTTCACCCTCAAACTATCTGTTCCCGATCACCATTGGCGTTCTGCTGGCCGCCGTGGCGGGGATCGGCTGGTTTCTGTTCAGCCCTGCTGCGGTGCCGGTGAAACCTGCGCCGGTCAGCGCCCCCGTTGCCGCCCCCGCCAAGCCACAAGCCGTGCTCACAAGCAAACCGGCGACGATGGTCGATGAACAACAATGCCAGGGCTGCCACACCGAACAGGTCAAGGACTGGCAAGGCTCGCATCACCAATTGGCGATGCAGCCGGCGAACGCTGAAACGATGCTCGGCGATTTCAACAACATCACCTTCAAAGCCGAAAACGAGACCACACGATTCTCGCGCAAGGGCGGTGAGTTCTGGGTCAACACTCCAGGCATCGATGGCAAGAATGCTGATTTCAAAGTCGCCTACACCTTCGGCATCGCACCGTTGCAGCAGTATCTGATCGAGGTTGGCGAAGGCCGGTTGCAAGCGCTCGGCGTGGCGTGGGATACCGAGAAACACCGCTGGTTTCACCTTTACCCCGACCAGGGCGTGAACTTCAAGAATCCGTTGCACTGGAGCAAGCCGAGCCAGAACGCCAACTTCATGTGCGTCGAGTGCCACACCACCGGGTTCAAGCGCAACTTCGATGCGGCGAGCAACACCTTCAACAGTCACTGGAACAGCCTCGGTGTCGGCTGCCAGGCTTGCCACGGTCCGGCCTCGAATCACGTGGAGTGGACGCAGAAAAAAACCGATCTGATCCATCAGGGTTTCGACGTCGATCTCAAGGACAAGAACGCCACCGTCGAGATCGAAACCTGCGCCCGTTGCCACGCGCGTCGTGCGCCGCTGGGCGATGGCTACACCGTCGGCAAACGCTTGATGGACGATTACCTGCCGAGCACCCTCACCCGCGAACTCTATGCGCTGGACGGCAAGATCAAGGATGAGGTGTTCGAACACGGCTCATTCCTGCAAAGCAAGATGTTCGACAAGGGCGTGCGGTGCAGCAACTGCCACAACCCCCACAGCACCGAACTGAAAGCACCGGGCAACGCGGTATGCCTGCAATGCCACAACACCGCCGGCAAGACTTCGATCGAAGGCGTTGACGGCAAGGGCCTGCAAGCGAAGAACTACGATTCCATCGAACACACCCGCCACACTCTGGGCCAGCCCGGTTCGCAGTGCGTGGATTGCCACATGCCCGGCAAGTTCTACATGGGCAACGATTTCCGGCATGACCACAGCTTCAGCATTCCCGACCCGGAACGGGCGCAGAAGCTCGGCACGCCGGACGCCTGCCTGACCTGTCACCAAGGCAAGGCCGGCGACAAGGTCACCGCGCAGTTCAAGTTGTGGAGCGCTTCCACCGCGCCGCTGGCACCGCGTTATGACGAAAGCCTGTGGTTGATCCGCAACGGCCAGCCGGGCGCCGCGGATGCGCTGTACGAGCAGTTGCAGCGCAGCAACCTGCCAGCGATTCAACGGGCGACATTGCTCGCTGAATTGCCGCTGTACCCGAGCGAACAGGCACTGAAACTGGCCACCCAGGACCTGAAGAATCCGGCGCCGCAAGTGCGTGAAAGCGCTGCGCGAGCGATCAGTGCATTCCTGCCGCCACCGGAGCGTGCGCCATTGTTGTCGCCGCTACTGGGTGATCCAGTGAAAGCCGTGCGCATTGTGGCTGCACGGGATCTGTTGAGTGTTGCGCGCAACAACGGTCTTGGCGCTGCGCAAGCCGATTGGGATGCTGCGATTGCCGAGTACGAAGCGGTGCAGAAAAGCCTGCTGGAACGTGCCGAGGCCAATCTGAATCTGGCAATGTTGTATCAGGCCAGTGGCCGCGGTTCGCAAGTCGAAGGTCTGTTGCGCTCGGCGCTTAAGCGCGACCCGGATTTCTACCCGGCACTGGTGACGCTGGTGCAATGGCTGGAGGCCAATGGCCGTGGTCAAGAGGCGCAGACAATGCTGGATGACAGCCTCAAGCAGTATCCGGACGCGGCGCTGTTGCAACACACCCAAGGTCTGTCGCTGATCCGCGCGGGCAAGGCTGCCGAAGCCATGTCATCGCTGAGAAAAGCCGCACAACTGGAACCGCAGAACGCTCAGTACGGTTATGTACTGGCGGTCGCGCTGCATGAAAGCGGCAAGGTCGATGAGGCGTGTGCGGTGCTGGAAGGTTTGCTCAAGGTGCAACCGGCGAACCGCAATGCGCGGTTGTCGCTGATTCAGTGGTATCTCGACAGTGGGCAGGAGCCGAAAGCGCAGGTGCTGTTGCAGGGGTGGAAGAAGATGAATATGGGGGATCCGGCGCTTAAGTGATTGGCTGGAGATTGTCTTCCCTCACCCTAGCCCTCTCCCACTGGGAGAGGGGACCGATCGGGGAATATTCAGGAGATACGCCGACTTGAGCGATTGGCGTTGAATCCATAATCGACTCGGTCTTTCATGTCGGTGTCACTCGCAAGACACCTCGGTCAGTCCCCTCTCCCTACGGGCGGTCCGACGTTTCGGGAGGGTTAGGGTGAGGGGCTTTTAAGCGTTCAACCGATTACCAGGACGAAGTCTCACCACTGCGCAACGCCATCTCCCGCCGGCTGTTGATGTGCATCGCCTTGATCAACGACACCGTGCCCACCAGCAAAATCGCCGCCCCCAACAGGAAGTCGATGTTGTACAGCTGAAAATCCTGCACCGGCCCGATCAGCAGCACCCGCACGATCGCCGCGCCCAACAGCGTGGCAAGGAAGTCGATCCCTGGTTCATTACGGTAAAACACCAGCAGCAACGGTAGACACAACACCAACAGCAGCAACAACACCACAACCTTGAACGAACCCTTGCGCTCGATGCTGAAGGCACATTCGTGCGGCCCGTACGCTTTGTAATCCTCGTCGCGAATCATCGAGGTTTTCTCGTTGATGTAGTC
Source organism: Pseudomonas sp. AC172 (assembly GCF_979258595.1). Lineage (NCBI taxonomy): Bacteria > Pseudomonadati > Pseudomonadota > Gammaproteobacteria > Pseudomonadales > Pseudomonadaceae > Pseudomonas > Pseudomonas sp. AC172. The sequence continues at coordinate 2,254,766 of NZ_OZ409868.1, forward strand.
GACGCGGTTGTACTTCTGGATCGGTGTGAAAGTGTTCGACATTTCCATCAGTGTGGTGATGTTCTTGAAGCGCAGATCAATGCGCTCGCTGCCCTTGAGGTAATAGAGCACCGGTTTATAGCCGTAGCGATAGGTGTCGAAAGGGAATTCAGTGACTTGACCCTGTACGCCGATCGGGCGCGGTTCAAGTTCAGCGTAGGCGCTTTTGTTGGTGGCCGACAGGTTGCGGCTAAGCGGCTGAACCTTGACCTGCTCAAGGAAGATCGGCGTGACGCCGAAGGACCATTGCAACGGCTCCAGACGCAGACGCAGTTCGTTGCGAGCGAGGTCGTAGCGGTTGAAGGTGCGTTCCGAGACCACCAGCGAACCACTGAGCATGAACTCGCCGCGCAGGTTGTTGGTGACGCGCAAGGTCAGTTGGTCCTTGCCCAGCAATGCCGCTTCGGTGGACGGTGGCGTGCCGCACCACGCGCTGCTTTCGCCGACGCCGCCGAGCTGGCCGTCGCGGTTTTCCTTGAATACATAAAAGTAACTGGCCCACAGCGTCACCATCAACAGCAACGCTGTGAGGCCGAGGATTTTTTTGCCCGGACTCACTGATCAGACTCCCTTCTTCGGTTCCATCGTCCAGCCGAAAACCCGCTGGCGACGGCGACTCTACCAAAAGGCCACCACTGACCCAAGGGGAAATGCCCGATTCATGAGGTTTCTAGGGGTTTCCCCTGCCCGGGCAAAGGGTTAGCGCCGACGGAACAACGGGCGTGGTTCGATCACCGAACGCCCATACAGCACGCTCATCCCGGCCAATCCTTTCAACGCATCCCCGGCAGATTTGTCCTCACGCACCGCAAAACTGTCGAAACCGCACTGGCGCATATGGCTGAGCTGATCACGCAGCACGTCGCCAATCGCGCGCAACTCCCCTGCCCAGCCGAACCGACTGCGCAGCAGATACGCCTGGCTGTAAGCACGCCCGTCGCGAAAACTCGGAAAATCCAGTGCGATCAGCGGCAACGATCCCAGCCACGGCACCAGGCTTTCGACCTCATCGTCGGGGCCGAGCCACACGGCGTGAGTCGACGGCGACTCCAGCCAATGCGCCAACGGCAACATCAACAGCCCGGCGGGCCTTGGCGTCGATGGCTCGCGCACCAGCGTCCATGGATCGTCCGTCACAATCCGCGCTACACCCTGCTCCAGCCGCAACAAATTATTCATACCGCGGCCTCCAGCGTCTTCGGATAGACCCGCTCCTTGAACGGCTCCAGGCCGATCCGCGCCACGGTATCGACAAACAATTCCTCGTGCTCGCGATAGCGCACAAACGTGCCGATGATCCGCTCGATAACCTGCGGTACCTCGGCAGCGCTGAACGACGGGCCGATGACTTTGCCCAGCGCACTGTGCTTGCCCTGCGCACCGCCGAGGGTGATCTGATACCACTCGCTGCCGTTCTTATCGACGCCAAGAATGCCGATATTACCGATGTGGTGATGGCCGCAGGCGTTCATGCAGCCAGAGATGTTCAGGCTGATATCGCCCAGATCATGCAGGTAATCGAGGTTGTCGAAGCGCGCCTGAATCGCCTGGGCGATCGGGATCGACTTGGCGTTGGCCAACGCACAGAAATCACCACCGGGGCAGGCAATGATGTCGGTCAGCAAGCCGACGTTGGCGCTGCCCAGATCGTGTTTGCACGCCAGTTGCCACAGCGCGTAGAGGTCGGTTTTCGCCACGTCGGGCAGGACGATGTTCTGCTCATGGGCGATCCGAATCTCGCCAAAACCGAAACGCTGCGACCAGTCGGCGACGGCGAGCATCTGCGCGCCGGTCACATCGCCCGGAGGCGCCGCCATGCCCGGTTTGGTCGACAGCACCACACTGGTGTAACCCGCCACCTTGTGCGGCTGCACGTTACGCGCGACCCAACGGGCGAACGCCGGGCTTTCGGCCAGGCGCGTGCCGAAGTCCAGATCGGTGTCGGCCAGGGTGTGATAAACCGGCGGCACGAACGCACTGGCAACGCGTTGATATTCGCCTTCGGTCAGTTGTGCCGGGCCGTCCTTGAGGTGCTGCCACTCCTCTTCGACTTCCTTGGCAAACGCCTCGATGCCCAGTGCCTTGACCAGAATCTTGATCCGCGCCTTGTACTTGTTGTCGCGCCGACCGTGGCGGTTGTACACCCGCAAAACCGCTTCGACGTAGGACAGCAAATGCTCCCACGGCAAGCCTTCGCGAATCTGCAAACCGAGGATCGGCGTGCGCCCCAGACCACCGCCGACGATGACCCGCAGCAACATCTGCCCGTCGCGGCCGGGGTAAAGATACAGACCGATGTCATGCATCATGATCGCCGCACGATCTTGCTTCGCCGAGCAGATAGCGATCTTGAATTTGCGCGGCAGAAAGAGGAATTCCGGGTTGATCGTCGACCACTGCCGCAGGATCTCGGCCAGCGGGCGCGGGTCGATCAATTCGTCCGCCGCGACCCCGGCGAACGCCTCGGTGGTGATGTTGCGCACGCAGTTGCCGGAGGTCTGGATCGCATGCATGTTGACCTGCGCCAGACGCTCGAGGATGTCCGGCACCTCGGCGAGTTCGATCCAGTTGAACTGCATGTTCTGCCGGGTGGTGAAGTGGCCGTAGCCGCGATCGTAATCGCTGGCGATGCTGGCCAGCGTGCGCATCTGTTCGGCGCTCAACGTGCCATAGGGAATCGCCACCCGGAGCATGTAGGCGTGCTTCTGCATGTACAGACCGTTTTGCAAACGCAGCGGCAAAAATTCTTCTTCGCTCAATTCCCCGGCCATGAAGCGCTCGACCTGATCGCGAAATTGCGCAACACGCTCGAACACCAGCGCCCGGTCGTAATCATCGTATTGATACATGCACACCTCACCAGAATTGATCACAGATCAAAACTGTGGGAGCGAGCTTGCTCGCGAATGCGGTGTGTCAGGCAACGAATAGGTTGTCTGACACACCGCATTCGCGAGCAAGCTCGCTCCCACAGGATTTTCCCAGACTATGGCCGAACGGCGCAGCACGTTACAGATTCACCTGAAGCGATAAAAACCATATCAGGGCGCGGCAGAACGCCGCAGTCAGCCCTTCAATCTGATCCGCACAAATGAAAGATTCCTGAGCCTGTTTTGTTTCTGGCGGGGTTTCTACAGTGCAGCTCATGCCAGACCGGGTGGCCTGGCAAGACTTTGCAACCGTGGATGAACTGACCATGAGTACAGCAACAATCGGACAGGCTTATAACTACAAGGTCGTCCGCCAATTCGTCATTGCGACGATTTTCTGGGGTGTGGTGGGCATGGCGATGGGCGTGTTGATCGCCTCGCAACTGGTCTGGCCAGAGATGAACCTGGACCTGCCATGGACCACCTTCGGCCGCTTGCGCCCGCTGCACACCAGCCTGGTGATTTTCGGTTTCGCCGGCAGCGCGCAATTCGCCGCCAGTTACTACGCGGTGCAGCGCACCTGTCAGGTGCGGCTGTATTCAGACAAACTCGCCGCCTTCACCTTCTGGGGCTGGCAATCGGTGATCGTGATCATGCTGATCACCCTGCCGATGGGCTACACCACCACCAAGGAATACGCCGAGATCGAATTCTCCGGCGCGGTGTGGATGGCCGTGGTCTGGGTCGCTTACGCCATCGTATTTTTCACCACCGTGGTGCAGCGCAAGACCAAACATATCTACGTCGGCAACTGGTTTTTCGGTGCGTTCATTCTGGTGATCGCCATGTTGCACGTGGTCAATCACCTGTCAATTCCGGTGGACTGGTTCAAGTCGTATCCGGTGTATTCCGGCGCCACCGACGCCATGGTGCAGTGGTGGTACGGGCACAACGCGGTGGGCTTCTTCCTGACCACCGGGTTCCTCGGGATGATGTATTACTTCGTGCCGAAACAGGTCAATCGGCCGGTGTATTCGTATCGCTTGTCGATCGTGCATTTCTGGGCGCTGATCACCTTGTACATCTGGGCCGGCCCGCACCATTTGCACTACACCGCGCTGCCGGACTGGGCGCAGTCGCTGGGCATGGCCATGTCGCTGATTCTGCTCGCGCCGAGCTGGGGCGGGATGATCAACGGCATGATGACCTTGTCCGGCGCCTGGCATAAGTTGCGCACCGACCCGATTTTGCGCTTCCTCGTGCTGTCGCTGGCGTTCTACGGCATGTCGACGTTTGAAGGGCCGATGATGGCGATCAAAACGGTCAATGCCCTCTCCCACTACACCGACTGGACCATCGGCCATGTCCACGCCGGCGCGTTGGGCTGGGTGGCGATGATCACCTTCGGCGCGACCTATCACATGGTGCCGAAAGTCTTTGGCCGCGAGCAGATGTACAGCACGCCGCTGATCAACCTGCACTTCTGGCTGGCGACCATTGGCACGGTGTTGTACATCGCCTCGATGTGGGTCAACGGCATCACTCAGGGCCTGATGTGGCGAGCGATCAACGAGGACGGCACGCTGACCTATTCGTTTGTCGAGGCACTGCAGGCCAGTCATCCGGGGTTCATCGTGCGCTTTGCCGGCGGGGTGTTCTTCCTCACAGGTATGCTGCTGATGGCTTACAACGTCTGGCGCACGGTGCGGGTTGCCGACGTGGCATTGGCGCACCGCGAAGCGCAGATCGCCTGAGGCAGGGAGCCGCTCGTGATGGAGATTTTCTTTGATGTGTTGGGCGTGGTGTTTCTGTGGCTGGCGGTGGAGTACTGCTTGCGGCGGGAGACGGCGGACAGTCTGGATGAAGCGAGTATGGTGCCGTTTGCCGATGATCCGGAGGTGGCGCGGCGGGTTGAGCTGGCCACCGGCAAGACTGTGAAAGCGGTGGCGCCGGAGGTGGCGAAGCCGGGGTGGGTCAATCTCGATATGTGAGGGGTGTCAGTCGGGTTGCCCTCACCCTAGCCCTCTCCCTGTATGTACCGGAGACATGGTGGACGGGTGTTCGGAGACATGGTGGACACTTTTTAATAGACACATTGCTCATCACCGAGGAGATGACCTGTGTCCTGGGAAGAGGTGTCCACCGTGCAGCTTCGTTCAGAATTCGTGCTTTTGGCTCGGCAAGAAGGGGCCAATGTTCGGCAGCTTTGCCGTCGATTCAATATCAGCCCAAGCACTGCCTACAAATGGCTCAGCAGGTTTGAAAATCTCGGTGCGCAAGGGTTGATCGATCAGTCTCGACGACCAAAGACGTCACCCAAACGCTGCGCTGAAGAGGTTGAGCAGCAGATTTTGACCCTGAGTCAGGAGTACGCCGCTTGGGGCGCTCGCAAGCTCAAGCGTGTGTTGGAAGACGACGGCAAAGTGATGCCCTCTGTCAGCACCGTGCATGCGGTTTTACAACGTCATTCGCGGGTTGATCCAAAGGCTGCCGAGGTCAAACCGTTTATCCGGTTCGAGCACGAGGAGCCCAACGATCTTTGGCAGATCGACTTCAAGGGCCATATCAGCCTGAGCCACGGACGTTGCCATCCGCTGACGATACTGGACGATCACTCGCGGTTCTCACTGTGCATCGCTGCGTGCGCCAATGAGCAGCGCCGAACCGTCCAGGAGCAACTAATGCGGGCCTTTCGGCTCTACGGTCTGCCTCTGCGCATGACGATGGACAACGGTTCGCCATGGGGTGACCAGACCGGCGTTTATACCGCGCTGGAGGTCTGGCTGATGAGCCAGGGCATCAAGGTCGGCCACTCCCGACCTTATCACCCGCAAACCCAGGGAAAGCTGGAGCGCTTCCACCGCAGCCTGAAAAGGGAAGTCCTGCAAGGCCATCCCTTCACCGATCTGGACGATGCACAACGGGCGTTTGATATCTGGCGTGAGATTTACAACCAGAAGCGTCCGCATCAAGCGTTGAACATGCAGGTTCCTGCTACTCGCTACAGCAGCAGCCCACGGGAATATCAGGAGCAACCGGCGGCGCCGGAGTACGACGATGGGGATGTGGTCAGGAAGGTTCAGGTAAAAGGAGAGATCTACTGGAGGAACCGTGAATACACAGTCGGAAAGGCTTTTCACGGGAGGTCAGTAGCTATCCGGGAAACGACGGAGGACGGCATCCACGATGTCTACTGGAGTAGACATCGTATCGCCCGGATCGACTTGAACTTGCAGATCGTTACGGCAGGTAAGAAGATCTAAAACCGTCCACCATGTCTCCGAACATGTGTCCACCATGTCTCCGGTACATACACTCCCAGAGGGGGAGGGAACTGACCGGGTTGTTTGTTCGGGTTACACCGACCTGAAAGATCAAGTCGAACTCAGGTTTTGAACAGCACTCGGTCTGCTCCCTTTCCCCCTCGCCCCCCTGGGGGAGAGGGCTGGGGTGAGGGGGTAGGCTCTTGATCTTAACCGCGATCGCGAGGAATCAAACTCTGCAACTGCTGCGCCAGAAAGTTCGCATCAAACACAAACGTATCCGGATCCTTCAGCCCATTGGTCTTGCGCCACTGCCACTCACCATTCGCCAATCCCACCAGCGAAATGCTGCCATAACGCGCCGCCGTCAACCCCATCACCGCCAATGAAATCTGCCCGCCACTGCCCATCACATCCGGCACAAACTCCACCGGTTTGCCGGCAATCACAATGCTCAGCTTTTCTGTTTTGAAGGTCGAGGTCTCCACCGGTGTGCTCGGCCCGAACGCGACATAAGACTCGCGACTCACCTCCAGCAGATTCGGCGCCTGCACCGGTTCCAGCCATTGCTGAATATCGCCGAACAGCGCGGTAATCCGTGAGGCCCATGTCGCCGATTGCGTCTCGAACAGTTGTTTCTTGTGCGCTTCGCTCTCGGCGTAATGACGGAGCATCTCGCCCAGTTGTTGTACGTCGTCCATAGCGGTGTTCCTCGGAAAGGACCTGCAAAGGTTGATAGTGGCAGATACCAGCCCCGGCGTACGTTTAACCTGCACCCGCCCCGATAAAGCACCATGACACTTGCGTGAAAGATCAGCGGTACAGTCACTTGTCGCTGGCATCGGATCGCGAACAAAAGGACACTCCGAGTACGCTCGACACTGTCATTTGCCTGAGGACATCCAATGCGCACCATCGGCCTGATCGGCGGCATGAGCTGGGAATCCAGCGCCGAATACTATCGACTCATCAATCAGCAAGTCCGTGATCGTCTCGGCCCGTTGCGCTCGGCGCAATTGCTGATGTACAGCGTCGATTTCGGCCCGGTCGAACAGGCCCAGCACGCCGGGCGCTGGGACGATGCCGCCGCGATTCTGGTGGACGCCGCGCGCCGGCTCGAAGCCGGCGGCGCCGAATGCGTGGTGCTGTGTACCAACACCATGCACAAGGTCGCCGAGCAGATTCAGGCAGCGATCAGCATTCCGTTTTTGCACATTGCCGAACCGGCCGCGCAGGCAGCTCTGGACATCAATGCTCGCACCGTCGGTTTGCTCGGCACGGCATTCACGATGGAACAGGACTTCCTCAAGCAACGCCTGATCGCTCAGGGTTTGACCGTGTTGGTGCCGGACGAAGCCGAGCGCAAAGACGTGCACCGGATCATCTACGACGAACTCTGCGTTGGCGTGATCAGTGAACAGTCGCGACAAATCTATCAGCGGGTAATCGAATCCCTCACCGCGCGTGGCGCGCAGGCGATCATCCTCGGCTGCACGGAAATCGGCATGTTGGTCAAACCCGAACACAGCGCCCGGCCCCTGCTCGACACCACCGAGCTGCATGCGCAGTCGGCGGTGGCGTTCGCGCTGGGCGACTGAGTCAGATTTTCGGGCGATTGCGCAGGCGGGCCATGCTCAGGGTGTCGACCCACTGCCCGTCGCGCACCGCGTAATCGCGAAACAGGCCTTCGTCCTCGAAACCGAATTTGCGGTAGAGGCCGATGGCCGCTTCATTATCGGCATAGACCGTGAGTTCGACGCGATGCAGGTTCATCCAGTTGTCGGCGACCTCCAGCGCCGCCGCCAACAACTTCGAGCCCACGCCTTTGCCCTGCCACGCGACCGCGACGCCCATGCCGAAACTGCCAGCGTGCGCCCGACGCATCCGCGAATACGCCTCCAGCCCTAGGTTGCCGATCACCACGCCTTGATGCAACGCCACCAGTTTCACCGCGCGTTCGTTGTCCGCCAGCAGGCGTTGGCGCCAGACTTCTACGGACTGAAACGGCATCTGCAACACCTGCCGCGCCACGACCGGATCGTTGTACAGCGCGGTGATGCCTTCGAGGTGGGATTCGTTGAAGCGTTCGAGGTGGATGGCGGGGTTGTGGTCGGGCATGGCGGATCCTTCCTGGATCGATGTGTGGCTGATCACTCTAAACCGATAAACCGCTGTCTGGCGAATATCAAAATGTGGGAGCGAGCCTGCTCGCGAAAGCGGTGTGTCAGGCAACAGAGAGTTGAATGTCAGATTGCTTTCGCGAGCAGGCTCGCTCCCACAGGTGATTGACGTCAAGGCTGAAACCATTCCCGACGTTCGTTGAAGGTATGGTGGATGAGGTCGGTCAAGGTTTGGACTTCGCTGATATTTTGCGAGTCAGCATTGACCGCCAGCCACGCCTGCAATTGCATAGGCTCCTCGAACAGCCCCGGCAGTGCGATCAGGCCTCGATCAAACCGGCTCATATACGCCGGCAACAAACCAATGCACGCGCTGCAGCGAATCATTTCCAGCATCAATTCATAAGACTGCATCTGCACCACACCGGCCAGGCGCTGTTCGACCAGTTCATTCCACGGGCGGAAGCTGTCGATCTGCCGGTCATGCTGCCATTGCACCAGCATGAAGTCGGCGAGGTCGTCGGGGGTGTCCGGGCGGGCGGTGACGCGGGAGTAGCGTTTGGCGATGTGTGGCAGGTAGTCGAGGCGCGCCAGCGCTTGCGGTTCGCTGGTGGCGAAGGTCGGGCCGGGGTGTGGGGTTTCACCGTTGGCCAGCCACAGCACAATGTCGGCGCTGACCGCACGCAGCGACAATTCACTGTCCAGCGCGATGATTTCCAGGCGTACGCTGGCGTTGCGGCGCAGCAGTGCGATGAGATCGCGACCGAGGATGTCGTGGAGGATCGATTCGGCCACGGCGAGACGAATCAGCGGTTGTTCGATCACTGGGAGTTTGCGCTCGTTGGCCAACGTAACCAGTTTGGCCTGGAGTTGCTGGCCTTCGCGGGTGAGGCTTAGCGCGCTGCCGTGGAAGCTGAACAGCGTGTGTTGCAGTTCTTGTTCGAGCTGCGCGAGTTGTTTACGCAGCAGGGTCGAGCGCACGTTGAGGCTGCGCGCGGCTTGCATGAAGCAGCCGCAGCGGGCGCTGACCAGAAAGTATTGGGCGACATCGACATCGATGGTCGCGGCGTGTGCGAGCCACGGTTCGCTGTTGTCGTGTGGCCAGCGGTAATCGGTGGTGCCCGGTCGTCCTGCGGGTTCGGTGAATGACATCGATGACTCCCTGTCGATCTTTGTATTTTGGTGGCTTCCAGCACTTTCCAACTATTTCTGAACCTAGTGGAGAACCTTGTGGGAGCTGGCTTGCCAGCGATGAGGCCGGCACATCCAACTTCATTTGTGCCTGACACCCCGCCATCGCTGGCAAGCCAGCTCCCACAGTGGTTTTGTGGTGAAAGTGAAATCAGCGTTTTTCCTCCAGGACTTTGTTGAGCTCGGCACCGTCAATGCTCAATGTCGCGGTGTTGAGCATGCCGTCCAGATACGCCTGGGCAATCTGCTCCTGTCGCTGTGCACGCAAGGCCTGGGTCAGTTGATCGCGCAGTTCATCGAGGGTCGCGGTGCGCATCGGTTGTTGTTCGGTGAGTTTGATTACGTGGAACCCGGCGGCGCTTTGGACGGGGTCAGAGACTGCGCCAACCTTGAGCCGCGCCACCGCGCCACGCACTTCCGGGACGAGTTGCTGCAACGGTTGCAGACCGCTATCGCCACCGCGTTCAGCGGTGACACGATCCTGAGAATACTGAGTCGCCAGCGCGGCAAACTCCGCCGGCGTCGCCTGCGCTTTCTTGCTCAGTTCAAGCGCCTGCTTGCGCACCGTTTCAAGCGTCTGCGGATCATTCAACCCAAGAAAAATCTGACTGACCCGATACAACGCCGGCGTCTGCCAGTTCGCCTTGCCGGCTTCATAGGCCTGCTGCAACTCGGCTGCACTCGGATAATCCGCCGGCACTTCGCTGACCGAACGCAAGTAATCACGGAAGACAATTTGCTCAGTCGCCGCACGGGTCTGCCGGGCAACCTCCGGCCGCTGCGCCCAACCCTGCGCATCCGCCTGCTCCAGCACCGCTTTCTCGGCCAGACGCGTGCGAATCCAGCGTTCCAGCGCCTCACGATTACCGCGCAATTGTTCGCGGGTTTGCGGCGGGACTGTCGCCAGCAACGCCTGCAATTCATCAGGCGAAACCTGCTGATTGCCCAACCGCGCCACCGCCGGCCCCGTTGCAACCGTCGCCAGCGGCGACGATTGCTGGGCGGCGACCGGGTCACTGCCCGGCCGCACCACCAGCGCCACGGCCACCACCAACAGCGCCACAGCGGCGGCGCTGATCACCATGGCAGGCTTTTTCACAGCGCGACTTCCTCTTGCTCGGCAACGGCGACTTTCGCGGTCTGCGCTTTGCCGTTCTGGGTGAAGTCACGCAGATAAACGATGAATTCCTGTAGCAGGCGATCCCACAATTCAAGGTTGCCGCGCAAGTGATCATTGCTCACACCCGCCGCCACCACCACGTCCATCTCCATCACCAGAAACTCGCCCTGCAACGACAACCGCGCAAACCGGCGGCTCGCGTTCCACTGCTCGGCCACACCCTGTGGCAACTCACCCTGCACCCGCAGCGCACAGCTGAAAGTGAAATCGACGTAACTGCCCTGCTCCACCGCCGGATTACCGAAACGCACGGCGTAACCAATGCCCTGACTGGCGCTGAGCAACTGAACAATACCGTTCTGCTCGGTTTCGTTGACGCGATAACCCGCAGCTTGCAGGACTTCGGTCAGAGATTTTGGCGATACGTGGCTGATCAATTGAGTCATTACTTCTTCCTTGTCTATCAGTGCGAGAGCGCAGCTTGCGGCGCGTCGAATTGAGTCTTGTAAAGGTCATCACCGAACCCCTGGGCCAGTTCATCGAACTTGACCCGGGCGCTGCCCGCGAAGGGCTGGCGGATCTTCATCACCTCGGCCACGTCGATGTTTTCGTAGGCAGTGAGGATCTGTTTGGCGACGCCGTACATCTGCTGATTCTTGACTGAACATTGCTGCACTTGTGTGTCACGTTCAGCCAATTGCGCTTGAAGCTTAGACCGTTCTGCCTCTTTGGCACGGGCCATGACCAGCAACTCGTCATAGGCCTTTTTGAACTTGCCGGTCTGCTCGGCACTGGCCGCCACTTGCGCCTGCGCCTGGCTGTGCAGGCTCTGTTGCTGCCCGGCGAGCTGGTCGGCAACGCCTTTGGCCTTGGCCAATTCAGCGCTCAATTGCTTGATTTGCGCCTGCGCAGCCTTGGCCTCATTCTGCGCCGCCAGTTGCGCGGCGCTGGCCTGGGCCTGCTGACTTTGCAGGGCCTGCAACTGTTGCGTGGTGCTGCGCAATTGCGTGCGCAGGCGTTCTTCCATGCCTTCGGCATGCGCTCCAGTGGCGATCAAAAGCCCGAGCCCGAGCCACACAAATCGCGTTTTCATAACCCTCTCCCGGCGCCTTAGAAGCGCGTGTTGATCTCAAGCTGCAAGACGTCGATGTCAAACGGCGCGCCGTACACCGCTTCGGTGCTCATCCAGCGACCGGTCGCATAGACGTTCTTCGCCAGACCGTAGTTGCCACCGATGAAATAACCCTTGGCGTTGGTGCCGCCAAGGTGGAACGACGAGTCGTTGAAACCGTCCGGCAAGGCGTCGGGCTGGATGTATTTGTAGCCAGCGAACATGTTCCAGTCGCCCTGCTTTTTCAGGTCCAGCGCGCTGCCGAGGGTGAACTGCACCATCCACGCGTTGGCGCCGCTTTCGATGTCGCCGTTGCTGTCGAGGTTGTTGACGATCTGCCCGGCCGAGCGCTTGCGCATGTCGCCTTCGTCGTAGGCGAGGTTGTGGATGTAGTTACCCTGGCTGCGCAGTTTGAAATCTTCCGGCAGGTCGGCATCCCACACCACGTTCAGATCCAGCAGATTGAATTCGGAGGCGAGACCGACGTATTGCGGCTGCGGTGTGGTGGTCGGGTTGAGCGGGTTCGGCGTGATGTCGCGCAGCAGGAACACACTGTTGCCCTTCTGCATGAACGCTGCGCGGCTGCCGTCGCTGTCGCAACCCGGCGCGCCGGCCCACGGTTCGCAAGGGCTGGAGCGCTGGCCTTGAATATCGTCGAAGCGGTAGTAAGCCAGCGCGCCTTTCAAGCGGTTGTTACTGTTGATCGCCCATTTGGCGCCGATCTGCGCGCCGTACAACCACTTGTTGTCGCTCTCTTCCTTGTCGAAGCCATTGCTGCTGGCGGTGTCGTTGGTGTAATCCACCGGGAACGCGCCGACGGTGCCGAACACGCCCCAATCGCGGTTGAGCTTGTGGTCGAAAATCGCCGCGACGCCGTCGAAATTCAAGTCGTTGGAATAGAGCATGTCGGTGGACATGAACGGGTTGGCGAAACGCCCGCCGGTCAAGGTCAGCTCATCGGTCGGCTTCCAGTTCAGGTAACCCTGATCGAGCCAGATGTCTTTCTTGGCGAAGCCGCCGCCGAGGCTTTGCGTGGTCGACACCGGGTTGTTGTCCGAGCCGGTGCCGATGCGGATACCCGCAGTCCATTGCGGCGAAATCTCGGCTTTCATGCCCAGCCGCGCGCGGATGCGGAACTGGTTGGTGCGGTCTTCGCGGGTGTTGAGCAGCGGCGGCAGATTGGTGCTGCTGTTGGGGTTTACGTCGTACGGGCCGTTGTTGTTGAGCTTGGCGAAGTCGACGATCTCGTTGCTGTTGCTGTCCGAGTAGTAGCGCGACTCGTCACGCAGACGAATGTCGCCGTCGAAACTGATGCGCGCCGCCCATTCCGGGAAGCTGTTGGGCGCGGCCCAGTTTTCCTGTTTGGCGGTGGCCATGACTTCGGCTTTGACCTGATCGCGGATCTGGTCACGCACCGCTGCCGGCACGTATTGCACGCGGACATCGCCCGGCGCCGCCACTGGCCCGGCGGCCACGGCGGTGGATGCCGCAGCCTGTTTTGCCTGGGCCGCTTCGTTCTGCGCCTGAGCGATCAGTGCGTCGGCCTTGTCCTGCTTCAGAATGCCCTGCTCGACCAGCAAGCGGATCAGATTGATCGTGGCGTTCTCCGAGGGCGCAGGCGCTGCCACGGCCTGACCGACCAGGGTCGCAATGACCATGCCGACCGCCAAGGACAATCGATTCACGTTGGAAATCATCTGCACACAACTCCTTTTGGCAAAGCTTAAATAAATTTATTAACCCGGACGCCGCCCTTGCAGGGACAGGCGCACAGGCAAAGTGATGGAGGCCGGTGGCCGTTCGCTGAGGGCCGGGGCACCGCGCAGCGCCGCCAGCACCTGGGTATCGATTTCGGGATTGCCGCTGGACTTGATCAGCTCGACCCGGGTGATTTCGCCAACACTGCTCAGCCAGATATCGGCCTGCAGCGAAAACGCGAGGTTGCGCAGCTCGGGGTTCTCGCGCAGCAAACGCTGGAAGGTGAACGCCAGAAACTGGCTGTACGTCCCCGTGCCCAGACGCCCGCCGCCAGCCCCGGCCATGCCACCACCCTTGCCCGCGCCGATGTTGAACGCGTCGTTGCCGGACTGCGCATCGCCGTCCATTTGCATCGGGTTGGCCAGATCGTCCACCGGTGATGGCGGTGCTTCTTCCTCGGGCTTGACCTCTTCTGGTTCGGGGGTTGGCTCCGGCTCGACGACTTTTTCTTCGACCGGAGTTTCCGGCTCCGGCGGTTTTTCCGGCGGCGGAGGTGGCGGTGGCGGCAACGGAATGATCGTCGGCACCTTCGGCGCTTCGCGGCGGATACCGCTCATGTCGTTGGCCCACTGCCACAGGAACCACGCAGCGAGCGAGCCGATGAGCAATCCGGCGCTCCATTTCGCATAACGCAGCGCTGGTTTTTTCACCGGCAGCGGCTCGATCGGGAGTTGTGCGGTCATGACTCAGCCCTGACTCGGTTTGCCGGTCACAAGACCGACCTGGGACAGTTCGAGCCGGCGCAACAGGTCCAGCACTTCGATGACTTTCTGGTACTGCACCGTCGCGTCGCCGCGCACGATCACCGGGAAATCCGGGCTCTGCGCCTTCTCGATGCGCAGCCGCTCTTCGAGCTCGGCCAGGGTCACCGGATAAGCGTCGAGGAACACCTGGCCGCCGTCGTTGACCGAAATCGCCTTGGTCTTGGCCTCGGACAGCGACACGGAGGCGCTGGCCTTGGGCAAGTTGATCTGGATTCCCGAGACCTGCGCGGTGGCGGTGAGGATGAACATCACCAGCACCACCATCAGCACGTCGACCAGCGGGGTGATGTTGATGCTGTCCACCGCTGCATCTTCGTCATCGTCGTGGGAGGCATTTACAGAAGCCATGTCAGTGCTCCTCAGGCCGGTACGGAGTGGTTGGCGTGATGGCCGCGCTGGTGCGACGCCTCACTGAACTGGCTCTCGCCGTGCATCTCCGCCAGACGGGTGATGAACTCGTCGACGAACACGCGCATGTCAGCGCTGACTTCCTTGTTGCGGGTGATCAGCCGGTTGTAACCAAACAGCGCCGGGATCGCGACGAACAGGCCCATGGCGGTGGCGAGCAACGCGGCAGCCATACCCGGAGCGATGGCGTTGATGTTGACGTCGCCGGCCATCGCGGTGCCGAGGAACACCACCATGATCCCCAGCACGGTGCCGAGCAGGCCGATATACGGGCCGCCGGCGATGGCGTTGGACAAGGTCGAGAGTTTCGAACTCAGTTGCTGGTTTTCGCGGGTGCGCACGCCGTCCATGGAGCAGCGAATGGCTTCGATGGTCGCGGCGGAAACCGAGGAGGTATCGGCGCCCTGCTCGCGACGGGTGCGGATCTCTTTCACCGCCACCAGGTACAGGCGCCACAGCGACGAATGCTGCAAACGCTGGGCGAGTTGCGCATCGTCGGCGAACATCTCCAGACGCGTGCCGACCTTGGCGAACTGAACGCGGAAGTCTTCGTTGGCGGCGCTGACGCGACTGAGGCTGCGGTTCTTGCGCAGCATGATGATCCACGACTGGAACATCATCAGCACCAGCACGGCGATGATCACCCAAGCGTCGATTGGCACCGCGTTAAGCAGGAAGCCGAGGCTGCCGAAACCGAAACCGGACTGTTCTTCGTCGACACCGTAAGCCACCAGTTTCGACTCGGCACCTTGCGAGGTGGCGTCGGCCAGCAACAGCGCTGCCGGGCGTGAAACTTTCGACAGGCGCAATTCATCGATAGCGCCCACGAACGGCTGGAACGGGCCTTCGTGTACGTCAGCGCCGATGGCCATGACCGAGTTGAATGCCGGCATCGCCTGAGCGAGCGTGGCCGCTTCGCGACCGTTGATGAACAGGGTCACTTTGGAACCTTCAGCGGTCAGCGCGACATGCTGCCATTGGCCCGGATTCAGCGCTTGTGTGGCGACGGCACGTTGACCGTCGATTTCAACAAACGGCACACCCTGGTTCGCACCGACCAGCAAGCTATTAGCGCCCTCACGACGGGCGAGAATCAGTTGTTCGCCACTGGCCTGATCCAGACGCAACCACGCACTGAAGGTGAACGCACTGCCCGCATTGTGTTGCAGCGAAGGACTGGCCGGCAGCAGCAACGGCTGGCCGCTGAACTGCAACGCGCGCCCTACTACGCCGTCAATCGCCGCGCCGGTCGCGCTCTGTGCGGTATTACCGTAGGCCGTGGTGTCTTTGGCCGGCGTGCCGGTGGCGCCGTCGAAGTGATACAGCGCGGTGTAATTCGGGTCGAAGGTCAGTTGGCCGTTGCCGGTCGCCGGGGCCTTCTGATTGCCGTAATACATCCAGATGTCCTGACGCTGACCGCCCTCGACATTCGGCACATCGACCCAGATCAGCGCCATGCCCATCAACGCGTCGAAACTCTCGATCTGGTGGTTGAGCACGGTTTTGTCATCGGCCGCGACGAAGCGCAGGTCCGAGCCGTCCTCTTTCACCCCGTCGAAGGTGAAGTTGCCGGTGTGCAGGCGTACCAGCAGCGCAGTGCGGCCGAGCGCCTGATTGATGCCCGCGCCTTGTGGCGTGGTGTCGACGGCGATCTGTTTGCGGTAATGCCAGTCGTCCTGCCACCAGGCCTGAGCCGTGGCCGGGAGCACGAAGCCCAGGCAGATCAACAACGAAAGAATGAGGCGCTGCATGAACGTGCTCCTTTAGAAAGTGGCTTGAAGGTTGAAGTGCAGGCGCGATTCCTGCTTCGAGGTGTTCGGCCCTTCGAGTAGTGGGTAGCCCCAGTCGAGGCTGCCGGACAGCCATTTGCTCAGGCTGGCGCGGGTGCCGAGGCCGACGCTGGCCAAGGCGTAATTGGCGTCCTGATCCGGCAGCTCGTCGCGCAGGTAAAGTTGCGCGCCTTCGGCGAAGGCATAGAAACGCCAGTCCTGCATCCACGTGCCGGCGTACTTGGCCAGCGACGGCGTGCGCACTTCCTGGCTGAGCAGCACGCCGTCATCGCCGGTACGTTCGGCGGCCAGATAGCCGCGTACTGAAGTGGCGCCGCCGGCGGAGAATTGTTCGTTGGAAACCAGCGGCCCGGACGCGAGTTGGAATGCGGCTTTGCTTGCGCTCTGCCAGTCGCTGTCGAAGGTCCAGGTGTAATTGGTGTCGCCCTTGAGCACGGCGAAACTCGGTTTGGCGCGATAGCGTTTGTAGTCGAAATCTTCGTCGGAGCTGCCGTAGCCGAAAATGCTACGGGTGGCGGCCACGAGGCTCAGGCCGAGGCCGAGCTGGCTTTTCTCGCTGTAGCGATAGCCGTTGTAGGCGAAGGTGAACGGCGCGTATTGCAGTGGGACTTTGTCGCTTTCGCCGGACAGGGTCAGGCGTTCGTCGAAGTCCTTGAAGTCGATGCCGGCCGACAGCGAGTTCGACCAGTTGCCGCTGGAGGGCAGCGTGTAGATCGCCGAGACGCCATAGGAATGGCCCTTGCCGAGCACGTTGCTGCCGCCGATGGTGGCGACGTTGCTGTCGGACTGGTAACCGGAGAACTGCACGCTCCAGCGATCGGTCAGCGGCGCCGTGTAGGAGCCGGACCAGACCTTGGCGTTGTCGGTGTCCTGCGGCGCGGTGAAGAACGTCAGGTTGACACTGTGGCCGAGTTGCCAGAGGTTGTTGTAGCCGAGGCTGGTGACGGTGCGCAGTTTTTCGGTGTCGGCGCTGTAGTCGTTGTTGAGACCGACGCTGGCGGTCCACGGGTTCTGGTCTTCGACCTGCAGATCGACGTCCATGGTGCCGGGGCGCAGACCTTCGCGCACCAGCGGCATGACTTGCCGACCCGGGGTTTTGTTCAGTTGCGCCAGTTCGCCCTGAACCTTGGCGAAGTCTGGCACCTCGCCTTCCTTCAGCGCCGGGACGTCGTCGCGGATGTCCAGCGGCGAATAGTGTTTGGCGCCGACCACACGCACGCGGCCGACCTTGGATTCGCTGACTTGCAGATAGACGATACCGTCGGCGACGGCTTGCTCCGGCAGCTCGACGAACACCGACTGATAGCCGCGTTCCTGATAGGCCTTCTGCAAGGCATCCCGTGCGCCTTCGATATCCGTGAGGGCTTTTTGCGGGCCGAGGAACGGGTACACCGCTTCTTCAATCGCCCGCGCATCGAGCACGGTGTTGCCGCGCACGAAGTATTCGTTGACGTCGACCAGGCGCTGCGCCGCTGCGTTATCGGCAGCCTCTTCGGCCAATGCCGGCTGCGCGCCCGCCGTCACCAGCAGCCAGCCCCACAGCGCCAGCCGTGACTTGAAAATCGGTTCCACACTACCCCCTGAATTCGCGATGACCTGTTGGCGTTTTGAACGCCGCGTGTATGGCGTCAATTGCTGGCTGTGGTGGCGCAGGCGTGTTTGCCCAGCCACGTGTGCAAAAGCGCGAAGTTCAGCGAGAACTCGGGCATTTGCAGCAGCGCGCCGCAGAACACTTCGCCGATGATTTTTTGAATGAGCAGCACCGCACGCGGCTCGTTGAGCAACGTGGCGATGTCGCGACTGAGGGCGTTGAAGCTCCAGACTTTCTGGTTCAGGCCAAGACCGACGAACCAGCGGAACAGCAGGTTGTAATTGAGTTGTTCATACAGTTGCTGTTCGCTGGGCACCGAATACAGCAGTTGCAGGAGCAGGATGTGCATCACCGTTTGCGCGGGAATCAGCATGCCCGGCTCGGCATTGAGGTCGTGCAGGAGCTCGCGGTGGGCGTCGAGCAAGTCGTCGATCTGCGGGCGCAGCAACACCAGCGAATGGCCCGGCGGAATGTAGCTCGACACCTCTTTCAAGGCGCCCTGCCAGTCATCCTGCGAGACGATCCAGACCCACGGCGCGCCGTAGCGATACACCGAAACCGGCTTCTTGCGCGCGGCTTCGACGATCTTCGACAAGCGTTGATCGAGTTCCTGCATGCCCACTTTCGAGTAGCGTTCCATAGTCCCCATTGCCTCACTCCCGGCGTCCCGCCTCGGCTTGTGAAAAGCGCCCCGTTGGGCTCCTCAAGCGCGTTACATAGGCATGACCGGACTGGCGATGTGCTACCGAACTTTTGTCATAAAAGCTTCATTACAGAATTTGGCAATGAGATGGGACATACATCGAGAACCCTGTGGGAGCGGGCTTGCCAGCGATAGCGGTCTGTCAGCGAAGTAAAGGGTTGCTGACATGACGCCATCGCTGGCAAGCCAGCTCCCACAGGGTTTTGCAGTGTTTGTGTGATTTGGGGTCAGGTGTAGACGGGCCAGGTGTCGACGATTTTGCCGCCGCGCACGGCGAGCAGATCGCCGAATTGCAGAAGTACGGCTTCGGTCTGGGCCGGGCGCAGGAAGACTTGATCTTCGATGGTCAGGCCCACGGCGCTGGAGCCGTTGACCATTTCCTGATTGGAGCTGCGGCCATACACGCCGTTGCTTTGCAAACCAACGGGCGATTCAAACTCGGCCATCCAGTTGCCGCCATAGATGAAAAAGGTCTGGCGCTGATTAGTGTCCCACCACGAGAACAGTTTTGACTTGTCATCCAGCGCCGGGATGTTCACAGACCCGGTACTTTTTAGAACTGGCGTGGCGATGTAGGTCGCGGGGACGTGCTCAGTGAGCGATGGCAAATCATAGTGCGTCGGTTTGAGCATCGCCGTGCCCACCGACACTTCCGTGCTGAGCTTTTCGTTTTCGTGAATGCGATAACTCGGGCTGCCAGCGGCATTCAGGCACAAACCGTTATGCCACAACGCGGGAAACTGCTGCCGGGTGAAATCGACGCAACGCTGATAAATCACCATGACCTTGGCGAACAGTTCCTCGGGGGAACCGAGAATGCCCGGCACACCCATGCCCACGAACGGGTCGTAACCCATGAACCCAGCGAATTCCAGATGCTGTGGATTGGCGCTGATCAGCGTGAGCATCTGCCCAAGGACATTCACATCACTGACGCCGCCGCGATGCAGGCCGACATCCAGCTCGATGTTGATGCGCATCCGTGTGCCCAGCCCTTGAGCGAGCGCAAGGTATTGCTGCAAACGTTCGGGGCCGTCGAGCAACCATTGCAGTTGTTTCGCGGGATCGAACGGGCCTTTGTGGGTTTGATAGAACAGCTCAGCCGAACGCACCGGCAAGGGCTTGCCGAGCAGAATGTCGGACTGCGCAAACACCTGCGCATCGTGATTGAGAAACGGCTGATGGAACGACATCAGCTTCTGCGTCCCGGCACGTTGCGCGATGTAGCTCAATAACCCAGGCGATGGCAGTGACTTCTCTACCAACCGTAACTGTTTGCCGCCACGCTTGACCGATTGCATCACCACATCGATGTTGTGATCGAGCCGATCCAGATCAATCAGCAGCACCGGACGCATCGGACCTTTACCCTTCAACTCATTGTTCAGCGCACGAAAATAATCGTCGTACGGCGCGCCGCGATCCCCCGGTCGCAGCCATGCGCCAACGCCGGCCAACAACGCGCCAACCCCCAACGTGCCGAGCAGAAAATTGCGCCGATTGACTGCCATCAGCTCACCCCCAGAATCGACGACAAATGCGCATTGAGAAAGCGTCCGCTGGGGTCCAGCGCCTGGCGCACATCAACAAATTCGCGCCAGCGCGGATACAGCGGCTGCAGGTTTTTCGCGTTGAGCGTGTGCAACTTGCCCCAGTGCGGGCGGCCGTTGTACTTCCAGAAGATCGGCTCGACCGCCGCGAAGAAGTTGTGATGATCCATCTGATAATGCTGGTGCACCGAGATCGAACAGCTGTCGCGGCCCTCGAACATGCTCAACGGAATATCGTCAGCCTTGACGTAGCGGTACTCAATCGGAAACCAGGTGCACAGATCCTTGTCCTGAATCAGCTTGAGAATCTCACGCAGGCAAGCAGGGCCATGTTCGGCGGGCACCGAGTATTCCATCTCGTTGAAACGCACGGTGCGCACGTTGGCGTAGATGTCGAACGAGTCGCCGACGCGATCATCGAAACTGGCCAGATGGCGCAGGCTGTTGAGCAGCGTGCGGCGCAGGTCGGGGAAGTCGCTGGCGTACTTGTCGATCTTCTCGATCAGGGTGACGAAC
This sequence comes from Pseudomonas sp. AC172, assembly GCF_979258595.1. Lineage (NCBI taxonomy): Bacteria > Pseudomonadati > Pseudomonadota > Gammaproteobacteria > Pseudomonadales > Pseudomonadaceae > Pseudomonas > Pseudomonas sp. AC172. The sequence goes on from NZ_OZ409868.1 coordinate 2,275,560, forward strand.
TCGTTGCCGCCCTCTTCTTCCGGGCTGATCGGCGGCGTGGCCGGGTCGTCGGTTTCGTTGAGGGCGATCGACAAGGCGTAGTCGGAATGGGTGACGACGAGCATTTCCCAGTGCTGGTTTTCACGGGTGTTCTTGTCGAGGTCTTCGAGCAACTCTTCGGTCTTGGCGATCCATTGGCGCTCGCGCAGGCGATAGGCCGGGCGGTTTTGCAGGCGGATTTTTGTTGCCACACCGAGTGCACCTAGGGAGACGCGGGCAGCGTTGAATACGTCAGGGTGGCGCTGGCTGTCGCAGTCGAGCACCTCACCACTGGCGGTGACCAGTTGCATGCCGCAGACATGTGCCGAGTAGGACTGGAAGTTTTTGCCGGTGCCGTGAGTCGAGGTTGAAATGGCTCCGGCGAGGGTCTGGTAGTCGATATCGGCCATGTTCTGCAAAGCCTGGCCGATGTCTTTCAGCGGCTGGCCCATGCGCGACATCGGCGTGCCGGCGGCAAACTCGGCTTGCAGGGTTTTCGCATCATGATCAAGCAAACCGTTGAAGTAGCTCAGTGACAACAGCGTGCCGTCGGTGGGCACCAGCGCGCTAAAGGAATGCGCCGAACCGACCGGGCGGATCTTGCCTTGTACCTGCTGGATCACGGCCACCAGCTCATCGAGATTCTTCGGTGCCAGTCGCGCCGCCGGCAGGCAACTCTGCCCGCCCGACCAGTTGCGCCACGGAATCAAGCGTGGCGCCCGCAGCAATTGGCCCAATGCCGGACTGCTCGCCAACGCACTGAACGCGCCGACGATGCTTGCCCGTTGCAACAACTGCCGCCGTGTCAGATCCATCGTCATGCCGGGCACCTTATTGTGGGAGGGGCTGGTCGGCCATGAAGCCGATCAATTGCAGGAACTGTTCTTCCGAGCACTCGACGCACTGGCCCATCGGCGGCATGCCGTTGTAGCCGTTGATGGCGTGGTCGAGCAGCGTGTCGGTGCCCTGCCGGATGCGCGGTTCCCAGGCTTTGCGGTCGCCGGTGAGGGGTGCGTTGGCAGCGGGGTTGGCGTGGCAGAGCCGGCAGCTGTTGGTATAGATCTGCGCCAGCGCCGGGTCTTTGGGCGTGGCGTTGCTATTGACGCCGGCCGGGGGTTTGGAGTCTTCGCCGCAGCCGGGCAGCGTCATGGCCAACGCCATCAGTAAAGTCAGTCGGATTGCCCGCATAACGGCCTCGCTTATTGTTGTGCTCACACCTTAAGGCAGCGGCTGCAACGGCTTGAGGGCATTGCGGGACAGCGAGGGGGGCAAACGGGGCCAGCCAGGACTCGCCTCGGGATCGGCTATAGACACAAAACCCTGTGGGAGCTGGCTTGCCAGCGATAGCGGTGTGTCAGGCAAGGAAGATGTTGAAAGTACCGGCCACATCGCTGGCAAGCCAGCTCCCACAGAGTTCGCGGTGTTGCCAGCCCTTTCTGCTCTGCGCCTTTGCGTGACATTCGGGTGACATTTGCGGGTTTAAATTGCGGCGCATTCAGGCGTATAACCTGTACAGACTTTTTGATCTGCATGCGGACATCAACACGGGGTAGCGACATGACCACAGCAAACATCCTTGGCAATCTGTTCCCTTCTGTCAGCGACATCCCGGAAAAATACCGCCTCGACGGTCAGGTCGAGCAACGCGAATATCTGGTCGACGGCCAGTTGCGCCGCTGGGACGGCCCGCTCGCCACCGTGCGCAGTCCGGTCTATCTGAAAGGTGAGAATGGCGACGAACAAGTGATACTCGGCAGCACGCCGCTGCTCGACGCCGACACCGCGCTCACCGCCCTCGACGCCGCCGTGCGCGCCTACGACCGTGGCCAGGGTCTGTGGCCGACCATGCGTGTAGCCGAACGCATTCAGCACGTCGAAGCGTTCCTCGGCCGCATGCGCCAACAGCGCGATGCCGTGGTGAAGTTGTTGATGTGGGAAATCGGCAAGAACCTCAAGGACTCGGAAAAAGAGTTCGACCGCACCTGCGATTACATCGTCGACACCATCAATGCGCTCAAGGAACTCGACCGCCGCTCCAGCCGTTTCGAGCTGGAACAAGACACCCTCGGCCAGATCCGCCGCGTGCCACTCGGCGTCGCCTTGTGCATGGGCCCTTATAACTATCCGCTGAACGAAACCTTTACCACGCTGATTCCGGCGCTGATCATGGGCAACACCGTGGTGTTCAAACCGGCCAAGCTCGGCGTGCTGCTGATCCGTCCTCTGCTGGAAGCGTTCCGCGACAGCTTCCCGACCGGTGTGATCAACGTCATCTACGGCAGCGGCCGCGAGACCGTCAGCGCGCTGATGGCCAGCGGCAAGATCGACATCTTCGCCTTTATCGGCACCAACAAAGCCGCCAGCGACCTGAAAAAACTCCACCCGAAACCACACCGCTTGCGCGCCGCGCTGGGTCTGGACGCGAAGAACCCGGGCATCGTCCTGCCGGAAGTCGATCTCGACAATGCCGTCAGCGAGGCGGTCACCGGGTCGCTGTCGTTCAACGGCCAGCGCTGCACGGCGCTGAAAATCCTCTTCGTCCACGAAGATGTGGTCGACAGTTTCATCGAAAAATTCAACGCCAAACTGGCCACGCTGAAACCGGGCATGCCGTGGGACAGCGGTGTGTCGCTGACGCCACTGCCGGAATCGGGCAAGGTCGACTATCTGCACGGTCTGGTGGCGGATGCGCGCAGCAAAGGCGCCGAAGTGGTCAATCCGAATGGCGGCGAATCCCGTGAGTCGTTCTTCTACCCGGCGGTGCTGTACCCGGTGAACCCGCAGATGCGCGTCTATCAGGAAGAGCAGTTCGGCCCGGTCGTGCCCATCGTGCCGTACCGCCATCTCGATACCGTGATCGACTACGTGCTGGAGTCGGATTTCGGCCAGCAGTTGAGCATCTTCGGCACCAACCCGGTGGCGGTCGGCCGTCTGGTTGACACCTTTGCCAACCAGGTCGGGCGGATCAACCTCAACGCGCAATGCCAGCGCGGCCCGGACACTTACCCGTTCAATGGTCGCAAGAATTCCGCCGAAGGTACGCTGTCGGTGCACGATGCGTTGCGGGTGTTCTCGATCCGTACGCTGGTGGCGACCAAGTTCCAGGACAGCAACAAGGACCTGATCAGCGAGATCATTCGCGGGCGTGATTCGAGCTTCCTGACCACCGATTACATCTTCTGATCGACTGTCACCGGGATCGTGAATAAGCAAAAAGGCGACGGCATCCACTACTGATCCAAAGTCGCCAAGCGCCCGGCAAATCAGTGTCTACACTGATGCCAGCACTGTGCTGGATGCCGGGAGCTTGACCATGCTGGATTACTTTGCGTTAGGGGTTTTGGTGTTTGTCGGGCTTGTGCTTTTTTACGGGATCATCGTGTTGCACGACATTCCCTATGAAATCGCCGTGCACCGTAACCATCCGCACCAGGATGCGATCCATGCCACTGGCTGGGTCAGTCTGTTCACGCTGCATGCGCTCTGGCCGTTCCTGTGGATCTGGGCAATGGCCTATCGAGAAGATCGCGGCTGGGGGTTCGGTGACGGCAAATCTGTGCAAAACCATGTGGTTCACCTGGAGCAACAGGTGGTCGAACTGCAAGGTCGCATCGAACGACTCGAAGCGCTGAACGCCACTGCCCCCCACAACCGGGAGGGCTGAGCGCCATGGATTTGCTCCTTATCCTGACTTACGCCGCTTTCTGCGTCGCGCTGTTCAAGATCTTTCGCATCCCGCTGAACAAATGGACGGTGCCCACGGCCGTACTGGGCGGCATCCTGCTGATCGGTGCCTTGATTTTCACCATGAACTACAACCACCCCTACTCCGAGGTGGCGCGCACTTACTTCGTGTCTGTGCCGGTAATCCCCATCGTCAGCGGCCAGGTGATTGACGTGCCGGTCAAGGGTAACGAACCGCTGGAGAAAGGCGATGTGCTGTTTCGCATCGACCCCACGCCGTTTGAAAACCGGCTGAAATCACTCAAGGCGCAACTGGTCGCTGCCAAGGGTGATCGCTATCGCATCACCGAACTGATCCGTCGCAATTTCGGCACCCAGCGTGAATTGGATGCCGCGATTGCCCGCACCGATGATCTGCAGGCGCAACTGGATAACGCACAGTTTGAACTGGACAACACCACCATCCGCGCGCCGAGCAAAGGCTTCGTCACTCACGTGTCCTTGCGGCCGGGGATGATGGCGAGCAAGTTGCCGTTGCGTCCCTCAATGGTGTTCATTCCCGAGGAAGGCCAATACTTTGCCGCGTGGATGCGCCAGAACAGCCTGCTGCGCCTGACCGTGGGTGATGAGGCGGAAGTGGCGTTCGACGGCATTCCCGGCAAGGTCTTCGCCGGTCGGGTGAAGAATGTCATCGGGGTGATTGCCGAAGGCCAAGTGCAACCGTCCGGTACTTTGATCGGCTATACCGGTTCGCCGCCCGCCGGGCGTGTGCCGGTGATCATTGAAATTACTGATCCCGACTTCGCTCAGTACAGCAAGCTGATGCCGGGCGGTGCCTACGGGCAGGCTGCGTTGTACAGTCAGCACTTCCACCATATTGGCGCGATGCGCAAAATCCTCCTGCGTATGGCAGCATGGATGAATTACATTTTCCCTTTCCATTGACCTGAACCGCAATCACGAGAGGCCCGCACTGAGCACTTACAGCACCCATCGACTTCCGCCCTTGCTGCGCCGTGTATTGCGTCCGTTGCTTGATCCTTATCGACGTTACCGGCACGCGCGGCTGATTCATGCGGTGCGCGTGGCCCTCGGCTTGCTGGCAACGATCCTGCTGACCACCGGCATCAACCTGCCCCACGGCGAATGGGCCTCGGTGACCATGCTGGTGGTGATCGGCGGTTTGCAACATCACGGCAACATCGGCAAAAAAGCCGCCGAACGCGCCACCGGCACGTTGATCGGTGCCGGCGTCGGTTTGCTGCTAGTGGCGCAGCAGGCGTGGCTCGGCATGCCGTGGCTGACGTATTTTGCGATGGCGGTGGTCTGCGGTTTCTTCTCTTATCACGCGATTGGCAAGGGTGGGTACACCGCCCTGCTTTCGGCGATCACCGTGTTCATTGTCGCCGGACATGGCGACAACCCGATCACCGATGGGTTGTGGCGCGGGGTCGATATCTTGATTGGTATTGCGCTGGCGCTGGCCTTCTCCTTCGCCCTGCCGCTCTACGCGGTGTATTCGTGGCGCTACAACCTCGCCGATGCCCTGCGCGATTGCGCCACGGTGTACGGGCGGATCATCAGCGGTCAGCCGGTCAGCGCCGATGAGCATTTGAAATTGATGGGCCGTCTCGGTGCGGTGATGGTGCAGTTGCGTTCGCTGATGCCGTCAGTGTCCAAGGAAGTGAAGATTTCCATGACCGAACTCGACGCGATTCAACGCAATCTGCGCATGTGCATCAGCACATTGGAAATCCTCGGCAACACGCGACCGGATGCCAATGATCCAGAAGCCATGGCCCATCTGCAATCAGCGCTGAAGGCCGAGCACCGGCAGATTCGCGTGCAACTGATCGGCATGGCCCGAGCGTTGAAAACCGGCGCTTCGCAGCGCCTGGACAAGCCGCTCGAATTGCCAGAAGCCAACCTCGATGCGCCGGTTTACAGCACGCTGGGTGGCTACCGACTGTTGACCCGGCAACTGGCGAGCAACATTGCCGAGATGCGCCAGCGTCTGGCGAAAACCGCAGCGCACTGGAACATCTGAGGGTTACTGCGCGGCCAGTCGCCGGCTCTTCAGGCCCCAGCCCTGTTGCATCCCGGCGGCAGCCAGCAGGATCGCCGCCACGCCGAGCCATTGCAGGGTTTCCAGGCGATGGCCGAACGCGAACCAGTCAACGAAGATCGCGGCAATCGGGTAGATGAACGACAGAGCGCCGGTCAACGCGGTCGGCAATTTCTGAATCGCGCCGTACAGCAGCACATACATCAGGCCGGTGTGAACGATGCCGAGCGTCACCAGACTGGCCCAGGCACTTGGCGCTTGCGGCAGCGCACTGAAATGCGCGAACGGCGCCAACAGCAAAATCCCGGTGCATACCTGAATCAGCGCGATCAGATGCGGTGGCGTGCCGGTCAGGCGCTTGATGATCAGCGCGGCAATCGCATAGAGAAACGCCGCACCCAACGCCAACGCGATCCCCATCAGATAGTCGTTGCCGCTCTCGCCCTGAGTGCCGTGGGCACTTACGATCGCCAACATGCCCATGAACGAAATCGCCAGCCAGAATAGCTTTTGCAAAGTGATTTTTTCGCCGAGAAACAGTGCCGCCAACCCGACCAGCATGAACGGCTGAACGTTGTACACCGCCGTGCCGATGGCAATTGAAGCGCGGGAGTACGAGGCAAACAACAGCACCCAGTTACCGACAATCGCCATCCCGCTCAGCACCGCAAGCAAAAATGTGGTGCGGGTCAGAATGCCCGGGCGCAGAAAGCCGAAAGCGGCGCAGATCAACAGCAAGGTGCCGGCGCCAAACACGCAGCGCCAGAACACCACGTCCAGCACCGGTTGCCCGGAGACCAGCACAAACCAGCCGATCGTCCCGGAAATCAGCATGGCAGCGGTCATTTCGAATGAGCCGCGACGGATTGTGTTGTCCATCATCTATCTCCTGAGTGTGTGTGAAAAGTATGCCTAACGAACGCGCAGGCGCTCCAGCACAAAAAGCAGGCTAAACTCGGAATCTGCCTTTTTTATCGTGGGTAGTTTTCATCAATTGCCTAATGCTGGAGTTTTTTCATGACTGACGATATTGATCAGATCCTCATCGGCGCGTTGATGGAGGATTCGCGGCGCTCGCTCAAAGCTCTGGCACAAATCAGCGGACTGTCGTCACCAAGCGTGGCCGAGCGTTTGCGTCGACTGGAAGAGCGCGGCGTGCTCAAGGGCTACACCGTCGAGATCGACCCGAAATGCTTCGGTTACCAATTGCAGGCTATCGTCCGGGTGCGGCCACTGCCGGGCCAGTTGCAAGAGGTCGAACGGCAGATCCTGTCGATTCCCGAATTCACCGAGTGCGACAAGGTGACGGGCGAGGACTGCTTTATCGCACGCCTGCATGTGCGTTCGATGGAACAACTGGACACCCTGCTCGACCGCCTCAATACCTTGGCCGAAACCAACACCGCGATCGTCAAGAAGACGCCGGTCAAGCGACGTTTGCCACCGATGGCCTAAGTGCTTTTTCCGCACGTTCGGCGTAGATTGAGGTTTTTCCGGCGAAGGATTGGCGGTATGAAAGTTCAGGCAATGATGCTGAGCGCATTAGTGTTGAGTGGTTGCGGGACAGTGCAAACGGTCATGCGCGACGACCAGGTCGCCGTGGATGATTTGAGATCGAACAAATCCTATTGCGGGGCGGTGCCGAGGATCTACAGCGGCGTGATGTATGACTTCTGCAGTCTGCATGCGCCGATAGACCAACGTAACAAGTACAACGCCGCCCTTCCTGGCTGGGCGATTGATGCTGTAGCGTCCGGGGTACTCGACACCTTGTTGCTGCCCTACACCGTCTACAAACAACAGACTGAAGGCAGCATCGTGATCAATTGACCCGCTTCGGGCATGCGCTCATTCAGCTTTCCAGCAGACAACAAAAAACCCGCCGAAGCGGGTTTTTCGTTATTTCACAGTCAGCAATCAGTCGTCGCGGCTCATGATGCCGAAGATCTGCAACAAGCTGATGAACAGGTTGTAGATCGATACATACAGGCTGATGGTCGCCATGATGTAGTTGCGCTCACCGCCGTGGATGATGGCGCTGGTCTGGAACAGGATGCACACCGACGAGAACAGCACGAAACCTGCGCTGATCGCCAGTTGCAGGCCGCTGATCTGGAAGAAGAAGCTCGCCAGCGTTGCACCCAGCAACACGAAGAAACCAGCGGTGATGAAACCACCGAGGAAGCTCATGTCCTTGCGAGTGATCAGCACGTAGGCCGACAGACCACCGAACACCAGCGCGGTCATCGCGAACGCCGAGCTGACCACTTCAGCGCCGCCCTGCATGCCCAGGTAACGGTTGAGGATCGGGCCGAGCAGGAAACCCATGAAACCGGTCAGCGCAAAAGCGGACACCAGGCCCCACGCGGAATCACGCAGCTTGTTGGTGAGGAAGAACAACCCGTAGAAGCCGATCAGCACCACGAAAATGTTCGGGTAGCCAACACGCATCTGCTGAGCGACAAAAGCCATGACGCCGCTGAATGCGAGGGTCAGAGCCAGTAGGCCGTAAGTGTTGCGCAGGACGCGGCTAACCTCTAGCTGCTCAGCCTGCACGCTGTTATTAACTGCGTAATCCTGTTCGCGCATGGCGACACTCCTGTTGGTTTGAAACGTTCAGTCGCAAAGATCATAACAGACGCTCTGTAACAAGCCATGCAGAGAGTTTGACAGTGTGTTTCATTCAGGTATTATGGCGCCCGCAACGCAACGGAGGTGTGGCCGAGTGGTTTAAGGCAACGGTCTTGAAAACCGTCGACTGTAACAGGTCCATGAGTTCGAATCCCATCGCCTCCGCCATCTTATGTACGACAAAGCCCTGATTATTCAGGGCTTTGTCGTTTCTGGGGTTTGAGATTTCCGCCGAGCTTATTGAAGCGTTACAAAACTTTCTGATACGCGTTACAAAACTTTCTTGTTTTTCTCCCTTCTCTGGCGTTCTGCCAAACGTAAAACACTCTTCATGTAACACGGTGCTACGCTGGGTTCTTTCACGGAGGAAACCCCATGCCGAATTCAGATCTGATCCCTTCCCTGCTCTACAAAAATCAATGAGAACCAACTCGCTCTAGAAGCCACCATCATGGAGCTTTCGAACTTGGTCGAGCAGCGTGGTTCTGCCGATGTTGCCGAGAACGTCCGCGGCGCACTCTGGGCGATCGACAAGAACGAAGAATTCATCAAGATGACCTTGGCTGTATTGATGACGCCCGACTGACAGCTCGTCGTTTCACCCTCGCTCACCTGTCGCACCTCGATTACTGTACATGCATACAGCATTGGTACAGCGAACTCAGCGGCATGAATTTCGACGAAGCGAAAACCCTCCGGATCCAGCGATGGCGCGCAACTCTCGGCGACCAGGACTTCCGCATGCAAAACCCCGAGGGGCATCGGGAAACCCTGCACGAAATGGCAGCCACGCTCCGGGATGAGGGTCTGATCGACCAGCTTGAACAGTTCGACATGAACGAGATGGCATGTGTCGCGACGAGCGCGGCGCCGAATACATCAAGTCGGTCGAGATATCTCCGGAGGGCATCTACAAGGTCGAGCGCCTGACTGACGCGATAGAGCATTACTACCTGGAGCTGCGCAACAGCGCGAACCCTAACCGTTTGGTCGCGTCAGGATGGATCGCCATTCCCGACGAGATCTCAATGGACGAAGCCCAAGCCGCCAAGCTGTTCTTCGCCGCCGGCGCCTGGCATCAGGTGAAGGTCGCAGCGTGAGACGTTTTCGCACCCAACAACGCAAACGACAGCCCTGGCTGGACTTGCCGGCCAGCGGAATTGAAGAGGTAGGCAATGGCCGAAGAACAGGACCTGACGACGGAAGAACCGCAGCTGACAGCGGAAGCCATCAAGCAGCGCAAGAAACGAGAGAAGGCAGCAGCGAAGGACGCTGCATTGGGCGTCGAGAAGTTTACGGTTGAAGTCGCCGGGGTGTTCAAGCCAGACCTCAAGCGGGTCATGGCAGCGCACGGCATCAACAACCAGCAGGAGTTTATCAGCTTCTGCTGATAAACCTGATCGCCGCCGACTTCGATACCCATGCGAAGATGCTTCGCTGTGTCACGACACCTTTTGTTGTTACTGAAAAGGTGTCGCGACTGATCGAGACAGCCGGTATGAATTCACTCGGTGACGACCCACCATAGCCTGATGACGAAGTTATTGATCCAAATCGAGCAAGACTCACTCCATCTGCTTCACTCTAATCCATTCCGTCTTCAATATGCCCTGAGCAATTGAAACAATTCTCCCACAATTATCGAAAACCGAATTTTCAATAGTATTCGCATTTTTTAAGGCGACTTGAACCTCATTAAGCAACCCTTGAAATGCTGGCTCCTTAGGGTTTGAAAGGAGGTGAATTTTTGCACTCAGGGAGAACGCCGATTGCATCAACCTTCTTCTCTCTTCTTCCCATGAAGCCGTCAAGCTGGCCGCAGTGGCTTTATCATGAGCGTCAATTTTACTTATGAAGACTTGATGTGCAAGCTTCGCCTGTGCATGAGTCTGCAATATCCCCACTGCTGCAACGTAGTCAGCACACGTATCGCGTAATTCGTTAATCCATGCTTGCCTGCTTTCTTTCAGGGCCGCCGCTTTGGCGAGAGTCATCTGATTACTGGCAGTTCGCTTATAAGTGAAAACAGAAACCCAGGCACCAGCCATGACTGCCACAGCAGTGAGAATAAAGCCGAAAAGAGTTACTAAGTCCGTCCCAGTATCAACGACAGCTTTGATTTCTGGTAATTGGTGGAGCGTCACCATCAGATTTTCAATCGCCACACCTGCTCCTTGATCCGACTCCATGCCGGTCACCCGTAATACGCCATCCCAATCCAAATTGCCACCACGCCGCCCAGCGACGAGGGAGCACTTACAATGCTTGCCGTGGACAAGCTAATTAAGCATCTAGCATAGCAAAATCCATATTTACAGCAAATGTGTCTATTGACTGGCCGGTCGCCTCACAGTACAAAGCAAGATCACTCCAGAACGGCCAGTCACTTACCTCGTGCAACGCAAATAATAAATAATATCCAACACTCCAGTCATCTTTCTCATCGATAGAGGCAACTGCGTAGAATTGCAACCTATTACCATACTCTAAAACCTCATCCAGCGGCATCCTAAACGCGCCGACTAAATCGTGCAGAGCAATAGCCCTCTCGCTCCATCCGTGCTTAATAACTACAGCAGTATTCTTTACGCGTTGCATCCGAGCCACAACCCTCCCGAGAAAAACACGTAACTCTAGAGGCACAGATTGGAACTTATCAATGTATGTAGTGACACTTTGAAGATAATGAGCCTTATCTACATCATCTAGCGTACCCGAACAAAACGGGTAAAGCCCATTCATGTTATGTGGCTTCGTAAATGAATGACCTACGGTCCAATCTTTGATGGAATCAAAAATAACCCTGCCCGGATCAGAAAACCTCAGCTCATGCTGGAGCTTCATGTTCTTTAGGCGATCGACTGTATACACACTAACGTCATTCGTAACTTTATGATGCTCGTGACACATCAACATCAGGTTATCAAAGCGACGACGATCTTCATTGGTCATGCAAGGATTAAATCGTTCACCCCCTTTCTCAGCCGCTTCTATATGACAAATTTGCGCTATAAACACACCATCCGAATTCATAATCAAATGAGCACACTCAGGAAATGCACATAAATTCCCCGACTTCAAAAACAACTCACGCAAAGTTCCAGAGAGTGGTGTTAGGCGCTTTACTTCCTCAAACATTTTCATCTCACATATTTCTCAGAACATACTCTGGGAGACTTCATACGCCTCTTTTTGGCAAATTGCCACCATGCCGCATCCGGCCACGGAGGGCGGCGCATGCATGGAGAAAGCCATGACGCACAACTGCGCATACGTCCGGCAGCACTACCTAGTGCCAGCTGAGACCGTCTGACGCGTTAAGGCCGGCGAGTAGTACACCAACTTCCCAAGGCCTCAGTGAAGCGATCGATCAACCGGGCGGCCACGCGCCGCCGACAGACCTGGCTGGACTTGCCGGCCAGCGGAATTGAAGAGGTAGGCCATGGCCAAGAGCAATGCAGATCGCTCAGCGAAAGCCGCGGCGAAGAGGAAGGAGCGCGGCGAAGAGGAAATCAGGATGCACTGCCTGCCCGGCACGCGCCAAGCACTTGCTGAGTTGATGGCCTGGAGCGGTATCGAGGAACAGGGTGAGGCCATCACGCTGATGATTCACCACCTGCACGGCCTTGGCCCCGGCGGCGCCCTTCCACTACTTGAGCCACCGCCGCGACACAAATACGAAATACCTGAAAACGTGTCGCGAAAATTGAAACTCGCCCACGACCGCGAGGCCCTTCGCATCACCCACGACGAATAACCCTACCCACGCTGCGCATCCGGTCATGGAGGGCGGCGCCTGACTGGAGATAATCCATGACCCACAACTGCGCATACGTCCGGCAGCACTATCAGGTGCCCGCCGAAATTGGCTGCCGAGTTATTGCCTACGGGAAGCCCGGCGTCATCCTGGCAGATCGCGGCCACTACATCGGTGTGGTGCTGGATGAAGACCCAAAGAAGCGCATCGGCAACTACCACCCCACCCACGAAATGCAGTACGGCGACATGGCCGAGACGCTGCCGCTCAAAGAGTGGCTGGTCCTACCGTTCAAGCATGACTGGAACGATCTCGACTGGAACCGGGAGGCCCGCGAAGATCTCGTAAGGGTGTGGGCAGCCACTCGAAGTCAGGCTAAGTACAAGGCCTACGAGCGGCTTCAGGATTACTGCCACAGCATCAAGGCGATGCTCCACTTCAAAGTCCGGCGCGCCTGATACGTCATAGTTTGTTGCGTCAGTTCAAACTCTTCAACGCAGGCTTATGCCGATGTCACAACCATGCATCCCTACCGCTGAAAAAGCACTCCAGTTCTTTCCATCAGTGGATATTCGCAGAGCACTCTCGTTGCCACTCAAGAAATAACCTTCAAATAGCATATCGATTCTTTCGATAACGATTGCATGCGGAGGTAATGTCCGGACTTGCAGAGCAATGTCCGCAGGGCCACGACGAATTGTTATCAAAGGTCCGACAACCTCCACATCCCAATTGTCGTCACCGGCTGACCATATGTTGTCAACGATCTTCAGTGTCGTTGCGCCTGTTGTATCCGCAAGAAATCCCGATAGTCGAACCGGTGCACCAGACTCTTCGGGAGGTTGGACAGATAACAGATCGACTCCATGGATTTGAATTAGAACTTTACAATCAACGAAGCTGACACCGGCAAATCGAACTTCAATAGGATCAGGGCCGAAATCAAATAACTCTGATGCAAACCCTTGCTGCTTGCACGCAGGGTTATCGTTTGCTTTGGCAACAGTTGCGGCAGATAGAGTTCCACGCGCTCGTTTTTGATTGCACTGCATGCAAAGCAGAGTCATCCCGGCTGGATTGTGCTCCTTCGCATCCTTGAAGTCTGGAGCGAAGTGCTCGTAATCATAGTAAGCCAGGCCGCATATCACGCAGCCAAACCCACAACGAGCGCGGATTTCACGACGGACATCCTGTGGCATGTACCGGCCAAGCCCATGCTGGTTTCGCTCTGCCATTGCTTTCTCTCGAATGTGTCAAGCCCATGCCGGGCCGAACACAAATACCGCAACGACGGGCAATGCGCCAGCTCAGGCGAAACTCGGCGCCTCAACGGTTCGATGCGCCGACTCCATGTAGCTTGCCAGGTCGATCACCTCCCGAAGGAACACAACCACCTCCAGCTTCACGCCGTCGTCCGGCAGCCTTAGCCGTTTCAGCATCGCTTTTGCGTCCTCTTCGATCGCCGCTAGTGCATCCACATCGCTCTGCAACCTCATGTCGGCCTCCTGCCAGTGTGAGATTGCAGATGAATACCCCACTTATACGAATCACGCCAGCCGGCGCGGCAGGCGTATGCCTGGAGAATGCTTATGAGCACTTTCGCTGTGTTTGGAACGACCATTGATGTCGCCACCGCGGAGGCACGCAAGAAGACCAGCGGCACCCGCAAGAACCTCAGGGCTCCAGGCGGCGTCGAGCCAATACCGGAGCCTGAGTGGCTTGAGATGGTTCGCAAGCGTGCTGAGAAGATCATAGGGGGGAGCTACAGTGCGTCAGCTCTCGCCATTGTTCGACGCGCCGCAGTACGCCGAGCAGTTCATGGAGCTGGCTCGCAAGACTTTGCGCTGTCGTGATCTGAAGATCAGGGCAAAGGCGGTTCTGACCGACGTCAAGGGAAAGCCAATCCTCAATCCGAGAACCAAAGTGCCGAAGGCCGGCTTTACGGATTGGCCGCAGATGCAAGGAGCGCAGGCAACATAATCTGCACCTGATCAACCTACGGGAAATCGCTCTGGCTACTTGGCAAAGTCGGCATGAAGAGGCAGGATAATGGCGAATCGGCATGAATCAGGGAAGAACATATGCAATACGCTCTGTGCAGAAATGACGGAAAAACTTGGGAAGCTTATGCATTTTCAATGCTAGGCCACTCGGAGTTAAGCGATAAGCGTAACAATCTTATCTGTACAATGTGCGGAGCACTGGCATGGTTCCGAAAGGAAAGTACCCACGGTCACCCCGCTCACTTCTGTGCCCACCACAACAATGAATGCGAGTTAAAAGCAGAATACGTAGTTGTCGACCAGGATAAGGGAGATGGTACTGAAGCGGTAGATATGCTGAAAAGCAGTGGCGATATCATAGTACGTCTCGACAAAGAAAAGGGTGGTGATATCGATGTAGCTCCACCTTCAGAGCTTCCAGGCGGTCCGGCTTCGCAAGACGGAAGAACACACCTTGTAAAAGGTGGAGATAGATTGTCGAGTCAGGAGTTTACCTTACGTCGAATTCTGCATCGATTAGTACAGAGCCCTGATTTTCGGAACTCCTCCGCAAAATTAACTTTTTTTAAAAAGGGCGATGAGCCTTATATCTCAGGCTGCGTAAAGGATATCACTCGTGCATTCAGCGAGATTTCAAAGGAAGAAACAAGTGAGAACCCCATGTTCTACTGGGGACCAATCACCAGCGTCAAAACAACTTCAGATGGAAAGATCTGGCTAAATTCCTCTCCACAATATCAATCTGTTAGCGTGGCAATATTCCCAGACATTGCTGATGACTTCATCAAAAGTTTTAATATTGATGAGCTAGATGATTTAGCGGGTGCACACATCCTCGTATCTGGAAAGTGCTTTTTCACCGGAAAGCAACAATCTAAACCTATCATCTGGTGCGGCGCGGTGAATCAAATTGTAATTCGACGTTATCGAGCAGCCAGCTTACAAGTAGCTGGATAACACCAAGCATGCGCCAGGAACCCATTGGTTGCCTGGCACTGTTTATTTTTTTCGCACCGCGTCATGATCAGAAGAGAACTCACACATATACACGTTTTGAATCGCAGAAAAATCCTTAACTGGCATCTTCATATCACCGCGCATGTAGCTCAGAAGTTTATGCGCCTCCACGTGGACGTGGTCAGCAAATAGAGTTTGATAAGCCCGGCTCGCATTTCCCGGGGGAGTGTTACCGAAGTCATTTGGACAGTTGGTCCACCTCCTAAAAAGCTCCAACTGAGCGTCACTTGCAAACTGATTATCTTCCTGCATTTAGAACTCCTTGTCTCGGTCCTATGCCGGGCCGAAAAAAAATACCCCACTTCTACGAATCATGCCAGTTTGCTCTAGAAGAACCAGTGGAGCCTTCACAAAAGGATGTCAGTGAGTTCTTCAGAAATCATCTTATAAACACTATCTTTGTTTTGCTCCATAGAAAGAGGAACTGAAGAGAGTATATGATCATAGAAAGAATTGTTTCCGATCAATTCAACGTTAGCTGAATTAGGGTGCTCAGATAGCGTTTTGTTTATCGAATTTCTTATAGCCCGGCGCAATGGTGAACCAATCAATCCTAGCCCCCTATTGCCCGAAGCTTTCTTTATGCGTGCGACGTCCGCCGAAAGATCCTGCAGCATCTCTAAAATTACTTGATCCGGACTGCCGACCCTCTGCTCAAGAGTTGATACGGAAAACGTGCCAAAACTTTTCAAAAAAGAGGTCTCACCGCCGGCAAGACCGGCCTTATGAGTTGCTACCAACTTTTCTGCCAGCGCAGTTTTAAACGCCATAACCTTACCAAATCTTAGATCTCGAGGATAACTAAGATGCTCAATAACCCCAGTATCAAATGAATAGTCCGTCTTATCATCCTTAATTATTACTGTAGGCTTATCAAACGCAAGGCGCATCCCGAGTTCAAACATAACATTTGGATTTTTACAACTCACATCGCAAACAACGATATCGGACAAGTATATATTCTGAACTATACGCTTCTGAATAACCCCAACATCATCTTGCTCGCTAACCAACTTAACATCTATCTGATAGCTTTCAATCGTTGAAATCGACTCGACGATAATATTTTTTACTTCAATCCAGTGTTCTGCGGAGCAACCATCGATGGAGGATATAGGCATGACAAGCCCGCAAGTAATGGAGCTTGGAACTTCGTCATCCTTTTGGATAGGTTCCGGATTTGTTCCTTTTGCCATGATCATGCCCTCGATGAGATCCGCTTGAGTTGCAATGATGGCACAGAGCCGTATTTTCCTCTATCTACATGAATGCCACTTGAGCTACCCCATTTTTTTTCAACCGCCCGGGCATGCCCCGGCATAGGACGCCCCATGCCCACAGAAAACAAACCGACTGCACCAGTCACAGCGGCTGAAGAACTCGACGCGGTTCTGCACTGGCGCAACAAGCATGCGACCGCGATCAAAGAACGTGACGCGCTACGGCAGCGCCTGAACGCAGCGGATCAGCAGATTGATGAGCTGGTGGCAGAGCTCGCAAAAGTCCGCCAAGACCCTTGCAAACTGATCGTCGGGGACGAACTGCCATGACCCACAAAAGCTACAGGCTCGACCCGAACGTGAGAACCATCACCGACTTGGTGACTGATGAGCAGGTGCAGAGCTCATTCCAGGGCACCAACTTCGGCCACGATGACTTTCGCGGGCTACTCGCTCAAGGGTGCATCAAGGCGTTGGCAGGCTGGCATCAGGGGCACACGCTCACCAGCATCCTCGAAGAGCTGCGGCTGATCAGCTGGAACCGGCAGATCGGCAAGATCAAGGTCACCGCCAAGGGTCGTCACTACATCTGGCTCGCTTTTAAAGGCCGCCCGGGCGTCTAACCCTAAAAAGATTAAATCTGTACTTCTCCCGAAAATTTACTCCCTCCCCCTTCAAACCGATGATAGGGCGCTAAAACTATTACTCGATCTTCGGCGGCTTATCTGAAGAAGGTTGCAACCAGACGCTATACAACGAGCTCGGCCTTTTTAGAAAATACCAATAATGAAAAAACTCCATTAGCGTATTGAAAACCACTCCACATACAACCGACCAGACAATGCCGACAGATCCGAGATCAAACATCCACACCAGTAATATTCCCGTGTACATGTTTATCGAATTTGAAAAGGCGTGCCTCACATACCAGTCGACTGGACTGCCCCACAGATCCACCACGTCCGGGCGGTCTTGCGAAATCACTCGATGCATTAGCGAGCTTATTCCGTAAGGCACAAGAAACGTCGGGAGGCATGCAGATACCGAAAGAAACAGCAGCTTGATAAAATCTAATCGTTCAAATAACTCTGGATTGTAAATATATAATAACAAGAAGCCCGGTATGACGAGACCAACCAGTCCAATAGAGACATTAGCAGCAATTGAGAAATTTATTTTTTCAATATTTTGAATATCCATAAACCTTTCAAGCTCCGTATCGAACAGTCCAATACTGCATATTTCACGCATTGCGCCCACTGGAGCGTCCATTTCAAACGATAACCCGAAACCCTTTTAATTAGACAGCCTGCTGGTGTACGGCGGGCGAGGAATTCGTATGTCCGCACTGAACCGTTTTCATGAAACAGCGAGCGATGCGCTGGAGAAGATCAGCGCCTGCCTGCCGGCCGGTGCCAAACTCTGCCTGGCCATCTACACCCCTGAAAAACCAGAACTCGACATCGTGCTCCAAGACAAAGGACTCGCCCTGAACGAGGTGGTTTCGACACTGCGCCGGCGCGGCCTGAGCATCGACGGCGACAACGTTTATAAGCGCGACCTGCTGGACGCTGTGGTCGGCGCACTGGCACTCGGCGCGCAGAACAGCAACCCGCCGCCGGCAGAACACTGGGGCCAGCGCTCTGGGATATCGGCCGGGAGGAACGCGGGCTGCACGAAGAGCTGGTCGCCGCGCTGAAACTCACCCGCGAGAACCTGCGCGCATGCCAAGCCACCATTCACCTGGCAGGCGGGTTCGACCCCGCATATGTCGACGATGTGCAGGCCGCAATCGCCGTTGCCGGCGCGGTGCTGGCAAAGGCCGGCGCATAACCCATCACCACCTTCTGCCGCCACGCGCGGCATGGAGCAATATCTCATGGAAACCGAAATCCTCTCCGACGAGGAACTGGCCGCACTAACCGGCTACAAGGCCCGGGCCTACCAGCGCCGCTGGCTGATTGATCGCCAGTGGGTGTTCGTTGAAAGCCGCGGCAAGCGCCCGCTGGTGGGCCGCATGTATGCCCGCATGAAGCTGGGCATGATCAGCCCTACGGTTGCCGATCCGAACCCGCCGCCGGCTGCACCGGTATGGACACCAGACTACTCGCGAGTGAATTGATATGCGCCCCCGCAAGGCCGACACACGCAACTTGCCGCCTCGGATGTACCAGTGGACACGAACACGAAAAAGCGGAAAGGTTTGGATCGCCTATTACTACTTGGATATGACAGGCAAGGCGATCCCGCTGGGCAAGGATCTGGACTTGGCCAGGGTCAAATGGGCGGAGCTGGAGGCGAAGGAAAAGCCGCTTGATCTGCGCACCATGAAAGGCATCTTCGACCGATATATCCGCGACATCGTATCGAAGAAAGCGGCACGGACGCAGAAGGACAATTTGGCGGAAATCAAGCAGCTTCGGCCGATGTTCGACAGCGCTCCCATCGACTCAATCACCCCAGCAACTATCGCGGGGTACCGCGACGCGCGGACCGCCAAGGTTCGGGCGAATCGGGAGATTGCCACCCTCTCCCACGTTTTCAACATTGCTCGAGAATGGGGACTGACGACCAAAGAAAATCCCTGCCAGGGCGTGCGAAAAAACAAGGAAACACCGAGGGACTATTACGCAAATGATGTGGTTTGGGATGCTGTTTACATGAAGGCAGCTCAAGAGCTGAAAGACGCGATGGACTTGGCCTATCTGACCGGGCAAAGACCGGCAGATGTCCTGGTCACGAGGAAGGACGATGTCGAGGGAAATTACTTGGGTGTGCAGCAGAATAAGATACACAAAAAGCTGCGTATCCAGATGACTGACGGTGATGAGCCAAACAGTCTGGGCCTGTTGATCGGGAAAATGGCCGAGCGCAATGCTCAGCACATTTGCAGCTATTTGATCGTGAGCGCACGCGGCAAGCGGATGACCGCGAAGATGCTTCGCGATCGATGGGACGACGCCAGAGAAACGGCCAAGAAAGAAGCTGAAGAAAAAGGCGATGTTCAGTTGGCTGCGAAAATCGGAGGCTTCCAGTTCAGAGACATCAGGCCGAAAGCGGCGTCTGAAATCCTCGACGTCGGCGATGCGAGCCTACTCTTGGGGCACACCAAAGGAGACATTACCGAGCGCATCTACCGACGAATTGGCGCCATTGCCAAGCCATCAAAATAACCCCAAAAACCGTTACAAAACTCAAAATCCGCCCCTTGTAGAATGCGGGCTGTAGAGGTGCCAAAAAATAAACGTATCGTAACGAAAAGCGGCTACAGGCCTCGGTTTCATGGGCTTTGCATATAGGTCTTGAAAACCGTCGACTGTAACAGGTCCATGAGTTCGAATCCCATCGCCTCCGCCATCTTATGTACGGCAAAGCCCTGATTATTCAGGGCTTTGTCGTTTCTGGCGCACTGAAAAATTTCTGTCGTGCCAGACGCGTTCCACAACTCGCCCTATTTTCTCCCTTCTATGGCGTCCTGCCGAACCTAAAACACTCTTCATGTAATACGGTGCTACGCTGGGTTCTTTCACGGAGGAACCCTCCAATGCCGAATTCAGATCTGCTCCCTTCTCTGCTTGACAAAATCAATGAGAACCAACTCGCTCTCGAAGCCGCCATCTTGGAATTATCCAATTCGGTCGAGCAGCGCGGATCGGCCGACGTCGCCGAGAACGTCCGCGGCGCCCTCTGGGCAATCGACAAAAATGAGGAGTTCATCAAGATGACGCTTGCGGTTTTGATGACGCCCGACAGACCGCTATCGGCCAGAAGCGGTCTGTCGCAGCTGTCTGCGTCCGCCCCATAGATGCCCTTAGCGAAGAGCAGCTACCGACCTAAAGCTGCTGCTGGGGTCTGGGGTGCATTGGTGAGAAGCAAGCAAAGGGGACACTCGACACCCAGGGCCTATTCGCCCTTGGTCATTTCAACTCTCCCCATCTCCAACGCTCCGCTGAGTTGCAATGCATTTAGTACACGGGCGGGAAGGATAGTGAAAAGGGCTGCCAGTAGACCGTGTCGCCAGTGGCCATGAGATGCGAGTGTGTGGCCTAAATGAGACAGTGCTGCGCTGGCAGCCATTTCTGGTGTAATGGTGATGGCAGCAGGTTCTGTGCCTGCTGCCATAGCTGTCGCCATGACGGTGGGCTGGAAGGACAAAACGTCGAGTTGATCTGAATACTCAAATGCCAGCGGAACAGTGAGATGATCAACGAAAGCCTTGCAGGCTCCATAGATCTGCGTACCCGGCCAATAAAAGCGCCCCACTATGGAGCCTACGTTAAGAAGTGCTGCACGTCTTCCCGTCGAGGAGGAGTGCCTGAGGAGTCCAGGCAGCAACGTATGGGTCACGATAGCGGTGGTACTGACATTCACTGCCAGCAAACGGCGTAAAGTGGCAATCGGCACATCCGCATAACGCCGATGTACTGTGGTGCCTACACAGTTGATCAGCACCGAAAGATCAACATCCTCTGCGGCGGCGGCCAGGGCTTGATAGGTGTGTGGGGCCGAATCCGACAGGTCAAGCGCGACAGTTCGAACTTGAACCCCCAACTCCTGCAACTCGCTCTGGAGGCGGTCAAGTTTGGACTGGGTACGTGCTGCCAAGATCAGGTTAAAGCCGCAGTGTGCTAATTCGCGGGCGAAAGCTCTGCCCAAACCGTCGCTGGCACCAGTGATGAATGCCCAGCTCCCTTGACCGTAGCGTTTGGCTAAAGATTGGCCGTTGAATCGCGCTGGTAGCCAAAGGTAGATCCAAAGCCACCGTGCTAGCTTGACCAATGCCCAAGTCAGAAGAGCTGCGCCGGAAATCTGCAGTACAGCCAGTAAATTCAATGCCATCGAGGTACCTCCAGAAGTGGATGGATGCTTGAAAAGTCTCATCACTACTGTGGTAACCAAAGGTAGGGGGCTGTTTCGAAACATCAGCCCGTTAGCTGCCGGAGATTGGCCAGAGCAGTGGTGAAGGCCAATCGTGCTTCTCTGGCGTTATGTTGTCATTTACATATGTTCAGATGCCGGTTTTGTCTGCGCTCGCTTTCAGCTTTCGCCGAATTCGGCTCAAGTGAACTGGGGTCACCCCCAGATAACCTGCAAGCACGTGCATGGGGATTCTTGCCAATCGATCTGACTGAGTGGAGAGCATGCCCAGATATCGTTCTGTAGGGGTTTGCGAGATGGCACTGGTGTAGAGCTTGATGTAGTCGGCCAGTCGCAACTGCGTGAGTGCCAGCAACTGAGTCTGCAAGATTGGTTTCGACAGGATCTGCGCCAGAACGGTGTCCCGGTCTAGCACGCACAGGTGGCACGCTTCCATCGTGATAATTTCCAACTCGCTTGGACAGCCGCTAACCAGGCTCTCCAGAGAGCTAACGACCTCGCCCTCAAAAAAGAATTGGACGCTGATATCCGTACCTTCTGGGTCGCGCACGCAGATCCGCACTGCACCAGCTTTGATGAGGTAGAGGTTTTTAGCGAAGTCACCCGACCGTAAAAGAGCATGGTTGGCCTCTATGTAGAGGTCTTTGCCGAACGTTAGGAAGAAGTCGCCTAGGACAGTGTCTAGTTTCATGAACGCAGTATCGCACAAGGATTGGGTGCGCCGGTGTCGACAGGCCGCTTTTGGCCGAAAGTAGCCGCACCGCTACAGTTCGACGCCTCACCCTCGCCCACCTGTCTCGCCTAGATTACTGTACACGCATACAGATTTTGTACGGCGAACCCCCTTCCGCATTTGCCCCGCCTGCCTCGATCGCTTTGGTTCGCGTGACGACTACCGGACCTGCGCTGGAAAAGGTTTTGCGACAAAGATTTAGCGCCTTTTTCGACCGGTTAAACTAGTGGAGGTGGGGGATATGGCCTGTCCAATAATCACCCCCTCAGCTTGAAATAGTGGCCCATAGCCGGTATTTGTGTGCGCCTCAAAAAGTAAGGACGCCAACTCATGCGAATTCAACAAATTTCCCTCGTCGCCGCTACTCTCGCCGCAGTCACCCTCTCTGGCTGTGTGACCGCTCCAACATGGACCAACAGAGGGCCATCGACGATTGTCACCGCCAAAGGGATGATCTCTTGCTACGAAGACGCAAACATCATCGACGGAGAGCGTATGCAAGGCACTATCTGCGCCACTCCTGAATCTGGCTTTTTCGGCGGCGGCGAACCAGAGATCTACTTTGGGCCATGGAATCGGAAATTCATGAAGGAACCGGCAAGTACAACAACGGCAGGTGTAACTCGAGATTATCAAGGGAAGACGGTGTTTCTTCAGTGCGACCCGGTTCTTGCACCTGGCACTAAGACTGAAACCGGGCGGACGTGCAAGGTCACCGTCAATGGCCAACTCCTAGTCACAGCGTATGTTGAGTTCAAAAAATAGAACGTTCCGTGCCGCACTCACATGCGGCACCCCTACCTCGCGTCACCACATCAGCAGAAGGAATGGCAGAAGATGCCTATCGAAGAGTTTGGCGGTAAGAACAACTACAAAATTACTCCACCGCTACCACAGCATCTTGAGCACCAACCTATTTACGCAATGCCGTACCAACCTTTCGATGGCATGTATCGTAAGAACACTGACGCACGATATCTATCAGTCGGATTATCGCAATGGGGGCACGAAGATCTATCCCTGAAAATCATGCGCTACAGGGACCAATGGTCACGTCAGTCTGAGGAGATCCCACTCCATAGAGTCATCGATTCGACTGTTTTTCTAGCGAAGGTTTTGCTGGATAGAGACCAGCAAAGCGTAGAGATAGAACGAAATCTTTTTGTAGATCAGCCAGAAGGATTTCGAGTACGAGAGGAATCCGTAGCGGCTACTGACATCCAGAAGTTTGAGGCTTTTTTAGAGACTCACAACGACGAACTGAAAGAACGCTTCAACAAGCTTTTTCAGCTGCTCAGTAGCCTCAAAACACAGGGTAAGCTCTAACTATCCAGTTTCAGATCGCGACACAATTTTCTCGTTCGCGTAACGGGTCGCTACCTACTTGGATCGGCGATCTATACCGCTGCAAAATCACCTTGCAAGTCCCCCAGTCGCCGGAGCCACCGCTGGTGGTCGATGCCGACAACCTGCACAAGGTTTTCGATCTTTTCAGCCAAGCGGAAAACCAGCACACCACCCATCAACGCGAAGGCTTGGGAATTGGCCTTTCGCTGGTGCGACAACTGGTGGAAGCCCATGGTGGCTCGGTGGATGTGCGCTCCGAAGGGGTTGGTCGTGGCTGCACTTTTACCATTCGGCTTCCGCTGTGCCGTCCCCACCAGCAGGCGGCGGATCAAGCGCAGGCCTGCGGTGAATCAGGACGGTTGTCTGGCCAGAAAATATTGCCGGTGGATGACTCCCAAGACGTGATGGAAGTGCTGCAGATGTTGTTGGAAATGGAGGACGCCCACGTGGAAGCGTTCAGCGACCCGTTACTGGCTCTGGAAGCCGCGAAAGAGGGCAATTACGACGTGATCATTTCCGACATCGGCATGCCCGTCATGGATGGACATGCGCTGATCCAGGCCATTCGCCAGATCGTCCATCACAAATACACGCCGGCCATTGCGCTCACAGGTTATGCCACCAGCAGCGACCAGAAAAAAACCAGACAATCGGGGTTTAATTACCACGTGGGCAAGCCGGTTGCTCATGATGACTTCATCGACCTCATTGATGAGGCTTGCAAAACTCGACCGTATTAACCCCGCGACGTTTCGCTACGATTCGCCCTTTACCATGCTTTCGCTCGTAAGCAGCCGGCTTCGAGCGACTGCTATTGGCCGCAAGCTCCCGCACCGCGACTGAGGTTCTCTACACAAACTGCCTGTTCACCCCTCGGCGCCGCTATACAACCCCCAATTCACACAACAACCCTTATGCATCCCGAAAACACGCCGATAGCGTCCAGCAGCATGGAAGCACCGCAGTAGCAATGACTCCCTGGAAGGCAGGAACCCGATCAATGTTGGAATACCTATGGCGCAGCATCCATTCCCCGGACTACTTGCCCAACGTACTGGAATGGATGCTCCATATTCTCCTCAGCCCGTTCATGGTGATCATGTGCCTGATGGTCGGCGCGCTGGCCGGCAAATGGTGGAGAGCACTGCCCTACGGCAGCCTGACTTGTTATGTGGTCTTCCTGAGCCGGTCTTCTTTCTATCGGTGGGAAAGCATTTTCCCCGTAGCCGGCCTGCCTGCACTGGCGATCGACGGCGCGCTGTTGGCGCTCCTCGGCTTTTATTTGAATGGCTTACTCAGAACCCGCGCAGAAGCAAATCCCGAAGGCCATTGGCTGCGCATGCTTTATCAAGGCCTTAAGGTCGTCCTGCTGACAGTCATGGTGATGTTCTGGGGAGTGGTCGTGCTGTTTGTCGTGGTCTTCACTGTCTCGGTCGCGACCCAACCATCATTGGCACATTGAGCAGCCTACAGCCAAGAACGGTGCAAACTTGCCGAGTGAACTCAGCATCGCCCAGGCCAAACATGCCATCGAAGCTGTGGCGATTGATTGAGCGAGCGCGCCGACTCAATTCGATCCTTGAATCAATCAGTGATCCGCCACTCACGACAGTCCATCGAACCAGCCCAGCACGCGCATGACCTTGGTGTAGGTTTTTTGATTGGCGAAGAGCGTCAACAGCACCAGAGCGCCGCCCAAAACCGTGAAAAGCACCCCGCCAGTGCCATCGATGAAGAGCAGAAACACACCCAAGGCCGCGAATGCCGCCCCCAGCGCGCCCATCACCTGTCGGCTCTGCTTCTGCTCGGGATACTTGCCAAACATCGTCCTGATCTCATTCACTCGCTGGTATCAATCCACTCTAGACCAGGGGCGAACAGCCACTGATCATTCTTGCGTCATGGAGGCGCGCATCCGTCGCAGTAAAGCGTTTGCAGATGTGCTGCAATAGGCGTCGAAAAAGTCACATTGCGTGTCAACTGACCTGATCCGTTAACCGTCACCAGAGAAGCCCTGCATGCCGAAAAAACCGCCGGTCAATAAAGAGGCCGCCACCGCAGCTGATATCGAGCGTTCTATTCAGGCCTTGAACAAAATGGCCGAGCGTCTGTGGGGGAACGGGCGTGAAGCCGAGGCCAAGGCGCTGCTCGATGCGCTTGATGCCTTGAACCGGGCACTCGACAGAATCCGCATTGGCGAGAGCCGCCGGGTTGTCACCCTGCATTAAATTCCGCATCAGTCGTCAGTCCTGCCAGCGTGGCAGGGCCCGATCTGCGCCTTACGGTTTGAGTATCAGCACCGGCTCACCCTTCTTGACGATGTAAGTTGCCAGTTCGGAGCCTTTCTCCTGGCCGACATTGCGGGCGATATGCGCCACGCCTTCCGGGATGAACAGCGAATCACCGGCCTTCAACGTGACCGGCGCCCTGCCCTCCAGTTGATACTCGAACGTGCCGCTGATCACATAAGCGACTTCCACACCCGGATGGGCGTGTCGGGGCGAGGTCACACCCGGCTCGAAATCAACCCGTGCCTGAATCACCTCGCGCTCGGCCGCGCCGAGATCCTCGCGGACCAGATCGGTGCGGCTCAGCCCTTGCTGCCAGCTCTTGGGTTGAGCGTCAGCCGCGTGTGCGAGGCCGATCATCGAAGCGAAGATTACTGCGGTAGCCAGAAACAGTGGACGGTGCATGGCGTGCCTCTCAAAGGTCGTGTTGGGGTGACCTCTACTGTGGGCGCGGCATGTAGAAGGGATGTGTCGCAAAACCTCGGTTTGTTGTTTACGTGTGTCCCTGCACGGGATTGATACACGCTTATACAAATGCCTCGCTGGAGGGACATTGCGCCAACAGCCATGTCCTGAACGCCGCGATCTTGCGGCTATCGGCGGTTTCATGGGGCGTCACCAGGTAGAACCCCAAGTCGTCCTTCAATCGCAGATTAAACGGGGCGACCAGCCGGCCTGCACGCAGATCATCGTCGACATACGTCGAACGCCCGATGCACACACCCTGCCCGTCCACCGCCGCTTGCACGGCCATCATTGCCAGGTCGAAGGTCAGGCGCGGACGCTCGGCCAGTTGCGCACACTCACCGGCTGCGCTCAGCCAGTTGTTCCAGTCGCCGGCGGTCATGCCACTGACTTGCAGCAACGTGTGCTCGAGCAAATCGGCCGGTGCGCTCAGGCGTTTCGACGCGTCGAGCAACGCCGGACTGCACACCGGAAAAATCTCATCGGACATCAGGAAATCGGCGCGCAAGCCTTTCCAGTCGCCACGCCCGTAGCGAATCGCGGCATCGATGCCGCCCCGACGAAAATCGACCAGCTCGGTGGATGCGCTGATGCGCACATCGATCGCGGGAAACGCCTGCTGAAATGCCGGCAATCGCGGCAACAACCATTTGGAGGCGACCGACACCAAAGTATTGATGGTCAACACGCTGTTGTGGTGCGACTCCATTAACGCCTGCGTTGAATAGCGCAATTGGTGGAAAGCTGAGCGAATGCCAGGCAAGTACGCCTGGCCGTCTTCAGTCAGGGCCAGCCCATCCTTCAGCCGCAGAAACAGACTCACGCCCAATTCTTCTTCCAGACGACGGATCTGATGGCTGATAGCAGTTTGCGTGACGTTCAGCTCTTCGGCAGCCTTGGTGAAACTCATGTGCCGAGCGGCACACTCAAACGCTTTCAAGCCATTGAGCGAAGGGAGGCTGGCGACCATGGCGATTTCCATACTCATGAGATTTTGTCATACGCTAACACTGCAAATGACCTTTGCGAAGCACTGCCCCTGCAAGGGATGCTGACACTTCCTCACCCACTGGAAGTGCCATGAAACTGTATTTCGCCCCGATGACCTGCTCGCTGGCGCCGCACATTGTGCTGCGCGAATTGGGCCTGCCTTTCGAGCTGATTCGCGTCAACAACCAAAGCAAGTGCACGGCCGATGGACAAGACTTTCGCGACATCAACCCTAAGGGCTATGTCGCTGCGCTGGTGCTGGATAACGGCGAAGTGCTGACAGAAGGCCCGGCGATCTTGCAGTTTCTCGTCGATCAGGTCCCCGAAAGCGCGTTGGCGCCGACACTCGGCAGTTGGCAGCGGACGCGCTTGCAGGAGGACCTGAACTTTATCAGCACAGAGATTCACGCTGGCTGTGCCCCGCTGTTCGACGCGCAGATTCCACAGGCGACCAAAGCGATTTTTACGCAAAAGCTGTTTAAACGCCTCGACTACCTGGACCGCAGGCTGGCGGATCAGGACTATTTACTGGGCGCGTTCGGTGTCGCCGATGCCTACCTGTTCAGCGTGCTGACGTGGCTGCCCAGCTTCAATATCGATTTGCAAGACTGGCCGGCGCTGGCCGCCCACACCCGGCGGGTCGCCACCCGTCCCAGCGTCGTTGCGGCCATAGCGGCTGAAGCGGCGACGCAGCCGGTTTGATCGCCCTCTACGCTTTCACTGCGCTGGCGGCTGATCATTTGTCCGTTGGCCCTGAATCTGTAAACTGGCGCGATTTACTCGCTCAAACAAGGGATCCGCATGGCTAACCAAGACATCACTTTTACCCCCGATCCGGACGCAGACTCGATTTCCTCGGACGTCACCACGTTCAACGGGATCATGATGTCCACGCAGATCCCGACCCGTGCCGACGGCAGTCTGGAACTGGGCGACATCACCCTGCAAAGCGAATGCACACTGCAAGCGTTGAAAGTTGCGCTGGAACGTGCCGGCAGCTCGATGGACCGGGTGATGCACTTGACCATCTACCTGACCGACATGGCTGATCGCGCGGCATTCAACGAGGTTTACAAGCGCTACTTCGCCAAGCCATGGCCGGTACGTGCGGCGGTAGGTGTGGCATCGCTGGCGGTTGAAGGCATGCGTGTGGAAGTGACTGCGATGGCGGCCAAGGCCTGAGACTCACTGCACAACCCCTTGTGGGAGCGAGCTTGCTCGCGAAAGCGTCAGTTCAGCCTCCATTGATGTTGAATGTCCTGCCGCCTTCGCGAGCAAGCTCGCTCCCACAGGGGTCAAGGTGACAATACCCTGTGCCATCGGGCAGCACAGGCGTGCCGGGCGCACGTTTCACGGGTAGAATGCGCGCCTGACCGTGATAGCCTGACTAAAAAAACTATGTCCTTGCCCAAGCATCATCTGGAATTGCTCAGCCCTGCCCGCGATGTCGCCATCGCCCGTGAGGCGATCCTGCACGGCGCCGACGCCGTGTACATCGGCGGCCCGAGCTTCGGCGCGCGCCACAATGCCTGCAACGAAGTCGGCGAAATCGCCGAACTGGTGGAATTTGCCCGCAAGTATCACGCGCGAATTTTCACCACCATCAACACCATCCTGCATGACAACGAACTGGAACCGGCGCGCAAGCTGATCCATCAGTTGTACGACGCCGGTGTCGACGCGTTGATCGTTCAGGATCTGGGCGTGATGGAGCTGGACATTCCGCCGATCGAGCTGCACGCCTCGACGCAAACCGACATTCGTACGCTGGAGCGGGCGAAGTTCCTCGATCAGGCCGGTTTCTCGCAACTGGTCTTGGCCCGTGAGCTGAACCTGCAGGAAATCCGTGCGATCGCGGACGAAACCGACGCTGCCATCGAATTCTTCATCCATGGCGCGTTGTGTGTGGCCTTCTCCGGCCAGTGCAACATTTCCCACGCGCAGACCGGGCGCAGCGCCAACCGTGGCGACTGTTCGCAGGCGTGCCGTTTGCCGTACACCCTCAAAGATGAAAAGGGTGGCGTGATCGCCTACGAAAAACACCTGCTGTCGATGAAAGACAACAACCAGAGCGCCAACATCCGCGCGCTGGTTGAAGCCGGTGTGCGCTCGTTCAAGATCGAAGGTCGCTACAAGGACATGGGCTATGTGAAGAACATCACCGCCTACTACCGCCAACGCCTCGACGAAGTTTTGGAAGATCGCCCGGACCTGGCACGCGCCTCCAGCGGCCGTACCGCGCACTTCTTCCTGCCTGACCCGGAAAAGACTTTCCACCGTGGCAGCACTGATTACTTCGTCACCGATCGCAAGATCGACATCGGCGCCTTCGACTCGCCGACCTTCACCGGTCTGCCAGTGGGCACCGTCGAGAAAGTCGGCAAACGCGATATGCAGGTCGTCACGCAGGAGCCGCTGTCCAACGGCGATGGCCTTAACGTGCTGGTCAAACGCGAAGTGGTCGGTTTCCGCGCCAACATCGCCGAAGCCAAAGGCGAGTTCGAAGAAGATGGCGAGAAGCGCTATCGCTATCGCGTCGAGCCGAACGAGATGCCGGAAGGCCTGTACAAGCTGCGCCCGAATCACCCGCTCAATCGCAACCTCGATCACAACTGGCAACAGGCCCTGCAGAAGACTTCTTCCGAGCGTCGCGTCGCCCTGAGCTGGGTCGCGCGCCTGCGTGAAGAACAGCTGGAAGTCACCGCCACCAGCGAAGAAGGCATCAGTGCCAGCATCACCCTGCCCGGTCCGTTCGGTGTGGCCAACAAGCCTGAGCAGGCGCTGGAGCAACTGCGCGATCTGCTCGGCCAGCTCGGCACCACGCAGTACCACGCCACCGACATCAAGCTGGATGCGCCACAGGCGTTCTTCATCCCTAACTCGCAGCTCAAAGCCCTGCGCCGTGAAGTGATCGAAGCCCTGACCGCCGCCCGTGTTGCTGCACATCCGCGTGGCGGCCGTAAAGCCGAAACCAGCCCGCCACCGGTGTACCCGGATTCGCACCTGACCTTCCTCGCCAACGTCTACAACCAGAAGGCGCGCGACTTCTACCACCGTCACGGCGTGAAGCTGATCGACGCGGCGTATGAAGCGCACGAAGAGCCGGGTGAAGTGCCGGTGATGATCACCAAGCACTGCCTGCGTTTCTCCTTCAACCTGTGCCCGAAACAGGCGAAAGGCGTGACTGGCGTGCGCACCAAAGTCGCGCCGATGCAGTTGATCCACGGCGATGAAGTGCTGACGCTGAAGTTCGATTGCAAGCCGTGCGAAATGCACATCATCGGCAAGATGAAAGGCCACATCCTCAACCTGCCGCAACCGGGCAGCGTGGTCGGCCACATCAGCCCCGAAGACCTGATGAAAACCATTCCGCGCGCACCGCACTGAGTGGATGGCATGCGCGGTGCTTCGGTGCCGCGCTCGCCTGCCCCGCTTTGCCTGGCCAAATCGCAGGCATAAAAAAACGCCAACTTCTTGCGAAGTTGGCGTTTTTTCGAATATGGCAGGGGCGGCTGGATTCGAACCAACGCATGGCAGGATCAAAACCTGCTGCCTTACCGCTTGGCGACGCCCCTACTGCTCTGTACAGCTACTTCGTTAGGTTCGCTGTGAGAACGGGGCGCAATTTACCAAGGTTTTTTGGCTTTGGGAAGCGCGAAGTGAAATATTTTTTGTTTTAAAACAGCTACTTATTATTTTGGCCTGAATCAGGTCCAGGGTGAGTCGGTTAATCCGCTGTGTATCACACTGTGTACGAACCCCACCGCGACACATCGACTTTCAACAAAGCCGTTTTACGACACAGGCCAGATACGTCCCTACGCTCAAATGCACTCAAGGTTTCAGGTGTTCATTCAGAACCCTTGGCCAAAGGCTCGCAAAGGAGACGTCACCATGAAAAAGGCACTGCACACCCGCAACACCGCGTTCGGTTTGTCGATTCTGGCTGTGTCGTTGTTCGGCGCCTTTGGCAGCGCCCAGGCGCAAACCGCTGAACCTTCCGCCGTCAGTTATTCCGCGCCCTCGCCCTTCGGCCCGCTCAAGCATGTGAAGGCCGGCGTGCTCGACGTCGCCTACGCCGAAACCGGACCCGCCGATGGCCCGGTGGTGATCCTGCTGCACGGCTGGCCCTACGACATTCACAGCTACGACGAAGTCGCACCGTTGCTCGCGGCCAAGGGTTATCGGGTGTTGATACCCTATGCGCGCGGTTATGGCGATACGCAGTTCCTCTCCAAAGACACCCTGCGCAACGGCCAACCGGCGGCGCTGGCCAGCGATGTCATCGATTTCATGGACGCGTTGAAAATCAAGCAAGCGGTGCTCGGCGGTTATGACTGGGGTGCGCGTTCGGCGGACATCGTTTCGGCGTTGTGGCCGGAACGGGTGAAAGCGCTGGTCTCGGTCAGTGGTTACCTGATCGGTAATCAAGCCGCCGGGCAAAACCCGCTGCCGCCCAAGGCTGAATTGCAGTGGTGGTATCAGTTCTACTTTGCGACTGACCGTGGTCGCGCCGGTTACGAGAAGAACACCCACGACTTCGCCAAGCTGATCTGGCAAACCGCTTCGCCGCAGTGGAAATTCGACGACGCCACGTTCGACCGCAGCGCCAAGGCGTTGCAGAACCCGGATCACGTCGACATCACCGTGTTCAATTACCGCTGGCGTCTGGGCCTGGTACAGGGCGAAGCGAAATACGCCGCACTGGAGCAGAAACTCGCTACTGCACCGTCGATCAGCGTGCCGACCATCACCCTTGAAGGCGATGCCAACGGTGCGCCGCACCCGGCGCCGGAGGATTACGCCAAGCGCTTTACCGGCAAATATCAGTTCCGTTTGATCAATGGCGGGATTGGCCACAATTTGCCGCAGGAAGATCCGCAGGCGTTTGCCAAAGCCGTGATCGACGCCGATCACCTGTAAAAACAAAAAAAGCAGTCAGCCGCAATGGCTGACTGCTTGATCGTTAACGTGTGCGACTACTCGGTTGGCACAACCAGATCCAACGCCTTGTTCACCGCCAACTCCCCCAACATGACCACTTGCGCAATGCCCAGCAGGGTATGACGGTTCGATCCCTCCAGCACCCCGGCAAAATTACCGAGCATGACCGTGGCAGACGCGAGGGAACCGCTGGCATTGCTCAGCAAGGACTCGGCGTCGGATTGCGGGTTGACCATGAACATCGTGCTGGGCGTATAGGGTGTGGCCATGATTGCGGCAGGCAACAGGTAATGGTCGAGCGCACGTTCTGCCGCTTCGTGGAGCTTTCTTGAATTGGGCGATGCGTACGGGGACACCAGGTCGGTGACCGGTGGTTCGGGTGGCTGAGACATCAGCTGAAACTCCAGACAAGAACCGTTTGCGGCTCTTTGATAGAAGGCGTGAAGCGCCGCGATTGCGGACGCTTCTGTGCAATGAGGGAGCGAACCCCCTCACCCATCTGCATCGCGACTAGTGCGGCAAGCGCTGGTTATCCAGGACTCGTCCGACCACCAGCTCACTGAGCATGATCACCTGTTGCAGGATCAGCATCTTTTTGCGCTGTGAAGAATCGATCGAATCGGCGAGTTCACGGGCCATGTCAGTGGCGGAGGACAATGTTTCAGTGGCTTCGACGAGCAGGGTTTCGTTATCCACCGCGGGGTCGATGAGGTAGATCTTGCCGGTTTTGCGGGTGGGTATTGAAGTCTTCAGCGCGGAGGGGTTGAGGTAGAAATTGATCGCTCGGTCGGTGGCCTCTTTGATGTTTCGAGGTTCGAGCGCGGCGTCGTAGGGGATTGGATCGGTTTCTGGCGGGTTTGGCGTAATTTTGAACATAGATGAATTGCTACCTTGAAGGAATGAGGAGCCGACACTCTCGCTACCAAACGAAGGGTGGCGGCCATACGTGGGTTGGTAGACCGGTCAAGACAGCGAACCCGGCGCTCACGAATGAGCCCCACGCATGGTCACCATATAAAGCTGAGCCCAAAAAATGGCTGAATAAGGTGACGCAATACGGCTATCAAGAAACGGGCTACCAAACCCGATCACTGTTTTGCAGTGACAGGGAAACGATACAGCCCGCCTCAAGGCGCGTAAGCCGGCGGATTCTGGCGTACGCGTAGGCAACGGCGCAAGGTGTTGTAGCCGTTATGGCGTAACAGTTGGTGTAGATTAAACGCGTGTAGCGAATGGTGTTTAAGTGGCGCGACGGCAGTGAGTCCGTCGTCCTTTTTTCCCGGAAAGCCACTGAGAGTCACTGGCGAGGTGACTGAGTACGAGGCTGCCACGTAGCCAAGCTTGAATCTGCATTGCGCCGGACAGGTAGGCTATGACGCGACCGCCCTACGCAATAGGCGCAAAGTGCAGATACCGACCAAAGGGCGATGTATCCCAATCCGACCAAGCTCAATGGTCGCTCGGACAGCATTGATTTGGCTAAGCCCTTAGATACTTGCTGCTGGTGCTGCTATTTCAGCAACCCGATTCGACTTGAGGGCTGTGGCGTTGTAACTTGCTACCCTCTATTCATCGATCACCTATCGAGGTGACTCAAAATTCCCGCTTGCAGAGCCATTGTGTGGGACAGAACCGCAGAGATTTCAGAGCGGCTGCACAATGTTACAACGCAAGCTGGCCCGAAGTTCGCATTCACCAAGCCTGATAACTTATGAAAATTTCTGAACTAGTGCTGCACAACTTCCGAAAGTACGATGAAGCCTATCTCCAGTTCAATTCTCAATTCAACGTTCTGATCGGGAACAATGGTAAGGGCAAGACGACCGTACTCGATGCACTGGCGATGCTGCTCAACACTTATTTTCAGGGCGGTAAGCTGACGACTGGTGGTGGCACGATCAAGGATTCTGATGCGCGGGCTGTTTTCAAAGAAATCGAGAATCAGGTTTTCCGTGAGCCATTCACTGATGTTTGGCTAGAAGCTGTCTGTCAGATAGAAGAAACGCCGATTCGATGGCGACGAGATCTGGGAGACCGCGGTAAGAAGGCCAAGGATTTCGTCAGAGCGGGTGTAGTAGCGCGTGAGCGTGTGAACCAGCAGCCTGATGTGAATCTGCCTCTATTGCTGTACTACGGTGCAGGACGCCTATGGGATAAGCATGACGATGTGGTTGCGGATAGCCCGTCTTCCCGCTTGGCTGGCTATCGGTATTGCCTCGATCCGAAGTCGGATCACAAGGCCTTCGAGAAATGGTTCAAACGCCTGTCTATGGCGAAGTTACAAAAAGGCAAAGACATACCCGCATTGGTTGCTGTAGCGAACGCTGTGACGTCTTGCATCCCCGGAGCACAAAATTTCTATTTCGACGCGAACTACGATCACCTGATGATTGAGTTGGATCACGAGGGCTTAATGCCATTCGATGAGCTCAGTGATGGTTATCGCAACATGGTTGGCATCATTGCTGACATTGCGCACCGGGCTTCGCGTCTAAACCCGCATTTAGGCGTCAACGCAGCAATTGAGACTCAAGGTATTGTATTGATCGATGAGATCGACTTGCACCTGCACCCTAAATGGCAGCGCCGTGTGGTTTCGGATCTGAAAAAAGCATTTCCATTTCTGCAGTTTATCGTCTCCTCTCATTCCCCATTCATCTTGCAGTCGCTCGAGGCTGGCGAAGTTATCGATTTGGAGCGTGGGTTAAAACCCGCTCAAGCGGACTCAATTCCTGATGGTATTGCGGCGCCCGCTTCGGAGGCGAAATACGCTAATCGATCTATCGAAGACATTACCGAAGAGGTAATGAACATTCCGGTGCCGCAGCGTGGAGAGCGTTACCAGAAAATGCATGACGCGGCCATTGAGTACTTTAGTCTGCTTAATGAAGCCTCTGGCAAGGTAAGTGATGAACGGAAGGAAGCAATCAAAGCAAACCTTGACGAACTATCGGATCCCTTCAGTGACAACGTTGCGTATCACGCCTTTCTAAAGATGAAGCGATTGGTCTCGGGTATCGATGGCGTTCCTGAGGTTAACCCGAAGGCGGATGATGAATGAGACCAGTCATTCGAGGGAATTGCCCTACCCAAGCCGATGGAACGAATGTCGTATACAAAGCATATGCTATGGCGCGAGGCAAGCTTATCAAGCGACTCGGCGAATGTTGCTCCTATTGCGAAGTGCATCTTGATACCAGCTTGGCCGTGGAGCATGTCCAACCCAAGAAACCACCAGGCGCCATCGTCAACGATCTGACTCGCGAGCTAAACTGGGATAATTTTTTACTCGCGTGTACAAATTGCAATAGCACTAAGGACAATGTAGACGTCGTTCTTGATGATTACTTGTGGCCGGATCGGGACAATACCTTTCTGGCCATCATCTACAAGCAAGGTGGACTCGTCGAAGCAGCACCAGGACCTGACAACGCTCGAGCCGCTCGCATCATCACGCTTGTAGGTCTAGGCAAAGTGCCTAGCGTTCGCGATCAGGAAAACGAAGCATCCGACCGCCGTTGGAACAATCGGCGCGAGGCTTGGGATATCGCTATAGAGTCAAAGCAAAATCTTGCACAACTGGATCATCCCCTGATGCGCGCTCAGATTGTGCTGCAGATACAAGGCTTCTGGTCGATCTGGATGACAGTTTTCAAAGATGATCCAGATATGCTCGAACGCATCCTGGATTGTATTCCTGGTACTGCGAAACATTGTTTCGATAATGCCAATGGTTATCAGGCAATTGCTCGTGTTCTGCCTTAGATAATCGCGGTGGAGTGAGCCGCAGCAGAGTTGCGTGTCTGATCGGTACAATTCCCTGCGTTGGCATGGTTTCGAAAAGCTTATTTGAGCCGAAAGGCCGCTACTAACAGCGGCCTTTTTTGTGAGCGCTATCAAGTGATCAGCAGATTCCTGTTGTACCTGAACAACTGATGCTCCCCAAAAAATATTCGCCAGAAAAACCACAGCCGCGAATGCTCAACACCCCCCCATGTCAGACGCTCACAACGCCGCGCTACCTCCTATTTCACCAGGCGTTTTTCTTTGGAAGGTCTGTAGCCGAAATATGAGCTGTAGCATTTGCTGAAATGGCTTGGGGAAACGAAGCCGCACGCGACCAGCACTTCCACTTGCGAAAGCTCAGTGTGCTGCAACAACCGTCGCGCTTCGGTGATGCGCAGTTCCAGGTAATAGCGCTGCGGCGTGGTGCCCAGTTGTTCCTTGAACAAGCGCTCCAACTGGCGACGTGAGCGCCCCGCGTACACCGCCAGTTGCTCCAGCTCCAGCGGTTCCTCCAGATTGGCGTCCATCAGCTTCACCACTTCACGCAACGGCGCACTGACACAGATGTTCTCGTCTGGTTTGATGCGGCGGTAGCGCGATTCCTCGAAGGCGAGGATGTCCTCGATACCTTCGACCAACGCCTTGCCGTGCAGGCTTTTGATCCAGTCCAGCGCCATATGGAAAGCCCCGGACGGACTCGACGCCGTGAGCCGGTCGCGGTCGATCACGTAAGGCTCACTGCTGACGTCGGTGGTTTTGGCGATTTCAGTCAGCGCCGGGCGATGCTCCGGGTGGATCGCGCAGCGATAGCCGTCGAGCAATCCGGCGCGGCCGAGAAACCACGAACCGTTCCACAACCCGGCGAGGCTGATGCCTCGCTCCGCTGCAACCTGAAGCAAATGAATAAACTCCTCACTCGCCCGCAACTCGGTGCGATACCCGCCACACACCACCAGCAGATCCAGTTGCGCCAGCGCGGCAGAATCCAGACGTGCGTCAGGGCGGATGACCAGCCCCAAATCACTGACGACTTCGCCGTCACCCAAACCAAACGTGCGCGAGGAAAACAGCCCCGGGCGCAGCAGATTGGTAGTGACAACCGTATCCAGCGCCTGGGTAAACGCCGGCAGTGAAAAGTGTTCCAGCAGCAAAAAACCGGTGCGGGTCATGCGCGTGTCATCCGCGCCTTGCTCATTCAGATAGCGGAGGTTTTTCCCCTTCATGCCTCCGCTGAATTGGCGTCGTTCGATCAAGTTCGGGTCCATCGGTCATGTTGTTGTGCGCCGATAGTTGGCTTGATCCGCCAAAGAGTCAATCACGCCTGCGGTTGATGGCTGGTGACGCAGTGGATTCCACCCCCGCCAGCGGCAATCGCATCGATGTTGAGCTGGACGATTTCGCGCTGCGGATACAACTGCGAGAGCAGATCGAACGCCTTTTTGTCTGCCGCTTTGTCGCCGAATTCCGGGGCGATGATCGCGCCGTTGATCACGAAGTAATTGATGTAACCAGCGGCGAAGTCCGGGTTGTTCTGGTTGAACTTGCTTTTGCGCGGTTTCAGCGGCGGCGACATCGTGTGGACCTGCAATTTGCGACCGTCAGCGTCGGTGGCGTTCTTGAGGATTTCCAGGTGCGCCAGCGTGACCTTGTGATCGTAGGATTCAGGGTCGGTGTCGAGGTTGGCAATCACCACGCCGGGCTTGATGAAGCGTGCGTAGAAATCGACGTGAGCGTCGGTGATGTCCTTGCCTTTGATCCCCGGCAGCCAGATGATTTTGCGCAGACCCAGACGCTCCTTCAGTTCAGCTTCGACATCGGCCTTGCTCCAGTCCGGATTGCGGTTGCGGTTGATCCAGCTGCTCTCGGTCATGATCCCGGTGCCGTGACCGTCGACCTCGATGCCACCGCCCTCGCCCACCAGATCGGTGCGGATGTAGGTGGCTTGTACGTCGTCGGCGACCAGTGCGGCGATCTTCGAGTCTTTGCTGTGCTGCTGTTTGCCGCCCCAACCGTTGAAGTTGAAGTCCACCGCGCCCAAACCACCCTTGTCGTCGATGACGAAGTTGGCGCCGATGTCGCGCATCCAGATGTCGTCGAGCGCGGCGGTGACGTAAGTGATGTTGTGCGTGCCGCAGAATTCTTCGGCGATGCTGCGTTCGTTCTTGCGGCAGAACACGGTGACCGGTTCAAACCGGGCGATGGCGCGGGCAATGCGGCCAAGGGCTTCCTGGACGTCTTCGGTGAAGTCTTCCCAAATCGCGTCCTGCGCACCGAAAGCGATGTAGGCGCGCTCATGATTGTCGCCTTCGTCGGGCATGAACCAGCGGCCTTGTGCAGCGGCGAACACTTTGCCCGGCGACAGGCCGAGGCCCATGAATGCCGCGCCGACACCGGCGGCGACCGTGACTTGTTTGATGAATTCGCGACGAGTCGACATGTAGCTTTTCCTGTAGAAAAAAGGGCCGGCGCAATACGCCGGCCATGGATCATTGGCCAGTGGCAGTCTTGAATTTGGTCCAGGTGCGCATACGTGCTCGCATGTCGGCCTGGGGAATGTCCTTGCCCGGAATCAATCGAGCATAGGTCGCCTCGTCGAGGTAGATGTCCGGGTTGTCGCGCATGCTGGCATCGACGTTCGCCCGCGCCTTGGCGTTGGAGGTGGGGTAACCGGTGAAATTGCTGATCGCTGCCATGTTCTCGGGGCGCATGACGAAGTTGATAAACGCGTAGGCGTATTCCGGGTGTTTCGCGTCGACCGGAATGGCCATGGTATCCATCCACACCGTGGTGCCCTCGCGGGGCACGCGATACTGGAAGCGCGTGTGTTTGCCGGCGCTGTCCGAGGTGCGCTGGGCCTGGGTCATGTCGCCGCTATAGCCGAGTGACAGGCACAGGTTGCCATTGACCAGATCGGTCACCGGTTGCGACTGGAACTTACGGATGTACGGCCGCAGCTTCATCAGCAGCTCGCTGGCCGCTGCCAGATCCTCGGCTTTGCCGCTGCGCGGATCGCGACCGAGGTAGTTGAGCACTACCGCCAAGGCTTCGTCTGGCGAGTCGATCATCGAGATGCCGCAATCGGCGAACTTCGCCGCCAGGTCGGGTTTGAACAGCATGTCGAGGCTGTTGACCGGCGCGTCGGCCATGCGCTGCTTGATCTGTTCTTCGTTGTAAGTCAGGCCGATGGTGCCCCAGGTGTAAGGCACCGTGGCCTTGCTGGAATGCTCGTAGTGGCCGCGCAGTTTCTGCAAACCGGGTTCGATGTCAGCCAGTTCCGTCAGCTTCGCTTGATCCAGCGGCATCAGGCTGCCGGCACGCATCAAGCGCTCGGCGACGGTGTCGCCGGGGAAGATCAGGTCGTAGCCGCTGCCGCCAGAAAGCATCTTGGCTTCGAGGGTTTCGCTGCCGTCCATGACGTCGTAGATCACCTTGATCCCGGTTTCGGCGGTGAAGCGACTCAAAGTGTCTTCGGCAAAATAGTCGGCCCAGTTGTACAGGCGCAGGGTTTTTTCTTCGGCGTGCAGCGACGGCATCAAACAGATCAGCGCCAGGCCGATCGCGCCGCGCAAGCGTTTGTGGTGGATAGCCATGTCAAACCCCTTGGGTGTTCCAGCGTGCATGAAGGTGGCGGCCGTCCTGACTCAGCAGCGGCCCGTACATGTCCGGACGGCGATCTCGATAAATGCCCCAGCTCAAACGCTCTTCACGCATCGCCGCCAGATCGACGTTGTGCAGCAACACGCCGGAGCTGCCGCGGTCAGCGCTGGCGAGCAATTGGCCCTTGTGATCGCTGATGAACGACGAGCCATAGAAGCTCATTTGCAGGCTCGGATCGGTGGTTGCCACTTCGCGTCCGACCCGGTTCGCCGCCACCACCGGCAGCAGATTGGCAGCGGCATGGCCGCGCATGGTCATCTGCCAATGGTCGCGGGAATCCAGCGCCGCGCAGCCCGGTTCCGAGCCGATGGCGGTCGGATAAAGCAGCACTTCAGCGCCCATCAGCGCCAGGCAGCGGGCAGTTTCCGGGAACCACTGATCCCAACAGATGCCGACGCCGAGGCGGCCGAACGCGGTGTCCCAGACTTTGAAGCCGGTGTCGCCGGGGCTGAAATATTCCTTCTCTTGATAGCCGATGGCGTTGGGGATGTGGGTCTTGCGATACACACCCAACAAACGCCCGTCGGCATCGGCCACGCTCAGCGAGTTGAAGTAGGCGTTGCCGGCCTTTTCGAACCAGCTCAGCGGCAATACCACGCCCAACTCGCGGGCCAGGGCGGCGAAACGCGCGAGCACGCGGCTGTCGCGATATTCCTCGGCCAACGCCATGTGTTGATGGCTTTGTTCGATGCAGAAGTACGGTGTGGCGAACAGTTCCTGCAACAGGATCACTTGCGCGCCCTGCTGCGCTGCGTCACGGACGAGCTGCTCGGCGCGATCAAGGTTGCCGGGCAAATCCCAGGTGCACGGCATCTGGGTGCTGGCGATGGTCAAAATACTCATGCTTTCAACCTCTCACTGGCCAGGCTGGTTGCTGTTGCGTGATGCAATGCACCCCGCCACCACCGTGCGCCAAATGGTTGATCCGCACTGGCACCACTTCGCGATCGGGAAAGGTTTGCTCCAATACTTTGGCCGCGACGTTATCCGCTTCGATGCCGTAGGCCGGCATGATGATCGCGCCATTGGCGATGTAGAAATTGGTGTATGAAGCGCAGAACACTTCGGCCTCTGTGTCGACGGCGTCGGTGGCTTCGTACAGTTCGATCAGCTCGAACTTGCGGCCCTGCGCATCGGTGGCCAGTTCCAGCGCGCGGCGGTTTTCCCGCGCCACTTCGGCGTAGACCGACGACTTGTCGTGGGTAGCGTCAACCAACAAGACGCCAGGCCGGGCAAAGGCGCAGACGCCATCGACGTGGCCGTCAGTCATGTCGCCGGTGACGTAATCCGGATCGCCCGGCAACCAGATGGTTTTCTTCACGCCGAGCAAACGGCTGAAGATCTCTTCCATCTCGGCTTTGCTGATGCCCGGGTTGCGATTGGGATTGAGCAGCACCGATTCGGTGGTGATGAGCGTGCCTTCGCCGTCGACATGAATCGCCCCGCCCTCGTTGCTCAGTGGCGTGCCGAAGCACTCCAGGCCGAGGTGATTGAGCGCACGACGCGCCAGACTTTCGTCCAGATCATGCGCCGACTTGCCGCCCCACGCGTTAAAGCGCCAGCTCACCCCGGCCAGCCCCTGTTGCGGATGACAGACAAACGTCGGCCCGGAATCGCGACACCAACTGTCATTCACGGCCAGTGCAATCAACTCGATGTTCGGCCCGCACAACGCCTTGGCGCTGGCGACGACCGACGGATCGACCACCAGTTTCACCGGTTCGAATCGGGCGATGGCGTTGGCCACGCGCGCAAAATCTTCCTGCACCTGCGCCAAAGTCACGCGCCAACCGGACTCCCACAACGCTTTGTTGTGCGGCCAGACCATCCACGTCGCGGCGTGGGTCACCCACTCTGCCGGCATCATCCAGGCGCTGTTTTTATTGTCGTTGTGCTGCATGATAAGCCTCGTTAGTTAAGCCAATGTGTTCACGCCGCCAATGCTACGGACGCGAAAACAGGCAAACAAACGATGGATTTAGCGCACAACTGATTAGAGGAACTTATCGATATGCTCAAGCACTGGCCGCCACTCAGCTCTCTGCGTGGCTTCGAAGCCGCCGCCCGGCTCGGCAGTTTTCACAAGGCCGCCGAAGAGCTGAGCCTCACCCAATCGGCGATCAGTCAGCAGATCCGCAGCCTTGAGGCCTACCTGGAACAGCCGCTGTTTTTCCGCAGCGGTCGCAGTGTTGCGTTGACCGACGCCGGGCACGATTTGCTCAGCACCACGCAAGCGATGTTGCAGCAATTGGCGGTGGGGATTCGGCGGCTGGGGCAGTATCAAAAACCCAATCAACTGGTACTCAACACGACGCCGGCATTTGCCCGGCATTGGTTGTTGCCGAGGTTGGCCGACTTTCGCGATCAGCATCCCGACGTGGATCTGTGGATCTACAGTACCGACGAGGTGCCGGACATGGCCACGCAGACCATCGACCTGGCGGTTCGCGACGACATCAGCGCGCAGGCTGAGTGCAGTTTCAAAGTGCTGCACACCGATCGGCTCTATCCGGCTTGCCATCCGCGCCTGCTGAACACGCCAACAGCGCAACGCAGCACCTTGCACGGCGAGCGGGAAATGGACTGGAGCCATTGGGCGGTCGAGGCCGGTATCGATGTCGGCCAGCAGGCTCAGGGGTTGAATTTTTCCGACCCGGGGCTGTTGCTGGACGCGGCTTGCGCGGGGCTTGGGATTGCGCTGGTGAGTCAGTTGCTAAGCCGTCAGGCACGCGCTGACGGCTTGTTGCAACCGCTGGTCGAGGCAACTATTCGCGGGCCAAACTGGGCACTGCTGACCCACCGCGACAGTGAAAATGACCCCATGGCGAGGTCTTTTATCGATTGGTTATCCGCCAACCTGAACCTTGACTCAAACGGCCGAGAAAACCCCGGCACCTAGTCGTCCC
Organism: Pseudomonas sp. AC172; assembly: GCF_979258595.1. NCBI lineage: Bacteria > Pseudomonadati > Pseudomonadota > Gammaproteobacteria > Pseudomonadales > Pseudomonadaceae > Pseudomonas > Pseudomonas sp. AC172. The sequence continues at coordinate 2,317,949 of NZ_OZ409868.1, forward strand.
TCAAGCCGGCCACAGAGCACGTAGTGCTGATAGGCGCTGGAGAAGCCTCCCTGGGCGACCGCGATCCTGACATCGTCATTCAATCGAAGGTATTGGGCCTCATCAAAGTTTTCTGCGCTGACTTCGCCGGCGCGCCCCAGTTGCTCGCTTTCCACCGGCAGACCCTGGCTGGCACGCTGCTCGAAATCGATGATGCGATTCACCGCGTGCCGCTCCAGCACTCCCTGATTGGGATGCATCGAGTAGATATGCAGGCCTTTAATGGCGCAGCGGTCGCACATGTCGACACAGTTTTTCTGCGTCGATTTGCGCCGCGTCAGTTCTGCAAGCGGCATGTCGAGGTACTTGCCAACCTGATACTCGGTCTGATTGAAGATCGTGCAGCACAGCACCGTGTTGCCATTGCAGTCGATGACCAGCCAGTCATCCTTGAGCGTGCACGCCATCTTGGGAAAGTTCTGGATGACATTGACGAGATCGTCGTACGGCGGCAGTGCGAGGCGTTTCAGGGTGTCAATGTCCGTAGCCGTGACAGACGGGTCACGCTCGACAATGGCCAGTGTCTTTTCCAGCGGCATCATCACGGAATACCCGGTGGTGAACATGAAGCCAAGACGCTCACTGAACTCGCGCATCAGTGATTCTTCTTCGATGTTATCCAGGTAGCGGTGATAGTAAACATCAACGCGGGTCCTCAGACCCAGGCGCTGCTTGATCTCCTGCAAGGCGATCATGTTTTGTTTTACAACTTCGATATCGCCGCCGACATGGCCCTTTTCGTAGGTTTCCTGGTAAAAACCCGAGAGCGAAATACGGAAGTAACTCGGCTCGGCCATCAAGGCCTTTTCCATATTCTTGGCGAGGTTCAGGTTGGTGCTGATGCCGCTGCCCATGCCGGCAGCATTGATGACCTCGATAAACTCGCCAATTTTTGGATGAATCAGCGGCTCGGTCCAGTTATAGAGGTAGATCGTGTTGACGCCCTCCGTCTTGGCCTTATCGACAATCTGCTTGAACATGTCGAGCTGCATGGCTTTTTTGAAATTGAGATTTTCCGAGTTGCCCATTGGGCACGACGGGCAGCTCAGATTGCACGCACCGACAATATCGATGTACATATTCATGCGGGTGAAGCTCCTTGAATTGAAAGCCATGCATCTCATCACTACGGGCTTTCAAGTCGCCTGATTGTGTTGGTATTTTGACGGCACTGGCACAGCAGCTAGCAATAACTGCACCACAATGCTGCTACGCCATCAATTCAACGACCCAATCGATGAACACACGCAATTTCAGACTGACATGCCGGTTCGGCGGATACGCGATGTACAGCGGCATCGGCGCGAGTTTCCAGTCTTCGAACAGCGGCACCAGTTCACCGCGCGCCTCGTGGGCGGCAGACATGTATTTGGGCAGCCAGAGCACGCCCATGCCCGCCAGACCTGCCGCGAGATAAGCGTTGCCGTCATCGACTGCCAACACGTGACGCCCCTTGATTTGCAGGTTTTCGCTGGCGTTGTGCAAGGCGTACGGTACCGGTCTGCCGGTGCGTGCCCAGAGAAAAGCGACGACCCGATGATGGCTGTCTTCCAGGTCCCGCGGGTGCGCAGGCGTACCGGCGCGGGCCAGGTATTGCGGCGCGGCAAACACTCCCAGCTGCAGATCGGCGACCTTGCGCGCCATCAGCGACAGGTCCATGAGTTCGCCCCCGCGTACCACGCAGTCGACGTTCTCATCAATGATGTCGACAATGCGGTCACTGACGCCCATGTCAATCTGAATGTCCGGATAACGCGCGTGAAACTCAGGCAAGGCCGGCACCAGAATCAACCGTGCGAACGGACTCGGAACGTCCACCCGCAGCCGGCCAGAAGGCAACGCCGCCGCACCCGGCAAGCTGCTTTCGGCATCGTCCAGATCGGCGAGCAACTTGATCACCCGCTGGTAATACGCCGCGCCATCGGCGGTGACGTTGACCTTGCGCGTGGTGCGATTGAGCAATTTCACCCGCAACCGTGCCTCCAGTTGCTGTACCAGTTGAGTCACGGTGGTCTTGCTCATGTGCAAGGTTTGCGCCGCTTTGGTGAAACTCCCCGCCTCGACCACCCGGGCAAAGGCCTGCATTGCGTCAAAACGGTCCAGGCTGCGCCCCCCCGATTGTCTGGATTTAACAAACAGTGAACGCCAAGCTTGCGCGTTTATCGGTCGGCTGCAAATACCTAAAGTGGCCCCATCAACTCACCGATGGAGATATCCCGATGACACAACGCGATGTGGTTTTCCCGCCCGCACGACGCACGCTCTATGAACGCCATCGCTACTCGCCGGCGATTCGTTCCAACGGATTCCTGTTTGTCTCAGGGCAAGTGGGCAGCACCGAGGACGGCACGCCCGAACCGGACTTGGAGAATCAGGTGCGCCTGGCCTTCAACAACCTGAACGCGATCCTCGCCGAGGCTGGATGCAGCTTTGACAACGTGGTCGACGTCACCGTGTTCATCGTCGACCCGGCATCGAAATTCGAGACGATCTGGAATGTTGTGCTGACAGAGTTCTGGGGCGATGCACCGCATCCGACGGTGACGGCTGTGGGCGTGACCTGGCTGTATGGGTTTGATTTTGAGATCAAGGTGATTGCCAGGCTGCCTGAAGCGGACTGATCGTCAGATCGATTTGCGGCATGGGTCGGCTATCTTCAAACTGTCCGGCCCTTAGCCTTTTCCGACACCCCTATGGCTGATTCATTGCTCAAACCCGCCCTGCCCGGCGTCGCACTGCGACGATGGCGCTTGTTGCACCGGGTCAAACAAAGCCACGCTGCCGAGATGTTCAACGTCACCCAATCGACCATTTCCCGTTGGGAAAGCGGAGTGCAGGCGATGGATCCGGCTGCACATCTGCAACTTGAGCACCTGTTGGCCGCGCGTCTCGACACGGCTGCCGATCAAGCCCTCGCTCGGCTGGTGTGCGAAAGCGCACGACCGGTGCATCTGGTCTGTGACCTGACTCACCGTTTGCTGGCCTGCTCACCTGCCCGTGCCGCGCAATTTGCCAGTCCACTGAGCCAACTGCTCGGGCAATCGCTGTGGCGTTTCGTGACGCCGGAAATTGCCAGCAACGAACTGGCGCTCGACACACTAGGCTGGCGTGAACTACAGGCACCACCGGCTCTGGAGTTCGTCACTGGCAGCAACGACTCCAACCTCGTGCCGATTCGCCAAAGCCTGTGCCGCTGGACCCGCATTCCGCTGTCCGACGGCACTGCGGCGCGGCTGGTCGAGACGCTCTGAACGCATATTTTATGCGTGGACGCTCGACACCATCAGCTCTAGGCTTGCTCCTCGGCTCTACCACCGGGCAAGTTTATGGACCTCGAAAAAATCAGCGGACGCCTTGAGTTCCTCCGTGAAGCGGAAAAACTCAAGGACGTCCTCAGAAGCGCACACACCTCCAGTGGCCGCACCGAAAGCACCGCCGAACACAGCTGGCGCCTGTGTCTGATGGCGATTGTTTTCGCCGATGAACTGGTCGGACTCGACCTGCTTAAAGTGCTCAAGATGTGCGTGATTCACGACTTGGGCGAAGCGATCAATGGCGACATCCCGGCGGTCAATCAAGCTGCGTTCCCCGACAAGGGTGAGCAGGAGCGTAACGACCTTCTGCTGCTCACCCGCTCGCTCGATGAAACGCTGAGAAACGAAATTCTCGCATTGTGGGACGACTACGAAAACGCCCGGTCTGCCGAGGCAAAAGCCGTCAAGGCACTGGACAAGCTTGAGACCCTGCTGCAACACACTCAGGGGCAGAACCCAGGCGATTTCGACTACCGCTTCAATCTGACTTACGGCAAGAAACATACCGCTGGCGAACCGATCTTCGCAGCGCTACGAGCGCTTATCGACCAAGACACCCGAAAAAGGATCAGCATGAACCTGACCATCCGCAACGAACAACCCGACGACATCGACACCATCGCGCAACTGACCGAAGCGGCGTTCCAGAACGAAGAGCACTCAAGCCATACCGAGCAGTTCATCGTCAATGCACTGCGCGACGCCGGTGAACTGAGCGTTTCGCTGGTCGCCGTGGAAAACGGCAAGAGCGTCGGCCACGTAGCGATTTCACCGGTAACGATTTCGTCTGGCGCCACAGGCTGGTACGGTCTTGGCCCGATCTCGGTATCGCCTGAGCGTCAGCGGGAGGGCATCGGCTCGGCATTGATGAAGGCCGTACTGGCGCAACTGCAAAGCCTGGGCGCAGCTGGCTGCGTGGTGTTGGGCAATCCGAGCTATTACGGGCGTTTCGGCTTCAAGAGTCATCCCGAGTTGACGCTGCCCGGTGTACCGCAGGAATACTTTCAGGTGTTGTCATTCGGCATTGAGTTGCCGACGGGCGAAGTGAAGTACCACGCAGCCTTTGAGGCGACCGAGTAAGCGACTCAGCGCACATAATATCCAGACATACCCCGCCGGTTGCCATCGCGACGCTCGTCTGTTTGCATAACCGCCCAAGAACAAAGGCCAGCATCGTCCCCACGATGCTGGCCTTTGTGCGTGCGAATACGTATAACTTCGCCGATTCGTCTACCCTCACGTAGCGCCCTATTTCAGCTCTTCACACTTTTTGACGCTCACGAAACGGAGAATTTCATGCTCAAACGAACCCTGGCACTGACCGCCGGCCTGGCCCTGTCCTTTTCTACTTTGATGGTGCAAGCGGCAGACGTTTTGCGGGTCAGCGCGATTCCCGATGAAGCCCCGACCGAGTTGCTGCGCAAGTTCGAACCGCTGGGTGCCTATCTGGAACAGCAACTGGGCATGAAGGTGCAATTCGTCCCGGTGGCCGATTACCCGGCAGTGGTTGAAGCCCTGGCGACCGATCGCCTCGACATGGCCTGGCTCGGCGGCTTCACTTTTGTCCAGGCGCGCTTGAAGACCGACGCAACCACGCCAGTCATTCCGTTGGTGCAGCGTGAACAGGATGCGCAGTTCACCAGCAAATTCATCACTGCCGACCCGAATGTGCATAGCCTCGCCGACCTGAAGGGTAAAACCTTCGCCTTCGGCTCGGTGTCATCGACCTCCGGTAGCCTGATGCCGCGTTACTTCATGCTGAAAAACGACAACATCAAGCCTGAGGCGTATTTCAGTCGCGTCGCCTACTCCGGTGCTCACGATGCCACCGTGGCCTGGGTGCAGGCCGGCAAGGTTGACGCCGGTGTACTGAACGCCAGCGTCTGGCAGAAACTGGTCGACGCCGGCAAGGTCGACACCAACAAGGTCAAGGTCTTCGCCACCACCCCGACCTACTTCGATTACAACTGGACCGTGCGCGGCACCCTCGACCCGGCTCTGGCGGCGAAAATCAAGAAAGCCTTCCTCGATCTGGACCCGGCCAACCCGGAGCAGAAGAAGATTCTTGATCTGCAAGCGGCTAGCCGTTTTATCGACACCAAGCCTGAGAACTACAAGGGCATCGAGGAAGCCGCCCGCGCTGCCGAACTGCTGAAATGACCCTGAGCCTCAAACAGGGCAGCCTGCGCCACGCCAATGGAGTCGACGCCCTGCGCGGTGTCGATTTGCAGATTGGCGTCGGTGAACAGGTCGCCATCATTGGCCCGTCCGGGGCCGGTAAATCGAGTTTGCTCAACCTGCTGGCCACCGCATTGCGGCCCAGCAGCGGCGACATTGAAGTGCTCGGCGAACGTGCCTGGCATTTGTCTGCCCGCCAGCGCCAACGCTTGCGCGCACGAATCGGTCTGGTGCATCAGGCGCCACCGTTGCCACCGCGCCAGCGTGTGATCACAGCGGTGCTGGCCGGCAAGCTCGGCCAGTGGAGTCTGGGTAAAAGTCTTTTGAACTTGTTGCATCCCCTGGATGTGGCCGGTGCACGCGCGGCGTTGGCGCGGCTGGATCTGGGTGACAAATTGTTCGCCCATTGCCAGCAACTGTCCGGCGGCCAGTTGCAGCGTGTCGGCATCGCTCGTGTGTTGTATCAGGCGCCGGAGATTCTGCTGGCTGACGAACCGGTGTCCGCCATGGACCCGGTCATGGCCGGGCACACCTTGTCGATCCTCTCGCGCCACGCTCGCGAGCACAACGTGACGCTGGTGGCCAGCCTGCATGCGGTGGATCTGGCGTTGTCGCACTTCCCTCGGATCATCGGTTTGCGCGACGGGCAGATTCTGTTCGACAGCCCTTGCGCTCAAGTCAGCCATGAAATGCTCGATGCGCTGTACGCCAACGAAAAACTGCAATCACCGACGGCTGCGGTGGCGCCTCTGACTGTGCAGATTCCACGATGCTGAAAGCCGATTCACGGGATCCGGCGGCGTGGCCGCGATTGCTGCTGACATTGCTGGCGATTGCTTTGCTGTGGCCGGGCATTGAGCTTAGCGAACTGAATCTGGGCGTGCTGCTGCCCGACAGCCAGAATGAAATGGGCCGTTTTGTCGCACAATTCTGGCCCCCTGCGCACGACGAAGCATTTCTTCAGTTACTGCTCAAAGCCACCCTGCAGACGCTGGCCATCGCCACCGCCGGCATGGCCTTGGCGCTGTTGCTGGCGATACCGACGGGCCTGATTGCCAGCCGCGCGCTGTCGCTGTCCGCCGCCTCGCGCGGTGGCGTACCCAGTCGCCTGGGGCGTCTGCTGCGCTGGCCGGTGCGCGGTTTGCTGATCTTTTTACGCAGCGTGCCGGAAATCGTCTGGGCGTTGTTGTTTGTCCGCGCCGTCGGGCTGGGTCCAGCGGCGGGGGTACTGGCCATTGCCATTACCTACAGCGGCATGCTCGGCAAAGTTTACGCGGAGATTTTCGAGTCGACTGACCAGCGCCCGGCGCATGCATTGTTGCAGGCTGGCAGTGGTCGTCTCGCGGCGTTTGCTTACGGCACGTTGCCCAATGTTGCGGCGGAACTGCTGTCGTACACGGTTTATCGCTGGGAATGTGCGATTCGCGCGTCAGTCGTGATGGGGTTTGTCGGCGCCGGAGGTCTGGGTCAGCAGATCGATCTGTCGATCCGCATGTTCGCCGGCGGTGAAGTCGCCAGTATTCTGCTGTGCTTCCTGGTTCTGGTATTGGCCGCCGACCAACTCAGCCGCTTGCTGCGCTGGAGGCTGACATGAATCGGCTGATCAACCTGCTGCTGATCGCCGGCATCGCGCTGGCCGTCATCGCCTCGTTCACTTATCTGGGGCTCGATCTCGGTGAACTGGGCAGCGCCACCAGTCTCAAGCAGATGGGCGCGTATGTGCAGCGTTTCCTCAGCCCGGACTTGAGCGCGGATTACCTGAAAGCCATCTTGCAGGGTTCGATGGAAACCCTGGCGATGTCGGCCCTCGGCACCCTGCTCGCCGCAGTATTCGGGATCGTCCTCGCCCTGCCCGCCGCCGGACGGTTCGGCTGGCCGCTGCAAAGCGCCTCGCGCCTGCTGCTCAACGCCTTGCGGGCGATTCCGGAACTGGTCTGGGCGGCGCTGATGGTACTTGCCGCCGGCCTCGGCCCGAACGCCGGCACCCTCGCCCTTGCCCTGCACACCACCGGCGTGCTCGGTCGATTGTTCGCCGAAGCCCTGGAAAACACCCCGCCGCAACCGGCCGAAGCGATTCGTTTACAGGGTGGCAATCCGCTCCTGGCTTTCTGCTACGGGACGTTGCCGAACCTTGCGCCGCAGTTGCTTGCGTACATTCTGTATCGCTGGGAAAACAACATCCGCATGGCCAGCGTGCTGGGATTTGTCGGTGCCGGCGGGCTCGGGCAGATGCTCTATGTGAGCCTCAGCCTGTTTCAGGAAGCCCAGGCCAGCACGGTGATTCTGGCGATGCTGGTGCTGGTGTTCGTGGTCGACTGGTTGAGTGCCTGGAGCCGGCAGCGCTGGGTGAAGGCCTAGGAGGCAGGCCGGCGGCTGGATATCTGGCAGAAGCTGATTATGCTTCAGGAAAGCTTGCACAAATGCGCGATGGCGACACTGTGCAAGCTTCACGCGACAGCGCTTCCGGCATATGCCACAAGGCCAGAGTGAGACAAGCAATAACGGGGGACTCCGGCCTACAACAATAAGCACGACGGAGAACACCCATGGCCACAATCGACACAGCATCCACCGGCAGTCCACCGCGCAGCGGCGGCATCACCAAGGAGGAGCGCAAGGTCATCTTCGCGTCTTCCCTGGGCACGGTTTTCGAGTGGTACGACTTTTACCTCTACGGCTCGCTGGCGGCGATCATCGCCAAGCACTTCTTCGCCGGCGTCAACGAAACCACCGCGTTTATTTTCGCCCTGCTGGCGTTTGCAGCGGGGTTTGCGGTGCGACCGTTCGGGGCGATCGTGTTCGGCCGGCTCGGCGACATGATCGGGCGCAAGCACACCTTCCTCATCACCATTGTCATCATGGGCGTCTCGACGGCTATTGTCGGTCTGTTGCCCGGCTACGCAACCATCGGCGTCGCCGCACCGGTCATTCTGATTACCCTGCGCTTGCTCCAAGGTCTGGCGCTGGGCGGCGAGTATGGCGGTGCAGCGACGTATGTGGCTGAGCATGCGCCACGCAACAGGCGTGGTTTCTTCACATCGTGGATTCAGACCACCGCGACGCTTGGCCTGTTTCTATCGTTGCTGGTGATTCTCGCCTGCCGCACCGCGCTGGGCACTGAAGCGTTCGAAGCCTGGGGCTGGCGGATTCCGTTTCTGCTGTCGATCCTGCTGCTGATCGTCTCGGTGTACATCCGCCTGCAACTGAGCGAATCGCCGGTGTTCCAGAAAATGAAGGCCGAAGGCAAGGCGTCGAAAGCGCCGCTGACCGAATCCTTTGCGCGCTGGGACAACCTCAAAGTGGTGATCATGTCGCTGCTTGGCGGCACGGCCGGGCAAGCAGTGGTCTGGTACACCGGGCAGTTTTACGCGTTGTTCTTCCTGTTGCAGACATTGAAGATCGACCCGCAGACCGCCAACCTGCTGATCGCCGGTTCGCTGTTGATCGGCACGCCGTTTTTCGTGATTTTCGGCAGCCTTTCGGACCGCATCGGGCGCAAGCCGATCATCATGGTCGGTTGCATTCTGGCGGCGCTGACCTACTTCCCGATCTTCCATGCGCTGACCCAGTACGGTAACCCCGACGTGTTCATCGCTCAGGAAAAGAACCCGGTCAAAGTCATCGCCAACCCCGACCAGTGCTCGTTCCAGTTCGACCCGGTGGGCAAGGCCAGATTCACCAGTTCCTGCGACCTCGCCAAGACCCTGCTGGCGAAACGGGCGATCCCGTATGAGAACGTGATCGCCGAGCCTGGCACCGTGGCGCAAGTGCGCATCGGTGACAAAGTCGTCGAGAGCTTCGAAGGCAGCGCCCTGCCAGCCGCCGAATTCAAAACCCGCAACGATGCGTTCACCGCGACCCTCGGCACTGCACTCAAGGATGCCGGTTATCCGGAGAAAGCCGACCCGGCGAAAACCAACTACCCGATGGTGCTGCTCCTGCTCACCGTGCTGGTGATCTACGTGACCATGGTTTACGGCCCGATTGCGGCGTGGCTGGTCGAGCTGTTCCCGACCCGCATCCGCTACACCTCGATGTCGCTGCCTTATCACATTGGTAACGGTTGGTTCGGCGGCTTCCTGCCGACGGTGGCGTTCGCCATGGTTGCCGCGACCGGGGACATCTATTACGGCTTGTGGTACCCGATCGTGATCGCGGTGATGACGGCGGTACTGGGCACGTTCTTCCTGCCGGAAACCAAGGATCGCGACATTCTCAAGGACTGAACCGATACGTGCAGGTGCTGCCGCAGGCTGCGATCCTTTGATCGGCAAAACAAGATCGCAGCCGTTGGCAGCTCCTGCTCGTTGCAGCGCAACTTAGAAATATCGAACGCTCGCCGCTGTGACGCTTCCAACGTTTACACCCCTTGGAGGTCAGCGATATGAACAGCAATGACAATAAAGCCTCAAATGCCCCGCCCACCGATACCTCCGGCAAACCGGTAAATGTGGTTGAGCGTGATCTTGAAGACCGGGACGATGACACCGAAGCCGTTGATGAGGTGATCACCCCTTCGTCCACCCGAGTGAAGGAACAGGATGCGCAGACACTGCAGCGCAAGATCGATGAGATAGAACGTAAAGTGGCCGACGGCAATTAGCGGTTTGTCATGACAATCGCAGACAGCATCCCTTTGCTGTTTGCGATTTTTTTTGCTCCCGTTTCAATTGGCTGTAAGCATGAATTTTTTTATTTCGAACAAATCCACAGCGCCTTGAACGCCACTGAACAACGGCGCAATTTTTATTTAATTCATGGCGTTAGAATCGATAGCCTACTTGCCATAGACCTGCTGCCAGCACCCTGCCCGACAGCGGCGATGACCGTTCGGCGCTTTTTCTGGCAGACCCGCAAAATCGGATCTAGGGTTGCGTGGCTGGCGATATGCCAGCCAACAGATCGGGCAGGTGCCCGATACATTGCCGGTAGAGAAACAGGGATGGTTTTTTGCGTTTTACAATCGCTTGTGAGCGCTTTCGAGTGCCCGACTGATCCCTGTGTTTCGTTGTTTTCTATCAAGGAAAGAATGATGACCAACGTACAGGCGAATTCCCTCTGTCTGCCCCTGTGGCAACCCTCTTCAATCACGCCGCGAGCGAAACCCGACGGGTTCGGCTGACGACGCTGGCGCCTCGTTCGACATTCATACGTCGTCTTTGCGCGAACTGATCGCATGACTTGAACAGATCCGGACGGATCAGGCTGACGCTACGCCGGGAAAACCCCAACGGGTTTGCCTGATCGCCGTCGCCTGTCTGTCAGGAAAGGCGCCTCTTTGCCAAAAGGGGCTGTTGAGTAGCACCTGCGAGGAAACCCTCGAAATGTCCAGATCCGCACACGTAATCCCGCCGTATGGCGTCGCCATCCAAAGCTCTATCAAGGGCGGCGATGTGCAAGACATGAAGACTTTGTTGAAACAGCGCGACTCGACAAAGCCCGAAGCGCAAGACCTCAAGGACGCGTACGAAAAACTGGCCGAGGAAATTTCCCGTCTGGAAAAACGCTAAGGCCATTTCCCACATTGCAATGGAGGCAATCACCATGTCCGGTTCCACTCAGCAAAATGTTGGTCTGTTCCCGGTGTGCTATCGCATTGGTACAGGCGCGCCCGGTGCGCAAACGCTTTCGCTAAACCTGTTGGTTTCCACGCCCCAGCACGAAGTCAGCGGCACGGCGGCGATCACTCAAGCGACTAACCCGCCGCTCGACGTACACGCCGATGTCTGGGGCGAATACACCTACATGACCGTGATGTCGCCCGGGGTCAGCAAAATCCTGATCACTGCGCAAGGCAATCACGGCGGTCGCGGTTCCAACTCGATCCTCAGTTTCAAACTGCATTTGGTGGTCGGCACTGACTGGAAGGACGGTGTGGCCAACTACCAATACTTCGATGGCCAGCGCTGGCATGAGGTCAACAATGCCCCCGCACATCTGGTCGACTCGTTCTACCCGCCACTCGAACCCGGTCCGGTGATTGTCCCACCGATCATGCCGCTGTACGCCGCGCCGATTCAAAGCGCGATTGCCAGTGGTGATCTGGCCCAGATGAAAAATCTGGCGAAGCTGGCCCAGCAACAATTGGACCAGCAACCGCAACTGCAAGGCGCACTGGAAGCGGCGAAGAGCGAAGTCAGCCGTCTGCAAAACCGCTGAAAGCGTTCATTGAATCCGCCAATCACGTTAGGGAGTAGCACCATGTCGATCGGACTTTTTCACACCCGTCTCAACGTCAGCAATTCACTGCTCGGCGCCCCGGTTCTGACCCTCGATCTGTTGGTCGATACCGTCAATAAAAAGGTCAGCGGGATTGCCAGTCTCTTCCAGGCGACCTGGCCCACCGTCAACTTTCGCGCTCAGGTCTGGGGTAATTATTCCGAGGCCAAACTGACCGCGAAAGTCGAGAACCACATCATCCTGACCCTTGCTGGCAGCCCGAGCGGCCCGCTTAGTCAGATCGCCCAGACGTTCGACCTCAAAGGCATTCTTGCCGGCGACTGGGCCAGTGGTTTTGTCGATTATCGCTATGAGGAACAAGGCCAGTGGCACGAGGTGAAACACGTCGCCGTGCATCAGGCACCGACGGTGGAACCGCAACCTGTCCCGCACCCGCACCTGCCGTTGTACGCAGTGGCGGTGCAAACGGCGCAAGCCAGCGGTGATCTGGCGCAGCTCAAATCGGTGGTGCAACAAGGGGAGCAGCAATTGGCCCACCACGGCGCGTTGCGCAGTGCGCTTGAGCAACTGAAAGCGGAAATCGCGCGACTGGAAGCTCACTAACCGGCTGGCCCCGGGCGGGATCGAACGTGATATCGCCCGGGGTTTTGCCCAATCGAGGTCAATCCATTCGTGCCGCGCACAGGACCGTGCGCAAGGATTTCCCATGTCAGACGCCCGCCCTGCCCGCTACCTCAGCGAAACCGACCTCAAACGCTACGTGCCAGTGCACGTGGTTTGGGAAATCACCCTGGCCTGCGACCTCAAATGCCTGCATTGCGGCTCTCGCGCGGGGCATCGCCGGCCGGATGAACTGAATACCCGCGAGTGCCTGGACGTCATCGACTCGCTGGCTGCGCTTGGAACTCGCGAGATCACCTTGATCGGCGGCGAAGCCTACCTGCGCAAGGACTGGACGCAACTGATCCAGGCCATCCACGACCATGGTATGTACTGCGCGATCCAGACTGGAGGACGCAATCTCACTCCGGCGAAAATGCAGGCGGCGGTCGACGCCGGGCTCAATGGCGTCGGCGTTTCCCTCGACGGCCTCGCCCCGCTGCACGACGCCGTGCGCAATGTTCCGGGCTCGTTCGACAAAGCCGTGGACACCCTGCGCCGCGCCAAAGCCTCAGGCCTGGCCGTAAGCGTCAACACGCAGATCGGCGCGGCCACTTTGGCCGACTTGCCGGAACTGATGGACACCATCATTGAACTGGGCGCGACCCACTGGCAGATCCAGATCACCGTGGCCATGGGCAATGCCGTTGACCACCCCGAACTGCTGCTGCAGCCCTATCAGTTGCTGGAAGTGTTGCCACTGCTCGCACGGCTCTACCGCGAAGGTGTTGATCGCGGCTTGCTGATGAACGTCGGCAACAACATCGGCTATTACGGCCCTTACGAACATCTGTGGCGTGGTTTTGGTGACGAGCGCGTGCACTGGAGCGGCTGCGCGGCCGGGCAAACCGTGCTGGCACTGGAAGCCGACGGCACGGTGAAAGGCTGCCCGTCGCTGGCCACTGTCGGGTTCTCCGGCGGCAACGTGCGCAACATGAGCCTGCACGACATCTGGCATTACAGCGAAGGCATGCATTTCGGGCGCCTGCGCTCGGTCGATGACATGTGGGGCTATTGCCGTACCTGCTATTACAACGACGTCTGTCGCGGTGGCTGCACGTGGACTTCGCATTCGCTGCTGGGCAAGCCCGGCAACAACCCCTATTGCCATTACCGCACGCTGGAGCTGAACAAGCGTGGGCTGCGTGAACGCATCGTCAAGGTTGAAGACGCTGCGCAGCAATCGTTCGCCGTCGGGCGTTTCGATCTGATTACCGAGCGCATCGACACAGGAGAAAAAGTCAGCAGCGTCAGCGACAGCGGTCAGGTGATCAAACTGGCGTGGATCAATCAGGGCCAGCAATCGCCCGAGGAGGGCCGCATACCCGTGCAACTCAGCCTATGCCGCAGTTGCTTGCAGTACATCTATCCGCAGGAGGTGATTTGCCCGCATTGCCAAGCGGATGTAGCGGCGGCGCAGGCGGTGTATCTGGCGGACCGGGCACGGCAACAGGCGATCATGAATACGCTGACCGGATTGTTGGGGGTGGCGCCGAGTACGTTGGTTTGAAGGTCGGGATTTGTCGGTGCAGCTGGATCTACCCCCTCACCCCAGCCCTCTCCCCCAAGGGGGCGAGGGGAAAGGGAGCCGATTTGTGGGCTTTTCAAATCCTGAGTTCACCTCGGTATTTCACGTCGGCGTAACTTGCATGGATACCTCGATCAGTCCCCTCTCCCCCAGGCGGGCGAGAGGGAAACGGAGCCGATTTGTGGGCTTTTCAAATCCTGAGTTCACCCCGGTATTTCACGTCGGCGTAACTTGCATGGATACCTCGATCAGTCCCCTCTCCCTCTGGGAGAGGGTTAGGGTGAGGGAAATCGGGCAATACAGAACAACATGAGCAGCACAGACACCGCCTCTCTCCCTTATTGACGGTTACTGCGTAGGTGCGACGTTATCCAACGCCTGATTCACCGCCAATTCCCTCAACATGACAACTTGCGCAATAGATGATTGTCGGTGCAACGATTTTGTTTGAGCACTTGGCGGTCTGAGTCAGCCTGAAGTCAGCGTCGTCAGCGTCAGGGCATTGCCCAGCGCTGCGCCGCTGGCGGTGTTGTCGAAAACGCACCAGGTCGCGGCACCTGTCGCGGCCGCTGATTGCAGGGCTTGTGCGAGGTTTTGCAGAGGCTCCGAAGCGTAGGCACTGTGGTAAATACGCGGTGAGCCGTGCAGTCGCCAATACCGGGTTCCCGCCCAGCCACCGGGCGAAACATCACTGCTGATGCGCGAGGGGTCGACGACCGCTTGGGCGATCTGGTGAGTCATCAGCATCGGCTCGGCGCTGACCCATGATTCATGCCTTGGCTCGAGTACCACGACCCCGGTAAAGCGCTGGCGCAATGCCGTGAAAAAGCCTCCGGCGATGGCCTCATCGAACGCCAGCGATGGTGGCAATTGCACGAGCAAGCAGCCCAAATGCTCGCCCAGACCGCCGCATTCAGCCAAAAAATTGTCCAACGCTGACTCGCAGCCCACCAGACGCAATTCATGGGTGATGTGTTTGGGGATTTTCACCGAAAAGCGAAAGGCCTCAGGTACGCCATCGGCCCAACGCTCATAGGTTTGTCGACGATGCGGGCGGTAGAACGAACTGTTGATTTCCACGCAATTGAGGCGCGCGGCGTAGCGCTGCAAATGCGTGCCCTCCACCGGAAATACCGGCCAGTGTTCGCGCCCCAGACTCCAGCCTGCACAGCCGATGAAAATCAAAAAACACACCTCCTCACCTGTAGGCGCTGATCCGGGTCATTTTTTGCCGGGCAACACCGCACCCAGCACCTGCTTGGCGGTTTGCATGATCACCCCGGCCTCATCCGGGTCGCCCTTGAGCAGCGTCGTGGCGAACTTCTTCGCCTGTTCAAGCTTGATGTGCGGTGGCAGCGGCGGCACGTTCGGGTCGGTCTTGAATTCGATCAACACCGGCACCTCCGAGGCCAGCGCCTGCTCCCAGGCAGCGGCGACGTCTTCTTCGCGATCGACAAAAATGCCTTTCAGGCCGATGGAAATGGCGAACAAGTGATAAGGCACGTCGGGAATGCTTTGCGAGGCTTCAAACTTCGGATCGCCCTCCATCACCCGCTGTTCCCACGTCACCTGATTAAGGTCCTCGTTGTTGAACACCGCACAGATCCATTTCGGACTCGCCCACTGTCGCCAGTATTTGGCGACGGTTATCAGCTCGGCCATGTTGTTCATCTGCATCGCACCGTCGCCCACCAGCGCAATGACTGCCCGCTCAGGGTAGGCGAACTTGGCGGCAATCGCGTAGGGCACAGCGGCGCCCATCGAGGCCAGGCCACCGGACAATGAGCACTGCATGCCACGGCGGATGTTCAGGTCACGGGCAAACCAGTTGGCGCACGAGCCGGAGTCGCTGGTGATGATGGCCTGATCGGGCAGGCGCGGCGACAACTCATACACCACCCTTTGCGGGTTGACCGGGTCAGCCTTGGCCATCGCGCGTTTTTCCAGGGTCTTCTCCCAGCTGCCGCGCCAGCCTTCGACTTTCTTGCGCCACTTGCTGGAGGCTTTCTGTTGAAGCAGCGGCAACAACGCGGCGAGGGTTTCCGCCGAATCGCCAACCAGATTGACCTCCATCGGGTAGCGCAGGCTGAGCATGTCGGGTTGCAAGTCGATCTGCACGCCACGGGCCTGACCTTCCCTGGGCAGAAACTCCGCGTAGGGAAAACCCGAACCGATCATCAGCAAAGTGTCGCATTCGTTCATCAGTTTGTAGCTCGGTTCAGTGCCAAGCAGGCCAATGCTGCCGGTGACCCAAGGCAGACCGTCGGGCAGCGCGGCTTTGCCCAATAACGCCTTGGCGACGCCGGCGCCGAGTTTTTCCGCCACAGCGATGACTTGATCCGTCGCCTGCAAAGCCCCGGCGCCCACCAGAATCGCGACCTTTTCTCCCGCGTTCAAAACATCGGCGGCACGCTGCAGATCCACGTCATAAGGCAACACTTTGGGTTTCGTGTAACCGACACCGGAATGCGCCGTGCCATGGGCACGCGCAGGCGCCTCGTATGCAAGATCCTGCAAATCGTTGGGCAGAATCAGCGCGGTCACCCGACGTTCACCCACTGCGGTGCGCACTGCGCGATCAAGCAGATGCCGTACCTGCGAAGGCGCCGAAGCCTGCTGCACAAATGCCCCGGCGACATCCTTGAACATCGACACCAGATCAAGCTCTTGCTGGTAGTGACTGCCCAGCGCCGTGCGCGCCTGCTGGCCGACGATGGCCAGCACCGGCATGTGGTCCATGCGCGCGTCGTACATGCCGGTGATCAAGTGTGAGGCGCCCGGCCCGGAAGTGGCGATGCACACCCCCAGCTCACCGGTGAACTTGGCATGTGCCGAGGCCATGAACGCGGCCATTTCTTCATGCCGTGCCTGGACGAATTCGATTTTTCCCTTGGCCCGACCAAGCGCGCCGAACACGCCGTTGATGCCGTCACCCGGGTAACCAAAAATCCGCGTAACGCCCCATTGGCTGAGCCGCTCAACCAGAAAGTCTCCCACTGTCATCGTCATCTCGATCCTCGCCTTTCTTTGGTGCATGGAGCTGTTCCAGCAGAACATCTGCCGGGAGGTGTAAGGGTCTGGACAGTTGGGTCGCTGGCGAAGTTTCGATGGATTGCCCGACGCCGATCCTTGTTTGCGAACAAAACCGCCAGAGCGGCACAATGTGCACATCGATAATGACAAGGACTTTAAACATGGATTTCCCAGCAGCATGGCGCAGCCAATTTGCCGGTGCGGCCATTGAACAGCAGACCATTGGCGAATCGCGCGCTGATGTATGGCGGATTACGCCTGCCGGTGCTGCGCCGCAGTTCGTCAAAACCGAACAAGTGATGACCTGGGGCGAGTTGCCCGGTGAAGTGCAGCGGTTACGCTGGATGGCGACTCAGGATTTACCTGCACCGCATGTGCTCGACACAACCACGCAAGCGGAACACAACTGGCTGTTGATGACCGCCGTGGCCGGTCGCGATCTGGCCAGCAGCGAGCACCTCTCGCCGCAGCAGATCGTCACGCTCGCCGCAGAGGCATTGCGCGCACTGCACACAGTCGCGATCGAAAGCTGCCCGTTCGATCACAGCCTGGAAGCAAAAATCAGACTGGCCCGCGAACACCTGCTCGCCGGGCTGATCGACGAAGAAGACTTCGACGACTCGCGCCTCGGGCAATCCGCCGAGGAAGTGTTCGAGCAGTTGCTCGCCACACGTCCCGCGCACGAGGATCTGGTAGTGACTCATGGAGATGCATGCCTGCCCAACCTGCTCGCTGCCAATGGCCGCTTCAGCGGGTTTGTCGACTGCGGACGACTGGGCGTTGCCGATCGTTATCAGGATCTGGCCCTGGCCGCCCACAGCATCACGGACAACCTCGGCGCGCAGTGGCTGCCCTTGTTTTTCGAGGTATATGGCGTCGAACCGGATCAGCAGCGAATCGCCTTTTATCAAATGCTCGATGAATTTTTCTGAGGCGAGTGCGCGCTATGGCTGTCCACCCTTTAGCCGTTGAATAAGCGGCGCGGCCATTCGCGAGCAGGCTCGCTCCCACAGGAGATCGCGGTCTAAATATGGGAGCGAGCCTGCTCGCGAAGGCGCCAGACCAATCAATACGCCGGATCAGGAGAACAGCATGCCCGCCCCCGTACAAGCCCTGCTGCTAAAACGCAACGACTGGGTCCCGAACAACCCGCGTCTGCCGGTGTTGATCTATCCGCAAGCGATTGAACTCAAGGGCAGCGACGACCCCGCAGCCCTGTTCGAGCAAACCTTCAGCGCCAACGGCTGGCCGCCGCAATGGCGCTACGGGGTTTATGACTTCCATCACTACCACACCGAGGGCCATGAAGTGCTCGGCGTTGCAGCTGGCCGTGCGCAACTGATGCTGGGCGGGCCCGAAGGGCATGCTGTGCAGGTCAGCGCCGGCGATGTGTTGCTGCTGCCCGCCGGCACCGGCCATTGCAACCTGAGTTGCAGTGACGACTTCCTGGTAGTCGGTGCTTATCCACCAGGCCAGCATGCCGATATCTGTCGCGAAGCCCCTGATCGCGAGCAACTGGACAGCATCGCGAAATTGACCTTCCCGCAGACCGATCCCGTGCAGGGAGCGCAAGGTGCTGTCGGGCAATATTGGCGCGAATAATCCTCAGCGATGCGGATGCACCGTCCACGCCACCAATTTGATTACGATAGGCCGCACGATGAGGATGCACAGGAACGCCGCAGGCATCGCCAGCTTGTAGGCGTGCAACGCATTACTCAGGTAGTCGTAATCAATGCCGGAGTTGGCGGCAGTGATCACCAGCGACATCAGAAACGCCATGATCGTCGCCATGTACAGCGCAAACACATACGGTGTAGCACGTGGGGACAGCTTGCGACGGCTAATGACCAAGGATTCAGAGCTTGTCGGTTGATTCATAAGGCGTTTCCATCCATTGACAGGGAGACCGCACGTTAGCAAAGCCGATCTGCCGCAACTAGACGCTCAGTCGCAGGTACTTTATAAAGCAGAACTTACGAATCAACCCTCAACGGGACGATGAATGAATCTGCTAACGGCAATTGCCAGTTTTATTAAAGTGGTCGAAGCCGGCTCGATTGTCGGCGCCGCCAAGGCCTTGGGCATCAGTGCGGCGGCAGTGAGCCAGACGCTCAATCGATTGGAAGCGCACCTCGGCGTGCGGTTGTTGCAACGCACCACGCGCAGCATGGCACTCACCGAAAACGGCGCGGTGTATTACGAAAAAGTTCGCCGGATTGCGGCGGATCTGGAAGCCGCGCAAACCTCGATCAGCAGCGATGAAACCGAACTGCAGGGCCGACTGAGCATTGCCTCGACGTCTGCGTTCGGCCGCCATGTATTGGCATCACTGATCGCCGGTTTCGCCGCGCTGCACCCGCGCCTGCTCATCGAACTGTCGACCACCAATGGCAAGATCAATCACATTCAGGACGGCATCGATCTGAGCCTGCGGATCACGCCGCAACTGGAGGACGGCATCGTCGCGCGCAAGATCGTTTCGCTGCCCTTCATCCTGTGCGCCGCGCCGGCTTATCTTCAGCGCGCCGGTTGGCCGCAATCGCCGGATGATTTGCAGAATCATGCCTGTCTGGCCTTTCGTTATCCCTTGGACGGGCGCTTTCTGCGCTGGAGCTTTTTCCGCGATGGCGAGCGTTTCGACGCGAACATCAATGCCACTGCAATCAGTGATGACATCGATGCGCTGGCGCAAATGGCGGTTCACGGCGCCGGGGTCACGCGACTGGCAGAGTTTGTTGCGGCGCCTTATCTGGCGAGCGGGCAATTGCTGCCGCTGTTTGAACACAGTGTTGTCGAACCGATGGACATCTACGCCTGCGTACAGGAACGGGCGGCGATGACGCCGAAGGTCAAAGCCTTCCTCGATTACCTGAGCGCGCATCTGGCCACGCGATGGCCGATGGAAAATGTTTAAGACGAAGCGTGCAAAGAGGCTCGCTGAAGCGCGCGAATTCGGGCAAAGTCCATCTCGCCCAAACGGCCCATCACGGAAGATAACAACAATGAAAAAGTCTCTCGGCGCTCTGCTACTGATCTGCTTGAGCAGCCACGTATTCGCTGACACCCGCCCCGTCGGTTTCCAATACGCCACGCTGGCCGATCCGCGCAACGAACGCGCGCTGGAAATGGTCGTCTGGTACCCAAGCTCGACCACCGCTGCGACGCCACAATTGTTCGGCGACAACCCGGTCTTCGTCGGTGCCCCTGCCGTGCTCGACGCCCCGGCCGCCAGTGGCGCGCATCCTTTGGTGGTACTTTCCCACGGCAATGGCGGTAGCTGGATCAACCAGACGTGGCTGGCCAGTGCACTGGCCCATCAGGGGTATATCGTCGCGGCTGTCAACCACCCCGGCACCACCAGCCGTGATCGTAGCGCGCAGGCAGCGGCGCAGCTGTGGCAACGCCCCGTCGACCTGAGCCGCGCCATCGATGCCGTGACGGCTCAGCCGGAAAAATTCGGCGCGGTGGCGAAGGATCGAATTGCTGTTGTGGGCCATTCTCTCGGCGGCTGGACAGTGCTCGAAACCGGCGGCGCGCGCTTCGACCCCGAACGTTTTGCCAAAGACTGCAAGGTCCACACGCAACTGGCCAGTTGCACCGTCTACCAACAAATGAACACTGCAAGCACCGCGCAAGCGAAAGCACAATTGGCCGCCGACTGGCGTGACAAACGCGTCACTGCCGTGGTGTCTCTGGACCTGGGGCTGTCACGCGGGATGACCGATGCAAGCCTCGCGGCCTACCCGGTGCCGGTCCTGGTGATCGCTGCCGGTGTACCGTCGAAAGAGCTGCCTGCTCAACTGGAGTCCGTCGACCTCGCCAGACGCCTGCCAAAAAACTCATCGCGTTATGTCGAGATCAGCGATGCCAGTCACTTCAGTTTCATGGCGATCTGCAAACCTGGCGCCGTGGCCATGCTCGACAAAGACGTACCCGGCGACAGCATCATCTGCACCGATGGCGACGGCGGTCGTCCACGTGCAGTGATTCAGCAGCAGGTGATTTCCCTGATCACCGGGTTTCTGGCGCAGTCACCGGCTCCCTTGAAACAAGCCATCATCTACAAGGATCCGCAATAACAATGCTCACGCCCTCCCCTCAGACCTTCCGGGGCAGTTGCCTGTGCGGAGCGGTGAAGTACCAGATCCGTTCACGGCCCAAGGCACTTTCGCATTGCCATTGCAGCCAGTGCCGCAAAAGCCACGGCGCGGCGTTTGCCAGCTATGGCAGCGTGCAGCGCCAGAACCTGGAATTGCTGAAAGGTGCTGACCAGCTGAAGTCGTATCAATCGTCTGAATCGGTACAGCGCCAGTTCTGCACGCACTGCGGCTCGTCGCTGTTCTGGGCAAGCAATCAAGGGGAATTCAACGGCTGGATCTCGGTCGCACTGGGCACGCTCGACACGACGTTCACCACCGAAAAACAGCAGCATGTGGAAGTCACGTCGAAGGCGCCGTGGTTTGAAATCAAGGATCAATGGCCGCAGCGCTGAGCCTGAAAGATTCATTTATCAGACGTTGCTTCACCCTTTGGAGATCAGATGAAACGCTCAAAAATTGCGCCGTTGCCTGCGCTGCTAATGGCCGCAATAACCGTCATTTCACTGCAGATGTTTCTGTACGACGCCGAAATAACCATGGCTGAGGCATCCATGGGCAGCGTACCTGTTCAATTGGTCGCACAAATCCTGATCACCATTGCCACTCATCTGTTCGTCGTCCTGATGGTGCCAGTGCTCTTGATCGCCTACAGGAAGTACCTCGCCGGCTATGCGGTGCTTGCCCTGTCCCTCGCTGCCTACGCCCAGATGACCACAGGGCTGGGCGTGATCGGGCCGATGATCGCGGTCATCGCCGTCTCGATCCTGGGTATTCATGGCTTCAGAAAAGCCAGCGAATGGGTACGTTATATGCGCACGAAATGAATGACGCGGCCGCTCAATAGCAAAGCAAATCACCGTCGAGCTGACGCGAGCAAGCACTCATCGCTTCGCTCAGCCAAGTCCTGAAGGCTGTGCTATTGGCGCAGTTCTCAAACGGCCGTGGTGATAGCAGGCAATAAGTCGAACCGTCCTGGATAAAACCAAACGGCGCGATCAACTGCCCGGATTCGAGCTCGTTCTGCACCATCAGAAAGGACGCCATAGCGATGCCCAATCCGGCCAGCGCCGCCTGAATGCATAGATAAAAATGTTCGTAATCGACGCGACTGACATCCGCTGCGCCCCTGCCGACACAGCGCAGCCAGTTGTCCCATGCCAGCGGACGCGTCTTGCTGCGCAGTAAGCATGCGCCGTGCAGTTCAGTGGATTCAGGACTTTTCGAGGGCAGAGAAACCGGGCCGATCCACTCCTGGCAAATCGTCACGGCATGAACCGTTTCGTCCCAGAGAAAATCATCCCGGCGGATCGCCAGATCGGCGCCTGAGCGGGCAAAATCGATCGGCCCTCCGGCGGTCAGTAGTTGCACCTGAATGTGCGGATGGGCGCTGTGAAAATCCGGCAGTCGCGGAATCAGCCATTTCATGGCGATGGTCGGCTCGCAGGACACTACCAGCACATCGTTGTGACGCTCTTGCTGCAGGCGATAAACCGCCCCTTCCAGTTGCTCGAACATCGGCCGTGTAACCTCGAACAACAGACGGCCGGCCTGATTGAGAAAGATTGCCCGGTTGCGCCGCTCAAACAACTCGACCCCGATCGCCTCCTCCAGCAAGCGCACCTGACGGCTCACCGCGCCGTGGGTGACGTGCAGCTGCTGCGCGGCTTTGACAAAGCTCTGGGTCTGCGCGGCGGTGTTGAAAAAACGAAAGGCAGCTAATGGAGGCAGGTTCATATAGACGACGATTACTCACAGATTTCGACGACTATAAATCGTTTTTTCTGCTGACGACAATTGATCATCATGAGCGCCAAGCACTGCCTTGTACGCTGTTCCTGGCGTTTCAAGCAGTTCGACATCGGTGAACTTACGTAGCGCAAATACAGGTTGGAGAACGTTGATGAATGAGTTGTTTCTGATGATCGCCATTACGATGCTGGCGGTGATCAGCCCCGGCCCGGACTTTGCCATGGTCACCCGCAACAGCTACGCGTTCGGGCGGCGCAGTGGCTTGATGGCGGCGCTGGGCATCGCCTGTGGCGTACAGGTTCATGTGTTCTACACGGTGTTTGGCGTGGCCGTGATCATCACGCAGTCGCCCTTGCTGTTTATGGCGATGAAACTGCTGGGCGGCGGATACCTGGTTTATCTGGGCATCAAGTCGATCACCAATACTTCGACGTTGACGTTTGCAGAGGCTGGCGGCTCGGCGCCCTCATCCTGGGCAGTGTTTCGCAGCGGTTTTCTGACCAACGCGCTCAATCCGAAAACCATGCTGTTTGTCGTCGCGGCGTACAGTCAGTTTGTTCAGGTCGATAGCTCGCTCGCCATTAACTTCGCCTACGGATTGTTTATGTCACTGGCCCACTGGGTGTGGTTCAGTCTGGTCGCACTGTTCTTTTCCACTGAGGGATTGCGCCGGCGCATGCTGGCAAAACAGCGAATCATTGACCGGGTCATTGGCACCGCCCTGATTGGCCTTGCAGCGTGTTTGCTGATTCCGGGGATTGGCCAGCCTTGAATGCAGCGGGCAATTGGCCCATCGCCCTCTGGAATACACAGCGGGTTCTGTGGTGTGCTGTCTATGATCAGCGAGTTATTTTTTCCACTTGCCAAGATGAGGCCCCTTAGATGAGCAAAGCGCCGTACGTTCCGCCCCAGGTCTGGAAAAACGAAGCCCCGTCCGGTGGCCAGTTCGCCAGTATCAATCGGCCGATTGCCGGCCCCACCCATGACAAGACCCTGCCAGTCGGCAAGCATCCATTGCAGCTGTACTCACTGGCCACGCCCAACGGCGTCAAAGTGACGATTCTGCTGGAAGAGCTGCTGGCGCTGGGGCACCGCGCTGCCGAGTACGATGCCTGGCTGATCCGCATTGGCGAGGGCGATCAGTTCTCCAGCGGATTTGTCGAGATTAATCCGAATTCAAAAATCCCGGCGCTGCTGGACCGCAGCGTTGAACCGACGATTCGTGTGTTCGAATCGGGTTCGATCCTGCTGTATCTGGCCGAAAAGTTCGGTGCATTTCTGCCGAAAGACCCCGCTGGCCGTACTGAAACGCTGAACTGGTTGTTCTGGCAAATGGGCGCCGCGCCCTATCTGGGTGGCGGTTTCGGGCATTTCTATGCCTATGCGCCAGAGAAGATGGAATACCCGATCAACCGCTTCACCATGGAAGCCAAGCGCCAACTGGATGTGCTCGATCGGCGCCTGGCCGAAAGCGTCTACCTGGCCGGCGACAGCTACACCATTGCCGACATCGCGGTCTGGCCGTGGTACGGGCAACTGGTGCGCAACAATGTTTATTCCGCGGCCGAGTTTCTTGCGGCGCACGAATACACCCATGTGCAGCGCTGGGCAGAGGACATTTCCAAGCGGCCGGCGGTCATCCGTGGGCAGCGCGTCAATCGCACATGGGGCGATGAAGCGACTCAAGTGCCGGAGCGGCACCAGGCCGAAGATTTGAACTGACACCCCTGAATCACCCTCGTCAGCGAGCCGATCACACGCTTCTGTGATCGGCCCGCTGCGCCTCGAATGGCCCCTCGCTCGCCCCCCCCAAAAAACCAGGACCCTGCGCCAACCCGCGACGCAGAGCACCCAGTCAATTGTGAAAAAATCGTTAACTAACTGAGCCGTACGGCTTTCTACACACAGAATGATCTGACACACTAATGCGAATAGTTCCTACACGCACTCGCACTGGATTCGTTTTCGTATTATTTGGGGAAGCAGATTGATGTCGTTTCGCACCATTCACCGCCGTTCAAACCGTTCACCTAACCTGTTGGCACTCGCCATCTGCATGGCCAGCATCGCACCGGCACTGGCCGACGAGACAACGCCCGCCACGCCTGAAAAAACCGCGCCGGCCACACTGGAACTGGATGCGACGGAAATCGGCGCCACGCAGATGAGCAGCACCACCGAAGACACTCAGTCCTACACCACTGGCCCGATGCGGACGGCGACCAAGCTGTCGCTGACCATGCGCGAAACGCCTCAGGCGGTGACGGTGATCACCCGTCAGCGCATGGACGACCAGAACATGACCAGCATCAACGACGTGGTGAAGGGCACGCCGGGACTGTTCCTCAGTCAGGCCAGCGGCCCGGGTCGGCAGACGTACAGTTCACGCGGTTTCGACATCGACACCATCATGTACGACGGCTTGCCGAGTTCGTACTCACCCTTCGCGATGGCGGTGCAGCCCAATCTGGCGATGTTCGACCGCGTCGAAATCGTCCGTGGTGCGACCGGCCTGGTCACCGGTGCCGGTAACCCTTCGGCGGCGATTAACCTGGTGCGCAAACGCCCGACCGCTGATCAGCGCGTAACCCTCACCGGCGCGGCCGGCAGCTGGGATGACTACCGTGGCGAAATCGACGCCTCCAGCCCGCTGAATGAAAGCGGCACCTTGCGCGGTCGCGTGGTGAGTTCCTATCAGGGCGCCGACAGCTTCCGCGACAAGGAAGAAAACGACCATGGCCTGTTCTATGCCATCGGTGAAGCCGACCTGAGCGACAGCACCACCGCGACTCTCGGCTTCTCCCGGCAGAACGAACAGACCAACTATTTCTGGGGCGGCCTGCCGATCGGTATCAACGGCCACCACCTCGATCTGCCCCGCTCCACCTATCCCGGCACCGACTGGGAAAATCGCAAGCTGCAGATCGACACCGTGTTCGGTGAACTCGAGCATCGCTTCGACAACGACTGGAAGCTGCACGTCGCCGGTTCGTCCTCGACCCTCGACGGCGAGTTCTCCGGGACTTACCTGTCGCGTTACGCGGGCCCGCTGGAAACCACCGCTTATCAATCCCGTCACACCGACAAGCAACACTCGCTCGACGTGTTTGCCAGCGGCCCGTTCGAAGCGTTCGGTCGCAGCCACGAACTGGTCGTCGGCGCCAGCAACCGCGTATATGACGCGACCACCAAGGAGTACGACCCGTACACCACGGCCTGGCCGATTGGCGCCCCCAAGCCTGACTTCGTGCGTGACGGCAAAACCCGCACCGTCACCACTCAGGATGCCGTTTACCTGACCACGCGCCTGAGCCTGGCCGATCCACTGACGCTGATCCTCGGCGGCCGCCTCGACTGGTATGACTACGATGACCGCACGGCCGACGGCGATTACAAGGTCACCCGTAATCTCACCCGCTATGCCGGCCTGATCTACAAACTCGACGACCATCACTCGGTGTACGCCAGCTACACCGACATCTTCACCCCGCAAACCCAGAAGGACCTCGGCGGCAAGGTGCTCGAGCCGATCGTCGGCGAAAACTACGAGGTGGGCATCAAGGGCGAGTACTTCAACGGCGCCCTCAACGCCAGCCTGGCGGTGTTCCAGATGGACCAGACCGGTCGCGCCACCCAGGCCGACACTCAGTTCGGCTGCCCGGTACTGACCTGCTACGGGTCATCGGGCAAGGTGCGTAGCCAAGGCGTGGACATGGAACTGCAAGGCGCGCTGACCGACAACTGGCAGGTCGGCGCCGGCTACACCTATACTCGCGCGCATTACATCAAGGACGAGAACCCGGCCAACAACAATCAGCGTTTCGAAACCGACACGCCAGAGCATCTGTTCAAAGTGTCCACCGTGTACCGCTTCCAGGGCCCGCTGCAACACCTGCGCGTGGGGGGCAACGTCTACTGGCAGAGCCGCATGTACAACGATGTCGCCCTGGCCAATAACGGCAGCTACCGTCTCGAACAGGGTGGTTACGCGGTCACCGACCTGATGGCCGGGTACGAAGTCAACAAACACCTGGATCTGCAGGTTAATGCGAACAACATTTTCGACCGCGTCTACTATTCCGCCATCGGTTCCGATGTGACCTGGGGCTCCAACGACAACTACGGCAACCCACGCAGCTACATGCTGACAGCCAAATACAGGTTCTGAGTCGCTGACGTTCTAATCAGCAGCAAAAGCATGGGCGCCGGGGAAATCCACGGCGCCCTTGTGCTTTCTGGCAGCCGTGTTAGTCATCAGCTGCAATAACGGATAGTCTCTGAGCCAACTCACTACGAAGCATCGCGCCATGACCGACCCGGTATTTGCCCCCGACATCGAAGCCATCCGCAGCATTGAAGCGGTGCCGGTCATCCTGAGCATGGTCAAACACCTGACGGGCATGCGTTTCGCGGCGGTGGCGCGGGTCACGGACAGAAACTGGGTGGCCTGCGCGGTCGATGACTCCATCGACTTCGGCCTGAAACCGGGCGGAGAACTGGTGCTTGAATCGACCATTTGTCATGAAATCCGCCAACATCAGCAGCCGGTGATTTTCGGCCACGCCAGCGCGCACCCGATCTTTTCCCTGCACCACACGCCAAAAACCTACGGTCTGGAGAGTTACATCTCCATTCCCATCATCAAAGCCAACGGTCACTTCTTCGGCACGCTGTGCGCGATAGACTCCGTCCCGGCGAACCTCGACGAGCCGGCCATTGCCAAGACGCTGACCCTCTTCGCCCAACTGATCGCGATGAGCCTCGACACGCAGGCCCATCTTGAGGCGACCCAAGTCGAACTGAGCAACGCCAATGAACTCGGCCGTCTGCGCGAGCAGTTCATCGCCGTGCTCGGCCATGACCTGCGCACACCATTGAGCGCCATTCGCATGAGCGCCGACCTGCTGGAAAGCAAAACCGAAGAAAAACGTTCGCTGAATCTGATTTCGGCCATCCGCAACAGCTCGGTGCGCATGGGCGTATTGATCGAAAACATCCTCGACTTCGCGCGTGGACGCCTCGGCGGCGGGATTCCGGTGCAGCGCAAACTGGTCGATGACTTACAGCAGACCCTGCAATTGACGCTCGCTGAGGTCAAAGCCTCGCACCCGCAAGCGATTTTCATCGATGAACTGGACGTGCCGGCAGGCGTCTATTGCGATGCGTTGCGCATCAGTCAGCTGCTCTCGAACCTGCTCGGCAACGCCGTGACTCATGGTTCAAACGCCACGCCGATCGTCCTCAAGGCCTATTCGGAAAACGGCGAAATCGTGATCTCGCTGACCAACCAGGGCACGCCGATTCCCGCGCAGTTGATGCCACTGCTGTTCGAACCGTTTTCCCGCTCCGAAGCCGGGCAACGCTGTGAAGGCCTGGGCTTGGGCCTCTACATCGCCTCGCAGATTGCCGCGGCGCACAACGGCAGTTTGACCGTCAGCTCAAGCCTCGACGCCGGCACCTGCTTCGTGGCCAGATTCCCGGCGCAGTTCAAGTGGGTCTAAGCACCCTTCACGCTTACGCCGTCTGGCGGCGCATGGTCAAAATCGCAGCACCAAAACCAATGAACGTCGTGCCCACCACACGACTGACCCAACGCGACAGCGCCGGCCGGGTCAGCACGCCTTTGGCCCGCGAGGCCAGCGCGGCATAGACACTCAGCGACGACACCGACAGCGCCATGAAAATCGCCGTCAACATCAAAAACTGTGGCAGCAACGCCGCGCCCTGATCGATGAACTGCGGGAAGAGCGCCGTGAAAAACATCGTCGCCTTGGGATTAGTCACCGCCGTCAAAAAAGCCGACTTGTACAACTTCCCACGCGTCGGCCGCACCTTGCCCGCCTCACCCTCGATCCCCTGCGCCAGCATCGGCCCCTTCTTGAACAGCTGCTTCACGCCGAGATAAAACAGATAACCGGCACCGATCACCTTCACCGCGTTAAACAACATCTCGGAACTGGCCAACAACGCCCCCAACCCCAACATCGCCGCCGCCGACAGACAGAACAAACCACTGGCGTTGCCCAACGACGACCAGATCGTACTGCGCTGCCCATGCGCGAGACTGTTATTGATCGCCATCAGCGTCGCCGGCCCCGGGCTGGCGATGGCAATTGCGGCGACCAGAGTGAAGGTCAATATCGAGTGAGAATCCATTTTCGCTGCTCGCAAGATTGAAGATGCCGCATCTTACAACAACCGACTGCATAGCCCAGATCAAAAGCCCCTCACCCTAGCCCTCTCCCGGAGGGAGAGGGAATTGACTGAGCTGATTGCGAGAAATACACCGACATGGGATACCGAGCCGCACTCAAATTCGGAAGCAAATCAAAAGCCGCACCCCCCCCGTTTCTCACCACTCAACAGGATGAGCGTTAGCTCGACTGCAGCGCTTGATCTTGCCGTGCTGGCCCCTTCGGCAGGCTGAGTGGAGGGATTTATCCGGGGGTGGGAGCGCAGCGACCGTTTGGCGCAGCCAAATGCATCGAGAGGAGGTGCAGCGAAGCAAATCGTAGGCGATGCCCCCGGATAGATCCCGTAACGAAGGCACCCGAGCCACGGCGAGGGCCGAACGCCGGGGCCCAGACCTTTGGTTCCTTTGGGGCGTTTGCCAAAGGGACTCGCTGTAAGAGCGAAACCGCCAGCCACCCCCCCCAAAAAAAACGGATATTCACCCAAAACCCCAAGAACATGGTCGGCCCAAAGGCCGCCAAGCCCAAACAAAAAAAAAGCCCCGCAACCCTATGAAGGCGCGAGGCAAAAAATTGGTTGGTTGCGGCCAACCAAAGGAGCTCAGTCAAATACGTACAAAAGCCAAAATCAGATGCAATCCTGCGCCGCCCGCTCAAAACTCGAAGGCAAAAGATTCGAAGCCAACAAATGCCGCTCGTAGATAAACACCTTGCCGCCATTCCCGGCTTTATAAGCCTCGAGCACGTTGTCAGCCGAAACCTTGCTCGGCACCACAATCCGATAACTGCGCTGAGTCTGTGAAACCGTCGGGTTCAGCGCACTGCCCTGCAACTTCGGCACAACACAGTCGGCGTACTGCGCAGGCGTCTTGCTGGTCTGCAACGTCAGGCTCGGATTGTTCGGCGCCGAAGCGCAACCAGCGAGCAGCAAAGAGGCAACGGCCAGAGCAGGCACAAAGAAAAGACGCATCGGTGTCATCCTGAAAATAAAGGTTCGGTTCAACCGGCAACGGTTCAGCCTCACGGAGCCGCCGTCGCCATTTATGTTTTAAGTGATCAGCTCGACGCCACCAGCGCCTTGAGCGACACATCGAATTGCTTCAACGCGTGAAGTTGCAGATCACGCTGCTTGTCGATCTGCGCAGCGATGACCGGTGCTGCCTGGTTATGCACCCACGCCGAAGGCAACTGTTTCTCGACCGCGCCTTCAGCCTTGCCGATGTATTGCAGGTCAGCGTCGTAGAAGCGTGCGGTAAAACGCGCTTCGACCAGACTGTTTTGCTGTGTCAGCAGGCGATTGAAGGTGTCGAGCTTCACCACCACGTCCGGATGCGCCTGCACCAGCGCATCAAGGTTGTCGTACACGGTCACCGACAAGAACTGTTGTTGCAGCGAACTCACCAGCCAGTCGATGGCCAGTTCCGGATCGGAACTGCTGACAAAGGCCTCACGAATTCGCGAGTCGAGCGCATCTTTCGCGCCGTTGACCGCCATGTCGTGGTAACGCTCAAGGTATTGCAGGTTGTCCAGGGTGTTCTCGCTGAGTAGCACACCCACGGATTGCGAATGCTGCAACGTGGCGCTGCTGCTCGTGATGGTCTGGAAGTGACACGACCCGGCGGCGGCTGCGTAAGTCGGAGCTGTGAACAGCGCGCCACCTGTCAGCAGGGCGACCAAAGCCAGTCGGGTCATAATCTTCATCGCGCAGATTCCTTGAGCGGCGTGTTCGATGGAGGCGATTTTCCGCCGATTGCCGACAAAGCAGAACTTGCGTTTCTTGATGGTCACTATTACTTCTAGCAATAGTTGCGCGACGTGCAGACTGATACACACTCAACCACAACTAGAAAAACATGAAATGAGGAGTTCGCCTTGAGAACGTTTGACCTGATTCGTGACGCCGTTCTGCCCGATTTCCGCGAGCGTGTGGCCGAGTATCTGGTTCAGTACGAGAGCGTATTGCTGGACAAAGGCATCACCGACCCGCAGCTCATCACCGACACTGCCAACCAGTTGCGCGGTTACCTGCGCGGGCTCAACACCACTCGTGTCTTGGGAATGGCTTATTGGGAAGAGCTGGATCGTCGAGTCGTCGACACTTGGCTCACGCCCGAGCAGTGACCGATCGACAGGGTGATCAGGGCGGCGGCCAGCAACCGCGCCCTTCCCGCTGCCAATGGTCTGCGCGGCAACACGACCTCTGCGAAAAAACCGCCCGAACGCTTACAATCGCCGGTCTAACCGCCAATCAGACAGGCTCATCAAGAAATGCCGCTCGACCCACCTACGATGTTGACCCTTTCCATCGCTCTCGCAGCCGCTGCCGCGCTGTATCTGGCGATCGAATGGCGCAGCATTCGTGAGCCTTCGCTACTGTTCTGGAGCGCCGGTTTCGCCACCATCACCGTCGGTTCCACCCTGGCCCTGCTGCGCAGCAGCGGCTTTTTGCTGATCGGCATCTGGTTCGCCAACGGCTTGCTGGTGACCGCGCACTTCCTGTTCCTGCTCGGCGTGGCGCGTTTCACCCAGATACGGCTGTCGCCGGCCTGGTATCTGATCTTCATCACCTGGCTGGTCATGCTGTTGTTGCCGGACGGGCCGCTGTGGTCGAAGGTGATGCTGGCGGCCAACTCGCTGCTGGTGGCGCTGTCGACCCTCAAGGCCAGCTCACTGCTGCGCCCCCACGGCAAGTCGCTGAGCGTGGGCGCAGTGCAGTTGCGCTATGTGCTGCTCGGTCATGGGCTTTTCTACGTGGCCAAAGCCCTGACCGTGATGATCCCCGGCACGCTGATCGATCTGGCAGCGTTTCGTGGCGAGATCATCCAGATTTCCCTGGTCGAAGGTGCGATGGCGATCATGTTGATCGCCCTGTCGATGACCGGCACCGAACGCTATCGCCGGGAAAAACAGATCGCCCGCCTCGCCGAGCGTGATCCGCTGACCGCCCTGTACAACCGCCGCGCCCTCGAAAAGCGCGCACCGCGCCTGCTCGAACACGTATCGCCCGAGCATCCCGGCGCCTTGCTGCTGATCGACATCGACAACTTCAAACTGGTCAACGACCAGTACGGCCACACCGCTGGCGACCGTTTGCTGATCGCGTTGAGCGAGATGATCCGCTCGGTGCTGCCGCGCAATGCGCTGACGGCGCGCCTGGGCGGTGACGAATTTGTCATTCTGCTCAACAGCACATCAGGCGAGCGTGTCATGGAACTGGGCAACGCCTTGCGCGAGCAGTTTTTGAGCATGACCTCCCAGACATTCCCCACCACCGCTGCCGTGACCCTGAGCATCGGCGCCAACCTGTTCGACAACCCGCCCGCCCACCTGACGGCACTGATCGAACAAGGCGACGCGGCACTCTATGAATCGAAACGCGGCGGGCGCAATCGCCTGCGCCTGACCGGTCTCACCACGCCAGGATAATAAAAACCATGTCCAGCCTCGATACTCCTCTGCAAGACCTCGCCGCCCCCGAAGGCGTTTGCTACGGCTGCGGCGGCTGCAACCCGCACGGCCTGCACGTCAAAAGCCACTGGCATGAAGACGGCGTGCACGTCATTGCCGAACACCTGCCGGAGGCCAAGTACTGCGGCTGGCCGGATCTGGTCTACGGCGGCCTGATCGCCATGCTGGTCGACTGCCATTCCAACTGGACAGCGATGGCGTATCACTACCGCGCAGAAAACCGCGAACCCGGCAGCCTGCCGCGCATCGACTGCGTCACCGGCAACCTTGGTATCAAATTCATTAAACCGACGCCGATGGGCGTGACGCTGACTCTGCGCGCGAAAGTCGAGGGTGACGTCGGGCGCAAGACCCGGGTGATCTGTGAGGTGTTTGCCGGGGATGTGCTGACGGCAGTGGGCGACTCGGTGTTTGTGCGGGTCGACACCGGGCAATTGGCCGACGCGGCGCACGGGCGATAAACCTGGCGAGCCTGCCCGGCTTGTCGGACCGTTTACCGGCAGGCCTTGGCGAATATTCAACGCTCGCGCTTAGCGAGCGTCATCTCAATCACGAAGGCAGCCTCGGACTTCAACTGACCACAGCACCTTTGGGGCCGCTGGCAATCAGTCACCCAAGCGAATCGCGTCTTTCACAGCATCACGCCTTTGCCGTTCAATCAGACCCGGCGGTCTGACTTCTCCCCTCAGCCTTCAACCTCCCACGACAATCCCGGATCCGCTGTGCCGTTCTCGAAAAAATACAGCAACGCTTTCCGGGCATGCTCTTTGTCGACAACCTGGTTTTTCGGGTAGCTCCCGGACTGCCCACCGACGACGACATCTACCGTCTCATCGTTTGATGCATCAGGATTGGTCAGTGTGTAAAGCTTCTCGTCGACGTTTACCGCGATAAACACAACATAGCGATGGTCGTTACCCCCGCCCACGCTCATGTAGTTTTCGTCATCGAGCAAAAACAGGGTGGAACTGAACGCCTTTCCATCCAGTCGATCCAGAGTTGCGAGTACCTTTGCGCGGTCGGGACTCAAGTGCTCCCGCTCCTTGAAACCCGCGCCGTTTGCTTCGTCTTCTATGATTTTTTCCAGCTTCATGATCACTACTTCGTTGGTGTGTAAGTTCGGCTGCCACTGGGTGAATGCACGGTGATATTACATCCCAGATTTCGAGCCAGTGAACGAATGCCCCCTGCGCCCGGCAACCCGCAAGCCTTGCACGGATCGCGGTCGACCCACATTTCGGCACTTTCGGCTTTGCCTGCCATGCCCGCGTTCACGGCATGTTGCACCGCTTCAGCCTCCGCGTGGGTTTTGGTTTGCGCATTTACGCGGTCGAGGGTAATCGCCGTCTTGGGATTCTGGTCACCTGAGTTTATACCCTCGAAACTCTGACCATTGACCCTCAGTAAAGACAATGTCGATGTGTCATTGGCAGAACCTGCGACAGGCAGACCCAACGCCTTCCTGCGGTCGGCCAACTGCTGCCGTGGGTCACAGGTTTCCAGGCCCAGCGGATCGATCCAGCCCGTCGGGTTTGGTGCATAGGCATAAAGATTCAAGCCACCGGCATAGCTGATCGGGTCTTTGCTGATGAAACGACCGACCTGCGGATCGTAGTACCTGTAGCGGTTGTAATGCAGGCCCGTCTCATGGTCATGGTACTGCCCCTGGAAACGCAGTGGATTTGTCAGCCCTTGTTGCCTGGCCCAATCTGAACGCTGTTCCTGTGCTTGCCCCCACGTCTTGTATTGCGCACTCCAGACGATTTCGCCGCGCTGGTCGGTCAGTTCCTGTGGCGTGCCCAAGTGATCGCACTGATACCAGCTCAACTCATCGATCGGTTGGGCCTTGGGTGCGTGGCTCCACAACGGATCATCGTCCAGTCGATATTCGTCGCTGTAGTCGGGCTGCTCCGACAGTTTGATTGCCTGATGCCGCAGTGCCTGAGCGACAGGCACAAAGGTGCCAGGCTCATACACGTAATGCACGGTACGACCATAATCACCGTCCACCTCTGCCAGGCTACTTTCCCAGGCTAAAGCGTCGCCGTCCCAACCATACAACGTGAAGCCGCAACCCGACTCCCGCTGCTTGCGCGCATATTCGTGATGGTTCCACTGAGAGCCGGCTTCAGGGTGCTGTTTAAAGTGCGCACGGGAATGTTTGGACACTCTGCGGCCCAGCGCATCGTAGGCGTAATCGACCTCCAGACGGGCGTCGTCAAAATGCACCAGACGATCGAACAGATCCCAGCGCAGGCGGCTGTAGCTACCGTTATGCCAACGCTGGATCAGGTTGCCCCGCTCGTCATACTCATAATGAGTGCCGGCGTACTCGCGCAGCAGGTTATCCAGAAGCTTGCTGCGGGTCGGGTCCTGATCCAGCGGACGCCGGGGTTGCCGGGCCGTATCGTCGAGCAGATTGGCGGCCGGATCAAAAGCAAAGGTTTCCACACCCAGGCGACTGCTCGCCTGAAGCAGACGCCCGAGCGGATCGTATTGATAAGCCAACGTCCCGCGGCGGGTGTCGTCGATACCGCGCAACTGACCTGCCGCATCGTACTGATACTCGCGTTTGA
Source organism: Pseudomonas sp. AC172 (assembly GCF_979258595.1). Taxonomy (NCBI): domain Bacteria; kingdom Pseudomonadati; phylum Pseudomonadota; class Gammaproteobacteria; order Pseudomonadales; family Pseudomonadaceae; genus Pseudomonas; species Pseudomonas sp. AC172. The sequence continues at coordinate 2,352,968 of NZ_OZ409868.1, forward strand.
GCACCGTGCGCTTATCGTCGGTGCGCCCCAGTAGTTGCTCCTGCAAACGTCCGGCGGGGTCCCACTGCTGGGTTTGCAGCAGATGATTGCCCTGATGCCGCGAAACTTCGCGATGCAGGTCGTCGCGCTCGTAACCGACAAGGTCATGTTCGTCGAGGCGCATGCCCAACAGATGACCGCTGCCGTAAGTCAGCCAACTGACCCGATGACCATCCGGACGCAGCGTGGCCACTCGCTGATTGAGTGCATCGTACTCATGTCGCCAAATCGCAACCGTGGGACTTTCCAATCCCGGAAAATGCTGATGTTCGCGCAACAGATTGCCAGCCGGGTCATGGAACCACTGCAAGCGGCTCTGATCGTTACTGGCCAGCACCAGATTGCCGTTTCCATCGTAGGCGAAGATTTCCGCTTGCGACTCGCTGCCAAGCCTCGCCGAACGGCTGATCATCCGGTTCATCGGGTCGAACTGGAATTCGGTGACGCGCTCACCGTCGCGAATGGAGGCTAATCGCCCGGTCTCGGCGTCATAGCGATAGTGTTTGCTGCGCCCATCGAAGCCGGTTTCATGGAGCAAGCGGCCCACCGGATCGTACTCGAACTGCACGCGCTGCTGGTTCTCGTTTTCCAGGGCGGTCAGCCGCCCCAGTCGGTCCCAGCGATAGCGCAACGTCTGCTCCGTGGCATCCACTCGCTCAGCCACCAGCCCCGCAGCGGTGTAACGCCAGGAGGTGCAGCGATCCAGCCCATCGATATGGGCCAGCAAGCGACCTTCAGCATCGTAAGTGAAACGTTCTTCGGTTTTATCCGGATGCCTGATCAGCACCCGCTGGCCGGCACGGTATTCGTACTCGGTGCTTTGCCCGGCCGCGTCGGTGAAGCAAATCAACTGCCCAAGACTGTTGTACTCCCAGGCACTGGCCTTGCCGGAGCAGTCGGTATATTTCGTCAGTTGACCGGCATCGTTGTATTCAAGCTTCTTCTCGGCGCCGTTGGCGTCCTTGATCGCCTTGAGCAGGCCTGCCGAGGTATAGGCGTATTCGGTCTGGTTACCCAATGGGTCAATGGCTTTTTCCAGATTGCCGTGAGCATCATAGTCACGCAGCCAGAGCCCGCCTTCGGCGTCGCTGATCTTGATCAACTGATCCTGATCGTCATACGCGAAATGCAACACGGTGTCGTCGGCTCGAATATGCTCAAGCACATTGCCACGTTCGTCATAGCTGAAGCGATCGATGCTGGCGTCGGTGTGCACATGGCGCACGACGTTTTTTGCCTCATCGCGAAACAGCCATTCCGAGCGTTCATCCGGGTGGCGAATGCGATAGGTGTAGCCAAGGATGTCGTAGTAGTGCCAGGTCTCGTTGCCGTGGGCATCGGTGACATAAGTCAGGCGAATGTTTTCGTCCCACTCCAGCCGGGTATCGAAACTGCCGTCATCCGCCCATTCGCGGACGGCTTTGGCATCGGCGCCTTGACCTTGCCATTGCAGGTTCATACCGCGCCCGGTGCGATCGGTGTAGCGCGTGACCAGATGGTGCTGATACTGATAATGCCAGGCTGCGCCGTTTTCATCCTGAGCCTGGATCAGATCACCGTTGGCGTCGTAGCGATAGGCACACAACTGACGCTTGGCTGCACCGTCGCGAACTTCCCAGAGACCGATGAGGCGCCCTTGAGCGTCGAGCAGGGTACCGAGCTGCAAGTGGACGTTGCTGATATCGCCTTCGTAGGTAATCAGATCCGACAACACCGCCTCGTCGTCATGACGGTGTTCGTAATGAAGCATGACCCCTGCACCGCTGCGCAGGACGATACCACTCAGCACGTAACGCTGACCGCGGCGCACGTAGGTTTCCTTGCGCTCGACACCGCTGCACAGCACCAGCCGGTTTTCGTCAACTCGCACCAGCGTCAGGCTTTCAATCGGGTCGTAGTGGGCCTCACCGACTTTGGGCAGTGGGTAGTTGTGGCTACGTCCATCCGCCGCGTGAAACACCAGGCCGTCATCGACGCGATCAAAACGGGTGGTGAATTCGGTAATCCAGCGAGCGCCCATGACCCCTTTGTCATAGGCCTCCAGACGCGAATAATACGTGCGCGTCCAGTTGATCGGAAACGGGCCCGGCAGACTGAAATCAGTGTGACGGAAGGTCTCCGAGCCCATCGAGAAACTGATGCTGTGCGCGGTGATGGGACACACCACGTTTTTTCTGCAGTTTGGATCGGCTTTCGCACCGGCTTGCTTCGATTGCATCTCCAGCTGACCTTCCCCGGCCTTGCGCTTGGCCTGGGTGGTGGTGCCTGGTTTGACGTTCGCGCTCTGACCATGCGCCTTGCGCTTGCGCCAAGTGACCACGGCACCACCGAGCATCTGCAACAGCCAGCCGATGGAGTGTTGAACGCCCGGATCGCTGAGCTTCTTCAGTTGTGTTCGCAGCTCTGCGCCCAAAGTCCGCAGCATGGATGTATTGCTGAGCACCAATGCCTTGGCTTTTTCCGGCAGCAGGTTTTTCGCTGCGCTGTTGGCCACGCCTTTGCCGGCGGCCTTGTAGGTACTGAACGCAGCACCGAAGATATTGCCGATGGCCGCTTTGGGGTCATGCAGTAACTGGCTGCGCGCCGCCGTGATCTTTGAACCCGCAGCGTTGAGGTCGCCCTTGGCATCGAGTTTGCCATTGACGACGGTTTCCAGCCCCTTGGCAATCTCGTTCACCGCGCTCTGGCCCAGTTTGCCGGCGTCGTCGAGAATGCCAGCCAGTTTGGGTTGCGCCTGTTTTACGAAGTCATCGATTGTGCCGACAATGGTCGCGTTCAAATGCCCGATCAACACTTCGATCAGAGAATCCCCCAGTAGCATCTTCGCGCTGTTACGCAGCTCCTGGCGCACCAGGCCCAATGTCGGACGCAGCGTCATGCGTGCCGACGCCATGGTTGGAGGGGCCGGCAGTACGCCAATCAGGTTGATCCCCAGGCTGACCCAGTCCAGCACTTGGCGCTGCTTGCTTTTGGCCAGGGTCACGATGTCGCCAAGGGCGTCGACCAGCGCCATGATGTTACCCACCACCGGCAAGGCGCCGGCAACGTTCTTCACACGATCGAGCGTGACAATCCCGCCACTGATCGACTGCAGCCAGGCATCGAATTTGGCGGCACCGCGGCCGACATCTTGAATATCGATGGTGTTGAGCGGAACGACAGCTACCTGGGGTTCACGTTTTTTATCGGGCGCGGGAGTCGTCATGACATGAACTCATCTGGCAGCAAGCTTGGGACCGGATTAAGGCCGGGCGTTTGAATCGAGTTTTTGGGCAACGAAACAGCAGGCAAACTCGGCAGCTTGCCGTTCTTGCTGGCAGCGCCGAGGATGTTCGATGCACTCGGCATGGCGGCGCTGGCCAGCTTCGGCAACCCGGCCACCCCGCCCTGCACCACGCCTTTCACTTGCTGCGCCGTTTGCATCGCGCCTTGCGCCGTCTGCATTGCACTCATCCCTGTTTGCGCCATGTCCTTGCCCTTCTCCAACATCTCCCAACTCTTGCTCGGCAAGACCTGCGCGACCATCGCCTGCACTTGGCTCGGCACGTCTTCGGCACCCGGCGGATTCAACGGCCATTCCGGCTTGCCGATGTAACTGCCATCGCTCCAGGTGTCCGCCGGATCCTTGCCGAACAGCACCCGCGCAGGCCCCGGTGCGGCGCCGGCGACACTGGCGAAACCCTTGCCGTCGAGCTTGCCCTTGATGCTTTTGCCCAAGGCATCGATGACTTCGTAATCGCCCTCTTTGATGCCCTGACGCCCGGCGTACTGGTTGAACAATTCCAGATTGCCCTTGCCCGGTTTCGGTGGTTCCGGGAACACTCCGGCGAGACTTTTCGCGCCGGTGTAGGCGAAGTTCGCCGCGTGGGCGGTGTACGGGCCGCTGGTGGCGTGGGTGATGCCGCCGGCGTTGTAGGTGGTGGCGCTGCCGCCGCCCTGGATCACCAGTTCGGTTTTCGCGGTGATGGTGATGCGGTCGGCGTTGGCGGTGATGTTGAGTTTGGCCAGCAGGTTGATGCTGTCCTTCAGGGCCCGCACGTCGATATCACCGGAGGCCGCGACCAGCCGCCAACCCATGCTTTGCACGAACAGACGCATGCCCCGACTGGCACTGGCCAGCAGGCGTTTGCCGATCGACAGGCTGGTGTGGCCGGTGCTGCTCAGCGCCAGGTGTTCGCCGGTGGCGATGTGGCTGGAGCGCGGCGTGGTCAGGGCAATGCCGGCCGGGCTGGCGAGGACCAGATGCGGCTCGGTGAACTCGGGGAATTCGTTGGCGGTGAGGTTCGCCGGTCCGCTGCCGAGTACGCCTTGATGCTGGGCGTGCAGCGCTTTGGCGACGTCGTCCTGATCACCGGCCTCTTGGGCTTGAAGCTCTTTAGCTTGCACGGCGAATCCGTCCTGCTGATCGCTGGCCGTGGCGAGGCGTTCAGCGGTTTCCGGCAGATCCTTGTGATGCTTGGATTCGTTTGGACGCGGCTCAGTGGTGATCAGCAGACCGGCCGCCGCACGCACCGCACCGTGGCGGTCGGTTCTTAATTCAAAACCTTCACCGCGCGGCTGGCCACCGCTCGGGCGCGGATGAGTCAGATAACCAAGGTTGATCGCACTCGCGCCGTGGTCGCTGCGCAGCGCGATGCTGATCTCACTGGTGGTGTCGTCGATGCGTAATTCGTTGGCGCGACTGCCCTTGTATTCCTTGCTCTTGACCGTCGCCAGCGTCTTGAAATCCGGCAGCTTGTACGGCGGCAGATTCGCGCCGTGGTACAGGCAGCCGGTGATCAGCGGCTGATCGGGATCGCCCTCAAGGAAAGTGATCAACACCTCCATGCCGACCCGTGGGATGTTGATCGAGCCAAAGGTCTCGGCCGCCCAGCTCGACGCGACGCGCATCCAGCAACTGGTCATGTCGTCGTGCTTGCCTTCGCGGTCCCAGAAGAACTGCACCTTCACCTGGCCGTACTGGTCGCAATAAATCTCTTCGCCTTCAGGGCCGCAAACCACCGCGCTTTGTGTGCCGAGGACTTTTGGTTTCGGGTGATCGAGCGGCGGACGATACGGCACGTCCCACGGAATCGCGCTGAAGCGGTTGCGGTAGCCCTGGTGGAAATCGTCTTTGTTGTCGGTGGTGTCGCTGGTCACCGACTCTTCGAGCACTTGCGGCTGCTTGCCTTCGTGGAAGATTTCGGTGAGCAGCCACAGGTCATTCCACGTCGGGTTGGCGTGGTCGGTCAGGGCGAGGAAATGCCCGCTGACCAGGATCGGCTGATCGCTGTTGCCCTCGGCCAGACGGTAGTCGCTGCGATGGCGTTCCAGCGCGCGATTGGCCAAGTGTTTACCGCGCTCGCGATCGACGAAACGGCCCGGGTAATCGTAGTCTTCGAGGTCCGGTTGCGCGCTGCTTTTGGCATCGCTTTCCAGCTCGATTTTCGGTTTGACGAAGTCGTAATCACGGCGCGTGGTGCGGCTGGTGCGGGTGGCCACGCGCAGGCCAAAACGCTTGACCACCGGTTTGTCGGCGACCAGTCCGGAATCCTGCTGATAGGCCACTGGCGCCAGTTTCGGGAACACCGTCTGGTCATCACCAAAGGTCAGCTTGTGGCCGCTGGACGTGTGCTGGAAGTGGTAGTGAATGCCCTCTTCTTCACACAGGCGCTGGATGAAGTCCAGGTCCGACTCGTCGTACTGCACGCAGTAAATGCGTTCGGGATAAATCGCGCTGAGCTGGAAGTGGTAATCGCTGGCGAGGATGCCGTGTTCTTCCAATACCTTGCTGATGATCTGCTGCACGGTCATCTGCTGGAAGATGCGCTGATTGACCCGGTGCGCGAGGTACGCCAGTTGCGGGCGCAGGGAGATCTTGTAGCGGGTCAGGCGCTTGCCCGCCTCGCCCTGGGCGATGCTGTAAACCAGACCGTGGATCCCCGTCCCAGTTGGCGACAGCTGCAGAAACGCCAGTTTGTGCAGCACGCTTTCGAGGTTGATCGAGGCCTTTTCGCTGACCAGTTCCAGCTCGAATTCGAACGGCGTGTTGAGGGCCTCGCGACCGGTGAAGGACAGCACCTGGAAGTCGCTATCGCCGCCATCGACGGTCAGATTGAAATGAGGCTGGTTGGCCGGTGAGAACATTCCCTTGTCCCTCGCGCAGTGCTGCAACGCGCATCAGATTGAAAGAATCTGATGCGGAAAATTCCTTGATCAAGCGGTGAACCCGACCAGCAGCACTGGTCGAGTCGGTACCGTCATCAGCCGTGATTAAACGACTGGAGCACGCCAGTCATCGGAACCCGAAGTACCGGAGACTTCGTGGGTCCAGGTGATTTTGCGGTAGGTGAACTGCACTTCTTCCAGATGGGTGAAGTGCGCGTTGCCTGGATCCTGGCAGTTGTGCATTTTGTTGTTGATGGCGACGATGATCGCGTCTTCCAGTTTGGTGGTGTAGTAGTGCTCTTGGGTGCCTTGAGCAGAAGTACGGAACCACTGGATAACGATTTCGCTCATGCGCTCGCCGGAAGTCAGAGCGGCTTGCAGCAGTGGCGAAGCCTTGTCGTAGACCTTAGTGATGACCACGGGCTTGTGAACGCGCTGACCGGTTGGCTGACCGGATTGTGGATCACGCGGGATGATCACGTCGTGGGTGAAAGCCTGCACCATGACCTGGTCTTCGTGGCCTTCTTGAAAGGTGTTGCCAACGGAGTCGGCGGTGAACGCGCCGGCTGTGATCAGGCCTTGTTTTTCGCCGGTGACGGACATGTACGCGGGGGTTGCCATGGAATGCTCTCCTTGCTCAAAAGACACAAGCGACAGGCACCATTGCCTGTCCGTGCGAGCTTGGAGATATCAACTTTCATGCCAGCAATTACATTGCCATTATTCATCAACAACTTGTGTAAACAACTTCAACAGAAGTAGCTATTGCAGCCGGGAAGAGCCGCCGTAAGTGCGCAACTTTTTGCGCAGTACTGCGCAAAAAGTTGCGCACTTGGCTGCACGCCTTTAACGGCGTGGCCTGCAGCGTTTTTTACGGACGTTTTTTTGAAAACAACTGCGCAACTTCTTGCGCAGTTGCTAAAAAGCGCTTTTATCTTCAATCGACGAAAAATCTCCAGACAGCCTTACTCTCGTTGACGTTGCATCAACGCAGTTTTGCTGAATAGGCAAAACATCGCGTGTAAAGAAAAGCCAGGCAACTGCCTGGCTTTTCTGATCAGCGGCAATAATCCAATCAGTCCGAAGAGGCCTTCACATTTGCCCGCGCCGAATGCAGCTTTTTATAGCTCTCGATCAAGCGCAAATGCCGATCCAGCCCTTCCAGCTTCATACTGGTCGGCGTCAGGCCATAGAAGCGCACACTGCCGTTGACCGAGCCAATCGCTGCATCCATACGCTCGTCACCGAACATGCGGCGGAAGTTAGCCTCGTAGTCTTCCAGCTGCAGATCCTCGTCCAGCTCCATCTCCAGCACCACGTTGACCGCTTGATAGAACAAGCCACGTTCGACGGTGTTGTCGTTGTACTGCAGGAAGGCTTCAACCAGATCCTTGGCCTGCTCATACTTCTGCAGAGCGAGGCAGATCAGCAGACGCAGTTCCAGAATGGTCAGCTTGCCCCACGCCGTGTTGTCGTCGAACTCGACGCCGATCAGCGTGGTGATCTCGGTGTAATCGTCCTGTTCGCTGTTTTCCAGGCCTTGGGCGAGGTTACGCAGACCGACTTTGCTCAGGGTGTGCAGGTTGAGGATGTCAGCACGAAATTGCAGGGCTTTGTTGGTGTTGTCCCAGATCAGGTCTTCGACCGGGTAGATCTCCGAGTAATCCGGCACCAGAATGCGGCAGGCCTTGGCACCGATGTGCTCGTAGACCGCCATGTAAACTTCCTTGCCCATGTCTTCGAGGATGCCGAATAGCGTCGCGGCTTCTTCGGCGTTGGAGTTTTCGCCCTGACCGGAGAAATCCCACTCGACGAATTCGAAGTCTGGCTTGGCGCTGAAGAAACGCCACGACACCACACCGCTGGAGTCGATGAAGTGCTCGACAAAGTTGTTCGGCTCGGTCACCGCCTGACCGGAGAAGGTCGGCTGCGGCAAGTCGTTCAAGCCTTCGAAACTGCGCCCCTGCAACAGTTCGGTGAGGCTGCGCTCCAGCGCCACTTCCAGGCTCGGGTGCGCGCCGAAGGAGGCAAACACGCCGCCAGTGCGCGGGTTCATCAGGGTCACGCACATCACCGGGAATTCACCGCCCAGCGACGCATCCTTGACCAGCACCGGGAAGCCCTGCTCTTCCAGGCCTTTGATGCCAGCGAGGATGCTCGGGTATTTCTCCAGCACTGCCTGTGGCACGTCCGGCAGGGCCATTTCGCCTTCGAGGATTTCGCGTTTGACCGCGCGTTCGAAGATTTCCGACAGGCACTGCACCTGCGCTTCGGCAAGTGTGTTGCCGGCGCTCATGCCGTTACTGAGGTAGAGGTTTTCGATCAGGTTGGACGGGAAGTACACCACCTCACTGTCGGACTGGCGCACGAACGGCAGCGAGCAAATGCCACGCTGGGTGTTGCCGGAGTTGGTGTCGAACAGGTTCGAGCCGCGCAATTCGCCGTCACGGTTGTAAATCTTCAGGGTGTAATCGTCGAGGATCTCGCTCGGCAACTCGTCTTTCGGGCCCGGCTTGAACCATTGCTCGTCCGGATAATGCACGAACTCGGCGTTGGCAATCTCTTCGCCCCAGAACTGGTCGTTGTAGAAGAAGTTGCAGTTCAGGCGCTCGATAAACTCGCCCAGCGCCGAGGCCAGTGCGCCTTCCTTGGTCGCGCCCTTGCCGTTGGTGAAGCACATTGGCGAATGCGCATCGCGGATATGCAGCGACCAGACGTTGGGCACGATGTTGCGCCACGAGGCGATTTCAATCTTCATGCCCAAGTCGGCCAAGATCCCCGACATATTGGCGATGGTCTGCTCCAGCGGCAGGTCCTTGCCGGCGATGAAGGTGCCTGCGTCCGAGCCGGCCACCGGCATCAACAGCGCCTGGGCATCGGCGTCGAGGTTGTCGACTTCTTCAATGATGAATTCCGGGCCGGTCTGCACGACCTTCTTCACCGTGCAGCGGTCGATGGAGCGCAAGATGCCCAAACGATCTTTCTCGGAGATGTCCGCCGGCAATTCCACCTGAATCTTGAAGATCTGGTTGTAGCGGTTTTCCGGGTCGACGATGTTGTTCTGCGACAGGCGAATGTTTTCAGTCGGGATGTTGCGCGTGTCGCAGTACAACTTCACAAAATACGCCGCACACAACGCCGACGATGCCAGAAAGTAATCGAACGGCCCCGGTGCCGAACCATCGCCCTTGTAGCGGATAGGCTGATCGGCGATCACCGTGAAGTCGTCGAACTTGGCTTCAAGTCGAAGGTTGTCGAGAAAATTGACCTTGATTTCCATGCGGGATTACCAGAATACGGCTAAACGAATGGGCGCCATTATCCGGTTTTTGCGCGGGAAGTCTTGCCCTTTCGGGAATCGCCGCTGATCGGCATCCTGCACTTGGGGAGGCAATTCACCCGGGGTTCACTACGCTTTCAATGCAGTTGCGTAGAAGAATCTGAACATTGCGTCCGCGCCGTGGTTCTAGATTCAGAAGACAGCGGATCAAGGACGAGCACATGGACATTTCCGGTTATGCGGCCCCTCTTCCACCGCGCCAAAGCGCCGTTACCCGACGCCTGGCCATCGCCGTCGGCGCGCTGTTCGTCAGCGGTGTGATTGCCGCAACAGTCGCCTTGCTGGGGATTGCCAATGCGCTGGATAGCGAGGAAATCGACAAAACCCGCTTCTATTCGGCCCGGGCTTTGGAAAACCGCATCACTGCATCAAAAAACTACATCACCAGCTATGCCTACTGGACCACGGCTTACGAGCATTTGAGCGATCAGGTCGACACAAACTGGGCCTACACCGAGCAGAACATGGGCAAGACCCTGTTCACCAATGACGGCTATGACGGCGTGTTCGTGCTCGACCGCGAGCGCACCAAATACGCCGTGGTGCGCGGGCAACTGCTCGATGCGGACCTGTCGGCGTATTTGCAGGTCAGTGCCACGTCGCTGCTGGATCAGGTTCAGGGGCAGAGCGATCTGAGCAAACCCGTCAGCACCTACTCGCTGTTTGAAGGCTGGCCGGCGCTGGTGTCGGCGGCGGCGATCATTCCCAATGATGAGCGGCCGCTGGACTCGGCGCAGAAAACCTCGGTGCTGGTATTCGTCGATAAACTCACCCCGACCAAATTACGCCTGATCGGCAGCGGCTACGGCTTGAGCAACCTGACCCTGGCGCTGGATGAAACCCTTGCGCCCGACCGCCCGCGAGTGCCGCTGGACAGCACCGGCTACAGTCTGATCGCCGATCTGGAGCGGCCCGGGCAACATTTGTTGTGGTCGTTGCTGCCTCCGCTCGGCGCGACGATGCTGGTGTTGATGCTACTGACCGCCTACTTCTTTCGGCACGCCTTGCGCTCATCGCAATACGTCGACCAGAGTTTTGCCGTCATGCAAACTTCCAATCAGGCGCTGGAAACTGCCAACCGTGGCTTGGAAGCCAGCGAGGAACGCTTTCGCGCGGTGGCCGAAGCCGCATCGGACTGGATCTGGGAGGTCGATCGTGCCCTCGCGCTGACCTACCTGTCGGCGCGCTTCAGCGAAGTGACCGGTTACCCGCAAACCCTGTGGCTGGGGCAAGACATCGGCCACCTGTTGAGTTGCGACACCACGCCACTGGAACTCTGGCTGAGAAACCTGACCGAAGAAAACAGCGCCAGTGACTTGCGTTGCACCTACCGTGACCACTCCGGACAGCAGCGCCACTGTCGGCTGTCCGCCCGGCCGATCTTCGACAAGCACACAGTCATCGGCTATCGCGGCACCGCCAGCGACATCACCGACGAAGTCGCCGCCCATGCGCAGATCCAGCATCTGTCGATGCACGATGCCCTGACCGGCCTGCCCAACCGCAACAAACTCGCGCGTTATCTGGATGAAGCGCTGCTGCTCAAGGAGCACGCGCCGCCGCTGTCGCTGCTGATGATCGATCTCGACAACTTCAAACCAATCAACGATTCACTCGGCCACCCGGCCGGTGACGCCGTGCTGCAGGAAGTCGCCGTGCGCCTGCGAGAGTGCACCCGCGAACACGACATCGTCGCGCGACTGGGCGGCGACGAATTCATCGTGGTGCTCAACGGCATGGACAGTCAGCACGAAATCGACAAGTTCTGCACCCGTCTGATCGGCAGCCTGCATCAACCGGTGGTCTTCGAACACCATCCGCTGCACATCGGCGCCAGCATCGGCATTTCGCTCAGTCGCCGCCACGGTTACGTGCCGAGTGACCTGATCCGCTATGCCGATATCGCTCTGTATCAGGCCAAATCCGAGGGCAAGAACACCTGGTGTTATTTCGAAGCGCACATGAGCGACCAGATCCAGACGCGCCGGCAAATGGAAGATGATCTGCGCCATGCGCTCAAACACAATGAATTCATCCTGCACTATCAGCCGCGCTACAAGGTCGATGGCAAACACATCGTTTCGGTCGAAGCGCTGGTGCGCTGGCAACATCCCACCAAAGGCCTGCTCGGCCCGGACTTGTTCATTCCATTGGCGGAGCAGACTGACCTGATCGTCCCGCTGGGGCGCTGGGTGCTGCGCGAAGCCTGCGAAACCGCGCTGGGCTGGCCGGACGATATTCTGCTGTCGGTCAACCTGTCGCCCGCGCAGTTTGCCGTCAGCGATGTGGTTGAGGATGTTCGCGAGGTGCTGGTGCAGACCCGTTTCCCGGCCAGTCGCCTGGAACTGGAGATCACCGAAAACGTGATGCTCAACGACACCGACGGCGCGCTGACCACCATGAATGCCCTGAAAGAGCTCGGCGTGCGCCTGAACATGGACGACTTCGGCACCGGCTACTCATCACTCGGCTACTTGCGCGCCTACCCGTTCGACGGGATCAAGATCGACAAGCGTTTCATCGCCTCGATCAGCAGCGGCACCAATGATCGCGCGGTGGTGCAGGCGATCATCGGCCTGGGCAAAGCCATGGGCCTGACCGTGACGGCTGAAGGGGTCGAGACCGAGGAGCAACTGGATATTCTCGGAGTCGATCAATGCAATGAGGTGCAGGGGTACTTCATGAGTCGGCCGATCGACAAAGTCGCGTTTGCGCGGCTACTGCACGATTCCAGAGGTGCACAGATGAAGGCAAAGAAAGGTCGCGTGACCTGAAGGACCTAACCGTTTGTTCGACCCAATTCAGCGGTAAACACATTGCCCGCATCGCGAACCAACTGCCGCCACTCGGCGCTGGTGATCAGCCCCTGCTCCTCCATTTCATCGGCGGCCTTGAGCAGTTCGTCGTACTGCTGTTCCGGGTCCAGACGCATCTGCGCTTGCGTCGCCAGTTTTCGCCATGCCGCCAGTTTTTCCTGTTTGCGCTGATCGAACATCGGGGATGATCTCGTGAAGGACTCCACGGGTAGAAAGAAACGAGATCGCGATGGTTCAGCGCAGTCGACGGATGGACTGCTGACTTCTGAAGGGTTGCGCTGATCCGCAATGACGGATGATCACCTGATACTGCAGGAGTGAGCCGGCTCGCGATAGCGGATTGTCTGTTGCGGATGTGTTGGCTGACACACCGCTATCGCGAGCAGGCTCACTCCAACAGGGATATGTGCTGGCCAGCCCCCACAGTGTCTGAAGCAATTCGTCAGAATTTTTCCGCTACACGTTTATACGGATAATCCGGGTCCCGGTACTTGCCCGGCTTCTGCCGTTTGGGCAACTCGACCTTCTCGCGCTTCACATCCTCATACGGTATACGACTGAGCACATCGGTGATGATGTTCAGCCGTGCGCGGCGTTTGTCGTTGGAGTCGGCCACCAGCCACGGAGCATGTTCGGTGTCGGTGTGTTTGAACATTTCATCCCGCGCCCGTGAGTAGTCGTACCAGCGGCTGTAGGACTTGAGGTCCATCGGTGTGAGTTTCCAGGTCTTGCGACCGTCGTTGATGCGGGCTTCCAATCGACGAGTCTGCTCTTCGGGGCTGACTTCCAGCCAGTACTTGAGCAGGATCACCCCGGACTGGACGATGGCGTGTTCGACCCAGGGAATCGATTTGAGGAATTTGTCAGCCTGCTCGTCGGTGCAGAAACCCATCACCCGCTCGACGCCGGCGCGGTTGTACCAGCTGCGATCGAAGATCACCACTTCGCCTGCCGCCGGTAGATAAGGCAGATAACGTTGCACGTGCATCTGGCTTTTCTCTCGATCGGTCGGCGCCGGCAGCGCTACCACGCGAAAGACACGCGGGCTGACGCGTTCGGTCAACGCCTTGATGGTCCCGCCCTTGCCAGCGCCATCACGTCCCTCGAAAACGATGCAGACCTTGACGCCCTTGGCAATCACCCACTCCTGCAACTTGACCAGTTCGACGTGCAACTTGCGCAACTGCTCGAGGTAATCCTTGTTTTTCAGCTTCGGACTTTCAGGCGCCGTGGCGGCCTTCTTTTTGCCTTTTGCCATGACCTTGGCCTCTCTCCAATAAATGCAGAAACAGAGTGTTGATTGACGGGACAAACCAGACACGTGAGGTTAGTCCATGCCGTGCTGATTGCCATTGCCGGGCAAAAAGCCAAATTGCCATGTGTTTCGTTCGTTCTTTGTTACGTCGCACTGTTCATTGCCCGTTCTTGCCTGCCTGGAGTTTCTCGATGCCGTCGCCCAAATCCCTGCCCACCGCCCTGCTCGGCCTGGCGCTCGCCTGCCCGGCGATGGCCGAGACTCAAGGTCTGGAATTGGGGCAAGTACTGATTTCGGCAGATGAGCAACGGGGTTCAGACGCCAGTGTTGAAGAAGCCAAGGCCCGCCTGGAACAAGTGCCCGGAGGCACCAACGTGGTCGACATGCGTCAGCCGTTGCAGGGCCGCGTGGCGAGCAATCAGGATGTGCTGGCTTATCAGCCTGGGGTTTATGCGCAGTCGGCGGGCAACGAAGGCGTGAAAATCTCGGTGCGTGGCTCGGGCATCAACCGCGCCCCGGGCGCCCATGCGTCGGGGCTGTACACGATGCTCGACGGCCTGCCGCTGACCGGCCCGGGCGGCACGCCGTATGAATTGCTTGAACCGCTGTGGGTCGATCACGTTGAAGTGCTGCGCGGCGCCAACGGCTTCGATCGCGGTTCGCTGGCCTTGGGCGGCGCCATTGATTACGTCAGCCACACCGGCTACAACGCGCCGAAACTGCAGGTGCGTTATGCCACCGGCAGCCACGGCTATCAGCAGCGTCAGGTCAGTTCCGGGCAAGTACTGGGCGATTTCGATTACTACGTGTCGCTCACCGATTCCAACGCCGACGGCTATCAGGATCACACTGCCAGCGAGAGCAAAGGCGTAATCGCCAATTTCGGCTATCGCTTCAACCCGAACCTGGAAACCCGCTTCTATATTCGTTACCGCGAGACCGACAATGACCTCGCCGGCCGCGTGACCAAGCAATCCATCGAGCATTCGCCGCGGGCGGCCAATCCGTCCTATGTGGCGCGCGATGACAGCCGCAAACAACCGGGCAGCACGTTCATCGGCAACAAGACCACCTGGTACATCGACGACGATTCGAGCATCCAGACCGGCCTCGTTTATCACAACTACCCGATGGACCTGCGCGAAGGCCCGAACCGCTTGAAGGTCGCCTATACCGACGTCAGCGGCACATTCGATTACAAACGCCGCGACACGATTTTCGGCATGGAAAGCCGCAGCAACGTCGGCCTGCGCGTGACCAAACACCTGCCCAACGACGGCGCAAGCGAGTTCGTGCGCATCCCCAGCGGCAACACCGCCAACTACGTGCCGGGCACGCGCATGCGTAACTTCACCTATCAGGGTTCGGACACCGTTCTGCACTTTGGCAACGATCTGGAAATCGCCGACGACCTGTGGCTGACCACTGGCCTCGCCGCCATCTACACCCGCCGCGAAAGCGCTGTCACCTACCCGCAAAGCGGCGGCAAAACCAGCATGAACGACTGGGACTACGCCCCACGCCTCGGCCTGCGCTACCAGATCACGCCGGATTTACAGGTGTTCGGCAACCTCAGCCGCTCGGTTGAGGCGCCGCATCCGTGGTCGCTGATCTACAGCTCCAACGTACGCTTCCCGGCTGGCAATGGTGCTGCGACCGGCACGCAGAAAGACCCGATCAAACTGCAGAACCAGACCGCGACCACGCTGGAGCTGGGCGGTCGTGGCGACAGCGTCGTCGGTGAATGGAGTCTGGCGTGGTACTACGCGCAGGTGCGGCATGAACTGCTTTCGGTGTTGCCGGATGCCAATGCGGTGACACCGTATGAACTGAACGCCAGCCCGACCGTGCACCAAGGCATCGAAGCCAGCCTCAACAGCAAACTCTGGTCGGCGGCTGATGGCCGTCAGTTGAGTTTGCGTCAGGCGTATACCTTCAGTGATTTCCACTATCGCGATGATGATCGCTTCGGTGACAACCGCCTGCCCGGTCTGCCGATGCATTACTACCAAGGGGAATTGCGCTATGACTGGCCGCTGGGGGTCTTTGCGGCGGTGAATACGCAACTGGTGTCCAAAGTTGCGGTGGATTACGCCGACAGCTACTACGCCGATCCTTACGCACTGTTCGGCGCGACGTTGGGTTACAACGCGCCGAAAGGTGACTGGCAGGGTTGGGTGGATATGCGCAATTTGACCAACAAGCACTACGCGGCAACGGTTACGCCGGGGTATGACGACAAGGGACTGGATGCTGCGCGGTCGACGCCGGGTGAAGGGATGGGGGTTTATGTTGGGGTGTCGTGGAGCCTGCTCTGACACCTACCCCTGTGGGAGCCAGCATGCTGCCGATGGCGGCGTATCTGTAGCGAAGAAGCCAACTGACCACCGCCATCGCTTGCAGGCAAGCTCCCACAGTTATCGGCGCTGTACACGGATTTTATGGACACCACAAAAACCTGTGGGAGCGGGCTTGCCCGCGAAGACGGTAGCCCATTCACCAGTGAAACAACTGAAAGAACACTGAGAATCCGTTTTTCCAGTGCCTCAACTCAGCCGCATCGACAACTCAATATCATCCGCAAATGGCACAGACAAATACCCGTTCTGCGGCGCCCGAACGTAAGCCAGATACTCCGGGCAATAGTCGGTGTTGTCCGCCACCACCAAGGCCCCCGGTTTCAGGTGTTTTTCAACCAGACTCAACACGTCGCCATACAACGCCTTCGCGCCATCGAGCAGGAGCAGATCAACCGACTCCGGCAGATCCGTTGCCAGCGTGACCAGTGCATCGCCTTGGCGAATCTCCACCAGATCGCTGACGCCACCTTCAACGAAGTGATGCCGCGCCAATTCAATCTTCGACGGTTCGAATTCGCTGCCGATCAGCACACCTCCACCGTTGTCGCGCAGTGCCGCCGCCAAGTGCAGGGTGGACAGGCCAAACGAGGTGCCGAACTCGACAATCGCTTTGGCCTTGGTGTTACGCGCCAGCATGTACAGCAGTTTGCCGGTGTCGCGGGAGACCGGCAGCCACAGGTCTTTGAGCATTTCATAGAGTTTCAGGTATTCGGTTTTGCTGTGCATCAGGCGCTCGCGCTCTTCGCCGGACACCGTTTCCAGCATCGGGCTGGTAGCGGCGCTGGCCTGGGTGTAGAGGCGTTCGATCAGGCTCGCGAGGGGTTCAGAGGTCAGTGTCGTCATGATTGCTTTCCGTTAGTTGGGGACTAAAATGCGAGTAATTCGTCGCATTTAAATGATGCGAGCGATTCGCTGCTTGCGCTATTCGCATTCCCCTCTGACGTCCGAGCTGCCGATGACCAACCGCCAGACTGCCCGTATTTCCTCACGCAAACAGCCGCAACAGGCACGCTCCAGCGAACTGGTGGCGGCGATTCTGCAAGCGGCTATTCAGGTTTTGAGCGAGCACGGCGCCACTCGCTTTACCACCGCACGAGTCGCGGAAAAGGCTGGCGTGAGTATCGGCTCGTTGTATCAGTACTTCCCCAACAAAGCGGCGATCCTGTTCCGCTTGCAGAGCGATGAGTGGCTGCACACCACGCAGATGTTGCAGCGGATTTTGCGGGATTTTGAGCAGCCGCCACTCGTACGCCTGCGCACCCTGGTGCAGGCGTTCATTCGTTCAGAATGCGACGAAGCGCAGATGCGCGGCGCACTGAATGACGCCGCCCCGCTCTACCGCAACGCCCCCGAAGCCCACGCGGTGCGCGCAGCCGGGCGGCAGATTTTCGCCGCGTTCATGGAAGAATTACTGCCCGATGTCGCTGAACAAATCCGTTCGGCGGCGTGCGATCTGATCCTGACCACGCTCAGTTCGGTTGGCAAAGACTTTTCCGCCAGCCCACGTACCGAGGAGGAAATCTCGGTATGCGCCGATGGGCTGGCGGATATGTTCAGCGCTTATGTGATGGCGCTCAATGAGCGGCGCGCGCCCCTCACGCGCGCTACGGCAGCTTCCAGTCCGGCCGAATGAAATGGCAGGTGTAGCCATTCGGAATACGCTCGAGGTAATCCTGATGCTCCGGCTCCGCTTCCCAGAACGGCCCCGCCGGTTCGATTTCGGTTACCACACGACCCGGCCATAGTTTTGAAGCGTCAACATCAGCAGCCGTGTCCTCGGCGATGTCGCGTTGCGCTTCGCTGTGGTAATAAATCGCCGAACGATAGCTGCGACCAAGGTCATTGCCCTGCCGGTTGGGCGTGCTCGGATCGTGAATCTGGAAGAAGAACTCAAGGATCTGTCGATAGCTGATCACCGCAGGATCGAAGGTGATTTCAATGGCTTCGGCGTGGTCGCCATGATTGCGGTAGGTGGCGTTCGGCACATCGCCGCCGGTATAACCGACGCGGGTTTGCAACACGCCGGGATAGCGCCGCAGCAAATCCTGCATGCCCCAGAAGCAGCCGCCGGCGAGGATGGCGGTTTCGGTTTGAGTGGCCATGAGATGTCGTTCCTCTTGGAGAGTGGGTATAGCCATGGTTATGAGGGTGAGTTGGCTGATTCCAAGGGGGAACTCAAAGGGTTCCTGTAAGAAACTTGCTGTCTGATTGCAGCCATTGACCACAGACTCCGCGCCGACGCGCATCGCCGTTGAAAATCGCTGCGTAAGCGAGGGCTGTCGATCAACGTTACCGTTCAGCGGTTATTTCAGCGAATTAAGAAAATCACATCTAGTGTTGCATGACTGGCCAAATGCCAGCCCATGCGAGAGTCTGGAAAGGCGCTCGTCACTAACAGCAATGCCAAAGAAATCAGGGATGGTTTGTGCTTGCGGTTTCACGCCAGTCGCTTTCAGCGATTGGCTATTCCCTGTGTTTCGTTGATTTCTCTCAAGGAAAGAAAGATGAGCAACGTACAGTCAATACGCCCACTCCTCGTGAACTCGACTTTACCCACTGACGATCACAGCGCAGCAATCAATCAAACTGCATCTGTGGGCGCTTTGGTCAATAGTTGCTGCACGGCAATCTTGCAGCAGCCGAACATGGTGGTGCCGGCCATGCCCGAGATGGCGACGCATCAGCAAACCACTCGAGACCACGCGAACTTGTGGATCAATACCGTCCAGCCGGCACTGATCGGCAGCATTGGTGGGGTTGTAGGCTTCTCAAATCAGTTCAACGCGTATCTCACACCGTTGATCAACGCAGCCCCGACCGTCAACACCGATCCGAAATCGAAACAAACGGTTATTGAAGGTCTAAAGCTTCTGAAAACCGCAGCAACGACGCAAAAGTCGAATTCCACGTTAGCTTGCCAAGCGGTGGATAGTTTCCGAAGCAATTTCTCCACCGACTTTGTCGCCTTCGCTTCAGACATCGATACTCTTTCGATCAAGCTCATTGGTGATAATGGGGAAATCACTCAACTGCAAAATAAAATGTCGTCGCTGCAGAGTGGAATGAACAGTGATCTGACAATGATTGCTGGAGGTGCAGTCGGCGTTGTCGTAGGTGGATTGATGATTGCAGTGGGCGTGCTTGCTGAAATCCCGACTGGCGGCGTTTCCACGGCTCTGGTCGTGGCTGGAGGCGTCGTCGTGGCCGGCGGAGTGGCGGTCACCATTTATGGTTCTGTGGATTACGCGAACAAAATGAAGCAGTACAAAGAAGCTGCAGAGCAACTGGCTAGAGACCAGGCAGAGGTCACGTTGATGACGCACGCCAAGGGTCAACTAACCTCGCTCAACTCTCAGATCGCATCAGCCATCACGGCCCTGAACGCGATGGAGGCCTCCTGGCAGGGGCTGATCACAAACTTCAATACATTGCTCGATCAAGTAGACGGGACCGATGTCGACAGCGTTTTCCTTTCTGCACAGCTCGTTGCTGCAAGTTCTGACTGGAATGACATGGCGAAACAAGCACGCAAAGTGCAGGACATGATCAATCCGGCTCAAGTGCCTCTCTCTGTCGTCGAAAACATCCCCACCCCGGCTGCGGCCTGACACTCTCTGAATATGCATCGGCCATCAAGGCCGATGCATTGGTTTTGCTGCGAAAAGGGAAAACATCATGTCTCTTATGCAAAAGATCGACGTCAGCACGGTCTCGGCCTTTCGGAGCGCCGAAATCAATGCCGGTACCACCGTCGTGTCCAGTACCCTCGCCCTGCTGGACACGCTTTCGAACAGGATTGCCCAGTTACCGGATGTAGGTAACAACAATATTCCCGCATTGAATCAGCACATTAACGCGGTCAAGTCTTTGGCCAATGCATGGCCCACTACAAACAGACCGTCGCTGTTAGCGGCCATGCAACAACTGAAGGGCTTTGGCGATAGTTTCACATCGTCGGATGCGCCCGCTTTGCAGCGAGCATTCCAATCAATGGCTGATAACCAACAGGGGGCACAGCAAGCTGCGGTAGACCTTACCAGCCAGATTATTCAGAAACTGTCGGGCCCAAGTCTCGCCGTTAACACAGTGACTCATGATATTGGCGACTACCTTGGTCAACTGGCCACTGCTTCGTCAGATATAAGTGGCGACGCTTCGACAGTCGCTCAGCGCATTCAAAATGACCAGGTCAGGTCGGCAATGCTGGCGGCTCAAGCCAGTAGCCTTCAGGGCAAGCTCAATGATGCGCGCAGTCGAGCTAAATGGTATTGGCTCATGGGGCCGCTGGCCGCATTACTCGCTCAGGAGATCGACTCTCTGGCTTCGAATCTGAGTGGTGTGATCGATCAGCTCAATCAAATCAGAGCAGATCAGGCCAGCACGCTTGCAGAGGAAAACTACCTGCAAGCCTTGTTGCCCGCACTGAATGCCTACCTTACAGGGGTGAATCAAATGGGAGCGGGGATCAATTCAATTCTCGCCGGGATTCAGGCCTTGCAAAGTCAGCTCGGTCAGCTGAAGGGGGCGATTGAATCGTCACCAGGGGCAGGCGCATTCGCTAGCGCACAATTACAAGCCGCCATGGCTGACTGGCAAGATATTTCCACGAAACTGGGTCAGCTGACTTGAGTAAGTGCTTCGCTGGATAAGGACGCACAACACTTGAAGGATACTGCTCGCAAACGGCTTGACGCCCCGTCCTTTGCGCCGCGGCGTCTGACTCCATCCAAGCACCATTGCCCGGGAAAGTGCCCTGCCACGCTTTCCCGGGCGCAACTCTCACCTGTATTGAGGGCCTGCAGTTTGAGCCTGATGGTTTCGCCCCCCTACCTCCGCCACCGCCCGACACGTCCGGGCATCAGTGCCCGGTAACCGCCGCCGCTCCAGCAACACGCGGTCCCGACCTGAACCCGTACACCCGCGCGCCAAAGGCAATAGCAAACCCCACGCTCACCAGCACCACCATGGCCCAGGGAAACGAGGCGACGCCCCAACGGTCGAGCAGCACCCCGCCAACCACACCGCTACCGGCAATCGCGCTGTTCCACGCCACCACATTCAACGACAACGCGACATCGGCGCCGTCGCCGGCGGCATCCGCCAATGCCGTTTGCAGCAACGTCGCCGCGCCACCAAAACTCAATCCCCACACCGCCACGCCGAGGTAAATCACCTGCGGCACATGCCCCCAAAAGCCAAACAGCACGCAAACCAGTGCAAACGTCGCCAGGCTCGCCAGCACGGTCTTGCGCAACAGCGGCTCAACCAGTTTCGCGGTCAGCCAGATCCCCGCCAGCGCGGCGATGCCGAACACCAGCAAGACCAGATCCACGCGATCGGCCAACCCCGCCGGTGCCACGAACGGCGCGATGTAGGTGTAGAGAATGTTGTGTGCCAGCATCCAGCTGATCACCACGGCCAGCACCGGTCGAACGCCCGGCGTCGTCAGCACGTTGCGCAGCGACAGGCGCTGATGCGCAGGCTGTGGTGGATAGTCGGGGACTTTCACCAGCACCCAGACGATCAAAATCAAGGTCAGGCCCGACATGATGCCGAACGTCGTACGCCAACCCACCAGCCCACCCAGCCATGTACCCAGCGGAACACCCAAAGACAGCGCAATTGGCGTACCGACCATAGCCAGTGCCAACGCCTTACCCTGTTGATCCGGCTCGACCATACGCCGGGCATACCCGGCCAACAGACTCCACGCCAACCCGGCCGAAACCCCGGCAAAGAACCGCGCCACCAGCGTCACACCGTAATGAGACGACAGCGCCGTGATCGAATTGAACAGCAGGAAACCGAGAATCGTCAGTAACAGCACATTGCGGCGACGCCAGCCGCGAGTGGCAATGGTCATCGGAATCACCGCCAGCACTGAGCCCAACGCATAAGCGGTAACCATCTGCCCGGCCATGGAAGGCGAAATCGCCAGGCCGTCACTGATCAGCGGCAGCAGCCCCGCCGGCAGGGTTTCGGTGACAATGCAGATGAATCCGGTCATGGCCAGCGCCAGCAAGGCGCCGATGGGCAGGCTTTTGGGCGCTGCTGATAAAGTCATTGAGGGTGTCACGGGAAACTCCTTGAGTTTGGAAATTCTGACTTACGTATCGATCGATATAAAATACTGGCGGCATCGGATGCGCGTTGTCAACGACTTATGTATCGACTAGTATCCAAATCACTTTCCAAGGAGTTTTTGCTATGGCCAGAACCGGTCGCCCCCGGGCCTTTGATCGCGACGACGCCGTCGAACAGGCCATGCAATTGTTCTGGCAACACGGCTACGACTCGACATCCCTTTCACTGTTGAAGGCTAAACTGGGCGGCGGCATTTCCGCACCGAGTTTCTACGCCGCGTTCGGCTCCAAAGAAGCCCTGTTCGACGAATGCGTGCAGCGCTACCTGACGACCTTCGCCCAAGTCACCGAATGCCTGTGGGACGAAAGTCTGCCGCCACGCCAAGCCATCGAAACCGCGCTGCGCCAGTCAGCACGCATGCAATGCGACGACGGCCACCCGAAAGGCTGCATGGTCACCCTCGGCGTCATGAGCGCCCCGAGTCCGGAAAACGCCCACGTCGCTCAAGCCCTCACCCACTCCCGCGCCCGAACCCGCGCCGGGATTGTGGCGTGTGTCGAGCGTGGTGTGGGCCGCGGAGAGTTAGCAGTCGATACCAACGCAATCGAGTTGGCGACGCTGTTTGACAGTTTCCTCCAGGGGATTTCGATTCTTGCCCGGGACGACATGCCGATTGAAAGCATTGACGCTGCGATCACGCTGGTATTGCTAACGTGGGATTTGGCCCTTGCGACCGCGCCTGCACTCGAACAATCATGAAAGGGTTGAAACACCCGTATTTTTCCGCTGGATACGCCCGCGATTGGCTTTATCGAACGCTGGCGAAAATGGTTGGCCCCGGCATTTTCCGCGACGACGTCAGCGCTGACCGCGATGCTTTACGTCGACACCTCGGGCAGCGAACAACTGTTAAGGGGCGAACACCTCAATGAACGTCGTCTCCTCCGACCGTCACATCAAGCCGTGCTTCACCGGCAGGCGAGACTAATCAGCCACCTCTCGTAGTGAGCCTCAACATCCAGGAAAAGTGTGATATCGCCAGATTAATCTCATCCTGAGTATCGCCATCCCAATCCTCAACCGTGGCCAACTCAACCCTCAGCGCGTCAATTCGTTCGCGTATTTCAGCGATCTCTTCGTCCCCACACTGCTGCGCAATCGCCGCCCATTTCTCATCCGAAATACGCTGCTGCACGGAAAGCCCTGCACTCGCTTGCGCGATCATTGCTGATAGTGTGCTCATCGAATATCCCTCTCCTATTCCTTGTAGACCGTCGGCCCGATGCTCCGCCGGCAATAGAAATAATGTAATTGGCCGTATCAAGGCACAGCTCTTCATTCTCTGAACGGACAACCAATATTAGAGAGCTGAGAGAGACAGGATCAACGTCGACACGCAGCCTCGACCCACGCGTCAGGTCAGTCTCGTCCAGTGGCAATCATCAGGATTTTGCTGCCTCTTCTTTACCGTGACGAGCGCAAAACGCAATAACCTTCCAAGCTAATTGATCATGCCTACCGAATATTCTTTTACAATTGAAACCAGCCTCTTGCCGAATGCCACGTGAGCGTTAAGAAAATATTCTATTGAGAATAAATCTGTCTGAGAAAACGGCGTTGAAACGACGCCCCCGTTCTTTATCGCTACCGAATATACAGCTTCATCCTGTTTCCCAGGATTTACAACCTTATAAATCGCATACTCGAGCCCAAGTCCTTCGCACGCCAAATCTTCATTCATGTACTGCTCACCTAAAGCATGCATAATAAAGTATGACTGCAGAGAGTCATATGAATCCTCCATCCATTCCTCGGCACTCATGGTTATTGGAGTGCGATTCCAAATTAACTGCCCCTCATATAAAACCGTATGTTTTTCTCCGGACACTACAATCTGCAATCTCGGCATATATCTAAAGTCATTCTCACCATAAATCTTTGAAAGACCAAATACTATGTTTCCAAGATTATACAGACTAATTGATACCGTAGAACTGGAAGACTCGACTTCAACCTCAGCCGTCAACGCGGCAAAAAAACTCTCCCACTTTTCGTTCCCCATAAGAACTATTGCCACATCATCCTTGAACTTATTCCAGCTCGGAGGATACTTTGGCGATGAAGTACTTTGCAGATAGTAATTGGCACCACCTTCTGATTTCGAAAACTCTGTTAATAGTTGTTCGTTGGAAAGAAGCTCAGCATTTTTTTTGTATCGGCCATTACGAACAGCCACCGATATTGACCACCCCTGCTCATCCATCAGTTTGATTTTCTCAGGATGGCCTAACTCTACGGCACTGTGCCCGCTTATATTGCTCATCAGCGCGCTAAGAAAATTCTCATCGGGGTCATCCAGATATTCATCCCAATCTAACTCTTGAATGATGCGCTTTGCCCCCTCGCTTTCAGGATCTGTAATAGGCGAGGAAAAGCCAAAATACAGACCAAACGGATAAACCACCCGATCGCCCTCCCCTTCGTAGTCCGCTGTCAGAACCACGAAGTCAGATAATTGCGATTTGATTGCAGCGCTTGTGACGATGCTAATTCCATCATTTCTATTCTTGGAGTTCTTGTACAAAACAAGGCTTTGCTGTCTACTGATGGAGAGCCCTTGATCTATAAAGACAGGCGCAAACCTGTTACAACTAAACACCTCTCCGGATTCCGCTGCTGATATGACGTACCCTTCTGTCGGAACCTCAGATATTTTCTGATACTCGGAGAACGGAACCGCCAACTCATCCCACTCTGTAGAAACCAATAGGGCCCGTATTTTCTCTGCCGGCACTCCCAAGGAGGACCTTAACAAAGCCACGTACTTTGTTAACTCATGTAAAGCAGCTCTGGCGACTTGGTTGCTTCTTTTAACTTCGATAACAACGTAATGACCAAGACCATCTCTTGCAAGAATATCAACACTTCCACCCGAACCAAAATCGTTCGCCAGCTTGTATTCTTTAGCAATGATCGTTAAATCCAATTCGATCACATTCAAATTAACCGATAAAAAATCCCTTATTCTCTCTTCAAATCTGTTCACTTTTTGCTCCCTGCTTTTTGGCATAGTGGATTTCTACGAAATATATTTTTGGTTTATATTTTCGCAACGCAGATTTTTCGTTCCGCAAGACGCTCACTCATAAAACTTCCCGGCCAACAAAATGGCCGCACAGCGCTGCAAGATATCGATACGCCATATAGGTACAAACGCAAGAATCGCGACAGGCTCAAACGTTAGGCTTCAACCTCAACATAACTCGACTCCCCGCCTCCACTCATCCCTAACAACCACCCCCACACAAACCTCAAAGTAGTCCGCCCGGTCTCATCCACGCCAACCGTGCCTCGCGACCAACCGGACAGAATCTCGCCTTCCGTTGTCAGGCAATGAAACAACAGTTCAATGGTGTCAGGACCAGTAACACGCCCCACCTGATGGCCCATTCGAATCCGACCGCCATGATAAGTGCTCGAAATTCCCGTGCCTTCAATACAGTGATGAAACACCGTCCCACTACCCGACAGTCCCTGCGTATTATCCTCAACCGCGAATCGACGATCGTGCAAACGCTCGCTGACTTGAGAAAAGAGGATTTCCATAAATGGCGCGTCCTTGGTCGAGAGGGCCTGATCCAGTGTGCGAGTATCCTACCCCATCGTATTTCAGATTGATTGGCCGGCTGCTCTTCCGCTTTTCACAAGCGCGTAAAACACTGCTCGCGGTGCTGCTATTGACCGCCAAACCCGCCATGCCTCAAGCAGAAAACGCGGAAGCGGTGACCCTTAAGGTGTGGGATGGGAGTTTGTGGAGTTAGCTGCGGGGGTTGGAGCTGGGGAAAATGATGAAGTACGAATACGTGCCAGCGTTTCAGAGTGCATCGTATGCGCCGAAGCTGTCGGCGACGTTGGTGGGGCGCGTTGATTTTGTGAAGAGGTTGAAGCTTTTTTACGGGTGTCAGGCCTCTGAAACCTGGCACTCCAAACGACCCGTTTAAAAGCGTTCCGAAATACTTCCAACAGGCTACAACGCCTTGCGCCGTTGCCTACGACTACGCCAGAATCCGCCGGCTTGTGCGCCTCGGATGCGGGTTCTATTGTGGGTCCGTCACTGAATAGCAGTGATCGGGTTTGGTAGCCCGACTTGTCCCAGGCGCATTGCGCACCTTTCGCAGAGATCGCTTTTTTGATCTCCGCTTTATGGTGGCCATGCGTAGGGCGTCCTCGGACGCGCCGGGCTCCTGGGCCGGTCTACCAACCTGTGCATGGCCGCCACCCCTCGTTTGGTAGCGAAGTGTGATGGCTCCTTAACCGTTTCCCAGGAGTTTCATCTATGTTCAAAATTACGCCGAATCCGCCAGAAACCGATCCGATTGCGGGCGACGAATCCCCAGACGCAAAGAAATTCAACGAAGCCGTCGACCGCGCCCTCTCCCATTACCTTGGCCCCGCCCCGGAAATCATGCGCACCCCGTATCAAACCAACACGATGTTTATCGCCAATCCAAAAACCAAGACTGAGGAGTTGCTGGTGAATGCCAGTGAATCGCTCGGCTCAGCTTCGGTGATGCTTGGGGATGTTATCGGGCTGGTTCACGGACCGGCACGCAAGACACT
Organism: Pseudomonas sp. AC172; assembly: GCF_979258595.1. Taxonomy (NCBI): domain Bacteria; kingdom Pseudomonadati; phylum Pseudomonadota; class Gammaproteobacteria; order Pseudomonadales; family Pseudomonadaceae; genus Pseudomonas; species Pseudomonas sp. AC172. Next base: position 2,379,629 of record NZ_OZ409868.1, read on the forward strand.
GCAAGGCATTGCGCAGGTGGTGATGCTTGGGGAGTTGGCGGTGAATCGGGCGTTGGATAACGTGGTGCCTACGGAGTAATGAGAAAACCTCCATGACGGTTGGGATGCCGTCATGGAGGTTGATCAGACACGCCCACCGAGACAAAAAATAATCTCGTCCTCTTTCTTCTAAAAATCCCCCCAAGCTACAGCCTGCTAGCGATTTCTTTCCAGATGTAGGCGTAGTTGTACTTCAGCCAGCGAACCAGCACTTTGTCGAACTGGCGACGAAACCAATTACGCTCTCTCGCAGCCAACCTTTCCTCAATCGACTCTCTGAGAGTTTCGGGGTCGAAGCCTGTCCACACCGGAGGTACAGCGGCCACAAGATTGGTGAAACACACCGGCGCGACCTCTGAATAGAGGATTTCGTAAAGGACGTTAGGGTCGACGCCTTTAACCTTCCTCGCCAGATAGTCATATTCGACCGGAAAATCGTTGAATGGCTCGGAGAGTGCCGCTCTGACCTTGGTCAGTTGTGGCTCAGTCAGAAAATGTCCCAATGCGTGAACTCCTCAAGCTCTTCATCCAATGAGCTCGCAACAGCTTCACCTGCAACACCGCCTGCGATTGTTCCAGCAAAAACCACTGCGATTGCACAAATGGGAGCACCAGGTCCGCAAAATGCGCTGACGCCCAACCCCGCAAGAATCCCACCAAATGCCCCTGCACCGACAATGATTCCTTGGCGCGCAGCTTCCTTAGGTTTGTTTTCAGCATTCAATATCTGATATGTCGCCAGAGCCGCCGTCACAACAACACCGAGCTTGCCCATGATCAGCATTTTTTTTGTACCGGCCGAGAACTTGGCATTATCCCGCCCCGAAGATTCCAGAATGGTGTAATGGACTTTGCTCTTCTCTACTTCCGAAAGGCTGTCGTAACCCTTTTGGAATAGGTTTTCAGAGTACATATTTAAAAGCGTTTTGAGCTCCGTCCCACCCTTTTTCTTCCTCTGGGCGATTGCCAGCCCCTGCGCAGAGGTGAATTTGCGATGCTCAACCATGATTTTGTTGCGCATCTCATGACTGAACTTCACTCCCTCTTGCGCCGTAATCTTTCCAGCTTTCACGTCATCGCGTGTTTGCTGAGATATGCGCTGGATGTTCTTGATGTAGCTCGCTCGAGTTTTTTCATCAGATATCGCATCCAGTGAAAACCGCAGCGCAGAGCCCTCCATCAGTTCTAAAGCCCGATCAAGAGGCGAGTCTTGCAAGGCGTGCTCACGCTGGACGACATAGCTGCCAGTGACAATGTACGGCTCTGTCATAGGATGGTCCTTATCCCAAAATCGAATTCAATAGACTTTCGGTGAGAGATGCCGCTTCTTCGGATGCTTGCTCTTCAAATTGGAGCATCACGCACGCCTTCCCCGATAGGTTCGAAAATTTAATGGCGTTGTCTTTATCAAATACACCGGGCAGCGATGAGCCGTCATCAAAATGCGCGGTGCAGGATAGGCCCTCGTAGCTCTCGTCCGCAGGTATTCTGAAGCCGATCCAACGCGCATGGCCCGCTAGTGGCGCAGGAGGAACGAAATCGTAGGGTGAATGGGTATCCCCGATAATTACCGTCCCTGACCCACCAACAACGACGCCGCCGTGAGTTCCACCCGTGTCGATGGTTGCGGCATTCTTACCATTGATGAATACAGTCGAAGACAGCCCAGATGCAAGCGCACTCCCGCATGTGCACGCGTCACCTTGCCGTGCCGCGGCTAGTCCGTCGAAAAACACGTCGGGAGACCCGACCGCAATAGGGTTGGTGCCGTGCCCTGGCAATGGGCAACTGTATGGATCACTTTTTCGCGCCGCTGGCTTAGCCACTATGACTTCCTGTCAAATCCTTGTGAGCGTCGTAAGCTACCAGAACAGGTCCCTTGTTAAAAATCTATGTGCTGGTGGGCGTTGCCTAACGCCCTCCAATAGCCGCACGCATTGGCTGATCAGCATTTGAACCGAGACGTCACAACTCGTATGGGAAAGGCTGCCTCTGATTGCATTCAAAGGCAGCAATCGGCCATAAGCGGTCACTCATATCAGGCTGCTTCCGGCCAAACGCTGTTGTACCTAGCCATCACCGCCTATACCAATCAAAACTAACTGAAAGACGATCTGGACGGCTTAAGTGCTGCTATGGAATCCTTGGGGCACGCAGTCCCTTCCAGCAGAGTCAACCTTTTATGCTTATGCAACTCCTGAGCAGCATGCTGCCGTCACTTACAATCCAAAATACAAAGGTGCATCTCGCACAACACAATGGGTTTGAACACCCAATGGATGTATTCCTTGCAGGCGATTTCGACGATTGGCAGTCATGGCAGTCCCGAAGGAACTTTGAATGCGAGTACGTGATTGGTCTGGTAGAACTGCCTGGCTCCAAGAAATGGTTACTGGCCGGTGTGTACGACTCACTCAAAGTCAACGAATCGAAGGGTAGTAAAGGGAATCGTGACTTCGTGTACGACTACCGCCGTGTGCCTGAATTTGCCCAGCTGGAAGGCCGCTTGATACTCGACTACGCAAAACCACGAGGTAACTATCTCTGGCTTGAAACGTGCCTGAAAAGCATGGTTGTATCATCAATGCTGGAGAAGCCTATGACAGTCGGCAAATTTCCCGGCTTCAAGGAAGTAGATATATCTCATAGGGAATTGAACATTATTGTCCAACAGGGTCTGGAATCTTGGCAGACAGCGCTTTCCAGCGTAGCAGGCGTGTATCTCATATCCGACCGTACTGAAGGCGAGCATCAGCTATACGTGGGCTCCGCGACCGGGATGGGCGGTTTGTGGGATCGCTGGGTTAACTACTCTAATAACGGACATGGTGGAAATATCCGCATACGAGAACTGCGAACCAAGCGTGGCAAAAATTTCGCAGAAAATTTCAGGTTTAGCATTCTCGAAATTGCGGATAAACATACAGGGAAGGACGAAATGATGCAGAAAGAAATTTATTGGAAGCGCCGCCTTCTGACGCGCGACAGCGGACTAAACGGAAACTGAACAGATCGGATATGCCCCTTTGCCACTCGACCAAATATTCTTCTGCATGATATATTTTAATTGTCTTTAATTTTGAAGTGTGTAGATGCTATGGACCTGCCACCAGAGAAACTATACAAATACATCCCTTCTGCTAGAGTTGACGTATTACAACATCTGACAATACGATTTACTCAGCCATCCGCACTAAATGATCCATTCGAATTTAATCTGCTATTCAGTGAGGCTTTATCAACTCAACAGCTTCGAGAACACTACGAAAAAGCAGATAAACATGAAATTGCCTTAGAAGCAATTAACAGCCTCCCAGATGAACAGAAAGCTTTGCTTGCGCTATTACCGAAAGAGCAGCTTGTTCATATGCTTGAGCAATTCATCTCAACAATGTTCAATTCGGAACAAATCAATAATATTCACGGAGCTTACATAACACCATTAACATCAAAATTAAAGAATAAACTTTATGAAGGTCTTAATAAAACAATTGGCATTTTGAGCTTGAGCGCAACGCCTGTATCCCCGCCTATGTGGGCAAATTATGCAGAAAACTCAACAGGATTCGTGCTGGAGTTTGATACAGCGCATCCTTTTTTCAATGGTCGGCGATCTGACAAGGATGAGTTTTATCACCTGCGTCGAGTAGTTTATGCTGATAGACAGCCAAGTGCCACAATGATGGATATGCCGTTTGATACTTTTGTCCTGAAAAGTAAAAGTTGGGAATACGAACAGGAATGGCGCATGCTCTTACCATTAGATGCAGCATGCAAAAAATTTAAAACCCCATCCGGTGATGATGTGTCGTTATTTGATGTCCCGGCTAAGGCGATTTCAAAAGTCATTATTGGCCTTAATTCAAAAGATCAAACAATCACCGAATTAGTAGGGATTTTAAATAATAGCAGCCATTTCGCTCACATCGGATTAGAAAAAATCCAGAAAGGCTCCACGGGTTTTGAATTGACCAAGTTTGAAAATGAATAGCGAATCTCTGCACTGAATGGTGCTATTTACCGACGACTGCATAACTATAATTACTGCTTTTGACAAGACTCGAAATGCGGACCGCTATGGGTTCGATAGTCCAAAGTGCGAATGAGTGTTCATGGCCGACGGCTGCCGCTCACGAACGACGTCTCTGGGCCAAGAACCGCTTATTGATTACATTTTTGGGCACGCAGAATCAGGAAACCGGCAATGACAATCAAAAAAATTCCAGCCCATGTAAAGATCTCCGGCGTTTCCTGGAACAGTACATAACCCCAAAGGCAGGCGAAAACCAAGTAGGCATAATCGAAAGTCCCGATAAGTGCTGGAGGCGCAACTTGGTAGGCCTTGGCGGTAGCCGTATTTATGAAAATCAGGGCGCAGGCGTAACAGAAGATAAAAAGCATCTCCTGCAAACCAGGCGTCTGCCAAGGCGAGAGTAGAAATGCAGCACCAGCGACGGTGGTCTCACTGACCATTAGCGATGCGATGCCTCCGATGACGGCGGCGAAAAGAAAAGCGATATTCAAGCCCAGAGCCAGTACAAGTGGATGATCATTGCGACAATGTCGGCGTGTCACAACCATCGCGATCGCATAGAAAACAGCCGCAATTACAGGTAGCAGGGTTGCAAGGACGAAAATGTCTGATCCCGGGCGTAACACCGTGGCGACACCCGTGAAGCCTATTCCTATCGCTACCCAACCCCGCCGTGATAACGGCTCACCCCCGTAAAAGGTGGAGAAAAGCGCTATGAAAAGGGGAGTTGTGTAGATCGCCACGGCAGCCACTGATAATGGGATCAACGGTAATGCTGAGTAGTACGTTACCCACATTAACAACAGCAGAATGCTCCTGATTGTCACCCAAAACATCGAGGCGGCTGAGTGTCGACCCGATCTGATGCCCCTGGCAAGCCAGACTCCAAGGGTGGGCACCGACAGGCAGGAGACGATGAGGAACAACTGCCAGAGAGGAAGTCTGGCGCTGAAGTATTTGACCGCTGCATCGGCCAGAGAAAGGAGAAAGACAGCAGCGCTTATTAGCCATATGCCCTTGGAAACGCTGTCGGCGCTTGCACTGTACTTGCTCACGAACCGCACTCCTGTTCCGTCAGTGAACTGAGATCCTAACAGACGGTGGCGCATTCCTAGGGCAAATAACCAACACGTCAGACGGCAATGTTCAGTGCTGGCCGTTGTGACTATCGTCCCCACAAGCTCTGGGCCTTAACGGCCAACTGCGAACGGCTGCTTTTGGCCGAAAGCAGCCCTTCGTGAATGGCAGCGATTGGCCGAAAGCTGAACCAACACCAACTACTACCACCCAGTCCAAAAAAAACGACTGCTTCCCTGATCACGCAGCCTCCTCAGTCCTTCTTTTTAAAAAATTTATTCGCGTAGTACCTCAAACTCCACCGATCCTTCGGCCTTGGCTTATAGTGCGTTTTATTCCTCTGCCCCGGCTCCCCGCCCACCCCACTCGCCGTGTAGTAATAAAGCGCAATCGACCGCCGAGTGATGTGTACCGGCGTAGTCAACGGCTCCGGATGCCCATGGTTACTATCCTTGTCCGTATTAAAAATCACACACCGGTTATAAACCGGTAGCACCTTCTTCAGGCATTTCTTCATCCCCACATCCCAAAGCTCCAGATTCCCGCCGTACGCCTCCTGCCAGTCCTCGGTCAGGTAAATGATCACGTTCAGCCGCCGCTCAACGTTGAGTTTTTTGTTCAGCCGGAAATCCGAGTGCACGCCGAGGAAGCCGCCGGTTTTGGTTTCGTGCAGGCCGCCGCCGGTGAAATAGGGATCGGGGATCAGCCCTTGAATGCCGGTGAGTTTTTCGAGGAATTCCAGCATCGGTGCGGAGTTGAAGGTGTTGAAGACGTTCTTCAGGTAGGGGCTGCAGGCGTTGGGGCTGATCTGGCGTTTGAGCTGGCCTTTGTAGCCGCGCTCGTAGGTCTGTTCGTTGGTGGTCGGTTCGACCGGGAAGTGTTCGCGGATGCTGGCGATGACGTCGGCTTGAAGGAAAGTATCGATGACGATGTGCGGGAATGGCGTGGCTTGGGTGTATTCGTGGGTCAGCGATTCGCCAAAAGCGCTGGCGGCGGTTTGGTCGAAGTCGAGTTCGGGGGTCAGGGTGATGGGGAGTGTTTGTGTGTTGGCTTGCATTGCCGCTCCAATTAACTTGAATGCTTTCAGGTCATGTCAAACAGGGCCAAGCGCTGGAGGCGTCGCCGCTATTTGTTGCTGAGTACAGATGCGAGCAGGTTGCCATGTCGGCATTGGCCTGCCGAGTGTCCTTTTCCTGAATGTGGCGCGGCGCTGTAACGGCATGTTTCTGACTGTCACAAACCCGTCATATTGCCTCTGCTAATCTCCTCGGCGCCCTGCCCTACACCCCAGTCCTAGAGCCCCAAACGAAGGTGCCGCCAAGGTGTTTCCGACTCCTGTTCGCCAGCAAATCATCCTGCGCTCCGACAACCTCCGTTCGGACGACTTCGGTGCACTGTTTTCCAGATTGTTTGGCAATCGTTATGCCGACAATCCGCCGCTGCCGTCGAACATCATTATTGGTGGTGTTTACGGTCGGCACGATGGCGTGAGTTTTCGGCGGATGCATTATCACGGTGATTTCACCGTCGCTTTCCCCGATCCACAGGATGAGATCACGTTCGTCATTCCCACTGCCGGCAAGATCGTTTTCAACCATGCCACCGAGTCTATCGGTATGTCGCACGTAGGGCTGGCAATCGATAAGGCGGATATCCGTTCGATGCACTTTCTGGATGATCACGCGCATCACGGCATGTCGATCAATCGTCTTCAGCTCACCGAACGACTGTCGGCGCTGTTGGATAAACCGATTCTGCAGAAGATCGTTTTTGAACCCAGCGTGGATCTGAATTCGGCGGCGTTTCAGGGGATCAAGGCGTTGATTGATCTGGCGACGGGGACGGAGTTTGACTTGTTGCTCAACAGTGGGACGTTGATGCCGTCGCGGTTGCGCGAGATGTTGGTTGATGCTGTGCTGGAGGCTTGGCCGCATAACTTTTCCGAGGCGTTGCGGCGTCCGGCGCCGATGGTCGCGCCAAGGCATGTGAAGCTGGCAGTGGAGTTTATTCAGGCGCATCCGGAGCAGTTGGTTAGTGGTGTGGATCTGGCGCGGTTGAGTCATGTGAGTCAGCGCGCATTGCAAGAGGGGTTTCGGCGGTTTGTCGGGATGTCGATTGTGGCGTATCAGCGGCAGGTGCGGCTGGAGCGGGCTTATGAGGTGTTGAAGCAGCGGGGTTCGGGGTCGGTGACCGAGGTAGCGTTGCGGTTCGGGTTTAGTAATGTGGGGCGGTTTTGTCAGTATTTTCAGGGGGCTTATGGGGTGAGTCCGGCGGGGTTGCGGGGGCGGGATTGAGGGTGTAAGTCTGTTGTGGTGATGGTGGCTGGGAAGGCGCTATCGCTAGCAGGCTAGCTCCCACACGGGTCTGCGGTGTGATTGAGATTGTTGGCATTCCACAAAACCTGTGGGAGCTGGCTTGCCAGCGATGGCGGTGGGTCAGGCAATGAAGAGGTTGGCTGTGCTGGCCAAATCGCTGGCAAGCCAGCTCCCACAAGGATTTTTGGTTTGGTTGGGATTGATGGCATCCCACAGGGGCTTGTGATGTGGCTGAGATTGATGGCAACTCACAAAACCTTTGATGTTGGTTGGAGTGGGGTCTCCCTTGACCCCGTTTTCTTTTAGAACGTGTAACTGGCCTTGAGGCCGCCGTTGAAGCCGTGGCTGTCGCCGCCGCCATTGGCGCCGACTTCTGCACCCAGGCTCAGGGCGCCGAGGCTGGCCATCACATTCACACCGCCACTGAACTGATCGCGATTATCAAAAGCCGCGCGTTGTTCGATGTCGAGGCCCAGCAGGTGGCCTTGGCTGTCGACCTGGTTGTCGCCCAGTGTGCGCTCGTAACCCACTTGCACGCCCGGCACCAGTTGCCATGCGCCCATCGTCACCGGGGCGAAACCGACGTTGAGGTTGGCGACGGCGCTGCGGCGGGTGGCGCTGTTGTCGTCGACGTCGAGGGACAGTTCGCTGCCCTTCTCTTTGAAGCCGTTGAGGTCGAGGTGGCTTACTCGGAAGCCCAGGCTCGGTTCGAAAGTCATGCCGTTGACCGGGGCGCGGTAGCCGAGGGCGACGGTGGCGCCGGTGAGGTTGCCGTGGCTGTTGCCTTTCGCGGTGCCGAGGCCGCCGCCGAGGTCGCGTTTGCTGTCGTAGTCGACGTAGCCGGCGCTGGCGTTGGCATCGAGGAACAGGCCTTGTTCGAGGCTGCTGAAGCCGTAGCGGGTGCCGACGTTGAGGAAGGTGAAGTCGGTGTCGGCTTCGCCACCCGCGCCGCCGACCGTGCCTTTGCTGTAGCCGAAGCCGCCACGTGCGCTGAGCTGTTCGCTGAAGCGTTGGGTGATGCCGACCATCAGGCCTTGGCTGTGTTCATTGCTGCTCTCGGCGTCGGCCGAGCCGTCGGTGCCGAGGTAGCCAGCGAGCGCGGTGGTCCAGAGGCGATATTGGCCGACCTTGAGGTCCGTGCCGCTGGCGAATGGTGCAGCGGCTTGTTCGATCATTGCGTTTTGGCGCAGCAGGTAGCTGGCGGCGTCGGCGTGAACCTGGCCGCCGACCTGCGATTCAACACCGCCGAGGGTGCCGGCGTCGATGGCCGATTGCAGGTAGTAGTTGTAGGCGCTGTAGGTGCCGGACAGGCTGGTGTTTTGCAATTGGCGGAGCATTTCGGCACCGGCGGCGGCGTTGCCGATCAGCCCGGCCTGACCCGGCAGGCTGTTGTATTCGACCAGTTTGCCGCGCAGCACATAGATGGTTTCCTGCGACAGACCGAGGCCTTGTTTAAGGTAGTTGTCCATGCTGCCGTATTCGGCGGTGACTTCATCGAGGCCGGCCTGAAGGTAACTGGCCTGGACGCCGAGCAACGGCTCGTAAATGGCGGCCATGCTCGGCGGCAGCGCTTTGAGCGTGGCGGCGACACGGGCGGCGGTATAGTCGTTGGTCGCCAGATAGTTGGCCATGATGGTCGCATTGTCGACCCCGGCGATGCTCTGCAACACGGCGGCGGTCCAGCCGGTGCGGTCCTTGCCGGCGGTGCAGTGGAACAGTTGCGCGGCGTCGACGCTGGCGAGTTCATTGAACAGCTTGCCGAACTGGCCGCGCATGCCGGCGTCACTGACGAAGGCGCGGTTGGTCTGCTCCATCATGGCGATGGCGTCGGCGGCGCTTTTGAAGGAAACGTTGGTGATATTCGCGCCAGAGGTGGTGCTGCCGATGATGTCGATGTTCTGGTAGGTCGCGCCGCTCAGCATTGTGTCGGGGGTCGCGGCGATTTCGCTGGGGGTGCGCAAGTCGTAGACCGCTTTGATACCGAGGCTGTTTAGGGTCGTCAGGTCAGAGGCCGTTGGAGTTACCGCGTTGGCGCGGTAGAACACGCCAGCGCGCATGGTGCCGTCGTGAGCGGTGGAATACGCGGAGGTGGTGCCAGCGACATCGCGGAAATTGTCCATGCCTTGCAGGCGCGGCGTGTCGAGCGGCACAGACTCGGCAGCATGGGCGGCGGCGATGGACAGACTCAGTACGGACAGCGAACACAGAAGACGTTGAAACACGGTGCAGCCTCATTGTTTAAGCGTTGGGCTGGTCACTATGGGTAGGCAAGTGATACTGAATATGACAGTTTCAGTTGGAATGGAAATGGCTGCGCGATCGGGCCGTGGGGTGCGTGATCGGTCCATCCGTTAAAACGGTTGGCGCTCATGAAGTCATCCAAATGGATAATGAGATTCAAGCGGTAACCGACGTTGCTGGAAACCTCGGCTTTCACACAACACCTGTGGGAGCGAGCCTGCTCGCGAATGCGGCGGGTCAGCTGAAATGATGTTGGCTGGCAGTTCCTCTTCGCGAGCAGGCTCGCTCCCACAGGAGATGTTTGTGTGACTGTCAGATGGGTTGATCTACAGCAATATTTGCCCCACACAGCGGCGTTATTCTGCAGTGGCTGAAAACAGCCGTGCTGTGCGCACGTCACAGGCCTTGTGGCCAAGGTGGCGCCATGAACAAAAAACGCATTGTCTGGGGGAGCGTTCTCCTGGGCCTTCCGTGTGTCTTGCTTCCGCTCATTTTGATGGGTTACGTCGCCTGGCTGTTGAATCTGGCGGCGGCGCAACAGCGCCTGGAAACCCTCGCTTCCGTTGCCTCCAGTCGCGCCCACGGGACTTTCAGTGAAGCGGCCGGTGCACTGAAATCCATCGCGGGTTCGCGTCTAGCGCCGTGCACGCCGGAAAGCATCGACGAGATGCGTCTGCTGACCATCAACACCCTCTCGGTGAAGTCGATCGGTTACGTCGAAGAAGAGATTTACGCCTGCGGTTCCTGGGGCCCGGTCGGACAGCACGCGACGCCATGGCGCGAGGATTTCACCACCTCGGACGGTGTGCGCGTGTCGCTAGGCGTGCAGTCGCGCATCGTTGCGGCGAAACCGATGATGGCGCTGCAGTATGCCGCGTTCAACGTGCTGGTCGATCCCGAGCAATTTCTGCATGTGATGCTCGATGAGGATCTGCATCTGACGGTCGGCACCGCGTCCGGGCAATTGATCAGCACCTCGCGCCCGGGTGCGGAACACTTTCTTGCTCGCGTGCATTCCGGCCCGCATTCGGGCCTTGCCGATGGCTATCTCTACACCCTCGTGCACAGCGGCGACTGGGTCGCCATCGCCGCGCTGTCGCGCCATGAGCTGATGCAAGGCTTGATCCGCCGGGAGTTATTGCTGTTGCCCATCGGTGGCTTGCTCGCGGGGGTGCTGGTGTTGCTGATCGTACGCCGCACTCGCCAACGCCTGTCGCCGCTGGCCGAACTGCAATTGGCGGTGCGCAACCGTGAGTTCGTCGTTCACTATCAGCCGATCATCCGCCTCAGCGACGGTGCCTGTGTCGGTGCGGAGGCACTGGTGCGCTGGCAGCATCCGGATGGCTCGCGGGTGTGCCCCGATGCGTTTATTCCGCTGGCCGAGCACAGTGGTTTGATTCTGCCGATCACCGATCAGGTCATCGACCATGTGATGCATGATCTCGGCCCGTTGCTGGTCAAGGAACGCAGCCTGCACGTGGCAATCAACCTGGCGGCGAAGGACGTCAGCAGTGGCCGCTTTCTGCCGAAGCTGGAAGCCGCATTGCGCCGCGCCGATGTGCAGCAGAAGCAGATCTGGCTGGAAGCCACCGAACGCGGCTTCGTTGAGATTGATGCCGCCCGCGCCACCGTCAATCGTGCCCGCGAGCTGGGTTATCTGGCGGCCATTGACGATTTCGGCACCGGATTTTCCAGTCTTCAGCATTTGCAGCAACTGCCGCTGGATGTACTGAAGATCGATAAATCGTTCGTCGACAACATCGATCACGACGCGGCGACCGGATCCGTGACCGGCCACATCATCGAAATGGCCAGGAGTCTGCGTCTACAAATCGTTGCTGAAGGCATCGAGACCGAAGCGCAGCGCGACTACCTGCACGGTCACGGTGTTCAGTTTGGTCAAGGCTGGCTGTTTGGCAAGGCTATGCCGGCGGAGGAGTTTTTACGGTTCTATCAAGAGCGGGCAAACGTGCTTGTCGACCATCCAGCGCTAGAAAGCGTGTAATTATCGACGAGCCCCGGACAAGCCACCCGTCAGCCGATCAAGAATCTGCACGAGCTCAGGTCGCGTCCATTTTTCCCAAGGGACGACCTCTTTGTTATCACCGGTGTGCCAATGCTCTCCGGAATCAAACGCCAAGTAGATGGAAAAAGCCGGTTCGGGCATTTCGGCATCCATGCCGAGGTTGACGATATCGCCGAACAACAGATTCATCACCTCGTCGCATGCGTGAAAGTCGCGTGCACCGCTAAGGAACTGATCGGCCATGGCAATCGCGACTTGATTCAACAGGTCGCGAGGATTCATCTCTACAGCCTGACAAATAAGGCTCAAGTCGTGAATTGTGTCTTGCTCCAGGATTTGCAGAACGTAATCAAGATCAGCGCGGCGCAGGGTCGGCAAGGCGTGTCCTCCAGGCGAGCAGTGAAGTGTGCGCGCAGCATGCGATGAATCACCGCCATTGCCAACGTCTGCTGCACACTTCAGTTGGTTTTGCTGACAACCTTGATGTCTGTAATCCCTACCCGTTCGGCATGCTCCAGAATCTGCTCGGGTGTTGAGTCAGCCGTGGGCATGATCAAGCCGTTTTCCGCGTCGCCCAGATGCAGTTCCAGCAAGTGCATCGCAGCCTCATGGTTGGCCAACTCCTGTTCCTTGAGTTCAAGCAGAAAGGTACGAGGCTCGCCGTTGAATCGGTAATCGATGTGAAAGGTGTTCATGATGTCATCCGCGTCAGTAGAAAAAGGCACTGATCATCCTGACGCAGCAGTCAGTTTTTAGTTCAATCGCAAAGCGAAGCGGTCAGACCTCCCCGCGACTCAAGGGAAGTCTCGACATGGTCGTGTTGTTGTTTTTTTCAACTCATCATGAACGCATCCAGTTCCTCATGGCGGGTAATCAGAACCGCAGGCGAAACGCCCAGGGTCAGCGCCAGTACGACGCTGCTGTGCAACAACTCGGTGTTTCGCTCGATATCAAACGCGGCGGTCATCAGATCGCCCAGATGATCGAATGCCTCAAGGATGTCCTGCACGACGGCTTGGCATTGCCGGTCGACTGTGGCCAGGTATTCGTTCATTCGTGCATCCAGGGTGGCCTGAATCCCGGCCGATTGCCCTTTGAGGAATTCAGCAAGCATCTTGCCAGCCACGGAGCCCACTACCGCGCCGATCACGGGAACAGGTATCAGAGCCTGCCCGGCGGCCGTAGCGATACCGACGATGGCCGACTCTGCGCAGACAACAGTGCCCAGGCTAATCAACTCGTCCAGATCAATCCTGCCGGCGTGGTAATCGACGATCAGGGTACTGACCCCTTTCGCGGCGCTGACCACAGCGCCGGCAAAAGGCGCAGCCATGTTTGCATAGTTGGTCATGAGGTAGATCGAGCCGCCGGCGATCGCACCGCCGATTGCTGCCGTGCCTGTATCGATTCCAACATCGGCCCAGTCCTGCGTGTTGAAATCACCCTTGAATACGTTTTTGCCTTCCTTGTATTTGGCGTACAGCGAAGTGGTCAACCCGACGGCACCTCCCACCGCACCTGCGATCGCGGCAGCCTGGGCCGCGCCAGCCAACGACGGGCCGTTTTCGCTGCGAATCTGTTCCTTGCGCTGATCATTGCGGTCGGCCAACGCATTCTCTTCCCGCTCAAGAGTGTCGAACACCTTGCCCTGTTGCGGGTCCGCGTAGTTCTGCAGGCTGGGTTTGACGACGTCCTGGAAAGGTTTGCCAGACGTCTCCTCGATTTCCTTGACCTTTGCCAGGATGGCCCTGACCGACTTATCACTCAGAGGACCGGGATCACCGTTGATGACGCGGGTGATGGTTTCGAACTGGTCCTTGGGAATCTGGTAAAAAGAGCCGTCTCTACCGAACGTTTCGTACTTGCTCATATGCTCAAGCACTTCGCCGAGCCCATTGTTGGCACCGTTGATGAACTTCGACTGAACCGCGATACCGTCCAGCAGGAAGTCCTCAGGTGCCGTGCGGCCGACGCCTTCGAACGTCGCAACGAAGTCGCCTTGTTCGACCAGCGAGCGGGCATTGCGCACCCCCACTTCAACCTGCTCGGCAATTTCTCCGTGTTTGGTCAAAGGGTTACCGAGGATCTTTTCGGGGGTTTTCAGAAACGCGCGAACAATATCAATTTGCTCAACCGCTTTGTGCAGCGCTTCGTCCTGACCGTTCAGTAACCGGGTAGTGGTCTGGATTCGAATGTTGTTGATTCCATCCACCAGTTGCGCAGTGATCTGGTCGCGGACAGTACCCGTCTCCGTCTGATCGAGCGCCATCATTCAGGCGCCTTGTTCAATAGTTGAGAAAGCGAGTTCATATGGTTGACGAGCGCGCCGAGCATGTTCTTCTGCTCAGCATTGAACAGCGAGTAGTTGTTTGGAGCGGTGCGCGTCAAAACACCCAGCAATACATCCATGCCGTCGGCGTGTTGCACGGTGCTCGCGATCATCCGGTCTACCCATTGTCTGGCGACGTTCAATGTCCGGGTGGAGGCTTCGATCTGTGCACGATGCTCGGCAGCCTCTTCGGCTATTTTCCGGTTTTTGCTCCGCGCATACAGACCGCCGCCCACAATGGCTGCGCCACCAATGCCCCAGCCAATGGGACCTGCCAGCGCGAGCAATGCCGATCCTGCAGACATTCCGCCACCGCCCGCCGCCAATGCACCTCCGCCCAACCAGGCAAGCGCAGCGTTGGTGGCGGCGGCGCCCGACAGCCCGGAAATCGCCGCACCGGTGGAAGCAGTGCCGAACGTGGTAGCAACTGCCATCGCGGCCGTCGGTGCGAACGCTGCTGTACCGACACCCGCGGCTACACCAGCAGCCGCCGACGAGCCGGCCGTGAATTCGACCTTGGAGGCTTCGATGTTGAGCTTGTTGACCAAGCCACAAAATGATTGGGCCTCGGCCCTGAAAGTCCCAAAGGACTTTTCGAATTCCTTGGGTGAGTTGGCCAGGTGGTTGATGAACGTCTCGACCGATCTCATCAATTCGGTACTGGCGCGGTGGCGCACGGTATGCAGACCGGTACAGGCTTTCTCGACATCGTCAGCGACAAGCGTCTGACGATTGCGGGCCTTTTCAAGTTGCTCCAGCGCGTTTTTTTTAAGATCACCATTGAACATTGAACGAATTCCATCTCGATTGTGGCAAAGTGCCACATATTAATGGAATCGACAGATATGGCAATTAGCCTTTAACGCCTGACGGCAGAGCAGTTGCGCATTTTTTACAGGGAGAACGAGATGGGTTTCAGGGCGCCTTCAAATCAGATAACGGTGGTGTATGCGGACGGATACGTCAGTGCCGCCAACATCATCGAGGCACGAATCCAGGCGTTTGCCGGGTATACCAGCCGTCTGTGGGATGTCGGCTTTTATGATGCCAACAAGGCCACGCTTGACAGCGATCAGCGGGTCATTTTTCTCGGTGGGCCGGATGAGAATTCGGCGGCCGCCGCTTACGCAAAAGTGTTTTCGAATCAGGAGAAAGCCTTCGGTTGTGTTTACTCCATCGCCGGTTCCAAAGCGCTGATTTACCCCACCGGTGAGGCACCGGACGATTCGCTCCAACCGGACGATTCCACTCATTTTTATAGCGACAGCTGCGGCAACACGCGCTCCAAAAACAGTTTTTCCTCACTCTCAGGCATCGAATCGTCTTTGGTGTATCAGGCAGTGGCCGGTGTTTTCGGTGGTGGCCTGTTCAACCGGATGTTCAAACCGAAAGTACCCACGCGGCAGGAGCAACTGGAAACCGGTTGCGAAGAGTTCATGCAGCAACGATTCGCCCGCTGGGTCAATTTTGACGCGACCCGGGCAACGCCCTGATATCACTCATCCGTGGCGACAGTAGACCAACGATGCAAGGGTTTTCCCCCGAAGGAGCAATATGACAACGCTGAAACAAGCTGAAGACAAAATGGAAGTTGACGCAACGCTGCGTGAGGCCTATCTCTTCGAGGCCGCGAACAAAAAGGTGATGTTGATCGCCGTGACGGAACAGTCCCGGCTTGGCCAGATCGAAGAAAAGCCTGACTTTGAGTACTATCGCGCCCGCGCAACCAAGCCGGGGACATTCAATAATCAGTTTGATCGATTCGGCAATTGCGTTTCGGTCACGGTCTGCCACCAGACCCATACCGTAATGTTTGGTCCGACCAGTCAGATCCAGATGTACCCGGAAGGACACGGCCTGGGCCCGGCCTTGATGGCCCGCGTCATCGACTGGCTGCATCGCAAAGGACTACAGAACTACGTCATTCAACCGG
Organism: Pseudomonas sp. AC172; assembly: GCF_979258595.1. NCBI lineage: Bacteria > Pseudomonadati > Pseudomonadota > Gammaproteobacteria > Pseudomonadales > Pseudomonadaceae > Pseudomonas > Pseudomonas sp. AC172. The sequence goes on from NZ_OZ409868.1 coordinate 2,395,622, forward strand.
GCATGCTTTCTTCTCACACAGTCAATGGCGACAGTGAGCGCCAGCGCCGTAATCAGTTCTACATGAAGGTTGGGTTCGTGCTGAGCGGCAGTGACAAGAATGGTCAAAGCGCGCAAGGTCTTGACGTGCTCAGCGGTCACTTCTCAGCGCCCACGGTCGGTGTCCTGAAGGTACAAAAGGCCTACCTGGATCGACTTGTTCCCTGCTCCGACTTCTATAGCAAACTGAGTACTGAACGGTATGTCGCACAGCAGAATGTCTGGGATATTCAGAGCCATGTAGCCTGGGCTAAAGGCAGCAGCTGGGCGGCACTGCTGAAGCGTAGCGTGCTGTTCATCATGAACTCGCCGATCGACAAACGCTGATTCATTCGCTTAGCGGGCTTGGTTGATCGCCAAGCCTTTTGAGCCTCGTGTATTCAAATCCTGGATGTCGGTTGCAACCGTCAATCCCTCCCATGCAGGCTGTTCCTGCAACTGTGCCCTCCCGCATCGACCGCTACGCTCAAGCCAGTCGCACGCACCACTGACGACTCGAAATCCGGTTCGGCTAATGTGTCGTCAACGCGCAAAGACTTTAAATCATCCTCGTACCATGCAAACTTTTCGCGTCGGCAGGCGTCCTTTTCTTAAACCCCTTAGCGGCTGATTTCAGCCAAGGACTGGCGATGACCTTCTTCATTTTTCTTCTGGCCTGCGCAGCAGCGGCAACCACCGGCGTGATGTTCAAACCGGGCCCGTGGTACGAAGGGCTGAACAAACCCGGCTTCACCCCGCCTAACTGGGCGTTCCCCGTGGCCTGGACGATTATCTATCTGCTGCTGGCGTGGGCCGGTTACCGCTTGAGCCTGATCCCCGGCAGCCAGACCGTGCTGGCGCTATGGGCGGCGCAGATTGCGTTGAACACGCTGTGGACGCCAGTGTTCTTCGGCGCGCATCAGGTGTTGGCGGCGATGGTGATTCTCACCGTGTTGTGGCTGGTGGTCGCGGCGATGGTGGTGCTGGCGATACAACTGGACCTGATCACGGGGTTGATCCTGTTTCCTTATCTGGCGTGGCTGTGCGTGGCGGCGGCGTTGAATTTTTCCATCCTGATCAAGAACCGCTGATGAGCAATGCCAATGGGGGTATTGCAACACCGTGGCCGCAAGGCGAGCGCGAGTTGGCGCAGGTGCGTGCTTTCAACAGGAAGCTTGCCTGGCTGCCACGCTTCAAGATCCGCAATCGCCTGACGCCGCGTTTGATTCAGGCGCTGCTGCGCCTCAGTCAGATGGGCGGCTGCGGCGTGTTACGCAAGTTTGGTCTGACGGCCGAGCGCAAGCTGATTGATAACGTGCCCGTACGGATAATTCGCCCCAAGGGCCCGGCGAAAGGCGTGGTGCTGGATTTTCACGGCGGCGGCTGGGTGATCGGCAACGCGCAGATGGACGACAACTTCAACGCGGCCATCGTCGATACCTGCGAGGTGACGGTGGTTTCGGTCGACTATCGATTAGCGGTTTCGACGCCGATTGAAGGTCTGCTGCAAGACTGCCTCAACGCTACTCGCGGAATATTGCTAGAAGCCGAATTTGCCGGTCTGCCCGTGGTGGTGGTCGGTGAATCGGCGGGCGGCCATCTGGCGGCGGCGACCTTGCTGGCGCTCAAGCAATGGCCTGATTTACTGCAACGCATCAGCGGTGCGCTGCTGTATTACGGCGTCTACGACCTCACCGGTACACCCAGCGTACGCAACGCGCCTGCCGACACGTTGGTGCTGGACGGCCCCGGCATGGTCGAGGCGTTGCGCCTGCTGACGCCCGACATGACTGACGAGCAGCGCCGCCAGCCACCGTTGTCTCCGCTGTACGGCGACTTCGCCGGTTTCCCGCCCGCGCTGCTGTTTGCCGGCGAACTCGACCCGCTGCGCGACGACACCCTCGACATCGCCAGGCGTTGGGCGCAATCAGCGCCGGTCGACATGTACGTGTTGCCCTCCTCACCTCACGGTTTTATCCACTTCCCCACGGCCATCGCTCAGGGCGTTCTGGCCTACAGCCGGAAATGGATTTCGGCGCACGTTAAGGCAAATCTTCAGCCCGCTTGAAAACCGGCTGCCCAGGCCAGCTGGCGATACGCCGCGACCAATTGTTCGAGGTTAAACGCCAGATTGCGTCCGCTGGGATTGGGCAACACCCAGACGGCCGCATGGCCGAAGGTCTCGGCCTGAAGCCCCCAGCCAATGAGCGTTTTCCCGGACAGGCCCGAATAAGCCGCTTTGCCGAGAAACGCCACATGCCCCGGTTTGTAGCGGGCAATCTTCTGTTCGAAATCGGCCGCAGCGGCGACAAACTCCTGCGCCGATACTTGATCCGCCCGCGCGGTCGGCCGTGCGACCACCGCCGTCAATCCGCACTGATACTGCAGAATCGAGCGGTCGTTTTCCGGGCGCACTTCTTCGGGTGTAAACCCGGCCAGATGCAACGTGCGCCAGAACCGATTGCTGCGCCCGGCGAAATGATGTCCTTGCTCCGCCGCGAGCAGACCGGGATTGATCCCGCAAAAGACCACTGACAGGTCTTTCGCGAGAATGTCTTCGAGGCCGTTCATGAGCGCGTTCAGCCGCAAATCACACTGACGGCGTTGCGCACAATCGCGGTCAGCTCTTCACGGGATTTGCCCGCCCGCGCGCGGATCGAAATGCTGTGCAGCAGCGAAGAAGCGATCACCGCCAGCGCGGCCAAATCACTCCCGGCTTTCAGTTCGCCAGCCTCGATTGCTGTTTGCAGACGCGCTTGCAGATCAGCATCCAACTGGCTGAGGCGTGCCGACAGCACATTGCGGATTTCCGGGTCTTCAACCGCTTCGGTGGTCGCCGTGCCGATGGCAAAGCAGCCACGAGGCTGGCCGTCGCCCGAGAAGTAGATCGCCAATTGCCCCTCATAAAAACCGCTCAGCGCCTGGGCCAGGGTCAGGCTGCTGTCGGTCAGCGCGGCCTGCATGGCGGCGTGCGCGGTGTCCCAATACTGATCCAGAGCCTTGATATAGAGCGCGTGTTTATCGCCGAACGCGGCGTACAGGCTTGGCCGGTTCATCCCTGCGGCGGTGGCGATGCTGTCGAGGGATGCGCCGGAATAACCGGTGTTCCAAAACACGCCAAGGGCCTGTTGCAACGCTGTTTGCGGGTCATAGGCGCGAGGCCGGCCGCGGCCTTTTCCTTCTGTCGGTTTATTTTGTGCCATGTCGTACAAATTCCTTGCAAGGATGAGAAGTCGCTCATATTCTTACACCATCGCACAAAATTAAGGAACCAGAAATTCCTTGGTCAACAGCTTTGTTGTGGCGCAGCTCGAATGGGCTGTAGCAACGACGAACAGCGGTAAGGAGCGATCCTCCCCCACCGCGCACGGATTTTGATTTTTCGCAGCCATTAATCACGTCGCGGCCACAGGCGATTGCCCCGGTCGGCCCGATGTCCCGTTTGCGCTTCAGCATTTTGGATAGAGCAGATCATGACCCAGCCAATTGATCTCACCGCAGCACATGCCAGCGCCCAGCCGATCCGGGATCTGTCGGACGCCCCGCCAAAAAAACCGCTCAAGCAAAGGCTGCGGCCACTGTTGATGGCCGGCCTGCCCGCGCTGTTCGCGGTCATCGGTTACAGCCAATACCGGGCGAACGAGCCTTACGTCTCCACCGACAACGCCTATGCTCGCGTGGCCAAGGCATCGATCAATGCGCGGGTGTCCGGGCAAGTGGTCGAGATCGCCGTGGACGACAACCAACCCGTGCGCAAGGGCCAGGTGCTGTTTCGCCTTGACCCGCAACCATTGCAAATCGCGGTCGACCGCGCCGAAGCCCAGTTAGGCAACGCTCGCCTGCGCATCGACGGCCTCAAGGCCGGCTATCGCCAGCAGCAGGCCGAACTGCAATCGGCGCGAGCGTCGGCGGACTATGACCAGAAAGAATTCGCCCGTAAAAAAGCGCTGGTCGTCAGCGAATTTGTCTCGCGGGCGGCTTATGAGCGCGCCGACACAGACCTGAAAGTCTCACGCCAACGCATCGCCGCGATCGAGCAACAGATCGCCAGCACCGTGGTCGCCCTCAACGGTGATCCTGATATCGCCATCGACCGCCACCCTACGGTGCGTGAAGCCAAGGCTCAGCTCGACGAAGCGCAGCTCTATCTGTCCTACGCCACAGTGACCGCACCGGCCGACGGCATCGTGGCCAAGGTCGACGACTTGCAGGTGGGTAATTATGTGAGCAACGGCAGCGCGGCGTTCGCGTTGATTTCCGGCCACGAGACCTGGGTCGAAGCCAACTTCCGCGAAACCCAACTCACCCACATGCGGCCCGGTCAGACCGCGACGATCACGCTCGACACCTATCCAGACCGGCCCTTCAAGGCCCACGTGATCAGCATGAGTCCCGGCGCCGGCGCGGATTTCGCCCTGCTGCCGCCGGAAAACGCGACCGGCAACTGGGTCAAGGTCGTGCAGCGGGTGCCGGTGCGCCTCGAACTCGACGACGCCGACCCGACCATGCCGCTGTTCTCCGGCACCAGCGCCACGGTTGAAGTCGACACCGGCCACCGCACGCCGTGGTGGTATCCACTCAAGTCGTTGCTCAGCGCGGGGTAATTCGTGATGAACGCCATTACACGCAACAACTTGGCCGATCTGCGCGCATTGCGCTTTGTGGCGCTGCTGGCGACCTATCTGCAATCGATGAACCTGCCGTTGCCCAATGCCGCGCTGCGTTTGATACAAGGCAGTCTGTCGATGACTGACGATCAGGCCGGGTGGATTTTCACCGCTTATCTGGCCGCCAGCGCGATCACTTTGCCGGTCGCTCAGTGGCTCGCTGCCGCCTTCGGCTTGAAGCGGGTGTATCAGATTGCCCTGGTGCTGTTTGCCCTCGGTCTGTGGCTCGGCACGTTAGCGAGCACGCCGCTGGAATTCATCGCCGCGCGCATTCTGCAAGGACTGGCCAGTGGCGTATTGGCGCCGCTGTCGATGGCGATTGCCCTGGAAACCCTGCCGGCGGAAAAGCGTCCTGCATTCGGCGCGAAATGGACAGCGCTGGTGCTGTTCGGCATCGTCAGCGGCCCGAGCATCGGCGGCCTGATCTGCGAGTACTTTGACTGGCGGCCGATGTTCTACCTCAGCCTGCCGCTGACGGCGTACATCTTCCTGGTGGCGACGTTGCTGCTCGCCGAGAAAAAAGCCGAGCAGCGTCCGCCGTACGATTTTTTCGGTTTCGGCAGCTTCACCCTCGGCATGATCAGCCTGCAGATGCTCCTCGACCGCGGCGAGCGCCTGGACTGGTTCGACTCGCTGGAAATCTGGATTGAAGCGCTGGCCTGCGGGCTCGGGCTGTACCTGTTCATCGTGCATCGGTGGACGGCCAAGGTGCACTTCGTCAGCAAGGCGTTGCTTAGCGATCGCAACTTCGTGCTGTCGACAGTGATGTTCTTCGCCCTCGGTTTCGTGCTGCTGTCGACCATGGCGCTGACCTCGCCGATGCTCGACGAAATCATGGGCTACCCGCCAGACACCACCGGTTTTCTGACCATTCCGCGCGGCTTCGGCCTGGTCGGCGCGTTCCTGCTGATGGGGCGTGCGCCGGGCTGGATCGACACCCGCGTGTTCATCGCCGCCGGCCTTGCGCTGGTGGTCTACGCCAATTGGCTGATGCTCGGTTACTCGCCCTTGATGGACTGGACACCCGTGGCATGGAGCGGATTCATTCAAGGCGTCGGCCTCGGCGTGTTGATGCCGGCGCTGAGCAAGGTCGCCTTCAGCACGCTCAACCCGACATTGCGCCCGGAAGCCACCGGCCTGTTCAACCTGATGCGCGTCTATGGCAGCACCCTCGGTGTGGCGGTGGTACAGATCTTTTTCTTCAACAACACCCAGGCCATGCACATGGCGCTGGTCAGCCAGTTGACGCCCTACAGCACGGCGCTGCCGACCTCGCTATCGGCGCTGGAAGGCTTGAACCATCTGGTGACCCATCAGGCCGCGTTCGTCGCGGTGATGGGCCAGTTCAAGATTCTGATGCTGGTGATGCTCGCGGTGAGTCCGCTGGTGCTGTTGCTGCGCAAACCGGCTGCGGCCAACTGATCTTTGTGGAGTCTGCAAAATGAAAACGTCTACGCGCTTCACTCGTTCTGCAATCCCCGGCACCTTCAGTGCGCTGGCCTTGATGGTGATGCTGTCGGCCTGCACCGTCGGCCCCGATTTCCAGCGCCCGACCACCGGTTCCTCAGCGCACTACGATGAGCAAGCCGAGCAGTCGACCGGTGCTCAGCGTTTCGACATGGGCCAACGCATTCACGGCGATTGGTGGGCGGCGCTGCGCTCGCCGAAGCTCGACCAGGTGATGCGCCGCGCCATCGACGGCAACCTTGAACTGGTCGCCGCTGACGCAACGTTGCGTCAGGCCGCCGCGTCTGTTGCCGCAGCAGAAGGCGAACTGTACCCGCAAGTCGATTTTGCGGCAGCGGGCGGTCGGCAGCGCACTCACAACGGGCCGCAGCCAAGCGTTGCCAATATCTACGCCATCGGCCCGCGTGTGGCATTCGATCTGGATGCCTTCGGTGGTATCAAGCGTGAAGTCGAAGGCCAGCAGGCGTTGGCGGATTTGCACAAACACCGCTACGAAGCGGCCTACCTCACATTGACCGGCGAAGTGGCCCGACAGGCGTTGCTGATCGCCTCGGCCAACGCGCAGATCGCGGCGGTGCAAACGCTACTGGCCAATGACACGAAAAACCTTGATCTGGTGCGCCGCGCCCAACAGAGCGGCAGCACCACGCGCATCGATGTTTCACTGGCCGAAACCCGCCTCGCTCAGGATCGCACCCTGTTGCCGCCCCTCGCCCAGCAGCGTGATGCGGCGCGGCATGCGTTGTCGATCCTCGCCGGCAAAGGCCCGGCTGACTGGATCGCGCCGGACTTTACCCTCGACGACTTTGCCTTGCCGACGACGCTGCCGGTCAGCCTGCCCTCGGAAACCGCGCGCACCCGCCCGGACATTCTCCAGGCCGAATCCGAACTGCACATGGCCAGCGCAGCCGTGGGGGTGGCGACGGCCAATCTCTATCCGCGTATCGAACTGTCGGCCTCGTTGGCGCAAGCCGCTTCAGGCAATGGCGGCGCAGCGCTGTGGGGTTTTGCTGCCGGACTGACCGCGCCAATCTTCAATGGCGGAACGCTGAAAGCCGAACGTCAGGCCGCCGTCGATGGCTACAACGCCTCGCTCGCGCGTTATCAGCAGACGGTGATTCAGTCGTTCGGACAGGTCGCGGACAGCTTGCAGGCGATCCATCACGGCGCCGAACAAAACCTCGCGCAGGACGATGCATTGCGCGCCGCTGACAGCAGCTTTCGCCTCAACCAACAGGCTTACGCCCAAGGCGAAAACAGCGTGCTGCAAGTGCTCGAAGCCGAGCGTGCCTACGAGCAAGCGTTGCTCGGGCAGATTCAGGTGAAGACCACGCGCTATCTCGACACCGTGCAGTTGTTCGTAGCGTTGGGCGGCAATGCCGTCGGCGTTTTCGAGCAGAAAATCGCCGCCCGCGCAGGCACCGGGCAAACACCGCTGTAACCACCGACACTGGAGAAAAACCATGACTTACGAAGCCTTTCACGATGCGCTTCGCGACACCCGCTGGCCGCTGAACAACGGTGCAGGCTCGATGCCGGCCGTTGGCTTTGGCACCTTGTTCCGCGATTTGAGCACCACCACTGAAGCGGTCAAATGCGCGCTGGAGGTGGGTTTCCGCCATTTCGACTGCGCCGAGCGCTATCGCAATGAAACGCAGATCGGCGTGGCCTTTCAGCAGGTTTTCGCTGCCGGCCAGATTCGCCGTGAAGACGTGTTCATCACCACCAAACTGTGGAACACCAACCACCGGCCCGAGCGGGTCAAGCCGGCCTTTGAGGCGAGCTGCCAACGCCTGCAGACCGACTACATCGATTGCTACCTGATCCACACGCCATTCGCTTTTCAGGCGGGGGATGATCAGGACCCGCGCGACGTGTTCGGCCACGTGATTTACGATGGCGAAGTCACTTTGCTCGACACCTGGCGTGCGCTGGAAAGTCTGGTGGACGAAGGTCGCTGCAAGTCTATTGGCCTGTCAGACATCACGTTGGAGGCACTGAAAGAAATAGTCGCCGCAGCACGGATAAAACCGGCCGTGGTGCAGATCGAGTCGCATCCGTACCTGCCGGAATGGGAGATGCTCGAGTTCTGCCAACAGCACGGCATCATCCTTCTTGCGTTCGCGCCGTTGGGCCACGGGATGCAGCCGAACGTGCTGGAAGATGCGGTGCTGACCGGCATCGCCCGGCATGTACAGAAAACCCCGGCGCAAGTGGCACTGGCGTGGGCGGTGCAGCGTGGTACGGCATTTCTGACGACATCGGCGACGCCAGCGCATATTCAGGAGAATTTTGATGTTGCGACATTGCCGCAGCGGGCAATGCGTGAAATCAAGGAAGACATCAGCACGCGGATCCGCTTCAATTCGGTGGTGGAAACTGGAGTGCCGGGGTTTATTCCTGGGCGTACGTCTTGAAGTTTGTGGCGTGACGCCGAGTGTAGCCCTCACCCCCCGCCCTCTCCCCGAGGGAGAGGGCGCCTGATCGCGTGCTATTCAAATCCTGAGTTCGACTTGATATTTCAGGTCGGCGGACAGCGCAAGGCACCTCGGTCAGTCCCCTCTCCCTCAGGGAGAGGGTTAGGGTGAGGGGCCGCCATTAAAAGTGAACAGCGACTCACCAACACCACACAACCCACCATAAGGCGGAACAACGATGGACGTTTTCCAGAGCATGCGTTTCTTCGTCGCCGTCGCGCAAAGCGGCAGCTTCACAGCGGCCGCCGAGTTGCTCGACACCACCACAACCAACGTCTCCAAAGCCGTGTCCGCCCTCGAAGCCCGCCTGCACACGCGCCTGATCAACCGCACCACCCGCCGCCTCGCCCTGACCGAAGCAGGCCTGCGTTACCTGCAACGCTGCGAACGCATCCTCGACGATGTCCGCGAGGCCGACGAAGAGGCCGGCACCGCACAAACCCTGCCCGTGGGCCGCTTGAAAATCCACGCGATGTCAGCCATCGGCAACCACTACGTGATCGACGCCATCGCGCGCTATCGCGAGATTCACCCCACGGTGATGTTCGACCTGACCCTGACCAACCGCGTACCGGACCTGCTCGAAGAAGGCTACGACATGTCCATCGTACTGGCCCGCGAACTGCCGGATTCCGGCTTCGTCGCGCAACGGCTGGGCATCACCTACAGCATCCTCTGCGCCTCGCCCGCTTATCTGGAAAAACGCGGCATACCCCACTCGCCCGACGCCCTGGCCGAACATGAGTGCCTGCGCATCGTCAACACGGTAATGCCGGTGGAGCACTGGACGTTTGAGGGGCCGCAAGGCATGGAGACCATCACTATTCCCGTGTCGCCCTTTCACATCAACACCGCCGACGGCATGACCATCGCGATCAGGAAAGGCATGGGCATCGGCATTCAGCCGATAGCATCGGCCGTGGATGGCCTGCGGGCAGGGACATTGGTGCGGGTGCTGCCGGAGTACCGGCTGGAGGAGTTGAACCTGTTCGCGATCTATCCGTCGCGCAAGTTCGTTGATGCGAAGACCAAAACCTGGGTGGATTTTCTCAAGCAGTCGATCCCGGAATTACTGGCATCGGACGAAGATATTGCGGGAGCAAGAAAGCCCTGAGTGCCGCAGACAAGGAGTGTCGACCCTCTCTTCTCTGCACTGAATCAACTGGAGCAGCCAGTGCCCATGACCTGGTATTGCAGAACATGGCGCTCGCCGTGGGAATCCTCGTAAGTCATCTGAACCGGCACCGGCGCGCATTCATTGGCCGGCTCGGTGATCGAGATCACATGCTCGATGTCGAGCTTGGTCGAGTAACCATAGGTTTCGACCGGCAGGTTTTGCGTCGGCGCCGAATCCGCATAGGCCTGTGCGCCCAGAGTGCCAAGCAGTAACGCCATTGCGATTTTCATTGTGTTCATGATGTTCACCGTCTCGTTGAGTGGGCCGCTTCAGCGTGATTGCTGCTGGCCTGGAGACTATGCTAGGGAATGATGGAGGCGGGAAAAATCGGGCGGTGGGACAAACACTGTTGCCGAATTGGGGAGCAATGGCTGGATTCGCTAGTTGGCATCAACGTTTTTCAAGCAAAGACAGCCAGGATCAAAAGCCCGACGGCTATCGCCAACCCACCGACAACTCTGGCGACGCCTGCCGACTGAAAATAGCGACGCTTGGCTCTCTGCTCTTTGGTTAACACTTGAGCAGACGTCAGCTGAGACCGCTCTGCCTCTACAGACTTCGAATACCCGAACATATCGGAGACATACAAAATCAACCCCACCCCTATGACCAACAGTGCGGAACCGAAACCCAGCATATTCAGACCCTCTATCAAAACGAGTGACTATCTAACGGAATTTCCCGCTCCAGCGCTTGAACGCCCGCCGCCCGCGCAAAACACCCCAGCACAACCACAGCCCCGTGCCAGTCGAGGCAATGAAAACGGCAATGGCCATCAGCAGATAAAAACCGAAGCGCCACGGTTGTTGATCGAAGACCAAGTGTTCCCGGACTTTGGAGACGCCCCGCCCCGTCGTGACGTCGAACTGCCAAAGGGTCGCGGCGTTGTGTATCTGTTCAGCACTGGCCAATGCTCCGAGCAGACATAACAGCGCACCGATGAGCGAGTAGAAGCGAATTCGATAATTCGGGATCACGTACGTTTCCTCTCCCTGGAAGGCCGACAATCACCGCGCTCAGGCGATGTAGAAAAAGTACAGCGCCAAGCCAAGCAACTGCATGAGCAGCAGAATGGAAAGCAAATGATTACACCCCTTCCAGACGTTGCTCACCGGTTTGTTTCTGGCGACTCGGTAACGCAGGTAACTGTCGAGCGAAAGCGACGCCGTGGGGATCAAGACGAACAAAAACGTCAAAAAGAAATTAAACATTTCCTTTGCCCATCGACTCCCAACATGAAACCGGATTTGTTCGCTGCATCGTGCACTGCTCAAGTCGTCTGAGCAGACAGCTTAGCTGATCAGCATGTACCCGGAATCCTTGGGGTTGTGCACCGCAGTGATCCCGAGCGATAACACTGGGTGGGGACAAGTCAGTGACATGCAATCCCGCAACACCGCCATTCAATGGCAAAATCCCCTGACCCTGATGATTTCGGAGACCACAATGCTGCGCGTGTTTGAACAACGGCTCGACCCATTTCCTCCCGACGAAGCACCACCTCCGCCCGTTGGCCTGATGCGGTTCCTGTGGGCCTGCACGCGCGGTGCACGCGGTTATATCCTCGCGTTGGCGCTGCTCAGTGCCGGTGTTTCAATCTACGAAGCCTGGCTGTTTTCCTTTCTCGGACAGGTCGTGGATCTGCTCTCGACGTGGCAGGCCGGCGGCGGTGTCAACGCGCAGGAAAGCCGCGTGCTGTGGGGCATCGGTATAGTGCTGTTCGTCAGTATCGGCCTGGTGGCGCTGCGCACCATGGTTCAGCACCAGATCCTGGCGATCAATCTGCCGCTGCGGCTGCGCTGGGATTTCCATCGGCTGATGCTGCGGCAAAGCCTCTCTTTTTTCTCCGACGAGTTCTCCGGACGGGTCACGACCAAGGTCATGCAGACCGCGCTGGCCGTGCGCGAAGTCCTGTTCACCCTGATCGAAATCGCACCGGGCATCGGCGTTTACTTCATCGCGATTATCGCCTTGGCTGGCGGCTTCGCCCTGAAACTCATGCTGCCGTTCATTGCTTGGCTCGCATTATTCGGGCTGGCCATGGTTTATTTTGTGCCGCGCCTGGGGAAGGTCGGCCAGGAACAGGCCGATGCTCGATCATCGATGACCGGACGCATTGCCGACGCCTACACCAACATCACCACGGTGAAACTGTTCTCGCATTCCAAGCGTGAAGCGCACTTCGCCCGCGCGGCCATGGAGGACTTCAAGCTCACCGGTTTTCGCCAGATGCGTCTGGTCAGCCAGTTCGAGATCGTCAATCAGGCGCTGGTGGTCGGGCTGATTATCGGTGCCGGCGGCTACGCCCTGTGGCTGTGGCACCTCGGCCAGGTCGGCACTGGTGCGGTGGCGGCGATCACCGCCATGGCGCTGCGCATCAACGGCATGTCGCACTGGATCATGTGGCAGATGACGTCGCTGTTCGAAAACATCGGCACCGTGCAGGACGGCATGGCCACCCTCACCCGTGGCCCCAAAGTGCAGGATGCGCCGAATGCCGGCGTGCTGGTGCCGGCCGGCGGCGCGGTGTCTTTTGACAAGGTCAATTTCAACTACAACGGCGAACGTCAGGTCCTCGACAACCTGAGCCTGAACATCCGCGCCGGCGAAAAGATCGGTCTGGTCGGCCGCTCCGGTGCAGGCAAATCGACGCTGATCAATCTGTTGCTGCGTTTCTATGACGTCGACAGCGGCAAGATTTGCATCGACGGCCAGAATATCGCGCAGGTGACGCAAGACAGTCTGCGCAGCGCGATCGGCATGGTCACCCAGGACACGTCGCTGCTGCACCGCTCGATACGCGACAACATCGCCTACGGCCGCCCGGACGCCACCGACGAAGACATCCGCCGCGCCGCCGCCAATGCGCAGGCCGACGGTTTCATCAGCCAACTGAGCGACAAGCAAGGCCACAGCGGCTACGACACCCTGGTCGGTGAACGCGGCATCAAACTCTCCGGCGGCCAGCGCCAGCGCATCGCCATTGCCCGAGTGATGCTCAAGAATGCGCCGATCCTGCTGCTCGATGAAGCCACCAGTGCGCTGGACTCTGAAGTCGAAGTGGCCATTCAGGAAAGCCTCGATGAAATGATGCAGGGCAAAACCGTGATCGCCATCGCCCATCGGCTGTCGACGATTGCGGCGATGGATCGACTGATTGTCATGGACGAGGGGCGGATTATCGAGCAAGGGACACACGCTGAGTTGCTCAACAGAAACGGCATTTATGCGCGGCTCTGGCAGCATCAGAGTGGTGGGTTTCTGGGTGAGGATCAGGGCGTGGCGGCGGCGATGGATCAGGCATGAGGTATTCAAAAGGCTCAGGCCGGCCACCGACGCATCTCACGTTGATCAGTTCCTTGGACGCCGACACCGGTAGCCTGGTGTTTGCTGACACCGAAGGCGGGGAGCACAGAGTGCATTACACATCACGTGTCGAGTTGCTGAGCCTGCTCAAAAGCCTTTTGCGTCAGCACGTGCCCATTGCTGTCGGAGGCATGCTCCCGGGACCGGCCGACGAAGTCGACAGGTTAATAGCGAACGAAGTACTTGAAGGGCCGTACATAGAACTGTCCTGGTCCGGCCCCGGGCAATGGACCCTGCGCGAAATCGACGGCACTGCCGGGCAATGGCAATTAGTCGCTGACACTCGAAGTATGGCCAATGTGTCATTCGATCCGGAGTCGCTGAAATTCTCAGGCCGGTAGAGGACGGCATCGGCCAAAAAGCGGCCATGCAAGGCGACCAGGTAACACAGGATTACCCACGCCTTCATGGCTAAGCTTTCAACCCATCGGCACCGCAAACACCGCACTGGCCCGCGCAACCGTTCGCTCACCGACATGCAAACTGACAGCGGCAAACGCCAGTTGCCGGCCTTTTTTCGAGTACTCCAGACGCACTTCCAGCCACTCGTTCATTTTCACGGCGCCGAGATAATCCAGGGTCATGCTCGCCGTGATCAATGGCTGCGGAGGGTCGCTGGAAAAGGCCATGGCGTAGCCCATCCCGACATCGGCCAACGTCGCCAATACGCCGCCATGCAAGGTGCCACGGCCGTTGGCATGGCGTGAGTCAGTCAATAAACCCAGTTCCAATTGCAGCCCATTGCCCTTCGCGTAGATCGGGCCAAGCAAATCCAGCAACGGACTGCTTCGGGTAAACGGGGCGAAACCTTCGGGAATTGCGGTGGCATCCATGATCCCTCCGTGTGCCGGTGACTACCGGCGTCATTGACCTGAATACTTCGATTCAGTGGGAGGGTTTATAGGCGAACACGTAACGGGGCAAGCACTATACGGATGCGGAATCTGCGGTGATAAAGCCCGGCGTCCTCAAAAGATCAGCGCAAACCGCTCCCTTTTTTACCCCACCGATGTAACTCGCACCGCCGGCGCAGGGTGACGCGACGTCACCAGGCCAATAAAGGAAATCGCCAACGCCAGACCGATCGTTGTGGTGACTTCGGTGCGGTGTTCCGGGGTGATCATCATCACCGCCAGCGCGGCGCAGATAAACACGATTACCAGCCATGTCAGCCAGGGAAACAGCCACATGCGAAAGGTCAGCTCGACGTTGCGCTGGCGCAGTATCCGCCGCATGCGCAACTGCGATACCGCAATGGCGAGGTACACCAGCAAGGCAATCGCGCCGGAGCTGGCCAGCAGGAATTGAAACAGCCCGGCAGGCATGAAATAGCTCCATACGGTGATCAATGCACCCAGCACGGTACTGGCGATGACAGCTGCGCGCGGCACGCCCGCCGACGAGGTCACCTTGAGCATCTTCGGCGCATCGCCACGACGACCGAGCGAGAACAACATGCGCGAGGCAATGTAGATCGAGGAGTTCATGCAACTGGCCACTGCGATCAGTACGACGATGTCGACCATGAACTTGGCGTGGGGAATGTTCATGATTTCCAGGGCGCGCTGATAAGAGCCGACCGAGGCCAGCAACGGATCATTCCAGGGCACCACGGAGATCACCACGAAGATCGACAGTAGATAAAACACGCCGATACGCCAGATCACCGAGCGCGTGGCCTTGGCAATGTTTCGCGACGGATCATTCGATTCGGCAGCGGCAATGGTCACCGCTTCAGTACCGATAAAGCTGAACATGATGGTGATGAAGGCGCCGACAACCGCCGACAGACCGTTGGGCGCAAATCCGCCGTGGTCGGCCATCAACCCGCTCAAGCCGCTGACTTCCCTGTCGGGAATCCAGCCCATCAGCACGGCAAACCCGACACCGATGAAACCGATGATCGCTACGACCTTGGCCATGGCAAACCAGAACTCGAATTCACCGTACTTGGACACGCTGAACAGGTTGGTCACCACCAACGCAATGATCGAGCCCAAGGCGAACAGCCAGGCATCGACCTGAGGAAACCATTGGTTCAAAACATGGCCGGCCGCCAATGCTTCGATGGGAATCACCAACACCCAGAACCACCAATAGAGCCAACCAATGGTGAACCCCGCCCAGCGCCCGATCGCTTGATCGGCATAGGTCGAGAACGAGCCGGTGTCCGGATTGGCCACCGCCATTTCGCCGAGCATGCGCATGACCAGCACGACGAGCAGACCCGAGAACAGATAAGCCAGCAGCACCGCCGGCCCCGCTGCGGCAATGGCATGCCCCGAACCTACGAACAAACCGGCGCCGATAATCCCGGCGATGGACAGCATGGTGACGTGACGAGGCTTGAAGCCCTGCGCCAATTGGCTACTCGAATCCATGGAGTTCGGGCTGATCATTGGTTTTTTTATTCTCTGCTGATCGACATTCAAGCGAGTTGATGTGAGCAGACGATCATCATCGTTGCCTGTAGAACTCCCCGAAAGAAGCCTCCCTCAACCGCCGCAGTTCCTATCAACCCCATGATCTGTATGGGGTTATCTTGACTTAAAGACACCTCACCTTACCCGGCCTGTCCGAGGAGTCAGTAGCCTGATTGCGCCATGATCGTGTCTGATATCGACATTCGAGAACTATATGTTCACGATAAAAACTGGCTGGTCACCTCGCGCACATTGCAACCTGTGTTCGCTGCAGCGCCTCATAACTCGGCAACTCAATCGCATCCGCCTTCGGCGAAAGGACTTTGTTTATACCCCGGCAACGCCAACACAACCCGCGCCCCGCAAGGCGCATTCGCCTCCGCCCACAAGCGTCCGCCATGCGCCTCGATGATCGTGCGACAGATCGACAGCCCCATTCCCAAACCGGTGGCTTTGGTGGTGTAGAACGCGGTGAAGACTTCTTCCGCGCGCTCGCAGGCAAACCCCGGCCCGGAGTCGCTGACCGTAATCTGCACGTTATCACCGACGCAATCGCTGCTGATCGACAGTCGACGCGCGCCCTCCTCCATCACCTCCATGGCTTCGAGGCCGTTGACGATGAGATTGAGCAATACCTGTTGCAACTCGACCCGGTCGGCCAATACCGCCGGCAAGTCGCTGGCCAGTTGCACGGACACCTCTGCCCCGTATCGAGTCGCCTCACCGCGCGTAAACCCGACCATTTCGCCCACCACCGCATTGAGGTCCAGTGCTTGCCGTTGCGGTGGGGTTTTGCGGATCAGCGCGCGGATCCGGCCGAGTACGTCGGCCGCGCGGTTGCCATCGGCGATGATGCGTTTGAGCCCCAGTTCGACTTCATCGGTGTTCGGCGGTTGTGCGCCGAGCCAGCGCAGTGCGGCGTTGGCATTGGTCACGGTGGCGGCGATCGGCTGGTTGACTTCGTGGGCGATGGACGCCGCCAACTGGCCCATGGTCGCCACGCGGTTGGCGTGGGCCAGTTCCGCTTGTACCTGGCGGTAACGGCGCTCGCCTTCGCGCACTTGTTCTTCCGCTTGTTTGCGCTCGCTGAGGTCGAGGACGAACGCCACGCCCTGTTGCTGACTGGCTTCAAACGCGGCCAGACCGACGATCACCGGCAGGCAACTGCCGTCCTTGCGGATGTATTCCTTTTCGAACGGCTGGGCGCGCCCGGTGCGGATTGCCGTCGCCAGCGCCGCTTCGCTTTCGGCGCGTCGTGCCGGCGGTGTCATGTCACGCCAATGCACTTTCCCCGAAAGCAGATCCTCGCGCTGATAGCCGACCATGCGCAGGAACGCGTCGTTGGCCTCGATGATTTCCCCTTCGACGCTCCAGACGATGATGCCGATGATATTGGCGTCGACCAGCCGGCGAATCTTCGCTTCACGCTTGGCGATGTCGCGATACAGCCGCGCGTTGTCCAGCGAGATTGCCGCTTGTGAAGCGACCAGCCGCAGAATGGCGATGCGCGCCGGGCTGAACACCCCCGTCGACAGATTGTTCTCCAGGTACAACGCCCCGGCGACCCGGCCCTGATTCATCAATGGCAGGCACAGAATCGACCGGGCGCCGTGCTGTTGCATATAAGGATCAGCGGCGAATGCCGGATCGGCGACGGCATCGTCCAGACACAGATTTTCGCCGGTGCGCAGGGTCTGGTAGAGCACCGATTCGGCCAGCGCCGCCGCGTTGACCGGCTCATTGCACAGTAAAGTGCTGCTGTCGCCAATGCGCGTTCGCGCGGCGATATACGGCGTCTCGCCTTCGGCAAGAATCAGCACACCCTGCTCGGCGCCGGCCTGTTCGATGGCGGTGCGCATGATCGTTCCGATCAGCCGGTCGAGGACAATTTCGCCAGACACGGCTTGGGAGACCTTGAGCACCGTGGCCAGGTCCAGATGCTCGACGGCGGTAATGATGGTCGCAGTCGGGCTGGGCAGCGCGTCTTCCTGGCGCAGAAAACGGTGCCGGCGCTCCAGTTGTCGCACCTTGCCATCGGCGCCCCAGCGCAAGTAACCGTAACGCGCGTCTTGCAGGTAAACGCGGGAGATTTTCGCCAGACCGCGAGCACCATAGAAACGCGCCGCCAACTCATTGGCCAAAGCCTCGATGTGAACGAAACCGCTATCCACCGCCAATTGAATCGCCCGCTCATACAGCAACTCTGCTTCAATCAGTTGCCCCGCAACCCGAGCGATTTCCGCGCCGACCAGTGTCACGTGACTGGCGAAGGTTTCGGCACACTGTTGCGCCCAGGTCTGCAGCTGATTGTGGTGTTCTGCCAAGCGTTGCAGTTGATCGCCATCGACGGCGCCGTGGGCGGCCAATGTCAGCGCTGCGTAGAAGTGGTATTCGGCCTCCTCGAAAAAAGAAGAAATAACCCACATTAATTCCCGCGCCTGGGCCGCGCAGTCAGCGGCCGCCGCGTAATCTGCCGCCAGATAGCGCGCCTGCAACTTGCGCACCCAATACTTGCCCCGAGCCAGCGCCAGATCAGGCGCAGCGAGGTTTGCCTCGAAGCGCGTTTCATCGAATTGTTCATCATTGAAACTACCGAATTCCGCAGTCTGCCCGCGCAACATGCGGATCAGTGCCCGCTGGCAACTCATGAAACTCACCACCAGCCCGAAACGGATTTTCCGCGCATAAGCCAGCCCCGCCTCGGCTTGAACCTGCACCTCCGCCAGCGGCTCACCAATAAACAGCAGGTCGGAAATCAGGCTGTTGCCGGCATAGGCTGCATAGGGTAAATCGCCGATGCGGTTGCCGGCGCTGAGCGCACGTCGCAACAATTCCCGGCACTCGCGCACCGGACGCATCCAGCGCACCACAAAAATCGAAAAGCACAGGTAGGTACGCGCTTCGTATTGCGTAAGGCCTCGGCGGTCAACCAGATCGCAGCCCAAACGGCCAAAGCGGTAACCGCTGGTGTAGTCACCGAAGCGCCGCCCGGCGACCCGCACAACGTTGGCGTAGAGCATGCAGGAGGCGTCGCAATTGCCGTGCTCCAGACTCAGACTGACGGCTTTACAGATGGTCAGGCATGCGAGGTTCGCATCGGACTGCAACGCCGGGGCCAACAGCTTGCTCAACGCATCCAGCGTCACCAGTGAGGCCGGATCTTCCATCAGCGGCAGGTCGATCAATTGTTCGATGCTGCGGTCACCCAGTTGCGTCCAGATCTGCTGGTATTCCTGGCGCACTTGCTGATCGTCCGGATGCGCCGTCCAGTCGATGCCAACCTGACGCAAATAGGCCAGGCAGACCGCCACCGCACGGTCGCTGCGATCAAGCAACAGGTAGACGTCCATGTGCAAACACGTCACCGCCGCGCGCTCCACCGTGGTTGCCGCACGCTCGGCCAAAACCCGCAAACGGGCGTCGGCCAGCGTCAATTGCCCGGTGAGAAATTCGCACTCGGCGCGATTCAGCTCCAGGGCAAATGCCAACTCATGGCGACTGTCGTAGCCTTGCTCGCCAAGCACTGTTGCACCTGCGCCCAAATAGGTCAGCGCTGAGGTGTATGCGGTCGAAGCCTTGGCTCGCTGACCGGCGAGCAGGTTGTATTCGGCCAGTTGTTCACGCTCGGCCCGGGCGCTGATCAGGCTGGCGCCGCGATTGAGCTGGCCGACGATTTCGAAGATCGCCTCTTCGCGCCCCTCGCCCGGCGTTTGCAGCGCCAATAGCCGGCCGATGCGCAAATGCGTCTGCGCACGTTCGGCTTCGGCGATCAGCGAGTAAGCCGCCTCGTGCACACGGTCGTGGGCAAACGCACAGGCGCCCTCCAGACGCTCAACCAGATCCTGGCGCACCGCCGGCCACAGCGCCGCGTGCACGCGAGCCGTGGGCAAATCGAGCACGGTGGCCAGCGTGTCGATCCGCGCGACGTTGCCCAGGCACGCCAGTTGTTGCAGGGCCTGCCGGGTTTCCAGCGGCAAACGCGCAAGCTTGCCGACCATCAGATCGACAACGTTGTCGGTGTAGCCTTTGCCGTTGATCAGCTCAAGATCCCAGCGCCACCGATTGAGCTGATGGTCGTAAATCAGCAGTTCTTCCTCGGCGAGGGCCTGGAGAAACTGAATGACAAAAAACGGATTGCCGCCAGTCTTGTCCAGCACCAGCCGCGCCAATGTGACGATGCTCGCGGGTGGGCAGCGCAACGATTCGGCGATCAGTTGTTCGATGTGCACACCCGCGAGCGGGGTCAGGCGAATCTCGTCGATGTGCGCGCCGGCACTACGAATGGCTTTGAGCTTGCCGCTGAGCGGATGATCGGCATCCACCTCGTTATTGCGGTAGGCGCCGACCAGCAGCAGGTGGGCAACCTCTGCGCGGGTCAGCAGCTCTTCGAGCAGATCCAGCGTCGCCGCATCCAGCCATTGCAGGTCATCGAGGAACAGCGCCAACGGGTGTTCCGGTCGGGCAAACACGCTGATAAAACGCTGAAACACCCGCAGGAAACGTTGCTGCGCTTGTTGCGGTTCAAGCTCCGGCACCGCTGGCGGTTCGCCTATGATCAGTTTCAGTTCGGGGATCAATTCGGTCATCAGCCGCGCGTTCGGCGACAGTGCCTGCAACAGCGCCGCGCGCCATTCAACGAGCACCTCGCGGCGCTTGCCCAGCAGCGTGCGCACCAGTCCTTGAAAGGCTTGAACCAGCGTCGCATAGGGAATATCGCGCTTGTACTGATCGAACTTGCCGGAGGCAAACAGCCCCCGCGACGGCACCAGCACCTTGTGCAACTCGCTGACCACCGAGGATTTTCCAATCCCGGAATAACCGGACACCAGCACCAGCTTCGGCGATTGGCTCTGCACCACGTGTGCGAACGCGTCGATCAGCGTTTGCACTTCGCGCTCACGACCGTAGAGCTTCTCCGGGATCAGCAGGCGATCGATCGCGCCCTGCTCGTTCAGCGTGAAAGTCTCGATGTGCCGGGCACGCTGCCAATCGTTCAGGCACCGACGCAGGTCGTGCTCGACGCCAGCAGCGGTTTGATAGCGTTCCTCAGCGGTCTTGGCGAGCAACTTCATGACCACCCGTGAGAGCATCACCGGCACGGTGGCCACCCGTTCGCACGCCGGCATCGGTAACCGCGCGATGTGGCAATGCACCCATTCCATCGGATCATTGGCGCTGAACGGCAGCGAGCCGGTGAGCATTTGATAAAGGGTCACGCCAAAGGCATACAGATCGCTGCGCGAATCGATCGAGCGATTCATCCGCCCGGTTTGTTCCGGCGCCATGTACGCGAGGGTACCGGCGATGGTTTCCGGTGGTTCCGGCGCCTGCCGTTCACGGGGCAGACGTGAGGCGAGGCCGAAGCCGGTCAGGCGTGTCTGGCCGTCGCTGCAATGGACCAGAATGTGGTGCGGCTTGAGGTCTTTGTGCACCAGCCCGCACTGGTGCAGGCGGCCCAGCGCCACGGCGATGTTGATGGCCAGCAGCAGGCCGGTCTCGGTGTCCAGCGGCGCGGTCAGCAAGCGTGACAGCGGATCGCCGCCGGGGTCATCGAACAGCAGACGCGTGGTTGCGCCTGCGCGTTCAAGGGCCTGCGGTTGCAGCGCCCATTCACCGTTGAGATCGTCCTTGAGGCTGTATTCGTGTGCGAGTCGATCGAGAGTCGCAGGCAGCGGTTGAGCGAGGGTCGGGCGCATCACCAGAACATTGCGGCTGCCCTCCCCCTGGCCGAGTTCGCGGGCAAACACCCGTTCGCCGTCGTCCCACAAAATCTGCTTTTTGCTGGCCATGTGTGCGACACCGTCAAAGGGTTGCTGCTGCGCGGTGGATGATCCGCGCTGATTCAGCTCAAATTGTTCGCCGCGCCGGCTCTATGCCCAGCGATTCGGCAATACGCACCAGATCCGCCACCGAGCGTGCCGACAGTTTCTTCATCACCTGGCCGCGATGGACTTTCACCGTCACTTCGCTGAGGTTGAGCTGCGCCGCAATCTGCTTGTTCATCAGCCCGCCGATGACGAAGCCGAGCACCTCGCGCTCGCGCACGGTCAGCGTCTCGAAGGCCAGACGCGTGGCGGCGCCGGACTGCTCGGCGATCAACCGCGCACTGTCGCGGGCCAGTGCACTGGCGACGGCGTCGAGCATGTCCTGATCGCGAAACGGCTTGGCGAGAAAGTCCACCGCACCGGCCTTCATCGCCTTGACAGTCATGGCGATATCGCCGTGTCCGGTCATGAACACGATGGGAATGCGCACGCCGGTCTTTTCCATCTGTTCCTGAAAAGTCAGGCCGCTTTCACCGCGCAGGCGCACATCGAGCACCAGACAACCGGGCACGTCACGTTTGGCCGCGGCGAGAAAATCCTGGGAGGTTTCGAACGTCTGCACTTGCAGGCCAATGGAGCGCAGCAAACCGTCGAGGGCCTGGCGCATCGACGCGTCGTCGTCGACGACATAAACCACCGGTTCGCGCAACGTCGGCGGGTTGGCGCTGGGGCTGGAAAGCGACCACAGGGTCATGCTGTCTCCTCGGCGAGATCGCACGGGTGCGATGTGCAGGTGAATAAATCTAGTCCATGATGGCAAACGCAGCCAGAGGCCAGCCAAACGGTCGCGCAGCAGGCTAGCAGTCGGCGCGCGTTGCCGACAGGCCAGAAACCCCTGAAAATCGGCCATGCCATCTCCACCCCACTTCAGCCGTTTGAACAGGCACGATTTCGATGTCCAGCGATTCCTTACAGCTGCGGATTTCCACCGCGCCAACCCGCGACGTGGTGTTCATCGCCTACCCGCGAATGAGCCTGCTCGACCTCAGCGGCGCCCAAACGGTGTTCTGGGCCGCGAGCAGAGCCTTGGCCGAACGTGGCCAACCCGGCTATCAACTGCACACCGCCAGCCTTGCAGGCGGGTTGGTGCACACCGTCGAAGGTTTGGCCGTCGACACCCGAGCGTTGCGCGAACTGGACATTGCCGCGCTGGATACCCTCGTCGTCCCCGGCGCACCGGACATCTGCCAGACCCTCGATGAACACGGTGAGTTGACCGAATGGCTACGCCGCGAGGCCCCGAGCGCGCAACGCGTGGTCTCGGTCTGCAGCGGCGCGTTTCTGCTGGCCAAGGCTGGCCTGCTCGACGGCTGTCGCGCCGCGACGCACTGGGCCATGTGCGAGACCTTGCGCGAACGCTTCCCGGCGATCGAGGTGGATGCCGATGCAATCTTCATTCAGCAAGGTTCGGTGTGGACATCGGCCGGGGTCACCGCCGGTATCGATCTGGCGTTGGCGCTGGTCGAGGCTGATGGCGGTCGCGAAGTGGCCTTGCAGGTCGCCCGCGAACTGGTGGTGTACCTCAAACGCCCCGGTGGTCAGGCGCAATACAGCACGCTGCTGCAAACGCAAATGCAGGACAGTCCGCTGTTCGACTCACTGCACCTGTGGCTGATGGACAACCTCGGCGATCCCAGGCTGAGTGTTGAGCGCCTTGCCGAACAGGCGAAAATGAGCCTGCGCAACTTTACCCGGCTCTACAAACAGAACACCGGGCGCACGCCGTCCAAAGCCATCGAATTGTTCCGCCTCGAAGCGGCCAGGCGTCTGCTGGAACATTCAGCGCACAACATCGACAAGGTCGCGCGTCTCTGCGGCTTTGGTGACGAAGAGCGGTTGCGCGCCTGTTTTCAGCGCCACCTGTCGATCTCACCGCGTGATTACCGCAGCCGCTTCAGCCGTGAAGGCTGATCGCCGCAGGCGCTGACTATCAAAGGGTCTCGACGCGCTATACCTAGGTATAGTTTTGCGCCAGTGCGGACGGCGTATGGTGCAAGAACGACAGGAGTCGTCACGCGTGCCCATCCGGCCAGGGAGCCTTATGCACAACACGGTTGTCATTGCAGTGGTTGACGACGACGAGGCCATTCGCAGTGCGCTGAACAGCTTGCTGCGCGCCAGTGGCTATCGGGTTCAAACCTATTGCAGCGCCCGCGCGTTCCTTGAGTCAACAGACCTCGATCAAGTGCATTGCCTGATTTCCGACATCCAGATGCCCGGCCTCAACGGCCCGCAACTCCATGAAACGTTGCGCGCGCAAGGCTGGCGCATTCCGGTGATTTTTGTCAGCGCTCATCCCGGTGCAATGCCCACCCGCTTTCCCGACGTTATCGCTTGCCTGCCCAAACCCTTCCAACCCGAAGACTTGCTCCGCCATATCAAACAAGCCCTGAATAAAACACCTCCCGTGTAGGAGCAGCCTTCGGCAACGCCTACAGTTCGATACCTTCGTATACCTCCCTTCAACGCATGCGTAATCAACGCACACTGATGGACAACTGCGCCCGCAGCCCTCACGCCATAGCATTGTTTTCGACAGCGGGCGATTAAGCGCCATGCAGTACGGCAAGCAGTTTGCGGCGGCCAGTGATCGTCATGCCAGAGTCGAAATCACGACTCGGTTTATCCATCCATCAGCGTCAGGGAGCACATTATGAAACAGCAATTATTGGTGATCGGTGCAGGGTTCGGTGGACTCTGGAGCACGTTGAGCGCCGCGCGTTTGCTGGATATGCATGACCGTCAGGACGTGGAGATCACTCTGCTCGCCCCACAAGCCGAACTGCGCATCCGT
This sequence comes from Pseudomonas sp. AC172, assembly GCF_979258595.1. Classification (NCBI taxonomy): domain Bacteria; kingdom Pseudomonadati; phylum Pseudomonadota; class Gammaproteobacteria; order Pseudomonadales; family Pseudomonadaceae; genus Pseudomonas; species Pseudomonas sp. AC172. The sequence goes on from NZ_OZ409868.1 coordinate 2,419,835, forward strand.
CCGCGTTTCTACGAACCCGATGTGCACAGCATGTATGCGCCGCTGGACGCGCTGTTCGCTGCCGTCGGTGTGCGTTTCGTCAAAGGCACCGCTGAAAGCATCGACGGCCAGGCACGGCGTGTCGGTTATCGCGATGAAAGCGGTCGCCCGGGTGTACTTTCTTACGATCGACTGGTGCTGGCCAGCGGCAGCCAACTGGCCCGTCCGCCAGTGCCGGGCCTGAAAGAGCACGCCTTCGATGTCGACCAGATCGAATCGTCGGCGCGGCTGGAACGCCACCTGATCTCGCTGGCCAGTCAGCCGGCCAGCAAGGCTCGCAACACTGTAGTCATCGCCGGCGGTGGTTTCACCGGGATCGAAACCGCGACCGAGATGCCAAGCCGTCTGCGCGCCATTCTGGGTGAAGATCAAGACGTCCGCGTGATCATCGTTGATCGCAGCAAAGACATCGCCGCGACCATGGGCGACGGCATTCGCCCGTCCATCATCGAGGCCTCCAAGGAACTGGGCATCGAATGGATCGTCGACGCCACTGTCGCCGGCGTGGATGCCAACGGCGTGACCCTCGCCGACGGCCGCCACATCGAGAGCAACACGGTGATCTGGACCGTCGGTTTCCGCGCCAGTCCGCTGACCGAACAGCTCAACGCCGAACGCGATGGCCAGGGCCGTTTGCACGTCGACGGCAACCTCAAAGTGCAAGGTCTCGATCACGTATTCGCAGCCGGCGATGTCGCCCGTGCCGCCACCGATGACGTCGGCAACTTCTCGGTAATGTCCTGCCAACACGCCATCAGCCTCGGTCGTCATGCCGGCAACAACGCCGTCGCCGATCTGCTCGGCGTCGCGCCGACCACCTACCGTCAGCCGAAGTACGTCACCTGCCTTGACCTGGGTGCCTGGGGTGCGGTGTACACCGAGGGCTGGGATCGCCAGTTGAAACTGGTGAAAACCGAGGCCAAAGAGCTGAAGACGCAGATCAACAGCGTGTGGATCTACCCGCCGGTCGCCGAGCGTAGCGCCGCGCTGGCCGCTGCCGACCCGGCAATCCCGGTGGCCTGATTGCCCCGTCCAACCTCGAACCGATGTCTTGCCTGAGTACAAGGAGAACACCATGACCGTGCATCTGGATTCCTTCACCGCCAACAGCGCAACCCTGCAAAGCCCGCCCGAAGAACTGGTGCCGTCGCGCTACGCGCTGCGCCTGGGTGACATCGACGTGATGGTAATCAGCGACGGCGTCCTGCCGCTGCCGACCCAGACCATGTCGACCAACGCCGATCCCGAAGCCCGTGCTGCGTGGTTCAAGGAGATGTATCTGGGGCCCGACGCATTCGACTGGGCACTCAACGTGCTGGTGGTGCGTAGCGGCGAACAGGTGATCCTCGTCGACGCCGGCCTCGGCGGCCAGTTCCCCGGGTTCCCCCGCGCCGGGCAATTTCCCAAACGCCTCGCGGCGGCCGGGATCGACCTCGCAGACGTCACCGATATCGTCATCACCCACATGCACATGGACCACATCGGCGGCCTGCTCGTCGACACGGTGAAAAACCGTCTGCGCGACGACGTGCGCATCCACGTCACCGCCACCGAAGTCGACTTCTGGACCTCGCCGGACTTCACCTGCACCGACATGCCCGCACCGGTGCCGGACGTGCTGCGATCCACCGCCAACGCGTTCATCCAGCAGTACCAAAGCAAACTGCGGATCTTCGAAGACGCGTTCGAAGTCGCCCCCGGCGTCGTCGCCAAACTCACCGGCGGCCACACCCCGGGCCACTGCGTGGTCTATGTCAGCTCCGGCGAAGAACGCCTGACCTTCGCCGGCGACGCCCTGTTCCCGGTGGCCTTCGACCACCCGGACTGGCACAACGGCTTCGAGCACGACCCCGATGAAGCGGTGCGCGTACGCGTCCGGCTACTGCAGGAAGCTGCGGCCAGCGGCGAACTGTTTGTCGCCACGCACTTGCCGTTTCCATCGGTGGGCCGGGTTGCCGTGAATGGCAAGGCGTTTCGCTGGATTCCGGCGATCTGGGATTATTGATCGCGGTAGAGCAATGCACCTTTGCCCGGCGTTTGTCGGGCGAAGGCGTGTCTGGGCCATTGGGAATACCATCCACTCTGGACTATTGCGATGCACCCGAACGTCACTTCCACAATCCGCTCAAGAAAGTGACAGACCTCGCCTCAACGAATCCGGAGTGCTTTCTGCCGTGCAGGCAAGTGCGCATCCGGCTTGTCTGATAGCATCCGTTTCAACCGTCCCCACTCTGCGAGTCAGTTGTTACGACAATGGCCATCCTCTATCCGCCCCGATCCTTGCCTGTCAAAGAGCGACTCGACTATTGGAGCGAGGTGGTGTGCGCCACCTATGGCCTGACCACCCAACGGCCGCTGTCCGAAACGCCATTCGATGGTCGCCTCTGCGCCAACAAGCTTGGCGATATTCTGCTGACGCACATCTCATCGGCGCCCATTGAATATGAGCGCAAGCATGCCGATGCCGGGGACGAGCAGTTTTTTCTTTGCCTCACCCTGAGCACCGAAGCCGAACTGGAACAACGCGGACGTCACTCGGTGCAGACACGCGGCGATATCGTGCTGTTCAACAGCGCCGAACCCTACCAGTGTCGTTTCCCCAAAGGAGACGATCAGATCGTCATGGCTATCCCCCGCGAACGGTTGATCCAGCACTTGCCCAGACCTGAGGCACTTGTCAGCCGCACGCTCGACAGCCATTCCCCGCTCGGCAGACTGGCAGGCAACATGATGATTGAAGTGCTCGATAGCGGCCCTCAGGAAACCCGCGTCGGCGAACGTTTGAGTGGCGCGCTGCTGGAGGTTTTGGCCACAGCGTTCGAGGGCGCGTTCGATCTTGCTGACCTCGGCCACTCCCGCCGTCATGATGCGCAACTGATCAAGGCCAAGGATTTTCTGCTGACCAATCTGCAGGACACCCGACTGGATCTGACCTCCATCGCACAGGCTATTCATGTCTCCCCGCGTGCCCTTAGCCGTCTGTTCGCAATAGAGGGCACCACGGCCACGCGCTGGCTGTGGCAGCAACGCCTTCACGCTTGTCGGGCGGCGCTGATGAAAGGCCAGTTTCGCAGCGTCAGCGAGGTCGCGCTCAGCTTTGGTTTCACCAACATGGCGCATTTCAGCCGCGCCTTCAAAAGCGCTTTTGGCGTTCCACCCAGCGTGTTTTCGAAACAGCAATGACCACTTGGCCGGCCGGGCGAAGTGTCTGGCTGGATCAGCAAAGCACACCGCGCCTGCCGTCGTCACCATGACTGCCATTCGGTTGCCTGAAGCATCAGACAACCACTGACAGAATTGGGAGACAGTCAATGAAAGCCCTGGTATTGAAACAATCGGGCCGCCCCGCGCAAATGGTTATCGAGCAACGAGACAAACCTGTCGCGCGCACTGGATTCAGCCTCGTGCGCATGCACGCCGCCACCGTCAATCCACTGTCCAGTCAGATTCGTGCCGGCCTCTACGATACGGTGTCGGTGCCGATTGTGCTGAGCAACGATGGCGCCGGCATCGTTGAACAAAGCGCTCGCTTTCCACCCGGTACGCGGGTGGCGATCTACGGCGGCGGCCAACTGGGCGTCAGCGAGGATGGCCTTCAGCAGGAATGGGTACTGGTTGAGGACAAACGCCTGATCGAACTTCCGCAAGCGCTCAACCTCAATGAAGGCGCGGCATTGCCGATCAACTACGTCACGGCCTATCAAGCGCTGCGTCGGGTAGGTCAGTTGAAAACCGGTCAGACCGTGCTGATCTCAGGCGCCTCCGGTTCCCTGGGCAACGCACTGATTCAGACGGCGCGCGCCCTGGGTGCGACGGTAATCGGTGTCGTGTCTTCAGCGCAGAAAGCGCAGCGAGCCACGGCAGCCGGAGCCCATCAGGTGATTGATCTGTCCTGCCAAAACCTGCTTGAGGCAGTCCTCGCGCTGACCAATGGTCAAGGGGCCGATCTCGCGTTCGATGGCGTCGGCGGCACCTTGCTCGGGCAGTTGCTGCGTGCCGTTCGCACCCGAGGCGCTGTGGTCTCTATCGGCTTTGCCGGCGGCACAACGGCTGAAGTGGATGTTGTCGATGTGGTGGTCTACGAGAAGCGTTTGCTCGGCTACGACGCTCACCTTGAGACCGAGGAGGACGTGCATCGCGCATTGCAAGCGATCAGCGCATTCATCGCCGATGGGCTGCTGCGCCCGCACATCGACAGCACTTTCGCGCTGGAACAGTTCAACGAGGCTTACGCGCGGCTGGAGTCACGTCAGGCCACCGGCACCGTTCTTTTTCGCCTCTGATCTGTCTAATCGCCCCTATCCAGGAGTCTCGAGATGAACCCTTCGAACAATAAAACCCTGCGCCTGCTGTTCCCCCAATGGCAGGGCGGCAACAACCCGCCTTATCATTTCGGCGCGCAACTGTTGGCCTGGCTGGCACCCGATCCGCACGGACCGGTGGCTGAGGTGCCGGTCGCAATGCCGGGCACTGAGCCGTTACCGATGGAGAACGGCATTCGCGGGCGCAGCGTCTTGCTGCAACAAATGCGCAGTGCGCGCGCAATCATCGACGAACATGCACCGGATCGTCTGGTTGTTCTGGGCGGTGATTGTCTGGTGGATCTTGCGCCCTTTGCCTACCTCAACGAACGCTACTCCGGCGACCTTGCGGTGCTCTGGGTCGACGCGCACCCCGACGTGTTAACGCCTGCGGACTTCGCCAACGCCCACGCCATGGTGCTGGGCAATCTGCTGGGCGAAGGTGATGAGGACTTTGCTGGTGCAGTCAAACGTCCGCTGAAACCGACAAACGTGATGTATGCCGGTTTGATGGAAACAATGCCCGTGGAAACCGCTCTGATTGAACGCCTGGGACTGCAGCACGCCAGTCCCGCGCAACTGGCCCACAGCAGCGAACCGGTGTTGCAATGGTTCCGGTCCACCGGCGCAAAACACTTGGCCATTCACCTGGACCTGGACGTGCTGGACCCGAACGGTTTTCGCTCACTGCTGTTCGCCAATCCAGAAGCGCCCGAGGGTGCATTCGACGGCGTCGCCCAAGGCAAGATGTCCATTGCCCACGTGACGCGGCTGCTGGCGGATGTTGCCAGCATTGCCGACGTTGTCGGTATCGGCATCGCCGAGCACCTGCCATGGGACGCACTGGCGTTGAAAAACATGTTGGCACGTCTTCCGCTGATCGGTACGGTCTGAGCCACAGACCTGTGATTGCGTTTGGTGGTGTTCCTCAAATGCCACCTCGGGCCTGACGGACAGAAAAGCCTTGGCATCCGATGAACCTGTAGGGCTGCAGCTTCCGGCCTTCATCGGGCCAGGTTGTTTTTCACTGTCTACCGGTCCGTTCCGAGACAACCGCTACCTTTCCTCCTTTACATGGAACGACGGTGGATCCTTGTTCTCTACCGCTGAACCTACAGCGGAGGGATTGACCATGATTGCCCCTGAAACCGGTATGAAACCGGGTGAGCGTTATCGCATTGAAAGCGTCGAGCGCGCGCCGCAATTTCCTGGATTTTTTCTCGACGGCAAGTATTACCTGGGCCCCGAGTTGCAGACGGCCGTCGGCTGGCTCGAAGGGCAGAATTTCCTGTATGACCAACTCGATCCCAATGGCGAACCGGTTTATCCGGACAGAATTGTTGGAACGATTACTTCGCTCTCCCTGGAACTGACAGACGGCCTGCGTTTGAGTATTGAGGAAGTGCCCTATCAGGAAGAGTCCGTCGCGCCCCTGCGAACGCTCGACGAAATGCCCACTCAAACCCGTGCAACGGCGCTCTCCCAGCGGCGTAAACACGGCACGCCCCAGCCAATGCGTCCTTCTGCGCTGCTGGTTGCAGGCGCAGCCTTGCTGGTGGGGATTTGCCTTCTGTCGATCAATCGCGCACGCGGGCGAGTCAGGTAGCTGAGAAATGAGGCAGGCAGTGACCAGAGTTTGGCCACTGCCCGAAATTTGCGGCACTACTGAGCCGCATCCCCTTGCGACATTCTTTTCTGGCCAGGAATGAAGCTATTTGTTTTCGTCCGTTTTGCCCTGCTGTATCTGCAACGAGGCCTTGCTCTTGTCACCGTCCTTGTTGGGAGAGTCGTGCGAGCTTTCAAAACAGCCCTGTAACAAAAACATCGAACAAATACCCAGACATGCGCATATCTTTTTCATGACCTTCTCCTCAGGAAATGTAACCCGTCATCGAGTCGCTTAAAAAAGCACCGCACTCGCATCCCGCATGAAAATCTCCACGGTTTTCGGACCGATGCCATCAAATTCCGTCAGGCGTTTCTCGAAAGCCCGGCGATCAGTGCTCGGCTCCAGCATATTGCTGACCTTGCCCGCATATTCGGCGTTAAGCCGGCGTGCCAACGCCAGAAGGCGCTCCGCCGTGGTCTCGTCATAACGCACGTAATGCGCCTCCCCGAGCATCGCCACCAATTCACGATGGCTGCAATGCGCAAGCTTGCGAGGCGTGTCGCGGCCGTGTTGATCGACGATCACCCGATAGGCTTGCGCGGCAATTTCGGCTTGTATTCGCTTACCCATCAAAAAACTGGCAAGCAACCATTTGAACAGGCCGTCTTCATCGTTGCGCCGAAGTCGGATGTTCAGGTCCATTGCACTGATCGTTTTGTTCACCACTTAGCCCTTGCTGTGTTCCGGTGACGAGGGACCTTGCTTGATCCCGCGTGGGCCGGCAACACCCCACACGATCAGTCCCAGTACCGGAAATACAATCAGACCGATGGCCCAGGCAGCCTTGACCCCCACGCCCTTGTCGCTGCGAAACACACTGACGATCGCCCATAGATCAACCAGTAAAATGAACACCGCAACGGCTATCGCAAAGTAACTTGTTGCCTCGTTCATGGCGCACTCCTCCAAGACCTGTATGCATTGGGCTGTGCTAACGAAACAGTGTTCAAAAAATCTTGCGCTGATGCAGCGCCTGCTTGATTCGGGTGCCTGACCCCAGCAAAAACAAACAGCGCAAAATCCTTTGAATTTTTTTCGTCGGCAAAACTCATTTGCGTATGAGCGTAAGGAGGAACTCATGAGCAACGTCGACATCTTCGTCATCGAATACAAACTTCACGGCCAGCCAAAATCATTCGTCATCCGCGCAAAAGCCATGCGCAATGCGGATGCGTGGCATTGGGCGAGTTGCGATGCCGGCATCGCGCCGATTCCCAAACCCGGCAAACCGCCGTTGAAAGTCATCTCCAAACCCCAGGCCGAGCGCTTTGGCATCACCGAAGTGAAGTGGCGTGAAACGGCGACCGTGGACTGGACAGAGGCATAGTCATGCTCAAACAGATCGGGAATACGCTGATCCGCCGCGACCATCGCGCGAGTTGCCATTGCGGTGCGGTCATTCTTGAAATCCATTTGCCCGAAGGCCTGCCCCCTCCCCATCGCTGCGACTGCTCGTTCTGCAAACGCCGAGGCGCAATTGTGGCGGCGGTGCCAGCGGCTGACCTGAAGGTGATTCGCGGTAAATCAGCGTTGTTGAAATACAGCTTTGGCCAGCAAGTGGCCGAGCATTTTTTCTGCGGGAATTGCGGTATTTACACCCACCATCGACGCAGCACCAATCCGCATGAGTTTGGTTTCAATGTCGGGTGTCTGGAAGGGATCAATCCTTATGATCTGGGTGAGGTGCCGGTGGCGGATGGTGGGGTTTGGCAGTCGCCGTGAGGGCAAATGCCTGCTGGCGAGCACGTCAGGGCTCGCCAGCGGATCTATCAGAACGGTCAGCATTAACGAAAGAAACTTGCCTTAGTGCACTTTCAATTCCAGCAGCTCACCGCCCTCTTTACTCAAACGCTTCAGATACGCACCGGCATCGAGCAACTGATAAGGGAAGTACAGACCTGCCGAAGTGGGTGGTTGGCCATCCAGCCCGAGCAGTCGTTCCAGCAACATGGCCACGCTGAGCCCTGTCAACGCTGCGGCGCCTGCCGGGTGAACGACGGCATGCCGCGTGTGCAACGTCCGACCCTGGCGATCCTCGCCGATCATTTCGATGAGAATTTCGGTCGACATTGGCCGACCCGCGCGTCGCGAAGAACTCACCCCGCTGGCCAGATTGAACTGCACATTGGGTGCATCGGTGGCGGCCGCCAGCCCGGTAACGTCGATGGACGAGAAGCCAGAGGCTTGCATCGACGTGCCGTCCACCGCACGGAAGCTGACGTTCTGCTCCTCGCCTTCACGCCAGATGTAATTGCCGTCGCGCCGCGTCAGGGCGGCGGGCAGCATTTTGCTCAGATGCTCGAAATCTTTGGCCACGGTCGGCCCGCCGCCGTCCTGCTCGTCAACCAACACATCAATGCGAATATCGCGCACCCGGGCAAACGCCTCAGCAATGTGCAGCGCCGCCACCGTCGTTGCACCCACCATCCATTCGTAACCCAGCACGATGGCGGATGCGTCAGGGCGATGCATGTAACTGGCGATTTGCGGCGCAATCTCGAAAATGCCGGAAGAAATGCTCAAGTGCGGCACCTTGCGCTGCTGCGCAAAACGCAGCCCGGCCAGGGAATGATCCATGTAGAAAACCGCCACAGCGCTGACCGGGCGATCGCCCAGCCCCAGGTCGTCGGCAGCAGGATCAATGACCACGCCCTGCGCCCCGCCCATTTCCTCGGCGGCTTGTTGAGCCTTGGCCAGGTCGCGGCCGCCGATCAGCAAAGGGACATCGGGATGGGCGGCGCGCAGGGCTTTGGCAGAACGGTGGCCAATGGCGCCGGAGCCGCCCAGAAACAAAATCGGATGAACTGACATGGGTATCCCTCCTCGTCTTTTTGGGTTGCAACTTAGTGTTGGTGCGTACCTAGGCGTGAGGGTTCCAACGCGGTGATCTGAGTACTGACGAATGTCATTTTGAACGGCGTGTTGATGATGCGTGTTTAGGAGTTTTCCGTAGCTGTTTAAAAGACACGTCGCGTTACCGGCTTAAGGCTACAACGTCTTGCGCCATTGCCTACGACTACGCCAGAATCCGCCGGCTTGTGCGTCTGGGGTGCGGGTTTTATCGTACCGGGGTCACTGAAAAACAGTGATGGGGTTTGGTAGCCCGCTTCCATATGACGCATAACGTCACCGTGCGCAGATGCTCTTTACAGCGTTTGTCTTATGGTGGCCATGCGCAGGGCGTCCTCGGGCGCGCCGGATTTTCCATATGGGCCGGTCTACCAACCTTCGTATGGCCACCACCTTTCGTTTGGTAGCGAAGGTGATGGCTCCTTAAGTCCCATATGGAGCTTCATCTATGTTCAAACCAACGCCGAATCCCCCAGAAACCGATCCAGTCTCACCCTACAAATTCCCGGACTCCCGAACACTCAACGACGCAGCCGAACGCGCCCTCGACTACTACCTAACGCCAACCCAGCGCATCATGGGCAGCGACAAAAAACACGCGCCCATGTTTCTGGCCAATTCCGACTACGACAGCGAGTCCCTGCTCGTTAACGCCAGCGAGTCCCTAAGCTCAGCCACCGAAATGCTCTGCAACTTCGCCGCCATCCTTGACCCTGGCCACCGCAAAACTGCGCTGGGGATTGCGCAAGTGGTGATGCTGGGGGAACTGGCGGTTAATCAAGCATTGGATAAAGTTGAGCCGGTAGACTGATGGGAGTTCCCACTGTGGCGGCTGTGAGGTCGCCGCCACAGTGGGGAACGTATATTTAACGCGTCTGTTATCGGCCAAGGACTGAGACTCCCTGGCCGATAGCTGCCGGATAAAATATGTCTCATCGAAGGCATGCGGGCTTGGGACGACATAGGCGACCGAGTCTCGATCAGCATTGGCGTCAAACTCTACAAGCAGCACCCCAACGGAGGGATTACGGCAAAAATGGTAATGGGCGAAGTTTTAGCACTACCACGTTCAAGCTGGGGAGACGGCACACGTGACCACGTCTGCAAATAAACCGAAACGGCATTTCTGGCGCTGGGCGGTGGCGTTGTTGCTCGCACCCATCGCCTTTTGGTATGTCGCGACTCCACAAGTGAGCTTCCACTTCTCTGAGAAGGGACAGGGGCGCCTCGGTTACATTCTGAATGTTCAACACGACATCTCAAAAGGCGAGATCTACCCGGGTGAAGTTACTGGGGGCGCAGGACATATTTTCCCGAACAGCCAGTTTTTTATGGAGTTCGACTGGAACAACGGCGGGAAATCACATTGCATCCGGGTTAACCCGAAATGGCCGAATACTGATGTTTACATCGGGGAGGATGGTGGTATCGATAGCCGTACTGATGACGAAGCGATTGAAGCCTGCGGGCCATTTCCGGAGTAGAAAAGGTCGAGGGATCATGCGAGACCAGACCCTGTATCTGCGCGTGGTTTGCCTCAAACCCGTCCCCAGGTTCTAGAAATAAAACCTACCGTTTTTTGTTGGAGGACAGACTGACGAGCGTCATTTTGAACGACGTGTTTAGGAGTTTTCCATCACTGTTTAAAAGACACGTCGCGTTACCTGCTCAAGGCTACAACGTCTTGCGCCATTGCCTACGACTACGCCAGAATCCGCCGGCTTGTGCGCTTCAAGGGCCACCGGTAACTTGGTTCGCGTCACTGATTCCCAGTGATCGGGTTTAGTAGCCCGTGGTAAATGAAAGTGCACAAGCGTCCGTCAAAAGGTATTCACGTACCTGCACTTGATGGCGGCTGTGCGTAGGGCGCCCTTGGGCGCGCCGGCTTTCTTCTTTTCCCCGGTCTACTAACCTGCGTACAGCTGCCACCCCTTGTTTAGTAGCTCGGTGCGGCGGCCACACCACAGGAAAAAGAAGAATATGTTCAAGATCACGCCGAACCCGCCGGAAACAGATCCGGCCTCCCCGTACGAATCCCCCGATTCCAGGAAATTCCACGAAGCCGCCGAACGCGCCCTCGACTGCTACCTAACGCCAACCCAACGCACCATGGGCAGCGACAAAAAACACGCTCCCATGTTTCTGGCCAATTCCGACTACGACAGCGAGGCCCTGCTGGTTAACGCCAGCGAATCCCTCAGCTCAGCCACCGAAATGCTCTGCAACTTCGCCGCCATCCTTGACCCTGGCCACCGCAAAACTGCGTTGGGGATTGCGCAAGTGGTGATGCTGGGGGAACTGGCGGTGAATCAAGCGCTGGATAAAGTTGTGCCGGTGGATTGACGGGTAATCCCTTTGTGGCGGCGGTCGGGTTGCTGTCACAAAGGGATCAAGGTTGCAGATATCTCTAAATTCATGAACTCCTTACACGACCGAGCGCGAAGGGAAGACGCGATGAAGCACGAAGTCCAACTACGGGCTCTACTGACTCGGGACCCTGTCAGGATGAAAATCCTGTGCATGACCCGTGATCTGCATTTGCCGGACTGTTGGATCGGCGCCGGTTTCGTGCGCAGTCTGGTGTGGGACCACTTGCATCAACGCAATCCTTCAGCGTTACCCGAGGATATCGATGTTATCTGGTTTGACCCGACACGTGCCGGTTCAGAAACGGATTCGGCCTTGGAGCATGAGTTATCGAAGCGCTGTAGCGAATTGAACTGGTCGGTAAAAAATCAGGCACGAATGCATATTCGCAACGCCGATGCCCCCTATCAATCGGCTACACAGGCAATGATCTGTTGGCCCGAAACGGCAACAGCCGTCGCTGTCAGGCTCGATCATTACGATGAAATAGAGGTCTCGGCGCCCTTGGGACTGGAAGATCTGTTTTCACTTAGGGTACGGCCAACAGATCGATTCAGAGCCGAAAAATACTCGGTGTTTCTGGAGCGCATACGATCCAAAGCGTGGAGTGAAACCTGGCCCGAGTTGATCTTCGACGCCGAGCCCTGAGGTCAATGCGCGCGGCCCCTGCCACCCTCAACCAGAATGCGCGGAAAAAAACCTGTTATCCGCCCACGAAGCATCGTAATTTACCCGCCATAACTACAAGGTCGTTTGGGGATACACGTGGGAGCCTATCGTCTGCTGTTGGCCGTTCTGGTCGCTGTTTCGCATATGGGCAAGTTGTTCATGGGGTTCAACCCGGGCGTGGTTGCGGTGATTTCCTTCCTGCTCATCAGTGGTTTCGTCATGACCTCACTGATCGAGCGCAACTACAAGGCGCCCGAAAAAATCGGTCGGTTCTACCTGGACCGGGCCTTGCGTCTTTACCCGCAATTCCTGTTCTACTTCGTCGCTTCTTGTACGGTGATCTATTTCCTGCTGCCAGGCACGCCACAGTGGGCCGAACTGACCTTCAGAAACATCGCCGCGAGCCTGGCCATCGTGCCCCTCGGGTTCTATATGTTTGGCGCATCCGGAGTCTGGATTGTGCCTCCGGCCTGGTCGCTCGGGCTTGAGATGTGCTTCTACCTGGTGATCCCGTTTCTGCTCATCTACCGAGCACAGGGCGTGGCTTTCGCGTTGTCCGTCGCTGTGTTCATCCCCGCGTGTCTTGGATTCATCAACACCGACTACTACGGCTACCGCTTGTTGCCGGGCGTCCTGTTTATATTCCTGTGCGGCAGTTATCTCTACAAACCGCAGGCGAAGGGTTTAGCGATTGCCGCAGGTACCGCTGTGGCGGCGGCATTGATCTTTGTGGCGATCATGGCGGGCTGGATCGAACGCCGGCCGTCCAATGCCGAAGTGGCCGCTGGCATTGCCCTGGGCATTCCTGCTGTGTACGTGTTGACGAAGCTGAAGTTTCACCGGATTGACGAGTTTCTCGGGAACATCAGCTACGGCGTGTTCCTGAATCACTTCGTGGTGATCTACTTCCTGCACGGTCTTTGGCCGATCACTTCATTCGATTGGCAAAAGGTTGCATTGGTGCTGGTGTTGTCGTTCTTGCTCAGTGGTGTTTCGTACTACTGCGTCGAGCGGCCGGCGTTGAAGTTTCGGCACGCGCTCAGGGCGGGTTCCAAGCGTCGGATGGAGGTCGTTCGGGGAGGTGAGGCAACGACTTGACGGCGATAGGAGACAGCTCACGATTCTTAACGTGGCCTGTCTCTTACATCCATGTCTCTAAATCAGTGCAGTCATTCGCGAACCAATGCTTGCGGCGCTATGATCGCAACACCCGACCTCTTGAACACAAACTCCATGCCCACCCCAAAAACCCGCCCAACCCCCGCCCCGCTCCTCAACCCCGGCGAATCCGTGGTCCTGTTCGACGGGGTCTGCAAACTCTGCAACGGCTGGGCGCGTTTTTTGATTCGTCACGATCATCAGCGTCGCGTACGTTTGGCAGCGGTTCAATCGCCGGAGGGCCAGGCGTTGCTCGCGTGGGCCGGTCTGCCCATTGATCAATTCGACACCATGGCGGTGATCCGTGACTGCCACTACTGGGAACGTTCGGACGCTTTCTTTGAGGTCATCAGCCAGTTATCCGCCCGCTGGCAGCCATTGCGACTACTGCGCGTCTTCCCGCGTGGGCTGCGCGACTGGGCCTACGACCGCATCGCGCTAAACCGCTATCGACTGTTCGGCAAGTACGACACTTGCCTGCTGCCAACGCCAGACCATGAACAGCGCTTCCTCAAAGCAACTGCACCTATGCCAGCAAACTGAACAACTGCACGGGTGTCATCTTCGTCACCATCATCAGCACGATGACAAACATCCCGGCAAACCCGAGCACGCCCATCCATAACCATTGGCGATACACACCCTGGTATTGTTGATCGAGACTCGCCCCCGTCTCGTTCGCCCTAGATGCCATCACATACAAGCGCTTTTGCAGGAGCAAAACCGGCAACCACAGCGAGCCGACGCAGAAGAAGATGATCAACGAGGTCAGCACCCATTCGGTACTCATCGACAAGCCCGAAAGTCGCATCAACAGATAACCGGTGATGATCTGCACAAACCCCGCCGGGGTGGTGATCCACGTGTCGAAGCGCACGACCATGCGCGCGACATGGGCGATCACCTGCGGGTTGGCCGTGCGGCTGGCGGCGATCAGGTAGAGGTAGGAACCCATGCCGAAACCGAACAGGAAAATCGCCGCGATGATGTGCAGATACTTCAGGCACAGATAGAGCATGTCAGCGCTGCCCGTCCGAAAAGTGTACGGCCAGACTCAGGTTGTCCGGATCGTTGATCGCGGCCATGTACTCGGCGACGCTGATTTCGCCCACGCACGGTCGGGCGCCGACGGATGGCACGTAGCCTGAGGCCATTTTTGTCGCCAGCGCGACGGCGGCGCAGCTGGGGATTTCCGGGCCTTTGTCGTTCAGGGCGGTGAGTTGCGCGGTCATCGCCAGCGGTTTGCCGTCAATGCCGAGGCCCTGTACGTCGATGTACATCGCACTTTTGCCATCGCCGAAACGTTCGAAACACAGGCCGAGGCGATGCAGTCTTGCTGCCCACAGGGCATGGTCGCGCACCAGTCCGACCTTCAGCGCTTGAGCCAGCAGACCGTTGGCGATGCCGCCGAGTTTTAGCCCGGCGCCGGCCTTGAACTTCAGGGTGTGCGCGCCATAACGACCGGCGAAAATATCCATGTCCGGCACATCGACGTTGGCCAGCAACCGCGTGCCCATCTGCGGCATTTTGCGCAAGGTCAGGTCCAGCCAGCCCGACACTTCGTGCACCTTGCCGTTTTTCAGTTGCTTGATCGGTTTGCCGGCATAAGCGAGTACACCTTCGATCGTCGACAGTCCCGGCATTTTCGCCGACGAAGAAATGCCATGTTCGATCGAGTCGATACGCGAAAAACGCTGGCGCTGTTCATCGATGATCGCCGACGACAGTGTCGGCACCGAGCTGCACCCGCTGAGAATCGCCACGCCGGCCTGCTTCGCCCGCGCGTCGAGAACGTGGATGCCGTTGACGAACGTGCGGCAGTCAGCCAGATCGCAATAGTTCACACCGGCGTCGATGCAGCTCTCGGCGAGCGCATAGGTTTGCCCCTGAAACGGCCCGCCAGTGTGCACGACCAACTGAATGTTCAGCGCCCGCAATGCGGCTTTGAACTCGCTGCCCATGGCATCGCCACACCAGCCTTCGCAGACGTTGCCCGATTGGCTGTTCAGCTCATCGACTTTGCGCTGCAACTTGCGCGGATCACGGCCCGAGAGCACCAGGCCGATGTCCGGCATCAGCGCCAGATGCCGGCACACAATGCTGCCGAAGTTTCCGTAACCACCAACCACCATCACCCTGAACGGCATGCAACTCTTCCCTAAATCAATCCATCAAACAGGCGTGCAGGATATAGGGCCGAACGTCAGCAAGCCATTCAGATCAGTTGCTCGCCACCCACTTGCGGTACTGGCGGGTACGCAAGGCGTTGCCGATTTGTTGCATGATCAGCGCGCGCAGCGGTGACACGTGCGGATCGGGTGTTTTCGCCTGACTGAGTTTGCGCAACTGGAACTTGACCACCGCCATGTTGGCCAGCGACGCCATGGCCTTGTTCTTCCAGGTGATCGGCGGCAGCTCGGGGGCACTGTCCTTGCCCAGCAGCCAGTCACGCGGCAGGTTCGGATCGATGGCCAGCGCCGTGCCGATGCCGACCATGTCCACGCCACTGTTAACGACCATTTCCGCAATGGGCCGACGACGCACGCCGCCCGTGACCATCACCGGCATCCGCGCGACTTTCTGGATGTCCTGGGCGAACTCGACGAAGTACGCCTCGCGCGCCAAGGTGCGGCCGTCCCGTGCTTCGCCCTGCATGGCCGGGGCTTCGTAGCTGCCGCCGGACAACTCGACCAGATCCACACCCAGATCGTTGAGCCATTCGACGACTTGTCGCGCGTCATCGGCGCTGAAGCCGCCGCGTTGGAAGTCGGCGGAATTGAGTTTCACCGCCACCGCAAACTCCGCTGAAACCAGTGCACGCACAGCCTTGACGATGTCCAGCAACAGCCGCGCGCGGTTCTCCAGCGACCCGCCCCACTCGTCCGTGCGCTGATTGGTCAACGGCGACAGGAACTGACTCAACAAATAGCCATGGGCGGCGTGGATTTCCACACCGGTGAAGCCGGCCTGCTCGCCAAGCTGTGCGCTGCGGGCGAAACGCTGGATGACGTCAGCGATCACGCTGGCGGTCATCGCGTGGGGCGTGGCGAAGTGTTTGGACAGGCTGCCCATGTTCAGCGGAACCGCTGATGGCGCCCAGGTTTTCTGCCCGAGATTGGCCTGCATCTGTCGGCCGGGATGGTTGATCTGCAGCCAGAACTGCGCGCCGCCCGATCGGCCAATCTGTGCCCAGCGCTTGAACCTGGCCAATTGCCGGTCATCCTGCAGCACCACGCCGCCCGGCCCGGTCATCGCGCGGCCGTCGACCATGACGTTGCCAGTGATCAACAGTCCGGCACCACCATCGGCCCAGGCTTGATACAGGCGCATCAGTTCTTGCGAAGGTGCCTGATCGGCGTCGGCCATGTTTTCTTCCATGGCGGCTTTGGCGATGCGGTTCTTGATGGTTGAACCGTTGGGGAGTTGCAGGTTGTCGAACACGTTCATGAGGAGTCCTCGATTGGGCGTGGGACAACCATAAGATTAAAGCCAACTTTAAGGTCAAGGCCTTTTTATCAACTGTGATTATTTGCCCGTAGCGGCCTTCTCCTCGCGCATCTGGTTGATCAGCAACTGCGCGTTGTCGGCACAGCCGACGTCGGCGGGTTTGCTCTCGATGCCGTGAATGACCCGCAACAGCTGCGCCTTGTTATGCGCCAGGCGTTGCTGGAGGATTTCGATTTCTTCGACCTTGCGTTTGAGCCCGACCAGCATTTCTTCGTGCTGCCAGTCCTGCGCGTTCACCGGCAGTAACTGGCGGATTTCCTCGAGGGAAAACCCTGCCGCTTGTGCACCGGTGATGATCTGCAGGATCCACTCGGTTTCCGGGGCATAGTCGCGATAACCGTTGGCCTTGCGCCCGACCGACTTGATCAGCCCGCTCGCCTCATAGAAGCGGATGCGCGAAGGCGCCAGACCGCTGATTTTTGCCAGTTCACCGATTTTCATGATTGACCTGAGCCGTAATTGAACTTGAAGTGAACTTTAAACCTTCACCTATCAAACGACCAAGTGCGACCTCGACCTGTTTTTAATGCAGAGCAGAGATCCTGTGGGAGCGAGCTTGCTCGCGAAGAGGCCGGATCAGTTACATCATTGTTGATTGACACTACGCCTTCGCGAGCAAGCTCGCTCCCACAATGGCTAGAGGAGTACGCACGCATGCAAGTTGACGAACGGTCTGTCGAATGTTCAGATGCCGCCCAGTTTCAGGTGTCCCATGCCGCCGTGCATGGGGTGAAACGGGAAACCGGTACGTTCTTTTCGAACAAGTCCGGTGCTGCCCCCGCAACGGTATGCGCGTGATGTTTTCGATACACCACTGTGGCCGCACGGCCATGGGAAGGTGAAAGCCTCGATACGCGCGAGCCCGGAGACCGGCCTGAAATTTCGTTTGGCAAAATCCTGCGGTGGGCGGGCATGGGCCGGTATTGGCTGTGCGCGATGCCTTCTCCTGCATGCTCTTCTGCGAAGATCCTTTTCGAGAAGACAATGATTCGACCTTTCTACACCTCGGCTCCAACCTTTCTGTTCGGCTGTCTGTTCAGCCCCCTGCTGCTGGCGGATGACGCGCCACTGGAACTCAATCAGCAAATCGTTTCCGCACCGTCGGTGGAGTCCACCACGGTCGCCGACATGGCGAAGTTCGGCAGCAAGGTCGAGATCGTCAGCCGCGAACAGATCGAGCGCGCCGGCCCCAGCGCCGATGTCAGCCGCGTGATGCAGATGTTCATCCCCGGCCTGTACGTGGCGCCGAAAAACGGACCGTTCGACTACGGCACCTATTCGCTGCTGGGCGGGCGCAACGACGACACGCTGATCCTGCTTGACGGCGTGCGCCTGAACAATCGTCTGTACGGCGGCCTCTATCTGGACACCCTGCCGGCCAATGCCATCGAGCGCATCGAAGTGCTCAAGGGTGGCCAGAGCCTGTTGTTCGGCACTCAGGCCGTTTCCGGTGTGATCAACATCGTCACCCGCAGCCCGCAGTCGCGCAAAGCCTCCGGCGAAGTGAACCTGGGCGTGGACAGCTTTGGCGGCACTACCGAAGACGCCCGCGTCGAGAACATCTTCACTAACGGTTTCGGCGATCTCGGTTTGCTGGCGTATGTCAGCCACAACGTCTCCGACGGTTACCAGCCGTATCGCAACCGCGACATGAAAAACGTCAGCGAGAAGAACCGCGCCTACGAAGTCACCACCTTCGGCGGCAAGGCGATTCAGTCGTTTGGCGATGATTCGCGGCTCGAACTGTTCTACCAATACGCCGACGCCAACCTCGACTTCGCCCGCCCGGTCGACAACCACAACACCACCAACGACCGCGTGCAGCAGATCGCCACGGCGACCTTTGAGCAGACCATTAATGAGCGCCTGAGCTACTTCGTCAAAGGCCATATCAACGACTGGGACACGCGCTACACCCGCGTCAACAACGTCGAGGGCGGCGGAACCAGAGTCATCAACCACAACGACAATTGGGGCTTCACCGACTGGGGCGTGCAGGCTGAAGGCAAGGCAGAATTGCCCGGTGGCCATGTGCTGGTGTTCGGCACTGACAACCAATGGTTCAAGGGCCAGGACGATGTGCTGATCATCGATAACGACAAGGCCGAAGCCCATGCGCTCTACACGCAACTGCGCCCGCAGATCGACGCCCTGCCCGACTGGCACCCGAGTATCGGCATGCGCCACGAAGCCATGGGCGGCGGTGACAGCGCCACCGTTGGCATGCTCACTTCGCTGTATGACCTCAACGACAACTGGTCGGTGCGTGGCCAATACGGCAGCGCCTACAAACTGCCGAACGCCGAGCAACTGTTCGTCAACGAGCCGGGCGACGAGATCGGCAACCGCAACCTGAAGCCGGAAAAAAGCCGCAACGCCGAACTGGGTGTCGACTACAAAGGCTTTTTGCTCAACCGTGAATTCAGCGCCAGCGTGACCCTGTTCAAACGCAAGATCGACGACCTGATCACCCTCGATGACATTCAGTGGGTCAACGGCGAAGGCACGATCCAGATGCGCGGTTTCGAGGCCGACGCCAAGCTCGCGCTCAATGAGCAGTGGAGCCTGCAAGCCGACATGACCCGCAACCTCACCGAGTCGCGCACTGGTGTGACCATCAATGATATTCCGAGCTTCTTCGCCCGTTCGCGGGTGGGCTATGAATCGGAAAATCGTCTGTGGGGCGCTGGCGGTGCGATTCGTTATATCCGCGATATCAAAAGCTCGAAACAAGTCGAATACGGCAACTATTCGGTGGTCGACGCCGATGCCTATCGCTACCTCGACAACGCCCACCAACACCGCGTGAGCCTGTTGGTGGAAAACCTCTTCAACCGCGATTACGTCACCAGCCGTTCGAGCAACGTCGATAACCTTGGCCGACCGCTCACCTCCGAAGTGCGCTACACGTACCGCTTCTGATGAGTGAAATCAAAACCGTCGACGGCGTCGACACGCACCCGGACTGGTCGCACGTGCCCGAGCACGCGCGCCATGTGTTTCTCTGCACCGGCCCGCGTTGCACCCAGCGCGGCGCCTTGCAGCTATGGAAAACCTTGCGCCGGCATTTGCTCGCGCATGATCTTATCGAGACGCCGGGCGGCGTCTTGCTGACGCGCACGCACTGCCAGTTTCCATGCAATCAGGGGCCGATTGTGACGGTGTATCCGGAGCGTTGCTGGTATGGCGTGCGCAACGATGAAGAGGTGCAGCGGTTGGTCGAGGGTCATCTGGTGGGCGGAGAGATGGTCGCGGATTTACTGATCAAGGCGCGGACATGAGATCGCTTGTGTACGCACTTCTCGCCCTGCTCTGCTCCACGCCCGTGCTCGCCGACAGTTACCGTAATTGCGGCGAGGACTGGAGCACCGTTCAGCCTTCACGCATCGTCGCGCTCAATCAGCATGCGGCAGATATCGTCCTGGCGCTGGGTGCCGGGCCAGCGCTGGTTGGCGTGGCCTACCTGGATGACACCGATGCCGGTCAGCGCCAAGCCGAGTATTTCGGTGTGCCGGTGATCGCGCGGCAATACCCGGCCAGCGAAGTGCTTTACGCACAGCAACCGGATCTGGTGATCGGAGGGTTTGCCTCGGCATTCGGCGACGGTGTGACTTCACGCTCGGGGCTGGCGCGTAATGGCGTCGGTTCGTATCTATTGGAGTCGGCCTGCAACGGGCATTCGCTGGATTACTTCGCGCATGTGCGCAACGACTTGCTGACGCTGGGCAAGCTGCTGCACCAGCAGCAAAAAGCCCAAGTGTTGATCGACTCCATGGAAACCGACCTCGCCAGCGCCCGTGCCTTGGCTCGTGCGGGCCAACCGTTGTCAGTGTTCTATCTCGACAGCGAGGTCAAAGGCCTCGACAGCGAAGGTCGGCGTGGCTTTGTCACCCCGCTGTTGGCCGCCGTCGGTGCACGCAATGTGTTTGCCGACATCAATCTTTATCGGGTGACCATCAACAGCGAAACCTTGCTGGCCAGCGACCCGGACGTAATCCTGCTGGCCGACGCCGAATGGTCGCCCGCCAGTCGCAAACGTTATCTGTTGACCCACGACCCGGTGCTGTCACGACTGCGCGCGGTACGCGAGAACCGCATCATCGAGATCCCTTTCACCCACCTGTTGCCGACCTTCAACAGCGGCCGGGTGGCACTGGAACTCGCTCGCCAGCTCCATGCACCGAAGAAAAAATAAATGAACCCGCCGCACCCCACGCCACCTAACGAACAGACCATCAGGAGGTAGCCAATGCAAATCGAAACCGTGTGGATCGTACTGGCGGCAGTTCTTCTGCTAATCGAACTCTGGGCCATCAATCGGGTGCGCAAGAGCGAGGGGAAATCGAGCAACAAAGGCGTGTGGATCGTGTTGATCGTGTTTGTGCCGCTGTTCGGCTTGATTGCCTGGGCGTTGGCGGGGCCCAAGCATGTCAGCCACGATGCCGCGTCGCACACGGGGCGCTAGGTTCTGCAGAAAAGGCCGAAGGCACTGCTTTCGGCCTTTTCTGTCCTCAGGAGTCCTGAGGTATGACCGATATCTTGCCGTTGCGCTCGATAATCGCGAACTTGATCTGTTCGATCGTTTCGATGCCCTGACTTGATCGTGCAGCCTCCATGACATCGGCTTCCACCAACCGCGCATGGCGCAAGCGGTGATGCAGAAGCTTGCCGTTCTCGACAATGATCGTCGGTTCGCCATCGATCAGCCGTGAGATCCAGCCCGAGCGCTGTTTGAGCAGCGAAAAACCGACGTCTATCGCGATCAGCGTCACGATCACCAGCATTGAATTGGTCAGGGAAAAGTCATCACCCAACAACGCTTGCTGGGTGGCTTCGCCAATGATCATCAGCAACACGAAGTCAAACGTCGTCAGCTCCGCCAACGAACGGCGCCCGGCGATTTTGAACAACACCATCAATGCCAGATACATCGCCACTGCGCGCAAGACAGAATCCATGGGACACCTACGGAAAGATGAATTGAACGAGGTCTACACCACTTGATCCGGGCGAATCGAGACGGCTGCGAAACAACCCCACACCATCGCCTCGCACGGTCAGATACAAAGTGGCCTGACCGTGCGCATCAGCCTGCAACCATAAACGCATGCCCTGCGCTGAACTGCGCGCCTGCAACGGTTCCGGCTGCAAGGTTTCGATACTGAAACCGTCCAGCCATTCGCCGCTGATATCCAGTTCCACTGCGGCGTCGGGCGCAGCACGGAGGCTGATTTTCATGGCGTTGGTGGAGCCATTGCGATGGAACATTTCGTACTGCGCACGCAACTTGCCGTCCTCGCTGCGCACTTCGCGCGAACTGATGAGTCCACGAGAAAACACACCCAGCAGTGCCAGCATGACCAATAGCACCAGCGCGTACCATCCGCATCGCTCGAAGCGCCAGACTTTCAACTGGTATGCCATGTCTTCGCGAACCGGGTATTGCCGGCTGCGCAAATCCGGGTGTTGCGGGTCTTCGCTCATGCCCTAACCTCGCTCGCCGTGCAGCGCCCGTCGATGAAAATGCGGCAGTTGCTGCAAGGCATATTCCGACGCGGCGCTCTGCACCTCACATCGCGTACCGGGGAACCACTGCTGACGGCTGAACACGCAATGTTCTTCTGCCGACTGAAAGGCCCAGGCGAAGCACACCGTGCCGGCGGCAATGCCATCGACGTCTTCGGGACCGAGAATGCCGGTGGTGGCAACGGCAACGTTGGCGGTGCTGTCACACAAGGCGCCGAGCGCCATTTCGCGGGCCACTTCTACGCTGGTCAGATTGAAGGTTTCGATGGTGTCAGGGTTGACGTGCAGCAGCCGTTGTTTGGCCTGGGGTGAATAAACCACATAACCGCACTCGATGAGATCGCCGCTGCCTTGCACAGCGGAAAGCATCATCACGATTTCGCCGGCCGTACACGACTCTGCCGTGGTCAGGATCAGAGCGTGACGGCGCAAGTAGTCGACCGTTTGATTGGCGATGGACATGACACTCACTCGAAGGCTCATTTCCCGGTTGACCGCAGCCCACGCCAATCATTCCAACAACTGCCAGCCCGGCGCAACCCGGGCTTTTGCAGTGTATTCAACTGGCCGGCACCAGTGGCGGCATCTCGGCCGTTTCCGCTAACGGCACATCACTGCCACCCGGCGTAAGGATCACTTTGCGACAGTTCTCCTGCTTCTTGTCGAAGATCTTATAGCCCTCGGCGGCCTGCTCAAGCGACAGCCTGTGGGTGATGATCGCGTCGGGTTGCAAAGCGCCGGTCTCGATATAGCCAAGCAGTTCAGGCAAATAACGCTGCACATGGGTCTGGCCCATCTTGAACGTCAGGCCCTTGTCGAACGCGTCGCCAAACAGGAAACCATGGATAAACCCGGCATAGACACCCGGCACACTGACCACCCCGCCACGGCGTACCGCCGCAATGCACTGACGCAGGGCTTTGCCGCTGCTGCCTTCGAGTTTGAGCGTGGCCAGCACCGTTTCCGTGGTGCTGCCCTTGGCTTCGAACCCCACCGCATCGATGACCGCATCGACGCCGCGACTGCCCGGCGTCTGACTCATGATCGTGTCCGCCGGATCATCGTCGTCATCGAAATTGATCGGTATCACGCCATAGGTGCGTTGCGCGTAATCCAGCCGATACGGGTGGTGATCGACCATGAAGATACGCTCGGCACCGAGCATCTTCGCGCACGCTGCGCTGAGCAATCCGACCGGCCCGGCGCCGTAAATGGCCACGCTCGATCCCTGGCCGATCTGTGCATTGAGCACCGCTTGCCAGGCGGTCGGCAGAATGTCGGACAGAAACAGGACTTTCTCGTCCGACAGCGTGCCGGGGACGATGAAAGGCCCGGTATTGGCCTTGGGCACCCGCACCAGCTCCGCTTGGCCGCCGGGAATGCCGCCATACATCCGGCTGTAGCCGAACAGCGCGGCCGGCGGTGGTATGCGTTTCTTGTTCATGGCCGCACCGGCGCCGCTGTTGGTGGTTTCGCACGCGGCGTAAAGTTCTTGCTGGCAGAAAAAACAGTCACCGCAGGCGATCACAAACGGAATCACCACCCGGTCACCGCGCTGCACAGCAGTCACGCCGGGCCCGGTTTCCTCGACAATGCCCATGAATTCATGGCCGAAGATATCGCCATGCTCGACCGTCGGAATCTTGCCCCGATACAGGTGCAGGTCCGAGCCGCAGATGGCGGTGGCCGTGACGCGCAGAATAATGTCGTCGGGGGCTTCGAGTTTCGGGTCAGGCACTGTCTCGACTCGCACGTCGTGGGTACCGTGGTAGGTCATGGCTCGCATGGCAAAGTCCTCGTACTGATGAGTGAAATGGCTGCTGCTTCACATTGGGAAGGCTCGCCTCAGAACGAGTTCAGAGAATTTCTTCACGATCGGATCAGTGGGATCCGTCGTCGCCGGTCACGCGCACCTTGCCGCTGAAGACCCGAAAGCCGAACGTGTTGTAGATCAGCGTCACCGGAATCAGTACGGCAAAGCCGATCAGCATGAACACCTGGCTTTTTGGGCTCGACGTGGCGGCCTGCAAGGTCAGGTCCGGTGGAATGATCAGCGGAAACAGCGCCACCAACATCAGCGCGAAGGCCAGCACGAAGACACCCAGCGCCGCGAACAACGGCAGAAAGTCAAAGCGCCCGGCAAACCCGAAAGAGAAAGCCAGCAGGCATGCGCTGAGCAGCACTGCCGCCGGGGCCCACACGCGTGGATCAAACAATCGTTGTGCATATTGTTCGTGCAACGTTGCGCTGCAGATGACCAGTGCAATCAATGCCATTACGGTGAGCACCGCCAGTGCCTTTGCCTGCCGAGCGGAACGCTGTTGCAGTTCATCGACAGTTCGCCAGTACAGCCAACAGGCGCCCAGCCACGTGTAGCCCAGCACCAGCACCAGCCCGCAAAACCACGGAAACCAGCGCAGCCATTCACTGCCATCACCGACGTATTGCCCGCTCTCGTGCGGCACGCCCTGCATCAATGTGCCCAGCACCACGCCTTGCAGTGCGCCGGTCAATAGTGAGCCACCCATCAAGGCGCCATCGACCCAGCGTTTGATGCGTTGGCTGGGTGAATAATCGCGGAATTCCAGTGCCATTGCCCTGAGCATCAACGCCAGAAACATCACAATGAACGGCAGGTAGAGCGCTGGCAGCAGAATCGCGTAGGCCAGCGGGAACAACGCCAACAGACCGCCGCCGCCGAGCACCAGCCATGTCTCGTTGGCATCCCAGATCGGCAGAATCGTCACGGCCATGGCGCGGCGATGATTACGGCAGCGGGTCAGCCCCATCAGCACGCCGACACCGAGGTCGGTGCCGTCGAGCAGCACATAGTTCAGCACCGAGAAGCCGAGGGCGGCGGCGCACAGCAGGGTTATCCAGTCAGTGTCCATGCGAGCGATCCCCTGCCTGCCCCGTTTCATCGGCCAGCGTCGGCTGCGGTCCGGGCTGATTCTCATGGGCAGGCTCGCGCAGGATGCGCAGCAACACCCAGAGCCCGATGCCGAAAACCAGCAAGTAGAACAGCAGAATCAGCAGGGTCGAACCGAGCACTTGCTCGCGCGAGACCGGGGACAGACTGTCGGCCGTGCGCAACAGACCATAGACTGTATAGGGTTGGCGCCCGACTTCAGTGACCGTCCAGCCGCTGAGCATGGCGAGAAAACCGGCCGGCGCCATCAGCACATTGGCCCACAACCAGCGGCGAGCGATGTAGAAACGTCGCCGCCGTCGTAGGATCAGACCGATCAAGCCTTGCCCTAGCATCAGCAGCCCCAACCCGACCATCAGACGAAACGCAAAGAACACCGGCGCCACGGGCGGAATATCCTGCGGTGCGAACTCATCCAGTGCCTTGATGGTGCCGCTCAGATCATGACTCAGATACAAGGAGCCGATTCGCGGAATCGCGACTTCCCAGTGATTGCGCCGCTCAGTCATGTCCGCCCACGCAAACAGACGCAAGGGTTCGCCCGCACCTTGCGGCGGGCGTGTCCAGCTGCCCTCGATGGCCGCGACTTTCTGCGGCTGGACTTTCAAGCTGTGCTGACCATGCAGGTCGCCGACCACGATCTGCACGGGTATCAATACAACGATTGCCCAAAGTGCCATGGAAAACAGCAGGCGTGCCCGCGGGTTGTCGGGCGCCTTCAACAGTTGCCAGGCGCCCGCGCCCGCCAGCGCGGTCGCCGTGCCGAGCAGCGCGGCCAGCGTCATGTGCGCCAGTCGATAGGGAAAGGATGGATTGAAAATAATCGCCCACCAATCCTCGGCAATGAAACGCCCGTCAGCGGCAATCGAATAGCCGGCCGGCGTGTGCATCCAGGAATTGGCCGACAAAATCCAGAACGCACTCATCAGTGACCCCGCCGCCACGGCACAGGTCGCAAAGAAGTGCAGGCGCGGCCCGACCTTTTTGAGTCCGAACAGCATGATGCCGAGAAAACCTGCCTCGAGAAAAAACGCTGCGAGCACTTCGTAGAACATCAGCGGCCCGAGAATGTCCCCGGCCTTCACGGCAAGCCGCGACCAGTTCAGTCCGAACTGGTACTCAAGAATCAGTCCGGAAGCAACGCCGATCGCGACGTTGAGCGCAAAGACCTTGAGCCAGTAACGATAGACATCCAGAAAGACCTGACGGCCGCTGCGTAACCACAGTGCTTCAAGGATCAGCAGAAAATTGGCCAGGCCGATGGTGAACGCCGCCAGCACGATATGAAAACTGATGGTGATCGCGAACTGCATGCGCGCCGCCATCAAGGCGGAATCAAAGGCGCCCATGCAATTTGCCCAGTGGCGAAAACGGCCTCTGACCCTTTGCGTCGATCAGCGTCTCATTCAGCATGACGTCCACCTCGAAGAACACTCGGATGCGCGTTGGACAGCTACGTCGGCGTGCAAATTCAGCCGGGGTTGTGAACTGCAATGCTCGCACGATGCAGGTCATGCAGCCTGCACGAAGGCAATTTGCCGCGAGCGCGGTAAGCCTTTGAAGCAACGGGATTTTGCCGGAACGATTGATTGGCATGGCAAATGCCACAGTTCCAGAGCATTCACAGCGCCGTGAAACAACGGGCTGTGTTCACTCCGTGACAGCCGAGGAACCATAATGAACGCCATCGACCTTCTCAAAGCCGATCATGCAAAAGTCAAAGACATCCTCAGCCAGCTCAGCGACTCGACGGAGCGTGCGCTGAAAAAACGTGTCGAGCTGTTGGGCAAACTGGAAATGGAAATCACCATCCATACCCGCCTTGAAGAGGAAATTCTCTACCCCGCGTTCAAGGCTGCCGGCAGCAAGGAACAGGACGTCATGTACTTCGAAGCCAAGGAAGAACACCGCACCGTGGACTCACTGGTGCTGCCCGATCTGAAACTCACCGACCCGGGCACCCCGGAATTTTCCGGTCGGGTGAAAGTGGTCAAGGAACTCCTCGAGCACCATATCGAAGAGGAAGAAACGGAAATGTTTCCCCAAGCGAAAAAACTTCTGGGCAAGGAAAAACTCGAAGAGCTGGGCGCGCAGATGGAAGCCATGAAAGCCAGCTGCAAGAAGGAAATGGCTGCCGGGAATATGGCCGCTTAACGTGTTGCAAGCAGACGAGCCCGGCTTCGGCCGGGCTTTTTTTCTGGTTGCTCACAACGTCTTCCTGCTGCAGGATCAGCTGATCGACAACAGGGAATGTTGAAATGGATCAGAAGGCACGTGAGCGAATCGTGGTGGTTGGTGCGGGCATCGTTGGCGCCTCACTTGCGTATCACCTGTCTGGCAAAGGGGCGCACGTCACGTTGATCGAAGCTAACGGGATCGCGAGCGGCGTGACGGCAAGCTCTTTCGCCTGGATCAATGCCACGCACGCCGGCGCTGATCCGATTGCGCAGTTGCGCGGTATGGCCATAGAAGCCTACCGACGACTCGAAACCGAGCTGCCGGATTTGCAGATTCGCTGGACCGGGGCGTTGTCGTACGACGAATCGGCGGAACATCCTGCTTCGGCAACGCTGTTATCAGCTACCGAGGTGCTTGCCCGCGAACCCAATCTGAAAATTCCCCCATCGTGCGCGTTGTATCGCGCGGAAGAAGGCGCACTCGACGCCGTGCAGGCCACCCGCGCCTTGATTGCCGGCGCCCAGGCGCTGGGCGCGCAATTGCTCACCCACACCCGAGTGACCGCTTTCAAAACCTGCAACGCAGATGTCACCGGCGTTGAAACCTCAGCGGGCACGTTTGATGCCGACCTTGTTGTGCTTGCCGCAGGGACTGGCACCCGGCAATTAACACAGATGCTCAACGTCTCCCTGCCCATCGACGCCTCGCCCGCCATTTTCATTCGTTACAAGACCCAACCGGGTCTCGTCAAAGGCATCATCTCCAGCCCCGAAATGGAGGTTCGGCAAAGTGCCGACGGCACGTTGCTGGCCGCTGAAGATTATCTGGGAGAGGCGCCGGGCAACTCGCCGACAGACATCGCCCGGCAAACCGCTGAAGCCATACGCAAAGAACTTCACGGAGTGGTTTCCATTGAGGCGCAAACCGTCGCCGTCGGGCTGAGACCCATGCCTGCTGATGGCATCCCCGTGGTCGGTTACTTGCCAGGGGTCGGCGGGGTTTACGTTTGTGCGATGCATCCCGGTGTGACGCTGGCAGCAATCGTCGGGCGCCTCGCCAGTGAAGAGCTGCTGGATCGCCAGTCATCTGCTGCCCTCGGGCCGTGCCGTCCTCAGCGCTTTCTTCAGAATTCAGGCGACGCTTGATTTAGACTCGCCGACGCCCCGCAGCAAGAGATGTGCGCAGGCAACGCCTCGTCATTTTGCGCAACTCGGATAACGGAATCGTAATGAACAGGAGAACAGCATTGCCGGCCCCCAAGGACACCGCGTTCGCCTATCAAGCGGTCTACCACTACCTCCTCGGCCTGATCGAGGCCTCCCGTGGCATGGCGGAACAACAACTGCCGTCCTTGCGACAACTGGCGCTGCGCCTCGGCGTGTCGGTGTCGACGACCAAATATGCATATGCCCTGCTCGAAGACGAAGGCAGAATTCACGCCAAAGCCAGGTTCGGCTATTTCACCCGGTCAATACCGGCGGCGCCTGTGACGACCAACTCCGGCAATCTTCTCGACCACGTCTTCGCCAGCGCCCGTCAGCCCGGCATGCTGGCCCTGAGCAGCGATGCGCCGGCGATGCTGCTGTCGCTGCAGGGACCGTTGTTGATGATGGAGCGTGAGCTGATTCGCCAATACCCGCCCTCGAATGCACCGCTCTATCAGCCCCTCGGCGAGCCGGAATTGCGCGCGGCCCTGGCGGAACGCTACACCCGTTCCGCTCGCAACCACTGGCAGGCCGAACAGGTGTATATCGGCGCGGACCTGCGCAGCGTATTGGAGTTGTCGCTCAGCGCCTTGAATCTCGGTGGCACTGTGGCGCTGGTGGAGTCGCCCTGCTCGTGGGCGATTCTGCGCCAGTTGCAGGCGGCCGATATCCGCGTCATCGAAATGCCCCTCGGCGATGACGGCCGCTTCAACCTGTCTGCATTGAAGGCGTTACTGATGCGCGAACCGGTGCGCCTGGCGGTGCTCTCCTCCACGGTGAATATTCCTCAGGGCCAGTTGATGCCGGCCCACGACAAGCAGCAGATCTGTGACTGGCTGGCCGAGCGCGATATCTGGCTGTTCGAAAACGACACGTGGGGCGAGTTGAGTTTCTCCGATTCACCCGCGCGCTATCGCGATTTTGCCGACCCGGACAAGCTGCTGGTGTTCTCGACGTTCGACAAGATCATTGGCGGCGAAGCGCCGTATGGTTATGTGCTGTGCCGCCAGCAGGCCGTGCAATTTCATCGACTGTTTATGCAGCGTGGGTTTCGCCTCTCGCCGATGCGGCAGAAAGCGATTGCCAGACTCTACAGCTCCAGGCGCATCGACCAGCACCTGACCACCCTGCGAGCACTGTTGCGCAAGCGCATGCAACAGCTACAGACCTTGTTGGAAGAACACGGTAACGGTCAGTGGCAGGTAGTCGCCCCACAGGGCGGTGCGAGCTTCTGGCTCAAGGCTGTGCGTCCAATCAGCATGCAACGGGTGTTCGAGCGCCTGCTGGCCGAGCGGATCGTCATCGCCCCCGGCGAAATCTTCAGCCAGCAAGGCGCCTGGAAGCAGCACCTGCGACTGAGCTACAGCCTCGATTGGGACAAGAACATCGCCCACGCGGTGAGACAACTGGCGCAAGCTATCGGCGCAGAACATCCGGCGTAACTAGAGTCCATAACAATGCCGCGCTTCAGGAAACCGACCATGGCGCACGTCATCAGCAAACTGCGCACAAGCCTCGCTGATCACCGCGCCGACATCGGCGTAGCGTTTGACGAAACGCGGCAGATGCTCACCGCCCAGGCCGAGTACATCTTCGGTAACCAGCACCTGCCCGTCGCAGGCCGGTGAAGCGCCGATGCCGATGGTGGGCATTGTCGAGTCCAGCGTAATCTGCCGCGCCACGCCCTCCGCCACACCTTCGAGCAACAGGCTGAAGGCGCCCGCGTCGAGATTCGCCCGGGCGTCTTCGGCAATCACTGCACCGGTTTCAGCCGTCAGACCCTGAGCCTTGAAACCGCCCATGACATTGACGAACTGCGGCATCAAGCCGACATGGGCCATGACCGGAATTCCGCGCGCCACCAGAAACTCGACCGTCGGCGCCAAGGCCTGGTTGGCCTCCAGTTTCACCGCATCACAACCGGTACGCGCCAACACCTGAGCGCAATTGCGAAAGGCCTGTTCATTTGATTCCTGATAACTGCCGAACGGCATGTCGGCCACCACACAGGCCAGGCGCGTGCTGTCGACCACCGCCCGCGTGTGGCCGATGATTTCTTCAAGCTGCATGCTCAGCGTCGAGGCGCGTCCGTAACCGACCATGGCCGTGGAATCACCGACCAGAATGAAGTCGACGATGGGGTCGATCAGCGTGGCGATACTGCTGGAATACGCCGTGAGCGAGACGATTTTCTGTTGGCCTTTCATGGCCACCAATTGCGGTACAGTCAGGCGTTTGGTGCGGGTATGCAGGCTCATGGGCGACTCTCCGAGGCTGCCGTCCGTGAACGATAAATGTCGCCAGATTGAATGCGTAACGCTTCCATACAGAGCCCAACCCCAAAAGATTCGAGCGCTCGATTATTCGTTTAACGCAAAAACATTCAATGCACAGATTGGCCTGAAAAAGCGACCCAGACGCACCCTGCTTCGTTGAAATGCGCGCAGGATCCTGGATGCTTTATTTCGCCGTTTACCGCAGGATGCGAAGCTAATGAACACATCCCGGGAGCATTTTTATCATGGAAGAAGTCATCACCTACCGCATTGCCACTGCTGACGATGCGCTGGTAATGAGCGAACTGGGCCAATTGCTCAATTCGGTCCACCACGCCGCCCGCCCCGATATCTATGCCGCCGCCACCGAAGATTTCGCCCGCGACTTGCCGCACTGGGCCGCAGTATTCGAAAAATCCGGTCAGATCGTCTTCATCGCCAGCGCCAGTGAACAGCCCGTCGCGTTCATTACCGCCACCCTGTCCGCCAGTTCCGGGCCGTTGATGCAGCCGCAGAATGTTGTGCGCATCGGTTCGGTGTGTGTCGCCGAGCCGTTCTGGGGCAAAGGCGTTGGCCGCGCACTGATTCAACGGGTTAAGGAATGGTCCATCGAGCAGAATGCGCAGGACTTGCGCTTGACAGTCTGGCCTTTCAACGAGCGTGCGGTGCGTATGTATGCCGAGTTCGGCTTCGAGACCCGTGCCCTGGAGATGGGCGTTCGATTGTAAGGAGCGGACACGTCCAATCATGAATAAACGTGAACAGCTCCATCAGCAGGGTTTTGCCCTGCTCCGTCGCGCCATACCTGCCGAGTGGCTGGACGACCTGCGCCAGGCGTTCGATGCGGGTGTGCTGCCGTCAGATCGCTGGCCCGTCCCACGGGGTCAGGACTGGCGCCATTCGCTGCTGGATGAGCATGCGAGCGTGCGCGCGGTGTGTCGCTTGCCAGCGCTGTTGGCCGTGGTCGGTGAGCTGATCGCGGAGCGCTTCTTTCTGTCCCAGGTCGAGGGTCGTGAACCGCTTTCGGGTGGCGGCCATCAGCAACTGCATCGCGACTTGTCCGCACAGCGCCCCGGCGACTGTGCGGTGGCCCTGGCTTTTTTCGATGACTATGGCACCGACAACGGCGCGACCCGTCTCGTCCCCGACAGCCATCGCCCTGCGCCGGGAGCGTCGCCCGTAGATATCAATGACGAGACGCGATCGGTCCAGCTCGCGGGCCGTGCGGGCGACATTCTGGTGTTCGATGTCGACCTGTTACATGCCGGCAGCCGGAATCTGCTGGGTGGGCGCCGGCGTTCGATTCTGATCAACTATTGGGCCGAGCCGCTGTACGCGTCTCACCGGCAAACCGTGGGTCTGCGAAATATCCACATGGACCCTATCGAATGGTTCGATCCTGCCGACAACATTCTGGTGGACACCGAGGGGTTTTGACGGCGTAAGCCCACCTCCGTCCAAGTGCCACTTTCCATTACGATTCAAGAGGCTGCACCCATGAGCAATGCCTGGAACGAAGGTTATTTCACGGACGAAGGCTACACCTACAGCTATAGCCGGGAAATCAATCCTGTTTTCCAGCGTTACTGCCTGTTGTTGCGCGGCTTCGCCGGTCTGGACAATCCCGACGGTTATCATTGCGAACTCGGTTTTGGTCAGGGTGTGTCGATCAATATCCACGCCACCGCCAACCCTGCCGGTTTCGTTGGTACGGACTTCCACCCGGGTCAGGCGGCCCACGCCATTGAACTCGCGGCGCTGGGCAACAACGGTGCGCGGCTGTATGACGACAGCTTCGAGCAACTGCTGGCGCGCCATGATTTGCCACAGTTCGACAGCATCAGCCTGCATGGCATCTGGACCTGGGTCAGCCGGGACAACCAGAAGCTGATTGTCGAATTCGCCCGGCGCCATCTCAAACCGGGTGGTCATCTGTACGTCAGCTACAACGCTTTCCCGGGCTGGTCGCCTTCAGCGCCGTTGCGCCAATTGTTCAGCCTGCACGACCGTTTTGCCAGCCACTCGACGCGGTCGGATCAGCGCATCGATGCCGCGTTGCAGTTTTCCGAAGCGCTGCTGGCGGCCAACCCCAAGTACGCCATCGCCGCGCCGAGTCTGGGTGCCCGACTGCAGACCATCAAAGGTCAGGATCGCCAATATGTCGCCCACGAATATTTCAATCGCGACTGGAACTGCATGTATTTCGCCGACATGGTCGACGCACTGGCGCCGGCCAAGCTCGATTACGTCACGACGGCGGTGCCGATGGATTCGGTGGATGCACTCAACCTGAGCGCCGAAGGCCTGGCCTTTCTCGACGGTATCGAGCATCCGGTGATGCGCGAGCAGGCGCGTGACTACTTCGTCAACCAGGCTTTCCGTCGCGATCTATACGTGCGCGGTGCCAACCGACTCAGCGCGGCCGAGCGCCGGTCGCGTATGCTCAACACGCGATTTATCCTCATGCAACCGACAGAGAACGTAGCGTCCAGCGTCACCGGCCCCGCTGGCGAAGCGTCATTGCAAGCGGACATTTACCGCCCGCTCCTCGCTGCCCTCGCGGGCCAGACGTATGAAGCCAAAACGATGCAGCATTTGCTCGATGCGCTGTCGCCAATGGCCTATGACGATCTGGAACAGGCCATCGCCATTCTGGTTGGCATGGGCGCGGTAGCCCCTTGCCAGAGCGAAGCTGCCGAGGCGCTGGTGTACGAACGCTGCGCTGCGTTCAACCTGCAACTGTGCAAGCGCGCGTTGTTCAACGCCGACATTCAGGTGCTGAGCAGCCCGGTCACCGGGGGCGGCGTCATGGTCAGCCGCTTCCAGCAACTGTTCCTGATTGCAATCCGCCAAGGCAAACAGCACCCGGCAGAGTGGGCGCAACTGGCGTGGAGCATCATCGCTGAACAAAACGAAGTGTTGGTCAAGGACGGCAAACCGCTGACCACCGCCGAAGCCAACATTGCCGCGCTGACCGAACAGGCTCAGGCTTTTGCCGAGCAATCGCTGATTGTGCTGAGTGCTTTGAAAATCGTCTGACACTCGAATCAAGCGGACCTCGTCCGTGCCTCTCGACACCGCTCGACAGGAGCCGTTCCATGGATTTGAAATTCAGCCACATCGACGTTCTGGTCAATGACCTTGAAGAAACCTGCGCCTACTACACAAAGATACTCAAGGCGCGGATCTCCACAACGCAGATCTGGAATCGTGGTGGCCTGCACGTGCGCTATGCCGTCGCGCTGATCGGTCAGGAACGCTTCATGCTGGTCCAGCCGCTGGCGGGGAATCTCAAGGAACTGTTGGATACAGTGGGCGAAGGCATGATTTACCGTCATTGCTACACGACCCCTGATATCGAACTGGCCTACGACGAACTGGTCGCCAGCGGGGTTCAGCCGGAGGACGAAAACGGCCAGCCGCTGACTCGCGAGCACCTGCATTCGCCGTCCGGAACGCGCATCCTCTGGTTGCCCAAACGCTTCGGTCACTTCTCTATCGAGATTCTTGAGGAGAAGGCGCTGGGGGCGTTTATCGAGGCGGCGTTCGCTTCCAAATGAAACTCCTCCGGCCCTGATCGATACGTCTACGCTTTCTCCATCGCCATCACGCTTGGAGACTTCGTCATGACTCGCCCGCTACTGACCGCCCTCGCCCTTCTTGCCCTAAGTTTCCAGGCTCATGCCGACGTCGTCCCTTTTCCTGCGACCTTCCATACTCAGGACATCAAGGTCGACGGCGCGACGATGCACGTGCGTGTCGGTGGCAAAGGCCCCGCCGTGGTGCTGTTGCATGGTTTCGGTGATACCGGTGACATGTGGGCGCCGCTGGCGGCGGATCTGGCCCGCGATCACACCGTGGTGGTGCCGGATCTGCGTGGCATGGGCTTGTCGTCGATTCCCGAAGGCGGCTATGACAAAAAGACTCAGGCCGGCGACATTCGTCAGGTATTGAGCGCACTGAAGATCGAGCACTCGGTGGTCATCGGGCATGACATCGGCACCATGGTCGCGTTCGCCTATGCCGCGCGCTATCCCGAGCTGACCGAGCGCCTGGTGGTGATGGATGCGCCCGTGCCCGGCATCACACCGTGGAACGACATCGTTCGTTCGCCGATGCTCTGGCACTTCGACTTCGGCGGTGCGGACATGGAGCGTCTGGTCGCCGGGCGTGAGCGCATCTACCTCGACCGCTTCTGGAACGAGTTCGCCGGCACCCCGGCCAAAGTCGATGAAGGCACCCGCCAGCACTACGCCAAGCTTTACGCCCGCCCTGGCGCCATGCACGCCGCGTTCGCCCAGTTCCGCAGCATTCGTCAGGACGCCCTCGACAACGCCCCCGTTCTGCAGAAACACTTGAGCATGCCGGTGCTGGCCGTGGGCGGTGAAAAGTCCTTCGGCAACAACGAAGCGATCGTCATGCGCAATGCTGCGGACAATGTGACCGAAGTGGTGATACCGGCGGCGGGACACTGGTTGATGGAAGAAGCCCCGGCGCCGACCATCAAGGCTGTACGCGACTTTATCGCGATGTAAGGAATTGGCATTGCCTTGGCCCGAGGCTTACGTCAGGATTCGCCCCTTTTCGAGCGAAAGGAGCAAACGTGGAGCGTCTATTCGTTTATGGAACCCTGGGACCAGGGCGCCCGAATGAGCATGTCATGCTGAACATCGGCGGCACATGGCAAACCGCCTCGCTCAAGGGCCGTTTGGCTCAGGCAGGCTGGGGCGCGGAAATGGGTTTCCCGGGGCTGGTGATTGCGGACGATGGCGACGCTATCGAAGGCTACGTTTTCTCGTCTGAAAACTTCGCCGCCCATTGGGCGGCCCTCGATGAGTTCGAAGGCGCCGAGTACCAGCGTCTCCTGACTCAAGTGACACTGGCTGACGGCTCGCCCCTTGATGCGTACGTTTACGCCCTTCGCTAGTCGTTACTCAAACTTGTAGGCCGGACAGAAAACATGAATCGCCAAAAGAAACTCAAGCAGTTGTTCAAGGAAAAGGCCAAAAAGGCCAGCGCCAAACTGGCACCGAAGAAGCCCAAATACATCAGTAAGGCTGACCGGGCGAAACTGGAGGCTGAAGCCGCAGAGCCAATCGAGACCAGCGAAAGCTGAAATCCCCCTCACCTACAACGGCAGCGGCCGATCCTGTACCACCCGTTTCATCACCAGCGTCGAGGTCAGCCGCTGCACGTTGGGCAAGGTCGACAGGCTGTCGTCATACAGACGCTGGAACGCAGGCAAGTCCTCAGTGATGACGTGCAGCAAGTAATCCGGTTCGCCAAACAGCCTTTGCGCATCGACCACTTGTGCAATGTCCACCAGCGCCGATTCAAAGGCCTCGACTGCTGGCCGGTCCCCCTCACGCAACGTGACAAAGACCATCGCGGAGAAATTGAGGCCGAGTGCGCTGGGGTCCAGTTGCGCACGATAACCCAGCAGCACACCGGACTCTTCCAGTGCGCGCACACGACGATGGCAAGGCGAAAGGCTCAGGCCGACGCGGTCTGCCAGTTCAGTGACCGACAAGCGACCGTCCTTTTGCAGTTCAGCAAGAATCTTCCTGTCTATTCTGTCCATGCAGTAAAACCTTCCAATATGAAGTGCAATGACGACGCTCTTTGAAAGAAGATTCTAGCGGACTTTCATTATTCTTCCTTCAGGCAAAAACGTCTTCGGGGAGTCATGATGAAACAAACAACGTCGTATCAACGGTCGTGGGTGACGCCATGACCTTCAGCATGTTCGTCGCGTTCTGGGCGGTGTCGATCCTGTTCGTGATCACTCCGGGCGCCGATTGGGCCTACGCGATCTCCGCCGGCCTGAAGCACCGCGTCGTGCTGCCCGCCGTAGGCGGACTGCTATCCGGTCATTTGCTGGCGACGCTGATCGTTGCCGCCGGCGTCGGCACGCTGATCGCCAACCACCCACTGGCCTTGTCCGTACTGACCGTGGCCGGCGCGGGTTACTTGCTGTGGCTCGGCGTCAACATGCTCGTCCGCCCTTCCACACCGCATGCGGATGCCAGCCAGGCGACTGACTCATGGGCACGCTGGGCATTCAAGGGGCTTTGCGTCAGCGGTTTGAATCCGAAAGTGTTCCTGCTGTTTCTGGCGTTGTTGCCGCAGTTCACCGATACACACGCACCATGGCCGCTGCCGGTACAAATGGTGGCGCTCGGTTTGCTGCATACCGTCAGCTGTGGGGTGATTTATCTGCTGGTGGGGTTTGGCTCACAAATCGTGCTGCAGGCGCGACCTGCGGCGGCGCGCTGGGTCAGTCGAACGTCTGGATTGATCATGATTGTCATTGCGCTGGTGTTGCTGATTGAGCAGTGGCGCGGTTGACCTATTCTGGCTGAACGATCGCCCATGAGCGGCACATGCCTGAGAATCGCCAATCTGCACACGGACCCGCGTCAAACGCTTGCATAACCTTTCAAAGCAACAGATCCACCCACTTACGCTGCGAAACCCGTAAGCCGATGGCTCCATGAATCCACCTCGAATTGGATCTTTCCCTAATGTCCTGCCGCCCTAAACTGGCCGCACACCGGGTTCGACCAGGAACGGAAACCATGCCTGTACGAGATTTCTACTGCCCATCCGCCCTTTATGGACGCACGCTGACACTCAGGGCGCTGACCGCCAGTGATTGTGAAGCGCTGTTCCTGGCCGCCAGCGACCCGCTCATCTGGGCCGGCCACCCCGCCAGCGATCGCTATGAACGGCAAGTGTTTGAAGCGTACTTCGCCGCGCGACTGGCCAGCGCAAAAGCACTTGCCGTCATCGATATCGAGTCGGGGCAGATCGTGGGAATGTCCAGCTACTACTCGCCGCCGGATCTGCCCGAAAGTATCGCCATCGGCTACACCTTTCTGGTGCGGGCGAAATGGGGTGGCGATGCCAATCGTGAGTTGAAGTCACTGATGCTGGAACATGCATTCACGGTCTACGACATCGTCTATTTCCACGTCGGCCCCGCCAATATCCGATCGCAAAAAGCGCTGCTGAAAATCGGCGCCGTGCACTTTTATGATGCCGAGTTGAATCTCTCCGGGGGACCTGCGCTGTGCAAGTGCTACGGACTGTCCAAGGCACAGTGGCTGGCCTCAATCGCTGAACGTTAATGGCGTACGCGAGGGCGAAGTAGCAATCCGTGCAGGTGCCCTGACCCCAAGGCGATTGCCAGTAGCACCAGCATAATCAAAAGCCAATCAGCAAGACCTGGATACTGGCCGAAAATCGCCATCGAGCTGAGGATGCCGAACACAGGAATCAACAGCGACAACGGTGCCACTCGCGACATCGGGTATTCGCGCAACAGCAGGTTCCATCCCCAATAACTGAAGTGCGTCGCGGCGTAGACCTGAAACGCCAGCGAAAACACCGTCAGCGCATTGAGCTGCGACGGCAGCGCAGTGAACGGTGCCGAGCCATGCAGCAACCATGTCAGCAGCATGAGCGGGATGGGCGGGAACAGGCTGGCCCACACCACAAACGCGAAGATCTCACGCACTTTCGACACCTTGATCACCACGTTGCCGATGCTCCACGCCAAGGCGCTGCCGATAACCAGTGCCAATCCAGCGGTTGAAGCGTCGCCGGGGCTACTCAGTACGATGCCCAGCAAACCTGCGGCGGCCAACAAGCTGCCGAGCCATTGCAACCGGCCCAGACGTTCACCAAAAAAGACCACGCCCCACGCCAAGGTGAAAAACGCACTGAACTGGATCAGCAAAGATGCCGTCCCCGGTGGCACGCCCCAAGCGATACCGAGGTTGATCAACGCCCACATCGCCACGCCAAAGATCAATCCGTAAGCAGCCAGCCAGCGAAACGCCACGCGCGGACGCTCGACGAAAAACACCCAAGGCAATGCAGCCAGGGTGAAACGCAATGCCGTCAGCAACAGCGGGTCGATAGCGGCCAGTCCGAGTTTGGTCACGGGGAAGTTCAATCCCCAGACAGCCGTCACCAGAACGGCGAGTACAAGATGCTTCTTTTGCATGGTCAATCTTTCCCGGCGCCGAGCGGAAGTACTCGGCCGCGAGGAAATATGCAGGCAATCGGCTTGGCCTGCTTTCATTCACAGGCCAACTTTCATTAGAATCGGGCCATGCGAGAAATCTCCAGCCATCCCTATCAGAACACCCCACGCGATGCCGTCGTGACCGCCATTGATTACGCGGACGGCACGCTGTTCCCGCTGCACGATCATCAGCGCGGCCAATTCGCCTATGCCGCCAGCGGCGTCATCACGGTTTTTACCGATGTCGGCAACTGGGTCGTGCCGCCGCAACGCGGCATCTGGGTACCGGCGCAACTGCCCCACTCCATGCAAATGCGCGGGCCTGTCACGCTGCACAACACCTACATCCGCAAACAAGCGGCGCAGCGCCTCGGACTATCGGGGCAATGCCAGGTGCTGGACGTGTCGCCGTTGCTGCGACATCTGCTGATGAAAGCCATCGATGTGCCCGCGCGCTATTCCACTAAAGGGCGTGACGGCCATTTGATGGGCTTGCTGCTGCATGAAATCGCCAGCATGCCTGCGCTTTCGCTCAACGCGCCGTTACCGGCAGAACCGCGTCTGGCGACGGTGTGCCGCGCGTTTCTGCAGCAGCCTTCTTTGCAGGCCGGTATTGATGAAATGGCGCACCGTGCAGGAATGAGCCGACGCACCTTTACCCGCCATTTTCGTCTGCACACCGGAGTCAGCTATATCGAATGGCGGCAACAAGCCTGTCTGCTGGCGGCGGTTGTCATGCTGGGCAACGGTCAGTCGGTCACACAAGTCGCGATGGACTTGGGTTACAGCAGCTCCAGTGCGTTTGCGACGGTGTTCAAGCAAGTGTTGGGGGAAGTGCCGAGTCGCTACTTTTAGAGGCTTTCGTTTTTATACGTCAGCCACGCCCCCCAAAATAAACTGCTGAAGAACCGCGTCGCCTCGCCAAACCCGGCCTCGCTCAACAGCGTCTGAACCGCTGCCTCGGAATGCGGTGGATCGGCACCTTGCAGAATCTTGCCCAGCTTGGCCTTCACCTCCTCCGCACAGGCACCTTGCTGCCGCCAGCGTTGTCCCCACGCCTGGAGCAATAGCGGTTGGCTGGCATAAGCGTAATGGTTGCCCGCGACAATCAGCGGCGCGCCCGGTTTGAGACAAGCCTGAATCGATTGCAGGATCTGGCGTTTGGGGTCATCACCGTTCAGATGATGGAGCACGCCTATCAATGTTGCGGCGTCGAACGACGCTTCGGCCGGCAAGTCCTCGACCTGCCCGAGATGAACCTGCGTGCGATGCAGCAAGTCGTTGGCCTCCAACTGCTGCACGGCGGCTTCAAGCATCGGCGCGGAGGGATCAACCGCCATGAAACGCCACTGCGGTTCCAGCGCCGCCATCGCAATGATTTCCTGTGCCGTACCGCCCGCGCCGACCACCAGTATGTTGGCCGGTCGCGAACCGAGACTGGCCGCCAACATGCAGGCCGCCCGGCAGCAGACTGCCGGGACCGATGGGTACTCAGCCCTCGAACTGGTGATACACCTTGGCGATGACCTTCCAGACGCCGTCAATTTTGATCAGGGTCAGGTAGTCGTTGTAGTCGGCACCGATCGCATCCGCTTCCATGTCCACACGTACCACCGCAGTGGTCGGGGTGATCGCCAGCACGTCAAGTCGCGTGCTGATCTCGGGGGCTGCGCCGTTTTTCTCGACGAAATCGAACAGGTTCCTGATCGGCCCGCCGAGCAGTTCCCCGTTGGTGAAACCGTACATCACTGCCTCTTTATGGAAGGCTTGAGCGAGGCCTTGCGCGCTGCCAATGCGAAGGCCTTCGACGTATTGATTGGCGGTAGCGATGACAGCGTTGTATTCAGCCGTCGGCACGGCTTTGATGTTCTTGGACATGATTGTTCCTATCGTTGCAGGTGAATGACAAAGTCTGCCGGGAGCCGGGGTTGGCACTCGGCAGCGGGAGTAGCCGACGTTCACCAATCCTGGCGCGTCGGCGAAATGATCAGGTCGTTGACGGTGACGTTTTCCGGTTGGTTGAGCGCGTAGATCACGGCACGCGCGATATCGTCGGGCGCGATGGCGATGCGGTTCAGTTCCTGGGCGACCTTGCGCCCTTGTGGATCACTGACCTTGTCCGCCCAGCCGGTATTGATGACGCCGGGGCTGACCGTATTGACGCGGATGCCGTGCTGCACGCCCAACTCTTTGCGCATGGACTCGGTCATGGCCTGCACGAAAAATTTGGTGGCGCTGTAAACACCCGCCGCTGGCCCGACCTGGTGCCCGGCCACCGAGTCCATGTTGAGGATCTGCCCGGACTTCTGCTCCAGCATCTTTGGCAGCACGGCCGCTGTGGCATTGAGATAGCCTTTGATGTTCACGTCGATCATCTTGTCCCAATCCGTCACAGCCAGATCGACCCAGTTGGAGAACAGCATCAGCCCGGCGTTGTTCACCAGAATGTCGACAGCGCCATAGGTGTCCTGCGCGAATCTGGCGAGCGCCCGGGTTTGATCCGGCCGGGTCACATCAGTGGTAAAAGCGGCCACGTCGTGACCGGTTTCACGCAACTCGGCGACGAAGGCTGCCAGACCGTGTTCATCCAGCGCGGCGGCAACGACGCGAACGCCGTGTGCGGCCAGCGCGGCGGCAACGACGCGAACGCCGTGTGCGGCCAGCGCACGAGTGATTGCCGCCCCGATACCGGACGATGCGCCGGTGACGATGGCGACTTTGTTGTGTAGATAATTCATGTTCCGTTCCTCTTTACAGTGAATGCGATTGCGCCCGGGCAGTCATTCAGGCGTTGGCGGTTGGCCAATCGATGTAGCCTTTGGCGCCCCCGCCGTAGTAACTCTCACGCGGCGCAATGGTCAGTTCGAGACCGCGCCGCAGACGCTCCACCAGGTCGGGGTTGGCGATAAAAAAGCGACCAAACGCCACCGCGTCGATACGGCCCTGCGCCCGACGCTCAAGCGCCATCGCCAGGTCGTAATTGTTGTTGCCAATGAACGCGCCTTCGAACTGCGCACTCAACGCGTCCAGATCCACGCCCGCCGG
This sequence comes from Pseudomonas sp. AC172, assembly GCF_979258595.1. NCBI lineage: Bacteria > Pseudomonadati > Pseudomonadota > Gammaproteobacteria > Pseudomonadales > Pseudomonadaceae > Pseudomonas > Pseudomonas sp. AC172. Next base: position 2,461,586 of record NZ_OZ409868.1, read on the forward strand.
CACGGTGCGCGAAGTGGCCGTGGCGCCTTCGACGAAATGCAGGTAGGCCAGATTGAATCGATTGAGTTGCTGGATCAGGTACCCGTATGTCGCCATGACGTTGCTGTCGGGCGGCGTATTGCCGGCATCGGGCGTTACAGGTGAAAGGCGGATACCGACGCGGTCGCTGCCCCAGATGGACACCACCGCTTCGGTGACTTCCAGCGTAAGCCGGGCACGGTTTTCGATGGAGCCGCCGTACTGATCGGTGCGCTGATTGGTCGAATCGCGCAGAAACTGGTCGAGCAGATAACTGTTGGCAGAATGCACTTCCACACCGTCGAAACCGGCGCGCTTGGCGTTCTCGGCAGCCAGTTTGTACTGCTCGATGATTCCCGGAATTTCCGAGGTCTCAAGCGCACGCGGCATCGACACTTCAACAAAACCTTTCTCGGTGTACGTGCAGCCCTCAGCCTTGATCGCCGAAGGCGCGACCGGTACCTGGCCATTGGGCTGCAACTCGACACTGGAAAAACGCCCGACATGCCACAACTGGCTGACGATTTTTCCGCCCGGCGACCTGCTCTTGCGACCAGATTCCCGGGGTCATCGCATAGCCGCGTCCCTGAGCGGAAATGTTCGTCGCTTCGGCGATGATCAAGCCTGCACTGGCGCGCTGGGCGTAATAGGTCGCATGCATTTCATTCGGCACGCCGTCTTCGGCCATCCGGCTGCGGGTCACCGGTGCCATGACAATCCGGTTGGCTAACTGCAGCGCGCCCATGGCCATGGGCGAAAAAAGGTCGGTATCAACAACGTTATCAATCATAAGAACTCCAAATCAATAGACCGGTCGTCTAGTAAAAAGACCCAAAAAAACGCCCCTGTGCCAGCGGGCGTGCACTCGTTAAAAGTGCGATTTCAAAAGCGAATGTCCGCGAAAAACTCACACTTCGGCTGCGGTACGAGCACGTGAGGGTTCAAGCACAGCCCTTTCCCACTTGGCAATCACCAGCGGCGCGATGGCGTTGCCCAATACGTTCAGCGTGGTAGTACCGCTATCGATGATCCTGAAAATACCTGCGATCAACGCCACACCCTCTAAAGGAAGACCGGCCGAAGCCAACGTTGCGGAGAGGATGATGATGGCAAACCCGGGCACCCCCGCCGCGCCTTTCGAGGTCAGCACCATCGTCACCACCAGCAGGATCTGCTGCGACAACGACAGGTCGATGCCATAGAGCTGCGCGACGAAGATCGTCGCGACGCCGAGGAAGATCGAAGCGCCATCCAGATTGAATGCATAACCCACCGGCACCACGAAACTGACGATCCGACGCGGTACACCGTAACTCTCCAATCGGCTCATCAACTGCGGCATGACGGCGGCGGATGCGGCACTTGAGAACGCCAGAATCAATTCACTGCGGAAGTAGCGGATCAATTTGAAAATGTTCTCGCCAATCAAGTAACAGATGCCACCGAGTATCACCAAGGCGAAGACCACCAGCGCCAGGTAAACCACGCCGATCAACTTGAGCAACGGCAAGAGCGAGGCGAAACCAAACGTTGCGACAGTCGCGCCGATCATGCCGAAGACCCCAATCGGCGCGTAGGCCATGACCATTGAGACCACTTTGAACATCGCGTCGGAAATGCTCTGAACCAGCGCGATTGCAGGTGCACTTTTTTCTCTCGGCAGCGCATTCAGGGCGAGGCCGAACAGCACGGCGAAGAACAGCACCGAGAGCAATTTCGCTTCCGACATCGCCAGCAGAACGTTGTCCGGCACGATGTTCTGCAAGATCACCAGCGCGCCTTTTGACGGCTCCATGTTGATCGATGCCGTACCGTGGGACAGGCCGGAAATATCGGTACCGTTACCCGGTTCGAAGATATTTGCGAAACACAGGCCGATAACAATCGCCAGCGCGGTAATCGCAAAGAAATACCCCAGCGACTTGATGCCCATGCGGCCAAACGACTTGTTATCGCCACCGCCGGCAATGCCCAGGATCATGCAGCAGAACACAATCGGTACCACCACCATCTTCATCATCTTGATAAAGATGTCACCCAGAGGCTTCAGAATCTGCGCGCTGACCCATGTTTGATACTGCGGATGGGTATTCAAATACCAACCGACGAGCACGCCAAGCAGCAGCCCGGCAACGATTTGCCACACCAGGGGAATACGTTTCATGTCTAGCCTTTTTGTTGGAATGAAAGGTCTGCGCTAAGGGCAGTTGCTAGAGTCATGAGCTTCCAGCTCACTTGAAACCGAATGGCACAACCGGGTTGTGCCATGACGTTTGTCACTTGGCGAAGAGCTGGCTCATATCCTTGAACGCTTTGAATTCCAGAGCGTTGCCGCAGGGATCAAAGAGAAACATGGTGGCTTGCTCGCCAACCTGCCCCTGAAAGCGAATGTACGGTTCGATCACAAACTCGGTGCCAAAGGACTTAAGGCGTTCGGCCAACGCTTCCCACTGCTGCCATCCCAAAATGATGCCGAAGTGCGGAACTGGAACGTCATGTCCGTCGACCGGATTGCTGTGAACACTTTCCTGGGACGCGGTTTTCGGGTGTTCGTGAATGACCAGTTGGTGGCCATAAAAGTCAAAATCGACCCACTGAGTACTGGAGCGCCCTTCTTCAAGACCAAAAACTTCACCGTAAAAGGTGCGCGCTGCAGCCAGATCGTAAACGGGGATAGCGAGGTGGAAAGGCGAGAGGCTCATCAGAACTCCGATCATATTGTTGTGGGTTGGCGAACATTCCTGTCGTCATCGGCGCTTGGGTTCAGCCGCTGCCGGTGGATGGGAAACATCCTAGGACGGAAAACCAAACATAAAAATCAATATATATTTCTCAGAAACACAATTAATATTTGTGAATGATCAAAGAACTGAAGACACTTATCGCCGTTGCGCGTGAAGGTACTTTTGCTGCCGCAGGCAACAAAATCGGCCTCACGCAGGCCGCCGTCAGCGCACAGATCCAGCGCCTGGAAGCTGAGCTCGGCTTCGAACTTTTCGACAGAAAGGGGCGCTCGGCACACCTCAACAGAATGGGCCATCAGATCCTTCTGCAAGCGCAGGAACTGCTCAGGCTCTACGACAGCCTCGGTTCGACAACGGTGGGACTGCCGCCCAGCGTGCTGGTCAACATTGGCGCGATTGCCTCGGTGCAGCGCTCTTATTTGCCTGACGCGCTGGCAAAGTTTCACCAGCACTGCCCGCAATGCCGATCCCGGGTAGTGCCGGGTTTGTCGATGGAACTGGTCAACCTGGTGGATGCTGGCGAGATCGACATGGCCGTGATCATCCGCCCGCCCTTTTCACTGCAGAGCGACCTGCGCTGGACGACGCTGGCGCTGGAGCCTTACCGGTTGATCGTGCCGCGTGATATGCCGGGAGATGACTGGACCCGGTTGCTTTCCAGCCAGCCGTTCATTCGATATGACCGATCTTCCTTTGGCGGCAGGCAGGTCGACCGCTTTTTACGGCAGATGCATTTCACGCTGCGTGAGGTCTGCGAACTGGATGAGCTGGAGGCGATTATCAAACTGGTCGAGAACGGTGTCGGGGTGGCGCTGGTGCCGCAAACGGCGCCCGACTTTGCATGGCCTGCCGGTGTCCGGGTGCTCGACCTGGGGCAGCACACCTTCCACCGTGATATCGGACTGGTGCACCGGTCGCGGCAGACTTTTACAGAACCTGTGCGGATGCTGGCTGAACTGATCAGTGCTCAGGTGAAGGTGGGGTATGAGTGAGGCCTTCAAAAAAAACAATCATTAACCGCATCAATAACAACCATTGATTCAATGAAGTTCTCTTATCAGGCTCGCGGCGTAAGATCGGCTCCAGATCTCACCACTACCCCACGGAGCACACACTCATGAAACGCCAAGCCCTTTTCAGCATCGCTTTCTCACTGTTCGCCCTGAATGCTTTTGCCGCTGAACCTGCCACCCAGACTGATCCACTGTTCAGCGATGCAGTAGCCGCCGCGACCCAGACTGATCCGCTGTTCAGCGATGCCGTAGCCGCCGCCACCCAGACCGATCCACTGTTCAGCGACGCAGTCGCCGAAGGCGGTTCAGACCGTTTGCTCGAACGCCGCGCCGTCTGAATGCGGCGCTTCAACGCCGTCACCGAAGAAAGGCCCGACCTCACCCGTCGGGCTTTTTTCGTCTGGAAGCGCTGCGCAGCTGCCCTGCTCTGCCGGAAAGTTTTCCTCGCTGATCGGCTCGATCACCTAACCTCATAGACTGTGTGATCCATTCGAGCCGCCTCACCCATGCGCAACACATTGAAGTCGTTGTTTTTTGTCGCATTCATGCTGCTGGTTGGCGGCATTCCGACGCTATTGGCTGCCGACTTGCCGGCGCCGGTGACTACCGCTGCCACGCCGTTGCCGGTGATTTCGCAAAGCGATCTGCAAGCCCTGCAACAACGCCTCGACGGCCTCAAACAACAGATTTCTGCAGCAAATAACTACAACCAGCTCGAAGGCCCGCAGGATCGGGTGCAGGCATTCATTCTGGATGTCGACCGGTTGTCGGCGGCGTTGTTGCCGCAGCAGGCGCAACTGGCGGTGCAGCTGGGGGTGTTGGGGGCTGCGCCGGATGCCGATCTGGCGGCGGAGCAGGCCGATATCGTCGCGCAGCGGGCGTCGCTGGCCGAGCAAAAGAGCAAGGTCGACGGCACGTTGAAGAGCCTGGCGGCGCTGAAGCAGAGCGCGGCGGATCTGATTACGCAGATCGCCGGTATCCGCCGCACACTGCTCGAAAGTGAGCTGACGCTGGGCACTGACAGCGTGCTGAGCCCGAGTTTCTGGTCGCCGCTGGTGAGTCCGAGTGACGACGACCGTCAGCGTTTACGCTTTTTCGTCGCGCAGGTGCGCGATACCTGGGCCACCGTGTGGGCACCAGGGGAACGGTTCTACACCAGTGTGTTGATGGCGTTGGCGCTGATCATCTGGACATTTGGGCGCAGGCTGGCCGAACGCGGTCTGACCTGGGTGTGCATTCACCGCATGCCCGAGGGCCGCCTGCGTCGCAGTGCGCTGGCGTTCGCCTCGGCGCTGGCGACCATCGCCACCACCGGCATTGCCTTGCAATTGTTGTTCTACGCCTGCACCCGCCACCAACCCTTGCCGCCAGTGCTGGAAACCTTCTCCGAAGAGTTCGAGAAGGTCGTGTATGCGTGCGTGCTGCTCACCGGGTTGAGCCGCGCGTTGCTGTCGACCGAACACCCCTCGTGGCGCCTGCCAGCAATTGCCGATCAGGTGGCGCTGGCGCTCAGGCCCTACCCGCGTATTTTGTCCTGCACGTTATTGGTGCTGGTGACGCTGGTGCAGGTCAGCAATGCCACGGGCATGAGCAGCCAGATTGTGATTGCCGGGCGCGGGGTCATTTCAATCGTCGTGCTGGCGATCGTGACGGTCCTGCTGCTGCGCGTCGGCAAGGTGCGCAAGGCACTGGTCGCGGCCAATGATACGGCGGCGGCCAACAGTACGTTCGCCGGGGTGATTTACACCATTGCCAGCCTCTCGATGTTCGTCTCGGCAATCGCTTTGCTCACTGGTTATGTGTCGCTGGCGCGGTTCATCAGTTATGAGCTGGTGTGGGCGTACATTGTCTTGTCGGGTTTCTACCTGCTGATTCAACTGGTCAAGGACGCCTGTGAGCATGTGTTTTCACCCCGACATGCGAGCGGCAAGGCGCTCAAACAGCTGCTCGGCATTGGCGATCGACGGCTTGATCAGATCGAGATTCTGCTGTCGGGTTTCAGTCGGGCAGCGCTGCTGTTGCTGGCGGTCATCGCCCTGTTTGTCGGCGGCATCGGCACCACGCTCGGGCAACTGACGAGCAACATCATGGCGATCCTCGGCGGCGCCGGACTGCGCAAACTGAACATCGTCCCCGGCCACCTGCTCAATGCCGTCCTCGCACTGATGATCGGCATCTGGCTGATCCGCGCCCTGCGCCGTTGGCTCGACAACGAGTTCCTGCCTAAAACCGACATGGACCCGGGCATGTGTGCCTCGCTGAGCACGCTGTTTTCCAACATCGGTTACGCCTTCGTGATTCTGCTGACGTTGTCGTCGCTGGGGGTGCAGTGGACCAATCTGGCGTGGATTGTCAGTGCGCTGTCGGTGGGTATCGGTTTCGGCCTGCAGGAGATCGTGAAGAACTTCGTCTCCGGCCTGATTCTGTTGACTGAACGACCGGTGAAAGTCGGCGACTTGATCAGCATCAGTGGCGTCGAAGGCGACATCCGCCGCATCAATGTGCGCGCCACGGAAATCCAGCTCAGCGACCGCTCGATCGTCATCGTGCCCAACTCGCAACTGATCTCGCAGAACCTGCGCAATGTGACCCTGGGCGGCAGCGCGCAAGGTGTGGCGTCACTGGAATTGGTGTTCCCGCTGGACATCGATCCCGAAGAGGTCAAGGACCTGTTGCTCAACACGTATCGGGAGAACGAAACCATCCTCGATAAACCGGCACCGTTCGTGCGCTTCAGCAAGTTGTCGCCGGACGGGATCACCTTGACGGTGACCGGGTATGTAGGCAGCCCGAGGATTGTCGGGGTGACCAAAAGTGATTTGTTGTTTGAAATTCTCAAGCGCCTGGGTGCAGCAGAAATTGCGTTGGCGAAACCACCGGCGAGTGCGTAATGAATCGGTGAGGCTCTGGCATGGAATATTTTCGCCGTCTGAAAAATCGCTTTCGCGAGCAGGCTCGCTCCCACAATTTTTGCGCGGTAAAGGGTTATTCCCGAAGCGCCTAAACGCCTGCTTTTTAGGTCTTTATTGGCGGTCAGACAGCAACCTTATACTTGAGCGGTTTACTCATCGTTCAATAAGGATGTTCCATGCCTCGACGTCTTCTACTGGCGGCGCTGTTCGTCGCCCTCGCCGGTTGTGCCAGCCCTCCTCCTGCGTCCGTTCACACCCATGATCCCGCCAGTTCGACCCTGCAAGGCGATGCTTCACGACCGGCGCAGGCGCAGTGGATTCGCACCGAGTTGTACTTCTCCGTGGGCTCGATTGATGGAAAGGAAGGTGCGGTCAGCCCGGCGCGCTGGCGCGAGTTTCTTGATCAGGAAGTCACGTCGCGCTTTCCCGATGGTTTCAGTGTGCTGGATGCCTATGGGCAGTGGCGGGACAAGGGCGCGAAAGAGCCTGAGCGCTTGAGCACCAAGGTGATTGTGATCTTGCATGAGAACAGTGCGAAGAATGGGGCCAGCATCGAAGCGATCCGATTGGCTTACAAGCGTATTACCGGGGATTTGTCGGTGCTGCGGTTGTCGCAGCCGGCGGAGGTGTCCTTCTAGAATCAGAAGCCCCTCACCCTAGCCCTCTCCCCGAGGGAGAGGGAACTGATTGGGGGATATTGGAGAAGTACGCCGACCTGAACGTGGCGCACTGAATCCATAATCGACCTCAGCCTGTTTTTGCCTCACTGAATCCATAATCGACCTCGACCTGTGCTTGCCTCACTGAATCCATAATCGACTCGGTCTTTCAGGTCGATGTATCACCCAAGACACCTCGGTCGGCCCCCTCTCCCTCTGGGAGTGTATGTACCGGAGACATGGTGGACACATGTTCGGAGACATGGTGGACGGTTTTAGATCTTCTTACCTGCCGTAACGATCTGCAAGTTCAAGTCGATCCGGGCGATACGATGTCTACTCCAGTAGACATCGTGGATGCCGTCCTCCGTCGTTTCCCGGATAGCTACTGACCTCCCGTGAAAAGCCTTTCCGACTGTGTATTCACGGTTCCTCCAGTAGATCTCTCCTTTTACCTGAACCTTCCTGACCACATCCCCATCGTCGTACTCCGGCGCCGCCGGTTGCTCCTGATATTCCCGTGGGCTGCTGCTGTAGCGAGTAGCAGGAACCTGCATGTTCAACGCTTGATGCGGACGCTTCTGGTTGTAAATCTCACGCCAGATATCAAACGCCCGTTGTGCATCGTCCAGATCGGTGAAGGGATGGCCTTGCAGGACTTCCCTTTTCAGGCTGCGGTGGAAGCGCTCCAGCTTTCCCTGGGTTTGCGGGTGATAAGGTCGGGAGTGGCCGACCTTGATGCCCTGGCTCATCAGCCAGACCTCCAGCGCGGTATAAACGCCGGTCTGGTCACCCCATGGCGAACCGTTGTCCATCGTCATGCGCAGAGGCAGACCGTAGAGCCGAAAGGCCCGCATTAGTTGCTCCTGGACGGTTCGGCGCTGCTCATTGGCGCACGCAGCGATGCACAGTGAGAACCGCGAGTGATCGTCCAGTATCGTCAGCGGATGGCAACGTCCGTGGCTCAGGCTGATATGGCCCTTGAAGTCGATCTGCCAAAGATCGTTGGGCTCCTCGTGCTCGAACCGGATAAACGGTTTGACCTCGGCAGCCTTTGGATCAACCCGCGAATGACGTTGTAAAACCGCATGCACGGTGCTGACAGAGGGCATCACTTTGCCGTCGTCTTCCAACACACGCTTGAGCTTGCGAGCGCCCCAAGCGGCGTACTCCTGACTCAGGGTCAAAATCTGCTGCTCAACCTCTTCAGCGCAGCGTTTGGGTGACGTCTTTGGTCGTCGAGACTGATCGATCAACCCTTGCGCACCGAGATTTTCAAACCTGCTGAGCCATTTGTAGGCAGTGCTTGGGCTGATATTGAATCGACGGCAAAGCTGCCGAACATTGGCCCCTTCTTGCCGAGCCAAAAGCACGAATTCTGAACGAAGCTGCACGGTGGACACCTCTTCCCAGGACACAGGTCATCTCCTCGGTGATGAGCAATGTGTCTATTAAAAAGTGTCCACCATGTCTCCGAACACCCGTCCACCATGTCTCCGGTACATACAGGGAGAGGGCTGGGGTGAGGGGCTGTTGGCAGTCGGCTCAACACGGCCAGAATCACCGCCCCCACCAACAACACCGCAATCCCCAACAACGCCCCAAACCCCACCACCGTCACGCTGCAATACAGCATGTACAGGCACAACCCGAAAAACAGCAGCGGTAACAACGGATACAACGGCACCTTCACCGGTCGCGGTACCTCGGGAAAACGCCGTCGCAGAATGATCAGCGCCACACTGCTCAAACTCAAGAACAGCCAATACACCGGGGTCAGGTATTCGACCATGGTGTTGAAGCCACTCTGGGTAAAACTGCCGAACAACACCAGCAACAACGCCACCGCGCCTTCTGCCAGCAACGCTTTGCGCGGTACACCGTCGCGGTCGTCCCAGTCGCCGAAACTGCGCAGTGGCGGCACATCGCGCGCAGCAGCGTAGGTGGTGCGCGCGCCGACCAGCAGGGTCGAGTTGATGGTCGCAATCGCGGCAATGCCGACCATCAGCAAAATCAGCATGACACCCGGTGCACCGAAGGCCCGGTTCAACAACTCAACCGCTGGCGCATTGCTGGCGGCCAGTCCAGCGAATCCCAAGCCCTGAACGAACGCCCAGTTGAGCGCCAGATAGATCGCCATCAACACGCTCAGCGCACCGAGCATGGCGATGAAAATCCCCCGCCGGCCATCACGCACTTCCGACGACAACGTCGCCGCATCGCTCCAGCCACCGAACGCCAGAAAGACGAAAATCATCGCCGCCGAAAACCCGGCCATCCCGGTGTTTTCCGCGACGGGCGAGAGACCCGGCGCAGGCGGTTCGATGCCTTGCCAGGCCAAAAAAACGCCGGCACTGGCAATGCTCAAAAAACCCAGTGCCAACAGCCCCACCAACAAGGTCTGGGTCATAAAACCAATCTGCTTGCCAGTGAGGTTGAGCAGCACCAACGCCGCAATCACCGCCCCGGCAAACAGCCCCGAACCGTACTGCCCCAATGGCACCACCGCATTGACATAATCGGCAAACATGAACGCCGATAACGCTATCCACCCGGTGTGCATCACCGAAAACCTCGACCAGGCGAACAACAATCCCATGCGTTCGCCGTACGCAGTGCGCAGAAAGTGATAGTCGCCGCCCGGGTGCGCAAACGCTGTGGCCATCTCGGCAAAACACAGCGCGCCCATCATCGAGGCGACACCGCCCAGCACCCACACCAGGTAGAAATGCTCCGGCCCGACGTTGAGAGCGACGGTCGGCGCGGTTTTCAGGATGTCGGTGGTGATCACCATGCCCAGCGTGATCAACAACGCCTGAAACACCGGCAGATGCCGCCCCGGCCCTGCGTCAGAAACCATAGGTAGCGCGGGCGTAGTAATAGGCGCCGTTGGTGCCGATGGGCGAGAGCACGTCGTACGGCAGGTTGCCGCCGTAGTTGATCGCCGAGCCGGAACGTTCCGGGTAGTTGTCGGTGAGGTTGTTGCCGCCCACGGCAAGGTTGAATTTCGGGGTGAATTTGTAAGCCACCTCGGCGTCCAGTTGCCACACCGCGCCGTAGGTTTGCTCCGGTTGCGAGTCGCCGAAATCGAACACGCGAGTGGTCTCGCCCTGTCGCGTCAGCCTCCCCAGCAGGCCCCAGTGTTCGCTGGCCCAGTTGGCGGAAAAGATGAAGCGATCCTTCGGCGCTGCATCGGTCAGGGTGTTGGTTTCTTCAACGCCAACGAGGGCGTCATTGCCGATGCCCAGCGCCGTCAGTTGCGACGGCGTGCCTTTGGTGCTGGTGACTTTGGTGTGGTTGTAGGTGTAGGCGGTGGTCAGGCCCAGTTGCCCTTCGTAAAACGGTTGGTGGTAGTTGAGCACCAGTTCGGCGCCGTGGGTGCTGGTGTCCGCAGCGTTGGTGAAGAAGTTGACGTCGTGCACGCCAGCAACGCCGAAGTTGTCATTGATGTAGTTTTCCAGCGCATCGCTGCCGATGCGTTGCGACAGGGTGATGCGGTCTTTGACGTCGATGCGGAACACGTCCAGAGATGCATCGAAGCGTTCGTTCAACTGAAAGGTCAGGCCGAGGCTGAAGTTTTTCGAGGTTTCCGGGTCGAGCTTCTCGGCGCCGAGTGCACGGGCGATCGGGTCGTTGACCGAGAGCACGCGGATGTCGGTCAGCGTGCCGCCATCACCGAAGTTGCTGGTGGTGTTCTGAAAGCCGCTTTGGGCCAGAGACGGCGCGCGGAAGTTGTTCGAGACCGCACCGCGCAAGGCCCATTGCTCGGTGAGTTTGTAGCGACCACTGAGTTTGCCGGTGAGTTTGCTGCCGGCATCGTCGTAATGCTCCCAGCGGGTGGCGGCGTCGACGAAGAAGCGGTCGGTGAGATCGCCGGACAACTCGGCGTAAGTGCCGAACACGTTGCGATCCAGATCCGACTCTTCGCTCGGGCGCAGGCCATTGGCGCCGTCGGCTCCGGAGCCGATGTAGGAGGCCTCGTCACCGGCATGGGTCAGGTAGTTTTCGTAGCGGTATTCACCACCGACCGCCAGTACGAACGAGCGCTCGCCGAGGCGCAATTCGCGGCTGAAATCGAGGTTGGTGGTGGTCTGGCGCAGCTCGTAATCGCCGGTATCGAACTTCGTCGGTGAGTCTTCGCCGAGGCTGACGTTGAGCGTGTGCCGGGTCGATCCGTCGAAGCGGTTACGACCGTGGGTGACGCTGCTGTCGAAGTCCCACTCGTCACCGATCAGACCCTTGAAACCGGCGGTGGCGGAGACGTCTTTGTTGTCACCGAGCGATTGCGGCAAGTAGCCGTTGGGGTAGAACTGCGGCTGTTCGTACGGGTAGCGATAGAACTCGGCGCCGGTGGTGTGACGCTGGTTATAGGTGCCGAAGCTGTACGCCTTGCCGCCGGCCAGCGGCAATTCGCTGTTGAACCACAGGTTGACGTCGCGCGCGACGCCGTCGCCCATCACGTAGTTGCGCTGGCCGGGGGTATCGGCAAAGCCGTCAAAACCGGCGCGGTTGGTCGGGTTGCGATCCTTGTATTCGGTGCCGCCACGGATAAACCCGCCCTCCTCACCCAAACGCGTGCCGATCTTCGCGGTGGTCACACTGTTCTGGCCGTCGGTGGTGGTCTTGTCGATGGCGTCCTGATGGGTGTGATAGGCGCCATAGCTGGTCGACACTTCGCCGCCCTCGGGCGCGTCGTCGAGAATGATGTTGATGACCCCGGCAATCGCGTCTGAACCGTACTGCGCACCGGCGCCGTCACGCAGCACTTCGATGCGTTTGATCGCGCTGATCGGGATCGAGTTGAAGTCCACCGGTGCTGTCCCGCGACCGATCTTCGAGGAGTCGTTGACCACCGCTGACGTGTGGCGACGCTTGCCATTGACCAGCACCAGCACCTGATCCGGGCTCATGCCACGCAGTTGCGCCGCACGCACGTGGTCGGCGCCACCGGAGTTGGATTGGCGCGGCAGGCTGAAGGATGGCAACAGCGTCTGCAACGCCGCGCCCAATTCACCGTCAGCGGCGCCGGCGGATTTGAGGTCTTCGGCGGTGAGCACGTCGACCGGCACCGGCGAATCGAGCACGGTGCGCGAAGTGCCGCGAGTGCCGGTGACCAACACGGTGCCGAGTCGGGATTCGCTGTCGGCACTGACGGAAGTTTCTTCTGCGTTGGCCGGAAGTTGCCAGATGGCGGACACGACGGCAGCCGCCAGTAATGAACGGGAACGGTAATGCATATAACAGCTCCTTGAATCGCAGTTAATACCCGGCCGTTACCGACAATAAAGTTCGGCAAGCAATGCGCGGCAATGTCTGCTGTAGTTTTGGATTTCTGGAAGGCAGTGAAGGCTTTTCAACTTGGAATTAATGGTGAATCGCAGTTTCCCCAGCGTGAGACGTTTCCCCTTTAAAGCTGATGCTAGAAGATCGGCTGCCGATCGCAAAAGAACCAATAACACTTAGGTTAGATCGCTATAAAGGAGTGTTCTTAGTTCAGCAGAAGTGTTGCTGAGCCAACACTTAAACCAACTAACAAACTACTGAATCAACTGTAAACACGATTCCTGTGGGAGCTGGCTTGCCAGCGATGACGGTGTATCAGCCAACTAAGATATCGACTGACAGGACCTCATCGCTGGCAAGCCAGCTCCCACAGGGTACGAGGCTTAATCGAACTCTTTTTCCAGCCATGCATCCTCCGCAATATCCAGTTCATCACCACTGAAACGCTGCTCTGCAAACGGATCGGCGTGCAAATGAAAGCCGTTTTGCTCCCAAAACCCCGCTTGTTCCTGCTCGACAAACTCCAGCCCGCGCAACCACTTCGCACTCTTCCAGAAATACCGCCCCGCCACCACCAGCCGCAGTGGCCAGCCATGTTGCGCGGTCAGCGGCTGGCCAGCGTAATGGGTGGCCAACAGACTGTCGGGGTGCAACAGATCATCGAGTCGCAAGTTGGTCTGGTAATCGTGGTCGGCATGGGCCATGACGAACGCTGATGTCGGTTGGATATCGAACGCCTGCAACAAATCCTGCAGATGCACCCCGCTCCACTCGGTGTCGAACTTAGACCAGCGCGTCACGCAATGGATGTCGCAGCGCAGTTGCCGTTGCGGCAGAGCTTGCAGATCGGCGTAGCGTAATTCGATTGGCCGTGCGAGTGTGCCGAACAGGCGCAGCGACCAATGAGCAAAGTCGTATTCCGGTATCTCGCCCTCGTGGAGAATGGGAAATCGCTCCGTCAGCACCTGGCCTGGGGGCAGTCGATTGCCTTGCGCGGGATCCGCCTTCGGGGAACGGCTTTTGCGTAAGCGGTCAGCTTTGTTGTGCATGTTAGCTCCAGAACTCCCTCAGTTTCCGCAACTACGCGCTCCCACATGGGCGATGTCGTGGCAAATGTTCTAGTTAGCCACTGGAATCCACGGTGCCCGCGCGACATTCGCGGTATCACCGAAGCTCGGGAGCTTCTGCGCCAGGTCACGAACATTCTTCACATCCAGATCCAGCAACTGCTGACGGGTAATCAGCGTCGGCGGCACCAACACCTGATGCCCCGGATTTTCCCCGGCAATCAACATCGCCAGACTGCGCACGCTGATCGCCCCCGCCACTTGCGGATTGACCGCGGCCGTTGCCGCCCAGGCGCTGTCCGGTTCTTTCATGATCTGAATATCAGCGGTGGAAATATCGGCGCTGTAGATCTTCACCTTGCTCGTCAGCCCCGCCTCGTCAACGGCGATTTTCGCGCCTTTGGCGAACTCATCGAACGGCGCAAAAATCACGCTGATACCGGGGTTGGCTCGAAGCACGGCGCTGGCCTGATCAGCAACGGAGTTGGCAATCGGCGGATTCAGCGTGCCAAAGCGGGCCTTCTCGACGATCCCCGGATTGGCCTTCTTCACCTGACTCCAGATCTCGTCACGCCGCTCCATCGGCGTAAAACCGCTGATGTACACATAGCCGGCATCGAACTTCGTGCCGTTATCCTTCACGGCTTGATCGAGGGCCAAACGCGCCAGCGCATGGTGATCCTGCTCGACCTGGGTCACTTGCGGCGTGTTCAGATCGACATCGAAAGCGACGACTTTGATGCCTTTGGCAATCGCCCGGTCGATCGGTGCTTTCAGGGTTTCGGCCAAGCCGAGCTGGACGATGATGCCGTCGACGCCGAGATCGATCGCCTGATCGATCATTTCGCCCTGGCTCGCCGCCTGCTGCCGGGCATCGAATACCCGCAGATTGACACCGAGCGCTTCGGTCTGTTTTTCCACGCCACGCAAATACGCCTCGGGGAAGTCCCCGGAGAACAAATAACCGACCAATGCAATCTGTACCTGACCTTTGTCGAACGGCGCGGGTGCACCGGGCAAGGCTTTGGCCTGAGCGTTCAGCGCCATCGCCGAAAACAACGCACCGGCGAGGCAATGACGGGCGAACTGGGTGATTGAACCGTGCATACAACATCCTTGAATGAAGCGGCTCAACGCGCCCGATGCGCGAGGCCGAAGGTGAACATCAGGGCCAGCACCAAAACCAGTCCCTTGACGAAATCCTGCGCGTAATACGGCGCGTTGAGCATGGTCAGGCCGTTGAGCAGCGCCGCCACCAGCAGCGCACCGACCAGGGTGCCGAAGGCGTTGGGCTTCTTCGCACCGAGTACGGCAAAACCGATCAGCGCCGCGCCGAGAGCATCCAGTACCAGACCGTTGCCCGAACTGACGTCACCACGGCCCAAGCGCGCCGCAAGCAACAATCCGCCCAGCGATGCGAGCAACGCCGAAAGCACGTAAGCCAATAACTTGAAGCGCTGCACCGGCGCACCGGCCAGTCGCGCCGCTTGCTCGTTGCCGCCGATGGCATAGAACAAACGACCAATGCGCGTGCGTTCGAGAAACAGCCACACAGCCACCGCTACCACCGCCGCGATCAATACCGGAATCGGCACGACCTCCCACAATCGCCCGCGCCCCAGCGCCAGAAACGCGGCACTGAACGTACCTTCGGTTTCCTCACCGCTGGGCAAGGTCATGCCCACTGCAATCGAGCGTCCACCGGTGGGAATCAGTTGCACGCCGATCACCAGAAACATGCTCCCCAGCGTCGCGAGAATGTCCGGCACCCGCAATTTTACGATCAGCCAGCCATTCAGCAGACCGACCAACGCCCCACCCGCCAGACTGATCAACACCGCCGGCACCGCGCCCCAGCCGAGCACGACCATCACGTAACTGGCGATCATCAGACTCATCGCCGCCACCGCGCCAATCGACAGATCGAGGCCGCCGACGGCCATGGTCAGCGTCACGCCCAGCGCCAGCAGCGCGACAATCGACACTGATTGCAGGATGCTGAACAGGTTGCCGACGCGCAGGAATGCCGGCTCGGCCAGACTGAAAAAAACCACAATAAGCGCCAGCAGCCATAACAGGCCGTAGCGGATCAACCCGTGCAGCAGACGTTCGGCGCGTGCCGGCCCGGTCGATAACAGTGAACTTGAATCAGGCACTCGCTCTGCTCCTTGGCGTGGCTTGAGGGGGATGTTCGGTCACGTCGCTGCCGGCCAATGCAGCGACCAGATCAGCACGATTGAGGCCGGCGCGCGGGTACTCGGCAACCACGGCGTGATCGCGCACCAGCAGGATGCGGTCGGCGATTTCCAGGGCCTCATCGACGTCGGCGCAAATCACCAGCGTCGCGCGGCCCTTGGCGCTGTCGCGCAGCAGTTGGCCGATATCGCGACGGGCGCGTACGTCGACGCCTTGAAAGGGTTCATCGAGGATCAATGCCCGCCCCTCGCCGAGCAGCCAGCGGCCGAGCACGACTTTCTGTTGATTGCCACCCGACAGCGCGGTCATTGGCTCATCGATGCCGGCAGTCTTGATCCCGAGCGCGGCTACTTGCGCTGTCACCGCTGCCGCTTCTGCGCGGTTGCGGATGAAACCGCCGCGGGTAAAGCGTTCAAGAAACGGCAAAGTCAGGGTGCGACGCAAAGAGAAATCAGGTACCAGCGACTGACTGGCGCGATCTTCGGCCGCGAAGAAAACCCCGCTTTGAATGGCTTGACGCGGTGAGTCCGCACGCCAGTCCGCGTTATCCAGTTGCACGCGGCCCGAGGTGGCTTTACGCAGGCCGAACAGCACCTCGGCGATTTCACTTTTACCGGCGCCCAACAGCCCGGTGAGCACCACCACTTCGTTTTCGTGCAGGGTCAAATCAAACGCAGCGGATCGCGGCAGGATTTGCAGGGCGTTGAGTTTCAACACCTCGCGACCGGCCACGCACGGCTGGTAAACATGCTCGGCCAGCGCCTGCCCGAGCATGGCGCTCACCGCTTCGGGTAACTGCCGTGCCGTGAACTCGCCCGCGAACTGGCCATCGCGCAGAACGATGGCGCGATCTGCCACGCGTTGCAGGTCGGAGAGTCGATGGGAAATGTACAGAATCGCCACACCGCGACTGCGCAAGGTGTCGATCAAACCAAACAAACGCTGCGCTTCGGCATCGGAGAGCGCGGCGGTGGGCTCGTCCAGAATCAGCAGGCGCGGTTGCAAGGCCAAGGCCCGAGCAAGCACCACCAATTGCCGTTCGGCCTGACCGAGATGTTCGATTGGCTGCTCCAGCGGCAAGGTCAAACCCAGCCCGGCGGCGATGCTCGCAGCGCGCTCCAGCAGGCGTTTACGATTGAGCCAGAAGACCGCGTCCGGCTTGCACAGTTCATCGAGCAGAAGGTTTTCCGCGACGCTCAAACCCGGTGCGATGCCCTCGTTGATCTGCTGGTGCACCGCGACAATGCCGAAGCGCCGCGCCGACAGCGGCGAACTGAAATGGCGGGGCGCGCCCTCCAGCCAGATCTCGCCAGCGTCGGCAGTCTGGCTGCCCGCCAGGATCTTCACCAGGGTCGACTTGCCCGCGCCATTGGCACCGAGCAGCGCCACCACTTCGGCGGGATAAATATCCAGGCTGACGGCATCAAGCGCCCGGCTCGCACCAAATATTTTGCTTAACTCACGCACACGAATCAGTGGCTCGCGAACCACAGCGACCGGCACACTCATACAATTCCTTAGCGGCGATGCGCCAGCGAACGAACCAATCGATCGCCCAGGCTTTGCACGCCCTGAACGAGGATCACCAACACCACCACCGTGGCAACCATCACTTCATTGTTGAATCGCTGATAGCCGTAACGGATCGCCAGATCACCCAGCCCGCCACCACCGATCACGCCGGCCATCGAGGAAAACCCGATCAGCATCACCAGCGTCAGCGTGATACCCGCAAGCAATGCCGGCAGCGCTTCGGGCAACAACACTTTGAAAATCACATGGCCGATGTCGCCGCCCATGGCGAGGATCGCTTCGATGCGGCCCTTGTCGACTTCGTCCAGAGCGTTTTCGACGATGCGTGCGAAGAACGGAAAGGCGCCGATGGTGATCGGTACCACAGCGGCAGTGCTGCCCAGCGTTGTGCCGACCACCAGCCGCGTCAGCGGGATCAGGGCAATCAGCATCACCACGAATGGCAGTGAACGGCCGAGGTTGACCACGCCACCCAGCACGGCATTCAAGCGTTGCATCGGCAGCAGTCCGTCGCGGCGACTGATAAACAGCAACACGCCCAGCGGCAAACCGATCAGCAGCGTGAACAGCCCCGCGAGCAGGACCATGTACAGGGTTTCACCGGTGGCGTTGAACACCAGTTGCAGGATTTCATCCCGGTTGACCGTGCGGTTCATAAGTGCGCCGCCCGTAAACCGTATTGTTTTAGAAAACTCAGGCCCGGTGCATCGTGACCCAACGGCAAGCCGCAGGTCGGCCGCAGCGATGCGCCTAGTTGTGACTGCGGATCGGCCAGCAGCCGCGGCACCGGCCCAGCCTCGACCAGACGTCCGTTGGCCATGAACGCGGCGTGGTCACAGATCGACTTGACCACCTCCAGTTCATGGGTGATCAGCACGATGGTCACGCCCAGTTGCCGATTGATATCGCGCAGCAGCTCAAGGATGGATGCTGTGGTTTCCGGGTCGAGCGCACTGGTGGCCTCGTCCGACAACAGATACGCCGGTTCAGCAGCCAGAGCGCGGGCAATGCCGACGCGCTGTTTCTGCCCGCCGGACAACTGCGAGGGAAAGGCCTGCGCCTTGTCACTCAAACCGACCAGATCAAGCAGTTCGCGAACCCGCACGTGACGCCACGGCTTGCCCACCTTGGCGATCTCCAGCGGCACCGCGATGTTGTCGAACACCGTGCGCGAATGCAGCAGGTTGAAGCCTTGAAAGATCATGCCGATGCGCTGGCGCTGCTGGCGCAGTTCGCTGACCGACAGCATCGTCAGGTCGATGCCATCGAGCAGTATGCGTCCGCTGTCCGGTCGTTCGAGCAGATTGAGGCAGCGTAGCAGCGTCGATTTACCCGCACCGCTGCGCCCGAGAATCCCGTAGACCGCGCCGTTGGGAATGCTCAGCGAGACCTGATCGAGTGCCGGTTGCGCGGCCGAAGGATAGGTCTTGCTCAACTGCTCGACGGTAATCATGGCTTGCCGCCTGCCACTGGGATCACCGAGCCGGCGAAGTTGTCGGTGATGTATTTGGCGACCTCTGGCGACGTCAGGTCTTTGGCCAGTTGCGCGATGCGCGGGTCGTGCGCAAGCTTCGGCGTCGTCACCAGTATGTTGGCGTAGGGATTGTGTTCCGCCTTCTCCAGGCCCAAGGCATCCTTGGCCGGCACCAGACCTGCGTCCAACGCGTAGTTGCCGTTGATCACGGCCAGATCGACGTCGTCCAGCGAGCGCGGAATCTGCGGCGATTCGATCTCCAGAATCTTCAGCTGTTTGGGGTTTTCGGCGATGTCCTTGGGCGTTGCCTGATCGGCCGCCGGATCGTTGAAGCCGGGTTTGAGTTTGATCAGGCCATTGTCCTGCAACAGGTACAGCGCCCGGCTCAGATTGGTGACGTTGTTAGGCACGGCGACGGTGCCTTTTACCGGCACGTCGGCGAAGCTTTTGTGTCGATGTGAATAGATGCCCAAGGGCTCGATATGCACCGTGGCCGCCACCGCGAGTTTTTCACCGAGGGCTTTTTCCTGTGATTTCAGGTACGGCAGGTGCTGGAAGTAATTGGCATCGACGTCACCGTGTACCAACAGCTCGTTGGAGTTCACGCCGTTGGGGATCTCGATGACTTTGAGATTGAGCTGCGGATCGATTTTCTGGATGTACGCGAGAATCTGCGCGTGGGGCACCGGGTCGGCGGCGACGCGCAACGGCTCCAGCGCCTGCGCACTGAACGACGTCAGCAGCGCGCCGAGCACGGCCAGGGTCAAACCTGCTTTCTTGATCATGTGCGGAGTCCTTGAGCGAGTGATGAGTCAGGCAGATTTGCGAACGGGCGGTGGCGGCAGCAGCGCGTCGGCGTAGAAGCGCTGCGCGACATCGGGATGCGAGCGCAAACGACCTTTGAGGTAGTTCCAGCCGACATCGCGAAACAGTGGGTTGAGCGGATCACTGGCCGGCCCGCGCGCCTCGCGTAACAGTGCGGTGGGCAGCGGATACAGCGGCACCACGGCGTCGAGTTGCGCGCCAAGGAAGAAGGCGATGGACAGGCGTTCACTGCCCTCGGGCGGTGATACGACCCGGTGCACCGTAGCGCGCAGATAACCGTTGCTGGCCAGCTCGAGCAGTTCACCGATGTTCACCACCAGAGTGTTCTCGCGCGGCAACGCGTCGATCCAGCGGCCGTCTTCGATTTCGACCTGCAGACCGGCCTGCTGGTCTTGCAGGAGAAAGCTGAGGAAACCGGAGTCCTTGTGCGCGCCGACACCTTGATGGCTCGACTCGCTGGACTGGCCGGGATAGCGCATCAGTTTGATGTGTTCGTTGGGTTTGTCGCCGTAGAGTTGATCGAAAGCATCGGCGCGCAGCGACAGTGCCTGAGCGAAGGCGCGCAGCAGGCGCAATGACATCCGCGTCATCGCCTCCTGCCATTCCAGCAGTAACGGTTTCAGTTCCGGCAATGCCGCCGGCCATTGATTGGGACCTTGCAGCCGCGCCCAGAACGGGCTGTCCGCCGTCAAGGGCAGCGCCTCGCGCTCGGCGCCCAGATCGAACTGTTCACGCAAATCGGGCTGGCCACGGGTGATCTCCGAGGCGGCACGGTTGTAACCGCGAAAGTGCGGTGAATTGATCATGCCAACGGCGGTTTTCTCGCTGTCGGACAAGGCGAAGAACTGCTGAGCATGAGCCTGAACGCGCTTGAGTAAAGCGCTGTCGATGCCGTGACCGGTCAGGTAGAAGAAGCCAACATCGCGGGCGGCGTGGCGCAGGTTTTCAAGAAACTCGTAACGCTGCTGTGCCGTGCCTTCGAACAGCGACAGGTCCAGCGTCGGTAATGCGGTGATGTCGAGGGTATGCGGCATGATTCACTCCCGTGTGAATCAAACCTGAAAAACCTGTGATCGATTCAGCGTGTGCCGTCATGGCAATCGGGGGTCTATCGGTTTGATGCGTTTTGATTCGTCGTTAAATCAAAACTAAACGATCTTAAAAACGCTGAGCCAATATCTTTTTCGCATTACCTTAGGCCTGATTTCCCCTCACCCCAGCCCTCTCCCGGAGGGAGAGGGAGCCGACCGAGGTGTGTATCGCGATACATCGACCTGAACGACCGAGTCGATTATGGATTCGGCACAAACTGTTCAGGTCGGCGTAGCACTAAATATCGCCTCGGTCAGTACCCTCCCAGCCCTCTCCCGGAGGGAGCCGACCGAGTTGTTTAGCGTTATGCACCGACCTGAACGACCGGGTTGGATTCGGTACAAAACGTTCAGGTCGACGTAGCACTCAAGATCACCCCGATCAGTCCCCTCTCCCTCTGGGAGAGGGTTAGGGTGAGGGAATCAGACGACGCGGTATCAAGCCTCTTGCAACGCACGCGGCCGCTGACTGCGCTGTTCGGCACTGATGTCCGGCGCCGGTTGCAACTGGAAGTCGAACTTCAGCTCGGCATAGCGCCCCAACGCCGCGTCCTCACGAAACACCACCTCCCCGACCAACCCTTCACGGGTCGCATAGGCGAAGTCATCCCACAAATACTGATCACCCGACAGATTGATCTGCGTGGTCAGGTGCCGATGCCCCGGTGCACTGATGAAGAAGTGCACATGGGCCGGGCGCTGGCCATGGCGGCCGAGCAGGTTCAGGCATTCCTGGGTCGGCCCTTGCGGATCGCAACCATACCCGGACGGCACGATACTGCGAGCGCGGTAACGGCCTTCGGCGTTGGTGATGATGCGGCGACGCAGGTTGTATTCGGACTGGCTCGAGTCGAAAAACGAGTAGGTGCCCTTGGTGTTCGCATGCCACAGGTCAACCGTGGCACCGGCCAATGGCTGGCCATGCAGATCGAACACCTGACCTTCAAGAAGCATCACCGTGGCGACGCCCTCCTCACTGCCGTCATCCATTCGGCACTCACCTTCACACAACGGTGCGCAAGCCACGTACAGCGGGCCTTCGATGGTGCGCGGCGTGCCGCCGGTCAAGCCGACCTGTGCGTCCTTGGCGTCCTGCAACAGGTCGAGGAAATGTTCCAGGCCAAGGCCGGCGACCAGCAGTCCTGCTTCCGAGCGAGCGCCCAAACGGTTGAGATAATCGACCGATTTCCAGAACTCGTCCTCGCTGATTTCAAGGTCTTCGATGATTTTCGCGCTGTCCTGCAAGATGCGCAGGACGATGGTTTTCAGCCGGGAGTTACCGTCATCGTTGGCAAGACCGGCGGCTTCTTTGAAGAAGGCTTGCAGTTCGGCGGTGTGGGCAATTTTCACGGTCATGGTGGTTTACCTCATCTTGTTTTTTTCGGCGCAGTTCTCTTACTCAGCGCACTTCCCCTGTGGGAGCGAGCTTGCTCGCGAATGCGTTGTGTCATCCTGCATCTATGGCGACTGGCTCACCGCTTTCGCGAGCAAGCTCGCTCCCACAAGGAAAATGCGGCGAGCTCAGAATTAGCGGTCGTCGCTGTGCATCGACGACGGATGCCGGCACAGGCCATCCACCTCGATGTCCATGTAGGGAAACAACGGCAAGCGCATCAGCGTGTCGTGCAGCGCCTCAACGCTCGGCACATCGAAAACGCTGTAATTGGCGTAGTGCCCGGCAATGCGCCACAGGTGCCGCCATACGCCTTCGCGTTGCAGGCGTTGCGCGAGTTCCTTCTCGTCAGCCTTGAGCCGATTGGCCAGTGACGGATCCATATCGACGGGCAATTTCACGGTCATTTTTACGTGGAACAACATGCTGGTTCTCCTGATTCAATGGCGACGAAAACGCGCCAGACGCTCTTCATCCAGCGCTAGGCCAAGGCCCGGAGTTCGCGGGATGTGCAGGTGAAAATCGCGGTACTGCGGCGTTTCGATGACGATGTCTTCTGTCAGCAACAGTGGGCCGAACAGCTCGGTGCTCCAAGTCAGTTTCTTAAGGGTCAGGAAGGCATGCGCCGAGGCCAGCGTGCCGACGGAGCCTTCGAGCATGGTGCCGCCGTACAGCGCGATGCCAGCGGCTTCAGCGATCTGCGCGGTTCTGAGCACGGCACGCGGGCCGCCGTTCTTGGCGATTTTCAGGGCGAACACACTGGCGGCGCCGTCGGCAGCGAGGCTGAAGGCGTCTTCGACACTTTCGATCGATTCGTCGGCCATAATCGGTGCCGGGCCGCGCTGATTCAGGCGAATCTGCCCGGAGCGATTGACCCGCGAGATCGGCTGTTCAATCAGGTCAATGCCGTTGTCACCCAATACCTGGCAGCCGCGAATCGCCTGGGATTCATCCCAATACTGGTTGACGTCGACCCGCCTGGCGCGTTCGCCCAAGGCTTTTTTGATCGCCACGACGTGCTTGAGGTCTTGCTCCAGCGGATTGGCGCCGATCTTCAATTTGAAGATGCGATGGCGGCGTGCTTCAAGCATCTGCTCTGCTTCGGCGATGTCGCGGGCGGTGTCGCCGCTGGCCAGAGTCCAGGCCACCTCGAGGCTGTCACGCACGCGGCCGCCGAGCAGCTCGCTGACCGGCAGTCCGAGGCGTTTGCCTTGAGCATCGAGCAGTGCGCTTTCGATGCCGGACTTGGCGAAGGTGTTGCCTTTGGCGATCTTGTCGAGCCGCTGCATCGCCGCGTTGATGTTGTCGGCTTCCATGCCCACCAGCGCTGGTGCGAGATGCGCATCGATATTGGCTTTGATGCTTTCCGGGCTTTCGTAGCCGTAGGCTAGGCCACCGATGGTGGTGGCTTCGCCGATGCCTTCAATGCCATCGCTGCAACGCAGGCGCAGGATCACCAGCGTCTGTTTCTGCATCGTGTGCATCGCCAGTTTGTGCGGGCGGATGGTCGGCAGGTCGACGATGATCGTCGACAGGCTCTCAATCAGAACTCGCTGCATTTCAATGTCCTTGAAAAGTGCTCAACCGAGGTCGCCGCCACCGACCGGCAAGGTCACGCCGGTGATGTACGAGGCGTCATCGGAAGCCAGAAAGAGGATCGCTCCGACCTGTTCGTCGAGGCTGCCGTAGCGCTTCATCAGGCTGCTGTCGAGGGTTTGCGCGACGATCTCCTGATACCAGGCCTGCTCCTGCGCCGACTGTTCGCCGGCACTGCGCGGGATGCGTCGCGGCGGAGCTTCGGTGCCGCCCGGTGCGGTGGCGTTGACGCGAATCCCGCGCTCGGCGTTCTCGAACGCCAGGCACGCAGTCAGGGCATTGATGCCGCCCTTGGCCGCGCCGTACGGCACGCGATTGATGCTGCGGGTAGCGATCGACGACACGTTGACGATGGCGCCGCGCCCTTGCTTGAGCATGTACGGCAGCGCCGCGTGGCAGCACCATAGAGTCGGAAACAGCGAACGGCGCACTTCCGCTTCGATCTGTTCGACTTCGTAGTGCTCGAACGGCTTGGCCCAGATCGTGCCGCCGACGTTGTTGATCAGGATGTCGAGGCGGCCGAAGGTGTTGATCGCCTCGGCCATGACCCGCGCACAATCGGCGTATTGTTCAAGGTCAGCGGTCAGCACGAGAACGCCCTCGCCTTGCATTTCGTGAACCAGTTCGGAGCGATCAACCGCGACCACTTGCGCGCCTTCGTTCAGCAGGCGTTCACACACACGGCGGCCGATACCCTGCGCCGCGCCGGTGACCAGCGCGACCTTGTTGGAGAATCTGTTGTTCATGACAACCTCGGAAAAGGATTTCAGGCAGCCGCAGCGGCAAATTTTTCGTAGTAGAAATTCGCAGGGGTGATGCCCTGCTCGCGGATGTATTGGCTGACGGCTTCAACCATCGGCGGCGGCCCGCACAGGTACACGTCGACGTCGCCCTCATTGAGATGGCGCGGCTCAATGTGCTGAGTGACGTAGCCCTTAAGCGGATGCGCGCTCTGCGGGTTGGCGACGCAGGCGCCGAAGCTGAAATTGGCGATGCGGGCGGCGAAGGCTTCGAGGCGGTCGAGTTCAACCAGATCGAAGTCATTGGTGACGCCGTAGATCAAATGCACGGGATGATCGCTGCCCTGCTCGGCGATTTTCTCCAGCATCGCGGTGAACGGTGCCAAGCCTGTACCGCCCGCCAGCAACAAGAGCGGACGCTTGATTTCGCGCAGGTAAAAACTGCCCAACGGCCCGGCCAGATTCAGGCTGTCACCCGCCTTGGCCAGCCCGGTCAGAAAGCTGCTCATCAAGCCACCGGGCACGTTGCGAATCAGAAAGCTGACCTCGCCGTTCTTCTGCAACGAGCTGAAGGAATAGGCGCGGGACTGTTCGCTGCCGGGCACTTGCAGGTTGACGTACTGGCCCGGCAGAAACGCCAGTTTGCTCAGCGCCTCGCCCTTGATCGACAGCGCGATTGTGCTCTCGGACAACTGTCGTACATCGCTGATCGAGGCCTGGAAATTCGCCTGTTCGGTCTTGCACACCTGCGAACCGGCCGGCACTCGCACGACGCAATCACTTGCGGCGCGCATCTGGCAGGTCAGCACATAACCTTGCGCAAGCTCATCTGCGCTCAAGGCGTCTTCGATAAAATTGTCGCCCATGTCGTAACGCCCGGCTTCGGCGAAACATTTGCAAGTGCCGCAGGCGCCGTCACGGCAGTCCAGCGGGATGTTGATGCCTTGGCGATACGCCGCATCGGCCACGGTTTCATGGCCGCCAGCCTCGATGAATCGG
Organism: Pseudomonas sp. AC172; assembly: GCF_979258595.1. Lineage (NCBI taxonomy): Bacteria > Pseudomonadati > Pseudomonadota > Gammaproteobacteria > Pseudomonadales > Pseudomonadaceae > Pseudomonas > Pseudomonas sp. AC172. The sequence goes on from NZ_OZ409868.1 coordinate 2,487,129, forward strand.
GTGACGCCGTCTTCAAAATTAAGCGCGATCTGGAAATTCATGGTGCACCTCGTCGTGTCGACTAGATGTGATAAATGTCGATGACCTGACGGACGTAGTCGTTTTTCAGCACGACTTTCTTCGCCTTGATCAGCGGCTGTTCGCCGCGCAGATCGAGGGTGTAGAAACTGCTGCCGAAGTAGCTGTCGGTGACCTGGTAGCGAAAGCTCAGGGTGTGCCAGTTGAAACGCACTTGGCACTGGCCTTCGCCGTGCTCGACGATTTCGATGTTGCTCAGGTTGTGCGAGGTGCGGGTGTCGGGGATGGTCGCGCTGGAGCGTTCGGTCTTGATCCGGAAGACGCGGTCTTCGAGGCCGCCACGGTTGCCGTACCAGATCAACGAGATTTCGCTTTGCGGGTCTTCGGTGAGTTTGTCGTTGTCGTCCCAGGCCGGCATCCAGAAAGACGCGTCGCAGGCGTAGAGTTCCAGCCATTGATCCCACTGGCCGTCATCGAGATAGCGCGCTTCGCGGTAGAGAAAATCGCGCACGGTGTCGTAGAGATTGCTCATCACACGGCCTCCACGGAGATCAACTGTGGCTCGGTGGCAGCGGCCTTGAGCATGGTTTCTTGCCAGTACTTGTGTTGCAGCACAAACAAGCCTTCGTCCTCGGTACGCATACCGGAGAGCAACGGTTTGAGATCGATTTCTTCGGCGGCAGCGTCAGCGCCTTCAACCCAGTGGGTCGCGCCCCGGGACATGTCGTTCCAGCCTCGCCCGGCGCCGTATCCGGTCTGGCACGAACGAAACTCTTCCAGGTCATCCGGCGTGGCCATGCCGCTGACGTTGAAGAAATCTTCGTACTGCCGAATGCGTTTGGCGCGCGCCTCGGCACTCTCGCCTTTGGGGGCGATGCAGTAAATGGTGATTTCGGTCTTGTCGACCGAGATCGGCCGGGCGATACGGATCTGCGAACTGAACTGATCCATCAGGTAAACGTTGGGGTACAGGCACAGATTGCGCGAGTTTTCGATCATCCAGTCGGCACGGGCCTGACCGAAATCCCGGGCGAGTTCGTCGCGGCGCTCGTAAGCGGGACGGTCTTCGGGGTTGGCCCAGCGGGTCCAGAGCAACAGGTGGCCATGATCGAACGAATAGAAACCGCCGCCCTTCTTCGCCCAACTGCCGGCGCTCATGGTCTTGATCGCTTCGCCCGCTTCGCGCTGTTGGCGCTGGTTCTGGGTGGCAGCGTAGTTCCAGTGCACCGAGCTGACGTGGTAGCCGTCGGCACCGTTTTCGGCGGTGAGTTTCCAGTTGCCTTCGTAGATATACGAGCTGGAACCACGCAGCACTTCCAGGCCTTCTGGCGACTGGTCGACGATCATGTCGATGATCTTCGCTGACTCGCCCAAGTGTTCAGCGAGGGTTTTCACATCGGCATTCAGGCTGCCGAACAGAAAGCCGCGATAGGATTCGAAACGCGCGACTTTGGTCAGGTCGTGGGAGCCTTCGCAATTGAAACCCTGCGGGTAACCGGCTTCGCTCGGGTCTTTGACCTTGAGCAGTTTGCCGCTGTTGTTGAACGTCCAGCCGTGAAACGGGCAGGTGTAGCTGGAACGGTTGCCGGACTTGTGCCGGCAGAGCATGGCGCCGCGATGGCTGCAGGCATTGAGGAACGCGTTGAGCACACCGTCCTTGTTGCGCGCGATAAAGATCGGCTGACGCCCCATGGTGGTGGTCAGAAAATCGTTGTTGTTGGGGAGCTGGCTTTCGTGGGCGAGGTAAATCCAGTTGCCTTCGAAGATGTGCGCCATCTCCAGTTCAAACAGACGCGGATCAGTGAACATCTCCCGCTTGCAGCGGTAGGCACCCTTCTCCTTGTCTTCTTCAAGCATGGCATTGAGGTAATCGATTCCCAGGGACATGGCCGGGGCCTCCATTGTTATTGTTCAGGCCAGGTCAGATTAGGGAGGCGATGCACGGGGCAATAGCCGAATCCTGCAGATCGCTATCCGTTTTTTGCAGGATGGCGCGCGTCAGATGATCCGGATTGTTTTATAGAGGGTTTAACGGGAGCTTCAATGGCGGCGTTTGAAGGTCTGCGACGGCAGTTCGCCGAACTGCTGACGATAGCTTTCGGAGAAACGGCCCAGGTGCAGGAAACCGTAGTCCAGGGCCAGTTCAGTGAGGTTACGTACCGGACAGCTCGGATCGCTGAGGCAGGTGTGGATGCGCGCAAGTTTGCGCTGGCGGATGTATTGCATCGGTGTGACGCCGAGTTGGCGCTCGAACAAGCTGTACAGCGAGCGCGGGCTCATGCTCGCCTGCGCGGCCAGATGTTCGGCCGGCAGATCCTGTTTCAGATTGCGCTCGATGTAATCGACGATGCGCTCGAAGCTGACGTTCGGTGCACTCAGGCACTCACGGCTGACGTTGGTGTTCATCAGCGAGATCAGTTTGCTGCCGATGATCTGCGCGTAATGCTCCTGCACGCGCAGCAACGGATCGCTGGCCTCGGCTTCCTGGCAGATCATCGCCAGCAGGTGGGTGAAGCCTTCCAGCTCATCCAGCCGATAGTGATTGCGCAGGAAACGGATACCACTTGCCGGACGCTGCCAACGCTGCTCGTCGCACACCGATTCGAGCACGCTGACCGGCACCTTGAGGATGAATTTCTCGCAATCATCCGAGTAAGTCAGATCGACCCGATCATCCGGGTTGATCAACAGCAACTCGCCAGGCACCAGATGCTGCTCGCGCTTGTGCCCGCGCCAGAGGCAATTGCCTTGCAGCAGCACTTGCAGATGGTAAACGGTCTCTAGCGCCACCGAGGTCACGCGCACACTGCCGCCATAGCTGATGCGCGCCAGATCGAGGTCGGCCAGTTTTCGGTGGTTGAGGCTGGCTTGCGGGTGGGCGGTCCTGGACAGGCCGATGAAGTGCTGGCCGACGTGCTGATTGACGTAGTCGGAGACGGCATAAGGGTCAGCGTGACGGAACACGCTGCTGCGATCGCTCAGCAGATGGCTGTCCATGGGAAATGCTCGTTGTTGTCGTTATTTTGGTTTCACGGGGTTTCAGGCATCACGAGTCACAGTACGCCGGAGTGTCAGGGTGGGCAATTGGACGAAGGTTTGGGTACTCGATAATCGAACACTTTTTGCGGATTACAGAGTGGTTTTAACAACGCCTACACTTGCGGAAGAAATGCCCTACACGCCAAAAAATCAGATACAGAAAATTCCTACTTATGACAGCTTTAAAAGGACAAAAAAAGCCCGCTTCAGTCGAAACTGAAACGGGCTTTTCCCACATTAACGGCCGTTACTTCAGGCCGTCAAAGTGGTCTCGCAGGAACTCGTAAAAGCGAAAGGCTTTAAACAATCTCCATACAAGGCTCAGCGTACGCAGCAAAAGCTTCATACGTTTTGGCCTCCAGGGCTGGGGGCCAAACCTCCAGCAAGCTTACCGGACCATGCTTGCTTTCAGCCTGAACGTCAGTTCGACTAGTGAGGCGGCCGGTTGAAAGCCCTCTGAGCCATCATCCCGGCACGGGTGCAAAACCGTGTCAAAGGGAATGAAACTGTTAAGTTTTCCAGCCAGACCTCACTACCGAACCAACATACGAGCGCCTGCATCATAACCTCAATAAAAGGATTTCATGCAGAGAGTTCTATTGCCTTTGTAAACCGTTATTTCTGTCTGTTTATTAGAGTAAGCAGATCTGGAAAAAGTCGTTCAAAAAAAGCCATTACCGTTGCAAGGTGGCGCAAAGGCTCATACTATCCTCACACGTCAGTTCGGCTAGTGAAGCAACAAACCTCGGTCGCAAACCAAGGTTTACAAAAAAACCACCTCGCTAAGGTGGTTTTTTTTCGTCTGCCTTTTCACTGCACCCGACGACGAAAAACAGATCACAACACCCGCGCCCACGTCTGACTCACCAGATCCTTGCCAAAGCTGTGAACCGCCTCCTCCTCCACCAATTCAAATCCGGCCTGCTGATAAATCTTGCGCGCTGCCGTCAGGTTGCTGGTCGTCCACAAGGTCATTTTCTGGTAGCCAATCTGCCGGGCAAAGCGCAGGCACTCCTCGACCAGACGGCTGCCAATGCCCAAGCCCCGCGCGCTGGCGTCGACGTAGAGCATGCGCAGTTTGGCGGTGGTGGCGTCCTGGCGAACGATGAACACGGAGCCGATGACCTTGCCGTCCTTTTCCGCTATCCAGCAGCGCTCACAGGTGGGGTCGTAGTCGCGCAGGTACTTGGCGACCACCTCGGCCACCAGCGCCTCGAACTCTGAGTTCCAGCCGTATTCGCGGGTATACAGTGCGGCTTGCTGTTGCATCACCGTGCCCATGTCACCGGGCTGCGGATCGCGCAATACATAGTTCGAATCCTTGTTGCCTTGCAGCAGTGTCTGAATCAGCGTCATGGCGCCGATCAGTTGCTTCTGCTGCGGCTCCGGCAATCGTTCGAGCATGGCAACGATCTGTTCACGGGAGGCCTTTTCCAGCGGAGTCAGGATTTCCCGGCCCAGATCGGTTAAGTGCAATTGCGCAGCGCGGGCATCCGTGGGCGACGGGACTTTCTCAATCAGGCCGCGCTTCTCGAAACCGCTGATGATGCGACTCATGTAACCGGCGTCCAGCCCTAGCATCTGGCGCAGATTCGCGCTGGTCAGGTCACCGCGCGAGGCCAATTCATACAAGATGCGCAGCTCAGTCAGCGAGTAGTCGCTTTGCAGCAGATGCTCCTGCAGTACGCCGATCTGATGGGTGTAGAAGCGGTTGAAGCCGCGCACAACGTCGGCTTGCTGAAGGAGATGGCTGCTGGACATGACCCATGCTCATATAATTGCTTTAGGCAACTATATATTTGCCTGAAGCAACGATGTCAACAGAAAGCTATCGACACTTGGCCAACACTACCTGACAGGTAGCTGGCGTCCCCCCTGAGCGCCCGGCATAACGAATACAGTTGTTCATCGACTTCTGCCGCGCCATGTTCAAACTGGAACCCCAGGCCAGACCGCCCTCGCCGACCGACGGCAAGGCCTTGGCGTAGCAGGCATCGCCAACACCCGACGGTGGATAGTGTTTTCGGCTGGAGCAGCCTGCGGTCAGCGCCAGGCTTAGGCCGATCAAGGTGAGCAGGCCCCAGAGCGAGCATCGGATGAGCATCGTATTTCACCTGCTGCCAAAGGGGTTGCGACCTACAGAGTCTAGTCCCCTCACCTGCACAAATCTTCTAAACGTGGATGACCATTGCGCGGTATTTTATGGGGCCGCACCTTTCAACGTCGAACTCTGGAGCCTTCGTGGATAAACGCAACTGGATCGAGCTGTCCCAGGATGTCGACACCGGGATTGAATCGATTCGCGCTCACTTCGAGGGGCATGCCTACGATCCGCACTGGCATGACAGTTTCCTCGTCGGCGTCACCGAGCAAGGTGTGCAGCAGTTCAATTGTCGCCGCGTGCGCCATCGCAGTACGCCGGGCAACGTGTTCCTGCTGGAGCCGGGCGAAATCCACGATGGGCAAGCGCCGACCGAGGAAGGTTTTACCTATTCGATGCTCTACCTCGATCCGCACTGGCTGGAGCGCGAAATGCACGCGCTGTTCGAAGACGCCCCGGCCGACAGCCAGCCCGGTTTTGCCGACACGCTGAGTCAGGACCCGCGTCTGGCCACAGCGATCAGTCACGCTTTCCATGCGGTGCATGACGGCGATCTGCGCATCGTCCGGCAGACCGCCATCGATGGTTTGCTGGGTTCGCTCACGCGCCATCTCGACTGGCGCAAACGTCAGGAATTCGATCCGCGCCTGCCATTGGTGGCGCAACTGGCACGGGATTATCTGCACGCGCATACCTATGAAGATATCGGTCTCGATGATCTCGCGCAGGTCTGCGGGGTAGACCGTTTTCGTCTCAGCCGCGCCTTCAAGACAACATTTGGCCTGGCGCCGCACGCGTACCTGATCCAGTTACGGCTGGCCAAGGCGCGGCAATTACTTGCCCGCGGTGAAACACCGGCGCAGGTCGCCAGCGTGCTCGGTTTTGCTGATCAGAGTCACCTCGGGCGCTGGTTTCGCCGGGCCTACCAACTCACTCCCGCCGACTACCGCAAGCGCTGCTCAAACCTTCCAGACTGACGCGCACCGACTGGCGATCATGGCTTCCTGTGTTCACTCCCAAGGAATCCGCCCATGGCGTCATTATTGCCCTTCCTGCTGTTTGCTTTCGTTGCCTCGATCACGCCGGGGCCGACCAATATTCTGGTGTTGAGCCACAGTTCACGCCAAGGCTTGGTCGCCACGCTGCCGATCATTTTTGGCGCCTGCGCGGCGGCGGCGCTGATTGTGTTGGTGGTTGGCCTCGGTGCCGGCGAAACGTTGCTGCGCTACCCGCGTGTGCAGCAAGGCATGGCCTGGGGCGGCGTGCTCTGGTTGAGCTGGCTGGCGTGGCAGATCTTTCGAAGCGCGCCGCCATCGCTGAACCCTGCTGATACACACGGGGAAGGTTTCAGCGTGCTGGGCGCCGCCATGCTGCAACTGGTCAATCCCAAGGTGTGGATGATGGCCGTGGCGGTGGTTAGCGTGTTTGTCGGCGGTGGCGACAAAACCCTGCGGCTGCTGGTGTTGTCGCTGGCGTTTCTGTTGGTGTCGCTGCCGTGCATGACGTTCTGGGCGTTGCTGGGTGTGGGCAGTGCGCGGTTGATGGGATCGCCAAAGGCGTTCAAGCGGATGAACGCAGCACTCGCGTTGTTGTTACTGCTCTCGGCCTGGCTGACCGTCCTGGCCTAGTGCCCCGTGGCGTGGCGATACTCGCGGGGGGTAAAACCAGTCGATGCCTTGAACTGGCGGGTGAAAGCGCTGTGATCGGTATAACCGCATTGCAGCGCCACATCGGTAATCGGCAAGTCGGTGTGCAGCAATCGATGCGCGTGTTCGAGGCGCACTTTCTGGATCATCTGCCGTGGCGTCAGGTGGAACACCCGTTTGCAGTAACGCTCCAGTTGCGCGACTGAAATACCGGCAATGCGGGTCAGCTCACCGAGGGTCACGCGGCGATGGAAATTCGCGCGGATATGTTCATCGACAGCCGCCAGCCGCTCGAATGCCGGGTGCGTTTCACTGGCCGATTGCAGGTCCACCGAAATCCCCGCCAAGCCAATGATCACCCCATCACGGTTGTACAGCGGTTGCTTGTGCGTCAGGCACCAGCCCGGTTCGCGACTGCCATACAGATGCAGCTCCAGCTGATCTTCCAGCACAAAGCCCTCCTCCAGCACCTTGCGATCCTGCTCGGTGTACCCCGGCCCGAGTTGCGCCGGGAACACCTGCGCGCTGGTTTTTCCTAGCAGCGGGCGCAAATCCTTCAAGCCACAGCGCTGCACCAGCGTGCGGTTGGCGAGCACGTAACGGGCTTGCACATCCTTGATGAAAATCGCCGCGTTGGGGATCACATCGAGCATCGGCAACAGCAGCGCGGCGCCGGCCAAGAGTTCCTCCAGTGTCTGCGGACGATGCCCATCAATGCCTTGAGACAGGATCGAGAAAGCCTGCTGCATCAAACAATCCCCTCATAACGTGGATGGACAAAGTGCCTGCCATGCGGCCTTCGCGTGCAGATTGCAGCATCGTTCAAGACCTGTCGAGGGCCACGTTTCGCCAGCGCGATTGTGCTGATTTCGTCATCGAAGCCGCCGCAAAACATCAATCGCCACAGCGTCGACAAGTTCAAAGTCTGGCCGTCCCAGTGACACAACTGCCTATCCAATAACTCACAAGAAGGCGATGCCATGTCAGGCCAAGGCAAGTTCAAAAAACAGCTTTCACTGATCGACCTCACATTTATCGGGCTGGGGGCGATCTTCGGTTCCGGCTGGTTGTTCGCGGCCAGCCATGTGTCCGCCATTGCCGGGCCGGCGGGGATTTTTTCCTGGCTGCTGGGCGGCTTCGCCGTGTTGTTGCTGGGCATCGTCTATTGCGAACTCGGCGCCGCATTACCGCGTGCAGGCGGCGTGGTGCGTTATCCGGTTTACTCCCACGGGCCACTGCTCGGCTACCTGATGGGCTTCATCACCCTGATCGCGTTTTCCAGTCTGGTGGCGATCGAAGTGGTTGCTTCACGCCAATACGCGGCAGCGTGGTTTCCCGAGCTGACCAAGGCTGGCTCTGGCGATCCGACGATCCTCGGCTGGATGGTGCAGTTCGGCCTGCTCTGTGTGTTCTTCCTGCTCAACTACCGCAGCGTGAAGACCTTCGCCAAAGCCAACAATCTGGTCAGTGTGTTCAAGTTCATCGTGCCGCTGCTGGTGATCGGCGTGCTGTTCACCTTCTTCAAACCGGCCAACTTTCACGTGCAAGGTTTCGCCCCGTTCGGCTTGTCCGGTATCGAAATGGCGGTATCGGCGGGTGGCGTGATTTTCGCTTATCTGGGGCTGACACCGATCATCTCGGTGGCCAGTGAGGTGAAGAATCCGCAGCGCACCATTCCCATCGCGCTGATCCTCTCGGTGCTGCTGTCGACGTTGATTTATGTGCTGCTGCAAATGGCCTTTCTCGGCAGTATCCCGACGGAAATGCTCGCCAATGGCTGGGCCGGTATCAGCAAGGAGTTTTCCCTGCCGTACCGCGACATCGCACTGGCACTGGGCGTGGGCTGGCTGGCCTGGCTGGTCGTCGCCGACGCGGTGATCTCGCCAAGTGGTTGCGGCAACATCTACATGAACGCGACCCCGCGCGTGATCTACGGCTGGGCGCAGACCGGGACCTTTTTCAAAGTCTTCACCCACATCGACGAAAAATCCGGCATCCCACGTCCGGCACTGTGGCTGACCTTCGCCCTGTCGGTATTCTGGACACTGCCGTTCCCGTCGTGGGAAGCGCTGATCAACGTGGTCTCCGCCGCGCTGGTGTTGAGCTACGCCGTGGCGCCGGTGTCCGTGGCTGCGCTGCGTCGCAATGCGCCAGACATGCCGCGGCCGTTCCGGGTCAAGTGCATGGGTGTACTCGGACCGGTGTCGTTCATCATCGCCGCGCTGATCGTTTACTGGTCGGGCTGGAACACCGTGTCGTGGCTGCTCGGCCTGCAGATCCTGATGTTCGTGGTGTACCTGCTCTGCGGTCGTTTTGTGCCGACCGCTCACCTCAATCTGGCCAGCCAAGTGCGCTCCTCGGCGTGGCTGATCGCCTTCTACGCGGTGACCATCGTGCTGTCGAAACTCGGCACCTTCGGTGGCCTGGGCATCCTCGCTCATCCGTTCGACACCCTCATCGTCGCTGCTTGCGCCACCGGCATTTATTACTGGGGCGCGGCGACCGGTGTGCCGGCGCATCTGCTGCGTCTGGAAGAGGACGACGAAGAAAGCGAAGTCACCGCCCCTGCCTCGACCGTGGCTGCGCGCCCTGCCGGTGCCTACTGAAATCACCTAAAGGAATCTATCCATGAAAGAACTACACGTCATTGATTCACACACCGGCGGTGAACCCACGCGTCTGGTGATGACAGGCTTCCCCGACCTGCCCGGCAACAGCATGGTGGAAAAACGCGATGCGCTGCGCACACAGCATGATCAATGGCGCCGCGCCTGCCTGCTGGAACCGCGCGGTAACGATGTGCTGGTCGGCGCGTTGTATTGCGAGCCGGTCTCGCCGGACGCCACTTGCGGGGTGATTTTCTTCAACAACGCCGGCTATCTGGGCATGTGCGGCCACGGCACCATCGGCTTGATCAATTCATTGCAGTACTTGGGAAAAATCCAACCGGGCATCCACAAAATCGACACGCCCGTCGGCACGGTCAGCGCCACGTTGCATGACGACGGAACCGTCACCTTGGGCAACGTGCCCGCTTATCGCCACCGCAAACAGGTGCCGGTGGATGTTCCAGGATTCGGCCGTGTCTTCGGCGACATCGCCTATGGCGGCAACTGGTTTTTCCTCGTTTCCGAGCACGGTCAGACGCTGACGATGGACCACGTCGAACGCCTCACCGCTTACACCTGGGCGATGCTCAAGGCCCTCGAAGACCAAGGCATCTACGGCGAGGACGGTGCCGTCATCGATCACATCGAACTGTTCGCAGACGACGCCGTTGCCGACAGCCGCAACTTCGTCATGTGCCCCGGCAAAGCCTACGACCGCTCCCCGTGCGGCACCGGCACCAGCGCCAAACTCGCCTGTCTGGCCGCCGACGACAAGCTGCAACCCGGCGTGACCTGGGTGCAGGCGAGCATCACTGGCAGCCAGTTCGAAGGCCGCTTCGAATGGCAAGGCGAACACATTCGCCCGTACATCACTGGCCGCGCCTACATGACCGCCGACAGCACCTTACTGATCGACGAAGCAGACCCGTTCGCGTGGGGCATCTGAGCCACCGCGCGGGCTTTTCACCTCAATTTGAATGATGTGCCAAGGAGTTAAAAACAATGAGCGACAACATCTTCACCGGTTGCATGCCAGCCCTGATGACCCCGTGCACCGCCCAACGCAAACCGGACTTCGATGCGCTGGTCGCCAAGGGTCGCGAGCTGATCGATATCGGCATGAGCGCCGTAGTCTATTGCGGCTCGATGGGTGACTGGCCGCTGCTGACCGAAGCCGAACGTCAGGAAGGCGTGGCGCGTCTGGTCGCCGCCGGGGTTCCAACCATTGTCGGTACCGGCGCAGTGAACTCTCGTGAAGCGGTTTCCCACGCGGCCCACGCGGCAAAAGTCGGCGCTCAGGGTCTGATGGTAATCCCCCGCGTGCTGTCCCGTGGCGCTTCGGTCACTGCGCAAAAAGCCCACTTCGCAGCGATTCTGCAAGCCGCGCCAAACCTGCCAGCAGTGATCTACAACAGCCCTTACTACGGCTTCGCCACCCGCGCCGACCTGTTCTTCGAACTGCGCCGCGAGTACCCGAACCTGATCGGCTTCAAGGAATTCGGCGGTGGCGCCGACCTGCGTTATGCCGCCGAAAACATCACCTCCAAGGACGATGACGTGACCCTGATGGTCGGCGTCGACACGCAAGTGGTGCACGGTTTCGTCAACTGCAACGCCACCGGCGCCATCACCGGCATCGGCAACGCTCTGCCCCGCGAAGTACTGCAACTGGTGGCGCTAAGCAAGCAAGCGGCCAAGGGTGACGCCAAGGCCCGCCGTCAGGCGCGGGAACTGGAATCGGCGCTGGCCGTGTTGTCGTCGTTCGATGAGGGCTGCGATCTGGTGCTGTATTACAAGCACCTGATGGTGCTCAACGGCGATAAGGAATACACCCTGCACTTCAACGAAACCGATGCGTTGAGCGATTCGCAGCGGCGTTATGCCGAGAAGCAGTATTCGCTGTTCCGTCACTGGTACGAGAACTGGTTGGCGGAACAGAACTTCGCCTGATCGTCTTACCCTCACCTGCCGCGAAGCCTTGTGAGGCGCGGCAGGCCCCCCCTTTTTTTTCAGGAAGACACCATGACTCTGACGGGCCACATGCTGATCGGACAGCACACGGTTGCTGGCCATCGCGCCGCCATTCGCGGGACCAATCCGGCTACCAATGAAACGCTGGCGCCAGCGTATGCCGGCGGATCGGCCGAGCATGTCGAACAGGCCTGTGCTCTGGCTTGGGCAGCGTTCGATGTTTATCGCGAAACGGCGCTGAATGTTCGCGCTGATTTTCTCGAAAGTATCGCCATGGAAATCGAAGCCATCGGCGATGAACTGATCGACCGCGCCCACGCCGAAAGCGGCCTGCCGCGTGCGCGTTTACTGGGCGAACGCGGGCGTACTTGTCAGCAATTAAGAATGTTCGCCCGCACGGTGCGCGCCGGCGAATGGCTGGATGTGCGTGTCGATAGCGCACAACCGCAACGCCAGCCGCTGCCGCGTGCGGATCTGCGTCAGCGTCAGATCGCGCTGGGGCCGGTCGCGGTGTTTGGTGCGAGCAATTTTCCGCTGGCATTTTCGGTGGCAGGCGGTGACACCGCGTCAGCATTGGCCGCCGGTTGCCCGGTGATCGTCAAGGCGCACAGCGCGCATCCCGGCACCAGCGAACTGATCGGTCGCGCGGTTGCTCGGGCGGTAAAAAACTCTGGCTTGCCGGAAGGCGTGTTCTCGTTGCTGTACGGTTCCGGCCGCGAAGTGGGCATCGCACTGGTCACAGATTCACGGATCAAAGCGGTGGCATTTACCGGTTCGCGCAGCGGTGGCCTGGCGTTGATTCAAGCGGCACAGGCCAGACCCGAACCGATTCCGGTGTACGCGGAAATGAGTTCGATCAATCCGGTGCTGCTGTTTCCGACGGCGCTGGACAATCGCACGCAGGCGTTGGCTGAAGGGTTTGTGGCCTCGCTGACACTCGGCGCGGGCCAGTTCTGCACCAATCCGGGCTTGCTGATTGCCTTGAAAGGACCGGCGCTGGACAGGTTTATTGCCGCCACCGCCGAGATCATTCAACGCAGTCCGGCGCAGACGATGCTGACACCGGGCATTTTCAGCGCTTACGAATCTGCTGTGAATTCACTGGCCGGGAATGCCGCAGCACGCATCACCGGCATCGGTCAGGCCAGCACCGGCCCGAACCAATGTCAGGCGCACCTGTTCGTCACCGAGGCCGCCGACTTTCTCACCGATCACAGGCTGCAAGCCGAAGCGTTCGGGGCGGCCGCGCTGATCGTGCAATGCAGCAGTGAGGCTGAAATCCGCCAGGTCACCGAACATCTGGAGGGCCAGTTGACCGCGACATTGCATCTGGATGAGCAAGACCTGGAACAGGCGCGTGCATTGCTGCCGACACTGGAGCGCAAGGCCGGTCGGTTGCTGGTCAACGGCTGGCCCACCGGGGTCGAGGTGTGTGACGCAATGGTGCATGGCGGGCCGTTCCCGGCAACCTCAGACTCGCGAACGACATCCGTGGGTTCAGCGGCGATCCTGCGTTTTCTGCGTCCGGTGTGCTATCAGGACTTCCCGGACAGCCTGTTGCCGACCGCACTGAAGCAGGCCAATCCGCTGCAATTGCGTCGTCTGCTCGATGGGCAAAGGGAAGCTCTGCACCATGGCCAATAACGTTTACCATGACATCGCCGTGGTTGGCGCAGGCATCATCGGCGTCGCCTGTGCATTGCGTCTGGCTCGCCAAGGGTTGCGCGTGGTGGTGATCGATCGGCAGCCACCCGGCCATGGCGCTTCGTTCGGCAACGCCGGGCATCTGGCGACCGAGCAGGTGTTTCCGATTGCCGACGCGTCCATCCTCAAGCACTTGCCGGCGATGCTGATGGACCCTATGGGACCACTGAGGCTGGACTGGAAATACCTGCCGCGCGCCTTGCCGTGGTTCACCCGGTTGTTACTGAATCTGCGTCGGGCGCCTTTTCAGAACACCGTGGCCGGATTGCGCGCACTCAATGAAAGCAGTCTGGAGGCCTGGCAGCGCTTGCTCGCCGATATCCAGCGGCCCGATCTCCTCAGGGTCGACGGCTCATTGCTGGTGTTCGAAAAGCCTGAATCCCGTCACGCCATCGAAGCGCTGCAAGCGCGCATGGCTCAGCAGCAGGTAGCGGTCGACTACTGGCAAGCCAGCGCCATACGCGAAACCGCGCCGCAACTCAGCGAACACATTCAGGGCGGCTTGTTTTTTCCGCGCACCGGGCACTTCATCGACCCGTATCGCGTGGTGTGTGAATTGGTCGAAGCGGCCAAGACCAGCGGCGTGAGCTTCGTACAGCAGCAGGTTCAGGGTGGCTATGTGCAAGAGCACGGGGTGACGCTGACCACCGGCAATGGCGGTCTGACTGCCAGCCGCGTGCTGATTGCCTGCGGTGCACATTCGGCGAAACTCACCGCCGCCCTCACCGGCAAAAAAGTACCGCTGGACACCGAGCGCGGTTATCACCTGATGCTGCCCCAGGAACACGACCGACTGCCCTTCCCCGTGACCTCACTGGAGCGCAAATTCATCATGACGCCGATGTCCGAGGGGTTGCGGTTGGCGGGTACCGTCGAGTTCGCCGGTCTGGAAAAACCGCCGAGCATGGAACGCGCGTGGCAGTTGCATCGATTGAGTCAGGGCTTGTTTCGCAGGGATCTGAGCGCTGAAGCGGCGACGCCGTGGATGGGTTTTCGACCGTCGTTACCGGATTCGTTGCCAGTGATTGATCAGGTCTGTGGGGGCAAGGTGTTGCTTGCTTTTGGGCACCAGCATCTGGGGCTGACACAGGCGGCGGTGACTGCGGAGATGGTGGTGCGGATGACGGGCGCAGATGCAATCCCGGCAACGGCTTTGCCAAGTGGCGCGCCCTATCGACTGGCACGTTTCTGACGGCCACAGAACGGCAAGATCGACCGTGAGCGTGCTTAGCGGCGCTGCCACCGTTTTTTCTGAACATCACGAGCGCCTGATAGAAATAGGCAAGGCTGCAAGACAAACCGGCATAGGTTACCGCTTGTGTGGTGGCTACCATGACGTCACACCCGAGTCATTGGAGACCGTCATGAAACCAAGCAAAACCCTGTTCATCACCGGCGTCAGCAGCGGTTTCGGCCATGCGCTGGCCAAGGAAGCCATTGCCAACGGCCACCGCGTGATCGGTACTGTGCGCAATGAAACCGACCTGAAAAATTTTCAGGCACTGTCCCCGGACAACGCTTGCGGCGTGCTGCTGGATGTCACTGATTTCGAGCGGATCGACAGTGTCGTTGCGCAAGTCGAAGCCACACACGGCCCGATCGACGTGCTGGTCAACAACGCCGGTTATGGCCACGAAGGCGTTTTCGAAGAATCACCCTTGCAGGAGATGCGCCGTCAGTTCGACGTCAACGTGTTCGGTGCCGTGGCGATGATCAAAGCCTGTTTGCCGTTCTTTCGCGAGCGCCGCGCGGGGCATATCCTCAATATCACCTCCATGGGCGGCACCATCACCATGCCGGGCATCGCCTATTACTGCGGCAGCAAATTTGCCCTCGAAGGGATCTCAGATACCCTGAGCAAGGAGCTGCGGCCCTTTAACATTTTCGTCACTGCCGTGGCACCGGGCTCGTTCCGTACCGATTGGGCGGGTCGTTCGATGCAACGCACCGAGCGCAGCATTGCCGACTACGACGCCAGTTTCGACCCTATCCGTAAAGCGCGGGAGGAGAAAAGCGGCAAACAGCTGGGCGATCCGCAAAAAGCGGCCCAAGCGATGTTGCAGATCATCGCCAGCCCGGCACCACCCGCCCACTTGCTGCTGGGCAGTGACGCCTTGAGTCTGGTCCGTGACAAACTGAAATATGCGGCCAACGAGATAGATCAATGGGAAGCGTTGACCCGGTCCACCGATCATTGAGAGAGGATGTGATGACGCAGGTCGATGCAAGCACCGCGCGCATGGTGCAACTGATGGAAGTCCTCGCGCCGGTCGAGGGCTACAACCTCAGCGCGCTCGATGACGTGCGCTTCCTGCGCTCGAATCGCCCACTGACCCGCACGCCGGTGTTGTACGACCCCGGCATTGTCATCCTCTGCCAGGGTCGCAAGCGCGGTTATCTGGGTGGGGACACCTACGTCTATGACGCGCAGCATTATCTGGTGGTGTCCGTGCCCATCCCCTTCACCATGGAGACCGACGCCACGGCAGCCGAGCCGATGCTCGCGATTTACATGCAACTGGACTTTCAGCTGGCCAGCGAGTTGATGTTGCAAGTCGATGAGGTGCATGGCGTCAGCGATGCTGAGCCAAAAGGCATGTACGCCTCGCCGATGGACGACGCGCTGCGCACCACGACCCTGCGTTTTCTCGAGGCGATGAGCGTCGCCGGTGAAGCGCAAATTCTCGGGCCGGCGCTGGTACGTGAGATCTATTACCGCATCCTCACGGGCGAGCAAGGTGGATCAATGCGTGCCGCGCTGCATCGTCGCGGGCATTTCGGCAAGGTGAGCCGGGCGATCCGCAAGATTCACAGCTGTTATCAGCAGCGCCTCGACGTCGAGCAGTTGGCCCACGAAGCGAGTATGAGCGTGCCGAGTTTTCACCTGCACTTTCGCAGCGTGACCGATACCTCGCCGATGCAGTACCTGAAGTCGACACGCCTGCATCAGGCGCGACTGCTGATGCTGCGCCA
This sequence comes from Pseudomonas sp. AC172, assembly GCF_979258595.1. Classification (NCBI taxonomy): domain Bacteria; kingdom Pseudomonadati; phylum Pseudomonadota; class Gammaproteobacteria; order Pseudomonadales; family Pseudomonadaceae; genus Pseudomonas; species Pseudomonas sp. AC172. The sequence continues at coordinate 2,503,190 of NZ_OZ409868.1, forward strand.
AGCCATGAGCGCATCGGCGGCGGCGTTCGACGTCGGTTATGAAAGCGCCTCGCAATTCAGTCGCGAGTTCAAACGTTTTTTCGGCCGGACGCCACAGGCGGAGATTGAATGGATGAAGGCGACGTACTCATTGCCGCCGCCGACAACGCCTTGCGAATTCGTATCGTCGCACTAGACCGGTCATTGCGACTCGGGATGCTCGCTCGACACCGAGTTGTTGGCCGTCACATCCGTCATGTCTTCATCGACCGGCGACTCTTCATCGGCGGGCAACGGAACCTCGGGCTGGTTGCGTTTCGGATCATGCCCCGTCTCATTGTCCGTCGTTCGTGTCACGTCTTGCTGTGACCGGTTGCCCGGCGCATTTTCATCGATGTCCATGCTTGTTTCTCCGTTCTTGTACGCGGGATATCCGCGCTTAAACGTGAGAGGCAACGGCACCGCGCAAGTGCCGGGCAATGGACGAACGGTGCTCCAACGAAAAAAGCCTGCCGTTCAAGGGCAGGCTTTCGCTTGGCGACTGAAATAACCGCGCCGGGCCAGCCGGCCTCTAATCGTAAAACGCCTCGACCGACACTCGACTCCCGACAAAGAAACTGTCCGCCACCAAGCGCAGCGGCTGCACATCCAGATCGCTGGCCTTGTCGCCAATCAACTGCTGAAAATGCCGATACACCGCTGCGTACTCGCCCTCCTCCGACACCGCCTGGCGCACGCCGTCGATGCTCAACAGCGCGCCACCGTTATCCAGGCGCAAAACGCCTTCGGCGCAACGCACCTCGATACTCCACAGCTCATCATGGCCGTGGTCGAAGTCGAACTCCGCACGCACATCGAGTTGATGCGCATCAGCCATTTTGATCGACGCAGCAATCGGTGACTGGCAGTTGTTCGGTACGCGCAGTTCGGCCGATTCGACAAACAGCGGCAGCGCCAGTAAATGAGTCACGATCGACAAGGCATTGATGCCCGGATCGAATACGCCGAGACCACCGGGTTGCCAGATCCACGTTTGGCCGGGGTGCCATTTGCGTACATCTTCTTTCCAGTCGATCTGCACGCTTTGCAAAGTGCGCGAGGCAAGCCAGTCGCGAGCGGCTTCGATACCGGGCGCGTAGCGTGAATGCCAGGCAAACAATGCGCTGACGCCCTGCCCGGCAGCCTGATCGACCAGCGCCATTGCCTCGCCCAACGTGGCACACGGCGGCTTTTCCACCAGCACGTGTTTGCCGGCGGCCAGTGCTTGCTGCACCAGCGCAAAGCGCCCTTGCGGGGGGGTGCAGAAGGCAATCGCGTCAACCGGCGGGCCGTTTTCCAGCAACTCACTCAGCGATTGGAAATTTTCCACGCCAGCACAAGGCTTGCCTTGGGTGGCGACGGAGACCAACTGGAAAGCGGGATTGGCGAGGATTGCCGGGACGTGTTGATCCTGGGCGATCTTGCCGTAGCCCACCAGACCGAGACGGATTGGTTGCATCAATGACTCCTGTTTTGATTTTGTTGTCGTCAGTGAACCGGGAGATTACCTGCAAACGCCACGAGCGTCTGTCCGCGCAATGTCACAACAACGCACAGGATCAGGCAAGGATTGCACAGGAATGCACTAGTGCCCGCAGCGCTGGAAAAGAAACAATGCCTTACGACAAACCGATCGAGGATGTTCCCATGCTTGTACAAGCCTACGGCGCCCACGCGGGCGACAAACCCCTTGAACCGATGCAGATCAAGCGCCGCGCGCCGGCCGCCCATGATGTGCAGATCGATATCGCGTTTTGTGGCATCTGCCATTCCGACCTGCACCAGGTGCGCGCCGAATGGGCCGGCACACAATTTCCTTGCGTACCGGGGCACGAGATCGTCGGTCGCGTGTCGGCCGTTGGCGCCCATGTTTCAGACTACAAGGTCGGTGACCTGGTCGGCGTCGGCTGCATTGTCGACAGCTGCAAACATTGCGATGACTGTGAAAGCGGTCTGGAAAACTACTGCGACAGCATGATCGGCACCTATAACTTCCCGACGCCGGATGCACCGGGCTGGACGCTGGGTGGCTATTCGCAAAACATCGTCGTGCATGAACGCTACGTGCTGCGCATCCGTCATCCCGAGGCACAACTGGCCGCCGTCGCGCCGCTGCTGTGTGCCGGTATCACCACCTACTCGCCACTGCGCCACTGGAACGCCGGTCCCGGCAAGAAAGTCGGCGTGGTCGGCATCGGTGGCCTCGGCCACATGGGCATCAAACTGGCTCACGCTCTGGGTGCCCACGTTGTCGCGTTCACCACCTCTGAATCCAAGCGTGAAGCGGCCAGGGCGCTGGGCGCCGATGAGGTTGTGGTGTCGCGCAATGCCGAAGAAATGGCCGCGCACGCCAAGAGTTTCGACCTGATCCTCAACACCGTCGCGGCGCCGCACGATCTCGATGCTTTCCTCGTGCTGCTCAAGCGCGATGGTGCCTTGACGCTGGTCGGCGCGCCAGCCACCTCGCACCCGTCGCCGAACGTCTTCAACCTGATCATGAAGCGCCGCACGATTGCCGGTTCGATGATCGGCGGCATTGCGGAAACTCAGGAGATGCTCGACTTCTGCGCCGAGCACGGCATCGTTTCCGACATCGAACTGATCCGCGCCGACCAGATCAACGAGTCCTACGAGCGCATGCTCAGGGGTGACGTGAAATATCGCTTCGTGATCGACAACGCGACGTTGGCGGGCTAAGCGCAAACGGCTGACGGGCAGCCCGGTGTTGCCAATCAGCCGTTGAATTCCGTCGCCGGGATTTGACAGGCCCGGCGATGCTCGCCAGAGTCGCACCCCTTTGCCTGCCATCGGGCCGCAGGATTGTGTTGAACAGGGGTTGCCGTTGAACGAACAGACATTGTCCATGCGCCTTGAGCGCGTGGCTGCACACGTGCCGGCCGGCGCGCGACTGGCCGATATCGGCTCGGATCACGGCTATCTGCCGGTGGCGCTGATGCGCCGTGGCCTGATCGCATCGGGCGTGGCGGGTGAAGTCGCGTCGACGCCGTTCCACGCGGCCGCACGCACCGTGCGCGAGAATGATCTGCAGCGCCACATCAGCGTGCGCCTGGCTGATGGTCTGGCGGCCATCGAATCTGACGACGCGATTACCGCCATCACGATCTGCGGCATGGGTGGTGAAACCATCCGCGACATCCTCGACAGCGGCAAAGCCCGTTTGAGCGGCAAAGAACGCCTGATCCTGCAACCCAATGGTGGCGAACAACCGCTGCGCCTATGGCTGATGGAAAACGGCTATCGCATCCTCAGCGAAGAACTGCTGCGGGAGAACCGCTTCCACTATGAAATCATCGTTGCCGAGCGCGCCGAACCGGTGACTTATTCCGCCAGGGAACTGTACTTCGGCCCCTTGCAGATGCAGACCCGCAGCCCCGAGTTTCTGCGCAAATGGCAGCACAAACTTCGCCACAAGCAGAAGACGCTCAGCCAGCTCGCCCATGCGCAGCAGGGTTTACCGGATGGAAAGGTGCAAGACCTGACGCAACAGACACGCTGGATTAGCGAACTGCTGGCCTGAGCGCCGGCGTCTCGCTGGAAAGGCGCGCGCCCTCATTTGATACACCGCATCACAAATGATGTACCTCAAACCCCATTTATCAACTCCCACCCTCCTCTTAAAGTTCTCTCCAACAGCCGCCCATCACTCCGACGGGCCGGCGACTGGAGAGTCCTCAAATGCCTTTCATCAGCGTACGCATCACCCGTGACGGCGTGACCCGGGAACAGAAAGCCCAAGTCATCAAGGAAATCACCGAAACGATGGAGCGGGTTCTGCACAAGGATCCGAAACTCACCCACATCGTCATCGAAGAAGTCGACACCGATAACTGGGGTTATGCCGGCATCACCACCACCGAATATCGCCAGCAGTTAGCGGATTCGCAGTCGTGAGTCGTACCGTGAAAATCGACTTCGTCTCGGATGTCGTTTGCCCCTGGTGCGCGTTGGGTGTCACTGCGCTGGAGCAAGCGATCCAGAATCTGGCCGGCGAAGTCGACGTGGAACTGACCTACAAACCGTTCGAACTGAACCCGGACATGCCCGCCGAAGGTGAGCACGCCATCGAGCACATGATGCGCAAATACGGGCGCAGTGCCGAGCAAGTGGCGGATCGCAACGCGATGATCATCGAACGCGGCGAGCAGATCGGTTTTCACTTCGACCTGGAAAAACGCAGCCATTTCCACAACACCTTCGATGCCCATCGACTGCTGTTCTGGGCCGCCACACAAGGCCGTCAGCGTGAGTTGAAGCGAGCCTTGCTCAAGGCCTACTTCACTGACGGCTTGAACCCGAATGACCACGCCACGCTGGTGATGCTGGCAGGCGCAGTCGGGCTCGACAGTCAGCGTGCGCAAGAGGTGCTGGCCAATGCTGAGTTCAGCCAGGCCGTGCGCGAACTCGAACGGTTTTATCAGCAGCGCGGTATCGATTCGGTTCCGGCGATGGTGATCGATGACAAACAGGTCATCCCCGGTTCCCAGTCCATTGCTTATTACGAGCAAGCATTACGTCAGGCAGCGCAGCTTCCGGCTCACGCCTGACCAGCGACATCCGTTTATTCAACCATCCAGATTGCATGAGGAAACATCATGAGCACGTCCAAGAAAGTTGTTGTGATTACCGGCGCCTCGCAAGGCATTGGTGCAGGCCTGGTCAAGGGTTTCCGTGAGCGCGGCTATCAGGTTGTCGCGACCTCGCGCTCGATCAAAGCGTCCACCGACCCGGATATTCTCGCCGTCGCCGGTGACATCGCCGACCCGCAAACCGCCGAGCGGGTGATCCGCGAAGCCGTCGCACGTTTCGGGCGCATCGACACGCTGGTCAATAACGCCGGGATCTTCGTCGCCAAACCCTTCACCGAATACAGCAAAGAAGACTACTCACAGGTCGTGGCGACCAACATGAGCGGCTTTTTCCATATCTCGCAATTGGCCATTGCCGAAATGGAGAAAAACGCCAGCGGCCACATCGTCAGCGTCACCACTAGCCTGGTTGACCACGCGATTGACGGCGTACCGTCGGTGCTCGCCTCGCTGACCAAGGGTGGCATCAACGCAGCGACCAAGTCGCTGGCCATCGAGTACGCCAAGCGCGGCATTCGGGTCAACGCGGTATCACCGGGCATCATCAAAACGCCGATGCACGGTGAAGAGACTCACGCCGCCCTCGGCAGCCTGCACCCGGTGGGTCATATGGGTGAAATCGATGACATCGTGCAAGCGATCCTCTACCTGGACGGCGCGAACTTCGTGACCGGCGAAATCCTCCATGTCGACGGTGGTCAGAGCGCTGGCCACTGAGACCGCCGCGCAGCACTGCCGGTGTGTACCGGCGGTGCCGCTTCATGAGATAAGGCGGAGGATGAAATGTCAGTTGATCCTCGGTGTACTCACATGAAGCGCCACTTTGATGACTTGCAACTGGGCAGTATCGAACTGTTCTGCCTCGCCGCTGAAGCCGGCAGTTTCACCGCTGCCGCCCAGCTTGCAGGCGTTACGCCGGCAGCGGTGAGCCGGTCGATTCTGCGTCTGGAACAGCGCTTGGGCTCACGCTTGTTTGCCCGAACCACCCGCAGCATTCGCTTGACCGAGGCTGGCAGAAACTTTTTCGTCCAGTGCAGCCAGGCGCTGACGCAACTGGTCGAAGCGCAACAAGAAGTCATGGGCGCACAGTCGTCACCCTCCGGGCTGTTGCGCATCAGCCTGCCCACCACTTACGGGCATCACCGCATCCTGCCGCTGCTGCCAAAATTTCGCGCGCTCTACCCTGACGTCACCGTCGACATCCACTTGGGCAACCGCAACATCGACTTTGTCGGCGAAGGCTACGATCTGGCGATCCGCGTCCGCGCGCAGCCGGACTCGACCATGGTCGCGCGCCTGCTGGAGGATGCAAAACTGGTGGTGGTCGCCTCCCCCGACTATCTGAAAAAGGCTGGCACACCGCAGACGCTTGAGGATCTGGTGCAACACGAGTGCATTCAGTTCGAACTGCCGAGCAGCGGGCGGCGAATTTCCTGGCTGTTTCAGGAACACGGGCAGGATCGCGAAGTGTTTTCCGACGGGGGGTACTCGTGCTCCGACGATGTACTGGGCGGCGTCACCTTGGCCAAACATGGTGCCGGGGTCTTCCAGACGTACAAGTTCATTGTCGAAAAAGAGCTGGCCGACGGCAGCCTCGTCGAAGTTCTCCAGCCGTACGCCGGCCGCTCGCGCCCCTACACATTGTTGTACCCGCACGGTCGGTATGTGCCGCAACGGGTACGGGCGTTTGTTGATTTTCTGTTGCAGTTTCGGGATGAGTGGGCCAGTTAACGCTGATTAAATCGGCGCAGCACAAATGATAAAAGCCTGCTTTTCATGGCAGGCTTTCGTTTGTATCGCGCAGGCTTACTTCTGCTGAGCGGTCAGCGCCGAGTAGCTGTTCATCAGGTTGCGGTAGTTCGGGATCCGTTGCGACAGCAGGTTGCCCAAGCCTTCAATGTCGTTGCGCCAGTCACGGTGCAGCTCACACGCCACCGAGAACCAGTTCATCATCTGTGCACCGGCCTGAGTCATGCGGCTCCACGCGGCTTGTTGCACAGTGGTATTGAAGGTGCCGGAAGCGTCGGTCACCACAAACACATCAAAGCCTTCCGCCAGCGCCGACAAGGTCGGAAACGCTACGCAGACATCGGTCACCACACCGGCAATGATGATCTGCTTGCGACCGGTGGCCTTGATCGCTTTGACGAAGTCTTCGTTGTCCCAGGCGTTGATCTGGCCTGGACGAGCGATGTACGGCGCGTCCGGGAACATCTCTTTCAGCTCCGGGACCAGCGGGCCGTTCGGGCCTTGTTCGAAACTGGTGGTGAGGATGGTTGGCAGTTCGAAGAACTTGGCCAGGTCGGCCAAGGCCAGCACGTTGTTCTTGAATTCGTTTGGCGAGAAGTCCTGCACCAGAGAAATCAGGCCGGTCTGGTGGTCGACCAGCAGCACGATGGCGTCGTCTTTGTTCAGGCGGTTGTAGGTTGGAGTGGTCATGGTCTGAGTCCCTTTTGAGTTTTTGAATTTGTTGTTGCGTTCAAGTTGGGTACAGATTACTGACGCACAGGGACGGGATAAATCGGCTGAAACGCGTTTCACCGTCAACTCAAAAGGGACAATACCGATCAACCACCCTCTGCTTCACTGTTGGTAGAAGTCGACAATGAGGCGGTCATTTCAGCGTGGCACACCGCAAGTATTTCATCGGCCAGCGCTGAATCATCCGGGCAGGCCCGCGACAGGATAATCGCGCCAACCGCTCGCGCTAGCATGTCGATCATTTTCACTCGCCCCTCACCAGATTCCGCGTCGGGCCCTGTCGGGTACTTGTCGCCAAGCGTCTGCAGCGTGCGCTCGATCCCATCGGCAAACGCCGTTTTCACATCGTCAGACTGACGCGCTGCGTCGCCGCACAAAGCGGCCATGGTGCAACCGCTGCCCCGCCCGTCCCGATGCTCCCTCGACACATAGACGTCGACAAAGCCCTGAACATCGACCATTTCGGCACCGACCAAAGAGCGCGCAAGACTGTTGGCCGAAGCTTCGGACATCAGGTCGGCTTTCGAGCCAAAGTGTTTGTAGAAACCGCCGTGGGTGAATCCGGCAGCCGCCATGAGATCCGCGACGCCGACACCGTCAAAACCTCGCTCACGAAACAACTCCGAAGCGGTCTCGACGATGTGCTCGCGGTTTGCCTGGGCCTGGGCTTTGGTGACTCTCACGTGCAATACCTCCGCTGAAAAATCATGCGCCGATGATACATAGATGTCAGCCATAATCAAAACCGTTGACAGTTTAGATTTCGATCATCATCCTAATGACAGACATTATCGCTGCTCATCCACAGGCACGGATCCAACCCCATGACCGATCAAAATCTGTTCACGTCGTACACGCTTGGCTCCCTGACGCTGGCGAATCGCATCGTTCTCGCGCCGCTGACCCGTAATCGAGCGGGCGAAGGCTTTGTGCCCAGTGAATTCGCAGCCACCTACTACAGTCAGCGCGCCTCTGCAGGCCTGCTGATTTCCGAGGCGTCGCAGATCTCCCGACAAGGCCAGGGCTATCAGGACACCCCGGGGATTTACACGCAGGCGCAGATCGATGGCTGGCGCAAGGTGACCGCTGCGGTGCACGAAAAAGGCGCGAAGATCTTTCTGCAACTGTGGCATGTCGGTCGTGTTTCACATGTTGATCTTCAAGAAAACAGCGCCGCACCAGTAGCGCCCTCCGCGATACGCCCGGCGAGCAAAGTGTTCGTCAACAACCGTTTTGAAGACGTTTCGGCGCCGCGCGCGCTGGACATCAGCGAGCTGCCCGGGATCGTCAACGATTTTCGTCAGGCAGCGGTTAACGCTATCGCTGCCGGGTTTGATGGTGTGGAAATCCACGGTGCCAACGGCTATCTGCTCGATCAATTCATCAAGGATGGCGCCAACGTGCGCACCGATGCCTACGGCGGCTCGATTGAAAATCGTGCGCGCTTGTTGCTGGAAGTGACGGCCGCGGTCGTCGCCGAGATTGGCGCAGATCGCACCGGCATTCGCCTCTCGCCGGTGTCGCCGGCCAACGGCGTTTCGAGCAGCGACCCGCAAGGGCAATTCGATTACATCGTCGAGCAACTCGATGCGCTGGGCATCGTTTATCTGCACGTGGTCGAAGGCGCAACCGGCGGGCCGCGCGATGTCGCGCCGTTCGATTTCGGCTCTCTGCGCCAGCGTTTCAAAAACACTTACATCGCCAACAACGGCTACGACCTCGACCTGGCGAACGCGCGGATCGCCGAGGACCACGCCGATCTGATCGCCTTCGGTCGCCCGTTCATTGGCAATCCCGATCTGGTCGAGCGTTTGGCGGCCGGTGCACCGTTGGCCGGTTTCAACCCCGCCACCCTGTATGGCGGTGGTGCGGAAGGCTACATCGACTACCCGACCCTGGCGGAATGGAGCGCTGCTGCTCAGTAAGCCGAGCACCAGCGCATTTACTGCTTCATGCATCAGTCCCTGATCGACTTTTTTGACTAAGAGATGACCCTATGAACGCCCAACCTGCTGCTCTGATCACTGGCGCCTCTACCGGCATTGGCGCGGTTTACGCCGAACGCTTTGCCCAACGCGGGCATGATCTGGTGCTGGTCGCCCGCGACCTTGATCGCTTGGAAACACTCGCAGCGAAGTTGCGTAACGAACACAGCGTCGCCGTGGACGTGCTTCAGGCCGACCTGACCCAACTCAGCGATCTGCACACCGTCGAAACGCGCCTGCGCGACGATGCGCGCATTGGCATCCTCGTCAATAACGCGGGTGCCGCGCAGTCCGGCAACTTCATCGAGCAGAGCACCGACAAAGTGGCCAATCTGGTCGCCCTCAACACCACGGCACTGGTGCGGCTCGCCAGTGCCATCGCCCCCCGTCTGGCCAAGGCCGGTGACGGCGCGATTATCAACATCGGCTCGGTAGTCGGTCTGGCCCCGGAGTTCGGCATGTCGGTGTACGGCGCGACCAAGGCGTTTGTCCTGTTCCTGTCTCAGGGCCTGAGCCTGGAACTGTCACCACTGGGCGTTTACGTGCAAGCCGTGCTGCCGGCCGCGACGCGTACCGAGATCTGGGATCGCGCGGGCATCGACATCAACACCTTGAGCGAGATCATGGAAGTCACCGATCTGGTCGATGCGGCGCTGGTCGGTTTCGATCGTCGTGAGCCGGTGACCATTCCGCCGCTGCACGAAGGTGAGCGCTGGGACGCCTTGCAAACCGCGCGGCAGGGCCTGCTGACACAGATCCGCCAGTCGGCAGTCGCCCAGCGCTATCTGGCGTGAGTGCAATGGAGCAGATGCTTTTCGTCAGCGCCGCCAACCAATCGATTGAGGTTGGCAACACGACCTTCGCCTATCGAGACCTCGGCCCGAAATCGGCGGTGCCGCTGATCATGCTGAATCATTGGGGCGCGGTACTGGACGACTTCGATCCGCGAATCGTCGATGGTCTGGCGCGGAACCGGCGCGTGATCGCCATTGACTATCGCGGTGTCGGCGGCTCAGGCGGCACCGCGCCCCTGACCGTCGCGCAGATGGCTGACGACGTCATCAGCCTGATCGGCGCGCTGAAATTCACCAGCGTCGATCTGCTGGGTTTTTCCCTCGGCGGATTCGTTGCTCAGGACATTGCGCTCAAAGCCCCGGCCTTGGTACGTCGATTGATTCTGACGGGCACCGGACCTGCTGGCGGTGTCGGTATCGACAAGGTCGGTGCGGTTTCCTGGCCACTGATGTTCAAGGCCTCGTTGACCCTGCAAGATCCCAAGGTCCACTTGTTTTTCACCACAACAGCCAATGGACGCCGGGCCGCGACAGACTTTTTGCAACGCCTGAAAGAACGCCGCAAAGACCGCGACAAGCGCCCGACACCCAGCGCTTTTCTGCGTCAGTTGAAAGCCATCAAGGCCTGGGGGAAACAGACGCCGCAGAACCTTGGCGGCCTGCAAATTCCGACACTGGTGGTCAACGGGGACAACGACATCATGGTGCCCACGGTCAACTCGATTGATCTGGCGAACCGGATTGCCCACGCGCAATTGATCATTTATGAAGACGCCGGACACGGTGCAATCTTCCAGAACTACGCTGATTTTGTCAGTAAGGCGCAGGCGTTTCTCGATCGCTGAGGCAATCCGCTCGGGCAACGCAGCCCTCCCCCAACACTGTGAGAACCGTCCCCATGAAAGCATTTTTGATCGATCGCTACGGCAAGCAGAACGGCGGTATCGGCGAGGTACCCGAACCTGTGCCAGGCAGCCACGACGTGCTGATTGAAGTGCATGCTGCCAGCGTCAACCTACTCGACTCAAAGATTCGCAGCGGCGAATTCAAACTGATTCTGCCGTATTCATTCCCCTTGGTACTGGGCAACGACTTAGCCGGCGTGGTGATTCAGACAGGCGCTGAGGTCAAGGGATTCAAGCCCGGAGACGAGGTATATGCGCGCGTGCCCGAACAGCGAATCGGCACCTTTGCCGAGCGAATCGCCGTCGACCAAAACGCGGTGGCCTTGAAGCCCGCCAACCTCAGCATGGAGCAAGCCGCAGCTGTTCCTTTGGTTGCCCTGACAGCCTGGCAAGCGCTGGTCGATATCGCCGGTTTGCAAAAGGGCCAAAAAATCTTGATTCACGCCGGTTCCGGCGGTGTCGGAACCATCGCCATTCAACTGGCCAAACACCTCGGTGCTGTTGTCGCAACCACCACCAGCACCGCGAATGTCGAGTGGGTGAAGGCGCTGGGCGCAGACGTGGTGATTGATTACAAACACCAGCAATTCGAGCAGGAACTGCGCGACTACGACGTGGTACTGAACAGCCTTGGCGCTGATGTTCTGGAGCATTCATTGAAGGTGCTCAAGCCAGGCGGCCAGCTGATTTCCATTTCAGGCCCGCCAACCGCAGAGTTCGCCAAGGCGCAAGGATTAGCCTGGCCACTGCGGCAAGTCATGCGTTTGTTGAGCCTGAGTATTCGGCGCAAGGCGCGCAAGCAGGATGTCCGTTACAGCTTTCTGTTCATGCGGGCGAACGGCTCACAGCTGAGCGACATCACCACCCTGATCGAGGCTGGCGAGATCACGCCGGTGCTGGACCGCACCTTTGCCTTCGAGTCGACGAGTGAAGCCCTGAAGTACGTTGAACAGGGTCGCGCAAAAGGCAAAGTCATCGTTCGGATCAAATAGCGGCAGATCGGTCATCATCTGGCGAAAGACATATGGATAACGCAACCTGCACCACCGAAGATCCTGCCGCCGGTGAACAACACGACGTGCAGAACCAAAAGGACACTGAGCAGGCGTCGCCCACGCCTGCATTGCAAGGCACGATGCTCAGCACGGCGCCTGTCGTCTGGCGACCTTTAATGCTCGAATCTTAAACGCCCCGGTCCTGGCTCAGGTGTCCAACGGCGTTTGCGGCGTATCGGGATTGAGTTGCCGACGACGGAATTGCCCGGGCGGCTGGCCATGAATCTGTCGAAAACGTCGAGAGAAATACGCCTCGTCCGCGAAGCCGCACAAGCGTGCGACCTCGCCCACCGAGCGCGTGCTGTTGAGCAGGAAATTGCGTGCCGCGTGCATTCTGCGTTCGAGCACCAGTTCGGTGAAAGTCTTGCCAATCTCCTTGCGCAACCAGTGCGTGAGATACGTCGGTGACAGGTAAGTCGCTGCTGCCACTTTGATCAGATTGAGATCGGGGTCAGCGATGTTCTTGCGCAAGTACTCGAACATCCGGCTCATTGCATCCCGCCGGCTGGCCTCGGCCGCGTTCTCTTCAGCCAGGCGTTTGAGCGGCTCGGCGTATAGAAAGCAAACGCTGCCGATCAGTTGCAACAGCAAGCCCTTGAGCATCTCGCGCGTACCGAACTGGCGGTTCTCGTCCAGCGCGCGCATCTCTTCGATCAGGGCGCAAACCCTGGCGAAATCCTCATCGCCCAGAGTGAAATCCAAGTGCTCCTGAAAACGGAACGGCGACAACTCCGGCGCCAGCAGGATCGACACTTCTTCGAGATCCATCGGGTCGCACTGCAAATGCGGCAGCAGAAAGGTCTGGGAAAAATTGATCACTATAAAGTTGCTGTCCGCCGGATGCGGAATCACATGCACCCGGTGCGGCAGGATGAATGCCAGGGTGTTACGCGGGAACGGTCGCTCGACGTTGCCGATGTGCTGCAAGGTGTCGCCACCAAGGTTGATCTGAATCTGGAAATACTCGTGCCGATGCGGACTGGTCTCGGCACGGCGACCCTTTTTGTCGCGGATGTAGAAGTCCGTCAATTCGCTGCGTTGCTGCATGACATAGGTGGGAATGCGGTGCTGTGACGACATCTGCTGAGGATCCTCGACAGGTACGTTGGGCGTAAACGGGCGTCCGTCATCTTGCAGCCATGCGGCCAACGCATCAAGACGTCATACGATGACTTTGTCGAGGCGAAATTATTTCGCCGCAGGGTGGCATTTAGCCTGTCCAAAAAAACCATGAAAGAACAAAATTTTTTTTGTTCTTATTTTCAGTATGTTGAGAGATATTCCTCATCTATAAAATCAAAAGTCTAGCGTTTGATTTTCTTGGACAGGTTTATCAAAGCCATTTTCATATGGAAAAAATGATCTAACACCGCAGTTGATTAGAAGAGGTTGTACGACCACTGTAACAACCAACGCAGCCCAACCTCTTCCAAAAACAATCAAAGGTGTGCACGTCATGATCCTGCTATTGCCCCTCGCTGACCCGCCCGATTGCTCCCCGATCACGCCGCCCGGAAGACGTACCTGAACGTCTGACGCAGCCGCTCATTTCAGTCTCGATTGCCATGCCCTGTCCGATGCGGGCAACGCTTTCGGCTGCGCGAAAACATCTCGATTCTTCTAACAATAACGAGGTCTCTTCATGTCGAATTCACATGTTTCCCAAGCCACCGTGCCGCCGGTGATAGACGGTTCCCGGGACGCCATCGTGCCGCAACGCCTGCCCTCGCGGCGACGCTGGTTCATGCTCTCGCTGTTGCTGATTGCGACGATCATCAACTACATCGACCGGGTCAACATCTCGATTGCCGCGCCGTTCATGGCCAAGGATCTGGGTCTGGACAAGATCGAGATGGGCCTGATTTTCTCGGCATTTGCCTGGACTTACGCCTTGGCCCTGGTGCCGGCCGGGTTCATCGCCGACCGCTTCGGTTCGCGCTTCACTTACGGGGTTTCCCTGATCAGTTGGTCGACGGTGACCGTATGCCAGGGCTTTGCCACAGGCTTCGCGTCATTGTTCGGTTTGCGTCTGGCGGTCGGTGCCATGGAAGCACCGGCGTTCCCGGCCAACAGCCGTGCGGTGACGGTGTGGTTTCCGGCGCGGGAACGCGGGCTGGCCAGCAGTATCTATGTCTGCGGGCAATACCTGGGGACGGCGCTGTTTACCGGTGCGCTGCTCTGGCTGGCAACCACCTTCGACTGGCGTCACGTGTTCTACAGCACCGGCGTACTCGGCATCGTGTTCGGGGTGTTGTGGCTGTACCTGTATCGCGACCCGCTGAACTGCAAGAAAGTCAGCAAAGAAGAACTGAAGTACATCGAAGCCGGCGGCGGTCTGGTCAAAAGCAGTCAGGAACGCACCCGATTCAACTGGCGGCAAATCGCCGAGTTGTTCAGCTACCGGCAGATCTGGGCGATTTGCATCGGCAAATTCGCCAGCACCTCGGCGCTGTACTTCTTCCTGACCTGGTTCCCCACCTATCTGATTGAAGAACGCAAGCTGACCATGATCAAGGCCGGGATCTTCGCCGTGTTGCCCTTCGTCGGTGCAACAGTCGGCATCCTCCTCGCCGGCATCGTGTCGGACTTGTTGATCCGCCGTGGCTACTCGATGTCGTTCGCCCGCAAGTTGCCGCTGGTGATCGGCTCGATGCTGGGCATGTCCATCGTGCTGGTGAATTTCACCGACTCGAACACGATCTGCATTGCCGTGCTGACCATTGCCTTCTTCGCCCAAGGCATTGCCTCGTCCTCGTGGGCAGCGGTGTCGGAAGTTGCGCCCAAGGAACTGATCGGCTTGACCGGCGGAATCACCAGCCTCGCTGCAAACATTGGCGGCATCGTCACGCCGATCGTGATTGGCGCGATTGTGCATGCCACCGGTTCCTTCGCCTGGGCCTTCTGGTTCATCGGTGGCGTAGCCCTGATCGGCACTCTCTCCTACTCGCTGTTGCTCGGGCGCTTGTACCGCATCGAATTGAAGGTGCGCTGAAGCCAACAGCACCGTTTTCTCCAACTGGAGGCGGCTTTCGTCCAACTTCACCAACGACTGCCGCCGTACGCTGAAGATACCAACAGGACTCTTAACAGGATGAACATGACTGAATACGTCTTCACCCCGGATCTGCCCGTGACTTTGCCGGTGCTTGGCAGTGAGCAGCGTTTTCCCGTCGGCCGGGTGTTTTGTGTCGGCCGCAACTATCCATGGCCAGACGCAGTCGGCCAGTCGCGCCAGCCGCCGGTGTTTTTCATGAAGCCGGCGAGCAATGTCGTCGACGCGGTCGGTGAGGTGGCGTTCCCGGCGCTGACCGATGATTTCGCCCACGAAATCGAACTGGTGGTAGCCATCGGTGAAGGTGGCGCGAACATCCCCGAAAGCGAGGCGCTGGCTTATGTCTGGGGTTACGCCGCCGGCCTCGACCTGACCCGCCGCGACGTTCAGCGCGCAGCCAAGAGCAACGGTTTGCCGTGGGAGGGCGCCAAGGTATTTGACGGAGCCGCGCCGATGACCGCCATCGTCCCGGTGACCCGCGCCGGCCATCCCGAAGGCGAATTATGGTTGAACGTCAACGGCGAGGAGCGTCAACGCGACAGCCTCGACAGCCAGATCTGGTCGGTCGCTGAAGTGATCAGCCGGATCTCCCGGTCAGTCGCGCTCAGGGCCGGCGACCTGATCATGACCGGCAGCCCGGCCGGCGTCGACGGCCTGCAACCGGGCGATGTGATCAACGCCGGAATCGACGGCATCGGCCAGCTGGAAATGCGCGTCGGCCGCAAGCCTTGACCGCTACGTACGCCTCAGTGATTTGAAGACAGGAGAACAACAGGATGTCCATCACTCAACCTTTGAAAGTCGCGCTGGTCACCGGCGCCGGTAGCGGCATCGGCCGCTCCGTGGCGCTTGGCCTGCTGGCCGACGGTTACACCGTGGTGCTTGCCGGGCGCCGGCCGGAACCGCTGCAAGCACTGGTCGAACTGGCGGCGAGCGAGGGCCACGCAGCCTTGGCAGTGCCGACCGATGTGCGCGATCCAGCCAGTGTCGATGCACTGTTTGCCAGCATTGCCGAGGTCTACGGACGTCTGGATGTGGTGTTCAACAATGCCGGAGTCAATGCCCCGGCCGTGCCGCTCGATGAACTGACGTTCGAGCAGTGGCGCAACGTGATCGACACCAACCTCAACGGGGTTTTCCTCTGTGCTCGTGGTGCCTTCGGACTGATGCGTCGTCAGCAGCCTCAGGGCGGACGCATCATCAATAACGGTTCGATTTCGGCACACACACCACGTCCATTCAGCAGCGCCTACACCGCCAGTAAACATGCGGTACTGGGCCTGACCAAATCGCTGGCGCTGGACGGTCGCGAATTCAACATCGCCTGCAGCCAGATCGACATCGGCAACGCCCTGACCGAAATGTCGGTACGCATGACCAAAGGTGTACGTCAGGCCAACGGCAGCATCGCCGTGGAGCCGATGGTTGACGTCAAGCATGTCGCCGATGCCGTGCGCTACATCGCCGGCCTGCCGCTGTCGGCCAACGTTCTGAACATGACCGTCATGGCCAGCGCCATGCCGTTTGCCGGCCGCGGTTGAGCCGGTCTTTTTATTCGGTTAGAGAGGTTTACATGAAGCCAGAAGTCTTGCAGCTCAGCCCGATCCTGATTCCTGAAATCAACACGCGTCTCGATGAACTGTTCACGGTCCGCCGCTATTTCCAGCAAACGGACAAAGCGGCGTATTTGCAGGAACACGGCGCGAATATTCGCGGGGTGATCACCGGCGGCCATACCGGCATCACCCAGGCCGTCATGGCGCAACTGCCGAAACTTGAAGTGGTGGCGGTCAACGGCGTCGGCACCGATGCGGTTGATCTGGCTTACGCTCGGGATCGCGGTATCCGCGTGACGGCGACCATTGGCGCGCTGACCGAAGACGTCGCCGACCTTGCCATCGGCTTGCTGATTTCCGTGTGTCGCGGACTGTGCACCAGTGATCGTTACGTACGCTCCGGCCAGTGGCCGCAAAGTCCGACTCCGCTGGCGCCACTGCCCCTCGCGCGTCAGGTGTCCGGCATGCGTATCGGCATCGTCGGCATGGGCCGGGTTGGCCGCGCGGTGGCCAGCCGAGCGGCTGCCTTCGGCTGTCCGATCAGTTACACCGACCTGCAACCGATGAGCGATGTCACCCACACTTTCGTCGCCGACCTCAAGCAATTGGCCCGTGACAGCGATGCGCTGATTCTCGCCGCCGCTGCCGACAAGGCTGAAGCCATCATCGATGCGCGAGTGCTCCAGGCCTTGGGCAAGGATGGCTATCTGATCAACGTGGCACGGGGCAAACTGGTCAACGAGGGTGATCTGGTGGCGGCGCTGAATGCCGGAGAGATCGCCGGTGCGGGGCTGGATGTGTTTGTTGATGAGCCGAATGTGCCGGAAGCCTTGTTCGGTAACGAACAGGTGGTGCTGCAACCGCACCGCGCCAGCGCGACATTGCAGACGCGCACGCGGATGGGTGAGATGGTGGTGGCGAGTTTGCTGGACAGCTTTGCCGGGAGGACGCCGGAGGGTTGTGTCACTGGTTAAGTGGCGCGTGCCGAAACAGCTGCCCTCACCCTAGCCCTCTCCCCCAGGAGAGGGGACCGATTGGGGGATATTAAGCATGAGCGCCGACGTGCAATAGCGTCTGTGAATCCATTACCGCCAAGCATTGCGGATGAAACCGTAATCGACGCGTTCTGTCAGGTCGATGCATCTCCCAAGACACCTCGGTCGGCTCCCTCTCCCTCCGGGAGAGGGCTGGGGTGAGGGGCCGCCGTTGCAGCGTCGATCTCAACTTACAGAGTGTAAGAAATCCCCACTTGCACGGTTCTTGGCGCCCCCGGATAGGCGTACACATTACCGAACGCGCCCTCTTCGTAATCGCGGTCAAACAGGTTTTTCACGTCTAGATTCAGCCGCACCTTCTCGTTGACCTTGTAGAAGCCAAGCAAATCGACAACGGTGTAGCTGTCCATCGAGAACGCGGTATTGGCGGTTTGTCCGGCGCGCTCGTCGACGTATTTGAGTCCGGTGCCCAGGCCGAGGCCTTTGAGCGTGCCGTCCTGAAACTCATAGACGTTGAGCAGGCTGAAGCTGTTTTGCGGAATGTTCATCAGCCGTGTGCCTGAGCGAATCACGTTGTCCTTGGTCACCTCGGCATCTACATAGGCGTAGCCACCGATCACGCGCCATTCGGGGGTCAGATTGCCGGCGACGTTCAGGTCGAAACCACGGCTGCGCACTTCCCCGGCCGCCACACTGAAGGTTGAATCTACGGGGTCGGTGGTCAGCACGTTGCGTTTTCTCGATCTGGTAAATCGCGGCATCCACGCTCAACTGATGATCCAGCGCTTCCCACTTGACGCCCATTTCGTAGGATTTGCCTTTCTCCGGGGCGAAGCCTCCGCCCACGCGGCTCGCGCCGGTATTGGGCTTGAACGAGCGCGCGGTGTCCGCATAAACCGCCAGGGTCTCGGTCAGGTCGTAGGTCACGCCGAGGCGTGGGGTCACCGCGTTATCACTGGCCTGCCAGCTCTTGCCGCCCGGCACGTAGGTTTCATAGTCGTGTTCGAAGCGCTCGAAACGCGCCCCGGCGAGAACCTTCAGACGCTCGGTCAACGCCACCTGATCCTGCACGAACGCCGCATAGGTCTTGAGGTTTTCCTTGTCGTGGGTCGGCGTGCGAGTCAGCGCCGGACGCGGTTGGCCGTAGACCGGATCGAAGATGTCGATCGGGTAGGCGCCGACCGCGCCGCTGGAGCGTTGAATGATCGACTTGTAGTCGTAATCTTCGTATTCGATGCCGGTCAGCAAGGTGTGCTGCAAGCCACCGGTGCTGAAATGACCGGTCAGATTGAGCTGGGCGTCCTTATCGGTCCACTCCAGTTTGCGGTAGTTGAAATTGCGGCCCAGGGTTCGGCCGTCAGCGGCAATGCCGTTGGCTTCGATCGCGTTGCCTTCCAGCGAACCGTCGAGCCACTGGAAGCCACCGCCCAACGTCCAGTCATCATTGAGCAGATGTTCGAAACGAAGCTGCGCCATGTTGTTGTCGTTGCGCAATTTGCCGGCGTCTTTTTCGCCGAAAAACGTATCCCGCGAGGCGGTGCCAATCTGCTTGGGGTAACGCGTCACACCGCGATCCAGCGGGTGATTGTTACGCATGAAATCACCCTCGAAGATCACTCGCGTGGCGTCACTGGCCTGCCAGGTCAGCACCGGCGTCACCCCGTAGCGCTCGGTTTCGACGTGATCGCGGAAGGTATCGCCACCCTCACCCACCACGTTCAGTCGATAGGCCAGGCGCCCCTCTTCATCCAGCGGGCCGGAGGCATCGAGGGTGCCGCGCTTCATGCCTTGATCATTCAACTGACTGCCCAACGTGACCGTGCGCTCGGCCAACGGCTGCTTGGAAACAACGTTGAAGGTGCCGCCGGGATCGCCACGGCCGTAGAGCATGGTCGCCGGCCCGCGCAACACTTCCAGACGCTCGATGGTGTTGGCGTCAGGCATGTTCGGGTAACCGCGATTGATCGGGAAACCGTTGCGGTAAAACTCGCCCGTGGTGAAGCCGCGCACGGTGAACGTGGTCAGTCCCTGCCCGCCGAAATTGTTCGCCCGGCCCACGCCGCCCGCGTAGTCCAGTGCATCTTGCAGTCGCGTGGCGCCGAGGTCTTCGACCGCATCCCTGGTCACTACGCTGATCGATTGCGGGATTTCATGGATGGCGGTATCGGTGCGCGTAGCACTGGCAGAACGCGTCGCGCGATAACCCTGCACCGGGCCGTCGGCCCGTTCGTAATCCGCCGTGCCGACCACATCGGTCGCCTCCAGCTCTAGCGCTGCGGGTGTTGAATCGGCCTGTTCGGCCCACGAGGAAGAAGACAACGCTTGCAGTACACACACGGAAAGCAGAGTACGACGCATGAAAAGAAAACCTTACGAATAGGCCAGAACGAAGGGTAAAACCGCCAGCAAAGCGCTGCGGATGGTATACCAAAGCATTCTGTTATTGAAACTTATTCCCATTCGTATGTTTAAGCTGACCGCGTGCCGGTACACATGTCATCCATTGCGTCGCAAAAAAAACCTGGTCAAACGTGCAAAAGCTGTTTCGTCATCGCCATCGAAGTGTCCAGAGATTGCCCGGTACGCTGCAACTTGTTGAGCAAACTGGCGCCCAGCCACAGCTGATACAAGGTTTCCGCCAGATGCCGGGCATCGCCCTTGGGCAGGCTGTTTTCAGCCTGACCCTGCTCGATACACAGGGTGATTCGCGCCACCACTTGCTCGGCACCATCGCGCAAGGTGAGGCGCATCGACTCCGACAAGTCGGCAACTTCGGCGCTGAGTTTCACCACCAGACACTCATCACCGTGGCCTTCGAGGATGCAGCGGTTCTGCCAGCCTTGCCAGTAATCCATCAGCCGCTCATTGGCGCTCAGGCCCGGCAGCGTCAGGCGTCGCTCCATGTCGGCGAGGTAGCCGACGAAGTAATCCGCCAGCAACGCCTGGCCGTACAGCTCCTTGGATTTGAAGTAGTGATAGAACGAACCCTTGGGCACACCGGCGGTTTGCAGGATTTCGTTGAGGCCGACACTGGTGAAGCCCTTCTCGGCCATCATCCGGTGGCCGGTGTCGAGCAAATGTTGGCGGGTATCGTCGTAGGTCGCTTTCATGGGGCGCAAATTACCAGGCAATAGACCAGTCGTATATTGGGAGGAACGGAAGTTTGCCATACCTGTCGATGAAAAACCCTAGGATAAAAAATTACTAGACGACTGGTCTAATTGGAATCTATGCTGCGCCCCGACAAACGTTTTCTGACCGGTGTGGCCGATGTGCGAATCCTTCGCCCAATCGAAGACACCTGATCGACTCAAGGTGCTCTATGAAAATCCTGATGGTTTTGACTTCCCACGATCAACTCGGCAACACCGGCAAGAAAACCGGCTTCTGGCTGGAAGAGTTCGCCGCGCCCTACTACGCCTTCAAGGACGCTGGCATCGACGTCACCCTGGTCTCGCCGGCAGGTGGCCAGCCGCCGCTCGACCCGAAAAGCGATGAGCCCGATGCGCAGACCGCCGAGACTGATCGCTTCCGCAAAGACTCTGCCGCGCAACAGGCACTGGCCAATACCGGGCGCTTGGCCGACGTCAGCGCTGATGAATTCGATGCGGTGTTTTACCCGGGCGGCCACGGCCCACTGTGGGACCTGGCCGAAGACAAGCAGTCGATCGCATTGATCGAAGCGTTTGACCGCGCGAACAAACCCCACGGTTTCGTCTGCCATGCGCCGGGTGTGTTGCGTCACGCCCTCACCGCTGATGGCAAACCGCTGGTCCAGCATCGTCAGGTCACCGGTTTCACCAATTCCGAAGAAGAGGCCGTAGGCCTGACGGACGTGGTGCCGTTCCTGATCGAGGACGAGTTCCAGCGCCTCGGCGGTTATTACTCGAAAGTGGCTGACTGGCAGGTGCATGTGGTCGCCGACGGGCAACTGGTCACTGGCCAGAATCCTGCCAGTTCCGCCGCCGTCGCGAAAAAACTGCTGGAGATGCTGGGCTAAAACTTCGCTTCCAACCTTCCTAACGTCGGGTGCGTGTTACCCGGCGTTATTTTTTCACCTGATAAATAGTCGACTGGTCTAATAAACCGAAAGGCAAGGTAATCCATGAATAGCAGCCCGTTCTTCACCCCGGCCAAACTCGGCCATCACACCCTGAAAAACCGCATCGTCCTGCCGCCACTCACCCGCCAGCGCAGCACCCAACCGGGCAACATCGCCAATGAGCTGATGGCCGAGTATTACCAACAGCGCGCCGGCGCCGGTTTACTGGTCACCGAAGGTACGCAGATCGAGCCGCGTGGCCAGGGTTATGCATGGACGCCGGGCATTCATACGCCTGAGCAAATCGCCGGATGGCGCAAAGTCACCGACGCCGTGCACGCCGTGGACGGGGTGATTTTCGCCCAGCTGTGGCACGTCGGCCGTGTCTCCCACACCGCGCTGCAACCCGACGGTGCTGCTCCGGTCTCGGCCTCCGCCGTGGCTACAGATCGGGTCAGCGTGTTTATCGAAACCGCGCCCGGCGCCGGTGAACTGGTGCCGCCATCGGCACCGCGCGCACTCAGCACCGATGAAGTTCAGGCATTGATTCAGCTGTACATCCAGGCGGCGCGCAACGCCATGGACGCGGGTTTCGATGGCATCGAATTGCACTGTGCCAACGGTTATCTGGTCAACCAGTTCATCTCGGCTCACAGCAACTTGCGCGACGATCAGTACGGTGGTTCGCTGCACAATCGCCTGCGCTTTTTGAAGGAAGTAGTGGCTGGCGTCGCCGAGTGCATCGGCAAGGAAAAAGTCGGCGTGCGTTTCGCCCCGTTGTTCACCACCACCGATGAAGCGCGCACCTACCTGGGTATGGTCGAGGAAGATCCGCACGCCACTTACATCGAAGCGATCAAAATCCTGCAAGACGTCGGCATTGCTTATCTGTCCATCGCCGAAGCCGATTGGGACAACGCCCCGGCGATGCCACAAACGTTCCGTCAGGCGGTGCGCGAGACCTTCAGCGGCGCGATCATTTATGCCGGGCGCTACACCGCCGAATCCGGCGCGCAACTGCTCGAATCCGGGCTGGCCGACCTGGTCGCCTTCGGCCGGCCGTTCATGGCCAACCCCGATCTGCCGGCGCGGATTGCCAATGACTGGCCGTTGAATGCGTTGAACCCGGCGACGGTGTATGGCGGCAACGCCGAAGGCTATACCGACTACCCCGTTTATCGCGGCTAACCGTTAAACACCTCGCCAAAGGCGCACCTGAGACATCAGGGGCGCTTTTCGCGTTCGCCCTGATTTTGCTCAATCCTGACCATAAATACCTATACACCAACTACAATCTGTACAACTATCTGGACTTAGCACTTAAACGTCCACTCGGCAGCCTGCTGCTCACTACGCTGAATCCGTGAAATGAACAAAACCCATCGGCTTTGCCTCGTTCTGGGCGACCAGTTATCGTTTGATCTGGCTTCATTGGCAGGTCTGGATCGCGAACATGATCGTGTGCTGCTGGTCGAGGTCATGGAAGAAGCCAGCCATGTCGCCCATCACCCACAAAAGATCGCCCTGATCTTCAGCGCCATGCGTCACTTCGCTCAGGCACTCAAAGACCAAGGCTTCCAAGTGCACTACGTGATCCTCGACGATCCGCAGAACAGCGGCTCGGTGCCCGGCGAATTAAAGCGCTGGCAGGCTTTGTTGCAGGCCAACGAATTGCACGTGACGGAGTGCGGCGACTGGCGTCTGGAGCAATCGCTGAAAGATTGTGGTTTACCCATCCACTGGCACGCCGACAACCGCTTCCTGTGCAGCCGCGACGAATTCCGCACGTGGGCCGCTGGCAAAAAGCAGCTGCGCATGGAGTTCTTCTATCGCGAGATGCGCCGCAAAAGTCGCCTGTTGCTCAACGGTGACGGCACGCCAGTCGGCGGCGCGTGGAACTTTGATGCCGACAACCGCAAAGCCCTGCCAAAATCCGTCAAGGCGCCCTACCCGACCGGTTTTACCAACGATGCAATCACCCTCGAAGTCCTCGCCCTGGTCAAGGAGCGCTTCGCCAATCACTACGGCAGCCTGGATGATTTCAACTATCCGGTGACCCACGCCGACGCCCAGGCATTGTGGGCGTACTTTCTCGACTATGGGCTGGCGGGCTTCGGCGATTATCAGGACGCCATGGCCAGCAACGAACCGTTTCTGTTCCATGCCCGTATCAGCGCTGCGCTGAACATTGGTTTGCTGGACCTGCGCCAACTCTGCAGTGATGTGGAGTCGGCCTATTGGTCCGGCAGCATCGCACTGAATGCTGCTGAAGGCTTCATCCGCCAACTGATCGGTTGGCGCGAATATGTTCGAGGCGTTTACTGGCTGCACATGCCCGAGTACGCCGAGGGCAATGCCTTCGGTAATACGCGGCGCCTGCCAGAGTTCTACTGGACCGGCGAGACGCAGATGAACTGCATGCGCCAGGCCATCGGCCAAAGCCTCAAACACGCCTACGCCCATCACATTCAGCGCTTGATGGTGACCGGCAATTTCGCCCTGCTCGCCGGCATCGCACCGAGCCAGATTTGTGAATGGTATCTGGCGATTTATATGGACGCTTTCGACTGGGTCGAGCTGCCCAATACCCTCGGCATGGTCATGCACGCCGATGGCGGTTACCTCGGTTCGAAGCCTTATTGCGCCAGCGGTCAGTACATCAACCGGATGTCCGACTACTGTCGCGATTGTGCTTACTCAGTGCGTGAAACCACGGCCGATAACGCTTGCCCGTTCAATGCGTTGTACTGGCATTTTCTGATGCGCCACGGTGACCTTCTACGCGGCAATCAGCGCATGGGCATGATGTACAAAAACCTCGATCGCATGCCGCTGGAAAAACAGCAGGCTTTGTGGCAACGCGGGCAAGGCCTGCTCGACAGACTCGATCGCGGCGAATCGATATGAAAGCGCGCATGCCTTGATCCCCGTGCAACTTAAACATGAGGCCCCGGGTCAATGGCTCACAAAGCTTGTAAAGCAGAGGCTTGAAACACGCCAATTGAACGCAAGCCAACCATCAACGCATGAAGGGTGAACATCCTGAAACAGCTTACTCGCGAGGAGCTTGAGTCTGAGGTCACGCGCCTGCGTCTGGCCGTCAAGGCGACCTGCGACGCCGTCTGGGACTGGGATCTGAAAACCAATCAGGTCATCTGGAACGACTCGCTGCAACAGGCGTATGGTTACGCGTCAGCAGCCATCGAGCCGACGTGTGATTGGCGATTTGCGCAGATCCACACGCAGGATCGCGCGCGCGTGACAACCTCGATTCGCTCGGCGATTGACGGCTCCGGGACGACCTGGAGCGCGGAGTACCGCTTCCTCTGCCACGATGGTTCATACGCCGAAGTGCTTGATCGCGGGCATCTGATCCGCAATGCCGATGGCGAGGCCGAACGCATGATCGGTGCGATGCTCGACCTGACCCGTTCGCGCAGCGCCGAAACGGCATTGCGCCAGAGTGAAGAGCGCTTCAGCACCATTCTGGAAACCATCGAGGCGGCGTTCGCCATCGTCAAAGTCAAATTCGACGCCGACGACCACCCCATCGACTATTGCTTTGTCGAGGCCAACCCGGCGTTCGAACGTCAGGCCGGGGTTAATCTGCGTGGCAAGTGGGTGACCGAATTTGCGCCCAACCTGGAGAAATTCTGGTTCGAGACCTACGGCCATGTGGCCAAGACCGGCGAGCCGGCCAACTTCGAGAACTACGCCAATACCTTCGAGCGCTGGTTCGATGTGCGCGCCGTCCGCGTCGGCGACCCGGCCGATCGGCAGATTGCGATCTTCTTCAGCGATGTCACCGAGCGCCGCGACGCGCAAGAACGCTTGCGCATCAGCGAGTCCGTCGCCCGGGAAAACGTCGAACGTGTCCAGCTCGCCCTGGCCGCCGGCGCCATTATCGGTACCTGGCACTGGCACCTGCCCAGTGATCGCTTCAGCGTCGATGAAGCCTTCGCACGGGTTTTCGACCTCGATCCGGCCTGGGGTCTCGACGGTCTGAGCCTGGAGCAAGTGGTGATGACCGTTCACCCGGATGACAGAGAAGGACTCACAACCGCGATCAACGAAGTCATTGCCCGCGGAGGTGCCTATTCGCACCAATACCGAGTGCGCGGAGCGGCTGGCAAATACACCTGGATTGAAGCGAACGGCCGCGTCGAGTGCGCCGAAGACGGCACGCCTTTACGCTTTCCTGGCGTGCTTATCGATGTCGAAGACCGGCGCAACGTCGAAGCCGAGCGCGACCGGGTCACCGCCGCGTTAAAAGCCCTCAACGACACCCTGGAACAACGGGTCTCGGCGCGCACCGCAGACCTGATGCAGGCCGAAGAAAAGTTGCGCCAATCGCAGAAAATGGAAGCGGTTGGACAACTCACTGGTGGTCTGGCCCATGACTTCAACAACCTGCTGGCGGGCATCTGCGCATCCCTTGAGCTGATGGACAAACGCATCACTCAGGGTCGTCTGAACGACATCGACAAATACATGCTGATCGCTCAGGACGCAGCCAAACGCGCCACCGCCCTGACCCATCGCCTGCTGGCCTTTTCCCGGCGACAGACCCTCGATCCACGGCCGACCGAAGTCAACGCACTGATTGCCGGCATGACCGAGTTGATCCAGCGCACCGTCGGCCCGAGCATTCGCCTGAAGACGGTCGTCGCTGCCGATTTGTGGCCAGCGCTGGTCGATGCCAGCCAACTGGAAAACGCCCTGCTCAACCTGTGCATCAACGCCCGCGACGCGATGCCCGATGGCGGCAGCATCACCGTCGAGACTGCCAATCGAACCCTGGATGCTGAATCGGCGCGCGTACGGGAAATGCCCGAAGGACAATACCTGTGCTTGTCGGTCGCCGACACCGGTACCGGTATGAGTGCGGAAGTGATCGCCAAGGCCTTCGACCCGTTTTTCACCACTAAACCGCTGGGCCAGGGCACCGGGCTCGGGCTGTCGATGATCTACGGTTTCACCAAGCAATCAGGCGGACAGGTGCGGGTGCAATCGACCGTGGGGCAAGGCACCACCATGTGCGTTTACCTGCCGCGCTACCTCGGCGAAACGCAACGCAATCACGATGACGCGCAAAGCTCGGCAACCCTGCAGGCAAAGGCCGGCGAGACCATCCTGATTGTCGACGACGAACCCACCGTCCGCATGCTGCTCAAGGATGTGCTGAACGACCTCGGCTACAACCTGCTCGAAGCGGCCGACAGCGTTGAGGGACTGGAAGTATTGCGTTCCAGCGCGCACATCGACCTGCTCATTACCGATGTCGGTTTGCCCGGCGGCATGAACGGCCGGCAGATGGCCGATGCGGGCAGGCAAATCAGGCCGAAGCTGAAGACCTTGTTCATTACCGGGTACGCGGAAAACTCAGTAATCGGCAACGGTCAACTCGGCCCAGGCATGCAGGTGCTGACCAAACCGTTTGCTGTCGACACGTTGGTATCACGGGTCAATGGTCTGTTGTCCATTAACGTCGAATGAGGGTTGCGCAGCGGACGTCATGAACCGGTTGCGCCCTGCCGTTTTCGCTTGATACAGCGCTTGATCGGCGCACTCGATCAGAGCGCTCACCGGATCCAGGCGCGGACCGCGCGCAGCGGCAATACCGATGCTCAGGCTCACGCGGGCCACGGGACTGTCAGGGTGGGCAAAGTTGGCGTACTGCAAGCGCTCGATTATCAGCTGCGCCACCACCTCGGCACCGTCAATATCGGTGTCGGGCATGATCACCGCGAACTCCTCGCCACCGTAGCGCGCCACCAGATCTGACGGGCGCCGCACGCACGCATCCAGCACGCTACCGACGGCTTGCAGACAGGCGTCGCCGGCAACGTGCCCAAGCGCGTCGTTGAACCGCTTGAAGTAATCGATATCGATCATCATCAAGGCCAGCGACGAGCCATCGCGCTGTGCCCGCCGCGCCTCTGTGGCCAGGGTCTGATCAAAGCAACGCCGATTCGCCAGACCGGTCAGCGCATCCTTCATGGCCAACAGTTCCAGCTGTCGATTGGAACCGAGTAATTGCTGCTGAGCGATGCGCAGTTCGCCTTCAACCTGGGTCCGGCGCCGGATGTCGAGGATCAAGAACCAGCCAATCAGGCCGGTAAGCCCCAACAGCCCCGCCACCACCACCGCCGACAAAAGCGCTTCCGTTCGCCACGCGGTAAGCGCTTCACGCTTGCCGATGGCGACCGTGGTGATCAGCGGCAATTTCTCACTTTTGCGGAACGCATAGAGGCGTTCGACGCCATCCAGGCTGGAGGTATAAGACGCGGTGCCGACCGATTGATCGACCAGGTATTTGGCGTAGATCGGCGACTTGGAAAAGTTGCGGCCCATGTCCTGCTCGCGGAACGGATAGCGCACCAGCAACGTGCCGTCGGTGTACGACAAACCGATGGCACCTTCCTGCCCAACGTCGAGTTTGCCGAACAGGCGCAGGAAGTTTTCCACGCCCAACGTCACGGCCACGACACCGGCAAACTCACCGCGATCATCATTGAAACGCCGGCTTACAGTGATCACCCACTCCTGATTGGAGCGGCTACGGATGGGTGGCCCGATAAAAGGTTCGCGGCTCGGGTCGTCACGATGATGAATGAAATAGGCCCGGTCACTGCTGTTGGCACCCGCCGGAATCGGCCGGTTCGACGACATCAGCCAATGACCCTGACGGTCATAGATGGTGATACCGCTCATTTGTGGCATCAACGGCTGCTGGCGGTTGATCAGCGCACCCAAGCGCTGGATCTGCGCGGGACCACTGCCTTCGGTTTCCAGGCGTTCGACCAGCCCGAGTAGCAGCAGCGAACTTTGCCGGACAATGCCCTCGGAATAGGTCTCGAGTGCCTGGGTCAGGTTCAACCCGTGCACGTTGACCTCTTCCAGCGCGCGATCGCGCGAAGACAGCACTTTCCAGATGGTCAGCGACGCCAGAGAGCAGCCGATGACCAGCAGCAAGAGGATGACGAGGTGGGTATCACGCTTCACGAAAGTACCTAATGGAAAGTCCGGTTTCCCGTTCCGGCCGTTACTGATTCAAGGCAATAACAGCGGTCGTATGTCCTCGACCGGCGCAAGGATACAAGTAGCGCGTCGAACGCGCAGCAACCGTGTGACGGAACCTCGTTTTCAGCCCCTTGGCGTTGTTTCGCAACGACACGGCGACGGCCTGCAACTTATATTCGTGGCCGCAGGTCATTAGGCTTGCTGAGGTTGAATCCATCCGCAAACCTCGAACATTGAAGACACTGCCGTGGCCGTTGACCTCGATCGCCGCAACAACCTGTCACTGGACAGCCTGAACTTTTTCCTCGCCGACGTGCGTGATGGTCTCGGCCCCTATCTGGCCATTTACCTGTTGGCGGTGCATCACTGGGAACCGGCGAGCATTGGCCTGGTGATGACCATCGCCGGGGTCGCCGCGCTGATCACCCAGACACCCGCCGGCGCCTGGGTCGACAACAGCCGGCGCAAACGTGCGCTGATTGCGATCGCAGCCCTGCTGGTGACCGCAAGTTGCCTGCTGCTGCCGTTCGTGACGTCCTTCACGTGGGTGGCGTTGACACAAACCCTGAGTGCGATGGCCGCTTCGATATTCGCCCCGGCCATTTGCGCAATTACCCTGGGCATGACCGGGCCACGGGCGTTTACCCGCCGAACCGGGCGCAACGAAACCTTCAATCATGCCGGCAATGCCTGCGCCGCGCTGCTGGCCGGCGTGTTCGCTTATCTGTTCGGCCCGGTGGCGGTGTTCTATCTGATGGCGGCCATGGCCCTGGCCAGTGTCATCGCCATTGCCTGCGTGTCGCCAGCCGCCATCGACCATGATCTGGCACGCGGACTGGATCCGGCCGACGCCGGGCATCGCCAGCCTTCCGGTTTGTCGGTGCTGCTGAGCAACCGGCCGCTGTTGCTGTTCGCCATTTGCTGTGCACTGTTCCACCTCGCCAATGCGGCGATGTTGCCGCTGGTGAGTCAAAAGCTTGCGCAAGCCAATTTGCAGATGGCCACCCCGCTGACCTCGGCCTGCATCGTCGCGGCGCAACTGGTGATGGTGCCAGCGGCATTACTGGTCGGAGCGAAAGCCGATCTGTGGGGACGCAAACCGCTGCTGCTCGCCGGTTTTCTGATCCTGCCGTTGCGCGGTGTGCTCTATACGCTGTCGGACGATGCTTATTGGCTGGTCGCGGTGCAACTGCTCGACGGTGTTGGCGCCGGTCTGTTCGGCGCCTTGTTTCCGATCATGGTCAAGGATCTCACCCGGGGCACCGGCCACTTCAACATCAGCCTGGGCGCACTGACGACTGCGTTCGGACTCGGCGCGGCACTGAGCAACGGCCTTGCCGGGTTCGTTGTGCAGGAGGCCGGCTACAGCGCAGCGTTTCTGACCCTGGCCGCTATTGCGGCGGTGGCGGTTGTGTTGCTCGGGATCGGGGTTCCTGAAACCCAGCGCAGTGGTCGTCAGGCTGAACCCGGCGTGATCGAGGCCAGCGCTGATTCCTCAGCGTAATCCAATCTCATCCCTGCCCTCTGATCGCCGCCATATCGTGTCTGCGCGGCGTTGAAAATCCAGATTCAGTGGATCAGGCAAGCAATCCAGAGGAATGCACTACGGCGCTGAAGCGCTGATCGAGAGAATGTTCGTGCACAGGCTCAGACGAACAAACCCTCAATCGCAAGGACATTCCAGTGAAAGGTTTTTGCTTGGCCTTCGGGCTGCTCTTCAGTACTTTTTCAGCCATGGGAGCCGATATGTCGAACGGCGCAGACAACTTCTACACCAGCGATAAAGTGACCGTCGAAAAGGTCACCTTCAAGAACCAGTACGGGATGAAGGTCGCAGGCAATCTGTTCAGCCTGAAGAACCTCGACCCCCAGTCAAAAAATGCCGTGATCATCGTCGGCCACCCGATGGGCGCGGTGAAAGAGCAAAGTGCCAATCTCTACGCGACCAAAATGGCCGAACAAGGCTTCGTCACGCTGTCGTTCGACTTGTCCTTCTGGGGCGAAAGCGAGGGCCTGCCACGCCAGTCGGTTGCGCCGGACATTTATGCCGAAGACTTCAGCGCGGCGGTGGACTTTCTCGGCACTCGCCCACTGGTCGATCGCGAGCGCATCGGCGTCATCGGTATTTGCGGCAGCGGCAGCTTTGCCATCAGCGCCGCCAAGATCGACCCACGTTTGAAAGCGATTGCCACCGTCAGCATGTACGACATGGGTGCCGCCAACCGCAACGGCCTCAAGCATTCGCTCACGCCAGCGCAACGCCAATCCATCATTGAACATACGGCGCAGCAGCGTAACGCGCAGTCCTGGGGCGGCCCCGTCCGCTACACCGGCGGCACATCGCTCAAACTCACCGGCAACGCCGTGGGTGACGAGTTCTACGATTTCTACCGCACCCCGCGTGGTCAGGTCACTCCGGCCGGCGCTTCGCCGCAGACCACCACCATGCCGACGCTGATCAGCAATGTGAAGTTCATGAGCTTCTACCCGTTCAATGACATCGAGAGCATCTCCCCGCGCCCGCTGCTGTTCATTGCCGGTGCTCAGGCGCACTCCCGCGAGTTCAGTGAAGACGCGTACCAGCGCGCGGCCGAACCCAAAGAGCTGCTGATCATTCCAGGGGCCGGCCATGTCGACTTGTACGACCGGGTCAACCTGATTCCCTTCGCCAAATTGACCGAGTTCTTCAGCCATAACCTTAAGTAACGCCATCGCAACGCTGCCAGCGCTTTAAAGCGCAGACACGACAAAAGCCTGCTTTTCAGGGCAGGCTTTTGTTCGGTCGCGCAGGCTTACTTTTGCTGAGCGGTCAACGCCGAGTAGCTGTTCATCAGGTTGCGGTAGTTAGGAATCCGCTGCGACAGCAGATTGCCCAGCCCTTCAATATCGTTGCGCCAGTCACGGTGCAGCTCACACGCCACCGAGAACCAGTTCATCATCTGTGCGCCGGCCTGAGTCATGCGGCTCCACGCGGCTTGTTGCACGGTGGTGTTGAAGGTGCCGGACGCATCAGTCACCACAAACACATCAAACCCCTCCGCCAGCGCCGACAAGGTCGGGAACGCTACGCAGACATCCGTGACCACACCGGCAATGATGATCTGCTTGCGCCCGGTGGCCTTGATCGCTTTGACGAAGTCTTCGTTGTCCCACGCGTTGATCTGACCTGGACGAGCAATGTACGGCGCATCCGGGAACATCTCTTTCAGCTCCGGGACCAGCGGGCCGTTCGGGCCTTGTTCGAAACTGGTGGTGAGGATGGTCGGCAGTTCGAAGAACTTGGCCAGGTCGGCCAGGGCCAGCACGTTGTTCTTGAATTCGTTTGGCGAGAAGTCCTGCACCAGGGAAATCAGGCCTGTCTGGTGGTCGACCAGCAGCACGATGGCGTCGTCTTTGTTGAGGCGGTTGTAGGTTGGAGTGGTCATGGTGGGCGTCCCTTTTCAATGTTGGAAAGTTGTTGTTGCGTTCAAGTTGTGTACAGGTTACTGACGCATCGAAAAGGGATAAATCGGTTGAAACGCGTTTCACCGTCAACCTGAGCAGGACAATTCAGGGACAGAACCCTCAGCGCTTTCACCTCCGAGCCAGCAGAGTCGTGGTTATTAGCTAATAACACCTTCATTAAACCGTCGCTCAAACGTTGTACTAGGATAGGATCCAAGTCTGCCGTATTTCGTCGACCAAGGAGATCGACAACAGTGCGGCAGACGTTTATGACTTAACGCCTCTCAGGGATGACACGCATATGAATTCACACTTGTTCCCCCACATCGGCAAGGTCATCGCCAGCACCGGCAGCCGGCACTTTCCGCGGATGCTGCATGACCTGATCCTGACGCAACTGGCGGTAGACGCCACGCACATCCGGCAGATGCGCGTCGAACCCGTAGGCCGCGCGTCGAACCGCAGCGAGCCGGAGCCGCTGAAAGAGCCGGCGCTGCTCGCCGAAACGGTGTTTTCCGAACACAGTGCGGCGGCCCACCATTTACAGAATCCGCCGGCCGCGACCAGCGCTGACGCCTCGCAACTGCACCTGACCCGGCGCAAGGACGGCTACCGCTACGTGATTTCGGTGTATCGCAACGATGAGTCGCAGCGTTTTTCCGCGCAGGAACGCAGCCTGTTGCAGGACATTTCCCCGGTGCTGCTGCCGATGGTGGAAAAACACATCAACGCCCTGCAACCGACCACCCCTGATCCACAAAGCCCACCCGAGGCCGCCGAAGGCAACGGTCTGGAAACCTTGCGCCTGCGCTTTGACGAACGCCTGGAGCAACTGGGGCTGAGCCTGTCGAACCGTGAAACCGAAGTGTGTGTCGGCCTGCTCGCCGGCCGCACCGCGCCGGAACTGGCTGAGCAGTTGGCGCTGAAGGTCAACACCGTGGAGAGTTATCTGAAACGGGCGGCGATCAAGTTGGGCATCAGTGGGCGGCATTCGTTGATGCGCTGGATGTATTCGCCGTTGGAGACGTTGGCGTCGAGTGCGGCGTGATACGCAGGGATAGTGAGAGTTTCGGCTTTTTGGGTGTGTCAGTGAGATTTCCCCCCTCACCCCAGCCCTCTCCCCCCAAGGGGGCGAGGGGGAAAGGGAGCCGATCGTTGTGCTGTTCAAAACCCGAGTTCGGCTCGGCATCCCACGTCGGTGCATCTCGACAGAACCCTGCGATCAGTCCCCTCTCCCTCCGGGAGAGGGTTAGGGTGAGGGCAATCCCGCGACGTGCTCCAATGCCTGATTCACCGCCAATTCCCCCAACATCACCACTTGCGCAATGCCCAGCAAGGTATTGCGATGCGGCCCCTCCAGCATCCCGGCAAAATCACACAACATGACCGAGGCAGATGCCAGCGATTCACAGGCATTTGCCAGCAGGGATTCGGTATCGGTTTGCGGGTTGACCTGGAACATAGCGTTGGGCGTGTAGGGCGTAGCCATGATGCTGGCCGCAGTCACCGGCGGATCGGGTGTCTTGGACATCAGTTCAAACTCCTTCTGCGCAGCGAGGGAGCAGGCTCCCTCTCGCGGCTGTTTCGCAATTAGTTGGGCAAGCGCTGGTTGTCGAGGACGCGACTCACCACCAATTCACTCAACATGATCACCTGCTGCAGGATCAACATTTTCTTGCGGTGAGGGCTGTCGACCGAGTCGGCAAGGTCGCGGGCCATGTCACTGGCCGATCACAACGATTCGTAGGCTTCGACGAGCAGGGTTTCGTCATCAACGGTAGGGTCGATCAGGTAGATCTTGCCGGTTTTGCGGGTGGGTTTTGAGGTTTTGAGCGCGGAAGGATTGAGGTAGAAATTGATCGCCCGTTCTGTGGCCTCTTTGATGTTTTGAGGTTCGAGCGCGGCGTCGTAGGGGATTGGATCGGTATCTGGTGGGTTGGGTGTGGCTTTGAACATAGATAAAGTCTCGTATCGAAATTAACCGGAGCCATCACTTTCGCTACCAAACGAAGGTGGCGGCCATGCGCGGGTTGGTAGACCGGTCGATACGGAAACCCGGCGCTCATGAATGAGCCCCACGCATGTCCACCATATAAAACGCAGCCGCAAAAAAAGACTGCATAAGGTGGCGCCATACGGCGGTACCGAAGCGGGCTACCAAACCCGATCACTGATTTGCAGTGACAGGCGAACGATATATCCCGACCCATAGCCGCGTAAGCCGGCGGATTCTGGCGTACGCGTAGGTAACGACGCAAGGTGTTGTAGGCGTTATGACGTAACGGTTCGTGTAATTTAAACGCGCTCACGGCGTTGTGTTTATTGATGGCAATTCTGGATGGCGGTGGTTCGAGGTTTCGCGGTGGGTCAGTGGGATCTACCCCCTCACCCCAGCCCTCTCCCCCAGGGGGGGTGAGGGGGAAAGGGAGCCGATTTTTGTGCTGTTCAAAACCTGAGTTCGGCTCAGTATCCCACGTCGGTGTAACTCGAAAGAACACCGCGATCAGTCCCCTCTCCCTCCGGGAGAGGGCTAGGGTGAGGGTCGGCCCTTAATCCCGCGCCAACGCCTCAATCGGATCAAGCCGCGAAGCATTCCGCGCCGGCACAAAGCCAAACACAACGCCAATCAAGGTCGAGCACACTACCGCCGTCAGCACTGACGCCAGCGAGAACACCATCTCCCATTCCTTGATAAACACCGAAAACAGATGCCCGATGGCATACGACAGAGATATCCCGATCGCTCCGCCCAACAAGCAAACCATCACCGCCTCCACCAGAAACTGCTGACGAATGTCCGACTGCCGCGCACCTACCGCCATGCGAATGCCGATCTCGCGGGTCCGCTCGGTCACCGACACCAGCATGATGTTCATCACCCCGATACCGCCGACGACCAGGGAAATCACCGCAATCAGCGACAGCAGCAACGCCAGTGAGCGGCTGGTTTTCTGCACGGTCTGCAAGACGCTGTCGAGGTTGTTGGTGAAGAAATCCTTGGTGCCGTGGCGTTGCAGCAACAGTTGGGTAACGTGCTCTTCCACCACTTTGCTCGGCTGGCCGTCCTTCATGCGCACGCTGATGCTGTCCAGATAACGCTGGCCCAACACCCGCCCGGCGGCGGTTTCGTAGGGCACCCAAACGTTGAGGGTCTTGCCCGAGGCAAACAGGCTTTTATCCTGCGCGGCCACGCCGATCACCGTGCACGGCAGGTTGCCGATCAGGATCACCTGGCCCAACGGATCGACATCCTGGCCGAACAGGCGCTGCCGGGTGTTGTGATCGATGACCACCACCTGCGCCTGGCGCCGCGCATCGCTTTCGCTGAAGGGGATACCGGCGGCCATCTTGATTCCGCGCACTTTGAAGTACTGATCGCTGACGCCGTTGACCTGCGCATCCAGGTCGATATTGCGATAGCGCAGCAACAGGCTGCGGCCGATCATCGGCGTGGCGCTGTCGACGTAGTACAGCTGATTCAAAGCGGTGACATCGGCCGGTGTCAGGGTTTCGATGGCCGCTGCACGTTTGTCGCCGTAACTGCTGCCGGGATAGACATCGATGGTGTTGCTGCCAATCGCGGCGATGTCCTTGAGCACGTAGTTCTTCGCGCCCTCGCCGACCGCTGAAATTGACACCACCGAGGTGATGCCAATGACGATGCCAAGCATGGTCAGCAAGGTGCGCATGCGATGGGAAATCAACGCCACCCAAGCCATGGCGAACGCCTCTTTGAACAAACCGAGACTGGCAACAAGACGTCGAGAGGCGGTGGCTTTCGGCGTTACCGGTTCGTCGCTGAGCATCTGCGTAGTGTCGCGTTCGTTGGCACGGTCGCTGAGGATTTCGCCGTCGCTGACTTCGATGATGCGCTCGGCATTGGCGGCGACTTTCGGGTCGTGGGTCACCAGAATCACCGTGTGCCCCGCCGCGTGCAGCTCCAGCAGGATGCGCATCACCTCCTTGCCGCTGGCGGTGTCGAGGGCGCCGGTGGGTTCGTCGGCGAGGATCACTTCACCGCCGTTCATCAACGCCCGGGCGATACTCACCCGTTGCTGCTGACCGCCGGAAAGCTGGCTCGGCCGATGCGTCAAATGCCCTTCCAGGCCCAGGCGTGCCAATAACTCGCGGGCGCGGGCATGGCGCTGAAGCTGCGGTATGCCGGCGTAAATAGCCGGCATCTCGACGTTGTGCATCGCGCTCAAATGCGGCAGCAAGTGGTAACGCTGAAAGATGAAACCAAAGTAGTCGCGGCGCAGCTCGGCCAAGGCCTGATTGTCCAGATCGCGGGTTTCCTGGCCGCTGATCCTGTAGCTGCCGGCGGTGGCGTAATCGAGGCAACCGAGGATGTTCATCAGCGTCGATTTACCGGAGCCGGAAGCGCCGATGATCGCGACCATTTCCCCGGCATGGATCGTCAGGTTGATGTTCTTCAACGCAAGAAATTCGCGGTCGCCCGCGGTGAAACTGCGGGTGATGCCGGTGAGCTGTAACAGTGGCTCGGTCATGCTCAGGCCCCCGCCACATTGGTCAGCGGATCACCGATGACCACGCGATCACCTTCAGCCAGACCATCATTGATCTGCACTTTGACGTTGTTGTTGATCCCGGTCTGCACATTGCGCGACTGCGCGTGGCCCTTGGCGTCGAGCACCCGTACCGGAAAACTGCCATCGGCATTGCGCGGGCCGAGCGCTGCGACCGGCACGGTCAGCACAGCCTTGGCGGTGTCGAGGATAATGCGCACCTGCGCGGTCATCGATATGCGCAAACGATGGTCGGGGTTCGGCACCTCGAACAAGGCGTTGTAGAACACCGCGCTGCTTTGCTTCGGTGTACCGGCGGGCGGCGTTTCAAGAAAGTTCTGTGGCGCCGGATCCGTGCCGCGCAATTTCGCGTAGTAGCGTTTGTCCTCGCCAAGAATGGTGAAGTACACCTCCTGACCCGGGGCGATGTGAATCACATCGGCCTCGGACACCTGCGCTTTCACCGTCATGGTGTCCAGATCCGCCAGTTTCAGCAGGACCGGCGCCAGTTGGCTGGCGATCACCGTTTGCCCTTCCTGGGTCACCACGCCGACCACGTCGCCATCGATTGGCGCGACAATCCGCGTGTACGCCAGATTGACCTTGGCCGTGTCGATCTGGATGTGCGCGCTTTTGATCTGCGCGTCCAGCGACATCAGATTGGCCTGCTGAACCTGATAGTTCGACTCGGCGTTTTCGAAATCCTGGCGCGAGATCGACGCGTCGTCCTGCAAGTTCTTGTAGCGCTCGTAAATTGCCTTGGTCTGCCTGAGCTGGGCTTGCGTGGCGCGCTTTTGCGCTTGCAGGTTCTCCTCATCGACCTGGGCCTGACGCAGGGTGTTCTGCAACACCAGCGGATCGATTTCCGCCAGCCACTGCCCTTTCTTCACCTTGTCGCCGACCTTGACCTTGAGCGACTTCAATTGCCCGGACACTTGCGCGCCGACGTCCACTTGCTTGATGCCTTCGAGCAACCCGGTGGCGAGCACCGCGTTTTCGATGTCACTGCGTTCAACCGGCGCGGTCAGGTATTGCGGCGCCTCGGCCGGTGCCTGCACCGCGTAGAACGCCAATCCTGTTACTGCCACTAACGCTAAACCCATACCGACTTTGCGCAACTTCGACTTTTCCATAAATAACCACAAGTCCGTTCAGGGGTGAACCCGGCCAACGGCCGGGCTCTGGTAGATAAACAACAATCAGGACATTACTTTGCCGGCCGGCACTTTCAGGCCGTCATGCCACCACGCCGCGAGACTGAAGACGTTAGGCGCCTTGAGAATCGTGAAGTGGTTGCCCGGCCCGTACCACACCGCCAGATCCGCAACCTGTCGCTGCCAGCCTTCGACCATCGCCGCTTGCTCGCGCTGATTGCCCCACGCATCCAGCGTCGGATCATCGACCAGCGCCAGCCGCACCGGCCCGGTGTAGGCCCGTTGCGGTTGATAGACCGTGCGCAAGGCTGTGGCGAAGGTGCGGACCGGGCCGTGCATGGCCTGCGCCGACGAACGCGCAGACAACACACCGGCGCGCACCATGCCCTCGTGCAACAGGCGCATTTGCGTGGTGTCGTCAGCCTCGGCGAACAACAGCGGATCGATGCCCAACGACTTGCCGCTGGACAGTTGCAGCGTCTCGATCAAACGCTCCAGCGCAGCGGTCGTTGTGTACGGCTTGCCCGCCGTACCGTTGCCGCCGGGAGATTCACTGTCGATCAGGGTCAACGACGCCACCTCCCGCCCAGCCGCCTGCAACAGCGCGGCCATGGCATGCGCGACCCAACCGCCGAACGAATGGCCGATCAGGTGCACCGGGCCTTGCGGATACAACTGCTCGACGGCTTGCAGATAACAACCCGCTGCCGCCTCTACCTGACTGTGCGGTACGCCGCTGCCATCAAGCCCGCGGGGTTGCAGACCGTAGATTGGCCACTCCGGGCCGAGCGCTTCGGTCAGATGAATGAACCCGGTGACACTGTCGCCCGCCCCCGGCACGCAGAAGATCGGGGCATGCCCGGGGTGCCCGCTCTGGATCGTCAACACGGGCTGATACGCCTGTGGTTGCGGGGCTTGAGCAGCGGCCATAGCCTGACTCAAGGCCTGGCCGAGTGCCTGGACATCCGGGTTTTTCATCATGCTGCGGTGATCCCCCGGCACATCGATGCAGCGCAGCAATCCTGTACCGACCTTGTTCTCCCAACCACGGGTCGGACTCGGCTGTGCCTGCCCCGGCATCAATCCCTGCGCGCGGAACAAGTGCACTGGCTGACTGGCCGGGCTGACCCGGTAATGCGCCAGCGCCAGGCCATGAGCGGTCTCACGATCGAAGTAACTTAAGGCCTGCGACGCGGTCAGTGCGGCCAGTTCCGGGTCGGGCAATTGCTGTTCGCAGCAGCGCTGGAACAGTTCATCGAACGCGATGAGTTCGACTTCAGCCTCCAGCCGCTTCACCTCAGCCAACGCTGGCAGCCCTTCTTCTCCACGCATCTGCGAACGCGCGCGGCAGTGCTCAAGCAATTGACGCTTGTCGCGATGCTCGCCGCTCCAGCGGGTTTTATCCTGACTCGCAGGATGTGGCGCGTAGGTATCGAGCAGGCCGACAAACGCCACCGCCTCATCGAGACCGAGCAATTGCTGGGCGACTTCGTACGCCAGCAAGCCGCCAAACGACCACCCGGCCAGACGATACGGCCCATGCGGCTGCACCGCGCGGATAATCCCGACCATCCGCGTGGCCATGCACTCAAGGGTGCGCAGTTGCGGCTGCCCCAGTGGCACGCCGGGCAAACCGTAAATCGGAAACTCGCCCTCGATATGCAGGCCCAATGCCGGGAAATATACGTCCCGGCCGCTGAACTCATGAATCAGGAACAGCGCATTGCCGCCCTCGCCCGGTCGCACCACGACCAGTCCTTCCGGCTGCGCGGGCACGGCATGGCGTTGACTGAGCAGCGCAGCCAGCGACTCGACACTCGGACGCTGGAACAGCTCCGCCAGCGTCACCTGCTGCCCCGCACGTTGCAGCAGATTGACCAGACGAATCGCCAGCAACGAATGCCCGCCCAATTCGAAAAAGTGGTCGTGGCGCCCTACCTGTTCGACCTTCAACACCTCGCCCCAGACCTGCGCAAGCAAGCTTTCGACTTCGCCTTGCGGCGCTTCGTAGTGGCGGCTGAGCACCGCATCGAGGCCCGGCGCCGGCAGCGCCTGCCGGTCGATCTTGCCGTTGGGACTCAACGGCAGAACCTCAAGCGCGACGAACGCACCCGGCACCATGTACTCGGGCAATTGTTCGAGGATGAATGCGCGCAACGTGTCGATAGCGGGCGCAGCAATGCCCTCGCACAGAGTGAAATACGCCACCAGACGCTCGTCGCGCATCAGTACCACCACCTCGCGCACCTGCGGGTGCTGGATCAAGCGTGCTTCGATTTCACCGAGTTCCAGACGCAAGCCGTGCAGCTTGACCTGGAAGTCGTTGCGCCCGAGGAATTCGAGGTTGCCGTCAGCGCGGTAACGCACCAGATCGCCCGTGCGGTACAAGCGATCACCGGCCACAAACGGACTGTCGATAAAGCGCTCGGCCTGCATCTGCGGCAGCCCCATGTAACCGCGCGCCACGCCGATACCGCCGATGTGCAACTGGCCGATGACGCCCAGCGGTACCGGTTGGTCATGCGCATCGAGCACATACAGGCGGGTGTTACAGATGGCTTTGCCGATCGGCAATTCCGACGTTGGCACCGGCATGTGCGGTTCCAGTGTCCATGCCGTGCTGTCGACCGTGGCTTCGGTCGGGCCATACACGTTATGCAGGCGCACCCACGGCAGGTGCTGGCGCACAGCAGCGGCCAGCGCCGCCGTGAGTTCGCCACCACCACAGAACACATCGGTGAGGCTGGTGCATTCACTGACCTCCTGCAGTTCAACAAACTGCTGCAGCAGCGCCGGCACAAACTTGACCACTGTAATTCGTTGCTGACGAATCACTTGCGCGAGATAGGCCGGCTCCCGGTGACCGCCCGGCCGTGCCAGCACCAGACGCACACCGGCCGTCAGCGGCCAGAAGAACTCCCACACCGAACCATCGAAACTGAACGGCGCTTTCTGCAACAGCGCGCCGTCCGTGGTCGGCGGGCAGATCTGCGAGCCCCAATGCATCAGATTGCACAAGCCACGATGTTCCAGCATCACGCCTTTTGGTGTGCCGGTCGAACCCGAGGTGTAGATCATGTACGCCAGATTCGCAGGGCTCAGGCCAGGCACCTGCGGATTGCCCTCCGATTGCGCGTGCCAGTTGCATTGGTCAAAGTCGATCACAGCTACGTTGGTCCCGGCAAACAGCGATCGGGTGGCCGAGTGAACCAGCACTGCCACCGGCGCGCAGTCCCTGAGCATAAAATCGAGGCGCTCCGTCGGGTAAGACGGATCCAGCGGCACGTAGGCACCACCGGCCTTGAGAATACCAAGTAACCCCACCACCAGATCGAGTCCCCGCTCGACGCACAGCGCCACCCGCGCATCCGGCCCCACGCCCTGTTCGCGCAGGTGATGCGCGAGACGGTTGGCACGGGCATTCAGCTCGCGATAGGTCAGGCTGTGTTCGCCCGACTGTACGGCAATGGCTTCAGGCTGACGCTGCACCTGCGCTTCGAACAGGCTCTGGACCGGTTGTTCGACCGGGCAATCGAGTTGTGTCGCGTTGAAGTCGCCGAGCAAGCGCTGCTGTTCCTGCGCCGCGAGCAAATTGACCCGCGCCAACACCGCTTGATCATCGCTGACCAGCGCCGTCAGCAAGCGCTGCAAGTAACCGACAACACGCTGCACGGTCGACTCATCGAACAACGCCGTGGCATAGCGCAGCGTGCCTCGGATACCTTGCGGGTTTTCCCCCAGGCTCAGCGACAGGTCGAACTTCACAAAGTGATTGTCCCCGGCCAGACCTTCCAGCGTCAGCCCGCCCAACGCCAGGGCGGGCGCGACGCTGCTGTCCCAGCTCACCAAGGTCTGGAACAACGGCGTGTGGGAAAGGCTGCGCACCGGTCGGGTGATTTCCACCACGTGTTCGAACGGCAGATCCTGATGCGCCTGCGCCGCCAGCGTCTGCGCCTTGACCCGCGCCAGCAGCGCCGCACCGGTCAGATCGCCCGAGGTATCGATGCGCAACGCAAGCGTGTTGACGAACATGCCGATCAACCCTTCGATCTCGGCGCGGGTACGGTTGGCCACCGGCGAGCCAATGACCACATCAGATTGCCCGGACAGGCGCGCGAGCAACATTGCCCAGGCGCTCATGAGCACCATGTACGGTGTCACGGCATGACGCTGACACAACGTCTTCAGGCCGGCGCTGGTCTGCACATCCAGCACGATCTCGACACTACCGCCGCGGTGATCCTGTTGCGCCGGGCGCGGACGGTCGGTTGGCAGGCTCAACAAGGCCGGGGCACCGGCCAGCGTCTGCTGCCAGTAGTCGCTCTGGCGCTGCAACACCTCGCCGCTCAGCCAGCGCCGTTGCCACACCGCGTAATCCGCGTATTGCAGGGCCAGTGGAGGCAGCGGATCGTCCTCGCCGTGGCTGAACGCCTGATACAGCGCCATCAGTTCGCGGGTCAGCACGCCCATCGACCAGCCGTCGGAGATGATGTGGTGCATCGTCAACAAGAGCACATGGTGCTCATCGGCCAGACGCACCAGACGTCCACGAATCAATGGATCGTCCTGCAAGTTGAATAGCCCACGCGCTTCAGTTTCGACCAAAGCACGCAAGGTCTCCTCGGTCTGCGGCTGTTGTCGCCAGTCTTCCACAATCAGCGGCAAGCCACTGTCGACCGGGGCAATCAGCACCTGTGCTTCGTCGCGCAATTGCGCGAAACGGCTGCGCAGGGTTTCGTGACGAGCGACGATCCGCGCCAATGCCCGTTGCAGGGCCACGGCGTCGAGGCGGCCACGCAAATGCAGGCCCAGAGGAATGTTGTAGGCGGTGTTGCCGCCGTCCATCTGCGCGAGGAACCACAAGCGTTGCTGGGCGAAGGACA
This sequence comes from Pseudomonas sp. AC172, assembly GCF_979258595.1. Classification (NCBI taxonomy): domain Bacteria; kingdom Pseudomonadati; phylum Pseudomonadota; class Gammaproteobacteria; order Pseudomonadales; family Pseudomonadaceae; genus Pseudomonas; species Pseudomonas sp. AC172. The sequence goes on from NZ_OZ409868.1 coordinate 2,545,710, forward strand.
ACGGCAGCGCCTGATCGCGCGGCGCTGGCAGAATCTCCGGCAAGCGGCTGCGTTCGGCCTGGCTCAACACCTCGGCGACCGCCGCCAGTTCCGGGTTGGCAAACAGATCGGCCAGCGCCAGTTCCACGCCCAATTGCTGGCGCACCTGGGAGAGCATGCGCATGGCCAGCAATGAATGGCCGCCGAGTTCGAAGAAGTTGTCGTGGCGACCGACCTGCCCGACCTGCAACACCTCGGCCCAGACCCGCGCCAGGCTTGCCTCCAGTGGATTGGCCGGCGCCTCGTAGACCCGACTGAGCAGCGCCTCCTGGGTCGGTGCCGGCAGTGCCTTGCGGTCGACCTTGCCGTTGTTGTTCAGCGGCAATACCTCGAGTTGCACCCACGCCGTCGGCAGCATGTATTCCGGCAGGCGGGCATGCAATTGCGCGTGCAGTCCGGCGCTGTCCAACAGTCCCGCTTGCGCCGTGTAGTACGCCACCAGACGCGGGGTGTCCTGTCCGTCACGGCGCGCCAGCACCACCGCCTCCTTGATCCCCGGGCAATTGAGCAGGCGATTCTCGATTTCTCCCAGCTCGATACGGAAACCGCGAATCTTCACCTGATCGTCGTTACGCCCGATGCAGTCGAGTTGCCCCGGCGCCAGCCAGCGCGCGAGGTCGCCGGTGCGATAGAGCAACGCGCCGGGCTTGTCGCTGAACGGATCGCGGAGGAATTTCTCGGCGGTCAGATCCGGCCGGTTCAGGTAACCCAGCGCAACGCCCTGCCCGCCGATATACAGCTCACCAGTCACGCCCATAGGCACCGGGTGCTGATACGCGTCGAGCACGTACACTTGCGTGTTGCCGATCGGCCCGCCAATCGGCACGCTGTCGGCGTTTTCGGCCACCGCTTGCACTTCGAACGTCGTGGCGTAAGTGGTGGTTTCGGTCGGGCCGTAGCAATGCACGATACGCAGCGCGGGTGCCTCGGCCAACAGTCGACGGAACGCTGCCGGATCACCACGTTCACCGCCGCACAAGAGGATGCGCAAGCCCTTGAGCGCCTGCGGAATCAGTTGCACGTACTGGTTGAACAGCGCAGTGGTGACGAACAGCACCGTCGCGCCACTGGCACTCAGTTCGCGGCCAAAGGCATTCGGATCGAGCAAGGTTTGATGGTCAATGATCACCACGCGACCGCCATTAAGCAGTGGCCCCCAGATGTCCATGGTGCTCGCATCGAACGCCGGGTTCGAGGCGAAGACCACACGATCCTGCGCATTGAAATCGGCGTAACCGTTGTTAAGCACCAAGCGGCCGATGCCCCGGTGCGGCACCATCACCCCTTTCGGTGTGCCGGTGGAACCCGAGGTGTACATGATGTACGCCTGCGTCTGCGACGACTGCACAAGATTCGGGTTGTGCGTCGGCTGGCCGTTGAGGGTCAGCGTGTCGAGGTCGATACGCGGTGCGGCGTAGTCGATGACTTCGCTGCTGAGGGTTAACAGCGCCACCGCCTGACAATCCTCGACCATGAACGCCTGACGCTCGCTCGGCGCATGGATGTCCAGCGGCACATAGGCCGCCGCGCATTTGGCAATGGCCAGTTGCGCGACCAGCAGTTCCAGCGAACGTGGCAGCAGAATCGCCACGTGATCGCCCGGTTGCACGCCCTCTTCGACGATCAGGTGATGGGCCAGACGGTTGGCCTGAGCGTTCAACTCAAAGTAGCTCAGTGACTGTGCGCCATGCACCGCCGCCACAGCCTTGGGATGTGCGGCGGCCTGCTGTTGGAAAATCCCGTGCACGGTCAGCGTTTGCGGGTAGTCACGCGCGGTGGCGTTGAAGTCGCTGAGCAAGCGCTGGCGCTCATCCGCCGCCAGCAACGGCACGCTTTCCAGCACCACTTGATCACTGGCAATCATTGCTTGGAGCAGGCGCTCGAAATAACCGATGTAACGCGCAATCGTCGGCGCTTCGAACAGCGCCGTGGCGTAGTTCAGCGTGCCACGAATCACCCCGTTGACCTCACCCAGTGTCAGCGTCAGGTCAAACTTGGCGACCTCGCCCGGGCCGGCAACGCCCTCCAGCGTCAGATCACCCAACGCCAGTTGCGGGCCGACGCTGCTGTCCCAGCTCAGCGTGGTCTGGAACAGCGGGCTATGGGCCAGACTGCGCAGCGGCCGGGTGATTTCCACCACCTGCTCGAACGGCAGATCCTGGTGCGCCTGCGCCTCAAGTGTCCGCGCCTTGACCCGTGCCAGCAACGCTTCGACGCTCGGTGCGCCCGAGGTGTCGATGCGCACGGCGAGCGTATTGACGAACATGCCGATCAGGCCTTCGACTTCAGCAAGGCTGCGGTTGGCCACCGGCGAGCCGATCACGATATCGGACTGCCCGGACAGGCGACTCATCAGCATCGCCCAGGCACTCATCAGGGTCATGAACAGGGTCGCGCCGTGACGCTGGCTCAACGCTTTGAGGCCGGTACTCAGGCGCTCGTCCAGCAGCACTTCGACGTGGCTGCCGGCATAGTCCGGTTGTGCCGGTCGCGGGCGATCGGTGGGCAGCGTCAACAAGGCCGGCGCGCCGTCGAGGGTCTGCTGCCAGTAGTCGCTTTGCCGCTGCAGCACGTCACCGCTGAGCCACTGACGCTGCCACACCGCGTAGTCGCCGTATTGCAGGGTCAGTGGCGGCAGCGGATCAGGCTGACTGTGGCTGAACGCTTGATACAACGCCATCAACTCACCGGTCAGCACGCCCATCGACCAGCCGTCGGCGACGATGTGATGCACCGTCAACAGCAACACATGGTGATCGTCGGCCAGGCGCACCAACCGTCCGCGAATCAACGGATCGTTGTGCAGATCAAACGCTGTCGAGGCTTCCTGCGCCATCAATCCCTGCACGGAGTGCTCAGCTTGCAAGTCTTCGCGCAGGTCTTCCACGCGCAAGAGCAAACCGCTGTCAACCGGGGCAATCGACACCTGCGCGCTGTCGTTGAGGCTGATGAAACGGCTGCGCAGGGTTTCATGACGGGCAACGATCCGTGCCAGTGCCGCTTGCAGGGCGTCGACGTCGAGGTGACCGCGCAGGCGCAGGCCGAGAGGAATGTTGTACGCCGAGTTGCCACCCGTCATCTGCGCCAGGAACCACAGGCGTTGCTGGGCGAAGGACATCGGCAACGGTTGATCACGCGGCACCGGCACAATGTCCGGCAGCACGCTGCGCCCGGCGCGATTCAATACTTCGGCGACTGCGCTCAATTGAGCGTCGGCAAACAGATCACTCAGCGCCAGTTCCACCCCAAGGCGCTGACGAATCAGCGAGACCATGCGCATCGCCAACAGCGAATGACCGCCGAGCTCAAAGAAGTGATCGTGACGACCGACCTGCCCGACTTGCAGCACGTCGGCCCAGATCTGCGCCAGTGCGGTTTCCAGTTGGCCTTGCGGCGCCACGTATTCGCGAGTCGGCAGCGCGGCCAGATCAGGTTTCGGCAACGCCTTGCGGTCGACCTTGCCATTGGCGGTCAGCGGTAAAGCCTCGAGCCGGACAAACGCGGCGGGCACCATGTAATCCGGCAACTGCATGAGTAACTGCGCGCGCAATTCGGCCACCGCCAGTGGCTCGGCCCCCGCCCGTTCGGTGAAATACGCCACCAGTTGCGGTTGACCGGGTTGGTCCTCACGGGCCAGTAGCACCGCCTCGTTGATACCGGGGAGCTGATTGAGGCGAGTCTCGATTTCACCCAACTCAATGCGCATGCCACGGATTTTTACCTGGTCGTCGTTACGCCCCAGATAGTCGAGCGAGCCGTCTTCGCGCCAGCGGGCAAGGTCACCGGTGCGGTACATGCGCGCATTCGGCGTGCGGCTGAACGGGTCGTGCAGGAAGCGTTCGGCAGTCAGATCGGCGCGGTTCAGATAACCCCGGGCCACCCCCGCCCCGCCTACGTACAACTCGCCCATGACGCCCATTGGCACCGGACGTTGCTGCTCGTCGAGCAAGTAAATAAAGGCGTTAGCCACTGGTTTGCCGATGTGCAATGCCGCGCCGACTTCAATGCGGCCCGAAGTGGCAACCACGGTGGCCTCGGTAGGGCCGTAGTTGTTGATCACGGCGAAGCGCTGGTCGAGGTTGAACTGACGCAAGCGGTCGCCACCGATCAACAGGGTGCGCAAGGTCGGATGGTCGAGGTTCTGGCTGAATGCGTATTCGGCAATCGGCGTCGGCAGGAAGCTCACATCCAGTGGTTGCCCGCGCCACCAATCGAGCAGCGCGTCGATGTCTTCACTGCCTTCGTGCACCGGCGCCAAGTGCAAGGTCGCGCCCACACACAGCGCCGGCCAGACTTCCCACGCCATCGCATCAAAGCCAAACCCGGCCAGGCTTGAGGTGTGGCTGTCAGCGCGCAGATCGAACGTTTCACAGTGCCAGTCGACCAGGTTGGACAGCGTCTGATGCTCGACCATGACCCCTTTGGGCAGACCGGTCGAACCCGAGGTGTAGATCACGTACGCCAGAAGCGCAACGCTCAGTCCCGGCACCGCAGGGTTGTGCTGCGCCTGCGCTGGCCATGCGCACAGGTCGACATCGATCACTGGCACGGTCAGCAGTGGCAGTCTCTCGTGCAGATCGCTTTGCGTGAGCACTGCGACTGGCGCGCTGTCGCCGAGCAAATAGCTGATCCGCTCGACGGGATGCGCCGGATCAATCGGCACATAACCGGCGCCAGCCTTGAGAATAGCCACCAGACCGACCAGCGTATCCAGACCGCGACGGGCGACGATGGCCACCCGATCATCGGGTTTCACACCCAATTCAATCAGGTGATGCGCCAACGCATTGGCCTGTCGATTGAGCTGCAAGTAAGTCAGTGGCTGCCCGGCAAACACCGCTGCCACCGCTTGCGGACGCTCGGCGACCTGCGCTTCGAAGCGCTGTGCAATCGTCAGCCCACGCGGGTAGTCAGCCGAGGTCGCGTTGAAGCCCGCCAGCAGCTGGTCACGCTCGTGCGCCGGCAGGATCGACAACCGATCAAAACCCACAGGCGGCGTGTGCTCCAGCGCATCAAGCAACACGCTCAACGCAGCTCGCATGTACCCGCAGATTCGCTGTGCATCAATCCCAGCCCCGGCCAATACTTTCAGACTGAAACCTTCACCGAGATCGTCAACGCTGAGGGTCAGGCGATAGTTGGTATGCTCCTCGGCTGCCAGCAATTGCATGCCCTGCCACGCCGCTTGCACCTCGGCGGACACCGACCCGACCGGAGCGCTGTGACGATAGTTGAGCAGTGTGCTGAACAGCGGCGTTCCCGACGGCATCGCGCTGCACTGTTGCACCTGCGCCAGTTGCGCGTGCTCATGAGCGAGTAGCTGACTCAGGCGTTCATGGGTGGACAGCGCCGCTCCTTTGACGCTGTGCGCGTTGAGTTCGATGCACAGCGGCAAGGTGTTGATGAACACACCCAGCGCGCGCTCCGAGCCTTCACCGCCCTGCAATCGGCCGAGCAACACCGTGCCGAACACCACCGCGTCGCGCCCGGACAATTGCCCCAGCACCTGCGCCCAGGCGAGGTGCATCAGGCTGGCTGCGCTGACACCCAAGCGCCGTGCTTGTTGACGTACGCTGTGGCTGAGTGTGTTTTCCAGCATCAACCGGGCTTCTTGCGCGGGACCGTCATGGGCCAGATTCTGACCGTAGGGCAAGGTCGGTTCATCGATCGCACCGAGCATTTCGCGGAAGAAGCTTTCGTGCTCTTGCGCGCTCAGCCCGGCGCGGGTGTGCGCCACGTAGTTGCGATACGGCACCGGTTCGCTCAAGTGCGCGGCGTTGCCCAACAGAAACGCCTGCATCTCGTGCTGCAACACCTCAAGCGCCACGTGATCCATGACCAAATGATGGAACAGCAACAACGCCACCACGCGTTGATTGGCGGCATCGCGGCTGTACACCACGCGCATCAGCGGCGCCTCGGTGACGGGCATGCGGTAGTTGTCGATGGTGAAGCGGTCACGCAACTGGCTCAGTGCATCGCCCGCTTCGTTATCCAACTCCAAGGCCTCACAGCTCAGCGAAGCCTGACGCCAGACCACTTGCACCGGCTCATCCAGCCCCTCCCAGAACAGCGAAGTACGCAGAATGTCATGGCGTTCAATCACCCGATGCAGGGCAGTGGTGAAAGCTTGCAAACGCTGTTCATCGGCGAAGGCAAACTGCGCCTGCAGCACATACGGATCACCCTGCGCGGCCGACAAATGGTGGAACAGGATGCCGGTCTGCAAAGGCGCCAGCGGGTAGATGTCCTGCACGTTACGCGCACCGCCGGGGACACTCGCAACGATGCGGTCAATCGTCGCTTGATCCAGCGCCACCAGTGGCAGCAGTTCGGGCGTAATACGCGCGCAACCCGCCGGAACAAGATTAGCCGGCACCGCTGCCTCAGGCTCTCCGCCCACCGCCGCTGCCAATGCGGCCAGCGTCGGCTGGCCGAACAGCACGCGGATATCCACCGACAGTCCGGCCCGGCGCATGCGCGCGACCAGATTGACCGCCAGCAGCGAGTGGCCGCCCAGTTCGAAGAAATGATCAAAGCGCCCTACCCGCTCGACCTTGAGCAATTCGGCCCAGATACCGGCAATCACGGTTTCGACTTCACCGACCGGCGCTTCGTACTCGCGGGTCAGCCGTGCAGTCTGGTCAGGGGCCGGCAAGGCCCGTCGATCCAGTTTGCCGTTGGGGCTCAGCGGCAAGGCCTGCAAATGCACAAACACGGCAGGCACCATGTAATCCGGCAGATGCGTGAGCAATTGGCTGCGCAGCTGATCTGTTTCCAGTAGCTCGCCGCTGTAATACGCCACCAGCCGCTGATCGCCCGGCACGTCTTCACGGGCCAGCACCGCCGCTTCACGCACGCCGTCGACATGCGCCAGATGCGCCTGAATCTCGCCCAGTTCAATGCGCAAACCACGGATCTTGACCTGATCGTCATTGCGCCCCAGATACTCGATGTTGCCATCGGCCAGATACCGTGCGACGTCGCCGGTGCGGTACAAACGTGCGCCAGGCTGATCACTGAACGGATCGTCGAGGAAGCGTTCGGCGGTCAGCTCAGGCCGATTCAGATAACCCCGCGCCACCTGCACCCCGCCCAGATACATCTCGCCGACCACACCCAATGGAGCCGGTTGCTGGTGAGCGTCGAGGATATACACGCGGGTGTTGCACAGTGGTTTGCCAATCGGCGGCGCGCCTTGCGGTACCGGCGAATGAGGCTCCAGCGTCCATACGGTGCTGTCGACGGTGGCTTCGGTCGGGCCATAAACGTTGTGCAAGCGTACCTGCGGCAGACGCTCGCGGACGCTGCGCACCAACGCGGCGGTCAGCTCACCGCCACCACAAAACACATCGCTCAGGCTGCTGCACTCAACGACTTCTTCCACTTCGAGGAATTGTTGCAACAACGCCGGTACGAACTGGATGACATTGACCTGTTGCTCACGAATCAGCTGTACCAGCGCGGCCGGATCGCGGTGATCGTCCGGGCCGGCGAGAACCAGGCGCATGCCGCAGCTCAACGGCCAGAACAGCTCCCACACCGAGGCGTCAAAACTGAACGGGGTTTTCTGCAGCAGTGCGGCGCCGGTAGAAAGCGGGCACAGCCCGGCACTCCAGTGCAGCAGATTGCCCAGGTTACGATGCTCGACCATTACGCCTTTCGGCGTGCCGGTGGAGCCGGAGGTGTAAATCACATAGGCCAGATTCGCCGCGCTCAAGTCCGGTACCTGCGGATTGCTCTGCGCAAGGTCTTGCCAGGTGCACTGGTCGAAATCGACCCGCACGCCCGCCCACTCGCCGATCAGCGCACGCGTCGGCGCATGCACCAGCACCGCCACGGGCGCGCTGTCCTCAAGCATGTAGGCCAGACGTTCGGCGGGATAACCCGGGTCCAGCGGCACATAAGCGCCGCCGGCCTTGAGAATCGCCAGCAGACCGACCAGCAACTGCGGCCCACGCTCGACGCAGATCGCCACCCGCGATTCGCTGCCCACGCCACACTGGCGCAGGTGATGGGCGAGTTGGTTGGCGCGGCGGTTCAACTCGGCGTAACTCAAACGCAGCTCACCGGCCACCACGGCGTCAGCGTCAGGTGTGCGCAATACCTGCGCCTCGAAGCGGCCATGAACGGTCTGCTCGAGATCGTGGGCGACGGCGGTTGCGTTCAGATCGAACAGCAGATGCTGACGCTCGTCATCTGCCAACAGCGCCACCTGCTCCAGCACCGCTTGATCGTTGTTGACCATTGCCTGCAACAGTCGCTGGAAGTAACCGACGTAGCGCTGAATAGTCGACTCATCGAACAAGGCAATCGCGTACTCCAGCACACCGCGAATCCCGCCCGGCGCCTCAGCCAGCGTCAGCGACAAATCGAATTTGGCAAAGTGGCTCGGCTCGGCGACGCTTTCCAGCGTCAGCTCACCCAGGCTCAGGCTCGCGCCGTGGCCGCTGTCCCAACTGAACATCGCTTGAAACAGCGGACTGTGCGCCATGCTGCGCAGCGGCCGGGTGACTTCCACCACTTGCTCGAACGGCAGATCCTGATGCGCCTGCGCTTCTAACGTTCGCGCCTTGACCCGCGCTAACAGCGCCTCAGTGCTCAACTCGCCGGAGGTATCGATTCGCAAGGCCAGCGTGTTGACGAACATGCCGATCAAGCCTTCGATCTCGGCACGGGTACGGTTAGCCACAGGTGAACCGATGACCACTTCCGATTGCCCGGACAAACGACTCAACAGGCTCGCCCAGGCACTGAGCATGAGCATGTACATCGTCACGCCATGTCGCTGAGCCAAGGCCTTGAGTCCTGCGCTCAAGCGTTCGTCGAGCAGCACCTCGACGGTGTTGCCGGCGTAATCCTGCTGTGCCGGGCGCACGCGGTCAGTCGGCAGGGTCAGCAGCGCTGGCGCGCCGGCCAAGGTCTGTTGCCAGTATTGACTTTGGCGCTGCAACACCTCACCACTGAGCCAGCGTCGCTGCCACACCGCGTAGTCGCTGTATTGCAACGCCAAGGGCGGCAGCGGATCCGGCTGACCGAGGCTGAACGCCTGATACAACGCCATCAGTTCACGGGTCAGAACCCCCATCGACCAGCCATCGGAGATGATGTGGTGCAGGGTCAGCAACAGCACGTGATGATCGTCGGCGAGGCGCACCAACCGACCGCGAATCAGCGCATCGTCCTGCAAATCGAACGGCCCCGAGGCTTCGCCCTGAATCAGCGCCGCTAAGGTTTCGTCGGGTTGCGCGTGCTGGCGCAGGTCTTCAACGCGCAACAGTAGACCGCTGTCGACCGGGGCGATCAGCACTTGCGCATCGTCATTGAACTGGGCAAAACGGCTGCGCAGGGTTTCATGCCGCGCGACGATGCGCGCCAAGGCTTGTTGCAGGGCCGGTTCATTCAACTGCCCACGCAGGCGCAGGCCGATGGGAATGTTGTACGCGGTGTTGGCGCCTTCCATTTGTGCAAGAAACCACAAGCGCTGCTGAGCGAACGACAACGGCAAGGCGCCGTCACGGGCCACCGCAACTATTTCCGGTTGCGTGCTGCGCCCCGCTTGCGCCACCGCCTCGGCAACCGCAGCCAGTTCGGCGTTGGCAAACAGATCGCCCAGTGCCAGCTCCACGCCCAGACGCTGGCGAACCTGGGACACCATGCGCATGGCCAACAGCGAATGGCCGCCCAGTTCAAAGAAATGATCCTGGCGTCCTACTCGCTCGACCTGCAGCACCTGCGCCCAGATCTGCGCCAAGGCGCTTTCCAGTTCGTTGTGCGGGGCCTCGTATTCGCGGGTGAACAGCGCCGCACGCTCGGGTTTCGGCAGGGCCTTACGGTCGACCTTGCCATTGGCGGTCAGCGGTAGTGCGTCGAGTCTGACGAAGGCCACCGGCACCATGTACTCCGGCAAGCGGCTCAGCAGTTGCGCGCGCAACTCGCCGACCGGCAGCGCTTCAACCTGTGCTTGTTCGGTGAAATACGCCACCAGTCGTGGCTGGCCGGGCTGATCTTCGCGGGCCAGCAGCACGGCTTCCTGAATCCCCGGCAACTGATTGAGGCAGGTTTCGATTTCCCCCAGTTCGATGCGCACGCCACGGATTTTCACCTGATCGTCGTTGCGACCCAGGTATTCGAGCGTGCCGTCCTCGCGCCAGCGCGCAAGATCACCGGTGCGATACATGCGCGCGTTCGGCAGGCGGCTGAACGGGTCACGCAGAAAGCGCTCGGCGGTCATTTCCGGTCGATTGAGGTAACCACGAGCGACACCCGCCCCGCCGACGTACAGCTCGCCCGCCACGCCCATCGGCACCGGACGTTGCTGCTCATCAAGCAGGTACACCGTGGCGTTGCTCACCGGTTGACCGATGTGCAATGCGTCGCCGCTGTCGACCCGTCCCGATGTCGCGACCACCGTGGCCTCGGTCGGGCCATAGTTGTTGATCACGTCGAAATGCTGGTTGCGATTGAACTGGCGCAAGCGGTCACCGCCGATCAGCAGCGTGCGCAGCGTCGGGTGTTCGAGGTTCTGGCTGAAGGCGTATTCAGCCACTGGCGTCGGCAGAAAGCTCACGTCCAGCGGTTGCGCCTGCCACCACGCCAATAGCGCGTCGATGTCTTCATTGCCATTGTGGGTCGGCGCCAAGTGCAAGGTCGCGCCTGCGCACAGGGCCGGCCAGACTTCCCAAGCCATCGCGTCGAAACCGAAACCGGCGAGGCTTGAGGTGTGGCGACCGGCGCACAGGTCGAAGGCCGTGCAGTGCCAATCGACCAGGTTGTTCAAGGTGTGATGCTCGACCATCACGCCTTTGGGCAGGCCGGTAGAGCCGGAGGTGTAGATCACGTAGGCGAGGTGTGAGGGAGTCAGGCCCGGCACGTGCGGGTCGAGCGTGCAGGTCAGTGGCCAGGTGCAGCGGTCGAGGTCGATCACCGGCACGTCCAGCGCCGGCAAGCGCTCACGCAGATCGGTTTGGGTGAGGACGACCACCGGCGCGCTGTCACCGAGCAGATAGTTCAAGCGCTCGGCCGGGTGTGCCGGATCGACCGGCACGTAACCGGCGCCGGCCTTGAGAATAGCGACGAGCCCGATCAGCGTATCGAGCCCCCGGCGGGCGACGATGGCCACGCGGTCGTCGGGTTTTACCCCGCGCTCGATCAGGTGATGCGCCAAGGCATTGGCGTGGCGGTTCAACTCGGCGTAGGTCAATTGTGCGCCGGCAAACACAGCTGCCAGCGCTTCCGGCCGCTCGGCAACCTGGGCTTCGAAGCGTTGCTGAAGGGTCTGAGCCGGCGGGAAACTCATTTGTGTAGCGTTGAAGCCGACCAGCACTTGCTCAAGCTCCGCTGCCGGCAGAACCGGCAACTGATTGACCGGCGTTTGCGGCGCCTGCTCGAGTGCCAGCAGCAGATTTTCGAGTGCGCAGTGCATGTAGGCGCAGATCCGCTGCGGGTCGATTTGCGTGCTCGCCAGCAACGTCAGACTGAACGCGTCGCCGAAGTCGTCAACGCTCAGGGTAAGCGGATAGTTGGTGCGCTCCTCGGAGTGCAGGGTGGCAATGCCCTCCCACGCCGCGAGCGTTTCAGCGCTGGCCGTGGTGACGTTGTGGCTGTGGCGGTAGTTGAGCAGCGTGCTGAACAGCGGCGTCGGTGCGACCACGTTGCTGCAGCGCTGGGCCAATGCCAGCGGCGCGTATTCATGGCGCATCAGTGAGGTCAGCCGCGCATGGGTCGCGTTGACGGTGGCACGCACGTCGGCGCTGTCGACATTCACCCGCAACGGCAAGGTGTTAATGAAAATCCCTAGCGCGCGGTCAATGGCTTCGGCGCCCTGCATGCGCCCCATCAGCACCGTGCCGAACACCACCTGCTGCTTGCCGGTCAACGCTGCCAGCACCTGCGCCCAACCGAGGTGAAACAGGCTCGCGGCACTCACCCCGAGCTGGCGTGCCTGGGCGCGCAAGCGCTGGCCCAGCAGCGGCTCGATCGGCTGGCTCAATTCGGCAATCTCGCTGCCGTCACCTTGCACGTCTTGCAAACCGTACGGCAACGTCGGCTCGTCGATGTCGCCAAGCATGTCGCGGAAAAACGCCTCATGCTCGGCCTCACTGACACCCAGACGCGCCTGCGCCACGTAATTGCGAAACGGCACCGGCCGCCCCAACAACTCGCGCTGGCCGCTGAGGCAGGCGCGCATTTCATGCCGCACCACGTCGAGGGCCGAGTGGTCGAGGGCCATGTGATGGAACAGCAAGGTGGCGATCACTCGCTGTCCGGCCTCGTCCCAGGCATGGGCCAGACGCATGAGAGGCGCGCGGCTGACGTCGAGGCGAAAGTGTCGGGCGTCGAAACGCTCGTGCAGGTACGCCAGCACATCGCTGTCAGCGTCAGGCACCACGACCTCTTCCACGGGCAGTTCGGCGCGACGCCAAACCACCTGCACCGGAGCGTCCAGGCCTTGCCAGTGCACCGAGGTGCGCAGAATGTCGTGGCGATCGATCACCGTTTGCAACGCTTGCGCGAACGCCTGAAAACGTTCGCGGCTGGCGAAGGCGAATTGCGACTGCATGACATACGGATCGCCTTCACCGCCACTGACGTGATGATAAAGAATGCCTTCCTGCAACGGCGCCAGCGGGTAGATATCCTGGACATTCACCGCGCCGCCGGGCACTTGCGCCACGAGGTGGTCGATACTGGCCTGATCCAGCTCGACCATGGTCAGCATCGACGGAGTGATCAGCGTGGCGTCGGCCGCGATGCCGTTGGCCGGTACTTCGACCTGACCGGCCTTGGTGGCCGAGTATTGCCCGGCCTTGATCAGTTCGATCAGCGCCGGTTTATGTTCACGCAACAGCGCCAGCAATGCCGGATCGCTCAAGGCCTGCTTGTTGCCGTTCACCCGCAGCTGATCATCGGTCACCGCCAACTGAATGTCTTTTGCCTTCAGGGTTGCCAATAGTTCGAGCACATTCACAGGACGATCTCCATTCTTTCCGTAATTGCGGCGTAGCCGGCCAGGGTCGGTTGTTCGAACAACGCCCTGACATCGGCTTCCATGCCTTCCTGACGTAACCGGCCGATCAGACTGACCGCCAGTAATGAGTGACCACCCAGTTCAAAGAAGTGGTCGTGGCGCCCTACCCGTTCGACGTTGAGCAGTTCGGCCCAGAGCCGTGCGAGGGTGATTTCGACGTCACCGACCGGGGCTTCGTATTCGCGTGTTTTCAACGATTGCTGATCCGGTGCCGGCAGCGCCTTGCGGTCGAGCTTGCCGTTGGGGCTCAGTGGCAAAGCGTCGAGATGCACAAACACCGCAGGCACCATGTAGTCCGGCAAATTTTCCAGCAGTTGAGCGCGCAGCACGTCGATTTCCAGGCGTTCACCGGTGTAATACGCGACCAGACGTTTGTCGCCGGGCACGTCTTCACGGGCGACCACCACGGCCTCCTGCACACCTTCGATCCGGGCAAGCCGCGCCTGAATTTCGCCCAGCTCAATGCGCAGACCGCGAATTTTCACCTGATCATCGTTGCGCCCCAGATATTCGATGTTGCCGTCCGCCAGATAGCGGGCGACGTCACCGGTGCGATACATCCGCCCGTTGGCCTGGAACGGATCGTCGAGGAAGCGCTCGGCACTTAGCTCAGGTCGGTTCAGATAACCGCGCGCCACCTGCACACCGGCGATGTACAACTCGCCGATCACGCCTTGCGGCACCGGTTGCTGCTGCGCATCGAGGATGTAGAGGCGGGTGTTGGCGATCGGTTTGCCGATCGGCGTGTTGTCCGGGGTCTGCTCGACAGGCCCGGCGCAGTTCCACGCGGTCACATCGACGGCGGCTTCCGTCGGGCCGTAGAGGTTATGCAACTCGCTGCCCGTCAACTGAAGTTTGAAACGTCGCACCAGACTGCCCGGCAACGCTTCACCGCTGCACATCACCTGACGCAGGCTGTCGCAGCGTGTGGTGTCGCTGTTGGCGAGGAACACATCGAGCATCGACGGCACAAAGTGCAGCGTGGTGATGTGTTCGCGCTCGATTACATCGCTGAGGTATTGCGGATCCTTGTGCCCGTCGGGCCGCGCCATGACCAGGCGTGCGCCGGTCATCAACGGCCAGAAGAACTCCCACACCGACACGTCGAAGCTGAACGGGGTCTTCTGCAACACCGAATCGGCAGCGGTCAGGCGATAGGCGTCCTGCATCCACAGCAAGCGGTTGACCACCCCGGCATGCTCGTTGACCACGCCTTTCGGTTGGCCCGTGGAGCCGGAGGTGTAAATCACGTAGGCGCTGTGTTGTGGTGTCAGCGCCGGGATCTGCGGATTGTCTGCGGACAGGGATTGCCAGGTGTTCTGGTCGAGATCGACCGCCCTAATATCCCCCAGCAACTCGCGGGTCGCCCTGTGCACCAACACCACGGCCGGCGCGCTGTCCTCAAGCATGTAGGCCAGACGCTCCGGCGGATAGGCCGGGTCCAGCGGCACATAAGCGGCGCCAGCCTTGTTGATCGCCAGCAGGCCGATGACCATTTCCAGGCTGCGTTCGACGCAGATCGCCACCCGTGAATCCACTTGCACGCCGAGGCTGATCAAGTGCCGGGCCAAGCGGTTGGCGCGCTCGTTCAGTTGCGCGTAGCTCAATGTCTGATCGTCGGCGACGACGGCCAATGCCTGTGGCGTGCGCCGCACCTGCGCCTCGAACAGGCCGTGCAGCGTCTGCTGCACATCGTAATCGACGTCGGTGGCATTGAGGCCGAACAGCAACGTCTGCCGCTCTTTGTCCGACAACACCGTCAGGCGATTCAACGCTTGCTGTGGGGTGTGCTCCAAGGCTTCAACCAGCGCGGTCAGCGCGTTGTGCATGTACTGACCGATGCGTGCTGCACCGATGCGCGACGGCGTCATCACTGTCAGTTCAAAACCGCTGCCCAGATCGTCGACGTTGAGGGTCAACGGGTAATTGGTGCGCTCCTCGCCGGCAAGGGATTCGATGCCCTGCCAGGATTCACGCTTGGCGTTCTGACGGGCCTCGCTGTCGCTATGCCGGTAATTGAGCATCGCACTGAACAGCGGCGACGGCGCCGCGATACCGCTGCAACGCTGGGCCAGCGCCAACGAAGCATGTTCGTGCGCCAACAGCGCACTGAGCCGCGCATGCGTGGCCTTGACCCCGGCGCGCACGTTGCTTTCGTCAACATCCACACGCAATGGCAAGGTGTTGATGAACATGCCCAACCCGCGATCCGCGCCCGCCCCGCCCTGCATGCGGCCAAGCAGCACCGTGCCAAAGACCACGCGTTCCTGACCGGACGTTGCCGCCAGCACCCGCGCCCAGGCGAGATGGAACAAACTGGCGACGCTGACACCGAGCAACCGCGCCTGACTGCGCAGTCGCTGCGCCACCACGGCGGGCAGCGGCTGGCAGACCTCCTCGATGTCATTACCGTCGCCATGCACATCGTGCAGGCCGAACGGAAGCGTCGGTTCGTCGATGTCGCCGAGCATTTCGCGGAAGAATGCTTCGTGCTCTTGTTCGCTGACGCCAAGGCGAGTCTGTGCGACATAATTGCGGTACGGCACAGCGGCCACCGGCAATCGTTCATCGCCGCGCAAAATGGCCTGCATTTCTTCGCTGACCACCGCCAGCGCGGTGTGGTCCATGGCAATGTGGTGGAACAACAGTATGGCAACCACGCGCTGATTGTCCGGGTCGAGCGCATACACCAGACGCATCAGTGGTGCCTGATCCAGCTCCAGACGCCAGTGCCGCGCATCGAAGCGCGCCCGCAGTTGCTCGATGGCTTCACCCTGCGCGGGCTCCAGCGCCACGGCTTGTACCGGCAACTCGGCACGCCGCCAGACCACTTGCACCGGCGCCGCCAGCCCTTGCCAGACGATGGACGTGCGCAGAATGTCGTGGCGCGTCATGACCTGGCGCAGCGCGGCAGCGAACGCCTGGAAACGCTCGAGACTGTCGAATGCCAGACACGATTGCAGCAGGTACGGATCGCCTTTCACGGCGCTAAGGTGGTGATACAAAATCCCTTCCTGCAACGGCGCCAGCGGATAAATGTCCTGCACATTGGCCGCGCCACCCGGCACCGTAGCGACGATGCGCTCGATGCCGGCCTGATCCAGTTGCAACAGCGGCAGCATGTCCGGGGTGATGTGAATGCAATCGGCTGCAATCAGGTTCTCCGGCACTGCAACCTCACGCCCACTGCCCACCGCAGCCGCCAGTGCGGCCAACGTCGGCTGGCTGAAGAGCACACGCACATCGGTGCTCAGATCGACCTGACGCATGCGCTCGATCAGCGTCACCGCCAGCAATGAATGCCCGCCCAGTTCGAAGAAGTTGTCGTGACGGCCGACCTGTTCGACGTTCAAGACGTCCGACCATATCTGCGCCAGCGCGATTTCCACCGAACCTTGCGGCGCGGCATATTCGCGGCTCAGCCACGCCGTTTGATCCGGCTCCGGCAACGCCTTGCGGTCGAGCTTGCCGTTGGCCGTCAGCGGCAGTGTTGGCAGGCGCACGTAAGCGGCGGGCACCAGGGCTTGCGGCAATTGCGTTTGCAGATGATTGCGCAAGTCCTCGATCTCGACGCTCAGGCGCTCGGTGAACCACGCCAGCAACTGGCCGTCGCGCACCAGCACCACGCAATCCTGCACGGCTTCGTGAGCGCTCAACGCCGCTTCGATTTCGCCCAACTCGATGCGCACGCCGCGCAGTTTGACCTGATCATCGTTGCGTCCCAGATACTCGATTGTGCCGTCGGCGAGCCAGCGCGCGAGGTCACCAGTGCGATACATGCGCGCCTGCGGTTCGTCGCTGAACGGGTCGTCGAGGAAGCGCTCGGCAGTCAACTCGGGGCGATGCAGATACCCCCGCGCCACACCGGCACCGCCGACATACAACTCTCCCGCAACGCCGACCGGGACTGGACGCTGCTGGTCGTCGAGCAAGTAAATCTTCGCGTTGGCCATTGGCCGACCGATATGCAGCACCTGCCCGGCCTCGACCGCGCCGGAGGTGGCAACCACCGTGGCTTCGGTCGGGCCGTAGTTATTGATCACCGCGAAGGTCTGCTCACGCGAAAACTGGCGCAGTTTGTCGCCACCGATCAACAGCGTGCGCAAGGTCGGGTGGCCGAGGTCGCGACTGAACGCATATTCGGCAACCGGCGTCGGCAGGAAACTCACCTGTAACGGCTGCGCACGCCACCATTCCAGCAACTCATCGAGGTGCTCGTTGCTCACCGATTGAGGCGGTAGGTGCAGGGTCGCGCCCACGCACAACGCCGGCCAGACCTCCCACGCCATCGCATCGAAACCGAACCCGGCGACACTCGACGTGTGGCTGCCGGCGCGCAGGTCAAAGGCCTCGCAGTGCCAGTGCACCAGGTTCTCCAGCGTCGCGTGTTCGACCATCACGCCCTTCGGCTGGCCGGTGGAGCCGGAGGTGTAGATCACGTAGGCCAGATGTGCCGGGGTCAGCGTCGGTACTTGCGGATTGCTCTCGGACAACTGCTGCCAGGTGGGATTGTCCAGATCAATCAGCGGTACGGCGCCGAGCAAATCAGCCGTCGCAGCCTGGGCCAGCACCGCCATCGGCGCGCAGTCCTGCAACAGATAAGCGATGCGTTCCGCCGGATACGCTGGATCGACCGGCACATAACCGGCCCCAGCCTTGAGGATCGCCAACAACGCGACGAGCATGTCCGGGCCACGGCGCAGACACACGGCAATGCGGTCATCGGGCTGCACGCCGAGCCCGAGCAAGTGATGGGCCAGGCGATTGGCGCGCTGATTGAGCTGAGCGTAGGTCAGTTGCCGGGCGCCCTGAACCACTGCCAGTGCCTCCGGCCGCTGCTCGGCCTGAGCCTCGACCAGGCGGTGAATCGTCGCGCCACGCGGATAGGCCGCTGAATGTTGGTTGAAGCCGACCAGCAAATGCTCGTATTCCGCCACCGAAAGCACCGGCAAACGGTTGAGCGGACGCTGCGGCGTCTCTTCCAGTGCCGTCACCAGATGTTCGAGCGCGGTGTGCATGTAATTGCAAATCCGTTGCGCACCGATCTCGGCGAGCGCCAGCACATTGAGGGCAAAGCCTTCGCCCAGATCATCCACCGACAAGGTCAGCGGATAATTGCTGCGCTCCTCACCGCCCAGCATGCGCACGCCCTGCCAGATCCCCTGGTTGTCGCGCGGCTGTTGTTCGGCGGCGCTGTGTCGATAGTTGAGCAAGGCGCTGAACAACGGTGCGGAACCGCCCATTGCAGTGCAACGCTGGGCCAGCGCCAGCGACGCGTGTTCGTGGCCGAGCAACGCCGTCAGCCGCGCATGGGTGGTTTTCACCCCGGCACGCACGCCTTCAGCGAGATCAACGCGCAGCGGCAAGGTATTGATGAATACCCCGAGCGTGCGGTCGGCGCCCTCCCCGCCCTGCATCCGCCCCATCAACACAGTGCCAAAGACCACGTCGCAGCGGCCGGAGACCACGCCCAGCACCTGCGCCCAGGCCATGTGCATCAGGCTCGCCGGGCTGACGCCCAATTGCCGGGCGTGCTCACGCAGGCGCAGATTGAGCCCGGCATCGACCGCTTGCAGCGCTTCTTCGATGCCACGCCCGTCGCCCTGAACATCCTGCAGACCGAAGGGCAAGGTCGGCTCGTCGATATCGCCGAGCATCTCGCGGAAGAACGCCTCATGTTCCTGCGCATCGGCGCCCAAGCGCGCCTGCGCCACGTAGTTGCGGTACGGCATCGGCGGCGTCAGCGTGTCGATCTGATCGAACATCAATGCGTGCATTTCCCGGCCGATCACGTCCATGGCGGTGTGGTCGAGAATCGAGTGATGGAACAGCACGATGGCGACGACTTGCTGTTGCGCCGGATCCTCGGCGTAGACCATGCGGATCAGCGGTGCCTGATTCAGATCGAGGCGGAAATGCCGGGCATCGAAACGCGCGTGCAGCTGTTCGAGGATATCGCCGTCCTGTGGATCAAGCGGCACTTGCTGCACGACCATCTGCGCCTGCCGCCAGACCACTTGCTGCGGGCTGGGCAAGCCTTCCCAGACCACGCTGGTGCGCAGAATGTCGTGACGGGCGATGACCTGCTGCAAGTGTGCGGCGAAGGTCTGTAAACGTTCGCGGTTGTCGAAAGCCAGACGTGATTGCAGCAGATACGGATCGCCCTGCCCGGCACTCAAATGGTGATAGAGGATGCCTTCCTGCAACGGCGCCAGCGGATAGATATCCTGCACATTGACGGCGCCGCCCGGCACCGTGGCGACGATGCGTTCGATGCTGGCCTGATCGAGTGTGGTCAGTGTCAGCATGTCGGGGGTGATGTGCGTGCAATCGGCTGGAATCAGATTGGCCGGCACGTCGATTTCCCGGCCACTGCCCAAGGCCCGCGCCAGCGCGGCCAGGCTCGGTTGGTTGAACAGCACGCGCACATCGGCGCTCAGACCGGCCTGACGCATGCGCTCGATCAGGCTCACCGCCAACAGCGAATGACCGCCGAGTTCGAAGAAGTTGTCGTGACGACCGATCTGTTCGATGTTGAGTACGTCGGCCCAGATCTGCGCCAACGCCATTTCGACCAAGCCTTGCGGCGCTTCATATTCACGGCTGAGCCACGCGTCCTGATCCGGTTCGGGCAAGGCCTTGCGGTCGAGTTTGCCGTGGGCGGTCAGCGGCAGGCTGTCGAGCCGCACATAGGCAGCCGGCACCAACGTGTCCGGCAGTCGCGCTTGCAGATGGCGGTGCAAGTCGCCGATCTCGACCTGCTCGATGTCAGTGAACCACGCAACCAGACGCCCGTCGCGCACCAGTACCACGCATTCGCGGACCGCGTCATGAGCGCTCAACGCGGCTTCGATTTCGCCGAGTTCAATGCGTACACCGCGCAGTTTCACCTGATCGTCGTTGCGCCCCAGGTATTCGATATTGCCGTCGTCCAGCCAGCGCGCGAGGTCGCCGGTGCGGTACATGCGTGCGAGCGGCTCGTCGCTGAACGGGTCGTCGAGGAACTGTGTGGCGGTCAAATCCGGGCGATTCAGATAGCCGCGTGCAACCCCGGCGCCACCGACATACAACTCGCCCTGCACACCGGTCGGCACCGGCTGTTGCTGGCGGTCGAGCAGATAAACCCGGGCATTAGCGATTGGCCGGCCAATGTGCAAAACCCGCCCGGTTTCGATGCGCCCGGACGTCGCGACCACCGTGGCTTCGGTCGGGCCGTAGTTGTTTATCACATCGAACGTCTGATCACGCGGGAACTGGCGCAACTTGTCGCCACCGATCAGCAGCGTGCGCAGGGTTGGATGGCCCAGTTCACGACTGAAGGCATATTCGGCCACCGGGGTCGGCAAAAAGCTCACTTGCAACGGCTGCGCACGCCACCATTCGAGCAGTTCATCAAGGTGTTCATTTTTGATCGAGGGCGGTGGCAGATGCACGGTCGCGCCGACACACAGCGCTGGCCAGACTTCCCAGGCCATGGCATCGAAACCGCAACCGGCAACACTGGCGGTGTGGCTGCCAGCGTGCAGATCGAAGGCTTCAGCGTGCCAGTGCACGAGGTTTTCCAGGGTGCGGTGCTCGACCATCACGCCTTTCGGCTGCCCGGTGGAACCCGAGGTGTAGATCACGTAGGCGAGATTCGCCGGGGTCAGCCCCGGCCGTTGCGGGTTGTTGTCCGGCAAATGCTGCCAGTCGCTGGCATCCAGATCGATCACCGGCACTCTGCCAAGCAGGTCACGCGTCGAGGCCTGCGCCAGCACCGCGATCGGGTCGCTGTCCTGCAACAGGTAGACAATGCGTTCTGCCGGATAATCCGCATCGATCGGCACGTAACCCGCGCCGGCCTTGAGAATCGCCAGCAGTGCGACGAGCATGTCCGGCCCGCGACGCAGGCACAGCGCAACACGATCGTCGACTTGCACGCCGAGGCCGATCAAGTGATGAGCGAGACGATTGGCGCGCTGGTTCAGTTCGCGGTAGCTGAACTGTTGCTCAGCCTGCACCACTGCCAACGCTTCGGGATGCGCCAAGACTTGCGCTTCAAAGAGCCGCGGCACTGTCTGCGCGGGCGGGTATTCCCGACCGCTGATGTTGAAGCCAACCAGCACGCGCTGCCGCTCGCCCGGCGACACGATCGATAGCTGCTGCAACGGTGCCGTCGGCGTGTACTCCAGCGCCGTGACCAGACTGTGCAGCGCGGTTTGCAGGAAATCACAGACCCGCGCGCCATCCACCTGCGGCACGGCCTGCACGCTCAGACGGAACCCTTCGCCGAGGTCGTCGACACTGACCACCAACGGATAGTTACTACGCTCGCGCGAGCTGAGAATCTGCACGCCGTCCCACGTTACAGCGGCCGACTCCGGCGTACTGTGGCGGTAGTTGAGCAAGGTGCTGAACAGCGTCTGCGCACCGCCAACACCGCTGCAACGCTGGGCCAGCGCCAATGACGCCTGCTCATGGCCGAGCAACTGCGCCAGACGCGCATGCGTGGCACGCACGCCGTGTTCTACCGCATCAGCACCGACGCTGACGCGTAACGGCAAGGTGTTGATGAACATGCCCAGCGCCCGATCTGCACCTTCTCCGCCCTGCATGCGCCCCAGTAATACAGTGCCGAACACCACGTCTTGCTGGCCGGAAACCTGCGCCAACACCTGAGCCCAGGCCTGATGCACCAGGCTGGCAACGCTGACACCCAGCCGCCGCGCCTGCTCGCGCAGACGTTGGCCCAGGTCGGCGTCCAGCTCTGATTGGCTGTCGAGGATGGCGCTGCCGTCGCCGTGCACGTCCTGCAAACCGAAGGCCACGGTCGGTTCGTCGATATCGCCAAGCATCTCGCGGAAGAACGCTTCGTGGGCCTGATCATCGGCGCCGAGCCGCGCCTGCGCGACAAAGTGGCGGTATTGCACCGGCGGCGGCAGGTCGCTGCTGCGGCCGAGCATGACGTCGTTCATTTCCGCGACCAGCACGTCCAGCGCGGTGTGATCGAGGACGATATGGTGCAGCAGGAGAATGCCGATCCAGCGCTGGTGCGGCTGATCTTCGGTGTAGACAAAGCGCATCAGCGGCGCGCGATTGAGGTCCAGACGATAGTGGCGTGGATCGAAACGCGCCTGCATCTGCTCCAGCACGTCGCCGTCGAGTTCATCGGCATCGACGCGCTCCAGCGCCAGTGGCGCCTCACGCCACACCACTTGCACCGCCTCTTCCAGCCCTTCCCAGACAATGCCGGTGCGCAGAATGTCATGGCGCTCGATCACGCCGTTCAAGGCACGAACGAAGTCTTTGATCTGCGCCAGACCGTCGAACGCAAATTGCGCCTGCAACACATAGGGATCACCGGCACTGGTCGCCAAGTGGTGATAGAGAATCCCCGCCTGCAACGGCGCCAGCCCATAGATGTCCTGCACATTGGCGATGCCGCCCGGTACGCTGGCAACCACGCGGTCGATCGCGGCCTGATCGAGATGGGCCAGCGGCAGCATGGCCGGGGTAATGCGCGAGCAACCCGCCTCGATCAGATTGTCCGGCACGACGATGACGCGTTCGCTGCTCAAGGTCGCCGCCAGCGCTGCCACACTTGGCTGACCGAACAGCACGCGCACGTCGCAATGCAAATCCTGTTGGCGCATGCGCTCGATCAGCTTCACCGCCAGTAACGAATGCCCACCGAGTTCGAAGAAGTTGTCATGGCGACCGACCTGCTCGACTCCGAGTAACGTCTGCCAGAGATCGGCAATCAGGTTTTCCACGGCACCGACCGGCGCTTCGAAACCACGGTGGGCGAAGGCCTCGCTGTCCGGTGCCGGCAAGGCTTTGCGGTCGAGCTTGCCATTGGTGGTCAGCGGGAAGGCTTCCAGGCGAACGAACGCGCTCGGCACCATGTAGTCGGCCAACGTGGCCAGCAAATGATCACGCAACTGCGCCACGTCAGGCGCGGCGCCGACGTCGGCGTCGGCCAGCCAGTAGGCAACCAGACGCTGATCACCGGGGCTGTCCTCACGGGCAATCACCACGGCTTCGCGCACGCCTTCGCAACTAGACAGACGTGCCTCGATCTCACCCAGCTCAATGCGGAAACCGCGAATTTTCACCTGATCGTCATTGCGGCCGAGATATTCGAGGCTGCCATCCGCCGCCCAACGTGCAAGGTCGCCGGTTTTATACAACCGCGCCTCGGCGTTTGCGCCAAACGGATCATTGATAAAACGCTCGGCCGTCAGCGCTTCGCGATTCAGATAACCGCGCGCCAGCCCGGCGCCTCCGACGTACAGCTCACCGATCACGCCGACGGGGACCGGCTCGCGCAGAGCATCGAGGACATACAGTTGCAGGTCGGGAATGCGCACGCCTATCGGGCTGACACCGAGCAACTGCGCGTCGGCGGCTTGCAGCGGGCGATAGGTCACGTGCACCGTGGTTTCGGTGATGCCGTACATGTTCACCAGCCGCGTTCCGGCATTGCCGACCCGTGCGTACCAAGGTTTGAGCAGACCCGGCTCCAGCGCTTCGCCACCGAAAATCACTTCCCGCAAGGAGTGCTGCAACCGACTGCGACCCTGCGCGGCGATGAGTTGGCGGAACGCACTCGGCGTCTGGTTGAGCACGGTCACGCCGGTTTCGCAGAGCAATGCATAGCAGTCGTCCGGCGCGCGGCTGACGGCTTGCGGGACCAGTAGCAATTGCCCGCCGAAAGCCAATGCGCCCCAGATTTCCCACACCGAGAAGTCGAACGCGAAGGAATGGAACAGCGCCCAGGTGTCCTGTTGATTGAACTGAAACCAGTCATGGGTGGCAGAAAACAGCCGCGCCACGTTGCGGTGCTCGACCATTACGCCTTTGGGCAGACCCGTGGAGCCTGAGGTGTAGATCACGTACGCCAGATGCGTCGGGGTCAGCTCGGGGATCTGCGGATTGCTGTCGGGTTCGGCCTTGAAGTGAGCGCTGTCGAGGTCGATCTGCGGCACGTCGAGAGCGGTCACGCGATCACGGGTCGCCGCCTGCATCAGCACCGCTGCCGGGGCGCTGTCCTCCAAGGTGAAGCTGATTCTGTCGAGCGGATAGGCCGGATCGATCGGCACGTAACCGGCGCCCGCCTTGAGCACGCCGAGCAGGCCAATGATCATCTGTGGGCCACGCTCGACGCAGATGGCCACGCGGTCGTCAGGGCGAATGTTCAGCGCCAGCAAATGGTGGGCGACCTGATTGGCGCGACGATTGAGTTGGCCGTAGCTGAGCGTCTGCCCTTCGAAGATCAGCGCCGTGGCGTCCGGGCGGGCCATTGCATGGGCTTCGAATTGCTGGTGGATCAGCGGGGTGGCGGGGAACTGCGTCAGCGGCAAATTGCTGCCGTGCAGCAGGTGCTCGCGTTCGCTGGCGGGGAGGATTTTCAGCGCTTGCAGCGCCACATCGGCACTGGATTGCAGGGCTGCCGCCAGACTCTCCAGCGCCGTATTCAGGTACGCGGCCATGCGCTCGGCACCCAGCGCCGCATCCGCCAGTGCGGTGATGCGCAAGTCTGCGCCGAGGTCATCGATGTTGATGGTCAACGGATAATTGGTGCGCTCACGCGCGCCGAGCACCTGCACACCGGGGGCAATGTCGACCACGTCAGCGACTTCTTCGGCACTGCTGTGCCGGTAGTTGAGAATCGCGCTGAACAGCGGCGTCGGCACCGCGACGGCGCTGCAGCGTTGCGCCAACGCCAGCGAAGCCTGCTCATGCGCCAGCAGCGCGGTCAGGCGCCGATGGGTCGCCCGCACGCCGGCACGCACGTTTTGCTCGCCGACATCAACGCGCAGCGGCAAGGTGTTGATGAACATCCCCAACGCCTGCTCACCGCCCTCGCCCGCGTCCATCCGCCCCAGCAGCACGGTGCCAAACACCACCGCCGTGCGCCCGGACAATTGCCCCAACACCCGCGCCAAGGCCAGATGCGTCAGGCTCGCGACACTCACGCCGAGCTGCCGCGCCTGCTCGCGCAACTGCCGGCTCAAGCGGCTGTCGAGCATCAGCGAGGCTTCCTCGATGGCGTGGCCGTCACCCTGCACATCTTGCAAACCACAGGGCAGCGTCGGCTCGTCGATATCGGCGAGCATGTCGCGGAAAAAAGCTTCCTGCGCCTGCTCGTTGCCGGCACCGCGTGCATTGGCCAAGTGATCACGATACGGCACCGCCGCTGGCACCTGCGCAGTTTGCCCGAGCAGACAGGCCTGAATTTCCCGGCGCAGCACATCCAGCGCGACGTGATCCATGATCATGTGATGAAACAGCAACAGCGCAACGACGCGGCCCTGCGCAGGATCCTGCGCATAGACCATGCGCAACAGCGGCGCTTGCTGCATGTCGAGACGAAAGTGCTGCGGATCGTGACGTTCGAGCAGTTGCGTGAGCACGTCGGCACCACTGTCGACGCTGACTTCCTCACACACCAGCGGCGCCTCGCGCCAGACCACTTGCACCGCTTCATCGAGGTATTCCCAGACGAACGAGGTGCGCAGGATATCGTGGCGCTTGACCACCCAGCGCAGCGCGTCGGCGAAGGCGTCCAGCCGGTGCCGGCTGTCGAACGCGAAGCGTGCCTGCGAGATGTAAGGGTCGCCAGCAGCCGCCGAGAGGTGGTGATAGAGCATGCCCTCCTGCAATGCGGACAGCGGATAAATGTCCTGCACATTGGCGGCGCCGCCCGGCACGGTGGCGACGATGCGGTCCAGCGTGTCCTGATTCAGCTTTACCAGCGGCAGCATGTCCGGGGTGATGCGAAAGGCCGGGCTCAGCCAGTCACCGCCGTGTTCTGCAACCAGTTCCAGCAGTTGCGCCTTGTGCGCCGAGAGGCTGTCCCACAACGCGTCATCCAGCGCGTCGTCGCTGCCCAGAATGATCAGGTCTTCATCTTCCTGTTGAAGGCGGATCGCATGGGTGGAAATAACAGCCATCAGTTCGCTGAAATGCATGAGGTAACCTGCTGTAAATACGGAAAAAAGGAGCGCGCAGCAGCGAGTCCGTGCACGCGGCGCGCAGCCTGGAAAAACTAAAACATCGGGGCTTGGGTGTCTGACATGGGAAGCGGGGACAAGCCGCGCGCTTGAGCACCGCAAGCCCCCTGTGGGAGCGAGCCTGCTCGCGAAAGCGGTGGGTCAGTCGACATCATCATTGACTGAACCAACGCCTTCGCGAGCAGGCTCGCTCACACAGGTTTTGTGTCCGAGGATCAGAGCCGGCGTTTGCGGTTGAGGTTCGGGATGGTGGTCTGGGCGATCTCGACGTGCCTGGCCTGCCGCGTGGTCTGTGCTGCCAGCGCGGCCAGTGTCGGCTGGCTGAACAGCGTCCGCGCGTCGACATGCAGGCCGGCCAGGCGCATGCGCGCGACCAAACTGACCGCCAGCAGCGAATGCCCGCCCAGTTCGAAGAAGTTGTCGTCGCGCCCCACCTGCTCGACCTTGAGCACCTGCGCCCAGATCTGCGCCAGGGCCGTTTCCACATCGCCTTCCGGGGCCTCGTAAGGACGGCTGAGCAGCGCCTCCGCCCCCGGTTCCGGCAACGCCTTGCGATCGATTTTGTCGTTGGGCGTCAACGGCAACGCCGCCAGCATCACGTAGGCGCCGGGCACCATGAACTCCGGCAACTGCGCCAATACATGCGCTCGCAATGCTTCAAGCGTCGGCGCAGCCAGCTCGGCACGCAGGGTGTAATAAGCCACCAGCCGCTCATCGCGCACCAGCACCACCGCCTCGCGAATGGCCGGATGTTCCAGCAGGCGCGCTTCAATCTCGCCCAGCTCAAGGCGCACCCCGCGCAGCTTGACCTGGAAGTCATTGCGACCGAGGAATTCGAGATTGCCGTCAGCGCCGTAACGCACCAGATCCCCAGTGCGATACAAGCGGTCACCGGCCACGAACGGGCTGTCGATAAAGCGTTCGGACTGCAATTGCGGCAGTCCCAGATAGCCCCGCGCCACGCCCACCCCGCCAATGTGCAAATGCCCGCTGACGCCAAACGGCACCGGTTGATCGCCGGCATCGAGCACATACAGCCGCGTGTTACTCAGGGCCTTGCCGATCGGCACCAGCGTCGGCGGCACCGGTTCGCCGGGTTCCAGGGTCCAGCCACTGCTGTCGACCGTGGTTTCGGTCGGCCCATAGACGTTGTGCAGACGCACCCACGGCAGGCGCTCGCGCACTTGCCGGGCCAGGGCAACGGTCAACTCGCCGCCACCGTTAAGCACGTCGGTGAGGCTGGTGCACTGGCTGACATCGTCCTGTTCGATGAACTGTTGCAACAACGCCGGCACGAACTTGACCACGGTAATGTTCTGCTCGCGGATCACTTGCGTCACATAGGCCGAATCGCGATTGCCATCGGCCCGCGCCAAGACCAAACGCATCCCCGAGCACAGTGGCCAGAAAATCTCCCACACCGAACTGTCGAAACTGTACGGCGCCTTTTGCAGTAACGCGCCGTGTTCAGTGGGCGGCGACAACTGCGAACCCCAGTGCACCATGTTGCAGGCACTGCGGTGCTCGATCATCACGCCTTTTGGCGTACCGGTGGAGCCGGAGGTATAGATCATGTAGGCCAGATTCGCCGCGCCGAGGCCCGGCACCTGCGGATTGTCGTGCGGTTGGTCCTGCCATGCACCGAGATCGAGATCGATCAGCGGCACGCCGGGTTCGCCCAGCAGATCGCGCGTCGCGGCATGCACCAGCAGCGCGACCGGTGCGCTGTCCTGCAACATGTAGTTCAGTCGTTGCAGCGGATAATCCGGATCGAGCGGCACATATGCACCACCCGCCTTGAGAATGCCCAGCAGACCGATCACCAGCTCAGGCCCGCGCTCGACGCAGATCGCCACCCGTGAATCCGGCTGTACGCCGAGTTCGCGCAGTTGATGGGCCAGACGGTTGGCCTGCTTGTTCAACTCGCGATAGCTCAGGCGCTGCTCGGCAAATTGCACGGCGATGGCATCCGGTTGGCGCTGCACCTGCTGTTCGAACAGCGCCTGCAGTGGCTGGTCCATCGGGCAATCGACTTCAGTAGCGTTGAACTCGATCAGCAGCCGTTGCCGTTCTTCCTGCGGTAACAACGGCAAGCTGTTCAGCGGCCGCTGCGGCGTGGTCTCCAACGCTTCGACTAAACCGTTCAGCGCTGACTGCACGTAAGCGCAAATCCGCTGCGCGCCTATGTTCAACAAGGTTCTGCTGGTCAGACGCAAACCTGTGCCGAGGTCATCGACACTCAGGGTAAACGGGTAATTGGTGCGCTCCTCGTTGGCCAGAGTCTCGATGCCCTGCCAGGTCTGCCGGGAGGTTTTTTGCTCGACATCATCGCTGTGCCGATAGTTGAGCAAGGCGCTGAACAACGGCGCTGGCGCAGCAACGCCGCTGCAACGTTGAGCCAGCGCCAAAGAGCCGTGCTCATGGGCGAGCAACGCGGTCAGGCGGGAATGGGTGGACTTCACCGCCGCGCGCGCGCCTTGGCCGACATCGACCCGCAGCGGCAAGGTGTTGATGAACACCCCCAGCGCCCGGTCGGCACCCGCGCCGCCCTGCATGCGCCCCATCAGCACCGTGCCGAATACGACACTTTGCTGGCCGGATGTCGCCGCCAATACTTGCGCCCAAGCGAGGTGGATCAGGCTGGCGACACTCACGCCAGCCGAACGCGCCTGCTGTTGCATGCGCTGATAGAGACCGGATGCCAGGGTTTGCTCGGCTTCTTCGATGTTGCTGCCGTCACCCTGCACGTTCTGCAAAGCGAACGGCAAGGTCGGCTCGTCGATGTCGCCGAGCATCTGGCGAAAGAACGCTTCATGCTCCTGCTCGCTGACGCCCAGCCGCGTCTGCGCCACGTAGTTGCGATACGGTACTGGCGGCGCCAGCGTCTCCGAGTGCCCGGACAGGCTGGCATGAATTTCTTCGCGCATCGCTTCCAGCGCAATGTGATCCATCGCCAGATGATGGAACAGCAAAATGCCGACCAATCGGTTGTGCGCCGGATCACGGGCATACATCAGGCGCAGCAGCGGCGCCTGACTGACGTCGAGGCGATAGCGCCGCGCATCGAAGCGCTGGTGTAATTGATCGATGATCGCGCCGTGGGCAGGATCAAGTTCAACCTCTTGCACCGGCAAGATGGCCTCGCGCCAGACCACTTGCACCGGTGACGTCAGTCCTTCCCAGACCACTGCCGTGCGCAAGATGTCGTGCCGCGCCATGACCTCACGCAGCGCAGCGGCGAAGGCCTCGACCCGTTCGAGACTGTCGAACGCCAGCAGTGATTGCAGCAGATACGGATCGCCCTGTGCGGCGGTGATGTGGTGATAGAGAATGCCTTCCTGCAATGGCGCCAAGGGGTAGATGTCCTGCACGTTGGCGGCACCGCCCGGCACTGTTGCGACGATATGCTCGATCATCGCCTGATCCAGCTGCACCAGCGGCAGCAGCTCTGGCGTGATGTGCGTGCAATCGGCGGGAATGCGATTGGCCGGCACCTCGACCTCACGGCCGCTGCCCTCCGCTGCAGCCAACGCGGCCAGTGTTGGTTGGCTGAACAGCACGCGAACATCGCTGCTCATGCCGATCTGGCGCATGCGCTCGATCAGCCCGACCGCCAACAACGAGTGGCCGCCCAGCTCAAAGAAATGGTCGTGACGCCCTACCCGTTCGACCTGCAAGACCTC
The DNA here is from genome assembly GCF_979258595.1 of Pseudomonas sp. AC172. Classification (NCBI taxonomy): domain Bacteria; kingdom Pseudomonadati; phylum Pseudomonadota; class Gammaproteobacteria; order Pseudomonadales; family Pseudomonadaceae; genus Pseudomonas; species Pseudomonas sp. AC172. The sequence continues at coordinate 2,575,457 of NZ_OZ409868.1, forward strand.
GGCCCAGATCTGCGCCAGGGCGATTTCGACGTCACCTTGCGGCGCCTCGTATTCGCGACGGATCAACGCCTCCGGTCCCGGTGCTGGCAAGGCCTGGCGATCGAGCTTGCCGTTGGCGGTCAGTGGCAACGTTGCCAAGCGCACGTACGCCGTCGGCAACAGGGCGGACGGCAAGCGCGAGGTCAGGTGCGCGTGCAGATGCAGGATGTCCAGCGCTTCACGCTCGGTGAACCATGCCAACAGCTGACCGTCGCGCACCAGCACCACAGCTTCCTGTACCGCGTCATGACTGCTGAGCGCCGCTTCGATTTCGCCCGGCTCGACACGCACACCGCGCACCTTCACCTGATCATCGTTGCGACCGATGTATTCAAGGTTGCCGTCGGCGCACCACCGGGCCAGATCGCCGGTGCGGTACATGCGCGCATCCGGCTGCACACTGAACGGGTCGTCGAGGAAGCGTTCGGCGGTCAGATCAGGACGATTCAGGTAACCCCGAGCCACCCCGGCGCCGCCGACATACAACTCGCCAATAATGCCGATCGGCACCGGGCGCTGTTGATCATCGAGCAGGTACGTCGTGGCATTGCTGACGGGTTTGCCGATGTGCAACGCCTGCCCCGGTGCGATCAGTCCTGAAGTGGCGACCACCGTGGCTTCGGTCGGGCCATAGTTGTTGACCACCGCAAACGACTGCGCACGGTTGAACTGGCGCAGACGATCACCGCCGATCAGCAAGGTGCGCAAGGTCGGGTGATCGAGTTGTTTGCTGAAGGCATATTCGGCAATCGGTGTTGGCAGGAAACTGACGTCCAACGGCTGCGCACGCCACCAGTCGAGCAGCGCGTCGATGTCTTCGCTGCCTTCGCTTGCGGGTGACAAATGTAGCGTCGCCCCGGCACACAACGCCGGCCAGACCTCCCACGCCATCGCGTCGAAACCGAAGCCGGCGAGGCTCGACGTGTGCTGTCCGATGCCGAGACCGAACGCCGCGCAGTGCCAGTCGACCAGATTGCCGAGTGTGCGGTGCTCGACCATCACGCCTTTGGGCAACCCGGTTGAGCCGGAGGTGTAAATCACATAAGCGAGGTTGTCCGTGGTCAAACCCGGCAGGTCAGGATCGGTCGTGTTGTCGAGCAACCATTCGCGCCGATCAAGCTCGATCACCGGCAGCGCTGTGGCAGGCAAACGCTCACGCAGATCGCTTTGGCTCAGCAACGCCACCGGAGCGCTGTCACTGAGCAAATAGCTCAGGCGCTCGGGCGGATGCGCCGGGTCAATCGGCACATAAGCGGCGCCAGCCTTGAGAATCGCCAACAGCCCGACCAATGTCTCCAAGCCCCTGCGCGCGACGATTGCCACCCGGTCATCCGGCCGTACACCGAGGCCCAGCAGATGATGAGCCAACGCATTGGCTTGCCGGTTCAGTTCGGCGTAGCTCAGCGTCCGCCCCTGACAAGTCGCCACAACAGCGTCCGGTTGTTCGCTCACTCGGGATTCAAATCGCCGATGAATCAGTTGGCCCTGCGGATAACTGACCCAGGTGTCGTTCCACTCGTTCAGCAGGGCCTGCTCTGCCAGGCTATTGAGGTTGAAGTCAGCGATAACCCGTTCCGGACATTCCAGGCCTTGCTGCAGAATCAGCAACAAACGCTCGGTGAACGACGCGATCTCGTCAGCCGTGAAACAGGCCGGCGAGTACACCAGATGCAACCAGGCTTTGTCGTTGTAGCGGTTGCTGCGCAGGTGAATGGCCAGCGGTGTCGCCTCGTGCTGGCTGGAGACCTTGACCGAGTGTCCCGACGCCTCACCGTAACGGTAGTCATGGTCGTCCTGCTCGTAGGACACCGACAGTTCGAACAGTTGCGCACGGTCTTCACGCAACAGGCCCAGTGCGCGGTTCATCTCGCTCAGCGGGTAGCGTTGATGGCGGAAATCCTGCTTCAGGCCAGCACCAATCGCTTTGATCAACTCACCGAATGACAGCGCCCGGCCAAACCCCATGCGCATTGCACTGACCTGGGTGAATAACCCTAGCGTGCTTTTGAAGCGGGCACCGGAGCGATTGAGAATCGGCAACCCGACCACCCACTCGTCACGTTGGGCCGTGCGACTGAAATACACATGCAGCGCCGCGAGCAAGACGTGAAAGGCCGAGCCACCCAATTGCCGCGCGCAGTCTTTCATGCGCTCGTGCAGCACGGTTGGAAAAGCCTCGACGTGGATGCGGCTGGGGGCGGCTTCAACGTCGAGGGATTCGCGATGGCGAGCAGTCAACAAGGGTTCGGGCAAGCTGTGGTACTTGTCCAGCCAGTAGCGTTGGTCTCGCTCATAGCGGGGTGACTGATGGTAGCGCGCGTCATCTTCGATAAAGCCGACATAGGACGGTGCCGCCCCACTCGGGCGCTCGCCACGGCACAACGCGCTGTAGATGTCGCCCAGCGACTTGAACAGCAGAGCGAAAGCCCAGCCATCGATAATCAAGTGGTGGGCCTGCGCTGCCAACCAGTGGTGATCGCGATCGAGGCGAATCAGAGTGAAGCGGAACAACGCTTGCCCGTGCAACACGAAGGCATGCGCCATCTGCTCTTCGACCAGCGTGCGGGCCGCCGACTGCGGATCGGGGTGCCCACTGAAGTCATGCAGTGGCATGGCCACCGGCAACGCCTGGGCAAACCCTTGCAACGGCAGCCCGTCGTGACCAACGTTCGATCGCAGAACAATGCGCAAGGCATCGTTGGCTTCCACCAGATATTCAAGTGCCGATTGCAGCAATGCCGGATCCAGCGGCCCGGTCAGTTCGACATAACCGCCAATGTTATACAGCGGCGAATCTCCGCGGCTCAGTTGGTCCAGCCAGATATCCCGTTGAGCGGCTGTCAGCGCGAATGTCTCGACAGGCACGGACAGATCGTCCGCCACGTTGGCAGAATTAGGCTGCATAAGATCCTTCTCATGTGATTTTGCCGGTATTCAAACATCGGCCCTGACGCTGACATGACACCTGAAACCCGGACAATCACCCCGTCCGTACCCGCCTGTGAAGCTTTGCTGGCGTGGTTGTCGCAGGCACTGTCTAAAAGTTCGGAGAGGAAATACTGAAAAGCTTGTAGGAAAAAAACCACATAGCAGCGCCGCCATTTGCTCGAGCGTTGCCGATCAGAATTGACCATCGCCCGGGTTTCCGGGGCCTGAGCGTGACTGAACAGTCACTCACACCGGTACACCTGTGTTCAGCGGCGTCAGAACCCCGGCGCCAACATTCAGAAATAGTGGCACTTTGTGTCCCTGTTTTCCCCTACAGACGTAGGACAAATCCATAGGCTTAAATCCCGCTCCAGATCATGTTCAAGGAGAAATGACTGCGTGGGCGGCTTTTACAGAGACGGCAGACGATTCAGTGATGGCTCTGAACCAGGGATGAAGGATATGAATCTGACCGGCACTATTCGCAACACCGAAAACCCACACTTCTACTGGCAACTCGGTGAACTGATTGCCAGTACCGGCGATGATCATTTTGCCACGAACATGTTCCAGTTGGTCGACACACTGGTGCCGGTCAACCGGGTAGATCTCAGTGAGTGGACGCTGGATGAGCGTCAGGCCAGTGTGGTCGACATCAAACCCTTGGGCAGCGCCGGTCCGGCGCAGACGTGTGCCCCGCCCGATCCGCTGGAGAGTCCCGACGATCATCCGCTGTTGCAAAAAATGATCGAGATGAACGATTCGCTGCTGATTCAACTGAGAGCCTCGCTGCAGCCGCGCCATCCGCAGCACAGCGCCCATCAATGCAATCTGGTTTCGCGTACGTCTAACCGCCGTTGCGTGATTTCGTTTTACCGACCGCATACGCAACGGGTGTTTTCCCTGCCGGAGTTGTCGTTTCTGAAAAGTCTGTCCGACACCCTGCTGCCACTGATCGAACGTCACGCGCAGATCAATCGGCAAATCCTCGCCCGGCAACCTCGCCAGCCCTTGGCCGAACTTGATCAGGCGCCGCTGGCACAGGTGTTCGATGAGCGCCTGGCATTAAGCGACATCGCCCTGTCGGTGCGCGAAAAAGAAGTCTGTCTGGGCCTTTTGACCGGCGGCACCGTGCCGCAAATGGCGGAAAAGCTGCGGGTCAAAAACAGCTCGATCGAGACCTATCTCAAACGCGCCACGGCCAAACTTGGGGTCAGTGGTCGCCACGGTCTGGCGAAATGGATGGCCGGCGCCTGAGCACAACGCTCTTTTAATGCATGAGGCAGTTCGATGTTGACGTTGCGACTTTCCCTGCTGTCCATGGCAATGCTGATGGGCGGTTGTTCCTTGATTCCCGAGTACCAGCGCCCCGCTTCACCCAGTGCCGCGCAATATCCGACAGAAACGCAAGCGGCCACGACCAGCGAGGACTGGCGCACGCTGTTCACCGACCCGGCGCTGCGACAGCTGATTGAAAGCGCCTTGGTCAACAACCGTGACCTGCGCGTGGCGGCATTGAACGTCGAAGCCTTTCAGGCGCAATACCGCATTCAGCGCGCCGACCTGTTCCCGGCGGTGTCGGCCAACGCCAACGAGTTACGCCAGCGGATGCCGCCGAGCGTGACCGGAAGCAAAGCGCTGATCAACTCGACGTACTCGGCCAACCTCGGCATCAGCGCCTATGAACTGGACTTCTTCGGTCGCGTGCGCAGCCTCAGCGAGCAAGCCTTGCAAACCTGGCTTGCGACTGAGGAAGCGCGGCGCAGTGCGCAGTTGAGTCTGGTAGCCAACGTCGCCAATGCCTACCTGACCTGGCGCGCCGATCAGGAGCTGCTGGAACTGACCCGCGACACCCTCGCCGCCGACGTACAGAGCCTGCACCTGACCACGCGCAATCGCGAAGCCGGCAAGTCTTCGGCGTTGGAGCAGGCGCAGGCGCAGACCAGCGTCGACAGTTCACGGGCCAATCTGGCGCGTTATCAGCGGCAGGTCGCGCAGGACTTGAACAGCCTGACCCTGCTGGTCGGCGCACCAGTGCCGGACTCTCTGCCGGCACGTCCGCTGGCCAGCGATCTGGTGCAACAACTGCCGGCCGGTTTGCCATCGGATCTGTTGCAGCGCCGTCCGGACATTCTCCAGGCTGAATACAAACTCAAGGCCGCCAACGCCAATATCGGTGCAGCGCGAGCGGCGTTTTTCCCCAGCGTCAGCCTGACGGCCAATGCCGGCACCTCCAGTCGTGACCTGTCCGGATTGTTCGGCGCCGGCTCGGGCGCGTGGACCTTTCAGCCGCAGATCAGCCTGCCGATCTTCAACGCCGGCAGCCTGCGCGCGAGTCTGGATTATTCGAAGTTGCAGAAAGACGTGGCGGTGGCCGAATACGAAAAGTCGATCCAGACCGCGTTTCAGGAAGTCGCCGACGGCCTCGCCGCGCGCAGTACGTATCAGCAGCAATTGCAGGCGCAGCGCGATCTGGTCGCGGCTACTCAGACCTATTACAACCTCGCGCAGAATCGTTACAAGAACGGCGTCGACAGCAGCCTGACGTTTCTCGATGCGCAGCGTTCGCTGTTCAGTTCGCAACAGGGTCTGATCACCGATCGCCTCGCGCAACTGGTCGCCGAGGTCAATCTGTACACCGCGCTGGGCGGCGGCTGGAGCGTTGAGGATTCGCGGGTGCAGTGAGTCCGTCGTCACTTTTTCTTACACCTTTTGTCGCTCGATCCTGTGCCGCGCGGCGATCCGTGGCCGGCGTCTGCCTGCAGTTTGGTATCATGCGCCGCTTTTACGGTTAACCCCCCGCCAGTCCTGCCGACTGACGGGCTGCAAAAGGCGGTATTAGATGACGGCTTTGTTGACTCGCCGCAAGGTGCTTGCGGGAATGGGCGTGCTTGGGCTCGGCCTGCTCGCCGGCTGCGACACCCGTGGCCAATTGTCGTACAAGTACGGCAAGGATCTGAGTAACAAGATCATGGGACGTACCTTCAAACTGAAGAACACCGATGGCGAAACCATGACGCTGTCGAGCTTTCGCGGCATGATGCCGATGGTCTTCTTCGGCTTCACCCAGTGCCCGGCAGTCTGCCCGACCACCCTCGCCCGCGCGGCGAAAATCAAGAAGCTGATGGGCGCCGATGGCGACCGTTTACAGGTGATTTTCATCAGCCTCGATCCCGAACGCGATACACCAGAAATCCTCGACGCCTACATGAAAGCCTTCGACCCGACGTTCGTTGCGCTGTACGGCACGCTTGAGGAAACCGCGGCCACGGCAAAGGAATTCGACGTGTTCTACGAGAAAGTCCCGGCCGGCGACACCTATACCATCTCGCACACTGCCACCAGTTACGTTTACGACTCCAATGGCGGCTTGCGCCTGGGGCTGTCCACTTCGCTTTCGGCAGAACAATGCACGGAAGATTTGCTTACTGTTATGGAGGTTTGCTGATGCAACCTGTTCTGAACCACATCAAACGCGCTGTTATCGGTCTGTCTCTGCTGGGCCTGGCGTTCCAGGTCTCCGCGCAGACCAAAGTCGACGACGCCTGGGTCCGTGCCACCGTGGCGACCCAGTCCGCCAGCGGCGCGTTCATGACCCTCACCGCCGACACCGACAGCAAGTTGCTCAGCGTCGCGACGCCCGTGGCCAAAGACGTGCAGATCCACGAAATGACCATGAAGAACGACGTCATGAGCATGGGCCCGGTGAAGTTCGTCGAACTGCCAGCCGGCAAAGCCGTCAAGCTGGATCCGAACGGCTACCACGTGATGCTGATGGGCCTGACCGGTCAGCTCAAGGAAGGCGAAAGCGTGCCGCTGACCCTGACCGTGGAAAACGCCAAAGGCGAGAAAGAGACCATCGAAGTCAAAGCGCCGGTTCGCGCGCTGACCAACATGGAAGGTCACGATCACAGCAAAATGCACTGATCTGACTGAGCGGCAATAAAAAAGGGGCGGCCTGATCGATGATCAGGCCGCCCCTTTTTTGTTTTTGATGTGTGCCGAATTACCGCTTGCGGGCCAATGCCTTGCGCACGCTTTCCCGTGACATCCCCGAGCCGGAACGGGGCACGGCTTCAACGACGGTTGCCTTGGCCAACTGTCCCTTGCGCTTTTCCACCTCACGCCACTGGTAACCGAGATATCCGCCTGCCACCACAATCCCCAGCCAACCGAACACCGAACTGACGAAGAACCACAGCGCCAGTGTGATCCACACGGTTTTCGAGTTGAACAACTTCAAACTGTCATCGACAGGCAGCGGTTCCTCCGGTTCAACCGCTGCCTGCGTTACCGGTACTCTATGCACCCCATCCAGATCAATGCGCCAAGCGAAATCCGCCCCGGCCACCGGAACGTCTAGCTGATTGCCTTCAGCACGATGCACACGAATGTCGCCATCGACGAGCGACATGGAGCTAAAACTGATCTGGGTTTCATAGTGAATCTCGCCGTTGACCTGGGTCACGACCGTTCGTTTTTGGTCAATGGGGGTGTCGCGCATGTCGATTCCTTGAGCGTTCCACGTCGGACGACGTGCGAAGAGATAATCCGTTGGAGTCGAATGCTACTGAGTGGCTATTACGCTGTCCAGAAACAACCCACGGCGTTCCCTCCTTGACCCGGCGTTATCAGCTCCCCGCGCCACCATGCGCTTCCTCAAAGAAATAATCCTTCCAGCTGTCGGCCTTGTTCTTCAGCACGCCCAGCTCCTGCAACTTCTCGGCGTAGATAAAGGTGCGCTGCGGTACCACGGTGAAATCGATTTCCGGGTCTTTGACGATTTGCTCGACCAGGGCCAGCGGCAATTTCGACTGTTCGACACGAATGTACGCCTGTGCAGCAGCGGGTTTGTCAGCCTTGATGATTTTCTCGGCCTCAGCCAACGCGTCGTAGAACGCCTTGTAGGTTTTCGGGTTTTCGTCGTGGAATTTTTCTGTGGTGTAGAGCACGTTGAACGTCGCCTGTCCGCCGAGCACGTCGTAGGAACTCAGCACTTTGTGCACGTTGGGATTCTGCAAAGCCTGATACTGGAACGGCGGGCTGGAGAAATGCGAGTTGATTTCCGAGCCGCCGGCAATCAGCGCGGCCGTCGCATCGGGGTGCGGCAGGCTGACTGAGATGTCGTCGAATTTCTTGAATTGCGCGTCACCGAATTCCTTCGCGGTTTCGATCTGCAAGGTGCGTGACTGGAAGCCCACGCCGGCGGCAGGCACGGCGATCCTGTCCTTTTCGGTGTAATCCTTGAGTGTCTTGATATTGGGATTGTTGGTCAGCAGATAGTTGGGCATCGAACCCAGTGCGGCGATGGCTTTGACGTTCTGTTTGCCTTTGGTGCGATCCCACACGGTGAGCATCGGCGGTACACCGGCGGAAACCACATCGAGCGATCCGGTGAGGAGCGCTTCGTTCATCGCCGTGGCGCCGGAAATGCTGTTCCATTCGACCTTGATGTCGAGGCCCTGCGCTTTACCGTGTTTTTCGATGAGGTTCTGGTCGCGCACCACATCGAGAATCAGGTAACCGATACCGAATTGCTGGGCGATGCTGATCTTGCCTTCAGCCTGAGCGCCGGTGCTGAACAACGCACTCGCGGCCAGAGAAGCGGCCAGCAGAGTCAGTGCGGAACGTTTAAACGGTGTGGCCATGACAACCTCGCAGCATGGGGTGGTTTGCTGAAAGGTCTGACTTTATAGATATAAAAAACAGAAATTAAATATCTTTATCGCATATCGATAGCACGAGGACGCTTGGCAGGCAGAAAGCGCCGCGTGCTATCGACGAAGGGTTTCACGATCAAGTCGTACAGCGTGAGGTAGCGCCCGCGATCGGCCTCGCCCGTGCCAAAGCGCAACGGTTCCGGTGTCGAAGTGGTGAGGTAGAGCGTGCCGAACATCCAGTCCCAGATCGACAAATTCGTGGCGAAGTTCTTGTTGTGGTGGCGAGGTGCATCGCTGTGGTGAATCTGGTGTTGCGCCGGGCTGTTGAGCACATGCTCGATCCTCGGGCCGAACGATAGCCAGACGTGACTGTGACGCAGATTGGCTGCCAGGCTGTTGACGAACAACACCAGCCAGGTCACGCCGAACAAGGTGTAGCGGCTGACTTCACCACCACAGGCGTACCAGACCACGCCGGCAAACGCCGCGAGCCCGACCGTCATCACCAGTCTTTCCACTACCGTTTCGACGATGTGAATCCGGCTCGCCGTGGCCGGCACCAGTACCGGCGCGGAATGATGAACCTTGTGAAAATCCCACAGGTAGCGCGAATGAAAGGCGCGATGAATCCAGTAATGCAGGAAGTCTCTGAGCAGGAACGCCCCGAAGCCGTAGAGCGAAGCGATCCATGGGTGATTGGGCACTTGCTCGCGTGCGCCCCATAGTTGCGTGAAAAACTGCTGATAGTCGCCGGAGCGCAGGATGTAGGGATCAACCAAGGCCACCAGCGGCAAGACCAGCGCCACTTTGAGTATCGCCTTGATGAAGTAGTAGCGGTAATCGAGCCATGCCGAGCGATGGCCGAACACCCGCCGGCCGCCGATAAATTGCCAGAAGGTCTGCGCATCGGTCAGCTGGCGCGACTTTCTATAGCGGAACAGTGCGTAGGCAATGCTGAACGAAGCAAAAAGAAAAACCACGCCGAGGCGACCATTGAGGTCGAACAGGCCGAAAAATTGCGTGGTGACCGGGGTGATCACCCATCGCTCAAGCAGAGCAAGCAGTTGTGTGAGGACATCCACGAAGACCGGTCTCCGACAGAGGTCGGGCATTGTAAATCGCAACGGTTCGCAAATGCAGCTTTTACGGATCAAAGGCCCATTCTGCTTTCCTGGTCTGTCTACCCATCAAATGTGGGAGCGAGCAAGCTCGCTCCCACACTGGATCTTCGGTGGCGGATGACGGGTTAAACAGCCTGAAACAATAAATCCACCCGCAGCAATATCGCCGATTGCCCTGCCACACAAGGCCCGGTCAGGGCCGCAGACATTCCAGCGCCTTCAGAGGGCACCGCGCCAGCGCATCGGCTGTGCGTTTAAAAGGGCGATCAGACAGCCTACCCTTGGTATCATCGCCCACACTTTTATGACGTTTTAATGGCTGGAAGGTCTTTTTTTGTGAGCGCTCTTTTTAACCGGTTGCGGCAGCCGTATGCCCGCCTCTTTTCGCTGATTTTTCTCGTGTTGATTGTGCCGGTGTGCCTGCGTGCAGCACTGGGCTGGTCGACACCGCTGGGCTATGTGTCGGACCTGGCCATTGGCAGTCTGCTGGTGGCTTTGCTGCATCGTCGGGCCTGGTGGCTGGCCTTGCCGGTGCTGCTGTTCTGGGGCTTGCTGGCCGTGGCGACCGCTGAACTGGTCAGCGCCGTCGGTCGTCTGCCGACGCCTTCCGACATTCATTATCTGATCGATCCGCAGTTCGTGGAAAATTCCACCGGTGGCGGACTGGCGCATCCGGCATTGGGCATCACCTTGCTGCTGGCCCTGCTGTTTTGGCTGCTGACTCAATTTGCCGGCCGTGGCGTGCCGCGTCCGCCCCTGCTACGCGCGATCTGGAGCGCACCGCTGGTGTTGTTCGCCGCGCACTGGGGCGCGCAGAATCTTTGGCCGAGCGAAGCGGACCCGTGGCGCCAATACAACCTGCCGCACCAGTTGCTGGCCACCGAGGTCGCCGATCTGCAGATTCGGGGCGAGGAATGGCTGGACGGCGATGTAGAAGAACCCGCGCCAGCCATGGCCGGGCTCACCGACGTCGACCTCAACGGGCAGAAAATGCTGGCCGCACCGGGGCAAGCGCGCAACGTGCTGATCATCGCCCTGGAAGGCATTCCCGGTGCCTATATCCGCGCAAACCGCGAGGCCATCGGCAGCCATTATCAAGAAGACCTGATGCCCAACCTCAGCCGCTGGGCCGAGCGCGGCATGAACACCCCGGATTACGTGCTGCATACGCACCAGACCATTCGCGGTCTGTACGCGATGCTTTGCGGTGACTACGACAAACTCAACAACGGCACGCCCAAAGGCGTGGAGATGCTTACTCTCAACGAGCGCAATCAGGCCTGCCTGCCGGCGCAACTGCGGGACCACGGCTTCAGCACGCACTATCTGCAAGGTGCCGGGCTGCGCTTCATGGCCAAAGACAAGATCATGCCGCACATCGGTTTCGATGCGACTCATGGTCTGGAATGGTTCAGCAACAGCAACTATCTGGAATTCCCGTGGGGCAAGGATGACAAGGCGTTTTTCGAAGGCGCGCTGGACTATGTCGGCCAACTGAAAAAGCAGAAAAAGCCGTGGATGCTAACGTTGCTGACCGTCGGCACCCATCAGCCCTACTCCGCCCCCGAGGAATATCTGGAGCGCTACGAAACGCCGAAACAAGCCGCCGTCGGTTATCTCGACGATGCGCTGGAACAGTTCCTCAGCGGCCTCGAACGTCAGGGTGTTCTGAAAGACACGCTGGTGGTGATCACTTCCGACGAATCCCACGGTATCGATGGCGTGCGACTGGCCTCGTCGTGGGGCTTCAATCTGACCCTGGCGCCGGAACATGAACAACTGCCACGACTGAACAAAGGCGTATATGGCCACGTCGATCTGAGCACCTCGATCCTCGACTACTTCGACTTGCCGGTGCCTTCCGCGCTGAGCGGCCGCTCGCTGTTTCGCGACTACGACAGCGGCCGCGAAATCATGTCGTTCACCAACGGCAAACTGCGCTATCACAACGGTCAGGGGATCTTCTCCGAGTGCGACATGCCACGCCGCTGCCGCTATTACGAAAGCGCCGGCTTCATCGCCGAAACTGCCACATACAAAGGCAACTACAGCGGTCACCCGGCCCGGCAAATCGCCGCTCGCGCTAACGCCCTCGATCTGTCACTGCTGCGCACGCCGCTCAATCACCGCTATCAGTTCGGCAGTACCAACGTCATCCCGCTGCAAGCGCAGATCAACGATGACTGGGCCGACAACCTGATTGGCGCGCAGTACCTGGAAATGCCCAAAGGCTCGCACACTCGCGTGCGTCTGACGGTACGCTCAGTCGATCCGCAGCAGGCGGCTTACATTCAGCTCAAGGCCAAGGAATTCGAACAGGACGTGCAGATCGGCCTGCCGCAGGAAATGGTCGCAACCGCCGACCAGCCGCTGGAAATGAACTTCAGCTTCGACAACCCCCAAGAGCGCAAAGCGTTTTCTTTCCATTTGCTGGGGTATGGGCTGGGTGCGGTTGAGGTGACGGACTTCAGTGTGATTACTGAATTGCCGGGGCAGGATGACTTGCTTGATGAAGTGCCAGACGATAACACCGCACAATCAAGCTGATCCTGCCCTTCTGACCGTGAATAACGCGAACGGTTTACCGGAAATACCCGGCTCAAACGCGCATTACACAGGACCAGGATTCTGGAGATTGAATTTCCCGGTCACACTCCTTCCATCCTTAAGTTTGAAGTCGATGTCTCCGACTGCTCGCCTATAATTGAAATCAAAGGTAATTGTTACAAAGCCTGAATCCACAACATGTACATCACCATTGATCCAGACATCCCATCGAAGTCCCTCGGTGTAAAGCTTTACTTGGTGTGGGCGGTTTTCTTCCAGCTTTGTCGGCACGGAAAAAGCCGCTTCGTTTCCGTGACCATCGCCTGCAGTAATTATGAAATCCGTGCCTGCGTCATGTAGCAAACAATAGCTGCTCTCAAGAAATATCTTTTCATTAACGAAAGCACTGAGTGATCCTTTCGTACCTCTCCATTTACCCAAAAGTTCGAAAATTTTCATTGATGTCTCTCCTTGAGTATTCGTTAATTTAACTTTCTTCGCACAACAAAACTAACTGGCACAAGCATCGAGCACCACTGTCAGAACTGACAGTCATTCAGATCTATTCGAAATAAGAACCGAACTTTCAATTACCCGTTAGAAAAAAATGAAAGACTTTGCCTATCAGCGTCCAATAGTCGGCCTATTAGCTGACTCTCCAAGTCGGGTCTAGCCTTACTAGTCCGAAGTCGGCACGAGCCGGCCGTAGCAGACCTGATAAGGACCCGAACATGGCAAACGAATCGAAATGCCCGTTCAACCACGCCGCCGGTGGTGGTACGACGAACCGTGACTGGTGGCCGAATCAACTCAACCTGAAAATCCTCAGTCAGCATTCGCCCAAGTCCGACCCGCTGGGCAAGGATTTCGACTACGCCAAAGCCTTCAAAAGCCTCGACTTTCAAGCGCTGAAACAAGACCTCACCGCATTGATGACTGACTCTCAGGACTGGTGGCCGGCCGACTTCGGCCACTACGGCCCCCTCTTTATCCGCATGGCCTGGCACAGCGCCGGCACTTATCGCACCGCCGATGGCCGTGGTGGCGCCGGCTCCGGCCAGCAACGTTTTGCGCCACTGAATAGTTGGCCGGACAACGTCAGCCTCGACAAGGCCCGCCGCCTGCTTTGGCCGATCAAACAGAAATATGGCCGCAATATTTCCTGGGCGGACCTGATTGTTCTCACCGGTAACGTTGCGCTGGAATCCATGGGTTTCAAAACCTTCGGTTTCTCCGGTGGCCGCCCTGATGTGTGGGAACCGGACGAAGACGTTTACTGGGGTTCGGAGCACGAGTGGCTCGGTGGCGACAGTCGTTACGGCAAAGACAAGTCCGCCATGCAGGAGCCCGGTGACGGCACGCTGGTCGCCGAGCCGGATTTGCATGGCAAGGAAGAAAGCCGCACCGATCAGGGCGAACGCAATCTGGAAAACCCGCTCGCTGCGGTGCAAATGGGCCTGATCTACGTTAACCCCGAAGGCCCCGAGGGCAACCCGGACCCGGTCGCTTCCGCCCACGACATCCGCGAAACCTTTGGCCGCATGGCCATGAACGATGAAGAAACCGTGGCACTGATCGCCGGCGGTCACGCCTTCGGTAAAACCCACGGCGCCGGCCCTGCCGACAACGTCGGGCCTGAGCCGGAAGCGGCGGGCCTGGAAGAACAGGGCCTCGGCTGGCGCAACGCGTTCGGCACCGGCAAGGGCGCCGACACCATCACCAGCGGCCTCGAAGTAACCTGGACCACCACACCGACGAAGTGGAGCAACAACTACCTGGAAAACCTGTTCGGCTTCGAGTGGGAGCTGAGCAAAAGCCCGGCCGGTGCGCATCAGTGGATTCCGAAGAACGGCGCCGGTGCCGGTACCGTTCCCCACGCCCATGATCCGAACAAGAAACTCTCGCCAACCATGCTCACCTCTGACCTGGCGCTGCGTTTTGACCCGGCTTACGAGCAAATTTCCCGGCGCTTCCTCGCCAACCCGGATCAACTGGCCGATGCCTTCGCCCGCGCCTGGTACAAACTGATCCACCGCGACATGGGCCCGCTGTCCCGCTACCTTGGCCCGGAACTGCCGAACGAAGAACTGCTGTGGCAGGACCCGATTCCTGATGTCACCCACCCGTTGATCGACGACAGCGACGCGGCTGCGCTGAAAAGTAAAGTGCTTGCCTCGGGTTTGTCGGTGTCGCAACTGGTCTCCACCGCCTGGGCGGCACTCTCGACGTTCCGCGGTTCAGACAAGCGTGGCGGCGCCAACGGTGGTCGTCTGCGTCTGGCGCCGCAGAAGTTCTGGCAGGCCAACCAGCCTGAGCAACTGGCCAACGTGCTGCAAACACTTGAAGGCATTCAGGGCGAGTTCAATAGCGGCGGCGCTGGCAAGAAAGTCTCGTTGGCAGACCTGATCGTATTGGCGGGTAATGCCGGGGTTGAGCAAGCAGCGAAAAACGCCGGCCATTCGGTCACGGTGCCGTTCTCGCCGGGACGTGCGGACGCCTCGCAAGAGCAAACTGACGTTGACTCATTCGGTTTCCTTGAGCCGATCGCCGATGGTTTCCGCAATTACAGCAAGGGCAAATACACCGTGTCGGCCGAGGCGCTACTGATCGACAAGGCGCAACTGCTGACCCTCACCGCACCGGAGATGACTGTGCTGCTGGGTGGCTTGCGCGTGTTGAACACCAATGTCGGGCAAACCCGGCATGGCGTGTTCACTTCGCAGACTGAAGCGCTGACCAACGACTTCTTCACCAACCTGCTGGACATGGGGGTGGAGTGGAAGCCGACTTCGAGGGATGCGGATGAGTTCGAGGGGCGCGACCGTAAAACCGGCAGCGTGAAGTGGACGGCGACGCGGGTTGATCTGGTGTTTGGTTCCAACGCGCAGCTAAGGGCGTTGGCTGAGGTGTATGCCAGTTCGGATGCGAAGGAGCAGTTTGTTAAGGACTTCGTTGCTGCGTGGACGAAGGTGACGAATCTGGATCGATTTGATTTGAAGTAATTTCGGCAAATAAAAACGCCGCATTGGTTAATGCGGCGTTTTTTTATGCGTACGGCTCGGGGTTTGTGGTGAGGCGTGGATCTTACCCCCTCACCCCAGCCCTCTCCCCCAGGGGGGCGAGGGGGAAAGGGAGCCGATCTTGGGGCTTTTCAAAATCCGGGGTCGACTCCGGACTTTCAGGTCGGCGTATAGCGCAAAAACACCTCAGTCAGTCCCCTCTCCCACTGGGAGAGGGTTAGGGTGAGGGCCGGTCCAAAGCTGGAATACCGACGCCAACACACCATCAAGCCAGGCTTTTGCTCACCACTTCATACACATCACTCGACAACTGCCCCGACGCCCGAATCCGCTCCAGCTCGCCTTTCATCAACGCCTGCCGCGCATCGTCATATTTGCGCCAGCGCGTCAGCGGCGCCAGTTGACGCGAAGCAATCTGTGGGTTGAAGCCATTCAACTCAATCACCAGATCCGCGAGGAAGCGATAACCCGAGCCGTCCGCCGCATGGAAGTTGATCAGGTTCTGCCCGGCAAACGCGCCGACCAATGCACGCACCTTGTTCGGGTTCTTGATGTTGAACGCCGGGTGCTGCATCAACGCTTTCACGCGTTCCAGACCGCCTGGCAAAGT
The DNA here is from genome assembly GCF_979258595.1 of Pseudomonas sp. AC172. Taxonomy (NCBI): domain Bacteria; kingdom Pseudomonadati; phylum Pseudomonadota; class Gammaproteobacteria; order Pseudomonadales; family Pseudomonadaceae; genus Pseudomonas; species Pseudomonas sp. AC172. The sequence goes on from NZ_OZ409868.1 coordinate 2,591,382, forward strand.
GCTGCCGGCCTGCACGCTGAACCACTGATCCATGACCAACGGGTTGTCCTTGAAGTGGTCGGCGAAACTGGCCAGCGCCAATGCCTTCTGCTCTTCGAACGGCGAGTTGACCAACACCGCCAGCGCCGTCAAGCGCTCGGTCATGTTGTCGGCGCTCTCGAACTGCTCCAGCGCCGCCGCCAATACTTCCGGCTTGCCGCTGAGCATCAGGTACGACAGCGCAATGTTTTGCAGCGCGCGACGGGCAAAGTGCTCGGCTTCAGCCACGTACGGGGTTTTCTTCGACAGGTCACGATTGGCCTGATAACGCAGCCACAGCGCTTCGAACAGGCCTTCGGCCAATTGCTGACGAGCGAACTCACGGGCGATATGAATCGCATCGACGTCAGCCACTTCGCTGATTTCAGTGAGGTACGCCTCACCCGGCAACGAGAGCATTTCCGCGACCATCGCCTGATCCAGCGATTCGTCCGACAGCACCGTGCGCAGTGCCGACACCAGACGCGGGTCAAGCTTCAGGCTCTCGCCCTTCTGCTGCTGGGCAATCAGTTCTTGCAGCACTTGCACCGACAGTTGCTGACCGGCATCCCAGCGGTTGAAACCGTCGCTGTCGTGCTGCATCAGGAACATCAACTGATCGCGGTTATACGGGAAGCTCAGTTTCACCGGTGCCGAGAAACCGCGCAGCAGCGATGGCAGCGGTTGCTCAGCGATGTCGACGAAGGTGAAAGTCTGCTCGGCTTCGGTCACCGAAATCACGCGCGTGGTGCCTTGCGCCGACGCTTCGCCGCTCAGACGCAGGGCAATCTCGTTTCCTTGGCTGTCCAGCAGGCCCAACTCGACCGGAATCACAAACGGCAGTTTTTCAACCTTGTCCGGGGTTTCCGGGCAACTCTGGCGGAAGGTCAGGCTGTAGGTTTTCGCGGCAGCGTCGTACGACTCGCTCACCGCCAGACGCGGTGTACCGGCCTGGCTGTACCAGCGCTTGAACTGGGTCAGATCGACGCCGTTGGCATCTTCCATCGCCTTGATGAAGTCGTCGCACGTCACGGCTTGGCCATCATGGCGATCGAAGTACAGATCGCTGCCCTTACGGAAGCCTTCAGCGCCGAGCAAGGTGTGGATCATGCCGACCACTTCCGAGCCTTTTTCGTACACGGTAAGGGTGTAGAAGTTGGAAATCTCGATGAAGCTGTCCGGGCGCACGGCGTGAGCCATGGGACCTGCATCTTCGGCGAACTGGTGGGTACGCAGATAGGCGACGTCCTGAATGCGCTTGACCGTGGCCGAGTTCATGTCGGCCGAGAAGCCGGAATCACGGAATACGGTGAAGCCTTCTTTCAGCGACAGCTGGAACCAGTCGCGGCAGGTCACGCGGTTGCCCGACCAGTTGTGGAAATATTCGTGGGCGACGATCGCCTCGACGCGCTGGTGCGCAGCGTCGGTCGCGGTTTCGGCGCGAGCGAGCACGGCGCTGGAGTTGAAGATATTGAGGCCCTTGTTCTCCATCGCGCCCATGTTGAAGTCATTCACGGCGACGATCATGAAGATGTCCAGATCGTACTCGCGACCATAGACCTCTTCGTCCCAGCGCATCGACTTCTTCAGGCTGTTCATCGCGTGCTGGCACTTGTCGATGTTTTCCGGCTCGACATAAATGCGCAGTGCAACGTTGCGGTTGGTCATGGTGGTAAAGGTGTCTTCGACGCACCACAAGTCACCGGCCACCAGCGCGAACAGGTACGCCGGTTTCATGAACGGGTCTTCCCAGGTTGCCCAGTGCCGGCCGTCTTCGCCCGGGCCACTGGCAATCGGGTTGCCGTTGGAGAGCAATACCGGATAGCTGTGCTGCTCGGCGACCACGGTGGTGGTGAACTTGCTCATCACGTCCGGGCGGTCGAGGTAATAAGTGATCTTGCGGAAGCCTTCGGCTTCGCACTGGGTGCAGAACATCGTGCCCGACTTGTACAGGCCTTCCAGCGCGGTGTTGGTTTCCGGGTGGATCTTGACGCTGGTGTCGACCGTGAAGGTTTCGGCGGTCGGCTGCAGGGTCAGATGATTCTCGGACAATTGATAGTCAGCAGCGCCAAGCTCTTTATCGGCCAGGGTCACCGAGAGCAATTCCAGCTGCTGGCCATCGAGTACCAGCGGCGGCAGGCCCGGGCCACGCGCCGGGTTGCGGCGCATGACCAACTGCGCATGCACCAGGCTGTGATCCTCGAACAACTCGAAGGTCAGGTGTGTTTCGTCGATCAGGTACTCGGGCGCCTGATAGTCCTTCAGGTAAATCATCTTCGGTTGTTCGGTGCGCATGCTGGCGTCCTTATTGATGCACGGCGAGCTGATAGGCCGTGTACTTGCGAATGTTGATCACGCCGGTGTCGAAGATCAGGTACTGGCCCTTGATCCCCAACAACGTGCCTTCGGCAATCGGGTTCTTGTCCAGGTTGAAGCTAACGATTTTGGCCGGATATTGCTCGACCGGGTAGCGGATTTCCAGCGGCTCTACATCGGCAATCGTCTGAATGGCTTGTAGGCCGAATCGCTCTTGCAAGCCTTGCAGACCTTCAGCGCAACTCTCGAACAGTTGATCGCGCACTTGCGCCAGATCGACCGCTACCGCATCGCCCTTGAGCAACGCGCGCCAGTTGGTCTTGTCGGCCACCTGACTGCGGAACAGATCTTCAACAAAGCCCGATTGCTGCCGCGTGGCAACGCGCATGATCGGCAACGCCTGACACGCCCCCTGATCGATCCAGCGAGTCGGCAGTTGCGTAGCACGAGTGATGCCAACCTTGATGCCCGACGAATTGGACAGGTAAACCACATGATCGGTCATGCAGAACTGCTCGCCCCACGCTGGATCGCGGCAGGTACCGGCGTCATAGTGGCAACGCTCCGGGCTCATGATGCACAGGTCGCACTGCGCCAGTTTGGTCATGCACGGGTAGCAATAACCCTGACTGAAACTGGTTTTGGTCTTGCGCCCGCAATGGGTGCAGTGGATCGCCCCCAGGTATTCCAGACGCACCGTGCTGCCGATCAATGGGTTGACCGGCACCTCGACGTCATCCAGACGAAACGCGTATTGCACGTTCGGCCCGTCGAGGCGCGCCGACATTTTGCTGATTGCACCGCGGCCAATCTCGATCAATGGATGGCATCCGACTTGAACAGGATGTTCGGCACTTCGATCGACTTCGATGCACATTCCTGCGGGCCCATGTAACCGGTGCGCTGGTCTTCAGGCAGGTTCTGGATTTCCCAGGCGATCATCGCCTGCAACGACAGCTCGCGCTGCTCGGCGGTGAGCTTGCCACCGTCGGACCACTTGCCGATTTCCACGGCCAGTTTCAGGCTCTCGTAGATGTCCGGGGTAATGTTGTTGATCATGTCGTTAAAAGAGGACATCAGGGGTCTCCGTGCTCTTTATCTTCAGAAAATTTTAGGCGGCCAGTTTACGGCGGTTATACAAACCGCCCAACAAACCGGTGAAGCATCCGATGAGTAACCCGCCGACGTGCGCGGCGTTGGCGATTTCGCCGAAACCGATCATCGAGATCAGCCCGGACATGCATACCAGCAACCACACCAGCATCATCACCAGCACGCCGCGCGGCAGGCGATAGGCCGGGTTCGGCGCCAGCAACTGGAAGATCCAGCAATGTCCGAGCAAACCGTAAAGCACGCCGGACAGACCACCGAACAAGGTCGGGCCGCTCCAGACAAACTGTGCGTAGTTGGACACCAGGCTGAACAGCAGCGTCAGGCCGATCAGGTTGATACTGCCCTGACGCGACTCGATGCGTCGCCCCAGCTCCCAGTACCACATGCCGTTCATGGCCAGGTGGAGGATGCCGAAGTGGATCAGCATCGGCGTGACCAGCCGCCACCACTGCCCCGCCGCCAGGCTGTCGGCCAACGGCGTGAAATGGATGTACTCGCCGACCACCTGAAAATCGAGGAAGGTCAGCCAGCGCAGGGTCTGCAGATTCTCACCGAGGTACGTCAATCCACCAACGATCAGGCACAACAACAGGATGAACCCGGTGGCCCTGGCGTATTTCAGTTGCTCGGCAAAGCTCGGCCGCTTGACGGTCGGCGCGACGGGAATGTCCATTTGCTGATCGGGATCGCCAGCCGGGAAGCGTTCGTAGAGTGAACGCACGTCTTCGCTGATTTCCGCCGGCGCCCACAGCACCTGTTCGCCAGCCTCTTCGCTGACGCGATGTGGCACTTGCATGCGTTGCAGCAGTTTGACGAAACCGCTCAAGTCCACCGCCAACGGCAGACGCAATACCGCTACCGCACTCATTGCAGCACCTCCGGCCGCTCGACATCGACCCAGACAAATTTATGCGGATCCAGACGGGTTTCCTGATCCAGACGATAGGCGACCAGTTTGCCGTAGAGCACCGCGCTGTAATCCAGGCACGCGAGGTTCGGGCGGATCGGCGCCGGTTTGCCGCTGCGCCAGTAGTGGCCGACGAACAACAAGGGTTCGTCGACGCCGTAGCGCAGCAGATTGTTTTTTTCGCTGGAGGTCAGCGGTTTCTGCGCCACCGGTTCCGGCAGTGCATCAGGCTGGAAGACGATGTCGCCGTAGGTTTTCGGGTCATCTTCCCAGAACTTGGTGCGGAAGAAGGAACGCACCAGACCGTCGCCGCTGGTCATGGTCAGACCATCCGGCAGGCGCATGTCGGTGCCGCGCAGCAGGCGGTCGAACACGGTGCAGGCAAAACTGCCGGGCACGGCGGACGCCTGAAGAAAGTGTTCATCAATGCAGCCGTTCGCAAATTGCGCACGCAACGGTTCGATCAGGCCGGCGTCCCAACAGGCATGCACCACCCGGAAGCGTCCAGCGTCGACAAACAACGGCAACTCATAGAACCAGCGCTGGAAATCGTGCCAGTCGCCAGGATGGTCTTCAAACTGGGTCAGGGTTTCGTGCAGCAGACGCGCATGGCGCGGCGTGTGTTCGCGGACGAACTGCTTGCCGCTGCCCGGAGGCGCCGGAGTGCTCCAGCCGAGGGCGTTGAATTCGTGGTTGCCCATGATGCACAAGGCTTGACCGGCCTCGACCATGTCATGGACGATGTGCAGCGCCTCGCGAATGCGCGGGCCACGGTCGATGATGTCGCCGACGAACACGGCCATGCGCGATGGATGCCGCCAGACCCCGCCCTGCTTGTGATAACCGAGGCGGTCAAGCAAGTGTTCGAGGGTCAGGGCGCATCCGTGCACGTCACCAATCAGGTCATAACTGCGCGCGGGATCGAGCATCAGTCGCCTCCACCGCCCAGCTTGCTGCCCCAGCCGAGCTTGGTGCGGCAGACTTCGTAATAGTTGTGGTCGAGCGGGTGAATCAGGCGCAGCTTCTGCGCTTTCTTGCTGACGGTGATGGTGTCGCCCGGCGCGCAGGTGAAGTGATTCTGCCCGTCGCAGGAGACTTGCGGGTAAATCTGCATGTTTTTCGACACGACGATTTTCAGCTCACTGTTGCCATCGACCACAATTGGTCTACTGGACAACATATGGGGGTACATCGGCACGATCACAATGGCATCGAGCTTGGGATGCATGATCGGCCCGCCGGCAGACAATGCGTACGCGGTGGAACCGGTCGGCGTGGCGACGATCAGGCCGTCGGCCTTCTGGCTGCAGACGAACTGGCCGTCGATGTACAGCTCGAACTCGATCATCCGCGTCGATTTGCCGGGATGCAGCACCACGTCGTTGAGTGCATCGCCCTGGCCGATGGCCTCGGCATGCCGGCGGACTTCGGCTTGCAGCAGGAAGCGGTTTTCCACCAGATAGTGGCCGTCGAGCACCTTGGCGACTTCGACTTCCAGCTCATCCGGGCGAATATCGGTGAGGAAACCGAGGCTGCCACGGTTGATCCCCAGCACCGGAATATTGTGTTTGGCCAGCGCCCGCGCTGCACCGAGCAGGCTGCCGTCACCGCCGACGACGATGACCATGTCGCAGACTTCGCCGAGCATCTTGCGCGACGAGGTTTGCAGGCCGTGGCCCGGCAGGACCTCGGCGATAGTGTCTTCGAGGATCACATGCAGGTGACGATCGAGCAGAAACCGTTTCAGTCGGCGGACGGTATCCAGCACCTGGGAACTGCCCAGGCGACCGATGATGCCGATATTGCGAAATTGCTCCATGGGACCTCTGCGGACAATCGAAAACGCGAAAAACCCGATTATGGGCGAAAGCGCCGGTTAGACAAAATCCTTTCAGCCTCAAGGGTGTGCTCGTGTTTACGGCTATGCTCGCAAGATGATCCTATTTCCCGACTTGCTGCAGTTACCTCACCAATTACGTCACCCGGAAGTGCGCGATCTGGCGTGGGTGATCCTCGCCCCGCCGATGCTCGCCACCACGCCATGGCCGCAGCGCCATCCGTTGGCGGGCAGCGATTGGGTGCACGACCCGCAACGACTGGAACACTGGTTGCGCCAGCTCGACCGCGACAGTTATGGCTTGTTGCATTGGCTGTCGCAGGCACGTACGCGACGGCTGGGCCTGTATTATGAGCGCTTGTGGCAATTTGCGGTTCAGCATGCGCCAGGGATCGAGCTGATCGCCGCCAACCTGCCGATCCGTCGCGAGGGCCATACCCTCGGCGAGCTGGACATGCTGCTGCGAGACCGCGACGGCGTGCATCACCAGGAACTGGCGATCAAGCTTTACCTCGGTCCGCAAAATGGCGACGGTCGTGATCCGGCGCAGTGGCTGGGGCCGGGTTGTCATGATCGGCTGGACCGCAAACTGGCGCATCTGGCCGAACATCAGTTGCCGATTTCGGCGCGCCCGGAAAGCCGCGCCGTGCTGGCGGCGCTGGATATCGAGGTGTTCAGCGCGCAGCTGTGGCTGGGCGGTTATTTGTTGTATCCGTGGCCGGGACAGGCTGAATCACCGAGCGGCGCACATCCGCAACATTTGCGCGGTAGTTGGTTGCATCAAAAGGATTGGCCGGCGTTTGTCGCGCAACGTCCGGCCGGCCGCTGGCAACCCCTGCCCCGCCACGCCTGGCTGGCACCGGCGCATTACCCGGCGGATCAGACGTGGACTTTGGAGCATTTACAGATGTGGCTGGAAGACCTGGAGCCACTGGCTCCGGCGCAATTGCTGGTGCGCCTGACCGAGAATGCGCGGGGGGAATGGGAAGAGGCGGAGCGGTTGTTTCTGGTGTCGGACCTTTGGCCGAATGTCCCCGGCCAGGCCTGAGTTTTTGGGGCGTGTGTACCGGCCCCATCGCGAGCAGGCTCACTCCTACAGGGGAACGCATTTCAAGGTAGGAGTGAGCCTGCTCGCGATGGGGCCACCTCGTTCTAGAGCGAAAGCCGCACCGCCAAAGCCGCCAACGTCACCAATAACACCGGCACCGTCAGCACAATCCCGACCCGGAAGTAATAACCCCAGCCAATGTGAATGCCCTTGCGCTCCAGCACATGCAGCCACAACAACGTGGCCAGACTGCCAATCGGCGTAATCTTCGGCCCCAGGTCACTGCCAATCACGTTGGCATAAATCATCGCTTCCTTGACCACCCCGCTCGCCTGACTGGCATCAATCGACAGCAAACCAATCAACACGGTCGGCAAGTTATTCATGATCGACGACAGCAACGCTGTCAGCACACCGGTGCCCATTGCCGCGCCCCACACGCCGTGGCCGGCAAACACATCCAGCCAACCGGCCAGATACCCGGTCAGCCCGGCATTGCGCAGGCCATACACCACCAGATACATGCCCAGCGAAAAAATCACGATCTGCCACGGCGCTTCTTTCATCACTTTGCGCGTGGAAATCTTGTGGCCGCGAGCGGCGATGCCCAACAACAGCGCGGCGCAAACAGCGGAAATCGCACTGATCGGAATGCCCAAGGGCTCCAGCGCGAAACAGCCGATCAACAGGATTGCCAACACCGCCCAACCGGCATAGAACGTGGCTTTATCGTGGATCGCGGTTTCTGGATGCTCCAGTTGCTCAGGATCGTAAGCCGATGGAATGTCACGGCGAAAGAACCACAGCAACATGCCCAGCGTTGCCGCCACGCTGACGAAGTTCACCGGCACCATCACCGCTGCATAGCGGTTGAAACCGATGTGAAAGAAGTCCGCCGAGACAATGTTGACCAGGTTCGACACCACAAGCGGCAGGCTCGCGGTATCCGCAATAAACCCCGCGCCCATGACGAATGCCAACGTAGCCGCCGGAGAAAAGCGTAGCGCCAGCAGCATCGAAATCACGATTGGCGTGAGGATCAGCGCCGCGCCGTCATTGGCAAACAACGCCGATACCAGCGCGCCGAGCAGCACCATGAAGGCAAACAGCTTGCGCCCGCTGCCCCGCCCCCAACGCGCCACGTGCAGCGCCGCCCAGTTAAAGAACCCGGCTTCGTCGAGCAACAGGCTGATGATGATCAGCGCGACGAAAGTGCCGGTGGCGTTCCAGATGATTTGCCACACCAGCGGGATATCGCTGAGGTGCACGACGCCGAAAATCAGCGCCAATACGGCGCCAAGCGTCGCACTCCAGCCGACGCCGAGGCTTTTGGGTTGCCAGATGACAAGGGTAATGGTCAGCAGGAAAATCAGTGACGCAGCGAGCATCCGCAACAGCCTTAAATTAAGTAAAAGAGCTGAACACTAAAACCTGTGGGAGCGAGCTTGCTCGCGAAGGCGGACTGTCAGTCACCCATGATGGGTGGCTGATGGCCCCTTCGCGAGCAAGCTCGCTCCCACAGGATCTCTGTTGTGCCAGGAATTTCGGTGAGGTTACTTCTTGTGTTGCTCTACGAACTCTCCGTAGGCATTGATAAAACTCTGCAGAAAAGGTTTCACCGACTCGCTCAACTTGCCCGCCTCATCAAACGCCGAACCCGCGCCGCCCAGGTATGCTTCAGGCTGCTGCATGCACGGCACATTGAGAAACACGAACGACTGGCGCAGATGTTGATTCGCGCCGAAACCACCAATGGCGCCGGGCGATACGCTGATCACCGCCCCCGGTTTGCCACTCCAGACAGCTTTGCCATAAGGCCGCGAACCAACGTCGATGGCATTCTTCAACGGCGCCGGCACCGAACGGTTGTATTCGGGCGTGACAAACAGCACCGCGTCGGATGAAGCCACTTTTTGCCTGAAAGTGCTGTAGGCTGCCGGCGGTGAATCACCGTCGATGTCTTCGTTATACAGTGGCAGATCGCCAATTTCGACAATCTCAAGTTTGAGGTTGGCCGGGGCCAGCTCCGCCAGTGCCAGGGCGACTTTACGATTGATCGATGCTTTGCGCAGGCTACCGACCACTACGGCGACGTTGTAGACATTGCTCATGGAAGACTCTCGATGGTCCGTGGGAAGAGCCAGTAGTTATAGATGATCCGGTGACGATTCCACCAGCACCCGAGGGAAATTCCCGCGTGTTGATTATTTTTTTCCTGTAGGAAAACTTACAGGCCTTGATGACGGTCTACCAAGCCGCAAATCAAGCGTTTTATCTCCAGAGGTTCTAAGCAGATGGCAGCAGTACTCGTCGGTCAGTTCCATGCAAGAGATGCGGAAGGCCGCGTTTATTCCGTGCATGAGTTCCAGGAATCCAACCCGTCGGTAGACGGTATCACCGGCTCGGAGCCCGTTTACAAACTGGCCATCGGCGATCGCATCAGAAAGATCGATGAGCAAACGTTCGAGCTGGTTCAGTCAGGCATCACCCTGACGCGCGAACCTGAGCCAACCGTCGCTTCATAACCGACCGTTATGAGCAGAAGTCATATGCGCAGACTTGGGGTAGGATTCAGCCACTGACCCCACCTGCTGAACATGGACTTCACGCATGCGTTTACGTCATATCGAAGTGATTCAGGCGCTCTTGCAGACCGGTCACCTGGGCACCGCCGCCGAATGGTTGCAGTTGCCGGTGGCCGAGGTCGAAGAGCGTTTGCGCGAAGCCGAGAGTCAGTTGGGGTTCATGCTGTTCGCCAGCGTGCGCGGACGCCTGCAATCGACGCCCGAGGCGCGGGCGTTGCAGATGGAAATCGCCCACGTTTATGACGCACTTGAACCGGTGCAACGGCTGGCCAGCAGCCTCAGGCAATACCTCGCCCCGCCCGTGCGCATCATCGGCACCCCGCCGTTGGCGCAGCAATTACTGCCACAAAGTCTCGCCGCCCTGCGCCGACGTCTGCCGGATGCACCATGCAGCCTGCTCAGCGCGCCGACCCGGGATATCGTCCGCAGCCTGCTGTTGCGCGAAAGCGAGCTCGGCTTGAGCCTGCACGATCCCGAACATCCCGACATTGATTGCCGCCCATTGGCCCAAGGCAAGCTGCAATTACTTGCGCCCCACGGCTGGCTGCAACCGAAACAGAAATACATTTCCCTGCAAGATCTCGCGGGTCAGGCCATGGTCGGCCTCGAAGGCCAGGACCCACTGAGCCCGGCGCTGGAAAACAAACTCCAAGCGCTACGTCCGGCGCCAAACATCCAGACCCGCGTGCAAACCCATCAGATGATGCGCAGCATGGTCGAGGCCGGCGAAGGCCTGGCCATCGTCGACCCGTTCACCGCACTGGGCGCGCGCGCCGCCGGGCTGGATGCCTGCCCGCTATCGCCGGCCGTGCCGATCAGCCTCTACGCTCTGACCTTCAAGCACGCCGCGCCAGCATCGGCGATTCAGACGTTACTGCCGATCATCACGGAACAAGCCGAGGCGATGCTGTCGAGCTGAGCGGATTTTCCAGCGGATTATCAAACAATCGATACCAGAACAGCGCCACTTCGGCGGTGTTCGGATCAATGCCGCGATAGCGCAACTGGTCAACGCCACCGATCACGTAGCCGCAACGCTCATACAGCCGACAGGCGCCAAGGTTGTTGTTCTGGGTTTCCAGCATGATCCCCGGCAGCTTTTTCTTGCGGCTCCAGAACTGCGCGACATCCAGCAATGCCTTGGCCACACCATGCCGACGCGCCGGCGCATGCACCGCCAGCTCGTCAATATGCGCGAAGCCGTTCCAGTTGGTGCTGATCACCAGATGCCCGACCGCCTCATCGTCGAGATAGGCCATGAAAATCGCGCTGTCCGGCGCGTTGTGGAAAGCGCTGAATTCCTCGGGGTCGATGCCGTAACACTTGCGGTACGGGAGGATCGGCGTCACCCGCCATTGCTCGACAGCCTGGCCAATCACGGCGGCGCCATAGGCTGCAACTTCGAAACTGAAGTCGCTGCCCCAGATATACGGCGCAAAGCCTTCATCGGCGACCCGTACCGACAGCCCTGGGTATTTCGGATTCATGACCGGTCGCATGCTCGCAAAGCTCCTCATTCCTTGACGCAATCGACGGTGTAGTGCCGTCCATTGCCTTCATCTTCGTGCTGCAATCCATGCACATCCGCGACAAAACCGGGGAAGCTGCTATCGAACGTGCGAGCAAATTTCAGGTAATCAATAATCGAGCGGGTCGATTCGGTAAAGCGTTCGCCGGGCATGATCAACGGAATGCCCGGTGGATACGGCACCAGCATCACCGCTGCGATGCGCCCTTCCAGCTCGTCGATGGGCACCGCCTCGACTTCGCCGCGCACCAGATGATCGTAGGCGTGGGCCGGCTTCATGGCGATTTCCGGGAGCACGGTGTACATGCGTTTAAGGTGTTTGGCCGTGGCGTTGCTGCGGTAGCAGGCATGCAATTGATCGCACAGATCGCGCAGGCCCATGCCGCGATAACGCGCGGTGTCTTCTTGCGCCACACACGGCAGGCAAGTTTCCAGACGCACGTTGGCGTCGTAACTGCGTTTGAATTCGAGTAATTCGGTGAGCAGCGTGCTCCATTTGCCTTTGGTGATGCCCATCGAGAACAGCACCAGGAATGAATACAGCCCGGTCTTCTCCACCACCAGGCCGCGCTCCCAGAGAAACTTGCTGACGACCGCCGCCGGGATGCCTTTCTCGCTGAGCGCGCCACCGGCATTGAGCCCCGGCATTACCAGCGTGACCTTGATTGGGTCGAGCAAGACGTAATCGTCACTGACTTCGCCAAAGCCGTGCCATTCGGCATCCGGTTGCAATAACCAGTCTGCGGTCTGCACGCGCTCGATACCCTCGACACCCGGCGGCTGCCAGATCGAAAACCACCAGTCATCAGCGGCGATGTGCTGGCGCAGATTGGCCAGCGCGCGACGGAAGCTCAGCGCTTCATCGAAGGTTTCCTGCAACAGCGAACGCCCGGCCGGGCCTTCCATCATCGCCGAGGCGACGTCGAGCGAAGCGATGATGCTGTACTGCGGCGAGGTCGAGATGTGCATCATGAACGCTTCGTTGAAGCGGTCGCGATCGAGTTGCCGCGCGCCGCCGTCCTGTACATGAATCATCGAGGCCTGACTGAACGCCGCGAGCAGCTTGTGGGTGGAATGGGTGGTGAACACCAGCGGGCTGTCGTCGCTGCGCGAAGTGGCCATGCCGTAGCGCCCGGCGAAAAACTCGTGGAATGCCGCATAGGCGTACCAGGCCTCATCGAAATGCAGCACTTCGACGCTGTTGCCGAGGCTTTGCTTGATCAGCTCGGCGTTGTAGCAGAGGCCGTCGTAGGTCGAGTTGGTGACCACGGCGAGTTTGACTTTCGGTGCGCGGCCCTTGGTCAACGGGCTGGCATCGATCTTGGCCTGAATCGATTCGCGGCTGAATTCACTCAGCGGGATCGGCCCGATAATCCCCAGCTCATTGCGCTCCGGGCACAGGTACAACGGAATCGCGCCGGTCATGATGATCGCGTGCAAAACAGACTTGTGGCAGTTGCGATCGACCAGCACCAGATCGTCGCGCGCAACCATCGAATGCCAGACAATCTTGTTGGCAGTCGAGGTGCCATTGATCACGAAAAAGGTGTGATCAGCGCCGAAATTGCGCGCCGCTCGCGCTTCCGCTTCGGCGAGCGGGCCGGTGTGATCGAGCAGAGAGCCAAGCTCCGGCACCGATACCGACAAATCCGAACGCAGGGTGTTTTCACCGAAGAACTGGTGAAACGCCTGTCCCACCGGGCTTTTGTGATAGGCCACACCGCCGCCATGGCCGGGGGTGTGCCAGGAATAATTGGAATCGGCGGTGTGCTGCACCAGCGCCTTGAAAAACGGTGGCAACAAACCATCCAGATACTTGCGCGCCGCCCGCGCCACTTGCCGGGCCAGAAACGGCACGGTGTCTTCGAACAGATAGAGAATGCCGCGCAGTTGATTGAGCTCGGCCATGGCATCCGCCGGCGCGTTTTCCAGGGTGACTTGCTCACCGAGGGCAAAGATCGGCAGATCCGGCGCACGCACCCGCGCCAGACCGATCAGTTCGGCCATGTTCTGCAACAAATGCGAGTGGGTGCTGGCGTCCTCGGCGGCAATCAACATGCACGCCAAGCCATGGTGAGTAGACGCAACCAGCCGCCCTTCGGCGTAATCGATGGCCGAAACGATATTGAAACCTTCCTGCTCCAACTCCCGGGCGATGCCACGGATACGGTCACCGGCGACCGTGTCGGCCTTGATATCGCGATGGACGATCAACACCGGAAACTTCAAATCTTTGTACATGAGGCTCAGTGTCCTGAGGCGGCAGGTTTGAATCTGCCAATGCACTCAGGGTAGAGGGTTGCAGCGAATGTGGCGAGGGTGGCCAGTTGTCAGTATTTCCAGAAACAAAAAGATCGCAGCCTGCGGCAGCTCCTACATTGGAATGTGATCCCCTGTAGGAGCTGCCGCAGGCTGCGATCTTTGGAACTTCAGGCCTGAGCGTCGGCCTCGGCGATTTGCGTCCACATCGCCGGGCCGCCGGCAGACTTGGCAATAATTTCCAGCCGCACCAGATGCGCCGCGAGCTCATCTTCAGTTGCACGAATGATCCGCGCTGGCTGGCGATCCGCCGGCAAACGACGAATTTCCGTGGCCGAGTTGTCGGCGCCATCGCCGGTGCCATTGCCGTCAGACGCGTTACCCGCCAGCGACAGACTGGTCTGGCCGCCGGTCATGGTCAGGTAGACGTCGGCGAGAATCTCCGAGTCGAGCAAGGCGCCGTGCAACTCACGGCCGGAGTTGTCGACGCCATAACGTTTGCACAACGCATCGAGGCTGTTGCGCTGCCCCGGGTGACGTTCCCGGGCCATCATCAGGGTGTCGAGGATCGAACAGTGTTGCGTGATGTCAGCGCGATCCTGCTGACCCATCAAGGCGAATTCGTTGTTGATGAAGCCAACGTCGAACGCCGCGTTGTGGATGATCAGCTGCGCGCCTTTGATGAACTCGAAGAACTCATCAGCGACTTCGGCAAAGCGCGGCTTGCCGACCAGGAATTCATTGGTGATGCCGTGAACGCCGATGGCGCCTTCATCACTCTCGCGATCCGGTTGCAGGTAAACGTGAAAATGCCGGCCCGTCAGGCGCCGACCGATCAGTTCGACACAGCCGATTTCAATGATCCGGTGACCATCGGTCACCGGCATGCCGGTGGTTTCGGTATCGAGTACAACGGATCTGGTGGCCATCAGTGCTCAGCTCTCAACGGGTCGATCTTGCAAAAAACGCGGATGTTAACACGCTCGGTGGGGTGTTTCAGTCAGACCGTGGCGCCCCATTCGCGAGCAGGCTCGCTCCCACAGGGAACCGTATTCCCAGGTGGGAGCGAGCCTGCTCGCGAATGGCCGCACCACGGTTCAGAAGCGGAATCAGCTCTGCTTGTACCCGCGCACTTCGTCAACGCCACGGTTAGCCAACTGGTCAGCCCGCTCGTTACCGTGATGACCAATGTGCCCACGTACCCATTTCCAGGTGACCTTGTGGCGGTTGACCTGCTCGTCCAGCTCTTTCCACAAATCAGCGTTCTTTACCGGTTCTTTCGCGGCGGTTTTCCAGCCACGCTTTTTCCAGTTGGCCATCCACTCGTTGATGCCCTTCATTACGTACTGCGAGTCGGTCACCAGCAGCACTTCACACGGGCGCTTCAAAGCTTCGAGGCCACGAATCGCGCCGAGCAGTTCCATGCGGTTGTTGGTGGTATTGGCTTCGCCGCCCCACAGCTCCTTTTCGACGCCCTTGCACACCAGCAAGGCGCCCCAGCCGCCCGGGCCGGGGTTGCCCTTGCAGGCGCCGTCGGTGAACAGTTCTACGGTGTCGACGCTTTCAACGCTTTCGCTCATGCCAATCTATCCAGAAAAATGCCTGTCTTGCCGATCACGGATCGACAATGACCGAGGCCGGAACAAGTCCAGCCACTTATAAAAAGAAGGTTTACGGTTCGATACGGCGGCGGTTGACCTTGGCCATCGGCAGCGGAATCAGCTTGCCCATCGGCTCGCGACGCTCCTGACGCAATGGCCGTAGACCAACCACAATTTTACGCGCGACCAGTAAATAGAAGCCGCCGCCGGACAGTTGCCAGTCACCGGCCTTGCGTTCCCAGCCGGCCAGTCGGGCCTGCCACTTGGGTGACGCGAGCGGCGGACGATAGCACCCGAAGCGGCGTTTCTCCAGCGCGAAGCCCAGCAGATTGAGCCAGTCGGCAACCCGTGATGGCGAGATGCAGCGCGCCTGGCGCAAGGCGTCGTGGGCGAACACATGACGCAAGCCCCAGGTGCTCCAAGGGTTGATGCCGATGATCAGCAGGTGCCCGCCGGGGCGCACGCTGCTCGCCGCTTCACGCAGCAAACCGTGGGGCGACAGGCAGAAATCCAGACCGTGCTGCATCACCACCACATCGGCGGCATGCTCGCTGAGCGGCCAGGCCTGCTCTTCGCAGACGATTTCGACCCCGGGCAGCGGCGCACCGAGACGCACATTGCGCTGCACTTGCGGCGCTGCCGGCGGGGTTTCGGCCGATGGCCCGTAATGCACCAGATAGCCGCCAAAGAAGCGGCCCAACTCGTCTTCGAGCATGCGCCGCTCTTCATCGAGCAGAAATTGCCCGAGCGGGCCGGACAGCCATTCACGGGCTGCACCGATCAGGGCCAGCCAGTCAGGATCAGCCTGTGCGAACGCTTTATCACTCATCGCATTCTCCAAAGCGCCAGGAACTACTAAGATGCGCCAATGTTTTCCGCTTGGCGAATTCCGACGATGATACAGATCAGTGCCCTGCCCGCGTTCACCGACAACTACATCTGGTTGTTACAAGATCACCGCACCCAGCGCTGCGCGGTGGTCGATCCCGGCGATGCCGCGCCAGTGCGGGCATGGCTCGAAGCGCATCCAGGCTGGGTGTTGAGCGATATCCTGATCACTCACCACCATCATGATCACGTCGGCGGCGTTGAAGGCCTGAAAGCGCTGACCGGGGCAAAAGTCTACGGTCCGGCCAGCGAAAGCATTCCGGGGCGCGATGTCGCGCTCAAGGACAACGACACGGTCAGCGTGCTCGGCTGGGAGTTCGATGTCTATGCGGTGCCCGGTCACACTCTGGGACACATTGCCTATTACCACCACGGCCTGCTGTTCTGCGGCGATACCCTGTTCGCCGCCGGTTGCGGACGTTTGTTCGAAGGTACGCCGGAGCAAATGCACCACTCGCTCGGCCGCCTCGCCGCTTTGCCCGAAGATACGCTGGTCTACTGCACCCATGAATACACCCTGAGCAACCTTAAGTTTGCCGCTGCCGTCGAGCCGAGCAACCCGGACATTGCCGCCCGTCTGGAAAAAGTTACCCAGCAACGGCAAAACGGTGTGATGACCCTGCCCTCGACCCTCGCCCTGGAAAAGCTCACAAATCCGTTTTTGCGCACCGCTGAAACATTAGTTACACAAAAAGTGGACGAACGGGCAGGCGCTCAAAACCGGGCGCCGAGTGAGGTATTTGCGGCTCTGCGGGCCTGGAAAGATAAGTTCTAAGTGCCCCGCCACTTGGTACAAAAATTCTGAATGGTTGACCTAGGGGGGTGCGCTTTCTAGAATCGCCCGACATTTTTGCCCGGAACTTACTTCCAGCCAATGTCGTCATCCATACGTAAGTCCGTCAATTCAGACGCATTGACCCGCCTGGCGCAAGCCATCGCGGTGGCTGTGTCCGCCACGCTGGCGGGCTGTTCCAGCCATGCTCCGCAGACTGAAGCGACCCATACGCCGAACATTGCTGCGCGAGCCAAGCAGAAGCCGATCTGGCTGACCGAGAAGCCCAGCCCACAGGTTCCCCAGGATATCTGGGAACGCATGCGCCAGGGCTTCCAGTTGCAGGAAGGCCTTGGCGTGAACCCGCGCATCGAGCAACAGCGCCTGTGGTTCGCCAGCAATCCCTCTTTCCTCGAGAACGCCGGCGAACGCGGCAGTCTCTACATTCATTACATCGTCGAACGCCTCGAAGAACGCAATATGCCGCTGGAACTGGCCCTGCTGCCAGTGATTGAAAGCGCCTACAACCCGATGGCCTATTCCCGGGCCGATGCTGTCGGGCTGTGGCAATTCATTCCGTCCACCGGGCGTTACTTCAACCTGCGTCAGACCCGCTTCTACGATGGCCGTCGCGATATCACCGCTTCAACCACAGCAGCGATGGACTACCTGACCCGTCTGCACGACATGTTCAACGGTGACTGGTTGCTGGCCCTGGCGGCGTATAACGCCGGTGAAGGCACGGTCAGCCGCGCCATCGAGCGTAACGAAAAGCTCGGCCTGCCAACCGACTACTGGAACCTGCCGCTGCCGGCGGAAACCCAGGCGTACGTGCCGAAGTTGCTGGCACTGTCGCAAGTGGTGCTGGCGCCAGAAGCCTACGGCGTCAACCTCAACCCGATTGCCAACGAACCGTACTTCCAGGTCGTCGAAATCAACCAGCGCATGGATTTGTCCAAGGTCGCAGCCGTTGCCAACATCGACGAAGACGAACTGTTCCAGCTCAACCCGGCGTTCAAGCAACGCACCACCATCGACGGCCCTCAGCATTTGCTGGTACCGACGTCGAAGGCGCAATTGCTGACGGCCAGTTTGCAGACCATGCGACCTGACGAACTGATCAGCCCGCGTTCGCTGAAACCGGTGTTCGAAGGCGCCGATCCTTCCGAAGTGGCCAAGCTCAAGCGTGCCTATCGCGTGAAGCGTGGCGACAACCTCGGTTCGATTGCCAAGGCCAACAAGGTCGAAGTCAAGGATCTGCAACGCTGGAACAAGCTGACCGGCAAGAACCTCAAGGTTGGCCAGACGTTGGTGATGCAGGACACCACCAAGCGCGCTACGGCTCGCAAGTCCGGTCGGGTCAACACAGTGGTGGCGGCCAACAGCAAGAGCAAAGGCAAGAGCGACAGCGAGCAGCAGACCCAGTACAAGGTCAAACGCGGCGACACGCTGTACGTCGTGGCCAAGCGATTCAACGTTGAGATGCAGCATCTCAAGCGCTGGAATCCGGGTGCGGGTAAAGCGTTGAAGCCGGGGCAGATGCTCACGGTTTATCAGCCGCACTGATGAAGAGCCCCTGAGTTTTCAGGGGCTTTTTTTTGGATGAAGTTTTGTGGTGCCCTGAAGATACATCCCCCTCACCCCAGCCCTCTCCCCCAAGGGGGCGAGGGGGAAAGGGAGCCGATCGGGGGGCTTTTCAAACGTGAGTTCGGCTCGGTACTTCAGGTCGGCGTAGCTCGAAGAAACAACTCGGTCAGTCCCCTCTCCCTCCGGGAGAGGGTTAGGGTGAGGGGCTCTTCGCGCAAACGATTAACCCCGCATTAACCCGCATCTTTTTCCTGTCCAGACAAGCTGTTACTGTACGGCCCACAAAGCCCAAGCCGCCTGGATCGGATCTGACTTGAAGCGTCCCCTCCTCCTGCTCCTGATCAGCCTGGCCTTGAGCTCAACCGCAAGCGCGACGATTACCGAAAGTCACGGTTATGCGCAGTTCGGCACGCTCAAGTACCCGGCCAGATTTACCCACTTCGACTGGGTCAACCCGCAAGCGCCCAAGGGCGGTACGTTGCGGGTGATGGCGTTCGGCACCTTCGATACGGTCAATCCGTACACCTTCAAGGGCACCAGCCCGGTCACTACAGCGAATTTCCTCCAGTACGGCATCAATGAGCTGAACGAGCCGCTGATGGTCGGTACCGGCCAGTATTCGCCGTCCGGCGACGAACCGGCGTCGAGCTATGGATTGATCGCGCAATCGGTGGAGTACAGCGAAGATCGCAGCTGGGTGGTGTTCAATCTGCGCCCGGAAGCGCGTTTTCACGATGGCACCCCAATCACCGCCTTCGACGTGGCGTTCTCCTATCGAACGCTGCTCAAGGACGGTCATCCGCTGTACCGCACCGCCCTGCAGGAAGTGCTGCGCGTCGACATTCTCAACAAACAGCGCATCCGCTTCGTGCTCAAGCGCTCGGGCAATCCGCTGTTGATCCTGCGTCTCGGTGAACTGCCGGTGCTGCCACAGCACTACTGGAAGGACCGCGACTTCAAGGCCACCACCTTCGAACCGCCACTGGGCAGCGGCCCTTACCGCATCACTTCGGTGACGCCGGGTCGGCAGTTGATCTTCGAACGGGTCAAGGATTACTGGGGCAAGGATCTGGCGGTCAATCGCGGCAAGTACAACTTCGATCGCATGGAAGTCGAGTTCTACCGCGACAGCGACGTCGCCTTCGAAGCGTTCAAGGCTGGCGAATTCGACATCTACATCGAGCATCAGGCGAAGAACTGGGCCAACGGCTACAACTTCCCCGCGATACGCCGTGGCGACGTGATCAAGGCACAGATTCCGCATCAGATCCCGACCCAGAGCCAGGGTCTGTTCATGAACACCCGCCGCGCCACGTTTTCTGACGTGAAGACCCGCGAAGCGCTGGGTCTGATGTTCGACTTCGAGTGGACCAACCGCGCACTGTTCAGCGATGCCTACAAACGCACAACCAGTTACTACCCCAACAGTGAATTCACAACCTCCGGCCTGCCGGTCGGGGGTGAATGGCTGATGCTAAAGCCGTACAAGGAACAATTGCCGGCCAAGCTGTTCACCGAGCCGTTCACCCTGCCAACAACCGACGGTCGCGGCATTCCCCGGGAAACCATGCGCAAGGCATTGGCATTGCTCGCCGAAGCCGGCTGGAAGCTCAACGGCCAGCGCCTGCAAAACGCTGACGGCCAACCGCTGCGGTTCGAACTGCTGCTGGTCAATCCGAACCTGGAGCGCCTGTACCAGCCCTACATCGAGAACCTCAACAGCATTGGCATCGACGCGCGCCTGCGCACCGTGGATCGGGCTCAGTACAAACAGCGCCTCGATCAATTTGATTTCGACATGATCTCGATGACACTCAACCAGACCCTGAGCCCGGGGCTTGAACAGTGGCAGTACTTCCATTCCAGTCAGGTCGGGGTCAAAGGCAGCAAGAATTACGCGGGCATCGCCAATCCGGTGGTCGATCACCTGCTCGAACAATTGCTCGCCGCGCGCACCCGCGACGAACAGGTCGCCGCCGGCAAGGCGCTCGACCGCGTACTGCTCTGGCAGCACTACAGCATTCCCAACTGGTACCTCAATTATCACCGTCTGGCCTACCGCAACCGGTTGGCCTTCGTCACCACGCCGCCCTACACCCTGGGCCTGAGCGCATGGTGGCTGAAGTCTTCGGAGAAAGATCAATGAAACCGATCCGCGCCCTGCTCGTCCAGGCCAGCGGCTTGCTGTTCGCCGGGCTAGCCTTTGCCGCCCCGCAACACGCCGTGACCCTGTACAACGAGCCGCCGAAATACCCGGCCGATTTCAAGCAGTTCGATTACGTAAACCCCGACGCGCCCAAGGGCGGCATCTTCCGTCAGGCCGGGTTCGGCGGCTTCGACAGCCTCAACCCGTTTATCAGCAAAGGCGTGCCCGCCGATGACGTCGGGCAGATCTACGACACCCTGACCAAACACAGCCTCGACGAGCCGTTCACCGAATACGGCCTGATCGCCGGCAAGATCGAAAAAGCCCCGGACAACAGTTGGGTGCGTTTCTACCTGCGCCCCGAAGCACGTTTCCACGACGGTCACCCGGTGCGCGCCGACGACGTGGTGTTCAGCTTCAACACGCTGACCAAGGAAGGCTCGCCGATGTTTCGCGGCTACTACAGCGACGTTTCCGAAGTCATCGCTGAAGACCCGCTCAAGGTGCTGTTCAAGTTCAAGCACAGCAACAACCGCGAGTTACCGTTGATTCTCGGCCAGTTGCCGGTGCTGCCGAAACACTGGTGGGCCGATCGCGATTTCAACAAGGGCAACCTCGAAATTCCCCTGGGCAGCGGCCCGTACAAGGTCGCCGAAGTGAAGGCCGGACGTTCGGTGCGTTACGAGCGGGTCAAGGATTACTGGGGGAAGGACCTGCCGGTCAATCGCGGTTTCTACAATTTCGACACGATGACCACCGATTACTACCGCGACAACACCGTCGCCCTCGAAGCCTTGAAGGCCGGCCAGTTCGATTACTGGCTGGAGATGACCGCGAAGAACTGGGCCAACGCCTACAACATCCCGGCGGTCACCGAAGGTCGCTTGATCAAGGAGCAGATCGCCAACAGCAACCCGACCGGCATGCAGGGCTTCGTCTACAACCTGCGTCGCCCGGTGTTCCAGGACGTGCGCGTGCGTCAGGCGCTCGGTCTGTTGTTCGATTTCGAATGGACCAACAAGCAACTGTTCAACGCAGCCTACTTCCGCACCCGCAGCTATTTCGAAAACTCGGAAATGGCCGCCACCGGTCTGCCTGATGCCGATCAACTGGCGATCCTCGACCCGTTCCGCAGCAAGTTGCCGGCGCAGGTGTTCAGCGAAGCCTTTGACAATCCCAAGACCGACGCCAGCGGCATGATCCGCACCCAGCAGCGCGAAGCCTATCAACTGCTGCAAGAGGCTGGCTGGAAGATCGTCGACGACAAAATGGTCGACACCACGGGCAAGCCTGTCGTGATTGAATTCCTGCTCGCGCAAACCGAATTCGAACGGGTATTGCTGCCGTTCAAACGCAACCTCAGCGACCTCGGCATCGATCTGGTGATCCGTCGCGTTGACGTCTCGCAGTACATCAACCGCGTGCGTTCGCGGGATTTCGACATGATGGTCGGCAGCTTCCCGCAGTCCAACTCGCCGGGTAACGAACAGCGCGAATACTGGATGAGCGCCGCTGCCGACAAGGCCAGCAGCCGCAACACCATGGGCCTGAAGGACCCGACCGTCGATCAACTGGTGGAAAACCTGATCAACGCCGAGTCGCGCAAAAGTCTGGTGGCCCACGCCCGGGCGCTGGATCGGGTGCTGCAATGGGGCTACTACGTGATCCCCAACTGGCACATCAAGACCTGGCGCGTGGCTTATTGGAATCACATCGGTCACCCGAAGGTCTCACCCAAATACGACATCGGCATCAACACCTGGTGGGTCAAGCCTGACGCGAAACCTGCGATAGAAGTCGAAACCAAACTGCAAGCCGACCCTGTGGGCACGGAGTAATCAGATGCTGGCGTATATTTTTCGGCGACTGCTGCTGATCATCCCGACCCTGTTCGGCATTTTGCTGATCAACTTCGTGATCATCCAGGCCGCGCCCGGCGGCCCGGTGGAACAGATGATCGCCAAGCTCGAAGGCTTCGAAGGCGCCACCAGCCGCATTGCCGGCGGCGGTGCCGAGGTCTCGGTGGCCGGCTCGTCCTATCGCGGCGCGCAAGGTCTGGACCCGGCGCTGATCAAGGAAATCGAGCACATGTACGGGTTCGACAAGTCGGCCCCGGAACGCCTGTGGATCATGGTCAAGAACTACGCGACGCTGGATTTCGGCGACAGTTTTTTCCGCGACGCCAAGGTCATCGACCTGATCAAGGAAAAGATGCCGGTATCGATCTCGCTCGGGCTGTGGAGCACGCTGATCATGTACCTGGTGTCGATCCCGCTGGGGATCGCCAAGGCCACCCGGCACGGCAGTCACTTCGATGTGTGGACCAGTTCGGCGATCATCGTCGGCTATGCGATCCCGGCGTTCCTCTTCGCGATTCTGCTGATCGTGGTGTTTGCCGGCGGCAGTTATCTCGACTGGTTTCCGTTACGCGGGCTGACCTCGAACAACTTCGATGAACTGAGTTTCGGCGGCAAGATCCTCGATTACTTCTGGCACCTCGCGTTGCCAGTGACGGCGCTGGTGATCGGCAACTTCGCGACCATGACCCTGCTGACCAAGAACAGCTTTCTCGATGAGATCAACAAACAGTACGTGGTCACCGCCAAAGCCAAAGGCCTGACCCGTCATCGCGTGCTCTACGGCCACGTGTTCCGCAACGCCATGCTGTTGGTGATTGCCGGGTTCCCGTCGGCGTTCATCGGCATCTTCTTCACCGGCTCCCTGCTGGTGGAAGTAATCTTCTCCCTCGATGGCCTCGGTCTGATGAGTTTCGAAGCGGCGATCAACCGCGATTACCCGGTGGTGTTCGGCACCCTGTTCATCTTCACCCTGCTCGGACTGGTGGTGAAACTGATCGGCGACCTCACTTACACGCTGGTCGATCCGCGCATCGACTTCGAAAGCCGGGAGCATTGAGATGAACCTGTCCCCTCTCAACCGCCGCCGCTTCGAACTGTTCAAGGCCAACAAGCGTGGCTGGTGGTCACTGTGGCTGTTTCTGATCCTGTTCGGCGCCAGCCTCGGCGCCGAACTGATCGCCAACGACAAGCCGCTGGTAGTGCATTACGACAATAACTGGTACTTCCCGGCGATCAAGCGCTACCCGGAAACCGCCTTCGGCGGTGAATTCCCGCTGGAAGCCAACTACAAGAGCCCGTACATCCGCGAACTGCTCAAGGCCAAGGACGCGTGGGTGCTGTGGGCGCCGATTCCCTACAGCTACCAGAGCATCAACTACGATCTGAAGGTCCCGGCGCCGGCGCCACCGTCGGCGGACAACCTGCTCGGTACTGACGATCAGGGCCGCGATGTATTGGCGCGAGTGATTTACGGCTTCCGCATTTCCGTGCTGTTCGCGCTGACGTTGACCGTGTTGAGCTCGATCATCGGCGTGATTGCCGGTGCGTTGCAGGGCTTCTATGGCGGCTGGGTCGATCTGGCCGGGCAGCGTTTTCTGGAGATCTGGTCGGGGCTGCCGGTGCTGTATCTGCTGATCATTCTCGCCAGTTTCGTCCAGCCGAATTTCTGGTGGCTGCTGGGGATCATGCTGCTGTTTTCGTGGATGAGCCTGGTCGACGTGGTGCGCGCCGAGTTTCTCCGTGGCCGTAATCTCGAATACGTGCGTGCGGCGCGGGCGCTGGGCATGCAGAACGGCGCGATCATGTTCCGCCACATCCTGCCCAACGCGATGGTTTCGACCATGACCTTCATGCCATTCATCCTCACCGGCGCCATCGGCACCCTCACCGCGTTGGACTTCCTCGGTTTCGGTTTGCCGGCCGGCAGTCCGTCGCTGGGTGAACTGGTCGCGCAGGGCAAATCCAACCTGCAAGCGCCGTGGCTGGGCATGAGCGCGTTTGCCGTACTCGCATTGATGCTGAGTTTGCTGGTGTTTATCGGCGAGTCCGCTCGCGATGCCTTCGACCCGAGGAAGTGAAATGAATCAGGACAATCTGATCGAAGTGCGTGACCTCGCCGTCGAATTCGGTTTCGGCGAACGCGTGCACCGGGTCGTCGAAGGCGTGAGTTTCGACATCAAGCGTGGCGAAACCCTCGCGCTGGTGGGCGAATCCGGCTCGGGCAAATCGGTGACCGCGCACTCGATCCTGCGTTTGCTGCCCTACCCGATGGCCCGCCATCCGGCCGGCAGCATCAATTACGCCGGGCAAAACCTGCTGGGCCTGAGTGAAAAGACCATCCGCCATATTCGCGGCAACCGCATTGCGATGATCTTTCAGGAGCCGATGACCTCGCTGAACCCGCTGCACTCGATCGAGAAGCAGATCAACGAAGTGCTCGGCATCCACAAGGGTCTGACCGGCAAAGTGGCGACCAAACGCACGCTGGAGCTGCTGGAGATGGTCGGCATCCCCGAGCCGCACAAGCGCCTCAAGGCCCTGCCCCACGAATTGTCTGGTGGCCAGCGCCAACGGGTGATGATCGCCATGGCGCTGGCCAACGAGCCGGAACTGTTGATTGCCGACGAGCCTACAACGGCATTGGACGTGACCGTTCAGCTGAAAATCCTCGATTTGCTCAAGGAATTACAAGCCCGATTGGGCATGTCGCTGCTACTGATCAGTCACGATTTGAACCTCGTGCGAAGAATTGCGCATCGTGTATGTGTCATGCAGCGCGGTTGCATCGTCGAACAGGCATCGTGCGAAGAGCTGTTCCGTTCGCCGCAGCATCCGTACACTCGGGAATTGCTCGGCGCGGAGCCCAGCGGAGGCCCGGCGAGCAATAAAATCGGCGCGCCGCTGCTGGAGGTCGAGGACCTGAAAGTCTGGTTCCCGATCAAGAAAGGCCTGCTCAAGCGCACGGTGGATCACGTCAAGGCAGTGGACGGCATCAATTTCAGCCTGCCTCAGGGTCAGACCCTAGGGATTGTGGGGGAAAGCGGTTCCGGCAAATCCACGCTGGGTCTGGCGATTTTGCGGCTGATTGGCAGCAAAGGCGCGATCCGCTTTGAAGGCAAGCAGCTAGACTGCCTGACGCAGAACGAGGTTCGCCCGTTGCGTCGGGAGATGCAGGTGGTGTTTCAGGACCCGTTTGGCAGCCTGAGCCCGCGCATGTGCGTCAGCGACATCGTTGGCGAAGGCCTGCGGATTCACAAGATGGGCACCGCCGAGGAACAAGGGGCGGCGATTATTGCGGCATTGAAGGAGGTAGGTCTGGATCCGGAAACCCGGCACCGCTACCCCCACGAATTTTCCGGTGGGCAACGGCAACGAATCGCCATTGCCCGGGCCTTGGTGCTGAAACCGGCGCTGATCCTGCTGGACGAGCCGACTTCGGCGCTCGACCGGACGGTGCAGCGGCAAGTGGTGGAGCTGTTGCGTTCACTGCAAGCCAAGTACAACCTGACGTATTTGTTTATCAGCCATGACCTGGCTGTCGTCAAAGCGCTGAGCCACCAGTTGATGGTGGTCAAGCATGGCCAAGTGGTCGAACAGGGAGACGCGCAAAGTATTTTTGCCGCCCCCCAACATCCGTATACACAGCAGTTGCTGGAAGCCGCTTTTTTGGCACCAGCCACTGCGCAATAACCTGAAAGAGGAGCAACACATGGGTTTTCTCGCCGGTAAGCGCGTACTGATCGTCGGTGTCGCCAGCAAGCTGTCCATCGCATCCGGCATCGCTGCCGCCATGCATCGCGAGGGCGCTGAGCTTGCCTTCACTTATCAGAACGACAAACTGAAAGGTCGTGTTGAAGAATTCGCCCAAGGCTGGGGTTCGAGCCCTGAGCTGTGCTTCCCGTGCGACGTGGCCAGCGATGAAGAAATCGCCAAGGTCTTCGAAGCGCTGAGCAAGAAGTGGGACGGCCTGGACTGCATCGTTCACTCCGTTGGTTTCGCCCCGGGCGACCAACTGGACGGCGACTTCACCGAAGCCACCACCCGTGACGGTTTCCGCATCGCTCACGACATCAGCGCCTACAGCTTCGTGGCCCTGGCCAAAGCCGGCCGTGAAATGATGAAGGGCCGCAACGGCAGCCTGCTGACCCTGTCGTACCTGGGCGCCGAGCGCACCATGCCGAACTACAACGTAATGGGCATGGCCAAGGCTTCGCTGGAAGCCGGCGTCCGTTACCTGGCCGGCTCCCTGGGCCCGGACGGCACCCGCGTCAACTGCGTATCGGCTGGCCCGATCCGTACCCTGGCAGCGTCGGGTATCAAGAACTTCCGTAAAATGCTGGCTGCCAACGAAGCGCAAACCCCGCTGCGTCGCAACGTCACCATCGACGAAGTCGGCAACGCCGGCGCCTTCCTGTGCTCCGACCTGGCGTCGGGCATCAGCGGCGAAATCATGTACGTCGACGGCGGCTTCAACACCACCGCCATGGGCAACATCGAAGAGTGATCTTCGCCTAGCCAATAAAAACCCGCCGATCTGGCGGGTTTTTTTATGCCCGCAACGCTGTCCCTGTGGGAGTGAGCCTGCTCGCGAAGAGGCCGGCACATTCAACAGAGATGTTGACTGACCGGACGCCTTCGCGAGCAGGCTCACTCCTACAGGGGATCTGCAGTGCATTGGCTAGCAGCGCTTCAGGGCCTGCTTGTGCGCATACATCGCGCCATCTGCATCCGCCAGCAATCGATCCACAGTGTCATGGCGTTTCGAATCATATTCGATCTGGCCCACACTGAAGCGGATCGCATAACCCCGGTGCAACGTGGCATTGCGCTCTTCGAGAATTTCCTTGAGCCGCGCCATGATCGTCGTGGTTTCGACATGGCTTGAACCTGTAAGCAGCGCAACAAATTCATCGCCGCCCAAGCGCCCGACCACATCGCTTTCGCGAAAGGCGATGCGCAGCACATCGGCGAAAGTCTTCAGCGCACTGTCGCCCTCGGCATGGCCATACAGATCGTTGATCTGTTTGAAGTCATTAAGGTCGAAAAACAGCAAGGTCGCCGGCCGTTTTATTCGCGCGCAGGCGTCAAGCGCATGCTGCGCCAGTTGCTTGAAACCACGGCGATTGGACAGCAAGGTCAATTCATCCATGCTCGCGATCTGCACAGCGGCCAGCTCTTGCTCGGCCATTTCCGCCAGGTCCCGCAATAACGCGCGCTCTTCCTGGTCGAGGTCGCGGGGCTTGGTGTCGATCAGGCACAGCGTGCCCATTTTATTGCCATTGGGCACGGTCAAAGGGTAACCGGCGTAGAAGCGAATGTTCGGCGCGCCCGTCACCAGCGGGTTGTCATGAAAGCGCACATCTTCGCGGGCGTCCGGTACCAACAACAGGCCGTCGTTAAGAATCGCATGGCCGCAGAATGAAACATCCCTCGGCGTCTCGCTGACATCAAGCCCCACACACGATTTGAACCACTGCCGATTGGTGTCGACCAGCGTCACCAGTGCAATCGGCACATTGAACAGGCGTTTCGCCAACCGCGTCAGTCGATCGAAACGCTCTTCAGGGGCGGAATCGAGCAGTTCGAGGCCGTGCAGCACCTGAATGCGTGCAGCCTCATTGGCAGGTTTTCCTGGAACCAGCATTAGCACACTCCATTGGCAACAATGCTTTTAAGCGTAGCGCTAATTCGCCGAGGGTTCACCTCATCAGATCCCCGCCACCGGACATGGCCCGCCCGCATCGGCCCACAGCTTGAATTGCGCGACAAAAATATCGTGCGGCACCGGCACGGGCGCACGCCCTGCCCCGGGATTCCAGCCCCACAGCACCAATTTGTCTTCGCTGACATGTTTGAGCAGCGCGGCAAAGTCGCGATCACCGTTGCTCGAACGATCCTTGATCATCGCGCAGAGCTTGTCCGGCGGCAGGCCGATCCAGGCCATTTTGTGCGCCGCCGGCGGCAGGCTCCAATGCGGTGCACCCGGTGGCGCATGCGGGCCATAACTGGCCGGCGGATTGTTTTCCGCGTGACAGGTTGCACAGGGCAAACCGGCCGCACCTTTGCCGTCCATACCGCGTACCACATTCATGGCGTGGGGGATGCCGGCGTCAAACTGCAATGGTGAATCACCGGGAATGTGACAGTTCTGGCAGCGCGGACTCTGGAAGACTTTCTGCACCGTGCCGAAGGCTTTCAGCGCTTCCTGATCATCGGCGAACAGGTCCGAGGCATAACCGCCCAGCCCCAGTAAAACCACCGTGCCCAACACTAGATGTCGTTTCATCTCACACCCCCGACAGTTGCAGCGGCAACTCGCGCAGGCGCTGCCCGGTCAGGGCAAACACCGCGTTGGCCACGGCTGGCGCGGTCGGCGGCACACCGGCCTCGCCGATGCCGCCGGGTTTGTCGCTGCTGGGCACGATGTGCACCTCGACCACCGGCATCTCGTTGAGCCGCAACACCTGATAATCGTGATAGTTGGACTGCACGACCGCGCCGTCCTTAAGCGTCAGTTTGCTGTGCAGCGCCATGCCCAGACCGAAAGTGATGCACGACTCCATCTGCGCGGCGATGCTTTGCGGATTCACCGCAATCCCGCAGTCCACCGCACAAACCACGC
Organism: Pseudomonas sp. AC172; assembly: GCF_979258595.1. Taxonomy (NCBI): domain Bacteria; kingdom Pseudomonadati; phylum Pseudomonadota; class Gammaproteobacteria; order Pseudomonadales; family Pseudomonadaceae; genus Pseudomonas; species Pseudomonas sp. AC172. The sequence goes on from NZ_OZ409868.1 coordinate 2,620,468, forward strand.
GGTGCACGCGAATCGCCAGATTGTCCTGCGACACCTCGGCGACCTGCGCCACGTAACTGCCGAATGACTCATGCACCGCCACGCCTAGGCCATGGCCATCCGGCAGCGGCGCTTTCCAGTTGGCTTTCTCCACCGCCAGATTGAGCACACCCAAATGCCGAGGATGATCCTTGAGCAACGTTCGTCGGTATTCGACCGGATCCTTGCCGGCCGCCGTGGCCATTTCATCGATCAGCGATTCCATGACAAACGCCGTGTGGCTGTGACCGACTGAGCGCAACCACAGCACATTGATACCGGTCTGCGGCGAATGCAGATCGACCTGATGATTGGCCAGGCCTTCAATGTAAGGGCTGTCGGAGACACCTTCGACCGACGTCGCGTCAACGCCGTTCTTGACCATGGTTTTTTCCAGCATCGTCCCGGCCATGATCGACTGCCCGACCAGCACATGCTGCCAGCTTGACGGCAAACCATCGGCGCCCAAACCGATCTTTGCCTTATGCAAAAACATCGAACGGTAATAACCGCCGCGAATATCGTCTTCGCGCGACCACACGGTTTTCACCGGCATCGCGGCGGCTTTCGCCACTTGCACCGCTTCAGCGACAAAGTCTGATGTCGGGTTGGCGCGGCGCCCGAAACCACCACCCAGAAACTCAGTGTGGATTTCGACCTGCTCCGGCTTCAGCCCGGTGATCTTGCCGGCGACCATTTGATCGAGTGTCTGAAACTGCGTACCGGTCCAGATCTCGCATTTCTCGGCGCTGATTTTCACCGTGCAATTGAGCGGTTCCATCGGCGCATGGGCCAGATACGGCACGCTGTATTCGACGTCGATCTTCTTCGCCGCTTTGCCGAAACTGCCTTTGGCATCCCCGGCCTGACTGGCTGACGTGCCTGGCGTCGCGGCCAGTTTGCGGAAACCCGCCAGCAATTTCTCGCTGCTCAGGTCCGCATGCGGGCCCAGATCCCAATCGACTTTCAGCGCGTCACGGCCGAGTTTCGCAGCCCAATAATGATCGGCAATCACCGCAACTCCGCTCGGCACCTGCAGCACTTTGTGCACGCCTGGCACCGCCAGCGCTTCGGCACCTTCGAACGATTTAACGCTGGCACCGAACACCGGCGCGCGGGCGACCATCGCCGTCATCAAGCCGTCAAACTGCACGTCCATGCCAAACTTGGCGCGACCAGTGATTTTCTCCGGCGTGTCGAGGCGTTTGGTCGGTTTGCCAATGATTTTCCAGTCCTTGGCTTCCTTGAAGGTGATCGACTTCGGATCCGGCACCGGCAGTTGCCCAGCGGCATCTGCCAGCTCGCCATAAGTCGCACGTTTATCACCGGCAATCACCACGCCCGATTCGGTGCGAATCGTCGACGGCGCCACCTCAAAGCGCTTCGCCGCCGCCTCGATCAGCATCTGCCGAGCGGTCGCGCCCGCTAGTCGATAACGGTCAAACTCCATCCACGTCGACGTTGAGCCGCCGGTAATCTGCATGCCGCCAAACCCCGGCATGCCGTAATCCGCCGCTGACGCCGGCGAGTGTTCAACGCGGATCTTCGACCAGTCCGCGTCCAGCTCTTCGGCAATCAACATGGTCAGGCCGGTCCAGATGCCCTGGCCCATTTCCGAATGGCCGAGCAAAACGGTGACGCTGTTGTCAGCCGCGATGCGCAGGAACGCATTCGGCGCAAACACCTTGCCTTCGTTCTCGGCCGCATAGGCAAACTTATGGCCGCCGGGGACGACAAACGCCACCACCAACCCACCGCCCAACACGGCGCTGCCCTTGAGAAAACCCCGACGCGATACAGGACTGTTCATCACCTATCTCCCACAGATTGAATCAGCCGATTTCCGATGCGCGTTTAACTGCTGCGCGAATGCGGGGATAGGTGCCGCAGCGGCAGATGTTGCCGGAGAGCGCCTGATCGATATCGCTGTCGGTGGGTTTGGGGATTTTCGCCAGTAGCGCGGCAGCCGACATGATCTGCCCTGACTGGCAGTAACCGCACTGCACCACGTCGAGTTCGGCCCAGGCTTGCTGCACCGGGTGCGAACCGTCGGTGGACAGGCCTTCGATGGTGAGGATTTTCTGGCCGTGGGCTACGGCGGTCGCGGGGGTGATGCAGGCGCGGAGCGGCGCGCCGTCAACGTGCACGGTGCAGGCCCCGCACTGGGCCATGCCACAGCCGAATTTGGTACCAGTCAGGTGCGCGACATCGCGCAGGACCCAGAGCAACGGCATGTCCGCGGGGACATCGAGCTCCTGATCCTTGCCATTGATATTCAAGGTCAGCATCGGGGAAATTCCTCAGACTCACGGTGTTCTGAAGGGGCGCCGCTGTGGCCGTCAATGCCTGTGCGCGCCTCGGCTTATCCCTTTCAGCAAAGCCTAATTTGCGCACGAAGCCAGACGTTGCGACCACCGGTCATGCAGATATTGGCTTTAATCCTACAGTTGATAACGGCTCGCACTGAGCCTGCACTGTAGAAAACTCGTCATGAGCGAAACCGGTCCGCGATCACCGCGCGGGTTATCCATCAGATTGGTCTGGAGTTGCGAATATGGGATTTGTCACCACAAAAGACGGCGTCGAGATTTTCTACAAGGATTGGGGTCCGAAAGACGCGCCGGTGATCCACTTCCACCACGGCTGGCCACTCAGCTCGGACGATTGGGATGCGCAGATGCTGTTTTTTCTGGGCAAAGGCTTCCGGGTGGTCGCCCATGATCGACGTGGGCACGGGCGTTCTAGCCAGGTCTGGGATGGCCACGATATGGACCATTACGCCGACGACACGCTGGCGGTGGTCGATCATCTGGGCCTGAAGAATGTCGTGCATGTCGGTCACTCGACCGGTGGCGGCGAGGTGATTCATTACATCGCCCGGCATGGCCAGGCCAATGTGGCCAAAGGCGTGCTGATCAGCGCGGTGCCGCCGCTGATGGTGCAGACCGAGAGCAATCTGGGTGGGCTGCCGAAGTCGGTGTTCGATGATTTTCAGGCGCAGTTGGCGGCGAACCGGGCGCAGTTCTATCGGGATATTCCGACCGGGCCGTTTTATGGCTACAACCGGCCAGGCGCCACGCCTTCGGAGGGGATTATTGCCAACTGGTGGCGGCAAGGGATGATTGGCGGGGCGAAGGCGCATTACGACGGGATCGTCGCGTTTTCGCAGACCGATTTCACCGAGGACTTGAAGAAGGTCACGGTGCCGGTGCTGGTGATGCATGGCGAGGATGATCAGATTGTGCCGTATGCGAACTCGGGGCCGCTTTCGGCGAAGTTGTTGCCCAATGGCACGCTGAAGTCATATCCGGGGTTTCCGCACGGAATGCCGACGACGGAGGCCGAAACGATCAACGCGGATCTGCTGGCGTTTATTCGCGGCTGAAATCATTGGCAGCCTTACACTCCCCCCCCGTGGGAGCGAGCCTGCTCGCGAAAGCAATCTGTCAGTTGAACTTGAGCTGAATGACCCACCGCTTTCGCGAGCAGGCTCGCTCCCACAGGGGGATGTGATTGGGCTCACGTCCATTATTCTTCTGTGCGACTTGTACTCTCGCGATCACGCTCGTAGTGGTGAGCCAGTGGCAGCGCCGGTAGCCACGACTCGCGGCGGAGGGTCCAGAGTTCGTAGGTGGGTTTGAACTGATTAGGCTCATCGAGCGATCCGACGTTTACCTCTACTTCATCTTCGGAACGCGTGAACACCGGTGAGCCGCAGCGCGGGCAGAAAAAGCGCCCGTTGTAGTCGCGGGTTTCGCCGGTGACCTTCAGCGCATCCTCGGGAAATATCGCCGAGGTGCCGAACAGCGCGCCGTGGCGTTTGCGACAGTCGAGGCAGTGGCAGATGCCGACGCGGTAGGGTTGACCTGTCACTTCGAAACGGACATCGCCGCAAAGGCATCCGCCAGTCAATCGATTCATGTCACACCTCCTCTTCAGAATTTGAAATTACCGACAGCCCTCACCCTAACCCTCTCCCAGAGGTAGAGGGAACTCACCGCGCTGAATGTGCAAGTTGCACCGACTTGAGATACCGAGTCGAACTCAGTTTTTGAAAGGCCTGGAGATCTGCTCCCTTTCCCCCTCGCCCCCTTTGGGGGAGAGGGCTGGGGTGAGGGGGGAATCGCACTGACACACCGCAAACCCCAAAGCCCCCGCCATCCCGTACTTTCATCAATAAACACAACGCCGTGATCGCGTTTAAAACACACAAACCGTTACGCCATCCTACCTACAACACCTTGCGTCGTTACCTACGCGTACGCCAGAATCCGCCGGCTTACACGGCTATGGGCCGGGCTATATCGTTTGCCTGTCACTGCAAAACAGTGATCGGGTTTGGTAGCCCGCTTTAAATTGTCGTTGTTGCGACACCGTCGATGCTGTCTCCTTTTTTTGAGGTATGGCTTTGTATGGTGGGCATGCGTGGGGCTCATCCGTGAGCGCCGGGTTACCCAATTTGACCGGTCTACCAACCTGCGCATGGCCGCCACCCGCCGTTTGGTAGCGAGGGTGATGGCTCCCATTTTTTCAAATTGGAGCTTTATCTATGTTCAAGATCACGCCAAATCCACCGATCACCGACCCAATCCCTCACGACCCCGCGCTCAACCCGCAAAAGGTCAAAGAGGCAACCGACCGCGCCCTCGACTATTACCTTCGACCCGATGCACTGGGTGCTCCACCAGGCTCGCCTCCATTTCGCCCGGTCTATCTGGTCGACCCCACGCTGGATGAAGAAACCCTGTTGGTCGAAGCCTGTGAGTCGCTTTCATACGCCCACTCCATGGCGGGTAACATCGCCAATTCGATAGGCGGCCCGGAGCGCAAACCACTGCTGGCGCTGCAACAGGTGATCATGCTGAACGAGCTGTTGGTCAATCGACTGCTGGACAAGCTGCGCGTACCGCAATAATCATCAGACCGAATAAGTGAGGGGTTACCCCTCACTTTCGCGTTTGCTCCCTCTGTCGATTAATGAACAGAACTCATCAAACCATCCCGATTTACCCGTCTAGTCCTCACCAGTCACCTCCCTTACTGTTCTCCCCACGCCCAACGGGAGATCGACATGCACAAGCGCACACTCGGCAACAGTTCACTCGAAGTATCCGCCCTCGGCTTTGGCTGCATGGGCCTGAGCCATGGCTACGGCCCGGCCACGGATATTCAGAGAATCGCAGAACCGCAGTGGACGGAGCCTTTCACGATGGCCACTGACACACGCAGCAGCGCAACCCTCCCCGCACTCATGGCGCTCTGCCTGAGCGTTGGGTCGATGTTTAGCCTTACCACTCAAGCAGCCGAGGCACCGAAATCCATGACCACCCCGCAAACCACCGCACAAGCCCTGCCGAGCAAACAACAGACGATTCCACTGATTGCTGCGTTCATGGCGACCAGCGACATGCCCAACCTCAACGCGGCCCTCAACCAAGGACTGGACGCTGGCCTGACGATCAGCGAAACCCGGGAAATTCTCGTGCAGCTCTACGCCTATGTAGGTTTCCCGCGCAGCCTCAATGCCTTGAATGAATTCATGTCCGTGGTGCAGGCGCGCAAACAACGCGGCATCGAAGATGCGCCGGGGCGTGAGCCGAGCCAGGCGATTCCAGTCGGGGATGAACTGCTGGCGGCCGGCACCGCGAATCAAACGAAGATCTCGGGCGCTCCGGTCAAAGGCCCGGTGTTCGAGTTCGCCCCAGTCATCAACCGGTTCCTGCAAACCCACCTGTTCGGCGACATCTTCGAACGCGACAACCTCGACTGGCAAAGCCGCGAACTGGCTACCGTCGGCGCGCTGGCAGCGACGCCGGGCGTGGAACCGCAACTGCGCGCGCATATGGCGGCAAGCTTGCGCGTCGGGCTCAGCGCGGCACAGTTGGGCGAGGTCACTGCACAGCTGAAAAAGCACGGTGACGCGCAAACTGCCGAACGTGCGAATGCAGCGCTGAAAGAGGTTGTGGCGGCGTTGAAAAAATAATCGGCGTTCGGGGTTGTCGTGGATGCGCTGATCTGCAAACCCTGATGGGGCGCTTCTGCGATCAGCGTCCATACTGTGGTTTTTCAATCGTCGGGACACCGCCATGCCCTCCCCCGAATCCAGCCTTCTGCAGAGCTGGCACGACAACGCTGATGCCTGGATCGAAGTGATCCGCAGCGGTGCCATCGAAAGTCGGCAGCAGGTCACCGATCAGTCAATTCTGCTCGCGATCATGAGCCGGCAGCCGCAGCGTGTGCTGGATCTGGGTTGCGGCGAAGGCTGGTTGTTGCGGGCGCTGACGGATCGGGGGATTGAAGCCGTGGGTGTGGATGGCGATGCGCGGCTGGTCGAGGCAGCGCGTTTGGCAGGAGCGGCGCAGGTGCATGTGGCCAGCTATGAAGCGCTGGTCGATGGGACGGTCGACATCGGGCGCGACTATGACCTGGTGTGCGCCAATTTCTCGCTACTGCATCAAGACATCATTCCGCTGCTTGCCGCGATGAATGCCTTGCTTGTTCCCGGAGGTGTTGTGGTCATTCAGACATTGCATCCGTGGGCTGTGGCGGCTGGGGATTACCAGGATGGCTGGCGCGAAGAAACCTTCGCCGGGTTCAAAGGCCAATGGCAGCCGATGCCGTGGTATTTCCGCACGTTGTCGAGTTGGCTGAATGCGCTCGATATGGCCGGGTACCAGCTGGCCGGCCTGCAAGAGCCACAACACCCGCAAAGTCCGCTGCCGCAGTCGTTGCTGATGGTTGCCGAGCGCCGCTGAAATTTCAGTAACAGCACCACACGGTGGGAGCGAGCTTGCTCGCGAAAGCGGTGTGTCAGGCAACGCAGATTCCGACTGTGCCGACGCCTTCGCGAGCAAGCTCGCTCCCACAGGGTTTTGCGTTAACCAAATATCCAGGGAACGCTGCTGCCCATTGTGGGAGCGAGCCTGCTCGCGAAAGCGGTGTGTCAGGCAATACAAATGCAGACCGTGCTGACGCCTTCGCGAGCAGGCTCGCTCCCACAGGGATCTATGCGGTTTGCGGGATCATCTGCGTGTCATGGATGCGGTACTGCGCCAGCAGGCGCATGACGTAGCCGATCTTGATCAGGGTCGGGCCGAGGATGGTCAGGGCGTGCATCGCCACCAGCAGTGCAATCGGCATCTGGCCATTGTAGAGGTAGGCGCCGTAGATGCCGGTCAGCAGCATGACCAGACCGGCGACGAGGACTTTGCTCGACAGGTGCAGAACGTTCAGCGGGCTTTCGAAGAAAGTGAGCATGGTGGCGTACTCCTGATCGGTTCGTTGTTTACGTTAAGTAAATCAAGTCCTGTGCCAGTTTTTAAAAGCAACAAAATCATTCACTTGCAACATAACGAGTCAATTTGACACCACTCCACCCATGTCAATTTGACCCACAATCTTGTCATTACGACTACACCCAGACAGAAACCAATAACCCTCCACCTAAAAGCAAACCAATATCATTTGCGCGGCCGCTCTCCTTTTTGCTTTAATCGCGACCCATTCCTATTTAGACCTACACCGGTCGCCCTGGACGTTTGCGCTGATGACCGTCGCCGATGCTTCGCACGTGCAAAATCTCTACCTCAGCCACCATCGCTGGCTGCACGAGCTATTGCGTCGACGCCTGAGCAACGCAATGGATGCTGCCGACCTCGCCCACGACACCTTCATCCGTGTGCTCAAGCGCCCGCAATCGTTCAATGGCGAAGTTCACGAGCGCTCCTATCTGGCGACCATCGCCCGGGGCTTGTGCATCGATCACTGGCGCCGCCGACAACTTGAACAGACCTGGCTGGAGACCCTCGCCAGGCGCCCTCCCGCCTTGCAGCCGTCACCCGAACAGCAGGCGATCATCGTCGAAACCCTGCACGAAGTGGACGCCATGCTGCAGCGCCTGCCGCAACGGGTCAGCGCGGCATTCATCCTCGCGCAACTGCACGGCATGCCTTACAAACTGATTGCCGAACAGATTGGCGTCAGCGAGCGGATGATCAAGAAATATCTGGCACAGGCGATGATGCATTGCGCGATCCTCGAAGCTGAACTCGACGGCTTGCTGATTGAATAGCCCCGAGAACAAGCTCAGCCATGCCAGCCTTGAACAGGCCGCCAACTGGTACGTGCAATTGCATGACGAGCAGGTCGCCGAGCCTGAGCGTCTGCGCTGGCAGGCGTGGCTGGCGCAAAGTCCCGAGCATCAGGCGGCGTGGCGTTACGTAGAACGAGTTGGGCAACGTTTCGCGCCATTGCAGAACGAAAGCGAAGCCGTCAGCCATACCCTGCGCACCAGCGCGCGCAGTTCGATCAGCCGCCGTCAGTCGCTCAAGGGCTTGCTGATTCTCGCGGCCACCGGGCTGGCGGGCTGGACGGTCGGGCGCAACACGCCGCTGCTGGACCCGGTCGAACGCTTAAGCGCTGACCTCTCCACTGGCACCGGGGAAACCCGCGAAGCCACGCTAAGCGACGGCAGTCGCATCTGGCTCAACGCCTTGAGCGCGTTGAACGTGCGTTTCGATGCGCATCAGCGCTTGCTGCAATTACGTGCCGGTGAAGTGCTGATCGATACCGCGAAAGACCTCGGCCGAACCTTTTTGGTCGAGACCGAACAGGGCCGGATGCGTGCGCTGGGAACGCGTTTCAGCGTGCGCCAGACGGATCGCAACACCGTGCTCAATGTCTACGAAGGAGCCGTTGAGGCCAGCAATCGTCAGGGCGAAAGCCAAGTGGTTCAGGCTGGCCAGCAACTACTGTTCAGCGCCGGGCAGCTATCCACCGCATCCGCAGCGGATCCATCCCGCGAATCGTGGCGCCGGGGCCTGTTGCTGGCCGATAACCTGCCGCTGGGCGAGCTGATCGAAGAACTCAGCCAATATCGGCCGGGGCATCTGCATTGCGATCCGGCCGTGGCCGCGCTGCCGGTGATGGGTTCGTTCCCGCTCAAGGACACTGATCAGGCCTTGCGTCTGCTGGAAGCGGCGCTGCCGATCCGCGTCGATAAAACCTTCAACTGGTGGGTCAGTGTCGGGCCGAAAGGCTGATTTTTTTCACATCACGGTTCCCTTTTCTCGGGTTCATTCGGTTAACCCACAGCAGCCCTCATTTCGTTGATAAACCCCGGAATCTCCATGTTGCGCTCCCCCCTCGCCCGCACCCGTTTTGCCTTGGCCATGGCGTTTGCCGTGCCAGGATTGTGCGCGTCAATGGCGACAGCGGATCAGGCGCAGAAGCAGCATTACTCAGTCGCGCCTGGTTCCTTGGTCGCGGTACTCAACCGCTTCGCCGAACAGAGCGGTGTGTTTATCGCCGGTCACAACGATCTGGCGGCGGACAAACGCAGCCCCGGCATCAGCGGTGATTACACCCCGCAACAGGCCCTGCAAATCCTTCTTGAGGGCAGCGGACTGCACGCTCAGCAACAGAGCGGCGGCGGTTATGTCCTGCGTAGCAGCCCTTCCGCAGACCCACTGCAACTTGACGCCACCACCATCAGCGGCAAAACCCTCGGCGCTATCACCGAAGGCACTCACGCCTACACTACCGGCCTCAGCGCATCCGCCACTGGCCTGCCGCTGTCCCTGCGCGACACCCCGCAATCGGTCACGGTGATCACCCGCCAGCAACTCGACGATCAGGGCGCCAACGGCATTGCCGAGGTGTTGCGCCGCGCGCCGGGGATCAGCGTGCAAAACTACGACAGCGAGCGCTGGGAATTTTCCAGCCGTGGCGCGCCGATCACCAATTTCCAGTACGACGGGGTCAACACCGATTACGACGGGGTCTACGATTACGGCACCACCAGCACCGACATGGCGACCTTTGATCGCGTCGAAATCATCAAGGGTGCCACGGGATTGATGACCGGTTCAGGCGACCCGTCGGCCACGGTCAATCTGATCCGTAAACGTCCGACGCCCGCGTTCAAAGCCGCACTCAGCGGCGGCGTTGGTTCGTGGGACAACTACCGCAGCGAGTTCGATGTCTCCGGGCCGCTAAGCGAAAACCTGCGCGCACGCTTCGTCAGCGTTCATCAGCAGCGCAGCGCTTACGCCGATCACTACCAGAACAGCAAGGACATCGCCTACGCCGTCGTCGAAGCCGATCTGAACCCGGACACTCTGCTGACGCTGGGTTTCGACCAACAAAACACCCGCTCACGCGGCGCCACCTGGACCGGTTTTCCGATGTTCTACAGCGATGGCTCGCGAACGAATTTCTCGCGCTCGTTCAACCCGGCAACCGACTGGAGCCGCCGCGATTTCATCAACCAGACCCTGTTCGCCTCCGTCACCCGGCAACTGCCAAACGACTGGATCATGAAGCTCAGCTACGACCGCAGACACCGCGAGCACGACACCCTGCTCGGCTCCGCCAGCGGCGGTAATCCGGACCCGGCGACCGGAGATGGCATGTTCCTCTACATGGGCAAATTCAAGGGCGACGAGGTGCAGGACAACGTCGATATCAACCTTGGCGGGCCGTTCAGCCTGCTCGGTCGCGAGCATCAATTGCTCGTAGGTTTCATGGCGATGAACACGCGCCAGGACAACCCGGTCTACGGCTCGGTGTACCCGCCGCTGGACGCCAGCATTTTCGATTGGCACGGCGAATTCGCCAAACCGGATATCCCGCAAATCGGCACGGACGCCATCCGCCAGCGCCAGACCGGCGCGTACGTTTCTACCCGCTTCAAGGCCAGCGATAATCTGGCGCTGATCGTCGGTGGACGGGTCAGCGACTTCAGCGCCAGCGACCACCTCGATTACAACGACCCGAACACCGCCAATGTCCGCGATGGCTACCGCCAGACCGGGGTGGTCACACCTTATGCGGGTGCGGTCTACGACCTCGATGACACCTACTCGATCTACACCAGTTACACGCGCATCTATCAACCGCAACTGAGCAAGAACGCCGCGCGCCAGGTGCTCGATCCGGTGCAAGGCGATAGCTACGAAGCGGGGATAAAAGCCGAATACTTCGACGGCCGGCTAAACGCCAGTTTTGCCGTGTTCCGCATCGAGCAGGACAACGTCGCCGAACAGGTCAGCGGCTTCGACAATCAGGCGGTGTACCGCGCCGTGCAAGGCGCGACCACCAAAGGCTTCGAGTTCGAACTGGCCGGTGAAATCGCCGACGGCTGGAACCTCTCCGCCGGCTACGCCTACAACCACACCCGCGACGCCAAAGGGAATCCCGTTTACGCCTCGATTCTGCAAACTACCGCGCCCGAGCAATTGGTCCGAGTGTTTAGCAGCTATCGCCCGTCGGGTGTCTGGCAAAACCTGACCCTGGGCGGCGGCGTCAGTTGGCAGAGCGAATTCTTCGGCAACGTCTTTCAGCCAGCAGTGGGCCAGAACGTACGCATCACTCAGGACAGCTATTACCTGGTCGATGCGATGGCGCGCTATCGCTTCAACGAGCACCTGAGCACTTCGCTCAACATCAAGAACCTGTTCGACAAGAGCTACTACACCGGCCTTGGCAACTTCGGCACCGGTTTCTACGGCGAACCGCGCAGCCTGCAACTGGCTGCGCGCTGGGATTTCTGACGCACGGCAACTTGTCGATCTACGGCACCGGCAATCGACCTAGGACTGACTACGCTGTTATTCCAGCGTGTCTAACCTGCCGAGGATGACTGCCATGCAACGCTTTCAGAAACTCACGCCCTGCCTGTGGTTCGACGATCAGGCCGAAGCGGCCGCGAAGTTTTACTGCTCGATCTTCGATCACTCGAAAATCACCGGCCTGACCCACTACAGCAAGGTCGGCCAGGAATTTCACGGCAAGCCGGAAGGTGCGGTGATGACCGTCAGCTTCGAACTCGATGGCCAGGCCTTCACCGGGCTCAACGGTGGACCGATGTTCAAATTCAGCGAGGCGATCTCGTTTCAGGTCAATTGCCAGAACCAGGAAGAAGTCGACCATTTCTGGGGCAACCTGTCCGAGGGTGGCCCGGTCGAAGCCCAACAATGTGGTTGGCTCAAAGACAAGTTCGGCGTGTCGTGGCAGATCGTCCCCGTGGCGTTCATGCACATGATGCTCGATGCCGACACCAGCAAATCACAGCGAGCGATGCAGGCCATGTTCACGATGAAAAAACTCGACATTGCCGAACTCGAACGGGCCTTTGCCGGCCAGAGCTAATACACTGGCGCACTGGCCTGCCGGGAATAACAACGATGAAACACGCTGCCGCCAAAAACCCTGAAAAAGCCCCGCGTTTCTGGCGCGACGCGGCACTGCCGTTCATTGAAGCGCGAGCCATCGCCGATGGCCGCGAGGTCTGCTATGCGCGGCATTCCCACGCGCATTTCTCCATCGGTGCGATCACCGCCGGGCGCAGCAGCTATGTGCATGAACAGGCACAGTTCGAAGTCGCGGCGGGCACCGTGGTGCTGATGAATCCCGGCGATGTGCATGCGTGCAATCCGATCGATGATCAGCCGTGGTCGTACGTGATGCTCTACGTCGAGACGCCTTGGCTGACGGATTTGCAGCATCAGTTGGGCTTTGCCAGTGATCTTGAGTTTCGGCGCTTTTCCACCACACACCTTGATGACGCTGCGCTGTTCAACGAACTGAACGGGCTGTATCAAACGTTAATCGACCCGCAACAGGATGTGCTGCGCAAGCAAAGCGCTGCAGTGGAATTTTTCAGCGATCTGCAACTGCGTTTGAACCCCGCCGGCCCCTCTCTGCGCGAGCCAAATTTCAAACTGGAACGCGCTGCAGACTTCATCCGCGAGCACTGCACCGACTTGCTGAACCTCGATGACATCTGCGCGGCGGCACAGCTGTCACCCTCATACCTGATCCGCGCCTTCAGACAGCATTACGGCATGACGCCCCACGCGTTTCTGGTCAACCAGCGCATCCAGTTCGCCCGCGAGCGTTTGCGCAGCGGGCAGTTGATTGCCGATGTAGCGCTTGAGGCCGGGTTTGCCGATCAGGCGCATTTTCAGCGGGCGTTCAAGCAGCATCTGGCGGCAACGCCCGGCCAGTACCGCGGCTGACACGTCATCTGAAACCCAACACTTCCCCCTGTGGGAGCGTGCTTGCTCGCGAAAGCGTTGGTTCAGTCAGTTCATTCATCGACTGATACACCGCTTTCGCGAGCAAGCTCGCTCCCACTGGGTCAGATGACACAACTCTGGCCATGACTTTCAGATATTGACATATCGGTAAATTCCGATATCTTCGCGGCATGGAACTACTCGAAATCTTCAAAGCCCTCTCGAACCGGACACGCCTGGAAATCCTCAAAGGACTGAAGGATCCCGAGAAACACTTTCCTCCCCAGGATGAAGGTGACGTGCACACGGTGGGCGTTTGCGTCAGCAGTATTCAGGAAGGCGTCGGGCTGTCGCAGTCGACGGTGTCTGATTATCTGGCGACGCTGCAACGCGCCGGCCTGGTGGAAGTCAGGCGTATCGGCCAATGGACCTATTACAAACGAAACGAAGCTGCGATCAGCGCACTGGCCGAGATCATCGGCAGCGAGCTGTGATTTTTTAGCCCATGATATCGAGATTTCCCGATATCCCTTTTTACCGAAACGAGGCAATGCAATGAAAGCGATGATCCTTACATCATTTGGCGGCGCGCAATCGTTCGAACTGTGTGAAGTGCCCAAGCCAGTGCCGCAGGCGGGCGAAGTCCTGGTGCGGGTGCACGCCACCTCCATCAATCCGCTGGATTATCAGGTGCGCCGTGGCGACTATGCCGATCTGGTGCCCCTGCCAGCCATCACCGGTCACGACGTCTCTGGCGTTGTCGAAGCCGTCGGGCCCGGGGTGAAGGCGTTCGCACCAGGTGACGAAGTCTGGTACACCCCGCAAATATTCGACGGCCCGGGCAGTTATGCCGAGTACCACGTCGCGGCCGAAAGCATTGTCGGCAAGAAGCCGCCCGCGCTGAGTCACCTTGAAGCGGCCAGCCTGAGCCTGGTTGGCGGAACGGCGTGGGAAGCGCTGGTCGTGCGGGCGGCGCTCAGAGTCGGCGAAACCATTCTGGTCCACGGTGGCGCGGGCGGCGTCGGTCATGTCGCGATTCAACTGGCCAAAGCCATTGGCGCGAAGGTGTTCACCACCGTGCGTGAAGGCAATTTCGAGTTCGCCAGGCAGATGGGCGCCGATGTGCTGATCAACTACGAGAACGAGGATTACGTCGAAGCGATCCTGCGGGAAACCGATGGCCACGGCGTCGATGTGGTGTTCGACACCATCGGCGGCGGCACCTTGGCGCGCAGCCCCGACGCCCTCGCACAGCTTGGCCGCGTGGTGTCGATTGTCGACCTTGCCCAACCACAAAACCTGATTCAGGCCTGGGGCAAGAACGCCAGTTATCACTTCGTTTTCACCCGGCAGAACCGCGGCAAGCTCGACGAGCTGAGCGCATTGATCGCCAACGGTCAGTTACGGCCACACGTTGGCGCGGTCTATTCGCTGGCCGACATCGGCCTCGCCCATGCCCTGCTCGAAACGCCCAACAATGGGGTTCAAGGGAAAATCGCGATTGCTGTTGCGCCGTCGCCCGAACTCGCCAATCGCTGAACTCAATGCCAGGAGAACACCATGATTTATGAAATCGCTTTACTGCCCGTTCACACAGGGAAAACCGAAGCCTTCCGGCAGGCATTTTCCAAGGTAGAACCCCTACTCAGCCGCGCCAAGGGTTACGGCGGCCACCTGCTCGCGCAAGGGATCGAAACGCCCGAGGTATTCAATCTGATCGTGCGCTGGCAATCCCTCGAAGATCACACGCCGGGGTTTGAAGCGAGTGAGGATCATCGGTTATTCATGCTGGGTCTAGAGGAATATTTTGCCGAAGAGCCGAAGGTTTATCACATTGAGGGCGGCGCCTTTCAGCAGCCGTTCAACTAACCTGCGGCAGTGACGCCCGATCAATGTGGGAGCGAGCTGGCTCGCTCCCACAGGGTCATGTGAACAACAGGTAGATTGCGCTCAATGCCAACAGCCCTGCCATGGTCCGATTGAACCAACGCATCCCCGCCGCATTGCTCAAATACCCCCGCAAAAACGTCCCGGCATACGCCCAGCAACCAACCGACAGATAACAGATCACCAGATACACCGCCGCAAACTGCCACACCAGCTGTGCCTCGCCATCGGCGACAAACGCGCCCATCCCTGCGACACACGCCAGCCAGGCTTTCGGGTTGAGCCATTGCATCACCGCGCCATAGAGCATCGATGGCGCCCGGGCAGAATCCTTTGCATTCAACTGCCCGTCGTCCAGGGCCAGTTTCCACGCCATGAACAGGAGAAACGCGACACCGGCCAGTTGCACCACCCGGGTCATGAACGGCCAGAGCTTGAGCACCTCGTGCAGGCCCAGCCCCATCAGCACCAGCAGCAACACAAACCCTAACGTGGCCCCGGCGACATGCCGCTGACTGGCGCGAAAACCGAACTGCGCCCCGGAACTTAACGCAACAATGTTCACCGGCCCCGGCGTGATCGACGCCGCCAGCGCAAACGCCGCCATGGAAACAATCAGACTCATCGCACACCTGCTTCAAATCGAGGAACAAGGTGCACACGGTATCGAGCGCCCGATCCCCGGTATTGAAGAAAATGCCCCTGACGACACAAATCCCCTGTGGGAGCGAGCCTGCTCGCGAAAGCGGTGGATCATTCAATGCTGCATTGACAGAACAATCCCATTCGCGAGCAAGCTCGCTCCCACATAAAAATCGCCGCTCAGTCCAGGCGCGGCACGGTGAAGCGGAACTCGCTGCCCTGCCCCGGTTCGCTCTCGGCGAAGATCCGCCCACCGTGGGCTTCGACGATGCCTTGGGTGATGTACAAACCCAGCCCCGTGCCGGTCGGGTTGCCCTCTTTCACCGTCCAGTAACGGTCAAACACATGCGGCAAATGTTCCTTGGGAATGCCTTCGCCACTGTCGCGCACGGTGAAGACGATGTCATCGCCGACAGACGTGGCCTGCACGCCGACCGTACCGAGGCGCGGGGTGAATTTGATGGCGTTGCCGACCAGATTGGACAGCACCTGAAACAGCCGCTCGGGGTCGGCGTGAATGCGCAAATCAGGATCGGCGTCGAAGGAAATGCTGATGTCCTTGTCCAGTGCCAGCGGCGCGAGCAACGCCTGCGCTTCCTCGAACATCTGCCCGACGTCAAGTTTCTGCGGGGTGATCGAGTAGCGGCCGGCGTCGATTTTCGAGGTGTCGAGCAAATCCTCCAGCAGGGTGTTCATGCGTCCGGCGGCCTGTTGCATGGTGTCGATGGCCGTGGAAATGCGCCGCGAAGTGTGCGGGCCGTCCGAGCTGAAGGCCTTCTGCATCATGCCGCAGAGCATCGAAATCACGGTCATCGGATTACGCAGATCGTGTGACACCACGGCCACCAGCTCATCGCGGGCGCGCACCGCTTCCTGCTCGCGGCGCACCTGCCGAGCCAGATCATTTTCCAGTGCCGAACGCCGTAGATCGTTGGCGGCAAACAAATCACCGGGGCTCCACTTGGCGGAGATCCCAGCCATCTCGACTTTCCAGATTTCAAACGAGGTGCGCGGGCGCAAGCGCAGGCCGGCATCGGAGTTTTCCAGGTCCAGCGGCTTGCGCGGATCGCCGCTCCAGTTGATGTTTTCCTTCACCTCCGGACGGAACCAGAACACACCGTTGTCCACCGGTTTCGGCAAGCTCATGGCGAGCACGCCGCTGGCCACCGGCTGATACTGCGCGGCCGGCGGGTAGACGCTGGCCAGATGATGACTGGCAAACACCGCCTCACCGCTGTCCTGCAACCACTTGTGCAAGGCGCGGATTTCTTCCGGCTCCGGGCAGTTGCCGTAACGGTGCAGTTGCTTGTCTTCGATGATCGCGATACCGCCGGCATTGGTCAGCGCCATCAGGGTCTGTGGCTGATTGGCGAGGCCGTCGAAGACATTCTGCGGCGAGTCGATCATCGCTTGATTGAGCAGCGCCAATGCCTCGACCTTTTCTTCGCGCTGACGGCTGATCTCCAGCGCTTCCATGGCGCTGATCTGCAGCGACAGCACCTGGCCGATGGTCTGACACGCCGCGCGCAATTCGTGCGGCACGTGCAGTGGCTGGCGATTGCCGCAACTGATCAGGCCCCAAAGCTTGTTGCCCTTGAGCAGGGAAATGCTCATCGACGAAAGAACGCCCATGTTCTTCATGTACTGGCAGTGAATCGGCGACACGCTGCGCAGCGTGGCAAAACTCAGGTCCAGCGGCGTGTTCGTGTCCGGGCGCAGCTTTGGCAGCAGCGGCACCGGTTGGTAGTCGGCATTGGGGATGATCCGCAGCCAGTTGGTGCGATACAGCTCGCGCGCCTGCTCGGGAATGTCCGACGCCGGGAAAAACAGGCCATTGAACACTTCCATCGACGGGTCGGAGGCTTCGGCGATGACCTGACCGTGGCCCTCCTCCTCGAAACGATAGATCAGCACCCGGTCGTAACCGGTCATGGCCTGGATTTCCTTGACGCTGATGTCGTACAGCGCCTGCAACGTGGTGGCCGCTTGCAGACGCTGGAGCATGCGCCCCAGATGGGTAGGGTTGCCGGCAACATTGCGTGGCTGGAAATTTTCCACGTGGATTTCCAGTTCCAGAATCAGCACGCCCTGATGGCGATGCAGCAAGCCCTCGAACGCGGTGCCATTAAGCCTGAAGTGCAGCGGCGGTGCGTCGGACAACGCCGGTTGCAGCAAGGCTTCGCGTACTTGTGCGGCCTCGGTGTTGCCGATCAGATTTTCCAGCGGCTGGCCGATCACGCTTTGCGGTGCGCGGGCCAGCAGGGTTTCGACGTTGGCGCTGACCTGAATGATCGCCAGGTCAGGCTCGCTCAGGGTCAGCAGCAGACCGTGAGGCTGGATCGCACCGGGGAAACGAATCGGCTCGTCGGCACAGTTGGCCAGCAGTTCTTCAAAGGCTTCTTTGTCTTGCGGGTTCATGCCAGTACCTCCCGGCTTTCGAGCCAGCGCTCGAAACAGCTGAATGTGGTTTGTGCTGCCGTGACCACAGCGGCGCGCTCGGCGGCGCTCATTGGCCGACTGCCGAGGTATTCGATGAAGTCACGCCAGCGCCGGCCCGTGGCGGCACCGTAGATATCGAGAAAAGCCGCGCCGTTGTTGGCTTCCAGGCCTAACCGGGTAGAGATTTCCCGGCGCAGAATCTGCCCGCCGAGCGTCGCACCCTCGAGGACGTAGAGCACGCCAAGGCAGGCAGCGCTTGAGTCGATGATCGGCAATTGCTCGCACTGCGACAGGCCTTGCAGCGCTGCGGCAGATACGCCCAACGCGTGCAGATCAGTGCGCAAAGTTGACGCTTTGAGTCGAGGCGTCAGATCAAAATCGGCAGGAATTGCATCGCTGCGGAGCAAGGCGTTTTCCAGCGGCAGATAGAAGCCGTAATAAGCCTGCATCAGCCGCACAAAAGCCTGGGTATCGAGGGTGTCGGAGAAAAAAGGAAGGCGTTTTTCCAGTGCGATGTGCAGTTCGGCAGTGCCGGCTCGCAGATCTTGCAGCACCGGTGGCACATAAACTTCACGGGCCTTTGCTTGCATGTAGATCGCTCTTGGTGGGGCCGCCTGGGGCCAAACAGGGTGAGTGCAACGTCGGCGAAATCTTACACGGCTATCGCGGTTTCTGACCGGATGGATAGCTTTTTCTGCCGAGGCCATCACCCTCTGATTCATTCAGAGTGAAGGCATCTGCAAAAAGTTCGACCGCGTTGCCCAACAGCGCTGGGCGCTGTACCGCGACAGCGCTGCGTGACTGTATGGGTCTGGGCGCGTGGGGGCTGTGATAAAAATATCGCTCTCGTTACCGGAGTACCGTCATGGATCTCGCCACCCTTACCGTGTTTCTTCCGGCTTGTTTTGCCCTGAACATGGCCCCCGGGCCGAACAATCTGCTGTCGGTCAGCAACGCCACGCGTTATGGCTTTCGCCGCGCCTGCACGGCGGGTATCGGGCGGATTCTGGCGTTCGCCGGGATGATTGCGCTGGCCGGTGCCGGGCTGTCGGTGGTGTTGCAGACCTCGGAATGGCTGTTCCATGCGATCAAGATCATTGGCGCGGCGTATCTGTTGTATCTGGCCTGGCAGTTGTGGCGGGCCAATCCCGAGGCCGAGCAGCAGGTAACGGGCGCGACCGTTGGCTTCTTTGCGTTGGCGCGGCAGGAGTTTCTGGTGGCAGCGGGCAATCCGAAGGCGATCTTGCTGTTCACCGCGTTTCTGCCGCAGTTCGTCGACCCGGCGCGCCCGGTGCCGGCGCAATTCGCGGTGCTGGGCGTGCTGTTCCTGCTGCTGGAGTGGATCGCCATCAGCGCCTACGCGTGGATGGGCCTGCACATGCGCCGCTGGTTCGCCGAGCCGCGCGGCAAACGGATGTTCAACCGTTGCTGCGCCGGCTTGCTGTCGGCGGCGGCTTCGCTGCTGTTGCTGGCGAAACGCGCTTAAGCCGCGGACGGGCCTTTGAGTTCGACCTGATTGCCGTCCGGGTCGAAGCAGTACAGCGACAGCCCTTTGCCCTCGGCGCCGAAGCGTGACTCGGCTTTTGCCACAGTCAGGCCGAAGGTGTGCAGATGTGCAATCAACGCCGCCTCATCGAACGGTTCGATGCGCAGGCAGAAGTGATCGACGTTACGCCGCTCGGCCCCGGCCGCCCCGCCGCCCTTGCGGCCGAGTTCGCCTTGCAGGTCGACGAGGTCGATCATCGAAGTGCCGGCGCGCAGGTGGATCAGGCCCAGCGGTTCGTTGCGTTTGACCACTTCGGCGCCGAAGACCTGGTTGTAGAAGTCGATGCTGCGTTGCAGATCGGCGACGCGCAGGACAATGTGATCAATGTGTTGGATGGAAAATGGATGCATAAACCCGGCACCTCGAAAACTTGTTAGCTACCCGTGGGCGGCAATCTTTTTGGGACGCGGAGCGTCCCGGGCTGCATTCCCACGCAGAGCCTGGGAATGATCAATTAAGCGACCCGATCATTGTGGTGCAGAATCGAAAAAATTCACTGTCGATTTTTCGGTGGAGCCATCGACAAACTGGTTTTACTCTCAGCCCATGAACATACAAACCGCTGTCCTGCCGCCCCACGCCGAGATGGTTCGCGCCATGCTCGAACGCGACACGGCCTATGAAGGCGTGTTCTTCACGGCCGTGAAAACCACCGGGATTTTTTGCCGCCCCAGTTGCACGGCGCGCAAGCCGAAACCGGAGAACGTCGAGTTCTTCGCCCATGCCGACGATTGCCTGTCGGCGGGCTATCGCGCCTGCCTGCGCTGCAAACCGCTGGACGCCGCCGCCATCGCCCCGGACTGGGTGCAACGCCTGCTCAAAGCCGTGGAAGCCGATCCAGAGATGCGCTGGAGCGATGCGCAGTTGCTCGCCGAAGGCATCGAACCACTGAAGCTGCGGCGCTGGTTCAAGCAGCATTTCGGCATGACCTTCCATGCGTGGCTGCGTACGCGTCGACTGGGAATGGCGCTGGGCGGGATCAAGCAAGGCACCTCGATTGATCACGCCGCGTTTGATTCGGGTTATGAATCGCTCAGCGGCTTTCGGGATGCTTTCCAGAAGTCCTTCCACATCACCCCGGGTCGCGCCGAACACAGCGAGCCGCTGCTGTTCACCCGCCTGACCACCCCGCTGGGGCCGATGATCGCCATGGCAGAACGCCGTGGACTGGTATTGCTGGAGTTTCTTGATCGCCCGGCGCTGACCCGCGAAGTCGAGGAACTGCAGAACCGCTACGGCTACGCGGTGGCGCCGGGGCAAAACGCGCATTTGCAGCAGATCGAGCAGCAACTGGCGCAGTATTTCGCCGGCCAACTGAATGCCTTTACCGTGCCTCTGCATTTGCCCGGCAGCGAATTCGCCCGGCAGGTCTGGTCGGCGTTGCTGCAGATCCCTTTCGGCCACACCAGCACTTACGGCGCGATCGCCGCCGGTTTGGGCAAGCCCGGCGCCAGTCGCGCAGTTGGTCTGGCCAACGGGCACAATCGCCTGTCGATTGTGGTGCCCTGCCATCGGGTGATCGGCGCGGATGGCTCGTTGACCGGCTATGGTGGTGGGCAGCCGCGCAAGGCGTTTTTGCTGAGACTGGAAAACGCCGCCGTGCAGCTCACCCAACCCCTGGCATTCTGACCAACCCCATCAACTGACAAGAAGGATTTTTGATGAACGCGCTCGCTACGCAGTTTCACCAGTTGCACCAGCAAGGCTTATTGATTCTGACCAATGTCGCCGATGCCACCGGTGCGCGACTGGTCGAGCACTTGGGCGGTAAGGCCGTGGCGACCAGCAGTGCGGCGGTGGCCTGGGCCCACGGTTACCCGGACGGCAACGCCCTGCCCCTCGAACGTCTGGTGTCGACGGTGGAATCCATCGCGCGGGTGATCAGCATTCCGTTGACCGTGGACGTCGAGGCCGGTTACTCCAATGACCTCGGGGGCGTAGCCGAAGTGCTGGATGCGGTGATCGCAGCGGGTGCCGTGGGCATCAATATCGAGGACGGTTCTGCCGATCCCGAGTTGCTCGTGCGCAAGATCGAAGTGGCGCGACAGGTCGCCAGCAAGCGCGATGTGCAGCTGTTCATCAATGCGCGCACCGACGTCTATCTGAAAAGCCTGGTGCCGGCCGAGGATCGCGTCGCCGAGACGCTGCACCGTGCCGCGCTGTATCAAGCGGCGGGTGCCGATGGTTTGTTCGCGGCGGGCGTCACGTCGGCCTATGAAATCGAGGCCATCTGCAAGGGCACTGCGCTGCCGGTCAACGTGCTTGGCTTTGCTTGCCTGCCTTCGCCGCAAGAGCTGCAAGCGCTGGGCGTACGCCGCTTGAGCGCGGGTTCCGGCATTGCCGAATTCCTCTATGGCGCGATGGCTGGGCTGGTGAAAAGCTTTCTCGCCAGCGGCAAACTCGACACCCATGACCTCAAGGCGTTCGGCTACGGCGAAGTCAACGGCCTGCTGAAATAACATGCCTGACGCTTATCAAGCGGCCAGCGAGTATCTGGCCGCGCTTGATCCGGACTGGCAGCGTCACATCGCTGCGGTCGGCCCGTGCCTGCATCAACCCCATCCGGCGCGTGATCCGTACGAGTCGCTGGTGCGGGCGATTGCTTATCAGCAACTGCATGCCAAGGCTGGCGATGCGATCGTCGGGCGCTTGGTGGGGTTGTTTCCCGGGCAGTCGTTTCCGCGTCCCGAGCAGATTCTTGCGACGGATTTTGATCGAATGCGCAGTTGCGGGTTTTCAGCGGGCAAGATTGCGACGATTCAAGGGATCGCTCACGCGACGCTGGATGGCGTGGTGCCGGATTACGCCACGGCGTTGGCGATGGATGATGAGGCGTTGATTGAGCGCCTGATCAGCCTGCGCGGGGTGGGTCGCTGGACGGTGGAAATGTTGTTGATCTACAGCCTCGAGCGCATGGATATTTTGCCGGCGGATGACTTTGGTGTGCGCGAGGGTTATCGGCGGATGAAGGGGCTGGAGGTACAGCCGACGCGCAGGCAGATGGTTGAGATTGGCGTGGCGTGGCGGCCGTATCGGACGGTGGCGGCGTGGTATTTGTGGCGGGTGCCGAAACTGCTGCCCTCACCCTAGCCCTCTCCCGGGGGGAGAGGGGACTGATCGGGGGAGATTGGAGATTCACGCCGACCTGAAATAGCGTTTGTGAATCCATGATCGCCAAGGCTTAAAACCATAATCGACTCGGTTTTTCAGGTCGATGTATAACGCAAGACACCTCGGTCGGCCCCCTCTCCCTCTGGGAGAGGGCTGGGGTGAGGGTTTGCTTTTCAAAGCCCGGACTTCAACCGGCTAAACGCCCGGATCAACGCCCGATTGAACGCCTTGCCATTGTCATTCTTGCTGTACAGCGATGCCCTGACGTCGGCCGACGGATACGTCCCCGGATCATTGCGAATCGATGCATCGACCAATCCATCCGCCGTCGTGATCGCATTGGCGTAATGAATAGTGTCGGTGATCGGCGCAATCACCTGCGGCGTCATCAAATAATCCATCAACGCCAACCCCGCTTGGGGATGCGGCGCGTCCTTGGGGATGACCATGGCATCAAACCAGATCAACGTGCCTTCTTTCGGAATCCGGTAACTCAATTTGAACGGCTTGTTCGCCGTCTCAGCCTGCCCCGCTGCGATGGCGACGTTGCCGTTCCACGACATCGCCACGCAAGTGTTGCCATTGGCCAGATCGCTGATGTTCAGATCATTGTCGAAATAGCGAATGTACGGCCGAATCTTCGCCAGTTGCTGCTCGGCGAGTTTCAAGTCATCGAGACTCTGCCGGTTGATGTCCAGCCCCATGTACTTCATGACAGCGGCGAATACCTCGTTGGGGTCGTTGAGCAAACTCACTCCGCAATCGGCGAATCTGGACACCACCGCCGGATCGAACAACATCGCCCAACTGTCCGTCGGCGCTTCGGGCAAACGCTGCTTGATCGCCTGTTCCTGATACCCGACGCCGGTGGTGCCCCAGGCGTAAATCCCCGCATAGCGATTGCCCGGATCAAACACCGCCATGTGCTGGCGAAACTCCTCGCCAACCCCGGCAAAATGCGGCACCCGGGTCTTGTCCAGCGGCTGGATCGCGCCGCTCTCGATGGCGCGCGACAGGTGCTGTCCGGCGGTCAACACCAAGTCGTAGCCGCTGCGCCCGGTGAGCAATTTGGTCTCGACGGTTTCCAGTGAATCGAAGTGATCGGCAACCACGTGAATGCCGGTCTGCGCCTCAAAATTTTTCAGCGTATCCGGCGCCAGGTACTCGCCCCAGATGTACAGATTAACCACCGGTCTGGCGGAGTCAGCGGCCTGCACACACAGGGGTGCAAGCACCAGCAATAACGCTTGAGTCAGTTTGTGCAGGCGCATGCTCAGGCTCCTTTTTTCAGGCCGGCGTATTGCGGCATAGTGATGCACGCGACGTTGCCGCCGCCGAGAAGGATTTCCCGGGAGTTTTCGATGCCAACGATTTTGTGCTGCGGGAACAGTTCGGCCAGCGTCGCCATCGCGACTTTGTCGTTGCGATCACCGAACAGCGGCACCACGATCGAGCTGTTGCCGGCGTAATAGTTGATGTACGACGCGCAGATTTTCGTGCCGGCCTGACGGGTGTGGGTGCTGTCCTGCTGATCGAGGCCCTCGGCTTCTTCGGCAGTCCACTCGAGCACGTCCGGTTGCGGAAGTTTGTGCACGATCAACTCGCGGCCGCGGCTGTCGCGGGTGCTGCGCAAGATGTCGTAAGCCTCCTGATAGATTTCCCACTGCGGATCGTCGCGGTTGTCGGTCCATTGCAGCACCACTTCGCCGGGACGGACGAAACAGGCGAGGTCGTCGACATGGCCGTCGGTTTCGTCGAACTTGCAGCCGCGTGGCAGCCAGATCACTTGCTCGGCGCCGAGGTAATCAGTGAGCCTGCGGGTCACTTCGTCCTTACCCAGATGCTGGTTGCGATTGCGGTTGAGCAGGCATTGCTCGGTGGTAAGGATGCTGCCCTGGCCGTCGCTCTGGATGCCGCCCAGCTCGGCAATCAGCGGCGCACGGTAGCGGTCGAAACGCTCGATCTCGAGGATCTTGCTGGCGATCTGGTCGTCCTTGTCCCACGGGTAATACAGGCCGCCGTCGAGCCCGCCATAGGCGTTGAACTCGAAGTCGACGCCGCGCACTTCACCGCTCTGGTCGTTGACCACAAAGCACGGGCCGCTGTCGCGAAACCACGTGTCGTTGCAGGTCATCTCGACCACGCGCACTTGCGGCGGCAACTGCCGGCGCGCCGTGGCGAACTGCGCGGCCGAGGCGCAGACGGTGACCGGTTCGCTGTGGGAGATGGCGGTGACGATCTGCACCCAGACCTTCTGTGCCGGTTTCGCGCCGTTGCGCCAGACGTCGGTGCGCTCCGGCCAGCCAAGCCAGCAGCCAGACTTGGTTTCGAATTCGCCGGGCAAACGGAAGCCGTCGAGTTTAGGGGTGGAGTCGAGCAAACGTGCCATGGTCAAACCTCGTCTTCGCGATGGGAATGACCACAGGCTAAGGGCGCGGACCTCGCGCTCGCCAACGATGATTATTACGGAACAGTTGAATTCAACTCATCAATCGGCCAGTTGATCGTTGAACCATTCGAGCATCTGCGCCACCGCCGGGCGCTCCAGCCGCAACCGTTCGCATACCAACGCGTATTGGCCGAGGGCAGTCATGCTGGATGCGAAGGGCCGCACGAGGCGACCACTCTGTAAATCCTCCTGCGCGGTGAGGTTGTCGCCCATCGCAACACCCTGCCCCTGCGCCGCCGCTTCCAGCGCCAACCCGGCGTGGGCGAAATACAACTGGCGCTGCGGGCGTTGATCACCGGCGTGGCTGGTCAGCCAGGCGGTCCAGGTCTTGCCGTCCTGATCGTCGTGCAGCAGGCAGTGGCGAGCCAGATCCTTCGGGGTTTTCAAGCTGCCCTGGTTGAACAGGCCGGGGCTGCACACTGGGAAGAACTGCAAGGCTGGCAGCGGCCGGACGAAGTAGGCGCTGCTGTCCACCGGGCCGGTGCCGTAGGTGATCGCCAGGTCGATGTCTTCGCCGGGCGCCGTGGCGTCGATCGGTTGTTCGTAAAGGTGCAAGGTGATGTGCGGATAGCGCGCGTAGAAGTCGGTGAGGCGACTCATCAGCCACTTTTGCGCGAGTTCGGCGGTAACCGCCAGTCTGAGCACTGCCAGTGAGGATGGATCACGCAGTTCATCGCAGGCATCGCCGATCAGTTCGAAGGCCTGTTGCAGGCTTTGCATCAGACGTCCGGCGGCGATGGTCGGGCGGATTTGCCGGCCTTCGCGGATGAACAGCGAGACACCGAGTTGCTCTTCGAGCTGGCGGATCTGATGGCTGACGGCGCTGTCGGTGACGCACAGTTCGGCGGCGGCCCGGCCGAAATGCGCGTGGCGGGCGGCGCATTCGAAGGTGCGCAGGGCGGCCAGTGAGGGAAGTCGTCGCATGGGAGGTGGTCCGTTTTTTGGGTCATGCTGACTGGGCTTAGGGTTTGCGTCCAGCCCTGTTACCCTCACCCCAGCCCTCTCCCAAAGGGAGAGGGAGCCGATCGAGGTGTCTGGCGTCATACATCGACCTGAAAATCCGAGTCGATTATGGATTCAACGAGGAACGCTCAGGTCGTCGTACCTCTTCAATATCCCACCGTCAGTCCCCTCTCCCTCCGGGAGAGGGTTAGGGTGAGGGGCCTTTGACTGTATCGCACTGTATACCCCGCAGCCGCAGACACACCAAAAGCACAATCCGCCACCCCGCCGACACATCCCCGATACACCCCGACGCTGAAATGCCCCGGTCGATTTCACTCAATTCACCGGAGCTGCACCATGACCACCACCCTTTCCACCGCCGTCAAACACCTGCACCTGAACCTCGACCGCGCCGGCAGCTGGCTCGCCCCTCTGACCCTGCGCCTGTTCATCGCCTGGGAATTCTTCGAGTCCGGGCTGGAGAAACTCAACGGGCAGAACTGGTTCGAAGACATTCAGGACAAATTCCCCTTCCCGTTCGATCACCTGCCCGCGACGCTCAACTGGGAGCTGTCGATGTGGGCCGAACTGATCTGCGCACTGGCGATTCTGGTGGGCTTCGGCACGCGGGTCTCGGCAATTTCGCTGGTGGTCGTAACGGTCGTGGCCACCGCCGCCGTGCACTGGCCTGCCGATTGGTCGTCACTGAGCGAGCTGGCGCAGGGTTATGCGATCACCAACAAAGGCTTCGGCAACTTCAAGCTGCCGGCGATTTACCTGGCCGCACTGCTGCCGCTGGTGTTCGCCGGGGCGGGCAAGTTGAGTGTCGATGCGTGGCTGGCGCGGGTGTTCTGGAACAGAAGCACCCGCTGAGGCTCAATGCGCCCGATCAAGTCCGGCCAGCAACGCGTTGTCACGGCTGTAGATATCCGGCGAGTAACGCACGCGGCCGCTACTATCGACCTGTGCCGTCCAGTAGGTCATCAGGATCGGCACCGGCGCCGACAGACGAAATTCGTGGGTGCTACCAGTGGCCAACAGGGTTTCGGTGCGGGCCTTTTCCGCCGGGGTGAGCAGCAGATCGCGCAGTTGCATCGGATGCTCGACCCGCACGCAGCCGGAACTGAAAGCGCGCGGGCCTTTTTCAAACAGCGCCTTGCTTGGCGTGTCGTGCAAGTACACCGAGAACGGGTTGGGGAAGCGGATGACCATTTGCCCCAACGGATTACGCGGCCCGGCGTCCTGACGCAGCATGATGTTGCCGGGGTTGTCCCAGTCGATGTCCGCTGCCGCCAGCGGCTGACCGTTGGCGTCGAGCACTTGCAGGTTCTGGCGGCTGAGGAAGGTCTGGTCCTTGCGGATTTCCGGCAGTTTGTCTTCCTTCCAGATGGTCGGCGGCACGGTCCAGGTCGGGTTCAGGGTCAGGCGTGTCACCCGGGATTTGAGCAACGGCGTCTGGCGCTCGGCACGCCCCACCTGAGTGCGCGTCTGCCAAACCGGCACGCCGCCCTGATACAGCGTCAGTTCAGCGGCGGCGACGTTGACCAGCAGGCCATTGGGTTCCAGGTCCTGGGCCATCCAGCGGAAGCGTTCGAGGTTGACCCGCAACTGTTCGCGACGGGTGAGCGGACTGATGTTGAGTTCGGCAATCGTGCCCGGCCCGACCACACCGTCAGCCTGTAGGGAATGGTTGGCCTGAAAACTCTTCACCGCATCAACCAGCACGCCGTCATAAGCATTGTCAGGCGTGCCAATGACGTGAGTCAGGTAGCCTTCGCTGTACAGCCGCTGAGCCAGCTCCGGCACTCGTTTGTCTTCCATCGCCGGGCGCAACAGCGGCCCGCTGCCCACTGATTGCCATTGCGGCAAGGCTTTGAGCCGTTGCGCCGCATAGAGCTGCCGCAGGTCCTGATATTGCGCCAGACGCGGACGGGCCAGATCGAACGCGGCAGGAATGTCGTGCATGCCCGGAACAGCGATGGCCAACAATTCCGCCTGACGGTCGCGCGGGGTGTCGTCGGCGTGCCACAAAGGTTCGAAGTGCGATTGCAGCAGGCGACCATAGTGCAGGTCTTGCAGGGCCTGGAGGTAGTTGCGACTGATGTCGATGTCAGCACACAACTCGCCATCCTGCGGCGCCGTGGTCGCGACCGGGTAACGTTTTGGATTGAGCCCATCATCGGCCAACAGCTGCAACTGCGCCTGCAACACCGGCAATCGTGCCGATTCATTCGCCCACACTGGCATCCAGTCCTGCTGCTGGTAGAAGGCTTGCAATTGCGTCAGCGCCGGGCCGTTGAGCTGTGCGGCAATCGCCGGGCAAGACTGCGCCAGACTGATTAATACAGCCTGCAACGGACTTTGCGGCTCGACCGGCATTTCGGCCGGTGGCGTAGGCAATGTCTCCAGCGGCGGCAGCGGCTCATCGGCACAAGCGACAAACGGCGCAGCGAGCAAACAAATGCTCAAGTAGCATGCGTACTTTTTGAACAACTGCTTTACTCCAATCCATGGCCGTCCAGATGATGGCCAACCTTACATCAGGTGCGCTGAACAGTCAGGCTCGATCGACGGGCTTGCGGGTATTGACTGGGAGTCAGGAGCCAAAGTGCCAAATAAGTAACAAGTGAGGACACTTTATAAAATGTTGACGTTTTTGCGCCGACTGCTGTTGACCACCGCGACCCTGGTCGTGGTGTCCAGTCCCGTTTTTGCCGCCGGCAAACCATCGCCGGTTCTCTACACCAGCCTCGCGCACGCCGCGCCAGAACTCAATCCCCAAGCGCTGAAAGGTGCGTTGAACGCCATGCAATGCGCGGTCAACAACGGTGCGAAAGCGTCCCGCCATCTGGCGATCATCGACTATTCGCAGCCGTCCACCGAACGCCGCCTGTGGATCTTCGACCTCAGCAAAAAGAAACTGGTGCTGCGCGATCTGGTCGCCCACGGCTCCAATTCCGGGGAAAACTTCGCCACGCAGTTTTCCAATGTCGAAGGCAGCTATCAGTCCAGCCTCGGCCTGTTCCGCACGCAAGAAAGCTACAGCGGCACCCACGGTTATTCGTTGCGCATGGACGGTCTGGAGCCAGGCTTCAATGACATGGCCCGCGATCGCGCGATCGTCATTCACGCCGCCAGCTATGTGAACCCGTTGTGGAGCAAGAAACAGGGACGCATCGGCCGCAGCCAGGGCTGCCCGGCGGTTCGGCCGCAGATTGCCAAACAGGTGATCGACCGGTTGAAGAATGGCCAGTTCATGTTTTCGTGGTACCCGGATCAGCGCTGGTTGAAGTCTTCGCCGTACCTGAACTGCCAGCCGCAGCAGGTGGCGAGCATCCTCAATACCCACGCGAGCTGACGGCACAACCTATAACCCTGTGGGAGCTGGCTTGCCAGCGATAGCGGTGGATCAGTCAATGCAAACCTTGACTGTGCCGGCCTCATCGCTGGCAAGCCAGCTCCCACAGGGATTTGAGTTGAGCCTGGAAAATCTTCGCACACCGTTTCATTACAACTTTGTCATTCAGCTGTCGGTTTGCCGTGCGGATCGCTCGGTAGCCTGAAGTTGTCCCGGCGCCAATGCCGATCAACTTTGACCACTGAGTGACTGACCATGAAAACCCTCCTGCTCGCCTTCACCGCCCTCCTCGCCACCGGCAGCGTGTTCGCCGCAAACATGCCCGACAGCGCCGTGACTCATGACAAATCCGGCTTTTACGTCAATCTGGATGTCGACAAAGTCCTGTCCAGCACCGATATTTCACAAGCGTGTGGCGTGGTCCCGGCGCAATTGAATTACCTCGACCATCAGGGCCGCGAACATGTGCTGGACTATCAGGTACAGGGCAGCGGCTGCATCAATGACCATTGAGACTGATCGATGAATATTCTGGTTGTCGAAGACGAACCCAAGGCGGGTAACTATCTGCTCAACGGTTTGCAGGAACTGGGTTACAGCGTCAGTCTCGCCCGCGACGGTGCCGATGGTTTGCACCTGGCGCTGGAACACAGTTTCGATGTGATCGTGCTCGATGTGATGATGCCGAAAATGGATGGCTGGGAAGTCCTGCGCCGGTTACGCAAGGAAGCTGACACGCCGGTGCTGTTTCTCACCGCCCGCGATGACATCGCCGATCGCGTCAAAGGCCTGGAACTGGGCGCCGACGATTACCTGATCAAGCCGTTTTCCTTCGCCGAACTGGTGGCGCGCTTGCGCACCCTGACCCGGCGCGGGCCGATCCATGAAGACGAACAGTTGCAAGTCGCCGATCTGCAGATCGACGTGCTCAAGCGCCGCGTTACCCGTGCCGGGGTGCGCATCACCCTGACCAACAAGGAGTTTGCGTTGTTGCAATTGTTCGCTACGCATACCGGGCAGGTTCTCGCCCGTTCGCTGATTGCCTCTCGGGTGTGGGACATGAATTTCGACAGCGACACCAACGTCGTCGATGTCGCCGTGCGCCGCTTGCGGGCGAAGATCGATGACCCGTTTCAGCTCAAGCTGATCCACAGCGTGCGCGGCATCGGCTATCGCTTCGATACGCAGCCATGAGCAGCCGCCGTCCGTACTCGCTGACCCTGCGTCTGGCGCTGCTGTTCGCCCTGCTTGCGTTCGCTTCGCTGGCTGGCCTCGGTGCCGCGCTGTACAACGAACTGGAGCAACAACTGATTCGCCGCGATGACATCTCACTGGTCAGTCGCGTCGATCAACTGCGCACCTTCCTTAACGACAGCAACACCCTCGAGTTGATCAAGAACAAACCGGCGCTGTTCCAGAACATGCTCGGCAACCGCGAAGCACTGCTGACCATCGGCGCGCCGGGGCAACCGCCACTGCTGGAGGTCAACCCGGGCAACCTGAACACGCCGACGTTGCCAGCAGTACCCGTCGATCATGCGATGACGCTGAAAGATGTGCAGCATCTGCCGAGCGTCGACGGCGTGCCGTTTTCAGCGGTGGCGGCGAGTATCGATTCCGGCGAGCTGGGCAATCTGCAAGTCACCACCGGGCGCCTGATGAGCGAGCGCACGGCGATGCTCGCCAATTACCGCTTGAGTGTTTATGGCCTGGCCTCGCTGGCGGCGCTGTTGCTGGCGGTGGTGGGTTGTCTGCTGGTGTATCGCGGTTTGCTGCCGTTGCGGCGACTGGCAAAACACGCTCATGGCATCGGTGTCGGCAACCTTGGCGAACGCCTTGCCAGCAGCGGTGCACCGCGCGAATTACAGCCGATGATCGAGGCGTTCAATGCCATGCTTGATCGCCTCGCCAAAGGTTTTGCGCAGTTGAGCCAGGTGTCCACCGACATGGCCCATGAATTGCGCACGCCGATCAACAATCTGCTCGGCGAAACCCAGGTCGCGCTGCAGCAGAATCGCAGCAGCGAGGCCTATCAACAGCTGCTCGCCTCCAACGTCGAAGAGCTGGAACGCCTGACGCGGATGCTCGACAACATGCTGTTTCTGGCGCGCACCGATCCGGCCAGTGCCCTGAGCCAGCGGCAAGCGCTGGACGCTGCGGATGAGATGCAACGCATTGCCGATTATTTTGAAGGGCTGGCGGCGGATGTCGGTGTGTGTATCGAGGCCCGTGGCAGCGGCGTGATCTGGGCTGAGCCGATGCTGTTGCGCCGCGCGTTGGCCAACCTGTGTGCCAATGCGATCAAGTACGGTGCGGCGAATTCGACGGTGCAGGTGGAGGCGATTGCCGAGCCGGATGGCAGTTATCTGCGGGTGCGCAACCACGGCGCGACCATTGCGCCTGAGCATCTCGCGCGACTGTTCGAACGCTTTTACCGCGTTGACCAGTCCCGTGAGCGTTCGGCGCAATCGAATGGTCTGGGCCTGTCGATTGTCGCGACCATCATGCAACTGCATCAGGGCCGCTATAGCGTCAGCAGTGCCGATGGCATCACCTGCTTCGAACTGTTCTTCCCGGCCCGGCAATCAACATAAATCGCCAACACACCACAAATCCTGTGGGAGCGAGCTTGCTCGCGAAAGCGGTGTGTCAGTCACCGGAGATGCTGGCATTGCCGGCCTCTTCGCGAGCAAGCTCGCTCCCACAGGGGATCGGTGCTCGGCTGATGATCAACGCCATGAGCATCAACGCCACCGCTACGCCGAAAGTGATATGCAATCCGCTGGCAACCGCCGTTGCAGGCGCTTGTGTCGGATCCCCCGCCGCCAGCGCAAACACCGCGCCCATCACCGCCGCCCCGGTGATCAAGCCGAGGTTGCGCGCCAGCCCGAGCATCGCCGAGACCACACCACGCTGCTCCTGACGAACTCCGGCCATCAATCCGGTGTTGTTCGCCGCCTGAAACAGCGCATAGCCGACGGCGACCACTGCAATCGGCAGTAAATAGGCGGGCAACCCCAGACTCATCGGCAACAGTGCCAACAGACCGCAACCGCAGGCCATGGCGAGTAGCGCGCCCGGCACGATCCGTCGCGCGCCGAAGCGATCCACCAGACGTCCAGCCGGTACACCGCCAAATGCCGACAGCAACGGCCCGACCGACAACGCCAAGCCAACAACGGTACTGCTCAGACCCAGCCCGCGGCTCAGGTAAAACGGCCCCACCACCAGCGTGGTCATCATTACGGTCGTCACCAGCAAAGTCAGCACCAGGCTACTGCTCAAGCGCCGGTCGCTGAACAGCGACAAGCGAATCAGCGGCGCCTTGGCCTTCATCTCGACCACGATAAACAACCCGCCACCGCACAGGCTGGCCAGCAACAATGGCCACGTGAAACCTTCAAGCGTCATTGCCAACGCATAGGCCGCCAGCGTCAACACCAGCACCGCGCTGCCAGAATAATCGAACGCTGCGCGCGGCCCTGTTGCCCGATCCGCTGGCAAAAAGCGGTACACCAGCCAGATATTGAGCAACCCCAACGGCACGTTGAGAAGAAATATCGCCTGCCAGCCGACATGCGTCATCAACAGCCCGCCCAGCGACGGCCCAAGGCTTGTGCCCGTCGCCGACATCGTCGCCAACAAACCCATCGCGCTGCCCGCCCGCGATTTGGGCACGGCTTCTGACACCAGCGCCACCGTCAAGGCGAACATGATCGCAGCACCAATGCCTTGCACCGCCCGTGCGCCAATCAGCCAGCCGAGTCCCGGAGCCAACGCGCAAGCCAACGAAGCGCTGGTGAAAATGCCAATGCCGATCAACAGCAATCGACGCCGACCGAAGCCATCGCCCAGACGCCCGACGCTGACAATCAGCGTGGTGACCGCCAGCAGGTAAGCGAGCACGATCCACTGCACTTGCTGAAACGTCGCCTCAAACGCTGTCGCCAGAATCGGCAAACCCGCGTTGGCGATGCTGGTATCCAGCGAAGGCATCAACATCGACAGGGCCAGACTGGTCAGCGCCCAACGGGCCGGGGTGCTCAGAGATTCGTGGGACATGGCGGGCTCACAATGCAAAGGTGACCAGCCATAGCCTGAGCCTCGACAACACACGGCGCAAGACGCATGCTTTGCACTAAATACCTGCATGGAACGCCATGTCATGACCACGCCGGACCTGAACCTGCTGATCACCCTCGATGTCTTGCTGCGTGAAAGCAGCGTCGCCCGCGCCGCCAAATGCCTGCGGTTGAGCCCTTCGGCCATGAGCCGCGCCCTCGCCCGTCTGCGCGAAACCACCGGGGATCCGTTGCTGGTGCGCGCGGGTCGAGGCTTGGTGCCGACGCCGCGCGCACTGGAATTACGCGAACGAGTCAGTCATCTGGTGCAAGACGCGGAAGCGGTTTTACGGCCTGCCGAAGTGCTGGACCCCAGCCGCTTGCAACGCACTTTCACCCTGCGCAACACCGACGGCTTTGTTGAAACCTTCGCCGCCGCCCTGCTTGCGCGAATCGCTGAAGAGGCGCCCGATGTACGCCTGCGCTTTGTGCAGAAAGCCGACAAGGACAGCACGCCGCTGCGCGAAGGTCGTGTCGATCTGGAAACCGGCGTGGTCGACGACACGACCGATCCGACGCTGCACAGCCGCATCCTGTTTCAGGATCAGTGGATTGGTGTGGTGCGTGAGGGACATGCCTTGAGCGCGGGGAGGATCACTAGCAGACGCTTCGCTGGCGGCGAGCACATTCTCATCTCACGGCGCGGGCGCAGCAGCGGCCCGGTGGATGAGGCGCTACTCGCACTCGGCCTGACGCGAGACATCGTCACCTCATTCGGTGGATTCTCGGCAGCGCTGACGCTGGTGCGTGAGTCAGACCTGATTGCCACGGTTCCGCAACGTCATACCAGCAAACTACGCACCGGCCTGCACAGTTTCGCCCTGCCCTTCGCGATGCCGGACATCAGTGTGTCGATGCTCTGGCACCCGCGCATGGACGCTGATCCGGCGCATCGCTGGTTGCGCGATTGTGTGCGGCAGGTCTGCGCTTAACGCGCGTCGCCACCGGCAGGTTTGTAGAAGAGGAATTTTTTCGTTTCAGCGGTTCTGCGGTATTCCTTGGCCCAGCTCGGATGCACATTGCGGTCGTGGAAATACAGCGCGCCGTTGGTGCGATCCTTGAGTTGGCGATTCAGTGCTTTGCGGGCGATATCCTTGGCCAGCGTGTATTCGGCATCTTCCTTGACCTGATCCGGTTTGCCGTCGCACCACCAGGAAAACTGGCAGCTCTTGGTTTCCGAACCTTGTTTGACGACAGCGCACACCGTGTCGGGGAAGCCTTCGTGGCCGAGGCGATTCATCACCACACTGGCCACGGCTTCCATTTCCGGGGTGTCTTTGCCTTTGGCTTCCCAATAGATACTGCGCGCCAGACAGGTAATCGGATCGTCCAGCGGCGCCGCGCCAGCCGGGTCGACCGCTTGCACTTCGGTCGGGGTGATGGCTTCGGCTTTCGGCGCCGGTGCGGCGCTGACTTTGTCCGCCGCTTTTTCCTCCAGCACTTGGGCCTTCTCTTCGGCCTTCGCTTTGATCGGGGCCTGATCGGTGGCCCATGCAGAGCCTGCCAACAGGGTGAATACGAGACAACCCGCCCAGCCTTTCAATCCCATGTCTGTTCTTCCGGCAGCGCCCGAATCGGGCAAGGTGTTACGTCGGGGAGACACCCGGTTTCCGGGGCCTTCGGTGAGTGTAGACGGCAAATCCATCGGCACAGTTGCGCCGAAAAACGGCTGAATGAAGAAAAAAGACATTGCACTCACCGGGGGACTTTCGCGCATCATGGGCGCATTCAGCTCAAGGGAGATTTCCATGCGCTTCATGCCATCTGTTTTGCGTCTTGCCGCGTTGTCCGTGGGCGTTGTGTTTGCCATCCCGGCGCTGGCCGGCGATGAGTCGCAACTGATCGAGTCGATCAACAGCTACCGCAGCCAACCGCAGCGTTGCGGCAGCCAGGCGTCGAATGAACTGTCACCGCTGTCGGCGGATCCACGGCTGAGATTACGCGCCACCGGTGCTGTCGATCTGCAACAAGCCATGGCCAGCGCCAGTTACCCGATGGTCAATGTGCAGGCGATCACACTGAACGGCCCGCGCGATGCAGCGTCGGCGATGCAGGCGATCAAGGAAAGTTTCTGTCAGGTGGTGCTTGATCCGCAGTTTGTCGATGTCGGAGTCAGCCGCGACGACCGCGACTGGCGCATTGTGCTGGCACGGCCGCTGCTGTCGGCCAAGTTGGGCGATGCGCAAAGTGAGGGGCAGAAATTGCTGAGTGAACTTAACGTCGCCCGCAGTCAGGCACGTCAGTGTGGTGGTCAGGCTTTTGCCGCTGCCGCACCGCTGGCCTGGAACGCGGCATTGGGTACGATCGCCCAGGATCACAGCCGCGACATGGCCAACAACAATTACTTCGACCACAAGGACCGCGACGGCCGCACCCCGGGTGATCGCGCTGAACTCGCCGGCTACGGCGGCCAACAGGTCGGCGAAAACATCGCCGCCGGGCAAGACACCGTGCACAAAGTCGTCGAAGGCTGGCTCGCCAGCCCCGGCCACTGCGCCAACCTGATGAACCCGCAATACCAGGAACTCGGCGCTGCCTACGCGACCGACCCGAAAAGCAGCGCCGGTATCTACTGGACCGCGATGTTCGGCGCCCAATAACTCAAATCTCAAAAACACCACAAAACCTGTGGGAGCTGGCTTGCCAGCGATGAGGCCAGCCCATCCAGCATTGATGTCGACTGACCCACCGCCATCGCTGGCAAGCCAGCTCCCACAGGGTCAACAGTCGCCCGGAAGATCGGGGCAATAAAAAACCGGAGCCAGGCTCCGGTTTTTCAGGCTCAGTGGGTTCTCATCCCCGCCGCATACATCGCCAGTTTCAGCAGGCTCGCCACCACCGCCAGCGACACCACACTGCCAAGCCAGATCAACAACAGCCAGCCCAGACGTTTGTACCAGCGACTGCTTTTCACTTCGCGCGAATCAATGGTAGCCATCGCCAATCCTCACTTTGCCGCGGAATACGTAGTAGCTCCAGAAGGTGTACATCAGGATCACCGGCAGGATGAACAGTGCGCCAATCAGCGCAAACAACTGGCTCGACGGCGGTGACGCGGCGGCCCAAATGCTCACCGACGGCGGGATGATGTTCGGCCAGATGCTCAATGCCAAGCCGATGTAACCGAGCAACATCAACGCCAGGGTGAACACAAACGGCCAATGGGTATGCCGCTGACGCAACGTGCGCAGCAGCCCAAACACCGACAGCAAGGCCAACACCACCAGCCCGGCAAACACCTGTAGATGCCCGTGCGTCGACCAACGTGTCGCCAGCTCCGGATGCAATTGCAGCGTCCACACGCCAATCACCAGCACCATCGCCATCAACAGCAAGGCCAGCGGCCGGGTGAACAGGCGCATCCGTGATTCGAGCATGCCCTCGGTCTTGACCAGCAACCAGGTGCTGCCGAGCAACGCATAAGCGAACACCAGACCCACGCCACACACCAGCGGAAACGGCGCCAACCAGTCCAGACCGCCGCCGGCAAATTGTCGATCGACCACCGGAATGCCGGACACATACGCGCCAATCACCACGCCTTGGGAGAACGTCGCCAGCAGCGAGCCACCGATAAACGCCTTGTCCCACCAATGGCGTTTTTGCGGCGAAGACTTGAAGCGAAACTCGAACGCCACACCGCGGAAAATCAGCCCGCAAAGCATCAGGATCAGCGGTAGATACAGCGCCTCGAGAATCACCCCGTAGGCCAGCGGAAACGCCCCGTACAACGCCGCCCCACCCAACACCAGCCAGGTCTCGTTACCGTCCCAGACCGGGGCGACGGTGTTCATCATCACATCGCGTTCCTGCTCATCCGGGATCAGCGGAAACAGGATCCCCAGCCCCAGATCGAAGCCGTCCATGATCACGTACATCATCACCCCGAAGGCGATGATCACGCCCCAGATCAACGAGAGATCGATACCTTGAATACCCATGACTCAATGCTCCTTGATAGGGGCGATAGCCGCCGAAATCGGTCGACGCGGCGTCTGCAATTCATCGCCCGCTGGCGGATGTTCGTGGTGCGGCTGCGGGCCTTTTTTCACCAGTTTCATCATGTAGCCGATACCCACGCTGAACACCGTGAAATAGATCACCACGAACAGCGCCAGCGACGTGCTCATCTGCGCCACCGAGTGATGCGACGCGGCATCGTGGGTGCGCAACAAACCATAAACCACCCACGGCTGACGCCCGACTTCCGTGGTAATCCAACCGGCCAGCAACGCAATCAAGCCACTCGGCCCCATCAGCAACACCAGACGCTGAAAGCCGCGATGCTGATAAAGCTTGCCGCCCCGGCGCAACGCCAGACCGAGCAAACCGACGAGGATCATCAACATCCCCAACCCGGCCATGACGCGGAAGCTCCAGAAGATCACGGTCGAATTCGGCCGGTCTTGTTTCGGGAAGTTCTTCAGTGCCGGGATCTGCTTGTCGAGGCTGTGGGTGAGAATCAGGCTGCCGAGATACGGAATTTCCAACGCATATTTGGTTTTCTCCGCCTCCATATCGGGGATGCCGAACAGCACCAGCGGCGTCGGCCCGTTGTCGGCGTTTTCCCAGTGACCTTCGATGGCGGCGATTTTTGCCGGTTGATGCTCCAGCGTATTCAAACCATGAGCGTCACCGACCACTGCCTGAATCGGCGCCACGATCAGCGCCATCCACAACGCCATGGAAAACATCTTGCGCACCGGTGCAGTGTTGTTGCCGCGCAGTAAATGCCAGGCAGCAGACGCGCCGACAAAGAACGACGTCGCGACAAACGCGGCAATCGCCATGTGCGCCAGACGGAACGGGAACGACGGGTTGAACACAATCGCCAGCCAGTCCAGCGGCATCACCCGCCCGTCAACAATCTCGAAGCCTTGCGGCGTCTGCATCCAGCTGTTGGACGCAAGAATCCAGAAGGTCGAGATCAACGTGCCGATCGCCACCATTACCGTGGCGAAGAAGTGCAAGCCACGGCCGACGCGATTCCAGCCGAACAGCATCACCCCGAGGAACCCGGCTTCAAGGAAGAATGCCGTCAGCACTTCATAGGTCAGCAGCGGCCCGGTGATGCTCCCGGCAAAGTCCGAGAAACCGCTCCAGTTGGTACCGAACTGGTAAGCCATCACCAGTCCCGAAACCACGCCCATGCCAAAGTTGACCGCGAAAATCTTCGACCAGAAATGGTAGAGATCGCGGTACGTGTCGTTGCGGGTTTTCAGCCACAGGCCTTCGAGTACCGCGAGGAAACTCGCCAGGCCAATGGTGATCGCCGGGAAAATAATGTGGAACGAAACCGTGAACGCGAATTGAATCCGCGCCAGGTCCAGTGCCTCCAGATTGAACATGATGATGTCCTCATCCAAGCTGAAAAGCGGCAGCACAAACCCGGGCCACCGCCAGACGCGAACGCCTGCAGCCAGTCAAATTGCTATGGTTTTTATGAGTCGCGGGTTACGCCACCGACGACGGGATCAGGTTGCTGACCTTCGCGGCTTCGAGGCGAATCGCCACGAACTTGGAGGTCGGCGTGTACGTCCGCTCGCCGTAGCTTTCCAGCGGTACCAAAGGGTTAGTCTCCGGGTAATACGCCGCTGCCTGCCCTGCGGGAATGTCGTAGGCAATCAGGGTGAAACCGCTGACCCGACGCTCACGCTCGTCATCCCACAGCGCTACCAGATCAACCTTCTGACCCGGCTCAAAACCCAGACGCTGAATGTCCTGTTCGTTGGCGAAGATCACATCGCGCATGCCGTAAACCCCGCGATAACGGTCATCGAGGCCGTACAGCGTGGTGTTGTACTGATCGTGGGAGCGCATGGTTTGCAGAATCAGGTGTGGCTTGACCGGCAGATTGCGTACACCCTCGCTGATCAAGTGCTCGGGCAGCACGCACGGGGTGAACTGCGCCTTGCCGCTGGCGGTGTTCCAGACCCGATCCGAGGCATCGTTGCCAAGGTGGAAACCACCCGGAATCAGCAGTTTTTCATTGAAGTTTTCGAAGCCCGGAATCACGTCGGCAATCAGGTTGCGGATGCGCCCGTAGTCGCCCACCACCCACTCCCAATCGATCGGGTGCTTGCCCAAAGTCGCGGCGGCGATCCCGGCAATGATCGCCGGCTCGGATTTCAGGTGCGCCGACTTCGGCTTCAACTGGCCGAACGACAAATGCACCATGCTGAAGGTGTCTTCGACGGTTACGCCTTGCGGACCTTCAGCCTGAATATCGATGTCGGTACGCCCGAGGCACGGCAGGATCAACGCGTCGCGACCGGTGACCAAATGGCTGCGGTTGAGCTTCGTGGCGATGTGCACGGTCAGGTCAAGTTTGCGCATCGCTGCGTGAGTGCGCGGGGTGTCTGGCGTGGCTTGGGCGAAGTTGCCGCCCAGACCGATGAACACCTTGGCTTCGCCGCGTTCCATGGCACCGATCGCCATTACTGTGTTGTGTCCGTGCATGCGCGGCACGTCGAAGTTGAAGCGCTTTTCCAGCGCGTCCATCAAGTCTTTCGGCGCCAGTTCGTTGATGCCCATGGTGCGGTCGCCCTGCACGTTACTGTGGCCGCGAACCGGCGACAGACCTGCGCCCGGACGACCGACGTTGCCGCGCAGCAGTTGCAGGTTGATGACTTCCTGCAAGGTCGCCACCGAGTGCACGTGTTGGGTCAGGCCCATGGCCCAGCACATGATCACGCTTTTGGCGCGGCCATACATGCGCGCGGCCAGTTCGATGTCATGCAGCGGCACGCCGGACTGCTCGAGAATGTGCTCCCAGCTTGTTGCCTCGACTTCAGCCAGATAGCTGTCGAGCCCTGTGGTGTGCTCGGCAATAAACGCATGATCGAACACCGGTTCGCCGCCAGTCGCCTGCGCTTCGCGCTCCCACTGCAGGAGGAATTTGACCATGCCGCGAATCATCGCCATGTCGCCGCCAAGGGCCGGACGGAAGTACGCGGTGTTGGTCGCTTCCCAGCCGTTGCTGAGCATCTCCAGCGGGTTCTGCGGGTTCTGGAAACGCTCCAGCCCACGCTCTTTCAACGGGTTGATGCACACCACTTGCGCGCCGCGCTTGACCGCTTCGCGCAGTGGTTCGAGCATGCGCGGATGGTTGGTACCGGGGTTCTGGCCGATGACGAAAATCGCATCGGCGTGGTGCAGATCCTCGTAGACCACGGTGCCTTTGCCGACGCCGAGGGTCTCGTTCATGCTCACCGCGCTGGCCTCGTGGCACATGTTCGAGCAGTCGGGGAAGTTGTTGGTGCCGAATGCGCGGACGAACAATTGATAGAGAAACGCCGCCTCGTTGCTCGCGCGGCCCGAGGTGTAAAACTCCGCTTCGTGCGGCGACTTTAGGTTTTTCAGATGATCGGCGATCAGCGCGAACGCGTCTGCCCAGCTGATTTCCACGTAGCGATCGACCCGCGCGTCGTAGCGCATCGGGTGGGTCAAACGGCCCTGATATTCCAGCCAGTAGTCGCTCTGCTCGGCCAGGCTCGACACCGTGTACTTGTTGAAGAATGCCGGGTCGACCAAACGCCCGGTCGCTTCCCAGTTCACCGCTTTGGCGCCGTTCTCGCAGAACTTCAACATGCTCGCGCCGGGTGCTTCACCCCAGGCACAACCCGGGCAGTCGAAGCCGCCGTTCTGGTTGGTCTTGAGCATGGCACGGATGTTTTTCAGGGCGTTTTCACTGCCCAGCCAGCTCTTGGTCAGGCTGATGACAGCGCCCCAACCGGCAGCGGCGCCTTTGTAGGGTTTGTAACGGTCGACTTGTGACATGGGACTCTCCATGACGATGCACACAGGCATGAACCTGATTCGGTTAAACAGCGACGGCCGACTTTCAAGGTTGAAAAGTGGTCGTTTGGTTTGCCAGGGCAAGGATATGAACCGTTACAAAACATTGTCTAATTGCTATTAATGACTGTCTTATCGAAAGCATCTATCACGCCTGAAAACCCTTTACTTACGGGGCCTTGCGAAACTAAAGAAGCAACTTTCGGCGAAAAACAATTCATCATCGACGGGATCAATCACCCGTTCATTAACAGTGATTGGACGCCATTGAAAGTTGCCCATAACCTGCGCTGACCAAACTCCTTCAACCGGGGTTTTCATTCCTGCGAGGCTGTCATGTCAGAGCGTGTCTTGATCGATGGTTACAACCGCCGCGTCGACTATCTGCGCATGTCGGTGACCGACCGCTGCGACTTCCGCTGCGTCTATTGCATGGCCGAAGACATGCAGTTCCTGCCACGGCAAAAAATCCTCACGCTCGAAGAGATCTATCAACTGGCGCAGAGCTTTGTGGCGCTGGGGACGCGCAAGATTCGCCTGACCGGTGGCGAGCCGCTGATCCGTCCGGGCGTGGTCAAATTGTGCGAGCAGATTGCCGCCCTGCCCGGCCTGCGCGAGTTGTGCATGACCACCAACGGTTCGCAACTGGGCAAACTGGCCGCGCCGCTGTTCGACGCCGGGGTCAAACGCCTGAACATCAGCCTCGACAGCCTCGATGCGCAGCGCTTCAAGCAGATGACTCGCACCGGCGATCTGGCGCAGGTGATCAACGGCATCGATGCCGCGCGCAAGGCCGGTTTCACGCGCACTAAACTCAATGTCGTGGTGATGCAGGGCCGTAATGATCAGGAAATCAACGATCTGGTCAACTTCGCCATTGATCGGCAGCTCGACGTCTCTTTCATCGAAGAGATGCCGCTGGGGATCATCAGTGAACACAGCCGTGCCGAGTCATTTTTCTCCAGTGCGCAGGTGCGCGAAAAGATTGCCGAGCGCTACACCCTGATTGATTCGGCGGAGTCGACTCAAGGCCCGTCGCGCTACTGGCGGCTGGCCGAGGCGCCGGAGATTCGCCTGGGGTTTATCTCGCCGCACAGCCACAACTTTTGCGGCACCTGCAACCGCGTGCGGCTCACCGTCGAAGGGCGCCTGCTACTGTGTCTGGGTAACGAGCATTCGGTAGATCTGAAAGCGCTGCTGCGTGCGCACCCGGGGCAACCGCAGCGGCTGGAGAAAGCCATTGTCGAGGCGATGAAACTCAAGCCGTATCGGCACAATTTCGAAGTGAACGATGATGTTCAGGTCGTGCGCTTCATGAACATGACCGGCGGCTGATCCCGCCAGTTTCATCGGTTATCGGAACCGCACAGCATGATCATCAGACCCAAGGTCAACCAGTTCGCCATCCTCTTCACCCTCAAGGGTTCGATCGCCAAGCGCATTGCCCTGCGCACGCTGATGGTCACCCTCCTCGCCTCCGCCATCGTGCTGGTGGAAATCCTCCATCCAAGCAACTTCACCAAGGTCAACGCCACGCCGTTTACCTTGCTCGGTTTGTCGCTGTCGATCTTCATGAATTTTCGCAACAACGCCTGTTATGACCGCTGGTACGAGGCGCGCAAAGCCTGGGGTGAAGTGATCGTGCATATTCGCTCGGTGATTCGTGAAACCCATGTGATTCGCGAGTCCGCTGAGCGTAGGCCGTTGCTGCTCAATCTCTGTGGTTTTGCTCATGCGTTGAACGCGCGGTTGCGTAAAGAAAGCGAAGCGGACGCCAGCAGCCAATGGGTCATGCCGAAACCCGATCCGCAGACGCCGGATTACAGCGGGCGCATTTTGCAGACGGTCGGCCAGCAGTGTTCCGATCTGCATCAGAACGGTGAGCTGACTGAATGGCGCTACATGCTATTGGCCAATCACCTGACCAGCCTGACCCAGGCGCAAGCCGTGTGCGAGCGGATCAAAACCACGCCGCTGCCATTTCCCTACACGCTGTTGCTGCACCGGACGATTTATCTGTTCTGCATCCTGCTGCCGTTCGCCATGGCCGAACCGCTGGGCTGGCTGACGCCGCTGTTCACGGCGATCGTCAGCTACACGTTTTTTGGCCTGGATGCGATTGCCGATGAACTGGAAGACCCGTTCGGCCGCGACGAAAACGACCTGCCCACCGATGCACTGGTGCGCACCATCGAACGCGATATCCTCGCCGAACTGGGCGCTGAAGTGCCGCCAGCGTTGAAGCCGGTGGACTATGTGCTGAGCTGATCCTTAGCTCTGCAAACACCTCAAAACCCTGTGGGAGCTGGCTTGCCAGCGATGAGGCCGTGTCAGTCAACATCAATGTGACTGATATGCCGCCATCGCTGGCAAGCCAGCTCCCACAGGTTCTGTGTACATCCTCAATATCAAGCACCACCACAAAACCCATTGTGGGAGCTGGCTTGCCAGCGATGAGGCCGTGTCAGCCGACATCAATGCCACCTGACCTGCCGCCATCGCTGGCAAGCCAGCTCCCACAGGTTCTGTGTACATCCTCAATATCAAGCACCACCACAAAACCCATTGTGGGAGCTGGCTTGCCAGCGATGAGGCCGTGTCAGTCAACATCAATGTGACTGATATGCCGCCATCGCTGGCAAGCCAGCTCGCACAGTTTTAATTTGTGATGGGATCAGAAGAGTTCGTTGAACGGGATAAAGCGCAGCGGATCGCCGAGGCTGTGGGTACTGTTTTCCGGGATTTCCACCAGGCCGTCGGCCCAGGTCGCGCCGAGCAGGACGCCGGAGCTTTGACTCGGATAGAGCACCGCGCG
The DNA here is from genome assembly GCF_979258595.1 of Pseudomonas sp. AC172. Classification (NCBI taxonomy): domain Bacteria; kingdom Pseudomonadati; phylum Pseudomonadota; class Gammaproteobacteria; order Pseudomonadales; family Pseudomonadaceae; genus Pseudomonas; species Pseudomonas sp. AC172. The sequence continues at coordinate 2,664,615 of NZ_OZ409868.1, forward strand.
CCCTGCCTCCAGCTTCACCCGCAGGTATTCACGACGGCTGCCGGACTTGTGCCAATCGAAGCCCGCGTTAACCGTAAAACTCAGCGGCGTGACGTCTTCGACACCTTGTACGCGCAGCAGATACGGCCGCGCCAACAAGCCAAACGTCACCAGCGCCGAGGTCGGATTGCCCGGCAATCCTATCACCGGCATCGTGCCGAAATGCCCGACTGTCAGCGGTTTGCCTGGCTTGATCGCCAGTTTCCACAACAACGGTTTGCCGTTGTCGCGCAGCACCTGTCCGAGACAATCGGCATCACCGGCAGACACGCCGCCCGTAGTCAGAATCAGATCCGCGCTCACTTGCAGTTGCTCAAGCTTGAGCCGCGTCTGCGCCGGGCGATCCGGGAGGATCCCGGCGTCGATCACCTCGCAGCCCAACTCACGCAACCAGTGGCCGAGCAACACGCGGTTGCTGTTGTAGATGCTGCCGGGGCGCAGTGGCTGACCCGGTTCGACCAGTTCATCACCGGTCGACAGCAGCGCCACACGCGGGCGACGCACCACGTGCAGTTGCGCCAGCCCTTGCCCGGCGGCGACTGCCAGTTCGAACGGCCCAAGGCGCTTGCCGGCCCGCAGCAATATGTCGCCGACGCGATTTTCCTGACCTTGCGCGCGGATGTTCTGCCCCGCTTTAAGCGGCTGCAAGAAGCGCACGCGGCCGTCCTCCAGCACTTCGACGTTCTCCTGCATCTCGACGCAGGTAGCGCCGGGCGGCAGCGGTGCGCCGGTAAAAATCCGTGCGCAGGTGCCGGGCAACAAGGTGTCCGGCGCCAACCCGGCGTAAACCTTTTGCGAGACCTTCAGCGGCTGTCGGTGCAGATCGCTGAGATTAAGCGCGTAACCGTCCATGGCGCTGTTCGGCCACGGCGGCAAGTCGAGTGTCGCCACCAGATCACTGGCCAGCACCCGCCCACGCGCATCGTCGAGCGCCAGCAGTTCGCTGTCGGCCAGACGTTGCTCATTGGCCATGCCGAGCAATTGGTCGAGGGCGTCCTCGACCGGCATCAGCGGTGCCTTGCTCATCCGCGTGGCCCGCAGGCTTGCGCGGCTTTCAGGTGCGGGACGAAATTGCACGGGCGATGACGGTTGTCGAGTTGCTCGGCAAGAATGCCTTCCCACGCGGTGCGGCAAGCGCCGGTCGAGCCCGGCAGGCAGCACACCAGCGTGCCGTTCGACAACCCGGCCAGCGCACGGCTTTGCACGGTGGATGTCCCGATATCCAGAATCGAGATCGCGCGGAACAGTTCACCAAAACCATCGATCTGTTTGTCGAACAGGCAGGCCACCGCTTCCGGCGTGCTGTCACGACCGGTGAAGCCAGTGCCGCCGGTGATCAGCACCACTTGAACGGTGTCGTCGGCAATCCAGTTCGCCACCTGTGCGCGGATCTTGTACAGATCGTCCTTGAGCAAGTTGCGCTCGCTCAGCGTATGACCGGCCTCCAGCAAACGACTGACCAGCAACTGGCCCGACGTATCGCTGGCATAATCGCGCGTATCGCTGACCGTCAGCACGGCAATATTCAGGGGGACAAACAGGGCATCGGCTTTGGCGCTCATGGCAGTTCTCCGGCAGCAGTCAATCAACATTGCCGAGCAGCCTAAGTGCCACTTATGAGTACTGTCTAATCACTCTGGCCAACCACATTATCGACCGGCTCTATCGGTGCTTTTTACCTCGCTAAACGCCAGTAAAACCGGGCCTGATAGAGCTGATCGATAGTCCCTTAAACACTTCCGATTGGACGAATAACCGTTCAAGTGAGATCGTCGCACCCTGCGCTTTTCGTGCGCCTTGCGCATCTGCGTCAATACTCAATCAAAAAATCCCCATCGAGCAGGTGCCGTCGTGGACATCAAACAACTCAAGTTCCTGATCGCGCTGGACGAAACCCGTCACTTCGGCCAAGCCGCCGCACGCTGCCACATCACCCAGCCGACCTTGTCGATGCGCCTGCGCAATCTGGAAGACGAACTGGATCTGGTGCTGGTCAACCGTGGCCAGCGCTTTGAAGGTTTCACCCAGGCCGGCGAGCGCGTGCTGGCTTGGGCGCGCACCTTGCTCGCCGCCCATGACGGTTTGTTTGCCGAAGCGGCGGCGTGTCGCGGGCAACTGGTGGGTAGTCTGCGTTTGGGTCTGGTGCCGCTGAGCAGCTTTAACCCGGTCAATTACATTCAGGGGTTGTCGGGGACGTATCCGGAGTTGAAGTTCAGCCTGTCGTCGCTCAGTTCTGACGAGATCATTGCCGGGTTGGGCAATAACCAACTGGACTTGGGCGTGTGCTATCTGGACCACGTCAACCCGAATTACTTCGAGTTTTTCGAGATCGGCGAAACCCGTGTCGGCCTGCTCTACGACAACCGGCATTTCAACTTCGAAGGCTCGGAAATGAGCTGGGAAGACGCCGCCGAATTGCCGCTTGGGATGATCACCGCCGGCATGCATTACCGTAAATCCATCGACTTGAGCTTCCGCAGCCGTGGGCTCAGCCCGCAGCCGATCATGGAAAGCGATTCGACCTATCAGCTGTTGCAGGCGATTCACCAAGGCTTCTGCTGCGCGATCATGCCGCTGGACAGCGGGCTTGAGGAGCCGATCGAGCACCTGTCGTTCATGCAGCTGCCAGATGCCAGTGTGCTCGCGCCGCTGGGCTTGGTGATGCGCAAGACCGAACCGCGCTCGGCGATTGCCGAGAAGTGTTTTGCCGAGGCGCGGAAGTTGTTTGGGGTTGAGGTTCCTGCCGAATAAGCAAGGGTGGATGTCCCGGCCTCATCGCTGGCAAGCCAGCTCCCACAGTTTCCGATGTGATCACAGTTTCTGTGCACGACACAGAAACCTGTGGGAGCTGGCTTGCCAGCGATGGGGCCCGACCAGCCAACACAAATCCTGCTGATCGACCAAAACAATCACCACATCGGAACAAGCGATTGGACGCACTTTTAACGCCCCCGTAGCCTGAGCACTCTTCAGCGCTTCCGGACTTTCAAGATGCTCTGCCAAGTCGAAACCATCACAGAATCCACCAGCGAACCCAACGCCCCCGCCCCACAACCGGCGCAAGTGGCGTTTCGCGAATACCTGCCCGACGCCGCCATCTCCCACGCCGCGCTAGCCTCGGAAATCGCCCTCGCCATCACCTACAACGGCCTCAGCCAGGCAGTGATGATGGTCTCACCCGGCAACCTTGAAGACTTCATCCGTGGCTTCAGTTTGAGCAACGCGATCATCGACAGTGTCGACGAGATCTACGACATCCGCCTCACGCATTTCGACCAGGCCTGTCAGGCCGACGTGCAGATTTCCAGCCGGGCGTTCTGGGCACTCAAGGATCATCGTCGGCAAATGACCGGCACCAGCGGCTGCGGTATCTGTGGCGTCGAAGCGCTGGAGCAGGCACTGCCGCAACTGCAGATTCTGCAACCTTCACCACTGCCGCCAGCAGAACAATTCGACGGCATCCGCCAACGCATCGAAGCCGCTCAACAACTGGCGCGCAGCAGCGGTGCCCTGCACGCCGCGCTGTACTTCGATGTCGACGGTGAAGCGCTGCTGTGCCGCGAAGACATCGGCCGCCACAACGCCCTCGACAAGCTGATCGGTGCAATGCAAATCGACGCCATCGATGTGGCTGAAGGCTTCGTCGTGGTCACCAGCCGTTGCAGCCTCGAACTGATCCACAAAGCCGTGCGCGCCCGCCTCGGCACCCTCGTCAGCCTGTCCGCGCCTACCGCGTTGACCGTGCGTTGGGCGCTCAAGCACCGGCTCAATCTGATCCATGTGCCGCACCGCAACGCCCCGCGAATTTATAGCCCGATCCAGGAGTTTTCCACATGAGCCACACCCTCACTCACCTCGACGATCAGGGCCGCGCCAACATGGTCGACGTCAGCGATAAAGCCGCGACCCGCCGCGAAGCCAGCGCGCAGGCCTGGGTGCAGATGCGCCCGGAAACCTTGCAGATGATTCAGGCCAACGGCCACCCGAAAGGCGATGTCTTCGCGGTGGCGCGGATCGCCGGGATACAAGCGGCCAAGCGCACTCACGAGCTGATTCCGCTGTGCCACGCGTTGCTGCTCAGCTCGATTCACGTCGAACTCAAGGCCTGCGAACCGGACCGAGTACAGATCACCAGCACCTGCCGCCTCACCGGCCAGACCGGCGTCGAACTCGAAGCATTGACCGCCGCCAGCGTCGCCGCGCTGACCATTTACGACATGTGCAAAGCGGTGGATCGGGCGATGGTTATTGGCGATATCCGCCTGCTCAGCAAACAGGGTGGACGCTCGGGTCACTTTCAATGGGAGGATGCGCAATGATCCTGATCAACTACTTCGCCAGTTACCGTGACCGGCTCAATCTGGGCGGTGAAAAGATTCCGCTGACTGAGGCTTTGGGCAGCGTTGAGGACGTGCGGCAAATGCTCATGCAGCGCGGCGATCTGTGGCGCGAAGTGCTCGGTGCCGGGAATCTGATGTGCGCGGTGAATCAAGAGCTGTGTCAGCCGAGCCAGGCGATTGAGGATTTTGATGAAATCGCGTTTTTTCCGCCAGTGACCGGGGGTTGATCGATGGCTATTCGAGTCCAGCACAAAAGCTTCGATGTCGGCCAGTTGACGGCCGATCTGCACGCGCGCAATCCACGGGTGGGCGCGGTGGTGAATTTCATTGGTTACGTGCGTGATCTGAACATTGGCCAGACGGTGAACGAGTTGTTTCTTGAGCACTATCCGGGCATGACCGAAAAAGCCCTCGAGCAGATCGCCGAAGAAGCTCGCGAGCGTTGGCCGCTGTTGGGGGTGGAGATTGTGCATCGGGTCGGCGCGTTAGCGGTGTGCGAGCCGATCGTGTTTGTCGGGGTCAGCAGCAAGCATCGGCATATGGCGTTCGAGGCCTGCGCGTTCATCATGGACGTGCTCAAGACCCGTGCGCCGTTCTGGAAGCGTGAGACCACACCTGAGGGTTCTCGCTGGGTCTTGGGCCGGGAAAGCGATCGGGATGCGGCGTTGCGCTGGAGCCTGGCGCACGCCTGAAAAGCAAAAGCCCCTCACCCTAGCCCTCTCCCGGAGGGAGAGGGGACTGATTGGGGGATATTGCAGAGGTACGCCGACCTGAAATGGCTGAGGTGAATCCAAAAACGATGGACGATGCCAGACGCCTGCGTCAGCCCCCTCTCCCTCAGGCGTCTGGCTGAAGACCCAATCCATAATCGACTCGATCTTTCAGGTCGACGGATAGCACCAGACACCTCGGTCGGCCCCCTCTCCCTCTGGGAGAGGGCTGGGGTGAGGGTTGAAAGTCTGATTAGATAGCCACTCCGCCAGGATTCAACTCCGGAGTCTCGCTTGAGCACAGCGTCGAACAACCTGCCCCGCCCCGATCCCGTCACCCTGCGCCACGCCTGGCGTTTCTGGCTGAAACTCGGCTGCATCGGTTTCGGCGGGCCGGCCGGGCAGATCGCGATCATGCATCAGGAGCTGGTCGAGCGACGGCGCTGGATCTCTGAAAAGCGTTTTCTGCACGCGCTCAACTACTGCATGTTGCTGCCCGGCCCCGAGGCTCAGCAACTGGCGACTTACATCGGCTGGCTGCTGCATCGCACCTGGGGCGGTGTCATCGCCGGTGCGCTGTTTGTGCTGCCGTCGCTGTTCATTCTGATTGGCTTGTCGTGGCTGTACGTCGCTTTCGGTGACGTGCCGGCGGTGGCCGGGGTGTTTTACGGGATCAAACCGGCGATCACCGCGATTGTCCTGCACGCCGCGCATCGCATCGGCTCGCGTGCATTGAAAAATGCCTGGCTGTGGGCGATTGCCGGGGCGTCGTTCGTGGCAATTTTCGCCTTCAATCTGCCCTTCCCCTTGATCGTCCTCGGGGCTGCGTTGATCGGCTATCTGGGCGGACGGTTCGCGCCGCAGCGGTTCAGCAACGCAGGGGCGCGCAACAGCGAGAAATCCTTCGGCCCGGCGTTGATCGATGACGATACGCCGGCCCCCGAACATGCCCGTTTCAGCCTGCCGAAGCTGCTGCGTCTGGCTTTGATCGGCGCAGTGCTCTGGTGTTTACCGATGGCGTTGTTGACCGCATTATTCGGCTGGGACGGCACGTTCACGCAAATGGCCTGGTTCTTCACCAAAGCCGCGCTGCTTACCTTTGGCGGCGCCTACGCGGTACTGCCTTACGTCTATCAGGGCGCCGTCGGGCATTACGGCTGGTTGACGCCGACGCAGATGATCGATGGCCTCGCGCTCGGCGAAACCACGCCGGGACCGCTGATCATGGTGGTGGCGTTTGTCGGTTTCGTCGGCGCCTATGTGCAACCGGCATTCGGCCCCGAACATGCGTTTGCCGCCGGGGCGCTGGCGGCAACGCTGGTGACATGGTTCACCTTCCTGCCCTCGTTCCTGTTCATCCTCGCCGGCGGGCCGTTGGTGGAGTCGACGCACAACGAACTGAAGTTCACCGCACCGCTGACGGCAATCACCGCCGCCGTGGTCGGGGTGATTGTGAATCTGGCGTGTTTCTTCGCCTATCACGTGTTCTGGCCGAATGGCTTTAACGGGGCGACAGATGTTTTTTCAGTGGCGTTGGCCGTTGCGGCGGCATTGGCCTTGTTCGTTTTCAAACGCGGCGTGATCAGTGTGTTGATCGTTTGCGCCCTCGGCGGGCTGGGCTTTCAGCTGATGCACTGAACCCGGGCCTGCGAATCTCCCGTTTACACGCCCGCGAGTTCCCCCTTACTATCCGGGCACACCGGTCGGCGGGTCAGCCCGCCACCGACGTTTTCCGCCATCGGAAACACGCGTTATGAGTACGTCACCACAACAAGCAGAATCGTTGAACGTCTCTACCCTGCGCGCCCTCTCTCACAAGGGCGGCGTATGAATCGTATCGTCAATCTCCCCATGGCCCTGCGCCGTTCCAAGCTGCGTCACTCCGCACGCCCGCCGGATATCGCCCGGTCTGTCTGATCGCGTCCGTTAAAGAACCGCGACAGCCCCCTGCTTCTTGATATCCCTGCCAGGACAGCCACGCCTATTGCCGCGTCGTGTCCGGCCCGAATCTGCGCGCCTGTGCGGCGCCATCGTGAGTGATTGATTATGAAATTCGCAGCTATCGAAGACGCACGCCTGTTCCTTGAACAGAACCCCGATATCGACATGATCGAACTGTTCATCCTCGACGCCAACGGCGTGCCGCGCGGCAAGCTGTTGCACCGCGAAGAACTGCTCGCCGTATACGAAAGCGGCCGGCCGCTACCGAGCACCATTCTCGGCCTGACCGTGCAGGGTGAAGACGTCGAGAACTCCGGTCTGGTCTGGGACGTCGGCGATATCGACTGCCGCGCCTATCCGCTTGAGGGCAGTCTGGTGCGCCTGCCGTGGCGCAAGATTCCGACCGCCGCCGTGCAGGTCAGCATGCACCCGACCGAGGGCATGCCGGCGAGCATCGCCGACCCACGCCACCTGCTGATCAAGGTCATCGACGGCCTCAAAGCGGAGGGTTATCACCCGGTGATGGCGTGTGAACTGGAGTTCTATCTGCTCGACGCCAAACGCGATCACAACGGCCGTCCGCAACCGGCGCTGGACGCTGACGGAGGCCGACCGCGACACACTCAGGTTTACGGTTTGCGTGAACTGGAGCAGATCGAACCGTTCCTCGCCGACCTCTACAGTGCCTGCAAACTGCACGGCATTCCGGCACGCACGGCGATCTCCGAATACGCGCCGGGTCAGGTGGAAATCACCCTCGAACACGGCGATGCACTGCAGGCGATGGACCAGGCCGTGCGCTACAAACGTCTGGTCAAAGCCATCGCCCACAAGCACGGCATGCAGGCGACATTCATGGCCAAGCCGTTCGATGATCTGGCCGGCACCGGCATGCACATGCACGTGAGTCTGGCCGATGGCGCGGGACATAATTTGTTTGCCTCCGAAGACCCGGCCGGCACGCCGCTGCTGCGCACGGCGATTGGCGGCATGCTCGCGTCCTTGCTCGATTCGTTGCTGCTGTTCTGCCCGAACGCCAACTCGTACCGGCGCTTTCAGGCCAACAGCTACGCGCCGTTGGCGCCGACCTGGGGCGTCGACAACCGTACCGTCAGCCTGCGCGTTCCGGGCGGCCCGGCCAACACCCGGCACATCGAACACCGCATCTGCGGCGCCGACGCCAACCCGTATCTCGCCGCAGCAGCAATCCTTGCCGGGATTCATCGTGGCATTCGTGAAGACCTTGATCCGGGTGCGCCGGTCGAGGGCAACGGCTATGCGCAAGCGAAGGAATTGCTGCCGACGGATTGGCTGACATCGCTGCAGGCGCTGGAGAATTCGGTGTGGGCACGGGATGCGTTAGGACAGGAATTTCTCGGGGTGTATCTGGCGGTGAAACGTGCCGAGTACCGGCAGTTCATGGCCGAGGTGGGTGAGCAGGATTGGCGGTGGTATCTCACCGAAGCTTAACCATTGGACATAGATCCTGTGGGAGCTGGCTTGCCAGCGATGAGGCCAGCACATTCACCTTCTGTGGTGATTGACACTCCGCTATCGCTGGCAAGCCAGCTCCCACAAGGATCCTGCTTAGCCTCCCGAATTTTGTGTGGACACTGACATGACCGAACGCTGCAATTCCTACTACACCGCCACCCTCAACCAGGACACCGACTACCCTACCCTGCAAGGCCGGCACACCGTCGACGTGGTGATTATCGGCGGCGGCTTCACCGGCGTCGCCACCGCTGTCGAACTCGCCGAAAAAGGCCTGAAAGTCGCCATCGTCGAAAGCCACAAGATCGGCTGGGGCGCCACCGGGCGCAATGGCGGCCAAGTCACCGGCAGCCTTTCCGGCGACGGCGCGATGCGCAAACAGATGCGCGGGAAACTCGGCGATGACGTCGATGATTTCATCTGGCACCTGCGCTGGCGCGGGCATGAAATCATCAAGCAGCGTGTCGAGAAATACGGCATCCAGTGCGATCTCAAACACGGCCATTTGCACGCGGCGTACAAACCCAGTCACATGACCGGTCTGCGCAACGATTACGAAGAAGCCGTGCGGCGCGGACTGGGCGATGAGGTCAGCCTGCTCGACCGCAGCCAAGTGCGTGACCTGCTGCAAAGCGACCTCTACCACGGTGCAATCAAGAACACCCGCAACATGCATCTGCACCCGCTCAACCTGTGCATCGGTGAGGCGCGGGCGGCGGAAAGTCTCGGCGCGCTGATCTTCGAAAACAGCGAAGTGCTGGAGATCACTCACGGCGCTACGCCGGGCGTACGCACGGCTCACGGCCAGATCGATGCCAATCAGGTGATGCTCGCCGGCGACGTCTATCACAAGCTCGAACCGGGGCAGCTCAAGGGCAAGATTTTTCCGGCCATGGGCGGCATCGTCACCACCGCACCGCTCGGCGATCTGGCCAAGCAGATCAACCCGGAAGATCTGGCCGTATACGACTGCCGCTTCGTCCTCGACTACTACCGCCTCACCGCTGATGGCCGTCTGTTGTTCGGCGGCGGCGCCAACTACAGCGGCAAGGATTCACGGGACATCGCCGCCGAACTGCGCCCGTGCATCGAGCAAACCTTCCCGGCGCTCAAAGGCGTGCAGATCGATTACCAGTGGAGCTGCGCGATGGGCATCGTGATCAACCGCATTCCGCAACTGGGCAAGCTCTCGGACAACGTCTGGTATTGCCAGGGGTACTCGGGGCACGGCATTGCGACGACGCACATCATGGGCGAAATCATGGGCCGGGCGATCACCGGGCAGATGGAGCAGTTCGATACGTTTGCCGCGTGCCAGCACATTCGTGTGCCGATGGGGGATTTGCTCGGCAATCCGTTACTGGCTGCCGGGATGTGGTACTACCAGATGCTTGAGCGACTTCGCTAAGCCTGTGTTGATCCTGCTGACCCCATCGCTGGCAAGCCAGCTCCCACAGTGTCCGTGGCGTACCCAAATTTCATGTACACCGCAAAAACCTGTGGGAGCTGGCTTGCCAGCGATGAGGCCATCAGCCCCACTACAAAACTTCAATCCGCCAACTGCTCCACCACAATCCCCAACCGCCGATAATCCTCGATACTCCCCGACGCTACATGCCGTTCGGTAATCAACGTATGCAGGCGCGCACACGGCGCCACCACAAACGGCTCCACCGCCCCGAGCTTGTCCGCCGTGGTCACTGCAATCACCCGCGTCGCGCCCTCCAGCATCGCCTGCTTCACCGGCACTTCATCAAAATGCAGCGAAGTAATCCCCACTTCCGGATGAATCGCACAGACGCCGGTGATCGCCAGATCCGCCCTGATCCCGGCCAGCAGCCGCAGCGCCTCATGCCCACCCGCCGCCATCGTGCGCGGGTTCAACTGGCCGCCAGCGAGAATCACTTTCACACCCTTGAATTCCGAGAGCGCAATCGCCGTCATCGGCGAAGCGGTCAGCGCCGTGATGCTGATATCTGCACGTAACGAGCGCGCCACTTGCAACGTGGTCGAGCCGGAGTCGAACAGCACAATCTGCCCGTCTTCAATCTCTTGCGCCGCCCGTTGCGCCAAACGGATCTTGATCTCATCCGTCTCGTCCAGCCGCGTGAAGTAGTCCTTGCCGGAGTCCTTCGGACGCGGTAGCGCCCCGCCGTGCACGCGCTGTACCAGACCGGCGTTGTCCAGTTCGGCGAGGTCGCGGCGGATGGTGTCTTCGGAGACTGCGAAGTGCTGGCTCAATCCGGAGGCCATGACCTTGCCGTCACGTTCGAGGAGCAAGAGGATTTTCTGCCGGCGCAGGGAGGGCAGTTCGGCTGAAGAATGATCGCGCATGGTTATGCCTGTTTGTGCTTGTAATTGCATGTTTTGCGAGAGTAGCGAAAGGCGTCAACAAACACAAACCGACGGGGTATCAATTGTTTCGATCATTGGAATCAACAAGGCGAATTTTTTCTTTGCTTTCAGCCTGTTCAGAATGGCCGCACTTCTAAAAGGCTCAGGATGAACACCTCATGAATCTCAATTTTGCGTTTGCGTGCATGATCGTCGTGTCGTTTGCGATTGCCCTGGGCCACGCCTGACAGCGCCTCAGACCGATGCCAACAAATGTTCACGCAGCCATTTATGCGCCGGATCGCGATGCGAACGCTCGCCCCAGAACATCGCCATCTCGTAACCGGGCACTTCCAGCGGCGCGTCGACCACTTGCAACGCCGGGTTACCACGCACCAGGCGTGACGGCAGCATCGCCACCAGATCGGTGCTGGCCAGCACCGACATCGCCATCAGAAAGTGCGGCACCGACAGCACCACTTTGCGCATCAGCCCGACATCGGCTAACGCCCGGTCGGTCACCCCGAAAAAGCCCCCGCCCTCGCGCGACACCATCACGTGCTCAAGCGCGCAGAACTGTTTGCGGCTCGGCGCATGCATCAAATCTGGATGCCCGACTCTACCGGCGAGCACATAACGTTCGGTGAACAGCGGTCGCCGATGCAGTTCCGGCGGTGCGTCTTCGCTGATGTGCAGCGCCAGATCGAACACGCCCTGCTCGGCCTGTTTGACCAGATGCGCCGGTGTCAGATCGATCACCGCCAGCCGCGTGCCCGGCGCCTGTTCGCGCAAACCACTCAGGGCCGGCAACACCACCGTCGATTCGCCGTAATCGGTCGCGGCGATTTTCCAGGTGTGCGTCGCCAGCGCCGGGTCGAACGCACTGGCCGGCGCCACTGCCCTCTCCAACGCCTCCAATGCCTCGCGCAGCGGCTCACGCAGTTCATCGGCGCGCGCCGTCGGGCGCATACCACGCGGTCCGGGCAACAGCAGCGGATCGCCAAAGATGTCGCGCAACTTGGCCAGATGCACGCTCACCGAAGGCTGCGACAGGTTCAGGCGCTGCGCCGCGCGGGTGACGTTGTGCTCCGACAGCAACACATCCAGCGTCAACAGCAGGTTGATATCCAGCCGTCTCAAATTATTCATGGCTATACCAGACATATCAGACATTCATTTCCAATATACCTGTTGAACGCCGATCCTGCTGTCACTCAGCTAACGGAGCTTCAACATGAACGTATTACTCGTCTACGCACACCCGGAACCGACGTCCCTCAATGGCTCGCTGCGCGACTTCAGCGTCCAGCGCCTACAAGCCGCCGGTCACACCGTGCAAGTCTCCGACCTCTACGCAATGAACTGGAAAGCCACCCTCGACGCCGACGACGCTCCGCAGCGCGATGCGAGCAAACCGTTCCACGCTTCGCTCGACTCGAAAATCGCTTACGCCGAAGGCACCCAGGCTGCCGACATTGCCCGCGAGCAGGAAAAACTGTTGTGGGCGGATGCGTTGATTCTGCAGTTTCCGCTGTGGTGGTTCACCATGCCGGCGATTCTCAAAGGCTGGGTCGATCGGGTGTACGCCTATGGTTTTGCCTACGGCGTGGGTGAACATTCCGACAGTCGTTGGGGCGAGCGGTATGGCGAAGGGAAAATGAAAGGCAAACGGGCGATGTTGATGGTCACCACTGGTGGCTGGGAATCGCACTATGCGCCGCGCGGGATCAATGGGCCGATGGATGATCTGCTGTTCCCGATCCAGCACGGGATTTTGTATTACCCGGGGTTTGAAGTGGTGCCACCGTTTGTGGTGTATCGGACGAGTCGGATGGATGCGGCGCGGTATGCCGAGACTTGTGAGGAATTGGGGCGGCGGCTGGATGAGTTGTGGAGTGCACGGCCGATTGGGTTTCGGCAGCAGAATGCCGGGGAGTATGAGATTCCTGCTTTGACGTTGAAGAGCGATATCGCACCGGATAGCGAAGGCTTCGACGCACACATCCGTTAGCGCCGCATTTCCCTCACCCCAGCCCTCTCCCGGAGGGAGAGGGAACCGACCGCGTTGGATGTTCAAGTTACGCCGACCTGGGATATCGAGCCGAACTCAAGTTTTGAACAGCCCACAATCGGCTCCCTTTCCCCCTCGCCCCCCTGGGGGAGAGGGCTGGGGTGAGGGGGATGGATCTGACTGACACACCGCAACATGCAGGCATCAGTGGCTCCAGTCAGGCTTCCTCACGCGCCCGCCGCACCTGCACCAACAACGCCGGGGCAAAATGCAGCAACACCATCCTGCTCAAATGATGAGTCAGAATAAACACCACATTCAGCCCCCCACCAAACGCGACAATCGCAATCGTCTCAATCGCCCCCGGCATGTACGCCAGCCACAGCGACAGCGGATCACTGCCCAACCACCGCGCCGCGACTTCAGCAAACACGGCCGCAACCACGATCATCAACCCAACCGAGACCAACGCCGTGCGGCCGTGACGCCCGAGCTCCGCAAAGCCAAGGCCCTGAAACCTTGAGCCGATCCGCACGCCAAGAATCAGCGCCGCCAGATTCAGGCTCCAGTCCGGCATGTGAAACCCGTGCAGCCATCCCGATTTCACAAACACCGCCGTGATGATGATCGCCGTGAGCATGAACGGCGCCGGTACGCCGATCACCAGCAGCAAACGCCCGAGCAGCACGCTCAATGCGATGACCGAAAGCGCAGTCAGTGCCATGCCTGTCGTCAAAGGGTCGCCATCGGCAACCGCCACGGCTGCTGCCTGGCCGGGAATCAAGAAGCTCACCAATACCGTGATTAGCAGCAAGCGCATCAAGTGCACGATGATGACCTTGCTCGACGCCTTTTCCGACTCCAATAAATCGAACACCGCCGCCAGCGCGCCGGGATAAACCGCCAACAGCGCATCGGTACGGTTCCAGCCTGCGCCGCGCGTCAGCCACCATCCGGCCAGCACGATCTGCACTGCCAGGCAAATCAGCAACACACCAAGGCTAGGCAACATCGTCGAGGCCGTCTCACTGTCCCACGCTTCGAACATCAGCCCGGTGGCGATGCCCAGCGTAACCTGGATGTAGCCCAGCCCATAAGGTGTTGCCGGCGCGATACCAGTTTTGCTGGCAAACAACGCGGTAACGACGATTGAACCCAGCAGCAGGCCATGGGGTACGCCTTCGAACTGCAACAGTGCGCCGAAACCAGCCGCAATCAACAAACACAGAATAGATTTCATCAATCCTCCATCGACTTGAAAGTGTGACTTACGTCGTCTGAACCAATGAGTCAGGATGTACTTTCATGGCGCGTGATCGATGGTTTCTTCGGTGTTTGCGCAACCAGTATTCTGCGGGTGTGCTGTTCCTGTGACTGAACCAGCTTCTCGCCCTTGATAATCTTCAGGCATTCAAGCAACGAGATGACACCAAAGAAACCCGCGACCGGCACGGTGATACCCATCCAAAAGGCGAATGTAGGTTCAAGCCCCATTGGCTGGATCAACAGGAGTGGAGACATCGCAATAGCGGACCACACGATATACAGCGTGAAACTCCAGGCTTTTCTCCAGATCCTGGAAAAACGCTTTCTGTATTTCGGGCGGAAATCAATTCTGTGGCGCTCGACATCAAGCTCAACGTACTTTCTGGAAAGCACATAGTCCCTGAGGTTTCTGGCCGGATTAACGAGGGAAATCAGGTACGCGACATCGGCGGGATTGATCGTCGAAGTACCCGCGATCGCCAGGTAGCCGCGCTCTTTGACCAAAAGAGGTAAATCCGGGTTTTGCTCAATATCCTTCAACACCTCTTTAGCGACCCGGTACTCCTCCGCAAGCCGGCTCTTGCCCATGAACGATAATTCGCGAATCACCTTTGTCGCAGCAGCGACGACACCGATTACCGTCAGTAGCTGAACGATCGTTGCAAACTCCATCCTTGGTTCCTTCCTCTGTGCCTTGCATGGCAGTAAATCGATCGGGAAATGACCTAAGCGGCAATCCCCTGTTAACCGCGCAACCGTCCAATCGCCCGGCGGTATTTTTCGACCCGTTCCAGATCCTCCCAGCTCGGCGAAGCAATCCGCGACAGGTCGCTGTTCTCTTCCAGATCCGCCAGCTTCACCACCCGACCGATCGGGTTCTGCGCGGCGCGGTCAACGAAGTCTTCATAGGATTCGCCCGGCACTTTGCTCACCGACTCAATCGCCGTCAGCACTTCTTCGCTGAAACCTTCCTTGCGCAAGTCATCGAGGCTGACACCGCAATCCTCAACCACATCGTGCAGCACGGCGACGATGCGTTCTTCCAGCGTGGTCATGCGCAACATGACTTTCAGCGGATGCAGAATGTACGGCGCACCGCCCTTGTCGACCTGCCCGGCATGAGCCGTGGCGGCGATGGCGATAGCGCGTTCGAGGGTCTGGGTCATGAAAATCTCCGAGGGTTAAACGCCGTAGCGGCCGCCGACATGGATATTGCGCTTGAGCCAGTTGCCGATAGCCTTCAGCCTTCCGACTGGTTTGGCTGGCCCAGAGTGACGCTGAAGGATCAACGACACCAAGGTTGCCTGATCGGCTTTCGGATGGGCATCGATCAATTCGGCAACCCAGGCGCAATCAGCTTTGTTCAAATGCTCACGCCACTCACCGGGCCAGGCGTCCAGCTCATCCAGCGCCAACCACCGCGCACCGCCATGCTCCATATGCCCGCCGGACATCGACTGCTCGAAACAGAACGGTGTTTCTGGCTTTGCGGGGTCAATGTGAAACAGATAGATGTCGTGGAATGGATGCTGCGAGGGGAGCGCGTTATTGCGGCTGCCGATTTCGATCATGGGCAATGTTCCAATCCTTGGGCGCTGAATGTTTCCGATTGTTTCGCAGTGTACGCCATGGGAGCAAATCAAAAACCCGATGGAACCTCCCTCCTCCGCGCCGTCTCGAAACTATAAAGCGCCAACATCATCGATCAGACCCGGCGCCATTGGAGAGGAAACCCCGATGAACATTCGCTTCCTGCTTCTGATCGCCACCTTCGCCATCATCCCCACCTGCGTAATGGCCGAAGGCTGCGACGTGCAGACCCAATCCTCCAGCGCCTCAGTGCCGTCGGTCGAAAGCCACAGTTGTTATGAATACGAAGGCATGCCGGTGAACTCAATCGACTGGTCGTGCAGCAACGAAAGCAAAGACATGCTCAGCAGCACCAAGAACAAAGTCGAACATTGCGCCGACCACTATCAGGCCTCGTGCATCGCCACGATCACCCAGGAATCCCTGGCCAACCCGCATTCCACCAGTAAAAACAAAAACGCCAAGGCGCTGAACATCCCCGATAACGCGCAAGTGACCACGTATTACTACGACGTGGAGCATTTGGCGCAGGCACGGATCGATTGTGAGAATGGTGGCGGGCAGTGGAAGGCAAAGTGAACGCCTGATATCTGCGTTCGCGGCAGGCAAAGAAAGCCCGGCTCAAAAGACCGGGCTCTTTTAGTGCGCAATATCCGTTAACCACCGCCATTACCACCACTGCTGCTACCGGAAGGTTGACCCGCAGGGCTGGGCTTGGAGGCAGAAGGCACCGGCCCATTGTCGGTTTTGCCACCATCACCACCCTTGGGCAGCGTACTGGAATCCGGGTCGGCATTGGTGGCAGGGGACGCCGGGTCACGCGTCTGGCTGGTGCCGTCGTTCGCCGTCGGAGTCGGCGTTTCGCCGGCAGCGATCGCGTACAGCGAACTGCCGGACAGCAACGCCGCGAGGGTAAACGCCGCGATTTTATGGTTCAGCATGATGGCTCTTCCTTTGCGTGGGGAGTTACAGCATTGGAAGAAGGTGTGCGGCGAAGGTGCGGCGTGTCGGACGAATGGTTATCGCCCCAAAGGCTCGCGCAATTTCGATGTCTGAAAATCTCGTAGGAAAACATCCCTTGTGGCGAGGGAGCTTGCTCTCGTTGGGCTGCGAGGCTGCGCCAAAACCTGATAGTCCGTTTCTCTCAGACATACCGCACGCCCCGATTACGACGACTGCTGCGCCGAACGCCTTGATACCGTACTCAAATACCTCGACTTCCTCGCCTAGACCGGCCTCTCCAACCACGCTGGCCACGACTTCAATACCATCACCAATATGGCTAGGAACATTTGCAGGACGTAAGCGATGTGGTTCATGTGACTGAACAGGGGAGTGACAATCCAATCAATCGATTGGGGAGCGTCCGTAAGAACGCATCCATGCGTTTTTACGGGGGAAAAACTTCATTATTTCTCAGAGAATGGGAGCAGTTGGACAAGGAAGATGCTTAAGTGCGATGTCAACTTTAAACCTCCCCCCTTCCACTGACCGGAAGATAATGGCACTCTGACACCCATCAAATGAATCGGATTAATGGCACATTAGCTGAAGGACAGCAGGATTCTGATGAGTCTTTTTTCTGACTACGACAGTCATCTACCGTCCAACAACATGTACTTTCTACTAAATTGGCTTTCAGCTTCTTTAAAAACTATTAACTTTGAGAACCTCAAATAATGACAACAGCCTATTTAAGCAACAACATAGATAGTTTTAATTTAATCTCTGTAGACGACCAGCTAGACGGCAACACAGTAACTGAAATATTACTTTGCAACCATGAATACATTATATTCATCAGCAACGGAATACTCCGATATAACTTGAAGAACGTTAGTAACTCAGCTGCCACCAAGTTAAACGAATTATCTTTACTACAATCACGCGCATTCAGAAAATTCAACCATACCTGTTCCGATATTGTAGACACTCACGTTGTAGCTGTTCTCTCCGAAATAGTTGGAAACGACTGCTCCAATGAAGAAGTAATTATAAAAATCGACAAGAGGATTAAAAATTTCCACGATTACATAGAAGCCGAACCAGCTCCAAACTTGGTTATCACCTCAAATAAAGACTATACAATTTATCTTGACAATCTATGCATGGCCCGCCACCAAGTAAGAGAAAAATCACTGCAAAACACTAACATTTTAGACGACTTTTATAGAATTAGGGCGTGGGGCATGGCAGTTCTGCCCGAAAAAAAACATCGTCTACTCAACTTAAAACTTGGAACTTGTTTAGCAGCCGGTTTCAGGGCAAAACTAGTTGACGAAACAAGCAACACAGACAACATATTCACTCCAGTAGTCTCCTTCATTGAAAAAAACATCACTGACGGCGCAAGATTTTATCTAACCTTCTACTCGATAGCATTTTCAATCATAGTAATGACTGTGTCTGCGATCTTTTACTACAAATTTTCCACGCACTTGACGGTCAACTTAAATATATTAATCATGGGAATATTTGGAGGTGTTTGCGGAGCACTCATTTCGGTACTTCAGAGAACAAAAGATCTAAAGGTAGGTTTGTATGAGCCAACAAAAATGATTGTCCTCCAAGGTGTTGTTCGAGTAGGCCTTGGGTGTGCTTTCGGCGTTATATCTTTAGTCGCATGCAAAGCAGGCTTACTTCTTGACCTAATGAGCGAGAACAATAGCAGACTCCTGACTTTAGCAATTATCGCGGGTTTCAGTGAGCGACTAATTCCCGACTTCATTGAAAAAACCCCAGCCAGCAAGTAAACAAAAACACAGAGCACCAACACACCAAGCAATATAATACGCAATCACCAATGAAGTCGAAACAATGTGCACAGACGTCCCATCAACGACTCAATCGAGGACAACCCTGCAACTCACCCACTAGTTTTTTTGAATAACTAATTATGAAAAAACCAACTCATGAAGAACCACATCGGCGCATAATATAATGCAAAGGGTGTACGTCAAAACTTGGGTTTTTATCGAACATAATCGAACTAAATTTGAAGCATTAAAAAAGACGCTCACTACCTCTCAAATGACTAACCTCCCTGAGCATTTAAAGAAATCATCGATATAACTCTTCAATAACCAGCGAAGCGACAGATGATTGGAGCACAACTAAAACCTCCATCATTAACACATCGCACTAAGCCTTGTTATAGCTTCAAGCTCATTCAGAGACGGTTCAACTTAAGCTTCCAGGCTAAAGTTGATTACGATAGATCCACCCCCACCTACGAGAGCCACATTTCAACCGTAAAGTTTAAATACATTTACTCAGTCAACCGAAAGACAAATTAGCTGCAAAAGAACGAACCATCACGGACATATCCGAGCGGAAGAATTTTATCAAACTATCGAAGCACGACAAAGATCATTATAAAAATTTACTAAATCATTTACACCACCTTAATTAGCACCACCCACACTGAGAATCGCGCCAGCAGATAACCACTAATAAACAATCAAAAATTCGCCGGCGTATTAGCACTAATAATCTCAGCCTCATCCGCCCCGATATTCCGGAACTTATGCGGCAGCGTCGTCGGAAAGTAATACCCATCCCCCGCATTCAACACACTCACCGACCCATCCACGGTCAACTCAACCGTGCCACGCGTCACCAGCCCGCACTCCTCGCCCTCAGCATGCACAATCGGCTCTTCTCCGGAGCTCGCACCCGGGGCGTATTGCTCGCGCAGCAAGCGCATCTGCCGGCTGGGCACGGAGGCGCCGATCAATAGCAGGCGCAGGCCGTGGCGGCCGAGGTCGGGTTGTTCGTTGGCGCGGAAGACGTATTGGTGTTCGCGCGGGGGTTGGTCGAAGGTGAAGAAGTCGGCCAGGGACATCGGTATGCCTTCGAGCAGCTTTTTCAGCGAGCTGACGGAGGGGCTGACACGATTCTGTTCGATCAGGGAGATGGTGGCATTGGTCACGCCGCTACGCCGGGCCAGCTCACGCTGGGAGAGTTTGTAGCTTTCGCGTACTAGTTTGAGTCGAGAACCCGTATCCATGACTGCCTTATGTGAGAAGTACTTAGGCTCTGCGCGAAAACTGCCTGCGCGACGATCATGCTGCGTTAAAAACAGGCTCGGAATGCTCATGTAGGGCCCTACACTCCGCTTCCTCGCCTGTTTTTGCCTTGCCTGATCGCCGCTCGGCGGTTCTCGCGCAGACCCACGGGTAATGGGGGTGGGTGGCGGGTGCCGCGCGAGGGGCGCGGATCACGTTGCTCCCGTGTCCCGGAACCGTGAAAGGCGGCTATTAAATCACGTTTGCCGGTGTTGCTCAGCAGGTTCGATGGACGGTGTGTGAAATGAACCTGCCGGTGGTAATTCCGGGCTGAATACAAAACCTGTGGGAGCTGGCTTGCCAGCGATTGGGTGGCACATTCAACATCCCTTTTGCTGAAAGACCGCCATCGCTGGCAAGCCAGCTCCCACAGGTTTTGTGGTGTGTCAGCGGGAGTGATGGTGTCTTTTCTAACCTCATCGCGATCAGGCTCACTCCTACAATTTGATCTTTAGTGTTTCAGTCGGATTGATGTTGTGTTTGCTGGCCTCATCGCTGGCAAGCCAGCTCCCACATTTGGATATCAGGGAGTGTTGCGATAAGAAAAACCGGCGGGGTCTTGGGGGCCGCCGCCGGGGAGGTAACTTAGAGGCCGAAGCGGTCGCGCAGCGAGTAGTAGACGGCGCCGAGGGCGGTCAGTGGCGCGGAGAAGGTGCGGCCACCGAGCATGGGCATGTGCGGCAAAGAGGCGAACGCATCGAAGCGTTCGGCATCGCCACGGATCATTTCCGAGATCAGTTTGCCGGCCAGGTGCGAGCAGGTGACGCCGTGGCCGCTGTAGCCTTGCATGTAGTAGGCGTTCTTTTCGATACGACCGAATTGCGGCATGCGTGACATGGTCAGCAGGAAGTTGCCGGTCCAGCGGTAGTCGATCTTGACGTCTTTGAGCTGCGGGAAGGTCTTGAGGATCTTCGGGCGGATCAGTTGTTCGATGTCGTCCGGTTCGCGTGCGCCGTAGACCACGCCGCCACCGTACAGCAGACGGTTGTCGGCGGTCAGGCGGTAGTAATCCAGCAGGTAATTGCAGTCTTCGACGCAGTAGTTGTTGGTGATCAGGCTGCGCGCCTGTTTCTCGGTCAGCGGTTCGGTGACGACGATCTGCGAGCCGCACGGCATGCTTTTCGCGGTCACGCGGTTGTCGAGACCTTGCGGCAGATAAGCGTTGCCGGCGATCAGCAAGTACTTGGCGCGGACCTGACCTTTGGCGGTGCGCACGACGTTTGGCTCGCCGTATTTGATTTCCACGGCAGCCGACTGCTCGTAGATTTTGCCACCCAAACGCGTAATCGCCGCTGCTTCACCGAGTGCGAGATTCAGCGGGTGAACGTGGCCGCCCTGCATGTCGAGCAGACCACCAACGTAAGCATCGGAGCCGACTTCACGACGAATGTCAGCCGCGTCGAGCATCTTCAGATTGCGGTTGCCGTAACGTTCCCAGCCACGCTTCTGCTCGGCCAGACCGTTGAGTTGTTTCTTGTTCATCGCTGCGAAGATGCCGCCCGGGCGGTAGTCGCATTTGATGTCGTATTCCTTGATGCGCGAACGGATGATGTCGGCGCCTTCAAAGATCATGCTGCCGAGAATTTCTGCAGTCTTGTCGCCGTAACGCTCTTCGATCACATCGACATCGCGGCTGTAGGAGTTGACCAATTGACCGCCGTTGCGACCACTAGCGCCGTAGCCGACTTTCGCCGCTTCCAGCACCGTCACTTTGTAGCCGGCCTCAGTCAGGAACAGGGCCGAGGACAGACCGGTGTAACCGGCGCCGATAATGCAGACATCGCACTCGACCGACTCTTCCAGAACCGGGAAGTCGATGACTTCGTTGCGGGTGGCGGCGTAGTAGCTGTTTACGTGTTGTTGCTTCATTTTATTGTTCTCCGAAGGCCGCTCATCAAGAGCGACCACCGCTGTAGAAAATCAGAGCTTGATCCAGGTCGCTTTCAGCTCGGTGTACTTGTCGAACGCGTGCAGCGATTTGTCGCGACCGTTGCCCGACTGTTTGAAGCCACCGAACGGTGCGGTCATGTCGCCGCCGTCGTACTGGTTGACCCAGACGCTGCCGGCACGCAGGCCACGGGCGAAGGTGTGCGCCTTGCTGAGGTTGCTGGTCCACACGCCGGCGGCGAGGCCGAAGATGCTGTCATTGGCGATCTGCAGCGCTTCTTCAGCGGTGTCGAAGGTGATCAGCGACAGCACTGGGCCAAAGATTTCTTCCTGGGCGATGGTCATCGCGTTGGTCACGCCGTCGAACAGCGCCGGTTGCACATAGAGGCCACCGGTTTCTTCGAGGGTGCGTTGGCCGCCGGCAATCAGCTCGGCGCCCTGCTCACGACCGATGCTGATGTAGCGCAGCACGTTGTCGAGTTGACGCTGATCGACCACGGCACCGACGGTGGTCGCCGGATCGAGTGAATGACCCGGTTTCCACGCTTGCAGCGCTTCCACCAACAGCGGAATGAACTGCTCGCGGATCGAGCGTTCGACCAGCAAGCGGGAACCCGCAGTGCACACTTCGCCCTGGTTGAAGGCAATGGCGCCGGCCGCTGCGTGTGCTGCCGCGCGCAAGTCCGGTGCGTCGGCAAACACCACGTTCGGGCTCTTGCCCCCTGCTTCGAGCCAGACGCGTTTCATGTTGCTTTGGCCGGCATAAATCATCAGTTGCTTGGCAATCGCCGTGGAGCCGGTGAAGGCCAGCACGTCGACGTCCATGTGCAACGCCAACGCCTTGCCGACGGTGTGGCCGAAGCCTGGCAGGACGTTGAACACGCCTTTCGGAATACCGGCATCCAGCGCCAGTTGGGCGATGCGGATCGCCGTCAGCGGCGACTTTTCCGAAGGCTTGAGAATGAACGAGTTACCTGCGGCCAGCGCCGGGGCGAACTTCCAGCTGGCCATGATCAGCGGGAAGTTCCACGGCACGATGGCCGCGACCACACCGGATGGCTCGCGAGTGACAAGGCCAAGTTGATCGTGCGGGGTGGCGGCGACTTCGTCGTAGATCTTGTCGATGGCTTCGGCGCTCCAGCGGATCGCGTTGGCGGTCGCCGGGATGTCGATGCTCATCGAATCGCTGATCGGTTTACCCATGTCGAGGGTTTCCAGCAGCGCCAGTTCTTCCTGGTTCTGCAGGATCAGATCGGCGAAGCGAATCAGAATACGTTTGCGCTCGGCCGGGGCTTTTTTCGCCCAGATGCCGGATTCAAAAGACTGGCGCGCGACGTCAACGGCGAGGTTGGCGTCGGCTTCATCGGTGCTGGCCACGGAGGCGAGGAAACGGCCGTCGACGGGGCTCAGGCATTCGAAGGTGTCGCCACTGATGGCCGGGCGGTATTCACCGTTGATGAACGCGCGGGCTTCGATGGTCAGGGACTGGAAGCGTTGTTCCCAGTCGTTGCGGGTCGTTGTCATTGTTGTGGCTCGACAAGGGGGAATTGGGGGTGTTGGTTTGAGATGGCTGCCCTCACCCTAGCCCTCTCCCAGGGGGAGAGGGGACCGACCGAAGTGTCTTGGGATCTGCACCGACCTGAACGACCGAGTCGAATATGGATTCGGCAAAAATCGTTCAGGCCGGCGGATTGCCCGAGCATCCCCGAATCAGTCCCCTCTCCCTTTGGGAGAGGGTTAGGGTGAGGGGCTTTTGGCTTTTGGGGCCCTCAAACACTCAGACCGTATGCAGATACCAGTTGTACTCAAGGTCAGAAATCGAGTTCTCGAACTCGGCCAGCTCGCTCTCCTTACAAGCGACAAACACGTCGATGTACATCGGGTCGATGTAGCGGGCCATGACTTCGCTGTCGTCCAGCTCGCGCAGTGCGTCGCGCAGGTTGTTCGGCAGGCTCTGTTCGTTCTGCTCGTAGCTGTTGCCTTCCACCGGGGCGCCCGGTTCGATCTGGTTGGTCAGACCGTGGTGAATACCGGCCAGCACCGAAGCCATCAGCAGGTACGGGTTGGCGTCAGCGCCAGCAACGCGATGCTCGATACGCACAGCGTCGGCCGAACCGGTTGGCACACGGACCGCAACGGTGCGGTTGTCGATGCCCCAGCTCGGCGAGTTCGGCACGTAGAACTGCGCGCCGAAGCGGCGGTACGAGTTGACGTTCGGGCAGAGGAACGCCATTTGCGCAGGCAGGGTCTCCAGCACACCGCCGATCGCGTGACGCAGTGCGGCGTTCTGCTCGGGATCCTCGCTGGCGAAGATGTTGTTGCCTTCTTTGTCCAGGATCGAAATGTGCACGTGCAGACCGTTGCCCGCCTGACCCGGGTACGGCTTGGCCATGAAGGTGGTGTCCATCTCGTGGTCGTAGGCGATGTTCTTCACCAGACGCTTGAGCAGGACAGCGTAGTCGCACGCCTTGATCGGGTCGGAGACGTGATGCAGGTTGACCTCGAATTGCGCCGGGGCGCTTTCCTTGACGATCGCGTCAGCCGGGATGCCCTGCTCTTTCGCGCCTTCGAGGATGTCTTGCAGGCAATCGACGTATTCGTCGAGGTCGTCGATCAGATAAACCTGAGTCGACACCGGACGCTTGCCGGACACCGGCGAACGTGGCGATTGCGGACGGCCGTTCACGTTGTCCTGGTCGATCAGATAGAACTCGAGTTCGAACGCCGCGCAAATAGTCAGACCGAGGTCATCGAATTTGCGCACGACGTTGGCCAGCACTTCACGCGGGTCAGCGAAGAACGGCTGGCCTTCGATCTCGTGCATGGTCATCAGAAGTTGTGCGGTTGGGCGCTTCTGCCACGGCTCGATGCTCAAGGTGCCGGGAATCGGGTAGCAGATGCGGTCAGCGTCGCCGATGTCCAGACCCAGGCCGGTGCTTTCCACCGTGGAGCCGTTGATATCGAGCGCGAAAAGCGAGGCCGGCAGGTTGATGCCTTTCTCGTAAACCTTATGAAGACTGGTGCGTTCGATGCGCTTGCCGCGCACCACACCGTTCATATCCGCAATCAGAAGGTCGACGTACAAAACCTCAGGATATTTCTTAAGGAATGCGTTTGCTTCGTTGAGTTGAACGGTACGCAGAGGGACCGACATGATGCACCTATTTAGCTGTTAATTATTATGTTCACTGCTGTTTCGCCGAGCCAGTCAACCCGAACGGCAAAGTGAAGTCAATAGCGAACAGATGGCCGCTCAGGGTTTATTTTTCGGGCTTTTTTTAACACCTGCGTGCCAATACAGGCGCCAGAGCCCCGGAAATCATGAAGATATGATGAACGGCGTTTAGAATTTTTTACATGGCAGTTGTTAATTAAAATCAACGAGGCTAAGCTCCGGAAAAGCTCGTTCAAGTGTCAAACTTCGAGGTGAATAAAAATGGCATTCAAGCCATTGATCGGCGTTACTGCGTGCGTCAAACAGATTGGCCTGCACCCCTATCACATCAGCGGCGACAAGTACGTACGTGCTGTCAGCGTTGGCGCTGAAGGGTTGCCAGTGGTCATTCCTTCCCTTGGCAACCTGACTGAAATCGAAGACCTGCTCGGTCAACTCGACGGTCTGCTGCTGACCGGCTCGCCCTCCAACGTGGAACCCTTCCACTATCAAGGCCCGGCCAGCGAACCCGGCACGGATCACGATCCGGCGCGGGATGCCACCACCCTTCCTTTATTGCGTGCAGCCATCGCGGCGGGCGTTCCGGTGCTCGGCATTTGCCGTGGCTTCCAGGAAATGAACGTGGCGTTCGGCGGCAGCCTGCATCAGAAGGTGCACGAGCTGCCCGGCATGCTTGATCACCGCGAAGCCGACAGCCCGGACGTGGCCGTGCAATACGCACCGGCCCATGCCGTGACTGTGCTCGGCGGTGGCGTGTTCGAAGCACTGGAGCTGCCGGACGAGTTCCAGGTCAACTCGATTCACAGCCAGGGCATCGACCGCCTCGCGCCCGGCCTGCGAGCCGAAGCGGTGGCGCCGGACGGTTTGATCGAGGCGGTCTCGGTCGAACACAGCCCGACCTTCGCCCTCGGCGTGCAATGGCACCCGGAATGGCAAGTGCTCGACAACCCGAACTACCTGAAGATTTTCCAGGCGTTCGGCGCGGCTTGCCGACAACGGGCAGCGCGGCGCAACCAGCGCTGACTCAACCCAAGAATACGTAACGATTGACTGCCCCCACGGACGTCGGGTGTGCCTGCGCGCATCCGTCATTCGTGAACAACAACCGTAATAACAACAAGTACGACCCAGGCAGCCAGGACGGCGGCGCCGACCAAGCCGGATCGGTAAGTGCAATACCTGTCAGAACAATGCAAAACCCTGTGGGAGCTGGCTTGCCAGCGATGAGGCCGTCACCTTCAACATTAAGGGTGACTGCCCCACCGCCATCGCTGGCAAGCCAGCTCCCACAGGATATTGCGGCGATTCGACCGGGGCTGCGCTTACAGGCTTGCAATCCACTTAAGCCCGGCCACATTGGCCCGGCGAACGAAACCTGTTGGGAGTTTCACATGGCAAACGCCTCCAGCACTTACAGGAAGGCACTTGAAGGTCATCAGCAACCGAAAAAGGTGCTGGTGAAAGTCGATCGTGTCACCAAGAAGTTCGACGAAACCGTGGCAGTGGACGATGTGTCCCTGGAGATCCATCAGGGCGAAATCTTCGCCCTGCTCGGCGGCTCCGGTTCGGGCAAATCGACCCTGCTGCGCATGCTCGCCGGTTTCGAGCGCCCGACTGAAGGGCGGATTCTGCTCGACGGCGTGGACATCACCGACATGCCGCCGTACGAGCGGCCGATCAACATGATGTTCCAGTCCTACGCGCTGTTCCCACACATGACCGTCGCGCAGAACATCGCCTTCGGCTTGAAGCAGGACCGTTTGCCCGCCAGCGAAATCGACGCCCGTGTCGATGAAATGCTGCGCCTGGTGCACATGACCCAATACGCCAAACGCCGCCCGCACCAGTTGTCCGGCGGCCAGCGTCAGCGCGTCGCCCTCGCCCGCTCGCTGGCCAAGCGTCCGAAGCTGTTGCTGCTCGACGAGCCGATGGGTGCGCTGGATAAAAAGCTGCGTTCGCAGATGCAACTGGAGCTGGTGCAGATCATCGAACGCGTCGGCGTGACCTGCGTAATGGTGACCCACGACCAGGAAGAGGCCATGACCATGGCCGAGCGCATCGCGATCATGCACCTCGGCTGGATCGCCCAGATCGGCAGCCCGGTCGACATCTATGAAGCGCCGGTCAGCCGCATGGTCTGCGAGTTCATCGGCAACGTGAACGCCTTCGACGGCACCGTGGTGGAAGACCTTGAAGGTCACGCGATCATCCACAGCCCGGACCTGCAACAGAAGATCTACGTCGGTCACGGCGTCAGCACTTCGGTGCAGGACAAGTCGGTCACCTACGCGATCCGTCCGGAAAAAATGCTCGTCAGCACCACCCAACCCGAGTTCCGCTACAACTGGTCCGAAGGCAAAGTACATGACATCGCCTACCTCGGCGGCCACTCGGTGTTCTACGTCGAATTGCCCGGCGGCAAAATCGTCCAATCGTTCATGGCCAACGCCGAACGCCGTGGCGCGCGTCCAACCTGGGACGACAAGGTCTACGTGTGGTGGGAAGACGACAGCGGCGTGGTACTGCGCTCATGAAAACCTTCAATCAGCAATTCCTGCGCCTGGTGCCCAGCGGACGAAAACTGGTGATCGGCATCCCGTTCATCTGGCTGTTCCTGTTCTTCATGCTGCCGTTTTTCCTGGTGATGAAGATCAGCTTCTCGGAAGCCGCGCTGTCGATCCCGCCGTACTCGGAGATCTACACCTACGCCGAACAGAAATTCCAGCTGATGCTGAACATCGGCAACTACACCATGCTCGGCGAAGACGAGTTGTACCTGTCGGCGTATCTCGGCTCGCTGAAAGTCGCGGCGCTGAGCACGATGATGTGCCTGCTGATCGGTTTCCCGATGGCCTACGCGATCACCAAGACCGGCAAGGAAACGCAAAACGTCCTGCTGCTGTTGATCATGATGCCGACCTGGACCGCGATCCTGATCCGCGTTTACGCGTGGATGGGCATCCTCAGCAACAACGGACTGCTCAACGCGTTTCTGATGTGGACGGGGCTGACCGATCACCCGATCGAGATCCTCAACACCAACACTGCCGTGTATATCGGCGTGGTGTACGCCTACCTGCCGTTCATGGTCTTGCCGCTCTATGCCAACCTCGTCAAACACGATGGCAGCCTGCTGGAAGCCGCACAGGATCTGGGTTCGAGCAACTTCAACAACTTCTGGAAAATCACCGTGCCGCTGGCCAAGAACGGCATTATCGCTGGCTGCATGCTGGTGTTCATTCCGGTGGTCGGTGAGTTCGTGATTCCTGAACTGCTGGGTGGGCCGGAGACGCTGATGATCGGTCGCGTGCTGTGGCAAGAGTTCTTCAATAACCGCGACTGGCCGGTGGCGTCTGCGCTGGCGGTGGTGATGCTGTTGATCCTGATTGTGCCGATTCTGCTGTTCAACCGCAGCCAGGCCAAAGAGATGGAGGCACGGGGATGAAACGCTTCGGTTTTTCCAAGTTCATGCTGATCTTCGGTCTGATGTTCATTTATCTGCCGATGCTGATTCTGGTGATCTACTCGTTCAACGCATCCAAACTGGTGACAGTGTGGGGCGGCTGGTCGGTGAAGTGGTACGTCGGCCTGCTCGACAACACACAACTGATGGGCTCGGTGGTGCGCTCGCTGGAAATCGCCTGCTACACCGCAATTGCCGCCGTTGCATTGGGCACCCTCGCCGCTTTCGTCCTGACCCGTGTAACGCGCTTCAAGGGTCGCACCTTGTTCGGTGGCCTGGTCACCGCGCCGTTGGTGATGCCGGAAGTGATCACCGGTCTGTCGCTGTTGCTGCTGTTCGTGGCGATGGCGCAGTTGATCGGCTGGCCGCAGGAGCGTGGCATTGTCACGATCTGGATCGCCCACACCACGTTTTGTGCAGCCTATGTGGCGGTGGTAGTCTCCGCCCGCCTGCGCGAGCTGGATCTGTCGATCGAAGAAGCGGCGATGGATCTGGGTGCGAAGCCGTTCAAGGTGTTCTTCCTGATCACCATTCCCATGATCGCGCCGTCGCTAGCGGCGGGCGGGATGATGTCGTTTGCCTTGTCGCTGGATGACCTGGTGTTGGCCAGCTTCGTTTCCGGGCCGGGTTCGACCACGTTGCCGATGGAAGTGTTCTCGGCGGTGCGTCTGGGCGTGAAGCCTGAGATCAACGCGGTGGCCAGCCTGATTCTGCTGGCGGTGTCGCTGGTGACCTTCCTGGTCTGGTACTTCGGCCGCAAGGCAGAAGCCAACCGCAAACGTGCGATTCAGGAAGCGATGGATCAGACCGCAAACGAGTCGTGGCAGCAACCGCAACAAGCCGCCACCGCTTGACCGGTAGGAGCTGCGGCACGCTGCGATCTTTTGACGTTGTTTTTGCAGATCAAAAGATCGCAGCGTGCCGCAGCTCCTACAAACATGTAGTCAGCCCCTCGGTCAGTCCCCTCTCCCTCTGGGAGAGGGTTAGGGTGAGGGAGCTTTGCGTAACGTGAATAAAAAGAATGGAGTTGTACCGATGAAAATGTTTGGCAGGACTCTGCTCACACTGTCCTTAATGGGCGCAATGGTCATGGGCGCCCAGGCCAACGACAAGGTGCTGCGTGTTTACAACTGGTCCGATTACATTGCGCCGGACACCGTCAAGAAGTTCGAAGACGAGACTGGCATCCGCGTGACCTATGACGTCTTCGACAGCAACGAGACCCTTGAGGCGCGCTTGCTGGCGGGCAAATCCGGCTACGATCTGGTCGTGCCGTCGAACAGTTTCCTGGCCAAGCAGATCAAGGCCGGCGTCTATCAGACGCTGGACAAATCGAAGCTGCCGAACTGGAAGAATCTCAACCCGGTGCTGCTGAAAAACGCCGCCGCCAGTGATCCGGACAACGCCCACGCGTTCCCGTACATGTGGGGCTCGATCGGCATCGGTTTCAACCCGGCCAAGGTCAAGGAAGTGCTCGGCGCCAACGCCCTGACCAACTCCTGGGACTTGCTGTTCAAGCCGGAAAACGCTGAAAAGCTCAAAGCCTGCGGCATCAGTTTCCTCGACTCGCCGACCGAAATGATCCCGGCCGCCCTGCACTACCTGGGCTATTCGGTGAATGACAAGGACACCGCGCACATCAAGGAAGCCGAGGCGCTGTTCATGAAGATTCGCCCGAACGTGGCGTACTTCCATTCCTCGAAATACATCTCCGATCTGGCCAACGGCAACATCTGCGTGGCAGTCGGCTACTCCGGCGACGTGCTGCAGGCCAAGGCCCGCGCGGTGGAATCGGGCAACAACGTGGTGATCGATTACAGCATTCCCAAGGAAGGCGCCGGCAGTTTCTACGACATGGTCGCGATCCCGCGTGATGCCGCCAACGTCGAGAACGCCTACTTGTTCATGGACTTCCTGATGCGCCCGGACATCATCGCCGAAATCACCAACAGCAACGGCTACAGCAACGCCAACGCGGCGGCCACGCCATTGGTGGACGAAGCGATCCGCAACGACCCGGGTTCGTATCCGTCGCAAGCGGTGATGGCGACGCTGTATGCGGTGCCGGATCAGCCGATTGCCACGCAACGGATCATGACCCGTGGCTGGACCCGGGTGAAGCTTGGTAAATAGGACAAGCGCAAATCCAAATGTGGGAGCGAGCTTGCTCGCGAAAGCGGGTGAACAGGCGCTAGAGATGTTGGATGTGCCGACGCCTTCGCGAGCAAGCTCGCTCCCACAGGGTCAGTGGCTGACTCGAAGAAATTTATGATTTCCCGTTCACGCAGCGCCTTACCACCGCTGCACCCTGCTATGAACGGCCTCACCTGGCTCCCTCGGCTCAGGTGAATTCTCAGGCGCCCTCGGGCGCCTTTTTTTGTGCGCTCAAATCAGCGACCAATCTTGCAGAACCCGATAGCGGCCCTTGTGCGATTCGAACAAGGCAAAGCGTTCGGCGCGCAGGTAAAACTCCGGCGGCGTAGCGGATTCAGGCTCCGGCGCCCGGTAATCGCGGGCCAACGTCAGGTGCGGGCGAAACTCGCGGGGTGTCTCTTCAAAGCCGAACGGCAACATCGCTTGCTCCAGCGCGTATACCAATCGCAACAACGCGGGCGGCGCCTGCTCCGGCGCCAGCGACAACACCCCGGCGCGATGCCAGACCTGCAGACGATCCAGCGAAACCTTCAACGCCTCACCCGGTATGCGCACTTGCGCGGCTGCCTCGCAGACTTCATTGATTTGCGCCAATGGCACCGCGCCGAGAAACAGCAGCGTCAGATGAAAGTTGTCCGCCGACACCGGCTTACCGGTGCGTAAACCCAACTCCCCTCGCCATTGAGCAATCGCCTTGCGCTGCGCAGACGGGCAATCGAGGGCGAAAAACAGTCGCTTCGCTTCATCGGTCATGGCCCTGCTCCCTGTTCAAAGTGTTCCGCCGGATTCTACACAGCCTGATCTGACGACTCGTGACAGGAAGCTATAGTTCAAGGATTGCCATCGAAACGGAGGCCGCCATGCGCGAGATCCTCAGCAAAGAACCGTGGTGGGCCCGCCCGCCCAATCCCGGGCAGGACGAAAGCGAACTGGAATGGGGCTGGCTGGTGCATTACAGCGAGGGTGAGCCGCGCTTCGAGTTCGTCCGTGAACGCCCGACGGACGAGCAGATCCGCAACCGCAAAAGCTGCCGCATCACTCCTTCAGCCGACTGAACGCTGCCAGTGAACACTGACCCTGCGGGAGCGAGCCTGCTCGCGAAAGCGGAGTATCAGTGACCTTTTTATCGACTGACACACTGCATTCGCGAGCAGGCTCGCTCCCACAGGGTTTTGTGGTGAAACATGAATCTTGCCCATTCCAAAATCGGGTTCAGGACTCAAGAATATTTTTAAAACCACCAAAGATCATGCGTTGGCCATCGAACCCCATCGGGTTGACGTCCGGCTGCATGCGCGGGTCGTCCATCATTTTTGCCATGCCGGCGTCGCGGGTGGCTTTGTCTGGCCAGATCAGCCAGCCAGCCGAAACCGTTTCGCCTTCCTTGAGTTTTACCGCCATCGGCAATGAGGTGACCTTGCCATCCGGTACGTCATCGCCCCAGCACTGGACCACGTCCTGCGCACCGTATTCCTTGAACAGTTTCGCCGCGATTGCGCAGTGTTTCTTGTACTGCTCAAGGTTGGCACTCGGCACCGGCGCTACGAAAATATCGATGTAAGCCATGATCACTCTCCTTGCACGTTGGGTTCGATCTGCTGGTTAGTCGACTGCGGCGGTTGCCATTCGACACGATTCACACCCAACCCGACCGACGGTTCATCGCCCCCACCCAGATTGCGCTCGACCTGCCCGGCCATGTGCAGCGTGCCGGCCATGACACCGGTGGTCGGGTTCTGCACCAGTTTCAGCCAGGCCTTATCGAAGGTGCTGCCCAGACTGCTGCGGATCAACGCTTCGCTGTCGGGGCGGTCATTGGCCTGAATGATCGCGCGAATGCCGGCCACACCGACCGAAATCAGTCCGCCAGCCAGTTTACCGGCCGCAGCGGCTACTGCGCTGGCCGCACCGCGCGGGGCCATTTCCGCTTCCATCCGTTGGCTGGCGCGTTTGGCCACCGGCGCCATGCCGGCATCCGTCGAGGCAATCCCCTTTGAGCCACCCTCGGTGTGAATCTTGTCGATCAGCGCGGCGTAGGCCGGCAGCGTGTTCAGCGGCTCGGTACTGATGACCTGGTACAGCGAAGCATCGCGCGTCGGCGGCGGTCCCAGGGCAATGGCCGGGACTTTCTGCAAATGCCCATTGAGCTGACCAGCGGGCACACCATGGCGCTGGGCGATAAGCGGCATCCGCTGCGCCATCAACTGCGCATAGAACGCCGTCGCCTGGCCGAGGATCGCATCCGGATCGATCTCCACCGCCACCGGTGCCAGCACCCTTTCCTGATATTGCTCAAGCAGATACGCCGCCAACCGCTTGGCGGACGCGTCCTGCTCGCCACCGGCATTGATCGTGTACCAACTGACTTTCATGGACAGCCATTCCTGGGTCCAGTAGCTGCTGAACCACGGGATGAAATTTTCTTCAGTTTGCTGATAGACGCGAGTGCGCCAATGTTCCATCGAACCACGGGCGAAAACTTTGACTTGTTCGGTGGACTGCTGCGAAGCGCTGACGATTTCGCGGTCGATCTGCTGCCAGGTCTGCGGCGAGACGAACACGGCTTGCGGCGCCGACACCGGCGCCCGCGCCGAGGTGGCGCAGCCGGCCAGCAGCAACAGTGCGGCGACGAGCAGCGCACGCGGGTTCACGTTGGCGGTTTCCTTCAAATGTGTGGAGGCAGTTTGAGTATAGGTGTGTGCGTCGGACCATTTGTCCGCTGTCGCGAAAACTCCGCAGATCCCCTGTGGGAGCGAGCTTGCTCGCGAATGCGGTGTATCAGAAACCTATGAATCGACTGGCTCCACGCCTTCGCGAGCAAGCTCGCTCCCACAGTGGTCTGCGACAACCATCACTGCCATCGATATTCACCATCGCCACGATTGCCTTCCGCTCACCGCCCATCAACGGCACGATTAAGCCATCCGAAACACAACGAGGAGTTCTCAGCATGATTCACACCCACGTCACACTCTCCGTGAGTTTCCCAGTGTTCGGCAGCAACTATTACGACCAGCACGTTGTGTCGCACAAAGCGCAGGCACTGGTGTTCAACGAAGACTTCGAAGATCTGTTGATGCCCGCCGCGAGCAATCATTTCAGCAATGAAGTGGTCGGCATCAACGATCAGTTCCGTTTTCTGAGCGACATTCTCGCCACCCATTTGCTGGACATCGAGGCCTCCGTGCCTGCGCGATCCAGCGTCCGGGCGAGCGCTCACTTTTAATTGCAACACGCACAAAAAAGCCCACTGGCCATTTCGGCGCAGTGGGCTTTTTCACATCAGGGTTGCGCCGTTCAGCGCTTCCAGCACTCGGCATGACGCGAGCAAACGTTGTACTGCGCATCCATTTTGGCCATGCGGTCGAGATGGCGAATGACCGCCTCGCTCATGACTTCCTTGGACGACTGGAAGTAGTACATGATCATTTCGGTTTCCATGTCGGTCGGCGCTGCGTTGCCACGTTTGCCGGAAGTACCGTCGACGGCAGACCATTCTTTCAAGCGCTTGTCGTCGATACTGCGCAGGCGCTTGCGATACTCGTCGCTGGAGCGGGCTATCGCCTCGTCGGCAATCGCCGAACTCTCATTGTTGAATTCCGCCAGATTCTGACGATACAGCGTCCAGTAATCGTCTGGCAGTTCAAAGCCCATTTTCGCTTTGCGCTCGCTGACCAGCGAATCGAGCTTTTGCGGCGTAAACGTCGTCGAGGCCGACTTCTTCGCGTCAGACTTCATCACCACGAAGAGGCTGCCATTGACGATGCGGTCGATCATGACCGTACGTTCCGGCGTATCCGGCAGCAACGCTGGCGGCTTGGGAAAGATCGGGTTGCGCCCGGCACAGGCCGCCAGCCCCTCACGCTTCATCGGGATCGGCGTGCGCACATCCTTGCCATCGATGCGCTGCACACGCTGCATCAGCGTCGAGCACTGGCGACCCTTGAGGTCGAAGGTCAGCTCGTATTCTGTATCGCGCTGAGGTTTGAAGCTGAAACCCGACCCGCAGACAGCATAACCAGTCTGGGTATTGACCTTCAGGTACATTTCCTTGTCGGGCGGCAGTTTGATTTCCAGGTAGCTCTTGGCCTTTTCCGGTGGCGCCACACTCATGCCGACCCGGCGCGTGCTGTCGACGATGAACAGGTTGTTGAGCAAGCCGGTGGTCTGGCCATCGCAATGCTCTGCATCGTAATAATCCACCGACGCGTTATCAGTGCTGGCGACAAAGCGCAGCTTGGCAGCATCAGGTGCGACCGAATCCTGATAGGTGCCCATCTGAGTGCATCCCGACAGCAGGAGGCCCGACAGAACGACACCGATAACAACGGGTGTACGACGCAACAGCAAAGCCACAGACATGATCATCCTTGGGGGAGAAGGGGCAAAAAACGGCGATGCTACTGAATTGCCATCATTGCGTCCACTCCCCCCGAGTCTGCACGACTGCTCTGCTAATCGGGCGCGCAGAACTCAGTCAATCATCATCCCGATCACGGTAGTAACGACGCCCGTCGCGGCGATCATCGCGGTCGTCCCAGCGCCGATCGTGGTCGTAATTACGACCATGATCGCGGTCGTAATGCCGGCCATGGCGGTGGTCATCATCAAAATCCGCGACACAGCCGCCGAGCAATACGGCGGCGGTCATGGTCAGCAGCATCGTTGTTGCGCGCTTCATTCAACACTTCCCTAAAACCAAGGTCTTGACGACGGAATCGGCCACGCTGCCCGCGCCTACGGGACGCGGTGCATGCAGCCGCAGATACGACCGGACAAACCGAGGTTGATTCACTGGCCACTATCGACCGTTTGTCGCCCTGTTCGCGCTGCCCAAACAGCGGCGAAATGCCACCTATACTCCTTGCAACCAAGCCCCACGCAATGGATCTGCGCCCTCAATAACAACAAGCAGAGGTGGACCATGGTCTGGCAGCAAATCTACGACCCGTTCGGCAACCCGGTGATCTCCACGCTCATGGCCGCCGTACCGGTGGTGGTGATGCTCGCGGCGCTGGCGTTCTTTCACGTCAAGGCGCATCTCGCGGCGTTGCTGGCGCTGGCATCGGCGCTACTGATCTCGATCTTTGCCTTTGGCATGCCGGCGAATATGGCTGGTTCCGCCGCGTTGTTTGGTGCGGCCAATGGCTTGTTGCCGATCGGCTGGATCGTCCTCAACATCATTTTTCTGCATCGCCTGACCACCGAGAACGGCTCGTTCAAAGTGCTGCAGGATTCCCTTGCGCGCATCACTGATGACCGCCGTTTGCAGTTGCTGCTGATTGCGTTCTGCTTCGGTGCGTTTTTCGAAGGTGCGGCGGGGTTTGGCACGCCGGTGGCGGTGACCGGGGCGATTCTGATTGGTCTCGGTTTTTCGCCGTTGGCCGCGTCGGGTCTGGCGCTGATCGCCAACACCGCGCCAGTGGCCTTCGGTGCGCTAGGCACACCGATCATTACCCTGGCCAAAGTCACCGGGCTGGATGAAATGGAACTGTCGATGATGGTTGGTCGGCAGTTGCCGTTTTTCTCGGTGCTGGTGCCGTTCTGGCTGATCTGGGCGTTTGCCGGGTGGCGCAAGATGCTGGAGATCTGGCCGGCGATTCTGGTGGCCGGGGTCAGTTTCGCCGTGCCGCAGTTTCTGGTGTCGAACTACCACGGGCCGATGCTGGTGGACGTCATCGCCGCGCTGATTTCCATGGCCTGTCTGACGTTGTTTTTGAAGGTGTGGAAACCGGCGACCATTCATACTTCTGCTGCGCTTTCAGGGCGAGTCGACAACTCCAAGGTCGAAGAAGAAAAAGTCACCGCCAGCGCCGCGTTCAGCGATCAGGCGCGCCCGGCAGTGATGCGCGCGTGGATGCCGTGGATCATCCTCACCGTGTTCGTATTCGCTTGGGGCACGCAGGGGTTCAAGAACATTTTTGATGTGCGCCCGGCAATCGATCCGGTCACACACTCGGCCAAACTCGACCCCACGGGCAAACCGATGAACGAGGCCAACCCGATCTTCGCCCCGGCAGTGACGTTCACCACCCTGCACCTGCAAATCGAGAAAGTCCCGCCCGTGGTTGCCGCACCGAAAGCGGAAGAGGCGGTGTACAAGTTCACCTGGTTCACCGCCACCGGCAGCGGGATTTTGCTGGCCGCGATTGTTGGCGGTTTGCTGATGGGCTATTCGATTCCGCAACTGATCAAGCAGTACCTGCGCACGTTGTGGGTGGTGCGGTTTTCGCTGATCACCATTGCGGCGATGCTGGCGCTGGGGTTTCTCACACGCTACTCGGGACTCGACGCGACCATGGGTCTGGCGTTTGCGGCGACGGGGATTTTCTATCCGATGTTCGGCACGTTGCTCGGTTGGCTGGGAGTCGCGTTGACCGGTTCGGATACAGCGTCAAACGTGTTGTTTGGCGGCTTGCAGCGGGTGACCTCGGAACAGCTCGGGATCAGCCCGGTATTGATGGCGGCGGCGAACAGTTCCGGTGGGGTGATGGGCAAAATGGTCGATGCGCAATCGATTGTGGTCGCCTCCACGGCGACACGCTGGTACGGGCATGAGGGCGAAATTCTGCGCTATGTGTTCTTCCACTCGATCGTGCTGGCGATTCTGGTCGGCGGGTTAGTGACGTTGCAGGCGTATGTGGCGCCGTTTACGCATATGGTGGTTGGCTCGCATTAGCCAGGTACACCCCATTCCCCTGTGGGAGCGAGCCTGCTCGCGAAGGCGTCCGTTCAGTCAGTGAAGAGGTTGACTGTGCCGGCCTCTTCGCGAGCAGGCTCGCTCCCACACGGGTCAGCGATTGATGAACTGTACGCATAACTCTATAGCGAAAATCCGCAAAAACCTTTTCCTCTCTCCGGCAGTCACTCCTTAACGAGACCGGCGATGACGCTGGCTGCCCGCTTGGGCCATCCACGACCCTGCTGCCCTGATGAAGAGAAAAGGAATCGAACCATGACGATTTCCCGACGCAGATTTCTGATCCTCGGCGCCGTCACTGCGACGGCGTTCGCAATGCCGCCATTTATCAGCCTCAAGGCCTACGCCGCCAATCTGGAGAAACCGGCCATGAGTAGAGTGACCATCAACGTCAACGGCAAGCCGCGTGATTTGGACGTCGACACCCGCACCACCCTGCTCGATGCCCTGCGCGAGCACCTGCACCTGACCGGCAGTAAAAAAGGTTGCGACCACGGCCAGTGTGGCGCCTGCACGGTGATCGCTGATGGTCGACGCATCAACTCGTGCCTGACCCTGGCGGTGATGCATGAAGGCAGCGAGATTACGACCATCGAAGGCCTCGGCATGCCTGACAATCTACACCCGATGCAGGCCGCGTTCATCAAGCACGACGGCTACCAGTGCGGCTATTGCACGCCCGGACAAATCTGTTCGGCAGTGGCGATGATCAAAGAAATCCGCGACGGCATTCCCAGCCACGCCAGCGCCAGTTTGACCGAGCCACCGCAACTGATCGCCGCCGAGTTTCAGGAACGCATGAGCG
Organism: Pseudomonas sp. AC172; assembly: GCF_979258595.1. Classification (NCBI taxonomy): domain Bacteria; kingdom Pseudomonadati; phylum Pseudomonadota; class Gammaproteobacteria; order Pseudomonadales; family Pseudomonadaceae; genus Pseudomonas; species Pseudomonas sp. AC172. The sequence continues at coordinate 2,702,591 of NZ_OZ409868.1, forward strand.
GCAATATCTGCCGCTGCGGTGCCTACTCGAACATCATCGAAGCCATCACTGAAGTCGCGGAGGTGCCGGCATGAGACCGTTCAATTACAGCCGCGCCGACTCCCCCGCCGCAGCCGCCGCACAAGCTGCGCAAGTCGAAGGTGCGCGGTTTATCGCTGGCGGCACCAACCTTCTTGACCTGATGAAACTCGACATCGAAACCCCGCTGCATTTGATCGACGTCAACCATCTCGGCCTGGATCAGATCGAAGCCACGCCCGAAGGCGGCTTGCGCATCGGCGCGCTGGTGCGCAACACCGATCTGGCCGCCGACGCGCGTGTCAGAAAAGACTACGCCCTGCTCTCCCGCGCCTTGCTCGCCGGGGCTTCCGGACAATTGCGCAACATGGCGACCACCGCCGGCAACCTGCTGCAACGTACACGCTGCCCGTACTTCTACGACACCCATCAGGCCTGCAACAAACGCCAACCCGGCAGCGGTTGCGCAGCGATTGGCGGAGTCAGTCGGCAACTGGGCATCATCGGCGTCAGCGACGCCTGCATCGCCACCCACCCGAGTGACATGGCCATCGCCATGCGCGCCCTCGATGCCCAGATTGAAACGGTGAAACCCGACGGCACGACCCGCAGCATCGCCATTGCCGATTTCCATCAGTTGCCCGGCACCACGCCGAACATCGAAACCAGCCTCACCCCCGGCGAATTCATCACCTCGGTGACACTGCCCGCGCCGCTCGGCGGCACCCACGTTTATCACAAGGTGCGAGATCGCTCGTCCTATGCGTTCGCGCTGGTATCGGTCGGCCTGATCCTGCAAAAGGACGGCAGCGGCCGCATCGCCGTCGGCGGTATCGCGCCGAAACCATGGCGCGTTGAAGCCGCCGAGGCATTGCTGCATCAAGGCGCCAAAGCCGTCAGCGCACGTCTGCTCGACGGCGCCACGCCGACCCACGACAACCAATTCAAACTGACCCTGGTCGAGCGCACGCTCGGCTCGGTGTTGGCGCAAGCGAGGGATGAAGCATGAAATTCGACACGCCCGCCACCACCAACCCGATCGACCAGTTGAAAGTCATCGGCCAACCCACCGAGCGCATCGAAGGCCCGCTGAAAACCAGCGGGCAGGCGCCGTACGCCTATGAACAACATGAAGCGGTGGCCAATCAGGCTTACGGTGTCATGGTCGATGCGGCCATCGCCAAAGGGCGGATCAAGGCGATTCATCTGGACGAGGCGAAAGCCGCGCCGGGCGTGCTGGCGATTGTCACCGCCGCTAATGCCGGCAAGCTCGACAAGGGTCAATACAACGCCGCCCACCTGCTCGCCGGTCCCGACGTGCAGCATTATCAGCAAGCCGTCGCGCTGGTGGTCGCAGAGACCTTCGAACAGGCCCGTGCCGCCGCGCAACGGGTCAAGGTCGATTATGAAACCACCGAAGGCAAATTCGATCTGGCCAGCGTGAAAGACTTGGGCGTCGAGCCGAAAGACGAGTTGCCCGACGTCAATCATGGTGACTTCGACAAAGCCTTCGCCGCCGCGCCAGTGCAGTTCGATCAGACTTACACCACCCCGGACCAGTCCCACGCGATGATGGAACCGCACGCGACATTGGCGGCGTGGAAAGGCGATCAGCTGACTTTGTGGACCTCCAACCAGATGGTCGCCTGGAGTGTCGGCGACGTTGCGAAAACCCTCGGTCTTCCAAAGGAAAAAGTTCGTTTGGTCTCGCCTTATATCGGCGGCGGTTTCGGCGGCAAGCTGTTCATCCGCGCCGACGCGATTCTTGCCGCCCTCGGAGCACGCATGGCTGGCCGACCGGTGAAAGTCGCCCTCGCCCGTCCGCAAATGGCCAACAACACCACGCACCGTCCGGCGACGATTCAGCGCATCCGCATGGGCGCCACGGCCGACGGCAAGCTCACCGCCATCGCCCACGAGGGCTGGTCGGGAAACCTCGCCGACGGCAAGGTCGAACTCGCTGCCCAACCTAGCCAGTTGCTTTACGCCGCCGAAAACCGTCGCGTGAGCATGCGCCTCGCGCCGCTCGACTTGCCCGAAGGCAACGCCATGCGTGCACCGGGTGAAGCACCGGGGTTGATGGTGCTGGAAATCGCCATGGACGAGATGGCCGAGCAACTGCAGATGGACCCGGTGCAGTTCCGCATTCTCAACGACACTCAGGTCGATCCGGTAAAGACCGAGCGGCCGTTTTCCCAGCGCCAACTGATCAAGTGCCTGCAGACGGGGGCCGAGAAATTCGGCTGGGATCAGCGCAAGGCTCAACCGGGCAGCCGTCGAGAAGGCCGCTGGCTGATCGGCATGGGCGTGGCGGCGGCGTTCCGCAACAACCTGCTGGTCAAGTCCGGCGCCCGCGTTCATTTGGAGCGTGACGGCAAGATTGTTGTGGAAACCGACATGACCGATATCGGCACCGGCAGCTATACGATCATCGCGCAGACTGCCGCCGAGATGATGGGCGTAAGCCTCGACGCGGTGGTGGTGCGGCTGGGTGATTCGAACTTCCCAGTGTCGGCCGGTTCCGGCGGCCAGTTCGGCGGTAACTGCTCGACCTCCGGTGTCTACGCCGCATGCGTAAAGCTGCGCGAAGCGGTGGCAAGCAAACTGGGGCTGGCGGCGGACCAGGCCGAATTCGTCGATGGTCAGGTGCGGGTTGGCGACAAGAGTCTGCCGTTGCGCAATGCGGCTGAAGGCGGCGCGCTGGTCGGCGAGGACAGCATCGAATTTGGCGACCTGGCCGAGAAGTATCAGCAGTCGACATTCGGTGCGCATTTCGTCGAAGTCGCTGTCGACGCTGCCACCGGTGAGGTACGCGTGCGGCGCATGTTAGCGGTGTGTGCGGCGGGACGGATTCTCAATCCGACATCGGCGCGCAGCCAGGTTATCGGTGCGATGACCATGGGCGTCGGTGCGGCGTTGATGGAAGAGTTGGCGGTGGACAAGAAACTGGGGTTTTTCGTCAACCATGACCTGGCCGGGTATGAAGTGCCGGTGCATGCCGACATACCGCATCAAGAGGTGATTTTCCTTGATGAGACCGATCCGGTTTCCTCGCCGATGAAGGCCAAAGGTGTCGGTGAACTGGGGATTTGCGGGGTTAGTGCGGCGGTGGCGAATGCGATTTACAACGCCACGGGCGCGCGGGTGCGGGAGTATCCGATTACCCTCGATAAAATCCTCTCTTCATTGCCGGAGATGATCTGAACACCTGAAAAGAGCCCCTCACCCTAACCCTCTCCCAAAGGGAGAGGGGACTGAACCGGGGATATTGGAGAGTTTCACCGCCCTGAAAGTCCTGCTGTGAATCCATAATCGACACAGCCATTTCAGGTCGAAGTGCTGTGAATCCGTAATCGACTCGGTCTCTCAGGTCGATGTATGACACAAGACACCTCAGTCGGCCCCCTCTCCCTCCGGGAGAGGGCTGGGGTGAGGGAAATCAGGAGCGCACCAGCCTGGGGTGCTAGTGCGCTACCAACAGCTTTCAGTCCGCTCGCGGGTACTGCTCAGAACTCACCTGCTCCATCCACTCAACCACCTTGCCATCCAGCACTTCAGCAATAGCGATATGAGTCATCGCCGTGGTCGACGCCGCCCCATGCCAATGCTTGGCCCCTGGCGCAATCCACACCGTATCCCCTGGACGAATCTCCCGCACCGGCTGCCCCCACTCCTGCACAAACCCGGAACCGGCCGTGACGATCAATGTCTGTCCCAACGGATGCGTATGCCACGCGGTACGCGCGCCCGGCTCAAACGTCACCGTCGCACCACTGACCCGCGCCGCTTCGGTGCCTTTGAACGGCGCATCGACACGTACTGTGCCGGTAAACCAGTCCGCCGGACCTTTGGCCGAAGGATGCGAACCATTGGGCGTGACCGTCACACGTGGGGATTCACTGGCCTGCACCTCACCCGCCAACAGGGAAAGGGTCAACGCAGAAGCGGCAATCGGGTTCATGGCAATTCCTCCAGATAATCAATGCCACCACTTTACCGAGCCGAACTCTTCCGATAATCGTCTAGAATTCAAAAAAACTTATGCAGGACACTCATCAATGCTGCGGGAAAACGCCACCGACCTGCTTGCCTTCCTCGCCGTCGCCCGCGAGCGCAGTTTCACCAAAGCTGCTGCCAAACTGGGTGTTTCGCAATCGGCGCTGAGCCATACCATCCGCGCCCTCGAAGCCCGTCTGGGCCTGCGTCTGCTGACCCGAACTACCCGCAGCGTCTCGCCCACCGAAGCCGGTGAACATCTGCTGCAAACCATCGGCCCACGCTTCGAAGAAATCGAACTGGAACTCGCGGCGCTGAGCAACCTGCGCGACACACCGGCCGGCAAGATCCGCCTCAACGCCACCGATCACTCGCTGGACTGGCTGCTGCGCCCGGTGCTCAAGGACTTTCTGCCGAAGTACCCGGACATCAGCGTTGAGGTGAGCTGCGACTACGGTTTCGTCGACATCGCCGGGCAAGGTTTCGACGCTGGCGTGCGCCTGGGCGAAGACGTCGCGCAAGGCATGATCGCCACCCGTATCGGCCCGGACATGCGCATGGCGGTGGTGGGATCACCCGCCTATTTCGCCAGACGCACCCCGCCACAAACGCCACGCGACCTGACCGACCACGCCTGCAACAACCTGCGCCTGCCCACCAACGGCGGGCTGTACAGTTGGGAATTCGAGAAGGCTGGCGAAAGCCTGAAAGTACGGGTATCCGGGCAGATCACTTTGAACGGCGTCTACCCGTTGCTCGATGCGGCGCTGGACGGTTTCGGTCTGAGCTACATCCCGGAAAACATCGTCGCGCCGTATCTGGCCAACGGCAGTTTGCTGCAGGTGCTTGAGGATTGGTGCCCGACGTTTGCCGGGTATCACCTGTATTACCCGAGCCGGCGTCAGGCGGCGCCGGCGTTTGCGTTGTTGCTGGAGGCGTTGCGCTATCGCGGCTGAGGACTTGTCATTTTTTATAACAACCCGCAGCCCCCCAGGACGATTTGGCTATTTTGACTGCCGCCTCCACAGAGTTCGCCGCTACCGTCGCAATCTGTCCGCGCTGCATTCCCATACACACATAATTCTTATCGAGAGCGTAGGCAGCAAACAATATCAAGGCGAGGCAAACCCCAGTGAAGCAAGCCCATTTGCGGCTCTGCACGTCCATGATTGCTCTTCTTCGGTGAAGCAGAAGTCTCCATGATTGCTCGCCAACAAAAGCCTTCCAACTGTCAAATGTGACAGTCCTTCAGACTATTTGGGAATTAACGGCAAAGGAACCACACACTAAGGTGCGGTCGCTGGCGAGATCGATCAACCCGCCAGCGCAATCAACTGATGCCGCTGCGCATCGGTAAGCATCGGCCCAAACCCTGCCTTGGTGTTTTCGACCATATAGCGCGGATTACCCGTACCGGGAATTACGCAAGTCACCGCTGGATGCGACAGCAGAAACTTCAGCGCCAGTTGCGGCCAACTGTTGACCTGCACATCCGACACCCAGCCCGGCAGCGGTTTGCCTTTGAGCCGCGCGAGCAGACCGCCACCACCGAACGGTCGATTACAGATCACCGCGACGCCGCGTTCGCGACACAAAGGCAAAATACGTTTTTCCACACCACGGTCATCGAGGGCGTAATTGATTTGCAGAAAGTCCAGTTGTTCGGCCTTCAGCACCGCCTCGACTTCGTCGTAAGCCGAGGGCGTGTAATGGGTGATGCCGATGTAACGGATGCGCCCCTGCGCTTTCCACTCGCGCAGGGTTGGCAGGTGGGTTTGCCAGTCGAGCAGGTTGTGGATCTGCATCAGGTCGATGCGTTCGGTGCGCAGCAGGCTGAACGACTGCTCCATCTGCGCGATGCCCTCCTCGCGTCCGCGCGTCCACACCTTGGTTGCCAGGAATGCTGGCGAACGTGGCTCGTGGATCGACAGCAGTTCGCCGGTGGTCTGTTCGGCGCGGCCATACATCGGTGAACTGTCGATCAGCGTGCCGCCCTTGGTAAACAGCTCATCCAGCACCGCCGGCAATTGTCGAAAGGCCGGATCACCCGGGGCGATATCGAAACCGCGATAGGTACCCAGACCCACGATGGGCAGCGACTCGGAGCTGGACGGGATGGCGCGGGTCTGCATGGCGTGGCCTCCGGAAGTCGCGGGCGTGGTGGTTGCGGCCAACGCCCGATCAAAGGTGAAGACCGCCGAAACCCCGGCAGCCAGCGTGAGCAATCGGCGACGGGAGTAACCCTCAGTGTGGCTCATGCTGGCTCCCCTGCTGCGTGGATCTGTTGCATGTTGTGTGGACGAGCGGTCCGGTTGCCGGGCTGGACTACACTGCGACAGCGAACCCTCCACACCCCGTTAAAAGTAGCCGAATGTCCCGCACCCTGATGTCACTCGTCGCATTGATCGTTGCCGTGTACCTGGTGCTGTGCGCGGCGCTGTTCTTTTTTCAGCGTTCGCTGGTCTATTTTCCGCAGCCCAATGCCGTCACCAGCGCCGATTCACAACTGACCCTGGCGATGACTGACGCGCAGGTTTCGGTGATCACCCGCGAGCGTGTCGGGCCTCGGGCGTTGATCTATTTCGGTGGCAACGCCGAGGATGTTTCGCGCAACCTGCCGGAGTTTGCCGAGGCGTTTCCCGATTACGCGGTGTATCTGCTCAACTACCGCGGCTTCGGTGGCAGCGGCGGTTCCCCGTCCGAAGCGGCGATTGCCGAAGATGCCTTGGCACTGTTTGATCAGGTGTACGCCAGCCACCCGCAGGTTTCGCTAATTGGGCGCAGCCTGGGATCGGGCGTCGCCGTGCGTCTGGCCAGTCAGCGACCGGTGCAACATTTGATTCTGGTGACGCCTTACAACAGCCTCGAAGAAATCGCGGCACGGCAATATCCGTGGGTGCCGGTGAAGTGGTTGCTCAAGGATCGCTTTGAATCCGGCAAATACGCCGCGCATGTCCGCGTGCCGACGTTGCTGCTCGCGGCCAGTGACGACGAGGTGATTCCGCGCGCCAGCACCCAGCGCTTGCTGGGAAACTTCCCGCAAGGCGTGGCGGTGCTCAGGGTGGTGCCGGATTCGGGGCATAACTCGATTTCCGAGCGTGCGCAGTATCTGCAATGGATAGGGGATGTATTGAATCGGTGAACCAAGTCCCGATTCCCCAGTCCCACCCGCGCCGCGTTCTGCGGTTCAATCAACTTTTGCGCTGTCCCTCTTCAGAGCTACCCGTCTCATGCGCCACGCCGTTCGCTCGTCTCGCTTCGTTTCGCTGTGCCTGCTGATCCTTTCACCGTTGTTCGCTGAAACCGCCCACGCCGGTGCGGAACGGCAACTGGTGGCCGCCATCAACGACTATCGCGCCCATCCGCAGCGCTGTGATCGGCGCCCGGCGCAACGGCTGGCACCGTTGGCGCTGAAGTCGAACCTGGCCTTGCCGATCGGTTATCGCTACGCCGGCGGCATGCGTGAAGCGTTGAAGTCGTCCGGCTACTCCGCCGTGGCGGTGCGCAGTATTCGCGTGATCGGCGCCGAGGACGCCGAAGAGGCTTTCGACCTGCTGCAAGACGAGCACTGCGCCGCGCTGCTGGATGCGAGCTACGCAGACATCGGTGTCAGTCGCTCACGCAATGAATGGCAAGTGGTGTTGGCGCAACCAGTGCTCGACAGTCGCGTCGGCGATAATCGCAGCGTCGGCAAGGCGCTGCTGGCAGAGGTCAACGCCGCGCGCGCCCGGCCACGGATGTGTGGACGCCAACGCTTCGCCGCCGCCCGACCGTTGAACTGGAACGCGGCGTTGGGCGCCGCCGCACAGAGGCACAGCAAAGCCATGGCCTACGGCAACTACTTCGCCCACCGCGATCCGGACGGCGACCTGCCTGCCGATCGCGCCCGCGCGGCCGGCTATCGCGGTCGACAAATCGGTGAAAACATCGCCGCCGGACAGCGTTCACCGGGCAAGGCCATGGCCGGATGGCTGGCCAGCCCCGGGCACTGCGCCAACCTGATGAACCCGATGTTTACCCAGGTCGGCGCCGGGTTTGCCAGTGAGGCGCGCAGTGATGAAGGGGTTTACTGGACGATGGTGTTTGGTGCGCAGTGACTGGTCGCGCCAAGCCCCAGTTTCAACAATTCTTTGCGCAGTATTGAAGGTTCCCGAACGGCCAATCCGCCCTGCCATTCGAGTGGCAATAAATGATTAAGCTTTTGCTGGCTGACCTCGGCTGGCGCCAGTAAACAGCTTTTTCGGTCGTGGATACTGATCACATTCAACAGCCAGTCATCGCCCTGCTCTGCCATCCAGCGTTCGATCATCGACCGGTGTTTTTGCAGCAAAGCGTCGGCATCCCAAAGAGTCATCTGCGCAAAAAAACATGGCAGGTTACTTTCGGCTTTCATCTGTTTCGAGTCGGCCGCCAATGCAGCGGCGAGGTCCGATTCGATGCTGGCCTGGCATTCCAGAAAATATTGCCGAGGCCAGTCTGTCGGCAGTTTTGCCCGTGAAGCGAGGTCGGCGTAGGCCTCGATGTCCGCTGGCGTGGTCATCTGCCCGGTGAAATTCAGCGTGTTGTCGAGAATCGCGGTGGCCAGTAATGCGGCACTTTGCATGCTGATCTGCGGCAGCACACCGGCCGTCTGCCAGCGCTGAAAAACCTGTGTTGCCGCCGCGCCGATCGGACGGATATCGGCGGCAGCCCCAAGCTTCTGCGCCCAGTAATGCTCGAACCCTGGATGATGATCGATGACCTCTACCACTCGCTCAAGCACCACCAACGGATCGAAATGGTGAAAGTCCGAGACATCGACCAGGACAAACTCATCGTCCAGCGTCGGCGGGTAATCGTCAAAAGCAGCCGCCCAGCCGAGCACGCTTTGCGACACGCTGGCGTTGGGTTGCGCGCTACTGACGGCGCGGGCGGGAACGCCTTGCTGGTTGAGCAACTCTGCGTAGGCGATGCAGCAGGCGTAGGCGTCAATGTCCAGATAGGACGCGCCGGAGGTGATGATTTTCATGGGCCGGCAAAATCGCACATTTTCATGACGTTGTGGTGACAGCGAAAAGATCGCAGCCTCCGGTAGCTCCTACACAGGATCTATGGTTTCCCTGTGGGAGCTGCCGAAGGCTGCGATCTTTTGATCTTCAAGCCGAGCCCTGTCCTCCCGCGACCATCGCCGAAGCCGCCAGCATCGCCCGCAACAACACCGCGCACCCCGCCGCCAGATCATCCGGCGCGGCGTTCTCGATTTCGTTGTGGCTGATGCCGCCTTCGCACGGCACGAAGATCATTCCGGCCGGGCCGAGTTCGGCGAGGAAAATCGCGTCATGCCCGGCGCCGCTGACGATGTCCATATTCGACAGGCCAAGCCCTTTCGCCGCACCGCGCACCGCTTTCACGCAGCCTTTTTCGAAGTACAGCGGCGGGAAGTCCGCTGTCGGCGTCAGTTCGTAAGTCAGACCGTGTTCCTCACAGGTGGCTTCGATGACTTGCTTCACCTCGGCAATCATCGAGTCCAGACGCGCCGGTTCCAAATGACGGAAATCGAGGGTCATGCGCACTTCGCCGGGGATGACGTTGCGCGAGCCGGGATAGGCTTGCAGGCAACCGACCGTGCCGCAGGCATGGGGTTGATGGCCGAGGGCGGCGCGGTTGACCGCGCCAACGATCACCGAGGCGCCGACCAACGCGTCTTTACGCAGGTGCATCGGCGTCGGGCCGGCGTGAGCTTCGACGCCGCGCAGCTTGAGATCAAACCACTTCTGCCCCAGCGCACCGAGCACCACGCCGATGGTTTTCTGTTCGTCTTCGAGGATCGGACCTTGTTCGATGTGCGCCTCGAAATAAGCGCCAACCTTATGCCCGCTGACCTTGCGCGCGCCGGCGTAACCGATGGCGTTGAGCGCTTCACCGACGGTGACGCCGTCGGCATCGACTTTGGCGAGGGTTTCTTCGAGGGTGAATTTCTCCGCGAACACCCCGGAGCCCATCATGCACGGAGCGAAGCGCGAGCCTTCTTCGTTGGTCCAGACCACCACTTCCAGCGGCGCTTCGGTTTCCACTTTGAGGTCGTTGAGGGTGCGCATGACTTCGACGCCAGCGAGCACGCCGAAACAGCCGTCGAACTTGCCGCCGGTGGGTTGGGTGTCAATGTGGCTGCCGGTCATCACCGGTGGCAGATTCGGATTGCGCCCGGGGCGACGGGCGAAGATGTTGCCGACGGCATCGACGGTGACGCTGCATCCGGCGTCCTGACACCACTGCACGAAGAGGTCACGGGCCTGGCGGTCGAGATCGGTGAGGGCCAGGCGACAGACACCGCCCTTGGCCGTCGCGCCGAGCTTGGCCAGTTCCATGAGCGACGCCCACAGGCGATCGCGGTTGATGTGCTGATGGCTCGATTGCAGAACGTCTACGGCTGCGTTCATGGGGATCTCCTCAGGCTGCTTTTCTTATGGATTTCTTCAGATACATCTCTGCCGTAAGTCAGGCTGACTTCGCGAGCAAGCTCGCTCCCACATTTGGAATGCGTAAACATGTGGGAGCGAGCTTGCTCGCGAAGAGGCCTGCATTCACACCGCAGATTTCACTACTGACGGACTAGCACGCATCACGCACAACCCGAAATAAATAATCCCGCCCAGCGCCGAGCCGGTGAACCAGCCATAGCTGTAGAACCAGCTGAACGCATCGCTGCCCAACGACAGCAAGGTCAGCACTACCGGCACACCGAATGCGAGAAACCCGGCCCAGTTCCACGCCGGATAGACGTCGTCGCGGTACAGCCCGGCAAGGTCCAGTTGCTGTTTCTTGATCAGGAAATAGTCCACCACCATGATCCCGGCGATCGGTCCGAGCAGGCTCGAATAACCCAGCAGCCAATTGGAATAGACACTTTCCAGACTGACCTCGGAAACGATCCAGCCGAGTTTTTTCAGCAGTTCATGACCCATCAGCAACAGCCCGACCAACCCGGTCAGCAACACCGCTTTGGTGCGGTTGATCACTTTGGGCGCGATGTTCTGAAAGTCGTTGGTTGGCGAGACAATGTTCGCGGCAGTGTTGGTCGATAACGTGGCGATGATGATCAGTGCCATCGCCACCGCGACCCACACCGGACTTTGAATGTGACCAATCAGCGTGACCGGATCAGAGACAGTCACCCCGACCAGTTTCACCGAGGCGGCGGTCATCACCACACCCAGCGCGGCGAACAGGAACATGGTCAGCGGCAGGCCGATGATCTGCCCGAGAATCTGATCTTTCTGACTCTTGGCGTAACGGCTGAAGTCAGGAATGTTCAGCGATAACGTCGCCCAGAAACCGACCATCGCGGTCAGGCCGGCGGCGAAGTAACCGTACACGCTCGCGCCTTCCGGGCGTTTGGCCGGGATCGCCATCAATTCGCTCATCGACACATTGGGCATCGCCCACACCAGCAGACCGATGCCGACCGCCACCAGCAACGGCGCGGATAATGTTTCCAGCCACTTGATCGACTCGGCGCCGCGAATCACCACCCACAGGTTCAGCGCCCAGAACACCATGAAACCGATCACCTCGCCCGTGCCACCGAGGGATTTCCAGCCGTCGAATACCGAACCGAGAAACAGGTGAATCGCCAGCCCGCCAAACATCGTCTGAATGCCGAACCAGCCACACGCCACCAGTGCGCGAATCAGGCACGGCACGTTGGAGCCGAGAATGCCGAACGAGGAGCGCAGCAACACCGGAAACGGGATGCCGTACTTGGTGCCGGGGAAAGCGTTAAGCGTCAGCGGAATCAGCACAATGATGTTGGCGAACAGAATCGCCAGCAGCGCTTCGCCAACGCTCAAACCGAAGTACGCCGTCAGCACGCCACCGAGGGTGTAGGTCGGCACACAGATCGACATGCCGACCCACAGCGCTGTGATGTGCCACTTGTTCCAGGTTCGTTCACGCACCTTGGTCGGTGCCATATCGTGGTTGTAACGGGGACTGTCGAGGACGTCGCTGCCGGCTTCAAGCTCGAACAAGCCGTCGCGCTCGGTCACTTGCGATCTGATCTGTTGCATGGCCGCTCCACTGTTCTTCTGATTATTTTTTTGCTCATCAGGCGGCTTGCGCACGAGGGTGCGAGCCGGACGATGGCCGGAGGAACTGACAACTTTCGTACACCGGCCATGGTGTCAGCGGCGGCATCAATAAACGTGCCGGGTGCCCCGCTTACGCATCGGGCGGTGTTTCAAACGCTTTGCAACTTTCTGATATTCATCAGTTTTAATTATTCACCGGATGAGTTCGCGGAAACTTGTCTGGGTGCTCAGGCCAAACACTTGGCAAGTTGTCCGAACAGACAGGACTCAATCTGGTGCACTGCATTTATTTTCACCGTGAGCGAGCAGCCGCAGCTCAACTTCAAGCGGCTGATTTCACATACAAAATCTTGCTCATATTTCCATCCTGTCAAGTGCGTCAAAATGGTGAACAGCCTCACCATTTTGGTGATTTGCGTTTTTTATCGTTATTTTTCATACAGTTAAAACAGCAATAAGCTTATAAAAAATAATCTTGATCTATTGCAAATCTGCGACTAGTTTCTATTCCTGACAGCGCTGACAGGAATACACCCTGCAACGCTGTACATCAATAAAACATCTAGAACCGACACAAGTCGGTCAATGCCTGCGAGGAACTCGGAATGTCTCTGTTGATCCGTGGCGCCACCGTTGTTACCCATGATGAAAGTTACCGCGCCGACGTCTATTGCGCCGACGGCGTGATCAAAGCCATCGGTGAAAATCTTGATGTTCCCGCCAGTGCCGAAGTGCTCGACGGCAGCGGCCAATACCTGATGCCCGGCGGCATCGATCCGCACACGCACATGCAACTACCGTTCATGGGCACTGTGGCCAGTGAGGATTTCTACAGTGGCACGGCGGCCGGTCTGGCCGGCGGCACCACGTCGATCATCGATTTTGTAATTCCCAATCCGCAGCAGTCGTTGATGGAAGCCTTTCACCAGTGGCGCGGCTGGGCGGAAAAATCCGCGTCCGACTATGGCTTCCACGTCGCGATCACCTGGTGGAGCGAGCAGGTGCGTGAGGAAATGGCCGAGCTGGTCAGCCAACACGGCATCAACAGCTTCAAGCACTTCATGGCGTACAAGAACGCGATCATGGCCGCCGATGACACACTGGTGGCGAGTTTCGAGCGATGTCTGGAACTGGGCGCGGTGCCGACCGTGCACGCGGAAAACGGCGAGCTGGTTTATCACCTGCAACGCAAGTTGATGGCCCAGGGCATCACCGGGCCAGAGGCGCATCCGCTGTCGCGTCCGTCGCAGGTTGAAGGTGAAGCGGCGAGCCGGGCGATTCGTATTGCCGAAACCATTGGCACACCGCTGTACCTGGTGCACGTTTCGACCAAAGAAGCCCTCGACGAAATCACCTATGCACGGAGCAAGGGCCAACCGGTCTACGGCGAAGTGCTCGCCGGGCATTTGCTGCTCGACGACAGCGTCTATCAACACCCCGACTGGCAGACCGCTGCCGGTTACGTGATGAGCCCGCCGTTCCGCCCGCGTGGCCATCAAGAGGCTCTGTGGCACGGGCTGCAAAACGGTAACCTGCACACCACCGCGACTGACCACTGCTGCTTCTGCGCTGAGCAAAAAGCCGCCGGCCGCGATGACTTCAGCAAGATTCCCAACGGCACCGCCGGTATCGAAGATCGCATGGCGGTGCTGTGGGACGAAGGCGTCAACAGCGGGCGTTTATCGATGCAGGATTTCGTCGCCCTCACCTCGACCAACACCGCGAAAATTTTCAATCTCTATCCGCGCAAAGGCGCGATTCGCGTTGGCGCCGATGCCGATCTGGTGCTGTGGGATCCGCAAGGCACGCGCACCATTTCCGCCAAGACCCACCATCAGCAGGTGGATTTCAACATCTTCGAAGGCAAGACCGTGCGCGGCGTGCCGAGCCATACCGTCAGCCAGGGCCGATTGGTCTGGGCCGATGGCGACCTGCGCGCCGAGCGCGGCGCCGGGCGGTACATCGAACGGCCGGCGTACCCGGCGGTGTTTGATTTGCTGAGCAAGCGGGCTGAGATGCACCGGCCCACTGCTGTGAAACGCTGAAATCCAGGCCTTCGGCCTTCGCGAGCAAGCTCGCTCCCACAGGAGCATGCATTCCAAATGTGGGAGCGAGCCTGCTCGCGAAGAGGCCATCCCGAACGCCACAAAAACCACTGCCCGACAGAGGCAGAAACCTCAAATAACCGTGAGGCAAAAAACCGTGATCGAGACCCTGAACCATCTCCCCCACCCGCACGAAAGCGCGGCCGCCCTCGCTGGGCATTTCACCGATCTGGCGCCGCCGCTCAATGACCGGCAGGCGCATCTGGAAGCCTCGCGCTGTCTGTATTGCTACGACGCGCCGTGCGTGAATGCGTGCCCGAGCGAGATCGACATCCCCTCGTTCATCCGCAACATTCATCAGGACAACATCCCCGGCGCGGCGCAGAAAATCCTCTCGGCGAACATCCTTGGCGGCAGTTGTGCACGGGTGTGTCCAACCGAAATCCTTTGCCAGCAAGCCTGCGTGCGCAACAACGCCCACGAATGCGCGCCGGTGCTGATCGGCCTGCTGCAACGCTATGCCGTCGACAACGCACACTTCAGCGAGCACCCGTTCCAGCGCGCGGCTGCCACCGGCAAACGCGTTGCCGTGGTCGGTGCCGGGCCGGCCGGTTTGTCCTGTGCCCATCGCAGCGCCATGCACGGTCACGACGTGGTGATTTTCGAAGCACGGGAGAAGGCTGGCGGTCTCAACGAATACGGGATCGCCAAGTACAAACTGGTCGACGATTACGCGCAAAAGGAACTGGATTTTCTCTTGCAGATTGGCGGCATCGAGATTCGCCACGGGCAAAAGCTCGGCGAGAATCTGACCCTCAGCGAATTGCATCAGCAGTTCGACGCGGTATTCCTCGGCCTCGGCCTGAATGCCAGCAAACAACTCGGTCTGCCCCACGAGGATGCGCCGGGCCTGCTCGCCGCCACCGACTACATCCGCGAACTGCGCCAGGCCGATGACCTCACGCAACTGCCGCTCGCCGAGCGCTGCATCGTTCTCGGCGCCGGCAACACGGCGATCGACATGGCCGTGCAAATGGCCCGCCTCGGTGCCCGCGATGTGAATCTGGTGTATCGCCGTGGCGCCGCCGACATGGGCGCCACCGGTCACGAACAAGACATCGCCAAAGCCAGTCAGGTGCGCCTGCTGACCTGGGCGCAACCGGAAGAGGTGCTGCTCGACGCTCAGGGCCATGTGCGCGGCATGCGTTTCGCCCGCACCGATCTGGTCGACGGTCGCCTGCAAACCACCGGCGAAACCTTCGAACTGGCCGCTGATGCGATCTTCAAAGCCATCGGCCAGGCCTTCGATAGTAGCGCCCTCACCGACCCGCTGGCCCGCGAACTCAAGCGTCAGGGCGAACGCATTCAGGTTGACGAAAACCTGCGCACCAGCATCCCCGGCGTGTATGCCGGTGGCGACTGCACCAGCCTCGATCAGGACCTCACCGTGCAAGCCGTGCAGCACGGCAAACGCGCCGCCGAGGCGATCAACGTTCAACTGATGCTTAACGTGGAGGCTGCGTAAATGGCCGATCTGTCGATTGTCTTCGCTGGCATCAAAGCGCCAAATCCGTTCTGGCTGGCCTCCGCGCCGCCGACTGACAAGGCTTACAACGTGGTCCGTGCCTTTGAAGCGGGCTGGGGTGGCGTGGTCTGGAAAACCCTCGGTGAGGACCCGGCGGCGGTTAACGTGTCGTCGCGTTACTCAGCGCATTACGGCAACAACCGTGAAGTGCTCGGCATCAACAATATCGAGTTGATCACCGACCGTTCGCTGGAAATCAACCTGCGCGAAATCACTCAGGTGAAAAAGGACTGGCCGGATCGCGCATTGATCGTTTCGCTGATGGTGCCCTGTGTCGAAGAGTCGTGGAAACACATCCTGCCGCTGGTCGAAGCCACCGGCGCTGACGGTATCGAGTTGAACTTCGGCTGTCCTCACGGCATGCCTGAACGGGGCATGGGCGCGGCGGTCGGTCAGGTGCCCGAGTACGTCGAGCAAGTCACGCGCTGGTGCAAGACCTATTGCTCGCTGCCGGTGATCGTCAAACTGACGCCGAACATCACCGACATCCGCGTCGCCGCCCGCGCGGCCCATCGCGGTGGCGCCGATGCGGTGTCGCTGATCAATACGATCAACTCGATCACCAGCGTCGATCTGGAACACATGGTCGCCCTGCCCACTGTCGGCAGCAAAAGCACCCACGGCGGTTACTGCGGCTCGGCGGTGAAGCCGATTGCGCTGAACATGGTCGCGGAAATTGCCCGCGACCCGCAGACCCAGGGCTTGCCAATCTGCGGGATTGGCGGCATTGGCAGTTGGCGCGACGCGGCGGAATTCATGGCGCTCGGCAGTGGCGCGGTGCAGGTGTGCACGGCGGCGATGTTGCACGGTTTCCGCATTGTCGAGGAGATGAAGGATGGTCTGTCACGGTGGATGGACAGTCAGGGTTACGCCAACATTGCCGAGTTTTCCGGGCGTGCGGTGGGCAACACCACGGACTGGAAGTACCTCGATATCAACTATCAGGTGATCGCGAAGATTGACCAGGACGCGTGCATTGGTTGCGGGCGTTGCCATATTGCTTGCGAGGACACGTCACACCAGGCGATTGGCAGTCTGAAGCAGGCGGACGGCACGCATAAATATGAAGTGATTGATGAGGAGTGTGTGGGCTGTAACTTGTGCCAGATCACTTGTCCAGTGGCGGATTGCATCGAGATGGTGCCGATGGAGACTGGCAAGCCGTTTCTGGATTGGAATCATGATCCGCGCAATCCGTATCACGTTGCAGTCTGAAAAAGCCCCTCACCCTAACCCTCTCCCAAAGGGAGAGGGGACTGATTGGGGGATATTGGCGAGATGCACCGACTTGAAAGATCT
The DNA here is from genome assembly GCF_979258595.1 of Pseudomonas sp. AC172. Lineage (NCBI taxonomy): Bacteria > Pseudomonadati > Pseudomonadota > Gammaproteobacteria > Pseudomonadales > Pseudomonadaceae > Pseudomonas > Pseudomonas sp. AC172. The sequence goes on from NZ_OZ409868.1 coordinate 2,719,603, forward strand.
GTTCTGAATCCATAATCGATACGATCTTTCAGGTCGATGTACCTCGAGAGACACGTCCGTAGGCCCCCTCTCCCTCCGGGAGAGGGTTGGCTTTTGCTTTCAGGGTTCCAAACCGATCCCACGCAATATCACACTCGTCACCGTCTGCACCGCCCGCTCAAACTGCATGTCCGACAGCGGCTGATGCTCATTCAGAATATTCACCTGATGATCAAAGTCAGCATAGTGCTGGGTCGACGCCCAGATCATGTACAGCAAACCCGACGGTTCCACCGGCAAAATCCGCTTGTCCTCGACCCACTGGCGAATCTTCGCTTCCTTCATCTTTGCCCAGTCATACAGGCTGACATCCAGCGCCTCGCCCAGTGTCGGCGCGCCGTGGATGATTTCGTTGGCCCAGACTTTCGAGCCGTACGGTCGGCTGCGCGAGTGGTTCATCTTGGCGCGAATGTAGCTGCTCAGCACCACGCGCGGATCGTCGAACATCTCGAAGCACAGCGCGTCCTGTTTCCACACTTCCAGCAGGTCGAACAGCACCGCGCTGTACAGCTCGCTCTTGGTGGAGAAGTAGTAATGCAGGTTGGAGCGCGGCAGTTGCACTTCAGCCGCGATGTCGGCCATGGCCGTGCCGCCAAAGCCTTTTTCGGCGAAGACTTTTTCCGCCGCCAGCAGGATTTTCTCGACGTTATTGCGACGAATCTCGATCTTGTGATTGCCCATGAGGGCTCCCTGACACCAGCGTTGCCCAAGACTAGCATCCGCTCTGCTCCGCGGGCGACCGCTGCAAACAAAACTTCGTACTGGCGTCAGCGGATGGCTAAACTGACGCTTCTTCACTCCTGCCCCAAAGGTATTCGCGATGCTGTTCAAGAACGTCCTGACCACCACTGCCCTGCTCGCTTCGCTGTTCGCCGCATCTTCCGTATTTGCCCACGCTCACCTGAAAAGCCAGACCCCGGCCGCCGACAGCACCGTCGCCGCGCCGGCCGATTTGCGCCTGACCTTTTCCGAAGGCGTTGAAGCCAGTTTCACCAAAGTCACCGTGACCAAGGACGGCGCGCCGGTCGCAGTCAAAGCGCTGACTACCGAAGGCGACAAGAAAACCCTGATCGTCACCCCTGCTGCGCCGCTGACCGCTGGCGAGTACAAAGTCGAATGGCACGCGGTGTCGGTCGACACGCACAAAAGCGAAGGCGCTTATCAGTTCAAGGTTGGTCAGTAATTCATGAGTGAAGCGCTGGTGCTGTGCCGCTTTGTGCATTTCATCGTGGTGTTGATGCTGTTCGGGGCCTGGCTGTTCAGGCCGTTACTGCTCAAGGATGAAGCGCCGCAAGTCGATCGGCACCTGGCGCGACTGGCGCGTTGGCTGGCCGCTGTGGCACTGCTCAGCGGGATTGCCTGGGCGCTGTTGATCACCGCGAGCATGGCCGGTTCGGCAGCGGCGGCGTTTGATCCGGACACGGTTGCGCTGGTGCTGGGCCATACGTTTTTCGGCCAGGTGTGGCGTTGGCATCTGCTGATCAATGCCGTGCTGTCGGCGTTGCTGTTCACACCTTGGCGTTCAAGCATGCCGTTGCGACTCGGCTTGAGTGCCCTGCTTCTGGCGACTCTCGCTCCGGTCGGGCATGGCGCGATGCTCGATGGTTTGAGCGGGCAACTGCTGATTCTCAACCAGATCGTTCATCTGACCTGCGTGGCGGGGTGGCTGGGTGGGTTGTTGTTGCTGGTGATGATTCTGCGTCAGCCGACGGAACCGATGCATGAGGTTTTGCGGCGCTTCAGCGGAGTCGGTTATGCGCTGGTTGCCGGGCTGCTAATCACCGGTTTGATCAACGTCCGCGTGCTGACCGGCCAGTGGTGGCCCACACCGTTGTTCAGTGGGTTTGCCTTGATTCTGTTGATCAAGGCGCTGATCGTGCTGGGGATGCTTGGGCTGGCGCTGTTCAATCGCTTGCGCATGGATGATTGCGAACAGCGCATGGGCGCAATCAGGCGCAGTGTCATGCTGGAGTGGTTGCTCGGCATTGGCGCGGTGGCGGCCGTCTCACTGCTCGGCACCCTGCCGCCGATGATCACTGGATAAACACAGTTCAAATGTGGGAGCGAGCCTGCTCGCGAAGGCGGTGTGTCAGATAAAGAAATGTCACTGATACATCGCTTTCGCGAGCAAGCTCGCTCCCACAGGGTTATGCACTGGGTCAGTGAGGTTGGGTGTTGCCGGCGGCTGTGTCGATGCTGACCACCACCGACATCCCCGGCCGCAACCGTTCCCCTTCCTGCTGATCCGCATCAATGGTGATCCGCACCGGCACCCGCTGGGCAATTTTGACGAAGTTGCCGGTGGCGTTATCCGCCTGCAATAGCGCAAATTCAGAACCCGTGCCCGGCGAAATATGCTGCACATGCCCGGTGAATTTGCGGTGGTTCAACGCATCGACGGTAAAGCGCACCGGTTGCCCGACGCGGACGTTGTCCATCTGGGTTTCCTTCATGTTGGCGATCACCCATTTCTGGTTCGGCACCAACGCCATCAACTGCGCCCCGGAGTTGACGTAGGCGCCGAGGCGCACGCCGATCTGCCCAAGCTGGCCGTCGCGCGGGGCGACGATGCGGGTGTTCGACAGGTCGATCCGCGCCAGTTGCACTGCCGCTTCGGCGCTGGCCACGGCTGCTTCCAGCGAGCCACGATTGACGATCACTGTTTGCAGATCCTGACGGGCAATTTCCAGATTGGCCTTGGCCTGAGCCACCGCTGCAATGCTTTGCGCATTGGCCGCCAACGCGACGTCCATCTCGCGTTTCGATACCGAACCGTCGCGCACCAACTCTTGGTTACGGCGCAGATCAGCCTCGCTTTTGCGCAACTGCGCTTCGCTGTCGGCCTGCACGGCCTGACGCAATTTGATCGTCGCCTCGGCGCTGTTGCGTTGCTGCACGACGTTGGCCAATGCGGCTTTCTGCACCGCCAGTTGCGCCAGCGACTGATCGAGACGTTGCTGATAGATGCGGTCGTCCAGACGCACCAGCAGATCCCCGGCCTTCACGTACTGAAAATCCTGCACCGGCACTTCATAAACATAACCGGCGAGCTGCGGACCAATGATCGTCACTTGCCCACGAATCAAGGCATTTTCAGTGGTCTCGACCGCACTGCTGAACGGCGGCAATTGCCAGGCATAGAGCACGATCAACACACCGACGATGGCAATCGCCGCGAAGCCCATTGAAGAGATGATCCGCACCCGCAGCGAGCGCGGCTCGGTGTTCGGCGATGATGGCGGCGCCACACCCTCGGGCGTGGCAGCAATGGCATTGGTGGTTGTGGTGGTCGGTTCGGTCATGAAGTAGAAGCACCGCTAGGAGGTACGGAAGGCGCTGGGGCGACGGCTTTGGTGGTGCTCATCAGCCACAGCGCGCGAATGGACAGCCAGATCATGGTCAGCACCGCAATCACGGCGATCAGCATGAACACATCGTTATAGGCCAGCACGTTGGCCTCACGGGTGGCGGCATTGGCCAGACTGCGAATTCCCGCAAGGTTGCGCAGACTCGGGTCGGCCAGCAACGAGCCATACGCCGAGCCGCCGCTCTGCACGCGCGCCGCCACTAAGGGGTCAGACAGCGTCAGGTGCTCAACGATGTGACTGGAATGAAATTTTTCCCGGACGATCTGGAAAGTGCCCAGCAGCGCCGCACCGAGCAGGCCACCGAGGTTGTTGCAGATCCCGAACAACACGGAAAAGCTCACCAGATTGCGCGGGTTGGTCAGCACGTTGCGCGTACCGAAAACCATGGTCGGGCCGAGGAAAAACGTGCTGCCGAACGCCAGCAGAAACTGACTGAAGTAGAGGTTTTCCGGGCGGGTCAGGTTGTTGGAAAAGCTGTCCATCACCGACCCGGTGGCCATCAGACCCAGCGAGATGATCAACGGCATCAGCAGGTGCTTGGGGTCGATGGTCAGCGCGCTGGTCAACAATCCCGCGACACTGCCGATCAGCATCACCACGTAGAGGCTGTGCAATTGCTCATAGCCCATGTTCAGGTTCTGCATAAAACCCACCGCGCCGGTGGACTGCTCCGAGGTGACCATGCGAATCAGGGTCACCGCCAGTGCCAGGCGGATCATCGTCCCGCTGCCCAGCCAACGGGTCATCAGCAGCGGGTTACTGCGATTATGTTCGATGGCCAGACCGGCGAGGATCAAGGCAATCGAGGCGGCCAACGCATAGCCGATCCAGTTAGCCTCCAACCACCAGTCAATCCGCCCCAGCGACAACACCGCACACAGCAGCGCCACGCCAGTGGCGAGAATGGCGAAGGTCAGAAAGTCGAGCTTTTCGAAGGTTTTGAAGCGGTCGCCCGGCGGCAACTTGAGCAGCAATACGCAGCCCAGCGAGAGCAGTGCCATGCCGAGTTCGAACAGGTACAAGCCGCGCCATTCGGCGATCTGCAGCAAGTCTTCGGAAAATAATCGCGCCAATGGCAGCGCCAGTTGTGAAGTGCCGAGGCCGATCACCAGCGCCTTTAGCCGCCACTTCGCCGGGAACGCCTGGACCATGTAATACAGTCCCAGCGAACTCAGCGCCGCGCCGACCATGCCGTGCGCTGCACGCACCGCCACGGCAGAGTTCAGGTCGTTGACGAACAAGTGGCCGAAGGTCACCAGCGCATACAGCACCAGAAACACCTCGGTGAACGCGCGCAAACCGAACTGCTGGCGAAACTTCACCAGCAGCAGGTTCATCGACACGTTGGTCATCACGTACGCGGCCGGCAGCCAGGCCATTTCCGCGGTGGTCGCCCCAAGCGCGCCTTGCAGATAAGGCAGGTTGGCAACCACCAGCGAGTTGCCCAAACCACCGGTCACCGCCACTAGCAAACCAACCAGCGCATAGGCCAGGCGCTTGGGGTTGGAGTGCAAAGGCGTCGAGGGGGAACCGGGCAGACTGGGCTTCTCGTGCGGTTGCCAGTTGCGCGGGGCGTATTGATCCATTGAAAGGCCTTGTGCGGAGGGTGGTTAAGTTTGCCGCAAATTCACCGGCAACACACTTTTCCCCTGTCATCCACCAAACCCTGTGGGAGCTGGCTTGCCAGCGATGAGGCCGGCATATTCAGCATCCTTGTTGAATGACACTCCGCAATCGCTGGCAAGCCAGCTCCCACAGGTTTTAGCGTCAAATCGAGAATTCAGGCACGACAAGGTCATCGTATAACTTAGTGTTGACATTCCCGCAAAACCTAGGAAATATCCGCATCCATGTTGTACGACGACGTATAACAAATAATAAAAACAACAAACGAAACAGGGAGCGTCACAGTGAGCACACTCGTCCGCAATTCCGTCCGCCCTTCCCGCTTTTCCAGCCGCTCCACACTTGGCCTGATCAGCTGCAGCAGCCTCGCCCTCGCCCTGCCGATGAGCGCCGATGCCGAAGGCTTCCTCGAAGACAGCAAAGCCACGCTGAACCTGCGCAACGCCTACTTCAACCGCAACTTCGTCAACCCGGCCAATGCTCAGGGCAAGGCTGAAGAGTGGACGCAGAGCTTTATCCTCGATGCCAAATCCGGCTTCACCCAAGGCACCGTCGGTTTCGGCATCGATGTGCTGGGGCTGTATTCGCAAAAACTTGATGGCGGTAAGGGCACGGGGGGCACGCAACTGTTGCCGATCCACGATGACGGACGTCCGGCGGACAACTTTGGGCGCCTAGGTGTAGCGCTGAAGGCCAAGGTGTCTAAGACTGAATTGAAGGTCGGTGAATGGATGCCGGTGTTGCCGATCCTGCGTTCCGACGATGGCCGCTCCCTGCCGCAGACCTTTCGCGGCGGCCAGATCACGTCCACCGAGATCAATGGCCTGACCGTCTACGGCGGCCAGTTCCGCGGCAACAGCCCGCGCAATGACGCGAGCATGGAAGACATGTCGATGAACGGCCGTGGCGCGTTCACTTCCGACCGCTTCAACTTCGGCGGCGGCGAATACACCTTCAACGACAAGCGCACGCTGGTCGGTGTGTGGTACGCCGAACTCAGCGACATCTACCAGCAGCAGTACTTCAACCTCAGCCACAGCCAGCCGTTGGGCGACTGGACGCTGGGCGCCAACCTCGGTTTCTTCACCGGCAAGGAAGACGGCAGCGCCCAGGCCGGCGACCTCGACAACAAGACCGCGTTCGCTCTGCTTTCGGCCAAATACGGTGGCAACACGTTCTATGTCGGCCTGCAAAAACTCAGCGGCGACGACGCATGGATGCGGGTCAACGGCACCAGCGGCGGCACCCTCGCCAACGACAGTTACAACGCCAGTTATGACAACGCCAAGGAACGCTCCTGGCAGTTGCGCCACGACTACAACTTCGTCGCCCTCGGCATCCCCGGCCTGACCCTGATGAACCGCTACATCAGCGGCGACAACGTGCACACCGGGACGATCACCGACGGCAAGGAGTGGGGCCGCGAATCGGAACTGGCCTACACCGTGCAGAGCGGGCCGCTGAAGAACCTCAACGTGAAATGGCGTAACGCGACGATACGCCGGGACTTCAGCACCAACGAGTTTGACGAAAACCGGATCTTTATCAGTTATCCGATTTCGTTGTTGTAAAGCCAGTTCCCCTGTGGGAGCGAGCTTGCTCGCGAATGCGTTGGGTCAGTCAATTCATCTTTAAATGACGCACCGCTTTCGCGAGCAAGCTCGCTCCCACAAGGGGATTGCATTGCAACCAAGGAATCGTGCTGATAGAAAAGTTAATCAGCCCCATCCGTCATCTACACCAAAAGTCGCGTTGACAAGTTCCGGAAACCCTACCGATACTTCAGCGCAGTCATACGACAACCTACAACAAACCTAATAACAATGTGTTCAGGGATTGCCATGACGTCTACCTCCACACCCCGTGCTCCATTCAATCGCCTGCTGCTGACCGGCGCTGCCGGTGGCCTGGGCAAAGTCCTGCGCGAACGGATGCGTCCTTATGCCAATGTTCTGCGCCTGTCGGACATCGCGGCCCTCACTCCAGCCGTCGATGATCGCGAAGAAATCGTTGTCTGCGATCTCGCCGACAAACACGCCGTGCATCAACTGGTCGAAGGCGTCGATGCGATCCTGCATTTCGGCGGTGTCTCCGTCGAGCGGCCCTTCGAAGAAATCCTCGGCGCCAACATCTGCGGTGTCTTTCACATCTACGAAGCCGCGCGCCGGCATGGCGTGAAGCGGGTGATCTTCGCCAGTTCCAACCACGTCATCGGCTTCTACAAACAGGACGAACCGCTCGACGCCAGTTCCGCGCGCCGCCCCGACGGCTACTACGGTTTGTCCAAGTCCTACGGCGAAGACATGGCCAGTTTCTATTTCGATCGCTATGGCATCGAGACCGTGAGCATCCGCATCGGCTCCTCGTTCCCCGAGCCGCAGAACCGCCGAATGATGCACACCTGGCTGAGTTTCGACGACCTCACGCAATTGCTCGAACGTGCGTTGTACACGCCAAACGTCGGCCACACCGTGGTCTACGGCATGTCCGCCAACAACGACGTCTGGTGGGACAACCGCTTCGCCAGCCATCTCGGTTTTGAAGCGAAGGACAGCTCGGAAGTGTTCCGCGAAAAGGTCGAAGCGCAGCCGATGCCGGCCGCCGATGACCCGGCGCGGATCTATCAGGGCGGCGCGTTTGTCGCGGCCGGACCGTTCGGCGACTGATCACCCTGACAACGACGCAAAGGAATGAGTATGCAAGCCGAATTGATCGTCGATGCCCGCAACGCCGTGGGCGAAAGCCCGGTCTGGGTGGCAGAGGAAAACGCGCTGTACTGGGTCGATATTCCCAACGGCGGCCTGCAACGCTGGAGCGCTGACACCTGCCATGTCCACGCCTGGAAAACCCCGGAGATGCTCGCCTGCATCGCCCGCCACGGCCGTGGCGGCTGGGTCGCAGGGATGGAAAGCGGCTTCTTTCATTTGCACCCGCACAGCGACGGCAGCGTCGACAGCGAGCGACTTGCCAGCGTCGAGCACGGCCGCAAAGACATGCGTCTCAACGATGGCCGCTGCGACCGTCAGGGCCGCTTCTGGGCCGGCAGCATGGTGTTGAACATGGGCCTGAACGCAGCCGAAGGCCGGCTCTATCGCTACGCCGCCGGAGCGTCTGGCGTGATCGAGGCGCAACTCGACGGCTTCATCGTGCCCAACGGCCTCGGCTTCAGCCCCGACGGCAGGACGATGTACCTGTCCGATTCGCACCCCGACGTGCAACTGATCTGGGCGTTCGATTACGACACCGATACCGGCACACCGTCGAACCGACGCGTCTTCGTCGACATGAACCACTTCCCCGGCCGGCCCGATGGCGCTGCTGTGGACGCCGAAGGTTTCTACTGGATCTGCGCCAACGACGCCGGCCTGATTCACCGTTTCGCGCCGGACGGCCGACTCGACTTCTCACTGGCCGTACCGGTGAAAAAGCCGACCATGTGCGCCTTCGGCGGCAGCCGGATGGACACCTTGTTCGTGACCTCGATTCGCCCCGGTGACGACCACGACCCGCAGTCCCTCGCCGGTGGCGTGTTCGCCCTGAACCTCAACGTCAAAGGTTTGCCGGAACCGCAGTTCAACGATTCGCTGTAACACCCGGCTCTGCTACACCGCTGTGCCTTGAACACAACAATAACAAGACTGGAGACACCCCCATGGACTTCAAACGCACCTTGCTCGCCGCTGCACTTCCACTGATGTTCACCTTTGCCGGTGCCGCTCAGGCGCTGGAACTCAAATTCGCTGACATTCACCCCGCCGGTTACCCGACTGTCGTAGCCGAAGAAAGCATGGGCAAGACCCTGACCAAGGAAACCAACGGCGAGCTGACCTTCAAGTACTTCCCCGGCGGTGTGCTCGGTTCGGAAAAGGAAGTCATCGAGCAGATGCAGGTCGGCGCGGTGCAACTGTCTCGCGTCAGCCTGGGTATCGTCGGCCCAGTGGTGCCGGACGTGAACGTGTTCAACATGCCGTTCATCTTCCGCGACCAGCAACACATGCGTGACGTCATCGACGGCCCGGTCGGCGACGAAATCCTCGGCAAAATCACCAACTCCGAATTCGGCCTGGTGGCCCTGGCCTGGATGGACGGCGGCACACGCAACATCTACACCAAGAAACCGGTGCGCAAGCTCGAAGACCTCAAGGGCATGAAAATCCGCGTGCAAGGCAACCCGATGTTCATCGACATGATGAACGCCATGGGCGGTAACGGCATCGCCATGGACACCGGCGAGATCTTCAGCGCCTTGCAGACCGGCGTGATCGACGGCGCGGAAAACAACCCGCCGACCCTGCTTGAACACAACCACTTCCAAAATGCGAAGTACTACAGCCTCACGGGTCACCTGATCCTGCCCGAGCCGATCGTGATGTCGAAAATCACCTGGGAAAAACTCACCCCGGATCAACAGGCGCTGGTGAAAACAGCCGCCAAGACTGCCCAGGCTGAAGAACGCGTGCTGTGGGACAAAAAGTCCGCTGCCAGCGAAGAAAAACTCAAGGCTGCCGGCGTCGAGTTCATCACCGTCGACAAGAAACCCTTCTACGACGCCACCGCCTCGGTTCGTGAGAAATACGGCGCGCCGTATGCCGATCTGATCAAAAAGATCGAAGCCGTTCAGTAACGCCTCCCGCTCCATACTCCTGAAAAGGCCCGACGCGCCCGATGTTCGAGGCGCGCCCGGTTACGGTGGAACCCGATGAAGAATTTGCTGCTGCGTATCAACGACAAGATTTACATGACGTGCATCTGGGTCGCCGGCCTTTCCGTCCTGGCGATTTCCCTGATGATCCCTTGGGGCGTGTTTGCCCGCTATGTGCTGGGCACCGGCTCGAGCTGGCCGGAACCCACAGCGATTCTGCTGATGATGGTGTTCACTTTTATCGGCGCTGCCGCCAGTTATCGCGCTGGCGCGCACATGGCCGTGGCGATGCTCACCGATCGCATGCCGCCGCAACTGAGAACCGCGGCGTCGATTTTTTCCCAACTGCTCATGGGCCTGATCTGCCTGTTCATGACCCTCTGGGGCTTCAAGCTGTGCATGTCCACCTGGAACCAGTTCATGGCCGCCCTGCCCGACCTGCGGGTTGGCGTGACCTATTTGCCGATTCCACTGGGCGGCTTGCTCACGCTGATTTTCGTTGTGGAAAAACTCTTGCTCGGTGACCAGAGCAAACGGCGGGTCGTGCAGTTCGATCTGGTTGAAGAAAGTGAAGGTACCGCCTAATGGACGCTCTGATTCTGCTGGGCAGTTTTATCGTATTGATCCTCGTCGGCATGCCGGTCGCCTATGCGCTGGGTGCTGCTGCCCTGATCGGGGCTTGGTGGATCGACATTCCGTTCCAGGCGGTGATGATCCAGGTTGCTTCGGGGGTGAACAAATTCTCGCTGCTGGCCATTCCGTTCTTCGTGCTGGCCGGTGCGATCATGGCCGAGGGCGGCATGTCGCGCCGGTTGGTGGCGTGTGCCGGGGTGCTGGTTGGATTCGTGCGCGGAGGCCTGTCACTGGTCAACATCGTCGCGTCGACTTTCTTCGGCGCGATCTCCGGTTCGTCGGTGGCCGACACCGCCTCGGTGGGTTCGGTGCTGATTCCGGAAATGGAGCGCAAAGGCTATCCACGGGAATTCTCCACCGCCGTGACCGTCAGCGGTTCGGTGCAAGCCCTGCTGACCCCGCCAAGCCACAACTCGGTGCTCTACTCGCTGGCCGCCGGCGGCACGGTTTCGATTGCCTCGCTGTTCATGGCGGGCATCGTACCGGGCCTGATGATGAGCGCCTGCCTGATGGTGCTGTGCCTGATCTTCGCGAAAAAGCGCAACTACCCAAAGGGTGAAGTGATCCCGATGCGCCAGGCGTTGAAAATCGTCGGCGAAGCGCTGTGGGGGATGATGGCGATGGTGATCATCCTTGGCGGGATTCTCTCCGGGATTTTCACCGCGACCGAGTCGGCGGCGATCGCCGTGCTCTGGGCGTTCTTCGTCACCATGTTCATCTACCGCGACTACAAGTGGCGTGAGCTGCCGAAACTGATGCACCGCACGGTGCGGACGATTTCGATCGTGATGATCCTGATCGGCTTCGCCGCAAGCTTCGGCTACATCATGACGCTGATGCAGATCCCGGCGAAAATCACCACGCTGTTCCTGACCCTGTCGGACAACCGCTACGTGATCCTGATGTGCATCAACGTCATGCTGCTGTTGCTCGGCACGGTGATGGACATGGCGCCGCTGATCCTGATCCTCACACCGATCCTGATGCCGGTGATTCTTGGCATCGGCGTCGATCCGGTGCAGTTCGGCATGATCATGCTGGTCAACCTGGGGATCGGACTGATAACGCCGCCGGTGGGCGCCGTGCTGTTTGTCGGTTCGGCGGTGGGCAAGGTCAGTATCGAGAGCACCGTGAAAGCGCTGCTGCCGTTTTACGCGGTGCTGTTTCTGGTGTTGATGCTGGTGACGTATGTTCCGGCGATTTCGTTGTGGTTGCCGCATCTGGTGTTGTAAGCCGATAAAAAAATCGCAGCCCTTGATGGGCTGCGCCTTTTTCTTAAGCCCGCAACAACATATACCCCGCCACCGCCAGACAAACACTGGCAAACCCCACCTGCAGCGTCCGCGTCGGTACCCGTGCGCACAGCTTGCGGCCGATGATCATGCCGACAATGCTGGCCACGATAAACGCCCCACCCTGCGCATCGATCCGCACGCCTGCGTGAAACGATCCAATCACGCCAATCGCCGAAATCAGACTGATCACCATCAACGACGTCGCGACAATCCCGCGCATCTGCACGTCGGTCAGTTGCTTGAACGCCGGCACAATCAAAAAGCCGCCACCGACACCGAGCAATCCGGACACCACGCCGGTAATTGCGCCCAGCGCCGCCAATGTAGCGGTGCATTTGGCGGTCCAGTCGAAGCGCCCGGTGTCTTCATTGAGCATGCAATTCTTCTGACCCCAACTGGCGTGACCGTGATCGCTCGGCCCCTCTTGCTGGCGCTCGCGGCGCAGCATGCGCCAGGCCACCATGACCATCAGCAGACTGAACAGAATCATCAGGATTTTCTCCGGCAACTGATGCGCGAAGTAGATCCCCAACGGCGAAAACACCGCACCCAACGCCGCAATCAACAACGCCGCGCGATAACGCACCAGGCCATGACGCAAACCGTCGATCGCGCCGACCGCCGCCGCACTGCCCACCGCAAACAACGCCACTGGCGCTGCCTGGGTCATCGTCCAGCCCAACCCGAGCACCAGCGCCGGCACCGCCAGAATGCCACCGCCGGCCCCGGTCAAGCCGAGGACCAATCCCATCACCACGCCAAACAGACTTGCCAGCAACATAGGTTTTTCTCAGTCAACCTTGGACAGACCAGTCAGCCACTCACGGCCCTTGAGCATGCCGTTCCAGTAGAACCACGGCAGCAGCGTCGCCTTGAGAAACCACGCCGAACGTCGCGCCTGCATCGGGTCCAGAGGGAACGTCGGCAGCAATTTACCGGCATAGCCGAACTCGGCGAGGATCACTTTGCCCTTCTCCACCGTTAGCGGGCACGAACCGTAGCCGTCGTACTTCAGCGGCAGTGGTTGCTGCTTGCGCAGGGCCAACAGGTTTTCCGCGACCACAACCACTTGTTTGCGCACTGCTGCGGCGGTTTTGGCGTTCGTCGTGCCACAGATATCACCGAGTGCGAACACCTCGGCATAGCGCGGATGCTGCAGGCTGTGCGGGTTGACTTCGCACCAGCCGGCGGCGTCGGCCAGCGGACTCTGCGCGATGAAATCCGGCGAGACTTGTGGCGGCACCACGTGCAGCAGGTCGAAGGTTTTCGCCTCGCGGGTGACGTTGCCGGTGGCATCCTTGATCTCGAACCACGCGGTTTTCGCCGGGCCGTCGACCTTGACCAGGTTCGAGTTGAAAGCCAGTTGCGCGTTGTACTTGTCGATGTATTTCATCAACGGCGGGACGAATGTCGCCACACCGAACAGTGCAGCGCCGGCCAGATTGAACTCAACGTTGATGTTGTTCAACACGCCGCGTTTCAGCCAGTGATCGCAGGACAAATACAGCGCCTTTTGCGGTGCACCGGCGCATTTGATCGGCATCGCCGGTTGCGTGAACAAGGCTTTGCCACCGCGCAGTTGCTGCACCTGATCCCAGGTGTATTGCGCGTGTTGATAGCTGTAGTTGGAGGTGACGCCATGTTGGCCGAGGCTTTCCTGCAAACCTTCGATTTTCTCCCAGGCGAGACGCAGGCCGGGGCAGACGATCAGGTTCTGGTAGCTGACAGTGCGATCGTCGTTGAGGGTGAGTTGTTTTTTGTCGGGATCGATGCCCGTGACGGCGGCTTGAACCCAAGTGGCCTGACGAGGCATCACCTTGGCCATTGGCCGTGCGGTGTCTTTCACGTTGTAGGCGCCACCGCCAACCAGCGTCCACGCCGGCTGGTAGTAATGGTGAGTGCCCGGTTCAATGATTGTGATGCTGAGGGCTGGATCACGCTTGAGCAGACTGGCGACGAATCCGATACCGGCAGTGCCGCCGCCGATGACCACGATGTCCGCACTGATGGATGGGCCCCAGTGTTGATCGTTCATTGCTTGTTCCTTTTGCTGCACGCAAGGATTTTTCCGAGTCAACCATTAAACCTGTGGGAGCTGGCTTGCCAGCGATGGCGGCCTGTCCTTCACCGTAGATGTCGGATGTGCCGGCCTCATCGCTGGCAAGCCAGCTCCCACAGGGTACGTGGTGTTCTGACTTGCATTTATGGTTGTTCCCAGCTTTTGAGTACCGCCCCGCAATAAAGCCCCGACAGGGTCTTCATCACCTGAATCACTTCGTGACTGGCCAGCCCGTAAAAAATGTATTTGCCTTCACGGCGGGTCGCGACCAGGCCTTCATCGCGCAAGATGCCCAATTGCTGGGACAGCGTCGGCTGACGCACGCCGGTCATGGTTTCCAGCTCACCGACATTGCGTTCACCCTGGGTCAGTTGACACAGAATCAACAAGCGATCTTCATTGGCCAGGGCCTTGAGCAATGCACAGGCCTTGGAGGCCGAGGCGCGCAGTTGGGCGACTTCACATTCGGTCAGACTGGATTGCATTTGCACGATGCCTTCAACGTCACTTAAGCTGCGAACATTATGTTTAAACATAAAGTGTTGCAACCCATGACTGTTTTTTCCTCATCCTGCACAGGTTCATGCCCATGCCCGCGCTGATTGAAGGCTTCCTCGACCCCGCCTCCTCGACCTACAGCTACGTGGTCTATGAAGCCGATGGCGGACAGTGCGCAATCGTTGACCCGGTGCTCGATTACGACGGTGCAGCGGGACGAACCTGTACCGCACAAGCAGATAAGATCATCACCTTCGTCCGCGCGCATCGGCTGCAAGTGCAGTGGCTGCTGGAAACCCACGCCCACGCCGACCACCTGTCCGCCGCGCCATATCTGCGCCGGGAACTGGGTGGAAAAATCGCGATTGGTGAATCGATCAGCAAAGTGCAGCACGTGTTCAAGGCGCTGTTCAATCTGGAGCCGGAGTTCTGTGTCGACGGCTCACAGTTCGATCACCTGTTTGCGCCGAACGAATCGTTCCGCATCGGTAACCTCAAGGCCACGGCCCTCCATGTTCCCGGGCATACGCCGGCGGACATGGCTTATTTGATCGATGGCGAGCAGATCATGGTGGGCGATACGCTGTTCATGCCGGATGTCGGCACCGCGCGCTGCGATTTCCCCGGCGGCAACGCCCATCAGTTATTTGCTTCGATCCACAAACTGCTGGCCTTCCCCGCCAGCGTGAAACTCTACGTTTGCCACGACTATCCGCCCGAAGGGCGTGTCGCGCAGTGCCAAACCACCGTCGGCGAGCAGCGCAAAAGCAATATTCATGTGCATGACGGGATCGATGAAGCGACGTTCGTCGAAATGCGCACAAAACGTGATGCCGGGCTGGGCATGCCAACGCTGCTGCTGCCGGCGATTCAGGTGAATGTGCGGGCGGGGAATATGCCACCGGCGGAGGACAATGGCGTCGTGTATCTGAAGATCCCGATCAACAAGATGTGAGTTGAACTGCCCCGTCGTTTTTTTCGCTCCCTCAACGAAAGAACCGCTCTAGGTCGTTCCCTAGCCAAAATGCCACTACCGTGTAATATCCGGAAACCTAAACCGCTCCGGTAGACACCTTGCGACTTAATCACGCGGGTGAGTAATAACACGGACATCGCCGAAGCCAGACTTCGTCGAGAAGACCTTTTGCAGGGACACCATGAGTCAAACTTCTCCACACGGGCAACCCCCTGAGCTGCAAACTGAAACATTCAATCGCGACCTCTCGATTCCCCGACGCGCAATCGCCTACCTGTTGTCCAAGGCCCTTGAGGCACTCAAAGCCATTGACGGGCGTTCTTTCTTCAAGGGTAAAGACGAAGGAATCAAACTGGGCAATGACACAGGCTTGCTTGCCGGAAAGAAGCTTGGCTACGCAGACGGGTATGCAAAGGGGCGCGCCGTTCTAGAAATCAATGATCTGCGCTCTGCCGCATCATTGCCGGGAGAAGATCACTGTCTCTTTGACAATGAGCTCATGCCCATCACCGATGCTATCAAGCAGAAAATGCGTGACGAGGTGTGGGAAAAACTTGATGAGAAAGAACAACCGAGCGATCAGCAGTGGGCGATGATTTTTGCCGACGCCACCTGTACATCAGTGATTGCTGGCGCGGGTTCCGGCAAGTCCACGACATTGGCCTTGCGTGTCGTACTTAAACACTTTCACCTGGGCATACCCCTTCATCACATGCAGGTGACTACTTTCACCACTGAGTCTAAAAAAGACTTGCAGAAAAAGATGGTGAACATCTTCAAATTGTGGGGCAAAGAGCTGAGCGAGGATCAAACCAGGAGTCTGGTGCGCACTTTCCACAGCAAGGTATTCGGCTTTATGAAAGCCTTCTCGGATGCGCCTATCGACTACTTCGATTTTCTAGGCGCAAAAAAATCGAGTGAAGATGAGGGCGAACTGGAAAACCCCTTCTCATCAAAAATCACGACTGAGCAGGGAGGCGTACTTTCCAAGGTGTTCAACACGCTGTATGAAAAGGACGCAGCATTCAAAAAGCATATCCTGGACCTTTACAAATCTATTGTCTTCGTCGCACCTGATCCTATGTCGGAGCGTATGCAGAAGGCAAAAAGCTACATCATCGGCAAGATGTCAGAAAGCGATGAAGCCGTTTGCGATGAGATTGAAGCAGCGTGGATTGAATTGGGTCTGTGGCCGATTGCGGGTGTAAGTGAGCGCCGAACCTTTAACATCGAGAGTAAACCATTCATAGCCAATGGTTATCTGGCAGAGCACGACACTTTAGTTATTCTTGGCTGGCCAGATACAAAAAATCAGGCGGCGGAGATTCCCACGCGTGAAGGCCAATCGGTCAATCTTGAGCGGGAGAGCTGGAGTCGCCAGGCAATGATTGGTGAGTGTTATCGTGGAAAAAAATACATTCTCGTCAATAACGTAATGGCTGCGCAGACTTTGATCGGCAATGCCGAACACATGATCATTCAGGATGCCGGTTTCGATTATCACTTGCCGGGCACGACTATCAAGGAAACGAAGCTGACCGAGGTGTTCTTTGCCGAAGGCAACTACATTGAGAACCTGGGTTTGGACGTCGTTCAGGCGATAGGTTCACTGGAATTTACCCCGGGCGATCCACGCCAGCCGTTCTACCTGGCCTTGCAGATATATTGGCGCGGCTTTCATGACTATCTGGAAAGTATGTCGCCCAAAAAGCTCATCACGTTCAACAAAGCATTCGCACTGTTCGGCGAGCATAATCCTGAAAATATAAAGCGCATTCCAACGGCCGAACTGGACGGCATGCGGCACCTCATGATTGATGAGTTCCAGGATGTCTCCGGCTTGAACATTTCCTGGGTACGGCAATGCTGCAAAGAGATCCGTACTCGTAATCAAGGCCTGCCTGGATTGGGCAACAGCCTGATGGCCGTCGGCGACGACTGGCAAAGCATCTATGGCTGGCGAGGCAGTTCCCCCCAATATCTGATGGACTTCCACGAGCATTTCCACGCTCATACGTGCAACACGCTGTACATGCAAAACAACTACCGTTCGCACCAGACAATCATTGATGCTGCCGAACAAATTGTCCGTCCAACCACGACCGACAAAGCCAAGCACGGGATTGCAGCGAACGAAAAGGTCATGAATGACAAGACGCCCGTACACCTGTACTACGTGGCCAAGGATAAAAAAATCAACGAACCGGACGAAACGATTTTACGACTCGTCAGACAAGCCTATGACGACGGTCACAGCATACTGATGGTGTTTCGCGTTCGCGATGTTGAGAAAGCATACAAAAACGCCCTGCGAGGTTTATTGAACGACGCACAAAAAAAACAGCGCAACGTCAAACTGATGACCTTTCACAAGTCCAAAGGATTGCAGGCGCAATCTGTTTTCGTTATCGGTGATTGTTTCTACAAACCGACGAAATCCAAACGCAACGACATATACAGCCTGACTAACCTTGGCGATAAATCGCCAGCGCCTTATGACAAAGCTCAATCGGATGAGGCACTACGTTTAGCTTACGTAGGTATTACACGAGCCGAACTCAGATGTCATTGGCTGGTTGATCGAGAGATCACCGCGACGGCCAAACAAAGCGGAACCAATGCATCCGGTTATGCCAATCTTAAATCCGGATGCTACAAAAAGTGGACTCATCAGGAAACATCCGGAGTTTCAGCTGTTTCGCCGCAATAGGTATTTATCCAGAGACGGCGAAAGCACTACGTGCCCAACGTCAAACCGTTCGCCGGCAGCGGCAGTGCCGTTTTGTATCGCACCTGCTTCAGCGCAAAGCTTGAGCGAATGTTCGCCACGCCGGGAACCTTTGTAAGGAAGTCCATCATGAAGCGCTCAAGAGACTGAATGGTCGGCACCAAGACCCGTATGAGGTAGTCCGGGTCTCCGGCCATCAGGTAACACTCCATCACCTCGGGGCGATCGGAAATCGCTTCCTCAAAATGCTGCAACGCCTCCTCGACCTGTTTTTCCAGGCTGACGTGGATGAACACGTTCACGTGCAGCCCCAGCAGGTCGGCGTCCAGCAGCGTCACTTGCTCGCGAATCAGCCCCAATTCCTCCATCGCTTTCACCCGGTTGAAACACGGTGTCGGCGACAGATTGACCGAGCGGGCGAGGTCGGCGTTGGTGATGCGCGCGTTCTCCTGAAGGCTGTTGAGAATGCCGATGTCGGTACGGTCCAGTTTGCGCATGAGACAAAACCACCTGTTTTTTATGTTTATGCAGAATTTCTATCTGCAAATCGTCTCCAGCGCAACGAAACAGAGATAAATATTCTTCTTGCCCGGGCCTATGATTGTTGTAGGACAAGATTTCTTCTACCGAAGAATGACTGCCAGCTCACTACAAGAAATTCACAAGATCGAGCGTAGAAGCCATGACCCAAGCGTATGAACCGCTGCGCCTGCACGTCCCTGAACCCTCGGGCCGTCCCGGCTGCAAAACCGACTTCTCCTACCTGCATCTGACCGATGCCGGTACGGTGCGCAAACCTTCCATCGACGTCGAACCTGCCGACACCGCCGATTTGGCGCGTGGCCTTATTCGCGTGCTCGACGATCAGGGCAACGCCCTCGGCCCATGGGCCGAGAACGTGCCGGTCGAGATTCTGCGTAAAGGCATGCGCGCCATGCTCAAGACGCGCATCTACGACAACCGTATGGTCGTTGCCCAGCGTCAGAAAAAAATGTCGTTCTACATGCAGAGCCTCGGCGAAGAAGCCATCGGCAGTGCTCAGGCGTTGGCCTTGAACATCGACGACATGTGCTTTCCGACCTACCGTCAGCAAAGCATTCTGATGGCCCGCGAAGTGCCGCTGGTCGACCTGATCTGCCAACTGCTGTCCAACGAGCGCGACCCGCTCAAGGGCCGGCAGTTGCCGATCATGTACTCGGTCAAGGACGCCGGTTTCTTCACCATTTCCGGCAACCTCGCCACCCAGTTCATTCAGGGTGTGGGCTGGGGCATGGCCTCGGCGATCAAGGGCGACACCAAAATCGCCTCGGCGTGGATCGGTGACGGCGCCACCGCCGAATCGGACTTCCACACCGCCCTCACCTTCGCCCACGTTTATCGCGCGCCGGTGATCCTCAACGTGGTCAACAACCAATGGGCAATTTCGACCTTCCAGGCGATTGCCGGCGGTGAAGCCACCACCTTCGCCGGACGCGGCGTCGGTTGCGGCATCGCTTCGCTGCGGGTTGATGGCAACGACTTCTACGCGGTCTACGCCGCTTCTGCCTGGGCTGCCGAACGCGCCCGCCGCAACCTCGGCCCGACCATGATCGAATGGGTCACCTACCGCGCCGGCCCGCACTCGACTTCCGACGATCCGTCGAAATATCGGCCTGCCGATGACTGGAGCCACTTCCCGCTCGGCGACCCGATCGCCCGCCTGAAGCAACACCTGATCAAGGTCGGCCACTGGTCAGACGAAGAGCACGCCGCTGTCAGCGCCGAACTCGAAGCCGAAGTGATTGCCGCGCAGAAACAGGCCGAACAGTACGGCACCCTCGCCGGCGGCCAGATTCCAAGCGCCGCGACCATGTTCGAAGACGTTTACAAAGAGATGCCGGAGCACTTGAAGCGCCAGCGTCAGCAGTTGGGGATCTGACATGAACGATCACAACAACAATATTCAGTTGGAAACCGCCATGACCACGACCACCATGACCATGATCCAGGCCCTGCGCTCGGCCATGGATGTGATGCTTGAGCGTGATGACAACGTCGTCGTGTTCGGTCAGGACGTCGGTTACTTCGGCGGCGTGTTCCGTTGCACCGAAGGCCTGCAGACCAAATACGGCACCTCGCGCGTATTCGACGCACCGATCTCGGAAAGCGGCATCGTCGGTGTGGCCGTCGGCATGGGCGCTTACGGTCTGCGTCCGGTCGCCGAGATTCAGTTCGCCGACTACGTCTACCCCGCCTCCGACCAGATCATTTCCGAAGCGGCGCGCCTGCGCTATCGCTCGGCTGGCGAGTTCACCGCGCCGATGACCTTGCGCATGCCATGCGGCGGCGGCATCTACGGCGGCCAGACCCACAGCCAGAGCATCGAGGCGATGTTCACTCAGGTGTGCGGCTTGCGCACCGTGATGCCGTCCAACCCATATGACGCCAAAGGCCTGCTGATTGCCTCCATCGAAAACGATGACCCGGTGATCTTCCTCGAGCCAAAACGCCTGTACAACGGCCCGTTCGACGGTCACCACGACCGCCCGGTAACCCCGTGGTCGAAACACCCGCAAGCCCAGGTTCCGGACGGTTACTACACCGTGCCGCTGGACGTGGCCGCGATCACCCGTCCGGGCAAGGACGTGACCGTGCTGACTTACGGCACCACCGTTTACGTGTCGCAAGTCGCAGCCGAAGAATCCGGCGTCGATGCCGAAGTTATCGACCTGCGCAGCCTGTGGCCGCTGGACCTGGAAACCATCGTCAAGTCGGTGAAGAAAACCGGCCGCTGCGTGGTGGTTCACGAAGCCACCCGCACCTGCGGTTTCGGCGCCGAACTGGTGTCGCTGGTGCAAGAGCATTGCTTCCATCACCTGGAAGCGCCGATCGAACGCGTCACTGGTTGGGACACCCCTTACCCGCACGCGCAAGAGTGGGCGTATTTCCCAGGGCCGTCCCGAGTGGGTGCGGCGTTGAAACGGGTCATGGAGGTCTGAATGGGCACGCACGTTATCAAGATGCCGGACATCGGCGAAGGCATCGCAGAAGTAGAACTGTCGCAATGGCACGTCAAGGTTGGCGATCTGGTGGTTGAAGATCAGGTGCTGGCGGACGTGATGACCGACAAGGCGATGGTCGATATTCCGTCGCCAGTACACGGCAAGGTGATTGCCCTCGGCGGTCAGCCGGGTGAAGTGATGGCGGTTGGCAGTGTGCTGATCAGCATCGAGGTTGAAGGTGCCGGCAACCTTAAAGACTCCGCCGCACCTGCACCTGTCAAAGAGACGCCTGTTGCCCCGAAAATTGAAGCCGTTGTTGAGAGCAAACCTGCTGCAGCCGCGCCGCGCCCTGCTCCTGTTTGCCAAGGCCCGATGGTTGCTCGCGAAGCAGACGAACGCCCTCTCGCCTCGCCGGCCGTGCGCAAACATGCCTTGGATCTGGGGATTCAATTGCGTCTGGTGCGCGGTTCCGGCCCGGCCGGTCGTGTGTTGCACGAAGACCTTGAGGCCTATCTGGCGCAAGGTCAGTCGAACGCCTCGGCGCCGGTTGCCGCTGCTTACGCCCAGCGTAATGACGAAGAACAGATTCAAGTCATCGGCATGCGCCGCAAGATTGCCCAGCGCATGCAGGACGCTACCCAGCGTGCCGCACACTTCAGCTATGTCGAAGAAATCGATGTCACCGCAATTGAAGAACTGCGCGCGCATCTGAATGAAAAACACGGTGCCAGCCGTGGCAAGTTGACCTTGCTGCCGTTCCTCGTCCGCGCCTTGGTCGTCGCCCTGCGCGACTTCCCGCAGATGAACGCCCGTTACGACGACGAAGCTCAGGTCATCACCCGCCTCGGTGCGGTGCATGTCGGCGTCGCCACGCAAAGCGATGTCGGCCTGATGGTGCCGGTGGTGCGTCACGCCGAGGCGCGCAGCCTGTGGGACAGCGCCGCCGAGATTTCGCGTTTGGCCAACGCCGCGCGCAATGGCAAGGCCAGCCGCGACGAGTTGTCTGGCTCGACCATCACCCTGACCAGCCTCGGTGCGCTGGGCGGCATCGTCAGCACCCCGGTGTTGAACCTGCCGGAAGTGGCCATCGTCGGCGTCAACAAAATCGTTGAACGGCCGATGGTCGTCAAAGGCCAGGTGGTGATCCGCAAGATGATGAACCTCTCCAGTTCCTTCGATCACCGCGTGGTCGATGGCATGGACGCGGCACTCTTCATCCAGGCCATTCGTGGCTTGATCGAACAACCTGCCACTTTGTTTGTGGAGTAAGGCGCGCATGCAATCTCTGAACACTACGCTGCTGATCATCGGCGGCGGCCCCGGCGGTTATGTAACAGCGATCCGCGCCGGGCAACTGGGCATTGCGACAATTCTGGTCGAAGGCCAGTCGCTGGGCGGCACCTGCCTGAACATCGGCTGCATCCCGTCGAAGGCGCTGATTCACGTGGCTGAGCAGTTTCACCAGACCCAGCATCACAGCCAGCATTCGGCGCTGGGCATCAGCGTTTCCGCGCCGACCCTCGACATCACTAAAAGCGTCGAGTGGAAGGACGGCATTGTTGATCGCCTGACCACCGGTGTTGCTGCGCTGCTGAAGAAGAACAAGGTTCAGGTCATCAATGGCTGGGCCAAGGTCATCGACGGTAAAACCGTGGATGTCGGCGACACGCGCATCCAGTGCGAGCACTTGGTGCTGGCCACCGGTTCGACCAGCATCAACCTGCCGATCCTGCCGCTTGGCGGGCCGATCATCTCCTCCACCGAAGCACTGGCACCGAAATCCGTGCCAAAACGCCTGGTCGTGGTGGGCGGCGGTTACATTGGTCTGGAACTGGGCATCGCTTATCGCAAGCTAGGGGCCGACGTCAGTGTGGTCGAGGCGCAGGATCGCATCCTGCCGGCCTACGACGCTGAACTGACGCAACCGGTGCATGACGCGCTGAAGCAACTGGGCGTGAAGCTGTATCTGAAACACAGCGTGCTGGGTTTCGATGGCACTTTGCAGGTGCGTGATCCCGAAGGTGAAACCCTGAACCTGGAAACCGATCAGGTGCTGGTCGCCGTCGGTCGCAAACCGAACACCCAGGGCTGGAACCTTGAAGCGCTGAATCTGGAGATGAATGGTTCGGCGATCAAGATCGACAGCCGCTGCCAGACCAGCATGCGCAACGTCTACGCCATCGGCGATCTGAGCGGCGAGCCGATGCTGGCCCACCGCGCCATGGCTCAGGGCGAGATGGTTGCCGAGCTGATCAGCGGCAAAACCCGCGAGTTCAACCCGACGGCCATTGCGGCGGTGTGCTTTACCGATCCGGAACTGGTGGTGGTCGGCAAAACCCCGGACGAAGCAAAAGCTGCGGGTCTGGACTGCATCGTTTCCAGTTTCCCGTTCGCCGCCAACGGCCGGGCGATGACGCTGGAATCGAAAAGCGGCTTCGTGCGCGTGGTTGCTCGTCGGGATAACCATGTGATTGTCGGCTGGCAAGCGGTGGGCGTTGGCGTGTCGGAGTTGTCGACAGCGTTTGCGCAAAGCCTGGAAATGGGCGCGCGGCTGGAGGACATCGGCGGCACCATTCATGCGCATCCGACTTTGGGCGAAGCGGTGCAGGAAGCGGCGTTGCGTGCTTTGGGGCATGCGTTGCACCTGTGATGATGGTTGGCGGTGATGGCCCCTTCGCGAGCAGGCTCGCTCCCACAATGGGAATGCATTTCAAATGTGGGAGCGAGCCTGCTCGCGAATTCTCAGGGGCAACCGGAACTATCTGTGTGTCATCCGATAGTCCGGGCTGCGAAACCGCTCAAGAATGAAGTATTGTTGTGCCCATCCAAAAAACGTCAGAAGCCTTGAACCGTTTCGACGGTTGTTCAGTGATAGAGGGTGTCATGGGTAACGAAAGCATCAATTGGGACAAGCTGGGTTTTGACTACATCAAGACCGACAAACGCTATCTGTCGTACTTTCGCGATGGCGAGTGGGACAAGGGCACCCTGACCGAAGATAACGTGCTGCACATCAGCGAAGGCTCGACAGCCCTTCACTATGGCCAGCAGTGCTTCGAAGGCATGAAGGCCTATCGTTGCAAGGACGGCTCGATCAACCTGTTCCGCCCGGATCAGAACGCCCTGCGTATGCAACGCAGTTGCGCGCGTCTGCTGATGCCGACGGTCGACACCGAGCAGTTCATCGAAGCCTGTAAAGAAGTGGTTCGCGCCAACGAGCGCTTCATTCCGCCCTACGGCACCGGCGGCGCGTTGTACCTGCGTCCGTTCGTGATCGGCGTGGGTGACAACATCGGCGTGCGCACTGCCCCCGAGTTCATCTTCTCGATCTTCTGCATCCCGGTCGGTGCCTACTTCAAGGGCGGCCTGACCCCGCACAACTTCCAGATCTCCAGCTACGACCGCGCGGCCCCACAAGGCACCGGCGCGGCCAAGGTCGGCGGCAACTACGCGGCCAGCCTGATGCCGGGCTCGAAAGCGAAGAAAGCCAACTTCGCCGATGCGATCTACCTGGACCCGATGACCCACACCAAGATCGAAGAAGTCGGTTCGGCCAACTTCTTCGGGATCACCCACGACAACAAGTTCATCACCCCGAACTCGCCGTCGGTTCTGCCAGGCATCACCCGTCTGTCGCTGATCGAGCTGGCGAAATCGCGTCTGGGCCTGGAAGTGGTTGAAGGCGATGTGCTGATCGACAAGCTGTCGGACTTCAAGGAAGCCGGCGCTTGCGGTACGGCTGCGGTGATCACCCCGATCGGTGGCATCAGCTACAACGACCATCTGCACGTGTTCCACAGCGAAACCGAAGTGGGTCCTGTGACCCAGAAGCTCTACAAAGAGCTGACTGGCGTACAGACCGGCGACATCGAAGCGCCAGCGGGCTGGATCGTCAAGGTTTGATTTGACGGCTGCTGATGTAGAAAAGCCCTCCACTGAGTGATTGGTGGGGGGCTTTTTTGATTGTGGTTGTTGGTTTTTTTTGGGTAAGGCTGGAGATCTTTTCCCCCTCACCCCAGCCCTCCCGAAACGTCGGACCGCCCCCAAGGGGGCGAGGGGAAAGGGAGCCGATCTCGGTTGTTCTCCAGACAGAAGTTCGACGCGATATTTCAGGTCGGTGTAGCTCGGGAATACACCTCGGTCAGTCCCCTCTCCCTCTGGGAGAGGGTTAGGGTGAGGGGCTTTTCAGCGTTATCCGTTTACCAAGTCGCTCAGCAATCCCGCTCGCCTGCCCATTCTGCTGCTTACCCATCCGCGCCTGCGTAATCAACCCGGGAATCAACTCCCCTTCCGGAAGATTCTTCCAGAACCGCGCCGGCAAATGCCCCTGCATGACCTTCTCGTTCAACCGCGCCGGGTTGAAGATGTGGCTGTAATAGGTCAACCACAGATCTCCATGAGGATCATCGACATTCTGCGCCAGTTGCTGCCATTCCAGCGGGCATTGGCGCTGATGGATCAGTTGCTCGCCATCGTAATAAACCCCGTCGCGCGGCGTGGCGATCAACCAGCGATGACGGCCCATTCGCCCGATGAAATGCTCACTGGCGCTGTGCAGAATGTCGTGGGCCGGCTCATGCCACGCCACATATTGCGGACCCGTGCTGGATGAAGGCCGCTCGATGAAACGCACAAACGCATGCAGATGATGGGCTTCCCGATTCACTTGCTTGATACGTCGCTGCAACTCGCTACCGAGTTTGTCCCCGGCCATCATCGCCGTACGATCACCGTGACTGACGCGCCACAACACTTCATACAGCAGGCTCCAGCGTTGGTCTCCTCGGTATTGCGCGGCTTGCTCCAGCGTGTCGAGCAACGCGCGCGGGATCCGCGCCATAAACGGCCCCTGCCCTTCAGGCACACGGTCATCACTGGCGAACAAATCCCCCACACCTTCCGACGCCCAGCTCACCAGACTCGGGTCGACTTCATGGCTCAGCAGCCAGCGCGCCTGCTGGCGCCAGGTGTCGAACAGATCATCGCAATCGAGATTGATCATCCCCACAGGCCCATCTGCTGCGGCATCGGCCGGTCGCGCAGTTGCTGATAGAGCAAATGGCTGGTGACCTCGGCCTGCTGCGGGTGATAGTCGCTGGTGATGATGAACGGTTTGGCCTTGGCCAGCACGCAACGCATGCGCGCGACGTCTTCGTAACGAATGCGCCGCTGTCGGCGCAGCTCCACCAGACGTTCGGTGGTGCGCAGTCCGATACCGGGAATACGCGCAATCAAGGACGCTTCGGCACGGTTCAGATCCAGCGGAAACACCTCGCGATTCTGCAACGCCCAGGCCAGTTTCGGGTCGATGTCCAGCGCCAGATTGCCCGGACCCTTAAGCAACTCATCGGCGCTGTAGCCATAGCTGCGCAAGAGAAAATCGGCCTGATACAAACGGTGTTCGCGCATCAGCGGCGGCGCGGCCAGTGGTACGCTTTTCGGGCTGTCGGGAATCGGGCTGAAGGCCGAATAGTAGACCCGGCGCAGACGGAAGTTGCCGTACAAGGCCTGGGCACTGTGGAGGATGGTGCTGTCGTCGGTGTCGTCGGCGCCGACAATCAACTGCGTGCTCTGCCCTGCCGGGGCGAACTTTGCCGAGCGCGGTTCGTTCAAAACCGTCTGCACGCCAGTGTAGATGGTGCTCATCGCCTTTTTGATCGAAGCGATATCCTTCTCCGGCGCCAGCACTTGCAGACTGGCATCGGTCGGCAATTCGATGTTGACGCTCAGGCGATCGGCGTAGCGCCCCGCCTCTTCGATCAATGCCGGATCGGCTTCTGGAATGGTCTTGAGATGGATGTATCCGCGAAACTCGTGCTCTTCGCGCAGCAGTTTCGCCACCCGCACCAGCTGCTCCATGGTGTAGTCCGCCGAGCGAATGATGCCGGAACTGAGGAACAACCCGCTGACGCAGTTGCGCCGGTAGAAATCCATGGTCAGCGCCACAACTTCTTCGGGGGTGAAACGGGCTCGCGGAACATCGCTGGAGCGGCGATTGACGCAGTATTGGCAATCGTAAAGACAGAAGTTGGTCAGCAGAATTTTCAACAACGATACGCAGCGGCCGTCCGGCGTGTAGCTATGGCAAATGCCCATGCCATCGGTCGAACCCAGCCCGCTCTTGCCCTCGGAGCTGCGCTTGGGCGCGCCGCTGCTCGCGCAGGAGGCGTCGTACTTGGCGGCGTCGGCGAGGATGCTCAGCTTGTCGATGATTTGCATGGCGCGGGCCCTATACTGTTTGCATGTACAGTATAGGGTCGACAGCGGTGATACAAGGTGGCAGATGCGCCCCTCGTCGGTCAGATGCGCAAAATCAAAAGATTGCAGCCTTCGGCAGCTCCTACAGGGCTTCGGTACGGTCGCAATTTATCGGGTGTGCACGCTTTGCCGAAGGCTGCGATCTTTTGATCTGCGCGTCTACCGGCAATTCAACGCCAAACCGCGCGCTGATCTCCTTGCGCCCTACCGCCGTCAACGCCAACGCCCGACTGTCCAGATCCTGCGTCACCCACTTGCGCTTCAGCGCGCTCTGCAACAACGCCGCGCCCAGCGAACCACCAAGATGCGGCCGGCGCATGCTCCAGTCCAGGCACGGGCAGGCAAACTTGCGGCGCAGGGTCATCAAATCCTCCACGTCTATTCCCAAACCCAGAAACAACGCCTCGCCCGTATCACTCAAGCGATACACCTGCTCGTCGGTCTGCACCAGCCAACCCGCTGCGATCAAACGATCATGCAGCAACACCGCCAGCGTCCCGGCCATGTGGTCATAACACGTGCGAGCGAATTGCAGACGATCCGGCGTATGCGCCTTGAACGTCGGCGCCGCATTCTGGCCAATCACCATCAACGCTTCCAGCGCCTGCGCCACACGCTGATCGGCGAGGCTGTAATAACGATGGCGGCCCTGCACATGCAGGCGCACCAGGGCCAGGTCCTTGAGTTTGGCCAGATGCGCACTGGCGGTCGAAGCGCTGACTTCGGCGATCGTCGCAAGCTCCGTACTGGTGCGGGCGTGGCCGTCCATCAGCGAGCAAAGGATTTTCGTCCGCGCCGGTTCGGCGATGGCGGCGGCCACCTGCGATACACCGATGTCTTGATGTTCTGCGTGCATAGTTCGCTCCCGGACGAATCATCGTCGTTGCGCAGTGGAGATAGTAGCAACACTTTCCCCGCCGACAAGGATGCAAACCATGAACCCGATCAGCGCCGCAACGCATGTCGATCCTTATCCCTACTACGCCGAACTGCGCGCAGCAGGTGGGCTGACGTTTCATCCGGATCTGAAACTGTGGGTCGCGAGCAGCGCCCACGCGGTGTGTGCGGTGTTGGCCCACGCCGATTGCCGCGTGCGTCCGGCGCAGGAGCCGGTGCCCAAAGCGATTGCAAAGGGCATGGCCGGCAAAGTCTTTGGCCAACTGATGCGCATGAATGACGGCGAACGCCAGCGCTGTCCGCGTGCGGCGATCGAGCCTGGTCTGGCAACGCTCGACCTTGAGACAGTCAATGCTTTGGTCGCCGCGCGGCTGATCACAGCGGATACCGACGGTCTCTACAAAGCCATGTTCCGTGGCCCGGTGTGCGTGGTCGCGGCGCTGCTGGGATTCGCGCCGGCGCAGGCACGAGTGATCAGTGAGCTGACAGCTGACTTTGTCGCCTGCCTGTCGCCGTTGAGCAATGACCTGCAACTGGCCGCAGCAGATGCGGCGGCTGAACACCTGCGCGGCTACTTTATCGAACTGCTCACCGAACCTGCCAGCGACTTGCTGAGCGCCATCCAGCAGGGCTATACCGGGGATGAAGAAACCCTCATCGCCAATTTGATCGGCCTCTGCTCACAGACGTTCGAAGCCTGCGCCGGCCTGATCGGCAACACGCTGTTGGCGTTACGTCGTCAGCCGGCGTTGCGCGGTGAATCCATCGAAGCACTGCTTGGCGAAGTCCAGCGCTTCGATCCGCCTGTGCAGAACACCCGGCGCTTTGTCGCCGCACCCTGCGAGATTGCCGGTGTGCGGGTCGAAGCAGGCGATGTGATTCTGGTTTTGTTGGCCTCGGCCAATCGTGATCCGGCGCTTAACGAACGGCCGGAGCAGTTTCTGCCACAACGCGCCGACCGCCGCAGTTTCAGTTTTGGCAGTGGCCGGCATCAGTGTCCGGGGCAAGCGTTGGCGATGAGTATTGCCGGGGCGACGGTGCGGGAAATACTCGCAAAGGGCATCGAACTGAATTGCTTGAACTGGCACTACAGACCTTCGCTCAATGGGCGCATTCCAGTGTTCAGCGATGTGGGTGCCTGACAGTCTGCATTCGCGAGCAAACTCGCTCCCACAGGGTTATCGGGTGTGCACACTATTATGGTCACCCGATAGCTAATGTGGGAGCGAGCTTGCTCGCGAAGAGGCCGGCCCAGTCACTACAAATACTGGCTCAAACCGCCCACTGCAAAATCAGCCAGCTGTTGGCACCACTGATCACCACAAACAACCCCCACGCCAACACCCGCGTTGGCCAACGGTTCACAAACGGCCCCATCAGCTTTTTATCATTGGTCATGCGAATCAATGGATACAAGGCAAACGGCAATTGCAGACTCAATACCACCTGACTCAGCACCAGCAACTTGCCAATCGCGTTATCGCCCATCAGCCACACGCCGATAAACGCCGGAATCAACGCCAGCCCGCGAGTAATCAAGCGTCGCTGCCAGCACGGAATCCGCAGGTTCAGGTAACCCTCCATGATCACCTGGCCGGCGATGGTGCCGGTAAAGGTCGAACTCTGCCCCGACGCCAACAGCGCGACGCCGAACAACACACTGGCCAGCGCGCCGCCGACCAGCGGATCGAGCAAGTGGTAGGCGTCCTGAATGTCGACCACATCGGTGTGCCCGGACTGGTGAAATGCCGCCGCAGCGAGAATCAGAATCGCCGCATTGACCAGCAACGCCAGGGCCAGCGAACCGATGGTGTCGATGCGCGCCAGTTTCACCGCGTCCTGCTTGCTCGGCAGGTCCTTGCCGATCATCCGCGTCTGCACGATCGAGGTGTGCAGATACAGGTTATGCGGCATCACCGTCGCGCCGAGAATACCGATGGCCAGGTACAACGGCGCCGCTTCGCCAATCGCCGCCAGCGACGGTTTGAAACCCTGGGCGACGTCCGGCCAGTAGGGTTTGATCAGCAGCAGTTCGACGAAGAAACACACACCGATGGTTGCGACCAGCACCAACATGATCGCTTCCAGTCTGCGGAAACCGCGATTTTGCAGGGCCAGCACCAGCAAGGTGTCGAACGCCGTCAGGGCGATACCGAAGGTCAGCGAACAACCGAGCAACAAGTGAAACGCCAGCGCACAACCAAGTACTTCAGCGAGGTCCGTGGCGATGATAGAGATTTCCGCCAGTACCCACTGCAGCCGCGCGGTCGGTGTGCTGTAGCGCTCGCGGGACAGTTGCGCCAGATCGCGCCCGGTGGCGATGCCCAGCCGCGAGCACAGACATTGCACAACCATGCCGGCCAGACTTGCCAGCAACACCACAAACAACAGGCTGTAGCCGAAGCGTGAACCGGCCTCGATAGCGGTCGCCCAGTTACCGGGGTCCATGTAGCCGATCGACACCAGCAAACCGGGACCGGCGAAACGCAGCACGCGTTTGAAGAACGAGGCGTTGGGATCAACCGCAACACTGCCAGCCACCTCCGGCGGGCAAAACGGCGCGGTGGCGATTTTGGGCAAACTGAATTTCACGCACACATCCAGAAACAAGTCGGAAAGACGCAGCTTAGAGGTTTCCGCCTGAGCCTTGAAGCGCAAAAAAATCTATTGGCTCATACCTAATAACTGTTCGCGCAACTCGGGACTGCGCGTGCGCGGATCAAGCCAGATATCAAAAAACGCCCGGGCAAACAGCGGGTCATCGATCTCATGCTGCAACTGCTGGCCGACAAAAAACCGCGCGCCCTGCCCCGGCAGATAAACACCAGTAATCCGCGTACCGGCCTGCACATCGACGAACGATTGCTGCATCTGGATTTGCCAACCGGCCAATTGCGCCGGGCTGACGCTACTGCCTGCGAGGCGTTTGATTTCATCGACGCTGGCCTTGACCAGGTCGTCGCGGGAAATGTTGCGGCGGTAGATCAGCTCCAGCGCAAACGGCTGGCCGTCGACCAAGGGTCGCGCGGCACTCCACAGGCGCGCGTTGTAGACATCGAAACCGAACACGCTGAAATCGCCTGTGCCGATGATCTGCGCGCCGGGCACCGCGTCCTGCCAGTTGGCCCAGGTCGGCGTCAGCAACAGCGCCCACAAACCGATGCCGCAGCATCCGCGCAACACCTTCGGTGTTCTGTTCATCGCGGTATCAACTCCGGCAAGCCCTGATAGTCAGAGCATAGCCGGGTATCACCTCTGGCACTTTGTATACAAAAACTGCGCACATAGGCAGCAATCGCCAGTCGACAATGCTAACGTGGCGAACCCTCAACGGATGGAGACTCCTGCGTGCTGATCCTCAAACTGCTGCTGATTCCCGGTTTTCTGCTGCTGATTTCCCTGGCGGGCAAACGCTGGGGGCCGAGCGTGGCCGGGTGGCTGTCGGGATTGCCGGTGGTGGTCGGGCCGATTCTGTTTTTCCTCGCCATCGAGCAGGGTCCGGGGTTTGCCGCGCAGTCGGCGGTGGCCGCGTTATCGGCGATGTTCGCGATGATTGCGTTCTGCATCACCTACGCGCAGGTCGCGCAACGGGCGAATTGGCCGCTAGCGCTAACGGCGTCGCTGTCGGTGTGGGCCATCATCGCGTGTGTGTTGTCGCTGATCCCGGCGTCGCTGCCGTTTTCCGTGGTGGCGGCGGCAATTGCGCTGCTGGCATCGCCATACCTGTTTCCCACCGTGCAACCGGTGTTGAACGGCCCGGCACCGAAGTCGGACAAACTGATCTGGCGGATGATCGCTGGCGCCGCGTTGACCCTGGTGGTGACGATGCTGGCCAGCACCGTCGGCGAGCGCTGGAGCGGTTTGCTCGCGGTGTTCCCGGTGCTCGGCAGTGTGATGGCGGTGTTCTCGCATCAAACGCGCGGCCCGGCGTTTACCGCCGCATTGTTACGGGCGACGGCCACCGGCATGTATTCGTTTTCGGCGTTTTGTCTGGTCTCGGCACTGACGTTGCCAAGCATGGGCCTGAGCGGTTTTGCCGTCGGCGTTGCGGTGTCGGTGGCCATGCTCGGCGTGACCAAACGCCTGGTGGCCCGTCCGCTGGCGAAAGCGCAGGCGCAGTAACCGCTCAGACGATTCGCGCTGGAACGCCCGCCCCCCTCCGTGGGATGATCGCCCGCCCCGCGCGACCATCCACCGGAGATTCACATGTCATTGTTGAGCAAAAAAGCCGTCGTCCTGCTGGTGGCGGCCCTCGCCGGTTTCGGCGCCCTCCACGCGCAAGCGGCCAAGAAAAATGCCGGCACCGAGAAAGTCTCGATGCTCGAGGGCAAGTTTACTTTTGTCCTGCCTAAAGGTTTCGTCGCCGACCCGCTGCCGACCAGCCCGAGCGGGACCACGGGCACGATGTACACCAATGAGGCCACGAAGACCGTGGTCATTACCGCGCAAAACAAGATTCCCGAAGGCCAGCACGTCAAGGACAACGACGGGCAGTTCCTCGATGGCAGCGTGGCGAGTTTCATCGAAGACCAGCGCAAGGCCCTGCCGGACTTCAACAAACTCAGCGAAAAGAGCCTGACCCAAAAAGGCACCGGCCTTGGCCTGCGTCAGGTCGACAGCACCGCGACCCAGGGCGGTGGCCAGACCCTCAACACCACGTTGATGGCCGGCTCCGGCACGAGGATGGCACTGGTGCAGGTGATCTCCCGCGCCAGCGACAAGAAGGGTCACGATGCTTTGGTGAAAACCATCCTCAAGGATTGAGCTGCTGCAGCCAGCCGTTCAAGTCACGCAGCTCGGCCGCAGTGATACTGTGGCCAACGCCGGGATAGGCGTGAAACTGCGGTTTGTAATCGAGTTTCTGTAGTTGCGCGTTGGCCTCGGTGCCGTCGTGGTACGGCACGCGATCATCGGCGGTACCGTGGCCGATGAAGATGTTCAGCGGCAACGGCTGCTGCTGGGCCTTGAGTTCAGCCTTCAACACCGGCAACAAACGTCCGCTCAACGCGGCGATCCCGCCGACCGCCAATGGCGACCGCAACCCGACCTCGTAAGTCATCATCGCGCCCTGGCTGAAACCGATCAGGTACACCTTGTCCGGGGTGGTGTGATATTTCTTCGCTGCTTGCGCGATAAAGTCGCGCAGTTTCTGGCCACTGACCGTCAGATCATCGGTCTCGCCGTTGTAGGCGCCTTCGCCTTTCTTGCGAAACCACTGGAATCGCCCTTCACCGAGCGACAGCGGCGCCTGCACCGACAGGTAGTTGTATTGCGCCGGCAACTGAAATTTCATGCCGATCAGATCGGCTTCGTTACTGCCGTAGCCGTGCAGGAAAATCACCAGCGGCCGCGCCTCGGCGTCGGCATGCACCTGTTCGATGTATTTGAGCGGCAGATCGGATTGCAGCGTGGTTTGCGCCTGCACAGCGCTGGACGCGAGCAGGGTCAACAGAGCAAAGACCTTCAACATAGAGCCTTCCTTCACAGAGTGTCGGGTTCGGGGGGAGCCTAACATCCTCGGCCAAGGATCCAAATTCTGTGGTGCTGTTGAAACCGCCATCGCTGGCAAGCCAGCTCCCACAGGTTTTGTGTGAACACCATATTTGTGAACACCTTCAATCACTGTGGGAGCTGGCTTGCCAGCGATGAGGCCAGTAGCCCCAACGAAGATCCGTCAGTCGTTGGTCAATTTACCCGTCCGAAACGCCACCCGCCCCGCCACTTTCGCCTGCCAGATCCCCGGCTCGGTATAACGCCCGCGATCCAGCGCAAACAACACCCCGCTGGTGCCGGCGCGCACGGTGGTCACGCGATCCTGCAACGGATCCACCACTTCAAACAGCGCATCGCCCTTCTCCACCCACTCGCCAGCATCGCGCAGGAAACTCACTACGCCATGGTGCGGTGCGAACAGGTATTCGGTGCCTTCGAACGGCAGACCTTCGCAGCACTCGCCAGGCGCCGCCGGCCATTCGCCGCTGATGAAACCCTGCTCGGCAAGGAAACCGAGAATCGCCTCACAATTGGCCTGAGCCTGATCGACCCGGGTGTCGCCCATGCTGCCCAGTTCCAGCGTGGTCGCCAGATTCGCCGCCGGAATTGCGGCATTCGGAAACGCCCGTGCCAGACGCAGCCACGGTGTCGAGCAGGATTCATCGAACGAACTGCCGCCGGAATCTTCACACAGCAGCGCCACGCCGGCCTTCAAACGAGCCGCCAGCGATTGCCACTGCGGCCAGTGCTGCGGCAGCGCATACAAATGAATCGCCGCGTCAAAATCACAATGCAGATCGAGGGTGATGTCGGCATCGCAGGCATGGCGCAGCAACAAACGATGCAACGCTTCCAGTTGCGAAGCCGGCGCCGGCAGCTCCTCGAATATTTGGCCCATGGTTTGGCGGATCAGCGCAACGTTGGCCTCGGCGTCCGCGCCCAGACGCTCACCGATCAACGCCGCGACCGGTGCACTGAGTTCAACGAAGGCGCGGTTGAAGTTTTTGCCGCTGCCCAGTTCGAAGCGGCCCATGTGCGCGCCTTGCACATGTTGATCGAGGCCGATCGGGTTGGCCACCGGAACCAGTTCGATCACGCCCTGCAAACGGCCTTGCTGTTCCAGCGCGTTGAGGCGCTGCTTGAGTTCCCATGCGGTGCGCATGCCCGGCAGTTCATCGGCGTGCAGGCTGGCCTGGATGTACACCTTGCGGGTGCCCGCGCCATAGCGAAACACGCTGAGAGAGCGCTCGCTGCCCAAGTGGCTCCAGGGCAGAACATGGTCGATGCGTTGCATGGGAAAACTCCTGCAGTCTGGTAGATCTGGATCAATGAGATCCTTGTGGGAGCGAGCTTGCTCGCGAATGCAATTGGACAATCGATAAAGAGGTTGAATGTTAAACCGTATTCGCGAGCAAGCTCGCTCCCACAGAGATCTCCATCTGTAGAAAGAAAGCGCAAAAAAAGTGGCCACCGCGCAGACGGGGCCACTTTTTTCTACGGCGTATTAATGGCCGTACACATCAAAGTCGAAGTACTTGTCCTGGACTTTCTTGTATTCGCCATTGGCGCGGATTTCGGTGATGGCTTTGTTGAATTGCTCGGCCAGCGCGGTATCGCCCTTACGCACCGCGATGCCGGCGCCGCCGCCGAAGTACTTGGCGTCTTCGTAGGTCGGGCCAACGAATTCAAAACCTTTGCCGGCATCGGTTTTCAGGAAACCGTCGCTCAGGTTGACCGAGTCGGCCAGCATCGCGTCGATACGTCCGGAAACCATGTCGAGGTTGGCTTCCTGCTGCGAGCCGTAACGCACCAGGTCGATCCCGGCCGGCACCAGCACTTCAGTGGCGTAACGGTCGTGGGTACTGGCGCGCAGCACGCCGACTTTCTTGCCTTTGAGCTCGGTCAGCGGGTCTTTGACACCGGAACCTTCCTTCATCACGAAGCGCGCCGGGGTGTGGTAGTACTTGATAGTGAAATCGACGTTTTTCTTGCGGTCGTCGGTGATGGTCATCGACGACAGGATCGCGTCGATTTTCTTCACTTTCAGCGCCGGGATCAGGCCATCGAATTCCTGCTCGACCCAGGTGCATTTGACTTTCATCTGCGCGCACAGCGCATCGCCGATGTCGACGTCGAAACCGGTGAGTTTGCCGTCAGGGGTTTTCATCGAGAATGGCGGGTAACCGGCTTCGATACCGATGCGGATCGGCTTGGCGTCTTCGGCCACGGCGGTCAGGGACAACATCGACAGTGCCAGGGCACCGAACATCACTAGCTTCTTCATTTATAACTCCTGTGTGCGGAGGCTTTATTGGCAGCTTTCGATTTCGCGTTCGGTCATGGCCAATTGGCTACAAAAACCGAAGTGGCCGGCAGTCTATGGCGGCGCGCACAGGGTAAATTGTGTTTAAGCGACAAATACTTATGAAAGATCGGCGCACCGATTGACCGGGGTCAACGGGTGCGCCGTCGTGGTGCAAGGGCTGTAGGACAAGCGCCTTTTTTGCTCAGGAATTGTCTGAAAAGAACGTCAGCATTCGCAGCCGATGGCCGCATTGACCCCTTGCGACACACTCAACTGAAAGCCTTCATCCAGCCATCCGGTAACCCCGCCGATCATTTCTTTGACCGGATAACCCAACGCCGCCAGTTTCACCGCTGCCTTGTTCGCGCCGTTGCAGTGCGGGCCGGCGCAATAGACCACGAACATCGTGGTTTTCGGGTAGTTCGCCAGTTCCGCCGCCGTCAGCAACCGGTTGGGGATATTGATCGCCCCCGGCACATAACCGCGCTCATAGGCCAGCGGCCCACGGACATCGACCAAGACAAAATCAATCTCGCCATCCTCCTGGCTACTGAAGACGTCGGAACAAT
This sequence comes from Pseudomonas sp. AC172, assembly GCF_979258595.1. Taxonomy (NCBI): domain Bacteria; kingdom Pseudomonadati; phylum Pseudomonadota; class Gammaproteobacteria; order Pseudomonadales; family Pseudomonadaceae; genus Pseudomonas; species Pseudomonas sp. AC172. Next base: position 2,755,970 of record NZ_OZ409868.1, read on the forward strand.
CGGTTTCGAAGGTCAGACGATTGCTGAAGTGCATCAGGGCGATCGCCGACGGCGCCGCAGGGATGTCACGAACGAGGCTGGTCATGGGGTTGCTCCTTTATCTGAACGGGTGTGAACAGACTTTATCGAGCGGTCGCTTGCGGCTACAGTGGCGCACAAGACACTCACCGGGAATTTTCCGCCAAATGCCGACATCACCAGGTCTGGTTGCGATTCTGGCCTACGACGGCCTCTGCACATTCGAGTTCGGCATCGCCGTGGAGGTCTTTGGCCTGACCCGGCCGGAGTTCGATTTCCCGTGGTACACCCACGCCATCGCGGCAGTCGATAAAGGCCCGATGCGTGCCTTGGGCGGGATTCAGGTGCTGGCCGATGGTGGCCTGGAATTGTTGGCCGAAGCGCGCACCATCATCATTCCCGGCTGGCGCGATCGCAACGCGGCGGTGCCTCCAGCATTGATCGACGCGCTGTGCCAGGCCCATGCCCGGGGTGCGCGGTTGCTGTCGATCTGCTCCGGGGTGTTTGTGCTGGCGGCCACTGGTTTGCTCGACGGCCACGGGGCCACCACGCATTGGCGCTACACGGCGGAACTGGCGCAGCGCTTCCCGGCGATTGCGGTTGATGCCGATGTGCTTTACGTCGATTCCGGTCAGTTGATCACCTCGGCCGGCAGCGCGGCCGGCATCGATGCCTGCCTGCATCTGGTGGCGCGTGACTTCGGCACGCAAGTCGCCAACTCGGTGGCGCGGCGTCTGGTGATGTCGCCGCAGCGTACTGGCGGTCAGGCGCAGTTCATTCCGACACCGGTCAGCCCGACACCGCGCAACGATCTGTCACGGGTGATGCAGTGGGCGCGCGAGCGTATGCATGAACCGCTGGAAGTGCGCGATCTGGCCAGCGAAGCGGCGATGAGTGAGCGCACGTTTCTGCGGCGGTTTACCGAGGCCAGTGGGCAGTCGCCCAAAGCGTGGTTGCAGCACGAACGTTTGGCGCGGGCGCGGGAGTTGCTGGAGAGCACGCCGGACAATACCGAGCAGATTGCCGAGCGTTGCGGTTATCGGTCGGTGGAGAGTTTTCGTGTGGCGTTTCGTGGGGTGGTGGGGGTGCCGCCGTCGGTGTATCGGGAGCGGTTTGGGCGTGGGGTCAGGGTCGATTCCTGAGGTGATTTACCGGGCCTCTTCGCGAGCAAGCTCGCTCCCACAGTTTGGAATGCATTCCCCCTGTGGGAGCGAGCTTGCTCGCGAAGGCGCCCAGTCAAACGCAGCATCATTTAGACATCAGCCACAAGGCTACAGCGCCTTGCGCCTTTGCCTACAACTACGCCAGAATCCGCCGGCTTGTGCGGCTTGGGGGCTGCCGGTAACTTGGTTCGCGTCACTGAATGTTCAGTGATCGGGTTTAGTCGCTCGGTAATCCACTTAAACTGCACAACGTTCCAGACAGTAGGTATTTCGATACCTCACTCAATGGTAGCTGTGCGCAGGGCGCCTTCGGGTGCGCCGGTTTTGGTGGAGTTCCCGGTCGACTAACCTGCGTATAGCTGCCACCTTTTCGTTTAGTCGCGAGGTGGTGTCAGCATCACTTTGGAAAACTACACCATGTTCAAAGTAACGCCGAATCCACCTGAAACAGAAGCAGACATCGATCCGAATCCAACGTCGCCCTATTCCGAACCGGGTTCAAGAAAACTCCACGAAGCCGCCGAGCGCGCACTCGACCATTACCTGAAACCCACACCGCCGTCACCACCACGCAGACCCAGCACCATGTTCCTCGTCGACCCCAACACCGGCGCCGAAGACCTCATGGCCCACGCCTGCGAATCCATGGCTTCGGCCAGCGTCATGCTCAGCGACTTCGCCGCCCTGCTCGACTCGCCCTACCGCAACACCGTGCTCGGCATCCAGCAAGTGGTCATGCTCGGCGAACTCGCGGTCAACCGCGCCCTCGACAAAATCGAACCCGCCCTGAGGCAATAATCATGTCCAACAAAACCGATGCACAAGTCGTCGCAGCACTGGTGGCCATGGGCTTCAACGAACGGGACGGACGCTGGGCACAGAACGCCTGCCTGGTGCTGTTCGAAAGCGAACGCGAATCCATCGTCGCCTCCGCCGTCACCGTCCTTCCCCAACTCGATGAACTGGAAATCGACGCCGTGCTACCCGCACTGCGCCGCGTGACCCGCCGGTTCCCCTCACTGCAAAGAACCGTGGCCGACACACTGGCCGAGATGGCGCATGCGGCCTGATTGACCGCGTGATCGTTCTTCGCGAGCAGGCTCGCTCCCACACTAGATCTGCGGTGCACTCAAATCCCATGAGCATCCGCGATCAACTGTAGGAGTGAGCCTGCTCGCGATGGCGTTCTTTCTGCTGACGGATATCTGTAGCTGCAATCCTCGCTTGATTTATATCTGTTCTGATATAGCCTGTTATTAAGGTTCTTTCCGCCATTCCTTGCAACACAACGTCGCATCACGATTTCATCCGGGCGATTACGCTTTTCCTATCAACAAGGAGAAGTCGATGCCAAGACACAAGGATGTGAGGTTTGTCGGGAGTGCGCTTAAAGATCTGAAAGAATTCCCACCCGATGCCCGCAGAGCAGCGGGGTTTCAGTTGGATCTCTTGCAGCAGGGCGACGAACCGTTTGATTGGCGGCCAATGAAAACGGTCGGACGGGGCGTCAACGAAATCAGAATCACCGAGGACTCAGGGGCGTTTCGAGTGTTCTACGTGGTCAACCGACCTGAAGCGATCTATGTGCTGCACGCCATGCACAAGACCACGCGCAGAACTGAAACGCGAGATATCGAACTGGCACGCGCCAGATACCAGGAAATAAGGTAGACCATGATGGATCATCAAAATCTTTCCCAGCGCTATTCAAGTGTCTGGGATGCACTGGAAGACACGCCGCAGGATGCTGCCAATATGCGTCTGCGGGCTAAACTGATGCGCACGCTTTGCGAGACCATTCGAGCTTGGGAGCTTCCTCAAAAAGAAGCAGCCAAACGCTTGGGAATTACCCAGCCACGGCTTAACGATGTGCTCAATGGAAAAATCGACAAGTTCTCTTTGGATGCGCTAGTCAATCTGTCAGCCGCAGCAAAGCTGGAGGTAGACATCTGCTTCCCTTTGGGTCAACCGCTGCAATGGGCTTGATACAAAGCTGACTCCTCGCCGACATTTTGTACAACCAAATGATGAGGGGGCATTGCCCCTCTCACGGCCAAAGCAGACCCTGCCCACCTCAATCCTCCCGCGTCAGCACTTCCAACAATTCAATCTCAAACACCAGATTCGAATTCGGCGGGATCTTGCCCATCGTCCGCTCGCCATACCCCAGATGCGCCGGCACCAACAATTTGCGTTTGCCCCCCACCTGCATGCCCATCAAACCCTGATCCCAACCCTTGATCACCCGCCCGGTGCCAATCACGCACTGAAAAGGTTTGCCACGGCTGTAGGAAGAATCGAACTCGCTGCCGTCTTCCAGCCATCCGGTGTATTGGGTGGTGATCAGCGCGCCTTTGACGGCGGCTTTGCCTTCGCCGACCTGAAGATCGATTACCTGCAGTTCATCATTCATAACATTCACTCTATTGTTCTGCTGGCCGCCGTTTTCCCAGAATTGCCGGTAATTGGCAACCTTCCAGCGCAGATCAACGTGGTATCCGAACCGAGTGATGAAGCATTAACATAGCCAACCGCCATTACTCCACGGACCGACCCGCCATGCTGGCAGCGCCCGAATGACTCTGTTCTGGATCAGCCTTGCCGTGGGCTTGATAATGCTGGCCATCATCGCCCTGCTGCTATGGCGCGAACGCGGTTTTCGCAGGCAGCTCGCGCAGTACCGTGATCTGCTGAGGCGTGCCGCCGATGGTCAGAACATTCATCAGGACGGCGACGTCGAGCGTTTCAAGCGCAGCCAGTACTTTGCGCGCATCGGCACATGGGACTGGGAAGTCGACACGGATCGGCTGTACTGGTCGGATGCGATTTACGGCATGTTCGGGTTCAAGATCGGCGAAATCACGCCGTCCTATGCGTTGTTCTGTTCCTGCGTCCACCCGGACGACCGCACCAAGGTGCGCGAAGGTGAACTGCGTTGCCTGGAAACCGGCGAAAACCACGATGAGGAATACCGCGTGATCTGGCCCGACGGCACGATTCGCTGGCTACGGGAAACCGGCAACGTGGTACGCAACGACCACGACGCGGTGGTGAAAATGATGGGCGTGGTGCGCGACATCACCGAAGAAAAAGCCTCGGCCAGCTACCTGCAACACCTCGCTCACTTCGATCCGCTGACCGGCCTGCCCAATCGCCTGGTGCTGGAACAACGCTTGTCGGAAGCACTGGATCAAGCGCGCCAGACCGAGACCCGCGTCGCATTGGTGTTCGTCGACCTCAACGGTTTCAAAACCATCAATGATCGCTACGGCCATGCCGCCGGCGACCGGGTGCTGATCACTACGGCAACACGGTTGAAACGCATCTTGCGCGCCACCGACACCGTCGCGCGCATTGGCGGCGATGAGTTCGTGGTAATCCTGCAAGGCCTGGCGCCGAACCTGAGTTTGCCGGACGAAGCGCGCCGCATCTGTCAGAAAATCTTCATCGAACTCTCGCCCCCGATCAGCATCGGCAACGACCAGCGCCACATCGGCACCAGCCTTGGGGTGGCGGTGTTTCCGGACCATGCGACGGCGATGGATCGCTTGCTGCACGTCGCAGATCTGGCGATGTATGAGGCCAAGCGCAGTGGCAATAATCAGTATCGGCTGGGGGGTGGGCAGGTGATGAATCACGTGCGGGTTGAGTAAGCGAATAATCCAAGGCGCTACCGAAGTAGCGCCAACATCACAATCCACCTGACAATATGCCGATTTAAATGGCTGCCAAAAAAGCTTAGAGCTTATAGTCAGACATCATTGCCGCGACAAGCACATCGGTCCTTGCGTCAATTTGTTCATGATCCCAATTTGCAGCACTTGAAAGACTAGCAAGCTTTCTGCCTACTTTGAACTTCAAATCGTTCAGCAACAAGCCATTTTTATAGCCTATCGAAGCTTTATCACCGGCGAGAGTGACCACACTTTTCTTCTGTTTTTCAACCAACTCTGCGTTGGACAAATTTGAGTTGTAAGCAGACAACGTCAAGTTGCCAATCTGATCGGCAAATTGCTCCTGAATCTCAAGCGCCTTCTCAGTATCGCCACCCGCCAACATTTTAACCCAGCCAGGTTTCAATGTACCTTGAGGAAGAACATGCTCTATGGTCCAGACATATCGGCCTTTATCGTCTCTACGCCACAAATCAATCTGACGTTCTTTTGTTTCGCGCTCCATCACATAATTGCACAACAAATAGCGAGCGACGCCTGGATTATAATAATAAATATGAGTACTCAAGGCCTCTTCAAATTCGCCATCATCCGCCGGCGTATCGCTGCCCTTTGCTTTGAGCAGCGTGCTGCGAACCAACTCATAAGAAAAGCTACCACTTTTCTTGAGAGCCTTCTCACAAACACTCACCAGTTCGATAAACAAGCCGTCTAATCGGTTAGTAGCAGGAGTACTGGTAAGGTTTCGACGCACGAAGTATCGCGCAAGAAAATCGATTGACTTATTTACGTCAGCAGATGCACACAACCCTTCTTTCTCTCTGTCCAGCATATACAGTAGAAACTGATGACTTGGCTTGGCATCCAGACGGGATAAATTCAACAACTTCAAGCGACGCAATGGGGCAATCTCTGCTCGTTCCGGTTGCGTAATAGCACTATAAAAACTGGCGCGGCGAGCCAGTGCATCCAACAAACCACCTGCGTCTTTTTTTATCAAATACTCAAAAATTGAAATTAGCGAAGTCTTCGTTGCCCGTTTAAAATTGGGCACGCTACGCCCTGACTCCACCTGAAACGCATTATAAAAGTGACGCAGATAACTTTCATGAAGACTTGAATCCGGGCCTAGACTTTCGGTCATGGTAGACCAGATTTCGAAAGCCTCATCAATGGCACCAGTGCTACTTCGTTCCAGCGTGGCCAACATTGCATTTTTGATGATATCCAGAGCGGACAGCGGTACACCCCGATTGTTAATCGCCTCAAAAAGTCTAAATGCATCTGAATGATTGTCGACCCTGATATGAATAAAAATCAGCGCATTCACTCGTTGAGCCAGCAACTTCAGCGCGGTCACTTCATCGGGCAACTCATCAGAAAAATAGCGAATGCATTTAGCTATACGGCGATTCCCCCAATTCCTTGGTGCTTCATGTTCAACGAGCGCCAGCAATCCGTAATGACTCAGTGCATTAATATAATCAACACGATTTAAATCCTGGCTCGACGGCAGTATCCGGCAATAGTAATCGGTGCGATTTTTTCGCCCGATATAAAAGTCACCCAGCAACGTATTTTTACTCGAATGAACCGGCATTTTTTCATCTTTTTGATATCTACGCTCTCGTACTACCTTACGCCGAACATCATCCATCAATGCCTTTAAATCAGCGATATCGTCCTCATCCAGACTGGACTGCTCCTTCAAATCAACTTCAGCCGAAAGCACTTCATTCAGCCTTGACCAAATAGCAATCAACAAACAGGAAATAGTAGTAATTCGCTGCTGCCCATCAATCAGCTCATAAACCCGAGGCTCTCCGGGTGCACCTGAGCTGGCATCAACGCAAATAACCGACCCCATATAGTGGCCTTCTTTGTCATTCGCATCGTCATTTATATCATCTATCAACTGTTGCCAATCGCGGGCAGACCAAGAATAAGGTCGCTGATACTTGGGAACTCGATAGCTTTCCTGGGTACCTTCAATCGTGAGAAGTTTACTTAATGGCTGTTTTGACGGTTCCATTCGACGATTCGCTAAGCTGATAATGTTTTAGTTACCTCGGCAAATTTGCACCGATCCCTGCACGCTTTTTTCACGAAGCAGATTCTAATTAAAACCATCAACCAGTGTCAAAGAGCCACTACCCAAAACCATCAACCATTCAATATTTCATCAATACCATTGTAAAAACTCGATGAGATTAGAAAAATGGAAATTTTACAGCCGATGCCCTAACCATTCAGTCGATTCAACAAGAGCTGGTTAGGGCGTCACGTTGCTTACCGCTCGACCGCTTTCATCTCGACAATCGTCCCGTTGGTGATCATCACCATGACGTACTGATCATTGATCTGTACCCACTGCGCCTGATCAACAGGTTTTTTCAGGCCCTTGGCTTTCCAGTCGATGGCTTTTTCACTGCGCTGATAAATATCCGGGGCGCGGTCGTTGACCTTCAGTTCACGGTCGCTGACCGGGGATTGAACGGCCTGTTCATTTGAGGTTTGCGCCGCTTGAACAAGTGGGCTGATCCCGGCAATGCCGGCGACGAGGGCCAGGCTGGCGATTAGGGTTTTGCTGTTCATCGGTGAACCTCCTGAATTGGGTAGTACCTCAACTCCGACTGCGTGGGGCGGGAATCATTCCTTTTTTGCCGGGGGTGGCCGCTAGAGGTCATTGGAATTTGGGTGTCCTGTAAACAAAAGCAAAATCAAGAGCCCCTCACCCTAGCCCTCTCCCGGAGGGAGAGGGGACTGACCGAGGTGTTTGGTAGAAGTGCGCCGACGTGCGATTCCGAGTCGAATGCAAGTTTCAAAACCGACCGAAATCGGCTCCCTCTCCCTCGGGAGAGGGCTGGGGTGAGGGCAAAACCATAAGCAGTCGTTACCGCAGCAGTGGATTTGTACCAAAAAAACCATTGATCCACTTTGCACATCAATCCATGCCAATAATGCAATTAACATCTCGTTACACCTGCGCCACCATCCGCCTCAATAAAAACCGTGCGCCGCCCTCCCGTCGCGCACGTCATAAAAGCGGTGGAGTACTTTTCGATGACAGCCTCAATCCCACACAACGGCTCGCGGGCCGGCGCCATTTTCCGGGTGACCTCGGGCAACTTCCTCGAACAGTTCGATTTCTTTCTGTTCGGTTTCTACGCCACGCAGATCGCGGCGGTGTTCTTTCCGGCGAGCAGTGAGTTCGCTTCCCTGATGATGACCTTTGCGGTGTTCGGCGCAGGCTTTTTGATGCGTCCGCTGGGCGCCATTGTGCTCGGTGCGTACATCGATGATGTCGGCCGGCGCAAAGGTTTGATCGTCACCCTGTCGATCATGGCCAGCGGCACGATATTGATTGTGCTGGTGCCCGGATACGAAAGCATCGGCCTGTTTGCACCGGCACTGGTGTTGATCGGGCGCTTGCTGCAGGGCTTCTCGGCCGGTGCGGAATTGGGCGGTGTGTCGGTGTACCTCGCCGAGATCGCCACGCCGGGTCGCAAAGGTTTCTTCACCGCTTGGCAGTCGGCCAGTCAGCAAGTTGCAATCATCGTCGCCGCTGCTTTGGGCTACGCGCTGAACGCGTGGATGGCGCCGGATGTGATTGCCGATTGGGGCTGGCGGATTCCGTTTTTCGTTGGCTGCATGATCGTGCCGTTCATCTTTGTGCTGCGGCGTAACCTGGCGGAAACCGAAGAGTTCGCCGCACGCAAACACCGCCCGAGCATGGGCGAAGTGTTCCGCACCCTCGGTCAGAACTGGGGCGTGGTACTCGGCGGCATGTTGATGGTCGCGCTGACCACCACCGCGTTTTACCTGATCACTGTGTACGCGCCGACCTTCGGCAAAACCGTGCTGCACCTGAGCACCTCCGACGCGTTGCTGGTGACCTTGCTGGTCGGTGTGTCGAACTTCTTCTGGCTGCCGATTGGCGGCATGTTGTCGGATCGTATCGGCCGTCGTCCGGTGCTGATTGCGATGTCGCTGCTCGCCTTGGCCACGACGTATCCGGCGTTGTCGTATCTGGTGCAGGCGCCGAGCTTCAGCCACATGTTGCTGTCGCTGTTGTGGCTGTCGTTTATCTACGGCTTGTACAACGGCGCGATGATTCCGGCGCTGACCGAGATCATGCCGGTCGAGGTTCGCGTTGCCGGTTTCTCCCTCGCCTACAGCCTGGCCACGGCGATTTTCGGCGGCTTCACCCCGGCGATGTCGACCTTCCTGATCCAGTACACCGGCGACAAAGCCGCGCCGGGGTACTGGATGAGCATCGGTGCGCTGTGTGCCTTGTGCGCCACTCTTTATCTGTACCGCCGTGCCGGTGGTCGTCTGCGACCTGTCGCGGCCTGAGGGAAATTCGCCATGAAAAAACTGTTTACTGTCACCGCCCTGCTCGCCGGTCTCGCATTCAACCTCGCGGCCCAGGCCGAAGAATTGAGCGTGATGACCTCCGGGGGCTTCACCGCCGCCTACAAGATTCTCGGGCCGAAATTCGCTGCCACCAGCGGCAACACATTGACCACCAGCCTTGGCCCATCGATGGGCAAAGCCCCCGAGGCGATCCCCAATCGCCTCGCGCGCGGTGAACACGCCGACGTGGTGATCATGGTCGGTTACGCCCTCGATGACTTGATCAAGCAAGGCAAGGTCGACCCGGCCTCGCGCGTTGAGCTGGCGGATTCGCGGATTGGCCTGGTGGTGCGCGAAGGCGCGGCGAAACCGGACATCAGCAACGTCGACGCCTTGAAGAAAACCCTGCTCGACGCGCAGTCGGTGGCCTACTCCGATAGCGCCAGCGGCGTGTACATCGAACAGCAGTTGTTCAAGAAACTGGGGATCGAAGACCAACTGAAACCGAAGGCCAAGATGATTGCGAAAATCCCGGTCGGCTCGGTGGTTGCCACTGGCGACTATCAATTGGGCTTCCAGCAAGTCAGCGAATTGCTGCCAGTGCCGGGCGTGAGTTTCGTGGCGAAGATTCCGGAATCGGTGCAGTCGGTGACGCGTTTTGCTGCCGGGATTCCGGTGGGCGCGCAGCATCCAGAAGAGGCGAAAGCCTTGCTCGCCTACCTCGCCGCACCGGCTGCACAAGCTGACGTGCAGGCCACCGGGCTGGATTCGGTCAAGCGCTGATCGTTGGCGGCTTGACCTTCATTTCCACCACCAGCCGCTCCAGCTCCAGTGCCGCCGGGGTCAGCGTGCGACCCCGGCGCTTGATGATGCCGACACTGCGCATCACTTGCGGATCGGTCAGTGGCACCCGCGTCAGGATCGGATGATCCGGCCCGGGCATCGCCATCAACGGCACCGCCGCCACGCCCAACCCCGCCTCCACCAGACCGATCATCGTCGTCACATGCCGGGTTTCGCAGATGCTCGAGCGCTGCGGTGTCACGCTGCTCAAGGCCTGATCGAGCAGAAAGCGGTTGCCGGACGTCTTGTCGAGCGAGATGTAATCCTGCTGGTAAAACTCGTCCCAGCTCACGCTGCTGCGCCCGGCCAACGCATGATCGCGGCGGCAAGCGACGACGTAGCACTCCTGCACAAGCGGTTCGAACTCGACTTTGGCATCCTGCGTGCCGAGAAAACTCAAGCCGAAATCCGCCTCGCCATTGACCACCGCACTCAAGACATCGTGCGCGCTGGAGTCGAGCACTTTGACCTTGATGCGCGGAAATTGCTGGTGATACCGCGCAACCACGCGGGGCATGAAGTAGTACGCCGCCGAAGGCACACAGGCGACGGTGACATGGCCCAAACGAGTCGAGGCGACTTCGCTGATGCCCAGCAACGCGACATCGAGATCGTCCAGCAAACGCTCAACACTGGGCATGAAACCGCGCCCGGCCTGAGTCAGGCTGACCTTGCGTGTGGTGCGTTCGAAGAGTTTCACGCCGAGGGCGTCTTCGAGCTTCTCGATACGCCGGCTCAGTGCCGGTTGCGAGAGGCGCACGGTGTCGGCGGCCTTGCGGAAACTGCCCTGTTCGACCACGGCGCGGAAGGCTTGTAAATCGTTGAGGTCGAAGTTGATGGCCATGGCGGGACTCGGGGGATTGATTTGCTTAGGCTATAAATGTAACCAATTGATGCAATTTATTACAGACTCGACATCAGAACCCCTGTGGGAGCGAGCTTGCTCGCGAATGCAATCTGTCAGTGAAAACACTATTGGCTGACACTCCGCTTTCGCGAGCAAGCTCGCTCCCACATTGGATCTCCAGTGGCCTATAGGTCTTTGTAACCCTTATCCTTGTCACCCCCGCCGTACCGTTGTCAGGAGTAACCCCCCATGCCCCATGAAGGCAATCTGTTGCAAGCCGCTGTCGTCTTTCTGTTCGCGGCCGTGCTCACCGTGCCTTTGGCCAAACGCCTGCAACTGGGTGCCGTGCTCGGTTATCTGTTTGCCGGGGTGATCATCGGCCCGTCGGTGCTGGGCCTGATCGGCAACCCGCAAAGCGTCGCGCATATTTCCGAACTGGGCGTGGTGTTGCTGTTGTTCATCATTGGTCTTGAGCTGTCGCCACGACGTTTGTGGGTGATGCGCAAATCAGTGTTCGGCGTCGGCCTGGCGCAGGTGCTGCTGACGGCTTCAGTGATCGGCGTGCTGGCGTTGTCGGTGTTTGGCCAACCGCTGAACAGCGCAATTGTGCTCGGTCTCGGCCTGGCACTTTCCTCGACGGCATTCGGTCTGCAAAGTCTGGCAGAACGCAAGGAGCTGACCAGCCCCCATGGCCGTCTGGCGTTTGCGATTCTGCTGTTTCAGGACATCGCCGCGATCCCGTTGATTGCGCTGGTGCCGATGCTGGCGGGTGGTGCTCACGACACCAGCAACGCCGAGAGTCTGAATCACGCGTTGCAAGTGCTCGGTGGTATCGCCGTGGTCGTGGTCGGTGGGCGTTATCTGTTGCGTCCGGTGTTCCGCGTGGTGGCGAAAACCGGTCTGCCGGAAGTGTCCACCGCCACAGCGTTACTGGTGGTGATCGGCACGGCGTGGTTGATGGACCTGGTCGGTGTGTCGATGGCGCTGGGGGCGTTTCTTGCCGGTTTGCTATTGGCGGATTCAGAATATCGCCATGAGCTGGAAGCGCAGATCGAGCCATTCAAAGGTCTGCTGCTCGGGCTGTTTTTCATCAGCGTCGGCATGGGCGCCAACCTCAGCTTGCTGCTCAGTGCGCCGATCACCGTGCTGGGGCTGACGCTGCTGTTGATCGGGCTGAAATTGCCGCTGCTGTTCGTCGTCGGGCGTCTGGCCGGTGGCTTGAACAAGGTCAGTGCGATTCGCCTCGGTATCGTGTTGGCGGCGGGCGGTGAATTCGCTTTTGTGGTGTTCAAGATCGGTCGTGATCAGGGCCTGTTCGAACCGCGTTTGTATGACCTGCTGGTGCTGACCATCACCCTGTCGATGGCGGTGACGCCATTGTTGCTGCTGATCTGCGCGCGGCTGGTCAGTCCAAAAGTGCAACCGGTGGAAGTGCCGGAAAAATACCGTGAGATCGACACTGACACGCCGCGTGTGGTGATCGCCGGCATGGGCCGGATGGGCCAGATCGTCGCGCGGATTCTGCGTGCGCAGAACATCAAGTTCGTTGCGCTGGATACTTCGGTGGAAACCATTGAACTGTCGCGCAGTTTTGGCGGTGTGCCGGTGTTTTATGGTGATCCGATGCGCCCGGAAATTCTTAACGCGGCCAAGGTCGGCGAGGCGGAATATTTCGTGATTGCCACGGACGATCCAGACACCAACATCAAGACCGCCGAGGTGGTGCGCAAGCTGTATCCACACATGAAGATCATCGCCCGGGCCCGTAACCGTCAGCACGTGCACCGCTTGGTCGATGTCGGCGCCGAGGCAATTCGTGAGACTTATTATTCAAGTCTGGAGATGAGCCGACGGACGTTGGTGGGGCTTGGTCTGACTCAGGCACAGGCCGATGCGCGGATCAAGCGTTTCAAGCACCACGACGAACAGGTGCTGGAGGCGCAACACGCGATCTACGACGACGCCGCCAAAGTCCTGCAAACCGCCCAGGAAGCCCGGGCGGAACTGGCGCGGTTGTTCGAATCCGACCAACTGGAAGAAGAGTCACGCAACACCTGAGCCCTGCACAGAACCCCATGTGGGAGCGAGCCTGCTCGCGAAAGCGGTGTGTCAGTCAACCTATTCGTTACTGACAGATTGCCTTCGCGAGCAAGCTCGCTCCCACAGGGATCTGTGTCAGGCCGGCTCTAGCGTGCGCTCCTGTTTGACCGGTGCCACCTCAAACCGGTCTGCCAGAAACGGCGTGATATCCAGCGGCAACGGTTCATCGTTGACCAGTTTGTCCAGCAGCACGCCAGTAATCGCCGAGGTCAGAATCCCAGTACGGAAGTGCCCGCAGGCATTCAGATAACCTTCCACCCCGCGCATCGGCCCGAGTATCGGCAACTCATCCGGCGAACCCGGACGCAAGCCCGCCCACGTGCGTTTCAGATTGACGTCCTTGAGTTCCGGCAGACAGCGCACTGCGCCCTGCACCAGCCCGGCGATTTCCGGGTAGGTGGTGGTGACGTCGAAGCCTTTGTCTTCGGTGGTGCTGCCGATCAGGATTTCGCCGTTGTCTTTCTGCGCCACGTAACAGTCGCTGGTGGTCAGGCAGCCGTTGAGGATTTTCGGCATGCGCTCGGTCAACAAGATCTGGCCCTTGACCGGTTTTACCGGGATGCGAATTCCCGTCGCCCACTCGCTCAAGTCCGCCGCCCACGCGCCGCTGGCGTTGATCAGCGTCTTGCAGTGGAACACGCCCTGCTCGGCCGTTTGCACACCCGTGACGCGGCTGCCGTGGTGCAACACGCCGGTGACGTTGGTGTTGACGAAGATGTCGACGCCGTTCTGCCGTGCACCTTCCATGTAGGCATCGGCGAGGCGGAACGGGCTGACCTGATGGTCGCAAAGAAATTCCAGCGCCCCGCGTGCTTCATGGCTGACGCTCGGCTCGGACTCGCGCAGCGCCGCTTGATCGAGCCAGCGCACCTGATCGGCCAGGTGCGGAATGCAACCGACGATATGCTCGGCGTAGAGCCGGTCTTCATCGTCATAGATAACGAATTTCAGCCCGGTCTTTTCGAACTTGAAATCCATCCCGTGATTGTCTTTCAGCTCTCGGTGCAAAGCCGGATACATCGCGTTGGACTGCAGGGCAAAATCGAAAAACGACTCCGGCAGAATGTGCGGCGTGCTCGCGTCCACCGCCACCGCCGCGCCCTGGGTTTCGCGCTTGCGGTTGGCCGACATCATGCGGAAGAAAATCACCCCGCAGCCGAGGCCGACCGACTCACCGATCGCCCACAAACCACCGGCCGAAGCACGCGTCGCGTTGCCCGGGCGCTTGGCATCGATCAGTGCGATCTTGAGGTTTTTGCGTTTTGACAGTTGATAGGCGCAGGACGCCCCGATCACGCCACCGCCGGCGATGACCACGTCATAGAACTTACTCATGGGCAGCGGCCTCCGTGCCGACAGACTGGAACGCGGAAAAAGGTATCGGATCGATCGGGAAACGCGGGCGCAGCCAACCAACGTCCTTACGTCCGGTGGCCTGGCGCAGGCGGTCGCTGCAGTAGCCGACGCACATGCGTCCCTGACAGTCGCCCATGCTCACGCGGGTGCGCATTTTCAGGCTGGCGATGTCTTGCACGCCCTGCTCCAGCGCCAGGTCGATGTCAGCGCGGGTCGCGTGTTCACAGCGACAGATCACCGTGTCGGCGGCGGGCAATGCGGTCTGGCCGACGCCGCGTTCGGTGTAGCGATCCACGGCGGCGCGGAAACGCACGATGGCTTTGAGTTTGCTCAAGTAGCGATCGCGGCGAACCCGCGCCAGCTCCTCTTCGAGCACGCCGCGTTGCAGCAGAATCGATGTCGCGGCGATCTTGCCGGCGAGCATCGCTGCTTCACCGCCGCGAATCCCGCCCATGTCGCCGGCCAGATGCACGTGGGGTTCGTTGCTTTGCTGCCAGACATTCGCATTCGCACGCAGATAACCATCGTCGCTGAAGCCGTGGTCCAGGCCCATCTGCTGGCTCAGTTGCGTGCGCGGAATAAAGCCGTAACCGACCGCAAGGGTCTTGGCTTCGAAGCGCTCGACGCGGCTCATGTCCGGTTCCCAAGTGGCCGAATACGGCGCAACGCTGACGCTTTTCAGTTCGCCCTCGCCGTGGGCCTCGACCACACCCCAGCCGTAGTTCATCGGGATGCCGTGCAGTTTCAGGTAGGCGAGCATGCTCAAGCCATCGAGGAACAGCTGCGGCTTGTTCAGCAGCGCCAGACTTTCACGGGCAATCTTGCCGAACGCACAGGCTTCATACACGCCGGCGACGCTGACGCCAGAGGCATGCAACTGCGTCGCTACCAGCGGCAGCAACGGCCCGGTGCCGGCGATGATCACCGGCCCTTGCGGCTTGACCACGCCACTTTTGATTTGCAGTTGCAGACCGCCGAGCATGATCACTCCGGGCAGGGTCCAGCCCGGAAACGGTACGCTGCGTTCGTGGCAACCGGCAGCCAAGAGCAATTGCGGGTACTCGATCTCGTGCAGTTGTTCATCGCCATCGAGCACCTCCAGCGCGCGGGTGCCTTCGGCGCCGACCACGCGATGGTTGAGGCGCACGTCGATCAGCCCGGCCTGCTCCTGAAAATCACCGTGCAGTTTGCCCAGCGCTTCGGCGTAGCGCGGGCCGAGATAATCCAGTTGCACGCCATCACGCAGCGGCCCGCGATAGACCACACCGCCGAGGCGCGAAGCTTCTTCGAGCAAGGTGCAGCGCACGCCGTGGCGCGCCAGTTCGATGGCCGCCGCCATCCCCGCCGGGCCGCCGCCGACGATGACCGGTTGCAGGCTCATACGACCACCTCCTGCGCGGTGATGCGGTTGACCCGGGTTTCGATGTGCATGCCGTCACGCACCACGGTCTGGCAGGCGCGGCGTTTGTGTCGACCGTTGATTTTCACCAGACAGCACTGGCACACGCCCATGCCGCAGTAGGCGCCGGTGATCTGGTCGTGATCGTTGCGGGCAATCTGGCGTACGCCGAGGGATTGAAGAACGCTGAGTACGGTTTCGCCGATGGCGGCGCTGACCGCTTGCCCGTTGATGTGGACGGTCATATCCGCCTGCGCCAACGGCTGGATATCGAAGGTTCTTTCTAGGCAGTGCATTGCGATGTTCATCCGTGAAAGTTCGGTTGAGGTGGTGTCAGCTCCTTGCTGCACTACACCGTGTCGACGCATTTATTGTGGCTGTGAGGGGGCGTCGACGCGGGTACTCCGTCAGCGCAACAAGGTGCGCGTGAAGCACTGTAGTTCATACCTCAGCAAAGGCCGGGATCATTTACGTTAGGCGATATCGCCACAGCAAATATTGATCTAGGCCAGTGAAAGCGGTTGGATTGTCCAACGATCAATTGGAGAAGACGAACTGCCCTTTGATCTTTTTCGCGCCGATGAAACCCAGGTCCGGGAACAGCAGGGTTTTGATCCAGGCGGCGTAGAACACAATGGCCAGAGTGATGCCGACGGCAATCACGGTCGACAGCGGATCTTCCTCATAACCCTTGAACATGCGTGAAACCTGACTGACGGTCAGGATGACGTAAATGGTGTAAGCCGCCGCCACGTTCTTGTAGAAGCCCCATGCAAACAACAACGGAATGCCGCCAGCGATCAGCAGCATGGTCAGTGCCAGACCGGCGCTTGCGTCATAGAACAGGAAGAAACCGAAGACTGCGCCGATCAATGCCTGGATGCAGGTCAACGCTACGAGCAGAGTGACTTTGAGTGAATGCTTTTCTCTGAGGGCCGGATCCGGACGCCCCCCGATCCAGGCCGCCAACACTCGATCTTTGACCGCACCGCCCGACAACGCTTTGAACGTTTCGGTTTTCGAGCGCCCGGCTTCGAGCATTTCCACCAACTGGCGTTTGATTTCCTTCTTGTCCAACGTGTTCATCCTTAAAAAGAGGTAAAAGCGGCCAATCCACTTCCGGCGGCGATTCTCGCCGTTGCCCCCGCAGAAAGCAAAAAGCCGCTTCCACCCGAAGGTGGAAGCGGCCGAGGCATGGGCCTCAATGGAGCAATCAGTGCACGAACAGGGCGATCAGGATGATGATCGGGATTGGCACGCCGAGAAAAAACAGCAGTAGTGAGCGCATGGTCATGCTCCTTGTTTAACGGACTGGAGTGGTCGTGGTGTAGGTATCGACTTCAACGTACTCGACCGCATCGCGGCGACGACCGCCGAACGTGGCCGCGAGGCTGGCGAAGAACGCACCGGCCAGTAGCGAGATGAACATCCACAGCGAGGTCCAGGCAGCGACTTTCGCAGCGGTGTCAGCGGCTTGTTGAGCTTTCAGCTTGGCATCGGCCAGGGCTTTCTGGGTGCGGGCGTAGATCTCGTCAACACGACGTTCGGCGTCGGCCTGCGTCAGGTTGGTACGTTGCGCCACCAGTTGCGCCAGGTAGGTACGGTCTTCGGCACTCAGCTGACCGTTGGCCAGGCTTTGCGCGAAGATGCGGGCCACGGCGCCATGCGCGGCGTCATCGCTGACGGAGGCTGGGCGGTCATCGCGGAACAGGCTGTCGATGTAGTAGCCGTACTGATTGCTGTCGGTGTTGGCCGCAGCAGAACCGGCCGCTTGAGTCATGGCACTGGCTGCACCGCCAGCGACGCTGGCACCGGCCTGCACACCACCACTGATGACGCTGCTGACCGAGCCGACCACCAGCACTGCGGTGACCAACGTCGCCACACACCAGGCGAGGAAGCCGTGCGCGGTGTCGCGGAAATACACCTCATCACCGTGCATGTTCGCCCACTTCACGCGCAGACGACCGGCGATATAGCCACCCATGCCGGAAGCGATGATTTGCGTCGCCGCCAGCCAGATGATTGTCGATATGCCCAGGCCCTTGGCGCTGACGCCCTCTCCGGCCCACGGTGAAACAGCAGAGAAACCCAAACCGAACCCGAGCAGGACCAGAATCATCGACAGTGCAGCGGCAGCCGCAGCACCGGCGAAGATCGCGCCCCAGGACACGCCCGAAACGCTGCTCGACTCTTCAGCGGCAGGATAAAACCCATCAGAGGATCTATTCATTGTTGTTCTGCTCCAGGCATGAAAAATGGTGTTACAACTCGTCATCAGAGGAATTGCAGTGACCGTGCCAGTCGCTAAAAATAAATAAATCCTTAAGTTTCAATCAGTTAGAAAGAATGAACTTCCCAGAACCTTGCAAATTGCAACAAGGGTCGAATAACAGCGGGTTTTATGCATTGGCACAAATGCCAGTTATTTGCGTTTGTAGCTCTTGTTACCGCTGGGGGTCAGGCAATACACCCCGCCGCGTGGGCCAGTGCAGAAGGATCCGGTGCCACAGGCGCAGCCATCATCACTTTGCAGGAAGTTTTGCGGACGGGCCTGCTGGCGCTCGCCAAACATCGCCGCGCAGCTTTTCTTCGAGCCGCTGATGGAGCCGTCATTGCACAGGAACAGGTCGCCATCGCAGCGGGCAATCCCGCCCTTCTTTCCGGAACACGGCGTGTTGGCGGCCCATGCCGAGGCGTTGAACAGCACCAGCAACAGACCGGTGATCGGCATCCAGCCACGGCGAATCGAAAGACGCACGGCACCACTCCCGATGGAAATTATGGCTATATGATATCAACGTTGCGGCAAATAAATCCTCAAGACGCGCAAATGACAGCTACAACATGAAAGTTAATTTAAAGCGTCAGCGGAATTTCTTGGCAAAATGCTGCCATTCCGTTTGAACCGATCAGCAGGCCTGCCTATGACTCGTATCTTGACCATCGAAGACGACGCCGTGACCGCCCGGGAAATCGTCGCCGAACTGAGCAGCCACGGGCTGGAAGTCGATTGGGTCGACAATGGCCGCGAAGGTCTCGACCGTGCCGTCAGCGGCAACTACGACCTGATCACCCTCGACCGCATGCTGCCCGAACTCGATGGCCTGGCCATCGTCACCACGTTGCGCACCATGGGGGTAGCCACTCCGATCCTGATGATCAGCGCCCTCTCCGATGTCGACGAGCGTGTGCGCGGCTTGCGCGCTGGCGGTGATGATTACCTGACCAAACCGTTCGCCACCGATGAAATGGCCGCACGGGTTGAAGTGTTGCTGCGTCGGCAGAACAGCGGCGCCACCCAGGCAACGACGTTGCAGGTAGCCGACCTCGAACTCGATTTGATCAGCCACGAAGCGCGCCGTGCCGAACAAGTGCTGACGCTGCTGCCGACCGAGTACAAATTGCTCGAATTCCTCATGCGCAACAGCGGCCAGATCCTTTCGCGGATGATGATTTTCGAGGAAGTCTGGGGCTATCACTTCGACCCCGGCACCAACCTGATCGACGTACACATTGGCCGTCTGCGCAAGAAAATCGACGCCGCCGGCCATGTGCCGCTGATCCGCACGGTACGGGGCTCAGGTTATGTCATTGCCGAACCCGTCTGACGGCTGGCGCTCCTCCAGCAGCCGCTTGCTGGCGCTGTACAGTTCGCTGTTCGTGGCGTGGAGCGCGATCCTCATGGGGGTCATGTATTACGAGGTCTCCGGCTACCTCGACAACCTCGCCAAACACTCGCTGATGCAACGTCAGCACCTGTTTTCGCACTTTCGCGGCGCACAGTTGGAAGACGCCCTCGCCGCCAGCATGACCTTCGATATTCGCGGCATCGACGCCTATGGCTTGTTCGATGCCGATGGCGTTTACCTCGGCGGTGCGTTGCAGCAGATCCCCGAGGGCCTGCCGCTGGATGGCAAGATCCACATGCTCGCCGACTGCGCCGACTCCGATGACCCGACCCTGCCCAATGACAGCTGCGACGCGGTCGCCACGCAAACCCGCGACGGTCGCTGGCTGGTGTTGCTGCGCGACAACGGCTCGCTGTTTGCGGTGACGCGGATCATTTTGCATGCGTTGTTCTGGGGCGTGTCGCTGACGATCCTGCCGGGGATTGCCGGTTGGCATTTGCTGCGGCGTCGGCCACTGCGACGAATCAGGGCAATTCAGGACAGCGCCCAGGCGATTGTCGCCGGCGACCTGACCCATCGTTTGCCACTGTCCAATCGCCGCGATGAACTGGACATGCTCGCCGCCATCGTCAACGCCATGCTGGAGCGCATCGAGCGCTTGATGAATGAAGTCAAAGGCGTCTGCGACAACATCGCCCATGATTTGCGCACGCCGCTGACGCGCCTGCGCGCGCAGCTGTATCGCATGCAGCAGCAGGCTGGCGAAGGCTCGCAGGAGGCGGCGCAACTGGATCTGGTGCTGGCGGAAGCGGACACGCTGATGGCGCGGTTTCGCGGCTTGCTGCGGATTTCCGAGCTGGAAGATCGCCAGCGGCGCTCAGGGTTTGTCGAACTCGATCCGGTGCAGTTGCTGGAAGAACTGCATGAGTTTTACCTGCCGCTGGCCGAAGAGGGCGACCTGCGTTTCGACTTGAACATGCCGGAGACGTTGCCAGCGCTCAATGGCGACCGGGCGTTGTTGTTCGAGGCACTGGCCAACCTTTTGAGCAACTCGATCAAGTTCACCCCACCGGGCGGCACGGTGATGCTGCGCGGGGTAAACGCGGGTGGGCAGACGCGAATTGAAGTGCACGACTCGGGACCGGGGATTCCCGAAGCCGAGCGTGAGGCAGTGTTCCAGCGTTTCTATCGCGCCGAGGGTGGGCAACCGCAGAGTGGTTTTGGCTTGGGATTGTCGATCGTGGCGGCGATTGTCAGCTTGCATGGCTTCAGTCTTGACGTTGGCAGCAGTGATCTGGGCGGGGCGAAACTGGTGCTCGATTGCCGGCAGAGCCTGATCGAAAATTCCTGACCTCCACCTGATTTCCAAATTGATGCAGTCCCTGTGGGAGCTGGCTTGCCAGCGATAGCGGTGGTTCAGTCACCTTCTGCGGCGACTGACCGTCCGCTATCGCTGGCAAGCCAGCTCCCACAGTTTTTTGTGCTGAATGATTAAGTTGGGTAGTTAGCGCGCAGTGCTTCGAGGCCACCCTGATAGATGCCGCTGAACAGCGCCACCACTTCTTCATCGCTCACGCCTTTGGCGTTGAAGCGCCCCGACCACGTCACCCGTGCGCCCTGCCCCAGCGCTTCGACCTTGATCGTCGCCAAGTAATCAGTGGCCGGGAACGGCGCCTGTTCAATCGAATAGCTGTAGGTTTTCGCCGCGTTGTCGAACGCTTGCAGACGTTCGACCACCACGCCGCCGTCAGCAGTTTGCAGCGTGCGCACGCGGCCGCCGTCACTCAGTTCACTGTTGGGAATAAACGGCAGCCAATCGGGCAGCGTGTTGAAGCCGCCGATCAATTGCCAGACCTGATCGGCCGAAGCCGGAATATCGATGGTTGCAGATGCTGTTGGCATAAATAAACGTCTCTCTCGGGAATTCAGATCGTCAGGCTGTCGACCACGCCGCCATCAACGCGCAACGCGGCGCCAGTGGTGGCCGAGGACAGCGGCGAAGCGATGTAGGTGACCAGGTGCGCGACCTCTTCAACATCCGCGACACGCTGGATAATCGAAGTCGGACGGGCCTTGAGCACGAAAGCGTCGGCTTCATCGCGCAGGTTGCGCCCGGATTCGGCGGCGGCATCCTTGAGCATGTCTTGCAGACCATCAGTGAAGGTCGGCCCCGGCAGGATCGCATTGACGGTCACCCCGGTGCCAGCCAGACGTTTGGCCAGACCGTGGGACACCGCCAGATTGGCGCTTTTGGTCACGCCGTAATTGATCATGTCGGCCGGCGTGGCGACGCCGGATTCCGAAGACAGGAAAATCACTCGGCCCCAGCCTTGCTCGACCATTGCCGGCACGTAATGCCGTGCCAGGCGCACACCGGAAATCACGTTGACCTCATAGAAACGCGTCCACTCGCTGTCCGGCGCTTCGAAGAAATCAACGGCGTCGAAGATGCCGAGGTTGTTCACCAGAATGTCCGCGCGCGGTTCAGCGGCGAACAGTTTCTGCGCGCCCTCCGCGGTGCCCAGATCGGCAGCCAAACCACGCAACTGCGCACCCGGGACTTTTTCGCGAATACTCGCCAACGCCTGTTCAACTTTGCCCGTGTCGCGGCCGATCACCACCACCGTGGCGCCGGCTTCGGCCAGCGACTGGCAGATACCCAGACCGATACCAGCGGTGCTGCCGCTGACGATGGCCAGTTTTCCACTCAGATCAATCTTCATGCTTTCACCTCATCGATTGGCAATGGTGCACGTTCGGAAACCAGTCTGGCGTCGCGCATGGCCTGCCAGAAACCGGCAGGAATAACGGCTGACAATGCGGCGACGTCTTCAGCAATTCGGCCGGGTTTGCTGGCGCCGGGAATCACCGCAGCAACAGCGGGACTGGCCAGCGAAAACTGTAGCGCAGCGGCTTTGATATCGACGTTGTAAGCAGCGGCGATGCGTTTGATCTGCTCGACCTTGGCGATGACTTCAGGGCTGGCCTGCTGGTACTCGAAGTGCGAGCCACCCGCCAGGATTCCTGAGCTATAAGGGCCGCCGACGACGATTTCAACGTTCTGCGCCAGCGCTGCATCCATCAGGCGTTGCAGTGGACGTTCGTGATCGAGCAGCGTGTAGCGACCGGCCAACAGAAAACCGTCCGGCTGCGCCTCGCTGAGGTCGAGGGTCAGTTCACATGGCTCGACTTTGTTCACGCCCAGGCCCCAGCCTTTGATCACGCCTTCTTCACGCAAGCGGGTCAGTACTTTGAACGCGCCGGTGCGCGCCTGATTGAAGTACTCCAGCCATTGATCACCGTAGAAGTCCTGAGCGATGTCGTGCACCCAGACGATGTCGAGCCGATCGGTTTGCAGGCGCTTGAGGCTGTCTTCGATCGAGCGCAGGGTCGCGTCGGCGCTGTAGTCGTTGACGATCTTGTTCGGGCGACCGTGTTCGAACACACCACTCTTTTCACCGAGATCACGGGCAGCGGCGTCTTCGACTTCATCGAGAATCAC
Source organism: Pseudomonas sp. AC172 (assembly GCF_979258595.1). NCBI lineage: Bacteria > Pseudomonadati > Pseudomonadota > Gammaproteobacteria > Pseudomonadales > Pseudomonadaceae > Pseudomonas > Pseudomonas sp. AC172. The sequence goes on from NZ_OZ409868.1 coordinate 2,778,860, forward strand.
TCGGCCGACCTTGCTGCTGAGCACGTAGTCGTCGCGCTTGTATTGCTTCAGTGCTTCGCCGAGGCGGATCTCCGACAGACCGGACCCGTAGAACGGCGCGGTGTCGAAGTAACGCACGCCGGCATCCCACGCGGCATGCACGGTGGCCTGCGCTTCTTCTTCGGGAATGGCGCGGAACATGTTACCCAGTGGCGCGGTGCCGAAGCCCAGTTGACCGGGCAGTTTGTCTTTCAAGCTCATGGGTTTTTCCTCGATAGGTTCTGGGTCTGTGTGACCGTTGAGCAGATCCTAGATTGCGACACCGAGACCGTCCAAGACATAATGCGCAGAACTTGAGTCCCTATAGGGCTGACATGATCGATATCCGTCAATTGCGCTACTTCGTTGTAGTCGCCGAGGAAGAACACGTCGGCCGCGCCGCCGAACGGCTGCATATTTCCCAGTCGCCGCTGAGCCGACAGATCGCCCAGCTCGAAGAACGCCTGGGCCTGACCCTGTTCGAGCGCAGCCAGCAACGCATTCGTCTGACCCGCGACGGCCAGACCTTTCTTGCCGAAACCCGCGCCCTGCTCACCCACGCCAATCGCCTGGAATCCCTAGGCAAACGTCTCGGTCGTGGCGAAGAAGGCGGCTTGTGCATCGGCTATATCGAGAACGCCATGCACGCCGGCGTCCTGCCCAATGCCTTGCGTGTGTTGCGCGCGGATCGACCCAATGTGCATGTCGCGTTGTACAACCTCAGTTCCGCCGAGCAATTGGAAGGTTTGCGACAGCGTAGTCTCGATATTGCCTTGGTGAGTGAGCCGCCGACCGATGACGATCCGGATCTGTTGGGCTTTCAGGTGCTGGATGATCCGATGCTGCTGGCGCTGCCGGAACATCATCCATTGGCGCAGCAAGCGGCGTTGAACCCCGAGGATCTGGCCGATCAGGAATGGATCGGCGTGCAGCCGCGTCAGGATGCCAACGATGAGTTTGCCAGCGCCTGCATCCGCGCAGGCTTCACCCCCGATGTGCGCATGCAGGCGACCGAGCCCTTTACTGCGCTGGGGCTGGTGGCGTCGGGGCTGGGGATTGCGATGATTCAGAAAGGCCTCAGCCATAACGCGCCGCCGGGCGTGGTGTTGCGTGAACTGCCATGGCTGACGTTGACCACGCCATTGTGGGCGGCATGGCACCGGATAAATTTGCGGCCGTTGGTCGAGACTTTCCGCACCGTTTTGACAGGTAATGAGATTTCCGCTGACTGAACGGGCCTCATCGCGGGCAAGCCCGCTCCCACAGGTTCATGGGTGAGCCTGAACTTTGTGTACGCCGCAAATCCCTGTGGGAGCGGGCTTGCCCGCGATGAGGCCAGCAGCCACAACCATTGCCCTCGGGCGTTCTACACTCAACGGATACGCACCCAGCCGTGAGTCGACCATGAAAATGTCTGCGCAAATGACCGTTGTCGCGGTACTCGCCACCCTCGCCTGGCTGGGTCTGGCGGTGTGGGGCATTGGCGGTGTGGCGATGTTCTTTTCCCACGGTTCACTGGTGATCGTCGCACTGGCGACAGTGGCCATGGTGATCGCCTCACTGTTCAGCGAGGTCAACCTCAGTTCTGGCGAACGTGAAGATCGTGCCAATCGCTGGGTGATTCCGGCGTTCGGTGTGATCGGGCTGGTCAGTGGTTTCTTGCCAGCCTACTGCGACCGGGTGAATTTCTGGACCTTTGGCGGTGAAGGCGTACGTTGGCTCGGCGCACTGCTGTTCATCATCGGCGGCGCATTAAGGCTGTGGCCGGTGTTTGTGCTGGGGCGGCGTTTCAGTGGACTGGTGGCGATTCAGCCGGGGCATCGATTGGTCACCGATGGCATCTACCAGCACCTGCGCAATCCAAGTTATCTAGGGCTGTTGGTCAATGCTGTGGGCTGGGCGCTGGCGTTTCGTTCGGTGGTCGGGTTGATGCTGGCGGCGCTGACGCTGATCCCGTTGATTGCCAGGATTCATTCGGAGGAAGCGCTGCTGCGTGCGCAGTTTGGGGCGGAGTACGAGGCTTATTGCGGGCGGAGTTGGCGTTTGGTGCCTGGGGTTTACTGACCACAGGGCAACACTTAACCCTGTGGGAGCTGGCTTGCCAGCGATAGCGGTGGTTCAGTCAAATATATAGTGACTGACAGGGCCTCATCGCTGGCAAGCCAGCTCCCACAGGGACTGTGTTGTGTCAGTTTTTTTGCAGGTGAAGTTTGCCGTCGCTGTCGACCTTGACCTGCACCGCAGCATAACTGGCCACCGTCGCATGCGCCGTTTCCAGCGGATGCTGATGCGTCGTAGTGATGATCATCAACGCCGCGCCGGCGGATTCGGCAGCTTGAATACCCACCGTGGCGTCTTCGAAGATCAGGCAATCACGCGCTTCCAGGCCAAGACGTTTGGCCGCCAGTAAATAGCCGGCCGGATCAGGTTTGCCGGCCTTCACATCTTCAGCGGTGATCATCACCGCAGGCTCTGGAATCCCCGCCGCCGCCATGCGCCGCAACGCCAGATCCCGTGGTGCCGACGTCACCATCGCCCAGCGATCTTTGGGCAGGCGGTTGAGAAATTTCGCCGCGCCGGGAATCTCGACAATGCCTTCGACGTCTTCGATTTCCGCCTCGGTGATGAACGCTGCTTGCGCCTCGGCATCCACGCCCGGCAGGTTCAGACGGGTAATGGTGTCGATGGCGCGCACGCCATGAATGGTTGGCAAAAAGGTTTCCACATCGACGCCATGGCGCACGGCCCAGGCTGACCAGATCCGCTCAGCGGCGGCGATGGAATTGAGGACAGTGCCGTCCATGTCGAACAGAAACGCGCCGAACGCGTGATCGAATACAGCATCGTGAGCAGACAAAGGGTCGCATCCTCTGGCAAAAAACCGGGCGGGCAATGTAGCACTTGCCCGGTCGATTCACCCAGCATGTCAGTGCAGGCGCGGTGCCTTGGATTTGAAGGCGCTGTCGACGCAGTCGAGCAATTGACCGATGGCCCAGGGCTTTTTGATGAACGCCACCGGATGCTTGACCCCGGAGGTCTCGGGCGTTTCATAGCCGGACATGACCATCACCGGTTTGTCCGGCCAGCGGTCGCCGACCAGATTGGCCAGATCAGCGCCATTGAGGGTGCCGGGCATGGTGATGTCGGTCAGCAACAACGCCACGTTCGGGGCGTTTTGCTCAAGGTAAAGTGATGCGGCGTCGGCACTGGTCTGCGGCTCGACTTTGAAACCTTCCTCCTGAAGAATTTCGCAGAGAAACTCCAGAATCAACGGATCGTCTTCAACCACCAGAATCAACCCGCCAGGAAGGTGCTCGTCCGCTGTCGGTATTGGGCACATGGAACTGCACTCCCTGAATTGCATTAACGATTTAGCGGCTTGAATCCGCTGCTTATCTGGTATGAGCAGCGGGCTCTGCAGAAATTCATTTTTGATACAGGTCTTTTGCGAAACGTCGTTTCTGCCCCCAGCGGCAATCGTTCGCGACGATGCATTTGTGGTTAAAATGCCGGCCCTTTTGCTTGCCGATCCTGACCGATGACCCCTGAAGCCCTCGCCACCCTCCACGCCCATCTGCTGCCGGCCCTCGCGGCCGCACCGAGCGAAACCCGTCGCCTGTTCCACGGGCGCGGGCGCTGCTGGGCCGGGCTGGAGCAGTTGACCGTGGACTGGCTGCAAGGCGTGGTGCTGGTGTCGCTGTTCAAGGAACCGGCACCTGAGCAGCTGGACAATCTCAAAGCGTTGCTACTGAAGCTCACCGGTTCCGCCGAATGGAAACAGTCTGGCGCGCACACTTTGCTGATCCAGCATCGCTACTTGCCGCAGAGCACTGCCGAATGGTTGCTGGGCGATGAAATCGACGAAATGAGCATCGTCGAGGGCGGTTTGCAGTATCGCGTCGATCTGGGACGCAAACAGAACGCCGGGCTGTTTCTCGATATGCGTTACGGACGCAACTGGGTACGCGAACAGGCCAACGGCAAACGCGTGTTGAATCTGTTTGCCTACACCTGCGGTTTTTCCGTGGCGGCCATTGAGGGTGGCGCCAGCCATGTGGTCAACCTGGACATGTCGCGGGCTGCTCTAAGCCGGGGTCGCGACAATCATCGCTTGAACGGCCATGACCTGAGCAAAGTCAGTTTCCTCGGTCATGACCTGTTCAAGTCTTGGGGCAAGGTGATCAACAGTGGCCCTTATGATCTGGTGATCATCGATCCGCCGTCGTTCCAGAAAGGCAGTTTCCTGCTGACCAAGGACTACCAGCGCGTCCTGCGTCGTTTGCCGGAATTGCTCACCGCGCAGGGCACGGTGCTGGCGTGCATGAATGACCCGGCGTTCGGTTCGGATTTTCTGATTGATGGCGTGACGCAGGAAGCGCCGAGTCTGCGTTTTGTAGAGCGGCTGGAGAATCCGCCGGAGTTTGCGGATATTGATCCTGAAAGCGGCCTCAAGGCTTTAGTCTTCCACCGCACCCCCTGACACCCCGCCATCGCGCAAACACCACGGCCCCCTGTGGGAACTGGCTTGCCAGCGATGAGAACGGCGCAGTCGACATTTTCATCGCCCGACATAGCGCCATCGCTGGCAAGCCAGCTCCCACAGGTTTTGTGGTGAATCAGGGAGTTGGTGGACGCAACACCAGCGCAAACAACTCCCCATGCCCGGTGACATTGAGCTTGTGATACAGATTGCGTCGATGCACCTTGACCGTCTCCGGCGAGATGCCCATCTGCTGGGCCATCGCCTTGCTGGAAAAACCCTGCAAGATCAGCCGCGCGGTATCGACCTCACGCACGGTCAGCCGCGCATTGAAGCGATCGAGTAACGTCGCCAGATCCCCAACCGGCGTTTCAGCCACCGTACCCTGCGGCGGCAGCAACTGCACATGCCGACGCATCGCGGCCAGCACCCAATCGCGCACGCACAACAATCTGCCCTGCTCGGCCATATCGAACGGTGTCGAACGACCCAATGACAAGCCGAGCACGCCGCCCTCAATGTTGATCATGAACTGCAACTCGTCCTCGCCGACCACCGAACGGAAGTAACTCTGGTAGTACTCGCTTTGCAGAAACTGGTCCGGCGCCACCGAAGCCAGGCTGTGCAAGCCGTCGGCGATGCCGGTCGATGCGGTTTGATAGAACGGATCGAGCAGGTACATCCCGGCGCTGTAACCGGCCAGTTCTTCCTGCTCGTCGGCGCGGCCGCTGCTGTCGAAGTCGATCAGCAACTGTGGCGTCTGCCCGGCTTGCATCAGCGCCACCAGCGCGTTGTCCAGCGGCACCAGCAGCCGCAACGTATCGACCAGCGCGCGCCAAAAACCGCCCTGACCGACCTTGGCAAATACCCGGGCCAGGCTTTGATGCACTGGCAGTTCCTGCAGCAACGCGTCCACGCACTACCCCTTTTGAGTAACCCATGATGGGAATGGGTCAGGCGAGACCGGCCCGATAGGCTGAGCACTCCTGTTCATCACCGGCCTGCACAGGCCAGGAGTGCCGCATCATGCGTCGTCACCGTGGCTGTATCAACCTCGGCATCAAACTGGGCCTGCTGGCCGGTCTCAGCGCCAGCTCAATCGCCATGGCCGCCGACACCCCGAGCGTGCACGTCTACAACTGGTACGACTACATCGGCCCGAACACCCTCAACGATTTCCAGCGCGACAGCGGTATCCAGCCGGTCTACGACACCTTCGACAGTGCCGAAGTCCTCGAAGGCAAACTGATGACCAGCCGCAGCGGCTACGACGTGGTGGTGGCGAGCAATTTCAGCCTGCCGACGCTGATCAAGGCCGGCGCCCTCGCCCCGCTGCCGCGCGATCAACTGCCGGGCTGGAAGAATCTCGATGCCGACCTGTTGGCGAAACTGGCCAACAACGATCCCGGTAATCAATACGCCGTGCCGTACCTGTGGGGCACCAACGGCATCGGCTACAACGTCGACAAAGTGCGTGCGGCGCTAGGCGAAAAAGCGCCGGTGGATTCGTGGGACCTGGTGTTCAACGAAGACAACCTCGCCAAACTTGGCCAGTGCGGCGTAGCAATGCTGGATTCGCCGTCGGAGATGCTGCCGGTCGCCCTGCATTATCTCGGCTTGCCACCCAACAGCACCGACGCTGAAGACTATAAAAAAGCCGAAGCGCTGCTGCTGAAACTGCGCCCGCACATTGCCTACTTCAACTCGTCGAAATTCATCAGCGACCTGTCCAACGGCAACATCTGCGTGGCAGTGGGCTGGTCGGGCGCGATGCTCGAAGCCAAGACCAATGCCGAGCAGGCCAACAACGGCGTGAAGATCGCCTACAGCCTGCCCAAGGAAGGCGCGCCGGTGTGGTTCGACACGCTGGTGCTGCTCAAGGACGCGCCGAATCGTCCTCAGGGTCTGGCCTTTATCGACTATCTGTTGCGCCCGGAAGTGATCGCGCCGGTCAGTGATCATCTGTCGTACCCCAATGGCAACCGCGCGGCGACAGCGCTGGTGGCCGCCGCCACGCGGGATAACCCGGCGGTTTATCCGTCTGCCGCAGCGATGGCCACGCTGTACACCCTTGAACCCCTGCCCAAAGCCACCGAACGCGTGCGCACGCGGGTGTGGAGCAAGGTCAAGAACGGCCAGTAAAGCCTTTTGGACATTTCACAAAACCCTGTGGGAGCGAGCCTGCTCGCGAAAGCGGTGGGTCAGGCACTGATGAGTTGAAAGTGCCGACGCATTCGCGAGCAGGCTCGCTCCCACAGGGTCAGTGCACAACCCAGCATTTTTCAGAGAGACAACAATCAATGAAACCTCGTGCCCGTGACCTCAACATCCGCATCGGCCAACTGCCTCCCGGCCCGCTCAACGCTATCACCGATGTACCCGGCGTGCGCGTCGGCCACAGCAATGTGCGCGGACGCAGCAGCGCCGGGCGCGACATCTACACCGGCGTCACGCTGATCGAACCGCGACAAGGCTCGACCAATCTGCAGCCGTGTTTTGCCGGGGTGCATGTGCTCAACGGCAACGGTGACGCCACCGGGCTTGAATGGATTCGCGAGGCGGGTCTGCTGACCAGCCCGATTGCGTTCACCAACACCCACAGCCTCGGTGTGGTGCGCGATGCATTGATTGGACTGGATCGCCAGCAACAACCCGACGACGGTCGCCTCTACTGGAACATGCCGGTGGTACTGGAAACCTTTGACGGCTTGCTCAACGACATCAACGGTTTTCACGTCCAGCCTGAACACGTCGCCGAAGCGCTCGCCGCAGCCGTAGATGGTCCCGTCACGGAAGGCGCCGTCGGCGGCGGCAGCGGCATGATCTGCCATGAATTCAAGGGGGGCATCGGCACCGCCTCGCGGCGTTTGAGCAGTGCTCAGGGTGGCTGGACCGTTGGCGCGATCCTGCAGGCGAATCACGGTATTCGCAGTGAGTTGCGGGTCGATGGCTACCCGGTCGGGCGCTATATGGAACAGAAAGATTCGCCGTTCCTGCGCGCCTCATTGCCGCATCCGGGCATGGGTTCGATCGTCGTCTGCCTGGCCACCGACGCGCCGCTATTGCCGCATCAATGCACACGTCTGGCGCAACGCGCGAGCCTGGGTCTGGCGCGCACCGGCGGTGGCAACGAGGATCACAGCGGCGACATCTTCATCGCTTTCGCCACCGGCAACGATCACGTACCGCCCGCAGCCTACGAGGGCAAAGGCGCACCGACCTGCGACGGTTTGCGCATGGTCAACAATGACCACATCAGCGAACTGTTTCTGGCCGCGACCGAGGCGGTTGAAGAAGCGATCATCAATGCTTTGCTGGCCAGCGACAGCACCGAGGGCAACGGGCACTCGGTGCCGGGCCTCGATGCCGAAAGCCTGCTCGCTGCCCTCGAAAAATCAGGCTGGCCTGGATCGCGCTGATACCGCAAAAACACTGTAGGAGCTGCCGATGGCTGCGATCTTTTGATTTTAAGAACAAGATCAAAAGATCGCAGCCTTCGGCAGCTCCAGGGAGTCTGTGAACATTCATGAAAGAGGCCAGCGTCTAGTTGCCCGGGCGACTGGCGGTACTTGAGCCGTCACTTGCACGCTCCTACGATGGAATCACGCAGTGGCTCCGCTCTATCGAGCGCTGCGTAGACACGGGTGCTCTGAACCCCAATCAAGCCCGTGTCTTGCTTCATGCGCATCTTGAGCCTCGAGGGCTCTACTTCCTCCCCATCAAAGAGCTTTGAGGCTCTTTTTTTGTCTGCGTAAATCAGCAGGCCGGCAGCGCATCGACGCGAATCGAGCGCCAGGCCGCTTGTGCCAGCAACTCGCGATAGTCCGCCGGACTGCCCTTCACCCGCCCCGCCAGCCAGGCACGGCAGTAACTGTCGGCCTGACCGATAATCAACGACGGCAACAGTTCGGCGGGCAGCGCCTTGAGTTCGGCAGCGCGCCCTGATTCGGCCAGCCAGTCGCGCAGACGCAGATTGCGGGCCTTGTTGCGCTCGGCCAGTTCGTCCTTGAATGGCCCTTTGGTCACGGCAAACCGCGCGTGGTACTGGAAGCGTGCCCACTGCGGTTGACGTTCGACCCAATCGACGTAGCTGAACACCAGCGCCTGCACACCTTCCTCGGTGGTTTTCGCCGCCTCCAGATAGGCATCGCGCAGGCGCGCCTGATCCTCCAGCGCGGTGAAAAACAACGCCGCGACCAAGCCCTCCTTATTGCCGAAATGGTGATAGATCGCCCCGACACTGGTGTCGCACTCGGCACGAATCATCTCGATGGTGGTGGCCTCGATGCCCTGTTCGTTGAACAGGCTCAGCGCCTTGCGAAAGATGTCGCGCTTGAGTTCGGCGCGGCGGCCGGGGTAGCTGCGTTCAAGTAAATCTGCGGTGTCCATGTTGCTCAAGGCCAGAAAGTAGAGGTTGGAAGGGCCACAGCGTGTCCCCTGACAAAACACGCTCAGGTTGACAGATTTGTCGCAGACAGAATACCGTTCCGTTACAGAACATTATTCTGTAACGGAACATCATTCTGCAAAATCACTTTCCGCGAGGCGTTTCCATGAGTCAGTTTCTCAGCATGTTCAACAGCGCAGGTCCGCAAGCGTTCAGCCAGATGGCGTGCCAGGTCGCGCCGTACTTCAGCAGCATCAATCCGCTGGTGACCGAGTTGCGTGCGAACTCGGCGACGGTACAAGTACCGTTCCGTCGTGAGATCACCAACCACCTCGGCACCGTGCATGCGATTGCCATGTGCAACGCGGCAGAACTCGCCGCCGGGATGATGACCGATGTGTCGATCCCGGCCGGCGCACGCTGGATCCCCAAAGGCATGACCGTGGAATATCTGGCCAAGGCGAAAACCGATGTGACGGCGGTGGCCAGTGGTGAGGGCGTGGATTGGCAAAGCGCGGGCGACAAGATCGTCACCGTGGATATTCGCGATACCGAGGGCAGGCACGTGTTCACGGCGCGGATCACCATGAACGTCAAACTCGGCTGAATGACGCGCACAAAAAAGCCCTTGCTGCGCCATTCACAGCAAGGGCTTTTTCAGCGATGTGAGGTCAGTGCACGGTCAGGCGCTGGCGGACAAACGCCTCGACATGGCGAGAGGTCTGATCGAGGTGTCGATCGCGCTGTTTTTCAGCGTCGAGCATCGCGCGCTTGCCGTTTTTCTGTAGCAGATAGGTGTGGATCTGCTGCACTTCCAGCGACCGGTAAATTGGGGTGGTGTCGATAAATCCGCGCAGGCCGTTGCTGCGGTAATGCCGGGTGCTCATCAACACCTGGGTTTCACGCTGGCCAATGACCTCAAAACCCAGTGCCTCGAAGTACGGGACTTTGCCGACCGTGCAGGCCAGTTCCGCGTGGGGATAACGCCCGAGCATTTCGCCGATCATTGCCCGCGCCACACCCTGACGCCGATGCCCTTCGCGCACCGCCATGTAAGCGACGCTGCACGCTTCCCAATCGCCCTGCACCGGCAGATACAACAGAAAGCCGATCACTTGCTCCGGATCATCCTCGTCGGTGGCGACCAGCAACTCGACGTCGGTGCCCTTCTCGCCATTCAACGCTTCCAGATACAGATGCACCTCATAGCCGACCGCGTACTGATAGACGTTGTACAGCAGATTGCTCGGGCCGAGACCGACCGCGCTGATGTCGCTCAGATAGTCGACGACCAGTTGCAGAATCTGGCTGTTGACGCCCTCGGGGCATGGGGATTTGTAGTGGGTGATACGTGGCATGAAGAACTCCGACGGTAAAAAGCGTTGCCGACAACCGCAGCGGTCGACGAACCGCGACATCATACCGTGACCGGCCCGGCGGACGTCTAAAGTTCCTTTTCCGAGCGCCGATGTAACGGTCTTCTACCAATGTCACCTCCAGGGACCGGCCATGTATTACCCGCGCGAAGCTGCCAAGGATCACCTCTACAACCGTATCGTCATGCTGACCGTTGCTTGCTGCGTAGTGCTGCTGCTCGCTGCAATGGCTCACAAGTCCGGCATGCTTTATGGGGCGCTGAGTTTCAACGGTGTGGAAACCCGGGGCAGTGTCACGGCACTGGAACAGATTCCGATGAACGCCAATGGCAAGGTCATTCACTATCAATACACCGATGCCCAAGGCCAGCCCCATGAAGGGCAACACGCCGACGAACGCTACGTCGAGCATACCCGGTATGAAGTCGATGGCCCCATCACCCTGCTAGTGTCGCCCTGGATGCCGGATAAAAGCTGCATCGCCAGCCAGTTGCAGAGTTACCGCACGAGCTTCTACATCATGAGCGGCGGCGCGCTGCTCGCGTTGCTGTTTCTGCTGATCTCCGGCAGGACGTTCTGGCAGATTCAGGCGATGAAAGAACAGGACCGGTTTTATTGACTGACCAGGTCACTGCTGCGGCGCCACCACCTTGAACTTGATGGCGATGTTCTTGGACACCACGGTGTCTGCCCACTCCCCCGCGCCGAGGCCGAAATCGTCGCGTTTGAGCACCAGGTCACCGTCGAAAATGCCGATGTCGCTGCCCGGCTTCAGTTCCACCGGTACCTGCACTTCGCGGGTAACGCCCTTGAGGGTGAGTTGTCCGTCGATCAGATAGCGACGCTCGGCCACTTGGGTGAAACGCCGGGACTCAAACACCGCCACGGGAAATTTTTCGGTGTCGAACCACGCCGGTTTCACCAGTTCGGTGTTGGCGTCTTCACTGCCGGCATCGATGCTGGTGAGGTCGATGTGCAACGTGGTGTGGGCGTTGGCGAGGTTTTCGGTGTCAAAGTCCAGCGTCGCCTCGAACTTGCCGAAGGTGCCGTACATCCGCGAGCCCATCTGGTTGTAGGTAAAGCTGATCTGACTGGCGCTGGTGTTGACCCGGGTGTATTCGACAGCGTGTGCGACAGAGACAACGCACAGCGAACACGCGGCAGCCACCAGCAATCGCATCGACATCGGATTCTCCAGGCGGGCTTGCCATCAAGGGCCTCGATTGACTTAAGCAAACAACCGGGCATTGCGCCAGCACCTACACCAGACGCTCGATTTTCTGATGCTGCCAGACCAGTTTGTAATAAAGAGTCTGCAACACCAGCATGCTCAGATACGCCACCGGAAACGCCATCCACACGCCCTGCAAACCATATTGCCCGTCCAGCCAGTACGCCGCCGGCAGTTGCACACCGACCACACAAATGATCGCAATGATCACCGGCACCAACACCGTCCCGCTGGCGCGCATGATCCCGCCGATGATGGCCTGAAAACCAAAGACCAACAGACTCCACAGCATGATATGCAGCAGATGCTCAGCCATTGCCCGGGTCGAATCCTCGGTCAGGAACAGCCCCAGCAACCAGGGCGACAACAGGTAACCGAGCACAATCAAACCGCCGGTCAGGCACACGTTGATCAATAGCCCGGTGCGCAAAATCGGCCCCATGCGCTCCAGTCGCCCGGCGCCGATAGCCTGCGCACCGAGGATCGAGGCGGTGATCGCAATCGACAACGCGGGGAACTGCACATAGTTGACGATCTGCGTCACTGCGCCATAGGCCGCCGTCGCTTGCGAACCGTGCTGGTTGACCAGCGCCAGGATCACCAGCTCCGACAGCGACAGCACAATCATCTGCACGCCGGTCGGCAGGCCGATGCGCAACACCTTGCCGAGAATCGCCCCGTCGAGCCGCAGTGCGGCGAAGAATTCGCGGTCCGGCGCCAACGGATGGCCCTTGCGAATCAGGCGCCACGCCAGCCATGCCATTGCCGCCAGGTTGCCGGCCAGCCCCGCGTACGCCGCACTCTGAATGCCCAGTTGCGGCAGGCCGAACCAGCCGCGAATCAGCGCCGGGGTCAAGGCCAGCCCGACACAGGTTGACACCACCAGTGCCAGCAGCGGCGACAGCGTGTCGCTGACCCCGCGCAACAGTTGGGTGAACAACACAAACACCAGCAGCGACGGCAAGATCCACATCATCACATGGGCATACGCCACCGCATCGTCGAGCACATCCGCCGGCGTCCCCAACCCCGCCAACGCCTGCCGCGCGAACACGCTGCCCAACACCGCAGCCACCAGTCCGATCAATACGCCCAGCAACAGCGTCGCCCCGGCAATCGCCTTGACCATGTGCGACTCACGCGCGCCCCACGCCTGACCGATCAACACACCGGCGCCTGCGCCGAGGCCGATCACCAGTGCGATAAAGAAGAACACGATGGGAAACATCCCCGACACGGCCGCAAGCGCCTGGGTGCCGAGCATCTGACCGATATAGATGCTGTTGACCGTACCCGACATCGATTGCAGAAAGTTCGACAGCACCATCGGCGCGAGAAACAGCAGGTAGGTGTGCCAGAGTGGGCGTTGGGCGACGGCTTGCATTGAATAGAGGTCCATCTCGAGCGGCGGGAGAGCTGATGAAGGATAGCTTCGGCGAGTTGCACGCGGGGCGCAATTAACATTTCAAATCGATGTTTATGACCGGTGCCCGCGCCTGTGTAATGAGCACGGATCTGTAGGTGTCGGTTCAGAGCTGTGGTAAACAACTGTCCACTTCCATTGCTCTCATTGAGACTCTGCTCATGCCGCACCTTGCCAATCTGTTGACCGCCAGCCTCTTTGCCCTGCTCGCCACCAGCGCTCACGCTGCCGCGCCCGCCGAAACGTTGAAGCCGTTGCTGGAAACACTCAACGAACGCCTGAACATCGGCGACCTCGTCGCACTGACCAAATGGGACAGCGGCAAGCCGATTCAAGACAGCCCTCGTGAGGCGCAGGTCATCGCCAATGCCCGAGCGCTGGCCGCCGAGCACAAGCTCGACCCGGAAGACGTGGCGCAACTGATTGCGGCGCAAATGGAGGCTAACAAACTGGTGCAGTACGGGTTGCTCGCGCAATGGCAGGCGGCGGGTGCCGCGCCGGACACTCCGCGCCCCGACCTGGGCAAGCAGATCCGCCCCCGTCTGGACGAACTGCAAACCCGCCTGCTGCAGCAATACGCTGACTTCACGCCGTATCGCCATGATGCGAATTGTCCGGTGTGGCTAGCCAAGGCGCGCAGTGGCCTGACCCACGACGTGCTGCATGAACTGGCTTTGACGCGGGCTACCGGTGAGCTGTGCGTGCGATCAACAACCCCATGAAACGGGGGCTCGGGCATACATTGCTGGCGTCGATAGTTACCATCACGTCAATGAAGTTCTCATAAAAAATCCACGGCGTAACATCGGCTCCAGACAAACAACTACCCCTTGGAGCACACGATCATGAAACGCCAAACCCTTCTCAGCATCGCTTTCTCGGTTTTCGCCATTAACGCTTTTGCCGCCACCCCGGCACATACCCAGGTCGCTGAAGGCGGCTCGGACAAGTTGATTGAAAGTCGTGTTGCCGAGGGCGGTTCCGATCGTCTGATCGAACGCCGCGTTGCCGAAGGTGGTTCCGATCGTCTGATCGAACGCCGCGTTGCCGAAGGCGGTTCCGATCGTCTGCTCGAACGCCGTGTTGCCGAAGGTGGTTCCGATCGTCTGATCGAACGCCGCGTTGCCGAAGGCGGTTCCGATCGTCTGCTCGAACGCCGTGTTGCCGAAGGTGGTTCCGATCGTCTGATCGAACGCCGCGTTGCCGAAGGTGGTTCCGATCGTCTGATCGAACGCCGCGTTGCCGAAGGTGGTTCCGATCGTCTGCTTGAACGCCGTGTTGCCGAAGGTGGTTCCGATCGTCTGCTTGAACGCCGCGTCGCATAAATCACTGGCTTTAGCGTAATCCCCTGAAAAGCCCGGCCTGATCAGCCGGGCTTTTGCTTGTTCGCGTCATCCATTACCTGACTGGTCACCCGGCGTCCATTGCGCATACCATGCGCTCACAACTCCAAAACAGACCTTGCCCCCCCATGCTCAAAGCCAGTCTGCGTAGCCACCTCACCCTTTGGTTTACCGGTTTATCTTTGTTGACGCTGCTTAGCGTGGGCTTCTATGTCGGCCACATCGCCACTGAACAAATGAAGCAGGTCAGTGGCAATGCGTTGCTCAACACCGCGCGTTCGGCCGCATCGTTATTGGGTGAACAACTGCGCGAACGCCAGTTGGAGGTTTATCTGCTCAGCCGCGCGCCGCATCTGGAGCGTGGCGATCTGGACAACCCGGCCATTCTCAAATCGATGCAGTTGCGCACCCAGGCACGCGCCGAATATGCGTGGATGGGCGTCACCGATGCCGAGGGCAAAGTGCATCAAGCGGTAAACGGCTTGCTGGTCGGCCAATCGGTGCAACAACGGCCATGGTTCCAGGCCGGGTTGCGCGGGGAGTACACCGGCGATCCCCATGAGGCGGTGCTGCTGGCGAAAATGTTGCCGGGGTTGCCGAACGGCGAACCGCTGCGTTTCATCGATTTCGCCGCGCCGATCCGTAACGCCGACGGTCAGGTGATTGGCGTCCTGGGCGCACACGCGCACTGGAGTTGGGTAACACGCATTGTTGAGTCAGCGGCGTTTTCACATAAAAACTCAACGCCGGATATCGAGGCGCTGATCATCGATCACGATGGCAAGATTCTCTATCCGGAAGCGCTGGCGGGCCAGCAACTGGCGGCGACGGATTCGAAGTTACAGGGATGGACGGCGGGCAACGGCTTTCTCACCAGCATGGTCACCGTACCAACACCGTCGAGCACGGCGCTGTCGTGGTCGATCGCCGTGCGCCAGCCATTGGAAACCGCGCTGCAACCGGCGCGTCTGCTGCTCTACAAACTGCTGATACTGGGCGTGGTCGCGGCCGTGCTGTTTGGCCTGGTGGCCTACTATCTGGCGCTGTATCTGAGCCGACCGATCGAACAGCTCGCGCATTCGGCCAGACAAGTTCAGAACAAACAGCCCGGTGCACAATTCCCGCTGCAACACCCGGTGCGGGAAATTGCTCAGCTCGGCCAGTCCATCGATGCAATGACGCAATCACTGCTCAGCAAAGAGCGCGAACTGCAAGAGGCCAATGCCTCGCTGGAAGCCACCGTCGCGCAACGCACCGCTGCCCTGACACAGGCCAACGCCGAGCTGCTGAGTCTGGCGACCCACGACAGTTTGACCGGCGTTTACAACCGTCGCCGTTTCGACGAGAAACTCACCGAATACACACTGCTGTTCCGCCGCACCGGACGTCCGTTTTCCCTGCTGCTGATCGATGCCGACCACTTCAAGCGCATCAACGACACCCACGGTCACGCGGTGGGTGATGAGGTGCTGCAACAGTTGGCGCAACTGATTCAGGCCAGCTTGCGCACCACCGATTTCGTCGCCCGTTATGGCGGCGAAGAGTTCGCTGTACTGTTGCCGGAAATCGCCCAACCCGACACCCCGGAAGTGGTCGCCGAGAAAATTCGCGCGGCAGTTGCCGAAGCCGATTTCCCTGCGGTCGGAAATGTGACGGTGAGCATCGGTGTCGGCCTGGCAGACCCGGCCGACAACAGCCACAGCGCACTGATCAAACGCGCCGATCAGCAGCTGTATCAGGCCAAGGCGGCGGGTCGTAATCGGGTGGCGTGATCAGGCCTTCACTGCTTCAAGTGGTCGACCAGCTTACCGACCACCAGATCTGAGACATGGCTGAACGCTTTGCGCAACGCATCAGGATCCGTGGCGTACTGCTCCGGTGTGTAGGCGATGGTGTTGGCATCGTTGGATACGGAAATAGTGTCGACATTGCGCCATACCGCCGAGCCGTTACGTTTGATTTGCGCCGTGGCGCCGATCACCGGGTACAACACACTGCTGAAATTCTTCAGGCAGAGGCCCCATTGCGAGACCAGGATTTCGACCTCGGCATCGGCTCGCTCACCCTCTCCCACCACGGTAAACAGATGTTCCTGCTGCACGCGTTTTTCGAAGCTTTGCCGAATCAGCTGACTCAGGTCGATGCCATTGGCCTTCATGTTGTTGCGAATCGCCAGAGTGATATCTCCGGTGGCCACGTCCGCCGCTTTCGTCCCAGCGACGGAACCCGCCCCCGCCAACGCACCGGCGCCACTGGTCAAAGCGCCGGAATTCATGCCCGCCGCTGCGCCTGCTCCGGCGCCCAGACCTGCGCCCCAGGCCTGCGTCATGCTCGTGTATTGAAAGTTGTCGACGGCAACATACACCGGCAGCACTTTCAGGGTTTTGATTTGCTGGCGGTCTTCAACGCTGAGATCTTTGGTCACACAACCCGTCAGCAGAACGAAGGCAGCCATAACGCCGAATAACTTTTTCATGTCATTTTTCAATCAGGGACTTGGGTAACAGGCATATCGCCCGGACACGCCAATACTTGAATCGCACACCGAAGCGCCAGCCATCCCCAACATTTGTTCAGGGTTGAACGATATTGGCCGGGGCGTGACCGTCAACGTCGAAGCTCTGCAGATACGCCAGCAAGTTGCCGACTTTCTCCTCGTCACTCAGCCCCCAGAAAATCATCCGCGTACCGGGCACCACGCCTTTCGGATCTTTCAGATACGCGATCAGCGTTTCGCGATCCCAGGTCAGGCCCGAGTTTTTCATCGCATCGGAATACACGTAATTGGCTGACGTCCCGGCAGCCCGGCCGATGATGCCGTTGAGTTGCGGGCCGAATCCGGGACGGGCCGATTCGCCAACCTGATGGCAGCCGCCACAGAGGCGCGGGAAGATTTTCGCCCCGGCTTCAGGATCGCCTGCAGCGTGGGTGAACGTACTGAGCAGGCTGGTGGCGAGCATCAGGGCGAGTGACAGTGCAGCGGTGTTTTTCATCACGGGTTCCGGGTCGGTCTGCATCGGGCGGCGCAAGGGTAGCATTTTGTTTTTACAGGTAAGCGCCAATGATCTTGCTGATTTTGCTCAATGCCTGGCGCAACACATCCATCTCTACCGAACCCAGCGCCAGACGAATCGCATGCGGCGCATGGCCCGCCACCGAAAACGGCTCCGCCGTGGTGACGGAAATCTGCTGGTGCATCAGCTCGACGACAATCTGATCGGCGCGCACATCCTCCGGCAGCGGCAGCCACAAGAAATACGACGCTGGATGGCCAATGCTCGGCAAGCCCTTCAGCACCTCGGCCGCCAGCGCTTGCCGCGCCTTGGCGTCGTGGCGTTTCTGTTCCTCGAGCAACGTCACCGTGCCGTCGTCGAGCCAGCCACAGGCGATGGCAGTCATGATGCCCGGCGTGTTCCAGGTGGTGGCGCGGATGATGCGTTCCAGTGCCGGTACCCGCATTGTCGGCGCGGCGATGAAACCGACGCGCAGGCCGGTGGCGATGTTTTTCGACAGACCCGAGACGTACACCGTGCGCTCCGGCGCCAGATCGACCAGCGTACGCGGTGGGTTGTCCACCAGAAACGCGTAGGCCGCGTCTTCGATGATCGTCAGATCATGTCGACGGGCAATCGCCACCAAGTGCTCGCGCTGCGCTAACGACATCACCCAGCCCAGCGGATTATGCAACGTCGGCATGCTGTACACGGCACGCACCGAGCGACTGCGGCAGAGTTTGTCGAGTGCCGCGAGATCCGGCCCCTGATCACTGAACGCAATCGCCACGACTTCCAGATGCAGCGCTTCGGCCAGTACCTTGAAGCCGGAATAGGTCAGCGCGTCGGCGGCAATGACATCGCCGGGTTTGAGCAATGCCATCAACGTGACGGCGAGGCCTTGCTGGGCGCCATTGACGATCAGCACTTGCTCGGCTTCGACCGTCACCCCGCGCGTCAGCAGATGCCGGGCAACCGACGCACGCTCGTGGGCACGCCCGGCATGCGGTTGATAACGCAGCAACGCTTCCAGGTCGCCCGACAACGCCAATTGGCGCAGCGCAGTGCGCAAAAGGTCGGCCTGACCGGGCAATGACGGGTAATTGAAATTGAGGTCGATCATACCGACCGCCACGTCTTTCTGATCGATGCCCTGCCCCGACGACAATGAGGTTTCGCGCACAAAGGTGCCGCGACCGGTCTCGCCGCTGACCAGGCCCATGGCCTCAAGCTCCGCGTACACCCGCGAGGCCGTGACCAGCGCCAGCCCTTCTTGAGCGGCCAGTTGCCGATGGGGCGGCAACCGCGTACCCGGCGGCAACTGCCCCGAGCGAATGTCCGCCGCGTAGGCGTCAACCAATGTTTTGTAGCGCGAACGTGGCATGCCGGGTGTATCCATGACAATTTTTTGATTGTGCTGATTCTCGGCCCTAGCATGGCCGCGACGCAACCCACTTCTGAGCGTGATCTGGCATGGAACAGACTTCGAATCTGAGCACCCCGGCACTGGAAAAAACCAGCGGCTGGATCAACGGCTTTATCGGTGTAGTGATCTTCAGCGGCTCGCTGCCGGCCACGCGTCTGGCGGTGCTGGAGTTCGATCCGGTGTTTCTCACCGTGGTTCGCGCAGCCATCGCCGGGGTCTTGGCGGTGGCGCTGTTGTGGCTGTTTCGCGAACGGCGTCCGGCGCGCGATCAATGGCTGCCGCTGTTGATTGTCGCGCTGGGCGTAGTGCTCGGCTTTCCCCTGCTGACCGCCCTGGCGCTGCAACACGTGACGTCGGCGCATTCGATTGTGTTTGTCGGATTGTTGCCATTGGCCACGGCGATATTTGCCGTGCTGCGCGGCGGTGAACGGCCGCGACCGGTGTTCTGGATTTTCTCCATTCTCGGCAGCGCTTTGGTCGTCGGTTTCGCCTTGGCACAAGGCCTGACTGCCTCGCCCACCGGTGACCTGCTGATGCTCGCGGCGATTCTGGCCTGCGGCCTCGGCTATGCCGAAGGCGCGAAGCTGTCGCGCGCCCTCGGCGGCTGGCAGGTGATTTGCTGGGCGCTGGTACTGTCGCTGCCACTCATGGCGGTGTTGAGTGTGTGGCTGGCGCCCGCCTCGTTCAGCACCATCAGTCTATCGGCGTGGGTGGGTCTGGCCTATGTGTCGCTGTTCAGCATGCTGATCGGCTTTGTGTTCTGGTATCGCGGCCTGGCTCAGGGCGGGATTGCAGCGGTGGGTCAGTTGCAATTACTGCAGCCGTTTTTCGGTCTGGCGTTGGCGGCGACCCTGCTGCATGAACAGGTCAGCCTCGGCATGCTCGCCTCGACGCTGGGTGTGATCCTGTGTGTGGCCGGAGCGAAGAAATTCGCCAAATGATCCTCAGGCGCCGGCCTTCCACTCGCGAGGGCTGAGCCCGGTCTTGCGCCGAAACGCCCGGGCCAGCGCCGAAGGACTTTCGTAACCGACCTCCTCGGCAATCAGCGCAATCGCTTTGCCTTCACGCAAGCGTTTCTGCGCCAGACTGACCCGCCAGCTCAGCAAATAATCGGCCGGCGTCTGCCCGACCACCCGGCGAAACTGCTCGGCAAAACCGGCGCGGGACAGGTTGGCGACAGCGGCCAGATCCGCCACGCTCCATGGCTTTTGCGGTTGCTCGTGCATCAGGTTCAAGGCACGCGACAGACGTGGATCGGCCAGCCCGGCGATCATCCCCGGTTGTTGCTCGCGACTGCTGATGAGGTGTCGCAGCAACAGAATCACCAGCAGTTCGAACAGGCGATCCATCACCGCTACGCGCCCGCAATGACCTTCGAACGCCTCCTTGAACAGCCACTCCACAGTACTGGCCAGTTCCGGGATTTGCGTCAGTTTCAGCACCAGATAATCCGGCAGTGCCGCCGCCAGCGCATTGCCGGAACCGCCGTCAAACGTCAGCGTGGCGCAAACTACCCGAGTGTCCATGGCTTCGTCGGCAAACATGCGATGGGCGAAGGGCCGGGGGAAGAAGATCAGCGACGGTTCACTGAGCCGGATCTCACGTTCGCTGCCCGGCTTGAGCAGCAATTCACCGGCCTGCAAGAGATGCACATGGCCGACCGGTTCATTTTCATGAACCGCGACGCCGCAGAACGTGCCGCTGTGAAAAGTGCCGGCCGTCACACCGAAATGGCTGAGCAATGTTGAAAGGCGATCCATGGACGACTCCAAGAGCATATCTGGACGATCTGCCGCATATCCTCGACGATTTGCCGCCAACCCACCAGCCTCACTCAATAACATGACCTCCATCCCCGGCGCACCTTGCACCGGACTCTCGGAGAATCACCATGAGCCGCATCCACGCTATCAGCCTCGAAACCGCCACCGACGCCAGCCGCCCAGTGCTGGAAGGCGTGAAAAAGAAAATCGGTTTCCTGCCCAACGTCTTCACCACCCTGGCCAAAGCACCGGTTGCCCTCGAAACCTACGTGCAAGCCTCAGCAATCCTCGGCAAAACCTCGCTGAGCGCCCAGGAAAAAGAAGCGGTGTACCTCGCCACCTCACAGGTCAATGGTTGCGATTATTGCCTCGCAGCGCACACCTTGTTTGCCGGCAAGGCCGGGCTCTCGGCGCAAGACATCGTCGCCGCCCGCACTGCCGGCATCGACGACGTGAAGATCATTGAAGTGATTGCACTGGTAGCCGTGCAGAGCCTGACCAACTACCTGAACAACGCGGCGCTGACCGATATCGACTTCCCGGCCATCTGAATTCTGGCCGAACACCAACACCAGTGGAAGCGAGCCTGCTAGCGATAGCGGCGTGTCATTCAAAGCATCTTTGATTGATCCGACCGCATCGCGAGCAGGCTCGCTCCCACAGTTTTAACGTGCGTACAACCCAAGCGGCAAAGCCGCTCCACTCAACAGGATGAGCGTTAGCTCGGCTGCCGCTCTTGATCTTGATCCAAGGGCGACGTCGGAAGGCTGAGTGGAGGGATCCCGCAGCGAAGGAACCCCGAGCCCCAGCGAGCGGGCCGCACGTAGGAGCAAGCCTTTTTGGTTACTTTTTTCTGGGCCGGCACTCCGGGCGTCTGGAAAAAGTGACCCGCCGTAAGGGCGGAACCCTAATCAGCAACACCCGCAGCAACGGATATGTACCCGGTAAGCCAGATAATCAATGATGCTCCTCACCCGCCCGCTTCAGCAATTTCTTGCACCGCTCAGACAAATGAAACACCTGCAAATGCTTACCCGCCTTGGCATAACGCTCGCGCAAAGTCTTCAACGCCGCAATCGCCGAATAATCGACAAAACTCAAATGCCGACAATCCAAAGTCACCCGAGCCGGATCATTAGCCGGATCGAACTGATTGAGAAACGGCGTAGTCGAGGCAAAAAACAAAGTGCCATGCAGACGATAAAGCTTGCTTCCGTCAGCCTCCAGATGCTGATCGGCATACAGTTCACGGGCCTGCTGCCAGGCAAAGTTAAGCGCGGCAATGATAATGCCGCAGAGCACGGCGGTGGCCAGATCAGTGAACACCGTGATAGTGGTCACAGCGATGATCACCAGCACATCGTTGAGCGGCACTTTGTTCACCACCCGCAACGACGCCCAGGCAAAAGTCTGCTGCGACACCACAAACATCACACCCACCAGCGCCGCCAGCGGAATACGCTCGATCAGCGGCGACAGAAACAGAATGAACAACAGAATCAGCACCCCCGCGACCACGCCAGACAAACGCCCGCGCCCACCGGAACTGAGGTTGATCACGGTCTGGCCGATCATCGCGCACCCGCCCATACCGCCGAACGCACCCGAGACCATATTGGCCGCCCCAAGCGCCACGCACTCACGATCCGGGTAGCCACGGGTTTCGGTGATTTCGTCGGTGAGGTTCAACGTCAGCAGGGTTTCCAGCAGACCGACCAGCGCCATCAGAATCGCGTATGGCGCGATGATGCGCAGGGTTTCGACATTCCACGGGATGTCCGGCAAAGCGAAAGTCGGCAAGCCGCCGGCGATGTGCGCCATGTCGCCAAGGGTGCGGGTCGGCAGGCCGAACAGGTAAACCAGCAGGCCGACGCCGAGGATCGCCACCAGTGCCGGCGGCACCGCTTTTGTCAGGCGCGGCAAGAGGTAAACGATGGCCATGGTCAGCGCCACCAGCCCGGTCATCAGATACAGCGGCGTACCGCTGAGCCAGTCTTCACCGCTCTTGAAATGCTCCAGTTGCGCCAGCGCAATGATGATCGCCAACCCGTTGACGAAACCGAGCATCACCGGGTGCGGCACCATGCGCACCAGTTTGCCCAGGCGCAGCAAGCCGAACGCCAGCATGATCAAGCCGCCGAGCAACACCGTCGCCAGCAGATACTGCACGCCGTGCTGCACCACCAGCGCGACGATGACCACGGCCATCGAACCCGCCGCGCCGGAGACCATGCCCGGTCGGCCACCGAACAACGCCGTCAGCGTGCAGATAATGAAGGCGCCGTACAGGCCCATCAACGGATTGAGGTGCGCCACCAGCGCGAACGCAATGCATTCGGGCAACAGGGCAAACGAGGTGGTGAGTCCGGCCAGGACATCGGCGCGCAGACGAATCGGTTTCATGGCTTACCTGATTGAGCGGCCGTCGAGCGCGGCTGCAGGTGTTCGGGAAAAAGAGGGTTGCGGATGTTACGGAATTGTCGCGGATCGGGCCAGTGAACGCTGACACTTGTGGGTTCGGGCTTTATGCTGGCGCGCTCCTGTATTCATCGAGTCCGACATGTCTGCATTTCTGACGTCCCGCGAAGTGTGCCAGCGTTTGCGTGAAGCGGCGCTCGGTGTGCTCGCATTGAAAGTCTGCGAAGCACCTGCCCAGACCGGACTGATCACAGTCGATATCGACGGCTGGCGCCTGCTGCTGGATTTTGCCGGGGGGCGATTACATCACTGCGAATACGCCCGCAGCGGCGAGGGGCAAGAGGGCTTGCTAGAGCGCTGGCAGCGTTTCGGCACTGACCCGGTGAGCCTGCTCAGTACCTGGGAATTGGCGCAGATCGAGCAATTGCTCAAAGCGCAGACGAACGAGGTTGCTCAATGATGGCACTCTGCCCATAATTCGCGCCCTCCTCTATTCCCACGCAAGGAACTGCCGTGAAGAAGTCGCTGTTGTTGATCCCGATGCTGGCCGTGCTGCTGCAAGGCTGTGGCATGACCATGACCCGCTACGAGCCGAGTTTCGAGAACGTGCAGAAGCTCAAGCAAACCCCGCCGCTGCATGCGATCAGCAATCCTCAGGTCAACGCCGAATCCGGTGAAGGTTCGCTGGTGGTCCGCGCCAACCCGGTGCGCTCGCCGTCCGGCAGCATCCCGGCGCACATTCAGGACGCGATCACCGAAGAACTGCGCAAGGCCGGTCTGCTTGATCCACAGGCTCAGCGTCAGTTGAAAGTGCTGGTGGTGAAAAACGAACTGTCCGCCGGCATGGGCACGGGCGACGGCAAACTGGCTGCTCGTTTCACCCTGCTCAACGGCAACGATGTGGTGTACGACGCCACCAAGAATGTCAGCAGCCAATGGAGCAGCAGCTTCTTTGGTTTCATTGCGATTCCGAATGCGGTCAACGCTTACAACCCGATGGTGCGTGACTTGCTGAAAGAACTGTATAGCGATCCACAGTTCATTCAGGCCCTGAAGTAAGGGCAAAAAAAAGAGTCGCGATTGCGGCTCTTTTTTTGGCTTCAAGCACGTGGAATACGGGTTTCGAGTGCCGAGTACTTCAGGTTTTTGTTATCAACCATTTGCTTGAGCAACGCGTTGACCTGACGGGTGAAGGTGTCATTCACCGCCTCTTTAGGCGTGTTGGCCATCAGCGGGATGAACCAGATACCGATCCAGGTGCCGATCGCATCGTGATTGCTTGCGGTGTTCAGGGCCTGGCCCGATCCGTCCACGGCTTCGAGGCTCATGGTGTACTGATCGGTGCCATACGCCGGGATCACCCCCAGGCTGAAACCGCTGATGAAGCCCAGCACCATGGAGCCGGCATTCGGCGGATGGTTGTACATTTTCAGACGCAGGCTGTAGTCGCCCGGCTGCTTCTGGAATTCATCCAGGGTGACACGGCCGAACAGGCCAGAATCGGTCAGGATTTTTTGTAGTTGTGGTTTCAGTTGATCACGGGCTTGCGGCACTTCCACGGCGGAGCCGCTTCTCGGTTCGCCCTGATAGAAGTCGAAATCGACGTAGACGTTTGGCTTGTTGGTGTAACTGGCCATCGACGGCATGGTCACCGGCGCCACTTCGTCTTTGGTGAAACTGGCACAACCGCCCAGCGCAAGTACCAGCCCCAGCGCCAGAATTTTCCCGAATTGCATGATGTCCGTCCCTATGTGTACAAGACCAGATGATGGCATTGAGCCTTCATTGCGAAGGCCGGGCGGATTCTAGAGAGAGCGGCCTTCCAGCGAAAGCCTGAATTGGCGAAATCGGCAAAAAAACTTGCTCAGCCCTGCCGCAAGTCGAGCAGGTAGGTGTAATAACCGCTGTCGCGTATGTAGCCAAGGGATTCATACAAGCCTTGCGCCGTGAAGTTGTCGGTGGCGGTTTCCAGCATCAGGCCCTTGGCGCCGGTCGCCAAGGCAAAGTCACGCGCCGTGTTCATCAGCAATCGACCCACCCCGCGCCCACGGGCGGCGGGTGCAGTGAACAGGTCGCTGAGCAACCAGGTACGGTGCGCATCGATGGACGAGAACGTCGGATACAACTGCACGAAACCCAGCGCCTCGCCGCGTTCATCCTGCGCGAGAAAAATCGCTGATTCGCTGGCAGCCATGCGATCAGCGATGAAGGCTCGCGATTGCTCAAGGTTCGAAGGTTGCTCGTAGAAACCTCGGTAAGCGTCGAACAACTGCGCCACCGCATCGAGATGTGTCGCGTTGGCCCGCACTGTTTGAAGGGTCATGTGCCCGCTCCGTTTCCAACCAATGATCGAAACAGCATAGCGCTGCCCTCCGAGTATGCTGGCTTCCTCGCTATATAGTTTTGTATATTGCGAATCCGAAATCGCCAGAATCTTTCCATGCCGTCCAGCCAGCCTGTGTGTCCATGAGTGCCATCCGCGTACGCAACGAGCAATTGATCCTCGCCGCCGCCAGCGAAGAGTTCGCCGCCAACGGCTTCGACGCTACCCAGACCCGCGACATCGCGGCGCGTGCCGGGGTGCCCAAGGCCAATCTGTATTACTACTTCCAGACCAAGGAAAACCTCTACAGCAAAGTACTGCTGGGTTTTGTCGAACCACTGCTGGAGGCCTCGGCGGCGCTGCGTGAAAGCGATGATCCGCTGACGGGGCTGCGCGCCTACGTGGCCGCGCGAATTCGTATTGCCCGCGAGCATCCGGCGATTGCCAAGGTGTTCAGTGGCGAGTTGCTGCTGGGCGGCCGACAGTTGCCGGATGAGTGCCGCAATCTGTTGCATGCCGAAGCGCGGCGCAATGTTGAATGCCTGCGCAGCTGGATCGAGCGCGGTTTGCTGGCGCCGGTGGATCCTGAGCATTTGATGTTGTTCATCTGGTCGGCGACGCGCACGTACACCAATATTGGCTGGCAGATGGGCCGGATCATGGAACGAGAAGTGCCGCTGGATGAGGATTATCAAATGGCGGCGCAGACGATTACGCGGATGGTGCTGGAGGGCGTGGTCGTAGTGCCGCGGGTAGGCGAGATTCGTGGGGTTTTGTTTGCGACTTGAGGGGCTGTGGTTTCACAGCCCCTCGGACGCCAGCAGGATTGATGCGGGTCAGGGCATGAAATCCAGAGGCATATAGCCTTCCCCGCCCTTTCCCGCATACCAGGCTTGCAGGACGTCCGGCATGCGCCCTTTCCATTGCGCAACATTCGTGTAGTAACGCGCGAGGGTTTTACCTCCAGCCCGGGGCACCAGGACTATGATCCAGAACTGCTCATTCGGTGCACGCATGACAATCGCCGCGTTGCTCGATGGCAATCCCCGGACCCAATAGTTGCTGACCTCACTGTTCGGTACGTCTTCAGAGGACTCACCGTTCGTCTTCAAGCCGCAGTTTTGCAGTAGCGTCTGATAGTCGCCGTTAAGCAGCGCGTGCAACATTGCGTTTTCCCGCTGCGTCTGTGCCACACCCAGCGTGAGCAAATCATAGTCGACCAGGACTGTTTGCTTCGAAGCCACATACCGTCCACCGTAGTAAACGCCCATTCCGGCGCCGCAATCGGAATCCGCGCCATCCTGTGTCACATCCATCACCCCGTTTAGGGCCTTGAAGGTTAAAACACACTCTCCCTGCTCGTAACGGGCCTGCGTCCCCTCTATCGTTGCAATGCCTTCCAGTTCACCCGAGTGGGAGCCGTTCGCGGCTGAAATATCAAAGGCGATGTGAGAAGCATCCTGCCGCCTGGTGGTGATTTCTGCCCCTTCCGAAACTCCCCAGGGAATGAGCTGCCAAGTGGCGTCCCAGGAAAACGGTTTGACCATGTATTCAAGTGCCGTGAGACGCATCAGGTATTGCCGGTGTAAACAGGGCGCCAGATCGTCACATTGATTACGTTGCTTAAGCCACCCTCGCTGATCCGTTTTAAGCGCTTTCGGATCCGAAGCCTTGGTCAGGGTGGAACGCCAGCGCACCGCGAGTTGTTCGTCGAGGCGCGAGAGATCCGGATCGGCGCAAATGGCTTTTTCAGTTTTGCTGGCAGCGCTGGCGCAATCGAAACTGCTGGCGTGGATAACAGCGGCAAACGCAAGGGCGGTCAGCAGCAAGGCATGACGCAGGGAGATCGCGAACATCGAGAGATTCCATTCTTCGGACGGCGCGCAGTATGCCAGTGCTGCCAGCGGAAATCCCTGATGGTCGCAGCAATCCGTTTCCTTCAATCAATGTGGGAGCGAGCCTGCTCGCGAAAGCGGTGGATCAGCCACTATCAATGTCGACTGACACACTGCCTTCGCGAGCAGGCTCACTCCTACAGGTTTTGTGTGGGTTGTCAGAACGTTATGTCGGCCGCAGCTTTGACGTCGACGCGGCCAGTAGCGCCAGTCAGATGCGCCAGATCCTTGTTGTGTTCGGAGATGATGTCTTCGGCGCTCATGTTGCCGTTGTCGACCGTGGAATGCGCGTCGGCCACAAGCACTACGTCATAACCCAGTTGATGGGCCTGACGTACGGTGGCGTTGACGCAGTAATCGGTTTGCAGACCACAGATGACCAGTTTTTCGAAATCTTCGCTCGGCAGCAGTTTGCGCAAGTCAGTCTGGTAGAACGAATCCGGAGTGGTCTTGCGTACGCGCAGGTCTTTGGGCGATGTCTCAAGCCCTTCGGCCAGTTGCCAGCCTTCGGCACCATGAGCCAACGGGCTGCCCTTCTCTTCGTGCTGAATCAGCACCACCGGAACGCCAGCCTTGCGCGCGCGGGCGCTTAAACCGTTGATGGTGTTGATCACGTGGTGAATGTCATGGCACTGGTATTCGCCCGAACAGAGGGCGCGCTGGACGTCGATGATCAGTAATGCGGTGGTCATGATGAGCCTTCCTTGATCAGTCCTTGAGGCAGGGGCGGACCTGAGCCCGCCCCCTTTTTACGCCCCTCAGTAGCCCAGTGACAAGCCAGTATTGCGACGTGGATCGTTAGCGCCGTAGAAGCGATTTTTTCCAACCGGCTTACCGCCCAGCGACGGTGCGCCGACGAGAATCGCAGCGATGTGGTTGGCGTCTTGCGGCCCGGCGAACTTGTGGCCCCAGCTCTCGAGGATCTTCTTCGTGTCGGGGCTGGCGGCGAAGTCTTCGAGGTTGGTTTCTTCCGGCATCCACTGCTGGTGGAAGCGCGGTGCATCGACCGCTTCCTGCAAGCCCATGCCGTAGTCGATGACGTTGAGCATGGTCAGCAAAGTTGCCGTGATGATGCGGCTGCCGCCCGGTGTGCCGACCACCATCACCACTTTGCCGTCCTTGGTGACGATGGTCGGGCTCATCGATGACAAAGGTGCCTTGCCCGGAGCAATGGCATTGGCTTCGCCCTGCACCAGACCGTACATGTTCGGCACGCCGACCTTGGAGGTGAAGTCGTCCATTTCATCGTTGAGAATCACCCCGGTCTTGCTCGCCATCACGCCCGCGCCGAACCAGTCGTTGAGAGTGTAGGTGACCGACACCGCATTGCCCCACTTGTCGACGATCGAATAGTGGGTGGTGTTGCTGCCTTCATGGGGCGCTACGCCGGGTTTCAGCTCTGCCGACACGCCGGCCTTTTGCGGCTGGATGGCATCGCGCAGTTTGGTCGCGTAGTTCTTGTCCAGCAGGTGCTCGATCGGATTTTTGACGAAATCCGGATCGCCGAGGTAGCTGTTGCGATCGACATACGCGTGGCGCATGGCTTCGATCTGATAGTGCATGCCCTGGGCAGAATGGAAGCCCAGATCCTTCATCGGATAGCCTTCGAGGATGTTCATGATCTGGCAGATCACTACCCCGCCAGAGCTTGGCGGTGGCGCCGAGACAACGTGGTAACCACGGTAGTCACACTCCACCGGCGCCAGTTCGCGGGTCTTGTATTTGTCGAGGTCGGCTTGAGTGATGATGCCTTTGTTGGCCTGACTCGACGTCACGATGGCATCCGCGACCCAACCTTTATAGAAGCCGTCGGCGCCTTTTTCGGAAATCGTCCGCAGGGTCTTGCCGAGGTCTTTCTGCACCAGTTTCTGCCCGACCTGCATCGGCTCGCCTTTGCTGAGGAAGATCGAACCCGAGTCGCGCATGTCCTTCTTGAACACGTCGGTGGCGTACTCCAGCAACTCGACGTCACCCTGCTCCAGCTCGAAACCGTCTTCCGCCAGTTTGATCGCCGGGGCAATCATCTCCTTGCGCGGTTTGGTCCCGTATTTGCTCAGCGCCAGTTCCATGCCAGAGACAGTGCCCGGCACACCCACCGCCAAATGCCCACGGGTGCTCAGGTCGGGAATGACGTTGCCTTCCTTGTCGAGGTACATATTGGCGGTGGCCGCCAGCGGCGCTTTTTCGCGGAAATCGAGGAAGGTCTTGCGCCCGTCCGCCAGTTGAATGGTCATGAAGCCGCCACCGCCGAGGTTGCCGGCTGCGGGATAAACCACCGCCAGCGCGTAACCCACGGCGACCGCCGCATCGACGGCATTGCCGCCACTTTTCAATACGTCGACACCCACATGGGTGGCCAGATGTTGCGCGGTGACCACCATGCCGTTTTCGGCGGCAACCGGTGCGACTGACGCCGCGTGAGCCATGAGACAGCTGAGTGCCAGTGAGGTCGCTATCAGCGATTTGGCCAAAGGTTCGTACTTCATGAGTCGATCTCTTTTTTTGTTTTCAGGGTCTGTGCAAAACAGAGGGGGGAACGCTTCAAGAGCAACAAGCAGTATGGTCTGCTTTGCGTATTGCGCCTCCCCGCTCAGGCAGTATGCTGGGCGCTGTTGCCGCCCTGATCTGGAGTCTGCCGTCATGTCTTACACGTTCATCACCCTGCCCTCGCCCGTCGGTGAGCTGAAGCTGGTCGCGAACGGCTCACGACTGGCAGCCATCCTCTGGGAAAACGACAAACCGAACCGTGTGCGCCTCGGGCCAATGAGTGAAGCGCCCGACAATCCGATCCTGCGTAAAGCCGCCCGGCAACTTGAAGAATATTTTTCCGGGACGCGTGACAGTTTTGATCTGGAACTGGATTTCGCTGGCACCGACTTTCAGAAAAAGGTCTGGGCGGCGCTACTGACTATCCCGTTTGGCGAGACGCGGACCTACAGCGAGATTGCCGAACAGATCGGCAATCCCAGCGCCGTGCGGGCAGTGGGCGCTGCCAACGGACGCAACCCGATTTCCATTGTGGCGCCGTGTCATCGAGTGATCGGCGCCTCGGGAAAACTGACCGGGTTTGCCGGTGGGCTTGAGGCGAAAGAGCGCTTGCTGACCCTGGAGGGTGGCGACTGGTCGACGGTTGGCAAAACCGGGGATCTATTCTGAATCAAACGCCGAACAGGTTATTCATCGCCGCATACTGCAACAGCATGATGGTCTTGGCGTCGCAGATCTCACCGCGCTGAAACGCCGCCAACGCGTCATCGAATCGCCACTCCAGCACTTCCAGCTCTTCGGTCTCTTCTTCCAGTCCACCGCCCTCGCCGACCTTCGATGCCGAGTCGTATTCGGCAATGAAAAAGTGCAGCTTCTCGGTCACCGAGCCGGGACTCATGTAGGCCTCGAACACCTTCTTCACATCGTGCACGCGATAACCGGTTTCCTCCTCGGCTTCATCGCGAATCCGTTGTTCCGGCGCAGCACCTTCAAGCAAGCCGGCAGCCACCTCGATTAACAACCCATCATGACCATTGACGAACACCGGCAAACGAAACTGCCGGGTCAGCACCACCGTGCGTTGCTCGCGATTGAACAACAGAATCGCTGCACCGTTGCCTCGGTCATAGACTTCACGAGTCTGACGCTGCCACTCGCCGTTGTTGCGGTGATAGTCGAATGTAATTTTCTTCAGCAGATACCAGTCATGGGACAACACCTGAGTGTCGACGATGTTGACCCGCTCGGCTGTGTTGGACATGACGCTTGATCCTTTTGTCATTGAAGGCACCTGGGTAGGTAAAAGCCCTTTTTTGTGAACGAAAAAACGAAACCCTATACCGCCCCACAAACTATGTCGAAATATCCTACAGACATCACCTACTCGCCCGACTTCTTTCCTGATTGATCCCCCGCAAAGTCCCCGCACCTTTTTGATGTGCGCGAGAGACTGCGAATGCTTCCAACCGATCGGCTGCTGGCCCTGAACAACAGCATCGGCCTGCTCGTTGTTGCTGCTTTGAATCCCGATGAGCCGGACTTCGAGCACCTGATCCGCGAATTTCGCCTGTGCCTGAACCACTACGACGCCTGGGCCGAGCAGTTCTGGACCGGGACCGCGCTGGATATCGAGCAGGTCTTCACTGTCGGCAACGACGTGCGCCTCAGCGCGCCGATCAAGTCGCGCCAGCCGCTCAGTTCATCGGTGGTCATGTGCTCGGCCAGCGGGGCGTTGACGCTGGTGCACATGTTCGAGGCCGCGCGGTTTGTGCCGATCGGCAACACCCCGGTAACCCTCGAACCGGTGCTTGCCGATGTCGGCGGTGTGCTGACTTTCGGCGAGCCGCTGCATTACACCATCGGCCCCAGCGGCATTCTGCAGGTGACCGATTGTGATCGGGGCCAGCGTTATCGCATCACCTTCTTTCCCGATGTGTCCACCGACCATGTGCGTGCCCTGTATGCCTCTTATGAGGGTGTCATTGCAGGCCTGGAAGGCTGGCTGCGCGCTGAGTGGGCAGGGTTTCAACCACAGTGGACGGAGTTTTCCAGCGCCGGGTTTCTTGACCGTTACGGTCAGTTGCAACAAGCCGACTGGCGCGGGTTAGAGCAAGCCCTGAATGGCGTTTGGGACGATATCAAACAGGTATTCGCCCTGCTCGCCGACTTGCAGGCCAACAGTGAAAAATTGCTGGAATACCTCAGCGAGGCCGAGCTTGAGGCGTTGTTGAATGCCTCCAGCGACGCCATTGCCAACGGCCTGCTGATCCTCAGTGACGAACCTCTTCTGTTTATTCATCTGGCCGCGTTTACCAGTTGGCTGAAGATGCTGCCGCCGCAGTATCTGGCCGAAGTGGTGGCCGAAGTGCGGGCCGAACTGCTGGTCAGTTTTCTGTTGATGGGGTTGTCGGGTGGCGTCGGCGTGCCGGTGCGCTTGAGCAGCAAGGTGCTGGCGAAGGTCAAGTCACCCCGGGCGCGGGAATGGCTGGCGGCTTCGGCTTTGCGACTCGCGGAATTAACGTCAGCGCCGGAACTGAACAAACATGCGGGCGCGTTGAAGCCGCTGATGTTTCACGCGCGTGACGTTGAGTTGAAACCGACACCGTCGATACCGCTGAACATTCGTCAGGCTGACGCTGTGGTGTTGACAGTGCCGAACCCGGCGCCTGTTGTGCGGGACAAGCCTGGCGGTTCGAGCCGGCTGGAACGGCATGAGCCGCATGACGATTCGCCGGATCAGGCGAAAAATCCCAACGGCGACAGCGCTGATTGCGTGCCCTTCACCTGCACCAACGGTTGCCCGGTGTCGATGGTCACCGGTGAAGAACTGCTGACCCTGACTGATGCGGTGCTCGATGGCGTATTGCCGTTTGAGTTCACGCGGTTGTATCGCTCTAGTGCCGCCGAAATCGATGTTGGGTTGGGCTTTGGCTGGAGTCATTCGCTGGCGCATCGGCTGGAGTTTGAGGGCGACTTTGTGGTCTGGGTTGACCACGAAAACCGGCGCACCCGTTTTCCGTTGCCGAGTAGCGAGCGACCGGCGATTCACAACAGCCTGTCGCGGGCGGCGATTTTCCTTGGCGATGAACCGGAAGAGCTGATCCTCGCACTGGCCGGGGACACGGCGCGGTTTTATCACTTTCGTGCAGGACGGCTGACGGCAATCAGCGATGCGTACGACAACCGTTTGCGCGTTATTCGTGATCGGTCAGACCGCGTGCAGCGCCTGGACAACGGTGCCGGGCGTTCGCTGCTGTTGCGCTATGACCGCGCGCAGTTGGTCGGTGTGGATTATCAGGTGTTTCGTGACGGTGCCTGGAGCACCGAACAGGCGCTGGTCAGTTACCGCTACGACGCCTATCAGCACCTGATCGAAGCGACGAACGCCGTCGGTGACAGCGAGCGTTACGACTACGACGACGCTCACGTGATCCTGCAGCGGCAACTGGCGGGCGGCGCGAGTTTTTTCTGGGAGTGGGAGCGGTCGGGGAAAGCTGCCCGTTGCGTCAGGCACTGGGCCTCGTTTTCGCAGATGAACACGCGTTACGTCTGGGCGGGCGACGGCAGTGTCGCGGTGCATTACGTCGATGGCACTGAAGAGACATACGTCCACGACGAGCGTGCGCGGTTGGTGCGCAAGGTCGAGGCGGATGGTGGTGAGCAGCTCAAGGCCTATGACTCATCGGGCCGTTTGATCGCCGAGCAGGATGCCTTGGGCGCGGTCACCGAATACCGCTACGACGAAGTCGGACGGCTGATCGCGCTGATTCCACCTGTTGATGCGCCCACGTCCTACGAGTACCGCAACGGTTTCCTTTATCGGCGTTCGCGCGGTGATGCGGTGTGGATCTACCGGCGTAATGCCGAGGGCGATATCACCGAAGCGGTCGATCCCGACGGCCAGGTCACCCATTACTACTACGACACCCGTGGCCTGTTGCTGTCGATCCGCTATCCGGACAGCAGTCGGCATCGGCTGGTATGGAATGCCCTGGGTCAGTTGACCGAGGAAACCCTGCCCGACGGTGGCGTGCGGCGCTTTTCCTACGATGCGCTGGGGCGACGGACCACCACCGCCGACGAACATGGCGCAGTCACCCGTCAGCATTGGGACGCCGTCGGCCGACTGATTCAGACGACATTTCCTGACGGTGCGACCCGCGCCTACAGCTACGGCGCCTATGGTCAGGTCACTGCCGAGCGCGATGAACTCGGGCGCATCACCCGCTACGAATACGACGATGACCTGCACCTGGTCTCGCGGCGGATCAACCCCGACGGCACGCGGGTGCAGTACCGCTACGACCATGCGCAACTGCTGCTCACCGAGATCGAAAACGAGTCCGGGGAAAAGTACCGGCTGGACTACACGCCGACCGGGCTGATCCGTCAGGAAAGCGGTTTTGACGGCCGCCGCACGGCGTACACCTATGACCTCAACGGCCATCTGTTGGAGAAGACCGAGTTCGGTGATGACGGCTCTTGTTTGCTCACTGCGTATGAGCGCGATGCTGCCGGGCGTCTGCTGATCAAGACCCTGCCCGACGGCCTCAAGGTTTTTTATCAATACGACCGACTCGGCCGTTTGATCGGCGTCGACGACGGCCAGCAACATCCTCTGGCCTTCGAATACGACCGCCAGGACCGCTTGATCACCGAGCATCAGGGCTGGGGCACCCTGCGTTACCGCTACGATGCCTGCGGCCAGCTCAAACGCATGCGTCTGCCGGACAACAGCGTGCTCGACTACCGCCACGCCAAGGGCGGCGCGCTGACCGGCATCGACCTCAATGGGGCCGAGCTGAGCCGCCATGTCTACCAGTCCGGCCGCGAACTGCAACGCCAACAAGGTTTGCTGCTCAGCGAATATACCTACGACGATCAAGGACGATTACTCGCCCACGCCGTAGGCCATCAGCGCGATGCGCTGTACCGCCGCGATTATGCCTACAACGCCAACGGCAATCTCGCGCACATTGCCGACAGCCGCCACGGCCAGCGCACCTACGGCTACGACGCCCTCGACCGCCTGATCCGCGTACGCCACTCGCGCGACGAACTGCCGGAAAGCTTCGCCCACGACCCGGCCGGCAACCTGCTGATACAGGAC
The DNA here is from genome assembly GCF_979258595.1 of Pseudomonas sp. AC172. Lineage (NCBI taxonomy): Bacteria > Pseudomonadati > Pseudomonadota > Gammaproteobacteria > Pseudomonadales > Pseudomonadaceae > Pseudomonas > Pseudomonas sp. AC172. Next base: position 2,813,533 of record NZ_OZ409868.1, read on the forward strand.
CGCCCCGGCCCGAGCCAGATCAAGGGCAACCGCCTGCTCATGCAAGGCGACCGCCACTACGACTACGACGCCTTCGGCAACCTGATCCGCGAACGTCGCGGCCGCGCGCAGACACTCGTCACTGCATACCGCTACGACAGCCAGCACCGCCTGATCGGCCTGACCCGCCCCGACGGCCAAACCGCCAGTTACCGCTACGACGCCTTCGGCCGACGCATCAGCAAAACCGTCGGCGACGACACCACCGAATTCTTCTGGCAAGGCGACCACCTCGTCGCCGAAAGCAGCGAACACGAATACCGCAGCTACGTCTACGAACCCGGCACCTTCCGCCCCCTCGCGCTGCTCGACGGCAAAGGCCCGAAAAAAGCCTGCCCGTTCTACTACCAGCTCGACCACCTCGGCACCCCGCAAGAACTCACCGACTACAGCGGCGACATCGTCTGGTCGGCGCAATACGACGCCTACGGCAAAGTCGCCGCACTGACCCTGGCCGGCGAGGACTACCTGAACCAGCCGCTGCGCTTTCAGGGACAGTATTTCGATGCGGAAAGCGGCCTGCATTACAACCGCCACCGGTATTACGACCCGCGGCTGGGGCGGTATCTGACCCCGGATCCGATCAAGCTGGCCGGTGGGCTGAATCAGTACCAGTACGTGCCGAATCCGACGGGGTGGGTGGATCCGTTGGGGTTGAACTCTAACTGCCCGCCGCCGAATAAGCCTGGATGCGACGTACCGGACGTAGTGAGTGGTGCTGAGGTATCTGATGGAGGCCCAGAAACTCCCGCCCCACAACAAAAGAACTATTATTTATATCGAGGCGATGAACGCGAGCCTTGGGAAATATTTGAGGCAGGATTTGAACCTTGGGGTGATAGCAAAGATTTATATTTACATGCGCTCGACAACAAGAACCCGCCTAGTTGGTTTGTAAGCTCATCTATTTCGGAAAAAGAGGCCTCAAAATTTGCGACTGGACACGGGTTTGCAGAGGGATACATCTACGTTCTGAAAAATATTCGTGGAGTTGACGTCAATAAAGAGCTGGGGGCCATGTCGCCGCATCGACGAGAAATAGAGATCGCGTTTCCTGGCGGAATTAAAAACGACGACATAGTCGGCGCTATACCCGTAACCGCTGACGGTGACTACAAGGGCTACTCCATACCGAACCCATTTAGGAAGCAACCATGAAAACGATAGAAATTGAAATTATAAAAGGTGGGCAAAGAGAAGTGGCCACCTTGATAGTAGATAGAAGAACAAGAAAGCTTACGTTTATTATGAATAATGGAACAACCAGCTCTTGTACAGCCGATGATCTGTACGTTTGTTTCGGCTTGATCAGAGCGCAGTACCCGGACATAGTTTTTCTATGCAAAGGCGCCAAAATAAATGTTCACCCTTCGCGTATGACATCACAAATGTCCACTGGTTTGGTTGCATACGAACTCACTAATGGCCAACCCACCGAAGAGTCTGACATTGTTCGCATCTTCGATTACGAGGACAACAATTTAACGAATGACCTTGAGGCTCAAAAAGCCTTTTACTTTCGCTGGATTAAATCTTTAAAGACTTAAAAAGAGAAATTCAACCCCGACACACATACCTGCACCGAATACTCAACACCTACCAAGAAATACACCGCAGGCCTTTTTAACATACCCTAAGAGAGAGCAACAATGGAGTGCAGAAAAATATCACTTATCGTCGATGGTGCTAGGGAAGAGACCACAATCTATTACGACTCGATAAAAAGCACTATAAATTTCTCCATGCAAAATGGCTTCACCAAGACCTACGAGTCGACTGACCTCTATTTATGCCTAGCAAAAATAAGACAGGATCACCCTGATGTTATTTTTATGTGCAAAGGGGCAAAACTAAATGTAACTCCATCAAGAATGTGCTCACAAATGAGTGGCGGCGTGATCGCTTACGAACTTAAGAATGGTAAGGCCGCAACTTTTGAAGACATTGTCCAAATATTTGATTACGAAGAAAATAACTTAGCAAAAAGCCTGAAGGAGCAGCGAGAGTTTTACTACAAATGGTTAAACTCCCCTTTTGATGGTTCTGACTTATAAATAACACCGAAAGCCTTTGTAAGATGAGTGGCTCAAATCACGCCTCTTAATTTTATAAATACATCGGTACCGTCGCATCATCCCTCAGCGACCCCAGATCCTTGTTCCCCGAATCATTTATAAACGACAGCCAACTCGGGACTCTCTCTCCCTTGCCTTCAGTTTTTCAGGTGTTACGGCAACCCTCATCATTTCCAAGGGATGCAAACGTTCAAAAATTCCCAACAGCCAATCGTTCCAGCGTCTGACCGGAAAATACGAAAAGCCCGGCAGCGCTACCGGGCTTCTTTATTTGCAGCTAACGAGCGATGAGCGACTGCATGTCACCGACAGCCTGCTCGGCGGCAGGAACCCCGTGAATCAACGGCCCATAACGCCGGCTGAATTCCCAGTTGTACGGCACGCCATCCTTGCTGCTGCCGTTGTCCCAATTCACCGACCAGGTCATCAAGCCTTTGATCGGTATCCCCTTGATCGCCAGACGCTTGAGGACATTCCCGACCACGGTTTTGTCGATCACATACCCGGTGGCCGCCGCATCGTTGTTGGCCGGCAGGCCGATGACGAACTTGTCCGCCGGGATCCGGGCGAAACCACGCGTGCCGGTCACCAGACTTTCGGTCAGGTAATAAAGGAAATCCTCCTTCAGCGCATCGTTGTTCTGCGCAAGCCACGCACCCGCGCCGTTGTTGGCTTCCGGCACCCAGACACCGTCACCACCCTGGTTATAGAACTGCGGGGCGATGAAGTCGTAGTAGCCTTCCAGCGCATGCAGATAGCCAACGTATTTGCCGGTGCTGGTCAGGTATGGAAACTCCGGCGCCATGCTGATGATGAAATGTTTGCCTTGGCCTGCGTAGTGATCCTTGACCAGTTTCAGTGCGGCCGGCAGGACGGTCTTGTTGGCAGCGAAGTCAATCGCGCTCTGTTCAAGATCGATGTCCAGCCCGTCGAAGCCGTAGGTTTCCACCAGACGGATGATTTCATTGGCCAGCGGTTGTTCCTGACCGCTGCGCAACTCGATGTGCGCATCGGCGCCGCCAAGGGAAATCAGTACCGCACGCCCCTGACTGTTGAGCACGCCGACCTGGCGGCGGAACTCGGCATCGGAAACGTTGAACGGTTTGAAAGTCGGAATCCCGCTGCCCTTCATAAAAGCGACCGCGACGACGTTGTACTCTTTGGGCACCTCCTCCAGTGAAAGGCTGGCGAAGCGGCCCTGGCGGTAACCATCGCTCGGGCCTGCGGGCCAGTTGTGCCAGAAGCCCATGAGGATCTTTTTGCCGGCAATGCTCGGCATCAGCGAGGCGGCATCGCTTGCGGCGTTTTGCACTAAAGAGAAATCGATTTTTGACATGTTCTAATCCTTCAGAACGTGTGGGTTTGGCGACGCAGCGCCGTTATTTGAAGTCGACGTCGAAAGCCTGATAGAAGGCGTTGCCGGTGTTGGCGACGATCCACATCAGCACGATCACGTGATGGCCCTTCTTGTTGGCTGGCAGTTTCACCGCGTGATTGACCTTGGCCTTCAGCTCATTCGGATAGCTGTAATAAGGCACCTGAGTGTAGAAGTCCTCGAAGAACGGTTGGGCTTCCAGTTGAGCGCGGCTGATGCGTTGTTTCGGGTCCCAGCCATCCTTGGTGATCAGCCAGCGGTAACCACGGGTGGTGTGCGGCGCGGTGTATTCCCATTTGATTTCGAGGGTCTGCCCCGGGGTAACGTTAAGCAGCGGCCAGGTGAACGGACGAGCGAGCTTCTTGCTCATTTCCTCGTTGGTGAAGTTCACGCAGTCGCGGGCATCGGTCTTGCCGCCACTGAGGATGTAGCCATCGGCCGGTGGCGTGACACTGTCCGAGTCGCTCTGGTAAGGCGCCGGAAACGGCCCTGCTGCCAGCGCCGGGAAATTCTTCCCGCCTTCCATTTCGTTGACCTGCCACGCGCCGAGCAATCCTTGCTCGATCGCTACTGCACCGCGGCTGGCAGGAGAGATGACGCGACCGTGTCGCAGTTGGGTGTGTGCTTGTGGTTGATTCATGTTTTTCACTCCGTTGATTTAAGAACTCTCCTTTCCGAGGAGAGGCCTTCAAGCTAACGGAGAGGGATTTTTTGTCCATCGGCGGTTTTGTCGCAGTCAGCCGGTGAAAGCCAGCAATACACCGCAAATACTGTATGCATACACAGTCTTTTACGATAACACCCACCCGAGATGACGCCAAAAGATTACACGCCGATGCTGCAAAAGCTGCCATTCAGTACTCACGACAACTGTGCCTTGAACTCCTTTTCGTACTGCCCGGCGAGTTGTTCTTTCTGTTTTTCGCTGAGCAGTTTGCCAGCCATCTGGAAGAACTTCTGTTCCTCCTCCTTCAGGTGATGGTGAACTTTGTCAGAGAGCTTTTTGGCGGTGGCCAGCCAAGCCGGGCTGGACAACTCGGTCTCGTCGAGTTCTTCCATCATCTCGTCCATTTCATGGTGTTCGGAGATAGCATGGCGGCTCAGGTCGACGCCGTTATCGAACTCCATCAGTGGAATGTAGAAGTGACGTTCTTCGGCCGTTTCGTGGGCCTGGAGTTCTGCCTTGAGCTGTTTGTAGGCTTCAACCCGCTCCGGCGTATCGCCGCTGGTTTCGATCAGGGTTTTGGCGTAGCTACGCTGGCGGTCATGGCTTTCGCGAAGGGCTTCAAAAATATTCATGGGGATTCCTTCTCAACCGCGTGCTGGAATGACGCTGTAAGGGCTAGACCCCGAGGCGAGAGCGGCAGTTCCACCGGGTTGAAGAAGGGCTTGGAAGATGGCCGCGGGGCAGGATAGGCTGCGAATTCAAACAACAAGGAAGTCATGCATGAACTTACGCATCGAGCTGTCACAAAACCCGACCGAAGAAGAACGCACAGCCATCCTCGCGCCGCTGCGTGCGCACAACGTTGCCAAAGCCGGACCGTCGACCTTCGAGCCGATCGCTCTGTTAGTGCGTGATGAACACGACGCCATCCTCGGTGGTTTGTATGCCCACACGTTCTATCGTTGGCTGTTCATTGAGTTACTGGCCGTGCCGGAGCAAGGTCGCGGCAAGGGTATCGGCTCGCAGTTGATGCAGAGGGCGGAAGATCTGGCACGGGAAAAAGACTGCGTTGGCATCTGGCTCGACACCTTCTCCTTCCAGGCACCGGAGTTTTACAAGAAGCTTGGATTTAGCGAATGCGGAGAGATTCTGGATTATCCACTGGGGCATAAGCGGCATTTCTTCCAGAAGCGATTGATCGGTTGAATGTTGCGGCCCCTTCGCGAGCAGGCTCGCTCCCACATCGGAATGCATTGCAAAATGTGGGAGCAAGCCTGCTCCGGGTGGCGTTCCGACGAAGGCGGCAGCCGCTTCAATGCATGATTAGAGGCAGGTCGCTAAAGCCGCCAACCGGCGCTTGGCGACAAAGTCATCCTTCTGCGCGTAGTAATTCAGCGTCGTGCCGGAAGCTTCAGTGATCACATCGACAAACGACTCCGCCGACCGGGTATACACCGTCGTCCCGCCCGATTTGCGCGGTTCCAGATACGCCGCCGCGTCCACGCCGAACACCGCTTCGTCCTGCCAGCCAAACTGCACACACTGGGCGACGACTTTCTCGGCTTTGTCCGAAGTCAGTACTTTATAGGGGGCTTTGGTGCGAGCATCGTCCATCACCGAGCCTGCGCAACCGGCCAGCATTGTCGCCGCCAGCGCTACCATCAGAATTCGCATTGCATTCGCTCATTCAGAAAAAAGCGGACTGTATCACCGCAGCAGCAGAAATCGTTCTGCTTTACTGCATTTATAGCGCGACACGCGCAGGCCGCTGCGGCAACCTAAGCTCATCAGACTCACAAGGAAACCACATGGCGCCTACCGACCAGCGACATGAACATGCCCTGAAAGTATTTCTCGACGCGCGCCCCGAACTGCGCGAAACCCTCGACCACCTCAACCCGTTACTGGCTCAGGCCAAAGGCGAAACTCAAGTGCAGTATCGCGAAGAGCGCCTGCATGAAGCGTTTGAGGCCGAAGCGGAAAGCCTTGGCCTGTTCGCCTGGGAGTTGACCTTGCAACTGACGGCTGATTCGCCTGAGGAATACCAGGCGCAGCGTCTGGAAGTCCATCGAGAAGTGGCGGAAATGGCCGGGATGGATTGGCTGGAATATTGCGATCTGTATGGCATAGAACCGTAAACGCCGGAAGGACACCGCCACTCATGCTGCCATCCACCTCGACTCACCGCGCCAGCCCCGGCCATCTGCACACGCAAAAGTGGCGCGGACGAGTGGGTCTGGCGCTGGTAGCCAGCCTCTCGGTACTGGCCGGAATGACTGACGCCATCGGCTTTATGGCCAGCGGCGATTTCGTTTCGTTCATGAGCGGCAACACCACTCGACTCGCCGTGGCGATCAGCGATGGCGATATCGGGCTGACCTTGCGTTTGTTGATCCTCATCGCAACATTTATTGTCGGGAATGCCCTGGGGGTTGTCGTCGCACGTTTCGGTGGACGCCGGGCGCTGCCGCTGCTGCTGTGTATCGCCACCCTGCTGTGCGCAGCGGCTGTCTGGCCATTCGACACCCAACTGCCGGCGCTGATGGCGGCGATCACTGCGATGGGCATGCTCAACGCGGCGGTCGAAGAAGTGAATGGCTTACCGGTCGGGCTGACTTACGTGACTGGCGCGTTGTCGCGGTTCGGCCGTGGATTGGGTCGCTGGATGCTTGGCGAACGGCGCAGTGGCTGGCGGGTGCAACTGGTGCCATGGGGCGGTATGTTTATCGGCGCGATTCTCGGGGCGGTGCTGGAACATCATTTGGGACTGAAGGCGATGTTTGTCAGCGGCTTGCTGGCCGCGATGATCGGACTGCTATCGCTTAAAATCCCGCGGCGCTGGCAGTTGGGTTACATGCCTCGCTAATGGACTCTTATACAAATCCTTGTGGGAGCGAGCCTGCTCGCGAAGAGGCCGGCACATTCTTCATCTTCACCAGCTGACAAACCGATATCGCGAGCAGGCTCACTCCTACAAGGTTTCGCGGCGGCCTCGATAAAGCTTTATCATGACCGCAGTTTTGCTGATCGAGTCCGTCATGAAGTTCGCCATCGCGCTGTTTTCCGCCGCCCATGCGCCCTCCTCGCGCCGCGCCCTGCTGTTTGCGCAAGCCGCCCTGGCCAGTGGGCATGAGATTGTCCGACTGTTTTTTTATCAAGACGGCGTTTATAACGCTTCGGATGCGGTGGTCACCCCGCAGGACGAACTCGACCTGCCCAAACAATGGCGTGCCTTCATCACCGAGCAAAAGCTGGACGGAGTGGTGTGCATCGCCGCCGCCCTGCGCCGTGGTGCGCTAAATGCCGAAGAAGCCAAGCGCTACCAGCGTGAAGCGATTTCGGTCAGCGCACCGTGGGAATTGTCCGGTCTTGGCCAGTTGCATGACGCGGTGCAAGACGCCGACCGTTTGATCTGCTTTGGAGGTGCGTGAGATGGCCAAATCCCTGTTGATCGTCAGCCGCCAATCACCGTGGTCTGGCCCCGGTGCCCGCGAAGCGCTGGACATCGTGCTGGCCGGTGGCGCGTTCGATCTGCCGATCGGTTTGCTGTTTCTCGATGACGGCGTGCTGCAACTCAGCGCCGGGCAAAACGCCAAGGCACTGCAGCAGAAAGACCTCAGCGCCAATCTGCAGGCGCTGCCGATGTTTGGTGTCGAAGAGCTGTTCTATTGCGCCGACAGCGCCAGCACTCGCGGACTGAACAATCTATCGCTGGACGAAGCGCAGCCGCTGGCCGCCGAGCAAATCACCGCCCTTATTGACCGTTACGACCAGGTGATCACCCTCTAATGTCGACTTTGCATGTGTTGTCTCATTCCCCGTTCGGCGACGATCGCCTGTCCAGCTGCCTGCGTCTGATCGGCAGCGCTGATGCTTTGTTGCTGTCCGGCGATGCGGTCTACGCCTTGCAATCGGGCACCGCGCCGTTCACTGCACTTGAACACCGTCAAATCAAATTATTCGTCCTTGCCGAAGATGCACAGGCTCGCGCCATCGAAGTTCCGGACTGGGCCGAGGCGATCGATTACCCGGCCTTCGTCGAACTGTCGATCCATCACGACAAGGTCAACAGCTGGCTATGAATTCCATGACCGTCGGCGCCCGCGCCATCGAACTGGACAAGGACGGTTTTCTTGTCGACCTCAGCGACTGGTCCGCCGACGTTGCCAGCGCCCTCGCTGCCGCCGAAGAGATCGAGTTGACCGCCGAACACTGGGAAGTCCTCGAACTGTTGCGCAGCTTCTACGAAGAATTCCAGCTGTCCCCGGCCACACGGCCATTGATCAAGTACACCGCGTTGAAACTCGGCCCGGAAAAAGGCAACAGCCTGCACCTGAACCGACTGTTCAAAGGCACCCCTGCCAAACTCGCCGCAAAACTGGCGGGCCTGCCCAAACCGACGAATTGCTTATGACCGACTTTCCAGCACTGACCCTCGAAACCCCTGCCGAACATCCGTTCGCCCAATTCGTGCGAATCCTCGGCAAGGGCAAACGCGGCGCCCGCGATCTGACTCGTGAAGAAGCCCGCGAAGCCATGGGCATGGTGCTCGATGACAAGGTTGAAGACACCCAGCTCGGCGCGTTCCTGATGTTGCTGCGGCACAAGGAAGAAAGCGCCGAGGAGATGGCCGGTTTCACCGAAGCCCTGCGCGCACGTTTGCAGGCACCCGAGTTGAACGTCGACCTGGACTGGCCGACCTATGCCGGTAAGAAGCGGCATCTGCCGTGGTATCTATTGGCGGCGAAGTGCCTGGCGCAGAACGGCGTACGCATCTTCATGCACGGCGGCGGCGCTCATACCGCCGGGCGTCTGTACAGCGAGCAATTGCTCGACGAATTGAACATCCCGTTGTGCCGCACCTGGCAACAGGCCGGCACGGCGCTGGACAACGGTGGACTGGCGTTCATGCCGCTGGTGGACTGGGCGCCGCAACTGCAAAAGATGATCGATCTACGCAACACCTTGGGCCTACGCTCACCGATTCACTCCCTGGCACGGATTCTCAATCCGCTGGGCGCACGTTGCGGGCTGCAAAGCATTTTCCATCCTGGCTATCAGGCCGTGCATCGCGATGCCAGTGGTTTGCTTGGCGACACGGCGATTGTGGTCAAGGGCGATGGCGGCGAAATCGAGATCAACCCGGATGCCGACAGCCACCTCTACGGCACCACCGGCGGCGAGAGCTGGGACGAGGAGTGGCCGCAGATGTCGGCGCAACGTCACGTCAAACCGGCAACTTTGGACGTTGAACATCTGAAAGCGGTGTGGCGTGGCGATGCGATGGACAGCTATCCGCAGATGGCGCTGATTGCGACCATGGCCCTGGCCTTGCGCGGCCTCGGCCAATCCCGTGAGCAGGCCTTCGAAACCGCCGAGCAGTACTGGGCCGCACGCAACAAATCGATTTAACCGATCATTCACGCCCGATCTTTGCGCTTTTTGTTCGAACTCATCGGAATAGACTCGACTCCAACGATTATTGGTTTACGGAGTCTTGATCATGGGTTTACTCGTCGATGGCCACTGGCAGGACAAGTGGTACGAAAGCAGCAAGGACGGCGCGTTCCAGCGCGAACAGGCCAAGCGCCGCAACTGGGTGACCGCTAACGGCGAACCCGACCCCAGCGGCGAAGGCGGTTTTGCCGCTGAAGCCGGGCGCTATCACCTCTACGTTTCCCTCGCCTGTCCGTGGGCACATCGCACGTTGATCCTGCGCAAGCTCAAAGGCCTGGAAAATCTGATCGACGTTTCAGTGGTCAGTTGGCTGATGCTGGAAAACGGCTGGACCTTCGACAAAGCACTCGGCTCTACGGGCGATAAGCTCGATGGTTTTGAATTCATGCATCAGCGCTATACCGCCGACACGGCCGATTACACTGGCCGCGTCACCGTACCGGTGCTGTGGGACAAAAAGCTCAAACGCATCGTCAGCAATGAATCAGCGGAAATCATCCGCATGTTCAACAGCGCGTTTGATGATCTGACCGGCAACGACCTGGATTTCTACCCGGCGCCGTTACGCGGTGAGATCGACGCCTTGAACGAGCGAATCTACCCGGCCGTGAACAACGGCGTGTACCGCGCAGGCTTTGCGACGTCGCAACAGGCTTATGAAGAAGCGTTCGATGAGGTGTTTGCCGAACTCGATCATCTTGAAGGCGTTTTAAGCGCAAACCGGTATCTGAGCGGCGAATACCTCACTGAAGCTGACGTACGCCTGTTTACTACGATCATCCGGTTTGATGCGGTGTATCACGGGCACTTCAAGTGCAACCTGCGGCGGATTGCCGATTATCCGAACCTGTCGAACTGGTTGCGTGAGGTGTATCAGTGGCCGGGGATTGCCGAGACCGTGGATTTCCAGCACATCAAGAACCATTACTACGGCAGTCACAAGACGATTAACCCGACGGGCGTTGTGCCGAAGGGGCCGGAGCAGGATTTCACCGTGGCCCATGATCGGGCGCGGCTGGCTGGCAAAGGGGTTTGGCGCCGGGGCTGAGATTTGTATTGTTTTTGATGGTCCCATCGCTGGCAAGCCAGCTCCCACAGGGATTTTGATGATGCTGAAGATTGCAGCTTCAACACAAAACTTGTGGGAGCTGGCTTGCCAGCGATGGGGTCAACTCGGTTTTCAGACCTGCGCCTGAGCCCCTTCGAACCACGCCAGTTTCTCGCGCAGTTGCACCACTTCCCCGACGATCACCAATGTCGGCGCATGCACTTCATGCTCCGCCACCAATCGCGGCAAATCGGCCAGCGTGCCGGTAAAGACCCGCTGATTGACCGTGGTGCCCTGCTGAATCAGCGCCGCCGGGGTATCCGCCGAACGACCATGCTTGATCAGTTGCTCGCAAATAACCGGCAACCCGACCAGGCCCATGTAGAACACCAGCGTCTGCGCCGGCGCGACAAGGTCGGCCCATGGCAGATCGGTGGAACCGTCCTTCAAATGCCCGGTGACAAACCGCACGGACTGCGCGTAATCACGATGAGTCAGCGGAATCCCGGCATACGCCGCGCAACCGCTGGCCGCCGTGATACCTGGCACCACCTGAAACGGAATGCCGTGAGCGGCCAGCTCTTCAATCTCTTCACCGCCACGGCCGAAGATAAACGGATCGCCGCCCTTCAACCGCACGACACGTTTGCCGGCCTTGGCCAGATCGACCAGTTGCTGGTTGATCTGATCCTGCGGTACGGCGTGATCAGACCGACGCTTGCCCACGTAGACTCGCTCGGCATCACGACGGCACAGCTCAAGAATCGCCGGCGCGACCAAGCGGTCGTACAGCACCACATCGGCCTGCTGCATCAGACGCAACGCCTTGAAGGTCAGCAGGTCCGGATCGCCCGGGCCCGCGCCGACCAGATACACCTCACCGGTGGTGACCATGGCTTCGCCATCGATCTTGGCTTGCAGCAGACGCTCGGCCTCGGCGCCCTGTCCGGCCAGTTGGCGATCGGCAATCGGCCCCTGAAACACGTCTTCCCAGAAACCACGACGCTGCTGCACATCCGGAAACAGGTTTTTCACCTGATTGCGAAAACGCGCGGCGAGTCCGGCCAACTGACCGTAAGTCGATGGAATCCAGGTTTCGATCTTGGCGCGGATCAAGCGCGCCAGCACCGGCGCATCGCCGCCGCTGGACACCGCGATGATCAGCGGCGAGCGATCGACGATCGCCGGGAAGATCACACTGCACAAGGCAGGCGCATCGACCACGTTAACCGGCACGCAGCGCTTGTGAGCATCGGTGGAAACTTGTGCGTTGAGCGCCTCATCGTCGGTGGCGGCAATGATCAGCCCGCAACCGTCCAGATCCGCTTCAACGTAACCGCGCAACAGGCATTCACCGCCAGAAGCGGCGACCAGTTCACGCAGTTGCGTTTCGATTTCAGGTGCGACCACCCGCAGCAGCGCACCGGCATCGGCCAGCAGGCGGGATTTGCGCAAGGCAATTTCCCCCCCACCGACGACCAACACACGACTGCCGCGCAGGTTGTGAAACAGCGGCAGATATTTCATTTAGCCGATGACCTCAAGGCCACCCATGTACGGCTTCAGCACGTCCGGCACACGGATCGAACCGTCGGCCTGCTGGTAGTTTTCCAGCACGGCAACCAGGGTGCGACCTACGGCAAGACCGGAACCGTTCAAGGTGTGCACCAGCTCAGGCTTGCCGGTTTCCGGGTTGCGGAAACGCGCCTGCATACGGCGGGCCTGGAAGTCGCCGCAGTTCGAGCACGAGGAGATTTCACGGTACTTGTCCTGGCTTGGGATCCACACTTCGAGGTCGTAAGTCTTGACCGCGCTGAAGCCCATGTCGCCGGTGCACAGCGCCAGGGTGCGGTAAGGCAGACCGAGCAGTTGCAGGACTTTTTCAGCGTTGGCGGTCAGGCCTTCCAGCGCTTCCATCGAGGTCGATGGCTCAACGATCTGGACCATTTCAACCTTGTCGAACTGGTGCTGACGGATCATGCCGCGGGTGTCACGACCCGACGCGCCCGCTTCGCTGCGGAAGCACGGAGTATGGGCAACGAACTTGATCGGCAGCAGTTTCGAATCGACGATTTCGCCGGCGACGATGTTGGTCAGCGACACTTCGGCGGTCGGGATCAGGTACAGATCGGCTTCGCCTTCGCGAGCGATCTTGAACAGGTCTTCTTCGAACTTCGGCAGTTGACCGGTGCCTTGCAGTGCCGGCGCCTGAACCAGGTAAGGCGTGTAAGCCTCTTCGTAGCCGTGCTCGTTGACGTGCAGGTTGATCATGAACTGCGCCAGTGCGCGGTGCAGACGGGCGATCGGGCCACGCAGCAAGGCGAAACGCGCGCCGGACAGCTTGGCGGCGGTTTCGAAATCCAGCCAGCCGAACTTTTCGCCCAGGGCAACGTGGTCTTTCACTTCGAAATCGAAAGCAGTCGGCGTGCCCCAGCGGCGCACTTCGACGTTGTCGTCTTCGTCTTTGCCGACCGGAACCGATTCGTGCGGCAGGTTCGGAATGCCGAGCAGGATCGAGTCCAGTTCGGTCTGGATCGCGTCCAGTTCGACTTTACCGGCACTCAGTTCGCCCGCCATGCGCTCGACGTCCGCCATCAGCGGCGCGATGTCTTCGCCGCGCTGCTTGGCCTGACCGATGGATTTGGAACGCGCGTTACGCTCAGCCTGCAGTGCTTCGGTGCGGGTCTGGACGGTCTTGCGCTGTTCTTCCAGCGCTTCGATGCGCGCGGTATCCAGGGCAAAGCCACGGGAAGCCAGGCGGTCCGCTACGTCCTGAAGGTTGCTACGTAACAGTTTGGAATCGAGCATGTCGGTTTCTCGTTATCAAAGTTTGGTCAAAGACAGGCCAGCCCACGTCGCGAGCAGCCCGCCGAATACGCTGAGTGCCGCATAGCCCAGGGCCAGCGGCACTTGCCCGCTTTCCAGCAGGCGCACCGTATCCAGTGAAAAGGATGAAAAAGTCGTCAGCCCCCCAAGGAAGCCGACCATCAACCCGGCACGCACCTCGATCGGTACTTCCGGGCGTATCAAAAACAGGCCGTACAACACGCCAATCAACAGACAGCCCACGATATTAACGGCCAGCGTCGCGGTATAGAAGTGCCGCGGCCAATTGGCGTTAACCCAATTGCCGGTAGCGAAGCGCAACAAGGTGCCGGCAACCCCGCCGGCGGAGACCGCAATGATCAATGGAAGCACTATTTTCTCCGTTGCCGAGGGCTTAAACGATCAAGTTGAGCGAGATGGTTGAGCTTCTCGCCGATCTTCAATTCCAGGCCGCGCGGCACCGGTTGGTAGAACGGGATCGGCTCAAGCTCTTGCGGGAAATAGTCTTCGCCAGCGGCGTAAGCGTCCGGCTCATCGTGGGCGTAGCGGTATTCGTCACCGTAGCCCAATTGTTTCATCAGTTTGGTCGGCGCGTTACGCAGGTGCAGCGGCACTTCCAGCGAACCGTGTTCGGCGGCAGCACGCAGCGCGGTTTTGAAGCCCATGTACACCGCGTTGCTTTTCGGCGCGCAGGCCAGATAAGTGATGGCCTGCGCTACCGCCAACTCGCCTTCCGGGCTGCCGAGGCGTTCCTGCACTTCCCACGCCGCCAGGCACAGGCTGAGGGCTCGCGGGTCGGCATTACCGATATCTTCGCTGGCCATGCGCACCACGCGCCGGGCCAGGTACAGCGGATCGCAACCGCCGTCGATCATTCGCGCGAACCAGTACAACGCGCCGTCGGGGTTGGAGCCGCGCACCGATTTGTGCAGCGCCGATATCTGGTCGTAGAACGCCTCGCCACCCTTGTCGAAACGCCGGCGCGTGTCGCCGAGCAGGCTTTGCAGCAGCTCGGTGCCGATCTCGCTGTTGTCTTCGGCCAGATCCGAGGCGTTTTCCAGCAGATTGAGCAAGCGCCGGCCATCGCCATCGGCGGCGGAAAGCAGCATCTGGAAGCCTTCGTCGTTCAGCGTCAGGTTGCGCTTGCCCAGACCGCGCTCTTCGGTGAGCGCGCGGTGCACCAGTTTGCGCAGTGCGGCTTCGTCGAGGCTTTTCAACACATAAACACGGGCACGCGATAACAAGGCGTTGTTGAGTTCGAACGAAGGGTTTTCGGTGGTGGCGCCGATGAAGATCAGCGTGCCGTCTTCAACGTAAGGCAGGAACGCGTCCTGCTGGGATTTGTTGAAGCGGTGCACTTCATCGACGAACAAAATCGTGCGCTTGCCGTACTGGCCGGCCTGCTGCTTGGCGATTTCAACGGCCTGGCGGATCTCCTTGACCCCGGCGAGCACCGCCGAGACTGTTTCGAAGTGCGCATCGGAGACTTCCGCGAGCAACCGCGCCAGCGTGGTTTTGCCCACGCCCGGCGGGCCCCAGAAGATCATCGAATGCAGGGCACCCTGCTCCAGCGCCTCACGCAACGGCTTGCCGCGAGCGAGCAGGTGTTCCTGACCGACGTACTCATCCAGATTGGTCGCACGTAAACGCGCGGCCAGTGGCTGGGCAATCGGTGCACTGCGAAACAGATCCATCACTACCTATGAAACCTCACTGGTGACAACAATCCCTGTGGGAGCGAGCTTGCTTGCGAAGGCGGTGTGGCAGGCGCCCTACAGGCTGACTGCTCCGACGCATTCGCGAGCAAGCTCGCTCCCACAGGTTATTGCATTTATTCCTGGATCACGTCGGCACCCTTGGGGATGTCGAACTTGAACTTGGACGGCGATACCGGCTCGTTGGCCTTGACCCCGGTGAACAGGATGTTGGTGCGCTGGCCGACGCTGTCGATCAGTTGCATATCGTTAAGCAGGCCGTTGCGGAACGACAAACGCAGGTTGTCGAACAGGGTGTCCTTGGTTTTCGGCTTGAGGGTGAAGTCGATCACACCGCCCGCCTCTTTCGCGGAAATATCAAAGCTCTGGCTGATCTTCGATACATCACCGGACAGCAGCAGCGCCGGGGTCTGGGTCAGGCGCTCGTCGAGTTTCTTGATGGTCGCCTGTTCCAGATCCGGATCCCACAGGGTGACTTTCTTGCCATCAGACACCATGGTCTGCTCGGCCGGCGCGTTGGTGTGCCAGTAGAACAGGCCCGGACGCTGCAAGGTCATGTCGCCAGTGGTTTCCTGCAACTGCGTGCCGCTGCCGTCGAGGGTCAGCTGCGAGAAGTTCGCGCTCAGGGTCTTGGATGTTTCCAGCAATTGGGTCAGACGCGCCACGTCCTTGTCATCGGCGTGGGCCGTGAGAGTGGTCAGCGCCAGTACTGGCAGCAGCATGCGGATAAGACGCATGGGAGTCCTCTTGAATACTCGTTGGGAGAGCGGCGGCACATCATTGTCCCGCCTCTTGCGTTTGCAATCAGTCGCGTACCGGGCCCGGGGCCAGGACTTCACGGGAACCGTTGGTGTTCATCGAGGTGACGACGCCGGCCATTTCCATGGCTTCGATCATCCGTGCGGCGCGGTTGTAGCCGATTTTCAGCTTGCGCTGTACAGCGGAAATCGAGGCACGACGGCTTTCCAGCACGAACTGTACAGCTTCGTCATACAGCGCGTCGGCTTCCGGATCATCACCGTCGCCGCCACCGCTGCTGCCTTCAAAACCGCTGCCGGCTTCTTCGACACCGTTGAGGATGTCGTCGTTGTATTCCGGTGCGCCGCGCAGTTTCCATGCTTCGACCACGCGGTGTACTTCATCGTCGGATACGAATGCACCGTGAACCCGGATCGGCAGGCTGGTGCCCGGTGGCATGTAAAGCATGTCACCGTGGCCGAGCAGTTGTTCGGCGCCACCCTGGTCGATGATGGTGCGCGAGTCGATCTTGCTCGATACCTGGAACGCCATACGGGTCGGAATGTTGGCCTTGATCAGACCGGTGATCACGTCCACCGACGGCCGCTGGGTCGCGAGGATCAAGTGAATACCCGCCGCACGCGCCTTCTGCGCAATACGGGCGATCAGTTCTTCGACCTTCTTGCCGACGATCATCATCATGTCGGCGAATTCGTCGACCACCACGACGATGGTTGGCAGTTTCTGCAGCAATGGCGCTTCGTCGTGGATGCTTTCGCGCTTGTACAGCGGATCGCTCAACGGCTCGCCGGCGTCCTGCGCTTCCTTGACCTTGGCATTGAAGCCAGACAGGTTGCGCACGCCCATTTTCGCCATCAACTTGTAGCGGCGCTCCATCTCGGCAACGCTCCAGCGCAAGGCGTTGGCGGCGTCTTTCATGTCGGTCACGACCGGGCACAGCAAATGCGGAATGCCTTCGTAGATCGACAGCTCCAGCATTTTCGGGTCGATCATGATCAGCTTGGCGTCTTCCGGGCCGGACTTGAACAGAATCGACAGGATCATCGCGTTCACACCCACCGACTTACCGGAACCGGTCGTACCGGCCACCAGCAAGTGCGGCATCTTCGCCAGGTCAGTGATCACCGGTTTGCCGCCGATGTCATGACCGAGTGCCAGGGTGACCGGCGATTTAAAGTTGTCGTATTCAGGCGTCGACAGCACTTCGGAGAAACGCACGATCTGCCGGTCTTCGTTGGGAATCTCGATACCGACAGTGGTCTTGCCCGGAATGACCTCGACCACCCGCACACTGGTCACGGCCAAGGAACGCGCGAGGTCTTTGGCGAGGTTGGCGATGCGGCTGACTTTCACACCGGCAGCAGGCTGGATTTCGTAACGGGTAATCACCGGGCCGGGGTGGATCGAATCCACCGTGACCTCGACACCGAACTCCTTGAGCTTGATCTCCAGCAAATGGCCGACCGCCGCCAGGGATTCCGGTGAGTAATTGAGTTGTTTCTTTTCCGCAGGATCAAGAATCGAGATCGGCGGCAAGGTGCCCTCCACGGCACTGTCGACGAACAACGGCACCTGTTTTTCTTTCTGCACGCGCTTGCTTGGTTCGGGTGCTTTGGCCGGGGCCGGGGCGATAACCGGCGGCACCTGCTTCTCACGATCGGACATGTGCTTGCTCAGGGCTTGCTCACGTTCGATCAGGCGTTCTTTGACTTTGGCCTGTTCACGCTTGTCAGTGACCGTCGGCGCGACTACGTCGTGGACGCGATCGTCGACTTCACGCAGTTGCGCAACCAGTTGTTTGCGTTCGGTGCGCGCCGACCACCAGCGGTTGAGCGCGCCCTGGAACAGTTCGAACAAGTCGAGGGTGATCTTGCCGGTGATGTCCATCACCTTGAACCACGACAGGTCGGTAAACACCGTCAGGCCGAACAGGAACAGCGCGATGAACAACAGCGTGCTGCCCTGAATGTTCAGCGCATTCTTTGCCAGATTGCCGAGGCTTTCGCCTAGCGCACCACCGGCACCCGCCGGCAGACCCGAGGCCGCGTGAAAATGCAGATGCGCCAGCGCCGCGCCGGACAGCACCAGAAACACCAGACCGATCAGGCGCCAGGAGAACAGCCAGCCGCTCCACTGCCACGGTTCGTGGCGCTGACGGAAGATCTGGTAAGCCTTGATCGCCAGCAGCAACGGGAAGATGTAAGCGAAGTAACCCAGCACCATGAACAGGATGTCGGCGCTGTAGGAGCCCGCCGGGCCGCCGAAATTCTGCACGTCGTCGATCTTGCTGTTGTGGCTCCAGCCCGGATCGTCTTTGCCATAGGTCAGCAAAGCCATCATCAGGAACAGGCACAAGGCGCCGATGGCGATCAATGCACCTTCCTTGAGCCGGTAGTGCAATTGTTGGCGCCAGAGCGGAACGACTGTTTTTGGTGCTTCGGTGGATTTCTTCAAAACGCTTCTTTTCCTGCGCACGAGGCGCGTCCATCTATTGAATGACGATAAAAAACTGCCCGATCCAGGCAGGTAAAAAAGTGAACGAGCGCAACTGAGACTACTTTTAACACTGTGCTGTGGGTTTTATAAACACAGCCAAGAACACAGCGCACCGCGAATATTCTGTAACAGCCCGGCATTGTACGGGTTTGTGCGTCCGATGCCATGCTTCAAACCTCAGGATTGAGCATAGTCAAGCACACAGAAGCCGCGACTCAATTTGAGCATGCATTACCTTTTGTGACAAAGGCTTATGAGGTGTATTTGATGAACGTAGCGAAGCATTCACGCCTGATCATCCTCGGCTCCGGTCCGGCCGGTTACAGCGCTGCCGTGTATGCCGCCCGCGCCAACCTCAACCCCGTGGTCATTACCGGCCTGCAGGCCGGTGGCCAGCTCACCACCACCGTTGAAGTCGACAACTGGCCCGGCGACGTCGAAGGCCTGACCGGCCCGGTGCTGATGGAACGCATGCAGAAACACGCCGAACGCTTTGCCACAGAGATCGTTTACGACCACATCCACACCGCCAAGTTGCAGCAGCGCCCGTTCGAGCTTATTGGCGACAGCGGCACTTACACCTGCGATGCGCTGATCATCGCCACCGGCGCGTCGGCGCAATACCTGGGGCTGCCCTCGGAAGAAGCCTTCGCCGGTAAAGGCGTTTCCGCCTGTGCGACCTGTGACGGCTTTTTCTATCGCAATCAGGTGGTCGCGGTCGTCGGTGGCGGCAACACGGCAGTTGAGGAAGCACTGTACCTGTCGAACATCGCCAAGGAGGTGCACCTGATCCATCGCCGCGACAAACTGCGCTCGGAGAAAATCCTCCAGGACAAACTGTTCGAGAAAGCCGCCAACGGCAACGTACGCCTGCACTGGAACCAGAATCTCGACGAAGTACTCGGCGATGCCAGCGGCGTCACCGGCGCGCGACTGCGTGACAGCCATACCGGCGAAACTCGCGAACTGGCACTGGCCGGCGTCTTCATCGCCATTGGCCATAAACCCAACACCGACCTGTTTCAAGGCCAGTTGTCGATGCGCGACGGCTATTTGCAGGTCAAGGGTGGCAGCGACGGCGACGCGACCTCCACCGGGATTCCCGGGGTGTTTGCCGCCGGTGATGTAGCCGACCACGTTTACCGCCAGGCGGTGACGTCGGCGGGCGCCGGCTGCATGGCCGCGCTCGATGCCGAGAAGTATCTGGACGACATTCCTGTCATTTAACGGCACACTTTATCGCGGGCCGAACAGCCCGCACCGCCCTCCCCTTCTGCAAGCCTGGATGCCATGCTGACTTGGTTACAACGTAATTCCCTGACTTTTCCGCCGCTGGAAAAGGCCATGCGCGACCCTAACGGATTGCTCGCCGCCGGTGGCGACCTGTCGGCCGATCGCCTGATCCAGGCTTACCGTCATGGCTGCTTTCCGTGGTTTTCCGAGGGCCAGCCGATTCTCTGGTGGTCGCCGGATCCTCGCACAGTGCTGTTTCCCGACGAACTGCATGTCTCGCGCAGCCTCGGCAAACTGCTGCGCCAGGAACGCTACCAAGTGACCTTCGACCAGGACTTCGACGCCGTGATCCGCGCCTGCGCCGCGCCACGGGATTACGCCGACGGCACCTGGATCACCGAAGCCATGCAGGACGCCTACATTGAACTGCATCGTCGCGGCTTCGCGCATTCGGTGGAGGTCTGGGATCAGGGCGAACTGGTCGGCGGCCTGTACGGCCTGGCGATGGGCCAACTGTTTTTCGGCGAATCGATGTTCAGCCGCGCCGACAACGCTTCGAAATTCGGCTTTGCCACCTTGGTACGCCATCTGAACGACTCGGGGTTCGTGCTGATCGACTGTCAGATGCCGACCGATCATCTGCACAGCCTCGGCGCGCGGGCCATTCCTCGCCAGCAATTCGCCGACTATCTGGCAAATCACCTGGATCAACCCAATCGTGCCACCTGGGTTTGCTGAGCGACTTTTGCGCGCGTGGCTTACACTTAATTCACCAGCTTATCCCGAGGGTTGATCATGACCGAGTTGGCGCGTTTGAAGTTCTATGCCACTCAGCCTCACTCTTGCAGTTATCTGCCCGAGGAGCAGGCCACGACCCTGTTTCTCGATCCGAGTCAGCCCATGGATGTGCATGTCTACGCAGACCTGTCGGAAATGGGCTTTCGCCGCAGTGGCGATCATCTGTACCGGCCGCATTGCCAAAATTGCAATGCGTGCGTGCCTGCACGCATTCCGGTGGCGCAGTTCCTGCCCAATCGCCAGCAGAAGCGGATTTTCAAGCGCAACATGGATTTGCAAGTGCGCCCGGCCAAGCCGCAATTCAGTGAAGAATATTTCGATCTGTACCAGCGCTATATCGAACAACGCCACGCTGACGGCGATATGTACCCGCCAAGCCGTGATCAATTCTCGACTTTTCTGGTACGTGATCTGCCCTTCTCGCGTTTTTACGAGTTCCGACTCGACGGACGGTTGCTCGCCGTGGCGGTGACCGATTTGCTGCCGAATGGTTTGTCAGCGGTCTACACCTTCTACGAACCCGACGAAGAGCGCCGCAGCCTTGGCCGTTTTGCCATCCTCTGGCAAATCGCCGAGGCTCAGCGCCTCGGGCTTGAAGCGGTGTACCTCGGATACTGGATCAAGAACTGCAAAAAGATGAACTACAAGACGCAATACCGACCCATCGAATTGCTGATTAATCAGCGCTGGGTCATCCTCAACTAAACCCAAGCCGTAAACCCCTTGGCGTAAACCCCATTTTTCGGGCACAATGCACGCCGCTTTTGCCTGGCGCAGTTGCACCGGGCCATTCATTGGATACCGAGGGCTTTACTGCATGTCGAAAGAAGACAGCTTCGAAATGGAAGGCACTGTCGTCGACACCCTGCCCAACACCATGTTTCGTGTGGAGTTGGAAAATGGGCACGTCGTAACCGCGCATATTTCCGGCAAGATGCGCAAGAACTACATTCGTATTCTTACCGGTGACAAAGTGCGCGTCGAGCTGACGCCCTATGACTTGAGCAAAGGGCGCATTACTTACCGCGCTCGCTAATCAAGTCAATACAGAACGCCCGGTTTATGCCGGGCGTTTTTGTTTGTGCGTTCTGGGGTTTTGGGGCTGGAGGCATATCCGTTTTTGCGGGTGCTGCCGCTGGCGGTTTCGCTCTTACAGCGACTCACTTTTCCAGACGCCGAAAAGTAAGCAAAAGGCTTTGCCCCTGGCGTACGGCACTTCGCTGAGGCTCAGTGTTCCCTCGCTACGGCGTCCATCCGGGGGCATCGCCTACGGTTTGCTTCGCTGCACCTCCTCTCGATGTATGCGGCTACGCCGCACGGCGCTGCGCGCCTACCCCCGGATGGACACCTCCGCTCGGCCTGCCGATGGGGCAAAAGATCAAAAGCCAAAGCCAGATCACAAGCCAGATCAAGAGCCCCTCACCCTAGCCCTCTCCCGGAGGGAGAGGGAACTGACCGAGGTGATTGCGAGAGATACGGCGACGTGAAATACCGAGTTGAACGCAAATTTTGAGATACCCACCATCGGCTCCCTCTCCCTCGGGAGAGGGCTGGGCGGGCGGCGTTCCGATGAGGGGCAGCTCCAACGCAAATCCAAAGCCGACCACGCTGTGCCCCTCACCACTCAACAGGATGAGCGTTAGCTCGGCTGCGGCTCTTGATCCACGGGCGACATCGGAAGGCTGAGCGCAGGGATTGATCCGGGGGTGGGAGCGCAGCGACCGTTTGGCGAAGCCAAACACAGCGAGAGGAGGTGCAGCGAAGCAAACCGTAGGCGCTGCGCCCGGATCGATGCCGGAGCGAAGGAACCCCGAGCCCCAGCGAGCGGGCCGCACGTAGGAGCAAGCGTTTTTTGCTTACTTTTTTTGGCGTTTGAAAAAAAGTGAGTCGCCGTAAGGGCGAAACCCTAAGCCGCCGTTACCGCAGCAACGGATATACACCCAAAACCCAAAAACACCAGACAACAAAAAGGCGCCCGAAGGCGCCTTTCCAATCTACATCAAGCCATCAGGCCATCTCAGCGGTAGTCTCGAAGTCAAACGTCAACTCGCCATCCTTGATGTCGATGTGAACCACACCGCCATGCTCGGCCAGCTCGCCAAACAGAATCTCCTCCGCCAACGGACGCTTGATCTTGTCCTGGATCAGACGCGCCATCGGACGCGCACCCATCGCCGAGTCATAACCACCCGCCGCCAGCCAACTACGCGCCGCGTCGGTAACCTCAAGCAGCACACGCTTGTCTTCCAGCTGCGCCTGAAGCTCGGTAAGGAACTTGTCCACCACACTTTTGATGACCTCATGACTGAGGCGACCAAACTGAATAATGGTGTCCAGGCGGTTACGAAACTCCGGCGTGAAGCTCTTCTTGATCACTTCCATCGCATCAGACGAGTGGTCCTGATGAGTGAAACCGATCGAAGCACGCGCCGCCGTTTCGGCACCGGCGTTGGTGGTCATGATCACAATCACGTTGCGGAAGTCCGCCTTGCGCCCGTTGTTGTCGGTCAGCGTACCGTGGTCCATCACCTGCAGCAGCAGGTTGAAGACTTCCGGATGCGCCTTCTCGATTTCGTCGAGGAGCAATACGCAGTGCGGCTGCTTGGTGATCGCTTCGGTCAACAAACCGCCCTGATCAAAACCGACATAGCCCGGAGGCGCACCGATCAGACGCGATACGGTGTGACGCTCCATGTACTCGGACATGTCGAAGCGAACCAACTCGATCCCCAACGCCTTGGCCAGTTGCCGCGCAGCCTCGGTTTTACCGACACCGGTCGGGCCTGCGAACAGGAACGAACCGACGGGTTTGTCAGGCGACTTGAGGCCGGCGCGAGACAGCTTGATCGCGGTTGACAGCGAATCGATCGCCGCGTCCTGACCAAACACCGTCAGCTTCAGGTCACGCTCAAGGTTACGCAGCAACTCCTTGTCGGAGCTGGTGACGTGCTTAGGCGGAATCCGCGCGATTTTCGCGACGATGTCTTCAACGTGCGGCACTTCGATGCGCTTGGCGCGCTTCTCGACCGGTTGCAAGCGCTGATAGGCGCCCGCCTCGTCAATAACATCAATGGCTTTGTCCGGCATGTGCCGGTCATTGATATAGCGCGACGCCAGTTCAGCAGCAGCCCGTAGCGCTTCGTCGCTGTATTCGATGTTGTGGTGCTGCTCGAAACGCCCTTTCAGGCCACGCAGGATACCAATGGTGTCTTCCACCGATGGCTCGACGACATCGACCTTCTGGAAGCGACGCGCCAAGGCACGATCCTTCTCGAAGATGCCGCGAAACTCCTGGAACGTGGTCGAACCGATGCAGCGAATGTCGCCAGACGACAGCAGCGGCTTGAGCAGGTTCGAAGCGTCCATGACCCCGCCCGACGCAGCACCGGCACCGATAATGGTGTGGATCTCGTCGATAAACAGAATGGCTTGCGGACGTTTTTTCAGTTCATTGAGCAGCGCCTTGAAGCGCTTCTCGAAATCACCGCGATACTTGGTGCCCGCGAGCAGAGCACCGAGATCCAGCGAATAAACAACACTACCGGCCAGCAGATCCGGAACCTGATTGTCGACAATGCGCTTGGCCAGGCCCTCGGCAATCGCGGTTTTACCCACGCCTGCCTCACCGACCAGCAGCGGATTGTTTTTGCGCCGACGCGCGAGAATCTGCGCGACACGTTCGACTTCCGATTCACGGCCGACCAGCGGGTCGATGCGACCCTGGCGCGCGAGTTCGTTGAGGTTGCTGGCATAAGCATCCAGAGGATTGCCTGAAGAAGAAGACTCGCCGCCCTCGTCGTCCTGCATATCTTGTTCACCTTCAGAGTGATCGCCATGCCCCGGCACTTTGGAAATGCCGTGAGCGATGTAGTTGACGACATCGATGCGCGCCACGCTCTGCTGCTTCAGCAGGAACACGGCCTGACTCTCTTGCTCACTGAAGATTGCAACCAGCACGTTAGCGCCGGTTACTTCGCGTTTGCCCGAGCTCTGTACGTGGAAAACAGCACGTTGCAGTACACGCTGGAAGCCCAGGGTTGGCTGGGTTTCGCGATCTTCGTCATGAACGGGGATCAATGGCGTGGTGGAGTCGATGAACTCCTGCAGGTCATGCTTGAGTTTGTCGAGGTTTGCGCCGCAGGCACGCAAAACGGTGGCGGCAGCCTCATTGTCCAATAGGGCCAGCAAAAGGTGTTCGACGGTCATGAATTCATGACGTTTCGAACGAGCCTCCTTGAAGGCTAGATTGAGGGTGACTTCGAGCTCGCGGTTTAACATAGCTTCACCTCATACCCAAGTGGTCGGCGATTAACCGTCCTTCTCGATTTCACAGAGTAGCGGATGCTGGCTTTCCCTGGCGTACTGGTTGACCTGCATGGCCTTTGTCTCGGCGATGTCGCGGGTAAACACTCCACATACTGCCCGTCCTTCTGTGTGGACGGCCAGCATGACCTTGGTCGCCAGCTCGCGATTCAGGTTAAAAAACACCTCGAGCACTTCGACGACGAAATCCATCGGTGTGTAGTCATCATTAAACAAAACCACCTTGTACATCGGCGGCGCCTGTAACGCAGGCTTTGCTTCCTGAACAGCAACGCCTGCCGAATCGTCGTCGTGCTCCTGTGGAAGATCCTTTTGGAGAAGCGGGCGATCCTGATTGAATGTTAGTCGAATCTGGCTGATTGCATGCATGGAAAGAAAGGTTCGTCAGTTGTGCAAATACAGTGGTGGGGGCGGTTGTCCACGTTTTCAACTCCGACTGCCCGGTCACCTTGACTATCGGGAAAACGGTGTTACAACCAATAGAGCCCACAGTGGGTAAAAAAGATCCGCGGAGTCAATTCTTTTAACGAATAAGATTGCGGATGAACTGGATGATACTCCAGCGATGGAGTCTGTTGCAGAGGGATTTGAGCATGGCTGTCGGCAAGGTGAAATGGTTCAACAATGCCAAGGGATTCGGCTTTATCAATACCGACGCCCGCGAAGGCCGCGACGAGGATGGGAAAGAGATCGACTTC
Source organism: Pseudomonas sp. AC172 (assembly GCF_979258595.1). Classification (NCBI taxonomy): domain Bacteria; kingdom Pseudomonadati; phylum Pseudomonadota; class Gammaproteobacteria; order Pseudomonadales; family Pseudomonadaceae; genus Pseudomonas; species Pseudomonas sp. AC172. Next base: position 2,839,042 of record NZ_OZ409868.1, read on the forward strand.
TTTGCTCATTTTTCTCAGATTAAGATGGATGGGTACAAAACCCTCAAAGCCGGGCAAGCGGTGGTTTTTAGTATTATTCAAGGTCCTAAGGGGCTGCATGCCACAGACATCCAATCTGTCATCACTGAGCCATCCAGTGCCGTTGAGAGCGCAGCTGTCGGCGCGGCTGCGGCTGCGGCTGCGGCTGCCGCAAACGCCAAAGCAATGAGCTGACTGATTCTCACCTGATATTCCAAGCAATAAAAAACCGCCTGACTCAATTCAACGAGTCAGGCGGTTTTTATGTGCCTGAGTTTCCTACATATGCGAAATCAACGCATCCCCGAAGCCCGAAGACGAAACCAGCTTGGCACCTTCCATCAAACGTTCGAAGTCATAGGTCACTGTCTTGGCCGAGATAGCGCCGTTGGTGCCCTTGATGATCAAATCCGCCGCTTCAGTCCAGCCCATGTGGCGCAGCATCATCTCGGCCGACAGAATCAGCGAACCCGGGTTAACCTGGTCCTTGCCGGCATACTTCGGCGCAGTACCGTGGGTGGCTTCGAACATCGCCACGGTGTCGGACAGGTTGGCGCCCGGCGCGATACCGATGCCGCCCACTTCCGCCGCCAGAGCGTCAGAAAGGTAGTCGCCATTGAGGTTCAGGGTCGCGATCACATCGTATTCGGCCGGGCGCAGCAGGATCTGCTGGAGCATGGCGTCAGCGATGGCGTCCTTGACCACAACGTTCTTGCCGGTTTTCGGGTTTTTGAACTGCATCCACGGGCCGCCGTCGAGCAGGGTCGCGCCGAACTCTTCGGCGGCCACTTCGTAGGCCCACTCTTTGAAGGCACCTTCGGTGAACTTCATGATGTTGCCTTTGTGCACGATGGTCAGCGAATCGCGGTCATTGTCGACCACATATTGCAGAGCCTTGCGCGCCAGACGCTTGGTGCCTTCCAGCGAAACCGGCTTGACGCCGATGCCGCAGTTTTCGTCGAAACGGATCTTGGTGACGCCCATTTCTTCTTTAAGGAATTTGATGACTTTGGTGGCTTCCGGCGAACCGGCCTTCCACTCGATGCCGGCATAGATGTCTTCGGAGTTCTCGCGGAAGATGGTCATGTCGACGTCGCCAGGCTTTTTCACCGGGCTTGGTACGCCTTCGAACCAGCGCACCGGGCGCAGACAGACGTACAGGTCGAGTTGCTGACGCAGGGCCACGTTCAGCGAGCGGATGCCGCCACCAACCGGGGTGGTCAGCGGGCCTTTGATGGAAACCACGTAATCCTTGACTGCATCGAGGGTTTCCTGAGGCAGCCAGGTGTCCTGATCGTAAACCTGAGTGGCTTTTTCCCCGGCGTAGACTTCCATCCAGGAAATCTTGCGTTTACCGCCGTATGCCTTTTGAACTGCAGCATCGACAACCTTGATCATCACCGGACTGATGTCGACACCAATGCCGTCACCTTCGATGAAGGGGATGATCGGGTTATCAGGAACATTGAGAGAATGGTCTGCATTGACGGTGATTTTGTCGCCGACGGCTGGAACCTGAATCTTCTTGTAACCCATGCTGAACTCCATTGTTTGGATTGAACATCTGGCTTGGTTCGAGCGTAACCCAGTTAAATCAACACGCAAACCCTCTGTTCCCGGCAATCGCACAACTCGTTTCGTACAAGCCTGAAAGCAAAGGGAAAAGCGCCAAACTCAAGCATTCGCGACGACTCTACGCGCCACCCTGCCCTGCGACCTTTAGACCAATGGACGAGAATCGTTGCATATGAACCATCGGCAGATTGCCAGCTACCTATGTATAATGCCGCCCGCTGACCACAGGGTCACGACGGCTGGCCTCTCTAGCACGAGACTTTCCGCCTGATTGGTCGGGTTGTTACCGCAGCCTGACTGCTTGACGCTCTACTGATGCACCCAACATCACCGCGAAGAATCTCGACATTCGGTTCATGGATGACTTTGAACGAACGCGCTTACCCGGCGCCCCTCGAGTTTCTGCGCACGCTTTAGCAAAGAAGAGAGAGTTAATCCGAATATGCCCACCCGCTCGAAGATCATCTATACCTTCACCGACGAAGCTCCAGCCCTCGCCACCTATTCCCTGCTGCCGATCATCGAGGCGTACACCGCTTCGGCCGATATCGCCGTGGAAACCCGCGATATCTCTCTTGCAGCACGCATTCTGGCCAGCTTCCCCGAGCAACTGGGCGACAAAGCCGTAGCCGACCACCTCGCCGAACTGGGCGACCTGGCCGTTACGCCTGAAGCCAACATCATCAAGCTGCCGAACATCAGCGCTTCGGTGCCACAGCTGCAAGCCGCGATCAAAGAGCTGCAAGCTCAGGGTTACAACCTGCCGGACTATCCGGAAACCGTAACCAGCGACGCCGACAAAGAAGCCAAGGCGCGTTACGACAAGGTCAAGGGCAGCGCCGTGAACCCGGTTCTGCGCGAAGGCAACTCTGACCGTCGCGCACCGCTGTCGGTGAAGAACTACGCACGCAAGCACCCGCACAAAATGGGCGCCTGGGCCAAAGACTCCAAATCCCATGTCGCTCACATGAGCACCGGCGATTTCTACGGCAGCGAAAAAGCTGCCCTGATCGACGCCGCTGACGCTGTGAAGATCGAGCTGATCGCCAAGGACGGCACCGCGACCGTCCTGAAAGAAAAAACCACCGTTCAGGCCGGCGAGATCCTCGACTGCGCCGTGATGAGCAAAAACGCTCTGCGCGCGTTCATCGCTGCTGAAATCGAAAGCGCCAAGGCTCAAGGCGTGCTGCTCTCGGTTCACCTGAAAGCGACCATGATGAAGGTCTCCGACCCGATCATGTTCGGCCAGATCGTTGCCGAGTTCTATAAAGACGCACTGACCAAGCACGCTGACGTGCTGGCCGAGATCGGCTTCAACCTGAACAACGGCATCGGCGATCTGTACGCACGCATCAAGGCCCTGCCGGCCGAGCAGCAAGCGCAGATCGAAGCCGACATGGCCGCCGTCTACGCTGCTCGCCCATCGCTGGCGATGGTCAACTCCGACAAAGGCATCACCAACCTGCACGTGCCGAGCGACGTTATCGTCGACGCCTCGATGCCAGCGATGATCCGTGACTCCGGCAAAATGTGGGGCACCGACGGTCAACTGCACGACACCAAGGCGGTTATCCCGGATCGTTGCTACGCGACCATCTACCAGGCTGTGATCGAAGACTGCAAAGCCAATGGCGCTTTCGACCCGACCACCATGGGCAGCGTGCCAAACGTTGGTCTGATGGCGAAGAAAGCCGAAGAGTACGGCTCGCACGACAAGACTTTCCAGATCAAGGCTGACGGCGTGGTTCGCGTCACCGACAGCAAGGGCAACCTGCTGATGGAACAGGCTGTTGAAGCCGGCGACATCTTCCGCATGTGCCAGACCAAAGATGCGCCGATCCAGGACTGGGTCAAACTGGCCGTCAACCGCGCTCGCGCCAGCAGCACGCCAGCGATCTTCTGGCTGGACCCGATGCGCGCTCACGACGGCGTAGTGATCGAGAAAGTTCAGGCTTACCTGAAGGATCACGACACGGCCGGTCTGGACATCCAGATCATGGCGCCGGTCGACGCAATGAAGTTCACCCTGCAGCGCACCCGCGAAGGCAAGGACACCATTTCGGTGACCGGCAACGTACTGCGCGACTACCTGACTGACCTGTTCCCGATCATGGAACTGGGCACCAGCGCCAAGATGCTGTCGATCGTGCCGCTGATGAACGGCGGTGGTCTGTTCGAAACCGGCGCCGGCGGTTCGGCTCCGAAGCACGTGCAGCAACTGGTTGAAGAGAACTTCCTGCGCTGGGATTCGCTGGGTGAGTTCCTCGCACTGGCAGCGTCCCTCGAGCATCTGGGTGTGAACTACAACAACCCGAAAGCGCTGGTGCTGTCGAAAACCCTGGATCAGGCCACTGGCCAGTTCCTCGACAACAACAAGTCGCCATCGCGCAAAGTCGGCAACATCGACAACCGCGGCAGCCACTTCTACCTGGCGATGTACTGGGCTCAGGCCCTGGCTGCCCAGACTGAAGACGCGGCACTGCAAGCGCAGTTCGCGACGCTGGCAAAAACTCTGACCGAGAACGAAGCGACCATCGTTGCCGAGCTCAACGCCGTTCAGGGCAAGCCAGTCGACATCGGCGGTTACTACCACGCCAATGCCGAGCTGATCAGCAAGGCCATGCGCCCAAGCGCAACCCTCAACGCGGCGATTGCTGCGCTGGTTTAAGGTTGTAAAGGGAACATCACAAACCCCGGCCTCGTGCCGGGGTTTGTGTTTCCGGGTTTTATGATCACCACAAAACCCTGTGGGAGCTGGCTTGCCAGCGATAGCGGTGGATCAGTCACCTTCAATGCTGAATGATAGGCCGCCATCGCTGGCAAGCCAGCTCCCACAGGGATCGGGTTCCAATATTCAAAAACGAGGACACCGTATGGAATGGCTCCCCCACATCACCGTCGCCACCATCGTCGAGGACAACGGCCGCTTCCTGATGGTTGAAGAACACAAGGCCGGGCGCAACGTGCTGAATCAGCCCGCCGGCCACCTCGACCCGGACGAATCCCTGATCGACGCCGCCGTGCGCGAAACCCTCGAAGAAACCGGCTGGGACGTCGAACCCACCGGCGTCATCGGCATTTACCTGTACACCGCGCCAAGCAACGGCGTGACCTACCAGCGCGTGTGCTTCAGCGCCAAAGCCGTCAAACACCATCCGGATTACCAGCTCGACGACGGCATCGTCGGCGCCAAGTGGCTGACCCGCGACGAATTAGTCGCCCAACGCGACAACTGGCGCAGCGAACTGATCATCCGTTGCATCGACGATTATCTGGCCGGTCATCACTACAGCCTCGAACTGATCCGTCCTTCTCTTTAGCCTTGAGGCCGCGAGCCTGCTAGAATCGCGTCCTTTTTCAAGACACTCATTGAATCCCTATGCGTGATCCAGCCCCTTCTGACACATCCAAGAAGCGCGTCATTGTCGGCATGTCCGGCGGCGTGGACTCTTCCGTTTCCGCTCTCCTGCTGATCGAACAGGGTTACGAGGTGGAAGGCCTGTTCATGAAGAACTGGGAAGAAGACGACGGAACGGAATACTGCACCGCCATGGACGACCTGGCGGATGCTCAGGCTGTCTGCGACAAAATCGGCATCAAGCTGCACACCGCTAACTTCGCTGCGGAATACTGGGACAACGTGTTCGAGCATTTCCTCGCCGAATACAAGGCCGGTCGCACGCCGAACCCGGACATCCTGTGTAACCGCGAGATCAAGTTCAAGGCGTTCCTCGACTACGCCATGATGCTTGGCGCCGACCTGATCGCCACCGGCCACTACGTGCGCCGCCGTGACATCGATGGCCGCACCGAACTGCTCAAAGGCCTCGATCCGAACAAGGATCAGAGCTACTTCCTGCACGCCGTCGGCGGCGAACAGATCGCCAAGACCCTGTTCCCGGTCGGCGAACTGGAAAAACCGGAAGTCCGCGCAATTGCCGAGAAATACGAACTGGCCACCGCCAAGAAGAAGGATTCCACCGGGATCTGCTTCATCGGCGAGCGTCGCTTCAGCGATTTCCTCAAGCAATACCTGCCGGCGCAACCGGGCGAAATCAAAACCACCGAAGGCGAAGTCATCGGCCGTCACCACGGCCTGATGTATCACACCATCGGTCAGCGCCAGGGCCTCGGCATCGGCGGTTTGAAAGACGCCGGTGATGAGCCGTGGTACGTACTGCGCAAGGATCTGGACACCAACGAGCTGATCGTCGGCCAGGGCAACAACCATCCATGGCTATTCTCCGGCGCCCTGCTCGCCTCGGAAATCTATTGGGTCAACCCGATCGACCTGAGCCAGCCGCTGCGCCTGACCGCCAAGGTGCGTTATCGCCAGAGCGATCAAGCCTGCACCCTGGAAAAAACCGCCAGCGGCTACCGCGCTGTGTTCGACGAACCGCAACGCGCGGTGACGCCGGGCCAGTCCGTGGTGTTCTACGACGGTGAAATCTGCCTCGGTGGCGGCGTGATCGAAGTGGCAGAGCCGTGGAGCGGCCAGGCATGAGCCCGACTCAGGAGCAACTGACGGCGCTCGGCGGTGTGTTTCTCGCCGCCGTGCTGGTCGACCGGATCGCCAAGACCGGCCAGACCAGCGAGGCCGGTCTGACCTGCATGCTCGGCAGCCTGTTGGTGCGCGACCCGAAGGACACGCTGGACGTATACGGCGGCGATGACCTTAATCTGCGCGAAGGCTATCGAGCGCTGATCGGCGCACTGGAACGCGACCCGAGCACGTTGCAGCGCGAGCCGTTGCGCTATGCGCTGTCGATGCTCGGTCTGGAGCGTCAATTGGCCAAGCGCAATGACATGCTCGACACCATCGGCAAGCGTCTGCCGCAGATCCAGTCGCAGGTCGAGCATTTCGGCCCGGCCCACGAAAACGTGGTGGCGGCCTGCGGCGCGCTGTATCAGGACACCCTGAGCACTTTGCGCCAGCGCATTCAGGTGCACGGCGACATGCGCAACCTGCAGCAACCGAGCAATGCCTCGAAGATTCGCGCCCTGTTGCTCGCCGGCATTCGTTCGGCGCGCCTGTGGCGGCAGCTCGGCGGCCATCGCTGGCAGTTGGTGATCAGCCGGCGCAAGCTGCTCAAAGAGCTGTATCCGTTGATGCGCAGCGAGTAAACGCCGCGCAATAAAAGCTTTGTAGTCTGTAACGCGTAATACGCCGGTCAGTTGGCAACGGACCAGCGGATTTTTTCATGTATGATACGCGCCCCATTTCGTTGCCCGACTGTCCGAGAACACCCCATGCAGCTTTCTTCGCTCACTGCGGTTTCCCCTGTTGACGGCCGCTACGCCGGCAAAACCCAGGCCCTGCGCCCGATTTTCAGCGAGTACGGCCTGATCCGTGCCCGTGTTCTGGTTGAAGTGCGCTGGCTCCAGCGTCTGGCCGCCCACGCTGGTATCCCTGAAGTGCCAGCCTTCTCCGCCGAGGCCAACGCCGTTCTCAATGAACTGGCTGAAAACTTCTCGCTGGAGCACGCCGAGCGCGTCAAAGAAATCGAGCGCACCACCAACCACGACGTCAAGGCGATCGAATACCTGCTCAAAGAGCAGGCGGCCAAGCTGCCGGAGCTGGCCAATGTCAGCGAGTTCATCCACTTTGCCTGCACTAGCGAAGACATCAACAACCTGTCCCACGCCCTGATGCTGCGCGAAGGCCGTGACGAGGTGATGCTGCCGCTGATGCGCCAGACTGCCGAAGCCATCCGCGAACTGGCCATCCGTTTCGCTGACGTGCCGATGCTGTCGCGCACTCACGGCCAACCAGCCTCGCCGACCACTCTGGGTAAAGAGCTGGCGAACGTGGTTTACCGTCTCGAGCGTCAAATTGCTCAAGTCGCTGCCGTTCCGCTGCTGGGCAAAATCAATGGCGCTGTCGGCAACTACAACGCACACCTGTCGGCCTACCCGCAGATCGACTGGGAAGCCAATGCCCGCGCCTTCATCGAAGACGAGCTGGGCCTGGGCTTCAACCCGTACACCACGCAGATCGAACCGCACGACTACATCGCCGAGCTGTTCGACGCGATCGCGCGCTTCAACACCATCCTGATCGACTTCGACCGTGACATCTGGGGCTACATCTCCCTGGGTTATTTCAAACAGCGCACTATCGCTGGCGAAATCGGTTCGTCGACCATGCCGCACAAGGTCAACCCGATCGACTTCGAAAACTCCGAAGGCAATCTGGGCATCGCCAACGCACTGTTCCAGCACTTGGCGAGCAAACTGCCAATCTCCCGCTGGCAGCGCGACCTGACCGACTCCACCGTACTGCGCAACCTCGGTGTCGGCTTCGCCCACAGCGTTATCGCATACGAAGCCAGCCTCAAAGGCATCAGCAAGCTCGAGCTGAACGCTCAGAAGATTGCTGCCGACCTCGACGCTTGCTGGGAAGTATTGGCCGAGCCGATCCAGACCGTGATGCGCCGTTACAACATCGAAAACCCGTACGAGAAGCTGAAAGAACTGACCCGCGGCAAGGGCATCAGCCCTGAAGCGTTGCAGACTTTCATTGATGGCCTGGACATGCCAGCGCAAGCGAAAGCCGAACTCAAGCAACTGACCCCGGCCAACTACATCGGTAACGCTGTAGCGCAAGCCAAACGTATCTGATCGACCGCTTGACCCGTTTGAGACGCCCGGCCGCGCCGGGCGTTTTTATTCCCGTCTGAAAAGTGCTTTTTTTCAATAGGTTACATATGAATTCCGATATTCCTCTTCAACTTCTGGGCGGCATCACGGCGCGCGAATTCCTGCGCGACTACTGGCAGAAAAAGCCACTGTTGATCCGTCAGGCAATTCCTGACTTCGAAAGCCCGATCGACGCCGACGAACTGGCCGGCCTGGCCCTGGAAGAAGAAGTCGAATCGCGTCTGGTGATCGAGCACGGCGAGCGCCCATGGGAACTGCGTCGCGGCCCGTTCGCTGAAGACGAGTTCAGCAAACTGCCGGAAAAAGAGTGGACCCTGCTGGTGCAAGCGGTTGACCAGTTCGTCCCGGAAGTCAGCGAACTGCTGGAAAACTTCCGCTTCCTGCCGAGCTGGCGCGTTGACGACGTGATGATCAGCTTCGCCGCCCCGGGTGGCAGCGTCGGTCCGCACTTCGATAACTACGACGTGTTCCTGCTGCAAGGTCACGGCAAGCGCAACTGGAAAATCGGCCAGATGTGCGATTCCGAGAGCCCGCTGCTGCAGCACGCGGATCTGCGCATCCTTGCTGAATTCCACGAGACCGAAGAGTGGACGCTGGAACCGGGCGACATGCTCTACCTGCCGCCACGCCTGGCTCATTGCGGTGTCGCGGTCGACAACTGCATGACCTACTCGGTCGGTTTCCGTGCGCCAAGCGCCTCTGAAGTGCTGACTCACTTCACTGACTTCCTCAGCCAGTTCCTGACTGACGAAGAGCGCTATACCGACGCCGACGCGCAACCAGCGGCTGATCCGCATCAGATTCAACACGATGCACTGGATCGCCTGAAAGCCCTGCTCGCCGAGCACATGAGCGACGAGCGCCTGCTGCTGACCTGGTTCGGCCAGTACATGACCGAGCCGCGTTATCCAGAACTGGTGGCCGGCCCGGAAGAAATCGAAGAAGAAGATTTTCTCGCCGCCCTGCAGGATGGCGCCATTCTGATCCGCAACCCGAGCGCGCGCCTGGCCTGGTCGGAAGTCGATGACGACCTGCTGCTGTTCGCCAGCGGTCAGAGCCGTTACCTGCCGGGCAAACTGCGCGAATTGCTGAAACTGATCTGCGCTGCTGACGCCCTGCACACCGACAACCTCGGCGAGTGGCTGAACGACGAAGACGCCTGCAGCCTGCTGTGCCAGTTGGTCAAGCAAGGGAGCCTGGGGTTCGCTGATGAATAAAATTCGCGTTCGTGTCGCAGACTGGCAGAAGGACATCGCCGAGATCCGGCGCATTCGTGAAACGGTGTTCATCGCCGAACAATCGGTGCCACCTGAGCTGGAATGGGACGCGGATGACGCGACCGCCGTGCATTTTCTGGCGTTTGAAGGCGACTTCCCGATCGGCACTGCGCGCCTGCTGCCTGATGGGCATATCGGCCGGGTTTCGGTGCTGAAAGACTGGCGCGGGATGAAGGTGGGTGATGCGCTGATGCAAGCGGTGATTGCTGAGGCTGAAGAGCGCGGACTGAAGCAGCAAATGCTCAGTGCGCAGGTACAGGCCACGGCGTTCTATGAGCGCCTGGGCTTCAGCCTGGTCAGCGAGGAATTCCTCGAAGCCGGGATTCCGCATGTCGACATGGTTCGGCATTCGGCCTGAGACCGAGTTGCTGCCTTCGCGAGCAAGCTCGCTCCCACACTGGATCTGTGCCTGACGCACAATTTGTGTCCGCTGGAGATCTACTGTGGGAGCGAGCTTGCTCGCGAAGAGGCCCTCGAGAACACCACAAAACGCCCCGCCATTTTCGTATGCCGGGGCGTTTTGCTGTCTACGATTCAACTTGCCCCACCCAAGGCCGACAAACTGGCAATATCAAGCCTTTCGAAAGCGGAGATAACGGACATGTCCCTACGCACCCTGCTCACCACCCTGCTGCTCGGTTGCAGTTTTTCGGTGATGGCAGCCACAGAAATCGTGCCTCTAAATTACCGCACCAGCACCGACATGCTGCCGATGGCGCAAGACTTCCTCGGCAAGGACGGTCAGGTCAGCGCCTACGGCAATCAACTGATCATCAAGGCCGAACCGGACAAGATCCAGGAACTCAAGGCGCTGATCACCCAACTCGACACGGCACCCAAGCGCCTGCTGATCACCGTCGACACCAATGAAAACAATGGCCGTGGCGACGAAGGCTATTCGGTCAACGGCGCCCAACCGAACCAGACCCGCATCATCAGCCGCAGCACTGCCAGCCGTGACGGCGGTGTGCAGCAAGTGCAGGCCACCGACGGCATGCCGGCGCTGATTCAAGTCGGCCAGAGCGTGCCGATCACCAGCAGCCAGAGCAATTCCTACGGCGATTACAGCAGCCAGACCCAATATCGCAACGTCACTCAGGGTTTCTACGTCACCGCCAGTGTCACCGGAGACATCGTTCACCTGGCAATCAGTACCAACCGTGACCGCATGAGCCAGGAACGTCCTGATGTAGTGAACGTGCAAAGCACCGACACAACTGTCAGCGGTCGCCTCGGTGAGTGGATCACCCTCGCCGGCGTGAATCGCCAGACTCAGGCCGACAAACAGGGTCTGACCCGCAGCTACTCGACTCAAGGCCGGGATGACATGACCTTGCGGGTGAAAGTCGACGCCTTGGACTAAAGCACCAAAAACTGACTGATTAGTCGTATTAGACGAAAGATGTAGTGCTTGAAAAAAAGCACTACAAAACGTTTGACGAGGCAAAAAAGCGAAGGCATGATGGCCTCGCTCCCGCTAATCAGAGGCCCTGGCAAGGGCCTTCGAAGCGATGTTCGCACCTACCCCGCGAACCGTTTCGTGTCTGTACCGCCCACAAGGTGTGTTTGACGAGGTTGCCGACTGGAACGAAGTTGTCCCGAGGGACGGAAGCGTAATTAGGTAACCCGGCTCCACACTGTAGACCGTATAGAGGCCCACGACGCCCGAATGCGCCCGCAGTCCGCCACTACCTGCTCACTTCCCCTCGAGCCCATCGTTCATCCCGTCGCCTACCCCGCCGAATCCGACTTGACCACCTAAGCTTCTGGTCAGCGAGCGCAGGAATTTTCCACCGCAGAACAACTTTTCATAAAGACGCGACGAGGTTTATCTCCATGGCACTGACACGCGAACAGCAAATTGCAGCCCTCGAAAAAGACTGGGCTGAAAACCCGCGCTGGAAAGGCGTGACACGCACTTACTCCGCTGCTGACGTCGTCCGTCTGCGTGGCTCGGTTCAACCTGAGCACACCTTTGCAAAAATGGGCGCCGACAAGCTGTGGAACCTGGTCACCCAGGGTGCCAAGCCGTCCTTCCGTCCTGAGAAAGATTTCGTCAACTGCATGGGCGCCCTGACCGGCGGCCAGGCTGTTCAACAGGTTAAAGCCGGTATCCAGGCAATCTACCTGTCGGGCTGGCAAGTGGCTGCGGACAACAACTCCGCAGAATCCATGTACCCGGACCAGTCGCTGTACCCGGTGGACTCGGTTCCAACCGTGGTCAAGCGCATCAACAACTCGTTCCGTCGTGCTGACCAGATCCAGTGGAAAGCCGGCAAGAACCCGGGCGACGATGGCTACATCGACTACTTCGCACCGATCGTGGCTGACGCTGAAGCCGGTTTCGGCGGCGTACTGAACGCTTACGAGTTGATGAAGAGCATGATCGAAGCAGGCGCCGCCGGCGTTCACTTCGAAGACCAACTGGCTTCCGTGAAAAAATGCGGTCACATGGGCGGCAAGGTACTGGTTCCAACTCAGGAAGCCGTACAGAAGCTGACCGCTGCACGTCTGGCTGCCGACGTTGCCGGTACTCCGACCATCATCCTGGCCCGTACCGACGCCAACGCTGCTGACCTGCTGACCTCCGATTGCGACCCGTACGACCAGCCATTCGTGACTGGCGAGCGCACTCAGGAAGGTTTCTACAAGGTCCGCGCCGGCCTCGATCAAGCCATCGCCCGTGGTCTGGCTTACGCGCCGTACGCCGACCTGATCTGGTGCGAAACCGCCAAGCCGGATCTGGACGAGGCTCGTCGCTTCGCCGAAGCGATCAAAAAGGAATACCCGGACCAACTGCTGTCGTACAACTGCTCGCCTTCCTTCAACTGGAAGAAAAACCTGGACGACGCGACCATCGCCAAGTTCCAGCGCGAACTGTCCGCCATGGGTTACAAGCACCAGTTCATCACCCTGGCCGGCATTCACAACATGTGGCACAGCATGTTCAACCTGGCGCACGACTACGCCCGCAACGACATGACTGCCTACGTGAAGCTGCAAGAGCAGGAATTCGCTGACGCCGCCAAGGGTTACACCTTCGTGGCTCACCAGCAGGAAGTGGGCACCGGCTACTTCGACGACATGACCACCGTGATTCAGGGTGGCTCGTCTTCGGTCACCGCACTGACCGGTTCGACTGAAGAAGAACAGTTCCACTGATTCTGCTTCGCTGAGCAAACGGCCTCTGCGGATCGTATAGAAAGCTAACCGCAGAGCCGCAAAACTGACGCCCCGACTGGTTCGGGGCGTTTTTTTTGCTCGAGACAATCTACCAGACACCACAAACCCCTGTGGGAGCGAGATTGCTCACGAAGGCGTTGTGCCAGCTTGCACACGTGATGACTGACCCACCGCATTCGCGAGCAAGCTCGCTCCCACAGGAAAGCGTCAGCCGCGAGACAAAACATTGATCCAGCGCGGTACAACCGTCAGAAAAATCCGCTAAAACGGGCGCCGTCGCTACTTGCAGTAACGTGCAAGTAAGACAACTTCCCAACTGACATCCCGTTAAACAGTTACAAAACCACTCCAAACGATATTAATTATCATTTAGCCGCAACTATGTTCGTTACATTCCCTACAAAACATTATTTGCATAAACCCGCCTAATGCCCGCTACGCTTGGGCTGCAGGGCATTGGAGATGCGCTATGTCCTTATTCCAATAAATAATTTCGCTATAGGAATTTTACTTGCAGGGTGTTTAGCCATAAAATCAGCGCGATTGATTGCTGCGACATATCGTCACTGCCTATTTCTTTATCAAGCTCAGAGACCTTTGCTCTCTGTTAAGGATTACCAGCATGCCCGAAGCGACAGGACTCATGGCCCACAACTGGGGCTTTGCCATTTTCCTTCTGGGTGTCGTCGGCCTGTGTGCCTTCATGCTTGGCGTCTCCAGCCTCCTTGGGTCAAAAGCCTGGGGCCGCAGCAAAAACGAACCGTTCGAGTCGGGCATGCTACCTACCGGTGGCGCCCGCTTGCGGCTCTCAGCCAAATTCTATCTGGTCGCGATGCTCTTCGTGATCTTCGATATCGAAGCCCTCTTTCTCTTTGCATGGTCTGTGTCCGTCCGCGAAAGCGGCTGGACCGGATTCGTCGAAGCTCTCGTTTTCATAGCAATTCTGTTGGCAGGTCTTGTCTACCTGTTCCGAGTGGGCGCCCTTGACTGGGCTCCGGAAGCTCGTCGCAAGCGGCAGGCGAAGCTGAAACAATGAGGCTTTGGCAATGCAATACAATCTCACCAGGATCGACCCCGATGCTCCTAACGAGCAATATCCGATTGGCGAACGGGAAACCGTTTCCGATCCGTTAGAAGATCAAGTCCACAAAAACATTTTCATGGGCAAGCTGGAAGACGTGCTGAGTGGCGCGGTCAACTGGGGGCGTAAAAACTCCCTGTGGCCGTACAATTTCGGCTTGTCGTGCTGCTACGTGGAAATGACCACCGCCTTCACGGCGCCCCACGACATCGCGCGCTTTGGCGCCGAAGTTATCCGGGCATCGCCGCGTCAGGCCGACTTCATGGTTATCGCCGGTACCTGCTTCATCAAGATGGCGCCGATCATCCAGCGTCTCTACGAGCAAATGCTTGAGCCTAAGTGGGTTATCTCCATGGGTTCGTGCGCCAACTCCGGTGGCATGTACGACATCTACTCTGTGGTTCAAGGGGTGGACAAGTTCCTGCCCGTGGACGTCTACGTACCTGGCTGCCCTCCTCGCCCGGAAGCTTTTCTGCAGGGCTTGATGCTGCTGCAGGAATCGATTGGCAAGGAGCGTCGTCCGCTTTCCTGGGTCGTTGGCGATCAAGGCGTTTATCGCGCCGACATGCCTTCGCAGAAGGAAGAGCGCCGCGAACAGCGAATCGCAGTCACCAACCTGCGCAGCCCTGACGAAGTCTGATCCAGATCTGTTCTGACAAAGAAACGAGAAGCTGGCTTCATTCTTTACGTTGACCGAAAGCGAAAAAATAACCATGACTACAGGCAGTGCTCTGTACATCCCGCCTTATAAGGCAGACGACCAGGATGTGGTCGTTGAATTGAACAACCGTTTTGGCGCCGAAGCGTTCACCGCTCAATCGACCCGCACCGGCATGCCGGTGCTGTGGGTCGCGCGCGCCAGGCTCGTTGAAGTCCTGACTTTCCTGCGCAATCTGCCCAAGCCGTACGTCATGCTTTATGACCTGCACGGCGTGGACGAGCGTCTGCGCACCAAGCGTCAAGGGCTGCCGAGCGACGCTGAGTTCACCGTGTTCTATCACCTCATGTCGCTGGAGCGTAATAGTGACGTGATGATCAAGGTCGCCTTGTCCGAGAGCGACCTCAGCTTGCCGACCGTCACCAGCATCTGGCCGAACGCCAACTGGTACGAGCGTGAAGTCTGGGACATGTTCGGCATCGATTTCAAAGGTCACCCGCACCTGTCGCGCATCATGATGCCGCCGACCTGGGAAGGTCACCCGCTGCGCAAGGACTTCCCGGCGCGCGCCACCGAATTCGATCCGTACAGCCTCAACCTCGCCAAGCAACAGCTCGAGGAGGAAGCCGCGCGCTTCCGTCCGGAAGACTGGGGCATGAAGCGTTCCGGCCCGAACGAGGACTACATGTTCCTCAACCTCGGTCCGAACCACCCTTCGGCGCACGGTGCGTTCCGCATCATTCTGCAACTGGACGGCGAAGAGATCGTCGACTGCGTACCGGACATCGGTTACCACCACCGTGGTGCCGAGAAGATGGCCGAGCGTCAGTCGTGGCACAGTTTCATCCCGTACACCGACCGTATCGATTACCTCGGCGGTGTGATGAACAACCTGCCGTACGTGCTCTCGGTCGAGAAGCTGGCCGGCATCAAGGTGCCTGAGAAGGTCGACGTCATCCGCATCATGATGGCCGAGTTCTTCCGGATCACCAGCCACCTGCTGTTCCTCGGGACTTACATCCAGGACGTTGGCGCCATGACCCCGGTGTTCTTCACCTTCACCGACCGCCAGAAGGCGTACACGGTGATTGAAGCCATTACCGGTTTCCGTCTGCACCCGGCCTGGTACCGCATCGGTGGTGTCGCCCACGACCTGCCGCGCGGCTGGGAAAAGCTGGTGAAAGACTTCGTTGAATGGCTGCCAAAACGCCTCGACGAATACACCAAGGCTGCCCTGCAGAACAGCATCCTCAAGGGTCGTACCATCGGCGTTGCCCAGTACAACACCAAAGAAGCCCTGGAATGGGGCGTCACCGGTGCCGGCCTGCGTTCGACCGGTTGCGACTTCGACCTGCGTAAGGCGCGTCCGTACTCCGGCTACGAGAACTTCGAGTTCGAAGTACCGCTGGCCGTCAACGGCGATGCCTACGACCGCTGCATGGTTCGCGTTGAAGAGATGCGCCAGAGCATCAAGATCATCGACCAGTGCATGCGCAACATGCCGGAAGGCCCGTACAAGGCGGATCACCCGCTGACCACGCCGCCGCCGAAAGAACGCACGCTGCAGCACATCGAAACCTTGATCACGCACTTCCTGCAAGTTTCGTGGGGCCCGGTGATGCCGGCCAACGAATCCTTCCAGATGATCGAAGCGACCAAGGGCATCAACAGTTATTACCTGACGAGCGACGGCGGCACCATGAGCTACCGTACCCGGATCCGCACTCCAAGCTTCCCGCATCTGCAACAGATCCCTTCGGTGATCAAAGGCAGCATGGTCGCGGACATGATTGCGTACCTGGGTAGTATCGATTTCGTTATGGCCGACGTGGACCGCTAAGCATGAACAGCACGCTTATCCAGACAGACCGTTTCACCCTCAGTGAAACCGAACGCTCGGCCATCGAGCACGAGCTGCATCACTACGAAGACCCGCGCGCGGCGTCGATCGAAGCCCTGAAGATCGTTCAGAAAGAACGCGGCTGGGTGCCGGATGGCGCCTTGTACGCGATCGGCGAGATTCTCGGCATCCCGGCCAGCGACGTTGAAGGTGTGGCGACGTTCTATAGCCAGATTTTCCGTCAGCCGGTTGGCCGTCACATCATTCGCGTCTGCGACAGCATGGTCTGCTACATCGGCGGCCATGAGTCGGTGGTCAGCGAAATCCAGAACAATCTGGGCATCGGCCTGGGTCAGACCACCACCGACGGTCGTTTCACCCTGCTGCCGGTCTGCTGCCTCGGCAACTGCGACAAGGCACCGGCGCTGATGATCGACGACGACACCTTTGGTGATGTGCAGCCTGCTGGCGTCGCCAAACTGCTCGAGGGCTACGTATGACCCTGACATCTTTCGGTCCTGCCAACCGCATCCAGCGTTCGGCCGAGACTCACCCGCTGACCTGGCGTCTGCGCGATGACGGCGAAGCCGTTTGGCTCGACGAGTACCAGGCCAAGAACGGTTACGCCGCTGCGCGCAAAGCCTTCGCCGACATGGATCAGGACGCCATCGTCCAGACCGTGAAAGACGCAGGTTTGAAAGGTCGTGGCGGTGCAGGCTTCCCCACGGGCGTGAAGTGGGGCCTGATGCCCAAAGACGAATCCATCAACATCCGCTACCTGCTGTGCAACGCGGATGAAATGGAGCCGAACACCTGGAAAGACCGCATGCTGATGGAGCAACTGCCCCATCTGCTGATCGAAGGCATGCTGATCAGTGCTCGCGCGCTGAAAACCTACCGTGGCTACATCTTCCTGCGCGGCGAATACACCACCGCCGCCAAGCACCTCAACCGTGCCGTGGAAGAAGCCAAGGCTGCGGGCCTGCTGGGTAAAAACATTCTGGGCAGCGGCTTCGATTTCGAGCTGTTCGTCCACACCGGCGCCGGGCGTTACATCTGCGGTGAAGAAACCGCACTGATCAACTCCCTCGAAGGTCGGCGCGCCAACCCGCGCTCCAAGCCGCCCTTCCCTGCCGCCGTTGGCGTGTGGGGCAAGCCGACCTGCGTGAACAACGTGGAAACCCTGTGCAACGTGCCGGCGATCATTGCCGACGGCGTTGACTGGTACAAATCGTTGGCCCGTGAAGGCAGCGAAGACATGGGCACCAAGCTCATGGGCTTCTCCGGCAAGGTCAAGAATCCGGGCCTGTGGGAACTGCCATTCGGCGTCACCGGTCGCGAGCTGTTCGAAGACTACGCCGGCGGCATGCGCGACGGTTTCAAACTCAAGGCCTGGCAGCCAGGTGGCGCCGGTACCGGTTTCCTTCTGCCAGAACACCTCGACGCGCAAATGTATGCCGGCGGCATCGCCAAAGTGGGCACCCGTATGGGTACCGGCCTGGCCATGGCGGTGGACGACAGCGTCAACATGGTCTCCTTGCTGCGCAACATGGAGCAGTTCTTCGCTCGCGAGTCGTGCGGTTTCTGCACCCCGTGCCGTGATGGCTTGCCATGGAGCGTGAAGCTCTTGATGGCCATCGAACAAGGCCGCGGTCAGCCAGGCGACATCGAGACCCTGCTGGGTCTGGTCAACTTCCTCGGCCCAGGCAAGACCTTCTGTGCTCACGCACCGGGTGCCGTGGAACCGTTGGGCAGTGCCATCAAATACTTCCGTCCAGAGTTCGAAGCCGGTATCGCGCCTGTTAGCGCCGCCGTCCCGCCTCTGGCAAGGCCGATCGTAATCGGCGCGTAAACGCTTAATAAGGTGAAGGGCTCGGGCCCTTCGCCTCCTGCGATGACGCCTTTCGAGGCTGGTTTGATTCGCACGGATAACAAGATTCCATTAGCCACGCCCGCTGACACCGGGCCAACGAAGACCTTTGAACCATGGCCACTATCCACGTAGACGGCAAAGCGCTCGAAGTCGACGGGGCAGACAACCTGTTACAGGCATGTCTGTCGCTGGGCCTCGACATTCCATATTTCTGCTGGCACCCCGCGCTTGGTAGCGTCGGGGCTTGCCGCCAGTGCGCGGTCAAGCAGTACACCGACGAGAACGACACCCGTGGTCGCATCGTCATGTCCTGCATGACCCCCGCCACTGACAACACCTGGATCTCCATCGAAGATGAAGAATCCAAGGCGTTCCGCGCCAGTGTTGTTGAATGGCTGATGACCAACCACCCGCACGACTGCCCTGTGTGCGAAGAAGGCGGTCATTGCCACCTGCAAGACATGACCGTGATGACCGGCCACAACGAGCGCCGTTATCGCTTCACCAAACGCACCCACCAGAACCAGCAACTGGGCCCGTTCATTTCCCACGAAATGAACCGCTGCATCGCTTGCTACCGCTGCGTGCGTTTCTACAAGGATTACGCTGGCGGCACCGACCTCGGTGTATTCGGCGCCCACGACAACGTGTACTTCGGTCGCGTTGAAGACGGCACCCTCGAAAGCGAGTTCTCCGGCAACCTCACCGAGGTCTGCCCGACCGGTGTGTTCACCGACAAGACTCACTCCGAACGCTACAACCGCAAGTGGGACATGCAGTTCGCGCCGAGCATCTGCCATGGCTGCTCGAGCGGTTGCAACATTTCCCCGGGCGAGCGTTACGGCGAACTGCGTCGCATCGAAAACCGTTTCAACGGTTCGGTGAACCAGTACTTCCTGTGCGACCGTGGCCGTTTCGGTTATGGCTACGTCAACCGCACCGACCGTCCACGTCAGCCGTTGTTGGCCGACGGCACCAAGCTGGGCCTCGATGCTGCACTGGATAAAGCCGCTGATTTGCTGCGCGGTCGCAACATCGTCGGTATCGGTTCGCCGCGTGCCAGCCTTGAAAGCAACTACGCGTTGCGTGAACTGGTTGGCGCCGAGCACTTCTACTCGGGTATCGAAGCCTCTGAACTGGAGCGCATCCGTCTGGTCCTGCAAGTGCTGAAAGACAGCCCGCTGCCAGTGCCGAACATGCGCGACATCGAAGATCACGACGCGATATTCGTCCTCGGCGAAGACCTGACCCAGACCGCCGCCCGTGTGGCGCTGTCGCTGCGTCAGTCGGTCAAGGGCAAAGCCGAAGACATGGCCGAAGCCATGCGCGTTCAGCCTTGGCTCGACGCTGCGGTGAAGAACATCGGTCAGCACGCGCTGAACCCGCTGTTCATCGCCAGCCTGGCGGAAACCAAGCTCGACGACATCGCTGAAGAATGCGTACACGCCGCGCCTGACGATCTGGCTCGCATCGGTTTCGCCGTTGCCCACGCACTGGATGCCAGCGCTCCGGCCGTTGAAGGTCTGGACGCTGAAGCACTGGAACTGGCTCAGCGTATTGCTGACGCCCTGCTCGCCGCCAAACGTCCGCTGATCATCGCCGGTACTTCGCTGGGCTCCAAAGCCCTGATCGAAGCCGCCGCGAACATCGCCAAGGCGTTGAAGCTGCGCGAGAAAAACGGTTCGATCAGCCTGATCGTGCCGGAAGCCAACAGCCTTGGTCTGGCCATGCTCGGTGGCGAATCGGTCGACGCCGCGCTGCAAGCCGTCATCGACGGTAAGGCTGACGCGATCGTTGTGCTGGAAAACGATCTGTACACCCGCACCGCCAAAGAGAAAGTCGATGCGGCACTGAACGCGGCGCAAGTGGTGATCGTTGCCGACCATCAGAAAACCGCTACCAGCGACCGCGCGCATCTGGTGCTGCCAGCCGCAAGCTTTGCTGAAGGCGACGGTACGCTGGTCAGCCAGGAAGGTCGCGCCCAGCGCTTCTTCCAGGTTTTCGATCCGCAATACCTGGACGCAAGCATTCTGGTACACGAAGGCTGGCGCTGGCTGCACGCCCTGCGCGCGACCCTGCTGAACCAGCCGATCGACTGGACGCAACTCGACCACGTCACCGCTGCCGTTGCTTCGAGCACCGAGCAACTGGCGCGTATCGTCGACGCTGCACCGTCTGCGGCATTCCGCATCAAGGGTCTGAAACTGGCGCGTGAGCCGCTGCGTTACTCCGGTCGCACCGCGATGCGCGCCGACATCAGCGTTCACGAACCGCGCACCCCGCAAGACAAAGACACCGCGTTTGCCTTCTCCATGGAAGGTTACTCGGGTTCGGTTGAACCGCGTCAGCAGGTGCCATTTGCATGGTCGCCGGGCTGGAACTCGCCACAAGCGTGGAACAAGTTCCAGGACGAAGTCGGTGGTCACATCCGCGCTGGCGACCCGGGCACCCGCCTGATCGAAAGCACGGGCGATTCGCTGAACTGGTTCGCTGCAGCACCGCGCGCATTCAACCCGGCGCCGGGCACCTGGCAAGCCGTGCCGTTCTTCCACCTGTTCGGCAGCGAAGAAAACTCTTCGAAAGCCGCACCGGTTCAAGAGCGCATTCCGGCTGCTTACGTGGCACTGGCCAAGTCGGAAGCGGATCGTCTGGGCGTCAACGACGGTGCCCTGCTGAGCCTGAACGTCGCCGGTCAGACCCTGCGTCTGCCGCTGCGCATCAATGAAGAACTGGGCGCAGGTCTGGTGGCATTGCCTGCGGGCATCGCCGGCATTCCACCGGCATTCGCCGGCGTATCCGTCGACGGTCTGCAGGAGGCAGCGCAATGACCTGGTTCACCCCTGAAGTGATCGATGTGATCCTCTCGGTCGTCAAAGCCATCGTGATTCTGCTGGCCGTTGTGGTTGCAGGCGCGTTGCTCAGCTTTGTCGAGCGTCGCCTGCTGGGCTGGTGGCAGGACCGTTACGGTCCGAACCGCGTTGGTCCGTTTGGTATGTTCCAGATCGCCGCCGACATGCTGAAGATGTTCTTCAAGGAAGACTGGACCCCGCCGTTTGCCGATAAAGTGATTTTCACTTTGGCACCGGTGGTGGCGATGTCGGCCTTGCTAATCGCGTTTGCGATCATCCCGATTACCCCGACCTGGGGCGTCGCGGATCTGAACATCGGCCTGCTGTTCTTCTTCGCCATGGCCGGTCTGTCGGTCTACGCGGTGTTGTTCGCCGGCTGGTCGAGTAACAACAAGTTCGCCCTGCTCGGCAGCTTGCGTGCGTCGGCGCAGACCGTGTCCTACGAAGTGTTCATGGGCCTGGCCCTGATGGGCATCGTGGTTCAGGTTGGCTCGTTCAACATGCGCGACATCGTCGAGTACCAGGCGCAGAACCTGTGGTTCATCATTCCGCAGTTCTTCGGCTTCTGTACCTTCTTCATCGCTGGCGTCGCCGTGACTCACCGTCACCCGTTCGACCAGCCGGAAGCGGAACAGGAACTGGCCGACGGTTACCACATTGAATACGCCGGTATGAAGTGGGGCATGTTCTTCGTCGGTGAATACATCGGCATCATCCTGATCTCGGCGCTGCTGGTCACCCTGTTCTTCGGTGGCTGGCACGGTCCGTTCGGCATCTTGCCGCAACTGGCCTTCGTCTGGTTCGCACTGAAGACCGCGTTCTTCATCATGCTGTTCATCCTGCTGCGCGCTTCCATTCCGCGTCCGCGTTATGACCAGGTGATGGATTTCAGCTGGAAATTCTGCCTGCCACTGACCCTGATCAATTTGCTGGTGACCGCTGCAGTCGTGTTGTGGAACACGCCTGCGGTCGCGGTTCAGTGAGGATTTGACCCATGTTCAAATATATTGGCGACATCGTTAAGGGTACTGGTACCCAGTTGCGCAGCCTGGTCATGGTCTTCGGCCATGGCTTTCGCAAGCGCGACACCCTGCAATATCCGGAAGAAGCGGTCTACCTGCCACCACGCTACCGTGGTCGTATCGTCCTGACCCGCGACCCCGATGGCGAAGAGCGTTGCGTAGCCTGCAACCTGTGCGCCGTGGCTTGCCCGGTGGGTTGCATCTCGCTGCAGAAAGCTGAAACCGAAGACGGTCGCTGGTACCCGGACTTCTTCCGTATCAACTTCTCGCGCTGCATTTTCTGCGGTCTCTGCGAGGAAGCCTGTCCGACCACCGCAATCCAGCTGACACCGGATTTCGAGATGGCCGAGTTCAAACGTCAGGACCTGGTGTACGAGAAAGAAGATCTGTTGATCTCCGGCCCCGGCAAAAACCCTGATTACAACTTCTATCGTGTTGCAGGTATGGCAATCGCTGGCAAGCCGAAAGGCTCCGCGCAGAACGAAGCCGAACCGATCAACGTGAAGAGCTTGCTGCCTTAAGGAAGAACGATGGAATTCGCTTTCTATTTCGCATCGGGTATCGCTGTTGTGTCCACGCTTCGCGTAGTCACCAACACCAACCCTGTGCACGCCCTGCTCTACCTGATCATCTCGTTGATCGCCGTGGCCATGACCTTCTTCGCACTCGGCGCGCCGTTCGCCGGCGTGCTCGAAGTGATCGCCTACGCCGGCGCCATCATGGTGCTGTTCGTGTTCGTGGTGATGATGCTGAACCTGGGCCCCGCCTCGGTTCAGCAAGAACGCACCTGGCTGCGGCCCGGCATCTGGGCCGGTCCGGTGATTCTCGCCGCGCTGCTGCTGGCCGAACTGCTGTATGTGCTGTTCGCTCACCAGAGCGGTCAGGCCATCGGCCACACCACCGTAGACGCAAAAGCCGTGGGCATCAGCCTGTTCGGCCCGTACCTGCTGGTGGTCGAACTCGCCTCGATGCTGCTGCTTGCTGCAGCCGTCACGGCGTTCCATTTGGGCCGTAACGAGGCGAAGGAGTAAGACATGCCTGCTATCCCTCTCGAGCATGGATTGGCCGTTGCCGGCATCCTGTTCTGCCTTGGTCTGGTCGGCCTGATGGTCCGCCGCAACATTTTGTTCGTGTTGATGAGTCTGGAAGTGATGATGAACGCCTCTGCACTGGCGTTCATCGTTGCAGGCGCCCGTTGGGGCCAGCCGGATGGACAGATCATGTTCATCCTGGTGATCAGCCTTGCAGCTGCCGAGGCCAGTATTGGTCTGGCGATCCTGCTGCAACTGTATCGCCGCTTCCACACGCTCGATATCGACGCTGCCAGTGAGATGCGCGGATGAACCTGATCTTTCTGACTTTCGTATTCCCTCTGATCGGTTTCCTGCTCCTGTCGTTCTCCCGTGGACGCTGGTCGGAAAACCTCTCGGCGCTGATCGGCGTGGGTTCCATTGGCTTGTCGGCGATTGTCGCCGCCTACGTCATCTGGCAATTCAACGTCGCGCCACCCGAAGGCGGTCACTACACCCTGGTGCTGTGGAAGTGGATGGCGGTTGAAGGCTTCAAGCCTGACTTCGCCCTCTACGTCGACGGCCTGTCGATCACCATGCTCGGCGTGGTCGTTGGCGTCGGTTTCCTGATCCACCTGTTCGCGTCCTGGTACATGCGCGGCGAAGCGGGTTACTCGCGCTTCTTCTCGTACACCAACCTGTTTATCGCCAGCATGCTGTTCCTGGTGCTCGGCGATAACCTGTTGTTCCTGTACTTCGGCTGGGAAGGCGTGGGCCTGTGCTCGTACCTGTTGATCGGTTTCTACTACAGCAACCGCAACAACGGTAACGCCGCACTCAAGGCGTTCATCGTGACCCGGATCGGCGACGTGTTCATGGCCATCGGCCTGTTCATCCTGTTCCAGCAAGTCGGCACACTGAACATCCAGGAACTGCTGGTGCTGGCACCGCAGAAATTCCAGGTCGGCGACTTCTGGATCACCCTGGCAACGCTGATGCTGCTGGGTGGCGCGGTCGGTAAATCGGCGCAACTGCCGCTGCAAACCTGGCTCGCGGACGCGATGGCTGGCCCGACTCCGGTTTCGGCACTGATCCACGCCGCAACCATGGTGACCGCTGGTGTTTACCTGATCGCCCGTACCCACGGTCTGTTCACCCTGGCGCCGGAAATCCTGCACCTGGTCGGCATCGTCGGTGGCGTGACCCTGGTTCTCGCAGGCTTCGCTGCACTGGTACAAACCGACATCAAACGTATCCTCGCCTACTCGACCATGAGCCAGATCGGCTACATGTTCCTGGCGCTGGGCGTTGGCGCATGGGATGGCGCGATTTTCCACCTGATGACCCACGCCTTCTTCAAGGCCCTGCTGTTCCTTGCTTCCGGTGCGGTGATCGTTGCCTGCCACCACGAGCAGAACATCTTCAAGATGGGCGGGCTGTGGAAAAAACTGCCACTGGCCTACGCCAGCTTCATCGTCGGTGGTGCTGCCCTCGCCGCTCTGCCTCTGGTTACCGCAGGCTTCTACTCCAAGGACGAAATCCTTTGGGAAGCGTTCGCCAGCGGCAACCACGGTCTGCTCTACGCAGGTCTGGTCGGCGCGTTCATGACGTCGCTGTACACCTTCCGCCTGATCTTCATCACGTTCCACGGTGAAGCCAAGACCGAAGCCCACGCCGGTCACGGCATCTCGCACTGGCTGCCACTGTCGGTGCTGATCGTGCTGTCGACCTTCGTCGGCGCCATGATCGTGCCACCGCTGCATGGCGTGCTGCCAGAAAGCGTTGGCCATGCCGGTGGCGAAGCCAAGCACAGTCTGGAAATCGCTTCGGGCGCCATCGCTCTGGCCGGTATCCTGCTGGCAGCGCTGCTGTTCCTCGGCAAGCGTCGCTTCGTCACGGCCATCGCCAACAGCGGCATCGGCCGTTTCCTCTCGGCCTGGTGGTTCGCTGCCTGGGGCTTCGACTGGATCTACGACAAACTGTTCGTCAAGCCTTACCTGGCGATCAGCCACGTACTGCGCAAAGACCCGCTCGACCAGACCATCGGTCTGATCCCGCGTATGGCCAAGGGTGGTCACACCGCCCTGAGCCGCACCGAGACCGGTCAACTGCGTTGGTACGCTGCTTCGATGGCTGCTGGTGCCGTGCTGGTTATCGGCGCCATCGTGCTGGTAGCGGTCTGATATGAACCTTGCGAATTTGCGAAAGGAAACGAGCCCGTCATGATTCTGCCTTGGCTAATCCTGATCCCCTTCATCGGCGGCCTGCTGTGCTGGATGGGTGAGCGCTTCGGCGCTACCCTCCCGCGCTGGATTGCGCTGTTGACCATGACCCTGGAACTCGCCCTCGGCCTCTGGCTGTGGGCCCACGGTGACTATTCATTTGCGCCGGCGCCTGGCGCCGATCCGACCTGGGCGCTTGAGTTCAAGCATGTCTGGATCCAGCGCTTCGGCATCAACGTGCACCTGGCCCTCGACGGCCTGTCGCTGTTGATGATCCTGCTGACCGGTCTGCTGGGTATCCTCTCGGTACTCTGCTCATGGAAAGAGATTCAACGTCACGTTGGCTTCTTCCACCTGAACCTGATGTGGATCCTGGGCGGCGTTGTCGGCGTGTTCCTCGCCCTCGACCTGTTCATGTTCTTCTTCTTCTGGGAAATGATGCTGGTACCGATGTACTTCCTCATCGCGCTCTGGGGTCACAGTTCTTCGGACGGCAAGAAAACCCGGATCTACGCAGCGACCAAGTTCTTCATCTTCACTCAGGCGTCCGGCCTGATCATGCTGGTGGCGATCCTCGGTCTGGTGCTGGTCAACTTCAACAATACTGGCGTGATTACTTTCAACTACGCCGACCTGTTGAAAACCAAGATGTCGATGACCACCGAGTACATCCTGATGCTCGGTTTCTTCATCGCCTTCGCGGTCAAGCTGCCGGTCGTACCGTTCCACTCGTGGTTGCCTGATGCCCACGCCCAGGCGCCGACTGCCGGTTCCGTCGACCTCGCCGGTATCTTGCTGAAAACCGCTGCCTACGGTCTGCTGCGTTTCGCTCTGCCGCTGTTTCCGAACGCTTCGGCCGAGTTTGCGCCGATCGCCATGACCCTCGGTCTGGTCGGGATCTTCTACGGTGCGTTCCTCGCCTTCGCGCAAACCGACATCAAGCGTCTGATCGCCTTCTCGTCTGTTTCCCACATGGGTTTCGTGTTGATCGGCATCTACTCCGGCAGCCAACTGGCCCTGCAAGGTGCAGTGATCCAGATGTTGGCGCACGGTGTCTCGGCGGCGGCACTGTTTATCCTCAGCGGTCAGTTGTACGAGCGTCTGCACACTCGGGACATGCGTGAGATGGGCGGTCTGTGGTCGCGTATCGCTTACCTGCCGGCGATCAGCCTGTTCTTCGCTGCCGCATCCCTGGGTTTGCCGGGTACCGGTAACTTCGTCGGTGAGTTCCTGATCCTGATCGGTACTTTCGCCAGCGCTCCATGGATTACCGCGATTGCTACCTCCGGTCTGGTGTTCGGTTCGGTCTACTCGCTGATCATGATCCACCGTGCCTACTTCGGTCCGTCGAAATCGGATTCGATCCTGCACGGTATGGACGCTCGCGAACTGATCATGGTGCTGGGCCTTGCGGTGCTGCTGATTTACCTCGGCGTTTACCCGCAACCGTTCCTCGACACGTCTGCCGCCACGATGCATGGCGTGCAGCAGTGGCTCGGCACCGCCTTCACTCAACTCGCTTCGGCCCGGTAAGAGCGCTATGGAATTCACGATTCAACACTTTATTGCGCTTGCGCCACTGTTGATCACCAGCCTCACCATTATCGTGGTGATGCTGGCAATCGCCTGGCGCCGCAACCACTCGCAGACCTTCCTGATCTCGGTCGCCGGTCTGAACCTGGCCTTGCTGTCGATCCTGCCAGCGCTGAAAGTCGCGCCTCTGGCCGTGACTCCACTGCTGCAAATCGACACTTTCGCTTGCCTGTACATGGCGCTGATACTGGTCGCCACCCTCGCCTGCGTCACCCTCGCCCACGCTTACTTGGGTGATGGCGGTTCGGGCTACCCGGGCAACCGTGAAGAACTGTACCTGCTGATCCTGATGGCCGCCGCCGGTGGTCTGGTTCTGGTCAGCGCGCAGCACCTCGCCGGTTTGTTCATCGGTCTGGAGCTGCTCTCGGTGCCGGTTTACGGTCTGGTGGCTTACGCCTTCTTCAACAAGCGTTCGCTGGAAGCCGGCATCAAATACATGGTGCTGTCGGCCGCAGGTTCCGCGTTCCTGTTGTTCGGTATGGCGCTGCTGTACGCCGACTCGGGTTCGCTGAGCTTCGTCGGTATCGGTCAGGCGCTGGCTGCGACTGGCCTGCCTAGCTCGCTGGCGCAACTGGGCCTGGGCATGATGCTGATCGGTCTGGCGTTCAAGCTGTCGCTGGTACCGTTCCACCTGTGGACGCCGGACGTTTACGAAGGTGCTCCGGCGCCGGTGGCTGCGTTCCTCGCAACCGCTTCGAAAGTGGCCGTGTTTGCGGTGATGGTGCGTCTGTTCCAGATCTCCCCTGCCGCCAGCAGTGGTGTACTGAGCGACGTGCTGACCGTTATCGCTATCGCCTCGATCCTGTTCGGTAACCTGCTGGCCCTGACCCAGAGCAACCTCAAGCGTCTGCTCGGTTACTCGTCCATCGCGCACTTCGGCTACCTGCTGATCGCGCTGGTAGCGAGCAAGGGTCTGGCAGTGGAAGCCATCGGCGTGTACCTGGTCACCTACGTGATCACCAGCCTCGGCGCCTTCGGCGTGATCACCCTGATGTCCTCGCCGTACAACGGCCGTGACGCAGACGCGCTGTACGAGTACCGCGGTCTGTTCTGGCGCCGTCCGTACCTGACCGCCGTACTGACCGTGATGATGCTGTCGCTGGCGGGTATCCCGCTGACCGCTGGCTTCATCGGCAAGTTCTACATCATCGCTACCGGTGTTGAATCGCACCAATGGTGGCTGGTCGGCTCGCTGGTGCTGGGCAGCGCCATCGGCGTCTTCTACTACCTGCGCGTGATGGTCACCCTGTACCTGATCGAGCCAAACCTGCGTCGCCACGACGCCCAGCTGCACTGGGAACAAAAGGCAGGCGGCGTGATGCTGCTGGCCATCGCCCTGGTCGCATTCTTCCTGGGTGTGTACCCGCAGCCATTGCTGACTCTGGTTCAGCAGGCGGGTCTGGCGGGCTGATTGCTCCGTTAGAGCTGGCAATAAATGAAAACGGCACCTTCGGGTGCCGTTTTTGTTTTTGTGGGATTCAACATCTCGAGCGCTTGCGCTGGCCTCATCGCGGGCAAGCCCGGCTCCCACAGGTTTCGATGGTGTTCACAAAGTCTGTACCCACCCTGGACCACTGTGGGAGCGAGCCTGCTCGCGAAGGCGTCGGCGCATTCAACCTCTTCTTAGCCTGCCCCCCCCACCGCTATCGCCATTCGGCGTTGGGCACTGCTGCGGGATTATTCCGACACGGCAGCTGCGAAGCCTCTTCATAGAACAGTCGAACGTTCTCACCACACGCGGCGATTCGTCCTACAGGTGTTTTTACGAGCGGCGCCTACCGTTGAAAAAGGGACGAAAAGCAAGGCCAAGAGGCCTTGACCGATTCGATTATCGAGACAACACTATACGTAGGTAGCGTACAGAACATGGATGCTCTATTTATCGAATTGCCTGTATTTCAGAAGCACCGAGATGACTATCTGGATGACGATCTGTTTCGCAGCTTTCAACTGGAGTTACTGAAAAACCCGGAAGCGGGCGATCTCATAGAAGACACAGGTGGGCTTCGTAAAATTCGCTTTGGCGACCAACGAAGAGGGAAAGGCAAGCGCAGCGGATTACGAGTGATTTATTACTGGTGGTCAGGCTTCGATCAGTTCTGGCTCTTTACCGTCTACAACAAAAACGAGCAGGACGATTTGACGCCTGCCCAGAAAAAACTTTTCAGAAAAACACTGGATAGAGAACTCAACGCGAGAACCCATTATGAAACGTGACATTTTTTCCGAACTGATGGATGGACTGGAAGCACTGGCCGATGAACGCCAAGGCAAAATCACCTTGCGTACCCACAAAGTTCAGCTGCCAAAACTGATGCCGATCACTGCGGAGGAAGTGGTAGCCATCCGTCAGCAACTTAATCTTTCCCGGTCAGTATTCGCGATGTATCTACGCACCAACACGCGAACGCTCGAAAACTGGGAGCAAGGACGAGCAACGCCCAATGCTCAGGCCACAACCCTGATCCGTCTGGTCGAGCGTTTTCCACAGACAATCGAACAACTCGCAGCCCTGACCTGACACAGGGTTGTGATTCCAGCCACATGACGAAATTGTAATTCCCTCATCACCTTGGCGTTATCCGCAGCTTGCAACGATGTGACCCGGCGACCATGCCGGCGGGCCCTGCCCCGCCGAACAACAAAACCCACGCCGAAGCACGTTCCCGTTCTGCCGAACCCAAGGAGTGTTTGATGGTTAACCCTACAAAAATATCGATGGCCGCTTTAGCGGTGGTGGTCGGCTCAGGGCCGTCCGTGGTGTTTGCAGAAGACAAGCCTGAAGGCTTTGTCGAAGGCAGCAGCCTGACGCTGCTCAACCGCAACTTCTACTTCAATCGTGATCATCGCAACGGCCAGTCCAGCCCCACCGGCAACGGTTATTCCGAAGCCTGGGCGCATGCCGTGATCAGCAAGTTCGAATCCGGTTTTACCCAAGGCACCGTCGGCTTCGGTGTCGATGCGTTTGCGATGATCGGGCTGAAGCTCGATACCGGTGACGGGCGAAATGGCGGGCGCAGTTCGTTCGATGTGTTGCCGGTGAACAGTGATGGCGAGGCGCGAGACGAATACACCAAAGTCGGTGGCGCGGCCAAGGTGCGGGCGTTCGATACGGTGGTCAAGGTTGGCGATGTGTTCCCGGCCAATCCGGTGGTTGCGGCGGGTGACTCGCGCTTGTTGCCGGAGAGCTTTCGCGGGGTGACGGCGAGCAACACCAGCATTGAAGGTCTATCGGTGCAGGGCGGGCGGTTGCATGCGATGAGCCAACCGGTGTCGAGCGACATGCGCGAGAACTTCGCCACGTTCTACGCCGGGCCGGTCAATTCGCCGTGGATCGCTTATGGTGGCGGCGATTACGCGTTGAACAAGAACCTCAGTTTCAGTCTGTATTCCAGCCGTCTCAAGGATGCGTGGAATCAGTATTACGCCGGTACGGCCTGGACGTATCCGCTGTCCGATGACCTCTCACTGTTCGGTGGCCTGAACTATTACAAGGCCGTCGACGAGGGCAAGCAACTGCTCGGCGAATTCGACAACAACATCTGGAGTGGCCGCGTCGGCGTCAAGCTTGGTGCCCACTCCGTCGCCCTCTCCCACCAGCGCAACAACGGTAATGACGACTTCGATTACCTGCGCCAGTCCGACTCGATCTTCCTCGACAACTCGATCCAGTACAGCGATTTCAACTCGCCGAAAGAACGCTCGTGGATGGTGCGGTATGACCTCGACATGAGCACTTACGGCGTGCCGGGTCTGTCGTTCATGACCCGTTACGCGCGCGGCACCGACGCTGATTATTCCAACGCAAACGCCGTGTATATGCGCCGCGATGCCGAGGGCAATCCGCTGACCGATCAGAAGCGATGGGAGCGCGATATCGAAGTCAAATACGTGGTGCAAAGCGGTTCGATGAAGGACCTGTCACTGCGCTTGCGCCAAGCCACCACCCGCGCCACGGCGTTCGAGTCGGATCTGGATGAAGTGCGGGTGATCGTCGAGTATCCATTGGCGATTCTTTGATTGCGCGGTTGATGCAAATTCACCTTTAGAAGCTCCTTGCTCCTTTGGTAAGAGGTGAATCTTTTGGCGTCCTTCGGGGCGCTTTTTTTTTGCGCTGCGTTTTGCCGTGGTTATGTATTCCAGGTTTAGGCCCGGCCCTCACCCTAGCCCTCTCCCAGAGGTAGAGGGGACTGACCGAGTTGGCTGTTGAAGATACATCGACCTGAAAAACCGAGGCGTACTCTGGTTTTGAATGGCTTGAAGATCTGTTCCCTTTCTCCTTTGGGGTTGTCCGCCGCTTCGAAAAGGGCAGATGAGGGATTGTGAGAGCCTCACGCAACACAAATAAAATCGACCCTCGGTAAATAAGCCACAGGCTCGACATCATCGAGCGCACTGCTCACCGTCAGTTCGCCAATCATTACGACTTGCACGCCTCGAAAAACGTCATCTGATTTCGGCAGCACACCCAGCGATGGTTAATGTCAGCTCCAACGTTTTGGGCGAGCTTTCAATTGGTGTAAGCGAATATTGCTTCGGGCGGGGTTAGCTTCGATAGTCTGCTCGAATGCGTTGAATGCGACGTCATCGAGAAGATACGGTTGCGCCTCCAGAATCGTCTGCTGGCACATGACGGGTGCAAGATCATTCACGTGCTGTTTCTTTCGATCTGTTCTTCGACAGCTTGAAAGGAGATCGGTAATCACATCACGCTCGATTGGACTGGGCATTGACCTGTCTCCGTTGTGTTCGGGCATTGGCCTGCGTTAGCCACGGCGTGGCGAGAAATACAACTCCCGCCACTTTGTCAGTGACCTATTGAGCAGGATCTACGTTATCCAGCGCTTTGTTCACCGCCAGTTCGCCGAGCATGACGACCTGCGCGATGCCGAGCAGGGTCTTGCGATGGGTGCCGCCTAATAGCGCGGCGAAGTCACCGAGCATCACTGTGGCCGAGGCCAGGGATTCGCTGGCGTTGGCCAGTAATGACTCGGTGTCGGCTTTGGGATTGACCAGGAACATCTGGTTGGGGATGTACGGCGCGGACATGATGGCGGCTGAGGGTTTGAGGTAGAAGTCGAGGGCGCGGTCGGCGGCTTCGTGGAGTTTTCGGGTGTCGACGGAGGCGTAGGGGGATGTTGAGTTGGCGTCGGGGATGGCGTCTGCTTCGGGAGGATTGGGTGTTGGCTTTTTCATGATGTTTTACTCAGCTTGAAGGTGGAGCTGGCCCTTTCGGTTCCACGCGAAAGGGTGGCAGCTGTACGCAGGTTGGAACCCGGGCAACTGAGCAAACCCGACAGACTCGAAGTCTCCCGCGCACAGCCGCCATAACGGAGTGCACACATGAAAGTGCGCAAGCATACGTCATGAACAGTGCGTTTTGCTTCAGTTGAGCCGCGGGGTTCCAATCCCGATCGCTGATTTGGCAGCGACCCATACAGGCTAGAGAGCGGACGTCCGACAGACAACCTGAAAACATTGTGGGAAGGTTCCGCACTTCTCACACAACACATAAACATTACGAATTGAAATACAGAACGTGTAGGAGCTGCGTTTCGCCGTAAAGGATTCAGCTCCCGCCGTTGCGACACACGCCCATCACGTTGTACTTGATGGTGTTGAGCTGCCCCTTGGAGTCCTCGTAGGTCATGGCCGTTGGCACCACTTTGCACGCAGGCTGCGGCTTGACCACGCTCACCACTTTGGCCACGTCCAGTTTCATTCCGTATTCGTAATCCTTCACCACCGGCGGCGCTTTGCCCTGGTTGGCGGCGTACTGTTCCATGGCTTTGCTGTTGGCGCTGAGCGCACGTTCAAAGGTGCGGTCACCACCGCCTTCGGCCAGCACATTTACCGACGTCGCCATGACAGCCGCGAATGCGATCAACTTGAGTACTTTCATATCCATTTCCTTCCCGTCCGAGCTTGAAAAAAAGCCCGGCATCGATGCGCGATGAAGGGCTTGTTCAGGTGCAACAGGCTTACAGATCGCGGGTTTTGTCGTCTTTCTTGTCATTGACCACGACCGGGTTGCCGGCGGCTTTTTCCTTGGCGACGAAGAGCTCCATGGAGCGCTCGTTGCTGGTCATCATCCGCTCGAATGTGCGGTCACCGCCGCCTTCGGCCAGGGCCACAGAAGAGATCGCCAGAGCAGCGGCGAAGGCAGTGAGTTGGGCAAGTTTCATCTTTGATTCCTCGTTTAAGTAGCTGACGGAATCAAGGTAACAATCCGAACCTTTCGTGACGGTGGCGGGGAAATTACATATCCGTTATGTGCCGGGCACTCTTCTGAAGTCGAACACAAAACCTGTAGGCCTTCGCCTGCTCGCGATGGCGGTGGGTCAGTCAATGTAGATCTGACTGATAGACCGCTATCGCGAGCAGGCTCACTCCTACAGGGGGATTGCCTAGTTAGATGGAACGGTGTCCTCATCCCGGCGATGGGCGAGTTGATAGAGCGCCGGCAAGATCAGCAACGTCAGGATCGTGGAAGACAAAATCCCGCCGATCACCACGGTCGCCAGTGGTCGCTGCACCTCTGCACCGGTGCCCGTCGCAAGCGCCATGGGAATAAAGCCCAGCGACGCCACCAACGCCGTCATCAACACCGGCCGCAAACGCGTCAACGCACCTTCGTTAATGGCATCGGACAGCGTCCGCCCCTCCTCACGCAAATTACGAATAAACGCAATCATCACCAAGCCGTTCAACACCGCCACCCCGGACAACGCGATAAACCCGACGCCAGCGGAAATCGACAACGGAATATCCCGCAGCCACAGCGCCATGACCCCACCGGTCAAGGCAAACGGAATCCCGGTAAACACCAGCAAGCCGTCCTTCAGATTGTTGAACATCATGAACAACAAGCCGAACACCAGCAGCAACGCCACCGGCACGACAATCTGCAAGCGCTTGGCCGCCGATTGCAGTTGCTCGAACTGGCCGCCCCAACTGGTCCAGTAACCCGCCGGGACTTGCACATCACGCTCGATCACATCGCCGGCCTCGCTGACAAATGAGCCAATGTCACGCCCGCGCACGTTGGCGCTGACGATCACCAGACGCTTGCCATTCTCGCGGCTGACCTGATTCGGCCCGAGCACCAGATCGAGGCTGGCGACGTCTTGCAGCGCGATGAAACCAATCTGATTGGCCGCTGCATTCAGAGGCGCCGGCACCGGAATCAACAGCGCCGACAAGCCATCGATGTCCTTGCGCATGGCATCAGACAAACGCACCACCATGTCGAAACGCCGGTCACCCTCATACAACGTCCCGGCCTGTCGACCACCGACCGCGACCGCAATGGTGTCCTGCACATCACCGACATTCAGCCCATAACGCGCGGCCTTGTCGCGATCAATGTTGATGGTCAGCACCGGCAGCCCGGTTGTTTGTTCAACCTTGACCTCGGAGGCACCGTTGACCTTCTGCATCGCGGCGGCAATTTTCGCAGCGGTGGCGTTGAGCACGTCCATGTCATCACCGAACACCTTCACTGCGACATCGCTGCGCACCCCGGAGATCAGTTCGTTGAACCGCAGTTGAATTGGCTGCGACAGTTCATAGTTGCTGCCCGGCAGCGTCGCGGCGGCGGCTTGCAGTTCGGCCATCAGGGTTTCGCGGGATTTGTCCGGGGCCGGCCACTGCTCTTTCGGCTTGAGCATCACGTAGCTGTCGGAGATATTCGGCGGCATCGGGTCGGAGGCGATCTCGGCGGTGCCGGTGCGAGCGAAAACACGTTCGACCTCCGGCACCTTGGCCAGAATCAATGTCTCGAGGCGCTGCTGCATGTCCACCGATTGCGTCAGGCTGGTGCCCGGCACGCGCAGCGCCTGCAAGGCAAAATCGCCTTCGCTGAGGCTGGGCACAAACTCGCTGCCCATGCGGCTGGTGAGCACACCGCTGAGCACGATCACGCCCAAAGCAGCGCCCACTGCGACAGCACGATGACTCATCACCCATAGCAGCGCCGGCGCATAAACACGACGCGCGCCACGCATCACCGCGCCCTCTTCTTCCTTGACCTTACCGGTCACAAACAACGCAATCGCCGCCGGCACGAAGGTCACCGACAATAGCATCGCGCCAAGCAAAGCGATGACCACAGTGAACGCCATCGGGTGGAACATTTTCCCTTCGACACCGCTCAGGGCAAAGATCGGCAGGTACACGACCATGATGATCAACTGGCCGAAAATCAGCGGTCGCCGCGCCTCTTTCGCCGCCGCAAAGACTTCCTTGAAACGCTCGGCACGGGTCAACAATCGGCCGTGATGCTGCTGCGCGTGAGCCAAGCGGCGCAGGGTGTTTTCGACGATGACCACCGCACCGTCGACAATGATGCCGAAGTCGAGCGCGCCGAGGCTCATCAGATTGGCGCTGACCTTGTTGCTGAACATCCCGGTGAAGGTGAACAGCATCGACAGCGGAATCACCATCGCGGTAATCAGCGCCGCGCGGATATTACCGAGGAACAGAAACAGAATCGCGATGACCAGAATCGCGCCTTCGATGAGGTTCTTTTTCACCGTGGCGATGGCTTTGTCGACCAGGTGCGTGCGGTCGTACACCGGCACGGCGATCACGCCTTGCGGCAAGGATTTGTTGATCTGTTCGAGCTTGCTGGCGACCGCTTGCGAGACCGTGCGGCTGTTCTCGCCGATCAACATGAACACGGTGCCGAGCACCACTTCGCGACCGTTTTCCGTGGCCGCGCCGCTGCGCAATTCGCGGCCGATTTCGACTGTTGCTACGTTCTTCACCCGGATCGGCGTGCCGTCGACATTGGCCATGACAATGTTGGCGATGTCCTCGGTACTCGCCACTTGCCCCGGCGCGCGGATCAGCAACTGCTCGCCGCTGCGCTCGATGTAGCCGGCACCGACGTTGGCGTTGTTACGCTCAAGTGCGGTGACCAGATCGGTCAGCGTCAGCTTGTAGGCGGCCAGGCGTTTCGGATCCGGCGCAATCTGATATTCCTTGGCGAAACCGCCGATGGTGTTGATCTCGGCGACACCCGGCACGTTGCGTAATTGCGGCTTGATGATCCAGTCCTGAATCACCCGCAGATCGGTCGGCGTGTAGGCTGTGCCGTCGTCCTTCAGCGCGCCTTCCTTGGCTTCCACGGTCCACAGAAAGATCTCGCCGAGGCCGGTGGAGATCGGCCCCATGACCGCCTCCGCGCCTTCGGGCAATTGCTCCTTGGCGATCTGCAAACGCTCGTTGACCAATTGGCGAGCGAAAAACAGGTCGGTGCCGTCCTTGAAGATCACCGTGACCTGCGACAGCCCCGAACGCGACAACGAACGGGTCTGCTCCAGCGCCGGCAAACCGGCCATGGCGGTTTCAATCGGGAAAGTGATGCGCTGCTCGGTTTCCAGCGGCGAGAACCCGGCGGCGCCGGTGTTGATCTGCACCTGGACGTTGGTGATGTCGGGCACGGCGTCGATCGGCAGTTTTTGATAACTGGCGATGCCGAGGCCGGCCATGAGCAGAACGGCGAGCAGGACGATAATGCGCTGCTCGATGGCAAACTGGATCAGGCGTTCGAACATGGGATTCTTCCGGATCAGTGGCTGTGCTCGGCTGAGGCTTTGCCCAGTTCCGATTTGAGGACGAAGCTGCCAGCGCTGGCGACTTGCGCGCCCGGCTCCAGGCCTTGGGTGATTTCCACGTGGCCGGCGGCGCGACTGCCCAGCTCAACCGCGCGCGCTTCGAAACCGTCGTCGGTTCGCACGAATACCGTTGGTTTATCCTCCACGGTCTGGATCGCAGATTCCGGCACGGCGACTTTCGCTTCGCGGCTGTCGGTCGCCACCAGCGCAGTGACGAACAGACCGGGGCGCCACGAGCCTTGCGGGTTTTCCAGCGTTACGCGAACGGTCGCAGTGCGGGTTTGTTCGCCGAGCAAGCTGCCGACGTAAGCCACGCTGCCGACGACTTCCGCGTTCAATTCCGGGGCGCTGACGGTGACCGCTTTGCCGATTTGAACCTTGTTCAGATCCTTCGGTGAAACGCCGAACGTGACCCATACTCGCGACAGATCCGAGAGCGTGAATGCCGCCGTGGTTTCATCAACGACTTCCCCCGGCGTCAGGTGTTTTTCCACCACCACGCCGTCGAACGGCGCGCGCAATTCGTAACGGTTGCCACCGGTGGCGACCACGCTGCCGCTGAGCACGCTGATCTTTTGCCGGGCATTGCTCACGGCGATTTCGGCTTCTTGCAGTGCCTGGCGCGCCTGGAGGAAATCCTGCTCGGCGGAGATCTTGTCCTGCCAGAGCTTTTTCTCGCGCTCGTAGGTGGTGCGCGCCAGGGCCAAGCGACGCGCCGCGGCGGCTTGTTCGCTGCGTTGATCGGAGATCTGCTGACTGGCGATCACCGCCAGCAACTGGCCCTTCTTCACGGTTTGCCCGAGGTTGACTGCCACCGACTCGACCACACCCGGGACGCGCGGCACGACGTGGGCGGTGCGGTCTTCGTCGAAGCGCACTTCGCCGGGGAACGGCAGGCCAAGGCTGATGTTTTGCGCCTTTGCTTCGGCGAGTTGAATACCGGCAGCCGTGATCTGCTCGACGCTCAATTCGATGTGCCCTTCTTCGGCATGTTCAGCCGCTGCACCTTCTTCGGCGTGATCGGCGTGTTCAGCAGCCTCATCGGCGTGGGCGTCGATGCTTGAGTTACCGGCCCACTGCGATCCGATGCCAATGCCCAGCGCCAACGTCGCCACCGCGACAATCATCAGTTTTTTATCCATGGAAACTCCTCTGCACCGTACCTGCGCGCAGTGATGTGAAAGGTGAAATTCAAGGGCTGACGGCGAGCTCGCCGAAGATCCGTTCAATGCGTACGCGGGCGTCGGTGGCGTCGCTGACGGCCTGGATGTATTGGCTTCGCGCAGCGATCAACGTGCGTTGCGCATCGAGCACATCAAGGAAGCCGAACTTGCCCATTTCGAAACCGCGCGTGGCGCTGTCGACCGCACTTTGCGCGGCGGGCAGGATGGTCTGGTTGAACGCTTTGACTTCGCCATTGGCGGTCTGCCATTGCTCGAGACTGGTCTGGATTTCCGTGCGCAATCGCAGCTCGGTGGCGTTGCGCAGATCCCGTGCCTGATCGGTTCGGCGGGCGGCCGCGAGGACGTTGCCCTGATTGCGGTTGAACAGCGGAATCGGCATCGACAGGCCGACCACGTTGACCCGCTCGCGCTCGGTTTCGCTGTATTGGCTGCCGATGCTCACGGTAAGGTCGGGGATGCGCTGGGACTTTTCCAGGCCCAATGACGCTTCGCGCTGATCGATCTGCAACGTGGCCAGACGCAGCTCGGCGGTCTCGTTCAGACGCTCGAGCAATCGTGTCGGTGGAGGAACGGCCGGCATGCTTTGCGTGGGCGCCTGTACCTTGCTCGACGTCGGCAACGGTGTGCCCATGACTTGCGCCAACTGCTGATAGGCATTGGCCTGATCGCGTTCGGCGCGGCTCAGCTCCAGGCGCACTTCCGAGAGCTGCACTTGCGCCCGCGTGCCCTCGACGGGCGACGATTTACCCGCCTCGATGCGCCCCTGCGCCACGCGTAAACCGTGCTCGGCCAGTTGCAGCGACTGCCGAGACAGCTGCAAACGTTGCTGTGCGGTTTGCGCGCTGTTGAACGCCTGAATAACATCGGCACGCAAGGCATTGCGCTTGCGCGCAAGCTCGAGGCTGGCAGCGTCTTGCGCACGGCTGGCGACATCGATGCGTGCACCGCGTTTGCCGCCAAGTTCAATCGGTTGACTGAGCATCACCGTGGTCGTGCGCGACTCGCGCCGAGTGTCTTCAGCCTCCCAGGAGACTTCGGGGTTGGGGATCAGACCAGCCTGCACACGATCGCCTTCGGCAATGCCGATTTCCCACTGCGCGGCGGCCAGATCCGGGTTACCGGCGAAGGCGCTTCGCAAGGCTTGATCCAGCGTCAACGTCGAGGCATTCGCCAGACTGGCACTGGCCAATAACAGCAGGCCGCCGAGTGTTTTTTGCAGGCGTGATTGCGCCGTCAGTTCTATTAAACCGGGCAATGGCAGACTTCCTTAATTCAAGAATCTTTGATGCCGCCACGGTAGGGTTTTGAACTTATCGACAAGGTGACTGGAACATTACAAATCCGTTATCCACGGTTTGAACTCGTTGTTTTGTTTTAGGATGCGAAATGCGAACGCTGTTGTCGTAATACATCGAAACAAATGCACGCTAGTTATCTGCTGAACTGCACTTGTGTAAATCAATGTCATGGGAATTTTGCAGTTTGTGCTGCGACAGGCTGTCGCAGAGCTCCGTTTTTAAACGCTTGGCGGTTGACCCTGTAGCCACTACAACCTTTATTGTCCTGGCCTCCCCTCGCCCCAGCCCTCTCCCGGAGGGAGAGGGAGCCGACCAAGTTGTCTGGCGTTATTTATCGACCTGCTACATCAAGTTGATTATGGATTCAGTAAAGCTTTTTCATGTCGGCGTAGTTCTGAAATATCCCCCATTCAGTCCCCTCTCCCTCCGGGAGAGGGCTAGGGTGAGGGCCTTTTGTAATTAAATATCCATTAAATAAAAGTGGTGAAAGATCATGCGAATCCTTGTCGTCGAGGACGAGCTTAAAGCTGCCGAATACTTGCATCAGGGTTTGACCGAAAGTGGCTATGTCGTTGACCACGCCGCCACCGGTGCCGATGGCCTGCATCTGGCGCAGCAACAAGCGTATGACCTGATTATTCTCGACGTGAACCTGCCGGAACTGGATGGCTGGGGCGTGCTGGAGCAACTGCGTCGCACCCATTCGACGCGGGTGATGATGCTGACAGCGCGCGGGCGTCTGGCCGACAAGATTCGTGGTCTCGATCTGGGCGCCGACGATTATCTGGTCAAGCCGTTCGAGTTTCCCGAACTGCTGGCGCGGGTGCGCACCTTGATGCGTCGTAGCGAAAATATCCCGGTGCCGCAGGTGCTGAAAGTCGCTGATCTGGAGCTCGATCCGGGCCGCCATCGCGCGTTTCGCGGGCAACAGCGGATCGATCTGACCACCAAGGAATTCGCCCTGCTGCATCTGCTGATGCGTCAGTCCGGCGAAGTGCTGACGCGCACACAAATCATCTCGTTGGTGTGGGACATGAATTTCGACTGCGACACCAACGTGGTCGAAGTGTCGATCCGCCGTTTGCGGGCGAAGATCGACGACCCGTTCGACAGCAAACTGATCCACACCCTGCGCGGTGTCGGCTATGTGCTGGAGGCACGGGAATGAAGCCCTCCAGCCTGTCGATGCGCCTCGGTTTGACGGTGAGTATTCTCGGTGCGCTGCTGGTGGTGTTCCTGGCGATCCTTGCCTATTTCGCCCTGACCCATGAGCTGAATTCGCTTGCCAGAGACAGCCTGGAAAAGAAGATGGCGCAGGTGGAGCACAGCCTGTCGTTGTACGTCGATGCCAATGAAATCACCGGCAAGCCGCATATTCTTCTGGACCAGGTGATGGGGCACGACAACCTGACGCTGACCATTTATGACCGCCTCAATCATCGCTCGCCGCTGCTCAAATCCGGCTCGGGATTGAGCGAT
Organism: Pseudomonas sp. AC172; assembly: GCF_979258595.1. Taxonomy (NCBI): domain Bacteria; kingdom Pseudomonadati; phylum Pseudomonadota; class Gammaproteobacteria; order Pseudomonadales; family Pseudomonadaceae; genus Pseudomonas; species Pseudomonas sp. AC172. Next base: position 2,879,484 of record NZ_OZ409868.1, read on the forward strand.
CCGCGCGTCGAATTGAAAGCGGTGCGCGCCACCACCGATCAACTGACCTACAGCGACAGCACCGACGCGCTAGGCAAGAAATTCCTCACCGCCTCGAAACTGATTCGCCTCAAGGACAGCAGCAGCGTGCCGGTGCTGCTGTCAGTGGATAACGCTCACGATGAGGCGTTGCTCAGCGCCTATCTGCGCTCGACGCTGATTGCCTTGCCGTTGTTGCTGGTGTTTATCGGCCTGACCGCTTGGGGCGCGGTGCAGCGTGGTTTGGCGCCGTTGCGCGAGTTTCGAAAGGTCGCGGCAATGGTTTCGACCCAGGATCTGGAACATCGGTTATCGGTGGTGAACATGCCGCAGGAGCTGAGCGAATTGGCGCAAGGCATCAACTTCATGCTGCATCGGCTGGATGCCGGGGTGCAGCAGTTGTCGCAATTCTCCGATGATCTGGCGCATGAGTTGCGCACGCCGATCAATAACCTGATGGGCAAGGCGCAGGTGACCTTGTCCCGCGAGCGCACGACCGAAGAATACAAGGACGTGCTGGTGTCGTGCACCGAGGAACTGGACCGCGTGGCGCGGATTGTCTCGGACATGCTGTTTCTCGCACAGGTGAGTCATCCGTCGGCACTGGCACCGTTTGAAGCGGTGGCGCTGGAGGACGAGGCGGCAAAGGTCGCGGAGATGTTTTCGTTGTCGGCGCAGGACAAGAATATTCATTTGAATGTCATTGGCAGCGCACAGGTGATGGGCGATCGGTTAATGATTCAGCGGGCTATTTCCAATCTGCTGTCCAACGCGCTGCGTCATTGCCCGAACGGGAAAACCGTGACGCTGCTGATTGAACAAAGTGCGACGCAGGCATCCCTGCTGGTCAGCAACCCCGGCGCCGGAATTGAGGCTCAGCATTTGCCGTATCTGTTCGACCGCTTCTACCGCGTCGACAGCAGCCGCTCACGCTCGCAGGGCAGCACCGGGTTGGGGCTCGCAATCGTGCGCTCGATCATGAGCCTGCATCAGGGTGTGGCGCAGGTTAAGAGTTTGCCGGGGGCGATGACCGTGTTCCGCATCGGTTTTCCTGCGGTGCCATCAACGGCCCCATCGCTGGCAAGCCAGCTCCCACAGTGATCTCGGGTATTCCAGGAATTTGTGGACACCACCGAAACCTGTAGGAGTGAGCCTGCTCGCGGTTGCGGTGGGTCCGTCGATATCTTTGTCGTCTGACACGCCGCTTTCGCGAGCAGGCTCACTCCTACAGTGATTTGCGGTGCATACGCAATTTGAGGGCTCCACAGAAACCTGTGGGAGCTGGCTTGCCAGCGATGGCGGCGGGTCAGTCGATATTTTTGTACGATTTTTTACCGATTTGCTCCCGTCCCCACACAAACGCCGAAAGCTCTCGCCGCAACCTCCGTTTTGTCCTACAGCCAGTTTTGAGTAGATAGCTCTATCGTGGAGGCCTTGGCAGATGGAATACCGACGAGAGGCTAAAAATGAACAGGGATATCGTTTGCGAATGGGCTGAAGAAGTCTATGGTTTGGCAGCGTTGAAATATTCTGGCTATATTTGTCCAGAATACAGGGGTGAGCTGATGATCATCGTTCCGTTGGCTGAAGCCAAAAACAATTTATCCAAACTCGTCGATGATGCCGCTGCAGGCCAAGTCATCACGATTGCCAAGCATGGGCGGGCGATGGCTCGCCTCGTTCCCGTAGGAAAACCCAGCGCTCAGCGTATTGGCGCAATGAAAGGCAAACTGGTGTTGCCCGACGATTTCGACTCACCATTGCCCGATGACATGCTTGATGCATTTGAGGGCACTCAAGCATGAGGCTTCTGCTCGACACGCACATTTTGCTCTGGACGCTCAGTGATGACGCCAGACTGTCCGGCAAAGCCAGAAAACTGATTGAGAACGCCGCCGAAATCTACATCAGTGCCGCCACCTTCTGGGAAATGGCGATCAAGGTCGGGCTCGGCAAGCTGAATGTTGATCTGGAAGAAATCCGCCAATATTGTCTCGACAGTGGCTTTATCGAACTGCCAGTGACTGCAGAGCACGCCATCGCCGTGAAGGATCTTGAGCACCATCATCGCGATCCGTTTGACCGCATTATCGTGGCCACAGCAATGACTGAACCAATGAAGTTGCTCACGGCTGATGCTTTGGTTGCTCGTTACACCGATCTGGCTGTTCTGGTCTGATCAAGACACATCCAGTACCGGCACACATCAATGCTGGCAGCCAGGCCGCCATCGCTGGCAAGTCGAATCGTCGAACCGCAGCTCCCACAGTGATCTGCGGCGTGCTCGGAGTTTGTGAACATCCCAGAAAACTGTGGGAGCTTGCCTGCAAGCGAAAGCGGTAGATCAGACGCAAAAAAAACGGCACCTCGCGGTGCCGTTTGCCTTTCACATTTCCCCTATCACTTACGCGCATCCGCCCACGATTTCAGCAGTTCGTTGTAGCTCACGGTCTCGCCTTTCGGCTTCTCGTTGGCCAGTTTCGGTTTCGGTGCGCCTGGCTGATCAAACCAGTACTGGGCATCGCGTTCCGGATTCATCTTCGGTGCACAAACGGCCTGGGCCTTGGAGCGTTCGAGGCGCGTCATGATCGCGTCCTGATCCTTGGCCAAACCATCGAGCGCCTGTTGCGGGGTTTTCTCGCCACTGGCCGCTTCGGCGATGTGGCTCCACCACAGTTGCGCCAGACGCGGATAATCCGGCACGTTGGTCCCGGTCGGGGTCCATTGCACGCGGGCCGGGCTGCGGTAGAACTCGACCAGGCCACCGAGTTTCGGCGCCAGATCGGTCATCGCCTGCGAGTTGATGTCCGACTCGCGAATCGGCGTCAGCCCTACGATGGTTTTCTTCAGCGACACGGTTTTCGAGGTCACGAACTGTGCATACAGCCAAGCCGCGAGTTTCTGCTTTTCAGGCGTGGATTTCATGAACGTCCAAGAACCCACGTCCTGATAGCCGAGCTTCATGCCCTCCTCCCAATACGGCCCACGCGGCGATGGCGCCATGCGCCATTTCGGCGTGCCGTCGGCGTTGACCACCGGCAGGCCCGGTTTGGTCATGTCAGCGGTGAACGCGGTGTACCAGAAGATCTGCTGAGCGATGTTGCCCTGCGACGGCACCGGGCCGGACTCGGAGAAGGTCATGCCCGCCGCTTCCGGTGGCGCGTACTTCTTCAGCCAGTCGACATACTTGGTGGTGGCAAACACCGCCGCCGGGCCGTTGGTGTCGCCGCCACGGGTCACGCTGGAGCCGACCGGGTGGCAGTCCTCGACACGAATCCCCCACTCGTCCACCGGCAAGCCATTAGGTAGCCCCTTGTCGCCGCCACCGGCCATGGAGAACCAGGCATCGGTAAAGCGCCAGCCCAGCGACGGGTCTTTCTTGCCGTAGTCCATGTGCCCGTAAACGCGCTTGCCGTCGATTTCCTTGACGTCTTCGCTGAAGAATTTGGCGATGTCTTCATAGGCCGACCAGTTCACCGGCACGCCCAATTCGTAGCCGTACTTTTCCTTGAACTTGGCTTTCAGGTCAGCACGCTCGAACCAGTCGGCGCGGAACCAGTAGAGGTTGGCGAATTGCTGGTCGGGCAGTTGATAGATCTTGCCGTCCGGCGCGGTGGTGAACGAGATGCCGATAAAATCCTTGATGTCGAGGGTCGGCGAGGTGAAGTTCTTGCCTTCATTGGCCATCAGGTCGGTGATCGATTCGGTCTTGCCGTAGCGAAAGTGCGTACCGATCAGGTCCGAGTCGTTGACCCAGCCGTCATAGATATTCTTGTCCGACTGCATCACCGTCTGCATTTTCTCGACCACGTCGCCTTCTTGTAGCAGGTCGTGGGTGAGCTTGATCCCGGTGATTTCGCTGAACGCCTTGGCCAGCACCTTCGACTCGTATTCGTGAGTGGTCAGGGTCTCGGAAACGACCTTGATGTCCATGCCGCGAAAAGGCTCGGCTGCCTTGATGAACCACTTCAGTTCTTCGAGTTGCTGCTCGGCCGTCAGGGTCGACGGCTTGAATTCACTGCCGATCCATTTTTTCGCCGCGTCTTCGTAGGCATCCGCCCACGCGGCGGCGCTCAAACCGCTGAGTGCCAGCATGGCTGCCAATGAAATGCTATGTCGCAGCTTATTGTTTTTGTCGAACATAGAGACCTCCTGTTTAAGTTGTGGAGCCGCGTTGCCGAACGACTCGACTAGCCCCAACGCATCACAGCCAACAGCCACACCAGGGACAACGCGGACGCCACCCAGATGCTCCAGTCGGTGGCGCCGATCACCAGCAAATGCAGGTAGGCGCTGCCGAGAAGACCGATAAACAAGCGATCGCCACGGGTGGTGGCAATCGGCAGAAAACCTCGCCGCAGGATGCTCGGCGAGCGCAATTCCCACGTGGTCATGCCGACCAGAATCAGGCCGATGACGATGAAGAATGCTGCAGTAGGCGTGGTCCAGCTCATCCATTCCATCATCAGCTCCTCAGACCCGACCGAGGGCAAAGCCCTTGGCCACGTGGTTGCGAACAAACCAGATCACCAGCATGCCGGGCAGAATGGTCAACACCCCCGCTGCTGCCAGCACGCCCCAGTCGATACCCGACGCCGACACCGTACGCGTCATGACGGCGGCAATCGGCTTGGCGTTTACCGAGGTCAACGTGCGCGCCAGCAGCAATTCGACCCAGGAAAACATAAAGCAGAAAAACGCCGTCACACCGATGCCGGAACCGATCAGCGGGATGAAAATCTTCACGAAGAACTTGGGGAAACTGTAGCCGTCGATGTAGGCGGTTTCGTCGATTTCTTTCGGCACACCGGACATGAAACCCTCAAGAATCCACACCGCTAGCGGCACGTTAAACAGGCAATGCGCCAAAGCCACGGCGATGTGCGTGTCGAACAGGCCAATCGACGAATACAGCTGGAAGAACGGCAGCAGAAACACCGCTGGCGGCGCCATGCGGTTGGTCAACAGCCAGAAAAACAGGTGCTTGTCGCCGAGAAAACGGTAGCGAGAAAACGCATACGCCGCCGGCAGCGCCACGCTCAGAGAGATCACCGTGTTCAAACTCACGTAATACAGCGAGTTGAGATAACCGGTGTACCAGCTCGGGTCGGTAAAGATCACCTTGTAGTTCGCCAGCGTAAAGGCCTGTGGGAAAAGTGTCAGGCCGCCAAGGATTTCGGTGTTGCTCTTGAACGACATGTTCAGCAGCCAGTAGATCGGCACCAGCAGGAACAGGATGTACACCAGCAACGGAATAAGCTTTCTTTTGCTCATGGCCGGGCCTCAGCGGTTGGCGTCGGAGTGCGTCATGGCGGTGTAGAACAGCCAGGACACCAACAGGATGATCAGGAAGTACACCAGCGAAAACGCCGCTGCCGGACCGAGGTCGAATTGCCCTACGGCCATCTGGGTCAAGGTCTGACTCAAGAAGGTCGTGGCATTGCCCGGCCCGCCGCCGGTGAGCACGAACGGCTCGGTGTAGATCATGAAACTGTCCATGAAGCGCAGCATCACTGCGATCAGCAGCACGCTCTTCAGTTTGGGCAATTGGATATGGCGGAACACCGCCCAGGCCGAAGCCCGATCAATGCGCGCAGCCTGGTAGTACACATCGGGAATCGCGCGCAAACCGGAGAAGCACAGCAGCGCCACCAGCGAAGTCCAATGCCAGACGTCCATCACCAGCACCGTCACCCAGGCGTCCATGGTGTTGGCCGCGTAGTTGTAACTGATGCCCATGGCGTTGAGGCTCGACCCCAGCAAACCAATGTCCGCGCGGCCGAAAATCTGCCAGATGGTGCCGACCACGTTCCACGGGATCAGCAGCGGAATCGCCAGAATGATCAGCACCACCGACGACCAGCGACCTTTGGTTGGCATGGTCAGCGCGACGGCGATACCCAGCGGAATTTCAATCAGCAATACGCAGGCCGAGTAGATGAACTGGCGTAGCAATGAATCGTGCAGACGCGGATCGAGGAGCACTTGCTTGTACCAGTCAGCACCGACGAAGTAGCGGCTGGACTGGTCGAAGATGTCCTGCACCGAATAGTTGACCACGGTCATCATCGGGATCACCGCACTGAACGCCACCAGCAGAAACACCGGCAACACCAGCCACCAGGCCTTGTTGTTCTGCACCTTGTTCATGGCTGCACCTCATCGTCGGCTTCGATCAGAAACTCATCGGCATAAACCATCAGCCACTGCGCCGGAAAACTGATGTACGCCGTGCCCTGCGGCACCGGTTTGTCTTCGGCCAGCCGCACTTTCAACGGGGCACCGTCAAGGTCGAGGGTCATGATCTTGTAGGTGCCAAGGTCTTCGACGTGTACGACCCTGGCCTGCATCGCGTCATCAAACGGCTCGTCCCACACGTGAATAAACTCGGGACGGATGCCGACCTTCAGATTTTTCCACTGGCCGTGTTCGATATGTCGCTGCATGGCGTCGGACAACGGCAGGTGCGTCGAGGCGAAACCGACGCCGCCGGGCTGCGGCTGCACGTCGATCAGGTTCATCCCGGGGCTGCCGATGAAATAGCCGACAAAGGTGTGGCTTGGCCGCTCGAACAATTCCCGTGGCGTGCCGAACTGGACGATCTGGCCGCCGTACATCACCGCAATCTTGTCGGCGAAGGTCGAGGCCTCGAGTTGATCGTGGGTGACGTAGACCATGGTGATGTTGAACTGCTCGTGGATCTGCTTGAGCTTGCGCCGCAGTTTCCACTTCAGGTGCGGGTCGATCACCGTCAGCGGTTCATCGAAGAGGATTGCCGAGACGTCATCGCGGACCAGACCACGGCCCATCGAAACTTTCTGCTTTTCGTCGGCGGTGAGGTTTCGCGCCTTTTTGCTCAGCAGGTTTTGCAGGTCGAGCACTTCGGCAATTTCCTGCACCTTGCTGTGCACTTTCGCCTCGGCCATGCCCTGATTGCGCAGGGGGAAAGCCAGGTTGTCGAACACAGTCATAGTGTCGTACACCACCGGAAACTGGAAAACCTGGGCGATGTTGCGCTTCTCCGGCGTCAGGTCGTTGACCGCTTTGCCGTCGAACAACACGTGGCCCTGCGAGGGGCTGAGCAGGCCGGAAATGATGTTGAGCAAGGTCGACTTGCCGCAACCCGACGGCCCGAGCAAGGCATAGGCGCCGCCCTGCTCCCAGACGTGATCCATCTCGCGGATCGCGTAATCCTCGGCGCCGCTCGGAGTTTTGCTGTAGCTGTGGGCGAGGTGCTGCAAACGGATTTCGGCCATCAGGCAACCCTCGCGACGCGCCGGCCCGGTGCTTGCACCAGACGGCCCTGCGCATCGAAAACGAACAGTTTGTGGGTCGGGATGTAAATGCGGATCGGCGCATCGACGTCGTATTCGTGAACGCCTGGCAGGTGCAGCACCAGCAGGAAATGCTCGTTGCGCACGTGCAGGAAGGTTTCCGAACCGCTGATCTCGGCGACTTCGACGGTGACCGCCAGTTCGAGGTCGTCATCGTTGCTCGGCACCAGCGAGATGTGGCTGGGGCGCACGCCAAAACGGAACTCGCCCTCGCCCACCGGACGCAGATCAACGTTCAACGGGAAGTGCACAAAATTGGCAAAACTGACCTCGTTGCCGGCGATGCGACCGGGCATCAGATTGATCGGCGGTTCGGAGAACAGTTCGGCAGCGAGCACGGTTTGCGGCTGATGATAGACCGAAGTCGACGGCCCGCTCTGAATCACCCGGCCTTCGTGAAGAATGGTCGTGGTGCCGCCGAGTGCCAGCGCTTCGTTGGGTTCGGTGGTGGCGTAAATGGCGATGGTGTGACGCGCCTTGAACAGCTCGCGCATTTCCTGACGCAGTTCTTCGCGCAGTTTGTAGTCGAGGTTGACCAGCGGCTCATCGAACAGAATCAGCTCGGCGTCTTTGACCAATGCGCGGGCCATGGCGGTGCGCTGCTGTTGGCCGCCGGAGAGTTCCAGCGGATAGCGCTGCAGAAACTTCTCGATGCGCAGCATCTTCGCGGTTTCTTGCACTTTGCTATGGATGATCTCTTTCGACACACCGGCCTGTCTCAGCGGCGAGGCGATGTTCTCGAACACGGTCATGGTCGGGTAGTTGATGAACTGCTGATAGACCATCGACACGTTGCGCAGGCGCACCGGGCGTTGGGTGACGTCGACACCGTTCATCAGGATGCGGCCGCTGTCGGGCTTGTCCAGACCAGCCATCAAGCGCATCAGGCTGGTTTTGCCGGACAGCGTACGGCCGAGCAAAACGTTGAAGGAACCGGCTTCGAATTTCAGGCACGCATCGTCGATCCAGGTCTGGCCCTCGACGGTACGGCTGACGTGCTCCAGGGTGAGTGACATGGCTCGGCCTTTTTATTATTGGAGTCAAGCGACCTGTGCACGGGAGCGAGTTTCGTGCCAGAAACGGCAAGTGGTTGATTTATCGTGAAAATCGTTGAAAGCGTGGGAATTGAGCGTTCATTGCTGAACACATTTGAACAGGTGGGCGATTGACAATGAACAATAGTGAACAACACTCTATGAACTCATTTCGGTGAATACCGGGTCCTGTGGGAGCGAGCTTGCTCGCGAATGCAGTGTGTCATTCAACCTATTCGGTGACTGATACTCAGCCTTCGCGAGCAAGCTCGCTCCCACACTTGATCTGTGTTGTTCTCAGGATTTGGGTTTATAACAACAATAAAAATCGCTGCATCAGAGGCCCACTGCCATGGCCGCACCTGCCCCGCCGCTGTCCCACGACGCGATCGTCCAGACATCCTGGCAACGTTGCCGCGCGTTCGGTCTCGACCACCAGAGCACGCCGGCCTTCGATCAACTGCCTGCCGCCGGCATCGCCCATCTGCTCGACAGCCATCATTCGCTGGTGCAGACCACGCATCAGGAAGTCCTGCCCTACTACGAAAACATCCTCAGCAATTCCAACTGCCTGATCATGCTCGCTGACAATCAGGGCCAGGTGCTGACCTCGTGGGGCACGCAGCGCTTTATCGAGCCGAATCTGGCACGCGGCTTTCAAGCTGGGGCGAGCTGGATGGAGCGCTGCAGCGGCACCAACGCGATCGGCACGGCGCTGGCCTGTGAGCAGGCGGTGCACATTGAACACGATGAACACTTTCTCAAGGCCAACCGTTTCATGACCGGTTCCGCCGCGCCGATTTTCGACGCCGAGCGCAAGGTCATTGCCGTGCTCGACGTTTCCAGCGACAGCTACCTGCCGCCCTCGCACACTTTGGGCATGGTCAAGATGATGAGCCAGACCGTGGAGAACCGGCTGATCCTCAACCTGTTCCATGGCCAGCATTTTCAACTGACCTTCAACACCGGGTTGAACAACCTCGACAGTCAGTGGGCCGGGTTGTTGATTTTTGATGAGAGTGGGCAGGTGTTGTCGGCCAACCGTCGGGCTGACAATTTGCTGGGTGTGCGTTTGTCGCGGGTCAGCGTTGAAAGCCTGTTCAAGGTATCGCTGCTGGAGCTGATCAATCAACCGGACGGCTTGCCGTTTGCCCTGCAGACCTCCGGGCGCAACCGTTTTCAGTGTTTGTTGAAGCGGCCGAAGCAGGCATCGATTCAGCCGCGCGTTTTCGCTGCTGAACCCAAAACCGCCGCGCCCACCGCCATCAGCCTCAACACCCTGCACTTCGGCGACAGCCGCGTGGAAAAAGCCGTGCGTCAGGCTGAGCGTTTGCTGGAGAAAGACATTCCGCTGCTGATCCATGGCGAAACCGGGGTCGGTAAAGAGGTCTTCGTCAAAGCCCTGCATCAGGCCAGTTCGCGCAGCAAACAGGCGTTTATCGCCGTCAACTGCGCGGCGATCCCCGCCGAACTGGTGGAATCCGAGTTATTTGGCTACGAGAAAGGCGCATTCACCGGTGCCAATCAGAAAGGCAGCATCGGCCTGATTCGCAAAGCAGACAAAGGCACGCTGTTCCTTGATGAGATTGGTGATATGCCGTTGCCGACTCAGGCGCGGTTGTTGCGGGTTTTGCAGGAGCGCTGTGTGCAACCGGTGGGCAGTAGCGAGTTATTCCCGGTAGATCTGCGGATTATTTCGGCGACCAACCGTTCCTTGCGCGAACAAGTGCAGTTGGGGCGGTTTCGTGAGGATTTGTATTACCGCATTGGTGGGCTGACGCTGGAACTGCCGCCGCTGCGGGAGCGCAGTGATAAAGAGGCATTGTTCAAACGGTTGTGGGAACAACATCGCGAGCCGACGCAGTGGGCCGGGCTGAGTCAGGAAGTGTTGGCGTTGTTTGAAAGGCATCCGTGGCCGGGGAATTTACGGCAAGTCAGCAGTGTGATGCAGGTGGCGCTGGCGATGGCTGAGGAGCAGCCGGTGAGGCTGGAGCATTTGCCGGATGATTTTTTTGTCGATCTGGAGATGGAGCCGGTGGAGAGCGTGGCGCCGTTGGGGCTGGATCTGAATGATGTCGAGGCCTTGAACCGGGAGTTGAAGGCGGCCGGGGGGAATATTTCGCATTTGGCGCGGCGGTTGGGGGTGAGTCGGAATACGCTTTATAAGCGGTTGCGGCAGATTGAGGGTTGAGTGAACCCCTTCCCCTCACCCCGGCCCTCTCCCCCAGGAGAGGGAGCTGACCGCGGTGTCTGGCGTTGTACATCGACCTGAAAAAACCAGTCGATTATGGATTCAAAGCAGCACGTTCAGGTCGGCGTATCTCGTAAACATCCCTCAATCAGTCCCTTCTCCTGCGGGAGAGGGCTAGGGTGAGGGCGAAAATTGCGGCTCAACATGCGCAACCGAAGCCGCCTCCAATGTGCGCAACCCGACCAGCACCACCACCACCATCATGATCCCCGCGCCAATCGCCACGCCGAACCCTGCCCGTGCGCCCCAGGCATCGATAACCAGCCCCGCCAGCATGCCGCCCAGCGCGACACCGATGCTGATACCCGTGGTCATCCACGTCAGCCCTTCGGTGATCCGCGACGGCGGGATGATGATCGTCCCCAGCTTCATCACCACGACCATCGTTGGCGCAAACGAAATCCCGGCAATAAACAGCGTCGCTGACAGGACATAAACGTCCGCTGCAAAAATCGGCAACACGCCGGTGAACGCCGTGACCAATATTCCGATCAGGAACTGTTTTTCGATCGCCAGGGAAACCCTCATCGCACCGAAGGTCAGGCCTGCCACCAGTGAACCGAACGCATAGGCGGCAAGGATAAAGGTTGCGGATGCTGGCCAGCCTTGCGCATTGGCGAAGGCCACGACGGCGACGTCGATTGCTCCACCAATGACACCCATCGCCAACAGCGCCAGAACTATGGTGCGCACGCCGGGAATCAGCAGAGTTGAGCCGTTATGGCTGGCGTGGCCGACGACAACCTTCGGCTCAGTCTGGCGTTGTAGCAGAAACGCCGTGACCCCGACGGCCAGCAGCCCGACCGCAACAAGCGGCCCGGCTTCGGCAAAAAAACTCACGCTCAAACCGATCGCCAGGGGCGGGCCGATGATGTAAGCGAGTTCGGTCAACACCGTGTCCAGCGAGAACGCCGTGTGTAACTGCGGCTTGCCCCGGAACAACTGCGTCCATCGCGCGCGGATCATCGACGGCATGCTCGGCATCGTTCCCGCCAATGCCGCCAGAACAAACAGCAGTGCGGCAGGTGCGCGCAAGTAGACGGCGGTGATCAGCGCCAGCAGCATGGCAATGCTGAACGCGGTGACGATGGGCAGTACGCGACTCTGGCCATGTTGATCGACCAGTCTCGAGATGTGCGGGCCGAGCAGCGCATTGGCCAGGGTGAATGTCCCGGCGACGGCGCCGGCCAGCCAGTAAACCCCGGTTTGCTGCACCAGCATGGTGATGATGCCGATGCCGATCATTGCCTGTGGCAAGCGGGCGATAGAACTCGCGAGCACTAACCCGGTGGCGCCGGGGGTTGTCAGCAGTTCGCGATAGTGGTTAGCCATGGTGTTTCCCTTACATGATCGTCACCGCTCAGCATCCGGCGGAGCGCGTTGCCGACATCAAGACCTACGCGAACGTCAAAAGCAACCCTCACCCCAGCCCTCTCCCGGAGAGAGAGGGGGCTGACCGAGGTGTCTGGCGTCGTACATCGACCTGAAAGACCGAGTCGATTATGGATTCGGAGAAAAACTTTCAAGTCGGCGTATCTCTTGAGCATCCCCCATTCAGTCCCCTCTCCCTACGGGCGGTCCGACGTTTCGGGAGGGTTAGGGTGAGGGGCTTTTCTTGCGCCCAAACAAAAACCCGCACAAGGCGGGTTTTGTTCTGATCGTTCCCACGCTCCGCGTGGGAACGATCATCACACCGAGCAGGTTCGGTCAGTCAGCCAGACGCCAGGTAGTCCCACCCTTGCCGTCTTCCAGCACAACGCCCATCGCCGTCAGCTGATCACGGATACGATCTGACTCAGCCCAATCCTTACCCGCACGTGCTGCCAGACGCGCCGCAATCAGCGCATCGACTTCAGCCGCATCGACACGCCCTTCGGCGCCCGCCTGCAGGAAGTCATCGGCCTCCAACTGCAACACACCCAGCACGCTCGCCAGCTCTTTCAGACGTGCCGCCAGACCCGCCGCCGCATCGAGATCGCTCTCACGCAGACGGTTGATCTCACGCACCATCTCGAACAGCACTGCGCAGGCTTCTGGCGTGCCGAAGTCGTCGTTCATCACCGTGGTGAAACGCTCGACGAAAGCTTCGCCGCCCGCCGGTGCAACGTTCGGCAGGCCTTTCAACGCGTGGTAGAAACGCTCGAGCGCGCCTTTGGCGTCCTTGAGGTTGTCTTCGGAGTAGTTGATCGCGCTGCGGTAGTGGCTCGACACCAGCAGATAACGCACGACCTCCGGGTGGTACTTTTCCAGCACGTCGCGAATGGTGAAGAAGTTGTTCAAGGACTTGGACATCTTCTCGCCATTGATGCGAATCATGCCGCAATGCATCCACGCGTTGGCGTAGGTCTTGCCGGTGGCCGCTTCGCTCTGGGCGATTTCGTTTTCGTGGTGCGGGAACTCGAGGTCGCTGCCGCCGCCATGAATGTCGAAGGTCTCGCCGAGGCAGCAGGTGGACATCACCGAGCACTCGATGTGCCAGCCCGGACGTCCGGCGCCCCACGGCGATTCCCAGCTCGGCTCGCCCGGCTTGGTGGCTTTCCACAGGACGAAGTCCAGCGGATCCTGTTTGGCTTCGTCGACTTCGATGCGGGCGCCGATGCGCAGGTCTTCGATTCTCTTGCGCGACAGCTTGCCGTAGCCCATGAACTTGGCGACGCGGTAGTACACGTCACCATTGCCCGGAGCGTAGGCGTAACCTTTGTCGATCAGCGTCTGGATCATGCTCAGCATGCCCGGAATATGATCGGTGGCACGCGGCTCCATGTCCGGCTTGAGGATATTGAGGCGCGCCTCGTCCTCGTGCATCGCGGTGATCATGCGCTCGGTCAGCGCGTCGTATGGCTCGCCGTTTTCGCGGGCACGATTGATGATCTTGTCTTCGATGTCGGTGATGTTGCGCACATACGTCAGGTTATAACCGCTGAACCGCAACCAGCGAGTCACCAGGTCGAACGCGACCATGCTGCGGCCGTGGCCAATGTGGCAGTAGTCGTACACGGTCATCCCGCAGACATACATGCGCACATTGTTGCCATCCAGCGGTTTGAAGACTTCTTTGCTCTTGGTGAGCGTGTTGTAAATCGTCAGCACTTTTAATTTCCTTGACGCGAAATCACTGGCCCCACGAATCACGCAGGGTCACGGTACGGTTGAATACCGGCTGACCTGGTTTCGAGTCCTTCAAATCAGCGACGAAGTAGCCTTCGCGCTCGAACTGGAAACGGTCTTCCGGCTGTGCATTGCCAAGCGATGGCTCCGCACGACAACCGGTGAGTACCTGCAGCGAATCAGGGTTGATGTTGTCGAGGAAACTCGCGCTGTCTTCAGCCTTCTCTGGGTTGGCCGAACGGAACAGACGATCGTACAGACGCACTTCGCACTCGACGCTGGCCGCAGCCGGCACCCAGTGGATCACGCCTTTGACCTTGCGGCCTTCCGGGTTTTTGCCGAGGGTTTCCGGGTCGTAGGAGCAACGCAGTTCGACGATGTTGCCATCGGCGTCCTTGATCGCTTCGTCGGCACGGATCACGTAGCTGCCGCGCAGACGCACTTCACCGGCCGGCTCCAGGCGCTTGTAGCCCTTCGGCGGCTCTTCCATGAAGTCGTCACGGTCGATGTAGATTTCCCGGGCGAATGGCAAGGCGCGTACGCCCATGTCTTCTTTCGGGTGGCGCGGCAATTCGAGGTTTTCGACCTGACCTTCCGGGTAGTTGGTGATGACGACTTTCAGCGGACGCAGCACGCACATGGCGCGCGGCGCGGTGTGATCGAGGTCGTCACGAATGCTGAATTCGAGCATGCCGAAGTCAACCACGCCGTCGGAACGGTTGGTGCCGACCATTTCGCAGAAGTTGCGGATCGATTTTGGCGTGTAGCCACGGCGGCGGAAGCCCGACAGCGTGGACATGCGCGGATCGTCCCAGCCATGCACGTGTTTTTCATCGACCAGTTGCTTGAGCTTGCGCTTGCTGGTGATGGTGTAGTTGAGGTTCAGACGGCTGAACTCATACTGACGCGGGTGCGCCGGCACTGGCAACGCGTCGAGGAACCACTCGTACAGCGGACGATGGCTTTCGAACTCGAGGGTGCAGATCGAGTGGGTGATGCCTTCGATAGCGTCGGACTGACCGTGGGTGAAGTCGTAGTTCGGGTAGATGCACCACTTGTCACCGGTCTGGTGGTGATGCGCGTGACGGATGCGATACATGATCGGGTCGCGCAGGTTCATGTTCGGCGAGGCCATGTCGATCTTGGCACGCAGCACGCGAGCGCCATCGGCGAACTCGCCGGCACGCATGCGGGCGAACCAGTCGAGGTTCTCTTCGACGGAACGGTCGCGGAACGGGCTGTTCTTGCCCGGCTCGGTCAGGCTGCCACGGTATTCCTTGGCTTGCTCCGGGGTCAGGTCGTCGACGTAGGCTTTGCCGGCCTTGATCAGCTCGACGGCCCAGTCGTGCAACTGGTCGAAATACTGGGAGGCGTAGCGCACTTCGCCGGACCACTCAAAGCCCAGCCATTTGACGTCGGCTTCGATCGCGTCGATGTATTCCTGGTCTTCCTTGGCCGGGTTGGTGTCGTCGAAACGCAGGTGCGTGACGCCGCCGAACTCCTGGGCCAGGCCGAAGTTCACGCAGATCGACTTGGCGTGGCCGATGTGCAGGTAGCCGTTGGGCTCGGGCGGGAAACGGGTGACGATCTGCGTGTGCTTGCCCGAGTCCAGGTCTGCCTGGATGATCGGCCGCAGGAAATTGACCGGCACGGCAGGGCCGGACTTGGCATTCGAGGTAGGGTCGACAGTGGGCTTGCTCATAGGATCCTTGACTTACAGGTGCGCGGCCGCAGAGGGGCCAGACAAAACAAAGCCGCTATCATAGCCGATGCTGTCAAGGCCCTGACAGAGCACGGCCTATAAAGGAGCGCATTTAATCGCCGGGAATTGAAAAACAACCTCGAAATTCGCGCCTGTCACGCTAAACTGCGCACCTTGGCCGATGCAGGCTGAACCGGTTGTGGGGCTGAATGTCCCAGAACCACGAATTCCTTATAAAACGCTTCATTGAAA
Source organism: Pseudomonas sp. AC172 (assembly GCF_979258595.1). Classification (NCBI taxonomy): domain Bacteria; kingdom Pseudomonadati; phylum Pseudomonadota; class Gammaproteobacteria; order Pseudomonadales; family Pseudomonadaceae; genus Pseudomonas; species Pseudomonas sp. AC172. Next base: position 2,895,183 of record NZ_OZ409868.1, read on the forward strand.
AAGAGCACCGATCATGACTCAAGTCAAACTGACAACCAATCATGGCGACATCGTCATCGAACTGGACGCGGAAAAAGCGCCAATCACCGTTGCCAACTTTCTCGAATATGTTAAGGCCGGTCACTACGAGAACGTGGTTTTCCACCGTGTGATCAAAGGTTTCATGATCCAGGGCGGTGGTTTCCAGCCTGGCATGCAGGAAAAGAAAGACAAGCGCGCCAGCATCCAGAACGAAGCTGACAACGGCCTGAAGAACGAGAAGTACACCCTGGCCATGGCTCGCACCATGGACCCGCATTCGGCATCGGCGCAGTTCTTCATCAACGCCACCAACAACAGTTTCCTCAACCACACCGCCAAGACTGCTCAGGGCTGGGGTTATGCAGTGTTCGGTAAAGTCGTTGCAGGCACCGAAGTTGTCGACAAGATCGAAGGCGTGGCGACCACTTCCAAGGCCGGCCACCAGGACGTACCAGCAGACGACGTGATCATCGAGAAAGCCGAGATCATCGAAGCGTGATATTGCTGATTTCAGACTTGCATCTGGAAGAGGAGCGCCCGGACATTACCCGGGCGTTTCTGGATTTGCTCGCCGGACGCGCCCGCTCGGCGAGTGCGTTGTACATTCTCGGCGACTTCTTCGAAGCGTGGATTGGCGACGACGCCATGACGCCCTTCCAGCGTTCCATCTGCCAGGCCCTGCGCGAATTGAGCGACAGCGGCACGGCGATCTTTCTGATGCACGGCAATCGCGACTTCATGCTCGGCAAGGCCTTCTGCAAGCAGGCCGGCTGTACGTTGTTGAAGGACCCGAGTGTCGTGCAGTTTTACGGCGAGCAGGTGCTGTTGATGCACGGCGACAGCCTCTGCACCCGCGACGTCGGCTATATGAAGCTGCGGCGTTATCTGCGTAACCCGATCACGCTGTTTATCCTGCGTAACCTGCCGCTGAGCAGCCGCCACAAACTGGCGCGCAAACTGCGCAGCGAGAGCAAGGCACAGACACGGATGAAGGCCAATGACATTGTTGATGTCACGCCGGAGGAAGTGCCGCGGATCATGCAGGCATTTGGCGTGAAAACCCTGATCCACGGGCACACCCACCGCCCGGCGATCCATAAGTTGCAGCTTGGTGAGCAAGCGGCGAAGCGGATTGTGCTGGGGGATTGGGATCGTCAGGGTTGGGCGTTGCAGGTGGATGAGAGCGGGTACGCCTTGGCGCCGTTCGACTTCGCCCCGCCGCTGGCTTTGCCGCACGGCTGAGGATCGCTACCCCCTCACCCCAGCCCTCCCGAAACGTCGGACCGCCCCCAAGGGGGCGAAGGGGAAAGGGAGCTGACCGCATGCAGTTCAAAACCTGAGTTCGACTCGGTATCGCAAGTCGGTGTACCTCAAACAATCAACTCGGTCAGTCCCCTCTCCCTCTGGGAGAGGGTTAGGGTGAGGGGCTCTTGACCTCAGTGCCCGGAAGCCGCCGGCCCTGCCTTGGCGGCAAACGGCGGTTTCGCCAGCCACACAATCAGAATCAACCCCATAAACCCCCAGCCCAACAGCGTGAAGTAATCCACGGTGGAGAGCATGTACGCCTGGCTGGTGAGGATCTGATCCATCTGCGCATAAGCCGATTGGCTCGCCCCGCCCAAATGATTCAAGGTCTCGCGAGTCGCCGGTTCAAAGGTACTGATGCTTTCACTCATATACGCATGATGCTGATCGGCCCGGCGAATCCAGATCCACGTGGTCAGCGACGCCGCAAAACTACCGCCCAACGTCCGCAGGAACGTCGCAAGACCGGCACCATCGGCAATCTGGCTCGGCGGCAGGTCCGACATCAGGATGCTCAGGGTCGGCATGAAGAACAGCGCCACACCAATACCCATGAACAGCTGCACCAGCGCGATGTGCTGGAAGTCGACTTCATTGGTGAATCCAGCGCGCATGAAGCAACTCAAGCCAATCGCCAGAAACGCCAGCCCGGCCAGCAAGCGCAGGTCGAACTTGTTCGCGTACTTGCCGACAAACGGCGACAGCAGCACCGGCAGAATGCCGATCGGCGCCACGGCCAGACCGGCCCAGGTCGCGGTGTAGCCCATCTGCGTTTGCAACCATTGCGGCAGGATCAGGTTGATGCCGAAGAACCCGGCGTAACCCAGCACCAGCACCAGCGTGCCGATGCGAAAGTTGCGGTACGCGAACAGCCGCAGGTTAACCACCGGGTGCTGGTCGGTCATTTCCCAGATAACAAACACCGCCAGCGCAATCACCGAAATCGCCGCGCCGATGATGATGAAGTTCGACTCGAACCAATCCAGGTCATTGCCCTTGTCCAGGATCACCTGCAACGCCCCGACGCCAATGATCAACGTGATCAGACCGACGTAATCCATCGGCTGACGGCTGGTTTCCACCGGACGTTTGGCCAGTTGCGAGCGCACCACCATCACCGCAAAGATGCCAATCGGCACGTTGATGAAGAAGATCCATGGCCAGCTATAACTGTCGGTAATCCAGCCACCGAGAATCGGCCCGGCAATCGGCGCGACCACCGTGACCATCGCCAGTAACGCCAGGGCCATGCCGCGCCTGGCGGGCGGATAGACCGCGATCAACAGGGTTTGCGTCATCGGGTACAGCGGCCCGGCGACCAGACCTTGCAGCACGCGGAAGCCGATCAGTTCCGGCATCGATGTGGAGATACCGCAGAGAAACGAGGCCAGTACAAACAAAATCGTGGCCCAGAGAAACAGCTTCACCTCACCAAAACGGCGGCTGAGCCAACCGGTCAGCGGCAACGCAATTGCGTTGCTCACGGCGAACGAAGTGATCACCCAAGTGCCCTGCTCCGAACTCACCCCGAGGTTGCCGGAAATCGTCGGCAGCGCCACGTTGGCGATGGTGGTGTCGAGCACTTGCATGAACGTCGCCAGCGACAGGCCGATGGTGCTGAGCAACAGGCTGGGCGGCGTGAAAGAGGCGTTATTGCTCATTGTGAATCCTATGAAACCGGGTTGACGCCGTGCCCTTTGTGGGAGCGAGCCTGCTCGCTCCCACAGGGTCAGGTGTGATCTCAGCGTTGCGCGGTTTTGCTCACCGCAGCGCTGTTGTCGTGGATCAGCTGCGCAATCATCGCGTCGGCTTCGGCCAGTTGGCGGTCGTAGACGTTGGTGCTGAACGAAGCCTTTTGTGGAGGCTGCTGTGCCAATACCGGGCCGCTCTGGTCGTGCAGGTTCACTTCAACATTGGTCGACAGGCCGACGCGCAGTGGATGCTTGGCCAGTTCTTCAGCGTTGATGTGGATACGCACTGGTACACGCTGCACGATCTTGATCCAGTTACCGGTGGCGTTCTGCGCTGGCAACAGGGCAAACGCGCTACCGGTACCCGCACCGAGGCTGTCGACAGTGCCGCTGTACTTCACGTCGCTACCGTAGATGTCGGATTCGATATCGACCGGCTGACCGATGCGCATGTCACGCAGTTGGGTTTCCTTGAAGTTGGCGTCGATCCACAGCTGATCCAGCGGAATCACCGCCATCAACGCGGTGCCCGGTTGCACACGCTGACCGAGTTGCACGGTGCGTTTGGCGACGTAACCGGTGACCGGCGCGATCAAGGTGCTGCGGGCATTGGTCAGGTAGGCCTGACGCAGATCGGCGGCGGCGGACATCACGTCCGGATGCGACGACACCACGGTGTCATCAACCAGCGCGCTGGTGGTTTTCAATTGCTGCCTGGCGTTGGCCAGAGCGTTTTGCGCCGAGGTCAGGTCGTCACGAGCGTGGGACAGTTCTTCCTGGGAAATCGCCCCGCCCTGCGCGAGGTTTTTCCGGCGGTTGTAGTTGTCCTGGGCTTTCTGCACTTCGGCCTGTTGCGCGTTGACCTGGGCTTTCATGCCGTCGACATTGCTGTACAAGCCGCGAACCTGACGCACGGTGCGCGCCAGTTTCGCTTGCGCACTTTGCAGGCCGACTTCGGCGTCGTTGGGGTCGAAGTTGATCAGCACCTGACCTTCGTGAACCAGATCACCATCGTCAGCACCGATGCTGACCACGGTGCCGGTGACCAGCGGGGTGATTTCCACAACGTTGCCATTGACGTAGGCGTCGTCGGTGCTTTCGTTAAAGCGCCCGATGAATTCGTGATACGCCCAGACGCCGGCGCAGGCGAGTGCAACCACAACGGCCAGCACCAACAGCATGACTTTGCGCTTGCGCGGGTTGCCGGTGTCCGGGGTGTTGCCTTGAGCTTGGGTGTTTTCGGCAGTGGCCATGACAATTACCTTGAATTAGTTGTGCGGCGTGGCTGGGCTGGCGTTGGCTGCGGTCAGGGTGTCACCCTGGAAGCCGCCGCCCAGCGCTTGCATCAGTTGAATCGACAGGTCGATCTGCTCGGCATTGAGGGTGGCCAGTTGACGCTGGGCCTGCAGTAATTGCTGCTCGATGCTGAGCACGTCCAGGTAGTTGCCGATGCCGGAACCGTAACGCTGGACGACGGTGTTGTAAGAATCCTGAGCAATGTCGGTGGCGTGCTGCTGCGCACCGATCTGCCGACCGATGTCTCGCAACTGGTTGATCGTGTCGCTGACATCGCCCAGTGCTTTCACCAGGCTTTTGTTGTACTGCGCCACCGCCAGATCGTAATCGGCGTCGCGCGCATCGAGGTTGGCGCGCAGGCGTCCGCCGTCGAAGATCGGCACCGAGATGGTCGGGGCAATGTTGAAGAAGCGACTGGCCGAGCCGAACATCGCGTCACCCAACAAAGATTCGGCACCGGCCGAGGCCGTGAGGTTCAAGTTGGGGTAGAACTGCGTTTTCGCCGAGTCGATGTCTTTGCTCGCCGCTTCGACGCGCCAACGCGCAGCAACCAGATCCGGGCGACGACCGAGCAGTTCCGCCGGCAATACCGACGGCACAGCCACTGCACTCGCTTGCAGGACTTTCGGTCGGGCGATTTCGTTGCCGCGATCCGGGCCTTTGCCGAGCAGCACGGCCAAGGCGATTTTGGCGCTGTTCAGGCGTTTTTCCGCATCGATCAGACTGGCTTCGGAACTGGCTTCCAGACTTTGCGTTTGCTGGAACTGGTACTGACTGTCGATCCCGGAGCTGAGGCGACGCTGGCTCAAGTCGAGCATCTGCTTGGTGCGCTTCAGATCGTCGTTGGCCAGGTCATAAACGATGTGCGCCTGGCCGAGATCGCTATAGGCACGAGCGACGTCAGCGGCGAGGGTCAGTTGTGCAGCCTGACGATCGACTTCAGCCGCGCGGGCCTGACCGAGTGCGGCTTCCCAGGCATCACGCTGGCCGCCCCAGAGGTCGAAGTTGTAATTGAAACCGGCGCTGACGTTACGCACGGTGGCGTAGGCATCGCCCTGCCCCAACGGGTCCTGATCCTTGGCCAGGCGCGAACGGCTGATGCCGGCGCTGGCGTCGAGGGTCGGATAACGGGCGGCGTCGGCGGCATACGCGGCGGCGCTGGCTTGATGGGCGCGGGCTTCGGCGATTTGCATGTCCGGGCTGTCGTGCAGGGCTTCGCGGATCAAACCGTCGAGTTGCGGATCGCCGAGGCTGGTCCACCAGTCGCTTTTCGGCCACGCGGCCGGCGACAGGGCCACGCCGTTGAGGGATTGGCCGACTTTCAGGCTTTTCGCATCAAGGCTCGCGGCCGCAGTGTCGAGGCCACTGTAGTTGGCGCAACCGGCGAGGATCATCGCCGACAGCACCAGGGTCAGGCTGCTGCGCAAGGTTTTACCGCTCATTGTGTTCACCTAACCGCTGGATAGTGATCGGGTCACCGGCTGCCAGCAGGATTTTCTTGAGGATGTATTCCAGGGTCTTCAACTCGTCCGGAGTGACGGCGCCGGCCAGTTCATTCATGGCGTCGGCGCCGATGTACGGCAGGCGATCGGCCAGTTGCTGGCCTTGCTCGGTCAGTTTCAACTGCACCTGACGACGATCGCCTTCGCTGCGGTGGCGAGCCAGAAAGCCTTTCTGCTCCAGACGATCGAGCATGCGCGTCATCGAACCGCTGTCGAGCGAAAGATGCCGGCACAGCTCGGCCGGGGTATCGACGCCGTACTGGGCCATGATGATCAACACCTTGAACTGCGCGGCGGTGATGCCGTGGGGTTCCATGTGCGTGTCGATGATCCGGTCCTTGAGCAGCGCCGCACGGCCAAGCAACAGGCCGAGATGGCAATGTTTGAATTCGTCCGGGGTGAAATGCTTCATTTGCTCACCTAATAACTGCCTAGGCAGTGAATGTATGTCGAGATGTTACTGCCTAGGCAGCGAATGTCAATGGAATAGTTAGGAGGCTTGGTAATTAGTTGACCAGTGGAGTTGGTTTTTGTGTCGCACAGGCGGACGCCTTCGCTGGCAAGCCAGCTCCCACAGGGTCCGTTTCGTACACAATATTCATGTACGCCAGAGAAACCTGTGGAGCTGGCTTGCCAGCGATTGGAGCGACTCGGTGTGAAGCCGGTCAGGAATCGTCGGAAGAATGCACAGATGGCGGCTGAACGGGATGCACCTCGCGCCCGCGCAAGGCAGTCGCCACATACCCAAAGGCGCGTTTGCTCACCGCATAAATACTGTGCCAGCCCGCCGGTGCCGGCTCGATCGCAGCATGCAATGCCCGCGCATAGTCGAGGACCAGCCCGGGCGTCCAGGCCATCACTTCGGCGCGCTTGCGCACTTGCGCGGCGACCCAGAACTCGGGGCTGATAATGACTCGGGCGAAATCCAGCATGCTCGAATGCCCCCGGTTCATCGCCCCTTCCAGCGCCGCTTCGAGGCTATGGGCGACGGCGCTGGAACAGTTGCGGCTGGTGAGGTTGTACGTACTGTTCTGCCGATACTCCGTCCAGAACGCATGCAGGCGCCGGGCGTCGTAGTGGGCAAAACTGACCTGCACCGAGGACGGACACCAGTCAGCCACTTCGCCCGCATAGTTGGGCAAAAACCTGCCGGCAACATCGTTGTTCGGCGTCGCCCGCAGCAAGCGCACGAAATCCCCTGCCGAACGATCAATGTCGTCCTGCGGGTAATGGCTGATGTAGATGTCCGGGCCGCATTCCAGTGCCACATGGCCGGCGGAGATAACGCCGTTGATGTCGACGGCTGCGATGTAGCGGTTGAGCAGGCGATTGCGCACCAGGGTGTCATCCACGGTGCCGCTGGGGGTCCAGACATGAATCACCAACGCGTCGCTGCTCGCCGGCGCATTGACTGACAAAGGGCTTGTCAGCGGCGGTTGGTTTTTGAAGCGCACCGCTTGCCGCAACAAGGCGCAACCGGTGAGAAAGAGGCTCATGCCGATGCAAAACGGCACCGTGCCTTTATAGAGCGTCGGATACGGCTCGAGGATAAACACGCCAAAGCCGATTTCGAACAACCCCGCGAGCAGCGACACTTGCCAGCCGACAAAGCGCACCACCAGCGCCGCCGCCAGCCTGAAGACCCCATCAATGATGAAAGCCCCGCCAAACAGCACCGCCAGAATCAGCCCGGCAGCATGTTGCCGGTCGACGATAAGCAGTCCCAGCAAGAGAAAAGCCAGCCCTCGCGCTCTGCGCAGGGCCGCAGCGGTCCCGGCTTGTGGTGCCGGCACCAGCAGCAGGATCAGCGCTTCGAGCAACAACAGATAGCCGAAGAGATGCAGCGGAAAATACAAAACGCCGTCCAGCGCATCAATGAAGATGCCCACACCGGCCGCGCCCCAGACAATGCCCGTCAGCGCCAGCGCGGACCAACGCTTGCGGACGAATTCGTGACCGAGCAAGACCATACTCAAGCGGACCATATGCTTCCCCGTGCTCTTCGGGTAGCCGCCAACCGCGCAGCTTTCTAGTTGCGGTGAGTCTAATCCATTCTGCAAAAGCCGGATCGCAGCGATGCGACCCGGCCAGGGGAAACGCGCGTTAGAAATCACGCTTGTAGAAAATATCCAGCGAACTCGCCACACCACTGGCGGCCTCGACATAGACCTTCTTGCTCAGCTTGTAACGCAGCGCAATGGTGCTGGCCGGTTCAAACACGCCCACGCCATAACGCAAACTGAGCTTCTCGGTAATATTGCCGCTGGCCACCACACTGGTGGCATCGCCGCTGCCTGCCGTATCGAGCTGGAAGTCCTGAATCCCCAGGTCCTTGGCCAGACTGCTGGTGACTCCCGAACTGCCCATCAAGCCCAGCCCCAATGCCGCTTGCGCGAGCATGTTGTTGTCTTCGCCGTTGGTGCTCAACGGCCGACCGAGTACCAGATAGGAGAGCGCCTGCTCCTGACTCATCGCCGGCTCGGAGAATATCTGCGTGGTCGGCTGTTCGGCGCTGCCACTGAGGCGAATACCGGCGATCACGTCGTCGGTCTGGCGAATCGCTTCGATGTCCAGATACGGCTGATCGATAGGGCCGGCAAACAGCAAACGCGCACGCCGTACTGACAGGCGCTGGCCGTAAGCACTGTAGCGGCCGTCGTTAAGCCACAGTTCGCCGCGAGTATCCATGTTGTCGCCGATGTGCACATGACCTTGCACGTTGGCGGTCAGGCCAAAACCGGCGAAGGCCAGTTTGTCTTCGCCGACCACCACGTCGATGTCCATTTTCATTGCAAGCGGCGGTTTGCCCTCTTCGGTCTGCGCACCGACGATGATCGTGTCATCGGAGACTTTTACCGTTGACGGCGGCAGTTCACGCACGGTGATTTCGCCTTTGGGGACGTGCACTTTGCCAGCGATTTTCAGCTCCTCGTCTGCCATGGAGATCTTCAGATCCGGCGCCACTTCCAGCTTGGCATACGGCTCGACGGTGACCGGCAACTGCGTGCCCTTCAACGCCAGATCGACCACCAACGCCTGCCCCCAGGCAACGTTGCCGTTGAGGCTGCCCTGACCGCTCTTGCCGCTTTTCCAGCCGCCGTCGAGGCGCACCGACTCGCCGGCAATCAGGGCGGTGAGTTGCAGGTTCTGCAGCTCCATCGGCAACTCGGCGCCGGACACTTCGCCGTCGCTGAGTTGCACGGTGCCGTTGACCAACGGTGCCAGCAGTCCGCCGGAAATCGTCCCGCTGCCATTCAGGCGTCCGGTGAGTTTTTCAACCATCGGCACAAATGGCCGCGCGACCGATAGGTCCAACCCACTGAGACGGAACGAGCCGCTCAGCGGTTTGTTTTTCGGCAGCGGATTGAGCTGCGCCTGCACCATCAGTTCGCCGAGTTTGCCGCCGACGAAATTGAGTTCGGTGTCGACGCGCTTCGGTGTGAGTTTGCTGGTGAGTTTCAGGGTCTGGTACGGGAAGTCCAGCCACTGATCCTTTTCCTTCATGCGCATGGTGCCGCCGCTGGCGTCGATGCTGACCACGCCGTTCGGGCCGCTGGCCGGCAGATCAAGTTGCAGGTCGGCGTTGAGCTTGCCCTTCCAGGCGAAGTCTTTCGGCAGCCATTGCGCCAGACTTTCAATCGGGAATTGCTTGAGGTGGTAGCGCAGTTTCGGCTCCGGCATCAGCCGTTGGTCTTCACCGCACAGGCTGGCATTGCCGGACATCCAGCAATGCGCGCCGAAGTTGATTTTGCCGTCGGCGAGACGTTCGAGTTTGGCCGGGTTTTGCAGTTTCCAGTCCTGGCCACCGGCCTGAATGTCGCCACTGGCCAATCGACCGCGCCAGTTGCCTTTGTCGAGATTGCCGTCCAGACCAAGGGCCAGTTTCAGTTTCGGCCCGATCAGATCGAGGTTGAGTTTCTGGTTCTTGATGTCGCCTTGAGCGCTGGCGGTCAACACGCCCAGGTTGGTGTCACCAGCCTGAATGCCGCTGCCTTTCAGATCGATCTTCGCCCGCTGTGCACTGTCGAGGGTGGCGTCGAGGTTGAGGCTTTGCAGGCGATTGTCCTGGAACGCCAGTTGCGAACCTTGCAGGTCGAGTTTGCCCTGCGGCGCTTTCAACGTACCGGCCACATTGACCTGACCGTTGACCTGCCCGCGCAGTTGCGGCCAGAGCTGGGCCAGACGCGACAGCTTGATGTCGATCTGCCCGGTGAGCTTCTGTTGCAGGCTGCCCTTGCCGTTGATGCTGTTGTCGCCGAGGCGGATTTGCAGCGCGTTGAGGTTCCACTGTTCGCCAGCGCCGTCAGCCTTGGCCTGGAGGATCGCCGGTTGCCCGCGCAGTTTGCCTTTCAAGTCGAGGTCGGCGGTGAGGCTCAGGCGTTCGTTCTTCATTTCGCCCTTGCTCTTTAGCGGCCCGGCCAGGGTGCCAGGCAATTCAGCGACCCAGTACGCCGGGTTGAGCGCCGACAACTCCAGCGCCGTGTCCCAGGCGACGCCGTCGGCGAACTGTACGTTGACGTGACCTTCAGCCTTGCCCTGCCCGGCTTCCATTTTCAGTTGCGGCAAGGCGATCTGTTTAAGGCTGCCGCTGAACGGACTGCTCAACGTAAACGCGCCCGCCGGACCATCCAGTGCGGCGGCGAAGTTGCCGAGGTATTGGCCGTCGGTGTAGGAGACTTCGCCGGTGAAGGTACGCAAAGCGACCTCAGGTTCGTCGATTTCGTTGTAGAGCCGATGCCACGGGAAATCCTGCCAGTTTATATTGGCTTGCGCGCTGAGGCCTTTGCTCCAGTCGACGCTGCCGGTGAGTTTGAGGCTTTGTTTATCGTTGGCCGTCAGGTCGAGGCCGGCAATCTGCGCGCCGCTGGCGTCGACTTTGCCTTTGAGCAGCAGCGCCACCGGGCCTTTGTCGGCGGGTAGCGTGGCGTTGCCGTTGAGCTGGTAACCATTTTTCAGGTCGCCTTCACCGGTCAACAGCAATTGATTGAGTTGCAGGGTGTCCGGCAGGTCGGCGCTCGGTTTGAACGCGTCGGAAGTGATGCGCACCTTGGCTGGCAGGTTTTCCGCGAGCGGTTGCAACTCGCCGCTCAACTGGCCCTCGAGGTAGCCACGGCTGTCGGCATGCAGGTTGAGGGTTTTCAACAGGTCGCCGTCGATTTTCAACGCCAGCGTCCACGGACCTGCGCCCGGAGACGGCAGAGTCAGGTCACCGGCAATGTTCAGCGGCCAGTTGGCGGTCGGCGTGAGTGTTCCGGACAGGTTCAGGCTGAGGTCGTCGCGCTGCAATTTAACGCTGTCGATCTGCATGCCCTGAGCAGTCCAGTGCGCTGCCAGTTGCAGGCCCTTGAGCTGCTCGCTACCGTTGAACAGCAGGCTGCCGACCTGCACGTCGCCCAGCTCGATGGCCACCGGCAATTGCAGATCCGGCAGTTTGATCGGGCCGCTTTCGGTCGTCTCTTCGCTCGGCGGGAATTGCAGAATGACCTGATCAGCCTTGAGCTGTTCGATGCACAGGGTCATGCGCGTCAGACACAGGGGTGACCAGGCGAAGATTGCCTTGTTCAGCTCGACGCGGCTGCTGTCCTGCTGCCACACCAGATGATCGGCGCTCCATTGCCCGCCGAGGCGACCCTGAAAATTGTCTACCGTCAGCCCCGGCACGAGGCCCAGCACCCAGCGGCTGCCGGCCGCCGTGCCGAGTACGGCGGTGACACTCAATACAATCAACAACAGCAGCGCCAACACCGCCAGCGCCGTCATTTTCAAACCACGCTTCACAGCTCAGGCCCCATGGAAAAGTGCAGCCGGATGCCGCCATCGTCGTCGAGTGCGTGGGCCAGGTCGAGGCGGATCGGCCCGACCGGCGAGACCCAGCGCACACCAATACCGACCCCGGTCTTGAGGTTCGGCAGTTCGAGTTTATTGAAAGAGTTGCCCTGGTCGACGAAGGTCGCCACGCGCCATTTCTCGGCGATCGAGTATTGGTACTCGACGCTGCCGGCGACCATGTAGCGCCCGCCGATTCGGTCACCGTCGGAGTTTTTCGGCGACAGACTCTGATAGTCGTAACCGCGCACGCTCTGATCGCCACCGGCAAAGAAGCGCAGCGACGGCGGAATCGAGTTATAACCATTGGTGGCGCTGCCGCCGACCTGTACACGACCGAGGAAACGGTGTTTGTCGAATACCGTGGTCAGGCCTTTGACCAGCGCCGTGCCATACAGAAGGTTGTTGTCCGAACCCAGACCTTCCTTCGCCACTTTGCTTTCGAAGCTCAGCCGATAGCCGTTATGCGGGTCGATGCGGTTGTCGCTTTTCAGGTACGAGTAACTGATGCCGGGCATCAGCAAGGTACTCAGGCCGGAGTCATCGCCGAGTTCATATTCTTCGCGCTGCCATTTCAGCGAGATCACCCGCTGCCAGCCGCTCGGTAATTTGCTGTGCCATTCCGGGCCGAAAGTCAGCAATTTGCTGAGCGTGTCGGAACCGTCGATGTCTTCGAACTGATAGCCGCCGGCCCAACGCAATTTGTCGGTCAGCGGCGGGTCGAGCGGGATGTCGTAGAACAGCCCGACGTTTTGCCGTGGCGCCGAGAGCTCGGCTTCCCAGCCATAGCTGTCGCCTTGCGGGTTGACCCAATGGCGCGTCCAGTTGGCCTTGATGCGTGGGCCGACGTCGGTCGAATAACCGAGGCCCAGGCCCATGGTCCGTGGCTTGCGCGTGTCGAGTTTGACTTCCACCGGGATCACGTCGTTTTTTGCGGCGGTCGGTGCAGCATCGACGCGCACACCTTCGAAATAACCGCTTGATTGCAGATCGCGATTGAGTTCGGCGATCAGCTCGGAGTCATACGGCTCGCCTTCCTTGAACGGCACCATGCGTTGCAGCAGGTCTTCGTCGAACGGCGTGTCGCCTTCGAATGTGACCTTGCCCAGCCCATAACGCGGGCCGCTTTCGTAGATCAGCTCAACATCGGCCACCCCGGCACGCGGGTCGACCATGAGTTTTTGACTGGTGAAATGGCCACTGAAGAAACCGAAGCGCGAGGCCTGATTCTGAATAAGTCGTTTGGCGTCTTCATAACGCCCATGATTGAGCACAGCACCGGATTTCAGCACGTCGCTTTTCGGTACACGAAAGGATTTGAGGGAGGCAGCCGGGCCGTCGACACGGATGGTGACGTTGCGCAGGCGAATCGGCTCGCCGGGATCGATGTTCAGCACCAGACGCGGTTTGTCGCCGCCCTTGACATCACTTTCGATCTGCGGCTGGTAGTAGCCCAGCGCCTGAGCCGCTTTGCGCGCCTGCTCTTCGGCACCGCGACTGAAGCGCTGCAGAGCTTCTTCGTCACGATCGCCGAGGCTGCCGATATAGCCTTCTATATTGGCCTTGAGTTCATCGTTGGACGGTTTGATCCGCACATCCAATTCACTTTGCGCCAGCGCCGCGCAGCTGGTTAACAGCATGAGCACGCCACTGGTAAATCTTCCTGGAAACTTCATAGGCGCGGATGCTATCACGGGCTTGGGAGCGTGATAGAACAGGAAATTTCCCAAGAAGTTCGATTGTCATGCTGTTGCAGTTTGTAACACCTGCGGATTGGCGTGAAAAAAAACGTGTTCGCGCACCGGCCCGACAGCAACTTCGCCGATCTCTTCGTAACCCTGCCTTTTATAGAATTCCAGGTAGCGCGGGTTGCCGGTGTCGAGCACAACACCTTGCGAAGTTTCATCGACCGCGCACCAGTTGTGTACGGCCGTCAGCAGTTGTTCGCCGAAATGTTTGCCTTGAAATTGTGGATGAATGCCCAGCAGCGGCAGCATGTGCACCGAATCGGTCGGCACGCAGGCGGAAACGGCATCGTGGTATTCCAGATAGCGGCGGGTGCAGCGAAAACCGGTGCTGAGCACCATGCGCAAACGCCATGCCCAACTTTCGGTGATGCCCAAACGGCGCTGCGGCGGCGCGATCAGGGCGATGCCGATCAAGCGATCGTTGACCAGCAGGCCGATGGCAGGCAGATCCTGAAGGAAGTGTTGTTTGACCAGCTCACGTACGGTGGCGCGCACGCGTTGCTCGTAACCGGGCCGCTCGGCTTCGAACAGGTAGCCGAAGGTCGGCTCGTGGCGATAGGCCTGATACAGCAAGGAGCGCGCTTCACGCGAGTAGCCACGGTCGAGCATGTGAATGTCGGCGATGGCGGTCTGGGTTTCAGGCATGACGGTGATTCTCCCCGGGGCGCGTTCAGATGGCGGCGCTCTTGTTGGTACGAACCTTTTACGGGTGGCGTGGTTCCCCACAGGTATAGACCAACTCGGGATCTTCATCGACCAGGCGGCCGCCTTCGCGAGCAAGCTCGCTCCCACATTTGGAACGCATTCCCCTGTGGGAGCGAGCTTGCTCGCGAAGAGGCCGGCACTGGCAGCACAAATCCCACAGGCCAAAATGATTTCTCCCACACTGGCCCCCATCCCACATGTCAGCTAGCATCGCCCTTTTGCCAGGACTGCCGACCATGAAGATCGTTTCCTTCAACATCAACGGACTGCGTGCCCGTCCGCATCAGCTGGCAGCGCTGATCGAAAAACACCAGCCGGACGTCATCGGCCTGCAGGAAACCAAGGTTCACGACGACCAGTTCCCGCTGGAAGAAGTCCGCGCCCTCGGCTACCACGTGTACTTCCACGGCCAGAAAGGCCATTACGGCGTGGCGATGCTCTCGCGCCGGGAACCCATCGCCATCCATAAAGGTTTCGCCACCGATGAAGAAGACGCCCAGCGCCGCTTTATCTGGGGCACCTTCGCCGACGCCAATGGCGTGCCGGTGACCATCATGAACGGCTACTTCCCGCAGGGTGAAAGCCGTGACCACCCGACCAAATTCCCGGCCAAGCAGCGTTTCTACAGCGATCTGCAAGCGCTGCTGGAAAGCCAGTTCCACAATGAACAGCCCGTGGTGGTGATGGGCGATGTGAATATTTCCCCGGAAGACTGCGACATCGGCATCGGCCCGGACAACATGAAGCGCTGGCTGAAAACCGGCAAATGCAGCTTCCTGCCGGAAGAGCGCGAGTGGATGGCACGCCTGAAGAATTGGGGTTTGACCGACAGCTATCGTCACCTGAACCCGGACGTGACCGACATGTTCAGCTGGTTCGACTACCGCAGCCGTGGGTTTGAGGATGAGCCGAAGCGTGGCCTGCGCATTGACGTGATTCTGGCCTCTCATGGTTTGTTGCCACGGGTGAAGGCCGCCGGTGTGGATTATGAATTGCGCGGGATGGAAAAACCTTCCGACCATGCGCCGATCTGGCTTGAGCTCAGCTGATCTTCGAATCGCCTGCCCCCCCCTTGTGGGAGCGAGCTTGCTCGCGAATGCGGTGTGTCA
This sequence comes from Pseudomonas sp. AC172, assembly GCF_979258595.1. Taxonomy (NCBI): domain Bacteria; kingdom Pseudomonadati; phylum Pseudomonadota; class Gammaproteobacteria; order Pseudomonadales; family Pseudomonadaceae; genus Pseudomonas; species Pseudomonas sp. AC172. The sequence goes on from NZ_OZ409868.1 coordinate 2,910,386, forward strand.
GTCACCAGATATGTTTCTGATGCACCGCCTTCGCGAGCAAGCTCGCTCCCACAGTTTCATCGGTGTCATCTTTCGGTCATGCGCCTGACTTAATCTCCCCGGCAATCCCCTTGGCTTGATTCGGTGCCGGCATGACCCTGCGTGTTCTGTGCGTGTTTCTCTTGAGTGCGTGGCTGACGGTTTCTGCCGCTGCCCTGCCCCTTCCTGAAAACGGCCCCGCGCTGCGCATTCAAGGTTCCAACACCATCGGCGCCGAACTCGGCCCGGCGCTGGTCGAAGGGTTGCTGCAAGAACAGGGCTTGCTGAAAATCCACCGCGAAACCCCGGACACCGCCAACGAACTGCGCATCGTCGGCCAGACCGCCCAAGGCAAACGCGTGGTCGTGGAAGTGGCCGCGCACGGTTCCAGCACCGGTTTCACCGCGTTGAAAAATGCCAGCGCCGACCTGGCAGCGTCCTCTCGCGAGATCAAGGACAGTGAATTGCAGGCCCTGCAATTGCTGGGCGATCTGAAAAGCCCCGCCGCCGAGCAAGTCATCGCCATCGACGGTCTGGCGATCATCCTTCATCCCGACAATCCGCTGCAGCAACTGGACACCGAACAACTGGCGCGGATCTTCGCCGGCGAAGTGAAAAGCTGGGAAGACCTCGGCGGGCGTGGCGGTGCGATTCATTTATATGCGCGGGATGATCAGTCCGGTACGTACGACACGTTTAAAGAACTGGTCCTTAGCCGGCGAGGGAAAAGTCTGAACAGCGCCGCGAAACGGTTTGAGTCCAGCGAGCAATTGTCCGACGCCGTCAGTACGGATCCACAAGGCATTGGCTTCATCGGTTTGCCTTACGTGCGTCAGGCCAAAGCCGTGGCGATTGCCGATGGAGCTTCGCTGTCCATGCTGCCGCTCACCAGCCTGATCGCCACTGAAGATTATCCATTGTCGCGGCGGCTGTTCTTTTATCTGCCTCCCGACAGCACAAACCCGTGGGCCAAGGCACTCGTGACATTTGCGCAGAGCCGTCAGGGCCAGGCGATTGTCGCGGCCAACGGGTTTGTCAGCCAGAGCGTGCACGCCATGACCGTCGCGCCGAATGCGCTGATGCCCGAGGGGTATCAATCCCTTAGCCGTCACGCCCAACGTCTGACAGTGAACTTCCGTTTCGAGGAAGGCAGCGCCAACCTGGACAACAAGGCGCGTCAGGATCTGGCGCGGGTGCTCGACTATATAAAGAGGCATGACAAGCGCGAGCGCGCGGTGACACTGGTGGGTTTTGGTGACGCCAAAGACGACCCGGCACGTGCGGATCTGCTGTCGAAGCTGCGGGCGATGGCGGTGCGACGGGAGTTGGTGAAGAACGGTGTGGTGTTGCGCGAGGTTCGCGGGTTTGGCGCGTTGATGCCAGTGGCGGCGAACAATGCGGATGAGGGGCGGATCAAGAATCGCCGGGTTGAGGTTTGGGTGTATTGAGCCTGATGTTGATGTGTTGAGCCTGCTTACGTCATCGCTGGCAAGCCAGCTCCCACAGTGTCCGAGTCGTACACAAAATTCATGTGCACCCAAAAAACCTGTGGGAGCTGGCTTGCCAGCGATGAACGATAACTCGGTCTAGGATCAGCGCTCGCTACGCAGCATTTCCTTCGGCACATATTTGCCGATCTCGAACTTGCCGATCGCCGCGCGGTGCACTTCGTCTGGACCATCGGCCAGGCGCAATGTGCGTTGCATCGCATACATATAAGCCAGCGGGAAATCGTTCGACACACCTGCCCCGCCATGCATCTGGATCGCTCGGTCGATCACCCGCAGCGCGACGTTCGGCGCAACGACTTTGATCTGCGCGATTTCGCTTTTCGCCACTTTGTTACCGACGGTGTCCATCATGTACGCCGCTTTCAGCGTCAGCAGGCGCGCCATGTCGATCTCCATCCGCGAGTCGGCAATCTTGTCGACGTTACCGCCCAGACGCGCGAGCGGTTTGCCGAACGCAGTGCGGCTCACCGCGCGTTTGCACATCAATTCCAGTGCGCGTTCAGCCATGCCGATCGAGCGCATGCAGTGGTGAATGCGGCCTGGGCCAAGGCGACCTTGAGCAATCTCGAAGCCACGGCCTTCACCGAGCAAGACGTTTTCGTACGGCACGCGCACATTATCGAACAGCACTTCGGCGTGGCCGTGTGGCGCGTCGTCGTAGCCGAACACCGGCAGCGGGCGGACAATTTTCACCCCGGGGGTGTCGACCGGCACAAGGATCATCGAGTGCTGGGCGTGGCGCGGCGCATCGGGATTGCTCAGGCCCATGAAAATCAGGATTTTGCAGCGTGGATCACAGGCGCCGGACGTCCACCATTTTTTACCGTTGATCACCCACTCGTCACCATCACGCACCGCGCGGGCAGCCATGTTGGTGGCGTCAGACGAGGCCACATCCGGTTCGGTCATGGCGAACGCCGAGCGAATCTCGCCGCGCAGCAACGGTTCGAGCCAGCGCTGTTTTTGTTCTTCGTTGGCGTAGCGCACCAGCACTTCCATATTGCCGGTGTCCGGCGCCGAGCAGTTGAACGGCTCGGGACCGAGCAGCGAGCGGCCCATGATTTCCGCCAATGGCGCGTATTCGAGGTTGCTCAGGCCGGCGCCGAGTTCCGACTCCGGCAGAAACAGATTCCACAAGCCTTCGGCCTTGGCCTTGGCTTTGAGCTCCTCCATGATCGCCGTCGGCTGCCAGCGATCGCCTTCGGCAACCTGGCGCTCGAACACGGCTTCGGCCGGGTAAACGTAAGTGTCCATGAACGCGGTCACGCGCTCACGCAGTTCTTGCACCTTGGGCGAATAAGCGAAATCCATGAGCAGCTCCCGATGGTTAAGGCAGTTCTTTGGCAGAGGTTGTTCAAGTCATGCAATCGATGCTAGAACAGCGTTGATAATTTACCTAGCCTATTCTCGGCGTGTATAAACATTCATCACCGATATATGATCGGCTGATTGCCAGCCCCCAAAACACCGCCCTAAATAACAAGAGAAGCCGCGTTATGAATCTGAGTAAGGTCGACCTCAACCTTTTCATCGTCTTCGACGCGATCTACACCGAAGCCAACCTGACCCGTGCCGGGCAGATTGTCGGCATCACCCAGCCGGCGGTGTCCAACGCGCTGGCACGGTTGCGCGAGACCTTCAACGATCCGCTGTTCGTGCGCACGGCGCAGGGCATGGTGCCGACACCGATGGCGCAGAACATCATCGGCCCGGTGCGCAACGCGCTGTCGTTGCTGCGCGTATCGGTTCAGGAAAGTCGCATTTTCAACCCCGCGCAAGCGGTCAAGACCTACCGCATCAGCATGACCGACCTCACCGAGGCGGTGATTTTGCCGCCGCTGTTCCAGCGTCTGCGCCGATTGGCGCCGACGGTGATCATTGAAAGTTTTCTGTCCAAGCGCCGCGAGACCACTAAAGAACTGGCTGCCGGACGTCTGGATTTCGCCGTGGATGCACCGCTCAACACCGACCCGCAAGTGCGTCACGTCAAGCTGATGGAAGACCGTTACGTGTGTGCGATGCGCAAGGGCCATCCGATGGCGGGCAAGGAAAAACTCTCGCTGGATGACTATCTGTCGCTGACGCATATCCACATTTCCAGTCGCCGCAGTGGCTTGGGTTATGTCGATCTGGCGCTGGGCAAAATGGGTATTCAGCGCAAGATTGCCCTGCGTTCGCAGCATTACTTGATGGCGTCGCAGGTGATGCAGCAGACCGACATGGTCATGACCGTGCCGGAGCGCTTTGCCCGCCGGCATGAGCTGCAGGCCTTCAATCTGCCGGTGAATGACGTGCCGCCGGTGGAGACACATCTCTATTGGCATGAAAGCACTGACCAGGACCCGGCGAATCGCTGGATGCGTGAGCAGATGATCGAGTTGTGCCAACAGGTGACGGCGCAGGAGAAGAAGCTCGATAAGGTGTAGGGCTTTTTACCGCGTTATCGTTCTTCGCGAGCAGGCTCGCTCCCACAGGTTCTGTGGTATTCACAAATCCACTGTGGGAGCGAGCCTGCTCGCGAAGAGGCCATCGAATACAACACAAAATCATCCCGCTTGACGTAAACGTCAACCTGCCATTAGCTTAGCGCCAAGACCTTTTTCCGAGCGCTTCCATGAGCAGCCAGACTTACAGCATCTCCGACCTCGCCCGCGAGCTGGACATCACCACCCGGGCGATCCGCTTTTATGAAGAGCAAGGCCTGCTCAGTCCTGAGCGTCGTGGCCAGGAACGCATCTATTCACCCCGCGACAAGGTCAGCCTGAAGCTGATCCTGCGCGGCAAACGCATCGGTTTTTCGCTGGCCGAATGCCGCGAACTGATCGAGCTTTACGACCCGTCCAGCGGTAACACCAAACAGCTCAACAGTATGCTGGCGAAAATCACTGAGCGCCGCGAGCAGTTGGAGCAGCAGTTGTTGGATATCGAACAGATGAAGCTGGAGCTGGATACCGCAGAAGAGCGCTGCGTGCAGGCGCTGGAGCAGACGCTCAAAAGCCAGCAGGCCATTCAGTAACAACCCCATTCCCTGTGGGAGCGAGCAGGCTCGCTCCCACAGGGGGATATCCGCAGACTTCAGATAATTACTACAGGTCAACCGCCATGTCCCTCCCCTCCCAAGTACGCCTGATCGAAGTCGGCCCGCGCGATGGCCTGCAGAACGAAGCCCAACCGATCAGCGTCACTGACAAGGTGCAACTGGTCGACGCTTTGAGCGCCGCCGGCCTTGGCTATATAGAAGTCGGCAGTTTCGTCTCACCCAAATGGGTGCCTCAGATGGCTGGTTCCGCCGAGGTGTTCGCGCAGATCCAGCGCAAACCCGGCGTGACCTACGGTGCACTGGCGCCGAACCTGCGCGGCTTTGAAGATGCGATCGGTGCGGGGGTCAAGGAAGTGGCTGTGTTTGCTGCCGCTTCCGAAGCCTTCTCACAGCGCAACATCAACTGCTCGATCAGCGAAAGCCTCGCGCGCTTCACTCCGATCATGGAAGCGGCGCAACAGCACGGCGTTACCGTGCGCGGTTACGTGTCCTGCGTGCTCGGCTGTCCGTACGAAGGCACGGTCGCGCCGGAGCAAGTGGCGATGGTCGCGCGCGAGTTGTATGCGATGGGCTGCTACGAGGTATCGCTGGGCGACACCATAGGCACTGGCACTGCTGGCGCGACTCGCCGCTTGTTTGAGGTGGTATCGGCGCAGGTTCCGCGCGACAAGCTTGCCGGGCATTTTCACGACACCTACGGTCAGGCCATGGCCAATATCTATGCCAGTCTGCTTGAAGGCATTTCAGTATTCGACAGCTCTATCGCGGGCCTCGGCGGCTGCCCGTACGCCAAAGGCGCGAGCGGTAACGTTGCTACCGAAGATGTGGTGTACCTGCTCAATGGCTTGGGTATCAAGACCGGAATCGACCTGGACGCCTTGATTGCCGCGGGTCAGCAGATCAGCGCGGTGCTCGGTCGCCCGAGCGGTTCGCGCGTGGCCAAGGCTCGCAGCGCACAGTGAGGGGACAAGGTGTTACCGCTGTGTCCGGAATGTGCGTTCAAGCGAGTAACACGGAAACAAATTGTCTGGTTTCGCTGGAGTGAAAAATCGCTGAAATTCTCAAGCTGTTGATTTATAAAGAAATTTAAAAGTTGGCACGGCTTCTGCTATCTCTATGGCATAACAAGAATAAAAAGCAGCAAACCAATAAAAACAAGACGTACCGACTCTGACATAACAAAAACAACACGGCAGAGACGCAGCTAACAGATTTTTTTGGAGAAGGTGTGCTTTTCAGGGTGCTCTCAGGAGTGACCCGCAACCGGGCAGAGAACAATAAAACTACCTTCAGGTAGCTCCCGAATCGGTTGGATCGCTTAGCGAGAAAGTAGATCAGCGCTCAAAAAAATACGTTTGCTCTTGACCCCGGATGGGGGTCGCCAAAAACAGCGGTAAAGGGCCACGGTTGCCAAAAACAACAACAGACCGACCCTCAATAATAAAAAAGAGCACGCGACGACAAAATTAAAGGGGAGCCTCGGCTCCCCTTTGTGCTTTCTGCGATTCCTCTTTTCCTCAACGCTTATCCCCTGTGGGAGCGAGCTTGCTCGCGAAAGGGGTGTGTCATCAACAAAGATATTGGCTGACCTGACGCCTTCGCGAGCAAGCTCGCTCCCACAGGGTTTGCGGTTACCGCTCGAAAGTTTTCAGTTCTTCGATGCTTATTTCGCGCATGCGAAATTTCTGGATCTTGCCCGTGACCGTCATCGGAAACTCTTCGACGAACTTGAAGTGCCGTGGCGTCTTGAAGTGCGCGATGCGTTCCTTGCACCAGGTTTGCAGCTCCAGCTCGGAAGCATTGTGGCCGGGGTGGAATTTGATCCAGGCAACAATCTCCTCGCCGTAACGTGAGCACGGAATGCCGATCACCTGCACGTCCGCCACCGCTGGGTGGGTGAAGAAAAACTCTTCCAGCTCACGCGGATAAACGTTCTCGCCACCACGGATGATCATGTCTTTGTTACGCCCAGCGATGTTGACGTAACCCTCCTCGTTCATGCTCGCCAGGTCGCCGGTGTGCATCCAGCCCCCCTCATCGATGGCTTCGGCGGTGGCCTGCGGATTGTTCCAGTAACCGAGCATCACACTGTAACCACGGGTGCACAGTTCGCCGATGGCGCCGCGCGGCACGAGGTTGCCTGCCTCATCAATGATCTTGCTTTCCAGCTGTGGCTGCGTGCGGCCAACGGTGGTCACGCGCAGTTCCAGCTCGTCGTTCGGGCCGGTTTGCAGCGACACCGGGCTGGTTTCGGTCATGCCGTAAGCGATCTGCACTTCGCTCATGTGCATCTCGCTGATGACCCGGCGCATCACTTCGATCGGGCACGTCGCACCGGCCATTATTCCGGTGCGCAGGCTCGACAGATCGAATTCGCCGCGCTGTGGCTGGTCGAGCATGGCGATGAACATGGTCGGTACGCCATAGAGGCCGGTGGCTTTTTCTGTGGCGACGGTTTGCAGGGTCAGCAATGGATCGAACGCATCGTTGGGGTAAATCATTGTGCTGCCGTGGGTGATGCAGCCGAGGTTGCCCATGACCATGCCGAAGCAGTGATACAGCGGCACCGGGATCACCAGACGATCGCGCGGGGTCAGGCCGATGCTTTCGCCAACCATGTAACCGTTGTTGAGAATGTTGTAGTGGCTGAGGGTCGCACCTTTGGGGAAACCGGTGGTGCCGGAGGTGTACTGGATATTGACGGGTTGATCGAAGTGCAGGCTGTTGCTGCGTTCGCTGAGCTGTTGCGGGGAAGTCTTCGCGGCCATATCAGTCAATTGCGACCACGGCAGGAAACCTGATGGCGGCTGTGCGTCGAGGCTGATCACGCCGCGCAATTGCGGCAGGCGCTCGCTGCGCAGTTGGCCGATGGATTGTTCGGCCAGTTCTGGTACCAACCCTTGCAACATGCCGTGGTAGTCAGAAGATTTGAACGTCCCGGCACAGACCAGCCATTGGCAGCCGGATTGTTTGAGCACGTATTCGAGTTCGGAGCTGCGGTAGGCCGGGTTGACATTAACCAGGATCACGCCGATTTTCGCCGTAGCGACTTGGGTGATGCACCACTGCGCGCAGTTCGGCGCCCAGATACCGAGGCGATCGCCGGCCTGCAAACCCAGGGCGAGCAGCGCTCTGGCGTGCAGATCCACCGCATCGGCCAGTTGGCGCCAGGAATAGCGCAACTGCTGATGGCGCACGACGAGCGCTTCTCCGTCGGGGTATTGCGCAACAGTCTGATCGAACTTCTGCCCGATGGTCATCGCCAGCAAGGCTTTGTCCTGAGAACCACGGGTGTAGCTGCGCTGCGGGTTTGCACTGGGTTGATCCATGACGACCCCTATTGTCTTTATTAGTGGGTTTTGCCGGATTTAATCCCAGAGGGATTTCTCCGCTTCAATCTTGAACTGCCCTTACTCTCGCCTAAGTTGACGTTAACGTAAAGGGTGATTGACAGCCATCCGCCACAGGCTTACGTTAACGTAAAGGTGAGAGCTGAGTGACCGCCCTCCCCACCCTACAAAGAAGCCAAAAGGTGCCCCATGAGCTATCCATCCCTGAACTTCGCCCTCGGTGAAACCATCGACATGCTGCGCGATCAGGTTCAGTCCTTTGTTGCCAAGGAGATCGCTCCGCGCGCGGCGCAGATCGACAGCGACAACCTGTTCCCCGCCGACATGTGGCGCAAGTTCGGCGACATGGGCCTGCTCGGCATCACCGTGCCGGAAGAGTACGGCGGCGCGGGTTTGGGTTACCTGGCGCACGTGGTGGCGATGGAAGAAATCAGCCGTGGCTCGGCCTCGGTGGCGCTGTCTTACGGCGCGCACTCCAACCTCTGCGTCAACCAGATCAACCGCAATGGCAACCACGAACAGAAAAGCAAATACCTGCCGAAGCTGATCAGCGGCGAACACGTCGGTGCGTTGGCGATGAGCGAGCCAAACGCCGGTTCCGACGTGGTTTCAATGAAACTGCGCGCCGACAAACGCGGCGACCGTTTCGTCCTCAATGGAAGCAAAACCTGGATCACCAACGGCCCCGACGCCAACACTTACGTGATCTACGCCAAAACCGACCTGGAAAAAGGCCCGCACGGCATCACCGCATTCATTGTTGAACGCGACTGGAAAGGCTTCAGCCGCAGCAACAAATTCGACAAGCTCGGCATGCGCGGTTCCAACACCTGCGAGCTGTTCTTCGATGACGTTGAAGTCCCGGAAGAAAACATCCTTGGCGTCCTCAACGGCGGCGTGAAAGTGCTGATGAGCGGCCTCGACTACGAGCGCGTCGTGCTGTCCGGCGGTCCGACCGGGATCATGCAGTCGTGCATGGACCTGATCGTGCCGTACATCCACGACCGCAAACAGTTCGGCCAAAGCATCGGCGAGTTCCAGCTGATCCAGGGTAAGGTCGCCGACATGTATACCCAACTCAACGCCAGCCGCGCCTATCTGTATGCGGTTGCGCAGGCTTGCGAGCGCGGCGAAACCACCCGTAAAGATGCCGCCGGGGTGATCCTCTACACCGCCGAACGCGCCACGCAAATGGCCCTCGACGCGATCCAGATTCTCGGCGGTAACGGTTACATCAATGAATTCCCGGCGGGCCGCTTGCTGCGCGACGCCAAGCTGTACGAAATCGGCGCCGGCACCAGTGAGATCCGTCGCATGCTGATCGGTCGCGAACTCTTCAACGAAACGAAATGAATTTCGTCAGCTGCGAGCCGCAAGTTTCAAGCTGCAAGAGAACCGCTTTAACTTGCCGCTCCAAGCTTGCAACTCGTAGCTGCTTACGGAGTAAGCCATGATTCTGCACACTCAGCTCAATCCTCGCTCAGCGGAGTTCGCCGCCAACAGCGCAGCGATGCTCAAACAGGTCGACGCGCTGCACACTCTGCTCGCCCAAGTGGCGCAGGGTGGCGGCGCGAAAGCCCAGGAACGCCATAACTCGCGCGGCAAACTGCTGCCGCGTGAGCGCATCAACCGCTTGCTTGATCCGGGTTCGCCATTTCTGGAAATCAGCCAATTGGCCGCCCACGCGGTTTACGGTGAAGACGTCCCGGCCGCCGGTGTGATCGCCGGGATCGGTCGGGTCGAGGGCGTCGAATGCATGATCGTTGCCAACGACGCGACGGTGAAGGGCGGTTCGTATTACCCGCTGACCGTGAAGAAACACCTGCGCGCGCAGACCATCGCGCAGCAAAATCGCCTGCCGTGCATCTATCTGGTGGATTCCGGTGGCGCCAACCTGCCGCGTCAGGACGAAGTGTTCCCGGACCGTGAGCACTTCGGGCGGATCTTCTTCAATCAGGCCAACATGAGCGCGATGGGCATTCCGCAGATCGCCGTGGTCATGGGCTCCTGCACCGCAGGTGGCGCGTATGTGCCGGCGATGGCCGACGAAGCGATCATGGTGCGCAATCAGGCGACGATTTTCCTCGCCGGCCCGCCGCTGGTGAAAGCCGCAACCGGTGAAGTGGTCAGCGCCGAAGATCTGGGCGGTGCCGATGTGCACTGCAAGATTTCCGGGGTCGCCGACCATTACGCCGAGAGCGACGAGCATGCCCTCGCCCTCGCCCGCCGCAGCGTTGCCAATCTCAACTGGCGCAAACGCGGTGAACTGCAGCAACGCGCGCCGATTGCACCGTTGTACGCCAGCGATGAGTTGTATGGCGTGGTCTCGGCCGACGCCAAGCAGCCGTTCGATGTGCGCGAAGTGATTGCGCGACTGGTCGACGGTTCGGTGTTCGATGAATTCAAAGCGTTGTTCGGCACCACGCTGGTCTGCGGTTTCGCGCACCTGCACGGCTACCCGATCGCGATTCTGGCCAACAACGGCATCCTCTTCGCCGAAGCCGCGCAGAAAGGCGCGCACTTTATCGAACTGGCCTGCCAGCGCGGCATTCCGCTGCTGTTTTTGCAGAACATCACCGGATTCATGGTCGGCCAGAAATACGAGGCCGGCGGCATCGCCAAACACGGCGCGAAACTGGTGACGGCGGTGGCTTGCGCGAAAGTGCCGAAATTCACCGTGATCATCGGCGGCAGCTTTGGCGCCGGCAACTACGGCATGTGCGGTCGTGCTTACGACCCGCGATTCCTGTGGATGTGGCCGAACGCACGCATCGGCGTGATGGGCGCCGAACAGGCGGCCGGCGTGCTGGTGCAGGTCAAGCGTGAACAGGCTGAACGCAGTGGCCAAACCTTCAGTGCCGAGCAGGAAGCCGAGATCAAGCAACCAATCCTCGACCAGTACGAAGAGCAGGGTCACCCCTACTATTCCAGCGCACGGCTGTGGGACGACGGCGTCATCGACCCGGCGCAGACCCGCGATGTGCTGGCCCTGGCCCTGTCCGCGTCGCTGAACGCGCCAATCGAACCGAGCCGCTTCGGCGTGTTCCGGATGTAATTTTTTGTGGGAGCGAGCCTGCTCGCGAATACGGTTTGTCAGGTAGCGGATACGTCGACTGATACATCGCTTTCGCGAGCAGGCTCGCTCCCACAGGAACCGTGGAGACGGACGAATATGAGCGATTTCAATACCCTCGAACTGCACAGCGATCCACGCGGCTTCGCAACGCTGTGGCTCAACCGCGCGGAAAAGAACAACGCTTTCAACGCCGAGATGATCCGCGAGCTGATCCTCGCCCTCGACAAAGTCGCCAGCGACGCCAGCCTGCGCTTCTTGCTGGTGCGTGGCCGCGGCAAACATTTCAGCGCCGGCGCTGACCTGGCATGGATGCAGCAATCGGCCGAGCTCGATTACCACACCAACCTAGACGACGCCCGCGAACTGGCGGAGCTGATGTACAACCTCGCCAAGCTGAAAATCCCCACCGTGGCCGTGGTGCAGGGCGCGGCGTTTGGTGGCGCGCTGGGGCTGATCAGTTGCTGTGATATGGCGATTGGCGCCGATGATGCGCAATTTTGCCTGTCGGAAGTACGCATTGGCCTGGCGCCGGCGGTGATCAGTCCGTTCGTGGTGCAAGCCATTGGCGAGCGCGCGGCGCGACGATATGCGCTGACCGCTGAACGTTTTGGCGGGCAACGGGCGCGGGAACTCGGTTTGTTGTCCGAAAGCTATCCCGCCACTGAACTGGATCAACAGGTCGAACAGTGGATCAACAACCTGCTGCTCAACAGCCCCGCCGCCATGCGCGCCAGCAAGGATTTGCTGCGTGAAGTCGGTAACGGCGCGCTGACCCCGGCGCTACGCCGCTACACCGAAAATGCCATCGCCCGCATCCGCGTCAGCCCTGAAGGTCAGGAAGGTCTACGGGCCTTTCTGCAAAAACGTCCGCCGAGCTGGCAAGCCGCAACCACCACCCAGGAGCCGCGTTGATGAGCGCACCCGTTCTCACCACCCTGCTGGTGGCCAACCGTGGCGAAATCGCCTGCCGCGTGATGCGCACCGCCAAAGCGCTGGGCCTGACCACGGTCGCCGTGCACAGCGCCACCGACCGTGAAGCGCGGCACAGCCGTGAAGCGGACATCCGCGTCGATCTCGGTGGCAGCAAAGCGGCCGACAGCTATCTGCAAATCGACAAATTGATCGCAGCGGCCAAGGCCAGTGGCGCTCAGGCGATTCATCCGGGTTACGGGTTTCTCTCGGAAAACGCCGGATTCGCTCGCGCCATTGAAGCGGCCGGTTTGATTTTCCTCGGCCCGCCTGCCTCGGCCATTGATGCGATGGGCAGCAAGTCCGCTGCCAAAGCGCTGATGGAAACCGCCGGTGTGCCATTGGTACCGGGTTATCACGGCGAAGCACAGGATCTCGAGACCTTCCGCGATGCCTGCGAGCGCATCGGTTATCCGGTGCTGCTCAAAGCCACCGCTGGCGGTGGCGGCAAAGGCATGAAAGTGGTCGAGGACGTCAGCCAATTGGCCGAAGCCCTCGCCTCGGCCCAGCGTGAAGCGCAGTCGTCGTTCGGCGACTCGCGGATGCTGGTGGAGAAATATCTGCTCAAGCCGCGTCACGTGGAAATCCAGGTGTTCGCCGATCAACATGGCAACTGCCTGTACCTCAATGAGCGTGATTGCTCGATTCAACGGCGCCATCAGAAAGTCGTCGAAGAAGCTCCGGCCCCGGGCCTGACGCCTGAACTGCGTCGCGCCATGGGCGAAGCGGCTGTGCGTTCGGCGCAGGCAATCGGCTATGTCGGCGCCGGTACGGTGGAGTTTTTGCTGGATGCGCGGGGCGAATTCTTCTTTATGGAGATGAACACGCGACTACAGGTCGAACACCCGGTGACCGAGGCCATCACCGGTCTCGATCTAGTGGCGTGGCAGATCCGTGTTGCCCGGGGTGAAGCGTTGCCGATCACCCAGGATCAAGTGCCATTGAACGGTCATGCGATTGAAGTGCGTTTGTACGCCGAAGACCCTGCGAATGACTTTTTGCCGGCGACCGGGCGTCTGGCGTTGTATCGCGAATCGGCAGCTGGGCCGGGGCGCCGGGTGGATAGCGGGGTTGAGGAAGGCGATGAAATTTCGCCGTTTTACGACCCGATGCTCGGCAAGCTGATTGCCTGGGGCGCGGATCGTGAACAGGCCCGGTTGCGCTTGTTGAGCATGCTCGACGAATTTGCGATTGGCGGTTTGAAAACCAACATCAATTTTTTGCGGCGGATCATCGCCCATCCGGCGTTTGCGGCGGCGGAGCTGGATACCGGATTTATTCCGCGCTATCAGGAGCAATTGCTGCCTGCCCCCGGCACTTTGAGCGATGCGTTCTGGAACGCGGCAGCGCAAGCTGTGGCGCAGAGTCTGCCGCAGTTGGCGCGTCAGGATGATCCTGCTTCGCCATGGTCACTCAACAGCGGTTTGCGTGCGGGATTGCCACGGGAAATCACCCTGCATTTGAGTTGCGAGGGACAGGATCGAGCGCTGACGCTGAGTACCGATGATCAGGCCAGACTGTCCGGCGAAGCACTCATCGTCGAGCACGACGGCGTTCGTCGTACATTGCGTGCCATCCGCCAAGGGGGCTCTCTGTACCTGCAATGGGAAGGTGAGTTGCGGCGCATCGAAACGTACGATCCGGTCAGCGCCGTCGAAGCCAGTCACAGTCATCAGGGCGGCCTGACCGCACCGATGAACGGCAGCATTGTTCGCGTATTGGTCGAGGCCGGGCAATCGGTCGAGGCCGGTGCGCAACTGGTGGTGCTGGAAGCGATGAAGATGGAGCACAGCATCCGTGCGCCGCATGCCGGGGTGATCAAAGCGCTGTATTGCCAGGAAGGTGAAATGGTTGGCGAAGGCAGCGCTTTGGTTGAACTGGAAGCCGTGTGATGGCGAGGTTCGATCTGACTAGTAGCGCGCCGTTGCCTGAACCACAACGCCGATGATTCGACACTCATCGGTCAGCAGGGCTTTCGGCCAGGTCGGATTGAGCGGCACCAGGTAACGCTGACCGCCCTCTTCGTCCAGCTTGCGAAAAATCGCTTCAGTGCTGTCGGGCCACTGGGCGATCACCAGTTTTCCGGGCACCGCCTCGGCGGCCGGGTCGACCAGTATCAGCATGCCTTCGGCAATGCTCTGGCCACTGGGCGCGGTCATCGAATCTCCCGTCACCGTCAACCAGAACGCCGGGCCACGCGCGTGGTAATCCGTCAGTTCGAAGCGCTGCTTGCCTGACGCCTTGGCGTAAGACGCCGGATTACTCTCGCGCACCTCGCACGTCGTCTGCCAATCGCTGACCGGGTAACGGAAGTACGGGTTGTACTTCTGCGCCAGCGGCATGTCGTCGTCAGGTGTTACTTGCGGTTCCCGGATCACCAGCACCACTTCGAGAAAATCCATGCCCAGCGCTTGCAGCACGCGATTCATTTCCGTGATGCCGGGTTCGCGACGCTTGTTCAGCCAATGACCGATCCCGCCCTGGGACATGCCGACGCGCTCTCCGAGCTCTGTTTGAGTGATTTTGAGTTCACTCATCTTGGCCTTGACCAACTCAATCCATTTATCCATGTGCAGCACCTTACGTCGACGCCTTCGGCCAGCAAAACACATATTGTAGTATTTAAATTCTGGTCACAACTACACATAGTACTATTCTTAGGGCACGGATTTTCAATCGACCAAGGAGTGCCTCTTCATCATGAATATCAGCAGCAAAGACTTGCCCGATCTGCAAATGGACACCACCTTCACCTCCCCTCAGGGCAATGCGGCAGCGCAGCGAGCGCTGGACTATTACTTGAAACCAGCTGTGTCAGAACCCGAGGTCGACGAGCGTTTTTTCGATGTCAGGCGCCATCTCAGTGGCGAAGAAGCTCTGGTGCACGCCTCGGACCTGTTGCGCTGTGCGGCGGCCACGGCGTTCAAGGCAGCCGAAAGCCTGCAAGGCGCGAGTCGCGATCTGGCATTTTCAGTGGTGCACATGGTGGATATGGCGCGGGCGATGGTCGACCATTCGCTTGATGCCGATGAAGTCTGAAGAACGGGATTGCGGAGGGACGGGAAAGAATTTCCCCATCGCGCAGATAAAAACATTTGACTTGCAAATGATAATGATTATTATTGCAAGCAGCTGGTCGCGAGATCAGTCGATGGACCAGAGACCTTAGGTCGGTCTTCTGGACTATCTCCTCATCAGGCTAATCACGGTTTTTGACCCGGCTTTTTGCCGGGTCTTTTTTTTGCCCGTTTTTCGGGCTTGTGTCTTCAGGCTAATGAAGTCTTTAGGTGCTGCAAATTCGATGACGCGGATAATATCAAAAGAATATCGCTTGGCAAGCCGGGCCCGGCCACATTGGGGCAAACTAATGACAATTAGCACTTGAGAATCAATCGCACAGTCTCTAAGCTGCTTGCGCGTCATGGAGGACGCCCCCCGCCACACCCCGCAATTCCCCTCGGTTTCAGCCCTGCCTGCGTGTAAAGTAACGGCCATAAAAATCATATTCAGGAATCGATTATGACCGTGGCCAAATCTTCGTTCGACATCAGCGCCAACTTCGACAGCGGCAACATCCAAGTCATCGACATCAGCAACCCGCTCAATCCGGTTCTGGCCATTCGCCCGGACACCCGCAGCGCTCATTTTCAGTGGTTCCACTTCAAGGCCAGCGGCCTGCATGTTCATCAGGAACACTGGTTTCGCCTGGTCAACGCCAGCCAATCCTCCTATAACAAAGCCTGGACCGGCTATCAGGCAGTCGCGTCTTACGACCACGTCAACTGGTTCCGCATCCCCACCAGTTTTGAAGGTGACAGCCTGCGCTTTTGCCTCGAAGCCGAGCAGACCCACGCCTGGTTCGCCTATTTCGAACCCTATAGCCGTGGCCGTCACGACTGGCTGATCGAGCAGGCGCTTAGCAAGGCCGGCACCGAATTGCTGGCGACCGGCAAAAGCATCGAAGGTCGTGACATTCAACTGCTGCGCAAAGGCACCGGCGCCGAAGGCCAGCGCAAAATCTGGATCATCGCTCAACAGCATCCCGGCGAACACATGGCCGAATGGTTCATGGAAGGCGTGATCGAACGCCTGGAAAGGCACGATGATCCGGTGCTGAGCAAGCTGCTCGCCAGCGCCGATCTGTACCTGGTGCCGAACATGAATCCGGACGGAGCCTTCCACGGTCACCTGCGAACCAATGCGATGGGTCAGGACTTGAACCGCGCCTGGCAGAACGCCAGTCAGGAAGTCAGCCCCGAGGTACTTTTCGTACAACAGCAAATGGAAAAGTATGGCGTCGACCTGTTCCTCGACGTACATGGCGACGAAGAAATCCCCCACGTGTTCACCGCCGGTTGCGAAGGCAATCCCGGCTACACGCCGCGAATCGAGAAGCTCGAAGAGCATTTCCGCAGCCACTTGAAACACACCACCAAAGACTTCCAGACCAGGTACGGCTACACCCGCGACGAACCGGGCCAGGCCAATATGACCCTGGCGTGCAACAGCGTCGGCCAAAAATACGACTGCCTGTCGCTGACCCTGGAAATGCCGTTCAAGGATCACGACGACCATCCCGACAAAGAAACCGGCTGGTCGGGCAAACGTTCAAAACAGCTGGGCAAGGATGTGCTGACGACCATCGCAGACATGGTTGATACCTTGCGCTGATCCCCTCCCCGCGCACGACCAGAAGATCGCAGTCTGACTGCGATTTTCTGCTTTCTACCGTCCATTGATTCGCTCAACAAGGTTGCAATATAAAACCCAATAGCGGTAAGGTTTTATTTTGAAACCTAAAGGGACTCGGGACATGCAACCTCTCAACAGCGCAGTGGTTCTGCTTTTCTCTGTGGCATGCGGCTTGGCCGTAGGCAACGTGTATTACGCGCAGCCACTGCTGGACGCCATGGCTGAAGCCTTTGCGATGTCGCCCGCGACCATCGGCATCGTCATCACCCTGACGCAAATCGGCTACGGCATCGGTCTTGTGTTACTGGTTCCCCTCGGCGATCTGCTCAACCGGCGCAAATTGATCGTCACTCAAACCCTTCTGTCCGCAGCGGCGCTATTGATGATTGCACTAGCGCCCAACAGTGCGTGGCTGCTGCTTGGCATGACATTGACAGGGCTGCTCGCCGTGGTGACGCAGGTATTGGTGGCTTACGCCGCCACGCTGGCGCTCCCTGCCCAGCGCGGGCGCGTGGTCGGTGTAGTCACCAGCGGCATCGTGGTGGGAATTCTGCTGGCACGCACGGTTGCCGGCGGCATGGCCGATCTGGCTGGGTGGCGAGCGATCTATTTCCTGTCAGCCGGGCTGACACTGTTGATGGCGTTGCTGCTGTTTCGCGTTCTGCCCAAGCATGAATTCCCACAACCGGCGACTGGCTACATTGCACTGATCACCTCGGTATTCAGCCTGTTCAAAGAAGAACCGGTATTGCGCCAACGCGCGATCCTCGCCCTGCTGACCTTCGCCAGCGCGATGGTGCTGTGGACGCCGATGGTGTTGCCACTGGCCGCGCCGCCTCTGTCCTTGTCGCACAGTGAAATCGGACTGTTCGGGCTGGCCGGTGCCGCAGGTGCGCTGGCCGCCGCACGGGCCGGGCATCTGGCCGATCGCGGTCTCGGGCAATGGGTCAGCGGTCTTTCGCTATTGTTGATGCTCGCTTCGTGGCTGCCGATTGCCCTCACCCAATCCTCGCTGTGGGCACTACTGCTCGGCGTGATCACCCTGGATCTGGGCTTGCAAGCCGTGCACGTCACCAGCCAGAGCATGATTTACAGCGTGCGCCCCGAAGCGCAAAGCCGTCTCACCGCCGGTTACATGTTGTTTTACTCAATCGGCAGCGCGCTGGGTTCAATCGGCTCGACCGCGATGTACGCGTGGGCCGGCTGGATCGGCGTGTGCCTGCTCGGCGCGAGCATCAATGCCGCGGCGCTGGCTTACTGGTGGCTGACCCTTAAAAGCGGCGCACCGGCTCGATGCGCCACTCAAACGGGTTAGCCGCGATCGCGACCGCGCAACATGCTGTCGAGCACCTCGTCGCGGCGAATCCAGCCATGAAACAGCGCCGCCGCCAGGTGCAGCAGCACCGTCAGGAACAACAGGTAGGCCAGATAACCGTGAGCCTTGCGCAATAACGCGAACAGCTGCGCATCGGCCGGAACGATCGCTGGCAACTGCAGCGTTGTACTGAGCATGACCGGCTCACCCGAAGCGCTGATCATTGCCCAGCCCAGCAACGGCAGCACCAGCATCAGCGCGTACAGCAACAGATGCGAAGCCTTGGCCGCCAGCACTTGCCAGCCCGGTAGGTCCGCTGGCAGCGGCGGCTGGCGAGTAGTGAACCGCACCAGCAAACGCACAATCACCAGTGCCAGTATCGCGATGCCCAGCGGTTTGTGCAGATGGATCAGCCATTCATGCCGCTCGGAAACCGAGGTGACCATGCCGGCGCCGATAAACAGCATGGCGATGATCATCAGCGCCATCAGCCAATGCAGCAGGCGCGCCAACAGGGCGAAATGCGTCGGTTGGGTTCTCATGGACGAGCCTCCTGTTTAGCGGCGGGCAACTGGCTGACTTCGCTGGTGCGACGCAGATAGGAATCGGCGTAACCGGCGGAACGGGCCGCGAGCAACGGGTCGTCGGAACCTTGAATCCCGGCCGGTAGCACCAGAGGGTCATAGTTGATGTCACGGCATTCGCCGCTCAGTTGCGGCTGGGTTTTTTCCAGCACCAGCGTGCCGGCGTTCAACACCTTGCGCCCCTCGGGCCAGGTCTTGCTGGCGTCGTTTACCGGATCTTCGGGGTTGGCCAGAGTGATATTCAACTGAAAACGCAGCGGCGCTGACGCCAACCGCTGCACCAGATCCTTCTCGAGAAAATCGCCGCCCTCAGGCGCACTGGCGCCCGCAACGTCCCGCGCCAACGGCGTCATGCTCCAGCGCACGGCCTGCTTTTTACCGCTGGCGTCGACCAGATAGAACGCGTTGACGCTGTTGTAAGTTTCAGTGGCATAACTGGCCGACGGCTTGGCGGTTTTCACCCAGGTCAGAAACGGCACGGTTTCCGGGTGCGAGGCGAAGAACGCCGGCACCTTGCTCGGATCAGGCTTGCCGGTGGCCGGATCCGGCGACTGCGCCTGCTGCAATTGATAGAACGCCTCAGGCGTACCGACCGGGAACACCGGCATGCTGTTCATCCCGGTGCGCCACTGCTGCCCATTGGCCTGGGTGAACCGCAGGGCCAGACTGCGAATCGGTACACTGCTGTCCGGTGCATACGGATTGCCAGCCGGCAGCGCGAAACGCCCGACCACTGCAGTCTGCGGTTCGTTGAACACCTGCGCGGTGGAGAATACCCGCGCCTCACCACTGCTCTCGAAATGCCCGATCACGCACACGCCTTTGGCGTGGTTGCGGCGAAACCCGGGATGCACGCCATTGTTCTTCTCCAGCACATCGACCAGCGCTTTTGGCGTCAGACGTTGTGGGTCGAAGTTACCGTGAACGTAGGCAAACGCCCCGGCCACCGCAGCGACTACCACGGCAATGCCGCCCAGACGCAGCACCAGGCTTGCTGCACTTAGAGGTGGACGCTTTGGCCCGCCGGGCGGTGCAGTATCGGGTGATGAACGATCAACCATGAAAAACTCCAGGGCCATCGGCCACGAGTAGGAAGAATCAGCAAGACGCACCTCGTGTGGATTTATTCCCCACCTCGGTATTTATTTTTCCGAACGTGGAATAACCTCCAACGGCGGACGTCTCCCTAGTCCACAGCGTAGTGACTAGCAGAATTTCATGAGCGAATTCGACGAACAGTTGAGAGAAATCATTCCCAGATTGCGCCGCTTTGCCGTGTCACTGACGCGCAACAGCAGCAGCGCCGACGATCTGGTGCAGGCCAGCCTTGAGCGGGCGCTGTCGAGTTGGGGCAATAAACGCGCCGACGGCGACTTGCGTGCCTGGCTGTTTGCGATCCTGTATCGGCAGTTTCTCGACGCCCATCGTCGCTCGCGACGCTATGCGCGCATGCTCGAATTCTTCACCGGTCGCGACGATGCCGAGCCCTCGGTCGAGCGCACCGTCATCGCCCAGTCGACACTGCAAGCCTTCGACCGTCTGCCTACCGAACAGCGTGCCCTGCTGCTGATGGTCTCGGTGGAAGGCCTTTCCTATAAAGAGGTCGCCGAGATTCTCGGCGCCCCGATCGGCACCGTGATGTCGCGCCTGTCCCGTGCCCGCCAGGCCTTGCGCCAACTCAGCGACGGCGAAATCAGCAGCCCTTCTTTGCGGATACTCAAATGATCAGCCTGCCTCCCAACGAGCGTGACCTGCACGCTTATGTCGACCACCAGCTCAGCGACGCCGACCGGCGCGTGCTGGAGACCTGGCTGGCCAGTCACCCGGATGAAGCGGCGCAGGTTCGCGCCTGGCAACAGGATGCCCAGCAACTGCGCGCGGCACTCGGCGGTGCATTGCAGCAGCCGGCCAATCCGGCCCTTGACCCTGCCATGATCCGTCAGCGCCGCCAGCGTCAGTCACGGCGTCATCTGGCCAGCGCCGCGGTGTTGCTGATCGCAGTCAGCGTCGGTGGATTCAGTGGCTGGCAGGCGCGGGAAATGACCCTCGTGCGCTCGTCCATGTTGCCGATGACTGACGCCTTGCAGGCCTATCGCTTGATTGCCCAGCAAGGCATGCTGCCGGCCGATTACAAAGTCGACAGTGAGGGTGACATGCAACGCTGGCTTGACCGCTATTTCACTCGGGCCAGCCGCTTGCCTGACCTGAGGGCGGCCGGGTTTGAACCGGTCAGCGGACGCCTGCTCAGCACCGACGAAGGCCCGGCGGCGATGGTCATGTATGAGGATCGCAGCGGGCACAAGGTGAGTTTCTACGTGCGCCCACCGGGGCCGAAGAACACCTTTTTACCCCGTGGAAGCCGCAGTGATGGCGACTTGCAGGCCGAATACTGGTCGGGCGGCGGGTACAACTACGCGATGGTCAGCCCGGTTGATACGCCGGCGGCGCAACAGCTCAAGCAATCACTGCAATTCTGAGAGCTCCACCTCGCTCCCACAAGGGTTCAGGGTCAGGCTCAGAAACCTACGTCGAGCACTACATTATCCAGATAGGTCCCCGCCGGCGGCGTGGTCTGGTCGGTGTAGATCTTCGCGTTGTAGTTGAAGATCTGACTGCCCGTGCCCAACCCGTTACCCGGATTGACCTCGGCGTCGGTACTCGCCCGCCTGGCCGTGCCGACACTGCCCCAGCGCGTGGTGCCGGCGCTTTTGAAAATGTCGTAGGCCAGATAATTGCTCCCGGAAATCATCCGTCGCCGGCCGCCGACACTCACCGCGTTCTGCCCGTCACTCAACCCCACGGTGTAGGCACTGCCCTTGGTGCAGGCCAGATTGATCGTCTGTCCGGTCACCGGCGTAAAAGCGCTGACCACCGGCGCACTGCCGAAGGCAATGTTCGGCGCAGTAATCGTGCAGTCATTGGACACCGTCAGATTCACCGTCAGCGAAGTCGTGCCGTTGGCGATATCGCGCCCGATGCAGATGGCACCGATGCCGATCCCCGAGCAGTAATTCCAGTTCCAGAAAATGCTCAGCGTCTCGGTATAAACCCCGGCGGCAACATTGCTGCCAATGGTTGTACCGAGATACAGCGGCACGGTTTTCGGCGTCGTGCCGTTGAGCAGGCCCAAGGCATCGATGATGCCATTGCGCGCAAAGTCATAGGCGGTGCCGCGGGTCAGCGGATAGCTGGTGCTGTTGTTCGCGTAGATCGTGTAATTGATGACATCGCCGGTCGGCCCGACCAGACCACTTTGAGTCGATGAAACGGTGCCCCAGAAGTGATCGTTGCTGGTCAGCAGGGACAACAGAGAGCCGGTGCAACTCAAACCCGCATTCAGTGTGGAACTGGGCTGCGAAGTCGTGCGCACGGCGATCGAACTGAGCATACCGAACGCCGCCGGCGTGGTGCTGACCACCGAGCACGCGGCCTGCGCCGCCGCCGGCAGCATCAGCGCCAGCAACATAAGCCAGCGTGCGCGGATCATTGACACACCAGCGGGCCAATCAACGGCACCTGATCCTGATTCAGGTCGACACTGAACTGCGCCTGGCAGGTCTTGCCGTCGGCCAGCGTCACGTGCAGCGAGTTCTGCGCCTGCAGGTTTTCCAGATAGACCAGCCCATCCCAGCCCACGACCGTTCGCGTGCCGCTCTGCTCATGCAAAACACCCGCGCCCAGCGGCAACTCGCGCTGCTGCGCGTCGACCAGCACGATGCTCGCGGCAATCACCCGGGTCAGCGGAAATTCCAGCAGATAACCGCTGCCACGCCTTACAGCGATGCGTTGTTCGACGTTGGGGCTGCGCACGTTGGCCGGCAGATTCAGGGGATCGATTTCATACTTGCCGCGGTAATAGGCGCTGCTCCATGGCACCAGCAAATGACCATTCTTGTCGGTCTGACCGACCTGCTGGTTTTCGTAGCGCACCGGAATGTCGGCAAAACCATCGGTACTGACCACCACAAACGCATCGTCGATACGGTTGGCGGCGAACACCTGACGGTCCATCCACACCAGCGAACCACTGGCGTCGGCCCAACGGGTTTCGGCGTCGGAAGTGCCGTAGACACCGGCCTGCAACTGCACCGATTGCAGACGCCAGGTGACGTCGGCCTGACGATAATCAGCACCATCACCCTTGGCGTAGCCCAGATTGAAACCCACGCCGCCCTCGGTCGGTACCGCGCGACTGTAGTTGACCCGCTGCTGGCTCTGCCCGGTTTTACTACGATCGCTGCTGATCGCCAGGCTGCCGCGCAGATCGAATGGAATCACCAGTTGTGCCTGCACAGCCCAGTTGCTGTCGCCGATCTCGCGGTTGGCCGACAGGTAGAAACTGCTGTTGCGCCACAACGGTTTGCTCCAGCTGAGGTTGAGCAGACGCGTACGCGAATCGTCCGCCGCGCGTACATCGAAATAACCCGCACCGAGGCTGCCCCAGCGGTCGAGGTTGAGACTCAGGGTAGCCTGCTCGCTGCGCCGGCTAAGGCTGATATAGGGACTGTCAACCACGCTGAGGTCGGCGTATTGATCGTGGCGTTGCAAGCGTTGGTAGGAAAAGCTGAAACGCTGATTACTGTACTGATAGCCCAGGCTTAATTGCTGACCGCCCTCGCCATCGAAACGACTTTGACTCACCGCGCTGTTGAGTACACCGAAGTTACCCAGCTGCCAATTGCCACCGAGGCCGCCGAGTGTCAGCGAATCGGCCGCTTCGGCATGACTTTCCAGTGTGAAGCCGTCACTGACGCCATAGCGCAGGCTGCCGGAGGTGACACCCGGGCCATAATTGAAATCCTTCAAACCATAGTCGCGACGCAACGTACCGGCAGCCACGGAAAAATCGCTCAAACCTTTTTGCAGCAAGGTGCTGGTGACATAGAACGGCACCGTGGTCGAGACCTGCCGACCGAGCGCATCGGTGGTCACTACGACAGCTTCGCCAGCACCGTTGATGAACGGAATATTGGTCAGCGTGTAAGGCCCGGGCTGCAAGTCTGCGCTGCTGGATTTGTAGCCATTGATGAACAGATCCACCGAGGACGGCACCGCCGCTTCACCGGCAAATTGCGGCAACGGATAGGTCACCAGATCCGGGCGTACGGCAAAGTCCCGAGAAAACTGCACGCCGCCCAGACGTACCGAACTGCTCCACGGCAACGCACCGCTGATCACGTCACCCGCCTCGTAGGTGAGCATTCGTTCATCATCGGAGTATCGCCACGTGGTGTCGTAGCGCAGATAGCCGTTGTCCAGCGTGTTGAGCGAATCGCCGGACAAGGTTTGCCGATACTGCCCGGTGTTGGACAGCGTGCCCCAGCTGTCGAACAGCCGCACTTCGTTCCACGCCGCCAGGTAAGTGCCGGCATCGTCGGTGTCGTTGAGGTACAGGTCATAATTGAACAACGCGCCGAAACTGCTCAGCGCCGGTGCGCGCGGGTAAGCCTGGCGATTGCCGATGAATTGTTCCGGCAGCCAGTCCGGCGGCACGTCCAGCAGCAAGCGTTGACCAACACTGTCGTAGTCACTGTGCAGTCCCGCCAGACTGTCGAGATCGACCTCGGCACCGAGACTGTCGGGCAACTTCATGCCGGTTTCGCGCAACGCCGTCGCCGGCACAAACAAGCGCCCGTCGCGCTGCTGCACTGCCACGACACGTCCGGTATTCATCTGGTTGACCACCAGTTCCAGAAACAACTGTGCATCACTCACGGCCTCCATGCCGCTGGGTGGCGGCGGCAGATCGCCGGCCCCGGATGGTTGAATGAACATCAGGCAACACGCGCCGGTGATGAGCCACAACGGACGCTGAATACGGCGAACCCGTGCTGGGTTCATACGCGTTTTACGTCCGTCAATGGACTGAATCCTCCTGATACCGCTTTCGTCGACGCCAGATGCCCAGGCTACGACTCACTCACTTGGCTGGCGTGATGCTCTGCACCTGTGCCGCGCCATTGACTCGTACCTGCAACGCCGAATCACTGGTCAGCGGCGTCGGTGCCGGCCAGCGCATCACCGCGCCGGGCAGCACATAACCCAGCAGCCCTTCGGCCAACGGTTTGCTCTGCCCGGCCTGCTTTATAGCGACATCGGTCAGCCGCGCATGCACTGCGCCCTGATTGCGCACTTCCACATAAGGCTTGCCATCCACAGCCACCGTGCGCCAGCTCAACTGCGGCAGGCCGACGCCCTTGGGATCACGCGCACGGCTGCTGTCCTCTTTGCTCCACAACCCGGCGCCATAGGCAAACAGCGGCACCGAATAACGCATCTGGAAGCGGATCGCTGCCGCTGTTTTGCCGCCGTCGGTAGTCGCTGGTTGCGCAGAAGGAATCTCGTCGATGATGATCCGGTAGGCCAGTTCCTGTCCCGGCGGCACTTCTTTGGTCCGGGTCAGGCGCACCAGTTGTTTCTGCCCCGGCTCGATTTTCGCCACCGGCGGGCTGCCGATCACGTCGCGTTGGTTCTGGTATTGCTCGGCGAAACCACTCTGGCTCCAGCCGAACACGCGGATCTGCAGATTGGCGGTTTCGTTGCCGCGGTTTTCCAGCCACAGCGCACTGGCCTGTTGATCAGCCTCCAGCACCGGATCGATCGGCCAGATCAGCACCGAACTCGCCGCGTGTGCCTGGCTTGCCCCAAGCGTGACCATCGTCCACATCGCACAGCGCAGGAAAGAATGCCGTGACGTAACTGCCCCCATAAACCTGCTCCTTGTCGGCCATTCAACTTCGCCTTACCACGACAGTTGCACCTGCAACACATCGCTGTACGTCCCCCCAGGCTGATTGCCCGGCAATTGCACCTGACCGTAAATCGGCAGGCTGATGTTGTTCGCATCGCTGTAA
Source organism: Pseudomonas sp. AC172 (assembly GCF_979258595.1). Classification (NCBI taxonomy): domain Bacteria; kingdom Pseudomonadati; phylum Pseudomonadota; class Gammaproteobacteria; order Pseudomonadales; family Pseudomonadaceae; genus Pseudomonas; species Pseudomonas sp. AC172. The sequence continues at coordinate 2,935,795 of NZ_OZ409868.1, forward strand.
GCCACCGCCACACTCTGGCCAATGCCCAGGCTCTGGCTGTACGCCGCATCGCGAAACAGTGCATACGCTACCCGCGCACTGCCGCTGTTGACCTGCATGTGCCGGCCACTGCTGTTGTACTGGCCGCCATCGACGCTCATGTTCAGCGTCACGCCCGGCGTGCATTGCAATTGCACGCCACCGGTCAGTGCGACCTGCACGGTGCCGGTGGCCAGTGCCGAACGCGAACCGAAATTCAGCCCGCCATAATTCGACACCCCGCCCACCACCAGACACCCGGCAGTGACCGTGGCGCTGACCTGAAAGCTCTGGCTCGTCGCTGCGGTCAGCGGCAGCGGCGCACTGCCCGCACAAAGCAGGAGCAACGCGGCACAGCCATGACGGCGCATGGCATCAGAACGTCAGTTCAACAGCGACGGTGTCGGTGTAAGTCCCCGCCGGCAAACCCGCCTTGCCCACCGCCTGACCGTAAATATTCACCGTCTGCGCGACCCCGGTGCTGGCCGCAAGATTGATGGTCCCGTCGATCGCCAGCAGTTGCGAGTGCCCGGCATCGGTGTACAAGTCGTACGGCACATAATTGGCAACCCCGTCATACAACGCTCGCGTGCCGCCCGGCGACATGCCGTCATGGGAACCCGCGCGCACCTTGACCGTCGGCGTGGTGCCGCTAGAGCAGAGAATCGACAGCGCCCCGCCGCCACCGCCCAACACCTGCCCGGTGGCGGTGGTGAACAGGCTGTTGGCGGTGCCGAAATTCAACGCACCGAAGTTCAGCCCGGTGGAACCGCCGGCGCCGTTGACCTGGCAGCTGCTGATCAGAATCAGGCTGGAGGTGATCTGGCCGGTGACCGTGGTGGCGGCGTTGGCACCTGAAACCAGCGCCAGGCCGAGCAGTGACAAACCTATCCTTGATGCAAACGTACGCATGGAGTCCGTCCTCTACGGGTTTACCAGTCGAGCGTCACCGTCAGGGTGTCGGTATAGACCCCTGCCGGCACCGCGCGGGTATTCGCCACCACCGAGCCAAATACCGGAATGGGTATCTGCGCAGCGCTGGTGACAGCGAAATTGTGTTGCTGGCCGATGCTGTAGCTCCGGGCGCCGGAGGGATCGACAAACAGCTGATAAGGAAGGGTCTGGCGGCCGTTGCTCAGCCGTCGGGTGTTGCCGTCACCGTGGGTGCCGCCATCGATGGTGACGGTGAAACCGGTGACCGAAGGATTGCAGGCGACATTGAGTTTGCCACTGCTGTCGCTGCCGAGACTGGCCTTTATCGGCGCGTTCCAGGTGGGGCCCTGAAGGCCAAAATCGAGGGTGCCGAGGTCGCTGACCGGGCTGGCGGGAGTGCTGGTGTTGGTGACTTCACAGCCGGCAATCAGGATCAACCGCGCATTGATCTGCCCGCTGACCGCCGCTTGCGCATCGTCTGCGAGCATAGCCAGCGTACCTGCCGCCACCACCATCCAGTGTCTGCCTGTCATTGCGCCCGTCCCTGCTCCTTTACGCTGACTCGATCACCGCGCTCATCTTTGAGCGCCTTCCTTGTGCACCCGCGTCCACCGAGTGCCTGTTGTCATCGCGATCACCAAGTGACCGTCACCTTGACCAGATCCGAATAACGGCTGACTCGCGGTACTTCAGCCAACCGCTCGATGCGCGCGTACAGCGGTAATTCCACCGTGCCGCTGTCCGGCACCCGTCCGCTGACCGGCACGTTCACCACCAGCGGCAGTCGTCGCGCCGCGTCCTGATACAAGCGGTAGGGAATCGGCTTGCTGCCCGCCGCCCCTGCCATGTAACGGACTTCCCCGACACCGCCGTGCAAACCGCCGTCGACGCGCATCTGGTACGGCGTGTCCGGGTTGCACTCCAGCCGTGGCAGGCGCTGATTGGTCAGCGCTGCCGCCAACGGCCCGGCAGGATCATCGAGACGCGCAGTGCTGCCAAAGTCGAGCACACCCAGTTGCTCGATGCCGGCCTCGCGCTGCTGGCCGATCAACTGGCAGCCACGCTGCACATCGACGCGCACTTCGACCTGAAGATCCGCCGCATAGACAGGCGTAACGAGTACTCCCAGCAGGCCGATGACCACCCCTGTATTCACTGCGCCATTCCTTGTCAGTGATCGCTTGCGACGTCGTTTCTGTGATTGAGGTTAGCAACAGTCGACGATTCCGCCAGTCGATTGGATCCAGGGATCGCCCGGGATATGTTTCGAAAGGTTGGCAAGTGGTCGGGCCATGTCGCTAAAAATTGCTGTACGCGCCGCATAAGTTTGTTCAATAACCGCCCACTCTCGCCCCGTCCCAGTGGCTGGCCAAGTCGGCGTCTGGTTACACTATGTCGCCGCGCTTCCGGGAGCCGGTTCTACGAACACGGAGACGCCAACGTGCCAGCCCACCCGCCGAAACGATCGCGACTGATCCAGCGCTGGCCGGCGTTGCGCCACTGGTTCGGCAAGGGTTTGCCGGCCAGCGCCGGGCATGACGCCAGTGCCCAGTCGATCCGCGACCAGTTCCGGCACAAGGCCAGCGGTCAGGGTTACACCCTCAGCCACAGCCAGCAGCGCGTCATCGATTGCATGGCGCAGCAGGCCAGTCTGCTGTTTGGCGCCAGCGGCCAAACCGCGCCGAGCCTCTATCTGTTTGGCGCCGTCGGACGCGGCAAGAGCTGGTTGCTCGACGGCTTCTTTCAGGCTTTGCCGATCACGCAGAAACGGCGCCTGCATTTCCATCAGTTCTTCGCGCAATTGCATCAAGGCATGTTCAGCCATCGCGAGCAGGACGATGCCCTCGAAGTGACCCTCGACGAACTGCTGGAGGATTGTAGGGTGCTGTGTTTCGACGAGTTTCATGTGCATGACATCGGCGATGCCATGCTCATCACCCGGCTGTTCAAAGCGTTGTTCAAGCGGCGGATTCTGCTGCTGGTGACCTCCAACTATGCGCCTGAAGGCTTGCTGCCCAATCCGCTCTATCACGCCCGCTTCAAACCGGTGATCGAGCTGATCAATACGCACATGCAGGTCATGGAAGTCGGCGGTCCACACGATTACCGCAGTCACACGCGCCACTCTGCGCAGCAGATATTCACTCAAGGGCATTACGTGTGGCCAGCCACGCCAGCGCAACGCGCCGCTCTGAACTTGGCGCCCGCGTATGCGCCGGGCGTTGCGCTAACGGTCGGCACCCGGCAGATTCGGGCTCGGTGGTGTAAAGAGCGAAGTGTTGGTTTTACCTTCAACGATCTGTGTGAACAGCCGACGGCGGTCATGGATTATCTGGAGCTGTGTCGACGTTTCGACCGCTGGATCATTGATGATCTACCGGAACTGGGAGAATGCCCGATCGCCGCGCAACAACGCTTCATCAACCTGATCGACGTGCTGTATGACCAGGACAAGCATCTGACGTTACTGGGTCGCCTGCCCTTGCGCGAAAGCCTCGAAGGCCACGCCATTGACCTGGCGCGCACGCGCAGTCGGTTGGGGCAGTTGCAAGAGATACACAACGACGACTGACCACACCGGCCCTGTGGGAGCGAGCTTGCTTGCACAGGGTTTTGTGGCGTTTTCAACATGCAACTCAGGCCCGGAACCTGCTTTGCCGTTATCATGTCGCCCATTCCCAGCGCCAAAGCGTCGCTCCACTGATCATTAGCGAACACAAACATGCACACCCTTGCTCAATTACGCGCCGGCGAGTTGTCGGGCATCACGCGGCTGGATCTGTCTTGCGGCCTGACCGAGTTCCCGGTCGAGATTTTCGACCTGGCCGACACTCTGGAAATCCTCAATCTCAGCGGCAACGCCCTGAGCCGTCTGCCGGATGACTTGCACCGTCTGACGCGCCTGCGCGTGCTGTTCTGCTCCGACAACCCGTTCACCGAACTGCCGGCCTGTCTCGGTCAATGCGCGGCGCTGACGATGGTCGGCTTCAGGGCCAATCGCATCGTCAACGTCCCCGCTCAAGCCCTGCCGCCACAGCTGCGCTGGCTGATCCTGACAGACAACTGCATCGAACGCCTGCCGAGCGAACTCGGTGAGCGCCCGGCCCTGCAAAAACTCATGCTGTCCGGCAATCGTCTGCAAGCGCTGCCGCCTTCGCTGAGCAACTGCCATCGGCTTGAGTTACTGCGCATTTCCGCCAACCGGTTTACCGAGCTGCCGCAGTGGCTGCTCGCGCTGCCGAGTCTGACCTGGCTGGCCTACGCCGGTAATCCGCTGGAGACCGAGGCGGACGCCACCGCACTGGAGGCGACGCCGCCAATCGACTGGTCGGCGCTGCGTCTGGAGCAACGTTTGGGTGAAGGTGCCTCGGGGGTGATTTCCCGGGCGAGCTGGCAACGCGACAATGGCTCAGTGACGTCGGTTGCGGTGAAATTGTACAAAGGTGAAATGACCAGCGATGGTTCCCCGCTGCACGAAATGAACGCCTGTGTCACCGCCGGCCTGCATCCCAATCTGATCCGCATCGAGGGGCGCATCAGTGGCCATCCCGACGGCCAGCAGGGATTGGTGATGCAACTGATCGATCCGTCCTTCCGTAACCTCGCCGACCTGCCAAGCCTGGCATCCTGCTCGCGCGATGTGTATGCCGATGATTGCCGCTTCAGTGCCGAGGTTGCGCTGAACATTGCCAAAGGCATCGCTTCGGCAGCGCAACACTTGCATCAACAAGGCATCACCCATGGCGATCTCTACGGGCACAACATTCTGTTGAACGAGCGCGGCGATTGCCTGCTCGGGGATTTTGGCGGGGCGTCGTTCCACGCGATTGCCGACACGGCGGAAACGCGCGCACTGCAACGTATCGAAGTACGTGCGTTCGGGATTTTGCTGGGGGAATTGCTGGCACGCATCGACTCGGGGTTGAGCGATGAATTGCGTGCGGTGCTTGAAGAGCTGGAGCGGCGTTGCTGTCAGGCGGATGTGATGGCCCGGCCTGGGTTTGACGAAGTCATTCGGCAACTTGAGAATCTGTGACCGCTGCGCGGTCAATCGCGAGCAGGCCCGCTCCAGGGGATTTGTGAACGCCACAGATCCAGTGTGGAAGCTAGCCTGCTAGCGATGAGGCCATCACTGATGAAGCCGATCAGCCCGCCAGGCCGACAAACATGTCCTGTACATCATCATGGTTGTCGAGGCCTTCGAGGAACGCTTCAACCTCAGCCATCTGCTCGTCGCTCAAACCGCTGACCGGGTTCTTCGGCTGGTAGCCCAGTTTGGCCGACAGCACGGTGAAGCCTTGCTCTGGCAGCGCTTTCTGCACCGCATCCAGATCGGTAGGATCGGTCAGGAACAGCGTTGCGCCGTCTTCGCCCGGCTCGAAATCCTGCGCGCCCGCTTCGATCGCAGCCATTTCCGGATCGGCGTCCGGGGTGTCCGGTGAAGCCTCGATCATGCCGACATGGTTGAAGTCCCAGGCCACGGAGCCGGAAGCCCCCAGTTGGCCCTTACGGAATGCCACGCGGATTTCCGCAACGGTACGGTTGATGTTGTCGGTCACGCACTCGACGATCAACGGCACCTGGTGCGGGGCGAACCCTTCGTAGGTCACGCGATGGTATTGCACGGTTTCACCCAGCAGACCGGCGCCTTTCTTGATTGCGCGATCCAGGGTTTCTTTTGGCATCGAGGCTTTCTTGGCCTGTTCGACCACCAGACGCAGGTGTGCGTTGGTGGTGGTATCGGCACCGTTGCGGGCAGCGATAGTGATTTCCTTCACCAGTTTGCCGAAGATCTTGCCCTTGGCGTTGGCTGCCGCTTCTTTGTGTTTAACCTTCCACTGTGCGCCCATTACTCACTCTCTTGATCTGTGGCGCCGAGACATCTATTGGCCGACGCGTGGCGCCAAGTTTATACGGCCTAAAGTCGGCAATCGACCAAAAAAACACAATGCAGAATCGACATCTTCACCAGTGCTTGTAGGGGGATTCTGAAAAACACCTTTGACATGACCATTCAGCGCTGTGGTTTCGTACCCTCTCAGGCCCGTATTGCCTGACAGAGCCTGTTCGAATGCTCAATGACAAGGAAAGTCCTTTTACCCTGACCCTTACCGACAGCGGCCTGTGCCTGCCGGTGGTGCGTTTCCACGGTGAGGAAGCGCTCAACCAGCCCTACCGCTTCGACATCGAACTGATCGGCCTGGCCCCCGCCGTGGCGCCGGGTAACTTCCTGCACCAACCGGCCTACCTGCGCCTGGATGACCAGCATGGGGTTCACGGCTTGATCGACAGTGCCTGTTGCGAACATCGCGGCACGCATCGGATCGGCTATCGACTAACTGTCGTGCCGCGCCTGCAAAAGTTGGCCCAGCCGTGCAAACGGCGGGTCTTCGTGCAACGGAGCGTGCCGCAGATTCTCCAGCAACTGCTCAAGGAAAATGCCCTGCCCGTTGAGGGCTACCGAATTGAAATGAGCGTCGGGCAATACCCTGTCCGTCCGTTTTGCATTCAGTACGAAGAAAGTGATCTGGCGCTGCTGCACAGGCTTTGCGAGGAGGAAGGCATCCACTATCACTTCGAACACCGAATGGACGGCCACATTGTCGTGTTCGCCGATGACAGCCTGAGCCTGCCCCAAGTGCCGGTGCTGCTTGCCTTCAAGACCGGCGAGCAAACGCCCTCTCCCTGCGTCAGTGCGCTGTACCAGCATCACCACGCTGCCCCCATCGCCACGCTGCAGGCGGTGCGTAATCGAGGGCAACAGCTGATCAGCGCCGATGCCGCCAACCACATCACGGCAAATCCCCTGCCGCCAGAGCAACGTCACCACGAACAACGCAGCCGTCGGCATCTGGAGCGGCAACGCTGCCAGCACCGCACGATCAATGGCCGCAGTGATCGGGTCGGTTTGCTCAGTGGGCATCTGCTGCAAGTGTCGGCGCATCCGATCAGCCACTTCAACGAACAATGGCGGATCACGTCGATCCGTCATCACGGGGAGCATCCGTCGATTCTTGACCCGAGCCCTGCCCTGCACCGCTACCACAACGATTTCGCTGCCCAGCCCTGGTCAACCGATTTTCGTCCCGCGCTTAGGCAAGCCCGCCCCGGCATTGCGGGATATCAGCTGGCGCAGGTGTTCGGGCCTGCCGGGCAACCGGCACAACTCGATGAGCAGGGTCGAGTCGCCGTCAGTCTGTGGCCCTCGAAACACCCGCAAGCACTTGATGACAACGCGATCTGGTTACCCATCGCCATGACGCGAGCCAATGGTCGAATCGCACTGGACGAACTGCCCTGCGCCGACAGCGAAGTGTGGGTGAGTTTCCTCGACAGCGACCCGGATCGACCGATCCTGTGTCTGGGCAACTCGCGCAAGCCTACGCCTCGCGAACCATCACCCGCACGTGACAGCAGCTTGTTGCTCGACTGGTTGCTCAACAGCGATGCCCGTTGAGCCAACCTGCAGGAGCAGTGTTTCAACCTTTGTCGGCCTTGCCCGCCGCCGCGGCGAATTTCGCCAGACGCACGTCCAGGTGCCGAGGTCGCCGCCCATGATCCTCGGCGCGCTCCTTGCGGCGGATGGCGTTGCGCACCATCAATGAGCCGAGGTAACGGATAGGTTCCGGCGGGAAGTAGCCCAGCGGCCCGTTGACCAGCGGCGAGCGCGTCCACGGGTTGTCCAGGCCTTGCACCAGTGAAGCGAGAATCTGCCCGCCCATATGACACGGGCCGACGCCGCTGCCCGAATAGCCAAAACCGTAAAACACATTGCCGGCGCTGCTCATCTGGCCGAAGAACGGCAAACCGGTGACCGAGCGATCCGACGGCCCGTTCCAGGTGGCATCGACTTTCACATCGGCAAACGCCGGGAAGAAGTCCGCAAGGCTGTTTTTCAGCAGGTCGGCATAAGGCGATGGCTGATCGAATACCGGCAGCATCCGCCCGCCAAACGCGAAGGTGTTGCCGCCCTTGCCGAGCATGATCCGGCCGTCCGGAGTGTTGTGGTAGTAGTGCACGAAAATCCGCGAATCGAGTACCGTCACGCCGCTGGTCAAACCGATCTCCTGCAAAAGGTCGGGCCGCGGTTCGGTGATCAACATGTCGCTGGAGACAATCGCCACGCTGCGTTCGAACTGCGGGAAGGCACGGGCCATCCACGCGTTCATTGCCAGCACCACGCGATCAGCGATCACCGTGCCATCCGGCGTCTGCAAGCGTGCCGGGCGTCCTTCTTCCAGCCCGGTCATGGCCGTGTTTTCGTGAATTTTCACACCCAATTGCAACGCCACCCGACGCAGGCCACGCACCAGTTTTCCCGGTTGCACACTGGCCGCGGCCGGCGAGAACCAGCCTTCCAGATGTTTGCTGGAGCCGGCCATCCGTTGCACATCGGCCAGCGGGCGCTGGGTGAACGAGTTGATACCGTTGCGCTCCAATGCGGCGATCACCGCATCGGTCGAGCCGACTTGTGCGCGGTTGGTCGCGGTGTACAGCGTGCCGTCGAGGCGGTAGTCGGCATCGATGCCGTACTGCTCACAGAACTCGCCGATCGCATGGATGCTGCGTTCCGATTCCTTGACCAGACGTACCGCTTCCTCGACGCCAAACAAGCGTTCAAGGGTGAAATATTTCGCTGACCACGACAGCGCACATCCGCCATTTCGGCCGCTGGCGCCGGCGCCGCAGATGTCCGCTTCGATCAGCAACACATCGAGTTCAGGGTTCTGTTGCTTGAGCATGATCGCCGTCCACAACCCGGTGTAGCCGCCGCCAACGATGCACACATCGGCGCGTACTTCGCCCTTCAACGGCGGGCAGGTTTGCGAGTTGTCGGCCTGCAAGGCCTGCTCCAGCCAAAACGGTCTCATGGGGTTTCTCCAGTCAGATAGCCACGACACAGCCTGCCGCGAGCGTCGCAGCAGGCCGCGAGGCAAAGGGTTTCAGGAACGCAGGGGTTTGATCGTCAGCGGGCAATTGGGGATCGAGGCGCGCGGTTCCATGACGCCGACCGGGCGACTGTTCCAGTGCGGAATCAGCACCAGCGCCGAGAACAGCGCACAACCGGCGAAGACGATGAACACCGTCACCGAATCGAAGTAGCCTGGCAGCAAACCGCCGAGTACCGCGCCGACCGAGCCGCAGCCGTTGACGAAACCGGCCGCCGTAGCGCCGGCCTTGGCTTTGCCGAAGTCGATCGCAGCGGCGCCGCTGATCATTGAATCCGGGCCGTACAGTGTCAGGCCCATGACGAACAGCAACGCGACAACCAACAAGACACTGCCGGTGTGCAGCGCGCCCATGAACAGCGCCAGCGTCACGGTCAGCGCCAACAGGCTCAACACGCAGGCCGGCATGCGCCGGGCACCGAACAGTTTGTCCGAGGCCAGGCCAATCAGGATCGGCCCGAGCAACCCGGCCAGTTCGAACGAGGTGGGAATGATCGCCGCGCCGACCTTGCCGACACTGGGCATCTGTTCAAAGACAATCACCGGGCCCCACAACAGAATCGCGTAACGCGCCGGTTTCAACATGAAATACGCCAGGCCCAGTACCAGCACCGTGCGGTTACGCAGGATTTCCTTTAACGGCTCCCAGACACTGAGTTTGCTGTTGGCTTCGGTTTCTTCTGCGGTCAGCTCAGGTTCCGGCTCGACCGCCGGCAAACCGACGTCTTCCGGTTTGTTGCGCTGGAAGATAAAAAACAACACCGCCACCACGGCGACCACCACCGCACTGGAAATGAACGCCGCGTGCCAGGTGCCCATCAAGGTATACGCCCACCAACCGGCGAAGGGCGACGCCACCAGGCCACCGAACGCGTAGCAGGAACTCCATAGGCCGAGCACCCGCCCGCGCTGCTGAGAGGGGAAGAAACTACCAAGGTTTTTGCACAATCCCGACCAGCCGGTGGACTGCGCCAAACCCTGAATCAACATACAAGTCGCGAAGATCGGCAGCGTGGCAAAACTGCCCATCACCAGCGCCGCTGCGGCAGAAATCAGCAAACCACCGAGCACCACGACCCGTGGGCCAAAGCGGTCGGCAAGCATGCCCCAAGTGAACTGGCCGATGGCGTAAGCCGCCAGATAGATCGCATCGAGGTTGGCCATGGCCATCTTGTCGAGCATGAAGGTAGGGTCTTCGGCGATGCCCAGTTTGGCCACCGAAAACGCTTTGCGGGTGAAGTAGAACGCGGCGTACGCAAGCCAGGTAATCGCGAAAATCTGCATGCGCCAACGCGCAATGGTGCCGATGTGCTTGTTCATGGTGGTTCTGACCTCAGGGTGTGAGTGTGCCGGCAGAATCGTTAAGCAAAACGCCTGTGTTTTTATTGTTGAGCACTGCGATATCACCCCGTCCCTACGGCGATATCGGTCAGATGAGTCCTGCTGTTGCACGCACAGGCTCATGGCTCACCGTGCTGCCCGAGCGGGCAGTCAGCGATGGCGTGCGCCGATCAAAGCAATTACTGTTTAATAAATAAAATCGATTTATCGTATTTCACACATAAGCTCAGCTTGTTACTGACTTAACGATCAGGTGACTTCATGTCGGTGTCCCACGCCCAACTCAAAGCCTTCCATGCTGTGGCCGTGCATGGAAGCTTCACCAAAGCCGCCGAGCGCCTTTTTCTCACGCAACCGGCGATTTCCGACCAGGTGCGCAAACTCGAAGAGCGTTTCGGCGTTTTACTGTTTCACCGTAATAAACGTTCCGTACGCCTGACCGACCTGGGCGAGCGCTTGCTGGCGATCACCCAGCGCCTGTTTGTAATTGAAGCCGAAGCGCAGGAATTGCTGCAGGAATCCCAGGCCTTGCAGACCGGCAGCCTGATTCTGGCAGTGGATGCGCCGGTGCACGTGCTGCCGCAGATCGCGCGGTTCTGCGAACGCTATCCGGGGATCAGCGTGAAGATCGAGACCGGTAACACCGATGAATCACTGTTTCGCCTGTTCAATTATCAGGCAGATTTAGCCCTGCTCGGGCGTGACGTCAGTGATGAGCGTTTGCTCTGTGTGCCGCTGCGCAATGATCCGATGGTGGCGTTCGTGTCGCGCAATCATCCGTGGGCCGAGCGTGAATCGATTTGCCTGGAAGACCTGGATGACACGCCGCTGGTGCTGCGTGAACACGGCTCGGTGACGCGGCAGACGCTGGAAGAGGAAATGGCCCGGGCCGGGTTTCGCATTCGCCCGGCGATTCAGGTAGAAGGACGGGAAGCGGCGCGTGAGGCGGTGGTGGTCGGGATTGGTGTCGGCGTGGTCTCGGCGGCGGAGTTTGGCGCGGATTCGCGGGTGTGTGCGTTGCCGATTGTCGACTGCACGCGACGGCTGACGGAAACGCTGGTGTGTTTGCGTGAGCAAAGCAATCGACGGGTGGTGGCGACCTTCCTCGAAATGGTCCGCGACAGCCTTGTGTAAGTAATACCGGCCCCATCGCTGGCAAGCCAGCTCCCACAGGTTTCTTGGCTGTACCCAGCACCTTTGAACGACCGAGATCACTGTGGGAGCTGGCTTGCCAGCGATTGGGGCGACTCGGTGTATCAGGTTGGCGCAAGACCGAAGAACGCCTGAATCAAGCGCAACTCCCGACGCCGCTCCATGCAACCAATCATGTGCCGATTGACCAATCCGCCCCCGACAATCGGGATCGCCACCACTCGCGGATCATGGCTGACCTCCACCGACGACACCACGCCTACGCCCAACTCAGCGGCGACGGCTTCAGTCACCGCCTCACGGCTATCGAGTTCGAGCAACACACGCGGATGGATCGATGCCTGCCCACAGGCGTCATCAAACGTACGCCGGGTGATTGAACTCGGCTCGCGCAACACCATGATCACCTGATCCAGTTCCTTGAGCTTCACTTCACCGGCACGCACCGCCCACGGATGCCCCGCCGGCACCAACGCGCAGATCCGCGATTCGCTCAACGCTTGCAGATGCAGGCCTTTGCGCGGCTCCACTTCGGTCAACACCGCCACATCGGCGTGTTCCGACAACAAAGCCGCCAAGGTTTCCTGGGCATTGCCCAAGCGCAGATTCACCGTGATCCCCGGATAGCGCGCACGCAGACTGGCGAGCATTGGCATGACCATGTGCGGCCCGTCCGCCGCCACCTCCAGCCGTCCGGTCAATAACTGCCGGTTGGCTTCCAGCATCGCCTGCGCCTCTTCCGCCAGGCCAAACATCGCGCGGGTGATCGCCGCGAGTTTGGTGCCCTCCTCGGTCAGTTCCACCCGTCGCGCGGTGCGCCGCAACAGGGTGATCTGGTAGTGCTCCTCCAGCGCTTTGATGTGCCCGGTGACCGCCGGCTGACTGATGAACAACCGCGCGGCAGCGCGGGTGAAGCTGCCTTCACGGGCCACGGCGTCGAACGCACGAAGCTGGAACAGGTTCATGAATAACTCTCGCTGATGGCTGGCATAACAACAAACAATTTGATTGATGCAACGGCGAATTGCAACGTATGCCCCGTAGCTTCATCCCACAGCGCTATCCGAGGACACACGAATGAGTATCGCCGAACCCATCCTGCTCACTCCCGGCCCGTTGACCACTTCGGCCCGCACCCGCCAGGCGATGATGGTCGACTGGGGGTCATGGGATGACCGCTTCAATCAACTGACCGCCAGCCTCTGCGAACAATTGCTGGCGATCCTCAATGGCGCCGCAACTCACCACTGCGTGCCATTGCAGGGCAGCGGCACCTTTGCTGTTGAAGCGGCCATCGGCACGCTGGTGCCGCGTGACGGCAAAGTCCTGGTGCTGATCAACGGTGCCTACGGCAAGCGTTTGGCGAAGATCTGCGAAGTGCTTGGCCGCTCGTTCAGCACCTTTGAAACTGCTGAAGACGAACCGACCACCGCTGCTGACGTCGATCGCCTGTTGCGCGCCGACAGCGCCATCTCCCACGTCGCACTGATTCATTGCGAAACCAGCACCGGGATTCTTAATCCACTGCCGGAGATTGCTCAGGTCGTCGCGCAACACGGTAAACGCCTGATTATCGATGCCATGAGTTCCTTCGGTGCCCTGCCAGTGGATGCGCAGCAAGTGCCGTTCGACGCACTGATCGCCGCTTCCGGCAAATGTCTGGAAGGCGTACCGGGGATGGGGTTTGTCTTCGCCCGCAAGGAATCACTGGCCGCAGCCGCCGGTAATTCGCACTCGCTGGCGATGGACCTGTTTGACCAGCACACCTACATGATGAAAACCGGCCAATGGCGCTTCACCCCGCCGACCCACGTCGTCGCGGCGCTGCACGAAGCGTTGCTGCAATACAACGAGGAAGGTGGCCTGCCGGCGCGGCATGCGCGTTATGCCGCCAACTGCGAGGCGCTGATGGACGAGATGGGCAAACTCGGTTTGCGCAGCTTCCTGCCAGCGGCGATTCAGGCGCCGATTATTGCCACGTTCCATGCGCCACAAGATCCGCGTTATCAGTTCAAGGATTTCTACGAACGGGTCAAGGCTAAGGGTTACATCCTTTATCCGGGCAAATTGACGCAGGTCGAAACCTTCCGCGTGGGTTGCATCGGCCATGTCAGCCCGGACGAAATGCGCCAGGCCGTGGCGGCTGTTGGCGACGTGTTGCGCGAGATGGAAGTCCTCGAAATCTGAATTACCACGACCCCTGTGGGCGCGAGCCTGCTCGCGAAATCGGTCGCACATACAACATAGATGTCGACTGACACGACGCCTTCGCGAGCAGGCTCGCTCCCACATTTTTGAATTGCATTGCCATTACAGGAATTTGATTGCCATGAACTACGTCAATCCAGACAAGCTGCAAGCCGCGATCCTCGACTGGGCCGGCACCGTGGTCGATTTCGGCTCTTTCGCACCGACGCAGATCTTCGTCGAAGCCTTCGCCGAGTTCGACGTGCAGGTCTCCATCGAAGAAGCCCGTGGCCCGATGGGCATGGGCAAGTGGGACCACATCCGTACCCTCTGCGATCAGCCGCAAGTGGCCGAGCGTTATCGCAAGGCGTTCGGCCGCACGCCGACCGATGACGACGTCACCGCGATCTACAACCGTTTCATGCCGCTGCAGATCGAAAAGATCGCCGAGCACTCCGCGCTGATTCCCGGCGCGCTGGAAACCATCGCCAACCTGCGTCAGCAAGGCATCAAGATCGGCTCGTGCTCCGGCTACCCAAAGCAAGTGATGGACAAGGTCGTCGAGCTGGCTGCCACCAACGGCTACGTCGCCGATCACGTGGTCGCCACCGATGAAGTGCCGAACGGCCGACCTTGGCCGGCTCAGGCGCTGGCCAACGTGATCGCGCTGGGCATCGACGATGTCGCGGCGTGCGTGAAGATCGACGACACCGTGCCGGGCATTCTCGAAGGCCGGCGCGCCGGGATGTGGACCGTCGCGCTGATCTGCTCGGGCAATGCGCTGGGTCTGGATTACGCCGGTTTCCGCGCCTTGGGCAGCGATGAGCTGGCCAGCGAACGCAAACGCATTCACGCGCTGTTCGAAGGCTCGCGCCCGCACTACATGATCGACACCATCACCGATCTTCCGGAAGTGATCGCCGACATCAACAAGCGCTTGGCCAACGGTGAGATGCCGCAGTCGAGCTGATCCCTGCCACTTTGCTGCAAACAAAAACGCCAGCGTCTGCACGACGCTGGCGTTTTTTATTGGCAAAGCCCTGATTCAGAGCATTGAAAGTCCGATCAGCCTCAGGCAAATCCGCCAAAGCGGATTACAGTTAAAGCATGCCGTCGCACAAGAACGGCCGTTTTGACCCTGATCTGTGAGGAAACACTGTATGCCGTGGACAAGTTCCGAATCCCGCTACAGCACCGTATCGGTCCTGTTGCACTGGCTGATGCTGGTCCTGTTGGTGCTGGTGTACGCCAGCATGGAGTTGCGCGGTCTGTTTCCCAAAGGCAGTGGCGGGCGCACGCTGATCCGCGAAGTGCACTACATGCTCGGCCTGACCGTGTTTGTGCTGGTGTGGTTTCGCCTGCTCGCGCGCAGCCTCGGCCCGGCGCCGAAAATCTTCCCTGCTTCGCCACAATGGCAGACTGTGCTGGCGCGGCTGATGCATTGGGCGTTGTACCTGTTCATGATCAGCATGCCGATTCTGGGCTGGCTGATTACCAGCGCCGAAGGGCATCAGGTGATGTTCTATGGTTTTGATCTGCCGCTGCTGGTCGCGCAGAACAAGGATTTCGCCAAACAGGTTGAGGGCTGGCATGTGCTCATTGCCACGATCGGCTACTGGTTGATCGGCCTGCATGCGCTGGCGGGGATCTATCACCATTATGTGGTGCGCGATAACACGCTGCTGCGGATGATGCCCAAGCGCGGTTGACCGTCAGGGGCTGGCGATAAAACCGCGCCGGCCCTGCAAGCCACCGGTATGAATGAAGATCAGCCGCGTGCCGGTTGTGAACTTGCCCGCCTCGACCTGCTGCTTGAGCGCCAGCAACGCCTTGCCGGTGTACAGCGGTTCCAGCGGTATGCCGCTGGCCTGCCCGGTTCGTTCGATAAACGCAAGCAACGCCGGATCAACCTTGGCAAAGCCGCCACGGCTGGCGTCGATCAGTTCATAACTTCCGTTGCCCTGCCCTGCGGCTTGCAGGATCGACTCGACTTGCGGCGCCACACCGTGGTCATCCGGCACAGCCAACGCGCCATAGACCGGGTGCGCCCCAGCCTCGGCGAGCACCAGACCCGCCAGTGTGGTGCCAGTGCCGCAGGCCATCCACCAGCCGTGATAATTGCTCCAGCCGAGGTCGGCCAACTGCCCCTGCGCCTGCTCCTTGATGGCCGCACAACCGAGCGCTCCCGGTAATCCGCTACCACCCTCCGGCACCGCGTGCAGATGTGGGTATTGCTCGTGCCAGGGTTGCCAGAAGCCCGGCTCGTTTCGTGCGCGATAGCCGCCGTAACCCAACCAATGCAGCTGCATGCCGAACGCCTGCAGATCCTCCACTGTCGGCGTGTCCTGCGCATGCCCGCGCAACAGCCCCACGGTTTTGAACCCCAACCGTTTGCCGGCCGCCGCCAGCGCATGCAAGTGATTGGAGTGAGCACCACCGAGACTGATGATGCCTTCGGCACCGGCACGGTCAGCGGCTTTGAGGTGTTCGATGAGTTTGAACCACTTGTTGCCGCTGATCAGCGGGTCGATCTGGTCCAGACGCAGGATCGCGACTTCAATGCCGGCGGCGGTCAGCCAGTCCAGATGAAGGTGTTCGAGGGGGGCTTGGGGTAGCCAATCGGAGGGAGGCAAAAGCATGGACGGCGATTCGATCTGGAAAGAGACAGCATTCTAGTCGCTCACAAGCCGCCATCGCGAGCAGGCACACAAGGTTCGCGGTGTGCACAAATCCTGTGGGAGCGAGCTTGCTCGCGAAAGCGGAGTGTCAGCCAATACATATGTCGACTGACACCACGCCTTCGCGAGCAGGCTCGCTCCCACAGGTTCAGCGGTGGAGCTTAGAGCTCAGCGGCGAGGCGCGAACCCTGGTTGATCGCACGCTTGGCATCCAGTTCAGCGGCGACATCCGCGCCGCCGATCAGGTGCACGTTCTGCCCCGCTTCGACCAGACCGTCATGCAATTCACGCAACGGATCCTGCCCCGCGCAAATTACAATGTTGTCCACCGCCAGCAGTTGCGGCTCGCCGGTTTCGCCGATGCGGATGCGCAGGCCTTGGTCATCGATGCTCAGGTATTCAACGCTGTTGAGCATCTGCACCTGCTTGTTCTTCAGACCGGTACGGTGAATCCAGCCGGTGGTTTTACCCAGACCATCGCCGACCTTGGTTTTCTTGCGCTGCAACAGGAACACTTCACGGGCCGGCGCGTGCGGTGCGGCTTTGATACCCGCCACGCCACCGCGTGCCTCCAGTTGCGTATCGATGCCCCACTCTTTCCAGAACGCGGCACGATCCTGACTGGTCGCCACGCCTTCATGAACGAGGAATTCCGAGACGTCAAAACCGATACCACCGGCGCCGATCACCGCTACGCGTTTGCCAACCGGTTTGCGCTCGAGGATTACGTCCAGATAACTCAGCACCTTGGCGTTGTCGACGCCCGGAATTGCCGGCACACGCGGCGCAATGCCGGTGGCGAGGATGATTTCGTCGTAACCGCCTTCAACCAGTTTTGCTACGTCGACGCGGGTGTTCAGGCACACCTCAACGTTAGTGGTCTGCAGTTTGCGCTTGAAGTAACGCAGGGTTTCGAAGAACTCTTCCTTGCCCGGCACACGTTTGGCGATGTTGAACTGACCGCCGATTTCGCTGGCCGAATCGAACAAGGTCACCTGATGGCCACGCTCGGCGGCCACGGTCGCAGCGGACAGCCCGGCGGGGCCGGCGCCGACCACGGCGACTTTCTTGATCTGCTGCACCGGCAGGTAGTTGAGTTCGGTTTCGTGGCAGGCACGCGGGTTGACCAGGCAACTGGTGAGCTTGCCGCCGAAGGTGTGATCAAGGCACGCCTGATTGCAACCGATGCAGGTGTTGATTTCGTCGGCGCGACCTTCGGCAGCCTTGTTGACGAAATCCGGATCGGCGAGGAACGGCCGCGCCATCGAGACCATGTCGGCATCGCCTTCAGCCAGAATCTGCTCGGCGATTTCCGGGGTGTTGATGCGGTTGGTGGTGATCAGCGGAATGCTCACCGAGCCACGCAACTTGGCTGTGACCTTGCTGAACGCCGCGCGCGGCACTTTGGTGGCGATGGTCGGAATGCGCGCTTCGTGCCAGCCGATACCGGTGTTGATGATGGTCGCACCGGCCTGCTCGATGGCTTTGGCCAGGGTGACGATCTCGTCCCAGGTGCTGCCGCCCTCGACCAGATCGAGCATCGACAGACGGAAAATGATGATGAAGTTCGGGCCGACCGCTTCGCGAACGCGACGAACGATTTCCACCGGCAGGCGCATGCGGTTTTCGTAGCTGCCGCCCCAACGGTCGGTGCGGTGATTGGTGTGCGCGGCGAGGAACTGGTTAATGAAATAACCTTCCGAACCCATGATCTCGACGCCGTCATACTCAGCGGTCTGCGCCAGTACCGAACAGGTGACGAAATCGCTGATCTGCTTCTCGATGCCTTCTTCATCCAGCTCTTTAGGCTTGAACGGGTTGATCGGGGCCTGAATCGCACTTGGCGCCACTTGCTTCGGGCTGTAGGCATAGCGTCCGGCGTGGAGGATCTGCATGCAGATCTTGCCGCCCGCGTCGTGCACCGCGCGGGTGACGATGCGGTGCTTGAGCGCTTCTTCTTCGGTGGTCAGCTTGGCCGCACCGGAATACACACCGCCCTCGTCGTTCGGGCCGATACCGCCAGTGACCATCAGGCCAACACCGCCGCGCGCGCGCTCAGCGAAGTACGCCGCCATGCGCTCGAAACCGCCCGGCTTTTCTTCAAGGCCCGTGTGCATCGAGCCCATCAGGGTGCGGTTGCGCAGCGTGGTGAATCCCAGGTCCAGCGGGGCCAACAGGTGCGGGTAATGAGCGGTGGTCATCGGTAACTCCACAACGAGCAATCACGGAAAAGTTGCGGGCGCTCTGCGGCTCCCGTCAGTCATGTTCGACAGACTAAGAGTCGCATCGCTGTCACTCAATGACCGTAACTGACAACTTATTGATCCAAATGCGCAGCGCCCCTTGGCAACCAGGGCCATGGGCCCTACCCTAGTCGCCATACCCTGTACCCGGTAGTTGTTGGTTTTCATGCGCAAACTTTTGTACCTGTTCTTTTCCATGGCCCTCGTCGCCGCCCTGACCACCTACGCCATGTGGGCGGCGGACCGGCCGGCGGGGCATTACCTGTCGGACTTACGCATTAAAGTGGCAGTCGACCAAGGCACCCCCGCCGATCGTGGCAATCTGCTGGGCATCCAGCCCGAGCTGTTTCCGACTGACTATCAAAACCCCGAGCGCTTGCACCGCAAACTCGCGGCTTATCTGCAGCAAGCGCAGGATCAAGGCCTGCTGAACGACAAAACCGTCGTGGTGCTGCCGGAGAACGTCGGCACCTGGCTACTGCTCAGCGGCGAAAAAGACGAGTTGTACCAGGCGCCATCCCTCGCCGAGGCGATGAACTGGCTGGCGGCAAGCAATCCGCTGCTGTTCGCCCGCGCCTGGCTCAGCGCCAACGGCAGCGACCGCCTCAACGACGCGTACCTGCGCATGAAGTCCAAGGCGATGGCCAAGGATTACCAGGCGCTGTTCGGTGGTCTGGCCAAAGAGTTTCACGTGACACTGGTGGCCGGCTCGATCGTGTTGCCGGAACCGAGCATCCGTGACGGCCGGCTGAAACCCGGCAGCGGCGCCCTGTTCAACAGCAGCGTGGTGTTCGGCCGTGACGGCGTGCCGCTTGGCCAGCCGCAGCGGCAGATGCACCCGGTGTTCGATCAGCGTGAAGTGATCGAAGGCGCAGACAAACACCAGATCAACGTGGTCGACACCCCGGCCGGACGCCTCGGCGTGCTGATTGGCAGCGACAGTTGGTATCCGGACAACTACCGCAAACTCGATGAGCAAAACGCGCAATTGGTCGCGGTACCGGCGCAGGTGTTAGGTCAGAGTGCGTGGAATCAACCGTGGCGCGGCTACAAAGGTTCAAGTACACCGGGATCAGTCAGTCTCAAGCCCGGTGAAGTCACTGAAGGACAGGCCTGGCATCGTCTGACGCTGATCGCACAACCGCCGAGCAGTCGGGCGATTGCCGGCATCAGCGTGTTCCTGCGTGGGCAGTTCTGGGACAAGGCCAGTTCCGGTCAGAGTTTCCTCAGCAGCAACGGCCAGCAGTTCGCCGATGGCGAGGCCCGTGGCGCGCGTTTGTTGAATATCTGGTTGTAACCATGAAGCCGCTGCCGATGCGCCTTGGGGATTTGTCGGTGGGTTTTGTGCACAGCCTCGCCGATGCGGTGCGCAGTCATGCGGTCGATCCGCAGCCGCTGCTGGAGCAATATGGCCTCGACGCCGCGCGACTGGCCGAGGCCGGGGCACGCTTGTCGATTCCGCGCTATATGCGTCTGGGCCACGCGGCGATTCAGCTGACCGGTAATTCGGCGCTGGGCCTGCGCATGGGCCAGCTAAGCCGCCTGAGCCAGGCCGGGCTGGCCGGTGTCACTGCCGCACAAGCGCCTACCGTACGCGAAGCCGCGCGCTGTCTGATCCGTTTCGAGGCGTTGTACGGTTCCAACTATCGCGGCCAGTCCAGTTTCCACGAAGATGCCCATGGCGCGTGGCTGCGTTTCTATTCGATCAGCCCGTATAACGCCTATAACCGCTTTGTCGTGGACTCGATCATTGCCGGGTGGCTACATCAGCTCTCCAATGTCAGCCGCGAGCCGCTGCGCGCTGAACGCATCGACATCGAATTCGAAGCGCCCGATTATCGCGAGGCTTACAGCGTACTGGGGGATTGCCCGATCCAGTTCGGCGCCGAGCGTAATCAACTGCGCCTGAACCTCAACAGCCTCGCACAACGTAATCCCGAGCATTGCCCGAGTACCTGGCGGCATCTGCTGCAACTGTGTGAACGGGAACTGGAACAATTGACCCGCACCCGCAGCCTGCGCGAACGCATCACTCAGCTATTGGGGCCGTTGCTCAATGGTGGCCGGGAACCCGACCTGGAAGAAGTGGCGGCACGTTTGAAGCTGACGACCTGGACCTTGCGGCGCAAACTGGCCGAGGAAGGCACACAGTTTCGCGCGATCCTCAACGATACGCGCCGGGACCTGGCGATGACCTACATCCGCGACACCGAACTGGCCTTCGGGGAGATCGCCTACCTGCTGGGTTTCGCTTCAGCCGAAGCGTTCCAGCGAGCCTTCAAACGCTGGAGCGGCCAGACGCCCGGCGAATTCCGTCGCAGCCATCGTAAATCCGCCTGACGCTTACAGCTCGGTGGCGTCTTCGGCGGGCTCCAGAGGATCCAGCTCGAAGGCTTGGTATTCGAGCAGCTCTTCTTGATACTCATCCATCGCGTAATCCCCCTGCTGCTCTCTTGAATGGGCCTGAGCAAATGCCCAGTGCCTCGAGCTTAACGTGCTCGTGTGAAGGAAAAGTGAAACCCGGCCTTCATGAATAAAACGTAGCAGCTGGTCAGGAATTTATCGCGGGAATTTTGTCAGGGGAATGTAACGAGATTTTAAGTGCATCAGAAACCACTGTGGGAGCGAGCTTGCTCGCGAAGGCGTCGGACCATTCAGCACAGAGGTGACTGAAAGTCCGTCTTCGCGAGCAGGCTCGCTCCCACAGGGTTTGGGGTGAGGCTGGATTATTGACCGGAGGCAGGCATCGCCGGAATCGGCTCGGATGGCGGCGGGATGTCCGGGTTGGCCGGTGGCGTGATGGTTTCGGTCGCCGGCGCAGGTTCTGCGCTCGGGGCCGGAGTGATCGGCGCGGCCTCTGCCGGTGGCGCAACCGGTTCAGACGTTACTGGCGTCGCCTCAGCAGGTGCCGGCGCCGGTTCTGCGGCCGGCGCAGGTGTCGCAGCAGGCTCAGCCGCCGGAGGTGGAGTTGGAGTCGGTGTTGGCACCAACGCTGCCGGAGCCGCCTTCGCCTCTGGCACACCCAGGTCAGCCTTGGGCTTCTCTTCGATATGCGCAGCTTTCTTCGCATCGGCCGGCAGGAATAATTCCACCAACGTAAAGAAACGCTCGTAGAACTTCTGCGACGTCACCGTCTCGCTGGCGACCTTGACCATCGAATCGTCGGACGAGCCGATCGGCATCGACACCGAACCCAGCACACCGACGCCGAGACTGGCCGAGTTGTTGGTCTTCTTCAGCGCGTAGCGATCCTGCAAGGCGTTGGCGAACATCGTCGCATGGTGTCCGGCACTGCCGTCATCGGCGCAGACCACGTTGAAGCTGATCTCCATGTGGGTATCGCCGGTTTGCTGGAAACTCTTGTGGCCACTGACCAGTTTCGGGTCACTGCTGGTGATGATGTAGCCCTGGCTGAGCAACGCACGCCGGGCCGCTTCGCAGCTCACTGCGTCGGTCACCGGGTAATTGCGCGAAAACGTACCGGAGTCATCGAAGTTCTCATGCTCATACATCGGCTTGTCTTTCGAACAGCCGGCAACAGCGGTCAACAACAGCGCCAACCCGACAACACGCATGGGAGTGGAAATCAACATTGAACATCCTGAGAGAAAACAGTCCGGGGCGTATTGTGCAACAGATCACGACCCTACGGCGCATGGATTAGTGTCTTAAAGCAGTTACAACACTATCGACCGTCAGTTGCGGGGAAAAGTCGCAACGCCAGATGATCGATGAACACGCGCAATTTCGCTGTGGCGTGCCGACTCGATGGCCATAGGACCCAGAACTGCCCGGTGTGTTCAAGATGCGCGTCGAGCACGCGACGCAAGTGCCCTTGCGCCTCGGCCTCGCGGGTCATGAAATCCGGCAGACAGGCAATGCCCATGCCGGCCAGTGCCGCGTGGCTTACCGCCTCAATCGACGTGCTGACCAACCGCGTCGGCAACGTCGGCTCTGCGGCTCCCTGCGCGCGAATCAGCGGCCAGTTTTCCAGTTTTCCAGTGGCATGAAAGGTGTGCCGAAGGCACGCGTGCACCGCCAGATCGCCCGGCGCTTGCGGCACGCCGCGCTGCGCCAGATAAGCCGGACTGGCCACCAGCACCATGTGAAATTCGCCCAACGGTCGCGCCATCAGTCGCGAATCCCGGGGTTTACCAGTGCGGATTACGGCATCGAAACCTTCTTCAACCACATCGACCATGCGATCGGTCAAATCCAGATCCAGTTCAATCTGCGGATACAACGCCATGAACTCGTTCATCACCGGCATCACCAGTCCATGTACCTGCGGCAGACTGATGCGCAACTTGCCGTGGGGTTTGGCAGCGGCATCGCACAGTTCGAACTCCGCCGCCTCGACTTCCGCAAGAATCTTGCGACAGCGTTCAAGAAACAGCGCCCCTTCACTGGTCAACGTGACGCTGCGGGTGGTGCGCTGAAACAGCCGCACGCCCAGTCGCGCCTCCAGCCGCGCAATGCTTTTGCCCACCGCCGACGATGACACCCCTTGCAGCCGGCCAGCCTCAGTGAAACTGCGCGTCTCGGCGACCTGAACAAACACCGAAATACCGCCAAGGCTATCCATACCACCCTCCCATTGCTGACATCCGTGTCCGATATGTTCGGAACCTTAACCCGTTTTTCGCCGATGTGCAGCGCCCTACCCTGTGTTTCTCGTCAACTTTGCACATGGATGCCGCCTCATGAACGATGCCCAACTCGGTTGCCCCGCACTTGAACACCCTGCCGATCGCCACGAGCGATTACCCCTCGGCGCACTGCTGGCACTGGCCACTGCCGGATTCATTACGGTCATGACCGAAGCCATGCCCGCCGGCCTGTTACCGCAGATGAGCAGCGGCCTGAATGTTTCCCAGGCGCTGATCGGGCAATTGGTCACGCTGTATGCGATCGGCTCGATCCTGGCGGCGATCCCACTGACGATCGCCACCCGAGGCTGGCGAAGAAAACCGCTGCTGCTGGCCGCCATCGGCGGCTTTGCCATCGCCAACAGCATCACCGCCCTGTCGGAATGGTACTGGCTGACGCTGATTGCACGGTTTATTGCCGGCATATTTGCCGGGTTGCTGTGGGCACTGCTGGCGGGATACGCGAGCCGTATGGTCGCGCCACACCTGCAAGGCCGCGCCATCACCGTCGCGATGCTCGGCGCACCGCTTGCGCTGTCACTGGGAATACCCGCCGGCACCCTGCTCGGCACCCTGGTGGGCTGGCGCCTGAGCTTCGCCATCATGACCGCGCTGACCGTTGTGCTGGTGATCTGGGTACAGTGGCAAGTCCCGGACTTCGCCGGCGAACGCGCGGGAAACCGCCTGCCACTGCGTCAGGTGTTCACCTTGCCGGGCGTGCGATCCGTGTTGTTGGTCACGCTTACCTACGTCGTCGCGCACAACTTGTTGTACACCTACATCGCGCCGTTCCTGCAGCCATCCGGGCTTGATGCCAATGTCGACCGCGTGCTGCTGGTATTCGGCCTCGCCTCGGTGCTGAGCCTGTGGATCGTCGGCAGCCTGATTGACCGCTGGCTGCGCGAACTGGTGTTGATCAGTGCCGGGCTGTTCATGCTGTCAGCGGTCGTGCTGGGCCTGTGGCGCGATTCGCCGATTGTCATTTACATCGCTACCGCTGTCTGGGGACTGGCGTTCGGCGCCATGCCATCGTTGCTGCAAACCGCATCTGCCAAAACCGCGAAAGAGGCTGCCGATACAGCGCAATCGATGCTGGTGACGCTATGGAATGTCGGGATTGCTGGCGGTGGCTTGGTCGGAGGTCTGTTACTGGGAAACCTTGGGGTGGGGACATTTCCGTGGATCGTTGCAGGATTGCTGGTATTGACCTTGTCTGTGGCGGTCAACGCTCGGGACCAAGGTTTTCCAAAAGCTGGATGAGACCGATTGCCCGCTGGATTAAATCCGGTCTGCTGGAAATTGGTCGACTGACAGGCCGCCTTCGCGAGCAAGCTCGCTCCTACAATTGGAATGAGTACATCTGCAAAAACAGGTCGGCCGGTAGGCCGCCTTTGCGAGCAGGCTCACTCCTAAAATTGGAATGAGTACATCTGCAAAAACAGGTCGGCTGGTAGGCTACCTTCGCGAGCAGGCTCACTCCCACAGAAGAGCAAAAACACAGAACCGCAAACACCTCGCGCAGCTTCGCTTCTCACCACTCAACAGGATGAGCGTTAGCTCGGCTGCAGCTTTTGATCTTGATCCACCGGTCCCGTCGGCAGGCTGAGTGGAGGGGTTTATCCGGGGGTGGGAGCGCAGCGACCGTTTGGCGGAGCCAAACACATCGAGAGGAGGTGCAGCGAAGCAAACCGTAGGCGATGCCCCCCGGATGAATCCCGGAGCGAAGGAACCCCGAGCTTTAGCGAGCGGGCCGAACGTTGGGACAAGCCTTTTTGGGTACTTTTTCGGCGTCTGGAAAAAGTGCCTCGCCGTAAGGGCGAAACCGCCAACGGCACCCCCCGAAGCAACGGATATTCACCTAAAACCCCAAGAGCATGGCCGGCCCAAAGGCCGCCAAGACCCGGCACCCAGAGCAAAAAAAAGCCCCGACCTATTCAGGCCGGGGCTCTCATCACATCTCAGTCAACCATCAAAACCGCTTGATGTCCGCCTGAGCTTCCAACTGCTTGCGATACGCCGCAAAGTCCTGCTGCCCCTCACGCGAAGCAAGGAAACGACGGTACTGAACCTTCTCTTCATCCGTCGGCGCAGCCGCTTCGTTAACGCCGTTCAGACGCACAATCATCAGACTACCGTCCGGCAAAGTGACGCTGGTGAACGTCGGCTTGTCCTTCGCAGCCGGCTTCGGCATACGGAACAACGCTTGCAGCACCGCCGGATCAACACCTTCCTGACCACGGGTGGCCGCTTCGGTAGCTTTCCAGTTCTGCCCGTCAACCGCCTTGTCCAGAGGAGCCTTGCCATCGCGCAGATCAGCAATCAGCTTCTCGGCCTTGGTCTTGGCAGCCGCGCTCGCGTGCTCTTTGGTCAACTGAGTGCGGATGGCCACATTCACGCTTTCCAGCGGCAGTTGCGCAGGCTTCAGGTGCTCCTTGGAGCGCAGCACGATCACGGTTTCCGGATCCAGTTCGATGGCGGTGCTGTTGGCACCCTCGTCGATCACTTCAGTGCTGAACGCAGCGGTGACAACGGCACGGTTGGCCGCAACACCTTCGCCACCTTCCCGGCCGAACGGCTTGGAGGTGTGCACGGTCAGTTTCAGATCCGCCGCTGGCTGAGCCAGGTCAGACGCTTCGAACGCCGAGTCTTCCAGTTGCTTGGTCGCCTCGACGAAACGCTGTTCGACCTGTGCGGCTTTCAGCTCGCGGGTCAGCTTGTCTTTCAGGCTGGCCAGGGTCGGCACTTCCGGCGCTTCCACGCCCAACAACTTGATCAGGTGATAACCGAAGTCAGTACGAATCGGCTCGGACACCTGGTCTTTCGACAGGGAGTACAAGGCTTTTTCGAACGCCGGATCGTAAACGCCAGGACCTGCATAACCGAGGTCACCGCCATTGTTGGCCGAACCCGGGTCCTGGGAGAACTCTTTGGCCAGCGCTTCGAACTTCTCGCCCTTGGCCAGACGCGCCTGGACGTCGTCGATCTTCGCCTTGGCCTGAGCTTCGGTGGTCTTGTCGTTCACTTCGATCAGAATGTGCGCGGCACGACGCTGTTCCGACAGGTTGGCGATCTCTTTCTGATACGCCGCCTGCAGGTCTTCGTCTTTCACGGCAACCTGATCGAAGAACGAAGACTTCTTCAGCTCTACGTAATCGATGATCACCTGGTCCGGAGTCATGAACTCCTTGGCGTGCTCGTCGTAGTAAGCCTTGACTTCGTCGTCGGTCAGCTTGACCGCCGCCGGGTCAGCCTTGACGTTCAGGGTGGCGAAATCGCGTGTCTGTTTTTCCAGACGGGCGAATGCCAGCACTTCAGCGTCAGTCACAAAACCGCTGCCTGCCACACCAGCACGCAGTTGGCCGATCAGCATCTCCTGAGCCAGCATCTGGCGGAACTGCATGCGGCTGTAACCCAGTTGACGGATTACCTGGTCGAAACGCTCGGAGCTGAACTTGCCGTCCACCTGGAATTCAGGTGTCTGCAGGATCACTTGGTCCAGTGCACCTTCGGAGAAGGCGAATTTCGCTTGTTCGGCACCTTGCAGCAGCAGCTTGCGATCGATCAGACCCTTGAGGGCCGATTCGCGGAGCATTTTTTCGTCGAGCAAAGACGCATCGAAGTCTTTGCCCAGCTGTTGCATCAGCTGACGGCGTTGCATATCAACGGCCTGGCTCAGCTCGTTCTGGCTGATTTCATCACCGTTGACCTTGGCCGCCTCATTCTTGTGAGTCGTGGCCTGGAAAATGGCGTCGAAACCGGTCAGAGCCATCAGTGCAACGATGACCCCGATAATGGTCTTGGCAATCCAGCCTTGTGAATTGTCCCTGATATTCTGCAGCATGCGTCCCCCAGAAACGGTTGAACTTCAAAATTAGGCAACCGTGGAGCGTGGGTAGAATCCGGATAGAAGAAAGGCGCATCCGAGGATGCGCCTTCTCGTAACTGGCGGAGCGGACAGGGCTCGAACCCTCGATCCCGGCGTTACAGGCAACTGTTTCAGCTACCTGCTCTACCGCTCCGCTGCCAAGTCAGGCATGACCCCGACCCGGATGGGTAAAAACCTGAAAACTTAGTTAACAGCTTCTTTCAGTGCTTTACCGGCTTTGAAACCTGGCTTCTTGGCAGCCGGGATTTCCAGAGTCTTGCCGGTCTGAGGGTTACGACCGGTACGAGCCGGACGGTCCGTCACGGAGAAAGTACCGAAACCAACCAGAACAACGGAGTCGCCAGCCTTCAGAGCGCCAGTGACGGATTCGATTACAGCGTCCAGCGCACGGCCAGCAGCAGCTTTCGGGATATCAGCGGATGCAGCGATAGCATCAATCAGTTCCGACTTGTTCACTCTAAGTCCCCTTATATCTATTTTGAGATGATTCTAAGTTTTTTGGTGAAAGCAAAAACGAGTGCTGAATGGCCTACAGACACTTAAGAGCCGCTTTATAACAAGGGCTCTAAAAAACTGTCAAGGAAGCCCCCCAAGCAAAAGCGTATTAATGCGTGCTAATTCTTTCCTTAGAGTCAGACTCACGTTTTTCGTCCTTGGCAACTATCTCCGGAGCCACATCCGGCAAGGGCTCCGGCGCGTATTGCAGCGCAATTTGCAGGACCTCGTCAATCCATTTAACCGGTTTAATCTGCAGATCCTGCTTGATATTGTCAGGAATCTCCTTCAGATCACGCACGTTCTCTTCCGGAATAATCACGATCTTGATTCCGCCGCGGTGAGCCGCCAGCAGTTTTTCCTTCAGGCCACCAATCGCCAGCACCTGACCACGCAAGGTAATTTCACCAGTCATAGCGACATCGGCGCGCACCGGGATGCCGGTCAATGCCGATACCAGTGCCGTGCACATGCCTACACCAGCGCTAGGGCCGTCCTTCGGGGTCGCCCCTTCCGGCATGTGGATGTGTGTGTCGCGCTTCTCGTGGAAGTCCAGAGGAATGCCAAGGCTCTTGGCGCGGCTGCGCACAACAGTCAGCGCGGCAGTGATCGATTCGACCATTACATCGCCCAGCGAACCGGTCTTGATCAGTTGACCTTTACCCGGCACAACCGCGGCTTCGATGGTCAGCAACTCGCCGCCCACCTGTGTCCAGGCAAGGCCGGTCACCTGACCGATCTGATCCTGCTGTTCGGCCAGACCGTAACGGAACTTGCGCACACCGAGGAAGTGCTCCAGCAGGTCAGCTGTCACTTTCACCGAGAAGCGTTTCTCCATTGCGTGCTCTTTCACCGCTTTGCGGCAGACCTTGGCGATCTGGCGTTCGAGGCCACGCACACCCGCTTCACGGGTGTAGTAACGGATGATGTCGCGGATCGCTTCTGCTTCGAATTCCAGCTCGCCTTTCTTCAGACCATTGGCGGCGATCTGTTTTGGCGAGAGATATTTGACGGCAATGTTGATCTTCTCGTCTTCGGTGTAGCCCGGCAGACGGATGACTTCCATCCGGTCGAGCAGCGCCGGCGGGATGTTCATCGAATTCGAGGTGCACAGGAACATCACATCCGAGAGGTCGTAATCGACTTCCAGATAGTGGTCGTTGAAGTTGTGGTTCTGCTCAGGATCGAGCACTTCCAGCAACGCCGACGCCGGATCGCCACGCATGTCACTGCCCATTTTGTCGATTTCATCGAGCAGGAACAGCGGGTTGCGCACCCCCACCTTTGTCATCTTTTGAATCAATCTTCCTGGCATCGAACCGATGTAAGTCCGACGGTGACCACGAATTTCCGCTTCATCACGCACGCCACCGAGGGCCATGCGCACGAACTTGCGGTTGGTGGCGTGGGCAATCGACTCCGCCAGCGAGGTTTTACCCACGCCCGGAGGACCGACCAGGCACAACACCGGGCCACGGATTTTCTTCACGCGTTTTTGCACGGCGAGGTATTCAAGGATACGTTCCTTGACCTCTTCGAGACCGTAGTGATCGGCATCGAGAATGTCTTCTGCACGCGCGAGGTCCAGGCGAACCTTGCTCTGCGCCTTCCACGGCACCTGCACCAGCCAGTCGATGTACGAGCGCACCACGGTGGCCTCAGCGGACATCGGCGACATCTGCTTGAGCTTGTTCAGCTCGGCAGTGGCCTTGGCCAGCGCGTCTTTCGGCAGACCGGCAGCGTCGATACGCTTTTTCAGGTCTTCGATTTCGTTGTGGCCTTCGTCGCTGTCGCCGAGCTCTTTCTGAATGGCCTTCATCTGCTCATTCAGGTAGTACTCGCGCTGACTGCGCTCCATTTGTTTTTTGACGCGGCCACGAATGCGTTTTTCGACTTGCAGCAGATCGATCTCGGCATCCAGCAACGCCAGAACGTGCTCGACCCGGGCCGACAAATCGATGATTTCGAGAATTTCCTGCTTCTGCTCGATTTTCAGCGCCATGTGCGCGGCCATGGTGTCGACCAGACGACCCGGTTCATCGATGCTGTTGAGCGACGACAGGACTTCAGCCGGGACTTTCTTGCCCAGCTGCACATATTGTTCGAACTGCGACAGCAGCGTACGCACGAACACTTCGGATTCACGCTCGGCAGCGTCGACTTCTTCGATCAACGAGACTTCGGCACGGCAGTGGCCGTCGACTTCGCTGAAGCGCTCGACGGTGCCGCGCTGCTCACCCTCAACCAGAACCTTTACGGTGCCATCAGGCAGCTTGAGCAACTGGAGAACGGTGGCGATGGTTCCTACGCGATAGAGCGCGTCTTCACCGGGATCGTCGTCAGCCGGGTTTCTCTGGGCCAGCAGCAGGATCTGCTTGTCGCCCGTCATCGCGGCCTCGAGGGCTTCGATGGATTTCTCGCGCCCCACGAACAGCGGGATAACCATGTGCGGATAAACCACGACATCACGCAATGGCAGGAGAGGCAATTCGATGGTTGTCTTCATGATTTCGCCTCTACGGCGGCCATATGGCCGTAATCAGATGGAATTGAGCTTGAAACCAAGATGGGGGCTGCCTTGAAAAAAAACAAGCGCAAAGCGGATGTAAAAAATGACATAAAAAAAAAGAGGCCCGAAGGCCCCTTCTTTGTTGCGGCGCAGTGGACGCTTACGCGTCCGGTGCTGCCTTGGCGGTCGGCTCACTGTTTTCGTAGATATACAGTGGCTTGGACTTGCCTTCGATCACGCTTTCATCGATCACGACTTTGCTCACCTCGGACTGCGAGGGGATTTCATACATCGTGTCGAGCAGTACACCTTCGAGAATCGAACGCAGGCCACGGGCACCGGTTTTACGTTCCAGGGCACGCTTGGCGACCGATTTCAGCGCGTCGGTCCGGAACTCCAGATCCACGCCTTCCATCTCGAACAGCTTGGCATACTGTTTGGTCAGAGCATTTTTCGGCTCGGTGAGGATCTGCATCAGCGCAGCCTCATCCAGCTCGTCCAGCGTCGCGAGGACCGGCAGACGACCGACGAATTCCGGGATCAGACCGAACTTGACCAGATCGTCAGGCTCGACTTCACGCAGGGATTCACCGACTTTCTTGCCCTCTTCCTTGCTGCGCACTTCTGCGTTGAAACCGATGCCGCCTTTGGTGGAACGGTTTTGAATAACCTTTTCCAGACCGGAGAACGCACCACCACAGATGAACAGGATGTTACGGGTGTCGACCTGCAGGAATTCCTGCTGCGGGTGCTTGCGACCACCTTGCGGCGGTACGGAAGCGACCGTGCCTTCGATCAACTTGAGCAAGGCCTGTTGCACGCCTTCACCGGAAACGTCCCGGGTGATCGACGGGTTGTCGGACTTGCGGGAAATCTTGTCGATTTCATCGATGTAGACAATACCCATCTGGGCTTTCTCTACGTCGTAATCGCACTTCTGCAGCAGCTTCTGAATGATGTTCTCGACATCTTCACCCACATAACCCGCCTCGGTGAGAGTGGTTGCGTCGGCGATGGTGAACGGAACGTTCAGCAAGCGGGCCAGTGTTTCGGCCAGCAGGGTTTTACCGGAGCCTGTCGGGCCGATCAGCAGGATGTTGCTCTTGCCGAGTTCGACGTCGTCAGCCTTTTTGTCACGCTGGTTCAGGCGCTTGTAGTGGTTGTACACCGCTACGGCCAAAACCTTTTTCGCACGCTCCTGACCAATGACGTACTGGTCAAGGATGCCGCTGATTTCTTTAGGCGAAGGCAATTTATGCGCGCTGCTTTCGGCCTGGGCTTCCTGCACCTCCTCGCGGATGATGTCATTGCACAGGTCGACGCACTCGTCGCAGATAAAGACCGAGGGGCCGGCAATCAATTTGCGCACTTCATGCTGGCTTTTGCCACAGAAGGAGCAATAGAGCAGCTTGCCGTTGTCCTCGCCGTTGCGGGTGTCAGTCATTCGTTCGATCCAAATCCGATAGGCTTGCAACACAAGATGAAGGCTATTGCGGGCTTTTTCAAGCCCGCCGCTGATCGGCCAAGCCGACCAAGCCTATTTTGAGCTGCTTATTTTAAGCTGGGCGCTGGTTGATCACTTCGTCGATCAGGCCATATTCCTTCGCAGCTTCTGCACTCATGAAGTTGTCGCGATTGGTATCGCGCTCGATTTCTTCCAGAGTACGCCCGCTGTGCTTGGCCATCAGCGTGTTCAGGCGCTCGCGAATGAAGAGGATTTCCTTGGCGTGGATTTCGATGTCCGACGCCTGGCCCTGGAAACCGCCCAGTGGCTGGTGAATCATCACGCGCGAGTTCGGCAGGCAGAAACGCTTGCCCGGGGCACCTGCGGTCAGCAGGAATGCACCCATGCTGCAGGCCTGGCCGATGCAGGTGGTCGATACGTTCGGCTTGATGAACTGCATGGTGTCGTAGATCGACATGCCTGCAGTCACCGAACCGCCCGGGGAGTTGATGTAAAGATGGATGTCCTTGTCCGGGTTTTCCGCTTCAAGGAACAGCAGTTGCGCGCAGATCAGGTTGGCCATGTAGTCCTCTACCGGACCAACCAGAAAGATCACTCGCTCCTTGAGCAGGCGCGAATAGATGTCATAGGCGCGTTCGCCACGAGCAGATTGCTCGACAACCATCGGGACCAGGCCGCCGGCGGCCTGGATATCAGAGTTCTGCTGAATATAAGAATTACGGAACATGCTCTGCAGTCGCTCCCAAATAGTTATGTCTTGAATACGCATAAGCCAGCTCGAGAGCTGGCTTATGGTGTGTACTTCTTAACGCAAAATCAATCAGTCGGCTGTTGGAGCTTCTACCGGCTTGACTGCTTCTTCGTAAGAGACCGCTTTGTCGGTCACACTAGCTTTCTGCAGAACAGTATCCACAACTTGTTCTTCCAGCACAACCGAACGCACTTCGTTCAGCTGCTGCTCGTTTTTGTAGTACCACGACACAACCTGCTCAGGCTCCTGGTAAGCCGAAGCCATTTCCTGAATCATTTCGCGAACGCGAGCTTCGTCAGGCTTCAGGTCGAATTGCTTGACCACTTCAGCAACGATCAGACCCAGCACAACGCGGCGCTTGGCCTGCTCTTCGAACAGCTCGGCCGGCAGTTGATCAGGCTTGATGTTGCCGCCGAACTGCTGAACAGCCTGCACGCGCAGACGATCAACTTCGTTGGACAGCAGCGCCTTAGGCACTTCGATCGGGTTGGTGGCCAGCAGACCGTCCATTACCTGATTCTTGACCTTGGATTTGATCGCCTGACGCAGTTCACGCTCCATGTTCTTGCGAACTTCGGTGCGGAAACCGTCGATGCCGCTTTCCTTGATACCGAATTGAGCGAAGAATTCTTCGTTCAGCTCTGGCAGTTTAGGCTCGGAAACAGTGTTGACGGTCACGGTGAACTCGGCGGTTTTGCCAGCCAGGTCCAGGTTCTGATAGTCCTCTGGGAAGGTCAGGTTCAGAACGCGCTCTTCGCCGGCTTTGGCGCCAACCAGGCCTTCTTCGAAGCCCGGGATCATGCGGCCGGAACCCAGCACCAGCTGAGTGCCCTTGGCGGAACCGCCAGCGAACACTTCGCCGTCAACCTTGCCAACGAAATCGATGTTCAGTTGGTCTTCGTTCTGGGCAGCGCGATCGGCCACTTCAAAACGGGTGTTCTGCTTGCGCAGGATGTCGAGCATTTTGTCCAGGTCAGCGTCAGCCACGTCAGCGCTCAGGCGCTCAACGGTGATGCCGTCGAAACCGGCAACGGTGAACTCAGGGAACACTTCGAATACAGCAACGTATTCCAGATCCTTGCCAGCTTCGAGCGACTTAGGCTCGATCGAAGGCGAACCAGCCGGGTTCAGCTTCTGCTCAACCACAGCTTCGTAGAAGGAGGACTGGATAACATCACCGACAGCTTCCTGACGAGCATCAGCACCGAAACGGCGCTTGATTTCGCTCATTGGCACTTTGCCTGGACGGAAGCCAGCAATCTTGGCCTTTTGGGCAGTCTGCTGCAGACGCTTGTTGACCTGGCTCTCAATGCGCTCAGCCGGCACGGTGACGCTCATGCGGCGCTCAAGAGCAGTAGTATTTTCAACAGAAACTTGCATGGATATTCCTCGTTGCACAGACGTTAGCCGGCCGTTTCCGACCCCAGAATCAAGGGCATGCATTCTAGTGGGTCAAACTCAAGAAGTCACCCTACTGAAAACGGGTAAAAAAACAGCAGGCATATTATCGGGGCCACTACACCAATGCAGTGCGCCCCACAGGCGAATACAACCAATCACGCCAGGGCTCTGCGCCAACCGCTTCTATATATAGAAGAGATTGCCGTTCACTCCCTGACGGCCGTTCTTGCAAGCAAGCCCGGCGAGCAGCGCAGCATCATCGAGCAACATAAATACGACGAAGCGCCCTGCCCTTGCGCCCCGAAACCGACAATCGCCGGTTTTCAGAACCGCTAAAACAAAAAAGGCGCCAGACTGTTAAATCTGGCGCCTTTCGAAATATGGGGTGGACGATGGGGATCGAACCCACGACAACGGGAGTCACAATCCCGTGCTCTACCAACTGAGCTACGCCCACCATATTGCGTAACAAAAAAGCCAAACAACTTCTTTGTTGAAACTTCACCAGCCCGAAGACATGAATGAAGCTTTAATTGGTGCGGATGAAGAGACTCGAACTCTTACGCCTCGCGGCGCTGGAACCTAAATCCAGTGTGTCTACCAATTCCACCACATCCGCAGATGAAGCTTTAAAGCAAAGGCGCCAGACTGTTACATCTGGCGCCTTTCGAAATATGGGGTGGACGATGGGGATCGAACCCACGACAACGGGAGTCACAATCCCGTGCTCTACCAACTGAGCTACGCCCACCATATCGCGCTACTTGTGCCAAAGCTGCCTAATGGCGCACCCGGCAGGACTCGAACCTGCGACCATCCGCTTAGAAGGCGGATGCTCTATCCAGCTGAGCTACGGGCGCCTTATTAATCTGTATTCTTAAAGGACTACAAACTAAGTGCTTTCCAGTGTCGCAGAACCTTGATTCCGCTTCACCTTCTTAACCAGTGCTAGGCTGTGCCCGACAAGTGCGACGAATAGTATAGAGCGCTCCGAAGGTCGTCAAATCCTTTTTGAAAAAAATTCATTTAATTAAAGGAGTTAGAGGAATTTGCTGACCAAGCGCCTTTGCCCTCACCGCTCGACATGCGAGAATGCGTTCTCATTTTTTCCCCTCTCGATGGTTAATCACGCGCAATGACTGCACAACTAATCGACGGCAAATCGATCGCCGCCAGCCTGCGCCAGCAGATCGCCCAACGAGTTGCCGAGCGTCGCCAGCAAGGCCTGCGCACTCCCGGCCTCGCGGTGATCCTGGTCGGCAGCGATCCTGCCTCTCAGGTTTATGTCTCGCACAAGCGTAAAGACTGTGAAGAGGTTGGCTTCCTCTCTCAAGCCTACGACCTGCCCTCCGACACCACGCAAGACGCGTTGACCGATCTGATCGATCGCCTTAACGACGACCCTGCAATCGATGGCATCCTGCTTCAGTTGCCGCTGCCCGAGCATCTGGACGCCTCCAGACTGCTGGAGCGTATCCGCCCGGACAAAGACGTCGACGGTTTCCACCCTTATAACGTCGGCCGCCTGGCCCAGCGCATTCCGCTGCTGCGTCCATGCACGCCCAAAGGCATCATGACTTTGCTGGAAAGCACTGGCGCTGATCTCTACGGTATGGACGCAGTGGTTGTCGGCGCCTCCAACATCGTCGGTCGCCCGATGGCGATGGAACTGCTACTGGCCGGCTGCACCGTGACCGTGACTCACCGCTTCACCAAGGATCTGGCCGGCCATGTCGGTCGTGCCGATCTGGTGGTGGTGGCCGCCGGCAAGCCGGGCCTGGTCAAAGGCGAGTGGATCAAGGAAGGCGCGATCGTGATCGACGTCGGCATCAACCGTCAGGATGACGGCAAACTGGTCGGTGACGTTGTTTACGAAACCGCCCTGCCCCGCGCCGGCTGGATCACCCCGGTGCCGGGCGGCGTCGGTCCGATGACCCGTGCCTGCCTGCTGGAAAACACCCTTTATGCGGCAGAAACCCTGCACGCCTGACCGGTATTTTCAGCAATAAGAAAAACCCGCCTTGTGCGGGTTTTTTCATGCCTGAGAAAAAACTGTAACCGTTCGCCGGAAACCCCTCTTTTTACAGGCCTTTTCACGAGATTTTCAGGTCACTCAAACAACCATCGACAGATCTTCAGCCATACTCCTAGAATGCGACGCTTTGAAGAAATAACCCGTTACAAACTAACGGAATATCCAACTTTTATGAGTTCGCCCGCGTGAAAATTCGTCTTTCGATTCTGAGCCTGTTTTTTGCAGTTTCAGGCACTTTCATCACGCCAACGATCAACGCTGCGGAAACCACCGCTGCCCCACGCGACGCTTCGACCCTGAAGATCGCCTCCGGCAGCGCCCTGCTCATGGATATGCAGACCAATAAAGTCATCTACTCCAGCAACCCTGACGTGGTCGTGCCGATCGCTTCTGTCAGCAAGTTGATGACCGGTTTGGTTGTGGTTGAAGCCCGGCAAAACATGGACGAATGGATCAATGTCGATATCAGCAATACGCCGGAAATGAAGGGCGTGTTCTCCCGAGTCAAACTAAAGAGTGAACTGCCGCGTCGCGAGATGCTGCTGATCGCCCTGATGTCTTCGGAGAACCGCGCGGCCGCCAGCCTCGCGCACCACTATCCGGGCGGTTATGCAGCCTTTATCGCGGCGATGAACGCCAAAGCCAAGGCGCTGGGCATGACCAGCACGCACTTCGTCGAGCCGACAGGCCTGTCGGAGCGTAACGTTTCCACCGCCCGTGACCTGAGCAAGTTGCTGGTGGCCGCGCATAAGTATCCGCTCCTCAGTGAACTCACCACTACCAAGGAAAAAACCGTGTCGTTCCGCAAACCCAATTACACCCTGGGTTTCCGTAATACCGACCACTTGGTCAATAAGGCCGATTGGGACATCAAGATCACCAAAACCGGCTTCACCAACCCCGCTGGGCATTGCCTGGTTCTGGTGACGAAAATGGGCAATCGTCCGGTCGCTTTGGTGATTCTCGACGCATTTGGCAAGTACACCCATTTTGCCGACGCCAGTCGTATTCGCAGCTGGGTGGAAACCGGGCGAAGCGCCAACGTTCCCGCGGTGGCTCAACAATACAAGGCCGAGAAGAACCTCAAGTCGCGCCAGAGCGGCGTGGTTGAGGCGTCCAAGTAACCCGCCGCACAAGAAAAAGCCCCGAATCGTCGGGGCTTTTTTTCGTCCGTGAATCAGTCATTGGGCAGCGGCATTTTGTCGTCATCGGGGACGCCATCGCCTGCACTCGGATCGCGCGAAGGCTCGGGTGTCAGCACATTAGGCCGAGCCATCGGGTCGCGCATCGGGCTGTCCGGGTCCAGCACCGGATCAATGTCCGGTTCCGGCGTCGTGGGTACACTGTCAGGTTTTTGATCATCGAAGCTTGAATCGGTACTCATACGCACCTCGCATCAAGGTTTCAGATTGGCTAGCGGGTCATAAGGTTTGGCCGGCGTCTTCTCGTCTTCACCGGGTTTTACGTCTTTCGGCGCTTTTGCCGGGCCAACCGGATCGACTTGCGGATCGTCGACGTCTGGCGAATCCGGGTCGAAGCCCAGATCATGACCCGACGAATGCTCGGACGAATGCGGCCCTTTCGGGGATGGGGAGTCTGCCATGTTCGTCTCCTGATTCACCCGCAACAAACGGGTTCTACTCGTAGGAGGCCTGCCGGGCCCAGTCGTGCCCGGCAGATGACGAACGGAAAGTCAGTGAGCCGCCAGGGCCTTGCGCGCCTGCGCCGCTTCGTTTTCCTGACCGGCCTGAGCCAGTTCATCGGCCGCTTTGAGCCAGCGCTGACGGTCGACGGCTGCCGGAATCTGCGACGGTTTCTGAATCAGCACGGCCCAGCCACCGGAATTTTCCAGGGCCGACTCAAAGGAACCGAAACTCATCAGTTCGCGACGGTTCATTCCCGCACGCAGCAGCACCTTCTGCTTGTTGCGGTCATAACCGGACAAGATCGCGTACCGCGGCTCGGCCCAGAACGCCGAACCCTCGCTGAAACGCACCATTACCGGATAACCCGCCGCCACTTGCGTCAAAAGCGCAGGCAGATTGCTGTCCAATGGATAAACCACCATGCCGTATTCGCGGGCAAGGTTCTGGATATTCTGCTGCAGTTTGTCTTCGGCACCCGGCAAGTGCAGGGGTTTTTCCAGCAAGCCCGGGGTGATCACGACGCCCTGCTGCGATAACAGGCTGGCCAGCACTTGCGGCCCGCTTTGATTGGCTTCACCGCGATAGAACGTGCCGCTGAGTTCGACCCGCTCCGGCAGACGCTTGACCTCGGGCGCGACACTGCCTGCACATCCGGCCAACAAGGCCGCACAACCCGCCACCAGCAGCGCCGCACGAATTCGAGAAATTACCTGCACCATCATCACTCTCTGTTCAGACGCCGGTCATCGTGTTCCGGCAACGCCTGCGATCATAGGGCCGCGCCAGTCTGCGGTATAGCCTTAAGCGGCAGACACGCCGATTGCATAGAGCAAACTGATTGGTCGCAATCGACCTTTGGTCAATAGTCTGAAACACCCCATTGTCTAGACTGTCACTGAAACAGAGCGAATTGAAAAGTGTGCGCCCGATGCACGGCGAAGAGGAGGCACTGATGAGCCTGACCATGACCATTGTGATGTTGATTGCCGGCTGGCTGGCCGTGGCGGCTGCCATGTTGTGGGGGGTGCTGCGGATTTCACGGCGCCACCATCACCATCCGGTTCAGCCTGCTGCGGTTGAGAAAGCCGAGGAACACCGGGTACGCCACGCGACTGCGCACTGATGTTCAACATCAAAAGCTAAAGCCCCTCACCCTGGCCCTCTCCCCGAGATAGAGGTGATTGATCGAGTTGTTTTCTCGAGTTACGCCGACCTGCAATACCGAGCCCAACCCAAGTTTGAAAACCACACAGATCGGCTCCCTCTCCTTTGGGAGAGGGCTGGGGTGAGGGGCTGGTTCTATTCCACACTGCAAATTCAGAATCGAAAAAAAACCGCCTGATCTCTAAGAGTCAGGCGGTTTTTTTGTACTTTCAGCAGTTACGCCTGCTCAGCCAGCTTCTTCTGCTTCGCCCGACGCGACATCATGTTCAGCACTTCAATCGAAGCCGAGAACGCCATCGCCGCATACACATAACCTTTCGGTACATGGGCGCCGAAACCTTCAGCGATCAAGGTCATACCGATCATGATCAGGAAGCCCAGGGCCAGCATCACCACCGTCGGGTTATCGTTGATGAACTTGGCCAGCGGTTCAGCGGCAAACAGCATCACCAGTACCGACACCACCACCGCGATGATCATGATCGGCAAGTGTTCAGTCATGCCGACGGCAGTAATGATGCTGTCGATCGAGAACACCATGTCGAGCATCAGTATCTGGCCAATAGCGGCAGCGAAACCCAGCGTAACCGTCGAGGTCGCCGACTTCGGATCTTCCGGTGCCGGGTCCATGCTGTGATGGATCTCGGTCGTGGCTTTCCAGACCAGGAACAGACCACCGGCAATCAGGATCATGTCTTTCCAGGAGAACGCCTGACCCAGAATTTCGATCACAGGTGCAGTCAACTGCACGATGAAGGCGATGGTGCTCAACAGCGCCAGGCGCAGGATCAACGCCATGCCAATACCGATGCGGCGCGCTTTCTGCTGGTACTGCTTGGGCAGCTTGTTGGTCAGGATCGAGATAAAGATCAGGTTATCGATGCCGAGCACGATTTCCATCACCACCAATGTGGCCAAAGCAACCCAGGCGGTGGGGCTGGCGGCGAGCTGTAACAGATATTCCATGGGTCAGTCCTGACTCTGTGTAAGACGAATTAGATGGTCTTGGAGGAAGATTCGGATTTTTCCGCGTCTTTTTCCGGTGTTTCCTTTTTCTCGATCAAGCCGCCGGTGGCATCGCTGAGCGCTTGCTCGGCAGCCTTGTGGGTGTCGTCGATCGCTTGCTTGGCGCTTTCGGCAGCCTTGCCCATCAGTTGCTGGGCGCTCTTCTCGGCCTGATCGCAACCGGCCAGAAGCAGTAAAGACGTAAACATCAATGCTGGGATTGTGTATTTCATAAGGTTTCCTTCGAATGAACAGACAGGCTCACAGACCGGCCGTCGATGGCTGGGCATTCTAGGGAGATGAACACTTCAGGAAAATTCGTATTTTTAGCGGCTATACTTCGTTTTTCACGAAGTGTAGACCGTCATGCTCAATTACCGACAACTGCATTACTTCTGGGTCGTAGCCAAGACCGGCAGCATCGTGCGCGCCTGCGAGCAACTGAACCTGACCCCACAAACCATCAGCGGGCAGATTTCTTTGCTTGAGCAGACTTACGGCATCGAGTTATTCAGAAGGGTGGGCCGGCAACTCGAATTGACCGAGGCTGGCCGGCAAGCCCTGCCCTACGCCGAGCAAATGTTTCAACTGGGCGGCGAACTGGAGCTGATGCTGCGCGCACAACCCAACGAGCAGCAGATCCTGTTCCGCGTGGGCGTTGCAGACGTGGTGCCAAAATCCATCGTCTACCGCCTGATCGCACCGACCATGGAGCTGAACGAGCCGCTGCGTATCACCTGTCGCGAAGACAAACTCGAACGGTTGCTCGCCGATCTGGCCATCCAGCGCCTGGACCTGGTGATCTCCGACAGCCCGATGCCTTCGCACTTGGACATCAAGGGCTACAGCCAGAAACTCGGCGAGTGCGGGATCAGCTTCTTCGCCACTCCCGAACTGGCGGCAAAATACGGTCAGGATTTTCCACGCAGCCTGCACGGCGCACCGTTATTGATTCCAGGGGCGGAAACCGTTGTGCGCAGCCGCTTGCAGCGCTGGTTTGCCGAGCAGCAGATCCAGCCGCAAATTGTCGGCGAGTTCGATGACAGTGCCTTGATGCAGGCGTTCGGCCAATCCGGCAGCGGGATTTTTATCGGCCCGAGCGTGATTGCCGATGAAGTGAAGCGCCAGTACGGCGTCGAGCTGATTGGCCAGACCGACGCGGTGACCGAGTCGTTCTATGCCATTTCGGTGGAGCGCAAGGTCAAGCACCCCGGTATCGTTGCGATTACCGAAGGTGCCCGACGCGAGCTGTTTACCGCTTTATGAGGCCTCGGCGCACATTTCGCGCGGCTTGAGTGTCATCAGCACCATGGCGAGGAATACCGACAGCAAGATGAATCCGGCGGCGGCAAAGCCGAGGAAGCCCAGACCCGCGCTGTCGATGACCCGGCCTCCGACGATAGCGCCTAGACCAATGCCCAGATTGGCCCCGGCGATGTTCAACGAAGCAGCAAAGGCCGGCGCTTCTGGCGCGGCTTTCATCAGGCGCACATGGCTGACCAGGAACAGCGCGGCCTGGGTCACACCCCAGATACCCATCGCCACCGCCAGCCCCAGCGGCGAATGAATGTTCGGTACCAGCGAGACCATGCCGGCAATCATGAACGCACAGAACAACACCGACGCCCCCAGCGGATGCCGGTCCACCGCACGACCGCCCAGCGAGTTGCCGATCAGCCCGACCGCGCCAAAGGCCATCAGGCACCAACCAACCACAGTGCCGTTGAACCCGGCAAGGCGCTCAAGGATGTCGGCCAGATACGTGTAAGCAGTAAACATGCCGCTGAACACGAGGATCGACAGCACGATATGACCGATCATCAACGGGCTGCGCAGGATCTTGAACTGCGAACGGAAGCTGACCTGATGCTGGTGCAGACTGGTTTTCGGCAAGTAGACAAACAGCAGCAAAGCTTTGGCAAAGGCGATCACCGCCAAAATGCCAAAGGCACTGCGCCAGCCGAACGCATCGGAAATCAGCGTGCCGACCGGGATACCAAACACTGTGGCGCAGACAATGCCGAAGCCGATCTTGGCGATCGCCCGACCGGCGAAATCCGGGCCGACGATGTCCACTGCCGTCTCACTGGCCAAGGCCCAGAACACCGGCAGGCCGAGCGCCGGGATCAACCGGGCAATCGCCATCACCCAGATGTTCGGCGCCAGCGCCGCCACGGCATTGGCCAGACCAAACATGATCAGGATGCTGATAAACAGTTTGCGCCGCTCGAAGCGGGCGAAATACGCGGTCAAGAAAGGCCCGAACATGGCCACGGTAAAAGCGAATAGAGTCACCAGCAATCCGGCCTGCGGGATGGTGACTTCAAGGTCTCGGGCAATCGCCGGCAACAGGCCGACAATGACGAATTCCGTGGTCAGCACCGTGAAACCGGCGGCGGACAACAGAAGAATGGGCAACAGCATGCGCAACTCCAGCAAAACGACGACACCAGCGTTGACCCGGAGGCCCGCTGGCGAAATTTGAAAATTAGGATGCGCAATCTTAACAGAGTGTGTCCGCACTGACTTGCACAAACCTGTCTATCTGGTTGAACGATCGGGTGGCAGATCGTCACATGCCTGAAGGATAAGGCCTACGCTGTGATAAAGTCCGCGCCCTGAAAAACGTACAGCCCATTCAGCGGCATGTTTAATGGCGTTGATGTCGCCTCAACACTTTCGGTTCGTGGCACTGTTCTGCCCCCGTTTCACCCGTACTGCCACGCAACCTTGCACCCTATAAAAAATCAGAGATGCCGTTATGACCGCTTCATCCCCTTCTCTATTGCAACGCTTGAAAAATCTCAGCCTGGTCACGCAGATCGTGATCGGCCTGATCGCCGGTATCGCCCTGGCGATGCTTGCCCCGGAAGCCGCGAAGTCCACGGCCTTCATCGGCAAGGTGTTCGTTTCGGCGTTGAAAGCCGTCGCGCCGATTCTGGTGTTTGTGCTGGTGATGGCGTCGATTGCCAACCACAAGCACGGTCAGGAAACCCATATCCGCCCGATTCTGTTCCTCTATCTGCTGGGCACCTTCGCCGCAGCAGTGGTGGCCGTGGTTGCGAGCATGGCGTTCCCGTCGCATCTGGTGCTGTCCACCGAAAACGTTGCGGTCACCGCGCCGGGCGGCATCGGCGAAGTGTTGCAAAGCCTGCTGTTGAGCGTGGTGGACAACCCGGTCAGCGCCCTGATGAACGCCAATTTCATCGGCATTCTGGCCTGGGCGATCGGCATGGGCATCGCGATTCGCCATGCCGGCGACACTACCCGCGAAGTGTTGGGTGACCTGTCCAACGGCGTGACGGTCATCGTACGCGTGGTGATTCGCTTCGCCCCGCTGGGTATTTTCGGCCTGGTCGCTTCGACACTGGCTACCTCCGGCTTCGGCGCGCTGATCGGTTACGCGCACCTGCTGGCCGTGCTGCTCGGCTGCATGCTGTTCGTCGCGCTGGTGATGAACCCGCTGATCGTGTTCTGGAAGCTGCGTCGCAACCCCTACCCACTGACCCTCAAGTGCCTGCGTGAAAGCGGTATCACCGCGTTTTTCACCCGCAGCTCAGCGGCGAACATTCCGGTCAACCTGGAACTGAGCAAGCGCCTGGGCCTGCATGAAGACACCTATTCGGTATCGATCCCGCTGGGCGCGACCATCAACATGGCTGGCGCGGCGATCACCATCACCGTACTGACCCTGGCTGCCGTGCACACCTTGGGC
The DNA here is from genome assembly GCF_979258595.1 of Pseudomonas sp. AC172. NCBI lineage: Bacteria > Pseudomonadati > Pseudomonadota > Gammaproteobacteria > Pseudomonadales > Pseudomonadaceae > Pseudomonas > Pseudomonas sp. AC172. Next base: position 2,979,017 of record NZ_OZ409868.1, read on the forward strand.
ATTGCCGTGGACATGCCGACCGCGATCCTGCTCAGCGTTGTCGCTGCGATCTGCGCGTGTGGCGCTTCGGGTGTGGCTGGCGGTTCGTTGCTGCTGATTCCACTGGCGTGTAGCCTGTTCGGGATTCCGAGCGAGATTGCCATGCAGGTAGTGGCGGTCGGTTTCATTATTGGCGTGCTGCAGGATTCAGCGGAGACGGCGCTGAACTCCTCCACCGACGTGCTGTTCACCGCTGCGGCGTGCCTGGGTGAAGAAGCAAAAGCCCAACGTACTGCCTAACAGACTTACCCTGTGGGAGCGAGCCTGCTCGCGAAGGGGCGGGTCAGTCGACATTGATGTCGCCTGACACACTGCATTCGCGAGCAGGCTCGCTCCCACAATGGAAAACAAAAAGCCCGCCGAGGTGTGACCAGGCGGGCTTTTTTGTGGCTGAGATCTTTTCCCCCCTCACCCCAACCCTCTCCCCCCAAGGGGGGCGAGGGGGAAAGGGGGCTGATTTGTGTGCTGTTCAAAACCTGAGTTCGACTTGATGTTTCAGGTCGGCGCATCTCGAACAAACAACGCGATCGGTCTCCTTTACCTCCGGGAGAGGGTCAGGGTGAGGGTTCTTGAAAATCAGAACGCCCCCATGTAATCACGCTTGCCCACCTCAACACCGTTATGACGCAGCAGCGCATAGGTAGTGGTGACATGGAAGAAAAACTGCGGCAGACCGTAAGTCAGCAGGTAAGCCTGACCGCTGAAGCGCTTCTCTTTCGGCGTGCCCGGACGGGTAACGATTTCGATGCCTTCCTTGCCATCGATCTGCTCTGGCTTGATCTCGCCGATGTAGGCCAGAACTTTGGCGATCAGGGCTTGCAGCTCGGCGAAGGTGGTTTCGGTATCGTCGTACTTAGGCACTTCGACTTCAGCCAGACGCGAGGAAACGCCTTTGGCGAAGTCTACGGCGATCTGCACCTGGCGAGTCAGCGGGAACATGTCTGGATACAGACGGGCCTGCAGGAATGCGTTCGGGTCGATGTTTTTCTCGGCGGCGTGGGCTTCAGCCTTTTTCAGCACATCGCTCAAAGCGTTGAGCATTTGTTGAAAAACCGGGACGGATGCGGCGTACAGGGAAATGGTCATGGCAGTCTCGCGTGGTGGCTGGGTGGAACAAGGAGGCGATTATAGCCATGCTTGATGACCACACGGCTTGCCTTTTATTTGGCAAGGATTAGGCTAGGCGCCTTCGACTGCAGAGGGAACGCGCGATGACCACAGAGACAGAATCCACCTTCGACGAGCCACGGCTCAACGCCACGGAAATCCGCATTCTCGGTTCGCTGATCGAGAAACAGGCGACCAGCCCGGAAACCTATCCGCTGACCCTCAATGCACTGGTGTTGGCCTGCAATCAGAAAACCAGCCGCGAACCGGTGATGAACCTGACTCAGGGTCAGGTCGGCCAGAGTTTGCGGGCGCTGGAAGGTCGTGGTTTCGCCAAACTGGTGATGGGCAGTCGCGCCGATCGCTGGGAGCACAAGGTCGACAAGGCGTTGGAATTGGTGCCGGCGCAGGTGATTCTGAGCGGTCTGATGTTTCTGCGCGGCCCGCAAACCGTCAATGAGCTGCTGACCCGCAGCGGGCGCATGCATGATTTCGAAGACGCCGAGCAGGTGGTGCATCAGCTTGAGCGCCTGATTGCGCGGGAGTTGGCGGTGTTGATTCCACGGCAGGCCGGGCAGCGCGAAGATCGCTACACCCATGCACTGGGTGATCCGGCGGATATCGAGGCGATCATGACGGCGCGACAGAATCCGCAGGAACGCGGTGCCGGCAGTGGCGTTTCGGTTGAGCGTATCGAAGAGCTCGAAGCGCGGATTGCCGCGCTGGAAGAACGCTTGGCCCGACTCGAATAACCACCACAAATACATTGTGGGAGCGAGCTTGCTCGCGAATGCGGTGTGTCATTCAACGATGATGTAACTGACACCGCCTATTCGCGAGCAAGCTCGCTCCCACAGGGGTTATTCATCAGGTTTAGGCTCTGGGGTTATTCACCATCCCAGTAATCGACGCCATCCGCCTGCCGCGCCACCGCGACAAAGCCCGAAGCATTACCCTCGGCATCAATCGTGAAGTTATCCATCACCACATATTTGTTCGAATCCGGGTACTCACAAATTTCCGGCTGCTGCTGGGTGCTCACCGCCAGATAACGCAGTTCGGCCTGACTGGTATTGATGATCTGATGCGCCTTCTCCGGCCCACCCGGCGGACAGGCGATCACATCACCTTCGCGGATCGGGAAACGTTCGGCGCCCAGTCGCACTTCGCCCTCCCCGGCCACCACGTAGAACATTTCTTCATTGACCCGATGACTGTGAAACGGGCTGCCGCGCATGCCTGGCGGAAGCGCGTACAGGCGATAACCGAGTTTTTGCGAACCCAGTTGCTGGCCGATACGGGCCATGCGCTGCTGATAGCGCCCGGCCGTTTCGCCTTCCGGGGCCAGGGCTTCGGGCAGGGGTTCGAGTTCGACCTGATGCAGGTTGAGGATGGGTGGGTGCATGGGGGCCTCGGTCACGGTTTTTGTGGTGGGCAAGTCTGTGCTTGCTGGAGGAGGCAATATAGGCAGCAGGATAAACCGCGGTGAATTCATCGCTGGCAAGCCAGCTCCCACAAGGTATGGGAGCTGCTCACAGATTTGTGTTCCAACCCGATACCTGTGGGAGCTGGCTTGCCAGCGATGAGGCCGGTTAACTCACAGCACAATCATGAGAATCAGCTCCGGGCAAACGCCACCGCCGCCGCAAACTGCTCTTCATTCGGCCGAACGCCGGTGTACAGCACAAACTGCTCCAGCGCCTGGATCGCAATCACCTCAAGCCCGGTAATCACTTTTTTCCCTTCGGTCCGAGCGCGCACGATCAGCGGCGTCTCCGACGGAATCGCCACCACATCAAAAACCGTCTCGGCCGCTTTGATCACTTCTGCCTCAAACGCCAGTTGCCCAGCCTCCGGCCCACCGTCCATGCCCACCGGCGTCACATTGATCAACATCTGCGGACGCTTATCCCCCAGTTCCGCCTGCCAGCGATAACCCAATGAATCCGCCAATGCACGGCCGGCGTGCTCGTTGCGGGCGACGATCAGACCGTTTTTGTAGCCACCGTCGCGCAAGGCACTGGCCACCGCTTTTGCCATGCCGCCGCTGCCACGCAGGGCGAAGGTCGAGTCCTTGGGCACTGCATGGGTTTCCAGCAACTGCGCCACGGCGATGTAATCGGTGTTGTAGGCCTTGAGATGGCCGGCTGTGTTGACGATGGTGTTGATCGACTGGATCGCCGCCGCCGACGCATCCAGCTCATCGACCAGCGCGATGCACGCCTCTTTGAACGGCATCGACACACCGCAGCCGCGAATACCCAAGGCACGAATGCCGCCGACGGCGCCGGTCAGGTCTTTACTGCTGAACGCCTTGTAGTAGAAATTCAGGCCCAGTTGTTCATACAAATGGTTATGAAAACGCAGACCGAAATTGCCTGGGCGCCCCGACAGGGACATGCACAGTTGGGTGTCTTTGTTCGGGTTCATCTGCATGAAACTTCTCCTTCAAACGCACTTTCGGATAGACGGGATTAGCCAGCCCATCGAGTTCTGAACGATCATAGAGGCCTGTTTTAAACGTGTTCTGTGGCCCTTGCACGGCCCGGTAAAGAAGCCGGTACAGACCTTACACAAAATTTACCCAGCGGCTGTGCTGATTTTCAGAATTTCGCTGTCTTAGAAGTATCCCCGCGACAACTGTGGGCCTGGTGCAGGCCCTGCCGCCGGGTCGAAGAACCGAGGACTTATCATGATTCGTAAACTCCCCATTCTGGCCTTGTTGATTGGCGCACTTGCTGTCACAGGTCAGGCAGAAGCCGGTGGTGGCCACGGCTGGCAAGGCCCTGCGGTGTTTGGCGCGATCGTCGGCTCGGCCATCATCGGCTCGGCACTGATCAACCAGGATCGGCCGGTGTATGTGCAACAACAGCCGGTTTATGTACAGCCACAACCGGTCTACGTGCAGCAGCCGCCACCACCGGTCTACTACCAGCCGGCGCCGGTGTATGTGCAGCAACCGGTGTACATCCAGCAGGCCCCCGTCTACTACGGCCCGCCTCGCGGTTATTACGGCCGGCCACATGGCTACTACGGCGGCCCTCGCTGGTAACCGAAACACAAAGCCCCGCTTTCATAGCGGGGCTTTTTTATGACCGTTGGTCGGCCAGCGTCTGAAAAAATCTCGCCAAGGTCGCTGTGAGGACAGTTTCACCGGCTAAAGTCGGCATGATTGATTGACCGTTATGGTCTTTTCCATAAAACGGTCATTTATTTGTCATGACGGAACCGCAATCTGAATCCGTCCGTAAACAACAGGTTGATAACAACAAGGACGACTGTATGCCAACACAAAACCCGCACCGCATTGTCGGTCTGTGCACCTCCAGCAAGGTGTACAGCGCGCTGACCGAGCTCAAGCATCTGGAAGGCCATCGTTGCGCCAAGTTTCTTTCGCTGCTGGCGGAAAACCTCGTGCACAAAGGTTTGCTCAACGAACGCGAAGTCATGCACATGCTCGATCAAGTGGTCGATTGAGAGAGCCCTCAACGGCATCAATGACCACTATCGAAAGCGTTGATTGTCCGTAGAAGCGGCGAATCTCTAAGGTAGCTCCATTGTTAGATGGAGGTACTCGTCATGGCTCAGGTTCAAATCATGTCCGTTATCGGCAGCGCCGTTCCCGCCTCGCTCAGGGCATCGGGTCTGCTCGCCTGCTGGTATCTGATGCGCGACGGCGAAGCAATCAGCGGCCCGCTCACTTCGCTGCCCGCGGCACAGGCACTGTCGCAAAAGATCGTCAGCCGGCCGTTTCACGCTTAAGGCAATTGCACCTTGGGTTTGGTCTCGGCAAACAGCGCCCAGCTCGACATGAACAACGCCGCGATCAGCGGCCCGATCACGAAGCCGTTGAGACCGAACACCGCCAGACCGCCAAGGGTCGAGATCAGAATCAGGTAATCGGGCATTTTGGTGTCCTTGCCCACCAGAATCGGCCGTAGCACGTTGTCCACCAGCCCAATCACAAATACCCCGAACAAGCCCAGCACCACGCCTTGCCAGATCATCCCGCTGAGCAGGAAATACACCGCCACCGGCGCCCAGACAATTCCCGCACCCACCGCTGGCAGCAACGATAAAAACCCCATCAAGACCGCCCACAGCAATGCGCTGGGGATGTCGAGAAACCAGAAAATCGCTCCGCCCAGCGCGCCTTGAGTCACCGCGACGACGAGATTGCCCTTCACCGTCGCCCGTACCACACGGTTGAACTTCAACTGCAAGCGCCGCTTGTGGCCTTCCTCCAGTGGCACGGCAGTGCGCACCTTGCGCGCCAGTTCGGCGCCGTCGCGCAGAAAGAAAAACAGCAAATACAGCATGATGAAAAAACTCACCACGAACTCGAATGTGCCCTGACCAAAACTGAATGCCTGGCTGGCCAGCACCTGACTGCCCTGCATCGCCGATTTGACGATTTTCTCGCGCAAGCCATTGAGTTCGCCCATGCCAAAACGGTCGAGCAAGTGCTGAAAGTACGGCGGCAAGCTGTGCTTGAACTGCGCCAGATATGCGGCAATGTCCAGCTCACCACTTTCGATATTTTTGTAAACCGTCGCCCCTTCCTGCACCAGCAACACGCTAACGATGATCACCGGCAGAATCGCGATGACCAGACAGATGCTCAACGTGCACAGCGAGGTCAGGTTGCGTTGCCAGCCAAATTTCGCCTGCAACTTGCGTTGCATCGGCGCAAACAGGATGCCGAGGATCACTGCCCAGAACACCGCACCGTAGAACGGCAACAGGATCCAGATAAAGGCCACCGTGACCAGCACCAGCAGCACGGTCAGGGATTTGAATTGAAGACTCTTTTCGTTCATGTCCGGTCCATGTCAGTCAGGCGTCATGCACGCCCCGCTCCTTAGTCAGCCGCGGCGCGCACGAGTGCCATCTTTATTCATGGAGCATAGATCCAGATCAACAAACCCTCGCCGTACCTGGCTTACCCTGCCGCGCTTTTGCGACCGACACCGCCATGACCTCGATCCTCGCCGCCCCCGAACTGCTCGCTCCCGCCGGCACCCTGAAAAACATGCGCTACGCCTTCGCCTACGGTGCCGATGCAGTCTATGCCGGCCAGCCGCGTTATAGCCTGCGGGTGCGCAACAACGAGTTCGATCACGCCAACCTCGCGTTGGGCATTGGTGAAGCCCAGGCGCAAGGCAAACGCTTCTACGTGGTCGTCAACATCGCCCCGCACAACGCCAAACTGAAGACCTTCCTCAAAGATCTGGCGCCGGTCATCGAGATGGCGCCGGATGCGCTGATCATGTCCGACCCGGGGCTGATCATGCTGGTGCGTCGACATTTCCCGCAGATGCCGATCCACCTCTCGGTGCAGGCCAATACGGTGAACTGGGCGAGCGCCGAGTTCTGGCAGCAGACGGGTTTGAGCCGGATCATCCTGTCGCGAGAATTGTCGCTGGAAGAAATCGGCGAGATCCGCGAACAGGTGCCGGGCATGGAACTGGAAGTGTTCGTCCACGGCGCGCTGTGCATGGCCTATTCCGGGCGCTGTCTGCTATCGGGTTACATGAACAAACGCGACGCCAATCAGGGCAGCTGCACCAACGCCTGTCGCTGGAAATACTCGGCGCAAGAGGCCACGGAAAACCAGCTCGGCGACATCGTTCAGACCTTCCAGCCCGAGCCAACATTGGGCATCGGCGCGCCGACTGATCAGGTGTACCTGCTGCAGGAAGCCAACCGTCCCGATGAATTGATGCCGGCATTCGAGGACGAGCACGGTACTTACATCATGAACGCCAAGGACCTGCGTGCGGTGCAGCATGTTGAGCGCCTGACGCGTATGGGCGTGCATTCCCTGAAGATCGAGGGCCGGACCAAATCGCACTTTTATTGCGCACGCACCACGCAGGTGTATCGCCGGGCAATTGATGATGCGGTGGCCGGGCGCGAATTTGACCGCAGCCTGATGACGGATCTGGAGTCACTGGCGCAGCGCGGCTACACCGAGGGCTTTCTGCGTCGGCATGTGCATGACGAGTACCAGAACTATCAGCATGGCAGTTCGGTGTCGGAGCGTCAGCAGTTCGTTGGCGAGTTGACTGGCGAGCGGCGTGGGCGGCTGGCCGAGGTCAAGGTGAAGAACCGTTTTGGTCTGGGTGATCATCTGGAGTTGATGACACCGAAGGGCAATGTTCATTTTGATCTTCATGAATTGCAGAGCCTCAAGGGTGAGGCCATTGAGGTGGCGCCGGGGGATGGGCATACGGTTTATGTGCCGATTCCGGAGACGGTGGATTTGCGGTTCGGGTTGTTGATGCGGGATATCGGCGGTGCCTGAAAAAGCCCCTCACCCTAGCCCTCTCCCTGAGGGAGAGGGGACTGATTGGGGGATATTGGAGAAATCCACCGACCTGAACGTGCTGTGCCGAATCCATAATCAATTGGGTCGATCAGGTCGACATATAACGCATGACACCTCGGTCGGCCCCCTCTCCCTCCGGGAGAGGGCTGGGGTGAGGGCTGGCTTTTCCTACACACTAAACTCCTCCCGCAACATCCCCACAAACGCCTCCCGCGCCGGATGCACGCCGGCGTTTTCATGCCAGTAAAACAAATTGTCGACGGCGGTCAATTCCGGGAATTCGTACCCCACACACCCAGCCCCTTTCGCGTACTGCTCAAACACGCCCTTGGGCACCAGCGCCACCCCTGCCCCGGCACTCACACAACCGACAATCGCCCCATAACTGGCGAGACTGACGATCGGCAGCGACAACCCCTGACGCAACAGCCAATGCTCCAGCGCCGCCCGATACGGACAACCCTGCGGCCACATGAACACGGTTTTGTCCTGCAGATCATCAATGCCGCGCACCGGCCCGAACGAGGTTGATGCAATCAGCAGCAATTCTTCGCGATACATCGGCGTGCGCTTGAGCTGCGAACGTTCGACATCCACCGCGACAATCGCGCCATCGAGGCGATGGCTGACGGTGTCGTCGAGCAACTGCGCCCAAGTGCCGGTGGTAAGTTCCAGTGCGACCTGCGGATAACGCTGGTGAAACTTCGCCAACAGGCGCGGCAAACGCCCGGTCGCCGACGATTCAATGGCACCGATGCGCAGCGGCCCGGACGGCTCTGCCGAGGGGTCAACCGCCCGTTTCGCTTCAGCGGTCAGCGCCAGAATCTTCTCGGCATAGGCAAGAAACGTCTGTCCCGCCGGACTAATGCGCAACCCGCGCCCCTCACGCAGAAACAGCGCAACGCCCAACTCGGCCTCCAGCGCCTTGATCCGCGCGGTGATATTCGACGGCACGCAAAACAGCTTTTCCGCCGCCCGCGCGATGCTGCCAACCTCAGCCACAGTCTTGAACATACGGATTTGTGCCAGCTCCATACCCATCACTCTGAGTGAACATTCAGCGCATTATAAGTCAGTTGTGGCGAATGATTGGGCGCCCGGATACTCGGCGCATCAACACCACTGAGCGCCTGATCATGCCGCACCCTTCCCCGTGGAAAATCCTCTTGGCGATGACTTTTGTCATCGTTTGCTGGGCCTATTCGCCGACCGGAATTCACATCGGATTGCATGCCTACGCCCCCGGACAGTTGGCGTTGCTGCGGTTTCTGGTGGCGTCGGTGTTCATGGCGTTGATCGCCGCGTTCAAAGGCATTCGTCTGCCGTATTGGCTGGATGTACCGCTGTTGTTCGCCCTGGGTTTTTTCGCCGTCAGCCTGCACCACGTCGCGTTGAATATCGGCCAGCAAAGCGTCAGTGCCGGCGCTTCCAGCGTGTTGGCGCAATCGAGTCCACTGTTCAGCACGTTGCTGGCGCGGTTCTTGTTCAAGGACCGGGTCAGCGCCTGGCGTTGGGGTTGTGTGTTGCTTGGCTTTGTCGGCGTGGTGATTGTGGTCAGCGGTGACAAAGGTTTGGGCGACTTCAATGCGCATGCCCTGTTGATCTTGCTGGCGGCGGTTTCATGGAGCGTTTATTTCGCCCTGCAAAAACATCATGCACGGCGTTACGACGGCTTCAGCCTGGCGTGTTACGCGGTATGGTCGGGGACGATGATGCTGCTGATCTATCTGCCTGGGCTGGGTCAAACCGTGCTGAATGCGCCGCTGCGGGTACAGTGGGCAGTGTTGGCATTGGGCGTGTTTCCCAGTGCGCTGGCCTATCTGGCGTGGGGCTTTGTGCTCAAGCATGTGGATCTGAGCCGGGCGACGATGACGTTGTACCTGATACCGCCGACGGCAATGGGGATTGCCTCGGTCGGGTTGGCGGAGCGGCCGACGCTGATGGTGCTGGTGGGGTCGGTGGTGGTGCTGATCAGTGTGCTGGCGTTGAATCTGGAGCGGCGGGTTGGGGTGGTTCGGACAGCAATCTGATCATTGATTATTGTTGAAGCAAATGCCGCCATCGCTGGCAAGCCAGCTCCCACAGGGTTCTATGGTGAACATAGTTTTCGGGGACATCCGCAAAACCTGTGGGAGCTGGCTTGCCAGCGATGGGGACAGCACAGACAACACATTAATCAAAACCAATCACCGTTCAGCGCCGATCATCGGACAACGGCGTCGGCTCATCTGCCGGCGGCACATCCTCATCATCCGCTGCCGGATCCTTCCAGTCTTCGGGCCGGTCAGCATCGCTCAACGGATCACGTCCTGGGGGCATTCCCATCGGTGAATCATGATCGGCCAGCGTCGGCTCATCGGTGCCGGGCATCGGCCGGGTTGGGTCGGTGGGCAGCACGCCACCCTGAAACAGCAAATCATTAGCCATGACACACCTCACCAAGGAGGTCCGGAATACCCGGGCCGTACAGCTTGGAATCAGGCCTGTCGGCAGCGTGCTATCGAACAGACCGACGGCGCTCAACCCCGTGCAGAGAAGCGATCCCGGCTGTTGGTCAGATGCAGCCACATCGCGGCCCGTGCGGCATCCGCATCCTGACGCTTGATCGCATTCAGAATCGCCTCATGTTCCAGATGGGCCAGTTGCCCGAGCTTGCTCAGATCGGCCGCGCCACGCTCGGCGGCATTGAGCCGGTGACGCGGAATCATTGCGCTGCCCAGATGCTGCATGATCTCGCTGAAACAGACATTGCCGGTGGCCTCGGCGACCAGCAGATGAAAGCGCCGATCCGCCTCGACGCAGCTGTCGTTGTTGTCGAGCAGGCGTTGATAGTCATCCAGCGCCTGACGCATCTGCAGCAATTGCTGCTCGGTACGCCGTTGCGCCGCCAGCGCCGCCGCTTGCGTTTCCAGGCCCAGACGCAGTTCGAGAATGCTGCGCACACCGAGCGCGGTGTCGACATTCAGGCGCAAACCCTGCTCCGCTGCGCGCTCGATGACGAACGTGCCGATGCCGTGGCGCGTCTCCACCAACCCCGAAGCCTGCAATTTGGAAATCGCCTCGCGCACCACGGTGCGACTGACGCCGTACTCCTGAACGATGGAATTTTCCGACGGCAGCTTGTCGCCGGGTGACAGCTGCCCGAGCAAGATGCTCTGAGTGAGTTTTTCCACCAGATCATGGGCGAGGTTGTGCGCACGTTTGCGGGCGGGGACGTCGAGGTCTTCTTGCATGGTCGGTTCCGGTGATCGGGGCTAGCGGATCGTAGCATCGCGCAGGAGTCTTAAGAGATTGATTTTAGCGCCTCCACTTGTATGACAACACTCAAATAAATTCAGATCCTCTTTGATCCTCCTGTCGATAAACGCTGTGTTGCAGTGGAGCGGCATCGCGTTCAACGCCCAGATAAAAACCCGTAAACATTAGCAATCAAGGTGAAAAGGCATAAAAACACGACCGTCCAGAGAAAAATAATCGCCCCGACCCACTTGTAGGACAAAAATTTACAGTTGTATGATGTCTATCAACAACGCTGCACTGCCCTACCCCGCATAAAAATAATCAGTGGGAGAAAACCAAGTGAAAACCTCCGTCTCCGGGATGAACGAGGGCGTCGATTCGACACTCGCGTCCGCCATCTCGAAAGTGAAACGCCACATCCTGCCGCTCTTCGTGATCATGTTCATCGTCAATTACATTGACCGGGTGAACATCGGTTTCGTCCGCACTCACATGGAACATGACCTGGGTATTGGTGCCGCCGCGTACGGCTTCGGCGCAGGTCTGTTCTTCATCGGTTATGCGCTGTTCGAAGTCCCGTCGAACATGCTTCTGCAGAAAGTCGGCGCACGCATCTGGCTGACCCGCATCATGTTCACCTGGGGCCTAGTCGCCGCCGGCATGGCGTTCATCCAGAACGAAACCCACTTTTATGTGTTGCGCTTTTTGCTCGGTGTGGCCGAGGCCGGATTCTTTCCCGGGGTGATCTACTACTTCACCCGTTGGTTGCCCGGCGCCGAACGCGGCAAGGCGATTGCGATCTTCCTCAGCGGCTCCGCCGTAGCCTCGCTGATCTCCGGCCCGCTGTCCGGCCTGCTCCTGCAGATCAACGGGCTGGGCATGCACGGCTGGCAATGGATGTACTTCATTGAAGGGATGTTTTCCGTGTGCCTGTGCGTGTTCGTCTGGTTCTGGCTCGACGCCAAACCGCACGACGCGAAATGGCTGACCCGCGCCGAACAGGACGCACTGGTCAACGCCATCGACGCTGAACAGAAGGCCCGCGAAGCCGCGACGCCGATCCGGCCATCGATGGGCAAACTGCTCAAGGACCGCCAGATCATCCTGTTCTGCCTGATCTACTTCTTCATTCAACTGACCATCTACGCGGCGACCTTCTGGCTGCCGAGCATCATCAAGAAAATGGGCGAGATGAGCGACTTCCAGGTCGGTCTGTTCAACTCGATTCCATGGTTGCTGTCGATCATCGGCATGTACGCCTTCGCTTCGTTCTCGGCCAAGTGGAAACACCAGCAGGCGTGGGTCGCCACCGCCCTGTTGATCGCCGCTGCGGGGATGTTCATGTCCACCACCGGCGGGCCGATCTTTGCTTTCGTTGCGATCTGCTTTGCCGCGCTGGGCTTCAAATCCGCTTCATCGCTGTTCTGGCCGATTCCGCAGGCGTATCTGGATGCCCGTATCGCTGCGGCGGTGATCGCGCTGATCAACTCGGTGGGCAACCTTGGCGGCTTCGTTGCGCCGACTACATTCGGCCTGCTCGAAGAACACACCGGCTCGATTCAGGGCGGTCTCTATGGCCTGGCGGCGACCTCGATCATTGCCGCGATCATCGTCTTCTTCGCGCGCACCACACCGAAACCCGCTGCCGACATCGCCGTGGTCGAGACCGCGCCGAAACACGCCTGAATTCTTTATTAAAAGGATAAAAACATGACCGCACACGACACCGCCAAAGCCCCGATCATCACCGACATGCAAGTCATCCCGGTGGCCGGCTACGACGGCATGCTGCTCAATCTGAGTGGCGCCCATGGGCCGTTTTTCACCCGCAACATCGTTATTCTCAAGGACAACGCTGGCCACACCGGTGTCGGTGAAGTGCCCGGTGGCGAGCGTATTCGCCAGACCCTGGAAGACGCGCGCAGCCTGGTGATCGGCAGCCCGATCGGTACGTATCAGAAGATTCTTAATCAGGTGCGCCAGACCTTCGCCGACCGCGATGCCGGAGGCCGTGGCCTGCAGACGTTCGACCTGCGCATCACCATTCACGCGGTCACCGGCCTCGAAGCCGCGCTGCTCGATCTGCTCGGTCAGCATCTGGATGTACCGGTGGCGGCACTGCTTGGCGAAGGCCAGCAACGCGATGAAGTGAAGATGCTCGGCTATCTGTTTTACGTTGGTGATCAGCGCGAAACCGACCTCGCCTATCGCAGCGAACCGGATGCCGACAACGACTGGTTCCGCGTACGCCACGAAAAAGCCATGACCGCCGAAGCCGTGGTGCGCCTCGCCGAAGCGGCCCATGCGAAATACGGCTTCAAGGACTTCAAACTCAAGGGCGGCGTGCTCAGTGGCGATGCGGAAATCGAAGCGGTGACGGCGCTGGCCGAACGCTTTCCCGAGGCGCGCATCACCCTTGATCCGAATGGCGCGTGGTCACTGAAAGAAGCCATTCGTTTGTGCCGCGACCAGCATCAGGTGCTCGCCTACGCCGAAGACCCGTGCGGTGCGGAAAACGGTTATTCCGGCCGCGAAGTCATGGCTGAATTCCGTCGCGCCACGGGACTGAAAACCGCCACCAACATGATCGCCACTGACTGGCGTGAAATGGGTCATGCGATCCAGTTGCAGTCGGTGGACATTCCACTGGCCGACCCGCATTTCTGGACCATGCGGGGTTCGGTGCGCGTGGCGCAGATGTGCCATGAATGGGGCCTGACCTGGGGCTCGCATTCCAACAACCACTTCGACATCTCGCTGGCGATGTTCACCCATGTCGCCGCTGCTGCGCCGGGCGAGATCACCGCGATCGACACTCATTGGATCTGGCAGGACGGACAGCGCCTGACCAAAGCACCGCTGCAAATTGTCGACGGTCTGGTCCAAGTGCCGAAGAAACCGGGGCTGGGTGTCGAACTGGATATGGATCAAGTGGCCAAGGCTCATGAGCTATACAAAGGCATGGGCCTCGGCGCGCGCGATGACAGCGTGGCGATGCAGTTTTTGATTCCGGGGTGGACGTTCGATAACAAGCGGCCGTGTCTGGTGCGCTGATCATCAACCCAAAGCGGTATCCCAACAGGCTCATTTCTACTGGGAATAGAGGTTGAATCCGAGTAGTTGGTTCAACAGATGAACCTGTGGGAGCTGGCTTGCCAGCGATAGCGGTGGGTCAGCCGACATAGATGTTGGCGGTGCCGGCCCTATCGCTGGCAAGCCAGCTCCCACAGGGGATTATGTGAGTCAGGTAGATATTTGCAGCAGCCAGTTTTTGAAGGCGAACATCGCCGCCGTCTGCGGCCGCGACTGCAACCGCGTCAACCAGTAACTCCCCGTCGTAATCTCAATCGCAAACGGCTGACAAATCGCATCCGCCGCCAATTGCCGGGCAAACATCAGCGGCGGCGCCAACGCCACCCCGCCACCCTGCAACGCCGCCTCCATCATCGCCAGCGACGAATCAAACACGATGCTCTGCGGCGGCGCAGCCTGCGTTGCCAGACCGGCAGCCTGAAACCACTCCGGCCATTCATCCGTACGATAGGAACGCAGCAGCGTCTGTTGCAACAAATCCCCCGGTGATTGCAGTTGCCGAGCGATTTCCGGCACGCACAACACCGACAGCGGCGCATCGAGCAAACGCGTCGCTTCGATGCCATGCCACGCGCCAGCACCGAAGCGAATCGCGTAATCCAGACCTTCCGCCGCCACATCCACACGGTTGTTGTTGGTCGACAGCCGCAAATCTATGAGCGGATGTTTCGCCTGGAAGTCTGCCAGCCTCGGCAGCAGCCAACCTACGGCGAAGGTGCCCACCGCGCCGACGGTCAACATTTCGCGATACTGTCCGCCGGCGAGGCGTTCGAGGATCTGCGCGATGTGATCGAACGAAGTGCTCAGCACCGGCAGCAAAGTTTCACCCTCACTGGTCAGCATCAGCCCACGGGGCAGGCGTTTGAACAGCGTGACATTGAGCTGCGCCTCAAGGCTTTTCACCTGATGGCTGACCGCTGCTTGCGTGACGCACAGTTCCACGGCGGCGCGGGTGAAGCTCAAATGACGCGCGGACGCTTCAAAGGCGCGCAGTGCGTTGAGCGGCAATTGCGGTCGAATCATGCCCAGTCCCGAATTTTTCTAATGGCTCTTGCGAGTTTTCGTCGTTTGTCGATTGGCGTCGCGCTGGCTAGATTGGCGGCGCTGATCAGTCGCCCAACGAACGAATCGCCCGCAGTGTAGCGGGATAACATCATCAACACTCATGGAGAGTGGTTCACTCATGCCATCCGTTCATTCAAACAAAGTCATTTCCCGTGCCGCTTTCGGCCTGTTTTTTGGCGCCTCGTCCTGCATGGCCGCCACGCCCACCGACGCGCAGTTGCAAGCGCTGGTCACCGACGCAGTGACGCCGGTCATGCAACAGCAGAACATTCCCGGGTTGACCGTGGCGCTGACCATTAACGGCCATCCGCATTACTTTAACTACGGGGTAGCTGCGAAAGACACCGGGCAGAAAGTCAGCGAAAACACCTTGTTCGAAATCGGCTCGGTGAGCAAAACCTTCACCGCCACCCTCGCCGGTTATGCCCAAGCCACTGGAAAACTGGACCTGTCGACCAAAGCCAGCCAGCTCTGGCCTGAACTGAAAGGCAGCGCGTTCGACAACATCACGGTGCTGCAACTGGGCACCTACAGCGCTGGCGGCTTGCCACTGCAATTTCCGGACGACGCGGATTCGTCTGACAAGATGCTCGGCTATTTCCAGCAGTGGAAACCGGTCTATCCGGCAGGCAGCCATCGCCAGTATTCAAATCCAAGCCTTGGGTTGTTCGGTTATCTGGCGGCGAAAAGCCTCGGCCAGCCTTTCGATCAGGCAATGACGCAAACCCTGCTGCCGAAACTCGGTTTGCAGCACACCTACCTCAGCGTGCCTGCTGGACAAATGAACCTGTATGCGCAGGGCTATGACAAGAACGGCAAACCGGTGCGCGTCACGCCCGGCGCCCTGGATTCGCAGGCCTATGGCGTGAAAACCAGTGCCGTGGACATGCTGCGTTACGTGCAGGCCAACCTGAAACCTGAAACGCTGGAAGCGTCCTTGCAAAAAACCATCGCCAACACGCACACCGGTTACTACACAGTCGGCGATATGACTCAGGGTTTGGGTTGGGAGATGTACCACTACCCGATCAGCCTCGATCGCTTGCTGGCGGGCAACTCGACGGAAATGGCCATGCAGGCGCACAAGGTGCAGTGGCTGAATCCGCCGCAACCGCAACCGGAAGAGTTATTGATCAACAAGACTGGCTCTACAGGTGGCTTCGGGACTTACGTGGCGTTTGTGCCGAGCAAGGACGTGGGCATTGTGATCATGGCCAACAAGAACTTTCCGATTCCTGAGCGGGTGAAGATCGCCCACAAAATCCTCAGTGCTGTCGCCGATTAAAAGTTTCGCGTCAGGCAATAAAAATGGGCGACCTTTCGCGGTCGCCCATTTTCGTTTCAGCCTTTAAAGCTGTGCCTGCAACTTCCAGCCGATGACATCCATCAAGTCGCAACTGTCCCGCAACGGAATCGCCATCACCCGGGCGAAATCCTGTAGCAGTAATGCGTCGTGGCCCTTGCCGTCACCCAACGCCAGGGTCTCCATCAATTGCGTCACACAGCGCAAACGGTAAGCCGCTGTGCCGTGCAGCACATCCACGGGTGCTTCGCTGTCGATCAACAGACTGGGAATCTTGCAGTCGATCCCGGTAATTGGAATGTGTCGCGCCATGTAAGAACCTCCCTGTTCAGTGTTGCGTCGCCGCCGGTGGATCGAGATTGTCCAGTGCACGGTTGACCAGCAACTCGCCGAGCACGGCCAACTGCTGAATCGACAAGGCGAGACTGCGCGTTGAACCCTGCAGTTCAGAGGCGAGGTCAGTGGTCAGGACGTTCAGTGAAGCGAGGGTTTCGCAAGCGTGGCAGAGCAGCGTGGGCGTCTCGATATCGGGGACGATGGTGAAGAGGTGGCTGATGGGATCGGGATGATGCGGGTTGCGTAAGCGGGGGTTGTTGGCGTCGAAGGATCCTGAATCCATGGGGGATTCGGGAGGGTTTGGCGTTGGTTTTTTCATGTATGAAGTACCGTAGTGAATTGTAGGAAAAACTACCTTTCTCACTTCCACATGAGGGTGGCAGCTGTACGCAGGTGTGGAAGACCAGGCCAATCCACCAAAACCCGGCGCACTCGAAAGTGCCCCTGCGCACAGCCGCCAAAAACGCGGCGATGTTGACATAAATAACGTCGACATGCGCTTTTGAGACATTGATGGATGTAACCGACAACCGGACTTCCACGTCCGACCACTGTGTTTTGCAGCGGCCACAGAAGACTATCCCTACACCGCCAAGCCCACCAGTTCACCACCGCCGCCGCGACTTGCAGGAAAAATCCGACAGAGCTGAAGGGCTTTGCGTCGGAGCATTCAGAAACAGAAAAGGGGCGAGAAGATTGAATCCTCTCGCCCCTTTGACGTGAAATCGTCTCTACAACAACCGATCAATCATCCGGCATTTCCGGCGGCTTGGCTGGTTTCGCAGGCTTGGTCGGCTTCGCGTTCTTCGCACCTTTTGCCGGTTCCGGCGTAGCAGCAACTGGCGCTTGAGCCGCAGCGGCCGCTTCCTTCTCGGCCATTGGCATGGCATCGATGGTGTCGAAAATCTTCTTCAGATCCACCGCTTTCGCTTCATCCCCCGAAGCTGAAAGCTTGGTCTCGCCGTCCTTGCCCACCAGGAACACTTTCGGATACGCCCCGGCGCCGAGCTTCAGCGAGCGCAACAGCGCCATGGTGTCTTGCTGGCCCATGTCTTTGCCGTCGAGTTGGCCGGACATGTTGAGGATGGTGTAGACCTTGATGTTGCGGTCGGTGACACCCTTTTTGTTGGCGGGATCCTCCAGCGACTTTTTCAGCGCCACCCACACGGGGTCGACGGTGCTTTGTGCGATCACGATCAGCGGTCGGGCGCGGCCCATATCCCCGGCGATGGGCGAATCGTTGTCAGCGGCGAACAAGGGGCCGGCAATCGCCAGCAAGAGTGTCAGGGTCAATGACCTGATGAGCATGCGCATCTCCTTTTGATATCCACGCTCTAATGATTGCGCATCGTGGCGATTGTTCCGGGCTGACCCGGCAAATATCTGTCGCCTAGTCAGAAGCTTAGGACAGGCACGACATTGCGCAACATCACCGGCACGATCGCAACCCGGATTTGATTACCTTTTATGACCGCATTAGGGTGGCGGTTCTGCCAATGGAATGGAGTTCACCCGTATGCACATCGATTACCTGTGTGATCACCCCGAATTGATCGAAGAACTGGCCACGCTCAACTTCAAGGAGTGGGGCGAGTTTCGTCCCGGGCAAACCGTCGAGGACCGCATCGAACACATGCGCGAATCCTGCGGCAAAGGTGCAGTGCCCAGCGTGGTGGTGGCACTCGACGGTTCACGTTTGCTGGGCGGTGCGCTGCTGATCGAAAGCGATCTGAAGCTGCGCCCGAACCTGACGCCATGGCTGGCCGGGGTTTATGTGAAGGCTGAGGAACGTGGGCGCGGGATTGCTTCGCAACTGGTCAATCGAGTGGTTGCAGAAGCGGCGGCGCTGGGTGTGCCCGAGTTGTATCTGTACACCGACACATCGCAGTCGTTGTATGCGCGACTGGGTTGGGAAGTGGTTGAAGAGCTGGTCTACGACGATTTACCGGTGACGGTGATGAAATACGTCATTCAGCGCTAACCCGTGGTGAGGTGGCTCGCGGCAGGCTGTGCCGCCTCACCCCAGCGCTGAATCGAGCGCCGAGAGCAATTGCGCAGGGGCGACGGGTTGTCCACCGAGCTTGAGTTCACCGCTGTCGAGTTCAACACTCAACCTCACCGACGCCCGATCGCCCGGGTATTTGCGCAGCACCAGCTCGATGCCATTGGCCGTCTCGTCGGCGGTACCGAGCAAATCCCACAGGCTCTCGCTCAGATCCAGCAGCACTTGCTGGCGCTGCAGATCGACTACCTGCGGCGCATACAGCCAATGGCTCATGCGCATTTCACGCGGTTCGACGCTGATGGCGAGACGGCCATCGCAACGGACAGTGGTTTCAGTCATGGCCGGATCAGAACGCCAGTTTGTAACCGATCAGCACCAGCATCGTCGCCAGGCACGGGCGCAAGACTTCATCGGAGATGCGCCCGGTCAGGTGGCTGCCGAGCCAGATGCCTGGCAGCGAGCCGACCAACAAGAAGCCCAGCACGCCCCAATCCATGTTGCCCATGCTCGCGTGGCCAAGACCGGCGACCAGCGTAAGCGGCACGGCGTGGGCGATTTCGGTGCCGACCAGGCGACGGGTCGGCAGCAACGGATAGAGGATGAACAGCGCGACAGTGCCCAGGGCGCCGGCACCGATCGAGGTCAGGGCAACCATGGTGCCGAGGACCAGACCGGTGATCACGGTCATCACGTTCAGCCGTGAACCGCTTGGGTTGTAGTTGCCACCCGCGCGTTTGTGGGCGAAGTCGAGCAAGCGTTTCTTGAAGAAGATCGCCAGCGCGGTGGCGAAGAGGACGAAGCCCAGCGCCTGTTTGATGATGGCGTTCATCGCGTCCGGCGCGGTGTGCAGGGTGCTGAGGAACCACAGGGTCATGGCCACCGCCGGCACGCTGCCGAGGGTCAGCCAGCCGGTGATGGCCCAGTCGATGTTTTTGTTTTTGCGGTGAACGAGGACGCCGCTGGATTTGGTAATGGCGGCGTACAACAGGTCGGTGCCCACCGCCGTTGCCGGGTTGATGCCGAACCACAACAGGATCGGCGTCATCAACGAACCACCGCCGACACCGGTCATGCCGACAATAAAACCCACCACCAGCCCGGCAATCACCAGGCCGAAATTTGCCAATTCCATTAAACCGTCCAGAAAAACGACAGGAAAAATCTGGCCCGCAGCATAGCGATTTTTCTTATAACCACATATATCGATGCGGTCTATCGTTATGCCATATCGACCTCACCACAATTATCCCCTGTGGGAGCGAGCTTGCTCGCGAAGGTGTTGTGTCAGTCGCCAGATAAATTGAATGTCCCACCGCTTTCGCGAGCAAGCTCGCTCCCACAGTGTCAAGTGGTGGTTTCCAGAGTTAATGCACCCGCCGGCCAGGTTTGAAGCTGTGGGTTTTGTTGACCCACACCGTGGCCAGCGCAATAAGCGACAGAATCAGCAGCGCCCACGGAAACGACATCGCCCCCGCCCGATCCAGCAACAAGCCGCCAAATAAACCGCCCCCGGCAATCGCCACGTTCCACGACGTGGTGAGCATCGCCTGCACCACATCGACATGCTCACCGGCCGAGTCCGCCGCCGAGGTCAGCAGCAACGTGGCCGAGCCGCCAAACGACAAGCCCCACACCGCCATGCAGGCATAAATGATCAGAGGCGACGGCGCCGCCAACGCCAGAACCAGCGCCGTCAGCGCAAACACCGCGAGGCTGATCAATGTGAGCCAGCGCAACCAGCGATCCACCAGCACGCCGATGATCCAGATTCCCACCAGCGAACACAGGCCAAACACCAGCAATACCAGATCGACCCGGTCAGCCAGACCGGCCTGCATCAGAAACGGCGCGATGTAGGTGTAGAGAATGTTGTGCCCGAGCATCCACGTCAGCACCACGAACAACACCGGCCGCACGCCCGGCAGGCGCAACGATTCGAGCAACGGCAGACGCTCTTCGCTGGTTTGCCCCGGACGATCCGGCACGGCGATGACAATCCACGCCGCCAACACCAGGGCCAGCGCCGACATGATCCCGAACGACGCGCGCCAGCCGATCAGATTGCCCAGCCACGTCCCCGCCGGCGTGCCCAGTGACAACGCCACGGGAGTGCCGAGCATGGCAATCGCCAGCGCCCGCCCCTGCTGATGCACCGGCACGATGCCCCGCGCGTAGCCGGCCATGATCCCCCACGACAACCCCGCCGCCATCCCGGCGAGAAAACGCGAAGCCAGGGTCAGACCGTAATGACTGGAGAATGTGGTGACAGTGTTGAAAATCAGAAACCCGCCGACCGTCATCAACAACACCCGCCGCCGTGGCCAGCCGCGCGTGGCGACGGTCAGCGGGATCGCCGCGACAATCGAACCCAGCGCATACAGCGTCACCAGTTGCCCGGCGAGTACTTCGCTGACATTGAGCCCGGCGCCGATTTGCGGCAGCAATCCGGCCGGGAGGGTTTCGGTGAGGATGGCGATGAAACCGGTCATGGCGAATGCCAGCAACGCGGCATAAGGCAGTTTGTCCGCACGGGCGGTGCGGTCGACGCGAGTGAAATCGGCGCTTGCGGGGTCGGTCATGACGGGGGCGGCTCCATATTGATCAATAGCGGTGACGGATTGTATACAAAAACAACCTTCACTAATGGATCAATGTGGGAGCGAGCCTGCTCGCGAATGCGGTGGATCAATCAACACTTCGGTGCATGAAAGACCGCTTTCGCGAGCAGGCTCGCTCCCACATTGGATCTCTGCACTCATTGCACCGGCAAGAAATTCAGGAACAGCAAACTCTGCGCATAGTTAAGGCCGATCCGCCGGTAGCGCTCGTCAAGCATCTGCGTGATCAGGTCCAGTCGCGCAACGATTTTGCCGAACTCGGTGGCGAAGCTCAGGTTGCTGCCCTCCTCCGAGATCTCATTGGAAAACAGCAGTGGCTGGCCGGCGGTGTTTTGTCGCTGGGACAAAATCCACGTGGCTTTTTCGATATTGCGTGCAGCGTTGTGAACGAACGTCGGGTTGATCGCGTCCGTCATGTAGAACTCGGTGCGATTGCCGTGGGCGGTGACCAGCATGCTGCCGATGGCATAGATGAACGCGCCGACGCGGTCACCGAGAAACTCCGGACTCATCGCATAGCTCAGCGCGGCCAGATCCTTTCGACCACCCAACACCGGCAGCGGCTGTTGCTGCTCGATGGCCATCCGCACCTGTTTCACCGCAGCATGGATGTTGAGAAACCCTGACTTGCGCAGCTCGTCCGGGTTGCGCAGGTACAGCTTGGCTTGCAAGCGATAGAGACTGCTGAGGTTGTCGCGCATCGCCAGTGTGGCCATGCGGTCGACGCTGGTCTGCAGGAACTCCTGCGGCTTCCCTTCACGCATCTGGTTGAAGAAGCCGTTGCCGTCCTGGTGACTGCAACCGCTGAACAGCAGCGACGACAGACAGGCCAGCAACAGGCACGGGCGGCGGAAAAAAGCAGCGATCAGGGCAAAAACTCTCGGCATGAAATCTCGAACAGGCACATTCCTGTGCGGCGGGAGTCACCGCATCCTGGCCATGGATAGAGCCGCCGATTGCGAAAAAGTGCAGTGGTGCAAGCAATCGACCGACCTTCGGGCCTTCGTCCCGAGCAATTTAGTCTGGCTTTATTGTTGAAATAAACGATTCATCAGCTATAAATTTTCTCTTGAAGATAATTTAGTCTGACTACTTGATTGATCGGTGATTTATTTTGCCGATGGAACGTCACGCTGAAAACAACAACAAAAAGGAACGTCAATCATGCTTCAATCCCGTCACCTGCTCTCCGGCCTCGGACTGTCCCTGATGATCGCCACCCTCTCCGCCAACGCGGCCGGCCTCAGCGCCGAACACAAAGCCTTCGGCAAAACCAATGACGGCACGCCCGTCGAACAATACATCCTGCGCAACAGCCACGGCATGCAAGCCACCGTCATCACCTACGGCGCGACCCTGCAATCGCTGAAAGTCGCCGACAAGCACGGCAAGTTCGACGACGTCGTGCTCGGCTTCGACGATGTGCAGGGCTACCAGAAAGGCACCGCCTACTTCGGCGCGACCATCGGCCGCTTCGGCAATCGCCTCGCTGAAGGTGCGTTCGAACTCGACGGCAAGCGCTATCAAGTGCCGCAAAACGACAAGACCAACGCGCTGCACGGCGGCACGCAGGGCTTCGACAAGAAAGTCTGGAAGGCACAGGAAACCAAGGACAAGGACTCAGTCGGCGTGACCCTGACCTATCTGTCGGCGGACGGCGAAATGGGCTTCCCCGGCAACCTCACCACTGAGGTGACCTATCGCCTCACCGACAACAACGAACTGCGCATCGACTACAAGGCCAGCACCGACAAACCGACCGTGCTCAACCTGACCAACCACAGCTACTTCAACCTCGCCGGCGCCGGCAATGGCGACATTCTCAAACAGGTCGCCACCCTGCACGCCAGCCATTACACCCCGGTCACCGCCAAACTGATCCCGACCGGCGAACTGGCGCCCGTCGCCGGCACGCCGATGGACTTCAGCAAACCAACCGCGATCGGCACGCACATCAAGGCTGATCATCCGCAGTTGAAATTCGCCGAGCCGAAACAGGGTGGGTTCGATTTCAACTGGGCGCTGGATACCAAGGGCGATATCGGCAAAGTTGCGACTGAGGTGAGTGACCCGCAGTCAGGTCGCGTGCTGCAGTTGTTCACCACGGAGCCGGGTGTGCAGTTCTATACCAGCAACTTCCTCGACGGCACGGTCAAGGGTAAGGGTGGCAAGGTCTATCCGCACTGGGGCGCGTTTACCCTGGAGACTCAGCATTATCCGGATTCACCAAATCAGCCGGACTTCCCGAGTACTCGGCTTGATCCGGGGCAGACTTACAGCCACAGCGTGGTGTTGAAGTTCTCCGCGAAATAACCTGCCCGTTCCACCTGATCGTTCTCACGCGCAGCAAAGGCATGCGGCCCGGGACGCTCCGCGTCCCTTCGCGAACTGGAACGCGGAGCGTCCCTTGAGGCATTCCTTTCCTGCGCGTGGGAACAATCAATCATCAGGGATGATTACAGACCCACACGCTCCAACCCCTGACGCATGCCTTGATCCGCCTGCTCGCACCACTGCTTGAGCGTCAGACTCGGCGGCAGATTGGCCTCCAGGGTTTTGTATTGGCCGTCGTCCAATACCTCACCCTTGCGACCATGGGCCTCGTTCTTATCGCCGTCGCTCTTGTCCATCTGCCCTGGAATACCGGCAACAAACGCCACCATTTTATTGGCGTTCGTAGCGCTTTCAGCTTTCAGGAAACCTTTGTCAACGCAATGGTTAATCAGACCGGACATGTTGCGCCCATTGTCGTACATCCCTTTCAACGTAGCGGCGTCCGGTCCTTCTGCATGAGCAACATTGACGGTGCCGAGAGCGGCGGTCAGTGCGAGGATCAAAGCGGTGTTCTTCATGTTTATTCCTTTAATGGATGAAGCCAGGTTGTTTACTTGCAGTATTCAGAGGGCGAACGAAGAGCTCACCCTCGCGGATTCAACTGACCACCGCTCCTTTCGGGCCACTGGCAATCAGCGCGGCCCCGCAGGCGGTTTTCATGCCGTCCAGCGCGATGGGCGTTCCATCGACGGTGTAAGTGCTGCTGCCTTCGGCAATCGGAAAAATGCCTTTGCACAGAGGACAGCTGACCTTGTGACCCTCCCCGGCGATGGGCTTGCCGTTTAGGTCGGTCTGGGAAAAGGCTTCGAGGACTTTGCCACCGTGAGTGGTGGAGTCGCCCAAGCGAATGGCGTCTTTCATGTTGTCATTCCTTTGACCAAGTCGTTGCCAGGCGAAGTTGATCCACGCGATCAGTCAAGCGTGAAACCCCTCGCAATCCGGTTTCAATGTTTCTTACTCAACCATCCAGACATCTTCATAGCCTGCTGTATCACCTATTGGCGGAGCAGGCCGTATTCATAATCCAACCACCCGTTTTCCTCTCCCTTACTCAGGTATTCGATCACTTCATCAAGAGAAACGCTCACGGGAATATTTACGGAAAAGAATTTTTCACTCATTCCTTCCCAGGTGCATCCCATAACGACCAGTTTCTCCAGGACGATCGAAATATGAGGCTCCCCTGCATCAAAAAAGATAATTCGAATAGTGCTGTTTCCACTGCTTGTGATCACCCTTTCAAAGTAACGCTCACCGTCGGCCCCCGCTTTAGTCAGAATCTCGTCATCGAGACAAGCATCCTTGGAGTAGAACGGTATGTTTTTCACAATGAATGATCCGGAAGCCAATGACTCAGCCCAAACACTCTCACTTGAGACGGGTGGGTAATCATCCGTGACGGTTAATTTAAAAAAAATCTTTTCCATTTCTGATCCTTAAGGCGTGTAAGAGTCGCTCTTGTCGAGGTTGCATATGCGACATAGTACTTGACCATTTTCTGGCGTACCCGAGCCGTTCTTCGATTTGGGAATGATATGGTCGATGTGCGCCTCATTGTCGGGAGGCCGTACTCCACGCTGATGCCGTACAGCATTGATTACATCCGACTCGCACAGCTCACAGGTCATCGCCCCGTGGCGTGACACGTTTTCCTCTTTTACTGCTTTTTTGCCTGCTGTCGTAAAATCTTTGCCTTTACGACTGCCGGGCGGGCTCATCGGCATCAGGCCGAAGGGATCAATCCACTCAACCGGGTTAGGCGTGTATTGGTAAAGATTCAAACCACCGTCATAGCTGATGGGATCTTTACTAATAAATCGCCCAACACCTGGATCGTAGTATCGATAGCGATTGTAATGCAGCCCTGTCTCATGATCGTGATACTGTCCCTGAAACCGGATCGGATTGGTCACGCCCTCCTGGGCAGCCGAAGCCGAGCGCTGTTCGCGTACCGCTCCCCAAGCCTTATACTGCGCACTCCAGGCAATCTCGCCATTCTGATCAGTCAGCTCCTGGGGCGTGCCCAGTTGATCGCACTGATACCAGCTCAGCACATCAATCGACGGCGCTGATGGTGTGTGACTCCACAGCGGATCTTCATCCAGGTTGTAGTCTTCGCCGTAGCTCGGTATGCCCGTCAAGTTGATTGAGTTGTGCGTTAGTGCCTGAGCCACAGGAATGAATGTGTTCGGTTCGAAGATATAGTGAACCGTCCTCCCCGCATCGCCATCATGCTGTGCAGGACTACTTTCCCAAGCGAGATTGTCGCCATCCCAACCGTATAGCGTGAAGCCACAGCCATTCTCACGCTGCATCCGCGCTTGTTCGCTCCGGTTCCACAGTGAGCCTGCTTCTGGGCGCTGCTTGTAATGCACATTCGAGTGTTTGAAGAGGCGGCGCCCCAACGCATCGTAGGCGTACTTGACCGACAACCGGGCGTCATCAAAATGCATCAGCCGATCGAACAAATCCCAGCGCATCTGACTGTAAGCGCCGTTATCCCAGCGTTTGATCTGGTTGCCGCGATCATCGTATTCGTAATGGGTGCCTGCGTATTCACGCAGCAGGTTGTCGAGCAGCTTGCTACGCCGTGGCGTTAGTTCCAATGGACGTTGAGACTCGGTGGATTTTTCGTCCAGCAAGTTGCCCGCCGGGTCGAAGGCGAAGGTCTCTACGCCCAGACGGCTGACAGCACTGAGCAACCTGCCAACAGGATCGTACCGATAAGAAAGCGCACCGCGACGACTGTCGTTGATGCCTGTTAGCTGGCTGCCAGCATCATAGGTGTAGTCGCGCTTGATCAGGATCGATCGATCATCACTTCTACCGAGCAGTTGCTCCTGCAGTTGCCCCACCGAATCCCATTTTTGCGCCTGTACCAGCCGGTTGCCCTGATGACGCAACACCTCGCGGTGCATGTCGTCCCGCTCATAACCGAGCAGTTCATGTTCATTGAGGCGAAGTGCCAGTAGATGACCGCTGCCGTAGGTCAGCCAACTTACCCGGTGGCCATCCGGGCGAATGGTCGCTATCCGCTGGTTAAGTACGTCGTACTCGTGCTGCCAGACCGCAACAACAGGTTTGTCCAGCCCCAGATAATATTGATGCTCGCGCACCAGGTTGCCCGTCGGGTCGTGGAACCATTGAACTCGGCTGTCTGCGTTGCTGGCAAGGATCAGGTTGCCTTTTCCGTCATACGCATAGGTTTCTGATTGCGACTCATCACCAAGACTCGCACAACGTTCAATCACGCGTTGCAGAGCGTCAAATTTAAAAGCAATGGTTCTTTCACCATCGGCAGTGCTGGACAGGCGACCTGTAACGAAGTCGTATTGATGACGCGTAATCCGACCGTCAAACCCTCTCTCTGTTAACAGACGACCTACAGGGTCATATTGAAATTGTGCAGATTGCTCGTTCTCGTTTTCCAGTGCCTGTAAACGACCTAATCGATCCCACCGGTAACGCAGTGTGTTTTCGGCCGCATCAACACGTTCAGAGACAAGCCCGACAGCGGTGTAACTCCAGGTCGTGCAGCGACCCAGCCCGTCAACATGCGCCAGCAATCGTCCTTCAGCATCGCGTTGAAAATGCTCTTCGGTCTTGTCCGGATGCTTGATAAGCGCTAGCTGGCCAGCTCTGTACTCATATTCGGTGCTTTGGCCTGATGCATCTATCGCACAAACCAACTGCCCACGCTGGTTGTATTCCCATGCACTGGTTTTTCCTGAGCAGTCGGTATATTTGACCAGGTGGCCGGCGTCATCGTACTCAAGTACTTTTTCATTTCCTGCAGCATCCTTAATCGCTATAGGAAGGCCGGTTTTGTCATAGGCATATTCAGTTTTATTGTTTAACGGGTCGACTGACTCGACTAGATTGCCACTGTCGTCGTAGGCCCGCTTCCACACGCCCCCGTCGGCATCCATGATCTTTATCAGTTGATCTTGATCGTCATAGGCGAAGTGCAGCGTTGAGTTATCCGCCCGGATATGCTCAAGCTTGTTGCCGCGTTCGTCGTAGCGATAACGATCTGTGGTGCCGTCCGTATGCACATGACGCACGACGTTTTTTGCTTCGTCGCGAAACAGCCACTCAGACAAGCCATCGGCATGCTGGATGCGATAGGTATATCCAAGGATGTCGTAATAGTGCCAGGTCTCGTTGCCGTAAGCGTCGGTGACGTAGGTCAGGCGGATGTTTTCGTCCCACTCCAGACGTGTGTCGAAACTGCCGTCATCGGCCCATTCGCGCACGGCTTTGGCCTTGGCGCTTGATCCGTCCCACTGCAGGTTCATGCCACGCCCGGTGCGGTCGGTGTAGCGGGTGATCAGGTGATGCTCGAACTGATACGACCAGACGGCACCGTTCTCGTCCTGCGCCTGAATCAGGTCGCCATAGGCGTCGTACTGGTAGGCGCAGAGCTGGCGCAGTGGTTCGCCGTCAACGATCTGCCAGAGGCCGATAAACCGGCCGTGCTCGTCGATCATCGTGCCGAGGTGCAAATGGACTTTGGTGAAGTCGTTTTCCTGATAGGTGATCAGGTCGGAGAGCAGCGAGTGTTCGCCGTGACGGTGCTCGTAATGCAGCATGATCCCGGCGCCGTTGCGCAGCGAGATATTGCTCAGCACAAAGCGCTGGCCACGGCGGACGTAGGTTTCCTTGCGTTCGAAACCACGGCACAGCAACAGCTGTTCTTCGCTGTTGCGGACCAGGGTGATGTTTTCGATGGCGTCGTAGTGGAACAGGCCGACTTTTGGCAGTGGGTAGCTGTGGTCGCGGCCGTCGGCGCCGTAGAACGTCAGCCCATCGTCCACGCAGTCGAAACGCGTGGTGAATTCGTTGATCCAGCGAGCACCGAGTTCACTCTGATCGTAGGCGCCGAGGCGGGAGTTGTAGGTGCGCGCCCATTCGATCGGGAAGGGGCCTGACAGGCTGAAATCGGTGTGGCTGAGGCTTTCCGAACCCAGGGCAAAGTTGATGCTACGACAGGTGCCCGGACAGGGGCCGTTCTTTCTCGGATTAGCCGCTTGAGCGGCCGGAGCCTGGAGACCTACGGCGCCCAGTCCGCCCTCCGAAGCCGTCCGCTTGGCTTGACTGGTCTGGTCCGGCTTAACTCCAGCGCTCTGCCCATGAGCATTGCGCTTACGCCAAAGAGTGACCGCACTGGATAAAATCAGCAGCAACCAGCCAATCGAGTTCTGAACCGATTCATCGTCCAGCTTGCTCAATTGAGTGCGTAACTCCGGGCCCATCGCCCGCAGCTTCGCGGTCTCGCCAGCAACCTTTTTCTTGATCTCATCAGGCAGCAGATGATCCGCCGCGCTATTGGCCAACCCTTTGCCTGCCGCTTTGTAGGCGCTGGAGGCGGCACCGAAAATATTGCCAATCGCCGCAAGTGGATCATTGAGTAACTGATCGCCGGCGGCACTGATCTGTTGACCGGCAGCCTGCGCATCCCCCTTGGCATCCAGCTTGCCATTGGCCACCGTGTCGAGACCTTTGGCGATTTCGTTGATGACGTCCTCTCCTAGCTTGCCAGCGTCCGCCAAAATCCCCGGCAGCTTACCTTTGGCCTGTTCAACGAAGTCATCGAGGGTGCCGATGATGGACTCGTTCAAGTGGCCGACCAGCACTTCGATCACCGAGGTACTAAGCAACGCCTTGCTGCTGGCTTTCATCTCCTGACGCACCAGAAACAGCGTCGGGCGCAGGGTCATGCGCGCCGCTGCCATCGACGGCGGCAAAGGCAATACGCCAATCAGGTTGATGCCCAGGCTGGCCCACGCGAGCAAATCGCGTTGCTTGGCGTTCGACAGGGTGACAATGTCACCCAGCGCATCGACCAACGCCATGATGTTGCCCACAACCGGCAAGGCGCCGGCGACGTTCTTGATCCGGTCGAGGGTGACCACACCACCGCTGGCCGATTGCAGCCAGGCATCAAAGGTTGCCGCACTGCTGGCGACGTCCTGAATGTCGATGGCATTGAGTGGAACGATGGCAACTTGAGGTTCACGTTTTACAGCAGCTACTTCAGTAGTCATGACAGCATCTCACCCGCCAACAGGCCCGGGGTTTTCAAGGAAGGTTTTGGCAGACTCGGTGTGGGCAGGCTCGGCAACTTGCCCGCCTTGCTCGCCGCCCCTAGAAGCCCCGAAGCACTCGGCATTGCGGCACTGGCAAGTTTCGGCAACCCGGCCACCCCGCCCTGCACCACGCCTTTCACTTGCTGCGCCGTTTGCATCGCGCCTTGCGCCGTCTGCATCGCACTCATCCCTGTTTGCGCCATGTCCTTGCCCTTCTCCAACATCTCCCAACTCTTGCTCGGCAAGACCTGCGCGACCATCGCCTGCACCTGACTCGGCACCTCTTCCGGCCCCGGTGGATTCAACGGCCATTCCGGCTTGCCGATGTAACTGCCATCGCTCCAGGTGTCCGCCGGATCCTTGCCGAACAGCACCCGCGCAGGCCCCGGTGCGGCGCCGGCGACACTGGCGAAACCCTTGCCGTCGAGCTTGCCCTTGATGCTTTTGCCCAAGGCATCGATGACTTCGTAATCGCCCTCTTTGATGCCCTGACGCCCGGCGTACTGGTTGAACAATTCCAGATTGCCCTTGCCCGGTTTCGGCGGTTCCGGGAATACTCCGGCCAAAGATTTCGCGCCGGTGTAGGCGAAGTTCGCCGCGTGCGCGGTGTACGGGCCGCTGGTGGCGTGGGTGATGCCGCCGGCGTTGTAGGTGGTGGCGCTGCCGCCGCCCTGGATCACCAGTTCGGTTTTTGCGGTGATGGTGATGCGGTCGGCGTTGGCGGTGATGTTGAGTTTGGCCAGCAGGTTGATGCTGTCCTTCAGGGCCCGCACGTCGATATCACCGGAGGCCGCGACCAGCCGCCAACCCATGCTTTGCACGAACAGACGCATGCCCCGACTGGCACTGGCCAGCAGGCGTTTGCCGATCGACAGGCTGGTGTGGCCGGTGCTGCTCAGCGCCAGGTGTTCGCCGGTGGCGATGTGGCTGGAGCGCGGCGTGGTCAGGGCAATGCCGGCCGGGCTGGCGAGGACCAGATGCGGCTCGGTGAACTCGGGGAATTCGTTGGCGGTGAGGTTCGCCGGTCCGCTGCCGAGTACGCCTTGATGCTGGGCGTGCAGCGCTTTGGCGACGTCGTCCTGATCACCGGCCTCTTGGGCTTGAAGCTCTTTAGCTTGCACGGCGAATCCGTCCTGCTGATCGCTGGCCGTGGCGAGGCGTTCAGCGGTTTCCGGCAGATCCTTGTGATGCTTGGATTCGTTTGGACGCGGCTCAGTGGTGATCAGCAGACCGGCCGCCGCACGCACCGCACCGTGGCGGTCGGTTCTTAATTCAAAACCTTCACCGCGCGGCTGGCCACCGCTCGGGCGCGGATGAGTCAGATAACCAAGGTTGATCGCACTCGCGCCGTGGTCGCTGCGCAGCGCGATGCTGATCTCACTGGTGGTGTCGTCGATGCGTAATTCGTTGGCGCGACTGCCCTTGTATTCCTTGCTCTTGACCGTCGCCAGCGTCTTGAAATCCGGCAGCTTGTACGGCGGCAGATTCGCGCCGTGGTACAGGCAGCCGGTGATCAGCGGCTGATCGGGATCGCCCTCAAGGAAAGTGATCAACACCTCCATGCCGACCCGTGGGATGTTGATCGAGCCAAAGGTCTCGGCCGCCCAGCTCGACGCGACGCGCATCCAGCAACTGGTCATGTCGTCGTGCTTGCCTTCGCGGTCCCAGAAGAACTGCACCTTCACCTGGCCGTACTGGTCGCAATAAATCTCTTCGCCTTCAGGGCCGCAAACCACCGCGCTTTGTGTGCCGAGGACTTTTGGTTTCGGGTGATCGAGCGGCGGACGATACGGCACGTCCCACGGAATCGCGCTGAAGCGGTTGCGGTAGCCCTGGTGGAAATCGTCTTTGTTGTCGGTGGTGTCGCTGGTCACCGACTCTTCGAGCACTTGCGGCTGCTTGCCTTCGTGGAAGATTTCGGTGAGCAGCCACAGGTCATTCCACGTCGGGTTGGCGTGGTCGGTCAGGGCGAGGAAATGCCCGCTGACCAGGATCGGCTGATCGCTGTTGCCCTCGGCCAGACGGTAGTCGCTGCGATGGCGTTCCAGCGCGCGATTGGCCAAGTGTTTACCGCGCTCGCGATCGACGAAACGGCCCGGGTAATCGTAGTCTTCGAGGTCCGGTTGCGCGCTGCTTTTGGCATCGCTTTCCAGCTCGATTTTCGGTTTGACGAAGTCGTAATCACGGCGCGTGGTGCGGCTGGTGCGGGTGGCCACGCGCAGGCCAAAACGCTTGACCACCGGTTTGTCGGCGACCAGTCCGGAATCCTGCTGATAGGCCACTGGCGCCAGTTTCGGGAACACCGTCTGGTCATCACCAAAGGTCAGCTTGTGGCCGCTGGACGTGTGCTGGAAGTGGTAGTGAATGCCCTCTTCTTCACACAGGCGCTGGATGAAGTCCAGGTCCGACTCGTCGTACTGCACGCAGTAAATGCGTTCGGGATAAATCGCGCTGAGCTGGAAGTGGTAATCGCTGGCGAGGATGCCGTGTTCTTCCAATACCTTGCTGATGATCTGCTGCACGGTCATCTGCTGGAAGATGCGCTGATTGACCCGGTGCGCGAGGTACGCCAGTTGCGGGCGCAGGGAAATCTTGTAGCGGGTCAGGCGCTTGCCCGCCTCGCCCTGGGCGATGCTGTAGACCAGCCCGTGAATGCCGCT
Source organism: Pseudomonas sp. AC172 (assembly GCF_979258595.1). Lineage (NCBI taxonomy): Bacteria > Pseudomonadati > Pseudomonadota > Gammaproteobacteria > Pseudomonadales > Pseudomonadaceae > Pseudomonas > Pseudomonas sp. AC172. Next base: position 3,011,237 of record NZ_OZ409868.1, read on the forward strand.
GCCACTCGGCGACAGCTGAAGAAACGCCAGTTTGTGCAGCACGCTTTCGAGGTTGATCGAGGCCTTTTCGCTGACCAGTTCCAGCTCGAATTCGAACGGCGTATTGAGGGCCTCGCGACCGGTGAACGACAGCACCTGGAAATCGCTGTCGATGCCATCGACGGTCAGATTGAAATGAGGCTGGTTGGCCGGTGAGAACATCCCTTGTTCCTCGCGCAATGCTGCAACGCGCAACAGCCCGCTGCGGGGCTATTGGCAAAAATTCTTTAGAAGTGAGTGCGCCCCGACCAGCGATGCCGGCCGGGGCGGTACAACCATCAGCCGTGATTAAACGACTGGAGCACGCCAGTCATCGGAACCCGAAGTACCGGAGACTTCGTGAGTCCAGGTGATTTTGCGGTAGGTGAACTGCACTTCTTCCAGATGGGTGAAGTGCGCGTTGCCTGGATCCTGGCAGTTGTGCATTTTGTTGTTGATGGCGACGATGATCGCGTCTTCCAGTTTGGTGGTGTAGTAGTGCTCTTGAGTACCTTGCGCCGAAGTGCGGTACCACTGGATAACGATTTCGCTCATGCGCTCGCCGGAAGTCAGCGCCGCTTGCAGCAGTGGCGAAGCCTTGTCGTAGACCTTGGTGATGACCACTGGTTTGTGCACGCGCTGACCGGTTGGCTGACCGGATTGTGGGTCACGCGGGATGATCACGTCGTGGGTGAAAGCCTGCACCATGACCTGGTCTTCGTGGCCTTCCTGGTAGGTGTTGCCTACGGAGTCAGCGGTGAATGCGCCTGCAGTGATCAGGCCTTGTTTTTCGCCGGTAACCGACATGTACGCTGGTGTTGCCATGGGATGCTCTCCTTGCTTCAAAGACATACCTCTCAGGCACCATTGCCTGAAAAGGATGGCTATGCGCCATCAAGCTTCATGCCAGCTTTTATGCAACCCATACAGATCAAGGCCCCGAGCTCATCGATTGATTTTTTCCTGTGATCAAGCCAATGAAAAACAAGGGAAAGTGCGCAACTTCTTGCGCAGTGGTGTGCAAGAAGTTGCGCACTTGGCTGGAGGCTATGTGTTACGTGCCCTGCAGAGACTTACCCGGGTGAAAACTGGTAAGGCACTGCGCAACTTCTTGCGCACTTGTACGGGCAGATGAAGGAACCCCTGCGCTATCCTGCTGCCCACTAAAAGGTATCGACACATTCAGCAAGGAGGTTTGCATGCGTACCCTCGAACTGGCCGGCGTCCAGGTTCCGATCATTGGCCAAGGCACCTGGCGCATGGGTGAAGACCGCTCGGCGCACAAGCGTGAAGTGGCGGCGCTGCGCACGGGGATCGAGTTGGGCATGAGCCTGATCGACACGGCGGAAATGTACGCCGAGGGCGGCGCCGAAAGCGTGGTTGGCGAAGCCATTGCCGGCCTGCGCGATCAGGTGTTTCTGGTGAGCAAGGTCTACCCGCACAACGCCAGCCGCAAAGGCATCCCGCAGGCCTGCGAGCGCAGTCTGCGGCGGCTCGACACCGATTACATCGACCTCTATCTGCTGCACTGGCGCGGCCAGTATCCGCTGGAAGAAACAGTGGAAGCATTCGAACGATTGCGCGAGGACGGCAAGATCGGCCGTTGGGGCGTGTCGAACTTCGATGTCGATGATCTCGAAGAGCTGTCCAGCTCGGCCTGCGCGACCAATCAGGTTCTCTACAACCTTGAAGAGCGCGGCATCGAATTCGATCTGCTGCCGTGGTGCCAACACCAGCGCATGCCACTGATGGCCTACTGTCCGATCGGCCAGGGCGGTGCCATGCTCGCCGAGCCGGTGTTGAAAGAAATCGCCGCTCGTCACGGCGTAACCCCCGCACAGGTTTCGCTGGCGTGGATTCTGCGTCAGGATGGCGTGATTGCGATTCCCAAGGCTGTACGGCCGGAACACGTGCAACTCAATGCACAAGCCGCGCAACTGCAACTGGAGGCCGGGGATCTGGCGGCGCTGGACCAGGCGTTTCAAGCGCCACAACGCAAGCAGCGGCTGGCCATGGTCTGAGCCAGCGGCTGGCGAGGGCTTCGCGATGAGAAGCACTGATCAGTACGACCCGTTCAACCTGCAACGTTTTGTCCAGGCCCAGGATCCAGTGTTCGAGCGCGTGCAACGCGAGCTCAATGAGGGCCGCAAGCGCAGCCACTGGATGTGGTTTGTCTTCCCGCAGTTCGCCGGCCTGGGCGGCAGTGAAATGTCCCGGCGCTTCGCCATCGGCTCAGCCGAGGAAGCCCGGGCTTATCTGGCTCATGAGTTGCTCGGCGCACGGCTGCGCACCTGCACGCAGTTAGTGCTGAAGGTGCAACAGCGTTCTATCGCAGAAATTTTCGGCCATCCCGATGACCTGAAATTCCATTCTTCGATGACCCTGTTCGCCCAGTTTGCCGCTGAAGACAGCGTGTTCACACAAGCGCTGGAACGCTACTTCCACGGCATTCTCGATGAATGGACGTTGCAACTGCTCGACTCAAAACAGGCCCAGTTGCCCCCCGATCAGGGTTGAGAAATCGTCGTCGACAAACGGCAGAATCGCATCCGCCACCGGTTGCAGTTGCCGGGTGATGTAGTGGTCGTAGTCGATGGCGGCGCGGCGCACTTCCAGCGGTTCCGGGCCGGCCAGGGTGATGACGTAACTGATCCAGCCACCGTTCTGGTATTGCCGTGGTCGCCCGTGTTGTGCGTTGTAGTCGTCGGCCAACCGCGCCGCGCGCACATGCGGCGGCACGTTACGTTCGTAGTCGTCGAGGGTGCGGCGCAGGCGCTTGCGGTAGATCAGGCGATCATCGAATTCACCGGCGAGGGTTTTGCGCACGTAGTCGCGCACGTAATCCTGATAGGGCTTGCGCTGGAATATCCGCTCGTAGAGTTCCTGCTGGAATTGCCGGGCCAGCAGCGACCAGTCGGTGCGCACGGTTTCCAGGCCCTTGTAGACCATTTCATCGTTGCCGTCAGCGCGGGTGACGAGGCCGGCATAACGTTTTTTGCTGCCCTCCTCCGCGCCGCGAATGGTCGGCATCAGAAAGCGTTTGTAGTGAATTTCGAATTGCAGTTCGAGGGCGCTTTCCAGGCCGTATTCATCTCGCACATGCGCGCGCCACCAGTCGTTGACGTGCTTGACCAGCGCTTGACCGATGGCCGCCGCCTCTTCCTGTCCGTGCGGGCGACGCAGCCAGACGAACGTCGAGTCGGTGTCGCCATAGATCACCGCATGGCCCTGCTCTTCGATCAGCTTGCGCGTGCGCAGCATGATCTCGTGGCCGCGCAGTGTGATCGATGAGGCCAGCCGCGTATCGAAGAAGCGGCAGCCGCTGGAGCCGAGCACGCCGTAGAAGGCGTTCATGATGATTTTCAGAGCCTGCGACAGCGGCGCATTGTGTTCGCGCTTGGCGGTCTCACGACCCTGGGCAACGCGCGAGACGATCGACGGCAGGCAATGCCGGGTGCGCGAGAAACGCGCGCCACGGAAGCCCGGCACCGAGTCGGTATCGTCCGGGTGCTGCAAACCTTCGATCAGACCGACCGGGTCGATCAGAAAGGTACGAATGATTGATGGATAAAGGCTCTTGTAATCGAGCACCAGTACCGACTCATACAGGCCCGGTTGCGAGTCCATGACAAACCCGCCGGGGCTGGCCTGCGGCGGATTGGTGCCCAGGTTCGGCGCAACAAAACCCTGGCGATGCATCAACGGCATATACAGATGCGTGAACGCGGCCACCGAGCCACCGCTTCTATCCGCCGGCAGGCCGGTGACACTGGCACGCTCCAGCAAAAAGGTCAGAAGCTCGGTCTTGGCGAAGATCCGCGTGACCAGTTCGCAGTCCTTGAGGTTGTACTTGGCCAGCGCCGGTTTGTCCTCGGCGAACATGCGGTTGATTTCGTCCATGCGCTGGTACGGGTTGTCGATGGCTTTGCCTTCGCCGAGCAACGTCTGGGCGACGTTTTCCAGGCTGAACGAAGGGAAACTCCAGGTCGCTGAACGCAGGGATTCAATGCCGTCGATGATCAGCCGCCCCGCCGCCGAGGCGAAGTAGTGATTGCGGCTGCCGTGTTCGCGCCATTGCATCTCTTCGCCCCCACGACCGATCTTCAGCGGCACACCGAGGCGCCGTGCGTGTTCGTGAAGGATGCGCAGATCGAACTGCACGACGTTCCAGCCAATGATCGCGTCGGGGTCGTGGCGGGCGAACCAGTCGTTGAGTTTCTTCAGAATGATCGTGCGCGAGTCGCAGTATTCGAGGTCGAAATCGACAATGCTGTCATCGCCGTTCGGCGCGCCGAGCATGTACACCTGACGTTCACCGCAGCCTTCGAGGGCGATGGAATACAACTCGCCGGTTTCGGTGGTTTCGATGTCCAGCGAGACCAGCCTTAGCGTCGGCCGATATTTGGGGTCGGGTTTGAGCTGGGCGTTGAGCAATACGCCGTCGGCATCGGGCGTGCCGCTGAACCGCACCGGCGCGGTGATAAAACGCTCCATCAGGTAGCGTTCCGGCGGGCGTACGTCGGCCTCATAGACGTCGACATTGTTGCGGTTGAGCGCGGTTTCCAGGCGCATCAATTGGCCGTGTTGCTGGCAATACAAACCCAGCACCGGACGATGTTCGAAATCCTGCAGGGCCAGCGGGCGCAGTTCGACGTTCTTTTCGTCGTGCAGCAGGCGTTCGGCGGCTGCGCGCTGCACGGCGGGGATAAACGCCACCGACGGCTGATGCGGCAAACGCACACGGCGCGGCCCGGCGTCGGTCGCCAGCCAGAACTCGACTTCGGTGCCGGCCGGGGTATCGCGCCAATGCCGGGTCAGGACGAAGCCCTGCGGTAAATCCACCACTGCAACCTCAGGAATTGAATCAGAAGGGCATTCTACGCGGCATTGCGTGGGATGACCCTGACGATAAATCGGCGCCAACCACGGAAAAACCCGGCAAATGACGTTTTTTGCGTGCTATCTGCCGCTTTGCCACCTTGCCCTGCGCGCTTGCGTCTACGATGCTTGGATAACAACGACAACACCTGAGTAACCGCCATGAAGACCGTCGCCCAACTGCTCAAGCTCAAAGATCAGAAAAATCAGGAAGTGCACCAGATCAAACCTGATCACATGGTGCTCGAAGCGCTGATGAAGATGGCCGAAAAAAACGTCGGCGCCTTGCTCGTGGTCGAAGACGACAAAGTGGTCGGCATCATCAGCGAACGCGACTACGCGCGCAAACTGGTGCTGCATGGCCGCTCATCCGTGGGCACGCCGGTGCGCGACATCATGGTGGCGAACGTGATCACCGTCGATACCCATCAAACCGTCGACACCTGTCTGGGCATCATGTCGGACAAACGCCTGCGCCACTTGCCGGTGGTCGAGAACGGCAAGTTGATCGGTTTGCTGTCGATCGGTGACCTGGTCAAGGAGGCAATTGCCGAGCAGGCGGAGCTGATCAAGCAGCTGGAGCAGTACATCCGCGGGGAATAACTTTTCAGAATCATCCCCTAACCCAGTGGGAGCGAGCTTGCTCGCGAAAGTGGTGGGTCAGAATAACAAGCGTCGACTGACACTACGCTTTCGCGAGCAAGCTCGCTCCCACAGGGTTCTTTGGTGTTCAGGCGGGCCAATGCCGGGCGAAGACCGGCGCCAGCACCGGGTGCCGGTCAATCCGCTGTAACCACGCATAAAATCCCGGCCGCGTCTGGCGCAAATGCTCGCGGCTGCCCGCCCAGCGCGTCACCACCGCCGCCAGCACATCCAGCGCCCCCGGCGTTTCGTCATCCAGATACAACTCGGCAGAAAACTGATCGGCAAACACCTCCCAGCTCCAATGCAGCCGCTCGCGCGCACCGGCGACCAGATTCTGCCGTGAGGCTTCGTCGGGCATCAGCAGCCAGCGCTCCGGATAATCGATGACGCCGATCGCCGCATAGCAGTTGCTGACGATGTAGACCAGACCGCGAATGGCCTGATCACGATCATCCGCCCTGGCTGGCAGCAGGCCGGACTTGGGAAACGTCAGGCCCAGATGAATCAGGATCGCCGCGCTTTCGGTGATGGCGCTGCCGTCGGGCAGTTGCAAGGTCGGTATTTGCTTGAGTGGATTGAGCTGGGCCAGCGCCTCGGCGGCTTCAGTGCTGGCTTCGATATCAATGAAACGGTAAGCGATCTGGCACAGCTCCAGCGCCGCTTCGATGGCGGCTGCGCCTGAGTTTCTGTGCCCGTAGAGCTGGTACATATCCAATCCCCCCGAAAAGACCATTGCCACAGGGTAGATGGCTGTAGCGCGGGTGTAGAAAAAATCTGCCTGTGTATCGGTTTTGGCACGGTTTTCCCATGCACTCGCGACTTGCGAATTCAAACCTCGCAAAACAGCGCTGGCGGTGCCCATCCCGCACCAAGAGCAATCATCGAACGCTATCCGCGTTCTTGTAAGGTGCGATACCGAACCAAAAGTTCGCGTATCCGAGCTGGCAACAAGGAGTTCACCGCGTGAATCTTCAAACGCTCTGCCGCATCACAGCCTCTTTGCATGTATCCGTTCGCTGCCGAGTTCATCCGAACAGTCCCGGCTGCCTTCACACTTACTTTATTACCTGACACCTCGACAGCGCACTGCGTTCGGCAATGAATTATTGGCCGACGGCAGCGTGCTATTTATTTTTTAAATAAGACTCGGGCAGTTATTGCACAAACGCAGTGTGCATTGAACGACAGCAAGATTGTCGAACAATAACTTTCAGCGCCATTGCGAGTGCACCAAAACTGCTCCACGGGTTTGCACTATTCAATACTTAAAACAGTGATTCCATTTAAACAACAACAAGGAACATGCCCCGTGAGCCGCTAAAACATTGACCCGCACCAATTCAGTCCGCCGCGCACCAGCAAGTGCCTTGGCCGCCAGCTGCGCAGTCGCTCTATCCCGCCATCCCGCGTGATATGGCGCACAGCCTGACTCGCCTGTGAAAAAGCTCCCTCAACCGGAGTAACGGCAATCTGCGCGCCATGGAAAAACCATGACAAGGGTAAAACTTATATAAATGCGACATGGGTAACACTCATGAAATACGCACTCTACATTTCAGCAACATGTGGCACAGCGGTTGCTATGTGTAACAAGCATGAGACACCGACCGTTGTCTTGCGCAATAGAAGAACAACCAGGGAATGGCGAATGAACACTCGAAGTCGATGGCGCTAAGCCAGTAAGTTTGCACAAGCCTTAATAACCGGATAGTTCAACTATCGGCTTCTGCACACCTTGAAGAAAGTTGCACCCACCCACTCGAACATCCCCTGGATGTTCGGACGGCACCTTATTGCCCTTCATCAACCCGAGGGAGCTTTAATGAACGATGCGGTAAAGCACAGAACCCTGCCGGGGCCGTTGCGGGAAGCGCCAGTCCCGCCGCCACCGGGCAGGCCGGCGTTTAAAGCCAATACCTCGCAACCCGGTGGTTTGAATAAACAGCAGATGGTGTTGCTCGTGGCTGTGTCGGCGCTGATACATGGCGGCGCCTGGTGGTTTCTCCAGCAATCCAAGACAGAGCCATTGCCAACGCCGCCGCAGATTCCGGAAATGACCGTCGAGCTGACCAGCCCGACGCCACCGGCACCGCCCACCCCCGAACCGCCGCCACCGCCTCCTCCGCCGGAACCTGAACAACCGGTGGAAGACGAGGACGCGGTCAAGCCGCCGCCGAAACCGGTGGAGAAACCCAAGCCGATCGAAAAACCGAAACCGGTCGAGAAGCCGAAACCGGTGAAAAAGGTCGAGCCGCCGAAAGCGCCACCGGCCCCGGCGCAACCGGCTGCACCCGCTGCCCCGGCCACCCCGAGCGCACCGCCAGCCCCTGCCGCCGCACCCGGCCCGGTCAAGGAATCGGCAGCCGTTTCCGGTCTCGCCAGCCTCGGCAACCCGCCGCCGGAATACCCGTCGCTGGCACTGCGGCGCAACTGGGAAGGCAGCGTAGTGCTGCGCATTCAGGTGCTGGCCAACGGTCGCGCCGGCTCAGTGACCGTAACCAAATCCAGCGGCAAGCCGCAACTGGATGACGCCGCCGTTGCCGCCGTGAAGAACTGGAAGTTTATTCCGGCCAAACGCGGTGACACGCCGATCGACGGCTTCGCCACCCAGACCATCGATTTCAAATTGCCGCAATAACCGAACGCTCAATCAACGCACAACCGAATAACGCAAGCGAGGTGTCACCATGAACGATTTGTCTTCGATGATTGTCCCCGGCGTGCTCTGGGGTCTGGTGCTGTTTTCCGTGGTCAGCTGGGCGATCCTGCTGGTCAAGTCGGCGCAGTACCTGCGGCAGAAAGCGCAGAACAAGCAGTTCACTAAAGCCTTCTGGGGCGCGCCGGATCTGCTCACTGCTGCCGAACACGCCAGCCAGTATCCGGGCTCGCTGGCGCGCATTGCCAGCAGCGGTTTTGAAGCGCTACTGGTCGAGGATTCGCCGCGTACCACGCAACAACTGGCGCACACCATCAATCGTTCGGATCGCCTGGAACGCAACCTGCGCCAGCAGATCCAGAAGGAACGCCGCTCGCTGGAAAACGGCCAGGCGATCCTCGCCAGTATCGGCAGCACCGCGCCGTTCATTGGTCTGTTCGGCACCGTGTGGGGAATCATGGAAGCGCTGAAAAGCATCGGCGAAACCGGTTCGGCCAGCCTTGAAGCGGTCGCCGGGCCCATTGGTCACGCGCTGATCGCCACGGGTGTGGGTATCGCCGTCGCGGTGCCGGCGGTGCTGATTTACAACTTCTTCCTGCGCCGACTGAAACTGGCCTCGGCAGACATGGATGACTTCGCCCATGACTTCGACGCCCTCGCCTCGCGCAGTGCGTTTTCCATCAGCCGTCAGGCCATCGCCAGCAAGACCACTGCCGCCGTGCGGGAGGCCAGCTGATGTCGTTCTCCACTCAAGACAGCGATGAAGTGCTCAGCGAAATGAACGTCACGCCGCTGGTCGACGTGATGCTCGTGCTGCTGGTGGTGTTCATCGTTACCGCGCCGCTGATGACCAACGCGATCAAGGTCAACCTTCCAAAAACCGACGCCGTCGCCCCCGCCGAGAAAAAAGACCCGGTGGTGGTCAGCGTCGATCTGGACGGCAAGTTCTATCTGGCCAAGACCGAACTGGCCCCGGAATCGCTGGAGGCCAGCCTCAAGGAGGTCAAGGCCAAGGACAGCGAGGTGCGCGTGCAGTTGCAGGCCGACTCCGCCGTCAATTACGGCCAGGTCGCCAAAGCCATGGCGTCGATCGAACGCTCGGGCATTACCAAAATATCGGTGATGACCACCCACTGAATGCGGTGGCGGGCGCGCCTTGAGAGACACGCCCGCCACCGCTCGCTGACTCCCGTCGCAACCAGCCGACCGAAAAACGCCACGCGTCTTCGGAGGGGATCGGCTTGCTTGAAGAAAGTGGTTTTCCGCACGCGGTATCACCGATAGCGGAGCAATGAGGGGCTCACAAGGCCAATTCGATAACGTCTGAAAAGTCGGAAATAACCATGCTGATGAACACTCCACGCTTCACGCTCAAACCCTTGGTGGCAACGATTTCTCGCCACCGTTTTGTTCCGTTGTATCTGGTGGCCATGGGGATGGGCGCCGGCTCCGTACAAGCGGCTGAGGACGATAACGCTAGCGTCCCGGCGGCAGCGGCAGTGGTTGCGCCGACCACGCAACTGCAACGGGTGGAAGTGACCGGTTCGGCGATTCGCCGGGTTGATGCGGAAACCGCGGTGCCGATCACCATTCTCAAGGCCGATGAGCTGCGCAAACAGGGCGTGACCACCACCGCCGAACTGGTGCAGCGCATCACCGGCAGCCAGTCGATCAACAACAGCGCAGGCTCCGTGGGCGCGGCGACTGGCGGCGCCTCGTTCGCCGACATGCGCGGCATCGGCGCGAACAAGACGCTGGTGCTGCTCAACGGTCGACGCCTGGCCAACAACGCCTTGTCGGGGACCAACTCGGCCGGCGGCGCGGTGGATCTGAACATGATCCCGTTTGCCGCCATCGAACGCGTCGAAGTGCTGCGCGACGGCGCCTCGGCCTTGTACGGCACCGACGCCATCGGCGGCGTGATCAACTTCATCACCAAGAAATCCCTGACTGACGGCCAATTGACCCTCGGCGGCGAAACCCCGACCCACAGCGGCGGCGGTGCGACCAAGGACATGAGCGCCAGTTGGGGCTACGGCGATCTGGAGGAGGACCGCTTCAACGTCCTTGGCGTGTTCAACTACAACAAGCAGCAGAACCTCGACGCCAACGACCGCTCCTTCGCCACCGACTACGCCCCCGGTCGCGGTCTCGATCAGACTTCCGGCACCGCGTTCCCCGGCAACTACAGCCAGAACGGCAACGCCACCAACCCGTTGGCCAACAGCAATTGCAACGGGCCGAACCTGATCGCCCGCGACGGTTTGTGCCGCTTCAGCACCCGCGAGTTCATCGACCTGGTGCCGCAGACCGAGAAGACCTCGTTCTTCGGCAAGACCACCGGCAAGCTCGGCGACGATCATAACGTCAACCTGGAATACTTCTGGTCGCGCAACAACAACGCCACCGCCGTCGGCCCTGCGCCGCTGACCGGCCTGAGCCTGGACGGCTCATCGCCCTACTACCCCGGCAATGGCATCACCCCGGCACCCACCGATTTCGCCCTCGACCCAACCCAACCGGTCGACGTCAACTGGCGTGAAACCGCCGCCGGCCCGCGTGAATCGAAAGACCAGAACACCAGCCAGCGCTTTTTGCTCAGCTTCGATGGTCTGGTCGGCGGTTGGGATTACAACGTCGGCGCCTCGTACAACCAGAACAAAATCGTCTCCAGCGTCACCAGCGGTTATGTCAGCGATCAGGCGATGATCAACGGTCTGGCCAGCGGTTTGCTCAACCCGTTCGGCCCGCAGTCCGCCGCCGGGCAGCAGTACATCGACAACGCGGCGTATCACGGCGCCTATTCCACCGCTGTGGGTCGTGTAGCTGGTTTTGATGGACGTATCAGCCGTGAAATCGGCGACTGGTTCGGTGCCGGCCCTTCCGGCCTGGCGCTGGGCGGCGAGTACCGCAAAGAGAAATTCCATCAGGACTTCGAATCGTTTGCCGGCGACATCCAGAGCCTCGGCATCGACCCCGCCGGCAGTGTCGAGGGTGATCGCAGCGTGAAAGCCGCCTACGCGGAAATCAACGTGCCGGTGCTCGACAGCCTCGAACTGTCCGCCGCCGTGCGTCACGACAAATACAGCGACTTCGGCAGCACCACCAACCCGAAATATTCGTTCCGCTATCAGCCATTGAAAGAGCTGGTGGTGCGTGGTGCCTACAGCGAAGGCTTCCGTGCGCCGTCGCTGTACGAGCTGTATTCGCCGCGCAGCATCACTTACACCCAGGGCTATTACAACGACCCGGTGCTGTGTACCGGCGGCGTGGTGCAACCGGGCGGCAACGGTGGCCGCGATTGTGGTCAGCAGTTCCTCAACCAGATTGGCGGCAACGAAGACCTGGCCCCGGAGAAGGCGCGCAACGTAACCCTCGGCTTCGTCTATCAGCCGATCAGCAACCTGTCGGTGGGTCTGGATTTCTGGTGGATTCACATCTCCAACCAGATCCAGCCGTTCCCGGAATCCACCGTGTTTGATCAGGCCGGTTCCTACCCCGATCGCTTCGTGCGCAATGCCGACGGCACGCTCAACTACATCGTCACCGGCAACGCCAACCTTGGCATTGTCGAAACCAACGGTGTCGATGTGTCGCTGGATTACCGCTTCCCGAACACGCCGTACGGTCAGTTCGGTCTGGGCCTGCAAGGCACTTACGTTGACGAGTACGACTTCCAGAGCACCATCAAAGGCCCGTTCACCGACAAGGTCGGCGACTTTCAGGGTGACGGCGTGATCGCGCGCTGGAAGCACAACCTCACCGGCAGCTGGACCTTCGGCGCGGCCCGGGCAGCACTGACCAACCGCTTCACCACGGGTTACAACGACTACGACCGCGACACCCACGCACGCGTGGCGTCGTATTCGGTGTGGGACCTGTCGGCCGGCTACACCTTCAACAAGGTGCTGGATGTCGATGCCGGGATGAAGAACGTGTTCGACCGCAACCCGCCGTTCTCCAACCAGGCCTACAACTTCCAGAGCGGCTATGACCCGCGCTATACCGACCCGCTGGGCCGTACCTTGTTTGCGCGCATGACGTACCACTTCTAAAGAACGAGCACCGCAAAACCCTGTGGGAGCTGGCTTGCCAGCGATGGCGGTTTGTCAATGAAATGGATGTTGACTGACTCACCGCTATCGCTGGCAAGCCAGCTCCCACAAGGGTTCCGTGACCATTCAGGGATTTTGGGAGTGACTTCATGAGATTCATGCGCAACATGGCCGCTCTGCTAATAGGCAGTGCGCTGCTGTGCACCGGCACTTCGGCGCTGGCCAGCGGCAGTTATGCGCTGACGGTGTATGGCGAGGCGCCGAAGTATCCGGCGGGTTTCCGGCATTTCGATTTCGTCGACCCCAATGCGCCCAAGGGCGGTTCGCTCAGCCGCGCTTCGATGGAAATCGGCCAGTACAACTACATCAGCCCGTATGCCGATCAGGGCATTTCCGTGGTGCAGGTCAACGACTGGGTGTACTCGCCACTGGCGTTCCGTTCGCTCGATGAGCCGTACACCGTTTACGCATTGGTCGCGCAGCAGATCGAGCGCGACCCCGAAGGCTTGTGGGTGCGTTTCACCCTCAATCCAAAAGCACGTTTCGCCGACGGTACGCCGATCACTGCCGAAGACGTGCGCTACACCTTCAACCTGCTGATGACCAAGGGCAGTCTGAGTTATCGCCAGCAATACGCCGACGTGCAGGACGTGCTGATCGAAGGCCCACGACAGGTGCGCTTCACCTTCAAGAACAATCTCAACCGCACCCTGGCGCTGGACCTGGCGACGATGCGCGTGGTGCCCGAACACTGGTGGCAAACCCGCGACTTCGCCAATGGCGGTGGTTTCGAGCCACCGCTGGGCAGCGGCCCGTACCGGGTGAGCAAGGTCGACGCCGGGCGCAGCATCAGTTTCCAGCGCGATCCGGACTGGTGGGGCAAGGACCTCCCGGTCAGTCGCGGGATGTACAACTTCGACAGCCTCACGGTGAATTTCTACGGCGACACCGACGTCGCCCGGCAATTGCTGCAGGCCGGCGCATTCGACTACAACCGCGAGTTTTCCTCGTCCGGATACGTGGTCGGTTACGACAGCCCGGCGTTGCGCGACGGTCGCTTGCAGCAGTCGATTCTGGCGCCGGATAAACCCACGGCGGCGCAGGGTTTTGTGTTCAATCTGCAAAACCCGATCTTCCAGGATCGCCGCGTGCGTCAGGCAATCAGCCTGCTGTGGGATTTCGAGTGGACCAACAAACAGATGATGCGCGGCTTCTACGTGCGTCAGAACAGCTTTTGGCCAAAGAGCGAAATGGCCGCCACCGCGCTGCCTGATGCCGAAGAATTGAAGATCCTCGAACCGCTGCGCGGACAGATACCCGACGAGGTGTTCACAACGGTGTACCAGGCGCCGAAAACCGATGGCAGCGGCTACATCCGCGACAAACAACTGCAAGCGCTGAAGCTGCTTGCCGAGGCCGGCTGGACACCGCAACACAATCGTCTGGTCAACGCTGCTGGCGAACCGCTGGAGTTCACCTTTCTCGACGGTCAGGGCGGCTTCGACCGCATGCTGTTGCCGTTCAAACGCACCCTCGCGCAGATCGGTATCACGTTGAATCTGCGGCGCATCGATTCCGCGCAATACGTCAACCGTCTCAACGCCCGCGACTACGACATGATCGTCACCAGTTTCCCGCGCAGTGGCGATCCGATCGTCTCTCCCGGCCGCGAGTTGTACAGCCTGTACGCCTCGCAAAGTGCCACGCAAGTCGGCAGCTCCAACTCGATGGTGCTGGCCAGTCCGGCGGTCGATCAACTGATCGACGGGCTGGTCCAGGCCAACACTCGCGAGGCCATGGTGCATTACGCGCGCGCCCTCGACCGGGTGCTGCAATGGGGTTACTACATGATTCCCAACTACTACTCCAAAGGCACGCCGACGGTGTATCAGAACCGCTTCGGCATGCCGCCGGTGCAACCGGCGTACGACGAAGGCCTCAACACCTGGTGGGAGGTCTCGGCCAAGGCGTTGACCACCCAGCAGATGCACACTCAGCTCGCGGGGGGCCAGTGACATGTTGCGTTATCTGAGTCGACGTTTGCTGCTGATCATCCCGACGCTGTTGTGCATTCTGGTGGTGAATTTCCTGATTGTGCAGGCCGCGCCGGGTGGTCCGGTCGAGCAAGCCATCGCCCGCCTGCAAGGCTTTGGCGGGCACAGCATGGGCGGCGGTGGCGAGGTTGCTGCAATTGGCGGCGCCGGGCGCAGCAGCCGTGGCCTCGATCCGGCGCTGATTGAGGAGATCAAACACCATTACGGTTTCGACAAACCCATGCACGAACGCCTGTGGCTGATGCTGAAAAACTACGCGCAGCTGGATCTGGGCAGCAGTTTCTTTCGTGGCGCCAAGGTCACCGACCTGATCGTGCAGAAGTTGCCGGTATCGCTGTCGCTGGGCTTGTGGGCAACATTGATCACCTACCTGATTTCGATTCCGCTGGGCATTCGCAAAGCGATCAAGAACGGCAGTGCGTTTGATGTCTGGAGCAGCACGGCGATCATCATCGGCTACGCGATGCCAGCGTTCCTCTTCGCAATTCTGCTGATCGTGGTGTTCGCCGGTGGCAGCTACGTCAACTGGTTTCCAGTGCAGGGGCTGGTCTCGGACAATTTCGACAGCCTCAGCACGCTGGGCAAGGTCGGCGACTACCTCTGGCACCTGGTGCTGCCGGTGACGGCGCTGGTGATTGGCGGGTTTGCCACACTGACGATCCTGACCAAAAACAGCTTCCTCAACGAGATCAGCCGCCAGTACGTGATCACCGCGCGGGCCAAGGGTCTGACCGAGAGGCGCGTGCTCTACGGCCATGTGTTCCGCAACGCGATGTTGTTGGTGGTGGCCGGTGTGCCGTCGGCGCTGATCGAGGTGTTTTTCGCCGGTTCCCTATTGATCGAAACCATCTTCAACCTCGACGGCCTCGGGCGCATGAGCTACGAGGCGGCGGTGTCGCGCGACTATCCGGTGGTCTTCGGTGCGCTGTTTCTGTTCACCCTGTTCGGCCTGTTGATCAAGCTGATCGGCGACCTCTGCTACACCCTGCTCGACCCGCGCATCGACTTCTCGGCGAGGACTGCCTGATGTTCACTCTTTCCCCTCTCGGCCAGCGCCGTGTCGCGCAGTTCAAGGCCAATCGCCGTGGGCGCTGGTCGTTGTGGCTGTTTATCGGTCTGTGCCTGATTTGTCTGGGCGGTGAATTGATCGCCAACGACAAGCCGTTGGTGATCCGCTACCACGACGCTTTCTACTTCCCGATCCTCAGCGATTACCTGGAAACCGATTTCGGCGGGGAGCTGCCGTTTCAGCCGGATTACGCCAGCAATTACGTGCATAAACTGATCGAGGATCAGGGCGGCTGGATGCTGTTTCCGCCGATCCCGTTCAGCTACGACACGGTCAATTACGACCTCAGTGAACCGGCGCCTAGTCCGCCTTCTTCGAGCAATTGGCTGGGCACCGATGATCAGGCGCGCGACGTGTTGGCGCGGGTGATTTTCGGCACGCGGATTTCGATCCTGTTTGCGCTGATTCTCACTGGCATCAGTGCGCTGATCGGCATCGTTGCCGGGGCGTTGCAGGGTTATTACGGTGGCTGGGTCGACCTGCTCGGGCAACGGGTGCTGGAGATCTGGTCGGGGTTGCCGGTGCTGTACCTGCTGATCATTTTGTCCGGGTTCGTCTCGCCGAGTTTCTGGTGGTTGCTGGGAATCATGGCGCTGTTTTCCTGGCTGGCGCTGGTTGATGTGGTGCGCGCCGAGTTCCTGCGGGGGCGCAATCTGGAATACGTCAAAGCCGCGCGAGCGCTGGGCCTGACCGACAACGAGCTGATGTGCCGGCACATCCTGCCCAACGCGATGACCTCCACCCTCACCTACCTGCCATTCATTCTGACTGGCGCGATTGCAACGCTAACTGCGCTGGATTTTCTTGGCTTCGGCATGCCGGCGGGCACCGCGTCGCTGGGCGAACTGATCGGTCAGGCCAAGCGCAATCTGCAAGCGCCGTGGCTGGGGCTGACGGCGTTTTTTGCCTTGGCGCTGATTTTGTCTTTGTTGGTTTTCATCGGTGAAGCTTGCCGTGATGCGTTTGATCCAAGGAGCTGAGATGAACGACAACCTGATTGAAATTCGCGATCTGCGCGTGGCCTTCGCCGGGCAGGCAGTCGTGCACGGTTTGAACCTGGATATCCGCCGTGGCGAGTGCCTGGCGCTGGTCGGTGAATCCGGCTCGGGCAAATCGGTGACGGCGCATTCGATTCTGCGTTTGTTGCCGGGCAAGAACGTCAGCAGCAGCGGCGCGATCCGCTACAACGGCGTGGATTTATTGCACGCCAGCGAGCAGCAGATGCGCGGCTTGCGCGGCAACCGCATTGCGATGATTTTTCAGGAGCCGATGACCTCGCTCAATCCGTTGCACACGGTGGAAAAGCAAGTCAGCGAAGTGTTGGAGATTCACAAAGGCCTGAAGGGCCGCGCCGCCCGCGAACGGACGTTGGAGTTGCTGGAACTGGTCGGTATTCGCCAGCCATTGCAGCGTTTGAAAGCCTATCCGCATCAGCTCTCTGGTGGGCAGCGGCAACGGGTGATGATTGCGATGGCGCTGGCCAACGAGCCGGAGTTGTTGATTGCCGATGAGCCGACCACGGCGCTGGATGTGACGGTGCAGCAGAAGATTCTTGAGCTGCTGATCGAATTGCAGCAACGGCTGGGCATGTCGCTGCTATTGATCAGTCATGACCTCAATCTGGTGCGGCGCATCGCGCAGCGGGTGTGCGTAATGCGCCATGGCGAGATTGTTGAGCAGGCGGATTGCGAAGCGCTGTTTCGGGCGCCGCAGCATCCTTACAGCCGTTTGTTGATCGAGGCGGAACCCAGTGGTGCGCCGGTGCCGAGTGAGTACGATCACAACCTGCTCGAAGTCGATGATTTGAAGGTGTGGTTTGCGCTGCCCAAAGCGTTGTTCAGCCGCCAGCAGGATTACATCAAAGCGGTGGACGGGGTCAGTTTCACCCTGCAACGGGGCAAGACCTTGGGGATCGTTGGCGAGTCGGGTTCGGGCAAATCAACGCTGGGTCAGGCGATCCTGCGACTGGTCGAATCCGAGGGCAATATCCGTTTCGGCAACAAGCAACTGAGCCTGCTCAATCAGCGTTTGATGCGGCCATTGCGCCGGCAGATTCAAGTGGTGTTTCAGGATCCGTTCGGCAGCCTCAGCCCACGGATGTCGGTGCAGCAGATCATTGCTGAAGGGTTGCTGACCCATGGCATTGGCACCGAGGCCGAGCGGGAGGCGGCGGTGATTCGGGTGCTGAAGGAAGTCGGCCTCGACCCGCAGAGTCGCCATCGTTATCCCCACGAGTTTTCCGGCGGTCAGCGCCAACGTATTTCCATCGCTCGCGCACTGGTGCTGGAACCGGCATTGATTCTGCTCGATGAACCGACGTCGGCGCTGGATCGTACGGTGCAGAAGCAAGTGGTGGAGTTGCTGCGGCAATTGCAGATCAGGCATGGGCTGACCTATTTGTTCATCAGCCATGATCTAGCGGTGGTGCACGCGCTGGCGCATGACTTGATGGTGATCAAGGATGGCAAAGTTGTTGAGCAGGGTTCTTCACGCGAGATTTTCGCCGCGCCGCAACATCCCTACACCCAGGAACTCCTGAAAGCCTCCGGCCTCAAGCCCGCTGAAAAACCCTGTGGGAGCTGGCTTGCCAGCGATGGCGCCGGGTCAGTCAACATCCCCTTCTCTGACCCAGCGCTATCGCTGGCAAGCCAGCTCCCACAGGTATAGAGGTGATCCAAAAAATATTCTTCAGGCACTGCATCCAAACACCTCCGTCACGGGTAGTCCCTGTAACAGCCTCTTCGGCTGTCAGCGATCTACCCTTTTCGGAGAAACATACTGATGAACATCACCCAGTTGATCTGCCTCACCGGTTTGCTCACCGCCAGCGCCTCAACCTTCGCCCAAAGCAGCTACCCCGACGCGATCAAAGTCCCGGATGGCCACAAGATCGCGATGGAAACCACCGGCGTCGGCGAGATCACTTACGAATGCCGCGACAAAGCCAATATGCCGGGGCAAACCGAGTGGACGTTTGTCGGACCGAAAGCGGTGCTCAATGATCGCAGCGGCAAACAGGTCGGCACTTACTTTGGTCCACCTGCCACCTGGCAGGCCAAGGACGGTTCGAAAGTCACCGGCACACAATTGGCCGTGGCGCCGTCGACTCCGGGCAACCTGCCCTATCAATTGGTCAAAGCCAACCCGGCAGAAGGCAAAGGCGCGATGACGGGCGTGAGTTACATCCAGCGTGTCGCGCTCAAGGGCGGCGTGGCGCCGGGCAGCGAATGCACGGCGGCGAACAAGGGCAAGCAGGAAGTGGTGAAGTATCAGGCTGATTACATCTTCTGGGCGGCGAACTGAATTCTGGCAACACTGATAAACCCTGTGGGAGCGAGCTTGCTCGCGAAGGCGGAGTGTCAGTCAACACAGTCTTCTCTGACCGGCCGCCTTCGCGAGCAAGCTCGCTCCCACAGGGGGCAACTCAACTGTCTGGATGTTTGGGGAATGTGAGCTAGATTGCACGACATGCCTTTAGCCGAATCCGCTTTCGATTACGAAGCCCGTCTCGCTGCCTGTGCCCGTGGCGAGCGCGCGGCCCTGCGCGATTTGTATGTGCAGGAAGGTCCGCGTCTGCTCGGCGTGGCCAAGCGTCTGGTGCGCGACACGGCGCTGGCGGAGGACATCGTTCATGAGGCGTTTATCAAGATCTGGAACGGCGCGGCGGGGTTTGATCCGGCGCGAGGTTCGGCGCGTGGCTGGATGTTCAGCGTGACCCGGCATCTGGCCCTGAACCTGTTGCGTGATCACGGCCGGGAAACGTCATTCGACGAAGCTCACGAAGTGGCTGCGGACGATGACGGCTTCGATGCCCACGCTCATTCGACGCGTATCCACCGTTGCCTTGAGCAACTCGAGCCACAACGCCGCCAATGCATCCTCCATGCCTATGTCGACGGCTACAGCCACGTGCAAATTGCCGCGCGTCTCGACACGCCGCTGGGCACCGTCAAAGCGTGGATCAAACGCAGCCTCAACGCCTTGCGGGAGTGCATGGGATGACCACTGAATCGGCGCAGGACCGCGATGAACTGGCCGGCGAATATGTGCTCGGTACGCTTTCTTTTGAGCAGCGGATCGAGGTGCAGCGACGCTTGCCCAATGATCCCGAATTGCGTGCAGCGGTAGATGCCTGGGAACGGCGTCTGCTGGAGCTGACGGATATGGCTGAAACGCAACAACCGTCGGCGCAGTTGTGGCAGCGCATTGAACGCAGTGTCGGGCGCCTGACGCGACAGGCACCTTCAACTTCATGGTGGAACCTGCTGCCGCTCTGGCGCGGCTTGAGTGCGGCCGGACTGGTCGCCACACTGATTTTGGGCTCGATCCTGCTGACCCAGACCACACCGAAACCGAGTTATCTGGTGGTGCTGGTCGCGCCGCAGGATAAAGCCCCGGGCTGGGTGATTCAGGCCAGCAACTCTCGCGAGATTCAGCTGATTCCGCTCGGTGTGGTCGAAGTGCCGGCCGACAAGGCGCTGGAGTTCTGGACCAAGGCTGACAGCTGGCAGGGGCCGGTGTCGCTGGGGTTGGTCAAACCCGGGCAAGCCTTGTCGGTACCGCTGGACAAGCTGCCGCCGCTTCAGCCGAACCAGTTGTTCGAGCTGACGCTGGAAGGCGCCAATGGCTCGCCAATCGGCAAACCGACCGGGCCGATTCAGGCGATCGGGCGTGCAGTGAAGGTGCTGTGAGGCTCTGATCTGCGGCTTCTGGCAACCATCATCGGCGTCGATGTTCACCATCACGGCAATGAAGTTCTCATAAAAAATCTCCGGCGTAACATCGGCTCCATACCAACCAACAACACCCCGGAGCACACCATCATGAAACGCCAAACCCTTCTCGGCATCGCTTTCTCGGTCTTCGCTATCAACGCTTTCGCCGCTACCCCGGCCCACACCATGATCGCTGAAGGCGGCTCGGACAAACTGATCGAAAGCCGTGTGGCTGAAGGTGGGTCGGATCGTCTGATCGAACGCCGCGTCGCTGAAGGTGGTTCAGATCGTCTGATCGAACGTCGCGTTGCCGAAGGTGGTGCGGATCGTATGATCGAACGTCGCGTTGCCGAAGGTGGTTCGGATCGTCTGATCGAACGCCGCGTTGCCTGATGATTGGCTGTAAGCGCAACACCCCAGAGAAACCCGGCTGCCCTGGCCGGGTTTTTTATGTCTGTGTGTTTATCTCGCCTTGGCCATGCAGCGCTTGTAGCGCTCGTCCACGCGCTTGGCGAACCATGCTGTGGTGAGTTTTCGGGTGATCTTCGGGCTCTGCAGCACGATCCCCGGCAACACCGCACGCGGCAGCTTTTTCCCCTCCGCTTGCTCCGCCAGTTCGAATACCCGCTGATAGAGTCTGGTCTCTTCGAACTCCAGGGTTTTGCCCTTCTCCAGCTGATCGCGAATGGTCGGGTTGCGCATGCCCAGCGACTTGCCGAGGGTGCGCACCGCCAGCTCCGTGCCGCCAGGCATGATCGCGTCGTAGCGGATCAGATCGCCATCGAGCGCCAAAGGAATACCGGAAGCACGGCTCACCGCGTTTTGAAATGCCGCGTTGCGACTGGCGTACCAGCCGGCGTTGAAATCGGCAAACCGGTACAACGGTGCGCGATAACTCACCGGATAGCCGAGCAAATGGGCGATACCGAAGTACATGCCACCGCGCCGGCTGAACACTTCACGGCGAATCGTGCCGTCCACCGGATACGGATAATCCTTGGCGTGCTGTTCGGCAAATTCGATGCTGACCTGCATCGGCCCGCCGGTGTGCACCGGGTTGAAGCCACCGAACAGCGTCCGGCCCATCGGCACCCGGCCGATGAAGTCGTCGAAAATGCCACTGAGTTCTTTTTCACTGCGCGCCGCACTCAGACGTTCGCTGTAGGTCTTGCCGTTGGTTGAGCGCACTTGCAACGCGCCGCTGACCAACAGGCTGGGGATGTGCACTTTAGCGGCACGTCGGTCGATTTCGTCGCGGGCGATTTTGCCCAGGCCGGGCACCGTGGGGTCGGCCTGGAAGGTCGATTCCTGCTCGGCCACAGCCAGCACCGAGCAAATATTCTGCGTGGTCGGGCTGATGTTCTGCGCGGCAAATGCGGCGTAGATATCGGTGGCCCAGCCTTGGCGATCAGCGGTTTTTGCCGGCATCAGCCGGACGATTTCGGCCTTCACTTCAGCGGGTGCACGAGGCACCGGCTCGGTACTGCGCTGCCCCGCGCAACCGGCGAGGGTCAGCACGGCGGCGAGGGTCATGAGTAATCGCATGTTGCTCCATCCAGTCCACTAAGCCAGAACAACCATACACAATCCGTGTAGGGGCTGCCGCAGGCTGCGATCTTTTGCCTTTGATTTTCGGGGTGATGACAAACTGATTGCAAAACGTTACTGAGAAAACCTATCATTTGCACCTGGAGTCGCATTTGCGCAAGGAGTTCCCGCGCCGCCCCTATTTTTCTCACCGGCCGCGTGCCTCCAGGTCCCTACATGCCCGCTCCAGCTCGACTCGCCGTCCCGTTTCGCCCGACGCTTCTCGCTTTGCTGTGCTCCCTGACTGTCACCGCTCACGCCGCTGAAGGCGATAACCAAGCGCTGGTGCTGGACGACGTCAACGTCAATGCTCAGGCCCCGACGCCGAACGCTCTGCCCCCGGTTTACTCAGGTGGTCAGGTCGCCCGTGGTGGCCAGCTCGGCGTGCTCGGCAATCAGGACATGATGGACGTGCCGTTCAGCGCCGCGTCCTACACCGAACAGCTGATTCAGGATCAACAGGCCGAAAACGTCGCCGACGTGCTGCTTAACGATTCTTCAGTACGTCAGGCCTCGGGTTTCTCCAACCAGGCACAGGTTTTCATGATCCGCGGCCTGCCGCTGAATGGCGACGACATTTCCTATAACGGCCTGTACGGCGTGTTGCCACGGCAGATCATTTCCACTGACGCCCTGGAGCGCGTGGAAGTGTTCAAAGGCCCGAACGCATTTATCAACGGCGTGACCCCGACCGGTTCCGGCATCGGCGGCGGCGTCAATCTGCAACCGAAACGTGCCGGTGACGTGCCGTTGCGTCGGTACACCACCGACATCAACAGCGAAGGCCGCATCGGTCATCACTTCGACATCGGCCAGCGCTTCGGTGAAGACAACCGCTTCGGCGCCCGGATCAACCTGTCCCAGCGCGAAGGTGACACCGGTATCGACCACGAGAACCAGCGCTCGAAACTGTTCGCCATCGGCCTCGACTATCGCGGTGATGCCCTGCGCATTTCCGGTGACTTCGCGTATCAAAAAGAACGCGTCAACGGTGGTCGCAACTCGGTCAACCTCGGCACTGCCACGCACATTCCCGACGCGCCATCGGCCGACACCAACTACGCGCCGAAGTGGGGTTACACCGACATCGAAGACACCTTCGGCATGCTTCGCGCCGAGTACGACCTGAACGACAACTGGACCGCCTATGCAGCCGGCGGGGCCAAGCACACCCGCGAAGTCGGGCGTTACAACTCGACCACGTTGGTTGGCAACAGCGGCACGTCGTTTACCACGGGTTCGTTCATCCCCCACGATGAAGACAACACCAGCGTGATGGCCGGCCTCAACGGTAAATTCAACACTGGCGCGGTCAGCCACAAGCTCAACTTCGGCCTGACGGGCATCTGGGCCGAACAGCGCAGCGCCTATGATTTCGACCTGACCAAATACGCCAACAACATCTACCACCCGGTGCAGACACCGTCGCCGGTCGGTAACTTCTCCGGTGGCGACTTGAATGATCCGGGTATCGTCGGCAAGACCTTCAACCGCAGCATCGCGATTTCCGACACCCTCGGTTTCTTCGATGATCGCCTGCTGGTCACCGCCGGCCTGCGTCGTCAGCAATTGGTCGTGCAAGGCTACAACTACGCCAGTTGGGGCAGCGGCGACCGCAAGTCGAGCTACGACGAATCGATCACCACGCCGGTGTATGGCGTGGTGTTCAAGCCGTGGGAACACGTGTCCTTCTACGCCAACCACATCGAGGGTCTGGCCCAGGGCCCGACATCGCCGACCAGCACCGGCGGCTTCCGCGTGACCAACGGCAACGAAGTCTATGCACCGGCGCGTTCCAAGCAGACCGAAGTCGGGGTGAAAGTCGACATGGGCACTTACGGCGCTAGCCTGGGCGTTTATCGCATCGAACAGCCAAGCGATGGTTACTGCGAAATCGACAGCGCCACCACCTGCACCTACGTACGTGAAGGCGAGCAGGTCAACAAAGGCGTGGAAATGAACGTGTTCGGCGAGCCGATCCAGGGCCTGCGCCTGATCAGCGGCCTGACCCTGATGGACACCGAACTGAAGAACACCCTCAACGGCGCCAACGACGGCAACCGTGCGATTGGTGTGCCGACCTTCCAGTTCAACGCTGGTGCGGATTGGGACGTGCCGGGTCTGCAAGGTGTCGCGTTGAATGCGCGGATGCTGCGCACCGGCGGTCAATACGCCGACGCGGCGAACAACCTCAGCCTGCCGACCTGGAACCGCTTCGATGCGGGCGCGCGTTATGCGTTCAAGGTGTCGGAGAAGGACGTGACCGTGCGTCTGGGCGTGGAAAATCTGGCGAACAAGAAGTACTGGGAATCGGCTCAGGGTGGTTATCTGACTCAGGGTGAACCACGGGTTGCCAAGTTGTCCGGCACTATTGATTTCTAACGCTGAAAAAAGCCCCTCACCCTAGCCCTCTCCCGGAGGGAGAGGGGACTGACTGGAGTGTTCTTTCGAGTTACGCCGACCTGAACCATCGTGTCGAACTCAGGTTTTGAACGGCCCCCAAATCGGCTCCCTCTCCCCTCACCTTTTATAGGAGAGGGGACTGACTGGAGTGTTCTTTCGAGTTACGCCGACCTAAACTTCGAGTCGAACTCAGGTTTTGAAAAGCCCCCAATCGGCTCCCTTTCCCCTCACCTTTTATAGGAGAGGGGACTGACTGGAGTGTTCTTTCGAGTTACGCCGACCTGAACCATCGTGTCGAACTCAGGTTTTGAACGGCCCCCAAATCGGCTCCCTCTCCCTCGGGAGAGGGCTGGGGTGAGGGGCCCGGATCTACGCCACGCAACAGCCTCCCAGCCGAACACCCAAAAAAGGCCCCACACCTCACCGCTGCGGGGCCTTTTTCCGTCTGGCCGATCAACTGGCCACCCTCTCCTTCTGATCCATACTTGCTGCACACCAAACGGAGGACAGGCCCATGAACCGCAGCGACGTTCTGATCATCGGCGCCGGCCCGACCGGACTGGTGCTGGCCCTGTGGCTGAGCAAACTCGGCGTACGCGTACGCATCATCGATAAAACCTCCGCGCCCGGCACCACTTCGCGAGCGCTGGCGGTGCAGGCGCGCACCCTTGAGTTGTATCGCCAACTGGATCTGGCTGACACCGTGGTACGCAACGGCCATCGTGTGGCGGCAGCAAATTTCTGGGTCAACGGCAAACCGGTCGCACAGTTGCCGCTGAACCGCATCGGCGAAGGTCTGACACCCTACGCGTTCGTCGAAATCTTCCCGCAGGATGAACATGAACGGCTGCTGATCGAGCGCCTCGAAGACTACGGCGTGACTGTTGAGCGCGATACGACACTGGAAAGCTTTGAAGAAACCGGTGACGGCCTCACCGCGCATTTGCGCCTGCCCGATGGCGAACAGGAAATCTGTCAGGCCTGTTATCTGGCCGGTTGTGACGGTGCCCGCTCAGTGGTGCGCAAAACCCTCGACAGCGGTTTTCCCGGCGGCACTTATCAGCAGATTTTCTACGTGGCGGACGTCAAGGCCAGCGGCCCGGCGATGAACGGCGAGCTGCACCTGGATCTCGATGAAGCGGACTTTCTCGCCGTGTTCCCGCTGGCCGGCGAAGGCCGCGCAAGGCTGATCGGCACCGTGCGTGACGAACGTGCGGATCGCGCCGAAAGCCTGGAGTTTTCCGATGTCAGCAGCCGTGCCATCGAACACCTGAAAGTGCATATCGAAGACGTCCACTGGTTCTCGACCTACCGCGTGCATCACCGCGTGGCCGAGCATTTTCGCAGTGGCCGCGCGTTTCTGCTCGGCGATGCCGCGCATGTGCACAGCCCGGCGGGCGGTCAGGGCATGAACACCGGCATTGGCGACGCGATCAATCTGGCATGGAAACTTGCCGCCGTGCTCAGCGGTGCCGCTGAACCGAGCCTGCTCGATAGCTACGAAACCGAACGCATTGCCTTCGCCCGCAGGCTGGTGTCGACCACCGACAAGGTCTTCAGTTTCGTCACCGCCGAAGGGCGGATGGCTGATCTGCTGCGCATGCGCGTGGCGCCGTTTCTGATCCCGAAAATGGCTTCGTTCGAGGCCAGTCGCGAGTTCCTCTTTCGCACCGTGTCGCAAGTCACCCTCAACTATCGCGGCATGCCGCTGAGCCAGGGCACAGCCGGCCATGTGCACGGCGGCGACCGCTTGCCGTGGGCGCATGATGGCGAGGGGGATAATTACGAACCGCTCAGACAGCCGTGCTGGCAGGTGCATGTGTACGGCGACACCAGCGACGAAATGATCGCCTGGTGCCAGGAACATCATTTGCCGCTGCATGTGTTTGACTGGCGCCCGGCGTTCGAAACGGCGGGGTTGGGGCGTAACGGTTTTTATCTGCTGCGCCCGGATACGTATGTGGCGATTGCCGAGAACAGCGCGGATCCAAAAGTGATCGAACGCTATTTCCGCGATCACGGCATCCGGACCTACTTCAACTGCCCCTGACACACCACAAATCAAATGTGGGAGCGAGCCTGCTCGCGAAAGCGTCGTGTCAGTCAACACTAATGTCAGCTGATAAACCGCTTTCGCGAGCAGGCTCGCTCCCACAGGGTGTAATGCGTTGGTTGTCAGATCCCGGCCAATGCCAGATCCATCGCAAAATAAGTGAAGATCAAATCCGCACCCGCACGCTTGATCGCGCCCAGGCTCTCACGCACCACACGATCCTCATCAATCGCCCCGGCCTGCGCGCCGAACTTGATCATCGCGTATTCACCACTGACCTGATACGCCGCCAGCGGCAGGTTCGAGGCTTCACGAATGTCGCGGATGATGTCGAGGTAAGCGCCGGCTGGTTTGACCATCAGCGCATCGGCACCTTCCTGCTCGTCGAGCAGCGATTCGCGCAGGGCTTCGCGGCGGTTCATCGGGTTCATCTGATAACTTTTGCGATCGCCTTTCAGCGCGCTGCCTCCAGCCTCGCGGAACGGGCCGTAGAGCGCGGAAGCAAATTTGGTCGAGTAGGCCATGATCGGGATCTGGGTGAAACCGGCGGCGTCCAGCGCTTGGCGAATCGCCCGTACCTGACCGTCCATCGCTGCCGATGGTGCGATCACATCTGCACCTGCGTGGGCTGCCGCCACGGCTTGTTTGCCGAGGTTGATCAGGGTCTGGTCGTTGTCGACCTCATGGTTGTGCATCACGCCGCAGTGACCGTGATCGGTGTATTCGCAGAAGCAGGTGTCGGACATCACGATCATGTCCGGCACGGCATCTTTGGCAATGCGCGACATGCGCGAGACCAGACCGTCTTCGCGCCAGGTGTCGCTGCCGTTGCTATCGAGATGGTGGGACACGCCGAAGGTCATCACCGACTTGACGCCGGCACGGGCATAACGCTCGATTTCGCTGGCCAGTTTGCGCTCGGGAATGCGCATCACACCCGGCATGCTTTTGATCGGCACGAAGTCATCGATTTCTTCCTCGACGAAAATCGGCAGCACCAGATCATTCAGGCTGAATTCGGTTTCCTGGAACAGGCTGCGCAGGCTCGCATTGCGGCGCAGACGGCGGGGACGTGCTTCGGGGAACTGACTGGACATGGGGCCTTTCCTGAAAACGGCAGATGAGACGAAAGTCGTAGGGGGCGAAGCTTATGCCTTGCGGGGGGTGGGGTACAAACCTGGATCAATCAAGAGTGCATTACCGGGGGTGCAATAATCCTCAAGCACACCCGAATCACCTGTGGGAGCGAGCTTGCTCGCGAATACGTCGAATCAGTCAACTTATCTGTTTTCTGATACACCGCATTCGCGAGCAAGCTCGCTCCCACAGGGTTATCTGGACATCCCGAAAATCATGAAGGAATGGTCAGGCCTCTAACCACGGCCGGGCGGGCGAGGAAGCGCTCCAGCACACGGGTGACATTCGGAAAGTTGCTGATGCCCACCAGATCACCGGCCTCATAAAACCCGATCAGGTTACGCACCCACGGAAACGTGGCGATATCGGCGATGGTGTAACGCTCGCCCATGATCCAGTCACGGCCATCGAGCCGGCCGTCGAGCACTTTAAGCAGACGTTTGCTTTCATCGACGTAACGATCACGCGGGCGCTTGTCCTCGTAGTCCTTGCCGGCAAACTTGTTGAAAAAGCCGAGCTGGCCGAACATCGGGCCGATGCCGCCCATCTGGAACATCAGCCACTGAATGGTTTCGTAACGCAGAGCGCCTTCCTGCGCGAGCAACTGGCCGCTTTTGTCGGCCAGGTAAATCAGGATCGCCCCCGACTCGAACAGCGGCAGCGGCTTATCTTCGGGACCATGGGGATCGAGGATCGCCGGGATCTTGTTGTTCGGGTTCAGCGACAGGAACTCGGCGGACAGCTGGTCATTGCTGTCGAAAGCGACCTTGTGCGGCTCGTACGGCAGGCCGATTTCTTCGAGCATGATCGAGACTTTGACGCCGTTGGGCGTCGGCAAGGAATAGAGCTGAATCCAGTCAGGGTACTGCGCCGGCCATTTCTGGGTGATCGGGAACGCGGACAGATCGGTCATGGGAAGCATCCAGTCACAATTTAAAGCCCGATCATAATTCAGAGCCGCCGCAGGCTGTGAGCTTTTGGCCAATGCTCGCCCGCATCATTCATCGATAAGACTATCCAGCCGCATGTATTCAATTTTGCTGCGATACCACGCTTGCAGGCTTTTGGCCGCAAAAAAAATACTGTCGGCATTGTTCGCGGCCATGTGCGCGCGTAGTTGCGAATTGGCATTGAAAAGCCCAACCGCCTCATCAAGCTCCACATCGTCGGCAATTCCCAGGTAATCGCTGACACCGAACAGGAAGCTGTCGTGATAGTCACTGGTGGCTTGCATGTATTCGACTGTCAGCCCACCGCGCATGATCGCGTCGGAAACGCTCCGTTCCGAGATGTCGTAGACAATCTGCGGGGCCGAATCCAGCAAAGTCTGCAGATTATCGTGCAGATAGAAAAAATCGGCAGCGTTCGGCCCGATGGCCTTGAATCGATCGACCCTGTTGGTGTGCAACATTTCATGGCCCAACGACACACTCAACATACCGCGCTTCATGAATTTGCGATTGATGAAGAACCGACCATGAAAATCCCTTTTGTACATCCATGCCGAGCTCTGGTTGTCGACATTGACGCCGATGAATTTATCGCCGCCCCAAACACCTTGATACTCCCTGGAAAGCGCCAGGCTGCGCGAGACTGAATCAGCGAATTGCGCGGCAATGGTTCGGTGGTCAGCACCAAAAAAGTTTTCGTAAACCGTATCGGCATCTGGCAGCTTCATTGCGATGACGTCGTTGGCATCAGCGAACACGGTTTCGACCACTCGCAACTCCGAGCGAATGAGTTCGGCCTGTCTGGGCGAAAAATGAGTCAACCCACGGGCAACCAGAGTGACATCCATTAACGTATCGCGCTCGATCGAGTCGTCGTTACCATCATGAGCCCGGTTTTTTTGCGGCGAATCACTACTGAAACCGCGAATCAGCTCATCAATATCGATATCAATGACATCGCCCTTGTCAGGGGGCGATTGAGCGCCTTCAAGCTTCCATAGCCTGTTTTGCGGATCATAGGCCAGCGCCGGCCCCGAAGCGGTCAACTCAGACGTCAATGTTGCCCGAAACTCGCCGGCTGTTCCGGTTCGCCGAACCAGAACGATCTCCCCCGGGGCGATATCTGCGTACAGGCGATCCTTGATCACCCTCAAACCCTGTGCATTGGCCGCAGGCAAACTGGCGGGCGCTTTCAAGCGATAGTCGTCAAGTGACTGGACCACGGAACGAATCGGCAAAACCTCGGCAGACTTCAATGGAGAAAGCCTGACACGGGCAAGCGATTCCGGTTGATTGGCAGCAGGCTCCTGCACTTGATTGTCATCAAAGTGAGAAGTCTTCCTCGCCGGCCCGTCACCGGGGAGCACGCCGCGGCCCCTTTTACGACCTGTGCTTGCGTCTCCCGGTCCGAGGCCGGGCGACGAGGAGGTGGCGGTTTTACGAACGATGACCATGAAAATCCTTATTCAAGAAAGTTGCCAAACGAATAGTCGGGCAGACGTCGCGATAAACGCCTATTGCACATACGCCATTGCAATCGATTACAAATCGCCACGTGCGGTACATATGTATTGCACCTGCGAGGTCGTTTTATGCGTTCTTGTGGATATGGATCAAAAGGTCGTCTACAGCCGCTTCGAACCGTAACATCCTGTCGCTAACCTGTGCCCAAGCCGTGGAAGTTTGCCGCTAAAGTGCGACGCACTCGCAAGGATCGAACCAATGGCCCTCAGGGGACTCTGAGCTATGCCTTTGTTGCAGAGGAAGCCGTTCATGACAGGGAAAACACCCGGTGCTGGGAGCCCGTGGTGTAAAGGTTTGTCAGCCTTAATTGAATCAGCTGAAGAACTTTCTATTTCATGACGAACCTTATGCGATTCGCCAAACGCTTCAAACACCGTGCGTATGTGGCCCTGCCTTCCCTGCTGGCCGTCAGTGCACTGTTCCTGTCGCTTGAGTCCAGCGAAAGCCGCGCGCAACCGGCGGATGGCACCCAGACGCTGGTGTTCCTGCGCCATGCGGAGAAGCCCGAGGGCGGTCTCGGCCAGCTCAACTGCCAGGGCCTGAACCGCGCCATCGACCTGTCGACGCTGCTGCCGGAAAAATTCGGCAAGGCCGATTACGTGTTCGCCGCCAACCCGACACGCAATGTCGAGGAAGGTGAGCTGGACAACTCCTACAGCTACATTCGCCCACTGATGACCATCAGCCCGGCGGCGATCAAGCTCGGCCTGCCGGTGAACATCGAATTCTCGGCCAACGACACCAGCGATCTGGCCCGCGAACTGCTTGAAGACAAGTATCACAACTCGACGATTTACACCGCGTGGTCCCACGGCTATCTGCCGGAGTTGATCAACAAGGTGGCTGGCAAAGCGGTCGGCGAAAAACAGAACATCACCGAGGACTGGGCGGGCAACGATTTTGACTCGCTGTATGTACTGACGCTGACCTGGCACAACGGCAAGGCCAGTCTGCAGAGCCACAGCTACAAGCAGGGGCTGGATCATGGCAAGGAAACCTGCCCGACCTGATTGCTGTGTAGTCTGACCAGGCCCTTTCGCGAGCAGGCTCGCTCCCACAGGGGATTTGTATTTCACGCAGATCCAATGTGGGAGCGAGCCTGCTCGCGAAGGGGCCAGCCGCTAAAACCTCAACCTTTCTGGCTGACCCGCTCACGCAAATACTCCAGCACTGCCCCACGCGCCCCGGCAAACTCGATCCGCCCGCCCTTCTTCTCACGCTGAAACACATACATCGGGTCGTAATACTCACGCAGCAACCCTTCGATCCAGCCCCGATGCAAGTCCACCGCCCCGCTTCGCCCCTGCTCGATCAACGCCTCTTCCATCAACAACAGCATCCGCCGATGACGCTCGCCACCGAGGCGTTTCTGCACATTATTGAGGCTTTCCAGCAGACGTTCAGAGAACAGCGTAAAGCCCTCCTCGCCATGCACCGTAGAGAACTCCGCCGACAGATCCACCACATAATCCCGCAGAATCCGCTCGACGCGATCGTCAAAACTGTCCTCCAGCCAGACCATCGGGTACTGCTGCATGCCCTGATACAGCGGCAGCGGCAAGGCGCAACTGCCCACCACCCGGCTCTCGTCTTCCAGTACAAACTGTGCGATACCCGCGTCGCGTTTCTTGAGAATGTCGATGGCCAGGCGATTCTCAAAATCGATGTTCGACGGCTGCCCGGTGGCGCGCTTGCCGAAGCTGGAGCCGCGATGGTTGGCGTGGCCTTCCAGGTCCAGACCATTGCGCAACTGCACCAGCACTTCGGTCTTGCCAGTGCCGGTCATGCCGCCGAGCAGGACGAAATCACACTGTGTGATGGCCTGTTCAAGGGTGTCGATGAGGAAGTTGCGCATTGCCTTGTAGCCGCCGCCGACACGCGGATAGTCGATACCGCCTTCGTCACGCAGCCATTGCTGGGTGATCTGCGAGCGCAGGCCACCGCGAAAACAATAGAGATAACCGTCAGGATGGGCGCGGGCAAAATCGGCCCAGGCCTGGATGCGCTCGGCTTTCACCGTGCCCGAGACCAACTGATGGCCCAATTCGATGGCAGCTTGCTGACCGTGCTGCTTGTAGCAGGTGCCAATCTTCTGCCGTTCGACGTCGTTCATCAGCGGCAGGTTGATCACACCGGGGAACGCGCCTTTGTGATACTCGACCGGCGCGCGGGCGTCCATCAGCGGCCGGTCGTTGAGGAAAATATCACGGTAGTCAGTGCAGTCGCGGAGCATCAAATCATCTCGACTGCGTTCGTCTGTCGCTCAACCAGTTCGCCGATTGGTGCAAGGCTCAGGCCCAGTTCGGCGGCGACGGCGAGGAATTCTTCATTGCCTTCAGGCGTCACCGCGATCAACAGACCACCGCTGGTTTGCGGGTCACAGAGCACGCGTTTATGCAGTTCCTGCACGCGGCCAACCTTGCTCGCATAGCTGTCAAAGTTGCGCAGCGTACCGCCGGGCACGCAGCCCTGATCGAGGTAATACTCGACGCTGTCCAGACGCGGCACGCGGTCATACGCGATGCGCGCGGTCAGCTTGCTGCCATCCGCCATTTCCACCAGATGCCCGAGCAGACCAAAACCGGTGACGTCGGTCATCGCCGTAACGCCAGCGAGTTTACCGAAACGACTGCCGGGTTTGTTCAGGGTGCACATCCAGTCGCGGGCCACGCCGACATCGGCGGCGCGCAATTTACCCTTCTTCTCGGCGGTGGTGAGGATGCCGATGCCCAGCGGTTTGGTCAGGTACAGCAGGCAGCCGGCGGTGGCGGTGTCGTTGCGCTTCATGTGGCGCTTCTCGACCAGACCGGTGACGGCGAGGCCGAAGATCGGTTCCGGCGCATCGATCGAGTGCCCGCCGGCCAGCGGAATGCCCGCCGCGTCGCACACCGAACGGCCGCCGCGAATCACTTCACGCGCCACTTCCGGCGCCAGCACATTGACCGGCCAGCCGAGAATGGCGATGGCCATCAACGGATCGCCGCCCATCGCATAGATGTCGCTGATCGCATTGGTCGCGGCGATGCGGCCGAAGTCGAACGGGTCGTCGACGATCGGCATGAAAAAGTCCGTGGTCGAGACCACACCGCGCTCGGCATCGATCTCGTACACCGCCGCGTCATCACGCGAGGCATTGCCGACCCACAGTTTCGGATCAAGGTTCTGCGCACCGCTGCCGGCCAGAATCACTTCCAGCACCTGCGGGGAAATTTTGCAGCCGCAACCGGCGCCGTGGCTGTATTGGGTCAGACGAATCGGCTCGCTCATGGGGGAGTCTCAGGCTGTTGATGGGGCCGATTCTAGCAGAGCGCAAGGCAGCAAATTTTTGCACCGACTGAGCGGCCCCTTCGCGAGCAGGCTCGCTCCCACATTTGGAACGCAATCCCCTGTGGGAGCGAGCCTGCTCGCGAAGGCAATAGAGCAGCCAACATAAGTATCAGGGTGTGTCCGACATGAATAGAGGGCAAAAAAAACCGCCCTTACGGGCGGCTAAAAGTGCTTCGACCCTAAATCAGAAGCCCAGGCTGAAGCTGATGGTCATCGCATGGTCGTTGCTGTCGTTCGACAGTTGCCCCGAGTAACCGACGCCGAGTTTTCCGGTCGGGCTGATCTGGAAGTCGACCCCTGCTTCGACGATGGCGCTGTCCTTGGCGATCGGCACACCCTGGGTGCTGAACGAAGCGCCGCCGTCGATGAAGGTCAGATCAGCATCAGGCTTGGTATCACCAAAGGCATGGCGCCAACCGATGGCCGCGCGCGGAGTGAATTGCCCGCCGTTGGCCAGGGTGATGACTTTGCCCGCGCGTACGCCGAGGGTCGAGAAGGTGATGTCTTGATCGGCATCGGCCTCCAGGCGCCCTACTCCACCTTTTTCCTTGGCCTTGTCGGTGTCGTAGTTGACGTAGGCCAGACCGGCGAACGGCTCGAGGGCAACGCCGCCTGCGTCGATGGCGTAACCGACTTCACCGAACACCTGCGCGCTGCGCGCATCGTAGTTGGCTTTCAGACGATCGTTGTAGCTGCCGACGCTGACGTTGCGCTTGGTTTCGATGTCGTGCCAGCTGTAAGCCGCGCCGAGGCGCACCGCCAAGGCATCGAACTGCGAGTTGAGGTACGCCGCCAAGTGGTAGCTTTCGACGGTGGCATCCGAGCGACGATCATGCGCATCGAGGTCGCTGCGGGTGTACCCGGCGGCCATGCCCACGCGCCACTGGTCATCGAGTTGCTTGTCGGTGCCGAGCATGAAGCCGCTGAGGTTGTGGTCGAGTTTCGCCGCGTTGCTGTCGCCATCCGACTCGCCCCACGCACCAAGTGCCCGCGCCCAGCCGACCATTTCGCCGTGGCAACCGTTGCTGCTCAGTTGATTGTCACTTGGCGCCAGAGCTCGGCGTGGATCATCCGCCGCACTGCACGACGGTTGGCGCATCCGATCGTTAACCGCGTCACGCACGTAGCGCGAATCCTCAAGGATGGCGCTGGCCGTGCTGGCGTGGATTTCACCGGACAGACTGTCGAAGGCATTACGCGCACCGGCAACACTGAGGTTGACGATCTCGTTCTGCAGCGCCGCACCCGCCGGACCATTGCTCGACAGCGCGGTGGCGGTCCTGAACTGGTTGCCGGTGGCGGCGACATCGGCGAACGAATTGCCGTTGCGGCTGACCACCAGATTCACGGCGTTGGCGTCATACACCAATGCCGAATCGAGGAAAGCATATTGCGGCAAGTCCGCAGCGCTGAAGGTGCCGATAACCCCACCACCCGCCGTGATCAGCGAATACGTGGTGCTGCCGGTGAACGGTGCCAGCGAGTTGACTTGCAAGCCGCCGCCCAACGTTGCCGTACCGCCGACCGCCAGTGGCGTTGCGGTGGGCGAACTGACCGTCAAGGCCAGCACACCGTCGCTGGCGTTGGTCAGGTTACCCGCAACGCTAAGGGTGCCCGCTTCAGAACCCGAGGCGACAACGCCATGGTTGACCACCGAGCCGACACTGCCATTACCACTCAGGCCGGCGCCGTTGGCCACGGTGACTTGCCCGCCCAGCGAAGCCCGCGCCGCACGGCTGCCGACTTGCAGCACGCCTTGGTCGACCGCGACCGTGCCGCTGAACGGATTATCACCGGTCAACAGCAAGGTACCGGTGCCGCGTTTGAGCATCGCGCCAAGTCCGCTCAGCGATCCGTTGAACTGACCGTTGAAGTTCTGCACGAAGAGCAGCGAAGCGTTGTTGAGGATATTGCCTTGCAGGCTGGTGGTGTTACCGATCAGCGTACCGCCGCTGACGGTGGTGCCACCGCTGTAGGTGTTGGCGCCACTGAGCACCAGCGTACCGGAATCAAGCTTTTCGATACCTCCCGTGCCCACCAGTGGCGTGGAAATTTCTGCACTCCCACCGGCATTCACCCGCACTGGCGCGAGGCTGCCGTCCGCACCATTGACCGGCGTCAACGTCCCGCCAGCCCCCGGAACCAGACTGTAGCCGCCGGAGAGGAATTGCAGGCCGGTGAAGTTCTGATTGCCCTGCACGGTAACCGCACCCG
Organism: Pseudomonas sp. AC172; assembly: GCF_979258595.1. NCBI lineage: Bacteria > Pseudomonadati > Pseudomonadota > Gammaproteobacteria > Pseudomonadales > Pseudomonadaceae > Pseudomonas > Pseudomonas sp. AC172. The sequence goes on from NZ_OZ409868.1 coordinate 3,046,522, forward strand.
CCTGACCACCGAACACCGCGAACTGACCATTTGAAGCCAGGGCCTGAGTGCCGCTCGGATCGGTCCAGTTGGTGCCTGGCCCCCACACGCCGCTGCCGCCACCGATGCTGCCGTCCGGATTGGTGGTGCCACCGTTCCAGAACTGCACCTCACCCGGCGTGCCTTGCACCAGCAGGTTGATCTGGTTGGCGATTGCGGTTTGCAGGGTCAGATTGGCTGCCGAAACCGGCAGGCTGCCATACACCAGACCGTTGTCGGTCAGGCTGCCGCCGTAGCTGAACAGTTGATAGACGCCGGTGCCGAAACCGCCGGCATTGCTGATGTTCAGCGTACCGTCGAGGGTCAGGTTACCGGCGACATTGACCACAGTGGTCGAACTGGTCGCCGAGCCGAGGCTGAAGTCCAGTTGGGTCCCCGACGACAGTGCCAGCGAACCGACTGACAATGGCGTTGCCGTACCGCCACCCAGCAGCGTCGCGCCGCTGGCCAGTTGCACGGCACCGCCGAGCTGGCCGCCACCGCCAATGCCCGCGCCGCTGGCAACGTTGACGTTGGCGCTATTTAGCACGCCATTGACGATCAGGTTACCGGCCTGCACCGAGGTGTTGCCGGTGAAGGTGTTGTTGCCCGTCAGCAGCAATTCGCCGCTGCCGGTTTTGTTCAGCGTACCGGCGCCGGTGAGGTTGCCGGTGTAGCTGCCATCGGCGTTTTGTTCGAAGGTCAGCGTCGCGTTGTTGACGATCCCACCTTGCAGGCTGCTGGTGTCACCGCGCGTCGTGCCGCCGTTCAGCGTGGTGCCGCCGCTGTAGGTGTTGGCGCCACTGAGGACGAGATCGCCGCTACCGTTTTTCAGCAGACTGCCGGTGCCGGTCACCGCACCGATCAACGTGGTGTTCTGATTGCCGGCGAGGGTCAATTGCGCGCCAAGGTTGACGGCGTTGGCCAGTTGCAGCGCCGAGGTGCTGTCGAGGGTGCCATTGCCGGTGACGTTGAGCGCAGCGCTGCTGATCGCACTGTTGTTGCCGAGGACCAGCGTACCGCCGGCGAGTTGAGTGCCGCCGCTGTAAGTGTTGCTGCCGTTGAGGGTCAGGCTCGACGCGCCGGTCTTGATCAGGCTGCCACTGCCGCTGACCACGCCACCGAGGGTCAAGGCGTTGGAACCGGCTACGGTCAAACCACCGTTGACGACCACGTCGTTGCTCAGACTCACAGCCGCGTTGCTGTCCAGCGCCGTGCCGTCAGCAGCGGTCAACACGCCAGTGCCGAGCGCGGCGTTGTTGCCGACCACGATTTTGCCGCCGTTCAGCGCCGTGCCACCGGTGTAGCCGTTGGCCGCGTTGAGCACCAGCGTACCGCTGTCGTATTTACCCAGCGTGCCGCTGCCATTGAGTGCGACACCGATGGTTGCCGTGGCGTTCGGGTCAACCCGTACCGTGGCATTGCCCAGCGAACCGTTGACCAGATTCAGCGAGCCCGCCGTGCCATTCACCAGGCTGTAGCCGTCGGTGACGAACTGCATGCCGGTGATGGTTTGTGCGCCGTTGACGGTGACCGTGCCGGCCGCGCCCTGGAACACCGCGAAATTGTTGGTCCAGGCCTGATTGGTGGTGCCGTTGACGTCGGTCCAGTTGGTGGTGCCGGTGCCCCAGGTGCCGCTGCCGCCTTCGACCGATCCGTTGGCCACCAGTTGGTTGCCGTCCCAGAACTGCACGGTGACGCCCGGTGCGGTGACCAGCAGGTTGATCTGATTGGCCAGTGCGGTTTGCAGGGTCAGATCGCCCGGGCTGACGCTGCCCGGCAGTGTGCCGAAGAGCATGCCGTTGTCGGTCAGGCCGCCGGTGTAGTCGATCAGGCGATAGACGCCGCTGCCGAAACCACCGATGTCGCTGACATTGAGGGTGCCGTCGAGGGTCAGGTTACCGCCGACGCTGACCAGCGCATTGCCGCCACCGGACACCGGGGTGCCGAGGCCGACGTCGAAGTTGGAGTTACCGTTCAACACCAGCGAATTCACATTCAGCGTACTGCCGGTGGCGCCTGCCAAATGGCCGCCATCGGCCACCGTCACGGCACCGGTCAAGGTGCCGCTGCCACCGAGCGTGCCGCCGTTATTGACCAGCACGTTACCGCTGGCCAGCGAACCGTTGACCTGCAACGTGCCGGCATTGACGTTGGTGTCGCCCATCAGGTCGCTGATGCCGCTGAGGGTCAGGGTGCCGCTGCCGAGTTTGCTCAGGCTGCCGTCACCGCTGAGGATGCCGGCGAAGGTGCTGCTGACATTGTTGCCGCCGAGGCTCAGCGTATTGCCCGTGCCGATCAGCGCCGTGCCGCTGCCGGTGAGGCTGGCAAGGCTGCCCGAAGCACCGAGATTCAGCGCCGCGCCGCCCGCGAGATTGACCGTGGCGTTGTTGCCCAGCGCCGCGCCACTCAACGTGGTCAGGCTGCCGGCGAGCACATCGAAGGTGCCGCTGAAGGTGTTGCTGCCGCTCAGGGTCACGTCGGACAGACCGTTCTTGGTCAACGTGCCGGCGCCGGCGATGATGCCGCCGAGTGTCAGGTTGTTGTTGCCGGCCAGGGCCAGATTGGCATTGACGTTGAGGTTGTTGGCCAGCACCAGTGGCGCGGTGTTATCGAGGGTCGAAGCACCCGCCACGGTCAGCGCGCCACTGCCCAGAGACCCACCAGTGCCGAGAGTCAGCGTGCCGGCATTCAGCGTGGTACCGCCGGTGAAGGTGTTGATGCCGTTCAGCGTCAGGTTCGACGCGCCGTTCTTGATCAAGCCACCCGCGCCGCTGACCACGCCCGCGAGGGTCAGGTTGTTGCTGCCGGTGTTGCTCAGATTGGCGTTGAGCACGACGTTGTTGCCCACGCTCAGCGCACTGTTGCTGTCAAGCGCCGAGGCGCCCGCGACGGTCAGGTTGCCCAGGCCCAGCGCCGAGTTGCTACCGGCGGTCAGGGTGCCGGCGTTCAGGGTGGTGCCGCCCAAGAAGTTGTTGTTACCGCTGAGCGTCAGGTTGGCAGCACCGTTTTTGCTCAGGCTGCCGGCGCCATTGACCGTGCCGGCCAGAGTCAGATCCGCCGTACCGACGATGCCGAGATTGCCCGCAAGGTTGACCGCGTTGTTCAGCGCAACCGCGGTGCTGGCATCCAGCGTGGTGCCGCCCGCCGCGTTCAACGTGCCGGAGCCGAGCGCCGAGTTCGACGCCAGAATCAATCCGCCGGCGTTCAGCGCCACCGGCCCGAGGAAGGCGTTGTTGCCGCCGAGGGTCAGGTTCGCCGCGCCGTTTTTGATCAGGCCACCGGTGCCGCCGATCACGCCGTTGAGGGTCAGCGCATTGCTGCCGACCACGGTGAGGTTGCCGTTGAGCGTCGCGGCGTTGGCCAGTGTCACCGCCGCGTTGCTGTCCAGTTGCGTGCCGGCATTCGCCGTCAACGTGCCGGTGCCGAGTGCGGTGTTGCTGCCGACGATGATCTTGCCGCCGTCCAGTTGCGTGCCGCCGGTATAGGCGTTGGCACCACCGAGCACCAGGGTGCCGGCGTCGAGTTTATTGAGGATGCCGCTGCCATCGATATTGGCATTGATGGTCGCGGTCACGCCCGGATCAACGCGCAACGAAGTCGTGCCGCCGGTGCCGTTGACGGCCGTCAGTTGCCCCGCCGCGCCGTTGACCACGTTGTAGCCATCGGTGAGGAATTGCATGCCGGTGAACGCTTGCGTGCCGTTCACCGTCACCGTGCCGGCAGAGCCCTGGAACACCGCGAAGTCGCCGGCCCACGGTTGGTTGACGAGGCCGTTGGCATCGGTCCAGTTAGTGCCGACCGCATTCCACGTGCCGCTGCCACCATCGACCACGCCGTTGGCAATGGTCTGGCTGCCGTCCCAGTAACGGATGTTGACGTTCGGTGCCGACACTTGAATGTTGATCTGATTGGCCACGCCGGTCTGCACCACCAGATCACCGAGGCCATAACCGACCGGCACGCTGGCGACATCCAGACCCAGATTGGTCAGGGCGCCGGTGTAGTTGAACAGGCGATACACGCCGACGCCGAATCCACCGGCATCAGTAACGTTCAGATTGCCGTTGAGGGTGAGGTTGCCGCCGACGTTCATCAGCGAGGTGGTCGACGGTGTGCCCAGCGCGACATCGACGTTGCTACCGGCCGCCAGGGTCAGCGCACTTGCCGACAGTTGGTTGCCCGATGACAACGCCAGATGGCCGCCGCTGTTGATGTTGACGCTACCAATCGCCGAACCGGTGCCTGTGAGGGTACCGCCGGTGTTGACGTTGACCTGTGCACTGGCCAGCGAACCGCTGAGGTCGACGGTACCGCCGTTGATCGCGGTATTGCCGGTGATGCCGTTGATCCCGGTGAGGTTCAAGGTGCCGGTGCCGACTTTGACCAGACCGCCGCTGCCGCTGAGATCGCCGTCGAACGTACTGGTGACGTTGCCGCTGCCGACGGTCAGCAGGTTGCTGCCGGTCAGTTGCACACTGCCGCTGCCGGTCAGTGCACCGAGGCTGGCGTTGCTGCCCAGATTGAGCCCGGCGCCGGCGCTGATGTTGACGCCGGAGGTGTTGCCCAGCGCATTGGTGTTGAGCGTAGTGACGCTGCCGGACACGATGTTCAGCGCACCGGTGAAGGTGTTATTGCCCGCGAGGGTCAGGTCCGACAAACCGTTTTTGGTCAGGTTGCCAGCACCATCGATGACGCCGTTCAAGCTCAAATCGTTGTTGCCGGCGACGGTCAGCCCGGCGTTCAAGGTGATTGCGTTGCCGATGCCGAACGAGGCGCTGTTATCCAGCGTCGCCGCACCGCCGACGATCAATCCGCCACTGCCCAGACCGTTGGCATTGCCCAAGGTGAGCGTACCGGCATTGAGCGTGGTGCCGCCGCTGAAGGTGTTATTGCCGTTGAGGGTGAGATTGGCAGCGCCGTTCTTGATCAACTGGCCGGTGCCACTGGTGACGCCGCCAAGGGTCAGATTCTGCGTGCCGCCCACGGTCAGCGTGGCATTCAGGGCGACGGCATTGTTGAGGCTGACCAGCGGCGAATTGCTGTCCAGCGTTGCGGCGCCAGCGACGGTCAGTGCACCGGAACCCAATGCCGAACTGTTGCCGACGGTCAGGGTGCCGGCGTTCAGCGTGGTGCCGCCGAGGTAGTTGTTGGCGGCATTGAGAATCAGATTGGCCGCGCCGTTTTTTACCAGACTGCCGGCGCCGCTGACCAGACCGGTCAGGGTCATATTCGCTGTGCCGCCGATGTTCAAGGCACCGGCGAGTGCCACGGCGTTGTTCAGGCTGACCGCCGTGTTGGCGTCCAGCGTAGTGTTGGCCGCCGCGTTCAACGTACCGGAGCCCAACGCATTGTTGCTGCCGACAATCAGTTTGCCGGTGTTCAACGCGGTGTTGCCAAAATAAGTGTTGGCGCCGTTGAGAGTCAGGTCGGCAGTGCCGTTCTTGGTCAGTCCACCGATACCGGCGACCACGCCGCCGAGGGTCAGCGCATTGCTGCCGCCCAAGGTCAGGGTGCCGCCGAGGTTGACGTTGTTGGCCAGGGTGGCGGCGGTGCTGGCATCCAGGGTGGTGCCGTTCGAGGCGTTCAGTGTGCCGGTGCCGAGGGCCGTGTTGGAGCCGACAATCAGCGAACCGGCGTTCAGCGCGGTGGTGCCGTTGTAGGTGTTGTTCCCGGTAAGCGTGAGGCTCGATGCACCGGTCTTGATCAGGCCATTGCTGCCACTGATTACACCGCCGAGGGCCAGTGCATTGGCGCCGCCCGCCGTGAGGCTGGCGTTGAGAATCACATTATTGTTCAGGGTAACGGCAGAGCTGCTGTTCAGGGTGCCTGCGCCTTCCACCGTCAAAGCACCAGTGCCCAATGCTGCGCCATTGCCGACGGTCAGGCTGCCGGCATCGAGCACGACACCGCCGCTGTGAGTATTGACCCCATTGAGGGTGAGATTGGCAGTGCCGTTTTTCACCAATTGGCTGGTGCCACTGATGACGCCGCCGAGGGTCAGCGCGTTGCTGCCGCCAATCCTCAGCGTGTCGTTGACAATGATGTTGTTGTTCAGCGTTACCGCTGCATTGCTGTCGAGCGTCGCCACGCCGCCCACAGTAATGTTGCCACTACCCAGCGCCGCGTTGGCACCTGCGGTGATGGTGCCCGCGTTCAACGCGACGGCACCGAGGAAGGTGTTGGCGCCGTTGAGAATCAGATTGGCCGCGCCGTTTTTGGTCAATCCGCCGCTGCCGCTGACGATGCCGCCGAGGGTCAGGTTGGCGCTGCCACCGACGTTGAGGTTGCCGCCCAGGGAGACCGCGTTGGTCAGCGCCACTGCCGTGCTGGCGTCGAGGGTAGTGCCCGCCGCCGTGGTCAAGGCGCCAGTGCCCAGCGCAGTGTTGGAACCGACAATCAGCGTGCCGGCGTTGAGCGCAGTACCGCCGGAGAAAGTGTTGTTGCCGCTGAGGCTGAGATTCGCGGTGCCGTTTTTGATCAGGTTGCCAGCGCCGCTGACTATGCCACTCAGGCCCAATGCCTGCGTGCCGCCAATGGTCAGCCCCCCGGTCACTGCGACAGCGTTGGCCAGGGTCACTGCTGCCGTCGCATCCAGCGTGGTTCCGGCGGCTGTATTCAGTGCGCCGGTGCCCAGCGCGGTGTTGCTGCCCAACAGCAGACTGCCGGCGTTGAGCAGCGTGTTGCCGCTGTTGGTGTTGTTGCCGGTCAACGTCAGGCTGGCACTGCCTGATTTGGTGATGCCGCCGGTGCCGGACAGTACGCCGCCGAGCGTCAGGGCATTGCTGCCGAGCACGTTGAGCGCGCCGGTCATGCCGATGTTATTGGCCAGCGTGACGTTGGCGGTGCTGTCCAGACTGGTGCCGGCGGCGGTATTCAGCGCACCACTGCCCAGCGAGTTGTTGTTGGTCACCAGCAGGCTGCCGGCGCTCAGGGTGGTAGTGCCGGTGAAACCGCTGTTGGCGCCGCTGACGGTCAGGCTACCGGTGCCGGTTTTGGTCAGGCCACTGCTGCCGCTGATCAGGCCACCGAGGGTCAGTGCGCCGGTACCGCTGGCGGTCAAGGTGCCGCCAAGGCTGATGGCGTTGGCCAGGCTGATCGTGCCCGGTGCGCTTAGCGTCGTCGCACTGATCACGTTGAGCGTGCCGGTACTGAGCGCCTGATTGTTGCCCAACTGCACGGTGCCGCCATTGAGCGTGGTGTTGCCCAGATAGGTGTTGGCGGCACTGAGCGTCAACTGACCTGAACCGATTTTGCTCAAGCCGCCGCTGCCGGAAATCACCCCGCTGAGGGTGGTGGCGTTGGTGCCTTGGACGCTGACGCCGCCGGCACCGAGGGAGATCAGGTTGCTGATGTTCAACCCGGCGTTGCTGGCCTGCAAAATCCCGCCGTTGGAGGTGATTACCCCACTGCCGAAGGTGGCGTTGTTGTTGAACTGGGCGATACCGCCATTGAGCGTGGTGGCGCCGCTGACCAGTGGCCCCTGCAAGGTCCAGGTGCCGCTGTTGATCGTCAGGTTGTTGAAGTTGACGTAGGTCGCGCTCGACGCCGTACCGACACCGCTAGTGCCGCCGCCGACGCCAGCCGGGTTTTGCAGGATCAGGCTGTTGGTGCCACCCGCGCCGCCATCCACGGTACCTGTCGGGGCGAACGTCAGGTTGATATTGATCAACCCACCAAGGCCGACGCTGATCTGCACGCCATCACCAACCTGCACCGAAGAACCGGTCACCGCCGTAAAGGTGTTGGTGCTCGCCGCGCCCATCGACACACCGCCGGTAATCGCACCGGCGTTGGTGAAGGTGTTGCCCGCCGCCGACGTCTCGAACGCGATCCGGCCGTTGATGACGCCGGTACTGCTGTTGGTCATGTTGACCTGCGAGCCACCGTAGACGCCGATCACCGGCGTATCGGCGAGGGTAATGCCGCCGATCGAGAGTCCGGTCGAAGTGATGGTGCCGTTGTTGGTGATGCTGGTGGTACCGGCCGCCGCGTTGTTCACGCCAATTGCCAGACCGTCGATGCTGGTCAGGTTGAGTCCGAGCAGCATGCCCGTACCACGGATGATGCCGCTGGCGTTGTTGAGCACGCTGACGGTGCTCGTTGCGCCAGTGCCGATAAACGCACCGCCGCTCAACACCGAGACCAGGCCGAGCAGCGCCGGGTCGATCGTCCCGGAGTTGTTCAGGGAGATATTCACCCCGGTCAGGTCCATCACGTGGCCGCCGAGGGTCGCATTCATCTGCGCGCCGCTGTTGACGTTAACCGTCAGGCCGTTGGTGGCACTGTTGAAATTGTTGAGAAACAGCGGCAGCGACGGCACGCCGGTACAGGTCACTGTTGAACCGGCCGTGGAGCACGTGGCCAGCGCAGGTGCGCTGACGCCGCCGAACAACAGCCCGGCGACGCTCAGGTGCACAGCAAGGGAAAGTGGGGAAAAACGCGAAACGAGGGCGACACCAAACCTTGCTTCCACGGGCTACTCCTTGTCGTGGCCAATTTCTTCCTTGAGGGCGCGCAGAGCCGTGCTTATTCCACACGCGAATCAAGACTGCGACGGTCATCACAAAACCGTTGATTGGGGATAAAGCTAGTAGACGCCCCGCCATGGGGCACTGATTAAATGGTGTTAATACTTTAATACTAGAGGGGTCTGGAATCAGGGTTTCAGCCCGCATTCATTGACTGTGAAAAGGTTAAAACTGGGGGAGCGAGCTTGCTCGCGAATGCGTTGTTTCAGCTTGCGGATACTTTTCTGATTCCCCGCCTTCGCGAGCAAGCTCGCTCCCACAGGGAACGGTAGGGTCTGCAATCCCGCGCCTGACCGATCCATCAGGAAATACTGAAAAAGGACAGATCTTTCAGCCCATTGAAGGTTTTGGTACGCCTTGTGCAAACGTTTGCGTAACGTCGATACCAACGTTTTCGTAACAAAACCGTACAAGCCCACGGAACACGGGCCTTGATCTGCAAAAAAGGACTTTGAATGCCCATCGCATGCCCTGTTCGCGCACCTTTCTCGTGCACGTTTGCTGTTTCCTTGCTACTGACCGGCGTTACCGGACTTCTCAGCCAAAGCGCGCTGGCGCAACCGGCAAGCAAAGAAGAATCCGCCCAGGGCGAGGCGCTCAGCCCCGAAGCCAGCCCGCCAAAAAAAGGCGCCTACCTGTCGGACTGGTACAACCAGGACCTGATGTTGATCGGCAGCAAAGACATCAGCTTCGGCCCGCAACCGGCCGACGACATCTATCTGGAATACGAGTACTTCGGCCGCAAAGGTCCGTTCGAGTTGTACGGCTACATCGACATTCCGAAGATCTTCAACATCGGCAACAGCCACGACAAAGGCGTGTGGGATCACGGCTCACCAGTGTTCATGGAGCACGAACCGCGTATCTCCATCGACTACCTCGCCGGCCGCAGCCTGGCCATCGGACCGTTCAAGGAATGGTATGTAGCGTTCGACTGGATCTACGATCACGGCAGCCGCAAAGAGAACCGCGCCAACACCCTTTACAGTGGTTTCGGCACCGACATCGACACCCATTCGCGGGTCAATCTGTCGGCCAACCTGTACGGTCGCTATCAGTGGGAAAACTACGGTGCGAGCAATGAATATTCGTGGGACGGCTACCGCGCACAGCTCAAATACATCGTGCCGATCGACAAATTCAGCAACGGCGCCTCGCTGACTTACATCGGTTTTACCAACTTCGATTTCGGCTCGGACATCCACAAGGACAACCCTGCGCGCACGGCCAACGCGACGGTGGCGACCAACGTCCTGCTCTACTCGTTTACCCATTTGCGCTTCACGCTGGTGGGGCGTTATTTCCACAACGGCGGCAACTGGGAAGACGGCAGCGAGCTGAATTTTGGCGACGGCAATTTCCGTGCGCGTTCCAACGGCTGGGGTTACTACGCCGGCGTCGGTTATCAGTTCTGAATCAAGGAGTTTTCCATGCAAGCAATGATGCGTTTGACCCTGGCCGGTGCAGCCCTGCTCTCCTCTACCGCGTGGGCGGCAGAGGCACCGATACAACCGAAAGTCGTGCTGATCACCATGTTCGCCCCCGAGGCGCAGCACTGGATCGACCGCCTGGAACTGAAGCAGGAAATCCGCGTGCCGGGCCTGTCTGCCGAGTATCCGAGCATCCGCTGCAACGCGCAGCACGTGTGCCTGTTGACCACTGGCATGGGCCAGACCAACGCGGCCGCTTCGACATTGGCGTTGGCGCTGTCGCCGAAATTCGACCTGCGTAAAAGTTACTTCCTGATCGCCGGCATTGCCGGGATCAGCCCGAAACACGGAACCATCGGCACCGCTGCATGGGCGCACTATCTGGTGGAATTCGGCACGCAATGGGAGATCGATTCGCGCGATGCGCCATCGAGCTGGCCAACCGGGTATCTGGGCATCAATACCAAGGGTCCGAACGAAAAACCGCCGCTGGACTACAAGACCGAAGTCTTTGAACTCAACCCGAAACTGCAGGCCAAGGCCTTCGCCCTGAGCCACAAGATCGAGCTGAGTGAAAGCAAGGAATCGGCGGCGTGGCGCCTGAAATATCCGTCAGCCCCGGCCAATCAACCACCGGTGGTGACGCGCTGCGACACACTGGCCGGCAACACCTGGTTCTCCGGCACGCGTCTGAGCGAACGGGCCGAGGTCTGGACCAGGTTACTGAGCGACAACAAGGGCGAATACTGCACGACGCAGCAGGAAGACAACTCGACCTATGAGGCGCTGTTACGTGCCAGTCGCGAAGGTCTGGTCGACGTGCAACGTCTGGCCGTGGTGCGTGCCGGTTCCGACTTCGACCGTCCTGAGCCGGGCGGCAGTGAAGTGGACAACCTGCTCAAATACGCCGATCAGGGCGGCTTCGTGCCGGCGTTGGAGAACCTCTATCGCACGGGTAATCCGCTGGTGCAGGACATCCTGAAAAACTGGTCGACATGGGAAAACGGCGTCCCCGCCTCTTAAGAACAGCGAAAATCCCTGTGGGAGCTGGCTTGCCAGCGATGGCGGCGGAACAGGCAAAGAAGAAGTTGCCTGAACTGACGCTATCGCTGGCAAGCCAGCTCCCACAAATTGCTGGGTTTCAAGGAGATCTAAGGTGTATCAGGGGATAAGAATGACCTTGTCACCGCTGCCCTGATTCACATCCGAATAACGCTGAAGACCGTCAGCCAGCGGCGCCTCGACCAACCCCTGCGGCAACGGCAGCAACCCTTCATCGAAGAACCGCCCGAACTGCTCCAGCATCGCTGCACAGGCTTCAACGCCGTACAGCAACGAATTGATCCCGACCACCGAACCGCCCTTGCGATACAGCGCCAGTGCCGGCAGTTGCACATGCCCGTCCACTGGTGCGGCGATAATCGCGATCCGTCCGAACGTGGCCAATGCCGCCACCGACGCCGGCAACCAGAAACCGGTGGTGTCGAAGATCACATCGGCGCCGCCGCGATACACCGCGTTTACCTGCGCACCGAGATCTTCGGGCTTATCCAGCTGGATCGTCTGATACCCCTGTGCCTGCAAATCCGCGACCTGCTCCGGACGACGCGCCGCTGCCAGCAACTGCGCGCCACGCACTTTCGCCAGGGCCAATGCTGCCGTGGCCACCGCACCGCCGCCGATTACCAGCAAACGGGTTTCGGCCGTTACCAGACTGCGCTCCAACGCATCCCATGCCGTGGTGTATGGCACGCCGAGGCTGGCCGCCTGGGTGAAACTCAGGTGCGAGGGTTTGCGCGCCACACCATTGGCCGGCAGTCTGACGAACTCGGCGTGGGAGCCATCGGCGAAAAAGCCCAGCTCACGGCCAGTGCCCCAGACTTCCTGACCGATCAACGCCTGCGGGCCTTCGACGACGACACCGGCGAAATCCCGACCGGGAATTCGTGGCAGCGTGGTGTAGGGAAAACGGCCGAGGACGTTTTTCACATCGCTGGGATTCAGGCCGGCAGCCTTGATCTGCACCAGCACTTCGTCAGCGCCGGGTACCGGGGTCGGCACCTCGACGTAATGCAGGGAAGACAGGTCGCCGGTTTTATCGAACTGCAGTGCTTTCATGGGGACATCCACCGTAGGAAAAGAGGAAATTCAGGACAACCAACCCGCGACCAGCTGCCGGCCCATCGGCCACAACTGCTCACCGGCCAGCATGCCGAGCAAACCGATCAGCGCGATAGCCGGTGGCGCGGGAGAACGGAAATCCAGCGCGCCGTACAACAGGCCGACGCCCAGACCGATGGCCAGCGAAATCAGGTAGTTCATGGGGAGGAACTCCGCCGTTTGAAGGGAATGGGCAGAGTTTAGGGAACCGGCGGGGATGGCATCGGCCAAGGACTTCTGAATTTCGGACAAGTACCAGATGCACACCACAAAACCCTGTGGGAGCGAGCCTGCTCGCGAAAGCGGTGTGTCAGTGAAGGATGAGTCAGCTGATCCACCGCATTCGCGAGCAAGCTCGCTCCCACAGTGGATTCATGCAGGCTTGATTAATCGTGTTCCACAACAAATTGTGAAGGAGCGACACCCAATTCGCGGCGGAACATGTCGCTGAAACTGCTGGGTGAGTAGCCGAGTTCGCGGGCAATCACACTCACCGCCACGCCCTGAATCAGTTCCGCCACCGCCGTCGCCAGTTGCACCTGCCGCCGCCACTCGGCGAAGCCCATACCGAGGCTGTCCTTGAACAACCGCGCCAGGGTGCGCACGCTGGCCCCGGCATTTTCCGCGTGCTGCTCGAATGGAATCTCCAGCGACGGCGCCGCCATCACCGCTTGACACAGATTCATCAAGCGCCGGTCGGAGTCGTCCGGCATCGGGATTTTCAACTGCGAACGCCTTGCGCGTTTCAGCTCCAGCAACGCCAACCCGACCAGTGCCTCGTAATACGCCGGATCACCACTGTCACCCTGCTCCACCAGCCCGACAATCAACTCGCGCAGCAAACCGCCGACCTCGATCACCTGCACTGTCTGATCCAGCGTCGCCGCCAGCGCCGGGCGCAGGTACATATTGCGCATCTGCAGATCCGACACCACCCGAATCCCGTGCGGCACACCCGGCGGCAACCACACCGCCCGCTGCGGCGGCACCACCAGCGCTTCGTGCGGGGTCTCGACCCACATCACCCCGCTCATCGCATACAGCAACTGCCCCCAGACATGCTCGTGCGGCTCGATGAACAAGCCGCGCGGGTACGTGCGTGCCACACGTTGCACGGGCACATCGGTATCGCTGAGATCAGGGGGTGCGGCAAGGGCCATGGCGAGCATTCATTGGGCTTGGCGGAAACGCCATGGTAACCAGTGCGCCACGGCGTCGCCAACGATAGATACCGTCGGACAATCCGAGTGAATTTTCCCGGCGCACCGCGATCCCTCTATTACCACAGGGAGGAATACGGGCTTTATGAACAACGCAAAACTCTATGTCATCGAATACACCCTTCACGGCACGCCCAAGTCGTTCATTATCCGCTCGGACAAGATGGACAATGCCGAGGCGTGGCACTGGGCGAGCTGCGACGCCGGGGTGGGCCGCATTCCTCGTTTTGGCCGTGAGAAGGTGCAGAAGACCAGCAAACCGATGGCGGAAAAATTCGGCGTGGAAAACGTCATCTGGCGACCGACCAGCTAAGCTCAGCTGGCGATCGCCATCATTCGGGGGAATGCACCATGAGCAACCTCAGCAGCCCGGCGCATCTGGACTACGGCCTTGATACGCTGTTCGGGCGGATCACCAAAAGCGTGGACTGCCGCGTTGGGCTTGAGGCGGTCGAGAATGATCCGTTTCGCTTTGCCTTGCGTGTGCCGGCACCGCTGCCGGAGAACCTTGATCAGGCGAAAACCGTCGTGGTCAGGGTTGAGGGGCGAAGGCTGCAGGGTACGGTAAGGCATACAGAGCGGCTGGATGATGAAAGCCTGAAACTGGAAGTGGAGCCTGATTAGGCTCCACTTTTTTATGCGTCGTTCGTCATCCGTGGGCGCATTTACAGCCTTTGGTTGAACATTCCTCGCCACTCTTGTGGTGGTGAGCGCAGGCCTCGCAGCAATAGTGTTTGCCGTGGACGGCGTAGGCATGATCGCCTTCCTTGATGGTGCATTTGCAGTTGGGGCAATCGCATTTTCTATCGGGCATGGGACAGACTCCTTGGGTGGTGGTTGTCTGGGGCTTGAAGGGCAAGCCGTGATAACCAGTGTAGAAGCTGCCCGGGTTTTGGTTTTTTTGGGGGCATATCCGTTGCTGCGGTAACGGCTGCTTAGGGTTCCGCCCTTACGGCGGGTCACTTTTTCCAGACGCCCGGAATGCCGGCCCAGAAAAAAGTAACCAAAAAGGCTTGCCCCGGCGTACGGCACTTCGCTGAGGCTCAGTGTTCCCTCGCTACGGTGTCCATCCGGGGGCATCGCCTACGGTTTGCTTCGCTGCACCTCCTCTCGATGTATGCGGCTACGCCGCACGGCGCTGCGCGCCTACCCCCCGGATGAACACCTTCGCTCGGCCTGCCGAAGGGGCAAAAGATCAAAAGCCGAAGCAAGATCAAAAGCCGGATCAAAAGCCAGATCAAGAGCCCCTCACCCTAACCCTCTCCCGGAGGGAGAGGGGACTGACCGAGTGGTTTGGGAGATGTACGCCGACGTGCGATTCCGCGTTGAACTCAGGCTTTGAAAAGCCCAAAAATCGGCCCCCTCTCCCTCGGGAGAGGGCTGGGGTGAGGGGCGAATCCAACACAAAACCAAAGCCGAACACGCTGTGCTCTTCCACCACTCAACAGGATGAGCGTTAGCTCGGCTGCAGCTCTTGATCTGTAAGGCGACGTCGGAAGGCTTCGTTCCGGGATTGATCCGGGCGTGGGAGCGCAGCGACCGTTTGGCGCAGCCAAACACAGCGAGAGGAGGTGCAGCGAAGCAAACCGTAGGCGCTGCGCCCGGATCGATCCCGGAGCGAAGGAACCCCGAGCCCCAGCGAGCGGGCCGCACGCAGGAGCAAGCGTTTTTTTGCTTACTTTTTTTAGGCGTTTGTAAAAAAAGTGAGTCGCCGTAAGGGCGAAACCCTAAGCAGCCGTTACCGCAGCAACGGATATGTACTCAAATCAAATCAAATCAACCAACCCGACGCGAACTGCTCCGATACATAAACACCAAAGCCACCCCCAAACACACCATCGCCAAAATCCGCGAACCAGACAGCTCAATCGCCGGATTCCCCAACCAGCCAAAATTATCAATCAACATCCCCATCCCCAACTGCCCGACAATCACCGCCACCGTCGCCACAGCCGTCCCCACCACTGGCACCGCCCCCACCATCACCATCATGTACACCACGCCAAACAGCGCCCCGGTCAACTGCCACTTCGGCACATCCAAAAGACTCACCGCATGAGCCGGCTCAAAAAACAAAATCAACAACCCGGTCGAAACCGCGCCCACAACAAATGTCAGCAGACTACTGCGCAACACCCCAACGGTTTCCCCCAGACGCCCATTGATCGCCGCCTGCACACTCAACACCGCACCGGCCAACACCACCACCGCCAACAAAATAACCAGACTCATCACTCACCCCCGCGCAATCAAAACAAGTGCCACCACAATCAACCCCAACGCCAGCCAGCGCTCGGTGTTGACCTTCTTGCGCGTCGCCCCGAACCAGCCAAAATGGTCAATCAACACGCTCTTGCCGACCTGACCGGACAGAATCGCGATCATGGTCATGGCAATGCCGATATGCGGCGTCGCCAACGTCAGCACCACCACATACATCGGCCCGAGAAAACCACCGATCAATTGCCAACGCGGTAAATCAGTCAGTGCCGGGCCTTTTTGCGGGCCTGCGAACAACAACAGCAAAAACAGAATCGCCGAGCCGACACCAAAGATGCTCAAAGTCGCCCACAGATGCCCGACCTGAACACCCAACGGCCCTAGCAACCCCGCCTCCACCGATAGACCCATGCCTGCCAGGATCACCAGTGGCAGTAACAACAGTCGCAGCCCCGCTTTCTTCACCGGCGCCGTAACGGCGACCTCATCCAACGTCTGCATAAACAACATTCCACTCAAGTAAACGATGGCGCGGATTATCGGCTGGCTAAGCTGTGCGATAAATGGGAGCATCCGAACAACACTTTTGCGCAATTCGCACAGCAGGACACATCATGCACGGGCTCAACGAACTCGGATTCAAGGCACTCAGGCTGTTTGTGGCGGTGCTCGACCACGGCAGTTTTTCCGAAGTAGCCCGTCGCGAAGGCGTGGCGCCCTCCTCGATCTCGCGGCAGATCCAGTTGATGGAACAAGCGCTGAACCAGCAATTGCTCTACCGCCACACCCGCGCCGTCACGCCGACCGAAGCCGGGCGCATGCTCGGTCATCATGCGCGGCTGGTGCTGGTGCAACTGGAAGAAGCCGAGCAGGCGTTGCAAGAACAGCAAAGCGAACCCACCGGTCTGGTGCGCATCAACGCGCCGGTGGTGTTCGGTCAGCGGCATCTGACGCCATGGCTGGGCAAGTTGTGCGCGCGTTATCCGAAGCTGCAACTCGATATCCAGCAGACCGACCATTACGTCGACCCGTTGCAGGAAGGCGCGGATTTGCTGTTCCGCATTGGTTCGCTGCACGACTCGAGCATGCAGGCGCGGATTCTCGCGCCGCATCGCTTTCAGGTTGCGGCCAGCCCGGCGTATCTCAAGCGCCACGGTACGCCGCAACATCCTGACAATCTGGCGCAGCACCAATGCCTGGCCTACAAAGGCGCGACCGGCCAGCAGCGCTGGTTTTTCCGCCGCGATGGCGAGGACTGGACGCCCTATTCGGTCAAAGGCCCGATCACCGGCAACCACGCCGACACCCTCACCCAAGCCGCCGAGCAAGGCCTGGGGCTGGTGATGTTTCCGTCATGGTTGATTGGCGAAGCGGTGCGCGACGGCACGCTGGTGCCGGTACTGGGGGAATATCAGGTGTCGAACAGCCTGGAGCCGCAGCAGATTGCGGTGTTGTGGCCGGGGAGCCGACGGTTGTCGGTGAAGGTGCGGACGGTGATTGATTTCTTTATCGAATGCTTTGGTGAAGTGCCCTATTGGGATCGTCCCTGAAAGCTGAAAATCAAGAGCCCCTCACCCTAGCCCTCTCCCGGAGGGAGAGGGGACTGATTGGGGGATATTGCAGGCTTGCACCGACCTGAAAGCTCTGCTGGGAATCCATAATCGACTCGATTCCTCAGGTCGATGGATGACGCAAGACACCTCGGTCAGTCCCCTCTCCCTCTGGGAGAGGGTTAGGGTGAGGGGCTTTTCAAGCGGTCAAATACGGAACTGACCGACCAGTTTGCCCAGGCGCTGACCAAGCTCAGCCAGACTGCGCGACGTCTGCGCGCCCAACTGCGTTTCATCGGCCACGCTGTCCACCGCCACCGCAATCTGATGCACGCTGCGATTGATCTCTTCCGCCACCGCCGTCTGCTCTTCCGCCGCACTGGCAATCTGCGCGTTCATCGAGTTGATCGTCGCGATCAGCTCCGCCATCGCATCCAGCGAAGCCCCGGCCTGATTGGCTTGCTGTGAAGTGCCGTCACCCGCCTCGCTGGAACGGCGCATCGCCTCGACCGCCGATTGCGTGCCCGCCTGCAAGCGATCGATCATGCCCTGAATTTCCTGGGTGCTGATCTGGGTGCGACTGGCCAACGCACGCACCTCGTCCGCCACCACGGCAAACCCGCGCCCGGCCTCACCGGCGCGCGCCGCTTCAATCGCCGCGTTCAACGCCAGCAGGTTGGTCTGCTCGGCAATCGAGCGAATCACCCCGAGCACGCCGACAATCGACGTCACGTCCTGCTGCAGGCTGTCGAGCGACACGCCGCTGCTGCGGATGTCATCGACCAGCGCATGAATCTGTTTGATGCTGCCGGCCACCACACGCTTGGCGCTCTGGCCTTCTTCGTCGGTCTGCTGGGCAGCGACAGCGGCGTTCTGCGCGCTCTTCGCTACTTCTTGTGCGGCGGCGGACATTTCGTTGATCGCCGTGGCGACCTGATCGGTTTCGTGACGCTGACGCTCCATCGCCTGATCCGAACGCTGGGCCTGATCCGACACTTGGGTCACCAGCCCGGTCAATTGCGTGGTCATCTCGGTGATCTGCCGCACCAGGCCATGGATCTTGTCGACGAAGCGGTTGAACGAGCCGGCCAGTTCGCCGAGTTCGTCCTGGCTGGTGATGTTCAGGCGACGGGTCAGATCGCCCTCGCCTGCCGCGATGTCATCGAGGTTGGCTTTCATCAGGGTCAGCGGACGCAAAATGGTATTGGCCAGCAACATCCCCGCCGCCGCAATCACCAACAGCACCACCACTGCCACGCCGACGATGCTCAGCACCACGCCTTGCATGCGTTCCTGCACCTGCGCTTCAACCAGTGCCACTTGCGCCTCGATGCCGTCGAGGTTGACCGACGTACCGACCGCCATGTCCCACTTGGCCAGGTATTCGGTGTAACCGAGTTTCGGCACCAGCACCTGTGCGTTGCCCGGCAGCGGCGAGCTGTATTGCAGATAGTGCGTGCCGTCCTTCGCCACACTCACCAGGCCACGGTTGACGTAAACGCCGTTCGGGTCGCGGTTGTCCTTGAAGCTTTTGCCCACGCCTTCGGGGTCGTTGGCCTTGAACAGGCGCACGGTCTCGGAGTCGTAGCCGAAGAAGTAGCCGTCCTTGCCGTAGCGAATGCCGGAAAGCAACTTGATCGCTTGCGCCCGCGCCTCGTTATCACCGGGTGCGGCGGCGTCGTACAGCGGTTTGATCGTGGTCATGGCCACGGCGACGTAACTTTGCAGAGTGGCTTTGGCATCACCGAGCAGGCGCTCGCGGGTCTGTTCGACCTCTTTGTGCGCTTGTTCCTGAAGGATGAACAGCGTGGTCAGGCTGATGACCAGCGCAAAGAGCAACACCGGGAGAACGGCGAGGGAGAGGACTTTAGCCTTGAGGCTCAGGCGCATTGTGGGAGCTCACTCTTTTGGTTTTATTGGCGTGGTTAAAGGCTTTAACGGCACGTCATCACAAAAGTTGAGCAAAGGGATTACCCCATTCCCCCGTGGGAGCGAGCTTGCTCGCGAAGGCGTCGTGTCAGTCAACCATTACGTCGCTGATACACCGCTTTCGCGAGCAAGCTCGCTCCCACAGGAGATCGGCGGGGTTCAGAGGACCATTGCGGCCACCCAGCCGAATGCCAGCAACGGCAGGTTGTAGTGCAGGAACGTCGGCACCACGGTGTCCCAGATGTGGTGATGCTGACCGTCGATATTCAGGCCCGAGGTCGGGCCCAGCGTCGAATCCGAAGCAGGCGAACCGGCGTCGCCAAGTGCGCCGGCGGTACCAACGATGCAGACAATGGCGATCGGGCTGAAGCCCAGTTGCACGCACAGCGGCACGAAAATCGCTGCCAGAATCGGCACGGTGGAAAACGACGAACCGATGCCCATGGTCACCAGCAACCCGACCAGCAGCATCAATAGTGCACCGATGCCCTTGCTGTGATTGATCCACGACGCCGAGGATTCAACCAGCGTCTGCACTTCGCCAGTGGCCTTCATCACTTCGGCAAAACCAGACGCGGCAATCATGATGAAGCCGATCATCGCCATCATCTTCATGCCCTCGGTGAAGAGGTCATCGGTCTCGCGCCACTTGACGATGCCCGACACCGAGAAGATCAGAAAACCGACCAGCGCCCCGATAATCATCGAGTCCAGCAGCAACTGCACAATGAACGCGGCGGCAATCGCCACACCGGCAATCATCAGGCTGAGCGGGTTGTACTGCACCGCGACTTGCTCGACCTGCTCGATCTTCGCCAGGTCATACACGCGTTTCTTGCGGTAGCTGATAAACGCCATCGCCAGACCAAAGACCATGCCCAGCGCCGGAAGGCCCATGGCGTGGGTGACATTGATGCCGCTGATATCGACGCCGCTGCGCGCAACATTCGCCAACAGAATTTCATTAAGGAAGATGTTACCGAAGCCCACCGGCAGGAACATGTACGGCGTGATCAGACCGAACGTCATGACGCAGGCGATCAAGCGGCGGTCGAGTTGCAGCTTGGTCAGTACATATAAAAGCGGCGGCACCAGCAGCGGAATGAACGCGATGTGGATCGGCAGGATGTTCTGCGAAGCGATCGCCACCACCCACAACAGGCCGATCAGCAGCCATTTGACGCTGCCACCTCCGGTCGTATGCTGGCGATCAACCATGGCCAGCGCCTTGTCGGCCAAGGCGTGAGCCAGGCCAGACTTGGCAATCGCCACGGCGAAAGCGCCGAGCAACGCGTAGGACAACGCCACCGTCGCCCCGCCGCCCAAGCCGCTGTTGAACGCCTTGAGCGTGGCGTCGATGCCCAAGCCACCGGTGAGACCGCCGACCAGCGCGCCAACGATCAAGGCGATCACTACGTGCACGCGGGACAGGCTGAGGATCAGCATGACGCCGACTGCCGCTATGACTGCATTCATTTCACTTCCTCGAAAAACACTGCGGTGGAAAACCGACCGCCAGACAGAATGAGTCCGCCAAAGCTTAACCGGCGGATTTGCAAAGAGGGTCTTATTAGAAGGGCGCGCACTGTGCCGCAGAGTGGCCGCAGTGTCAAAGCGAGCCGGCGATTTCGGGTGCGGCAATCCGCCATATTGTGTTTCAAGGATAAAGAAAGCTGAAAAGCAGCCGTTACAGTGCAAAGTCTCAGATATTTATCGAATAAGGACGTCTCCATGTCGCTCAGACAACTTTCCATCCAATGGAAAATCACCCTGCTCGCCGGCCTGTGCCTGGCCGGTATCGTGACCCTGTTGGTCGGTCTTTCGCTGTATCGCATGGAGCACAGTTCTGAACTGGTGAAAGCTTCGAGCATGGAAATGCTCACTGAGTCGGCGCAGGCGCGTATCGAGTCGCAAGGTGAAGTGCAAGCCGCCGGCATCCGCCAGCAGTTCATGGACGCCTATCAATACGGCCACGGCTTTTCGCGGCAGGTGCTGTTCCTGCGCGAACAGGCCGAGAAACGCTTTCTCGATGCCTTCGACCTGCGCGAAGACATGACCCGTCAGGTCAAATCGGCGCTGCAAGCCAACCCGGACCTGCTCGGCCTGTCGCTGGTGTTCGAAGCCAACGCGCTGGACGGCAAAGACGAACTGTTCGCCGGTCAGGCTGAACTGGGTAGCAACGACAAGGGCCGTTTCGCCCTGTACTGGTCGCAACCAACGCCAGGCAAAGTCACCTCGATGGCCCTGCCGGAAAGCGACATGGCCGACACCAGCACCGGCCCTAGCGGTCAAGCGGCCAATGCCTGGTTCACTTGCCCGCGCACCACGCTCAAACCGTGCGTGATCGAACCCTACTTCTATGTGATCGACGGGCAGAAGGTGCTGATGACCAGCATCGTCTTCCCGCTGATGGTCAACGGCAAAGTCATCGCTTCGCTGTCGGTCGACATCAACCTCAACAGCCTGCAAGCGATCAGCCAAGGCGCGAGCAAAAAGCTCTACGACGGCCAGACCGCCGTGAGCATCATCAGCCCTGCCGGCCTGCTCGCCGGTTACAGCCCGGATGCTGGAAAACTCAGCCAGCGTCTGGATGCCGTAGATAAAACCAGCGGCGCCGAACTGCTGAGCAAACTCGCTTCCAGCACAACCGTCAGCAGCCTGCACAGCAACGGCCAGTTGAAAGTACTGTCGCCGTTCCCGCCAATTCCAGGCGGCCCGTCGTGGGGCGTGCTACTTGATGTGCCGGAAAAAGTCCTGGTCAGCCGCGCCGAAGCGCTCAAGCAACAGCTGGACGCGAGCAACAACTCTGGCACTCTGATCGAGCTGGGCCTCGGCGTGCTGGCCGCGTTGATCGGCCTGCTGCTGGTGTGGCTGATGGCGCGCAGCGTGACCAGACCGATCCTCGGCGTGGCGCACATGCTTGAAGACATCGCCAGCGGCGAAGGTGATCTGACCCGCCGTCTGGCCTACGACAAAAAGGACGAACTCGGTCAATTGGCCGGTTGGTTCAACCGCTTCCTCGACAAGTTGCAGCCGATCATCGCCGAGGTGAAACGCTCGGTGCAGGACGCGCGCAACACCGCCGATCAGTCCTCAGCGATTGCGACCCAGACCAGCGCAGGCATGGAACAGCAATACCGTCAGGTCGATCAGGTCGCCACCGCGTCCCACGAAATGAGCGCCACCGCGCAAGACGTCGCCCGCAGCGCCGCGCAGGCTGCCGAGGCCGCCAAGGATGCCGATCGCGCGACCCGTCAGGGCCTGACCGTGATCGACCGCACCACTGCAAGCATCGACACCCTCGCCGCCGACATGAGCGCAGCCATGGTGCAAGTTGAAGGTCTGGCCGCTAACAGCGAGAAAATCGGCGCGGTGCTGGAAACCATCCGCGCGATTGCCGAACAAACCAACCTGCTGGCACTCAACGCCGCGATCGAAGCGGCCCGTGCCGGTGAGGCTGGCCGCGGTTTTGCTGTGGTCGCTGATGAGGTACGCAACCTCGCTCGCCGCACACAGGAATCGGTGGAAGAAACCCGTCAGGTCATCGAACAGTTGCAGAGCGGCACCCAAGACGTGGTCGGGTCGATGGGCAACAGCCATCGTCAGGCTCAGGGCAGTGTCGAACAGGTTGGCCAAGCCGTGACCGCGTTGCGCCAGATCGGCGAGGCGGTGACGGTGATCAGCGACATGAACCTGCAGATTGCCAGCGCCGCTGAAGAGCAAAGCGCGGTGGCGGAAGAGATCAATAACAACGTGGCGACGATCCGCGATGTGACGGAGTCGCTGTCCGGGCAGGCGAATGAGTCGGCGCGGGTGAGTCAGTCGCTCAATAGTCTGGCGAATCAGCAGCAGAGTTTGATGGATCAGTTTCGGGTTTGATTTGAAGGTTGTGGGGTGTCAGCTGGATTCCCCCCTCACCCCAGCCCTCTCCCCCAAGGGGGCGAGGGGGAAAGGGAGCTGATCTCCATGTCATTCAAAACCTGAGTTCGGCTCGGTATTTCAGATCACGCTGATGCTTTCAAACCCTGAGTTCGGCTCGGTATCTCACGTCGGTGTACCTCTCCCAAACAACGCGGTCAGTCCCCTCTCCCTCCGGGAGAGGGTTAGGGTGAGGGGCTTTTTAGCGGCTCACCGTCGAGGCAATTCGATCACCACCTTCAACCCGCCCCACTCACTCTCGCCCAACACCAGCAACCCGCCCCAGGTCTCGACAATATCGCGGACAATTCCCAGCCCCAGGCCATGCCCGTGAGTCTGTTCATCCAGTCGCGTGCCACGACTGAACACCTCAGTGCGCTGTTCTTCGGGAATCCCCGGGCCGTCATCTTCCACGCTCAGGGCAAAGCCGTCCGTACGCTCGATCACGCTCAGGCGTACTTCGGCATCCGCCCACTTGCAAGCGTTGTCCAAAAGATTGCCGAGCAACTCGAGCAAATCCTCACGATCCCACGGCAGTTGCAATCCCGCCGGGGCAACATAGCTCAGCGCCAGATGCTCGCCATGAATCATGTTCAACGTCGCCAGCAATCCGGGCAATTCCGCATCGCAATCAAACAGCGCTCCCGGCAGTGCATCACCGGACAGCCGTGCCCGGTTCAATTCACGATTGAGCCGCTGCTGCACCTGCTCCAGTTGTTCCTTGAGGACCTTGCGCAACTCGGGATGGGCATCGAGTTTTTCGCTGGATGCCAGGCTCAACAACACCGCCAACGGCGTTTTCAACGCATGCCCGAGATTGCCCAAGGCATTGCGTGAACGCTTGAGACTGTCTTCGGTGTGCGCGAGCAAATGGTTGATCTGCGCCACCAGCGGTTCCAGCTCCACCGGCACCTGATCATCGAGTTGTGAACGCTGGCCCTGCTGCAATTGCGCGATCTGCTCGCGCGCCCTTTCCAGCGGCTTCAACGCGCGGCGCACGGTCAAGCGCTGCAAGAACAGAATCAGCAACAACGCCGCCAACCCAAGGCCCAGACCGATCTGGCGCATGCGCTGAAAGCTCTCGCGCACCGGCGTGTAATCCTGCGCGACGCTGATTGAAATCGATTGGCCCAGGCGTCGATAGTCTGAACGCAGCACCAGCAATTGCTGACCGTCCGGGCCCAGTTGCAGATTGCTGTGCAGACCGGGATGGTCAAGCAGCGGCAGGTCCTGATCCCACAACGAACGCGAGCGCCAATGGCTGTCGGCAAAATCAATGCGGAAATAGTGCCCGGAAAACGGCCGCTGATAGGCCGGCGACAGATGCCGCTCATCCAGTTGCAGGCCTTGCGGGCCGCGCACCAATGCCACCAGCAGACTTTCGCTGTCGTTGCGCAAACCGGCTTCGAGATAACGCTGCAAACCCACTTCGAACAACCACAGACTGGTTTGCGCCACCACCACGCCGACGACCACCATCACGCTGATCAAACCCAGGCTCAAGCGGCGCTGGATCGACCTCACGAAGCTTGCCCGCCGAACAGGTAACCCTGGCCGCGACGGGTTTCGATCACACTTTTGCCGAGCTTGCGCCGCAGGTGATTGACGTGCACTTCGAGGACGTTGGAATCGCGCTCGGTTTCACCGTCGTAGAGGTGTTCGGCGAGGTGGCTTTTGGAAAGGATCTGCTCAGGGTGCAGCATGAAATACCGCAGCAGGCGGAATTCGGCAGCGGTCAGTTGAATGTCGGCACCATCGCGCACCACGCACTGACGGCCCTCATCCAGATGCAGCCCGGCGGCTTGCAATGTCGGCTGATTGGCCTGGCCTTTGGAGCGGCGCAACAGCGACTGAATGCGCAGTTGCAGCTCTTCAGGGTGGAACGGTTTGGTCAGGTAATCGTCAGCGCCGGCCTTCAGGCCCTCAATGCGTTCGGCCCAGGAATCGCGCGCCGTAAGGATCAGCACTGGAATCGCCAGACCACCGGCGCGCCATTGCGCCAGCACTTCAAGCCCCGGCACGCCGGGCAGGCCGAGGTCGAGAATGATCAGGTCATACGGTTCGCTGCTGCCCTGATACAACGCATCACGACCGTCCGCCAGCCAATCGACCGCATAGCCTTGGCGTTGCAGGCCGGCGAGCAATTCATCGGCCAGCGGTACGTGGTCTTCCACCAATAGCAAACGCATCGATCAATCTTCCTTGTCTTTCACAAGTTCACCGGTATCGGCCTTCAAATGCAGCTCACGGGCGACACCTTCGACGGTGAGCAACTCGACTTCATAAATGTAGACGTCGTGTTTTTCTTCCAGCTCGACTTCCAGCAACTTTGCGCCGGGATAACGATCCATCGCCTGCTGCAGCACTTGCTCCAGCGGCAGGATCACGCCCTGCTTGCGCAGATTCAGCGCTTCGTCCGGACCGAGGTCGCGGGCCATGGCCGTCGAGCAAAACATCACCAGCGCCAACGCCGTGCGGCGGGTGGCGCGAACATTAACCTTCATTACGTATCCTGATGATCCTTGAGAACCTGCCCAGTCACCGCGTCTAATTCCAGATCCCACTCCAGCCCCTGCGGATCACGCATTTCGATCTGGTAGATGTACTTGCCGTACTGCTCTTCCAGCTCGGTGTCGGTGATCGTCGAACCCGGATGTTTGGTCAACGCGGTGGCGTTGAGCTTCTCGAAGGAGACGATAGTACCAGCGTCGCGCAGACGCAGGGCTTCGTCAGGGCCGAGATCGCGGGCGTGAACAGTGCTGGCAGTGAGACCGATGATCGAGGCAATGGACAGGGCAGTCAGGGTTTTCATGGTGTCTCCGTATTTTTATGTGTTGCTTAACGGTGGGCACCTTAGCGGGATGAACTTAACTGAAACTGAATTGCCATCATTGCTCCCGCTCATCACATTACCCCCTTGTTGGAGCGAGCCTGCTCGCAAATGCGGTGTGTCAGTCAGTAATGATGTGTCTGACCCACCGCATTCGCGAGCAGGCTCGCTCCCACAGGGGGCCGCAGTGGTTCTATAATCCTTCGCTTGCTAACGATCGAGACCGGTATGACCGCCATCCACATCAAATTCCCCGCCCTCACCCTCAAGGCCGGCCCGCGTGCCATGGCGCGTATTCGTGCCCAGGGCCTGAACGCCGCCGACGTCGGCACCCTGCCCGGCGCCGCCGGTGGGCCGAAGGCGTTGGGCATTCAGGGACTGGATCTGGCGCTGTTCGCTGAATGGCTGCCGAGTGCGCCGCGCGAGCGTTCGCTGATCGGCGCCTCGGTCGGTTCCTGGCGCTTCGCCAGTGCCTGCCTGCCCGACGCCGCCGATGGCATCCGCCGCCTCGGTCAGCTGTACACCGAGCAGAACTTCAATAAAGGCGTGACCATGGCCGAGATCAGTCAGAGCTCGCAGCGCATGCTCAACGACCTGCTCGACGGCCGCGACGCAAGCATCCTCGACAACGCCCATTACCGGCTGAACATCATGGTGGTGAAAAGTCAGGGGCGTCTGGCCGATGACCATCGTGGTCGTCTCGGTCTGGCGCTTGGCTCGGTCATCGCCGACAACCTGCGTGGCCGCGCACGGCTGTCGCGGCACTTCGAGCGCCTGATCATCCACGACCCGCGCCTCGCCCCGCCGGTGAATACGCTGAACGATTTCCCGTCGCGCTTCGTCGCGCTGAATGCCGGCAACCTGCGCCAGGCCTTGCTCGCTTCGGGCTCGATCCCGATGGTCATGGAAGGTGTGCGTGACTTGCCGGGTGCTGGCGCCGGCACCTTCCGCGACGGCGGTTTGCTCGACTATCACCTCGACCTGCCCTACAGCGGTGACGGCATCGTGCTCTATCCGCACTTCACCGACCGGGTGATTCCGGGCTGGTTCGACAAGACCCTGCCGTGGCGCAAGGCCTCGGTGGAACGCTTGCAGGACGTGCTGCTGCTCGCGCCGTCGAAGGAATATCTGGCGCGCCTGCCCTACGGCAAACTGCCCGACCGTAACGACTTCAAACGCTTTATGGGCGATGCGCCGAGCCGGCAGAAATACTGGCACGCGGCGATGGACGAGAGCCGCCGTCTGGGTGACGAATTCCTTGAACTGACTGCCAATGGTCGCCTCGCCGAGCGCTTGCTGACCCTTTAGTCAGCACGGCCAAACACAAGCTGGTAAACTCGCCGCCTGCCCGAATCGCTGCGGCGAACACCATCTGAACAGAGCCGAAAATACCGTGGAAATCTTCAAGGAATTTACTTTCGAATCCGCCCACCGCCTGCCGCACGTCCCGGACGGCCACAAGTGTGGACGTCTGCACGGTCACTCGTTCAAAGTGGCGCTTCACCTCAGCGGCGACCTCGATCCGCACACTGGCTGGATCCGTGATTTCTCCGAAATCAAGGCAATCTTCAAGCCGCTGTACGACCGTCTGGATCACAACTACCTGAACGACATTCCCGGCCTGGAAAACCCGACCAGCGAAGTGCTGGCCAAATTCATCTGGAATGAAATGAAGCCGTTGCTGCCGGAACTGAGCGCGATCCGTATTCACGAGACGTGCACCAGCGGTTGCATCTATCGCGGTGAGTAATGTAGAGATCACTGAAGACCATTGTGGGAGCGAGCTTGCTCGCGAATGCGGTTTACCAGTGAAGTAAATATTGACTGACACAATGCCTTCGCGAGCAAGCTCGCTCCCACAGGGATAGGCGGCGTGTCAGTGAATAAATAAACAGCCTTCACGGCTGTTTTTTTACGCCTATGCTTTTTGGCTCCCACCCGCCAAGAGGACAGGCCCATGACAGACTGGCTGCTGGATCAGGTCTTTGACTTCAACGGCCGACAGGTACGTTACGCCATACACGGCGACGGCCCGCCACTGGTGTTCGTGCATGGCACGCCGTTTTCGTCGTATGTGTGGCACCGGATTGCGCCGCATTTTTTTGCCACACATCGCGTGCATTACTTTGATCTGCTGGGTTACGGGCGCTCCGAACAACCCGACGCCGATGTCTCCCTCGGCGTGCAAAACCAACTCCTGGCGCAACTGCTGGACCACTGGAATCTACAACACCCGGACGTTGTCGCCCACGACTTCGGCGGCGCCACCGTACTGCGTGCACACCTGCTCAACGGCAAGGATTATCGCAGCCTGACCCTGATCGATCCGGTGGCATTGTCGCCCTGGGGTTCGCCGTTCGTGCAACATGTCCGCCTGCATGAAGCAGCGTTCAGTGGCCTGCCCGACTACATCCAGCGCGCCATCGTGCCGACCTATATTCGCGGGGCGATCCACCGGGATATTCCTGATGATCAACTCGCGCCCTACGTTGAGCCATGGCTGGGCGATTCGGGGCAAGCGGCGTTCTACCGGCAGATTGCACAAATGGATGAGCGCTACACCCGTGAGGCTGAAAACCTGTACCCGACGATCCGTTGTCCGGTACAGATTCTCTGGGGTGAAGACGATCAGTGGATTCCCATCGAGCGTGGCCGCGCATTGCACCAAATGATCCCCGGCTCGCAATTCCACGCCATCCCTAACGCAGGCCACCTCGTCCAGGAAGACGCCCCCGAAGCCATCGTCGCCGCCCTGCTGCGCTTTCTCTAAACCAACACAAATCCCCTGTGGGAGCGAGCCTGCTCGCGAAAGCGGTTCATCAGTCACAGCAGATATCGTCTGACACACCGCCTTCGCGAGCAGGCTCGCTCCCACATTGGGCTTGGGTGTATTCGGGTGCACCGCTTTCGCGCCAATCCACACGACTCGTCTATACATAACCCGCGCCACCCGGCATTTGGCACGACCACTGCAACCCTTCCCCGCGTCTCTCCCTTTCCAGCAAGGACCGCCTCATGACGCAGCACGCTCCCGGCAACGATTACCCCCTCAGCGAAGTCCCCATGCACGCGCGCAAAGGCCTGGCCTCGACGGCGATGGTGTTACTGGGCTTCACGTTTTTCACCGCGACCATGTTCGCCGGCGGCAAGCTCGGCGTGGCGTTTGGTTTCGCCGAGATGATGGCGGTGATCATCGTCGGCAACTTGCTGCTAGGCCTGTACGCGGCGGGCCTGGGCTACATCGCTTTCAAAAGCGGCCTCAATTCGGTGTTGATGGGCCGTTTCTGCTTCGGTGAAGTGGGCAGCAAGCTCAGCGACCTGATCCTCGGTTTCACCCAGATCGGCTGGTACGCCTGGGGCACGGCGACCGCTGCGGTGGTGATCGGCAAATACTTTGATTTGAACGAAGGCGCGGTGCTTGGCCTGATGGTGTTGTTCGGTTTGATGTTCTGCGCCACCGCTTACGTCGGTTATCGCGGACTGGAAATTCTATCGTACATCGCGGTGCCGGCGATGATGTTGCTGCTGATGCTGTCGATGTGGGTGGCGACGGTAAAAGTCGGCGGGTTCGAGGGGTTGCTCAGCGTGGTGCCGAGCGGTTCGCTGGACTGGTCGACCGCGATCACCCTGGTGTTCGGCACCTTCGTCAGTGGCGCAACGCAGGCGACCAACTGGACGCGCTTCTCGCGTTCGGCCCGGGTGGCGGTGCTGGCCAGCCTGATCGGTTTTTTCATCGGCAACGGCTTGATGGTGCTGATCGGCGCGTACGGCGCGATCGTTTATCAGCAACCGGACGTGGTGGAAGTGCTGCTGTTGCAGGGCTTCGCCATGGCCGCGATGGCCATGCTGCTACTGAACATCTGGAGCACTCAGGACAACACCATCTACAACTTCGCCGTCGCTGGTTGCAACCTGCTGCGCACCGGCCGACGCAAGACCGTGACCCTCGCCGGTGCGGTGATCGGCACGCTGCTGGCCTTGCTCGGCATGTACGACATGCTGGTGCCCTATCTGATTCTGCTCGGCACAGTGATTCCACCGATTGGCGGGGTGATCATGGCGGACTTTTTCTTCCGCTGGCGCGGGCGTTATCCGCGCCTGGTCGACGCGCGGTTGCCGGCGTTCAACTGGCCGGGCCTCGGGGCTTACGCGGTCGGCACCGTCGCCGCGTTCAGCTCGCCGTGGGTCGCGCCGCTGGTAGGGATCGCCGCTGCCGCGCTAACGTATGTCATCGTTACCGGCATGCTCGGCGCTCGCAGCGCGACCGCGCCACTACAAGACCTATAAAAAAGGATTCGCCTGATGCACATCATCAACGCCCGTTTGCGCAACCAGGAAGGTTTGCACGAATTGCACCTTGAAGACGGTCTGATCCGCAACATCGCCCGGCAGACCGAAGCACCGACCCTCGGCCCGGATGACCTCGACGCCGGCGGCAATCTGGTGGTGCCGCCCTTCGTCGAGCCGCACATTCACCTCGACGCCACGCTGACCGCTGGCGAGCCGCGCTGGAACATGAGCGGCACGTTGTTCGAAGGCATCGAATGCTGGGGCGAGCGCAAAGTCACCATCACCGAAGAAGACACCAAGACCCGCGCCAAGAAAACCATTCAGACGCTGGCCGCCCACGGCATTCAGCACGTGCGCACCCACGTCGACGTCACCGACCCGCAACTCACCGCGCTCAAAGCCATGCTCGAAGTCCGCGAGGAAAGCCGCCACCTGATCGACCTGCAAATCGTCGCGTTTCCACAGGAAGGCATCGAGTCGTTTCGCAACGGTCGCGAGTTGATGGAAGAAGCGATCCGCATGGGCGCGGATGTGGTCGGCGGCATTCCGCATTTCGAGTACACCCGCGACCAGGGTGTCAGTTCGGTGAAATTCCTGATGGACCTGGCCGAGCGCACCGGTTGCCTGGTCGACGTACATTGCGACGAGACCGACGACCCGCATTCACGCTTCCTCGAAGTGCTCGCCGAAGAGGCGCGCAGCCGCGACATGGGCGCCCTCGTCACCGCCAGCCACACCACGGCGATGGGCTCTTACGACAATGCCTACTGCGCCAAACTGTTCCGTTTGCTCGGGCATTCCGGGATCAGTTTTGTCTCGTGCCCGACCGAAAGCATTCACCTGCAAGGGCGCTTCGACAACTTCCCCAAACGCCGTGGCGTCACCCGCGTCAACGAACTGCTCGAAGCCGGGATGAACGTGTGTTTCGGCCAGGATTCCATCGTCGATCCGTGGTACCCGCTGGGCAACGGCAACATCCTGCGCGTGCTTGAGGCCGGGCTGCACATCTGCCACATGCTTGGTTACCGCAACCTGCAAAGTGCGCTGGACCTGGTCACCGACAACAGCGCCAAAGCCATGCACCTGGGTGAGCGTTATGGGCTGGAACAGGGGCGACCGGCGAACCTGCTGATTCTGTCGGCGGACAGCGATTACGAGGTGATCCGTAGTCAGGGCTTGCCGTTGTTTTCGATTCGCGGTGGCAAGGTGTTGATGAAGCGGCAGATGCCGGTGGTGGAGTTCAGTAGTGAGCTGAGCTGAGAGACGCACCGTAAATCCAATGTGGGAGCGAGCCTGCTCGCGAAGAGGTTGGCGCATTCAACATCAATGTGACTGACCTACCGCTTTCGCGAGCAGGCTCGCTCCCACAGGGGTCGGTGTTTGAACATGATATTGATGTTCAGCACAAAACCCGTGGGAGCCTGGCTTGCCAGCGATGGCGTCTTCGAACTCAGCCCATCAATTGCGCCGTACCAAACAACCTGATCCGCAGCAATTCAGCGTCTGCTGCTTCGAGCAAAATCGGTGCCGTGCCGCCGGGCATGACCACCTGCACTTCACCGGCCGCCACCCAACCCACACGCCATGCCGCGCAGGCCACCGCACTGGCACTGGTGCCGGAAGATGCTGTCGGCCCCTCGCCGCGTTCGAACACTCGGGCCAGGATTTTCTGCGGTGACTTCAGCACCGCCCATTGCAGATTGACGCCCGCCGGGCATGGATCTCCGGCCCCGGTGGGGATGGCGTAGGCGATTTCGGTCAGTCCCTCGTTCAGCGGTGATTCACGCATTTGCTCGTTGCCTGGTAAAGCGGCTGCAGCGCTGAGCAGCGTTACACAATGCGGGTTTCCGATGCGCACGAATTGGCTGTGCGCCCAATCGGGATCAAGTTGTGCCAAGGGCTGGACATGGCTCACGACCCGACCGTTGAACTCGATGCCTTGAACATTCTGCGCAGCGACGGCATCCGGCCCGAAATCCGCTTGCCCGAGGTCAAGCCAGAAACCGTGAACGCCGTCGACTTCAGCCGGTTTCACCGAGGTTTCCACGACATCACCCTTGTCGTGATGCACGCACAACAACGCGCCCTCCTCTGGCATCAAGCCTTGATCGGTCAGCGCCTGAGAGAAAATCGTCAGGCCATTGCCACTGCGCTCGGCGAGGGTGCCGTCGGTGTTGACGATCAATACGTCGAACGGCGGTGATGTCTGGAACGGGCCGATCAGCAGGCCATCGCTGCGGTGGGATTTGCTGTTCACCGGGCGCTGGCCTTCGGGCCAGTCACAGCAGAGTTTGATTGCTGCTGCGCTCCACGACTGACGCGACGAGGCGCATTCGGTGGCGCTGGCGGGCAAGGCAATGCCCCCGGCGCGCAGTGCCTGCGGCGAAATCACCCCGTAGATATTGCCCCGAGCATCGTAGAACTGCGTCATCACCGCCCCTTGCTGTTAAATCGCCTGAAGCCTCCACTGTAAAACGCAATCCCTTGTGGGAGCGAGCCTGCTCGCGAAAGCGGTGGGTCAGCCGATATTTTTTTCAGCTGACACTGCGCCTTCGCGAGCAAGCTCGCTCCCACAGGGTAGGATGTCGGCTGTACTTCCTCGAATGATCGGCGATCGAACCTCGTCGCTGAATCACTGTCCTTCGGGGACGCGACGTTTTTTGCCAAGGATCGATATGACCAGCCTCAACCCCCAAGACACCTTCGTCCCCGGACGCCTGCAACAGATATCCACGCGCATCGCCTTTTTCATTGCCGGCCTCGGCATTGCCGCGTGGGCCCCTTTGGTGCCGTACGCCAAGGCGCGCGCCGGACTGGATGAAGGCACGTTGGGCTTGCTGTTGTTGTGCTTGGGAGTCGGTTCGATTCTGGCGATGCCGCTGGCGGGGATTCTGGCCACGCGCTTCGGCTGTCGGCGCGTCGCCACCGGTGGCACCTTGCTGATCTGCGCGGCGCTGCCATTGCTGGCCACGGTGTCGTCGATACCGGCGCTGATCGCCACGCTGTTCATGTTCGGCGCCGGCCTCGGTACGGTGGATTCGACGGTGAACCTGCAAGCGGTGATCGTCGAGCGCGCCAGCGGCAAGAACATGATGTCGGGCTTTCACGGCTTGTTCAGTCTCGGCGGGATTGTCGGGGCGGCGGGGGTCAGTGCCTTGCTCGGCCTCGGACTGACGCCGCTCGCCGCGATGCTGGTGGTGGTCGTCGTGCTGATCGCGGCGCTGTTCAAATGTGTGCCACACATGTTGCCCTATGGCAGTGAAAGCTCGGGCCCGGCATTCGCCATCCCCCACGGTATCGTGCTGTTTATCGGCGGGATGTGCTTCATCGTGTTCCTGACCGAAGGCGCGGCGCTGGACTGGAGTGCGGTGTTTCTGGCACAGGAACGCGGGATCGACACCGCCTACGCGGGATTGGGCTACGCAGCGTTTGCCCTGACCATGACAGCCGGACGCTTGATGGGGGATCGCATCGTCCGGCGCGTGGGTGCGACGCGGATCATTTTGTTGGGTGGCCTATTGGCGGCTGCCGGTCTGTTTCTGGCGACGTTCGCGCCGAGCTGGGAAGCAGCGCTGGTGGGTTATGCGCTGGTCGGCGCTGGCTGCTCGAACATCGTACCGGTGCTGTACACGGCGGTGGGCAAGCAGACGGTGATGCCGGAGAGCATCGCCGTGCCGGCCATTACCACGCTCGGTTATGCAGGGATTCTGGCGGGGCCGGCGGTGATCGGCTTTGTCGCCCATGCCAGCAGTTTGAGTTTCGCCTTTGGCTTGATGGCGGTGCTGTTGGTGGCAGTGGCCATCGGCGGGAAAGTCCTTAAAGTCTAAAAGCTTCGCGAGCAGGCTCGCTCCCACAGGATCTCAGTGATCCATGTGGGAGCGAGCCTGCTCGCGAAAAAGCTGATGCGGTCTATCAGAAACCGACGCTGGCCTGCACAAAGAACGTGCGCGGTGCGCCGACATACATCCCCGAGTTGTTGTCGCTGGAGCGGGTGAAGTACTGCTTGTCGAAGATGTTTTTCACCCCGGCACCCAACTTCAGGTTCGACACCTGCGGTCCGAAGTCATAACCCCCACGCACGTTCCAGGTCACGTAACCCGGGATGTCGCCGTACTGCCCGTCTGCGGTGCCGTCAGTGATGTAGTTGCCGTTGAAGCTGCCATCAGCGTTAACACCGGTGCCCGGCGAGCGCTGTTTCGACTGGGCAAAACCGTCAATGTTGTAGGTCCAGCGATTGATGTCATAACGCAAACCGACGGTCGCCACCTGCCGCGAATAGAACGGCAGATCACGACCCTTGAAGCCCGGAATCTCGCCTTCATAAGTAGCGCGGGTGTAGGTGAAACCCGCATTGGCGGTCAAGCCGTCGAGGCGCGGATCCAGCGCCGCCATGTCGTAGTGCACCGAGGCTTCGATGCCCTGGTGCTTGGTCGCGCCGAGGTTGGTCCAGCCAACGTCATTGCTGATGTATTGCAGCTCGTCATCGAAGTCGATGTAGAACAGCGTCACTTCACCGCCCCACACATCATCGTTGTAGCGTGTGCCGATCTCGTAGGTCTTGGCCTTTTCCGGCTCCAGGCCATTGGCGGTCTGATCACCCGAGCCGCCCTGACCGAGCTGGAAATACTGCAGGCTGCCGAACGAGGTTTCGTAGTTGGCGAACAGCTTCCACGCATCCGACAGGTGATACATGACGCTCAGCGCCGGCAACGGTTCGTTGCTTTCGATGCTGCGGTTTTTCGCCTGTACCGGTTTGCCGGCCGTGTCGAGCACCGCGCGGTCATGCCAGTCGGTGCTGATGTGTTCGAAGCGAATGCCCGGGGTGAGGGTCCAGTTGCCGACGTCGATTTTGTTGTCGATGTAGACCGAGTTGGCCTCGGTGCCGCCCGTGCGGTCCTGGAACACATGGCCGTCGGAGGTCGGCGTGAGCACCGGCTGATTGTTGACCAGCGCCACACGGCTCGACGACTCGTGCATCGCCTCTTTCAGGTAGCGATAACCGACGCTGACTTCCTGGGTGGTCGGGCCGACATCGAAAACCCGCGACACCCGTGGCTCGATGCCCAGCGTGTAATACGAACGCGGGTATGAGCTGAGGGTTTTCTGGTCGCGGGCGGCGATGGTGCTGCCACGGAAACTGTCGGTGTAGTAGGTGAGGATTTCCGCTTGGGTGCGCTCGTCGATCTGGCGGATCCACTTGAACGAAACGTCTTTACGCCGACCGGTGAATTGGTCGTAGTCGCGCACCGAATCGTACGGTTTGGCGTCGTACTGTTTTTGTGTCAGACCGCCGGGCATATCGGCCGTGGCGTCGTAGTAGTGAAAGTTGAGGCTGAAGTCGTCCTGATCGGTCGGCGCCCAGTGCGTCTTGAGCAGCACGTCATCGATGTCATTGCCGTTGTTGCGCTCGCGGTAACCGTTACCGTTGACGCCGGAATACAGCAACGCCACGCCCATGCCGTTGTCGGCGGTGCCTCCGAGGAACGCGGTGTCAATGTGTTTCCAGCCCCCGTACTGAGTGGTTTCCAGCGTGGTGCCGATTTCGCCGGTGGCTTTTTCCGGGATCGCTCGGGTGACGAAGTTGATCACACCGCCGACGTTTTGCGGCCCATAACGCACGGAACCGGCGCCACGCACCACGTCGATGCTGTCGAGGTTGCCCGAGGAAATCGGCGCCATCGACAGTTGCGGCTGACCGTACGGCGCGAACGCTGCCGGTACACCATCGATCAACACGGTGGAGCGCGGCGACAGACGCGAAGTCAGACCGCGCACGCCGACGTTGAGGGAAATGTCACTGCCGCCGGTGCCGTTGGAATCCTGCACCTGCACGCCCGGCACACGCTTGAGCACGTCGCTGACGTTCATCGCGCCCTGCTCGACCATCGCTTCGCGGCGGATCACCGTGCGCGCGCCGGGGTGGTTCTGCACAACGGCGGCGTTGGCATCACCGAGCCAGTCGCCGACCACTTTGATGTCGGTCACGCCCAATTCCAGTGGACCATTGCCGGCGGCGGAAGTCGCGGCCGGCGACAGCGTTACCGAACCTTCGTTGATCTGGTAATCCAGACCGCTGCCCTGCAGCAATTGGCGCAAGGCCTGCTCCGGCGAGATATCACCGTCGACTGCGGGCGCCTGTTTGCCGGCGACCAGGTCCGGGCTGAAAAACACTTGCAGCGAAGTTTGCTGGCCCAGTTCGCTGAGGGCCTGACCCAATGGCTGCGCGCGGATATGGATCGCTTCGCCAGCGAAGGCCAGTGGCATGGCTGCGTTGACCGCCAGCGCAAGGGCCAGCGGCAGCCAAGGGGATTTTTTGTTGTTGGCAGGGGTGTTTTTCACGTCGTACGTAGTCCTGTGGATCGCAAGAGTGTGCGGCTGTTAATGCAAACCAGTTGCAGTTGAACAGGAAGACGATGAACTCGAAAAAAACCTGAATTTTATTTTGCGATTATTTCCTGACTGCCATCGGCGAGGGTGCGAACGGCCACCGGCAGGATGCTCGGCAAGGCTTTGAGCAAGGCGTCGGTGTTGTCGGATTTGAACACGCTGGTCAGGCGCAGACTGGCCACGGCCGGGTTGGCAACGGTCAGCGGCTTCTCACGATAACGCGACACTTCGGCCGCGACTTCACTGAGGCTGGCGTTGTTGAACACCAGTTTGCCGCCGCGCCACGCTGTCAGCTCCGCCGGGTTGACCGCATAGGCGGCGGCGACTTTGCCTTGTGCATCGACATGGCTGCCGAGGCCGGCAGTCAGGCTGATGAATTGATTATCCGGCGCATCGCGCCCCTGCACTTTCACCGTGCCCTGCTCCACCGCCACGCGGGTTTGCGCGATATCGCGGCGCACATCAAAACGGGTACCGGTGACCGTGATCCTGCCGCTGCCCGCCTCGACCACGAACGGTCTCGCAGTATCGTGCGCAACGCTGAACATCGCCTCGCCTTCGCTCAACTCGATGACTCGGCGATCCTTTTCATAGCGCACCTGCAAGCGACTGCGACTGTTCAAATCGATCACCGAACCGTCCGGCAGCGCCACGTGTTTACGTTCGCCCAGCGCCGTGGCGAACTCGGCGCGGTAGCCGCCTGGATGATTCAAACCACTGAACAGTCCCAGCCCAACGGCGACCGCCAGCACACTCGCAGCCACGGCATAACGCAACATCGGACGGCGTTCGCGGCGGGTTGGCGGTGTTTCAACGAGAGCTTTGAGGCGCGGCGTCGGCAGCAAATCCGCCGCCGACCACAAGCCCTGGAGCAACTGGAATTCGTCACGGTGCTGCGAATGCTCATTCAGCCAGGCGTCGAAGCGCTGCTGCTCGTCAGCATCAACGGCCGGCTCCTGCAAACGCACAAACCAGCGAGCCGCGTCGTCGCGCACCGTTGTTTGCCCGCACGCGCAATCACGAGTATCCATCATGGAATGTCCTGTTGGGCTGGGGATGAAAAGCTGCGGCGGTTCATGACTGCAACCCGTCGAGGCGATCACGCAGATGCCGCAGGGTGCGGATCATATACTTTTCGACCATGTTCTTGGACAGCCCCAGGCGTTCGGCGATTTCCGCCTGGGTCAGGCCTTCGATCTTTTGCCAGACGAAGATCTTGCGGCAATTGACCGGCAGCTCGGCGAGCGCTCGTTCAATAGAGTCGGCCAACTGGATCGCATGCATGTAATGCTCCGGGTCGCCGATTGACGACTCACTGTGATCGATGGCCTGTGACTCCATGGCACCGCGCCGATCCTCACGCCGATAACCGTCGACCGCAATATTGCGCGCGGTCTGGTGCAAATACGCCCGAGGCTGCTGCACCGCCGCCGAATCCGACTCGAGCACCCGCACAAAGGTGTCGTGCGCCAGATCCTCGGCCTGCGCGCGGTTGCGCAGGCGACGAGTCCAGGTGCCGATCAACTCTTCGTAATGCTCGAAAAAGCCGGGTCTGCGGGGACGCATTGGGGGTTTTAGCGGCGTGCTGAGGAAAGGGACGTGAATAGTAATGGTTACCATTAAGCCGAAGCAATGGATTCCTCGACCGACTGTCCGGGCCGTAACTCGCGATCAGCGTTTTATCGAAATCACACCACTCATGTAGTCATGCAGATCGCGCAGATCCTTAACGCTCCAGGCATGCGGCGGTATTTTTACGCCGTTGTCTTGCAGCGTTTTCGGGATCAGGTTGCCGTTCGGGCGAAGGATGATCGACGACACAATCACGCCCGGATAATCATTCAGTCGTTTCTTGAAGGCGGGGGTTGTCAGATCAGGTGTGGGCGGATTGCTTTTATGCGCCAGTGGCCCGGTGCCCTTTATATCGGCGCCGTGGCACACAGCGCAGCGCTGCGAATAGAGATTTTTGCCGTTGCTGTTATCCGCGAACGACACGGATGGTTGAGCGATCAACAAAGCCCCGAGTACAGCGACGAATGCTGTTTTCATTGTTTGCCTCCCTGGCGTCTTTACGGTCGCGCATGATGCGCGAAATTTAACGCCTGGCGCAAAACAATGTGGGAGCGAGCTTGCTCGCGAATGCGGTCCACCAGTCATTTACTGCATTGACTGAACGGACGCGTTCGCGAGCAAGCTCGCTCCCACCGGGTTCGGTGGTGGATGGCAGATCTGGCACATCCACTACCGTTGGTTTTAGCCTTTTTCGTCGATCCCGGCTTGCAGGGTCTGGGTGTCCAGATGCCCGCTCAGGGTGACCGGGCCGACTTTCAGGTTGCCGTTTTCCAGGGAAACCTTCGGTGCGTCTTCCTCGGCTTTATGTGGCAGATCAAGGCCCGCTTTGACGCCATAGTCACGGTTGCTCAGATCAGCACTGCTGACTTCCGAACCACCCAGATCGACCTTCCCGTCCGCTGCCGAAATCCGCGCGCCGGTCAGTTGTGTCGCGCCGCCAACGGTAAGGTTTACACCTTGGCTGGCACTGATCCCGGACGCCTGCGCAACGCTGTCCTTGTGCGCATATTCACCCTGCGCTTTCAGCGTCGGCTTGTAGTCGGTGCCGGCGAGTTTCTCCTTGTCGCTCGGTGGATTTTTCTTCGCGGTCAGGCCCAGATCGACATCGACCTTGGCATGGTTGCTCGCGTCCTGACGGCTTTCGACGCTCAGATCACCCGCGACCTTGCCGCTGACATCTTTAGCATCGATCCGCGCACCCGCCAGCCGCGCATCACCGGCACTGTTCAACACCACATGGTCAGCCTTGATCTGGCTGTTCTGCTGGGTGCTGCCTTGCAAGTAATCCACACCCACTTTGGCCCCGACGTTGAACCCGTGATCGCTGCTGGCCTTCTCATCCTCGGCGTTCGGGGTTTTGCTGCTCAGGTTGCCGCCGGCGTTTAATGCGACATTCCAGTTATTGCGGTTGTCGGTGGACTGCGCCGACTCCTGCACGTAACCGCCCTTCTGCGCGTCGATGCTGACGTTCGGTGCGCTGACCTGAGTACCTTGCAGGTGAATCGAATCACCGCTCAAGACGATGCCGTTCTGGCTGTTGAACTGGCCACCGCTGAGGGTTTTCGAATCCTCGTTGATCCGACCGATATTGAAGTTGCCGCTCAGATTGCCGCCCTGATCGCGGCTCTTCTCGCTGCTGGTTTTGCTGCCGCCGCCCTTCAAGCCGCCGCCGAGGTTGCTGCCGGTGGCGGTGTGGGTGTCAGTGGCCGCTTGCAGGTCGAGGTTGCCATCGGCGTGCAAATCGATGGCGCCAGCGCTGTCGATCTTGCTGCCTTGCTGGACTTGCTTGCCGCCGCTGCTGAGTTGCACCGGACCGTTGCCGCTGATGCTCGCCACATGGGCCTGCGTGTCAGTGGTTTGCTTGCCGGTGTGATCGAGCTGGAACCCGGCGCCGACATCGACGTTAGTGCCATCAGTGCCCGGCAAGGTGCCGACCGTCAGCGAGCCATTGCCGCGCAGGCTGCTGTCGTTGCTGTTCTGGCGGTCGTTGGCCTGATTCAGCGCCAGATCACCGCCCGAGTTGATGCTCACACCGCCCTGCCCGCCGTCGAAACGGCTGCCTTCGAACTGCGCATCGCCGCCGACCTTGATGTTCACACCCTGGCTGCCGGCATACCCGCCGACCACGGCGGTGGTGTTGTCCTTGCTCGACGCACTGCTGCCACCCGCACCGCTGCCGGCGACGTTCACGTCTTCACCGGTCTTGGTGTAGACGCGCACGTCGACCTTGGCATCCAGCGCATTGGCACTGCTGTTGTGCGTGTTGCTGACGGCATCGGCAAGCAGTTGGTCAGCGCTGATGTTCACTTGGCCGGCGCTGGCGTTGTATTGCGTGCCTTGGTCGTGCAGCGTGCCGCTGGTTTTCACATCGACAGTGCCGCCGTCAAAACGGCTGACCACAGCGTTGCTGCTCTGCTCGGTTTTGCTGGCGCTGCCATGACCGACCGCAACATCGATACCGACATTCGGCTGACCGAGATTGGCCAATGCATCCTTGTCCGGCACCTTGCCGTTGAGCACGTCCTTGACCGCGCCCGCGATCGGCCGGGCGATGTCCTTGTACTCGAAGTTGGCGCCGATGTCCGCCGACCAGTTGCTGTCGTTGTGCGTGCTGCTGTCAGTGTTGCTGGCCGCACGATTGTCGATTTCGTTGGCGGCGACGTTCAGACCGTTGCCAGCCTTGAGTTGCGCGCCTTCGGTAGCGAGTTTGTCGGCATTGACCGTCAGGCCGCCACTGCTCTGCACACTGGTGGTTTGCGCAGTGGTTTTGCTGGTCGAATCCTGCGCCGTGCTGTGGGCGAAATCGATCCCGCTGCCGGCACGGTCGAGGCCGCCGGTGTAGTAGAAACCACCGCCGGTGCTGGAGGTGTCGGTGGAGGTTTTGTGGCTGTCTGCTTCTGCGAGCAACGAGACGTTTTTGCCGCTCAACGTGGTGTCGCCAGCGGTGGATTTCACTTGCGCGCCTTTGAGCGTGACGTCACCGCCAGCCTTCACCTGCACACTGCCGCCGCTGAGGCTGGAGCCTTGCCGGGTGACATCGTTGCGGGTCACGGTGTGCTGCTTGTCTTCGTAGTGAATCCCGGCGCGATACTGCTCCGGCGTTTGCTCTTTGGCGTACGCATCGAAGCCACGGGTTTGCGTGGTGTCAGTACTGTCGTGAGTGTTCTGCGCGGAGGACACGTTGACGTCACCCGCCGCGTCGGCGGTCAGCGCGCCATCAGCCTTGACGGTCGAGCCCGCCACTTCAATATCCCTGGCGCTCTTGAGCTTGAGGTTGCTGTCAGACACCAGCTCACTGCGCACGGTGCTGCTGTCTTTGCTGTTCTGCCGCGACTCGTCCTTGGTGATGCCGAAGAACTTGCTGTCCTTGTCATGGTTGTTGCTGTGCGAGGTGTCCTGCACGCCGTCGATGATCAGCGAACCCTTGTCGCTGATCACGCTGGCGTCGGTGCCGCCGCGCACCTGGCTGCCGCTGATGCGCACATCGTCAGCCTTGACGATCAGTTTGCCGCTGGCGTTGATTTTGCTGCCCTGATGCTGGGTCTTGCCCTTGTCGGCATCGCCGGTCTTGCCGAAGAAACCACCACCGACCAAGTCACCGGAATAGCGATTGTCGCTGCT
Organism: Pseudomonas sp. AC172; assembly: GCF_979258595.1. Taxonomy (NCBI): domain Bacteria; kingdom Pseudomonadati; phylum Pseudomonadota; class Gammaproteobacteria; order Pseudomonadales; family Pseudomonadaceae; genus Pseudomonas; species Pseudomonas sp. AC172. Next base: position 3,088,198 of record NZ_OZ409868.1, read on the forward strand.
GCGATTGGTCCGTGTGGCGGTGGTGATTTCCACCTGTTTGCCGGCCAGTTGCACGTCGCCGGCGCTGCTCAATTCAGCGCCTTCGGAGCGCAACAGCGCGGCGGTTTGCAGGGCAATGTTGCCGGCCTTCAATTGGCTGGTGATGCTGCGCTGTTCTTCGCTGCTGCTGTTCCAGTCAGCTTTCCACAGGTGCTTGCGGTGGTTGCCTTGATCGCTCTGCGTGTGGCTTTCGGTGGCGGCGGTCAGGCGCAAATCGCCGCCGCTGTGCACGTCGAGATTTTTCGCGGCTTCGATTTTGGCGGCTTTCAGTTCAGTGTCTTTGCCGGACGACAACTTGGCGTCGCGGCTGGCGATAATCTGGCTGCCATGCTGGCGCGATTCACTGTCGGTCTGGGTGCGATCGTAGGTTTCCCAGGTGATGCCGATGGTGCTGTTGTTCCAGTTTTCACGCTTTTCCTGAAGCTTGCGGCTTTCGACCGTGGACAGGGTCAGATTGCGTTTCGCGTCGACGGTGACGTCGCGACCGCTAACGTCAGTGGCGGCCAGATTCAGATCCTTGCCGCTGTGCAAAGCGACATCGCCCTGACTGCTGCGGATACCGGCGCGAGTCACGTCGAGGCTGTTGGCCAGCGCTTCGCCGCTGACACTCAAGTCACCGGCCGAGCGAATCTGCACGCCGTCACGCCCGGCCATCTGCACCGCGCCAACCCGCACGCCAGCACCTTCGGCGGTGCTGACAATATTGATGCGCCCGGCCTGCATCGCGCCGAACAGGCTGGCATCGATGCGCTGGTCGGAAGTATTGCCCGCCGGATCCACGGTTTTCACATGACCGCTGGCGTAATCAACCTGATTGCGCCCGACCGTGAGGTTCAATTGATCGCGCGCGGTGATCGCGCCCTGGCTGTCGATACGCGGCGCGATCAGGTTGATCGAACCCTCGCCGTTGCGCAGCCCGCCGCTGTGAATCTGCAACTGACCACTGGCGTCGCGGGTATTCAGGCTTTGCAATTTGCCGTCATTCAATTCCGGGCGACCGACCACCAGATTAGCGTTCGGCGTGTTGATGAAGCTGCCGCCATTCACCGAGATGCCGTTGGGGTTGGCCAACACGTAATCGGCAGGTCGGCCGAAGATTTCCTGTGCACCGTTGATGGCCGACGGATTGCGGCTGATCACTTCGTTGAGGATCACGCTCGCGGCCTGGCCTTGCAGTTGCGGGTTGGCCGCCAGTTGCCCGGCCAGTTGCGATTGCCCGGCCTGCAAGGCGTTGTTCAGCACCAGGCCCTGACGGTCGACGTTGTAGTCGAGGAACTGGTTGTGCGACAGGCCCGAACCGTTGGGCGCGACGATGTTGACGATGGGCACACCGCCCTGAGTCTGCAATTGCGCGGTGCCGCCGGGACCCGGTGCGACCACGACGCCGCCGGCGATTGCGCTCGGCAGGTGCACGGCGAAGAACAGGCTGGCAATCGCCCAGCGCAATTTGCCCCGAGGCGAAAGATGAAATGCAAAGGTGTGTGCTGGCATAAAAACGTCTCCATGTGAGTACGGCATCACGTTGCGCGTTTAGTCTTGGCCGTGGCTGACGCGCTCAGATCCGACGGCTGTTTGTTCACTGCGTTGTTCAGATTTGCAGGCCCACGCGCATCAACCAGGTTTCAGGCTCGTGCTGCAGACCGTTCGGCGTGTTAAGCGCGCGCTGGTAATCGACGTCCACTTGCAGATTCTTCCAGCCCAGATTCAGGCCGACACTGGCGCCACTCAGGCGTTGGCCCTGCGCGCCGTGATCGGCCTTGATCCAGCCGTGGTCGAGGCCCACGCGCGGGGTGATCTGCAGCGGCCACTCACTGCGCAGCGGCAGGCGCAGGGTGTTGCGCCAGATCGCGCCGCTGGCGCCGGAGGCACTGCTGACCCGGTAGCCACGCACCGCCGAATCGTCGGTGCCGAGAAGCTGTTCGATCGCCGGCAACGGATCCGGGCTGTACTGCACATTGAGCTGGCTCTGCCACTGCCAGACCTGCGCGCCGAACTGACCGTTACGCCATTGGCTGAGGCCGGCGCGGTACTTGCGGAACTGCGCCTTGGGCAGGTTGTTGATCTGCTGCTGCGAGTCATCGTCGGCGCCCAACCAGCGCAGACCCTGGGCGTAATTGACGTCGAGGTTCCACACCGCGCGGTCGAGCCAGAACAGATTGAGTCCGGCCTCGGCCACGGTCAGGGTCGGGCTCTGAATGCCGAGGCGAACGTCTTGCAGATAGCTGTCGACATCCTTGTGCGCCAGTTGCAGGTTGGCGCTGAGCTGACGGCTCTGGTCGCGCCACAGCACACGGTCGGCGCGCAGGCTGACTTGATCGGTGATACCGGTGCTGTGGAAGGTCACGCTCGGCAGTTTGAACGGCGCGCGGTATTCGGCGTGGCTGGCGAACACGCTGTAGGTCCAGTAGCCGTAAGGAATCGCGTAGTACAGGCTGGTATTGCGGCTGTAGCGGTCGCCCTGATTGAGCGTGTCGCTGGCGCTGAGGCTCAACAAGTCGTTGAGTTGCAACGGGCTGTCGAGACTGAGGCTGACGGTGTCGCGATCACGTCCGGTGCTGGCGCTGCCGAGGTTGTCGATCCCCGCGTTCAAGGCCCAGCGCGAATGCACAGCGGTGCGCGAACGCAGGATGATCCGCGAGGCGCCGGGCTGGCTGCCGGGGGCGATATCGGCGGTGAGATCGATCGAGCGCAGTCGATTGAGTTGATCGAGGCCCTGCTCCAGATCGCGCAGGTTCAACGGTTCGCCGAGCATTCCCGGGAACGCGCCACCCAACGAAACCGGCAGACTTTGATCGGCCAGTTCGATGGACTCGATGTAGCCTTCGTCAACGCGGATATCCAGCGACTGCCCCGCTGCCGGTGCGCTAACCAGATACGGGCGGCTGGCGATGTAGCCCTTGTCGACGTAGCTCGCGGTGATAGTCGCCAGCAGATGATTGATCTGGCCGACGCCCATGCACGGCGCCAGCAGCGGTTTGATCCGCGCGTTGAGTTTGTCGCTGTCGATCAGCGTGACGCCGCCGATGCGCGCGCCGCTCAACGGCCAGCAACGTTCATCGGGAGCAACCGCTTGCGGGATGGTCGGGGTGATCGGCGTCGAGCCGAACGCGCCGCGCTCCAACTGTCGCTTCCTTTGTTCAAGTTGCAGTTGTTGCAGATCGCGCTGCTGCTGTTGCTGCTGGCGCAACACTTCCTGACCCGGCGCGGCAGGTTCGGCCGCTTCAATCGAGGAGGCACAGACACACAACACAAAGGCCGACAGCAGCGGGCAAAGCGGGGAGCGACGGCGAAAAACAGCGCGAAACGGATACGGCACGCAACATCCTTGCGATCATGAAATGGCGTAATGCCATGTCATCAATGATCGTGATAGTCGGAGCCCTCCTACACAAATGCAAGACGCTTCCTACAGCGCTTACATTTCTTAAACAATTGCTTTGCCTGGTTTTATTGTCAGCAGCAAGGCCACGGCGCTGCACGCTATCAGGGTTTCCCCGAGGGCTTGAAACCAGCCGGCGAGCATCAGACCCGCGCCGATCAGCAAGTAATACATCAAACCCAACAACGCCCCGGCGGTGCCCAGTCGATCAGCGTAATCGACCAGCGCCGAACCGAGTACGTTCGGAATCGCCAGGCCAAACGCCAACACCACCAGCAACATCGGCAGGACGAACGCAACACTGCCTTGCAGCGACCACACGCCCGCACCACCGAGCAACGCGATGCCAGCCGCGAGGCGAATCAACTGCAATGCCTTGAACCCGGCCGCCAATAAACGCCGGTTGAGCCATGCTCCAAAACCTGAACCCAGCGCGAGGATCACGCCGCTGTAACCGAACACACTGGCGCTCACCCCCAGCCGCTGAAACATGAACGGAGCGAGGCTGTAATAGCTGAACAACGCCACGTTGAACGAGGCAATCCACAGCGCCGAGCGCCAGATTCCAGGGTCACGCAACATGCGCCCGAGGGTTTCGAGCAAACCAACATGGCGCGTTGGCTGGGACCGGGTTTCCGCCAGGGTGTACCAACTCCACAGCCACAACAGCGTTGCCAGCAACAGCAACACGCCAAGCACACCGCGATAACCGAAGGCCTGAACCAGACTGGCCCCCGTGAACAAACCAATCGCCGGACTGGCCGCCAGCGCGATGCCCACCAACGAAAACACCTGCGCCAGTTCTGCGCCTTTGAAGCGGTCACGCAACACGGTTTGCGTGACCACCGAGCCCACCGCCGCACCGAACGCCGCCAACATCTGTGCCAGTAACAAGCCGTTGAAACTGCTGACCCGCAGGCCTAAAAGCGTGGCAATTGCATAGATTGCCAGTCCCGCGAGCATTGCCGGGCGCCGACCGATGCGATCACACAAACGCCCCCATACCACCACCCCGACGGCAAACGCGAGGAAATACACGGATAACGTCTGCGCCGCTGCTTGCGGGCCAACGTTGAACACACGCCCGATATCACCGAGCGCCGGGCTGTACAGGGTTTGCGCGATCTGCGGAAACATCAGCAGCGCGATCGCCAGCAGCAAGAAATTTCTGTTGTGCATCCTTCATCACTCCTCTCATAAACCGCCGAGGAGTTTAAGAATCGAGGAGTGGCGTATTATCCGAACCCTGCCAACTAATCGCTGAAATCGGACATTCCATGGCTTGGCTCGATGCCCACGCAACCTTTGACGCTGATCGCTTTCAGGCCCCGGTGATTGGCATCGCCTCGACCCTGGGTGATCACGATTCCGGGTTGCACCGCCATCAACGCGGGCAACTGCTGTACACGCGCCAGGGCTGCACGCGCATTACCTTGGCGCAGCAATTGTGTCTGCTGCCGCCGTCGCGGGCGGCGTGGATTCCGCCGGGTGTCAGCCATCGGGCGGTGATGCAGCAAAGCGTCGACTACCGCTCGATCTATCTGATCCCCGAACTGTGCGCTGCACTGCCGCAGCAGGTCTGCGTGATTGAAGTCAGCCCGTTGTTGCGTGCGGTGCTGGAACCGATGGCGCTGGCCGATTTCGCCAGCGATTGGCAGCAGGGCAAATTCGCCCATCTGCTCGGCCTGTGCCTGAGCGAAATCGCGGAAGCGGCGCAGCAACCCATGCTGTTGCCGTTACCTCAGGACAAGCGCCTCGCGCCCCTGCTGAAAACTCCCGAGCGACTGCCGCCGGAACTGCAAGTGCTGGAACACCAGATCGGCGCCAGCAGCCGCACCATCGGGCGAATCTTTCAGCGCGAAACCGGCATGAGTTATCAGCAATGGCGCCAGCAGTGGCGCTTGATGCGCGCGATGGAATTGCTCGCCACCGGGCGCAGTTTGAGCTACTGCGCTTTCGAAACGGGTTTTGCCAGCGACAGCGCCTTCATCGCCTTCTTCAAATCCATGACCGGCAGTACACCGGGCCACTGGCTCAAGTGAGCAACTGACGATCGGCGTCAGAAATCATTTGCGACTAAATATTACCTGCGTCATATTACAGCCGTAATAACGACCCGCTTACGCAGGTAATCCGCCATGACCAGCATGCCCACCCTCGAACCTGTTGTGGTGAAGACCAAGCCGCCCCTGCTTAAACGCTTGCTGCTTCCCGGCGCCGGATTGCTCGCGCTGATCTTCGTCGGGGTCTACGCCGTGCATTGGTGGGGCGCCGGGCGTTTTCTCGAAGAAACCGACGATGCCTATATTGGTGGCGATGTCACGGTGATCGGGCCGAAAGTCGCCGGTTACATCGATGAAGTGCTGGTCAGCGACAACCAGCCTGTGAAGGCCGGCGATGTGTTGATTCGCCTCGACGCCCGCGACTATCGCGCCAACCTCGCCAAGGCCGAAGGCGCCGTGGCCGCCGAAGAAGCCCTGCTGGCCAACCTCGACGCCACCGAACAACTGCAACAAGCAGTGATCGGCCAGGCCCGCGCCGGCATCGACGCCGCTGGCGCAGAAACCGCGCGCTCGCGGGATGACAACACGCGCTACAAACGTTTGGTCACCACCAACGCCGTGTCGGTAGAAAGCGCACAACGCGCCGACGCCACCTTCAAAACCGCGCAAGCCCTCAGCGCCCGCGCGCAGGCCGAATTGCTCGCCGCGCAACGCCAACTGGCGGTGATCGACACCCAGAAACAACAGGCCCGCGCCGCCCTTCAGCAAGCCCGGGCCGAACGCGATCTGGCACAACTGAACCTCGGCTACACCGAACTGCGCGCGCCGGTCGATGGGGTGATCGGCAATCGCCGCGCACGAGTCGGCGCCTATGCCCAGGCCGGTTCACAGCAGTTGTCAGTGGTGCCGGCCAGCGGCCTGTGGGTGGATGCCAATTTCAAGGAAGACCAATTGGCGCGGATGAAACCCGGACAACGCGTGAGCATTCGTGCCGATGTGCTCTCCGGTCAGGAATTCCACGGTCGCCTCGACAGCCTCGCCCCCGCCACTGGCTCGCAATTCAGCGTGCTGCCGCCGGAAAACGCCACCGGCAACTTCACCAAAATCGTCCAGCGCGTACCAGTACGGATCCTCCTTGACCCGGCTGACGGCGTACTCGGGCACTTGCGCCCGGGCCTGTCCGTGACGGCAGAAGTCGACACCCGTGCACAACCGGAAACCAGCGCCGTGGCCGTCGCACCATGAGCTCCGCCCTCGCCGCCCCGGCGCAACCGTTCAACGCGGCGGACATGGCGACCGCGACCAAGGTATTCGCCTTCGCGACCATGTGCATCGGCATGTTCATCGCGCTGCTCGACATCCAGATTGTCTCGGCTTCGCTGCGCGATATCGGCGGCGGGCTGTCTGCCGGCACCGATGAAACCGCGTGGGTGCAGACCAGTTACCTGATCGCCGAAATCATCGTGATTCCGCTGTCCGGTTGGCTGTCACGGGTGTTCTCCACGCGCTGGTTGTTCTGCGCGTCGGCGGTCGGCTTCACCCTCGCCAGCCTGCTCTGCGGTGTGGCCTGGAACATCCAGAGCATGATTGCCTTTCGCGCGCTGCAAGGTTTTCTCGGCGGTTCGATGATCCCTCTGGTGTTCACCACGGCGTTCTTTTTCTTTACCGGTAAACAGCGGGTGATCGCTGCGGCAACCATCGGTGCGGTCGCGTCTTTGGCACCGACAATGGGTCCGGTGATCGGTGGCTGGATCACTGATATTTCCTCGTGGCACTGGTTGTTCTACATCAACCTGGTGCCGGGGATTTTCGTTGCCGCGGCCGTACCGATGCTGGTGAAGATCGACCAGCCGGAACTGTCGCTGCTCAAAGGCGCGGACTATCTGAGCATGGTCTTTCTCGCGCTGTTTCTCGGCTGCCTGGAATACACCCTCGAAGAAGGCCCGCGCTGGAACTGGTTCAGCGACCAGACCATTCTGACTACCGCGTGGATCAGTGGCTTGGCAGGATTGGCATTCATTGGCCGCACCTTGCACGTGGCCAATCCGATCGTCGATCTGCGCGCCTTGAAGGATCGCAATTTCGCCCTCGGCTGCTTCTTTTCGTTCGTTACCGGCATCGGCCTGTTCGCGACGATTTACCTGACGCCGCTGTTCCTCGGCCGGGTGCGCGGCTACAGCGCGCTGGACATTGGTCTGGCGGTTTTCTCCACCGGTGTGTTCCAGATCATGGCGATTCCGCTGTATGCCTTTCTGGCCAATCGCGTTGATCTGCGCTGGATCATGATGGTAGGTCTGGGCTTGTTTGCGGTGTCGATGTGGGAGTTCAGCCCGATCACCCACGACTGGGGCGCGGGGCAATTGATGCTGCCGCAAGCGTTGCGCGGGATCGCCCAGCAATTGGCGGTGCCGCCAGCGGTGACGCTGACCTTGGGAGGGTTGGCGCCGGCACGCTTGAAGCATGCGTCGGGGTTGTTCAATCTGATGCGTAATCTGGGCGGTGCGATTGGTATTGCGGCGTGCGCAACCATTCTCAATGACCGCACCAACCTGCACTTCACGCGGCTGGCCGAGCATCTGAACAGCAGCAATGAAGCGATGAACCAGTGGCTGTCGCAGGTCGGTGGCAACCTGGCGAATCTGGGCCAAAGCGGCGACGTCGGCGTCACCGCCAGCCTGCGCCAGTTGTGGCTGCTGACCTACCGCGAGGCGCAGACGCAAACCTACGGCGACACCTTTTTGATGATCGGCGTGTGTTTCCTCATCGCCACAGCGATGGTGCCCTTGATGCGCAAGGTGCAACCACCGGCCGCGCCGAGTGCGGATGGGCATTGATCCCGACTTCGAAATCGCCACGGTCCTCTGTAGGAGTGAGCCTGCTCGCGATAGCGGTGTATCAGCGAAGCAAATGTCGACTGACACAGCGCCATCGCGAGCAGGCTCACTCCTACAGGGATTTGTGTGTACTCAGGCCTGCGGGGTTTTGCGGAAGCCCACCGCCAGACGATTCCAGCTGTTGATGGTGCTGATCGCCACGGTCAGGTCGACCATTTCTTTCGGCGTGAACTGGGCAGCGACCACTTCGTAATCTTCGTCCGGGGCATGGGTGAGGCTCAGTTGGGTCAGCGATTCAGTCCACAACAGCGCAGCGCGTTCGCGGTCGCTGAAGAACGGTGCTTCACGCCAGGCGGTCACCGCGAACAAGCGACGCGGGGTTTCGCCGCCCTTGATTGCATCAGTAGTGTGCATGTCGATGCAGAACGCGCAGCCGTTGATTTGCGAAGCGCGCAGCTTGACCAGTTCGATCAGGCTTTTCTCCAGCGGCAGTTTGGAAACGGCGGTTTCCAGGGCGATCATCGCTTTCAGTGCGTCTGGGGAGGCGGTGTAGAAATCGGTACGAGGTTTCATGGTGGCTCCGGGCAGCAAGTGAATGTGTGGCTACGTTAGTCCTCGTACCGGGTTCGGCAAATAGCCAATATTCGAGAAGATCAGGAGGCCACTCGGTGTTCCCGCTGACCGCTCGTCAGCCAATCGGCACCAAGGGTTCGGCGCGTCAGACCAATATCAGGTACATGCCCTTTCTGGAGATGGATCATGATCACGCGCAAACTCACCTCGTTACTGCTCGCGGGCCTGCTGGCCACGGCATCGGCCGCCAGCTTCGCTGCCAATGATGGCGCTGACGCCACCGGCACCAAATCCGGTGGCCCGACCAGCACAACCACACCGCCAGACAACACCCCGGGCGCGCCTTCAGGCGGTAGCGGTTCTTCGGGCACAGGTTCCGGAACAGGCACCAATGGTGGCGCCAGCGGTTCGGGCTCGGGGGCTGGTGGCGGCACCGGTTCGGCCGGCGGCGGGACTGGCGGTGCGGGCGGTGGCACTGGCGGCTGAACGAACAAGAGCCATCCGCGGTGAAACACATCCTCGGTTTCTAGGGGGGTTCACCTAATCCTGGCTCAATGAAATTCCCTGTGGGAGCTGGCTTGCCAGCGATAGCGTCAGCACAGTCGACATCTTCCTTGACTGACCGACCGCCATCGCTGGCAAGCCAGCTCCCACAGGTTTTTGTGTTGGTTTGCAGATCAGCGATCAGAGCGCATCAACTCGGCCAGACCACTGTCCAGTGACAACACCGCCGCACGATTGCGACCGGCATTTTTCGCCTGATACAACGCCGCATCGGCGCGCTGGATAAACACTTCCAGGCTGTCATTGCCGCTCGGGATAAACGAATAGCAGCCCAGACTCACCGTCAGATACCCGGTCGGCGAGCCGCTGTGGGTGATGTGCTTGTCGATCACGCTGCGCCGAATCTGCCCGGCAATCGCCAGTGCGCCGTTGATGTCGGTGTCCGGCAACAGCACCGCAAACTCCTCGCCACCATAACGCACCGCCAGATCAGACTTGCGCTGACAGCAGGCCCGCAGCACCTGAGCGACTTGGGTCAGGCAATGATCCCCCGCCACATGCCCATAGGCATCGTTGTAGCGCTTGAAGAAATCGATATCGAGCATGATCAGACTGACCGGACTGACCTGTCGCGCGCCCCGGGCAAATTCGATCTCCAGGGAACGCTCGAACAAACGTCGATTGGCCAACCCGGTCAGGCTGTCGTGAGTGGCGATCTGTTCCAGCGTACGCTGGGCCTTGCGCAGGTTTTTCTCGATCCGCTCACCATCGCGCACCTGATGAATGAACACCCAGCCAAACAGGCCCACGCCGAGAATCACCAACGCGACAATCACACTCGACTGGAACGCACGCTCGTACCAGCCCTTGAGAATCGTGTCGCGCGAGGTCGCCGCCGACACCACCAACGGATACGCCGACAAGCGTCGATAACCGTACAAACGCACGACGCCGTCGACCACTGAGTTGATCATCGCCGTGCCGGCTGCGGCTTCGGGCAGCAACGTGCGATAAATCCGCCCTTGCGCCAGCGAGGTGCCGATCAGGTTTTCATCAAACGGCCGACGTGCGAGCAACGTGCCGTCGCTCAACCCGAGAAACATGATGCCTTTATCATCGAGGCTGAAGCTTTCGAAGAAGCGGTCGAAGTACGACATCTTGATCCCGGCCAGCAACACACCCTGAAAATTGCCGGCATGATCATTGATGCGTTTGGAAATCGGGATAATCCACTCACCGTTCTCGCGACTGCGAATCGCCGGGCCGATGTGCGCCAGCGTCGAGGCGTTCTGCTGGTGAAATTTGAAGTATTCGCGGTCCGCCACGCCCTGGCCACGGGGCAGATCGGCGAACGAAGTAATCACCCACTGGCCCTGCGTGTCGAAGAGAAACATGCCATGCAACTGATCGAGTTGCTGCACGCGCCGAGCGAAGGTTTTCTGCAGCCGTGGTCTTTGCGCTGCGCCGTAACCGTCGTCCTGAATCCAGTCGACCAGACTGGTCATCACCAGATCGGCGGCCAGAAAGGTGTCCTCGGCCTGCTGCGCCATGGCCCGGGTCAGGTTGCTCGAGGCCATTTCCGCCACCGCCAGATCCTGGCGCCGCGACTGCTCCAGTTGCAGATACAGCAAACCGGACAGGCACAACCCCACCGCAACGATAAACAGTACCGCCGCTTTGCGCAGCGGCAGGCGTTTAAGGGTGCCTCCGGGGGCCTGATGCGGATCGTGAATGGGGATAGGCAAAAGCAAGTCCTGGGCAGGTACGGCAAGGGCGCCAGCGGGTAAACCCTTATGTTTGTGAGCGTAGCCCACCGGAATCTACGGGGCAAACGCCCCGGTCCCGCCCAGGTATATCGGCGCGCAACGAGTTTGGATGATCGCTGTTCGCCGATTTATTTTCGATTGCTTCTTTAGGGTTAGTCAGTTGTGAAGGGCCAGGCGCCGCATCGCACTGTGCAGGTGTGCCCGCGCACTGGCCGGATCGCCTTCGCGCATCTGCTCGTACGCCCGTTGCGCAATCGCACGGGGCACCGGTTTCAATTCCCGTTGCGTGGCCAACGCCAGCAGTTGCACCTGAGCGGCGCGCTCCAGGTAATAGAGATCGTCCCAGGCTTCGGCGATGGTCGGGGCGGCGACGATCACGCCGTGGTTTTTCAGGAACAGAATGTCGGCGTCGCCCATGACCCCGGCGATGCGATCGCCTTCGGACGCGTCCAGCGCCAGGCCGTTGTAGTCCTCGTCGACCGCCGTGCGCCCGTAGAACTTCAGTGCGGTTTGCCCCAGCCACAACAGCGGCGGTCCTTGCAGCAGACACAGCGCCGTGGCGTGAGGCATGTGGGTGTGGAAGGCGACTTTCACTCGCGGCAGCTGTTTATGCAGGCGCGCGTGGATATAGAACGCCGTAGCTTCCGGCTGGCCTTCACCCGCCACCACGTTGCCCTCGAAGTCGCAAACCAGCAGATTCTGCGCGGTGACTTCGGCGAAGGCATAGCCGTAGGGATTGACCAGAAACAGATCGTCATGCCCCGGCAGCATCGCTGAAAAGTGATTGCAGGTGCCCTCCTCCAAACCGTGCAACGCGGCCAGTTGAAAGCACGCTGCGAGTTCGCTGCGCGCGGTGATGATCGCTTCGGTGTCGAGATTCAGCGCTGTCGGGCGTGAGGCCCGTGCACTGGTGGTCAGGGTGTGAGCCATGAGGATTCTCCGTGATTACCAACCCAGGGATTTGAACAGCGGCAATACCTGATCAAGGCTGTTGAGGATCGCGTCGGGCTGATAGTCCGGCAGCAACTGGCGACCGGTGCCGCGATCGATCCACACACAGCGAAAGCCCATGTCCCGCGCCGCCGTGTGGTCAAGCATGGGACTGGCACAGATGTGCACGACTTCATCGCGGCTGATGCCCAATTGCTCATGAGCGTAGTCGAACAGGCGTGGCGCCGGCTTATAGGCGCCGGCCTGTTGCGCGGTGATCACGCGGTCGATGTGGCCGCCGAGTTGCGCGACGTTGCCGGCGATGATGTCGTCGTCGGTGTTGGAGACGATGCACAGTTTGAAACCCATGGTTTTCAATTCACGCAGGGTCTCGATCACCTCGGCAAACGGCGGCATCTTCGGGATCGCGGCAGCCAGACGCTGGCTGTCTTCGGGCAGGCTGGGCAGGCCCGATTCTTCCAGGGCCAATTGCAGGCCGAGGGTGCTCAGCTCGCGGAACGAACGGTGCGGCGGGGTTTGTTCGAGGCGATGTTCATGGCGGTCATAGACGTCAATCAGGTGCCCGACGTCGACCTGATGCTCGCCCTTCTCGCCGAGGATTTCGCCGACCACCGCTTTGAGGCCTTCGTCCCATTGAATCAACGTGCCGTAGCAATCGAAGGTCAGCCACTGCGGGCGTGGTGTGTGGATGAGTGTCATTGGTCGAATCCTCCGTCGTGAGGACTTCACCTTATGAGCGCGCGGTGATAGTGTGAAATTAAATAAACAGCCAATAGTCAGTTGAAAAACCACTATCGAGAAACGCCGCCATGCTGGATCTGGAACTGTTGAAAACATTTGTCTGCGTGGTCGACGAAGGCAGCTTCACCCGCGCCGCCGAGCGCGTGCACCGCACTCAGTCGACAGTCAGCCAGCAGGTGCGCAAACTCGAAGAGCTGGTCGGCCACGCCCTGCTGCTGCGCGACCGTACCGGGCTGAATGTCGCCGTCACCGAGCACGGCGAACTGCTGATCCACTACGCGCGCCGTTTACTGGCGCTGTCAGCCGAAGCCACCGAAGCACTGGCCAGCGACCTCGATCTGGAAATCCTCCGAATCGGCATGCCGGAGGACTTTGACGCGCGGCGCATGGCGCTGATCCTTGCCGGCTTCACCCGCAGCCATCCGCAAGCAAGGCTGGAAACCCTCAGCGGCATGAGCCTCGATCTGCGCCAGCGTCTGGATGCCGGCGACATCGACATCGCCCTGATCAAGCGCGAACCCGACAGCGGCCCGGCGTGGGCGACCTGGCCGGAGCGGCTGGTGTGGGTCAAAGGTGCGGAGCTTGATTCGTCCACTGGCGTGCTGCCCTTGGCGTTGTTTCCGCAGGGCTGCCTGTATCGGCAGCGGGCCATTCGTTTGCTCGATGTTGTCCAGCGCCCTTGGCGGGTGGCGTTCGGCAGCCACAGCCTGACCGGGATTCAAGCAGCGGTGGCCTCAGGGTTGGGAGTGTCGGTGCTGCCGATGTCGGCGGTGTTGCCTGAGCATCAGGTGTGTACGGATCTGCCGGAACTGGCGCCGACGGAGTTGGCGTTGGTTAGTCGTGATGGGGTGTTGAGCGGGTTGCAGCGCGGGTTGGTGGAATTTTTGCGTGGGGAGTTGGGGGCGGATGCCGGGGGATTCGCCTGAAATCCCCCTTGCTTCTGTTATCGGGGTTTGTTGATTTCCCGCAGCAGATCCGCGACGGGTATGTTCATGGTGTTGGAGTAGTAGGGTTTGTAGCCGTAGGCGGTGACGACGACTTTGCAGGGGATCTGTTGTTTGTTGGAGAGGAGTTGGTTCAGTTCTGACGCTGACAAGTCTCGCTGCGAACCCCCACCGTTTGAAAGTTCACTCATGAATGTACAGGTCAAGTAGGAGAACCCCATTTTACTGCTGGCGTCTTTTTCGGGTTGTATTACACCAAATGCAGTAAATCGCATAAATTTCTTAATAGAAAAATCTTGGTCATCCGACAAAGCGCACTCGAGCATGCCTGAAGCCATACCCACCCTTTCTCCTCGATCAAAAAGATTAAGGACATCGACATCCGACTGATACCGAATGACATACAGAAGCGAACTATCATCCCTCTCAATAGAGCGGAAGACCAAGTTCGCAGGAGGTTTTATATGGTCTTTAGCACAACCGGAACAAATACATAGAAATACGCAAAGTAAGAACTTACTCACCCGAAAACTCCTTCATGATGGATTCGAACAAGAAGTCGCTCGCCGATTTCCCGCCTGCTATGGGCGCATTGAATAGCCCGAATGCGTTGGCATGGTTCGTATCGACACTGACATTCACCGAGGGACCGCATGAAACAAGCCATTTCTCGCCAAAATCAGCCACCCCATCTGACGGGTCTCTCTGAGTGGGTGCAGCCTTGATATTTATCCAGTCATTGGTAATTGGCTCAGGTCGCTCGCGATAAATATCCGACCCCAGCCAAACCAAAGCCCCCTCTCCTACCGGATCAAGAGTGATCAGCATCTGAACCCGGTAGCCCCATTCCGACATGATTTTTGTCAAATGAGCGCCATTCCATCCACCGAGGCTATGTCCGACGATATAAACAGGACAACTCTTGTAAGCAATAAGGCTCAAGACATGACGCTGAATATCCTGTTTTCCTCTGACCTCGTTGTAGCCTAACCAATCTGACTTGTACCTACCCTGTTTTTGCAACTTTCGGGTGCGGTCATCAAATGTCACCCATGCCTCTCGGATATTTTATACGGTCCGGAAAAGTAATATCTCTCTTTGTCGCCAGCCCCACCAATAAATAAAACAATCGCCTTGGTACTCTCCACCGGCACAGGCTTGTCACTGACATCCTTCTTGTCCGTCAGCGCATGTTCCTTGTGAAGCTTGTAATTGTTGCCCTTTGCGCACGTTACCGTTTCAGCAGCCATACCTCACTCCTCCAAAAACAACTTGATGGTTTCAGGCAGGTGCGAGCTGACTTGGTGAGTAAATCCGTTCGCGTCAGACACCCCATGTTCCAGACGTCCGTCAGCGCGCTGAATAACGTAAGGATGATCAGGCATCGGCTCACCGGTTACGTCATTGACCAGTTTCAACCTGTCAGTGAAATGCACCGGCATCGGTAACAAGCCACTGAAGGGAGCCGATGTCACCGTGTCACCGTGTCACCGATGATGACCGTGCCTGAACCGCCGATGACGACGTTGCCGTGCCCACCGGTGCTGTCCAGTGTCGCGGCGTTCAAACCGTTGATGAACACCGTCGACGCAACAGCACCGGTAATCGGGCTGCCGCAGGCGGATTTGTCAGTCATTCGCGCAGCCGCCAGACCGTCGAAATTGACATTCGGCGAGCCACTGGCTAGGGGATTGGTGCCATGTCCCGGCAATGGACAGGCGGTTGGATCGGTGACGCGGGCGGCGGGTTTTCCGCTCATGAACAGCTCCTTGCAATGTAACGTGGTCATCCTTTCGGGGGTGCAAGCATGCGGGAGTTCGCCGGGTACTTCAAACCTCCAGACCAAAAAAGGCGCCCGATCGGGCGCCTTTTTGATACGTGGAAACCGCTCAGGTTAGCGCGACGGCGGCACCCGGATATCCCCCGCCCGGCACTGGGTTTTCACACCCTTGCCACAGGCGCCGAACTGCAAATCCTTGCCCATGCACACGCGCACTTCCGACAGCTCCGGGCCGCTGCAAATGACGGCGATGCCATCGGCTGGAATGCCCGGGTTGGCTTTGCGGAACAGGTCGGCGATTTCCTGAGCTTCGAAGTAGTAGGAGCTGCTGAACGGTTGCAGTTCGTCCGGGATTTTCACCGCCGCGACCGCTTTGTCCGCTTCATCCAGATAGCCCATCGCGCCGAGGCCGCTGCAGGTGCCGTGCTTGGACCATTCGTGGTCGAGCAGTTTCTTGGTCGGGAAGAGCGTCAGGCCTTTGCTGGTTTGCGCCGCGTTCAGCGTGGTCAGCGGCGGGCAGGATTCCGGCCAGCCGCCCTTGGCGTATTGCGGCCACAAACCGTGAAGCACGAAGCCGTAGCCCTTGCCCGTGCACTGCGAGTCATCTTTGTGGGTCAGACAAAAGGTCGGCGACCAGGACAGCGCCAGCAGGTAATAATCGAACACCCCCGCCACCGATTCCGCCTGCGCATTGCTCGACTGCGATTGGCGCGCCGAACTCAAACCAATGCTACCGGCCGTCAGCGCAATCATTGCCAAAATTGTAAACAGCTTTTTCATCTACCCGCTCCTTGGGACGCCTGCGTCCGTGGTTTTCGATCCTGACCAGACTTGGCCAGCGCTGATTTCGACACGCTTGTGTTGCAAGCGCATGACGCAAGGCAACACCGTACCCCGTTGAAAGGTCTACGATTAACAGGCAGACATCAAACCAAGGGATCCGAAATGAGTAAAGCAGACGAACTCGCCGCCAAACTCAAGCAAACCCGGCACACCCATGCGGATGCCGCGCTGGAGATCGATTGCTGGCCGGCGCAGGTGTACGACTTGTACCACCGCATCGAAGCGTGGCTGCAACCGGTGACTGAAGTCGGCCTGAAGATTCGGCGCAATCCGACCCACGTTTGCGAAAGCTCGCCCGATGGCGAAACCCACGATTACGCCATCGACCAACTGGTGATCGAAGCCAATCATCAAACCCTGACATTCGATCCCATTGCGCGGTTTACCGAGGATGGCGCCGGGCGGGTGCAGATCATCCCGTCAGCCACGGATACCTATCTGCTGCGTACCGTGGATGAGCACGGTGAAAGCCATTGGTGGGTGCAGTCGCTTGAAACAGGTCAGCAGCTGGACGCCATCGCACTGACCGAAAACAATCTTTTGCTGGCGGTGCAGGAAGGGCTCGGCCTCTAGCCCCGATTACTGCCGCCGCGCCGAGCAAAACTCGACGATCACCTGCGATAGCGCATCGATCATCTGCGGCTCAGCGTGAGGCGCGACAAACAAGCGGAACTGCGCGTCCGGTAACGCCGGCAAGCCCTGTTCCGCTTCCAGCGCGACCAAGCCTTGCCCCAGTTGACTGACCGGCATCGGCGCCACGGCAAACCCGGCCAACGCCGCTGCGCGCAACCCGGCGGTGCTTGAACAAAGCATCGCTGTGCGCTGGGAAATGCCGGATTGAGCCAATCGCGTCAACGCCGCCTCGCGATACGGGCAAGGCTGGGGGAACAGCGCCAGCGGCAATGGCTTCGGCAACTGCGTGACAGGTTGCGCGGCCCACGCCCACACAAGCGGCTCCTGCCAGAGTAAACGCCCCGACTCGCCGGTTTCACACAGCGAACCGATGACCATCTCCAGATCGCCCTGCCGCATCTGGCCCAGCAACGTCCCCGGAATATTTACCTGCACATCGATCTCCATACCCGGATGCTGCGCCGCGCAATCCTGCAACGCGCGCAGCAAACGCGCCTCGACAAAATCTTCGGACACGCCAATCCGCATCCGCCCCTGAAACGGCGTGCGCGTGAGCTGCGCCCAGGCATCGCGGTTCAACGCCAGAATCGTCCGCGCATAGGCGATCAAACGCTCGCCGTCGGCGGTGAGTTGCTGAGAACGGGTGGTGCGCTTGAGCAGCGGCTTGCCGACCTGTTCTTCGAGCCGGCGCAGATGACCGCTGACCGCCGATTGCGTCAAATGCAGTTTTTGCGCAGCACGGCTGAAGCCGTCCTCATCGACAACGGTGACAAAGGTCTTCAACAAAAGGGCGTCGAACATAGTTAGATACGTGATCAATGGACAATTTATTCACGATTTATAGTTTGAAGCGCGCTATGTTGCAATGCCTCGCACTCACTACCCGACTGCGAGGCTTCACGTGACCACCCTTCTTCACATCGAATGTTCACCGCGCAAACAGCGCTCTGCCTCACTGCAAGTGGCGCGCAGCTTTATTGATCGCTATCTGCAGCATCATCCGCAGACCCACTTCGAAACCCTGGATCTGTGGGGCATGTCGCTGCCGGAGTTCGGCGAGGACGCAATGAACGCCAAGTACGCAGGCCTCAATGGCACGCCGCTGACGCCCGCCCAGCAATCGGCGTGGAATGAACTCAAGCACCTCGCCGCGTACCTGCATCGCGCCGACGTGATTGTGCTGTCGGTGCCGCTGTGGAATTTCAGCATTCCGTACAAGCTCAAGCACTTCATCGACCTGGTGTCGCAGAAAGACATCCTCTTCAGTTTCGATCCCCTGCACGGTCTGCAAGGTTTGCTGAAAAACAAAACCGCCGTGGGCGCCTATGCCTGCGGGATGGATTTCTCTGCGCAATCGGCCACACCCGCCGAGCGTTTCGATTTTCAGAAACCCTACGTGGCCGCGTGGCTCGAGTTTATCGGCATCAGCGATGTGCATGAGTTACGCGTCGAGAAGACCATTCTCGGCGAAGACATCGATCGTCAGGCGCGCCTTGCGGCCTCACAACAGGCGCGGGATCTGGCGGATCATCTCGCCGCAAATGAACCTGTCAAAACTGTAATCCCCGCCTCAGCCAACTGAAAGCTGGCGCTGGTTAGCCTCCCCGTCATGAGTCACACGGGGATTTCCAGCGCATGCCTTCCCACCCATCACGACGCACCTTCGTCAATGGCCTCGCCGCCGGCAGTCTGCTCGGCGGCCTGGGCCTGTGGCGCACGCCGGTCTGGGCGCTGAATGCGCCCGCTCAATTAAATGAACTGAGCGGCAGCGACTTCGAGTTGTTCATCGGCGAAACCCCGGTCAACTTCACCGGCAGCCCGCGCACCGCCATGACCATCAATGGCAGTCTGCCCGGCCCGTTGCTGCGCTGGCGCGAAGGCGACACCGTGACGCTGCGGGTGCGCAACCGGCTCAGCGTCAGCACCTCGATTCACTGGCACGGCATTCTGCTGCCGGCGAACATGGACGGCGTGCCGGGCCTGAGTTTTCACGGCATCGAACCGGGCGGCGTGTACGTCTATCAATTCAAGGTGCGGCAGAACGGCACCTACTGGTATCACAGCCATTCCGGCTTGCAGGAACAGGCCGGCGTCTACGGCCCGCTGGTGATCGACGCCAAGGAAGCGGAGCCGTTCCAGTACGACCGCGAGTTCGTGGTGATGCTCAGCGACTGGACCGACGAAGACCCGGCCAGCCTGATGAAGACCCTGAAAAAGCAATCCGACTACTTCAACTTCCACAAACGCACTGTCGGCGACTTCATCAGTGACGTCAGCGAAAAAGGCTGGGGCGCCACCGTCGCCGATCGCACGATGTGGGCAGAAATGAACATGAACCCCACCGACATCGCCGACGTCAGTGGCGCCACCTACACCTTCCTGATGAACGGCCATGCACCGGATAACCACTGGACCGGCCTGTTTCGCCCCGGCGAAAAACTGCGCCTGCGTCTGATCAACGGCTCGGCGATGACTTACTTCGACGTGCGCATTCCCGGGCTGAAAATGACGGTGGTCGCGGCGGATGGCTTGCACGTCAAACCGGTCAGCGTCGATGAACTGCGCATCGCCGTGGCCGAGACTTACGACGTCATCATCGAGCCGGACGCCGAGGCGTACACCCTGTTTGCCCAGGCCATGGATCGCACCGGTTATGCCCGTGGCACCCTCGCCACTCGCGCCGGACTCTCTGCGCCCGTGCCGGCTCCGGACCCGCGTCCGCTGGTGAGCATGGACGACATGGGCATGGGTGGCATGGATCACGGTTTGATGGACATGAGCGCCATGGATCACTCGACGATGGGCCCGATGCAATCCCATCCCGACAGCGAAAAAGACAATCCGCTGGTGGACATGCAAGCCATGACCACCGCGCCTAAACTCAACGACCCCGGCCTCGGTCTGCGCAACAACGGCCGCCGCGTGCTGAGCTACGCCGACCTGCGCAGCACTTTCGAAGACCCGGATGGCCGCGACCCGAGCCGCACGGTCGAATTGCACCTGACCGGCCATATGGAAAAATTCGCCTGGTCGTTCAACGGCATCAAATTCTCCGACGCCGAACCGTTGCGCCTGAAGTACGGCGAGCGCATCCGTCTGGTGCTGGTCAACGACACGATGATGACCCACCCGATTCACCTGCACGGCATGTGGAGCGATCTGGAAGACGAAAACGGCGACTTCCAGGTGCGCAAACACACCATCGACATGCCGCCTGGCACCCGCCGCAGTTACCGCGTGACGGCCGACGCACTGGGCCGCTGGGCTTATCACTGCCATCTGCTTTACCACATGGAAACGGGCATGTTCCGCGAAGTGCGGGTGGAAGCATGAAGGGGCCGCTGATGATTCGATTCACTGCGTTTGCCTTGCTGCTGATCGGCAGCTCGGCGATGGCCGCCGGCGACATGCCGGGCATGGATCACAGCCAGATGCCCGGCATGGATCACCCGGCCATGCAAAGCATGGACGACGGCATGATGCAGCCCGCCGCCCCGACCGAAAGCCGCACGCCGATCCCGCCGCTGACCGACACCGACCGCGCCGCCGTGTTCACCAGCCCCGGTGGCCATCAGGTCCACGACAGCAAAATCAACACTTACTTTCTTGCCGACAAACTCGAATGGCAGAACGCCGATGACGGCAGCACGTTGGCCTGGGATCTGTCCGGCTGGATCGGGGGCGATATTGATCGGCTGTGGCTGCGCTCCGAAGGCGAACGCAGCAATGGCAAGACCGAAGACGCCGAGATTCAAGCGCTCTGGGGCCATGCGATATCGCCGTGGTGGGATGTGGTCAGCGGCGTGCGTCAGGACTTCAAACCCGGCGCGCCGCAGACCTGGGCCGCGTTCGGTTTGCAGGGCATGGCGCTGTACAACTTCGAAGCCGAGGCCACTGCGTTTATCGGTGAAGGCGGCCAGAGCGCCGTCCGGTTGGAGGGTGACTACGACATCCTGCTGACCAATCGCCTGATCCTGCAGCCCACCGCCGAACTCAATGTCTACGGCAAAAACGATCCACAACGCGGTATCGGTTCCGGGCTTGCCAATACCGAAGCCGGCCTGCGTTTGCGCTATGAAATCAGCCGTGAATTTGCGCCCTACATCGGCGTGACGTGGAACCGCACCTACGGCAACAGCGCCGATTACGCCCGTGAAGAAGGCGAGGATCGCAGCGAAGCACGCCTCGTGCTTGGCGTGCGGATGTGGTTTTGAATCCCCTTGGAAAACAACCCGGAGCTCTTGCATGCGCACCTTGAAAATCACCCTCGTACTCGCCAGCGCCTTGCTCCTGAGCAACCTCGCCCAGGCCCACCCGAAACTGCTCTCGTCGACCCCGGCCGAAGGGGCTGACGGCGCCGCGCCAGACAGGATCGAACTGCATTTTTCCGAGAACCTGCTGACGCAATTCTCCGGCGCCAAACTGGTCATGACCGAAATGCCCGGCATGGCCCATTCGCCGATGCCGATGAAAGCCAAGGTCAGCGCCGGCAGCGACCCGAAAAGCATGCTGATCACCCCGCTCTCTCCGTTGCCCGCCGGCACTTACCAGGTCGAATGGCGCGCGGTGTCCAGCGACACGCACCCGATCACCGGCAACGTCACGTTCAAAGTGAAGTGAGCGATGGGCGAACTGATCAACATCATTCTGCGGTTTGCGTTGTATGTGGATTTGCTGCTGGTGTTCGGGCTGGCGTTGTTTGTGCTGTACAGCGCTGAGACGCTGCTGCGGTTTCGGCCGATGCTGCGCGGGATGGCATTGATCGGGGCGTTGTTGTCAGTGGCAGGATTGGTGCTGATGACCAGCGCCATGAGCGGCGAAACGGCGCTCGCGGCGCTGTGGCCGCATGTGCAAATGATGGTGTTGGAAACGGATGTCGGGATGGCGTGGGCAGTGCGGATGACTGCATTGATCGTCGTGGCGATTCGGCCGGGTTGGTGGCTTGCATCGTTTGCCGGCGCAATCGCCCTCGCCTCTCTGGCCTGGAGCGGGCACGGGGCGATGGACGAGGGAGCGCTGCGGTTCTGGCATTTTCTCAGCGACATTCTGCACCTGCTCGCAGCGGGTGCGTGGCTGGGTGCGATGCTGGCGCTGGTGTTGATGGCGCGGGGGCTGGTTGATGAAGCGCGCATTCGTTCGCTGGCGTTTGCGGTCCGGCGCTTTGAATGGGTCGGCGCAGCGATTGTGCTGACGCTGTCGATCACCGGCGTGGTGAATTACTTGTTTATCGTCGGCCCGAGGCTGGATGAAGTGTTACTCGGCACGTACGGGATGCTGCTGGCGATCAAGGTTTTACTGTTTGCCGCAATGTTGGTGTTGGCGGCGTTGAATCGCTTTCATCTTGGTCCGGCATTGCAGCAGGCACTGCGCGATGGACAACATGTCGTCGCGGCGAATGCGCTAAGACGCAGCGTTGCAGTTGAACTGGCAATCGCATTGCTGATCGTGGCACTGGTGGCGTGGCTCGGCACGTTGAGTCCGGACGCGGGATGACACCCGGGAAAGCCTTTCACTACACTGGGCCACCTTCCTTTTCAGAAGCCCATTTGCAATGACAACTCTAAAAAGCACGATGATCTTCTGCGGCCTGCTGACCCTGGCCGCCGGCGCTCACGCAGAGCAAAACCCTTCACACCTCGACAGCATCCAGCAACAGGGCGAACTGCGCGTCTGCACCACGGGCGACTACAAGCCCTACACCTTCAAACGCCCCGACGGCGACTTCGAAGGCATCGACATCGCCATGGCCCGCTCACTGGGCGACAGCCTCGGCGTCAAAGTGCAATGGGTGCAAACCACCTGGAAAACCCTGATGCCGGACATGCAGGCCGGGAAATGCGACATCGGCATGGGCGGTATCTCGGTGACGCTGGAGCGGCAGAAAAAAGCCTATTTCAGCAACACCCTCGACACCGACGGCAAGATCCCGCTGGTACGCTGCGCCGATGTCAGCAAGTACCAGACCGTCGAACAGATCAACCAGCCCAACGTGCGCCTGGTCGAACCCGCCGGCGGCACCAATGAAGCCTTCGTCCACGCCTTCCTGCCCAAGGCGCAACTGGCCCTGCACGACAACGTGACGATCTTCCAGCAACTGCTCGACAACCAGGCCGACGTGATGATCACCGACGCCTCGGAAGCGCTGTATCAGCAGAAACTCAAACCGGGCTTGTGTGCGGTAAATCCGCATCAGTACATGCAGTACGGCGAGAAGGCTTACCTGCTACCGCGCGATGACATCAGCTGGAAACTGTACGTTGATCAGTGGCTGCACTTGAGCAAAGTCACCGGTAAATATCAGCAAACCCTGAGCGAATGGATTGCCGTACCTGCCGCGCAGTAATCCTCAATCGTCATGCAACATTCCGGAGCTGTACTGATTGAGACTGCTGCCGATACTGTTGCCGCCAAACTTCAACGTATTGGCATTACGCCCCTCCGGCGACTGACAGTCGCTGGAGAAACAACTTGTAGTGGTCAAGCCACCCGCGCCCGAACAGGCACTCAACACCGACACAGCAGCAATCAACAGCACTTTGACGACATTGGCGCTCATGGCACGATTCCCCTCGGGATGAAAAACGACGACCTTGTGCCAACATCCTAGGCCTGCGCCGCACACGGCAAGATGAAACTTTGCTGATCGACAGCGCCAGTTCAGAATCGCTTATCCGCCGACAAGGACATCCCCATGCAATTCCTGCCCCTCACCGACGCCAGCCCCGCTGTCCAGGCCCACGTCCGCACCCTGCGCAATCAACCGGACGTGCGCAAGTTCATGTACACCTCGCATGAGATCAGTGAGCAGGAACATGCCATATGGCTGAACTCTTTGCAGGGTAATCCGCGCCAGCAAGTGTTTGTGGTGATCAAGGATGAGCAAGCGGTGGGGGTTGTTTCGTTGAATGCGATCAACGTGCTGCACAAGAGCGCGGATTGGGCGTTTTATCTGGACGTGGGGTTGCAGGGCAAGGGATTGGGCAGTGTCGTTGAATTCTGGATGCTTGATTACGCGTTTGGCGTGGCAGGGCTGGAGAAGCTGAACTGCGAAGTGCTGGCGATGAACGCGGCAGTGGTGAAGATGCATCAGAAGTTCGGCTTTGAGATTGAAGGCGTCCGGCGGCAGAACATCTTCAGGGATGGTGCGCGGATCGACGTTGTTCTACTAGGTATTACCAAAGACGAATGGCAACACAAGCGCCCTGCCTTGGCGCCTGTGATCGAGCGACTCAACGCCGTTTAAGGCCTGGAGCATTGCGTTTGAAACGTGAACTGAACCCTGCCGACCTATACAAAATCCGCGCAGCCCTCTCCGATATTTTCGTCGACACCGGCGTCGATTATCCCTACATCGCCCGCGAAGTCGAAGGCTACGACCCGGAACAGGTTAAAGATATTCTGTATGCCGAAGTTGCCGTCGTCTGCGCCTGGAACCTGGAATGTGTACTCCCGCCGGTCTGGACAGGTTTCGAACCCGATGCGTTGAACAGGGACATCGAGCAAATGCTGCTCGCAAACACGAACAGCTGGATTCGGCGGCAACTGCATAAGCTGCACACCGCGTGGTTGCGATTCAGCTATCGGGAAGTCTGGGCAGAGATTACCGCTCACTGCAAAGGCTGGAGTTGATACAGCCCTGCGTGGCAATAGCGCATCAACGACTTACAACGCGTTTAAACTGAAAAGATGATTGCCCCTCTGCCCGTTCAGTCCTTCCCCGGTTTGGGAATCGCAATACGGCTACCCGTCTTGACCTCGCGCAACGCCAGGCTGGACTGAATAGACGCAATCCCCACCTGACGCCTGAGCACCTGCTCGATAAAGTCGCTGTAACTATCAAGATCTTCCGCCAACACCTGCAACACGTAATCGGCATCGCCGGTGATCTTGTGGCAGGCCACCACCTGCGGCAATTGCGCAATCACTGCCTCGAAGGCATCAGGCGCGTGGTCGGCGTGGGTGGAAAAACGAATGTGCACGAACGCCATGATATCCAGCCCGAGCATTCGCCGATCAAGGTTGGCCTGATAGCCCTTGATCACCCCCGCCTCCTCCATGCGCTTGCGCCGCCGCCAGCACGGCGTAAGGCTCAGCGACAGTCGCTCACTGAGTTCAGCGTTGGAAATGCTGGCGTCTTCCTGCAGCAACTCAAGAATTGCCAGGTCGGTCTCGTCGAGACTGATGCGTTTGGATATTTTTTTCTGCATGACGCTATTCCTGAGTAAAAACGCCCGATTAATCCACCAAACCACGAACACAAAGCAAAGAAAGCGCAGCCCAGCCGGAACAGAATATTTGCACTGGCTAACAATAACGGATGCGCAGAATGTTTACAGTTTTCAGTGATTCCCACCGTTTGCACCACGGCACCGAATTGAAAGACGGCGTGCTCAAACCGTCGTTCGAACAACCGAGTCGGGCCGACACCGTGCACAACCGGGTCAAACAGGTCGGCCTCGGGCAGATCGTCGAACCGCGCGCATTTGATCGCTCGTGCTACGTCAACGCACACAGCGAGCGCTACGTCAGTTTTCTCGAAAGTGCCTGGAGCGAATGGTGCGCAACCGGTCGCACCCACGACGCCTTGCCGTTGGTGTGGCCGGTGCGCGATCTGGCCAACGAAGAGGTGCCGACGTTCATCGATGGCAAGCTCGGTTTCTATGCCATGGATGCCGGTTCGCCCATTACGGCAACGACCTGGCAAGCGGTGAAAACCAGCGCCGACATCGCCCTCACCGGCCTAGCGTTGATTGATGAAGGTCACGACAGCGCCTTCGCCCTGTGCCGCCCGCCCGGCCATCACGCCGCGCGCGAATACATGGGCGGTTATTGCTACCTCAACAACGCCGCCATCGCCGCGCAACAAGCCATCACCCAGGGCGCCAAACGCGTCGCGGTGCTGGACGTCGACTTCCACCACGGCAACGGCACGCAGAACATTTTTTACCAGCGCAGTGACGTGATGTTCGTGTCATTGCACGGCGAACCGGCGGTGTCCTATCCGTACTTCTCAGGCTACAGCCACGAAGTCGGCGCGGGTGTCGGCGAGGGTTACAACCTCAACTATCCACTGCCGAAAAACACCACGTGGGAGAGCTATCGCAACGCCCTGCTCCACGCCTGCAAAAAACTCCAGCAGTTCGCGCCTGAAGTGCTGGTGATTTCCCTCGGTGTCGACACGTTCAAGGACGACCCCATCAGCCACTTCCTGCTCGAAAGCGAGGACTTCATCGGCATCGGCGAACTGATCGCTAGCGTCGGCTGCCCGACCCTATTCGTCATGGAGGGCGGCTACATGGTCGATGAAATCGGCATCAATGCCGTCAACGTGCTGCACGGTTTCGAGAGCAAACGCAGTTGAGCCAGCTCGCGCTCTACAACCTTTCAATGACTGGATCGGAGAATAAGACCATGACGCTTTTTATTGATGTCGATGATGCTGCACGCCTGTTCACCCAAGTCGGCATTCGCCGCGCCATCCGCGAAATGGCCAGCTACATCGCAGCGGACTACGCACGCTGGGCGCAGTTTGATAAATCGCCGCGCACGGCCAATCACTCGGCAGACGGCGTGATCGAGTTGATGCCCACCGACGACGGCCAGCAGTACTCGTTCAAATACGTCAACGGCCACCCGAACAACGGCCAGCAGAATTTGCTCACGGTCATGGCCTTCGGTCTGCTGGCCGATGTGAAGAGTGGCTATCCGACCCTGCTCAGCGAACTGACCTTGACCACCGCCGTACGCACCGCCGCAACCTCCGCGCTGGTCGCGCAATCGCTGGCGCGCCCGGGTGCGACTTCGATGGCCCTGATCGGCAACGGTGCGCAAAGTGAATTCCAGGCGCTGGCCTTTCATGAAATGTTGGGCATCAACGAAATCCGTATCTTCGATATCGATCGCGACGCTTCACTCAAGTTGAAGCACAACCTCGCGGAGTTCCCGGACATCGAAGTGATTCTGGCCAGCTCGGTGAAGGACGCGGTCAAGGGCGCGGACATCGTCACCACGGTCACCGCCGACAAAGCCTACGCAACCATTCTGACCCCCGACATGATCGAGCCCGGCATGCACATCAATGCGGTCGGCGGTGACTGCCCGGGTAAAACCGAACTGCACGCCGACATCCTGCGCAACGCCCGGGTCATCGTCGAGTTCGAGCCGCAAACGCGCATTGAAGGCGACATTCAGCAACTGGAAGCCGATTCCCCGGTGATCGAGTTTTTCCGGATTGTGCAGGGCGAAGTCGCCGGACGCGAAAACGATGCGCAGGTGACGGTCTTCGATTCGGTGGGTTTTGCCCTGGAAGACTTTTCCTCACTGCGCTACCTGAAAGACCTGGCTCAGGCACAGCAAATCGGCCAGCGCATCCACCTGGTGCCGACGCCGGCCAACATCAAAAACCTCTTCCAGTTGCTCGATCCGCAACCGGCCAAAACCTCGCGTCTGCGCACCGTCAGTTGATCGGTCATGACCGCCCCCAAGCCACAGGGGGCGATTCACCTTGTGATTAGCCGTTGCACCTCTAACAAGAACGCTCGACACCTGCTTTCTGCCAAAACTCAAAAACATAAAATCAAGAGGTTTTGCAATGAAATCGACCCCTTCCGGGCTGCCTGAACAGCCCGCGCTGCAGCGCACGCTCAGCAATCGTCACATCCAGTTAATGGCCATGGGCGGTGCCATCGGAACCGGCCTGTTCATGGGCTCCGGGAAGATCATCGCCCTCTCCGGGACGTCGATCATCCTCATCTACATGATCATCGGTCTGTTCGTGTTTTTCGTCATGCGCGCCATGGGCGAAATGCTCCTGTCCAACCTCAACTTCAAAACCTTCGCCGACTTCGCCGGTGCCTACCTCGGCCCGCGCGCGGCGTTCTTCCTCGGCTGGTCGTACTGGCTTAGCTGGAGCGTGGCGGTGATCGGCGATGCCGTCGTGGTCGGCGGATTTTTCCAGTACTGGTTCCCCGACGTACCGGCATGGATACCCGCCGTCGGCATGCTCGCAACCCTGTTCGCGCTCAACGTGCTGACCGTCAGACTGTTCGGTGAAGTGGAATTCTGGTTCGCGATCATCAAGATCATTGCCGTCGTGACCCTGATCGGCGTCAGCACCGTGCTGATCGCCAGCTCCTTCGTCTCGCCCAGCGGCGTCACCGCGTCCCTGAGTCACCTGGTGGACAAACAGGCAGCGTTCCCTAACGGCTTGTTCGGCTTCTTCGCCGGATTTCAAATGGCGATCTTCTCCTTCGCCGGCACCGAGCTGATCGGCACCGCCGCCGCCGAAACCCGCTCGCCGGAGAAGACCCTGCCCAAAGCGATCAACTCGATTCCGCTGCGGATCATCCTGTTCTACGTGCTGGCACTGACCTGCATTATCGCCGTGACCTCGTGGCAACAGGTCTCCCCCGTCAAGAGCCCCTTCGTCGAACTGTTCCTCGTCGCCGGGTTCCCCGCAGCGGCCGGCATCGTCAACTTCGTGGTCCTGACCTCAGCGGCCTCCTCGGCCAACAGCGGCGTGTTTTCATCGAGCCGCATGCTGTTCGGGCTGGCCAATCAAGACAACGCCCCCGGCCTATTCCGCCGACTGTCGAGCAACAGCGTGCCGCTGCTGAGCCTGGCGTTCACCACGCTGTTGATGCTGGTCGGCGTGCTGGTGCTGTTCATCGTGCCGGAAGTCATGACCGCGTTCACCATCGTCTCCACCGTGTCGGCGATTCTGGTGATCTTCACCTGGTCGACCATCCTCGCGTCTTACATCGCCTACCGGAAAAAACGCCCGGATCTGCATGCGAAGTCGGCTTACAAGATGCCCGGCGGAGTGCCGATGGCTTGGTTTTCGTTGGCATTTTTGGGGTTTGTGCTGGGGTTGCTGGCGTTGCGGCCTGACACGCGGATTGCGTTGATGGTCATGCCGGGGTGGTTTGTCTGGTTGGGGATTGCTTATCAGTTGACGCGGTTGAGGAAGCCGAAATCTGCGGTTGAGTCGGCGGGGCAGTTTGGCTAGAGCTGCGAGAGAAAGCCTACACCTGGAAGTGACGGCTTTTTTTCAGTGCATGTTTTAACCAGCATGATCAGAGGGCGTAATCAGCTCCAACTACCGATCTCGCCTGTCCTCGGCCAACAGATAAGTCCCTCGGCCACTGGCGACGATCATTTGAGACTGAAAACCCATCCACCCCGAGCCGCCGCCATGCCATCCGGTTTGGATAATCCGCTGACCACGCTCTCGCGCTGACCGTCATCCTGACGGTTGGCTTTAACTGCGCGAGTATGGACATACCAAAGATTGTTTTATTGGGGTGTGGGTCGCTCAGGCTTGATACGCTCGCTCCCATTGAGACAGGAAGTCAAACATGGACAAACCAACCTCCTCCAACACTGCCCCCGCCAAGCGAAGCTGGGCATCAGCGACTGAAAAAGAGCGCTCCGATGTCTATTGGTCGTTATCCGACGCGTTTGTCGACAATGAGGTCAACTACGAATTCATTGCGCGCCAAACTGAGGACTATGATCGGCAAGAGATCAAGCGAATCCTCTATGAAGAAGTGGCACCGGTGTGCCATACGAATCTCGAGACCGTGATCCCGATGATTTGGTCGGCGTTCAACCTGGAGCAATTGAAGGCTGACATCGCAGAAACATTGAAAGCTCGAGAACGCAGCCGTTTCAGACGTCAGCTAGACAAACTGCTGATTCGCTGGCTTGAGTTTCGATACAAATACATATGGAAAGAGATTTCCAGGCATTACCGAAAATGAGCGCTGCCGTGCTCGATAGCCCAGGTTACCACCGAGATCCCTTTCGATCACAGCGCGCTAACAGCCCCACCGTGGCGGCGGTTAAGCCGCTCGCCACAGTGGGATAGGATTTAAGCTTTAACCTCAACGTTATCCAACGCCTGATTCACCGCCAACTCCCCCAACATCACCACCTGCGCAATGCCCAGCGCGGTTTTGCGATGCGAGGGGTCTAGTGCTGCGGCGAAGTTGTTGAGCATTTCGGAAGCGGAACTCAGCGTTTCACTGGCATTGGCCAGCAGGGATTCCGAGTCGTACTTTGGATTGGCGAGGTACATGCGCTCGGGCTCGTTGACGCTGGCCATGATGTGCCCGGCGGGAAGGAGGTAGTGATCGAGCGCGCGCTCGGCGGCTTCGTGGAGTTTTTTGGAGTTGAGGGATTCGTAGGGGGATGCGGGATCGGTTTCTGGTGGGTTGGGCGTTACTTTGAACATAGATGGAACCTCTAGCGCGATTACTAAAAGAAGCCATCACCCATGCTACCAAACGATGGGTGGCGGCCATACGCGGGTTGGTAGACCGGTCGCACTAGAACCCGGCGCCCACGAATGGGCCCCACGCATGACCACCATGAAATCCGCGTCCTGGAAAAGCGACTGAATTAGGTGATGCAATGCATCTAGACACGAAACGGGCTACCAAACCCGATCACTGGTTTTCAGTGATGTGGGGACGATAGAACGTGCGGGCTAGAGGCACAAGCCGGGGGATTCTGTCTTAGGTGTAGGGGGAGGCGCAAGGGAGTGTAGGCTTAGGACTGCAGGAACAGGCTTCTTTTAAACAAACACGTTTTTTCCGTTTAAAAAGGCTCTACGAGCACGCTGATCGACTTAAATGCTGTCACCAGCGCACAGAGCACAGCTTTCTTTTCCCGAGCGCTTTCCGTCGCTCCGATGATGGATTGGGCATAGCTCTCCCCCAACGTACCAGCCAGATGGGCTAATCCGCTGTAACTTCTTCGCTTTGTAGCAATTTCTAAGCATGCAACAATTACCGCCGACAAAGGGCACTACCGGTACTATGCTTTTCTTTTTCGAAAGGAGTCGGTGTAATGTCAGACAAATATTCGTTAGGGGATGTGCTGGAAAGGATCTACCAGAATCAGCTCGGGCTGGAAGCAGCTCTGATGGAGCTGACGCTTCATGCAGAACAACAAGGTTTGGCCGAGATTGGCGAAAACGTTCGTGGCGCCTTGTGGGTCATCGGAGAGAACGCTGGTTACATCAAGCAGGGCTTGGCCAAGCTGAGGGGAAAGAGCGAGGGATAGATTCGATCGGCTTTGCCGTTTCGGAATCAGCGTTGTTTGGCCGCTCTCCGACACCGACGGCAAGATCTGTTTTACATGGCTGATAGAGGTGCTACTCATGCCTACGCCGCTTGAAAAAATTCAGGCCCACGCATCTCATTTACTGGACGCATTTATTGAAATGCGTCAGAGGTATTCGATCCTCGACCCCATGCTCTTCGATGAAGCTGTCGTGACAACCCTTGGCTCCGGAAAGCGAGCTATGGGGTTTAGCATTCTTAAGCACTCATTATTCCTCTCATGTGCGCAGGACATAGCGAAACTGACGTTCGATGATGATCCGCGAACACCAAGCCTTAACAATAGTATTCAAGC
This sequence comes from Pseudomonas sp. AC172, assembly GCF_979258595.1. Lineage (NCBI taxonomy): Bacteria > Pseudomonadati > Pseudomonadota > Gammaproteobacteria > Pseudomonadales > Pseudomonadaceae > Pseudomonas > Pseudomonas sp. AC172. The sequence goes on from NZ_OZ409868.1 coordinate 3,119,609, forward strand.
GCTGGCTGACGACACGCTTCGACAAACACTACGTGAACAGTTTGCTAGCTGGAAATTAACTAACGGCAAGGATGTGACCGACACTGAAATACTTGAGGCCCTCAGACGCATGGAGCTGCGTGAAGAGGCTCAGCTCGGACCCCAATTCGATGAGTTGTATTGCGAGGCCACCAAACTATGGTCAGCGCTATCCACCAGTGCAACAATTAAGTCATTCAGAACTATCCGTGACAGGGTATCTGCACATACAGAAGTGCGCTATGTAGCAGATAAATACCAGTTTGTTGACATCAGCACATTAGACATTAAATGGGGCGACATCAAAGCAACCGTAGAGCAGATGCAACGCCTTGTGGAGATCATCGGGATGCTTATCCGCAATGCCGGGTTCGCATGGGAATCGCTCGATGAGCAGCTGAAGAACGCGAGCGCGGCTTTCTGGAGCGTTGACGTAGTAGGCGGCTAGCAGAACCACACAAATTTTGAACTCCAGATCTAATATATTTACAGACCGCTTCAGGCCCAAAAACCTCGGGCATTCAGGCCTGGCATTTTGGTTCTCTGAAGCCTACAGCGGCCTCAATTTACCCTAAACATGCCCTAAAACGCTTTTAACGATCATCCCGAAGCCTCACCCACCCAGGTCTGCTTTCAGTCATAAGCGTACTGATTGAAACTAGCCTCAGCTTGCGTCCTTTTGAGAGTTCGAAATCTCTAGGAAAACCGGGGCGATTCAGGTTTAGTATCTAGCCACTTCGATACTGCGCAGCGTGTTACCACTCCGCTGCTTTGCCCAGAGTCAACATCAATGTCGACCATGCCAATTTCTGTTTTCGGAAACCCTTCTCAGATTTGGATCGTTCCACCAGAAGACTTAATGCGGCAAGCAACTGCATCGCTTCGTGGATATGTCTATCAGCTCCACGCCTCAGCTGCCGCATGGCTGGAGCTGGGGGTAGGCGATGACCTCTACCTGGAGATCGCTGAGGACTTCACCGAGCTTCTCCGTGAGCCGGGTAGGGTTGATGACGTTCTTAAGGCTACACAGGTGAAGGACACGCGCGAGTCCGGGACTGTGACGCTGAACTCCCCGGATGTCCTAGCTGCAATTGAGTCTCTGCACAGGTTGCGGACTTACAATCCTGGCCGCGAAGTAAGGTTAGTGTTTCTGACCACGTCTTATGTCGGGCAGGAGAGAAAGAATGCGTTGCCCTCCGGCGTGGCTGGCCTGACGGCGTGGGAAGCGGCTGCATCTGGAGGGAGTGTTGAAGAGCTTCGCATAGCTCTTCTTCAGCGGACGCTTTCTAAGGAGCTTCGAACTTTTGTAACAAATAGCCTTCCCGAGCAGTTAAGAACTGAGCTTTTCAGTCCAATAGTGTTTGCATGCGGTGCCCCGGATTGGCGCTCTCTTGAGGAAAGTAATCGGCGCACTTTAGTGAATCGTCGAGACCAGCTTCTGTCGACTGCGGATATGGCACATCGCGCATACGATATTGTCTTCCGCGATACTGTTGCTTGTGTGCTGGGCCCGAATCCACGTCGCTTGGACGGGAAACAGCTTCAGGCTTGTCTAGAGCGCGCGACGTCAATCGCAGTTCCATCAAGTGTCGCCGTAGACATATTAGGTAGGCGCTCCGAGCGGCCAAGCAATGCTCTATCCATTGAAGAGTTACGCGACTTGGCGGAGTTGTTAATTGAGAATGGCGCCCCGCCATCTATCGACCTGCTCTTCCCTGGAGCCAAGCCCTCAGCTAGGGATGCCCTTATGGACGCATTCTCCGTGGAGCCGCGTCTCACCGAAGTCAAGTTAGACGGGGTTCCCGCGAGCGCCTCTTTGTCAGATCTCATTGGGCTCCCGGAAAAAAGACACCTCATTATCGGTCAACCAGGTTCAGGCAAGACGCATGCTCTCTGGCACACAGCAAACAAATTGCTCGCAGCCGGCACGACCATTCCTATCTATCTTCCTGCAGGGCAAGCGACAGGCTGGCACGATTTAGAAGAGATGATCACGGAGGCGGCCCCGGGAGTCAAAGTAACCACATTATTCCAAGATCCACGAATATGTATTTTCGTCGACAGCTGGTCCGAATTCGCCGGGGCTTCGAAGGTAGGAGAAAAGCGACGTGCACTGCGTGCTTTAAGGAGCGCTCGCTTAGTAGCGACGGCCAAGTTCGCTGATATGGATGATGGCCCCCTTAAACAGTGGAACCTCGATCTCCTGCCGCCGGATCAGGTAGAGCGCGTAGTCACAGCCGCGACCCCAGCCGAAGCGCCTCCACCTAGTACGGTGATTGACCTTTTAAGATCACCCCTACTTTTGGTCATCCAAGTTCTTTCAGACGCGCGCTCTGCGACGATCGGCGACCTCCTACGTCAATTCCATGAGCACCTTATGCAAGGGCTACCGGAGCGCTTCACCGAAGCACTCGCCGGTGCCGTGTCCGAACTTTCTCTGGAGGGAACAAGATCATTTGGTCGTCTCATGGATGAGCTCCAAACTCGATCTGCTAAGTTGGGAATTACTGACCCGGCCAGGCTACTAAGGAACCTTGGCACCATTTTAGAGCGCGGCGGTCAGGCAGTTCCCTGCCACGACCTTTACTGGAGTTGGCTAACTGGACGCGGCCTACTGGTCGATGTTGTCGCCGAGCGAGCGGTAGACTCTCTGCGGACGCGCGAGAGCTATGCCTTGGCTATTCAGTCGGGTGCAAGCGCAGCTGAGAGCGATGTAACCGCAACCTTTAAGCAAGACTTTTTGCTTGCTGCCGCACTCGACACAAGCCGGGGTGCGAATCGCCCTACTCCGGCACTAACAGAATCACTTTTATGCGCTCTGGCAGATCCTCTCTTAGCCGTGCGCAATCGTGCCGCTATTGCTGCACTGGCAGGCGGGCGCCCAGAGCTCTTTCGCCCCGCACTGGAAGTTCTCGCTGATCTAGGACGATCCAACATTTATCCATCGGAGTGGAAGCAAGTCCTTAGGCCAAAAATCTTTTATGATCAACGAGCTACGCTCTCTGATTGGATAGGGGCACCGAATAGCAGCATGGTTCTCGATGCAATTGCTGAAAGTGGTGGACCGGAGTGGAGTCTGTGGCTCGAGAACATTGCGGCCAACGATCAGATCAGTTGGGCAGAGGCGGCCGCAACTGCGCTTGGTTGCTGTGGCGATGTACCACGTTGGGTTCGTCCGCATCTCGACACTGTCATCGCTTCGCATGCGTGGCTACTTCGGCCTGCAGCCTCTAGACGTGGCAATAAAGCCCTGGCTCGGTTCATTGCTGCAGAATACGGACGATTGATCGAATCCGTCGTAGAGTTAAATTCCAGTGGGTGGATTGAAATTAATAGAGTGCTGGTCGGATGCGGTGATGACGCCGTGTTCGGTCTTCTACTCTCAGACTTCCCGTCTATGACGCAACGTGCGCAGGAACTTCTCGGATTTGCTATCGTGGAATTTGGCGCACCATGGGTCGCTCGTTTTCAGCGAGTGGCTTTGGCAACTGGCGCCACTCATCATCACAAACTTGCCAAGAAATTCTCACCCGAAATTGATGACGAAACGGCGCGCGCTTGGATTACTGCGGGTCATGACGAGGCTGGCTGGCGGGTTCTAATCGCGCGCCATGGTGAAGGAGTATTACCTGAGTTAATTAAACAATTGCCCCTGTCCTTCGCGGACATCGACGAGATCCCCGCACTAAGCCATATGCACTGGCTTCCGAGCGCTCCGGTCACGCTCATCGACGAGATCTGGCGCCGCCTAGGAAGTCCAATGCGGCCGAAAGCGGCACATGATTTCCTAAATGCTATTGCGCGAGTTTACCCGGAGGGTATACCTAGCATAGTAAGATTTATTGTTGAGCAACCCAACGCACTTCCAGCCTATCACCTTCATCAAGCCCTTTTGCTGTATAGGGACTGGCAAAAAAAATCTGGTCTAGTGCTGGGCGTTAAGACAACTGAAGGCATTGAGCATCCTTTTCCCAATTGGATTGCGCTTCATTCCATGATGAGCCAATGGGAGGACCATTTCACACCGGAATTGTTGGCTCTCACGCCAGAAGTCGCCATCGAATATGTTGTGCATCACCTCGACGACAAGCGTTCGGCAGCGGTGCTGATAGCGTTAAAGAGGATCGCTGCCTACAACGCTCCGCTGCTGGATCGAATGCTTGCTGTGCCTGCTCTCGCCGCGCTCATCCCAGAAGTATTCGCTGAAAGCTTCGAGATGTTTCCTATCGATGCTCTCCGACGATGCATTGCATCGAGAGATATCGATCAAGAACGTTTACTGTATCGACTAGCCGCTACGGCAAATCCCCTGCATCGTGCTGTACACCAGGACCTTCTGAAACGCGTCCTCGATCATTCACCTGAATGGCACCAATTGCACCATGCCGGGAATATGCTCAGAGCCTACTCGCGTGAAGAGGTATTCCAAATTATTGATGTATTACCTCATCGCCGTGAGAATTGCTGGTTTTGGCTGATTCGTTCAGTAGAGGAAGCTCGGGGCGAGCGCTTGATCAACGAGGACGGCTCAATGCGGCGTTAACCCCCTCAAAAGTTACCGAGCTGGATGCTGCCCTGATTTTTTGTCAGTTTTCGCTCATGGCCGATTGCGGACGTCTTACTACCTACAGTTGATCGTCCACAATTGATCCAAGCGAGTCGTGTAGCTCTGGCTCATCATTTCACGCCGCATGGCCCACTCTGGATTGGTAGGAACGCTCGCCGCTCGCAGCGTCCCCCTTCCCCACCGTTCGTTGATCTGATCCAGTACGGCCATGACCTTGGTAGATTCGGTCGGTTGAGAGGCCGCAAACAGATCGTCCGTGTATTCACCTTGCTGACACAGGTTCATCAGCAATACCTCCGCCTTGCTGTACTTGAAACCAGGGCGATATATCCGGTCCAGCGCATCGACCGCGGCCTTGGTCATTAGCCGGACGTCATCCGTGGGGTAAGGCATTTCGATCACTACACCATTGGCGTACTTCGCCTCCTCCGGATTGAACATGCCGGTGCGAATGCTCACGCGCACTTTCTTACACAGCGAGTTTTGCGCCCTGAGCTTTTCTGAAGCGCGCATCATGTACGTGGCCACCGCTTCCTTTATCGGTGCCAGTTCCGTCAGGCGGGTGCCGAACATTCGACTGCAGCAGATCTCCTGTTTCGGCGGATCGGGCTCCTCTAGCTCCAGACAGGGAGTGCCGGCCAGTTCGCGCGCTGTCTTTTCGATCACCACACTGAAATTTTTGCGCAGTGTCCAAGGGTCGGCTTTGGCCAGGTCCATCGCACTTTTTATGCCCATGGTATCCAAGTGCGCTTTCATGCGACGCCCTACACCCCACACCTCTGAAACGTCGGTGTTACGCAGCACCCAGTCACGCTTAGTTGAGTCGCAAATATTGACGACCCCACCTGTCTGCGCCTGCAGGCGTTTCGCCGTATGGTTGGCAAGCTTGGCCAGGGTCTTAGTCTGAGCGATACCAACGCCGACTGGAATGCCAGCGCACCTCAGCACCTGACTCCGAATCTGTCGGCCGAGACCGTCCAAATCGGTGATGCCGGTGAGGTCGACGAAGGCTTCGTCGATGCTGTAGACCTCGACTGAGGGCACCATTGACTCGATCAGCGTCATTACGCGCTCACTCATGTCACCGTACAGCGCGTAGTTCGATGAGAACGGTATGATGCCGTGCTGCTTGAGCTTGTACTTGATCTGGAAATACGGCTCGCCCATTTTCACGTACGGTTTGGCGTCGTAGCTCCGAGCGATAACGCAGCCGTCGTTGTTCGACAGAACCACGATGGGCACCTTGGCTAGGTCAGGGCGGAACACTCGTTCACAGCTGGCGTAAAAGCTGTTGCAATCGATCAGGCCGAACACCGGCACCTGCTTAGACATGACTGCGCACGCTACCGATAATCACGCCCCAGATCGCTAGCTCATCGCCCTCCAGCACGTAACGCGGCGGGTACTTGGGGTTTTCAGACAGCAGTACTACCTCTTTCCCACGGATGCACAGCCGCTTGCAAAGCGGATCGTTGTTGAGCAGCGCAACAACAATATGCCCGTGCGCCGGCTCCAGTGAACGATCCACCACCGCTAAATCGCCGTCAAAGATCCCTGCCCCCTGCATGCTCTCTCCGGCAATTTTCACCAGGTAAACATGTGGGGCACGAATGTTGAGCACTTCGTCGAGCGAGATGTGGGTTTCGATGTGATCCGCTGCCGGCGAAGGAAAACCTGCCGGCACTCGAAAAAGACAAAGAGGTAATTTCCGACCGGCCACGGCTATAGGGCTTAGGATTGAAAAGCTCATGACGCACGACTTCCGACACTGTATGAATGTACAGTTAACTTTCAGATCGGCATTTGGTCAATTTCTGTAGGAAATATCGGATAGACGGGAGGGTGGGAAGTAAAGAAATGATACCCGGCATCTGTCAGAACAACCCACCCAACGCTGCCGGTTCCCAGTTCATGATCACCAGCTCGCCACTCACTTCAGCTTTCCCCTGCCGCTGATTGGCTGTGGTGTAGCGGATGTCTAAGGTCTCGAAGTGAAAATCTTCAAACACGCGGCGGATGTCCGGGTGGTCGTTGATGCTGACCATCACTTTGCCTTTGCAGCAGCGCATGAAGTCGGCCATCCGCTCATAGTTCTCGAACGGAAAGTCGACGCCATAGCCGGCGGTCTGCCAGTAAGGTGGATCCATGTAGTGGAAGGTGTGGGCACGGTCGTAGCGTTCGGCGCATTCAAGCCAGGGAAGGTTTTCGACGTAGGTGCCGGACAGGCGCTGCCACGCGGCCGAGAGGTTTTCCTCGATGCGTAGCAGGTTGATGGCCGGTGCGGTGGTCGCCGTGCCGAATGTCTGACCGGAGACCTTGCCGGCGAAGGCATGGTGCTGCAGGTAGAAAAATCGGGCGGCGCGCTGGATATCGGTGAGTGTTTCGGGGCGGGTCATTTTCTGCCATTCGAACACCTGGCGCGAGCTGAGCGCCCATTTGAATTGGCGCACAAATTCTTCGAGGTGGTTCTGTACGACGCGGTAAAGCGTGACCAGGTCGCCATTGATGTCGTTGAGGACTTCAACGGGCGATGGCTGAGGCTTCATGAAGTACAGCGCGGCACCGCCGGCAAAGACTTCAACGTAGCATTCGTGTGGCGGAAAAAGCGGAATGAGGCGGTCGGCCAGGCGGCGTTTGCCGCCCATCCAGGGGATGATGGGAGTAGACATGAAAGCAAGACCTTTACTGTATGGATAAACAGGTGCTAGGCTCGCCGCGCTTTGTGCACGGAGCGGAAGCCTTGGCTGGACTTGCAGGGACCATCTGCGGGGACAGCGATCGGGAAGGATGTTGACGCATCTTTACCCGATCGCTTCTTTATTAAAAGTATCTCAATTAACTATCATTAATGAAAATGACAAAACACAAAGACGGCTTTGCATCTGCATTCATTATTATTGCAAAAAAGATTCGTTATGAGTTTTTCATATCAGTCATCCTCGGGGCAATACCAGTTATTATTTACACAAGAAACCCAAAGGAGCTTGACGACATAGTTAGTGGGTTACTGGCAATAGGATCATTAATAGATTATGCGGGATTCTTATTAATCCCTTACTGCATCGCAACCGCAATTCGATTCGGCATGCGTTTCATCTCAGAAAATGCACAGAAGAAACTTGTCACCATCCATAAAATGATGACAGAGGTTGGAACTAGTTTTTTGACCATTCTACGAACAGGGGGCGGAGCGATGATTGGAGTCCTTTGCCTAGGTTTATTCACTAGCATCATCACGCTGACAAAAGGTGATTACATAATGCTTACCGTAAGTGTTACATGCGTACTGATTGCGTGCACCTGCATGGCGTTCTTACATGAGTTCTTGGCTAAAGCTTCACGAACATCTCAATACGATAACCCTATAAAGCTCGACAGAGGCCTACTCCGCTGAGTAGTCAGCTCCAATAATAGTTTTCACATACGCCTGACAGGCCGCGAGGGCAATCAGCCCCCGGTCGCCGTCATCGGTGACGCCGATAATTCGTTGAGCATGCGCTGGGTCAAGTTCGGCTCTTGTGGAGCCATGAACCACGCCGACGGTGGCGGTGGTGGCTGACAACGATCCGTTGCCGGCGCCGGTGGTGGCGTCGAGTAGGACTGACAAGCGCAGATCAGCAGTGGCAAGACGGTCGCGCAGGCGACCTTGATCACGTTGGGCATCACTCAAGGCTCGGTAATGGGTTTGTTCGCTGGTAACCAAGCGCTGCTCGAGCGCAAAGCGTTTGTCCTGTTCGGCACGCTGCTGCGCAACCGTGGCCAGGGCCAACTGGTTAGAGCTTTCGGTGTGGAGTCGGGCCTGCTCTGCGAGCTGTTTGCCGTAGCGCCAATCCTGGACTTGCCAGGTAATGGACGCAGAACCACCGACCAAGACGACCGGCAGCACGCCTTTTGCCAATAGCCGATACGGCGCCGGGATCAGTTCGCCGAGACGCATAGCACCGCCCTCGCCCGCCCCCACAACTCCAACCGATCCTGCAGGCCATTGAGACCGCCGTTGATTCTGCGGGTGATCGTGTTGAATTCGTTTTGATCCGCGAGCGCGTTCAACCCATTCACCGACCAGTACCATGCAGCCGACTCGGCAGCCCACTGCGGCAACTCCAGCAACTCTGGGGCACGCAGCAATCGCTCGTCGCCGAACAGTGCCAGGCTGCAGCGCAGGTAGTTGTCGTGGCCGGTCACCTGAATCAGCCCGCGACCGCGATAACGCTGGCCATCGCCGTCCGCTGCCGGTGTATTGCCCAGTTTTGCAGCCAGGTTGCCGGTGTCGTATTTGCTCAGGTACTGGTCGCCACCCAGCTCCCGGACGTACTGCAGCTGGCCCGACTCGTGACCGACTTGCGCCAGAAAAGCGGCTTGGCGTTTCGGCGTGTTGATCTGCCGGTGAGCCATCGCTGCGTTGAGGGCGGATACAAAAACGCCCGCTTGGCGGCGGGCGTTGGGCATGATGCGTTGCAGTTGCTGTTCTGTCAGTGACATCGATGTCTCCTTGAGGTGTGGGGATGCGACGCTTTTAGTTGAGCTGAACGACCTTCAGATCCTTCTCCGCTTTTTTCTTCTTGCCTTTGGCTTTCGCCTTGCCCTTCTTGCCGCCGTTGCACTCGACCGTTGTGCTCCAGCCGGACTGGGTAAACACCTGCTCCACAGAGTCGACCAGGTACTCGCCATCGAGGCCGACCTTGAAGCCTTGAGCGTTGATCGATCGTTCCGCAAACAGATCGGTGCGCCCTGGCATTTCCAGCCGGACCCCAGCGGTGGAGCGGTTGAACGCAGTGAGACGTGCCTGGGCTGCCGCTTCGGCGGCTGACTTGTTCGGGTAGATGTGGCGGTCGGTATGCACTGGCGGTAAACCGTCCGGCGATTCGTCGTTGTCGAGGGTGACCACCGCGAGCTTGCCGGTCTTTTTGTCCTGGTGCTTGGCCGACACGGCCTTGTGCGTGTTGCGGTCTCCGAGTCGGAACTGGAAGCGACTGACATCCCGGCGCTGGATAGTCACCGTGCCCAGCGCCTTGCCCGAAGCACTCTCACCGCCCTGACGCGGCATCACCAGTAGTTTGCCGTCGGCCACCTTGGCCGTGCAGTCGTACTGTTTGGCCAGCCGGGTGATGAAATTGAAATCGGACTCACTAAGCTGATCAGCACGAGGCACTTTTGTCTGCACCGGGCAGACCGCCTGCCAGCCGTTGCGAGCGGCAACATCGGCAACGATCCGCGACAGAGGCACATTCTCCCAACTGCCGCTACGGGTAGTCTTGCCGCTGCCGCGCATGTCGCTGGCCTTACCGGTGATCAGCAATGTATCTGGAGGACCGGACAGCTCAATCTCATCGACGACGTAACGGCCGATGCGGGTCAGTTTGGTTTCTGCATAACCGAGGAAGATCTCGATGCTGGCCCCGCGTGGAGGCAGCACCACAGCGCCGTCGCGGTCGTCGATGCGCAATTCGAACTCGTCGGATTCCATGCCGGGTTTGTCTGTCGTCTTCAACTGCAGCAGGCGGTCATTGATCCGCTGGGTGATGTCGGCGCCGTCGGCCACGACACGAAAGATTGGGGTCATCATTCCATCCAAAAGAAAGCCCGCACTGGGCGGGCCGATTGAGTCATTGCGCGGCATACCGGAGGGGCATCAGCCCCACAGCATCACCTCGCTGTCATCGGGTGCCGGCAGATCCGGCAGCTCGATCACGATGCCGGCGCGATACGGTTGCGGCTCGTCGGCCAGCCCCTGATTGGCGTCCAGCACCGCCTCGACCGTTCCGCTCAAATGCCCATAGGCGTGGTAGCACAGGGTGTCCAGCAGATCCCCGTCAGACGTTCTGCAGGTCATCGCCATAGCGTACAAACTCCAAGGTAAACGATTGCTTACGCGGGATACCGCCCTGCAGCAGCGCGCTCTGTTCTTCTTCGACGTTCTTCAAGCACCAGGTGCCGAGCACGTCGCCATAGCCGGTGGTCAGGGTCAGAGGCAGGAGCTGGGCACCGAGACTGCGCAGGGTGTCCAGCTGTTTGATCCCGCCTTTGAAGCCGGGGAAAATCGCGCCCTTGAGGGTGATTTTTTCCTCGCCAATGCCCACCGCTTGCTGCGCCGGACGGCGGGTCAACCGTTCCTGCGACGCCCAGCGGTACTCCGTCGAGCGTCGCAGTTCGTCGAAGGCGGCGGTGTCCAGGTTGAAGTAATACGGGACCGCCTTGGGATCCAGCGGCTGCACGATCAGCAAGTGCGGAAACGGCTTCACCGCTTCCGGCATCGGTGTCGCGTCACCCGCCAGTGAGCCGGTCGGCAGAATGTTCCCCAGTGATGGACTGACCTTGCCGGCGATCTTGTTGATCGCAGTGGACGCCCGCGCTGCCTGTTCCTTGAGTTCGCCCATCCGCTCATCAATCTGCGACACGGCGCGGATGGCCTTGTTGTAGGTGGCCACCACCTGGCCGACCTTGGCCTGCGCGGCGTTGACGCTGCGCATGACACGCTGCAGCTTTGCCCCGACCGCCGGCCCCACGATTGGAATACCTTCCAGCTCCGAGGCCGCGCCGCTGATCTCGCTGATGGCACCGTTGACCGGCCCCATCATGCCGTCGAGGCTACGTCGTCCAGTCTCCCCCGCTGCAGCCAGATTCTTCAGACCGGACTGCAGCTGTTCCATATAGGCCATTAGCCCTCCTTACACATGCGGTTCGTCATACAGCTTGCGGTTCTGCAACTGCTGCGTGGCCTGCTGCATCTGTTGCGCGATGAAGGGCTGCAGCTCACGCGCCATTTGCGCCGGATCCTTCGCATCGCCCTGGACGGTGATGTGCAGCGGCGCCGAGATTTGAACCTGTTGCTCGATCTTAGGCGACTCGGCTTTCGCAGCCGGAACCGGTGCAGCCAGGAGAGCCGGTGGCACTGGCGTACTGGCAGGTGCGGCCAACGACCTGGCCACATCGCCCATTGCTGCAGCAGGTGCCAAAGGACCAGCCGGCTTGGGTTCGAATGACCGGGCAATGTCGCCCATCACCGGCGCCAGGTTTTTCCCGGCATCAGCCATCATCAGCGTGCCGGCATCCGGTATTTTTTTCAGCGATTCATCAGCGCCGAACAGCTTTTTACCCATGACGCCACCGAGCGCATCGCCGCCCATGTAGCCGAGATAGCCGCCAATAAGACCGCCGACGATGTTGCCGATAATGGGCACTGCCGAACCGATGGCGGCACCGGCAGCCGCGCCGGCCAGGGTACCTGCCAAACCACCGGCCGCATGTCCGTAGCCTTCCGCCTTTTCATCCTGGGTCTCGGCATTTTCATAGGTGTCGTAGGCTTTAAAACCAGCATCCACCACCGCCAGCAGCGCTGGACCTTTCATGCCGCCAACAATCTTGGCGCCACGACCACCACCTCCTCTCCCACCGCCCTTCCCACCTTTGCCTTTCTTGCCTTCGCCGCTGGCATCGAGATCACCGCCATTCAGCCCGCCACCAGCACCCGGAAGGTTGGTGACGATCACCTTTTGCGGGATATTCGGATTCCCCATCAGCGTGCCGCGCCCGAGGTTCATCAGCCCCTTGCCGATCTTGTAGGTATGAACCACACCACCCAATGCGACCAGCGCTGCCACGGCCGTCCCGATACCGACTACCACACGAGGGAATTCGTCGGAGAAGCCCGACAGTTTGCGACTGACGTTGTTGATGCCGTCGGCTACAGAATCGGTGACCGGCCGGATCGCATCGCCGATGCTGCGCATCGCATCGTCCATCGACTGGGCCATTTCAGACCATTTCTGCGCTGAGGTTTGCCGGCGCTCGGCCAGGTTCTTGTCAAGGATACCGGTCGCCCCGGCGGAATCCTTTTTCAACTGCTCATACAGATCCTTGTTCTGCATGTACGCGGTCAAGGCTGCCTTGACCTGCATATCAGCGAACAGGTCACCGGTACGCAAAGCCTCTTCCAGAGACTTCATCATGGCTTTGGCTTTCTCGGGGTCAGCCTCTTTACTGATCGCCGCTGTGGCCTTGGCCATCTCGGCGGCTCGCTTCGGATCAGTCGCTTCGATGTACTTCTGGGCCAGGGCAAAACTGGATTCCAGTGTGGATTTGCCATTCTGCAAACCGGTCTGCATCGACCCCTTATAGTCGATCCCGGCCTTCTGGTAGGCCTTGACCGTTTCACCGGAGCCAATTTTCTCCATCCAGTTTTTGAGGTTGTTCGCCGCTTCGTCCGATCCACCGGCGGTCTTCATTTGCACCTGCAACATCGCGCCCAGCTGCGTCACCGAGTCCATGCCGGTGATACCCAGTTTGCCCATGCCGGCCAGCAACTCAGGAAACCACTTGGCCATGTCGACCGCTTCAAAACTGCCCGCCTGGCCCTGGTAGGCGATGGCCTCCAGCGCCTGCTGCATCACTTTGGGGTCAGTGATCTTGGCGTTCTGACCCAAGGCGTTGATCATCTTCGCCGTTTCAGTGCCTTCCGATCCTTGCCCCACCGCAAACTTGGCTGCGGTCGGTGCATAGGACAGCGCCTTGTCCAACTCCATACCGGCGCCGACCAGGGCGTTGACCACTTCGGCCACCTGATTACGCGCCATGCCTGTATCGCGTGACGTGTCGATCACAGTCTTGGACAGTTGCGCCTCTTCCGGCGTGTTGGCAATGTTGGCCTTGATCGCAATGTCGCGAATGATCGCACCATAGTCCGCACTGACCTTGGTCGGGATGGCAGCTGCTGCGGTCAGCGCACCTGCTTGACCGAGGGTGCCTTTCAGTCCTGCCCTGCCCTCCTCGATCTGTCGATGACCGAGTGCCTTCAGTTCGGCTCCAGCCGCCACGCGTCCCATTGTGGCGTAGGCCTTGCTCAACCTGCCCACCTCGACGCCTTGTTTTTTCAGCAGTTCGAGGTTCTTTTCGTACTTGCTCAGCAGTTTGTCCGCGCCGGCGGCGCCGGTCATGTGCGCCTTGCGCCATTCATCGCGCAGACGCACGGTGTCGCCGATGGTGTTCTGCAACACGCGGGCCTTGCTGCCCACGGTGTCCAAATGTTTGATCTTGCTTTCGACGTCCTTGAACGCTTTGCCTACCGTCGGATCGACGGCGCCGCCAATGACAAAGCCGAGTGCGAGGTTCTTCGCCATGTGCGGACCTTATGCGCAAGGTTGGTTAAGCGGTGGCTCAATCGGAGAGCCACCACACCAGTTCGTTGAAGGACATGGCCAGGATCTCGGCGGCCGAGAACCCGGTCTCTTTCGCCATACGCTTGGCCAGGATCTTCAACGTAGAACCGTCGCACTTAGTCGTCCGTGACCAGACGAAAGTAGCCGGCCTGCAAGCGCATGTAATCCACCATCTTGAGCCCCACCAGATCCGCCTCGGAAGTCTGGGTCAGCGAGGAAAACAGCGACAATTCCCGCTGCTCGGCATCACCGTTGGAGGCCGCTTGCGCGGCCCGCACATCCCGCACGCAAGGTGCGCGCATCGTCAGTCGGTCGACCTGCACACCATTGAGTTCAGTCGGGTACTTGAGGCTGATACGAAAACCTTCCTCGGTCAGTTCCATCCAGTTAGGGAGCGACTGTTCGGGTGTAACTTGAACTGCTTGAGTCATTGCGTTTTTCCTTAAAGGCCCAAGGCCGAGCGTTCTTCTGCCAGTTGATCAACGCCGTCGACCACCAGCACCATGCCGACCATGTCGATCTCGTAGATCAACCGGCCACCGACTTCGAGCTTGTAGTAGGTCAACGCCATGTTGTGTTTGCTCTCGGCTTTTTCGCCGGCTTTCCAGTCGCCCATGTCGACTTCCTTGAGACCGCCGCGCATGGTCACGATGACCGGAGTGACCTTGCCCTTGAGGCCTTTGAACGTTGCTCGAAAAACCGCAGTACAAGCGGTGCGGTCGGACAAACCGAACCATTTCAATGCCTCGCGGCGCACACCGTTAGTGGTAAACCCGGCTTCAAGTTTCTCGACACCGGTCGGGATCTCGATCTCGCCGGCCATGCCGCCGCCCCGGTAGGTTTCGGTTTTCAGCACGACCTTGGGCAGGGTCAGGCTCGGCATCTCGCCGGCAAAACTCACGCCGTCGATAAACCCGGCGCAGTTGGACAGAACTTCAGGAATCATCAGGTGGCCTCCTTAGGCGGCTTCAAGCACTTCGGTCATCCACTCGTTGGTGACTTCGAAAAGGAAATTCGGGTTCTCGGCCGGCGGCACGTCGGTGAAGCGGATCCGCCAATACACCTTGCCCTGCTCGATCTGGCTGGCCGTGTTCAGCTCCTGATCGGCGTACACCTCGAAGTTGATCACCGCACCCTGATTTTTCAGGTCGCGCATGAATGCTTCCAAGCCGTCGGTGACGTCCTTGACGTAGGTCTTGGTGATCGAGCGGTCGACCGCCCATTTATGACCGGCCTGTACCGCGTCCATGATGATGAACAGCGTGCGGACGCGGGTGACGAACGCCCATTTCGGATCGCTCGACAGCGTGCGGTTGCCCCACAAGCGATAGCCGTCATCACGAATGATCGTGGTGATGTTCGCGTTGTTGAGCAGGTTGGCCCGGCAGGTTTCATCGCCGTCCAGATACTCGACGGCACGGGTGGTCCCGGTGATGCCGGTGAGTTCCTTGTTCGAAGGCGAGGCCCAGAAACCGTAGGTGGCATCCGTCCAGGCAAACAGACCGGCCGTCCACGCAGAACCAGGCGCGTCCACCGTCTTGCTTTCGCCGGTGTCCCAGAACTGCACACCAGGATCGACCATGAACAGGTTGCGACTTCCGAAGTTTTTCGCGTACGCCATGGCGGCCTCGTCGGTGGTGCATGGCCCGTCGATGATGCCAATGGCGCGAAGCTTCTGGGCCAGTCCGTCCATGGCCGTGGCCACCGCTTTGGTTGCGGAATGGCCGGGGGCGATCAGCAATCGCGGCTGGGCATTGAACAGGCTCTTGCCATCGAGCAGCGCCTGCAGGCCGGTACGCTGACCAGACTCCAAAACACCGCCGATAATGGCCGAGGTCTGCAGCGCCGGGTCGTCCATCTTCGGCACACCGATGGCGACGATCACCGCCTTGGCCTTGGCATAAATCGCCTGGCAGGCCTTAGTGATCGCTGAATCGGCGCCGAACGCTGCAATGGCTTCACGCTCGGTGGTGATCAGCTTCAGCTCGCCGGCCTTGGCCGTACCGCCACCCACCAAGCCGGGGCTGAAGGTGTCGCACAGGCCGATGATCGACGAGGACGGAAGCGAGATAGTGCGTGCGCCAGTATCGACCGCGGTGGTCGTGACGCCGTGAAAGAAACTCATAAGGCTCGTTCTCCAGAAACGAAAAAGCCCCGCATAAGCGAGGCTGTGAGAGTGTTCGTGTTACGCGTAACGGAAAAGAAAACGCCCCGTCAGTGCGGGGCGTTTATTGCTCTTGCTCAGCCAGCCAAAGAGGCGCGACAGGACGGTGATCCGACAGCGGAAATCCGCCGCCTTGCGGCCAGTCGCGCAACTGCCGGCGGTAAGCCTGAAGCTCGATGTATTGCTCAGGCATGATCGAAGTCGCCCTGCCTTCCTCGACCTCGTCGCGATGGCGTGAAACCAGAGGGTCAGTAGCCGCCAATTGCCGATCACGCCAAACACGCTCAGCGGCGGCCAGTGCCTCAGCGCTAGGCGGCGGCCGATCGACAAGGATGGGGCCGCCGAACTCGTCAGCAGCGACGACCATCCCGGCAGATTGACCAGCCAGAATTTCGCGACGGCGCTGATCGGAAACCTCAACGCCATCATCTGGCATGTTGCTGTTAATGGCGTCGTCGTAAAAGCCACGCTCAGATGCACTAAAAAAAATCATGATCAATAACCCCACGCTCGCCAAGTTACGAGCTGACTAGCCGATAGGTTAGGCCCCGTGTTTGCGTTTATTCCAATGGTACTGAGGCTGCCGGAGTTCTTTCTCGCGCCGGCTGTTGCGAACTCACCACCACCCACTACGCCCGAGTTGGATACTCCTGCCATCGCCCCGAGAACTGCGTTAGGGAAAGCGATGGGCAAAGTGATGAATACCTCAATGTTGTCATTGACCGTTACGGTTCCCCATTGCTCGATCAGACCCGACGGATACCGCTGATAGCCGTTAGCCGAAAGAAAGCCGAGCCCAGATCCGCCAACGGCCAGCCAGGACGAACCCGACGCGATAAATTCCGTCGCAACGCCATTACCCAGCAACACATTCGATGAACCCGCCGGATTGCCATTAGGCCCAACAATGGCGCCGTTAATTGACTTTACATTGCAGGTGCTCGCTGATCCCGCCTGAATGTAAATTCGACTTCCACTAGGCAACAGAGTGGCATCAGGCAGCGTGAGTGTCACAGCCGCTCCGCTCGTATAGACGTACTTGCCGACATCGGACACCGTCAAAACCGTACTAACTGTATAGGCGGCGTATCCGGCCAAACTACCCGCCGCGCGCTGCACAAATTCGGTCGTAGCAAGTTTCGAAGAATTATCAAATTGCGGTTGTGTGTTGGCTGTTGGGTTAACCAGCGCCGGGGCGTTGATTGGCGCAAAACCTAGCGTCACGTTCTGAAACGTCAGCGCCGTGGTGCCTAGAATGATTCCCCCGTCCGTGATCAACTGCCAACGAGTATCAGCCTGGGCTGCGCCTTGCTCGACCGACACCAGCAGCGCCGAAGTCACTTCAGCATTGCTGTCAGCGTCCGTCGCCCTGAACCACGCACCACTCGCCGGCACAACGTAAATGCCATTGTCTTTAGCCAAGGTCTGGTTTTTCACTAACACCCGATCGCCGGCCGCCAGGATGACACCGTCGACGGTCTGCAACCCTGTTAACGCGATATTACCCGTGGTGGCGACTCGCACCGACTGCTTGCAGTCGAGCTTATACAGCTCTTCCAGAATCTTCGCGTCGACGTATTCGCGTGTAGCCAGCACTACTGCAGGATCGATCTTGAGCTGAATATTGCCAATGCTGGTGACGATGAAGTTCATGCGCACAATTTGCGTGCGGCCTGAACCTTGCGACAGCAGTGGCTTGAAGCTTGGCGCGCAGTTGGCCACCGCCACTAGATCACCGTCCGCGTCGTAAAGGCCGATCTCACGAATCCACTTGCCACCCTCGTCTGCCGGAATTACCTGCTCGGCGATTATGATCGCCGGATTGTTCGGGTCGACCTTGAGTTGATTCAACGGCCGGCGCCGCCATTCGTTGATCAGTTTGGTTTGCAACCGATCAGGAATGGGATCAGCGCCGTTAGCATCACCTACGCCCATTTGGCTGATCAGCCAGGGAACACCGAGTGCATCGGCATTCGATTGCTTCGCCTCTCCGACCTTGGTCAGGATGGCGAAAAACTGCGAGTTCGCATCAATCATTGGTAAACGTCCAGAGTGTCTACGGAGTGTTCGCGCCCGACCACGCCAAAGCTGCCGGTGACTTCGATGTCACGCATCACTGGCGGGTAAACGTCGATTACGTCGCCCTCGTACAGAGCGACACTGATGTTCAAGTTGCCCTGGGTTTCGAGGCTGATGGTGAGGCCGGTCAGTTGCCGGCTGACCGGTTTGGCGTCATCAATCAGGCGTTCCAGTTCGAGGTACATCTCCTCGGTGATGCCGGTGTCGAGTACACCGACCTTCAGCGCGAAGGTACCCGGCACGCCTTCCGGTACGCTTTGCCACCACTCCAGCACCTCGATCAGGTAACCCAGCGGTTCGACTACTCGGCGTAATGCGCCGATAGTGCCCTTGTGCTTGTGGATGTAGAACGAGGCCTTGATCGCGGCACGCTTGACCGCTTCCGACCACGCAGGATCCCAGCGATCAACTGACCAGGCCCAGGCCAGATGTGGCAGCAGGTGCACAGGACAGGTGTCGGGGTTGTACAGCGTGCGCAACGGAATCAGCGTGGTCTCGGCAAACGTCGCCTCGATACCCCGTTCCAGGGGAGTGCTGTTGAGCGGTAAAAGGCTGCGCATTTTCAGCCTCCCAATACGACGGTGTAACCGGTGCAGAAAGCCGCCTGCGCCTTGGTGGGTTTTAGATCCTGCCAGTCCTTGAGTTCAACGCGGGCCACACCGGCGACATGCAGCTGCGCATCGACACCCGAGCGCGCTAGCTCGACGCCCAAGCGACGGCGCGGATTGATCCAGGCCTCAAGGCGCTTGATTGCCTCGGCGAGCGCGGCGTCGTTTTCCGGTCCGGTACCTTTCATGTGCAGCACCGCATCGATCCGGTACCGCAGGATCTCGGCGCCGCGTACCGTGACCCGGTCACCGACCGGGCGCACGTCGTCATCATTCACAGCCAAAGCGACCAAGGCCAGCAGCTCCGGCCCGACTGCGCCGTCCCCTTCCAGGCCCAGCACCGTCACGTCGACACAGGCCGGCGCCGGGCTTTCGGCTGTTGCGTCAGCAACCAGCGCCGAGGCGTTACGGGCATGCAGGATGTAGCTGTTGCGTGGCCCCGCTGTGGTCAACCCTTCGTAGGCCATCTGCACCCGTTCACGCAGGGCATCGTAGGACTCCAGCACCGCCTCGACCGGCGGCACCGCCAGCGGATCTGCCGCTTGAATCACCAGGCGCTTGAGATTGACGTTGGCGGCCAGTTGCTCCAGATCGGCGCCGATGGCATACGCCAGCAGTTGCGCCTTCGCCGCGTCGTTAACCCGCGCCCGGTTGCCGAGTTTGATGTAACTGCCGACTTCCAGCAGCTTGGTCACCGGATCGCTCTCCAACGCCGCTGTCCAGTTGTCGCCCATGTAACTGCGAAACACGTTCAACGCTTCGCCATACACTTCTTCGAAGTCCAGCGGCTCCAGCACATCCGGTGCGGGCAGCTCCGTCAGATCCACCAGCGTACTCATACCCACACCTCCAACGTGCCGCGCTCACCGAGATACTCGCCACTGATTCTGAAATTGATTTTCCCGCCCAACACCGAGATGGCGACGACGCGCTCAAGCTTCAGTCGCGGCTCCCACTGGCGCAACGCCCGGGCCGCTTCCGCTTGAGCGGCGCTCTTCCAGCCTTCGTTGATGGGCAGGTCGACCATACGCCGCAGCTTGCTGCCGTACTCCGGACGCTCGCGACGGCTCAGCAACGGCGTGCCGAGGATGTCCGCCACCGACTGACGTAAATGCTCGATGCCGGAGATGGGTTGCCCGGTGTGGCGATCCATTCCGATCATCGGGTTTACTCCTTGAGTTGCTCGAACTCGGCGTGAGCTTTGAGGCACTGCAGCGCTACATCGTCGGTGGCATCAACCGACACCTGGGCTTTCGCTACGGCCAGGGTGCGGCCGTCAGGCAGGATGACCGTGCGCGAGGTGTAGAGGGTGTCGCGAAAGGTCACGGTCGAGGTCATCTGCACGGTGCTGACCGGAACGGACTCAGGCGCAGGCAAATCATCTTGATGTTTGGCCATGGTTTCTCCAGGCATGAAAAAGCCCGCTCGCGGCGGGCTGAATGAGTGATGAGTTAGTGCTTGTGGTGGTTGTCACTTTGGCCGGCGGCCAGAATGTCGGCATCGCTGGTGATGCTCTGCGTCGCGTGCAACGATCCGTCGATGTTGACCGGCCCCTTGATGTTCACGGCGCCCTCCAGATCGATCGTTCCGGACTTCACGCTGATAGCGTTATCGGTGACTTCGGCCAGTGTTGAACCGACCTTGATGGTGACCGTACCGCCCGGCAGAGTGATGGTGTAACTGTTGGCCTGCCAGTCGTAGACCAGTGAGCCCCCATCATCGAAACGCCAGACCTCTACGTGGTCGCGGTTGTCCGGTGGCGGGCCACCATTACCGTAAAGACCAGGAATGAACGTGCCCTGTGCTACATCGCCGCTGGCACTGATCAAAGTGCCCTGCTCGTCGATGCTCGGTGCCCGCCAGTGCCGCGCCTTACCAGCTGCAACACTGTGCCAGCGCACCCAGCCGCTGACCCACTCCCCGTCCGAGACTCGGCACACGGGGGGGGACGCAGCGAGATCCACCGCCACCACGTAGCAATCCTTGACCAGGCCGGCGAGCATGCGGTCGTGCTGAGCCGTGACGTAACCGGAACTCATTGCACGTCCTCCGGACGGAACGGGCCGTCGCCTGGCTCAATGTTCAGCAGCAGAGTGCCCGGCGGCTGATCCGGCCAAGGCCATTCGGCCTCACCGAGGTAGATCTGCTGCGTCCATTCCACGACCCAGACGGTGTAGCCGTCCAGTTCGGGTTTGGTCCAGTCCTGCATGGCCTGCACGAACTCGGCCGGCTCGACCTCAACTCCCCAGCACTGCATGCGCAGCAACGCGGCGAGGTGGCCCGCCAGGAACACCGCTTGTTGATGATGATCCGGCTGAATCGGATCGGTGATCACTCGCGCCTCAAACTTGCAGGCCAAGCCGGTTTCACCGGTTCCCGGATCGAGACCCGGCTCCATCTCGGCCAGTTCGATCAGCACCGCTGGCAGCGGCAAGCGATCCAAATCATCCGGCCACATGGACACCGTCTGCAGGCCCGGGAAGTGCTCTTGAATGCGCCGCTCGATGGCGTGATACAGCTGTTCAAGACTGAACGACTCGTCGACTTGATCCGTCACGTCATTTCCCCTTCAAGTGCTTCTGCACTTCGAAATTGAGTTCCTGCTGCAGGACATGGACCAGGTGTTCGTCAGCCTGACGTACCCAGCTCTCGAAGTGCGGGCGGGCCTGCTCCAACGACACCTTGGCCTTGGCTATGGGGAAGCGGTTGTCGTGTTCGGCGATCCAGCCCGAACTCGCGCCGACCGCACCGCTGACATCGCTGTCGGGATAGTCGCTCGCCCTGAAGTGCTTGCTGCCGGTACGAATCCAGACGTCTGCGCTGTTGCCGTAGACCTTCTTGAAGAATGCACCTTGAAAGCGCCGGCCGGCCACCGAGACACCGGAGCGACTCTGCCGAGGCCGGCCGATGCGGCTGGCCTCCATGGCGTTGAGGCCGAACCACAATTTGCCGCTGTTGGCCCCGCCACTGACCGGGTAGGCCCGCAGGCGCTGCCGAACAGCAGCGACCGCAATGTGTTCCTGTCGGCCTACGGCGCGGGCAATTTGTGTGGCAAGCCAGCGTAGGGTTTTGTTGATGGCTCGGCGCTGGGCGTTGGCCGCTGCTTTTGGCACTACGGCGGCAAAGTCCTGAAAGGCTTTCAGGTCTGCCGCCGATGTCTGCAACGAGATCATCCCGCCGCCGGCCGAGGGTTTGAAGTGACTGCCAACGCTCATGCTTTAGGCCTCAATAGCAACGCCACCCAGCCGGAGCCATCTGGTTCAAGTTTCACCAAGTCGTACTGGCCTCCCCCGTCTTGCTTTGCAAGATCAACGACCACCAGCTGTCCCGGCTCTACACCTGCAGCATCGACGACGCGAATCTCAAATTGCGGCTCGCGCAATGCTGTGTTGATTCGCCCCATGCGCGGTTGCAACCAAGGCGCGGAAAAGAAACCGGCGATCTCTCGACCGCCGACCGTTGCCATATCGCCCAAGCCATCCAGAACCAGGGCATCCATGTCGTCGCTCAATTCGCGAAAGCCCATCACTCACCTCCGCTGTCTTCGTCCTCATTGGCAACGTCCGACTGTTGGCGCAGCAGTTCTTGTGCTCGCGGATCCTTGAGCGGGGCGATACGCCCCTCAGCGAGTAACGCTTCCTCGATTTCTTTATTCGGCGGACTGTATGGCTCGCCCTTTACGACAACGACGCGGCCATCCTGCACGCAACCATCAATCACCAGAAATTCGGCTTTCTTGGCCATGTCACACCACCTTGGCGTAGATGAAGGCGTCCGGTTCGAGCAGGCCAGCCAATGCTGCACTCTGGAGCTTCAGCCAACGAGCGCTTGGCTCTTGAGTCACCCAGCTTTTCGGGAAGCGCGCCGCTTCAACCAAGCCGCTTTCCACGGCTTCCAGATCCTGGATCGCGCCATACAACATGGCGTTGCGCGTCGAAGTCGAACCGAGAATCAGGCCGCCGGCCGGAATCATCGGCTGTTCTTCTTCGTCGTCATCCAGGTACCACTCGTCATAGCCATAAAGGTCGACGCCCGGATCATTCAGATAGCCGAGGTACGTCACACCGTCGGGCAACTCCTCGGGTTTGATCAGCCCCATATCCACACGGCGAGTATTGAGCTGTTTCATCACCGTCGCGTTCGACTGGAAGGCATCCAGTGCCTCACCGCTCATGGCGACGGTGTTGGCTGTACGTCCAGAGTCCTTGGCAATTTTGCGTTTCCAGCCACGCAGATTGGCAATAGGGTCACCGTCAGAGCTGTTCCATTGTCCGCTGCCCAGGCTGATCTTGTGATCACTGGACATCAGGAAGTCGATGGTGTCGTCCACGCCTTCGCCGATCACCCGCACCTTGCCGGTGGTGAGAGCTTGAGCACACATCCACTCCTCACGGCGTACGATCTCATCATCCAAGTCACGCAGATCCTTGCCGAGCAACTGCCCTGCCCGCTCCAATGGAGTACGTGAAGAAAACGGGTTGTCGCCGGCCGAGCGCTTGAGTACCAACTCGGCAGTGGTTTCGCGCTTGGGTTGGATGTAAGGCGGGGTGTAGTTGCTGGTGGTGTAGCCCTCACGCAAAGACACACTGCCAGGCAGACGCGGGTGGACGAAGGGCGCCATTTTTCGCTTGCCCTTGATAATGTCGATGTCGACCGTTTTGGTAGGGAACGTCACTGGGCTGCCACCGTTGAAAAACGTGTTCAACAAAAAACGGCGCGCAGTCGGCATCTGCTCGACCGCTTCGAGCATGGTGCGAGTATCAAAAATATCCATTTATAACTCCGAATTAACGAACGAAAAGGCTCAGGGCACGTAGCGCGGCTTTCGCCTGCGCCAGGTTGAAGCCCTCGCCGAGAGTGAGTTGGCTTGCAAGCACCTCGCCGGTCAGGCGGATAGGCGCGATCTGCGCGCCTTTAGTCGAATCGGTGGCCTGATCGAGGATTGCCACTGGCGCCTCGGAGCCATCAGCTGCCGCTGCTTTGGCCAGGACAAACTCACCACTGGTTTTCACCTGGCCAAGGACGGCGCCACGGTTGAGTTTCTGTCCGGAGGCAATCACGGCGGTGTCGATGATCACCGGAAAGGCGCCCGCCGACAGTTGGTCGGGGGCGTAGGTTTGGCGTTCAGGATTACTCATGAGGGTCTCCAATCAGCGGCGCGAGGCGCCTTCAACAATGGCGTTCACAACTGCTTTACGTTCACCCTGAGCTGCATCGCCCGTCGGAGTGGACGTAGACGCGCCGGTGGCGTCAGCCTTGATCGCACTCAGTGAAATACCGCGATCCTGCGCTGCCTTAAACAGCTGCAGAGCGGTGGCCTCGACCGAGGTGCCGGCATCGATGGCGGCGGCGATCTCGGTCTCGAAACCCTTGCTGGCCATGGCGTTGATTCCGGTAATGCGCTGTCGCTCGGCGGTAGCTCCCTCCTCACGGCCTTGGGCACGAACACTCTCCAGATCCGGTTGGCTGGCTTGAGCGATCTCGATGGTTTGCGGATCCGTGCCGGCGGCCAGCGCCTCACGCAACTCCGCCGTGCTGCTGACGGTGGTCATGTTGTATTTCCTCGGTTGTGTTGCGGCCGGTTTGGCCAGTTCAGTAATCAATGTTTCAAGGGAGCCAAGGCGGTGGGCCAAGCCGGAGTTAACGGCGGCGACGCCAACGCGCAAACCGCCAAAGTCGCCCATCTCGGGAACGCGCTCCGGATCCACGCCCAGGTTGCGAGCCACCTTGGCCACGAACACATCGCCCATGGCGTCGACCGTCTCGCCGACTTTGGCCCGACCTTCTTCTGTGGCCAGATCAACTCGCTTGTTGGGCGCGTTGCGACTGACGATCTGGTAGCGCTTGCGACCGTTGGCTTCTTCACCGCCGACGACAGCCTCGACGACTACACCGATGCTGCCGGCGAGTGCGGTTTCGTCGATAACGATCTCGCTGGCCGCTGAAGCAATCCAATAGGCCGCGCTGGCACCAGTGCCGCCGATGTAGGCGACAATGCGTTTACGATCTCGGGCCGAATGGATCTGGTCGGCCAGCTCGTTGATGCCAGCCGCTACACCGCCAGGGCTGTCGATGTTCAGGATGATTGCACTGACCTTGGGATCATCCAGCGCCGTTTGCAGGTCGGTGGCTAACACCTGAGTGCTCGTCGCGCCGCTGATCTCCGTGAAGAGATTGGCGTAACGAAACACCGGGCCGACCACCGGAATGATGGCCACGCCATTGCGCACACTGACGGTGCGGCTGTTATCCAGCCGCATGCCGGTACGGGTTTCCAGCGCTGCCGGATCGCCCATCCGATCTGCAATGGTCAGCAGGTTGTCCAGGGCGCCAGGCAGCATCAGCCAAGGCTGCGATGCAGCCAGCTCAAATGCGCGGGGCATGGTTATTCCTCGTTGGGGTTATTAGGCGGTGGGGTTTCCTGTTCGCGTCCTTTGGGCAGGACATGCAGGCCATCCTTGCGGCGTTGCTCGACCTCGCGGACACGCTGTCGGTACACCTGCTGCCACGGTTCACCGGTCATTGCGGCTGTTTCCAGCGTTTCATTGCTGACGCCGATTTCAATGCGCTTGCCGGCGGCGTTGGCCTCCTTCAGTTCATCAATAGCGCCACGGGCCGGACCGATCCAGATCGCTTGGCAGTACGCTTTGCGTTTGGCCGGATCGGCGTAACCCGGCAAACTGATCAGCCCCCTCGCCACCGCTTCATCAATCAGCAGCTCTCGACTGGGCTGACAGAAGTCACAGATCAGCCACCAACGACGCAGGCTGTAGAACCGCCACGCCTGCAACATGGCGGCGCGGGCAGCGCTATAGCTGCTGCTGTAATGCAGCAAAAGCTCTTCCATTGGCTGTTCGAGCGCGGCGCCGATTTCCTTAACTACGGCGGTAAAGAACGGATCGAATTGCGCGTTGGGTCGCGCTGGGTTGGCGATCACTGGCTCTTCACCTTGGCCCAAATCGACAATGGCGCCCTCGCCCAAGGCCAACTCACCATCGCCGGTGGTGTCGCCTCCAACGCCGTCACCTTCGTTGGTCAGCGCCGTCAGCGGCAGATTGCCAACCTGAAAGTCATTGGTCTTTTTGATGAACACGGTGAACATCGCCGAGATCACTGCCGCCATCAGTTCGGCACTGCTGTAGCGCTCCAGCTTCTGCAGCGGCTCCAGCACCGGAGCCAAATAGGGCGCGCCACGCTTTTGCCCTGGCCGCTCCTTGTCTGCCATGACGTGCATCACCCGGCGCCGGCCAGTGGCCTCTCCGAAGGCCGGCAACCGTTCCCACTTAAGCGCTTGGCCGGAGGTGTATTCGTTCTGGTAGCCGCTGCAGACGTGATAGGCCAACGGCGCGCCGAGCCGGTCAAACTCGACTCCGTCCACCAGGTTGACGCCATCCAGTTGCCCAGCCGGGTTGCACACCCGATCTGACTCGATCAATTGCAGCCGGGTACTGAACACACAGCCAGGACGCTCATCGTCGGGACTGGCCACCAATACATCACCGCCTACCATCGACGAGATCAACACCAGCGCCTGCAACTGGTAGTGATTGAGCGACGCCTCCGCGTCACATTCCCTCGGGTCATCGGCATACAACGACCACAAACGATCAAGCTGAGCGTTGATTGCATCGGCCTGCAGTTCGTCGAGGCCAAGCGCGTCATGGTCGATCTGTGCGCGGCAAACAAGTCCGGTGCCAACCACGTTGGTACGCAAGCGGGTGATGGCTGCACGGGCGATCAGGTGATTGCGCATGGCATCCCGCGAGCGAGCCACCAGCATTCGCCGCTCATTCTGATCGAGATCCCGACGCGGGCTACCAAGACCGGGTATCCAGCTGGCCATGCTACGCAGCACACGGGAGGCACCGCGCCACCGCGTCTCAACACCGCCACCACCGCCTTGAGCGACGATAGGCCGGGCTTCGTTTGCCGACTTGGCGAGCTTGATCGCCTCACGCATCAGCAACTCGGCCGGGTCTTTTCGAAAAAATCCCATAGTCAGATCTTCATGTAGGAGATGCGGTTACGGCCGCGTCCCTGTTGTTGGGCCTGTTCCAGCGCGACCTCTTTGGCGTATTGCTGCTCCAGCAGACGAAGGCTGTTCAGCTCGGCGCGATACAGTTCTCGGTCCGCACGACGCAAGCGCTGGCCTTTCTTCAGGACGTCAGAGATCGCCGCCCGGACTTCCGCGAGGCGCTGTTGTGCGTCTGTCATGTTTGTTTTCCTAGTAGCCCGCGCGACTGCGGGTGCCCCGCCCACGAGCGACAGCTCGGCGCGGTACCGGTGCGACCGGTTGTTCGGTGGTGAACAGGGTTGGCTGTAGCAGTTGCTGCTCCAACTGGTCCCATTCGTGATCGCGCAGCAGGTGGGTTTTCAGACTACGCGCCGCATGCAAGGCGTACACCTCGCAGTCGAGCGCTTCGTTGCGCCGGCCGGCCTTTTTCTGCCAAACCATCTTGCTGGGGTTGCGTGGATGCGGCGCCAGGACTTCGTTGGTGAGCTGCTCGTAGTAGTCAGAGCGGATCTCGCTGTACCAGTGCATTCGGCCAGGCCCTGCGCCTTTCAGCCGAAGTCGGCCGTCGATCAGGGTCTTGGCTTTGTGCGTGCCAACGATGTGGACCCTCAGCCCGTACTTGGCAGCCTTGGTGTTGTCTTGCGAGGTGTCCACTGACTGCGGAGGTTTGGTAAAAATCTCCTTGTCGCGACTGTCAACGGAAGCACCTTTGATCGCCATGACGTTGTAGCGTTGACGATCACGCACATACGCATAAACCGCATCGCTAGTGTTACCGTCAGAGCTGTCGATGCTGACCGCCGACACCGCCAGTTGGGCGCCGCTTGCGATGGGAATCGGTCTGGAAATGACGCTGTCCAGCTCTTGCCAGACAGCGTCATGCGGATCGATGGGGTTGCCGTGCAGCTCGCCCCAGTACAGACGCCATGACTCTTCACCCCGCCCCCAACCGGTGATCACCAGCGCCAAGCGGTCGCCTTGCACGTCGACGCCGACGGTGACTAAAAGCACACCTTGGGGCGCGGTGAGTTCCGCGTAGGGTTCGGCGCGCTTCTCCAGTTCGTCAGTCTTCGGAGCATCGCTCTGGTATTCGTAGCTTTCGCCTTTGGAGCTGTTGACGAAGGCGATCATCGGGCCGATGTTGCCCTGCGCCGCCGCGTGCTCAGCCTGGAGTTTCTTTTCCATCAGCACCTCAAAGCGAGATCCCCAAAACGTTGCGTAGAGTTCGTTGAGGATGTAGCCCGCGATACCGCGAAACTCTGCTGTAGCTGACCAGCGCCCATGCTTGAGGTTGGCGTTTTTCTGGTTATCGTCCCAGATCCCGCCGCAGTGCGGGCAAGAGTAGAAAGTCTTTTCCGGACGCTTCTTGCCGTACACCTCATGCTGGTACTCAGGATCCTCATCGCAGTGCAGGTTGTCGAAGCTCAGCGCGTGCTCTTGCCCGCACTCATGACAGGGCACCAAGCCAACACGCTTGTCTGACAGCTCCAACTCCGCATCGATGGCCGATAGACCTTTGATGGTTGGTGTGCCGCCGATGATGATTTTCGAACGACGAAAGGTTTTGAGTCGCTCCTTCGCCAGCTTGATGCTATCGCCCTGCCCACGCAGGTTGAGGTTGCAGTCGTCCGGTTCCTCAATGGCCACCCGTGGTACTGGCGTGGACTTCACGCTGGCCGGGCTGTTGGAACCCACCATTTTCAGGAAGCCACCAGGAAAGCGCTTGAAGTCCTGCCTTTGTTGAAGCTTGCGACTGCGCAGGTCGACTTTCTTGCGCAGCCGTGGCGTGGCCTCGATCATAGGTTCGAGCTTTTCGCCGACGTACTGTTTGGCCGCTTCGGCTTTGGGGAACAGCACCAGGATCGGCGATGGGTCAATGTCGATCCATTTACCCAGGGCGTTTCCCAGCACGCCAGACGTCCAAGCAACCTGCGCCGATTTGCGTCCGACAATCTCACTAACAGTCGGATCGTCCAGGGCCTCCAATGGCCCACCGGGCCAGATCAGGTGAGGCGTCACGTCAAAGCGATACTTGCCGGGGCGTGCCGCTTCTTCTGGTGCGAGCCAGCGGTACTTGTCCGCCCACTCGATAATGCTCATGCGGGGCGGCGGTGCCCACTTGCGGCAGGCGCCGCGCAGCGCTTTAGTCGCCGTCTTCCTCAAGGCCCTCCGAATCGTCCGGTTCGTCAGAATATCCATCTGACGGGGCATCATCCTTGTCATAGTCAGAAAGCCTCCTCAGGATGGCTTCAATGGGGTAGCGAATGAGCTGCTCATCTACCTCCACGTCGTAGCGCGCCGACAATTCAGCGGCTAACGCGTCCGGAAAGGAATTGAGCAGCTCCACTTTGGCAGCGGTGATCATGGCTTCGAAACGCTCGACCAGATCAGCCGCAATCACAACCTCGCCCAGATCCTTGGCCATCGCGAGTTCTTCGCGGTCGGCACGGATCCGGTCGAGCCTGTCGCGTGAAGATTCTTTTTTGCCGTTGAGTGCGGCCTGGTGCATCAGCCACTGAATGACGGCTTCGGTGTCGTATTGGTTTTCGTTGCCCCGACCGAGGCCGAACTCGGTCACAGGCATGCCGTCGTTCTGCCATCGGGTCAGGGTGCGTTCATCACGGCCGACGATCTCGCTTAAGTCGGCCTTGCTAACTGACCTGCCCATATCTATCCCTTTGAAAAGACGGACATCCCTGCCAAATTCTCAGCTGCAGAGATCCCGCGAGTTCCGTAACCCGTGAAGGGGGCGGCCTTCGGGGAGGACCCGGAAAAACCGGCGCCCCGCCTCTTAGGTGCGGTCGGTCGATGCTGATTCGGAAAGGCCAAGCCGCTTGGCAGCCCATCGTTCATACAACCCGATGGCAACATCCGCACCCGCCATCGCTGTCAGGCATCCCAACGCGCCCGCCGTCCACAGCGACATCCCGGCGGCAATCATCAACATCATCGCCGTCACCCCGCAGACAATGCAGGCCCCAGACCGAAGCGCGAGCCTGCGCAACAACGCCCAGCCCCGCGCCCCATCTTTATCTGCTCGCCACATCTCCCCCGACACGCCACCGACCAAGGCCAACACGACCACTAACCAGATCGGCATCTCTGCCAGTGCTTGTTGCTCGTTTGTCATCGCCAACCCCTAAACGCAAAAACCCGGCGCGATGGCCGGGTTTGGTGGTGTGGTGCCTGCCGCTCTCTGCGGTCGCACCTATCGAAGATGACTACTTTTTACAGGTCGATTCCGGTGGCAGCAACCCTGTTTTAATGCCACCCGGTGAATAAGTGGGTAATGCAGGGTGAACGCCTAGCGAATGTCGGCGAATACACCACCACGGCAATCTGTTGTTGCGGTGGTGTCCCATACGTCCCACTTTTCTGAATCGAAGTGGGACGCCTGAGAGCGCCTGAATTCGGGGCTTCGCCCCACTGTCCTACTTATCTTTCTTCTTTCTCGTGTAAAGGAAAAATTTTAAAGAACACGCGTTCGCGCGTAAGCGCGTAGTGCTCGCCCGCTATGCTCACACGGGCGGAAGGCACGACTAGGCGGGACGGTGGGACAACCCAACAACGACAAGGCCCGCACCTGTCCCACTGCATCAAAACGCAGCGAGACAAGACGGGCCAGTGGGACAACCACAACCGGAGCAATGCCTGGGGTCACGCAGCCTGCCCCATCATCACGCCTAAGATCTGCAGATGCGCGTCATGCAAGCGTTGGTAATACGTGTCGCGGCCACAACCGCAGTGGGCATACCGCAAACGCATATCCACATCGAGCGTGCAGTAATGCTCACGCACCACCGCCACCAGCTCCGGCGCGAGATGCTTGTTTACGATCAGCTCAATATCTAACGAGCTTTCCATCGGCGCACGAAAGGCGCGCCGCCCCCTGATCAGTTGCCCGTTGCTCTCCATCATCATGGCAACCATATTTCCCCCAGCCAGCCCTCCTTTCGAATGTTCTGAATGCAGCTCCTGCGCCCATAACCGAAGCAGCGAATCGATCTCCTTAATCAAAACAAGGCTCCTCGAACGCTTCACACTGTAACGCCGAAGCACCGCCCCACCCTGTCGGCTTCTTGTAAGCCCAAGGCCGCTGACCGCTCTTAGCCAACGCCGGCAACCGAACACGCCGCCAGCCCAACCGATGCATGATCGCGCCGACGCGCATCTGCTCCGGTTTGCCCCAATGTCCGAAGTCCAACTTCAACGCACTGGTGAGCACATCGCTGCCGGTGGTGGTCTCGCCAATCTGCGACTCCTCAAGCCAGGTCAGAATCGGCCCTTCCCATTCATCGACAACGAAGCGTTCGTCCTGCTCTTCGCCGAACATTGCCGCCTCATCCAGCGTCACCCACCAGAGGTCGCCCGCGTCGTAGCAGAACACCGCCTCGGCCCACAGCTGATCGCGCATCGAGCGCAACAGCTCCAGATCGACCTTGGTACACGCGACCGGCCAGTAACGTCGGTTGCCGGTGGCGTCCTTGAGGTACTCGTCTTGGTTGGTCGTACCCACGAAAACACACTGGCGTGGCACGTCCATCGTTCTGCGGCCGTAGCTCTCGCGGTAAGTGTCGGTGGACGCAGAGAAGAACTGCTTGGCCTTCGTACTCTCAGCCTTGTTGAAGCTGTCCAGCTCCCCCAGCTCAACGATCCACTTGCCCCGGATCGCCTGAAAGCCGTCCTTGTCACCCAGCGCAAACGGCGTATCCATGAACCACTCACCGCCGAGGATGCTCATCGCGGTGGACTTACCAGCGCCCTGCGCACCCTCCAGAATCATCACCGAGTCAGCCTTGCAACCAGGCTTCATCACCCGAGCCACGGCCGACAACATCCAGCGCTTGCCGACCTTCGACGAGTAGTCCGTGGCCTTAACGCCCATGACATCGGTAAGCCAACTTTCAAGCCGGGGCACCTGATCCCACTGCAGCTTGCGCAGGTACTGCCGCACTGGATGAAACGCATGGTCATGCGCAACCACACTCACCGCCTCGATCACATGCGAAGCCTTGACCCGCAAGTTGTACTGCTGCGCGAGCCACTTCATCACCCGCACATCATCGATGTCCGCCCAATCGCCCGTGCCGCCGCCATAAGGCGCCGCACGCAGCTTGACGATCTTCGAACTGAACGCGCTGTAACTGATGACCCCGGCCCAACGCTCATCGTTGGCCAGGATCAACTCGACGTTCTGCATGTGCGCAATCAACGCCCCGCTCTCGCTTCGAGCCAGCATGTCTTTCCAGCCACCAGCAGCCGGCGGCTTGACCACGGCCAGTACCTGACGGCGCACAGCCTCCAGACCTTCAGCAACATGCAGATCGTTGAAGTCGGTCCACTTGACCTCACGCTCACCGGAGAAAATCGGTGCAACCACCTGGCCACCGACAATCAGCGCCGCGTTATTGGCCTTCTCTTCACCAGGGTTCCACGCATCGCCATTCGGCTTGGTGGTCTTCCAGTCATCATCCCGGCATATGATCAACGGGCAGCCGGCGAAGCGCTCACGCATTGCTTTGCACACCACCAGCAAATTGCCGGCGTCAAATGCGATGGCCACAGTAAGCGAAGTTGCCATATGCAGGCTTGCGCCCGTGGCGTAGCCCTCACACACCAACACCGGCTCACCCGGATCCGGATGCGGACCGATCAGGTGAAAAGCGCCCTCCTTCGACATCCCATAGGGCCAATACGTCTTGTCCCGGCCGGTGTCTTCCTGCTTGGTCGGAAACACCACCTGCAGGCCGACAATCTCGTCGCGCACGTTGCACATCGGCACCAGGAACGCACCGGTGCGCGGCGCATACCGAACACCGATACCAACGATCTGCTTACGATCCAAATAGTCGCTACGGCCCTTCTCCGGCATGCGCTTGAACATACCCGCCGCACGCTTAGCCGCACGACGCGCCGCACTGGCCGCGATCTCGGCAGCCCGGCGCTTTGCTTCTTCCTGCCGAGCGCGCATGACCTCACGCTCTTCCGGCGACATCCGCCCGGCCTTGACCTTGATCTTCTGCGACTCACCCGAACGCCAATCACCGAATGCGCCGAAAATGAGCGTCTCGCCCTTCTCGGTGCGATGCTCATGGACGATGTACCAGCCGTTCTTTTCCTTGCCCTTGTCCTGCGCCGTCTTGCATCGGGTGAGCTTGCCGAACATCAATGGCTGCGCAGGCTCAAGCCCATAGTCAGCGAATTGCCCCAGAACCTCATCCAGCATGGCGAGCCCCCTTCAGTTCGTCGACAGAAAGGCATCCCACACATTGCGTGCAGCCGGGCTGCGCCAAGCGACGGGCCTCAGGGATCGGGTCATCACACGTTTCGCAGAACAGAAACGAATGCGCCGCCAAAGCAGGCTTGGCGGCGTTGCGAGCAGCGAGCGCTTGATCGATACGCTCTTGCACCAGGTCATTAGCGAAGTCAGCGATATCAGCCACGATCAACACCCCGCGTTGTCTGGTTGACATACGTGGCGCGGTTAAACATCCCCAGCAACCCCTGAATCCCACGAAACACCTGCAGCCGAATCGCGGCAAGTTCCTCATCAGTAACGACACCGTCACCAATGCTCTTGGCCCAGGTGTCCGCCAGATCCGCCACCTTGCGGAAGTATTCCGCGATACCGGTGGTCAACGTCTCGGGCATGTCGTTGGTGTACGCCTCGGCCAGCTCCTGCCAGGTCGTGTCACCGACCAACGCATGCACCGCATCCAGAATGCGGCGATCCTTGGTCAGCTCCAGAATCTCGCCGAACTCTTGGATGTTCACAGTGTGGCTTGGGTGGGTTGGGGAAAGCTTGTGCTGCAGCGTGGTCGCATTTCGGCCGGTGGTAGCGGCGATAGCAGCAGCGCCGCCGGGGTAGTCCCGTGCGGCATGGTAAAGCGCGAGATCGAGCGGCAGAACTTCCCGCTGCGCCCGGTCTAGAGAGCTCAGAACGATACGGCTCATGGCATTAATCCTTGTAAGTTGCCAGTGCCGCGCGACATGCAGTGGTGATACATTTGCCGCGTGGCTTGAAAGGGCCCAAACGCCGGCGAGATCTTCGGGATCGACACCGGCACCGTGCCGGGGCGAGCAATCCGTTGCTCACCCCTGGCGCAACAGCTGCCCAATCTGTGGTGGAAAAGGCAGCAACACCAAGGCTTCCGAGCCTTGGAAAAGCGCGATAAAGGGAGGTGGTTGCATGTGGTGTGCCCGCCTGCCTTTATCGCGACCCGACAGCGCTGTGGTGGTGCGTGTCGGGAGGAACTGGGCGGCCCTTGGGTCGCCTTTTTTCTTACTACGCCGCAGCTTTCTGGGGAGCCGATGCGTTCAACAGCCAAGCAGCCTGAAAGGTATTGCCCTGCCGTTCTGCGGCAGCAGCCAAAAGCTCAGCGTATTTGGTTTCACCGGTGTAATCCGTTCGCGGCAGGCAGCCTGCCTGCCGCCATTTGTTCAGCGCCTGATAGCTGCGATTGCATACCTTGGCGGCGGTCCCGATGCCGCCTACTGCGTCAAAGGCAAACGCAACAGCGGTCGGATAGTTTGCGGGGTGGATCATGACAACCTCCATTTATCAACTAGTGGTTGATGTTATAGATCAACTGACTATTTCGCAACCTATATGAGACTCTCAACCCATGGTTGATAAAAATACTCTCCGCGCAGCTTTCAGCGAGCGCTTACACGAAGCCCTAGACGATGCCGGCGTACGCAGCCGGGGTCGTGGCGTGGACATCCATCGTCAGTTGAAGAATTTGGGGGTTGATAAGACCACACAAGCTGTCAGCAAATGGCTGAACGGAGAAGCTATGGCCGAAGCTGATAGCATGGTTGCGCTCTGCACTTGGCTGAAGGTTCGCCGGGAGTGGCTTGAATACGGTGTACTACCTAAAGAACAGACCGGTGAAGGCAACGTTCGCCAACTGGTCATCAGCGAAGAGAGCAACGTCAGCAAAATAAATCAACGCTTTGGAAAAGTCCCGTTGATCTCTTGGGTTCAAGCCGGAGCCTGGTGCGAAGCGATATCGAACTTTGAAGCCCATGACCCAGAATCATGGTTGTCTTGCCCTGTGCCGATTAGTAACAACGGATACGCACTGAAAGTCCTCGGCGACTCAATGACGAATCCTGGGCCGGGTCGCAGCTACCCTACGGGTTGCATAATTTTTGTTGATCCAGAAGCTGAAGCTAAGACGGGTGATCGAGTTATCGCTAGAGTCCCGCGCACTAATGAAGCGACATTTAAGATTTTGGTCGAGGATGCTGGGCGGCAGTTTTTGAGGCCAATCAATCCGCAATATCCAATCATTGATATTACGGAAGAAACTCATATATGCGGAAAAGTTGTGGGTTCATTCATACCTGAATGATTTTACAAAAAACTTGCAACCTGCATTAGAAATCCACCGAACTTATGATGTCATCTAGAACATGATCCATACCATACTTTATATCGTTCACAACCCTATAAAGATCCATAAACGTTTCCAAACTTTCCTTGGTACCTAGATCTTTTGAATTATATCTAACCACCTCACTGAACTCATGCCAAAAGTCATCTGGCATGCTTGCGAGATCTTCTAGTCTTTGTCGTCCAGGGTAAAACATCACTGCATAATGGTCATCACGTCTTTTCAAAATAGACCATTTATATTTTTGATCATACTTAAAAAATATTTCGCTTTCATGTACCCCCTGAAGGACATCTGTAATTTTGTGCGCATTCTCAATCATTGCATTTACGGCAACCACAATCTTACTCATGATCCACTCCCGGCAAGCTCATCAATATTCTGAACGTTTAAGTGTCTAACTTTTTCACGAATCTCGCTGATCAATGCACGCTTTTTGGGTTCGGTAATTGGCGCAATCTTCAAGTCACGATCAATTAAACGTTCAAGCTTTACTATCTGCTTAGACATCAAGCCACTAATTTTATCATTCCCTCTGATCTGACCTAATAGATCATGAAATATATTCAATATCGTATCGGTATGGGCAGGATCATTCGCATTAAAATTATTCAACAGCTCAAGCTTTTCCTTGATCTCAGAAAGAGTTAACTGATGCGAATAATTAAAGAGCAATGAAAACACAGAGGCAATTGCTTTCCGCTTAAAAACGAAAAGATATATCGCAATTATGGAGGCAATTGAAGACGTAAAATTTGCAGCAAAACTTACAAATGAGACGATTCCATCCAATGTCATTTTTTTGATCACCTGAATCCATCTCAATTTAGAAGTCCCTCATTAGATTTTGCTTAAAGCCAATCTGAATATCAACCTCCTTCGAAATTTAGTGTTGAATCAATCCGCCTAAAATGAGTTTCACCAGAAACATCAACCATTGGTTGTTGACAAACATCTACCAATGGTTGATATTTTTCTCACTCTCCACCACAGAGCGAGGAATTACCATGCACACCACAGCCACACTGCACGTCCATCCCGCCACAGCTGATCCATCTCGCGTCTTCGAGATTCGTCGCCTAGCGCGCGAATTTGGCTGCTCTTTCGCCTCCACCAAGCCGAAGCCGCCCCCTCCCCCTACCGCGCCAACGCCATTCGATCCGAACGGCGGAGGGCACGCAGCATGATCAAGTTCAAAATCGACAACCGCACCCTGCAGCTGCTCAACGCCCAGGTCAACCTGACCGAGACCTTCAACCACGTCCTCCGGACAGCGCCCAAGCGTGAATGCTTGGCGTTCCGCCTCAAGGTCGAACGAGGCACAACCGAAAGTACCTTCGTCATCGAGCTGGGCAGCGAACGCCACACGCTGACCCTGCAGAATGACAAGAAGACGCACCTTAAGCTGGCCGACTTCATCGAAGAAATCGCCAACGGCCCATTTGACGCGAGCAACACCCGCGACCTGGCGCATCGCCCGCATGCCAGCCGCGAATATGGCCGCTTCGAGGTCTCGGACAAGCAACGGGTGCTCGAACTAGTACGCACCGGCGGCGTGCTGAGCCTCGACATGGGGTTCGACTACCCTCTACATGTAGCGCTGCACCGCACGCAATCGCGCTCGGGCGTCACCACCATCCTGAGCATCGGCAACAAAAGCCCGCACACCCGGTGCTTCACCGCGTACGGCACCGATGTCGAGATCTACGGCAAGGTCACCGAGTCCATCAACCACCTCGCTGCAGCGGCTACCCCAGCCGCGCACGCAGCATGAAGGGGGATGCTATGGAACGCTCCCTCGCCCAAGCAGCAACCCAACTCGGCCTCACCCGGCCCAAGCTGATTGCACGCATGCGGGAAAAAGGCCTGCTCAACGAGCGAAACCTGCCGGCCTACCCCAACCGTGACCGCGACTATCTGCGGATCAAGGACAGCCAGTGGTACCACGACCAGCTCGGCATGCAGTACAGCCAATCGACCCGGATCAAACAGCCAGGTATCCGTTGGCTAGCCGAGCAGTTGGGCATCGACCTACCCGCCATTCCGGCAGGCAGCCGTGACGTGGCCTAGGGAATACGCCCGCCAGATCATCGCCATGCGGACACGAGAGGAGCGCAACGCCGCGCTCCTCGAAGTGCCCGAACATCTGCGCGAGCTGACCAGAACGCATTGCCTGAACTCCTGGAACCACCCGGCCAGAAAACAACGCAAGGAGGCCCAACAAAGCCATGAGTAACACAGCACAAAACCCGCTGCGCCTGCACCCGGCACCGGAGTCAGCCACCGTCGAACTGCTTTACCGCATCTTCGGCGACGTCCTGATCCCGCTCGATAAAGTGCGTGAGCAGTACTTCCGCAACCTCAACGAGCAATCGTTCGTGGCCGAGATCAGCAGCGGCCGCATCCAGCTCCCCATCACCACGCTGGACACCAGCCGCAAGGCACCGAAGTACGCCCACATCCGGCACGTCGCCTCACTGATCGACATCCGCGCCTACAAGGCCGACGAAGACATGCAGCGACAGCAGGACGACACCAACGAGTAGCACCCAAAACCGAACGGCTGCCACCACCAGCCGAAGACTTCACCAGGAGCACACCATGACCGCAATTCAGATCTGCGCACTCATCGCCCTGATCATTCTGGCCGGGCTATTAGTATGGGCCGGCTACTTCATGGGCCATAGCGACGGCATGTCCGCTGGCATGAAGGAAAGCGACGAGATCCAGCGTGCCGAAAGCGCCAAGACGGTTCGCGAATTAAGGGCATCTCTCGACTTCATCAAGGCCGACCACACGCGCTTGTCGCAACACTGCAAACGTCTGCAGATAGCGATGGCATTCGGAGGCCCCGAGCGATTGGCACTGCTGGAAATCGCCGAGAAACTTCGCATTGCCGCCGAGACATTCAGTGCATTCCGCACAGGAAAAAAACTGGAGCGCGACACTCGCACCCTGCGCGACCGAGCTCTCGACATGGCTGAGCAACTGGCCCCCTTTGACGTGGGAGACGCCGCATGAACGAGATCTTTACCCACTCCAACACCCACCGCGACACGGCATACGCCTCACCAGCGGCGGACCAACCAACGCGCAATCGAACCTCGGAGGAAAGCGGCATGCAAATGGACCAGCACAACACCCAATCCACGACCGCTTTGCTCTGCGAAGAAGTGAGCGTCGACACGCTAAAAACAAACCGTATCTGCTGCTCAGCAGCAGGCATTATTGCTCCTTCCAGCAACACCACCGAGGCGCTTATACCCCACCAAAAGCTGCGCGAGGCAGCCATATCCAATGCAACGCTGATCGCTCAGACCCGCCCGCCCGCGCAGCCTGCTGCTGGGTATACGCATTCAGGCAACAACGAAAGCCCACCACAGGTAGCCATCAACTTGAAGCAGATCGACGAGTTCGTCAGACTCGAAAAGTCCCGCCCAGTACTCGAAAGTCTGCGGCACTGCTCGCAACGCGACGCGCACATCACTAACGCGGGCGAGTGGTCTTCTAGGCTCTGCGATAGCAACTGGGAGTCCATCAACACAAGGGAGGCAGTGTGAATACATTATTTCTGTTGATGGCCCAATATCATGGTCAAGCAGTAATACCGCTCGACAGGGTATGTGCCGACTACATGCACTTGACCGTGGAAAAATTCAAACGAAAGCGCCTGGATGGTGAGATTGACGTCCCAATAGTTAGATTAGGGGCCGACACGCAGAAAGCGGCATTGGGCATTCATATCAAAGATTTGGCCGATTACATCGACCGACAAAGGGAAAAAGCAGCAAAGGAACAAAACCGGCTCATGGGTCGAGCAGCATGAAAAAAGGGGCTTACGCCCCTTATTTGCCCCTTAATCTAGATAATAACAATGCCGTAGCTTGATGGGCTCAATGCAGATCATTTAGAGCCCTGGATTAAGCACACTTTGAGGGTTTCCGGACTTCACTTCATTTACGCCGTCACCCAACGCGTCAGCATTTGGCACCGCAGGTGATGCAGGTCTTGGAGCTGCTGGCTTGATTGCTCTAGGTGCAGCTGGTGACTTGGCTGCCGCAGGTTTTTTCGCTGCCGGCTTAGCCGCGGCCTTGGGTGCCGCAGGTTTTGCTGCTGGCTTAGCCGCGGCCTTGGCTACCGCAGGTTTTGCTGTTGGCTTTGCGGCGGCCTTGGGTGCCGCAGGTTTTGCTGCTGGCTTAGCCGCGGCCTTGGGTGCTGCAGGTTTTGCTGCTGACTTAGCCGCCACCTTGGCTGCCGCAGGTTTTGCTGCTGACTTAGCCGCTACCTTAGCTGCCGCAGGTTTCGCTGCTGGTTTCGCCGCGACCCAGACTGCCCCGGGTTTCGCCGCTGCTACTGCACTCCCTTTCACCACTCTAAGTGGACGACCTTTGACAACTTCTTTTTCTTTGCGATCAGTTAGAGATGAATTTAGCAAACTCAAATATGCTTTACCTACAACAGGAGCGCTCAAGAGCTCTTCCAATGCCGCACCCAACTCAAACTTGCTCTTCGATATTATTTCACGCTGCTCAAACTGCAGCACAAAAGTAAAACCTTTAGGGTGCTTAATCCAATTGGCAATCTTCGCCTTTTTATTAGCATCGCTCGTAGAGCGTATAAAAATCGCCCCACTAGTTTGCATTTGCGAGACAGGTGGAGTACCAGTCAAAACATCTAAAGCCGCCGAAACACCTGATACGAACGAACTCAAACGCTCTATAACAAACTCACCTTCTGTCGCATCCAAAAACTTATTTGAAAGCTCAAAAAAAACCTCGTCAATCTCTAATTGATACTTGTTAAGCTCCTTTGCGGCTTTAATGCCTCGCCTAAATGCTCCCACGAAATCAAACATATCAAACCCTCATGAGCTTCGTTGAAACCGGCAAATGATCAGAAACAACACTCCAATCATCAAAATAACGCCCAAATTCAATTAGAGAGTAAATTTTAGTTGCCCCCTCCGAAAGATGCCAGTTACCCTGACCAAAAAATGATGAAGAAAACAACATTTGATCGAACGTTTTCCAATAGGTCATTTCTTTGCCTTGCTTATAATAGCAGGTGCCATAGGGGTAATTCCATAATGGCCGATCAGTGTGTACATAGGGGATCAAGGCTCCCATTTCTCTCCAGAATGGATTATACAGCACACGCTTATTCGCCAAAACGAAACTCTTATCACGGGTTGCCTTCAGATGATGCGTCATTGAATCTTCGTACGGATCATCATTAAAATCCCCCATAAGTACAATTTGGGAATTATCTCCTCCTATTTCAAACACCGTATTTATTGAGGACCTCAGGGCGCTTCCTAATTCCGCCCTATGCGGTTTTTCTGGCACCGAACGCCGACTTTGCCAGTGCGACAAATAAACAGTAAAAATCGACTCATTACAAACGCGAAACCTAACTTTAACCCCCGCCTTATAGAATACGCGCGCCTCATCTCGCCTATTCACAAACTGATGATCCAAGTACTCAACTTTCCGCTCATTTATTATGACACAGAAATCATTAACACTATTACCATTGACACTATAAAGAGAAACAACTTTGAAGTTCTTCTTTTCAAACCCTTCAAGCAGCAAACTTATCGCGGATATTTCTACCAGGCTAACCTCACACAACCCTAGCAAATCAATCTCATCCTCAACAAGCAGATGCCGCAGCACGGTTAAAAAACCTTTCGCCTCCCTCTTGCCTTTAGCACTTCTTTTGGTCGTCGGCGGAGACATCCCTGTGTTCCACCACGCAATTTTTAACTCCATTTATCACCCTCAAGACATCAAGTTACCGGGCAAACTTTTCTTACTCAAAAGCAGAATCATTTATTTATAGCTCTCGGATAGAATTTTTTCTAGCCATAACCATTTGTTATATTTATCACCTTGCCTGCGCAGATGGGTGTAGCGTCGTAACGAGTTCCAATCTCGATGCCCCGAGACATTCGAAACTCTGGGAATATCCCAGTCCATCTCGAACAGCCGGCTCACCCCTTCATGCCGCAGATCATGGAAATGAAGATCCTCAATGCCCAATAGCGGACAGGCCCGGGTAAAGGACGCTGAAATCGACTTGCCGTTATAGGGGAAGATTTGCTTTTCCTTTTTAGGCATGGATTGAATGATCGCCCAGGCTTCATCCGGCAGATGGCACCACACATTATTGCCAATTTTCTGCCCAGGGTTTTTCATGTCTCGGACTAGGACGGCCTGTCTGGATTCATCGAGATCCTCCCAACGAATACGCGTGATTTCCTCTTGCCGACGCGTCGAGAAGATCGCGAAGGCGATCATCTTTGGCATGTCGATCTGCGCTTTACGTCGTGTCTGCATCTCGGAATAGTGCTCCATCAGCTTATCCAACTCTTCCAAAGTCGGCCGACGGTTACGCTCCTTGCTCTTGCTCACCATACCTAGTTTTCGCAACACCTTGCGTGCATCAGGCATGGCCAGCGGATCCACTTCGTAGCCCCATGCCGGCCTCGCAACGGATAGAACTGCGCCC
Source organism: Pseudomonas sp. AC172 (assembly GCF_979258595.1). Classification (NCBI taxonomy): domain Bacteria; kingdom Pseudomonadati; phylum Pseudomonadota; class Gammaproteobacteria; order Pseudomonadales; family Pseudomonadaceae; genus Pseudomonas; species Pseudomonas sp. AC172. The sequence goes on from NZ_OZ409868.1 coordinate 3,161,123, forward strand.
AGGTGCGAGAGATCATTGCCAACCGTCTGCGCCTGGACGCCGCCGCCTTCCTTGCCCATCCGCCACTGTGCAAACTCCACCAGATTCTGGCTGGTCAGGGCCGAGTCGTCGAGGTCGCCCAACCAGGTATCCTTGATCGCCTTCAACGTGGCGTTCTTAGTCTTCCCCAACGGCCGGATCTTCTCGTACTCGTCCAGATACTGCTCGATCATTTTCCTGATCGTCACGCCCTTGCGGTTCGCACGCTCAATCGCACCAGGCTCGGCCAGCTCCGTCTCGCGGCGCTTGATCCACGCTTGAGCGACCTGCTTGCGATCGAAGGTTTGGCTTTCCTGATAAACTGTCTTCCCGTCCCGATTGATCCGTATCTGCGCCGTATAGGCCGTCGAGTTATCCTTGCGCTTGCGTGATGTGATCGTGCCCATTTCCAGTTGCTACATTGCCGAATTCACTTGCTACATTGTAGCAACCGACTTCGAAAAACAAGGAAAAATGGGTAAAAACTGCTGTATAAAAGATCAGTATTAATGAACTCTGAAAAACCTGAAGCGCCTGTAAATACTAGCCACGCCCGTCCTGAACCCTCTCGCCGCTTCAGTGTGGCGCCGATGATGGACTGGACCGACCGCCATTGCCGTTTCTTCCTACGCCTCCTGTCGAAGAACGCCCTGCTCTACACCGAAATGGTCACCACCGGCGCGCTGCTCAACGGCGATCACGAGCGTTTCCTCCGTCACAACGAAGCCGAGCACCCTCTCGCGCTGCAGTTGGGCGGTAGCGTTCCATTGGATCTGGCCGCCTGCGCCCGCATGGCCCAAGAGCACGGTTACGACGAGGTAAACCTGAACGTCGGCTGCCCAAGCGATCGTGTGCAAAACAACATGATCGGCGCGTGCCTGATGGGTCACCCACAACTGGTGGCGGATTGTGTGAAGGCGATGCAAGACGCTGTGTCGATTCCAGTGACGGTAAAGCACCGCATCGGGATCAACGGTCGGGACAGTTACGCGGAGCTGTGTGATTTCGTCGGCACCGTCCGCGATGCCGGGTGCACCAGTTTTACCGTGCATGCGCGGATTGCGATTCTGGAGGGGTTGTCGCCGAAGGAGAATCGTGACATTCCGCCTTTGCGCTATGACGTGGCGGCGCAGCTGAAGGCGGATTTTCCGGCGTTGGAGATTGTGCTGAATGGCGGGATCAAGACGATGGAGGCTTGCCATGAGCATTTGCAGACGTTCGACGGTGTGATGTTGGGGCGTGAGGCTTATCACAATCCGTATTTGCTGGCGGAGGTGGATCAGCAGTTGTTCGGCAGTTCGGCGCCGGTGATCAGTCGGGCTGAGGCGTTGGCGCAGTTGCGTCCTTATATAGCCGAGCATTTGCTGGCCGGTGGTGCGATGCATCACATTACGCGGCATGTGCTTGGCCTGGGCACGGGGTTCCCGGGGGCGCGCAAATTCCGTCAGCTGTTGTCGGTGGATATTCACAAGGCCAAGGATCCGTTGGCGTTGCTGGATCAGGCCGCTGAGTTGCTTGAAGGTCGTTGATTGATGGTTTGAGTGTGCGGGCGACGCATGAGCGTTGCCCCGTGTTTTGTTGTGCTGACAGGATGTCTTTCGTTTATGCCCGCGTTTACTTTTTCTGCTTTCAAGCGTTTCACCCTCCTCACTTTGTTCAGTTTCACTTCCGACGTTTATGCGCACTGCGACGGCTTTTGCATGGGCCAGACCGATACGCCGTGGGAGGTGACGCAGTTTTCCGGCTTCACTTTGGTGTCTTTAATCCTTGCACCTATTTCGTCTAGCCAGGAAACGACCGACAGTCACAAGCGTGTTTACTCTGCTGAGGAACAGGAAGACGCGCGACTCTATCTCGCCAGCGACGGCATGCTGCAGGCCGCGTATTTCACGTCGGCCTTGCAGCGCTATCGCCAGGAGTCGCCGGATTCGGCGTTAAACGATCTCGCCGTTGCGGCGTTGATCAGCGCCCAGTGATCAAGCGGCCGCTGCGGCGGTCCAGTTGACCCAGCCAAACAGCCACGTTGCCAGAATCAACAAACCAAACGCGATCCGGTACCAGGCGAACGCGGCATAACTGTGGTTGGCAATAAACTTGAGCAAGCCGCGCACGGCGATCATCGCGAAGATGAACGCGGTGACGAAGCCGAGGGCGAAGACTGGCAAGTCGTTGGGCTGGAACAGGTCGCGGTATTTGTAGCCGGAGTACACGGCAGCGCCGACCATGGTCGGCATGGCGAGGAAGAACGAGAATTCGGTGGCGGCTTTGCGCGACAGGCCGAAGAGCAGACCGCCGATGATGGTCGAGCCGGAGCGTGAGGTGCCGGGAATCATCGCCAGGCATTGTACGAATCCGACTTTCAGTGCGTGGGACCAGCGCATGTCGTCGACGTGCTCGACGCTGATCACATGGCTGCGCTGTTCGGCCCACAACATGATGATGCCGCCGACGACCAATGCCACGGCGACGGTGATCGGATTAAACAGGTATTCGTGGATCGCGTCGGCGAACAACACGCCCAAGACCACGGCGGGCAGAAAGGCGATCAGCAAGTTGAGGGTGAAACGTTGAGCATTGCGTTGAGTTGGCAGGCCTTTGACGATTTCAAAGATCTTCGGTCGAAACTCCCAGACGACGGCAAGAATGGCACCCAGTTGAATAATGATGTTGAACGCCATGGCGCGTTCACCGCCGAATTCCAGCAGGTCGGCGACGATGATCTGGTGGCCGGTACTCGAGATCGGCAAGAACTCGGTCAGGCCTTCTACCGCACCTAATATCAACACCTGGAAAAGGGTCCAGAAATCCATTAATCCTCCGTCAGAGCGCTCTTTGGGCGAGCGACCGGGTAATAACACTCAGGGGTTGAGTATCTGCAGTGAGACCATTGACATACATAAACGCAAAAGTTCATCAGCCACGAAGATTACGTCTTATTAAAAGACACACTCAAGCCATGTTAGTAATCGTCGGCTGACGAACTACGCAGAAAATATTTAGGCCTTTTTGCAGATAAAAGTTGCTCCGGCAATAAAGTGTGATCAATATCACATTATCTCGAGATGGCCAGACAGTGGCAATTGGACATATACAAAGCTATCGCATTCACCTCAAAATAGTGGCACCATTGCATATCGCCACCATCTAAGCAGTAGTTCACCCCTCCGAGAAAATCAACTAAAAGCTTGAAAAGCTTAATTATTGTTAGAAAACTCGCGAGACACGTCTAAAAATCGCGTGAATGTTACCAATTGTCAGTCACAGATGAGAACCGGTGCTTTAACATCCCGATGTCAGCACTTAATTCGAGTCAATGCATGATGCTCTCAGGGAACTTAGCGACTAGAAGTCCGCGCCCGACAAACGACGAACCTGGTGTTCTTACTCTGGGTCGTACCCGTGGCGTGGCTGAACATTTCAAAGCGCTAGTCGCCCAGCATTTACGCAGTGATATGGCGCTCGAAGCCGATGCGTACACTAGTTCATATCAGTTGAATGAACAGTCTGGTTCGTATCGAGCCATCTTCCTGGTGATCGACAGCCCCCAGGCCCTCGAAGACAATCTGGCGCTGGTCGAAAACCTGCGCAGCGACAACTTGAAGCCGATCATTTGCGCGGTCATCACCGGTCGCGGCGCCTTCAACAAGATCAAATATTATCTGGCTGGCGCGGATGTTTGTATCAAGCTCAATACCCTTTCCGACGATGGCGCCGAGTTGCTGGGCGAGTTCTTCAACAGTGAAGAATGGCAACGCGATATCGATCTGACGCTTGATCCGACCCGTATCTGCCTGATGGGCACCAGCAAGAAACTCGATATCTCGTTTGCCGAAATGAAGATCCTCGAAGCCTTCGCGCAAACCAGTAACCACATCCTGAGCCATGATGAAATCGCCAGCATCATGGGCCTCAATACCAATTTCTACGACCCTCGCGCACTGGAGAAATCAATCAGTCGCTTGCGTGGAAAAATCAAGGACATGTATGGTACAAACGCGATTCAGAGCATTCGCGGCTATGGCTATCGCCTGCTGCGGGGTCTGATATCGACTGCCTGACTCTCGGGCAGCCATCCCTTTTGCATACGTACGAAGGATCGTCTGATGCAACCATATCGTTCCAATTCTGCTTCACGCCTGTTTGAAATCAAGCAATTGAATGAGCGCGACAACACGACCCATAACAATAAAACTCCATAACATAGCAGCAGATCGAGTGGAATTTATCGAGGGCCATTCTTGGGCCCAGACCCTGCCTATCGATTACTTCCGAGGAAGTCATTGCTCGCCTGCCGATTTATCTTTTAGCCAATTTTGGTATGTATTCAGGAGAGAGACATGGAAACTAGTACAACCCTCCCAAGGAAATATTTTGTTGTCGTGACTCACAGTACAACGTCGCAACGCGAACTGGAGAGCATGCTGTCCAGTGAACGTTTCAATTCGTTTGAAGGGATTGATTCGCCCTCTTCCGCTCCAATGGTGATGGAGTTCACATATCCAGGCATCAGTCGCAAAAATGCACCGCGCAGTATTGAACATGATACTCAGCGGATATTGGCCACGCTCGAGTCCGAATGGCGCGCAGCGCAATCGGCTAATCCTTTCCAGAATGTCCCGGCCATTACCGGGGAAACCCGCAACATGCCGCCTGCCGTTGAAGGTGATATGCCCGGTAATGAAACCTGGCATCTTGACCATGACCAGGGGGCGCTGGTCAAAGAAGGTGTCGAAATCAGCCTGACAGGCCTGGAAACTGCACTGGTCAGAAAAATGCTCAGCCATGAAGAGCGTGTTGTCAGTCGTGACGAGCTGATCCTCAGCATCGGTCGAGAACCCGAACAATATCGCGGTCTGGAAATGTGCCTGAGTCGCCTGCAAGACAAATTCAAAAGCGCCAGTAATGGTGAGCGACTGTTTCGTGCCGTCAGAAACCGCGGTTACTGCCTGATCCAGGAAATCGTCGCGTAACCCGCAAGAATTTCACGAACAGAACAAACAGACAAAAGTGCGATTACAAATACAACAAGAGCACTCTGTTTGGCTTCATCTTCCTCCTTGAATTAAACATCCCCTGCCTCCACCCCTCCAACAGTAACAAATACAACATACTTTATTCACCCCTCGCTCTACGACCTTTTCTAACACCCTTCTATTTGATTATTAAAAAGTTGGCACTGTGCCACCTTGTTAGAACTCGTCAGACACCATTCCAGCCAATAACTTAGTCTATTGACTGACGACAGTTCGGCAATATCGATGTTGTTACCTCAGGACACTCGTTAAAACAAAAACAATAAGTCTGCATAACAACTCGGCTTTCAACTGTTGAAACCTGAATGGACGTCTTTTGGGGATACCGTATGGATCTTTCTTTAAGTATCAATCGAAGCACAGGCCTCAAGGGACTGACCTTTTGGGGCCAATGGGCGCTGGCACAAGGCTTTGTCGTGACGCTGTTGTTCATACTCGCCGAGCAGCACACCGGGACGGTCGCGTTCTACTACCGGATGTGCGCAACCCTGGCGGTACTGGCGTCGGTGCCGGCTTATACGTTTAGCGGTGTGTATCGCAAGCGTGACAACTACCTGACTGGTCTCGGCCGGTTGTTCATGGGTTGGTCGATGACCATGGCGGCGCTGGCGTGCATCGCTTTTGTCTGCCAGGCCGATGAGCTGTTTTCGCGGCAGGTAATTCTGAGCTGGGCGGTGTATGGCTTCCTCGGTCAGGCGTTTCTTTACGCTCCGCTGCATGCGTTTTCCAAGTACTACCAGCGTTCGCGTAAAAGCGAACACAAGACGCTGATCGTCGGCACCGGCGAACTGGCGCTGGGTCTGGCGAAGAAGCTCAGCCAACTGGAAAATCTGCCGTTGGTAGGTTTGGTCAGCAATGGGGATGTGTCTGCGCTGGGTTCGGATGCACCGCGCGTTGTTGGCGATCAGGAACAGTTGTTGGAGTTGATCGAGGCGCATGACATCCGTCGCTTGTACATCACCCTGCCGTTGTGTGAAGCCGCGAAAATCGAGGCGATTTATGGTGACTTGCTAGGGGCCAACGTTGATGTGGTGTGGGTGCCGGACTTGAACAGTCTGACCCTGCTCAATCACTCGGTGAAGGTCGTGGACGGTCTGCCGGCGATCTACTTGAACGAGAGCCCGCTGACCAGCCGCCCTACCGCTGCTCTGAGCAAGAGTCTGGTCGAGAAAACCGTGGCGTTCCTGGCGATCATCGCGCTGAGTCCGATCCTGCTGATCATTGCGTTGGCGGTGAAGATCAACTCGCCCGGCCCGGTGTTCTTTAAGCAGGATCGCCATGGCTGGAACGGCAAGGTCATCAAGGTCTGGAAGTTCCGCTCGATGCGTGTTCACGATGACCGCGATGTGAAGCAGGCCAGCCGTAATGACTCGCGCATTACCCCGGTCGGGCGCTTTATCCGCCGCACCTCGCTGGATGAGTTGCCGCAACTGTTCAATGTCTTGCAGGGGCACATGGCACTGGTCGGGCCACGCCCGCACGCCGTCGCGCACAACAACTACTACTCGGGGAAAATCCTCGCGTACATGGCGCGTCACCGGATTAAGCCGGGGATCACCGGGCTGGCCCAGATCAGCGGCTGCCGCGGTGAGACGGACACCATCGACAAGATGCAGAAACGTGTGGAGATTGACCTGCAGTACATCAACAGCTGGTCGTTGTGGCTGGATCTGAAGATCCTGGTGAAGACGCCGTTTACGTTGCTGTCGAAGGATATTTACTGAGGTTTGAAGCTGCATACCGCAAGGGGACGAAAGTCCCCTTTTTTGTGCCTGGGATTTGGGAGCGAGAGTGAATTGTGGAGGGATGCAAAGAACTTGTGGGAGCGAGCCTGCTCGCGAAAGCGGTGGGTCAGGCAGCGATGATGCTGACCGGGCTGACGCCTTCGCGAGCAGGCTCGCTCCCACAGGGATTTGTGGTTGGCTCAAGCCTTGTGGCTAGACACGTAACCTGTGGGAGCTGGCTTGCCAGCGATGGCGGTGGGTCAACCAATAACAATATTGAATGTGCCGACCTCATCGCTGGCAAGCCAGCTCCCACAGGGATTCGGGATTGGCTCGGGATTTGTGGCGTGACAAATAACCAATGTAGGCCTTCGCCTGTTCGCGATGACGGTGTGTCAGGCAAAAGGGATTGTCGACTGGTTTGACGCTATCGCGAGCAGGCGAAGGCCTACAAGGGATTTGTAGTTGGCTCAGGCCTTATGGCGTGGCAAATATCCAATGTAGGAGTGAGCCTGCTCGCGATGGCAGTGGGTCAGCCAATATCAATCTTGAATGTGCCGACCTCATCGCTGGCAAGCCAGCTCCCAAAGGTTTCAGAGGTGTTTCGGAGATCTGCGCTTACTCCGTGATCTTCTCGAAATTCCGATAAAACATATCCCCTTCCCGGCTATCGGTCATCGAGTGCAGTTGGTAGCTGCGACTGAGTCGCGCACCACCGTCACGGGTCAGCGGGGCCCAGACCAGGTTGGCGCGGCGCATGGTCGACATGCTCATCATTTCGTCGAACGGGATCGACAGGTAGATGCCTTTGTCGAAACTGCCTTCGCCATATTCGGCACTGCCCGCCGTGGTAATCGTCGCCCACGCGCCAAAGCGCACGCCATTGAAAAACTCGCGAGAGATGTCCAGCGTGCCGCCCCAGTCTCCGGCCAGATAACGCCCGACGCTCACCGCCGCCAACGTATCGAACGGCAGATCGGTATAACCGGTGATATGCCCGGTCACCACCGAGTAATCACGCAGGGCAAACCCTTGATCAAAATCACGCTGCCGCACCCAGTTCAGATCCGCGCCCACCGACCAGCGCTCACCGGTCGGGCGGAACAACACTTCGCCGCCAACACCGGCAAACATCGATTCCAGATACCCGCCATACACCATGCCATACCAGTCTTTGTCCAACTGCTCGGCATGGCTGACCTGGAACAACGGCATGGTGGTGTTAGACGTGGTCAGGTACTGACGCAAATCCGTGCGCACACGCGGCAGACCGCTCGGTGCGTCGTAGGTGAATTTGTCGAAGTTGTTGGCCAGGTTGGCACTGAGCAAACCGCTCCACCAGGTGTTGCGGTTGAAGCGGTATTCGGCGTCGGCATCAGCACTCAATTGATAGAGCAAGCCATCCGGGCCGCCAACGTTCTGTTTGAAGCCCAGCCCGACGCCATAGCTGAAATGCTGCGGCGCTTCGGTGTAGAGGGTTTTCTCGTTGTGCGGCATTGCCGGGTTGATCTCGGTAGTGCGGTGTAGCGACTGCAGCGGCTCTTCATTGTTGATCACTTCGCGGAAGGTCTGGCGCGGCACGCTGGTTTCTTCCAGCGGCAGGTCATAGCGCTTGTTGACCACGGTAAACCAGTCGATGTCGTCGTTGACGCTGTTGTCGAGAATCCGGCTCGCCCGCCCGACAGCCTTGGACGAATGGAAGTAGCGCTGCTGCTCGCCATACACGATCAGCTCGGAATCACGCTGTGCGATGCGCTCGACCTTGTAGCCGGCGTTCTGCTGCAAACGCTGCGAGACGTTCGCCCAGTTGACCTGATCCATCGCCGTAGTCGGCGCCTTCGCCGGCAGCGGTTCCGGGGTCGGGTCGTAGGTCTTGGCCGGGGCTTTGCGGCTGACGAAATTGGTGTGGAAAGTCACGCCAAACATCGCCGTATTACCGCGCTCCCACGCCGCGCTGACATCGACCGAATCAGTCACCTTGAACACCGCGCCGAGGTTGATCGGCGAGTCCTGCTTGATCTCGTTGTCCTTCGGCTCGTGCTTGTAGTCGTTGCCTTCGAATTCGAGTTTCAGGCTGAGGCGATCCCACGGCGTCTGATAGCTCACGCCGCCGAAAAACGACGGCCGCCCACGAAAGTACGAGCCTGAGTTGACGTCACCGGTGCCTTCAAGAGCTGGCCGGGTATCGAAACGATCGCTGACGTAGCCCAACGGGTTGTCGATATCGCCGCGATTACCGAGGTAACCCCAGGCAATACCGGCGCTGAAATCGAAGTTGTCGTAGCGCTTGTTGGCGACGAAAAATTCACTGGAGAACAAACCGGTACCGCCAACGTCTCGGAAGCCCAGCGCCACATCGGGCAGCCAGTGGCTTTCCTGCCACAGCCGGACTTTGACGTCGACCGCCTTATCCTTATAGCTTTGACTGCCGCTGAGGGCCTCCGAGCCGTATGGCCGGTTGGTGATCGCGGTGTAGCGAAACGAGCCTTCGAGCCAGTCCAGCGGCTGCAACGACACGCTGTAGCGGCTGTACGGATCGGTGCGGTTGGCGTTGACGCTCAACTCGCCGGCCGGGGCCATACGCGCGGTCGGCGTCTGCAACAGACCGGTGCCACCGAAGTCATTCTGGGTAATGCGCGGTTCGGCATGGGCCAGACCGCAGGGCAATAACAACACAGCTGCAAAACGTAAATTCAACGAACCACCTCGGCCAGCTGCGTGGCAATGAATTCGGCCAACTGCTGATTCAGTTCAGGTAGAGGCGGATCAAGATCATCATTTTTCACCGGCACCAGAATCTTGCTGCCAGCCACCGGAAACTGCCCGGACTCACGATTCCAGTGCGCGATGCCGACACGTCGCGACACGCCGTTGGGCTGGATCAGCCACAGGTAATCGGCTTCGGCATCGCTCAGGATCGAACAGCCTTGCAAGTACTCACGCGCCTCCTGCAACGGCTGATACGGCAAGTGGCACGGCTCGGCGACGGCACCGAGCACTTGTACTTCGTCGACGCGTTTCGGATAAACCAGACGATCGCCGTCATTGAGGCGAATGTTGCGCGCGAATCCGACTTCCAGCGCTACCGGATCAAGATCGGCAATCTGCCGCCCAGTCACCGGCATCTGCCGCACTTCTTCGGCAATGCGCTGCGCCAGTGCCGCACGACTCGGCCGGTCGAACAGCATCGACATGCGTTGCAGCACATCCAGATCAAACAGCACGCCGACCTTGAGTCGCGTCTGCGCCTCAATCAGCGACTGCCGCAGCAACCCGCCCGCCAGCCAATAGCCTTCGGCATTCGGCACGGCTTCGCTGATCACATCGAGCAAGCGCCCGCCGGGTGGCAACTTGACCGGCCCGGGATTGGCAACATCACCCGACACCGTGACGGCCGCCTGACTCACACTCGCGACCAGCATCAGGCCCGCCGATAACATTTTCAGGCGCATCACGGCAGGTGCCTGCGATCAGGGGTGAGCTGCACAAACTTGACGCGCAACTGCGACGTCAGTTGCTGCTCGCTCTGCAAGATGAACCCGTCACGCGGGTCGACCCAGTAACGATTGGTCGCGCTCAGGCCGATGGCCGGGGCGTCAATCTGCTCATCGACACGCAGCACGGTGTATTCCTTGTCGAGAATCTGCAGGGTCTGTTCGGAGCGGCGGGAGAAGCGGCTGTTAACGATCACCCCGACTTCCTGACCCTTGTAGAGGTCGATCCAGCGCCGCGTAGTGAAACCGTCCGCGACGTGATGCAGGCCTTGCTTGAACGGCGCGTCATCGGCCAGCCGCGTGCCATCGAGATCGCCCTCCAGGCCCAGGCCAATGGTGCGCACGGCGAGGCCATTGCGCAGCAGCAGCACTTGCTTACCGGAGGCGACCCAGAACTGCAGATCATCGCGCTCGCGCACCAGCGCCAGCACGCCGGAGCCGGAGGGCGTGGTCAGTTTCAGTTGCGGGTAGTTGACCCCGGCCACTTCGGCCGTCGACACGTCGACTTCATCCGGACCGACGACTGCCGCTTTAAGGTTGTTCAACGAAGCGCTCATCAACGGGTTACAGCCGCACAGCAACGAGGCCGCCATCAGGCACAGGCCAACTTTCAAAATGTTCAAAGTCGGCGACCTTATTTGCTGTTGTTACTGTATTCGCTCCAGTTCTTCGCAGCGGAAGCGCCAGTGCCGACAATCGATGCCGACGGCACCAATTGGCTGATCAGACGATTCCAGCGAGTCACGTTGGCAGGCCCGACATACACCACGTCCTGCGGGCGGACTTCAAAGTGCGAGGCGAGCGCCATGGCAGTCGGCGATTCGGCTTCCAGCTGGTAGATCTTGGCCGGTTCGACATCGAGGTTTTCCACCCCGCGAATGACATAGACCGCGTTGCCATTGGAGGTGGTCTGGGCCAGGCCGCCAACCGAACCGAGCACGTCGGTAAGGTTCATCGTCGCGGTCTTGAAACTCAACGCACGGGGCTGGTTGACCTCGCCCATCACGTAGATGCGCTTGTTGTCGTTGTACGGCAGATACAGCTGATCGCCGCCCTTGAGGTAGACGTTCTGCAACTCGGAATCCTGTTGATTCAGCGAGTCGAGATTGAGCGGATAAGTGCGCCCCTTACGCGTCAGCAACAGCCCGGACAAATCGGCGTTGTTGGTGTCGATGCCGGCCGAGCCAAGGGCTTCGACCACGCTCAGTGGATTGGTGGAAATCGCTTGCGGGCCGGCCTTGGTGACCGCGCCGGTGACCACAACTTTCTGGCTGGCGAAACGCAACACCGCGACATCGACTTGTGGCTCGGCGATAAACGCCGACAGCCGCTGTTCGATATCCGAGCGCAGTTGCTGGATGGTCCGGCCGGTGGCCTGGACTTCCTTGATGAACGGGTAGTACAGCGTGCCATCGGAGCGCACCAGTCGGCCGTTGGCATCGATCTGTTGTTGCGCGCCGGACGGGGCCGTCAGCTCAGGGTGATCCCACACAGTGATGTACAGAACATCGTTGTTGCCGATGCGGTATTCGGCCGGGGTCGCCAACAGCTCAGGCGGCAGCGACTCACGCTTTTGCGTGGCGCGGTTCATGGCAATCAGCTTGGGCGTGATCGGGATCAGCTCGACCCGGCTGCTTTCGCTGGCACCCTGGCGGGTGATGTCACTGGTGCTGAGGTATTGACCGGGGGAAAACATGCAACCTTGCAAAGCGAGACTTGCCAACATTAAAAGATAAACACTACGAGTCATAATGGCACTACGCTATTCAAGGGCGAATCCAAAAACAAAGTCACCCGACTTGCGTCGGGCGACCCTGTACTGCACTAACAGAACTTCCTGTTAGTTATGCGTGCCGGTTGTACCGGTGGTACCCGTCGTACCGGTGGTACCGCCGTTGGCACTGCCACCGCTGTTAGACGCCGCTACAGCACTGGCAACCATTGCAGTACTGGCAGCGGGCGCTTGAGAAGCCGCCACGTTGCCACCTACATTGGTTACCGCTGTCAGCGGTGCTTCAGCGGCGGCAGCCCAGTTGCTCAACATCGTCAACAGGGCAACTGCCATCACTTTTTTCATATCAACTCCTTTCTAACATTCGACCTGTTAAAAAACCGGCCTGAGTTAGCGGTGGTGAGTTCAAGTCCGCAAAAAGCGCGAACAAGATCCGTCGTTCTTACACAGTCTTACCCAACTGATAAAAGTCGAACGGCAGGTTTATATCTACGGACTTGCAAAAGGCATTGCCAGTGTAATTTCCCGACGTTATCTAACAAGCTGACTGAAAATAACATTGGACTAAATGGCCATCATCGCGAGTAGCCTTGAGGATGATTCGATTGCCAGCGCCAAGTATCAGTGACCATGTCCTGCAAGTTGCGCGTGGCTTTCCAGCCTAATTCTTTGGCCGCCTTGGAAGCATCGGCCCAACTCTCGGCGATATCCCCGGAACGGCGCGGCATCATCCGATACGGCACCGGCTGCCCGCAGGCCTGTTCGAAGGCGTGGAGCACTTGCAGCACGCTGTAGCCATCGCCGGTGCCGAGGTTCCAGGTATGAATGCCGGTGCGTTCGGACATCGACTGCAGCGCCTTCAAGTGGCCGTCGGCGAGATCGACGACGTGGATGTAATCGCGCACCCCGGTACCGTCAACAGTCGGGTAATCGTTGCCGAAGATCGACAACTCCTGAAGGCTGCCAACCGCGACCTGGCTGATGTAAGGCACCAGATTATTCGGGATGCCGTTGGGGTCTTCGCCCATATGGCCACTATGGTGAGCGCCGATCGGGTTGAAGTAGCGCAGCAAGGCGATGCTCCAGCGCGGCTCGGCCTGGCTGAGGTCTCGCAGGACGTTCTCGACAATCAGCTTGGACTGGCCGTAGGGATTGGTTGGATTGCCAGTGGGGAAATCCTCGCGGATCGGCATCTGCTCAGGCTCGCCGTACACCGTGGCCGACGAGCTGAACACCAGCCGGAACACCCCCGCCGCCGCCATTGCCTGGCACAGATTGATGCTGCCGCTGACGTTGGTCTCGTAGTACTCGAGGGGCTTGCGCACGCTCTCGCCGACCGCTTTCAGGCCGGCAAAATGCAGCACCGCTTCGATGTTGTGCTCGCGGAAAATCCGGTCAAGCAGTACCCGGTCGCAGACATCGCCCCGAATCATCCAGGCACTCTTGCCGCAAATGCCTTCAACGGCGTGCAACGCGGCTTCACTGCTGTTGCAAAGATTATCCAGTACGACAACTTCATAACCTGCTTCAAGCAGCGCAAGTGTGGTGTGCGAGCCGATATAGCCGGCACCACCCGTTACCAGAATCTTCATAGTGCAATCCGTCTTTGAATGAGTGACAAGTAGCGTGTCAAGCCTGATTCATTGAAGATGTGTCACAATCCACATAAACAAGGCGACAACAACCGAAAACAAAACTAGTTCAATGACTGGCAATAAATATTTTTGCAGGTCACACTGTATTGCCCGCTACTTATTAGCACTCCCTGCACACTCATCACTATCAACAGATACCGACTAAAAATAACTATCGAGCAACTAACCGACATCTCATAACATTGGCGTGTTTTACCGTCACTCGCATTTGCCATTAATAACCTGACTCAGGTATTAAAGTAAGCCTTCAATCCTATATTGAAACTTGCACGCCCTTTATTAGTGCGCGCATCCGTCGCCTGTGTTCCATGACTGTCCAGGATACTTTTATGATTCGTAAATGTTTGTTCCCCGCTGCCGGCTATGGCACGCGTTTCCTGCCGGCTACCAAAGCCATGCCGAAAGAGATGCTGCCGATCGTCAACAAGCCGTTGATCGAATACGCCGTCGAAGAAGCGCGGGACGCCGGCCTGCAACATATGGCCATCGTCACCGGTCGCGGCAAGCGTGCGCTGGAAGACCATTTCGACATCAGCTACGAACTCGAACACCAGATCCGTGGTACCGAGAAAGAGAAGTTTCTGGCCGGCACCCGCGAGCTGATCGACACCTGCACCTTCTCCTACACCCGTCAGGTGGAAATGAAGGGCCTGGGCCATGCGATTCTCAGCGGTCGTCCATTGATCGGCGACGAACCCTTCGCCGTGGTGCTGGCCGATGACCTGTGCCTGAACCTCGAAGGTGACGGCGTGCTCACCCAGATGATTGAGCTGTACAAGAAATTCCGCTGCTCGATCGTCGCCATCCAGGAAGTCCCGGCCGACCAGACGCACAAGTACGGCGTCATCGCTGGCGAACTGATTTCCGACGGCATCTACCGGGTCAACAACATGGTGGAAAAACCGGCCCCGCAAGACGCGCCGTCGAACCTGGCGATCATCGGCCGCTACATTCTCACCCCGGACATCTTCGATCTGATCGCCGACACGCAACCGGGCAAGGGCGGCGAGATCCAGATCACCGACGCGCTGATGAAACAGGCGCAGAACGGTTGCGTGCTGGCCTACAAGTTCAAAGGCATGCGCTTTGACTGCGGTGACGCCGAGGGTTATTTGCAGGCGACCAACTTCTGCTACGAAAACGTCTATCTCAAGGGCCGCTGAGACGGCTCCCCCACCATCGAGGCGACCATGAACATTGCACAACATTCCGTAGAGATTGAACGCGAGGTGGGTAACCTCGGGGTGATGAGCTGGCTGTCGCGCCATCAACCGTTGCCCAGCGCCAACGAGTCCTGGCTGGGCACGATTCTGCTGGTGGAGCGGATTGGCGTGTTTCCTGCGTCCGGAGATATTCGCCGACCGCTGCGCGATCCCTATCCCCTACTCGCTCATCTGAAAAAACTGTATGGCGAGCAGGCGCTGGAGATGGATGACCGTGATGGTCTGAAAGTGATCTTCAGCGACTGGCGTTTTCGCGTGCGGATTTGCTGCAACGACCCGGCGATCATCATTAACGTTGAGACCCGTTGTGATACGCGCTTGATGCCACAGAAGATTGCGGAGTTGCTCGAGCAAGTCGACGCCTTCGAATAACTCCCCTCACTGGATGCATTCCCACGCGGAGCGTGGGAATGATCATTACTGGACGGCGTCGCAGCGATCCTTGGCGCCCATGATCCAGCCATAAAAATAATCGGCAATCACCTTCCCGCCCGTGGCCGGCACCGGATGAATCTTGTCCGGGCCGATCATCGCCGCCGCGTAGCGCTTAACATCGGGCCCGAACGCGCATTGCAGGTTGGCGTACCCCAAATGCTGCTCACGCGCCCACGGTTCAAGCACCTGCGCGTACGCCGACATTGGATAAGCGCTGGAGCGCGTGGTGTCCTGGCGCATGATCAGGTTGATGCTCGCCTGCGGTTGAATCTGGCGCAGCATGCCCACCAGCCCCTGAACATTCTGCAAGTACTGCGCAGGCTTCACGCCGAAACCCTGATCGTTGCCACCGAGCATGATCAGATAAACGTCAGCGGGGATCTTCGACACAGCAGCTTTCCACTGCACCTGCCACTGCGGATCCTTGTGATAAAAGTCTGCGGAGGCCGCCCCCGATGCCGCCAGTTTCGAGACCCGCACGCCGTTCTGATCGTTGCTCATCCACAGCCCGAACAACGTCGGCGCGCCCTTCACCACTTCCAGTTTGAATGACCAGTCTTTCGCTGCCGAGAGGCCTGTCAGTGGCACTTCCTGAACGCCCGAACCCTCAAGCTTTAACGGTTGCCAGCCTTGCCCGGGCGTCCAGCGGTAGCGGATCTCGCTGGATTCGCCGTTGCCCAGATAAAGCAATTTCGCCTGAGTAACCGCCGTATCGATGCGCGGCGTCGGACTCGCATCCACCTGCAGCCATGCGCCGGGCCGGCCTGTTACCGTGCGACTGTCCGGACTCGCCTGCCCCAGGTCTGAAACCTTCCAGTCGCCGCCGAAGTACTTGTCACTGCTGCGGGTGTATTTGAAATGCGTGCCGCCCAGCGCCGCGCCGTGATTGAAACCGACGTAACCCGGCCCGGCAAACCCCACCTCCCCGGCCACGCGCTGCACCAGTTTGTTCAGGTAGAAATCCTGCCCGGCGCTGTAGCTGTCACCGATCACCGAGACCGACAAGACGTTGCCGGCCTTGCCTTCACGCCACTGCGAGAAACGCTCGCGCGCATCGCCCACCTGAACCACCGACGCCGCGACGGGTTGAGCGTCATCTACTGCCAACATGCAAAATTTCCTTCAGTCTGGAATGGCCCCTTCGCGAGCAAGCTCGCTCCCACAGTGGATCTCGGCAAGTCACACCATCCCTGTGGGAGCGAGCATGCTCGCGAAGCTCTTAGCTATTTTGTGGTTGCACCACCGGGACGACAGGCACCAAGGGTTTCTTCTTCGCCGCCCGCTCGCCAAGAAACAACACAGAGGTGAAATTGAACCGACTGAAAATCATCGATAACACCACCGACCCGAGCAAGCCAAAACTCAAGCCGCCGAGCACCAGCAGGCTTTCATCCTTCACCCCCAACCGCCCCAGCACAAACCGCGACGTCGCCGCGAACAGCACATGGAACAGGAAGATCGCATAGGAATAACCACCGAGCCACGTCAGCGCCTTCGACCGCACATCACTCGACAACAACGCGATGCAAGACACACAACCCACGGTCAGACCGATCAAACTGCGTCGATCAACAATCAACTCCCGATCAATCGCCGCGACATACAACAGCGTCAGCGAAATCAGTACGAACACCAGCGGCCCGATCACCTTGAAGCGCTGCTTCAACGCGTCGACGTTCTCTTGCCCAATCATCCCCGCGACAAAAAACGGCAGCAGATAAATAGCGCCGTTAATCCCGAACGCATCGAACTTGAACGGCGGCAGCAAAAACAACAGCGCGGCAAACGCAAACAGCCCATACAACCGCGTCGCTGAGCGCAGCATCCCGCGCCACTCCAGCAGCCCGACGAACATGAAAATGAGGAACACCGCCTGCAGGAACCAGAAGTGGTTGATCGGCACCCAGAACGACAACAACGCGTCCATCACGCCGACATCCTTGTTCACCCCCGGCCCCACCGCCTGCAACACCGAAAACGGCACACCGACGCAGAACAGCGGCACGATCAAGCGCCGGACCTTGCCGGAGAAGAACGCGGAAAAGTCATCGCCACGAATTTTGTAGATCGAATAAATGTACCCAGAAATGAAGGTGAACAACGGCATGCGCACGTACACCATCGAATCGGCGATCACCCGGAACGGCGAGCCGATATCGATCTTCAACCCGCCGCCCAACGGTCCGATGACGTGATAGAGCACCAGCAACAGGCACGCCAGGCCACGCAGGGTTTCAATCTCCAGGGACTTTTTCTTGCTCGACATAAAGCACCTGCCTCAATTCAGAATTCGTGATTCGACCTGCACCGGTTTGTTCGCCCGCAGCATCAAGCCCAGCCCTACGAACAACACCGGTACCACCATCGAAAAGTGCCGGGCGAAGGAGCCGAAGTCCGGTTCGAACAGACCTTGCACCAGCAGAAACGCCAGCGGGATCGCGATCAGTTCTTTGGGTTTGGTCTGGATCGGCGCACCTTTGTAATCGGTCGAGGTGATGACTTTGAACAGCAGCAATGCGGTCATGATCATCAATGCCACAAAGATCACCTGCCCCGGCCCGGACAGCAGAATCAGCTCCACCGGGAACGACAGCCGGAAGAAAATGATCATCGAGTCCAGCGCCTGCGAGACGAAGTCGCTGCCAGTCAGCCAGGACACGATCAAGGATTTGGAGCCCTCCTCGCCCGCCGTGCGCAGTTCGTTGTTACTGGCGCGAATCGACGACACCGGAAACCCGAGCGCGAGCTGGATCGACATCGCCACAGCCAGGTAGAACAGAAACAGCATCAGGAAGAACGTGGTGCGCGATACGTACTTTTTCATCACACAGACGCCAACCCACGACAACGAAAACAGAATCCAGTAAGGCCGGATCAGCACACCGTAGATCACCGCCGAAAGGAAAAAGCCGCCGCGATACTTGCGCGTCAACGAGCTGAGCAAAATGCTCAACACCGCCACCGACACGATGATTTCCTTGGTCAGATTCTCAAGGAAAAACGAGCGAACAATGCCCCACAGACACAGCGTGCCGAAGATCGCCAACGGCATGCGCCGAAACACCACCACCGGTATCGCTGTGAGGAAAAAGTTGCAGAACATGCCGTAGGCCCAGGCATTGGTCAGGTTGATCCCGGTGGGCCGCAGCAGGAACGCCGAACACTCGTAGGACGAGCGATCCGGCGAGAACGGATTCCAGAAGTTGCAGTTGTCGGCGCGGGCGTAGGACGACCACAAGGTCATCGCATCCGGGCCCGGATCACGGGGGATCAGCAGCGGCATCGCTACCGAGAGAAACAGCCCGGTGAAGAGGATCAGGAACGAGATCGACGAATCGAGTTTCTTGCCGCGAAACTCGATGCACGGCAGTTTCAGGCCCATGACAATGCAGCCTTTTTCGCAGCGGTTGCGCGGGTCAGCACGGCGATCACCAGCAGTTGCACAATGATTGCGAAGACGTTGCCCCACGCCGCACCGTAGATCGAATAGTGCTTGATCAGCACATAGCTGACCGGCACCGAAATCAACAAACAAATGGCGGCGCTGGCCAGTGACACCCGACTGTTTTTCGAGGCAATCAAACCGCCCCAGACGATGTCGCCGATCGCGCGCAGGGCGAAGGAGAAAATCAGTACGCCGAGGATCGCATTGTCCGGACGCGGCACGCTGGTGGCGACGTAATCGAGCACGACGTTGAAGAACAGATAGATCGCCACCGCCACCGCCGCCGACACCACCAGCGAGCGCATCACCCACTTGTTAACGAACAACTGCTTGACCGTGAACGCCTGTTGCTCGGCCTGAAAACGCTTGGCCAGCACCGGAATCCCGACTACCGCCACCACCGCATACGACAACGCTTGCAAGGTGTTCGCCGCTGACCACGCGTACACGTATTTACCGAGGCTGGCGTAGGGTTCCAGGTCGATGATCAGAAAGCGCTCGGCGTACTGACTCAACGCGATCAACCCGGTGCCGAGGTAGAACGGCAAACCGGCCTTCCACACGGTGCCCGTGGCCAACGTGCCGGCGACCCGGCCCTTGTGCACGTTCACCACGATCAGGTAACCGGCGATGATCACCAGCACGTTGGCAGCAACCCACAACCACAGCACGCTGGCGATTCCCGACACCCAGTCGAGCATCATTCCGCCCACTGCCAGCAGCGCCCACAGGCCGGTCTTGATGAAGAACAGTAAAGCGCCGGCGGTAGCTTTCTGCGCGGAAAACACGAACGAGTTGATCTCGAACGACAGGTGTTCGGTGAGCAATACCAGCGTCACGCAAAGGATCAGCGCGGTGCTCGCTTCAACTGTCTGGAACAGTGAATAAATCAGCACCGTCACCACCGACAGCACCAGCCCCACCGCCAGATACAGCAGCAACACCTTGTCGACCACCCGGCGCGAACTGCCGCCGACGCTGATCAAGCGGTTGATCTCGGAACTGAAACCGACGCTGTAGAACTTCGACGCAATCAGCGAAGCCGCGACCACCACGCCGTAAAAACCCAGCGCCTCATAACCGAGGTAATGGGTGATCGCCAACACCAGCAAAAACTTCGCGCCTAACGCTCCGCCGCGAAGCAGCAGCCGAAATATCATCGAACGACACCTTTGATGATCTCGTCCATGGCCACGGTTTTCGCCTCGATTTCACGGCAGGTGTCGGTCAGGCGCTTGCCGAAATCCGCCAGCGCATTCGGCGCGTAAACCGTTTCGATGATCGTGTCGACATTGATGTCGCCGCCGTTGATCACCCAGTCCTCGACGCCCATGTCCTGATAGGCGCCGAAGCCTTTGCGCTCATAGCTGATGTGGTACGCCGGCACGCCGGAAAGCAGCGATTCGATGGCGCCGTGCAGACGCACGGAAATCACCAGGTCCGGTTGGTATTTGGCAATCGTCGCCTTCAACGACAACAGTTCTTCGGTAATGCCCAGCTCGCGATAGAACGCACCGTCATCATTGCCGCGCACAGCGCTCTGTACGGCGCAAACCACTTTGCTTTTGTTCTTCAGGCGCTGCAGCAGCACTTTGAGATTGGCGACGTAAGCGACTTTCTTTTCCTTGCTCCACTCCGGCGGCTTGCGCAGCACTACGCAGACCGTGGCTGGCGACGACGCGCAGCGGGTGAATTTTGCTTGCTGAAGGATTTTGCTCGCCAGCGACTGCACCGCCAGATCAGGCGCACGGTAGACGTTGGCGCAGGCATCGAAAATCGCCGAAGAACGATTGTCGCGCACAAACACCGCGTCGGCATTGGCGTAGTGTTCGACGATCTTGCTGCTCTCGCCGTGGAACGGGCCGATGCTTTGCGGCAGGTACACCGACGGCACTTTGCTGAGGATCGCAGTTTCCAGTTGCTTGGCGTGGCCGAGTTTCAGCTTGATGTGTTCGAAGGCACTTTTCGAACGCATGTAGCCGCCGCCGACGCCGACGATCAGGTCGGTTTTCTTCAACAGATCCGCCAGCCCGGCGTAGGACTGATTGAGAAACACCGCTTGCTTGACCCGGCCCAAACCCTTGGCCGCCATTACCGGCGCGTCGAAACGCGGGTGCGGCAAGTAGCTGAAAGAATCCGGATCGGAAGCCACGACGCTGATCGCGGTGTCTTCGCCAAAGTTGCGCTGCACAAGGGCAATGGCCAGATCGACGAGCAAGCCATCGCCGGAGTTGGACGCACTGTAGCCATGCAAAATCGTTACGTTCATATGCTTGAGTTCTACTTAATAAGTGGGAGCGCGATACAGGTCGTAGGTCTGGCGAATCATCAACGCGGCGCTGAAGCGCTCGCGGACAATGCTCCGTCCTTCGTTGCCGAGGTCGAGCAAGCGCGGCTTCTGGATGATGGTCAGCACATCGGCCAGTGCCTGGTGATCGCCGGACGGGAAGACATAACCGGAGACTTCATTGGTGACCAGTTCGGGCAGCGACGTGCAGTTGCTGGCGATCACCGGCAAGCCCATGGCCATGCCTTCCAGCGGCACCATGGCGAAACCTTCCCAGCGACTCGGCACAATCAGCGCATCGGCTTTCTGGTACAGCGCCTGCACTTCGCTCGGCGTGACCCATGGCAGGTATTCAACGGAGTCCATCGGTGGGCACTCCACCGAGTCCTCGTTCACCGCGCTGCCGACGACCGTCAGCTTCAAGTCTTTGCGCTGCACGTTGGCGAAGGCCTTGAGCAGTACGTCGAAGCCTTTCTGATAATCGAGGCGACCGACGAAGAGCAGATGAATCGGCTCGGGACTCACCGCTTTCGGCGCGTCATCCTTGCGGTGAATGCCGTTGTAGATCAGCTTCATGCGCTTGCGCTCGATGCCGAAGCGGGCGGCTTTGTCGAGTTCGTACTGGCTGACGCAAATGATCACGTCGGTGACTTTCTGCAGCACCCGCTCGATCCACGCATAGACTTTCTGCTTGGTCGGCGAGCTTTCCATCAGGAACGAAAACGCGTGCGGACAGTAGACGATTTTCGGCTTGCGCCACGGTCGCAACAGCACACACACGCATCGGCCGATGACCCCGGAAAAGGTGCTGTGCAAATGCACCACGTCGGGTTTTTCCTTGAGCAACACCTGGCTCAGGCGCCATGCGAAGCGCAGCAACGACGGCACATTGCGCCCGGTGCGGGGGAAGGTGCGGATCTGCTGCGCGCCGATGCCGTGCAACTCTTTGGCCTGATCCTCCGGGACCAGATACACCAGCTCGTAGTTCGCCGCATCACCTTCCGGCGAAGCCGAAATCGTACGGATTACCGTCGCGACGCCACCTTTGATCGTCTCTGCCACGTGCAGTATTTTCTTCACAAATCACCCACTTCAAACAGGAAAAAACAGTCGCTGACAGTCAGGATTTGTCGGACGCGTATTCGTAGTTGTAATAGCCGTAACCGCCGTTGCCGTAGTAGCTGGCGGCACGCTTCTCAACGCCGTTGAACACCGCGCCTTTGAGCTCGATGCCGTTCTGCGCGAAGCGGCGAATGGTCAGTTCGATCTCCTTGGCCGGGTTCACCCCGAAGCGCGTGACGATCAGGCTGATCCCGGCTTCACGGCCGACAATCGCCGCATCGGTCACCGCCAGCAGCGGCGGCGTATCGATGATCACCAGGTCGTAACGCTCGCTCAGCTCGGCGAGCAATTCGCGGAAGTTGGCGTGCATCAACAGCTCGGAGGGATTGGGCGGCACCTGCCCGCGACTGATGAAGTGCAGGTTGTCGACTTCGACTTTGTTGATCGCCTGATCGATGCTGCAGCGCTTGACCAGCAGGTCGGACAAACCGTTAGTGATCGGTGTGTTGAGGGTTTTGTGCAGATGACCTTTGCGCATGTCGGCGTCAATCAGCACTACGCGCTGGCCGCTTAGCGCCATGACCGCTGCGAGGTTGGACGAGACGAAGGTCTTGCCGACTTGCGGGCTCGGACCGGAAATCATGATGCGGTTGTTGGTCGAATCGAGCCCGGCGAAGTGCAGGCAGGTGCGCAGGCTGCGGATCGACTCAATCGACAGATCGGTCGGATTGCGCAGGGCCAGCAGGTAAGCCGGCTTGTCGACGCCATCGCGGGCGCGGCCTTTCTTGCTGTCTTCTTCCTCCTGCAAAGCGCTGTACGGGATCGACGCGTACACCGGCAGGCCGAGTTGCTCAATGGCTTCCGGGCCTTCGAGACCACGGCTCAGGGATTTGCGCAGCAGCACCAGCGCCACACCAACGAAGGCACCGAAGAATGTGGCAATCAGCACAATCAGGGCTTTTTTCGGTTTGACCGGGCTAGTCAGGTCGACATCCGCCGCATCGACCAGACGCACGTTACCCACGGCACCCGCGCGGACGATGTCCAGCTCCTGGGATTTGTTCAGCAACTGCGTGTAGATCTGCGAAGCGACTTCGACATCGCGGGTCAGGTTGAGCAATTCCTGCTGTGTCGCGGGCAGATCGCCGACCTTGCCTTCCAGCGACTTCTGTTGCTGGGTCAACTCACCGATCTGGCTCATCAACGCGCGATAGGCCGGGTGCTGCTTGGTGAACTTGCGATCCATCTCCGCCTGCTGCATTTTCAGCTCGGAGATCCGCGTTTCCAGGGCCACGGACTGGCCGAGCACCGACTGGGTTTCCAGCGAGATGTTCACGGTCTTGCCGTGGGTCTGATAGGCGTTCAGCGCATCGCTGGCCTTGGCCAGATCACGCTTGACCTGCGGCAACTGGCTTTGCAGAAAGGCCAGGCTCTGCGCCGCTTCCGCCGAGGTACGGCGCACGTTCTGATCCACGTACAGCGCGGCGATCTTGTTGAGGATCTTCACCGCTTCAGCGGCGTCGCTGCTGGCCAGCGCCAGTTTGATAATCCCCGACTCCTTGCCCTGCTCAGAGATATCCAGCGCGTCCTGATAACCCTGAATGGTCACGATCCGTGGGTTGCGCACCACTTCGAAACGCGTACCGGGATTCGCCAACAACTGGGTGATTTGCCCTTCTACGCCATCCTGAACGAAGGCTTCACCAGAAACGCCTTCTACCAGCAGGTTGTCGTTGTCATCGAGTAACTGGAAGTGCTTTTGTTCGCCAGCAATCAGGGTGAGTTTCTTGCCCAGCAGTTCTTTCGGCAGATTGAGCCGGGCGAACTCCAGACGCTCACCACCCCAGGCGTAACTGTTCAGGCCGAAACGCGGCGCGGCGACGCTGGTCTCGGTTTCACCGCGATAACGCCGGGCGAGAAAGCCGCCAATCATCGGGAAGGTATTGGGGGTGACATCGATGTCCAGGCGCAGGTCGTCGACGGTTTTGCCGATCACCGCGCGGGATTTGATGATGCCGATTTCGGTCACAGACGGCGATTGCCCACCGAGCATGCTGTTGAGGTCGGAAAATCCGAGCATGTCGTTCTTTTTCGGCTCGACCTGCACCAGCGCATTCGCCAGGTAAACAGGCGTGGCCAAAACCGCGTACGCGACACCGGTAACCATGAAGGCGCCGGTGAGCGCGCCGATCAACCATTTCTGGTCGATCAAACTGCCGAAGATGCCGAGAAGATCAATACTGTCTTGATCATTGTCGCGGGTGCCGATGACGGACGGTAACTGCATAATTCTGTTCTTACCATTCATTGATCTGAAGAATATTCATCAACGCGCGAGGCGTTGTGCCCATGAGCTAACAGCATCTTCAATCAATGCATGGGCATGAATAAAAGCGGCCTTGCCTTGACGATACGGATCTTGTATCTCGCGCTCGCTCTGCCATTTTCCGAGCAGAAATACTTTGCCCCTCGCGTGAGGGGCAATCTTCAATACTTGATTTACATGTTGTTTTTCCATCACCAGAATCAGGTCTGATTCATTGACGATGTCCGCAGTCAGTTGCCGTGCCGTGAAGCCCTCGGCGCTATGCCCATGGTCTTCCAACACTTGGCGGGCGGACGCTTCGACACCCTCGCCGACCCGTGCCGACAGGCCTGCGGAGGAGACGGTGATCGCTGAGGGGGCCAGCGCGTTACGCAGCATCAGTTCTGCCGTCGGACTACGGCATATATTGCCCACGCAAACGACAAGGATCTTTCTGAACAAGGTTTTACTTTCCTGTGTAATGTCAAACGGCCAACATCCCGAGAGCAATTGAATGAACCCTCAAGATCTTTCTTCACTCGGAAATAGATTCGCCCTGTTAGTACCGAAGCATTAAGTACCACAGCGTTTAAAAGCTCCCCAACCACTATTAACGGACTAAAAATAACTGTGATTTTCGACTGATTGTTTTCCGACAAAAAATAACATTCGCGCACTTAGTGCCATCACCTCACTCGAAAATTGAGCAACGAGATCATTTATTCGCAGTTGTCACTTCTCTTCGGGAGAGCAGACATGAAAACAACACATCTCAAAAAACTCGGCGCGTTGGCATTGATGGTGGCCGGGGCTACGACTCAGGTTCACGCCAGCGAACTGTTTCCCAACCTTCCGGCCAAGAACATCGGCGTGCAGGTGAAGATCCAGAACTTCACGGCCGCCGACGCCGCGCAGATCAAATCGGCCGGCTTCGGTTTTGTCCGCTTCGGTGTGTGGAGCGACAGCCTGACGGCCAAGACGTATCAGAAACAGATCAGCGATGCCTTTGCGGCGGCGCAATCTGCGGGGCTGCCGGTGTTGCTGACGGTCCGCGCGATCAAGGCGTTGCCGGCCACATCGAGCGCCGAGTTGACCACCGCCGGTGAAGGCTTCGCCAAAGCTGTGACCGGGCTGCAACAGTCGTACAGCGCGCAACTGGTGGCGATCGAGTTATGGAATGAACCGGACCTGGAAACTTACTGGCCGACGCGCAATTTCGACACCACGTTTGTGCCGTTCATGGGCGGCGTGTGCAAGGCGCTGCAAGAACAGCCGCTATCGACGCCAGTGGTCGGTTACGGTTTCGCCCGCCCACCTAGCGCAGGTTCTGCTTCAACGGTGGCACTGAGTCGCATCGTCAGCGAATACCCCAAATGCCTGAGCGCTGTGTCTTATCACCCCTACGGCATGACGGCTACGCAGATCAGCAACGCGCAGAACTTCATTCAGCAGAACTTTCATGTGCCCGGGATCATCAGTGAGTGGGGTATCTCGGCGCTTGCCTCCAACGGCGGGCCTGAAGGCCAAGCGAGCAAGATCAACGCGTTTATTGGCGATGTTAAAAAACTCAAGATCCCGCTGACGTCCATCTACGAATGGAAAAACAGTGATTCCGGCAGTAACGATCGCGAGAAGAACTTCGGCCTGCTGACCTCCGACGGTCAGCCGAAACCGGCGCGAATGTCGGTCGAAGCCTTGTTGAACGCCGAGTAGCCCCTGCGCGACCGACCTGCACGCAGGTCGGTTGCTTTGAACCTGTTGGCCGTTTTGGCATCGTATTCATCGATAACCCGCCCCACCTTTCAAACAATCGTTTTCAGGTTGTTGCCGCAGGGGCCATCGATACACGTACCCGCCCTTGAGTGGCTGTCAGCGCTCGGGTAATGTCATCAGACCCATAGGACAGAGCACGCCCATGACTTCCAAGCTGGAACAACTCAAACAGTTCACCACCGTAGTTGCCGACACCGGCGACTTCGAAGCGATCGCCCGGGTCAAACCGGTCGACGCCACCACCAACCCTTCCCTGCTGCTCAAAGCGGCGGCCATTCCGGCCTACGCCGAGTTGCTGAACGCCTGCGTCAGCGACTGCAAGGGCGATGTTGGCCTCGCCAGCGACCGTTTCGGCGTCGCGGTGGGTCAGGAAATTCTCAAAGTCATCCCGGGCCGTATCTCCACCGAAGTGGACGCACGCCTGTCGTTCGACAAGGACGCCGTACTGAAACGCGCGCATCGCTTGATCGAGCTGTATGACAAGGCCGGCGTTGGCCGTGATCGCGTACTGATCAAGATCGCCTCGACCTGGGAAGGCATCCGCGCCGCCGAAGTGCTGGAGAAGGAAGGCATCCAGACCAACCTGACCCTGCTGTTCTCCTTCGCCCAGGCCGCCGCTTGCGCTGACGCTGGGGTGTTCCTGATTTCGCCGTTCGTGGGCCGCATCTACGACTGGTACAAGAAGGCCAACGGCAACGACTACACCGGCGCTGATGATCCGGGCGTACAGTCGGTCACCCGTATCTACAACTACTACAAGTCCAACGACTACAAGACCGTGGTCATGGGCGCGAGCTTCCGCAACCTCAACCAGATCGAGCAACTGGCCGGCTGTGACCGTCTGACCATCAGCCCGGACCTGATCGACAAGCTGGCGGCCGATACCGGCAAGCTGGAGCGTAAACTGGCCCCGGGCAACGCCGGTGAAGCCCGTCTGAGCCTCAACGAAGCGCAATTCCGCTGGTTGTCCAACGAGGACGCAATGGCCACCGAGAAACTGGCTGAGGGCATTCGTCAGTTTTCTCGCGACCAGGAGAAGCTTGAGGCGCTGTTGCAGGCCAAGCTGTGATTTGAGTGGGTGAAATGCAAAAAGGGCGAATCCTGGTGGATTCGCCCTTTTTTATGGCTGCTGGAAATTTTTTGGTGATCTTGCGGCCGCTTTCGCGAGCAGGCTCGCTCCCACAAGGGGGATCTGTGATCGACGCAGCATCAATGTGGGAGCGAGCTTGCTCGCGAAGAGGCCGGCCCAGACAACATCACTTCATCAGATCAGTGTCTTTCCAGGGCATTGACCAGGTCATGAAACGCTTCACGATTGGAGTCGTTCAGGCCCATGAGGATCTTGTGCGCTTCGAGCACCTTGATCCGCACCACTTCTTCCGACTGGTCCTGATCCGGCAGGTCGTCCAGGCACTCCGGGCATGGCACCGGGTGGTTGACGATGTTGAACACCTGCTCGAAACCCATCGACTGCAGCAGACGGGTAATGTCTTCGTGGGTGGTGACGACGGTCGGCAGCAGGCCGACCTTCTGCCGCGACAGAATCGACAGTTTGGCCAACAGGCCCAACGTCGTGCTGTCGATGCTGCGGGTTTCGGTCAAATCGATCACGATCGCGTTGAAATTCAGCGCGGTGAAGATTTTCTCAATAGTCGCATCCAACGCCGAACACAGGGTCAGGCGAACTTCACCGACGAACTTCAGGACGAAGGTGCCGTCCTGCTCGGCGAACTGGATTCTACCGGTACTCATTAAAGATTCCTGCTCAACACCAACAGGGCGATATCATCCGGCATCTCCCCTAGCGTGGCCAATCCAAACACTTGCCGCAGACCATCCAGGCTGCCGCCCGCCGACTTCACCCGTTGAGGCAAAGCGGCTTCTTTTTCTTTGAGCGTAGGTTCTGGCAAAAGATCCAGAATGCCATCCGACATCAGCGTCAGGCTGAACGTCGGCGGCAGCTCAAGCACATGGTCTTCGTAGGTGGCTTCATTGAAGAGCCCCACCGGCAGACCACGCCCTTCGAGATAACGAACACTGTCAGGCGTGTACAACACAGGCAACGGCAGATGGCCGCCGATGCTATAGGTCAACAAACCGGTCTCCTCGTCGATGACTCCACCGACCATTGTGACGTGTTTACCCAGCTTACAACTGATCAGCCCCCGGTTGATATGACCAAGGACTTCCGAAGGCTTGAATTCCGGCAAGGTGCCGTTGCGCTTGGATTCGAACAGCAAGCGCGTGGTCATGAACTTCAGCAGCACGGTGACAAAGGCTGAAGAGGCGCCATGACCGGATACATCCGCCAGATAAAACGCGACCCGGCGCTCGTCGACACGGAAATAGTCGACAAAATCACCCGACAGGTACAACGACGGGATGATCTGGTGGGCAAACTTGAACTCGTCGATGCTCCACGGGCTTTCCGGCAGCATGTTCATCTGCACCTGGCGACCGGCGTTCTGGTCTTCCTGGAGCAGGTTCAGGCTGGCCTCGAGCTCGCGGTTGGCCTTCTCCAGCTTCTCGCGATAGCGCTGGTTTTCCAGCAGCAGGCGCGCACGATCCAGGGCCCGGCGCACAGAGTGCTCGAGCACAGCCAGATCTTCGAGAGGCTTGATCAGGTAATCCGCCGCGCCCAGGCGCAGGGCTTCGACCGCATCGTTCATCACGCCGGCACCCGACACCACGATCACCGGTGTTTGCGGTGACCGCTCGGTGACCTGACGGATCAGTTCGAGACCGCCCATCTGCGGCATGCGCAGATCGCAGATGACCAGGTCGGGCGTGTCTTGCTCGAATACCTGAAGACCCTGTTGGCCGTTGCTGGCCTGCAGGACGCTGAAACCACTGTCTTCCAAGTAGGCCGCGAGGCTCGCGCGCACTACTTCGTCATCATCGATTATCAGCAGCGTGGCACTGGTTTTTGGCATGTGGGCAAACGGCGCCAGAATTAGGTTGGCGTAGTTGGCGGGGCATCGGGCCCTGCGCAGACTACTGGATTCGCTTTCTAGCCTCTCTGCTGCACCGCTTTCGAGCATTGGCTGCAAACGCGGTTACACCAGAGGTGCCCTTCTAAGGCGCAGACGGTACTCCCATCCGCAGAGCGTTTCAAGCATGCGCCGATGGTCGCTTGACGACTTTACTTGTCAAATCACCGAGAGTTATAAGAACAGCTCAAACCGTAACCCAATGGAAGGACGAACCTATGAGTCAAACCAGTCGGGACTACAGCGAAAAGCGCGATTTCATCCGTATGCGGGTCGATGCCGATGTCGTGTTGATTCATGAGGGAGATGAGGTTTCAGGCGTTTGCATCGACCTCTCCAGTAGTGGCATGCAGGTCGAAGCACCGCGCCAGTTCGCGGTCGGTGATCGTTTGAGCGTGCGCATCGATTCCGAACATGCCGCACTCAGCGGCCTTGAAGCCGAGACCGAAGTGGTGTGGATCAGGGCACAGGATGGCGGCGGCCAGAAGCTCGGCCTGACCATCCTGAAGATGAAATAGCTGCACACAAAAAAGGCGACCCTGAGGTCGCCTTTCTTTTTACCGGTCGCGATTAAAAATCGTCTTCGACCTGGCCATCCTTCACTTTGAACTCACGGTTCTGCAAGTAAGCGTTGCGGATGAAGGTGTACTTGTCGCCGCTGATCAGCTTCTCGCTCGACAGCAGGCTGGCCCGGGTGTCAACGATGTTCAGACCGAAGATCGAGTTACGCACCGGCACATCGTTGATGTAGCGGTACATGCCGGTGTAGCTGTCGACATACTTGGACGGTGCGTCACGCAGAGTGCTCGGGCCCATCAGCGGCAGCATCACGTACGGACCGCTGCCCACGCCCCAGTAACCGAGGGTCTGGCCGAAGTCTTCATCGCTGCGGTTCAGGCCCATTTTGGTGCCGACGTCGAAGAAACCGAGCAGGCCGAACGTGGTGTTGAAGATCAGACGTGCAGTGTCGACGCCAGCGGCAGCCGGTTTGGCCTGCACGATGTTGTTCGCCAGGTTGGTGACGTCACCGACGTTGCGGAACATGTTGTGAATGCCGTCTTCAAGGAACTGCGGCGTAACAAACTCATAACCCTGAGCCAATGGCTTCAGCGCGTAGGTGTCGACGAAGTCGTTGAACTGGAAAATTGGACGGTTGACGCTTTCCCAAGGGTCTTCTTCCGTTGCCGCCTGAGTGGCAAACGGAGCCAGCAATAGACTGGCACATACACATAGCTGAGCGAGCGGATTGCTCCAGCGCATAGAAAAACTCCTTGGAATGGTACTGTCGCGGACATCTGAGCCCGGGTATTCAGGCCGCTAGTATAAGCGTAAAAGCCCGTTTGGACAGTCTGCGCAATGCAGCAGTCTGTAGGACGCTTCTCGCGTCGCCGTTCACACAGCTGTCATCCAACTGTCACCGGCACGGCCTAGCCTGATCGTTATTTCAGGGACGTTGCCATGACACACGCCGAAACCTTGCCCGTCGCCGCGCCGAGCCTGACGGCCGTACTGTTTGGACTCAGCGGCTGTCTGGTGGATTTCGGTGCCCGCGCCAGTCGACAGACGATCGCCCTGCCCGAGTATGCCGAAGCCACACCGGGCGCACTCGACAGCCTGCACAGTTTGCAGCGCCAGCAGATTCCCTGCGCTTGGCTGGATGAACTGCCCTCGACCCTCGCACAAGCGTTGTCGACCTCGCTGCCAGCGTGGATCAAACCCGCGCAACATTCGGCAACAATCAATCCATGGCCTGCGCCGAACGCTTGCTGGCAGGCCCTGATGGACCTGAACGTCAGCAGTCTGGACGGTTGCGTATTGGTCAGCGGTGAGCCGCGCTTGCTGCAATCGGGCCTTAACGCTGGGCTATGGACCATCGGCCTCGCCTCCTGCGGCTCGCTCTGCGGCCTGGCACCGGGGGAATGGCAAGCACTGAGCCAGAAAGAACGCGAACAACTGCGGGGCAAGGCGACGATGCAGTTATTCGGTCTCGGCGTGCATTCGGTCATCGATCACCTGAGCGAACTCGATACCTGTCTCGCCGACATCAGCCTGCGCCGCCTCAAAGGCGAAAAGCCCTGATCGGGATCATGCAGGTTTGCCGGGAGTGGATTAATCTAAAGGTCAGCCATAGACCTTTGGCGCGCGGCTGCGGTCAATGCCAGTGCCTACTGATAAAAGGAAACCACCATGCCCGCCCAAGAACTGCAAAAACAGCTCGATACCCTGCGCGAGCAGCTGGAGCAGAATCCGCCGCTGTCGGAAGTCGAACGTGAGGACCTGCGCGTGCTGATGGCGCAGATTGAATCCGAAATTCAACTGGAAAATGCCACGCAAGACGCCAGCATTGCCGATGGCGTGAACCTGGCCGTTGAACGCTTCGAAGTCGAACACCCGGCGATTGCCGGCACCCTGCGCAACATCGTCAATGCGCTGGGCAGCATGGGGATCTGATTCCCTCCGAAACGCAAAAAGCCCTGCCATCACTGGCAGGGCTTTTTCATTTCTACAATTTCAACACGGTCCCCTGTGGGAGCGAGCCTGCTCGCGAAGGCGTCGTGTCAGTCGACATCATCGTTGAATGACACACCGCATTCGCGAGCAGGCTCGCTCCCACATTGGATATCGCACATTCCGGATCTTTATTGACGCACCAGGCGATGGTTCGGCAGTTGTACGCTTTCGGTGCTGCGATACGGGTTGATATCCAGACCACCGCGACGCACATAACGTGCAAACACCGTCAGCTTCTCTGGTTTCAGCAGACGCTGCAGATCAAGAAAAATCCGCTCCACACACTGCTCATGGAAGTCCGAGTGCTGGCGGAAGCTGACGATATATTCCAGCAAACTGGCGTGATCCAGCGCCGAGCCACGATACTCCACCACCACTGTGCCCCAGTCCGGCTGACTGGTCACCGGGCAGTTGGATTTGAGCAGATGGCTATACACCGTCTCCTCGACAATCCGCGAATCATCGCAACGCAGCAGTTCCGGGCGCGGATGCTCATAGTTGCTGACACTGATATCCAGATCATCGATGCACACGCCGGGCAGCGCCACGACGCCTTCCGCTTCAACATCCTTCAGGCTGCGAACCCTTACACCCACCGGTTTGCCGGCAGCGGCAGACAGGTCCTTGACAAGGGTTGCTTCCAAAGAAGTGACGTCGGCAAACGCCGTCTGGTTCAACGAGTTCAGATAAAGCTTGAACGACTTCGACTCGATGATATTCGGCGAGTCCGCCGGAATGCTGAATTCGCCGATCGCCACCACCGGCTTACCCGACGGCAACAGCCACGACAGCTCGAAGCAATTCCAGAAATCCACACCTTTATACGGCAGGGTTTCGGCGGTCAGGCCCAGCTCGGCCCATTTCGCGGTGCGCGGAATCGGGAACAGCAGGGACGGTGTGTACGTGGCGATGTATTCGCTGGATTTGCCCAGCGGCGAGTGTTCGGCTGCGGGATGCATGGCGGAAACCTGACTGAATAATCAGCGGATTCTAACAGCCTTTGCCCGCGCCTTTGAGTGCTTACTGACTGACAGTCAGTTTGCCGACCATGCCCGCCTGATAATGCCCGGGAATATTGCAGGCGAATTCCAGGCTGGTGGCCCTGCTGAACGTCCAGGTCAGCTCGGCAGTCTTGCCCGGCTCGACCAACACGCTATTGGGATCGTCGTGCTTCATGCCGTGACCCATCGCCGCGTGATCCATACCGGCCATATCGTGGGACATTTCCTTCATACCGGTAGGCGTGAGCATGCCGCTTTGTTGCATCTGCAACATTTCCTGCTGGTGTCTGGCATGCATCGCTGCGTCGCCGAGGTTGAATTCGTGCAACAACTGGCCTTTATTCACCAGCACAAAGCGAACGGTCTCACCGGCCTTGACCTGAATCGCCTTGGGATCGAACGACATGTCGTTCAACACTACTTCAATGCTGCGCGTGGCTTTGGCGGCAGGCGCTGGCTGGCCGAAGTCGTAGGTGTGGGCTGGCGCGGCCCACACTGGCGAACCCAGCGCCAACAGAAAGGCAGCCAACGTCAGGGATTGGCGTAAAAACATGGTCGTTCTCCAACAAGATAAGGTTCGGCCTGTGGGAAACTTTAGCCGGCCTGCGCTGGCATCTACCTGACAGGCAGATTACAACTTTGTCAGGTTGGCGTTTGTCGCATGCCCTCAAGGTATAACGCTTTCATCTCTACACCCCGAACTCACTGAGTCGCCCATGAAACTGTTGATCGTCGAAGACCAAGCGAAAACCGGCCAATACCTGCGCCAGGGCCTGACCGAGGCCGGGTTCAATACGGAACTGGTGGCCGACGGCAACAGCGGTCAGCAACTGGCGCTGAGCGGTGATTACGCGCTGCTGATCCTCGACGTGATGCTACCGGGCCGCAACGGTTGGCAGATTTTGCACGCAGTGCGTAGCGCCGGGCTGGATACGCCGGTACTTTTTCTCACGGCCAAAGACGCCGTGGAGGACAGGGTTCACGGCCTCGAACTGGGCGCCGATGATTATCTGATCAAACCCTTCGCCTTTTCCGAATTGCTAGCGCGGGTGCGCAGTCTGTTGCGTCGTGGCAGCGCCACACCGCAGGAAACCAGCCTGCAACTGGCCGACCTGCGTCTGGACCTGATTCGCCGCCGGGTCGAGCGCAGTGGCCAGCGCATCGACCTGACCGCCAAGGAGTTCGCGCTGCTGGAAATGCTCCTGCGTCGCCAAGGCGAAGTACTGCCGAAATCGCTGATCGCCTCACAGGTCTGGGACATGAATTTCGACAGCGACACCAATGTCATCGAAGTGGCGATCCGCCGTTTGCGTCTGAAAATCGATGACGAATTCCCCAACAAACTGATCCACACCGTTCGCGGCATGGGTTACGTGCTTGAAGAGCGCAGCGTCTGATGCGCCGTTTGTCCCTGAGTTCGCGCTTGGCATTGTTGTTCGCCGCTTGCACCGCTGTGGTCTCGCTGTTCGCCGGGGTGCTGTTCAACCGCGCCAGCGAGGCGCACTTCATCGAACTCGACCAGCAACAACTGGACGGTAAACTGATCGGCCTGCGCCGCGCCTTGCAGGATGTACAGCCCGGGCAACGCGAGGCGCGGTTGGCGGATGAGCTGAGCCGCCAGGCCGATCTGTCGCTGCGCATCACTGGCAGTGACGGTCAACGCTGGTACGACAGTTCGACACTGATCCCCAAGGATTTGCCGCAACAATCGGGTCTATCGACAATCAGCAAAGACGGCGCGGACTATCGCGTGCTCAACGCCCCGCTCTACCCGGACAAAAACGATTCGCCGCAACTGACTTTGCTTTTGGACATCACCCATCACCAACACTTTCTGCAACGCATGCAGCACTTGATCTGGCTGACCGTCGGCCTCTCGGCGCTGGCCACAGCGCTGCTCGGTGCCTGGGCGGCGCGCAGTGGATTACGGCCGTTGCTCCGCATGAGTGCAGTCGCCCGTGGGATTTCCGCACAATCGCTGAATGCCCGACTCCCAGAAGAACAAATACCGCCAGAACTTGCGGAAATGGCCCACAGCTTCAACGCCATGCTCGCACGCCTCGACGACTCGTTTCAGCGGCTCTCGGCGTTTTCCGCCGACATCGCCCATGAACTGCGTACACCGCTGTCGAACCTGCTGACCCACACTCAGGTCACCCTCACCCGGCCACGGCCGATCGAGGATTACCGCGAAGCGCTGCACAGTAACCTCGAAGAGCTGCAATGGATGGCGCAACTGGTCAACGACATGTTGTACCTGGCCAAGGCTGACCACGGTTTGCTGATGCCCAAACGTGAAGCGCTGGAACTGGCGGATGAGGCGGATGTATTGCTGGAGTTTTTTGCACCGTTGGCGGAGGACGCCGGGGTCAGGCTGTCGCGCGAAGGTCATGCGCGAATCGAAGGTGACCGCAGTATGTTGCGGCGAGCCTTGTCGAACTTACTGGATAACGCTCTGCGGTTTACCCCGGTTGAGGGCGCGGTGAATGTGCGAATCGTTGATGTATCGAACGCGGTGCGGGTTTCAGTCGAAAACAGTGGCGAGGGGATTTCTGCAGAGTTGTTGCCACGGCTGTTTGACCGTTTTTATCGAGCGGATCCGGCGCGGCAGGAAGGCAGCAGTGAACATGCGGGATTGGGGCTGGCGATTACCCAGTCGATCATCCGCGCCCATGGTGGGCAGATTCATTGCGAATCGGAGGCGGGATGGACGCGGTTTGTGATCGAGTTGCCCAAGGGCGATTGAGGCCAGCCATTCAGGCCCCTTCGCGAGCAGGCTCGCTCCCACATTGGATCTGCGTCGTTCACAAATCCCCTGTGGGAGCGAGCCTGCTCGCGAAAGCGGTCTAAAGGTTTACGAATATCTCAGGGCATGAGCCGGCTCGATCTTCGC
Organism: Pseudomonas sp. AC172; assembly: GCF_979258595.1. Classification (NCBI taxonomy): domain Bacteria; kingdom Pseudomonadati; phylum Pseudomonadota; class Gammaproteobacteria; order Pseudomonadales; family Pseudomonadaceae; genus Pseudomonas; species Pseudomonas sp. AC172. The sequence goes on from NZ_OZ409868.1 coordinate 3,196,704, forward strand.
CGCCCGCCAGGCCGGATACACCGTCGCCAGGAAGCTCAGGATAAAGCCCGCCGAGCAGATCAACAGCACATCCCCGCCCTGCAATTCCGACGGCAGATTGCTGACGAAATACACGTCGGAACTGAAGATATGCTGCCCGCTCACACGTTCGACCCAGCCGACCAACTCACTGACATTGAGCGCCGCGATCACACCGAGCACGCCGCCGATCAATGTGCCGACAATGCCGATCACCGTGCCCTGCACCATGAAGATCGCCATGATCTGCCGTGGCGTGGCGCCGATGGTGCGCAAAATCGCGATGTCCGCGCCCTTGTCGTTCACCACCATGATCAAGGTTGCGATGATATTGAACGCCGCCACCGCGACGATCATCAGCAACAGCAGGCCGATCATGGTTTTTTCCATTTTCATTGCGCTGAACAGACTGCCCTGGGTGTGGGTCCAGTCGTCAGCCTTGAAGTCCGCGCCCAAACCAGAGGCGATGTCCGAGGAGACTTTCGGCGCGGCGTACAGATCCTTGACCGCCAGACGCACACTCTGTACCTGATTCGGCTCCCAGTGCTGCATGGTCGCGGCGTCAGCCACGTGGATCAGGCCCATTGAGCCGTCCAGTTCAGCGCCAACCTTGAACACGCCGACCACATTCAGACGCTGCATGCGCGGGGTGATGCCGCCCGGTGCGGTGCTGACTTCCGGCACGATCAGGGTGATCTTGTCGCCAACATTGAGGCGGAAGCGCCGCGCAGTAATTTCACCAATCACCACGCCGAACTCACCCGGTTTCAACGCGTCGAGGCGGCCCTGCACGATGTGCTGGGCAACGATCGACACCTTGCCTTCCTGTGCCGGATCAACGCCGCTGATCTGGATCGGCTGCATCAGGCCCTTATAGGAGAGCATCCCTTCCATTTCGGTGAACGGCACGGCGGCAGTCACTTCAGGATTTTTCATCGCAGCGGCAGCCACCGGCTGCCAGTCATCAATCGGCTTGACGCCCACGATGGTCGCGTGCGGCACCATGCCGAGGATGCGCGAACTCATTTCACGCTGGAAGCCGTTCATTACCGACAACACCACGATCATCGCCAGCACGCCGAGGGCGAGGCCGATCATCGAGGTCATCGAAATGAACGAAACGAAGCGATTGCGGCGCTTGGCGCGGGTATAGCGCGTGCCGATAAAGATCGATAACGGTCTGAACATTCGCTGGGGCACCGTATAAAAATAAAAGACCCGACGCCGTTTCCGGCGTCGGGTTTCAGCCAATCAGATAGGCGTGAGGCGACCTTCTTGCAGGTGCAGTACGCGGTCCATCTGGCGGGCCAGGTTCATGTCGTGAGTCACCACCAGAAACGCGGTGCGCATCGAGGTGCTGAGTTCCAGCATCAAATCCTGAATGCCCTGGGCGGTGTGAGAGTCGAGGTTGCCGGTCGGCTCGTCGAGCATCACCAGGCCTGGCTTGTTCACCAGCGCACGGGCGATGGCGACACGTTGACGCTCACCACCGGACAGTTCGGACGGTTTGTGCTCCAGACGATGGCCGAGGCCGACGCGCTCCAGCAATGCCGTGGCCCGCTGACGCGCTTCCGGGATCGGCGTCTTGCCGATCAGCAGCGGCATGCAAACGTTTTCCAGCGCGGTGAATTCCGGCAGCAAGTGGTGGAACTGGTAGACGAAGCCGAGCGAACGGTTACGCAGCAGGCCACGCTTCTTCTCGCTCAGTGCCGACAGTTCTTCACCGTCGAGCCAGACGCTGCCTTTGGTTGGCGTGTCCAGACCACCGAGCAGGTTGAGCAAAGTACTTTTGCCCGAACCCGAGGTGCCGACAATTGCCACACGCTCGCCCGGGTGCAACTCCAGTTGCAGGCCGGCCAGTACTTCTACCGATTCCGGGCCTTCCTCGTAGGATTTGCCCAGGTTGCGGCAGCTCAAGATTGCTTGTTCACTCATGCCCGACTCACTCATAACGTAGCGCCTCCGCCGGCTGGGTGCGCGCAGCACGCCAGGCGGGATACAGGGTGGCGAGGAAACTCAGGACCAACGCCGCCGCGCAGACCATGACGACATCCTGGCTCTGCACTTGCGACGGAAGGTAATCAATGAAATACACGTCAGCATTAAGGAATTTATGGCCGATCAGGCCTTCCAGTGCCGAGATCGCGGCGCTGACATTAAGCGCGGCGAGAATCCCGAGCACCGCGCCAATCGCCGTACCGACCACGCCGATCACCGTGCCTTGCACCATGAACGTGCGCATGATCGTGCCCGGCGTCGCGCCCAACGTGCGCAGAATGGCGATGTCGCCTTTCTTGTCGTTGACCACCATGACCAGCGTAGAAATGATGTTGAACGCGGCAACAGCGACAATCAGCAGCAACAGCAGGCCGATCATGGCTTTTTCCATGCGGATCGCCTGATACAGATTGCCGTGGGTACGGGTCCAGTCGCGGGCGTAGTAATGGTCTTCGCCAAGCTGCTGGGCGATGTTCCACGCCACACGCGGCGCCTGGAACAGGTCGTCGAACTTCAGGCGGATGCCCTGCACCTGATCAGGCTTCCAGCGGTGCATCTTCGCCAGATCTTGCAGGTTGGTGACGCCCAGATAACCGTCGAGCTCACCGGCACCGACATGGAAAATACCGACCACGGTGAAGCGCTTCATGCGCGGAAACATCCCGGCCGGGGTCACGCTGACCTCCGGCGCAACAAAGGTGACTTTGTCACCGATGCCCACGCCGAGCTTGGTCGCGGCCTTGTCGCCGATGACGATGCCGAAGCTGCCCGGCGTCAAATCGTCGAGTTTGCCCTGCTTCATGAAGTTGTCGATGATCGAGACGTTGCGCTCGAGCGCAGGGTCGATGGCGTTGAGCAACACCTTGGACACCTGACCGTTATTGGTCAGCAGGCCCTGCATCTGGGTGAACGGCGCAACGGCCGTCACCTGCGGGTTCTGCTTGACCTTGGTGGCCAGGCTTTGCCAATCGTTGATCGGCTCAGTGGATTCAATGGTCGCGTGGGGCACCATGCCCAGCACGCGGGTGCGCATCTCATGATCGAAGCCATTCATCACCGACAGCACGACGATCATCACGACCACGCCAAGGGCGAGCCCGATCATCGAAGTCAGGGAAATGAATGACACAAAATGATTGCGACGCTTTGCACGGGTATAACGCGTGCCGATAAATACGAAGAGAGGTCTGAACATGTCGGGGCTTGTTCGGAGGGAAAAGGAACGTCCTTGTGGCGGGGGTCGATAACCAGCTTTACACTCAGACCACCGCCGCTACCATGGGTTCGCCATGTCGACATTAGATGAAGAAGATCGCCGCGAATACTACCGTATCGAGGACACGATCGCACTGGAAATTCGGCCCCTGTCCGCTCCCGAAGCCGCAGGCCAGGAAGTGTTGCAGGATGCTTCCCCACTCTTCAACCTGCTCAGCGAACTGCACCTGAGCGAATTCGAGTCGCAACACCTGTTGCGCCAGATCAGCGAGCGCGACCGGGCCATCGCCGCGTTCCTGAAATCCCAGAACAAACGCATCGACCTGCTCAGCCAGGTGGTCGCCCTGACCGTGCTCGGCCATATCGGCGAGCCGCAACCGGTGATCATCTCCGAAGGCGGAATCGACTTTCAGTACCCGACGCCGATTGCCACTGGCGCACACTTGTCGGTGAAACTGGTGCTGATGCCACAAGCACTGGGCCTGTTGCTGCGCGCCCGTGTCACGCATTGCGACCGCAAGGGCGAAGGTTATGACGTCGGCACAGAGTTCGAACACTTGACCGACGCCCAGCGCCAGCTGCTCGCCCGCTATATCTTGCAGAAGCAGGCTCAGGAACGACGTCTGGCCCGCGAACAGAACGAATCAGGCATTTAATTTAAGGAAGAACCGTGACCCTCATCTACGGCCACCGCGGCGCCAAGGGCGAAGCACCGGAAAACACCCTGAGCAGCTTTCAGGAATGTCTAAAGCACGGCGTGCGCCGCTGCGAACTGGATCTGCACCTGTCCAAGGACGGCGAGTTGATGGTCATCCACGACCCGACCCTCAAACGCACCACGGAACGGCGCGGCAAGGTCGTCGAGCACACCGCCGCTGAACTGGTGACCTACGACGCGCGCAAGGGTGGCCCGGGCTGGATCAAGCCGTGCCCGATTCCGACGCTGGAAGAGTTGTTCGAACAGTGTGATTTCGAGCACTGGCAGCTCGAGGTGAAAAGCGCTTCGCGCACGCGCGCCGCAACTACCGTGCTGGCGATTCGCGAAATGGCCCAACGGCATGGCCTGCTCGACAAGGTGACGATCACCTCGAGTTCGCGGGAAGTGCTGAAAGCGGCGCTGGATCTGGTGCCGGACGTGTCGCGCGGACTGGTCGCCGAGTACGCCTGGCTCGACCCGTTGAAGGTCGCGGCCAGCTATGGCTGTGAAATTCTGGCTTTGAACTGGACGCTGTGTACACCGGAACGCCTGCAGAAGGCGCAACGTCAGGGGCTGCATGTGTCGGTATGGACCGTCAACGAGCCTGCGCTGATGCGCAGACTCGCCGACTTCGGCGTTGACAGCCTGATTACAGACTTTCCCGGTTTGGCCACTGCCACCCTCGAGAATTGCTGAAATCGGTCTCCCCGGCCGGCTCAGGCCACCGGCCGGAGCCCGTCAAAAAAGCCGGTTGAGGCCGTCGTACGCTGCTACCCGATAGGCTTCAGCCATGGTCGGGTAGTTGAACGTCGTGTTGACGAAATACTTCAGGGTGTTCAGTTCGCCCGGCTGGTTCATGATCGCCTGACCGATGTGGACGATCTCCGATGCCTGATAACCGAAGCAGTGAACGCCCAGCACTTCCAGGGTTTCACGGTGGAACAGGATCTTCAGCATGCCTTGCGGCTCGCCGGCAATCTGCGCACGCGCCATGCTCTTGAAGAACGCCTTGCCGACTTCGTAAGGCACCTTGGCCTGGGTCAGTTCCTGCTCGTTCTTGCCGATCGAGCTGATCTCCGGAATGGTGTAGATGCCGGTCGGCACGTCATTCACGAAACGCCAGCTACCGTTATCAACGATGCTGCCGGCAGCCGAACGACCTTGGTCGTGGGCGGCACTGGCCAGGCTCGGCCAGCCGATCACGTCACCGGCACCGTAGATGTTCGGCACGCAGGTGCGGTAAGCCTCGTCGACTTCGATCTGGCCACGGCTGTTGACCTTGACGCCGATGTTTTCCAGACCCAACTGATCGGTGTTACCGGTACGGCCGTTGCACCAGAGCAAGGCGTCGGCCTTGATCTTCTTGCCGGATTTGAGGTGCAGGATCACGCCGTTGTCGACGCCTTCAACGCGATCGTAATCTTCGTTGTGGCGCACGGTGATGTTGTTGTTGCTGAAGTGGTAGCTCAACGCCTGGGAAATTTCCGAGTCGAGGAAGCTCAACAACTGACCACGGTTATCGACCAGCTCGACCAGCACACCCAGACCGCTGAAGATCGACGCGTATTCGCAACCGATCACGCCGGCGCCGTAAACGATCAGTTTGCGCGGGGTGTGGCCGAGGCTGAGGATGGTGTCGCTATCGTAGATACGCGGGTGGTGGAAATCGATGTCCGCCGGACGATACGGGCGCGAACCGGTGGCGATGATGATGTGCTTGGCCACCAGTTTTTCGACCACACCGTTGGCACAGACCACTTCGATGGTTTGTTCGTCGGCGAAGCTGCCGGTGCCGAAGAACACGTCGACGCGGTTGCGGGCGTAGTAGCCGGTGCGCGAAGCGACTTGCTTGGAAATGACTTTCTCGGCGCTTTTCAACACGTCCGGGAAGGAGAACCAGCGTGGCTCGCCGATCGCCCGGAACATCGGGTTGGTGTTGAACTGCATGATCTGCCGCACCGAGTGACGCAGTGCCTTGGACGGGATGGTGCCGAGGTGGGTGCAGTTGCCGCCGACCTGGCGACGGCTGTCGACCATCGCGACCTTGCGCCCTGCTTTGGCGGCGTTCATTGCCGCGCCTTCTCCCGCCGGGCCGGAACCCAGCACCACCACGTCGTAGTTGTAGACAGCCATGCGTACTCCTCAGAACAGGCCGCGGTGCCAGCAGCACCGGCGGCTAAATCACGCCGAACGGCGGCGCGAAGGAACAATTGGGGGTCAATCAAGAACCCGGACACAGTCTATAGAAGCGTCAACGCCGCGCACATTAACCCTTGGTCGCGTCGTAGGCTACTTTTGCCTGCACTACAACGCCAGCTTTCGTATTGTTCTCAGTCAGTTTTTGCGCCACTGAGGCGTTCGAAAGCCTTGTTTGTGCGGACGACAAAACCTGTATCGGCACGAATCACAAAGAATGCACCAATGTCATGTTTTTCGGCATAGTCCCAAGCCCGTTCGGGGCCGAGAATCAGCAACAGCGTCGATAGTCCATCGGCCATCAGCGCTGAAGGATGAATCACCGTGACTGACGCCAGGTCGTGTAGGACAGGTGCGCCGGTGCGCGCATCGAAGGTGTGGGAATAGCGCCGACCGCCTTGCAGGAAATAGTTGCGGTAGTCGCCGGATGTAGAAACACCGTAGCCGTCGACATCGATGATGCGCTCGGCGACCTGCTGATCGTCGCGGGGCTCTTCCAGAGCGATGCGCCACGATGAGCCGTCAAGCTTTCGACCCTTTGCCTTTAACTCACCCGTGGCTTCAGCGAGGTAATTGTGGATGCCCATGGCATCGAGCCTTGCCGCGATGGTATCGACGGCATAACCGGCGGCGATGCTGTTGAAGTCGACTTCGACGGCCGCGTCTTTGCACAACTGCTCGCCATTGATACGCAGGTGTTGGCGACCAATGCGCTGCAGCACCTCGACCAGCGCTGCAGCGTCAGGGACTTTCTCTTCGCGGCCTTGTGGGCCGAAGCCCCAGAGATTCATCAGTGGTTCGACGGTCAGGTCGTAGGAGCCTTCGCTTTGCGCTGAGAGCTGTTCGCCAACGCGGACCAATTCAAGGACCGATCCAGGCATTTTCTGACAGCTGTTGGCGGGCAAAGCGTTGAAACGCTCGATGTCCGAATCATTGCGATAGGTGGACAACTGCTGATCGACTTCGCCGAGGATGCTCTCCACTTCACTGCGAACCTGCGTCGCTTCAGGCATGCCAGCGTGACGCACGTACTTGATCGAATACGTGCTGCCCATGGTAGGCCCGCCGAAGCTTTCCATGGACTCGCCATTACCGCAGCCAGCCAATATGCCGCCAAGAATCACAAGCCCAAGCAATCGTCCAGTGAACAATTATTCATCTCTCCGTAAAACCGCGGCGGCCATTATGAATTAAAGGATCTGCAACATCTTTATACAAAATCCAATAGTGAGTACCTGAACATGTCCTCCACCACGGGCAAAGGCAAAGCGATCTTTCGCGTTGTCAGCGGCAATTTTCTCGAAATGTTCGACTTCATGGTCTACGGCTTTTACGCCACGGCCATCGCCAAAACCTTCTTCCCTACCGACAGCGCCTTCGCTTCGCTGATGCTTTCGCTGGCGACCTTTGGTGCCGGTTTCCTGATGCGACCGCTGGGAGCGATCTTCCTCGGTGCCTACATCGACCGTCACGGTCGTCGCCAGGGTCTGATCATCACGCTGGCGTTGATGGCGGCCGGTACTGTACTGATTGCCTGCGTTCCGGGGTACGCCACGCTTGGGGTCGCTGCGCCACTATTAGTGCTGTTCGGCCGTTTGCTGCAAGGTTTCTCGGCGGGCGTGGAGCTGGGCGGCGTGTCGGTGTATCTGGCAGAAATCGCCACACCGGGCCGCAAGGGCTTCTTTGTCAGTTGGCAGTCTGCGAGTCAGCAAGCGGCGGTGGTGTTCGCCGGGTTGCTCGGCGTCGGCCTGAACCATTGGCTGAGCCCGGAACAAATGGGTGATTGGGGCTGGCGCGTGCCGTTCCTGATCGGCTGCATGATCGTGCCAGTGATCTTCGTCATTCGTCGCTCACTGGAGGAAACCCCAGAGTTCCAGGCCAGAAAACATCGCCCTACCCTGCGGGAAATCGTACGCTCTATCGGTCAGAACTTTGGCATCGTGATCGCTGGCATGGCGCTGGTGGTGATGACCACGGTGTCTTTCTACCTGATCACCGCATACACCCCGACGTTCGGCAAGGCTGAGCTGCACTTGTCGGATTTCGATGCGTTGCTGGTGACGGTGTGCATCGGCCTGTCGAACTTCTTCTGGTTGCCTGTGATGGGTTCAGTGTCTGACAAGATCGGACGTAAACCCTTACTGCTGGCAGCGACGATTCTCGCGATCCTGACCGCCTACCCAGCGCTCTCCTGGCTGGTGGCGAACCCGAGCTTCAGCCATTTGCTGATCGTCGAGTTGTGGCTGTCGTTCCTGTACGGCTCGTACAACGGCGCGATGGTGGTGGCACTGACCGAGATCATGCCGGTGGAAGTGCGTACGACCGGGTTCTCGCTGGCCTATAGCTTGGCAACGGCCACTTTCGGCGGGTTTACCCCGGCGGCGTGTACGTATCTGATTCATGTGCTGGATAACAAGGCAGCACCGGGGATCTGGCTCAGTGGCGCGGCGGTACTGGGGTTGTTGGCGACGCTGGTGTTGTTCCGTGGCAACAAGCATGAATTGCGTACTGCGCAAGCTGCCATACCCGGCGGCGCCCGATAAATCGCCTTCGCGAGCAAGCTCGCTCCCACAGGGGATTTCTGAGCGACATAGATCCAGTGTGGGAGCGAGCTTGCTCGCGAAGGGGCCCGCACTGACAACACAGCTCAAAAAAGGCCCACAAACAAAAACGCCCCGACCAAAGTCGGGGCGTTTTCATGTGCAGCTATCGCTTAGCGCGGGAACGCTGGCGGATTCACATCAGCCATGTCTTCCATCACGCGGATAACCTGACAGCTGTAACCGAACTCGTTGTCGTACCAGACGTACAGAACAACGCGGTTGTCCTGAACGATGGTCGCTTCAGCGTCGACCACACCGGCGTGACGCGAACCCACGAAGTCAGTCGAAACCACTTCCTGCGAGTTAACGAAGTCGATTTGCTTGTGCAGATCGGAGTGCAGCGCCATGTAGCGCAGGTACTCGTTCATCTCTTCACGGGTGGCGGCTTTCTCAAGGTTGAGGTTGAGAATGGCCATCGACACGTTTGGCGTCGGAACACGGATCGCGTTACCGGTCAGCTTGCCGGCCAGCTCAGGCAGGGCCTTGGCAGCAGCGGTGGCAGCACCGGTCTCGGTGATTACCATGTTCAGCGCGGCGCTACGACCACGGCGATCGCCCTTGTGGAAGTTGTCGATCAGGTTCTGGTCGTTGGTGTACGAGTGAACGGTTTCGACGTGACCGTTGATGATGCCGAACTTGTCATTCACAGCTTTCAGCACCGGCACGATGGCGTTGGTGGTGCAGGAAGCGGCGGACACGATCTTGTCATCAGCGGTGATTTCACCGTGGTTGATACCGTGAACGATGTTCTTCAGCTTGCCTTTGCCAGGCGCGGTCAGAACAACGCGGTCGATACCCGGGCACTGCAAGTGCTGACCCAGGCCATCGGCGTCACGCCATACACCGGTGTTGTCCACCAGCAGCGCGTCTTTGATGCCGTACTGGGTGTAATCCACCTCGGTCGGGTTCTTCGCGTAGATCACCTGGATCAGGTTACCGTTGGCGGTGATGGTGTTGTTTTCTTCGTCGATGGTAATGGTGCCGTTGAACGAACCGTGTACCGAATCGCGACGCAGCAGGCTGGCGCGTTTGGTCAGGTCGTTTTCGGCGCCTTTGCGCACGACGATGGCGCGCAGACGCAGGCCGTCGCCACCACCGGTTTTTTCGATCAGGATGCGCGCCAGCAGACGGCCGATACGACCGAAGCCGTACAGCACAACATCGGTGCCTTTACGTGCGGAAGCGTTTTGCTGGCCAACCACGTCGGCCATTTCTTCACGAACGAACTGCTCGGCGCTGCGGCCATTGCCTTCGTTGCGGAATTTGAACGCCAACTTGCCCAGATCTACCGAAGCCGCGCCGAGCTTGAGCTCGCTCATGGCTTTGAGCAGTGGGAATGTTTCGTGGACGGAGAGTTCGCTGTCGTCGGAAGAACGGTGGCGCGCAAAGCGGTGAGCTTTGAGAATCGCGATGACAGACTGGTTGATCAGGCTGCGGCCATAGATCGAGCTCACCACGTTGTTATTGCGGTAGAGCTGACCGATAAGCGGAATCATCGCTTCTGCGAGTGCTTCACGGTCGATCCATTCACCAAGACACTGGTCGGGCTTCTGAGTCACGGTAACCTTCCACATGTAGGGGCAGAAAAAAGGGGCTACATTATGCCGCCGACAACCTCATTCAGCAATGCGCGCTTGTCGCGAAATCGGTAACAAAATCCCTTTCAAAAAAATCACGTCTCGCGCCAGCCCAGTAAATACGCGGCTTCCAGCACTGTCAATTTTTCGTCGACTGTTAGACGATGTCTGTAACCCTCCGTAACACGAGCCAATTTCGGCACTACATAATCGCTAAAAAACGCCTGCTTTTTATGGTTACCACTACATTTCGTCCAAACAGCGAAGATAGACGTAGTCTGCAACTGACAGGCGGCACCGGACGCCGCTACAATTACCGACTTTGTCGCAAAGCCTGGAGCTCAACCTTCCGTGCCCGTTCTGCGTCTACCGCTACTCCCTGCCGAGGCAGGTAAACAGCATTGGGGCAATCTGCCCGGTGCTGCCCTCAGCCTGGCGATTGCCGAGGCTGCCAGCGCTGCCAAGCGCTTCACCCTGCTACTGACCGCCGACAGCCAGAGTGCTGAACGACTGGAACAGGAGCTGAGTTTCTTCGCCCCGGATTTGCCCGTGCTGCATTTCCCCGACTGGGAAACCCTGCCGTACGACCTGTTCTCGCCGCACCAGGACATCATTTCCCAGCGCATCGCCAGCCTATATAGGCTGCCGGAACTGGAACACGGTGTGCTGGTAGTGCCGATCACCACAGCGTTGCACCGCCTGGCGCCGACCAAGTTTTTGCTCGGCAGCAGCCTGGTGCTTGATGTCGGGCAGAAGCTCGATGTCGAACAGATGCGCTCGCGACTTGAAGCCAGTGGCTATCGCTACGTCGATACGGTTTACGAACACGGCGAATTCACCGTACGCGGCGCGCTGATCGACCTGTTCCCGATGGGCAGCAAACTGCCTTATCGCATCGACTTGTTCGACGATGAAATCGAGACCCTGCGCACGTTTGATCCGGAAAACCAGCGCTCGATCGACAAGGTCGAATCGGTCAAGCTGCTACCGGCTCGTGAGTTTCCGCTGCAGAAAGATGCGGTCACCCGCTTCAAGGCGCGCTTCCGCGAGCGTTTCGACGTCGACTTCCGGCGCTGCCCGATCTTTCAGGATCTGAGCAGTGGTATTACTCCGGCCGGCATCGAGTACTACCTGCCGCTGTTCTTCGACGAAACCTCGACGCTGTTCGATTACCTGCCGCAAGACACGCAAGTGTTCTCACTGCCAGGCATCGAGCAAGCGGCGGAGAATTTCTGGAACGACGTGCGCAATCGTTATGAAGAGCGCCGCGTCGACCCTTCACGTCCTTTATTGCCACCGGCGGAATTGTTCCTGCCGGTGGAAGACTGCTTCGCCCGCTTGAAGAGCTGGCCACGCGTGGTCGCCAGCCAGCAAGACGTAGAAACCGGCGCTGGCCGCGAGCGCTTCCCCGCGCAAGCCCTGCCGAATCTGGCGATCGAGGCCAAAGCCACGCAACCGTTGGCAGCGCTCTCAGCCTTCCTCGACGAGTTCCCCGGACGCGTGCTGTTCACCGCCGAATCCGCCGGCCGTCGTGAAGTGCTGCTGGAGTTGCTCGAACGCCTGAAGCTGCGGCCGAAAACCGTCGACAGCTGGCCGGATTTCGTCGCGAGCAAAGATCGTCTGGCGATCACCATCGCCCCGCTCGACGAAGGCCTGATGCTCGACGATCCGGCGCTGGCATTGGTCGCGGAAAGTCCGCTTTTCGGTCAACGCGTCATGCAGCGTCGTCGTCGCGAGAAACGCAGCGACGTCAGTAATGACGCGGTGATCAAGAACCTCACCGAGCTGCGCGAAGGCGCGCCAGTGGTACACATCGACCACGGCGTCGGCCGCTATCTGGGCCTGACGATTCTGGAAATCGACAATCAGGCTGCAGAATTCCTCACCCTCGAATACGCCGAGAACGCCAAGCTTTACGTGCCGGTGGCCAACCTGCATCTGATCGCGCGCTACACCGGAAGTGATGACGCATTGGCCCCGCTGCACCGCCTCGGTTCCGAGACCTGGCAGAAAGCCAAACGCAAAGCCGCCGAACAGGTACGTGACGTCGCCGCTGAATTGCTCGACATCTATGCCCGTCGCGCCGCTCGCGAGGGTTACGCATTTGCCGACCCGAAAGCCGATTACGCGACGTTCAGCGCCGGTTTCCCGTTCGAAGAAACACCCGATCAACAAACCACCATCGAAGCCGTGCGCGCCGACATGCTCGCGCCGAAACCGATGGATCGTCTGGTCTGCGGCGACGTCGGCTTCGGCAAGACCGAAGTGGCCATGCGCGCTGCCTTCATCGCCGTACACGGTGGCCGTCAAGTGGCGATCCTGGTGCCGACCACCCTCCTCGCCCAACAGCACTACAACAGCTTCCGCGACCGCTTTGCCGACTGGCCGGTGACTGTGGAAGTGATGAGCCGCTTCAAGTCGGCCAAGGAAGTCAACGCGGCGATCGCCGATCTGGCGGAAGGCAAGATCGACATCGTCATCGGCACGCACAAGCTGCTGTCCGACGACGTCAAAATCAAAAACCTCGGGCTGGTAATCATCGACGAAGAGCACCGTTTCGGTGTGCGTCAGAAAGAACAGCTCAAGGCCCTGCGCAGCGAAGTCGACATTCTCACGCTGACCGCGACGCCGATTCCGCGCACGCTGAACATGGCAGTTTCGGGCATGCGCGACCTGTCGATCATCGCCACGCCGCCGGCACGACGCCTGTCGGTGCGCACCTTCGTCATGGAACAGAACAAGAGCACGGTCAAAGAGGCCCTGCTCCGCGAACTTTTGCGTGGCGGCCAGGTTTACTACTTGCACAACGATGTGAAAACCATCGAGAAATGCGCTGCCGATCTCGCCGAACTGGTACCGGAAGCGCGTATCGGCATCGGTCACGGACAGATGCGCGAGCGCGAACTCGAACAGGTGATGAGCGACTTCTATCACAAGCGCTTCAACGTGCTGATCGCCTCGACCATCATCGAGACCGGCATCGACGTGCCGAGCGCCAACACCATCATCATCGAGCGCGCCGACAAGTTCGGCCTGGCGCAACTGCACCAGTTGCGCGGTCGCGTTGGCCGTAGTCACCACCAGGCTTACGCCTACCTGCTGACGCCGCCGCGCCAGCAAATCACCTCGGACGCGGAAAAGCGTCTGGAGGCAATTGCCAATACTCAGGATCTCGGCGCCGGTTTCGTGCTGGCCACCAACGACCTGGAAATCCGTGGTGCCGGCGAATTGCTCGGCGATGGCCAGAGCGGTCAGATTCAAGCCGTCGGTTTTACGCTGTACATGGAAATGCTCGAACGCGCGGTGAAATCGATCCGCAAGGGCGAGCAACCGAACCTCGATCAACCGCTCGGCGGTGGCCCGGAAGTCAACTTGCGAGTACCGGCGCTGATTCCGGAAGACTACCTGCCGGATGTCCACGCGCGCCTGATCCTGTACAAGCGCATTGCTTCGGCGACCGACGAGGAAGGCTTGAAGGATCTGCAAGTCGAGATGATCGACCGCTTCGGCTTGTTGCCGGAACCGACGAAAAATCTGGTGCGCATCACGGCGTTGAAGTTGCAGGCCGAGCAGTTGGGCATCAAGAAAGTCGATGGCGGGCCGCAAGGTGGGCGCATCGAGTTCGAAGCGCAGACGCCGGTCGATCCGATGACGCTGATCAAGCTGATCCAGAGCCAGCCGAAACGCTACAAATTCGAAGGCGCCACGATGTTCAAGTTCCAGGTGCCGATGGAACGCCCGGAAGAGCGCTTTAATACTGTAGAGGCGCTGTTTGAGCGCCTCCTCCCGAAATCTGTTTAAAGGACGCCGCATGCGCCTGTTTCGCTCGCTGACTTTGCTACTCACCCTGGTAGCACCTTCGGTTTTCGCCGATGACCTGTATCAGGTCGAAATGATTCTGGTGCGCCAGAACGCCGTGCCGGCCATCGTCAGCCGTGCCGCGCCGGAAGACTGGGCCGCAGGCGCCCAGCGTTTGGGCGATGACAGCAAACGCACCCCGGCGCTGAATGACGTGGTGACTAAACTCACCGCCAGTGGCGACTACACAGTCCTGATGCACAAGGCCTGGCAGCAGACCCTCGGCGAAGCACCGGCGAAAGTCGCGGTCAGCGACGGTCAGGAGCAATACGGCCAGTTCCCGATCGAGGGCACGCTGGAGATGAAGCTCGGGCGCTTCACCGACGTCGCTGCCGATTTCTGGGTCAATCAGATCGACGGCAATGGCCTGGTCACCGCCAGCGAGCGGCTAAAACAGGACAGCCACACCAAGAATGGCCAGCTCAACTATCTCGACAACGGCCATTTGGCCCTGCTGATCAAGATCACTTCCCTGACCGCGCCTGCGCCACGGGAAGCGCCTGAAGCGATTCCGGACTGATCGAAGTCCTTATGAACCCGCCGCTGAGTAAACCGTTGGCGCCCTCCTGGGTCAGCCGATTCAAGGAACAGAGCCTGGAGCGTGGCCGCCGCTACGCCCTGGAAAACCGGGTACGTATCGCCCAGGTCGGCGATGCAACGATCACCGCCAGCTGCGAAGGCTCTGGCGGTAACGTTTACCGCCAGACCATTCATCTTCGCGAGTCAGCCAAAGGCACTCTGCTGCTGGTCGATGCCGGGTGCACCTGCCCGGTGCGCACCAACTGCAAACACTGCGCCGCTGTTTTGCTGAAGGTCCAGGAAACCCTCGACTACCCCGCCGCTTCCAAAGACGCCGAGCTGTTGGAGAAACTTCAAGCCGTGCTGGAAAACCGCAGCCCGAAAGCGCCACCACAAGTGTTGGTCGATAACGTGCAGCCGTTGCCACGTTTATGGCTGGCCAGCGTCGAGTTCAGCGCTTTCGAACCGCGCAACGGCAAGATGCAGCGCTACATCCAGCATCGTGCGGCGCTGTCGTTCAGCTATCTGGATGAATACGTCAGCGGGCAGAAGAACAGCGATATCCTGATTCGTCAGGAAGCCCAGACACTGCGGATAAAACGTCATCCGGACGTCGAACAGTCCTACCGCGAACAGTTGCGCATCCTCGGCTTCCGCATCGCCACACGCCAGAGCAAAGCCCTGCCGGAAAGTGCCGGCGAGCTGTATGAAATGGTCAATGACAGCGCATGGCTGACGTTCACCCTCAACGATTTGCCGAAGCTGCGCAGCCAAGGCTGGGAACTGCAGATCGATGAGGAATTCGGCTTCGATCTGACCGCCGTGGATGACTGGTACGCCACCGTCGCGCAGGTGCCGGAGCGTGACTGGTTTGATCTGGAGCTGGGGATCATCGTCAACGGTGAGCGCCTCAGTCTGTTGCCGATCCTCCTCAACCTGATGCGCTCCCATGCGGAAATCCTCAATCCCGAACGCCTCGCCCGTCGCCGCGATGATGAACTGATTCTGGTCAACATTCCGCAACGCACCAGCGAGCACGGGCCGCTGCAAGTGGCCTTGCCGCTGGGCCGGTTGAAACCGGTATTGATGACGCTCGGCGAGTTCTATTTGCAGGAGCCGGGCGAAACCACCCTGCGCCTGAGCAAGGCGGATGCCACGCGCCTTAACTCGCTGGAAGGCCTGCCGCTGCTGTGGGAGGGTGGGGAACAGATCCGCACGTTGGCTCAACGCCTGCGCGACATTCGTGATTTCAGCGTTGAAGCGCCAGAAGGCTTGAATGCGACGCTGCGTCCTTATCAGCTCGAAGGCCTGAGCTGGATGCAGTCGCTGCGACAACTGGAAGTCGGCGGGATTCTCGCGGATGACATGGGTCTGGGTAAAACCCTACAGACCCTGGCGCATATTCTCAGTGAGAAAATCGCCGGTCGTCTCAATCGCCCGTGCATGGTGGTGATGCCGACCAGTCTGATTCCGAACTGGCTCGATGAAGCGGCGCACTTCACCCCGCAACTGAAAGTGGTTGCGCTGTACGGCGCCACTCGCAAAAAGCACTTCGACAATCTCGCGGATTACGACCTGATCCTCACCACTTACGCACTACTGCCCAAGGACGTCGAACGTCTGGCCAGGCAGCCGCTGCATGTGTTGGTGCTGGATGAAGCGCAGTACATCAAGAATCCAAACAGCAAAGCCGCTCAAGCAGCGCGCGAGCTCAATGCACGTCAGCGCTTGTGCCTGAGCGGTACGCCGCTGGAAAACCACCTGGGCGAGTTGTGGTCACTGTTCCACTTCCTGCTGCCGGGCTGGCTCGGCGACGTGAAAAGCTTCAACGCCGATTACCGGGTGCCGATTGAAAAGCGCGGCAGCGAAGTCAGACTTCAGCACTTGAACGGTAGGATAAAACCGTTTCTGCTGCGCCGGACCAAGGAACAGGTTGCCACCGAGTTACCGCCGAAAACCGAGATCATCCATTGGGTCGATCTCAACGAAGCACAGCGCGATGTGTACGAAACCATGCGTCTGGCGATGGACAAGAAAGTCCGCGACGAGATCACCCGCAAAGGTGTGGCGCGCAGCCAGATCATCATTCTTGAGGCGCTGCTCAAGTTGCGACAGGTTTGCTGCGATCTGCGCCTGGTCAACGACGCCACCCTGCCCGCTCGCGGCAGCACCTCGGGCAAGCTCGACAGTTTGATGGAAATGCTTGAGGAGTTGTTTGAGGAGGGTCGGCGGATTCTGTTGTTTTCACAGTTCACGTCAATGCTGTCATTGATCGAAGAAGAGCTGAAAAAGCGTAACGTGTCCTACGCGCTACTGACCGGCCAGACCCGGGATCGGCGCACGCCGGTGAAGGAATTCCAGAGCGGCAAGCGTCAGATCTTTCTGATCAGCCTGAAGGCTGGTGGCGTGGGCTTGAACCTGACGGAAGCGGACACGGTGATTCATTACGACCCGTGGTGGAACCCGGCGACCGAGAATCAGGCGACCGATCGTGCGTATCGAATCGGCCAGGAGAAACCGGTATTCGTCTACAAGATGATTGCCCGGGGCACGGTGGAAGAAAAGATTCAGCACCTGCAAAAGGAAAAATCCGACTTGGCGGCCGGCGTGCTGGACGGGCGCAAGGCCGGGGACTGGAAGTTGCAGAGTGATGATATTGAAGCGCTGTTTGCGCCGTTGCCGGATAAGCTCGACAAGCGTTGAGACCTTTGTCGCCTGTTAAATAGCTTTCGCGAGCAGGCTCGCTCCCACAGTTGGAACGCATCTCCCCTTGTGGGAGCGAGCCTGCTCGCGAACGGGTCACCTCGGTCTAACGGTTAAAACCCAAGCTCAATCCTTGGAAACCGGCAACGGTGCAAACAGCGCCTCGATTTCAGTCTGCTCCAGCTTCCAGCCACCTGTTGTCCCGCCCTCAAGCACCGCCCCGGCCAACGCTGCTTTCTCCTGCTGCAACGCCTGTATTTTCTCCTCTACCGTGCCGAGAGCGATCAGCTTGTAAACGAACACCGGGTTGTTTTGCCCGATTCGATACGCACGATCGGTTGCCTGATTTTCCACTGCGGGGTTCCACCAAGGGTCAAAGTGGATCACCGTATCCGCAGCGGTCAGGTTCAAACCGGTACCCCCGGCCTTCAGACTGATTAGAAACAACGGCACCTTGCCGCCCTGAAAATCCTTTACCGGCGTGCGTCGATCCGTGGTGTCACCGGTCAGCAGCGAATAGGCAATGTCACGTTGCTGCAACTCTTGCTCGATCAACGCGAGCATCGAGGTGAACTGCGAAAACAGCAGGATCCGGCGACCTTCGCCGAGCAGCTCTTCAAGCATTTCCATCAGGCTGACCAGCTTGCCACTGCCGGAGCGTAGAGCCTTCGCCGTCAGCGGCATGTTGATCAGACGCAAATCGCAACAGACCTGCCGCAGCTTGAGCAAGGCATCGAGAATGATGATCTGACTGCGCGCCACGCCACTGCGGGCAATTTCGTCGCGGACTTTTTTGTCCATCGCCACGCGCACCGTTTCATAGACATCACGCTGACCGTCGCTGAGATCAACCCAATGGACAATTTCGGTTTTCGGCGGCAGTTCGGTGGCCACCTGATCCTTTTTGCGGCGCAGTAAAAACGGCTTGATGCGCGCTGTCAGGTGCTGCATACGCTGAACATTGCCGTGCTTTTCGATTGGCGTGCGGTAATCGCGATTGAAGGACTTGCTGTCGCCAAGCCAACCGGGCATGAGGAAATGAAACTGCGACCAAAGCTCGCCCAAGTGGTTTTCCAGCGGCGTGCCGCTCAGGCATAAGCGCTGGCGGGCCTGCAGGTCACGGGCCGCTTGCGCCGCTTTGCTGATCGGGTTTTTGATGTTCTGCGCTTCGTCGAGAATCAGCACGCTCCACAGCTGCGGCTGTAGAACCTCGAGATCCCTCGGTAGCAAAGCGTAAGTGGTCAGTACCAGATCGTACTCAGCCAGATCAGCGAAATCCTTCTGCCGCCCCGAGCCGTGCAGCGCCAATACTTTCAACTGGGGGGTGAAACGCTCGGCCTCGTCGAGCCAGTTGGGAATCAGGCTGGTCGGCATCACCGCCAGAGCCGGACAATCAAGGCGCCCGGCGTGTTTTTCCGTGAGCAAGTGCGCCAGGGTCTGCAGCGTTTTGCCCAGCCCCATGTCATCGCCCAGAATGCCGCCGACCTCAAGCTCGCGCAGGGTCTGCATCCAGTTGAGGCCTTCGAGCTGATACGGGCGCAGTTGCGCGTTAAGGCCGGCCGGCGCAGCGACGTGGGTGTGACTGGAATTCTGCAAGCGCTTGGCGAAGGTGCGCAGCCGCTCGCCACCCTGCCAATCCAGCGGTACGCCATCGAGCATACTCAAGCGCGCGGCATCCGGGACACTCAAGCGCAGTGCATCGCCCTGATGACCACCCAGGTACAACTCGCCCAGCGTGGCCATCAGCGGTTTGACCCGACTCAGCGGCAGCGCGACCTTGGCGCCTGAAGGGTCGCCAAAACCGCTGGGCTTGAGTTCGATCAGGAGTTTTTCGTCATCGCCGCGTTGAGCCAGATCGACCGGGTCAAGCAAGCGCGGCTGCGTGCGCAACAAGTGCAGAAGGATCGGCAGCAAGCTGTAGCGCTGACCATTGACGACGATACCCAACTGCAAATCAAACCACTGATGCCCGGCCTCTTCTTCGACCTCCGCGTACCAATGCTCAACCGGTTGCACATTGAAATGAAAGCCGGGACTCATCCCCACTTCCCAGTTCGAGGCGCGCAACGTGGCAAGCCCTTCGTGCATAAACCTGAGCCAAGCGGAGTCATCCGGCAACGTGAACATCTCGCCGGGACGATCCAGCGAGCTCTTGCGCGTGGCTTTTTTAAAGCCGAACTTTTGCAGGATCTGGCGCAGTTTCTTTTCCACCGCAGGCTGGCGTTGAATGCGCTGGGTTTCGGTACCGTTGAGGATCATCACTTCCGGGTTGCGATCCACCGTCGGCTGGCCGTTGTAGGTAAACACCAGGGCGGAGCGGTGCTCGAGAATGTATTCCCAGCGCGAGCGCTCCCGACCGCTGACGAGGGTCAGTTTCGGCTGCGGAAGTACGTCGTCGATGACTCGTTCGGTCAGTTGGTGGGGCGGCGGGACTCTCGTCGCTGCGCTCATGCGATGGCTGAACTGCATGGCCTGACGCGCCGGAATGTCCGGCGCCAGAGTCAAATGACTGGCCAGCTTTTCTTCCAGTTCATTGAACAGAGGGCCAATCTGCCGCTGTTCACGATCCAGGTAATAAAGCGGCTCCAGCGCCAGCACGATTTCCTGCGCCGCCTCGGCACTGCTCCACTGCGCGCGGAACCCGCCGTCGGCCTGCTCGGCCCAGGCGAACTGGCCGATG
Organism: Pseudomonas sp. AC172; assembly: GCF_979258595.1. Lineage (NCBI taxonomy): Bacteria > Pseudomonadati > Pseudomonadota > Gammaproteobacteria > Pseudomonadales > Pseudomonadaceae > Pseudomonas > Pseudomonas sp. AC172. The sequence continues at coordinate 3,216,768 of NZ_OZ409868.1, forward strand.
CGTTTCGCGCCCGACACCAACGGTTGCAGATCCTCGAAATCGAGGAACAGCCGCGAGGTGCGCAAGAGCATTTCGAGCAGTTCGGCGCCGCTGCTGCCTTCCAGCGGATAGCCGCTGTAATAGGCGTGATGGGAGTGCATGGCAACCAGCAGCCTGGCGACGCGCAAATCCAGCTCGGTCAGGTAGCCGGGCTGACGCATGAGCATTTCCGCCAGCGAGTACATCGGTTTGACTTCGCGTAACTCGCCGCTCTTGAGCTGGGAAACCTTGAAAATATCGAGCAACCACTTGCCGCTCACTGACGTTGGCTTGAGCTTGTAAAACAGGCGCGTGCCTGCGGTTTGCGCGCCTTCTTCGGCGGGCTTGGCCGGCACGGGAATTGTCGAAAGCCAATGTTCCAGCGCCCGACCCAACTGGGGCTGTGCGTCACTCTCAGACGCATCATCAGCACCGCCCTGCAGGTGATAGAGCACCGCAGCGCAGTGCTTGCAGTCGATTACGACAGGACAGCTGCACAGGCAACGCAAGTTGACGGAACCCAGGCGATCTTCGGACAGGTAAATGCTTTGTTCATACGCCTGATCTTCCGAACCGACGCAGAACGCCTCGATCTTTTTGTCATTGATCTCGATGATCTCTACCCGGTCATCGGCGGCATAAGCGCGAGCCTTGGCCAGCGCCTTGCTACTGAATGCCTTAGTCCAGGCCAACGACTTGAGCCGTTCGATGAGAATGCTCATGGGCAGCCCTTAGCCGGCCAACACCCGCGCCAACGCCGACTTCACCTTACCCATCCCGTCATGCAAGGCCTGCTCGATCTCGGCCATGGTAATCACTTCAGTGGTCTTGCCCGCGGCCGGGTTGACCACCAGCGCCAGACAGGCGTAATCCAGATCCAGCTCGCGGGCCAGCGCCGCCTCCGGCATACCGGTCATACCGACGATGTCACAGCCATCACGTTCCAGTCGCACGATCTCGGCAACGGTTTCCAGACGCGGGCCTTGGGTGCAGGCGTACACACCCCGATCGCTGTACTCGCAACCTTCGGCAGCCACCGCAGCAATCAATTGCTGACGCAACGGCTCGCTGTAGGGAAAGCTGAAGTCGATGTGGGTGACGTGCTCCAGATCATCGGCGAAAAAGGTGTGCTCGCGGCCGCTGGTGTAGTCGACGATCTGGTGCGGCACACAGAAATGCCCGGTGCCCATCGCTGGGTGAATACCGCCCACCGCGTTAACGGCAATGATCGCCTCGGCACCGGCCTGCTTCAACGCCCACAGGTTGGCGCGGTAATTGACCTTGTGCGGCGGGAAGCGATGCGGGTGGCCGTGACGAGCAAGGAACAACACTTCCTTGCCTGCGTACTCGCCGATCTGCACGTCGGCCGATGGCGCGCCGTAGGGCGTGTCCACTGCCAACGATTGGCGAATGGTCAGGCCTTCGAGTTGGGTCAGGCCGGTACCACCGATGATTGCGTAAACCGTCATAACAAAATCCTTAATCGATCAGTTGAGCGTCTTTGAGCGCGCCGATGGCGGTGAGCCAGCGCGGATCCTGACGATAATCGGTGCTGGCAAATGCCTGACCGCGCATACGGGCGATGCGGTCGGAAGGCTTGACCTTCATGCGTTGTGCGGCGCTGAGGGCCAGTTCGGCAGCGGCGCGGTCGTTGCACACCAGGCCCATGTCGCAACCGGCAGTCAGTGCGGCTTCGATGCGGCTGGCGGCGTCGCCCACCACATGAGCACCGGCCATCGACAGGTCGTCGCTGAAAATCACTCCGTCGAACTGCAATTCGCCGCGCAGGATGTCCTGCAACCAGCGGCGGGAGAAGCCGGCAGGCTGTGAGTCCACCTGTGGATAGATGACGTGCGCTGGCATGATCGCGGCCAATTGCTTGCTGAGCCTGGCGAATGGCACGAGGTCGTTGGCGCGGATTTCGTCGAGGCTGCGCTCGTCGTTTGGAATCGCGACATGAGAGTCGGCTTCGGCCCAGCCGTGGCCAGGGAAATGCTTGCCAGTGGCGGCCATGCCGGCGCTGTTCATGCCACGAATGAACGCTCCGGCGAGCAGTGCCGCGCGCTCGGGATCACCTTCGAACGAACGGGTGCCAACGACGGCGCTGCGCTGGTAATCCAGATCAAGCACCGGGGCGAAGCTCAGGTCGAGCCCGACCGCGAGTACTTCGGTGGCCATGATCCAGCCACATTGTTCGGCGAGGTATTCGGCATTCGGGTTGTCGGCGATGGCGCGCATGGCCGGCAGACGCACGAAGCCCTGACGCAGGCGCTGCACGCGGCCACCCTCTTGATCCACCGCCAGCAGCAGATCCGGACGAATTGCCCGAATCGACGCACTTAGTTCACGCACCTGGCGCGGATGCTCGATGTTGCGCGCGAAAATGATCAGGCCGCCCACTTCGGGCTGACGCAACAATTGGCGATCCTCGGCAGTCAGCCAGGTACCGGCGACGTCCACCATCAACGAGCCTTGCAGGCCAGCAGTCATAGAGATTCCTTGAAAACGAAAAACCCGACCCGCAGCAAATCGCTACCGTGAGCAACGCTCGGCAGGTTGGCGATTTCTATGGAGATCGGGTTCAGAACGAGAGTCGGCATGGGCGGCTAGCTTAGCGGATACAAGCTGCCGCGCCCACCCGTGCGCGGTTAAACCTTGGCGGCGACCGGCGTTGATTTGCTGCGCGGCCGCAGTTGCGCGGTGGCCATGGCTGCATCGGTGACGCCGGTTTCGGCGCGCATGCCCGCAGCGAGGAACGGCACCATCAGACGCATCACTTGTTCGATGGAAGTGTTGACGCCGAAATCGGTCTCGGCGATCGCGCGCAGGGCCTTGATACCGGACATGCTGAACGCTGCAGCGCCGAGCATGAAGTGCACGCGCCAGAACAGTTCGATCGGCGGAATGCGTGGTGCGGCTTCGTTGACCAACAGCATATAGCGACGGAACACCTTGCCGTACATGTCTTCCAGATAACGGCGCAAATGGCCCTGGCTCTGGCTGAACGCGAGGCCGAGCAGGCGCATGAAGATCGACAGGTCGTTGCCGCTGCGTGGTTGAACCACGAGGGCCTGTTCGACAAGGATTTCCAGCAGCTCTTCGAGGGTTGGCTTGTTTTCAGGCTTGGCCTGACGGCGCTCCAGCTCTTTGTCGAGGCTGATGCAGAACGGCCCGAGGAAGCGCGAAAAAACCGCCTGGATCAGCGCTTTTTTCGAGCCGAAGTGATAGTTCACCGCTGCCAGGTTGACGCCAGCCTTGCTGGTGATCAAACGCAATGAGGTTTCAGCGAAACCTTTCTCCGCGAACAACTGCTCGGCAGCATCAAGAATGCGTTCAACGGTTTCCGACTGGGCCATGGCTACTCCGCCTGACAAACACTTGTTTGAAACATACGTTTCAGCCTGTGCCTTGTCAAGCCTGTCGGTTCGTTTTGGGAATGGTCGGTCAGCTATTTAACCACACAAGACCGATGCATTAATAAGCAAGGCTGCCGACCGTCTGGCGGCCTGCAGAAAAACGGGCATTGCCAAGGGCGTTTCACTGTATATAATCCCAGTCACTGTATAAAAAGACAGAGCGATCAATATGCTAAAGCTGACGCCACGCCAAGCCGAGATTCTGGCCTTTATCAAACGCTGCCTTGAAGACAACGGCTACCCGCCAACCCGTGCGGAAATCGCTCAGGAACTGGGCTTCAAGTCGCCGAACGCGGCTGAAGAACACCTCAAGGCACTGGCCCGAAAAGGTGCCATCGAGATGACCCCAGGGGCTTCTCGCGGTATTCGCATCCCCGGTTTCGAAGCCAAAGCAGACGACTCTACCCTGCCGATCATTGGCCGGGTCGCTGCCGGCGCGCCGATCCTCGCCCAGCAGCACATCGAAGAGTCCTGCAATATCAACCCGGCCTTCTTTCATCCACGCGCCGACTATCTGTTGCGCGTGCACGGCATGAGCATGAAAGACATCGGCATTTTCGACGGTGACCTCCTCGCCGTGCACACCACCCGCGAAGCGCGTAATGGCCAGGTTGTCGTCGCCCGCATTGGCGATGAAGTGACCGTCAAACGCTTCAAGCGTGAAGGCAGCAAGGTCTGGCTGATTGCCGAAAACCCTGAGTTCGCCCCTATCGAAGTCGACCTGAAAGATCAGGAACTGGTGATCGAAGGCTTGAGTGTCGGCGTCATTCGCCGCTAAAGGAGGCTTTATGCAGTTCCCACACACACCTCAGCAAACACAACTGCCTTTATTCGAAGCGTTTCTGGCACAACCGATGGCGCCGACCCTCAAAGAGGTCGTCGAGCGCCCGTGGACTGCCGAACCTGAAGTATTCAGCGAGCTGTCACTGCGCGGTGCTACCGGGAACTGCCTGAACCTGCTCGCCCCGATCCTTCGCGAACTGAGCGAGGATCAGGACGCGCGCTGGCTGACGCTGATAGCGCCTCCTGCGAGCCTGACCCAGACATGGCTGCGGGATGCCGGGCTGAATCGCGAACGCATTCTGCTACTGCAACCAAGGGGCGCTCAAAGCGCTCAACAACTGGCATGCGAAGCTCTGAAGCTGGGTCGCAGTCACACCGTCGTCACCTGGCTCAACCCGCTAAACGCGAACGCGCGGCAACAACTGATCAGCGCCGCACGCACAGGCGATGCTCAGAGTCTGAACATTCGTTTAGGTTGATTGTTGGCAATACGCGCTGTGTGAAGCGCAGGGCTTCTCCAAGGACAGAGAAGCCGATTTGAAGCGGTAACGTCAAAAAGTAAAAAGACGGGGATCAATGAAGAACCCGCGGCCCTTCTTCCTTATCAAACTCGCCTTCGACCATGCGACCGGCCATTTGCACGCCGACACTTAACATCGCCTTGGCGATCTCCACATGCTGACCTTGCAGGAACGCCTTGGCATCCTCGGAGAAATCCAGCGTCACCAGAGAACCTTCGTCCTCGGCCCTGCGCAGCTCGATTCGGCCGTCGGGTAACTCGACAATTTCTAGAAAGGACGTTGGCATATAGGTCTGTTCTCCACGAAAGGCAGGGATTATATAGACATCATTCAAGCTTCGCTCGGGATCTTGACCAGCAGCATGTTTCAGATTGCCACCGTGTCAATCACCCTCAGCATTCGTTCAAGCCTTCGCGGAAACGTATTGCCAGACCTTTCAAGTTCTGCCGCCAGCTCTCCAGCTCCTCTCGACTCAACTCTTCTGGCGCTTCTTTTTCATCCAGATTAATCGCCTGAATCAACGGTTGCGTCACATCACCCTTCGGCTTGTGCGGCACTCGTGGCGGTTGAAACAGCGCCGAATGCGCTGCCAGCAGTTTTGCCAACCAGGTTTCAGAATTGCCCGCCAACTCAACCATTTCGGCCAGTTCGGGAATCGCAATCGACTCCAGCACTTCACGCGTCAGCAGCATCTCGGCCCGCGGCGCATTGGCCTGCGGCAGACGATAGAAACCCGCGATCTCATGGCAAAGCCCCAGCAAGGCGCCGTACAGGTGAAACAAGGCCGATTCACGCCCAGCCTGAATCAACGCCAGAGAATTCATCGCCCGCCCTTCTTCAGCGCGAGCCAAGGCTTCGAGCGACAGTCCGGCGAAATAGATCTTCTGGTTGGTGCGGGTATAGAGTTCGTGAGCCATGACGGCGCTCTCCACGACGAAATAATTGCTTCACACAGGCCGGACAGTGTCGTGGATCAGCCGATCCCACCGCAAGCAGAAAACCAAAAGGCCGCATGAAAACCCGAGGGTTCGCATGCGGCCTTTCAGTGTCGGACTAACGCTTACTCAGCCTTGGCTTTTGTGCGCTTGTCTTCAACGGTCCACTTGCCGCCGTCGTAGTAAGCTTTCCAACCGGTAGGCTTGCCGTCGACTTCGGTCTGCACGTATTGCTCCTTGGTCTTGCGGCTGTAGCGGATGACCGCTGGCAGACCATCAGGATCCTTCTTCGGCGCGTCGCAGAGGAAGTGGTACTTCGGATCGATCTCGTCCTTGTGCGGCACAATCTCGATCACCAGCGGAGCACGGGTCTCACGGTTTTTCGGGAACTGGCTGGCGGCCAAGAACAGACCAGAGGCACCGTCACGGAGGATGTAGGTGTCGTTGACCTTTTCGCATTTCAGCTCAGGCATCTTTACCGGATCCATCTTCGGCGGCGCTGCATCACCGCTTTTCAGCAGTTTGCGGGTGTTCTTGCACTCAGGGTTGGTGCAACCGAAGAACTTGCCGAAACGGCCAGTCTTGAGCTGCATCTCGCTGCCGCACTTGTCGCATTCCAGGCTCGGACCTTCGTAGCCCTTGATGCGATAGCTGCCTTCTTCGATTTCGTAGCCAGCGCAATCCGGGTTGTTACCGCAGATGTGCAGTTTACGTTTTTCGTCGAGCAGGTAAGCATCCATCGCCGTGCTGCAGATCGGGCAGCGATGCTTGCCGCGCAGTACCAGCGATTCCGACTCACCTTCGTCGTCGGCAGCGATCTCGTCGCCCGGCACCAGGTTGACGGTGGCCTTGCAGCGTTCTTTCGGCGGCAGACTGTAGCCCGAGCAACCGAGGAACACGCCGGTCGACGCAGTACGGATCTGCATCGGACGACCACAGGTCGTGCACGGAATATCGGTCATGACTGGCTGATTGGCGCGCATGCCGCTTTCAGGATTTTCAGCTACTTCGAGTTTCTTTTTGAAATCGCCGTAGAACTCGTCCAGCACACTTTTCCAGTCGCGCTCACCCTGTGCCACGTCATCGAGGTTCTCTTCCATGCCGGCAGTGAAACCGTAGTCCATGAGGTTGGAGAAGCTTTCCGACAGACGCTCGGTGACGATGTCGCCCATCTTTTCCGAGTAGAAACGACGGTTGTGCAGGGTCACATAGCCGCGATCCTGAATGGTCGAAATGATCGCAGCGTAAGTCGAAGGACGACCGATGCCACGTTTTTCCATTTCTTTCACCAGGCTGGCTTCCGAGTAACGCGCCGGCGGCTTGGTGAAGTGCTGGGACGGATCGAGCTTGATCAGCTTCATCACGTCGCCCTGCGCCATATCAGGCAAAACGTCGTCATCGCCTGGCTTGGCAATCTGCGGCATGACACGGGTGTAACCGTCGAATTTGAGGATACGGCCCTTGGCGCGCAGCTCGAAGTCACCAGCGCCGACGCTGACAGTGGTCGACAGGTATTGCGCCGGCAGCATCTGGCAAGCAAGGAACTGACGCCAGATCAACTCGTAGAGGCGCTCAGCGTCACGCTCCATGCCTGCGAGCTTGCTCGGCGTGGTGTTGGCGTCGGAAGGACGAATCGCTTCGTGAGCCTCTTGCGCGCCTTCTTTGCTGCTGTAGACGTTTGGCGTTTCCGGCAGGTACTTCTTGCCGAACTCGTCTTCAATGTAAGTGCGCGCCATCGCCACGGCATCGGCCGAGAGGTTGGTCGAGTCGGTACGCATATAAGTGATGTAGCCGGCTTCATACAGACGCTGGGCCATCATCATGGTTTTCTTCACGCCGAAGCCCAGGCGGTTGCTCGCAGCCTGTTGCAGAGTCGACGTGATGAATGGCGCCGACGGCTTGCTGCTGGTCGGCTTGTCTTCGCGTTTGACGATGCTGTAGCTGGAAGACTTGAGCTTCTCCAGCGCGGCCATGGCCTGGGCTTCGTTGAGCGGCTTGAAGGCTTCGCCTTTCTCGCGAGCCACTTCAAAACGCACGGTCGAGCCTTTGGTGGTGCCGAGATCGGCATGCACTTCCCAGTACTCTTCCGGGTTGAACGCGCGAATTTCGCGCTCACGCTCAACCACGAGCTTCACGGCTACCGATTGCACGCGACCGGCGGACAGGCCACGGGCAATCTTTGCCCACAGCAGCGGCGAGACCATGTAGCCAACAACGCGATCGAGGAAACGACGCGCCTGTTGAGCGTTGACACGATCAATGTCCAGCTCGCCCGGTTCCGAGAAGGCTTCCTGAATCGCCTTCTTGGTGATTTCGTTGAACACCACGCGCTTGTAGCGGCTGTCATCACCACCGATGGCTTCGCGCAGGTGCCAGGCAATGGCTTCCCCCTCGCGATCCAAGTCGGTTGCGAGATAGATAGTGTCAGCGTCTTTGGCGAGCCGGCGCAGCTCTTCGATGACCTTCTCTTTGCCCGGAAGGATCTCGTACTTGGCTTTCCAGCCATGATCGGGATCGACACCCATACGCGAGACCAGCTGCTTGCGCGCCTTCTCTTTCGGCGAGAGCACCGGACCTTCACCCGCAGCAGCCTTGCCGCGCTTGGCGGCTGGATCTTTGCTGGCGCTAGCCGAACCGCTGGTGGGCAGGTCTCGGATATGGCCGATACTCGACTTCACCACGTATTGGTTACCCAGATACTTGTTGATGGTCTTGGCCTTAGCCGGGGATTCCACAATGACCAGCGATTTGCCCATGGATCAGAAAATTCCTGAATTCTAGAAGTGAAAGGCGGTTGGCGCCTGACGCGGCACCGCTATATATAGTTGATACAAGGTGAGGTCAAGCACAGGGTTCTGTGCGCACTCGCCTTATGCCTTGGAAAAAAGGCTTGGTTCGGCTTGCACCAAAGCAAAGCGTGGCACCTGCTCGCCGTCAACCTCGACTGACTCGAGAAACATGCTCAGAGGGCGCACCCAAAAGCCGTAATCGCCATACAGGGCTTGGTAAAAGACCACTTCTTCTTCGGTTTCGGAATGCCGCGCAACACTGAATACGCGGTACTGCGGACCTTTGTAATGTTGGTAGAGCCCAGGTTGTATCGGCATGCTTCGGCCCTCACTCAAATTTTTTCAAAATAAAAACAAAATAAATCCACAAAAACAAAAACCGGGGCACTTGGCCCCGGCTTCCATCGACGAGACGCTTAAACGCGTTCGAAGACGGTGGAGATGCCTTGGCCGAGACCAATGCACATAGTAGCCACCCCGAAAGTGCCGCTATTCTGCTTCATCACGTTCAGCAAGGTGCCGGAAATACGCGCACCGGAGCAACCGAACGGGTGACCCAGGGCGATCGCGCCGCCGTGCAGGTTAACCTTCTCGTTCATCTTGTCGAGAACTTTCAGATCTTTCAGCACTGGCAGGGCCTGTGCGGCGAAAGCTTCGTTCAGTTCGAAGAAGTCGATATCGTTGATGCCAAGGCCCGCACGTTTCAGGGCTTTTTGTGTTGCCGGAACTGGACCATAGCCCATGATTGCCGGATCCACACCCGCCACTGCCATCGAACGGATAACCGCCATTGGCTGGATACCCAGGTCCTGAGCACGCTGCGCCGACATCACGATCATGCACGAAGCACCATCGGTGATCTGCGACGAAGTACCGGCAGTCACGGTGCCGCCCTTTGGATTGAAGGCTGGCTTGAGAGCCGCCAGACTTTCCAGGGTGGTTTCCGGACGAATGGTTTCGTCGTAGTCGAACAGTTTCAGGAAACCGTTCTCGTCGTAGCCCTGCATCGGAATGATTTCGTCTTTGAACTTGCCTTCCACGGTGGCCTTGTGGGCCAACTGGTGGGAGCGCACGCCGAAAGCATCCTGCTGTTCGCGAGTGATGCCGTGCATTTTGCCGAGCATTTCCGCGGTCAGGCCCATCATGCCCGAGGCTTTCGCCGCGTACAGCGACATGTGCGGGTTCGGATCGACACCGTGCATCATGCTCACGTGGCCCATATGCTCGACGCCGCCAACCACGAACACGTCACCGTTGCCGGTCATGATCGCTTGCGCGGCAGTGTGCAGCGCACTCATCGACGAGCCACACAGACGGCTGACGGTCTGGCCAGCCGAAGTGTGCGGGATCTGGGTCATCAGCGACGCCATGCGCGCGATGTTCCAGCCCTGCTCCAGGGTCTGGTTTACGCAACCCCAGATCACGTCTTCGACTTCGTTCGGGTCAACCTTGACGTTGCGTTCCAGCAGTTTGCTGATCAGGTGCGCCGACATGTCTTCAGCGCGGGTGTTGCGGTGCATGCCGCCCTTGGAGCGGCCCATCGGAGTACGACCGAAGTCGACAATCACGACGTCTCTTGGATTCAAGCTCATAAAATTTCACTCTCGCTCAAAAGTTGGGACGCTTAACCGAAGAACCGTTGGCCGGTTTTGGCCATTTCACGCAGTTTCGCGGTCGGGTGGTACAGCGCGCCCAAATCAGCGTACTGGTCAGCCAGGGCAACGAACTCGGCAACACCGATCGAATCGATGTAGCGCAGCGCACCGCCACGGAATGGAGGGAAACCGATACCGTAGACCAGACCCATGTCGGCTTCGGCGGCAGTTTCAACGATGCCGTCTTCCAGGCAACGCACGGTTTCCAGGCACAGCGGGATCATCATCCAGTTGATGATGTCTTCGTCAGTGACGTCGCGCTGCTCGTAGACGATCGGCTTGAGCACTTCCAGCACCGACGGATCGGCGACTTTCTTCTGCTTGCCTTTCTTGTCGGCCTCGTAGGCATAGAAACCCTTGCCATTCTTCTGGCCCAGGCGCTTGGCTTCGTACAGCACGTCGATGGCCGAACGACGGTCATCCTTCATGCGATCCGGGAAGCCCTCAGCCATTACGTCACGACCGTGGTGACCGGTGTCGATGCCGACCACGTCCATCAGGTACGCCGGGCCCATCGGCCAGCCGAACTTTTCCATGACCTTGTCGATACGGACGAAGTCCACACCGGCGCTGACCAGCTTGGCGAAGCCGCCAAAGTACGGGAACAGAACGCGGTTAACGAGGAAGCCCGGGCAGTCGTTGACGACAATCGGGTTCTTGCCCATTTTCTTGGCGTAGGCAACGGTGGTGGCAACAGCCAGCTCGCTGGACTTCTCGCCACGGATCACTTCTACCAGCGGCATCATGTGCACCGGGTTGAAGAAGTGCATGCCGACGAAGTTTTCCGGACGCTTGAGGGCTTTCGCCAGCAGGCTGATGGAAATGGTCGAGGTGTTGGACGCGAGGATGGTGTCCTCTTTGACCTGGCCTTCAACTTCAGCCAGCACGGCTTGCTTGACCTTTGGGTTCTCGACGACAGCTTCGACCACCAGATCAACGTGACCGAAGTCGCCGTAGGACAGGGTTGGACGAATGGCGTTGAGCACTTCAGCCATTTTCGCAGCGGTCATGCGACCTTTATCAACGCGGCCAACCAGCAGTTTGGCGGCTTCGGCCAGACCCTGCTCGATACCGTGCTCGTTGATGTCCTTCATCAGGATCGGCGTACCTTTGGAGGCCGACTGATAAGCGATACCGCCACCCATGATGCCGGCGCCCAATACAGCGGCCTGCTTCACGTCTTTGGCGATTTCGTCGTAGGCCTTGGCCTTTTTCTTCAGTTCCTGATCGTTCAGGAACAGACCGATCAAGCTCTGCGCGGCAGAGGTCTTGGCCAGTTTGACGAAACCGGCGGCTTCGACTTCCAGCGCCTTGTCACGACCGAAGTTCGCGGCTTTCTGGATTGTCTTGATCGCTTCAACCGGCGCCGGGTAGTTCGGGCCAGCTTGCCCTGCCACGAAACCTTTGGCGGTTTCGAAAGCCATCATTTGTTCAATGGCGTTCAGCTTGAGTTTTTCAAGTTTTGGCTGACGCTTGGCCTTGAAGTCGAATTCGCCGGAAATGGCGCGCTTGATCAGTTCAAGAGCCGCTTCCTGCAGCTTCTCCGGAGCAACCACGGCGTCGACGGCGCTGACTTTCAGGGCGTCTTCAGGGCGGTTTTCCTTACCGGAGGCAATCCACTCGATGGCGTTGTCGACACCGATCAGGCGCGGCAGACGCACGGTGCCGCCGAAGCCTGGGTAGATGCCCAGTTTGACTTCCGGCAGACCGATCTTGGCCTTGGTTGACATGACGCGATAGTCAGCCGCCAGGCACATTTCCAGACCGCCGCCCAGTGCGATGCCATTAATGGCCACTACGGTTGGGACGTTGAGGTCTTCGAAATCGCTGAAGATCTTGTTGGCTTCGAGATTGCCAGCAACCAGCTCGGCATCCGGCAGCTTGAAGTTGTCGACAAATTCGGTGATGTCGGCGCCGACGATGAACACGTCCTTGCCACTGCTGACGATCACGCCCTTGATCGAAGCATCTGCCTTGATGGTGTCTACGGCCTGACGCAGTTCGTTCAGGGTTAGACGGTTGAACTTGTTGACGGACTCACCCTTGAGGTCGAATTTCAATTCGACGATGCCACTTTCAAGAGCTTTAACCGTGATGGCTTTACCTTCGTAAATCATCAACTGATCTCCACGATATGGAAGCTGAACAGTACACGTCGGACGCAGGCGAATGGCTCGGCAGGACGCTTTTTCGTCGATGCTAACGCCAATCCACCCGGCACACCCGCCAACGCGATAGTCGGGATTCTGTAGGAGCAGTCTGTAAGACAAACGCTCAATTCATACGCCCGTTTGATTTGGGTACGTCACCTTCACGGAATTTCCGACAATTGTCAATCGCCCAAAATACGGGTTGAAATGCGACTTTGCGGTCATTTCTGTAAGACGAAGACCCGCAACACGCGTCTGCATGTAAAGCCATTCATAGAATCAATAGTTAGAAAAGTCGCCCTAATTAGCCGCAGCCCTTGTTTAAAGGGCTACGCTGGGGACTACAGGTAAATGCGCTGAGCGCTCCAAGCCACATCTCAACAATAAAAAAAGGTTTCCGGCCTGCCTGGCCAACCCCGCCCGATGAATCATGTCGGGCTTTTTATTGCGCGTCTGCCGGACCTTCCCCACCGTTGCAGTGGGAAAAGTCCGCGCGTCACGCCAGCGCTTTCAGAGTGGCATCGATATCCAGCAAAACTGTGGCTTCGCCTTTTTCGCCCCAGTACAAGGCGATCATCTGCTTGTCTGCCTCGACTTTGAAAACGTTGCCCGGCAACTTTTCGAAATGATTGAGCAGCACCCGATCTTCGCAGACTTCCTGCCATTGATTGACCCACACACCCGGCGACTTCTGCCAGTAAGTCCAGCAGGCAGGCGACTTGCCACGGCGCGGTCGATGATACTGCGCGCACGGGTTTGGTGGCTCTTGCGCCAGCCAGTGTGGCCATTCCTGCGGTGCCAGCTGCATGGCCAGACCGATACGTCGCGCCTCCATACGCAGGGCAATGCGACCGCTTTGCGCGCGCGATGGGCGTAACCACGCCAGCGGACTTAAAACCACCAGCAGGATTGACACCACCAACCAGACCGTCATATCTCTATCCCCAATTCTTGGTGAGCGCATTGTGTCACTTTGGAACCAATGCGCTTGAAACCAGCCATACTTAACAATATTGAAACCTCACGAGGAGCACCTCATGCCCTACCACCACATCCTGGTCGCCGTAGATCTGACCGAAGAGTGCGACCCTGTGATTCACCGCGCCCGAGAGCTGTCGGCGAGCAATGGCGCCAAGCTTTCGCTGGTGCATATCGTCGAGCCGATGGCCATGGCATTCGGCGGCGATGTGCCGATGGATCTGTCACAACTGCAACAACAGCAGTTCGATCAGGCCAAGGAACGCCTCGAGCGCCTGAAACTCAAGTACTCCGAACTCGAAGGTGCCAACTGCCATTTGACCTATGGCCAGCCGCGTCAGGAAATTCATCATTTCGCCAAGGAACAAACGTGCGATCTGATCGTGGTCGGCAGTCATGGCCGACATGGTCTGGCGCTGTTGCTCGGCTCGACCGCCAATGACGTGCTGCACGGCGCGCCATGCGACGTCCTCGCTGTCCACCTGGTCAAACGTTGAAACACTGATCATTGTGGCAGCGAGCCTGCTCGCGAAGGCGTTGGCACATTCAGCATTAATGCCGTCTGACACACCGCATTCGCGAGCAGGCTCGCTCCCACATTAGATCCCCAACCCCATATGAAAAGCCCGGCGCTCATCACTGAACGCCGGGCTTTTTCACATCAGGATCAATCAGGCATCCAGCTCGGCCCAACGTTCCACCAACGCATCCAGCTCAGCCTGCAACTGCTCCAGCGAAGCAATCACCTTGGCCGTTTCAGCCGCAGGACGCTGATAGAAACCGGCTTCAGCCATTTCAGCTTCCACGGCAGCAATCTGCTGTTCCTTGGCGTCGATATCGCCCGGCAACGCTTCCAGCTCTCGTTGCAGCTTGTAGCTCAACTTCTTCTTGGCAGCCGGAGCAGCAGCGGCTGGCGCTGCGACCACAGCAGGCTCAGCGGTCACTACTGCGGAGTTCAGGTCAGCCTTGCCGGATTTGCTTTCAGTCACGCCCAGCAGGCGCGGCGAACCGCCCTGACGGATCCAGTCCTGATAGCCGCCGACGTATTCACGCACCTTGCCTTCACCTTCGAAAACCAGGGTGCTGGTGACCACGTTGTCGAGGAATGCCCGGTCGTGACTGACCATCAGCACGGTGCCGTTGAAGGTCAGCAGCACTTCTTCCAGCAGCTCAAGGGTTTCCACGTCGAGGTCGTTGGTCGGTTCGTCGAGGACCAGCAGGTTCGCCGGTTTGCTGAACAGTTTTGCCAGCAACAGACGCGCACGCTCACCACCCGACAGCGCCTTGACCGGCGTGCGGGCACGCTGCGGGCTGAACAGGAAGTCGCCAAGGTAGCTCAGCACGTGACGGCTCTGACCGTCGATATCGATAAAGTCGCGACCTTCGGCGACGTTGTCGATCACGGTTTTTTCCAGATCCAGTTGATGGCGCAACTGGTCGAAGTACGCCACGTCGATCCGCGTGCCCTCTTCCACTTTGCCGCTGGTCGGTTGCAGACCGCTGAGCATCAGTTTCAGCAGGGTGGTCTTGCCGGTGCCGTTGGCGCCGAGCAGACCGATACGGTCGCCGCGCGTCAGCACCATCGAGAAATCCTTGATCAGGAACGGGCCGCCCGGGTGAGCGAAACTCACGTTCTCGAGGACCATTACCTGCTTGCCGGACTTGTCGGCAGTGTCCAACTGAATATTGGCCTTGCCAGTGCGCTCACGACGCTCGCTGCGCTCGACGCGCAACGCTTTCAGGGCGCGAACGCGGCCTTCGTTACGGGTGCGGCGGGCCTTGATGCCCTGGCGGATCCAGACTTCTTCCTGGGCCAGTTTCTTGTCGAAGAGCGCGTTGGCGGTCTCTTCGGCGGCCAGCGCGGCTTCTTTGTGCACGAGGAAGCTGGCGTAGTCGCCGTTCCAGTCGATCAGGCCGCCGCGATCCAGTTCGAGGATGCGCGTGGCGAGGTTTTGCAGGAAGGAACGGTCGTGCGTGATGAACAGCACGGCGCCCTGGAAATCTTTCAGCGCTTCTTCGAGCCAGGCAATCGCACCGATGTCCAGGTGGTTGGTCGGTTCGTCGAGCAGCAGCAGATCCGGCTCGGACACCAGCGCCTGCGCCAGCAGCACGCGACGA
Source organism: Pseudomonas sp. AC172 (assembly GCF_979258595.1). Taxonomy (NCBI): domain Bacteria; kingdom Pseudomonadati; phylum Pseudomonadota; class Gammaproteobacteria; order Pseudomonadales; family Pseudomonadaceae; genus Pseudomonas; species Pseudomonas sp. AC172. The sequence continues at coordinate 3,232,131 of NZ_OZ409868.1, forward strand.
CGCCAGCCGCCGGACAACTGGGCGAGGGTCTTGTCGGCCGGCAGTTGCAGACGGCTCAAGGTGCTTTCGACCAGAGTCTGCAAACGCCAGCCATCACGGGCTTCGAGGTCTTGCTGAACATGCATCAGCTTGTTCAGGTCTTCTTCAGTGACGCAGTTCTGCGCGAGGTGATGGTACTCGGCGAGCAACGCACCCACGCCATCAAGGCCTTCGGCAACCACGTCGAACACAGTCCGATCGTCGGCCACTGGCAATTCTTGCGGCAATTCGCCGATTTTCAGACCGGGGGCACGCCACACCGAGCCTTCATCGGGCTTCTGGTCGCCCTTGACCAGTTTCATCATGCTGGACTTGCCAGTGCCGTTGCGGCCGATGATGCACACCCGCTCACCACGGGCGATCTGCCAGGACACCTTGTCCAACAACGGCATAGCGCCGAACGCAAGGGACACATCGCTGAATTTGAGCAGGGTCATGAGCTTCTCCAAAAACCGGGCGCGCATTCTACCTGAGTTAGCGCTTCAGCAGGCCGGCAATTTGTCTGTCGAAGCACTCTGCACAACATTTGTTGCGAACTTGTGCTGCGAGGCCGGCAAAGCTTTCGCCGCTTGCTGGCAAAAGGCTAAGCTACAGACAATTCAGTGCTGACCGAGGTCGGCACTTGTCATGATTTCTCTGCCCGGATGTCTCATGCGCAGTCGCCTTTTCAGTGTTTTGTCCTGTTTGCTACTTACCGCCGCTGCCGCTCAATCCGCCCAGGCGGTGGACCTGTCCACCCAACGCCAGTATTACGATGAAGCCAAGCGCGCGCTGGCCAAGGGCGATACCGGCCCGTACTTTCGCTACAGCCAGGCGCTGGCTGATTACCCGCTGGAACCGTACCTGGCCTACGACGAACTGACCGCGCGCCTGAAAACCGCGAGCAATGCAGAAATCGAGAAATTTCTCGCCGAGCACGGCGACCTGCCCCAGGCCAACTGGATGAAACTGCGCTGGTTACGCTGGCTCGCCGACCGTGGCGATTGGGCGACCTTCGTCAAGTACTACGATCCGAAACTCAATTTCACCGAACTGGACTGCCTCAATGCGCAGTACCAGATCAGCAGCGGTCACAAGGCCGAGGGTTACGCCAACGCCGACAAGCTTTGGCTGACCGGCAAATCGCAACCCGCTGCCTGTGACGGACTGTTCGGCCTCTGGGCCGCCGACGGCCAGCTCACCGAACAGAAACGCTGGGAGCGCACCAAACTCGCCGCTCAGACGCGCAACTATCCACTGGCCAACAGTTTGGTCAATGGCCTGACCACCCTCGCCCCACGCGGTCGTTTGCTGGTGGATGTGGCGCAGAAACCGGAGTTGCTGAATCAACCTTCGCGCTTCACCCCGGCCGATGAGCCGATGTCCGATGTGGTCAGCCTCGGCCTGCGCCGTCTCGCCCGTCAGGATCCGGACAAGGCCATGGCGCTGCTCGACGGTTACGCCAGCAGCATGCATTTCTCCCGCGATGAAAAAGTCGCGATCGCCCGGGAAATCGGTCTGACCCTGGCCCGACGCTTCGACAGCCGCGCGCTGGACGTGATGACCAAATACGACCCGGAGTTGCGCGATAACACCGTCTCTGAATGGCGTTTGCGCCTGCTGCTGCGTCTGGCGCGTTGGGACGATGCGTATCAGTTAACCCGCCGTCTGCCGCAGGATCTGGCCACCACCAACCGCTGGCGCTACTGGCAGGCGCGCAGTCTGGAACTGGCCCAGCCGCAAAACCCGGAAGCACAGACCCTGTACAAAGGCCTCGCGCGGGAACGTGACTTCTACGGTTTCCTTGCCGCCGACCGCTCGCAATCGCCGTACTCGCTGAACAACAAGCCGTTGGTCCTCAGCCAGGCACTGATCAACAAGGTGCGCAACACCCCGGGCGTGCGCCGCGCGCTGGAATTCCATGCTCGCGGGCAGATCGTCGACGGTCGTCGCGAGTGGTATCACGTCAGCCGCCATTTCAACCGCGATGAAATGGTTGCCCAGGCGAAACTGGCTTACGACCTGAAATGGTACTTCCCGGCGATCCGCACCATCAGCCAGGCGCAGTACTGGGACGATCTGGATATTCGCTTCCCGATGGCCCACCGCGAAACCCTTGTGCGTGAAGCCAAGGTGCGTGGCCTGCATTCGAGCTGGGTGTTCGCCATCACCCGCCAGGAAAGCGCTTTCATGGACGACGCCCGCTCCGGCGTTGGCGCCAGTGGCCTGATGCAGTTGATGCCCGGCACCGCCAAGGAAACCGCGCGCAAGTTCAGCATCCCGCTGGCCTCGCCGCAGCAGGTACTCGATCCGGACAAGAATATCCAGCTCGGCGCCGCTTACCTGAGCCAGGTGCACAGCCAGTTCAACGGCAACCGCGTCCTCGCCTCCGCCGCCTACAACGCCGGCCCGGGTCGAGTGCGCCAATGGCTACGCGGCGCCGATCACTTGAGTTTCGACGTGTGGGTGGAAAGCATCCCGTTCGATGAAACCCGTCAGTACGTGCAGAACGTATTGTCGTACTCGGTAATCTACGGCCAGAAGCTCAACTCGCCACAGCCGCTGGTGGATTGGCATGAGCGGTACTTTGATGATCAGTGATCACGAGGCTGACGCCGAGTAACAAAAAATGCCCGTATCGCGAGATACGGGCATTTTTTATAGGTACAACCTGAGCGGTTACTTAGTGAATGGCAGGATCGGTGACAGGATTAGTTGAAGCGCTCTTGCCATCATTGAACTGCAACGCCGCCAATCGCGCATACAGCGGATTGCTGACAATCAGTTCCTGATGGGTGCCAATGGCCACAAGCTTGCCCTGATCCATCACTGCAATCCGGTCAGCGTTTTTCACCGTGGCCAGTCGATGCGCAATCACCAGTGTGGTGCGGTTCTGCATCAGACTCGGCAGCGCTTCCTGAATCAGGTGTTCGCTCTGCGCATCGAGGGCGCTGGTGGCTTCGTCCAGCAGCAGGATCGGTGCGTCGACCAGCAACGCCCGGGCGATCGCCAGACGCTGACGCTGCCCACCGGAAAGACCGAGGCCACCATCGCCGAGATGGGTTTGGTAACCGTTGGGCATTTTCTCGATGAAGTCGTGGGCGTGAGCAATTTTTGCCGCCTCCTTGACTTGCTCCAGCGTCGCCCCCGGATTGCCGTAACGAATGTTTTCTTCAACGCTGCCGAAAAACAGCGCCGGCGACTGGGATACCAAAGCGAAGTGACGGCGCAGGTCCAGCGGGTCGAGACGGGTCAGCGGCACACCATCAATGAGGATCCGACCCTCCAGAGGGTCATAAAAGCGCAGCAGCAAGTCGTACACCGTGGACTTGCCGGCACCGGACGGCCCGACCAGCGCCAGTGTTTCGCCAGCCTGGATGGTCAGGTTCAAGCCGTTGACGGCGTAACTTTCGGGGCGCGAAGGATAGGCAAAACGCACCGCCTGCAATTGCAGTTCACCCCGGACGCGCTCCGGCAGGGTCACAAGCCCGGCGGTTGGCGGCTGGATGATATTTTCCGAACTCAACAGCTCAGCGATTCGCTCGGCGGCACCCGCCGCGCGTTGAAGCTCGCCGATCACCTCACTCAACGTGCCGATGGCACTGCCGACGATCAGGCTGTAAAACACAAACGCGGCCAGTTCGCCTCCAGTGATGCGCCCGGCGATCACGTCCATGCCACCGACCCACAACATCACTGCCACCGCGCCGAGCACGAGCACAATGACCATGGTGATCATCCACGAACGCTGAAAGATCCGCTTGCGCGCCGTGTCGAACGCATCCTCGACGGTTGTCGCAAAACGGCGCTCATCCTGCACCTGATGGTTGTACGCCTGTACGGTTTTGATCTGGCCGAGGGTTTCGGAAACGTAGCTACCGATATCGGCGACCCGGTCCTGGCTCAACCGCGACAGATTGCGCACGCGCCGGCCGAAAATCAGAATCGGTGCCACCACGAACGGCAAGGCAATCACTACGATGCTGGTGAGCTTTGCGTTGGTCACGAACAACAGGATGACACCACCAATGACCATCAGCAGGTTGCGCAGGAACATCGACAGCGACGAGCCGATCACCGATTGCAGGAGTGTCGTGTCGGCAGTCAGCCGCGACTGAATCTCCGAACTGCGGTTGTTCTCATAGAAGCCGGGGTGCAGATAGACCAGATGGTTGAAGACCTCACGGCGAATGTCGGCGACGCAGCGCTCACCGATCCACGACACCCAGTAAAACCGTGCGAACGTGCCGACCGCCAGACCCAGCACCATCAACATGAAGATGCCGATGCTCTGATTGAGCTGATGCGGTGACTGAGTCATGAAGCCCCGGTCGACCAACAGTTTGATCCCCTGCCCCATCGACAACGTAACGGCGGCGGTGACGATCAATGCCAGCAGAGCGCCGATGACTTGCCAGCGGTAAGGGGCCAGAAATCGGCTGGTCAGACGCAGGGCGCGCCGGTGCCTTGAAGAAAGCTTCGGGGTCATTCAAGTACGCATCCGTGTTGATGAAAGGGCTAGCGTAAACCTTCTTTGGGGTGGAACTCTGTAAATCACAATGAGTCAGGTTAAATATGCCCCCAAAGACTAGGCCATAGTTGCTATCGGTCTAACGTCGCGGTTGAGACGAACGGTCATTTCTGTTGGACTGGAATGGCCGCTTATGACGGATCGAAGGCGCTGTCACAGCCTGGTCACGTGGCGGTTTTAATCTGGGTACACAACCTGATGAGGAGACAGGCCATGTCCTTGCAACACAGCAGCGATGACAAGATTGAAGTGATCCGCACCAAGCCCGGCCAGACTCTGGGTTGCTCGATTATCGATAAGGATGGGCATGAAGTACCGATCACTGAAGACATGATCCAGGACGCGTGCCGCGAACTGGAGAAGCGATTGGTCAAGCCTGCCGAACAAGAGTGATATAGCCACCGTCTTCCTGACCCGGCCCCTTTGGCCGGGTTTTTTCTGTCTGAACAGTTGAGCTTTGTGTTGAAGCCATCGCTGGCAAGCCAGCTCCCACAAGTTTCGCGGGTGTACTCGGATTTTGAGTACGACGAAAATCTTGTGGGAGCTGGCTTGCCAGCGATGAAGCCACCTCGGTTGCTAGACAGCCACCGCGCCGAGCGCCGCCACGATTCTCGCCAACGCCGGCGACTCCCCTTCAATCCGCACCTTCAGCCCTTCAATCTCGCGCCGCACCGGATACTGCTTGCGCAACACGTCGAACGCCGCCCGCTGCTCGCCGACATTGCCTACAAGGCTGCGGCGAAAATCCGCGTCATCGCGGCGCGGGTCGTACACCCCACGGCATAACATCGCCAGCGCCCACGCCGGATCGCTGTCAACATGCAGGGTCACTTCAGACAACCACGGCGCCGGCAACAGATCACTGAGTTGAATAATTGCCGGTTGGCCGATGAATGCGCAATACGCCTGATAGATCTGCGCCGTTCCACGTTGTTTGCCGTCGAGGCTGTAACCGGCAATGTGCGGGGTCGCCAACACGCAGAGTTCGGCCAGTGCCACATCAACCTCCGGTTCGGCTTCCCAGACGTCGAGAACGGCTTGCAGGTCTTCACGCTCCAGTAGCACTTCTCGCAGGGCTACGTTATCCACCACTGGACCGCGCGCCGCGTTGATCAACCACGCACCGGGCTTGAGCTGCTGCAAACGCTGCTGATCGAACAAATGCCAGGTTGCGCCGTCACCGCTACGGGTCAACGGCGTGTGCAGACTGATCACGTCGCATTGCTCGATGATCTGTTCGAGGCTGACGTAATCGCCACCCTCGGCAGCCTGACGTGGCGGATCGCAGACTTTGACGTTCCAGCCCAGGCCCTTCAGGACCTGGATAAGCCGCCCTCCCACCTCACCCGCGCCGACGACACCATAACTGCGCTGAGTGAGATCGACGCCTTCGATTTCGGCGAGGGTCATCAGGCTACCCAGCACGTAATCGACCACGCCCCGAGCGTTACAGCCGGGGGCACTGGACCAGGTAATGCCGGCCTCATTGAAATACCCGAGATCCAGATGATCAGTGCCAATGGTGCAGGTACCGACAAAGCGAACCTTGCTGCCCTCAAGCAACGCACGATTGACGTTGGTCACCGAACGTACGAGCAAAACGTCGGCCTGCTCGACCGTCGTACGGTCGATGGAACGGCCCGGCACCCGGCGGATCTCGCCGAAACCGGCAAAAAAAGCATCGAGCAGCGGGATATTTTCGTCGGCAACAATCAGCATGGCGGGCTCCTTTGGCGGATCGGCAGTTTAGGTGCAGATCGGTCGCCGGGCCAGCGGGCTTTGCGCTTACAAATCCGCAACAGAGGATTTTTCCTGACTGTAACGTCAGCGGCGTAGAATGCGGCGCCTTGCGCATCAACCTCTGTGGACGCTTTGCCTGTGAATTCTGTAACTGACCAACCTGTCGCCGTCTCCCTGACCCGCCCCGCGCGGATTCGTCTGGAATTCAAGAACCTGCTGGCCCTCGCGCTGCCGATCATCATTGCGCAGTTGGCGACCACGGCCATGGGCTTCGTCGATGCGGTGATGGCCGGCCGCGTCGGGCCGAAGGATCTGGCGGCGGTGGCGCTGGGCAACTCGATCTGGGTGCCGGTGTTTCTGCTGATGACCGGCACGCTGCTGGCAACCACGCCGAAAGTCGCCCAGCGTTTTGGCGCTGGCACTCACAGCGAAATCGGCCCGCTCGTGCGTCAGGCGTTGTGGCTGGCGCTGGTGGTAGGGCTGATCGCGACGGCGATGCTGGTCGCCGCCGAGCCGGTGCTGCACTTGATGAAGGTCGACCCCGAGCTGATCGGCCCGTGCATGCAATACCTGCACGGCATCGCCAGCGGCCTGCCGGCAGTGGCGTTCTATCACGTGCTGCGCTGCACCAGTGACGGCATCGGTCGTACCCGCCCGGCAATGGTGTTGGGCCTGTGCGGTCTGGCGCTGAATATTCCGCTGAACTACGTCTTCATCTATGGCCACTTTGGTGTGCCGGCCATGGGCGGCGTCGGTTGCGGTTGGGCCACGGCGATCGTGATGTGGGTGATGGCGTTGGGGCTGGCCGGGTATGAGCGTTGGGCGCCGGCCTATCGTTCAAGCGAGATTTTCAGCCGTTTCGACTGGCCGCAATGGACGGTGATTAAACGTCTGCTGGCGATTGGTCTGCCGATCGGCATCGCGGTGTTTGCCGAATCGAGCATTTTTGCCGTCATCGCCCTGCTGATCGGTAGCCTCGGCGCGACCGTGGTGGCAGGGCACCAGATTGCGCTGAACGTCAGCTCGCTGGTGTTCATGATTCCCTACTCGCTGGGCATGGCCGTTACCGTGCGCGTCGGTCAGGCACTGGGCCGCGAAGAACCACGCGAAGCGCGCTTTGCCGCTGGCGTCGGCATGGGCACTGCGCTGGGTTACGCCTGCCTGTCGGCGAGCATGATGCTGTTGCTGCGCGAGCCGATTGCGGCGATCTACACCGCTGACCCGACGGTGATTCACATCGCGGCGATGCTGATTGTGTATTCGGCGCTGTTCCAGTTTTCCGACGCCATCCAGGTGACCGCTGCCGGCGCGCTGCGTGGTTATCAGGACACTCGGGTGACGATGATCCTGACGCTGTTCGCTTATTGGGGCATTGGTTTGCCGGTGGGCTATGCCCTCGGCCTGACCGACTGGCTCGGCGAGCCACGTGGCCCGAGCGGCTTGTGGCAGGGTTTGATCGTTGGCCTGAGCTGTGCGGCGTTGATGCTGTCGATTCGCCTGACGCGTAGTGCGCGCAAGCGTATTCGGATCAGTCGCTCGGCGGGTTAAATACCTTACGCAAGACAAAAAAATGTGGGAGCGAGCCTGCTCGCGAATGCGGTGTATCAGTCGCCATCAATAGTGACTGAGATCCGCTTTCGCGAGCAGGCTCGCTCCCACATCTGGTTTTACGTTTGCCCGGGATTCAGGCGTGCTTCTTGCGAATCCAGTACAGGTAAGTACCGGCCTCCTCGTGCTGGCTCACCAGTTCGTGGTCGAGAAACACACAGAACTTGGGAATGTCGCGTCGGGTCGACGGGTCGGTGGCGATCACCTTGAGCAGTCCGCCGGGCGCCAGGTCACGGATGTGCTGGTGCAACATCATCACCGGCTCCGGGCAATTGAGGCCGGTGGCGTCGAGGGTGCCGTCGACCGGGGTATCGATCATTTCACTCATGATTCACTCCTGAAACTGGCCGGCATTGTCGCGCATTGCCGGGGGAATCGTCTAACCCCTGTGGGAGCGAGCTTGCTCGCGAAAGCGGTATGTCATTCAGCATGGAGGTGACTGATACGGCGCCTTCGCGAGCAAGCTCGCTCCCACAGGTTACGTGTTGTTTCAGCGGGATTTGGCTTTCTTGGTGTCGTGACGGCGCAAATGGCAGGTCACTTCTTCGCGGTCGTGATACAGCTGCTTGCAGCCGATATCGACCTTGATCCCGCGTGCCTTGAAACCATCGGCAATGCGCTCGAGCAAGCGCTTCACTTCGGCGTAACGTTGTTTCATCGGCAACTTCAGGTTGACCACCGCCTCGCGGCAATGCCCTTCACCGATCCACTCTTCAAGCATCGCGGCATTACGCGCCGGCTTCTCAACGATGTCGCAGACCATCCAGTCCACCGGTTGCTTGGGCTTGAAGGTGAAACCGTCGGCCATCAAATGCTGCACCAGACCAGTGTCCATCAGGCTTTCGGCCATCGGGCCGTTGTCGATGGCAGTCACCAGCATACCGCGATTGACCAGTTGCCAGGTCCAGCCGCCCGGCGCCGCGCCGAGGTCGACGCCGGTCATGTCGCTGTGCAGGCGATCTTCCCACTGATCACGCGGGATAAAGTGGTGCCATGCCTCTTCCAGCTTCAGCGTCGAACGACTCGGCGCTTCACGCGGGAACTTCAGGCGCGGAATGCCCATTGGCCACATCGCCGAGTTACCGGCATCGGCCATCCCCAGAAACACTTCACGACCGCTCTTGAAGGTCAGCAACAGACGCGGCTTGCTGGCGTCATCGACCAGTTTGCCAGCGCCGGTCAACGCCTTGCGCAGCGGGCCTTCGAATTTCTTGCAGAAGTTCGAGAGTTCCTTGCCGTCGTTGGTGTCGACGACTTCCAGCCACAAGCTGCCGCACACCGGGAAATCGGCCATTTGCGCGAGGATCACGCTGATGCGATCGTTTTCCGGCAGGTCGATGAAGACCCCGCGCGCCCATTGGCGCGGGAAGATCAGTTCGGCAAAGCGCTGTCCGCGCATCAGGCGCTCGGCGCCGTCTTCTTCGGTGCAGACAAACTCGGCGCACGCGGTGGCCGCTTTGGCCTTGGCGTAGCCGGCCACGTTAAGTTGGGCGGCGAGGTCGGAAATCTCCGAACAGACTTCGCCTTCGAAGCCTGGCCGGCAATGCATGAATAGGGTGTTCATTCTTACTCCTGGGCAGAGGGCGGTGATTCGGCCCCTGCGCGATGCTCAGGCCTTGCGCTGAAGCAAAGCCTGTCACGAAAACCGGCGCATGATAGCCGATGTCGGAACCTTGGTTCCGCTCATAGAGTCCAGTTATTAGCCAGCTACCTAAAACAGGGCTAGGTTTAAAGCTCTATTCGTCCCCCGATCCGTAGCCGTGCGGATTCAAAGGAGTGATTGTAATGCCGTCCCTCGATAGCCTGAAAACGCTCAAAACCCTGCAAATCGACGACAAGATCTACCACTACTTCAGCCTGCCGGATGCCGCCAAAAGCCTGGGCGATCTCGACAAGCTACCGATGTCACTGAAAGTCCTGCTGGAAAACCTGCTGCGCTGGGAAGATGAAAAAACTGTCACCGGCGCTGACCTCAAGGCGATTGCCGCCTGGCTCAAGGAGCGTCGCTCCGATCGCGAGATTCAATACCGCCCTGCCCGCGTCCTGATGCAGGATTTTACCGGAGTACCCGCCGTGGTTGACCTCGCCGCCATGCGTGCGGCGATGGCCAAGGCTGGCGGCGATCCACAGCGAATCAATCCGCTATCGCCGGTGGACCTGGTGATCGACCACTCGGTGATGGTCGACAAATTCGCCACGCCTAGCGCGTTCGAGCAGAACGTCGACATCGAAATGCAACGTAACGGCGAACGTTATGCCTTCCTGCGTTGGGGCCAAAGCGCCTTCGACAACTTCAGCGTGGTGCCGCCGGGCACCGGCATCTGCCATCAGGTTAACCTCGAGTACCTCGGCCGCACCGTGTGGACCAAGGATGAAGACGACCGCACCTACGCGTTCCCCGATACGCTGGTCGGCACCGACTCGCACACCACCATGATCAACGGCCTCGGCGTACTCGGCTGGGGCGTCGGCGGGATCGAAGCCGAAGCGGCGATGCTCGGGCAACCGGTGTCGATGCTGATTCCGGAAGTGGTCGGCTTCAAACTGACCGGCAAACTCAAGGAAGGCATCACCGCCACCGATCTGGTGCTGACCGTCACGCAAATGCTGCGCAAGAAAGGTGTGGTCGGCAAGTTCGTCGAGTTCTACGGTGACGGACTCGCTGATCTGCCGCTGGCCGACCGCGCGACCATCGCCAACATGGCTCCGGAATACGGCGCGACGTGCGGCTTCTTCCCGGTCGATGACGTGACGTTGGAATATCTGCGCCTGTCCGGCCGGCCACCAGAAACAGTGAAACTGGTCGAGGCGTACACCAAGGCTCAAGGCCTGTGGCGTCTGCCCGGTCAGGAGCCGGTGTTCACCGACAGCCTGGCGTTGGACATGGGCAGCGTCGAAGCGAGTCTGGCAGGACCGAAACGCCCGCAGGATCGCGTCTCGCTGCCGAATGTACCGCAAGCCTTCAGCGACTTCATCGATCTGCAATTCAAACCCACCAGTAAGGAAGAAGGACGCCTGGAAAGTGAGGGTGGCGGCGGCGTCGCGGTGGGCAATGCCGATCTGGTCGGCGAAACGGAATACGAGTACGAAGGCCACACCTATCGGCTGAAAAACGGCGCCGTGGTCATCGCTGCGATCACTTCATGCACCAACACCTCGAACCCGAGCGTGATGATGGCCGCCGGATTACTGGCGAAAAAAGCCGTGGAGAAAGGCCTGACGCGCAAACCGTGGGTGAAGAGTTCGCTGGCACCGGGCTCGAAAGTGGTCACCGACTACTACAAGGCAGCGGGGTTGACGCAATACCTTGATCAGCTCGGCTTTTCGCTGGTCGGTTATGGCTGCACCACCTGCATCGGCAACTCGGGACCGCTACCCGAGCCGATCGAGAAAGCCATTCAGAAAGCCGACCTGACCGTCGCGTCGGTGCTATCCGGCAACCGCAACTTCGAAGGCCGCGTGCATCCCTTGGTGAAAACCAACTGGCTGGCGTCGCCGCCGCTGGTGGTCGCCTATGCGCTGGCCGGCAGCGTGCGCAGCGATATCAGCAGCGAACCGCTGGGCGAGGATCAGCAGGGCAATCCGGTGTATCTGCGCGATATCTGGCCATCGAGTAAAGAGATTGCCGATGCGGTCAATCAGGTCAACACCGCGATGTTCCACAAGGAATACGCCGAAGTGTTTGCCGGCGATGAGCAGTGGCAGGCCATCGAGGTGCCGCAAGCGGCGACTTACGTGTGGCAGGACGATTCGACTTACATCCAGCATCCGCCATTCTTCGACGATATTTCCGGCCCGCTGCCAGAAGTCAAAGACGTCAAAGGCGCACGCGTGCTGGCCCTGCTTGGCGATTCGGTGACCACTGACCACATCTCCCCTGCCGGCAACATCAAGGCTGACAGTCCGGCCGGTCGTTATCTGCGCGAAAAAGGCGTGGAGCCACGGGACTTCAACTCTTACGGCTCACGACGCGGCAATCATGAAGTGATGATGCGCGGCACCTTCGCCAATATCCGTATCCGTAACGAAATGCTCGGCGGTGAAGAAGGTGGCAACACGATCTACATTCCAACCGGCGAGAAACTGGCGATCTACGACGCAGCGATGAAGTATCAGGCTTCGGGCACGCCGCTGGTGGTGATTGCCGGGCAGGAATACGGCACCGGTTCCAGCCGTGACTGGGCGGCGAAGGGCACCAACCTGCTGGGCGTCAAAGCGGTGATCGCCGAGAGTTTCGAGCGGATTCACCGCTCCAACCTGGTGGGCATGGGCGTGCTACCACTGCAGTTCAAGCTTGATCAGAACCGCAAGAGCCTCAACCTGACCGGCAAGGAAACCTTTGAAATCCAGGGTCTGACCGGCGTCGAGCTGACACCGCGAATGAATCTGCCGCTGGTGATCACCCGTGAGGATGGGCGTCAGGAAAAAATCGACGTACTGTGCAGGATCGATACGTTGAATGAGGTCGAGTACTTCAAATCGGGCGGGATTTTGCATTACGTCCTGCGCCAGTTGATCGCCTCGTAACGCACAAACCAAAGTAGGAGCTGCCGCAGGCTGCGATCTTTTGATCTTGCTTTTAAAAGCCAAAGTCAAAAGATCGCAGCCTGCGGCAGCTCCTACATACAGGCGAAAAAAAACCCGCCGAAGCGGGTTTTTCCCAAGACCATTATCGACTCCCTGTCGGCAGCGATCCTTGCAAATGGTCGATCATCCTTGATCCTGAAACACTCCCTGTGTCTCAGTTGATGTGTGTAGATTACGCAGTGGATCCAATCGGCAATAGTCGTAAAAGCTACCAGTGCGTGTAAGACATTCGCCATAGCAACCCTTCCGAAAACCCTTAGCCCTGTCAGGCATCGAGCATGGAAGCCGCGATCTGCACGACTTTCAGCTGGCCCGAGGCCTTTTCCAGCGCGTCATCCTCCAGAAACCACGCAGCCGACAACCCGGCGAACGCCAGCACCCACTGCAGCAGCCTGCGGCGATCAAGCCCGGCAGCCTCGACAATCACATCCAGCTGTCGGCGAAAGCGCGAGGGATCCGTGGCCGTCGGCAAGTCCGGGTTGCAAATCAGGTTGGCGTAATCAAAACCGCGCTCGCCCTTGACCCGTTTCGGATCGATGGCCAGCCAGCCACGCGACTGGAAATCCAGCACATTGTCGTGATGCATGTCGCCGTGGAGCACCACCACTTCCCGTGGATCGGCGAGCAGGGCTTCGGCGGTTTGCAGGCTCAGAGCATAGAGACCGCCATGTTGTGCAGCCGCGATGCGCAGCGACGCAAACCATGGCCCTAACTCCACCAGCGGCGGTGGTGGCGTTTCACGCGGTGCATGCAATCGCGCCAGCGCGGAACAGAGAATCCGGCTCGCCTCGTCCTCCTCGCCGTTTATTGCCATGTGCATCAGCGAGCGCCGGCCCATAGCGCGTTCCATCAGCAGACCATCCTCGTGATGCGCCAACACTCGTGCAGCGCCGTCACCGTCCCACCAGGTCATCAGCAGATTGCCGTACTTCTCGTCGACATCCAGCGCCACCTTGAGCATCGCCGGTGTGTCGTTCAGGCAGACCGGCAACAGATGGCTGCCGGGCGTGATGATCGGCGCACCGTCTGGCAGCAGTGCCCAGCGCTTCAGCCAAGGTTGAAAAATGTCAGCCACCGTCACGCTCGCGGGCCTTGGCGCTCTCGGCAAGAAACAGTTCAAGCCGGCTCAACTGCTCCTCCCAGCCCCGGCTGTCCATGAAATAGGCTTCTTTCTGGCGAACATCCGGGATATGCGCGAAACCCGACTCGGAAACCTTGAGCAGTGTGCCGTCCTCGTAATCCTGCAACTCGAACTTGACCAGCGTGGTCGGCTCCTGGGAATAGTCGATCTTCGGATTCACCGCGTACGGATGCCAGCGAAATGAAAACAGCTGCTGTGGCTCGACCCGCTCGATCAGCACATTCCACAACACATGTTCATAACCTGGATACGTGACCTGCCCTTGCGTCCATTCGCCGGCAATAAACCGCCTGCCCTCGAGCGCCACCCCAAACCACTGGCCAAACGCCTCGGCATCGACCAAAGCGCGCCAGACATGGGAACGCGGCGCCTTGAGTGTGATCTTGCGTTCGAAACTATTGGGTACTGGTTTCATACGTCACCTCCTGTTTTGAACACTAGGCCTGTATGACCACATGTCCAATGTGAAGTTGTATCAAGCGGCTATTTGGTAGACATCGAAGGTGCACTGCAGTGTCTACACTTACTTGGTTATTTCCACATGTGGCGGAGCAGACCATGCAGTTTTTGCGATTCATCAGCCTGTGGACATTGCCGCTGACGCTTTGCGCCTGCGTCACTTCTGTCGATCACTGGAGCAGAGCGGGTGCAACCCAGGCCACGATCGACCACGACAAGGCTGAGTGCCAGTACCAAGCCAAGTCTGCGACGGCCAGTTACAACAGCACACCTTCGGATAAAAGCATGGAGGCCGCCGTCGGCGCCGGGGTGGGTGATGGAATCGTGGTGGCCGAAAAACAGATCGAACTGACCAATGACTGCATGCGCCTGCGCGGCTACAGCGGCAGTTGAGTCTGATCGATACAATGCCTGCTATTCCTGATATCTAAAGCGAGAACTCCCATGTCCCCACGCCTGCTTCTGGCCCTGACACCTTTCCTGTTCACTCCGCTCGCCCACGCCGCCGTCGACTGCGCCAACGCCAGCGATCAGGCGACGATGAACCAGTGCGCCGGGCAGGACTTCAAAGCGGCGGACAAAGAGTTGAACACGGTGTATCAGCAGATCACCGCGCGCTTGAAGGACAACCCGGATGGCAAGAAGCTGTTGGTCAGTGCACAGCGGGCGTGGCTCGGGTTTAGGGATGCCGAGTGCAAGTTTTCATCGTCCGGGGTAACGGGCGGGAGCGTTTATCCGTGGGTTTACAGCAGTTGCCTGACCGGCGTGACCAAGGTCCGGGTTGAGTCGCTGAAACAGTATTTGAAGTGTGAGGAAGGTGACATGAGTTGCCCGGTGCCTGGGGCCTGATTTATTGCGGCGGTATTGAGAGATCTTTCGCGAGCAGGCTCGCGCCCACATTGGAACGCATTTCAAATGTGGGTCAACGCCCGTGCAATGCGTTGCGCGTGATCATGTTATGCTCAGGCCGATACGACTCGGCCCGGTGCGCACTCGCGCACACGACAGGCGCACCACTGCGCAAACTTTCCTCAAGCACCTGCCGTAGCCGCAACAAACCCTCCCGCTGTAGCGCCAGGTTGGCCTCGATCTGGCGTATCTCATCCATACGGATATCGATTTGCTCGATGGTCAGCGATTTCGAACAACTCCCGTCCTGCAAGAACAGCCCGCGTATGGTGTCGAGAGAAAATCCCAGCCGCTGGGCATCGCGCACCAGAATCAATCGCGCGACAGCCGCCTCGCCATAGTGGCGATATCCGTTGGCGTCACGGGTAGAAGGCTCCAGCAAACCCTGCTCCTCGTAATAACGTATTGCCGAAGCGGCCACACCGGTGCGCTTGGAAACCTCTCCAATTTTCATAAAAGAGCTTGACCTTCAAGTTGGCTTTAATCGTTAGCATAAGCCCAGGTTCAGCACGGCAGCCAGTCGTTATTGACCCACCTGAACATCTTTCACCTTTATGGAATTTGATGATGAGCACACTGACAGACCTGCTGAAATGGCGCTACGCAACGAAAAAGTACGACCCTTCCCGGACGGTGTCCGATGAAAAAATCGAACGCATTCTGGAAGCTGTACGGTTAACGCCGACATCAAGTGGACTGCAACCTTTTGAATTGCTCGTAGTGACCAATCCAGAGATTCGCGAAAAGATCAAAGCCGTCAGCTGGAATCAGCAGCAGGTTACCGACTGCTCTCATTTGCTGGTGTTTGCCGCTTGGGATGACATCACTGCGGAGCGAGTCAATATGATGTTCGACCTGACCAATGAAGTACGCGGAACCGTTAACGAGGGCTGGGAAAATTATCGTCAGATGCTCTTGGGCATTGTCGCTGAACGTGGCAAGGAGGCTAATTATCAGGCGGCTGCGCGGCAGGCCTATATCGGTTTGGGCTCGGCTTTGATCGCCGCGGCATTTGAAGAAGTCGATGCCACACCGATGGAAGGTTTCGACCCCGCAGCCATCGATGAAATCCTCGGACTCGCGGCTCGTAACTTACGCAGTGTGGTGATTCTGCCACTGGGCCATAGAGCCACTGAGGGAGACTGGTTGGTCAACTTGAAAAAGGTTCGCCGCTCGCGGGAAAACTTCATTACCGAGATCAAGTAAGCGCTACAGGAGCGGGCGACTGAGCATGCCTGTGGCGTGTGTCCCCGCTCTAATCAATTCCTGCCCCCGTCATCGATACCCGCGGCCACCGAATAGATCGCGCTCCCTCCTCTGCTCTCGACTTGCATCGAATTCGAGAGCCTATCGACATTGAAATCCCTCCAAAGCGAATGAACTGAAGACGATGCCGTGGCCCGGCATCCCGATGCCAAGAGCGACCTTAACAAAACAAGAACAATTTATTATTGCCATTCGATAATTTTACATCGAGAATTAGTCATTCCCAATGACACCGCAAGGATTTTTCATGAGTACTCGTAACAACGGATTGGCACTGCAGCGCATGCATTGGGTCGGACTACTGGCAGCGATTCTTGTCTGGGTTTTAGGGGCGACCGAGGTCGGCGGCAATGCGTCGATCTGGTTCTTTAAAACGGATGAAATGCTCGCCGCCCTGCTCTACGCCTTCGCCGAAAACTCGCCGCAATTACTTGACCCGTTTGTCGAAGGTACGCTGCTTGACCCCAATACATGGCTCTCGCCAGTGGTTACTGCATTACTCGTAATGTTGGACTTCGTGCCCGTTTTGCTTTCGACCTACGTGCTCTGGCTGACAGGGCTGTTTTTCCTGCGCTTGTCCCGCGGCGAAACCTGGACAGAGCGTAATATCAAGGTGCTGTGGCGAGTGGGGATTCTGTGCATCATTGCTCCGGCCACCTACCCGCTGGTAGAGACCTTGCAAGGTTTGGCACTGTCTATTGATCTGCCTCCTGGGGATCGCATCTTTCAATTCTCGATTGGCCTGTCTTCCTCTTCTGCCTACGAGATTGTCAAAGGCGTATTGCTCTGTTTATTTTCAATTATCATGCGCGATGCAAAAGTACTCAGCGATGAGCAAAGTCAATACATATAGAACAATACAATGACCATTATCGTCCGCCTTGACGTTGTCATGGCCACGCAAAAAATTCGCTCGAAAGAGTTAGCCAGCCTGCTGGGCATCACCGAGGCCAATCTGTCATTACTGAAAAATGGCAAGGTCAAGGGCGTGAAAATGGCCACTCTGGATAAACTCTGTGCAGCACTCGATTGCCAACCCGGCGACCTGCTGGAATATCAGAAAGACTGAGCCTTGCGCATGCGCGAACGTTAATTGTCGCCAGTCCCCACCGTTTAACTCTTATTCAATCCTTAGTTGCAAGGCGGCTTAGTCATGACCCGGTTTTTATTCTGCGCGCTGTTTTTACTGACAGCGTTGATCAGCGGCTGCGCCACACAAATGGACGTGGCGCTGAATGCCACACCTGATCCGGACTATCACTTCGATCGAAAAGCGACTGTGCTGGTGACTTCTGCGGGCGGCAGTGACGAAAACGCACTTAATGCACGCTACTACCTACGGGACATGGTTAATGCGCTAAAAGACAGGGGCTACCAAGAGGTTTATACCGACGCCAGTCTGCCGAAGAATCACGCGCCGATAAAAATGACCGTCAGCCTCGATATCGGCAGCCGACAGGTGACTTACCGCTATACCGCCACCGAGTATGGGCAGGTGCCGACCAGCACTTCTACCGTGTGCAAGACCAGCAAGAAAAAGGACGATCGGCTGACGTGCACGAGTAAACCGAATACGACCTATGGCCCGATAGGTACCTCGGAGCGAACCGGTTACACCACGCTCAGTACTTTCATTGCCACTGCCCGGGATGAGGCCAGCAAGCGCACCGTCTACCTGCTTCGCGCCTCGTCGTATAACGAGGACTGCCAGTCCGCCAAGGTCGAAGACTTTCTAGTAGAGCAAGGCTTGCAGAACCTGAACTTCGAGGACCGTGTGCAGCGCAACTACACCGTCACGATGCCCGAAGGCTACCGCTGCAAGTAGACTTTGCAGGTCAACCAACAGCCTCGGCTCTCCAGCATGAGCCGGGGCTGCGAACCTTTAGACGTGCGGGTCTCCAGGCGCCTTGGACGGCGCCGCATATTGCGGCTTGAGATGGCCGTCCTGATCAAGTAGCCAAGCGTCCATGATCTGCCGCACCACAGGGCCGGCGACACGACCACCGGCCTCGCCGTTTTCGATCATCACCGAAATCGCAATCTTCGGATGCTCGGCCGGCGCGAAGCCAACGAACAAGGCGTTGTCGCGGTGGCGCTCGAGGGTTTTCTCGCGGTTATAACGCTCGCCCTGCTTGATGGCCACCACCTGCGCCGTACCACTCTTGCCAGCGATACGGTATTGCGCACCGGCCGCGGCCGCACGAGCGATGCCTCGGGCATCGTGCATCACCATCTGCATGCCGTGATTGACCTGCTCCCAGTCTCGCGGATCCTTGAGCAGGATGTTCGGCATCGGATGCTCATCGACCGGGGCAACGCCATCGACGGTTTTGGCCAGGTGTGGGCGGTTCCACACACCTTTGTTGGCGATCAATGCCGTGGCCTGAGCCAGTTGCAGTGGCGTGACCTGCATGTAGCCCTGACCAATGCCGAGGATGACCGTTTCGCCCGGGAACCAGGCTTGCCGGCGAGTCGCGCGCTTCCAGGCTTGCGATGGCATCAGACCGGGCGACTCTTCAAACATGTCCAGCGAGACTTTCTCGCCTAGGCCGAACATCGCCATGTAATCGTGCAGGCGATCGATGCCGAGCTTATGCGCGAGGTCGTAGAAATAGGTGTCATTGGAACGCATGATCGCCGCGTCCATGTCCACCCAGCCATCGCCGCTGTGGTTCCAGTTGCGGTACTTGTGATCGAAGTCCGGGAGCTGGTAGTAACCGGGGTCGAAAACGCGGGTCTGCGGCGTCACGACACCGGCGTCGAGGCCGGCGATGGCCACCTCTGGCTTGATCGTCGAGCCCGGCGCGTAGAGCCCGCGCAGTACGCGGTTGAACAGCGGACGGTCGATCGAATCTCGCAGTGCCGAGTATTCCTTGGAGCTGATACCGGTGACGAACAGATTCGGGTCGAAGCTGGGATTGCTGACCATGGCCAACACTTCACCGGTCGACGGATCGAGCGCTACCACGGAACCACGACGATCACCCAGAGCCGCTTCGGCAGCTTCCTGGAGTTTGATGTCGAGGCTCAGGACGATGTTCTGGCCAGGAACTGGATCGGTATGTTTGAGTACACGGAGCACACGACCCTGGGCGTTGGTTTCCACCTCTTCATAACCAACGTGACCGTGCAACTGCGCTTCGTAGAAACGCTCGATGCCGGTTTTGCCGATGGATTGAGTACCGCGATATTCGACCGAATCGAGGCTTTTGGATTCTTTTTCGTTGATCCGGCCGACGTAACCGATTGAGTGGGCGAAATGTGCGCCGAGCGGATAATGACGGACAAACTGCGGTTCGACATCAAGGCCTGGGAGGCGGAACTCGTTGACGGCCAGTACGGCGATCTGTTCCTCCGTCAGCTCATAGAACAGCGTCACCGGCGTAAATGGGTGGCGGGACTGCTTCATGGCTTTATCGAAGACTGTGCGATCTTCTGCAGGCAGATGCAGGAGATTAATGACTTCGTCCAGTTCTTGATTGACGTCAGTGGCTCGTTCGCGGGTGACGGTCAGGTTGAAACTGGGACGGTTATCGGCGAGCAGCACGCCATTGCGATCGTAGATCAAGCCGCGTGTCGGCGGGATCGGCAAGACGTGGACGCGGTTGTTTTCGGAGATGGTCGAGTGGTAGTCGAACTCCACCACTTGCAGGATGTACAGGCGCACGACCAGGGCGCAGCTGATGGCAAAGACAAATAAGGCGCAGGCAATCAACCGTTTGTTGACCAGACGCGTCTCTTTTTCGTGATCCTTGATCGGGATGGGTTCAGGCATTTCTACAGCAACTCTTTGACATAAATGAATGCCGATCCGTGGGCATGACATCAGTCCGTTAAAAAACGAGCTGCACCATACCAAAAACTGCCCGGTCACTTCAGAAGGAATTTCCCCAATGGCCATTTCTTGCGACGGCTGGGACAGCGGTGCCCCACGAAAACTTTCCTGCGGACAAAACAAAACCCCAACTGCTTTCGCAATTGGGGTTTCGGAATTTAATCTTGACGATGACCTACTCTCACATGGGGAAACCCCACACTACCATCGGCGATGCATCGTTTCACTGCTGAGTTCGGGATGGGATCAGGTGGTTCCAACGCTCTATGGTCGTCAAGAAATTCGGGTACTGAGTCGTGACCAGATGGCCTCGCTTCAGCAAATTGGGTATGTGATAGTTTTCGGTGTTTTGTGAGTCTTTCGAACTTTCGGTTCGTTTCGTCTTCACACACCGCAATCTGGTTGCTCTGGTTTAGAGAGCCGACGCAAATTGCTTGGGTGTTATATGGTCAAGCCTCACGGGCAATTAGTATTGGTTAGCTCAACGCCTCACAGCGCTTACACACCCAACCTATCAACGTCGTAGTCTTCGACGGCCCTTCAGGGAACTCAAGGTTCCAGTGAGATCTCATCTTGAGGCAAGTTTCCCGCTTAGATGCTTTCAGCGGTTATCTTTCCCGAACATAGCTACCCGGCAATGCCACTGGCGTGACAACCGGAACACCAGAGGTTCGTCCACTCCGGTCCTCTCGTACTAGGAGCAGCCCCTCTCAAATCTCAAACGTCCACGGCAGATAGGGACCGAACTGTCTCACGACGTTCTAAACCCAGCTCGCGTACCACTTTAAATGGCGAACAGCCATACCCTTGGGACCGGCTTCAGCCCCAGGATGTGATGAGCCGACATCGAGGTGCCAAACACCGCCGTCGATATGAACTCTTGGGCGGTATCAGCCTGTTATCCCCGGAGTACCTTTTATCCGTTGAGCGATGGCCCTTCCATACAGAACCACCGGATCACTAAGACCTACTTTCGTACCTGCTCGACGTGTCTGTCTCGCAGTCAAGCGCGCTTTTGCCTTTATACTCTACGACCGATTTCCGACCGGTCTGAGCGCACCTTCGTACTCCTCCGTTACTCTTTAGGAGGAGACCGCCCCAGTCAAACTACCCACCATACACTGTCCTCGATCCGGATAACGGACCTGAGTTAGAACCTCAAAGTTGCCAGGGTGGTATTTCAAGGATGGCTCCACGCGAACTGGCGTCCACGCTTCAAAGCCTCCCACCTATCCTACACAAGCAAATTCAAAGTCCAGTGCAAAGCTATAGTAAAGGTTCACGGGGTCTTTCCGTCTAGCCGCGGATACACTGCATCTTCACAGCGATTTCAATTTCACTGAGTCTCGGGTGGAGACAGCGCCGCCATCGTTACGCCATTCGTGCAGGTCGGAACTTACCCGACAAGGAATTTCGCTACCTTAGGACCGTTATAGTTACGGCCGCCGTTTACCGGGGCTTCGATCAAGAGCTTCGCGTTAGCTAACCCCATCAATTAACCTTCCGGCACCGGGCAGGCGTCACACCCTATACGTCCACTTTCGTGTTTGCAGAGTGCTGTGTTTTTAATAAACAGTCGCAGCGGCCTGGTATCTTCGACCGGCATGAGCTTACGGAGCAAGTCCTTCACCCTCACCGGCGCACCTTCTCCCGAAGTTACGGTGCCATTTTGCCTAGTTCCTTCACCCGAGTTCTCTCAAGCGCCTTGGTATTCTCTACCCAACCACCTGTGTCGGTTTGGGGTACGGTTCCTGGTTACCTGAAGCTTAGAAGCTTTTCTTGGAAGCATGGCATCAACCACTTCGTGTTCTAAAAGAACACTCGTCATCAGCTCTCGGCCTTAAGATCCCGGATTTACCTAAGATCTCAGCCTACCACCTTAAACTTGGACAACCAACGCCAAGCTGGCCTAGCCTTCTCCGTCCCTCCATCGCAATAACCAGAAGTACAGGAATATTAACCTGTTTTCCATCGACTACGCTTTTCAGCCTCGCCTTAGGGACCGACTAACCCTGCGTCGATTAACGTTGCGCAGGAAACCTTGGTCTTTCGGCGTGGGTGTTTTTCACACCCATTGTCGTTACTCATGTCAGCATTCGCACTTCTGATACCTCCAGCAAGCTTCTCAACTCACCTTCACAGGCTTACAGAACGCTCCTCTACCGCATCATCCGAAGATGATACCCGTAGCTTCGGTGTATGGTTTGAGCCCCGTTACATCTTCCGCGCAGGCCGACTCGACTAGTGAGCTATTACGCTTTCTTTAAAGGGTGGCTGCTTCTAAGCCAACCTCCTAGCTGTCTAAGCCTTCCCACATCGTTTCCCACTTAACCATAACTTTGGGACCTTAGCTGACGGTCTGGGTTGTTTCCCTTTTCACGACGGACGTTAGCACCCGCCGTGTGTCTCCCATGCTCGGCACTTGTAGGTATTCGGAGTTTGCATCGGTTTGGTAAGTCGGGATGACCCCCTAGCCGAAACAGTGCTCTACCCCCTACAGTGATACATGAGGCGCTACCTAAATAGCTTTCGAGGAGAACCAGCTATCTCCGAGCTTGATTAGCCTTTCACTCCGATCCACAGGTCATCCGCTAACTTTTCAACGGTAGTCGGTTCGGTCCTCCAGTTAGTGTTACCCAACCTTCAACCTGCCCATGGATAGATCGCCCGGTTTCGGGTCTATTCCCAGCGACTAGACGCCCTATTAAGACTCGCTTTCGCTACGCCTCCCCTATTCGGTTAAGCTCGCCACTGAAAATAAGTCGCTGACCCATTATACAAAAGGTACGCAGTCACAGAACAAAGTCTGCTCCCACTGCTTGTACGCATACGGTTTCAGGATCTATTTCACTCCCCTCTCCGGGGTTCTTTTCGCCTTTCCCTCACGGTACTAGTTCACTATCGGTCAGTCAGTAGTATTTAGCCTTGGAGGATGGTCCCCCCATATTCAGACAAAGTTTCTCGTGCTCCGTCCTACTCGATTTCATGACTAAGAGATTTTCGCGTACAGGGCTATCACCCACTATGGCCGCACTT
Organism: Pseudomonas sp. AC172; assembly: GCF_979258595.1. Classification (NCBI taxonomy): domain Bacteria; kingdom Pseudomonadati; phylum Pseudomonadota; class Gammaproteobacteria; order Pseudomonadales; family Pseudomonadaceae; genus Pseudomonas; species Pseudomonas sp. AC172. The sequence goes on from NZ_OZ409868.1 coordinate 3,255,261, forward strand.
TCCAGAGCGTTCCGCTAATCTCAAAGCCACTTAAGGGCTAGTCCCCGTTCGCTCGCCACTACTAAGGGAATCTCGGTTGATTTCTTTTCCTCAGGGTACTTAGATGTTTCAGTTCCCCTGGTTCGCCTCTTGCACCTATGTATTCAGTACAAGATAACCATCTTATGATGGCTGGGTTCCCCCATTCAGACATCTCCGGATCAAAGTCTGTTTGCCGACTCCCCGAAGCTTTTCGCAGGCTACCACGTCTTTCATCGCCTCTGACTGCCAAGGCATCCACCGTATGCGCTTCTTCACTTGACCATATAACCCCAAGCAATCTGGTTATACTGTGAAGACGACATTCGCCGAAAATTCGAATTTCTCAACTAAGAGAACTCACAAATTTTACCTTAGCCTGATCCGTTACCAGTGAAAGTAACGTTCAGTCTATCTTTCTATCACATACCCAAATTTTTAAAGAACGAACTAGTCAAAGACTAGAAATCAACATTCACCATCACCACGATGGAATGCTCATTTCTAAGCTTTATACAAGAGAAGCAGTAGTGGTGGAGCCAAACGGGATCGAACCGTTGACCTCCTGCGTGCAAGGCAGGCGCTCTCCCAGCTGAGCTATGGCCCCGTATTTCTACAGGCGTTTCCCACACAAAATTGGTGGGTCTGGGCAGATTCGAACTGCCGACCTCACCCTTATCAGGGGTGCGCTCTAACCAACTGAGCTACAGACCCAATTTCGGGCTGCTTCTTTCGTCTTCTTCAATGAATCAAGCAATTCGTGTGGGAACTTATGGAGCAGCTGATGTCGTCGATTAAGGAGGTGATCCAGCCGCAGGTTCCCCTACGGCTACCTTGTTACGACTTCACCCCAGTCATGAATCACACCGTGGTAACCGTCCTCCCGAAGGTTAGACTAGCTACTTCTGGTGCAACCCACTCCCATGGTGTGACGGGCGGTGTGTACAAGGCCCGGGAACGTATTCACCGTGACATTCTGATTCACGATTACTAGCGATTCCGACTTCACGCAGTCGAGTTGCAGACTGCGATCCGGACTACGATCGGTTTTATGGGATTAGCTCCACCTCGCGGCTTGGCAACCCTTTGTACCGACCATTGTAGCACGTGTGTAGCCCAGGCCGTAAGGGCCATGATGACTTGACGTCATCCCCACCTTCCTCCGGTTTGTCACCGGCAGTCTCCTTAGAGTGCCCACCATAACGTGCTGGTAACTAAGGACAAGGGTTGCGCTCGTTACGGGACTTAACCCAACATCTCACGACACGAGCTGACGACAGCCATGCAGCACCTGTCTCAATGTTCCCGAAGGCACCAATCCATCTCTGGAAAGTTCATTGGATGTCAAGGCCTGGTAAGGTTCTTCGCGTTGCTTCGAATTAAACCACATGCTCCACCGCTTGTGCGGGCCCCCGTCAATTCATTTGAGTTTTAACCTTGCGGCCGTACTCCCCAGGCGGTCAACTTAATGCGTTAGCTGCGCCACTAAGAGCTCAAGGCTCCCAACGGCTAGTTGACATCGTTTACGGCGTGGACTACCAGGGTATCTAATCCTGTTTGCTCCCCACGCTTTCGCACCTCAGTGTCAGTATCAGTCCAGGTGGTCGCCTTCGCCACTGGTGTTCCTTCCTATATCTACGCATTTCACCGCTACACAGGAAATTCCACCACCCTCTACCATACTCTAGCTCGACAGTTTTGAATGCAGTTCCCAGGTTGAGCCCGGGGATTTCACATCCAACTTAACGAACCACCTACGCGCGCTTTACGCCCAGTAATTCCGATTAACGCTTGCACCCTCTGTATTACCGCGGCTGCTGGCACAGAGTTAGCCGGTGCTTATTCTGTCGGTAACGTCAAAACAGCAACGTATTAAGTTACTGCCCTTCCTCCCAACTTAAAGTGCTTTACAATCCGAAGACCTTCTTCACACACGCGGCATGGCTGGATCAGGCTTTCGCCCATTGTCCAATATTCCCCACTGCTGCCTCCCGTAGGAGTCTGGACCGTGTCTCAGTTCCAGTGTGACTGATCATCCTCTCAGACCAGTTACGGATCGTCGCCTTGGTGAGCCATTACCTCACCAACTAGCTAATCCGACCTAGGCTCATCTGATAGCGCAAGGCCCGAAGGTCCCCTGCTTTCTCCCGTAGGACGTATGCGGTATTAGCGTTCCTTTCGAAACGTTGCCCCCCACTACCAGGCAGATTCCTAGGCATTACTCACCCGTCCGCCGCTGAATCCAGGAGCAAGCTCCTCTCATCCGCTCGACTTGCATGTGTTAGGCCTGCCGCCAGCGTTCAATCTGAGCCATGATCAAACTCTTCAGTTCAAACATCTTTGGGTTTTTAAGAAACCCTAAACTTGGCTCAGCAATCGTTGGTTACATCTTTGATTTCTCGCGGAGTAACTTGTGATGCTGATAATCTTGTTGACTATCAGTCTGACTCCACAAGCACCCACACGAATTGCTTGATTCAGTTGTTAAAGAGCGGTTGGTTAAGATCTTTCGTCTCAACCGAGGCGCGCATTCTACAGCAGCCTCATTTGCTGTCAAGTGATTATTTTCAGAAGTTTTCGAAGAATTCTTCAACAACTTCAACCACTTGCGCTTCCGATCTCTCGTCAGCGGGAGGCGAATTCTACAGCGTTACACGCTGCTGTCAACACCTCTTTTTCAACTTCCTTTTGGCCTCGATGAACTGAAGCAACCTGCTGCCGAAACCTACATAACTCTTTGAATCTCAAGGAGTTTTCCGTTTCGACTGCGCCGGAAGTGGGGCGAATTATAGACACCTGAAATCTGCCGTCAACCGTTAATTTAGCTTTTCTATCGATCAGTTGAAAAAGACCTCTTCTATATAGACGTAACCCGATCGAGTGCGCAGTATATTGCCCAACACCAACAATAAAGCCTTGCTCTCACCTTGGACGATGCCACGTGATGAATGACCAGCCACGCTCGCTTGCCTCAATGCTGTTCCCGGTTGGCCTGCTATTAATAGCCATGGCGTCGATCCAGTCCGGCGCCTCTCTGGCCAAAAGCATGTTCCCTATCGTTGGCGCTCAGGGAACCACCACGCTGCGCCTGATCTTCGCCAGCGTTATCATGCTGTTGATACTGCGTCCATGGCGCGCCAGGTTAACCGCCAAGTCACTGCGCACGGTTATCGTCTATGGGATGGCACTGGGCGGTATGAATTTCCTCTTCTATATGTCGTTGCGCACCGTACCGCTGGGGATTGCCGTTGCCCTCGAATTCACCGGGCCACTGGCCGTGGCCATCTATGCCTCACGCCGTGCCATCGATTTTCTCTGGATCGCATTGGCCGCCGCAGGCTTGATGTTGCTGATTCCAACAGGCGCAACCAGTGCTGGAATCGATCTGGCAGGCGCCGGGTATGCACTGGGAGCGGGTGTCTGCTGGGCGCTGTACATTCTGTTCGGCCAGAAGGCTGGTGCCGATAATGGTGTAACGACCGCAGCATTAGGGGTAATGATCGCAGCACTGTTCGTCGCCCCTATCGGCATCGTGCATGCAGGTGCAGCCCTTTTGACTCCTTCGCTGATCCCGATTGCCATTGGCGTCGCCATCCTGTCCACCGCCCTGCCCTACACACTGGAGATGGTCGCCCTCACCCGTCTGCCGGCACGCACATTCGGCACATTGATGAGCATCGAACCAGCCTTCGGAGCGTTATCGGGCCTTCTGTTTCTGCATGAATTCCTCACGCTGTCACAATGGATGGCGATCCTGTGCATTATTCTGGCGTCTGTCGGCGCCACCATGACCATGGGTAGTGCTGCGAAACCCGCCATCGCGGCTGATTGAAAGAGGTTTTTACGAAGGTCTGGCAATTGGCGCGCATTTAGGCCATGTTTAGACCCGTAACCCAATGCCAGACATGGATTTTTTCGGACAGGGATTTCAAAACGCTTAAAGCGCAAGCGAACACAGGCAAACCCGAGCGTCAGACTCGTGGCCGCTATAAGGACGGTAATGAAACGAATTTTGATACTGATCGCCATACTGGCTGTTGCGGGTTGTGCGGCGACTTCGGAAACTCAGGTAAAACGCGGGAAAAAAGGGCTGCACATCAACTGCTCCGGGCTATCGTCCTCCTGGGACAAGTGCTACGCCAGTGCCGCCAGTGCCTGCTTGCCGAAAGGCTATAAGGTCATCGCCAAATCCGGTGACGCCGTGGAAGAACCCGGCGATTACCCGTTCGGTCTCAACCCTGCGGGCTACACCAGTCGCAGCATGATCGTTATCTGTAAATAGATCAGCGCTGCCCGGCAATCTGCCGGTCGATCTCTTCATGGCTGGACTTCAGCACCGCTTGCTGAACGTCCGGCGTAGCCAACATGCGCGCCACCACCAATGCGCCGACGCATTGCGACAACACTGACCACGCTAGGCTGTCGCTCTCAAGTATCTGTGCCCAACGCTCCTGAAGCCGGCAGATCCACACCTCGGCCTGCTCGCGCACCTGAATATCTGATCGGGCGATCTCTGCGCCCAGTGCGGGTATTGCACAACCGGCCTCAGGTTGTTCTACATGAGCCATGCTCAGATAGTGTTTGAGACAGCGCTCCAGTCGCTCACGATCCTGAGCACCCTCGCCCCCCAATCGCTCAAGGCTTTGACCCAACTCTCGTTCGACGATGGCGGTGAACAACGCATCCTTTGACGAAAAGTGACTGTAGAACGCCGCACCACTCAATCCGATAGCCTTCATCAAACCATCGACGCCCACCGTGGAAAACCCGGAGCGCTTCGCTGACAGCGCGCTGCTCTGCAGTAACTTTTCCCGTGTTTCCAGCTTGTGACTGGCGGAGTAACGCATGTGTTTGCCCTCGAATCGACTGCCTTGACGTTGACTGGATCCTAGCATAACGTTCGTTCACTTAACGATCGTTTAATAAAGGGATTCACCCATGAATAACAAGAAGGTCGTATTGGTTGTCGGCGCCGGCGATGCCACGGGCGGAGCGATTGCCAAGCGTTTTGCCAGAGAAGGATTCGTCGCCTGCGTTACCCGACGCAGCGCCGACAAACTGCAACCGCTGGTGGACGCGATCATGGCTGAAGGCGGCGAAGCCCATGGCTTTGCTTGCGATGCGCGCAAGGAGGAAGACGTCATCGCCCTGATTGAAGACATCGAGACCCGCCTCGGGACGATCGAAGCCTTTGTGTTCAATATCGGCGCCAACGTGCCGTGCAGCATTCTTGAAGAAACTGCGCGCAAGTATTTCAAGATCTGGGAAATGGCCTGCTTCTCAGGCTTCCTCAATGCTCGTGAAGTGGCCAAACGCATGGTCACACGTCAACGCGGCACGATTCTCTTCACTGGTGCCACCGCCGGACTTCGTGGTGCTTCCGGATTCGCCGCTTTCGCCGGTGCCAAACACGGCATCCGCGCACTGGCGCAAAGCATGGCGCGGGAACTGGGGCCGATGAACATCCACGTCGCCCATGTGGTGGTCGATGGTGCGATCGATACCGATTTCATTCGCAACAGTTTCCCCGAGAAGTACGCCACCAAAGATCAGGATGGCATCCTCAATCCCGAGCACATCGCCGAGAACTACTGGTATCTGCACAGTCAGCCACGGGATGCCTGGACATTCGAGCTGGATCTGCGCCCCTGGAACGAACGCTGGTAAGCCCCCCCCGCCATAACAATAACGACAGAGACGTGAAAATGACGAAAACCGTGGAGTTCTATTTCGACCTCGGCAGCCCTGCCACCTATCTGGCCTACACCCAACTGCCGAAGATTTGCGCCGAGACGCACAGCGAGCTGATCTACATCCCGATGCTGCTGGGTGGCGTCTTCAAGGCAACCGGTAACGCATCACCGGCAATGATCCCGGCGAAGGGTCGGTATATGTTTCAGGATCTGGACCGCTACGCGAAACGCTATGGGGTGCCGCTGAAATTCAATCCGCATTTCCCGATCAACACCCTGATGTTGATGCGTGCGGTTACCGGCATCCAGTTGCGTCAGCCAGAACGCTTTCAGGCGTTTATCGATTGCCTGTTCACAGCGCTATGGATTGACGGACGCAGCCTCGACGAACCCGCCACGGTCGCCGCCGTGCTGAGCGAACACGGCTTCGATCCGCAGGAAGTGTTAGCGCTGACCAATGACGAATCCGTCAAAGCAAAGCTCAAGGACAACACCGAAACCGCAGTTAAACGCGGCGTGTTCGGGGCCCCCAGCATGTTCATCGGCAATCAACTGTTCTTCGGCCAGGATCGGCTCGAATTCGTTGAGGAAACCTTGCGCCAAGGCTAAGCGATTATTCAGGCGCTGATAACAGCGCCTGAATTACAACGGATCAGATGGCGGCAGTGCGGGTGTTCAGCCAGTCCAGTGCAGCACCTTCAAGCAACGGACTCAAGCGCTCACGCACTTGCGCGTGGTAGTCGTTGAACCATTGTTTCTCTTCCTCCGAGAGCAGCGCCGGCAGCAGGCAACGCGTGTCAATCGGGCACAGCGTCAAGGTTTCAAACTTGAGGAAGTCACCGAACTCGCTGCTGCCCGCCTCGCGGTTCATCGCCAGGTTTTCGATCCGCACGCCCCAATGACCCGGACGGTAGGTGCCTGGCTCGATCGAAGTAATCATCCCCGGCTGCATGGCCGTCTGCGGTGCAGGCGCGGCCTGATAGGCAATCACTTGCGGGCCTTCATGGACGTTGAGGAAATAGCCAACGCCATGACCAGTGCCGTGACCGTAATCCACGCTGTCGGCCCAGATCGGCGCGCGGGCAATGGCGTCGAGCAGCGGCGAGAGAATGCCTTTCGGGAACTGTGCACGTGACAGCGCAATCACGCCTTTCAACACGCGCGTGCAATCGCGCTTCTGCTCTTCGATCGGTGTGCCCACCGGCACCATCCGCGTAATGTCCGTGGTGCCGCCCAGGTATTGGCCACCCGAGTCGATCAGCAGCAAGCCGTCACCCTCGATCACCGCGTGTTCTTCTTCGGTCGCGTGGTAATGCGGCATCGCGCCATTGGCGTTGAACGCGGCAATGGTGTTGAAACTCAGTGAGACATAATCCGGACGACGCTCACGGGCAGCGGTGAGCTTTTCGTCGATGGTCAATTCGGTAATGCGTTCGCGCCCCCAAGCCGATTCCAGCCAAGCAAAGAATTCGCACAGCGCCGCACCGTCCTGCTCCATGGCTTGGCGAATGTGCCGAGCATCGGCTTCACTTTTCTGCGACTTGGCCAACGTGGTCGGGTTCAAGCCTTCGACCAGCTTCACGCCGCTGTCGAGGTTATCCAGCAAACCGCTGGTCACTCGCGCCGGGTCCACCAGCAGACTCGCACCACTCGGCACCGCGCGCAGGGCATCGGCGACTTCGCTGTAATCACGCAGCGTCACGCCATCCTGCTCCAGTACCGCGCGTAAATCCGCGTCGAGCTTGCTCAGCGCCACGAACAATGTGGCGTGCTGTTGATCGATCAACGCAAACGAAACAAACACCGGGTTGAACGACACATCGCCACCGCGCAGGTTGAACAGCCAGGCAATGTCGTCGAGGGTGGCAATGAAATGCCAGTCAGCCCCACGCTCTTGCAAGGTTTCGCGCAGTTTGGCGAGTTTCTCGTCACGGCTGACGGTCGCTTGCGGCGGCAGATGCTGATAAATCGGTGCGTTCGGCAGGCTCGGGCGATCGCTCCAGACTTCTTGCAGCAGATCGATGTCGGTACGCAGTCGTGCACCACGTGCTTCCAGTTTGCTGCTCAGCGTACGCGCCGATGCCACGGCCATCACCGCACCGTCAACCGCGACCACACCACCTTCCGGTGTCTGCTCGGCGAGCCAGTCCAGCGGGCTCGGCTGACCCGGTTGCAGTTTCACCAGTTCAATGCCGCTGCCCTTGAGCTCCTTCGTCGCTTGCTCCCAATAACGGCTGTCGGCCCAGACGCCGGCGAAATCTGCAGTGACAATCAATGTCCCGACGGAACCATGGAAGCCCGAAAGCCACTGCCGGCCCTGCCAGTAACCCGGAAGATACTCCGACAAATGCGGGTCGGCGGACGGCACCAGCAATGCGTGAATGCCTTCGCGGCGCATCAATTCACGGGTTTGCGCCAGGCGCTGGGGCACCGATCCTTCGGTCGAGGTCTGGGTACTCATCATGTCTCCTGCTAATCACTTCATCGTTATTGTTCGTAGCCGTGAGGTCGGCTCGTTTAAAGCCCTGTCGCCCAGAATGCCGGAGCACTGGCGCAGGCAGTCTTGATCAGTTGAACGGCCTTGTCGATATCTTCGGCGGTAGTGAAACGGCCGAGGCTCAAGCGAATGGTGCGACCGGCCAGGTACGCGTCATGCCCCAGCGCTAATAGCACGTGGGACGGCGCATTGCTCGCCGAATTGCAGGCCGAGGTCGCGGAAAAGGCGATCGAATGGCTCAACGCCGCGCTGTTGAATTCGCCTTCGCTGAAGGTCAGGCTCAAGGTGTGCGGTATGCGCTGAGTCGCGCAGCCATTGAGGCGCACGCCCGGCAGGCCGAGCAGTTGTTCGAGCAGTTGTTCACGCAATGCGACGATGGTTTTTTTCTCGGCATCGAACGCTTCGGCGGCCAAGGCAAACGCGGCGCCCATTCCGGCAATCTGGTGCGTCGCCAACGTTCCGGAGCGCAAACCGCCCTCGTGACCACCGCCATGAATCTGCGCGTGTAAACGCTGCTGCGCTCGTGGGCCGACGTACAACGCGCCGATGCCTTTGGGGCCGTAAAGTTTGTGCGCGGAAAACGACATCAGATCCACCGGCCATTGCCCCAGATCGATGGCCACTTTGCCGGCACCCTGCGCCGCATCAACATGGAACAACGCCTCACGACTGCGCACCACTTCGCCAATCGCTTGAACATCGTTGACCGTGCCCAACTCGTTGTTGACCAGCATCAGCGACACCAGAAAGGTGTCTTCACGCATGGCTTCACTGACCGCTTGCGGCGTGATCAGGCCTTCGGCGTCCGGCACCAGATAGGTCACGGCGATGCCGTCGTCCTGCAATTGGCGGGCGGTATCGAGGATGGCTTTGTGTTCGATCTGGCTGGTGATGATGTGGCCGCCGGACACGCCGCGCGCCTGGGCCACACCTTTAAGGGCAAGGTTGTTGGACTCGGTGGCACCGGAGGTCCAGACGATCTGTTCGGCCTGAGCGCCGACCAGACCGGCGACCTGTCGGCGGGCCTGCTCGACCGTGTGCCGGGCCTGCTGGCCGAACGCATGGGAGCTGGACGCCGGATTACCAAAGTTACCGTGAAACCCCAGACACTCGATCATCACCTGGATGACCCGCTCGTCGACCGGGGTGGTGGCGGCGTAATCGAAATACAACGGACGTGTGTTCATAAAAGACTCGCAGAGCGTGTTCCGGGATCAGGAGGCTCGTGTCTGCAAACGGTACGGCGCAGCCTTGTGAGCTGCGCGTCGGTTCGAGAGCGTCATCAATACCTGATCGGATGCCGTTAAAGAAGAACAACTTCATTCAAAGTGCGTAGGAACGCTCCTGAAGTCGAGCTTAACAGGCATCCGGCCTGCGGTTGAAGCGATGCGTCAGCTAAAGCTTTCGAGAAGTAACGGGTACAGCGAAATCACCAACAGTGCCGCCATGCCCCAGTTGAACACGCGCAACCAGCGCGGATCCTTCAGCACATTGCGCAACAACGTACCGCAGGCCGCCCAGACGCCTACACTCGGCAGGTTGATGATGGCGAACACCGCCGCAATCACCACGACATTGGTGAAATAACCCTGCATCGGCGTGTAGGTGCTGATGGCACCGATGGCCATGATCCACGCCTTGGGATTGACCCACTGAAACGCGGCCGCGCCGAGGTAGCTGATCGGCTTCGCCTCGCCTTCGGCACTGTCGCCGACAGGTCCCGAGTGAGCGATTTTCCATGCCAGATACAACAGATACGCCGCGCCGACATAGCGCAGAACCGTATAAAGAATCGGATAGGTCTGAAACACCGCGCCGAGGCCAAAGCCCACGGCTACGACCAGAACAAAGAAGCCGCAAGTAATCCCGAGCATATGAGGGATGGTGCGGTTAAATCCGAAATTGACCCCCGATGCCAGCAACATGGTGTTGTTCGGCCCCGGCGTAATCGAGGTGACGAGGGCAAACAGGGCAAAGCCCAACAGCAGGTCAAGCGAGAGGTTCATGGCAGGCAATCCATCAGGGTCGTTCAGGTGTTGACCCTATCCCACGCCGCCCGGCAAGCCCACGGACAGTTGGGTAAAACTTCCAGCAGTACAGTTTGTTTTCAGCTAGGACGACCGTGCAGCTGTACGGCACGTTCTGCACTCATTTCCGCTTTTTTGTCGAACCGGGTCTGACCGAGCAATTGCGCTTTTTTCGCGTGGTATTCGTCGAAGGACAGGCCGCTGCGATTGAGCGCTTCCATCGCCAATTCGCGGGATTCCTCATCAGTGTAAGGGCGCAGTTCCGGTGAAACGTGTCCGGCACAACCGGCGAGTACGGAAACAGCGAGCATCAAGGAAACAGTCAGTAAACGATTCATGGGAGCGTCCTGGCGAGCAATGGGAGTCGATGGACAAAGGCTACGCCCGGGCACGCTCGCGCAGAAATCAACGCTCTCAATAGTGGCTATCAGGAATTCGACACAAGCCGCCTCATATTTCCTAACGATCTATAAATATCGATTAACGTTCTTTTACGGAATAACAAACAGCCTTTATAACTTCATTCATGCGCTGAGCTCTGTTGCTCCAGCAACTGTTGATCAGCCAACACCGATTCAACAAAGCGCCCTCCCACTCACAGGGGCGACCGCCACGCTAACGCTCAACGCTTTGTAAACCGGGGCTTGCAGGAATTGGTACAGCGCTTGCTCAGACCCGGTGACTCATTCACTGCTCGCTGAGCAACTGTTGAAAAAAGGAACTGATCATGTCGCGTCCCCTGAAAGTCGTCGCCCTCTCCGGCGGTACCTGGCGTCCGTCCCGTACTTTGGTGCTGACCCAAGCCTTGCTCGCCGAACTGGCCGGGCACTTGACCATCGAAAGCCATTTGATCGAACTCGGTGATATCGCCCGCCCCCTCGGTGGCGCGCTGTCGCGTCAGGAACTCAGTGCAGAGGTTGAAGCCGAGTTGCGGGCCATTGAACAGGCCGATCTGTTGATTGTTGCTGCGCCGGTTTATCGCGGTTCCTACCCGGGTCTGCTCAAGCATCTGTTCGACCTGATCGACCTCAACGCACTGATCGACACCCCGGTGCTGCTGGCCGCAACCGGCGGCAGCGAACGCCATGCTTTGGTGCTCGATCACCAGTTGCGCCCGCTGTTCAGCTTCTTCCAGGCCATGACCTTGCCGATCGGCGTATACGCCACCGAAGCCGACTTCGCCGATTACCAGATCACCAGCGAACTGTTGAAGGCGCGTATCCGCCTGGCCGCCGAACGCGCCGCGCCGCTGTTCGCCACGCAAATCAAACCCTTGCTGAAAATCGCCTGAGGAGCCGTTCATGGATGTTTTCTGGTTCCTGCCGACCCACGGTGATGGCCACTACTTGGGCACCACCCAAGGCGCGCGCCCGGTCACTCTCAATTATCTGAAACAAGTGGCGCAGGCCGCAGACAGCCTTGGTTACCACGGCGTGCTGATTCCCACCGGGCGCTCCTGCGAAGACTCGTGGGTGATCGCCTCGGCACTGGTGCCGTTGACTGAACGCCTGCGTTATCTGGTGGCGATTCGTCCAGGGATCGTCTCGCCGACGGTTTCGGCGCGCATGGCTGCGACCCTCGATCGCCTGTCCAACGGGCGCTTGCTGATCAACGTGGTGACCGGCGGTGATCCGGATGAAAACCGTGGCGACGGCAGTTTCCTCAGCCACGCCGAGCGCTATGAAGTCACCGATGAGTTCCTGAAGATCTGGCGTCGCGTGTTGCAAGGCGAGGCGGTGGATTTCGACGGCAAACACCTGAAGGTTCAGAACGCCAAAGCGCTGTATCCGCCGGTGCAGAAACCCTATCCGCCACTGTACTTCGGCGGTTCCTCCGATGCCGCGCATGATCTGGCCGCCGAACAGGTCGATGTCTATCTGACCTGGGGCGAACCACCGGCCGCTGTCGCGGAAAAACTCGCCGATGTACGCGAACGCGCCGCGCGGCACGGACGCAAGGTGAAGTTCGGCATCCGCTTGCATGTGATCGTGCGCGAGACCGCAGAAGAGGCCTGGAAAGCGGCGGACAAACTGATCGAACACATCAGCGACGAGACCATTGAAGCCGCACAGAAATCCTTCTCGCGTTTCGACTCCGAAGGTCAACGGCGCATGGCGGCTTTGCACGATGGTCGTCGAGATAACCTCGAGATCGCTCCGAATCTGTGGGCCGGCGTCGGTCTGGTGCGCGGTGGTGCCGGTACGGCATTGGTCGGCGATCCGCAGCAAGTGGCGGCGCGGATCAAGGAATACGCGGACCTGGGCATCGAGAGTTTCATCTTCTCCGGTTATCCGCATCTGGAAGAGGCTTACCGCTTTGCCGAGTTGGTGTTCCCGTTGCTGCCTGAGCCTTACGCGAGTCTGGCCGGACGTGGCGTGACCAATCTGACCGGGCCGTTTGGCGAAATGATTGCCAATGATGTGTTGCCCACAAAAACCTCGGCATAAACCGGATCTCTTGTGTAGGAGCGGCCCGAGCCTGCGGCAGCGCCTACACCGGCTGAGTGAATTCAGGAGTGTTGGTGTGACCGCCAAACCGCAAAGTACTTTGTTATCCCCGTTGCAAACCGCCCGCCAACTGGCCGCCGAGTTTGCCCTGACTGCCGTCGAGCGTGACGAACGTGGTGGCACGCCGAAGGCCGAGCGTGATGCCCTGCGCGACAGTGGCCTGCTGGCCCTGAGCATTCCCACCCGCTACGGCGGCCTCGGCGCGAGCTGGAGCGAAACCCTGCAAATCGTTCGCGAGTTCGCCAAGGTCGACAGCTCGATTGCCCACGTGTTTGGTTTTCATCATTTGATGCTCGCCACCGTGCGTCTGTTTTCCCGGCCGGAACAATGGCAGCCGTGGTTTGAACAGACCGCGCGGCAGAACTGGTTCTGGGGCAACGCGCTGAACCCGCTCGACACCCGCACCGTGGTCAAGGATCTCGGTGGCTGGCGCGAGTTTTCCGGGAAGAAAAGCTTCTGTTCCGGCGCCAGCGACTCACAAATGTTGATCGCTTCGGCGGTCGATGAAAGCGCGGGCGGCAAGTTGCTGATCGCGGCGATTCCCAGCGGACGCAGTGGCATCACCCTGCACAACGACTGGAACAACATCGGCCAGCGTCAGACCGACAGCGGCAGCGCCACGTTTGAACGGGTGCGCGTCGAAGAATCGGAATTGCTGCTCGATCCCGGTCCGCTGAGCACGCCCTTCGCCTGCTTGCGGCCATTGATTGCGCAACTGACCTTCACGCATATGTTTCTCGGAATTGCCGAAGGCGCTTTCGAAGAGGCGCGGCAATACACCCTCAGCGAAACCCGGCTCTGGCACAAATCCACGGCGCGCGATGTGCGTGAAGACCCGTACGTGCTCGCGCATTACGGCGAATTCTGGGTGGCGCTGGAAGGCATTCGTCTACTGGTCGACCGCGCAGCGGCGTTGCTCGATGAGGCCTGGGCCAAAGACGCCAATCTCAGTGCCGAAGAGCGTGGTCGTGTCGCCACCGCGATTGCCACCGCCAAAGTCGCCGCCAGCCGTCAGGGCCTGGAGATTTGCAGCCGTTTGTTCGAAGTGACCGGCGCGCGCTCCACTCATGCCTCCCTGCGTCTCGACCGCCACTGGCGCAACCTGCGCACGCAAACCCTGCACGACCCGCTGGATTACAAACTCCATGAGCTGGGCGACTGGGCGCTGAATCAGTCGCTGCCAGTGCCGACCTTCTATTCCTGACCTGCCTGCATTTGAACTAAAAAAGAAGGACGAGCCCATGCAACTGCTGACCCTACCGCCCTCCCCCGCGCTCGCCACGTCGATCCGCGCCACCGCGCAGGTCTTCGAAGATCCGAAATCCCAGGCCCTGCTCGAGCATTTGCAACAGGTCGCGCCGAGTGAAGCGAGCGTGCTGATCATCGGCGAGACCGGTACTGGCAAAGAGCTGGTGGCGCGGCATATTCATAACCTCAGCAACCGTCGTCACCGGCCGTTTATCGCAGTCAATTGCGGGGCGTTTTCCGAATCGCTGGTGGAAGCAGAATTGTTCGGTCATGAAAAAGGCGCGTTCACCGGTGCGCTGAGCGCCAAGGCCGGATGGTTCGAGGAAGCGGACGGCGGCACCTTGTTTCTCGATGAGATCGGCGATCTGCCGATGGCGATTCAGGTGAAGTTGTTGCGGGTTTTGCAGGAGCGCGAAGTGGTGCGACTTGGCTCGCGCAAAAGCATTCCCATCGATGTACGAGTGCTCGCGGCGACCAATGTGCAGCTGGAAAAAGCCATCAATGCCGGCCATTTCCGCGAGGATCTGTACTACCGCCTCAACGTGGTCAATCTGGAACTGAGCCCGTTGCGCGATCGTCCCGGCGACATACTGCCGCTGACCCGCCATTTCATCGAAGCCTATAGCCAACGCCTCGGTTACGGGCGGGTCAGCATCAGCCCCGGCGCCGAGCACAAGCTGCGTGCTTACAGTTGGCCGGGCAATATTCGTGAACTGGAAAACGTCATCCACCACACCTTGTTGATCTGCCGCAACGGCGTCATCGAACGTGATGATTTGCGCCTGTCCAACCTGCGCATCGAACGCCCGGACGATCATCACAGCAGTGCCGGTGATTCACCGGAGGCGTTGCTGGAACAGGCCTTTCAAAAACTGTTCGCGCAACAGGCCGGTGCCTTGCACGAGAAAGTCGAAGACGCCTTGCTGCGCGCGGCGTATCGCTTTTGCCATTACAACCAGGTGCACACCGCCGCATTGCTCGGTCTGAGTCGCAACGTCACCCGCACGCGCTTGATCAAGATTGGCGAACTGGCGGTGAACAAGCGGCGAGTTACCGATAATTTGCAGGGCGAGCGCTTGATCCAGCTGTCGATCTAGCCCACCAGGTGGCAGTGCAGCGCATCGTCGTGACTGCGGGCGATGCTGCTCAGCACCTGGAACGAATTGAAGGTGATGGTTTTCGCCTGATGGGTGTGGATCAGTTGCCAGAAGTCCTGCTCGCCGCTCTCGAAGCTGCGAAAGGCCGCCTCCCCCGCCTCGCGGGACTGCCACTGCAGAAAACTCAGCACACGCCGGCCGTCATCACTGGCCTGCACACTGGCGCTGACGAAACCGTCGTAACGCTGAGCCAGACGCTCGGTTTGCCTCGATAGTGCGGTCACCAGCGCAGGTTGTTGGCGTGGTTCGATTTCAAATTCGATCAATTGGGTAAAACTGCGGTTGTTCATGGAATGCCCCCACTCAGCGTAAGACGAGCCTTGCGACTCGAAGACCTGCAGGGTAAAACCTCTAGTTAAGTCAAGGTCAAGAGCTGTCTTCAGATGATCAGCAAAGAAAATGTGCACAAACAGTTAACGGTTGGCGAAGTCGCCGCGCGCAGTGGCGTCGCCGTCACCGCTCTGCACTTTTATGAATCCAAGGGCCTGATCAAGAGCCAGCGCAATGCCGGCAATCAGCGGCGCTATCCGCGCGAAGTGCTGCGTCGGGTTGCGTTGATCAAAGTCGCGCAGCGGCTGGGGATTCCGCTGGCGGAGATTGGCGAAGCATTGAAAATCCTCCCAAATGATCGGGCGCCCAGCGCAGCCGACTGGAAAATCCTCTCGCAGCAATGGCGGCGCGAGCTGGATGAACGGATCGAGCAACTGACGCTGCTGCGCGACCGACTCAATGGCTGCATCGGTTGTGGCTGTTTGTCGATGGAAGCCTGTCCGCTGCGCAATCAGGGCGATGTACTTGGCGAACAAGGCCCGGGGCCGCACTTTCCAAAAAATTGACTGCTCGTCGGGCAAAAATCTGCACGCCGAGGACGGTTCTATAGTGAATCTTCCACAAACCCGGTGGAGTCTTTGTCCCATAGAACAACAAATCAGGGAGAACGTCATGAGCGTCAAACCCATTCCCGAGGGGTATCACAGCATTACCCCGTATCTCGGCATCCACAAAGCGGCCGAGGCCATCGATTTCTATAAAAAAGCCTTCGGCGCCACCGAGGTCATGCGCCTGGCCATGCCCGACGGCGGCATCGGCCACGCCGAACTGCGCATTGGCGACAGCGCGATCATGCTCGGTTCGCCGTGCGATCAGGGGCCGTTGAGCAGTCCTGATAAAGCCGTGTCAGTCGGTTTGCATCTGTATGTGACCGATGTCGACAAATCATTCCAACGGGCGCTGGAGGCCGGCGCGACGGCGGTGTCCGAGGTCAAGGATCAGTTTTACGGGGATCGCAGCGGGACGTTGAAGGATCCGTATGGGCATCTGTGGTTTCTGGCCTCGCGCAAGGAGGATCTGACTGAAGAGCAGATCAAGCAGCGGGCGATGGAGATGTTTAGCCAAGGCTAGCTTCTTGGTTGTCTGGGCTGGCCCTTTCGCGAGCAAGCTCGCTCCCACAGGGTTTCGTTGGGTGGCATGGATAGTGGTCACACCGAAGACTCCTGTGGGAGCGAGCTTGCTCGCGAAGGGGCCGCTAAAGACAACGAAGACCTCATCAACACACTTCATGAACCGGCCCACCACGCTTTGCCCCTTGCCGCGAACACCGGACGATTTCAGGATGCATCCAACCAGACCTGAAAAAGGATCAGCCCGATGTTTGCCGGATTCCGCAAAGACCAGCGTCACGTCAACGGCGTCGACATCGCCTACCGCCTCGGCGGCAGCGGCCCGGGCCTGTTGCTGTTGCACGGCCACCCGCAGACCCACGTGATCTGGCACAAGATTGCCGAACAGCTGGCCGAACACTTCACCGTGGTCGCCGCCGACCTGCGTGGTTACGGTGACAGCAGCCGCCCGGCCGCCGATGAGCTGCACGTTAATTACTCGAAACGCGAAATGACCCGCGACAATGTCGAGCTGATGCAGTCGTTGGGCTTCGAGCAGTTTTCGGTCCTCGCTCACGACCGCGGCGCGCGGGTCGCCCATCGCCTGGCGCTCGACCACCCCGCCGCCGTGCAGCGCATGATGCTGCTCGACATCGCGCCGACCCTGTCGATGTACGCACAAACCAACGAAGCCTTCGCCCGCGCGTATTGGCACTGGTTCTTCCTGATCCGCCCGGCGCCACTGCCGGAAACCTTGCTCGAAGCCGATCCCGAAGCGTATTTGCGCAGCGTCATGGGCAGCCGCAGCGCCGGGCTCAAGCCGTTTACCGATGCAGCCTTCGGCGAATACCTGCGCTGCCTGCAACAACCGGGCAGCGCTCGCGGCATCTGCGAAGACTATCGCGCCAGCGCCGGCATTGATCTTGAACACGACCGCGCCGACATCGCTGCCGGGCGCCACCTGAGTCTGCCACTGCGCGTGTTGTGGGGCGCCGAAGGCACAGTCGGACGCTGCTTCGATCCGCTCAAGGAGTGGCAGCAAGTGGCGACCAACGTCAGCGGCCAGGCCTTGCCCGCCGGCCATTACCTTGCCGAAGAAGTCCCGGAACTGTTGCTCGCCGAAGTACTGGCCTTTTTACGCTGAGCCGAGCCGCCGGATCTCGGTGCTATGCTGGCGGCTTCTGCCGCCAGTGTTCGTTTTGACATGTCACAGAAGAAAGACACCGTGCCTCTGCCCGAAGACCTGCGTGTGCTGCTCACCGTGATCCGCAAGAACGGCTTTGCCGCCGCCGCGGATGAACTGGGCCTGTCACCGGCCTATGTCAGCAAGCGCATCCAGATTCTTGAAACCACCCTTGGCACTCGTCTGCTGCACCGCACCAGCCGTCGCGTCTCGCTGACCGAGGACGGTGAACGGGTGCAGCGCTGGGCGTTGCGCATTCTCGATAATTTCCAGCAATTGCACGACGAATTGTCCGACGCCCACGACAGCCCGCGTGGGCGTTTGCACATTTGCAGCAGTTTCGGTTTCGGTCGCAATCACGTGGCCCCGGCGGTGTCGTTGCTGGCCGAACGTTATCCGGAACTGGAGATTCGCCTCGACCTGTTTGACCGGGTGGTGGACATCATCAATGAAGGCTTCGATCTGGAGATCCGCGTTGGTGACGACATTCCCGGCCAGCATATGGGCCGACGTCTGGTCAGTAATCGGCGCGTGCTCTGCGCCGCCCCGGGTTATCTGCAACGCCGCGGTACGCCGCAAACGCTGGACGAACTGCAACAGCACGATTGCCTGGTGATCAAGGAGCGCGACAACGCCTTTGGTATCTGGAATCTGGACCGTGATAGCGGACAAGAGAGCGTGCGCGTCAGCGGGCCGTTGTCGTCCAACAACGGCGAGATTGTTTTGCAGTGGGCACTGGACGGGCGCGGGGTGTTGTTGCGCTCGTTGTGGGATGTCAAGCCGCTGTTGGAGCAAGGACGCTTGGTGCAGGTGCTGGAGGATTACAGCCAGAGTGCCAATGTCTGGGCGGTGTACCCGACGCGCCTGGCGCATTCGGGGAAGTTGCGCGCGTGTGTGGAGTTTTTGCAGGCGCATTTCAAAGGATTGTCGCTGTAACCCAGACACCCAGGCCCCACAAAGTCCTGTGGGAGCTGGCTTGCCAGCGATAGGGCCAGCATATCCAACACCTGTGCCGGCTGAACTGACGCCATCGCTGGCAAGCCAGCTCCCACAGGGTATGCGTTCAGCCTAACCAAGGGTTGTTGGCCAGGTGCTCGCGTTCGAAATCTTTGATCTGTTCGCGGCGTTGCAGGGTGCTGCCGATGGCGTCCAGCCCCAAGAGCAATGCGGTTTTACGCAAAGTATCGATCTGGAACTCGAGCACGCTGCCATCCGCCAGGCCAATCTGCTGCGTCTCTAAATCAATACTGATCCGCGCCGTTTCAGCCTGACCGACAAGCTGTCCGATCCGCTGTACCTGCGCCTCTTCCAGCGTAATCAACAACACGCCATTACGCTGGCAATTGTCGTAGAAGATCCCGGCGAAACTGCTGCCGATCAAGGCGCGAATACCCATTTGCTGCAAGCCCCAGACCGCGTGTTCGCGGCTCGATCCGCAGCCGAAATTGGGCCCGACCAGCAGAAAACTCGCGCCCTGCCACGCTGGTTCGTTCAAAACGAAATCGGGGTTGGGGCTGCCATCGCGCAGAAACCTCAGATCGAAAAACACGCCGCGATCGAGTCCCTGACGATCAATGCCTTTGAGGAACTGCTTGGGCATGATCACGTCCGTGTCGACATTGGCCGCCAATAACGGTGCAGCCTGACCGCTGACCTGGGTGAAGGGTTGCAGGCTCATGCGCGTTCTCCAAAGTGGCGGATATCAGTGAGTCGACCGCTGATTGCCGCCGCGGCGACCATCGCCGGGCTCATCAAGTGAGTGCGCGCGCCGGCGCCCTGACGACCTTCAAAGTTGCGGTTGGTGCTGGAAGCGCAGCGGTCACCGGGTGCGAGGACGTCGTCGTTCATCGCCAGACACATCGAGCAGCCGGACTGACGCCATTCGAACCCGGCGTCGATAAAGATCTGCGCCAGTCCTTCGGCCTCGGCCTGCGCGCGAACTTCGCTGGAGCCAGGGACAATCATCGCGCGTACATGCCCGGCCACTTGCTGACCGCGCACGACGCTGGCGGCATCGCGCAGGTCTTCGATCCGCGCGTTGGTGCACGAACCGATAAAGGCGTGGCTGATGACGATATCGCTGAGCGCCATGCCCGCTTTGAGACCCATGTAGTTGAGGGCGCGGCGCATGCCCTGGCGCAAGATCGGATCGCTGATCGCTTGCGGATCCGGCACCCGCGCACCGATCGCGGCGGCCTGATCGGGGCTGGTGCCCCAGGTGACCATCGGCTCAAGCACGCTGGCATCAAGGTGAACCTCGCGGTCAAACAGCGCACCGGGATCACTGCGCAGTTCGCGCCACTTCTTCACGCCCCGTTCCCACCGCTCACCTTGCGGCGCTCGCGGCTTGCCCTTGAGATAGGCGAAGACCTTGTCATCCGGCGCCATGAATGCGCCGCGCGCACCCGCCTCGACGGCCATGTTGCAGATGGTCATGCGCGCTTCGACGCTGAGGGCATCGATGGTCGAGCCGCAGAACTCGATCGCATAACCGCTGGCCCCGGACGCGCCGATGCGGCCGATCAGGGCCATGATCACGTCTTTGGACGTCAAGCCCGGTGCCAGGTCGCCGTCGACGGTCACACGCAGGCTTTTCAGACGTTTGTAGACCAGCGTCTGCGAGGCCAGCAGGTGTTCGATCTCGGAGGTGCCGATGCCGAAACCGAAGGCGCCGAGTGCACCATAGGTGGTGGTATGGCTATCACCGGCGGCGATGACCATGCCGGGCAGAATGAAACCCTGCTCGGGCGCGATCACGTGTTCAATGCCCTGACGCTTGTCGAGGATGTCCAGCAACTCGATGCCGAAGTCCCGGCAGTTCTCCGCCAGATACGACACTTGCCGGGCGCCGCCGGCATCAGGCATTGCCGCGACGCGCACAGGCGTGGTCGGGTTGACGTGATCGACCACCGCCAGCGCCGTGCCCGGCCGCCAGACCTCGCGCCCGGCGGCACGTAAACCGCTGAAGGCCTGCGGGCTGGTGTATTCGTTGATCACCTGACGATCGATATACAACAGAACATGGCCCTGATCGTCGAGGCGGCACACCGTGTGCGAATCGATGTGTTTGTCGTAGAGGGTTCTGGCGGTCATCAAGTCGCTCA
This sequence comes from Pseudomonas sp. AC172, assembly GCF_979258595.1. Classification (NCBI taxonomy): domain Bacteria; kingdom Pseudomonadati; phylum Pseudomonadota; class Gammaproteobacteria; order Pseudomonadales; family Pseudomonadaceae; genus Pseudomonas; species Pseudomonas sp. AC172. Next base: position 3,276,074 of record NZ_OZ409868.1, read on the forward strand.
CTCAGGGAAATCAGGTGATTCCCATCATAGGCAGCGCGGGTCGGCCATCAATTGGCAGAGAGTGATGGCGTGGATCATGAATCGTGTTTGATCTGCCGATCAGCGCTCCCACAGGTAAATCCGTGGTGCCCAGCGAATTGGGAAACATTTGCTTTCATATCGCCTTTCGGGATTTTCCGCGCTCATCCGTCCTATATAGATGCAGGCCGTTCGCGTAGGCAAAAGCCACGTCCGGTCTTTCGGGGTCCCGTGCTGCGAAGCCCGTAGCCACGCGCCCTTTCACCGCTATCAAGACGCGCAATCATGTCGAAGAAATCCCGCTCCAAACTGTGGTTCCTCGTTCATAGCTGGCTGGCGTTACCGATCTGGTTCTTTGTCCTGATCGTCTGTGTCACCGGCACACTGGCGGTGGTCAGTCAGGAAATCGTCTGGCTGGCCAACCCGCAGATGCGCGCCAGCCAGCCTGCGGACGATGCGCCGCTGCTCAGCTATGACCAGATCATGGCGGCGATCAAAAAAGCCGAACCGCAGACCCTCGTTGAAAGCATCAGTCGCCCCGACGAATCACACTTCGCGCTCGACGTTGCGGTCAGCTATCCGGACGGCCGCTCACAGACGGTCTACGTCAATCCTTACACCGGGGTGATCCAGGGCCCCGCGCCAACCTTCGACTTCAAAGCCTTCACCCGCGCCCTGCACGGCTGGTGGCTGGTGCCGTTCACCAACGGTTTCAGCTGGGGCTGGTATCTGGTGTCGTTCCTCGGCGTGCCGATGCTGGTCTCGCTGATCACCGGGCTGGTGGTCTACAAGCGCTTCTGGAAAGGTTTTCTGCGTCCGACCCTGCGCGTGCGTCATGGCGCGCGAATCTTCTGGGGTGACTTCCATCGCTTGTGCGGTATCTGGTCGATCTGGTTCATTGCGGTGATTTCCATCACCGGGATCTGGTTTCTGATTCGGGCGATTCTGTTCGACAACCAGATCGCCATCTCCAGCGAGCCGATCATTCCTGCCATGTCCCGCGAAAGCGTGCCGATCTCTGCCGCCGGCACGCCACCGCCACGGATCAGCCTGGACCGTGCCGTCGAGCTCGCGCAAGAGAAGATTCCGGGGCTGGAGGCCAGTTTCGTCAGCCTGCCGGGCAATGCCTACAGCCACATGAGCGTCGGCGGTCGCGGCTGGTATCCGCTGATGTTCCAGACCGCCACGCTCAATCCGTACAACGGCGATATCGCCGCTTCGCGCCTGCTGTCCGATCGCTCGTCGCTGGAGTTCGTCACCGAGTCCATGCGGCCGCTGCACACCGGCGACTTCGGTGGCATCTGGATCAAGCTGATCTGGTTCTTCTTCGGTTTGATCCTGAGCCTGATGATTCTCAGTGGTTTGTTGATCTGGACCAAACGCACCGCCCTGGCCACCGCCAATGCGCTGAAGCGCGAAGACAAGAAAAACCGCATCAAGGCACAACCGGCCATGAGCCGTGAAACCTCGGAGGCCAGCCTGTGAGCAAGTCCACCACCAAGGCACAGCCTTCTCGACTCGCACGCTTCTGGCACAAATGGCGCTTCCACATCAATGTCCTGCTGCTGTTGATCCCGCTGGGCTTCATGCCCAAGTACTTCGCCGACGCCTCGCTGTTTCGCGGTGACAGCGGCCTGGGCCAACATGAAATCGGCAATATCCAGGTCGGCCCCTGGAGCCTGCGCCTGGCCGAACTGCGCAACGAAGCGCCGGTGCTCACCGGCCCGGCCGGTTACATGAAAGATTTCAGCGCCGCCCTGTGCGATGCCTGTGTCGAGCAGGTCAAGGCCACCTACCTGCGCATCGGCAAGCCACGCAGCCTGCGCGCCGCCGGTACGATTTTCTTCGGCACGCCTTACCGCATGGGCACGCAAATGCCGATCCCGGAGAAGACCAGAGCCGACGCCGAACTGTGGATCACCATGGAAGGCTGGGACGGCAGCATGCATCAGGCTTCGATTCCCCTGAGTCAGGCCTCCCCCGCCACCTTCGCCTGGCTGAACAAACAAGGAGTCAAACCATGACTTGCTCGCAACGCCCTTTCCGTCTGCGGCTGAGCGCCGTGCTGCTGGTGCTCGGCGCCGGATTCAGTGCTAGCGCTCTGGCGCATAACCCGATGTGCGAATGCACAGCCATCGACGCCGAGCAGATCAAATGCACCGGTGGTTTCTCTGACGGCAGCGGTGCGCCGGGCGTGACCCTTGATGTGATCGGTTATGACGAAACCATTCTGGTGCCGGGCAAGCTCGGCGCAGATTCCACGCTGACCTTCAAGAAGCCTGGCGCCGAGTTCTACGTGCTGTTCGACGCAGGTCCAGGCCACGTTGTGGAAATCGACCAAGCGGATATCGAAGCACCATGAGTACGCCCACAACACAAATCGTGCGTCCGGCCGGCGCCGGTCATGAAACCCTCAATGTACTGCTTTTGTGCCTGTTGATCCTTGCGGTCGCAGGTTCTGTGGTCGCGTGGCGCGGCGTTTCCCATGAGCCTGAGCCGGTTGCGTCCCATCAACTCGACGCGCGTCGCGACCTCAGTGCCTCGGAACAAGGCATCTACGCCGACCTGCGGGTGACCCTCGATGAAATCCGCTTGCTGCGCGAAGAACAGCAAGCCCTGCCGACACCGCAAAATCTGGCCGACGAAGGATTTGCGCCGTTTGCCCAGGATGCGAGTTCGGTCAGCCGTGGCGGTCATGCCTGGCAGTTGCTGGCGAACAGCGCTTATTTCGGCCACAGCCAGAACCCGGCCGTCGCCGGTTCATTCGTCATGCTGGTGAGCAGCGATGACAAGGCTGCTCCGGACATCTGGCTCAACCGTGATGCCCGTCTGCCAGTGCCAACCGAATTGACCGACGCGGCGCTGTCCGCTGCCGGCTGGAAACAGATCGTCGCGCAATACGATGCCGGGGTTACCCGCGAACATCGCCATTGATTCCTCGTCCTCCTCCGAGAGAAGACCGCTTGCCCATGTCTATTTCATCGCCTCGCCGTCCGTTGTTACATTTGTTTCTGGCAGGTCTTTGTGCCTGTCTGCTGAGCCCGCTGGTCAGCGCCGATCCGGCCAAACGCCTGCGCATCGGCATTACCCTGCACCCTTATTACAGCTATGTGGCGAACATCGTCGGCGACAAGGCCGAGGTGGTGCCGCTGATCCCGGCCGGCTTCAACCCGCACGCCTACGAACCACGGGCCGAAGACATCAAGCGCATCAGCGGGCTGGATGTGATCGTGCTCAACGGCGTTGGCCATGACGACTTCGCCGACCGCATGATCGCCGCCAGCGAAACGCCGAACATCAAAACCATCGAAGCCAACGAAAACGTGCCGCTGCTGGCGGCCACCGGGGTTGCCGCACGCGGTGCCGGTAAAGTGGTGAATCCACACACGTTCCTGTCGATCAGCGCCTCCATCGCCCAGGTCAACAACATCGCTCGCGAACTGGGCAAACTCGATCCGGACAACGCCAAGGCCTACACCCAGAACGCCCGCGCCTACGGCAAACGCCTGCGGCAAATGCGCGCCGACGCGCTGGCCAAACTGACTCAAGCGCCGAACGCAGAACTGCGCGTGGCCACCGTGCACGCCGCTTACGACTATTTGCTGCGTGAGTTCGGCCTGGAAGTGACCGCCGTGGTCGAACCGGCCCACGGCATCGAGCCGAGCCCAAGCCAGTTGAAAAAGACCATCGACCAGTTGCGTGAACTGGACGTGAAAGTGATCTTCTCGGAGATGGATTTCCCCTCCACTTACGTCGAGACGATCCAGCGTGAGTCCGGGGTGAAGCTGTATCCGCTGTCGCACATTTCCTACGGCGAATACACCGCCGACAAATACGAAAAGGAAATGACCGGCAACCTTGACACCGTGGTGCGGGCGATTCAGGAGTCCGGTGCATGACTTCGAAAGAAAACCTGATCGCCGACAACACCGAAAACCCTGTGGGAGCGAGCTTGCTCGCGAAGGCGCCGGATCTGCCGACATCATTGTTGAATGACACACCGCATTCGCGAGCAGGCTCGCTCCCACAGGTTTCGGGGCCGACGCTGGATTTTGCGGAGGTTTGCCTGACACTGGGGCGCACGACGATTCTCGACAACGTCTCCTTCCAGGTACAGCCCGGCAGCGTGCATGCGTTGGTCGGCCCCAACGGTGGCGGCAAGAGTTCGCTGATCAAGACCCTGCTCGGACAAATGCCCCATCAGGGCCAGCTCAGCCTGCAATGGCCCGGTGAACCCGGAACCATCGGTTATGTGCCGCAAGCGTTGGAGTTCGATCGCGGTTTGCCTTTGACCGTTGACGATTTCATGGCCGCGATGTGTCAGCGACGCCCGGCGTTTCTCGGTTTGAGCAAGCGTTACGCCGGCGCCATTGGCGATGCGCTGGAACGCGTCGGCATGCAGGACAAACGCAAGCGGCGCATGGGTGCGCTGTCCGGCGGGGAACGGCAGCGGGTGCTGCTCGCACAAGGTTTGATTCCGGCGCCGCAATTGCTGGTGCTGGATGAACCGATGTCGGCACTCGATGAAGCCGGGATTCAGGTGTTCGAGCGTCTGCTCAATGACTGGCGCGCGGCGGGCATCACCGTGCTGTGGATCGAGCACGATCTGGAAGCGGTCGGGCGCCTGGCCGATAGGGTCACTGGCCTGAACCGTCGTGTGCTGTTCGACGCCACGCCACAACAGGCGCTGACCCCGGAACGACTGCTGACGCTGTTCTCGACCCATCCACGGAGCGTTGCCTGATGAGTTACGAAGCCTTTCGTTTGATGGTGCAAGGCTGGGCCTCGTCCGGTTATCTGCCGGAAGCACTGGCCTACGGTTTTGTGGTCAATGCATTGCTTGCCGGCCTGTTGATCGGCCCGGTGCTCGGCGGCCTCGGCACGCTGGTGGTGGTCAAGCGTTTCGCGTTTTTCTCCGAAGCGGTGGGCCACGCGGCGCTGACCGGTGTGGCCATCGGTATCCTGCTCGGCGAGCCCTACACCGGTCCCTACGGCAGCCTGTTCGGTTACTGCCTGCTGTTCGGCATCCTGCTCAATTACCTGCGCAACCGCACCGGTCTGGCGCCCGATACCTTGATCGGCGTGTTTCTGTCGGTGTCGCTGGCACTCGGCGCGAGCCTGCTGTTGATTCTGGCGGGGAAGATCAACGTGCACATTCTCGAAAACGTACTGTTCGGCTCAGTGCTGACGGTCAACGGTAACGATCTGGCGGTGCTGGCCATTGTCGGCTCGCTGGTCATGGCGTTGGCCCTGCCGCTGTACAACCGCATCATGCTCGCCAGCTTCAATCCGCAACTGGCAGCGGTGCGTGGAGTGGCGGTGAAGACCCTGGATTATCTGTTCGTGATTCTGGTGACGCTGATCACCGTGGCGGCAGTGAAAGTCATCGGCGCGATTCTGGTCGGCGCACTGCTGGTGATCCCGGCCGCGGCGGCGCGGTTGCTCAGCCAGTCACTCAAAGGGTTCTTCTGGTGCTCGGTGCTGATCGCCACGGTCAGTACGTTGTGCGGGATTCTTGCACCCATCGTGTTCGATCTGCCGATTCCATCCGGCGCCGCGATCATTCTGGTCGCCGGCATTGCCTTCGCCCTCGCCGCCATTGCGCGCGGGGTTGTCCCGAGTCTGAAAGGGAATCTTGGATAAATGACTTTTTCACTGCGAAAACTGACCTTGGCCATGACCCTGTGCGGTGTGGTCTGCTCGCCGTTGATGGCCGCCGAAAACACCAGACCGTTGCGGGTGCTGGCCTCCTTGCCCATCACCTTTGGCTTGGCAGAAGCGCTGCTCAAGGGCACTGATGTCAATCTCGAACGGGCGGCACCAGCAAACCTGCCGGGCAGTCGTCAGAGTGCCTACTTCACCGGGCGCGGCGCTCCGGCCCTGAGCAAACTGGCCACCGCTGCCGATGCCGTGATTGGCGTGCGCTCGCTGTGGCCGGATGATCAGCTATACCCGATTGCCCGCCGCAGCAATATCCGCATCGTCGAAGTCGATGCGGCGCGCCCGGTGGACGGCGCCCTGCCCGGCATTGCCGTGCAAACGGGTCTGAAGGTCGATGGTTTGAACAGCCAACCATGGCTGGCCAGCAACAACATGGGACGCATGGCGGACGTGATGGCAGCGGATCTGGTGCGTCTGGCACCGAGTGCCAAGCCTGCGATCGAGGCGAATCTGGCGACGTTGAAGCAACGTTTGCTGAAGCTCAGCGCCGACAGCGAGGCGCGACTGGCCAGCGCTGACAATCTGAGTGTGATGAGTCTGAGTGATCACTTCGGGTATCTGATCGGCAGCCTCAATCTGGAGCTGATCGGCGAGGATCCACGACCTGATACCGAGTGGACGGCTGAGGATCTGAAAAAACTCACGGCGACGTTGAAGGACAATGAGGTGGCTGTGGTACTGCATCATCGGCAGCCGTCGGAGGCGGTGAAAGCGGCAATTGTCGAGTCGGGCAGTCTTCTGGTGGTGTTGAGCACGGATGCGGCGGATCCGGTGGCGGAGCTGGAAGGCAACGTGGATTTGCTGCTCAAGGGCTTGAGCGGGGCTTAGTTTCAGCCGGAACCGCGTTATCGTTCTTCGCGAGCAAGCTCGCTCCCACATTGGATCGGTGTCGTTCACCCTTGCTCGCGAAGAGGCCTGACCTGACAACACAAACTCCAGCCATGAAAAAACCCGCTGACTGTTTCCAGTCCAGCGGGTTTGTTTTTGCCCGGCCGTTTATTGCGCGGCGGCCTGCCCTTCCATCTTCTGGCGCAGGCTCAGCGGACGCATGTCAGTCCAGACTTCTTCGATGTAGGCCAGGCACTCTTTTTTCAGGCCGCTCTTGCCCACGGTGCGCCAGCCTTCCGGCACGGCTTTGTAGTCCGGCCAGATCGAGTATTGCTCTTCGTGGTTGACCACGACCTGAAAGAGGATGTCCTCGCGGTCGAATACTGACGTCATGCTGGTTCTCCATCGTTGTAAGGGTGGGCTGCACGAGGGGTGCAGCCGGGTATGTAGAAAGAACGTTCGGCGCGGCGAAAAATTTACAGCGACGCGGTGGCGGCGGCCAAAGCGCGACCAAAGATTTCCGCAACGCGGTCGATTTCGGCGGCAGTGATCACCAGCGGCGGCAGAAAACGCACCACCGCGCCATGCCGACCGCCCAGTTCCAGAATCAGGCCCCGCTTGAGGCATTCGCGTTGTACCAGCGGCGCCAGTCGCGCAAACGCCGGCGGATGACCGAGCGCATCGGGTGTGCCGTTCGGCTCGACCAGCTCGACCCCGAGCATCAGGCCACGACCCCGAATATCACCCAGTTGCGGGAAGTCGCGTTGCAGGAGTTGCAGGTGTTCGCTAAGGCGCTCGCCCATGGCAGCAGCGTGTTCGCAGACCTTGTGCTCAACCAGATAACGCATCACCGCGGAGCCTGCCGCCATGGCCATCTGATTGCCACGGAACGTGCCGGCGTGCGCGCCCGGCTGCCAGGTGTCGAGCCAGTCGCGATAAACCACGACAGCCAACGGCAGGCTGCCGCCGATGGCTTTGGACAACACCACCACATCCGGGGTGATGCCAGCGTGCTCGAAAGCAAACATCTTGCCGGTGCGGGCGAAACCGCTCTGGATCTCGTCGACGATCAGCGCCACACCGGCCTTCTCGGTGATTCGGCGCAAGCCGCGCAGCCACTCGATGTCCGCCGGAATTACGCCGCCCTCGCCCTGCACCGCTTCGACGATAACCGCCGCAGGCAATTGCACACCGGCCTCGGGATCGTTGAGCAGGTTTTCCAGGTAACTCAGGTTGGCCTTTACGCCCGCCGCGCCGCCGAGGCCGAACGGGCAACGGTAGTCATACGGGAACGGCATGAACTGCACGCCACTGCTGAGCAGCGCGCCAAGCGGCTTTTTCGGCCCCAGGCTGCCCATCAGGCTCAACGCACCCTGGCTCATGCCGTGATAACCACCGGAAAACGACAGCACGGTGCTGCGCCCGGTCGCCGTGCGTACCAGCTTCAGCGCCGCTTCCACGGCATCGGTGCCGGTCGGGCCGCAGAACTGGATTTTCGCTTCAGCCGCAAGGGCCGAAGGCAGCAGACCGAACAGATCCTGGACAAACTGATCCTTGACCGGCGTGGTCAGGTCGAGGGTGTGCAGCGGCAACTCATCGGCCAGCACCTGCTGGATCGCTTCGATCACCACCGGGTGGTTATGCCCCAGCGCCAGCGTGCCGGCGCCAGCGAGGCAGTCGATGAAAGTGCGCCCTTCAACGTCTTCGACATACAGACCTTTGGCGCGCTTCAGTGCCAAAGGAATACGTCGTGGATAGCTGCGGGCGTTGGATTCCTGCCGGGCCTGACGGGCCAGCAATGGCGATTCATTGAACTGGTACAGCGTTTCGGTCGGCGCCGAAGTAACCCGGGCCGACGACTCTTCGATAAGGCTGGTGGCGACTGACATCTCTCGACCCCTCAATTGGCTATGGATAGTGACCAAAACAGCACACCGGACAGGTGCGCATTCCGATCGCGGGGCGCACTTGCAGGTTTTCCTGTTCTGGAAACGCTTAAGGGGCCTGAGGATTTAGCCCGTGATCGAGTTGTCAGCCCGACACTGCCAGCGACTTGTGCATGGGCAGGGTCTCCAAGCCGCGGTATTCGAGGGACGGCGCTGACTCGTGATAGCCCAGACGCCGATAAAAAGCACAGCCGGTGCGCGTGCTGTTGAGATCAGCGTGAAAAACACCGCGAACCCGTAACCAGCCTTCCAGATCCCGCATCACCGCCCGCCCGACGCCGCGACGAAATGACTCTGGCTGGACGTAACACAGCAAAATGTCGCCGCTGGCCCGAGCCATGCCGACACCGACCGGTTTGTCCGCCAACAACGCAATGCAGAGATAGAAGTGCGGATCGGCCAGTCGAGCACTGATGAAATCGGCGGATTGCAGGCCGATCCATTGGCGGACGAGTGATGGATCGTTACGGTGATCGAGCGCGCATCCGATGCGGATCGAACGTTCGATGATGCGGCTGATGATACCGGCGTCGGCCAGTGTGGCCGGTCGAATACAGATGGGTGCTTCCATGGCGCAGTTCCCTCAATCCATTGAGTCAAAGCTGCGTTGACCTTACGCCCAGCCCAAGCGGATAGCGAACGCCGAGAGGTTACATTTGATGTGCCACAACACCTTCCCCTGTGGGAGCGAGCCTGCTCGCGAAAGCGGTTTGGCAGCCACACTGATGCTGAGTGTGCCGCCGTCTTCGCGAGCAGGCTCGCTCCCACAGTAGATTTGCGGTGGGGTCAGACAGGTTGCAACGGCATGGTCAGTTCGACGCGCAGGCCATCCGGGCGGCTGTCGAAATGCAGTGCGCAGTCACAACGCTGGACAATCGCCTGGACAATCGCCAGGCCGAGGCCGCAACCGGTGCTCTGGCCGTTGCGCCAGAAGCGCTGGGTCAGATGTTGCAGGTCATCCGGCGCGATCCCCGGGCCATGGTCGCGCACGACAAAACGTACGCGGTTGCCAATGGTTTCCAGACTCAGCTCAACCGCACAGTCCTCGGGCGTATGGCGCAGGGCGTTGTCGAGCAGATTGCGCAGCGCGGCAATCGACAACACGGCCGGCATCTGTAGCGGTGCAGCAGAAAGCTCAGCCGGTAGTTGCAGTTTGATGCGCAGGCGCTCGCCCCCCGTGGCGTCCTGAATCGCCAGGCGTGCCACTTGTTCGGCACTGCATTGCGAGCCGTCATCGAACGACAGACTGCCCTCGACCCGCGCCAGCAACAGCAGTTGCTCAAGGGTACGATGCAAGCGATCGGCACCCTCCTCGGCCCGCGCCAGCGACTGATCGCGGGCGCTGCCATCGGTCATGCGCGCAACTTGCAGGTGAGTCTTGATCGCCGTCAGCGGACTGCGCAGTTCATGCGCCGCGTCACCGGTCAAACGGCGCTCACGCTCAATGGTCTTGCCGATGCGTTGAAACAACTGATTTTGCGTTTCAAGCAGCGGCTTCAATTCGCTGGGGAAGGTCTGGATCTGCAACGGCTCAAGCGAATCGGCATTGCGCCGCATCAACGCTTCACGCAGACGGTTGAGCGGCGCCAGCCCTTGGCCGATGCCCAGCCACAACAGACACAGGCAGCCCAGCAACGCCACGCCCACCGGCACCGACGCCGCCAGCAGGATTGACATGTTCAGGGCTTCGCGCTCGATCTGCCGATCGGCGGTGGTAATGCGCACATCGCCCCGGGCGAGGGTGAAACTGCGCCACGGCGCACCGTCGATCATCTGGTCATGGAAGCCCATCTTCTCGGCTTCCAGCGCCTGCTCGGGATTGTTGTGGCTGCGCGCAAGAATTTCCCCGCGCAAGGAACTGACCTGACAGGCCATGCCACCGGGGATATTCAGTTGTTCGGCACTGAAATGCGTGCCCTCGCCTTTGCTCGGCAGTGTCGGCAACTGTTCCAGCAGCCCGGCAACCATGCGCGCCGACGCCACCAGACGCTGGTCGAGGGAAAACATCATCTGATTGCGCAGGTCACTGAGCATCCAGGCCGCCGCCAGCGCCCAGATCAGCGCAAACGCAGCGCCGAGGGTCAGGCTCAGGCGCAGTCGCAGACTCATCACTTGCCTTGCTCTCCACCGTCGGCCGGGCCGAGGCGATAGCCCAGACCACGCACGGTTTCGACGATGCCCTTGCCCAGTTTGCTGCGCAGGTGATGGATGTGCACGTTCAGCGCGTTGCTTTCCAGCTCATCGTTGAAACCGTAGACACTGTCCTTCAACTGTTCGGTAGACAGCACCCGACCACGATTGTGCAGCAGCGCCTGCAACAGCGATTGCTCCCGGCGCGACAGGTCCACCGGTTGCCCGGCCAGGGTGGTTTCGCGGCTGCTCGGATCGTACGTCAGCGCGCCGTGCTCGATCAGGTTGACACTGCGCCCGGCGACCCGGCGCAACAAGGTTTGCAGGCGGGCGAACAGTTCTCGCAGATCAAACGGTTTGAGCAGGTAATCGTCAGCCCCGGCCTGCAAACCGTCAACGCGGTCGGTGACCGAGTCGCGCGCGGTCAGAATCAGTACCGGAATTTCCAGGCCGCTCTGACGCAGTTGTTGCAGCAATTTGAGGCCATCTTCGTCGGGCAGGCCGAGATCGAGCACCATCACGTCGAATTCGGCCACCTTGAGCATCGCCCGCGCCTTTGACGCAGTGTTGACGTGCTCAACGGTCAAACCTTGAGCCGTAAGACCGGCAACGATGCCGCTGGCGATCAGCTCATCGTCTTCGCAAACCAGTACGTGCATGGTGAGTCCCGTAGAAAAAAGCCGATTAGGCAGTTGGCCGATTAAGCTGACATTATGCCCCGAACGTCACAGCGACAAGGGCGTGGCGGTTAATCATCGGTTAATCGCCGCCGCCCATTGTGCACCTCACTTGCACAGGGACAAGGCTCCTCCATGCGTCATTTTTTTCTTTTGTTTGCTCTGCTGATTTCCAGCCTGGCCCAGGCCGGGAACAATCCATTTGATACAAAGCCGGAGTTTCTGCCGGTCGACAAGGCGTTCGTGCTCACCTCCGAACGTCTGGAATCCGGTGAAACCCAGCTGTTCTGGCAAATCACCGACGGCTATTACCTGTATCAGAAGCGTCTGAAATTCGATGGCCTGAGCGCCGAACAGCAGCCCGCGCTGCCTGAAGGCGAATCCCACAGCGACGAGTTTTTCGGTGAACAACCGGTCTATCGCCAAGGGCTGGAAGTGAAAATCCCGGCCTCGGCCAGCGGTCAGATCAAGGTCAGTTATCAGGGCTGTGCCGACGCCGGTCTGTGTTATCCGCCGCAAACCCGGGTCATTGATCTGGGCGGTAAAGCCGCCGTGGCTGCAAGCGCCGAAGCGCCGGATCAGGCCTTGGCCAGCAGCCTGCAACAACGGGCGCTGGGCTGGAGCTTGCTGGTGTTTTTCGGCCTCGGACTGTTGCTTGCCTTCACCCCGTGCACATTGCCAATGCTGCCGATTCTGGCCGGCATGGTGGTCGGCAGTGGTGCCACCCCGCGTCGCGGTTTCGCACTGGCCGGCAGTTATGTGATCTGCATGGCGCTGGTGTATGCGGCGATGGGCGTGATCGCTGCGCTGCTTGGCGCGAACCTGCAGGCGTGGTTGCAGAATCCGTGGCTGCTCGGCACGTTCGCCGCGATCTTTGTGGTGCTGGCCTTGCCGATGTTCGGTTTCTTTGAACTGCAATTGCCGGTAGCCCTGCGCGATCGTCTTGAACACGCCTCGCGCAGTCGCAGCGGCGGCAGTCTGATCGGCGCCGGGGTGCTCGGTGCCTTGTCCGGTCTGCTGGTCGGCCCGTGCATGACCGCGCCGCTGGCAGGTGCGTTGCTCTACATCGCGCAGAGCGGCAATGCATTGCACGGTGGTCTGATTCTGTTCTCGCTGGGCATCGGCATCGGTGTGCCGTTGTTGTTGCTGGTGACCGTGGGCAATCGCTTCCTGCCCAAACCCGGCGCCTGGATGAACCTGCTCAAAGGTGTGTTCGGTTTCCTCTTCCTCGCCACCGCGCTGTTGATGCTGCGCCCGGTGCTGGACGCTTCGTTGTGGCTGGGCCTGTGCGGTGCATTGCTGTTGATCGCCGCGTTCTGCGCCTGGAAACAGTCCGAAGGTTTTGGCCGAGTGGCCCAGTTGTTCGGCGCCAGCTCGCTGTTGCTCGGATTGTGGGGCAGTTTGCTGGTGATTGGTGCGGCGGGCGGCAGCGATGATCCGTATCAGCCGTTGCAGGTCTACAGTGCCGGGCGCACCGGCGCTGCGGCGCCATCGGCGCATGACGCGTTCACCACGATCAAGGAGCCGGCGGCGCTGCAACGCGAACTCGACACTGCCAAGGCTCAAGGCCAGTGGGTATTGCTCGATTACTACGCCGACTGGTGCGTGTCGTGCAAAGTCATGGAGAAGCAGGTGTTCGGCAAGGACAAGGTCATGCAGGCGTTGAATGACGTACGCCTGCTACGCCTCGATGTGACTGCCGACAACGCCGCCAGCCGTGAACTGCTCAGCCGCTACAAAGTGCCGGGGCCTCCGAGCTTTGTCTGGATTGGTAGTGATGGCGAAGAACGCCGCAGCCAGCGCATCACCGGCGAAGTCGATGCCGAGACGTTCCTGCAACGCTGGGCCACCACCCGGGACGCCAATTAATGCTGACTTTAACCCTCGGCACCTTTGCCATCGCACTTAACCACCTGCTGCTGATCAGTGCCCTGGCGCTGGCGACCTTTGTCGGCTGGCGGGTGGCCAAGCGTGGCGGCGATAACCCCGAGTCGGCATTGTTCAGCCTGTTTCTGTTGGGCATGCTCGCGGCGCGGGTGGCCTTTGTGCTGCTGTACTGGTCGCACTATCGCAACGACCCATGGCAAATCATCGATTTGCGTGACGGTGGTTTCCTCGCCTGGCCGGGTGTGATTGTGTTGCTGCTGGCGGCGCTGTATCGCGGCTGGCGTCGTCCCGGGCTGCGTCGTCCACTGGGCTTTGGCGTGGCCAGCGGTGTGGCGTTCTGGCTGTTGGCGACGTTGTCGTTAAACATCTATGAACAAGGCACGCGACTCCCGGACATCTCCCTGCGCAACGCAGCCGGGGAAACCATCCAGCTCAGCGATTATCAGGGCGGCCCGCTGGTGATCAATCTGTGGGCGACCTGGTGCCCGCCGTGCAGGCGCGAGATGCCGGTGCTGGAAAGCGCTCAGCAACAACGCCCGGACCTGACTTTCCTGTTCGTCAATCAGGCAGAAAGCATGCAGAGCGTGGCGACGTTTCTTGAGACCCAGGGCCTGAGCCTCAACAACGTGCTGTTCGACCGTAGTGGGCGGCTGGGTCAGGCCGTCGGTTCGATGGCATTGCCGACTACGCTGTTCTATAGCCCCGACGGTCGGCTGCTGAGCAGTCACCTGGGCGAGTTATCCAACGCCAGCCTGGCGCGCGCCCTGGAAAATTTTGCCACCCCGACCCCGAATTCGAACCCGGTCACTGCACCGGCCACCTCTGCAAGGAAACTGCCATGCCCCGCCTCCGCCACCTGCTGACGCTGACTCTGGGCACCGCCCTGCTGCACTTGCCGTCGGTGCAGGCCGCTGAAGAGTTGCCTGCGGCGATCAAACAGATCGAAGCCAAAGGCGCGAAAATCGTCGGCCAGTTCGATGCGCCCGATGGCTTGCGCGGTTATGCGGCGCAATATCAGAACCGTGGCATGGCGCTGTACCTGACTCCGGATGGCAAACACGTTTTGCTGGGTAATCTGTACGACGCCGACGGCAAGGATCTGAGCAGCGAACCGTTACAAAAACTGGTCTATGCCCCGATGGCCAAGGAAGTCTGGGCCAAGTTCGAGGCGAGCAACTGGATTCAGGACGGCAACAAGGATGCACCGCGCACTGTGTACCTGTTCAGCGATCCGAACTGTCCTTACTGCAACATGTTCTGGGAACAGGCGCGGCCGTGGGTCAAGGCTGGCAAGGTGCAGTTGCGGCACATCATGGTCGGCATCATTCGCGAGGACAGCCCGGGTAAATCGGCGGCGCTGCTGGCGGCGAAAGATCCGGCCAAGGCCCTGGAAGATCATGAAAAGGCTGGCAAGGGCAGTTCGCTAAAAGCGCTGAAGGATATTCCAGCGGCCGTGCAGACCAAATTGGCGGCGAACATGCAGTTGATGGAAGACCTCGATTTGCAGGCTACGCCGGCGATTTTCTATATGGATGACAAGGGCGAGCTACAACAGCAGCAAGGTGCGCCTTCGCCGGACAAGCTGGCGAAGATTCTCGGGCCTAAGTAGCTTCGAATTCTTTATTGCCTGGTCTGGCCTCTTCGCGAGCAAGCTCGCTCCCACAGGGATCGAATGTGTTCACAGACTCTGTGTTCACTGCGGTCACTGTGGGAGCGGGCTTGCCCGCGAAGAACGATGACTCGGTCTAACGGTTGCGCTCGCTCAGAAAGGCAAACAGCACCTCCGTCACAAACTCGGGATTCTCCAGACTGGAGATATGCCCCGCGTCCGGCACCAGCACCCACGGGCAACCGATCAGCTCTGCCATTTCCTGCGCTTCCGACGGTGGTCGCGGCTTGTCCTGATCGCCACACATTACGAGCGTGGTTGCCGCATTCAACTCGCCCAGACGTAACAACAAATCATCGCGACCAAAGGTAATACGCCCCATCGGCACGATACTTTCGCGTAGCCGATCCGAGGAGTACGCCGCCAGTTTCGCGCGGAAATCCTGATACAGCGCCGACTGTGGATCGATGCCCGGGCGGAAGAAGATCGGCACGACGATATCGAGCAGTTGTTCGGAAATCTCGCCGGTGTCTTCTATCTGCTTGAACAGTGAGAAATAGTACTGACGAGTAGGCTCCGGTTCGACGCCAACATACGTGTCCATCAGCACCAGACCGTTGATCCGCTGCGGTGCCGACAGTGCGAGACGCACGCCCCACATGCCTCCGACCGACAGCCCGACGAGAGTGACCTGATCGATGTCAAGATGGTCGAGCAAAGCCTGCGCCTGACGAGCGATGTCGTCCAGCGACGCCGTGCCTTCAGGCAACCGCCCCGACTCGCCATGGCCCCACAGATCCAGCGCAATCACCCGATAGTGCGGCGACAAAGCGGCAATCTGCGGCGCCCACATGGCTTGATCCCACAGATAACTGCCGGCCAGCAATACCGCCGGGCCTGTGCCTTGATCAATGTAATGCAGCGCTTGTCCGTCAACCGTGAAAAAAGGCATCGACCATCCCCGCGACAAAAAAGAGAACCGGCAGACTGAGCTGCCGGTTGCTGATCGTCAACATTGGAAATGATGCCTTTTGTGTTGGTGTTGATGCCGCCTTCGCGAGCAAGCTCGCTCCCACATCGGTTCTGCGTACACAGGACCCAATGTGGGAGCGAGCTTGCTCGCGAAGAGGCCAGTACAGACACTCGAGAACTAAAGGCCCTCCAGCTCCGCCATCAGATCATTCAACCGATCGACCTTCTCCTCGGTGATATCACTCGCCGCCAGCCCATCGATGTACTCAGCCAGCTCCTCCACCGTGCTGCACTCGAACATCGCTCGCAGCGGCACGTCACGTTGCAGGGTTTTCTGCACGCGCGAGGCTATCTGCGTGGCCAGCAACGAGTGCCCGCCCAGCTCGAAGAAGTTGTCGCGTACACCGACCTTTTCGACCTTAAGCACCTCGGCCCAAATATCAGCCAGCGTCTGTTCAAGATCATTGCGCGGGGCCAGATAGTCCTGGCCCTGCAACTGGCCGATCTCCAGCGCCGGCAGGGATTTGCGATCGAGTTTGCCGTTGGCATTGAGCGGCATCTGGTCGAGCCACAACCAGTGCAGCGGCACCATGTATTCCGGCAGTTCGGCGCGCAGGCGCTGTTTGATCCGCTCCAGGCGTTCACTTGGATTCAGCGCGCTATCAGCAGCGACCAGATACCCGACCAGGTGCTTGCCGTTGACGCCTTCCTGTACACCGACCGCGCCATCGCGTACTTCCGGTTGTTCGTGCAGGCGCGCTTCGATCTCACCCAGTTCGATGCGGTAACCGCGAATCTTCACCTGATGGTCGACCCGGCCGACGTACTCCAGCACACCGTTGCTGCGGCGCCGCGCGAGGTCACCGGTGCGATACAAACGCTCGCCCGGCGCACCGAACGGGTTCGGCACAAACACTGGCGCGGTGCGCAGCGGATCGCTGACATAACCACGACCGACGCCCGTGCCCGCCACGCACAACTCACCCACCGCGCCCAGCGGCACCAGTTCCAGCGCGCCGTCGACCAGGTACAGCAAGTTGTTGTCGGTCGGCGTGCCGATCGGCAAGTAACTGCCGCGCGTCGAGGCCATGTCGACACGGAAGAACGCCACGTCATCCGAGCATTCCGCCGGGCCGTAAGCATTGACCAGACCGATGTCCGGGTAACGCAGCAGCCATTGGTGCGCCAGCTCCGGCGGCATCGCCTCGCCGGTTGGCAGCATCCAGCGCAAGCCATCCAGACTCAAGCGATCCGAGGCAAGCATGCCCTGAATCAGCGACGGTACGCTTTCAAGAACAGTGATGCCCTGCGCCTGCACATGCACCAGCAACCCTTGCGGATCGTGGGCGATGGTGTTCGGCACGATGTCCACTCGCGCGCCGAACAGCGGCGCGGCGAGGAACTGCCAGACCGAAATGTCGAAGCTTTGCGAAGCGGTCTGGGCGATCACGTCGGCGTCGCTCAGGTGCAGATATGGCACCTTGCTCAATTGGTTGTTGAGCATGCCGCGCTGCTCGACCATCACGCCTTTCGGCAAGCCTGTCGAACCCGAGGTATAGATCACGTAAGCGAGGTTGTCCGGGCCGCTGTAAATGCCCAGGTCCTGCGCCGATGTCGCTGCCGCTTGAATCTCTTCCCATACCAGCAACCTTGGACGATTGGCGCAGCTGAATTCATCCAGCAAGGTCTGCGCCTGTGCACGGCACGCTTCGCTGCAGACCAGCACCGGCGTGCAGCTCAGCTCGATGATGCGTTGCAGACGCTGACTCGGCAGGCCCGGATCCAGCGGCAGATAACCCGCGCCAGCCTTGAAGCTGCCGATGATCATGCCGAGCAGATCGAGATTACGTTCACCGAGCAACGCCACCGGTTGATCCATCTGCACCCCGGCCGCGACCAGTGCATGGCCGAGACGGTTGGCATTCTGGTTCAGCGCGGCGTAGCTCTGTTGCTGATCAAGACACGTCGCGGCGATGCGCTGCGGATGCGCGGCAACTTGCGCTTCGAACAGCGCAACATAGCTCTGCTCCAGCGGATAATCGTGGGCACTCTGGTTGCAACCGTGCAGCAGGAAATCCTGTTCCTCGGTACCCAGCAGCGGCAGATCGGCCATGTCGCCATGGAAACCATCAACCAGCGCCAGCAGCAGACGCTTGAACTCGCCGAGCATGCGTTCGATGGTTGACTCATTGAAATAACGCTGGTCATACGACAGGTGCAAACCGAGGTCGTCGCCCGGGTAGCACACCGCCGTAAGCGGGAAGTTGGTGTGGGTACGCCCGGAGTCAGAGGTCGCATTCAGGCTCTGCGCCCGATCGAGTACCGAGACTTCGACCGGGGCGTTTTCGAAGACGAACAGGCTGTCGAACAGCGGCTGGCCTTTCGGTAATTCGCTTTGTTCCTGAATGTTCACCAGCGGCAGGTATTCGTACTCGCGCAGCTGCATGTTGCTATCGAGCAGACCGCTCAACCACTGACGCACGCTGCTGCGTTCATCATCAGCCGGCATCTGCACCCGCAGCGCGATGCTGTTGATGAACAGGCCGACAGTGCGCTGCATCTCCGGCATTTCCACCGGACGCCCGGCCACGGTGACGCCGAACAGCACGTCACGATCACCGCTCAGACGGCGCAGCACCAGCGCCCACGCCGCTTGGGCGAAGGTGTTGATGGTCAGCTGATGGGCCTGCGCCAGTTCCCGCAGACGCGCGCCGTCCTCGACATTGAGGCGGGTGTAGCGGTCGCCGACGATCATGCCGCCGCTTTCACCGGCGTGTTCACGCAGGAACGGCCGGTCGCTCGGGATCGGCGTGGTGCGTTCGAACCCTTGCAGGTTCTGCTGCCACCAGTTCTGCGCTTCGGCGAGGCTCTGGCGTTGCAGCCAACCGATGTAATCGCGATAACGCGGCGGCACGGCGAGTTGTGCTTCGCGACCTTCACCGAGGGCGGTGTAGATTTCGAAGAAGTCGTTCATCAGCAGCGAACGGCACCAGGCATCGATGAGGATGTGGTGGTTACTCATCATGAACCAGTAACGCGCCGCACCGACCTTGATCAGGCGCAGGTGGAACGGCGCCTGATTGAGCAGATCGAAACCGGCCTCGCGCTCGTTTTTCAGCAGCGTTTGCAGCTTCGGTTCCTGCTTGGCTTCGGCGATGACGCTCCAGTCCAGATACTCGATCGGCGTACGGCCCGGCGTGTGGATTACTTGCAGCATGTCTTCGCCGACGTTCCAGCAGAACGACGCGCGCAACGCTTCATGACGGGCGATCACCGCTTGCCAGGCATGGGCGAAACGCTCGGCGTCGAGTTCGCTGTTGATGCGGTAGCGATCCTGCATGTAGTACAGACCGGTGCCCGGCTCGAGCAAGGTGTGCAGGAGCATGCCTTCCTGCATCGGCGTCAGCGGATAGACGTCTTCGATGTGCGCGGCCGGCACCGGCAAGGCATCGAGTTGCGCTTGAGTCAGCTTGGCCAGTGGGAAGTCCGACGGCGTCAGGCCACCGGCCTCGTCTTGCAGGCAATGGGCGATCAGGCTTTGCAGCTCGCCGAGGTAGGCATCGGCCAGATCGTTGATGGTCTGTGCGTCGTAACGCTCGGCGCTGAAGGTCCAGCGCAGCAGCAACTCACCGCCGTAAACCTGGCTGTCGACGCTCAGTTCGTTCGGTAGTGGCGCCTGCGGATCATGGGCGGCACCGACCGTTTCATCGAGCGGGCGGAACAGCGCATCGCTGCCGAAACTTTGATCGAACTGGCCGAGGTAGTTGAAGGTGACCGGCGCCTGCGGCAGCGCGGCCATGCTGCGCTGGCTGAGGTCATCGGCGAGGTATCGCAGCACGCCATAGCCGAGGCCTTTGTGCGGTACCGCGCGCAGTTGCTCCTTGATCGCCTTGATCGAAGCGCCCTGCCCCGCAGCCTCTTCGATGTTGTGCGGAGTCAGGCGCAGTGGGTATGCGCTGGTGAACCAGCCGACGGTGCGAGTCAGATCGATCTCGTCGAACAGGGTTTCGCGACCGTGGCCTTCCAGTTGAATCAGCGCCGACGGTTGACCGCTCCAGCGGCAGAGTACGCGGGCCAATGCGGTCAGCAACAGGTCGTTGACCTGAGTGCGGTAGGCACTTGGCGCCTGTTGCAGCAGTTGTTTGGTGTACTCGGCATTGAGACGCACGCTGACGGTTTGTGCGTGACGATTCTGCTGACCGCCCTGCGGGTTTTCACAAGGCAGATCAGCGCTCGGGCCGGCCAGTTGGGTCTGCCACCAGTCGAGTTCTTCGCGCAGGGATTCGCTGCCGGCGTAGGCCTGCAAGCGTGCCGTCCAGTCCTTGAAGGCACTGGTTTTCGCCGGCAGTTTGACCGCTTGTTCGGCGTCGAGTTGGCGATACACGGTTTGCAGATCGTCGAGCAATACACGCCACGAAACGCCGTCGACCACCAAGTGATGAATCGCGATAAACAGGCGTTGTTGACCTTGCGGGCCATCGACCAGTACGGCTCGCACCAACGGCCCTTGTTCAAGGTCGAGGCTGCGCTGGGCATCGGCGAACAGCGCTTCGCACTGGGCCATCGAGGTCACGCGCACTTGCCACAGTACGGCGGCGTCGGACACCGGTTGGTGCGTCGCTTGCCACTGGCCGTCGACCTCGGTGAAACGCAGACGCAAGGCATCGTGCTGCTCGATCACGGCCAGCAGCGCCTGCTCCAGACGGTGCGGTTCCAGCGGCACGGTCGGTTCCAGCAACAACGCCTGGTTCCAGTGCTGTCGCTCAGGAATTTCAGTGTCGAAGAACCAGTGCTGAATTGGCGTCAAGCGCGACTCACCGGCCACCAGCCCTTGCTCGGCCGTCACCTGCTCGGTGCGGCTGGCCACAGCGGCCAGCGTCTGCACAGTCTGATGCTGGAACAGATCACGCGGACTGAAATGAATCCCCTGCTGACGTGCACGGCTGACCACTTGAATCGACAGAATCGAGTCGCCACCGAGTTCGAAGAAGTTGTCGTTGAGACCGACCTGTTCGACGTTGAGCACTTCGCACCAGATCTGCGCCAGGGTCTGCTCAAGTTCGTTGCTCGGCGCAACGTAGTCCTGACGATTGAGCTCCGGATCCGGCGCCGGCAAGGCGCGGCGGTCGAGTTTGCCGTTGGCGGTCAGCGGCATGCTCGCCAGCAAAATCAGGTGCGTCGGCACCATGTAATCCGGCAGCTGTGCCTTGAGGTGCGATTTCAGCGCTTCGCGCAGCTTGGCTTGCTTGGCTTCGTTTTGCTCAGCGACATCGGTGACGAGGTAACCGACCAGTTGCTTGCCGCTCGGCGCATCGAGTGCAAGCACCACGGCTTCGCGGATCGAGTCGTGATCGAGCAGGCGCGTTTCGATTTCGCCCAGCTCAATACGGAAACCACGAATCTTTACCTGGTGGTCGATCCGCCCCAGGTATTCCACCAAACCATCGGCACGCTGGCGCACCAGGTCGCCGGTGCGGTACATGCGCCCGCCATCAGTGGCGAACGGGTCAGCGACAAAACGTTCGGCGGTAATGCCCGGACGGTCGTGATACGCCTGAGCCAGACCGGCACCGCCGACGAACAATTCACCGGTCGCACCTTGCGGCACCAGCGCCAGATCGGCGTCGAGAATGTACGCGACACGCGCGCCAATCACGCTGCCGATCGGCACACTGCCGGCGCCCTCCTCCAGCACTTCCGGCGCCAGACTGGCCAGTGGCATGACTACGGTTTCGGTCGGGCCATAGGCATTGAAGAACATCGCTGGTTTGAATGCCGCGCGAATCCGTTGCAGGTGTTCACCGGTCAATGCTTCACCGCCGGTGATGATCATCCGCACCGGCAGAATTTCATCTTGCGTCGACAGGAACTGCGCCAACTGGCTGCCGTAGCTCGGGGTGAAACCGAGCACGTTGATTTTATGCGTGCGGATCAGACCGCAGATTTCTTCCGCGTCCCACTGACCTTGTGCACGCAACACGACCTGCGCACCGCTGAGCAGCGGCACCAGCAGACGCTCGGTCGCCGCGTCGAAGTTGATTGAGTAGAAGTGCAGCTCGCAGTCGTCCGGGCGCATGCCGAACCGCTCGATCACGGCTTGGCAGTGCATGGCGATTTCGCCGTGGGAGACCACTACTCCTTTCGGTTTACCGGTCGAACCTGAGGTGTAAATCAGATAAGCCTGATGCTGCGGCAGGCTGATAAATGGCAGCTCAGTGGCCGGATAAGCGGCGAGAGCTGCGCTGTCATCTTCCAGGCACCAGCGCGCCACATTTGGCGGCAGATCGCCGAGGGCTTTGAACATCGCGCGATCACTGAGCAGCAGGCCGATATGGCTGTCTTCGATCATGTAGTGCAGACGGTCTAGCGGGTATTCCGGGTCCAGCGGCACGTAAGCACCGCCAGCCTTGAGAATCGCCAGCAGGCCAATGACCATCTCCAGCGAACGCTCCAGCGCCAGACCCACGCGCACTTGCGGGCCGACGCCACGCTCACGCAAGGCCCAGGCCAAGCGATTGGCGCGGGCGTCGAGCTCGGCGTAGCTCAGGGTCTGCCCGGCGAAGGTCAACGCAGGTGCGTCTTTGCGCGCCAGCGCTTGTTCGGCGAACAGGTGATGAATGCACTGATCGAGGCGATGTTCGCCCGGCTCGACGCCGAGGCTGTCGAGCAGGTGCTGTTGCTCGGAGTGATCGAGCAGCGGCAATTCGCTGAGGCGCTGTTGCGGATCGGCAATCAGCGCTTCCAGCAAGTTGCGCCAATGTCTGGCCATGCGCGCGATGGTCGGCTCGTCGAACAAATCGGTGCTGTAAGTCAGGCAGCAACCGAGGCGATGGTCGAGGTCGGTGACTTCCAGATTGAGGTCGAACTTGGTCGCCCGCGCATCGTTGGCCAAGTACTCGACGGTCATGCCAGCGAGCATGCGGCTCTGCTGGAATTCCCAGCGCTGCACATTGCACATCACCTGGAACAGGGGGTTGTACGCGGCGCTGCGCGGCGGTTGCAAGGCTTCAACCAGATGATCGAACGGCAGGTCCTGATGCGACTGGCCTTCGATCACGGTGTGACGCACCTGCTCGAACAATTCGCCGACCGACATCATGCCGTCGAGCTGGCAGCGCAGCACTTGGGTATTGAGGAACGCACCGATCAGCCCTTCACTTTCCGGACGGATGCGGTTGGCCACCGGCGCGCCGATTCGCAGATCGGTCTGGCCGCTGTAGCGGTACAGCAGCGTGGCGAGCGCGGCGGTCATGGTCATGAACAAGGTCAGACCGTTTTGCGCATTGAACGCACGAACCCGCGCGGCGAGGTCGTCACTGAGGTCAAAACGGAACAGCTCGCCTTGGTGGCTTTGCACCGGCGGACGCGGACGGTCGCCGGGCAATTCCAGCAGCGGATGTTCACGGCCCAGTTGCGCGGTCCAGTAGTCGAGTTGGCGTTGACGCTCGCCGGACTCCAGCCAGTTGCGCTGCCAGACGCTGTAGTCGAGGTACTGCACCGGCAGAGGCTCGAGCGGCGAATCACGATCATCGACAAACGCTTCGTACAGTGCACTGAGTTCGCGGGCGAAGATGTCCATCGCCCAGCCTTCGGTGACGATGTGGTGCAGGGTCAGAACAAAGTAATGCTCGTGATCGGCAGTCTTGACCAGACAGGCGCGCAGCAGTGGGCCGGTTTCCAGGTCGAACGGCAAATGCGCTTCTTCGTCAGCCAGTTGCTGAACCTTTTGTTCACGTGCATCGGCGGCAAGTTTTGAAAAATCCTTCCAACCCATGCGCAGACCGGTTTCGGCATGCACCTGCTGACGAGCGACGCCGTCGACACTCGGGAACGTGGTGCGCAGGGTTTCGTGACGCAGGATCAGCGCTTGCAAAGCGGCCTCGAAACGCTCGACGTGCAACACGCCACGCAGGCGCGCCATGCCGCCGACGTTGTACGCCGGGCTGTCCGGCTCCATCTGCCAGAGGAACCACATGCGCTGTTGCGAGTAGGACAGCGGCACCGGTTTGCTGCGATCAACCTTGTCGATCGGCGGCTGTTTGTTGGTGCGGCCGCTGGCCTGGATCAGGCGGATCTGCTCGGCGAAATCACCGAGTTCGCTGTGCTCGAACAAGGCCCGCAACGGTAGTTCGACGTCACAGGCCTGACGGCTGCGCGAGATGATTTGCGTGGCCAGCAGCGAGTGGCCGCCGAGGGCGAAGAAGTCGTCGCGCAGGCCGACCTGCGCCAGGCCGAGCACTTCACGCCAGATCGCGGCGATCTGTTGTTCCAGTTCGGTGACCGGTTCGACGTGTTCACGCACTTGCCATTGCGGCTCGGGCAAGGCACGGCGGTCGAGTTTGCCGCTGGGGCTCAGGGGCATTTCTTCCAGACGCATCAGTTGCGCCGGGACCATGTATTCGGGCAGCTCGGCGGCCAGAGCAGTTTTCAGGCGAGTGATTTGCCCGTCGTGATCTTCGTTGATATCGGTCGCGGTGAAGTAGCCGATCAGTTGCGCACCGCCAGCAGTTTCGCGTACCAGCACCACGGCTTGGGCGACGCCGTCCTGGGCGAGCAGGCGCGCTTCGATTTCTTCCGGTTCGACGCGGAAACCACGCAGCTTGACCTGTTGATCGAGACGGCCGAGGTATTCGATCACGCCATCGGAGGTCCAGCGCGCACGGTCGCCGGTGCGGTACAAACGTGCGCCTTGCTCGCCCAGCGGATCGACGACAAAACGCTCGGCGGTCAACGATGGCCGACCGAGGTAACCGCGAGCCAGACCGATGCCGCCGATGCACAGTTCACCCGGCACACCGGGCGGCACTGGATTGAGATCGGCGTCGAGTACGCGGCAAATCACGTTGCCCAGCGGACGACCGATCGGCGAGCGCTCGCCATCGGCAGTGGTGCAGTGCCAATGGGTGACGTTGATTGCGGTTTCAGTCGGGCCGTAACGGTTGTGCAGTTGCACCGCTGGCAGTTGCGCGAGGACTCGGTTGCGCAGTTCGGCGGGCAGCGCTTCACCGCCGGAGAATACCCGGCGCAGGCTGGTGCATTCGGCGCTCAGTGGCTCATCGATGAACAGCGAAAGCAGCGGCGGTACGAAGTGCAGCGTGGTCACGCCATATTCCTGAACCAGTTGAACAATGCGATGCGGATCGCGGTGTTCACCGGGGCCGGCGATCAACAGACGCGCACCCGTGATCAGCGGCCAGAAGCATTCCCACACCGACACGTCGAAACTGATCGGGGCCTTTTGCATCAGCACATCGGTTTCATTGAGCGCGTAGGCGTTCTGCATCCATTGCAGACGTTCGGCCAGTGCCGCGTGGGAGTTGCCGACACCTTTCGGCTGGCCGGTGGAACCCGAGGTGTAAATCACGTAAGCGAGGTTGTCGCCGTGCAGGTGCAAGCCCGGTGCCTGGCTCGGCCAGTTTTCCAGGTGCAACGCATCCATGGCGATCACGCTGACGCCGTCGCTGGCCGGCAAACGCTCGAGCAATTCGGTCTGAGTCAGGAGCAATTCGACGCCGCTGTCGCTGAGCATGTAGGCCAGGCGATCGGCCGGGTAATCCGGGTCCAGCGGCACATAGGTGCCGCCGGCCTTGATGATCGCCAGCAAGCCGATCAACAGTTGCGGCGAGCGCTCGGCAGCGATGGCCACGCAGACATCCGGGCCGACGCCTTTGTCGCGCAAATAGTGCGCGAGACGGTTAGCCTGAGCGTGCAGTTCAGCGAAGTCGAGGCTGCCACCGTCCCACACCAGCGCGGTGCGTTCCGGGGTTTGTCGGGCCTGTTCGTTGAGCAGTTCCGGTAGCCATTGTTGCGCCGGGGCGCATGGCGCGACGCCCCAGCCTTGTTGCTGATCGTGCTCGGTGGTGGTCAGCAGTTGCAGATCGCCGATGGCTTGCTCCGGGTGTTCGCAGACTTCGCGCAGCAGGTTGCTGAAGTGCTCGGCCAGACGCTCGATAGTCGTAGCGTCAAACAGTTCGCTGGCGTAGTCGAACGACAGCGTCAGACGACCGTTACGGTCTTCTTCGCTATGCAGCTGCAGGTCGAACTTGGCTTCGCGGCTGTGCCACGGTAGTTCTTCGGCGAGCAGGCCCGGCAGGCGCTTGAGCGCACTCAGATCGCGCTGCTGGTGGTTGAACATGACCTGGAACAGACCTTGTTCGCGGGCCTGCGGGAAGGCTTCGAGCAATTGTTCGAACGGCAGATCCTGATTCGCCTGCGCACCGAGTGCGGCTTGGCGGGTCTGGGCCAGCAGCTCGGCAAACGACAGGCGCGAATCGATTTGCGCACGCAGCACTTGGGTGTTGATGAAGAAGCCGATCAGGCCTTGGGTTTCCAGGCGCGGACGGTTGGCGTTAGGCACGCCGATGCGGATGTCGCGCTGACCGCTGTAACGGTGCAGCAGGCTTTGTAATGCCGAGAGCAGCAACATGAACGGCGTCGATTGGTGCGCCTGCGCCGTGTTGCGGATCGCATCGCTGAGGCTGACGGCCAGACGCACGGTATGGCGTGCTGCGCGGTGATTTGTTTGCGCAGAGCGCGGATGGTCAGTGGCCAGTTCCAGCGCTGGATGCTCCTCACCCAGTTGCGCTTTCCAGTACGTCAGTTGTCGCTCGCCCTCGCCTTGCGCCAGCCATTGGCGCTGCCAGCTGCCGTAGTCGGCGTACTGGGTTGGCAGCGGCGCGAGGCTGGCCGTTGCGCCTTGCGACGCGGCGGCGTACAGGCGCGAGAATTCGTCGATCAACACGTTCAGCGACCAGCCGTCGGCAATGATGTGGTGCATCGTCACCAGCAATTGATGATCTTCGTCGTCGAGACGCACCAGCGTCACCCATAGCAGCGGGCCTTTTTCCAGGTCGAACTGAGTACGCGCTTCGTCTTCGCGGATCTGCTGGGCGCGGGCCTCGCGTTCAGGTGCAGGCAAGTCGCTGATGTCGATCAGTTGCAGGTTGAATTCGGCGGCGGCAGCGACTTGTTGCAGCGCCACACCGTCGCGTTCGAAGAAGCGTGTGCGCAGCGACTCGTGGCGCTCGATCAATTGCTGGAAACTGGCGCGCAACGCGTCTTCGTCCAGTTCGCCGCTCAAACGCAGGGCACCGGGAATGTTGTAGGCGCTGCTCTGAGGGTCGAGTTGCCAGGTGATCCACAAACGGTTTTGCGCCAGCGATTGCGGCATCGGCTCGCTGCGCGACAGTGCGGTGATTGCACCTTGCGCGCTACCGCCGTCCTGTTGCTGTTGCGCGACACCAGCGGCGAACGCGGCCAGCGTCGGCGCTTCGAAAAGCAGGCGCAGGTTCAGCTCAAGCGCGAGTTCTTCGCGGACGCGGGCGATAACTTGGGTGGCGGCGATCGAGTTGCCGCCAAGCAGGAAGAAGTGATCGTCGGCGTTGACCTGTTCGACGTTGAGTTGCTCGGCCCAGATTTTGCCGATCAGTGCTTCGAGTTCGGACGCGCTGGTGGTCGACTCTGGGCTTTCGGACGCCGTCGAAGGGAATACCGCGTAGCTGTCGAGGCTGCCATCAGCCAGACGATTACGGCATGCCGAGCGCTGCAATTTGCCGCTGGAGGTTTTCGGCAAGGCGCCTGGATTGAGTAGCACCACGACGCTCGGGGCTTCCTGATAAGCCTCGGCCACCGCCTGGCGAATGGCTTTGATCAAAGCTTCCGGCGGCAGGATTTTCTGCACGCTGCGGCTGATTTCCGCGGCGATGCCGATGCCCTCTTCGCCATTCTGATTGATCGCGAATGCAGCGACGCGGCTCTTGCGCACCACCTCCACTTCGTTCTCGACGGTCTTCTCGATGTCCTGCGGATAGAGGTTGTGGCCGCGCACGATGAGCATGTCTTTCAGGCGGCCAGTGATGAACAGCTCACCGTCGCGGATAAAGCCCAGATCACCGGTGCGCAACCAGGTACGACCGGCGTGCTGGACGAAGGTCTTGGCACTGGCTTCGGGGTTGCGCCAGTAGCCGTGGGCGATGCTCGGGCCGGCGGCCCAGACTTCGCCAACCGCGTTGTCGGCCAGTTCTACGAGCGCGTTCGGCTCGACGATCACTACGGCGTGTTCCGGCTGGCTGATGCCGCAACTCATGATCGGACTGCCCTCACCTGGCTCGGCGCGGTTTTGCGCCAGCGCCTGATCGTCCACGCGCAGTGCCGGGATGCCAGTGCCGCGCGGAGTGCCGGCAACGAATAGCGTCGCTTCGGCCAGACCGTACGAGGCCATGAAACTGTCCTCACTGAAACCACACGCGGTGAACTTCTCGGCGAAGCGTTCAAGGGTGTCGAGACGGATCGGCTCGGAACCGGAATACGCCACGCGCCAACGGCTCAGATCGAGCCGTTCGAGTGCCGACTCACTCACTCGCTCGCTGCACAATCGGTAAGCAAAGTCCGGCCCGCCGCTGATGGTGCCGCCGTATTCGCTGATCGCTTCCAGCCAGCGCAATGGCCGGCCGAGGAAGTACGCTGGCGACATCAGGATGCACGGCACACCACTGAAGATCGGTTGCAGCAGACCGCCGATCAAACCCATGTCGTGGTACAGCGGCAACCAGCTGACGATCACGTCGTCAGGGTTCACATCGATGCCGAAACCATGACGGATCAGCAATTCGTTGGCGACCAGATTGCTGTGGCTGACCTGCACGCCTTTAGGCAACGCGGTGGAGCCGGAGGTGTATTGCAAGAAGGCGATGTGGTCTGGTGGCAGATTCGGCTCAACCCAGTTTTGCGCCAGTGCGCTGTCGAGGCTGTCAACACACAGCAGCGGCGGCGCGCCTTCGATCTGCTGCAAGGCGTCGCGCAGGTCGGCGCTGGTTAGCAGCAGACGCGGTTCGGCGTCGGCAATGATCGACAGCAAACGCTCCTGATGGTGACGACGCGCGGATTCCGGCGGATAGGCCGGCACCGCGATCACGCCGGCGTACAGACAACCAAAAAACGCCGCGACGTAATCCGGGCCACTGGGAAACAGCAGCACCGCGCGATCACCGAATTCAGTGTCAGCCTGCAACGCGGCGGCAATCATGCGTGCGCGTTGATCCAGCTCGCGATAACTGAGCACCACAGCCTGCTCCGGGTTTTCAGCGAGAAAACGCAAGGCCAGTCGATCCGGCGTCAGGGCCGCGCGGCGCTGGAGGGCTTGGACCAGGGTGCTGGGGAGTTCGAACGCGTCGGTCATGAGGTTTCCTGCCTGAATTCGGCTTGCTAATGGAATCGGGTTGCTGCGTCACGCCCCTCAAAGGGCATGCAGGGCGCGGTCTGTGCCGACCGCGCAAGGCATCGGAATGCTGTCTGGCCGGGACTGTGCGCCCGGATCCATTCACCAATGAGAACGGATGACGTCTTGAAATAATTAGTCGGCAGGCTGGATCGCCAATGGGGCCGGGGTGTGGCGGCGTGTCGCAGTTCTCAGAACGCACCTTTGTGGCGCATTACTTCTCTTTCTCAATTGACAATCATTATCATTCAACATAATTTGTCGCTCGATGTGTAGGGCGGCCCCGTCCCCAAGGCGTCCCACTAACCTATTTGGCAGCAAGGTGATTTCCATGACGGAACAAGTATCCACAAGCAAGTGCGATTCACCGCTACTTCAGGCCTTCGTCGACAATCGACTGATTCTGGTCAAGATTGCAGCCCGTATTACCGGCTGCCGGTCGCGCGCCGAAGACGTGGTGCAGGATGCGTTTTTCCGACTGCAATCGGCGCCACCGATCACGTCGTCGATCAAGGCGCAACTGAGCTATCTGTTCCAGATCGTGCGCAACCTCGCCATCGATCACTACCGCAAGCAGGCGCTTGAGCAGAAGTACTCCGGCCCTGAAGAGGAAGGGCTGAACGTGGTTATTCAAGGTGCTTCGCCGGAAACCTCGCACATCAACTTCTCAACCCTGGAGAACATCGCCGACGCGCTGACCGAACTGCCCAGCCGCACTCGCTACGCATTCGAGATGTACCGCCTGCACGGCGTGCCGCAAAAGGACATCGCCAAGGAACTCGGCGTTTCGCCAACCCTGGTCAACTTCATGATTCGTGATGCGCTGGTGCACTGCCGCAAGGTCTCGGGCAGCCGCCGGGATGCGGTGGCTGTGGGTCGTCGCTAAAATTCAGATTTTGCGTCAAGCCATTCGCGAGCAGGCTCGCTCCCACATGGAATTTGTGAGTGCCACAAAACCCATGTGGGAGCGAGCCTGCTCGCGAAGGCGGCCTCAAGATCACAGAAATCCTGAAGCCAGATCATCACGCCAGTTTGCACCGATCAAAAAACCGCTCACGCCCCAGAATCATCAGCGCCGCGCGCTTGTGCGGAAAGTCGAATTCCTTCTCGCAGTGGAAACACTGATTCTGCATATGGCCGATCATCTTCGCGTTGTCGGCCCGAGGTTCAGCGACCACACGTTGAGTGCGCGGATCATCCAGAAACAGGTAATGCACCAGCGCCGATAACCAACTCGCTACTTTGTGCGGGCCACGGTGATCCTCCTCGCCGACCAGCATGTGGATGCCACGGTCGTAATCGTCGGCATCATAGAACGGCGCGATGCGATCTTCCTTGGCCCAGTAGGCTTCGAAATAGGCAAACGGCTGATCATCGAAGCAGCCGATCAAGGTCAGCGTGTGCGGGTCGGCGTCGAGCTTGCTCAAATACTCGCGGTGCTTCTCGATGCTGCCCTCTTCCTGCCAGAAACTGGCGACGCGCGGGCTGTTCTGCCAGCGATTGAAACGCAGCAAGTCTTCTTCGATCTCCACAGTGCGCAGGGAAATCCAGGCGCCAAGACGCGAATCGAAACGCCGATACACTTCACCGCGCGGCTTCACCGGCCGCAGCGGATGCCGCTTGCCTTGGGTGATGACCATTTGCTGCGGATAACTGCCGGTCAGGGATGTGCCGAGCCAAGGTTGCGGCAGCTGCCAGAACAGCGTGCGTTCACAGCGATATTCGCCGGCCACTTCAGTGCTCACCAACAAACCACTGAGCAAGGCTTCGGTCGGTGGCTGATCCAATTGCCAAGTCAATTGTTGGCACGCCGGATCCCGCGCGAACAGCCAGTAACAGGCTGCCCACAGCGCCTGCCCGGGCGGCAGCGCAAAGCGCTCATCGAGCTGAATTGCCCCCTTGGCCTCCCGATCGAGGCGCAAGCGAATCAGCGGTTGTCCGTCAAGGCTCAGGCTCAGACGGCTTTCGCTGGCATCAGCGATCAGTTGACTGCCCGTAGGCAAGGCCAAGGCAGTCAGGTCATTCAGATTGGACATGGGTCGGGCTCACGATAATCGTCGACAGTTCAACGATGTGACGTGAGCCGAGAAGGAAAATTTAGGCCCTGAAGGGAAATGCATGGATCAACGATGGGGGATTGGGACCACGGCGATCTTGTAAGGCTCGAAAATTTTCAGCATTTCGCCGTTATCGCGCAGGCCCTGAAGCAACTTGCCAAACGCCGCACCGGTAATCGGCGCCGTCGGGCGAAGAATCGCGTAGTGGTGGTAGACCTGATCGATGCGCTGCGAGACCAGCAACTCATCGCGCACCTTTTCGTTACGCAGCAGGTAATCGAACAGATACGAACGCGTCACCAGGGCGATATCCGCCCGCGAACGCAGGACCATCAGCAGATTGCTGTCGTGGGAATAGGTCAGCGTGGCGTTGTAATTCTGAGCCAGATACTTGGGGTCGGCGTTGAAGTTGGCGAACTCGTAGTGATAACCGCTGAACAACGCCAGGCGCTTGCCAGTGAGGTCGGCAAAGTAGTTCTGCTGACGACCGTCTTCGCGTTGTGCGACGAAAATCTCGGCGTCCTCAAGGCCCATGTCGACATCCGTGTGCGGAATATCTTTCCAGCCCCAATCGGGATTCTCGAAAATCGCCATGTCGATCCGCCCCTGCTTGAAATCACCGAAACGCCGCGGAATCGAGGTCGGCACCAGGACGAACTGATAGTCGCTTTGCAGACGATTGAGGGCCTCGACCAACTGCGGCAGGAGACCTGTGTCGGCGCCGTTTTCCGGGCGAATGGTGTAAGGCGGAAAATGCGCCGCGCCGACCCGAACCAGTTGTGCTGCCTGAGAGGGCAAAACCCAAAATGCAGCCAGCGCTGCGAGCATCAACCCCGCGGCCGTCCGAATTGGCGAAGACTTCAAAACACCCCACTCCCCGAAAAAATACCGATCAATGCATTCAAGCTAGGCGGTTTCGCCCAGTTAGCCAGTTTCCCGGCCGGATAGAAAGTGCTTCAACGCGCTTCGAGGACCAGAATCAACGCCTCATCGGCCAACTGATCGAGGCTCAAACTGCCGCCGGCACGGAACCAGGTGGTCGTCCACGACAGTGCACCGGTAAGGAAACGTCGGGTAATAAATACATCGCCACGAATAAATCTGGCGTCCTTGGCTTCACCCAGCACTTGCAACCAGATGTCCTCGTAGACATCGCGCAGCGCCAGCACTTTGGCCTGACCGTCTTCGGACAGCGAGCGCCACTCGTAGACCAGCACCGCCATGGCTTCACCGCTGCCGCCCATGATCGACTGCAATTCGCAGCGGATCAGCGCCAGCACGCGCTCGCGCACATCTGCCGCGTCGGCCAGCGCCGCTCGCATCAACGCGGTGTTGTAACGGATGGTTTCTTCCATTACTGCGCGGAGGATTTCATCCTTGCTTTTGAAGTGATGAAAAATGCTTCCCGACTGGATGCCGACGGCGCCGGCCAGGTCACGCACCGTGGTGCGTTCATAGCCTTTGTTACGGAACAGGTGAGCGGCCACTTGCAGCAATTTGCCGCGGGCGCTGTCGGGGTCGGTCAATTGGCCTTCATCAACCAAATCGCGCATGACCCTCAGGGCTTTTTGCTCGTCCACCCGTTCTCTCCTACAGTCGATCAGTCTGTTGCCCCCTGAAACCGCAGGGTTGCGCGCAATTTAAGCCGCCAGCGGCAACCAAGCAAGCGCTTGGGCAGAAGATAGTTTCAACTGTTTACAAACCAAGCGCTTGCTTGGTAGCCTCCAGACACTTCTGTCGCAGGTTGCTGAGTCGGAGATAAAAATGCCCACCACCGTTCGCATCGGATGCGCCAGCGCATTCTGGGGAGATACGTCCACCGCCGCCGCGCAGCTGGTGGAGGGCGGCAAGCTGGACTATCTGGTGTTCGACTACCTCGCCGAGATCACCATGTCGATCATGGCCGGCGCACGCATGAAGGATCCGCGGGCGGGGTTTGCCGGCGACTTCATCGAAGTTCTCACGCCCCTGTTGCCGCAATTGGCCGAGCAGAACATCCGCGTGATCAGCAATGCCGGCGGAGTCAATCCGCAGGCTTGTGCGAACGCCTTGCTAGCGGCCTGTGACAAGGCCGGCATCGACCTGAAAATCGCCGTACTGCTCGGCGATGATCTGCAACCCCAGCTAAAACACCTTAGCGGCATCAGCGAAATGTTCAGTGGCGCCCCGCTGCCAGCGATGTGCGTATCCACCAACGCCTACCTCGGCGCGCCGGGCATTGTCGAAGCGCTACGCCTGGGTGCCGATATCGTCATCACCGGCCGGGTGGTCGACAGCGCCGTGGTCAGCGCCGCGCTGGTGCACGAATTCGACTGGTCGTGGCACGACTACGACAAACTCGCCCAGGCCGCGCTGGCCGGGCACATCATCGAATGCGGCGCGCAATGCACTGGCGGCAACTTCACCGATTGGCGCGACGTGCCGGATTACGAACACATCGGTTTCCCCATCGTTGAAGTGAGTGCCGACAGCCAATTCATCGTCAGCAAACCCGAGGGCTCCGGTGGACTGGTCACACCGCTGACCGTCGGCGAGCAGATGCTGTATGAAATCGGCGATCCACAGGCCTATCTGTTGCCCGACGTGGTCTGCGACTTCACTCAGGTCAAACTTCAGCAACAAGGCAAAAACACGGTGCACGTGCACGGCGCCAAAGGTCTGCCACCCAGCGACAAATACAAGGTCAGCGCCACGTATCCGGACGGTTTTCGCTGCACTGCCAGTTGCCTGATCGCCGGTATTGATGCGGTGGACAAGGCGCGACGAGTCAGTCAGGCAATTATCGCCAAAACGGCGGAAATGTTCAGCCAGCGCGGTTGGGCGCCCTACAGCGAAACCGACATCGAACTGCTTGGCAGCGAAGCCACCTACGGCCCCCATGGCCAGCGACACGACAGCCGTGAAGTGGTGATTAAACTCGCCGTGCGCCACCCGAATAAACAGGCACTGGTGCTGTTCTCCCGGGAAATCGCCCAGGCCGCCACTGGCATGGCGCCGGGGCTGACCGGTATTGTCGGTGGGCGGCCAACGGTGTATCCGCTGATTCGTCTGTTCTCTTTTCTGATCGATAAAAGCGCTTGCTCGCTGCACATCGACATGGCCGGTGAACACTATCCATGCACCCTGCCCTCACTGAGCGCCCTCGACAGCGAAAATTTGCCCCTGCCCCATCAGCCACCCAAACCACAGGGTCGCGCCGATGCCAGCGTGGCGCTGGTGAAACTGGCCGTCGCGCGCTCCGGAGACAAGGGTAATCACAGCAACATCGGCGTCATGCCGCGCAAACCCGAATACCTGCCATGGATTGCCGAAGCGCTGACCCCCGCCGTCATTGTCGACTGGATGAGCCACGTGCTCGACCCGATCCACGGCCGGGTCGAACGCTGGTATCTGCCCGGCACCCACAGCCTGAATTTTCTCCTGGAAAACGCTCTCGGCGGTGGTGGCGTGGCCAGTCTGCGCATCGATCCGCAAGGCAAAGCCTTCGCCCAGCAACTGTTGGAAATCCAGATCCCGGTGCCGCAGAGCATCGCCGAACAGCTCGACTAGAGGATTGTTTGCATGGCTTACGCGTCGATTTTCCACGCCGATCTGTTCAACGGCCAGACCATCATTGTCACCGGCGGCGGCAGCGGCATCGGTCGCTGCACCGCGCATGAACTGGCAGCGCTCGGCGCCAACGTGGTGCTGGTCGGGCGCAAACCGGAAAAGCTGGAAAAGGTCGCCGCGGAAATTGCCGAGGACGGTGGCCGCGCACACTGGAAGGCCTGCGATATCCGTGATGAAGAAGCGGTGAAACAACTGGTCAAGGTGCTGATCGCCGAGCACGGGCCG
This sequence comes from Pseudomonas sp. AC172, assembly GCF_979258595.1. NCBI lineage: Bacteria > Pseudomonadati > Pseudomonadota > Gammaproteobacteria > Pseudomonadales > Pseudomonadaceae > Pseudomonas > Pseudomonas sp. AC172. The sequence goes on from NZ_OZ409868.1 coordinate 3,310,969, forward strand.
ATTCATGGTCTGGTCAACAATGCCGGCGGCCAGTACCCGTCGCCATTGGCTTCGATCAATCAGAAAGGTTTCGAAACCGTACTGCGCACCAATCTGGTCGGCGGATTTCTGATGGCGCGGGAAGTGTTCAATCAGTCGATGAGCAAACACGGCGGCAACATCGTCAACATGCTCGCCGACATGTGGGGCGGCATGCCCGGCATGGGCCACTCGGGCGCGGCGCGATCGGGTATGGACAACTTCACCAAAACTGCTGCGTTCGAATGGGGTTATGCCGGCGTGCGAGTCAACGCGGTGGCGCCGGGCTGGATTGCCTCCAGCGGCATGGACACCTACGAAGGCGCGTTCAAAGCGGTGATTCCGACCCTGCGTGAACATGTGCCGCTCAAGCGCATCGGCACCGAGTCGGAAGTCAGCGCCGCGATCGTGTTTCTGCTCAGCCCGGCGGCGGCATTCATCAGCGGCAGCACCTTGAAAATCGATGGTGCGGCCAGCCTCGGCAGCCGTGCATGGCCACTGCACAAGGCCACTCACAGCGAGTCGTTCAACGGTTTTCACCGGGCGTACCTTCCCGATGTCCTCAAGGACAAGGAATAAGCCATGCCGCAGATCCAGTCCCAACTCGACCCGCACAGCGAAGCGTTTGCCCGCAACCGTGCAGCGATGCTCACGGCCATCGAGCAAGTCCAGCAGCTCGAACAGAACCTGCTGAACAAAGCCGCTGACGCCAAGCCAAAATTCGACAAGCGTGGGCAATTGCTGCCGCGCGAACGCCTGAACCTGTTGCTCGATCCCGGTGCACCGTTTCTCGAACTGGCCAGCCTCGCCGGCTACAAGTTGCATGACGACAAGGACGGTAGCTCGGCCGGTGGTGGACTGATTGCCGGTATCGGCTATGTCTGCGGCATCCGCGCGATGGTCGTGGCGAACAACAGCGCAATCAAGGGCGGCACCATTTCGCCCAGCGGTCTGAAAAAATCCCTGCGCCTGCAACAGATTGCTCAGGAAAACAAACTGCCGGTGATCACCCTCGCCGAAAGCGGCGGCGCCAATCTCAATTACGCCGCCGAGATTTTCGTCGAAGGCGCACGCAGTTTTGCCAACCAGGCGCGGATGTCAGCCATGGGTTTGCCGCAGATCACCGTGGTGCACGGCTCGGCCACGGCGGGCGGCGCTTATCAGCCGGGGCTGTCGGATTATGTGGTGGTGGTGCGCGGCAAAGCCAAGCTGTTTCTCGCCGGTCCCCCGCTGCTGAAAGCGGCCACCGGTGAAGTCGCCACCGACGAAGAACTGGGCGGTGCCGAGATGCACGCGCAGGTCGCCGGGACGGCTGAATACCTCGCGGAAAACGATGCCGACGGCGTGCGCCAAGTGCGTGAAATCCTCCATATGCTGCCGTGGAACGAGCAACTGCCGTGGTTGCCGGAGCCGCAGTACAAAGAGCCGCTCTACCCGATCGACGAGTTGCTCGGGCTGATCCCCGACGATCCGAAAAAGCCTTATGACGTGCGAGAAATCATCGCGCGCATTGCCGATGAATCCTGTTTCGTCGAATTCAAAGGCGAGTTCGATCAGCAGACCATTTGCGGCCAATTGAAGATTCAGGGCCGCGCCTGCGGGTTCATCGGCAACAACGGCCCGATCACCCCGAACGGCGCAAGCAAAGCGGCGCAGTTCCTCCAGTTGTGCGATCAGAGCCAGACCCCGCTGCTATTTTTCCACAACACCACCGGTTTTATGGTCGGCACCGAATCGGAACAGCAAGGCGTGATCAAACACGGCTCGAAACTGATTCAAGCGGTGGCCAATGCGCGGGTGCCGAAACTGACCATTGTGGTCGGCGGTTCGTACGGCGCCGGCAACTATGCGATGTGCGGCCGCGGTCTCGATCCGCGCTTCATCTTCGCCTGGCCGAACAGCCGCACGGCGGTGATGGGCGGTGCGCAGGCCGGCAAGGTCTTGCGCATCGTTACCGAAGCCAAACAGCTCAAGGACGGCATGACGCCAGACCCGAAAATGCTCGACATGCTCGAACAGGTCACCGCGCAGAAACTCGACAGCCAGTCCACCGCGCTTTATGGCAGCGCCAACCTGTGGGACGACGGGCTGATCGATCCGCGCGACACGCGCACCCTGCTCGGCTATTTGCTGGACATCTGCCACGAAGCCGACATTCGCACGCTGCAACCCAACAGCTTCGGCGTCAGCCGGTTCTGACCGCCACGGACCCTACGGAGAACAATAACAATGATCTTCACCCCGGAACACGAAGCCCTGCGCCGTACCGTCCGCCAATTCGTCGAGCACGAAATCAATCCGCACGTCGATGAATGGGAAAAGGCCGGACGCTTCCCGATCCACGAGATTTTCCGCAAGGCTGGCGACCTCGGTTTGCTGGGCATTTCCAAACCGGAAAAATTCGGCGGCATGGGCCTCGATTACAGCTATTCGATTGTCGCCGCCGAAGAATTCGGCACCATTCATTGCGGCGGCATTCCGATGTCGATCGGCGTGCAAACCGACATGTGTACGCCCGCGCTCGCCCGCTTCGGCTCCGATGAACTGCGCGAAGAGTTCCTGAGACCGGCGATCAGCGGTGAGCAGGTCGGTTGCATCGGCGTTTCCGAAGTCGGCGCCGGATCTGATGTGGCCGGCCTGAAAACCACCGCGCGCAAGGACGGCGACGACTACGTGATCAACGGCAGCAAGATGTGGATCACCAACTCGCCGAGTGCCGACTTCATCTGCCTGCTGGCTAACACCTCGGACGACAAACCGCACATCAACAAGTCGCTGATCATGGTGCCGATGAACACGCCGGGGATCAGCCTCAGCTCGCACCTGGACAAGCTCGGCATGCGCAGTTCGGAAACCGCGCAAGTGTTTTTCGACAACGTGCGCGTGCCCCAGCGCAATCGCATCGGCCACGAAGGCGCCGGGTTCATGATGCAGATGCTGCAGTTTCAGGAGGAACGCCTGTTCGGCGCAGCGAACATGATCAAAGGCCTGGAGTACTGCGTCGACAGCACTATCGAGTACTGCAAGGAGCGCAAGACCTTCGGCAATGCGCTGATCGACAATCAGGTGATCCACTTTCGCCTCGCCGAGTTGCAGACTGAAATCGAATGCCTGCGCGCATTGGTTTACCAGGCCACCGAGCAATACGTGAAAGGTCAGGATGTGACACGCCTGGCGTCGATGGCCAAGCTCAAGGCCGGGCGCCTCGGCCGCGAAGTCAGCGACAGCTGCCTGCAATATTGGGGCGGCATGGGCTTCATGTGGGACAACCCGGTAGCCCGTGCCTATCGAGATGTGCGGCTGGTCTCGATTGGCGGTGGCGCCGACGAAATCATGCTGGGGATTATCTGCAAACTGATGGGCATTCTGCCGGGGAAAAAGAAATGAGCAGCCTGCCGGAATGCCAGACGCTGTTGCTGGAACGGCATGGCGGCGTGCTGCACATCACCCTCAATCGGCCGGACAGCCGTAATGCGATGAGTCTGCAAATGGTCAGCGAGTTGCGCGCGGTGCTGACGGCCGTGCGCGAAGACCGCACTGTGCGGGCTCTGGTGCTCAGCGGTGCCAACGGGCATTTCTGTGCCGGCGGCGATATCAAGGATATGGCCAGCGCGCGCGCTCAGGGCGCTGATGCTTACCGTGATATGAATCGCGCCTTCGGGGCTCTGCTGGAAGAAGCGCAGCACGCACCGCAAGTGCTGATCACGGTGCTGCAAGGCGCGGTGCTCGGCGGTGGTTTCGGACTGGCGTGTGTCAGTGATATCGCCATTACCGATCATCAGGCGCAATTCGGCCTGCCGGAAACCAGCCTCGGCTTGCTGCCGGCGCAGATCGCGCCGTTTGTGGTGCAACGCATCGGTCTGACCGAAACCCGCCGATTGGCGCTGACGGCTGCGCGTTTCGATGGGCATCAGGCGCGGCGTCTGGGGTTGGTGCATTTTGTCGAGCAGGATGCACAAGCGCTGGCCGAGCGGCTCGACGAGGTGTTGCAGCATGTGCTGTGTTGCGCGCCGGAGGCGAATGCCATGACCAAGAAATTGCTGCTGGCGAGTGCCGGGCAGCCTTCGAGTGAATTGCTGGATGAGGCGGCGCAGTGGTTTAGCGATGCCGCGGCGGGAGAAGAAGGGATCGAGGGCACCATGGCTTTTGTGCAAAAACGTACACCGCGGTGGGCCAGCTAAAAGCTTCGCGAGCAAGCTCGTTCCCACATTTGGAATGCGTTCCCCTGTAGGAATGAGCCTGCTCGCGACGAGGCCTCCACATCCACCGCCAAACCTCAGGAAACCCACCATGCCCGCCATCCACAAAATCCTGATCGCCAACCGCGGTGAAATCGCCTGCCGCATTCAGCGCACCGCCCAGGCCATGGGCTATCGCACCGTCGCCGTTTACAGCGACGCCGACGCCAACGCGCTGCACGTACAAATCGCCGATCAAGCCGTACACATCGGCCCCGCCCCCGTGCAGCAGTCCTACCTGAACATCCCCGCCATCCTCGACGCCGCGCACCGCAGCGGCGCCAATGCCATTCACCCCGGCTACGGCTTTCTCTCGGAGAACGCCGAATTTGCCCGCGCCTGCAAACAGGCCGAACTGATCTTCATCGGACCGAGCGTCGAAGCCATCGAGTTGATGGGCAGCAAACGCCAGTCAAAAATCGCCATGCTTGAGGCCGGTGTGCCTTGCATCGCCGGTTACCAAGGCGCCGAACAGGACGATGCAACCTTGCTGCGTGAAGCCGAACGCATCGGCTATCCACTGATGATCAAGGCCAGTGCCGGCGGGGGTGGACGCGGTATGCGTCTGCTGCACAACGCCGCTGACTTGCCGGCGCAACTGCGCACCGCGCGCTCCGAAGCATTGAATGGCTTCGGCAGTGACGAACTGATCCTCGAACAGGCGCTGATCGAGCCACGGCATGTCGAGGTGCAGTTGTTCGGCGATCAACACGGTAACTTGATCTACCTCGGCGAACGCGACTGTTCGATCCAGCGTCGCCACCAGAAAGTCATCGAAGAAGCGCCTTGCCCGGTGATGACTGCCGAGTTGCGTCAGGCCATGGGTGAAGCAGCATTGAAGGCTGGGCGCGCAGTCAACTACGTCGGCGCAGGCACCGTGGAATTTCTGCTCGATGCGCATGGGCAGTTCTACTTTCTTGAAATGAACACGCGCCTGCAAGTCGAGCACCCGGTGACTGAACTGATTACAGGGCTGGATCTGGTCGCGTGGCAATTGCTGGTCGCCGAGGGGCAGCCATTGCCACTGACTCAGGATCAGGTCCAACTCAACGGGCACGCAATGGAGGTGCGCCTCTACGCCGAAGATCCAGCACAGGATTTCTTGCCGCAAACAGGCTGTGTCGAGGCGTGGGCACCAGCGCTACAGCACGGTGCGCGAATCGATCATGGCTTGCTTGAAGGGCATTCGGTCAGCCCGTTCTACGACCCGATGCTCGGCAAACTGATCGCCCACGGCGCCACCCGCCAAGAGGCCCGGCGCAAACTGTTGCGCGCGGTGCAAGACACGGTGCTGCTCGGGGTGCAAAGCAATCAGCGCCTGCTCGCCAGCCTGTTGCGACACCCGCAGTTCATCAGCGGTGAATTCAGTACCGCCTTCATTGCGCAGCATTTCAGCGATCACCCCTGCCTGCACCGTTACGTTCCCGATGCCGAGCAACTGGCGATTGCAACGGTGCTGTTCTATCAAACCAGCGCCCTCTCCCACCGCGCTCCGCTGACTGGCTGGCGCAACAACGCCAGTGTGCCGCTGCACTATCGCCTCGGCCTCGACGATCAAAACTGGACGGTGCAACTGCTCCCGCAGGCGCAAGGCGCGTTCACGGTGCAGGTGGCCGAACGCACGCTTGAATTGAAACTTATCGCCTACGATACACAGTCGGTGACACTGGAAGCCGACGGTCTACGCCAGCGCCATGCCTATCGCCTGGATGCCGCACAACTCTGGCTGTTTACCCACCCCGGCAGTCTGCGTCTGGAGGATCGAACTCACGCCGTGATCGACAGTCAGACCAGCGTCAGCTCCGGCACCCTGAAAGCGCCGATGGACGGTGCCATCGTCGACGTACTGGTCAGCGAAGGCAGCCCGGTCAGCAAGGGGCAGTTGCTGGTAGTGCTGGAGGCAATGAAAATGGAGCATCCGCTGAAGGCCGGCATCGACGGCGTGCTCAAGCGGGTGCAGGTCAAGGTTGGCGATCAGGTAAAAAATCGTCAGGTTCTGTTGCAGGTCGAGTAGTCGCCCACACACGCATGCGGGTTTTGACTACGCTCTGAGTTATCAGAACGCGGAAATCAGGAACCCTGCGATGCCTCACTGGCTGGTCATAGATCTGGAAGCCACCACCGATGAGGGTGGCTGGCCAGTCACCGAAATGGAAATTATCGAGATCGGCGCCACACTGGTCGATCGCGCCGGACGCGAGCAGGATCATTTCCAGCGCTTCGTCAAACCGACACGGCGGCCGTTGCTTACGCCATTTTGTCGTGAACTGACGCACATCACCCAGGCCAGTATCGACACGGCGCAGCCGTTGACCGAAGTCTGGCCGGCGTTCGAACGCTGGCTCGCGCAGCATCAGTCGCGCCTCGAAGGCTGGGCCAGCTGGGGCGATTACGACCGCAAGCAGTTGTTGCAGGAATGGCAGCGTCTGCAAATCGACAGTGGATTGAGCAAGGTGCCGCACATGAACCTCAAACAACGCTTCGCCAAGGCTCGGCGCCTCGAACGGCCGCTGGGCCTCAACGGCGCACTGCAACTGGCTGGCATGCAGTTCAGCGGTCAACAGCATCGGGCGCTGGAGGACGCGCGCAACACCGCGCGATTGTTACCCTTGGTGTTGCCACTCTAGGGTCAATTCGAGAACTCACTGGACAGACGCCGGGCAGGTGACGGCGTTGAAAGCCTTGTGCATACTGGCCGCCTCCATTTTTTAGCCCTTTTCGAGGAATCGCCCATGTTTAAAGTCAACGAGTACTTCGACGGCACCGTCAAGTCGATCGCCTTTGGCACCGCTGAAGGTCCGGCGACCATCGGCGTCATGGCCCCGGGCGAATACGAATTCGGCACCAGCCAGCGTGAAATCATGCACGTTGTATCTGGCGCACTGACGGTCAAACTGCCAGACAGCAGCGACTGGGAAACCTTCGCCGCCGGCAGTCAGTTCAACGTTCCGGCCAACAGCAAGTTCCAGTTGAAGGTGGCGGTGGACACCGCTTACCTGTGCGAATACCGCGGTTAAACCCACGGTTGCACTGCGATAAAAAAATGCCCGTGTCCAAGGACACGGGCATTTTAGTTTCATGCGTGGGTTACTCGAGGATTTCCACCGACATGCCGACTTCGAGTCGACCATTACTGTCATTCACCAGATTCTGCCCAAACATCGCGCCATCGGCTTCAGCGCGATATTTCTGCAAGGTGGCCAGCGGCTCGCGATCGGCACTGCGCTCCCCGGTTTGCGGGTCAATCGTGGTGAGAATGCAGCGCGAACATGGCTTGACCACGCGGAACTCGACATCGCCAATGCGAATGCGCTTCCAACTGTCTTCGGCATAGGCCTCACTGCCTTCGATCACGAGGTTTGGCCGAAAACGCAGCATTTCCAAGGATCGTCCCACTTTTTGCGAAAGATCCTGCAGGGATGCCTCGCCAATCAGCAACAAAGGGAATCCATCGGCGAACGCGACCTGGTCATCCTCGTTGCCATAGCCGGCTTGCGTAGTGCGGGCGCGATCCAGAGGCACCTGCACCAGGCGGGTCGGTTTGCCGATGAAATCGCTGACCCAGCGCGCAGCCTCATCACCGGCATCCGGCACGCGCAAGGTATCGCGCCAGATCGTCACGCCGCGCAGTTCGGCGTCATTATCCGGCAAGGCGATGTCGATGGAAGACTGTTGCGGAGCACTCAGGGTCAGACCGCCCTGCGCATTCCACAGGGCCGACAACTGACTCATCTTCGCTTCGGCGCGCTGAGTCAGGAAGCGGCCGCTGGCCTCGTCCACGAGCATCCAGCGTCGGTCGCCATCGAGCCCCAGCTTGTCGAGGTCGACGCGCTGCAGCACATCGACTTTGCCGGATTTCAACGGGTAACGATAAAGCGCGCTCAGACGCAGCATGGCCAGCTCCCTGGAGAATAAAAACGCCACCCTATACGAGCTTGATCAGGAATCAAAGAGCAATAACTGTAGGAGTGAGCCTGCTCGCGATAGCGGTGTGTCTGGTAATGATTGGGGGCTGACACACCGCTATCGCGAGCAGGCTCACTCCTGCAATGGGTGTGTAATCAGGCCGGAACTTCGTCGAGCATCAGACGCTGGCGCACCACGTCGACCAGCTTGTCCGGCTGGAATTTGGAGAGGAAGTTGTCGCAGCCAACCTTCTTCACCATCGAGTCGTTGAAACTGCCGGACAGCGAGGTATGCAGCACCACGTACAAGCCACGCAGACGCGGGTCGTTGCGAATTTCGGTGGTCAGGCGATAGCCGTCCATTTCCGGCATCTCCGCATCGGTGAAAATCATCAGCAGCTTGTCGGTCATGTTCACGCCGGTATCAGCCCAGCCCTTGAGCATGTTCAGCGCCTTCAGGCCATCGCTGGCAATGTGCATTTTCACGCCGAGCTGGCCGAGGGTATCGCGCAATTGCGAAAGAGCCACGTTAGAGTCGTCCACCAGCAGCACTTCACGGCCACGGGCGCGCTCCAGCACCGGATCGTCGAGTTTGTCGCGCGAAACCTTGGCGTTGTACGGGACGATTTCGGCGAGGACTTTCTCGACGTCGATGATTTCCACCAGTTGATCGTCGACCTTGCTGATCGCGGTCAGATAGTGCTGACGCCCCGCGCTGGTCGGCGGCGGCAGAATGGCTTCCCAGTTCATGTTGACGATGCGGTCCACACCGCCGACGAGGAAAGCCTGTACCGAGCGGTTGTACTCGGTGACGATGATGGTGCTGTTCGGCCCCGGCACCAATGGACGCATGCCGATCGCCTGCGACAGATCGATCACCGGCAAGGTCTGACCACGCAGATTGACCACCCCACAGACAAACGGATGACGCTGCGGCATCAAAGTCAGTTTCGGCAGTTGCAGCACTTCCTGGACCTTGAACACGTTGATCGCGAACAACTGGCGCCCGGCCAGTCGAAACATGAGAATTTCCAGGCGATTCTCACCCACCAGTTGCGTGCGTTGGTCTACCGTGTCGAGAATGCCGGCCATCAATGACTCCTGGGCTTGTTCTGATGAATTCACTATGTGAGGTTATCGGCGGCAAATGGCGGTTCTTGATTGCCAAGCCAGACCCCGTCAAAAATGCCATGATCGGGCATTGATGTCACATTAACATCATGCTTTACTGGCGCAGTGATTTTCATCTGCTACATTCTCTGCGGCGCGACCTCGGTTTGCACGGTAGGTTCCCGTGTCTAAGGGATTCCCCTAGTAACAATCAGGCCCAACCTGATATTCGCAATATCCAATAGCCATTAATGTGACGCCATTCTCATTGCATGAACGGAGTCAGGCTATTGTGTGCGATCGCAGTTCAGTGGAAACAAGCCCTCTGGAACCCCTCAGTCTGTGCACCTGCACGTCTGGGCGCGATCTCCCGACGATTCATGATCGTCGCCACACACGGCATTCCCTCATCAGACATGACGTGGTGGAGATAAGCATGCCAATGGACCGCAAAGAGTGGGTACAACGCTTCCCCGAATTCCTTGTCGAGGCCGAACAACTCCTGGCCAAGTCCGAAGAATGCCTGAGCCATCTGCAACTGATCAGCAATGACAAGGACGCTATCGAGTGCATGCTCAATACCCTCCTGAAACTCGCACGCAGGGCTGAAGCCCTGGCGCTGGAGGCGATTTCCGAGTTCTCGCTGCACATTTACAGCCTGCTCAACCTCAATCAGGATCACGTCGACCTTCATGAACAGGCCCTGCTAGCATTGCAGGATTGCTTCACGTTGATGGCTTGGCAGCTTGAACTGGTGGATCAGCAGACCGGGCAACTGAGTCTGGATGAAAGCGAACAGACCTCCCTGATCGAAGCCTTCGCCTTCCAGGTCGGCCAAAGCCGGCTACAGCCGCCACTGGCGGGCAAACGTTTGCCCCAATTGGGACAAGCCTGATCAGCATCCTGTATTCGCACTGGCGTTTGAAACGAATACGTTGCATGTCGTAATTGAATAGTTCATACCTGCCAGCGACAAATCGAAATAAATAATCAGCGACGCCAGACACTCATGTTTCTGCCGGCCTCAGGGTTTGCCTGTGTGTTAAGAAGCACAACTTCAGGCAACACCTACATCTATCGAACTCAATAAATCGACTTTTCCATTATGGAACTTGCGTCCAAAACCACGTAATTCCTGACTCATTGGACATATATAGCAAGCGCGACCAACGGTATCTTAAGTGGTATTATGCCGCCCATTAGTTGCTTTCAAATTAATGGCACAGTGATTTCAGCGACAGCTATCCACTGATAGTTGGCGGTCAACACATTCACTGAACCGGGTTGAAATCAATAACATACTTGACAGCATTTTCAGACAGAGATCCGCCAGCCTCAGGCCGGTCTGCCCGCAGCGAACATCCATTGGCTCCATCCGTTATGTACGCCAGCCTCAAGTCAATCACTACATGGCCACCCTCCCGGGAAAATGCCCGCCGGTTCACACTCATACTGTGTGTCGCCGCGACGCTCGGCAGCCTGCTGACCTACGGTCTTGCGACACCACTTAGCCTCGGACTGCTAATGCTCGACATCGCCGCTACCGCGTGTGTCTGGGTGCAATATCGGCTGTCACGCAAATCGATCAAGTTTCAGCCGCAGGAACTCGCCGACCGCTTGCTGGAAGTCCAGGAAAACGAGCGTCATCGCCTCAGCCGCGAACTGCACGATGATATCGGCCAGTTATTGACGGCCGCCAAACTGCAGAGCGAGTGGCTCAAGCGACGCCTGCCGGATGACTTGCAGGAGCAATGCACGGTGCTGTGCGCCACCCTGGAAGAAACTCTCGACAAGGTGCGCGACGTTTCGGCCATTCTCAATCCACGGCAGTTGACCAGCCTGGGGCTTGAAGCCAGCCTGCGTGCACATCTACTCAAGACATTGACCAACACCAGCGTGCACTGGAGCCTCGATTGCCAGCAACGCCTTAATGGCATCCCGGAAGAAATGGCAGTCGCCGCCTTCCGTATTACCCAAGAGGCTGTTACCAATATCCTGCGTCACGCCCAGGCAAAAAATCTGGTGATACGCGTGCAACGTCTGCCCAAAGGGCTGACGCTGCTGATCAGCGATGACGGCCTGGGATTCGCCCCGGCCGCCGATCCCGGTCGTGAAGGACAACGAGGCATGGCCGGGATGGCCGAACGAATCGAGCAACTGGGTGGCACCCTGAACGTCATCAGCGAGCCGGGCAAAGGCACTCAAATCGAAGCACTCTTCCCCTGGGCGCCTCGCGCACTCGAGCGGGCCAGTACGAATAAGGTTATGCGTTGACTTGCAACTTACTTCTGGTGGATGACCACTCGCTGATCAGGGCCGGCGTGCGCGCTCTGGTGCTGGATATTCCCGGTTACGCGGTGATTGGCGAAGCCAATGACGGTTCGCAGTTGCTCGAAATGGTCGAGCAACTGAGTCCGGATATCGTGTTGCTGGATATCTCCATGAAAGAAACCGGTGGCCTGGAAGCCCTGCAACGACTCAAGCGAGTGCGTCCGCAGAGCAAGGTACTGATCCTCTCGATGCACACCGATCCGGCGCTGATCATGCAGGCGCTCGAGTCCGGCGCCCACGGCTACCTGCTCAAGGACACCACGGCCACTGAACTCGAACATGCACTGGAAGCCTTGCGCAACAACGAGCGCTACCTGAGTCCGGCCATCGCACACACCGTGATCAATCAGGCCCTGACCCGTAATCAGAAGCAGCAGCCGGAGGCCGCCGACTCGCATAATCTGACCGCCCGCCAGCTGGAAATCCTGCGTTTGATCGTGCGGGGCAAATCCACCCGGGAAATCGCCAATGGCTTGGGGCTGAGCATCAAGACGGTCGAGACCCACCGCTCACAGATCATGAAGCGCCTGCAAATCTACGACGTAGCGGGCCTGGTACTGTTCGCCGTGCGCGAACAGATCATCAGTCTGGACGATTGACCGACCGGACACCGCCCAGCAGTGGAGAATGCTCCGGCAGGTGCACACGCAACGCCGCCGGACGCGCTTCAAATCGCATGTTGTCGCCCTCCAGCGGTTCGCCATCAAGGTTGATGCAAAGCCCTTCGGCCACCTTGATTTCGACCCATGGCAAACGGGTTCGAACAAACATGTTATCGATCCCGAAACCATCACTGAGCAGTGTCTTCAACGTGCCCACCAGCTCCTGTGGCGCCGGCAGGATGCTGATATCAAGCAACCCGTCATCGGCCAGCGCCTCCGGGCACAGCACGTGTCCACCGCCGGCCTGTCGGCCATTGCCGATACCCAGTGCCAACAGCTCGCCACGCCAGTGAAAATCCGGCCCCTGAAGTTCGCCATAAGCGGCGTGCAGCTCGCTGAATCGTGACAGGCCGGTGAACAGATAGGCTGCGCCGCCGAGTACTTTTTTCAAATCCTCGGACGTATTGGCCGTGACCTGACTGCCGAAACCACCGGTGGCCATATTGAGAAAAATCTGCCCGCCCACTTCGCCCAGATCGATGTCGCGCGGGGGCACATCGAGCAGCTCAAGGGCTTCGGCAGGCTCCAGCGGCACGCCGGCGGCGCGGGAAAAATCGTTGGCAGTGCCCAAAGGCAAGAGGACGAGGCTGGCTTTGCCAGGATGCGCGGCGAGCGCTTCGGCGATATCGCGCAAGGTGCCATCGCCGCCCCCGGCAATGATTTTCGTGTAGCCGTCGACCAAGGCTTGTTCTACCCAGCGCTGCGCGTCCCCTGCCTCCCAGGTCAGACGCACGGCCAGCTCCCAGCCTTGCTTGCGCTTGTCCTCGACGGCGGTGCGTACCGCCTCGTTGAGTGCCTGCTTGCCATGCAGAATCAACAGCGCCCGGCGTTCACTCATCACATCACTCCCTAATCGAATCGGTTCGAGACATCTTGACCACTGCCGCTCGTAAAAAAGCCGTCAGACCCGTAATTAATTCGTCTTCTGGCCTCGACGTCCTACACAGCGGTATTTTTTCTTACAAAACATGCGGAATCGGCTTAATTGACCCGGCTTCGACATTGGGTCACCGTGTGCCGGCGGTAGCAATCTTCAATCCAACACACAAGGATGTGCATGTAATGAGTGGATACACCCCTAGGGCTCTTGCCAGTTCGAGAGCTGAAAAAGTTTGCAAGCGAACAGTTGAAACAACCGGTGGATGCTTCCATGCCCAGTCATGAAGCCAGAATGCCATTGAGCCCGGTTGGCCCCCTCGTCGAAAGTCGCTCGAATCAAAAGTCCGAATTCAAAAACAGCGCCAGAACCACTGGAGAAGTTGATATGGAACCTCGTGTTACCGAGCTGGAAACCCATCTCAAGTACCTTCGGCGGGACATGGACGAAGTTTGTGGTGATGTCAGAACAATCAAACACCGGCTTGCCTACTCGGCGGGTGCGACAGCGGTTGTGCTGGGCCTGCTGGGTTGGGTGGCCAATAGCCGATTCGACCAGCTTGTGACACTGATCAGCAATTAAATGAATGAGTCACTGCAGGCGCCGACAGCCGACGCCTGCATTTGCGAGACAGCGGTCAGTCCAGCAGATCACTCAGCGGAATGAAGACCACTTCGTCGCCGGCGCTCAGTGTGCTGCCCTCCAGCACTTCGACCAACCCATCCGCCCATGCGGCGCTACGCAGAACGCCTGAGCTCTGGTTGCGGTAAACAGTGGCACGCCCTTGATCCAGACGGCCTCTAAGGTATTCACGCCGATTGCCTGCCACCGGCCAGTCAAAACCCGCTGGCACGGTGAACTTCAGCGGCTCGACGTCCTGCACGCCCTGACGGCGCAACAGATATGGCCGAGTGAGTAGTGCAAAGGTCACCAGCGTCGATGCCGGATTTCCTGGCAAGCCAATGACCGGCACATTGCGGAAATGGCCAAACGTCAGCGGTTTTCCAGGTTTGATCGCCAGCTTCCAAAGGGCAAGCTCGCCCTCCTCTCGCAAGGCGACACCCAGAAAATCCGCCTCACCTACCGACACGCCACCGGTGGAAAGAATCAGATCGACGTCTTGCAACTCACCCAGACGGGCACGGGTTGTGGCCAGATTATCCGGAAGAATGCCGGCATCGATCACCTCGCAGCCCATACGTTGCAGCCAACTGCACAGCAACACGCGATTGCTGTTGTATATCTGACCAGGTTCCAATGCCTGGCCCGGCTCGACCAATTCATCGCCAGTGGAAATCACCGCAACGCGAACCTTGCGCACGACCTTCAGCCCGGCGCAACCCAACGATGCGGCCAGCCCCTGCTCTATCGGACCCAAGCGGGTTCCGACGGGCAGGATCAGTTCACCGACTGTGGTTTCCTGACCTTGCGGGCGAATGTTTTGCCCTGCCTTCATCGGTTCAAGGAAACGCACCCTTTCATCGGTTTGAACCTCAGCGTTTTCCTGCATTTCCACGCAATCAGCGCCCGCAGGCACCGGCGCCCCGGTGAAAATCCGCGCACAGGTGCCCGGCGTCAGTGGTTCGGGGGATTGCCCGGCAAACACCTTCTGACTCACCGGCATCGGCTGACCACTCCAATCCGTCAGGTTCAGCGCGTAGCCATCCATGGCACTGTTCGGCCAGGGCGGCAGATCCAGCGTCGAAATCAGATCTTCGCTCAGCACCCGCCCCTGAACCTGAGACAGCGGCAAATATTCATGCTCGACAATGGGCGAGGCTTCGGCCATGTCGAGCAGGCGCGCCAACGCCACCTCGACCGGCATCAATGCCCCGCTCTTGCCCGGCTTACCCACGGGATTCACAAGGTGCCGCCTGCTTCAAATGTGTGACGAAATTGCACGGGCGGTGACGAGCGTCCAATTGCTCGCCCAGGATGCCATCCCAACCGGTGCGCACGGCATTGGTTGAACCCGGCAAGCAGCACACCAGCGTACCGTTGGCCAGACCTGCCAGCGCACGCGACTGCACCGTCGAGGTGCCGATGTCGGCTACCGAGATCTGCCGGAACAACTCACCAAACCCGTCGACCTGCTTGTCGAGCAGGCATGCAACCGCTTCGGGCGTGCTGTCACGGCCAGTGAATCCGGTGCCGCCAGTGATCAGCACTACCTGCACGACATCGTCGGCAATCCAGTTGGCGACTTGCGCGCGTATTTTGTAGAGGTCATCTTTGAGCAAAACCCGCTGCGCCAAAAAATGGCCCGCCGCGGTCAAGCGGTCGACGAAGACCTGACCTGAGGTATCGGTTTCCAGAGTTCGGGTGTCACTGACTGTCAGCACCGCAATATTGAGCGGCACGAAAGGTACATCAGCCTTGGCTTTCATAGGCTCGTCCAGTTGTAGGAGAAACAGCCCGGTGTTATATCACAGCGCCTCATTTTTTCGCCGCCCCTCTGGAGAGCTGCCATGCCCCTGAATACGCAATTGCCACCCTGCTCCATTCTGCTCCTGGCAGGCGGACGCGGCCAACGCATGGGCGGTCAGGACAAAGGATTGGTCGAGTGGCTGGGTGAGCCGTTGATTGCACATTTGCAACGCAAGGTTCGTGCAATGACTGACGACCTGATCATTTCCTGCAACCGCAATCGCGAGCGTTACGCACCATTCGCCGATCAGTTGGTGGTCGATGACCAGGGCGATTTCCCAGGGCCATTGGCCGGCATTCGCGCCGGCCTGAAAGCGGCGCGCCACACACACCTGTTGGTCTTGCCCTGCGATGTTCCGCGAATAGACGCAGCGCTGCTCCACAGCATGCGTGAGACCGCCAATCAGAATCCTGAAAAACCTTTAATGTTGCGCCATGACGAGCATTGGGAACCGTTGCTGTGCGTGATTCCGGTAGCCCTTCGACCGGCCTTCGAAGAGGCCTGGAATGCTGGTGAACGCAGCCCCGGCCGGGTCATGCGCGAGCTCGGTGCCAGTGCCCTGCAATGCCCGGACAACGACCCGCGGCTGGCCAACCTGAACACCCCCGAACTGTTAAATTCGCACAACACTGTGTCAGACTGACACCACTCAAGGAACTCTCACGCCTTGTATACGTCTCAAGCTCAGTAACCAAAAGAATTCCCATTCGGAGACACACCCATGACTCAACGGACCCTCGCCACTTTCATGCTCGCACTGGGCCTGGCTACCCTCGCCGGTTGCTCGTCGCCTACAGTGATCACCTTGAATGACGGTCGCGAAATCCAGGCCGTCGACACCCCGAAATACGATGACGATTCGGGCTTCTACGAGTTCAAACAGCTGGACGGCAAAGAAACCCGCATCAACAAGGATCAGGTTCGTACCGTTAAAGAGCTGTAAGCTCTGGGTCGACACCGGATACAGAAAAGCCCGCAATAATTGCGGGCTTTTTCATGGGCGCTCGAAAAGTGACTTTACGTCACCATTGCAGCGAAATCCGGCTCTCGAATTCGCGCTCTTCACCGGTCACCGGGTCGATAAACCGCAGACCTTGCGCCAGCAGCTTCAGCGGATTGGCGTAGTCATCCTCGACGTCTTTCAACACATCCGGATAAAACGGATCGTTGCAGATGCTCGCCCCCAGCGCAGTCATGTGGACACGCAGCTGATGTTTCTTGCCAGTCACTGGAAACAAGCCATAACGCCACAGTTCACCATGCTTTTCCCGAACCTCCACCGCCGTTTCGGTATTGCTGGCACCGGCGCCTTCCTGCATACGGAAAAACGGTTCGCCATCCACCAGGCGGCTTTTATGCACCAGCGGAAATTTCAGATCTGGCAGCGCCGGGGCGATGGCTTCATAGCGCTTGTCGATCTGCCGGGTCGGGAACAGCGACTGATAGGCCGAACGGGTTTGCGGATTGGCCGAGAAAATCACCAGTCCCGCCGTATGCCGGTCGATGCGGTGCAAGGGCACCAGATGGGGATTGTCCAGGCGACGAATCAGCCTGCGCAACAAGGTTTGCTCAACGTATTCGCCAGCGGGCGTGACCGGAAGAAAATGCGGTTTGTCAGCCACTACCAAATGTTCGTCGGCATAGAGAATCGACTCGACCACCGGGATCGGCTTTTCGTCCGGCACCTCGCGAAAATAATGGATTCGCAAGCCTTCCTTGTAAGGCAGGTCCACCGAGATCGGCTGACCATGACCATCCAGCACTCGGCCCCGAGCGATCCGGTCCAGCCATTGCTCGCGGTCAATGGCGCGGAAATGCTCGCACAGACAATCGAGTACGGTCAGCCAGGCACCCGGAGGCAGATAAAGCGTGCTCGCCTGATTCTGCGCAGCAGAGAATGTAGATATGGACATACGGAAATCGAACCCTCAATACAGGGCGGCATTATCCAGCACTGACGGAAACGAACCTAGCGCAGAATGCTCAGGCCGGGATCGACTTGAGCGCTGCGGCGTCTGTGAACTCCTTGAGCCAGCGCAGCACATCGACGGCCTCCCAGCGGCCCGGGTCATACAAGGCGTAGAGCAATCCTTGATAACCGACCACATCCAGTTGTTTGTGGTAACCGGCACGCTGAAACAAGGCCTCGATTTCGGCAAAACAAGTGTTGAAATGCAGCTTGTTGAAGGGCGTCTTGCCTTCCGTGACCAGCCCGTCCAGGCGCAATTCGAGAACGGCCTCGCGCACCACGTCAACCGACATCCGGTTCACGCTGTTTTTCAACTGTTCGACATTGACCACGGTTCATCCCTCTGACGCATTTACTGTATGAACATACAGTAACCGAACAATCCGTAAAATGCCAAGGAATGGATGGCAGCGGCGACCGGCGGGATGAATGAGAAAATACGGATTAACGCAGAAATGCCACGACTTGATCAGCGCTGAAGGGCCAACCCAGCTCAGCCCCGGTGTCGACACGACGCAACACCGGAATCCGCAGGCTATAAGCCTCAAACCAGGATTCGTCGTCAGCGATATCGACCAGTTCAACCAGCAGGCCATGCTCGACGAAGGGCATCAGCTCGGCCTCAGCGACTTCGCATAAATGACACCCGAGGGTGCCGAACAGCTGACATTCAGGAAGCATGAGCGCTCAACCAGAAAATGAGTGGGCCTATTCTAGGCCGCACCGCAAAACCCGTCGAGCCAACGCCGCCCAAAGGCTCCAGTCCTCCGACAAAGGTTCACAGGCAAAACCCTGACGCAAATCAGTCCACAGAAAAACCATTTGCGCGATCCTCCGGTCTTTTTGCCTCTACGCTTGAAAAGCCTGAATCTGACATCGGAGTGTCCAGTGTTTGCCAATCTGTTGATCATCCTCGCCTCGTCCCTCGTGGTGATTGCCCTGTTTCGTCGGCTGCGGTTACCGCCGGTTCTGGGTTATCTGTGCGTCGGGCTGCTGGTCGGGCCGAGTGCCTTCGACTGGGTCAACGAAAGCGAACACCTGCCTGACGTAGCCGAACTGGGCGTGGTGTTTCTGTTGTTTTCACTGGGCCTGGAGTTCTCTCTGTCGAAGATGATCGCCTTGCGCCAGGTAGTGTTCCGTCTCGGTAGTCAGCAGGTGCTGATCAGTACCGCGCTGCTCGGTTTGTTGCTGATGCTGCTGGGCATGCCGATGACACCGGCGCTATTGCTCGGCGCCGGGCTTTCGCTGTCATCGACGGCAATTGTGACCAAAGAGCTGGGCAGCCTCGGCGAGGTGTTCAGCAGTCACGGGCAGAATGCCGTCGGCGTTTTGCTGTTTCAGGACGTTGTCGCTGTATTGCTACTGACGTTAGTGCCTGTGTTCGCCGGCAGCAGCGAGCAAGCCTGGTACTGGGCGCTGCCACTGACGCTGGCAAAAACCGTGGTGCTGTTTGTCGGTCTGCTGCTGGCCAGTCGCTGGTTGCTGCCGAGGCTGTTCCATGAAGTGGCCGCGTCACGCTCGGCAGAGTTGTTCGTGTTGCTGGCGCTAGTGATTGTGTTGTTGACCGCGTGGCTGACTCACCTGCTGGGCCTGTCCCCTGCCCTCGGTGCATTTCTGGCCGGCATGTTGCTCGGTGAAAGCCACTATCGGCATCAGATCGAGGCCGACATCCGACCGTTTCGCGACATCCTGCTCGGGGTGTTTTTCGTCAGCATCGGCATGCTCATCGACCTGCAACTGTTCGTCAGTCACAGCCTGCTGATCCTCGGGCTCACCGTCGGTTTGATGGTGATCAAGGGTATCGTCGTCGCCTTGCTGGTGAAGTGGCGCGGCAGCGACAGCGAAACAGCGTGGCGCAGCGGTCTGGCACTGGCTCAGGGCGGCGAGTTCTGCTTTGCACTGATGGCGCAGATGCAGCAACACAGCATGATGCCCGAAGCGTTGGGCGATCTTCTGCTCGCCGCGACGTTCTGTTCGATGCTGCTGACGCCACTGTTGCTGCGCGCGGCGCCCCGCATCGCTGCCGCCCTGCATCGCAAGCCCAACCAGGAAGCACAGATCGAGGAAATCAGCGCACTCAACGCCGACCTTAACCGGCACGTGGTGATTTGTGGCTACGGCCGTGTCGGTCAATCCATCGGGCGTTTCCTGCGCAATGCGAAACAGCCTTATATCGCCCTGGACAGTGATCCGGTTCGGGTTCAGGAGGCCGCCAGCGGAGAAAGCGACGTGCATTACGGCGACTCCTCGCGCGGCGACCTGCTGACCGCCGTGGGCCTGCTGCGCGCCAGGCTGCTGGTGGTAGCCGTGGATCAGAGCGACATTGCCCTGCGCATCCTCAAGGAAGCGCGTCGACTCAACGCCCACGTGCCAATACTGGTACGCACCCGCGACGACAGCCAATGGGCCGAATTGAAAGCCGCCGGCGCCACCGAAGTGGTGCCGGAGCTGTTGGAGTCGAGCCTGATGCTCGCCTCTCACGCCTTGATCATGCTCGGTCTGCCGGCGCATCAGGTGCAGGAGCAAGTCGATCAGGTGCGCATCGACCGCTATCGCCTGCTTCACGGTTTTTATCCCGGCAGTGATGATGCAGAAACTTAGTCCTGGCTCACCGCGCCGATCTTGTGCAACGACAGGTCGGCGCCGTAATACTCTTGTTCCTGACTCAGGCGCAGCCCGTGCAGCGCCTTGATCACGCCGTAAACAGCGAAACCACCGATCAGCGCCACCGCGACGCCCAGCGCGGTGCCGATCAACTGGCTGATCAAACTGACGCCGCCAATACCGCCGAGCGCAGTCTGGCCGAAAATCCCGCAGGCAATCCCGCCCCACACTCCGCACAAGCCGTGCAGTGGCCAAACACCCAATACGTCATCGATGCGCCATTTCACCTGCGCGGCGGTAAAGCACCAGACAAACAGCGCACCAGCAATCGCGCCAGTCACCAGTGCCCCGACCGGATGCATCAGGTCGGACCCGGCACAGATCGCCACCAGACCGGCCAATGGGCCGTTGTGCAGGAAGCCCGGGTCATTGCGCCCGACGAGCAGCGCCGCCATCGTGCCGCCGACCATCGCCATCAGCGAATTGACCGCCACCAGACCGCTGACGCCTTGCAGTGTTTGCGCACTCATCACGTTGAAGCCGAACCAGCCGACAATCAGAATCCACGAGCCCAGCGCCAGAAAGGGAATGCTCGACGGTGCGAACGCGACCAGACGACCGTCGCGATAACGACCATTGCGCGGCCCCAGCAACAGCACCGCCGCCAGCGCCAGCCAGCCGCCCATGGCATGCACCACCACGGAACCGGCGAAATCATGGAAAGCGGCACCAAACTGCGCCGTCAGCCACGCTTGCAGGCCGTAGTTGCCGTTCCAGATCATGCCTTCGAAAAACGGATAGATGAACGCGACGATCAACGCTGTCGCGCACAACTGCGGCACAAAACGCGCGCGCTCGGCGATGCCACCGGAAATGATCGCCGGGATCGCGGCAGCAAAGGTCAGCAGGAAGAAAAACTTCACCAGTCCATAACCGTGATCGGCGCTCAGCACCGCCGCCGGCTGCATGAAGGTCACGCCATAAGAGATCCAATAGCCTATAAAGAAATAGGCCAGGGTCGAGACGGCGAAATCGCTGAGAATCTTCGACAGCGCATTGACCTGGCTTTTCTGACGGACTGTGCCGACCTCCAGAAAGGCGAAACCGGCGTGCATCGCCAGCACCATCACCGCACCGATCAGAATGAACAAGGTATTGGAGCTGTGAACCAGGGTGTCCACAGCGCTTTGCAGATTTTCCATAAGCAGGCAGACCTAGAAGCGAAAAAGGCACCAAAGCGGTTCATGCGCACATTTCATGCACCAAGTTGCGACCGCGCAGTCACGATTCCGAGGGTCCGGCGAACTGCTTTGGCGCACTAGGTCGATGTCCTGACACGAACCGGGCTTGTTTGGGATAAGGTTTCTTGACGCGAGCGCCCGGCAACAGCGCACAACCGCCGGGCGACGCACCACGACACAGCAAAAGTTGTACCAGTCATTTGTACTGAACCTTCGCGCAAGGCTCATACTCGAACGCTTCAGACGTCACTTACGGAGATCCACCCATGGCCAGCATCAAGGCAAAGACTGCTCAAGAAATCCTCATGAACGACTTCCAGACTTTGGTCGCCGACACCGAACGGTTGCTCGAGCACACCGCCACCCTGGCCGGCGATCAGGCTGATGAGCTGCGCGAGCAGATCCACGACAGCCTGCTGCGCGCCCGCGAAACCCTCAAACTGACCGAAGACACCCTTCGCGATCGCGGTCAGGCGGCTGTCACCGCCACTGAAGATTATGTGTCGGCCAACCCTTGGCAGTCCGTCGGCATTGCTGCCGGTGTTGGCTTCCTGATCGGCCTGCTGGCCACTCGGCGCTGATTATGTCGATCGGTGAATCCGGCCCGACTGCGGGCACTGCCTCTTCCACGCGACGCCTGGGCGCCGCCGTTCTCGGACTGCTGCACAGCCATGTCGAATTGTTCGGCATCGAATTGCAGGAGCAGAAATCACGCACCGTCAGCCTGTTGCTGTTCGCCGGTCTGGCCTTGGTCTTTGCCCTGTTGTTGCTGGTGGGTTTATCGACCTTGGTGATGATCGTGTTCTGGGACACCTACCGTCTCGCCGCGATCATCGGCCTATGCGTCTTCTATACCTTGGCCTCGATCTTCTGCGCGCTGCGCCTCAAGGCGGCGATCTTCGATGAGTCCTCGCCTTTCCACGGCACGCTCGAAGAGCTGGCCAACGACCGGGAGCGCCTGCTGCCATGAGCCTGCCTGAACTGCCACACAACAGCTCGCGTCGGGAAATGCGCAAGGCCTTGATCCGCCTGCGCATGGAAATGCATCGCCAGGAAATTCGTCATGAAGCCGGGCAAGTGCTGCAACCGCTGCAACGCGTGCGCGGCATGACGCAAAACCTGCAAGGTGGCTTCGGCATCAAACACGCGCCATTGTGGGGCGTGGCTGCCGTTACGCTATTGGGCTTTATCACTGGCAAAGGCACGAAAAGTGGCGGCGTCGGTGGGTTAAGCCGTTTGATCCGGCTCGGCACCAGCCTCGGGCCGCTGATCAAACTGGTCATGCAGAGCTCGGCAAAACGCTAACCAGATACATCTGGCTACATTCTTGCAATACCGGCGGGATGAACCTCTTTATCCGGAGGTTCAATCCCGTGCGCCTACCCGGTAGGCGGGGTTCACCAGAACAAGAACCACTAAGGAGGCCCCGTGATCGACGGGCAACCGCTCGCCTGCTTTCAGCCTTTCATCGATACCGCCACGGGACGCATTGCCGGCGTTGAAGCGCTGGGTCGACTGCGCCAGGCTGACGGTCAATTGAATTCGGTCGGGCCATTGTTTGCCGATCCACGAACGCCCGCCATTGCCCTGCGCCGCCTCGACCGGCAAATCCGCGACAACGCCTTGAGCCGCTTGCATGAAGCGCCGGCAGACTGGTTTCTCAGCCTCAACATGTCGCCGCGGTGGATCAGTCGTCTGCGCTCCGATCAAGCCCTGCCCAGCCTCAAGCAATTGGCGCGCTACGACATCGATCCGCAACGAATCGTCTTCGAGATCACCGAACTGGGTGGCAATGGTCAACGCCTGGCCGAAGTTGTCGCGCGCTATCGCGAGGCGGGAGCGAGAATCGCCATCGACGACTTTGGCGCCGGCTACTCGCAACTGGATCGGGTGCTGGCGCTGCAACCGGACATTCTCAAACTCGATATGCGCCTGTTCCAGGCCGCAGCACTGGGCGGTCCGAGCGGCGACGTGGTCAAGGCACTCGCGCAGATGGCCGAGAAGACCGGTTGCTGGATCATTGCTGAAGGCGTCGAGACCGAAGCGCAGTTGAATTTCGCCCTGGAATGCGGATCGCGCTATGTGCAGGGTTTCCTGTTCGCGCGGGCGCAGGAGGCGTTTTTTCCCACTGACGCGTTCGTGCAACGCTTCGCCGAGCTGCGCCAGCGCTATGTCCGGCAGAAGCTCGCCGAGCGTGGGCGGCTGATGCAAATGCGCCAGCAACTCGCTGAACTGATGTCGATCCTGCAAGCCTGGGCTCAGACGCATGCGCCGTTGAGCGCATTGCCACAACTGGACGCCTTCCCCTGGCTGCTGCGGTTTTATCAATGCGATCGCCACGGCACCCAGCTGACGCCCAACCTCGAATGGCGGCAGCATGGCTGGGTCGCCGACAATCGCTATCTGGGGCACAACTGGTCGTGGCGCCCGTATTTCTATCATTTGCTCGCCGAAGGTTGGGAAGAGCGGCGTTTGACGCTCTCCAATACCTACCGCGATGCCACCAGCAATCAGTATTGCCTGACGGCCGGGCAGTTTTTTGACAACGGTGAGCGTTTGCTGTTGATCGACATCGACGCGGCAGGGTTGTAGTTACGCTTGCAGGGGCGTGCGCGAACCGGGAAGCTAGGGGCCAACGCCCCAGTCACCTGACGGAGAGAATCAGCCTTGGATTGGCAAACCCTGCTCAACCGCGAACGCCTCGGCAAGCCGCTGCACAGCCCGCAAGAACTTGGCCGCAGCCCTTTCCACAAAGACCATGACCGCATCATTTTCTCCGGTGCCTTCCGCCGCCTCGGACGCAAGACCCAGGTGCACCCGGTCACCAGCAACGATCACATTCACACACGCCTGACCCATTCGCTGGAAGTCAGTTGCGTCGGCCGTTCACTGGGCATGCGGGTGGGCGAAACCCTGCGCAGTGCCTTGCCTGAATGGTGTGACCCGGCCGACCTCGGCATGGTCGTGCAGTCGGCGTGTCTGGCCCACGACATTGGTAATCCGCCGTTCGGCCATTCCGGTGAAGATGCCATTCGTCACTGGTTCCAGCAGGCGGCCGGACGTGGTTGGCTCGACGGCATGAGTGAAGCCGAACGCGGCGACTTCCTCAACTTTGAAGGTAACGCCCAGGGCTTTCGCGTCCTGACTCAGCTGGAGTACCACCAGTTCGACGGCGGTACGCGGCTGACCTATGCCACGCTCGGCACCTACCTGAAGTACCCGTGGACTGCGCGTCACGCCGATTCTCTGGGCTACAAGAAACATAAATTCGGTTGTTATCAGAGCGAGCTGCCGCTGCTCGAACAGATCGCGCACAAACTGGGCCTGCCGCAAATCGAAGACCAGCGCTGGGCGCGTCACCCGCTGGTGTACCTGATGGAGGCCGCCGACGACATCTGCTACGCGCTGATCGATCTCGAAGACGGCCTCGAAATGGAGCTACTGGAATACGCCGAAGTCGAATCCCTGCTGCTCGGGCTGGTGGGTGATGATCTGCCGGAAACCTATCGTCAGCTCGGCCCGCAGGATTCACGCCGACGCAAACTGGCGATCCTGCGCGGCAAGGCCATCGAGCATTTGACCAACGCCGCCGCGCGGGCCTTTGTCGAGCAACAGGACGCACTGCTAGCGGGCACGCTGCACGGCGATCTGGTCGAGCACATGCATGGCCCGGCCAAGCGTTGCGTCCTGAACGCCAAGGACATCGCCCGCAAGAAGATCTTCCAGGATAAACGCAAAACCCTGCATGAAATCGGCGCCTATACGACGCTGGAGATCTTGCTCAATTCGTTCTGCGGTGCCGCGCTGGAACAACACAACGGTCGTACGCCGTCGTTCAAAAGCCGACGCATTCTCGATTTGCTGGGCAGTAACGCACCGGATCCTCAGGGTTCGTTGCACACGTCGTTTCTGCGCATGATCGACTTCATCGCCGGCATGACCGACAGTTACGCCAGCGATATGGCGCTGGAAATGACCGGCCGCTCCAGCCACTGACCCTCTCGCCTGCGGGTGGCCATAACAATGGCCGCCCTCTGCATACACCCTGTCATCGTCGACCCGCGGAAGATTAACGAACCGCTGATATCGCTGGAAACGCGCGCCTCCCCAAAGGACATTCAGCAACTTTTAAACATCTACAAAAACCCATTTACAGCCAGTACTTGCAAATCAATCAAGGCAAACTATAAGTCCATTCAATTCCTGCACTTCCTTACGTCAATCCTAGTTTGACCGTAGTCCGATTCCTCATTAATTGTAGGAATAATCCGATAGCGTGACTGGAGCCATGTCACTTCATGCGAGTGCTCATTCATCTGAGCTAAGGTGCGCGCTTTATTCGTGCTTGCATGGGATTTGATTATGAACTCCGTTTT
This sequence comes from Pseudomonas sp. AC172, assembly GCF_979258595.1. Classification (NCBI taxonomy): domain Bacteria; kingdom Pseudomonadati; phylum Pseudomonadota; class Gammaproteobacteria; order Pseudomonadales; family Pseudomonadaceae; genus Pseudomonas; species Pseudomonas sp. AC172. The sequence goes on from NZ_OZ409868.1 coordinate 3,336,728, forward strand.
TATTGTCGACGATCACCCGGTCATCCGTCTCGCCGTTCGAATGTTGCTGGAGCATGAAGGTTACAAGGTCGTCGGTGAAACCGATAACGGGGTCGATGCCATGCAAATGGTGCGCGAATGCATGCCCGATCTGGTGATTCTCGATGTGAGCATCCCCAAGCTGGACGGCCTGGAAGTGCTGGCCCGCTTCAATGCCATGGGATCCCCGCTGAAAATCCTGATTCTGACGGCACAGTGTCCGACACTGTTCGGCATTCGCTGCATGCAATCCGGCGCATCGGGTTATGTCTGCAAACAGGAAGACTTGAGCGAACTGGTCAGCGCCATCAAAGCGGTACTTTCCGGTTACAACTATTTCCCCAGTCAAGCATTGAATCCGGTGCGCACTGACGACATCCGTTTTGCCGAACTGGAACTGTTCAAATCCGTCAATGATCGCGAATTAATGGTTCTGCAATTGTTCGCTCAAGGTCGCACTAACAAGGAAATCGCCAAGGGCATGTTTCTCAGTAATAAAACCGTCAGCACTTATAAAAAACGTCTGATGCAGAAACTCAAGGCCAAATCCCTTGTAGAACTTATCGAGATGGCCAAACGAAACGCACTCGTGTGAGAGCCCGCATGCCCAGCCGTTTAAAGGACTATCTAATTGCGTTGAGCGCAGGTCTTTACCTGAGCACCAGCGTGTACGCCATGCCTGGCACATCACCGGACTATGCCTTGCTCAGCCGATCGGTGAACGAACCGGTGCCGGTCACGCTCGAACAGTCCCAACGGCAATGGCTGCTTGCACGTAGCGAACTGGTTCTGGGCACCTCGGCGCCCGACTACCCGCCTTTTGACATGACAGTCAGTGGCAAGGACTACGAAGGCCTCACGGCCGACTACGCCGGGCTCCTCGGCCAGGCCACCGGTTTGCCGATCAGGGTGCAGCGCTTTGCCTCTCGGGATGCTGCCATTCGTGCATTGATCGACGGCCAGGTCGATCTGCTCGGTACCGCGAACGGCTTCGAAGCGAGCAATGCCAACCTCGCGTTATCGAGCCCCTACGCAGTTGACCAACCTGTGCTGGTCACCCGCGAAGACGAAACCCGCTCTCTCACCGAAGGCCTGGCCGGCTTGCGGCTGAGCATGGTCTATCACTATTTGCCGCTGCCCGAAGTCAAGGCGCTGTACCCCAAAGCGCTCATTACCTGCTACCCCTCCTACCAGAATGCAATCAATGCCGTAGCGTTCGATCAGGCCGATGTGTTCCTCGGCGACACCCTTTCAACTCACTACATGATCAACAAGGGCTACCTGAACAACGTGCGCATGGCCAACTTCGGCAAACAGGAAGCCCAGGGATTCAGCTTCGCCGTACGCCGCAACAACCCACAACTGCTGGCGATCATCGACAGCGTGATCAAGGCCGTGCCGACCAGTGAGCGTGACAACATCGCCAAACGCTGGAGCGCCGGCAGCGATCTGCTGCTCACCGATCAGAAACTGCAGCTGACCCAGCGCGAAGAAGCCTGGCTCAAACAGCATCCGGTGGTCAGTGTGGTCGTGAATGAAGCATTCGCGCCCCTGACATTTTTTGACAACGACGGTAATTTTCGAGGCATCAGCGCCGACTTGCTCGAGCTGATTCGCCTGCGTACCGGCCTGCGTTTCGAGATCCGCCGCAGCCGAAACGACGCGGAAATGATCCAGCAGATAGACCGTCATCAAGCCGACCTGATCGCCGCCCTGCTACCGTCGGCGGAACGTGAAAAAACGCTCAATTTCAGTCGTCCTTACCTGGAAAACTCATACGTTCTGCTGACCCGCAAGAGCGCCGATGGCCCGACCAATCTGGGCCAGCTCAAAGGCAAACAACTGGCGATAGCCCAAGGCAATCCGATGGTCGAATACCTGCGCCGAGAATACCCGCGCATCCAGTTGATCGAAACGGCGGACACCTTCAGCGCAGTGTCGCTGCTCGCCGAAGGCCATGTCGACGGCGCGGTGAACTCACTGGTGATTGCCAACTACTTCATTTCTTCGCGGATCTTTAATCAGGCGCTGCAGATCACCACCACCATCGGCACCGGCCAGGCGGCATTTTCACTGGCGACCGCGCGGGACAACACGGAACTGACGTCGATCATCAACAAGGCGTTATTGAGCATCGCCCCCGATGAGCTGGGCGTGATCAATGGTCGCTGGCGCGGTTATTCCACGTCATCGCAGAACATCTGGCACAACTACCAGCGCCTGTTCTACCAAGTGATCATCGGTGCTTGTCTGCTATTGCTGCTGCTATTGGCCTGGAACGCCTACATGCGTCACCAGATCAAACAACGCCAGGCCGCCGAGCGCGCGCTGAACGACCAGTTCGAATTCATGCGTTCACTGGTCGACGGCACACCGCATCCGATCTACGTTCGCGACCGCCAGGGTCTCTTGCAAAGTTGCAATGAAAGCTATCTCGAAGCCTTCAATGCCAAGCGTGAAGACGTCATCGGCAAAAGCGTCATTGAGGGCACCCTGAGCAACGCTTTCGAGGCTCAGGCTTTTCAGGCCGATTACCAGCGAGTCGTCGCAGAAGGCACACCGATGGTCGTCGACCGGCCTTTGCACATCGGCAACCGACGCCTGACGATCTACCACTGGATACTGCCGTACCGCGACTCCAGCGGTGACGTAAAAGGCATCATTGGCGGCTGGATCGACATCAGTGAACGCCGTCAGCTGTTCGAGGAACTGCGCACGGCCAAAGAACAGGCCGATGAAGCCAATCGGGCGAAAAGCACGTTTCTGGCGACCATGAGTCACGAGATTCGCACGCCGATGAATGCCGTGATCGGCATGCTCGAACTGACGCTCAAACGCATGGATCAACAGCATCCGGATCGTTCATCGATCGACACGGCCTATCATTCGGCCAAAGACCTGCTGGGTCTGATCGGCGATATTCTCGACATTGCGCGGATCGAATCCGGGCGCCTGAGTCTTTGCCCGGAACGGGTCAATCTGGTCGACACCGTGACGTCAGTGGCGAGGATCTTCGACGGTCTCGCACGACAGAAGAATCTCTCCCTGCAAGTCATCTTCAATCCGCCGGATCTGGCCGTCGATGTGTATCTGGACCCTCTGCGTTTCAAACAGGTGCTGTCGAATCTGGTCAGCAACGCGATCAAATTCACCGAACAAGGCCATGTGCGCATTACCCTCGATCTGATGAATACCGAGGTGCCGGCGCGCGCCCTGCTACAACTGACTGTGCAAGACAGCGGTGTCGGCATCAGTGCGGAGGATCAACAACGCTTGTTCGAACCGTTTGCCCAGACCGAAAACAGCAGTCAGCAAGGCAGAAGCGGTGCCGGGCTGGGGCTGGTGATCAGTCGCAATCTGTGCGAAATGATGGGCGGACAACTGCAACTGAGCAGCCAGCCGGGCATCGGCACCCAGGTCTGCCTCTCGCTGGCGCTGGAAACACTGCCGATACAGGTGAATACCGCCAAAAGTGAACCTGCGATCAAAACATCCAGCTCGCCCCTGCTTGTGCTGGTGGTAGACGACCACCCGGCCAATCGCCTGTTGATGTGTCAGCAACTGGAGTTTCTCGGCCATCACTTCAGCATTGCCGAGAACGGCCGCAGCGGTCTGGAACTGTGGAAGGCTGGCCATTTCGATCTGGTGATCGTCGACTGCAACATGCCGTTGATGAATGGTTATGAACTGACTCGCGCCATTCGTCAGCATGAACTGCAGACACGCGGCACGCCGTGCACCGTGCTGGGCTTCACAGCCAATGCGCAACCCGAGGAAATCCAGCGCTGCAAACAGGCCGGCATGAACGACTGTCTGTTCAAGCCCCTGAGCCTGAGCCTGCTCAGCCAGTGGGTCGATGGCATCACGCCGGCATCAATTCCTCCGGCATTCAATCTGCAAAACATGAATATGCTCACCGGTGGCAACCCGGCGCAGGCTCGCCGACTGCTGGCCGAGTTACTCAACAGCAGCCGTCTCGACCGCCAGGAATTGCTCGCGCTGTCGGCCGAACATGATCGCGGCGCGCTGGCAGTGGTCGCCCACAAGATCAAGGGTGCCGCGCGCATTGCTCAGGCCACGCGCGTGATCGAATGTTGCGATGCCCTTGAGCAGGCCTGCGCCGAAGCGCTGACGAGCGCTGAGATCGCCCGCCATTGTGAGGCGAGCAACCGGGCGATGCTCGAACTGGAGCAGGCCCTTCAGCAACAATTGACGTTGTCGGATCGAGGCACAATGAGCGTGCCTTAACTATGCTTGGCGCTGAGCAGTGAGTTAACCATCATGGAGAGCCAGAAATGCCCAGCCCACTGCGCCCGGAGCAACGCCGGTTTCCGCTGCATGTGCACATCAGCGTCATGTTCACCTTCCTGCTGCTGCTCACCGGGGTCGTGCTGGGATTGTTCAATTACCGCCAGACCACGCAGATCATCCTTTCGAGCAGCGAGAAGCTGTTCGAGCGGATCGAACAGGACGTGCGGCTGGACATGTCTGCCACCTATCAGCCGATCCGCCACCTGCTGAGTTTGCTGGCGGATGACCCTGCCACTCAGGCTGTGCGCCTTGAACAACGCTTGCCCTTGCTCCGACCGTTCAGCCAGTCGCTCAGCGACAATCCCAATCTGGCGTCGCTATATCTGGGTTATGCCAATGGCGATTTCTTCATGGTGCGCCCACTACGCAGTGCTGCGCTGAAAACGCTGCTCAAGGCCCCTGAGACGGCGACGTATCAGGTCTGGAGTATCGAACATGACCCGCAGGGCGCGGTGCACTCGCAATCGCTGTTTTTCGATCAGGCACTGACGCCGATCAGCCGTCAGGACAACCCCGATGACCGCTACGATCCGCGTAGCCGCGCGTGGTTCAACGATGCTCGCCAGCAAAACCAACAAATCACCACCGAACCCTACGTGTTTTTCTCCACGCGCAATGTCGGCACGACGCTGGCCCGCCGCAGCGGCGAGAACGCAGTGATCGGCGCTGACTTGACGCTGGTCGCCCTGTCGGCTGCGCTGAGCAAACATGTTGTCACACCCGCCACCGAGATTGCCCTGTTCGATGCCGACGGCAACGCCGTGGCCTATCCCGACAGCGAGCGCCTGATCGTCGACAGTAGCAGTGCGCATCTGGCCAAAGCGGCGGATCTGAGTCCAGGCTTGCATGCGCTGTTGTCCGGAGCAGCCAAGGGCAATCGCCTGGAAGCCGATGGTCGTCAGTGGATCGTCGCCCGCAGCAGCATTCAGGAGGGCGGCCCGAAAGGTTTGCAGTTGGCGCTGCTGGTGCCGGAAGACGAGTTATTGATCGATGCCTACCGTTTACGCTGGCAAGGCGCGCTGATCACCCTCGCGACCCTGCTGTTGTGCCTGCCGCTGGGCTGGGTGATTTCGCGGATACTGGTCAAGCCCCTGCATGCGCTGGTCAAGGAAGCGGACGCGATCCGCAGTTTCGATTTCAATTTTCCGCTGGCCCGACGCTCGCCAGTGCTTGAAGTCGACCAGTTGAGTGTGTCGATGGCGCGTATGAAGGACACCCTGTCGAGCTTCTTCCGGATCACCGACACCCTCGGCGCCGAAACCCGCTTCGCCCCGCTGCTGCAGCGGGTGCTGTTCGAAACAGTGCAGATCGCCCAGGCGCAGGCAGGGCTGATCTATCTGCGTGAAAGCGACAGCAGTCGCATGGAGCCTTACGGGCTGGTGATCGATGGCATTTCCCAGGCCTTGGAAGCGTTCGATATTCAGGGCCACGACCTGCAACAGAACAAAGGGCCGGCGTGGTTCGAACAATTGGTCAGCGCCAACAACGTGGTCAGCAACTTCGGCGTCGATCAGGCCGGGGATCTGCAGAAGGTTCTGCTGGCGATGCAATCGCCACGCATCCATCTCATCGGTATCCGCCTGCACAATCGCCACGACGAAACCATCGGTCTGCTGATTCTGCTGGTGAACGACAGCGGCGCCGCAGCCGACCTGGAAAAACTTCGCCCCGACCGTATCGCTTTCCTCCAGGCTGTGTCCGGCGCTGCGGCGGTGAGCATCGAGAGTCAGCGCCTGCAAGCCCGCCAGAAACAACTGCTAGACGCTTTCATTCAATTACTCGCCGGCGCCATCGACGCCAAAAGCCCCTACACCGGCGGGCATTGTCAGCGTGTGCCAGAGCTGACGCTGATGCTTGCCCAGGCTGCGGCAGCCAGTCAGGCGCCCGCCTTCCGCGCCTACCAGCCGAACGAGGATGAATGGGAAGCCTTGCACATTGCCGCGTGGCTACACGATTGCGGCAAGGTCACGACGCCGGAATACGTGGTCGACAAGGCCACCAAACTGGAAACCATCAACGACCGTATTCATGAAATCCGCACCCGTTTCGAAGTGCTCAAGCGTGATGCCTGGATCAGTTACTGGCAGGCACGGGCCTTGGGCGGCGACGAGGGTGCACTGGCCGAGCTGCGCGATGCTACGCTGACGGCGCTGGACGATGATTTTGCGTTTGTCGCCCGCTGCAATCTGGGCAGTGAAGCGATGGCCGAAGCAGATCTGCAACGCCTCGATGATCTGGCCCGGCGCACCTGGCTGCGCACCCTTGATGATCGACTGGGTGTGTCATGGGAAGAAAATCGGCGTCAGTCGCGCACGCCGGCACCGGGTTTACCGGTCAGTGAAAAGCTTCTGGCAGACAAGCCTGAGCATTTGCTCGAACGCGACCCGAACGAATTGATTCCCGAAGACAATCCGTGGGGCTTCAAACTGGATGTGCCGCACTACAAATACAATCGCGGCGAGCTGTACAACCTGGGTATCAGTCGTGGCACCCTGACCCGCGAAGAGCGTTATGTGATCAATCATCACATGGTGCAGACGATCATGATGCTCAGCCACCTTCCCTTCCCCGGCCACCTCGACAGCATTGCCGAAATCGCCGGCGGTCATCATGAAAAAATGGATGGCACGGGTTACCCGAAACGCCTGAAGCGTGAAGACATGAGCCTGCCGGCACGGATGATGGCGATTGCCGATATCTTTGAGGCGCTGACTGCAGCCGACCGCCCGTACAAGAAAGCCAAGACCTTGAATGAAGCGTTGGCCATCATGGCGACCATGTCCCGCGAGGCGCACATCGATGCACAACTGTTTGGCTTGTTCATCAATGAGGGCGTGTACATGCAGTACGCCGTGCGCTTTCTCGATCCAGAGCAGATCGACAGCGTGGATCCGGCCAGCCTGTTGCACAAGGCTGGCCTCACCGCGTGATCAGCAGTCGGTCAGACGCAGGAAAATCGCTGCCAGTTGCTCGATACCGGCCTGATCCTGCGCACCGAAACGCGACAGTTTCGGGCTGTCGAGGTCGAGTACACCGATCAGACGACCCTCCTTGACCAGCGGCACGACCAGCTCACTGTTCGAAGCGCTGTCGCAGGCGATATGTCCCGGGAACGCGTGCACGTCTTCAACGCGCTGGGTTTGCCGAGTCGCTGCCGCCGCGCCACACACGCCACGGCCGAACGGAATGCGCACGCAGGCGATCTGCCCCTGGAACGGACCGAGCACCAGTTCTTCATTGCGATTGAGGTAAAAACCCGCCCAGTTCAAGTCATCGAGCTGGTTGAACAGAAACGCCGAAAACTGCGCGGCGTTGGCGATGAAATCACGCTCGTCCGCCAGCAGCGATTCCAGCTGTGCGGCCAACATGCCATAGCCCTCGAGGCCCTGGCCGCTTTGTTGCAAATCAATCATGCCTTGTGCTCCAACAATTTCAGTCCCACCCAGTAACGGGCGAATTGGTACGCGCAACGTCCGTTGCGATTACCGCGGCCGGTGGCCCAACGCACGGCAAGGATGTCCAGTTCTTCGTCGCGCTGCCAGCTCAGGCCGGCCTTGGCTGCCAACTGGCCGATCCAGTGCTCGACGACGTTGAGGAAGTGCTCTTGGGTAAACGGGTAGAACGACAGCCACAGACCGAAACGGTCCGACAGCGCGATCTTGTCTTCAACGGCTTCGCTGGGATGCAGTTCGCCGTCGACGCGTTTCCAGTTTTCGTTGTCGCTTTCTTTCTCCGGCACCAGGTGGCGACGGTTGGAAGTGGCGTACAGCAAGACGTTGTCCGGGGCCTGCTCAAGCGAGCCGTCGAGCACGCTTTTGAGCACGCGATAATCGCCCTCACCGGATTCGAACGACAAGTCATCGCAAAACAGCACGAAACGTTGCGGCAGTTTGCCGATCTGCTCGACCACCCGCGGCAGATCCGCCAGATGATCGCGCTCGATCTCGATCAGGCGCAGGCCTGCGGCGGCGTGTTCCGCCAGCAAGGCCCGCACCAGCGACGACTTGCCGGTACCGCGCGAGCCCCAGAGCAATGCATGGTTGGCTGGCATGCCATCGAGAAATTGCTGGGTGTTACGCCCCAGTTGTTCGAGCTGACGGTCGACACCGATCAGGTCGGACAGGCGCATGTCGAGGCTGACTTCCAGCGGCAACAGATAGCCGCTGCGCCCGTCGCGCTGCCAGCGCGCCGCCAGACAAGTGCCCCAGTCGATCACCGGCCGTGGTGCCGGCAACAACGGTTCGATCCGCGCCAGAACCGACTCGGCGCGTTCAAGAAAAGCATTCAATCGGGAATCCACGTCTTCTCCTCGGGCACGTTCACAGTGATGATGGCGATTGCTGCGACGACACACAGATAAAATTCACCCTACCAAGCCTTGTTACAAGGCGATTCGGGAACCTCGGTATCCATACATGATCGACTATGCTTGAGCAGCGAAGGGAAACGGAAGTGGTTCAACACCCCATGGATATCAAATTCACCCACCGGCTGTCTTACAAGCAAGCCAGGCTTACTGTGCTGGTCGGGTTCATTCTGGGCACGCTGCTCAGCCTGCTGCAAATCGGCATCGATTATGCCAGTGAAGACGCCTCCATCAACCGTGAAATCCTGTCTTTGCTGGAAATCAGCCATAACCCGGCCTCACGGATCGCCTACAACATCGACGCCGAACTGGCGCAGGAACTGACCCTGGGCCTGTTGCGCTCACCGGCGATCATTTCGGCGCAACTGATCGACAACAACAGTACGGTGCTGGCCAGCGTCAAACGCCCGGAACTGCAAAGCGGCTATCGGGTGATCAGCGACTTCCTGTTTGGCGCCAAGCGCCAGTTCGAGGATCGTCTGTATCTGGATCATCTGCCCAACGAATCGCTGGGGGTCTTGAGCCTTGAGGTCGACACCTATGCCTTCGGCAGCCGTTTTCTGCGCCGGGCCGAGGTCACCCTGCTCAATGGGTTCGCGCGCAGCCTGATTCTCACCGGCATCCTGTTGGCACTGTTCTACGTGATGCTGACCAAACCGCTGGTGCGGGTGATCCGCGAACTCAGTGGGCGCGACCCGCGCAGTGCCGAGCCGACTACGCTGGAATGTCCGTCCGGCCACGGCAACGATGAAATCGGCGTGCTGGTCAAAGTCGCCAATCAGCAATTCGAGAACATTGCCACCGAGATTCAACAACGGCGCAACGCCGAAAACCGCCTGACCGACTACCTCGGGCAACTGGAAAACATCGTCTCGGCGCGCACCGCCGAACTCAAGGCAATCAACGCGCGGCTCAGCCAGTCCAATCAGGAACTCGAAGTCGCCCGCAGCACCGCGCTGGAAATGGCCGAGGCCCGCTCGGCGTTCCTCGCCAACATGAGCCATGAGATCCGCACGCCGCTCAACGGCCTGCTGGGGATGATCGCACTGTCACTCGACGGCCCGTTGAACGCCGAACAACAGCAACAGCTGTCGATCGCCCACGATTCGGGCAAGGTGCTGGTCGAGTTGCTCAACGATATCCTCGACCTGTCGAAATTCGATGCCGGGCAACTGGAGCTAGAGCACATCCCGTTCGATCTCGGCTCCTTGATCGAAGACACCGCCAACCTGCTGTCGCAGAATGCCGCGCCGAGCGTCGAGCTGACCTGCCTGATCGATCCGCACTTCCCGGCACTGGTGCTGGGCGATCCGACCCGCGTCCGGCAGATCGTCAGCAATCTGCTGTCCAACGCGCTGAAATTCACCCGCTTCGGCCGGGTGGATGTGCGCTTGTCGACCTACAAGGATGGCGTGCGCATCGAGGTCTGCGACACCGGCATCGGTATCGCCCAGGACGCACAGCTGAAAATCTTCCAGCCGTTCACTCAAGCGGGCGCCGGCATCACTCGCCAGTACGGCGGCACCGGGCTGGGACTGGCGCTGACGTACAACCTTTGCGAAGCGATGCAGGGGCGCCTGACCATCAGTTCGGAGACCGGTTTTGGCAGTCAGTTCTGTGCCGAGCTACCTCTGCCCTGCCATACCCGCGCGCTGGCACCTGCGCCGCTGCACGGGAAAATCCTCGCCATCACCGCCGCCAGCAGTGGCTTGGCGGAGCTGCTTCAAAGCCTGCTGCCGGTGTGGGGACTTACATACGAGCAGCGCACCATCGATGACTCACTGCTGGGCCTGACGCCGGACGTGGTGATCACCGATTGTCCGGAGTGTCTGTTCGGCTTGCGCCCGACGCTCGCTGCGCCGATTTTGCTGGTGACCGCCTACGGCAGCTTCCTGCCGAGCGAAGAAGCCGCCGCACTCGCGCCTTTGCAACAACAGGCGCGACCGCTGGCGCGTAACGCGCTCTACCAGAACCTGCGGCGTACGCTGCAACCGGACGTGGTCGCCATCAATGATGCGCAACTTGAAACATCGCCCTCGGTGCGGCGCGGACGGGTGTTGCTGGTCGAGGACAACCCGGTCAATCAACTGGTGGCCAAAGGCATGCTCGGCAAACTGGGCTGCGAGGTCATCGTCGCCGCCCATGGTGCCGAAGCGCTGGATCAACTGGAGTATCACGAATTCGATCTGGTGCTGATGGACTGCAACATGCCCGTCATGGACGGCTACGAAGCCAGCCGGCAGATCCGCCAGAGCGGGCGCTGGCCGCACCTGCCCATCGTCGCCCTGACGGCCAACGCCATGTCCGAGGAACGTGAGCGCTGTCGCGCCGCCGGCATGAGCGACTATCTGGCCAAGCCGTTCCGCCGTGAAGAACTGGCGGCACTGCTCGATCAATGGATCCCGACTACGACAGCGCTTTGATCTGCCCCAGCAAGTGATCGAGACCGTCGCGCAGGTCATTGAGGCGGTCCAGATCTACCCCGCTGTCGCACAGCAGCCGGGCCTTGAGCGGCCCGACCTGCTCACGCAAGGCTTGCCCGGCCGGCGTCAGGCTCAGGTGAACTTCGCGCTCGTCGCGCGTCGAACGCTGACGCTGCACCCAATGCAATTGCTCCAGACGCTTGAGCAACGGCGTCAACGTGCCTGAGTCCAGCGCCAGGCGCTCGCCCAACGCCTTGACGGTCGGTTGCTCCGGCGCGCTGTCCTGCCATTCCCACAACACCAGCATCGCCAGATATTGCGGGTACGTCAGGCCAAGCTGATCGAGCATCGGCTTGTAGGCGCGAATCACCGCCCGGGAGGCGGCGTACAACTTGAAGCACAGCTGACTGTCGAGCTTCAACGAATCGACCGGCAGGCTGTTCATTTGAGCAGGGCTTCGATCTCGCGGCTCAGGTCCTGCGGCTTGGTGGCCGGGGCGAAGCGCTTGACCAACTGGCCGTCCTTGCCGATGAGGAACTTGGTGAAGTTCCACTTGATGCCTTGCGAACCGAGTACGCCCGGGGCGCGTTTCTTCAACTGCACGAACAAAGGATGCGCGCCGGCGCCGTTGACTTCGATTTTCTTGAACAGCGGGAAACTGACACCGAAGTTCAGTTCGCAGAATTCGCTGATCGCGCCTTCGTTACCCGGTTCCTGCTTGCCGAACTGATTGCACGGAAAGCCCAGCACGACCAAGCCTTGATCCCTGTAGGTCTGCCACAGTTCTTCGAGGCCTTTGTACTGTGGGGTAAAACCGCATTTGCTCGCGGTGTTGACCACCAAAACCGCTTTACCAGCGAAATCGGCGAGGGTCTTTTGCTCACCCTTAATGGTGGTGCACGGAATGTGCAGCAGGTTGTCGCTCATGGCATGGGGCTCCGAAGACAGTCGGGAAAGACCAAACATAGCGAGCAATTAAATTGTGTGCAATTTAATTATCGAATAACAAGGCGACCCGAAGGTCGCCTTCGATCAGTTATGCCCGCGGTTCGAGGTTCAGGCATACCGAATTGATGCAATAACGCAGCCCGGTCGGCGGCGGACCGTCGGGGAACACATGGCCCAAGTGCGCATCGCAGCGCGCGCACTTCACTTCAGTACGGATCATGCCGTGCGTGGTATCACGTATTTCGGTCATCGCGCTTTCGCCGATCGGCGCGTAGAAGCTCGGCCAGCCGCAGCCGGAATCGAATTTGGTCGTGGAGTCGAACAGCGGCTCATTGCAGCAGACACAGTGATAAACGCCGTCGGTTTTGGTTGCGTTGTATTTGCCGGAGAACGGTCGCTCGGTGGCACTGAGGCGGCAAACCTCGTACTGCTGCGGATCGAGCATGGCTTTCCATTCTTCCAGGGTTTTTTCCAACTTTTCCATCATCACACCTCAGCGGCTTAAAAAGCCCGATCTGTACCTTTTCCACGGATCGGGCGGCACGTATGATTGCGCCTCGTCACGCACCAGTCTGGCAGCCAGACCGGGCGCATTCAAACGGATTATGGGAGCCACGGCTCAAGACGTCCGCCTGTGTGAAAACACAGGAATCCCAGCACGGTTGTCCATTCGCCGCCTGGATCGTTCATTTTCGGGATCACATCGCCATGCAGTTCAGCAAATCGAACAAGCTCGCCAACGTCTGCTACGACATTCGCGGCCCGGTGCTCAAGCACGCCAAACGACTGGAAGAGGAAGGCCAGCGCATCCTCAAGCTGAACATTGGCAACCCGGCGCCGTTTGGTTTCGAGGCGCCGGACGAGATCCTTCAGGATGTGATCCGCAACCTGCCGACCGCGCAAGGCTACAGCGACTCCAAAGGCCTGTTCAGCGCGCGCAAAGCGGTGATGCAGTACTACCAGCAAAAGAATGTCGAAGGTGTCGGCATCGAAGACATCTACCTGGGCAACGGCGTTTCCGAGCTGATCGTGATGTCGCTGCAGGCGCTGCTCAATAACGGCGACGAAGTACTGGTGCCAGCCCCGGACTATCCGCTGTGGACCGCCGCCGTCAGCCTCGCTGGCGGTAACGCCGTGCATTACCTGTGCGACGAAGGCGCCGACTGGTTCCCGGATCTGGCCGACATCAAGGCCAAGATCACCCCGAATACCAAAGCCATGGTGATCATCAACCCGAACAACCCGACCGGCGCGGTGTATTCGAAGGAAGTGTTGCTGGGCATGCTGGAAATCGCCCGTGCGCACAACCTGGTGGTGTTCTCCGACGAGATCTACGACAAGATTCTGTATGACGATGCCGTGCACATCTGCACCGCGTCGCTGGCTCCGGACTTGCTGTGCCTGACCTTCAACGGTCTGTCGAAGTCCTACCGTGTGGCGGGTTTCCGCTCTGGCTGGATCGCCATCTCCGGGCCGAAGCACAACGCCCAGAGCTACATCGAAGGCATCGACATGCTGGCCAACATGCGCCTGTGCGCCAACGTGCCGAGCCAGCACGCGATCCAGACCGCACTCGGCGGCTACCAGAGCATCAACGATCTGGTGCTGCCGCAAGGTCGCCTGCTGGAGCAGCGTAACCGCACCTGGGAATTGCTCAACGATATTCCGGGCGTGAGCTGCGTCAAGCCGATGGGCGCGCTGTATGCGTTCCCGAAAATCGATCCGAAAGTCTGCCCGATCCACAACGACGAAAAATTCGTTCTCGACCTGCTGCTCTCCGAGAAGCTGCTGGTGGTGCAAGGCACGGCGTTCAACTGGCCGTGGCCGGATCACTTCCGCGTCGTCACCCTGCCGCGCGTCGACGATCTGGAAATGGCCATCGGCCGTATCGGCAACTTCCTCAAGTCCTACCGCCAGTAACTGGCCAGCAGTGCGCAACGGCCAAACGTTGCGCACTGTCTGATTCAGCAACACTTCTGCGTTCCGCGTCTGCACACGCCTTCTACACTTGCGATTCATACCGCTTACCAGCGCCCAAGGTAATGGCGACGGGTCGCGGCTGGCCGTCATCCCTATCGTTATCTGTCGTGGGAAATGTGCCGAGCACCGAAGAATCCGCTGTAGGACACAGTTTGAAATAGTCACTCAGTTGAATAGCCCGGTGCGGCACCTTATATACCCCGCAGTACGCTACATCTTTAGCTTGAGGAGATTTCTACAACCATGATGCGCATCCTGCTGTTTTTGGCCACTAACCTGGCGGTCGTGCTGATAGCCAGCATCACCCTGAGCCTGTTCGGCTTCAACGGGTTCATGGCGGCCAACGGGGTTGATCTCGACCTTAGTCAGCTGCTGGTTTTCTGTGCGGTCTTTGGTTTCGCCGGCTCGCTGTTTTCGCTGTTCATCTCCAAGTGGATGGCGAAGATGAGCACCGGTACCCAGATCATCAGCCAGCCACGTACCCGGCATGAGCAATGGCTGCTGCAAACCGTCGAGCAATTGTCCCGCGAAGCCGGAATCAAGATGCCCGAAGTCGGTATTTTCCCGGCCTATGAAGCGAACGCGTTCGCCACCGGCTGGAATAAGAACGACGCGCTGGTCGCGGTCAGCCAGGGCTTGCTCGAGCGTTTCTCGCCCGATGAAGTGAAAGCCGTACTGGCCCACGAAATCGGTCACGTGGCCAACGGCGACATGGTCACGCTGGCGCTGATTCAAGGCGTGGTGAACACCTTCGTGATGTTCTTTGCGCGGATCATCGGTAACTTCGTCGACAAAGTGATCTTCAAGAACGAAGAAGGCCAGGGCATCGCCTACTACGTGGCAACAATCTTTGCCGAACTGGTACTGGGCATTCTCGCCAGTGCAATCGTCATGTGGTTCTCGCGCAAGCGCGAATTCCGTGCCGACGAAGCCGGCGCACGTCTGGCCGGCACCAGCGCAATGATCGGCGCACTGCAACGCCTGCGCGCCGAACAGGGCCTGCCGGTGCACATGCCAGACACCCTGAACGCCTTTGGCATCAACGGTGGCATCAAACAGGGCTTCGCCCGCATGTTCATGAGCCACCCGCCGCTGGAAGAGCGTATCGACGCGCTGCGTCGTCGCGGTTGATCCAACTGGCGTAACAATGAAAAAGGCCCGCAGTGATGCGGGCCTTTTTTA
The DNA here is from genome assembly GCF_979258595.1 of Pseudomonas sp. AC172. Lineage (NCBI taxonomy): Bacteria > Pseudomonadati > Pseudomonadota > Gammaproteobacteria > Pseudomonadales > Pseudomonadaceae > Pseudomonas > Pseudomonas sp. AC172. Next base: position 3,351,956 of record NZ_OZ409868.1, read on the forward strand.
TACCTGTGGATTATGCGGCGACAGCGCCGGCCCCTTCGCGAGCAAGCTCGCTCCCACAGGGTTATGCAGTGCTTAGGCGATCTGTAACACAGCGCAAATCACTGTGGGAGCGAGCTTGCTCGCGAAGAGGCCAGTAAAGGCGTCAACAAACTATCGGGGAGAAACCCGATAGACCCGCTCCTCCAGCCGCGTCACGCCAGCCTGAAGGAACTTCCCGCTCTCCCCCAGCACATCCTGCTCCTCCAGTACCTGCACCTGCCAGACATCCCCGAGCAAGCGCTGCACTTCATCATCCCCCACGGCAAACGGTGGCCCGGGCATCTGCGCCTGATCGTAATCCAGCGTGATCAGCACCCCCTCCACACCCTGCGCCAGGATCTGCTGAAGATGCGCCGCGTAACGCTCACGCATCGGCGCCGGCAAGGCGATCAGCGCGGCGCGGTCATACAAAGCGGTGCAATCAGCCACATCGCTCGCCGTCAGCGCGAAGAAGTCACCACACCACAGTTCGATAGCGTCACTGCTATAGACCTTGAACGCGCCCTTCTGGCTGATCTGCGGCAGTACCTGATGCTCGCTGAAAAAGTCTTCAATCGCCTTTTCCGACAGCTCGACCCCAAGCACCTGATGACCACGCCCAGCCAGCCACGCCAGATCCAGACTTTTCCCACACAAAGGCACGAGCACTCGCGCCGTTGCCGCTACCGCCCAGTGCCGCTGCAGATACGGATTCACTTCCGCCAGGTGAAAACCGATCTGCCCTGACTCCCACTTCTTGCGCCAAAACTCAGGTTGCATGTATCACTCCCAATAATTCGATCAAAAAGCGTTAAAACTTATATTAGATTTAGATCAATGATCTGAATGAAGATGAGGCCATCTTAACGCTCAGGAACCCATCATGTTTCCCAGCCTGTTTATTTCCCATGGTTCGCCCATGCTGGCGCTGGAACCAGGCGCCAGTGGCCCGGCGCTGGCGCGTCTGGCCGCCGAATTACCGAAGCCCAAAGCCATCGTGATTGTTTCTGCGCATTGGGAAAGCCACGAATTGCTGGTCAGCAGTAATACGCAACCGGAAACCTGGCACGACTTCGGCGGCTTTCCGCGTGCGTTGTTTGAAGTGCAGTACCCGGCGCCGGGCAATCCGCAACTGGCTGCCCAAGTGGCTGATTTGCTGACTGCCAATAACCTGCCTGCCCGCCTCGATCCGCAACGTCCTTTCGATCATGGGGTTTGGGTGCCGTTGTCGCTGATGTACCCCCAGGCGGATATTCCAGTGGTGCAGGTATCGCTGCCGAGTCGCGCTGGCCCGGCGCTGCAAACCCGGGTCGGCCGCGCGCTGGCGAGTCTGCGTGATCAAGGCATTTTGCTGATCGGCTCTGGCAGCATCACCCACAACCTGCGTGAACTCGACTGGCACGCCGGCCCGGAAAGTGTCGAGCCGTGGGCGCGGGATTTCCGTGACTGGGTGATCGAGAAGTTGGCGGCCGACGATGAGGCGGCGCTGCATGATTATCGCCAGCAGGCGCCGAATGCGGTGCGCAGTCATCCGAGTGATGAGCATTTGTTGCCGCTGTATTTCGCGCGGGGTGCGGGCGGTGAGTTCAGCGTGGCGCACAAAGGATTCACGATGGGTGCGCTGGGCATGGATATTTATCGTTTCGGTTGATGCCTTCGCGTGCAGGCTCGCTCCCACAAAGGCAAAAAAGCAGGCAAAAAAAATCCCCGAACCAGTCGGGGATTTTTTATGTGCGATCAATCAGCCCAGAGGCGGATCAATCTTCGCGGTAGCGACGCAGTTTCAACTGCTTGCCAGCAACGCGAGTGTCCTTCAGTTTGGTCAGGAGTTTGTCCAGACCATCTTCCGGCAGCTCGACGAGGCTGAAGCTGTCACGCACCTGGATGCGACCGATCGCTTCACGGGCCAGACCGCCTTCGTTGAGGATGGCGCCCAGCAGGTTTTTCGCAGCGATACCGTCACGCGCACCCAGCGCGGTACGGCAACGAGCACGGCCTTCGCCCAGCGGCATTGGCGCGCGACGCTCGCGGTCACCACGATCAGGACGATCACCGGTGCGCTCAGGACGGTCGCCACGCGGTGCGTTGTTCGGCACCAGTGGACGTTCCTTCTCGATCGCCGCCAGGTTCAGCGCTTGACCGTTGGTGGCTTTGCGCAGCAGCGCAGCAGCCAGAGCACGCGGAGTGCAGCCGATGTCTGCAGTCAGACGATCCAGCAGTTCACCGTGAGTCGATTCGGCATCAGCGACCAGCGGCGACAGGCTGTTGGTCAGTTTCTTGATGCGCGCATCGAGAACAGCTTGAGCGTCCGGCAGGCGTACTTCGGCAACTTTCTGACCGGTTACACGCTCGATCACTTGCAGCATGCGGCGCTCACGTGGAGTCACCAGCAGCAGTGCACGACCTTCGCGACCGGCACGGCCAGTACGGCCGATACGGTGAACGTAGGATTCCGGATCGTACGGCATGTCAACGTTGAACACGTGAGTGATGCGCGGAACGTCCAGACCACGGGCAGCAACGTCGGTCGCGACAACGATGTCCAGACGGCCATCTTTCAGCGAGTCGATCACGCGCTCACGCTGGTTCTGGGCGATGTCACCGTTCAGCGCTGCAGCTTTATAGCCTTTGGCGTCGAGAGCGCTGGCCAGATCCAGGGTCGCTTGCTTGGTGCGCACGAACATGATCAGCGCGTCGAAATCTTCCACTTCCAGCAAGCTGAGAACGGCCGAAGTCTTCTGGTCAGCGTGAACCAACAGGTGAGCCTGTTCGATCGCGGTAACGGTCTGGGTCTTGGTCTGGATCTTCACGTGTTGCGGATCGCGCAGATGGCGTTCGGCAATGGCGCGGATCGACTGCGGCAGGGTAGCCGAGAACAAAACGGTCTGACGGGTCGATGGCAGCGCCTTGAAGATGACTTCCAGGTCATCCATGAAGCCCAGTTTCAACATTTCGTCAGCTTCGTCGAGAACCAGGTGGTTCACGGTCGACAGCACTTTTTCGTCACGACGCAGGTGGTCGCACAGACGGCCCGGAGTGGCGACAACGATCTGTGCACCATTACGGATTGCTTTCAATTGTGGGCCCATCGGCGCGCCGCCGTAAACGGCCACAACGGTAACGCCCGGCATTTGCTTGGCGTAGGTTTCAAAAGCGGTTGCTACTTGCAGCGCCAACTCACGAGTTGGCGCCAGGATCAGGGCTTGCGGTTCGCGCTTGGCAGGATCGATGCGGTGCAGGATAGGCAATGCGAACGCGGCGGTTTTACCGGTACCGGTTTGCGCCTGGCCAATCATGTCCTGGCCGGCCATGATGATCGGGATCGATTGCTGCTGAATCGCCGAAGGCTCTTCGTAGCCGGTCGCTGCGACGGCTGCAAGAATATTCGGGTTAAGATTAAAAGCGGCGAATCCGCCGGTTTCCTGGGTCATGGGTCTGCCTCTAAGTGCATCCGCAAAGACCCATGCTCCAAAGCTGCGCATGCCGTGTTGAGACTCAAGAGTCGCCCTGGCAGCTTTGTCGGCGGGGATTTGCGAAAACGAATGAATGAAAAAAAGAATCGTCCGGGAAGAGCCCGCAATGCGGACGTGCAGCCGAAGCTGACTTCGGGAAATTGCGCTACCTAAACGCGGCCCGGTTAAAGGCCGGCGCGCACTATACCGGATTTTGCCAAAAAAGGGAGCTTTTTTTATTGCCAAAATACCTGTGTCACCGCTGTGTAACGGGGTTTTGCGGATAATCGCGCCAAGGTCTATTTTTCAAAGGCCCGGCCCTGCGGGCGATGACGCTTAAACGATTCATCGACATGCGGCATTCCGTCGCTGCACCCGCCCTTCCTGCCCGAGGATCCAGCCATGAATCAGCCCTGCCCCGGCGGCGTCAGCCGTGAACGCCGTGGTCACGTCCACCTGATCGGCCTTGATCGAGCGGCCAAGCGCAATGCTTTCGACCTCAACCTGCTGAATGACCTGAGCCTGGCCTATGGCGAGTTCGAGGCGGACAGTGAAGCGCGGGTGGCGATAGTGTTCGGCCACGGCGAACACTTTACCGCCGGTCTGGATCTGGTCAATGCCAGCTCCGCCCTCGCCCAAGGCTGGCAGGTTCCGACCGGCGGCTGCGACCCGTGGGGTGTTTTCGTCGGACCACGGGTGAGCAAACCGGTGATTGTCGCCGCGCAAGGTTATTGCCTGACCATTGGCATCGAGTTGATGCTGGCCGCCGACATTAACCTGTGCGCGAGCAATACCCGCTTTGCACAAATGGAAGTGCAGCGTGGGATTTTTCCTTTTGGTGGCGCGACTTTACGTTTTCATCAAGTCGCCGGATGGGGCAATGCGATGCGCTGGTTGCTGACCGGGGATGAGTTTGATGCGCACGATGCCTTGCATCTGGGGTTGGTGCAGGAAGTCATGGCCAGTGAAGACCTGTTGCCGAGGGCGATTGAGTTGGCTGAGCGGATTGCCCGGCAGGCGCCATTGGGCGTGCAGGCGACGTTGATGTCGGCGCGGCAGGCGCGGTATGAGGGTGAAACGGCGGCGGCGCAAGGTTTGCCGGCGCTGGTGAAGAAGTTGTTGGCGAGTGAGGATGCCAAGGAAGGGGTGCGCTCGCTGGTGGAGCGGCGACCCGGCATCTTCAAAGGAATATGAATCTGTGGGGGTCTTGAGGCCCCTTCGCGAGCAAGCTCGCTCCCACAGTGACCACGTCGTTCACGGATTTTGTGACCGACGCTGACCCTGTGGGAGCGAGCTTGCTCGCGAAGGGGCCATCACTGACAACTCATGTAGCCGGGCGAATCGCATTGATCAACGACTGCAACGAATACCCCAACCGCGGCGCCAAGGCTTCAGCCCGCGCGGTCAGCGCCTGCGTGTCCAGCACCTGATCGAGATCCGCCGGCACAATCAGAATCACGTTGCCCTCCTTCACCGGCAGCTCCCAGTAATGGCGGTGATAGAGCCCGCGCAACAACGCCGCGCCCAACGGCTTGCCATCATCGGTGGCCCACTGATTGATCACCAGCCAGCCGCCCGGATTCAGACGCTTCTGGCAGTCGCCGAGGAAACTCCAGGCCAGATGGCCGACACCCGGGCCGACATCGGTATACAGGTCGACGAAAATCAGATCCGCCGGTTCAGCGCTCGGCAGCAACTCCAGCGCATCGCCGACGCGAATATACAGCCGTGGGTCATCGTCCAGCCCAAGGTATTCGATGGCCAGACGCGGCACATCCGGACGCAGTTCAATGGCTTCGACATCGTCCAGCGGGAGGAACTTGAGACAGGCTTGCGTCAGCGTGCCGGCACCCAGCCCGAGAAACAGCGCACTCTCCGGCTGCTCATGGCACAACGCACCGATCAGCATCGCCCGGGTGTAATCGTATTCGAGCCAGCTCGGATCAGCCGTGAACACGCAGCTCTGCTCAATCGCATCGCCGAACTCGAGAAAGCGGTAATCAGCCACTTCCAGCACGCGAATCACGCCGAACTCATCCTGTACTTCGGCGAGCAGATGCTCGACGCGCTCCTCAGTCATTTCGTCTCCTGATGGTCACCGGGCGCGGTGACGCGATGGCACCGCTTTGGCGCCGTGGCAAAGCGGCGATTGTCAGCGATGGGGCGGGAGCAGGTCACGCACTAATTACTGCTACCATGAGCCTTCCGTGCATAGAATCTTAGAGAACGTGATGAGCCAACCGTGGAGCCCTGACAGCTGGCGCGCCTTGCCGATCCAGCAACAACCGCAATACCCCGACGCCGCGCACCTGCGTCAGGTCGAGCAAACCCTTGCCAGTTACCCGCCACTGGTGTTTGCCGGCGAAGCGCGGGAGCTGCGCCGTCAGTTTGCCGAGGTCACTCAGGGCCGGGCATTCCTGTTGCAGGGCGGCGATTGCGCCGAAAGCTTTGCCGAGTTCTCGGCAGCGAAGATTCGCGACACGTTCAAAGTGTTGCTGCAAATGGCGATCGTCATGACCTTCGCCGCCGGTTGCCCGGTGGTCAAGGTCGGGCGCATGGCCGGTCAGTTCGCCAAACCGCGCTCAGCCAATGACGAGACCATCGACGGCGTGACACTGCCCGCCTATCGCGGCGACATCGTCAACGGCATCGGCTTCGACGAAAAGAGCCGCGTGCCGGATCCGGAACGTCTGCTGCAGTCCTATCAGCAGTCCACCGCAACACTGAACCTGCTGCGGGCATTCGCTCAGGGCGGCTTTGCCGATCTGCATCAGGTGCACAAGTGGAACCTCGATTTCATCGCCAATTCGGCGCTGGCGGAGAAGTACAGCCACTTGGCCGACCGCATCGATGAAACCCTGGCCTTCATGCGCGCCTGTGGCATGGACAGCTCGCCGCAACTGCGCGAAACCAGTTTCTTCACCGCCCACGAAGCGTTGCTGTTGAACTACGAAGAAGCCTTCGTGCGTCGCGACAGCCTGACTAACGATTACTACGATTGCTCGGCGCACATGCTGTGGATCGGCGACCGTACCCGTCAACTCGACGGCGCGCATGTCGAATTCCTGCGCGGGGTGAACAACCCGATCGGCGTCAAGGTCGGCCCGAGCATGAACCCGGACGACCTGATCCGCCTGATCGACGTGCTCAACCCGGACAACGATCCGGGCCGTCTGAACCTGATTGCGCGGATGGGCGCGAACAACGTCGGTGATCATCTGCCAGCATTGATCCGGGCAGTGCAGCGTGAGGGCAAGCAAGTGCTGTGGAAGCTCCGACCCGATGCACGGCAACACCATCAAAGCCAGCAGCGGCTACAAGACCCGCGACTTTGCGCAGATCCTCGGTGAAGTTAAACAGTTCTTCCAGGTGCACGAAGCCGAAGGCAGCTACGCCGGCGGCATTCATATCGAGATGACCGGGCAGAATGTCACCGAGTGCATCGGTGGCGCACGACCGATTACTGAAGACGGGTTGTCGGATCGCTATCACACTCACTGTGATCCACGGATGAATGCCGATCAGTCGCTGGAGTTGGCGTTTTTGATTGCCGAAACGCTGAAGCAGGTTCGCCGCTAAGATTCGACATCTTTATCGCTTTAACTGGCCTCATCGCTGGCAAGCCAGGCTCCCACAGTGATCGCGTCGATCACAAAATATGTGTACGACGCGGACACTGTGGGAGTCTGGCTTGCCAGCGATGGCGTAAGGTCAGTCGCACCCAATCTGTGCCAATGCCACCCGCAACCGCGCCGCACTCTCGCGCTGACAATTCAACTGCACCCGCGCAAGCCCCAGCCAATCTGCCGTCCGCCGCAAATTCACGGCCAGCGCCGACATCCCTTCCTCATCCAGCCCCGGCTCTTCCTCGTGCACCGCATGCACCGCCAACTGCCCCGCCGCCCGCTCGGCGCGCAAATCGACCCGCGCAGCAATCCGCTCGTTGTGCAAGAACGGCAGCACGTAATAGCCGTAAACCCGCTTGTCCTGCGGCGTATAAATCTCCAGTCGATAGCGAAAGTCGAACAAGCGCTCAGTCCGGCTGCGTTCCCAGATCAACGAATCAAACGGCGATAACAACGCACTGGCCAACACCTTGCGTGGGAATTTCGGCTCCGGCAAGCAATAGGCGATCTGCCGCCAACCGGCGACTTCGCACATCTGCAGTTGCTCGGCCTCGACCAACTCCGCCAGACGCGGACGCGCATCCGCCGGATTCAGACGAAAGTAATCACGCAGGTCTTTTTCAGTACCGACGCCCAAGGCCTGCGTCGCGTGCAGCAACAGACCACGCTGTGCCTCGGCCTCATCAGGCAATGCCTGTTGCAGAATTGAAGTCGGAATCACCCGCTCCGGCAAGTCATACAAACGCTCAAAACCACGCCGCCCCGCCACCGTCACTTCACCGGCCGCAAACAACCACTCCAGCGCATGCTTTTCCGCGCTCCAGTCCCACCACGGTCCGGCCTTGTCTTCGCGAGTCGACAGGCTGCCGGCACCCAACGCGCCCTGCTCTTCGACCGAACTCAACACCCGGCGAACCACGTCCTGCTGCTCGCGACCGAATTTCGCCAGTTGCTGATAGATATCCTCGCCGCGCCTGGCTCGCTGCATGCGCCACGCCATCAACGGATACATCGACAGCGGCAGCAACGACGCTTCATGTCCCCAGTATTCAAAAAGCGTACGACGTCGCCCCGAACTCCAGGCAGCCTGGTCGAGCAAGTCGGAAGAATAGGAACCGAGACGGGAAAACAGCGGCAGGTAGTGCGAGCGCACCACGGCGTTGACGGAGTCGATCTGCAGCACGCCCAGCCGTTCGATCAGCCGGTTGACGTGCGCAGCCTTGACGGTCGGCGGCTGGCGCCCGTTGAAGCCTTGGGCCGCCAGCGCCAGACGTCGTGCCTGTTTGAGGGAAAAGGATACTGTTGCGGGCATGAGCATCTCCTTGTCTGCTCGCAACCTACCTCACCGGAAGTTGGTTTGTGTAGCGCTCTGCTCATCATTTATGCAGGGGGTCATTTATGCATCGGGTCATCCCAGAACGGCCGCACGGCTTCGTGTTCAACGTCGGCACGACTGACACCGATGTCCTTCAACGCTTCGTCACTCAGGCTGGCAAGCAACTCGCGTTCACGGTGCAGTTCGTACCAGCGGCTAAACTTGTGCAGCAGGTCGGAAACGATATGGCCGTGGCCGGAAAATTTTGATTCGTCTACGTACTCTCTTTGACCTTTCATCGTGTTGCCTCCTTTGTGGATGGCTCAAGTCTCGCGCCGGCGCTAAGATCAATCCAACGAATGTTTCTGATGGCATGCATCACGGAGATTCATCAATTGTCGGCCTACCCCAGTATCGATACCGATGTTCTGCGCACCTTTGTCGCCATTGCTGATCAGGGTGGGTTCACCCGCGCCGGCGAAATGGTCAACCGCACGCAATCAGCGGTGAGCATGCAGATGAAGCGCCTGGAAGAAGACGTGTTGCAGCGTCAATTGTTCGAGCGCGATGGGCGCCAAGTGCGCCTGACCGCTGAAGGCCAGGTGCTGCTCGGTTACGCGCGGCGCATCCTCAAGTTGCACAGTGAAGTGTTCAACACCCTGCGCGAGCCGCACATGGTCGGCACGGTGCGCATTGGCACCCCGGATGATTACGTGATGCGTTTTCTGCCGGGGATTCTGTCGCGGTTTGCGCAGTTCTATCCGTTGATCCAGATCGAAGTGCACTGCGAGTCGACCAAACAACTGTTGCAACGCACTGATCTGGACCTGTCGATCGTTACCCGCGAACCGGGCAACGAGATCGGCCAGTTGCTGCGCAAGGAGCGTTTCGTCTGGGCCGAAGCGCAGAACTTCAGTGCCCACGAGCAAACGCCGCTGCCCTTGGCGATGTTCAACAGTGATTGTTTCTGCCGCTTGTGGGCCTGTAACGCGCTGGACGCGATGGGCCGCGAATACCGCATCGCCTACAACAGTACCAGCCTGTCGGCGCTGATGGCGGTGGTGAGCGCGGGTCTGGCGATCACCGCGCAACTGGAAAGCCTGATCACCCCGGACATGCGCATCCTTGGCGCCGCCGAAGATCTGCCGCTGTTACCCGAAGCCAGCATCATGCTGATCCGCAACCTGAACAATCCGTCGCCGATCACCGAGTGTCTGGCCGAGCACATCGTCGAAGGCTTCAAACTTTAAACGCGAGCATCACCGCACACAGCACCAGAAAACCGCAGAACAGCCCGCGCAGGATTTTTTCCGGCATGGCGTGGGCGACTTTCACGCCCCAACTGATGCTCGCCAGACCACCGATCGCCAGCGGCAGGCCGATCATCCAGTCCACTTCCTGGTGCACCGCATAAGTCACCAGGGTCACGCCGGTGCTTGGCAAGGCCAGCGCCAGCGACAAGCCTTGAGCAACCACTTGCGTGGTGCCGAACAGGCTGGTCAGCACCGGCGTTGCCACCACCGCGCCGCCGACACCGAATAAACCGCCCATGGTCCCGGACGCCGCGCCAAGCACGCCAAGCCACGGCCAGGAATAGCGCATCTCTGAAGTCGCAGCGGGTTGCTTGCCGAACATCTTCAACAGGTTGTAGATCGAGAGCACCACCAGAAATCCGACAAAGCCGATGCGCATGGTTTGCGCATCAATGCCCACCGCCCAGATCGAACCGATCCACGCAAAGCAGAAGCCCATCACCGCCAAGGGCAACGCGTGCCGCAGTTCGATGCGATTGCGCTGGTGATAACGCCACAGCGCCAGCATCACGTTCGGTACCACCATGACCAGCGCCGTGCCTTGGGCGATTTGCTGATCGAGACCAAACCACACGCCGAGCAACGGAATGGCGATCAAGCCGCCGCCGATGCCGAAGATGCCGCCGAGTGTGCCAAGCGCAGCGCCAAACAGCAGGTACAACAAAAACTCCATCACAGCTAAATTCCTCTTACGTCAGGCGATTCATCCTACGCAGTCATGGCTGGCGTGGAAACGCACAGCAACGCACAATGGCTATGCCGATCCCGCACAAGCGTTGAGCCGATATGAATCCCAATCAATTGACCGATCAACTCGGGCTGTTTCTTGATGTGCTGGAGAGCGGCAGTTTTTCTGCCGCTTCGCGCCTTCATCCACTGACACCCTCGGCCGTCGCTCGACGGATCGACAGCCTGGAAAGCGCCGTTGGCAGCCAGTTATTTGTTCGCAGCACCCATGCCGTACGAGCGACACCCGCCGGCCTGGCGTTTGCCGAACGTGCTCGGCGGATCGTTGCCGAATTGCAACTGGCCCGAGCCGAAGCCGTATCGCTGAGCAGTGCGCCAGAAGGCCTGATCCGCATCGATGCACCCGCAGCGTTTGGACGACGGCATCTGGCGCCGGTGATTGCTGACTTTCTCGTCCTCTACCCGGGGCTCGATGTGCAACTGCATCTGATCGACAGTTTCGTCGACATGGGCGGCTCGAACCTGGGCAAAGTCGATCTGGTGCTGCGCGCCGGGCAGATGGCAGATACCCGGCTGGTGGCCACGCCCTTAGCGAGTATGGTGCGCATTGCCTGCGCCAGCGCCGACTATCTCCAGCGTCGAGGCATACCAAACACGCCCGCGCAGTTGCATGAACATGATGGTCTGGATTGGGAAGGCCTTGCCCCGCCCTTCGCTTGGCGTTTCGAACAGGACGGGCAGATGCAATTGCACCGCCCGGCGCGCATCCGCATGAGCGCCAACAATGCCGAAGCGCTGGTGTGTGGCGCCCTCGCCGGGTTGGGCATCGCGCATCTGCCGACGTGGCTGGCCAGCGAATACCTGCTGCGCGGCGAATTGCTGCCGTTGTTCTGCGAAAACGGCCTGCCGACCCCGGAGTCCACCGGTATCTACGCGCTGCGCATGGAGCAACAAACCAACTCGCGCAGCCGCCTGCTTCTGGAATATCTCAAGACCCGCTTCAGTCCTGTGCCGCCCTGGGATCTGGCATTGCAGCGAGATCTGGGACGGCACTAGCGGCGGAAAATTATCTGGCGCATTAAAGATTCGAGCGCTAGATTCATGACCATTACCGAACAAGGCTTTTGACATGACTTCCGAACGTGACACCTGCGACGACCTGCTGCTGGACAACCAGGCCTGCTTCGCTCTGCATTCCACTTCGCTGATGATGACCAAGGTCTACAAGCCGCTGCTGCAAGCCTTGAATCTGACCTACCCGCAGTACCTGGCGATGATGGTGCTGTGGGAGAAGGATGGTTTGACTGTCGGAGAAATCAGCACGCGCCTGTTGACCGATCCCGGCTCGCTGACACCGCTGCTCAAACGACTGGAAGGCGAAGGCTTGCTCAGCCGCACACGCAGTCGTGAGGATGAGCGGGTGGTGATTGTCGAGCTGACCGAGCAAGGCCGGGCGTTGAAAGAAAAAGCCCAGACCGTTCCACAATGCATCCTTGGCGCCAGCGGCTTCACCTTGGAACGCCTGCAAAAGCTGCAATCAGAGTTGCAGGCGCTACGCAGCCATCTGCAAGAAAGCCTGATCTAAACCCGATGCTGTCCCTTGTGGGAGCGAGCCTGCTCGCGAATCCGGTCTGTCAGCCACTTGTTTGGTGAATGAGAGATTCCATTCGCGAGCAGACTCGCTCCCACGTTGATTTCATCGCCAGCACAATATTTTTCAACAACTGATCTGCTGCACAAACCGCTCTAAATCAAGCCTTATAGGCCATCTCCCATCCCCACCCCTCGTCAAAGCGTACATTTCTCAAAAATTTATCTTGCGCACTAAATATTCGCGCGATACATTTATCTCGCACTTACTTATCGCGCAAACAATTAGCGCACACAACCACACTCAATGAGGCTCACACCATGCAAACTCTCTACACCGCAATCGCAACCTCCACTGGCGGCCGTGATGGTCGTGCGATCTCCAGCGACAACATCCTCGACGTCAAACTCGCCACCCCGAAAGAACTCGGCGGTGCCGGCGGCGCTGCGACCAACCCTGAGCAACTGTTCGCTGCCGGCTACTCGGCCTGCTTCATCGGCGCTCTGAAATTCGTCGCCAGCCAGACCAAACGCAAAATCCCTGACGATGCCTCGATCACCGCCCACGTCGGTATCGGCCAGATTCCTGGCGGCTTCGGTCTGGACATCGACCTGCACATCAGCCTGCCGGGCCTGGAACAAGCCGACGCACAATCACTGGTTGAAGCAGCGCACCAGGTCTGCCCGTACTCCAACGCCACCCGTGGCAATGTTGATGTACGCCTGCACGTCACTGTTTGAAGCCAGACACAAATCCCCTGTGGGAGCGCGCCTGATCGCGAAAGCGTCCAGTCAGACAACGCTTCATTGGATGACACGGCGCATTCGCGAGCAGGCTCGCTCCCACAGGGGTCGGTGTTGAATGTGAAATCACAGGCACAAAAAAGCCCGACTCAATGGTCGGGCTTTTTCTTTCCGCAAAAAGCAATGCTTATTTGGCACGGCCTTTGTAGGAACCGCCTTCGCGGGTGTCGATTTCGATCTTGTCACCGATTTCGATGAAGTCAGCAACTTGCAGCTCAGTACCGTTGGCCAGCTTGGCTGGCTTCATGACTTTGCCGGAAGTGTCGCCGCGAGCCGAACCTTCGGTGTAGTCAACTACGCGCACGATGGTGGTCGGCAGCTCTACGGAAACCAGACGCTCTTCGAAGAAGATCGCTTCGCAAACATCGGTCATGCCTTCTTCAACGAAAGGCAGAACAGCTTCGATGTCTTCAGCGTTCAGCTCGTACATGGTGTAGTCAGTGGTGTCCATGAACGTGTAGGTGTCGCCGCTGATGAAGGACAGGGTCGCTTCCTTGCGGTCGAGGATTACGTCGTCCAGTTTGTCGTCAGCGCTGTAAACGATCTCGGTCTTGTAACCGGTCAGCAGGTTTTTCAGCTTGGTCTTCATGATCGCGCTGTTACGGCCCGACTTGGTGAATTCAGCTTTCTGAACCAGCCAAGGATCGTTCTCGAGACGGATCACGGTACCGGGTTTCAGTTCTTTACCAGTTTTCATTGCGAATATCCGAATTTGGATGGGATTTACAAAAATCTAGGCCGCGTATCATATCCAATTTAGGTAAAACTGTACCAGCGCTGCGGCAAGATCGGCCTGCAAGCCTTGTTCCAGACACCACGCTTCGGCATTTTCCTGCAGTTCTGGCCAATGATTACGCGCTGCGAGCCAGTGTTCGCCGATAGGCTGACCGGCACTCCAGGCGCGCCAGAGACCGTTCATCGCCTCGGCAGCAGCCGGCGAGAGCCTTTTCGTATACAGCGCAAGAAAGGCGTCGAGCTTGTCCAGATGGATGTCTTCGTCCTGCTGGTAGATGTGCCAGAGCATCGGCCGCCCCGCCCATTGCGCGCGGACAAACGAATCTTCACCGCGCACCGCATTGAAATCGCAGCACCAGAGCAAGTGATCATATTGATCCTGTCGGACGAACGGCAGCACTTGCACGGTGAGCGACTGACGCAGATGAATCGCACCGACCGCCAGGGCTTCCACCTCCAGCCAGCGCGCCACATCGCCAAGAATCCGCCCTTCTGGCACCAGCAGATGAGTCGGTGCAGCGTCCGCCGCCAAAACGTCCAGCCAACTGGCCAGCCCGGCATTCTCGTAGGCAAATAGCGATATCATCTGGGCGTCAGGTGCAGGATCGATCCCGAGACCTTGCAGGAACTGGCGCTGAGCCTCGGTATCCTGCTGAAATTGCTGACGCTGCTCGAGCAGTCCTCGCTCACGCAACAGCCCGCCAGTACCCGGTTGAAATCCCGGAAAGAAGAAGAACTTCTGCACCGTTTTGTATTTGACCGACGGCAACCCGTGACAGCCGATTACCCAGTCTTCAGCGCTGAGATAGTCGAGGTTCATCCACAGCGGCGGCTGTTCGCGCACGGCCATCGCCTCCATATAGTCAGTAGGCAACTGACAGGCAAACGCGGCGATTACCACATCGGCGGCGTCGCTGTGCGACCACTCGGCCGGCCAGTGGCGCACTTCGACACCCTGCTGGGATTGCTCTGCCGCGTTGATATCGATCTCGGGGCAAATGCGTTCGAATGCGCGCAGATCATCGACCCACAGGCGCACCGCCAGACCGTGCTCGGCCGCCAGTTGTCGGGCCAGACGCCAGGTCACACCGATATCACCAAAGTTGTCGACGACGGTGCAGAAAATATCCCAGCGGGTTTTCAATTCCGGCATTCAAGACTCCCGTTGGCAAAAGCAGCGATTGTCCGCATAAATGACCTCGCGCAGAAGAGCCGACGGCGATTAATCTTCGTGCGACAATCGCCACTTGCCCGCAATCATCCGCCAGGAGGCAGCCATGCCCTACCGTCCCAACCCGCGCCGTCCTTTGCCTGTTCAGCTTAGTGCGCTGCATTTGACCGGCAGCATTGCCTTGGGCATGTGGCTGGGCTTCCTCGCCATTGCGCTGACCTGCTGGCTGCTGGCGCATTTTGTATTCAAAGAACAATTGCTACCGGTGGCTCAGGCGGTACAGCAACTGGCCACTCCGCCCGCCGTGCAGGTGCAGCCGGACATTCCGCCGCAGAGCCCCCTGTTCGACCAGTACGAAGAAAACCTGCGCAAGAACGAACAGCAGGCTCGACTCGATCAAGCGCGCAGCAGCTCGCGAAATCAGTCGAACCCGAAATGCCAGTTCTGGTTGCAACAGGATCAGACGGCTCCAAGCGAAAAATCCCGCACCAACGTTTTGCAATTCTGCGATTGATCATGAACAAGCACGCCGTCCACCAACTGATTCTCGACAAATTGCGCATCGACCTCGACATCGCCGAGCGCGCCGCACAAACCGCTTACGAAACCGCGACTCACGAAGAGAACATCGCCGAAAACAAGTACGACACGCTGGGCCTGGAAGCGTCGTATCTGGCGGCGGGCCAGGCGAAAAGGGTCGAAGAAATCCGTCAGTCACTGGCGCTGTGCCAGAACCTGACGCTGCGTGCCTACGATGAAAATCGCGGCATCGAAGTCGGCGCCCTGCTCGGCCTGGAAGACGAAAAGGGACGTGAGCAATGGCTGTTTCTGGCGCCGGATGCGGCAGGCCTGAAAGTCGATGTGGTCGGTCAGCCGATAACCGTCATCACCCCGCGCTCGCCGTTGGGCAAAAGTCTGCTGGGCAAGTGTGAAGGCGATGAGGTGGAGATTCTGGTGGCGGGCACCCGGCAACAGTTTGCTGTCACCGAGGTGCTTTGAGGCAGTTGATCAGTGAACCGGCAGTTCGACGCCGTCGAACAGTTCTTCCAGTTCCTGCTTGTTATGGCACTGAATGGCTTTGGCCATGACTTCACGGGTCAGGTGCGGGGCGAACTTCTCGATGAAGTCGCACATGAAACCACGCAGGAAGGTGCCGCGACGGAAACCTATCTTGGTGATGCTCGATTCGAACAGTTCGCTGGCATCCAGCACCACCAGATCGCTGTCGAGTTTGGTGTCGACCGCCATTTTCGCCACGATGCCCACGCCCAGACCCAGACGCACGTAGGTTTTGATCACGTCGGCGTCGGCCGCGGTAAACACCACTTTCGGTGTCAGACCACGATGGCTGAAAGCTTCGTCGAGTTTCGAACGCCCGGTAAAACCAAATACGTAAGTCACGATCGGGTATTCGGCCAGTGCTTCCAGTGTGAGCTTCGGCAGTTTGGTCAACGGGTGACCCTGCGGCACGACCACGCAACGGTTCCAGCGATAGCACGGCATCATCACCAGATCGCCGAACAGTTCCAGCGCTTCGGTGGCAATGGCAAAATCGACGGTGCCGTCAGCAGCCATTTCGGCAATTTGCATCGGCGAACCCTGGTGCATGTGCAGCGCCACGTCGGGGTATTGCTTGATGAAATTACTGATCACCGGTGGCAGCGCGTAACGTGCCTGGGTGTGCGTGGTGGCGATCGACAGGGTGCCTTTCTTCTCGTTGGAAAATTCCTGGGCGATCTGCTTGATGCTTTCTACCTTGCGCAGAATCTCACCGGCAGTCGTGATGATGCGCTCGCCGGCCGGGGTCACTCGGGTCAGGTGCTTGCCGCTGCGGGCAAACACTTCGACGCCAAGTTCATCTTCCAGCAGACGGATTTGCTTACTGATGCCCGGTTGCGAGGTGTAAAGGCTTTGGGCTGTAGCGGAAACGTTGAGGTCGTGGTGCGCCACTTCCCAGATGTAGCGCAATTGTTGAAGCTTCATATGAATCCCTCAAAGCAGGTAGACGCCACGGGCATCAGCGACGGTATATAACTATATTAATGGTTTGAATAATAAATCTAGAACTTTTTTATCAAAGGGCCATTATTCCTGCTTCAGCGATCCTCCCGCCGCCGACGCTCCACCAACGGCACCAGATAAACCGGCACCTTGGCCAATTGCAGGACCCGCGCCGCCGTGCGCCCCAACGGCGTTTCTGCGCCCACCCCGTGGCTGTGACTGCCGACGATCAGCAAATCGACAGAGAGTTTCTGCACCTGGTCGAGAATCACCTGCGACGGATCGCCCTGCAGCACGCGCACCGCGCGAATGCGCTGCAGATCCTGCTCGCCTTCATCTCCCAGTTCTTCGCGAAAACTGTCCAGCACCCGCTGCTCGATATTGGCGATGACAGTTTTCAGACCCTGGCTGTGAAATTCGTTCAATGCCTGCTCGTCGAGATAACTCTGCAACACCGATTCGGCAAACAGCCCCATCGGCTCCACCGCGTGCACCACGTACAGATCGGCGTTGAACGTTCGCGCCAATGCCAGGGCATGCTGCATCACTAACGGTGCGTACAGACCGAGGTCAGTGGCATACAGCATCGAACGAATCATATGACCTCCTCGCGTGCCAACATGGCGGAGATTTGATTCAGCTTAGCAGTGCCTAGGCGACTACGACGGGTGACGCAACGTCTTGAACCAAAGGGCTTTAGACCGACGGTTCGTTGCTGATGCCGTGCGGCACGTGGCCAGTGGCGACTACTTCACGAGCGAGTTCGCAGTGGCCGGCCTGATCATCGAAAAACACATCAGCAGCGAACGCTTCGAGAAACGCCGATTTGGTCAGGCCGCCGAGGAACAGGGATTCGTCGAGGCGAATGTCCCACTCACGCAAGGTGCGGATCACCCGTTCATGGGCCGGCGCCGAACGCGCGGTGACCAGCGCCGTGCGGATCGGGCAATCGTCATCGGGAAACTCGCGCTGCAACAGATTGAGTGCCGCCAGAAAGCCCTTGAACGGCCCTCCGCGCAAAGGCTCGCGCGCCGCCTCGCGCTCCTTGGCCTGGAACGCTTCCAGCCCGCCGGACTGATAAACGCGCTCAGACTCGTCGGAAAAGATCACTGCATCGCCGTCGAAGGCGATGCGCAATTCGTCGCTGGCTGCGCGACTGGCGCCACCGGACAGAATCGTTGCGGCGGCGAATCCGGCGTCCAGCGCCGCACGCACATCTTCGGCATGAGTGGAAAGAAACAGGTCACAACCAAAGGCTTTCAAATAAGGATACGGACTGCGCCCACCGACAAACGCCGCGCGGGAAATAGCCAGACCGTAATGATGAATCGAGTTGAACACGCGCAGGCCGGTGTCGGCGCTGTTGCGCGAGACCAGAATCACCTCGACCCGTGCTCGGCCGAGGCGACTATTGAGTGCCAGGAGTTTTTCCACCAGCGGGAAGGCGTCGCCGGGCGCCAGGATCTCGTCTTCGTGTTCGATCTGATATTGCCGATAGGCTTCGACGCCGCTCGACAGATAGACCTTGTGGCTCTCGCTCAGGTCGAACAAGGCGCGCGACGAAATCGCCAGCACCAGTTTGTCATCGATGTTCTTGGCCATGCCTTCCCCCAGAGCGACCGGCTTAAACGTTGCGCCGGTCGATAAAACTTAAATTGCGATACAACGCTTCGATTCGCGGCAACTCACAACCCGCGGCTTTCGCTGCCGCCAACGGCCGAGCGTAGATCGCTTCCAGCTCCAGCGGTCGTTTGTGTAAAAAGTCGTGGTACATGCTCGGCCAGTAGTCGGGCATTTTCTCGGTCATCATGAACAGATACTCGGCGTACCCCGGCGGCACGTCGTGGCCGCAAGCCTTGGCGCCCTGCACTACTTCGGCCATCAACGCCTGGATCAACGCGCGGCTGTCGGCATCGGCCATCAGCGGCGTGGTGCTGGCGCCGAGCAAGACCGAGAGTCCGTTGTAGGGAATATTCCAGATCAGTTTCTGCCAGCGTGCCTGCTGCAGATCGGGCATTGCCTGGGAATCGATTCCGGCGGTGCGGAACAGATTGGAGCCCTCTTCGACTATTGCCATACGCGCAACGTCATCGATGGCAGGACCGCTGTGATAGCCAACATTGACTGCGCCCAAGGCTTGGTGGGTGACTCGTCCAGGCCCTTCGCGATGCACGCAGATCAGGCACAAACCGCCGAGCAGGTGCAGGGAATCAGGGAGCAATTCACGCAAGTTGTCTTCGACGTCGAGACCGTTTTGCAGGACCAGCACTTTCGCATCCGCTTTGGCCGCTTGAATGATAGAAGGCGCGAGGCCGGCGTTGCTGGTGGTTTTCGCCCCCACCAAGAGCCAGTCGCATTTGGGCATGTCTTCGGCCGACGAATAGGCCCGCGCCGGATGCAACGTCAACGGGCCATGCACTGCGCTGTTGATTTGCAAACCGCGCTCAGCCACCGCCGAAAACTCGCTGCGCAACAGAAAGTGCACATCGAAACCGGCACGCGCCAACATCACACCGTAGAACCCCCCAATTGCCCCGGTACCGATAATCCCTACGACCGGTTTATTCACTGCCCCCATCATGGCAACTCCTCTGCAATTCGACCCAGTGCCTGCGCCAGCGCCGCGTTCAGCGCATCGGCCGTCAGGCGCGTGTGCAATGCCCCAAAGAACTCACCGTCGCGCACCACAAACAGCGCCGGCAAATGAAAGACCTGATAGCGCTCCACCAACCCGCCGTTGTCGCCGGCATCGATCCAGCACAGGCGATCAATCCCCAGCGCCATATCCGGCAACACCTCGCGGGCATAACGGCAACTGGCGCAGCCGACACTGGTGAAAAGCACCAGCGAAACGCCGCTCATCGCCAACAGCCGTTGGTCGGCGTCGAAATCGGTCAGTTCGGATTCGACCACTATACTGGGGGAAACAATGTCAAATGGCCGACACAGGGAGTCTGTGCTCATGGGACGTTTCATTCCTCATCCGGACGAGGTGCCGGTCGAATTAACCTTGCTCAAGCCTGAGTGTATTTCCAGGCAACAGCTGCACACTATCAGCCTCGGCGGCATTGCTTGCAATTACCACCGTGCCTGGCGCCATGGCACGGCGCTGCAAGTGCGCATGCCGACACTCAACGCCGGCATCTGCTATCCGGGCTATGTGGCGTGGTGCCTGCGCCGCAAAAAAGGCTATCTGGTGGGCATCGCCTTTACCGATGAGCAGACGCTGTTCAGCGCGCGAATGGGTGAGCAGGTGTGTCAGATCGAGCGCTTTTGCCGCATGAACGAAAGCCACGATGACCTGCAGGATATTCAGGCGCTGGCCCTGCAATGGGTCGAGCAACACGCCGACGAGTTCTCCCACGACAGCGTTCGCAAGGCTTTCGCCCAGCCAGTGCTGGACTGACCGTCTTCTCTAAACCGTTACATGCCCATTGTCGAGCAGGCGCTTTACGCGCTAAGGTTCCGCTCCCCGACGCGCTTAAATCTGCTGTGCTCCGCCGCGCGGGGATCGCTGGCGGCCGGCACCCGTGACCTGACGAGTAAACGATGGCTGATTTACCGATCAACGACCTAAACGTCGCCTCTAACGAGACCCTGATCACTCCCGATCAGCTCAAGCGTGATATCCCTCTGAGCGATGCTGCCCTGCGCACCGTCACCAAGGGCCGCGAAGTCATTCGCAACATTCTTGATGGCACCGACCACCGTCTGTTCGTAGTGATCGGCCCATGCTCGATCCACGACATCAAGGCTGCCCACGAATACGCCGATCGCCTCAAGGTGCTGGCGGCGGAAGTTTCCGACACCCTGTATCTGGTCATGCGCGTGTATTTCGAAAAGCCACGGACCACCGTTGGCTGGAAAGGCCTGATCAACGATCCGTACCTGGACGACTCGTTCAAGATTCAGGACGGTCTGCACATCGGCCGTCAGTTGCTGCTGGATCTGGCCGAAAAAGGCCTGCCAACCGCCACCGAAGCCCTCGACCCGATCTCCCCGCAGTACCTGCAGGACCTGATCAGCTGGTCGGCCATCGGCGCGCGTACCACTGAATCGCAGACTCACCGGGAAATGGCTTCCGGCCTGTCCTCGGCCGTCGGCTTCAAGAACGGCACTGACGGCGGTCTGACTGTGGCGATCAATGCCCTTCAGTCGGTGTCCAGCCCGCACCGTTTCCTCGGTATCAACCAGGAAGGTGGCGTGTCGATCGTCACCACCAAAGGCAACGCCTACGGTCACGTAGTGCTGCGCGGTGGCAACGGCAAGCCGAACTACGATTCGGTCAGCGTTGCCCTGTGCGAACAGGCGCTGAACAAAGCGAAGATCAAGCCGAACATCATGGTCGATTGCAGCCACGCCAACTCCAACAAGGACCCGGCCCTGCAACCGCTGGTGATGGAGAACGTCGCCAACCAGATCCTCGAAGGCAACCAGTCGATCATCGGCCTGATGGTCGAGAGTCATCTGAACTGGGGTTGCCAGGCCATTCCGAAAGACCTCGCCGACCTGCAATACGGCGTGTCGATCACCGATGCCTGCATCGACTGGTCTGCCACCGAGAACACCCTGCGCAGCATGCACGCCAAGCTCAAGGATGTTCTGCCAAAACGCCAGCGCAGCTGATACGCGTTTTTCAGGCATAAAAAAACGCCGGGCAATGCCCGGCGTTTTTGTGTGTGTGATTCAGATTTTGGCCGCGCGGCGCTGATGACGTTCCATGTAGCGCTCGACGTAGGAGCACGACGGGATCACCGTGTAGCCCATTTCTTCGGCGTACTGCAAAGCGCTTTCTGTCAGCGCTGCCGCTATGCCTCGACCGCGCAAGGCGTTGGGCACAAACGTGCGATAGATATCCAGGGTCTGTTTCCCCAGATCCATATAAGTCAGGTAGGCACGATGACCGTCCACATTGGTCTCGAACTGATGACCAGCCTGGTCATGGTGGATGGACAACGCCTCGCTCATCACTACTCCTCGCGGGTCTTGAATTCTGACCCCTACCTTACCGATGTTTTTCCGGCGAAGGAACATCTACGCCACCCTGTGCCTGATGGACACCGAGAAGAGCCACACCGATCTCGCGCAACCTGGCACCTGATAAATAGTAGGCACCATTGGCAAAAATGCTCAAGGTACGCTCGTCATCAAGCGGGTTGACGGGGGTTGCTCCGATGGACGCAGAGGTGACTGAGGAGAAGATCTTCCCGGGCCACTCACCTGAACATTGCCGGATGTTGAGACTTAAGACGTGCAGCCTTTTTTAAAGTCACCTCAACATGGACAAAGATAAGCGAAGCAGCGCGCAAAATCGGAACAAAAGTGTGGACGAATTCATCTAGACAGACTTTAGCCAAGACTGCAAAAACAACACGTGGCAACGGGAACTTTTTCTCATTAACTCGCTCAGCTCGGGGCTTGCAGCTGGGTATTTTTTAAACAGCGCAGTTAAAAGTTGCTCGAAAAAGAATCAACGCCTACAATTTTTTTTGCTTCTTGCCTTACGTCAGTTTACTTACTACAAGTAATGGGTAGTATGTACGCCGGCTATTTCCTCAATCGTGAGGAGACAGCCACTTAATTTGAAAGTCCTTGAAGGGGAACACGATGAACAACGTTCTGAAATTCTCTGCTCTGGCTCTGGCCGCAGTTCTGGCTACCGGTTGCAGCAGCGCATCGAAAGAAACCGAAGCACGTCTGACCGCTACTGAAGACGCAGCTGCTCGCTCCCAGGCTCGTGCAGACGAAGCTTACCGTAAAGCTGATGAAGCTCTGGCTGCTGCTCAAAAAGCACAACAGACTGCTGACGAAGCTAACGAGCGTGCTCTGCGCATGCTGGACAAAGCTAGCCGCAAGTAATAATCCCTCGGGATTGTTATCAAGCCGATCCGATGTCTGGGTCGGCTTTTTTGTGCCTGAAGATTTTGTCCGGGCAATAAAAAACCCGCCGACGCATCACGCATCGACGGGCTCTTGACCACTGGCTTATTGCTGCAGATCGATCGGTGCACTCGAAACGATCGGCGCCGAAGTACTTGGCGTGCCGATTTCCGTTGGCAGGCCATCTTCAGCCGCGACCACATCACGCACCACATCCCAGTTCACGCGCAGGTTGCTGGTGACGTCTTCACGCTTGAGCATCGCGTTGATCACTGCGGTGTGCTTGTCGACCACCGACGGGTTGCCCTTGTCGTCGATCGGCGTGTGCGCTTCCAGATATACCTTGCCGCCACTGCTGCCGAACTTGTAGGCATCGTTGAGGATGCGTACCGACGTACCGACCGGGACCATGCCGGCCATTTCCAGTACGTTGTTGTTGAACATGCGGAAGCAGCCGTGACTGGTGCGCATGCCGATACCGAATTTCTTGTTCGAACCGTGGATCAGGTAACCCGGGGTGCCCAGGGTGAACTTGAACGGACCCAGCGGATTGTCCGGGCCGGCCGGTACCACGTTCGGCAGCGGGTCGCCATCAGCGGCGTGTTCAGCCTTGATCGACGCGGGAGGCGTCCAGGTCGGGTTTGGTGTCTTGGCGGTGATCGAGGTGTGCGCGATCGGCGAACCCCAGCCCTCACGACCGATACCCAGCGGGAACGTGTACACCACGTTGCGACCTTTCGGGAAATAGTAGAGGCGGTATTCGGCAAGGTTGATGACGATGCCTTCACGCGGGCCCGGCGGCAGAATGAAACGGGTCGGCAAAACGATTTCCGTGCCGGCGCCCGGCAACCAGGCATCGACGCCCGGGTTGGCAGCGACCATCTCCGAGTAGCCCAGATCGTACTGGGTGCCCAGATCGGCGAAAGTGTCTTCGTACTTGGCTTTGATCACCTGCACCTGACCGATGATGTCTTCACCGGGTGGTGGCAGGGGAAACTCCAATGCAGCAACGGGACCGGCCACACACAGGGCGGCAAGTGACAGGCAGCGGGTGACGGCAGGAAAGCGCGGCAACATCCGGAAAATCCTTCGCATGATCAACAAGGGTATAAGAGCGCGATTGTACACCGCACCTTGGGAATTCGGGGAGACAGCCCGATAGGCTGGCGAAACTCTTCATGTAGGAGCTGCCGCAGGCTGCGATCTTTTGATCTTAAAGCTCGAAACGCAGCTCCGGCCAGATAGGCGAGGTGCCGCGCTTCTGCGACTCCAGAATCGCCCGGCACAACGAACACAGGCGCTGATCCTGAAACACCCGGCGATCCACACTCGACCAGCGTGGCTGCGCCGGCAGTAGACTGCCACAGAGGGTGCGATCGGCCGAGCCACCGAGTTCGAGTTGCCGCGTCACCAGATGCACCCGCACTTCCTGGCAGGCGAACAGATCCAGCTGCTCGTCAGGCTCGATCAGTTGGTAGGCAAACAGAGACCAGGCAGAACGCGACATCGGGGGCTCCAAATAAGGGGGCGCCACATTAGCCGAAAGCCTGCCCTTAGAAAAGCCTCATAACAGCGGTTTTAGCGTCGGCCAGACATTTTCCAGCAACTTGCCCTGAGCCCCGACCGCCGGGTGCAGACCATCGGCCTGCATCAAGTCTGGATGACCGCCCACGCCGTCGAGGAAAAACGGTACCAGCGGGATCTTTTTATCATCGGCGAGTTTGCCGTAGACCTCGGCAAAGGCATCGGTGTAGCGCTTGCCGTAATTGGGCGGCAGTTGCATGCCCAGCAACAAGACCTTGGCACCGCTCTGGCGCGAACTGTCGATCATCGAGGCAAGATTTTGTTGCAATTGAGTTGGCGGCATTCCGCGCAAGCCATCGTTACCGCCCAGCTCGAGGATCACCAGTTCCGGCTTATGCTCTGCAAGCAGCGCGGGCAGCCGCGCCTGGCCTCCGGCACTGGTGTCGCCGCTGATGGAGGCATTGACCACTTTGTCGTCGAAACCCTCCTGTTTGAGCCGTTGTTCGAGCAACGACACCCACCCCAAGCGGGTATCCAGTCCGAAACCGGCGCTGATACTATCGCCAACGATCAGGACAGTACCCGCCGCTGCGTTCTGGGCCATGCACATCAAGGCCAGGCCAGCACTCAAAAACCACACACGCATCGGATTCTCCATGGGCGCAAGCATTCTCACCGCGAAGAACCTCAGCAAAGTGGTTCCCAGCGCGGAAGGTGAACTGACTATCCTGCACGAACTCAGCCTGGAACTGAACAAGGGCGACAGCCTGGCCATCGTCGGCGCATCCGGTTCGGGCAAATCCACCCTCCTCGGCCTGCTCGCCGGTCTCGACCTGCCGAGCAGTGGCGAAGTCATTCTGGCCGGCCAGGGCCTGAGCAATCTCGATGAAGACCAGCGCGCACGCATTCGTGCCGAGCATGTCGGTTTCGTCTTCCAGTCCTTTCAGTTGCTCGACAGCCTCAACGCGCTGGAAAACGTCATGCTGCCGCTGGAACTCGATGGCCGCAAAGATGCCCGTGAACGCGCAACTGAACTGCTGCAACGGGTCGGCCTCGGCCAGCGCCTGACGCATTCACCGCGCCAACTCTCTGGTGGCGAACAACAACGCGTGGCAATCGCCCGTGCCTTTGCTGCCGAGCCTGACGTGCTGTTTGCCGACGAACCCACCGGCAACCTCGACAGCCACACCGGCGAGCGCATCAGCGATTTGCTCTTCGAATTGAACAAGGAACGCGGCACCACTCTGGTGCTGGTGACCCACGACGAACGCCTGGCCCATCGCTGCCGGCGCCTGATCCGACTTGAAGCCGGGCTGTTGGTCGCCCCTCTGGAGCCTTGATGGCACGTTTGCCGCTGTTGCGCCTGTTCAGTCTCGCCATGCGCCAACTCATGCGCGATGCCCGCGCAGGGGAATTGCGCGTGTTGTTCTTCGCGCTGGTGGTGGCGGTGGCGGCGAGTACCGCCATCGGTTATTTCGGCGCCCGCCTCAACGGCGCCATGATGCTGCGCGCGACCGAATTTCTCGGTGCCGATCTGGTGCTGGAAGGCAGTTCGCCGGCTCGCGAGGAGCAGATCCGAAGCGGCACCGAGCTGCGCCTGAATCATGCGCAAGTGGTGGAGTTCTCCAGCGTCATCGCCACCGACAACGGCATTCAGCTGTCGAGCATCAAAGCCGTCGACCGCGCCTATCCGTTGCGCGGCGAACTGAAAAGTGCAC
This sequence comes from Pseudomonas sp. AC172, assembly GCF_979258595.1. Lineage (NCBI taxonomy): Bacteria > Pseudomonadati > Pseudomonadota > Gammaproteobacteria > Pseudomonadales > Pseudomonadaceae > Pseudomonas > Pseudomonas sp. AC172. Next base: position 3,377,790 of record NZ_OZ409868.1, read on the forward strand.
CAGCGCCTTTCGCCACCGAAGAAACCGGCGGTGAACCGCAACCCGGCGAAGCCTGGGTCGAGGCACGCCTGCTGACGGCGCTTGATCTGAAGATCGGCGACAGCATCGATGTCGGCATGAAGACCTTGAAACTGTCCCGCGTGCTGACGTATGAACCGGATCGCGCCGGCAACTTCTATAGCCTCACGCCCCGGGTGATGATCAACCTCGATGACCTTGCCGCCACCGGTGTCGTGCAACCCGGCAGCCGCGTGAGTTACCGCGAACTGTGGCGCGGTGAACCGCAGGCGCTGGAAACCTATCGGCAACTGATCAAACCCGGGCTCGCTGCGAATCAGCGGATTCAGGATGCCCGCGACGGCAACCGGCAGATTGGCGGTGCACTCGGTAAGGCCGAACGTTATCTGAACATGGCCAGTCTGGTCGCGGTGTTGTTGGCCGGTGTCGCGGTGGCGTTGTCGGCCAACCGTTTTGCCAGTCGCCGCTTCGATGCCAGCGCCTTGCTACGCTGCCTCGGTCTATCGCGCCGGGAAACCATGGTGCTGTTCAGTTTGCAGTTGACCGTGCTCGGCTTGTTCGCAGCGCTCAGCGGAGCGCTGCTCGGCTGGCTGGCACAACTGGGTTTGTTCGCGCTGCTGCATGATTTGTTGCCAAGCGATGTGCCACCGGGCGGTCTGTTTCCAGCCATCGCCGGGATCGGCACCGGGCTCGTGGCGCTGGCCGGTTTCGCCTTGCCGCCACTCGCTGCGCTGGGCCGTGTGCCACCGCTGCGGGTCCTGCGCCGGGACATGCTGCCGATCCCGTCGAGCACATGGGTGGTTTACGGCGCCGCCCTGGGTGCGCTCGGCCTGATCATGTGGCGCCTGAGTCTGGATCTGCTGCTGACATTCGCCCTGCTCGGCGGTGGCGTGGTCGCCGCGCTGGTGCTGGGCGGCCTGCTGCTGTTGCTGTTGCAGAGCCTGCGGCGGATGCTCGCCCGTGCTTCGCTGCCATGGCGCTTGGGTCTGGGTCAGTTGCTGCGTCATCCGTTGGCAGCGGCCGGTCAGTCGCTGGCATTCGGCCTGATTCTGTTGTCGATGGCCTTGATCGCCCTGCTGCGTGGCGAACTGCTCGACACTTGGCAAAACCAGTTGCCGAAAAATGCGCCAAACTACTTTGCGCTGAACATTCTGCCGGCAGACAAACAGGCCTTCACCGATCATTTGATCAAGGTGTCCGCGCAAGCTGCACCACTTTATCCCGTGGTGCCGGGGCGATTGATCAGCATCAACGGTGAAGCCGTACAACAAATCGTCAGCAAGGATTCGGCGGGCGACCGTGCCGTGCAACGCGACCTGAGCCTGACCTGGGCCGCTGATTTACCGGCGGGCAACCAGCTCACTTCGGGTGAATGGTGGAAAGATCAGCCAACCGACGATGTTCCCGGGGTATCGGTGGAAGGCAAAGTCGCCGAAAGCCTCAAGCTTAAACTCGGCGATCACATGGTGTTCAGCGTCGGCGGGGTCAACCGCGAAGCGAAGGTCACCAGCCTGCGCGAAATCAACTGGGACAATTTCCAGCCGAACTTCTTCATGATCTTCCAGCCCGGCACGTTGAAGGATCTGCCAGCGACTTACCTGACCAGCTTCTATCTGGCGCCCGGTCATGATCAGCAGATCGTTGAACTGTCGCGCACCTTCCCGGCGGTGACCATTCTTCAGGTCGAAGCGCTGCTGGAACAACTGCGCAGCATCCTCGCCCAAGTCACTTTGGCCGTAGAGTATGTGTTGTTGTTTGTCTTGGCGGCGGGAATGGCCGTGCTGTTTTCCGGATTGCAGGCAACGCTGGATGAACGCATTCGCCAAGGTGCGCTATTGCGTGCCTTGGGGGCCGAGCGCAAGTTGCTGGTCAAGGCACGACGCATCGAGTTCGGCCTGCTGGGTGCGGTCAGCGGTTTGCTTGCAGCCATCGGCTCGGAAGTGGTGAGTCTGGTGTTGTATCGCTACGCGTTCGATCTGCCGTGGCACCCACATCCCTGGCTGTTGGTACTGCCGTTGATTGGCGCGGCGCTGATTGGTGGTGCGGGCGTGTTCGGCACGCGCCGGGCACTCAACGCAAGTCCACTGACAGTGTTGCGTGAGGGTTGATAGACTCAAGCGGTCCTAATCACAAGAAGTTGCCATGAGCCGTTATCGCCCTCCACGCCCCGCCGGCACCGCGCTGATCACCCCCGAAGGTGAAGCGCGGATGCGCGCCGAATTCCATGAGTTGTGGCATGTGCGCCGCCCGCAGGTGACGCAATCGGTCAGCGAAGCGGCAGCTCAGGGTGATCGCTCGGAAAACGCCGAATACACCTACGGCAAGAAAATGCTGCGCGAGATCGACAGTCGCGTGCGCTTTCTCACCAAACGCCTGGAAGCGTTGAAAGTCGTCAGTGAAAAACCCAGTGATCCGAACAAGGTCTACTTCGGCGCGTGGGTGACCATCGAAGACGAAGACGGCAAGCAATCGCGCTACCGCATCGTCGGTCCGGATGAGCTGGATCTGAAACTGGGTTTGATCAGCATCGACTCACCACTGGCCCGCGCCTTGATCGGCAAAGCGCTGGACGCTGAGGTGCGGGTGCAGACGCCAACCGGTGAGCAGTTCGTTTACATCGTCGCTATCGACTATCCGTAAAGCGTATCAGCGACGAGTGATCAGGCCCTGCCGCGCAACGCGGACCAGTTGTTTGATCATCTCCGGCGCATCTTCGGCAGTCGGGGCCTGAATCACTGCCAGATCAAAACTGTCAGTGGCAAACCGCGCCAGCGACTCGCCGTCTTCCACGAACTGGATCAGGAACGCTGCAGGACCGCCGCTGCGACGTGGCCAGCCATCGAGATAACGCAACAGCGTCGGCTGATGTTTGCCGCCAAGAAGGATTTTCGGGTTGCGCTGGGTGATATGAGCCGTGATCGGCGCGGGACGTGCTGGAGGGCGTAGTGCATTCATCGTGTCGTGTCTCTGCCTCAAAAGTCTGCATGGCAGGTGAGAGGCAACACCGAACCAGCGCTTTAGCGGTATTTCGAAGCCCTGTTCCGGCTTCTGACGGCAACTGTTGAAGTCACCTGGCGCCCCGCAAGTAGCTGTTTAAATCGGCGCATGGGCAACATCCTAGAGAACGTGACCGATCAGTGTCAAGAATCAGCCGCAACAAAAAAAGGCCCGCACAATGCGGGCCTTTTCCTTGAGCCAGAGCGTTTAACCGGCGATGGCGCGGTCCACCGAGAGCTTGCCGGCGCCTTCGACCAGGACGGCGAGGCTGCCACCGAGCAGGGCCAGAGCGAACTCGTAACCGTTGTTGGCCATAAACAGACCGTTGCTGATGTGTACAGTGAAGATCGCCACCAGCGACAGGAAGGTCAGACCCAATGCTGCCGGGCGTACCAGCAGGCCGATAATCAAAGCCAGGCCAGCGAAGAACTCAGTACCGCCCGCCAGCGTCGCCATCAGGTAGCCCGGGTGCAGACCGATGCTGTCCATGTACTGCGCGGTGCCTGCCAGACCATACCCACCGAACAGACCGAAGAGTTTTTGCGAGCCGTGAGCGGCGAAGATCACGCCGACAGCAATGCGCAGAATGGTCAGACCGTAACCGGCGCGGGTGAACAGTACTTTATTGATCAGAGAGCTCATGGGGCATTCCTTGTTTTTGCGAGAAGTTGTGTGTGTTGGTTGGCCGCTATATTAATCAGTAAATTTCATGTTAAAAGCGCAAATATTCCGCCATAACAATCAGTTTATTAGATCATTTCCGTGAGACGACTTTTTGCGCCCCGGGCTCCAACGACTCCCGCTCCCGGTCGAACGCCAAGTAATACTTGTTCACGCTATTAACATAGCTGACCGGCCCCATTCCTACCTGCTCCATGGCGATGCGCTCGACCTGGAAGAACCACTGATTGGGGTTCAGCCCGCGCCGCCGGGCTTCAGCGCGCATGCCCTGCACGCGCTCGGGGCCGATGTTGTAGGCCGCCAGCGTGAAGGCCATGCGCTCGCGCTCATTGAGCTTGGGGCTGTTGAAGAACTTGCGGCGGATCATCGCCAGGTACTTGGCGCCGGCCTGCACATTCGCATCGAGATTCTGAATGTTGCTCACACCGACTCGCTGTGCGGCGGACGGCGTGATCTGCATCAGCCCGGTCGGGCCACTGCCGCTGCGCGCGTTGGGTTGCAACGCTGACTCCTTGAAGGCCAGCGCGGCGAGGTTCAACCAGTCCATGTTCTGCGCCTGGGCATGCTTCTGCAGGGTCGGGCGCAGTTTTTCCAGACGCTGGCGGTCAGCCTTGGCCAATGGATAATGGACTTGGTAGAGACGGCGATAGATGCGCAGAAACGCGGCATCTTCATTCGACGGTTTCTTGTAGCCGCCGAGAAAGCGGTCAATGCTTGCGCGCAGCATCGAAGCATCGCGGCGCACGAACCAGTATTCCTCGCCCGGCTCGCTGATCATCAATTGCCGGTCAAAGCGCAGCTTCGGCAGGATCTTGCCCCAGCGCTCGGCGATAGGTTGCTCGACGATGGTCAGGTGGAAAATGCCGCCCTGAACCATCTCCAGCACATCTTCTACCGCCAGCGTCGGATCGACCCATTCAATCTTGATCGGCGCCAGTTTGTGCAACGCCAGTTTCTGATTGAGCTGACTGACCGCCTCCCCCGCCGCACTTCCGGTCGGCAACGCCAGGGTTTTGCCGGAGAGCTGCTCGACTTTGCTGTAGCGCCGTTCACCCTTGATCCCGACCAACACCAGCGGCACGTTGCTGGCGATCGGTTCGCTGCTGGCCACAGCAAAGCCCGGTTGCAGCTCAAGCAACTCGCCCGGTGCAACCAGATCACCCTCGCCACGCTGCAACGCGCCGAGCAGTTGATCCTTGGCTTTGGGAATGATCTTGAGGGTGATTTCCTGGCCGTCGCGAGCATGCCCATTGAGGTATTGCTCGAAGGCGCGCAGGCGATGGTATTCGACGCCGATGGCCTGGCCCTGCACTTCGCCGGAGCTGTTGCGGCTCTGATTGACCAGCACGCGCAACACGCGGCTGCTGCGAATCTCGGACAAGTCCCGCACCTTGGCCGCCGGCACGGCTTGCAGTGGCCCGGGCAGGCGCGCGACCGCCGTCATCGGCAGCAGCAACGATCCACACAACAGCAGCAAAACCGAGGGACGAACCATCCACTCTCCGGAAAGAATACGGGGCAACTTCATCTCTAAAAGATCGAAATTACCGACGAAAACAGAGCGCTTGGAGCGCTGGCAAAGTGCGAGAGACTGGCACAGTAATGGCACTTCTGCCAAACCGGGCTGCGTCGCGGCATCAAAAGACAGCTATAACTCGTTGTAGTTCTTGGTTTTTCTTATAAATCTACAGCTCTGGTATGCTTTCCGGCCTTCGGCCCGAGGTAGCAACCATGCAACTCATCGATATCGGCGTCAACCTGACCAACCCCAGTTTCGCCGACAAACACCAGGCCGTGCTTGATCGCGCCTATGCGGCCGGAGTCTGCCAATTGGTGCTGACTGGCACTAGCGTCGAGGGCAGTGAGCAAGCCTTGGAGCTGTGCCAGCAGCTCGATGAAAGCAGCCAACAGTTGTTCGCCACCGCCGGTATTCACCCGCATTCGGCCAGTGACTGGAACGCTGACAGCGCTCGTCGTTTACGCAATCTGTTGCAAGAAAAAAATGTAGTCGCCGTGGGTGAATGCGGGCTGGATTTCAACCGTGATTTCTCGCCGCGCCCACAGCAGGAAAAAGTCCTCGAAGAACACCTGGCCATGGCCGTCGAGCTGCAACTGCCAGTGTTTCTGCACGAGCGCGATGCCAGCCAGCGCCTGCTGGAAATCCTCAAAGGCTTCCGCGATCAATTGCCCGCCGCTGTGGTGCACTGCTTCACCGGGGAGCAGAAGGCGTTGTTCAGCTACCTCGATCTGGACTTGCACATCGGCATCACCGGCTGGTTCTGCGATGAGCGCCGTGGCGCGCATTTGCATCCACTGGTCAAAGAGATCAAGCGCGGACGCTTGATGCTGGAAAGTGACGCGCCGTATCTGCTGCCGCGCACATTGCGACCGAAACCGAAGAACGGCCGCAATGAACCGGCGTATCTGACTGAAGTGCTGCGCGAAGTGGCGTTGCATCGTGGCGAAACCGAGGAGGATCTGGCGGCGCACACCACCGCGTGCGCCCGCGCGTTCTACAACCTCCCCGTCCTTCCCTGACACACCAGAATTCCTCTGTGGGAGTCAGTGCAGTCTGTTGACTCACATCAAAATGTCTATATCTGCATAGCGGCACAATGCTGGCACCTTGCCAAAACTGTTTCCGCTATCAGAGAAGACCTCCATGGGTGCCTGGCTTAGCAATATCTCGCTGAAATACAAATTCTGGGCGGTCAATGCGGTCGCCTTCGTCACCACCCTGCTGCTGGTACTGTACGCCGTGCAGCTTGAACAACAGGCGCGCAGTCTCGCGTCTCAGACCTCGGCGCAAGCCCAGGCGCAATTGCTCAAGGCCTGGCCGGTCGGGCAGGCATTGCCGAAAACCGATCAGGTGCTGACCTTCAAGCGCGGCGAAGCACCGCGCCTGAATGATCAACCCTTGCTGGAAATCACCGACAGCAACGGCTGGAACGAAATCAACCACCTGCCGCTGTTCGGTGACAATCCGTTGATGGGCGCCGAAGTGTTCAGCCGCACCGATGGCCAGCAAGTCGCAGTGATTGCCTTTGGCCCGAGCCTGACTCAGGTGTTCAGCGAACGTTTTGCCAACTATGCGGTGGCGGTGTTCATTCTGATGTTCGCCATGCTGTGTGCCTCGCAACTGCTGATCCGCTTCTTGCTTAGCCAGCTCAACACGCTGAAAGACGTGATGCTCCACGTCGAGAAAAGCGGCGATCTTTCCGCACGCGTGCCGCTGGCCGGCCAAGACGAAGTCGGGCAGATGGCGAACGCGTTCAACGCGATGCAGGCCGGTTATCAGCGCGTCGTCACCACGGTGGCCAACACCGCACGGCAACTGGATGTCGGTGCGGCGCGGCTGGCGTCGAGCATGAACGAAGTGCGCCACGGCATGCTCGGCCAGCAGAGCGAAACCGATCAGGCGGCCACCGCGATCAACGAAATGACCGCCACGGTCTACCACATCGCCCAGCACGCCGGCGCCACCCGCGACTTGTCGCAGACCGCCGACGGCCTCGCCGGCAGCGGTCAGCAAGTGGTTGCCCGGGTGCAGCATTCGATTGCCGGATTATCCAGCGGTGTGCAGCAGACCGCCGAGATGATTCAGCGGCTGGCCGAGGACAGTCAGAAGATCAACGGCGTGGTCAGCGTGATTCACAGCATCGCTGAGCAGACCAACCTGCTGGCACTGAATGCCGCCATCGAAGCGGCCCGCGCCGGTGAAATGGGTCGAGGGTTTGCCGTGGTTGCCGATGAAGTACGTAATCTGGCCAAACGCGTGCAGACCTCGACCGACGAGATCACCACAATGGTTTCGGCCTTGCAGGCCGGCACTCGCGACGCGGTGGATTTCATGCAGGAGAGTTCGTACAAGGCCGACGACTGCGTGCAGCAGGCGCAAGAGGCTGGCGCGGCGCTGGCGGAGATCACCGGAGCAGTGGCGCAGATGCGTGAAAGCAATACGCAGATTGCCGTGGCGGCGGAGCAGCAGAGTCAGGTCGCCGAAGAGATGAACCGGGCGGTGGTGAGTATTCGCGATGTGACCGAAAACACCGTGCAGCAAACAGTGGATTCGGCGACGACCAGTAATGAACTGGCGACGTTGGCCGGGGAGTTGAGCAAGGCAATAGGTCAGTTGAAGCTCTGAAGGCCCTTTCGCGAGCAAGCTCGCTCCCACAAGGGAATTTGTATGCGCACCGATCCAATGTGGGAGCGAGCCTGCTCGCGAAGGCGTCATCCCATCCAGCATCGAATCCTGAGATGACGCCTATCACTTCAATAGCCAACCTTGATTCGCCGCCCTCGCCGCCCGGGCCTATTCTTCAACCATGAGTTCAACATGGATCGAGGAGTAGAAAACATGGGCAAACGTCACCCCAACCTTCCCGCGTGGCAATGGCGCGCGTACCCGGGCAATCACCAGCACCCGACCAATCTGGTGTTGCACCTGATCGCCGTGCCGTTGTTCATCGTCGCGTTTCTGCTGATCGTCTCAGGGGTGTTCAGCCTGAGTCTGGCCAGCGTTGCCATCGGCGTGATCGGTATCGTTGCGGCGCTGGGTTTGCAGCGCCATGGCCACAGCCTGGAGGCGCAAGCCTCCGAGCCGTTCAGTGATCGTAAAGATGCGGTGTCGCGCTTACTGGTCGAGCAGTTCCTGACCTTTCCGCGGTTTTTTCTCAGTGGCGGCTGGTGGCGCGCCTGGCGTGAGCGCCATCGCCGGCATTGAGTCAGGCGAAGATCGTGACCGTCTGGCGACTCATCGCAATCAGCTTACCTTCAGCGCTCCACAACTTGGCGGCGACATGGCCGTAGCCGTCGGCGGCGTACTCGATATCGGCCAGGTATTGGCACCAGTCCACCGTACTCAAGTCGCGTAACGGCTGTACGAATTCGATAGTCCAGGTCAACGTGCTGCCCGGTGCCGGCTTCTTCAGATACGGCAACAGCGCGGGCGGCCATGCATCCACCAGGGCCAACAGATGCGCCTCCTTGACCGGCTCTTCTTTGACATCCCCACGTAACCGTACCCAGCCGCCCATCAAACGCGATTGATTGCCGGTGAACGGCATGCCGCCTACGCTCCAGCGCATCGCCAGATGGCGCATGAATTCCGGGGTCACGCCTTTGATGTAGGGCAACTCCTGGCATTCGTCCCAGTGTTTCATTACCGGCGCCGGATAGGCTTCTACGGCGACCTCCGAGGGCCGCGAGGCACCAAAACTGCCCTGAACGATCGTCACCACCTGGCCATTCTGCATCGCCCGGCCCATGACCTGACTGACGGCTTTGCCTTCGCGCAGCACCTCCACTTCGAAGCTCACCGGGACTTCAGGCTCGACCGGGCCGACGAAGGTAATTGCCAGCGAACGCACCGGACGATCCGCCGGGACTTTCGCACGCATGGCTTCGTATTGCAGCGCGGCAACCAGACCACCAAAACTGGCACGGCCCTGACCCCATTCGGCAGGAATCGTCAGTTCCGGTTGGCGGCGGACCGCATCGAGCAGATCGCTAAAGCGCATGGCAACCTCAGAAAGCGAGAAAGGAATGCAGGGATCTTAACCAGACCTGCACAGCGCTGCAGCGTCTATTCCGGTCAAATGGGCTGACAGAAAGGCCTTACACCACTTCTTGGCACACACAACACCCTGTGGGAGCGAGCTTGCTCGCGAAGGCGGTGTGTCAGGTAAAAATGTACCGCCTGACAGAACGCATTCGCGAGCAAGCTCGCTCCCACATGGGGTGTGGTGAATTCAGGATTATTTGAAGCAGGAGCTACTAAGTTTTTCGAGCACGCGATCGGCTTTGATTTCAGCGGTAATCATGGTCGCCTGCCAAGTCGCGACACAGGGCTGCAGATCCGCCTCCAGCCCGGCTTTCGCCAGCCACTGCCAGCAATCGTGCCAGTCGCCCAACGCACCTTGGGCTGATTTCAATCGCGCCAGCGCCGCTTCGGGCAAGCGGTCCAGTTCGGGATAGGCTTCGATGCCATAACGCACGCGCTTGATCAGCAGGCGCAGGCGATGGCGGTCGTGGGCCGGATCGTGCAGCGCCTCATCAAGTTTCTGCCATTGCTTGCCCAAGCGTTTTTCGATTCGTTTGGCCAAACCCTTGAGCAAGCCCTGGCGCTGGGAGGCGCGCAGGAAACGCGGGAAAGCGTCGAGAATCATCAGCAGCGAAGCCACTTCGGCACTCGCCGCCAGCGCCGGATAGGCTTCGGCCATTTGCGCCATGCGTCGTTGCGCGGCTTCAGGCTGATCATGCTTGAGCAGGTACGCAGCAAGCACCTCGCGATCACGCCACGGTGTGGTCAATTGGCCGACCGCCGAGGCGGCATCTTCCAGTTGCTCGACACCGGGCAAACCGCGCAATGGACGCAACAGGCTGCGCAAGCGCCGCACCGTGGTGCGCAGATCGTGCAGTGCTTCGGGGTCGGTACGTGCCGTCAATCGCGCCTGACAGGCCAGCAGCCGCACCTCCAGACTCAGGACATGAGCCACCAAACGGTCAACCAACGCAGACATCACTTGCTCCTGATTCAAATGGCTCTGAAGAACAGGCTGCCGCCCAGTGACCGGAGCCTCCTTGCTTCACGTCAGCAGCTTAGCGGCCGGCGCGGGATTCGCGAATGTAGAAACGCGCCTTCTCGGCTTTCTTGCTGCAACCTTCGAAACCCTCGAATTGTTGCTGGGTCTTGGCGGCGGTCAGCAGCGACAACGCTTTGGAGTAGCTGACGGTGCCGGCAAAGCCTTCGGCCTTGGCCAGATCCAGCTCATGCCAGGCAGCGTCGAGCTGGCTGCCGCAGCTGTCGCGGTAAGCGGTTTTACCGGCGCAACCGGCCAATGCCAGAGCCATCAACGGCACACAGATCCAGGCTTTCATCACTCACACCTCAAAATAGGTCAACAGTCGTGCAGGTAAGACGGCCTGGCTGCGAAAAAGTGCCTCGCCGGCGGGTGAAACCGCGCAACTGAGAAGGATAGCGCTGAAGGGTCATGCAGTATCGAAAAAACGACGTCACCGGCGCACTCAACGACCTCGGCGATTGAGCCAGCCCGACGATGGGTGCATTGTGCAACCTTGTCGGGAGGAAGTTTGATGAAAAAGCGTGTCGCACTGGTGCTGGGCTCCGGTGGCGCCCGGGGTTATGCCCATATCGGAGTCATTGAAGAGATCGAACGACGCGGTTACGACATCGCCTGCATTGCCGGGTGTTCGATGGGCGCGGTGGTTGGCGGGATCTACGCCGCCGACAAGCTCGACGTCTACAAGAACTGGATCGAAAGTCTGGACTATCTGGATGTGTTGCGGCTGGTGGACGTGAGTTTCCGACTCGGCGCGATTCGCGGCGAAAAAGTCTTCGGGCAGATCCGCAAGATCGTCGGCGAGATCAACATCGAAGACTTGCGCATCCCCTACACCGCCGTCGCCGCTGACCTCACCAATCAGCAGGAAATCTGGTTTCAGGAAGGCTGCCTGCATCAGGCGATGCGCGCCTCGGCGGCGATTCCGAGTCTGTTCACGCCAGTGATGCAAGGCAATCGCATGCTGGTCGACGGCGGCATTCTCAACCCGTTGCCGATCGTGCCAGTGGTGTCGAGCCACTGTGATCTGATCATTGCGGTCAATCTCAACTCGACCAACCAGCGTCATTACAAATTGCCGGTGATCCAGCGCCCGGCCGCGTTCCGCTCGCGCTTCGACAGCCTGATCAGTTCGCTGGGGTCGAAGATGCCGTTCCGCCGAACACAGGCCGAGCAACTGTTGCGGCTCGAGCAGGAAGCGCTGCGCGCCGAAGCGGCGGACATCAATCCCTGGCTGGACGGCGCCGAGCCGGAAAGCCAACAACCGGCGGCCGCGCCCGAGCGTGAAGGCGCACCGAAATCGGCGACCGGTTCGTTCATCATCGATAACGTCGGGCCGGCCTCGCTGCTGGATTTGATCAACCAGAGTTTCGAGGTGATGCAGACCTCGCTGGCGCAGTACAAGATTGCCGGGTATCCGCCGGATATCCTGATCAACGTGCCAAAGCGGGTGTGCCGGTTTTTCGAGTTTTACAAGGCGCCGGAGTTGATCGCGCTGGGGCGGGAGATTGCGCGGGATACGCTGGATCGGTATGACAGTGAGCAGGGATGACTGGCTAAAATTCTTCATTGAATTTGAGGGCCTCTTCGCGAGCAAGCTCGCTCCCACAATTGGAATGCACTCCCCTGTGGGAGCGAGCTTGCTCGCGAAAGCGCCAGATCGGCCAATACAAAACTACAGGCCGTTCTCGCTCAGCAGACGATACCCAACCCCCGCCTCTGTCACGATAAACCGCGGCCGCGTCGGATCATCCGCCAGTTTCTGCCGCAAATGCCCCACCACAATCCGCAAATAATGGCTGTCCTCGGTGTGTGTCGGTCCCCAGATATCCTTGAGCAATTGCTGCTGGGTAATCACTCGCCCCGGATGCCGCGCCAGTTGCGCCAGCACCGCGTACTCCTTGCGAGTCAGCGCCACCTCGACGCCGTCGAGCAGCACCCGCCGATAGGCCAGATCGACCGTCAACGGGCCAAAGCTCAGCGCCGCCTGTTGCGCTTCCCCTGCCGGCGCCTGACGCAACAACGCACGCACCCGCGCGAGAAACTCCTGAATGCCGAACGGCTTGGTCACGTAGTCATTGGCGCCGCCATCCAGCGCCTGGACTTTCTGCCCTTCGCTGGCACGCACCGACAACACCAATACCGGGGCCGTGGCCCATTCGCGAAACTCGCGCAGCACTTGGTGGCCGTCCATATCCGGCAAGCCGAGGTCGAGCACCAGCAAGTCCGGCTTGTTCAGCGCGGCCTGCGCCAACCCTTCCGCACCGGTGCCGGCCTCGAGCACTTTGTAGCCTTGGGAAGCGAGGCTGATGCGCAGGAACTTGCGGATCTGCGGCTCGTCGTCGATGACCAAAATGGTCGCGGTCTGGCTCATGAATTCACATCAACACAAAAGAGTGGCAAGAGAGTAGCGCAGTCAGACTCAGCCTTCATCGTCCATCCCCGGTTGCGTCTGCAACGGCAAGTGCAAGGTGATGCAGGTGCCGCGTCCGTCGATGCCGTCGGCGACGCTGATGCGACCGCCGTGCGCACCGACCATGCCCTGACAGATCGCCAGGCCGAGGCCGGTGCCCTGGCCGCCGCGATCACCGCGGGCAGCGGTGTAGAACATGTCGAAAATCTTCGCCCGTTCATCCTCGGGAATCCCTGGTCCTTCGTCGCTGACCGAGAAGAAAATCTCCTCGTCATTCGCTCCTGCTCTGAGTTGCAAGCGACCGTGAACGGGTGAAAAACGCGCTGCGTTTTCCATCACGTTGACCAGCGCCTGCTCGATCAGCGCGGCATGCACGAACAACAGCGGTAACTCCGCCGGCACATCGGTACTGACCTGCAACGGCGCGAGCACCGCGCGCAGGCGGTTGAGCGAACTGCCGATGATGTCGGCCGGCGACACCCAGTCCCGTGCCAGCTTCAGCGCGCCGTGGCCGAGGCGCGTCATGTCGAGCAGATTCTGGATGTAGCGGTCGAGGCGTTCGGCTTCATCGCGAGTGCCTTCGAGCAGTTCACGGCGATCCTCCAGCGGGATCGCTTCGCCGAGGGCCAACAGGCTGTCGATGCTGCCGCGCATGGCGGTCAGCGGCGTGCGCAAGTCGTGGGACACAGAGGCCAGCAACGCACTGCGCAGTTGTTCGGTTTCACCGTGCAGGCGCGCGGCTTCCAGATCGTCCGCCAATTGCGCACGAGCCAGCGCTTGGGCGAGCGGCTGGCTCAACGCGGTCAGCAGACGTCGGCGCTGGCCGCTCAAGGTCTGGCCTTCCTTGGCACACACGCCGAGCAGCGCCAGCGGCCCATCCTCGACCGACAACGGCCACCACCACCAACGCCCGAATGGCAACGTGCCGGTGCCCATGCCCGCCGGTTGATCGTGTTGCCAGGCCCAATCGGCGGCGGCGCGTTCGGCTTCGGTGAATTGCAACGGCCCGCCGGTCTCGACTTTCCAGCCGCCCTGGCTGTCGCGGTTGAGCAGGCACAGTTGCAGATCGCTCCAGCCGTTGAGGTGTTGCGCGGCGGCACTGACCACGGCTTGGCGATCGGTAGCGGCGGTGAGTTTGCGCGACAGGTCGAGCAGTTCGCTGGTCTCTTCCTGGGTATCGCGCAAAGCCTGCAATTGCCGACGCTGACGCGCCGCGAGGTTGCCGGTGAGCGCCGCCATCAGCAGGAAAAACAGCAGGGTCAGCACGTCTTCTTCGCGCTGAATGCTGAAAGAGAAATTCGGCGGAATGAACAGAAAGTCATAGGTCAGAAACGACAACGCGGCACAGGCCAGCGCCGGGCCGAGACTGCTGCGCACCGCGACCAGCAACACGGCCGCGAGGAACACCAGCGAGATGTTCGGCAGTGGTAACACACTCGACACCGCCCACGCCAGAGCACTGGCCAACACGGTGGCGACCAGCGCCAGCGCATAGTCGAACCACACCAGTGTCAGCGCGTTGCGCGGGCGCGGTTGATGCTGTTGCTGATCGCTGTCGAGGACGTTGATTTCCAGTCCGTGGGCCTGGCGCAGCAAACGCGCTGCGAGACCGCCACCGAACAGACGACGGCGCAGACGTGGCCGGGACTGCCCGACCAGGACCAGACTCGCGCGGCGCTCGGCGGCATGCTGGATCAGGGTTCTGGCGACCTCACCGGCGCGCAGTAAAACCACCTCGCCGCCCAGGCGTTCGGCCAATTGCTGAGCGCTTTGCAGGCGCAACCGCGATTGTTCGTCGCGTACGGTGCCGTTGTCGACGTGCACCAGACTCCACGGCAAATGGCGGCGCTGGGCAACGCGACTGGCATGGCGCACAAGGCGTTCGGCCTGTTGGTCGCCATCGACGCCGACCAGCAATCGCCCACGCACTGCCGGGGCGGCCTGACCGAGTTGGCGATAGCCTTGGGCGAGATCATTGTCGACTTGAGCGGCGGCGGTTTGCATCGCCAGTTCGCGCAAAGCGGTGAGGTTGGTCTGGGTGAAAAACGCATCGATCGCCGCGCGCGCCTGCTCCGGTACGTAAACCTTGCCTTCACGCAGACGCTCGAGCAATTCGCGCGGCGGCAGGTCGATCAGCAGCAGTTCGTAGGCTTCTTGCAGCACCCAGTCCGGCAGGGTTTCGCGCACTTGCACACCGGTGATGCCGCGCACCTGATCGTTGAGGCTTTCCAGGTGCTGGACGTTGACCGTGGTGAACACGTCGATGCCGGCGGCGAGCAGTTCCTGAATGTCTTGCCAGCGTTTGGCGTGGCGGCTGCCGGGCGCATTGCTGTGGGCCAGTTCATCGACCAGCACAAGCTTCGGTCTTGCCGCGAGAATGCCGTCGAGGTCCATTTCTTCGAGCATCACGCCACGGTATTCCGAGCGCACCAGCGGTTGCTGCGGCAAGCCGCCGAGCAGCGCTTCGGTTTCGGCGCGACCGTGGGTTTCGACCACCCCGGCGAGGACTTTCACGCCCTGACGAAGTTGCGTGTGGGCGGCCTGGAGCATGGCGTAGGTTTTGCCGACACCGGGGGCGGCGCCAAGGAAAACCTTCAGGCGGCCACGGCCGTCTCGGGGCAGGTCTGCTAACAGCGCGTCGGCGCGGCCGGAGTCGCTCATGCTTGATGCTCTCTCTTCCTGATGTGTATGCGGTGTTCTTTCGGTGCTCTTCGCGAGCAGGCTCGCTCCCACATTTGGAACGCGTATCCCTGTGGGAGCGAGCCTGCTCGCGAATGGCCACGCCACCGATCTACAGTTTTTCCAGTGCCATGTTCAGCGCCAGCACATTCACCACCGGCGGCCCTACCAGCGGCTGTTCGATGTGCGCATCGAGCAGTTGCTGCACCCTCGATACCGGCAGATTTCGCGCCGCCGCAACACGCGCCAGTTGATAGGCAATCGCCGCCGGTGGCAAGTGTGGATCGAGGCCGCTGCCAGAGGTGGTCAGCAAGGCCAGTGGCACCGGGCCCTGACCGGGCACCTGCAATTTATTGGCATCATCGATCACCCGCGTGGCGAGTGCCGGATTGCTCGGTGCCAGGTTGCTTGCGCTGCTGGAAACCGTTGCAAACGCACCGGCGGAGGGACGTGGATGGAACCAGGCATCGCCGACAAAATCCTGGGCGATCAGTGACGAGCCACGGACTTTACCGTCGGCGTCGTGCACCAGGCTGCCGTTGGCTTGAGCAGGGAACGCGACTTGCGCGACACCGGTTACCACCAGTGGATAGGCGACGCCAGTGACCAGGGTCATCAGCACCAGCAGGCTGAGGGCGGGACGTATCATTGTGGACATTTCAAAATCCTCGAATTCGTTGGGCAAACTTTGGTGGGGTGTCAGGGAGATCTTTTCCCCCTCACCCCAGCCCTCTCCCCCAAGGGGGCGAGGGGGAAAGGGAGCCGATTTGTGTGCTTTTCAAAACCTGAGTTCGGCTCGGTATTTCAGGTCGATGTACTCCCGTAAACACCTCGGTCAGTCCCCTCTCCCTTAAGTTCGCGAAGGGAAAGGGAGCCGATCTCTGTGCTTTTCAAAACCTGAGTTCGGCTCGATATTTCAGGTCGGTGCAACTCTCGTAACCACCTCGGTCAGTCCCCTCTCCCTCCGGGAGAGGGTTAGGGTGAGGGGCTGCGATATCAGCCTCACACCAGATGCATCGCCGTGAGCAGCATGTCGATCGCCTTGATCCCCACAAACGGCACCAGAATCCCGCCCAATCCATAGATCAACAGATTGCGTCGCAACAACGCCGCCGCACTCGCCGCCTGCACGCGCACACCACGCAGCGCCAGCGGAATCAGCACGACGATGATCAAGGCGTTGAAGACAATGGCCGAGAGAATCGCACTCTGCGGACTGGTCAACTGCATGATGTTGAGCACGCCCAGTTGCGGATAAATCGAGGCGAACAGTGCCGGCAGAATTGCGAAGTATTTGGCGACGTCGTTGGCGATGGAAAAGGTCGTCAGCGCGCCGCGAGTCACCAGCAATTCCTTGCCGATCTGCACCACGTCGAGCAGCTTGGTCGGGTCGCTGTCGAGGTCGACCATGTTTGCCGCTTCGCGTGCTGCTTGTGTGCCGTCGTTCATCGCCATGCCGACGTCAGCCTGGGCCAGCGCCGGCGCGTCGTTGGCGCCGTCGCCGCACATCGCGACCAGACGACCGTCGTTTTGCTCGTGACGAATACGTGCGAGTTTTTTCTCCGGCGTGGCCTCCGCGAGGACGTCATCGACGCCCGCTTCAGCAGCAATCGCGGCAGCGGTCAGCGGGTTGTCGCCAGTGACCATCACAGTGCGAATACCGAGTTTGCGCAGTTCGGCAAAACGCTCGCGGATGCCTGGTTTGACCACGTCTTTGAGATGGATCGCACCAAGCAATTTACCGTCGGCGCAGACCAGCAATGGCGTACCGCCGCTCTGCGCGATCTTGTCGATTTCCCGCGACAGCGCCGGAGCCAGGTCCGAGCGTTTCTGGCCAAGGAAACTCAACAGCGAATCCACTGCACCTTTACGGTAGACACGGCCCTGATAGTCGACACCGGACAAACGGGTTTCAGCGCTGAACGGCACGGCGGTCAAGGTTTCCGGCGCCGGCTCAGGTTGTGGATGCAGACCGCGCAAGTACTCAACGATGGATTTACCTTCAGCGGTTTCGTCGGCCAAAGAAGCGAACAGCGCACCTTCGGCCAGCTCGCGACCAGTCACACCCGGCGCGGCATACACCGCACTGCAGCGACGGTTGCCGAAGGTGATGGTGCCGGTCTTGTCGAGCAACAGCACATGCACATCACCCGCCGCTTCCACTGCGCGACCAGACTTGGCGATCACATTCAGACGCACCAGACGATCCATCCCGGCGATACCGATCGCCGACAGCAAACCGCCAATGGTGGTCGGAATCAGCGTAACCAACAGCGCTACCAGAAACACCAGCGGCAAACTGCCGTTGGCGAAATGGGCGAACGGTTGCAGGGTCACCACCACCAGCAGAAAGATCAACGTCAGGCCGATCAGCAGAATATCCAGCGCCACTTCGTTCGGGGTCTTCTGGCGTTTGGCGCCTTCGACCAGCGCAATCATGCGATCGAGAGTGGACTCACCGGGATTGGCGGTGATCTGCACCAGCAGCCAGTCGGACACCAGTCGTGTATTGCCGGTAACGGCCGAACGGTCGCCACCGGACTCACGAATCACCGGCGCCGATTCACCAGTGATCGCCGCTTCGTTGACCGCCGCGATGCCTTCGATGACTTCACCGTCACCAGGGATCATTTCCCCTGCTTCGACGCGCACCACATCACCCTTGCGCAGGCTCGCTGCCGGCACCACTTGAAAGCTGCCGTTGGCCAGTTTGCGTCGTGCGCTGAGGCCTTCACTGCCGGCCTTGAGGCTGTCGGCGCGCGCCTTGCCGCGACCTTCGGCCAAGGCTTCGGCGAAGTTGGCGAACAGCACGGTGAACCACAGCCACAACGCAATTTGCGCGGCGACTAAGGTCGGCACGTCGGCGTCGGGAATGAAGCACAGCACGGTGGTGAAAATCGCCTTCAGCTCAACCACCAACATCACCGGCGACCGTTTCAGTTGCCGTGGGTCGAGCTTGACGAAAGCTTGCACCAGCGCCGGCCGCCACAGCGCCGAGATCGCGGTTTTCGCTTGTTCCGGTGCTTTGACGGCAGCGGGTTTGATTGCGGGCATATTCATCATTCAGTCCTCAGAAGCCCATGCTCAGGTGTTCGGCAATCGGGCCGAGCGCCAGAGTCGGCAGAAAGGTCAGGCCGCCCACCAGCAAAATGGTCACGGTCAACAGGGTCACGAACAGCGGGCCGTGGGTGGGGAAGCTGTTCTGGCCGATCGGTGCGGTTTTCTTCATCGCCAGACTGCCGGCCAAGGCCAGAACCGGAAGGATGTAACCGAAGCGACCGATCAACATGCCCAGGCCGAGCATCAGGTTATGGAACGGCGTGTTCGCGCTCAGTCCACCGAACGCCGAGCCGTTGTTGGCGCTCGCCGAGGTGTAGGCATAAAGCAACTGGCTGAAACCGTGCGGGCCGGGGTTGCTGATGGTCGCCGCAGCACTGGGAACCGCTGCGGCAATCGCACCGAGGACCAGCACGCCAACCGGCATCACCAGCAAAGTCACCACCAGCAATTGCACCTCACGCGCCTGGAGTTTCTTGCCGAGGTATTCCGGCGTACGGCCAATCATCAGACCGGCGAGGAACACCGCGATCAGCACGTTGAGCAACATGCCGTAGAGCCCGGCACCGACGCCGCCGAAGATCACTTCGCCGACCATCATGTTGACCAGCGCCACCATGCCGCTGAGCGGGTTGAGGCTGTCGTGCATGCCGTTGACCGAACCGTTCGAGGCGGCCGTGGTGGTCACCGACCACAGCACGGTAGCGGTGGTGCCGAAGCGCGCTTCTTTACCTTCCAGCGGCGCGGTCTGTTCGACGGCAGCGTTGTTCAGCGTCGGGTTCGGTTGGTATTCAGCCCACAGCGACGTCGCGCCGCCGATCAGGAACAGCGCCAGCATGCAGGCGATGATCGCACGGCTCTGACGCAGGTCCTTGACGTAATGGCCAAAGGTGAACACCAGCGCCACCGGGATCAGAATGATCGAAGCGACTTCGAACAGGTTGCTCCACGCGGTCGGGTTCTCGAACGGGTGCGCCGAGTTGACGCCGAAGAAACCGCCACCGTTGGTGCCCAGTTGCTTGATCGCAATCTGACTGGCCGCCGGGCCGAGCGGGATCACTTGATCGACGCCCTGCATCGTCACGGTATTCACATATTGTGCGAAGGTTTGCGGCACGCCCTGCCAGACCAGATACAGCGCCAGCAACAGGCACAGCGGCAACAGGCCGTAGAGGGTGGCGCGGGTCATGTCGACCCAGAAGTTGCCGAGGGTTTTCGTCGATTTGCGGCCGATGCCACGGCACAGCGCAACCAGCACGGCGAGGCCGGTGGCGGCGCTGACAAAGTTCTGCACGGTGAGGCCGACCATCTGGCTCAGGTAGCTGAGAGTCGCTTCACCGCTGTAGGACTGCCAGTTGGTGTTGGTCATGAAACTGACCGCGGTGTTGAACGCCTGGGTCCATTCCTGCCCCGGCAGGTTCTGCGGGTTCAGTGGCAAGTGATCCTGAAACAACAGAATCGCGAACAACAGCAGGAAACCGGCGAGGTTGAAAGCCAGCAGCGCGAGCGTATATTTCTGCCAGCTCTGTTCAGCCTGCGGGTCGACCCCGGCGATGCGATAGCAACCGCGCTCGACCGGGCCGAGAACCGGCGTCAGCCAAGTGCGCTGACCTTCCATCACTTTGTAGTAGAAGCGCCCGAGGAACGGCGCCGGTAGCAAGACCAACGCAAAAAACCCGAGGATCAGCCAATAGTCATAACTGTGCATAGCCGCTCCTAGTTCCGATCCGCGCGCAACAGCGCAACCAACAGATAAATGAACAGCCCCACTGCCAACAGCAGTGACACCCCGTCCAGAACGCTCATGGAAGATCTCCGTGTTACGGCGTATTGCCGCGTGTGGAGGCATTGTCGGAAAGGAGGCTGTAAAGGAACGAGAGCGAGGGGTCTGGCTAGGCATAAAGAAAGCGTAAAGAGTGGGTTTATGCTGGCGTTACAGCTGAGCTTTGTGTTGTTTGGGCTGGCGCTTTCGCGAGCAAGCTCGCTCCCACAGGGGAATGCATTGCAAATGGTGGGAGCGAGCCTGCTCGCGAAGACGGCATAACCGTCAACATCGCACCCAACTGGCGCACAAAAAACAGCTATCCCACCGCGAACATCCCCGATACGACAGCTTTCAACTCATTACGACTTGTTTCACAGCAATGGCACGGCCACTGCAAACGCCCTCCCCCGAGCTTTCCAAACCGTTCAGGGAGCAAGCGCATGAACACACAACTCAAACCCACACTGGGCACGTTGCATCTGTGGGGCATCGCCGTAGGGCTGGTGATTTCCGGGGAGTATTTCGGCTGGAGTTACGGCTGGGGCGTGGCCGGGACGCTGGGGTTCCTGGTGACCTCGTTCATGGTCGCGACCATGTACACCTGCTTCATATTCAGCTTCACCGAACTCACCACCGCGATTCCCCATGCGGGTGGGCCGTTTGCCTACAGCCGTCGTGCCTTTGGTGAAAAAGGCGGATTGATTGCAGGCCTGGCGACGTTGATCGAATTCGTCTTCGCCCCACCGGCCATTGCCCTGGCCATTGGCGCTTACCTCAATGTGCAGTTTCCGGCACTCGATCCGAAACACGCAGCGGTCGGCGCCTATATTGTCTTTATGGGCTTGAACATTCTCGGAGTGAAACTGGCCGCGACCTTTGAGTTGATCGTCTGCGTATTGGCGGTAGCCGAGTTGCTGGTATTCATGGGTGTGGTCGCGCCGGCGTTCAGCTTCAGCAACTTCGCCCTGAATGGCTGGGCGGGGTCGGATGTGTTTGGTGCACCAGCGATTGCCGGAATGTTCGCGGCCATTCCGTTTGCGATCTGGTTCTTCCTCGCCATTGAAGGCGCGGCGATGGCCGCCGAAGAAGCCAAGGATCCGAAGCGCACGATTCCCAAGGCCTACATCAGCGGCATCCTGACCCTGGTGTTGCTGGCAATGGGCGTGATGTTCTTTGCCGGCGGTGTCGGCGACTGGCGCACTCTGGCCAATATCAACGACCCGCTGCCGCAAGCGATGAAAACCGTGGTTGGCGACAACTCCGGCTGGCTGCACATGCTGGTGTGGATCGGCCTGTTCGGTCTGGTTGCGAGTTTCCATGGGATCATCCTCGGCTACTCGCGTCAGTTCTTCGCTCTGGCCCGCGCCGGTTACCTGCCGGCTTCGCTGGCAAAATTGTCGCGCTTCCAGACGCCGCACCGGGCGATCATTGTCGGCGGCATCATCGGCATTGCCGCGATTTACAGCGACGGGCTGATCAACCTCGGCGGCATGACGCTCACCGCTGCGATGATCACCATGGCCGTTTTCGGCGCCATCGTGATGTACATCATGAGCATGCTCAGCCTGTTCAAACTGCGTAAATCGGAGCCGAATCTGGAACGCACTTTCCGCGCGCCGTGCTACCCGTTGATTCCACTGATTGCATTGGTGCTGGCGGTGGTGTGTCTGGTGGCGATGGCGTGGTTCAACGCGCTGATCGGGTTGATCTTCCTCGGTTTCATGGCAGTCGGTTTCGGCTACTTCCTGCTCACCGGGCAACTGCGCGCCAACGCACCGGCCGATGCGATGCTGACGGGCAATTGAGGGGATTTCGGGTGAACCGGGTGCAAGCGGCCTAGAATGGAACCACTGCGAAGTCACTTCGCTCAAACGTGGTATGCAGCGTCGCACGGCGAAATCCTCGCCCGTCGACCTGCCCTTAAGGAGAGCCGTTATGCCCTGGTATGCCTGGTTGATTCTGGTGGTTGCAATCGGCTCGATCGTCGGCGGATTAATGATGTTGCGCGACACCGCCAACAAGGTCGATCTGACCGATGAAGAACGCCGACGCGTTGCTCAACGCAATGCCGAAGCGGATGCCAAAGACGCACAAGACCGTTGAACACAACCCCGCCTGATCGGCGGGGTTTGTGCTTTTTATAGCCACTGGACCTATCTGCACGCTTTTAAGAAGTAGAAGTACAGTCACCATTTAATTTTCCTTGGTTAAGATGGGGACATTGTTGCGGAGAGTTCCAGATGCGTTACTCGCAGGACCATAAAGCCCAGACCCATCAGCGCATTATCAAGGAGGCTTCGGCACGCTTTCGCAAGGACGGAATCGGCGCTACAGGTCTGCAACCCTTGATGAAAGCGCTGGGTTTGACCCATGGCGGTTTCTACTCACATTTCAAATCCAAGGACGAGTTGGTCGAGAAGGCCTTGCAAGAGGCCGGCAACCAGGTCGACGGGTTATGTGCCGAGATTTTTGCCCAGGACAACCCGCTCGATGTCTTCATCGAGACGTACCTGTCGGAATGGCATCAAACGTCGCCGCATGAAGGCTGCCCATTGCTGACCATTTCTTCCGAACTGGGCCTGCGCGGCCAACCGAGCCCCACCAGTGACGTGGTCCTCAATGCTCGGCTGGAGCAGATCGAAAACAGCCTCGAAGGCGAAAACAGCGCTGACCGCGCTATCGTCATCATGTCGACACTGGTCGGCGCGCTGCTGCTGTCGCGCAGCGTCGCGGATGCCGGGTTTGCGCAACGCATCCTCGATGTCACCCGCGATCACCTCAAGAACCGGGATTAAGCCTGCCAGCGCTTGAACAACACACTGGCATTGACCCCGCCAAACCCGAAACCATTGGACAGTGCATATTCGATCGACATTGGCCGCGCCTGGCCATGGACGATGTCTACACCTGCGCTTGCCGGATCAGGATTGTCGAAGTTCAGCGTCGGCGGAACGACCTGATCACGAATGGCCAACAGTGTGAAAATGGCTTCAAGCCCGCCGGCAGCGCCGAGCAAATGCCCAGTAGCAGATTTGGTCGAGGTCACGGCGATTTTATTCTGCGTACCGAACAACGCTTTGATCGCCGCCAGTTCGCCGAGATCGCCCACCGGGGTCGACGTCGCATGCGCATTGAGATGCTGTACCTGATCCGGCTCGATACCTGCCTGCGCCAGTGCCAGCGTCATCGCCCGCCGCGCACCACTGCCATCTTCAGGCCCGGCCGTCAGGTGATAGGCGTCAGCGCTGGTGCCATAACCGACCAGTTCCGCCAACGGCTTCGCACCCCGGGCCAGGGCATGTTCCAGAGATTCGATCACCAGCAGCCCCGCGCCCTCGCCCATCACGAAACCATCGCGACCGCTGTCGAACGGCCGTGACGCGCGTTGCGGGGTGTCGTTGTAGCCACTGGACAGTGCTCGCGCCGCCGCGAAACCGGCCAGGCTGACTCGATCGATTGCCGCTTCTGCCCCGCCGCACACGGCAATATCCGCTTCACCGGCGCGGATTAATCGCGCCGCATCGCCAATCGCTTGAACACCCGCAGCGCACGCCGTCACGGGTGCGCCCAAAGGCCCCTTGAGGCTGTGTTGAATGGACACGTGCCCTGCCGCGAGATTGACCAGAAAAGAGGGAATGGTGAACGGTGACAGACGCCGAGGGCCACGACTGTCGGTGGTGCGTACGGCGTCGGCAATCGCACCGAAACCACCGACACCTGAGCCGATGATCGTTGCTGTACGTTCCTGGCTTTTGCTTTCCGACGGATGCCAGTCAGCCTGCTCCAGCGCCTGTCGGGCAGCCTCCATGGCAAACAGAATGAAGCGGTCCATCTTCTTCTGCTCCTTCGGCGGCGTGGCGCGATCCGGATCGAAACCGGCTTCGGCGTCCTCTTCCAGCGTCGGCACCGTGCCACCGACTCGCGTGGGCAAATCAGCAACCACCGTCTCAGGCAAGTTACGCAGGCCGGAGCGCCCGGCCAGCAAACGCTGCCAGACGACTTCGAGATCGCTACCCAAGGGTGAAACCAGGCCCATGCCCGTGACGACTATTCGACGCGAATCCATACCGTAGTGACCTCTGATCAATTCAATTGCCGGACTTGTAGCGCTGGGCTGCGGAACTGCGGGAAAGATTCGGCGCCATCACATGGCGAGCCGCAACAAAGGCGTGCCATTCGCCTGCGTCAGGCAGCGAAGGAATGGTGATCAACTCGCCCTGCTCCAGACCGGCCAGCGCCGCATCGACCATCTCGCCAGCCTCCATGACCATTTCTGCCGGAATGCCACTGGCATCGATACCGGAGCGCTCCCAGATTTCAGTGCGGGTTACACCGGGCAGCACGGCCTGGATCTGCACGCCGGTGCCTTCGAGCTCAGTGTTCAGCGACTGGGTCAGGCTCAGTACATAAGCTTTGCTGGCGCTGTAGGTAGCGTTGAAGCGTTCCGGAAACAGCGCCACCACCGAGGCGATATTGATGATCGTGCCACGACCGGCCTTGGCGAAACTGGCGGCGGCCGCCGATGCCAGGCGCGTGACGGCGGTGATGTTCAGCTGGATCAACCGCTCCAACTGGTCCATATCGGCGTTGGCCAGCAATCCGTCCGCCGCCACACCGGCGTTATTGACCAGCAAGCTGATGCTGGAATCGCTGCGCAGGCGTTGTTCGAGTTTGAGCACGTCATCCTTCTGCGTCAGATCGGCCTTGAGCACTTCAACCTGAACGCCATGGGCATCACGCAACTGGCCCGCAGCGCTTTCCAGACGATCCTTGTCACGGGCAACCAGCAGCAGGTCAAAGCCACGCGCCGCCAGGCGCTGAGCGTAAACCGCACCGATACCGGACGATGCGCCGGTAACGAGAGCAGTACCTTGGG
The DNA here is from genome assembly GCF_979258595.1 of Pseudomonas sp. AC172. Classification (NCBI taxonomy): domain Bacteria; kingdom Pseudomonadati; phylum Pseudomonadota; class Gammaproteobacteria; order Pseudomonadales; family Pseudomonadaceae; genus Pseudomonas; species Pseudomonas sp. AC172. The sequence continues at coordinate 3,402,857 of NZ_OZ409868.1, forward strand.
AGTGTGCGGAATTCATGAGAGTGCTCCTGGAATGCTTGATGAAGGAAGTCGCCGATGAGACGTGTCGGCTCGACGTCCTGGCGAATTATTATAGGCATAATCTAAAGGCAATATGATAGCCGTAATTTTAAATCGTCCGACGGGTGCCCTCTCCACTGCTACCCGCAGCCAAGCACTGCGCCAAATGAAAAAGGCCGGTCTAAGACCGGCCCCCTTGGCGTTGAACAGTAAGCTTAGTTGACTTCCAGCTTGTCGCGATTGCGATCCAGAATCGCCTTGCCGATACCCTTCACTTCCAGCAACTCATCTACCGATGAAAACGGCCCGTTTGTTTCACGATAGGCAACAATCGCTTTCGCCTTGGCCTCACCCACTCCAGCCAGTTCCTTTTGCAGCGTCGCCGCGTCGGCATCATTGAGATCGACTTTCGCAATATGGGACGGTGCCGCTGTATCCATCACCAAAGGCGCCTTTGGCGACTCCGCTGGCGCAACAGGCGCGGCAATAGCGGCGATCGAGGCGCTGGTGAGGAAAGCAAAGATCAGAGAATAGAAGTAACCGGTACGCATTAGTGACGCTCCATCATCGTTTGAGAAAGCAGCTTTTCCGAAGCTGCTCTTCAAACGTAGGTCATGGTGGAGCGATGTCAAAAATACGTGCGTTACAGGATGTGAAACAATCAGGGTTCGAGACGGCGCTGCTGGTAGATCCAGTCGACGATCTCGCCGTCGGGGGTGTAGCCACTGACGGTTTCCCGCAGGAGCAAGCGGACGCGGGAATAGTCATCGTTATCCACAGCTACGAGCAGCTCGGTCAATTTGGCTTTGAGTGCCTCCCACGGCAGATGATCTTCATTGGCAGTCATGATCATCGGATGTGACGTCGCGGCGACATTGTCACCGATCAACAGCTCTTCGTAGAGCTTTTCACCAGGTCGCAAACCGGTGAACTCGATAGACAGGTCGCCATGCGGATTACGCTCGGATCGAACGCTCAAACCTGACAGATGGATCATTTTCTCTGCCAGTTCAACGATTTTTACCGGCTCGCCCATATCCAGCACAAACACATCGCCGCCTTGCCCCATGGAACCGGCCTGAATGACCAGTTGCGCGGATTCAGGGATAGTCATGAAGTAGCGGGTAATTTTGGGATGAGTAACCGTCAGCGGCCCACCCGATTTGATCTGGCTATGAAACAGCGGAATAACGGAACCGGAGGATCCCAGGACGTTGCCGAACCGCACCATGGTAAAGCGGGTTTTATTGACACGGGACACATTGGCCTTATCACCGAACAACACCGGAGCCACCTCACGGCTCAAGGCCTGAAGTATCAGTTCGGCTAAACGCTTGGTGCTACCCATGACATTGGTCGGGCGCACAGCTTTGTCGGTCGAGATCAATACAAAGTTGGAAACACCGGACTGCAAGGCGGCCTGCGCCGTGTTGAGCGTACCAATAACATTGTTAAGAACGCCTTCGGCGATGTTGTGTTCGACCATCGGTACGTGTTTGTAGGCGGCTGCGTGATAAACCGTATCAACCTTCCAGGTTTTCATCACATCGAGCAACTTTTCCGGCTGACGAATCGACCCGAGGATCGGCAGCAACCGTACGGGAACGGACTCTCTGCAACCACGCTGCTCCAACTCCGTCAGAATGCTGTAAAGATTGAATTCGCTATGCTCGAACAGCAGGAGAGTCGTTGGCCCCAACGCAAAGATCTGACGGCAGAGTTCGGAGCCGATCGATCCTCCTGCGCCGGTCACCATTACCGTCTTGCCCTTGATGCAGCGCTCAAGCAAGTCCGGTTGGGCCGGCACCGAATCACGACCAAGCAAATCCGCGATATCGACTTCCTGGATATCCTCCACTTTGACTCTGCCACTCGCCAGATCGGTGAAATTGGGCACACTGCGCACATGAAGAGGAAAACCCTCAAGCAGATTGAGAATCTCTCTTCGGCGCGCTCGGGTTGATGAAGGAAGCGCGAGAAGAATTTCCTGAGCCCCTGTGACATCGATCATTTGCTGGATATGTTTCGGCTTATAGACTTGCAGGCCAGAAATTGACCTGTCGCTGATGCTGGAGTCATCGTCTATGAACGCGACAGGTCGCATGACACGGCCCATTCGCAACGCGGCGACGAGCTGATTACCCGCGACACCTGCGCCGTAGATCGCGACTTTGGTGAGGCCATCATCGCGACTGGTAAAGGGCACGTGCTGCGCGGCAGTAAACCAGTCGCCCATGAAATACTGGCGCATGCACAAGCGCAGCCCACCGATGATCACCAGGCTCAGCCACCAATAGTTGAAAATGATCGAGCGCGGGACAACGGCTTCGTGATTGCTGTACCAGAACACCACGAGCGCCAGGATCAAGGCGGAAAGACTCACGGCCTTTATGATCGCGATAAGTGCATCGTTACCGAAATAACGCATCACCGCGCGATACATACCGAAGCGTATGAAAAGAGGCACCGCAATCACGGGCGCGCAGGCGAAAAGCCAGAAATGAATCCGCAAAGGATTGTACATATCGTCAATCCCGAGGCGAACCATGAACGCCAGCCACAACGCCATCCAGACCAGAAAAATGTCCGTAGCGACCTGAATGAGACGCTTCTGCCGTCTCGGCAATCCCAACAAGAACGCTCGTATCTTATCCATAATCCTCAACCGAATAGCCCTGTCCCTGACAACGATGCATTGGCATTTTACGGGAATTCGTAGACTGTGCAGTCAAATGTATTATGAGCTACGCATTCTGAACAGGATGCTCCAACTGACCGGCGCGGTATTTGATGGCAATCAACAAAAGTGGCGCGTACGCGATTGTCAAAACTGCTGCACCATCGAAATCAAAATACACGATCGAAAAAGCCAAAGGCAGTAACCAGAGCACATTGATCAACAAGACCCCAAGAGTCACTGGCAAGTGTTTGCCATAGAGGCGAGAGGCGTACTGATAAGCATGACTTCGATGAGCCTCATAAACTTTGTCTCCGCGTACCAACCGACGCAACAACGTGAACGTCGCATCGACAATAAAGACACCTAGCATGATGTTCCACACCCAGAACCACTTGGAATCAACACTGGCCGCTACCAGCGTGATACCACCTAAAATGATTCCCAGAAAACCGCTCCCCGCATCGCCCATGAAAATTCTGGCTGGCGGAAAATTCCAGAAAAGAAAACCTGCGACCGCCAAGGCCAACAATAGCGGCGCCCAAATCAAACCGGATTGATCATCAAGCGCGTAAAGCAGGCAAACGCCTGCACACGCACTGATCGCCTCGACACTGGCAAGACCATCGATACCGTCCATGAAATTGTAGAGGTTGAGCATCCACACTAAATAGATGGGGGCAATGATTGCTCCGCTCCAGCCCAAGTGAACACTCAGCCCGAACAGGTTGATCGAATCCAGGCTGTTGAGCCAAAACACCATCCAGATGGCGGCACAGAAATGCCCGACAAGCCGCCAGCGCGCGGCAATATGACCATGGTCATCCATAAATCCGATAACAGCTACTACCAGGCCCGCCAAAGCCATCGCGCAAAAGGTGGAAAGACCGATCAGCGATTGTGTATACAGAATGCACAGTCCCAAAAGAAAGACGATCACAATCGCAACCCCGCCGCCCCTCGGCGTGGCGACCGAATGAGAACTCCGAGCATTTGGAATATCCATCAGGCTTCGTGCCAGCGCGTATTGACGCAGAAGTGCAGTGAGCACGAACGATGTGACTCCCACGCCAACGAACAACCACCAGAAACTCATACTCGTCTGCGCTCCGAAAAATGTCACCAGTTGAAACAACACTGCACTCAGCCGGTTCGTCCGGAGAATGCGAGGGTCCGGCATCTGTCTGATCAAGCTATTTTTATGGATACCGTCAAAAAACGCGCAGGGTTGATAGATGCGTGCCATCACCCCATGACCTTCCGTGAAAGGTCAGCCTCTTTAACTACAACGGACAAGGATAATGCGCCCCAGGTAGAACCTCCACACCTTTACGCCAGGGCATCAGACATGATCACTACAAGGGTTATGCGCAGGCATGGCACTCTGAGGCCATACCCTACCCATTGCATGCATCATGCTGAACGGGAGCGATCTCTCGTACGGTGCGGCTTTCACCACTTATCGCTCCGCGTGGAAATGCGTGGCTGGCTTCATTCGACCGATGCATGCTGGTATGCTGTCGCGGCGTCCAGGCAGGCTATTTCGGAATTCCGAGAGAAAGGGAGGTGCGAGCATGCGTCAAGCTGAAAAGGCTATCAGCGAAGCAATTAAATCAAACTGCATCATGCCCCAATCTTCCGGAGCATGAGTATCTATGCGGACATGGATCTATTTTTTGATACCAAGGCAACACTCAAGATAACGGTATCAATGAAACACTTGGCAGGCCGTCCATATGCACGGACGACCTCTTTTTTGAGTAATTTGCAATCTGGCCTTTTGCCTCGGAATCAAACATAGTGTTCAGCATTTTTTTTAAAGAGCTATTCCAGTACAAATTAGTCCTTAAGCAGTTGATTTGGCAGCAATTGACAATACGTTACAGAAGGACCGCACTCGGCTTTTTCTGGACGCTATTGAACCCGTTACTGACTATGGTCGTGACCTCTGTCGTCTTCTCGATGATCATGAGATGGCCACTTAAGACTTTTGCAGTCTTCCTGTTTTCGGGACTTGTACCGTTCACGCTGTTTTCAAACTGCCTGGGACAAGGCATGCAGGCATTGCTGAACAACGAATCATTAATCAAGAAAATCCACATACCGAAACAAATATTTGTCATTTCCACATCGGTGAGCCTGTTGGTCGACGCGGTCTTCAGCACGATCTGCCTGTTCATCATTGCCCTTGCCATCGGCGCCCCATTTACCGCTTCGCTCTTCATACTGCCGCTGAATTTCCTGCTGCTATTTGCATTTGCAGTCGGTCTGGGACTGGCGTTGAGCATCGCGACGGTTTCGTTCCGTGATCTGCCCAATATCGTAGGGGTAGTGCTCCAAGCCCTTTACTACCTGACGCCGATCATCTATCCGCTCTCTTTCGTACCAGAGGCTTACAGATGGATCTTCGCGCTCAACCCGCTGACCCTATTCATTGAAATTTTCCGACTGCCTATCTACGAAGGCTCCTTGGCCGGGCCCGATGTTTATGCAAAAGTTGCGGCACTGGCAATTCTCAGCATGATTTTTGGTGTGTATACATTCAAAAAACATGATCGATACATAGTATTCAAGTTGTGATCGATATGAACTCAAGTATTTCGATAAAAGACCTAAATCTAAACTTCCGTCTGTACCATGACAAAGGACAGTCGCTGAAGGAATTTTTTGCGGGTCTGCTGAAGCAACGCAAGAAAAGCAAATACACTGAATTTCGTGCACTTAAAAACCTCAATCTCGAGATCGTTCATGGCGACCGCATCGGGATTGTGGGCCACAACGGAGCAGGAAAGAGCACGCTACTGAAAGCGATCTGCGGCATCTATTGCGCAACAGAGGGATCTGTAACGGTCAATGGCAGAATTGCCCCTCTACTGGAAATTGGAGCAGGCTTCAACCTTGAGTTGAGCGGTCGTGAAAACATCTACCTCAACGGCGCAATTCTTGGTTACAGCAAGTCCATGCTTAAAAAGATCGAACCCGAGATCATTGAGTTCACGGGTTTGGCCGAGTTCATTGACACCCCTGTGAAATACTATTCCACGGGGATGTACATGCGCCTGGCTTTTGCCATCGCTACCGCCGTTCATCCAGACATTCTTATTCTTGATGAACTCTTTGCCGGCGGTGATGCAGAATTCATCGATAAGGCACTGGCACGCATGCATGATTTCATTGATAGCTCTAGCATCATGGTATTCGTATCCCATCAGCCCGATCTGCTGCGCAGGCTGTGCAATAGAGTTATCTGGATCGATCACGGCAGCATCGTCGCGGATGGCGAGCCAGATGTCGTTATTAACAAATATTTGAATAATCACGCGGGGTGATACTGTGGCAACGCAACTTTTTGTTCCAAATTTCCGAGTCGACGAATGCCTTGAAGGCATCCGCGAATGCCTGGAAAAAGGCTGGACCGGTCTGGGCTTCAAGACTGTCGAATTTGAAGAGTCCTGGAAAGCATACACAGGCTTGCCGCATGCGCACTTCCTGAGCTCCAACACTGTTGGTCTGCATCTGGCATTCCACATGATGAAGACGAAGTATGGCTGGGGCGACGATGCCGAAGTCATCACTACGCCGCTGACCTTCGTGTCGACCAACCACGCGATTGCCCAAGCGGAACTCACCCCGGTTTTCGCTGATGTCGACGAATACCTCTGCCTTGACCCGGTCGATGTAGAGCGCAAGATCACCGACAAGACCAAGGCGATCATCTTCGTCGGTCTTGGCGGCAATGTGGGCCAGTACGAAAAAGTGCTCAAGCTCTGCAAGGATCGCGACATCAAGGTCGTTCTGGACGCAGCTCACATGGCGGGCACCCGCGTTGATGGCAAGCACGTTGGCCACGACGCAGACGTTACCGTATTCAGCTTCCAGGCTGTAAAAAACCTGGCGACAGCTGACTCCGGGATGATCTGCTTCCGCGACAAAGAAGACGACGAACGTGCACGCAAGCTCGCATGGCTCGGGATCAACAAGGACACATTTGCACGTACCGCCAGCCAGGGTGCCTACAAATGGAAGTATGACGTGGAAGAGTTGGGCTTCAAATATCACGGCAACTCCATCATGGCCGCCATTGGTCTGGTCTCGCTGAAGTACCTCGACCGCGATAACGCCTATCGCCGCCAGCTGGCCGACTGGTATCTGGAAAGCCTGAACGGCGATGCACTGATCGAGCCGGTCCTGGTTTCGCCAGGCTGCGAATCGTCTCGCCACCTGTTTCAGGTTCGTGTTGCAAAACGCGATGAAGTACTGATGGCTCTGAATGAGCACGAGATCTACCCAGGCGTGCACTATCGCGACAACACCGAATATCACCTGTACAGCTCGGGTGCCGGCAAATGCCCTGCCGCACACCAAGCCAGCAATGAGTTGATCTCTCTGCCAATGCACATGGGCGTCACCAAGAACGATGTAGAGTTCATCGTAGAGACGCTGAAGAAAGTAGTCAGAACGGGTCTCTGACCATGAATCTCCGATGCAAATATTCAGCCGGTTACCGCATCGCGGTAACCGGATCTACCGGATATGTCGGAAGCAAATTGCTGGAGTCTTTCGAGACTCCAGACTTTGTTGAGACTGACTTTGCTAAACTACCCGCCGGCTCATTGATTGTTCATCTTGCGGCAAACATGAACAACACCAGCAGCGCCCTTTCTGAAAACACTCTGATCGACACGTTCGTGCTTGAACAGGTCAACGAAAAACATCGTGGCTTGATCTACGCCTCCACCAACAACGTGTACCCCTACGCGCTGAATTGCCGCACTAATGACACGCTACGCTGCAACGATTATTACTCCGCATCCAAGGTGTTCGGCGAAAAACTGTTCGAGGATCTGATCAGGGCTCCTTTTGTCTCGGTGAGAATCGCCGATATCTTTGGCATAGGCCAGAAACACGGAAACTTCTTCAAGGCGATCGAGCAAGGTATTCGTCAGAAAACCAGCATCACTCAATATGGGGCAGGTCTTAAAAGACGGACGTACATCCATATCGCCGACCTGGCCCGGCTTCTCAAATGGGTCGCGACAGACGGCTTTGATCTGGCGTCGACAACGCGCATGCTAAACACTGGCTACGCTGACTCTGCCAGCATTGCTGAAATCGTGGCATTAGCCGCCGGGTTGACCGGATTGGAAGTCATCAACAAACCCATAGAACACGATCTATCGGCTTTTGATGTGCGAACCATGCGACCGACAATTCTGCCAGGCTATGCCCCTCAGTGGAACTCTTTCAAAAGCGCTTTCACTGCTTATGTCGAAGAAATTAATTTACAGGTTTAACTAAGAAATGAATATTCTGATTACCGGTGCGGGCTCCGTGATGGGACAGAGCATCTATAAGGCATTGGCGTTTTACGACTTTGGTGAGCCCCTGAACATTCACTTCGCCAACAGCGAAGAGCTAGGTGCCGGGCGCTTTTTTTCTCTACCTTCAGCACCTGTAGTGAAAACGCCGATATTTCCCTTGGCGGCTGCCCCCGAGTATCACAGTCACCTGCGAAACTATGTAAAAGAGAATGACATCCAAATCGTATTCTCCGGCACTCAGCATGAACTGACAGCTGTCGCGCTGTATCGTGATGAAACATTGCGCGCAGCCACCCTTTCCTCAAATATCACAGACATCTGCATGGACAAGGTTTCGACGTCTGCAGTGCTGGAGCGCCACGGTATTCGAGTCCCGAAGACCAGTTCGCTCAGTGAATATCTGAATTCCAGCGATATCTCGGGCCCCATCGTAATCAAACCAAACCACAGTTCATCTTCTCGCAGCATCTATAAAGTTTCGGGCCTTGCTGAAGCCACGAAGCTGATCGCGGAAGAAAACATCAAGGTCGAGTCTTTTCTCGTCCAGGAACTACTGACGGGCAACGAATACACGTGCGGTTGCTACGTCGATCGCTATACGAAAGACATTAACCACATCATTTTCAAGAGAACACTTACTCCGGACGGTGCCACCTCCTATGGTGAAATCGTTGTGGACGAAAGCATCTCCTCGTATCTTCTCGATATCGGCAATGCACTCATTGAAGAAGGCTTGGACTTCGGTCACTTCAATGTCCAGTTGATTCAAACCGATACAGGCCCGGTACTGTTTGAAATCAATGGTCGACTGAGCTCCACTGAAGCCTCCAAGGCTTACTACGGCTACAACTCATGTGCCGCGTTCGTGTACAACGTCGTCAAGCAACAACCCTTTGATGGCTGGAACATTGCCCAGTCCGGCCGATTCCTGCGTTACTACGAAGAGCTCTACTTTAAATAATGAGCGGCCTCGAATTGCTGTTACCTTACCGTGGAGAACCCGTGTACATCATTGCCGATGTACACGCCAACCTCCCCGCTCTGCAGGTGGTATTGGACTCTATACCGACTACAGCGGATATCGTGTGTGCTGGCGATCTATTGGGCTATTACACGGAGCCGAACGAAGTCTGCCAACTACTCCGGGAGCGCCAGGTACATTGCATAAAAGGCAACCATGACAAGTATGTTCTCGGTGAACTCAGCTATTCCGATAGCCGTGAATCCAAGTACCGAATTCAGGATACAAGAGAGTCGCTGACCCGGCAGAATCTGGAATGGCTCTCTTCACTCCCGGACACTATAGAACTACGGTTTACCGGTGACGAAAACGGCACGCCCGTTGGTGCTGCCCTGTACATAGCACATGGCAGCCCGCACAACGCCGAGGAGTACATTTACAAAGATACGCATATAGGTTTCGTCTGGCCCGATGCGACCGACTACCTGGTACTTGGACACACCCATCATCCTATGCGACGCCCTGCTGAAAAAGGCATCATTGTAAATCCTGGCTCTGTAGGCCAGGCCAGGGACAGAATACCCGGGGCCTGCTATGCGTCAATTGATCCGCACTCAGGAACCGTAGAATTCTTCCGTGCTGCCTATGATATTGATGCATACAAGAACAAGCTTCGAGAGGTCGGAATTCAAGAGGCTATGATCGAAATACTATCGAGGACCGCTTAACCACTCGAGAACAGCATCTCAATGGCGTTCGGCCGAGCAGGAGACTTACCCTTCCCGGCCCCCAATCAAACATTTATTTCTACTGGGTCTGCTTCTAGACAACAAACAAACGCTGATCAGCAATCAAAATTCCCGACAACCGACGTAAAAAGCGCTAGAACTGTCGGAAGATGCAAAATTGCAGAGAAAGTTGCCTTGTCACTCTAAACCATCAATTTTGCGTCGAAGGTCCTGGATAATGACATCAAGCTCATATACCAGGAAATTAACTGGTGTCAAAACCCCATCAACGCTGAAAATGCCTTCATCTGCTTTAGCAGCAGTCACAGCACGCCTTGCAGCATAGAGAACACTCTCACCGACTTCCCTTGCCTCAAGATACGCAACTTGATTCCTGATGTGCTCAAGTTGCTGCTCAACGAATACAAAAGGATCATCACTCGTTCCGACCGGTCCGGTTTCAGGTCGGACTGGACATGGTTTTACGGCTTCAAGGGAATAGGCGATCTGGTCGACGACATTCATTTTTGAAGAGCGTGCCAGAAACTTTTCCGAATCAGTGGCATCCGCATATTCAGGAAAATAAAAATAAGACATAGCTAACGTCTTGAATTCAATTCCGATCTCACTATTTGCAGAATATCTCAACCCCCAGTGAGGACAACTAGGCGATACGTATTCCTGCTTGGGCAGTGCATCTGTTTCTGTATCCGAAGAGAAGAACCGAAAGGTATGCTCATTAAAACAGATATTGTTATTGTGAAACGGATTCGCCAGGTTGGCCGTCGTCGTAAAATAAGGAACAACTATCTTTAGTTGGCCCGACGGTTTCAAAACCCTATAGCACTCTTGCATGACATGGAGAAAGCCTTCAATCGTCAGATGCTCAAGAGTATGAGAAGAGAATATCAAATCGACACTGCTGTCTTCGAATGGCAAATTTTCTTTATTGAGATCAAGCGTAATATCCGCATCGCTCATCGCAGAAAAATCAATCCCGATTGCCCCAGTGATCTTTTTCCTTCCACAGCCAATATCAAGAACTATCATAAATAAAAACCCACTAATATTTGATATGGCTTCCAGCGATGTAAACGTAAATCCGATGCAAGCCCTTTACCGTGAAGTTACCGGATCATCAAACTTCCGAGTTCACCGGCGACTGATTAAACTCATTTCATCTTTCCAGTGACGCCGGCCATTCCATCCCGGAAACCGCGAAGCATCATCTTAACGCACGCCAGTCGATCCGATGAAAAAATGCCAAAAAAAATCAGCGCGCGCAGGCATCGCGCCGTGTCGGCCATCCTCCAGCGCATCGGCACATAAGGTCTTCGCTGAAGGAGGACGCTATTGCGGAACATATAGTAATAACGAAAGGATGAATGATAGGGAACGGTCCGCCAGCGAAGAAACCAGAATCTGGTTCTGCGGTCCCCCAGCGAATGCAGCATGATCGCGTCGCTTACACCAAAAAGCCTGAACCCCAGGGACTTCGCCCTCAAACACCATTCGGTATCAACATGATCGATAAAAAGGCTCGCATCGACGCCGCCGACTTTGTTGATTGTCGAGAGAGGGATCAGCGACCCGGAGGAAATAAGAAAATCGGCTTCGACCACGCGAATACCGGGGGCGCAATCTATGCGAGAAAAGCCGAAATATCCGATACGAACAAAACTGGACAATTTACCGCCATCGAAGTCTCGATAACTCGGCGCAACGGCTGCTAATGGAATGCCAGATGACTCCAGCTCTGTTGCCGCTGAAAGCAACTTCATAACCATGTTTTTTTCGGGGCAGCTGTCCTGATCAAACAGAACGACATAAGCAGCTCCTGCAGTCTTGGCAAATTCAATACCCACATTTTGGGCATGGCCGATGCCAAAATTCTCACCAAGACTGATGACAGCGGGCTTATTGGAAGTGCCAAATGTACTGGCGAAAAAATCCATGGAGTCTGACGACCCATTGTCCACGATAACTACACTGTCTACCTGCTGACTTAAAGACTCGACCAGATTCCTTAAATTCTCCAAATCTGGATAAAAGGTGATGATCACTGCACACACAGACGGGACTTGATTTTCCATATAAAACTCGATTACTCATGTCCACTTATATAGGTACGAAATATCAAATCACGTTACCTTCAAACCCTATTGCCTCTGATTCGCCGCAAACGCCGCCAAACCGCGGAAAACACCGAAAGAGCGCCACCTGTTTTATAAAGACGACGTAATCGAAAAAGAAAACCCGATGAATCATTAGCACTCTTGTAATGAGACCGGACCAGCGATCTATCAGGCGCCACTACCATCGTCTCAAGTTTTTCACGCAAAGAATCTGCCACTGATTCCCAGCGAAAACCTTGCGAATACTTGCTAACAGCTTCCTGATAATTTTTGAGTGCGTCGACATCATTCATCATGACCGTTATAGCTTGGGTCCATTCTTCGAGATCTTCAAAACCTACGGATATGCCGATCCCCTCATCCGTCAGGGAGTCACCAAACACATCACCCCGGGTCGCGATAATCGGCAAGTCGCACCACATATAATCAAGCATGCGAGTTCGAAACGAGAAGCGTGTTTCAGGATTGTCAAAGTGCGAGCTTATACCGACATCTGCGTCTAACAGAAAGTTATGTCGATCGTCGTAATCCACCCAGCCAAAATTGAAGTGAACCCACTTGTCGATCAGACCGAGTTCGGTAGCCAAATCAACCGCTTGAGCACACATGTCGTGCTGAGTGATACTCGCATTGGGATGTTTTACGCCGATGAACACTAAATGCACTCGCGCGCCTTCCGACACCAGGCGATGAACCGCTCTGATAGGCGTCAATGGATCAAACCACTGATACAACCCGCCTCCCCACACCAGGACAAAATCCTTTGAGGGTATATCAAAGGCCAAGCGTAATGCTTTCCTGGTAGGCTCCGGTCGTTGCGAAGAAAGCCCAAAGGGCAGCAGTGATACCAGCTCTGACACATCTGCATGACTTGCTTGGGGCCATCGATAAGCATTGATTCGGCCAGCCAGTGTTAATGCCCCCAGCCAAAACTCTCTCTGTTTTTCACTGGCGCAGATAAAGTGATCCCCATACACAAGCTGCTCGTGCAGAACATCACATAAAAAGTTGCTGGTCATTCCTCTTACATCAAGCGTTACGCCAGCGGATGCCTGATGATATTCGAGCGGAATTGGGCAATAAAGATCAACGACCAGACAACCTTTAGCTTCCTTTAAAAAAGGGTGAGCCCTTAAAGAGTCACCTTGAACAATTATAAAATCGGCCTGCTCAGCAGCGGACTTAAAACCCGGATCGGAAAATGTTTTTATTTTAAACAACACGTCAGACAGTTGCTCGACCTTCGGCGCGTAGAGCTCAACATCAAAACTTCTTGAAAGAACTTTTGCAACTTCCACGCACCGGATTGCCGGCCCAGCCATTTTCAACCCAACGACATCATTGCAAATTATAAAAACATTTTTTCTGATCACATTACGCCCGCTTTAAGAAGGTAGAACCCGGCAGCGATCAACACAAAGAAGGCCGACACTTTGATTATCTTTCTAACAGGAATTCTACTCAGCAGCGTCTTAAACTTACCTCTCAATACAAACCCATATATAGAGGCCGCCGTTGCGCCTTCCATTTTCTTCGCCACTCGCGACATGCCAGAGAGATGATAGTGCTTAACATAGTTGAAGCGAACTCTGGAAGATATCGAACGTGCGGGTAGATCAGAGATAGTGTCCAGTGCCGCTCTCCAGGTAGGCATAATCGAATCATGTGAGTGAGTCAATTCGACATACTTGGAAGATTCCTGCTTTATCGTTTCCCGCAACGAAGGAGTGTCGACGAGTCGCTTGATGGCCTCTACCCAATCTTCTACGTTGTTATCGACCAAAAGACCCGAGCGCTCGGGAACGACGCACTCAACATAGGGTGTCGTATTACTATAAATTCCCGATATACCGCAACCGCCATACTCTCGAAATTTGTTATTGGTTTTCGAGGAGTTAAACTGACTCTCCATCAAGGGCGCCAACCCCACGCTCCAGTTTCTTGCCATTTTAAGCTCAAGAAACTTCGAATAGTCAGAAGAACCCGGAAACCATTGCACATTATTCAAACTGCGCAATTCATCGGACACTCCGCCAATGAATTCAAAACGAATTTCCGGCCGCTCTTTACCCAGCTGTTCGACCACTTCCTGAAGCAGTTCAAATTCTGCCTCCTTATAGCCCCCGGCATAACCGACCACAGCGTCTCTGGCGGGCTTGACCGCAAGATCCTTCGCTATTTTGCGAATCAGTGAAGTGTCAAAAGGAACGGGCAGCAACTCGCATTTCACATCGGGAAATCTTCGAGTGATAAATTCGGCGAACGTCTCATTGTGCGTAATAACAAAACTGGCATTTTCAACAAAAGCATCAAGCGACAGAACAACCTCCGCCGACTTATAGTAACGCGCCAACTCTCCTGTGCCGGTAATTTTCCAGAAGTTATCATCAAGATAATAAGCATAAGGGATGCCGTGTTTGCGCAAGTACACGGGCAACCAAGCAAACCTGGGGTCACACGAGCGGCAAAATATATTGACACCACTAACCAGAGACGACCAGCCGACGCTACTTAGCATTCGGGTGTCGCATTGATCATCAGTCACGTCATTCAGCAGGCGCGCCATAATCCTTGTTGTTGAAATATCACCTTCAATCCAGAAATTTATCTTGCTGAATGACATAAATAATCCATAGTAATAAAAATAGTCTGACCTGTTGATTAAAGGCATTTCGCTGCACAATGGCGCGAACCACCGTCATAAAAACAAGCCATCCAGCTGTTTTACATCCATAAACAACAATTCCGTCGCACCTGCCAAGGCGTCAGTCATGATGCATTACCAACATTTCCCGGAAGTGAGCGGCGGTCTGACGTATGGCGTGATCCAGAGTTATTGGTGGAACCCAACCCAATAACTCATAGTTCTTCGAGATGTCAACCTGCAGTGATCCACACACACGACTCGCCAACGCTTGCTTGCCGAATAACCTCGCCACCCACACTATCATCCACTGAGGCATAGCAATTAGCCTCGATGGCTTTTGCAAAGCGCTGGCCAGACGTTTCAACAACTGAGGGGTGGACAGGTCCTGGCCATCACTGACCAGAAATGTCTGGTTAGCCGCCGCTGGATGCTCTATACAGATGATGATGAAATCCACCAGGTTTCCAATCGCGACAAGACTGCGCTGGTTGTGAATGGCACCCAAAGGCAGCGGAACTCCTTTGTCGAGCCATCGCAGCATACTTAAAAAATTGGCCCTGACTCCCGGCCCATAGACCAACGGAGGTCGAATGATCACAACCTCCATTGCGGACTCAAGAGCCAGTTGCTTCAGCGCCTGCTCTGCCTCGAGCTTAGAAACACCATAGGGGTCCTGAGGCGCGGGTGTATCATCCGCCTTGAAGGGTTTTCCCGGCAGTGTGCCTTCCCCATTGACCTTGATTGAACTCAAAAAAATGAAGCGCCGCACTCCAGCTTCAGCCGCGCGCCTGGCCAGTTCTAGCGTTCCTGCCACATTAACTCTACGAAACTCAGTCAAGGCATCCGCAGCGGAGTCATTCATCACATGCACTCGCGCTGCCGTATGAATAACCACGTCGACGCCGTTTAGATCAGGCAAACCATCCGGGTTATCCAGGTCGAAAGACATAACAGGACATAATCCCTGCAAATGTGTGACGCGACGCGCAGCGGCGATGGGAGCGTATTTTTTATCGAGCAACAGGCGCATGATCAAGCGCAGCCCTATGAATCCGCTTGCTCCGGACACAAGAACCCTGGGCTTTGGCAGAAAACTCAAGACTTGCTCCCCAACAATGCGTTAACCCAACAAATAAAAAAGAAGAAAACCTTGTCTCTTATCCGGCGTCTGCATTGCCAGGCATTAAATGAGAGCTTCAGAAGTTGAGTACCATGTAACGATCGACGAATGATCCTCGACGCTGTCTTATCAGGTGCTACCAACGCAGCAATGAGCCCAACCTGACTGAACCACCATCCGTCATGAATGGTTTTATAGCGGGAAATCAAAGGGCGCAGCCCCGTGTTGGCGCCTACTTGATTACGCTCGTGCTGACGATAATCCATTGATGCCACCGGATCGATATACCAGCGGTAACCATTACTGCGCGCATATGCGTAGCAATACCAGTCGTGCAAACTGACGTCTTGCAGCCGCTGCCAGTTTTCAAGCATTGAGGTTTTCAACGAGCTGGCCAGAGCATTACTCATGACGTAGGTACAACCCGGGCCGGCAGCCTCGAAGAAATAATCCAGCTCGACCTGTGGTTGCGCCTTGTCCAGAAGGATACTTCTGCCGTCGGGCCAGAATGCAGTGACATTACTGGAATAAGCATCAACTTTTTGTTCTGCGATGCATTGGGTGGCACGCAGCAGTTTGCTGGAATGCCAGATATCATCCTGATCCGCGAAGGCAATAAACTCAAAGTGGCTGAAATCAACATCGCGGATAAGCCTGAAGAAGTTCCGCGAAGCACCACCAAAGCGCCCTGAATCGGATAGAACCACTACGTTTGGATGCGTGGCAGCGTATGCATGACACAAGGCTTCGGTACCATCAGAAGATTGGTCAACGCTGATAAATACGGTGACATCAATTGCTGATTGATCAAGGATTGAGGAAAGCTGCTCCTCGATCCACGGTACTCCATTGTAGGCAGCCAGTAAAACTGCAACCTTCGGATGTTCTACTGGCATGCCATTCCTGCTTATACGGATTGAAAGCTTTATATGGAAAGCGCACTTTCCAATTCAGAAAGAGCTCGAATCCAATAGTTTTTTCAAGTATTGCCCGTAACCGGTTTTTTTCAGGGCTTCTGCCTGCTGGCCCAGCTGTTGCGCAGTAATCCAGCCATTGTTGTATGCAATTTCTTCCAGACAAGCCACCTTCAGACCTTGTCGGTGTTCAATGGTATGGACGAAATGGCTCGCCTCCAACAGTGAGTCGTGAGTGCCGGTATCGAGCCAAGCAAACCCTCGACCGAGCATTTCGACATTAAGTGTCTTTTGCTCGAGATAGGCGCGATTGACGTCAGTAATCTCCAGCTCACCTCGCTCAGAGGGCTTGATACCCTTGGCGATATCTACAACCTGGTTGTCATAGAAATAAAGACCCGTGACGGCGTAGCTGGACTTCGGTTTCAAGGGCTTCTCTTCAATGCTGAGCGCGCGGCCAGAAGCATCGAATTCGACAACGCCGAAACGTTCTGGATCAGAAACGTGATAACCGAATACCGTTGCGCCTTTCTCTTGAATGCTCGCGGAACGCAAGTTGTCGGAGAAGTGCTGGCCGTAGAAAATATTGTCGCCGAGGATCAAACAGCATGGGTCCTTGCCAATGAATTCCTCACCGATAATGAATGCCTGAGCCAGACCGTCAGGACTTGGTTGCTCTGCATAGGTCAGCTGAATACCGTAGCGACTGCCATCCCCCAATAGCTTGCGGAAATTTGGCAGGTCTTCCGGGGTGGAAATGATCAGGATCTCTCGCATACCTGCAAGCATGAGCACGGACAACGGATAAAAAATCATCGGTTTGTCGTATATCGGTAACATTTGCTTGGAAACACCCAGGGTCAATGGGTGCAAGCGGGTTCCCGAACCGCCGGCCAGAATAATTCCCTTTCGATTTGTCTTGATCATTTATTAAAAACTTCCATCAGCATTCTGTTTACGCCGCTTTGCCACTCTGGCAATCGAAGGGCAAAATTATTTCGCAATTTCTGGGTGTTCATACGTGAATTCAAGGGACGGCGCGCAGGCGTCGGGTAGGCAATCGACTCTATCGGATTAAGTTCGGTCACCTTCAATTGCTCACCATTCTTTCGAGCAAACTCTATGACATGTAAAGCATAGCCGTGCCAGCAAACTTCACCATCGGCAACAAGATGATACATTCCACCCAGCTGTGCATCCTGCCTCACTTTCAAAATAGCGTGGGCAGTTACGTCAGCGATCAGATCGGCACCGGTCGGCGCACCAAACTGATCGAAAATCACATTCAAGGTTTCCCGTTCTTTGGCTAGACGTAACATGGTTTTTGCGAAATTATTACCCCAAGTGGAGTAAACCCAGCTGGTTCGAAAGATCAAGTGCGAACAGCCAGAAGCGATAATTGCTTCTTCACCGGCGCGCTTACTAATCCCGTACTGGTTAAGGGGCGCCACAGGATCTTGCTCTTGCCAGGGAGATGCCCCCTCACCGCTGAAGACGTAATCAGTTGAATAGTGAACGAGCAAAGCATTCAAGGCCATGGCTTCCTCTGCCATAACTCCGACTGCCTGAGTATTGATCAGGCCTGCAAGTTCGCTCTCCGTCTCAGCTTTATCGACTGAGTTATACGCGGCGGCATTGACGATCACATCAGGCTTCAAATGACGGATCGTTGCGCGCAAGCCTTCCAGGTCAGATAAATCACCACGCAGGCCGTTGACTGAATGACGATCCAGCGCAATCAATTCACCCAAAGGCCCCAGTGACCGCTGCAACTCCCAGCCAACCTGGCCATTTTTTCCAAAAAGAAGGATTTTCATGCTTTATCTGAGCGATCACTATAGTTCTGGTCGATCCACTGCTGATAGCTGCCGCTCTTCACGTGCTCTACCCACTGAGTATTGCTCAAATACCACTCAACGGTCTTGCGGATACCGGTCTCAAAGGTTTCTTCCGGAGTCCAACCCAACTCTCGCTGAATCTTGCTCGCATCAATCGCATAACGCTGATCGTGACCCGGACGATCCTGCACATAAGTAATCAGATTGGCGTGAGGGCGATAAGCGGATTCTGGGCGTAGTTCGTCCAGTAATGCGCAAAGGGTATGCACAACTTCGATATTTTGTTTCTCGTTGTGGCCACCGATGTTGTACGTCTCGCCGATAACACCTTCGGTTACGACCTTGTACAACGCACGGGCGTGATCTTCAACATACAGCCAGTCACGAACCTGATTGCCTTTGCCATAAACTGGCAGCGCCTTGCCTTCCAGTGCATTGAGGATGATCAGCGGGATCAGCTTCTCAGGGAAGTGGCACGGGCCGTAGTTGTTCGAGCAGTTGGTAACCAGCGTTGGCAGGCCATAGGTGCGGGCCCAAGCGCGAACCAGGTGATCAGAGCTCGCTTTGCTCGCCGAGTATGGTGAACTTGGCTGATAAGGCGTGGTTTCGGTGAAGAGATCTTCCGGACCTTCAAGATCGCCATACACTTCATCAGTGGAAATGTGATGGAAACGGAAGCTGGTTTTACGCGCATCATCCAGCGCCGCCCAATAGTGGCGCGCAGCTTCCAGCAAGGTGTAAGTCCCGATGATATTGGTCTGGATGAATTCGGACGGGCCCGAAATTGAACGGTCAACATGGGACTCTGCGGCTAGGTGCATGATCGCATCAGGCTGGTGCTCTCGCAGAACACGGTCGACTTGATCACGGTCACAGATATCAACGCGCTCGAATACGTAACGCGAATCCTGACTGACTTCAGCCAAAGACTCCAGGTTGCCGGCGTAAGTCAGCTTATCGACGTTAATGACAGAGTCGGTGGTGTTGGAGATGATGTGACGGATGACTGCCGAGCCGATAAACCCGGCGCCGCCGGTAACTAGAATTTTCACGCTAAACCATACCCTTGAGCTGCGGACAGCGCCATCAAAGAGCGCGGCCTAATCCATGAATGCAGAAACCACCAGACATGATGGTTTCCGTCAGAGTCAGTCTAATCGACATGCAGTATAGGCATCGTCGAACAAGGGTTGCATTTTACAGCTTAACGAACGTTTTACTAATGGATATAAACAGGTAGAGGCGCAATTCGACAGATGCCCCGCACTTGTTGCTTTCAAACCATTCGCTTGCGTATCGCTTTGGACGAGCGCCCGAAAAACCAGCCAAGCGCCGGCCCAATCAGCATGCCGAGGAGCAATGCCAAAACCACAACAAGCGAAACCGGCAACTGCGGACCAGACAAACCGAGAAACAATAAAGATACTGACTGCTGATTCTCAAGAACAAACGCCAGAATCACCAAAATCAGTAAAAGAATAAAAACGCCGAGAAATATGCGTTTGAGGTTACGCATGAGCAACCCCTTGAGAGATAGCGACTGTCAAACCCCCTCCTCCTCTTCCTCATTTACCCGATCACGCAATTCTTTACCCGGCTTGAAATGCGGAACGAATTTCCCGTCAAGACTGACCGACTGACCTGTCTTAGGGTTACGACCAACGCGCGGCGCACGGTAGTGCAGGGAGAAGCTGCCAAACCCACGGATCTCGATGCGATCACCGGTGGCCAGGCATTGGGACATTTGCTCAAGCATGGTCTTGATGGCCAGCTCCACATCCTTGGATGAGAGCAGCCCTTGATGGGTGACAATTCGTTCGATCAACTCCGACTTCGTCATATTTTTCCCTTCTTTTTCAAGCAGCTAGATCAGCGCTTGAAAGGTTTTAGCACGCCCGGAAGATTTTGAACAGCCCAGGGATTGACATATCTTCATAGGCGCCGAAACGCCCACTTTCAGGGCATGAAAGCAACAAACTGAGCAATGCAGGCTTATCGACAGATCACCAGCATGGTTCGCGTCACGTAGCCCGCCGGGTTGAAGCCAAAAGGAAACTCATCTTCATCCTTGGCATCGTCCGATCGGGTGATCACTTTGTAGCCCGCGCCCTTGCACTCCTTTGCCGCGCGCTTCTGGCATTTCTCCCAGCCAGAGCCCAACCCAGAGCAGTCGACTTCTATACCACTGACACCACGCACGGCATGGGTCTTGGCACTGGTCGTACAGCCAGCCAGAACAAGTACAGCCACGAGGATAATAAACTTGTTCATCCACTTCCTTATGCCAGGCAACTGCCCGACGACTACACGCTTAAGACCAAGCTTAGACGTGAATAGACGATTGATCCGATTAAAGAAACAGACCGCCCAGAAGCGGGATTGGTTTCACTGAAACCTTCATGCATGACTCGAAACACTAAATCGCAGGCACAAAAAAGGGCGACCGAAGTCGCCCTTTTTATTGCCCAATCAGAACTTAGTTCTGTTTGGCCGCCATTGCCTGGCGCAGCAGGCCAGCCATGGTGGTGTCAGCTGCTTCACCTTCCGGAGCCGATTTCAGGCTCTGGATAGCTTCTTTCTCTTCAGCATCATCTTTCGACTTGATGGAGAGTTGGATCACGCGGCTCTTGCGATCAACGCTGATGATCTTGGCTTCTACTTCCTGGCCTTCTTTCAGAACGTTGCGCGCGTCTTCAACGCGGTCACGGCTGATTTCGGAGGCTTTCAGAGTCGCTTCGATATCGTCGGCCAGAACGATGATGGCGCCTTTGGCGTCAACTTCTTTCACGGTGCCAGTAACGATTGCGCCTTTGTCGTTAACCGAGACGTACTCGGAGAACGGATCGCTTTCCAGTTGCTTGATACCCAGGGAGATACGCTCGCGCTCTGGGTCAACCGACAGGATAACGGTGTCCAGCTCGTCGCCCTTCTTGAAACGACGTACGGCTTCTTCGCCCACTTCGTTCCAGGAGATGTCGGACAGGTGAACCAGACCGTCGATGCCGCCGTCCAGACCAATGAAGATACCGAAATCGGTGATCGACTTGATGGTGCCGGAGATTTTATCGCCCTTGTTGAACTGGCCAGAGAAATCTTCCCATGGGTTAGATTTGCACTGCTTGATGCCCAGGGAGATACGACGACGCTCTTCGTCGATGTCCAGAACCATAACTTCCACTTCGTCGCCGACTTGTACGACTTTCGAAGGGTGGATGTTCTTGTTGGTCCAGTCCATTTCCGAAACGTGTACCAGACCTTCAACGCCTTCTTCCAGCTCAGCGAAGCAGCCGTAGTCAGTCAGGTTGGTTACACGAGCGGTAACGCGAGTGCTTTCTGGGTAACGGGCTTTGATAGCAACCCATGGATCTTCGCCCAGTTGCTTCAGGCCCAGGGAAACACGGTTGCGTTCGCGATCGTATTTCAGAACCTTAACGTCGATTTCGTCACCAACGTTGACGATCTCGGAAGGATGCTTGATGCGCTTCCAGGCCATGTCGGTGATGTGCAGCAGGCCGTCCACGCCACCCAGATCGACGAATGCGCCGTAATCGGTGAGGTTTTTGACGATACCTTTGACTTGCTGGCCTTCCTGCAGGGATTCCAGCAGAGCTTCACGCTCGGCGGAGTTCTCGGCTTCCAGGACGCTGCGACGGGAAACGACAACGTTGTTGCGCTTCTGGTCCAGCTTGATGACCTTGAATTCCAGCTCTTTGCCTTCCAGGTGCGTGGTGTCGCGCACTGGACGGACGTCAACCAGGGAACCTGGCAGGAACGCACGGATGCCGTTAACGTCGACAGTGAAGCCGCCTTTAACCTTACCGTTGATAACGCCCTTGACCACTTCCTCAGCTGCGAATGCTGCTTCCAGAACGATCCAGCACTCAGCGCGCTTGGCTTTTTCACGGGACAGCTTGGTTTCACCGAAACCGTCTTCAACCGAGTCCAGAGCAACGTGAACTTCGTCACCGACATTGATAGTCAGTTCGCCAGCGTCGTTGTAGAACTGCTCAAGCGGGATGAGTGCTTCAGACTTCAGGCCAGCGTGAACGGTTACCCAGCGAGCCTGGTAATCGATATCAACGATAACACCGGTGATGATGGAGCCTGCCTGAAGGTTCAGGGTTTTTAGGCTTTCTTCAAAGAGTTCCGCAAAGCTTTCGCTCATTTTAATTCCTGTAAATGAGGGCGAAGGATACGCCCATCTCCACACCCCAGACGGTGTGGGTTAGTTTCATATAGAAGAAGCGCCGCAGGACTATGACTGGTCCCCTGCAACCTTCTTGGTCACCCGGCGATATCGCGAATGGCGATCTCGCTCATGATGCGTTCAAGCACCTGATCGATGGACAACTCCGTGGAATCCAGCTGTATGGCGTCAGCCGCCGGCTTAAGCGGGGCTACCGCTCGCTGGGTGTCACGCTCGTCGCGCGCACGGATCTCATCTAGCAGACTCGACAGACTAACACCCTCGACTTTGCCCTTCAACTGCAAATATCGACGGCGCGCCCTCTCCTCGGCACTGGCGGTCAGGAAAATCTTCAGCGGCGCATCAGGAAAAACGACTGTGCCCATGTCGCGACCATCGGCCACCAGGCCCGGCGCTTCCTGAAAAGCGCGCTGGCGCTGCAGCAGCGCCTCGCGCACGGCGGGCAATGCAGCCACTTGCGAAGCGCCGGAGCCGACGCTTTCGGTGCGGATGACATCGCTGACTTCGTCGCCTTCCAGAATGATTCGCTGCAACTGACCTTCGGTCGCCGCAATGAACTGAACATCCAGATGAGCGGCAAGTTTCTTCAGCAGTTCTTCGTTGGTCAGATCAACGCCATGGTTGTGCGCAGCAAATGCCAGCAAACGGTAAAGCGCACCGGAATCCAGCAGATTCCAGCCCAGACGCTTGGCCAGAATTCCGGCTACGGTGCCTTTGCCCGAGCCGCTTGGCCCATCAATGGTGATGACCGGTGCAATGTTTTTCACGACTGAGCCTCTTGCGCCACACGAATACCGACCTGCCCGCACAGCGCGAGGAAGTTGGGGAATGACGTCGCGACGTTGGCGCAATCATGGATGCGGATCGGTGCGGTGGCGCGCAGAGAGGCCACACTGAAAGCCATCGCGATACGGTGATCGCCATGACCATGCACTTCGCCGCCGCCGATCTGGCCGCCGTCGATGATGATGCCGTCCGGGGTCGGCTGGCACTTGACGCCCAACGCCAGCAAGCCGTCCGCCATCACCTGAATACGATCCGACTCCTTGACCCGCAACTCTTCAGCGCCGGTCAGCACGGTGCGCCCTTCGGCACAGGCCGCAGCCACGAACAGTACAGGGAATTCGTCAATGGCCAGCGGCACCAGCTCTTCCGGAATCTCGATACCTTTGAGTTTAGCTGCCCGCACACGCAGGTCAGCCACAGGCTCGCCGCCGACTTCACGCTGGTTTTCCAGAGTGATGTCCGCGCCCATCAGGCGCAGGATGTCGATAACGCCGGTACGAGTCGGGTTGATGCCGACGTGCTCAAGCACCAGCTCCGAACCTTCAGCGATCGAGGCCGCTACAAGGAAGAACGCTGACGACGAGATGTCGCCCGGAACTTCAATGTGAGTCGCCGTCAGCTTGCCGCCAGATTCGACCGAAGCCGTAGCGCCTTCAACGCTGACCGGATAGCCGAAACCGCGCAGCATGCGCTCGGTGTGGTCGCGAGTCGGAGCCGGCTCGGTCACGGTGGTCTTGCCTTCAGCGTACAGACCGGCGAGCAACAGGCAGGATTTCACCTGAGCACTGGCCATCGGCATGGTGTAGGTCAGGCCCTTAAGCTTGTGACCACCGCGAATAATCATCGGTGGACGACCTTCAGCAGCAGTTTCAATCACGGCGCCCATTTCACGCAACGGATTGGCTACGCGATTCATCGGGCGCTTGGACAGCGACGCATCGCCAGTCAGTGTGCTGTCGAAGTTCTGCGCAGCCAGCAGGCCGGACAGCAGCCGCATCGAAGTACCGGAGTTGCCCAGATAGATTGGGCCCGGCGCCGGCTTCAGACCGTGCAGACCGACACCGTGGATGGTCACGCGGCCGTGATGCGGGCCTTCGATGACCACGCCCATGTCGCGGAATGCCTGCAAGGTCGCCAGAGCGTCTTCGCCCTCGAGGAAGCCTTCGACTTCAGTGACGCCTTCGGCCAGCGAACCGAGCATGATCGAGCGGTGGGAAATCGATTTGTCACCCGGTACGCGAATCCGACCGGACAGGCGGCCACCAGGTTGAGCCAGGAAGATCAGATCGTTGGAGTTCATAGCGTCCACATAGGCCCTGCGGGCCAGGATTTTACTGAAATGCTCGCGGGCAACCCGGGCGCGAGTGAAAACGCCCAACAATTGGTGCCCATCCCCTGCATCGACCGCGTCGCGCAAGGCGTCGAGGTCACTGCGAAATGTATCGAGTGTGCGCAGAACAGCCTCGCGGTTGGCGAGGAAGATGTCGTGCCACATCACCGGGTCGCTTCCGGCGATTCTTGTGAAATCGCGGAAACCGCCCGCAGCGTAACGGAAGATCTCAAGATTTTCATTGCGCTTGGCCAACGAGTCGACCAGACCAAAGGCCAGCAGGTGCGGCAAATGGCTGGTCGCGGCCAGCACTTCGTCGTGACGCTCGACCTGCATGTGCTCGACATCGGCGCCCAATTCGCGCCACAGTCGATCAACCACAGCCAGCGCCGCCGGATCAGTTTGCTCAAGCGGCGTGAGGATTACCTTGTGACGTCGGAACAGTTCAGCATTGGAGGCTTCCACCCCGCTCTGCTCGGAACCGGCGATCGGATGACCCGGCACGAAACGCGTCGGCATGCCGCCGAACGCCTCGGTCGCCGCGCGCACCACATTGCCTTTGGCACTTCCGACATCTGTCAGAATCGCCTGCCCCAGATCCACGCTCGCCAGACGCGCGAGCACTTTTTCCATGGCCAGGATCGGCACTGCCAGCTGAATCACGTCAGCGCCCTGACAGGCAGCCGCCAAGTCATCTTCACAGCGATCCACAACGCCCAACTCAACCGCCAGCTTGCGCGACTGCGGGTCAAGATCGACCCCGACCACTTCGCGGCAGATACCGCTTTCACGCAAGCCTTTGGCAAACGAACCACCGATCAACCCCAGACCGACCACCACAAGGCGACCGATCATAGGTGCAGCAGATTGCAGTGCAGTGACATCACCCACGAGCCAGAACCTTGCGCAGCGCTTCGAGGAAGCGGCTGTTTTCTGCCGGCAGACCAATGGTCACCCGCAGGTGGTTCGGCATACCGTAGTTAGCCACCGGACGTACGATCACGCCTTCGCGCAGCAAGCCCTGGAACACCGGGGCCGCGACCTGAGCGAGATCGACACAGATGAAATTGCCTTTGGATTCGATCCAGTTCAGGCCCAGCTCACGAAAACCGGCTTGCAACTGTTGCATGCCCGACTCGTTTAGCTGACGGCTTTGCGCCAGATACTCTTCGTCTTTCAACGCTGCACAGGCTGCCGCCAGGGCGAGGCTGTTGACGTTGAATGGCTGGCGAACACGGTTCAGCACATCAGCAACAACCGGGGTCGATAAGCCGTAGCCAACACGCAGTGCCGCAAGACCATAGGCCTTGGAGAACGTGCGCGACACCAGAAGATTCGGGTAAGCGGCGAGGAAATCCAGACCGTCCGGCAGATCACTGCCTTCGGCGTACTCGATGTACGCCTCGTCCAGCACCACCAGCACGTGCTCCGGAACATCCTGCAGGAACTCGTCCAGCGCTTCAGCGCCGAACCAGGTGCCGGTCGGGTTGTTCGGGTTGGCGATAAATACGACGCGGGTATTGGCATCGATGGCCGCGAGCATCGCAGGCAGGTTATGCCCCCAATCCTTGGCCGGAACCACTTTGGCTTGCGCGCCGACCGCCTGAGTGGCAATCGGATACACCGCAAACGCGTGCTCACTGAACACCGCATTCAAGCCCGGCGCCAGATAGGCACGCGCAACCAGCTCAAGAATGTCGTTGGAGCCGTTGCCCAAGGTAACCTGGTTCAGCTCGACACGGCATTGCTCGGCCAGCAGGGATTTCAGCGCAAAACCGTTGCCGTCCGGATAACGGGTCAGCTCGGCCAGCTCTTCGCGAATCGCCGCCAAGGCTTTAGGGCTGGCACCCAACGGGTTTTCGTTGCTCGCCAGCTTGACGATTTTTGCCGGATCCAGATCCAGCTCGCGCGCCAGTTCGTCCACAGGCTTGCCCGGCACGTACGGCGAAAGTTGTTGCACGCCCGGCTGTGCCAGAGCGAGGAAGTTGCCACTCATTTGCTACCACCCCTTAGAGAACTGCTTTCGGGTAGGAACCCAGCACTTTGAGTGCTACTGCTTCCTGACTGATCTTTTCCAATACACCTTTGATCAACGGATCACGGTGGTGGCCGACAAAGTCGATGAAGAACACGTAGGTCCATTTGCCGCTGCGCGACGGACGGGTTTCGATACGGGTCAGGTCGATCCCGTTGTCGTGGAACGGCACCAGCAGCTCGTGCAACGCGCCGGGTTTGTTGCTCATCGACACGATGATCGAAGTCTTGTCGTCGCCGGTTGGCGGCACTTCCTGATTACCGATCATCAGGAAGCGCGTCGAGTTGTCGGGACGGTCTTCGATCTTCTCGGCCAGACGGGTCAGGCCATACAGCCCTGCCGCCATGTCGCCGGCAATCGCCGCCGAATTCCACTCACCCTTAACCCGCTTGGCCGCTTCGGCATTGCTGGAAACCGCCACGCGCTCGACATTCGGGTAATGCGCGTCCAGCCACTTGCGGCACTGAGCCAGCGACTGCGCGTGGGAGTAGATGCGACTGATGCTGTCGGTCTTGGTGTTTTCACCGACCAACAGGTGATGGTGAATACGCAGCTCAACTTCGCCACAGATGACCATGTCGTGTTCGAGGAAGCTGTCCAGCGTGTGATTGACCGCGCCTTCGGTGGAGTTTTCCACCGGCACCACGCCAAAATTCACCGCACCGGCCGCCACTTCACGGAACACTTCGTCGATCGCTGCCATTGGCTTGCTGATCACAGCGTGACCGAAGTGTTTCATGGCCGCCGCTTGAGTGAAGGTGCCCTCAGGGCCGAGGTAAGCCACTTTCAACGGCTGCTCGAGCGCCAGGCACGACGACATGATTTCGCGGAACAACCGCGCCATTTCTTCGTTGCCCAGCGGCCCCTGATTGCGCTCCATCACCCGTTTGAGCACCTGAGCCTCACGCTCAGGACGATAGAACACCGGCACTTCGCCTTCGGCCAGCGAGGCCATCTTTACTCGCGCGACTTCCTGGGCGCAACGCGCACGCTCACTGATCAGCTCCATGACTTTGGTGTCCAGAGCGTCAATGCGAACGCGCAGTGCCTTGAGTTCTTGCTCGGACATCAGCCGTGTTCCTTCTCGAATTCAGCCATGTACGCCACCAGCGCATTGACGGCGGTGATGTCGACGGCGTTATAGATGGAGGCGCGCATGCCGCCAACAGAGCGGTGACCCTTGAGGTTGAGCAGACCGCGCTCTTCGGCACCGACGAGGAACGGCTTGTCCAGACGATCGTCAGCCAGACGGAATGGCACGTTCATCCATGAGCGATCCGACTTGTTGATCGGGTTGCTATAGAGGCCGCTGGCGTCGATGAAGTCATACAACGTGCGCTGTTTGACGTCATTGAGCCTGGCGATGGCTTCAACGCCGCCCTGCTCTTTCAGCCACTGGAACACCAGACCGGACAAGTACCAGGCCAAAGTCGGCGGCGTGTTGTACATCGAGCCGTTATCCGCTGCGACTTTGTAGTTGAGCATGGTCGGGCATAGCGAGCGCGCTTTGCCGAGCAAGTCTTCGCGGATGATGTTGACGACGATACCGCTTGGGCCGATGTTTTTCTGCGCACCGGCGTAGATCATGCCGAAACGCGAGATATCGACCGGACGCGACAGAATATCCGAAGACATGTCAGCTACCAGAGGCACGTCGCCGGTTTCCGGGATCCACTGGAATTCCAGACCGCCGATGGTTTCGTTCGGTGCGTAATGAACGTAAGCGGCGTCTTTCGACAGGTTCCACTCGTTCTGGCCCGGGATGGCGAAATAGTCGTAAGGCTGGGCAGTGGCGGCAACGTTGACGTGACCGTAGCGCGAAGCTTCTTCAATGGCTTTCTGCGACCAGATACCCGTATCGATGTAGTCGGCCGAGCCGCCTTCAGGCAGCAGGTTCAGTGGGATCTGCGCGAATTGCTGGCTGGCGCCACCCTGCAGAAACAGCACTTTATAGTTCGACGGGATATTCAGCAGGTCACGCAGATCCTGCTCGGCCTGGGTGGCGATAGACACGAACTCATCACTGCGATGGCTCATTTCCATGACCGACAGACCCTTGCCGTGCCAATCAAGGAGTTCACCCTGGGCGCGCTGCAGGACAGCTTCAGGAAGCGCCGCAGGACCGGCGCAGAAGTTATAGGCTCGCTTGCTCACATCCAATCTCGCTCTGATTTGGTGGTATCACATATCAGTCGGCGCTGATTTTAAGTGGGAGCGAGCTTGCTCGCTCCCACATGGATCTTCATGGGCGCCGAAATTTCATACCGGACAAATAACAAGGGGGCGAATTCTCATCCGCCCCCTCGTTTGTCCGCTTATTCTTGCGGTTCTTCGTCTGCTGCGGCGTCGAGTTGCTGGTCTTCGCCAGCATCGTCGATCACGACGCTGCCTTCGAATTCCTCGCCCTCTTCACCCTCAAGCTCTTCACCTTCAACTTCCGAAGGTTCCTGAACCCGTTCCAGCCCGACCAGGGTTTCATCCTTGGCCAGCTTGATCAGCGTCACACCTTGAGTGTTACGACCCAGGCTTGACACTTCGTCGACACGGGTACGCACCAGGGTGCCCTGATCCGAGATCAGCATGATCTCTTCACCGTCCTGCACCTGAACCGCACCAACCAGACGGCCGTTACGCTCGTTGCTGACCATGGCGATCACGCCCTGACCGCCACGCTTGTATTCAGGGAACTCGGTGATCGCCGTGCGCTTGCCGTAGCCGCGCTCGGAAGCGGTGAGGATTTCGCTGCCTTCTTCCGGAATCAGCATGGAGATCAGCTTTTGCCCTTCCGGCAGACGCATACCACGCACACCGCGGGCGGTACGGCCCATGGCGCGAACTTCGGATTCCTTGAAGCGCGTCACTTTGCCGCCGTCGGAGAACAGCATGATTTCCTGCTCGCCATCGGTGATGGCAGCGGAGATCAGGATGTCGCCTTCGTCCAGCTCCAGCGCGATCAGACCAACGCTGCGCTGACGGCTGAACGCCACCAGCGGGGTTTTCTTCACGGTACCGTTGGCGGTCGACATGAAGATGAACGGTGCCTTCTTGCGGTCAGCCGCTTTGATGCGAGCGCGACGCTCTTCATCGGTCTCGTTGCTGTTTTCGATTTCTTCTACATCAGCCTCGGCGCCTTCGGCTTCTTCTTCATCAGCCTGACGCTTCATGGCTTCGAGATCGACCGGCAGCATGGTGGTGATGTATTCACCCTCGCTCAATGGCAAGAGGTTGACCAGCGGACGACCACGGGCGGCGCGGGACGCTTCCGGAATCTCGTAGGTCTTGAGCCAGTACACCTTGCCCTTGCTGGAGAACAGCAGCAGCGTGGTGTGGCTGTTGGCAACCAGCAGGTGAGCGATGTAATCCTCATCCTTGACGCCGGTCGCCGATTTGCCTTTGCCGCCACGACGCTGAGCCTGGTACGCAGCCAGCGGCTGGGTCTTGGCGTAGCCACCGTGGGAGATGGTCACGACGCGTTCTTCTTCCGGGATCATGTCACCCAGGGTCAGGTCGAGACGGGCATCGAGAATCTCGGTGCGACGCACGTCGCCGTATTCGGCGCGGATCACTTCCAGCTCTTCGCGGATCACTTCCATCAGGCGCACAGCGCTGTTGAGGATGCGGATCAGCTCGCCGATCTGGTTGAGAATCTCTTGATACTCGGCCAGCAGCTTCTCGTGCTCCAGACCGGTCAGACGGTGCAGACGCAGTTCCAGAATGGCTTGCGCCTGTTCTGGCGACAGGAAGTACTTGCCCTCGCGCAGACCGTATTGCGGATCGAGGTTTTCCGGACGGCACGAATCGGCACCGGCACGTTCAACCATCGCGACCACGGCCGAGGATTCCCACGGCGTACTGATCAGCGCTTCTTTAGCTTCCGACGGGGTCGGCGAGGCCTTGATCAGGGCGATAACCGGGTCGATGTTCGACAGGGCAACGGCCTGACCTTCGAGGATGTGACCACGCTCACGCGCCTTGCGCAGTTCGAACACGGTGCGACGGGTAACCACTTCGCGACGGTGACGGACGAAGGCTTCCAGCAGATCCTTGAGGTTCAGGATGCGTGGGCGGCCGTCGATCAGCGCAACGATGTTGATGCCGAAGACCGATTGCAGCTGGGTCTGGGCGTAGAGGTTGTTGAGGATCACCTCAGGCACTTCGCCGCGACGCAGTTCGATCACGACGCGCATACCGTCCTTGTCGGACTCGTCGCGCAGTTCGGTGATGCCTTCGAGCTTCTTCTCTTTGACCAGCTCGGCGATCTTCTCGATCAGACGCGCCTTGTTCAGCTGGTACGGCAGTTCGGTGATGACGATCTGCTGACGACCACCGACCTTGTCGATGTCTTCGATGATCGAACGAGCGCGCATGTAAATGCGCCCGCGACCGGTGCGGTAGGCTTCGATGATGCCGGCGCGACCATTGATGATCGCAGCGGTCGGGAAGTCCGGACCGGGAATGTATTGCATCAGTTCATCGACGGTGAGCTCAGGGTTGTCGATGAGCGCCAGGCAACCGTCGATGACTTCACCGAGGTTGTGCGGCGGAATGTTGGTCGCCATGCCCACGGCAATACCGCTGGAGCCGTTGACCAGCAGGTTGGGGATACGGGTCGGCATGACCGCCGGGATCATTTCGGTGCCGTCGTAGTTCGGCACCCAGTCCACGGTTTCCTTGTGCAGGTCAGCCAGCAACTCGTGCGCCAGCTTGGTCATGCGCACTTCGGTGTATCGCATCGCAGCAGCGTTGTCGCCGTCGACCGAACCGAAGTTGCCCTGACCGTCTACCAGCAGGTAGCGCAGGGAGAAAGGCTGAGCCATACGAACGATGGTGTCGTACACGGCAGTGTCACCGTGCGGGTGATACTTACCGATCACGTCGCCGACAACACGGGCAGATTTCTTGTACGGCTTGTTGAAGTCGTTGCCCAGCTCGCTCATCGCGAACAGTACGCGACGGTGCACGGGCTTGAGGCCATCGCGCGCATCCGGCAGTGCACGGCCGACGATCACGCTCATCGCGTAGTCGAGGTAGGACTGTTTCAGCTCGTCTTCGATATTGACCGGGAGGATTTCTTTGGCCAGTTCGCCCATGAGAAGCCTGATTCCTTTTTCTGGTGAAACTTCGTCATATCCATGTGGGAGCAACGAAGCTCGTCGGGGCAGGCCGAGTGCCATGCGCCGACTTACGACAAATCAACATTGGACCGCGGATTTGCGCAGTAAAGACAGCTCCGTGGAGCTGCCTCGGAAAACGCCGGATGTTATCACAAGAGCCGCCACGCACCTATCCCCCTGATGCGCATGGAGCATAGTTAGTTGACCGGTGACAGGCTTAACGGGGACGAGAGAGGCTCAGAGCTTGTTTGAATGTAGAAATGGGGTTCGGTTTAGCGATGTTTATTGACTTTCAGGGCCCTTTCGCGAGCAGGCTCGCTCCCACAGTGCTTCGTGGTGATCACAAAACAGGTGGGAGCGAGCTTGCTCGCGAAGAGGTCGACGCAAGATCCAAGCCTGTTAGTGCAGGCGTTTACGGCACATCAACTGGGCCATTTTCGCGGTGTCCGGGCGTTCGACGATGCCTTTTTCGGTGACGATCGCGTCGATCAGGTCGGCAGGGGTCACGTCAAACACCGGGTTGAACGCTTCAACGTCCGCACCGACCCGCTTGCCGCCGACTTCCAGCAACTCGGCACCATCACGCTCTTCGATCGGGATGTCATCACCGCTGGCCAGGTTCATGTCGATGGTCGAACTTGGCGCCACCACCATGAAACGCACGCCGTGGTGCATGGCGTTGACCGCCAGTTGATAAGTGCCGATCTTGTTCGCCACGTCGCCGTTGGCGGTGATGCGGTCAGCGCCAACGATCACCCAGGTCACGCCTTTGGTTTTCATGATGTGCGCGGCGGCGGAGTCGGCATTCAGCGTCACCGGGATGCCCTCATTGGCCAGTTCCCACGCAGTCAGGCGCGAGCCCTGCAACCAAGGACGGGTTTCATCGGCGTAAACGCGCTCTACCATGCCTTCCAGATAAGCCGCACGAATCACTCCCAGCGCCGTACCAAAGCCGCCGGTGGCCAGCGCGCCAGTATTGCAGTGAGTGAGAATCGCCTGGGCATTGCCCTGATGCTTGCGGATCAGATCAACGCCGAGCTGCGCCATGGTCAGGTTGGCTTCGCGGTCGCTTTCGTGAATGGCGATGGCTTCGGCTTCCAGCGTCGCCAGCGGATCGGCGTTTTCCTTCAGGCGGTCGAGGCGATCGTGCATGCGACCCAAGGCCCAGAACAGATTGACCGCGGTCGGACGAGAATCCGCCAGCAAGGCGAAATCCTCTTCCAGCGCCGCGTACCAGTCGCCGCCCTCAGCGATCCGGGCACGCGCCGCGAGGACGATGCCATAAGCGGCACTGATGCCAATGGCCGGCGCGCCGCGCACCACCATCGAACGAATCGCCTCAGCCACGCCGGCGGCGCTGGTGTAGGCAATCCAGGTTTCCTCGAACGGCAAAATACGCTGATCCAGCAGGTGCAGCGCGCCGTCTCGCCAATCGATGGCCTTCACTTTCTCCGCAGCCAACAGTCGATCGCGCATCCCACACCCCGCACTCATGAACAAAAGCCGCCGATTATAGCGATCCCCCCGCGAAGACGCTCGGGTATACTTCGCCATCCTTTACAAAAGCACTGGAACCGACCCTCGATGCCGAAACCTGCCATTGCGCTCGACTTATTATTGCTGCCGACCTGGCTGGTACCCGTCGAACCCGCTGGCGTTGTGCTCAGGGAGCACGGCCTGGGCATCCGCGACGGTCGCATCGTGTTTATCGGCCCGCGCGCCGAAGCATTGAAGTGTAACGCCACTGAAATTCGCGAATTGCCGGACGTGCTGCTCGCCCCGGGTCTGATCAACGCTCACGGCCACGCGGCGATGACGCTGTTTCGTGGCCTCGCCGATGATCTGCCGCTGATGACCTGGCTGGAAAACCACATCTGGCCGGCCGAGGCCAAATGGGTCGATGAAGAATTCGTCCGCGACGGCACTGATCTGGCCATCGCCGAGCAGATCAAGGGCGGCATCACTTGCTTCTCGGACATGTATTTCTTTCCGAAAGTCGCCAGCGAGCGCGTGCATAACAGCGGCATTCGCGCGCAGATCGCCATTCCGATCCTTGATTTCCCGATCCCGGGCGCCAGCAGCGCCGATGAAGCGATTCGTCAGGGCGTCGAATTGTTCGGCGACTTGAAGCACCACGAACGCATCAAGATCACGTTCGGCCCTCATGCACCGTACACCGTCGGCGACGAGAATCTCGAGAAAATCCGTGTGATTGCCGAGGAGCTGGACGCCTCGATCCATATGCACGTGCACGAAACCGCTTTCGAAGTTCAGCAGTCACTGGAGCAGCGCGGCGAACGCCCGCTCGCTCGCCTTGGCCGTCTGGGCCTGCTGGGCCCGCGCTTCCAGGCCGTGCACATGACCCAGATCAGCGATGACGACCTGGCGTTGCTGGTAGAAAGCAACACCAGCGTGATCCATTGCCCGGAATCCAACCTGAAACTCGCCAGTGGCTTCTGCCCGGTCGAGCGTTTGTGGCAGGCTGGGGTAAATGTCGCGGTCGGCACCGATGGCGCGGCAAGCAACAATGATCTCGACCTGCTCGGCGAAACCCGCACCGCCGCGCTACTGGCCAAAGCCGTGGCCGGCTCGGCCACGGCGCTGGACGCTCATCGCGCACTGCGCATGGCCACCCTGAATGGCGCGCGCGCACTGGGGATCGAGACGCAAGTCGGCTCGCTGGAAATCGGCAAAGCAGCCGACATCGTCGCTTTCGACCTGTCCGGCCTGGCACAGCAACCAGTGTACGACCCGGTTTCGCAGCTTATATATGCCACTGGTCGCGATTGCGTAAAACACCTGTGGGTCGCCGGCAAACAACTGCTCGAAGACCGCCGCCTGACGCGCATGGACGAAGAGCAACTGGGCGCCACCGCCCGGGCCTGGGGCCAGCGAATCAGCGGCCACACCGAATCGTAAACACTCTGGCGCAAATGCCAGAGCTACAGCACTTTTAAAGTTTTAGAGGATTGAACATGAGCAACGTCGACCACGCCGAAATCGCCAAATTCGAAGCCCTGGCCCATCGCTGGTGGGACCGCGAAAGCGAATTCAAACCGCTGCACGACATCAACCCGCTGCGGGTCAACTGGATTGACGAGCGGGTCAATCTGGCCGGCAAGAAAGTCCTCGACGTCGGCTGCGGCGGCGGCATCCTCAGCGAAGCCATGGCCCAGCGTGGCGCCACCGTAATGGGCATCGACATGGGCGAAGCGCCACTGGCAGTCGCGCAACTGCATCAGCTGGAATCCGGCGTCAGCGTCGAATACCGCCAGACCACCGCAGAAGCCCTGGCCGAAGAAATGCCCGAGCAGTTCGACGTGGTGACCTGTCTGGAAATGCTTGAGCACGTACCGGATCCATCGTCGGTCATTCGTGCCTGCTTCCGCATGGTCAAACCGGGTGGCCAAGTGTTCTTCTCGACCATCAACCGCAATCCGAAGGCGTACCTGTTCGCCATCATCGGCGCCGAATACATCATGAAGCTGCTGCCGCGCGGCACCCATGACTTCAAGAAATTCATCCGCCCGTCCGAGCTGGGCGCCTGGAGCCGCATGGCCGGCCTGACCGTCAAGGACATCATCGGCTTGACCTACAACCCGCTGACCAAGCATTACAAACTGGCCAGCGACGTTGACGTCAACTACATGATCCAGACCCTGCGCGAGGAATAAGCCGATGGCCATCAGAGCAGTTCTCTTCGACATGGATGGCACCCTGCTCGACACGGCGCCGGACTTCATCGCCATCTGTCAGGCGATGCGTGCCGATCGTGGCTTGCCGCCGATCAATGACAAGCACATCCGTGACGAGATCTCCGGTGGCGCCAAAGCCATGGTCGCGGTGACGTTTTCCATGGACCCGGAATCGCCGGGCTTCGAAGAACTTCGCCTGGAGTTTCTTGAGCGCTATCTGGTCGGCTGCGCCGTCCATAGCAAGTTGTTCGACGGCATGGGCGAACTGCTCGCCGATATCGAGAAGGCCAACCTGATCTGGGGCGTGGTGACCAACAAGCCACTGCGCTTTGCCGAGCCGATCATGAAGCAACTGGGATTGGCTGAGCGTTCGGCACTGCTGATCTGCCCGGATCACGTGAAGAACAGCAAGCCGGATCCGGAGCCGTTGATCCTCGCGTGCAAAATGCTTGATCTGGATCCATCGACGGTTCTGTTTGTGGGCGATGATCTGCGCGATATCGAATCGGGCCGCGATGCCGGTACGAAAACTGCGGCGGTGACGTTTGGCTACATTCACCCGGACGACAACCCGCGGCATTGGGGTGCGGATGTTGTGGTGGATCATCCGTCGGAGTTGCGCAAGGTGCTCGATAGCGCGCTTTGCAGTTGCTGAGACCTGACGCAGAGCGTCATTGGCTGCATTCCCACGCAGAGAGTGGGAACGATCTGACTTGGTGAGGTTTTTATGTTTGATTACTCCGCTCGTCCCGAATTGCTCAAGGATCGGGTCATTCTGGTCACCGGTGCCGGTCGTGGCATTGGCGCGGCTGCCGCAAAAACCTACGCCGCTCATGGCGCCACGGTATTGCTGCTGGGCAAGACTGAAGCCAACCTGACTCAGGTCTACGACGAGATCGAAGCGGCAGGCCACCCGCAACCGGCGGTGATTCCGTTCAACCTCGAAACCGCCCTGCCCCATCAGTACGATGAACTGGCAGCGATGATCGAAGCCGAATTCGGCCACCTCGACGGCCTGCTGCACAATGCCTCGATCATCGGCCCACGCACGCCGATCGAGCAGCTGTCCGGCGAAAACTTCATGCGTGTCATGCAGGTCAACGTCAACGCCATGTTCATGCTGACCAGCACGTTGTTGCCACTGCTCAAGCTGTCACAGGACGCGTCGGTTGTGTTCACCTCCAGCAGCGTCGGGCGCAAGGGCCGTGCGTACTGGGGCGCTTATGGCGTGTCGAAGTTCGCCACCGAAGGCCTGATGCAAACCCTGGCCGATGAAGTCGACGGCGTGGCACCCGTTCGTTCCAACAGCATCAACCCGGGCGGTACGCGCACCAGCATGCGTGCGCAGGCCTATCCGGGAGAAAACCCGCTGAACAATCCGACACCGGAAGAAATCATGCCGGTCTACCTGTACCTGATGGGCCCGGACAGCACCGGCATCAACGGCCAGGCATTCAACGCGCAATAACTGCCATACGTCGCATTTGTTGCCGCGGCAGATTCCTGTCGCGGCATGCATTTGCCGCCCACGACCGTCACAATTCAGTCAATTTTCCAGCACTCACCTCTCATCCATTGATCTAAACCATTGATTCCAAACGGTTTAAATAAAACCGAACCGAATGGCACGACTTTCGCTCTAACTTCTCTCAAAGCAAGCCGCGTGAAGGCAATGGGGCGAAGCCGATTTCGATAGCTGACTAATCGTCATCCGGCAGACTAAACTTACGCCAAACGTCCTACGGGACTGATGGATCAGTATGACGCGCAGCCCATAGCCGCTCTCACCCAGCCTGTAAGACGGACTTACCGCTAAGGGTTCACGCCATATGAAATCACCCTCCCAGACCAATGCAATTGACTTTGACAGTGCCAAATTGCAACGCCTGGGCTTTGGTCAACTGCCGCCCCTTCTGGAGCGACCGGCCAGTCTGGCGCAATTGCGCCAGCAAATGAGCCTGCAACTGCAAACCAGCCTCGAACCACAACGCATCCTCGGTCTGTTTTTCCGCGAAGTTCAGCGTCTTGTGCCGTTGGACGCGTTGAGTTACGTGCATCAGGGCAGCGATTTACGCCTGGAATTCGGTACCCGCGGCCACCATTCGATCAGCTACAGCCTGAGCCACGAAGGCGAGCACATGGGCGAACTGGTGTTTCGCCGCAATCAGCGTTTCAACGACAAGGAACAAGGCCAGCTGGAATCGCTGCTGTCATCCTTGCTGTACCCGATGCGCAACGCCCTGCTTTACCGTGAGGCGACCCAGAGCGCTCTGCGCGATCCGCTGACCGGCGCCGGCAATCGCATTGCCATGGAGCAGACCCTCCAGCGCGAAATCGAGATGTCGCGTCGACATCTGCAACCGTTGTCGCTGTTGATGCTCGATATCGACCACTTCAAACGGGTCAACGACAGCCATGGCCACAGCGCCGGCGATGATGTGCTTAAAGCCATCGCCGCGACGATCAA
Source organism: Pseudomonas sp. AC172 (assembly GCF_979258595.1). Lineage (NCBI taxonomy): Bacteria > Pseudomonadati > Pseudomonadota > Gammaproteobacteria > Pseudomonadales > Pseudomonadaceae > Pseudomonas > Pseudomonas sp. AC172. The sequence continues at coordinate 3,440,850 of NZ_OZ409868.1, forward strand.
GGCCCAACTGCGCAATGTCGATATGGTGTTCCGATACGGCGGCGAAGAATTTCTGATTCTGCTGTCCAACACCAGCCGCGAAGCGGCAGCGATGGTCGGCGAACGGTTGCGTTATGCAACGCAGGCGGCCGAATACTATGCCGATGGGCAGTTGATTGAATTGACGGTGAGCCTGGGATGTTCGACTTTGTTGCCGGGGGAATCGGCCGACAGCTTACTGCGCCGCGCTGACAGTGCGCTGTATGTGGCCAAGCGTGAAGGCCGAAATCGGTTGGCGATGGCGGGCTAAGGCTTTCCAGCCAACACAAAACAGTGTGGGAGCGAGCCTGCTCGCGAATGCAATCTGACATTCAACCATGAGTTGACTGACGGACCGCTTTCGCGAGCAAGCTCGCTCCCACATTGGTTTTGCGTGAGGCTTGAATCAGCTCTCGACTACCGCCCTGCGCTCTCGGTTGACCAACAAGCGTTCCGACGTCTCCAGCTGCATGCAACGCTCCAGAAACAGATACATGTAGTCATAGCTCTTGCACACCGCCTGACGCAGCTCGGCCTGCAAGGCCTTGCTCGGGTTCATCCCGGCCAGGGTGCAGATGATTTCCAGCGCCTCCCACGGATGGGCATCGTCGTACTGGGCATGCATCTTCAGCCACTTCATGGCACGTTTGCGATCCTCTTCGGGAAACGCTGCGGCATACACGCCGGTGGAGCAGACCAGCGCCGACCACTCCCCGGTCGCGCCTTCGATGGCATAGTTGGTGGCGGCGATGGCCACGATCAGCGAATCGGCAGAACTGGTGTGCCAGCACCAATGACTCAAGGCATGCAACTCAGGGGGCACCTGTTGAGCCTGAAGGTCTTCCAGACTGACGCCATGGGCACGGCTCCAATGCACCCAATAATCGGCGTGATTGAGTTCAACGCGGATATTGCGCATCAGCCAGCGCCGCGCCATGTCTTCGCCCGGGTGACGGGCAAATCTGGTTTTGGTGAGGTTCTGCGCCATGTACAACGCGAACTGCTCAACCACCGGCCAGCCCCCGATCAGGTACTGACGCATGGTTCTGGCGCTGAGCTTGTTATCACGCATGCGCAGGTAAAGTTCATGTTCGACAACCCGGCGCTTGCTCTCGCTGCAGTCCTCAATGAGCTGTTGCGCCCAGGCAGGATAACTTGCAGCTTCCATGAGTGGTCCGGTTCGGTTGAATGTGTCGATCACTGTTCGGCTCCTTTTGATTTGTGATTGTAAGGATCGGCGAGAGACTTCAACGGAACGTGCCAGGCGCTTTGAATAACAGCGGTTGCGGTCTGGCGGGCCGACTTTGCAAACTGTCACAGGTAAACAACTGCGGGCGTTCTATAACATAACCCTGAGCGTAATCCACACCAATTTCAAGCAATGCCTGCTCGATCTGGGTTGTTTCAACAAACTCGGCAATTGTCTGCTTACCCATGACATGCCCGATGTGATTGATCACTTCGACCATTGCGCGGTTAATCGGGTCGTCCAGCATATCCTTTACGAAACTCCCGTCGATCTTCAGGAAGTCTACAGGCAAATGTTTCAGATAAGCGAATGAAGACATTCCGGCGCAAAAGTCATCTAACGAAAAGTAGCAACCTAAGCCTTTGAGTTCATTAATAAATCTAATTGCGCTGCCCAGATTTGCAATTGCACTGGTTTCTGTAATTTCAAAACAAATCATTTCAGGCGGTATTGCATAGTTAACAAACTGCTCGCGCAGAAAGTGCAAAAACGCGTCATCTCCTATAGTAATGCCTGACAGATTAATCGCACACATTGCTAAAGGCTCTTGATGTTCTTGTGCAATACATTGAGCAATAACCTTGAATACGTTGTGAACTACCCAACGGTCCAGTTGACTCATCAAACCGTAGCGCTCTGCAGCGGGAATGAAACTGTCCGGCAGGATCATCCGCCCGGCTTCATCATGCAGTCGCAGCAGAATCTCGATGTGCCCACCCTTGTTGTCGCCCGGCTTGAGCGGCGCGATTTCTTGGGCGTACAGACAAAAACGGTTTTCCTCCAGCGCCATGTGCAGACGCTGCACCCAGGCCATTTCACCGAAGCGAAGCGACAGCTCGGAATCGTCGGCGTGGTAGACCTGCACCCGGTTGCGGCCCTTCTCCTTGGCCATGTAACAGGCCATATCGGCGGCGCGTAATGAGGATTCAAGGGTGGTCGGGGCCTGCGTGACATGCACCAGACCAATGCTCACTGTGGTCAGGAACGGCCGCCCTTTCCAGACAAAATGCAGGTTCTGCACGGTCTGGCGCAGCGCCTCGGCAATCTTCTCCGCCGCGTCCGGCGCGCAGTTCTCCAGCAGAATGCCGAACTCATCGCCGCCAAGTCGTGCCAGCGTATCGCCCTCGCGCAGCCCCGATTGCAGCAGCGTACAAATGTGCCGCAACAACTCATCGCCAGCGGCGTGACCACAGGTGTCGTTGACCAGTTTGAATTGATCGAGGTCGAGGAACATCAATGCATGCCGCCCGGGATGGCGCGTGAGGTTGTGCAGCGCCTGCTCCAGCCGATATTCAAATTCTCGACGGTTGGCCAACCCCGTCAGCGCATCATGGGTGGCCTGCCACGACAGATTGGCGATGTATTGCCGCTCCTGAGTCATATCGTGCAACACCAGCACCGTGCCGCTGACCTTGCCGGCATTGCGGATCGGCGCGCCGACCAGCGTCACCGATAACGTCGTGCCATCTAGGCGCTGAATCAGTTTCGAGTGCTCGCTGCCGCCACTGAGCTTACCGCTGAGGATGTGCTCGATCAGCGTCAGGCCTTCGGCCTGGGCATTGTCGTCGAGCAAATTGAACAGCGCGGCCAGCGGCAGGCCGGCTGCCTGCTCGGCCTTCCAGTGGGTCATGGCCTCGGCGGCCGGGTTCATGTAATCGATGGCGCCGCTAACATCGGTGGTGATGACGCCATCACCGATCGAATGCAAGGTGACGTGCGCCCGATCCTTCTCCAGTTGCAACGCCTCGGCAAAAGCGTGGCGCTGCTTGAGCAGTTTGTGCGTGCGCCACAAGGCCAGCACGATCAGCCCAAGTGCCGTCGCCAGGTTGGTGAACAGCAGCAGACGCATGATCATCCGCGAGCCTTCGCCCAAGGCATCGCTGAAGGCTTTCGCGGCCGGCGTCACGCCATCGTTGACGGCAAAAATCCGCGCCTTCCAGCGCTGGATATCGGCACTGTTCGCGGTGTTCTGCGAGATGCTGCGGTGCATCTCCTGCGCCACGTCATCCAGTTCGACCAGATAGGCGTCACCGACCGTCCAGCGATCGATGGCGGTTTCCAGATAACTGAAGTGGCGGAAGTTGAGGTACAGCCAGATCAGGCTGGAGACGTCGTCCGGGTGGTTGCCGCCCTTGAGAATACCTTCACGCGCTGCAGCCAGATCCGGCGGCTGATGATCCAGCGCCAGACGCAGCTGATGCCCGCCTTGCGGCACGGCAATCGCATTGTGGTATTTGAGGAAAATCGCCTCGTCGCGACTGTCGGCGTACAGATTGAGGTAATAAATCGCGTCTTTCTGGCCCTTGGACCAAAGGCTTTCACCGGCGACATAACCGCGAACGGCCGAGAGCACGTAAAGACTCACGCCGCCCAATAACGCCTGGAATAACACGACGGCAATAAATGGCCAGACGATGCCCAACAACCGTGGCGTTCCGAGAGTCCGCTTTTGCTTCATGAGATCCCTTGCGCAAGCACTGCCAGATGAACACCGGAAAATCCCGCTCCTGACAGCTCAGCCTAGGCTAATTTTCGACAAGTCAAAGGGACAGCTCTGCCGTCCTCTAGGTCGATTGTGCAAATGGCTGGTCTGCTTGAGCGTTCCGGTTGATTTTACTCAATGCAATTCAGGCACTAAGCACAGAAACCGGAACGAAACTCAAGGGCGCTGGATCTGCTGCAGGTGACCATAGAGCTTGGCATACAGCCCACCATCGGCGATCAGTTGCTGGTGATCGCCGTCTTCAGCGACCTGACCGCCATCGAACACCAGCACGCGATCAGCCTGTTTCACCGCCGACAGTCGGTGGGCAATGATCAGTGTGGTGCGGCCATTGAGGAAGCGCGCCATGGCCTGATGCAGGTTGTATTCGGTGGCGGCGTCGAGGGCCGAAGTGGCTTCGTCGAGGATGACGACTTTCGGCTCGGCGAGGATCATCCGCGCGATGGCCAGGCGTTGACGCTGCCCGCCCGACAGGCGCACGCCGGAGCGGCCGACAATACTGTTCAGGCCATTGGGCAAGGCGCGGATGGTCGCTTCGAGCTGAGCGATTTCCAGTGCCTGCCAGCAGGCCTCGTCACTGCGACTGCGGCCCATGGTCAGGTTGGCGCGCACGGTGTCGTTGAACAGCGCCGGGTGTTGCAATACCACCGCGACGTTTTCGCGCACCGTGTCCAGGCCGATCTCCTGCTGGGTCGAACCGCCGAAACGAATGGTCCCGGCCATTGGCGTGTACAAACCCAACAGCAACTGCACGAGGGTACTTTTGCCGCCACCGCTGGCGCCGACGATCGCGACTTTTTCACCGGGGGCAATCGACAGGTCGAGTTGATCCAGCACCAGCTCATCGCCGTAACCAAAGCTCAGGCCTTGCACCTGAATGCCAACGGTGTCGCGGCCCTTGAACGGATCGACACCGCCGGGATATTGCGGCTCATCGGCGCGCGCCAGCAGTTCGTTGATCCGCGTCAGCGCCCCGCCCGCCGCGTAGTAGGCGTATTGCAGGTTGAGCAGTTGTTCGACCGGGCCGATCATGAACCACAGGTAACTGAACACCGCGAGCATCTGGCCGATCGACAGGTCGGAGAACAACACCGTGAGCATCGCTGCCGCGCGGAATATGTCGATGCCGAACTGGAAGAGCAAACCACTGGCGCGGTTCGAGGCGTCGGTTTTCCACTGCGAATTGACCGCGTAGTTGCGCACTTCCTGCGCGCGCAAGCCGAGCCGCCCGAGGAAGAAGCCCTGACGGTTGCCAGCACGGATTTCCTGAATCGCATCGAGGGTTTCGCTCAACGCCTGAGTGAAGCGCGCCGTGCTGTCGTTCTCGAGTTTCTTAAGGTGTTTGACGCGTTTGCCCAGCTGCACCGTGGCGTAAATCACCAACGGATTGAACAGCAGAATCAGCAACGCCAGTTTCCAGTGCATCCACATCAGGATGCTCGCGGTGCCGACCAGCGTCAGCATCGCCACCAGAAAGCGGCTGAGGGTTTCGCCGACGAATTTGTCGAGGGTATCGAGGTCCGTGACCAGGTGCGTAGTGACCGTGCCGCTGCCCAGGCTTTCGTATTCGCCGAGGGAAATGCGCTTGAGCCGTTCGATCAGACGCACGCGAATGCGATAAACGATGTCTTTGGCCAGCCGTGCGAACAGCCGCGACTGCAACACGCCGAAGCACAGCGAGCTGCAACGCAGGGTCAGCGTCACGACCAGCATCAGGCCGATATAGCCTGCCGCTTGCTGCCACATCGTCGGCAGCACATGGTTCATGACTTTCAATGCCGCGTCACCGTGGCCGAGCAGGACTTCGTCCACCAGCAACGGCAGCAGCAACGGAATCGGTACGCTGCACAGCGTCGCCAGAACGGCCACGCCGTTAGCGATCCACAGGGATTTTTTATGATGAAGTGCCAGTCGCCGGACTTCTGCCCAGCTCAGCCGGTCGACACGCTTTACGGCTGGCGTGTCATCGGCCAGGTCAGACACAGGCCGCACGCTCCAGCCACCGACCGAGCAATGGCGACAGCTCACTGAGCGGTTGGTAGCCGTTGGTCAACAGCGCCAGTTGACCGTTGCGCTCGGCCAGCAGGGTCGGGAAACCGGCAATACCGAGATCCTGCACCCAACTGAAATCGGACTGAGTTGCTTTGTGTTGATCGGCATGATCGAACAACGCGGCAAATTCGATGCGCGGCACTCCGGCCTTTTCTGCCAGCTCAACCAGCACGCTGGCCTGGGTGACATCGCGACCTTCAGCGTAAAACGCCTGCTGGATCAGTCCGACCAGTGTCCACGCGCAATCCGGCGCCAGACTGCGCGCGGTGACGATCGCCCGGCAGGCCGGCTCAGTGTCGTAGACAAAACCGTCGGGCAACGCGCCGTCAAACTTGAACGGCTGGCCGGTGGCTTCGGTCACCGCTTGCCAATGCTCAAGAATGTAACGACGCGTGGTTGGCTCCAGCGCCGAACCGCTGCCGGTACGCAAGCCGCCAACCACCAGATGCAGCTCCACCCCGGCTGCGTGCGCCTGCTCGACCAATGCCTTGGCCACCGGAGCAAACCCCCAGCACCACGAACACATCGGATCCATCACATAGAGCAGACGCGCAGACATGGTTAAGCCTCGGTGGATGCTTGCTTGTAGTTGTAGCCGATCGGGTGCGGCATGTTGCGCGCCTTGGCCAGTTCGATCTGCTTCTGCCGATCGATGGCGCTGCGGCGGGTCTTCTCGCTCAGCTTGTCCCAGCAATGCGGGCAACTGATACCGGCGACGTAATGCTCGGAGGCGCGATCTTCAACACTGACCGGTGTGCGGCAGGCATGACATTGATCGTAGTCGCCTTCGCTGAGGTCGTGACGCACGGTCACACGGTTGTCGAACACGAAGCAGTCGCCCTGCCACTTGGTTTCTTCCTGCGGCACCTCTTCAAGGTACTTCAGGATGCCACCCTTGAGGTGGTAAACCTCTTCGTAGCCTTCGCCAAGCATGTAGCTCGAGGCTTTCTCGCAGCGAATGCCACCGGTGCAGAACATCGCAACCTTCTTGTGAACGGCCGGGTTGAAGTGCTCTTTGATGTAGTCAGGGAATTCGCGAAAACTGGTGGTTTTCGGATCGATGGCGCCTTCGAAGGTGCCGATCGACACTTCGTAGTCGTTACGGGTGTCGATCAACAGCACTTCCGGGTCGCTGATCAACGCGTTCCAGTCTTGCGGATCAACGTAGGTGCCAACCTTTTTGTTCGGGTCGACGCCTTCGACACCGAGGGTGACGATCTCTTTCTTCAGTTTGACCTTGGTGCGATAGAACGGCTGCTCGTCGCAGTACGACTCTTTGTGATCGATGTCGATCATGCGTGGGTCGTTCTTGAGCCAGGCGAACAGACCGTCGATGCCTTCGCGAGTGCCGGACACCGTGCCGTTGATGCCTTCTTCGGCGATCAGCAGGGTGCCTTTGATCTGGTTGTCGACCATCGCTTGCAGCAGGGGCTCGCGCAGGTCAACGTAATCTTCGAGGGTGACGAACTTATACAGTGCCGCCACGACAATCGGTTGCGTCATGGGTATTTCTCCAGGTGGCTACCCTCGCAAAGGGTGAACCGGATTCAAAAAAAAACGCGCCGGGTGAGCGGCGCGTTGCGGATTCTAGCAAAAAAGCAGCTTCAAGCGGCGAGCTTCAAGCGACAAGCCAGGAACACTCGCCTTTAGCTTGCAGCTTGCCGCTTCAAGCTTGCGGCTGCCGTCCTCCGGCACAGGTCGGCGACGCCGGGGCGGCGCCGGTCTCTGCCCATTCCTCTGGGGTGTAGGTGTGCAGCGCCAACGCATGGAACTCGCCCATCAGCTCGCCGAGCGTGCCGTAGACTTTCTGGTGGCGCTTGACCCGGTTCAGGCCGTCGAACTGCGCGCTGACTACCACTGCCTTGAAATGCGTCTGCAGCCCGCGACTGTGCATGTGGCTTTCATCCAGCACTTGCAGGTGCTCAGGCTGAAGCAGGGCCAGCGTCGATTCGATGCGTTGTTGCATGGTCATCACGAACTCCGCTTACTTCTTCTTGGCCGGCGCAGCTGCAGGGGCCAGCTCTTTGGTCATGTCGTCGAGCAGCTTGTTGACGACAGGTACGGCGCTTTCCAGTTTAGCCTGGGTCATCTGGGCCGATTGCTGAGTCAACTGCGGCATTTTTTCCAGGACTTTCTTGCCCAGTGGCGACTGGTAGAACGCGACCAGGTCTTTCAGCTCGGATTCACTGAAGTTGCTGGTGTAGAGCTTGACCATGTCAGGCTTGAGCTTGTTCCAGCCGATGGCTTGGTCCAGCGCGGCGTTAGCCTTGGCCTGGTAGGTTTCCAGCACGGCTTTCTTGGCTTCCGGGGCTTTGGTCTGTTCAAAACGCTGAGCGAACATTTGCTGCACTTGCATGTACACCGGAGTGCCCAGCTTGTCAGCGTGCGCCAGGGTCAGGAAAGCTTCAGCACTGGCGTTGTGGCTGGCGGTATCGGCAAGCACCTGGCCGCTGGCGCAAACCAGTGCAACCGCGGTGCAGATGGCACGAAGACGAGTCATCGAGTTTCCTTTTAAGCAAAGCGAGGTCAAACCCCAAGGGCGACCATTCTGCGCCTAAAAAACCTTGTCGCTCAACCCCCGAGCCTTGCCGCGCTTGATTGGCAGGGTTTTACCGGTCAACAATCGGATCGAGGGAACCACCTGGGCCCGACCGGGCCTAAACTGCGCAAACAGACCAACAGGAGTGTGCACGATGAGCCGTATCGAAACCGACAGCCTGGGCCAGATCGAAGTCCCGGACGACGCTTACTGGGGTGCTCAGACGCAACGCTCGCTGATCAACTTCGCCATTGGTCAGGAACGCATGCCGCTGCCGGTACTGCATGCCTTGGCACTGATCAAGAAAGCCGCCGCCCGCGTCAACGACCGTAACGGAGACCTGCCCGCCGACATCGCCCGCCTGATCGAACAAGCCGCCGACGAAGTTCTCGATGGCCAGCACGACGACCAGTTTCCGCTGGTGGTCTGGCAGACCGGCAGCGGCACCCAGAGCAACATGAACGTCAACGAGGTGATCGCCGGTCGTGCCAACGAACTGGCCGGCAACCCGCGCGGCGGCAAGACGCCGGTGCACCCGAACGATCACGTCAACCGCTCGCAAAGCTCCAACGACTGCTTTCCCACCGCCATGAGCATCGCCACCGCCCAGGCCGTGCAGGAACAACTGCTGCCGGCGATTGCCGAGTTGTCCGGCGGCCTTGCTGAACTGGCAGCGCGGCACATGAAACTGGTGAAGACCGGGCGCACGCACATGATGGACGCGACGCCGATCACCTTCGGTCAGGAATTGTCGGGTTTTATCGCGCAACTGGATTACGCCGAACGGGCGATCCGCGCCGCACTGCCAGCCGTCTGTGAACTGGCCCAGGGCGGCACCGCGGTCGGTACCGGGCTGAATTCGCCGCACGGTTTTGGTGAGGCGATTGCTGCAGAACTGGCGGCACTGTCCGGTCTGCCCTTCGTCACCGCGCCGAACAAGTTCGCCGCCCTCGCCGGCCACGAGCCGCTGACCAGTCTTTCTGGCGCACTGAAAACCCTCGCCGTGGCGCTGATGAAAATTGCCAACGACCTGCGCCTGCTCGGCTCCGGCCCACGCGCAGGGTTTGCCGAAGTGCGCCTGCCGGCGAATGAGCCGGGCAGCTCGATCATGCCGGGCAAGGTCAACCCGACCCAATGCGAAGCGCTGTCGATGCTCGCCTGCCAAGTGCTGGGCAACGACGTGACCATCGGCATTGCCGCGAGTCAGGGTCACTTGCAGTTGAATGTGTTCAAACCGGTGATCATCCACAACCTGCTGCAATCGATTCGCCTGCTCGCCGATGGCTGCAGCAACTTCCAGCAGCACTGCATTGCCGGGCTTGAGCCGGACGCTGAAGTCATGGCGAGACATCTGGAGCGTGGATTGATGCTGGTGACGGCGCTGAATCCGCATATCGGCTATGACAAGTCGGCGGAGATTGCCAAGAAGGCCTACAGCGAAGGGCTGACCTTGCGCGAGGCGGCGTTGGCGCTGGGGTATCTGACGGATGAAGAGTTTGATGCGTGGGTGCGGCCGGAGAACATGATTGAGGCTGGCGCCAAGGGCTGAGATTTTTGGCGCCTGAAAGTCTGTCTTCGCGAGCAAGCTCGCTCCCACATTAGTTACCCGCAATCCCCTGTCAGGAATGCGGTTGAAAGTGGGAGCGAGCCTGCTCGCGAATGGCAGCGGCGCGGTTTAACTGGCGGCCACCTTCAACCGCCGCGCCTTCAACCCGGCAATCAACGAAGGCCCCAACGCCACCAGCGCCGACCCCAGCACCACCAGCACCGCCCCGCCATAACCCAGAGCATTGATCTGCTCGGCATGCACGTATTCGGGCCAGATCCCCGCCGCAATCGCCACTGCGCCAAACGTCACCAATGGCGTAATCGCCAACGTCGCGCTGACGCGCGAAGCCTCCCAATGCGCCAGCGCTTCCGCGAACGCGCCATAGGCAATTAATGTGTTCATGCAGCACGCCAGCAGCAGCCAACCCTGCAGCGGGCTCAGACTCAGCGCTTCAAGCGGATGCACCCACGGCGTCAGCAACAGCGCGCAGAACAGATAGATCACCATCATCACCTGCAGCGAATTCCACACCGTGAGCAATTGCTTCTGGCCCAGCGCATAGAAGGTCCAGACCGTCGACGCCAGCAGCACCAGCAAAACCCCTGCGGTGTAATCGGACAATGACGTCAGCAACTCTGCCAGCCGTTGATTGAAGAACAGCACAAAACCGGTCAACAGCACCGCCAGCCCGATACCCTGACCAATACTGAAGCGTTCCTTGAACACAAAAAGGCTGGCGATCAGCAACATGATCGGGCCCATCTGCACCACCAGTTGCGCGGTGCCGGGGCTGAGCAAATTCAGGCCCATGAGGTACAACACATAGTTGCCAACCAGCCCGAGCACCGCCATCAAAACCAGCCAGCCACCCTTGGGCCCGAGCACTTTGCGGCTGGGCAGGCGTTTCACTGCCGCCAGATAGATGAACAGACAACCACCGGAAACCAACAGACGAAACCAGGTCACCGTGACCGGGTCCATCACCACCAGCACCTGTTTGAGTTTGATCGGCAGGATGCCCCACAAAAACGCGGTCAGCAGCGCGAGGAACAAGCCGTACACCCAGCGACCCGATGAAACGTGCATACAAACCCCAACGCCTGCTGACAAGTGCGCTCATTCTAGGCCTGACACTGGTCGCGACACAGGGACAGTTGCGCTCAGGACGCGAATGAAACTGTGCAGGTCGCAGCATTAAATTGACGTGGCGCCGTTGATCGGCTGAGCGGGCACGGCAAGTGCTTCAGGCATAAGCTCATTGGATCCGTTTCAGCACATCAGCCAAGGAGACCGATCATGTTAGGAATGCGCGCCCGCGACAGCACCCCCGAAATGCACTTTCGCAGCGACCGGGTGTGCCGGGTCAATGGCGAACTGTTTTTCAGCACTCGGGAAAATACCCTTGAGGGGCCGTTTGAGAGTGCCGAGCAGATTGAGAAGGAAATCCAGGCTTACATCGCGCGGATGCAAGGACTGGATTCCAGTCGCTAAGCGGTGGTGATCCAATCGCTGGCAAGCCAGCTCCCACAGGATTAGTGGTGTACACAATTTGTGCGACCGTCATGAAACCTGTGGGAGCTGGCTTGCCAGCGATAGCAATGGAACAGACAACAAAAATGCTCTGGCTTAGCGCACCGCCTCAAACAACCCGGTAGCGCCCATCCCGCCGCCCACGCACATCGTCACGATGCCGTAACGCAGATTACGCCGCTGCAACTCACGCACCAGATGCCCGACCTGCCGCGATCCGGTCATGCCAAACGGATGACCAATCGAAATCGACCCACCGTTGACGTTGAACTTTTCATTGTCGATCTCCAACCGGTCACGGCTGTACAAGCACTGCGAAGCAAACGCCTCGTTCAACTCCCACAAGTCGATATCCGCCACTTGCAAGCCCTTGGCCTTGAGCAGTTTCGGCACCGAAAACACCGGGCCGATGCCCATTTCGTCCGGTTCGCAACCAGCCACGGTGAAGCCGCGGAAAAACGCTTTCGGCTTGAGGCCCAGTTGCAGGGCTTTTTCCAGGCTCATCACCAGTGTCATCGAGGCACCGTCAGACAGCTGCGACGAGTTGCCCGCCGTCACCGAACCATCTTCAGCAAACACCGGTTTCAATCCAGCAAGGCTTTCATAAGTGGTGTCGGGGCGGTTGCAGTCGTCGCGATCGACCACGCCATCGAGAATCTGCACCTCGCCGGTGTTTTTGTCTTCGACGCGATATTTCACCGCCATCGGTACGATTTCATCGTTGAACAGCCCGGCGGCCTGCGCTGCCGCAGTGCGAATCTGACTTTGCAGGGAATAGCGATCCTGCACTTCACGGCTGACGTCATAACGCCGCGCAACCACTTCAGCGGTCTGGCCCATCGTGTAATAAATACCCGGCGTCTGCTGCTTGAGCACAGGGTTGATCAGATGATCGGTGTTGACGCTTTTCATCGTCAGGCTGATCGACTCGACGCCGCCAGCGACGATGATGTCGCTGCAACCCGAGGCGATCTGGTTGGCGGCAATCGCAATCGCCTGCAAGCCTGAGGAACAAAAACGGTTGAGGGTCATGCCGGCGGTGCCGGTGCCCAGACGTGACAGCACCGCGACGTTACGGCCGATGTTGTAGCCCTGCGCGCCTTCGTTGGAGCCGGCACCGACGATGCAATCTTCGACGCTGGCCGGGTCGATGTCGTTGCGCTCAAGCAGCGCGTTGACGCAATGAGCCGCCATGTCATCGGGACGGGTCTGGTTGAACTTGCCGCGAAAGGATTTGGCCAGGCCAGTCCGCACGCTGTCGACGATCACCACTTCACGCATGGCATACCTCATTGTTGTGGTCGGTTGAGAGTGGACCGAGCATAAGTCCACCGCATCAACGACCGCGACAATCATTCACCCCGCGTATGCGCGTCTATCGGCTCAGTCCTTGTGTTTCTTGGCACGCTTGTCGGACTTATCGAAGGCGTCTTCGAGTGCGCGGTTGATCGTGCGCAACACTTTGACCCGCGCCCAGCGTTTGTCATTGGCTTCAACCAAGGTCCACGGCGCGATCTCGGAGCTGGTGCGATCGACCATATCGCCGACGGCGGCGCGGTAATCATCCCACTTGTCACGATTGCGCCAGTCGTCTTCGGTGATCTTGAAGCGCTTGAACGGAATCTCTTCGCGCTCCTGGAAACGCTCCATCTGCGTGTCCTTGTCGATGGCCAGCCAGAACTTGACGACGATCACCCCGGCGTCCGCCAGTTGCTCTTCGAAATCATTGATCTCGCCATAAGCGCGTAGCCAGTCGGCGGGTGTGCAAAACCCTTCGATGCGCTCGACCAACACCCGGCCATACCACGAACGGTCGAACACGGTGAACTTGCCGCGCGCCGGAATGTGCCGCCAGAAACGCCACAAGTACGGTTGCGCCCGCTCCTCTTCGGTCGGTGCGGCAATCGGCACGATGTTGTACTGACGCGGATCGAGCGCCGCCGCGACCCGACGGATCGCCCCGCCCTTGCCCGCCGCGTCGTTGCCTTCGAACACCGCCACCAACGCGTGGCGACGCATGCGTTTGTCGCGCATCAGCCCAGACAGGCGCGCCTGCTCGGTGATCAGCTGTTCTTCGTAGTCTTTCTTGTCCAGACGCTGGGTCAGGTCAATGCTGTCGAGCAGGTTCAACTGATCGACCGGTGTGCCCAGCGGCGCAGCGCTGACATCGTGCGGATGCACGTCCGGGCGTTTCAGCGCGCTTTGCAAACCTTCGAGCAGAATCTTGCCGACCGCCAGACTGCGGTAGTTGGCATCCATGCCTTCGATGACATGCCAAGGCGCGTAATCGCGACTGGTACGGCGCAATACACGCTCGCCGTATTTGACGAACTTGTCGTAGGTTTCCGATTGCTGCCAGTCCAGCGGACTGATGCGCCAGCTGTGCAACGGGTCATCTGCCAGTGCTTTGAGCCGGGCCTTCATCTGTTTCTTGGACAGGTGAAACCAGAATTTGAAGATCAGCGCGCCTTCATCGCAGAGCATCTTTTCCAGACGCTCGGCACCGGCGATCGCCTGATCCAGACGCGGATCCTTGAACAAGCCATGCACCCGCCCCTGCAGCATCTGGCTGTACCAGTTACCGAAAAAAATCCCCATGCGCCCCTTGGCCGGGAGCATCCGCCAGTAGCGCCACGCCGGTGGCCGCGACAATTCTTCATCAGTCTGCTGATCGAACGTGCGCACCTCGATCAGGCGCGGGTCCATCCACTCGTTGAGCAACTTGACCGTCTCGCCCTTGCCCGCGCCTTCAATGCCGTTGATCAGGATGATCACCGGGAAACGCTTTTGCTGCTGCAACTCGAACTGCGCTTCCAGCAGTGCTTCACGCAGCGCAGGCACGGCCGCATCAAAGGTGTCTTTGTCGATGGCGTGACCGATTTCAGCGGATTCAAACATGGGACGGCTCCTTCCAGGATTCAGCAAGACTAGCGGATTGGGCATAGCAGCGGCGCAGAAATTCCCGCAGGTAGCAGATTGTCCGTCAGTCGCGACGGCAAGCCTTGCCATGGATCAAGCAACGCCTGCGCGATCAGCTAGAATGGCCGCCTTGTCGTTGCCGAGCCTGCCATGAAGCCCGTATTGCCCCACGCCCAACTCGATTGGGATGACCTGGGACGCCCGCGTTCGCGGGTGTTCGATGACGTGTACTTTTCCGACCAGTCAGGGCTGGAAGAAACCCGTTATGTGTTCCTTGAACAGAATCGTCTGGCCGAGCGCTTTGCCGCGTTGCCGGCACACGGACGGCTGGTTATCGGCGAAACCGGGTTCGGCACCGGGCTCAATTTTCTCTGCGCCTGGCAGCTGTTCGAACAGCACGCCCTCGCCGGCGCGCGGCTGCATTTCGTCGGTGTTGAAAAATACCCATTGAGCCCAGCGGATTTGCAACGGGCCCTGGCCTTGTGGCCTGAACTCAAGCCACTGTCCGATCAGTTGTTGACGCACTACGTGGCGATCCATCAGGGTTTTCAGCGCATCACTTTGGCCAACGGCCGCGTGACCCTGACGCTGTTGATCGGCGATGCACTGGAACAGCTGCCACAGCTCGACGCGCAGATCGACGCATGGTTTCTCGACGGTTTCGCCCCGGCGAAAAACCCTGACATGTGGACCGCCGAACTGTTCGTCGAACTGGCGCGACTGGCGGCCCCCGGTTCGACCATCAGCACCTTCACCAGCACCGGTTGGGTAAGGCGCTTGCTGAATGCCGCCGGGTTCAAAATGAAGCGCACACCGGGCATCGGCCACAAGTGGGAAATCCTCCGGGGCGAATTTCTCGGCTGGCCGGCGGAAGTTGCACCGCCAGTGCCGGACAAGCCGTGGTTCGCTCGTCCTGCACCGATCGTCACTGAGCGGCGTGCGCTGGTGATCGGCGCCGGTCTGGCGGGATGTGCCACGGCGTCCAGTCTGGCCGCACGGGGCTGGCAGGTCACGTTGCTTGAACGCCATGAGGCGGTGGCGCAAGAAGCCTCAGGCAATCCGCAGGGCGTGCTGTACCTGAAATTGTCCGCCCACGGCACGGCGTTGTCGCAGCTGATCATCAGCGGCTTCGGTTACACCCGGCGCCTGCTGGAGACCCTGCAACGCGGCACTGACTGGGACGATTGCGGCGTGCTGCAACTGGCGTTCAATGCCAAGGAAGCCGAGCGCCACGCGCAATTGGCGCAAGCCTTTCCCGAAGATCTGTTGCAGTGGCTTGATCAGCCCGAGGCGCAGGCCCGCGCCGGGGTCGGCGTGAGCCATGGCGGTTTGTACTATCCCGAAGGTGGCTGGGTGCATCCGCCAGCGCTGTGTCAGGCACAAGCGGCGCAGCCGAACATCGAACTGCTCAGCCATTGCGAAGCGCTGCAACTGCGCAAGGTCGATGATCAGTGGCAGGCTTTGGACGGTGAGCGTTTGCTCGCCAGTGCGCCGGTCGTGGTGCTGGCCGGTGCTGCCGAGATCAAACGCTTCGCGCAGAGTGCCGAATTGCCGCTCAAACGTATTCGCGGGCAGATCACTCGCCTCGGCGAAACAACAGAAAGCCAGGCACTGGCCACGGTGGTCTGTGCCGAAGGTTACGTTGCCCCGGCGCGTTTGGGCGAACACACCCTCGGTGCCAGTTTCGATTTCAACAGCGATGACCTGACCCCGACCACGGCCGAACATGTGGGCAATCTGGCGATGCTCGAAGAGATTTCCATCGACCTCGTCGTGCGTCTGCACATCAGCGAACAGCCGGTCGAAGATCTGCAGGGCCGCGCGGCCTTTCGCTGCACCAGCCCTGACTATTTGCCGATAGTCGGCCCCCTCGCCAACCGCGAGGCCTTCCTCGACGCCTATGCCGCCCTGAGCAAGGATGCCCGTCAGGTTCCGGACATCGCCTGCCCTTGGCTGGACGGCTTGTACGTCAACAGCGGCCACGGCTCACGAGGCTTGATTACCGCGCCATTGTCCGGCGAACTGCTCGCTGCCTGGCTGGACAACGAACCGCTGCCGCTGCCACGCAGTGTCGCCGAAGCCTGTCACCCTAACCGTTTCGCCCTGCGCCAGCTGATTCGCGGCAAGTGAATCTCACATGTCTGGCATCGCGCACAGGCCCAGGTCCATCAGGCGGATAGACTCTTGCGTCAGGCGCTTGAATTCTGCCTCTTGCGCCTGCTCCTTTTGAAGTTTGAGGGCAAGCCCCTGACTCAGATAGTCAGCACTTGGCAGTGTGTCCGCTTGCTCATCCAGGGCACTCATCCGCGGCGCGAACGACGCTTCAATCTGCGAGAACTTGCGCGTAAACGTACGTTTCAGATAGTCACGCCAAAACGTCTGCTGCTGCATGAATTCGAGCCATTGAGGGGAGAGTTCGTCTGTAGCGATCCGGGTTTGCGCCATTTCCAGATCAGCAGCGGTCACGCCGCTCTCCAGTCCCAGCAGCATGTTCTGCGGCTGACCGGGCAGGTCCAGTGTCTTCGCCAGCCCGATGCGATAAGCCAGGTTCACCTCGACTTCATCCAGTTTCCCGACTTTGAGGGCATGTTCGCGGGCAATCGCGGTCAGTCGATGCAGCCGGAACAGACCGCGGCCGAGTTCGAGTAGCGGTTTGGCAGTGACCTTGCCGCCGGCTCCCTTGGTGACATGATCGACGTGAACAGCCACTTCAAGATGACTGAAATTGATCGCCGCCGTGTCATCGCAATTGATCGGGTTGGCGGCCAGATCGAGCAACTCATCGCACAGAGGGCCATCGGCCTCTGCTGCCTTCAATACCACCCAGATCCGTCGCTGCAGGTCAGCGCGACCCTTCGTCCCGTCGGCGGTATCGCCCAGTCGCGCCAGCAACTGGAACAAGCCTTCGGCACGGCTATCGTCGCGAAACGCCTCCCAGATTCGCACCTGCGTCAGCCATTCCTCACCGGTCGTCTTGGTGAGCCATAATGAGCGCGCGGTTTGTTCATGGAGTCGGGCAATGTCGTCTGCGGTGAAACCCATTCCTATACCGTAGTTATTGCGATAGTTATCCAGATACGTCTTGCTGGTTTCAGTAAAGGGATTGCCCCCCAGGTTGAGCGTCCGGGTAAATCGTCGCGGTTTTTGAAACAGCCAATCGGGCAATTCCTTGATTTTGTTTTTGCTCAGATTCATCCATTCGATATGGGCGAGATTCTGCAGACCTTGAGGCAGTTCGGTAATCCCCGTTTGGCGCAGCTGCAACAGACGCAGGTTGCTCATTTGACTGACATCCGGAGTGGCGCCCAACGGGTTGTCGTTCAGATCAAGATTCGTCAGCGTGCGCAGCCGGTTCAGCTTCGTCAATGTCTGCTCGGTCAGCTTTACCTGGTTGCCCTCCAGGCTCAATCGCTTGAGGTTGGGCATATGCGACAGCACTTCGGGGAGCCGGGTGATTTTATTGTTGTCGAGTTCCAGCGACTCAAGCTGTTTGAAGGATTTGAGGAAGTACGTGACATCATCATTCTGCGCCATGTCTTTCATCGACAAGCGCTGGATATGGTCAAAGCTCAATCCCGCAGGCATGCTCGGCAGCTTGCCGATGCGCATTCGATCAAGCTTGAGGGCACAGACCGGTTTGCCCTGTTCACCCTCGGTCCAGTCAAACCGCCGAAAGGCCTTCTCGATCAGCTCGGCCGCCATCTTGCGGCTGTGCCGCGCTTCGGCCATATCCCTCCCCATCGCCTCCAGGGCGGTGCCATCTTCACTCCAGATAAAGAGAACGTCACGCAGGGTTTTCAGATCCTGACGCAAGGCTTTGACCCGCATCGCCCGGCTCAGCGGATCGTCGCCCAGTTCATCAAGCAATTGACTGGCCTGAGCGTCATTCAGGCGAGGATAGAGTTTGCGCACTTTGCGCAGCAACTTGCGTGAGTGGTTCGTTGCGGGGGCCTGATCGCCTTGCACGCAGGCCGGCTCGACGCCCGGCGGTTCGTACTTGCCGCTGACCAGTATTCGCCCAGTGGCTTCGCGCTCTTCGAGCCCGGCGTCGAGCAATTTGCTGCGCAAGCGCGGTCTGCTGGTCTGCCCGGCATCGATCAATCCGCTCGCCTCACGCTGACGTGACGGGAGCGCCTTCAGGATGGCGGAGTACAACGCGTCGGGCGCCGACACCACCTTGCCAAGGGATTTTTTGTCGCCGTCAAAGACTTCATAACCGTCAGCGGTTTTCACCAGGTGACAGGTATCGTCTGCGGTCGCGGACACATCGCCGATGGCTTCCAGCACGGGTCCGGTCAAGGTCTTGTCACGCACCTCCAGGCGCAGTTTTTTATCCCAGCCGCTAAGGCGTGGCAACAACTGAATGGCCAGTTTGTCGGTATCGGCATTCGCCAGGCGTGGCCAGTGAAATCCCGTCAGCCCGCGGTCGAGCCGCACCTTGGCGGCAGCGGCCCGAGCTCGCTGTCCCAGCCGCAATGGCACCCGTGCGGTGGTGCGCAGGTGCTGGCGCTCGACACTGGGTGCGCGGTCGATCAGGCGTTGTCCATAGCGCGCCGGGATGTCGGCGAAAACCTTGCGCAAATTGAGCAGCTCATCCGCCTGACTCCTGTCGTAGCGTTGATACAGACGCTCGAACACCGCGCGATAATCGGACCTGAGCGCCGCACCAAGCTTTTTCGCCAGTGCACTGTCCTCAGTGCTTCTTGCGACTTTGCCGCCAAGCAAGGCATCGACCTCGTTTTGGTACAGACCATCGATCACCGTTTGCAACAATTGCCCCCGGGACAATTGGTCCTGCGTTACAACCACACCCAGCGTTTCGTCGATCGTACTGTTCGCAGGATAGGTCGCTTCGACCGCCCCCTCTTCTCCGGCCACCTCGATATAGCGGTCGGTGGGCCAGCCCGGCAGCTTCGGCAAGGCATGCATCAGCGTCTCGACAGATTGCCCGGAATGGGTCTCGCCGTTTTCCAGCTCCACGGTCAACTCCCGCAACTGGTGCCCGATGCGTACACGCTCGACGGTATCGCGCAGGCGCACAGGCAGGTTCAGATTGTCGTTGAAGGTGTCGAGCACGGTCTGATACGAGGTGTCGCTGAGTCGACGCATCATGTCCAGATCGCTGTCGACGAATTCGCGCAAGTGCGGATCGATGCGTTTGAGCGCGTATGCGGAACTGCCCCATTCCTCCGGCTCTTCGCCGGGTAGCCGCCAACCGCCTTCGACGTGCCGGACCAGTTCCGGGGTATAGGCTTGCGCTCGTCCGGCGTGCTCCAGATGCCACAGTTTAGCGTCGATATCGTAGCTGCCGGCGAACACACGATGGTCAACATTGCCAAGGGTTTTCGCGCCAATCTGATAAAACTCCTTGGAGCCGGCATCGATGGTGAACCCTGCCGGGAGAGAATGCTCGTAGGGCGCGAGATCGGGCTTCCACAGGCGCGCTTTACCGGCGTGATTGAGAATGGCAGTGAATTCCCCAAAGAACTGCGGGTGTGTGCGCAGCAGTTTGCGACCCAGTGCTCCCAACACTTTTTGCCCGCCGGCGAAGACGCCCATCAACGCGATGTTCTCGACCACGCTGAGCAGATGCGACAGGGCTTGCTGATGATCTCCGCGCTGCCAGTCTTCGATACCTTCGTAAACTTCGCCAAGCAATTGCCCCACTGCAACGCCCATCATCAATTGCCCTAGCACCGGCACGAAGAGCCCGGCCACCGAGACAATGTTTACCCCGCGCTGAACGAAATCGAGCAGGCGCTGGCGGCGTGTATCTTCATCGATATCAGCAGTAGGCACTGCCAGTTTGCGTGCGTCGATCTGCAACTTGCCGACATGGCTTTGCACCATGAAATCGAAGAACGGCACGCTGATCGGCCATTGTTTGACCAGGCCCAGCTCGCCTTTTTCAGCGAACGTCTTGAAGAAATCCGCCTTGTCATCTTCATCGAGGCTGCGGGCAAAGTAGTCCTGATAATCCGCGGTTTTCAGTTGTTGCACCAGGTAGCGCTTGAATGCATTGAAACTCGGGTATTCGTACACGGCCCGCTCAGGTTCGCCGGGCATGTACACGATGCATCCGTCCTCAGGGTGTTGTTCCACCGAGCGTTTGGAAAAAACGACGACGCCCCACACGCAGCTGTCGAGTATCTTGATGCCCTGCATGATCAGCGGTTCTTTGCCGTACCGCAGGGTGTGCGTCGACGCCACGCCCTCGGCCAACATCAGGTCCTGCAACATGCGCAAGCCTGCCGCGGTGATATTGCCCTTGAGCACGGCCAGGTGCGCATCCAGTTCCAATAGCGACCGCTTCAATGCGGCGATATCGCGGGTCATGGCACTGGTCGCCACGACTTTGCCGCCTTCGTCATGCAGACCGAACACTTGCTGCAGATGCTCCTGGTATTTCTGGCCCAGATCCAGCTGGCGGCAAAACGCGGCAAACGCCGCCGGGGTCAAGCCGCTCACACCCTGCGGCGCGCTTTTCAGGCGCACCTGACTGCCATCGGGAAACGCGTCAGCCTGCTCCTCGTCTTCGGTGAAGTTTTGCATGGCAGCCTGCAAGAGCGTTTGCGAGGCGTGTTGAACGAGGTCGATCCCGGCCTGATCGGTCGCGGTCGTTTCGCAGCCACAATCAACACCCGGCAGACTGACCACATCCGCGCCAGCGTCATAAAGCGCCGGCCATTTTTGGCTCAGTGCCGCGTTGAGTTCGCTGATACAGAAGTCAGCCAACGGTTTTAGCCGGATCAGGTCCTTATTGACCCTGAGTTGCCGGGCGTGCAGCTCACGGTTGATTTCATCCAGCCTGGCCAGACTGGAGGCCGACGCCTGGAGCAAATACGCCGGGAGCGTTTTTTCCAGGGTTTCGGCGGTGTCGAGGTCGCCGGTTGCGGCGAATAGAGTGCTCAGGATGGCCCTTCGAGCCTGAGCAGGTTTGTTGTCTTGGGCGAGCATGGCAATAGTCCTTTATTGCAGTTGAGCCTTTGACGTTAGCGGTGACGAACAGTGATTAACAACTCAAAATCCTGTGGGCAATCCAGGCCAATCAAGCACTTTTTCTCATGAATAAAATAGCCCTGCACCACCCGGCGAGCATTACCGTGCCCCACGAAGCGCTGACGCTGAAAAACGCATCGGCGCGCGCAAAAACCGCGTCTTCCGATCAGCCGTCATAACTGTCGCGCAGGAGGCAGAGTCGACTCTTTATAACTTATCGATCTAAAACTCCCCTTACCGCGTCTGGTCAGTTTCTGAGTACCCGCCCTTTTGGCGAAAGAATGTTTGACCCTCCCCAACGGAAAAACCGGTAAGGACTTTATGTGCGGATTAGCTGGCGAGTTACGCTTTGATCAACAACCTGCAGACCTTGCAGCGATCGAGAGAATCACCCATCACCTGGCCCCTCGCGGCCCCGACGCGTGGGGCTTCCATGCCCAAGGGCCGATTGCCCTCGGTCATCGTCGCCTGAAAATCATGGACCTGTCGGACGGCTCGGCGCAGCCGATGATCGACAGCCAATTGGGCCTGTCGCTGGCCTTCAACGGTGCGATCTACAACTTCCCGGAGCTGCGCGCCGAACTCGAAGCGCTGGGCTACGCCTTCTACTCCGGTGGCGACACCGAGGTGCTGCTCAAGGGCTACCACGCCTGGGGCGAGGCACTGCTGCCGAAGCTCAACGGCATGTTCGCGTTTGCCATTTGGGAACGCGACGCCAAACGCCTGTTCATTGCCCGCGACCGTCTCGGCGTAAAGCCGTTGTACCTGTCGCGCACCGGCCAACGCCTGCGCTTTGCCTCGGCATTGCCGGCGTTGCTCAAGGGCGGCGACATCAATCCGATCCTCGATCCGGTGGCGCTCAATCACTACCTGAATTTCCATGCTGTGGTCCCGGCGCCCCGCACCCTGCTGGCCGGCATCGAAAAACTGCCGCCAGCGACCTGGATGCGTGTAGAAGCCGATGGCAGCACCGAGCAGAAAACCTGGTGGACCCTGCCCTACGGCCCGCACGAGGATGAGAAAAACCTGAATCTGGAAGATTGGGTCGACCGCGTCCTCGACAGCACTCGCGAGGCGGTGGCCATTCGTCAACGCGCAGCAGTGGATGTCGGCGTGCTGCTCTCCGGCGGTGTCGATTCGAGCATGCTCGTCGGTCTGTTGCGTGAAGTCGGCGTCGAGAATCTGTCGACCTTTTCCATCGGTTTTCAGGATGCCGGCGGCGAGCGCGGTGACGAGTTTCAGTATTCCGATCTGATCGCCAAACACTACGGCACGCAGCACCATCAGTTGCGCATCGACGAGAAAGAGATCATCGAGCAACTGCCCGCCGCATTCCGTGCGATGAGCGAGCCGATGGTCAGCCATGACTGCATCGCGTTCTATCTGCTATCGCGCGAAGTGGCCAAGCACTGCAAAGTGGTGCAAAGCGGTCAAGGCGCGGATGAGCTGTTCGCCGGTTATCACTGGTACCCGCAAGTCGACGGCGCAGCCGATCCTTACGCGGCGTATCGCAACGCGTTTTTCGACCGCAGCTACGACGACTACGCCGCCACCGTGCAACCGCAATGGCTGACTGCGCACGACGCGGCCGGTGACTTCGTGAAAGAACATTTCGCCCAGCCCGGCGCTGATGCGGCCGTCGACAAAGCCCTGCGTCTGGACAGCACGGTGATGCTGGTCGATGACCCGGTCAAACGCGTCGACAACATGACAATGGCCTGGGGTCTGGAGGCGCGCACGCCGTTTCTCGACTATCGACTGGTCGAACTCTCGGCGCGTGTGCCGGGCCAGTTCAAGCTGCCCGATGGCGGCAAGCAAGTCTTGAAAGAAGCCGCGCGCCGAGTGATTCCAAGTGAAGTGATCGACCGCAAGAAAGGCTACTTCCCCGTCCCTGGTCTCAAGCACTTGCAGGGCGACACGCTGAACTGGGTGCGCGAACTGCTGCTCGATCCGAGTCAGGATCGCGGCCTGTTCAACCCGGCCATGCTCGATAAATTGCTGACCGATCCGCAGGGCCAACTGACGCCGTTGCGCGGTTCGAAGCTGTGGCAACTGGCGGCCCTGAACCTGTGGCTCAGTGAACAAGGAATCTGATCGATGAAACCCCACGCCACGGCCATCAACCAGCGGCTGATACGCGGTCAGACGCCGTCCTATGAACGCTTGCAGGCACGTCTGGCCGAAGACGGCAGTACGTTGGCTGCCGAGCCGATCGCGGTGCATTGCGGATGGGGACGGTTGCTTATCGGCCACACGTTTCCCGACCCGGCATCGCTGGCTCAGGAACTGCTCAAAGAACAGCCCGGCGAGCGCGATATCGCTTTGTACGTCGCCGCTCCCCAGCAGATTCTCGGACTTGAGCCGACGCAATTGTTCCTTGATCCATCCGACACCTTGCGCCTGTGGTTCAGCGACTACCGGCAGGCCACCCGTGTGTTTCGCGGCTTTCGTATCCGCCGCGCGCAAAGTGAAGCCGACTGGCAGGCGATCAATCAGTTGTATCAGGCACGCGGCATGTTGCCGATCGATGCCACGCGGCTGACGCCGCATCATCAGGGCGGCCCGGTGTATTGGCTCGCCGAGGATGAGGACAGCTGCGCGGTGATCGGCAGCGTCATGGGCCTGAATCACCACAAGGCTTTCAACGACCCGGAAAACGGCAGCAGCCTGTGGTGCCTGGCGGTTGATCCGCAGTGCTCCCGACCGGGTGTCGGTGAGGTATTGGTGCGGCACCTGATCGAGCACTTTATGAGTCGTGGCTTGAGTTATCTCGACCTGTCCGTGTTGCACGACAATCGTCAGGCGAAAAACCTCTATGCCAAGCTCGGCTTTCGCAATCTGTCGACCTTCGCCATCAAGCGTAAAAACGGCATCAATCAGCCGCTGTTTCTCGGCCCCGGCCCGGAGGCACAGTTCAATCCGTATGCGCGGATCATCGTTGAAGAAGCGCATCGGCGCGGCATCGATGTGCAGGTCGATGACGCCGACGCCGGGCTGTTCACCCTCAGCCATGGCGGGCGTCGCGTGCGTTGCCGCGAATCGCTGAGCGACCTGACCAGCGCGATCAGCATGAGTTTGTGTCAGGACAAAAGCCTGACGCACAAGGTGCTCAAAGGCGCCGGGCTGAACCTGCCCTCGCAACAACTGGCGGGCAATGCCGACGACAATCTGGCCTTTCTCGATGAGCATCAACGGGTGGTGGTCAAACCGCTCGACGGTGAACAAGGCCAAGGCGTTGCGGTGGATTTGCAAAGCATCGAAGAGGTGCAGCAAGCCATCGAAACGGCGAAGCAATTTGATAGCCGCGTCCTGTTGGAAAGCTTCCATGAAGGCCTTGATCTGCGGATTCTGGTGATCGGTTTTGAAGTGGTCGCGGCGGCCATTCGCAAACCGGCGGAAGTGGTCGGCGATGGTCAGCATTCAGTCGGCGCGTTGATCGAAGCGCAGAGTCGTCGTCGGCAAGCGGCCACCAGCGGCGAGAGCAAGATTGCGCTGGACCACGAAACCCAGCGCACCTTGCATGCCGCGGGTTATGACTACAGCAGCATTTTGCCGGCAGGCGAGCATTTGTTTGTGCGGCGCACGGCGAATCTGCACACCGGCGGCACGCTGGAAGACGTCACCGCGATTCTGCATCCGACCCTGGTCGATGCCGCCGTGCGCGCGGCACGGGCGCTGGATATTCCGATGGTTGGCCTCGACTTGATGGTGCCAGCGGCGGATCAACCGGAGTACGTATTTATCGAGGCCAACGAACGCGCCGGGTTGGCCAATCACGAGCCGCAGCCGACGGCGGAGCGGTTTGTCGATTTGTTGTTTCCGCACAGTCAGCCGGCCATTTCTTGATCCTCTGGTGACTGGGCTGACGCCATCGCTGGCAAGCCAGCTCCCACAAGTTCTGCGACGCATACAAAACCTGTGGGAGCTGGCTTGCCAGCGATGAGGCCCGATCAAGCAACACAAAACTTCCTCTCATCGAAACCATCGGTGTGCTCAACCCATCAGGAGTTTCCATGACCACGCAAATCCCCGAACCGGATCTCAACTACCTGCAAAAAGTCCTCCTGGAAATGCTCGCCATCCCCAGCCCCACCGGCTTCACCGACACCATCGTGCGTTACGTCGCTGAGCGTCTGGAAGAACTTGGTATCCCGTTCGAAATGACTCGGCGCGGCACCATTCGCGCCACGCTCAAGGGCAAGAAAAACAGTCCCGACCGCGCCGTTTCCGCGCATTTGGACACCATCGGCGCCGCCGTTCGTGCGATCAAAGACAACGGCCGCCTGACTCTCGCCCCTGTCGGTTGCTGGTCGAGCCGTTTCGCCGAGGGCAGCCGCGTCAGCCTGTTTACCGACAACGGTGTGATTCGCGGCAGCGTGTTGCCGCTAATGGCGTCCGGACATGCGTTCAACACTGCCGTCGATGAAATGCCGATCAGTTGGGATCACGTCGAACTGCGTCTGGACGCCTACTGTGCGACCAAGGCCGATTGCGATTCGCTGGGGATCAGCATCGGCGACGTGGTGGCGTTCGATCCGCTGCCGGAATTCACCGAAAGCGGACACATCAGCGCCCGCCACCTCGATGACAAGGCCGGGGTTGCAGCGCTGCTGGCGGCACTCAAAGCCATTGTCGACAGTGGTCAGGAACTGATGATCGACTGCCATCCGCTGTTCACTATCACCGAGGAAACCGGCAGCGGCGCGGCGGCGGCATTGCCCTGGGACGTCAGCGAATTCGTGGGCATCGACATCGCCCCCGTTGCGCCTGGGCAGCACTCCAGCGAACATGCGGTGAGTGTGGCGATGCAGGATTCCGGCGGCCCGTATGACTATCACCTGTCGCGACATTTGCTGCGGCTGGCCGGTGAAAACGAACTGCCGGTGCGCCGCGACCTGTTCCGTTATTACTTCAGCGACGCGCACTCGGCGGTGACGGCGGGCCACGATATTCGCACCGCCCTGCTCGCGTTTGGTTGTGATGCGACCCATGGTTATGAGCGTACGCACATCGACAGCCTGGCGGCACTGAGCCGACTGCTCGGGGCTTACATTCTGAGTCCGCCGGTGTTCGCCAGCGATGCAGCGCCGGCGAATGCTTCGCTGGATCGCTTCAGTCACCAGATTGAGCATGACACGCAGATGGAAAGTGATACGCGAGTGCCGTCGGTGGACAGCCTGGTGGGGCAGCGTTCCGATAGCTGATCCGGTTTTTGTGGTGACAGGACTGGCCCCATCGCTGGCAAGCCAGCTCCCACAGTTTTCGCGGTGAATCACCTATTTTTGAACACCCTCGAACCCTGTGGGAGCTGGCTTGCCAGCGATGAGGCCAGCACGGTCAATACAAAACTGGCAGGCAATCAGCAATCGCCGTAGCATCGCGACATTGATTTGACCGAGGTGCCCATGCTCATTCCCTACGACGCGCTTGAAGTCGACACCCTCACCCGCCTGATCGAAGATTTCGTCACCCGCGACGGCACCGACAATGGCGATGACACGCCGCTGGAAACCCGCG
This sequence comes from Pseudomonas sp. AC172, assembly GCF_979258595.1. NCBI lineage: Bacteria > Pseudomonadati > Pseudomonadota > Gammaproteobacteria > Pseudomonadales > Pseudomonadaceae > Pseudomonas > Pseudomonas sp. AC172. Next base: position 3,467,725 of record NZ_OZ409868.1, read on the forward strand.
TGCTGCGCGTGCGCCAGGCACTGACCAAAGGCCAGGCGCTGATCGTCTTCGACCCGGACAGCGAGCAATGCCAGTTGATGCTCAAGCACGACGTGCCCAAGCATATGTTCGACTGAAATCCTCAGCGAACTTTCTGCGTGGTCTGCTTGCGCTGAATCCGCTCATAGACCTCGGCGCGGTGCACGTTGACCTTTTGTGGCGCCTCGACACCAAAACGCACGCTGGCACCGTTCACTGACAGAACACGCAAGGTGATGTCATCACCGATTGAAATCAACTCACCAACGACACGGCTGAGTACAAGCATGAGATTCGTCCTTCAGGGTTAGCGAACCCTGAAGATGCGCGGCTTGGCGCGGCGCTACAATGCATGGCAGGCAAATCAGTTTTGCCTTACAGCAATGCTCGCCTCAAGCCGTCAGACGTTTCCGACAACCCGCCATCACGCCGCAGAAAAGCGCGGCCCGAACAGGATCACGCTGGCGCCGATCACGCACAGCGCCACGCCGATCCAGTCAGTAGCCAACGGCCGCACCCGCTCGACCACCATCAGCCAGCCAATCGACGCGACGATGTAGATCCCGCCATAAGCGGCATAGGCACGCCCCGCATAATTCGCTTCGACGCGGGTCAGTAACAAGGCAAACAGGGTCAGACTGAACAACGCGGGAATCACCCACAGAGCACTTTTGCCCTGGCGCAGCCACATGAAGAAGGCGAAACAACCGGCGATTTCAAACAACGCCGCGAGGAAGAACCACAAGTAATTGAGCATTGAAGCGTCTCGACAGGGTGACCATTGCGGCCACCCTAACGACGCTGCCTGCAATGGGCAAGCTCAGGTATTGTTCTGTTTGGCTTTGGCGCGCATTTTCTCGGCCATGGAAGTCATTTCGTTATAGAGCAGTTGCGGGTTCTTCTGCTTCAGCGCCCAAGCCATGCGCCCTTGTTCGTGGGGCAGGATCATGAATTCGCCAGCCGCCACTTGCTGATAGATGTAGTCGGCGATGTCCGTCGCCGTGATCGGCGAACTTTCCAGCAACTTGCCCACCTGCGCTTTCATCGCCGGCGTCGGGCCACGAAACGAGTCGAGCAGATTGGTCTGGAAGAATGACGGACAGACCACATGCACGCCGACTTCCTGCTGGGCCAGTTCAATCAACAGACTTTCCGATAGCGCCACCACGCCAGCCTTGGCCACGTTGTAATTACTCATCGCCGGGCCTTGCATCAGTGCGGCCATAGAGGCGATGTTGATGATCTTGCCTTTGCTTTGCTCGAGCAGCGGCAGAAACGCCTTACAGCCCTTGACCACGCCCATCAGGTTGATCGCGATCTGCCAGTCCCAGTCTTCCAGCGACAATTCGCTGAAGAAACCGCCCGACGCAACACCGGCGTTGTTGACGATGATGTCGATGCCACCCAGCTTCTCTTCGCACGCTTGGGCGAATGCGGTGAGCTGGCTGTAATCACGCACATCACAGCGCTGAACAAAACCGTCACCGCCTGCCTCGCGGACCATTTTCAGGGTTTCCTGCAGGCCGGGTTCGCTGACGTCGGACAAGGCCAGTTGCCAGCCTTCACGCGCCCAGCGCAGCGCGATTTCGCGACCCAGGCCCGAGCCCGCACCAGTGATCATCATGCGATTTTGCATAGCACACAGCCTTGTTGTTCCGGGAAAGATGCGCCGAGTGTAGCGAAGGATCGGCGCGCGCCCACGCTCCATCAAGTTGCTGAATGGAGGATCAAAAGATCGCAGCCTTCGGCAGCTCCTGCATTGAACTCCTGTAGGCGCTGCCGAAGGCTGAGATCTTTTGATCTTGCGCTTTAAAGGAAATAAACGAGCAATCCAAATACATTAAAAAAACATTGAATTTTCTTTCACGTACACCAGTCGGAATTTGTAAGCCGTCTGGAATTGCTTACTCTCCAGTCGCCCTTGAATACCAAAGACTTCTCGAACACTATCAACAAGGAAATCGACATGGGCACAATTCTAATCATTATTCTGATCCTGTTGCTGATCGGTGGTCTGCCGGTCTTCCCGCACTCCAGAAGTTGGGGTTATGGTCCTTCGGGCATTATCGGCGTGGTGTTGGTGGTGCTGTTGGTACTGCTGTTACTCGGTCGGATATAGCGATGTAACCGGCAAAAAAAGAGGCCCTGTTCAGGGCCTCTTTTTTATTGCGCGGATTTATTGTCGGTAAGCGATCAATCCGGCTTGCCGTGAACGACGCCCGCGGTGTTATCCATCAGGCTTTTGGTCGCCGTTTGCAGGAACGCTTCCAGCTTGAGTTTCAACTCGGCGGTGCGCGGTGCATTCGGAACGACTTCGGCGTGCGGATTGGCACCCAACTGGTACTGCCACATCTTCGGCCCCATGTCCTTGTCTCTTGGCAACACCAGGATCTGGTCGGCGGTGACGATGGCGGTAGTCTGCTCGCTGCCCGACGGTTTGATCACACCGAAACCGGTGTCGCCTTCCGGCAGGTTGAGCAGGTCGCGGCCCCAGCACTGGTGACGCACTTCGCCACCGAGACGGCCCATGATGGTCGGCACGATGTCGATCTGTGTACCCACAGTGTGATCACGTGTGCCGAACTTCTCTTGGATGCCCGGAGCGATCATCAGCATTGGCACGTTGAAACGGCCCAGGTCCATTTCGGTGATCTGGCGCTCGTTACCAAAACCGTGGTCACCGACGATGACGAACAGGGTTTCCTTGAAGTACGGCTCTTTGCGCGCCTTCTCGAAGAACTGACCCAGCGCCCAGTCGGAGTAGCGCATGGCGGTCAGGTGTTCGTTGAGGCTGCCACGGTCAGTCACACGCTCGACCGGCAATGGCGTCGGCAAGGCGTACGGCGTGTGGTTGGACAGGGTTTGCAGCAGCGCGTAGAACGGCTTGCCGTTTTCCCGCGCCTTGAGCTCCTGCAGACCACGGTCGAACATGTCCTGGTCGGACACGCCCCAGGTCGGATCGGAGAACACCGGATTGACGAAGTCGTTACGGCCAACGAAGTTGGTCATGCCCTGGTTGCTGAAGAAGCCCGACTGGTTGTCCCAGGCGAAGTCGCCGTTGTAGACGTATACGTCGTCGTAGTTGCGGGCGCTGAGCACCTGCGGCAGGCCAGACAGTTTGTGGCTGCCTTCCGGGGTCTGCATCAGGTATTCGAAACCTGGCAGGTTGGGGAAGCAGGCCATGGTCGCAAACATGCCCTGGTGGGTGTGCGTGCCGTTGGAGAAGAAACGGTCGAACAGCAGGCCTTCCTTCGACAATTTGTCCAGGTATGGCGTGATGTTGCCCGGCGCACCCAGAGCACCGACCGAGTGACCGGCCATGCTTTCCATCAGGATCACCACAACGTTCTTGATCGGCAGGGTCTTGTCGGCCGGCGGCGTGTAATCACGGCGCACGGCGGCAATATCGGCATCGACCAGTTTGTCGTCCGGCATCAGCAGCATGTCGCGCACGACTTTCTGCGCCTGTTCTTGCGGCAACGTCGCTTTCCAGATGTTGTCGCGATCTTCGCCCATACGGGACTTGGCGGCCTCGATCAGCGACAGCGTGGCGTTGAGGCCGAGCTGGTTGGCAAAGTTGGAGTCGGTGGTGTAGACGTCACCCCAACGCATCGGCGGGCCTTGACGCAGGGTGCCACGGGCGGCAACCACGCAGATCAGCAGGCAGACCACGAACACCGCCAGGCGGGTGTACCACGGCGCGACTTGGCGGGTGCTGACACTGCCGCCACTGAAAGGCCCGCGCGGACGGGTGGCACGGTCGGCGCCTTTGAACGCCAGTGTCAGGATGACGCTGCCGATGACCCATGCCAACAGATAGCGAACCACCGGGAAACCGTACCAGAGCATGCTCATCACGGTTTTCGGGTCTTCTTTCACATACTGGAACACCAGACCATTCAGGCGCTGGTGGAACTCGCGGTAGAAGTCCATCTCCATCAAGCCGAGGAACAGCGCGATGCTCGAGGCGATCGTCAGCCACAGACGGAAGAAGCCACGTGCGGCCATGGCGCGAGCACTGAACAGCGCCAGCACCAGTGGAACGCACACGTAAACCACCAGGCGCAGGTCGAAACGCAGGCCATTGGCGAAAGCTTCGAGGAAGGTCGAAGCCGGGGTATCAAGGATCATCTCGCGGTTGTAGACCAGCAGCGCGAGGCGCAGCACGGAAAACATCACCATCATGACCAGCGCGCAAAGCAGCGTGTAGGCCAGATGCGATTTGACGGTCGGTTGCAGCAGGCGAGCAGAAGATCGCTGCTGATTCAGGGCGTCCGGGTTTGCCATGTCGTTTTAGGACCCATTGGAAGTTGAAGTTGCAAAAAGACAGCGGCGCCATGCCCTCTATTGGTCATTCCAGACCCCGGGGCGTGCGCGGTGCGCAAATGTTGCACGATCACCCGCACCATTGCCATTGATTACTGCCCCACCGCCAGACACTTTCATTTAGCACAGCGGCAAACCGGGACAGCGTGCAAACAGCGCGGGCGAATTGTCTTGAACACTTTGTGAAAATTTCGTGCAACGAATATCCGGAAACACAATATAGATACAAAACAAAACGCCCCGAATCGGTCGGGGCGTTTTGTTTGAGCGCGAGATTACTTCTCGGCGCGTTCTTTCAAAGCCTTGAGGGTGTTGAACGGCGCATCGACAACAAACTTGTTGGCAATCATCGACGGCACGCTGCCACCTGGCTCGGTGTGCACCTGGTAGGTCACTTCAACCTGATCACCTTTGGGTACGAACTTCCAGAAGCCTTTGACCTGCGCTACACGGACAAAACCTTTCTCTTCCGGGATGTACTTCGGCAGACCTTCGAGGTTACGGGTCAGGCTGCCATCGGCGCCCTCAACGGTGGTGATGTGCAGTACCGAATCACGCGGGGTCACTGGCCAAGGCGTGTTGAACTGAGTGTAGGTCCAGCTCTGATCGCCCTCGTGCTTGAGCAGTTTCTGGGTCTTGCACTCGTGAATCCAGGCACAGGCGCCGGAGACGTCTTCCTGCAGTGCGCGCAGTTTGGCGACGGTGGTCTTCATCAGCGCAACGCCCTGGTAGGACTTGTAGTCCGAACCCGGCACTTCACTCAGGGACACCTTGATGCCGTCCTCGTTCTTGGCGACTTTCCAGTCTTCAGCCTGAGCGACGGAGGTCGCCATCACAGCGGTCAAACCACACAACACAGCGATACGATGCAGCGAACCCATAGTCTTATTCCTTATTGTTGAAGTTCCGTTCGTTTGACACATCACGCCGCCGTCATTTGCTCCCACCAGCCAATCAGCCTGATCGCTTCTTCCGAGCTGCTGCCACAGACTTCGACATCAGCCGCGAAGCCGGAACAGACTGCCGGGCGCTCCGGGCGGCCGAAAATGCTGCACAGGTTTTCGACCGAGAGTTGCACGCAACGTTCGCCGGCAGGTTTGCCATCAGGCATGCCGGGGATTGGCGAACTGATGGAAGGGGCAATGCAGCAAGCGCCACAGCCTTCACGGCATTTCATGACGAACGTTTCCTCGCGACGGGCGATGTGTAAAAGGGACGCGGAACAGAGTAACCGCTAAAACGGCTGTTTTAAATTCCCTTAACCGGGGTTTTTAGCGATAACTGAATGTGACTGACCAGTCTCCGACAAAGCGTCTGCCCTGCGGGTCACAGTTGGGTTGGTTTTACTGTTTGAATTCGAAATCCAGCGCCGCACCTTCGACTTCGCGGCGTTCTTCGTTGCGCAGTTGCAACTGCATTTCGTTGCTGAGCAAGCGGCCGTTGAGCTGGAATCCGTTGTTTTTCTCGCCAAACATCTGCGGCAGGATCGGCTCGCGCTTGGGCAACTCAACCGTGCCCTTGGGCTTCAGTTCCTGGACCATGTCCTTGGGCAAGCTCAAATCGAGTTTTGCCGGCGGTAACCTGGCTTTCACCACTTCGCTGGCAGGCTTCGATTTGGAGGCAATCGGCTTGCGTTTCTTGATGACTTTTTGCTGGGTTTTCTTCGCAGGAACGGCCTTCTGCGCAGCCGTGGTTTTTTTAGCGGGGCTCGTCGCGGCCGGTTTTTCCTGAACCGCAGCGGCCACTGCGCCAGGCGCATGACCGATCATCAGCAAACCCAACAAAACCCAAGCAGCAGGAAAAATCGCTTTCATGGACCCAACGACGCTAACGGCAGAGGGCCATATGCTCGCTTGTTGGGCGCCACAAGACAAGCATCACCCAATGCTCGTTCAGAATCCGCCAGCGGTTTCCTGACACAGTTGAGTCGCCAGCATCCCCAGGGTCATCAGCGCGCGCTCCGCCTCGCGGTTCCACGGAATCCCGCAGTTGAGGCGGATACAGTGGTTGAACTGCTCGGTATTACTGAAGATCAGCCCCGGCGCAATACTGATGCCTTGCTGCAAGGCGCGAACATGCAATTCCTGGGTATTCACCCTCCCCGGCAAGCTCACCCAAAGGATGAAACCGCCCGTGGGCCGGGTCATTTGCGTGCCTTCGGGGAAGTACTGCTGCACCGCCAACTGGAAGGCGCTGAGGTTTTTCCGGTATTCCTGGCGGATGTACCGTAAATGCCGGTCATAGCCGCCGTTTTCCAGATAAGCGGCAATCGCCATCTGCGTCACGCTGCACGCCGAGTGGGTGCTGAAGGTCTGCAAGCGCTGGATTTCCTGCTGATACTTGCCGGCGATCATCCAGCCGATGCGCACACCGGGTGACAGGGTTTTAGAGAAGCTCGAACAGTAGATCACCCGATCCAGCCGGTCATATGCCTTGAGCGCTTTGGTTTTGCCTTGCTCGAACATCAGTTCGCCATAGATATCATCTTCGACGATCTGGATATCGAAATCCGACGCCAACCGCAGCAACTGCTTCTGCCGCTCTTCGGGCATGGTGCCGCCCAGGGGATTACTCAGGCGTGTGGTCAGCACCAGCGCCTTGATCGACCATTGGTTGGCGGCCAGTTGCAGGGCTTCGAGGCTCATGCCGGTGGCAGGATCGCTGGGGATCTCGATGACTTTCAGGCCGAGCAGATCGGCCAGCTGCAGCAGCCCGTAATAAGTCGGTGATTCAGCGGCGATCAGATCGCCCGGCCGGGTCAGCACGCGCAACGACATCTGCAAGGCGTCGACACAACCGTGGGTGATCACCACTTCCGACGGATCGACCACCACACCGGCGTCGCGCATGCGGATCGCCACTTGCCGGCGCAACGGTTCAAAACCGGGGCTGAACATGTAGCTGAAGGCTCGCGGGCTATGGAAACGGGTGACCTTGGCCAGTTGCTGATGCAGTGCACGCACCGGCAAGTAATCGACACTTGGCACCGCCGCGCCCAGCGGGAACACACCTTCGCGGCGTGATTCGACCAGAACCTGTTGAATGATGCTGCTGCGGGTGACCAGCCCCGGCCGTTCGACCCGGGCAATGTCCGGCGTCGGCGCAGTCAGCGCGGGGGTCTGATGCACGTAATAACCGGACTGCGGGCGCGCCCGAATCAAACCCTGATCTTCAAGATTGGCGTAAGCCTGCAACACCGTCGCATGGCTGACGTTGAGCTGCGAACTCATCTTGCGCACCGAAGGCACGCGCTCCCCCGGTTGATAGACCCCACGGCGGATGTCTTCGGCCAGTTGCTGAGCAATACGTTGGTAGAGCAAGAGATTGGTCATGACGCAGCACTCGATTTCACGGGCATTTTATTCTTGTGTGAAACAATACCGGAACAGTTTAGAAGTGTACTGGGACAGTTGCCACATTACTCGACCATACAGTGCGGTGTCTGCCCCTGACTGTACTGATTTGCGGGCCATTCGACAGACGTAAAAAAGCCCGGCACTGCATGACAGCCCGGGCTTTCCAGAGACGCAACCCTTAACGGGCGGCGCCGAGCTGGCCTTTTTCGTCGGAGAAGACTATTTCCACGCGACGGTTCTGTGCTCGCCCGCGCTCGGAAGCGTTGGCGTCCACCGGGTATTCGTCGCCGTAACCCTCAACCTGAATGCGTTTATCGTCAATGCCCAGATCCATCAGCACGTCCGCGACCGATTGCGCGCGGTCGCGAGACAGCTTGAGATTTTCCTGTTTTCCGCCGGTGCTGTCGGTGTAGCCCTCGATGCGCACCACGCGTTTCGGGTTCAGTTGCAGGAACTGCACGATCTTCAGCACCACGCGGTTGGCCGAGTTTTTCAACTCCGCTTCACCGGTGTCGAACAGCACATCGCCGAGGGTCATCACCAGACCTCGATCGGTCTGCGTAGTGGCCAGTGCAACGATTTGTTCTTCCAGCCACTTGCCCTGCTGCTGCACACTGAGCAACTTGGATTCACGCAGGGCCAGTTGCAAGCGCTGGCGGTCCAGTTCGAGCTTGGCCGCGCGCTCTTCGTTGAGCACTTGATTGGTGTGCTCGCGGGCGATTTCACTGTAGCGCTGGCTCAGGTAGGCGTAATGCACCACGTCCGAACCGCTGCCCCAGTAGGTCGACAGGCGATCGGCACGGGCCAGCGACTCACCGGCGCGGATCACGTCTTTCGGCGCAATGCGCAGCACGTTGGAGTCTTCCTTGACCTTCTGGAAGTCAGCGCTGGCTTCTTGCAGAGCGGATTCGCTGTGCTGACCGGCGCAGCCGTACAGGCTGACACAACCGGCGAGGATCAGGCCGCCGACAACTTTCGACTTGAGGCTCATTGGGCATCTCCCAGTTGCTTGCGCAGACGGACGATGCGGGTGTTAAGCACATTCACCTGTTCTTCACTTTTTTGCGTCAGCACTTTGGCTTCGGCCAGACGCGCATCCAGTTCGGCCTGTTCGGCGCGCATGCGCGCGTTCCGGTAGGACTCGTCCGCCATGTTGCCTTTGGCGCGGTTGTACTTGGTTTCGGCCAGTTTCATTTCCGGCACTTCGTCGGCGGTGGCGCCAACAGCCTTGGCCTGGATGATGGCTTGCTCGGTCAGGCGCATTTGCTCATTGGGTGCCGGATCGGTCGCGCAACCGGCCAGAGCCAGAACGGCCACAGCCGCGAAAAGAGGTCGAATACTCACTAAGAATCCCTACTGTTTTTGGGCACTGACAGGTGGTTGCGGCTGTTGCTGCTGCGCCTTCCAGCGCTCGATATTGCGTTGCAGCGCAGCTTCCGTCAGTCCGGACGCGGGCAATTCTGTCATCTTTTTGGCCAACTGTCCGCGCAACCACGGATCGTTGCACGCCGAGTTGTGCGAAACCGCGAGGTACAGCCCCGGGCGGTCGATGGGTTGCTCGAACGCCAGCAGGTCATTGGCCATACCCAACGCCTGCGCGGCGGCCATGCCTGAGTAACGGCCGGCGAGTACGTATTCCACTTCGCCCAAGAGCAATTTCTGAAAGGCCTGAGTGAGGTTGGCTGTCCGCGTCAGGGTCAGATTCTGCTCGGCGAAAGTGCCGAATGCCTGGGTGATTCGAGACTTTTCCGACAGCGCGCCAGTGTGGCCGTGCAGGTCCTTGGCTTCGCTGTAGACCAGTGTCGAGCCTTTGCGCGTCCACACCAGGTAGTCGTTTTCCAGCAACGGAGGATGAATGTAATCGAGGGTTTCCAGCTCGTTGAGGGTCAGAGGCGCGTCGGCCAGCATGTCCATACGGCCGCTGCGCACTTCGTCGAGGGCTTGCGAGCGCTTGCCGGCGTAAAGCAAATCGACCTTGATGCCGAGATCCTTGGCGACTTGTTGCAACAGGTCGGCACTGGCGCCGATCAACTGCTTGGGATTTTGCGGGTCCTGCCACAGGTACGGCGGTGCATCCGGGCTACCGGTGACGACGAGGCGCTCGCACTTGCCGGCGGCTGTGGCCAAACCTGGCAGCAGGGCCAATCCCAGCAATACCGAGTAACGCAATCCGCAGCGCAGATCCATGGCAAAACGCTCCCACTCAAATCCGAGACAAAAAAAAGCCCGACCAAAAGGTCGGGCTCTTTATAAGTGAAGCCGCTGGATTAGACCAGCTTCTCCAGCTCAGGTACCGCTTCGAACAGATCAGCTACGAGACCGTAATCGGCCACCTGGAAGATCGGCGCTTCTTCGTCCTTGTTGATCGCTACGATCACTTTGGAGTCTTTCATACCGGCCAAATGCTGGATCGCGCCGGAGATACCGACGGCGATGTACAGTTGTGGCGCAACGATTTTGCCGGTCTGACCGACCTGCATGTCGTTCGGTACAAAACCTGCGTCAACTGCGGCGCGCGAAGCACCCACAGCGGCGCCCAGCTTGTCGGCCAGAGCGTACAGGTGTTTGAAGTTGTCGCCGTTCTGCATGCCACGGCCGCCGGAAACGACGATCTTGGCAGCCGTCAGCTCTGGACGGTCGGACTTGGCCAGCTCTTCGCCAACGAAGCTCGAAGTGCCTGCGTTGTGCGCAGCAGCAACCGCTTCAACAGCAGCCGAACCACCTTCAGCAGCCACCGGGTCAAAACCGGTAGCACGCACGGTGATCACTTTGATAGCAGCAGTCGACTGTACGGTAGCGATGGCGTTACCGGCGTAGATCGGACGCTTGAAAGTGTCAGCGCTTTCGACCGAGATGATCTCGGAAATCTGGTCAACGTCCAGTTGCGCAGCAACGCGCGGCAGGATGTTTTTGCCGTTGGAGGTGGCGGCAGCCAGGATGTGGCTGTAACCAGCGCCCAGCTCAGCTACCAACGGAGCAACGTTTTCCGGCAGCTGATGCGCGTAAGCGGCATTGTCAGCGTTGAGGACTTTGCTCACGCCTGCGATTTTCGCAGCGGCTTCAGCCACGGCGCCAGCGCCTTGGCCAGCAACCAGAACGTGGATGTCGCCGCCGATTTTGGCCGCAGCAGCCACGGTGTTCAGTGTGGCCGGGGCCAGCACTTTGTTGTCGTGTTCAGCAATAACCAAGATAGTCATTTAGATTACCTTCGCTTCGTTTTTCAGTTTCTCGACCAGTTCAGCCACCGACTTGACCTTGATGCCTGCGCTGCGTGCAGCCGGCGCTTCGACTTTCAGAGTCTTGTTGGTGGAGGCGGTGGAAACGCCCAAAGCATCTGGAGTCAGCACTTCGAGAGGCTTCTTCTTGGCTTTCATGATGTTTGGCAGGGACGCATAACGCGGCTCGTTCAAACGCAGGTCGGTGGTGACGATTGCAGGCAGTTTCAAGGATACCGTCTGCGCGCCGCCGTCGATTTCGCGCGTCACGGCAACGCTGTCGCCAGAGACTTCGACTTTCGATGCGAACGTGCCCTGACCGTAGCCGCTCAGTGCAGCGAGCATCTGGCCGGTCTGGTTGTTGTCGCTGTCGATGGCCTGTTTGCCGAGGATCACCAGCTGCGGCTGTTCCTTGTCGACCACAGCCTTGAGCAGCTTGGCCACGGCGAGCGAGGTCAGATCTTCAGCAGATTCGACGAGGATGGCACGATCGGCACCCAGAGCCAGTGCGGTACGCAGTTGCTCCTGAGCGGTGGTCGGGCCGATGGAGACGACGACGATTTCAGTCGCAACACCTTTCTCTTTCAGGCGTACGGCTTCTTCCACTGCGATTTCGCAGAACGGGTTCATCGACATCTTGACGTTGGCGAGATCGACGCCGGAATTGTCCGCCTTGACGCGAACCTTGACGTTGTAATCCACAACGCGTTTGACAGCTACAAGAACCTTCATGGATTCCTCGTTACTCTCCGGTGAAAAGAAAGTCGCCTAGGCGAACCTGGCGGTTGATGCTCATCAGGCTAAAAGGGCACCTCTAAAAACGCCGACTCGGGTGTCTGGTGGCTGCACAGTGTAAAGACCTGCGACCGTTCGTCAGGGGTGACCGACGGGTCATTGATCTTCACGCTGTGTAAACTGCGCGCCGGACTGCGCCGCGCATCACCATTTATCGCCTGTGCCCTGTCTTTAGAGGTGCTCTTGAAACCGCCAGTCTGCCTACGACGAGCGCAAAACCGCCCGTATCTTGACCGGAACGCCTATTCCGGTCAATACAGCAAAATGACCATTCATAAGCCGCGCTTCTTTGATTTCTCTGGGCTGGAGCCAATTCAAACAAACGTTTGTATTGGACGCTCGGAGTGGTGTAGATATAATGCGCCGCCTAGAGAGAAAGGTGGTTTGCCCATTATTACCCTTGACGTTAACGTAAAGGCAATAACGGATGCGACACCGAACCTCCAAATTAGAAAAAAAACTGTTGAGCCTTGAGTAGGAGATAGCCTGTGGAACGCGAATACATGGAATTCGACGTGGTCATCGTCGGTGCCGGCCCCGCTGGCCTGTCCGCCGCCTGCCGTCTGAAGCAGAAGGCCGCCGAAGCCGGTAAGGAAATCAGCGTCTGCGTGGTCGAAAAAGGCTCCGAAGTCGGCGCACACATCCTGTCCGGTGCCGTGTTCGAACCACGCGCTCTGAACGAACTGTTCCCGGACTGGAAAGAACTCGGCGCGCCGCTGAACACACCAGTGACCCGCGACGATATTTTCGTGCTGAAAAACGCCGAAAACGCGCAGAAGATTCCAGACTTCTTTGTGCCCAAGACCATGCACAACGAAGGCAACTACATTATTTCCCTCGGCAACCTGTGCCGCTGGCTCGCCCAGCAGGCCGAGAACCTTGGCGTAGAAATCTACCCGGGGTTCGCTGCTCAGGAAGCGCTGATCGACGAACAAGGCGTGGTGCGCGGGATCATCACCGGTGATCTTGGCGTCGACCGCGAGGGCAATCCGAAAGAAGGCCTGTACACCCCGGGCATGGAACTGCGTGGCAAGTACACGCTGTTCGCCGAAGGCTGCCGTGGCCACATCGGCAAGCAACTGATCAAGCGCTACAACCTCGACAGCGAAGCCGATGCTCAGCACTACGGCATCGGTCTGAAAGAAATCTGGGAAATCGATCCGGCCAAACATCAGCCAGGCCTGGTGGTGCACACCGCCGGCTGGCCGCTGGACATCATGGGCACCGAAAACACCGGCGGCTCGTTCCTCTATCACCTGGAAAACAACCAGGTGGTAGTCGGTCTGATCGTCGACCTGTCCTACAGCAACACTTACCTGTCGCCGTTCGACGAATTCCAGCGCCTCAAACATCACCCGGTACTGGCGCAGTACCTGGAAGGCGGCAAGCGCATCAGCTACGGCGCCCGCGCAATCTGCAAAGGTGGCCTGAACTCGCTGCCGAAAATGGTCTTCAAGGGCGGCGCGCTGATCGGTTGCGACCTCGGCACCCTGAACTTCGCCAAGATCAAAGGCAGCCACACCGCGATGAAGTCCGGCATGCTCGCCGCTGAATCGGTGGCTGACGCGTTGTTCGCTGAAAAGGACGGCACTGAAGAACTGACCACTTACGTGGACGCGTTCAAGAAGAGCTGGCTCTACGACGAACTGTTCGCCAGCCGCAACTTCGGCCCGGCGATCCACAAGTTCGGCGCCATCGTCGGCGGCGGTTTCAACTGGCTGGACCAGAACATCTTCGGCGGCAAACTGCCGTTCACCCTGCACGACACCAAGCCGGATTACGCTTGCCTCAAGCTCGCGGCCGACTGCAAGAAGATCGACTACCCGAAACCCGACGGCAAACTCAGCTTCGACAAACTCAGCTCGGTGTTCATCTCCGGTACCAACCACGAGGAAGAACAGCCTTGCCACCTGAAGCTGACCGACCCGAGCATCCCGATCAGCAAGAACCTGCCGCTGTACGACGAACCGGCGCAGCGCTACTGCCCGGCCGGCGTCTACGAAGTGATCACCAAGGAAGACGGCGAGAAGCGCTTCCAGATCAATGCGCAGAACTGTGTGCACTGCAAGACCTGTGACATCAAGGACCCTTCGCAGAACATCACCTGGGTGACACCGGAAGGCGCTGGTGGCCCGACTTATCCGAACATGTAAGTCGAACCGCTGAACAACAAGGCTCCCGATATGGGAGCCTTTTTGTTGCCCACACTCTCTGTGGGAGCTGGCTTGCCAGCGATGGGGCCGTGTCAAACGACATCATGGCAAACTGAACCACCGCTATCGCTGGCAAGCCAGCTCCCACAGGGAATGTGTAAATCCTCAGGCAGCGCGTTCGTCGCCCGGGCTGCGCTCGAAATAGCGCTTATATTCACGGCTGAACTGCGAAGTACTCTGATACCCCACCCGATGCGCCACCTGCGCCACCCCCAAGCCTTCCGCCACCAGCAGCGTCTGCGCCTTCAACAAGCGCAAACGTTTCAGATACTGCACCGGCGACAACAGCGTGCTGCGTTTGAAGTGCTCATGGAACGTCGACACGCTCATGTTCGCGCAACCGGCCAGGGTTTCGACATTCAGCGGCTCGGTGTAATGCGCATGCAGATGACTGATCGACGCCGCCACACGCGCGAACTGCCCCTGCTGTTCGACCAACGCGCGCAACACATCGGCCTGCGGTCCACGTAACGCCACGAACAACAACTCACGCACCCGCGCCGGCCCGAGAATCTGGCATTCCAGCGGATCGTGCAGACAACTGAGCAAGCGTTCGACACAACCGCGCATGTCATCGTCGAGCACCACCGAGGTCATCGACTCCGGTGTCTGCGCCGGAATATGCCGCCCCGGCGCCAGCCCCATGGCCAACACCAGTTCACCGAGCAACACCCGATCAATCGCTACAGTCACCCCGAGCAGCGGCGCATCCGGCAAGGCAAACGTCTCGCACTCGAACGGCACCGGCAGCGCCTGAATCAGGTAATGCCCGGCGCCGTACTCCATCGTCCGAGGCCCGAGAAACGCCAGTTTGCTGCCCTGGGCGATGATCATCAGGCTTGGCTCATAAATGTGCGGGCCACGGGCGACGTCGCAACTGGCGCGCAACACCTGCACACCGGGCAACCCGGTCGGGGAATAACCATCGCGCAGCGCCAGCGGTTCGATCAACGAAACCAGCCGGGCATTGGCATCAAGATGACGGGTTAATTGCATCAAAGCTCTTCACTGAAAATGGAGCGAAAAAAGGGATGCAAACATCATCGCAGATCCCTTTGCCAATGCGACCGATCAAACCCGCATGCCGGAGGATTAGGCATGAGACCCGGAGGAATCGTCATGGCCGACCGGTCAGTCAGCGCCCAGAATGCGCCGCCTCACTTGTTCCTGCTTTTGCGAGGTTTCACATGTACACCGCCATCGGCTATGCCGCCCAATCGGCCACCACTCCCCTCGCCCCGATGAAATTCGAACGTCGCAGCCCGCGTGCCGACGACGTGGCGATCGAGATCCTGTATTGCGGCGTTTGCCACTCCGACATTCATCAGGCGCGCAACGAATGGGGCATCGCCGTTTACCCGTTGATGCCCGGCCACGAGATCGTCGGAAAAGTCACCGCGATCGGTGCGAATGTCACCCAACACAAAGTAGGCGATCTGGTCGGCGTTGGCTGCATGGTCGACTCCTGCCGCACCTGCGAAGCCTGCCAGTCGAACCTTGAGCAATACTGCCTTGAAGGCCCGACCATGACGTACGCCACGCCGGATCGGGTCGATGGCAGCAACACCATGGGCGGCTATTCGGACAGCATCGTCGTCAGCGAGCACTTCGTGGTGCGCATCCCGGAGAAGCTGGCTTTGGCCAGCGCTGCGCCAATCCTTTGCGCCGGCATCACTACCTACTCGCCGCTCAAGCACTACGGCGTCAAGGCCGGCGACAAGGTCGGGATTCTCGGCATGGGCGGTTTGGGCCACATGGGCATCAAGTTTGCCAAAGCCATGGGCGCCGAAGTCACGCTGTTCACCCGCTCGGCGAGCAAGGCTGAAGAAGGTCGTCGTCAGGGTGCCGATCATGTGATCGTTTCCACCGACGCCGAGCAGATGAAAGCTGCTGCCGGTTACTTCGACTTCCTGCTCGACACCATTCCGGTGCAGCACGATCTGAACCCCTACCTCGACACCCTGCGTTTCGACGGCGTGCACATTCTGGTCGGTTTGATCGAGCCGGTTGATCCACCGGTACACGCCGGCAAACTGGTGATGAGCCGCCGTGTGCTGGCCGGTTCATTGATCGGTGGCGTTGCCGAAACCCAGGAAGTGCTGGATTTCTGCGCCGATCACAACATCACTTGCGACATCGAAATGCTCGACATCCGCCAGATCAACGAGGCTTATGCCCGGATGATTGCCGGCGACGTGAAGTACCGTTTCGTGATCGACATGGCGACGCTCAAGGTTTAAACGCGCTTAAACCTTCAAGCCAAGCTCTGCCGAGAGCCGGGCTGTGACCCCTTTGATCAGGGGAATCAGCTCGGCCATTTTTTCCAGCGGCATGTACGGCACGGTGCTGGCGATACTGATCGCCGCGACAATGCCCTTGCTCGCATCGCGAATCGGCGCCGCCACGCAGCGGATCGACGGTTCGTTGTCCTCCAGATCGAAGGCGTAGCCACCGGCGACGTATTCGGTCATGCGTTGCTCAAGCTGTTCCCACGATTGCTGGGGATGCTGCGGCCAAAACTGACTTTTCCCACCGGCCGGCAGACTGATGTCGTACAGGCGCTGCCAATCTTTCGGCGAGTCATCGAGCATCAACGCCTTACCGATACCGGTGCGTGCCAGCGGCATGCGATGGCCGACCCGCGAACGCATCTCCGGGCCATTGCGCCCCGGATTCTTCAGCAGATACAGCACCTCATCGCCTTCACGAATGCCCAAATGCACGGTGTCGCCGGTCAGCGCCGACAATTCATCCAGATACGGCGCGGCCAGGGTCACCAGCGGCAACTCTTCACGCGCCTGAAAACCCAGTTCGATCAGCTTCGGCCCGAGCAGGTAACCGACTTGCGGCACCACGCGCAGGTAACGCTCATCGACCAGGCAACTGGCCAGACGATGGGTGGTGCTGCGCGTGGTGCCGATCAACCGGGCGATCTCCTTGAGATCACGGGCGCCACTGGCCACCGCTTGCACCACACCCAGGCCGCGCAACAGCGTTTGCGTGCCGGTGGGCGCGGCGTCCTTGGTTTTTTCCGGAGCGTCTTCCTGCATATCCAGCCTTTTACCGTTGAGCGAAGGAACGGGCGGCATTATGGTCGCCCGACGCAGACCACTACAACTCGATACGCTCGACCTTGCCGACCAGCAGCACGTAGGACAATGCACCGATCAAGGCGAGAACCGCGATGTAGGTGATCGCTGGCGCGAACGAATCGCCGCTGGCGAGGAAACCGATCACGATCGGCGTGGCAATTGCCGACAGGTTGCCGATGAAGTTGAACACCCCGCCAGTCAGCCCGAGCAAACGTGCCGGCGCCAACGTCGACACCAGCGACCAGGTAATCGAAGCCAGGCCGTTACCGAAAAATGCCAGCGCCAGGAAGGCAATCACCAGCGGCGTCGACTCGACGAAGTTCGCGCCGATGATCGAGGTGGAAATCAGCAGTCCGCCAATGATCGGCAACTTGCGCGCAAACCCGACGGTGCAGCCGCGACGAATCAGGAAATCGGAAAAGAACCCCGAGCACAGCACACCAATGAACGCGGCAAGAAACGGCAGCGACGCCAACAGGCCGGACTTGATGAAGTCCATGCCGCGATATTTCACCAGATAGGTCGGGAACCACGTGAGGAAAAACCACAGCGTCGAGTTCAGGCAGAACTGGCCGAGGTAGATGCCCCACAACTTGCGTTTGGTCAGGACGATACCGAGATCGGTCCAGCTGAATTTGGCTTTGACCTTGGCCGTCTCCTGCTGAATATCGACCAGACCACCGCCCTCGCGGATCAGGTCGATTTCGGCTTCGTTGGCGCCCTTGAAGTCCCGTGGGTCGCGATACACCGCGTACCAGATCGCCGCCCAGATAATGCCCACCGCGCCGGTTGCGACGAACACCATGTGCCAGCCGAATTCGTGTTGCAGCCATGCCAGAACAGGGGTCAGAAAGGCCAGGCCAACAAACTGCCCGGAGGTGTAGAAACCGATGGCCGTGGCGCGTTCACGTTCGGGAAACCAAGTGGTGACTACGCGACTATTGATCGGATACGCCGGGGCTTCCAGCGCACCCACCGCCATGCGCAATACAAACAGCGCGATGAAACTGGCAGCGAAACCAAGCATCACCGTGGCAATCGACCACAGCAGCAACGCGACGCTGTACAGAATGCGCGGCGGCACGCGATCGACCAGCCAGCCGCCGGGGATCTGCATGGCAGCGTAAGTCCAGCCGAACGCGGAAAAGATCAGACCGACGTGAATCGGATCGATGCCCAGCTCACTGGTCAGCGCTGGCGCGGCAATCGACAGGTTGCTGCGGTCGAGGTAGTTGATGACCACGGTGATAAACAGCAACACCATGATGAAAAACCGCTTACGGCTAGGCGTGACTAAAGACGCCTGCCCGGTGAGGGTTTGCGGTTGCATGGAGAGAGCCTCTTTTTATGTTTATTGAGGTCGGCCTGAGGCCTGCACTGCACCCTGTGGGAGCGAGCTTGCTCGCGAAGACGGCGGCACATCCGGCATCAATGTGACTGACCTGCCGCATTCGCGAGCAAGCTCGCTCCCACAGGGTTTTGTGGTGTGTCAGGCAGGACTCACCACTCGGCAAAGCTGCCATCGGCATGGCGCCAGATCGGGTTACGCCAGCGGTGCCCAACTGCCGCACGCTCGATCACATATTCCTCGTTGATCTCAATGCCCAACCCCGGCCCGTTCGGGATCTTCACGAACCCTTTGTCGTAATCGAACACCCGTGGATCCTTCACGTAGTCGAGCAAGTCATTGCTCTCGTTGTAATGAATGCCCAGGCTCTGCTCTTGGATAAACGCGTTGTAACAAGCCGCGTCCAGCTGCAAACACGCCGCCAGCGCAATCGGCCCCAACGGGCAATGCAGCGCCAGCGCGACATCGTAGGCTTCAGCCATGTTGGCGATCTTGCGGGTTTCGGTGATGCCGCCGGCGTGGGAAGCATCCGGCTGGATGATGTCGACGTAGCCTTCGCTCAACACCCGTTTAAAGTCCCAGCGCGAGAACAAGCGCTCGCCGAGGGCAATCGGCGTGCTGGTCAACGGCGCCAGTTCCTTCAAGGCCTCGTAGTTTTCGCTGAGCACCGGCTCTTCGATGAACATGAGTTTGTACGGATCGAGTTCCTTCATCAGCACCTTGGCCATCGGCTTGTGCACGCGACCATGGAAGTCGACACCGATGCCGACGTTCGGCCCGACCGCATCGCGCACGGCGGCCACGTTGGCCAGCGCCAGATCGACTTTTTCGAAGGTATCGAGAAATTGCAGCTCTTCAGTGCCGTTCATTTTGACCGCAGTGAAACCACGGCTCACCGCCTCTTTCGCCGCACGCGCGGTGTCGGCCGGACGATCGCCGCCGATCCACGAATACACGCGAATCTTGTCACGTACCTGACCGCCAAGCAGATCACTCACCGATACACCGAGCGCCTTGCCCTTGATGTCCCACAGCGCCTGATCGATACCGGCCAGCGCGCTCATGTGGATCGCACCGCCACGGTAAAAGCCGCCGCGATAGAGCACGGTCCAGATATCTTCGATATTGCGTGGGTCTTTGCCGATCAGGTAGTCGGACAGTTCTTCGACGGCAGCAGCAACGGTGTGCGCGCGCCCTTCGACCACAGGCTCGCCCCAACCGGTCACGCCCTCGTCGGTTTCGACCTTGAGGAAGCACCAGCGCGGCGGCACGATGAAGGTGGTGAGTTTGGTGATTTTCATCTTTTGTCTCTCTTATAGATGTAGCGCACGCAGCGCCAAAAAGTCTTAGCGAAGGGCCTTCCACGCAGCCACGTAGGCCTTGGCATTCACCGCCACCTGCTCCGGCGTCATGCCCGGCTTGAACAGGCCAGAACCGAGACCGAAACCTTTCACGCCCGCGTCAATGAACGCCTGCATGTTGTCCGGGGTGATACCGCCGACCGGCGCCAAAACCGTTCCGGACGGCAACACTGCGAGCCAGGCTTTGACGACCGCCGGGCCCATCTGCTCGGCCGGGAACAGCTTGAGAATGTCCGCGCCCTCCGCCAGCGCCGCGAACGCTTCCGTAGGTGTGGCAACGCCGGGCGATAGATAGAGTCCCGCCGCTTTTGCCGCGCGCAACACCTTGGCATCGCTGTGTGGCATGACGATCACCTGGCCACCGGCGTCTTTCACCAAGTCGACCTGTTCCGGGGTCAACACCGTGCCCGCACCGATCAGGCAATCGGCGGGCAGCGTCTTGCGCAGGATGCGGATACTTTCGTACGGCGATGGGGAATTGAGCGGTACTTCGATGACGCGAAATCCGGCCGCATACAGGACTTCTCCGACAGCGGCGGCTTCCTGCGGATGCAGGCCACGCAGAATCGCGATCAGACCGTTTTGCGCCAATGCTTGCTTGAGCATGTCAGGCCTCCAGTCAGGGTTAACAGGATGAGGAATGAATCAGTCCGGCGGCCAGCGCCAGTTGCCACAAGCCACGCTCGGTGGCCTGCTCGGCCAGCGTCACGTTGGCGAAACCACAGGCGTCGAGGGCGCGGCTGTAGCGCGCACAGAGTTGCGCGTTGCCGATGAGGATGATCGATGGGAGATTCGGGTTGTTGCGGCGACGCCGCTGAGCCGTGGCGAGCGCCGCCAGTTCATGGCCGATCATCAGGCCGGACAGATAATCCGCCTGCGCGGTCGGGCTGAGTTCGCCGGTCAGACCCAAGGTACGGGCACTGAACAACGTCGACAGCACGCCCAGCTCGCCGTCCGCCGATTGCGCAACCTGCACGCCACGGTCAAACGCCAAAGCATCGAACGTCGCGCCTTGCTGCTGGGTGCGGCCGAGAATGCTGTGTTCACTGAGCACGGCGAACACTTCGCCGGTCATGAACGTGTCGAAATGCGTGATGCAGCCATCGACCACGTCCACCCATTTCGAGTGACTGCCCGGCAGGCCGATCAACAGATCAGCGCCCGCCTCGACCGGCAGATTCTGCAGCACGCCAAGGACCTGGGTTTCTTCGCCGCGCATCACGTTCGGCAGACGCGAACGCTGAATCACACCCGGCACGATATGCACGCGAGTGCCGCGAAGACTGACAACTGTTTGTAGGGAGTTTCCGAGATTGGCGACATCTGCCGGCGTCTCGCAATAGGCCGCTTCACGCCAGCCCTGCGCACTGCCGACCATGCCGCAAGCGATCACCGGCAGATCCGGCTGCGCCTCGAGCCAGTCGCCGCACGCTTCATCGAAGGCCAATTCAAAACCATCGACGCATTCGCGACCGTTGATGATTCGCGGGGTCTTGGGCAACTGCATGATCCCGGACGACAGCGCGCGCTGCTCCAGCACCACGCCGTCCGCCGCGAGTTTGTAAGCACGTAATGAGGTCGTCCCCCAATCGAGCGCGATCAATTGCGCCAGCATCGCTTCACCTGTTTTGTTTTTGGCAGTGAGTGCGACGGACTATAGACCTCTCAGATGGGAAATCTCAATATGTAATTTTGCATCCCATATTTTGGGATGATCACATCTGCCCACTTTCCTCGAACAGATCCGTGATTCACCGTTATCAATATCACTACTGACGCTCTATCGCCTGAACGAAAACACTGGCAGGAATATTCATCGATTTTGAGTAATACGGACCGTAAGCGTAGGCAGCAGTCCTGAACTTACATGCCACGACCTGACGCGCGCTCAATACCATCAACAGTTGTTTTTTATTGAAGTACGTACTCAGCGTTCCACCGTCCGGTGTATGCACCGCAGAGACCTCAGCCGAATACACATATGGCCCCACAGCAGATTCATTTAATACCGCTACGACCTCCCCTTCAAGATACCGGGTCAGGTCCTGTTTTGTTTCGAAGAAGCCACTCTCATCCAATGAACAGATCAAGGCATTGCCAACCTGATGTTGGCCGGCATTGATTTCGAAAAATCGCAACAGATCAGTCATTGAACTGAAGCGAATATCCAGAAGAGCACTGTCTCCAGGCTTGGCAACAGAAACAAAATCAATTTCTGTCTCTGGTAATGGCACTCTTTTTGCGCACGAAGCACACAAACAAAGAACTAGAATTGTAAGCAACACTCGCATGTCAAGACTCCAGATATTTGATCATTTTTTCAGCGATGAGATCACATGCGGACTGTTCGCCAAGAATCCTCGCCTTGAACATTACGCCTGCATCTTCGTGGTTGGTGTCTACCGCTTTATTGATATCAGGACCCGAACTCATGACCCAGCGTTCTCCCATCTCAGCGACATCATCGGACTGATTGGGTTTCGCCGGTGCAGCCAATATATTGATCCAGTACTCTGCACCAGGCTTCGGGGTGGTGGCGTAAATGTCTGAAATCAGCCAGACACCCAATCCGCCGCCCACTGGATCAAGCGTGACCAAGGACTTCACCGTAAATCCCTGTTCTTTGAGTATGGCTGCCAGATGGGCGCCGTTCCATCCTCCCAGACTGTGACCAACGATACTTATATAAATTGATTTATCACCTTTCAGATAACTCAGCACGTACTTTTCTATGTCCTTCTTGCCGCGCACATCCTTATAACTAAGGTACACCGACTTCACTTTTTCAATTTGCGCGTCGTTGAATTTCTTAGGCAATAGAACCTGCGCACTGGTTACGTTACCGTGAGGTGGTTGATCTTGATAATACTGTTCCTTGTCTCCAGCCCCGCCAATGAAAAACACCACGATTTTTTTGATTTTGATTGCTACAGATTTTACTGTCTGGTCGGTTTTGCAAGTCAACTCATGACTCACCACCTCGTTTTTGCAATCTTTGAGTGCAGGATTTGCAACTTCCATTTCGATCACTCTACAAACAGTTTTATGGTTTCGGCCAAATGAGAGCTGACCATATGAGTAAAGCCCTGCTCATTGGTGATTCCGTGTTCCATGCTCCCATCGCCCCGCTGAATCACATAAGGGTGGTCGGGCACTGGCTCGCCAGTTGCTTCATTCACTACTTGCAACCTGTCCGTAAAATGCACCGGCATCGGCAACAACCCGCTAAACGCCGCGCCGCCGCCACTCTGGCCGATTATCACCGTCCCCGAACCACCGACCACGACATTGCCGTGGCCGCCGGTACTGTCGAGCATTGCGGCATTCAAGCCGTTGATGAAAACGGTACCGGAGACTGCCCCGGTAATCGGGCTGCCGCACGCCGATTTATCGGTCATGCGCGCAGCGGCGAGGCCATCGAAGAAGACGTCGGGCGAGCCGGAGACGATCGGGTTGGTGCCATGGCCTGGCAATGGGCAGGCGGTCGGGTCGGTGACGCGTGCAGCGGGTTTACCACTCAATTCAAAGCTCCTTGCTTCGGGGATTCCGGGTGTGGCTGATGGATATCGATGTCGGTTACGGCGAAGCGCCAGCGGTTGTCGACGGGGTCGAACAGGGCGTGGCAATGCTCACGGTTATCAGGGGATGTAGCCGATTGCAGATGTTGCCAGGCTTCCTCGACATGCCACGCCAGCTCGGCAGGCGAGGCGTCGTCCAGCTCGTTGAGCCAGGCGTTGTAGTTGCGCAGGTGATTGCGCTCGTAAGTCGATTGCAGCAAATCGGCCATTTGTGTGCCGAGGTCCAGATGATGTTCGGCCGTCCAGTGACCGATCTCGGAATAGGCGTACCAGCCCATCGGCATCAACCCGCCGTCCTTGAGCAGCGAATGCCCGGCAGGGGCGACGAAGCCGCAACAGATGTGCAGCACCAGCCAACCTTGATGAGCGCCGATAAACGCCGTCGGATCGAAGGTGCGCAGCGGTATCACGCGGTAATCGGCGAGCCCGGCACTGCGGGTCATCAACTCGGCATCAAGGCGTGACACGAACGCACGAATGGCAGTGCCGCCCGTGCTGTTCGTCGTACAGAGAATATCGACCGGTTGACGCTGGGCGTTGTCGCTTGAGCCTGAGTTTTTCACCAGGCCATACAAACGCATTGACGCCCGAAGTCCGCTCATCGCCAGTCACTCGTTGACGCAGCGAAGGCTCCACGGGCGTGGAGAAATTGTGCCAGAGGCATTGCAGGTGTCATCCATGAGCGCGCAAAAATGGCGCGTAGAATGCCGGACTAGAGCGCTGGCGACAATCGAATTAGCATTGGATTGCCATCATTGTTTTCAGCCCTCGGCGAACTCGCGGAGAACCTTGCCATCCATGCGGTAGCGCACCCATTCTTCCTGGGGTTGCGCACCGAGGGATTTGTAGAAATCGATCGCTGGCGTGTTCCAGTCAAGCACGCTCCATTCGAAGCGGCCGCAGTCGTTGTCGCAGGCGATTTTCGCGAGGTGGCGCAGCAGGGTTTTGCCGGCACCGCCGCCGCGTTGGTCGGGGGTGATGTAGAGGTCTTCGAGGTACAGGCAGTTGCTGCCGAGCCAGGTCGAATAGCTGAAGAAGAACACCGCGAAACCGATCGGCAGTCCATCGCGCAGGCAGATCAGGCCGTGGGCGGTGGCGCCTTCGCCGAACAGGCTGCGTTCGATGTCGGCAACGCTGGCGATGACTTCGTGGCGGGCCTTTTCGAAATCGGCGAGTTCAGTGATGAAGGCGAGGATTTGCGGGGCATCGCTGGGGGTCGCCGGGCGGATGTCGATCGTCATGGACGGGCCTTGTCGGAAAAGGAAAACGCCATACTAAGGCCGTGGGCGGCGCTCGTCACATGGCAAAACAGCGGATACCCTCTCGCGATGCTTCAAACGCCGCCACTCCATGTGGGAGCGAGCTTGCTCGCGAATACATTCTGTCATTCACCAATGCAGGTGACTGTAAGGACGCCTTCGCGAGCAAGCTCGCTCCCACAGGGACTTCGACAATCTGAAAGGATGCTTATGAACCTTGAGTTTTTTACACCTGTGGCGGCACTGGCAGCAGAGTTGCTGCCAAACGCTCTGGAACCGTCCGATGACGGCGCTCACGACCTCGCCCACCTGCAGCGGGTCTGGCACAACGTGCGTACGCTACATGTAGAAGAAGGTGGCGATCTTGAGGTATTGCTCGCCGCCGTGCTCTTGCACGATTGCGTTGCCGTCGAAAAGAATTCGCCACTGCGCGCGCAGGCATCGCGATTAGCGGCGGACAAAGCGTCGGCAGTGCTCGCGGAGATGAACTGGTCCGAAGAAAAAATCACCGCCGTGGCCCACGCCATCGAAGCCCACAGTTTCTCCGCCAACATCACACCACTTACCCTCGAAGCGAAAATCGTCCAGGACGCCGACCGCCTCGACTCACTCGGCATGCTCGGCGTCGCCCGCACGTTCTACATCGCCGGGCGCATGGGTTCGGCGCTGTACGACCCGCAGGATCCCGAAGCGAAACAGCGCGACTACGACGACAAGCGTTTTTGCCTCGATCATTTCCAGACCAAGCTGCTGCACCTCGCCGACGGTTTCCAGACCGCCACCGGCCAGCGCCTGGCGCAGATCCGTCATCAGCGTCTGGAGAGTTTCATGGAGCAATTCAAGGAAGAGATCGGCATCGCCTGAGCGTTACTCCGGCGCACAGCGATCCTGACTTCGCCAGGCTCAGACCTAATCCGCTCACCTGACGTGGTAAACAGATGACGCTTAATTTTTCCGGTCAAGGAACCGCGTCATGTCTCAAGCTACACCCCCGGTATCAGGCAAGTTGTTCGGCCTGTTCTGCCTCGCCAGTTATCTGTTGTCGTTGTCCTACGGTTCGACGTTTTTGCTGTCGCTGCTGATCGGTTCACGCGGTGGCAATGAGCACGATGCGGGAAGTGTGATTTCGGCGGCGATGCTCAGTACGTTTATCGCGGTGCTGCTTTCCGGGCATCTGTCGGACTGGCTCGGCGCGGCGCGCTCGATTGCCCTGTTCGGCCTGTTGCTGGTGGCGGCAAGTCTGGGCTTTGCGCTGACGCCGGGCTTTGGTCATCTGCTGCTGTTTTTCGGCTTGCTGTTGGGATTGGGCTGGGGCGTTTTCTACACCTTGGGGCCGATCATCGTCGCGAGTCTGGTGACCCCGGCGCAGCGGGCCAGATATTTCGCCTTGCTGTCCGGCAGCATGATGACCGGCATCGGCAGCGGGCCATTGCTGGGTCGTGCGGCGAGTGCATTGGGTTTGCCAGTGACCTCGGCATTTTATCTGGCGGCGTTGGCGAGCCTCATTGGGGTACTACTGTTCTGGCAGCTGGGTGCTCGATTGAAAAGCTCACAGGCCCCGACCGCGGCAAAAATCAGCTGGCAAGCGACCACTCAAGTGCTCGGCTCGCGCGCCCTGTTTCCGATCATCATGGTTGGTCTCGGCGGTTGTGTATTCGGTGGACTGTCGAGCTTTCAGACCAGCTATGCCGCCACCCGCTCGCTGGACTATTCGTTGTTCTTTCTCGGCTTCATGAGTGCCGCGATCAGCAGTCGGATGCTGATCGCAGGATATGTCGTTCAGCGTGATCCATTACGCGCATCGTGCCTGCTGTCGGGGCTGATGCTGAGTTCAATTGTGCTGTTCGCGTTCGGCGTACACAGCGGATTCAGCTACCTGTTGGCGGCGCTGATGCTCGGTGTCGGTTATGGCCTGACCTATTCGGTGATCAATGGCCTCGCCGCCAACGAAGCACCAGCCGGTACTACATCGCAGGCCTTGTTGCTGTTCAGTCTCGCCTACTTCATCGGCGTGTTTGGTTTCCCGTTACTCGCCGGGAAAATCATCGTCGAGCACGGCATGAGCACACTGCTTTTGACGGTATTGATCGTCGCGTTGGCCAACTGGCTGATCACCCTTGGCCGCTTGCTCTGGCGACGGATCAGTCTGAAACCGGCGCAGGCAATCCAGACCGTTCGTCGTTCATCAGGCACCAATCCGATCAGCGGGCAGACCAACGACAGGTAAGGATTCCAATCACTGGAGAAGCCCTATGATCCCGTCAAGGTTGACCGCTTTCGTATTCAGCGCCCTGCTCTGCCCTGCGGTTTTCGCCGCATCCGCCACCGCTGCGGGCACCGGCCCTACCGATCCGACCCCGCCACGCGCCCCCGCCATCAACAGTGCTCCCGGCATGAACACCGATGGCTCCGGCGTGCCCCTGATCAATCAGCCGCCCGCCACCGGTACTGATCCGCGCACCCAGGGCAGTGACCCGGGCCGGCAGGGCGGCATGAATACCCCCGACGCCCCCGCCACCCCAGACAACGCGGGCCCCGGCGTCGGCTCGAAAACCACCACCGGTGGCTCCGGTTCCGAAGGCTCCGGTCAGTAGTTCGCCGACGCGAGCGTCCTGTTCAACCCAATGAAGAGGTAACCATGAACGTCGATAAAAACCTGGAAAAAGAAGTCCTCACCCGCCTGCTGCACGCTCATCCGAGTGGACTGGGCAAGGAGGTGCTGGACAATTACCGGGGCGAGAAGGTCGTGGCCAGCGCCCTCGCCGCTTTGCAGGATCGTGGACTGATTCACCACGGGCATGTGACCTGCAACGAGGCTGGCGAACATTCGTTGAACCTGCCGATCAAGCTCAGTGCCGCTGGCGTTGAGGCGGCGCGCAAGCTGGATCTGCAGTAGTCCTGCGACCGCTCGCCGCCTGGGCGGCGAGCGGCTTGATCTGCACACAAGAGGAGAAATCCCATGCCTCGTGGAAGCAAAGACAAATACACCGCCGAGCAAGAACGCAAAGCCGAGCACATCGAGGACAGCTACGAAAAGAAAGGTCTGTCGAAAGATGACGCCGAGGCGCGGGCCTGGGCGACGGTGAACAAGCAATCGGGCGGCGGCGAGAAGAGCGGCGGCTCAGGACGCAAGAAACCGGCGAGTGCCAAGTCCGAAGATCGCAAGGAATCGTCACGGCGAGCAGTGGCCAGTCGCGAGGGGCATTCGCGTAACAGCAAGGCTTCGAAGGATACGCAGACAGTCGATAGCTTGATGAAGGAGGCCCGGGCGAAGAAGATTCCGGGGCGGTCTTCGATGCGCAAGCAGGAGTTGATCGAAGCCTTGCGTAAGGCCGGTTGAGTTATGTGTGAGGCTGATGGCCCCTTCGCGAGCAAGCTCGCTCCCACACTGGATTGATGTCGTTCACACATTTCCTGTGGGAGCGAGCTTGCTCGCGAAAGCGGAAGATCAGACGCCGCCGGACTCGCGGATAAACGCATCCACTTCAGTCGCACCCGGCGAAGTCGCCGGCCCCCAGCGCGTCACCGCGATAGCCGCTGCCGCATTCGCCCGGCGAGCGGCTTCATGCGCGGGCAAACCCTGCGCCAATCCGGCAATAAACACCCCGGCATGCGCATCACCGGCGCCATTGCTGTCCACCGCATTCACCGCAAACCCGGGCACATGCCGACGCTCATCGCGCTGATGAATCCAGCAGCCCTGCGGCCCGTCACGGACCACCATCAGCACTTCATTGGGCAGATGCTCAGCGAGACGATCCAGCGCCGCGCCAATATCATCAGCGCCGGTAAACCGCAGTGCTTCAACACTGTTGCTGGTCCACACATCGATGCGCGGCAGCAACGCCTGCATCATCAGGGAGTCCGGCGATTCCACCAACGGGCCCGGATCGAACACCACGTCGATCGAATCCGGCAGTGCCAGCGTCCAATCGAGCAACGCCTGGGCCTTGCCTGCGTGGAGCAGGCTGTAGCCGCTCAGATAAACGTAGTCGCCCGCCTCGGCCGGCACGCTGTTCAGATCCGCCTGCGTCACTTCACCTTCTGCGCCGATATAGGAAATGAAACTGCGCTCCGCCGACGCATCGGTCAGCGCCACACATAAACCGGTGTCTTTCTGTGCGGGTTCGGTGATGCCGATGTGAATCCCCTCGGCGTTCATCGCCTGACGCGCGAGATCGCCGAAACGCCCGCTGCCATGGCGACCGAGATACACCACCGGCAGGCCATTACGCACCGCTGCCGCCATCACATTGAACCCACCACCGGCTTCGAAACCGGCCGACTGTGCCAGTACGTCACCGCCAATCTGCGGCAGTTTATCCACGGCCATGACCAGGTCGATGATGACCTGGCCGGTGTGCAACATCTTAGGCATGAGCATTCTCGGTTTGCGCGGCGCGGCGATCTTTCGCCCCGCCGAGGACGAAGTAAATGCCACCGGCCACCACGAACGTCACGATCCAGCCGAGGCCGTTGTGGCCCAGCCACGAGTCGGACAGGAAGCCTTTGAACCAGACGTTCTCTGCAGTGGTGCCGATGGTGGTGAAGCTGAAGCCGAGGACGATGGCAATCGCCCACGCGCCAAATGCACGCCACTCGATACCGCCGTGATACCAGTAAGCGCTGCTCGGGCTGACGTCGAGCAAATCTGTCGGGCTGTAGTAGTGACGGTGAATCAGGTCTATCACGAAGATCCCGACCCACGCGGTGATCGGCACCGCCAGCAGGGAAATGAACGTGATAAACGGGCCGTAGAAGCTGTCGGCGATCAGCATGAAGTAGATCGAACCGGCGAAGATCGCGACGATGTCGACCACCACCGCGTAAACGCGTTTGACCTTCAGACCCAGCGTCAGCGTGGTCAGACCGGCGGAGTACACCGACAGGTTGTTCGACAGCAACAGACCACCGAACGCGGTGATCAGGTACGGCACGGCCATCCACGTTGGCAGCATGTCGCGGATCGCCACGATCGGGTCAGTCGCCGAGGCGAGGTCGTTATTGCCCACCGACAGCAAGCCGCCGAGGGTGATCAGCAACACCAGTGGAATACCCGCACCGAATGCGGCGGACGCGACCAGTCGCACAGCCTTGACGCTGCGATGCTGATAGCGCGACATGTCGGCGCCAGCGTTGGCCCAACCGATGCCGGTGCCGGCGGCCATGGTGCCGATACCGATGATCATTGCGCTCATCGGCGCTGGCGTGGCGTTGAACACCGCGTTCCAGTCGATAGTCGCGCAGAGGAAACCGCCGACCAGAATGTTCAGCGCGCCGAACACGTAGGTCGCCCATTTTTGGATCACCAGCAAGGTCGCGTGGCCGAGGCCGGAAACCGACAAGGTCAGCAGGACGAAAATCGCGATGAAGACCAGCGTCAGTACCGGTGCGCTTTTCGCTTCAACCGGTGAGCCGAACAGAATCGAGCAGAGCGACAGCAGCACGAATGCAGCGGTAGTGGTGTTGACGGTTTCCCAGCCCAGACGCGACATCAGCGAGACCAGCGTCGGGCCGATGTTGCCGCGTACACCGAAGATCGCACGCGACAAGGTCAGGCTTGGCGCGCGGCCACGTCGACCGGCAATCGAGATGATCCCGACCACGGCAAACGAACCGGCGGCGCCGATGATCGCGACGATGATCGCCTGCCAGATCGCCAGCCCGCGAAACGCCACCAGTGTGGCGCCCAGCGGCAGACCGAGGATGGAGATGTTGGCGGCGAACCAGACCCAGAACAGTTGCAGCGGATGCCCGTTGCACTCGGCTTCCGGCACCGGTTCGATGCCGCGGGTTTCCAGTTGCCCGGCGCTTTGCCCGGCGGATGATGAACTCATGAAGGTGCTCCTGTTTGCCTTTTTTGTGGTTGTGGCAATGATGCAAAACGACAAGACATCGCGGCCGTCCTCGGCCTGTCTGTGCGATCCATTGCGGGTGAATGATTCAACAATTTTGGTGCGCCTATCGCTGGCAAGCCAGCTCCCACAGGGATCGGGGTGTACACAAATTTGTGTTCACAGCAAAAACCTGTGGGAGCTGGCTTGCCAGCGATGGCGTCAGTTCAATCAGCGCAAGGCCAACAGTCCCTGCACCAACGGCTCAAGCTCCAGATGATTAACGGCCTTCACCGTATCAATCATCTCGACAGGCCAACTCTCAAGGCCCAGGCAGGCCCCGAGCATGGCGCCGAGGATCGCCGCGATGGTGTCGGTGTCGCCGCCCAGGCTGGCGGCCATGCACAGCGCATCGAACGCACTCATCTCACCGATAGCCACTTGTTGCGCCAGCGCGAACGAGACCACCACCGACTCCTGCGACGCCACCGAAGTACCGATCACGTCGTAGAGCAGATCCGCCAGCAGTGCCTTGTCGCTATCGACGCTGATGCTGCGTGCCCAACTGATGCGCGAACCGATGCGGCCACCAGCGACCCAGTGACCGTGCGCTTCCGCTTGCTGAGCGATCTGCTGACCGAGGTTCAACGCCTCGCCCAGGTCCATGCCATTGATGCCGGCAGACACCACCGCCGCCACTGCCGCCGCGCTGGAAATCCCCAGCGTGGTGTTATGGGTGACCTGACAGGCCTGCACCACCGCCGCAATAAAGCGCTCGGGGTCGACGACATCCGCCGCAATCCCCACCGGCGTAATACGCATTGCCGCACCGTTGGTGGTGCCGTAGCGCCCGGCTTCTTCCGGCGAGTGGCCAGCGAGGATCATTTCGATCGCGCGTTTGGTCGACGGCCCGAGTAAATCCTGCGAGCCCTTGGCCTGCATCTCGGCTTCCCACTCGATCAAACGTTGCGCGAGGATTGCCGGCTCGATGCGGCCCTTGCCTTCGACCAGCAATTCGCCGACCAGAATCGCCTGTTCGGTGTCGTCGGTGATCGAGCCTTTGGGCATGTTCGCGGCAATCGGTTGCAGCGGCCCGGCGTCCTGCAGATCGGTGATTGTGCCGAAGCGGGTCTTGATCGTTTCACGGTTCAGCGATTGCGTCGGCATGCCCAGCGCGTCGCCGAGGGCCAGGCCATAAAAAGCGCCGAGGGCACGGTTGAGCGCGGTCATTTCGATTCTCCAAATTGCAGGTGCAGACGGAAATGCACCGGGTCGAGCAGGCTTTCGACCTGCTCCATGAAACGGTTCTGGCGGTCGTAGGTTGTGCGCAACGCCTTGAGGAAAACCGTGCCGGCCGGACGACCGAGCAGTTCGGCGTCTTCGGCATTCAGCGGTTCGGCGCCGATCCATTGATCGCCGCGCTCGCCGATGTAGCCGTAGGCGGCCAGGGTGATGGTCAGGGAATTATCGATCAGGCCGACGCGCGGCAAGCTTTCCAGGCCGCCGGTCGCGGGCATCAAAGAGCGTTCGAGGGACACCAGCGTGCCGTCGTTGGAGCGACGACGACGGTCGAGGGTGATGAAGTTTTCCGTACCGAAACGCGAGAGCAGATCCGGCCGGGTCACCGCTTCCAGACGCAGCACTTCGGTGTTGATCAGTGCGCCGCTGTCAGCCAGTGCCTGCGCCCAGCCGCTACGCTGATCAAGCGCCACACCATCGAAGGTGACGATGGAGCCGACGCCGCTTTGTGTGGCGATGTAATTGCGCCGTTTCAGTTCGGCCAGCGCTTCGCGCAACGTGCCACGGCTGACGTTGAATTCTTGAGCCAACTGATGCTCGCCGGGCAATAGAAAGCCGTCCTCCATGAGGCCGCTTTCGATGCGCCGGACGAGCTCGTCGACCACCCGTTGTTTCTTGTCAAATCGTACCTGTCTAATCATGTACAAATTGATACCCGAAACCGGTGTGGGCGGGCAAGGGATATTTGGGGATAGTGACGAAAGGCGGAAGAATCAAAAGCCCCTCACCCTAGCCCTCTCCCGGTGGGAGAGGGGACTGATGGAGGTGTTTATTCGAATGACATCGACCTGAAATATCCAGTCGAACTCAGGTTTGAAAAACCAGAAGATCTGCTCCCTTTCCCCCTCTCTCTCTGGGAGAGGGCTGGGCGGGCGGCGTTCCGATGAGGGTAGCCTTTGACTCAGCGCTGCTTCAGGCGGTCGATGACCACGGCCAGCAGCAAAATCGAACCGCGAATAACGTATTGGTAGAACGTATCAATATTCTTCAGGTTCATCGCATTCTCGATGATCGCCAAAATCAACACCCCGGCAATCACATGCCGGATCATGCCAATCCCGCCGCTCAACGACACCCCGCCCAGCACGCAAGCCGAGATCACCGTCAGCTCAAAACCCTGACCAATCATCGGCTGCCCCGAGGTCATCCGCGACGCCAGAATCACCCCGGCCAACGCGCCAATCACACCGTGCACGGCAAAGATAATGATCTTGGTGCGATCAACGTTCACGCCCGCCAGCAACGCTGCTTCCTGGTTGCCACCGATGGCCATGGTATTGCGCCCGTAGGTGGTGTAATTCAGCAGCCAGCCAAAAAACAGAAAGCAAACGATGGTGATCAGAATCGGCACCGGCACGCCAAACAACTGGCCGTTGCCGAAGACGAAGAACGATTCCTGCGACACACCCACCGCTTTGCCGTTGGCAAAAATGTACGCCAGACCACGAACGATCTGCATGGTCGCCAACGTAGTGATCAACGCATTGACGCGCAACTTGGCAATCACGATCCCGTTGATCAGCCCGACAATCAGGCCCATCACCAACGCTGCACTGACACCGAGAAACACGCTGTTGGTGTCACGCATCACCACCGCCGCGACCACGCCGGCGCAGGCAATCACCGAGCCCACCGACAAGTCGAAATGACCCGACGCCAGGCAGTACAACATCGTGCACGCGGCGATCCCGGTGGTGGAAATCGCCAGGCCTAGGCCGCGCATGTTCAGCGGCGAAAGGAAGTTGTCGATCAGCAGCGTGCAGGCAACGAAAATGCCTACAGCCGCCAGTAGCATGACCCAGTCATCAAGGAAGCGGCGCATGTCCAGAGGTTTGCGCTCTTTGGGCAGGGTTTCGTTTTGGGTTGTCATCATAGTCACCTCTCAGTTCGCCACGCCGTCAGCGCGGTGGCGCGGCAAAGCCAGTTGCAGCAGGTTGGATTCATTGGCCTGGTCACGGCTGATTTCGCCGCGCAGGGCGCCTTCGCAGAGCACCAGAATGCGGTCGGAAATGCCCATCACTTCCATCAGATCGCTGGACACCACGATCACCGAAATGCCCTCGGCGGCGAGGTTATGGATGATCTGGTAGATCTCCGCCTTGGCGCCGATGTCGATGCCACGCGTCGGTTCGTCGAGCAGCAGCACTTTCATCGGCATCGACAGCCAGCGACCGAGAATGGCCTTCTGCTGATTGCCGCCGGAAAGGAATTTGATCTGCTGACCGGCGTGCGGGGTTTTCACTTTCAGCGCTTTGATCTGTTTGTCGGCGTTGCCCTTTTCCCACAGACCGCGAATCAGGCAGCCAAGACCCGAATGGGCGCCACGTGCACTGATGTTGATGTTCTCGGCGACGCTGGCCAGCGGGATGATGCCTTCCTTCTTGCGATCCTCCGGACACAGCAAAATGCCCGCCGCAATCGCGTCGCGCGGTGAGCGCAGTTTCAATTCATGACCGCGCAATTCGAGGCGCCCGGCCGTGTTGCGTTCCAGCCCGCTGAGCAAACGAAACAGTTCGGTGCGCCCTGCCCCGACCAGTCCGAACAGGCCAAGAATTTCGCCTTTGTGCGCCTCGAAACTGATCGGCTCACGCAGGCCAGGACCGAGCAAGCCGGCGACCTTCAGCGCCACCGCGCCGCGTGGACGATGGCGATAATCGTAGATGTCCTGAATGTCGCGACCGACCATGCAGGTCACCAGTTGATCGTGGGTCAACTGGCTCATGTCATCGAAGGTGCGCACGTAGCGGCCGTCCTTGAACACTGTCACCGCGTCGCAGATGCGGAACACTTCTTCCATGCGATGGGAGACGTAGAGCACGACTTTGCCCTCGTCGCGCAGGCGGCCGATGATCGCCATCAAGCGGTCGATTTCACGGGCCGAAAGACTGCTGGTCGGTTCGTCGAAGGCGATCACATGGGCGCCGCGCGATAACGCTTTAGCAATTTCCACCAATTGTCGCTGGCCGAGGGACAAACGTCCGACCTTGGTCTGCGGATCGATTTCATCAGCCAGGCCTTTGAGGCAATTCAACGCTTGCTGACGCAGGGCACCGCGATTTATCAAACCGAAACTGGCCGGTAGATGGCCGAGAAACAGGTTTTCGGCGACGGTCATTTCCGGCACCAGATGCAGCTCTTGGTGAATCACCGCGACGCCGCTGCCGATGCTGTCGGCGGTCGACTTGAACGCCATGGTCTGCTCGCCGATCTGCAACTCGCCGCTGCTCGGGATGTAGGCGCCGCCGAGGATTTTCAGCAGGGTCGATTTGCCGGCGCCGTTCTCGCCCATCAAGGCATGAACCTGGCCGGGATGCGCGACGAAGCTGATCGCGTCCAGCGCTTTCACGCCGGGAAAGGTTTTGCCGATGCCGTTGAAACGCAGGCTGCCAACGGCGCTATGTTCGTGTGTCTGTACTTGCGCGTGCATAAAGCCACCTCTTCACACCGAAAAACGGCCCGGCTGCCCGGGCCGTCGCTGCATCAGTTCCACAAGCCGATTTTTTCCAGCTCTTGCTTGAAGTTTTCGCGGGTGATCAGGGTGACGTCGTCCATCGCGGTGTACTTCGGCGGTTCTTTGCCTGTGGTCACCCACTCGAACATCATCTCGGCGGTTTTGTAGCCTTCGATATGCGGGCTTGGCAGCATTGAGCCGAAGAAGCCGCTGTTAGGCTTTTTCAGTTCGCCGATGGCGTCGGTACCGTTGATACCAATGCCGATCACGTTGGCGGCGGCGAAACCGGCCGCTTCAGTGGCGCGCACGCCGCCGAGCACGGTGTTGTCGTTCATGCCGCCGATGATCAGGTTTTTCGCAGCGCTCGGTAGTTTCACCAGCGCCGAGTTGGTCGCGTCCATGCTGCCCGGTACGTCGAGGGTTTTCAGTGCGGCGAACAGAATGTGGTCTTTCGGCATACCGGCATCTTCGAGGGACTTCACCGAGCCGTCGGTGCGCTTCTTGCCGGTGTCGAGTTCGTTGTAGGTGTTGACCACCGCGTAGGTGTCTTTCCAGTCCCAGTTACGCTTTTTCGCTTCGGCGACCATGGCGTTGCCCTGCTTCTGGCCGACTTCGAACGCGGCCATGCCGAGGTACGGCACGTCTTCCATGAACTTGCCGTTGGCGTCGACGAAACGGTCGTCGACGGCAATCACTTTCAGGTCATTGAGTTTGGCTTTGGCCATGATCGCCGGGCCGAGCGAGACGTCCGGCGGGCAAATGACGAAGCCCTTGGCACCGTTGGCGGCAAGACTGTCGATCGCCGACAGGGTTTTCTCACCGTCCGGCACAGCGATCTTGATCAGTTCGAAGCCCTTGTCCTTGGCGGCTTTCTCGGCGAAAGCCCACTCGGTCTGGAACCACGGCTCTTCAGCCTGCTTGACCAGAAAACCGATTTTCACGGTGTCGGCAGCGAGCAGCGCACTGCTCAGGCTGAACGCGGTGACCGCCAGGGCGGTACTGCACAGGGTACGAATCCCGAAACGACGTTTCATAAGCTGACTCCTTGTTATTTTTTTTGAGCAATGTTTGAAAAGCGTTAAAGCGTGTTCCTGCAAAATCTTCTGAAAATAGTCATATCGTATGATGATTGGATTGCAAACGGTTTTATCCGTGTGAAAGCCACTGCGCTCAGTCGTGGTACATCACCGAGCGACCACCATCGATGGTGATGCATGACGCGTTGATGAACGGCGCCTCATCGCTGGCCAGAAATACAGCGGTCATTGCTACTTCAAGCGGCTGACCGATGCGTTTCGGCGGGTGCAGATCGAAGGCGCGCTGACGCTCGGCGTGCGGGTCGGCGAAACCGTTCCAGTAATCGACGTTCAGTTGCGTTTCGATGTAGCCGGGTGCGATGGCGTTCACGCGAATGCCCTTCGCGGCGTATTCGATGCCGAGCGCGCGGGTCAGGCCGAGCAAACCGTGCTTGGCCACCGGATACGGGAAGCAGCCGGGAATAATGTGGCTGGAGTGGGTCGAGGCAATGTTGATGATGCTGCCAACGCCCTGCTCGATCATCTGCGGCAACACCGCTTTGCAGCCGAACCAGGCGCCGTCCAGATCGATGGCGAAGCAGCGATGCCAGTCTTCTTCGGTCATTTCCAATGGATCGCGGAACACGTTGACCCCGGCGCAGTTGACCAGCACGTCGATGCGCCCGTGCAGTTCAACAGCGCGTTTGGCCATGGCATGCAGATCCTGCTGACGCGAAACGTCAGCCTTCAGCGCCTGCACATCAAAGCCCTGCCCACGCCAATGGGCGGCGACTTGCTCGACTTTCTCGGCCTGGATATCGCTGATCAACAGTTTTGCTTGCTGCGAGGCGAAAGCGGCGACGATGGCTTCGCCGATGCCTTGCGCGGCGCCGGTCAGCAGCACGACCTTGTTGTTCAGGCGCTCACCCTTCGGCGGCGCGGGCACCGGCGGCAGGGAAAGAGGCTCAGCCATGGATCAGGACTCCTGTTTCGCGAGCACAAAAAAACCGGGCATCTGCCGATGTCCGGTCTGGAAGGCGGTTGGAACGAAACAGGCAGGCACGGCCGACAGCTTGGGGCCGTTGCGAGACGCGGACTCCGCATGGGAGTGCGATGGAAATTCGCTGCATCACTTCACCTGTTTTGTTCTTTTTAAGTGTGAGTGCGTGTTACTGCTGCAGCCGACTATAAACCCGACCACCAAATAATCTCAATATATAATTTTGCATCCCATATTTTGGGATTCAACCTGCAAACCGCGTACAGAGTTTTCCTGCAACATCAACGCGCATCGACAGCACCGCGCCATCCAATGGATGGTTGTGCGGGCTTTTGGCGCTGGTGATGAACAGGGTTTTCAGGTCTTCACCGCCGAATACACAACTGGTCGGGCGGCTGACGGGCAGGTCGATTTTGCGCTCGACCTTGCCATCAGGCGTCAGCCGCAGCAGACAACTGCCGTCCCAACGGGCATTCCACACGAATCCTTCGGCATCCATCGCCGAGCCGTCCGGGCCGCCCTGCTGATCGGGGCCGTACCAGACTTGTGCAGCATCAAGGTTGCCGTCGGTGTGAATGAAATAGCGATGGAGCGTGCTGTCCATGCTGTCGCCGAACAGCAGCGTGGTGCCGTCGTCACTCCACAGCAAGGTATTGGGAATTCCCAGATTGCGCAGTAAGGGTGTGACGCGTTTATCCGGATCGATCCGGAACAGGCCGCCGGAGCGACGGGTGATCGGCAGGTCTTCGCCGTTCTCGCCGATGTTGTTTTGCATGGTGCCGAGCCACAGTCGACCTTGGCCATCGCAGCGCGCTTCGTTAGGGCGATTGCCCGGTTGCGGATCGGCGACGCAGAACAGCGTCAGACTCGGCTCGAGCCCCGGGGAATCGAGATCAAGGCGGTAGACGCCGCTGCTCAGGGTCACCAAGGCGTCGCCGCTGGCGCAGGGGATGAACGCGGAGACGTGCTCGGGCATTTGCCAGATCTGCACGTTCTGGCCGATCAGGCGTAGGGCCTGTTTGCCAGCGATGTCTACCCAGTACAGCGCCTGGGTCGGCGCGTCCCAGAATGGGCCTTCACCCAGTTGGGCGCGGTGTTGGGTCAGGGCGGTCCACGGCATATCAACTCCTCGGATCTTGTTGTTATTTAATGTGGGAGCGAGCCTGCTCGCGAAAGCGTCGTGTCAGTCGATGCATGAGGCGCCTGATGCAACGCCTTCGCGAGCAGGCTCGCTCCCACAGGGGATATCGGTGTATTCAGCTGGCCTTTTTGTCGGCCATGACTTTCGGGTAAAAGCGTTTGATCGCCAGATCGGCGTTATCAATCAGCGTCATGCACGCCCACACGCCCCGCGCGGAATCGCGCGCGGCGATGGCGTCGGCCATGTCTTTGTGGATCGGCAAGGTACGGCGCAGTTCATCCGGATCGGCCGCCGAAACCTCAAATGACACCGCGAGCAACGCGCCGAGCGCCGGAACCATTTGTTCGATGAATTGATTGTGGCTGGCGGCGAGGATGCATTCGTGGAAGACCTGATCGGCGCGGTTGTAATCGATGCCGCTGTCGACCGCACGCTCAAGGGCGTTGTAGGCCAGTTGCACCGCTTCGATCTGTTCCAGGGTCGCCCGCTCGCAGGCCCAGCGTACGGCCATGGGTTCTATGGTGCGGCGCAGGTCGAGCAAGTCATCGACGAAGTTTTCCGGCAGGCCATTACGTGACAGCCAACCGACGACCTGCGGATCGAACAGGTTCCAGCGCCGCACCGGCAATACGCGGGTGCCGACTTTCGGTCCGACTTCGAGCATGCCTTTGGCAACGAGGGTTTTGATCGCTTCGCGGATGACCGTGCGGCTGACGCCGAGCTGTTCGCCGAGATCGGCCTCGACTTTGATCGTCTGCCCGGGTTTGACCTGGCCAGCGGCGATCCAGCTGCCCAGCCAGTCAACGGTCGACGCATGAAAGCTGCTGGACATGAACACCTCAAAGCGGATCGCGATGGGTGATCAAGCTAATCATCATACGATTAACAGTCAATCAGGATTTTTCAGGCAATTCACAAAACCACTGTGGGAGCGAGCTTGCTCGCGAAAGCGGTGTATCAGTCCCCTTTAACATTGACTGACAGTCCGCCTTCGCGAGCAAGCTCGCTCCCACAGTGGTTGGTATTCAGGGTTCGAGGCCGATGCGGAAGAACTCACCGCCGCTCCACACACCGAGCCAGCGCTGCCCGTCGATTTCGCGGCTGACCGCCAGTTCCACCAGTTGATAGAACACATTGCGATGAATCAGCGCTTCAAGATTGGTGCGGATATGCACGTAGGGCGCGGGTTCTTGCGTCGTCGGATCAATCTCGACGCGGATCGGATGCTCAGGCCCGGCCTCGGCGGTTTCATCAACGTTGGTGGTGAAGCGCAACAGCTGCGCCTCCCCCTCGCCTTCAACCTCGACCGCAATCGCCACGAACGGCGCATCATCCACCTTGATCCCGACCTTCTCGACCGGGGTGATCAGGAAGTAGTCATCGCCATCGCGGCGCATGATCGTCGAGAACAGCTTGACCATCGGCTTGCGCCCGATCGGCGTGCCCAGGTAATACCAGGTGCCGTCGCGGGCGATGCGCATGTCGATATCGCCGCAGAAGTCCGGGTTCCACAAGTGCACCGGCGGCAGGCCTTTGGTTTTGGGGATCTGTCCCAACAGGTCATTGGCTTTTTGCGGGCCACTCATGGCGTTCTCCTTGAATTATTGGTCGCCGACTCCCAACAGGCTGCGCGCGTACTGTGCCAGCGGCGGGCCGATCAGGTCTTCGGGCTTGCTGTCGTGGAACGTCAGTAAACCGCCACGACTCTTGATCCGTGCAGTATCAATCAAATACTGGGTGCTGGTCTCGATCAACATGATCTGAATCACGCCACCGTCGATGCCGAGGCGATCTACCGCTTCTTCATCGAGCCACTCGTCTGAGTTGCCGATGCGGTCGTCAGCCTTGGCGAAACGCGTGTACAGCAGATAGTGCGCGCCGGCATCGCGAGCTTCGCCCATGGC
Organism: Pseudomonas sp. AC172; assembly: GCF_979258595.1. Taxonomy (NCBI): domain Bacteria; kingdom Pseudomonadati; phylum Pseudomonadota; class Gammaproteobacteria; order Pseudomonadales; family Pseudomonadaceae; genus Pseudomonas; species Pseudomonas sp. AC172. The sequence goes on from NZ_OZ409868.1 coordinate 3,507,931, forward strand.
CTGATCGAGACCTTCCGGAGCACGGGCGCGGCGGACCATCGGGAAGTATTCGACGAAGCCTTTGAAGGCTTCTTCGGCCACGACGTTGGGGCGCGGGTAGGAACCACCCGGCGGTGCGAACGCGCCCTGAGCGATGTAGATGAACGAGTCCGGCTGAATGCGGAAATTGTTCACGCGACGGCTGTCGCTGTGATCCAGCAAGCCCGCGTCGCTCATCTGATAGCGAGTGCCTTCGGCCATATCGCTGACAGTCATACAGCCGCCAAGCGCCAAAACGGCCAGCAGCAAAACCAGGCTACGCATCCTATTCCTCCAGAGGCCGGTGACGGAAAACCGGCGAATGGCCGTTGGATGCAGCTTTTGCGCCAGCTCGGGAAATTCGTTGATTGCCGGATCGTATTCGCGAGCAGGCTCGCTCCCACAGATTGCGAAAACCCTGTGGGAGCGAGCCTGCTCGCGAAAAAGAGAATCAGCCGCCGATAATCTTCATGACGGTAGCACCGCCAGAGAACGCCACTTCCTGCTTGTCGCCCAACGCTTTGACCAGCAAACGCTGCAGAGCCGGCAGTGCCTGATGGCGCGGCTTGTCGAGCAGATCGCCGACATAGTGGCGGTTGCTCGACGACAGGCAGCCATGCAGCCAACCGGTCGACGACAAGCGCAAGCGCGAGCAGGTCCGGCAAAACGGCACGCTTTCGTTGGCGATCACGCCAAAGTTGCCCACGCCGGGAATCGCGTAACGCACAGCGGTGGCGTCTACGGGCGCATCGGTTTGTGCGTACTCATAACGCTCGCCGATCAGCTCCAACAGTTGTTGCAGACTCACAAACTGTTGCAGGAAAGCATTATTGTCCTTAGCCAGGTGGCCCATACGCATCAACTCGATGAAGCGCAGTTCGTATCCGCGCTCCAGACAGTAATCCAACAGTGGCATGACTTGATCAAGGTTCTGCCCGCGCAATGGCACCATATTGACCTTGATCTTCATCCCCGCCGCTGCGGCCTGGTCCATGCCATCGAGCACAGTGGCCAGATCGCCGCCACGGGCGATGCTGCGGAACGCGCTGGCATCGAGGGTATCGAGGGACACGTTGATGCGACGCAGACCAGCATCCAACAGCAGCGGGAGTTTTTTCGCGAGGAGTTGGCCGTTGGTCGTCAGACTGATGTCTTCCAGGCCCATCTTGCCGACAGCGGTCATGAACGATTCGAGCTTGGGGCTGACCAGCGGCTCGCCGCCAGTGATGCGCAGACGCTCGATGCCGGCGGCTTCGATCAGATACGCCACGCCGCGGGCCATGGCTTCAGCCGACAGTTCATCCTGCGCAGCCACCAGCCGCTTGCCGTTAGGCACGCAGTAGGTACACGCGTAATTGCAGGCTGAGGTCAGGCTGATCCGCAAATTGCGAAAACGCCTGCCTTGTCGGTCAACGATCATGATCACTCCGGCGAAAGAATTTCGAGCCGCTAAAACTTGACTCACAAATCAAGTTTTAGCAAGCCCTATGCCTGAGTATATTCCTGCGGTACTGCGTCATGTAGCTAAATCATGGCGCAATAAGGCAGCTGAATGGCTCAGCTGCTCGGCGTTTCCGGATCGCGCTTGCGCTTGTTGCCCATGCGCACGCCGATGTCCATCAAGAACTGGAAGAAACCTTCCTGATCTTCCAGCACATTGCTCCAGAACGGCGAGTGATACAGCGCGACGGCGCCGTGCACCAGCGCCCAGGATGCGCAGTAATGGAAGTACGGCGGTACGTCTTCAAGCTTGCCTTCGCTGATGCGGCCCTTGATCAGCAGGGTCAGGCGTTCGAAGTTCGAGGCACGGATCTTATGCAGCTCCTCGACCATTTCCGGCACCTGATTGCCTTTAACGACCTTCTCTTCGAGACGGTCGAACAGGCGATAGCGCTGCGGGTCGCGCATGCGGAATTCGAAGTAGGCGCGGGACAGCGCTTCCTTGTCCTTGTCGACATCGGCCGAATGCAGCAGCTCGTTCAAATCGCGCTCGTAATCGAGCATCAGGCGCAGATAGATCTCGGCCTTGGATTTGAAGTGCTTGTAGATCGTGCCTTTGCCGATACCCACGGCATCAGCAATCATCTCGACGGTGACACTGTCTTCACCTTGTTCGAGGAACAGCTTGAGCGCGGTATCGAGAATTTCTTGCTCGCGGCGACGAAACTCACGGACCTTACGAGGTTCTTTGTGCATAAGAAAAGGTCTGAAGGGTCAAAATTCGAAGCCGCGTATTATGCCTAACTTGCGCAAAAATGCACGGATCATCCGACCATATCTGTGTTTCTTGTTCATTTTGAGAACGTTTTGGGCGCAATGAGAACTCAACTGAAGCGAACGTATTCCAAATTTGTTTAAAAACCCCGACCGGCTAACTGGACTGCACGCCAGACTGATCAATACTTGAACTGTCGGGCGACATCTCCCCCAAGTGTCGCGCCGGTAAAGGTACCAAGGGACCGCGTGCCTTTGTTTTACTCCTAATGGTCTTAACCCGGATTCACCCCCCAGAACCCGGGTTTTTTTTGCCTGCGATTTGGCTACCGCTTACAGGGCAGATTTAACACTGGCCAGCGGGAACAGACGCTTGAAATTCTCGGTGGTCTGCTCGGCAAAACGCTCGTAGCTTTCCCCGCGCAGCATCGCCAGGAACTCCGCTACTTCGCGCACGTACTGCGGCAGGTTCGGCTTGCCGCGATAAGGGATCGGCGCCAGATACGGTGAATCGGTTTCCACCAGCAAGCGATCCGCCGGAACCTTGCTCGCGACATCGCGCAACGCATCGGCATTGCGGAACGTGACGATGCCCGACAGGGAGATGTAATAACCCATGTCCAGCGCGGCTTTGGCCATGTCCCAGTCTTCGGTGAAGCAATGCAGTACACCGGCCTGCGGCAGTGCCGCTTCGCGCAGCAACTCAAGGGTATCGGCACGGGCGCCACGGGTGTGGATGATCACCGGTTTGCCGGTCTGCTGCGCCGCTTGCAGGTGCAGACGGAATGATTCCTGCTGCAGTTCGGCGGCTTCCGGCTCGTAGTGATAATCCAGACCGGTTTCACCGATCGCCACCACTTTCGGGTGATTGAGCTCGTGCAACAGCCAGTCTAGCGCAGGCGCCGCGCCGGGTTGCACATCGAGCGGATGCACGCCGACCGAGCAATCAACGTCTTCGTAACGCTCAGCCAGCGCTTTGACGTCGGCGGCGTTGTCGGCACTCACGCCGATGCACAGAAAGTGCCCTACCCCGCGCTGTCGGGCTGCATCAAGTGCGGCATCCAGCGACCCGTCATGGGCAGCGAGGTCGAGACGATCAAGGTGACAATGGGAATCTACGAGCATAAAAAGACGGCTACTTACATCGTATGAGTGGGACGGTCGGATTTAAGCGCTCCGGCCAGGTGGGTTTCGATGCGACTGCGCGCGGTGTTGTCGCCGTCATTGAACTGCACGCCGACACCGGCAGCGCGATTGCCTTGCGCCCCTTTGGGGGTGATCCAGGCGACCTTGCCGGCCACCGGAATCTTCTCGGCCTCGTCCATCAGGTTGAGCAGCATGAACACCTCATCGCCCAACCTGTAACTCTTGTTGGTCGGGATGAACAAGCCACCGTTCTTGATGAACGGCATGTAAGCGGCGTAGAGCACCGACTTGTCCTTGATGGTCAGGGACAAAATGCCGTTGCGCGGCCCAGGGCTGACGGGTTCATTCATGTTGACCTCCACTGCTGATGTTCAGAGTCTAGGTACACATTCTTATCTTTGACCAGGCAATCCCGCCCATTGCACCAACAACGCTTCCAGCAGCAAGGCCGGGTTGAGGTTGGCCTTGCTCAGGACTTTCTGGCGCTGGGCGAGAATCCAGTCCTGAATCTCGAGGACTTTGCCTTGCGCACTTTTCTGCGCCAGGTACTGCACGACTTTACGCATGTCGGTCAGACCGAGACCCGCTTCATCCTGAGTCAGTTGATAACGCAGGATCAGACACGACCAATCACAGAACCAGTCGAACAGACGCAGCATCGGAATACTTTTCCACTCCTCGGCCAATTGCGTCGGCGATTGCTGCTGTTTGAGCAACTTTTTCACGCCTTCCACCACCTGCGCTCGTTGCTCGCGCACGCCCTGCGATTGAAGACTGACCGCCATCAGCGGCGATCCGGCGGCCAGCGTCAGCAATTCGACACGTTCTTCTTCGGAGCAATCCGGCAGCGCCTGGGCCAGCCATTGCAGGCTCATTGCCTCGCCCGGCAGCGGACAGGCCTGCTGCACGCAACGGCTCTTGATCGTTGGCAGCAAGCGGCTGGTCTGGTGGCTGACCAACAGCAAAACCGTGTCGCCGGACGGCTCTTCAAGGCTTTTCAGCAAGGCGTTGGCGGCGTTGATGTTCATCGACTCGACCGGCTCGATCAGCACCACCTTGCGCCCGCCGAGCTGCGCGGTCTGCACCACGAAACTGACCAGATCACGCACCTGATCGATCTTGATTGCCTTGTCGGCTTCTTCCGGTTCGAGGATGTAATTATCAGGATGGCTGCCAGCCTTGAGCAGCAGGCAGGATTTGCACTCGCCGCAGGCTTCCGGCGTCGGCCGCTGGCACAACAGGCTCGCCATCAGGCGTTCGGCCAACGCGCGTTTGCCGATACCGGCGGGCCCATGCAGCAGATAGGCGTGCGCGTGCTGCTTACGCCCGGCCAGTTGCTGCCAGAGGCTGTCCTGCCACGGGTAGGCCTCAGCCACGGGCCAGCTCCAGCAAGTTCGGAATCAGGGTATCCAGCGATTGTTGAACCTTGACCAGTGGCTGACCGGCATCGATGCGCACGTAACGCGCAGGATCGGCTTCGGCGCGTTTGAGGAACGCGCTGCGCACGGCTTCGAAAAACGCCCGGCCTTCCAGTTCAAAACGATCCAGACGACCACGGGCACTGGCGCGGGCCAGACCGATCTCCACCGGCAGATCAAAAATCAGTGTCAGATCCGGGCGCAGATCGCCTTGCACAAAGGTTTCCAGCGCGGCGATGCGCTCCAGCGACAGACCGCGACCGCCGCCCTGATAGGCGTAAGTGGAATCAGTAAAGCGATCACACAGCACCACCGCACCTCGGGCCATGGCCGGACGAATCACCTCTGCCAGATGCTGGGCACGCGCAGCAAAGACCAGCAACAGCTCGGCGTCCGGATTCATGACTTCGTCGGCCGGCGCCAGCAGCACCTCGCGGATCCGCTCGGCCAGCGGCGTACCACCGGGCTCGCGGGTCAGCACCACTTCGATACCGGCGGCGCGCAGGCGCTCGGCGAGGTATTCGCGGTTAGTGCTTTTACCAGCGCCTTCAGGGCCTTCAAGGGTAATAAACAAGCCAGTCACAGGCAGTCCTTAATCAACGTCATTGCGTATTTTGTGGCGCGGCGGCCTCTGGAGTCGGCGCTGGCTCCTGTGGTGCAACTTGTGGCATCGACTCCGGCGCTGTATCCGGAGAGGCCGCAGGAATCGCATCCTCGGCAGCGGGAGCCACTTCAGGCGTTGTCGCCGGCGCAGGGCTGGAGCGGTAATCCGCACGGCGCTTGAGCTGATACTCACGCACCGCATTGTTGTGCGCATCGAGATCGTCAGAGAACACATGACTGCCGTCACCACGCGCAACAAAGTACAGGCTGGTGCCGTCCACCGGGTTCAATGCCGCGTGAATTGCTTCGCGGCCAACCATCGCGATCGGCGTCGGCGGCAAGCCGGGGATCACGTAAGTGTTATACGCCGTCGGCTCTTTCAGATGTGCACGGGTCAACTTGCCGGTGTAGCGATCGCCCAGACCATAGATGACGGTCGGATCGGTTTGCAGCTGCATGCCCAGGGCCATGCGACGCACGAAGACACCGGCAATCTGCCCACGCTCCTGCGGCACGCCGGTTTCCTTCTCGACCAGCGAAGCCATGATCAGTGCCTGATACGGTTCGGTATACGGCACATCGGCAGAACGACTCTCCCACTCCTTGGCCAATACTTCGTCGAGACGATCAAAAGCCTTTTTCAGCAGTTCGGCATCGGACATGCCGCGCACGAAGCGGTAGGTATCCGGGAAGAACCGCCCTTCCGGGAACAGCCCTTTATGACCAATCTTCGCCATGACATCGCTGTCGCTCAAACCGCCCAGGGTCTGTTCGATCTTTTCATCTTTGGCCAACGCGGCGCGCACTTGATGGAAATTCCAGCCCTCGACCAGCGTCAGGCTGTACTGCACCACATCACCACGCTTCCACAAGTCGATCAGACCGTTGACGGTCATGCCCGGCTGCATGCGGTATTCACCGCTGTGGATCGGTGTACCGGCAAGGTTGAAGCGCCAATAAACCCGCAACCAAAACGCATCCTTGATGACGCCATCGGTTTCGAGTCCAAGGAAAGTGCGGGTCGGTGTAGAGCCTTTCGGCACATCCAGCAGTTCTTCCTGCGTGATGTTCAGAGGCTGTTCCAGTGCAGAGTGAATCTTCCAGGCGCTGGCGCCCATCAACAGCCCTGCCAGAACCAGTCCGGTTTCCAGCAGCAGCAAAAGTTTACGTCTCACAAATCAGGCATCCAGTAGGGCGCGGGCAATGGTTTGCAGTTTACGGGTGAGCGGGCCAACCGGCCAGCTCAGTGCAGCACAGGCACGTACCGGCCAGACGCCATACACGCTGTTGCAGACAAACACTTCATCAGCCCATTGCAGCTGTTCGAGGCTGATGTCGGCGATTTGCGTGGGGATGGCCAAAGTCTCGGCCTGAAACAATATTTCGGCACGCATCACACCGGCGACGCCGCAGCGCTTCAGATCCGGTGTTATCAGCACACCGTCGCGCACGATGAACAGGTTGCTGAACACCCCTTCAATGACGCGACCGACCTGATCGAGCATCAAGCCCTCGGCGTGCACGCTGTCCTGCCATTCGGCGCGGGCGAGAACTTGCTCCAGTCGATTGAGATGTTTGAGTCCAGCGAGAAGCGGCTGTTTGGACAGTCGCGTATTGCACGGAAACAGGCGAACGCCCTGTTCCGCATGAACAGCGGGATAAGCCGCCGCAGGATTGCCCTGCAGAATGCGCCGGCCCGGCGCTGCGGGATCTGGCGCATAACCGCGCAAGCCGTCGCCACGGGTGAGAATGAGCTTGAGCACGCCCTCGACCATCGCTGCCGAGTAACTCAGCAGCTCGCGGCGAATCAGCTCGATATCCGACGCGATGGCCAGACGCGAGCAGCCATCGGCCAATCGCGTCAGGTGCCGATCCAGCAGGATCGGCTGGCCTCGGTGCACAGCGATGGTCTCGAACAGACCATCGCCGTAAGCCAGGCCGCGATCTTTCAGCGACAGACTGTCAGCCGGTTGACCGTCGACCCAGCAGTCCATCAGCCTGCAAACCGGCGGAATGCCAGAGTGCCGTTGGTGCCGCCAAACCCGAAGGAGTTGGACAGCACGACATCGATGTCCATGTTGCGCGCGGTGTGCGCCACGAAATCGAGGTCGCAGCCTTCGTCCGGTTCTTCGAGGTTGATGGTCGGCGGGGCAACCTGGCTGTTGATCGCCAGCACGCTGAAGATCGCCTCGACCGCACCCGCCGCACCTAACAGGTGACCGGTCATCGACTTGGTCGAGCTGACCGCCAGTTTGTAAGCGTGATCACCGAACACGGTTTTGATCGCATTGGCTTCAGCGAGGTCGCCGGCCGGCGTCGAGGTACCGTGGGCATTGATGTACTGCACTTGATCGATGTTGATCTTCGCATCGCGCAGCGCGTTGGTGATGCAGCGTGCAGCACCAGCGCCGTCGGCAGGTGGCGAGGTCATGTGGAACGCATCGCCACTGGTGCCAAAACCGATCAACTCGGCGTAGATGGTCGCGCCGCGTGCCTTGGCGTGTTCCAGCTCTTCAAGAACCAGTGCACCGGCACCGTCGGACAATACAAAGCCATCACGGCCCTTGTCCCATGGACGGCTGGCGCGAGTCGGCTCGTCGTTGCGCGTCGACAGCGCACGGGACGCACCGAAGCCGCCCATGCCCAGACCACACGCGGCCATTTCGGCACCGCCGGCAATCATCACGTCGGCTTCGTCGTACATGATGTTGCGCGCCGCCATGCCGATGCAGTGCGTACCGGTGGTGCACGCGGTGGCGATGGCGTAGTTAGGTCCCTGTGCACCCAGGTGGATGGACAGGAAACCGGAAATCATATTGATGATCGAGCCTGGCACGAAGAATGGCGAGATTCGACGCGGACCCGTCTCATGCAGAGTACGGCTGGTTTCTTCGATGTTGGTCAGACCGCCGATCCCCGAACCCATGGCCACGCCAATGCGTTCACGGTTGGCATCGGTGACTTCCAGACCGGCGTTGCGTACGGCTTGAAAGCCTGCGGCGAGGCCGTACTGAATGAACAGGTCGAGCTTGCGCGCTTCCTTGACCGACAGGTATTCCTCGACATTGAAGCCCTTTACCGAGCCGCCAAAGCGGGTGGAATAGGCAGAAAGGTCGGTGTGTTCGATCAGACCAATGCCACTGCGGCCAGCCAGAATGCCCTGCCAACTGCTCGGCACATCCGTGCCCAGTGGCGACAACATACCCATACCGGTGACTACGACGCGTCTACGCGACACAGCACTCTCCTTTTTTCAAATGACGACGACTTTGCATCAGGCCTAAAGAAAAAACCGCACGCCATGATGGCAGTGCGGTTTTTCCATGACAGCAAACAACGATTACAAGCTATTACGCCTGATGGTTGGTAACGTAATCGATTGCAGCTTGTACAGTAGTGATCTTCTCAGCTTCTTCGTCAGGGATTTCGGTCTCGAATTCCTCTTCCAGAGCCATCACCAGCTCAACGGTGTCAAGGGAGTCGGCACCCAGGTCTTCTACGAAGGAAGCGGTGTTGACCACTTCTTCTTCTTTAACACCCAGTTGCTCGGCAACGATTTTCTTGACGCGCTCTTCGATGGTGCTCATACCTTGTTTTCACTCCTAATGGACAAATTCAGGCAGCTGGCCAGTGGGTAAGTGTATAGAAAGACTTTTCAGTTTTTCAACTGAAAGCTTCACTCCTCAAACCCTGCAGCCCTCTGCCTATAAATAGATTGCAGCTTTATAACGGATTTTAGACAGCTCGTATGACATTTTTTTGAAGCAATCCGTCACATTTTACTTACATGTACATCCCACCGTTCACCGGGATTGTAGCCCCAGTGACGTATGCCGCACCGTCGGATGCAAGAAAAGCGACCACAGACGCGATCTCTTGAGCTTGTCCCAGACGACCCAGCGGAATCTGCGTCTGCAAGGCTTCACGCTGTGCTTCAGGCAGCTCGCGCGTCATATCGGTGTCGATAAACCCTGGGGTTACCGAGTTGACCGTAATCGAACGCGAACCGACTTCACGCGCCATCGCACGGCTGAAACCTTCCAGACCGGCCTTGGCGGCTGCATAGTTTACTTGGCCTGCGTTGCCCATGGCACCCACCACCGAGCCAATACTGATAATTCGACCCCAGCGAGCCTTGGTCATGCCGCGCAGAACGCCCTTGGACAGGCGGAATAGACTGTTCAAGTTGGTATCGATCACGTCGTACCACTCATCGTCTTTCATGCGCATCATCAGGTTATCGCGGGTGATGCCGGCATTATTGACCAGGATCGCCACTGGCGCACCGAACTGCTCCTGAATGCTTGCCAGCACAGCGCTGACCGACTCATCGCTGGTTACGTTCAGCTCAAGGCCAGTGCCCTGAATACCGTTTTCCTTCAGGGTCGCAGCAATGCGCTCGGCGCCCGAGGCGGAGGTCGCGGTGCCAACAACGATGGCGCCCTGACGACCCAGTTCCAGCGCGATGGCCTGGCCAATGCCGCGGCTTGCACCGGTGACCAGTGCAACTTTACCTTGCAGACTCATGCAAGTTTCTCCTGATTCAGGCTTGCGCTGCGCGAGCGGCAGCGAAAGCGTCTGGGGTATTGAGGTTGGATGTCGTCACGCCTTCGGCGCAACGCTTGTTCAGACCAGCCAGGACTTTGCCCGGGCCGCATTCGACCAGATTGGTCGCGCCCTTGGCGGCCAGAGTCTGTACCGACTCGACCCAGCGCACTGGCTTGTACAATTGTTCGAGCAGATCACGCTTGAGGGTTTCCAGATCGACCGGCACTTGCGCGCTGACGTTCTGTACGACCGGGATCTGCGGCGCCTGCCAGTCGATGGCGGCAATGGATTCGGCGAAGCGCTCGGCGGCCGGGCGCATCAGTTCGCAGTGCGATGGCACACTCACTGGCAGCGGCATGGCGCGCTTGGCACCACGGGCCTTGCAACCTTCAATGGCGCGCTCAACGGCAGCCTTGGCACCGGCAATGACCACCTGGCCCGGCGAGTTGAAGTTGACGGCGCTGACCACTTCGCCTTGCGCAGCTTCGGCGCAGGCAGCCAGTACATCAGCGTCTTCCAGACCGAGAATGGCAGCCATGCCGCCCTGCCCGGCCGGCACCGCTTCCTGCATCAGTTGACCGCGACGCTCAACGAGCTTCACCGCATCAGCCAGTGTCAGGCTGCCGGCAGCGACCAGCGCGCTGTACTCACCCAGGCTGTGACCGGCAACGAATGCCGGATGCGCACCACCTTCCGCCAGCCACAGACGCCACAGGGCGATCGAAGCGGTCAGAATGGCCGGTTGGGTTTTATCGGTTTGATTGAGCAGTTCTTCCGGGCCCTGCTGGGTCAGTGCCCACAGGTCATACCCCAGAGCCTCAGAGGCTTCTTTGAATGTTTCGAGGATCAACGGATATTCCGCGCCCAGCTCGGCCAGCATGCCGAGGGACTGCGAACCTTGTCCTGGAAAGACGAATGCGAGGGAAGCAGACATGTAACAAGCCCCTAATGATCTTGTCGTCGGAAAATGACGCCCCGCTTGGGGACGCAAGAAACTGACAGTTGGATGGCCCTTTGAACCGGGCGGTCACATTTAAGCATTGTCCGACGAAAACGCCTAAGACAACAGATCCTCCAGACGACCGTGAAGGCGCTCGGGAAGATTCTCCTGAATCTCGATCAGCGCGCGGGAAATTGCACTCTGAAAGCCTTGAACCCCGGCCGAACCGTGACTTTTCACCACGATGCCCTGCAAGCCGAGAAAGCTTGCGCCGTTATGTCGCGCCGGTGCCAGATCGGCCTGTAAACGCTTCATCAGCGGTAACGCCATAGCCCCCACTGCACGGGAGACCAGATTCTTTTTGAACAGCGCTTCGATGCGCGCAGCAATCATCGTCGCCAGGCCTTCGCTGGACTTGAGCAGGATATTGCCGACGAAACCATCACACACCACGACATCCGCCTCACCGCGATACAAGCCGTCACCTTCGATAAAGCCGATGTAATTGATGCCATGGGCAGCCTGCAACAGCGTCGCAGCGAGTTTGACCTGCTGATTGCCCTTGATGTCTTCGGTGCCGATGTTCAGCAGCGCAACGCGCGGGCGATGGATGCCCAGCGTCTGCGCCGCCACCGAACCCATCACCGCAAACTGCAGCAAATGCTCGGCACTGCAATCGACGTTGGCGCCCAGATCGAGCAACTGGCAATAGCCCTTCTGCGTCGGAATCGCGGCAACCATCGCCGGGCGATCAATACCCGGCAACGTCTTCAGCACGAATCGCGAGAGCGCCATCAACGCCCCGGTATTGCCAGCACTGACACAGGCCTGAGCCTTGCCATCACGTACCAGTTCAAGGGCGACACGCATCGACGAGTCCGGCTTGCTACGCAAAGCCTGAGTCGGTTTTTCGTCCATGGTGATGACTTCGCTGGCCGCAACAATCGTCAGGCGCGCGCGATCGGCAGCCGATTGGCCGTGGATCAATTCTTCAAGAAGGGAGGGTTGACCGACGAGGATCAGGTGCAGCGAGGGCGTAGCAGAAAGGCAAGCAAGGCTGGCCTGAACAATGCTGCGGGGACCGAAGTCCCCGCCCATTGCGTCAATCGCGATGACTTGAGCGGACAAGTGATTACTCGTCAGCGCCCTTGTCGATCACTTTACGGCCACGGTATACGCCTTCTGGCGATACGTGGTGACGCAGGTGAACTTCACCAGTGGTTTTTTCTACAGACAGAGTGCTAGCCTCGAGAGCGTCGTGCGAACGGCGCATGTCACGGGCAGAGCGGGATTTTTTGTTCTGCTGAACAGCCATAATTGATTAACTCCTAAACGTTTGGGTCACGCTTTAACTGCGCCAATACACTGAACGGGTTGGACCGCGTTGACTCGTCCTCGCTCGGTTCGGGCTCATCGAGACCCGCCGGCTGCTGGCATTCTTCCGGATGATGAGCAGGCACAATGGGCAAGGCGAGCAAAAGCTCCTCCTCGATCAGTGACTGCAGATCCAATGGATCTTCGCCCAGTTCCAGCACGTCATAACCTTTCGGCAACGACTGGGTATTCGCACCCTCTTTCACCACAGCATAACTGCATTCGCTGTGGATCGGCAGGGTGACCAGCTCAAGACAACGCTGGCAAACCATTTTGACCTCGGTGTCGATAAAGCTGTGAATTACCACAGATTTACGTTCATCTCGTTCAAAAACGAATTTCGCCTGCACCGTACCGACATTGTCGGAAAGCGGGTCGCAGAGTCTCTCCAAATCGGCCAGCAGCATTTCACCTTGAAGGGTGGTGCCACGGTCAGCCAATTTGCGCGGGTCAACGTGAGGTGGAATCGGGTCATTCAACATAGGCGCAGCATTATAGGGATGCACCCACCCATGTCAAAGGAAATTGTGCCCTGTCCGTCACTTGCGTGCCTCAGCTAGAATTCGCACCTGCCTCAGGAGACGCGAATGCTGCCTTTATTACTCGCTTCAAGCTCGACCTATCGTCGCGAATTGCTTGCCCGCCTGCACCTGCCGTTCGTCTGCAGCTCGCCGAATATCGATGAAAGCCACCGTCCGGGCGAGTCGGCGATCGAACTGGTCAAACGCCTCGCCGAACAAAAAGCCCGGGCATTGGCCGACAGCCACCCCACTCATCTGATTATCGGTTCGGACCAGGTCGCTGTGCTCGGCGAGCAGATTATCGGCAAGCCTCACACCTTCGAGAACGCCCGCGAGCAATTGATGGCTGCCAGCGGCGCCAGCGTGACCTTTCTGACCGGCCTGGCGCTGCTCAACAGCCAGACTGGCCAGTGCCAGATCGACTGCGTGCCGTTCACCGTACACATGCGCCAACTCGATCAGGCGCGCGTCGAGCGCTACCTGCGCATCGAGCAGCCGTATGACTGCGCAGGCAGCTTCAAGGCTGAAGGGCTGGGTGTGAGCCTGTTTCAATCCACCGAAGGCCCTGATGCCACCAGCCTGATCGGCCTGCCGCTGATTCGCCTGATCGACATGCTACTGGTTGAAGGCGTGCAGATTCCCTGACCCACAAAAAAACCGGCCATCAAGGCCGGTTTTTTCATGCGGCGAGCGCTTAACGCAACGAAGGACCGTGAAAACCCATCCACATCGCCAACTGCTCAGCCACGCTGGCACCGAGCTTCTTCGAGAAGCGATCGAACGGCGACTCCTGAACAGTGAAGTCGACCAGCTCTTTCTCGCCAATCACATCCCGCGCCACCGAACTGGCATTACCCAGACCATCAATCAAGCCCAGCGGCAGCGCCTGCTCGCCCGACCAGACCAGCCCGGAGAACAACTCCGGATGCTCTTTGTCCTTCAAGCGATCGCCACGCCCCTGCTTGACGCTGTTGATGAACTGCTTGTGCGTCGTATCCAGCACACTCTGCCAGAAGGCCGTCTCTTCAGGCTTCTGCGGCTGGAACGGATCGAGGAACGACTTGTGCTCACCCGAGGTGTAGGTGCGACGCTCGACACCCAGCTTCTCCATGGTGCCGACAAAACCGTAACCGGCCGCCGTCACTCCAATGGAGCCAACCAGACTCGCCTTGTCGGCGTAGATCTGATCCGCCGCGCTGGCGATGTAATAAGCACCGGACGCGCCCAGATCGGAAATCACGGCATACACCTTGATCTCCGGATGCAGGCCGCGCAGACGCTTGATCTCGTCATACACATAACCCGACTGCACCGGACTGCCGCCAGGACTGTTGATCCGCAGGATCACACCCTTGACCTTCTTGTCCTCGAACGCCGCCCGCAGGCTGCCGACGATGTTATCGGCACTGGCCGGTTCCTTGTCGGCGATCATGCCGGTGACATCGATCAACGCGGTGTAATTAGGCCCGCGCGTGGCGCTCTTTTCCATGTCCATCAACGGCGTGAACAAAATCAGCGCCACAAACAGATAAACAAAGGTCAGCAGCTTGAAGAAAATCCCCCAGCGGCGCGAACGACGCTGTTCCTGCACGCCGGCGAGCAGCGTTTTCTCCAACAGCTTCCAGCTTTTCTGATCACCGTCGTCGGCACTTGCCTTGGCCGGTGCTTTCCATTCGTCGGTCATGCCATCCACCCCAGCAAAAACGTATTAAGCCTGCTGCGCCAGCCAGGCATGCAATTCACAAAAACGGTCGATCGACAGACGTGGCTCGAACTGTTGCAGCGATTCAATCGATTGCGCGCCATAACTGACGGCCACCGAATCCATCCCCGCATTACGCGCCATCAGCAGATCGAAGGACGAATCGCCGACCATCAGCGCTTGCTCCGGGCGCACACCACAATGCGCAAGGATCTGCTCCAGCATCAGAGGGTGTGGCTTGCTGGCAGTTTCATCGGCAGCGCGGGTGATATCGAAATACGCTTCCCAGCCATTGGCCTTGAGCACCCGATCCAGCCCGCGACGATTCTTGCCGGTGGCGACAGCCAGGTGATAACCCTGCTCACGAAATGACGCCATCGACTCGACAACACCTTCGAACAACGGCGAAGGTACGGCCTCTGCAGCGATGTAGTGATCGGCGTAATACTCGCGAAACAGGGTCATTTCGGCATCGCTGATCTCGGGATACAGCGTGCGAATCGCCTCGGGCAAGCCCAGACCGATAATGCCTTTGACGGCAAAGTCATCGCGCAACTCGAAACCGGAGCGCCCGGACGCCGAGTGCATCGCCTCGACAATCCGATGAATGGAGTCGGCCAGCGTGCCGTCCCAGTCGAAAATCAGCAGCTTGTAATCAGATGGGCGCACTCAATCGCTCCACGGTCTTGGCCCACATTTCATCGACCGGCGCCTGCAGGGTCAGCTTGCCGCCATCGGGCAGCGGCACGGTCAGCATGTAGGCGTGCAGGAACAGACGCTTACCGCCCAGATCGCGGATTTCCTTAGTGAAATCCTCATCGCCGTACTTGCTGTCGCCAGCAATGCAGTGGCCAGCATGCAAGGTGTGCACGCGAATCTGGTGGGTGCGACCGGTCACCGGTTTGGCCTCGACCATGGTGGCGAAATCACCAAAGCGGCGCAGCACTTTGAACAGGGTCAGGGCTTCTTTGCCTTCGTCGTTGACTTCAACCATACGCTCGCCGGAACGCAAATTGCTCTTGAGCAATGGCGCACTGACTTTCTTGATCGAGGTCGCCCAGTTGCCGCGAACCAGCGCCATGTAGCGCTTGTCGACGCCATCGCCGCGCAATTGCTCATGCAAGTGACGCAACATGCTGCGCTTTTTCGCGATCATCAGCAGGCCGGAGGTGTCACGGTCGAGACGGTGAACCAATTCCAGTTCTTTGGCATCAGGACGCAACTGACGAAAGGCTTCGATCACGCCGAAGTTCAAGCCACTGCCGCCGTGAACCGCAATGCCGGCGGGCTTGTTGATCACAATCAGGGCTTTGTCTTCGAAGACAATCGAGGCTTCCAGGCGCTGCAACAGGCCTTGGGCCAGTGGCACCGGCTCGTCACGCTCAGGCACGCGAACTGGCGGCACGCGTACGATATCGCCAGCCTGCAGCTTGTATTCGGGCTTGATCCGACCTTTGTTCACACGCACTTCGCCTTTGCGCAAAATGCGGTAAATCAAGGTCTTGGGCACGCCTTTGAGCCGGGCGAGGAGGAAATTGTCGATTCGTTGGCCGGCATACTCCGGCGAGACTTCAAGCAATTGAACGCCTGGAGTCGAAGGGGCAGTAGTTGTCATGCCGCGGATGATAACAATTTTTATGGAATTGAAGCACTTAATCATTGCTGCTATAGTCGCGAACGCCGCCAAAAGCGGCCTGGACAGAGGAACCACGGTCAAAAACCGGCCCTGACCAACGCAATTCACCAGGACGCGAGGCCGTCCTACGGGGCTTTCGCTACGTAACGGTGGAGTTTTCAGTTGTAACGAGCGCAGGTGACATGAGGCCTGAATTACACCGCCGAGCAGAGTTTTTACTCGCCTGGCAGGCACACATTCAAGGCCAGTTCACAAAGTGCAGTCAGCTGCAGATGACCCCGAGCGAATGCTTCGGAAACAACGCCTGAATTAGCCATGATGCGTGACCTCCCCTTTCGGAGTTCACGGTAAATGCCAACCCGCTGCGGATTCTGCGCGCGGCAGCACCCGAATTATCAGGGATACGTGTAGGGTGGAGATGCACAACCGCTGGACTGTGTAGCAATAGGCTTTATCAAGACGCTTCATCTCGTCCACAGCCGCTGGTTGATTCCTCCTCCTGACTGAGTGCTTAAGTAGCCACAGCAAGCAGGACGCGTACGTCGCTATATCGGCCCAATTGGCCGCATATCGCTGGACACGGGAATGGCCAACCACTCCCGACGCACCTGACACCGACCGTGAGAAGTCGTGTGTGCCGAACGCCGTTTCCGGCAGCCCGGAAACCGACGGTACTACATGAAAAGAATGCTGATTAACGCAACTCAACCCGAAGAGTTGCGTGTTGCACTGGTAGATGGCCAACGCCTCTACGACCTGGACATCGAATCCGGTGCACGCGAGCAGAAGAAGGCCAACATTTATAAAGGCCGTATCACTCGCATCGAACCAAGCCTTGAGGCTGCCTTTGTCGATTTTGGCTCTGAGCGCCATGGCTTCCTGCCCCTCAAAGAAATCTCCCGCGAATACTTCAAGAAAGCCCCCGAAGGCCGCGTCAACATCAAGGACGTCCTGAGCGAAGGCCAGGAAGTCATCGTTCAGGTCGAAAAAGAAGAACGTGGCAACAAGGGCGCAGCCCTGACCACCTTCATCAGCCTGGCCGGTCGTTACCTCGTGCTGATGCCGAACAACCCGCGTGCCGGCGGCATTTCCCGTCGCATCGAAGGCGAAGAGCGCAACGAACTGCGTGAAGCGCTGAACGGCCTGGTTGCACCGGCCGACATGGGTCTGATCGTGCGCACTGCCGGCCTGGGCCGCAGCAGCGAAGAAATGCAGTGGGACCTCGATTACCTGCTGCAACTGTGGACCGCCATCAAAGAAGCCTCGCTGGATCGCTCCGCGCCATTCCTGATCTACCAGGAAAGCAACGTGATCATCCGCGCCATCCGCGATTACCTGCGCCAGGACATCGGCGAAGTGCTGATCGACAGCGTTGAAGCCCAGGACGAAGCCCTGACCTTCATCCGTCAGGTGATGCCGCAGTACGCCAGCAAGATCAAGCTGTACGAAGACAGCGTGCCGCTGTTCAACCGTTTCCAGATCGAAAGCCAGATCGAGACCGCTTTCCAGCGCGTTGTTGAACTGCCTTCCGGCGGCTCCATCGTCATCGATCCGACCGAAGCTCTGGTGTCCATCGACATCAACTCGGCGCGCGCCACTAAAGGCAGCGACATCGAAGAAACCGCTCTGCAGACCAACCTTGAAGCTGCCGAAGAAATCGCCCGTCAGTTGCGCCTGCGCGACATCGGCGGCCTGATCGTCATCGACTTCATCGACATGACCCCTGCCAAGAACCAGCGCGCCGTGGAAGAGAAAGTCCGCGAATGCCTGGAAGCCGACCGCGCTCGCGTGCAGATCGGTCGCATCTCGCGCTTCGGCCTGCTGGAAATGTCCCGTCAGCGCCTGCGTCCATCCTTGGGCGAAAGCAGCGGCATCGTCTGCCCGCGCTGCAACGGCACCGGCATCATCCGTGACGTTGAATCGCTGTCGCTGGCGATCCTGCGCCTGATCGAAGAAGAAGCCCTGAAAGACCGCACCGCTGAAGTGCGCGCTCAGGTGCCAATCCCGGTCGCCGCGTTCCTGCTCAACGAAAAACGCAACTCGATCACCAAGATCGAACTGCGCACCCGTGCCCGCATCATCATTCTGCCGAACGATCACCTCGAAACGCCGCACTTCGAAGTACAGCGTCTGCGTGACGACAGCCCGGAAGCCGCGACCAACCAGTCCAGCTACGAAATCGCTGCTGCCGCTGCCGAAGTCGAAGAAGTCCAGCCAGCCGCTGCGACCCGTACCCTGGTTCGCCAGGAAGCAGCCGTTAAAACTGCACCGGCCCGTGCCAACGCTCCGGTTCCGACCGAAGCCGCCGCGCCTGCTGCTCCAGCACCGGCCCCGGTTGCCGCGCCAGAGCCAAGCCTGTTCAAAGGCCTGGTGAAATCGCTGGTCAGCCTGTTCGCCACCAAAGAAGAGCCAGCCGCTCCGGTTGTGGTTGAAAAACCAGCCAGCGAACGTCCGGCCCGTAACGAAGAACGTCGCAACGGTCGTCAGCAGAGCCGCAACCGTAACGGTCGCCGCGATGAAGAACGCAAGCCACGCGAAGAGCGCGCTCCACGTGAAGAACGTGCGCCGCGCGAAGAGCGCGCTCCACGTGAAGAACGTGCGCCGCGCGAAGAGCGCGCGCCACGTGAAGCCCGTGAAGTCCGCGAGCCACGTGAAGCTCGCACCGAAGCGCCAGTAGCCCGCGAAGAGCGCGCACCACGCGCCCCGCGTGAAGAACGTGCTCCACGTGCGCCGCGCGAAGATCGCAAGCCACGTGGCGAGCGTGAAGAGCGTGTACGTGAACTGCGCGAGCCACTGGACGCCGTTCCAGCCGCTGCAGCAGCCGCCGTTGCCGTGACTGCTGAAGAGCGTCCGGCCCGTCAGCCACGCGAAGAGCGCGCACCGCGTCCGCCGCGTGAAGAGCGTCAACCGCGTGCCGAGCAGGCCGCTGCTGCCGTCGCTGAAGAAGAAGTGAACAGCAACGAAGAGCAACTGCCGGAAGACGGTTCGGAGAGCGCCGAAGGCGATCGTCCACGTCGTCGTTCGCGAGGTCAGCGTCGTCGCAGCAACCGTCGTGAGCGTCAGCGTGATGCCAACGGCAACGTGATCGAAGGTTCGGAAGAATCCGAAGCCGGCGAAAACGCTGAAGAGCCAAGCACTGCCGATCTGGCCGCCGGCCTCGCTGTGACCGCAGCCGTTGCCAGCACCGTGATCAGTGCTCCGGCGGAAGCCCAAGCCCACGAGCAAGCTGAACGCGCCACCGCGGCCGTTCAGGAAACTCCTGAAGTGGAAGCGCCGGTTGTTGAAGCGACTACTCCGGTAGAAGTGGTTGCTGCTCCGGAAGTCGAAGTGGCACCGGTTCAGGAAACCCTGCCTCAGGTAGAACCAGCGCCGTTCGTGGTTGCCGAGCCGGTTGTTGAAACCGTCGCTGAAACCGTGACCGAAACCGTGCGTGAAGTTCGCGAAGAGCAGACCGCTTTCAACTGGGTTGCCGAGCCAGCTGTGACCGAAGCACCAGCCCCTGTTGCTGAAGCCGAAGTCCCGCAAGCCATGGTTTCCGAGCCAGTGGTTGTGGCTGCCGAACCTGCTCCAGCGCCAGTCGTTGAAGCTCAGGTGGTTGAAGCGCCTGCGGTTGAAGCGCCGGTAGTTGCCGAAGCGCCAGCCCCAGTGGTTGAAGCACCGGCTCCGGTCAGCGCCCTGACCCCTAGCGGCCGCGCGCCAAACGACCCGCGTGAAGTGCGTCGTCGCAAGCGTGAAGAAGAGCGTCTGCAGAAGGAAGCCGAACTGGCAGCCGCTGCTGCTCCGGTCGCCGAAGTGGTCGAGGCAGCGCCTGCCCCGGTTGCTGAGGAAGCGGTTGTCGAAGCGGTGATCGCTGAAGCACCACGCTCCGTTCAGGACGCGGTTGAGCAACACCAAGAAGCCGAGGAAAAAGAACACGAGCCTAAACCACTCGTGTAATTCCCGAAGCCGTTAAAAAGCCCCGCCCGGTGAAAACCTGGCGGGGCTTTTTTTATGCCATTTAAAAGATCTTTTGATTTTGATTATTGCGTGAAAACCAGCGCCTCCGGCACATCGATATCCCAAAGCACCCCAGGATCATCGACGGCAATCTCAACCACCCTGCCCTGCTTGAACAACGGCCTCGCCCCACGATCACCGCTCAACGCCTGTAACCCCGAAGCAAACGACCGCCCAAACCCGACCGGATGGCCATACTCGCCCTCCTGCACCGGCACGCTCACCGCATCATCGGCGATGGCCGCGACCACTCGCTCGATACTCGACGGCAAGATAAACGGCATATCCCCCAGCACAATCAACCAGCCATCGGCGTCCGGGCAAGCGGCGACACCGGCGGCAATGCTGTCACCCATGCCGGTCGAGTCAATCGAAACGATATCGCAACCGTACGCCTGCGCCATGCGCATGGCCTGCGGGCGTGCTTCGGTCGTGACCAACACGCGTTTATCAAGACTCGGCGGCAAACTCACCAATACCTGCTCGATCACCGAACGCACCGCGCCATCCCGCCCGGTGCAGTCCGCCAACAATTTATCCTTGTCAGCACCCGCCACCTGGCGAAAGCGACTGCCCTCGCCCGCTGCCAGCACAATCACTGCAATGGACTGACTCATGCGTCCTCCAGTGTTTTTTCTGCTTCAACTCGACCCCGTTCTTGATCGCGACGATTTCTGCCAACAAGGACAAGGCAATTTCTGCCGGCGAATGACTACCGATGTGCAGGCCGATCGGTCCGTGCAAACGATCGATAGCCTCTACCGACAAGCCTAGTTGAGCCAGATTCTCCCGACGTTTCTGGCTGTTGATCCGCGACCCGAGCGCGCCGACATAGAAAGCCGGCGAATCCAGCGCCGTCAGCAGCGCCATGTCATCCAGCCTTGGATCGTGGGTCAGCGCGACAATCGCCGTGCGTTCGTCGGTCTGAATACTCAACACCGCGTCATCCGGCATACCCGGGACGAATCGACCGTGATGCTCTTCCCAGCCATAAACGAATTCGCTGCGCGGATCGCAAATCAGCACTTCAAAATCCAGTAGCCGCGCCATGTCCGCGACGTAGCGCGACAACTGGCCGGCGCCGATCAACAGCAAGCGCCAGCGCGGACCGTATATCGCGCG
Organism: Pseudomonas sp. AC172; assembly: GCF_979258595.1. NCBI lineage: Bacteria > Pseudomonadati > Pseudomonadota > Gammaproteobacteria > Pseudomonadales > Pseudomonadaceae > Pseudomonas > Pseudomonas sp. AC172. The sequence goes on from NZ_OZ409868.1 coordinate 3,529,169, forward strand.
CAAGGTTTTGCCGTCGAACGCCAGCGAATCGGCTTTGCTCGCTGTCGCCAAAAGTACTTCCCCGGTTTCGATGTTCAGCTCACGGGCAACGATTTCGTGTGCTTCACAACGCGCGAGCAACTTGGCAACCCACGCAGGATCGCCGATCCGTTCTTCAGTCAGGCGCAGCGTACCGCCACAGGGCAAACCGAAGCGCGCCGCCTCTTCCCGCGTGACGCCGTAGGTGATCAGTTGCACCGGCGGCCCATCAGTGACGATCCGGCCGTCATGCAGGCGCGCAATCAAATCATCTTCGACACAGCCGCCCGACACCGAACCAATCACCACACCATCCTCGCGCAAGGCGAGCATCGCACCGGGAGCACGGGGCGCGGTGCCCCAGGTCTGCACCACGCTGAACAGCACCACCCGCTGTCCGGCGCGGCGCCATTCGAGGACGCTGCGCAGGACATTGAGATCGACGCTGTCCATCAGGACTCTGCCTTCTGCCAGCCCTGCAACTGATAGCGTACCGGCAGATTGCGGATACGCTTGCCGGTCGCCGCGAAGATCGCGTTGCACAAGGCCGGGGCAATCGGCGGTACGCCCGGCTCGCCGACACCGCCCAAGGGCACGTCGCCCGGCGGCGTCACCAGATGCACGGCGACTTCCTTCGGCGCCAGCGACATGCGCGCCACTTCATACATGTGGAAGTTGTCCTGCTGAACCTTGCCGCCCTTGAAGCTGATTTCACCCAGCACGGCATTGCCCAGGCCCATCACACAAGCGCCTTCGAACTGCGAGCGAATGCGCTCGGGGTTGATCTGCGGCCCACAATCCACCGCGATGTCAGCCTTATGCACGATCAGCGTACCGTCGTCTTTGACCTCGACTTCGATCACCGCCGCCACGTAGGTGACGAAGCTGTAATGCACCGCCAGGCCAAGACCCCGACCCTTGGGCAGTTTGCGCCCCCAACCGGCAGCCTTGGCGGCGGTTTCCAGCACGGTGCGCATGCGTCCGGTGTCGATCGGATAACGCTCGGGAGATTCGCCGTAGTTCCACTCTTCGCTCAAGGTACGCGGGTCGATCTGCCGATCCGCGCCGAGCAGTTTGATCTGGTATTTGAGCGGATCTTCGCCGGCCTTGTGCGCCAGCTCATCGACGAAACTCTGGATCGCGAAACCATGGGGGATGTTCGACACCGAGCGATACCAGCCGACCCGTGTGTGCACGGTCGCTTCGGGGTTTTCCAGACGCACGTTGGGAATCGCGTAGGCCATGTTGGTGAAGCCCATGCCAAGTTCGAATGCCGCTTCATGGTTCATGCCCGGCGCAAACAACGCGGTGATGCTCGGCGCCACGGTGCGATGCAACCAGCCGGACGGCATGCCGTCCTTGCCCACGCCCGCTTTGAGGTACTCAGCGGACACGGTGTGGAAATACGAGTTGTGGATGTCATCTTCACGCGTCCACTGCACCCGCACTGCTTTACCCGGAAATTCCTTGGCCAGGATCGCCGCCTCAACAACGAAGTCCGGCTTGGATTTACGCCCGAAACCACCGCCGAGCAGCGTGACATTAAAGGTGACGTTGTCGAATGGCAGACCAAGGCGCTCGCCGATTCGCTCACGGGTGACTTGCGGCGCCTGACTCGGTGCCCACGCTTCGCAAACACCGTCCTGGTAGCGAGCAATGGCGACCATGGGCTCCATCGGTGCCTGCGCCAGATGGGGTAAATAGTAGGAAGCTTCGAGGGTGCTGGCAGCGTCGCTCAGGGCTTTATCGATATTTCCGGTATTGCGCACCACTTTGCCGGGCTTGAGCGAAGCGGCTTCCAGTTCCTTGCGGTAGGCGATCGAGTCGTAACTAGCGTTCGGGCCGTCATCCCATTCGATTTTCAACGCCTCGCGGCCCTTGATCGCTGCCCAGGTATTGCTCGCCACCACGGCCACACCGCCCAACGGCTGAAACTCTGAAGGCAATGGACGACTTTCAATCTGCATCACTTTGAGTACGCCAGGGACTTTCAGCGCAGCGCTGTCATCCAGCGATTTGACCTTGCCGCCGTACACCGCCGGACGAGCGATGGTGGCGTACAACATGCCATCGAAATGCACATCGGCGCCGTACACCGCACGACCGTTGACGATGTCGTCACCGTCGATGGCTTTGCTGCCTTCCTTGCCGATGTAGCGGAACTCTGACGGCTGTTTGAGGCGCAGACTGTCGCGCGTCGGCACCGGCAACGCACTGGCGGCAGCGGCGAGCTCGCCATAACCCAGCTCACGGCCAGACGGTTTGTGAATGATTTTATGCAACTGCGCGTGGCATTCGCCGATCGGTACTTTCCACTGCGCGGCCGCCGCTTGCTCCAGCATCGTGCGCGCTGCCGCGCCGCAACGCCGCATCGGTTCATACCAATGGCGCATGCTGCGCGAACCGTCAGTGTCCTGGTTACCGAAACGCACTTCATCACCCGGCGCCTGTTGCACTTTGACGTGGGCCCAGTCGGCTTCGAGCTCATCGGCAACGACCATGGTCAGACTGGTGCGCACACCCTGGCCCATCTCCGAGCGGTTGCACACTACGGTGACGGTGCCGTCGGCGGCGATGCTGACGTAGACCTTCGGATCATCAATCCAGCCATTGGGCATACCATCGGCGCCAAACTGTTTCGGCTTGTCCTCGGCCAACGCATCCTGCCAACCCCAACTCGCCGCAAGCACCAACGCCCCCGTGGCGCCGACGCCCTTGAGGAAACCGCGACGACTCAGATTGCCAAGGGCGAAATCATTCGGGAGACGGCTCATGCTTTCGCCTCCTTCAAATGCGTGGACGCCTGACGGATAGCGGTTTTGATCCGGTTATAGGTGCCGCAGCGGCAAATGTTGCCGACCATGGCCTCTTCGATCTGTTCGTCGCTCGGGTTCGGGTTGGTTTTGAGCAGCGCCGTGGCCGACATGATTTGCCCACCCTGACAGAAACCGCACTGAGCCACAGCACTGTCCAGCCAGGCTTGTTGGACTACCTGACCCACCGGGTCGGCGTGCAAGTTATCGATGGTGGTGATGTTCTGGCCTACCACCGAGCCGATCGGCGTGATGCAACTGCGCGCGGGCAAGCCATCGATATGAATGGTGCAGGCACCACACAGGCCCATGCCGCAGCCGAATTTGGTGCCGTTGTAACCCGCAACATCGCGGATAGCCCAGAGCAGCGGCATGTCTTCCGTGACATCGAGGGAATGGTCTTGACCATTGAGTTTCAGGGTAATCATGGGCACGCCCGCATATTTTTAGTGGTTATGGGGTCGAGCAATCTGCCGCCATTGAATCGGCGGTGGTTCACGCAGATCGACTCAGGCTAATCAGGCTCTCTTGTGCCGACGCGAACGCCTGCACCGGGCCTTTGGTGGAGCAAATGACGGTTATCGTTAGCTCGCTAAGTTAACCCAGCATTAACGAAAAAGCCCTGCTGAGACAGGGCTTTTCAGTTATGAGCTTTTAGCTACAAGCTGCAAGTAAATGCAGTAGCTGGCTCACGATCAAGATTGTAGCTTGCTGCTAGAAGCTTGACGCTCGCAGCTGCTTCAATACCGGTTGGGCTCCATCTCCAACTCGACATTGAAACGTTCGGCAATGTCTTTCTGGATGCGTTGCGCCAGATCGAGCAGTTGCAAACCGGTTGCCGCGCCGTAGTTGACCAGCACCAGCGCCTGCAATTTATGCACGCCGGCATCGGCCTCACGGAAACCTTTCCAGCCAGCGCGCTCGATCAGCCAGCCAGCAGCCAGTTTCATTTGCCCGTCCGGTTGAGCGTAAGCCACTACATCCGGGTGCTGCGTTTTGATTTGCGCGACGACGGCCGCCGACACCAGCGGATTCTTGAAGAAGCTGCCGGCATTGCCGAGCACTGCCGGGTCCGGCAGTTTTTCACTGCGGATGCTGCAGATGGCGCGGCTGACATCGGTCGGCGTCGGCTGCTCAATACCCTGCTCGGTCAGGCGCTGACGCACCGGGCCGTATTCCAGATGCAGATGCGCGACGCGATCCAGTTTGAAGCGCACGCGCAGAATCAACCAACGCCCAGGCTGCTGCTTGAACAGGCTGTCGCGGTAGGCAAAGTTGCACTCTTCGAGGCTGAAGTCGCGCAGCTCGCCGCTCTGGCGATCCAGCGCGGTGAGCCCGGCAAACACATCCTTGATCTCGACACCGTAGGCACCGATGTTCTGCATTGGCGCAGCGCCGACGGTGCCGGGAATCAGGCTGAGGTTTTCCAGTCCGGAAAAACCCAGCGCCAGCGTGTGCTGAACAAACGGATGCCAAGGCTCGCCGGCTTCAGCTTCGATCACCACACGGTCGCCGTCATCACTGGTCACGCGGATGCCACGGGTGGACATGCGCAATACCAGCGCTGGAATGTCCGCCGTCAGCAGCAAATTGCTGCCACCACCGATCACCAGCAACGGCACATCGTGCGCGGTGGCATACGCCAGCGCTTCGCGGACATCAGCATCGCTGTGGGCTTCGGCGAACAGTTGCGCGCGCACATCGACGCCGAAACTGTTGAACGGTTTCAGGGAAACCTGCGGTTGCACCTGCAAACTCATAACCGGCCCTTCACTTCGATCAACAGTTGGTCACACGCAGCTTCGATCAGATCCAGCACCTGCTCGAAACCCTGATCGCAGTCGTAGTACGGATCCGGCACTTCATCGACCAGTCCGGCATAGCGGCGCAGAAACAGATCCAGTTCGGCCTTGCCGGTGGACGGTTGCAGAGCCTTGAGGTTGCGCAAGTTGCTGTTGTCCATCGCCAGAATCAGATCGTAACTGGCGAAATCGGCACGACTGACCTGCTGCGCGCGTTGCGCCGACAGGTCATAGCCGCGCACTTTGGCGGCGGCTTGGCTGCGTTTGTCCGGCGGGTTGCCGACATGCCAGTCACCGGTGCCGGCGGAGGCCACTTCGACCTGATCCGCCAGCCCCGCTTCACGCAGTTTGTGCCTTAAAACGCCTTCAGCCGTGGGCGAACGGCAAATGTTGCCCAGGCACACAAACAGAACGCGCATCAGGCCCCCAGCAGGCGACGAACGCGCTCGAGGTCTTCGACAGTGTCGACGCCGGTGGGCGGCGCGATCAACGCGTCGGCGACGTGAATCCTCACGCCGTGCCACAGGGCACGCAGTTGTTCGAGCGATTCAGTGTTTTCCAGCCAGCACGGACCCCAACTGACGAAGTCCTGAAGGAATCCGGCACGGTAGGCATAAATGCCGATGTGGCGACGGTACGGCACGCCTTCGGGCAATTGCTCGCGGCTCTTGGCGAAGGCATCGCGTGCCCACGGCAAGGTCGCGCGGCTGAAGGTCAGCGCCAGACCGTTGAGGTCGCTGACGACTTTGACCACATTCGGATTGAACAGGGTTTCCACGTCTTCAATCGGTTCGGCCAAAGTGGCCATCCGCGCTTCGGTGTGGGCGGCCAGATTGGCAGCCACCTGATCGATCACGCTCGGCGGGATCAGTGGCTCGTCGCCCTGCACGTTAACCACGATCGCGTCAGGATCAAGGCCCAGTTTCGCCGCGACTTCGGCCAGACGATCGGTGCCGGAGTTGTGGTCTTCACGGGTCAGCACCACTTCGGCGCCAAAGGTCTTGCAGGCCTCGACGATGCGCGCATCGTCAGTCGCTACCACTACGCGGGAGGCGCTGCTTTTGCTCGCTTGTTCCCAGACGTGCTGGATCATCGGCTTGCCGGCGATGTCCAGCAGCGGCTTGCCAGGCAAGCGGGTCGAGGCGAAACGCGACGGGATGACAACGGTGAAGGCGGTGGTCATTTATCCAGACGCTCGTCGGTGGTCAGGGTGCGCGCTTCACTTTCGAGCATCACCGGGATGCCGTCGCGGATCGGGTACGCCAGACCGGCGCCCTTGCTGATCAGCTCGGTCTTGTCGGCGCTGAGCTTGAGCGGGCCTTTGCAGATCGGGCACGCGAGGATATCGAGCAATTTGGTGTCCATGAACATTCCCTGAGTAAAGAGTTAAGGCAAAAGCCGATCGGGCAACAGGCGCATCAGCTGTGTGTCGAACCAGGCCACGAAGGCCGGCGACGGCACGGCATCGACCGCCAGATACCACCAGTCGGCTGCAGCGAAGGCACGGCACTTCACCGCGTCCTTTTCAGTCATCACCAATGGCAATGACGGTGTGAAATTCAAGACCTGCACGCTGTATTCGGCGTGATCGGCAAACGCATGGGGGACTGCCCGCCAGTCTAGCGCTTCGAGGGTATTGAAGAAACGTTGCGGATTGCCGATCCCGGCGACGGCGTGCACGGCCTGGCCGGAGGGGAAATGATCGAGCGGCTTGCGCTCGCCACTGCGCAGATTGACCAGCGCGGTGGGTTGTAGACGAAAAGCGAAACCGTCGTCGCGATCTGCTGTGGCACCATTGAACAGAACGCCGTCGACACTTTGCAGACGTTCGATCGGCTCACGCAACGGCCCTGCCGGCAAGCAGCGTTTATTACCGAGGCCGCGAGCGGCGTCGATCAGCACCAGCTCCAGATCCCGCGCCAGACGATAATGCTGCATGCCGTCATCGGAGAGGATCAGATCCAGCGGTTCGCTGGCGAGCAAGGCTTTGACGGCGGCGCTGCGATCGGGGTCGATCATCAGCGGCACGCCGGTGCGCTGGACGATCAGCAACGGTTCGTCACCGGCAATGTCAGCGCTTTGCTGCGCCTCAACGCGCCATGGCAGTTGCGGCGGTTTGGCACCGTAGCCACGGCTAACCACGCCGACGCGCAAACCACTGCGCCGGCAATGTTCGATCAGCCATAGAATCATCGGCGTCTTGCCGGTGCCACCGACAGTGATATTGCCGACCACGATCAACGGCACCGGCGGCTGATAGATCTCGCCTTCACCGTCGAGAAAGCGCTGGCGCTTGTTGATCACTACGCGGCGATACAACATTTCCAAAGGTCGCAACAGCGTCAAGGCCGGGTGCCCCTGATACCACGCGGCGAGCAAACGATCGGACAGGCTCATCAGGATTTGGGCGCCGCCTCGACCGTGGTCATGCGCAGATGGCTGAAACCGAGCTTGCCGGCCGCGTCCATGGCGGTGATCACGGATTGATGCTGAGTCTTGCCATCGGCACTGATCGACAACGGCATGTTGGTGTCGCCGTTGGATTCTTTCTGCATGGCTTCCATCAGGGTCGCCAGATCACTCTTCGGCAGAATCTTGTTGTTCACCGAAAACACGCCTTCGGCGCTGATGGCCACGTCGATCTGCTTGAGCTGCTGATCTTCAGCCGGCGAGCCGCTGACCGCTTCCGGCAGGTCGACGCGCAACTGGGTTTCACGAGTAAACGTGGTGGTCACGACGAAAAACAACAGCAGAATGAACACCACGTCGATCAGCGACGCGAGGTTGATGTCGATCGTTTCCCGAGGCTTGCGACGGAATTTCACGCGCGGCCCTCGGCCAGATCGACGTCACGGTCGCCCTGCACCACTTCAACCAGTTTGATCGCTTCCTGCTCCATGCCCACCACCAGTTCATCGATGCGGCGTTGCAGAAACCGGTGGAAGAACACCGCCGGAATACCGACCATCAGGCCTGCCGCGGTGGTGATCAACGCTTTGGAAATACCACCGGCCAATACCGAGGCGTTCGTGGTCATGCCTGAGCCAGTGAAGGCGCTGAAAATGTCGATCATGCCTAACACGGTGCCCAGCAGACCGAGCAACGGCGACATGGCGGCAATCGTGCCCAGCGCGTTAACGTAGCGCTCGAGCTCGTGAATGACCCGAGCGGCGGCCTCTTCAATGCACTCTTTCATGATCTCGCGACCATGCTTGGAGTTGGCCAGACCGGCGGCGAGGATTTCCCCCAGCGGCGAATTGGCGCGCAATTCCTTGAGCTTTTCTTTATTGAGCTGCTTGTCCTTGATCCAGACCCAGACCTGGCCCAGCAGATGCTCGGGGGTGACGCGACTGGCGCGCAGGGTCCACAGGCGTTCGGCGACGATCGCCATGGCCGCGATGGAACTCAGAATGATCGGCAACATCATCCAGCCGCCGGATTTGACCAATTCCCACACAGTGACAGTCCCCTCGAAAAAGTGCGCCACTTTACCATACCGATTGACGATTAAGACCCGCCGCCCCGACGACCGTGATGTGGCATCCATGCTGGCACCGATCAACGGGCGAGCACAGGCGTATCGCGCCAGAAACGCCGCTGTTGACGCATCGTCCACGGCGCTTTGAAGCGGCCCAGTTGCAGATGAATGGCACCCTGTTCGGCGCTGTCGTAAATGCGCAGGCCCAGTTTGCGATAACGCGCCAGTACGGTCGGGTGTGGATGGCCAAACGAATTGCCATGACCTCGCGAGATCAGCACGGACTCAGGCTTCAAGACGTTGAGCAGCGCCATTGACGATGAACTGCGGCTGCCATGGTGAGGCGACTGCAGCCATTGCGTCGGCACGGCCAGTGGACTGTCGATCAGCACGCGTTCGGCGTGGGTGTCGATATCGCCGGTCAGCAGCAGGCGCTCGCCATTCGCCTCGATCTGCAACACGCACGAACGCTGATTGCTGTCGTGAGCGTCCGCCCACTGCCAGAGCTCAAAACGCACGCCGTCCCACTGCCATTGCCGGCCGCTTTCGCAGGCTTCGGCGCCCAATTGCGCGGGCAGTGCTGCCGGGTCGCCGCTGATCACTTGCGCAATGGTCAAACCGCGCATGATCGCCAGCGCACCACCCGCGTGATCGGCGTCTGCATGGCTGAGCAGCATCAGATCGAGGTTTCCCACGCTGAGTTTGCGCAACGCGGGCAACACCACACGCTCGCCGAGATCGAAATCGCCAAAGCGTGGCCCCGCGTCATAGAGCAACGCGTGATGGCGGGTACGGATCAGGACTGCCAGGCCTTGGCCAACATCGAGCTGCCAGACATCAGCCAGGCCTTCGGCCAATCGCTCGCGGGGTGGCATGGCCAGCAGCAACAACAGTGGCCAGCCCAGTGGCCGCAGGGGCACTCCGCGCGGCAACAGCAACAACACGGCGCCGAGGCTGCCAATCGCCCAGACCCAAGTGGTTATCGAGGGTGCGATCCACGCCGGCCAATGCCCGGCAATCATTGCCAGCGCGCGAAACAACACCTCGATCAAACCGCCGGCCAGCCACAGCAGGCCTGCGCCAACATAAGGGACAGGCAACAACACCGTCCCTAGTAGCGCCGGCGGTAACACCACAAGACTGACCCAGGGCACAGCGAACAAATTGGCCAGCGGCCCGCTAAGACTGATCGGCAAGTTCAGCGCCAGCAACACCGGGCATAAACCGATCGCGATCAACCATTGCGCCCGTGTCCAGGTCTGCCACCAGCGCCACACCCCCAAACGACCGCCAAAGGTAAAGATCAGCACCGCCACCGCCGCAAACGAGAGCCAAAAACCTGGACGCAAACTGGCGAGCGGATCCAGCAACAGCACACCATTGAACGCCAGCAGCAACGGCCACCATGCCCCCAGATGACGAAAGCGCAGCCGCCACAACAGCACCAGCCCGACCATCACGCAGGCCCGCTGCACCGGCACATCGAACCCGGCAAGCAGGCCATAACCAAACGCTGCCGCGAACGCCAGCCCACAGGCCCATGGCAGCCAAGGCCAACGCAATGGCCACAGGCCAAATCGCGCCAACCCTGCAACCAGCCAATACATCACCGCTGCCAGCAATCCAATGTGCTGCCCGGAAATCACCAGCAAATGCACGGTGCCGGTGTCCTGCAGAATCTGCCAGTCCTCGCGACTGAGCCCCGAGCCATCGCCCAATACCAGGGCAGCCAGTGCGCCATTTCGTCCTTGCGCATCCACACTCAGCAAGCGCTGACGAATGCTGTCGCGCCAGGCCCAGCGTGCTTCGCTCAGGCGCTGGCCGTCCTTGATCGTGCCCGTCGCTCCGATGCGTTGCGCCAGCAGCCACGCCTCATAGTCGAAGGCTTCGGGATTGCGTAATCCACCGGGACGCTTCAACTTCACCGCCAAACGCCAGCGCTCGCCGCTGTTCACCGGAGGCCCGGCGTACCACGCGAGCCGCATCAGCGATGGCAGTTTTTCGTGACGGGAGCGCGCATCAGCCAACTCGAAACGCACCACGCCGTCGCTGTTTTGCGGCAACCCGACCACCCGTCCCTCGAGCCAGCGGGTTTCGCCATCCAGTTCAGTCGGCAAACGATCATTCAACGCCCATTGCGCACCGACGCTGGCCCACGTGAAACCAAACAGCAAAAACGCTAACGGATAGCTGCGAAACGGCAGCAACATCAAAGCCGCCACCGGCAGCAACAGCATCAACCAGACCGGCGGTAATGCCGGCATAAAAACCGGGGCCAGCAGACCGACTGCCAGCGCCATCATCCCTGTGCGCATAAGCCCGTCCTTGAGAGTCCCGTACTTAGGCATAGCGGGTGTCGGGCACGGACGTCGTCAACAATTGTCACAAAGTCTGAATGGGCGCTTCGTAGAATCCAGACATACTTGCCGCCTTAACCGACCGAGAAGCCTTATGCCCCGGCGCTTATTCAAACGTTACATGCCCGACCCGACGAGCATCAGGGAACACAAATCCTTACGCTTTCTCGGCAAGTTGCTGCATGACCCGAACCTCTGGCACCTCAATCGCCACTCGGTCGCGCGGGCGATGGCGGTCGGCCTGTTCGCCGCATTCCTGCCGATTCCGGCGCAGATGCTGGTGGCCGCCGCCCTTGCCGTCATGGTGCGGGGGAACATGCCGATTGCGGTCAGTCTGGTGTGGCTGACCAATCCGATCACCATGCCAGCGGTGTTCTTTTGCACTTATCAGGCCGGGGCGTTTTTGATGGACGTGCCCGCCCGGCATCTGCCGGATGAACTGACCTGGGAGTGGATCAGCGGCGAGTTGTCGACGCTGTGGCAACCATTTTTGCTCGGTTCGGTGGTGGTAGGACTGGTGCTCGGTGCCCTCGCCTATTGCCTGGTGATGATGTACTGGCGCTGGTGGGTCGCGCGGCAATGGGCGCGGCGCAAGAAAAGCCGCATGCGCTGAATGCAAAACGGCCTCCGCAGTGGGAGGCCGTTTCGTTTTGTGGCGTCTGCATTCGCGAGCAGGCTCGCTCCCACACTGGATCTTTGCTGTGCCGGAGATCCCCTGCTCGCGAAGCAGTCGACTCGGTCCTAAGTCAGGTACGCATCCCGCGCCCACTCACCAGCAACCGTGCGCAACCGAGATACAACACCACCGTCGCCACCAGCATAAAGGTGATCGCAATGCCGATCTTGATATCCGAGACACCGAGAATGCCGTAACGGAAGGCGTTGACCATGTGCAACACCGGGTTGGCCAGCGACACGGTCTGCCAGAACGGCGGCAGCAAGGTGATCGAGTAGAACACCCCACCCAGGTACGTCAGCGGCGTCAGCACAAACGTCGGAATGATCGAAATATCATCGAAGTTGCGCGCAAACACCGCGTTGATGAAGCCCAGCAGCGAAAAGATCGTCGCCGTCAGCACCACCACCAGAATGGTCACCCCGAGGTGATGCACCTGCAGATGGGTGAAGAACAGCGACAGGATCGTCACGATCACGCCGACCATCAGGCCACGCAATACGCCACCAATGGTGAAGCCAATCAGAATCGTGTGCGGCGAAACCGGCGACACCATCAGCTCTTCGATGGAACGCTGGAACTTGCTGCCGAAGAAACTCGAGACCACGTTGCCGTAGGAGTTGGTGATCACCGACATCATGATCAGCCCCGGTACGATGTACTCCATGTAAGTGAAGCCACCCATATCACCGATCTGCCGACCGATCAGGTTACCGAAGATCACAAAATACAGAACCATGGTGATTGCCGGCGGCAGCAGCGTTTGCGGCCAAATCCGCGTGAAGCGTTTGACCTCACGGTAAACAATGGTCTGCAGGGCGACGAGGTTGGGACGGAATTCGGAACTCATACCGCCACCTTCGACAGATTTTTCTCCACCAGGGACACGAACAGCTCCTCGAGGCGATTGGTTTTGTTACGCAGACTCAGCACTTCGATGTTCTGCTGTGCCAACTGGGTGAACAACGCCGTGATGCCCATGGATTTGTCGACCTGGACTTCCAGGGTGTGACCGTCGATCAACCGGGCGGGGTAGCCGAGCAATTGCGGCGTGGCGTGCAAGTCGTTTTTCAGGTCCAGCAAGAAGGTTTCCACGTGCAACTGGCCCAGCAATTGTTTCATGCTGGTGTTCTCGACGATGGTGCCGTGGTCGATGATGCCGATGTTGCGGCACAGCTGCTCGGCCTCTTCCAGATAGTGCGTGGTGAGAATGATGGTGATGCCTTTCTGGTTCAGTTCGGTGAGGAACGTCCACATCGACCGGCGCAGTTCGATGTCGACGCCTGCGGTCGGTTCATCGAGGATCAGCAGACGCGGCTCATGCACCAGCGCACGGGCAATCATCAGACGGCGCTTCATGCCGCCGGATAGCGAACGCGACGGCACATCACGCTTGTCCCACAGGCCCAGCTGGGTCAGGTACTGCTCGGCGCGCTCCTTGGCGATCTTCGCCGGAATGCCGTAGTAACCGGCCTGGGTCACGACGATGTCGAAGGTCTTTTCAAACTGGTTGAAGTTGAATTCCTGGGGCACCACGCCGATCGAGCGCTTGAGCTGCGCAGGATTTTTGTCCAGGTCATGGCCGAAGATATTCACCGTGCCGCTGGTCTTGTTCACCAGGGTCGAGAGAATGCCGATGGTCGTGGATTTGCCGGCACCGTTGGGGCCGAGCAAGGCGAAAAAGTCACCTTCGGCGACGTCCAGATCGATACCACTCAAGGCCTGGAACCCGTTGCCGTAGGTTTTGGTTAGCTGCCGGATGGACAGAGCGGAACTCATATCTGATTTACGCACCAAGAAGGGAAGAAAGGGATAAATAAGGGCGGGCGGCGAGGGATACAACCGCAGCACTAGAGCGCAATGGTGCTTGCCGCCGCCGCACAAGTACAGTCAAGTGTGTCGATAGTAGGTATTAAGTCAACGCGGTCATAACGGCTTTTTTGTACGCCGGACGCTGTTTCAGGCGCTCATACCAGGCTTGCAGATGCGCTTGTGGCGCGCGTTCGATGGGCATCTCGAACCAGGCATAAATGAAACTGCCCAGCGGTATATCGCCCATGCCGATGTCTTGTCCGGAGAGATACGGCTGGCTGGCCAAGGCTTGGTCCGCCATGCTCAGCAGCTCATTGCATTCCTTGATCGCGGCATTGATCGCAGCCCAGTCCCGCTTGTCCGCCGGCGTGCGCAGAACGCCCCAGAACACCGTGCGGAACGGACCGGCAAAACTCGACGTGGTCCAGTCCATCCACTTGTCAGCGACGGCGCGGGCTCGCGGATCCGCCGAATACCAGTGGCTGTCGGGCGCATGTCTGGCCAGCAGATAGCGGACGATGGCGTTGGATTCCCACAACACGAAACCGTCGTCTTCGATCACCGGCACCCGGCCGTTCGGGTTCATCGCTCGGTACTCGGGTGTATCGACAACGCCGAATGCGCCGCCAGCATCAATCGCCTCGTAGGCCAGTCCGAGCTCTTCAGCAGCCCACAACGGCTTCCTGACATTCGATGAGTTTTTCCGTCCCCAGATCTTCAGCATGACCGCCTCTTTTCAAATGAGTGGGCAGGCAGCATACGCCGGATCAGGTACGGCTCAAATCACTCTGCATATCGCCCAGCAGTTGCGGCTGCAGATCAGTGAACAGATGCGGATAGCACTTTTGCAGATGTTCGAAGAAGAACGTTTCCGGGACATCGGCGAATTGGCCATGGTCGACCAGATACTCCATCAATTGCGCACCGTCACGGTTGAACGGGTGAAAAACGCTGTCGTTGATGCCGTCGAATTCCAGCGGCGCGACGTTGAACAGCTCGCAAAGCTTCTGATTGAACGCCGGCGTGGCCTTGACCCAGCGTCCATTGAGGAACAGCTCGGTGTAACCGTGCATGGCGAACATGTCGCTTTTCAACAGTTCAAGCAGGCGCGGCGTCGACAAGTGATTTTTCACGTCGGCCAGCCCGATCCGCGCCGCGATTCCGCAATGCCGAGCGCAGCCCGCCAGCAGCGTGGCTTTCGGTACGCAATAACTCTCCCCCGTCGCCAGTGCATAACTGCCACGCAAGGTCTGTGGATCACGACTGAAGGTGTAGGGGTTGTAGCGCACCGCCTCACGCACGGCGTAATAAAGACTGATCGCCTGCTCGAGCGGCTCGCGGCTGGCGCCCCGATGTTGTTCCGCGAACTCCACCACTGCCGGGTGGTCACTATCGATGAAGCGGCCGGGACTCAGATACTCGTGCATGACGACAATCTCCTGGGTGAGCCCCGAGTCTAGCGACAGCTTCAGCACAGAGATAACGACGTTTCGGCCAAACTTGGACGCAAAGACGCGGGATCAGCGAACGATTTCCCACACGTGTTGCCCACCGAACCTACGAAAACCATCCGGGGTTTCCCACGATTTCAATCACCTTGGTCTGACCACCCGGTTTTACAGATGCCGTCTAAGCTCTGGAGGGTCGATTTGCCTTGGTTCACGGAGGACTGAATATGCTGTTGTTGTGGATACTGGTTTTGATCGTTGGCGTGGCGTATCTCGCCCACCGACGTATTTCCCCTCTGCCGGCCTTGGGCATTGTTGCCGTCTACTTGCTGGCGATGGGTATTTTCAGTCACGCACCGGGCTGGCTGCTGCTGGTGTTCTGGGTCGCGCTGGCGGTGGTTGCCGCGCCTTTGTTGCTGCCCGACCTGCGCCGCAAACATTTCACGGCGCCGCTGTTCAACTGGTTCCAGAAAACCCTGCCGCCCATGTCGCAGACCGAACGCGACGCGATCGACGCCGGCACCGTGTGGTGGGATGGCGAACTGTTCAGCGGCCGTCCGGACTGGGACAAACTGCTGGCCTATCCCAAGGCGCAATTGAGCGAAGAAGAACAAGCGTTCATCGACGGCCCGACCGAGGAGCTTTGCGCGATGGTCACGGACTGGCAGATCGGCCAGTCGATGGATCTGCCACCGCAAGCCTGGACGCACATCAAGGAACACGGTTTCTTCGCCCTGATCATTCCGAAAGAATTTGGCGGCAAAGGCTTCTCGGCCTACGCGCACTCGCAAGTGGCAATGAAACTGGCCACCCGTAGCGGTGACCTCGCCTCCACCGTCATGGTGCCCAACTCCCTCGGCCCGGCCGAACTGCTGCTGCATTACGGCACTGACGAGCAACGCAATCACTACCTGCCACGTCTGGCCCGTGGCGATGACATCCCGTGCTTCGCCCTCACCGGTCCGCTCGCGGGTTCCGATGCCGGTGCGATGCCCGACACCGGGATCATCTGCAAAGGTCAGTGGGAGGGTCAGGAAGTTGTCGGCCTGCGCCTGAACTGGGAAAAGCGTTACATCACCCTCGGCCCCGTGGCGACGCTGCTCGGTCTGGCATTCAAAGCGTACGACCCGGAGCATCTGCTGGGTGACAAGGAAGACCTCGGTATCAGCCTGGCGCTGATTCCGACCGATACCGCCGGCGTGGAAATCGGTCGCCGTCATCTGCCACTGGGCGCGGCGTTCATGAACGGCCCGAACTCCGGCAAGGATGTGTTCATTCCGCTCGACTTCCTTATCGGTGGTCAGGAAATGCTTGGCAAGGGCTGGATGATGCTGATGAACTGCCTCTCGGTCGGCCGTTCGATCTCGTTGCCAGCCGTCGGTACCGGCGCGGCCAAATTCACCAGTCTGGTCACCGGCCAATACGCGCAGATTCGTGAGCAATTCAACGTGCCGCTATCGGCGTTCGAAGGTATTCAGGAAGCGATGGCACGCATCGGCGGCAACGCGTGGATGATGGACGCGGCGCGGATGCTCACCGCCAACGCGGTGGATCTGGGCGAGAAACCGTCGGTGCTGTCGGCGATCCTCAAGTACCACCTCACCGAACGCGGCCGCGAGTGCATCAGCCACGCCATGGATGTGCACGGCGGCAAAGCGATCATCATGGGACCAAACAACTACCTCGGACGCAGCTGGAACGGTGCGCCGATCTTCATTACCGTGGAAGGCGCGAACATCCTCTCGCGCAACCTGATGATCTTCGGTCAGGGCGCGATTCGCTGCCATCCGTTCGTACTGAAGGAAATGGCCCTCGCCGGTCGCGAGGACAAGGATCAGGCGCTGAAAGAGTTCGACGGCCTGCTGCTCAAACACATCGGTTTCGCCGTCAGCAATGCCGCCAGCACGCTGGTGTTGAACCTTGGCTTCGGCCACTTCGAACACGCGCCGGGCGACAAGATCAGCCAAGGCTACTTCCGTGCACTCAATCGCCAGGCAGCGGCATTTGCCATGCTCGCCGACTTCAGCATGATGTTGCTGGGCGGCGAACTGAAGCGTCGTGAACGTCTGTCGGCACGCTTGGGTGATGTGCTGAGCAACCTGTATCTGGCCTCGGCCGCGCTCAAGCGCTATCACGATCTGGATTCGCCGGCGTACATGGAGCCGCTGTTCCGCTGGGCGATGGAAGAAAGCCTCGGCCAGTCGGAACGGGCACTGGATGAGTTGCTGCGCAACTTCCCGAACAAAGTGTTTGGCTGTCTGTTGCGCGCTATCGTCTTCCCGTTCGGCCGTCGTCACAAAGGCCCGTCGGACAAACTCGGTGCCGAAGTGGCTGGTGTCATTGGTCGCGCCAAGGGCGATCCGGCGCTGGAAGAACTGCTTGCAGGTTGCTATCGCCCGCAGTCGGCAGACGATGCGGTCGGGGCATTGCAACATGCCAGCGATTTGCTGAACGCCGCGCAGCCGTTGCACAAAAAACTGCACACCTCGCTGAAAAGCGGTCAGGTCAAACCGGTCGCGGGCGAACACGCGATCGATGCGGCGCTGGAGGCCGGGGTGTTGCAACCGGTGGAAGCACAAAGCCTGCGGGATGCCGAAGCGGCGCGACGCAAGGTGATTGACGTCGATGATTTCGACAAAGAGGAGTTGAAACAGGCAGAGGGCAAAGTCCGCTGATCCTGACAACCATGTCCAAGAGGGCGCAGGAGCTTTATACTCCCGCGCCCGTTTTGCTCTTGAGGACTTATCTCGTGTCCAACGTCGTTGCCGATCATCTTGTTTTGCTCGACCACCTGCGCAGTATCCTGGTCGCCGTAGGTGAGGCCGAACAGGTTCCCGAAGAAAGCCATGCCCTGTTCCTGGAGCGCTTCGACGAACTGCTGGCATCGCTGCCGATCGATCCGATCGAAAGCCAGTACCTGGGCCAGGACATCCTGACTCAAGTGATTTCCCGTTACCCGCAAATCGCCCACCTGATCCCGCGCGATCTGCTGTGGTTCTTCGCCGGTGACTGCCTGCACTACCTGTCCGATGAAGAGATCGACCTGTATCAGGCGTTGGAAGAACGCCGTTACGAAGCTGAACAGAACGACGAACCGTTCGACTGGAATCAGGAGAAACAGCTGCTGGCGATGTCCGCTCAGGACAGCAAGCACTGATTTAACTGTTTGGTTGAAGGTCAAAAGATCGCAGCCTTCGGCAGCTCCTGCAGTGGACTCACGCAATCCCCTGTAGGAGCTGCCGAAGGCTGCGATCTTTTGCTTCTGCGTTACAGCAACCCCTCGCTTTCGGGCAATTCATACGCCATCGCAGTGTTACTCACACCACCTGACTTACCCGGCTTGCTCAAGGTCGGCTCTTTCTGCAGACACTCCACCAGATAGTCGATAAACACCCGCAACTTGGGAGGCAGATAGCGCGTCGGCGAATGCAGCAACCACAGTCCGCCATGGTAGGACGCGAGGAAGGTCCAGTCCGGCAGCACCTGCACAATCAACTTCTGCTCAAGTGCGTAACGGGCAGTGAAATACGGCAGGCTGCCAATGCCGATGTGCTGCAACACCGCGCCCAATCGCACGCCCGTGTGATTGGCGGCATAGCGACCACGCACACCCACTGTCACTGCCTTGCTGCCTTTCTTGAATTTCCAGCGCGCATCACTGGGGGTTTCACCCAGATAAATACAGCTGTGATTGAGCAAATCATGGGGGTGGGTCGGTGTGCCGTGCTCAGCCAGGTATTGCGGCGTGGCACAGAGCAAATGATCGATGGTCAGCAATTGCCGACCCACCAACCCGGCCGGTGGTCGATCCGTGATGCGAATCGCCAGATCGACATGATCGTCAATCAAATCGACCTGACGATCCTCCAGCAGCAACTCGACATCGACCTTGGGATAACGCCGCAGAAATTCAGGCATATGCGGATGGATCACGAAGCGACCCACCGCTTTCGGCACGCTGACGCGCACCAGACCCTCCGCTTCGTGAGTGAACTGGCCACTGATTTCCATCACCGATTTGGCCGCGCTGACCATTTCCTGGCAACGCTTGAACACCTCCTCACCGCCGTCACTCAAACGCAGCTTGCGCGTGGTGCGCTGCAGCAGCCGCGTGGCCAAGGCTTTTTCCAGCCGCGAAATACTGCGGCTCACCGCTGACGGCGATGAGCCCAATTGCCGAGCGGCTTCAGAGAAGCTGCCGGTCTCCACGACCTTGACGAAAATGGCCATTTCACCGAGCAGCGGTAGCGGCAGATTGATGCTCACAGCGCACAAGTCCTTTGATGTTTGAACGGATTATCACGTTATTCCACGATTCATATAATAAAAACAGAAACTTTAATAAGGGCATGGAATATGACGCTTCGCCTCTTTTTCCATAGTGATGACCTCAAGGCCAATGTGGAAGTCCTCGACTGCACGCCCCAAGAGAACGAATTCGCCGTGGTCTTGCGCGCCACGCTGTTCCACCCGCAAGGTGGTGGCCAGCCGTGTGATACCGGCTGGATCGGCGAAAGCCAGGTACTGCGTGTGGTACAGGAACCGGACCGGATCATTCACTTTGTCGATCGGCCAGTGGCACTCGGTATGACCTGCATCCGCAT
Source organism: Pseudomonas sp. AC172 (assembly GCF_979258595.1). Lineage (NCBI taxonomy): Bacteria > Pseudomonadati > Pseudomonadota > Gammaproteobacteria > Pseudomonadales > Pseudomonadaceae > Pseudomonas > Pseudomonas sp. AC172. The sequence continues at coordinate 3,548,177 of NZ_OZ409868.1, forward strand.
CGACGAACAGCGCCGCTGTTTCAATACGCGCATGCATTCAGCCGGCCACCTGATCGGGCATTTTGTTCAGGCGCTGGGCTGGATGCCGATCAAGGCACATCACTGGCCGGATGAAGGTCGTGTGCAATTCAAACCCGGCGATGCCGCCCAGGAAGTCGACGCCGAGACCGTTCAAACCGGTATCGAGCAGTGGATCGAGCACGACCTGCCGCGCCTGACCTCACTGCGCGAAGGCGCGCGGGAAATCGGTTTTGGTGAACTGCCCGCCTACGGCTGCGGCGGCACCCATGTACGTAGCCTGAAGGATCTGGGCACAGTCACGATCGCGTCCCTTTCGCAGAAGAAGGGCACGTTGTCCGTCCACTACAACGTGGATTGAGCATTTCGGACGTTGCCTCACGCAGCGTCCGACGCCGGGGAACCGCATTCGCAGGTTCCGTTGACTATCGATAGATGGACCTAAAAAAATGATGCTAGACGTCGAGCGTCTCGATGAGACGTGCATAAAAAAACTGGCCAACGAAGAAGTCCTCGCCATTCGCGTCAAAGGCTTTTTGCCTGAGCCACTGGCCATTCAGATTGGCGACAAGATTCTCGCTCCAGGCTTTGAGGGTTACATCAACGCGCCCAGTATCGGCCGCATCGGCATGGCTTTTTACGAAGCGGAAAACCAGCCGCTGCTGATCGAGGATTATTTCGAACGCGCCACCAGCAACATCGCCGAACTGCGCAATCGCTGCGCGCCCTACTCCTCACCGATCGACACCTTGCGCTGCATGCTCGACGAGTCCTGGCCGGCTGGCGCACACCTGGAAAACCTCTACGGCCGCAAAATGTATGTCGGCCTATCGCGAGTAGTGAAACCCGGCGTGTGCTTCCTCGCCCATCACGACATCTTCGCCAAAGACGCACCGGACAGTTTCCAGGCCCGCAGCCTGGAAGCGCAGTTCGCCTGCAACGTCTATCTGAACATGCCGACCGAGGGAGGCGCGTTGCAGATGTGGGACGACGACATCAGTCCGGATCAATTCGATGAAATGCGTGGCGACAGTTATGGCATCGAACCGGCGTTGCTCGGCCCTCCTGCCCTCGAAGTGAGGCCGCAACCCGGCGATTTCATCATGTTCAATTCGCGGCGCATGCACTCGGTGACCCCGGGCGTGGCCGATCCGCGCTTGAGTCTTTCCTTTTTTGTCGGCTATCGCGGCAATGCTTCACCCCTGACCTACTGGAGCTGAGATGTATTCGAATTATCTGGGCGAGTTTCTGGCGCTGGCTACCATTCACTTTCTGGCCGTGGTTGCTCCCGGCCCCGACTTCGCGGTCACTATTCGCCAAAGCGTACGCTTCGGCCGGCTGGTGGGGATTTGCACGGCGCTGGGTATTGGCGCGGGGATTTCCGTGCACGTGCTGTACACGTTGCTTGGCGTCGGTGCGCTGATGCACACCACGCCGTGGTTGTTGACCGTGGCCAAAGTGGTGGGCGGTGCTTACATCCTGTATCTGGGTGTCAGTCTGCTGCGCAGCAAGCCAAAGTCAGCCCTTGAAGGTGAGAAAACCAGCGAAGAGCCGCTGGTTGAGCAAACGCTGTTCAAAGCCTTCAGCACCGGTTTTCTGACCAATGCGACCAACCCCAAGGCCACGCTGTTTTTCCTGGCAATCTTCACCACGATCATCAGCGCCGAAACACCTCTGCAAATCCAGGCCTTTTACGGGCTGTGGATGTGCTTTGTGAATGCGCTGTGGTTTGTCGTGGTCGCGCTGTTTTTCTCGAGCAATCGGGTGCGCTTGCTGTTCATGCGGATGGGCCATTGGTTTGAACGCACGATGGGCGTGGTGCTGATTCTGTTTGCCGGTCGCTTGATGCTGTCCTGGTAAGCAGACGCCAAAATGCAAAAAGGCCCGCCGAGTCGTCTCAGCGGACCTTTTTCTTTATGCCTGATGACACGACCACAAATCGCGCATACAAAAACGCCGCTCTGTTGAGCGGCGTTTTTGTGAATATGGAGCGGGAAACGAGACTCGAACTCGCGACCCCGACCTTGGCAAGGTCGTGCTCTACCAACTGAGCTATTCCCGCAATGGCGTCCCCTAGGGGACTCGAACCCCTGTTACCGCCGTGAAAGGGCGGTGTCCTAGGCCACTAGACGAAGGGGACACAGGCTACAACTTTCACTAATAAAAACGCCGCTCACTGAGCGGCGTCTTTAGAATTTGGAGCGGGAAACGAGACTCGAACTCGCGACCCCGACCTTGGCAAGGTCGTGCTCTACCAACTGAGCTATTCCCGCAAATGGCGTCCCCTAGGGGACTCGAACCCCTGTTACCGCCGTGAAAGGGCGGTGTCCTAGGCCACTAGACGAAGGGGACACGCTACCCGGAACACATGGTGTGTGTTTCGGTGTCCAGATCCTTGTCCGAAGACTTGGTTCTGGTTTCACTCAGCACCGCTCGAAAGCACTGCTGTTTAAAATTGGAGCGGGAAACGAGACTCGAACTCGCGACCCCGACCTTGGCAAGGTCGTGCTCTACCAACTGAGCTATTCCCGCATTGGCGTCCCCTAGGGGACTCGAACCCCTGTTACCGCCGTGAAAGGGCGGTGTCCTAGGCCACTAGACGAAGGGGACACACTACAACATTCACTCCCTGCCGCGCTTCGCTGTGTGCTTTACGCTGCAAGTGGCGCGCATTCTATGGATGGATTGAGAGGTCGTCAACCCCTTGATATAAATTTATTTAAATCAATGACTTCGACCTGCTTTACGGCGGCAACCGGGCTTTTCCGTCGCCCGACGATTGACGCCTATATTCTGCCACTCGCCAAGACGTTATAGTCCACCGCACAGTGATGGCAATCTGCACCCGCAGCGCCAGCATTCATATAAGCAGCGTGCGGCCGATACAGATTGAACCTGCCGATCCAACTCGTCGAGCGGCGCTAGGCGGTTAAATGCCCAGCCACTACACTCGCATGCGAACCCTATAAAGAGGTCTTACCGGTGACACCACTCATGATCACCCTGCTAGTCATAGCCGGGATCGCAATTCTGATCGCCATTGGCTACATGAACCATGTGGTGGAAAACAACAAACTGGAGAAGGCCCGCACCAAGGTCGAGCTTAACGACCGCCTGCGCCGTTGCGGCGAACTGACCGAGACCTTCCCGGGCCAGTTCATGACCCCGGCCCTCAAGCTGCTGCTGACCCGCCTGGAATTGAACGTCTGCCAGCGCCTGCTGAACCTGGAAAAAACCAGCGCCACCACCAAAGCGCGCATCACCGAACTGAGCGCCCTGGTCGCCCAAGGCGAATCGATCCCGGTCAACAACCCACCGGCCCCGATCCTGACCGAAGCCAAAGCCAAGGACGTACGCTTCCTGCTCGAAGCCCTCCACGGCCAGATCACCCGCGCCGCCCACGACGGCTTCCTGCCACCGAACGAAGCCAAACACTGGATCCGCGAAGTCCGCCATATTCTCGTTTTGCTGCACATCGAATTCTTCAACAACCTCGGCCAACAGTCCCTGCAACAAAACCAGCCCGGCCAGGCCCGCCTCGCCTTCGAACGCGGCGTGCAATACCTGCGTAAACAGCAGGATCCGCAAATCTACGCAGAACAACTGCAATACCTGGAAAAACTGCTGGCCCGCGCCAACGCCCAAGTCATGGACAAGATTGCACCGGTTGAAGGTGAAGAGAACCAACTGACTGCCGGCCTGAAAGATGTAGAGGCCGATGCCGACTGGAAGAAGAAAGTGATTTACGACTGATTGCAGAGGTTGAAAGAAGAGCCACCGGAGAGGTGGCTTTTTTGTGGGCTCGCGGGAGTGAACACGATAGACGCCCGGTGAATGTGAGAGCGCTTTCGCGAGCAGGCTCACTCCCACAATTGGATTGAGTACATCTGACAGAGATTGATCGGCTGCCAGGCCGCGATCGCGAGCAGGCTCACTCCTACAATTGGATTGAGTACATCTGACAGAAGACTGGTCGGCTGTCAGGCCGCTTTCGCGAGCAAGCTCGCTCCCACAGAACAGCAATAACAGAACGCGAACTGCTTTTGCTCTTCACCACTCAACAGGATGAGCGTTAGCTCGGCTGCAGCTCTTGATCTTGATCTGAAAGCCCGTCGGCAGGCTGAGTGGAGGGATTGATCCGGGGGTGGGAGCGCAGCGACCGTTCGACGAAGTCGAACACATCGAGAGGAGGTGCAGCGAAGCAAACCGGAGACGATGCCCCCGGATCGATCCCGGAACGAAGGAACCCCGAGCCCCAGCGAGCGGGCCGAACGTCAGGGCGCAGACCTTTGGTTCCTTTGGGGCGTTTGCCAAAGGGACTCGCCGTAAGGGCGAAAACGCCAGCGGCAACACCCGCAGCAACGGATATACACCCAAACCCCCAAGAGCATGGCCGGCCCAAAGGCCGCCAAGCCCAAAGCATCAAAGCCGAAAATGCCCAACCATCCCGCGCAACTCACCCCCCAACTGCGCCAGCTCAACACTTGAAGCCGCATTCCCGCGCATCGCGATCGACGACTGATCCGCACTCGCACGAATACTCGTCACACTGCGATTGATCTCCTCCGCCACCGAACTCTGCTCCTCCGCCGCCGCCGCAATCTGCTGATTCATCTGCTGAATCAACGACACCGCTGCCGCAATACTCCCCAGCGCACTCTCGGTCTGCAACGCATCACTCACCGCCAGCTTCACCAACTCCCCGCTGCTCTGAATCTGCTGCACCGAGGAATCCGCCGCCGAGCGCAAAGCACTGACCAGCCGTTCAATTTCCTCAGTCGATTGTTGCGTGCGCCGAGCCAGCGCACGCACCTCATCGGCCACCACCGCAAAGCCCCTGCCCTGCTCCCCGGCCCGCGCCGCCTCGATCGCCGCATTCAACGCCAATAGATTGGTCTGTTCGGCGACACTCTTGATCACCCCCAGCACCGTCCCGATATTCTGGATTTCCGCACTGAGACTTTCGATGCTGGAACTGGCTGACGTCGCCGAATCAGCCAACTGCTCGATGCGCGCCATGCTCTGGCGCACTACCTGCTGCCCACTCTCGACCTTGTCATCCGCCGTCTGCGCGGCCAGCGCCGCCTCTTCGGCATTGCGCGCAACGTCATGCACGGTAGCGGTCATCTGGTTCATCGCCGTGGCGACCTGCTCGGTTTCTTCCTTTTGGCTGCTGACCTCAAGGTTGGTCTGCTCGGTGACCGCCGACAACGATTGCGCCGAACTGGCCAGTTGCTCGATCCCCGCCTGCAAACCACTGACGATGGTGCTCAGACCCGCGCCCATCTGTTGCATCGCCAGCATCAACTGACCGATCTCGTCGCGCCGGGTCACTTGCACCGTTGCACTCAAGTCGCCGGCAGCAATCTGCTGCGCGACCTGAATCACGCTGCGCAATGGCGCGACGATCAGTCGAGTGATCAGCCACGCAGCCAGCAATCCGACCAACAGCGCCAGCGCCGATGAACCCATGATCAGCAGCGAGTTTTTCGTCAGTTCCGCCTGCATCGCACCGTCTTCAGCGACATAAGCCTGATTCACCCGCTCGACCACTTGGTCGGCACGCTGGTGCAATTGTTCGTAGACAGTTTTTTCCTGCGCGAGCAATCCGGTGTACTCGGCCAGCTTGTCGTTAAAACCGGCGATGTGCCCGGAGACTTCAGTGAGCACGGTCAGATAACCCTCGTCCTTGACCGTGGCTTTCAGTTCTTCTGCCTGCGTCTGGGCTTGTGCGGCCTGTTCGATATTGCCCTTGCCGGCACTGTCGGCATCGCCCTTGCGGCTTTGATCGAGGCGAATCCGCGCTTCGTTCATCGCTTGCAGCATCAATCGCGAAACCTGACTGACCTGACTGGCCTGCTCGATGAACTGGGCCCCATCCTTACCCTCGGTGTCCTTCAAGGTATAGGCACCATCATCGGCTAGCCCTGCCTGCAATACATCAAGGTTGTTGGCCACACTGGACACCGACCAACTGGCCATTTCCAGCGCGAGGTCCTTGGCCTGAGTCAACGAGACAAACTCATCAAACGCCTTGCGATAGGCGCCCAGCGACTGCTGCACATCATTCATGACCGGCACATTCGCCGCCGACTGCGCCTTTAGCTGATCAGCCAGAGCAACCAGTTCGTCGACGCCCTTACGCAGGGCATCGGCCGTCTTCGAATTGCCCCGCAAGGCATATTCCTGCTCGAGCAGGCGCACCTTGAGCAGGCCACTGTTGAGCGAGGACATCTGTTTCAGCCCGTCGAAACGCTGACTGATGGTTTGCAGGGACCAGACGCCAATAGCCGCTACCAGCGCGGTGAGGAGCAAAACCAGCACAAACCCGATACCCAGTTTTTTTGCCATACCGAGGTTGGCAAAACGTCCTTGCATGGCCGAAATCATTGCACGTAGTCCCCTGCCATTGTCAGTAGAGCGAAGAGTCGCAACGGCCATCCACCGGCACAAGTCTCTGGCGTCGGAATAATGGCAAAAAGCTACGCCCGCGTCGTTTTCAGAACACTGGAGGTCGATCCGAACCGGTGTGGCGAAAAAACTGCCGGGCCCGTGGATCACACGCGTAGGCGACGTTGATGCGCAGCCAGTCGCTCGACTCGCCACTGGGGCTGAATGCATCAGACGCTGACAGCAACACACCGCAGCGTTGAGCCTGCCAGCGCACCCGAATCTGATCGGCCATGCGCGAGCGCGCCCAGATGAACAAGCCACCCGCAGGCTTGCCGAAAACCTCCCAATCGGCGTCCTCCAGCGCCTGCAGTGCGGCCGCGCGATCGGCATTCAGGCGTTGACGCTGACGCTGCACCAGTTTGCGGTAAGCACCGCTGACCATCAGACTGGCCAGCACTGCCTCGGTGAACCTCGACGCACCCAAGCCGCTGATCATCTTGACCTGCGCCAGGCGCCTGACCATGTCGCTGTCGGCGCAAACGAACCCGACCCGCAAGGAACTGCTCAGCGTTTTGGAAAAACTGCCCACGTAGATAACTCGGCTCTCATCGTCCAGCGCCGTCAGTCGTGTACCGTTACCGGTATGCAAGTCTGCGTAGACATCGTCTTCGATCAAGCGCAAATCGTAGGTCTTGCTCAGTTGCAGGATGCGTTGCGCCACACTCGGCGACAGGCAACTTCCGGTGGGATTGTGATGATGGCTGTTGATGAATAACGCGACAGGCCGAAACTGTTGCAGCAACGCCTCCAGCGCTTCGATATCCGGCCCGTTCGGGGTTCGACTCACCTCTAGCATACGCACGCCATGCAGACGCAGCAGATCAAACAGCGGCGCGTACCCCGGTGTTTCGACCACCACGCAGTCTCCGGCCTTGAACAAGGTGCGCACGATCAGATCCAGCGCATGGCTGGCACCGCCGGTACTCAGCAACTGCGAGCTGCGGGCCTCGATACTGAACAGCTTCAGACGTTTGACGATCTGCTCGCGCAACGCTGGAAGCCCCAGGGGTGTGCTGTAGTTGAACAGGCTGGCCATGTCGGTGCGCGCCACCTCGCGCAGCGCATAGCTGAGGTCGTCAGGCTCGCGCCAGCTTTGCGGCAGACCACCGGCCCCCAGTTTCAAGCCGCCTGCGGCCTCGCAGACTGCATCGCACCAGGCAAACCGGCCCTCGAATGGCGCCAGTTCATCCTCTGCACCCAGCCTCGCTGGCGCGGCAGCGACAATGAACCCGGTGCCCTGGCATGAACTCAAAACACCCTGCGATACCAGCCGTTCACACGCCTCGACCACACACGACTGACTGAGCAGATTGCCTCGAGCAATTTGCCGAACCGAAGGCAAACGGGTAGCTGGCGGCACACCACTTTGCAGGATCCACTCCGTCAGTCCGTCAACAATCTGCTGCACGACCGGCACCATTGCCTGTCGATCAATTCTCAATTCCATGAGCAAGCAAACTCCTGTCCATTTTGCTGGCGGCAGTAAATCACAGCCGCGCCGGACAGGCTGTGCGACAACGCCGCCAAAAGCGACCGTTCTAACGGTTTGATACACATTGTTTAAGGGGCTTCACGGAACTGACCGTGATTCACAAAAAAGCCCGCAAGAATGCGGGCTTTTTTACTTGCGCCATGTTCAGAATGCGGTAACGCCGCCATCCACTGCCAGCGAGTGGCCGGTGGTGAAGGCGGCACCGTCGCTGCACAGGTACAACACGGCGCTGGCAATTTCCTCGACTTTGCCGATACGACCGACCGGGTGCATCGCATTGGCGAACTCGCCTTTCTTCGGATCGGCCTCATAGGCACGGCGGAACATGTCGGTATCGATCACCGCCGGACACACCGCGTTGACACGGATTTTCTTCTTCGCGTATTCGATGGCTGCCGATTTGGTCAAACCGATTACCGCGTGCTTCGACGCTGCATAGATGCTCATCTTCGGCGCCGCGCCCAGTCCCGCTACCGAGGCGGTGTTGACGATCGCCCCACCGCCCTGCGCCAGCAACAGCGGCAGTTGATACTTCATGCACAGCCAGACGCCTTTGACGTTGACGCCCATGATTGCGTCGAACTCATCCATCGAGCCATCGGCGAGTTTGCCTTTTTCGATTTCGATGCCGGCATTGTTGAAGGCGTAGTCGAGACGGCCGTAGGTGTTGATGACCTCGTCCATCAGATTCTTCACTTCGCTTTCGACGATCACGTTGCAGCGCACGAAAGTCGCTTCGCCTCCGGCTGTACGAATCAGCGCCACCGTGCCCTCGCCCCCTGCCGCATCCAGGTCGGCGACTACCACTTTCAGGCCTTCGGCGGCGAACGCCTGCGCGGTCGCGCGGCCGATGCCGTTGGCCGCGCCAGTGACTACGGCAACTTGACCGGAAAACGTCATGCTCATTGTTGTGTCCTCGGAGGGGTAGATGCAGGGGATTTGCAGCATAGCCATTGAGGTATGAGGAGCGTCAGCACTATCCAATGGCTGTTTATGTGCCCATGCGTCGCAGTGATAAAACCGGCCTGGTGATCATCACTGCACTGGATCGGCGTGCATTCGCCGCATCAGCCAACCTTGCGCCGATGCTGTCGAGGGTCTATCAACAAGGCTTCATTCCGTTCGAGTGCCTGTCATGACCAACCAGACCAATCGCCAGTTCCTGCTCGCTAAACGCCCGGTGGGTGCGGCTACCCGCGAGACCTTCACCTATCAGGAATTACCGGTCGGCGAACCGGCGGCGGGCCAGATTCTGGTCAAGAACGAATACCTGTCCCTCGACCCGGCGATGCGTGGCTGGATGAACGAGGGCAAGTCCTACATCCCGCCGGTGGGTATCGGCGAAGTCATGCGCGCGCTGGGCGTAGGCAAAGTCATCGCCTCGAACAATCCTGGGTTTGCCGTCGGCGACTACGTCAACGGCGCCATCGGCGTGCAGGATTATTTCCTCGGCGAGCCAAGAGGTTTCTACAAGGTCGATCCGAAACTCGCACCGCTGCCGGTGTATTTGTCAGCGCTGGGCATGACCGGCATGACCGCCTACTTCGCCCTGCTCGATGTCGGCGCGCCGAAGGCTGGCGACACCGTGGTGTTGTCCGGCGCTGCGGGTGCAGTGGGCAGCATTGCCGGGCAGATCGCCAAGATCAAAGGTTGCCGTGTGGTTGGCATTGCCGGCGGCGCCGACAAGTGCAAATTCCTCATCGACGAATTGGGCTTTGACGGTGCCATCGACTACAAGTCCGAAGATGTCGTAGCGGGGCTTAAACGCGAATGCCCGAAAGGTGTGGACGTTTACTTCGACAACGTAGGTGGCGACATTCTTGATGCGGTGTTGAGCCGTTTGAACATGAAGGCGCGTGTAGTGATCTGCGGCGCGATCAGCCAGTACAACAACAAGGAAGCGGTCAAGGGGCCAGCCAACTACCTGTCGCTGCTGGTCAATCGCGCGCGGATGGAAGGTTTTGTGGTGATGGACCATGCCGCGCAATACGCCAGCGCCGCGCAGGAAATGGCCGGGTGGATGGCCAAGGGGCAGCTAAAGAGCAAGGAAGATATCGTCGAAGGCCTGGAGACCTTTCCGGAAACACTGATGAAATTGTTCAGCGGCGAGAACTTTGGCAAGTTGGTGTTGAAGGTTTAAGGCCACCACAAAACCAATGTGGGAGCGAGCCTGCTCGCGAAAAGGGAGTGTCAGTCAACATCTGCATCGACTGACTCACCGCATTCGCGAGCAGGCTCGCTCCCACATTTGGATCTTCAGTGTGGCTTACGCGATATCAGCTACAACCGACGCCAGCGCCTTGGCCGGATCCGCCGCCTGGCTGATCGGACGGCCAATCACCAGATAATCGGAACCGGCATCCAGCGCCTGACGCGGGGTCAGAATGCGGCGCTGATCGTCCTGCGCGCTGCCCGCCGGACGAATCCCCGGGGTCACCAGTTGCAGTGACGGATGTGCGGTTTTCAATGCCGTGGCTTCCAGCGCCGAGCACACCAGACCGTCCATGCCAGCCTTCTCGGCCAGCGCGGCCAGACGCAGCACTTGTTCCTGCGGCTCGATATCCAGACCGATACCGGCCAGATCTTCACGCTCCATACTGGTCAGCACGGTCACGCCGATCAGCAACGGTTGCGGGCCGCTACGCTTATCCAGCTCCTCACGACAAGCGGCCATCATGCGCATACCACCGGAGCAATGCACGTTGACCATCCACACGCCCATCTCGGCGGCGGCTTTCACGGCCATCGCGGTGGTGTTGGGAATGTCGTGGAATTTCAGGTCGAGGAATACTTCAAAACCCTTGTCACGCAGGGTGCCGACAATTTCTGCAGCGCAACTGGTGAACAGTTCCTTGCCCACTTTGACCCGGCACAGCTTCGGGTCCAACTGGTCGGCCAGCTTCAGTGCGGCGTCACGGGTGGGGAAATCCAGGGCGACGATGATAGGAGTCTGGCAGGCGGACATGAATGGGCTCTCAGGCAGGTCGAAATCGGCGCGCATTGTAGCGGAACCGGCGGCGGCGCGGCACCCGATGATCGGTAAATCGTCGCGTCGACCGTGATCAGCATAGCGCTCGCTGCTATTGTGTCGACTCCGATACACAACCGACATGCCGCCAACACGCACCCGCGCTAGCCTCGCCAGCCGCAATACGTCCTTACATCAGCACTTCCCGCCTCACGGCCGGACGCCTATGCTGAACCCACCACCTCGCAGCCCATCTTTTGTGGTTGGCGGCCTACTGGCAGATGAACAGCCTCATGCACAACACCCAAATGACCGCGACGGATGAGCCTAAAGACGACAAGCGCTGGAGTATTCGCGCGCTGATCGTCGACGATGATGTGCCGATCCGCGAGCTGATGATCGATTACCTTGCGCGCTTCAACATCCACGCCAGCGGCGTCACCGACGGTGCGGCAATGCGTCAGGCGCTGCTGGCCGAGCATTTCGACGTTGTCGTGCTGGATCTGATGCTGCCCGGCGAAGACGGTTTGTCGCTGTGCCGCTGGCTACGCGCCGAATCGGACATACCGATCCTGATGCTCACCGCCCGCTGTGAACCGACCGACCGCATCATCGGCCTGGAACTGGGCGCTGATGACTACATGGCCAAACCGTTCGAACCGCGCGAACTGGTCGCCCGCATTCAAACGATTCTGCGTCGGGTGCGTGATGACCGAACCGAACAACGGGCCAACATCCGTTTCGACAACTGGCGCCTGAACAGCGTGCTGCGACAGTTGATCGCTGACGATGGCTTGGTGGTGCCGCTGTCCAACGCCGAATTCCGCCTGCTGTGGGTGTTTATCGAACGCCCGCGCCGGGTGCTCAGCCGCGAGCAATTGCTCGACGCGGCCCGTGGTCGTTCGATCGAAGCGTTCGACCGCAGCATCGATTTGCTGGTGTCGCGTCTGCGCCAGAAACTCGGCGACGATCCGAAAGCCCCGCAGTTGATCAAAACCGTGCGCGGTGAGGGTTATCTGTTCGACGCACGGGACATCGGCTGATGCGGGCGCGCTTCGACACGCTGTTCGGTCGCCTGTTTGGCGTGCTGTTCGTGGCGATCGTCCTCGCGCACCTGCTGGCTTTCACCTGGTTCCATCTCTACGGCCCGCCCCCGCCCCCGCCACCTCCTGGGTTCTCCCAGGGCGCCGACGGCCAACCGATGGCGCAGGACCCGCGCTACCCGCCACGGCCACCGCGTCCATGGTTCGGTGGGCCGGTGGTGCCGCTGACCTTTCAGTTCATCACTCTGATGATCGCGGCATGGTACGGCGCCAAACTGCTCAGTCGCCCGATTCAGCGCCTGAGTGACGCCGCCGAACGCCTCAGCGAAGACCTCGACAGTCCGCCGCTCGACGAGTCCGGCCCGCGCGAAGCACGGCAAGCGGCGCACACCTTCAACCTGATGCAACGGCGCATTCGCGAACAGGTGCAGCAGCGCGCGCGGATGCTCGGTGCCGTATCCCACGATCTGCGCACACCGTTGTCACGCCTGAAACTGCGCCTGGAAAACATCAGCGATGAAAAGCTGCAAGGCCAGATGCGTCAGGATCTGGACGACATGATCGGCATGCTCGACGCCACTCTCACCTATCTGCACGAACAGCGCACCAGTGAAGCCTTGCAATTGATGGATGTGCAGGCGCTGGTCGAGTCACTGTGCGAAAACGCTCAGGATCAAGGCGCCGACGTACAGGTCAGCGGCCACTGCACACCGTTAGCGGTACAGCCGATGGCACTGCGTTCGTGCATCAATAACCTCATGGACAACGCCCTGCGTTACGCCGGCCAGGCACGCATCGAATTGCACGATCAGCGCGAGCAACTGCTGATACGCGTGATCGACCACGGGCCGGGGATTGCCGAGGACAAGCGTGAAGCGGTGTTTGAGCCCTTCTATCGACTGGAAGGCTCGCGCAATCGCAACTCCGGCGGCGTCGGTCTCGGAATGACCATCGCTCGCGAGGCGGCGCAGCGTCTGGGCGGCCAGCTCAACCTCGAAGAAACCCCCGGCGGCGGCCTCACTGCCGTCATTCGCCTGCCACGCACTTGAGAGCACCACCGACTCACTGTGGGAGCGAGCCGGCTCGCGAAGGCCTCAGCTGATCCAACATCTCTTTTGGGTGTACCGGCCTCTTCGCGAGCAAGCTCGCTCCAACAGGGGTTCGGCGGTGTTCATTGCATCGTGTGTACCAACCGGTACAAATCCCACATACCCCCGACAACTTGCGCCCTGACGCTGCATAAGCCGGTACACCCACCGGCTTTCCATTCCAGGGAGTGAGTCCGATGATCGGTAGCGTCAGCAACTACACGAGCTATACCAGCACCAGCAGCACCTCCACGCAAAACGCCCGCAGCCAGCAATTGCAAAAAGAACTCTTCGCCAAACTCGACAGCAACGGCGACGGCGCGGTGGACCAGGACGAACTGAAAAGCGCCTTGTCGCAGAAGACCGACGACGGCCTGCTGGTCAATCTGAGCAAACAATTCGGCGATCTGGATAGCGATGACAGCGGCAGCCTCAGCGCTGAAGAAATGACCGCCATGGCGCCACCTCCGCCACCGCCACACGATCAGGCACCAGACACCGACCTCGCCGACGCCCTGATCAGCGCCCTCGACACCGATGGCGACGGCGCCATCAGCAGCGACGAACTGAGCAGCGGCCTGAACAGCGCCGGCAGCACCGCCGACAGCAACGAAATTTTCTCCGCCCTGGACAAGAACAAGGACGGCACCGTCAGCCAGGACGAACTCACCGCCAGCCTGACCCCACCGCCACCTCCGCCACCACAAATTGACAGCGACGAACTGTTCAGCCAGCTCGATGCCGATGGCGACGGCAGCGTGACCGCGACAGAACTCAGCAGCGCACTGCAAACCAGCAACAACAGCACCGCAACGACCAGCACCGACACCAGTGCCGCGCTGCTCAAGGTTCTCGATAGCGACAGCAGCGGCGGTGTCAGCAGCGACGAGCTGAAAGCGGCTTTACAGGCGGGTCGAGAACGGCCTGACGAAGAACAGACCGCTTCGACACAGAGCACTACTGAAGCGCTGAACCGCATGATTGCCAATCTGAGTAAACAGTACTCGCTGGAGAAAACGGCGTCGGTGGGCAAGTATTTGAATGTGGCGACTTGAGTCGACGCCCCTCACCCTAACCCTCTCCCGGAGGGAGAGGGTTAGGGTGAGGTGATTGGGAGAGCTACGCCGACGTGCAATACCGCGTTGAACTGAGGCTTTGAAAAGCACACATTTCGGCCCCCTCTCCCTCGGGAGAGTGCTGGGGTGAGAGGCAAATCCACCACAAAACCAAAGCCGAACACCCGCTCTTCACCACTCAATAGGCCGAGTGTCAGCTCGCCTGCTCTTGATCTTGATCTTGATCCACGGGCGACGTCGGAAGGCTTCGTTCCGGGATTGATCCGGGCGTGGGAGCGCAGCGACCGTTTGGCGCAGCCAAACACAGCGAGAGGAGGTACAGCGAAGCAAACCGTAGGCGCTGCGTCCGGATCGATCCCGGAGCGAAGGAACCCCGAGCCCCAGCGAGCGGGCCGCACGCAGGAGCAAGCCTTTTGGGTTACCTTTTCGGCGTCTGGAAAAGGTGACCCGCCGTAAGGGCGGAACCCTAAGCCGCCGTTACCGCAGCAACGGATATTCACCCAAAACCCAAAACCGCTAGCGCCGCTCCTCAACCCGAGACTGACTCTTACTCCAATCCGTCAACAAACTATAAGCCACCGCCAACAACGTAGGCCCGATAAACAACCCGATAAACCCAAACGCAATCAACCCGCCAAACACCCCAAGCAACACAATCACCAACGGCAAATTCCCCCCGCGACTGATCAGATACGGCTTGAGCACGTTGTCCACGCCACTGATGATGAACGTCCCCCAGATCCCGAGAAACACCGCCATCCCATACTCACCCTTCCACGCCAGCCAGGCCGTCGCCGGCACCCACACCAACGGCGGCCCCATCGGAATCAGACTCAACAGGAAGGTAACGATCCCGAGCACCAACGCCCCCGGCACCCCGGCAATCAAAAACCCGATCAACGCCAGAACCGCCTGCGCCGCCGCTGTGCCGATTACCCCGTTGACCACGCGCTGCACCGTACCGGCCACCAACTCGATGTAATACCCGGCACGATCACCAATCAAGCGCTCCAGCAGACTGTGCACAAACGCCGCCAGCCGAGGCCCGTCACGATAGAAAAAGAACACAAAGACAATGCTCAACGTCAGCTCGAGAATCCCGCCACCGATCTGCGCACTGCGCGCCAGCAGCCAGTTACCGACCTGCCCCAGATAAGGTTTGATCGACACCATCAATGCGGCGCCCTGCTGATCGATGCTGTTCCACAATCCGACCAGACGCTCGCCTGCAAACGGTACAGTCCCCAGCCACACCGGCGCTTCCGGCAGACCATCGACCTGCACATCCTTGATAAACGCCGTGGCATCACGCACATGATCCCCCACGTTGAACCCCAGCCACACCAGCGGCGCGGCCACCAGCAACATCCAGCCCAGCGTCAGAATACCCGCAGCCAGCGACTCACGGCCGTTCAGCCAACGGGTCAGCAGGCGCATCAGCGGCCAACTGGCAAACGCCAGTACCGCGCCCCAGAACAGCGCCGACCAGAACGGCGCCATCACCCACAGGCTGGCGCCAAACAACACCAGCAACAGGATCTGCACCAGCAGGCGATCATTATTGAGCATGTGAGGTCTCGAAAAGGTCAGTCAGGCAAAGAGTAGGCGAACACGCCGCGCGTGCTCGCCTGAAACAGCTTAACGCAACAGATCGATGCGCAGGCCAGAGCCTTCGACACTGCCGGTTTCCATGCGTGCCGCACGCACGCCCTGATTGATCAGAGCCTGGCGCCAGGCTTCGGCCTTGGGCCCGGACACCGTCACACGCAACGTCGTGTCGAGGTTAAGACCACGGGAAATCAGGCGTAGCCAGGTGTCATCAGGCTCATTCACCCGATCAGGAAAATCCAGCTCACCGGTGCTTTTCAGTTGACGCAACAGGGTCGCCGAGGTCGGCAGCAGTTCACCCAGCGGTGCAACCGCCTCGAACTGTTCGACATGCAGATAAGCTTTGCGATTGCCGCGAGTGATGCTGTATAGCGCCACCAGCGTGTTGTCACGTGGTGCCGCCAGCCTCAACAGCAGGTAGGCCTGCTGCTCGTCAGCACCATACAGTTTGGAATTACCAAACACCTCGTTGGCCCACAGGCTGCTTTCGCCGCAATCACGGGCCTGACACCAGAACAGCAATTCGGCGTCCTGTTTTTGCAGGGCTTCGCGAGCAGCGGTGAAGGCTTCGGTGGCGGAGTGTTCGGGCGGCAATTCGTAGGTCACCGAAGTGGTCTGGCCACGGGCGGTGACCTGGCCGTCGAAGCGCAGTTGCCCGCTGATCTTGCGGATCGAGCCCAGCGGATAGATCCGTTCCAGTTCAACCGGCGGGCGATAGTCGACGATCTGTGCATCGGCCAGACGCGGCACAATCTGCAGATCCTGACTGCCCGGCACATCGGCGGCGAATGAAACGGTACTGAAACAGCACAGTGCCAACAGACTGAGTGACCGCATAGTCAGGCTCATCGGATCGGCATGACTGAGTAATTCGAGGTCGCAGCGGTGTAAAAATCCATCGTGGTTGTCTCCCATTTCAACCCGACCAGCCTCGACAGTTGCCCGCAGCAAGTCAAGGAATGGCGAAGAACCGATTGAAACAGTCTGCGACAAGGTCCGCCCCGGCCTCGTTGTTCAGGTGCAAATGGTGCCCGCCCGCCAACTGTTCCCGGCTAAAGGGTAGACGTTCCAGCAGCTCGGGATGTTTGGCCAGCATGCCATCAGCCGCGACCACTAGATGCGCCGGGCAACTGACCCGCAGCGCGAACGCCATGGCTTGTTCCTGAGTCAGACGCAGCGGCGATGGCAAGGTCAGGCGATTGTCGGTGCGCCAAGTGTAGCCACCGGGCACCGGCATCAGCCCGCGCTGAGCCAGCAATTCAGCGGCCTCACGGCTGACGGCGACCAGACCTTTCATGCGCGCTTCGATAGCGCGGTCGAGGGTGTTGTAGACCGGTTTGCGTTTCTCGCGCAGATCCAGTTGCGCTTGCAGGGCCATGCCCATACGTTCGGCGGCGTTTTCGCCTTTGTCTGTAGGAGGAATCACGCCGTCAATCAGCGCCAGATGGCTGATGCGTTCCGGCAACGACCCCGCCAGCACCAGCGAAACAATCGCGCCCATCGAATGCCCAAGCAGGCCGAACCGCTTCCAGCCCAGTTGCTCAGCGACTTGCAGCACGTCATGGGCGTAGTCCCACAGTGCATACCCGGCGCCGTTTGGCCGATGCCCCGAATGCCCGTGCCCGGCCATGTCCAAAGCAATGATGCGCAAGCCTTTGAGCTTCGGCGCCAGACGGGCAAAGCTGTTGGCGTTGTCGAGCCAGCCATGCAGCGCAATCACCGGCAAGCCGTCCTCGGGCCCGAACAAGTGCGCGGCCAGTTCGATATGCGGCAGGCTCAGGCGCACTTCTTCAAAGGTCGGGCTCATGCGCAATCCTTGTCCTGACGGTTTTCCCAGCGGGTAAACAGCGTCTTCAACAGCCGTGCGGTGTCCTGGGGCCGTTCGAGTGGAAACATGTGGCCACCGGGCATGCTCAGCGCCTCGCCCTGGGCCAGACGCGAAACAAAACGGGTGTGATGGCGCATGACCACGCGGCTCTTGTGCCCGCGCACTACCGCCAGCGGCACCTGCAATTGTCGGGTGCGACCAGGGCTGGTGTGCGGCACGCCGCGATAGATGCTGATTTCGGTCGCGGGATCGAAGCGCAGGCGCAGCTTGTCGCCGACCTGATGCAAACCGTATTGCAGGTAAGCATCGAAGCATTCCGGGTCGAAACCACGGAACAGTGTTTTGCCGGCGAAATAGCTACGTGCGCTGGCGAGATCGGCGAACTCTTCGCGCCGCCCCAACGTGCGTCCGGCCGGGGTCAGTTTGTCGATGAAGCCAAAACGCTTGGCCGCGCGAATTACCCACTGATCGGTGCGGGTCAAAACGGGCGAATCAAGCATCACCACGCCGCGATACAACTCAGGGCAACGCAACGCCGCGTGCAAATGCAGCACGCCGCCGAAGGAATGGCCAACGCCCCACACGGGCTGATCCTGTTGCTGCAAATGGTGGATCAACTCGTCGACGAGGTTGTACCAGTTGTCGTCCGCCGGGAAACGCGGGTCATGGGCGTGCTGCTCCAGATGCACAACCCGGTACTCGGGCGCCAGCGCCGCGAACAACTTGCCATAGGTGCCCGAGGGAAACCCGTTGGCGTGGGCGAAAAAGATCGGTTGCGACATGCGGGCAAATCCATGAGCGGAAAACGTGGCGTTGATTGTCCGTAAGACCGCGCCTTGGAGCAATGACCGTAACTGCCAGGAATGATGACAGTCGCGCCACGGCTATACCTGATCCACCGCCATGAAAGTGTGGGTTGTCAACTGTCAGTTCTGTCAGTTGACAGTTGTAGCGCGCGGCCCGATAAGAAACTCATCCTCATTGACCCGATTGCTGGCCCCATGACGCACGCTCATACACCTGCCATCCAGGCGTTCGACCCGCGCGGGCTGGTTCTGCGACATGTGAGTTACCACCGTCGCGACAGCATCTCGGCGCCTGAGGGTTACATTACTCAACAGACTCATGATGCAGCCGGTCGTACGGTGCTCCATCGCGACCCCAGACTTTTCCTCGAGGACATGCCTGCCAACCAACGCAATGTATTCAGTCTGTCGAGCGCCGTGCTCCTGAGCGAAAACACTGACGCCGGCTGGCGCTTGCGCCTCAACGCAGAAGACGGCATTCACCTTGAAGGCTGGGACCAGAAGCGCAACCACAGCCGTACCCGCCATGACGCCCTGCGGCGTCCGAGCGCTACGTACGAGCAATCAGAGGGTGAACCTGAGTACTGCACCGAACGTTTCACTTACTTCGAAGGCACAGGGGAAGACGGCCATAACCGTTGCGGCCGATTGATTCGGCATGACGATACGGCTGGCACCCTGCTTTTCTCTGACCTCACAATGAGCGGCCAACCTCTGCAACTGAGCCGTACTTTCAACGCTGAACCCCGCTGGACCGTGGACTGGCCGGAGCTGGAAGCCGATCGCGAGGTATTTCTGGATCCCGGTCCCGCCACTACCCGATTCGGCTACAACGCCATGAGTGAGTTGATTGCCCAGATTGACGCAATGGGCAACCGGCAAACGCTCCTGCAAGATCGGGCAGGCCAATTGAAAGCCACCCTTTTGAGACTGGCCAGCGACACCGACAGCCAGCCACTGGTCAACGACATCCGCTACAACGCTTCCGGCCATCTGGAGCATCAGCGAGCCGGCAATGGTGTGGAGTCCAGCGTGACGTTCAGTATTGAAGACGGGCGCCTGCAGCACCTGCTGACTCGCACTCCCAATGGGCCGATCCTGCAGGATCTGAGCTACGAATATGACGCGGTCGGCAATATCACCTGCATCAGCGATCGTGCGGGTGCGGCCACCCATCACCGCAACCAGCGTACCGAAGCGATCTGCCGCTACCGTTACGACAGCCTCTCGCGCTTGATCGAAGCCAGTGGCCGGCAGATTCGCAATGCACCCGGCGGGCCACAGTTGCCGGAATTCATTTCTCCGGTCGATCCGCAACAACTGGAAAATTACACGCGTGCCTACGCCTATGATCCCGCCGGCAACATGCTGCTGATGGAACACCGTGCGGCCAGTGGCAACCGCACCGAGCGCACGGTTGTCGCCAGTTCGAGCAATCGCAGCCTGCCGGAGAAACCCGACGGCCAGCTCCCCGGCGAAAAAGACATCGCCGCCGCTTATGATGCCAATGGCAACCGTGTGGCTCTCCATGACGGGCAAGCTTTGCAGTGGGATCTACGCAACAGATTGAAGCAAGTCGATCATGTGCTCCGGGAAGATAAGCCGGATGACATCGACTATCACGTGTATGACGCTAATGGTCAGCGTCAGCGAAAAGTCCACGGGGCTTACACAGGGACGTTGCAACGACTCAGTGAAACCCGTTACCTGCCGGGACTGGAAATCCG
The DNA here is from genome assembly GCF_979258595.1 of Pseudomonas sp. AC172. Taxonomy (NCBI): domain Bacteria; kingdom Pseudomonadati; phylum Pseudomonadota; class Gammaproteobacteria; order Pseudomonadales; family Pseudomonadaceae; genus Pseudomonas; species Pseudomonas sp. AC172. Next base: position 3,568,284 of record NZ_OZ409868.1, read on the forward strand.
CACCGACCCGCAACAGACGGTTCACGTCATCACCATCAAGGCCGGCCGTGCGACCGTACAGGTGCTGCATTTCGAAACAGAACCACCGCACGACATGCCCCGGCATCAGCAGCGTTATAACTTCACCGATCACTTGAATTCCAGCACAGTGGAACTGGATGCCCAGGCACAGATCATCTCGCAGGAAAGCTACTACCCCTACGGCGGCACTTGCTGGTGGGCAGGACGCAGTCAGGTCGAGGCGAGCTACAAAACGCTGCGCTATTCGGGAAAGGAACGGGATGCCAGCGGATTGTATTATTACGGTTTCCGTTACTACGCGCCGTGGCTTCAGCGTTGGCTCAATGCAGACCCGCTTGGCGTGCAGGACGGGCTCAATCTGTTCGCCATGGTCCACGGCAACCCGATCGGACACGTGGATTTTCAGGGGCTGATCACCGTCAGAGAGGGAACCGGCGCGGCGTTAGCCACCTTTGCCCGTGATGGGTTGAGTGCCCTGGCGGGAGGCACCGTTCGATACTTTGCCGCGCAGGGCATGCAGCAATGGGCATCAGACAACCCCGACTCGGCGCCCGACCCCGGGGTCAACCTGGGATTGACCATCGCCGGCACCTTGGCCGGCGCGCTCGTCGGCGGCGCCATGGGCGTCGGGGCAGGCAGCCGGATTGCCAACAGTCGCAATCAGAGCCGCACGGTACAGACCCTCATGGCGGGTGTCTTTGGCCTTGCGGGCGCCGCCGCAGGAGCGGCGGCCCCTTTGTATGCGTATCTGGCCGACCGGGAAGCGCTGAACCTCACCGCCATCGGTATTCTTGCGAGCATACCGGGGAACCTGACGAGAGAAGCCGGCCAACGCACGCTCGCCAACATCGGCGCCAGTGTCACACTTGCCCCGTCAGGCACCACAGCGGTGTTACGAGCTGTGCCTTATGCGACGCTGCTTTTCGCAGGCGGCGCCGGCAGAACAGAGATGGCAGCCGGCGCTGGAGTCGCTGCCAGCGCAGTCGTAGAGGGCCTGAACGGTATATCCATCACGGCGATCCATTCATTGCGAGGTGGTGCATACCGTGTCCCGGAACGACATCAGTTGTCGATGCCGAACGGGGTGGAATTGTTATACGGCGCGACGACGCGCACCGCCGGAGCAATGGTAACCGCCTCGCTGACATCACTCGCCGCGCCGTTGACAAATGCTATCGACGATCCAGTACGGACAGGTGTCGTCGCCAGTTTCACTGCGCACACCGAGGCCCGGACTTACTTGGGTCAACACGTGCAGCGCGGCGCCTTCGAACTGTACAGGGCCAATGACGCAGACTTCACCCTCGACCAGTTCACGGCCGAGAACAGCCTTTGGAGGAGTTCAACACCTGACAGCTATCATCCCGAGATGCGCAACGAGATTGATCTGCCCATGAGAGTACTGGGGCGGTGAAATAGCAGCTGATTTATTGCGAAGGTGGCGTCTGCCCCAGCGGCACCACCGCCATGGTCAACCGCGACACGCAACTGGCCTTGCCTTCATCACTGGTCAAACGGATATCCCACACATGCGTGGTGCGACCCATGTGAATCGGCTTGGCCACCGCCGTCACCCGGCCACTGCGCAAGCCGCGCAAATGGTTGGCGTTGATTTCAAGCCCTACGCAGTAGAACTTGCTGGCATCGATGCACAGGTAACTGGCCATCGAACCAACGGTTTCCGCCAGCACCACCGAGGCGCCGCCATGCAGCAAACCGTAGGGCTGGTGGGTGCGATGGTCGATGACCATGCTCGCGGTCAGCGATTCTTCGTCGAAAGCTTCGAAGCGGATGTCGAGTACTTCTCCGATGGTGTTTTTCTGGATTGCGTTCAACTGCTCGATGTTCGGAGTGGTTCGCCACAAGCTCATCGCTGACTTCCTTTGTTGTTTTATTGGTCGCTCAATCCTGCCACAGCACCGCCTCGCTGCGCTCGCTCCATTCTTCAAAACGGGCGCCATAGGTGTCTTCGATGACATTGCGCTTGATCTTCAAGGTCGGCGTGAGAAAGCCGTTTTCCACCGCCCAGCTGTCCTTGACCACCACCAGACGGCGCAGGCGTTCGTGCTTATCGAGTACGGCGTTGACCTCTTCGAGGAGTTTTTCCAGGCTCGAATGCAGGCTCGCTCGCCCCTCCTCCTGATTGACCGTCGACAGCACACACAACCCTAGCGGTGCGCTCAAGCCGTCACCGACCACGCAGACCTGTTCGATGCGCGAATGCACTGCCAAACGGCTCTCGATCGGCGCCGGAGCAACGTATTTGCCCTTGCTGGTCTTGAAGATTTCCTTCAGTCGGCCGGTCAGACGCAAGCGCCCTTCAGCATCCTGTTCGCCTTTGTCGCCAGTGCGCAGAAAGCCATCCTCGGTAATCGTCTCTGCGGTTTTCAGCGGCTCCTTGAAATAGCCGAGCATGTTCGCCTGACTGCGCACCTGCACCTCGCCCAACTCATCGATGCGCACCTCGACGTCCGGGCACGGCTTACCGATCCAGCCTTGTTTGTATTGCCCCGGCAGACAGATATGCGAGTAGCCACAACCCTCGGTCATGCCATAGACCTCAAGCACGTCGAGACCAAGCTTCTGATACCAGGCGAGCAAGGTCTGCGGGACGGGCGCTGCGCCAGAAAGCGCCACGCGCAAGGCATCCAGCCCCAGCCCCGCCAGCACTTTGTGCCCGATCCGCTTGCCAATGAACGGCAGACCGAGGAGAAACTCCAGACGCTGCGCCGGGATCTTGCTGTACACACCCATCTGAAATTTGGTCCAGATGCGCGGCACGCCGAACATCGCGGTCGGCCGCGCTCGCTTCAGATCGGTTATGAAGGTGTCGAGGCTCTCGGCAAAGAAAACCGTCTGCCCGGTATAGATCGAGGCCAACTCGACGAACATTCGCTCGGCAACGTGACACAGCGGCAAGTACGACAGCAGCCTGTCGTTCTCGTTGAGCCCGAACAGTTGTGTGCCGCGCGTCGTGGCGAAGCCGAGACTGGCGAAACTGTGCATGACACCTTTGGGCAGGCCGGTGGTGCCGGAGGTATAAATGATGGTTGCCAGTTGCTCGGCGGCCGGGCGCGGATCGTCCTGAATCGGTGAGCTGCGCTGCAAGTCTGCCCAGCTGAAATCGAAATCCCCGGGCGGGTGCAATGGCAGGCTGATGGTCGGCAGATCCGCCGGCACGCCTTTGGACATGCCCGGCCAGTCGTCGAGCTTGCCGATAAAGGCCAGGACGCTTTCCGAGTGATTGAGCACTTGCGCGACGGAGTCGGCGGTGAGGTTTGGATACAGCGGCACAGAGACGTGCCCGGCCATCCAGATCGCCAGGTCGGCGATGATCCAGTGCGCGCAGTTTTTCGAGATCAGGGCGATGTGGCTGCCTTGCGGCAACTCGCGGGCGCGCAACCAGTGCGCAGCGCAGCGAGCCTGATGGCCGACGTCAGCCCAGCTCAGCGTTTCGATCTGACCGCCGCCGCTGGGCTGCACGAGGAAGCGCTGGCGTGGGTGCCGGGCCTCACGTTCGTAAAACACGTCCAGCGGCAAACGGAAGGCGGCAGACATGCGACTCGCTCCTGTTTTTTGGGTCTGGAGCAAGCGTAGTCAACCAAGCAAGTGCTTGGTTGGAATTTTCAAACAAATAATTTCATGGGTTTGCAGAAATCCATGTGGGAGCGAGCCTGCTCGCGAATGCGGGTTGTCAGACACATAAAGGGTGAATGACACGCCGCTTTCGCGAGCAGGCTCGCTCCCACAAGGGATCAGCGTTACGGATGTTTGAGGCTGTTGAGGGTCATCGAGCCGATCAGCAACTCAGGGCTTTCCAGTTCAGCCAGCCCAGCGGTGCTGACCTTCTCCGGCGGATACCCGGCGCCATGCTGCAGATAGCTGAGCAGATTGCCCACCAGCGGGTTGTGACTGACCAGCAACACATTGCTCACCGACACCAGTTGATCGGTGACCTTGTCCGGATCAACTTCCGGCGTCAGCCACTCGACCGTGCGAATCTCCGGCTCGAAACCCAGCGCTTCGCGAACAATCTGCGCGGTTTGTTGCGCACGCAGATAAGGGCTGGCGTAGATAGCCGTCAGCGGCTGGCCGATCAAATGCGCGGCGCTGTTCAAGGCTTCTTTGCGACCGTGATCGGTCAGTTCCCGTTCGGAGTCGGGGCTCGAGCCATAAGGCACGGCCTCGCCGTGACGCAATACCCAGAGTTTCATAGTTTGGGTTCCACATCTCGAACCGGATGCGGCGCCGGTGCGACGGCGTGCGGCGCTTCACCTTCCGGGGTACGCGGCGTTGGCCAGTCGGCGAACGGCCAGGGTTTCTGGTCGCTGTGAAAACTGCCGAAACGACCGATCTGCGCCAGGAACTGGCTCAGGCTGTCGCCGAAATTCATCAGGCTGGCGCTCGGGGCGCCATAGATCAAACGATAGATCAGTTGCACCAGCACCACCGCGCCGAGGATGAACTGCGCCACTTGCCAGACCAGCACGTAAACGATCATCCACAACACGCGCAGGAGGATGGATTCGTACTTGGCTTCGGTTTTCGGATCATTCATGGCTTGCTACTCCCGGCTCACTCAGTTGAAACCACTGGTGGAAATAAAATCGACGTCGGTTTTCGGTTCGGCCCGCATCAGTAGACCGATCACCTGCTCCAGCGTGCGTCCTTCGAACAGGATCGCGTGCAGCCCGGCGACCAGCGGCATATAGACGCCGACTTCCTGGGATTTGGCCTTGAGCACCTTGAGGGTGTTGACTCCTTCAGCGACTTCACCGAGGCGCGACACCGCTTCTTCGAGACTCAAACCCTGGCCGAGAGCGAAGCCGACCTGATAGTTGCGGCTCTTCGGCGACGAGCACGTCACGATCAGATCGCCAACACCGGCCAGACCGAGGAAGGTCATCGGGTTCGCGCCCTGATTCACTGCAAAGCGGGTCATCTCGGCGAGGGCGCGAGTGATCAGCATGCTTTTGGTGTTCTCGCCCATCTCCAGCGCCACCGCCATGCCGGCGATGATTGCGTAAACGTTCTTCAACGCGCCGCCCAGTTCAACACCGAAACGGTCGGCGCTGGCGTAAACGCGGAAGGTACGACCGTGCAGCGCGGCTTGCACGGCTTTGCACAGCTCTTCGTCTTCGCTGGCGACCACCGTGGCAGTCAGCGCGTGCTCGGCAATTTCCCGCGCCAGGTTCGGCCCGGACAGCACGCCGATGCGCGCTTGCGGGGCGATCTCTTCGAGAATCTGGCTCATCAGCTTGAAAGTCTGCGCTTCGATGCCCTTGGTCAGGCTGACCAGCATCTTGCCGCTCAGGCGCTCGGCGTGGGCAGCGAGCACCGTGCGCAACGCGCTGGACGGCAGCGCGACAAAGCACAAATCACAGGCGTCGAGGGTTTCCTGCAGGTCGGTGACAGCAGTCACCCCCGGCAGAATCTTGATGCCTTTGAGGTAACGCGGGTTTTCGCGATTGACCCGGATGGCTTCGGCCTGCTCGGGGTCACGCATCCACTGCCGGACTTGATGGCCGTTCTCGGCCAAAAGATTGGCCACGGCGGTACCAAAACTTCCGCCTCCCAGGACCGCAATCGGGCGCTGTTCAGTCATATGCAATCCGTTAATCCATACCAGTGGCGATGCCGGCATTATACGGGGCGGCCAACGCGCGGCCAGCCCCAGCAACAATTACCGACACTTGTAGGAAGAAGACCAATAAAACCTAGGAAAATGCCTGCAACGTGACTGGAAAAGTCACTGCCCTCGGTTAACATGCGCGCCAATTCTTCGCTATCAAGGTTGTGTCGTGTCTTTTGGTTCTTCGTCCCCGCGTTCGTCCGTCTTACTGGCGCTGCTGTTCAGCCCGCTCGTGCTGGCGGACGACCTGTTCATGGACAACGAAGCACTGCCGCAGGTGCTGACCGCCACGCGCCTGAAACAAACCCCGGCGGAAGTGCCCGGGAGCATGACCGTACTCGACAGCGAATTGATCAACGCCAGCGGTGCCCGCGACATCAGCGAACTGCTGCGCCTGGTGCCGGGAATGATGGTCGGCAACATCAGCGGCAATCAGGCGGCGGTCAATTATCACGGCACCAACGCCAGCGAAGCACGGCGTATGCAGGTGTTGATCGACGGCCGTTCGGTGTATCGCGCCGGGTTGTCCACGGTGGACTGGAGCGATATCCCGGTGGCCATGGAAGACATCGAGCGCATCGAGGTTTTTCGCGGCCCGAACACCGTCAGCTACGGCGCCAACGCGCTGATGGCAGTGGTCAACATCATCACTCGGCACCCGGCGGACAGCCACGGCACACGGTTGAAGTACACCCGTGGCCAGCGCGGTATCAATGACTTTTATGCCAGCCAGGGCACCGGATGGAATGGCGGTGATTTGCGCCTGTCGCTGTCCGGTCAGGAAGATGACGGCTTCGACAGCGATCGTAGCGGCGCCGACTACCGTGACAGCCGCCGCTTGAACCGTTTCAGTCTTGCGGTCAGCCACACCCTCAGCGATAACCAGAGCCTCGACTGGCAGGTCAACGCGAAGGACGGGACAAACCAGCGGCCGTACACCTACCGCCCGGTGTTCTCCGGGATTACTGCCGCCGGGAACAATTCCGACGTGGTCGCCAAGGACTATGCCGGCTCGGTGCGCTGGAACCTCGACATCAACCCCGAACACAGCCTTTATATACAAGGCTCGGCGCAACACTGGGATCGACAGCAAACCTGGCGCGCCTGCGATGCCGAAGTGTCGTTCAGCCCTGAACTGACGCAGTTGTGGCAACTCAACCCGAATTACACCGAACGCCTGGCGCGCAACATCACCCGGTTCACCGGCCCCGGCGCTGAGCCCGGCACCCCGCAGGAAATGGCCCTGGCCAATCAGGTGCTGGATCAATGGCGCAACGGCGCAAGTCGAACCCTGTGCGGCGACATCGACCAGAGCGCCCGCGAATCGCGCTACGACCTTGAATTGCAGGACACCCTCAGCCTGTCCGACAGCCTGCGTCTGGTCAGCGGCATGAACTATCGTTACGACCGCGCCGACTCCGAAACCTACTTCAATGGCACGCTGGACGACACCACGTGGCGCGCGTTCGGCCAACTGGAATGGCGTGCCACGGAACACTGGCTGTTGCAGGGCGGTGCGATGTTCGAAGACACGCAACTGATCGGCAGTTCGCTGACGCCGCGATTTGCCGTCAATTACCTGATCAACCCGCGACATGGCCTGCGCGCGGTGTACTCAGAGGCGATCCGCTCGCCGGACATGTTCGAGAACAACGTCAACTGGAGCTATCAGGTCAGCAACCTGCGACCCTCCGCCTACGGCCAGTCTTCGGCGCGCTACTTCGTCAAGACGCGAGGGCCCGGCGATCTCGATCAGGAGCACATGCGCTCGCGGGAACTGGGCTACAACGGCTATTTCGCCGAACTGGGCCTGGCCCTGGATGTGAAGCTGTTCTACGACGAGATCACCGGGATGATCAGTGAGCCGCTACGTAACAACCAATACATCGCGAGCAACGCCAACAGCTCACGGTTTCGCGGCATGGAAACCCAGCTCGACTGGCGCGTAAGCCTGGCCGACCGTTTGCGCTTCACTTACGCTTTCGTCGACGCCGAGGCGAGCAATCCGCTGGATCAGCAATTCACCTCGCGTAACAGCGGTTCGGCCGGTTGGCTGCGCGATTGGGGCCACGGCTGGAACAGCGCCCTCTTCTATTACGGCGACAACGCGCTCAACGGTTACCGCTTCGAGCGGGTCGACACGCGAATCGCCAAACGCATCGCGCTGGGCAAAGCACAACTGCAACTGGCTGGCGTACTGCAACAGCGTCTAGACCATGAGCCGACCACCTTCGTCGACAACAATTACGACGAGCGTCGTGTGATGTACTTCAGCGCCGAGCTGGAGTTCTAGGATGCGCTACGGGCCGTCACGGAAGATGCCAACTCTGGGCCACTGGCTGGCCGGGTTATGCCTGTTTGTGACCGCATGGCTGCACGGCGTGGCGGTGCAGGCTGCCGATATTCTGTTGACGGGTGCCGAGGAAAGCCCCGGCGTGCAAGCGTTCGTGCAGGCACTCAGCGAATTGCGCCCGACCGACAACGTGCGTTTCCAGCCGCTGGCCAGTTTGCCCGCACCGGGCAAACTGCCCACCAGTCTGCGCCTGATTCTGCTCGATCTGCCGAGTCTCGACTGGCGCCTGCAAGAGTCCCAAGGCCCGGCGACGCTGGTACTGCGCATCAGTCGTCTGCAGGCTCGCCAGCGTCTCGGCGACACGCAACCGGCACATCTGAGTTTGCTGTGGAGTGATCCGCCGCTGGGCCGCCAGTTGCAGTTGATCCGGCGCATCCTGCCCCAGGCCCGGCGGATCGGCGTGTTGTTCGATGAGCACAGCGAATTCCTCCTCAAGGAGCTGAATCTCGCCGCCGCGCCACTGAACCTGCAAATCGTCAGCCAGCGCTGGGACAACACCCACGACAGCCGCCCCCTGCAAACCGTCCTGAAGAACAGCGACGTGCTGCTCGGTCTCGACGACCCCGATCTGTACAACCCGAAAACCGCGAAAAACCTGCTGCTCAGCAGCTACTCACGGCAAGTCGCGCTGGTCGGTCCCAACATTGCTTTCGTCCGCGCCGGCAGCCTGGCCAGCACGTACAGCGATCAGAACGACTGGCTGGCGATGCTCGATCAATTACTCGATCAACCCTCGGCCAGTTGGCCGCGAACGCTCTATCCCGCGCGTTTCAAAGTCTCAAGTAATGTGCAGGTCGCTCGTTCACTCGGTATCGAACCGTTGAATGAAGCGTCTGTCGCCAGCGCGCTGGCTGAAGGAGAACACCGCCCATGAGTTTCCGTCGCCGTTGGGACATCAATACCCGCACCCAGCTGATCAGCCTGGGCCCGGCGTTGTTGCTGACCCTTCTGTTGATCAGCTTCTTCACCTTCGTGCGCATTCAGGATTTGCGTCAGGAGCTGAATCACACCGGCCAACTGATCGCCAACCAACTGGCACCCGCCACCGAATACGGGGTGATTTCCGGTAACAACGAAGTGCTGGAAAGCCTGCTCAAAGCCACACTGGCCACGCCCAACGTGCGTTTTCTCGAAGTACAGGACAGCGCCAACCGGATTCTGGTGTACGTAGAACAACCGGCGGCAGCTCACAGTCGGCCGCATCAGGTCGAAGTGTTTCAGGCACCGGTACGCTTGCAACGCATCGCCCTGCACAACGATTTCTTCCAGGACGGCAAAGTCAGCAATGGCGCGACCAACGAGGACTACCTGGGGCGGGTGATCGTCGGCCTGTCCAACGATGCCTTCAGCCAGCGCCAGCAGGAAATCCTGCTCAAGGCCGGGATTCTCGCGCTGTTCGCCCTGCTGTTTACCTTTGTCCTGGCGCGGCGCCTGGCCGGTAGCCTGTCGCAGCCGATCCGCGATATCGGTGATGCGGTCAAGGCCATTCAGGACGGCGACTATAAAACGCCACTGCCGATCGTCGATGACACCGAACTGGGCGCACTGTCGCAGCACATCAACAACCTCGCCCAGGCGCTGGAACAAGCCAGCCGTGAGCAGCATCAAGCCATGGCGCAACTGATCCAGACCCGCGAGGAAGCGGAAAAGGCCAACAACGCCAAGTCCGACTTTCTGGCAATGATGAGCCATGAACTGCGCACGCCCATGAACGGCGTGCTGGGCATGCTGCAATTGCTGGAAACCACCGAGATGACCGAGGAGCAGGTCGAATACGCCGCCCTCGCCTCGGAATCCACCGAACACCTGCTGAAAGTCATCAACGATATTCTCGACTTCTCGCGCATCGAACGTTCCGAGCTGGAACTGGAGCACATCCCGTTCAACCTCGCCGAGCTGATCGGCGCCTGCGCGCAATCGTTCCAGCACAGCGCGGCACAGCGAGGGCTGGCGCTGAACCTGCGGATCCCGGACGACATGCGCGGTTTGCAGGTGCAGGGCGATCCAACGCGGATCCGGCAGATTCTGGTCAACCTGGTCGGCAACGCGCTGAAGTTCACTGAACAGGGCCGGGTCAGCATTGAGGCGCAGTGGCAATCGCTGGATCACGAACTGCTGTGGTTCACCTGCTCGGTGCGCGACAGTGGCATCGGTATTTCGTCACAGAGCCTGGAGCTGATGTTCAACGCCTTCCAGCAGGCCGACAGTTCGATCTCCCGACGTTACGGCGGCACCGGCCTCGGTTTGCCGATCGCCCGGACATTGGCCGAACGCATGGGCGGCACCTTGCGCGCACAGAGCGAGGAAGGTCGTGGCTCGGTGTTCACCCTGGAAATCCCGCTGGCGCTCTATAAGCAGGCGCTGCCGCCACTGGCTGCGCCGCGTGCACTGAATGGCAACCAGCATGGTGAAGGGCGCAACGTCTTGCTGGTGGAAGACAATCCGGTAAACCAGACCGTAATCGAAGCGATGCTGCGCAGTCTAGGCTTTACTGTCAGTGTCGCCACCGATGGCGCGCAGGCCGTGCGCAGTGCCGAGAGCAACGACTTCGAAGTGATTCTGATGGATTGCCGGTTGCCGATCATCGATGGCTACGAGGCTACCCGGCAGATCCGGCTTCTGCCCGGACGCGGTGAGGTGCCGATCATCGCGCTGACGGCCAACGCCTTGCAGGGCGACCGCGAGACCTGTCTGTCGGCGGGTATGAACGATTATCTGGCGAAGCCGTTCAAACGTAATGATCTGCAGCAGATTCTGCAGCGCTGGGTGTCGTAGTGTGGGCCTTTCGACCATCTGCGACTGGCGTGAAAAGCGAAAGTGCGGCAGTCTTAGGCACCCGAACGGGCCTCAAAAGGGGCTTGAATAAAAATTTCAGTGCACAAGTGTACATTCATGTCCTTGGTGCTGTGACTTTCACCACAACGCAATAGTCTATGAGTAGGCTGCCGGTTCGAGGCATGAACGCTTCGAACGGTCGGGAAGATTTGCCCCACCTGCCGCATGGGATTATTGAGGAGCTCGCATGACCAAACAAAACGCCTTTACTCGGGAAGATCTGCTGCGCTGCAGTCGCGGTGAGCTGTTCGGCCCAGGTAACGCGCAACTGCCCGCCCCGAACATGCTGATGGTCGATCGCATCACCCATATCAGTGAAGAGGGTGGCAAGTACGGCAAAGGTGAATTGGTCGCCGAACTGGATATCAACCCTGACCTGTGGTTCTTCGCGTGCCACTTCGAAGGTGATCCGGTGATGCCGGGCTGCCTGGGTCTGGATGCCATGTGGCAACTGGTCGGTTTCTTCCTGGGCTGGCAAGGCCTGCCGGGCCGTGGCCGTGCGCTGGGTTCGGGCGAAGTGAAGTTCTTCGGTCAGGTCCTGCCGACCGCCAAGAAAGTCACCTACAACATTCATATCAAACGCGTCCTCAAGGGCAAGCTGAACCTGGCCATTGCCGATGGTTCGGTGACTGTCGACGGTCGCGAAATCTACACCGCCGAAGGCCTTCGCGTCGGCGTGTTCACCTCCACTGACAACTTCTAAGGGTTATTCGCATGCGCCGCGTCGTTATCACTGGTCTGGGCATCGTTTCGTGCCTGGGCAATGACAAAGAGACCGTCTCCGCTAACCTGCGTGCAAGCCGCCCTGGCATCCGGTTCAACCCGGAATATGCCGAAATGGGTCTGCGTAGCCAGGTTTCCGGCTCCATCGACCTCAACCTTGAAGAGCTGATCGATCGCAAGATCTATCGCTTCGTCGGCCACGCAGCGGCTTACGCCTACCTGGCCATGAAAGACGCTATCGCTGACTCCGGCCTGACCGAAGAGCAAGTGTCCAACCCGCGTACCGGCCTGGTGGCTGGCTCGGGCGGTGCTTCCACGCTGAACCAGATGGAAGCGCTGGACATCCTGCGCGAGAAAGGCGTGAAACGTGTTGGCCCATACCGCGTAACGCGGACCATGAGCAGCACCGTTTCCGCTTGCCTGGCCACGCCATTCAAGATCAAGGGCCTGAACTACTCCATCGCTTCTGCCTGCGCCACCAGTGCTCACTGCATCGGTACCGCCATGGAACAGATCCAGATGGGCAAGCAGGACATCGTTTTCGCCGGTGGCGGTGAAGAAGAGCACTGGAGCCAATCGTTCCTGTTCGACGCCATGGGCGCGCTGTCCAGCAAGCGTAACGACACCCCGGAACAGGCTTCCCGTGCCTACGACAAAGACCGTGACGGTTTCGTCATCGCTGGCGGTGGCGGCATGGTCGTGGTTGAAGAGCTGGAACACGCTCTGGCTCGTGGTGCGAAAATCTACGCGGAAATCGTTGGCTACGGCGCGACCTCCGACGGCTACGACATGGTTGCCCCGAGTGGCGAAGGCGCAATCCGCTGCATGCAGATGGCGATGTCCACCGTTGATACCCCGATCGACTACCTCAACACCCACGGCACTTCGACTCCGGTCGGCGACGTCGCGGAAATGAAAGGTGTGCGTGAAGTGTTCGGCGACAAGGCTCCAGCGATCAGCTCGACCAAGAGCCTGTCCGGTCACTCCCTGGGCGCCGCTGGCGTTCACGAAGCGATCTACTGCATGCTGATGATGGAAGGCAACTTCATTGCCGGTTCCGCCAACATCGACGAGCTGGACCCGGAAGTGGCCGATCTGCCGGTGCTGACCAAGACCCGCGAGAACGCCACGATCAACACCGTGATGAGCAACAGCTTCGGCTTCGGCGGCACCAACGCCACGCTGGTACTGAAGCGCTGGGAAGGCAAGTAATTCCCCGCTGCTGAGCTACACATGAAAACGCCCCGACTGGTTCGGGGCGTTTTTTTTCGCCTGCAAAAAGTAGCGGGATCCCCACCGATCCCTGTGGGAGCTGGCTTGCCAGCGATGACGTCAGCACAGCAAATATCTATGTCGCCTGACACCCCGCTATCGCTGGCAAGCCAGCTCCCACAGGGTTCTCGGTGTGTTCTGGAGATGAAACTTCTGTCATGAAACTTTGCGCCCTGCGACCGAATGTCGCGGATTTAGCGGGCTGTAGCACTGTTGCAAAAAACGCAACAACACCTTGCACAAATCAGCCGTTTACTTAGCAAGCTAACAAATCATATAAAAGAGTCCTGCACACGCCTTGCTGCAGATAACTTGAGATTTGGAGCTAGCAGATGACTGTAAAAGTAACTGAACGCGACGATTCACACATGTCCCACGAAGGCGTAGCCGCCGGTATCCGCATCTGGGATGTGCATCAACAAGACTTGCTGGTCGGCATGTTCCACAACGAGATCGATGCCCACAATTACAAGGCCGAACTCGAAGTGCAAGAGCAACAACGCGAAGCCCGTTCCTCCTGATTCACCCACAGCATTGAAAACGACAAACCCCGCCATGAGCGGGGTTTGTCGTTGTTACAGCTTTATCGATTTACCACATCAGGTCATCTGGGATCTGATACGCCGCGTACGGATCGTCCTCGGTACTGACCTCTTCGGTCTGCACGTTTAGCTGGACGATGCGCTGTGGGTCGCGCTCCTGGATCTTCAGGGCCGCTTCACGCGGGATCACTTCGTAGCCGCCGGCATGGTGCACGATCGCCAGCGAGCCGCTGCTGAGCTTGTTGCGCATCAGCGTGTTGACCGAGATGCGCTTGACCTTCTTGTCGTCGACGAAGTTGTAGTAGTCCTCGGTGGTCAGCTTCGGCAGACGCGAGACTTCGATCAACTGCTTGACCTGCGCCGCACGCGCCTTGGCTTCGGCTTTCTCTTTCTGCTGACGGTTCAGCTCCTGGTCGCGCTTGACCTTCTCGGCCATGGCTTCCTGAGCCGCACGTTGCTGCGAGTCATCCAGCTCGATCTGGCCTTTATGGGCCAGACGCTGCTGCTTCTGCTTGTCCTTGCTGACCTGCTTGGCCTGCTTTTGGTTGACCAGGCCTGCTTTGAGCAACTGGTCGCGAAGGGAAATACTCATGGGACTTACTCACTTGGGCAGTTGCTCAGCCGCAGCCGGGCACATTCTTTTCCTGACGTTTGGCTTCACCCCACAGGGCGTCCAACTCTTCGAGGGTGCAATCTTCTATGGGACGGTGGGTGTCGCGCAATGCCTGTTCGATAAATCGGAAACGTCTTTCAAACTTGCCGTTGGCACCACGCAGCGCGGTTTCCGGGTCGACCTTCAGATGCCGAGCCAGATTGACCACGGAAAACAGCAGGTCACCGATCTCGTCAGCCACGGCAACGGGATCGTTTTCCGACATGGCTTCTAGGACTTCGTCGAGTTCTTCGCGCACCTTGTCGAACACGGGCAAGGCGTCTGGCCAGTCAAAACCGACCTGCCCTGCGCGCTTCTGCAACTTGGCCGAACGCGACAGTGCCGGCAACGTGGCCGGCACATCGTCGAGCAGCGACAGTTGCTCGGGTGCGGCGGACTTCTCGGCGCGTTCTTCGGCCTTGATCTCTTCCCAGCGTTGCTTGACCTGTTCTTCACTCAGGCGCGGCACGTCTAGCGGTGCATACAGATCGCCCGTTGGAAAGACATGAGGATGACGACGAATCAGTTTGCGGGTGATGCTGTCGATCACCCCGGCAAATTCGAAGCGCCCTTCTTCCTTGGCCAACTGGCTGTAATAGACGACTTGAAACAGCAGATCGCCGAGCTCTCCCTGCAGATGATCGAAGTCGCCGCGCTCGATGGCATCGGCCACTTCGTAGGCTTCTTCGAGGGTGTGCGGGACGATGGTCGCGTAGGTTTGCTTGATGTCCCACGGACAACCGAACTGCGGATCGCGCAAACGATTCATCAAGTGCAGCAGGTCTTCAAGGCTGTACATCATTTCACTCACTACATAGATCCCTGTGGGAGCGAGCTTGCTCGCGAAGGCGGACTTTCAATCACATCAATGCTGGATGCGATACCGTCTTCGCGAGCAAGCTCGCTCCCACATTGGATCGGCGTTCACATTCGAAATCGTCGATCTTCACGGAGTACGGTTACGCCGCGTTTCGATGATGTTCGGCAACTGCGATATGCGTCCCAGCAACCGCCCCAGTGCGTCCAGACCCGGAATCTCGATGGTCAGGGACATCAACGCGGTGTTGTCTTCCTTGTTCGAGCGGGTGTTGACCGCCAGCACGTTGATCCGCTCGTTGAGCAGCACCTGCGAGACGTCACGCAGCAGACCCGAGCGGTCGTAGGCGCGGATGATGATGTCCACCGGGTAAGTGAGCACCGGCACCGGGCCCCAGCTGACCTGGATGATCCGCTCCGGCTCGCGCCCGCCCAGTTGCAGCACAGAAGCGCAGTCCTGACGGTGAATGCTCACGCCACGCCCCTGAGTGATGTAACCGACAATCGCGTCGCCCGGCAGTGGCTGGCAGCAGCCGGCCATCTGCGTCATCAGGTTGCCGACGCCCTGAATCTGAATGTCGCCGCGTTTGCCCGGTTTGTAGCCGGTGGCTTTGCGCGGAATCAGCTCCAGTTGTTCGTTGCCACGTTCCGGCTCGACCAGTTGCTGCGCCAGGTTGACCAGTTGTGCCAGACGCAGGTCGCCGGCACCGAGGGCGGCGAACATGTCTTCGGCGGTTTTCATGTTGGCCTTGTCGGCCAGCTTGTCGAAATCCACTGCCGGCAGACCGAGACGCGTCAGTTCGCGTTCAATCAGGGTTTTACCGGCGGCCACGTTCTGGTCGCGCGCCTGCAATTTGAACCAGTGAACGATTTTCGCCCGCGCCCGCGAGGTGGTGACGTAACCGAGGTTGGAGTTCAGCCAGTCGCGGCTCGGCGTACCGTGCTTGCTGGTGATGATCTCGACCTGCTCTCCGGTCTGCAGGCTGTAGTTGAGCGGCACAATGCGCCCGTTGATCTTGGCGCCACGGCAGTTGTGACCGATTTCGGTGTGCACGCGGTAAGCGAAGTCCAGCGGTGTCGCGCCTTTCGGCAAGTCGATGGCGTGACCGTCAGGAGTGAAGATGTACACCCGGTCCGGCTCGATATCGACACGCAGCTGTTCCGCCAGACCACCGATATCGCCCAGCTCTTCGTGCCACTCGAGGACCTGACGCAGCCAGGAGATTTTCTCTTCGTAGTGGTTCGAACCGGATTTGACGTCGGTGCCCTTGTACCGCCAGTGCGCGCAGACGCCGAGTTCGGCTTCTTCGTGCATCGAGTGCGTACGGATCTGCACCTCAAGCACTTTACCCTCAGGGCCGATCACCGCCGTGTGCAGCGAGCGGTAGCCGTTCTCTTTCGGGTTGGCGATGTAGTCGTCGAACTCTTTCGGGATGTGCCGCCACAAGGTGTGAACGATGCCCAGCGCGGTGTAGCAGTCGCGCATTTCCGGCACCAGCACACGCACCGCGCGCACGTCGTAGATCTGGCTGAATTCCAGACCCTTGCGCTGCATTTTGCGCCAGATCGAATAGATGTGTTTGGCCCGGCCGCTGATGTCGGCATCGACACCGGTGGCCTGCAATTCATCCTTGAGCTGGGTCATCACATCGGCGATGAAACGCTCACGGTCCAGCCGCCGCTCGTGAAGCAACTTGGCGATCTGTTTGTATTGATCCGGCTCGAGATAACGGAAGGACAAGTCCTCCAGTTCCCATTTGATATGACCGATGCCGAGGCGGTGCGCGAGCGGCGCATAGATATCGAAAACTTCCCGGGCGACGCGGTTACGCTTTTCGTCATCGGCGGTTTTCACTGCGCGAATGGCGCAGGTGCGTTCGGCCAGTTTGATCAAGGCGACGCGGACGTCGTCGACCATCGCCACAAGCATCTTGCGCAGGTTTTCCACCTGCCCTTGTGTGCCCATGACCATCGACTGACGCGGACTGAGACTGGCGCTGATAGCGGCCATGCGCTGCACGCCGTCGATCAGTTTGGCCACCACCGGGCCAAAGCGCTGGCCGATGGCCGCGAGTTCGATCTGGCCTTCGCGCACGCCGCGATACAAAACCGCCGCGACCAGCGAATCCTGATCGAGCTTGAGGTCGGCGAGAATCTCGGCGATCTCCAAACCGGTACTGAAACTGCCGGAGCCTTCGGCCCACAGATTCTTCTTGGCATTGGACTGTTGTTCGGCCTCGCGAGCGAACTCGCAGGCTTCTTTCAAGGCTTCGCGATCCAGTGCCAGATCGACACTGACCGCGTGATCGAGCCAAGCCTCGAGATTGATACTGCCGTCAGTGTTGATCGGCTGGTGTGCTCTCACCTGTACCATCTTGCTTTACCTTCCCTACGACGCAGATTCAATGCGTCAAATCGCTGACCTCTGCTGCCCGTTTGCGCTCGCGGGGCTAATGCGAGCGCTGCGCGGACAGGTCAGGCGGATTCAGACGAGCCATCCTGGCTCGCTTCAAATAACGCCATGGCCTCGACATGTGCCGTCTGAGGAAACATATCGAGAATCCCGGCACGTTTTAACCGGTAGCCCTGCTTGATCAATTCGACCGTGTCGCGCGCCAGAGTTGCAGGGTTGCACGACACATACACCAACCGTTTGGCACCCAGGCTCGCCAGCTTGCGAACCACCTCGAAAGCACCGTCACGCGGTGGGTCCAAGAGTACCGCAGAAAAGCCGTTTCCGATCCACTGGGCATCGGTCAAAGGCTGGGATAAATCGGCTTGAAAAAACTTTGTGTTATGCAAATTGTTACTAGCGGCGTTGGCTTCGGCGCGATCGACCATCGTCTGCACGCCTTCAACAGCCACCACTTCGCGCACGGCTTTGGCCAGCGGCAAAGCGAAGTTGCCCAGGCCGCAAAACAGATCCAGCACGCGTTCATCGCGACCCGGTTTCAGCCAGTCCAGTGCCTGCGCCACCATTGCCTCGTTGACGCCGGCGTTGACCTGGATAAAGTCACCCGGCCGGTACGCCAGATCCAGATCCCACTGCTCCAGACGATAGCCCAGCGCTTGCGAGGCATCGACCGGATGCGGTTCACCTTCGCCATGCAGCCACAGTTGCGCTTCATGGAACTGGCAGAAGTCCTTCAGGATGTTCAGATCCGCTTCGGATAGCGGCGCCATGTGTCGTAGCAACACCGCCAGTGACGAGCCACTGAACAACTCGACGTGACCCAACGCTTGCGGCTTGCTCAAACGACGAAGCATCTCCGGCAAACGGGTCATGATCGGTTGCAAGGGCTGTACCAGCACCGGGCATTCGCTGATCGCGACAATGTCCTGACTGCCGGCGGCACGGAAACCGACTTCAAGCTTCTTCGCTTTCATGTCCCAGCGCACCGCGATCCGGGCGCGACGGCGATAGCCGAATTCGGGACCGGTCAGCGGCGCTGCCCACTCTTGAGGTTCGACACCGGCGACGCGCGACAATTGCTCGGCGAGCATGCGCTGTTTCAGGGCAAGCTGTTCGCTGTGGGGCAAATGCTGAACGCTGCAACCGCCGCAGCGGCCAGCGTGCTGACACGGTGCCGGGCGACGCAGTTCGCTGGCAGTGAACACGCGCTCGGTGCGCGCCTCGACCACTTTGCCGTGGGCGCCGAGCACCCGCGCTTCGACCTCTTCACCGGCAAGGGCGCCGAGGACGAACCAGGTTTTGCCTTCGAAAAACGCGATACCGCGACCGTCATTGGCCAGGCGCTCGATGCTCAAGCGCTGTTTTTTCCCGGTCGGAATTTGCGCAGCCTTGCTGCCACCCGTGGGCTGGAAGCGCAGGCCTCTCTCGTGCTTGGCCATCAGTTGGGCGCGTCGAAAATGCCGGTCGACAAGTAACGGTCGCCACGGTCGCAGATGATCGCGACGATCACCGCGTTTTCCACTTCTTTGGACAGGCGCAGCATCGCTGCCACCGCACCGCCCGAGGACACGCCGCAGAAGATACCTTCTTCGCGGGCCAGACGCCGGGTGACGTCCTCTGCTTCGCTTTGCGCCATGTCGACGATGCGATCAACACGATCAGCCTGATAAATCTTCGGCAGGTATTCCTGCGGCCAGCGACGGATACCCGGAATGGCCGAGCCTTCCATCGGCTGCAGACCGACGATCTGCACGCTGTCGCTCTGCTCTTTCAAGTAGCGCGATACGCCCATGATGGTACCGGTGGTGCCCATCGAACTGACGAAATGGGTGATGGTGCCCTGGGTCTGACGCCAGATTTCCGGGCCGGTAGTGGTGTAGTGCGCTTCAGGATTATCGCCATTGGCGAACTGATCGAGCACCTTGCCACGGCCTTCGGCCTCCATACGCTGCGCAAGATCGCGGGCGCCTTCCATGCCTTCTTCCTGGCTGACCAGAATCAGCTCGGCACCGTAAGCGGTCATCGCCGCTTTACGCTCAGCGCTGGAGTTGTCCGGCATGATCAGGATCATCTTGTAACCCTTGATCGCAGCGGCCATGGCCAGCGCGATCCCGGTGTTGCCCGAGGTCGCTTCGATCAGCGTATCGCCGGCATGAATCTGCCCGCGCAACTCGGCACGGGTGATCATCGACAGCGCCGGCCGGTCCTTGACCGAACCCGCCGGGTTATTCCCTTCGAGCTTGAGCAATAGGGTGTTGCTGGTAACGCCGGGCAGGCGCTGCAAACGCACCAGCGGCGTGTTGCCGACGCAATCGGCGATGGTTGGGTACTGCAAGGTCATGGCGTATTCGCAATCCAGACGTGCGGGGGCGCCTATCATACCGGCAAACCCGCGCAGGCCATATCACGCAAAGTGCGGTGCTTATGGTTTATGGGAATAAGCGATTAAAAGTCGCGCCAGTGGTGCGACTTTTGTGCTGAGCCATTTTCATTGATGGTGATGCTCAGAGACTCTTCGCGAGCAGGCTCGCTCCCACAGGGAGTAGTGTCATTCGCAGAATAGTGTCAGCAGTGATGACACTATTAACGGTTGATCACACAATCTGCGGCGAACCGAGTTCCAACGTGGGAGCGAGCCTGCTCGCGAAGGCGTCAGTCGGCGCAACACTATCATCCGCCAGCAACCGCAAATTCAACCGCAACCCCGCCCCGCCATTCTCCGCCCAAATACTTCCGCCCTGACGTTGCACGGCATTGCGCGCGATGCTCAGCCCCAAGCCAAACCCACCGTCGCCGGGCCGCGAGCCGTCGAGGCGGGTGAACGGTGAGAAGATCCGTTCCAGATCCCCTTCCGCTACGCCACCGCCCTGATCCTCCAGCCACAGGTGCCAGTAATCGCCATCCTTGCGTCCATCCAGTCGTACGATCCCACCCGCAGGCGAATGCCGAATGGCGTTGCGCAAAATGTTCTCCAGCGCTTGCGCCAGCGTATTCAGGTTGCCACGCACCCAACACGACGCCTCGACCGAACACTGCAATTGCAGACTCGGCCAGCCGCTTTCATAACAGGCGTTATCCGTGAGCATTTCCCACAGGGCCTGAATTTGAATGGCTTCATCCGGCAGCGGCGTGCGGTCGGTATCGAGCCATGCCAGTTGCAGGGTGTCTTCGACCAAGCGTTGCATACCGTCGACTTCACGACCTATGCGCTCGCGCAGTTGCACCAGATCCTGTTCGCTTTCACTGGCGACACGCAAACGGCTCAGCGGTGTGCGCAATTCGTGGGACAGATCACGCAGCAGTTGCTGTTGCAGGGCGACGGTCGATTGCAGACGTTCGGACATCGAGTCGAATGCCCGCGCCAGCTCGCCTAGTTCGTCCGGCCGTTGGGTGATGCCGCTCGACAGCCGTACATTCAACTGGTCGGCGCGCCAGGCGTTGGCCTGTTCGCGCAAGTTGTTCAGGGGCACCACCAACAGCCGATAAAGGCCGATGCACAACAGCAAGGTGAACAGACCAGGAATCACGCCATTGGTGATGACGCGCCAGAACAGCCGGTACTTGCCCGGAACAAATCGTTCGGGCAATTCGATCACCAGGCTGCCGGCATACGGTTCTTTGGGAAAAGGCACACGCAGCCACGGTCGGCCCTGTTTGTGAATCGGCCAGTCGAGGCCGCGCAAGAACGTCAGGTGCTGGATTTCCTGCTCATTCAGCGGATCGCTGCTCAGCGACTGCAAATTGCCGCCGATCACGCCGACCCAACTGGCTTCACGCAACTCCATGCTCTGCAACCAGTCATCGACACCGCTGCGTCCGCCGTGCTGCCACGCCTGTTCCGCTTGCGCGGCATAACGGCTGAGCGTGCCGCGTGCCTCGTCGGAGAGGAACTGATTGCGCTCCTCCATATAACGTCCCCACGACCAGCTCAGCCAGATCATCAGCAGACAAAATGCGACCAGCAGAAACGCCAGTTTCCAGAACAGCGAATGCCGCCCCGGCAGTTCAGAGCGTTTCATCTGCTGCACTCAAGACATAACCCTTGCCCCAAACGGTGCGCACTTCACGTTCGGTGTAAGCGATGGCTTTCAGTTTGCGGCGGATCTGGCTGATGTGCATGTCGAGGCTGCGGTCGTGGGCCGCGTAGCCGCGCTGCAGAACGTGCTGATAAAGGAAGGCTTTGCTCAGCACCTCCTCGTCATTGCGGTTGAGGGTTTCCAGCAAGCGGAATTCGCTGCGGGTCAGCCCGGCGGCTTGCTCGCGGAAAAACACATCGCACTGTTCATCATCGTACCTCAGCGTACCGGCGGCTACGGGCATCGCAGGAGCGGCCGGGCGACGATCCAGCGCAACCCGGCGCAGGATCGCTTCAATACGCACATGCAACTCGGCCATGCTGAAGGGTTTGGGCAAATAGTCATCGGCGCCCAGACGGAAACCGCTGATGCGATCCGCCTCGGCACCGAGGGCCGACATCAACAGCACCGGCGTCGAATGGCTCTGGCGCAATTGCGTCAACACATTCAAACCGTCCATTCCCGGCAACAGAATATCCATCAGCACCACGTCGAACGGCTGGCGCGTGGCGATACTCAGGCCTTCCCGGCCGTTCTGGCACCAGGTCACCTGAAAGCCGCTGCGGCCCAGATGTTCGTGAACATAGGCGCCGAGTACCGGATCGTCTTCGATGGAAAGAATGCGTGGCTGGCCGGAAACAGGAGTCATGAGTATCTGCAAGTAATTCTCAGTTGAGAGTGATTATTCAAGATTGCCAAGGATCGGGCAACTCAAGGTTGGCCCAGCCGACAAACGAACACCGAGCCCCTGCCCCACCACAAGTGCATTTTTCCGGAGATTGCCTGCGAGCAAATCGCTACACTGCGCCCATGTCGCGTGCCGGATGCACGCATGAGTCAACAGATCAGCGGGATGCAGGAGATAGGCGTGCTCAAGAAACTGGGAATCAAAGGTCGCGTGTTGTTGCTGACCTTGTTGCCGACCAGCCTGATGGCGCTGGTGCTGGGTGGTTATTTCACCTGGACGCAGCAGTCCGACTTGCAGAGCCAATTGATGCAGCGCGGCGAAATGATCGCCGAGCAGCTGGCGCCGCTGGTGGCCCCCGCCTTGGGTCACGGCAACAGCGACCTGCTGGAGCGCATCGCCACTCAGTCCCTTGAACAACCGGACGTGCGCGCGGTGACCTTCCTCGCCCCGGACCGCTCGCCGCTGGCCCATGCCGGCCCGACCATGCTCAATCAGGCGCCGAGCGGCGACAGCGCCCATTTACAACGGCGCAGCGGCAATGACGCGACCCGTTACCTGATGCCGGTATTCGGCAAGCACCGCAACCTCGCTGGCGAACTGATTCCGGAAGAGTCCGACCGCTTGCTCGGCTGGGTCGAACTGGAGCTGTCACACAACGGCATGCTGCTGCGCGGTTATCGCAGCCTGTTCGCCAGCCTGTTGCTGATTGCCGCCGGTCTGGCCGGCGCGGCCCTGCTGGCGTTGCGCATGGGCCGCACCATCAACCGCCCGCTGAGTCAGATCAAACAAGCCGTCGCGCAACTCAAGGACGGCCATCTGGAAACACGTTTGCCGCCGCTCGGCAGTCAGGAGCTGGACGAGCTGGCCTCGGGTATCAACCGCATGGCCGGCACCCTGCAAAATGCCCGCGAAGAGTTGCAGCACAGTGTCGATCAGGCCACTGAAGACGTGCGCCAGAACCTGGAAACCATCGAGATCCAGAACATCGAACTGGATCTGGCGCGCAAAGAAGCGCTGGAAGCCAGCCGGATCAAATCCGAATTCCTTGCCAACATGAGTCATGAGATCCGCACGCCGCTCAACGGCATCCTCGGCTTCACGCATCTGTTGCAGAAAAGCGAACTGACCCCGCGCCAGCTCGACTATCTGGGCACCATCGAAAAGTCCGCCGACAGCCTGTTGGGGATCATCAACGAGATCCTCGACTTCTCGAAAATCGAGGCCGGCAAACTGGTGCTCGACCATATCCCGTTCAACCTGCGCGACCTGTTGCAGGACACCCTGACCATCCTCGCCCCCGCCGCGCACGCCAAACAGCTGGAACTGGTCAGTCTGGTCTATCGCGACACGCCGCTGTCGCTGGTCGGCGACCCGCTGCGGCTCAAACAGATCCTCACTAACCTGGTGAGCAACGCGATCAAGTTCACCCGCGAAGGCACCATCGTCGCCCGCGCCATGCTTGAAGAGGAACACGAAGACAGCGTGCAACTGCGCATCAGCATTCAGGACACCGGCATCGGCCTTTCAAACCAGGACGTGCGCGCGTTGTTCCAGGCCTTCAGTCAGGCCGACAACTCGCTGTCACGACAACCGGGAGGCACCGGTCTGGGGCTGGTGATTTCCAAGCGCCTGATCGAGCAGATGGGCGGCGAAATCGGCGTCGACAGCACGCCGGGCGAAGGCTCGGAATTCTGGATCAGCCTGAGCCTGCCGAAAACCCGTGACGACGCCGAAGACTTGCCGGCCGCGCCGCTGCTCGGGCGCCGCGTGGCGGTACTGGAAAATCACGAACTGGCGCGGCAGGCCTTGCAGCATCAACTGGAAGACTGTGGCCTCGATGTCACCCCGTTCAACACCCTCGAAACCTTGACCAATGGCGTCACCGGCGCCCACCAGACCGATCAGGCGATTGATCTGGCAGTCATCGGCATCACCAGCAACGACATGCTGCCCGAGCGTTTGAATCAACACATCTGGGACCTTGAACACCTCGGCTGCAAAGTGCTGGTGCTGTGCCCGACCACCGAACAGACGCTGTTCCATTTATCGGTACCGAACCCGCACAGCCAACTGCAAGCGAAACCGGCCTGCACGCGCAAATTGCGCCGTGCCCTGGCCGATCTGGTCAACCCG
This sequence comes from Pseudomonas sp. AC172, assembly GCF_979258595.1. Classification (NCBI taxonomy): domain Bacteria; kingdom Pseudomonadati; phylum Pseudomonadota; class Gammaproteobacteria; order Pseudomonadales; family Pseudomonadaceae; genus Pseudomonas; species Pseudomonas sp. AC172. The sequence goes on from NZ_OZ409868.1 coordinate 3,592,440, forward strand.
CGCCAGCCCCGCAATGAGCCGGGCGAACCGCTGTCGAGCCGTGCGCCGAAAGTGCTGTGTGTCGACGACAACCCGGCCAACCTGCTACTGGTGCAAACCCTGCTCGAAGACATGGGCGCCAAGGTGCTCGCCGTGGAAAGTGGCTACGCGGCGGTCAAAGCGGTGCAGAGCGAATCCTTCGATCTGGTGCTGATGGACGTGCAGATGCCGGGGATGGACGGCCGCCAGAGCACCGAAACCATTCGCCAGTGGGAAAGCGAGCGGCACTGCACGCCGCTGCCGATCGTCGCCCTCACCGCTCACGCCATGGCCAACGAAAAACGCGCACTGCTGCAAAGCGGCATGGACGACTACCTGACCAAACCGATCAGCGAGCGGCAACTGGCGCAAGTGGTGCTGAAATGGACCGGCCTGGCCTTGCGCAATCAGGGCCCGGAGCGGATCAGCGACAGTGCGGCGGGTAACCATGAGCTGCCGGTGCTCGATCACGAGGAAGGTTTGCGTCTGGCCGCTGGCAAGGCCGATCTGGCGGCGGACATGCTGGCCATGCTGCTCGCCTCACTAGAGGCCGACCGCGAAGCCATTCGCTCGGCCCGTGACAGCCACGACCAGAATGCGCTGATCGAACGCGTGCATCGCCTGCATGGCGCGACGCGTTACTGCGGTGTGCCGCAGTTGCGTGCAACCTGCCAGCGCAGTGAAACCCTGCTCAAACAGGACGATCCGAAAGCCGCGCAGGCGCTGGATGAACTGGAACGGGCAATCAACCGCTTGGCCGCGCAAGCGAAGATCAGCGCCTGATCCACGGCAATGCCGGCCAACGCCGGCAACGCTACAGTGGTTCCGGGTGGTTCAATCCGTGTCGATGCTCCAGGAGGATTTCATGCGCACGCTCGTTTTCAGTAGCCAGACCTACGACCGCGAGAGCTTCCTCGCCGCCGATTGCCCGGCGGATATCGAGTTGCACTTTCAACCGGCGCGGCTCAGCCTCGATACGGCGGCGCTGGCCGACGCACATCAAGTAGTCTGCGCCTTCATCAATGATGACCTCAGCGCTCCAGTCCTCGAACGGCTGGCCGCTGGCGGTACCCGCCTGATCGCCCTGCGCTCGGCGGGTTACAACCACGTCGACCTGCCCGCTGCGAAGCGTCTGGGACTGGCCGTGGTACGCGTCCCCGCCTACTCGCCACATGCGGTGGCCGAACATGCCGTGGCGCTGATCCTCGCCCTCAACCGGCGCCTGCACCGCGCCTATAACCGCACCCGTGAAGGCGATTTCAGCCTGCACGGCCTGACCGGTTTCGATCTGGTCGGCAAAACGGTGGGGATTGTCGGCACCGGGCAGATCGGCGCGACCTTCGCCAAGATCATGCACGGCTTCGGTTGTCAGTTGCTCGCCTACGATCCCTTCCCCAACCCGGATGTTCTGGCGCTGGGTGCGCGCTATTTGAGCCTGCCGGAACTGCTCGCGCAGTCGCGGATCATCAGCCTGCACTGCCCGCTCAACGAGCAGAGCAAACACCTGATCAACCGCGATTCACTGGCGCACATGCAGGCCGGCGCCATGCTGATCAATACCGGTCGCGGCGGTCTGGTCGACACTCCGGCATTGATCGACGCCTTGAAGGACGGCCAGCTCGGCTATCTGGGCCTGGATGTCTATGAAGAAGAGGCGCAACTGTTTTTCGAGGATCGCTCCGACCTGCCCTTGCAGGACGATGTGCTGGCGCGATTGCTGACCTTCCCCAACGTGATCATTACTGCGCATCAGGCCTTTTTGACGCGTGAAGCACTGGGTGCGATTGCCGCAACCACCCTGCACAACATCGCGACCTGGGCGGCGGGAACGCCACAGAACCAGGTCGAGGGCTGAAATTTATTCAGCTTATTTCGGTGAAAGCGAAGACGCCAGAATCAGCAACGCCAGCCAGCCGAAGCCCAAAAAGCGCTGTTTCATCGAGTGGCCGTAGCGCAGCAGGAACCAGACGAAAAACATCGGCAGCAGGAAGATCATGATCTTCAGCCAGCCTTCCACCGGACGACTGCCGTCGGCATTGGCCTGCTCGGTAACCGGTTGCTCGGCTGGCTGCTGGCGCCGACGCCGCGCGGCGGCCGGCATGACTTTCGGCAAAGGTTGCGGTTCAGGCGCTGGAGCTATGGCCTCGGGTACGGACTTGTTACGCGGAAGACTGCCGAACGAGATTGTCGCAGCCTGAACAGGCACGGCTACGGTCTGCGCGTGTACTGCTTGCTGCGCCATTGGAGCCCCGCAATGAATGCACGCGTTGGCTTCGGAGCTGATGCTCTTCTTGCATTCATAACATTCGATCAGCGCCATGTTCCGTTCCTTCAGAGTCAAGGCCGGCAGTTTGCCATGAGCGCCCGTCGATTTGAACCGGATCGAAGGTCGCACGCGCGCATCATTCTGCAATCAAGCCCGTGCTAGCATGTCGCGCATATTTGGAGGACCCATGGTCGAACACGATTTCCGCTATACCCTGATGAACCCGCAACACACCCTCACCGAATGCCGCGCCCTCGTTCCGGGCCGCTATCAGGTCACCGGCAATGGTGGCTCGATTCGTATCGGTGACGCGCTGTTGGTCACCCTCAAAGGCAGCAAGGACCTGTCCATGCGCCTGACCGTTGAAACCGTCCGCCACCTGATCAATCCGCCGGGCCAATGGACCGCGATGACCACGGGCCCGGTGTTCGGTGAACTGGCGATCCACACCTGGCAGGTCAATTGCGACAGCTGCGCCAAAGAGCTGAGCTTCGAATTCGCGGTAGACGCCAAACTTGGCAAAGCCGCCGAAAAACCGGCAGCCACCGCGCGCATCGCCGAGCTGGGCTGGAAAGCCGTTGGCGACAAGCACCTGTGCCCGAAATGCCAGGAGCCTGCGTGATGAAACGCTTTGCCCTGACCGCTATGGTCGGTGTGGGTCTGGTGGGGTGCGCTGCGGAGCCAGTGCAACTGCAGCAAAACCGCAGCTACATTCTGGAGTGGATCGGTGAGCGGCCGTTGATGGATTACAGCCATCTGACCGTGACCCTTGGCGATGATGGCCGCGCCTATGGCAACGGTGGCTGCAACCATTGGTTCGCGCCGTATACGCTGGACGGTGACAAGCTGACCTTCGGCAAGATCGGCAAGACCCGCAAGCTCTGTGCACCAGCGCTGATGGAACAGGAACAACGCTTTCTGCAGGCGCTGGAACATGTCGAGCGCTGGGACATCTCGCCGATCGAGCAGATGCGCTTCTGGCCGGCTGAAGGCAAGCCGTTGCGCTGGTGGCTGGAAGAAGGTTGATTTGTTCGTCCGCCAAAGCCCTCATCGGAACGCCGCCCGCCTGACCCTCTCCCAGGGGGAGAGGGGACTGAATGGGGGATATTGGAGAAGTACACCGACCTGAACGGCCATCGCCGAATCCATAATCGATCGAGGCCCGCTCTGGCGACTGCCTAAATGAGCGGATCTGGCTTTGGTGAATCCATAATCGACTGGTTTTTTCAGGTCGATGTAACTCGCCAGACACCTCGGTCGGCTCCCTCTCCCCCTGGGAGAGGGCTGGGGTGAGGGGCTTTTGACGTTACTGGGTCGCCTGTAGAGCCTCAAGCTTGGCCATCACCCCCGCCGCGGTCTGCTCCCCCATCAACTGCTCACGCACCTTGCCCTTGTTGTCGATGATGTACGTCACCGGCAGCGCCTCACTGCGCGGCAACTCGAACAGTTCCGCCGGATCCTGCGCCAGCACGGTGAACTTGATGCCGAGCTTCTCGCTGGCGTCTTTCAGTTCCACACCCTGCACATTGTCGAAGTTCACCCCGAACACCCCAACGTTCTTGCTCTTCAGTTCATCAGCCAAATGATTGAGTTCCGGGATTTCAGTCCGGCACGGGCCGCACCATTCGGCCCAGTAGTTGAGCACCACCCATTGTTTGTCCAAGCGCTCGGACGCAACCTTCTGGCCGTTCTGGTCAATACCGTAATCATTGCCGCAGCCCCCCAGCATCAACGCCCCGAATATCGTCAATGCCGCTGCCAATCGCCGTGTCATGTCGTGTTCCTTGTGAAAATTTGAAGGCGCCTGCGACCCATTGCCTCCGAAGGTTCTGGATTGCGCGCTGCACAGTTAGAATAGCCGCCACTTTACGCCAGAAGCGACCCGCCATGACCGATCTGACGCTTTATCACAATCCGCGCTGCTCGAAATCCCGCGGCGCGCTGGAGTTGCTTGAAGCCCGCGGCCTGACCCCGAACGTCGTGCGTTACCTCGAAACCCCGCTGAATGCGGCGCAAATCAAGGCCCTGCTCGGCAAGCTCGGGATCAGCGCACGCCAGTTGCTGCGCACCGGGGAAGATGAATACAAAATGCTTCAGCTGGCTGACGAAAGCCTCAGCGAAGCGCAATTGATCGACGCCATCGCCCAGCATCCAAAACTGATGGAGCGGCCGATTCTTGAAGTCGGTGACAAAGCCGTCATCGGTCGTCCGCCGGAAAATATCCTGGAGTTGTTGCCGTGAGATCGCCGTACATTCTGGTGCTGTATTACAGCCGCAACGGCTCGACCAACGAGATGGCCCGGCAGATTGCCCGCGGTGTCGAGCAGGCCGGTCTCGAAGCGCGTTTGCGCACCGTGCCGGCAATCTCTACCGAGTGCGAAGCCGTGGCCCCGGCCATACCGGACGAAGGCGCGCTCTACGCCACTCTCGATGATTTGAAGAACTGCGCCGGCCTCGCCCTCGGCAGCCCGACGCGTTTCGGCAACATGGCCGCACCGCTGAAATACTTCCTCGATGGCACCAGCAATCTGTGGCTGACCGGCGCCCTCGTCGGCAAACCGGCGGGTGTATTCACGTCCACCGCCAGCCTGCATGGCGGTCAGGAAACCACGCTGCTGTCGATGATGCTGCCATTGCTGCACCACGGCATGCTCATCACCGGCCTGCCGTACAGCGAGTCGGCGTTGCTGGAAACCCAGGGCGGCGGTACGCCTTACGGTGCCAGTCATCACGCTGGGGCTGACGGTAAAAAAGGCCTCGATCAGCACGAAGTGGCGCTGTGTCGCGCACTGGGTCTGCGGCTGGCGAAAACCGCTCAGAAACTGGTGGGCTGATATGGCGAAGAAGCCGAAGATTCTGCCGAGTGTCGAGTGGCTTGAACCGCGCGTGAAAGCGATGCGGGCGCTCAGCCTGCTGAGTTTTTTCGGGCTGGCCGGTCTGCTCGCGGCCTACTATCTGCTATTCGCCGATCTGCACGGCGCGCGGCCATGGGTGATTCTGCTGGTCGAGCTGATCCCGTGGATTGTTCTCGCACCGGCGATGATCATGGGTAGCGCACGTGGCCATTCGTGGATGTGTTTTGTGGTGAATCTGTATTTCATCAAAGGCGCACTGGCGGCGTATGACCCGAGCCGGCAGTGGTTTGGCGTGCTGGAAATGGTCGCGAGTCTGGCGGTGTTCTGCTCGGCGCTGTTGTATGTGCGGTGGCGGTATCAGTTGAATCGCAAACTGGCAGGTGAAGGCGAAATCTCCGTCGCCTGACAGACCGCCATCGCTGGCAAGCCAGCTCCCACAGTTTTTTGCGTCGATCACAGAATTGTGTTTCAACAGCGATCCTGTGGGAGCTGGCTTGCCAGCGATTCGGGCAACTCGGTTTCAATGATTGACGGTGTAAGCGAGCATCATCGAAATCTGGCTCATCGCCCGCCCACCGCTCTGCTCATGCCACTGGTTGAACGCATCCTGCACAATCGCCAGATCGCGCAGACTGGTCGGCACCTTGTCGACGATCTTCTGCGCGTTCAGCGCCGCGACCACGTCGTAGCTCGGCACAAAGGTATCCTTGCCGACCATGCGCAAAAACCGTGGCGCCGACAGCCCGCCCAATTGATGACCGTGCTTTTTCAGGTACGTCCACAGACCGACGATATCGGTCACCGGCCAGTCGGCGATCAATGCACCGAAACTGCCCTTCTCTTTCTCGACATCAAGAATGAACTGCGCGTTGCGCGGCACGCTCTTGAGCTTGCCCAGGTGGCGGATGATCCGCGCGTCCTGCATCAGACGCTCAAGGTGTTCGGCACTCATCAGCACGACTTTTTCCGGGTCGAACTTGAAAAACACTTCTTCGAAGGCCGGCCACTTGGCGTCGACCAGGCTGTGCTTGAGGCCGGCGCGAAATACGCGCAAAGCCATGGTCGAGAGGTAGCGGTCGTCGCTGATCTTGCGCAGTTGCGCCGGAGTCTTGGGAACGGGCAAATGGGCTTCCAGTTCAGCCGCCGAACCGAAGCGGTTCAGACAGTATTCGTGCAGCCACTTGTAATCGCGCATGCCCTCTCCCGGGAAATGAAAATGAAATTCTATCTTTGAACACAAAGCACTGTGGGAGCGAGCTTGCTCGCGAAAGCGGTATGTCATTCAACATTGATGTCGGCTGACACGACGCCTTCGCGAGCAAGCTCGCTCCCACATGAATCGGGTTTACAGGTTTACGACGTTAACGAAGCGCGAAGCCGCGGTCTCGTCGATCTTCAGGCTGGTGAAGTCGAACAGGTTGCGGTCGGCCAGTTGCGACGGGATCACATTCTGCAGACTGCGGAAGATGCTTTCGGTTCGGCCCGGGGTCTTGCGTTCCCAATCCTGCAGCATTTCCTTGACCACCTGACGCTGCAGGTTTTCCTGCGAACCACAGAGGTTGCACGGGATGATCGGGAACTCTTTCAAATCCGAGTAAGCCTGAATGTCTTTCTCGTTGCAGTACGCCAGTGGACGGATCACCACGTTGCGGCCGTCATCGGCGCGCAGCTTCGGCGGCATGGCCTTGAGGCTGCCATTGAAGAACATGTTGAGGAAGAACGTCTCGACGATGTCGTCGCGGTGATGACCGAGGGCCATTTTGGTCGCGCCGATTTCGTCGGCAAAGGTGTACAGCGTGCCGCGACGCAGACGCGAACACAGCGAGCAGGTGGTCTTGCCTTCCGGGATCAGTTCCTTGACCACCGAATAGGTGTCTTTCTCGACGATGTGATACTCGACACCCAGCTCTTTCAGATAGGCCGGCAGCACATGCTCGGGGAAGCCCGGCTGCTTCTGGTCCATGTTCACCGCGACGATCTCGAACTTGATCGGTGCAACCTTCTGCAGGTGCAGCAGCACATCGAGCATGGTGTAACTGTCCTTGCCGCCGGACAGGCAGACCATGACCTTGTCGCCGTCTTCGATCATGTTGAAATCGGCGACCGCTTCGCCGGCCAGACGGCGCAGACGCTTTTGCAGTTTGTTCTGGTTGACCGTAAGAGTGCCCATGACGCGAAATCCGTGAGGTGTGACGAAAGGCCGGCATTTTACGCAAAAACCCCGGGGTTGTGGGCACAGGTTGTCGTCGTAAGGCAACGGCACTTTTACAGACCCCGAGGCGATTACCCGCCCTGTTTACAGCGCGATTTGCTCTAAGCCCCCAATACCTGTGCGGGTAAGACCTTTCTATACTGCGACATAAGGTCGCACACAATCTGAAGACCTGTATTTGCTCGGCCACCTTGGCCCGTAGGCGCTCCGTTGGGGGGCGATGGCAATAACAAGAGGAGTGACTGGCATGATCCATCACGTAGTGGGACTCTTTACCCACCCCGATCAGGAATGGAAGGAAATTCGTGGCGACCAAGAGGAAAGCATCAGCCACATGTACCTCACCCACACGCTGATCCTGGCGGCGATCCCCGCCATCTCGGCGTTTATCGGCACCACTCAGGTTGGCTGGGTGATCGGCAACCGCGCACCGGTGATGCTCACCGTAGAAAGCGCGATCTGGATGACCGTCATGTCGTACCTGGCGATGCTCGGCGGCGTCGCGGTGATGGGGGCGTTCGTGCACTGGATGGCGCGCACCTATGACGCCAATCCAAGCCTGGCCCGGTGCGTGGCGTTTGCCACCTACACCGCAACACCGTTGTTTGTTGGCGGGCTGGCGGCGCTGTATCCGCATATGTGGCTGGGGATGATCGTCGGTACGGCGGCCATCTGCTACACGGTGTATCTGTTGTATGTGGGGCTGCCGACGTTCATGAACATTCCGTCGGACGAAGGTTTTCTGTTTTCAAGCTCGGTGCTGGCGGTGGGTCTGGTGGTGCTGGTCGCCATCATGGCGTTCACCGTAATTGTCTGGGGGCTGGGCGTAGGTCCCGTTTATACGAACTGACTCGACAAGCTGAATACAGGCCGCCGCAAGGCGGCCTTGTCGTTTGGAGAATGACCATTCGGCAGCTTGGCGATTCGCAAGCGCACAGGGTTGCGGCATACTCGACGCCTCTGGAGATCCATCAAGCATGCCCGAGCAACTCAATACCCGCGTCGAAGATTGTTACCAACTCGCTGAATCCTTTTTCAAACGCTCATTCCCTCGTCCTGTTGTCAGCCTCAAGCTGCGCGGGCAAAAAGCCGGTGTCGCGCATCTGCACGAGAACCTGCTGCGCTTCAATCCGCAGCTGTACCGGGAAAACGCCGAACACTTTCTCAAGCAAACCGTGGCCCACGAAGTTGCGCACCTGATTGCCCATCAGTTGTTTGGCGACCGCATCCAGCCCCATGGCGAGGAATGGCAATTGATCATGCGCGGCGTTTACGAACTGCCGCCGGATCGCTGCCACACCTATGCAATCAAGCGGCGCAGCGTGACCCGCTATATCTACAAATGCCCGTGCGCCGACAGTGATTTCCCGTTTTCGGCGCAGCGCCATGGCCTGGTGCGGCAGGGGCGGCGGTATTTGTGTCGGCGCTGCCGGAGTACCTTGGTGTTCAGTGGCGAGATGCGCGTCGAATAGTCAGCTTGTGTTGCCCTGACTGGCCCCATCGCTGGCAAGCCAGCTCCCACAGGTTCAGTGAGCACCTCGAAAACTGTGGGAGCTGGCTTGCCAGCGATGAGGCCAGAACAGGCACTAGAGAATGACTTTGGCAGAACGCAATTCAGCAATCCGCTCAGCCCCAAACCCCAACTCCGCCAACACCTCATCCGTATGCTGCCCCAACCCCGCGCCCACATGCCGCGGTGCCGGCAACGCTTCAGAAAACTTCAACGGACATGCCATCTGCGCTTGGGTCGAACCATCCCCACGCGGCACTTGCGTCACCAGTTCACGCGCCAGCAGCTGTGGATGGCGCACCGCCTCTGCCAAATTCAACACCGGCTCGACACACGCATCGATCCCGGCAAACAACTCGCACAGTTCAACAAAGTCATGCTTTTCAAACTCGACCGTCAGCGCGTATTTCAACTGTCGCTGCTGTTCAGGCTTGGGCGATAAACCCAGCGCCGCCAACTCCGGCCGCCCCAGCGCAGCACACAACTGCTGCATAAACGCCGGCTCCAAACTGCCCACTGACATCCAGCGCCCATCCCGCGAGCGGTAGTAGTCGTAAAAACTGCCACCGTTGAGCATCTGATCTTCCCATTCAGGTTCTTCACCGCACGCAAGATACCCGGCCCCCGCCATGGCATTTAGGCTGAACGCGCAATCAGTCATGCTCACATCCAGATGCGTGCCCTGCCCGCTCTGCTGCCGCGCAATCACCGCCGCCAGCAGGCCGATCACGCCGTGCAACGAACCACCGGCGACATCCGCCACTTGCATGCCCAGCGGCAACGGCCCGCTGTCAGCGCGGCCGGTGTAGCTGGAAAGCCCGGCCAGTGCCAGATAGTTGATGTCATGCCCGGCGCGATCCTTGTACGGCCCGGTCTGGCCGTAACCGGTGATCGACACATAGATCAGTTTCGGGTTGATCGCCTTCAGCGCTTCATAGCCCAGGCCCAGGCGCTCCATCACACCGGGGCGAAACTGCTCGAGGAGAATGTCGTGATCGGCCAGCAGTTGCTTGACCACTTCCAGCGCTTCGGGCTGTTTCAGGTCCAGCGCCAGGCTGCGCTTATTGCGATTGAGGTAAGCGTGACTGGCCGATACTCCGCCATCATGCGGCGGCAATACCCGCAGCAGATCCATGCGCGTCGGTGACTCGATGCGCAGCACTTGAGCCCCCATGTCCGCCAGCAACAGCGAGGCGAATGGCCCCGGCAGCAATGTCGAGAAATCGAGGATTTTCAGTGAGGCCAGCGGTGCGGACATGGGCGAACTCCTTGGGCGATGCACTCAGCCTAGGCAGCGATGCCGCGCACGGCAATCACCGGAAATGTCAGCGGGTGTGACCGTTACGCTCAAATCGCAGGCAAGAAAAAACCCGCCGGAGCGGGTTTTTCATGAAGCGAGGGTTACTTGACGCTGCTAGGCGTCGGGCCTTCAGCCACACCCAGGTCATCTTCCGGACGGGTATCAGCGATACCACGACCGCCCGAAGCCAACTCGGTTTGCAGCGTGTCTGTGTCCAGCTCTTTCACCCACTTGGCAACCACGATGGTCGCTACAGCGTTACCAACGAGGTTGGTCAGTGCGCGCGCTTCGGACATGAAGCGGTCGATACCGAGGATCAGCGCCAGGCCGGCCACCGGCAGGTGACCTACTGCCGACAGGGTCGCGGCCAGCACGATGAAGCCCGAACCGGTTACACCGGCAGCGCCTTTGGAGGACAGCAGCAACACCACCAGCAGGGTGATCTGGTGAGTGATGTCCATGTGCGTGTCGGTGGCCTGAGCAATGAACACAGCAGCCATGGTCAGGTAGATCGCGGTACCGTCGAGGTTGAACGAGTAACCGGTCGGGATCACCAGACCCACTACCGATTTCTTCGCGCCCAGACGTTCCATCTTGATCAGCATGCGTGGCAGTACCGATTCCGACGAGGAGGTGCCGAGGACGATCAGCAGCTCTTCACGGATGTAACGAATCATCTTCAGCACGCTGAAACCGTGCATGCGGGCGATGCCGCCGAGCACGATCAGCACGAACAGCAGACAGGTGATGTAGAAGCAGATCATCAGTTGACCCAGCTGCACCAGCGAGCCGACACCGTAAGCACCGATGGTGAAGGCCATGGCACCGAAGGCACCGATTGGCGCGAGCTTCATGATCATGTTGATGATGTTGAACATTACGTGGGCGAAGCGATCGATGAAGTCGAGGATCGGCTTGCCGTAGGCGCCCAGGCGATGCAGGGCGAAACCGAAGATCACCGAGAACATCAGCACTTGCAGGATGTCACCGGTGGCGAACGCGCCGACGATAGTGGTCGGGATCACGTTGAGCAGGAAACCGACAACGCTTTGGTCAGCGCCAGCCGCCACGTATGACGCGACTTTCGAAGCGTCGAGGGTGGCAACGTCGATGTGCATGCCGTTGCCCGGTTGCACGATGTTGACCACGACCAGACCGACCAGCAGCGCGATGGTCGAAACGATTTCGAAATACAGGAGTGCGTAACCGCCGGTCTTGCCGACCGATTTCATGTTCTGCATGCCAGCGATACCGCTGACCACGGTGCAGAAGATGATCGGGGCGATGATCATTTTGATCAGTTTGATGAACCCGTCACCCAGTGGCTTTACCGCGACACCGAACTGCGGGTAGTAATGACCAAGCGCAATACCGATGATGATTGCGATGATCACCTGGAAATACAGGGATTTGTACAGTGGCTGACGAGTCGTCATTGCAGGTTTCCTCAAGAGCCTCGCGTGACAACATCCATCTGTTGACCGCGAAACCTGAATTGCGAACCCTCCTGCACTGGAGGGATTTGTTGTTGGAGCAGCATTTTCCATCAGGGCGAAACGCACGCTTCTGTGGCTTGTATCGCAAACGTCGTGCCACTTTGGTGCGATTGCCTGCAAGCCTTTTGATATCAGGGATTACAGGTGCATGGATGTCACCATTCGGTTACTCAAGTGTGGCGGATTTCCGCCAACTCGCCGCTTCTCGTCCTACAATTTGGCGGAAATCCGCCTTGTCGATGCGTCCAGCCCGCCGCTACCATCCGGCGCCTGAGGAAGGATCTGCCGCTTATGCGCGAACGCACCATCGCCAGTCATTTTGCCCGTGCCGCCCTCGGTGGCGCACGCCGCGTGGGTTTCGATTACTCGGGCCTGCTGCTGCAACTGGGCATCAGCCCGGAACTGCTCGACGAGCCCCGCGCACGCATTGCTCCGGAACAATTCACCCGGTTGATTCAGGGCCTGTGGCTGGCGCTGGACGACGAATACCTGGGTTTTGGCAACGCCCCGAGCAAGCCCGGCAGTTTCGCCATGATGTGCCACGCCTCGATTCACTGCCGCAATCTGGAGAAGGCACTGCAACGCGGTTTATTGTTTTATAGCCTATTCCCTGAGGCCCCGCGCCTGAGCCTGACGCGCGAAGACGAATGGGTGCGTTTGAGCCTCGACGATTCGCAGATGTGGGACCCGGATCACTTTCTCACCGAAAGTCTGCTGGTGATCTGGCATCGCCTGGGCAGTTGGCTGATCGGGCAGCGGATTCGCCTCGAACAAGCGACCTTCAGTTATCCGCGTCCCGAACATGGTGCCGAATACGACCTGCTGTTCCCCTGCCCGCTGACCTTTGGCACCGATCAAAGCAGCCTTTTGTTCCACAGCCGCTATCTGTCTATGCCGCTGTTGCAGGACGAACGCACCCTCAAACACTTCCTCGAACGCTCCCCTGCCGACCTGCTCTCACGCCCGGACGACGGTGACAGCCTGAGCAGCCGCCTGCGTCGTTTGCTCAGTCGCGACATTGCGAACTGGCCGGATCTGGAAGCGGTCGCAGCGCATATGCACATCAGCCCGCAAACGCTGCGCCGGCATTTGCGGGAGGAAGGTACGAGTTTTCAGGAGTTGAAGGATCAGTTGCGGCGGGATATCGCCATTTATCATTTGGGCCGGGCGGATCTGTCGTTGCAGCAGATTGCCGAGCAGTTGGGGTTTTCCGAACCGTCGGCGTTTCACCGGGCATTCAAGAAGTGGACGGGGCTGACGCCGGGGGCCTATCGGGCGCAGGAGCAGTGAGGCGCTGAATCAAAAGCCCCTCACCCTAACCCTCTCCCCGAGAAGAGGGGGCTGATTGGGGGATGTTCAGAGTTTCCGCCGACCTTACAGCTCTTCGCTGAATCCATATTCGACTAAAATCGCTCAAGTCGATCATTTTCCAAAGACACTTCGGTCAGTCCCCTCTACCTCGGGGCGGTCCGACGTTTCGGAAGGGTTAGGGTGAGGGCAGCTTTTGATCACACCGCCGGAAAATGAATCCTGAACGCCGCCCCACCCATCGGCGAATCACCCAGCGCGAGTTTGGCGTTGTAGCTTTCAATAATGTCCTTGACCACCGCCAACCCGATCCCCTGCCCCGGATGCTGGGCATCCAGGCGTTCGCCGCGCTCGAGAATCCGCGCGCGCTGATCCGGTGGCACACCGGGGCCGTCGTCTTCGACGCACAATTCAATCCCGGCCAGGGTCTCGCGCACGCTGATGCGCACCTCGCCCAGACACAGGCGATAAGCGTTCTCCAGCAAGTTGCCCATCATCTCCAGCAACGCGCCTTGCTCGATTGGCACATAGCAATGCTCGGGCAGATCAAATGCCACGCGCACATGCTTGTCGCGGTAAACCTTGTCCAGTGTGTCGCACAGGCTTTTGAGTACCGGTTGCAAGCGCACCTGATGGCGCACCAGACCGCTTTTGCGCAAACTGGCCCGCTGCAATTGGTAGCTGATCTGCTGGCTCATGCGCTCGATCTGGCTTTGCAGCACCCAGGCCTGATCGCGTTCTTCGGGACGTTGAGCCATGTCCTCGCTAACACCCTGCAACACCGCCAACGGCGTTTTCAAGCTGTGCGCCAGATCATCGAGAGAATCGCGATAACGACTGCGTTGCTGGCGCTCGCTATGCAGCAAACGGTTGAGCGAGCCGGTCAGGCGCAGCAGTTCGCGCGGATGTTGCTCAGTCAGACTTTCACGGGTGCCGCCCTCGATTTCGTCGAGTTCCTGACTGAGCCGGCGCAAGGCTTTGAGGCCCCATGTCAGGCCGATCCACAACAGCGCCAACAGCACGAGTAACGCGGCACCGAAGCCCAGATAGAGATTTTCACGCAGGCCCTCGAGGGTGGTTTCGTATTCGCGTACCGGTTGCAGGGCGACGATGCTGAACGCCGCGCTTTTGCCCCCGAGCAGTTTGACTTCAACGTCGTAGACGAAGAACTCCTGGCCATTGGTTTCACGAATCCGTGCGAACTCGTTACCGAGGCCGTCGTAGCGCGGCTTGTAGTTGATCTGTTCTTCCTGGGTAGCTTTCGAGCGCCAGACCAGGTGCCCTTCGCGGTCGTAGATATAGCCGAGCAAACGGAAGTCGGTGAGATTGAAACGTTCATCCGGCAACTGATTGGGCATCACCAGCCGACCGTTTTCGATGCGCGCGGCAGAGATCAGCGTAGTGACGTCCGAGGCCAGGCGCTGTTCGATCGAATCCTGCAACGCGAGGCTGAACGCGCCTTGCATCGCCGGGAGCAAGGCGAGCATGAACAACACCGCCAACGTGGTGGCGGCGAGCATCAAGCGAACGCGAAGGGAACGAATCAAGTGCAGCGCTCATTGAACAGGTAGCCGAGACCGCGCACGGTGTCGATCGGTTTGAACCCGGCCGGGCCTTCGAGTTTGCGGCGCAGACGGCCGACCAGCACTTCGATGACATTCGGATCACGCTCGTCGTCATCCGGGTAGAGCTGCTCCATCAAACGATCCTTGGGCACCACTTGCTGATGATGACGCATCAGGTATTCAAGGATGCGGTACTCGTACGCGGTCAGCGCCAACGGTTGCTCATCGAGGGTAGCCTGTTTGCGATTGAGATCGAGCAGCAGCGGCCCGGCGACGATGGTCGACTGAGTGAAACCGCTGGAGCGGCGCAGCAAGGCATTCAGGCGCGCGTCGAGTTCTTCGAACTGGAACGGCTTGACTACGTAATCGTCGGCGCCGGCGGCGAGGCCTTCGACCTTGTCCTGCCAGTTGCCGCGCGCGGTGAGGATTAGGATCGGGAAGGTCTTGCCCCCCGCGCGCAACTGGCGGATCAAGTCGAGACCGCCCATGCCCGGCAGGCCGAGATCGATCACCGCCAGGTCGAAGTTGAACTGTCCGGTCTGGTACAGCGCCTCTTCGGCATTGGCCACGGACTCGACCACGTGACCGCTTTCCGTCAGGCGAGTTTGCAGGTGATGACGCAACAGCGCTTCATCTTCGACGACCAACAGTTTCATGACCTTCTCCTAATCACTTGAAATCTCCACAACCACCTGTGGGAGCGAGCTTGCTCGCGAAGGCGGCTATTCAGTCAACGAGGTGTTGAATGAAACATCGCTTTCGCGAGCAAGCTCGCTCCCACAGGGTTCCAAGGCGATTCGCTCCTTAGAAATTGTAGTTGGCCGACAGATAAGTCTGGGCGCTGCTGGTCAAGTCCAGCGAGCCTTGCTTGCTGCCGCCGCTCTCTTTCATTTCAGTGCTGGCGTTGCTGCGCAGGTAACGGTAACCGAGTTCGACCGAGGTGTTCTGCGAGACTTGCTGCAACACACCGAACTGGCCGCCAACCGCATAACCGATGTCACTGTCGCGGCTGTAGCTCGGCGAATCCTGAGTCAGTTTGGTCAGACCGGCCGTTGCACCGCCGAACAACTTGGTGCTGCCGCCCACCGGGTAGAACAGATCGTAGCTGCCCAACAGGTTTTCCTGACGCAGTTTAATGCCATTGTGCGAGCCCGACACGTTGTCGTAGGTGGCGTAGTAGCGACCCTGGCTGTTTTGCTGACCCAGGCGTACGCCATAGGTGTTGTTACCGTCGATGGCGCCGGTAGCGTTCGGGTGGTCGAGGTTGTTGTTCAGCGAGTTGGATTTGTTGATCTTGTCACTGGTCTGGCCGAAGGTCAGGCCGGCGAAGTTCGAAGTGGTGTCGGCCTGGGCCGCGATACTGGCGCTCATTACGGTCAATGCCAGCAACAGTTTGTTAAAACGAGTCATGGGTATTTCCTCTTTCACAGTGCTGTTTGGGTATGGCGCAAGGTTACTGACCTTCCCCTGTACCGCCCCTGAACCGTCTCTGAACCTGACCTGAACCAAATGAACTAGGCTGATTTGACCTTTTATTGTCAGGAGACCCGACCATGCGCCTGTTCCTCGCCCTAACGTTGCTGGCTGTCAGCAGCCTTGCTCAGGCTGCGATCAAGACTGAAGAAATCCCCTATCAGAGCGCCGACGGCACGAAACTGATCGGCTACTACGCCTATGACGACGCCATCAGAGGCAAACGCCCGGGCGTCGTCGTTGTGCACGAATGGTGGGGCCTGAACGATTACGCCAAACGCCGCGCACGCGATCTCGCCGCACTCGGCTACAGCGCGTTGGCGATCGATATGTACGGCGAAGGCAAGAACACCGAGCACCCGAAAGATGCGATGGCGTTCATGCAGGCCGCGACTCAGGATGCGGCGGCTTCCAGCAAGCGCTTCGAGGCCGGGCTGAACTTGCTGAAGAAGCAGCCGCAAACCGACGTCAACAAAATCGCCGCCATCGGTTACTGCTTCGGCGGTGGCGTGGTGCTCAACGCCGCGCGGCAAGGTGAGCCATTGGCGGGTGTGGTGAGTTTCCACGGTGCACTGGCGACCAAAACCCCAGCGACGCCCGGCAGTGTAAAGGCGAAGATTCTGGTCGAGCACGGCGCGCTGGACAGCATGGTCACGCCGGACAATGTCACCGCGTTCAAGGCGGAAATGGACAAGGCCGGGGCTGACTATAAATTTGTCAGCCTGGAGGGCGCCAAGCATGGCTTCACCAATCCGGATGCCGATCGCCTGAGCCATGGCGAGCACGGTGGCCCGGACATCGGGTACAACAAGGCAGCGGATGAAAAATCCTGGGCGGACATGAAAGCGTTCTTGCAGAAAATCTTCAGCTGATCAGCGACACCGCGGCGCGGCCTTCGCGAGCAGGCTCGCTCCCACACTGGATCTAAGTTGCCCATAAGATCCCCTGTGGGAGCGAGCCTGCTCGCGAAAGCTTCACCGCCAATCTCGACCTTGGCCCGACTAACCGGCAAAATGCCCGCCATGAATCTCACCCCCGCCCTGCCCGCCTGCTGCACCGCACTCGACAGCCACTGGCCGTTGCCGACGGTGTTGCCCGACACTGTGCTGCTCAGCACTCACTTCGATCCGGCTCAACTGCTTGGCGATGACTTTCGCCGTAGCGCCATTGAGCCGCCGCCGAGCATTCAGCGTTCGGTGGCCAAGCGTCAGGCGGAATTTCTCGCCGGGCGGATTTGCGCCCGCGCGGCGTTGCAGCAACTGGAAGGCAGCAGCGTGGTGCCGGCGATTGGCGAAGACCGCGCGCCGATATGGCCCGCACATATCTGCGGCTCGATCACCCACAGCACCGGCCGTGCGGCGGCAATTGTCGCCAACAAGCAACACTGGCGCGGTTTGGGCATGGATCTGGAAAACCTGCTGAATACCGAACGCGCCGAGCGCCTGGCCGGGGAGATTCTGACGCCACCTGAAATGCAGCGCATGAAGGCCGCCTCGCGGGATCAATTGGCGTTGTGGGTGACGCTGACGTTTTCGGTGAAAGAAAGCTTGTTCAAGGCGCTGTACCCGATTGTGCAGCAGCGCTTTTATTTCGAGCACGCTGAAGTGGTGGAGTGGGCTGAGGCGGGTCAGGTGCGATTGCGTTTGTTGACGGACTTGTCGGCCGAGTGGCGTAACGGCACTGAACTGGAGGCGCAGTTCGGGGTGCAGGATGGGCAGTTGTTGAGTCTGGTCAGCATCAAGGCCTGAAATCATCAGCGTCTGTTCAGGCCTCTTCGCGAGCAGGCTCGCTCCCACATTTTGAAATGCATTCCCCCTGTGGGAGCGAGCTTGCTCGCGAAGGCGGCATCACAGCCACCACAAGAATTACCGACGCTCCTGATTCCTCGGCCAACTCAGACTAAAGCACGCCCCACCCAGACTCTTGCTCTTGCCAATAATCGCCCGGCCGTCATGCCAGTGGATGATCCGCCGCACGATCGACAAGCCCAGACCATGCCCGCCCGACGCTCGTGTACGGCTGTCGTCCAGACGCAGAAACGGCGTAAAAATCCGCTCCCACGCCACTTCCGGCACGCCCGGGCCGTCATCCTCGACGTCGACGCGGCAACGCAATTGCCCGACCTGATAACTCACCGTCACCTTCGAGCGTGCATGGCGCATGGCGTTGCTCACCAGATTCTGCAATGCCCGGTGCAGGTAACGTGGCTCGGCTTCGACCCAGGCATCATCGTTATCCGCAGCAGACAGGCACAAACCACGCTGCACGGTGACCTCGGCGCGCAACGGCGCCAGCTCCTCGATCACCTGATTGACCAATGCGTCCAGATCAATGCGCTGAAACGTCAGCGCCGGTGAACCTTGTTCCAGCCGCGCATAGGTGAGCATTTCATCGACCAGCTTATCGAGGTCTTCGATGTCGTGATCCATGCCTTCGCGGTACTTCTCCAGCGCTTGCGGCGTGGTCGCCGAGCCGATCATTTCCAGACCGAAACGCAGGCGCGCCACCGGCGTGCGTAATTCATGGGACACCGCGCGCACCAGTTCTCGCTGGATCGCCAGCAACTGTTGCAAGTGCTCGGCCATACCGTTGAACGCTGACGCCAGGCGCCCCACCGAGTCGGCACCGCGCGCCGGCACACGGGTTTCCAGGCTGCCCTTGGCAATCCGCGTGGCCGCTGCTTCGAGGCCGCGTAAACGGCGTTCGAGCTGACGCACCAGCAAATAAACAATCAGGCCGATCAGAGTCAGGCCGAGCGCCGCAATCAGCACCAGCCATTCCGGCGGGTACGGGTTCATCTGATACAGCGGGCCGATCTCCAGCACCCACGGCGTACCGACCATGCCGGCAAACACGCGGATCGAATCGCCACCCTTGCCCAGCGCCATCACCGTGTCGCCTTCGGCCACGCGGCGGCTCTGGTCTTCGTCCATGTCGGCGTCATTCACCGTGACCAGGCGCAGATCGAAACCGAAACCCTTTTCTTCCTTTATCTGCGCGAGGCGCTTGGGCTGCTCGCCGACCGGTACGCGCACCAGTTCATCGGCCAACAGGTAAATGGTCGCGCGGGCCAGTTGCTCGCTGATCTGTTGCACTTCGCCAGTGAGGACCAACTGCTCTTTGTCGCTGACAATTCGATAGACTTTCGCTGCGTGCGGTCCGGTCTGCTCGACCAGCGCCTGGCCACGCTGCACGCGGGTGCGCTGGGACAGATCAAGATCGGTCTCGGCAAACTTTTTCAATGCCAGCGGAATCCCCAGCAAACGCTCCCACACCATCAGCGCACGATGGCGCTCGGTTTCGTTCATCGGTTGCAGGTTGCCGGCCATCAGCGAGAACGTGCCGTGGGCCAGACGCTCGCGGTATTGCTCGCTACGCACCTGATTGAGCAGATTCAGCGCCAGCACGCCGAGTACCGCCACCAGAATCAGCGCCGCGCACATGCCGCCGTAGATGCGCAGGAAGATCGAGTTCACAGCGGCAGGTCTATGCAGGCTTCAGGAACGAACAGATAACCTTTGCTGCGAATGGTCTTGATCAGGCGCGGATGGTCGGGGTCGTCGCCAATTTTCGGGCGAATGCGCGAAATGCGCACATCGATCGAACGGTCCTGACCGTCATAGCCGATGCCGCGCAGTGCAGTGAAGATTTCTTCGCGGGACAGAATTCGCCCGGCGTTGGATACCAGCAGCCAGAGCAGATCGAATTCGGCGCTGGTCAGTTCGATGCCATTGTCACTCAGCCATGCCTCGCGCAAGGCGTCGTCGACCACCAAGGGGCCAAATTGCAGACGACGGGATTTCCCGGCGACCGGTTCAGGCGTGTCGCTACGGCGCAGCAACGCCTGGATGCGCGCCAGCAACAGACGTGGCCGCACCGGTTTGCACACGTAATCGTCGGCACCGAGGTCGAGCCCCTGGATCTGATCGGCATCGTCGGTGCGCGCGGTGAGCATCAGAATCGGCCCGTCATACTGATTGCGCACTTTGCGGCAGATGCTCAGGCCATCTTCGCCGGGCAGCATCAGGTCAAGGATCACCAGATCCGGCTGCTCTTTGATGATCCGTGCCGCCGCCAGCGCACCGTTGCCTTCGATGTCCACGCACAATCCATTGGCTTGCAGGTAGTCACGCGTCAGTTCGGCCAGTCGCTGGTCATCCTCGACGATCAATACCTGAAAGGCTTGTTGCTCCACCGGTGACCTCTGCTTTCTATTGTTATTAATGAAGGAAGAACATCTGACTCGACACAATTCCCTGTGGGAGCGAGCCTGCTCGCGATAGCAGTGGGTCAGTCGACATCACTTTTAGATGTGCCGCCATCATCGCGAGCAGGCTCACTCCTACATTTTTCGGAATCCTCCCGTGTTTTTGTCATGTTTCGGGAGGATAAGAATGCCTGCACACGGGCCGATTGTATAAACGGCGTACAGCCAGAACACAAGTCGGTAAATGCGTTCGGAGAAGGCAGTTTTTTGTGATAGGGTTCGCGCCCTTAAAAAACCGCTGAAGCGTTTTTCCCGGTGAAAAAACGGAGACAAACGGTCTAGCTCAGCAGGTTCGCGGCCTACACGCTCGTTCCTCGTTTCACACACAATTTACGCACAGGTTTATCCACAGGTAGTACGTTGCAACACCCCTCAAAACGCATTATCTTGTAGCACGGCGAAAAAAAACCCCTACATATAGGGTTTTTGACTTAAACGCCCAACCACATTTCAGACCTGAAACTCAAGCGATTTATTGCCGGTTTCCGGTTGAACCAAGCAAGTTTTTCAAAGCCCAAACCGCACTTGCGGATGGCACCGTTTTTTACCTCGCAGCGGCGAGAACGGTACGGGTGTTGCAGTCATTACTGTCACCTGGGAAGGAATCCGGTTCGAGCCCTGGCTCGTAGCCAAAAACTTCGGCAAGGATGCGGCTTCATCAGCCTTTTTTCCTACTGTCCCGAAGTTGTTATACCCGACGCCCGTCGGCTGTAGTGCTTCTGGACAGAACGGTGGGCACCATGATGGTGCCCAAACAAACATAGAGAATGTGGAGACCACCCCCCATGCAAACCGACACAACTCGCGAGAACCCGCAGGGCACCTTGCCGCAGGCCGCTGATTCGAATTCGGATCTGGCAGCCACCGCGCCTGGTCAACTGCGCGTGATCAAGCGCAATGGCACTGTCGTTCCTTACACCGATGACAAGATCACCGTCGCTATCACCAAAGCGTTCCTCGCAGTTGAAGGCGGCACCGCTGCCGCTTCGTCGCGAATCCATGACACTGTTGCGCGCCTGACCGAACAAGTCACCGCGACCTTCAAGCGTCGCATGCCATCGGGCGGCACCATCCACATCGAAGAAATCCAGGACCAGGTCGAACTGGCCCTGATGCGTGCCGGTGAGCAGAAAGTCGCTCGCGACTACGTGATCTACCGTGACGGTCGTTCGAAAGAACGCGCTGCCCACGCCCCGGCCGAAGAAGCGGTCAACGCTCACCCGTCGATCCGTATCACCCGTGCCGATGGCAGCCTGGCGCCGCTGGACATGGGTCGCCTGAACACCATCGTCACCGAAGCCTGCGAAGGCCTGGAAGAAGTCGACGGCGACCTGATTCAGCGCGAAACCCTGAAAAACCTCTACGACGGCGTGGCCCTGACCGACGTCAACACCGCCCTGGTGATGACCGCCCGTACTCTGGTTGAGCGCGAGCCGAACTACTCGTTCGTGACCGCCCGCCTGCTGATGGACACCCTGCGTGCCGAAGGCCTGGGTTTCCTCGGTGTGGCCGAAAGCGCTACTCACCACGAGATGGTCGACCTGTACGCCAAGGCGCTGCCGGCTTACATCGCCAAAGGTATCGAGTTCGAACTGCTGAACCCTGTGCTGGCCTCCTTCGACCTGGAAAAACTGGGCAAGGCGATCAACCACGAGCGCGATCAGCAATTCACCTACCTGGGCCTGCAAACCCTGTACGACCGTTACTTCATCCACAAGGATGGCGTGCGTTTCGAACTGCCGCAGATCTTCTTCATGCGCGTGGCCATGGGCCTGGCAATCGAAGAGAAGCAGAAAGAAGACCGGGCGATCGAGTTCTACAACCTGCTGTCGTCCTTCGACTACATGTCGTCGACGCCGACCCTGTTCAACGCCGGCACCCTGCGTCCACAGCTGTCGAGCTGCTACCTGACCACCGTGCCGGATGACCTGTCGGGCATCTACCACGCGATCCACGACAATGCCATGTTGTCGAAATTCGCTGGCGGCCTGGGCAACGACTGGACGCCGGTGCGTGCACTGGGTTCGTACATCAAGGGCACCAACGGCAAGTCGCAAGGCGTGGTTCCGTTCCTCAAGGTAGTGAACGACACCGCTGTAGCCGTTAACCAGGGTGGCAAGCGCAAAGGCGCTGTATGTGCCTACCTGGAAACCTGGCACATGGACATCGAAGAGTTCATCGAACTGCGCAAGAACACCGGTGATGATCGTCGTCGTACCCACGACATGAACACCGCCAACTGGATCCCTGACCTGTTCATGAAGCGTGTCTTCGACGACGGCAAGTGGACCCTGTTCTCGCCATCCGAAGTACCGGACCTGCACGACCTGACCGGTAAAGCTTTCGAAGAGCGTTACGAGTACTACGAAGCGCTGACCGAATACCCGGGCAAGGTCAAACTGTTCAAGACCATTCAGGCCAAAGACCTGTGGCGCAAAATGCTCTCCATGCTGTTTGAAACCGGCCATCCTTGGCTGACCTTCAAAGACCCGTGCAACCTGCGCAGCCCGCAGCAGCACGTCGGCGTGGTTCACAGCTCGAACCTGTGCACCGAAATCACCTTGAACACCAACAAGGACGAGATCGCCGTTTGCAACCTGGGCTCGATCAACCTGCCGAACCACATCGTCAACGGCAAGCTGGACACCGCCAAGCTGGAACGCACCGTGAACACCGCAGTACGCATGCTCGATAACGTTATCGACATCAACTACTACTCGGTGCCACAAGCGAAGAACTCCAACTTCAAGCACCGTCCGGTCGGTCTGGGCATCATGGGCTTCCAGGACGCGTTGTACCTGCAGCACATCCCTTACGGTTCCGACGCTGCCGTCGAGTTCGCCGACAAGTCGATGGAAGCGGTCAGCTACTACGCGATCCAGGCTTCCTGCGACCTGGCTGATGAGCGCGGTGCGTACGAGACGTTCCAGGGTTCGCTGTGGTCCAAAGGCATCCTGCCGCTGGATTCGCAACAGATCCTGATCGAGCAACGTGGCCAGAAGTACATCGACGTTGACCTGAACGAAACCCTCGACTGGGCACCGGTTCGTGCCCGTGTACAGAAAGGCATTCGTAACTCCAACATCATGGCCATCGCACCGACCGCGACCATCGCCAACATCACTGGCGTCTCGCAGTCGATCGAACCGACCTACCAGAACCTGTATGTGAAATCGAACCTGTCGGGCGAATTCACCGTGATCAACCCGTACCTGGTTCGCGACCTCAAGGCTCGCGGTCTGTGGGACTCGGTCATGATCAACGACCTGAAGTACTACGACGGTTCGGTTCAGCAGATCGAGCGCATCCCGCAAGAACTCAAAGAGCTCTACGCGACCGCGTTCGAAGTGGACACCAAGTGGATCGTTGACGCGGCCAGCCGTCGTCAGAAGTGGATCGACCAAGCCCAGTCGCTGAACCTGTACATCGCTGGTGCATCGGGCAAGAAGCTCGACGTGACCTACCGCATGGCCTGGTACCGTGGTCTGAAAACCACTTACTACCTCCGTGCCCTGGCCGCGACCAGCACCGAGAAGTCGACCATCAACACCGGCAAGCTGAACGCTGTTTCCAGCGGCGGCAACCACGGCGACGATTCGGTTCTGGCAGCTCCTGCCGGTCCTGCTCCAGTGCCAAAGGCTTGCGCCATTGACGAGCCGGATTGCGAAGCTTGCCAATAAGCTGAGCTGAGTCAGGCGTTGCGAGACGCCTGATATTCTCCGGGCAAAAGAAACCCCCGACAGACTTCTGGTGTGTCGGGGGTTTTCTTTTGTCTGGAGTAAATATTGAAGCAAAAAAAAACGGCGAAACCCGGTTACAGGTTTCGCCGCTCATTGTGGTTTCAGTGCCTCATCAGACCATAAAGGACTCGGCCATCGCCTGCCCCACTACCGGAATGGTGAACGTATCACCATTGGCGGTAGCGAAGGTTTCGATGGTGTTCGAGCCTGCATACCAGTCCGCAAGAATCACCGCATTGTTCTGCTTACCGGCATTCCACTCCACAGCATTGAAGATGTAGGCATTGGTGCCGTCGGTCTTGATGATCACATCGGCATACGACTTGATATTCTGCAACTCGACTCTATCGCTGCCCTGAGCACCATCGTCCTTGATCATGACATTGGTCGAAGACAACACCTTGTAGGTATCGCTGCCCTCACCACCATAGGCATAACCACCGCCGGACATGATCAAGGTATCCGAACCGGCACCGCCAAACAGCTGATACTCAGGCCCATTCCCAACCAGCCAGTCACTGCCGTCATCACCGTAGGCAAGACCGGCGTAAACGGTAATGTCGTCGTTACCGGCATCGCCATGCAGAATGCTGCCGACATCGTTGTTGGCGCTGAACATACTGTCGTTGCCGTTGCCGCCAAACAGTTGATCCGCCTCGGCCGGACCGCTGCGATCTGGGCCGTTGATGGCGTAAGGTTCGTAGTTGCCGCCATAAATCGAATCGTTGCCGTCCCCGCCGTAGATCAGGTCATTCCCTGCTCCACCATAGAGGGTGTTCCAGGCAGCGTTCCCGGTCAGAGTGTCGTTGAATGACGAGCCGTGCAGCCCCTCGATATTGACCAGTACATCGCCGCTCGCATCACCGCCAGTGACCGTGTTGGCCAGCAGGTCGATCTGCACCGCTGCCGAGCTGCCGATGTACCAGGCTTCATCGGAAATACCTGCACCGCCGTCGATAAAGTCAGAGCCCTTGCCACCAATAAACGTCTCGGCGCCGGCACCTCCGATCAAAGTATCGTTGAATGCAGTGCCTTCCCAGTTTTCGATGTTGGTGTAGGTGTCGCCTGCTGCGGCACCGGTCAATGGCTGAGTGAGGTCAAGCGTGATGGCTGAGCTTTCGAAGGCGAAGCTCACCGTGTCGCGCCCGAAAGCACCGTCAAAATTGTTGATTTGATCATTACCGATGAAGGTGTCGTCGCGTCCCGAGCCGACGAACTTCTCGATGCTCTGGAAGGTATCGCCCTTGGCTATAGCGGTGTGCTCGCCAGTTTTGAGATTGATGACCACGCCTACCGGCCCGACGTCGTTATAGCTGACCGTATCGAAACCATCGCCACCGATAAACGTGTCGCCGCCATCGCCCCCCATCAAAATGTCGTCCCCGGCCCCACCCGTGATGACGTTATCGAGCGCATTGCCTCGCGCCTGGAACATCCCGGTACCGGTATAGGTCAAGCGCTCGATCCCGGCATTCATGAGGTAGTAAGACTGATTGGTGCGCACTTCATCATTACCGCCACCAGCCAGTTCGATGATCGCGCCATAGTTTGCGTTGTTGAGGACGTAAACATCGTCGCCCAAACCGCCTTGCACAGTGAAACCGGTCGAGTTGGCATTGGCGATAAATACGTCGTTATAAGCCGAGCCGATGATGGTTTCGATGCCGTAAAAGATGTCTCCCTCGGCATCGCCACCCGTGCCCATGCCGGAGCCGACACCGGCAGCACCCAATGTCAGCGTCACACCCTGGGTGGATTGCGAGTAATCCGCCACATCAATGCCCGTAGCACCGTCGAACTTGTCGGCACCCGCGCCGGCGATAAATGTATCGGCGTACTGCGTGCCGCGAATCAGTTCGATATCGGTGAAGGTGTCACCTGCGGCGATGCCGCTGTATACGCCCGTCTTGAAATTGAGCGTCACCGCCACCGTGCTGTCGTCATAACTGACGGTGTCCGTACCGGCACCACCGATAAAGTTGTCGGCACCCGCACCGCCCAGCAAGGTATCGTTGCCCGCGCCACCGGTGATGATGTTGTCGCTGGCATTACCGCGACCGGTGAAGTTACCCGTGCCGGTGTAAGTCAGGCGCTCGACGTTGTTGTGCAGCCCCATGCTGAGCTGGTTGGTACGCACTTCGTCGTCGCCGCCGCCCTGCGCTTCGACGATTACCGCCGAGGCACCGGCGTTGACGATGTACACGTCATTGCCCGCACCACCCTGTAGGGTGAAGGAGCCGGACGTGGATGTGGTGAACACATCGTCATACGCCGAACCGATCACCTTCTCGATTGCCGAGAACGAATCTCCCTCAGCATCACCACCGGTCCCGGTGCCGGTTCCGGAGACCAGCGTCAGGTTGATGGCAGCACCCGACTGCGAATAGTCGACGACGTCCATGTTGTCCGGGCCGGCCGTACCGCCGTCGAACTTGTCGGCAGCGGCGCCGGCCATGAACGTGTCACTGTATCTGGAGCCGCGAATGACTTCGATACCCTCAAAGGTATCGCCAGCAGCAATGCCCGTGTGAATACCGGTTTTCTGGTTGATCGTCACGCCTACGGTGGAGTCGTCGTAGGAGACGGTATCGAGGCCCGCGCCACCGATGAAGACGTCCGCACCCGCACCGCCCATGAGTACGTCGTTGCCAACGCCACCGGAGATGATGTTGTTGCCCGCATTGCCTGTACCGGTGAAGTTACCGGTGCCGGTATAGGTCAGGCGTTCGACTTCGGCACTCAAGGTCATGGTGCTCAGCGAGGTGCGTATTTCGTCGTCACCACCACCGGCCAATTCGATGACCGACTGATTGGGCGAGCCGTTGATGATGTACAGATCGTTACCCGCCCCGCCCTGGAACAGGGAGGCTGCGGAGCCGCTGACAAACACATCGTCGAAACCCGAACCGACGACTTTCTCGATATTGGTAAAGGTATCGCCCTGCGCGTCGCCGCCCTGGCCACTGCCGGCGCCGAGCGTGGTAAGGGTGATGTTCACGGCCTGCGCCGACAACGAGTAATCGACGGTATCGACGCCACCCGCGGTGCCGCCATCAAAGATGTTGGCCTGCGCGTCACTGAAGAACGTGTCACCGTTCTTGCTGCCACGAATGATTTCGATACCGGAGAAGGTATCGCCTGCAGCGAAGCCTGTGTGTACACCGGTTTTCAGGTTGACCGTGACACCCGCAGCAAGGCTGTCCTCATAGCTGGCAACGTCGATACCGGCGCCGCCAATCAATTTGTCGGCACCTGCACCGCCGAGGAGCACATCGTTGCCTGCGCCGCCGGTGATGATGTTGTCGCCAGCGTTGCCAGTACCGGTAAAATTACCCGTGCCGGTATAGGTCAAGCGCTCGACTTCGCCGCTCATGCCCATACTGGTCTGGTTGGTACGGATTTCATCATCACCACCACCGGCGGCTTCACCGATGCCACCTGTCCAAGGACCATTGATGATGTAGACATCGTTGCCGGCGCCACCACCGACGCTCGTGCTGCCGGAGTTCATGGTAAAGACGTCATCGAATGCAGTGCCGATAACCGCTTCCATGTTGCTGAAGGTATCACCCTGCGCATCGCCGCCCAGACCGGTGCCGTTGACGCCGGTCAACGTCAGGTTGATCGCCTGCTCGGAGGTGGCATAGTTCAAGGTGTCATAACCGCCCGCACCATCAAACGAGGTGGCCGTGGCGTCGGCGACAAAATTGTCGGTGTAACTGGTACCACGAAATGCCTCGATACCGTTGAACGTATCACCCGCCGCCAGACTGGTGTGAACCCCGGTTTTCAGGTTGATCGTCACACCGACGCCCTGGTTGGCATCTTCGTAGCTGGCCGTGTCGAAACCTGCGCCGCCAATCAACTGGTCGGCACCCGCACCACCGATCAGCACGTCGTTGCCAACGCCGCCAGTGAT
Organism: Pseudomonas sp. AC172; assembly: GCF_979258595.1. Classification (NCBI taxonomy): domain Bacteria; kingdom Pseudomonadati; phylum Pseudomonadota; class Gammaproteobacteria; order Pseudomonadales; family Pseudomonadaceae; genus Pseudomonas; species Pseudomonas sp. AC172. The sequence continues at coordinate 3,620,369 of NZ_OZ409868.1, forward strand.
GATGTTGTTGCCTGTACTGCCGATACCAGTGAAGTTGCCGGTGCCGGTATACGTCAGGCGCTCGATTTCGCCACTCATGCTTATTTTGATCTGATTGGTTCGAATCTCATCATCGCCGCCACCGGCGCCTTCACCGATCCCTCCCGCCCAGGGACCATTGATGATGTAGACGTCGTTACCGGCACCACCACTGACGCTTGTGCTACCAGAGTTGAGGGTAAAAACGTCATCGAATGCAGTGCCGACAACTGCTTCCAGGTTGCTGAAACTATCACCCTGCGCATCACCGCCCAGACCGGTGCCATTGACGCCGGTCAGAGTCAGGTTGATCGCCTGCTCGGAGGTGGCATAACTCAAGGTGTCGTAGCCGCCCGCACCATCAAACGAGGTGGCCGTGGCGTCGGCGACAAAATTGTCGGTGTAACTGGTACCACGAAATGCCTCGATACCGTTGAACGTATCACCCGCCGCCAGACTGGTGTGAACCCCGGTTTTCAGGTTGATCGTCACACCGACGCCCTGGTTGGCATCTTCGTAGCTGGCCGTGTCGAAACCTGCGCCGCCAATCAACTGGTCGGCACCCGCACCACCGATCAGCACGTCGTTGCCAACGCCGCCAGTGATGATGTTGTTGCCTGTACTGCCGATACCAGTGAAGTTGCCGGTGCCGGTATACGTCAGGCGCTCGATTTCGCCACTCATGCTTATTTTGATCTGATTGGTTCGAATCTCATCATCGCCGCCACCGGCGCCTTCACCGATGCCACCAGTCCAGGGACCATTGATGATGTAGACGTCGTTACCGGCACCACCATAGACGCTCGTGCTGCCAGAGTTCAGGGTAAAGACGTCATCGAACGCGGTACCGATAACTACGTCCATGTTACTGAAGGCATCACCCTGCGCATCACCGCCCAAACCGGTACCATTGACGCCGGTCAGCGTCAGGTTGATAGCCTGCTCGGAGGTGGCGTAGCTCAAGGTGTCGTAGCCGATCACACCATCAAACGTGTTGGCCGAGGCGTCGGCGACAAAGTTGTCGGTGTAACTGGTACCGCGAAACGCCTCAATACCGTTGAACGTATCGCCCGCCGCAAGACCGGAGTTAACGCCGGTCTTCAGGTTGATCGTCACGCCGACTCCCTGATTGGCGTCTTCGTAGCTGGCGGTGTCGAAACCTGCGCCACCAATGAGCTGATCAGCCCCTTCGCCACCAATGAGAAGGTCGTTGCCATCCCCACCATTCAAAACGTCATCGCCCGCCAAACCACGTATTTGATCATCGCCGATGGTACCTACCAGCGAATCTGCACCATTGGACCCATAAATTACCGCCATTACATCTTCCTTGTGTGAGTGTGCTTGTGTTGGAAACCGCGTTGAATCGCCTGGTGCTGGGCTCACCCTCTCTGATGCACGTAAGGCTTGATTGCAAAAAGGCTTGAGCATTGTGAAAAATCCGACCGCTTTGGGCTGGGGCGGTAATGCTCGACACGATCAGAAAAATCACCCCGCACGACATCGACCGCGCAGATGTTGCTGCGTGAACCCGACAACACGAGAATTGATTTCAATCGGTTTGAATGAGGGGGCACTGACAGGGCAACCGGCACTGCCCGGGCAGTGCCGGCATATACGGCCCGGCCGGAGGCGTCGAGCGCTGGCACCGCAATCGGCGCACTGACGTAATCATGACTGTTCAAGTGATGCATCCCTGGTGACTACTGATGGCTTCCAAGCCACCGGACCTTAGGCCCGGCTTGCAAACAGGCGGAGTGAATGAAAGTTTGACGCGCACGCCACCGCTTCCCGAGAGTGCAAGTTCCACACCACAGCGACCGACAAACGGTAAAAACCTGAACATACGTCCCAAATAACACGCATAAAAAAACCGACGCATTGGCGCGTCGGTTTTCAGTGCAGCTCTCAGATCACATCAAGTCATCTGAATGATGGTCTGCATGATGGTGCTCTGAGTGGAGATGGTCTTGGCGTTCGCCTGATAGTTGCTCTGGCCTTTGATCAGGTCCACCAGCTCGTTGGTCAGGTTAACGTTCGACTCTTCCAGCGAGTTGGAAGCAATCGAACCCAAAGTACCGGTTTCCGGAGCGTCGTAGCCCGGGATACCCGAAGCGAACGTCTCTTTCCAGCTAGTGCCACCGATAGCCTGCAGGCCTTGTTCGTTGGTGAAGCTGGCCAGCGCAACCTGGCCGATGGCCTTGCTCTGGTTGTTGCTGAAGTTGGCAAACAAAGTACCGGTGCCGTCGATGGTCAGGTTGGTGATCTGGCCAGTGGCGTAACCGTCCTGAGTCGGGATCGAACGCGCGGTATCAGCGTTGTACTGAGTGGTCTTGGCCATGGAGATGGTCACGCCAGCCGGGTTGGCGGCTGCGCCGTTAGGTACAAAGTTACCGTTGACCACGTTGCCCGGCTTCCAATTGGCCAGCTTCAAGTCGCTGCTGATGATCGGATTGGCCGGATCCGCCGGGTTAGGTGTGCTGACCTGGGTCAGATTGCCCGAACTGTCAAACGTCAGTGTCGAAGCAGTTGGAGGCGTCGTGAGCGGATTGCTACCGGTTGCATCCGGATTACGCCCGTCCACCAGGGTGTAAACCTTCCAGGTGTTTTCGCCGGTCTTCACCATATACTGGTCCATAACATGCGAGTTGCCCTGCGTGTCATAGATCGGAGTGCTGAAGCTCTTCGTGTACGTCTCAAGCTTGCTCGGATCGAACTTGCCGGCCGCCACTGCGTCGTTGATCACCGGCGCAGTCGAGTTCAAGTTGATGCTCGAAGTCACCAGGGAAGTCGATTTCGGCGCCAGGTTCGAAGTGTCGATTTTCAGGTCGGTCAATACGCCGTTGATGATCTTGCCGTTGGCGTCCACACCGTAACCCTGCAGGCGCGAGGTGTAGTCGGTGTTGGTGATGTAACCGGCGTTGTCGACCTTGAACGTACCGGCACGGGTGTAGGACACCGAGCCGTTGTTGCTCATGGTGAAGAAGCCCGAACCGTTGATGCCCATGTCCAGCACGTTACCGGTGTTGTTGATGTCACCCTGGGTGAACTGCTGGGAAACGTTGGCCAGGCGCACGCCGTTACCGATCACTTTGCTGCCGCTACCCAGGCGAGTGGCCGAGTAGACGTCTTCGAATTCTGCACGGGACGACTTGAAACCGGCGGTCGCGACGTTGGCGATGTTGTTGCCGGTCACGTCCAGTTGCTTGTTGGCTGCATAGAGACCGCTAAGGCCGATATTGAAAGACATATTCCACTCCTTTGTGCCGGTTAGTCGGCTCTATATACCAATGGTTTGTACTTTGGACAGGGCAACAGTGCCCTTGCCGGACAGGTTGAGCATCAGCTCGCCGCCGGTCTGGCTGATCGTCACGCTGGTGACGGTGGCCGGCAGGTAGGTCGCCATATCGGTCGAGGTGCCATTGATCGATGCGTTGGCCTTGACGGTATAGGTACCGGTCTTGACCACATTGCCGTCCTTGTCCTTGCCGTCCCAGGTGAAGCTCGCGGCGCCTGCGGCGCGACTGCCCAGATCGATGGTGCGAACGACCGTGCCGCTGCTGTCGGTGATGCTGACGGTGCCGCCGGCAATCGACGACGGAACGGTGACCGAACCGGTCATGCCTTTGCTCGGATCGTCGAGCTGAACCGAGTTGGTCTGCACGATGACGTTGCGGCCAACCAGCGACGATGCCTGCAAGGCTTGCGACGAGTTGTAGTTGCCAGCAAGGCCACTCACGGTGGAGTTCAGCGTAGTGATGCCTTCCAGGCTACTGAACTGCGCCAACTGGGCAACGAATGCGCTGTTGTCCTGCGGATCGAGCGGGTTCTGGTTTTTCAGCTGGGTGACCAGCAATTGCAGGAACGCGTCCTTGCCCAGGGCCTGGCCGCCGGTGGCGCTGTTGGTCGCCGAAGCAATGCCACCTGTGGTCGAACCAGTCTTTTTCGACGAGTTCGCCAGGATGTCATTCATGCTCAAGCTGCTGGTGGTATCGGAAACACTCATGGCAGTCGCCCCTTATTACTGACCGAGGGTCAGTACCTTCTGCATCATGGTTTTGGCGGTGTTCATCATTTCGGCGTTGGTCTGGAAGGACCGGCTCGCGGAAATCATGTCAGCCATTTCTTCCACCACATTGACGTTCGGGTAGTAGACGTAGCCTTTAGCGTCGGCCGCCGGATGGTTCGGCTCGTAGCGCGCTTCAAGGTTGCTCTGGTCTTCGACCACTCCGAGCACCTGTACGCCTTGACCGGCTGCGTCCTGGCTCTGGAACAGCGAATTGCTGCCACTGTTCTGGCCGCCCTGGAACATGGTGGCGAATACCGGGTGACGGGCGCGATAGGTCTGGTCGATGCTCGACGAGACGGTTTCGGCGTTGGCGATGTTCGAAGCCACGGTGTTCAGGCGCGTGGTCTGTGCGCTCATGCCGCTGCCGGCAATGTTGAAAACGCTGGACAGGGACATGGATTACTCTCCGCGCAGGGCTGACACCAGCCCTTTGAATTTGCTGTTGAGCAGGGTGAAGCTGGCCTGGAAGCCGACAGCGTTTTCCGCGTAGTTCGACTGTTCCAGTTGGGCATCCACGGTGTTCTGGTCGATCGAAGGTTGCATCGGCGTGCGATACATCAGCGATTCGTCGCCGTTGCCCAGGCCTTCAGCTTCGATGTGACGGCTGTTGGTCATGTTCAGGGCGATGGTGCCGTTCGCATTTTTCTGGGTCTGTGCTTCAAGCACTTTGGAGAAGTCCAGATCCCGAGCCTTGTAGTTCGGGGTGTCGGCGTTGGCGATGTTGTTGGCCAGCACTTCGGCACGCTGGGCGCGGAAGCCCAATGCCTTTTCGTGAATGCCGAGCGCTTTATCGAAGCTGATGCTCATGTCGGGAACCTTCAGGTGACCGGTTTTTCGTAACTGAGCTATAGCAAGCCGCGTGCCAATGCGAAAAAACCCCGTAAACCGGGGCTTTGCGAGAGGCCGGCAAAGCGGCAATGCCAGAAAAGCGGCAACCGGTTTCCGCCGAATGCCGCTTTTCTGCCGCTTGCCGTTCCCTCTCTATCACCGCCGGACAACTGTGGGAGCGAGCTTGCTCGCGAAGGCGGAGTGTCAGCCAATGCAAATGCAGAATGTGACGGCCTCTTCGCGAGCAAGCTCGCTCCCACAGGGATTTTTGGTGTTAAGGAGAATTTCCGCAGGCACAAAAAAAACGGCAGGCCTTTGCGGGCCTGCCGTTTTTTGTATTGCCGATGCAATCATTTCGCCTGGTAAATGATCCCCGGGCTGCACTGCACCATCTGGTAATGGTCTGGCAAACCGTTCAGCGCTTCGGAAGCGCCAAGGAACAGATAACCGCCCGGCTTCAACGTGCTGTGAATGCGCAACAGGATGTCTTTCTTCACTTCGGCAGAGAAGTAGATCAACACGTTACGGCAGAACACGATGTCGAACTTGCCCAGCGCGGCATAGCTGTCGAGCAGATTGAACGAGCGGAACTCCACGCGGTTCTTGATCGGCGCCTTGATCACCCAACGCCCCGGCCCTTTTGGGTCGAAGTAACGCTGCAGACGTTCCGGCGACAAACCGCGACCGATCGCCAGGCTGTCGTATTCGCCCGTCTTGCAGTTGGTCAGCATAAGGCCGGACAAATCAGTGGCAACGATCTGCACACCCATCTTCAACTGGCCAAGGTTGGTGCGTTCGAACTCGTCGATCGACATCGACAGCGAGTACGGCTCCTGGCCCGACGAGCAGGCGGCCGACCAGATCCGCAGACGCTGGTTGGGGCTGGCCTTGATCGCTTCAGGCAGCACCTTGTTCTTCAAGACTTCAAACGGATAGGTATCCCGAAACCACAGGGTTTCGTTGGTCGTCATGGCATCGACCACCTGCTCGCGCAAACCGCTGCGCGGCTGGGTCTGGATGCGCTGAACCAGCTCACCCAGGGATTTGATGCCTTGCTGCTCCATCAGTTTGTTGAGACGGCTCGAGACCAGGTACTGCTTGTTTTCACCGAGCAAAATGCCACAGGCTTTTTCCAGGAAGACCCGGAACTGTTCGAAATCCAAATTACCCGTAGACAATGATGCCGCCTCTTAAATCGTGTTGACCGCCAGGGACAAAACGCCCCTAGCTGATATCTGCTGCTTTGATCCGGTCGACTACCCGGGATGCCAGGTCATCAGGGCGGAATTTGGCCAGAAAGTCATCAGCACCGACTTTCTTGACCATCGCCTGATTGAATACCCCGGACAACGAAGTATGCAGGATGATATGAAGCTTTTGCATGCGCGGGTCAGCGCGAATCTCGGCCGTCAAAGTGTATCCGTCCATCTCCGGCATCTCGATGTCGGAGATCATCATCAGAAACTCTTCTTCCGGCTTCTTGCCCTCGTCGACCAACTTGCGCAGGTAATCCAGCGCTTGCTTGCCGTCGTTCAGCGCGACCACTTCGACGCCGATCGTCTGCAGGCAACGCGTGACCTGCTTGCGCGCCACCGATGAGTCATCGACCGTCAAGACACGCAACGACAATGCCTTGGTCTGCGTCTCGACATCGACCACGCCCACCGAAATCGCTTCCGGTGTCGGCGCAACTTCCGCCAGCACTTTCTCGACGTCGATGATTTCGACTAACTGATTGTCCACCCGAGTCACAGCGGTCAGGTAATGATCGCGACCCGTGCCCTTGGGCGGTGGATGAATCTCTTCCCAGTTCATGTTGACGATGCGCTCCACCGAGCGGACCAGGAAACCCTGGGTCTTGGTGTTGTACTCCGTGATGATCACAAACGGGTTGTTCTTGTCTTTCAACGCTCCGGAACCGGTGGCCATTGCCAGATCAAGGATCGGAATGGTCGCCCCCCGGATATTTGCCACCCCGCACACGACAGGACTGGACTTGGGCATCAACGTCAGCGACGGGCATTGCAACACTTCCCGCACCTTGAACACGTTGATTCCATAGAGCTGCTGACCGTCAAGACGGAACAACAACAGCTCCAGGCGATTCTGCCCTACCAGTTGCGTGCGCTGGTTCACCGAATCCATTACACCAGCCATGCCCAGACTCCTACACCAACGCCAAGTGTTGTTGCGACGCACATTCATTGCTAAACGGCACGGCGCTTGCTTTTTAACTCGTATGAACGCTCAAACGACATTTTTCCGACACCTGACATCCCGCGCTCGCAAAAGCCTTTGCGCGATGTCAGCCGTCTGCTGCTTTTTCGCTGGCAGCCCTGCCATTGCTGATGCGGTTACCTTGCCTGACATGCTTATCGGCGTCACTCAGGGCTTTCTTGAGTTCACCGTAGAAGACTATCTGGCTACCAGTCAAACGGAAGGCCGCTACGAAATCGAAGTAAACCAGCTCGACCCCCGTATGCGCATGCCTATGTGCGACAAGGAATTGACAGCGACTTTGGAGAGCCCTGCACGTCCGTTGGGCCGGGTTACCGTGAAGGTTCGCTGTGAAGGCGCCTCGCCCTGGACCGTATTCGTGCCCGCTCAAGTCCGCCTGTTTCGCGAGATTGTGACCACCACGCGTCCGCTCAAACGTGCGGGGATTATCGAACCACAGGACGTGACTCTGCGTGAGCGCGACGTGAGCACGATCAACCAAGGCTTTCTGACCTCGGTAGACGAAGCGATCGGGCAGAAATTAACCCGACCAACGGTAGCCGATCAGGTCATTACCCTGGTTCATCTGGAACAGGCCGAAGTCATTCGCAAGGGCGATCAAGTAGTCATCACTGCGCGCAGCGGCACGCTCGCCGTGCGCATGCCCGGTGAAGCGCTGACCAATGGCGGTTTGAAAGAACAGATCCGCGTGAAAAACCTCAACTCGCAACGGGTCATCAAGGCGCAAGTCACCGCGCCCGGCCAAGTGGAAGTCGCGATGTAGAAAACTGGCGCTGACCCCGGCTGTTCCCTAAACTGTGCCGCAGCAGGACACGCGCCGGCGCATGCAAGGCTCATTGCAAATGAGCCTAAAGTTTTCCAGGGGATGGCCGAAAACATGGCAAGCGTCCAAATTCCCAGAGGTTTTTATCATGGTCATCGATTTCAGCCGTTTGAACAGCTCCTCGTCACTTACGGGCAGTACACGTACCAGCAACGCCAAGGAAACCGCCGAAACCGGCACCTCCGCGCCGCTGAATACCCAGGCCGAACCGGCCAGTACCGCAAAAAGCGGGGAATCGGTACACCTCAGCAATGAGGCTCAACAGTTGCAGAAGGTCACTGACAAGCTGCGCGATCAACCTGCTGTCGACAAAGCCCGTGTGGCCGAGTTGAAAGCCGCGATTGCCGATGGCAGCTATAAAGTCGACAGCAACCGTGTAGCCAGCAAACTGCTCAACTTCGAAGCCCAGCGCTAGGCCTTTGCCGGCGCGAGGCTTTTGGACGCTTAACACCCAAGGCCAGCCATGCACGACACTAATTTATTGCAACTGATCAACGACGACTTTGCTCCAGCTCAACAATTGCTGGAGTTGTTGCAAACCGAATCTCTCGCTTTGCACGGTCGCGACATGCCCCTGCTGGAAGAAATTCTGGCGCACAAACAGGCATTGATCATTCTGCTTGAACAGCATGGCCGCAAACGCAGCGAAATCCTCGCCAGCCTCAACTTGCCGACCGACCGCAGCGGCCTTGCGCAACTGGCTGGCCAGTCGAGCATTGGCGAGCAGTTGTTGACGCAAGGCGACGCATTGACCGATCTGATCGCTCAATGCCAGGCCGCCAACGTCAAGAATGGCCAGTCGATCCAGATCCAGCAGGCCGCCACGGCCAATCAGCTGAAGATCCTCACCGGTGGTGAAGCGCCAGCGCTTTATAACGCCAGCGGTACTTTTGCCAAGCCCGCCGTACCGCGTCCGCTCAGCCAGGCATGAGCCGTTGATGCGCCAGCCCTATCAACCCGCGAAACATGCTGGCAAAATGCTGGCTAGTCGTCATATTTTGTCTGGAGATTGATAAACCGTGTCCAACGCCCTCAGCGCGGATGATGCTCCGCAGCCCCCTAAGGTGCTCACCACGCCACTGGAAATCTCCAGCAACCTGCGCCAGCTGCAAGAAAGCCACGATCCGCTGATCATCACCTTTCACGAGCGCAGCCAGCGCTTCCAGAGCTACCTGATCAAAGTCGACCGCGACAGCGCTTCGATCGCTCTGGACGAGATGATCCCGCGAGATGGCGAACGCTTCCTGCTCGCCGGCGAGCCGTTCAAGGTCGAAGGTTTTCATGAAGGCGTGCGCATTGCCTGGGAATGCACCGGCACGCTGAATATCGAGGAATCGGAAGGTGACCGCTTCTACACCGGCGAGCTGCCGACCGAAGTGGTTTACCACCAGCGCCGCAATGCCTTTCGCGCCGCACTGAAACTGACCGATCTGGTCAGCGTTGAACTGGGCGGCGAAAAGCTCAAGGCGCCGATCAACGGCAAACTGCTGGATATCTCCGCGACCGGCTGCAAGCTGCGTTTCGAAGGCGATATCACCGATCGCCTGCAACTGGGTCAAGTCTATGACCGTCTGATCGCGCCGCCGCTGTTCGGCAACCAGCCAACTTCCGTCGAACTACGCTACTTGCACTTCGAAGAAAAACTCAACATTACTTTTGCCGGCCTGCGTTTCCACAATATCAGTGGTCAGGCAGCGCGCAACGTTGAGCGTTTCGTTTATCAGTTGCAACGTGAGGCACGCCGTTTCGACAAAGACGATATGTGATTCGTAACGGCCAATAAAAAGGGCAGTCCCTGGCGGGACTGCCCTTTTTTATGCGCGGCATTTTTTGTTCAGTTCAAGGTCTGCCGCCACTGAGATCTGGCGCGGGCTTGTCGCTGCCGCTATCCGTTTCAGTTTCTGTCGCAGGCTCTGGTTGCGTATCGGGTTCAGGCTCCGGTTCGGGAGCCGGCGGCGCTTGCACAGGGTCCTGCACCATCTGCTCCTGGACCACCTGTTCGTCTACTCGAGGGTCGAGGGCGGCCACCAGCGGTGAGCTGGACATGCTGTCGGGCATGGCCACGTGATGCAGCGGCGCATCGTCGACCTGATGCAGATTGGTTACGGCTTTCGGCCGGATCCGCCACACCAGCACCAGCGCGAAGAAACTGAAAAACGCATACAAACTCTGGCTGCCGAACAACTTCATCAATACGCCCGCAAGCAACGGCCCGATGCTCGCGCCGACCCCGTAGGTCACCAACAACATCGCGGTCAGCGACACCCGGCGATCACCCTCGACATGGTCGTTGGAGAATGCCACCGCCAGCGGATACAGACAGAACTGCACCAGCGAACAGAGAAAGCCAACCCCGAACAACACTTCCAGCGGCACTTGCGGCAGCACCGCCAACGGCAACGCCGCCACCGCCAGGAACCCGGCAAAGCAGCGAATCAGCAGCGCCCGGTCGTAACGATCGGACAACCAGCCCAGCGGCCACTGCACCAGCAGCCCGGCAAAAATGCAGCTACCCATGAACAGACCGACCTGCTCGGTCGACAGCCCTTGTTGCGAGGCATACAGCGGCGCCAGACCATAGAACGAACCGATGATCAAACCGGCACCGAGCACCGTACTCAGCGACTGCGGCACCCGCTTGATAAAGAAGCGCGGTTCCATCGGCGCCGGATGCAGTGGCGCCGGGTGAATCCTTCGAGTCAATGTCACAGGCACCAGACACAGCGCGAAGCACAGCGCGACCAGCATCAGCAATTCCAGACCCAGCCCCGGATGCATGACCAGAATCAGTTGACCGAGCACCAGGCCAAGGTACGAAGCGATCATATAACCGCTGAACACCAGGCCACGCTGATTGGCGTCCGCCTGCTCGTTGAGCCAGCTCTCGATCACCATGTACTGGCACATCATGCCCAGACCGACGATGGTCCGCAGCACCAGCCACGCCGGTAGCCAATCGACCAGTCCATGGCCCAACACTGCCGCCCCGACAATCCCGGCACACGCAGAATAAGCGCGGATATGCCCGACCCGGGCAATCAACCGGTGGCCGATCTTGCCGCCCAGCACCAGGCCGAAATAGTTGGCCGCCATCAGCGCACCGACCCAGAGCCCGTCGACATTGTCAGCGGCCAGACGCAAGGCCAGATAAGTGGATAGAAGGCCCGAGCCGATCAACATCATCAGCGAGGCGAAATACAGCGCTCGAAAGGATTTCCAGATTTGGCGCATCGGCGTTCCGAGCGGCTCCTTGCAGTAAAGACCGGACTATCAAAACGATAGTCCGGCGGCGACAGTTCGTCAGGCCTGGGCTGCTAGAACACGCCGTTCCCAGGGAGTGATTTCATCAAAGAAGCTGGTCAACTCCATGGTCTTCGAAGCGATGTAGCCTTCGATGAACTCCTGTCCGAACAGTTCCCTCGCCAATTGGCTACGTTTCAGACGTTCGAGCGCGGCATGCAAAGTACACGGCAGCGAGAGGTTGTCCGGCACTTCGAACTCGCCCTGAATCGCCTCGGTCGGTTCCAGTTCATGCTCGATACCATGCAAACCGGCAGCCAGACTGGCGGCGATCGCCAGATACGGATTGGCGTCGGCACCCGGCAGACGATTTTCCACTCGACGAGCAACCGGCGAACTGGCCGGAATTCTCAGCCCGGCGGCACGGTTGTCGTGGGACCAGCACGCGTTGTTGGGCGATGCATAGGGATGGCACAGGCGCTGATAGGAATTCACATTGGGTGCAAACAGTGCGGTGAAATCGGCCATGCCTGCCTGTTGACCGCCGATGAAGTGGCGGAACATCGCCGTCGCCTCTCCGTCCGCATCGCTGAAGACATTCTTGCCGCTGCCGATCTCGACGATGCTCTGGTGAATGTGCATCGAACTGCCCGGCGTGTGCGCCAGTGGTTTGGCCATGCAGACCACGGTCAGGCCATGCTTGAGCGCGACTTCCTTGAGCAAGTGTTTGAAGAGGAATGTCTGGTCGGCGAGCAAGAGCGGATCACCGTGCAGCAGATTGATCTCGAACTGGCTGACGCCCATCTCGTGCATGAAGGTATCGCGCGGCAGACCGAGAGCCGCCATGCATTTATAGACTTCGCTGAAGAACGGGCGCAGGCCGTTATTGGAGCTGACGCTGAACGCCGACATACCATCCTCGCGACGACCGTCGAGGCCAACGGGAGGACGGAACGGTTGCGTCGGATCGGTGTTCGGCGCGAAGACAAAGAATTCCAGCTCGGTCGCCACCACCGGCGCCAGGCCGTGCGCGGCATAACGGGCAATGATCTTTTTGAGCTGACCACGGGTCGACAGGTTGGAGCTTTCGCCGCTCAGTTCATCGGCGTCGCAAATGGCCAGGGCACGCGGTTCGTCACTCCATGGCAAGCGATGGATCTGAGTCGGTTCGGCAATCAGTGCGAGATCACCGTCATCGCTGCCGTAAAACCGCGCTGCCGGATAACCGCCCATGATGCATTGCAGCAGCACGCCCCGCGCCAGTTGCAAACGCCGCCCTTCGAGGAAACCCTCGGCGGTCATCACTTTGCCTCGCGGCACGCCATTCAAATCCGGCGTGACACATTCAATCTCATCAATGCCCGTCAATCGCTGCGCGAGTGAACGCTGGCCATCGGTTGTCATGACGCAATCCTTGTTATTGTGCGAGCCGCGAACGGCGAATCGTACAAAATAGGCTTCGGCTGTTCGGAATATCAAGCAGCGTCAAACAAAAACCTGTGTCACGGCAGATAAAGGCTGAACACCCCGCCGCCAAGCGGCCCGCCATTGCGTATTTCGGTGCGCCCTTCGACACCGTTGCGCTGATGCAGCGCCGCGATGCGATTGGCGAAATACAAACCGAGCCCTGTGCTGCCGCTGCTGTGATTGATGCCCTGCACGTAATCGGCCTGACGCTCGAGCATCCCGGCCGGATAACCGTCACCGTCGTCGTTGATGCTCAGCACCAGTTGCCCAGCTTCGTCACCGACGGTGATCAGTAACGATTCGCGTGCATAACGAATCGCATTGTTGATGCAGTTACCGAGCACCGAGGCAATCAGTTCGCGGTCGAAGAAACCCAACGGACTCAGCGGATCGACCTCGTAGGTGGCGATGATCCCGCGACTCGCGAACACCTCTTGATGCGCCGCCAGTTGCGCCTCGATAAAGTCGTCGAGTTCGTGATAGGCCGGTTGCAGCGGCATCTGGTTGACGCCGAGCTTATACAGCCCGAGCAACTGCACCAGCATGCCGTTAAGGTGGGCAAACTCGAAGTCGATCACGCCCTGCTCCGAACCTTCGCGTTGCGCCTCAGGCAAGCGCGCCAGCCATTGGCTGTGGGCTTGCATGAGCATGGCCAGCGAGTTCTTCATGTCGTGGACGGTGGAGGCGATCACCGTGGAAAAATCCAGCGCCTGCTTGTCGTTGCTCATTCGCCAAACGCCTTGCTTTTCAGCTTCTGATAACGCGCATGACGCGCGTCGGTGTCGGGCATCAGGCCAACCATTTTCAGGCAGGCCCGACATTCTTCCAGCTCCGCCGACGGCACCGAGGTGTCAGTGCCGTGTAGCAGCGACTGGGCCATGTTCAGCGCGATACTGATGTTCTTCGGTTGCATCTTCAGCGCCTTGCGGAAGACCTCGCGGGCCTCCACCAGATTACCGGTCTTGTACACGCGCACGCCCTGACGGTTGAGGTCGGCAGCGGCGTTGCTGGAGCTGAGAATTGTCGGGTCATCGGTGAGCTTGGCGATGTCTTTCATCACCGCCGGATCATCACCGTAGATCTCCGCGCAGCTCTTGAGCATCGAGGTGCCCGCCTCGGCCTGACCGAGCATCTGCAATTGCTTGGCAACCAGCAATGCCGCTTCCGGGCTCATGAATTGCTCCATGCCGTCGAGGCGCATCAACGCTTGTTCGGTGAGCTTGTCGGCGGTCTCGGCATCATTGAGCAGCAGGCTGGTTGCCTTCATCAGTCGCGCGCGAATCTGCAGGCCGGGGTCGCTCGGGTTCTCCTTGGCCACGGCGCTAAGGGTGGTGTTGATCTCCAGCCGCGTGCGCGTGTCGAGACCGCGCTCACTGCCCTTGCTGATTAACGCGTGAGCCAAGCCGAGATTACTTTCCGGATCCTTGAACCGCGACTGCGCGCCTTGCGCCACCGCTTGACGATAGGCGCGCGAAGCCGTGTCGAAATCTTCGTTGGCCATCGCCAGTTTGCCGAGCAAGGCTTGGCGACGCACCGCCAGCGGCGACAGGCGAATCGCCTCTTCCAGCACACGTTGTGCGCCTTTGGTGTCGCCCTCGGCAACCAACACGTCGGCCATGCCGTCGTACAACGACGGCATCATCGGAAACACTTTCAGCGCCTTCTCATAGACGCCTTTGGCTTGCGCCACTTGGCCACGCTTGAACAGCAGCTTGCCCAATCCGGCAAACGCCCACGGCAATGGTCGGTCGGCGATGATGCTGTCGTACAGGCGTTCCAGCGCTTCGTTCTGGTTCATGTCGCGCAGCGCATCGGCGCGATAGCGCAGGCACAGCGGCGAATAACGAATGTCCTGCTTGCACAGGGCGATGCAAGCGTTGAGCACCTCGACCGGTTTGCCGCGATCAAGGGCTTGCAGAATCGGTTTGAGCAACGTCTTGCGCTGCTCCAGACGCTCCAGACGCTGGGCCAGACCGGAGCGGTTGAATGGTTTGGTCAGGTACGCATCCGGCTCATGCTCAAGGGCACTGAGCACCATCGCCTGACTGGTCTCGGCGGTGACCATGACAAACACTGCTTCATGGCTGATGAGCTTTTCCAGCATCAGGTCTTCGAGTACCTGCTGACCATTCTTCTTGCCGTCGCCGAGATGGAAATCCTGCAGGATGAAATCGTAGGACTTCTGTGCGCACATCTTCAGCGCCTGCTCACCGGTGTCGGCCGTATCGACGTCCTTGACCCCAAGCTCGCGCAGCATCGAACGCACGGAACTGCGGAAATCCGAGAAATCATCGACGATCAGAAAACTCTTTTGGTGATACGACAGCATCGAAGATTTCCAGGCAATTGAAGTGAGGGCAATTTCAGGCGCGCAGATGATAGCTGGCGACCAAATGCTATCAAGCGATTTCGCGCGACTTTTAAGTCACCGAATGGGTTATCGGCCAGAAGTGCTGTTCCCTGAAGCCAGCGCTTCAAGATTCCTCGCCCAGCGATTAACCTGCGCGCCGGTTCAACTTTCCCCTACAAGGTTTACATCGTGTACATCAAAGGACGCTGCATCACGTCTGTCTGCGCGCTGCTGTTTATACAGCAGGCAATGGCGGCTGGAATGGATTGCACAAAAGCGGCGAATGCCGTTGAAAACACTGTTTGCGCGAACAAGTCGCTGTATGAACTGGATGCGCAGATGGGCGTGGTTTATCGGGATTTATTCAAAGCCTCTGCCCCCGCACAAGCTGAACTGAAGCGCACTCAACGGCTGTGGTTAAAAGCCCGCAATGAATGCGCCGAAGACGTTTTCGTGCCTGAGCCAGCATTATCGCGAGCGCCTGCGAGCGTTACGCTCGCAGTGGCAGGCAGCGGTTGCCTATCAACCGGATGACCTCGATGAACTGGCGCTGGACGACCTGCAAAAGCGCATTCAAGCCGCCAGTAAAGATGATCCAGAGTTTGCGCTGGACAGGGCACTCGCCGCGCTCGCCGTCAAAACGACTGCCGGCGGTTTTGACGGCGATGCCAATGAAGATGACTCTTCGATAACGCACTTTCCGACAGCGCAGCCCAAAGGCGTTACTGCCAATGAATGGCGAGCGTTGAGCGCTTCGCGGATCACTGACGCGGCCGAGACCGGCCTGACCTTATCCCTTCCAAAGAACCGCTCTGCCCTATTCCGGCTACCGGCGCCGGTGAAAACGATTACTACAGCGTTGGCCCGGCGCGTGCCCCACGAAAACTTTCCTGCGGACAAAACAAAACCCCAACTGCTTTCGCAATTGGGGTTTCGGAATTTAATCTTGACGATGACCTACTCTCACATGGGGAAACCCCACACTACCATCGGCGATGCATCGTTTCACTGCTGAGTTCGGGATGGGATCAGGTGGTTCCAACGCTCTATGGTCGTCAAGAAATTCGGGTACTGAGTCGTGACCAGATGGCCTCGCTTCAGCAAATTGGGTATGTGATAGTTTTCGGTGTTTTGTGAGCCTTTCGAACTTTCGGTTCGTTTCGTCTTCACACACCGCAATCTGGTCTCGCTCGCTTTTCAGCTCGGAGCATGCAAATTGCTTGGGTGTTATATGGTCAAGCCTCACGGGCAATTAGTATTGGTTAGCTCAACGCCTCACAGCGCTTACACACCCAACCTATCAACGTCGTAGTCTTCGACGGCCCTTCAGGGAACTCAAGGTTCCAGTGAGATCTCATCTTGAGGCAAGTTTCCCGCTTAGATGCTTTCAGCGGTTATCTTTCCCGAACATAGCTACCCGGCAATGCCACTGGCGTGACAACCGGAACACCAGAGGTTCGTCCACTCCGGTCCTCTCGTACTAGGAGCAGCCCCTCTCAAATCTCAAACGTCCACGGCAGATAGGGACCGAACTGTCTCACGACGTTCTAAACCCAGCTCGCGTACCACTTTAAATGGCGAACAGCCATACCCTTGGGACCGGCTTCAGCCCCAGGATGTGATGAGCCGACATCGAGGTGCCAAACACCGCCGTCGATATGAACTCTTGGGCGGTATCAGCCTGTTATCCCCGGAGTACCTTTTATCCGTTGAGCGATGGCCCTTCCATACAGAACCACCGGATCACTAAGACCTACTTTCGTACCTGCTCGACGTGTCTGTCTCGCAGTCAAGCGCGCTTTTGCCTTTATACTCTACGACCGATTTCCGACCGGTCTGAGCGCACCTTCGTACTCCTCCGTTACTCTTTAGGAGGAGACCGCCCCAGTCAAACTACCCACCATACACTGTCCTCGATCCGGATAACGGACCTGAGTTAGAACCTCAAAGTTGCCAGGGTGGTATTTCAAGGATGGCTCCACGCGAACTGGCGTCCACGCTTCAAAGCCTCCCACCTATCCTACACAAGCAAATTCAAAGTCCAGTGCAAAGCTATAGTAAAGGTTCACGGGGTCTTTCCGTCTAGCCGCGGATACACTGCATCTTCACAGCGATTTCAATTTCACTGAGTCTCGGGTGGAGACAGCGCCGCCATCGTTACGCCATTCGTGCAGGTCGGAACTTACCCGACAAGGAATTTCGCTACCTTAGGACCGTTATAGTTACGGCCGCCGTTTACCGGGGCTTCGATCAAGAGCTTCGCGTTAGCTAACCCCATCAATTAACCTTCCGGCACCGGGCAGGCGTCACACCCTATACGTCCACTTTCGTGTTTGCAGAGTGCTGTGTTTTTAATAAACAGTCGCAGCGGCCTGGTATCTTCGACCGGCATGAGCTTACGGAGCAAGTCCTTCACCCTCACCGGCGCACCTTCTCCCGAAGTTACGGTGCCATTTTGCCTAGTTCCTTCACCCGAGTTCTCTCAAGCGCCTTGGTATTCTCTACCCAACCACCTGTGTCGGTTTGGGGTACGGTTCCTGGTTACCTGAAGCTTAGAAGCTTTTCTTGGAAGCATGGCATCAACCACTTCGTGTTCTAAAAGAACACTCGTCATCAGCTCTCGGCCTTAAGATCCCGGATTTACCTAAGATCTCAGCCTACCACCTTAAACTTGGACAACCAACGCCAAGCTGGCCTAGCCTTCTCCGTCCCTCCATCGCAATAACCAGAAGTACAGGAATATTAACCTGTTTTCCATCGACTACGCTTTTCAGCCTCGCCTTAGGGACCGACTAACCCTGCGTCGATTAACGTTGCGCAGGAAACCTTGGTCTTTCGGCGTGGGTGTTTTTCACACCCATTGTCGTTACTCATGTCAGCATTCGCACTTCTGATACCTCCAGCAAGCTTCTCAACTCACCTTCACAGGCTTACAGAACGCTCCTCTACCGCATCATCCGAAGATGATACCCGTAGCTTCGGTGTATGGTTTGAGCCCCGTTACATCTTCCGCGCAGGCCGACTCGACTAGTGAGCTATTACGCTTTCTTTAAAGGGTGGCTGCTTCTAAGCCAACCTCCTAGCTGTCTAAGCCTTCCCACATCGTTTCCCACTTAACCATAACTTTGGGACCTTAGCTGACGGTCTGGGTTGTTTCCCTTTTCACGACGGACGTTAGCACCCGCCGTGTGTCTCCCATGCTCGGCACTTGTAGGTATTCGGAGTTTGCATCGGTTTGGTAAGTCGGGATGACCCCCTAGCCGAAACAGTGCTCTACCCCCTACAGTGATACATGAGGCGCTACCTAAATAGCTTTCGAGGAGAACCAGCTATCTCCGAGCTTGATTAGCCTTTCACTCCGATCCACAGGTCATCCGCTAACTTTTCAACGGTAGTCGGTTCGGTCCTCCAGTTAGTGTTACCCAACCTTCAACCTGCCCATGGATAGATCGCCCGGTTTCGGGTCTATTCCCAGCGACTAGACGCCCTATTAAGACTCGCTTTCGCTACGCCTCCCCTATTCGGTTAAGCTCGCCACTGAAAATAAGTCGCTGACCCATTATACAAAAGGTACGCAGTCACAGAACAAAGTCTGCTCCCACTGCTTGTACGCATACGGTTTCAGGATCTATTTCACTCCCCTCTCCGGGGTTCTTTTCGCCTTTCCCTCACGGTACTAGTTCACTATCGGTCAGTCAGTAGTATTTAGCCTTGGAGGATGGTCCCCCCATATTCAGACAAAGTTTCTCGTGCTCCGTCCTACTCGATTTCATGACTAAGAGATTTTCGCGTACAGGGCTATCACCCACTATGGCCGCACTTTCCAGAGCGTTCCGCTAATCTCAAAGCCACTTAAGGGCTAGTCCCCGTTCGCTCGCCACTACTAAGGGAATCTCGGTTGATTTCTTTTCCTCAGGGTACTTAGATGTTTCAGTTCCCCTGGTTCGCCTCTTGCACCTATGTATTCAGTACAAGATAACCATCTTATGATGGCTGGGTTCCCCCATTCAGACATCTCCGGATCAAAGTCTGTTTGCCGACTCCCCGAAGCTTTTCGCAGGCTACCACGTCTTTCATCGCCTCTGACTGCCAAGGCATCCACCGTATGCGCTTCTTCACTTGACCATATAACCCCAAGCAATCTGGTTATACTGTGAAGACGACATTCGCCGAAAATTCGAATTTCTCAACTAAGAGAACTCACAAATTTTACCTTAGCCTGATCCGTTACCAGTGAAAGTAACGTTCAGTCTATCTTTCTATCACATACCCAAATTTTTAAAGAACGAACTAGTCAAAGACTAGAAATCAACATTCACCATCACCACGATGGAATGCTCATTTCTAAGCTTTATACAAGAGAAGCAGTAGTGGTGGAGCCAAACGGGATCGAACCGTTGACCTCCTGCGTGCAAGGCAGGCGCTCTCCCAGCTGAGCTATGGCCCCGTATTTCTACAGGCGTTTCCCACACAAAATTGGTGGGTCTGGGCAGATTCGAACTGCCGACCTCACCCTTATCAGGGGTGCGCTCTAACCAACTGAGCTACAGACCCAATTTCGGGCTGCTTCTTTCGTCTTCTTCAATGAATCAAGCAATT
>NZ_OZ409868.1:3642500-4277500 GCF_979258595.1 Pseudomonas sp. AC172
CCTGCACAATCCTAAAAGCTCGCTCAAATGCTTGTTTTTAAAGGACTTAACAGAGGTTAGACTATTGGCACGACGGCTGCTTTGTCTGTTCTATAGAAGAACAATCGGAGCTACGCCCATGAACAGCACTCTTTTGCTTGCAAACGCAATTGCTCTGGCGGTTTTGGTGAGCTTCCATTTTATGCCCGCAAGCGACTCGCCGGAGCCATTGGCTCAGCGCATGCCGCATTACTTGCAGGTACAAAAAGCACCCCAACTGGCAGTACTGAGCGATCAGAGCACCTCTACCCCGCAGGCCGTCAGTAACTCTGAGCAGGTGCGACCAGCACTGACCTCCGAACATCTGGTTTTTTGAAATATCTTCAGGAGTACAACATGTCCAAGTCAGCTGCGGGATTTCTGATCCTCGCCCTTTTGAGTGGCGTTGTGCATTTATCGCTGTTCGAGGGCGCTGAAATCACCCTGCCCCTGATTGGCTGCGCCGTTTTTGCCGTGCTATTTGTGCTGGCATTGGCAGCAGGACGAAAAATCAAATTTGATCCGGTTTTACGCTGAGCCTGATCAGACGCAAGAGCACATTGACAGCGTCCGCCAAGTCTCCGGAATTGTCGACAAGATGAACTGGCCCATCACTTGATCTCCTATCCTTGAATAACGCATTGCGAGCCAGTCTTGCGTCAATTTGTTCAAGCGTTTCCCTGCCACGCTTGAGCAGACGCTCTCGCAGCACTTCATCCCTGACCGTCAGCAAAACCGGCACCAGCGCTGGATAGCATTCCATCGCTTGACGAAGATTTGCCCGAGAGCCATTGACCAGTACATGCTGTCCAGCACTGAGCCTTTGATCCATTTCCACGGCAATCCCGTAGGCAAGACCATTGGCACGCCAAGCCAGCGAGAAATTGCCAGCATGCTCGCGACGCTCGAACTCTTCCGGTGTTACACCGATAGCATCCTCCCCTACCGATTCGGAAGATCGAGTGATCACCCGGCGCATCACCTGGCAATTCAAAGCACGTAATGGCTCCCGAGCTGCCTCAATCAGACTGTCCTTGCCTGAACCGGAAGGCCCCATCAAATAAATTAACTTGCCATCCATCCTGAAAACGCCCTCCAGCGGGTGCCTGCCACTAGTAAATCGGCAATTTGCCACTATCCTGTACAGGTAAGGAACAAGGATGCAGAACCCACATAGCATGCACGTTCTGATGCCTTCGGACATCAATTGATGTGCGGCAGGAAGCGGGCAAGGATGCGGACAGAGGCGAAGATTTCAAACCAGTCCGCATTTCTGATAATTGGTGCTGGCATTACGCCTTTACCCAGCTCAATATTTGTCACAGAATTGACGCCAATGATCTGGCAATTTTGAGGCATGATGCGGGCCTCTTAACAATTCAGGTTGAACCATTTGGCGCGGATGCTTGTCCTACCACACATCCTGCGGCCAATCCCGAGAACCGCTCCCCTGAACTAACCGGTTAAATATATGCGCCCATTGAAACAGGCAATTTATTCCAGCCGTACGGCTGACAAGTTCGTCGTACGTCTGCCAGACGGAATGCGTGAACGCATTGCCGAGGTGGCTCGCAATCATCATCGCAGCATGAACTCCGAGATCATTGCGCGCCTTGAGCAGAGTCTTATTCAGGAAGGTGCACTGGGCGAAGAGCTGAGCATGCGCCTGGACAGCCCGGAGCTGTCGTTGCACGAGCGTGAGTTGTTGCAACGTTTCCGCCAGCTATCTCATCGTCAGCAAAATGCTTTGGTGTCCTTGATTGCCCATGACGCCGAAATGGCAGCAGACGCGTCCTGAGCCATACCGAACATCTCAAGCCAGCTTAACTGCTGGCTTTTTTTTGCGCGGCATTTGAGATTTCGCAGACACAAAAAAGCCCGCCAATTGGCGGGCAGTTTCGCTAATACCGGTCAGAGCAGGAAGATGGTCGCCAGCCCCAGGAAGATGAAGAAACCTCCACTGTCCGTCATCGCAGTGATCATCACGCTCGCCCCCATCGCCGGATCTCGTCCCATCTTCGCCAGAGTCATAGGGATCAGCACCCCCATCAACGCAGCCAGCAACAGATTCAGCGTCATCGCTGCCGTCATTACCACGCCCAACGACCAACTGCCGTAGAGCAGATAAGCAACGACGCCGATCACACCACCCCAGACCAAGCCATTGATCAAGCCCACCGCCAACTCCTTGCGCATCAGACGCGAGGTATTGCCAGTGCTTACCTGATCGAGCGCCATGGCGCGAACAATCATGGTGATCGTCTGGTTACCGGAATTGCCGCCGATACCCGCCACGATCGGCATCAGTGCCGCGAGCGCCACCAGCTTCTCGATCGAACCTTCGAACAGACCGATCACTCGAGAGGCGACAAACGCAGTGATCAAATTGATCGCCAACCACGCCCAGCGGTTACGCAGAGATTTCCAGACCGAAGCGAAGATATCTTCTTCTTCGCGCAGACCGGCCATGTTGAGAACTTCGTTTTCGCTTTCCTCACGAATCAGGTCGACCATTTCGTCGATGGTCAGACGTCCGATCAACTTGCCGTTCTTGTCGACTACAGGGGCCGAGATCAAGTCGTAACGCTCGAATGCCTGCGCGGCGTCATAGGCATCTTCGTCCGGGTGAAAACTCACCGGATCGCTGGCCATCACCTCGGCAACCTGTTTCTCAGGATCGTTGACCAGCAAGCGCTTGATCGGCAGCACACCCTTGAGCACGCCGTCGTAATCGACCACAAACAGCTTGTCAGTGTGGCCGGGGAGCTCTTTGAGTCGACGCAGATAACGCAGAACCACTTCGAGACTGACATCCTCACGGATGGTCACCATCTCGAAGTCCATCAACGCACCGACCTGCTCCTCGTCGTAAGACAGAGCCGACCGTACGCGTTCACGTTGCTGGTTATCCAGGCTCTCCATCAGCTCATGGACGACGTCTCGCGGCAGCTCGGAAGCCAAGTCAGCAAGTTCGTCGGCGTCCATGTCCTTAGCCGCAGCCAGGAGTTCGTGATCGTCCATGTCGGCGATCAGCGTTTCACGAACAGAGTCGGATACTTCGAGAAGAATATCGCCGTCGCGATCAGCCTTGACCAATTGCCAGAGCGTCAGACGATCATCCAGCGGCAAGGCTTCAAGGATGTAAGCAACGTCGGCGGAGTGCAGATCATCAAGCTTGCGTTGCAGCTCGACGAGATTTTGTCGGTGAACCAGATTTTCGACGCGATCGTGATGCGCGCCTTCCTGGCGGTGAGTCAGGTCTTCGACGACCCGCTGACGCTGCAGCAGTTCGACGACCTGAGCCAGGCGATCCTGCAGGCTTTCTTGTGTTTTCTTTACTTCGATTTCAGACATAGGCGAACTCCACTCCCAGCAGCGGGGCACGCCGGAAGGATCAATCAGTCAATTCATGATTGGTGAAACGGGGTACTGAGTAACTACTGGGTAAGTCCATGGAGGTTTTCCATAAGCCCCGGCGGGGCTGACGGGCGCAATGATACACCGCCTGACGGTTTAAAACGTTAAAAAATCGCGGTCGAAACAAGCGCTTGCGAAACAAACCTGAGCGCTGTCCTGATCCCTGCAAATGCGACGACTCATCCTGAAAAGAAAACACACCAGCGTTGAAAGATGTAGCGTCTACCCTTGAGAGTAGATCGTCATGGAGGACGTCGAATGCCATTGAAACCATCCCACCTTGTGCTCACCTGCCTGCTCTGCCTGCCTCCCACCGGGGCCGCCCTTACCCTCCATCGCTGCGAAGCCGTCGATGGCAGTATCACCTTCACATCGATGAGCTGCGCCCAGGGAGAACGGCGCTCAGTACAGGAAGTCCACCCCTACTCACCCGGATCGGTTGTGGCAGTGACGCCGGAACACAACCACGAGGAAACATCAGGCATGACAACCAAAGGCCGCGAACCAGGCATCATTGGCCACACCGAAGACAAATGCGGAAATCTGATCGACGCCAGACAACGTCGCGCCGCGATCATAAATCAACGCGTGATTGCCGGCATGAGTCAGCAAGATGTCGAAAGCGCGCTAGGCAAACCGGACAAGGTGAATATTCGAACATCGACAACGAGCTATCGATACGACCTCAAGCGGGGCCGTAGTGCTCAAATAGAATTTGACGAGAGAGGATGCGTGAAGGCAAAAGCCAAATCGCGGACAGCAAAAAGCCCGCGTTAAACGCGGGCTTTTCGGTATATGGTGCACTCGACAGGATTCGAACCTGTGACCGCTCGGTTCGTAGCCGAGTACTCTATCCAGCTGAGCTACGAGTGCATTTGTGTTTTTAACCCAGACCACAACTGAGTGAAGCCAAGTTATCTGCATTGCTGCAACTAACTCTTAAATGGTGCACTCGACAGGATTCGAACCTGTGACCGCTCGGTTCGTAGCCGAGTACTCTATCCAGCTGAGCTACGAGTGCATTTGTGTTTTTAGACCAGATCACATCTGGTTGAAGCCAAGTCATTTACATCGCTGTAACTGACTCTTAAATGGTGCACTCGACAGGATTCGAACCTGTGACCGCTCGGTTCGTAGCCGAGTACTCTATCCAGCTGAGCTACGAGTGCATTTGTTGCGCCGCATTATAGCCCGTCTAATCTCTATTCCAACCACTTTTTCTATTAATTTCAACAACTTACAGAAAAAGCCAGATTACGACGTACTAAGCAAATAATGGCGGAGAACGGGGGATTCGAACCCCCGACACCCTTGTGAGGTGTACTCCCTTAGCAGGGGAGCGCCTTCGGCCACTCGGCCAGCTCTCCGCAACACGGGGCGTATCTTAACCAACCTTTTCCCCGTTTGCAAACATAAAAATCGATAAAAATTAATGGCTTGGTTCTTCGTCCTTCTCTTTCTTTATACGCAGGTAAATTTCCTCACGGTGCACGGCAACCTCTTTCGGGGCGTTGACGCCGATACGCACTTGGTTTCCTTTAACGCCGAGCACGGTCACGGTGATTTCGCCATCACCGATAATCAGGCTTTCTGCGCACCGACGAGTCAGAATCAGCATACCTTTCTCCTCACGCAATTCAGTTCAGGGACAACAGTCTGCAAAAAAAAGGCACCCGACCTACAACCGGAGCGATCGTAGCCCTACATGCCTGAGTATTGACCAGCGCGAGCAAAAGAACAGTTCAGGGCTCGCGCCATTCAAAAAATAAAGGGCGCGGTCAGACCGCGCCCTTCAGTTGAACGGAATTACTCGCCTTGACGGGCCGGCGCATCCAGTTCGAAAGCCGTGTGCAGGGCGCGCACGGCCAGTTCCAGGTACTTCTCTTCGATGACCACGGAAACCTTGATTTCCGAAGTCGAGATCATCTGGATGTTGATGCTTTCCTTGGCCAGGGATTCGAACATGCGGCTGGCCACACCTGCGTGGGAACGCATGCCGACGCCGACGATCGAGACCTTGGCAATCTTGGTGTCGCCAACCACTTCACGGGCACCAATCTCGCGAGCGGTGTTTTCCAGCACGGTCTGTGCGGCCTGGTAGTCGTTGCGGTGCACGGTGAAAGTGAAGTCGGTGGTGTTATCGTGCGCAACGTTCTGCACGATCATGTCGACTTCGATGTTCGCGGCACTGATCGGGCCGAGAATCTTGAACGCCACGCCCGGGGTGTCTGGCACGCCACGGATGGTCAGCTTGGCTTCATCGCGGTTGAAAGCGATGCCGGAAATGATCGGCTGTTCCATGGTTTCCTCTTCATCAATAGTAATGAGGGTGCCCGGACCCTCCTTGAAGCTGTGCAGTACGCGCAGCGGAACGTTGTACTTGCCGGCGAATTCCACCGCACGGATCTGCAACACCTTGGAACCGAGGCTGGCCATTTCCAGCATCTCTTCAAAGGTAATCTTGTCGAGACGCTGAGCGACCGGCACAACACGCGGGTCGGTGGTGTAAACGCCATCAACGTCGGTGTAGATCTGGCACTCGTCAGCCTTCAACGCAGCAGCCAGCGCCACGCCAGTCGTATCGGAACCGCCGCGACCGAGGGTGGTGATGTTGCCGTGCTCGTCGACGCCCTGGAAACCGGCGACAACCACCACGCGACCGGCTTTCAGATCACCACGAATCTTCTGGTCATCAATCTGCAAGATACGCGCTTTATTGTGCGCACTGTCGGTCAGGATCCGCACCTGATTACCGGTGTACGACACCGCCGGCACACCGCGCTTGATCAGCGCCATGGCCAACAGGGCAATCGTCACCTGCTCACCGGTGGAAACGATCACGTCCAGTTCTCGCGGAACCGGTTGAGTGTCGCCACTGATTTGCTTGGCCAGATCGATCAGACGGTTGGTTTCGCCGCTCATTGCAGACAGCACGACCACCAGGTCATCGCCGGCATCGCGGAATTTCTTAACCTTGTCGGCAACCTGCTCGATTCTCTCGACGGTACCGACCGAGGTGCCTCCAAATTTCTGTACGATCAAAGCCATTTCAAAGCCGCCTCTGCCCATGAAGGGCGCCCAATAATCACTCGAACAGCCGCCCGGCCCGCCACTAGACTGCGGGCCGGACGGACTGCCTTATAAACCCTGCTCGACGAATGGAACGGTCAGCGCCAATGCGCCATCCAGCGCGCCGGCGTCGATACCGCCGCCCTGCGCCATGTCCGGACGACCACCGCCCTTCCCGCCCACTGCCGCAGCAGCCTGCTTCATCAAATCACCGGCTTTGAGTTGGCCAGTCAGGTCCTTGGTTACGCCTGCAACCAATACGACCTTTTCCTCATGGACACTGCCGAGCAGGATCACTGCGCGACCGAGTTTGTTCTTCAACTGATCAACCAGCGCCAGCAGCGCCTTGGCGTCCTGACCATCCAGACGTGCGGCCAAAACCTTCACGCCTTTGACGTCCAGAGCCGAGGACGACAGATCGTCGCCCGCAGCGCTGGCCGCCTTGGCTTGCAACTGCTCGAGTTGCTTCTCCAGTTGGCGGTTGCGCTCCAGCACAGCCGACAGCTTGTCGATCAGGTTGTCGCGGCTGCCCTTGACCAGGCTGGCCGCTTCCTTGAGTTGTTCTTCTGCGGCATTCAAGTAGGCCAGTGCCGCAGCACCGGTGACTGCTTCGATACGACGTACACCCGAAGCCACACCGCCTTCGCTGATGATTTTCAGCAGGCCGATGTCGCCGGTACGGTTGGCGTGGATACCGCCGCACAGTTCGACGGAGAAGTCGCCGCCCATGCTCAGCACGCGCACGCTGTCGCCGTACTTCTCGCCGAACAGCGCCATCGCGCCTTTGTTCTTCGCCGTTTCGATGTCGGTTTCTTCGGTTTCAACGGCGGAGTTCTTGCGGATCTCGGCGTTGACGATGTCTTCCAGTGCTTTGATCTGTTCCGGCTTGATCGCTTCAAAGTGGCTGAAGTCGAAACGCAGGCGCTGACTATCGACCAACGAACCTTTCTGCTGAACGTGCTCGCCGAGTACTTGGCGCAGTGCGGCGTGCAGCAAGTGCGTGGCCGAGTGGTTCAGCGAAGTCGCGTGACGCACTTCCGCGTCGACGTGAGTTTCCACCGGCGCGCCAATGGTCAGGCTGCCCGAGTCCAGCACACCGTGGTGCAGGAACGCGCCGCCGGTCTTGGTGGTGTCACGCACGTCGAAACGGCTGCTGCCGGCCTGAAGATAACCGCAGTCGCCGATCTGGCCGCCGGATTCAGCGTAGAACGGCGTCTGATTCAGAACAATCACCGCCTCTTCGCCTTCATTCAAGACGTCGACCGACTGGCCATCTTTATAGATAGCGACGATTTTTGCCGAACCGCTGGTGTCTTTGTAACCGGTGAACTCGGTGGCCACATCGACCTTGACCAGGGTGTTGTAGTCCAGACCGAAGGAGCTGGCCGAACGCGCGCGAACACGCTGGGCTTCCATCTCACGCTCGAAACCGGCTTCGTCGACCGTCAGGCTGCGCTCACGTGCGATGTCGGCGGTCAGGTCCATCGGGAAACCGTAGGTGTCGTAGAGTTTGAACACCACGTCGCCCGGCACCACGGTGCCCTTGAGTTCCAGCAGATCCTGCTCGAGGATCTTCAAGCCGTGCTCCAGAGTCTTGGAGAACTGCTCTTCTTCAGCCTTGAGCACACGCTCGATGTTGCTCTGCTGCTTCTTCAGTTCCGGGAAGGCTTCGCCCATCTCGGCAACCAGTGCAGCAACGATCTTGTAGAAGAAGCTGCCGGTGGCGCCCAGCTTGTTGCCGTGACGACAAGCGCGACGGATGATCCGGCGCAGCACATAACCGCGACCTTCGTTGGACGGCAGCACGCCATCAGCGATCAGGAAACCGCACGAACGGATGTGGTCGGACACCACTTTCAGCGAAGACTGATCGCCGTTTTCGCAACCGATTGCCTCAGCCGAAGCTTTTAGCAGGTTCTTGAACAGATCGATGTCGTAGTTGGAGTTGACGTGCTGCATCACCGCACTGATCCGCTCCAGGCCCATGCCGGTGTCGACCGACGGCGCTGGCAACGGATGCAACACGCCATCGGCGGTGCGGTTGAACTGCATGAACACGTTGTTCCAGATCTCGATGTAACGGTCGCCATCTTCTTCCGGCGAGCCCGGTGGGCCGCCCCAGATGTGGTCGCCGTGATCGTAGAAAATTTCGGTGCATGGGCCGCACGGGCCGGTATCGCCCATGGTCCAGAAGTTGTCGGAGGCGTAGGGCGCGCCTTTGTTGTCGCCGATGCGGATCATGCGCTCGACCGGCACACCGATTTCTTTGGTCCAGATGTCATACGCTTCGTCATCCGAGGCGTAGACGGTGACCCAGAGTTTTTCCTTCGGCAGTTGCAGAACGCCGGTCAGGAAGGTCCACGCGTAGGTAATCGCGTCCTTCTTGAAATAGTCACCGAAGCTGAAGTTACCGAGCATTTCGAAGAATGTGTGGTGACGAGCGGTATAACCGACGTTTTCCAGGTCGCTGTTCTTGCCACCGGCACGCACGCATTTCTGGCTGCTGGTTGCACGGGTGTACGCACGTTTTTCCTGGCCCAGGAAGCAGTCCTTGAACTGGTTCATCCCCGCGTTAGTGAACAGCAGGGTTGGGTCGTTGCCCGGAATCAAAGAGCTGGAGGCTACACGGGTGTGGCCTTGCTCTTCGAAGAAGCGAAGGAAGGCTTCACGGATTTCTGCGCTTTTCATTAGGTTCTTCCACGGAGGCTGCGGCCAAAGGCCTGTTCGAAACGTCAACAGACGAAGCGACGGCAAAGGGCCGCATTATATCGGCCCTGCGCGCGGGGTACAGCGTGTTTATACGATAGAAACGGTCAATTGGACGGCTAACGCTGTCACTTGCGCGAAAACTCGACAAATGTCGCGATCACTTGCTCGATTTGCGAGCGGTTGACGTCCATGTGCGTGACCATACGCAGACGTGCGGCGGCGCTCAACTTGATCCCGCGTTCGCCGGCAAAGGCCTTGATCGCTTCGGCTTTGTCGCCCATTTGCACATAAACCATGTTGGTTTGCACGGGTTCGACGATGAAACCTGCTTCACGCAGACCGTCGGCCAAAAACTGCGCGTTGGCGTGGTCATCCGTCAGACGCTCGACGTTGTGATCCAGCGCGTACAGCCCCGCTGCTGCCAGCAGTCCGGCCTGACGCATGCCGCCGCCGACCATTTTGCGCAAACGGCGAGCCTTGGCGATCAATTGCTCGGAACCGCACAACACCGAGCCGACCGGCGCGCCGAGGCCTTTGGACAGGCAGACCGACACCGAATCGAAGTACTGAGTGATTTCCCGTGCATCGATGCCTAGCTTGACCGCGGCGTTGTAAAGGCGCGCGCCGTCGAGGTGCAGTTGCAAGCCTTTGTCCTGCGTGAAGCGACGGGCGCGGGCCAGATACTCCAGCGGCAACACTTTGCCTTGCATGGTGTTTTCCAGCGCCAGCAAACGGGTTCGGGCGAAATGGAAGTCGTCAGGTTTGATCGCTGCGGCGACCTGATCCAGATCCAGCGAACCGTCAGCCTGCACTTCCAGCGGCTGTGGCTGGATCGAACCGAGCACCGCCGCGCCACCGCCCTCGTACTTGTAGGTGTGCGCCTGCTGACCCACGACGTACTCGTCGCCGCGCTCACAGTGCGCCATCAACCCCAGCAAGTTGCTCATGGTGCCGGTCGGCACGAACAACGCGGCGGCGAAGCCCAGACGTTTAGCCAACTCTGCTTCCAGACGATTCACCGTCGGATCTTCGCCGTACACATCGTCACCGGTGTCCGCAGCGGTCATCGCGTCGAGCATGGCGGGAGTCGGTTGGGTGACGGTGTCGCTGCGAAGATCGATAACGCTCATGAACCTGGCCTCTAATCAGCAGGGGAAATCCCTTTACGAAGTGGGATTACTGCGGTCATTGCGTGGATTAATCAACCCTTGCGCAAGGAAAAGTCGTTTCGAGCCGTCAAAAAATTCGATGACAATCATCAGAAAGGCGCAATGCACAGATACACAATCTGTGTTAAAAACGCTGCGCCGCCCGAGAAAGGGCGGCAAAAACGTTCTCAGGGCGGGGTGCAATTCCCCACCGGCGGTAATTGCGCGCAATGCGCATAGCCCGCGAGCGCTTGGCGGCGAACACGGCATTAAGCGGTGATCGACGGCAAGGTCAGCAGACCCGGTGTGATTCCGGGGCCGACGGTCATAGTCCGGATGAAGAGAGAACGGGATTAACGCCAAAGGGCCGTCCGCGTGCATTCGTGCGTGCGCTCGTACCCTTGAATCCCTTTCGATTCATAACGCCCTGTTTTTCACACAAACAGGAGTCAGAACATGCAACCCACCGCTATCGACAGCAAAAGCAAACACCCTCATGGCGAGCGCGTCGCGTTCATCCAGGCCTGCTGGCACAAGGAAATCGTCGACCAGAGCCGTAAAGGCTTCGTCGCCGAAATGATTGCCTTGGGTTATCAGGAATCGGACATCGACATCTTCGAAGTCGGCGGCGCCTTTGAAATGCCCCTGCACGCCAAATTGCTGGCCAAGACCGGCCGTTATGCCGGCATCGTCGCGGCAGCCTTGGTCGTGGACGGCGGCATCTACCGTCACGAATTCGTTGCCCAGTCGGTGGTCAGCGGCTTGATGCAAGTACAACTGGAAACTGAAGTGCCGGTGTTCTCGGTGTCGCTGACGCCGCATCACTTCCATGCTGGCGACGAACATCAGAAATTCTTCTTCGAGCACTTCGTACACAAAGGTCAGGAAGCGGCGCGCACTTGTGCGGATACGCTGCAGAAGGTTCGTGCGTTGCGTCGCACCGAGCCGCGTGCTGTAGCGGTGTAAACACGATGAGTGAGATCTGTGGTCTCACTCATTCCCCTGTGGGAGCGAGCTTGCTCGCGAAAGCGGACTGACAGCCAACTCAAATGTTGAATGCCAGATTGCATTCGCGAGCAAGCTCGCTCCCACAGGGTTATATGTCAGACCGGAAATTGGATCAGGCGAGATTTTCGTCGGTGGTGGGGACAATCAGGATGCCCGCGCGCAAACCGTTCTTGACCTTGGGGTTTGGGAAGATAATCCGCGCGCCCTCTTCCTCGATGATCCAGCGGGTATTGGCCAGATCTTCGGCCAGCACATAACCCACTTCCAACTCGGAAAAGTTTTCGATGTCCTGTGGCAGGTTCAAGCGGAACGCATCGCTGTGCTTGATGATTTCCCGGGCGACGCTGAACAGCTGCAAACCGTCCAGCTGCGCTTCAGCCATTTCCGGCTCGGTGCCTTCAATGATCTGCTTCAAACGGGTTTCCAGCAGCGAGACGTTAACTCCGTCGTTCTGTCCGAATGGCCGCGCCTTGCCCAGTTCCAGCGTGAAGGACTCGGCAGCGAGTTTGTCGTAGGTATAAGAGCTGAACACGATCGACGGCTTGTTCTGCAACAGCACCGCTTCCATCCCGGCAGCGCGCAGGCGCGCCAGCTCAACACGTGAATGCTGACGACCTTCCTTCCACGGATACAAGGCAAACTGCTCGATCTTCGAACCGCGAATAGCGGTGTGCAGGTCGTAATGCAGACGCTGGCGATCCGGTTTGCTGAAAAAGCTTGCCGCCAAACGCTCCAGCTCACAGGCTCGCAGCGCTTCGCTGCCACTGCTTTGTTCATGACGGCCGTTGAACAGCCGATTGACGTCCTGCTCGATGAAACGCTCGCCTTTGCGAATCGCCTCGGGGTTACCGAACAGAAACAGAATGCGTGCGCGCGGCTTCAGATCGCCGCGAGCGATGTCGTGCAGCAACCGATCAAGCAACTCGATCGGTGCCGTTTCGTTGCCGTGGATACCTGCCGACAGCAGCAGGTCCAGGCCATTGTCGCGTGCTTCCGGCGGCCGGACTTCCAGCGCACCTTCGCTCAACCAGCGCATACGCACGCCTTCGACAGTCAGTTGAGTCTTCTCCGCCGGTTCGCGGCCGGCGAGGGTCAGTTCAAGCAGTTTGCCGAGGGCGAGCATAGAGCGGTTTCCTTAGTGGTCGTGGTTGCAATCCGGGCCGTGCACGTGGTCTTCGTCGTCGACGACGTCAGCCGGTTCCATTTCCAGTTGCAGACTTACCAGATTAGTCGCCAATGGGCGCAGCAGCAGGTTGGCGTACTCGGCATCACCTTCTTCAACGTCCACGCCAATCAGCAGTTGGCCACGGCCGTCCTGCTGAATCCACAGCTCTTTGCCTTGCCACATGACCGCGACGCGGGTGCAGGAAGTCTCCAGTTGCGTGCCGTCGGTGTCTTCAAGGATCAGCTGCAGGGAATCGCTCATGTTTTTACTCTCTTGGGTAGACAAGCCGCGCGCCGCGGTCAGGCGACACGCCGGCCATCAATTGATCTGGAATGGATAAACCGCGCCCAGTTTAAGGATTTGCGTCAGTTCATCCAGTGCCGTCCGGCATTCAAGCAGCAATTGCGGATCCGCCAGATCGGTTTCGCTCAGGCGGTCGCGGTAGTGCTTTTCAACCCATGCGGTCAACGAACCGTACAACGGTGGCGTCATGATAACCCCTGGGTTGACGGCCGCCAGTTCGGTTTCGTTAAGCGCGACGCGCAGTCGCAGGCATGCCGGGCCACCACCGTTCTGCATGCTTTGCTTGAGATCGAAGACTTTCACTTCGCGGATCAGACCGCCAGAGCTGGTCAGGCTTTGCAGATACGCCCACACGCGCTCGTTGGCCTGGCACTCTTGCGGCACGATCAGCAGCATCGAACCGTCAGGACGCGACAGCAATTGGCTGTTGAACAGGTACGAACGCACTGCGTCATCCACGGTGACTGCCGAACGCGGCACACACACGGACTGGAAGTTACCGCCGACTTTGGCGAGTTTGCTTTGCAGCTCTGCCAGCATCGACTCGGTGTCGAGGAACGCGTCCTCGTGATAGAACAGCACCTCGCCATTGCCCACGGCGATCACGTCGTTGTGGAACACGCCCTGATCGATCACGTTCGGGTTCTGCTGGGCGAAGACCACGCCTTCATCACGCAGCCCGTGCAAGCGGGCAACCGCTTGCGACGCTTCGAGGGTCTGACGGGCCGGGTACTTCTGCGGCGCCGGGAAACGGTTGTCGAACGCGCTGCGACCGAACACGAAGAACTCGACGCCCGCCTCGCCGTACTCACGGCAGAAACGCGTGTGGTTGGCTGCGCCTTCGTCACCGAACTGTGCCACGGCCGGCAATGCGGCGTGATGGGCGAAGTGCTGCTGATTGGCGAACATCGCACCGAGCACGCGACTGGTGGTCGGGTGTTCGATGCTGCGGTGGTACTTGCAGTTGAGGTTGGCGGCGGTGAAATGCACACGACCGTCAGCGGTGTCAGCACTCGGGCTGACCGTGGCGGCGTTGGCCACCCACATGCTCGACGCCGAGCAACTGGCGACCAGCAGCGGCATGGCTTCTTTGGCGGCGCGCTCGATAACCTGAGCGTCGGTGCCGCTGAAACCCAGACGGCGCAGAGCGGCCACGTCCGGACGTTCCTGCGGCGCCAGCACGCCTTGCTGAAAGCCCATCTCCATCAGCGCTTTCATCTTCGCCAGACCTTGCAGCGCCGCTTCCTTCGGGTTCGAGGATTGCTGGCTGTTGCTCTGCGAGGCAACGTTGCCGTAGGACAGACCACCGTAGTTATGGGTCGGCCCCACTAGACCGTCAAAATTGACTTCATAGGATTTCATCAGCGAGGCTCCACGAGAATCTGTTGTTATAGGCTTCAGTAACTATTCTTCAAGACCGCGGTGCGGCCATCGCTGGCAAGCCAGCTCCCACAGTGATCGCGTCCTACACAAAATGTGTCAACGCCTCCAACCCTGTGGGAGCTGGCTTGCCAGCGATTTGGCATCACGCCATCTTCACGCCGGGCGTCAGGGCCGATGGCAACACCAGGCTCGGGGTTTCCAGCGACGCCACTGGGTACGCGCAGTAATCCGCTGCATAGTAGGCGCTGGCGCGATGGTTGCCCGAGGCACCCACACCGCCGAACGGCGCGCTGCTCGCAGCACCGGTCAGCTGTTTATTCCAGTTGACGATCCCGGCGCGGCTTTCCAGCCAGAACTGCTGATAACGCGCTTCGGAATCCGACAGCAAACCAGCGGCCAGACCATAAGCAGTGTCATTCGCCTCAGCGATCGCCGCTTCGAAATCGACGTAGCGGATCACTTGCAGCAACGGGCCGAACAGTTCTTCGTCCGGACGCTCGGCAACCGCGCTCACATCGAGAATGCCCGGAGTCAGCAGCGCGGCTTGCGCCTGCGGCTGCGTCATTGCCAGCAGCGACACCGCGCCGTTGGCCAACAGATGTGCTTGAGCGTCCATCAGCGCTTTCGCCGCGCCCAGGGAAATCACCGAGCCCATGAATGGCGCCGGTTGTTGGTCGAATGCGCCGACTTCAATAGTCGAGCTGACCTCAACCAGTCGCTTCAACAGGCTGTCGCCCCATGCGCCTTGCGGCACCAGCAGACGGCGTGCACAGGTGCAACGCTGGCCGGCAGAGATGAACGCCGACTGAATAATCGTGTAGACCGCCGCATCCAGATCCGCGACCTGATCAACAACCAGCGGGTTATTACCGCCCATTTCCAGCGCGAGGATCTTGTCGGGACGACCAGCGAATTGCTGGTGCAGATGATTGCCCGTGCGGCTGGAACCGGTGAAGAACAGACCGTCGATGCCCGGGTTCGCCGCCAGCGCGATGCCGGTTTCGCGAGCGCCTTGCAGCAGGTTCAAAACGCCTGCCGGCAGACCGGCTTCGATCCAGCACTTGACCGTCAGCTCGGCGACTTTAGGAGTCAGCTCGCTTGGCTTGAACAGCACGCTGTTACCCGCCAGCAGCGCCGGAACGATGTGGCCGTTCGGCAGGTGGCCGGGGAAGTTGTAAGGACCGAACACCGCCACCACACCGTGCGGCTTGTGCCGCAGTACGGCGGTGGCGTCGCCCAACGGGCCGCTCTTCTCGCCGGTACGCTCGCGGTAGCTCTGCACCGAGATCGCGATCTTGTTGACCATGCTGGTGACTTCGGTCGCGGCTTCCCACAGCGGTTTGCCAGTCTCTTCACCAATGGTGCGAGCCAGTTCGTCAGCGTGGTTTTTCAGCGACGCGGCGAAAGCCTCAAGCACGGTGATGCGCTCGTCCAGCGAACGACACGCCCAACCCGGAAACGCCTGACGCGCAGCCTGCACCGCCGATTCAACCTGAGCTGTGGTCGCGCCTTCCCCCGACCACAGCACTTGCTGGGTCACCGGGTTCAGCGATTGAAAAGCTTCGCCCTGACCGGCCAGCCACTCACCTGCGATGTATAGCGAATTCATTATTTCGACTCCCGTGCAGCGGACAACGCCACGGCGCGCACTTGATCGCCAGCGTTGAGTTGAAGACGTTTGGCGGTCTGTGGATCGACCACCAAGGTGCCGGCAGCGAGACGCGCCGGCGCAGCGGTGATGCGGCAGTCTTCGCGCTTGCGGTTATGGATGATGAACGGCGTGGCGTCATCGCCTGGCGTACCCACGGCCAGTACCAGCGCTTCGCTGTCACGCACCGCGCGGATCTTGCCGGTTTCGCATTCGATGGCCGGGCCGGCGTCAAAGATGTCGACGTAACCCTGGTAGCTGAAACCTTCACCCTTGAGCATGGCCAGTGCCGGCTCGGTATCTGGGTGCACCTGACCGATGACGTTACGTGCGCCCTCGGAGAGGAAGCAGGTGTACAGCGGAAATTTCGGCATCAATTCAGCAATGAAGGCCTTGTTGCCGACACCCGTCAGGTAATCGGCCTGGCTGAATTCCATTTTGAAGAAGTGCCGACCGAGGCTTTCCCAGAACGGCGAACGACCGGCGTCATCGGAGACACCGCGCATTTCAGCGATGATCTTGTTGCCGAACAGTTCCGGGAATTCAGCGATGAACAGCATCCGCGCCTTCGACAGCATGCGACCGTTCAAACCACTGCGGTAATCGGCATGCAGGAACAGCGAGCACAGCTCGGAATTACCGGTCAGGTCGTTGGCCAGAAACAGCGTCGGAATCTCGCGATAGATGTTCAACTCTTGCGAAGCGCTGACCGTCAGGCCGACCCGGAAGTTGTACCAAGGCTCACGCATGCCGACCGCGCCAGCGATCGCAGAAATCCCCACCACGCGGCCGTCATCGTCTTCGAGCACGAACAGGTAGTCCGCATCGCCACGGCCGGCTTCGCCGCGAAAGGTCTTCTCGGCCCAGCCGACCCGATGGGCCAGACGTTCTTCGTTGGCCGGCAAAGTCGTGAGGCCGGTGCCAGTGCTGCGGGCCAGGTCGATCAGAGCGGCTAAATCGCTGCTGCGTACGGGACGAACAATCATGCTATCTCCTCAAACGGGCCGCTTTCGCCACCCGTGAAACTCGCTAAGGCGTTAAACCGCCACCAGGCGCACGCTGGCACCTTCACCGACGCCAAGGGCTTCGGCCGCTTCCAGATCCAGAGTCACCGGTTTGCCCGGCGCGTAATCCAGCTCTAACAGCACCGCGCGGTAATCCTGCAACTGCGCGTTGGCCACCAGATACTGGCGCCCGGCACCTTTGACCGGCTCGCCGATCTTCACCGGCACCACACGGCTCTGGGCGATCGAACGAATCCCCGAAACGCGTGCATGCAGGGTCGGGCCACCGTCGAAAATGTCGATGTAGTGATCAGTCTCGAAGCCTTCGCGCATCAGGATGTCGAAGGTGATCTGCGCACGCGGGTGCACCTGCCCCATCGCCTCTTGGGCGGAGTCCGGCAGCAGCGGCACGTAGATCGGATAATGCGGCATCAGCTCGGCGAGGAACGTGCGGCTTTTCAGCCCGCACAGGCGCTCGGCTTCGGCGTAGTTGAGATCGAAGAAGTTGCGACCGATCGCGTCCCAGAATGGCGAGTCGCCGTTCTCGTCGCTGTAACCGACGATCTCGGTCACTACCGAATCGGCGAAACGCTCCGGGTGGCTGGCAACGAACAACAGACGGCCACGGGAATTGAGCTCGGACCACGGCGAACCGACCAGCTCGCGCTGCACGTAGAAACTGGTCAGCAAGCTGTTGCCGGTCAGGTCGTGGCACTGCGAAAGCACGTGGATCTTGTTGTGGATCTTCAACTCGCGGGAAGCGTGGACGAAGGTCTCGTTGCGGAAGCTGTAGAACGGCTCCGAGTAACCGGCCGAAGCGACGATGGCCGAGCAGCCGACCAGCTTGCCGGTAGCGGAGTCTTCGAGGACGAAGAAGTAGCTCTCTTCACCATTGAAGCTCACTTCAGCTGCGAACGAGGCTTCGCTCGCGGCGATCTTGTCGCTTAGACGTTCCACGTCATCCGGCAAGGAAGTGACACCAATCGGGCTGTCCGCAGCCAGACGCTGTACCTCGCCCAGATCAGCCATTTGCGCGGGGCGCATCACCAGCATGGTGTCACTCCTTTCTCTTATCAATTCACAGAAAAAAACACCGGACACTGTGGGAGCGAGCTTGCTCGCGAAAGCGGTGTATCAGTCAGCATAGATGGCGACTGAAACTCCCTCTTCGCGAGCAAGCTCGCTCCCACAATGAATCTCACCGGCATCAAAAATTGGGTTCGACGCCTGAAAAAACTCCAGGCGCCGAAGGGTCTATCAGGCTTGCGTCAGTGCTTCGGCAGCGCGCTCGAAACGATCCAGACCGGCATCGATATCAGCGTCTTCCACCACCAGGCTCGGGGCGAAACGGATCACGTCCGGGCCGGCTTGCAGAATCATCAGGCCTTCTTTTTCAGCGGCGTTGAAGATGTCTTTGGCCTTGCCCTTCCAGGCATCGCTCAGCACGCAACCGATCAGCAGACCGAGACCACGTACTTGAGTGAATAGGCCGTACTTCTCGCCGATCTGTTCAAGGCGTGCCTTGAACTTGTCGTGCTTGGCATTCACGCCGTTCAGCACTTCAGGGGTGTTGATCACGTCGATCACCGCTTCAGCGACCGCGCACGCCAGCGGGTTGCCGCCGTACGTGGTGCCGTGAGTGCCAACGACCAGATGTTTGGCCAGCGCTTCGGTGGTCAGCATCGCCGCGATCGGGAAACCGCCGCCCAGGCTCTTGGCACTGGTGAGGATGTCCGGGGTCACGCCGTAATGCTGGTAGGCGAACAGCTTGCCGCTGCGGCCCATGCCGGTCTGCACTTCGTCGAACACCAGCAGCGCGTTGTTCGCGTCGCACAGTTCGCGGGCGCCTTGCAGGTAAGCCAGTTCGGCTGGCAGCACGCCGCCTTCACCTTGAATCGGTTCCAGCACGACCGCACAGGTCTTGTCGGAAACGGCGGCTTTCAGCGCGGCCAGATCGTTATAAGGCACGTGGGTGATGCCGGTGATTTTCGGGCCGAAACCGTCGGAGTACTTCGACTGGCCACCGACGTTAACGGTGAACAGCGTGCGGCCGTGGAAGCTGTTCAGCGCGGCGATGATTTCGTACTTCTCGGTGCCGAAACGGTCGAACGCGACACGACGGGCCAGCTTGAACGCGGCCTCGTTGGCTTCAGCGCCGGAGTTGCAGAAGAACACGCGCTCGGCGAACGTGGCGTCGATCAGCTTGTGCGCCAGGCGCAGGGCTGGCTCGTTGGTGAACACGTTGGATACGTGCCACAGCTTGTTCGCTTGCTCGGTCAGTGCACCGACCAGCGCCGGGTGCGCGTGGCCCAATACGTTAACGGCAATCCCGCCGGCGAAGTCGATCAGCTCGCGGCCGGCCTGATCCCAGACACGGGAACCGGCGCCACGCACCGGAATGAAAGCGGCAGGCGCGTAGTTGGGAACCATTACCTGGTCGAAATCGGCGCGTTGTACCGCAGCGTGCTCAACGGACATCGGAGTCTCCTGATGAGGGCCACCCGCCTGAAACTGGCGAGCGATGGGGGGATTGTAAGGACAGTTTTCTGCCCGGCCTTGTCGCCAAGCGACAACTTCTTATAGCGCAAACCCCGGATTTTCCCGGGTTTACGGCAATGCGACAAATAGCGTCGCAAAGGCGCAGTTTAACTGGCGCTGCCGATTTGCGGCAGGCGGCAGAGAATACCAACTCAACCCTGCGACAAAGATATAAATATGTACCGCACAAGGGTGGCCAGTTCCTGATTTGCTACGCGTTCTTTTCAACGCCAAGGATTGGCCCATGCACCTGACTCAGCAGCCACCACCGCCAGACTCGCCCCCCCCAAACAATGCGCAGCATCACGACGACCACTACCTGCCATTGAAAAACGCCCTGCCCGACTGGCTCGGCGACGCTACATCGAGCCGGCGCCAGCGACTCAAGAACACCCCGCCGCAGATGTTTGCTTCCCTTCAGGCAGCGCCCGTCGACCAACATCAACAGATGAAGGCCCTCAACGCCGCGCACTGGACTGCACAAAGCAAGGTCGACCGGAGCCTGGAACATCTGCAGGACGCCAGCGCCTTTGCCGAATCTCTGCTCAGACAGGAACTGAACAATTGCTTTGGTCTGGATCTGGATGTGCGCGAAACCTTCGTGCGCCTGTACATCCCCGCCACCACACCCTGGTTCCCGATCAAAACCGGAACGCGTGCCTGGACCGTCTCGTTACTGGACGCTGCGCTGCACAACTTCGAGGAGTCGGAAACCCGTGACGACGCCTTCGACGTAGACTCCACCTTTGTCACCCGACCCTCCGCCACCGGCCAGTTCACGACCCTGCCGTCGATCAAGACCAAATTGAGCATTGCCGCCTTCACCCAACTGTGCCGAAGACTGGACCTCGGCGCTCAGTACAAAACCCACCTCGAAGACAACCTTGGCTATACCGATCCGATGGTGGCGTCCGTATTGCGCAGCAAACTGGACGACAGTCAGAAGGCCGCGATGAAAGCCGCCCTGCAATGGGCGCGGATGAACCGCGATGTCTCGGAAAGTTATTTTCGCTTGATCGACGCCGTGCTCGACGGCATGAAAGGCCTGTACGTCAGCGGGGCGCCCGTGCTGTGTCATGACATGGAAATGCTGTGCGCGCCGCTGACCGGGATCGTCGTGTTTGCCCCCGATCTGTACGCATCGCGAGACCCGGCACGCGTGGTGGCTTACGTTCCCGACGATCCTGAGCACCCCTTCAAGGAATACGCCTCGACCAGCGATTTGATCGTCGAACTGACGCGCCAGTTACGCTCGAAAGACTACCAGCAGTTTTTCAGCCGCTTCGTGAACCACGAACATCGCGGTTTTTTCTTCAATACCCTCAACAGCCGCGTGAGCCAGATCATGTGGCATCCGCCAGAGCCAGGCAGCTCGTTACCCGCGTGGCGCGACACTCCGATCGATAAGCCTGATCTGCAAACCACGCTGACGCCCTTCCGTGACAATCTGTGGCAACACCTCTATCAAGCGAAACTGAACAAGATCTTCAATGACGCTCGAGTGATCGCCGTGCCCACCGCTATCGTCGATCAAAAAGCACGCTGGGCGTTCTGGGATTCGGTGAGCAACATCATCTCGAGCATCGTGCAGACCGCCGCGCTGATCGTCGCGCCATTCGTGCCGGTGCTGGGTGAAGCAATGATGGCGTACATGGCGTATCAAATGCTCGACGAAGCTTTTGAAGGCATCATCGAATGGGGACAAGGGCGCACGACCGAAGCCTTCGCACACCTGATGGGCACCGTCGAATCGCTGATCCAGCTGGGCATCTTCGGCGCTGGTGGCGCGATTGGCGCGGGCGAATTTCGCAAGGTCCTGCCCAAGGAAGTCGTCGCATTCATCGACCGCTTCAAACCAGTGAAGCTGACCAGCGGTGAAACCCGCTACTGGGAGCCCGATCTGGCCCGCTATCAACACCCGGCAGAACCCGATGCGCGTTCAACAGCCAATGAACTGGGCTTGCACACTCACCAAGACAGGCAACTGCTACCACTTGAAAATGCCCACTTTGCCGTCAGTGAAGGCGCGGTTCCCGGCCAGTACCGCATTGATCACCCGACCCGCCCCGACGCTTACCAGCCGGTGGTGCGGCACAATGGCGCCGGCGCCTGGCACACCGAACTGGAACAACCGCTGGAGTGGAACACCGACACAGCGCTGAGGCGAATCAGCCCGGCCGTCGAGTCATTCTCGCCGACCGAGCGCGAGACGATTCTGCGGGTCAGCGGCGTCGACGAAGATGCCGTGCGCAAGATGCACGTCGATCAGCAAACACCGCCGCCACTGCTGGCCGACAGCATCCAGCGCTTCAAGATCGATCAGCAACTGCAACGTCTGATCGATCAGCTCGATAGCGACGTGAGCGAAGATTTCCTGCGGGCCGACCCCGTGACTCAACTGCAGCTGCTGACTCAGCACGGTCGCTGGCCGAACACCCAGCGCCTGCGTTTGGTCGATCAGCAGGGCGAATGGGTCTGGCAATCTTCGGCGGACGAAACCTTGCCGCTGACCGAGCTTGATCAAAGTCGCCTGATCGATGGCAATCTGCTCAAGAGCCTGCTGGCTACCCTCGACGAACATCAAGCCAAAGCCCTGCTCGCAGAACCGTTCGGCGGGCCAATGCTTTCGCTCGACGTGCGCAGCCAAACCCTGCGCCAGCAACTGGCCGCTCTTGCCCGCCG
Source organism: Pseudomonas sp. AC172 (assembly GCF_979258595.1). NCBI lineage: Bacteria > Pseudomonadati > Pseudomonadota > Gammaproteobacteria > Pseudomonadales > Pseudomonadaceae > Pseudomonas > Pseudomonas sp. AC172. The sequence goes on from NZ_OZ409868.1 coordinate 3,664,593, forward strand.
CCATCGCAGCTCGCTGTTCGAATCGCGCTATCAGGCGCTCCAGCACATCGACGACCCATTGGCGCAAACATTCATCAACCACGATCCGACACTGCCAGCCAGCCTCACCCGCGAACTGCTCGACAGCGCTACCGGCAGCGAGCTGTTGCAGATCAACGCGGGAGAACTGCCGGAACGCCAGCAGGACCTTATGCAACTGGCCAATCAGGAAGTACGCATTACCCGTGCTTACGAAGGACTGGTACTCGACTCCGTGAACAATCCCGATTCCGATGCACTCGCACTGCACAGCCTCAAGCTGTTGCCAGGCTGGAGCGGCGATGTGCGCCTCGAAATCCGCGACGGACGCTACGAAGGCCCCGCACTCGACAGCATCGGGCACGACGATGCGCCCGTACAGAAAGTACTGGTTCGCCTACATGATGGCCGTTATCAGCCCTACGACGAGCGTGGTCAGCAACTGCATTCGGTCGCGGATTTTTATTCCAGCCTTTTACAAGCGCTGCCGGACGGTGAGCGCCAAAGCCTGAGCTTCCAGATCGGCCAGGGAGACGCGTTGAAAGCAGCAGTCGCTGAGCGAACACTGGAACGCAATGAGCTACGCACAGTGATGTTCCAAGCACCGATTCGCCAGCCTGCCGTCGACACGCTGCGCCTGTCTGGCTTCAGAAATGAACAATCAAACCCGCCAAGGAACCGTGCCGCTGCCGATTTTTTTGAAGCGGGCGAACTCGGTGCGTTCGGCATAGAGAATCAGGACAACCTGACCACCACGGGCCAGCGATTCATCAGCCCAGAAGAACGCGTACAGGAGATCTATCGAGGTATGTCCACCGAGGAGGCACGAAATGTCGTCGCGGTGTTTCAGAATGATCCGGCAGCATTCAACGCTGAACTGGCCAGCCGTCGCAATCAATACATCAAGCTCAGTGATGACCTGCGTCGCTGGGAAACCGCTGTCCCCGTCAACGACCCGGTCAGCGGCCAGCCACTGACCTACATCGAACGCCGGGCGGCCCTGCAGAATCGCGCCCAGTTCAGAGAGGCACTGTTGCGTTGCTGGCGCAGGCAGACTCGTGGCCCCGCCGGCTATATGTTGCAGATCGCCCAACCGATCGTCGGTGAGCTGCCGCTACTGGAAGCGGATTTCAGTCACGTCTCCATGCTCTCGATCAATGGCAGTGCCAGCACCGGAGCCGTGGATGTTTTTCTGCAGCGCTTCCCGGGAATGCTCTATCTGGATGCGCAAAACCTCAACCTGCCCAATCTGCCCCAATCCTTGACCGACATGCCCAATCTGCGCCAGCTGATCCTGCGCGACTGTGGCGTCAGCCATTCAGCGGGTAATCAGGCGGTGCTGGCGGCATTGCCCAATCTCTCGCTGCTGGACCTGCGCGGCAATCCGCTGGGTGCATTGCCGGACGTCAGCGCCCTTCCCTCGCTGCGTTATCTCAATCTTTCCAGAACGGGCATTTCGACCCTCCCGGCCAATCTGCTCGATCATCCGCGATTGATTACCGGGAATTTCGAGGGCAACCGGATCACGGAAATACCGCCACCCTTTTTCGATCTGGCCAGCTCCCTCAGTGACGGTTTCGGATTTGCAGACAACCCGCTGACGGCGGCAACGCGGGAAAAGGTCAAGACGTTCTACAACCACACCGGAAAACACTTTGGCGTACGCCCGGAATCTGCGGACATCGAGCGCGCGGTGGCGTTGTTCCCCGGGCTGAACACTGATCAGGCAAGCGATCTGCTGTACCGGCTGCCCGGCCCCCTGGCTGAAGGGCGAGTCCAGCTCTCGCGCTGGGAGGCCGAGCAGCGCACTTTGAGCGCCGAGCTGGACACATGGGTTGAGCGTATTCCAGCGCTCGACCCCGTATCTGAGCGACCGTTGACCGTCGACGAGCAAGCACTGGAGCGCAATGCAAGGGTCGCGTTCCGACAAACACTGGAGCAGTTCTGGCGTAACAGATCAGCCTTAGTCAGGCAAAGCGAGCTGATCGCGAATCTGGACTTCACGGGTGACATGCCAATCCTGAGCGCCAACTTCGACCATGTTTCCCGGTTGCGGCTAACCGGCAACAAAAACATCTCAGCCTTGCTGCCGTTCGTGCAGCGTTTCGAGCAACTGAACACCTTGGAGTTACACGCCTTCGACCTCGAACCGGTTGCACTGTCATCGATCAGAATGCCAGGCCTCAACGTTCTGGAGCTTAACGATTGCGGTGTGACGCTGACCCCGGAAAATCAGGCGACGCTCCTCTCCCTCAACAACCTGCATACGCTGGATTTGAGCAACAACCCGCTGGGCACTTTTCCCGACCTGAACATGTTCTCCGAACTGACCTACCTCGATCTGTCCAACACCGGTATCAACGTGGTGCCCGACGGATTGACCAGTCATCCGAACCTGCGCACCGCCATCCTCAGTGGCAACCGTATTACCGAAATCCCCGATGCAGTTTTTGAACTGCCGGCCAATCAGAGCGATGGTTTCGACTTCTCCGACAATCCGCTGTCGAGCGCAACGCACAACAAAGTAAAAGCCTATTACCGACGCACCGGAATTGACTTCGACGTGCGCGCCGATGAGAGCGACATTGCCCTCATGCGCCAACTGTTCCCGTCCCTGGACGAGCAGGAAGCCAGTGATGTGTTCTATGACCTGCCCGGAACCCTCGCGGATGGTCGGACCCAGCTCGTCAAATGGCGCGCCGAACTCAATCAGATGACCACCGATCTGACCTTGTGGGCTCCCCGGGTGCCAAGCACTCACCCACTCACCGGGCAGATCCTCACGGCCATTGAGCTGTTCGACCAGTACGCTGCCCGATCCGAGTTTGGCCAACTGCTGGAACGGTTCTGGCGTCACCGCTATGGCGAATCAGGGATGCGCGCCGATTTTCTCGAAGCCGACCTGAGGTTCTTTGGTGACTTCCCCCGACTGAGCACGGATTTCAGCCATGTGTCGGGTGTGAAACTCAAAGGCAACGCCGCCATCGGCGCACCGGATGCGTTCACCGATTTGTTCGTGAACGCCCGGGAACTGGAACTGCGAAAATTCCCGCTGAATGAAATCCCCCAGACCGTGACTCGTCTGACGAAGCTCAAGGAACTGACGCTGACCGTTTGTGGAATCACCCTCAACGCCTTCGACCAGAGCACCCTTTCGACATTGCAAAACCTCGAGCTGCTGGATCTGAGCCACAACCCGCTATCGGCGGCACCTGACCTTCAGTCCTTCCCGGCCATGCGTGACATTCTGCTGACCAATACCGGGATTCCCGCCCTGCCCGAGGGTCTCGCCAGGCATCCGAGCCTGAAAAACGCCTTGTTGAACGACAACCGCATCAGCGATCTCCCCGAGGCGTTTTTCAGTCTCGATCTGGACCTTGCCGACGGCCTCAATCTGCGCAACAACCCGTTGTCCCTTGCCGCTCGCGAACGTATCAAGACCTTTTATGTCGAGCACGGACGCCACTTCGACGTAATGCCGGACGTCAGCGACCTGACCAGCGCGCAACGACTGTACCCGCAGATGGATGTCGACGACGCCAGTCACTTGATCTATTGCCTGCCTGGCAACTTGCAGGCCGGCACGGCGCAACTGGCGCGTTGGGAAGCGGAGATCAGCCAGATGCTCAGCGACCTCAACGCCTGGACCGAACGCGTGCCGGTGCGCAACCCTGCGACCGGTGAACACTGGGGAGCATTCCGCAGAGCGCTTGAGCGCAATCACAGAAAACAATTCAGTGAAAATCTGGAGGCATTCTGGCGTGGCAGGAACCCGGACAAACTCGAGTTGAGGCTGAACTCACTGGATTTTGATGCACCCTTCGCAGGTGACTTACCGTCGTTGACGGCCGATTTCAGCCACGTCATCCACCTGTCCATACGCGGCAATGAGGCGTTGAATGCACCCACGGGTTTCCTGTCGCGCTTCAGCGGATTGCAGGTCCTGGAACTGCGCAGTTTTGCCTTGGGCCGGATACCCCGTGCACTATCACTGCTGCCGGCGGTGGAAACACTGACGCTGAGCAGTTGCGGCATTGTCCTCGATACAGTGGGCCAGACCACATTGTCCGGACTGAGCCGTTTGAAGGCGCTGGACCTTTACAACAATCCGCTGGGCACAGCGCCGAATGTCAGCTCATTGCGAGCGCTGACGACACTCGACCTGAGCCGCACCGGTATCAGCCAGATACCCGCCGGCGTGGGGCAATTGACGAGACTGCGCTACGCGCGGCTGATCGAAAACGCCATTGTCGATTTGCCACAAGACATGACTGGCTTCGCTGACAACGGTGTCGACCTGCGGGCCAATCCACTGTCCGCCGCCGCCAGAGACCGGATCAAAACCGACTACCAGATCACTCGCCAGCATCTGGGTGTAACGGCCGCAGAAGCGGACATTGCCCTGACGCAATCGTTGTACCCACGCATCAGCGAAATCGATGCTAACCACCTGATCTACAGCCTGCCCGGCACACTCGCCGAGGGGCATCTTGAATTGCTGCGCCGGCAGAGCGACCTTGCAGCATTACTAGGCGAACTCGGGGCGTGGGCGAAGGAGACTCCGCGCGATCCAGCCACAGGCGTCGCACTGGAGGGAGAAGCACTGCGGCAGGAAAACGCTAAAAGAACCTGGTTCATAAATGGCCTGGAACGCAGATTGCGCGAAGCCCCGGTAGGTTTTGCCTCCACCGAACTCACCTGTGATCTTTCGTTCACCGGCGAGCTGCCAACACTGAGCGGGCGCTTCGAGCAGGTCAGCGAGCTGACACTGACCAGTACCGCGAAAGTACATCCTCGGGTAGATCGCTTGCTTGAGCTGTTACCGAATCTTGAACAACTGGACATACGGGCCTATCAGCTCAACGAGGTTCCCCAGACGATTTTCACGCTGAACAAACTGACCAATCTGGAACTGCCCGATTGCCATATCGTCCTGAACGCGCAAACGGTGAGCGCCCTGGCACGCATGGAAAACCTGCAAATTCTCGACCTGAGCCACAACCCGCTGGGGCTGGCGCCAGACCTGCGAAACCTGCGCACGTGTTACTCGTTACATCTGAGCCACACCGGGTTGACCGATGTTCCAGCCGGCCTTTTTGAACTGCCACGTTTGAATTATGCCGATCTGTCCGCCAACGCCATTACCGAGCTTCCCGACCCGCTGCCATCACCGACCCTCGGTTCAGGGGCCACTTATGACTTCAATGGCAATCCATTAAGCACGCAGAGCGAGCATCGCCTGAGAACGTACAACGAGGCACTGATCGCCCGCAGGCTTGAGGATCGAGAAACGCGAGCCAGCACAAACGAAGCGCTGGATAACTTCCAGGACATCTCGTTTTCCGATTGACCCCGGCGCTCGACGCGGTCTAACCGCGCTCTGGCGGCACTGACGACAATTCGAACGGGCTGCTGCTGCGCCGCTGGTTGCGATCTTCCCGCGGCGTGGCACCGAAGAAGTTGCGATAGGCGCTGGAGAAATGCGGCCCCGAGGAGAAGCCACACGAGAGGCCGATCTGGATGATCGACTTGCTGGTTTGCATCAACATCTGCCGGGCCTTGTTCAGGCGCAGTTCCAGGTAGTACTGGCTCGGCACACGGTTGAGGTATTGCTTGAAGATCCGTTCCAACTGGCGACGGGACACGCAGACATGCTGGGCGATTTCGTCGGTGGTCAGAGGCTCTTCGATGTTGGCTTCCATCAGCAACACCGCTTGGGTGAGCTTCGGGTGACTGGAGCCGAGACGGTTCTGCAACGGAATGCGCTGACGCTCACCGCCTTCACGAATGCGCTCAACCACCAGCTCTTCCGAGACAGCGCCGGCCAGTTCGGCACCGTGATCGCGGGCCAGCACCGCCAGCAACAGATCGAGCACGGACATGCCACCGCACGCGGTCAGGCGATCGCGATCCCAGTCGAACAGGTGACTGGTGGCGATGACTTTCGGGAACCGTTCGGCGAAATCGTCCTGCCAGCGCCAATGCACTGCGGCGCGATAACCGTCGAGCAAACCGAGTTGCGCCAACGGATAAACACCTGCGGACAAACCGCCGATGACTGTACCTGCGCGTACCAGTTGCTTGAGCGCACTGCTGAGTGCCGGGGCAAGTGTGGTCGGTGGTTCGTCAGCGAGCAGGAACAGTTTCTGGAAGTTTTCGAGCTTGCCGGTCCATGCCTCGCCGGGCAATTGCCAGGCGCCTTCGGCCGGCGGCTCGGCCTGCAGGAACGACAGTTCGTAAACCACGTCCGGATGCACACGCTGAGCAACACGCAAGGCTTCCTCCGCCAGCGCCAGCGTCAACGCTTTAGTGCTGGGCCAAATCAGGAAACCAATTCGATGGGCAGTCATGGGCGGGCAATCCGAAACGAGGAACAGTGATGAAGGCATGGGCCAATGCTAGCCCGTAAATGAACACAAATCTTGAAATCAACAGAGCTCCATTGTGGGAGCGAGCTTGCTCGCGAAGGCGTCGGGTCAGACAGCAATGATGTCGACTGATACGCCGCTTTCGCGAGCAAGCTCGCTCCCACAGGGATCCGCGCTATTCCTCAGGTCGCGAAGCATGACCTAATCTGGTGCATAACGGCAGCGATTACTTGAGGCTGCCCGAGAGGAATTGTTGCAGACGTTCCGATTGCGGATTGACCAGCACTTCACGCGGGTTGCCGCTCTCTTCAACTACACCTTTGTGCAGGAACACCAACTGGTTCGACACTTCACGGGCAAAACCCATTTCGTGCGTGACCACAACCATGGTGCGACCTTCCTGAGCCAGCGCTTGCATGACTTTCAGCACGTCGCCCACCAGCTCCGGGTCGAGGGCCGAGGTCGGTTCGTCGAACAGCATCACTTCCGGCTCCATCGCCAGCGCACGGGCAATCGCCACACGCTGCTGCTCGCCACCGGACATGTGCCCAGGGAAAGCATCTTTACGATGGGCCACGCCGACCTTGTTCAGGTAATGCTCGGCTTTCTCGCGGGCCTCAGCCTTGGACACGCCGAGTACATGCACCGGCGCTTCCATGATGTTTTCCAGCGCGGTCATGTGCGACCACAAGTTGAAATGCTGGAACACCATCGACAGGCGCGAACGCATGCGTTGCAGTTGCTTCGGATCAGCGGCTTTCAGCGCGCCGTCCTTGTTCGCCACCAGTTTCAGCTCTTCGTTGTTGAGCAGAATCTTGCCCGCGTGCGGCTGCTCGAGCAGGTTGATGCAGCGCAGGAAAGTACTTTTGCCGGAGCCACTGGAGCCGATGATGCTGATCACATCGCCGGCTGCCGCTTTCAGGGACACACCCTTGAGCACTTCGTGACTGCCATAGCGTTTATGCAGGTCTTGGACTTCAAGTTTGTACATGCGGTCGGTTCTCACAAAAACAGTCAGTCAGTCGTTGAGCAAGCGCCCGTGACGCAGCGCTTCGCGCCCCGCCACCTTGGCCAGCCAGAAACCGGGTTGGGCATAACGCAGCCGTTCAATGGCAAACAGCACCCCGGAGGTACCAGCACACACCGTGCTGACCCGATCGGACAGAGGATCAATCACTTCAAAAATCTCGTCGCCCGCCTCGACCCACTCGCCGGGCTTGCGCAGAAAACTTACGACGCCCGGATGGGGGGCGAGCAGCAACTCGGTGCCTTCGAACGGCATGCCTTCACAGGCTTCGTGCGCCGGGTTCGGCCACTCGCCGGTGAGCAAACCTTGCTCGGCGAGGAACGCGAGAATGCCTTCAGCGTAAGCTTCGGCTTCAGCGCGACCGGTGTCGGCCTGACCGCCCAGCTCAATGGTCGTCGCCAGACACGCCAGCGGAATCTGCGCCTCGGGGAACTGCCGCGACAGACGCAACCACGGCAGCGAGCAGGCTTCATCGAACGAGCTGCCACCGGAATCTTCCGCCAGCAAACCCACGCGTACATTCAGGTGCGCGGCCAACGAACGCCACTGCGGCCAGTGCTGCGGCAACGCGTACATGTGCAGCGCGGCTTCGGCATCGCAGTGCAAGTCGAGCACTACATCAGCGGTGCAGGCATGGCTGAGCAATACGCGCTGCATGCCTTGCAACTGGCTGCTCGCCTCCGGCAATGCCGCCAGATGATCGGCCATCGCCTGACGGATCAGGCGCACATTGGCGTGCGGATCATCACCGAGGCTATCAGCCAATGCCGCCGCAACCGGCGCGCTCAGCTCAACGAAATCACGGTTGAAATTCTTGCCGCTGCCCGCCTCGAAACGGCCCTGGTGATTGCCTTGCAGCAACTGCCCAAGACCCAACGGGTTAGCGACCGGCACCAGTTCGATGACACCGTTGAGCAAGCCTTTGGCTTCGAGTTCGCCCAGGCGTTTTTTCAGCTCCCAGGCGGTGCGCATGCCCGGCAATTCATCAGCGTGCAGGCTGGCCTGAATGTAGGCCTTGCGCTCGCCGCGTCCGAAACGGAACACCGAAATCTTGCGCTCGCTGCCCAGGTGGCTCCACGGCAATACGTGGTCGATGCGTTCCATATCAGTGCTTCCGCGGGGCCAGGTAGCTCAACCAGCGACGCTCGGCCAGTTTGAACAGTTTGACCAGAATGAACGTCAGGCACAGGTAGAACACGCCAGCGGTGATGTACGCCTCGAACGGCAAATAGAACTGCGCGTTGACGGTACGGGCCGCGCCGGTGATGTCGATCAAGGTCACGATGGAGGCCAGACTGGTGGTCTGCAGCATCATGATCACTTCGTTGCTGTACTGCGGCAGTGCCCGGCGCAGGGCCGATGGCAGCAGGATGCGTTTGTACAGTTTGAAGCGCGACATGCCCATGGCCTTGGCCGCTTCGATCTCACCGTTCGGCGTGGCCTTGAGGCTGCCGGCAATGATCTCAGCGGTGTAGGCGCTGGTGTTGACCGCGAAGGCCAGGCACGCGCAGAACGTTGCGCTGGACAGCCACGGCCACAGGAAGCTTTCGCGTACTGCTTCGAACTGCGCCAGACCGTAGTAGATCAGGAACAGTTGCACCAGCATCGGCGTGCCACGGATCACGTAGGTGTAAAGCCACGCGGCGCCGTTGACGACCGGGTTCTTCGAGACGCGCATCAGCCCCAACGGCAGGGCCGCGAGCAGACCGAAAAACAGCGACAGCGCGAGCAGTTTGAGGGTGGTCAGCAGGCCGCCGAGGTACAGCGGCATGGCCTCCCAAATGACGTTGTAGTCGAAGATCATAGATCAGCCGCCCTTACGCCTACCGAGTAGCGCTTCTCAAGTTGACGCAGGATCAGCAACGACACACTGGTGATCACCAGGTACATCGCCGCCACTGCGAGGAAGAAGGTAAAAGGCTCGCGGGTGGCATCTGCCGCCTGCTTGGCCTTGAACATCATGTCTTGCAGACCGACCACGGAAATCAGCGCGGTCGCCTTGGTCAGTACCAGCCAGTTGTTGGTGAAGCCCGGAATCGCCAGACGAATCATCTGCGGCACCATCACCCGGAAGAACACCTGAAAACTGCTCATGCCGTACGCCATGCCGGCTTCGGCCTGACCTTTCGGAATGGCCATGAACGCGCCACGGAAGGTTTCCGACAGGTACGCACCGAAGATGAAACCGAGGGTGCCGATACCGGCGGCCAGCGGATTCAAATCGATGTAGTCGTCATAGCCAAGCATCGGTGCGACACGGTTGAGCAAGTCCTGACCGCCGTAGAAGATCAGCAGGATCAGCACCAGATCGGGAATCCCGCGGATCACCGTGGAATACAGATCGCCCAGCCAGGCCAGCCAGCGCACCGGCGACAGGCGCAACGCGACACCGATCAGCCCGAGAACGATGGCCAGAGCCATGGACGACAAGGCGAGCTGAAGCGTCAGCCATGCGCCATCGAGGATGACAGCCCCGTAGCCTTTCAACATGATTCAGGTCCTCGAAAGTTGGGATGAAAAAATGGCGCAAACCGCAGAGATCCTGTTGCTTGCGCCATTTCGGACTTGTCGCAGAGACGTGTTACTTGCCGTAGATATCGAAGGCGAAGTACTTGTCCTGGATTGCTTTGTATTTGCCGTTTTCACGGATGGCCGCGATAGCAGCGTTGATCTTGTCTTTCAGGGCGTCGCCCTTACGGACTGCGATGCCCACGCCGTCGCCGAAGTATTTGACGTCGGTGAACGCCGGGCCTGCGAAGGCGAAACCTTTGCCAGCGTCGGTGTTGAGGAAGCCATCTTGCAGCAGGGTGGCGTCAGCCACAGTACCGTCGAGGCGACCGGCGGCCACGTCGAGGTAGATTTCGTTCTGCGAGCCGTACGGCTTGATCTCGGCGCCCAGTGGAGCCAGGACTTCGCGGGCGAAACGCTCGTGGATCGAACCACGTTGTACGCCGATGTTCTTGCCCTTCAGCTCAGCCAGGTTTTCGCTGACCTGAGTGCCGGCCTTCATGACCAGACGGGCCGGGGTGTTGTAGTACTTGTTGGTGAAGTCGACCGACTTCTTGCGATCTTCAGTGATCGACATGGACGACAGGATCGCGTCGATCTTGCGCACTTTCAGTGCCGGGATCAGACCGTCGAACTCTTGCTCGACCCACACGCACTTGACCTGCATCTGCTCGCACAGAGCGTTGCCGATGTCGTAGTCGAAACCAACGATGCTGCCGTCCGGCGCTTTCGAGGCGAACGGAGGGTAAGCCGCTTCGATACCGATCTTCAGAGGTTTTTCGTCAGCGAAGGCATTCAGCGACAGCACGGACAGTGCCAGGGCGCCAAGCAGCACAAGTTTCTTCATCTCGGGACTCCATCGGTAAAGGGCAAAAACGGCAGAGTGAGCGACAGCCCAATATGCGAATGGGTGAATCGGGAAATCGGTTGCTGCATCGGTGGGAAATTTCCCATTGAAACCGTCAGAGATTTCAACGTCAGCCACAATGAGCGAGTGATCGGCATTCTAACGACAGGCCGGAAGCCGATATTTCTTCAATGCGACAACTAATTACAGATGCACAGAGAAAGCGACTTTGGCACATTGACAGCCCTGCGATTTCATGCAAGAGCGAAAGACAGTGAACCGATCTATGCTGCAAATTGCGGGCCTATTATTCGCAAACCCTTCTAATCCGGCAAGCGCAGCGTTGTGTCTTATTTTTCACCGGGGGTTTCGAGGCTCTAAAACGGGGCGATGCGTTTCCCTTTGCCCCGTCGCGGGGCGGGCGGTTACACATTCGGTTACGTGGACAGTGCTGGGTAACAGCGGGAAATGTCTTACGGGGGAGATCGATAATTATTGGTTGGGTGGTCTTGTGTTCCGACAGTGGACTACACAGTTGCCTGACAGATTGCTATCGCTGGCAAGCCAGCTCCCACAGGGATATGCGGCGAAGCTGAAATTTCCGACACACAACAAAACCTGTGGGAGCGAGCTTGCTCGCGAAGAGGCCAGCCCAGCCACCACAAAACCTCCAGACACAAAAAAGCCCCGCCCGGCAAAACCGGACAGGGCTCCTATGCTTCTAACGCTTAAGCCACATTCATGGTCTTGTGCGTATCAATCAAATGCTGCACCACACCCGGATCCGCCAGCGTCGAGATATCTCCCAACCCGTCGTATTCCGCCGTGGCAATCTTGCGCAGAATGCGGCGCATGATCTTGCCCGAACGGGTCTTCGGCAGCCCCGGCGCCCACTGGATCACGTCCGGCGAAGCAATCGGCCCGATCTCCTTGCGCACCCAGTTCTTCAGCTCCAGACGCAGCTGCTCGGTCGGCTCCTCGCCATTCTTCAACGTGACATAGACATAAATGCCCTGCCCCTTGATGTCATGCGGTACGCCAACCACCGCAGCCTCGGCAACCTTCGGATGCGCAACCATCGCGCTCTCGATCTCGGCCGTGCCCATACGGTGACCGGACACGTTGAGCACGTCATCGACACGCCCGGTGATCCAGTAGTAACCATCGGCATCACGACGCGCGCCGTCACCGGTGAAGTACATGCCACGGAAGGTCTTGAAGTAGGTGTCAACGAAACGATCGTGATCGCCATACAGCGTGCGCGCCTGACCTGGCCACGAATCGAGAATCACCAGATTGCCTTCGGCCTCGCCCTCGATGATGTTACCGAGGTTGTCGACCAGCGCCGGCACCACACCAAAGAACGGACGTGCCGCCGAACCCGGCTTCAGCGCGTGAGCGCCCGGCAACGGGCTCATCATGTTGCCGCCGGTTTCGGTCTGCCACCAGGTGTCGACAATCGGGCAACGCGACTTGCCGACATTCTTGTAGTACCAGTCCCAGGCTTCCGGGTTGATCGGCTCACCGACCGAACCGAGCAGACGCAGGCTGCTGCCATCCGCACCTTCAACGGCGGCCTGACCGGAAGCCATCATCGCGCGGATCGCCGTCGGTGCGGTGTAGAGAATGTTGACCTTGTGCTTGTCGACGATCTTCGCCACCCGGGTGATGTCCGGATAGTTCGGCACGCCTTCGAACAGCAGCGTGGTCGCGCCATTGGCCAGCGGGCCGTAGACGATGTAGCTGTGGCCAGTGACCCAGCCGACGTCGGCGGTGCACCAGTAGACTTCGCCCGGGCGGTAGTCGAACACGCGCTCGTGGGTCATTGCCGCGTACAGCAAATAACCGCCGGTGGTGTGCTGCACGCCCTTCGGTTTGCCGGTCGAGCCGGAGGTATAAAGGATGAACAGCGCTTCTTCGGCGCCCATCTCTTTCGGCGCGCAGACAGTGCCCGCCACTTTCATCAGGTCTTCGTACCAGATGTCGCGATGCTGGTTCCACTTGATGTCGCCACCGGTGCGCTTGCAGACGATGACTTTCTGGATGCTGCTGGTTTCCGGGTTGGTCAGCGCGTCGTCGACGTTGGCCTTGAGGGAAATCTTCTTGCCAGCGCGGATGCCTTCGTCAGCGGTGATCACCACTTTCGATTTGCAGTCGATGATGCGACCGGCCAGCGCTTCCGGCGAGAAACCGCCGAACACCACCGAGTGAATCGCGCCGATCCGGGTGCAGGCCAGCATGGCGACCACGGCTTCGGGAATCATCGGCATATAAATGGTCACCACGTCGCCGCGGTGCACGTCCTGACCACGCAGGGCGTTGGCCAGTTTGCACACTTGCTCGTGCAGTTCGCGGTAGGTGATGTTGCGGCTTTCGGAAGGATCGTCGCCTTCCCAGATGATCGCGACTTGATCGCCGCGCTCGGCCAGATGACGGTCGAGGCAGTTGTAGGAAACGTTCAGGGTGCCGTCGGCAAACCACTTGATGTCGACATGGTGATCGTCGAACGACGTCTGTTTCACCGTGGTGAAAGGTTTGATCCAGTCGAGACGCTGAGCTTGCTCGCGCCAGAAACCGTCAGGGTTGACGACCGACTGCTGGTACATGGCTTTGTAGGTCGCCTCGTCAGTCAGCGTGTTAGCCAGAACCTCGGGACGAACGGGATACAGAGAAGCCGCACTCATCTTTCCTACCTCGGTGTAATAGTTGTTTTTGTATGACCCTGTTGTAACGGGGCGGGGGCCATAGAACCATTCGACGATGGTAGTAACAAGCCCCTACAAATCCTCCACCTACCCCGTTTGCAAGCCAGACACCAACCTCCAAAACACCCCCAAACCCTGTGGGAGCTGGCTTGCCAGCGATTCAGACAACTCGGTCCCACAGACAAAACACCCGGTTATCAATCCAGCCCCTACCCCATCTCAAGCGATTGTTACCAAATCTGCCAAAGGTGTTTATCAAAACCCGCTCTGTTTACCCCAGCCCCATCTCCCTAAAATTCACCTCGCCGACAAGGCAAACGCGATTAACAACGTTACAGCCCCCACGAAGGCCGTTAATCCAGCTCTCAAGTAACAACCGCCAATGATGAAGTTCCACACGCAACCCTAAAAAGGTTGCGTGACCCCACTCGACCTCAAAAAGGTAAATCTGAAATGAAAGCTCTATTGGTTCTGGCCCTCAGCAGTCTGTGTGCAACCGCCATGGCAGATGAGGTCCCGACTGATGTCGCGCAGCAACAACCGGTGATCGAGGAATACACTTACTCCACCCATCTGGACATCGCCAACGTTGTATCGATGAGTGAAATTCCGAATGTCTGCGAAGTGGTTCCGGCCAAAATGGAATACGACGACTCCAAAGGTCAGCGCCACATCCTGCGTTACAGCGTCATGGGCAACGGCTGCACTAATTGATGATTTCAGACTGCACCGAATTGGATCTCTCAGCGCATCATTGAGGGTCGATTCCAGCCCGACTTCGGTCGGGCTCAGTTGTGTCTGGAGTCGTTGAAAAGGGTTGCAAAACACAAGATATAGTGAAAAACGCGGTTTTTTGCTCATTTCTTGAGCAACCAAACCCCGACGAAAAAATTAATCAAAAAAAAATCTAACCAGCCAACATCCGCGAAAGCCCTGTAAAACCTCGCTCCGACTGAAATACCCTTCCTGATCGACCGCCCTGTGCTGATTCGCCTCCCCCACGAGCCTGCTTTTTTCCCTATAATGCCGCCCTAATCGGGTCAGCAATATTCCCTTACAGGGATCAAAAGCCATTCTGAAGCCCCGCAGTCGCGTTCAACGTGATCTGCGCCCGTCAGAGGCTCTCGGAAACCCGTACAAAATTCTGTTTTATTGCCTGCCTTAGCTGCTGCAAAAAACGATTCCTTAAGATCCAACGCGGTCTGTACGACCGTGTGAAAAACCAACCAATCAGGTTTCACACGGGCGACAGGCCCTCACGCAGGAGACGACACGTCATGCTGAGCTGGGACGAATTCGACAAAGAAGACAGTGAAGTAGCAACCGTGAAAGGCGCCAACGCCGGCCACGCTACTGAAGCCAACATGGACCGCCTCGACAACGCTGGCGGTGCCGCCGCGATCGAAGCCCGCGCCGTGACCGCCGACGACTCGGCCGCTGTCGCCCGCGCCAAGGCTGCACTGAACTCCCTCGACGTCGCCGAAGGCCTCGCCGAACTCGAAGGCGCCTCCGCCCGTGTCGCCGTTGACGAAAAGCGCATGATCAACTGCCGCGCCGACCTCAACCAACTCGTGCCATTCAAGTACGACTGGGCCTGGCAGAAATATCTCGACGGTTGCGCAAACCACTGGATGCCGCAAGAAGTCAACATGACCGCCGACATCGCCCTCTGGAAAGACCCGGAAGGCCTGACCGACGACGAGCGCCGCATCGTCATGCGCAACCTCGGCTTCTTCTCCACCGCCGACTCCCTGGTTGCCAACAACCTGGTGCTGGCCGTGTACCGCCTGATCACCAACCCGGAGTGCCGCCAGTACATCCTGCGCCAGGCTTTCGAAGAAGCGATCCACACCCACGCCTACCAGTACTGCATCGAATCGCTGGCCATGGATGAAGGCGAAATCTTCAACATGTACCACGAGATCCCATCGGTTGCTAAGAAGGCAGCCTGGGGCCTGAAGTACACCCGTTCGATCTCCGATCCGAAGTTCGAAACCGGCACCCCAGACACCGACAAAGAGTTGCTGCGCAACCTGATCGCTTACTACTGCGTTCTGGAAGGCATCTTCTTCTACTGCGGCTTCACCCAGATCCTCTCCATGGGCCGCCGCAACAAAATGACCGGCGTCGCCGAGCAGTTCCAATACATCCTGCGCGACGAATCCATGCACCTGAACTTCGGCATCGACGTGATCAACCAGATCAAAATCGAAAACCCACACTTGTGGGATGCTGAGATGAAGGAAGAAGCGACCCAGATGATTCTGCAAGGGACTCAGCTGGAGATTGAATACGCACGGGACACCATGCCTCGCGGGGTGTTGGGTATGAACGCGGCGATGATGGAGGATTATCTGAAGTTCATCGCTAACCGTCGTTTGAGCCAGATCGGTTTGAAGGAAGAGTATCCAGGAACGACCAACCCGTTCCCTTGGATGAGCGAGATTATGGACTTGAAGAAAGAGAAGAATTTCTTTGAGACTCGCGTGATCGAATACCAAACTGGTGGCGCGTTGAGCTGGGATTAACTTTAAGTCAAAAAAAAGCTGCCAAATGGCAGCTTTTTTTATTACCAAAACAATACAACCAGCTTTAAAGGATGAATATATGGCAATGCTTTACTTCACCTTGATTTCGATCACCGCACTCACTATCGGTGCCTGGGGAGTCCTAAATGGCGCCTTATACAGACACCCACTACTTCTCTGCGCATTCGGACTCTTACTTGCAATCATGGGCGGGTACTTCTCCTACATTCTAGATCTTGGCTCCCAATCGAAACTGACGGAAATATTTGAGTATTTGAAACTTTCTTCAAATCTCATGAGCTATACCGTCGCAGCAGCAGGCGGCAGCTTGATAGCTAGCGGAATAGTAATCAAGGCTCAACACCTCGCAAATCAAGACATAACAAAATCGAAAGACAAAATTAAAAAAATAGCCAAAGAAATAAGTCAGATACAACTTAGCGCAACAAAAGTGATTGAGAACCAAGATCAGCAAACGACTCATCAACAGCAGGAAAAAATACGCGACTTGAGATTAGAATTAAGCAACGTAGAAATCCGGCTATATATAGCAACTGATTCTCTGAAAAAGCTGGAACGCTGATAAACCTATCCACCTCAGCTAATTAGACTCTTTAAACGATGACCCAATGCTTTCTGCACATCAAATGTAGGAGCATTCGCTCATAAATGCAGAATATTCGCCTTGCAACGTAGGAATTTTCCTAGACAACCATGATGGCCAATCAGTATTGTCCGAGGATATTCGACCCTCGGCGATAGCATGGATACGGAAAAGAAACAAAGCGGCTGGACCGATAACGAACTAGAAGCTTCAGTCGATGCTTACCTTGCCATTCGAGCGTTATACCCAAACGACGAAAAATTTAATAAATCTGCAGAGCACAGACGTTTGCAAGATAGCGTGCTTCCAGGTAGGAACATTAAATCGATCGACTTTCGATTGCAGAATATTTCCGCCCTATTCAACGAATTCGGTCTAAAAACCATTTCAACTTACAAACCAAAGCCTCATTTAGGTTCAGGGATTACTGCACGCCTAACCAAGATTCTTCAGTTAAAAGGTATTTTCAAATTAAACCCCAACACATTTACCGATAGTAAAACTTCGTACAACAAGATAAGGCAAGCTAAAAAACCTGAATTAATGAGCGAGCCAGAGGGTATTCTGACACCTCAGCAAACAGTAATTACTTCCCGTATCTATACCCGGACGTCACGAATTAAGACTTGGACTCTGAAAAACGCCAAAGGTATATGTGAGGGGTGCGCTCAGCCTGCACCGTTTGAGGTGGATGGAGAACCTTACCTTGAAGTTCACCACGTCAAGCATTTAGCGCAGCAAGGAACGGATCGGAAAAGCAACACCGTTGCACTGTGCCCGAACTGTCACCGACGCTGCCACCATTCAAGTGACCGACTTGAATTCACTTCCTCGCTCTACAAGAGGATTGCACGGTTAATTCCAGAGTAACTGAACTCGGTCGCGAGGGAGCTTGCTCCCGCTTACTTACAAAGCAGTCCCAATGCAAAGCGTTATCTCTCTAATTGATAGTTCTTATCGGCTCTGGGGCTGCTCCGCACCCCAGTGGGAGCAAGCTCCCTTGCCACAATGGGATGTGTGACCTGCAATGTCGGCGTGAGTATTGAAATCTGGTTGATGCCGAAAATCGCCAGCAGGCTGGCTCCCACAAACCCCGCATCATCCTGAAAACAATCAGTGCAACCCGCGCCGCCTCCCGCTATTAATACCCCTCCCCCACTCAAGGACCCGAGCCCCACCATGAAATTCGATCTCGCCTACTGCCTCAGCCTCGACGACAAGTTGTCGATCTATGACGTTCGCGATCTTAATTTCGATGAGACGGTGGCGTTTGACTCTGCGAAGGAACACTTCCAGTGCCCCAACGATGCCTGTCGTTCGGCGTTCGAGGCTTCCAACGAGTTGGGCACGTTCAACGCCAAGAATGTGAATTACGTGCGCACGCCGCACTTCAAGAATCTGCCCACTACGCAGCATGTGGCGGGTTGTCCGTACGTGAGTTTGAAGGCTTCAGCGTCTGGCGTTGAGACGGTGGATGGTGAGGCGGATGACGGTCGTGAGGAACACTTCCCATCAGAGTTGTTGCTGACCCGCCGTGAGTATGTGCGCAAGCCTGTCGCGCCAGCGGGGGCGGCGGATGTGTTGCGCGATGATCCGGTGCGGGTGGCGGCGGACGGTGGTAAAGAGTCGGCGAGTCGTGAGTCGGCGCCGGACAAGACCAGTGTGTTTGCGCATCCGGTGGAGTGTTTTGTTTCCAACTTCGCGGACAAGGAGTTGCTAAAGCGGATGCCGTTGAAGGTCGGTGAGCATTCGGCGCCGTACAGTTCGTTCTTCAAGAAGATCGAGTATCTGACGGACAACAAGGGGCTGATTTACTGGGGGCGGATCAAGAAGATCGAGGACTTCCACAGTGGTGCCAGTTTTCGTATCGATTTCGTAGACAAGGTCTGGTTCAAGAAGCCCGAGGACAGTAAGAAGAAGCCGTATCCGGTCAGCGTTTATCTGAACAAGAAGCTGATCGACAACTACCGCAAGCGCAAGGCGTTTCTGGAAGAGATCAAGCACGCGGTGGATAGCGAAAAGGCGTTGTTCTGTTTCTTCTATGGGGTGACGCCGGAGTTGAAGCAGGTGCCCGGCAAGAAGAACCCCGAAAAGCCTTTCGAGGTCTTCAATGCCAATATCGAGAACCTGGATCACTTCATTATTCGTGAAGCACCGGGGCTGGAGTGACGGTTAGCCTTGGGGCAGTTGCAGTTTGACGGCGCCGGGGTGTTGTTTGACGAGGGAGTACGGCAGGATCGACCAGTCGGGTCTATCGCAGGAGCGTTGCACGCGAGCGAAGTAGGCGCCGAGGTACAAGCCCTTCTCGGTGAAGTACCAAGGTGAAGTGCCCCAGATACTCTCATCCTGGAAGTTGCAGTCGTCATCTCCCGTCGGTGTCTTCATTTCTGTGGGGTACAGGGCGGTGAATTGCTTGATCACCCAAGGTACCAACTCTTTGCTCACGTACTGATAGCGCGCGTTACTTTCGGCCTCGCTCAGCGGTTTGTCGCCCAGGCTGTCGCGCTCGGCATGCAAAATCGGCGTGCCCTTACCTACCCAAAAGACATCTTCGAGTGACAATGGGTGGCCGGTTTTTACATCAATGTTGAGGGGTGAATCGCCGAAGTCGGGATGCGCGCCGCCGCAGTAATAGCTGGTCGAGATGTTCAGGCTGACCACGGCTGGCGAGATCATTTTCGGTTCTGCCTGCTGCATGAACTCCACGTTCTCCCCGCCCTGTAATTGGCAGCCGTGATAGCTGATGACTTCATTCCAGAGACGCCCGAGCAACTGCTGGTTAACCCGTTGCTGATCATCTTTCGACAATCCGGACTCCACGCTGAACAGCGAAATCTTTGTCTCAGGCTCGGTCCACCATTGCAGGTCATAGCCCATGAAGTTTTCTTTCTTCACCGGTTTGAGCTTGAGCCCCTGCAGGCGCAAATACTCGTAAGGCTCGCCGTAGGGCAGTGCGGCAATGAAAGGTAAAGTTGCTGAGGTGGGCGCGGGAAGTCTGGTCTCGGTGAGTTTCACCGGCAACTTCTTGCCCTGCGGACTTTGCCATTCGCCCTGCCAGCCGCTGCCTGTTTCTTCCAGCTTCAAGGTCGGCAGCGGCTTGTCGTCACCGTAGCGGTTATTGCCTTCAACAAGGTTCAATGTGCTGTCTTGTAGCGAGCCGCTGAGGGCTAGGTCACGGTGATATTTCTCGTAGAAATAGCGGCCGGTGACTTCGTCCTGCTGTGTGGTGTTGAGTTCAACAACAATCGCCGTCTTGCCCAATGTGCCGGTAAATACGCGCCGGCCATCTTCGGCATGGGCAGTGGAAATCAGTGTGAACAGCGCCGCGGCATATGGTGCCAGGCGCATCAGTCCCTTGAGCATGAATCAATCCTTGAAGGAGTCGGAGGTCGCGTCGGCACACAGGTGCCGACGTTGAAAAATACGCTGCGGATTATGGCGGGGGTGGTTTAACTATTCGAGTTTTCTTGCTCGTACTTTTCAAGCCAGGCTTCGTGCTCGAGGGCTGCTATTTCCCGAGCCATTTGTTGGCGACGTTCCTTGGCAGCATGAAGCTGGACGTCATCAAGAAAGCAGTAATGACGCAACCAGTGAAGCGCCATTTCCTCATCCGGAAAGTAGTAGGACTTGGCGCCCTTGCTGTTCCTGGGCGTGTCATTCATTTGCTCGTCAAATACCATCGCTGTGATTTCATCCGGTGGCAAAGAACCGGTATGGGCGACCTTGTCCTGGAACATCCATGCAATCTCATCAATGTGTTTTTGCGCGCTGCGATGACTACGCCGATAGAACCGTTGATGCTCACAAGTCTGTTTCAGCCGCGCCAACATCAACTCCGGGTTAAGCCACTGCCCGAGGTCATGATGATGTGCGTTGATCACTATCCCCTTGACCCAACGATCCACAAATCGATCAACAAAGTCTTCTGTGTCAGCCTTTTTCGCATCAGCGAAAATCAGGCAATAGCGGGTCTGGACGTGAATGACCAGCAACACATGCTTGCGTTGTACCGTTATCGCGTGCACCAGCCACTGCTCGTCAGCGCCGCTCGACTCATCATCTTCAATGATGGAGGACGGCGGATTAGCGTCCACTGGCGTGATCTTTTTGCCCTTGTGGATACGGCTGAAGAATTTGCTGGCGGCTTCGGTGCAGTTAAAGATCAGCATGCTCGGCCCCATGTGATTTCTACAGAAAGGAAGCATATTCTTGCGAACACGCTGACTGATTCCAACCCCCTTCGACGCACGAACCCAGCTCCACTCAGGGCAATTGCAAGGGAACGCCGCCGGGGTGCTGTTTGATCAGGTCATAAGGCAGCACACCCCACTCGACGTATCCGCACACGGCGGCGACATGTGGATACGACGGCGTAAAAGTGATGCCGTTTGCGCTGAAGTACCACGATGGGAATGCCCAAGGTTCTTGCTCGTCGTACCCGCACTCGTTTTCGCCTTCCGCGACGACGGTCATTTCCCTGGAATAAAGCTTTAGCAACTGCGCGACGAGCCAGGGTGCGAATTCTTTGGAGCGGTAGTTGTAATAGTCAGCGGAGGACACTGTAGAGGCAACTTCCAATCCCTCCACATAATGAAAGGGCTTGCCCTGCCCCACCCACAAAACATCCTCAAGGGTCAGCAACTTCCCTGTTTGTGTATCAAAGTTGAGCGATTCATTGTTTTGATCCGGATAGGCACCGCCACAATAATATTCGGTAGCAATGCGCGCACTCATCATCGAAGACGACAACCATAGCGGCTGACTGGATTGCGAATAACTCCCCGCGCAGTCGAAATGCGAAGTCACCTCGCCCCACAAGCGTGCCATTAAATATTGATTGATGCGCTCCCGCGCTTGCGGCGAATAACCCGATACCACTTCAAACAGCGAAGCCCCCGACTTCACCTCGCTCCACCATTGCACCGTGTAGCCCATGAAGGTTTCGGTTTTGCCTTTTACAAGTTGCAGACCCTGCAACCGTAGGTACTCGTACGGGTTCTTGTCATGCAGTTCGGTGAAATACGGCAAGGCACCGGCGGGAACATCGGGGAGCTTGGCGGGCTGTAATTCAACCTTCAGGATCTTTCCATCCTGGTTGCTCCATTCGCCGCTCCAGCCGTTGAGTTTTGGCTGCAAGCGCAGAGTCGGGCGCGAACCGCCATCCATCGCCGCGCCTTCGACCATCACCAGTGCGTCGTCCTCTCTACTGATGTCCAGCGCCAGGTCTTTTCGGTATTTTTTGTAGAAGTAACGACCCTCGCTGTAGCGGGTATCGATTTCCACAACGATTGCGGCTTTGCCGAGGGTGCCGGTGTACACCTGCTTGTTGTCGTCCGCCCATATCCGGGTTGAGAGCACTAAACTGACGAGCAGCAAAATGCCGGAGATTCGCAACAGTCTGCGATACATCTTTCATCCTTGAGTGACGGGGCGTTTGCCCGGAAGAGAACGTTGCGAATTATGGCGAGAGCAACCCGGGCATGCGAGGCCCGCAGTGACTTTCAGGCTATTGCAGCTCACTCTGAAACGCCTTGATCTCCCGCTCTGCCTGTTTGCGTCGCTCCAGCGCAGTTTGGATACCAGACTCGTCGACAGCGCAATATTGACGCAACCAGTGGGCGATCATTTCTTCATCTGGCCTGAAGTAATCCTTGCGGCCCTTGCTGTTTCTGAGTCGGCTGTTCATCTGCGCATCGAACCCGATGGCCGCACGTTCGCCCTGCGGCAAACAACCCCACTCGGCGGCACAGTCCTCAAAAAACCAGGCGATCTGCTCAATATGCTTTTGTGCACCGCGATGGCTGCGACGATAGAACCGATGTTCTGCGCAAGCTCCTGCAAAACGATCCAACATGATCCCCGCATCAACCCATTGCATGACGTCATGGTTGATCGCGTCGCGCATCAAGCCTTCGCGCCAGCGCTCGACAAATCCAGCGACAAACCCTTCAGCATCGGCCTTTTTGGCATCGGCGAGGATCATGCAATAACGGGTTTGCACATGAATGACGAGCAACACGTGTTTGCGTTGCACGGTGATTGCGTGCACGAGCCACTGCTCGTTGGAGCTGCCCGGTTCATCATCTTCGATCACTGCGGTCGGGGGTTTAGCATCCACCGGAGTGATCACTTTGCCTTTGTGAACACGGCTGAAAAACTTACTGGCGGCTTCGGTGCAATTAAAGATCAACATCCTGGTTCTCTGGTCATTGCTGGAGGACAGCGTTCGGTTATCAATTTTGATTTCTTCCGCTGTAGCCTGGCAATGGTTCATTTAAGCGAAATGCACAGCAGCACAATAATCAGCAACCCGATATAGACCCAGGCATGCACCCGATCCGGAATCCGCCCAATCCATGGCGCGGCCAATCGAATCCCAATGAGCGAGCCAACCGTCAGCACCGCAAACGCGAGCAGATCCACATACCCGACAAACCAAGCGCCCAGGTCAGCCTGACTGAACCCGGCCAACGCCATGTACGTCAGCGTCCCGGCCAATGCCACCGGTACGCTCAACGGATTGGCCATGGACGTCGCTTGCGACATGCTCAGTCCACAGCGGCGCAACAACGGCACGGTCATGACGCTGCCTCCTACACCGAGAAACGTCGCGATGGCGCCGATGCCTACACCGCCTGCGGAAGTTTCCGTAGCGCCAAGTCGGCGTGGGATGACGTCTGCGTTCTGAGTGAGAAATCCGCGTCGCAGCAGGCAGTCGACGATGGTCACGCCGAGGTAGCCGATGAACGCATAGCGAATCACGTCGCCGCTGACCCACACCGCCGCTATTGCACCCACGACCGCACCCACTCCGATAAACCCTCCCAATGGCCACAGGTAATGGCGGATGAGGTTGCCAGCGCGGCGATGTTTGTCGGTGGCGATCAGGGCGTTGACGATCATCACGCAGGTCGAAGTGGCGACGGCGATGTGCATTGCCGACTGGCTGATCGGGTCGTCGGCGCCGTGGCTAGCGGTGAGCATGCGATACAGCAGCGGCACCACGACGAAGCCGCCGCCGAAGCCGAACAGGACGGCGGTTATGCCGGTCAGGCAGCCGAAGAGAGTCAGCAGTAAATAGAACATGTCGAGGCGTCCGTGGTGGGAGAGCGGTCGACGATAGAACGGCATCGCTTGGCCTGCTTCAGCAAGTCAGCCAATAATGCTTGCGTTTACGCCAACCACCGGAAAACGCCTGATGCGCAATGTTTCGATCAATCTGCTGGATGACACGCCGCGCGCGGTGGTGGCGATCGGTACGGATTATTCCCACGGTCACTTGCTGCCTTTTCACACGCATCGGCGGGCGCAATTGTTGTATGGCGCGACCGGTGTGATGCAGGTCAGCACCCATGACGGCAACTGGGTGGTGCCGCCGCAGCGAGCGGTTTGGATTCCGCCGGGGGTGGCGCATGAGGTGTTGATGCTCGGGGTCAGTACTCGCAGTGTTTACATCGAACCGGGCGCAGTGGATCTGGGGGAGCACTGCCAGGTAATCAGCGTGTCACCGTTGATGCGGCATTTGCTGATGGAGGCGGTGGAAGTACCGCTGACGTATGACCTCGGCGGGCGCGATGGCGTATTGATTGATCTGTTGCTGCATGAATTGACGCGCAGTGCGCCGCTGCCGTTGCACATCCCACTACCGACTGACGGAAAGCTCCTGTCTCTGTGTCAGACCTTTCTGCATCAGCCGTACGCCCACCAATCACCACAGCAGTGGGCCGACCAGTTACACATAAGCTTGCGCACCTTCAACAGACTTTTCCGTCAGCAGACCGGGCTGAGTTTCAGGCAATGGCGGCAGCAGGCTTGCGTGGTCCTGGCGCTGGCACGACTGGCCTCGGGTGAAGCGGTGACGCGCATCGCGCTGGACTTCGGTTATGAAAGCCCGGCGGCGTTCTCGACGATGTTCCGGCGGATCCTTGGTCAGGCACCGTCCGTCTGGTTGGAGGCGGCAAATTAGGGCAAATCAAAAAATGCGTTTGATCCCGGCCAAAAACAACTGTACAAAAACACAGTACATTTTCAATCAGCACTCTTGAGCCCGGAGCACACCATGGCCTCTCTTGCGATGAACCACATCCTCGAACGCATTGCCCTTTTCCAGTTCACCCCGACGCACTGCCTCCAGGCCCGAGCGATGCTGGGCTGGAGCGTGGAACAGCTATCGCGGGAGGCGGAGGTTTCGGTTGAAGACATTCAACGCTTTGAAGCGCAGCAGGACGTGGCGGATGCGGCGCGACTGGCGCTGGCTTACCGGTTCGAGGCGCAGGGGCTGGTGTTCTTTCCCGGGTTTGCACCGGGGCGCTCGGTGAGCGTGGCTCGGGAATCGGCAGGGCATGCGGATTTTGCGATGGTTGATTAAACGCTGTGCCTGCGACGAGTCTCTCAAGGCAAAAACGGCATCGTCCCGGAAGAGCGATGCCGCTTTTATTAGTCTTTATTTGAACGCCGGATGCTGCAGTTGCTGCGATTCCTGTTCATAGCTGTAAGCCATGGCCAGCAATTGCGGTTCACTCCAGCGCGGGCCAAAAAAGAACACGGAAGTCGGCAACCCAGCGCCGTTCATACCCGATGGCAGAGTAATCGCGGGATAGCTCGCGACAGCGGCAGAAAACTGTGAGAAACCGTCGTCTTCGGAAACCAAAGCATCGAGATTGTGCTCACGCAGTTGTTCGTCGATGGACTCCTTGAAGGCCGCGTTAAGGGCCTCAATGATGGCCGTTGCTTCTTGGTGTGTTGTCGACAGCGCATTGATTGCTTCCAGCATCGACTGACCGTAGCCATCATGGCCGGGATTAAGCGTGTTGAAGTCGATCAGTTCCTGCAACGACTGAACGGGCAGCCCGGTTCGACTGGCGAGATATTCGGGCAGCTCATGTTTCATACCGCCCATCAAACCCGTGAAATAGTCGCCCATGTCGGGCAAGCGCATCGTCAGGGGAACAAGGGTCGCGCCCAGCTCTTGCATCGTGGCCATCGCCATCAGGAATTCAAAGCTCGGCGTCAGCGTCGCGCCATGGGAGCCTGTATATGCGATCGGGTAACCGATGCGTTTACCGTTCAAGGCATCGTTGGCGAGCAGCGCGGTGTAATCAATGCCCTGAGGCGCTCCCGCTGTGGCGGCATCAGCAGAATCCATGCCTTGCAGCACGTTGAACATCAGCGCGGCATCGCGAACGGAGCGGGTCAATGTGCCGGGAGTATCTTGCAGGCGCGTGATTGGCACGATACCGGACCGACTGAACAATCCCAGCGTCGGTTTGACCCCGACCACACCGTTGGCCGTGGCCGGGCAAGTAATCGAACCGTTGGTTTCGGTACCGATGGACAGCGGTGCGAAACCCGCTGCAATGGCAACCGCCGAACCGGAGCTGGAACCACAGACCCCTTCAATCAGCACGTGAGGGTTTTTACTCTGACCGCCTCGGCCGCTCCAGCCATGGGGGAGTTCCATATCACGCACGTAAGCCCATTCGCTCATGTTGGTTTTGCCCAATACGATCGCCCCCGCCTCGCGCAGTTGTTCAACGATGAAGGCATCCTTGCTTGCAGGCTGACCCACCATCGCCAACGAGCCCGCGCTGGTTTGCAGCATGTCCGCTGTATCGATGCTGTCCTTGAGCAGCACCGGAATGCCGTGCAGCGGGCCACGGATCTGGCCTTGCGCGCGCTCCTGATCAAGAGCCGTGGCGATTTCAACGGCTTGCGGGTTCAACTCGATAATTGCATTGAGAGAAGGGCCTTGTTTGTCCAGGCTGGCCATTCGCTCAGTCAAATGCTCGACCAAGGCGACGGCGGTCAACTCATTGTCGGCCATCAGCTTGCCAAGCTGACTGACGCTTGCGTATTCCAGGGCATCGGCCGCGACAGCAACGTTTATCGCGAGCATCGGCATAACGATGGCCTGCGCCAGTTTATTTACGCGGTGTTTGAAGAGGTGTTTCATGTTTATCGTCCTTGTTTAGGCTATGCACGGGTGAGCCATTCACTCGCGACACAGCCTACCGAGGACGTAGGAAAGAGCTGTCGGCAAAACAGACTATACGCAGTAGGAAAAGTCATCCTGACTCGTAGCCGCTACAAAAGTAAGCGGACTTTTCCGACACAAAAATTCGCTAATTCATATAGATAAACAGCCCATCCGCATCAGGAATCGTCCGACGGAATGAGCCATCAGGCCTCCTGCACCACCGCCTCACTCTCCCCTTCAACCGCCAACCACCACGCCTCCCCGCGCTGCGGTTGAGCGATGTTAAACGCCTCGCCCATCTGCGGCGTGGTAATGGCAACACTGCGTTCCCACGCCAGTGCCAGAATCCGGTCGAACGGTTCGTGCCAGGCGTGCATCGCCAGGTCGAAGGTGCCGTTGTGGATCGGGAAGAGCCAGCGGCCCTTGAGGTCGATGTGCGCTTGCAGGGTTTCTTCGGGCTGCATGTGCACGTGCGGCCATTCGACGTTGTAGGCGCCGGTTTCCATCAGGGTCAGGTCGAACGGGCCGTATTGCTCACCGATGCGTTTAAAGCCATCGAAATAGCCGCTGTCGCCGCTGAAGAAGATCCGCGTGTCGCCGTCGATCATCACCCAGGACGCCCACAGGGAGCTGTTGCCGTCGAACAGGCCACGGCCGGAAAAGTGCTGCGACGGTGTGGCGACGAAATGGATGCCGGCAATCTCAGCGCCCTGCCACCAATCGTACTGGCGCACTTTGCTGGCATCGATGCCCCATTTGATCAACGTGTCGCCGACGCCCAGCGGGGTCAGGAACAGATTGGTCTTGGCGGCCAGTCTGAGCACGGCGTGGTAATCGAGGTGGTCGTAATGGTTGTGCGACAGGATCACCGCTTCGATCGGTGGCAATTGATCGATGCTGATCGGTGGCTGGTGGAAGCGTTTCGGCCCGGCCCACTGCACTGGCGATGCGCGCTCGGCGAAGACCGGGTCGGTGATGAAGAATTTGTCGCGCAGTTTCAGCAACAAGGTCGAATGACCGAGGCGATAGACGCTGTGATTGGGCGCTGCCAGCAGCTCTTCCCGAGTCAATGCTTGCACCGGAATAGGCGCGGCGGGCCGGGTGTTGCGCGGTTTGTGGAAAATCATGTTCCACATGATCCGCAGCATTTTGCGTACGCCTTCGCGTTGCACGGGTGCGTGATTGCGAAACAGCCCCTGATTTTGCCGCGAGGCTTCAGGCGTGGATGTGTTATCCGGGAGGGCAACTGGATTGGCCATGACTCAATGACTCCAGAAAAACCGCGCAATTCACGGTTTTCCGCGGTGGGACGATAAATGGCCAAAGCTGCACGCATAGGCCGAACTGTCTGGTTTTTAGATTGCGAGGATTAACGCAACATTACACTGCTCGGTGTAGTTTCTAGGTTGCATCAAAGTGGATGACAAGTAAACTGCCAAGTGTAATTTCATCTTTTCTCTGCCGAAGCGTACTTATGACAGCTCCACAGCGCCTCACCGACCGTAAACGCGAAGCCATTATTCAGGCGGCGATTGCCGAGTTCCGGGCTAACGGTTTCGAAGTCACCAGCATGGACAAAATCGCGGCCACCGCCGGTGTATCCAAGCGCACGGTGTACAACCATTTCCCCAGCAAAGAAGAGCTGTTCGCCGAAATTCTCAACCAGTTGTGGGCACGAATCAGCGCCGAGCAATCAGTGACCTACAACCGCGATCAGCCGTTGCGCGAGCAATTACGCCAGATGCTGCAGGCCAAGGTGCAGCTGATGGCTGACGAAAATTTTCTGACTCTGGCACGGGTGGCAATTGCTGCGACCATTCATTCGCCGGAGCGCGCGCAGAACATGATCGAGCGCATGGGCGAGCGCGAAGAAGGTCTGACCGTGTGGATTCGCGCCGCGCAGGCCGACGGCCGATTGAAACCGGTCGACCCGGAGTTTGCCGCCCATCAAGTACAAGGCTTGCTCAAGACCTTTGGCTTCTGGCCACAGATGTCGATGGGCCGTGCCGCCCTCGATGTCGACATGCAGAACACCGTCGCCGAATCGGCGTTGGAGATGTTTCTGGCCTGCTATCAGCTCTAAATCGCCCTTCTCCTGCGCGTGCCACCGATTAAATGGCTTGGAAGGACACTGATTATTCCCGTTGGAATAAATGACAATGTCCGACAATCGACCGACGAACGGTTAGCCTGAGAAAATACTGCAAAGTATTTCAGGATGAATTTCGCGCAGGGCATCATGGAAAACCAACGCGGCAAAGGCTTGTCATTCGCCCGACCCATTTACCTGCCCCGGGCCATCGGTCTGGGGATCGGTTTTTTCAGCGTCGGTGCTGCGTTGTATCCGCTGAACATGCCTGGCTGGGTCTGGGGGCTGTTGCTATTCAACGGCTTCGCCTGGCCGCATCTGGCTTATCAGATTTCTACTCGCTCGGCGTTCCCGTATCAGGCTGAACGCCGCAACCTGTTATATGACTCGCTGTGCGGGGGATTCTGGGCGGCGAGCTTTCAATTCAGTCCGCTGACCACCGTGACCATCCTGTCGATGATGACCATGAACAACGTCGCCGCTGGCGGCTATCGACTGTTCGTGTTCGGTGCCCTCGCCCAAATCGCCGGCGTATTGCTGGGCTGGATGATCTTTGGTGTCAAATTCAGCCTGACGATGACCCAGGAGCAAGTCTGGGCCTGCCTGCCGATGCTTACTCTTTATCCGCTGGCGCTGGGCATGGTCTGTTATCGCCTGGCGATCAAACTCTCCCGACACAAACGCGCGCTGAGCGCCCTCAGCCGTACCGACAGTCTTACCGGCCTGCTCAACCACGGTGCCTGGAAGGACCTGCTGCACCTGAAGTTCCAGCAGTGCCGCCAACACAACAGCCAAGCCACGCTGGCGTTGATCGACATCGACCATTTCAAGGACATCAACGACAGCTTCGGGCACATTGTTGGCGATGCGGTGCTGCGGCAATTGAGTCACGACCTCAAACGCCTGCTCGATCAATACGAGTTGGCCGGACGCTACGGCGGTGACGAATTCTGCGTGATCCTGCCGACACTGCCGCTAAACAAGGCCGAAGCGCTGATGGAGCAATTGCGTGACGCACTGCAGCAGTATCGTCATCCGCAGGTGTCAGGGTTGCGAGTGGGTCTGAGTATCGGTTTGGCGCGGTATCAGCCTTTGTACAAGGATGCACTCGACTGGCTGGACGATGCCGATAAAGCGCTGTACACCGCCAAACACACGGGCCGCAACGCTATCAGCGTGGCCTTGAGCCGTACCGCGACAGACAACGCCAGCGCCTAAAAAGTTATACAAAATTACAAATAATTACTTTCTTGTACAAGTTTATGAAGTTTTGTATAAGTAGCCATCTGCCAGTTAAGGAATGCTGGCATTGAGCAGTCACCGCCGAATGCCGCCCGCGCATTCGGTCTGCCAGCGTGGAAATAGGGACTGAATCCTCGATCTTCCCCACTTCCAGAGTACTGCGAGCATGTTCTTCAATCGCCACAAATCCGCCGTCGCCGACCTTCAGCGTTCCCTCACCGAACAAGCCGGGCTGCTCGACGCGATCAATCGCTCTATGGCGGTGATCGAGTTCGACCTGGATGGCGTGGTATTGCGCGCCAACGACAACTTTCTCAAGACCATGGGTTACACCGCCGAACAAGCGATCGGCCAACCGCATCGGCGCTTTTGCACACCAGAGTTCGGCCGTAGTGCTCAGTACACGGATTTGTGGTCTCGCCTGAAAAACGGCCAGTTTCAGTCCGGTACATTCGAACGGGTCAACAGCAAAGGCCTGCCGATCTGGCTCGAAGCCAGTTACAACCCGATCAAGGATGCTGCGGGCCGCGTGGTGAAAGTGGTCAAGTACGCCATGGACGTGACCGCCAAGGTGCAGCAGGAAAGTGAGGCCAACGCCAAGTTGCAGGCGATTGACCGGGCCATGGCGGTTATCGAATTCAATCTCGACGGCAGTATTCTCACGGCCAATCAGAATTTTCTGACGCGCATGGGTTACACACTCGCCGAACTCAAAGGTAAACATCACCGATTGTTCTGCACGCCGGCACTGGTCAATAGCAGTGCCTACGAAGATTTCTGGCGGCGTTTGAATCAGGGCGAGCTTTTCCAGGGTCAGTTCGAACGCGTGGATAAACGCGGGCAAACAGTGTGGCTCGAAGCCAACTACAACCCGGTCTACGACGCTTCCGGACGCTTGTGCAAAGTGGTGAAATTCGCCTCCGACGTCACCGCCCGGGTCGAGCAACACGAACAGGACGCGCGCAGTGCCAGCGCGGCGTATCACATCTCGGTAGCGACGCGAAAAGTCGCCGAACAAGGTACGCAGGTGATCCAGCAAGCCGCCAGTGAAATGCGTGAAATTGCCGAAGACATTGCCGAGTCTTCAACGCTGATTGCACAACTGGGGGAACGCTCCGAGCAGATCACCGCCATCGTCAACACCATCCGCGCGATTGCCGACCAGACCAACCTGCTGGCGCTCAATGCTGCCATTGAGGCTGCACGCGCCGGTGAACAGGGGCGCGGATTTGCTGTGGTGGCCGATGAAGTGAGACAACTGGCGGCACGTACCAGCGGTTCGACGGCGGAGATTTCCAGCATGATCGGTCTGATCCAGAGCGAAACCCGTCAGGCCATCAAGAGCATGGAAGGCACTCGGGGTCGTGCGGCTGAAGGGGTCGAGTTGGCGAATCAGGCGGGCACGGTGATCTTGCAGATTCGCGATGGCGCCAGTGAGGCGGTGGATGCGGTGAGCATGTTTGCCAATGAGCGGGCTCCGGGGTGATGCGGGGTCACTCGGAATAGTCGGCGGGATCAAGATTGTGTCTGGGCCATAAACCGAGTTGCCGCCTTCGCGAGCAGGCTCGCTCCCACAGGAATTGAGTCGAACACACCTTTTGTATTCGACCATTGAAACTGCGGTGCCCGCGAAGAGGCCAGCCCCGATCACGGCAACCGCAGCGCTCGCCCCAACTCATCGAACAACGTCACTACCGAGCGCAACGCCCGGCAATCCGGGCGAGTCAGCAGCCATAGCGCGGTGTCATAACCGTGCAGCGGTTCGCCCAACGCCTGCAACTCATCGCCAACCAGAAAGTCCGGCAATGCCGCGACGCCGAGCCCTGCGCGGACCAGTTCAGTCACCGACAACATGCTGTTGCAGCGGTAGCCCGGTGTGACGCCGGGAAGATGCTGGCGGCGCCAGGCGATGGTCGGGTGATCGGGCAGAAAGTCGTCCGGGGCGATCCAGGTCAGCGCCGTCAGATCCGATGCATCGACGGTCTGCAGATAACGCGTACTGGCGCAGACCCGGTAGGAAATCTTCGCCAGTTGCCGTCCGACCAGATGCTCCGGCGGTGTGCGTGTCAGGCGCAGGGCGATGTCGGCATCGCGGCGACTGAGGTTGGCGAAGTCGTTCGAGGTGCTCAGTTCGATGGTCAACGCCGGGTAATTCGGCATGAACTGCGCCAGTGCTGGCAACAGCAAACCCTGCAACACCGAATCGGTACAGGTCAGACGCACCGTGCCGCTGACCACTTCGCCGCCCTGCTCCACGCCAATGCGCGCGGCCTCCAGCGCCTGTTCGGCGCGTTCGGCT
This sequence comes from Pseudomonas sp. AC172, assembly GCF_979258595.1. NCBI lineage: Bacteria > Pseudomonadati > Pseudomonadota > Gammaproteobacteria > Pseudomonadales > Pseudomonadaceae > Pseudomonas > Pseudomonas sp. AC172. The sequence goes on from NZ_OZ409868.1 coordinate 3,696,804, forward strand.
TGCTCGGCCAGCGTCTGCGCGAGTGTTGTCGGTAAATAGCCGGCGCGGCTTTTTTCGAACAGTTGCTGAGCGAGTGCGGCTTCGAGACGGCGCACGGCGCGGAACACCGTCGACACGTCGACCTTCAACAGCTGCGAAGCGCGGGCCAGAGAGCCGCCACGCACCAAGGCCAGAATCAGGGCGAGATCGGGGTAATCGATTTGATAGTGCGTCGCTGCATTGATCACTTGGGGAAACGCCCATATTGAGTGCGTGAACGCCAATCTATAGTGAGTGCCATCAATCAACAAGCGCAGGGAACCCCCATGGAAAACAGCGCCCTCCGTATCGCCCTGATCGGCGATTACGACCCGCAGGTCACCGCCCACCAAGCCATTCCCGTCGCCCTCGGGCTGGTCGCCGAGCACCTCAACCGCAACGTGCAATTCGAATGGTTGCCCACTGAGCAGATCCACGCCGATACGCCGCTCGAGCGGTTCGACGGTTTCTGGTGTGTACCGGCCAGCCCTTACAAAAGTGAATCAGGCGCACTGCGGGCGATCCGTTTTGCCCGCGAACAACAGCGCCCTTTCCTCGGCACCTGCGGCGGTTTTCAACATGCGGTGCTGGAATTTTCCCGCAACGTGCTGGGCTGGGTCGATGCGGAACATGGTGAAACATCGCCAGACTCTGAACGCGCGGTACTCACGCCGTTGACCTGTTCGCTGGTTGAAGCGGTGGACAGCATTCACCTGGTGCCCGGCTCGTTGATCGCCAGGGCGTACGAAACGTCTGAAATTCGTGAAGGTTATCGCTGCCGCTTCGGTGTGAATCCGCTGTTCGAACGGCAACTGTTGAATGATCGGCTACAAGCTGTCGGTCATGATTTGTCAGGGGATTTGCGCGCGATTGAACTCAAGGATCAGCGGTTCTTTGTCGCCACGCTATTTCAACCGGAACGTGCTGCGCTCAAAGGGCAGATGCCGCCGCTGGTGCGCGCGTTTGTTGAAGCTTGTGTGGAGTTACGTTGATGACTGATTGCTTTGCGGTGATTTTTACGTCGACTCGAACCGAGGGTGACAACGGGTATGCCGAGGCGTCTGAGCGTATGGCCGCGTTGGTGAATGAGCAGCCGGGGTTTCTTGGGGTGGAGTCGGTTCGAGGAGCCGATGGCGCCGGGATTACGGTGTCGTACTGGGACAGCGAAGCGGCGATTCTGGCGTGGCGGCAGCATCCTGAGCATCGGGTGATTCAGGCGCGTGGGCGTTTGCAGTGGTATTCGGCGTTTCATACGCGGGTGTGTCGGGTTGAGCGTGAGTATCGGTTCGGGCCATAAATGGCGGCGCATGGGTGGCCGCCTTCGCGAGCAAGCTCGCTCCCACAGGGGATTTGTGATCGACGCAGATCCAATGTGGGAGCGAGCTTGCTCGCGAAGAGGCCAGCGCTGTCACAGAGCGTCTCAGCCGCGCAGCAGACTGCGCACCGCCTCAATCTCCGGCACTTCAACCTTGCTCATATAAACGCGTAACGGCTCGGTGATGTTGATCCGGTCATCGATGTTCTGATCCAGCAACAACTGAATCAACTCGCGTTTAAGCGTCATGGTCTGCGCTGTTGCCGGCGCCCAGACAAATTCATTCACAGGAATAATGCCGTCATCGGCCACGTCCATGCCGAACGAATCTTCGCTGAAGCGCACGATGTACTGACCGGTTTTGCGGTTGAGACCGACAAATCCTTTGAGATCGTCGGCGGCCTGGCAGATGAGTTGGGAGGTGATGCGCATGGTAAACCTCACGAAAGATGATCGATGGTTTACACGCAGGGCAACTGCACGGCGCGCCCTCTGCCGGAGCGTCTGCCGTGGGCAAGCGTACTGCAAACAGCGCCACAAAAGTGCAGGAAAAATCGCTTTTAATACGTTTATGTCGGTCCTGCGATAGCACGCAAGCGATTCAGTTGTTAAAAGGTACGTCTTTGAAAATGCCCTGCGAAAGGAACTCGAACATGCCCGCCACTTTCACCAAAAGCGCTCTGGTCCTGAGCCTGCTGCTCGGCTTCGGTCAGGCGCACGCCGCCAGCCAGACGGATCCTGCCGCCGTTGCTGCGGCCCACGGCATCCCGCACCCGGCGGTAATCGCTCACCGTGGTGCGTCCTTCGACGCACCGGAATCCACCGCTGCGTCCTACAAACTGGCCCGTGATCTGGGTGCCGATTACCTGGAAATGGACTTGCAGCGCAGCAAGGACGGCGTGCTGTTCGCCCTGCACGATAACAACCTGCAACGCACCACCGATGTCGCCAGCAAGTTTGCGGAGCGCAAGGACAGCCCGGCCAATGCCTTCACCATGGCCGAACTGAAAACCCTCGACGCCGGTAGCTGGTACAACAAGGCCTACCCTGATCGTGCCCGTCCGACCTACGCCGGGCTGAAGATTCTGACCCTCGATGAAATCATCGACATCGCTCAGGCCAACCCGCAACACAAACCTGGCCTGTACATCGAAACCAAAGAGCCGCAGTTGTTTCCCGGGATCGAAAAAGACCTGAAAGAGAAACTGCAGGATCGCGGCTGGCTGAGCCCGGCCGGTTCGAAACTGGCGAAAAGCGCACTGGGCGTGGGTCAGGGCAAAGGCAAAGTGATCCTGCAAACGTTCGAGAAGAACAGCCTCGAACTGCTGGAAAAAGAAATGCCGCAAGTGCCGAAGATTCTCCTGCTGTGGGTCGGCGAAGGCAGCATCGAGCCGAAATCCAAGGTGACGTTTGCCGAGTCCGGCGAGAAGGACAAAAACGTTTTCTACGGCAAACAAGAGCCGAAGTCCGAAGCCGAGTTCAAGCAATGGGTGGATTACGCCAAGGCCCAAGGTGCAATCGGCACCGGTCCTTCGGCGAAGCTGACCAAGGGTGGCGATCAGAGCTATTCGGACCTGGTGCAACCGTGGATGAACCAGTACACCCACGATCAGGGCCTGCTGGTGCACGTCTACACCGTCGACGAGCCGGTAGACTTCGAGAAAGTCATGGCTGCCGGTGTCGACGGTATCTTCACCAACCGCGCCAGCGAACTGTTGAAGTTCTATAAACGCCCGGCGGCTGGCACTGTTGATCAGGTGTTGAAGAACAACGGTTTCTGATCTGAAATCGAGGCGCCTTCATCGCGGGCAAGTCACGCTCCCACAGGTTCTGTGCAGGTGCATGGCTTGCCCGTTTTGTTTGGCGTCGGGATTTTAAGGGTGAGTTAAGTTGCGCTGGTTAACCTGAGGCCACTTAAACGAATCACCCCAAGGAACGAACCGATGAAAACTTTGACTGCCCTGTTTACTGCCGCTGCCCTGACCCTCACCGCTGGCTTGGCCCAGGCTGATGTTCGCGTTGACCAGATTCCTGAACTGGTTAAGTCGGGCAAGATCAAGTCGCTGGAGTCGATGAATGCCGAAGCGCTGAAACTGCATCCGGGTGCGACTATTACTGACACTGACCTGGATAACCACTTCAACGGTTATGAGTATGAAGTTGAATTGAAAACTGCTGATGGCAAAGAGTTCGATGTGGACTTTGATGCGACCACTGGCAAGGTGTTGAGCAATAAGCAAGACACTTGATTGAACGCACCACCAAGAGCCGCACGATTGAAAGATCGTGCGGCTTTTTCATGTCTGGTGTTTGGCTTTGTTGATGTGTTGTCAGTGAGATTTTCGCCCCCTCACCCCAGCCCTCTCCCCCCAAGGGGCGAGGGGGAAAGGGAGCCGATCGGGGGTTACTCAAGACCTGAGTACGACTCGATATTTCAGGTCGGCGTACCTCGAATAGTCACCACGGTCAGTCCCCTCTCCCTCTGGGAGAGGGCTAGGGTGAGGGAAAAGGGCATCACACCGAGGTGCTGACCAACGATCCCGAGGTACTCGAGTCGGAATCCTGCAACGCCTGCAATAGCGAGGCGGTGGCGGTGGACAGGGAGGCCGAGGTGGCAGTGATCTGCGCCTGTGCGGCCGCCACTTCGGCGACTTTCGCATCCGAACTTTCCTGCTTCGCCTGAGCCGCTTGCAACGCCTGTTGCTCTTCCTGCAATTGCTTCTGCAACTCGGCAATCTGCTTGCGCAGTTCTTTCACCGAATCCGATTCTTCACTGCTGCTGGAACTGCTGCCACCCGCCGGAGCGGCCCCACCGGCAGCGACTTTACCGGTATCGGCAGTCGCACCCGTGCTGGCGGTTGCGGTAGTAGACGTGTCGTCAGCAACGTCACTGATCGAAGTTTTACTGGTAGGTGTCGTGACAGTCTGATTGATCGAAACAGAAGTGATGCTGACCATGGAAAGGCTCCAATGCCGGTTATAGATAACCGGTCATCGACCACGCCCGCATCGATTTGAGATCGACTGTGTACCGACTCGGTATCCGAACCGGTACACGTTCAATCGCCTCAGGCGCTCAAGCGCGCGGTGACTTCGTTCAGTTGCCCCGACAGGCCATGCAGGTTCTGGCTGGCGCTTTCGGTGCGCTGCACGTTGTCGAGGTTGGTGCTGGCGATCGAGGTGATCTCGGTGAGGTTGCGCGAGATGTCTTCGGCAACCGACGTTTGCTCTTCGGCAGCAGTAGCGATCTGACGGTTCATGTCGCGGATCGCTTCCACGGCGTGCGTGATGCGCTCCAGCATCGCGCCGGCCTGGGTCACCTGCTCGACGCTTTCATCACTGCGCGTCTGGCCGCTGTCGATGGCTTGCGCCGCGTCCACCGCGCCGGTCTGCACGCTCTGGATGATCTGGTTGATCTCGATGATCGACTCGGCGGTGCGTTGTGCGAGGTTGCGTACTTCATCGGCGACCACGGCAAAACCACGCCCGGCCTCACCGGCGCGCGCCGCTTCGATCGCAGCGTTAAGCGCCAGCAGGTTGGTCTGTTCGGCGATGCCGCGAATCACTTCCAGCACTTTGCCGATACGACCGCTGTCGGCTTCCAGACGACGAATCACCGTGGCGGTGTTGGCGATCTCGCCGCGCATCTGCGTGATCGAGTGAATAGTGCTCTGCATGACCTTCTCACCCTGTTGGGCGGACTGGTCGGCATCGTCGGCCGCGCGTGCGGCGTCGGCGGCATGGCGCGCCACTTCCTGCGCGGTGGCGGACATTTCGTTCATCGCCGTGGCCACCTGATCGGTGCGGTTGAACTGCTCGTTGGTGCCGCCGGCCATGGTCGTGGCGATCGCATTCAACTCGCCGCTGGCGCTGTCCAGATCGCTCGCGCTGCGCTGCAAACGGGTGAAGGTGTCGGCGAGGAAATCGCGCAAGGTGTTGGCGGCTGCGGCGAGGTTGCCCAGTTCATCCTGACGGTCGCTGACCACACGTTCGGCCAGTTTGCCGCGGCTCAACTGGGTCACGTAATCGATCAGTTTGCGGATGGGTTCGACCAGGTTGCGGTTGACCAGCCACAGGCTCAACAGGCCGATCAGCAGGCCCGATGCGAGCATCACCAGCAGACCGAACAACACCGTGCGATCGGTCTCGGCACTGATCAGCGCCGACTGCTCTGTCCCTTGCTTGCGCAACTCGCTGACCAGTTCGCTCATTTGATCGCTGGTGGCGCGATCGACGCCTTTGACTGCTGTGTCACCCGCCGTCGGATCGCCACCGGCAGCCACGTAGGCATCGCGACCTTTCTGGTAGGCGGAACCGAGCTGACGATGCTCATCGCGCAGGCGTTCGATACGGTTTTTCAGGCTAGGCTCCAGGCCTTTCTGCCCGGCCAGCTCGCCGAGGATGTTCTGCACATCGCGCTGACGATCTTCGAACTGGCCCCAATACTTGGCCAGATCCGCCGGTTGCTTGCCGCGCAACAACACGTTTTTCCATTCCTGCACCTGCACCTTGAATTGCAGGTTGGCTTCGTCGATCAATTGCGAGGTGTGCAACGGGCCGGCGATCAATTGGCTGTAACTTTGCACGCCGTTGGACAGGAAGTGAAAACAAGCCAGCGCGATCAACAGCATCGCCAGCAGGCTGCCGCACAGCAGGGCGAGAATTTGCGCTCTCAGGGATTTTTGCAGCATCGCAAGATACTCAGGACAAGGATGAGGCACGCCCGGTAAGGCGTGAAATTGTGCCGGACATCCATGTCGGCGAGCCTTGGCTCATGGCCAATGGCGCGCAACCTAACGCACCTGTGATCGGCGCGCCAGAGCGCTTCTTGAAGAAAATCAGACCGTCGGTAAGTCGCTGATTTGACGTCATTTTGCTGTCACACAAACGTCATGTGACATTGCGATGATGCGGCTCAGTGAACCTGCCATTTGCGCGACCGACGCATCCTCCTCGCAGCGAGCCTTCATGAACCACAGCCTCGATATCAGTCATCGCGATCCTGATCTGTTTGGCCTGCTCTACGGCTTTCGCTTCCTGCCCGGCGAACGTGGCCGCGAAGTCGATTCGGCGACGGCGTTGCGCTGCTTGCAGGATGACAACGACACGGGTGAATTCCTTTGGCTGCACCTCAATCTGGCGCATGCGGCGTGCGAGCGCTGGATGAAAAGTCATCTGCAATTGCCCGAAGAGTTTTTCGAGGCGCTGCACGAAGGTTCGCGGTCGACGCGCATCGAGCATGTCGACTCGGCGTTGCTGGCGGTGGTCAACGATGTGGTGTTCAACCTCAGCAGCATGGTCTCCTCGGACGTGTCGACGCTGTGGGTCTGTGTGCGCAGCAAACTGATCGTCAGCGCGCGTCTGCAACCGCTGCACTCGGTGGACAAATTGCGCTCGTCGGTGAAGGCCGGCGAGCGCTTTCGTTCGCCCTCGGAACTGCTCGTGCATCTGCTGCGCGATCAGGGCGAAGTGCTCACGCAAATCGTGCGCAAGACCAGCCTCAGCGTCGATCAGGTCGAGGACGAATTGCTCTCATCGCGACTGTCGACCAACCGCGCCGAACTCGGCGCCAACCGGCGGGTGTTGGTGCGTTTACAACGGCTGCTGGCGCTGGAGCCGGGTTCGCTGCTGCGTCTGCTCAATCGGCCGCCGCCCTGGTTGCAGAAGGAGGACGTCAAGGAACTGCGCAAATCCACCGAGGAGTTTGCCTTGATCATCAACGACCTCACTGCCCTCGGTGAGCGGATCAAACTATTGCAGGAAGAGATCGCTGCCAACCTCAACGAACAGAGCAACCGCACGCTGTTTACTCTGACGGTGGTGACTGTGCTGGCGTTGCCGATCAACATCATTGCCGGTTTTTTCGGGATGAATGTGGGTGGGGTGCCGTTGTCGCAGGATCCGGAAGGGTTCTGGATTCTGGTCGCACTGGTGGCGACGTTTACCGTGATTGCCGGGCGTTGGGCCTTCCGTAAGCGCGGGGATTACTGACCACCGAACCTGATGTCCAGCACAGATCCCCTGTGGGAGCGAGCCTGCTCGCGAAGACTGAGTGTCAGACGCCATCATGTTGACTGACACACCGCTTTCGCGAGCAGGCTCGCTCCCACAGGAATCTTCGTCGTTCTTTAGATCAGTGGTCGCGCTAATAAAGCAAACACTGACATGGCGCAGTCTCTCTGTAACATTCTGCAACGATCATGGGCGACACTCCTTCCCTCGCTCAGGATTGTCCGCTCATGGCTACTCCCTCCCTGACCGCCAGCCCCGCGTCCGCCGCCAGCGGCAGGCCGGCCCTCGACAAGAAAACCAGTCCGTTTACCTACGTGATCTTTTTCGCCGTGCTGGCGATGGGGATGTTGTTCACCGCCTATAGCCTGATGCACGACATGCACGAACTCGGCACGGTGGTGACCACCTGGACGCCGTTCCTGCTGCTCGGCGTAGCGCTGCTGATTGCCCTGGGCTTCGAGTTCGTCAACGGTTTTCACGACACCGCCAATGCCGTCGCGACAGTGATCTACACCCACTCGCTGCCGCCGAATGTCGCGGTGGTCTGGTCGGGGTTCTTCAACTTTCTCGGCGTGCTGCTTTCGAGCGGTGCGGTGGCGTTCGGCATCATCGCCTTGCTGCCGGTGGAGCTGATTCTGCAGGTCGGTTCGTCCGCCGGTTTCGCGATGATTTTCGCCCTGCTGATCGCGGCGATTCTGTGGAACCTCGGCACCTGGTGGCTGGGTTTGCCGGCGTCGTCTTCGCACACGCTGATCGGTTCGATCATCGGCGTCGGCGTGGCCAATGCCTTGATGCACGGCCGCGACGGCACCAGCGGTGTCGATTGGGCGCAGGCGACCAAGATCGGTTACGCGTTGCTGCTGTCGCCGCTGGTGGGTTTCGGTTGTGCAGCGTTGTTGTTGCTGGCACTGCGCGCGTTCGTGAAGAACCGTTCGCTGTACAAGGCACCGGAAGGCAACGCGCCGCCACCGTGGTGGATTCGCGGTTTGCTGATTCTGACCTGCACCGGCGTGTCCTTCGCCCACGGCTCCAATGACGGCCAGAAAGGCATGGGCCTGATCATGCTGATTCTGGTCGGCACCCTGCCAATGGCTTACGCCTTGAATCGCACCATGCCGGAAGAACAATCGCTGCAGTTCGCCGCCGTGGCGCAAGTCACCCAGCAAGCGCTGGTGAAAAGTGCACCGCTGCCGACGCCGGCCGATCCGCGTGCAGTGCTCTCCGATTACGTGCGCAGCAAGGAAGCCACGCCGCAACTGATCCCCGCCCTCGCCGCCCTCACCGGGCACATCGGCGAAGAAGTCAGGGGCTACGGCTCGCTGGCGAAAGTCCCGGCCGAGGCCATGGGCAACGTGCGTAATGACATGTACCTGGCCAGCGAAAGCATTCGCCTTATGGACAAGAACAAGGTCGGCAATTTCGATGCCGATACCAGCAGCAAACTGCAACTGTTCAAGCAGCAGATCGACAACGCCACGCGGTTTATTCCGCTGTGGGTGAAGATTGCCGTGGCCATCGCGCTCGGGTTGGGCACCCTGGTTGGCTGGAAACGAATTGTGGTGACGGTTGGCGAGAAGATCGGCAAGACTCACCTGACGTATGCGCAGGGTGCTTCGGCGGAAACCGTGGCGATGCTGACCATTGGCGCGGCGGACATGTTTGGTCTGCCGGTGTCGACGACGCACGTGTTGTCCTCGGGTGTGGCCGGGACCATGGTTGCCAATGGTGGAGGGTTGCAGATGAGGACCATCCGCAATCTGTTGATGGCGTGGGTGCTGACGCTGCCGGCGGCGATCCTGCTGTCCGGCAGCCTGTACTGGTTGTTCACCCAGATCTTCTGACCGCACAACTATCCTTGTGGGAGCGAGCTTGCTCGCGAAAGCGGTGGATCAGTCAACTCTGAATTGACTGACACTCCGTCTTCGCGAGCAAGCTCGCTCCCACATTGGTTTAGTGATCAGGTTCCGAGCGTGGAGCGAATCAGATCGCCCAGCCAATCCATAAACACCCGCACCCGCAACGGCAAATGCCGCTGTCGCGCATACAACAATGAAATGCCCATCGCCGGCGCCGTAAATTGCGGCAACACGGTCACCAGTTCGCCGTTGTCCAGATGCGGTTGCATGCCGGTACGCGGCACCTGCGTCAGACCGAAACCGCCGAGGCACGCCGACTCGTAAGCGTCAGTGCTGTTGACCGTGATGCTGCCCGCCATCGGCAAGCGTTTCACCTGGCCGCCCTCCTCGTACACAAACCCTTCCGAACGCGAACCGAGCACGCCGACGTAATGCACCAGTCGATGCTGCGCGAGATCTTCCAGCGACTGCGGCACACCGTAGCGTTCGAGATAGGCGGGGCTGGCGCAATTGACCATGGGGAAGTCACCGAGGTGCCGCGCGACCACCGATTGATCCGGTTGCGCGCCAATCCTCACCACGCAATCGAAGCCTTCGCTGAGCAGGTCGACGCGGCGGTCGGTGCTGCTGATTTCCAGCTCAAGATTCGGGTGCCGATCCATGAATTGCGGCAGGTGCGGCATGATCAGGCGCCGCGCGAGAATGTTCGGCATGTCGACACGAATGCGTCCGGTCAGCGACGCCTCGTCCTGTCGGAACAAGCCTTCGATCTCATCCATGTGCGAGAGCAGATCCTTGCTGCGTTCGTACAGCACCAGACCGTCCTGCGTCGCCTGCACCTTGCGCGTGGTGCGTTGCAACAGGCGCGTGCCGAGTAACGCCTCCAGCGCCTGCACATGTTCAGACACGGTGGAGCGTGGCAGCCCGAGACTTTCCCCGGCAAGGGTGAAACTCGACAGTTCGCTGACACGGACGAAGGTGCGCAGCAGTTCCAGTTTGTTCATGAGGCACCTGTGGATTGTTCGGCTGAACCGATCAGTGATTCCGATTCAAGCCTGTTTATCACCTCTTGGCGGATAAATAAACTGAGTCTCATCACCACCCCTTACCGCAATCGAGGAAGTCCCATGAACCGAAAAATCGCATTGATCACCGGCGCCAGTCGTGGCCTGGGCAAAAACGCCGCCCTGCACCTTGCTGCTCAAGGCGTCGACATCATCGGCACTTACCACAGCCGCGCCGATGAGGCTCAGGCGCTGGTGACCGAAGTGCAAGCACTCGGTGCCAAAGCCGTGATGCTGCAACTGGACGTTGGCCGCAGCGAGAGTTTTGCCGGTTTCGTTGCGCACGTTAAGCAAGCATTAGAGGAAACCTTCAATCGTCAGCGTTTTGATTTCCTGATCAACAACGCCGGGATTGGCGTGCACGCGCTGTTCACTGACACCACGCCGGAGCAGTTCGATGTACTGATGAATATTCAATTGAAAGGACCGTTTTTCCTGACTCAGCAACTGTTACCGCTGATCAACGATGGCGGGCGAATCATCAACATCTCCAGCGGCTTGACCCGCTTCAGCTTGCCGGGTTACGGCGCATACGCGGCGATGAAGGGTGCAATGGAAGTGTTGACCCGCTATCAGGCGAAAGAGCTGGGCGCACGGCAAATCGGTGTGAACATTCTGGCGCCTGGTGCGATTGAAACCGACTTTGGCGGCGGCACCGTTCGCGACAACGCGGCAGTGAATGCGATGGTCGCCGACAACACTGCGCTGGGTCGTGCCGGCCAGCCGGATGACATTGGCGGAGCGTTGGCGCTGTTGCTGTCGCCGGGTGCGCAGTGGATCAATGGTCAGCGGGTCGAGGCATCCGGCGGGATGTTTCTCTAAATACCAGGCACAAAAAATCGCAGCCTTTCGGGCTGCGATTTTTTTGTTTAACCCTGACACGCATTACGCATCATCACGCGCTCACGCACCACGTCATAACCCCAGTGATACACATAGGTGTACGGCAGGAAAAACAGCAGCACGCCGATGTCGAGCAAAAACGCCTGCCACAGGCTGACCGACAGCCACCAGGCAATCAGCGGCACGCCCATCACGATCAAACCACCCTCGAACAGCAGCGCGTGCACCACCCGTACCCAAGCGTTGTGTGCGACATTCATTCGCGCGAGCATGCGGTCGAAGAAGCGGTTGAACACCACGTTCCAGCCCAGCGCCAGCATGGCAATCAGTATTGTCACCGCGCCCATTTCAAGCATCGGTTTTTTCATGATCCACGCCAGCAACGGGGTGCAGATGAGGATGGCCAGCAATTCGAAACCGATGGCCTGGAAAATACGTTCAGTGATGGATTTGTGGGCAGTCATGGCCTGAGTCCTTGAGTGAAGATGGTTGCCATGATCTATGCTCGCATCGATACTTCATAACCAGTAACCATCGATCAAGGCGATAGTTGATGATTTCGCAGGAAGTGCTGCTGGCGTTTGTCCAAGCAGCCACGCAAGGTTCGTTTTCGGCCGCGGCGCGTAAATTGGGGCGCAGCCAATCGACCGTCAGCGCGGCGGTGGCCAGCCTTGAGATTGATCTGGATCTGGTGTTGTTCGATCGCAGCAGCCGCAAACCGACCCTGACCCCGGCCGGGCATGTGATGCTGCAACGCGCCGAGGCCATTCTGGCGGCCAGCAGTCGTCTGGAAATGACCGCTCGGCAATTGTCCCAAGGCGTCGAACCGAAGCTGACGGTGGCGATTTCCGATACCTATCAGTCGGCTCGGTTTGAAGCGGCGCTGGTCGGGTTTGAGCAGCGTTATCCGGATCTGGAACTGGAGTGTTTGATTGCCGAATGCGAAGACCTGATCGAGTTGGTGCAGCGTGGTCGCGCGCATCTGGCGTTCGCTGAAATGCAAGAGAGCTATCCGCCGGATCTGGCGACCTCGACCGTGGCCGAGCGCACGGAGATCGCGTTGTTCGTTAATCGCGACCATGCGCTGGCCAAGCTTGATCACGTTGATCAGCAGATCCTCGAGCAGCATCGCGAATTGCGTCTGGCGACGATCGTCAATCCGTATGACAGTCGCGGCAAAGGTCGGGTGTGGTCGGCGCCGAGTTATCTGATGTTGCTGGAAATGGCCGAGAAAGGCTTTGGCTGGGCGCCGTTGCCGCGTTGGCTCGCGCAGCGTTATGGCAATGATCTGTTGGTGGAGTTGAAGGTGCGCGGTTGGCCTAAGCCTGTGTTTGTCGATGCCTTGTGGTCGCGGCTGTATCCGCCGGGGCCGGCGGGGAGCTGGTTGTTGAGCAAGATGCTGGAATAGTGGTTGAAGATCGAGCCCCCCTCACCCCAGCCCTCTCCCGGAGGGAGAGGGGGCCGACCGAGTTGTCTTGCGTCAGACATCGACCTGAGAGACCGAGTCGATTATGGATTGATTGCTGCGGTATATAGGGTCGTGAAATTTGGTTCGATTATGGATTCACCGCTGAGCGTTCAGGTCGGCGTACTTCTACAGCATCCCCCAATCAGTCCCCTCTCCCCTCGGGAGAGGGCTAGGGTGAGGGCAATTCCAGCGCCGAAAGCCGCCCTTCAATAAACCGCCGCTCCGGCTCTTGTCGGGTCAACTCCAACGCCCGCAAATACGCCGCCCTCGCCCCTTCCAACCTGCCCAGCTGCCGACAAAACTCCGCCCGCGCCGAATGCGCCAAGTGATAATCCTGCAATTCGCCGCGATCAAGAATCCCTTCAATCAGATTCAACCCCGCCAATGCCCCATCACGCTTGGCCACCGCCACCGCCCGGTTCAACTCGATCACCGGCGAAGGCACCGCGCGCAACAGCACGTCATACAAACCAACGATCTGCTCCCAATCCGTCTCCCCCGCCGTCGGCGCCTCGGCATGCACCGCCGCAATCGCCGCCTGCAAACAATACGGCCCGAACCGCCGCGTGGTCAGCGCACGCTCGACCAGCGCACAACCCTCAGCAATCAGATCGCTGTCCCACAATGATCGATCCTGATCATCCAGCAGCACCAGTTCGCCACTCGACGAGGTGCGCGCCGCCCGTCGCGATTCGTGCAACAGCATCATCGCCAATAGCCCTATCACTTCCGGCTCCGGCAGCAACTCCATCAACAACCGCCCCAGCCTGATCGCCTCACGCGTCAGATCCTCACGGGTCACCTCGGCCCCGACCGATGCCGAATAGCCTTCGTTGAACACCAGATAAATCACCCGCAACACACTGTCGAGGCGTTCGGGCAATTCGCTCAGGCTCGGTACTTGATACGGGATTTTCGCATCACGGATCTTGGCTTTCGCCCTCACGATGCGTTGCGCAATCGCCGCCGGTGCCGAGAGAAATGCACGGGCGATTTCCTCGGTGGTCAGATCGCAGACTTCGCGCAAGGTCAGCGGTACTTGCGCATCCGCCGCCAGCGCCGGGTGACAACAGGTGAAGATCAACCGCAGACGATCATCCTCCACATCCTCACCACTCCAGTCGGCCTGTTCGAGTTCTTCCAGTTGCGCCAACAACAATGGTTGCGAAGCCTTGAAGCGAGCGCGCCGGCGCAACACGTCAATCGCCTTGAAGCGCCCGGTCGAGACCAGCCAGGTGCGCGGATTGTCCGGCACGCCGTCGCGCTGCCAGCGTTCGACCGCGACAAAGAACGCCTCGTGCAAGGCTTCTTCGGCGAGGTCGAAATCACCGAGCAGGCGAATCAGCGTTGCCAGAATCCGCCGCGAGTCTTGACGATAGACCTGCTCGACCCGCGCCCTGACCTCAGACATTCAACTGCCGCACCGGACGCACTTCAACGCTGCCCACCCGCGCCGCCGGAATGTTGCCGGCGACCTGGAGCGCTTCGTTGAGGTCCTTGGCGTCAATCAGGTAGAAACCGGCCAATTGCTCCTTGGTTTCAGCGAACGGGCCATCGGTGATCGACAGTTTGCCGTTGCGCATCCTGACGGTGGTGGCGGTCTGCACCGACTCCAGCGCCTCGGCGGCGACCATCCGCCCGCTGCCCTGAATCGACTCGGCGTAGGCCCAGCACTCGGCATCTTCCGGGCTGTCGGGCGACGAATGCAGCAGGCGCTCATCGCTGTAGACCAAGCATAAATACTTCATGGCGTTCTCCTGAATCGGACGGTTCAACTATGGCTGAAGATCAGGGAGTCACATCGAACAGGGTTGCGCCGCTCATCGGATCAAACGGCGCCGACCAGTGTTCGTGGACGATTTTCCACGCCCCGCCAACCTGCCGATAGCAAGCGGTGACGCGCATCCAGCAGCTCTGGGTTTCGCCCTTGTCGTTGGTGCCGCCGCAGTTCGCCACCCAGTGCGCGAAGGCGATGTTGTCGGCACTTTCGATGGCGATTTCCTGGAATTCGAAAATGTGCGGGCCGGGGCACATTTCCATGCACGCCACCCAATGCGCACGGTAGGCGGGCTTGCCCTTGAATTGCAGGGCCTTGATCGCGTCGAAGGAGACGATGTCGTCGGCGTACAACGCCATGACTTTCTCCACGTCCTTGGTCATGACGGCTTCGCGGTAGGTGTTGATCAGGGTCTGGATTTCAGCTTGTGCGCTCATGGTGTTCTCCGTGATTTTTGTTGTGAAGACATCCTTAGTCGCTTGGGGGATCGGCAGATCGACAGGCGAAACAAAAAATTTCCACCGAAGACAAAATCGCTAGAATCCGAGGCTTATCTTTGTAGGAAAAGGGAAATTCCCGTGTCAGCCCAACTCGTGCCGTACGACAGCCTGAACGCCTTGCAGCGTCAGCAAGTCGAGGCGATTGAAATCCATGCCGAGCAGATCAAATTCTCTGGCGACATTCATGGCGCGTTGCACACGCTGCTGTCGAAGCCCGGCCCCGGCGTGAAGGGTTTTGCCTTGCTGGCGGATGAAGTGCCGGTGGCGTTTCTGCTGCTCAAGCGCCCGCCCGTTTTGCCAGCCTGGGCCGATGAACACAGCGCCACGTTGCATGCATTGCAGGTCGATCGCCGGGCGCAGGGCAAGGGTTATGGCAAGGCGTGCCTGCTAGCGCTGCCAGAGGTTGCGCGTCAGGCGTGGCCGGAGATCAAGGGGCTGGAATTGTCGGTGGACGCGGATAACGACGCAGCCATCGCGCTGTACGCCAAACACGGCTACGTCGACAGCGGCGAGGCGTACAAGGGCCGGATCGGTTACGAGCGGCGCATGGGCCTGGTTTTCTAAGTTATCGAGGGAAGCACGATGATCGACTCAATCGAAGCGTTGGAAGCGATTTACGGGCAGCCCCATGAGCGGGCGGTGCGCAAACAGATCGGTTTTCTCAACGAAGATTATCAGGCAATGGTGCGCGTCTCGCCGCTGGTGATCGTCAGCTCGGTGGGCGCCGCTGGCCTGGATAATTCGCCGCGCGGGGATGCGCCGGGCTTTGTACGGATCATTGATCAAAACACCCTGGCCCTGCCGGATCGCCCGGGCAACAACCGCATCGATACCTTGCGCAATGTACTGCAGGATTCGCGGGTGTCGCTGCTGTTCATCATTCCGGGGATTGGCGAGACGTTGCGGGTCAACGGCACCGCGGTGATCAGCGCCGAGCCGGCGCTGCTGGAGAGTTTTGCGGTGAATGGCAAAGCGGCGAAAACCGTGTTGCTGGTGACGGTGGAGGCGGCGTTTTTTCATTGCTCGAAAGCGTTCGTCCGTTCGGATGCGTGGAATCCGCAAACGCATCTGCCACGCTCGGCCCTGCCCTCTGCCGGCGCCTTCCACAAGCGCCTGAACGACGGCCAGTTCGATGCCGAGACCTACGACCGTGAAGCGCCGAAACGCGTAACCGACACCCTCTACTGACCACGGTATTACAAACACCAAAGAGCCCTGTGGGAGCTGGCTTGCCAGCGATGGCGTCGGCAAATCAAAAATCAATGCCGACTGATCCACCGCTATCGCTGGCAAGCCAGCTCCCACAGGTTATGTGTGATGACTCAGAGGGTGAGGATCATCTCGTGCCACGCCATGCCGCCGTGATCGGACTCCGACGGTTTGATGTAGGCAAAGCCAAACCCGGCATACAGCGGAATGTGCTGTTCCTTGCACATCAGGTGAATCGTCGCCTTGTCCATTCCGCGCATACGCTCGATGAACTCAGCCATCAACCTTTTCGCCAAACCCTGCCCCTGATAATCCGGGTGCACCACCACCGACATGATCACCACGTTCGGCCCTTTCGGGTCATGGCCGATCAGTTCCTTGAACGCCTCGTCCGACATCTGCACGTCAAATGCCGCGCCCGAGTTGACGAAACCGGCGACCACGCCATCCACCTCAGCGACGATAAAACCTTCCGGCCAGGTGGCGATGCGCGTGGCGATCTTCTCGCGAGTGGCCGCTTCGTCGCCCTCGTAGGCAACGGTTTCGATGGCGTAGCAGCGGTCCAGGTCGGCGGCGGTAACGTTGCGGATAACGGTGTTCATGGCGGCTCGGAAATCAGCAGAAGAAAGTGCCGAAAGCATAAAGGAATAAGGTCTGCATATCGATCCGCACGGGCCGCGTAAAGCCTGCGTATAAGCGCTTTTCTTCAGATTCGGCGCGGGCTATTTCTCAGGTGTGTCTCTGATCACCCTTGGGGGAAACCGTTTATGAGCAGCGTTGAAATCGGCCTGTTGATGGTGTTGGGCATCAGTACTTTCGGCTTCATTACGCTGGCAGTCGACCTGCTGCGCACGCGGCGTAAACAGCGTTGAAAGCATGAGGCGGATCAGTGATCCGCCTCATGTCTGTCGGCTCAGGCCCTGGTATCGACCGGCACGCAGATTTCCAGTTTGCCGGTGTGCAGCTTTGGATTGAAATCGGCGCTGTAGCGTTCCAGCTCCGGTGCGTTGAGCTCCACGTAGTGAGAGGTCGGCAACCAGGTTTTGTAGATGTATTGCAGGGTTTGCGGCAACTGATCGAGCGGCCCTTGGTGTTCGAACACGGCGTATTGACGAGGCAGCACTTCGACCCATTGGTAGACCTTCTGGTCGAGATCATCGAGCTTGCTGATTTCCACCCCGGCGATGTAATCGAAGCCACCCTTGCCGTCGAAGTTGCTGCAGACGCCGTAGGTCACTTCGTTTTTTTGCCCCTGAATCTTTCCCAGGTGCGGCAAGAACTTTTCCCACAGTGCCGGGATGTCTTTTGCTGCGTCTTGGGTAAATCGACCGCGAAAGCCTGCAATCAGCAGGAAGTGTCCATGTTCGAAGCGAGGTTCAGCCACTTCGACGCGTTTTTGCTCATCCATGACTCGACTCCTGGCACAAAAAAAGGGGTTCGGCTGGGAGTATAGAAAGCCAAACCCAATTCGCACGTTTACAGCGCGTGCAACTGCTCGACGGCACCGGAACCGACAAATTCGTTATAGCCAGATACGATCACGTAGACTGCGAAATAGCAGAAGATCGCTGCAGATGCCATATAGGAATAGCGCAATAGCTTGTCACCCAGCAGCTTGCCTCCGTGGCTCGCGGCAAAGCACAACCCCGCCGACCACAGCAGCCCGGCGCAAAGGAAACCACCGAGGAACAACGCCGAACTCAGCGGGCCACCAGCGCCGGAACGGGCGATCAACGTACCGCCAACAGCGGCAAACCAGAGAATCGCACTCGGCGACGACATGGCGAGGAAAATCCCCCGAAAGAATTCTTTGCGATGGGAGTTCTGCCCCACCTCGGCGGTCGCGGCCAGTTGCGCTTCGTGATGGATCGCCGAGTAAATCATCTTCGCCGCAAAGTAGATCAACAGCGCCGAACCGCCGATCCACAGCACCCAACGCACAGTTTCGTATTGCAGCAGAACCGTCATCCCGGCCAGCGCCAGCACCGCATAAATCAGGTCGCCGACGCAGGTGCCGAGGCCCAAAGCGAAGCCCTGAAAGTAACCACGCTGCATCGCCAGGGTGATCATGGCGATGTTGGCTACGCCGATATCCAGGCACAGCGAAAGGCTCAGCAAGAAGCCGCTGGTGAATTCCATCTACCGATTTCCTTGGGCAAAATTTGTTGAAAAACGCGCTGGACAGTATGCCATCACTGACCTTATCTTCCGCCACAGGTCACCGCAGTGACCAGCGTCGCTCGGACGGTTCCGGGCGCTTACGTTATCCGAGGCAACAATGGCTGAACAAGGTTCGCCGCGCCGCTTTGCGCGCATAGATCGACTCCCCCCTTACGTTTTCAACATCACCGCCGAGCTGAAGATGGCCGCCAGGCGCCGTGGTGAAGACATCATCGACTTGAGCATGGGCAACCCCGACGGGGCCACGCCGCCGCACATTGTCGAAAAACTCGTACAAGTGGCCCAACGCGAAGACACCCACGGGTACTCCACGTCCAAGGGCATTCCGCGCCTGCGCCGGGCGATTTCCAACTGGTACAAGCAGCGCTACGAGGTCGACATCGACCCGGAAAGCGAAGCCATCGTCACCATCGGTTCCAAGGAAGGCCTGGCGCATTTGATGCTGGCCACTCTGGATCAGGGCGACACCGTGCTGGTGCCGAACCCGAGTTATCCGATTCACATTTACGGTGCGGTGATCGCCGGCGCCCAGGTGCGTTCGGTGCCGCTGGTGCCAGGCGTGGACTTCTTCGACGAACTCGAACGAGCGATTCGTGGCTCGATTCCGAAGCCGAAAATGATGATCCTCGGCTTTCCGTCGAACCCGACCGCACAGTGTGTGGAGCTGGATTTCTTCGAGCGGGTGATCGCCCTCGCCAAGCAGTACGACGTGCTGGTGATTCACGATCTGGCTTACGCCGACATCGTCTACGACGGCTGGAAAGCCCCGTCGATCATGCAGGTGCCGGGCGCCAAGGACATCGCGGTGGAGTTTTTCACCCTGTCCAAGAGCTACAACATGGCGGGCTGGCGCATCGGTTTCATGGTCGGTAACCCCGAACTGGTCAACGCCTTGGCGCGGATCAAGAGCTACCACGACTACGGCACCTTCACCCCGCTGCAAGTGGCGGCGATTGCTGCGCTGGAAGGCGATCAGCAATGCGTGCGCGACATCGCCGAGCAGTATCGCCAGCGTCGTAATGTGCTGGTCAAAGGCCTGCATGAACTGGGCTGGATGGTCGAGAACCCGAAGGCGTCGATGTATGTCTGGGCGAAGATTCCCGAGCAGTACGCGCATCTGGGTTCGCTGGAGTTCGCCAAGAAACTGCTGGCCGAGGCTAAAGTTTGCGTCTCGCCGGGGGTGGGTTTTGGTGAGTATGGCGATGATCACGTGCGCTTTGCGCTGATCGAAAACCAGGACCGGATTCGTCAGGCTGTACGCGGGATTCGCGGGATGTTCCGGGCGGATGGCCTGGCCCCGAAAACCGGTAACTGACACCCGCCCCCTGCGGGAGCGAGCTTGCTCGCGAAGGCGTCGTGTCAGCTACATCAATGCTGACTGACCCACCGCTTTCGCGAGCAAGCTCGCTCCCACATTGGCTGTGTACTCAGCCGTGATATCTCCACCCACAAAAAAACCGCATCGCTGCGGTTTTTTTGTGTCTGCAAGAAGCGCTTAAACGAACAGCGACAACAGCAGGATAAAGCCCAACGCGACGATGGAGAGGATGGTTTCCATCGCCGTCCAGGTCTTGAACGTCTCGGCCACGGTCATGTTGAAGTATTGCTTCACCAGCCAGAAACCGGCGTCGTTCACGTGCGACAGAATCAGCGAACCGGCACCGGTAGCCAGCACCAGCAGCTCACGGTTCACACCGGGTATCATCCCCACCACCGGCACCACAATGCCCGCGCCGGTAATGGTTGCCACAGTCGCCGAACCGGTTGCGATACGAATCACCGCTGCCACCAGCCACGCCAACAGGATCGGCGAGATCTGTGCGCTGACCGCCATGTGGCCGATCACGTCGCCCACACCGCTGGTGACCAGCATCTGCTTGAAGCCACCGCCCGCACCGATGATCAGGATGATCGCGGCGGTAGGCGCCAGACTTGCGTCCAGCCACTTGAGCATCTGCTGGGAACCGATGCCCTGCTTGTGCCCGAAGGTGTACAGCGACAGCAGCAACGCCAGCAGCAACGCCGAGATCGGGTGACCGATCATGTCCATCCAGGTGCGGAAGAAGTGACCGTCCGGCAGCGCGACGTCAGCGAAGGTTTTCAGCAGCATCAGGAACACCGGCAGCAGCACGGTGACCAGAGTGATGCCGAAGCTTGGCAGCTTGGCCGAGTCGTCGTTTTCACGGGCCAGTTGATCGACCAGTTCCTGATTCGGGTGACCCGGAATGTGCTTGGCGATGAACGTGCCGAAGATCGGACCAGCAATGATTGCAGTCGGCAGCGCAACGATCAGACCGTAGAGAATGGTCTTGCCGATGTCAGCGCCGAACACACCGATGGCCAGCAGCGGGCCCGGGTGCGGTGGCACCAGACCGTGCACGGCGGAAAGGCCGGCGAGCAGCGGGATACCGATCTTGATGATCGACACGCCAGTGCGGCGCGCAACGATGAACACCAGTGGTATCAGCAGGACAAAACCGATTTCGAAGAACAGCGGAATGCCGACAAGGAATGCGGCAAACATCATCGCCCACTGGACTTTGTCTTTACCGAACGCACGGATCAGGGTCTGGGCGATCTGATCCGCCCCGCCCGATTCGGCCATCATTTTGCCGAGCATGGTGCCCAGCGCGAGGATGATGCCGACGAAACCGAGCACGCCACCGAAGCCGTCCTGAAACGCTTTGATGATGGTGCCGACGGGCATGCCGGAGGTCAGGCCGAGGAACGCGGCGGCGATGGTCAGGGAAATAAACGGGTGCAGCTTGAACTTGGTGATCAGGACAATCAGTCCGATCACCGTGACCACTGCATCAAGCAGCAGAAACGCGTCGTGGGACATGCCAAACATGGGGGTGTCTCCTGGATTGTTGTTGTTATTAAAGCGGGTTAAACAGAAGTCGGGAGGACAGCGCTAGCTCTTTCAACACACTCATACCGCCTGTTTCAGACCGTGGGCCTGCCACCAGACGTGAGCCTGGGACGCCAGTTCTCCAACGCTGTGGATCGAAGCATTCAGGGCCAACGTCAACGGCTCGCCCTTGGGCGATTCGAGGGTGGCGAACTGGCTTTCGATCAACGTGGCCGGCATGAAGTGGCCCGGACGATGGGACACGCGCTCAGCGGCGACTTCAGGGGTCAATTCAAGAAACACGAAACCCAGGCCCGGTAAGGCACTGCGCAACACTTCGCGATAACTGTGTTTAAGGGCCGAGCAGGTCAGCACCGGGCGTTCGCCCAGCGCGTCGACGCGACGCAGTTCATCGCACAGGCTGTCGAGCCAGCCGGCACGGTCGTCGTCGTTCAGGGGGATCCCCGCGCTCATCTTTTCGATGTTCGCGGCCGGATGGAAAGTATCGCCTTCAATGGCAGTGGCGCCGCTCAATTGGCACAGGGCCTCGCTGACGCACGTCTTGCCGCAACCGGCAACGCCCATGATGACCAGGGCGGTGATGGGATGACTCATATAACACCTCAGCGCGCAGACAGCGCTACCTTTGCTAGCTATGACTCTAGTGCACAGGCAGAAGTTGCCGACGCCTTCTTGTCGTTTTTTTGGGTTGCAGCAGGTTTGTTCCCAACACCAAAAAGCGAAGATCAGGCAGGACCTCGCTTACGCATTTACAGCTGCATCAGGACAGCGCTACCTTAGTGCCTTGATTTTTGTTTGGCAAGCCGTCGATGACCACCCCTAAAAACGATAAAAATACCCGCACCACCGGCCGTCCCACCCTGAATGAAGTTGCCCGCCTGGCCGGCGTTAGCCCGATTACCGCCTCCCGCGCCTTGCGCGGTGTCAGCACCGTGGCCACCGAACTGGTGGAAAAAGTGCAGAAAGCAGCCAGTGAACTCAACTACGTAGTGAACCCTGCTGCCCGAGCGTTGGCCTCGGCGCAGAGCCATTCGGTCGTCGTGCTGGTGCCTTCGCTGTCCAACCTTCTGTTCATCGATACGCTGGAAGCCATTCATCGGGTGCTCACGCCCAAAGGCTTTGAAGTGTTGATCGGCAACTTCCACTACTCGCGCGATGAAGAAGAAAACCTGCTGCGCAACTACATGGCCTATCAGCCACGCGGTTTCTTGTTGACCGGGTTTGATCGCACGGAAAGTTCGCGGCGAATGATCGAGGCTAGCAACATTCCCTGCGTGTACATGATGGAACTGGACAGCGCCGCCGGGGTGAATTGCGTCGGCTTCTCGCAACTCAGTGCCGGTGAAACGGCGGCCGAGCATTTGCTCTCGCGAGGGCGCAAGCGTCTCGCTTATATTGGTGCGCAGCTTGATCAGCGCACGTTGTTGCGCGGTGAGGGTTTTCGCAAAGCGTTGCAGAAGGCCGGACGGTACGACCCGGATCTGGAAGTGCTGACGCCGCGCGCTTCGTCGGTGGGACTGGGTGGGGAATTGTTTTTACAGTTACTCGCCGCGCACCCGGATGTCGATGCGATCTTCTTTGGTAACGACGATTTGGCGCAGGGTGCGTTGCTCGAAGCCTTGCGCAACGGCATCAAGATTCCCGAACAGGTGGCGATTCTCGGTTTCAACGACTTACCGATGTCCGAGCACATGGTGCCGCGCCTGAGCAGCATCAACACCCCGCGTGAAGCGATTGGCCGGCGGGCGGCGGAGCAGATGCTGACGTTGATGGCCGGCAACTCGGTCGCGCGCCCGGTGGAAGACATGGGCTTTGAATTGAAGATCCGCGAAAGTACCTGACCTTCCACAGATTCAAGGTTGAAACACAATCCCTGTGGGATCTCCACCGTCGCTAGTGGCTGAGCAGGTCAACCAGGGCCAATGCGCCTTTCTGTAGCGGCTGGCTCTTGAGCCACACCGCATGCACCGGCATCACCAGTCCGTTTTCGATATTGCGGAAATTCAGACGTTTCAGCCGTCCGCTGTCCAGTCGCGCCTGCACCACCGACAGCGGGAAATTACCCCAACCCAATCCCGCCTCAACCATCTCCATCGCTGTCTCAAGACTGTCGGTGCGCCAATAAGACTCCGCCACCAATGGCCGCGTTTCACTGATCGGCAAGTCGCGACTGGCGACGATGATCTGCCGCACATGCACCAGGTCTTCAAGAAATACATTCTGCCCCTGCAATAGCGGACTGTCCGCCGCCAGCGTGGCGATCATCCGTTCGCTGCCGACAAACTGAAAACGCTCCAGCACATTCATGCTCAACCCGGCAAACGCCAAGCACACGCTGACGCGGCCACTGTGCAACATCGCCAGCACGTCATCCTGTGGTGCGGTCAGCACCTCGATATCGAGCAGCGGATGGCGCTCGGCGATCACCTTGATCGCCGCCAGCAAACGGCGCCGGTCGATGTCCGCGACCACGCCGATCGACAACTTGCTCTCCAGCCCCAGCGACAATTCCACCGCGTGCACTTGCAGGTGTTTGAGTTGCTCGGCGATCAATCGCGCATGGGGCACCAGTGACAGCGCCATCGCCGTCGGCTGTGGTTCGCGATGGCTGCGGTCGAACAGCAGATAACCGAGTTCGGCTTCAAGGTTGCCAATACCCATGCTGACGGCGGAAGGCACCCGACCTAACGCACGCGCCGCCGCCGAAAACGAGCCGCGTTCGATCACGGCAAGAAACAGCTCGATGCTGTCGCTGTTGAAATTCACCCTGAAAACCTATCAATAGAACTGAAAGTAGCTGACTTTTTCTGTCAGCCCTATTGAAGCTATCTTTCGCCGTCTTCGCCAGTCCCGCTGGCCAACAAACGGCAAGAAAGAGGCAAATCTCCATGCAAGGCGTCAAACGCAAATTGGTCTACGTGTCGCTGTACGAAGTGATCGGCATGACCTTCTCCGCCCTCGGTCTGGCGCTGTTGTCCGGCACCTCACCGGGCAGCACCGGGCCGCTGGCGGTGATCATCACCACCATCGCCGTCACCTGGAACTTCATTTACACCTCGTTGTTCGAGCACTGGGAAAGCCGCCAGGTGTCGCGCACGCGTACGGTGAAACGACGGATTGCTCACGCCATCGGTTTTCAACTGACGCTGATCGTGTTCCTGATTCCGTTGATTGCCTGGTGGATGAACATCAGTCTGGTACAGGCGTTTCTCCTGGATCTGGCGCTGATCATTTTCATCCCGTGCTACACGTTCGCCTTCAACTGGCTGTTCGACCGGATCTTCGGCTTGCCGGCCTCGGCGCTAGCGGATTCGGCGGCTGCGGCATAAATCGTTAATTGGTAAGCAGATATTGCGAAAATTCAGCGGTTTATCGGTGTAACCCCCCGATATTCACAATCCGTGAACTCCGATAGCAGGCTAAGCTTTTCCATCAATAAAAAATGGATCAGCCCATGACTGCTCATGCCCCCGCCGCCGCGCACAGCGACGGCATCGACCCGATCCGCGCCGCCCAAGTGTCCGCCCGCATCGATCGCCTTCCGGCGGTCGCGACGATTTGGCGCTTGGTGGCGCTGCTGTCAATCGGTGGTTTCTTCGAACTCTACGACCTGTTCCAGACCGCTTACATCAGCCCTGGGCTGATTCGCGACGGCATCTTTGCCACTGGCAATCAAGGCGTATTCGGTTTCTCTGATCAAGCAGCGTTTGCTTCGGCGACGTTCCTCGGCCTGTTCCTCGGCGCCAGCCTGCTCAGCCCGTTGGCAGATCGCTTCGGGCGCCGTGCGATTTTCACCTTTGCGCTGGTCTGGTACACGGTGGCGACGGTGTTGATGGGGATTCAGAGTTCAGCGCTGGGCATCATTTGCATGCGTTTTCTGGTTGGCATCGGTTTGGGTATCGAGCTGGTGACCATCGACGCCTACCTCTCGGAACTGGTACCCAAACGCATGCGCAGTTCGGCGTTTGCCTTTGCGTTTTTCGTGCAATTCCTGTCGGTGCCGGCGGTGGCGCTGATGTCGTGGTGGCTGGTGCCGCAAGCACCATTCGGCGTGTCCGGCTGGCGTTGGGTGGTGTTGGCCAGCGCAGTGTTTGCGCTGTTTATCTGGTGGCTGCGCAAGCGCCTGCCGGAATCGCCGCGCTGGCTCGCGCAGCATGGCCGCTTTGATGAAGCCAACCGAATTCTTGATGGCATCGAAGCACGATGCGAGAAGGATCACGGCAAGCCGCTGGATACGCCGGAAACCGTACCGGTCGACGTCGAAGGCAAGGGTCGTTTTGCCGATATCTGGCAGCCACCGTATCGCCGACGCGCGTTGATGCTGATTGTCTTCCACATTTTCCAGGCCATCGGTTTCTTCGGTTTCGGCAACTGGCTGCCGGCGCTGCTCTCCGGCCAAGGTGTCAGCGTTACCCACAGTTTGATGTACGCCTTCATCATCACCCTCGCCTACCCGCTCGGGCCGTTGCTGTTCGTCAAATTCGCCAACCGCTTCGAGAACAAATGGCAGATCGTCGGTTCGGCCCTCGGTGCGATGACCTTCGGCACCTTGTTCGCTCTGCAGACCAGTGCTTTCGGGCTGATCTTCTGCGGGGTCATGATCACGTTCTGCAACGCCTGGTTGAGCTTCAGTTATCACTCGTACCAGAGCGAACTGTTCCCGACCAACATTCGCGCCCGCGCCGTAGGCTTCTGCTATTCGTTCAGTCGTTTGTCGACGGTGTTCAGCAGCTTGCTGATCGGCCTGTTTCTCGACAACTTCGGCACACCGGGTGTATTGGCGTTCATCGTTAGCAGCATGCTGATCGTGATGTTGACCATCGGCTGGTTCGGCCCGCGCACACGCAATCTGGCGCTGGAGAACATTGCCCATCGTTGAGGGGAGCAACGGTCATCCTCTGCCGCTTATCGGCAAGGGATGACCGCTACGCAGACCTTATCAATGATCAACCTGTTGAAATAAAAGGACTTACTCAGAAGGCACGGTAATTGCTCTGCTACGCCAGTCAGCAATTACCTACAGGCCTACACGTCATGTTGATCAGTGCCAAACAACAGCAAATCATTCACCTGCCCAAAGCACTTAATGACGATGCCACCACCACGGCAGCGGCCGGTCTGCAAGGTGGCCTGCACGGCGCCATGCTGCAAACCCTGCAAAACCAGACCCAGGCGCAAACCGCTGAAGCCACTGCCAAGGTGCAGGACTCGGCCACGCAGATCGCCACCCAGCAAGTCAGCGAAGCAACACGCATCAGCGATAACGTCGACGAAGCCTTCGCCAAGACCCGCGTGAACCTGCAATCGACCGACGCCACCACCGCCTCGGCGAAATCCGCCACTGACGAATTCAAGGACTACATGAGCAAAACGCCGGAACAGCGTCTGCGCGACAGTATCCTGCAGTCGATGGGTCTGACCGAAGACGACATCAAAGCCATGCCGCCGGAAAAACAACTGGCCATCGGCAAAGAGATCGCCGAGCGCTTGCAGGACAAGATGAAGCTGGCGCAGGCGGAGAAAGACAACGATGTGAAGGACAGTGACAAGCAAGCGGACAAGTTTCTCGCTGCGCTGTGATTTCCAGGTCGCCTGAAATCAAATGTGGGAGCGAGCTTGCTCCCACATTGATTGTATCCAGCTGAAGAAATCAGTTCAGTTGCAGGGTTTCGTTGAACTGACTGATCGCATCCACCACATGCCGCGAGCCCTGCTGAATCTCCAGAATCACCTCCCCCGCCTCATTCGCCAGCTCCACCCCAAGCCCGGTGCGGCTCAAACTTGATTGCATACTCGACACCGCACTCAGCGACAAGTCATGGTTTTTGCGAACAACATCAACGATCTCCAGCGTCGCCTGACTGGTCCGCGCCGCGAGGCTGCGCACTTCATCCGCAACCACCGCAAAACCGCGCCCATGTTCACCGGCCCGCGCCGCTTCGATGGCGGCGTTGAGCGCCAGCAAGTTGGTCTGATCGGCAATGCCGCGAATGGTTTGAACAATGGTGCCGATGATGTCTGACTGTTTGCTCACCGCATCGATGCTCGCCGCGGCTTCGTTGAGGTCGCGGGAAATGTCCTGAATGATCTGCACGGTTTGCTGCACGACCTGTGAGCCTTTTTGCGCGCAAGCGTCGTTTTGTACCGAGGTGCTGTGGGCCGACTCTGCTGCGTTCTGCAAAGTGGTCATTTGATGGGTGATGTCGCTGGCGAACTTGACCACTTTGTACAGGCGTCCCTTGGCGTCGAACAATGGATTGTAAGACGCTTCCAGGTAAACCATCTGCCCCGACTTGTTCTTGCGCTCGAAACGATGCGAGTGATATTCGCCGCGATTGAGCGAGGCCCAGAATGCTTTGTATTGCGAGGATTCCGCTTCGCTGCGATGGCAGAACATACTGTGGTGATGCCCGACGATTTCGTTGAGCGAGTACTGCATGGTCTTGAGAAAGTTGTCGTTGGCGGCGATGACGTTGCCTTCCGGAGTGAACTCGATCACCGCCATGGAGCGGCTGATCGCTGCCAGCATGCTTTCTTCTTCATGCTCCTTGTTGATCCGCGCGGTGATGTCCGCCGCCACTTTGATCACGCTTTGAACCTGCTTGTCCGAGCCATATACCGGCATGTAACTGGCT
Source organism: Pseudomonas sp. AC172 (assembly GCF_979258595.1). NCBI lineage: Bacteria > Pseudomonadati > Pseudomonadota > Gammaproteobacteria > Pseudomonadales > Pseudomonadaceae > Pseudomonas > Pseudomonas sp. AC172. The sequence goes on from NZ_OZ409868.1 coordinate 3,724,554, forward strand.
TCGAGCCAGACTTCCCTGCCCGCCTTGTTCAAGCGCAGAAAAGTCCCGCTGATCGGTTCACCGCGAGCCAGGTCACGCCACAATCTGGCGTACTCCTCGCTGCGATAGAAAGCCTCTTCACAAAACACCCGGTGATGTTTGCCACGCACTTCATCGGCGCTGTAGCCCATGGTCTTGCAGAAGTTTTCGTTGGCATCGATAACGATGCCGTCAGGGCTGAACTCGATCATGGCCATCGAACGGCTGATCGCAGCCAACTTGGCGTTGGCTTCGGTCAGGGCGCAGCTGAAGCGCTCGATTTCCTGCAGGTCAGCCTTGTGATGTAGGTTGAACATGGTTGTATCACCTTCCGCGCGGACTTTTGATTTGATGAAAGTTCAGTTCTTTCACGATCCACCACTACGTTCCACAGAACAGGCACACGCATTCCTCCACGGGAGGAAGTTGTCAGGTGATAAATGATGATCAATCGGAGAGTCCATGCAGCGACGCTCTAATCAAGACATCCTTCTCTTGATAGCCCGCACGCGGGCCAGCCCTAACGCGTTGAAGAACTTCCATGTAAGCGACGCTCCTTGTTGGTTCAGTGTCGGTGCCTTCGGTTGCGCACTCTGGCAGCATGAATTCACGGACCAACGATGTGTTTCAGCCATGTTTTGACATGACGGTCGACATAGTTAGTTACAGGAAGCATAGCCAGCGGGAAGCCTTGCGCAAGGCCACTAGTCGGCCAGTATCTGGCACTTTTTGCACAAGAAACGGTTCAGCGCGAGGAGATTTGTTGGCGGGGCGGACGCTTTCGCGAGCAGGCTCGCTCCCACATTTGGAACGCATTCTCCTGTGGGAGCGAGCTTGCTCGCGAAGGCGCCATAAGAAGCACTACAAAAACATCAGAAATGACCTACAGACTTCCACTCACCTTGTTACCCACATCCGCAGGCACCCACGGCTTCCAGACCTGCGGCTGATCACGCAAGAACGCCTCGGCCACCACTCTCGGCTGCAAACGTTTTTCGCTCATCCCGGCCAAGGTCTGGTTCAGCAAATCAATCGGCAAATCGACCTTTTCAAAGAACGTCACCAGCTCCGGATACTGCGCCTTGAACGGCGCCGACACGCCAATCGCCAGGCTCGCTGGCATCGACCGGGTGCCCTTGGGATTCGGGTTATTGGCATCGGCCAGGGTCTTCCAGGCTTCGGCATCGAACGGCGGCTCTTCCAGTTTGACCAGTTTGAAGCGGCCGAGCAGCGGCGTCGGTGACCAGTAGTAAAACAGCACTGGCTTACCGCGTTTGATCGACGACGCCACTTCGGCATCCAGCGCTGCGCCCGAACCGGTGCGGAAGTTGACGAAGCTGTCGTTCAGCGCATAGGCCTTGAGCTTCTGGCTGTTGACGATCTCCGAGGTCCAGCCGGTCGGGCTGTTGAGGAAGCGTCCGCGAGACGGATCTTCCGGGTCGCGGAACACGTCTTTGTAGCGCGGCAGATCGGCCACCGATTGCAACTCCGGCGCCAACGCTTTGATCCCGCGTTCGGGGTCACCCTTGATCACATACTCCGGCACCCACCAGCCTTCGGTGGCCCCTTTGACCGTGTCGCCCAAGCCGAGAACCTTGCCCTCGGCGGCGGCCTTGACCCACGCCGGACTGCGCCCGGCCCATTCTTCGCCGATCACCTGGATATCGTTTTTCGCCAGTGCAGCCTCCAGGCTGACCGTGCTGCCGGGTAAGGTGTCGGTCGGGTAGCCGTAGCCTTTTTCAACGATCAGGCGCAGCACTTCGGTGATGAAACTGCCGCTTTCCCAAGTGATGTCGCCGAAGTGGATCGGCGCGGTTTTCTCCGCCGCCGAGACAGCGCCGACGCTAAGGCTCAGGGCCAACAACGACGTGCCGAGCAGGGTTTTGATCGATCTCATGCGGACCTCTTGTCTTGCAGGAATTGGTTGGCGCTGTGGCGATCGCACAACGCTTGGGAACGGCTCATGTACACGCTGACCGAGCGCTGGGAGATGCCCAGTTCGGCAGCGATTTGCGGGTAAGTCAGGCCGTCGATGCGGGCAAGCAGAAACGTCGTGCGGACCTTGTCGGGCAGGCGCTGCAAGCTGCAATCGAGGCGATTGAGGGTTTGCGATAGCGTGACGAGGTCTTCAGGCGAGACGGCGTAATCGACATCGAGCTGCTGGCGATGACGACGCTCCAGATCACCGCGCCGCCAGCGTTGATAGAGCAGGCGTTGAGCGATGGTCGTCAGCAAGGCGCGGGGGTCACGGATGGCCCTCAGTGCCGGGGCTTCAAGCAATTGGGCGAAGGTTTCGGCGGCAATGTCTTCGCTTCCAGCCACGTCGTGCAGATGACCGCGCAGATAAGCACAGAGCCAGCGATAGTGGGCGCGAAACAGATCGTCCACGGTGTTGCGATGGGAAAGCTCGGCGCCGGACATAGGGGCTCCTTGATGAGGGGTCGCTGAATGTCCGGTGTTCCGGTGGCGCGATCGTAGCAAGGCGCCTTATTCTTTAATAATATTTAAATTTCATTTTTATATTCTTTTTTGAAATATAAAAACAAAAGATCGCAGCCTTCGGCAGCGCCTGCACCGATCCCCTGCAGGAGCTGCCGAAGGCTGCGATCTTTTAGCGCAAGCGGCTATAGCCGAGTTCTTCAGCCTCGCGCTGATAATCGAGCAGGATCTGATAATCGCGCTCGCTCGCCGCAAGTACCTCAGGCAATCCCAAGGTCTGCACGACATCTGGGATTTCACCCAACACCTGATTCATCACCTGGCGCAATGTCTCAACCTGCTCATCCGAAGCACTGGCGACAGTAATGAACGGCAGGGTCGGACTGAACGCGCTGCGCGCCACCACCCGCAAGCCGCAGACTTCTTCAGGTACATGCCGGGTAAGGTAGGCGTAGGTGACACTATCGATAGCGGCCAGATCGCCAAGGTTTTCCCGCAACCAACGCAGACTCTCGCGATGGCCGCCGCTGATGCCGACCGAGGCAAAGTATCGTCCGTCCTGATTCAGTGGCGCCAAGCGCTGACGCAGCAGGTTCATGCCGCTATTGGAGTCTTCACTGTTGATCACCCCGCGACTGTCGCGGAACTCCACCAAGGTTGTGCGTGGGTCATCAGCACGGCCGAGGATCAGGCTGCAATGATTGCCGGCGCTGGCATCGGGCAGTTCGTAGCGAGGACGTCCGACGATGCGCACTTGTCCGCGCAATGCCGTCATCAGCGGGTAGCCGCAGGTTTGCGTGAGCAGCAGATCGGGCGATAACCAGAGCTCGGGTAGAGAAAGCTTTTGCGCATCAAGCCGCGACCGCCCCAAGCGTTCGAGAATGCGCGCAATCCAGCGTTCATTGGCCGCGCGGATTGGCTCGGGGGCGACGTACATCAGGAGTTCGGTGTGGTGTTGGGCCATCAGTGCTTTCCCATACAACGATTTTCCAATGTGGGAGCGAGCTTGCTCGCGAATGCGGTGTGTCATTCAAAACATTTTGGACTGATAAGCCGCATTCGCGAGCAAGCTCGCTCCCACAGGGGGACGGTAGTGTTCTTGAGATCAATGAAAGGGATGCTCGGGACTGTCGATCGGCTTGAAGCCATGGCGCCGCCAGAACTCGCCATACCCCTGCACAAGAAACCCGCCACTGCGCGCGATCCATTGCTCGCGATGCATCCGGTAAACCTTCGGCAAGTCGTACCACGCCAGCTTCGGCAAGTCGTGATGCACCAGATGAAAATTCAGATTCAGGAACAACCAGCGCCACGGCCAACCCGCTTCGTTCAACACCGTGCGCTGCTCAGGTTGCGCGTGTGGGCGATGTTCATAATAGGAGCGGATCATCGCGATCGACAGCGCTGGCACGCTGATCAGCAGCAGGTAATGCCAGACCGGCAGCACGCTGAATCGGGCGATGAACCACAGCATCAATAACGTGAACAGGCCATGGGTCAGCCACATCGACCAGGCCTGGAGTTCACCATTTTTCAGCCGCAGCAGCTCTTCTTTGGCCAGTGCCATCAGCGCCAGCGGTGCACCGATCACAAAGCGCCCGAGCACGGTTTTGTTCAACCAGTGCAAGCTGCGTTCAAACAGCGAACTGCCCTGCCAGCCAGTGCGGGTCAGGTAACGGCTTTCCGGATCGACGCCGGGCACAGTCAGATCCTCATCGCGGTGATGCAGCAAATGACTGTCGCGATACAACGTGTACGGGTACCACACGGCAAACGGCGCGTAGCCGAGGATCTTGTTGAGGCGAACCCAGCGCGTCGGATGCCCGTGCAGCAACTCGTGCTGCACCGACAGCCACAAAACCAGCAGCGGGATCAGCAACAGCGTGCTCAAGGCACGACCGAGCCAATGACTATTGAGAACAATGGCAAACCAGCCGCCATAGACGCCGATCAGCAACAGCCAGGTCGGCCATTCGGTGCGGGCGGTGAAGCGTTGGCGCAGGGTTTCGATCTGCTGACGATGGGCGGCGTCGAAGTAATGGGACATGGCGTTGCTCGGAACGGGATTCTTGCCCTTCTGTGCAACAACGCTGTGCAATCTTGCAGATTATTTTCGGGTTCAGGCAGGAGCCCGAGAACCGGGCTCCGGAAAGGTGTGATCAGTGACCGAAGATGTCGACTTTCTTGGCTTTCTTCTCTGCGCGTTTTTCAATCGCGGTCTTGGCCGGTTTCTTCTTCGCGGCTTTCTTTGAATCCATACCTTTGGACATGATGCGTACTCCACTCACAGGGGATGTAGGCTCAGGTATACACCTATCCTGTTGCCCGCGTTCTTTTATAATCGCCGCTTTCAGCGCCGACAGTCCGATCCCATGCCCGACACCCAATACAGCCTGCTCGACGAGCCGTTATGGCCGTTGATGAACAAGTTTTACCGCAGCCACCAGTCCTCGATGAAAGCGGTTCGCGATGCGCAATTGTGGGTCGCGCGGCGTGGCGAGATTGTTGCCGCGTTGTGTTTGCGGCCAGTGGCGGGCGGGCATTGGTTGACCGGCTTGTTTGTTGATCCGGGGTGTCGCGAACAAGGGCTTGCCGCGCAGTTGATTGCAGCAGCAGTGAAAGAGGTGAGCGAGCCGGTGTGGCTGTTCTGCCATCCGGATTTGCGCGAGTTTTATGAACGGCGCGGGTTTACGTTCGACCCGGCGCTGCCCCAGGCGATGGCGGAACGCTTGAGCCGCTATGCGCGAAGCAAGCCGATGATTGCGATGGAACTGAGACCCTCTCAATCGTGATGTGCAACGCAAAACCAATGTGGGAGCGAGCCTGCTCGCGAAAGCGGTGTATCAGTCACAGAATCTGTCACTGATCTACCGCTTTCGCGAGCAAGCTCGCTCCCACAAGGGATGGTGGTGTTTGCAGGATCAGTCGTCGGCTATGGGATCGAGATCCGGGAACATCACTTCGGTAAAACCGAACTTGCTGAAATCGGTAATGCGCGACGGGTACAACCGGCCGATCAGGTGATCGCATTCGTGCTGCACGACGCGTGCATGGAAACCTGAAGCGATGCGCACAACCGGTTCTCCTTTGGGATCAAACCCTTCGTAGCGAATCTGCTGATAACGCTCCACCGCACCGCGCAAACCCGGCACCGACAGACAGCCTTCAAAGCCCTCTTCCGTCAGCGGGCTCAGCGGCGTGATCAACGGATTGATCAGGATCGTCTGCGGCACCGCTTCAGCGTCCGGGTAACGTTCGCTGTGTTCGAATCCAAAGATCACCAGTTGCAGATCGACGCCGATCTGCGGCGCGGCCAGACCAACGCCACCGACGCTTTCCATGGTCTGGAACATGTCGTCGATCAGTTGCCACAGTTCAGGGCTGTCGAACATTTCGGCCGGCACTGGCGGGGCGATGCGCAGCAGGCGCTCGTCGCCCATTTTCAGAATTTCACGGATCATGATCAGACTTCGTCAGTGTCCGGCTTGAGCGAATGATCGCGGCCCAGGCCCGAGACGTGTTGTTTGGGATGTTCATCGAGTTCGCCGGGGACTTTCTCACCCGGGTCCTTGCCCTCGCTGGACATGTGCTCGATCACCGCGTTCATCTCGGCGCCGAGCAACAGCACCGCGGCGGAAATGTAGAAATACAGCAACAGCACGATGATCGCCCCGATGCTGCCATACATCGCGTTGTAGTTGGCGAAGGTTTTCACGTAGAACGCGAAACCCAACGAAGCGATGATCCACACCACCACGGCCAGGACCGAACCGGGCGTGATGAACCGGAATTCCTGTTTGACGTCGGGCATGACGTAGTAAATCAGGGCGACGGCAACCATCATCAGAATCACGATCACCGGCCAGCGCGCGATGGTCCACACGGTGACGATGAAGTCTTCAAGCCCCACCTGCGCGGCGATCCAGCCCATCACCTGCGGCCCGAGCACCATCAGCGCGGCGGCCACCAGCAGCATGCCGGCAATGCCAACGGTGTAGACAATCGACAGCGGGAAACGCTTCCAGACCGGTCGCCCTTCAACCACGTCGTACGCGGCGTTCATCGCGCTCATCATCAAGCGCACACCGGCGGATGCGGTATACAGGGCAATGACAATACCGACCGAGAGCAGGCCGCCCTTGGATTGCTGCAACTGGTCGATCACCGGATTGACCTGCTCCAGCGCCTGCGGCGGCAAGACCAGTTCCGATTGCAGGCGCAGCCAGGAGAAAAAGTCTGGCAGGTGCAGGAAACCGATCAAGGCAATCAGAAACAGAATGAACGGGAACAGCGAGAACAGCATCTGGTAGGCCAGTGCCGAGGCGTAGGTCGACATTTCGTCGTCGACGAATTCAGTGACCGTGCGCATCATCACCCGATGCAGGGGCAGACCTTTCATGTCTGGAAATATCATTCGCGTCTCCTTTCGCCGCAGTACAGGTTTGAAGTCGTGGCGACTCAGGGGCCGTTTTTTACATCAAGGTAGCCTGTTTGGCGAACCTTGCCGGGTGTCAGCAGGATTTCGACACAAAAACGGCCATCCTTGGATGGCCGCTCGTGTATTTCGTTCAAGGCTGAATTACGCCTTGTCGACGCCTTTTTTCACAGCGTCTTTGGCTTTGCCAACCGCTTGCTGGGCTTCGCCTTTTTTCTCTTGAACCTTGCCTTCGGCTTGCAGCTTGCTGTTATCGGTAGCTTTACCGACGCCTTGCTTGACGTTGCCGACCGCTTCGTTGGCCATGCCTTTTACTTTATCGCCTGTGCTACTCATGGTGTTTCTCCGTGATGCATTAAGGGGGAAAAGTCAGTACGTAATGATTGACTGGCCGGGTTTGCGCCAAGTTTCATTTATTTTCAGCGGCTCATTTCGTCGCGGCGTGCAGGTTGGGCTTTATGTTTGCGTGCGTAGCCCCGAGAATGCGCAACATATGGGCGCCAAGCGCCAGGAACCGATCCCGCAGGAATGTTATGAAACTCGATAAAACGCAGGCCATCGCCCGACGCAACAAGGAACTGGGCGGTGCCGTGCTCGGCACCAACAACTGCCACTTCGCCGAACTGAACCGTAACCGCAATATCTGGTGGTTCGACCTGCCGGTGTCGCGTCTGGCGATCGGTCAGTACGAGTGGATTCACCTGCTGATGCACACGCCGGCCACTGACGAGCTGCTGCACCTGAAAGTGCCAACGGTGTTTTTGCGTGAAAAGCTTGAAGGGTTGGTGATTCGTAATGAAGGCAAGCGTAAAGCCGCGTTGAGCCTGGAATTGAGTGCGGACAAGGACTCGTATCTGCAGGACATGCGTCCGGCGGGGACTAACGTGAATTTCGCGCCGTTTCGTCAGTAGGATTTGTGCAGTCCCCTTTCCCCTCACCCTAGCCCTCTCCCAGAGGGAGAGGGGACTGACCGAGGTGTCTGGACCAGGTACGCCGACCTGAGATATCGAGTTGAACTCAGGTCTTGGACTGCACGCGATCGGCTCCCTCTCCCTCGGGAGAGGGCTGGGCGGGCGGCGTTCCGATGAGGGGTAGGCTCAACGCGAAATCCAAGCCCTGCCCCGCACCAACAAAAAGCCCCGCATCTGCGGGGCTTCGTGTTTTAAGCGGCGGACTTGGCCTTGATCTTCTTCAGCTCTTCATCACGCAACTCACGGCGCAGGATCTTGCCGACGTTGGTGGTCGGCAGCGCATCGCGGAACTCCACCGAACGCGGCACCTTGTAGCCAGTGACGTTGGCGCGCATGTGCTCCATCACCGTTTCCTTGGTCAGCGTGACGCCCGGTTTGGCGACGATGAAAATCTTGATCGCCTCGCCCGACTTCTCGTCCGGCACGCCGATGGCCGCGCACTGCAACACGCCCGGCAGGGTCGCCAGCACGTCTTCCAGTTCGTTCGGGTAGACGTTGAAACCGGAGACCAGAATCATGTCTTTCTTGCGATCGACAATGCGCATGTAGCCGTCCGGCTGGATCAGCGCGATGTCACCGGTCTTCAACCAGCCTTCGCTGTCGAGCATTTCATCGGTAGCTTCCTGACGCTGCCAGTAGCCCTTCATCACTTGCGGGCCCTTGACGCACAACTCGCCGATTTCACCCAGCGGCTGCTCGACACCGTTATCGTCGATGACTTTGCACAAAGTAGATGGCACCGGAATACCGATGGTGCCGATCTGAATGTTCTGGATCGGGTTGACCGTGGCCACCGGGCTGGTTTCGGTCATACCGTAACCTTCGCAAATGGCACAACCGGTGACCGCTTTCCAGCGCTCGGCAGCGGCCAGCTGCAAGGCCATGCCGCCGGACAAGGTGACTTTCAGCGCCGAGAAATCCAGCTTGCGGAAACCTTCGTTGTTGCACAGCGCCACGAACAGCGTGTTGAGACCAACGAAACCGCTGAACTTCCACTTCGACAGTTCCTTGACCATGGCCGGCAGGTCACGCGGGTTGCTGATCAGGATGTTGTGGTTGCCGATCAGCATCATCGCCATGCAATGAAAGGTGAACGCATAGATGTGGTACAGCGGCAGCGGCGTGATCAGGATCTCGCAACCTTCATTGAGGTTGGAACCCATCAGCGCTTTGCACTGCAGCATGTTGGCAACGAGGTTGCGATGGGTCAGCATCGCGCCTTTGGCCACGCCGGTGGTGCCGCCGGTGTATTGCAGTACCGCGACATCGCCGCTGTCCGGGTTGGCTTCGGCCACAGGCTGGCCCTGGCCCTTGCTCAGCACGTCGTTGAACTTGACGGCTTTTGGCAGGTGATAGGCCGGCACCATCTTCTTCACGTACTTGATGACGCTATTGATCAGCAGGCGCTTGATCGGCGGCAGCAGGTCGGCAACTTCAGTGACGATGACGTGTTTGACGCCGGTTTTCGGCACCACGGCTTCGGCCAGATGCGCCATGTTTGCCAGGCAAACGAGGGCTTTGGCACCGGAGTCGTTGAATTGGTGTTCCATCTCCCGCGCGGTGTACAGCGGGTTGGTATTGACCACGATCAACCCGGCGCGGATCGCACCGAAGACGGCCACCGGGTACTGCAGAACGTTGGGCAGTTGCACGGCGATTCGATCACCGGGCTGCAAATCGGTATGCTGTTGCAGATACGCAGCAAACGCACCGGACAATTCGTACAACTCACCGTAGGTGATTGTCTTGCCCAGGTTGCTGAAAGCCGGTTTGTTGGCGAAGCGTTGGCAGGATTGCTTCAACACTGCCTGAATGTTCGGATACTCGTCCGGATTGATGTCGGCAGCAATTCCAGCCGGGTATTTATCCTTCCAAAAGTCTTCGATCATGGAAGCCCACTCCTCAGCAACGCGAATTCTTCACCGCATTTGATGCGATTATTATTGGTGTGTGTTTGGTATTGGTGAATCTGGCTTTTATATAGGCCGAGAAGTCACAAAGCGCGCCGAGAGTAGCAGCTTTGCCAAGGGTCGACTAGAGCCAAAAGCGGCCCCTACAGTCATTATCATGACTCAAGACTACCTAGCAGTCATTTTAGAGCAAAAATCCTAGAACACCTTGAAAGCCCCGGTTTTCGGGGGCATTAAACAAAAATTCGCGAGCAGGCTCGCTCCCACAAGGATTGCATCTTTCCCTGTGGGAGCGAGCCTGCTCGCGAATGCGCGAATGCATGAATGCGTGAAACGCAGCGGTTAAGGGCTACGCGATATCGCGCAACTCGCGCCGCAGAATCTTGCCGACAGGCGTCATCGGCAATGACTCACGCAATACGATGTGTTTCGGCACCTTATACGCGGTGAAATTTTCTTTGCAGTAAGCCTTGAGCTCTTCGAGGCTGACCCCGGTTTCCCGCGCCACCACAAACAGCTTCACCGCCTCCCCCGAACGCTCGTCCGGCACACCGATCACCGCGCAGTTGGCGACTTTCGGATGCGCCATCACCACGTCTTCAATTTCATTCGGATAAACGTTGAAACCGGAGACGATGATCATGTCCTTCTTGCGATCGACGATGCGCACGAAACCGTCCGGATCGATCACCGCAATATCGCCGGACTTGAACCAGCCCTCGGCATCCAGCACCTCGGCCGTGGCTTCAGGTTTGTGCCAATAACCCTTCATGATCTGCGGGCCCTTGATGCACAACTCACCGCGCTCGCCCATCGGCTGTTCGACACCGTCATCGTTGATGACTTTCAGTAGCGTGCCCGGCACCGGCAAACCGACCGTGCCCAGTCGCGATTGATCACCGTACGGATTGGTGCAGGCCACCGGCGAGGTTTCGGTCAGGCCGTAACCTTCGGTGATGCGGCAACCGGTGATCTGCTCCCAGCGCTCGGCGGTGGCCTTGACCAACGCGGTGCCACCGGAGTTGGTGAGTTTCAGGCTGGAGAAGTCCAGCGTCTTGAAATCAGGGTGATCCATCAGCGCCACAAACAAAGTGTTCAGCCCCAGCAGCGCCGAGAACCGCCAGTTCTTCAGCTCTTTGATGAAGCCGGCAATATCCCGTGGATTGGTGATCAGCACGTTGTGATTACCGGAAACCATCATGCACATGCAGTTCGCGGTGAAGGCATAGATGTGATACAGCGGCAGCGGCGCGATCATCACTTCCTGGCCTTCGCGCAGCAGCGGCTGGCCGTCCGGGCCGAGTTGCGCCAGACAGGCGCGCACTTGTTGCATGTTCGCCACCAGATTGCCGTGGGTCAGCATCGCGCCCTTGGCCAGGCCGGTGGTGCCGCCGGTGTATTGCAGCACGGCGATGTCGTCGAGGCTGACCTTCAAAGGTTTGATGCCCAGGCCACGGCCCATACGCAACGCACTCTTGAAGGAAATCGCCTGGGGCAGCGAATACGCCGGGACCATTTTCTTCACTTTGCTGACCACGGTGTTGACCAGCCAGCCCTTGGCGGTGGGCATCAGATCGCCCATCTTCGCTTCGATCAGGTACTGAATGTCGGTGTCGGGCAGCACTTCCTGGACTTTCTGGCCGAACATGTTCAGGTACACCAATGCTCGTGCGCCGGAATCCTTGAACTGGTGGCGCATCTCCCGTGCGGTGTACAGCGGGTTGGTGTTGACCACGATCAGACCGGCGCGCAAGGCACCGAACACGGCAATCGGGTAATGCAGGACGTTAGGCATCTGCACGGCGATGCGATCCCCCGGCACCAGATCGGTATGTGCTTGCAGGTAACCGGCGAAGGCAGCGCTCTGGCGCTCGAGCTCGGCGTAGGTCAGCGTAATGCCCATGTTGCTGAACGCCGGGCGATCCGCGAACTTCTTGCAGGAACGCTCGAACACCTCGATCACCGACTTGAACTCGCCCATGTCGATGTCCAGCGGTACGCCGGCCGGGCGCTTGTCGTTCCAGAAATCAGGTTGCATTGTTCTTGTCCTCTTTACCTGAGCCGATCCGGGGCCGCTTTCTGTCATTTCTGAAAAAGCGGAGCTTCACGGACACTAGCAGCTATGGCCATTGAGGCAAATATGGACAAAGCCGTCATTGATCGTGTGAATCTTCCTGCCGTGGCGTGGGCTGATCAGACGCGCTATACAATGATCCGACTCTGAGCAAAGGAATCGCCATGATCCACGACACGCTATGGCTGGACGCGAGTGACCGCAGCCGCCTGTTCATCAATCAATGGCTGCCCGCCGCGCCATTGAAAGCGGTGATCCTGCTGGCCCATGGCATGGCCGAACACGGCGGCCGCTATGGGCGACTGGCCGAAACGTTTTGCGACAAAGGCTATGGCGTGTACGCCCCGGATCTGCGCGGACATGGCAGAACCGCCAATCACGGCACCCTCGGCCACTTCGCCGATGACGACGGCTGGTGCAAAGTGCTCGGCGATCTGGCCAGCCTCAACCAGCACATCGGCCAGCAGCACCCCGGCGTGCCGATCATTTTGCTGGGACACAGCATGGGTAGCTATCTTGCCCAAGGCTATTTACTGCACCACAGCGCCAGCCTGCACGGGACGATCCTCAGTGGTTCCAACTTTCAACCCGTCGCGCTGTACGGCGCCGCACGACAGATCGCCCGTCTGGAAAAACTGCGTCAGGGTGGCAAGGGGCGCAGTGCGCTGATCGAATGGCTGTCGTTCGGCTCGTTCAACAACAAATTCAAACCGGTGCGCACACGCTTCGACTGGCTGAGTCGTGATCCCGCCGAAGTCGACCAGTATGCCAACGACCCGCTGTGCGGCTTTCGCTGCACCAATCAACTGTGGATCGACCTGCTCGGCGGCTTGCAGCAGATCAGCAAAGCGTCCAATCTCGCCCAGATCGACCCGGGCCTGCCGCTGCTGGTAATCGGCGGCGAATGTGATCCGGTGAGTGAAGGCAAGCGTCTGACAGATCTGGCCAATGCGTTGCGCTCGGCCGGCAGCCAGCACCTGCAACTGAAGATCTACCCGCAGGCGCGGCACGAATTGTTCAACGAAACCAACCGCGACGAAGTGATCGCGGATGTGCTGGCCTGGATCGATCAGGCCCTGAGCCATCCGCGCCCTCAGCGCAGCGAATAATTTTTTGTGGATTCACTGAATCCGTCACAGGAATCGAGACCGATGACCCAGGTTACCAATATCCCTTACGAAGCCCTCGAAGTCGGCCAGACCGCCAGCTACAGCAAAACCGTCGAAGAGCGCGACATTCAACTGTTTGCCGCGATGTCGGGTGACCACAACCCGGTGCACCTGGACGCCGAGTTTGCCGCCGCGAGCATGTTCAAGGAGCGTATTGCTCACGGTATGTTCAGCGGTGCGCTGATCAGTGCTGCCGTGGCGTGCGAGTTGCCTGGGCCGGGTACTATTTATATCGGCCAGCAGATGAGCTTTCAGAAGCCGGTGAAGATCGGTGACACGTTGACGGTGCGTCTGGAAATCCTCGAGAAGCTGCCGAAGTTTCGTGTGCGCATCGCCACCCGTGTGTTTAACCAGCGTGATGAGTTGGTGGTGGATGGCGAGGCGGAGATTCTGGCGCCGCGCAAGCAGCAGACGGTGACGTTGCCTACCCTGCCAGCGATCAGCATTGGCTGATGGATTTGTGGTGTGTCAGGTAGAGCTTTCCCCCTCACCCCAGCCCTCTCCCCCAAGGGGCGAGGGGGAAGGGAGCCGATCTCCGTGGTTTTCAAAACCGGAGTTCACCTCAGATCGCTCACGTCGGTGTATCTCCAACATCCACCACGGTCAGTCCCCTCTCCCTCCGGGAGAGGGCTAGGGTGAGGGGCTCTTGCTCTTGCTCTTGCTTTTCCCTGCCCCATAAAAAACGCCAGACCAGCTGGCGTTTTTTGTACCCGGCAAACGCTTACGAACGGGCGCGAGCCTGGTTACGCAGGGCTTTCACCTGATCGTGGTTGCGTTGTACGCCGTGGTATTGGCGTTCAACCAGGTCACGAATGCCTACCAGATTGTGCTTGTTGATCTTCTCGATGGCTTCACGATAAGCCTTCAGCGCATGGTCTTCACCGCGCTCGGCTTCGTTCAGCACCGCCTCTTCGTCTTTGCCGGTGAACATGGCTTTGACATCGACCCAGCGACGGTGCAGATCACCGCTGACGCTGGTGGAAGTTTCCGGATCGCCGCCCAGCTTGCGAACTTCGGCTTGCAGTTCAGCGGCAGCAGTGGCGCAATCGGCTGAGCGAGTGACAAACAGGGTTTTCAGTTCTGGATGTTTGATGTCTTCAGCGCAAGTCTTGAACCCTTCCTGACCGTCCTTGCTGGTTTCAATCAGGTCATTGAGTACAGAGATGGCTTCTTTATTCATGTCGGTCATTTTTCAATTCCTTGCGATTGGTTGAAGATGCAAGGGATATTGCAGTGAGCGTGCCAGCTTTTTTACTGAGTAAAAATCGTTATTTATCAGTAACTTAAATATAAGTGAACTATCTGTATCACGGTTATTTGCATGATCTGTCATTTGGCCTGCATGCAGAATGCCTGTATTTTCCTGATTGTTTTGAAGACAGACGAAAACCCTGATGAATCCCGAAAAACTCGAACTGCTGATCACCCGCGAAATGCCTTTTGGCAAGTACAAGGGCCGAATCATTGCCGACCTGCCGGGGCCGTACCTGAACTGGTTTGCCCGTGAAGGTTTCCCGCACGGCGAACTGGGTGGCTTGCTCGCGCTGATGCAGGAGATCGACCATAACGGCCTGTCGGACTTGCTCGAACCACTGCGCGCCAAACACGGCAAACCTGCCCCGCGCCATTGAAGCGCCCTCCTCTTTAGAGTCAGCCGACCATGCCCGATAACACCCGCCGCGCCCGTGACGAAGCCTTCTGGCAAACGTTCGCCGACCGTTACGACGTTCAACCCGGCCCCGTGAACCTGGAAAACGGTTACTTCGGGCGCATGTCGCGCACGGTAATTGAGGAGTACCAGCGCAATATCGAGCTGATCAATACCAGCAATTCGGTGTACGTGCGCCAGCGTTTCGAGCAGCACGACAACCTCGATATTCGCGCGCAACTCGCCGAGCTGATCGGCGTACGCGCCCAGAGCGTCGCGTTCACCCGCAACGCCACCGAAGGCCTGCAATCGCTGATCCGTAACTACAACCGCTTGCAGCCGGGCGATCAGGTGCTGATCAGTGATCTGGAATACGACACGGTCAAAGGCGCCATGCGCTGGCTGGCCAGACATCGTGGCGCCGAGGTGATCGAAATTGCCCACGCGCACCCGGCGAGTTTCGACAGCCTGCTGGAGACTTACCGCGAAGCTTTCAGCGGTCACCCGAAACTCAAGCTGATGGCCCTGACTCACGTCACTCACCGCACCGGCCTGGTCATGCCGGTACAAGCCATCGCCGCGCTCGCCAAAGAGCATGGCGTCGATGTCATCCTTGACGGCGCCCATGCGCTCGGTCAGATCGAGTTCGATCTTGAAGCATTGGGCATTTCTTTCGCCGGCTTCAACCTGCACAAATGGATCGGCGCACCGCTCACCCTCGGTTTTCTCTACATCGCGCCACAACGCCTGGCCGATATCGATCCGGACATGGATGAAATGCATTACCCGGTTAATGACATCCGAGCACGCACGTCGTACAGCACGCCCAACATTCCAGCACTGATGACCTTGCCACTGGTGTTCGAAGAGCACCGCTCCCTGGGCGGTGCACCGGCCAAGGGCGCTCGCGTCAATTATCTGCGTAATCTGTGGGTCAGCGCGGTGCGGCACTTGCCGGGTATCGAGGTGATGACGCCCGACGATCCACGACTGTATTGCGGCATCACCTCGCTGCGCTTCACCCGGCACGACGATCAACAGGCGATGGCCGAGCGTCTGCTCAACGACTACAACCTGTTCACCGTGGTGCGCAATGGCGCAGCCAGCGGGCCGAGCATCCGTATTACGCCGGGGCTGACCACTACCGCTGGCGATATGCAGTTGCTGATCCGCGCGCTGAACGAACTGCGCTAAAACACCGCGCCCGTAGACTTCTCGTAGCCTGCAAGGCCGATCTGCGACGACACCGCAAAGGTGTCGACGCCGATCGTCAGGCTGCCGAAATAGCCGTCCTCAAGACCTTCCCCGCCAATCGGTCGCAATAGCAGCGGCGAGACATCATCCCCCGCCGTTTCACAGCTACACACATCCGGAAGATGCAGCCGTCCTGCCCAGGCCTCCTGATGTGACTGCAAAAGTTGATCATCACTGGCGATGCACACGGTCATGGCGATGCACGAGGCCCCGCCAGAGTGCTGATCCGGGTAAATACTGGTAAATCGCACGATGCCTTGGCTATCGGTCGACTGGGCGCCGCACAGGCTGTCGGCGCCAATGTTCTGTTCGATCCGGACCTGGGCGCCAACCACTGGCTCACCGGTCATGGCGTCGACCAGGGCCAGACGCAATACCAGTGGCAGGCCTTCGACGCCGCGGCTGATGTTGCGCACCTTTTCTTCGGTTTCGCGCCAATCGACACTGCCGACGATTTGAGATTGCCGCTGATCCAGAGGTGAGTGTTTTAAAGCTACAGATTGATGGTCGTCCATGAGGCGTTCTCTCTTCCGTAAGATGAACGCAGATTAGCGCCACGCAAACGCGGCTGTGCGGTAACTATGTATCGCGCGATGTCCTGACACTTTCTTCGAGGCAAAAAAAACGGTGCACCGACCAAGCGCACCGTAAAGCCGTAGAACACACAACGAAGTGTCTGGTAACAATCAGTCCAGCAGCGCCAACGCCTCGGCGGTGCATTCCTGAATACGGGCCCAGTCGCCGTTTTTGATCCACTCCGGATCAAGCATCCAGCTACCGCCCACGCACATGACGTTTTTCAGCGCCATGTAGCTCTTGATGTTGGCCGGGCCGACGCCGCCAGTCGGGCAGAATTTCACTTCCCCGAACGGGCCGCCGAGGGCCTTGATTGCCGCCACGCCACCGCTGACTTCAGCCGGGAACAGCTTGAAGCGGCGATAACCCAGACCGTAGCCTTCCATGATGCCCGAGGCGTTGCTGATGCCCGGCAACAGCGGAATCGGGCTGTCGACGCTGGCTTCCAGCAAGTCACGGGTGATGCCCGGAGTGACGATGAATTGCGAGCCGGCAGCTTCGGCCGCCGCGAGCATGTTGCGATCGAGCACGGTGCCGGCACCGGTCATCAGTTCCGGACGCTGGTCGCGCAGGATCTGAATGGCCTTGAGGCCGAACTGTGAACGCAGGGTCACTTCCAGCGCGGTCAGACCACCGGCGGCCAGGGCGTCGGCCAATGGCAGCACGTCCTGTTCGCGGGCGATGGTGATCACCGGCAGGATCCGCGCCTTGGCGCAGAGGCTGTCGATCAGGGCAACTTTGTCCGCCATGGAAACGGTCGGGGATGGGGTTGTCATAGCGGCTGTTCCTTGGCTCATGGGCACCAGTAAATCTCTAACGTAGGTTGCAGAAACGCGCGCACCGGCATGGCGGCGACGTCATCGGATGCCAGTGCGGCATTCAGGGTGGTCAGTTTCGATTGACCGGAAATCGACAGAATCTTGTGTTTGGCCGAAGCCAGCAGCGCACGGCTCATGGTCAGGCGCTGACGCGGCACGCTGGGTGCCAGCATCGGCCAGCAACGGCGAGTGCCATCGGCTTGCAGCGCTTCGGCAAGGTTCGGGCTGCCGGGGAATAGCGATGCGGTGTGGCCGTCATCGCCCATGCCCAGCACCAGCACATCAATCGGCGGCAGTTCGGCGAGCAAGCGATCAGCCTGTTCTGCAGCCTGCTCGACGTTGGCCGCCGCGCTATAAAGGCTGAGGAACTGCGCTTTCGCCGCCGGACCTTTGAGCAGGTATTGCTTGAGCAGGCCGGCATTGCTGTCGGCATGTTCAACCGGCACCCAGCGTTCGTCGGCGAGGGTCACGACGACCTTCGACCAGTCCAGATCCTGCTTGGCCAGATGCTGGAAAAACGCCACCGGACTACGACCGCCCGACACCACCAGCACCGCGTTGCCGCGTGCTGCAATGGCCTCGCTCAATAGCTTGGCAACGTTCAGCGCCAGACCTTCGGCCAACAACACCGGGCTGTTGAATTCGTGGGCATTTACGCCCACCGGCAGTTGCACATCAGATATCGCCATACCACGACCTCCCGTCTCGCGTGATCAATGCAATGGAGCTCATCGGCCCCCACGACCCGGCCGCATACGGCTTGGGCGCGTCACCGGATTTTTTCCACCCGGCGATCAACTGGTCACACCACTTCCACGCGGCTTCGATTTCATCTTTACGGACAAACAGGTTCTGATTGCCGTTCATCACTTCCAGCAACAACCGCTCGTAGGCATCGGGGATCCGCGCGCTACGCCAGGTGTCGGAGAAATTCAGTTGCAGCGGGCCGCTACGCAGTTGCATGCCTTTGTCCAGGCCCTGCTCTTTGGTCATCACGCGCAAGGAAATGCCTTCGTCCGGTTGCAGGCGGATGATCAGTTTGTTGCTGATCTGCAGGCGCTGCTCGGGGGCGAAAATGTAGTGCGACGGTTCCTTGAAGTGGATGACGATCTGCGACAGCTTTTGCGGCATGCGCTTGCCGGTACGCAGGTAGAACGGCACGCCGGCCCAGCGCCAGTTACGGATGTCAGCACGCAGGGCAACGAAGGTTTCGGTGTCGCTCTGGGTGTTGGAATTCGGTTCTTCGAGGTAACCCGGTACGGATTTGCCTTCGCTGTGGCCGGCGATGTACTGGCCGCGCACCACTTGCGTGGTCAGGCCTTCCGGGCTGATCGGCGCCAGCGCCTTGAGCACTTTTACCTTTTCGTCACGGATGCTGTCGGCAGACAGGTCGGCCGGCGGGTCCATGGCGATCAGGCAGAGCAACTGCAGCAGGTGGTTCTGGATCATGTCACGCAGCTGGCCGGCCTTGTCGAAGTAACCCCAACGGCCTTCGATGCCAACCTTCTCGGCCACGGTGATTTCCACGTGGGAGATGTAATTCTGGTTCCACTGGGTTTCGAACAGGCTGTTGGCGAAACGCAGGGCGATCAGGTTCTGAACGGTTTCTTTGCCCAGATAATGGTCGATGCGGTAGGTGCGGTTCTCCGGGAAGAACTGCGCCACGGCGTCGTTCACTTTGCGCGATGATTCGAGGTCTGAGCCGATCGGTTTTTCCAGCACCACGCGGGTGTTTTCTGCCAGACCGACTTTCGCCAGGTTTTCGCAGATCGCGCCGTATACCGCCGCCGGCGTGGCGAAGTAGGCAATCATGCGTTGCGTGCTGCCGGCCAGTTCGGCCAGCGCCACATAATCTTCGGATTTGAGGAAGTCGACGTGCAGGTAGGTCAGGCGTGCGAGAAAACGCTCGGCGACGGCTTCATCCAGCTCTTTACCTACATAGCGGCGCAGTTCGGCGGCGATGAACGCCATGTGCTGCTGCTGGGAACCTTCTTCACGGGCCAACGCGATGATGCGCGTGTCCTCGTGCAGCAGGTCGGCGCCATCGAGGTGATAAAGGGCAGGAAACAGCTTGCGCAGGGCCAGATCGCCAAGCGCGCCGAACAAGGCAAAGGTGCACGGTTCAACCGTAATCGAAGGCATGATGTTTGTTCTTTTATCAAGTTAAGCTACAAATACCTTTTTTCAAGGCATCACTCAAGGGAAAATGTAGTAATAACCACAACATTTTCGCAAAATACAGATTCCGAGTGGTGGTCGGTCGGAGCCATCAGTAGGATAGGCCACCGTTACGGGCCATATCAAAGGCCCAATTTGCATAGCCCGGCGCACCTTTGCGCAGGTGAATTAGGAATTCCATATGGACCGCGTGCGAAATTTACTGGAACAGATCCAGAGTCGCCTTGAAGACCTGAACAAGGCCGAACGCAAAGTCGCCGAGGTGATCCTGCTCAACCCGCAGCAGGCCACCCGCTTCAGCATTGCCGCCCTCGCTCAGGCGGCCTCGGTGAGCGAGCCGACGGTGAACCGTTTCTGCCGTTCGTTCGGCGTCAGCGGCTACCCCGAACTCAAGCTGCAGCTGGCGCAGAGCCTGGCCAGCGGTGCGGCGTATGTCAGCCGCGCGGTCGAGGCCGATGACAATCCCGAGGCGTACACGCAGAAAATTTTCGGCAGCGCCATTGCGTCCTTGGACAGTGCTTGTCAGGCGCTCGACCCGAACTTGATCAGCCGCGCTGTCGATCTGTTGATTCAGGCGCGGCAGATCCACTTCTTCGGCCTCGGCGCTTCGGCACCGGTGGCGCTGGATGCGCAGCACAAGTTCTTCCGTTTCAACCTCGCCGTCACCGCGCATGCCGATGTGTTGATGCAGCGAATGATTGCCTCGGTGGCGCACACCGGTGAGTTGTTCGTGATCATTTCCTACACCGGCCGTACGCGTGAACTGGTGGAAGTGGCGCGCATTGCTCGCGAGAACGGTGCTTCGGTGCTGGGTCTGACGGCAGAGAATTCGCCGCTGGCCAAGGCGAGTACCTTGAGCCTGAATATTCCGTTGCCGGAAGACACCGACATTTATATGCCGATGACGTCGCGGATCATTCAGTTGACGGTGCTGGATGTCTTGGCGACGGGGATGACGTTACGTCGCGGGGTGGATTTCCAGCCGCATTTGCGCAAGATCAAAGAGAGCTTGAATGCGAGCCGGTATCCGGTGGGTGACGAGTTCAACTAATGCAGAATCTCGGCTGACTGATCCATCGCTATCGCTGGCAAGCCAGCTCCCACAGTGTCCGCGCCGAACATTAAATTTGCGGACACCATTGAAACCTGTGGGAGCTGGCTTGCCAGCGATGGGGCCAGCAGCAACAACACAAACCTAAGCCGCTGCCCACGCCTGCAAACTCAAATGCGCTTTCTCCCCCGGCGCCAGATGCAGACTGTCGGTCCCGCCCGTCGCCGCTTCCACGCAAACAAACTCCGAAATCTCATCCCACGTCACGCCCAACAGCGGCCGCGCGCCCGGATGCCATACTACCGTGTCGGCACTGTCGCCAGTATCGATGCACAACTCGCGCTGCCAGGCATGATCCTTGAGCTGCAACTCACCGTCATGCTGGAACACCCGCTGACACCCGCCATCGACGCGCAACTCACCTTCCTGCTGACAAACCTGGCGATTCAACTGGTCATAACCCTGCGCCCCTTCGAGCCCAGACAGCGCTATCTCACCGACATCGCCAATACGCCAGTAAGCATGCAAAGCCTGGCTCAACTGGCACGGCATGTCGTCTTGATGCTCGGTGCTCAGGCGTAATTCCATGCGTTCACCCAGATGTGCGTGCAGGTCAACCTGCCAGTCGCACAGCTGCAATTGCCAATGCAGGCGCACGCCATCTTCGGCGCTGCTGCTGTCGAGCAACTTCCAGTCGAGCAAACGCGCCCAACCATGGGACGGCCAGGCGTTTTCACTGGGATGACGGCCATACCACGGCCAGCACACCGGCACGCCACCGCGAATGGCACCCACGTGCGGCCACTTCGCCGCACACCACAACCACGGCTTTTGCCCACGCGGCTGAAAGTGCAGCAATTGCGCGCCCTGACGACTGAACACCGCCTGACACAGCGGGTGATCGATCACCAACACGTCGCGCATCTGATAGCGCTCCCAGGCGAACACCGGTTGTTCACGCAGGGATTTGAAGAAGCGTTGTAGCGGATGCTCATGCATTTGCCACGATCCTGAACTCGACTTTCACCGGGCGGCGCTTGCCCCAAAAAAAAGCGGACAGCCTTGGCTGTCCGCAAATATGCGCACATAGAGAGGAGCTTATCGCAGACGCGTTAGAACGTAGACTGAATTTTCAGGCCAGCGACCAAAGCGTTGTCCACTTCATCCACACCACCCGGGTGAGTGATGTATTGCAGGTTAGGACGTACGGTCAGCCAGTTGGTGACGTGGAAGCCGTAGTTGATCTCGTAGTTGTATTCGGTTTCACGAATCGGCGAGAACACTGGATTGTCGTAGTCCGACACACCGTTGGATGCATTCAGCAGCTCGGCGTTTTTCTTCACGTCATCGTTGACGTGGATACGCGCCGCGCCAATACCAACGTCATCCTTCGGACGCGCGTCGAACGGACCTTTGTAGACAAACATCACCGACTGGTAGTTGTCGATGAAGTTGGTGTCTTTGTCGTGGAAGGTCGCGTTGGCAGCGATGTTCAGACCGCGGGTCGCATCACCGTTGTGGCTGGTGAGTTGCTGTTGCGCCACGAACCAGTAGCCGCTTTTGCTGCTGTGGGTTTTGTACGCGTCGCCCGTAGTAGCAGCGTCGAAACCGTTGACGTCTTCGCGAACGTCGTCGGCATCGGCCGTGCTCTTGTAGTAACCGACGCGGTATTCGCCCGGCAGGCTGTTGACCTTCGGCGACCAGACCAATTCAACCGGCAACACAGTACCTTTGGTGCCGCTGCCGCTGAGTTTGAAGCCGTTACCGTGTTCCAGCTGCGACGGGTTCTGGTTGTACGCACCGATCTGCGCGTAGAGCTCGTCGTTGATGTTGTACTTCACGCGGATCGCGGCCTGGCTGACGGGCCAGTTGTACCAGATGTTGGTTGCCCAGTTACCCACTTGGGAACCGCAGAACGCCAGGTTCTGGAAGTCGCACGGGAAGGTGTTGAAGTCTTCGCCTTCACCGAAGTAACCGGCCTTGACGTCGAGTTTGTTGTCGAAGAACTGGTGCTGAATCCACAACTGGGTCAGACGCACCATGTGGCCACGACCGTAAACTTCCTGCGAGGAGCTCAGGGTGCCGGCACGCGGATCGCCAACGCGGTCGTTGGAGATGTTGTAACCGTTACGGTTGGTCAGCTGGATCTTGGCCTGAGTGTTATCCCAGCCCCACAGCTTTTGCAGATCGAGTGCCACGCCCAGACCGAACTGGTCAGCGTAACGCGCGGTCTTGTCGTCGTTGTAGCCACCGTTCAGGTTGCCACCGACTTCCCCAACGTAGTCAGCCTTGATGTCGATACCCTGCTCGATCAGCTTGGTACGCTCGCCACCCCAGTCGCCGGTCATCCATTTCGAATCGGAACTGAAGGCATCCGCCGCCATGGCGTTACCAGCCAGCACCAACGCCGCCGCAGCTGACACTTGGCAGATCAACCGGGCATTGACGTGTTTCTTTTTCATCCCTACATCCTCGTCTTTATTGTTATTAACTGTTTTTATCTAACGCGGTTTACATAAAGTGCGATGGATTACAGGCAATCCAGCGCGTGCTCCTTTGTGGGAGTGAGCAGGCTCGCTCCCACATTTGTTCTTCAGCGGCCTTTGAATTGCGCCACGTTCGCAGACCGCGCATCGGTCTGTGGTTGACCGGCAGTGCCGAGGCGCTCGCCGGTGTTGGCATCGAACAACAACACTTTCGACGGATCGAATTGCAGCGTCAGGCTCTCGCCCACCTGCGGTGCCACGTCCGGCGCCAGACGGCAGCAGACCTTGGTTTCATTCAGGTTGACGAACACCAGGGTGTCCGGACCGGTCGGCTCGGTCACCTGCACTTCGGCACGAATGCTCGGCAGGCCGTTACCCTCGCCGTTCGCCAAAACAATCTGCTCAGGGCGCAGGCCGAGAATCACTTCGCGATCTTCAAGCCCGGCATCCTGCATGCTCATCGGCAACTCGCAACGCGCCTGACCACTGTCGAGCAGCGCCAGCAGACGACCGTCCTTGCGTTGCAGACGCAGGGGAATGAAGTTCATCGGCGGCGAACCGATGAAACTCGCCACGAACAGGTTGGCCGGGTCGTTGTAGATCTCTTTCGGCGTGCCGAACTGCTGAATGATGCCGTCCTTCATCACCGCAACCTTGTCGCCCAGGGTCATCGCTTCGATCTGGTCGTGGGTCACGTAGACCGTGGTGGTTTTCAGGCGCTGGTGCATCAGTTTCATTTCGGTGCGCATTTCGACGCGCAGCTTGGCGTCGAGGTTGGACAGCGGTTCGTCGAACAGATAAATCTTCGGTCGACGCGCCAACGCACGGCCCATTGCCACACGCTGTTGCTGACCGCCGGAAAGCTGGCCCGGTTTGCGATTGAGCAGGTGTTCGATCTGCAGCAGCTTGGCCACGCGCGCGACTTCTTCATCGATCGCCGCTTGAGGCATCTTGCGAATCTTCAGACCGAACTCGATGTTCTCGCGCACGCTCATGGTCGGGTACAGCGCGTACGACTGGAACACCATGGCGATGTCGCGATCCTTCGGGCTCATGCCGCTGACGTCTTGGTCACCGATCATGATTGCGCCGCCGGTGATGGTTTCCAGACCGGCGATGCAGTTCATCAACGTCGATTTGCCGCAGCCCGACGGGCCGACGAGGATCAGGAATTCGCCTTCCTTGATCGACAGTTCGATGTTCTTCAGGGTGTCCGGCAGGCCGGCACCGTAGGTCTTGTTTACGTTGCGAAGTTCGAGCGTTGCCATGATTACCCCTTGACTGCGCCGGCCGTCAGCCCGCGCACGAAATACTTGCCTGCGACCACATAGACCAGCAGTGTCGGCAGGCCGGCGATCATCGCCGCTGCCATATCAACGTTGTATTCCTTGGCGCCGGTGCTGGTGTTGACCAGGTTGTTCAGCGCCACCGTGATCGGTTGCGAATCACCGCTGGAGAACACCACACCGAACAGGAAGTCATTCCAGATCTGGGTGAACTGCCAGATCAGGCAGACCATGATGATTGGCGTCGACATCGGCAGAATGATGCGGCGGAAAATCGTGAAGAAACCCGCGCCATCGAGGCGTGCGGCTTTCACCAGCGCATCCGGAATGCTCACGTAGTAGTTACGGAAGAACAGCGTGGTGAACGCCAGACCGTAAACCACGTGGATAAACACCAGGCCGGTGGTGGTGCTCGCCAGGCCCATTTTGCCGAGGGTGAACGAGGCCGGCAGCAGCACGGTCTGGAACGGCAGGAAGCAGCCGAACAACAGCAGACCGAAGAACAACTGCGAACCACGGAAGCGCCAGAACGACAGCACATAACCGTTAAGCGCACCGATGGCGGTGGAGATGATTACGGCGGGAACGGTGATCTTGATCGAGTTCCAGAAGTAACCGTCAACCGTGGCCCAGGCCTTGACCCAGCCGATGCCGCTGACCACGGTCGGCCAGCTCAACAGGTTGCCGGTGCTGATGTCTTCCGGAGTCTTGAAGCTAGTCAGCAACATGACCACCAGCGGCACCAGATAAAGCAGGACAGCGAGGATCAGCACTGCGTAGATCGCGATGCGACTCAGGCTGATAGCGGGTTTGGCAGCGAGACTAGTCATTGCGCTTGGTCCTCAGCTCGGAATACAGGTAAGGCACGATGATCGCGAGGATCGCACCGAGCATCAGAATCGCACTGGCCGAGCCCATGCCCATCTGGCCGCGACTGAAGGTGAAGGAATACATGAACATCGCGGGCAGGTCGGAGGAATAACCCGGGCCACCGGCAGTCATCGCCGCGACCAGGTCGAAGCTCTTTATCGCGATGTGCGCGAGGATCATCACCGCACTGAAGAACACCGGACGCAGGCTTGGCAGCACCACTTTCCAGTAGATCGTCGGCATGCTCGCGCCATCGATCTGTGCGGCACGGATGATCGATTGATCAACGCCACGCAGGCCGGCCAGAAACATCGCCATGATGAAGCCCGAGGCTTGCCACACAGCGGCGATGACCAGGCAGTAGACCACGCGATCAGGGTCGATCAGCCAGTCGAGACGGAAGCCTTCCCAGCCCCAGTCACGCAACAATTTGTCCAGGCCCATGCCCGGGTTGAGCAGCCATTTCCAGGCGGTACCGGTAACGATCATCGAGAGCGCCATCGGGTACAGGTAAATGGTGCGGATAAAGCCTTCGCGACGGATGCGCTGGTCGAGGAACACCGCCAGCAACACGCCGATCACCAGAGTGATACCGATGAACATGCCACCGAACACCGCGAGGTTTTTGCTCGCGACCCACCAGCGATCGTTGTCGAACAACCGCGCGTATTGCGCCAGGCCGGCCCACTTGTAGTTGGGCAGGAACGTCGAGGTGGTGAACGACAGCACGAACGTCCACAGGATGTAGCCATAGAAGCCCACCAGCACGATGAACATGCTCGGCGCCAGCACCAGTTTGGGTAGCCAGCGTTGCAATGCATCGAACGGCGAGGCCTTGCTGAACACAGCAACAGAACTCATGGGGAAATCCAGTACAGGGAATAAAAACTACAGTGAGATCCCTTGTGGGAGCGAGCCTGCTCGCGAATGCGGTGTGTCAGTCGACGGATGGAGCAACTGACACGACGCCTTCGCGAGCAGGCTCGCTCCCACAGGAGAAGCCTGCGCTAACGACGCTTATTTGGACGACTTGATCGCTGCACCCAGTTTCTTGGCAGTGTCGGCCGGGTCGGCTTTCGGGTCGTTGATGTAGTTGGTCACGACATCAAAGAACGCGCCTTGCACCGCCAGCGTGGTCGCCATGTTGTGCGCCATGCTTGGCTGCAGGCCGCCGGACTTGGCGTCCGCCAGGAAGTCCTTGGCAGCAGTCTGTGCGCAAGAGTCGAAACCGAGCTTGTCCATGTTGTTCAACATGTCGTTGCGAACCGGGATCGAGCCTTTGTTGATGCTGAAGACTTTCTGGAAGTTTTCACCCAGCACGACTTTGGCGATGTCCTGCTGACCGGACGCAGTGCCGGCGTCCTTCTGCTTGAACACGGCCAGCGAGTCGATGTTGTAGGTGAACGCCTTGTCGGTGCCCGGGAAAGCTACGCACTCGTAGTCCTTGCCGGCGACTTTCTTGGCGGCAGTCCATTCGGACTTGGCCCAGTCACCCATGATCTGCATGCCGGCCTTGCCGTTGATGACTTTGGCTGCTTCCAGGTTCCAGTCCTGACCTTTGCCGTCAGCGTCCATGTAGGTCGCGACTTTCTTCAGCTCGGTCAGCGCCTTGACCATTTCCGGGCCGGTCAGCGCGGCGTTGTCCAGGTCAACCAGGGCTTTCTTGTAACCATCGACACCCATCACCGAAAGCACCACGGCTTCGAACACGGTGCTGTCCTGCCAAGGCTGACCGCCGTGAGCCAGCGGGATGAAGCCCGCAGCCTTGAGCTTGTCGCCAGCGGCGTAGAATTCTTCGAGGGTGGTCGGGTTCTTGGTGATCCCGGCTTTCTTGAACACTTCCGGGTTGATCCACAGCCAGTTCACGCGGTGAATGTTCACCGGCACGGCCACGTAATCACCGTCGTACTTCACGGTATCGGAGACTTTCTTGTCGAGCAGGCTGTCCCATTTTTCCGACTTGGCAACGTCTTTCAGCACGTCGGTGTCGAGCAGGCCTGTGGATGCCCACTCCTGAATGTCCGGGCCTTTGATCTGGGCAACGCCAGGCGGGTTACCGGCAACGGCGCGGCTTTTCAGCACGGTCATGGCAGTCGCACCGCCACCGCCGGCGACAGCGCCGTCTTTCCAGGTGAAACCGTCTTTTTCGACTTGTGCCTTGAGCACATCAACAGCGGCTTTTTCGCCACCGGACGTCCACCAGTGCACGACTTCGACCGAACCTTTGGATTCGGCAGCGGAAACACTGAGAGGCAGAATTGCGAGCGGGAACAGGGAGGCGACAGAAATGACAGTAGCGAGGCGAGAAATCGCATTCATCTGAGATGTACCTTTCTTGTTGTTATGCATGCAAGTCTGGTGCTTGCGCTGCACAGGAGTTTAAACAGGACGTTTCCCTTCGCAGGTAACGAAGGGACGCGCGAATGTCACCACATGGTTACACAGGACTGCTCTGGGATAACTGTGCCAGCGCAGTCGCCATACTGGGTGACAAGGGTAGACGAGGGATCAGCACGGCTTGCCAGGCGTGATACAGATCGGGTTTGCCCGGCCAGATATCGGCACTTGGCAGGTTTTGCGGATTGAGTTCGTGGTGCCAGCTGCCGTCGCAACGGTCGATGAAATGTACTTCGCAGAATTCCCAGAACAGTCGGTACCAGGTTTCGTATTGCGCAGCTCCGGTGCGTTTGAGCAAGGCGCTGGCAGCAGCGCTGGCCTCGGCGTGCGTCCAGTGCAGGCGGTGGCGGACGACGGCTTTGTTGTCCCAGTCGAGGGTGTAGACGATGCCCGGCAGACCATCGACGTTCCAACCGTTGCGGCAGTTGTTTTCGAAGAGTTTCTGCGCGTCGCTGGCGAGCCAGCCGGGCGTGAGCATGCCGGCCTGGACCCGCGCCGCTTCGAGGTGCAGCAACAGCCGCGCCCACTCGAAACCGTGGCCCGGTGTGGTGCCGTAAGGGCGGAAACCATCGGCCGGATTGTTGAGGTTATAGTCTCGCAGCGGCTGCCAGTCGCGGTCGAAATGCTCAATGACCATGTAACCGTTGGCGGCAGCATGACCGTGGATCACCCGCTCGACGATGCGTTGCGCGCGGCTCAGCCAGCGCGGATCTTCAGTGACATCGGCCAGCGCGAGGAACGCTTCGGTCGCGTGCATGTTGCTGTTGGCGCCGCGATAGGCTTCTTCTTCGCTCCAGTCGCGATTGAAGAATTCGCGCATGGTGCCCTCTTCTTCGCTCCAGAAATACGTGTCGATGATGTCGATGGCATCGTCCAGCAGCGCTTGTGCGCCGGGGCGCTGTGCGACCACCGCAGAGCTGGCGGCCAGTGCGACAAAGGCATGCAGATAGGCGTTCTTGCCGGTGTTGTCGTCGCGGTGTTCGGCGACCGCAAACCAGCCACCGTGTAACGCATCACGCAACGGCCCGCGCAGGGCGGCAATGCCATGATCGACCAGTTCGGCAAAACCCGGCAGCCCCTGAATGTGGGCCATGGCGAAGCTGTGGGTCATGCGCGCGGTGTTCATGGTTTCGGCTTGCGCGTTGGCTGATAGACGGCCGCGTTCGTCGAGGTTGCCGAAGCCTTCGGGCAGCTTTGATGCTTTGGCGAAATCCAGCAGACGCAGGCCTTCGGCGGCGAGCCATTGCTGGTGGGCAGGGGCGTTCAGCCAACTGCTGAAGCCGGGTTGGAAGAGATCCATGGGTGGCCTTTTTTGTTGTTATGACTGCGGGGAGTCTAAACAACGGGCCGAGGTGGGCTTGTAACGAAGGGGGCGGGTTTTGTCACCAGTCCGTGACAAAAAGCAGCCCTCACCCCAGCCCTCTCCCGGAGGGAGAGGGGGCCGACCGAGTGGAGCTGAGTTATCCGCCGACCTGACACATCGAGTTGATTATGGATTCGCTACCGGACTTCCAGGTCGGCGTATCTCTGCAGCATCCCCCGGTCAGTCCCCTCTCCCCCCGGGAGAGGGCTAGGGTGAGGGAAAGCCTTTGACTCAATCCGCCGAACGCGGCAATTGCAGGGTCACCCGCAATCCACCCTCTCGCAGATTCTGCAACGTCACTTCCCCACCATGGCTATGGGCAATATTGCGCGCGATGCCCAATCCCAAACCATAGCCCTGCTGCTGCCCCGCCAACCGGAAGTGCGGCTCGAACACCTGTTCCAAGCGCTGCTCCGGCACGCCCGGCCCTTCATCATCAACATGCAAGACAAACGCGCTGTCATCGTCATCAATGTGCAGATGCGCGTTCTGCCCATACTTCAACGCATTGTCGATCAGGTTCCCGATGCAGCGTTTCAACGCCAAAGGCTTGCCCGGATACGCCGCCAGCGCCCGGCCATGTTGGGTGACGCGACCGTTGCCATTCGGCGCCAGGTACGGCTCGACCAGACAATCGAGCACATGGTTGAGATCCACCGGTTCGATGTTCTCGTGGATGTCGGTGTCTTTCACGCATTGCAGCGCGCCTTTGACCAACAACTCCAACTCATCCAGATCGCGGCCGAATTTGGCTTGCAGCTTCTCGTCTTCAAGCAATTCGACGCGCAAACGCAAACGGGTGATCGGCGTGCGTAAGTCATGGGAAATCGCGCTGAACAACTGGCTGCGCTCGGTCAGGTAGCGGCTGATGCGCTCGCGCATGGTGTTGAAGGCGCGGCCCACTTCCACCACTTCACTGCCGCCGCCCTCGGCCACAGGTTCAACGTCAGCGCCCAGCGACAGATCCCGCGCGGCGCGCGCCAGACGCTTGAGTGGGCGGCTCTGCCAGTGCACCAACAGGCCGATGAACAACAGCAAGAATCCGCTGGTGAGGACGATAAACCACACCTGCTGCGAGGGCAGGCCTTGCTCTTCAAGACTGGTGTACGGCTCCGGCAGCAGTGAAGCGATGTACAGCCATTCGCCCGGGGCCATTTGAATCTGCGTGACCAACACGGGTGGATTCACCGGCTCCAGGGTCAGCGCGTAATGCGCCCACGAGCGCGGCAGCTCATCGAGTTTCAGCCCGGCGTTGAAGATCCGCAGGTCTTCGGGGCTGACGAAGGTCACCGATATATCGGTGTCGTGCCCGAGGGTCTGGCGCAGCACTTCGTCGACCGCTTTCATCACCGCCGCTTTACGCGGCGTGACCGGCAACACATCCATGCCCAGGGGCTTGTCGTTGAGCGTCACGACAAAGCGGGTGCCGCCCATGCTGCGCAACTGGTCGAGCACCAACGGTCGATAAGCCACCGGTAATGAGCGGAAATAGCTGACGCTGGCAGTCATCGAATGCGCAAGGCTGCGGGCGCTGGTGACCAGGCCTTCGAGTTGTGTGGCGCGCAGTTGCGAGACCCAGATCACGCTCGACAATGTTTGCGCGAACAGCACCGCCAGCAAGGTCAGCAGCAACATCCGCCCGAGCAACGAACGCGGCACCGGCACCTTGGCGGCGAGTTTGCGCAGCGACTCAGTGAGCATTGCCGGCAACCACGTTGGCTGCCAGTTGATAGCCACTGCCGCGCACGGTTCGGATCAGCCGTGGCGGTTTCTCGGTGTCGCGCAGACGCTGGCGCAAACGGCTGACGGCCATGTCGACGATGCGATCGAGCGGCATCAGATCACGGCCACGGGTGGCGTTGCCGATGGTGTCGCGGTCGAGGATTTCCTGCGGATGATCGAGGAACAGTTTCAACAGGGCGAAGTCGGCGCCGGAAAGAATTACTTCTTCGCCATCGGTGTGAAACAGCCGATGGCTGACCATGTCCAGCCGCCATTCATCGAAGGCCAGCACGTCGCTGCCACTGCGCTCCTGACCGAATTGCGCACGCCGCAGCAGAGCTTTGATGCGTGCTTGCAGTTCGCGCGGGCTGAAGGGTTTGCCGAGGTAGTCGTCGGCGCCGAGTTCCAGACCGATCACGCGATCGGCCTCGTCGGAACTGGCGGTAAGCATGATGATCGGCACCTGCGCCTGACGCGGATGCTGACGCACCCAACGGCACAGGCTGAAGCCGTCTTCGTCGGGCAGCATGACATCGAGGATCACCAGATCGCTCGGCGCCTCGTTGAGGGCCTGACGGAAACTGGCGCCATCGGCGGTGGCACGCACCTGAAACCCGGCGCGGGTCAGGTAGGTTTCCAGCAACTCGCGTATTTCCTGGTCGTCATCGACCAACAATATCGACTTGTTGACTGAGCTCACTTCGAAGGCATCCTTGTTGTTGGAATTGGGGCGGATTATGCCTGATGAACCTTGGAATTTTGTTGTCTGTTCTGGCGTCATCGCTGGCAAGCCAGCTCCCACAAGGATTTGTGTCGTTCACAAAACCTGTGGGAGCTGGCTTGCCAGCGATGAGAGCGACTCGGTATCAAGCCTGTTCGAGGGCTACACCGGCGCCCACCAGCCCGGAATACGGCGCTGTCACCAGCCACACCGGGATACCTTTGAAATAGTCGCTCATGCACCCTTTGTCAGCAAAGCTACGGGCGAAACCGCTTTCGAGGAAGAAATCGGCAAAGCGTGGGATAACACCGCCGACGATATACACCCCGCCACGTCCGCCCGTGGTCAGCACGTTGTTGCCGGCGACACGGCCGAGCCAGCAACAAAATTGCTCCAGCACTTCCAGCGCAATCGGATCACCCGCCAGACCGGCCGCGGTAATCGCTTCCGGCGTGTCGAGCTTCGGCTCATGCCCATCCACCGCGCAGATCGCCCGGTAAACCCGTGGCAAGCCACCACCGCTCAACGCGGTTTCCGCGCTGACATGGCCGATCTCGTTGTGGATGTGCTGCCACAACTGGGTTTCACGCGGACTGCTCAGCGGCAAATCGACATGACCGCCCTCGCCCGGCAACGCCGCGAAACGGCCTTCACCGAGGTCGAGCAAGGTGCCGACGCCCAGGCCAGTGCCCGGACCGATCACCACCGCCGGACGCAACGGCTCCGGCGCACCCTCGCAGACCACGCGGAATTCGCCCGGCTGCAAACGGGTCATGCCCAGCGCCATCGCCGAGAAGTCGTTGACCAGCAACAACTGCTCGACCTGCAAGGTTTTGCAGAACGCGGTGCGACTCAGCCGCCAGTGATTGTTGGTGAATTTGAACTCGTCACCACTGACCGGCCCCGCCACCGACAGGCACACCGAACCGATTGAGCCCGGCGCCAGACCGAGCCCGCTCAGGTACAGGCTGATCGCCTCTTCCGGGCTGGCGTGGTCGGCCGTGGCCAGCACCTGAACCGATTCCAGTTGCTGGTTTTTCCACAACGCAAACCGCGCGTTGGTGCCTCCGATGTCACCGACCAAAGCCAGTTTCAATTAAGCGTCTCCAGGGCAGAAGTGAAGGCGCTGGCGCCCTGCTCCGCCGAGCTGAAGGCCATGCGCATGAAGCCAAACAGTTCGCGACCGCTGCCGATGTTGTTGCCCAGCAGGCCTTTGGCGGGTTCGCGCGCTGCAAATTCTGCGGCGTCGACCTTGAGTTCCAAGGTGCCTTTGACGCCATCGACGCGAATGATATCGCCCTCTTGCACGCGTGCCAAAGCGCCACCGACATAGGCTTCGGGGCTGACGTGAATCGCCGCCGGGATTTTCCCCGAGGCGCCGGACATGCGCCCGTCAGTTACCAGCGCGACTTTGAAGCCGCGATCCTGCAGCACACCGAGGAACGGCGTCATCTTGTGCAACTCGGGCATGCCGTTGGAGCGCGGGCCCTGGAAGCGCATCACGGCGACAAAATCTTTTTCCAGCAGACCGGCCTTGAACGCGTCGGCCAGATCCTGCTGATCCTGGAACACCATGGCCGGTGCTTCGACGATCTGGTTTTCCAACGCGACGGCGGACACCTTCATCACGCCGCGCCCGAGGTTGCCTTCCATCACGCGCAAACCACCCTCCGCCGAGAATGCACGGGCGACCGGGCGCAGGATGTTTTCGTCGAGGCTGTCGACCGGGCCTTCACGCCAGACCAGTTCACCGTTATCAAGGAACGGTTCTTTCGTGTATTTGCTCAAGCCGTGGCCAAGCACGGTGTTGACGTCTTCGTGCAACAGACCGGCGCCAAGCAGTTCGCGGATCAGGAACGACATGCCGCCCGCTGCCTGGAAGTGGTTGATGTCGGCTTTGCCGTTCGGGTAGACGTGACTCAGGGTCGGCACGACTTCGGAGAGGTCGGCCATGTCCTGCCAGGTCAATTGAATGCCCGCTGCCATGGCGATGGCCGGCATGTGCAGGGTGTGGTTGGTCGAACCGCCAGTGGCGTGCAGCGCGACGATCGAGTTGACCAGCGACTTCTCGTCGACGATTTCGCCGATCGGCATGAAGTTGCCGTTCTGCTTGGTCAGGCGCGTGACTTGATGCGCGGCTTCGCGAGTCAGCGCGTCGCGCAGCGGCGTGTTCGGGTTGACGAAAGAGGCGCCCGGCAAGTGCAGGCCCATGACTTCCATCAGCAACTGGTTGGTGTTGGCGGTGCCGTAGAAGGTGCAGGTGCCCGGGCTGTGGTAGGACTTCATCTCCGATTCCAGCAGCTCTTCGCGGGTCGCTTTGCCTTCAGCGTACTTCTGGCGAACGTCGGCTTTTTCCTTGTTGGAAATCCCCGAGACCATCGGCCCGCCCGGGACGAAGATCGTCGGCAGGTGGCCGAAGCGCAGCGAACCCATCATCAGGCCCGGCACGATCTTGTCGCAGATACCGAGCATCAGCGCGCCGTCGAACATGTTATGCGAGAGCGCCACCGCAGTAGACATGGCGATCACTTCGCGGCTCGGCAGGCTCAGTTCCATACCCGGCTCACCTTGGGTGACGCCGTCGCACATCGCTGGCGTACCGCCGGCGAACTGGCCGACCGAGCCGATTTCGCGCAGGGCGTTCTTGATCTGTTCCGGGAACACTTCGTACGGCTGGTGCGCCGAGAGCATGTCGTTATACGAAGAAACAATGGCGATGTTCGCCGAGTTCATCATCCGCAGGCTGTGCTTGTCTTCGCTGCCGCACCCGGCCACGCCATGGGCGAAGTTGGCGCATTGCAGCTTGCCGCGCATCGGCCCGTCAGTGGCGGCGCCGCGAATCAGTGCAAGGTAAGCCTGACGCGTGGCGCGGCTGCGGGCGATAAGCCGTTCGGTGACCTCAAGAACGCGGGGATGCATGTGTAGAACTCCAGGCTAACGGATGTGGCGACCTGATTGTCTATGCTGATCAAACGCCGTTGTTGTTGGAATGACAGACGGCTTTTTTGACCATTCGGACCAGTTGATTCAGGTCACTCGTTGTAGATAAAACAAAATATTGCCACTAAAAAGGCTTGTTTTCTATTTTTATGCGAATAATCTTGTAATTCCAACAACAAAACGACGGCGGCGCTGTTCCATGACTCTACGAATCGCAATCAATGGTTTTGGCCGCATCGGCCGTAATGTCCTGCGCGCACTGTATACCCAAGGCTATCGACAGGATTTGCAGATCGTCGCCATCAACGATCTGGGCGACAGCTCGATCAATGCCCATCTGCTCAAATACGACACCGTTCACGGCACGTTCGACGCACAGGTCGAGCATGATAACGAGAGCCTGACGGTCAACGGCGACCGCATTGCGGTCAGCGCGATTCGCAACCCGGCCGAACTGCCATGGGCGGCGGAAAAGATTGATGTGGTGTTCGAATGCACCGGTCTCTTTACCGATCGCGCCAAAGCCGCCGCGCATCTTACTGCCGGCGCACGCAAAGTGATCATTTCGGCCCCGGCCAAAGGCGCCGACGCTACCGTGGTTTATGGTGTGAACCACGACATTCTGCGCCAGTCGCACCAGATCATCTCCAACGCTTCGTGCACCACCAACTGCCTGGCGCCAGTGGCGCAGGTGCTGCACCGCGAGCTGGGGATTGAAAGCGGTCTGATGACTACGATCCATGCCTACACCAACGATCAGAACCTGACTGACGTCTATCACACCGACCCGTACCGCGCGCGTTCGGCCACGCAGAACATGATCCCGAGCAAGACCGGCGCCGCTGAAGCGGTGGGCCTGGTGCTGCCGGAACTGGCGGGCAAACTGACCGGCATGGCCGTGCGGGTGCCGGTGATCAATGTGTCGCTGGTGGATTTGACCGTACAGCTGAAAAAAGAAGCCAGTGCCGAGGAAGTCAACGCGCTGATGAAAGCGGCTAGCCAACACTCGAAGATATTGGGTTACAACACGTTGCCGCTGATTTCCAGCGACTTCAACCACAATCCGCTGTCGTCGATCTTCGACGCCAATCACACCAAATCCAGCGGCAAACTGCTGAAAGTGCTGGCCTGGTATGACAACGAGTGGGGCTTCTCCAACCGCATGCTGGATAACTGCCTGGCGCTGTGTAACGCCGAGTAACCTCAAGTAATCCCCTATCCCTGTGGGAGCGAGCTTGCTCGCGAAAGCGGTATGTCAGTCACTATTTGAATAGCCTGACACTACGCCTTCGCGAGCAAGCTCGCTCCCACAGGGTTTCGATTTCAATTTGAAATCAACACTTGACCATTCGACTAGATGATAAGCATTATCATTCGCTTGAAATCGATCAGGTCCTCCCGTGAGTCAATCGCGCTTCAACCACGTCTTCCTTACTCAGCGCACATCCTTGCTGCGTACGCTGGAACGGATGGTCAACAATCACAGCACCGCTGAAGACCTGTTGCAGGAGACCTACCTGCGCGTGACGCGGGCGTTGAGCGAGCGGGCCATCGATCACCTCGAACCTTTTGTCTTCCAGACCGCGCGCAATCTGGCGCTGGATCATTTGCGTGCGCGCAAGATCCATTCGCGGACCATGGTTGATGATGTGCCGCAGGATGTCGTGCACAGCGTCGCCGCCCCCGCCAGCAGCGCCGAAGATGCCGCCCACGCCGAACAGATGCTGGAGCGCCTGAACGTGAGCCTCAGTCAACTCAGCCCCCGCCAGCAGCAGATTTTCATCCTCAGCCGTTTGCACGGGAACAGCTATCAGGAAATCGCCGACGAGCTGAACGTCTCCCTCAGCACCGTGCAGAAAGAACTGAAGCTGATCATGAGCATTTGCATCGGTGTCGCTGAACGCCTGAATGGCGACTGAGGTCGTAGGCCTTTTCTGTAAGTGCCAGGATCGCCTGCACGGATCATCGGGCTTTGTTACCCTTGCCCGACTTTTACGCTTCACTTGAAAAAACAGCCGTGCGCAGACACTGCCGAGGAAACACCGTGACGGACACCCACCGCTCGCCTTCGCCGGATTCGGTGCAGGACGCTGCAAACGCAATGGACCAGGCGCTGGACTGGCTCATCGTGCTCGGCAGCCCGGACGAGGAGCAGACCCGGCAGTTTCATGCCTGGCTGGCGGCCGATCCGCTGAACGCCGAGGCGTTCGCCAAGGCCCAGGCGATCTGGGACGGCCCGCAAGTCGCCCAGTGCGCGCAAAGCCTGGCGGCCAAACCTGCAAAAGTCCCCGTCCTCAAGCGTCTGCGTCCGCACTGGAAACCGCTGGCCACCGCCGCGGTGCTGGTGCTCGGTCTGTTCAGCTTCAGCAATTTGCCCATGCGCCTTCAGGCCGATCACCTCACGGTGGTTGGCGAGCGCCAGCGTCTGCAACTGGAGGACGGCTCGAAAGTCCTGCTCAATACCAATTCGGCATTCTCCAGCACCATCAACGATCAACAGCGCGTTGCCCGGTTGTTTCAGGGTGAGGCGTTTTTCGAGATTGCCAGCGGCCGCAATCAACCGCTGGAAATCGATGCCGGGCCAGTCACTGCCAGCGTGCGCGATACGGCGTTCGCCGTGCGTTATCTCGATGGCGTCGCGCAGGTCAATGTGCAGCGCGGCGACGTCGATTTGCGCGCCACGCACAACGATGCCCGTGTGCGCCTGACTGCCGGCGAAAGCATTCGCATCGGCCCCAACGGTTTCGACCGCCCGGCCAAACTCGATGCCAACACGGACCTGGCCTGGGTGCAGGGCCGGCTGGTGTTCGAGAACTGCCCGCTGAATCAGGTACTGGCCGAATTGCGCCGCTACTACCCGGGCTGGATCATCAACAACAACGAGCAACTGGCCGACGTCGCCGTAACCGGCAATTACCGTCTCGATCAGCCGCTCGACGTGGTGCGTTCCCTCGCGCACATCACCTCGGCGCGCCTGCAGGAATTCCCCGCGCTGGTGATTTTGAACTAAATGAGAATTATTTTTACTCGATAGCCAACGTCAGTACGTCTCGTTATAGCCAATGCAATTGATTCGCAACACGCGAAGCCAATGAGCACCTATAAAGATTCGTGCGACACGGAGCGCTATCGATGTCCTCACGCCTTACCCGCCAGACTTCCTCCCCTTCCCGCGTATTGTCGCTGCTGACCGCGGCCATCCTGATGGCCGGCACCGCGCCACTGATGGCCGCCACCGAGCAACCGATGCGCAACATGGGCGATTACTCGTTCTCCATCGGCCAGCAGCCGCTGGTGTCGGCGCTCAATGCCTTCACCGCCGTGACCGGCTGGCAGGTCGGCTTGCCGGCAGAACTGGGTCAAGGCGTATCGTCGCCGGGCGTGCGTGGCTCGCTGCCACCGGAAAAAGCCCTGGAGCGTCTGTTGGTGGGGACCAACCTGAGCTTCCGCAAAATCAGCAACAACAACGTTGTGCTGGAAAAGCGCAACGCCAGCGGCACGCTCAATCTGGATCAGGTGACCATCAGCGCCACCCGTCAGGAGCAGTCGGTCACTAGCGTGCCGGCCACCGTCACCGTGCAGACCCGTCAGGATCTGGACCGCAACAACGTCAACACCATCAAGGATCTGGTGCGTTATGAGCCGGGGGTTTCCGTCGGCGGGGCCGGCACACGCGGCGGCATCAGCGGCTACAACATTCGCGGTATCGACGGCGACCGCATCCTGACGCAAGTCGATGGCGTGGAAGTGCCGGACGGTTTTTTCAACGGCCCGTACGCCAAGACCCAGCGCAATTACGTTGACCCGGAAATCGTCAAACGCGTGGAAATCCTCCGTGGCCCGGCCTCGGTGCTCTACGGCAGCAACGCCATCGGCGGCGCCGTCAGCTACTACACCCTCGATGCCGACGACATCATCAAGCCCGGCAAAGACGTCGGCGCGCGTCTGAAAACCGGTTACAGCTCGGCCGATGACAGCTGGCTGAAGTCCGCCACCGTCGCCGGCCGCGCCGACCAGTTCGACGGATTGCTGCACTACAGCCAGCGCGACGGTCACGAAACCGATTCCTACGGCAGCAACAATGGCACTGGCCTTGAGCGCACCGCCGCCAACCCGGAAGACGTCCGCGCCTACAACGTGCTGGCCAAGATCGGCTGGAACTACAACGAAGATTCGCGTCTGGGCCTGACCTACGAAAAGTACAAGGATGATCGCGACACCGATCAGAAAAGTGCCTACGGTGGCCCTTACTTCAACGGCGCCCCGACCATCCCCGACAGCGTGCTGCCCGGCGGCATGTACCAGTGGCGCACCGGCAACGACACCATCACCCGTGAACGTATCGGCATCGAACACTCGTTCGCCCTCGACAGCCTGCTGGTCGACAACGTGAAGTGGAGCCTCAACCACCAGATCGCCAAGACTGACCAGAGCACCAGCGAGTTCTACTACCCGATCACCCGTAAAGTGCTGCGTACTCGCGACACCATTTACGAAGAGAAACAGTGGGTCTTCGATGCGCAACTGGACAAGGCTTTCGCCATCGGCGCCACCGATCACGTCCTGACTTACGGCACCACCATCAAGCAACAGAAAGTCACGGGCTCGCGCAGCGGCGACGGCACCTGCCTGGCGGTCGGTCGTGGCTGCACCGCCATTGGTGCGACCAGCACCGCTGACGTGTTGGCCAAAGCCACCGACTTCCCGGACCCGACCATCAACACCTACAGCGTGTTCGCTCAGGAACAGATCAGCTGGAACAACTGGACCTTCCTGCCGGGCCTGCGCTACGACTACACCCAGCTCAAGCCGCACATCACCCAGGAATTCCTCAACACCGTGGCGGCTGACGGCCAAGGCACGGTGAGCGACAAGAACAAGACCTGGCACAAAGTCTCGCCGAAATTCGGCCTGACCTACGCCCTGACCGAGAACTACACCTGGTACGGTCAGTACGCCGAAGGCTTCCGCACCCCGACGGCGAAAGCCCTGTACGGCCGCTTCGAAAACACCACCACCGGCTACAGCGTGGCGCCAAACCCGGACCTCGAACCGGAGAAAAGCAAAAGCTATGAAACCGGTCTGCGCGGCCACTTCGAACAAGGCTCGTTCGACATCGCGGTGTTCTACAACAAGTACCGCGACTTCATTAACGAAGACGCTGTGACCCCGGGCCGCAACGAACTGACCTTCCAGTCGGCCAACATCAAGCACGCCACCATCAAGGGTGCGGAAGTCAAAGGTCGCCTGAATCTGGATGCGTTCGGCGCACCGCAAGGCCTCTACACCCAGGGCTCGATTGCCTACGCCTACGGTCGCAACAACGACAACGGCGAGCCGATCAACAGCGTCAACCCGCTGACCGGCGTGTTCGGTCTGGGTTACGACCAGGACAACTACGGCGGCCTGCTGAGCTGGACCTTGGTGAAGAAAAAGGATCGCGTCGACGACAGCAACTTCAAGTCGCCGGATGGCGTCAGCAGCCAGTTCAAAACCCCGGGCTTCGGCATTCTTGATCTGGCCGGTTATTACAAAGTCACCGACGACGTCACCGTCAGCGGCGGCATCTACAACCTGACCGACAAGAAATACTGGCTGTGGGATGACGTGCGCGGTTACGACAGCGTCGGCGAAGCATCGGTGACGCAACCGGCCAACCTTGATCGTCTGACCCAACCGGGCCGCAACTTCGCGATCAATCTGATCTGGGACATCTGATCCTGCGAACCTCACTGCGCGTGTTCCGGCACCGCGCAGTGAGGTTTTTTTACGCTTGCACGTCTTCTTGTTCGTCTCGTTATCAAGCGCCTCTTTTATCAAGGACATGTCATGACCACTTCGGAAAAAGCCCTGCGTTCACAACGCCTGAACCAGATCACCCACGAGCCG
The DNA here is from genome assembly GCF_979258595.1 of Pseudomonas sp. AC172. Classification (NCBI taxonomy): domain Bacteria; kingdom Pseudomonadati; phylum Pseudomonadota; class Gammaproteobacteria; order Pseudomonadales; family Pseudomonadaceae; genus Pseudomonas; species Pseudomonas sp. AC172. The sequence continues at coordinate 3,764,769 of NZ_OZ409868.1, forward strand.
CACAGCAAGCTCGACGCCCTGGTCAAAGCCCACGCGCCGTTCGAGACTCGCGCCAACTTCGCCCGTTTTGTCGTCGCGCAATACCTGTTCCAGTCAGAACTGGTCGACCTGTACAACAACGCTGAACTGACCGCCATCGTCCCTGATCTGCCGGCGCGTTGCCGCGCCGAAGCGGCCAAGGCAGACCTCGCCGATCTCGACACCGAAGTACCGGTACCGGTGGCGGGCGCGGTGAAAAACCCGAGCAAGGCTCGCGCGCTGGGCTGGATCTTTGTTTCCGAAGGTTCGAAGCTCGGTGCAGCATTCCTGATCAAACGTGCCGTGGCGCTGGAGCTGAGCGAAACCTTTGGCGCCCGTCACCTCGGCGAGCCTGAAGGTGGCCGTGCCGAAGGCTGGAAAAGCTTCGTGCGCACCCTCGATTCACTGCAGTTCAGTGCTGAAGAAGAGGCTGAAGTGGAGCAAGGCGCGATCGATGCGTTCAACCGCTTCACCGTGTTGCTGGAACAGGCTTACGCCACAGAAGCCGAATTGGCCTGATCCCCGAAACACCACAAAACCCTGTGGGAGCGAGCTTGCTCGCGAAGACGGCGGCACATTCAACACTGATGTGACTGACCTACCGCTTTCGCGAGCAAGCTCGCTCCCACATGGGAACAGCGCAAGTCTGTAGAATCCCTTTCTCGCCTCACAGCAATCCCGAGCCCATGCCGCAACCCGCCTCCTCGAAACTCGCCCGTGTGCTGTTCGGCCTGCTGGCTTACGTCAGCCTCGGCATTGGCCTGATCGCCGTCGTCGTGCCCGGTCTGCCGACCACCGAGTTCATCCTTCTTGCCGCCTGGGCCGCGACCCGCAGCTCGCCGCGCCTGAGTGCCTGGCTGGAAAACCATCGCTTGTTCGGACCGATCCTCAGCAATTGGCGCAACGGCAAGATCATCGCGCGCAAGGCCAAGGTCAGCGCCACGGTGAGCATGTTGCTGTGCGCCACGTTGATGCTGGTGATGCTCGATCACGGCTGGCCGGTCTATCTGGCAATCGCCGGAATGAGCCTGGGCAATCTGTGGATCTGGTCACGCCCGGAATCAATCTCTGCCCGAATCGATCCTTCATCACACTGAAACATCCCTGTAATTAATCGCTTTTTCAGCACATTTTCCTGCGCAAACGTTTAGCGCTGACCGTCCGTCGGCACGCGCCTCATGACCTCTGCTTCCACGCCGATGAGCATTGAATGGCGCTGAATGGATTTGGCGAACCGGATAGTTCAGTCCGACTGCCACCCGTTTATTCATTCGCGAGATCGCCCCATGTTCGACGCTCTGTCCATTCGCCTGAAAATCGTCCTGCTCTCCGGTCTGTGCCTGCTTGGTGTGGTTGCGCTGATCGTCGGCATGAACATCTACCAGACCAATCAGAACGACGAACTGGTCAGCAACTCCAGCAACAAGCTGCTCACCGCCAGTGTCGAGAATCTGCTGCAAGCCAAAGCCGCCGAGCAAGCGGTGCGGGTGCAGAAAACCTTCGGCGAAAGCCTGACGGTGATCACCGCCCTGGCCGACCAGATCAAGGACATGCGGGTAATGGCCGCCAAGCGTTCGCTGGACGCTGGCGCCTTGCGCGAAGAGTTGAACCTGAGCCTGAAAACCGCCTTCGAGCGCAACGACAAAGTGCTCGGCATCTGGCTCGCTTTCGAACCGAACGCTCTCGACGGCAAGGACAGCGAATTCGCCAACGATGCCGCTCGCCAGTCCAACGAAGCCGGACGTTTTGCCACGTACTGGAGCCGTGCCGCCGGCGCCTCGCTGAACACGATCATGGTCGAAGAAGACCTGACCAAAACCACCCTCAGCGTCAGCGGCACGCCTTACAACAGTTGGTACACCTGCCCTCGCGACAACAAGCGCACCTGCCTGCTCGATCCGTATGCCGACACGGTCGGTGGCAAGGAAATGCTCATGACGACCATCTCCGTGCCGTTGATTGTCGACGGCAAAGCCATCGGTGTCGTCGGTGTCGACATTGCCCTCGACGCCCTGCAAGCAGCGGCCGTGGAGTCCCAGCGCAACCTGTTCAACAACGCCGGGCACATGCTGATCGTCTCCGGCAGCGGCGTGCTCGGTGCCGACAGTTCTGACGCCACCAAGGTCGGCAAAAAGATCAACGACACCCTCGGCGCCGATGGCCAGGATGTGCTGCAACTGCTGACCTCCGGCACCCCGAAAATTCTCGAACAGGGCGACCTGATTCGTGCGGTGTACCCGGTCGACCCGATTGGCAACTCGCGTGCCTGGGGCGTGGTGATCGATCTGCCAAAACAAGTGCTGCTGGCTGACTCGGTCAAGCTGCAAGCGGTGCTCGATGATGCGCAGGAAACCGGCGTGATCACCGCGCTGCTGGTCGCCGTGGCCGCTGGTCTGGTCGGTCTGTTGCTGATCTGGCTGACCGCATCCGGCGTTACTCGCCCGATCAATAGCGTCGCCGAGATGTTGAAGAACATCGCCAGCGGCGAAGGCGATCTGACCCAACGCCTGAACTACAGCAAGCAGGATGAACTGGGCGAACTGGTGAACTGGTTCAACCGCTTCCTCGACAAGCTGCAACCGACCATCGCGCAGATCAAACAGAGCATCACCGAAGCACGCGGCACCGCCGACCAGTCTTCGGAAATCGCCCGCCAGACCAGCGAAGGCATGCAGGTACAGTTCCGCGAGATCGACCAGGTCGCCACTGCCTCCAACGAAATGAGCGCCACTGCCCACGACGTCGCCAACAGCGCGTCGAACGCGGCCAATGCCGCCAAAGGCGCCGACCAGTCGGCCAGGGACGGCATGTCGATCATCGAGCGCAGCACCCGCGACATCAACCAATTGGCCGATGAAGTCAGCAAAGCGGTGACCGAGGTTGAAGCGCTGGCAGTCAACAGCGAGCAGATCGGTTCGGTGCTGGAAGTGATCCGCAGCATCGCCGAACAGACCAACCTGCTCGCCCTCAACGCCGCCATCGAAGCCGCCCGCGCCGGTGAGAGCGGCCGGGGTTTCGCGGTGGTCGCCGACGAGGTACGCAACCTCGCCAAGCGCACGCAGGATTCGGTCGAAGAAATCCGCATCGTGATCGAGCGCATCCAGACCGGCACCCGTGGCGTGGTCGCGACCATGCATTCGAGCCAGACCCAGGCGCACAACAACGCCGGGCAGATTCGTCAGGCGGTGGATGCGCTGGGCAAGATCAGCGATGCGGTGACGGTGATCAGCGACATGAACCTGCAGATTGCCAGTGCGGCTGAGCAGCAGAGTGCGGTGGCGGAAGAAGTGAACCGCAACGTGTCGGCGATTCGTACCGTCACCGAAACGCTGACTGAGCAAGCCACTGAATCGGCGGCGATCAGCAGCCAGCTCAATGCACTGGCCAGTCAGCAGATGAAGTTGATGGATCAGTTCCGCGTCTGAGCCCACCACTCAATCCACCACAAAACCTTGTGGGAGCTGGCTTGCCAGCGATGGCGGCACATCAGTCAGTACATTGTTGACTGACACTCCGCTATCGCTGGCAAGCCAGCTCCCACAGGGTCAAGTGGCAACCCTGCAATCGGGGATTTCATCTGACCCGACATTCTTTTGCACTATCATCGCCCTCTCGCTCCGGAGGGCCTTCGATGACTGATTTACTCACGTCCATTCAAGCCGCACTCGGCTTGCCGCATACGCCGATTGCGTTCACTGATCGTGGCGCCCTGCCCTCGGCATTCGCCGTCACTGAACTTGCCTGCGCCAGCATGGCCGCGGCCGGTCAGGCCGTCAGCGAATTGATCCATCAGCAAACCGCTCACTTGCCCAGCGTAGAAGTCGACCGGCGTCTCGCCTCGTTCTGGTTCTCGACCTCGCTGCGCCCCATAGGCTGGCAAGTCCCACCGCTGTGGGACCCGGTTGCCGGCGACTACGCCACACAGGATGGCTGGATCCGTCTGCACACCAACGCCCCGCATCACCGCGCCGCCGCTGAACGCGTGCTCGGTGCCTGCGCCGACCGTGCCGCGATGGCGGCAAAAGTCGCGCAGTGGACGAGCACGGATCTGGAGCAAGCGGTCGTCGAGGCCAAGGGCTGCGCGGCCGAGATGCGCAGTTGGGCGCAGTGGCAAAAGCATCCGCAGGGATTGGCGGTAAATGCCGAACCGCTGGTGCATTTCATCGATTCGCCGGATGAACACGCACCAATGTGGCAAGGCTCTGTCGAGCGCCCATTGGCCGGGCTCAAGGTGCTGGACCTGACGCGCGTGCTCGCAGGCCCCACCGCCAGCCGTTTTCTCGCCGGCCTTGGCGCCAATGTGTTGCGTATCGATTCGCCGACCTGGAACGAACCCGGCGTCGTTCCGGAAATGACCCTCGGCAAACGCTGCGCGCGACTGGATCTGCATGACTCGCTGGATCGTGCGGTGTTCGAAAGTCTGCTGAAGGACTCCGATATTCTGCTGCACGGGTACCGCGCCGACGCACTGGAGCATCTCGGCTTCGGCGTTGAGCGCCGTCGCCAGCTCGCGCCGGGCCTGATCGATGTCGGCCTTAACGCCTACGGCTGGAGCGGCCCGTGGCAGAACCGCCGCGGCTTCGACAGTCTGGTGCAGATGAGCAGCGGCATTGCCGAGGCCGGCCAGCGCTGGAAGCAAACTGACAAACCGACGCCGTTGCCGGTGCAAGCGCTGGATCATGCGACCGGATATTTGCTGGCGGCGAGTGCGCTCAGGTTGCTCAGCGAGCGCTTGCGCAACGGCCGGGGAGGCTCTGCCCGATTGTCGCTGGCGCGGACTGCGAAGTTGCTGATCGAACATGGGCCCGGCACAAACGAAGCACTGCGCGCCGAGGATGAACAGGATCAGGGATTGCTGATTGAGCAGACCCCGTGGGGCCCGGTGCATCGCTTACAGGTGCCGGTGAAGATCAGCGGCACATCTATTCAATGGGCTTTGCCGGCTACGGAATTGGGTTCTCACCGACCACGGTGGGCTTAAAAAGCCCCTCACCCTAACCCTCTCCCAGAGGGAGAGGGGACTGATCGGGAGATATTGAAGAGATTCACCGACTTGAACGGTTGGTTCTGAATCCATAGTCGATTCGGTCCTTCAGGTCGATGGACAACGCCAGACACCTCGGTCGGCCCCCTCTCCCTCCGGGAGAGGGCTGGGGTGAGGGGCTGCAATTTCAGGCCGGGCGATGATGTATCAATCAGCCCTGCTCAAGGATGTCCACAAAAGCTGCGCCGCATAACCTCGATAAGGCCGCCAGACCTCTGCACGCAACGACAACTCCAGCGCTGTCGGCCGCACGCCCTCCAACACTTCCAATGCCCGCAACAACCCGACATCGCCATGGGGAAACCCATCCATATCCCGCAACTGCCGCAACGCAATGTACTGCGCCGTCCACTCGCCAATCCCGTGCAACGCTAACAACCGCGCCACGCCGCCTTCGCGATTTGGCTCAAATAACCAAGGATCATCCAGCAATGCCCGTGCGACGCCCGACAGCGTGCGCCCTCGACTTTTCGGCATGCCCAGCGCTGCCAGATCTGCCGCTGCCAACACGTCCGCCTCGGGAAACACATGGGTCAATCCAGGCACTGTCGAAGCCAACGGCGTCCCATATTGCGCAACCAGTTTCCCCGCCAGACGAATCGCCGCCACCACCGTAATCTGCTGCCCAAGCACCGCGCGAAACGCCAACTCCAACCCGTCCCACGCACCTGGAATGCGCAACCCCGAACGTTCGACAATCAGCCGTGCCAGCAACGGATCATTCGCCAGATACCCATGCATCACCGCCAGATCCGCATCCAGATCAAACATCCGCCGCAACCTGACAACGATCTCGGGCACCGCTGCCGGATCAGGAAAATCCAGCTCGACCTCCAGCGCATCCGCCGCCCCAAGCCAGACCGAAACCGTGCCGTGGACACCGTTCAATCCAATGCTGCGCGAATACACACCTTCAACGACGGTCTCGATCCCTGACACCGCCCGCGCCGCCAGAAAACCCAACATCGCCGCCCAGTCATAGGGCGGCCGATACTCAAGCAGCAACCTCACAACGACAGCAGACCACTGTACAACCCATACGCTGCCAACCCCGCGCCGATGATCACGCAGGTAAAAATCCCCTTCTCGACATGGGTGAACAGTGGCTCGCCCGCCTCATGTTTGGCCTTGGCAAACAAAATCACCCCCGGCGCATAGAGCAACGCCGACAGCAGCAAATACTTCACCCCGCCGGCGTACAACAGCCACACCGCATAACCGAGGGCGATGCCGCCGATCAGCAGGTCCTTGGTGCGCTCGGCCGAGGCGTGTTCGTAGGTTTCGCCGCGCCCGCTGAGCAGCACTGCGTACGCCGCCGACCACAGATACGGCACCAGAATCATCGACGACGCCAGATAAATCAGGCTGGTGTAAGTGCCCGCCGAGAACAGCGTGATCAACAGGAAAATCTGGATCATCGCGTTGGTCAGCCATAGCGCGTTGACCGGCACATGGTTCTTGTTTTCCTTTTTCAGGAACGCCGGCATGGTCTTGTCCTTGGCCGTGGCGAAGAGAATCTCCGCACACAACAAGGCCCATGACAGCAACGCGCCGAGCAGCGAAATCGCCAGACCAATACTGATCAACAACGCCCCCCACGGCCCGACGATGTGTTCCAGCACGGCCGCCAGTGACGGGTTCTGCAAATTCGCCAGTTCCGGCTGGCTCATGATCCCCAGCGACAACACGTTGACCAGCACCAGCAGCGCCAGCACACCGACAAAACCGATCACCGTGGCGCGGCCGACGTCGCTGCGTTTCTCCGCCCGCGCCGAGTACACACTGGCGCCTTCGATGCCGATGAACACGAACACCGTGACCAGCATCATGTTGCGCACCTGATCCATCACCCCGCCGAAATTCGGGTTGCTGGTGCCCCAGATGTCGCGGGTAAAAATGTCAGCCTTGAAGGCGACGGCAGCGATGACGATGAACATGATCAGCGGTACGACTTTGGCCACCGTGGTCAGTTGATTGATCAGCGCCGCCTCCTTGATCCCGCGCATCACCAGAAAATGCACAGCCCACAGCAGCACCGAGGCGCAGCCGATGGCGATCGGCGTGTTGCCTTGGCCAAATACCGGAAAGAAGTAGCCGAGGGTGCTGAACAACAGGACGAAATAACCGACGTTGCCCAGCCATGCGCTGATCCAGTAACCCCACGCAGAAGAAAAGCCCATGTAGTCGCCAAACCCGGCCTTGGCGTAGGCGTACACGCCAGAGTCCAGTTCGGGTTTGCGGTTAGCGAGGGTCTGAAAGACAAACGCCAGGGTCAGCATGCCAATCGCGGTAATCCCCCAACCGATCAGAATCGCACCGGCATCGGCGCGCGCCGCCATGTTCTGCGGCAGCGAAAAAATCCCCCCGCCAATCATCGAACCCACCACCAGGGCGATCAACGCGCCAAGGCGCAGCTTTTGCGTCGGTTGCGACATTTCAGTTTCCCTTTGAAGTGTGGTGAGAGTTTATTTGTAACAACTATTAACTAAACGGATAAAGGTAGATGACGTTTATCAGGTAACGCCAATTAACGCCCATTTATATATAGCCGATGACGCTAACGCCTAGCACGTTAAGACAGTTTTGTGCGCTGATCCTGATAAATCAATTCTGTACTGAAAACAGTGGCTGAAAATTTGCCAAAAGCTGAAAAAGAACTAGCGTGATAATTCGAAAGTAATAATAGCCATTCCCAAAAATGTAGCCACAACACCTCTAGGACGGCACTTGCAGGCAGGAGCCTTATGCCTTCAATCGAAGCCTAAGTCATTCATTAACAATGGAATGTGACCATGCACTGATCTAAGTCAGCTGTTTGAACAGACAACAGAACTACGCTGTGATCTCTTCTCTCCTGCAATGGAGTCATGCAATGTCTGAAGCTCCCGGAAAACTACGACTTGGTGCACTGGTTGCATTGGTAGTCGGTTCAATGATCGGTGGCGGGATATTCTCTTTGCCACAAAACATGGCCGCCAGCGCCGACGTCGGTGCGGTACTTATCGGTTGGGCCATCACCGCCGTCGGCATGCTCACCCTCGCTTTTGTCTTCCAGACCCTTGCCAATCGAAAGCCCGACCTGGACGGCGGTGTCTACGCCTACGCCAAGGCCGGTTTTGGCGATTACATGGGTTTCTCGTCCGCCTGGGGTTACTGGATCAGTGCCTGGCTGGGCAACGTCGGGTACTTCGTTCTGCTGTTCAGCACCCTCGGCTATTTCTTCCCGGTTTTCGGTGAAGGCAACACCGTTGCTGCGGTGATCGGTGCCTCGGTGCTGCTGTGGGCCGTGCATTTTCTGGTGTTGCGCGGGATCAAGGAAGCGGCCTTCATCAACCTCGTGACTACGGTCGCCAAGGTCGTGCCGTTGCTGCTGTTCGTGCTGATCGCGGTGTTCGCTTTCAAACTGGACATCTTCACCGCTGACATCTGGGGCATCAAAAACCCGGATCTGGGCAGCGTGATGAACCAGGTGCGCAACATGATGCTGGTCACCGTGTGGGTGTTCATCGGCATCGAGGGCGCGAGCATCTTCTCCGCCCGCGCCGAAAAACGCTCGGACGTCGGTAAAGCCACCGTGATCGGCTTCATCACCGTGCTGCTGTTTCTGGTGCTGGTGAACGTGCTGTCGCTGGGCATCATGACCCAACCGGAACTGGCGAAACTGCAGAACCCGTCGATGGCGGCCGTGCTTGAGCATGTGGTCGGTCACTGGGGCGCGGTGCTGATCAGCGTCGGTCTGATCATCTCGCTGCTAGGGGCGCTGCTGTCGTGGGTGCTGTTGTGTGCGGAGATCATGTTCGCCGCCGCCAAAGACCACACCATGCCGGAGTTCCTGCGCAAGGAAAACGCCAACCACGTACCGGTCAATGCCCTGTGGCTGACCAACGCGATGGTGCAGATTTTCCTGATCATCACGCTGTTCTCGGCCAGTACTTACCTGTCGCTGATCTACCTCGCCACCTCGATGATTCTGGTGCCCTACCTGTGGTCGGCGGCGTATGCCCTGCTGCTGGCGGTACGCGGGGAAAGCTACGAAGGTTTTGCGGCCGAACGGCGCAAGGATCTGATTATCGGCGGCATCGCGCTGATCTATGCGGTGTGGCTGCTGTATGCCGGCGGGGTCAAGTACTTGCTGCTCTCGGCCCTGCTCTACGCACCTGGCGCGATCCTGTTCGCCAAAGCCAAGCTGGAACTCAAACAACCGATTTTCACTAACGTCGAGAAGCTGATTTTCGCCGCAGTGGTCGTGGGTGCCCTGGTGGCAGCCTACGGTCTCTACGACGGCTTCCTGACTCTGTAACCCCTGATTTTTTTGTTATCTGGAGGATCTGAAATGACCACGGAAAAAGTTAAGTACGGCGTCCATTCCGAAGCCGGCAAACTGCGCAAAGTCATGGTGTGCTCCCCAGGTCTGGCCCATCAGCGGCTGACCCCGAACAACTGCGACGAACTGCTGTTCGATGACGTGCTCTGGGTGGCTCAGGCCAAGCGCGACCACTTCGACTTCGTCACCAAAATGCGCGAGCGCGGCATCGATGTGCTGGAAATGCACAACCTGCTGACCGACATCGTCGCCATCCCGGAAGCGCTGGACTGGATTCTCGAGCGCAAGGTCACCGCCGACTCGGTAGGCCTGGGCCTGATCAACGAAGTGAAGTCCTGGCTGAAAAGCCTCGAGCCGCGACACATCGCCGAATTCCTGATTGGCGGCGTCTCCGCCGATGATCTGCCGGACAGTTTCGGTGGCAAGACCATCCAGATGTTCCGCGACTTCCTCGGCCACTCCAGCTTCATTCTGCCGCCGCTGCCGAACACTCAGTTCACCCGCGACACCACCTGCTGGATCTACGGTGGCGTGACGCTGAACCCGATGTACTGGCCGGCGCGCCGTCAGGAAACCTTGTTGGCGACTGCCATCTACAAATTCCACCCACAGTTCACCAACGCCGAATTCGAGATCTGGTACGGCGACCCGGACAAGGAGCACGGCAGCTCCACCCTTGAAGGCGGCGACGTCATGCCAATCGGCAACGGCGTGGTGTTGATCGGCATGGGCGAGCGTTCTTCCCGCCAGGCCATCGGCCAACTGGCGCTGAACCTGTTCAAGAACAAAGCCGTGGAAAAAGTCATCGTCGCCGGCCTGCCGAAGTCCCGCGCCGCGATGCACCTGGACACCGTGTTCAGCTTCTGCGACCGCGACCTGGTGACGATTTTCCCGGAAGTGGTGAACCAGATTGTCGCCTTCACCCTGCGCCCTGACGAAAGCAAACAGGGCGGCATCGACATCCGCCGCGAAGAAGGCACCTTCCTCGACACCGTGGCCAAGGCCCTCAATCTGCCAAAGCTGCGCGTAGTGGAAACCGGCGGCAACAGCTTCGCCGCCGAACGCGAGCAATGGGACGACGGCAACAACGTGGTGGCCGTGGAGCCGGGCGTGGTCATCGGCTACGACCGCAACACCTACACCAACACCCTGCTGCGCAAGGCCGGCGTGGAAGTCATCACCATCAGCGCCGGTGAACTGGGCCGAGGCCGTGGCGGTGGCCACTGCATGACCTGCCCGATCATCCGCGACCCGATCGATTACTAAACCTCTGAGCCCTGGCCGGCACTTACAACGTGCGGCCAGGGGGATAACCGACACCGAAGGAGATCCATCATGGCTTTTAACATTCACAACCGTAACCTGCTCAGCCTGGAACACCACACCCCACGTGAGCTGCGTTACCTGCTCGACCTGTCCCGCGACCTCAAACGCGCGAAATACACCGGCACCGAGCAACAACACCTGAAGGGCAACAACATCGCCCTGATCTTCGAAAAAACCTCGACCCGTACCCGTTGCGCGTTCGAAGTGGCGGCGTATGACCAAGGCGCCAACGTCACCTACATCGACCCGAACTCGTCGCAGATCGGCCACAAGGAAAGCATGAAAGACACCGCCCGCGTGCTGGGGCGCATGTACGACGCCATCGAGTATCGAGGCTTCAAACAGGAAATCGTCGAAGAACTGGCGAAGTTCGCCGGCGTGCCGGTGTTCAACGGCCTGACCGATGAATATCACCCGACGCAAATGATCGCCGACGTGCTGACCATGCGTGAACACGCCGACAAGCCGATCCATGACATCAGCTACGCCTACTTGGGCGACGCGCGCAACAACATGGGCAACTCGCTGCTGCTGGTCGGCGCCAAACTCGGCATGGACGTGCGCATCTGCGCGCCGAAAGCGCTGTGGCCACTGGATGATCTGGTCGAGCGCTGCCACAAATACGCCGAAGAAAGCGGTGCGCGCATCACTCTCACCGAAGACCCGAAAGCCGCCGTCAAAGGCGTCGACTTCATTCACACCGACGTTTGGGTGTCGATGGGCGAGCCGGTGGAAGCCTGGGCCGAGCGTATCCAGCAACTGCTGCCGTATCAGGTCAACGCTGAACTGATGAAAGCCAGCGGCAACCCGCGCACCAAGTTCATGCACTGCCTGCCGGCGTTCCACAACAGTGATACCAAGGTCGGCAAACAGATTGCCGAGCAGTATCCGCACCTGAAAAACGGCATCGAAGTGACCGACGACGTGTTCGAGTCGCCTGCCTGCATCGCCTTCGAGCAAGCGGAAAACCGCATGCACACGATCAAGGCGATTCTGGTCTCGACCCTCGCTGACCTCTAACCGATCGACACGGTCACTGTGGGAGCTGGCTTGCCAGCGATAGCGGAGTGTCAGTCGACAGAAATGCTGACTGACACTCCGTCATCGCGGGCAAACCCGACTCCCACAGGGATCGCATTCGTCCTGCACGAACTTCTAGAAGGACATGCACCATGCGTATCGTCGTAGCGCTGGGCGGTAACGCCCTGCTCCGCCGTGGTGAACCGATGACCGCTGATAATCAGCGCGCCAACATCCGCATCGCCACCGAGCAAATCGCCAAGATCCATCCCGGCAACCAACTGGTCATCGCCCACGGCAATGGCCCGCAAGTCGGCCTGCTGTCGCTGCAGGCGGCGGCCTACACCTCCGTCACCCCGTATCCGTTAGACGTACTCGGTGCCGAAACCGAAGGCATGATCGGCTACATCATCGAACAGGAACTGGGCAACCTGCTCGATTTCGAAGTGCCGTTCGCCACTCTGCTGACCCAGGTTGAAGTCGACGCCAACGACCCTGCGTTCAAGAACCCGACCAAGCCGATTGGCCCGGTTTACGACAAGGCTGAAGCAGAAAAGCTCGCCGCCGACAAAGGCTGGGCGATTGCTCCGGACGGCGACAAGTTCCGCCGTGTCGTCGCCAGTCCACGGCCAAAACGCATCTTCGAAATCCGCCCGATCAAGTGGTTGCTCGACAAGGGCAGCATCGTGATTTGCGCCGGTGGTGGCGGGATTCCGACCATGTACGACGAGAACCGCAACCTCAAAGGCATCGAGGCGGTGATCGACAAGGACCTGTGCTCGTCACTGCTCGCCGAGCAACTGGAAGCCGACCTGCTGGTGATCGCCACGGACGTCAACGCGGCGTTCATCGATTACGGCAAACCGACGCAGAAAGCCATTGCCGAAGCACACCCGGATGAACTTGAACGCCTCGGTTTCGCCGCCGGCTCGATGGGTCCGAAGGTGCAGGCAGCCTGCGAATTCGCGCGCCATACTGGCAAGGTTGCGGTGATCGGTTCGCTGGCGGACATCGAAGCCATCGTCCAGGGCACTGCCGGTACTCGCGTGACCACCGCAAAACCCGGCATCACTTACCGATAATTAGAAACTCCGGGGGCAGGCCGAGGGCCTGCCCTTCTCCCATGCCTTGAAAGGAGAAACCCATGGCCCAGTTTGAACCCGGTCATTTGCACATCGAGCGGCATGCGTTGACTGACGATGACGTCAATTACAACGTACACCTCGACTATGAAGTGTTTACCGATCCTTCGAAAGGCAAAGGAATACAGTTCACCCTGCATGGCAGCATGCAGGGCAAGGACATGAAGGAAACGTTTTTCCTGCCCAAGGAAGAGGCCTACAACTTCGCCCGTGACGTGACCCGGATCGCCGAGAAATACGGGATTCCCAAGGCTCACAGCCAGATCGGTTCGGTACACAAGCATTACGACCTGATGTTTGAAGACATTCGGCAGAAGTTGAATATGCAATCCGGGGATCCGGTCAATCCTGAGCATTTCGAGTAAACCGAAAAAGCCCCTCACCCTAGCCCTCTCCCAGAGGGAGAGGGGACTGACCGAAGTGTCTGACGGCAGATATCGACCTGAAAGACCGAGTCGATTATGAATTCACAGCCGTATTTTCGGGTCGGCGTATCTCGTGAGCATTCCACAATCGGCCCCCTCTCCCTCCGGGAGAGGGCTGGGGTGAGGGTGTTTTTGATTTAAGGCATACTTGCCACCCTCCGCTCTGCAGATCACTGAACCGCCCCATGCGTATCCACGTCAGTTTCATCGACCGCGTCGGCATCACCCAGGAAGTCCTGGCTATCCTCGGTGGGCGCAACCTCAATCTGGATGCGGTGGAAATGATCCCGCCGAACGTCTACATCGACGCGCCGACACTCAGCCCGCAAGTGCTCGAAGAACTGAAAGATGCGTTGTTTCGTGTGCTCGGCGTGGAAGCGGTGACCGTGGTCGACATCCTCCCCGGCCAGCGTCGGCACTTGCAGCTTGATGCACTGCTCGCGGCGATGACCGACCCGGTGCTCGCCCTCGACAGTGCCGGCAAGGTGCTGCTGGCCAACCCGGCGTTGATCGCGCTCTACGGTCGCGAGCCTGCGGGGGAAAGTGTCTCTGAGTTGTTCAACGATCCGGCGCTGCTCGACACCTTGCTCGAACACGGCTTCCGCCTGCCGCTGCGCGAAATCACCGTCAACGGTCAGACCTTGTTGCTCGACGCCACGCCAATCACAGACGCTGGCGCCCTGCTCACTTTGTATCAACCGAACCGCATCGGCGAACAACTCTCGGCGTTGCACCACGACCATGCAGAAGGCTTCGATGCGCTGCTCGGCGAATCCCCGGCGATCCGCACGCTCAAGGCGCGCGCGCAACGGGTTGCCGCTCTCGATGCGCCGTTGTTGATCCAGGGCGAAACCGGCACCGGCAAAGAACTGGTCGCCCGTGCCTGCCACGCGATCAGCACTCGCCACAGTGCACCGTTCCTCGCCCTGAACTGCGCAGCACTGCCAGAGAACCTCGCTGAGAGCGAACTGTTCGGCTACGCCCCCGGCGCCTTCACCGGCGCAGCGCGTGGCGGCAAACCGGGGCTGATGGAACTGGCCAACCAGGGCACGGTGTTTCTCGATGAGATCGGCGAGATGTCGCCGTACTTGCAGGCCAAGTTGCTGCGCTTTTTGAACGACGGCAGTTTCCGCCGGGTGGGCGGTGATCGCGAAGTGAAGGTCAACGTGCGCATCCTCAGCGCAACTCATCGTGATCTGGAAAAAATGGTCAGCGAAGGCCTGTTCCGCGAAGATCTGTTCTATCGCCTCAACGTGCTCAACGTTGAAGTGCCGCCGCTGCGCGAACGTGGGCAGGACATTCTGCTGTTGGCGCGCTATTTCATGCAGCAGGCCTGTGCTCAGATCCAGCGCCCGGTCTGCCGCCTCGCCCCGGGGACTTACCCGGCGCTGCTCGGCAATCGCTGGCCGGGCAACGTACGACAATTGCAGAACGTGATCTTCCGTGCGGCGGCGATTTGCGAGAGCAGTCTGGTGGATATCGGCGATCTCGACATTGCCGGCACCTCGGTGGCGCGTCAGGCGGACAGCGATGTCGACAGCCTTGAACAAGCGGTCGAGTCCTTCGAAAAAACGCTGCTGGAAAAGCTCTACGTCAGCTACCCCTCGACCCGCCAACTGGCCAGCCGCCTGCAGACTTCGCACACGGCCATCGCCCATCGCCTGCGCAAGTACGGCATTCCCAACAAATCCTGAGATCACCTCATACCCTGTGGGAGCTGGCTTGCCAGCGATGACGTCGGCACAGGCACCATCGATGGTGTCTGACCCACCGCTATCGCTGGCAAGCCAGCTCCCACAGGTTTTTCAGCAGTCTTTCGATCCGCGTTAAAAACGACCTCCAACTGTACTGAAAGCGCTACAGCGGAACGATATCGATACAACCTCCTCCGATCACCGCTGTGCAAGGCTTTGATCCCGTTCAGCTTTTATCCCCGTCCTAGCCTGTAGCGATTTCGCTACACACGTCACAGCCAACCAATCGACCAATACACGCAACTCATTGATTTATAACGATAAACAAACATTGGCCGTGTTCTTGCTAATCAACTCCTCATAAATAAGGGCCTTCGCGCCCGACTATTCCACCGCGTCCACCAGACGAGTCTGGCCCCCCTGAGGAGTTTCCATGAGCGAGTTGCGTTTTACTGAAGATCACGAATGGCTGCGCACCGAAGCTGACGGCAGCGTTACTGTCGGCATCACCGCTTTCGCGCAGAACGCCCTGGGCGACGTGGTGTTCGTGCAACTGCCTGAGTTGCAGGCTTACGAAAAAGGCGCCGAAGCCGCCACCGTGGAATCGGTAAAAGCCGCCAGCGGCGTGTACATGCCGCTCGACGGCGAAGTGCTGGCAACCAACCCGGCGCTGGAAGACAGCCCGGAACTGGTCAACGAAGATCCGCTGGGCGAAGGCTGGTTCTTCCGCTTCCAGCCAAGCGACGCCGCCGCTGTCGGCAAACTGCTCGACCAGGACGCTTACGACCGTCTGATCAAAGCCCAAGCCGAAGCCTGAGGAACACCGACATGACTCAAGTAAACCTTGGCACCGCCAACGAATTCATCGCCCGTCACATCGGCCCGCGCGCCGGTGACGAGCAAGCCATGCTCAACAGCCTTGGCTTCGACTCGCTCGAAGCCCTGAGCGCCAGCGTCATCCCGGAAAGCATCAAAGGCACCAGCGTGCTCGGCATGGACGACGGCCTCAGCGAAGCCGATGCATTGGCGATGATCAAATCGATCGCCGGAAAAAACCAGCTGTTCAAAACCTACATCGGCCAGGGCTACTACAACTGCCACACGCCGTCACCGATCCTGCGTAACCTGCTGGAAAACCCGGCCTGGTACACCGCTTACACCCCGTACCAGCCAGAAATCTCCCAAGGCCGTCTCGAAGCACTGCTGAACTTCCAGACCCTGATCAGCGACCTCACCGGCCTGCCAATCGCCAACGCCTCGTTGCTCGACGAAGCCACCGCCGCTGCCGAAGCCATGACCTTCTGCAAACGCCTGAGCAAGAACAAGGGCAGCCACCAATTCTTCGCCTCGATCCACAGCCACCCGCAAACCCTCGACGTGCTGCGCACCCGTGCCGAACCGCTGGGAATCGACGTTGTGGTCGGTGATGAGCGTGAACTGACGGACGTGACGCCGTTCTTCGGCGCGCTGCTGCAATACCCGGCGAGCAACGGTGATGTGTTCGATTACCGCGAACTGACCGAACGCTTCCACGCCGCCAACGCCTTGGTCGCCGTCGCCGCTGACCTGCTGGCCCTGACCTTGCTGACCGCGCCGGGCGAGTTCGGCGCTGACGTCGCCATCGGTTCGGCCCAACGCTTCGGCGTGCCGCTGGGTTTCGGTGGCCCGCACGCCGCTTACTTCTCCACCAAAGATGCGTTCAAGCGCGACATGCCGGGCCGTCTGGTCGGCGTTTCGGTTGACCGTTTCGGCAAGCCGGCGCTGCGTCTGGCGATGCAGACCCGCGAGCAACACATCCGCCGCGAGAAGGCCACGTCGAACATCTGCACCGCACAAGTGCTGCTGGCCAACATCGCCAGCATGTACGCCGTCTACCACGGCCCGAAAGGCCTGACCCAGATCGCCAACCGCATCCATCACCTGACCGCGATTCTGGCCAAGGGCCTGACCGCGCTGGGCGCGAAAGTCGAACAAGCCAGTTTCTTCGACACCCTGACCGTGGCCACTGGCGCGCAAACCACCGCACTGCACGACAAGGCGCACGCTGCACAGATCAACCTGCGCGTGATCGATGCTCAGCGTCTGGGCCTGTCGGTCGACGAAACCACCACCCAGGCTGATATCGAAACCCTGTGGGGCCTGTTCGCCGACGGCAAAGCCCTGCCGGACTTCACTGCCCTCGCTGCATCCGTGCAGAGCACTATTCCAGCCTCGCTGGTACGCCAGTCGCCAATCCTCAGCCACCCGGTGTTCAACCGTTATCACTCGGAAACCGAGCTGATGCGCTACCTGCGCAAACTGGCGGACAAGGATCTGGCGCTGGATCGCACCATGATTCCGCTGGGTTCGTGCACCATGAAACTCAACGCTGCCAGCGAAATGATCCCGGTGACCTGGGCTGAATTCGGTGCCCTGCACCCGTTCGCTCCGGCCGCGCAAAGCGCCGGTTACCAGCAACTGACCGATGAACTGGAAGCAATGCTCTGCGCCGCCACCGGTTACGACGCGATCTCTCTGCAACCAAACGCCGGTTCGCAAGGTGAATACGCTGGCCTGCTGGCGATCCGCGCCTATCACCAGAGCCGTGGCGATGAGCGCCGCGACATTTGCCTGATCCCGTCGTCCGCTCACGGCACCAACCCGGCCACCGCCAACATGGCCGGCATGCGCGTTGTTGTAACTGCATGCGATGCGCGCGGCAACGTCGACATCGAAGACCTGCGTGCCAAAGCCATCGAACACCGCGAGCACCTCGCCGCGCTGATGATCACTTACCCGTCGACCCACGGCGTGTTCGAAGAAGGCATCCGCGAAATCTGCGGAATCATTCATGACAACGGCGGCCAGGTGTACATCGACGGCGCCAACATGAACGCGATGGTTGGCCTGTGCGCACCGGGCAAGTTCGGCGGCGACGTTTCGCACCTTAACTTGCACAAAACCTTCTGCATCCCGCACGGCGGTGGCGGCCCGGGCGTTGGCCCTATTGGCGTGAAGTCGCACCTGACCCCGTTCCTGCCGGGCCACGGCCAGATGGAACGCAAGGAAGGCGCGGTCTGCGCAGCACCGTTCGGCAGCGCGAGCATTTTGCCGATCACCTGGATGTACATTCGCATGATGGGCGGCGCCGGTCTGAAGCGCGCTTCGCAACTGGCAATCCTCAATGCCAACTACATTTCCCGTCGCCTCGAAGAGCACTACCCCGTGCTGTACACCGGCAGCAACGGTCTGGTGGCGCACGAGTGCATTCTGGATCTGCGTCCGTTGAAAGACAGCAGCGGCATCAGCGTTGATGACGTCGCCAAGCGCCTGATCGACTTCGGTTTCCACGCGCCAACCATGTCGTTCCCGGTGGCGGGCACGCTGATGATCGAGCCGACCGAAAGCGAATCCAAGGAAGAACTCGATCGCTTCTGCGACGCCATGATCCGCATCCGCGAAGAAATCCGCGCGGTGGAAAACGGCACGCTGGACAAGGACGACAACCCGCTGAAAAACGCTCCGCACACTGCGGCGGAACTGGTTGGCGAGTGGGCTCACCCGTACAGCCGCGAGCAGGCCGTGTATCCGGTTGCGTCGTTGGTTGAAGGCAAATACTGGCCACCGGTCGGTCGTGTCGACAACGTCTTCGGTGATCGCAACCTGGTCTGCGCCTGCCCGTCGATCGAAAGCTACGCTTAATGGAATGAGGGGCGGGTTTACCTGCCCCTTTCTCCAGAACACCACAAAACCCTGTGGGAGCTGGCTTGCCAGCGATGAGGGTGGATCAGCCTACATCTTTGTTGCCTGACCCACCGCCATCGCTGGCAAGCCAGCTCCCACAAGGAACGCATCAAGCCTGATATTTCCGCCAATTCCTATAACAAGAAACCGGAGAACCACTCATGTCGTTAAGCGTGTTCGACCTGTTCAAGATTGGCATCGGCCCCTCCAGTTCCCACACCGTCGGCCCGATGCGTGCTGCTGCGCGTTTTGCCGAAGGGCTGCGTCGTGAAAATCTGCTGACCAGCACCGCCAGCGTTCGCGTCGAGCTCTACGGTTCCCTCGGCGCCACCGGTAAAGGTCACGGCAGCGACAAAGCCGTGCTGCTCGGCCTCGAAGGCGAACACCCGGACACCGTTGATACCGAAACCGTCGCCGCACGCCTGCAAGAAATTCGCGGCAACGGCCGACTGAACCTGCTCGGTGAACACAGCATCGCGTTCAACGAGAAAGAACACCTGGCGATGATCCGCAAGCCGCTGGCCTATCATCCCAACGGCATGATCTTCCGCGCCTTTGATGCGGCGGGCCTGCAGATACGCAGCCGCGAGTACTACTCGGTTGGCGGCGGTTTTGTCGTCGATGAAGACGCGGCCGGTGCAGATCGCATCGTCGAAGACGCCACGCCGCTGACCTTCCCGTTCAAAAGCGCCAAGGACTTGCTCGGTCATTGCGCCACCTACGGTCTGTCGATCAGTCAGGTGATGCTGACCAACGAAAGCGCCTGGCGCCCGGAAGCGGAAACCCGCGCCGGCTTGCTGAAGATCTGGCAGGTGATGCAGGACTGCGTTGCTGCGGGTTGTCGTAACGAAGGCATTCTGCCGGGCGGCCTGAAGGTCAAGCGCCGTGCGGCAGCGCTGCATCGGCAACTGTGCAAGAACCCGGAATCAGCGCTGCGCGATCCATTGTCGGTGCTCGACTGGGTCAACCTGTACGCACTCGCCGTCAATGAAGAAAACGCCAACGGCGGGCGCGTGGTCACCGCGCCCACCAACGGCGCGGCGGGGATCATTCCGGCGGTGCTGCATTACTACATGCGCTTTATCCCCGGCGCGAATGACGACGGTGTCGTGCGCTTTTTGCTGACTGCTGCAGCCATCGGCATTCTCTACAAGGAAAACGCCTCGATCTCCGGTGCCGAAGTCGGCTGCCAGGGTGAAGTCGGCGTGGCTTGTTCGATGGCCGCCGGCGCGTTGTGCGAAGTGCTCGGCGGCAGCGTTCAGCAAGTCGAGAACGCTGCGGAAATCGGCATGGAGCACAACCTCGGCCTGACCTGCGACCCGATTGGCGGACTGGTGCAAGTGCCATGCATCGAACGCAACGCGATGGGCTCGGTAAAAGCCATCAACGCGGTGCGCATGGCCATGCGCGGCGACGGTCAGCATTTCGTTTCCCTCGACAAAGTCATCCGCACCATGCGCCAGACCGGCGCCGACATGAAAAGCAAATACAAAGAGACCGCCCGCGGCGGTCTGGCGGTCAACATTATCGAATGCTGATCACGAAACGTAACTAGCCCCCTCTCCCTCCGGGAGAGGGCTGGGGTGAGGGGCTCTTGATCCTGCCCTTACCCCAAACCCAAATTTTCAAGGAGCCACGCATGTCCACCGAACAACTGTCGAAAACCCCGCTGCACGCTCTGCACCTCGAACTCGGCGCCCGCATGGTGCCGTTCGCCGGCTACGACATGCCCGTGCAGTACCCGCTCGGCGTGATGAAAGAACACCAGCACACCCGTGAACAGGCCGGGTTGTTCGACGTCTCGCACATGGGCCAGATCCGCCTGACCGGCGCCAACGCCGCCAAAGCGCTGGAAACCCTCGTGCCGGTGGACATCATTGACCTGCCCATGGGCATGCAGCGTTACGCGATGTTCACCAACGAGACCGGTGGCATTCTCGACGACCTGATGGTCGCCAATCTCGGCAACGACGAACTGTTTCTGGTGGTCAACGCCGCGTGCAAGGATCAGGATCTGGCTCACTTGCAAAAACACATCGGCGATCAGTGCACCATTACAGCGCTGTTCGAAGAGCGCGCACTGTTGGCGTTGCAAGGTCCGGCTGCTGTTACCGTGCTGGCGCGTCTTGCGCCGGAAGTGGCGAAGATGACCTTTATGCAGTTCAACCGCGTGTCGTTGTTGGGCGTGGAGTGCTTTGTCAGCCGTTCTGGTTACACCGGTGAAGACGGTTTCGAAATCTCGGTGCCTGCCGCTGATGCTGAAAAACTTGCTCGCATTTTGCTGGCCGAACCGGAAGTCCAAGCCATCGGCCTCGGTGCCCGCGATTCGCTTCGCCTGGAAGCGGGCCTGTGCCTGTATGGCCACGACATGAACACCGAGACCACCCCAATCGAAGCCAGCCTGTTGTGGGCGATCTCCAAGCCACGTCGCGCTGATGGCGCGCGGGCCGGCGGTTTCCCGGGCGCAGAACACATTTTCGCCCAACAACAAGATGGCGTGGCACGCAAACGCGTCGGCCTGCTGCCACAGGAACGCACCCCGGTGCGTGAAGGCGCAGAAATCGTCAACGAAGCCGGCGAAATCATCGGCAGCGTGTGCAGCGGCGGCTTCGGCCCAACGCTGGGTGGGCCGTTGGCAATGGGTTACCTCGACAGTGCCTATGTCGCCATCGATACAGCGGTATGGGCCATCGTGCGTGGGAAAAAGGTGCAAATGCTTGTAAGCAAAATGCCATTTGTTCCACAACGCTACTATCGTGGTTGATTGACTGTTTCTATAAGTAACGCGATTGCGTAATGCGTGCACTAATGTGTCACGCAATCGCCACAAAAAAGTGCATTTTCTAACATCCGATTCGGATATGAACTTTGCTTATAACGTTCGAAAACAATTGAACAAGCGAATCGTCCAAGCCCGCACTAGTGAAAGGATTAACTTGCTCAAGCTCAGTAAAACCGGGGGCTTCGCAGGGCTTGTTTTTTCTCCCGTAGTTGGCGTAGAGTTTGTCCACTGTGTTTGCATGGGTCAGCTTGGAATCGTGACCTGGGCAGTAGCCTACAAGTTAGCTACATCCCGTTCGACGTCTTCTTACTCTCCTGCAACCAGCCCCAGTACTCTTTCATGAGAAAGAGACTGTCATCAATTTTTGCGTCAAAGGAAATAAGAAATGTCCACACGTCAGAGCGGTACCGTCAAGTGGTTTAACGACGAGAAAGGTTTTGGTTTTATCACTCCAGAAAGCGGTCCGGATCTGTTCGTGCATTTCCGCGCCATTCAGGGCAACGGCTTCAAAAGCCTGAAAGAAGGCCAGAAAGTGACCTTCGTCGCTGTGCAGGGCCAGAAAGGCATGCAGGCTGACGAAGTACAAGCAGAAGCCTGATTTCTGTTACGAAAAAGCCCCTGATATTGATATCAGGGGCTTTTTTGTGCGCGCGAATCCGTAAAATGGAGCTTCAATTTGCGTCCAGAGGCTGCCATGTCGAAAAACCTGCTCACCCCACAGGGCGACTTTCCTCCCGTTGGCTTCGGCCGGCGCCTGGCCGCGATGTTCTATGATTTTCTGCTGTGTACTGCCCTGCTGATCGTCACGGGTGGCATCTACAAGATGATCCAGGCCGCAATCATTGGCGAAGAACGTCTGCGGGTGATGACCGATGCCGGGCAACTGGACGGAGATCCCTTGTACTCCACCGTACTGGTGTTGGTGCTGTTCGGATTCTTCGCCAAGTTCTGGACCCATGGCGGGCAGACACTGGGCATGCAGGTGTGGGGCATTCGCGTGCAGAACGCCAATGGCACGGCGATCAGTCTGTGGCAGGCGCTGTTGCGGTTTATGGTGTCGATTGCGTCGTGGGCGTGCGTAGGGCTGGGATTCTTATGGTCGCTGTATGACAAGCAGAAGCGCACGTGGCATGACATCTATTCCGATACCCGCGTGGTGCGGATCCCGAAGAAAACAAAGTAATTCCAGACACCAGATACCACTGTAGGAGTGAGCCTGCTCGCGATAGCGGTATGTCAGTCAATGTTTAAGTCGACTGATACACCGCTATCGCGAGCAGGCTCACTCCTACAGGTTTATTTGTTGCCTGAAAGACCTTAAGCGTTACCGGCCAGCTTCATCCGCGCTGCCTGGGTGAAATCGAGCATCCGCTTGAGCGGCCGAATCGCCTGCGGAATCAACGCCGGATCAACAAAGATCTCGTTCGTCCCTTCCTTCAAGCTCTTGAGCGTGCGCTCAAGGGTGTTCATGGCCATCCACGGGCAATGTGCGCAACTGCGGCACGCGGCACCGTTACCGGCGGTTGGCGCCTCGATGAAGACCTTGTCAGGGCACAACTGCTGCATCTTGTAGAAGATGCCACGGTCAGTGGCGACGATCAGGGTCTTGTTCGGCAGGCTCTGCGCGGCAGCGATCAACTGGCTGGTGGAACCGACCGCATCCGCCAGCTCGATCACCGACGTCGGCGACTCCGGATGCACCAGAATGGCGGCGTCCGGGTACAGCGCCTTCATGTCTTCGAGCTGCTTGGACTTGAACTCTTCGTGAACGATGCAGGCACCGTCCCACAGCAGCATGTCCGCGCCGGTCTTGCGCTGAATGTACGTGCCGAGGTGCTTGTCCGGCCCCCAAATGATGGTCTCGCCGTTGTCCATCAGGCTTTCGACGATTTCCAGCGCGCAACTTGAAGTCACCACCCAATCAGCTCGTGCCTTAACAGCTGCGGAGGTGTTGGCGTAAACCACCACCGTGCGCTCCGGGTGCTGATCACAGAACGCCGAGAACTCATCGACCGGGCAACCCAGGTCGAGCGAGCAGGTCGCGTCCAGCGTCGGCATCAGCACGCGCTTTTCCGGGTTGAGAATCTTCGCGGTCTCGCCCATGAACTTCACGCCGGCCACCACCACGGTCTTCGCCGGGTGAGCGTTACCGAAGCGGGCCATTTCCAGGGAGTCGGAGACACAGCCACCGGTTTCTTCGGCCAGAGCCTGAATCACCGGATCGCAATAAAAGTGGGCCACCAGCACCGCGTCCTGAGTCTTGAGCTCGGCGGCGATAGCGGAACGGTAATAAGCCTCTTCCTCAGCGGTCAGCGGTTTGGGCTGTTTGGCATCGAGGTGGGCTTGAACCAGAAGGCGTTCGGAAATCTGCGTCATGTTCGCAAGACCTGCAGGCGCGTTCGCGCGAAAGTCGAGTATACACCCGGCTCCGGACCGCTTGAGGGTACCGCCGGGAGAGTGAGTATTATCAGGCACGGACAGCGTTGAAGCTGCGCAAGGCTACAGAATATCCCGTTGATACAAAAGATCATTCTGACCTGCGTCAGCGCTGCGGGTATTGAAATAATGCATGGCCAAATTGCAGGCAAAAAAAAACCCGGAAATCCTCACTTTCGTGGGCCTTCCGGATTTTCTAAACCGCCAAATATGGTGGGTCGTGTGGGATTCGAACCTACGACCAATTGGTTAAAAGCCAACTGCTCTACCAACTGAGCTAACGACCCGCTGTGTGGTGGCGCGTATAATACTGATTTTTAAGGACTATTCAACACCTTTTTGAAAATAATCAAAAATAAGGTGTTGGGTCGTCCACACCAGCGGCCGCAAAGCCTTCTGCGCGCAGGCGGCAGCTGTCGCATTTGCCGCACGCGCGGCCGTCATCGTCGGCCTGATAGCAGGAAACGGTGAGGCCATAATTAACGCCGAGCTTCACGCCCGCCTGAACGATCTGCGCCTTGCTCAGGTTCTGCAGGGGCGCCTGAATGCGGAAGCCGTTGCCTTCCACGCCAGCCTTGGTCGCCAGATTGGCCATGCGCTCGAAGGATTCGATGAACTCCGGGCGGCAATCCGGGTAACCGGAATAGTCCACGGCGTTAACACCAATAAAGATGTCACGTGCACCGAGCACTTCTGCCCAGCCCAACGCCAGTGACAGGAATACCGTGTTACGCGCCGGTACGTAAGTCACTGGAATGCCTTCGCCCAGCTCCTCGGGGATGTCGATGCTGGTGTCGGTCAGGGCTGAGCCGCCCATGCCATTCAGATTGAGACCGATCACCTTGTGCTCAACCACACCCAAGTCGCGGGCGACGCGGGCAGCGGCGTGCAGTTCGGCGTGCGAACGCTGACCGTAGTCGAAGCTCATGGTGTAGCAGCTGTAGCCTTGGGCGCGCGCCATGGCCACGACGGTCGCCGAGTCCAGGCCACCGGACAGCAGGATGACCGCGCGTTTTTCGAGAGTGTTTAGTTGTTCGGTCATCTCAGCGCCCCGGCTCGTCATTCCACAGATATTTATGCAATTGCAACTGCAGCCGCACCGGCAGATTGTCCGCCACCACCCAGTCCGCC
Source organism: Pseudomonas sp. AC172 (assembly GCF_979258595.1). NCBI lineage: Bacteria > Pseudomonadati > Pseudomonadota > Gammaproteobacteria > Pseudomonadales > Pseudomonadaceae > Pseudomonas > Pseudomonas sp. AC172. The sequence continues at coordinate 3,789,834 of NZ_OZ409868.1, forward strand.
AGATCCCGAGCATTGAGGTCATGGTGACTTGGGGAAAACAGCACTTCGCCGGCACGCCGTTCGAGACCGTACTGAATCAGTTTCGAGACGGCCCAGTCATAGTCGTCCCGCGAGCAGATGACAAACTTCACCTGATCGTTGGTCGTCAGCAGTTCGATGTTCTCGTAACGGTTGCGATGGGCTTCTTTCGAATCCGGCGTCTTCAGGTCGACAACGCGACTGACGCGCGGATCGACATCCGAGACGTCGAGGGCGCCACTGGTTTCCAGCGAGACCTCATAACCGGCGTCACACAACTGCTTGAGCAAAGGAATGGCATTCGGCTGCGCCAGCGGCTCACCACCGGTGACACAGACGTAGCGCGGACGAAATCCGGCCACTTGTTCGAGGATGTCGTCGAGGGTGCGCACAGTGCCGCCACTGAACGCGTAGGCGCTGTCGCAGTATTGGCAACGCAAAGGGCAACCGGTCAGGCGCACAAAAACCGTGGGCAGCCCAGCAGTCCGCGTTTCCCCCTGCAACGAGTAGAAAACTTCGGTGATTCTCAATGTGTCTTGCATAGTCGCCACGGGCGTAACAGCTAAACAGGCTGTCCGCCTCCGTCAGGCACTTCAGGCAATCCCGCCAACGCGTAGACCGCAAGAAGCGTGTTTCAGAAAAAGGGCGTGAATTCTAACGAAAAAACCCGCGACAAGCGCGGGTTTCTTCCAAACGGGTCAAGCTTGCTTACATGCGTTGCAGATCGCGCTGAGCCAACTGAGCGGCAGAGGTACCCGGATATTGGGCCACCACCTGCTGCAGAATGCCTTTGACCTTGTCGGTATGACCGAGACGGCGCTCTACATCAGCCAGCTTGTACAGCGAATCCGGCACTTTGGCGTGCTTGGGATACAGCTGCGAAACCTTGGCGAAAGCCTGACCTGCACCTTGCAGATCGCCTTTGGCCAGATTCACTTCACCCAACCAGTACTGGGCGTTGCCCGCGTATTGGCTGTTCGGGTATTTGCGCAGGAAAGCGGCAAAAGCCTGGCTGGCCTTGTCGAAATCCTTGGCTTTGATCAGGTCGAAAGCAGCATCGTAATACAGCTTTTCCTTGGCCGGATCACCCGGTTCGCTGCTTGCAGCAGGTGCCTGGGCAGCAGCCCCGACGCCAGCGGCAGCACCGGCAGCAGCACTTGCATCGCCACCGGCAGAAGAATTCTCAGGAGTCGCGGCAGGTGCAGCACCGGATCCTATGCGCCGATCAAGATCCTGGTATCGCTCCAGGGATTCCTGTTTCATGCGCGCAACCTGATTCTGCAGTTCTTCGATCACACCTTGCTGGCGCGATATCTGATCCTGCATCTGTTGCAATTGGTTGAACAGCATGCCTTGTGCCGAGGCAGGGGCCGAAGCCGCTCCCCCGGCATAGGCGCCGTTCGTACCGTAACCCGCAGGCGGATAACTGCTCCCGCTATTGTTATAACCGGAGTTGTCATCGACCACAGGAACCGCAGCCCACGCCGCAAGCGGCGCGAGGCTGAGAGCCAGAACAGTTACAGCACGACGGCACGTTCGCATATCGAATTACTTACGCAGTTCGACGCGACGGTTTTGAGCCCAGGACTGCTCGTCGTTGCCGGTAGCAACTGGACGCTCTTCGCCGTAGGAAACCAGTTCCAGCTGAGCTGGGGAAACACCTTGCAGTACCAGGTAGCGTTGAACGGCTTTCGCACGACGCTCGCCCAGTGCCATGTTGTACTCACGAGTACCACGTTCGTCGGTGTTGCCTTCCAGAACAACGCGAGCGCCGTTTGCTTTCAGGTCTTTGGCGTGAACGTCCAGAGCGCGCATGGCTTCTGGCTTCAGGTCCGAGCTGTCGTATTCGAAGTAGAAGGTGGTGATTGCGCGCAGAGCAGCTTCTTCGCTCAGGGAACCGTCAACGGCACCAGTGTTTGCGCCGTAACCAGCGTTTGGATCAACAGCGCCTTCACCGGCGTTGTCGCCGCCTTTGGACGAGCAACCTACAGCTACAGCCATGGCCAGAGCCAGCGCAGCAAATTTACCAAACTTCAGCATTTCCATCGTGAAACTCCTAATGAACCCCAGTGTGTTAAGTAAAACGTGTAGCGCCGCGTCAGTTCAGGTAAGGGGACCAGGACGGTTCTCTGACTTCGCCTTGAGCGGTAGGAAGCGGGAGCCTCACGCGTCCATTAATGGACACGAGCATCAAGACTCCCCGGCCCTGCTGGCGGGTGGCGTAGATTACCATGGTGCCGTTGGGCGCAACAGTAGGTGACTCGTCCAGAGTGCTATCAGTGAGGATCTTTACACTACCTCGCTGCAAATCCTGGGCCGCCACCTTGAAATTGGTGAAGCCATCCTGACGATGGATCATCACCAGGGTCTTTTCATCTGCCGACAGTTTCGGGTTGGCGTTGTAGTTGCCAATGAACGTCACACGCTCGGCACCACCGCCACTGGCGCTGGTTTTGTAGATCTGAGGCTTGCCGCCACGGTCCGAGGTGAAGTAGATGGTCGAACCATCCTTGCCCCAGTACGGTTCGGTGTTGATGCCAGGCCCCGCTGTAACGCGAGTGATCTGACGCGAACCCAGGTTCATCACATAGATGTCCGGGTTACCGTCTTTGGACAGCACGAACGCCAGGCGATTGCCATCCGGCGACCATGCTGGTGCACCATTCAGGCCTTCGAAGTTGGTGATCTGCTCACGGCGACCGGTATCGATGTTTTGCATGAAGATCCGCGGACGCTTCTGCTCGAACGATACGTAAGCGATACGCTTGCCATCCGGGGCGAAACGCGGCGACAGGATCGGCTCGCGCGATTGCAGCAGAGTCACTGCACGAGCACCGTCGTAGTCCGAACGCTGCAAGGTGTAGCGCGTGTTCTTCTCGGAAAAACGTTCGGCCGTCACGTACAGCAGACGGGTCGAAAATGCACCTTTGATACCGGTGAGTTTTTCGAACGACTGGTCGGAGATGTAGTGCGCCATGTCGCGCAGTTGCTCGGTGGTACCGGAAACACTGCCGTCAGCCACTTTCTGCTCGGTGGCAACGTTGAACAATGCCCACTGCACCTGCAGACGACCGCCCGCTGGAACAATGCTGCCGACCATCATGTATTGAGCACCCACCGCCTTCCAGTCACGGAAGATGATTTCGCTCGGCTGGCTTGGCTGGCTGATCATGTTTTGCTTTGGAATCGGCGAGTAGTAGCCCGAGTTGCGCAAATCGTTACCAATGATTTCGGCCATGTCGTCCGGCAGGACTGCACCGCCCTGGAAACCGAACGGTACAACGGCGATCGGAGTAGCCCGATCGCTGCCGCTGGTGACCAGAATGTTCTTTTCATCCGCCATCGCGATCCCTGCCATGCAGCAGATCACGACCAGCATTCCTCGAAGAAGGTTTCTCACAAGGCTAGATCCTCAGGTGTGAATGTCATCTTGAATGAACGATACGGAGCGAAATCGCTCGGCTTCATTCCCTGCATTTCTGTCAAACGTCCAATATTCTTGACCGCTGCCACTGCCGAAGCATCGAACGGACCATCGCCACTGGACTTGGCCACGCTGACCGAGGTCACCGTACCGTCCGGCAACATGCCGATCTGCAACACAACCGTCATGCCTTTGCGTGCCGAAGGTGGACGGGCCCAACCTTCTGCAGCTCGCGCACGAATCAGGTCATCGAAACTGCCCGCGACTTCGTCACCCTGCTCATCGGCCAAGGCCTGCTGACGCTGCGGCGTGTCGGAAAGCAGATCGGCCAAGGCCTGAGCCTTTTTGTCTTCGGTCGATTTACGTGCTGCATCCTGCGCTTTCTTCTTCGCAGCATCGGCAGCAGCTTTCTTCTTCGCTTCGTCGGCGATTTTCTTCTTCGCCTCTTCAGCTTCAGCTTTCTTCTTGGCGTCTTCGGCGGCTTTCTTCTTCGCGTCTTCGACGATCTTCTTCTTGGCTTCTTCAGCGGCCTCTTTCTTGGCCTCTTCCTTAGCCTCTTCTTCAGCCTTCTTCTTGGCTATATCAGCCAACTGTTTCTCTTCGGCCTTCTTGGCTTCGGCTTTCTTTGCGTCGTCAGCTTTCTTGGCGTCATCCGCCTTCTTCGCTTCGTCCGCTTTTTTAGCCTCATCGGCCTTCTTGGCTTCCTCGGCCTTTTGAGCCGCTTCTTCTTTCTTTTGTTCCGCAGCCTTCACCGCTTCCTGTTCGACCTTTTTCTGTTCCATCTGCTCGACTTCGGTCTGGCGCGCGGCGGATTTCTTCGCCTCACCCGCAATCTTCTGATTGGTCTGGGTGGTTGCCTGACTTTTCGATTTCAGCTGGTACAGGGTCGCCTGGACAATCGGTTTGGCCGGCGGCAGCTCTGGTGTGAAGGCAAAACTGACGAACAGCATGCCGAACACCAGCACGTGCAGGACAATCGCCAGAACACTAGGCCAGAAGTAGCTTTCCGAGGCGGACGGCTCTCGCTGTTGCTGCATCAGGGGGCCTCGGTAATCAAACCAACATTACCGACCCCGGCTTTCTGCAACCCGCCCATGGCGCCCATGACGGAACCATAGTCGACGGTCTTGTCACCGCGGATAAAGACTTGGGTACGCTTGCCGCCTTCAGTGCCGGCACGAATGATCTTGGTCACCGCGTCGGTCATTTGCGGCAGGGTCATGGCCCTGTCCTGTTGCTTCTCGGTATCGACTTCGCTGCCAAGGTTCCAGTAGTAGGTCTTGTCAGCCTTGATCGAAATGGTCAGGACCTGAGTGTTGTTGTCCTGCGGCAAGGCTTCGCTGGAAACCTTGGGCAGATCAACTTTCACGCCCTGATTGAGCATCGGCGCGGTCACCATGAAGATGACCAGCAGCACCAACATCACGTCGATGTAGGGCACCACGTTCATCTCGGCGACCGGCTTGCGCTTTTTGCGAGCTCGAGCGATTAAAGCCATTGGAAATTACCTGCTTATTCTTCGCTGGTGTGCACTTTGCGGTGCAGGATCGCCTGGAATTCATCGGCGAAGGTGTAGTAGCGGCCCAGCAAGGTTTCGCTGCGAGCGGCGAAACGGTTGTAAGCGATTACGGCCGGGATCGCGGCGAACAGACCGATCGCCGTGGCGATCAGGGCTTCGGCGATACCCGGAGCCACAGTGGCCAGGGTCGCTTGCTGGGCGCTGGCCAGACCGCGGAAGGAGTTCATGATGCCCCATACGGTACCGAACAGACCGATGTACGGACTGACCGAACCAACGGTGGCGAGGAACGGCAGGCTCTGCTCGAGCTTCTCTTCTTCGCGGGAGATGGCGACGCGCATGGCACGGGCCACGCCTTCCATCACCGCTTCAGGGTCGACGCCAGGCTGCTGACGCAGACGGGAGAATTCCTTGAAGCCGGCACGGAAGATCTGCTCCACGCCCGAATCCGGATCAGGATTGCTGCCCGCCTGACGGTACAGCTTGGACAGGTCGATACCCGACCAGAAGCGCTCCTCGAAGCTCTCCAGGGCGCGTCGACCGGCGCGCAGCAGATTGCTGCGCTGAAAGATCATGATCCATGAGGTCACCGATGCGGCCACCAGGGTCAACATTACCAACTGCACCACGATGCTGGCATTGCTGACCAGGCTCCACATGGAGGAATGGTCGACGACGTTAGCTTCCACGCTTTATCTCCTGCTTTGAGTGTGTACCCGGGCCGACTGCGTCGGCGAAGGCCGCACGCAAGTCTTCGGGAAGGGCCCGGGGTTTCAAACTGTTAGTGCGCACACAGGCCACCAAAAACTGCCCTTCACAGAGCAGCACATTATCCGTTGCCCGCCTGACCTGCTGTTTGAAGCGCAGGCTGACCCGGTTCAATTCGATTACTTCAGCGCTTACCAGCAGTTCGTCGTCCAGTCGCGCCGGCGCGTGATAGCGCGCTTCGCTGGAGTGCACGACAAACAACAGGTCCTCTCCTGCCAGCTGCGATTGGGCAAAGCCCAGCTCGCGAAGCCGCTCGGTTCGAGCCCGTTCCATAAACTTGAGGTAATTAACGTAATACACGATGCCGCCCGCATCGGTGTCCTCGTAATAAACGCGACAACGATGTGCGAACGGCTCAAGCCCGTTTTGCGCGCGCATACTCTAGTGCTTACTCCTCAGGTTGCCAATCCGGCCAGGCAACTGTTTTTCATGGTTTCAGAGCTTTACCGTAAAAGTACCGTCCTGTGACCGTACAAACCCTGAATAAATCGACAACAAATGTGTATTAGTCGTCCATAGCATCAAGAAACTCGTCTGCCACGGGCATTTCGCCCATTCGTGACGGAATGTTTAAACCGAAGTGCAGATAGGCATGCCGCGTCACCACCCTGCCCCGCGGTGTACGCATGATGTAGCCCTGCTGGATCAGATATGGCTCCAGCACGTCTTCGATGGTGTGACGCTCTTCGCTGATGGCCGCGGCGAGGCTGTCGATACCGACCGGGCCGCCATCGAACTTCTCGATCATGGTCAGCAGCAGACGCCGGTCCTGATGATCGAAACCGTGTTCGTCGACATCCAGCAGGTTCAGCGCCAGATCCGCCACCGCTTTGGTGATATGGCCTTTGGCACGGACTTCGGCGAAATCACGCACCCGGCGCAACAAACGGTTGGCGATTCGCGGCGTGCCACGGGCGCGACGAGCGATCTCGAAAGAACCTTCGGGATCCAGCGGCAAACCGAGAATGGCCGCCGAACGACTGACAATCGTCGCCAGGTCAGCCGTGCTGTAGAACTCAAGACGCTGGACTATACCGAAGCGGTCACGCAACGGGTTAGTCAGCATACCGGCGCGAGTGGTTGCGCCCACCAGGGTAAACGGCGGCAGATCGAGTTTGATCGAACGTGCAGCCGGCCCTTCGCCAATCATGATGTCGAGCTGAAAGTCTTCCATCGCTGGATACAGCACTTCCTCAACGATCGGCGACAGGCGATGGATTTCGTCGATAAACAGTACGTCGTGCGGCTCAAGATTGGTCAACAGCGCCGCCAGATCGCCCGGACGCTCCAGCACCGGACCGGAAGTGCTCTTGATCGACACGCCCATTTCCTGAGCGATGATGTTGGCCAGCGTAGTCTTGCCCAAACCCGGCGGGCCGAAAATCAGCGTGTGATCAAGGGATTCACTGCGGCCACGGGCAGCCTGGATGAACAGCTCCATCTGCTCGCGCACGGTCGGCTGGCCAATATAGTCAGCCAGACTGACCGGGCGAATAGCCCGGTCCTGGACTTCTTCGCGCTCGCGCGGGCTGTGCGCGGCGGTGATCAGACGATCAGCTTCAATCACTTAAATCATTCCCTTCAGGGCGCGGCGGATCAGGTCTTCACTGCTCAAATTCTTGTCCTTGATGGCGGTAATCGCCTTGCTCGCTTCCTGCGGCTTGTAACCCAGGGAAATCAGCGCGCTGACTGCATCGTTCTCGGCGGTATTGACCGGCGCCGGCCCATCCGGCTGATTCGGGACGAGCGCGAACATGGCCGGCGTCGTTTCCCAGGCCTTGAAGCGGTCTTTCAGCTCGACCAGCAGACGCTCGGCGGTTTTCTTACCGACACCCGGCACCTTGGTCAGGGCCGAGGTATCCTGCGACTGCACGCAGCGGATCAGTTCGTCGACTTCCAGACTCGACATCAAGGCCAGGGCCAATTTCGGCCCGACACCATTGAGACGGATCAACTCGCGAAAAAAGTCTCGCTCACGCTTGCCGGCAAAGCCATAGAGTAACTGCGCGTCTTCGCGTACGACCAAATGGGTGTGCAGGGTCAGCGGTTCACCGACCGACGGCAGACGATAAAGGGTGGTCATGGGCACTTCCAGCTCATACCCGAGGCCGTTTACATCCAGAATCAGGTGCGGCGGCTGTTTCTCAGCCAGAGTGCCGCGCAAGCGTCCAATCACGTTTCAGATCCTTGAGCATTGGCCAGCCGTGGGCTGGCGACTGTCGAAAGGCGAATTTCGGGCCGACGACTCAGGCGCAGGAAATCCGCTTTCAGGAAAATTGATGCTGATGCTATCAGAGACGCAGGCGCCCGCCACGACTGCGTGCGGTTCCCAAACCGTGCGGCAGCAGACTGGAGCGTGTGTGCGCATGGCAAATGGCAATGGCCAGGGCGTCCGAGGCATCGATTTGCGGTTTGCTGGTGAGCTTGAGCATGTGCATGACCATCATCTGCACTTGTTCTTTATTGGCGGCGCCCGTGCCGACCACGGCCTGTTTGACCTGAGTGGCCGTGTATTCGGCGATCTCCAGGCACTCTTCAGCGCCGGCAACAATCGCTGCACCGCGAGCCTGCCCAAGCTTCAACGCCGAATCGGCGTTTTTCGCCATGAAGACTTTTTCGATGCCCATGGTCACCGGACCGTAGGTCTGGATAATCTCGCGTACGCCGCGATAAACGATTTGCAGACGCTCATGCAGCTCGCCCGCACCGGTGCGGATGCAGCCTGAGGCCACATAGATACAGCCGCCACGCCCGGTATCGCGAACAATCCCGTAACCGGTGATACGCGAACCGGGGTCGATACCAAGAATTAAAGTCATAACGCCTGCAGATTCGGTAAAAGCACGATTTCAAATCAACCCATAACAAATGTGGGAGCGAGCCTGCTCGCGAAAGCGGTTTCATCATCAGCAACGATGTTGCCTGAAAATCCGCCTTCGCGAGCAGGCTCGCTCCCACATTGAATCGTAGTCGCTCTTAACCGAGCTGAGCGGCCACGTCTTCCGGAATGTCCGCGTTGGAGTAGACGTTCTGCACGTCATCCAGATCCTCAAGCATGTCGATCAGCTTGAGCACCTTCTCCGCGCCTTCCAGGTCCAGTTCGGCGCTGGTGGTTGGCTGCATGACGATTTCCGCGTCATCGCCCTTGAATCCAGCAGCTTCCAGCGCGTTACGCACGGCGTAGAAACTGGTGAACGAGGTGAACACGTCGATCGAACCGTCTTCGTGCGTAACCACGTCATCAGCATCCGCTTCCAGCGCCGCTTCGGTCAGCGCGTCTTCATCGACGCCCGGCGCGAAACTGATCTGGCCTTTGCGTTCGAACAGATACGCGACCGAACCGTCGGTGCCGAGGTTGCCACCGCACTTGCTGAACGCATGGCGCACAGCAGCTGCGGTACGGTTGCGGTTGTCGGTCATGCACTCGACCATCACCGCCACGCCGCCCGGGCCGTAACCTTCGTAGGTCAGTTCTTCAACGTTGTCCGCTTCGGTGGCACCGGCGCCGCGCGCAACGGCACGGTCGATGATGTCGCGGCTCATGTTGGCGCTCAGCGCTTTGTCCAGGGCCAGACGCAGACGCGGGTTGGAGCCCGGATCACCGCCGCCCTGACGGGCCGCAACGGTCAGTTCGCGGATCCACTTGGTGAAGATTTTGCCTCTCTTGGCATCCTGACGTTCTTTGCGGTGCTTGATGTTCGCCCACTTGGAATGACCTGCCATAACTCGCTCCGAATTTTCTTTGAAACGTTGCCCGCCCTGCTTTTTGCAGCGGCCAGCACACAAAAAATCTCGACCTGCTTTCCATAGAAAGAAAAAAGGCGCATCCGAAGATGCGCCTTCAGGCCCGTCTTACTCAGCCTTTGGCGTTTCGCGCAAACGAATGTGCAGCTCGCGCAGTGCCTTGGCATCCACCACACCCGGCGCTTGCGTCATCACGTCGGCAGCACTCTGGGTTTTCGGGAAGGCGATCACTTCACGGATCGACTGGGCGCCGGTCATCAGCATCACCAGACGGTCCAGACCGAAGGCCAGACCACCGTGCGGCGGTGCACCGTACTTCAGAGCGTCGAGCAGGAAGCCGAATTTCTCTTCCTGTTCCGCCTCATTGATGCCCAGCAGACGGAATACCGACTGTTGCATTTCCTTGCGGTGGATACGGATCGAACCGCCACCCAGCTCAGTGCCGTTCAGCACCATGTCGTACGCGCGGGACAAAGCGCCAGCCGGGTTGGCTTCAAGCTCTTGCGGCGTGCACTTCGGCGCGGTGAACGGGTGGTGCAGCGCGGAGAAGCTGCCGTCGTCGTTTTCTTCGAACATCGGGAAGTCGACGACCCACATTGGCGCCCACTCGCAGGTCAGCAGCTTGAGGTCGTGACCGAGCTTGATGCGCAGTGCGCCCAGGGCTTCGCTGACGATCTTGGCCTTGTCGGCGCCGAAGAACACGATGTCGCCGTCAACAGCACCCACGCGATCGAGGATGGCGTTGAGGTTTTCCAGCGGGATGTTTTTCACGATCGGCGATTGCAGACCGTCAACACCGGCAGCACGTTCGTTGACCTTGATGTACGCCAGGCCCTTGGCACCGTAGATGCCGACGAACTTGGTGTAATCGTCGATCTGCTTGCGCGGCATGCTCGCCCCGCCTGGAACGCGCAGCGCAGCGATACGACATTTCGGATCGTTGGCCGGGCCGCTGAACACTTTGAAATCGACTTCTTTGAGTTGATCGGCAACGTCGACCAGCTCCAGCGGGTTACGCAGGTCTGGCTTGTCGGAACCGTAGCGGCGCATGGCTTCTTCGAAGGTCATGTGCGGGAAGTCGCCGAATTCCAGACCCAGCACTTCCTTGAACAGGTTGCGGATCATTTCTTCGGTCAGGCCCATGATCTCTTTTTCATCGAGGAAGCTGGTCTCGATGTCGATCTGGGTGAATTCTGGCTGACGGTCAGCGCGCAGGTCTTCGTCGCGGAAGCACTTGGCGATCTGATAGTAACGGTCGAAACCGGCCACCATCAGCAGTTGCTTGAACAGCTGCGGCGATTGCGGCAGGGCGAAGAACGAACCGGCGTGGGTACGGCTTGGCACCAGATAGTCCCGCGCACCTTCAGGGGTGGCACGTGTCAGGATCGGTGTTTCGACGTCGAGGAAGCCGTTTTCGTCGAGGAAGCGACGGATGCTGGTGGTCATGCGCGAACGCAGACGCAGCTTCTCGGCCATTTCCGGACGACGCAGGTCGAGGAAGCGATAACGCAGACGGGTTTCTTCGCCGACGTCGGAGAACTCGTTCAACGGGAACGGCGGAGTTTCCGATTCGTTCAGCACTTCCAGTTCGTAGCCCAGCACTTCGATCATGCCAGACGCCATGTTGGCGTTGGTGGCACCGGCCGGACGCAGACGTACCTTACCGGTAATCTTCACGACGTATTCGCTGCGCACACGATCGGCAGCGGCGAAGCTCTCGGCGCGATCCGGATCGAATACCACTTGGGCCAGACCATCACGATCACGGATATCGAGGAAAATCACCCCGCCGTGGTCGCGACGACGGTGAACCCATCCGCAAAGGGTAATTTCCTGGCCTTCCAGGCTTTCGTTCAGTTGGCCGCAATAGTGGCTGCGCATCATGGTCGTGGTTCGCTTCTCGTAATTCGAAAAATTCGGTGGAGCTCCCGTTGCTTTTCAAGCAATGCGGAACTCACGCGTGTCGTTCAACCTGAGGTTGAACCCTAGTCAGATTTGTCGCCACCGGCCAGATTCTTCTTGGCGCCGGTCTTGAAATCGGTTTCGTACCAACCGCCGCCACTCAGGCGAAAGCCTGGCATCGACAGTTGTTTCTTGAGCTCTGGTGCCTGACAGGCAGGGCAGTCGACCAGCGGGGCCTCGCTGATCTTTTGAATGGCTTCCAGCTGATGACCACAGGAAGCACATTGATAATCGTACATCGGCATGGGGGTGTCTCGGCGATCAGATTGCCACCGCGCGCAGGGCTTTGCGGCGAAAGAGCGGGATTATATCGATTAAATGCGGCCTGTGCAGCCGTAAGACTGCACAGGCCGCGACCTCATTTGCAACCGCCGCTTCAGAGCGATTCGGCAGGTACAGCTTGCTTGACGCCGTTCATGACACACACCACACGCACCAGCGCGCTGAAATTTCTCACCCCGCCGTGACGCAAATGCACCTCACGGTCGACGTGGGACAACAGCGAGCTGATCGAACAGCTGTTGTCTGCGGCCATATTGCCGAGGATGTTCCAGTAGACCCGCTCCAGCCGCAGGCAGGTCGCATAACCGTTCAGACGCACGGACCGTGACGATGGCTGAACCAGTGCCATGTCGAATTCGTTGACGAACGGATCGACTTTCAATTCATGTGGCAAGCCGACAATCCTGTCGCCTCGCCTGTCTCCCTCTACCATATCGGTGACACTCCTTTGCCATCTCTGCTTGTTTGAAAAGTCACATCCTGTGGCTTTCATAAAAGCGCAGACACAAAGTTATAGCCAGACGACTTATTGACCGACAACGTAGGATAAGCCAACGACACAGGTAGGATTGCGGACAGCGCGCGAGCCTTCTTCTGCTGGCCCGCGCACTCGGATGTTTACGCTTCCAGCAAGGCGCGCAACATCCACGCAGTTTTCTCGTGAACCTGCATGCGCTGGGTCAACAGGTCTGCGGTCGGCTCATCACTGACCTTGTCGAGCAGCGGGAAGATGCCGCGCGCCGTTCGGGTCACGGCTTCCTGGCCATCGACCAGTTGCTTGATCATGTCTTCGGCACTCGGCACCCCCACTTCTTCCTTGATAGAAGAAAGGCGTGCGTAGGTGGCGTAGGCGCCTGGCGCCGGAAAGCCCAAGGCGCGAATACGCTCGGCAATCAAATCAACGGCCAGCGCGAGTTCGTTGTATTGCTCTTCGAACATCAAGTGCAGCGTCCGAAACATCGGACCGGTGACGTTCCAGTGGAAATTATGGGTTTTCAGATACAGCACGTAGGTGTCCGACAGCAGACGCGACAAGCCTTCGACGATGGACTTGCGATCTTCTTCACTGATACCGATATCGATTGCCATGTTTACCCCCTAACGGCGATTGAATTCATCCAACAGGTGCAAACCCACTCTAGCAAGCCTGCCGACACCCCGCAGCCCGGATCGGGTGCAGGTGCTGCGACAAATCGACCGAGGTGATGCCGCTGGCCGGGCTGATTTGAGTAGCCGCAGGCTTTGCTGTTAAATAGGCAGTGTGTCGCCATGCCCCATTTTTCGGGGTGTTGCGCATAGGCTGATGCCGTGAACGTGTCCACCGCCTCTTATTTTGTTCCGAAGCGAACCGTGCGCCTTCAGCTCTTCCTTGTGAGCCGTCATAAACGTGAGCCAATCAAAATGTTGAAAATCGTCCACCTGCTAATGGGCGCAGCAGCCTTGCTGCTGTCGTTCATACCCAGCTTGAAATCCGAAGCCGTTCCTTACCTGCAACAACCCGATGCACTTTACCTGGCCTTTTTCGGCCTGCTTAACCTGGTAATTGCTCCAGTGATTCCTTTCTGGAACAAAGGCCCTCGTCAGCATCTGCAAAATCTGGTCAGCGCTCTTCTGGTGCTGACCGTCGTCCTGCAAACCCTGACCCTGATCGCGCCGATGCCCGTCATCGCCGGCCAGCCAGCCGTGCTGTTCACCTTGGTGATTGCACTGGTTGCGGTGGTCTTGCACCTGGCCGTCAGCTTCTATCGTTCTTCACCGGCTGCCGCTCCAACCAGCTATGACATGACCAATCGTGATACCGGCACCGTCAAGTGGTTCAACACCTCCAAAGGCTTCGGCTTTATCTCCCGGGATTCCGGCGATGATATTTTCGTGCACTTTCGCGCGATCCGTGGCGAAGGCCATCGCGTCCTGGTCGAAGGCCAGCGCGTGGAGTTCTCGGTGATGAACCGCGACAAAGGCCTGCAGGCCGAGGACGTGATCGCCGCCCTGCCGCGACGCTGATCCAGGCATAAAAAAACCGCGATCAGCCTGCTGTTCGCGGTTTTTTTACGCCTGATGAAAAGTGCCCGCCTCAGTAGTGCGGCGGTGGCGCCTCATCCTCAAAGGATTCGAACTGGCCGACCATTTCTTCCTGGCGCTTGAGCAGTGCGGCCATCTGCAATTGCAGGCGCTCGACTACGCGCTGTTGGGCCACCAGTACGTCGTTCAACGCCTGAATGGTGTCATCCTGAAACGCCAGACGGCTTTCCAGATCGGTAACGCGATCTTCCAGGCTCATGACTCAGCCCTCCAAAAAAGTGAAATGCTCAGTCAGGACCAGACGTAACCGTTCGCGAATGGTGGCGACCTGCTCGGCACTGTAAGGCCTGGCCGGGTGTTTGCCCCAGACCGGCGCAGGCCAGGCCGCGTCATCGCGCTTACGCACAATCACATGCATGTGCATCTGGCTGACAACGTTACCCAGGGTCGCGACGTTCATCTTGTCGGCGTCAAACAAATCTTTTAGCAACTCAGCCAGCGCGGTGGTTTCCTGCCACAGCTGCTGTTGATCGGCGACATCCAACTGAAACAACTCACTGATATCGTCGCGACGAGGCACCAGGATAAACCAAGGGTAGTTGGCGTCATTGGACAGCAGCAGTCGGCAGAGAGGGAAATCACCGATGGTCAGCGTGTCCTGTTGAAGTCGTGAATCTAAAGCAAACACTGCGCGCACTCCCGGCTGATCTTCAATATTCAGCTTAGTGGCGATCCTTTATGGACAGCGCACCAAGCGACAGGACGGCAGCATACCTGCGAATGCGTCAGCCTTCACGACGACGGTCAACCCCGTCGCTCTGCCAACGCCCCGAGATGTGACATTTGCGAGCGCGACGCACCAGCACGGAACCAACATCGATGTTCAGCTCGACAAAATGACCGAAAGCCTCAGCGACGCTCAGTTCCATTGCCCGTGCAAGCTGTATGAATTCAGAACAGCTGTAAATTTTTTTGCACCAAAACCGCACACTGCGTCTACGCTCACTGCGTCGGGCATCCGCCAAATACTCACTGGAGGGGTGAACCGGTAACGTTTTTGGTTGTCACGCGCGCTTTTCTGCGAGGCAACACCATAGGAGAAATGGCGTCAAGCACTGAAAAAATCAGGCTTGAAGCCCCGCTTTCACAAGGTTTTCACAAGCGCGGGCGGGTGTAGAGAAAAATAACCGCAGCAAAAATGCGGTTTGTGCACGCTTGTTGCATTCGTACCCATATGGACTATAAGCGCACCACTGGAAGTGGATGCCTTAAGCCCCATAAGAACAGTGGCAGGGTTGCCCGATGGAGATTCAAGTGTTTTGCCAGGGACTCTTTTTTACCGATGCAAAAAGGCCCATAAACAGCGAGAAAGTTGTCAGTCCGGCTGCGTCGGTACTGTGAATTTGCGACATCCACCACGCCATTTGCGACACCGTCGTAAAGAAGCTGAAAGGTTGGAATAGCAAGTATCGCCAACATTGTCGGCGTGATATAAGTTTGCGCCGACACAAAAAGAAAGAGCCGCCCAGATAATAAAACAGGTGGGACGGCAGTACTCTTCTAAAACCAAAGGAGCAAATCACGATGCGCGTGATGAAGTGGAGCATGATCGCACTGGCAGTTGCTGCAGCCGCCAGTACTCAAGTGGCTACGGCCGCACCGTTTGTAAGTGACCAGTCTGAAGCCAAAGGTTTTGTTGAAGACGCGAAACTCACCGAGACGTTGAAGAACTACTACTTCAACCGCGACAACAAAGACGGTGGCCATGATCAGAAAGACTGGACCCAAGGCTTTCTGGGTAATTTCACCTCCGGTTACACCCAAGGTACTGTCGGCGTAGGTATCGATGCATTCGGTTACCTGGCGATCAAACTGGATGGCGGTGACGGCACTTCCGGCACTGGCAACATGAGCCGTAGCGACACCCTGAAGGCTAACGGCTATGCTCACGACGTTAACGACAGCCAAGGTAAAGCCGGCGCTGCCGTTAAATTCCGCATCTCCAAAACCGAATTGAAAATCGGTGACCAACAGCCAAGCACTGCTCCAGTGTTCGCCGTGGGTGGTTCACGCATCATTCCTCAATCTGCCAGCGGCTTCCAGCTGCAGAGCAGCGAAGTCAAAGATCTTGACCTCGAAGCCGGGCACTTCTACTCGGCAACCAGCCAGGACAAGAACGCCCGTGATGGCGGCCTGTACGCCAACTACGCTGGCCAGGAAGCCAACACCATCGACTACTTCGGTGGCAAGTACGGTATCACTGAAAACCTGTCGGCATCGCTCTACGGCGCCAAGCTGGAAGACATCTGGAACCAGTACTACGCCAACGTGAACCTCACCACTCCATTCGGTGGTGACACTTCGCTGAACACTGACTTCAACATCTACCGCACCACCGACACCGGTGACAAGCTGGCGGGTGACATCAGCAACACGGCCTTCTCCCTGGCAACCGCGCTGTCGTTCCTGAAAGCACACACCTTCACTCTGGCCTTCCAGAAGGTCAACGGTGATACCCCGTTCGACTACGTCGGTGTGGGTAAAAACAACCGTGGTGGCGACTCGATCTTCCTTGCCAACTCCATCCAGTACTCTGACTTCAACGGTCCTGGCGAGAAATCCTTGCAAGCCCGTTACGACCTGAAAATGGCCGAATACGGCGTTCCAGGCCTGAGCTTCATGGTTCGTTACGTTAAAGGTTGGGACATTGACGGTACCGGTCTGGCTGCAAACAGCAAATACCGCAACGGCGATGGCGATCCACTGTACGGCGAAGATGGCAAACACCACGAAACCAACTTCGAAGCCAAGTATGTTGTTCAGTCTGGCCCGGCTAAAGACCTGTCCTTCCGCATTCGTCAAGCTTGGCACACTGCCAACTCCGACCAGGGCGAAGGCGATGTCAAAGAGTTCCGTCTGATCACCGAATACCCGCTGAACATCTTGTAATTGTCAGTGGTAAGTTTGGAAGCATAAAAAAAGGCCCATCTTGCGATGGGCCTTTTTTATTGTCTGTCACTTGCGATAGTTGCCTGACCGACAAGTCAGGCAATTAATTAGCAACCTATCATTGTGTTGCCGATTCCTGAACCACACGAATCACCCGTTGTGGAAAAGGAATATCAATGCCGGCAGTTTTTAAACGGTCACGCGACTGCTCGTTAAACATGAACATCACGTCCCAGTAATCTGCAGTTTTAACCCACACACGCAGCGAAACAGTGATCGAACTGTCGCCCAAGGTCGAAATCACGGCCTGTGGCGCCGGATCCTGCAACACGCGCTCATCCTTGGCCAGATCCAGCAGCACCTGACGAGCCTTCTGCAGATCGGCTTCGTAATCCACACCGACATCGAATACAACCTTGCGAGTCGGCTGACGGTTGGTGTTGGTAATGATGCCGTTCGACAGGTTGCCGTTTGGCACGATGATGGTTTTGTTGTCGCCAGTACGCAGCACGGTGTGGAAAATCTGGATGCTGTCGACTGTACCCGACACGCCTTGCGCTTCGATCCAGTCACCGATACGGAACGGACGGAACAGCAGAATCAGCACGCCGCCGGCGAAGTTCGCCAGGCTGCCCTGCAAGGCCAGACCGATGGCCAGACCGGCAGCACCGATCGCGGCAACGAACGAAGTGGTTTCAACACCGATCATCGAAGCGACGCTGACAATCAGCAGCACTTTGAGAATGATGTTCGCCAGGCTGCTGATAAAACCTTGCAGCGCCAGATCGGCATTACGCAGGGCCAACAGACCACCGAGTTTTTGCGTGACCTTGTTGATCAGCCACCAGCCGATGGCCAGCGTAATCACTGCCAGCAGCACGCGGCTGCCGTACTCCATGATCATCGGGATCCACGCCTGGGATGCCTTGACCAGGTTGTCCACCTCAGCATTCAAATCCATGTTTTATCTCCTGATTTCCGGCCATTCGGCACGCGAAAAATAAGCGGCAGAAAACCGCCGGGGGTACACAAAATCAATATGGGAGCGAGCCTGCTCGCGAAGGCGGTGTATCAGTCAGCTCATTGCTGAACGACATACAGCTTTCGCGAGCAAGCTCGCTCCCACAGGTCATCTGACCGAGCTTAGTCGCGGAAGTTGTTGAACTGCAGAGGCATGCCGAACTCTTTGGCCCGCAGTGCCGCGATGGCTTCTTGCAGGTCATCACGCTTCTTGCCGGTCACGCGTACTTGCTCGCCCTGAATGGCGGCCTGCACTTTGAGCTTGGCATCCTTGATGTGGCCGACGATTTTCTTCGCCAGCTCTTTGTCGATGCCTTCCTTGAGGATGGCGTCCTGCTTCATCAGCTTGCCCGATGCATAAGCGTCCTTGACCTCAAGACACTGCACGTCGATCTTGCGCTTGACCAGCGCCAGCTTGAGAATTTCGATCATCGCTTCCAGCTGGAACCCGGCTTCAGCGGTCAGGCTCACAGTCAGGTCTTTTTCCTTGAACTCGAAGCTGCCTTTGCCTTTCAGGTCATAACGACGATCGAGTTCCTTCACGGCGTTCTCGACCGCGTTGGTGAGTTCGTGTTTGTCCAGTTCGGATACCACGTCGAACGACGGCATGTAATCTCTCCAATAAAAAGGCGCGCTCGATGTGGATGGAGCGCGCTTGGCTTGCGGTTAAAATCGGGCTCATTATAACGGGTCTTTTCCCACCGACACGGCGAGCCGCACATGCCTGTACGCAATCGAGCAAAAAACTGATGGCCACCACCTGGCATGTACTGGGTGCCGGCAGTCTCGGCACGCTGTGGGCCACGCGTCTGGCTCGCGCTGGTTTGCCGGTCAGATTGATCGTGCGTGACACCGAGCGCTTGCAAAGCTATCAGGCCGCGGGCGGCTTGACGCTGGTGGAGCAAGGCGTGGAGAGCACCTACGCGGTTCCCGGCGAGACACCGGACAGCGCCGATCCGATTCGCCGCTTGCTGGTTGCGTGCAAGGCCTACGACGCTGAAAGCGCTGTCGCCCGCCTCTCCCCGCGCCTGAGCGCCGACGCCGAGCTGATCCTGTTGCAAAACGGCCTCGGCAGTCAGGACGCTGTGGCCACGCAGGTTCCACAGGTGCGCTGCATCAGCGCCTCCAGCACTGAAGGTGCGTTTCGCGACGGCGACTGGCGCGTTGTGTTTGCCGGTCACGGTTTCACTTGGCTGGGCGACGCCGGTCATCCGGTCGCGCCGATCTGGCTGGACGATCTCGACGCGGCAAAGATCCCCCACGAATGGAGCACCGATATCCTCACGCGCTTGTGGCGCAAACTGGCGCTCAACTGTGCGATCAATCCACTGACCGTGCTGCACCATTGCCGCAACGGTGGCTTGCTGGAACACCATTGCGAAGTCGCCACCCTGTGCGCCGAACTCGCTGAGTTGCTGGAGCGTTGCGGCCAACCCGCCGCCGCCAACAATCTGCAACAGGAAGTCGAGCGAGTCATCCACGCCACCGCGGCCAATTACTCGTCGATGTATCAGGACGTCGCCAATCAGCGCCGTACCGAGATCAGCTATCTGTTGGGCCACGCCTGCAAAGTCGCCGCGCGCCACCAGTTGAACCTGCCGCACCTCAATCAATTGCAGCAGCGCCTGGTCACTCACCTGCACAGCCTTGGATTGCCCAGTGACTGAGCAGCGGCTACGCTGGCCACTTGTTCCTTTGCTGTGAAAAAACTGATGCCATTGCGCCAGCGCCTTGAAAACCTGCCAGTCGGCCAGAAACTGCTGGCCGCCCTGCTGGTACTGTTGACCACGGTCCTGCTGGTCGCCAACCTGACCTTTATCAGCGCCGCCTATTACATCTCCCAGGAGAGCATGGCACCGCAGGCCTTGCAGACCATCGGCCGGCTGATTTCCAACCCGAGTCTGGTCAGCGAAGCCCTGCAATCCCCGCAAAGCGCCGAGCGCCTGCTCAAAGAACTCGACAGTTATTCACCACTGCGCGCCGCTGCGCTGTATGACGGCAAGGGCGAACGCCTGGCGCAAGTCCAGCGCGGCGACAAACTCAGCCTGCCGGAACGCTATCGGCACATTGAAGCGTGGCAACTGACCGAATTTCGCAGCAATCAGCTGATCACCCTGCCCCGCCCCGGCACCGCGCCGGGCCATCTGTTGCTGGTGGCCAGCAGCGAGCTGCCGATGGCGTTCTACACCGGCACCCTGACCGCGAGCCTCGGCATCCTGATTTTCAGCGTGTTGCTGTGGCTGGTGATTGCCCGGCAGATCAAACGCCTGATCACCCGGCCGATTCATCAACTCGAGGAATTGTCGCGCCAGGTGACCCGCGAGGAGAACTACGCCCTGCGCGCCTCACGCGGCAATCATGACGAAATCGGCAGCCTCGCCGAAGCATTCAACACCATGCTGTCGCGCATCGAAGCCCGCGAGCAGCAACTCAAGCGTGCCCGCGATGACTCGCAAGCCGCCTACGATCAGGCCCAGGGGCTCGCCGAGGAAACCCGCCACACCAATCGCAAATTGGAACTGGAAGTCCAGGTGCGCAGCAAGATCGAGAAGAAGCTCACCGGTTTCCAGAACTACCTCAACAGCATCATCGACTCGATGCCCTCGGCGCTGATCGCCCTCGACGAGCAGCTCTACGTCACCCAGTGGAACCAGGAAGCCAGTGCCCTTTCCGGCACACGACTGGACGAGGCACTGAACCAGCCAATTTTCCTTGCCTTCGAACCGCTCAAGCCGTTTCTGCCGCAACTCAAGCAGACTGTCGAGCAACACACCGTGGCGAAAATCGAGCGAGTGACGTGGTTCAAGGATGAAGAACCGAAGCATTACGCGCTGACGTTCTATCCATTGATGGGCGGTGCCGGGCGTGGCGTGGTGATCCGCATCGATGACATCACCCAGCGTCTGTCGCTGGAAGAAATGATGGTGCAGTCGGAAAAAATGCTCTCGGTCGGTGGCCTCGCCGCTGGCATGGCCCACGAAATCAATAACCCGCTGGGCGCGATTCTGCACAACGTGCAGAACATCCGACGACGCCTGTCCGCCGATCTGCCGAAGAACCTCGAAACCGCCGAGCAACTGGGCGTAGAGCTGGACACCGTGAACCGCTACCTGCAAGGCCGGGAAGTGCCGCAACTGCTCGATGGCATTCAACAGGCCGGCGCCCGCGCGGCGAAAATCGTCACCCACATGCTCAGCTTCAGCCGCCGCAGTACCCGGCAAATGGCGCCGTGCGATCTGCCGGCACTGATCGATCAAGCCGTGGAAATCGCCGGCAACGACTTCGACCTGGCCATCGGCTTCGACTTCAAGGGCCAGGCGATCATCCGCCAGTTCGACCCGGCGCTCGGCCCGGTGCCGGGCACCGCCAACGAACTGGAACAGGTGCTGCTCAACCTGCTGAAGAACGCCGCGCAAGCAATCCACCAGCGCGAAGATGACAGCGAACCGGGGCGGATCATCCTGCGCACCAGGCTCAATCCGCCGTGGGCTGAAATTCAGGTCGAGGATAACGGCATCGGCATGAGTGAGAGCGTGCGCAAACGCACCTTCGAGCCGTTCTTCACCACCAAGGAAATCGGCCAGGGCACCGGGCTTGGCTTGTCGGTGTCGTATTTCATCATTACCAACAATCACAAAGGGCAGATGGAAGTGCAGTCAGCACCGGGCCAAGGCACCTGTTTCACCTTGCGCCTGCCGTTGACGCAACCGCTGCCCATCGCTGCCGAAACCAATCAATTATCGAGGTAACCCATGGGCTTTCGCCTGTCGAAAATCTACACCCGCACCGGCGACAAAGGTGAAACCGGCCTGGGCGATGGCCGCCGCGTGCCCAAGGATCACCCGCGCATCGAGGCGATTGGTGAGGTCGATACGCTGAACAGTCAGGTCGGTGTATTGCTGGCCGGGTTGCTGGTCGAGCGCGACACATATCCGGGGTTGAATGAACTGATCGAGGTGTTGGCGCCTTGTCAGCATCGGCTGTTCGATCTCGGTGGTGAGCTGGCGATGCCGGAATATCAGGCATTGAACGCAGCGGAAATCGAGCGACTGGAAACTGCGATCGATGCGTGGAATGAAGAGCTGGGGCCGCTGGAGAATTTCATTTTACCGGGCGGGTCGATGCTGATAGCCCAAGCCCATGTCTGCCGGAGTCTGGCAAGGAGTGCCGAGCGCCGCTGTCAGCATTTGAATGCGCTGGAGCCGTTGGCCGGGGTTGGGCTGGCGTATATCAATCGGCTTTCGGATTTGCTGTTTGTGGCGGCGCGGTTGATTGCGCGGCGGCAGGGGATTGCGGAGATTCTTTGGCAGCCGGCGGCAAAACCTGCAGAGATGTAGCGCCTGACCGGCCGCCATCGCTGGCAAGCCAGCTCCCACAGGTTTCGAGTTGTACACAACATCTGTGAACGACACAAAACCTTGTGGGAGCTGGCTTGCCAGCGATGAGGCCTGCAGCCTTTAAGGAGATTCAGGCCAGAACGCGCGAATCCCCGCCACGCCTTGCGCACCAACGCCCCAGGCCTTCTCCCGCTCCGCCGGGCCAACCCCGCCCAACAGAAACACCGGTTTGCTGAAGCTTTCAATCAGCGTCGACGCCTGCTCCCAGCCCAACGGCTGCGCATCCGGGTGCGTCAAGGTCGGCTGCACTGGCGACAGCGTGACGAAATCCACCCCCATCTGCTCGGCCATCGCGAGTTCTTCAGCGTTGTGGCACGACGCCGCCAACCAGCGCTCCGCCGGCAACGGACGCCCCGCCGCCGCGTACTTACGCAACTGTGCGGAGGTTATGTGCCAACCGGCCGACGGGAAATCGCCGAGCCATTCGAACGGTCCCTTGATCATCAACTGCGCCTTGCCCGCACACAGGCCGGCCGCATCGACCGCCAGATCGCGATACTTGGGGTCATAGCCATTCGGCGCACGCAGCTGAATCAACTTGATCCCGCCGGCAATCGCCTTCTGGATACCGCGCAACAACGCCGGGGTTTCCAGATCTTCCGGGGTGATCAGGTATTCGGCCGGCAAACGCGCTGCCGCAACGATCGGCTGGTTGGCGGCAGGGAACTCGTAGCTCGCCAGTTCCTTCGCCGTGACCCAGGCCAACGGCTGCCCTTCGGCACCGTGGGGTTCACCGGTGAAGGCCGACACTTCCCAGACATCCAGCAATACCTGTTTGTCGGGGTAATCGTGACGCACTTTGATCAGCGGTCGGGCGGCGCCAACGACGATGCCCAACTCTTCGTGCAGCTCGCGGGCCAGTGCGCTTTCGACCGACTCGTCAGCCTCGACCTTGCCCCCGGGAAACTCCCACAGACCGCCCTGATGCTGAGTGTCGGCGCGGCGGGCGATGAGGATTTTGCCACTGTCGTCACGAATGACCGCAGCGGCGACGTGTACACGTTTCACGGATTCAACTCCTCCAGTCCAGCCTTTTGCCACGCCTTGAAGGCTGGCCATTGGTAGACGGTTTCAACATAGGCTTGGTCGGCGGCCGGCAGCTGCACCTGATAAGTGCGCAGACGCACGGCGATCGGCGCGAAGAAGGCATCGGCCAGACTCACACGGCCAAAGAGATAGGGGCCGCTTTCGGTGGCCCCGGCACGGCACTCGGCCCACAGCGCGAGCATGCGCTCGATATCAACCTTGACCTCCGGCGGTACCGGGTCCAGCGGCGCGTCATGGTTGAGGTTGAACGGCATGTGATTGCGCATGGCGAAGAAGCCGCTGTGCATTTGAGCACAGGCGGATCGCGCCTGGGCGCGGGCGAAGATATCGGTTGGCCAGAGTTGTTCGGACGGGAACTGTTCAGCAAGGTATTCGGCGATGGCCAGTGAGTCGGCAATGGTACCGCGTGAGGTTTGTAGCAGCGGGACCTTGGCGGTCGGTGAATGCTTGAGCAGCCGCTCGCGGGTGTCGGGCTTGCCGAGTTTGATCAGTTCTTCAGTGTAAGGAGCGCCGGTCAATTCAACGGCCAGGGCGGCGCGCAGGGACCAGGAGGAAAGCAGTTTGTCGCCGATGATCAGGTGCAGGGACATGGTGTGGCGCCTTTTCGTCAGGGGGAAACTTCGCGATCTGGAGCGTGTGAGCTGGCGCAATCGCTAGCAGGGCTAGCTCCCACAGGGGATCTTCAGCGGACATGAAGTCTGAGTCCGACAGAAGACCGTGTGGGAGCCAGCCTGCTGGCGATGCAGGCGACTCGGTCTCAGGTTAGATCAAGTGCGGTATTCAGCGTTGATCTTCACGTATTCATGCGACAGGTCGGTGGTCCAGATGGTTTCGCTGCAGTCGCCGCGACCCAACTCAATACGGATAGTGATCTCTTCTTGCTGCATCACCGCCGAACCCTGCGCTTCAGTGTAGGTCGCCGCACGGGCGCCACGGCTGGCGATGCACACGTCGCCAAGGAACACGTCGATCTTGCTCACGTCCAGATCCGGGACACCGGCACGGCCGACAGCGGCGAGGATACGGCCCCAATTCGGATCGGAGGCGAACAGCGCGGTCTTGATCAGCGGCGAGTGCGCCACGGTGTAACCGACGTCGAGGCATTCCTTATGATTGCCGCCGCCATTCACTTCAACGGTGACAAACTTGGTCGCGCCTTCGCCGTCACGCACGATGGCCTGGGCCACGTCCATGCACACTTCGAACACCGCTTGCTTCAACTTGGCGAACAGCTCGCCTTCGGCGCGAGTGATTTGCGGCAGTGCAGCCTTGCCGGTGGCGATCAGCATGCAGCAGTCGTTGGTCGAGGTGTCGCCGTCGATGGTGATACGGTTGAACGACTTGTTGGCGCCGTCGAGCATCAGGTTGTGCAGGACTTCGCGGGAGACCTTGGCGTCGGTAGCGATGTAGCCAAGCATGGTCGCCATGTTCGGGCGGATCATGCCGGCGCCTTTGCTGATACCGGTGACGGTGATGGTGACGCCGTCATGCTCGAACTGGCGGCTGGCGCCCTTCGGCAGAGTATCGGTGGTCATGATGCCGGTGGCGGCGGCTTCCCAGTTGTTTTCCGACAGATCATCCAGCGCGGCTTGCAGGGCGCCTTCGATCTTCTCGACCGGCAGTGGCTCGCCGATCACGCCGGTGGAGTACGGCAGAATCTGGCTCGCATCGACACCGGTCAGCTCGGCCAGTTTGGCGGTGGTGCGCTCGGCAGCGGCCAGACCCGGCTCGCCGGTGCCAGCGTTGGCGTTGCCGGTGTTGGTCAGCAGGTAGCGCACAGCGTTCTGCACGCGTTTTTTCGCCAGGATCACCGGCGCGGCGCAAAAGGCGTTCAAGGTGAACACGCCCGCCACGGTCGAACCTTCGGCGCAGCGCATCACAACGACATCTTTGCGCCCGGGGCGCTTGATGCCGGCCGAGGCGATACCGAGTTCAAAACCGGCAACCGGGTGCAACGTTGGCAAAGGACCAAGACCAACAGCCATGAATGCGCTCCTTACTCAATGATGTCAGCACCGCCACGCGTAGTGACGGTGGTTTAAATGGCAAAACGCCGCGACGGCAGGAGCCGGTCGCGGCGCGGGTATCTCAGCGATTGAAACGGGTTTTACTGGATCTGCCCGTGGCAATGCTTGAATTTCTTGCCCGAACCGCAGTAGCACAGTTCGTTGCGGCCAAGCTTCTGATCGTTGCGAACCGGAGCGGTTGCGAGGGCTACATCAACCTCTTCACCCAGTACTTCCGGTTGCTCCAGACCCGGCGCTTCGGCGTGTTCGAACTGCATGCGCGCGGCCAGTGCTTCGGCTTCCTGACGCAGACGTTGCTCTTCGGCTTCCGGATCTTCGCGGCGGACCTGAACGTGCGACAGCACACGGATAGAGTCGCGTTTGATCGAATCGAGCAGCTCGGAGAACAGCGTGAACGACTCGCGCTTGTATTCCTGCTTCGGGTTCTTCTGGGCGTAGCCACGCAGGTGGATGCCGTGACGCAGGTGATCCATGGTCGACAGGTGGTCTTTCCACAGGTCATCCAGCACGCGCAGTACGATTTGTTTCTCGAACGAGCGTAGTGCGTCGGCACCGGCCTGGTCTTCTTTCTCGTTGTACGCCGCCATCAGCTCGGTCATGAGCTTCTCGCGCAGGGTTTCTTCGTACAGGTGATCGTCTTCGTCGAGCCATTGCTGGATCGGCAGTGTCACGCCGAAGTCGCTGGCAATCGAGGCTTCCAGACCAGCCACGTCCCACTGCTCTGGCAACGATTGCGGCGGAATGTGCGCGCTGACGGTGGCGTTGAGCACGTCCTGACGGAAGTCGGCGATGGTTTCACCGATGTTGTCAGCGGCCAGCAACGTGTTACGCATGTGATAGATCACTTTACGCTGTTCGTTGTTGACGTCGTCGAACTCGAGCAGTTGCTTGCGAATGTCGAAGTTGCGGCCT
The DNA here is from genome assembly GCF_979258595.1 of Pseudomonas sp. AC172. NCBI lineage: Bacteria > Pseudomonadati > Pseudomonadota > Gammaproteobacteria > Pseudomonadales > Pseudomonadaceae > Pseudomonas > Pseudomonas sp. AC172. The sequence goes on from NZ_OZ409868.1 coordinate 3,815,925, forward strand.
TCAACCTTGCGCTGCGCCTTCTCGATCGCGTTGGTCACCATGCGGTGCTCGATCGCTTCGCCCGGCTGCATGCCCAGGGCTTTCATGAAGTTCTTCACCCGGTCAGAGGCGAAAATGCGCATCAGGCTGTCTTCCAGCGACAGGTAGAAGCGGCTGGAACCGGCATCGCCCTGACGGCCGGCACGGCCACGCAGCTGGTTGTCGATACGGCGCGATTCGTGACGCTCGGAAGCGATCACCTGCAGACCACCGGACTCCAGCACTTGCTGGTGACGCTTCTGCCAGTCGGCCTTGATCTGGGCGATTTGCTCAGGGGTCGGGTCTTCCAGCGACGCGACTTCAACTTCCCAGTTACCGCCCAACAGGATATCGGTACCACGACCGGCCATGTTGGTGGCGATGGTCAGTGCGCCCGGACGACCGGCCTGCGCGATGATCTCGGCTTCTTTTTCGTGGAACTTGGCGTTGAGAACCTTGTGTTCGATGCCTTCCTTCACCAGCAATGCGGACATGTGCTCGGAAGTTTCGATGGTGGCAGTACCCACCAGCACCGGACGACCGGCCGCCATGCTTTCCTTGATGTCCGTAACGATCGCCGCGTATTTCTCTTCGGCGGTGAGGAACACCAGGTCGTTGAAGTCTTTACGCGCCAACGGTTTGTTCGGCGGAATGACCATGACTTCCAGACCATAGATCTGGTGGAATTCGAACGCTTCGGTGTCAGCAGTACCGGTCATGCCGGACAGCTTGGTGTACAGACGGAAGTAGTTCTGGAACGTGGTCGAGGCCAGGGTCTGGCTCTCAGCCTGAATGTTCAGGCCTTCCTTGGCTTCGATGGCCTGGTGCAGGCCTTCGGACAGGCGGCGACCCGGCATGGTCCGGCCGGTGTGTTCGTCGACCAGTACGACCTGGCCGTCCTGCACGATGTATTCGATGTTGCGGTTGAACAGCTTGTGCGCACGCAGGCCGGCATATACGTGGGTCAGCAGGCCCAGGTTATGCGCCGAGTACAGGCTCTCGCCTTCAGCCAGCAGGCCGACGCGGGTAAGCATGTCTTCGATGAACTGGTGACCGGCTTCGTTGAGTTCGACCTGACGGGTCTTCTCGTCAACGGTGTAGTGGCCAGCCTTGGTGACTTCGCCTTCGACTTCTTCAACGTGCAGTTCCAGCTGCGGGATCAGTTTATTGATCTCCATGTACAGCTTGGAGCTGTCCTCGGCCTGACCGGAGATGATCAGTGGGGTACGCGCTTCGTCGATAAGGATGGAGTCGACTTCGTCGATCACGGCAAAGTTGAGTTCGCGCTGGAATTTTTCTTCCATGCTGAACGCCATGTTGTCGCGCAGGTAGTCGAAACCGAATTCGTTGTTGGTGCCGTAGGTGATGTCGGCGGCGTACGCCAGACGCTTCTCTTCCGGCGGCTGGAACGGCGTCACGACGCCGACGGTCAGGCCGAGGAATTCATACAGAGGGCGCATCCAGTTGGCGTCACGACGCGCCAGGTAGTCGTTCACCGTCACAACGTGCACGCCCTTGCCGGACAATGCGTTGAGGTAAACACCCAGGGTCGCTACGAGGGTTTTACCCTCACCGGTGCGCATTTCGGCGATCTTGCCTTCGTGCAAGGTCATGCCACCGACGAGCTGTACGTCGAAGTGGCGCATACCCATGATGCGCTTGCCGGCTTCGCGGGCAACCGCAAAGGCTTCTGGCAGCAGCTTGTCGAGGGTTTCCCCTTTGGCGATGCGGGCCTTGAACTCAGCGGTCTTGGCGCGCAATTGATCGTCCGAAAGGGCCACCATTTGCTCTTCGAAGGCATTGACGAGCTGCACCGTCTTGAGCATGCGTTTGACTTCACGCTCGTTCTTGCTTCCAAAAAGTTTCTTTAACAAAGGCGCAAACATATCGGCAGGATCTTCCACACTAAAGGGATGGAGGGCGGCCCCGTGAGCGTCGCCCGTGCAGCCCTCATGGCCGCATGCGAACGAGCATTCTACCCGGAAACGGAAGTGAGGAAAGTGGCGATGTTCCACGATGCTGGCACTGCGCTTTGACGGGGCTCACTTAAAATAGGGGCGTTTTGCTCAACTTCAAGTCATACAAGGCAGAAGTTAGTCGTTGATTTAATGGGTAAAGCGGGGGCAAAAGCAATGGGCGAGTGATTTCGGCCTTTCTGCTACCATGGCGTTTCTGTTACTTCAGGTGTTCAATCATGGCATTCCGCCCTCTTACGGCCAGAGCACCCGCCGTTCTCCTGCGCGAAGCCAAGCCGCTCAAAGCCATCCTCGGCCATGCCCAACGATTGGGGCATTTGCAACGCCTGCTCGAAAGCCAATTGCAACCTGCCGCCCGCGAACACTGCCATGTCGCCTCGTGGCGCGAAGGCAGTCTGTTGCTTATCGTCACTGATGGCCACTGGGCCACACGCCTGCGCTACCAGCAAAAACGCCTGCAGCGGCAATTACAGATGTTTGACGAGTTCGCCAGTTTGACGCGGATTCTGTTCAAGGTGCAGCCGCCGACGGTGCAGCGTGGAGCGGTCGGGCACACGATGGATTTGTCGACGGATGCGGCGGCGACGATTCAGGCGACGGCGGACGGGATCAGTGATCCGGGGTTGCGCGCAGCGCTGGAACGACTGGCGGCGCACGCCAAAGACAAAACCTGACTTCTAGATAAATGTGTACGCATTTCCAATGTGGGAGCGAGCCTGCTCACCAAGAGGTCGTGTCAGATAACATTAAAGTTGAATGGCACACCGCTTTCGCGAGCAGGTCGAATCGTCGCACCGTCGCTCCCACATTTAGATATCCACCAGTTCATGATTAGCGGCGTTTGCTGCCGCCTAATAAAGAGCCCATCAAGCCGCGCACCAGTTGCTTGCCAAGGTTATTAGCAGCCTGACGCATGGCCGACTTCAGCGCCTGCCCGGCCGCCGTACCCAGAAACTCCCCTGCCCTGTCGGCAAGACTCGGCTCTTCAACGGCCGGCTTGCCGGCGGGTGCCTCGGCTTCAGGCGCCAGGCCTTTGCGCCCCATCAGAATTTCATACGCAGACTCCCGATCGATCGGCTTGTCATAGCGGCCCTTGAACGGCGATCCGGCAATCAGCACGGTTCGTTCGGTCTCGGTCAGCGGCCCGATTCGCGATTGCGGTGGCGCGACCAGCACGCGCTGAACCCTCTCCGGCGTGCCTTTCTCGGTCAGCGTGCCGACCAGCGCCTCACCAATCCCCAACTCGGTCAGCACCGAAAGGCTATCGAACGCCGGATTCGGCCGGAAGCCGTCCGCTACCGCGCGCAGGGATTTCTGCTCTTTGGCGGTAAAGGCGCGCAAGCCATGCTGGATTCGCAGGCCAAGCTGCGCCAGCACGTCATCTGGCAGGTCCGCCGGCGACTGCGTGACGAAATACACGCCAACACCTTTGGATCGAATCAAGCGTACTACTTGCTCCAGCCGCTCCTGCAAGGCCTTGGGCGTATCGCCAAAGAGCAAATGCGCCTCATCGAAAAACAGCGCCAGTAGCGGTTTGTCGGCATCGCCGCGCTCCGGCAACTGCTCGAACAGCTCAGCCAGCAGCCACAACAGGAACGTTGCATAGACCTTCGGCGCCTCGTGCACCAAGCGACTGGCGTCGAGCAAGTGGATGCGCCCACGGCCATCGGCGGTCGGCTGCAGAATGTCTTCGAGTTGCAGCGCTGGTTCGCCGAACAAGGCTTCGGCGCCCTGCTGCTCAAGGATCGCCAAACGGCGTAACAACGCCTGACTGGAACCGGTGGTCATCAGCGCCGCGTCTTCGCCCAGCAGTTGCGGGTTGTCCTTGAGGTGATTGAGCAGCGCTTTCAGGTCTTTCAGGTCCAGCAGCAACAGGCCTTCGCGATCGGCGACCTTAAAGGCTGCGTAGAGCGCCGACTGCTGACTGTCGGTCAGCTCCAGCAGACTGCCGATCAGCAGCGGGCCCATTTCGCTCAGCGTGGTGCGCAGCGGATGACCGGACTCGCCGTGGATATCCCACAAGGTCACCGGATAAGCCTGCGCCTTGTAATTGAGCCACGGCATCCCGGCGATACGCTCGGCAACCTTGCCTTGCGGGTTGCCGGCCGCACCCAGGCCACACAGATCGCCCTTGATGTCCGCGGCAAACACCGCGACGCCGGCGTCGCTGAATGCCTCGGCCAAACGCTGCAAGGTGACGGTTTTACCGGTACCGGTGGCGCCGGCGACCAGTCCGTGACGGTTTGCCAGGCGCATGGCCTGAGCAATCTGCTGGCCTGCGAGATCGGCGCCGATTACGAGTTGCGAGGAGTCAGGCATTTTGTCACCCAATGGTTAATCTTTGATTGCGCATGGCCGATAAAGAGGAGTGAGAGACCCCGACCACAAGTCAGGCCGGACATTTCCCTAAGGAGAGACGGAAATATCAGCTTGTTTTCACCCTTGCCCATTTTGCGCGCTTCTATAAAAGCACGCCCTGGACATTAAGACCTTAGCGGAACCCCAAGCCATGAACAAAAATCTGCGCTTCAGCCATAAAATTTTGCTTGCCGCCGCCCTCATCGTCATCGCCGCTTTCGCCTCCTTTACGCTGTACAACGACTGGTTGCAGCGCAATGCGATCCGCGATGACCTGAACAACTATCTCAACGAGATGGGCGAAGTCACTGCCGGCAATATCCAGACCTGGCTCAGTGGCCGCATTCTGCTGGTCGAGAACGCCGCCCAGAACATCGCCATCAACCCCGAGCCCGCCAACGTCGCCGGTCTGCTAGAGCAGAAGACCCTGACCTCGACGTTTATGGCGACCTATCTGGGCGATGCCACCGGGCACTTCACCATCCGCCCGGACACGAAGATGCCGGACGGTTTCGATCCGCGCGTGCGCCCTTGGTATAAAGGTGCCGAGAGCAGCAGCACTTCGACCCTGACCGAGCCATACATCGACGCTGCCACCGGCCAGTTGATCATTTCCATCGCCACCGCCTCGAAAAAGGCCGGTCAGAGCGTCGGTGTGGTTGGCGGTGACCTGAGCCTGCAATCGCTGGTCGATACCCTCGCCGCCCGGGATTTCGACGGCATGGGTTATGTGTTCCTGGTCAGCGCCGACGGCAAGATCCTCGTGCACCCGGACAAGGCCTTGGTGATGAAATCACTGAAAGAAGCCTATCCGCAGGACACCCCGCGCATCAGCAGCGACTTCAGCGAAGTCACCGTCGATGGCAAGACGCGCATTGTCACGTTCGCGCCGATCAAGGGTCTGCCGTCGGTGAACTGGTACATCGGTCTGTCGGTGGACAAGGATCAGGCTTTCGCCATGCTCAGTCAGTTCCGCACCTCGGCAGTGATCGCCACCGTGATCGCGGTGGCGATCATCATCGCCCTGCTCGGCATGCTGATCCGCCTGCTGATCCAGCCGCTGCACGTGATGACCCGCGCCATGGAAGACATCGCTGATGGCGAAGGCGACCTGACCAAACGCCTGACCATCGTCAATAACGATGAGTTCGGCATCCTCGGAACCGCATTCAACCGTTTCGTCGAGCGCATTCACGGCTCGATCCGCGAAGTGTCTTCGGCGACCGGGCAAGTCAACGAAGTCGCCCTGCGCGTGGTCGCGGCGTCGAACTCGTCGATGTACAACTCCGACCAGCAAGCCTCACGCACCAGCAGTGTCGCCGCGGCGATCAACCAGCTCGGCGCCGCCGCACAGGAAATCGCCCGCAACGCCGCACAAGCGTCGAATCAGGCCAGCGATGCGCGCGGCCTGGCTGAAGACGGCCAGCAAGTGGTGGATCGCAGCATCAAAGCGATGAATCAACTGTCGAGCATGCTTAGCGCGTCGAGCAGCAACATCGAGTCGCTGAACAGCAAAACCGTGAACATTGGTCAGATTCTTGAAGTGATCACCAGCATTTCCCAGCAAACCAACTTGCTCGCGCTTAACGCGGCAATTGAAGCGGCACGTGCCGGTGAGGCCGGCCGTGGGTTTGCCGTGGTGGCGGATGAAGTGCGTAATCTGGCGCACCGCACTCAAGAATCGGCGCAACAGGTACAGACCATGATTGAGGAGCTGCAAGTCGGCGCCCGTGAATCGGTGAGCACCATGAGCGATAGCCAGCGTCACAGCCAGGACAGCGTCGAGATCGCCAACCTCGCGGGTGAGCGCCTCAACAGCGTGACCCAGCGGATCGGTGAGATCGACGGGATGAACCAGTCGGTGGCCACCGCGACCGAGGAGCAGACCGCAGTCGTTGAGTCGATCAACGTCGACATCACCGAGATCAACACGCTGAACCAGGAAGGCGTGGAGAACTTGCAGGCAACGTTGCGGGCGTGTTCGGATCTGGAGCAGCAGGCTTCGCGGTTGAAGCAGTTGGTTGGCAGCTTCCGCATTTAAGATCAAAGGCCTACCCCCTCACCCCAGCCCTCTCCCCCAAGGGGGCGAGGGGGAAAGGGAGCCGATCGGGGAGTTTTCCAGACCTGAGTTCGACTCAGGTCTCTCAAGTCGGCGTACCTCCAACATCCTCCTCGGTCAGTCCCCTCTCCCTCTGGGAGAGGGTTAGGGTGAGGGCGCTCTTCAGCTCCACCGCGCAATCCCGACCGAACATCTATTCTTGATAAAGGTCAACCAAGGGAGAACCACGCAGCGGAGGGTTGATCACCGTGCATATCGCCGACATCACCATGTTCTACGCCCCGGCCAGCGGTGGCGTGCGCACTTATCTGGATGCCAAACACCGCCGGTTGGGCGTCAAACCCGGCATTCGCCACAGCCTGTTGATTCCAGGTGCGCATTTGGGCGAAGACGACGGCGTTTACACGGTTCCCGCCCCTGCCCTGCCCTTCGGCAAAGGCTATCGCTTCCCGCTGCGCCTCGCGCCTTGGCGAAATGTCCTGCAGGATTTACAGCCTGAGCTGATCGAAGTCGGTGACCCTTATCTGACCGCCTGGGCCGCGCTTGATGCGCGGCGGCAGCTCGATGTGCCGGTGATCGGCTTCTATCACTCGGATCTGCCGCTGCTGATCAGCAATCGCATGGGCCATTGGGTCACGCCGAATATCGAGGCATATGTCACCCGGCTTTATGGCAATTTCGACCGGGTCCTGGCACCCAGCCAGGTCATGGCTGACAAGCTTAGCGGCCTCGGCGTACGCAATGTCTTCGTGCAACCGTTGGGCGTCGATCTGCAGACCTTTCACCCCAGTGTGCGCGACTCGCAACTACGCGCAGAACTGGGTATCGCCGATGACACCCGGTTGCTGATTTTTGCCGGGCGCGGTTCGAAAGAGAAAAACCTCCCGGTACTGCTCCAATGCATGCAACGCCTCGGCCCGCGCTATCACTTGCTGCTGGTCGGTTCATCGATGCCCACGGCCGTGCCGGACAACGTCAGTGTGATCGACCCATTCTGCCCCGCACCTCGCGTCGCGCAGTTGATGGCCAGTGCCGATGCGTTGATCCATGCCGGCGATCAGGAAACCTTTGGGCTGGTGATCCTTGAAGCCATGGCTTGCGGCATTCCCGTGGTGGCGGTGGCTTCCGGCGCGTTCGAAGAGATTGTCACGGAGTCCTGCGGCCTGCTGTGCGCGCCAAACAACCCGCAGGCGATGGCTAATGCCGTGCGCGAACTGTTCAGTCGCGGCTGCAGCAAACTCGGCGCACAGGCCCGCCAGCATGTCGAAACCCACTACGCCTGGGACACAGTGGTCGACAGTTTGCTGGGCCACTATCACGCGGTACTTGGGCATACGCTGCCGCGGGTGGCCAATGGTTGAATCGATGAACAATCGCGCCGTGTTGCTGGTACTGCACGACGTGGCTCCGTCGACGTGGGCGGATTACCAACCGTTTGTCGAGGCTGTCGACGCATTGGGCAACGTGCCAATCACGTGGCTGGTCGTACCAAACTTCCACCGGCACAACACCCTCGACGCTCACCCGGCATTTTGTCGAATGCTCGACAGGCGCGTCGCCCGTGGCGATGAGTTGGCGTTGCACGGTTATTTTCACGATGACCAGGAGCCCCGCCCGACAACACCGCGCGACTGGTTCATGCGCCGTATTTATACCCATGAAGGCGAGTTCTATCGTTTGTCCCGGGAAACCGCCCTCGCCCGGCTGCGTGACGGCATCGAAGTTTTCCAGCGCCATGACTGGCCGCTGCACGGTTTCGTCGCCCCGGCGTGGTTGATGAGCGACGGTACCCGCCAGGCCCTGCGCGAGTTACCGCTGAGCTACACCAGTGATCCGCAACATCTTTATCGTTTGCCGGATTTCAGCGCTATCGACGCCCCCGGTCTGGTCTGGAGTGCCCGCAGTGCCTGGCGCCGTGGCTTGTCGAAAATAGTCAGCGAGCAGCGTCAACAGCGCTGGCGCGAGACGGCGGTGATTCGGCTAGGCTTGCACCCTGTGGACATGCGCCACCGTTTCTCCCGTGATTACTGGTTGAAAACCCTTGAACGACTGCTGGCAGATGGACGAGTACCTATGAGCAAAATCAACTGGCTTGCGCAACAGTGCAGTCACCTGGAACGCGCCGCATGAGTCGCGGCGTTCTGTTGCTCGTCGGCCTGCTCGCGGCGGTGCTGATTCCCGTTGTGCTGGGCGGCGGCGAAACCTGGGCGCGTCTGCAAAGTTTCCCTTTGCACTGGTTGCTGATCATGTTCGGCATGATTCTGCTGTGCTGGGGCATCAACACCCTGCGCCTGCGCTTGCTGCTCGGGGATCAGCGTGAACGCGTCACGCCACTGAAAAGCCTTGGCGTGGTCATGGCCGCCGAATTTGCCTATTGTGCGACACCCGGCGGCAGCGGCGGGCCGCTGACAATCATGGCTCTGCTCGCTCGCTCGGGCGTTCGTCCGGCGCGGGGCAGCGCGGTGTTTGCCATGGATCAACTGAGTGATTTGCTGTTCTTTCTCTGCGCCCTCAGCGGGATTCTGATTTATGCGCTGTTTCAGCACCTTAGCGATCGGCTGGAGTGGCTGCTGACAGTCAGCGCCGTGTCATTGTTTGGCGGCCTGTTCAGTTGCGTAGTCGTCGCGCGCTATCACCGCGCATTGATTCGTCTGAGTGGGCGTCTGTTGGCGAGGATGAACGTCAAGGCCAGCACCCGACGCCGTTGGGCGCGCAAGTTGCTGCACTTTCTCGCCGCGTTTACCGACACCCTGAAGTTGCCCTGGCAGACGCTGATCAAGGTCTTCGCCCTGACGTGCCTGCATTGGCTGCTGCGTTACAGCGTGTTGTATCTGGCGTTGCGCGGCCTGGGCGCAGACTTGCAATGGGCCTGGAGTTTTCTGGTGCAGATGCTGTCGCTGGGCGCCGGGCAATTCAGCCTGCTGCCGGGCGGTGCAGGGGCGGCGGAGTTGACGTCTGCGGCGCTGCTGGCGCCGATGGTGGGAAAATCCACCGCAGCGGCGGCGATTCTGATCTGGCGGGTGGTGACGTATTACTTTTATCTGCTGGTAGGAGGACCGGTGTTTTTGTTGATGCTGGGCCGGCCGTTGTTGAAGAAGCTAATGAACGTCAGACAGGCTTCTTAGCGTCATCCTGATCCTCTTCTTTGAGTTGTTCCCACAACTCGGCGGCACCGGGAAACTCGGTTCCATCCTCCGGGCTCATGTCATCCGGGTCATATCGACTCAAACAACCCTCGCCCAAAGTCGCCGGCGCTTTGGAAGTGGCTTTGTCCAGTGGATCGGTCATGGCTTTTCCTCAAAGCTGAAATGAACAAGGGTCTGGACGATTGAACGCCCAGACCCTTGGTTTTTCAAGCCTGTGTGAGTTCGATCAGAACACCACAGTCTTGTTGCCGTGTACCAGCACGCGGTCTTCGAGGTGATAACGCAGGCCACGCGCGAGCACCATCTTCTCGACATCACGACCGAAACGCACCATGTCTTCGATGCTGTCACTGTGACTGACGCGGACCACGTCCTGCTCGATGATCGGACCGGCGTCCAGCTCTTCGGTGACGTAATGGCAAGTCGCACCGATCAGCTTCACGCCACGCAGCGACGCCTGGTGGTACGGCTTGGCGCCAACGAACGACGGCAGGAAGCTGTGGTGAATGTTGATGACCTTGTGCGCGTATTCACGGCACATGTCCGGCGGCAGGATCTGCATGTAACGCGCCAGCACCACCACTTCGGCGTCGTGCTGTTTGACCAGGCGCGACACTTCGTCGAAGGCCGGCTGTTTGTCCTGCGGATTGACCGGGACATGGTAATAAGGAATGCCGTGCCATTCGACCATGCTGCGCAGGTCATCGTGGTTGGAAATCACGCAGGAGATTTCGCAATCCAGTTCATCGCTATGCCAGCGGTGCAGCAAGTCAGCGAGGCAGTGGGATTCGCGGCTGGCCATCAGCACAACGCGTTTTTTCTGCTCGGTGTCGGTGATGCGCCAGTCCATCGAAAACTCTTCGGCGATCGGCGCAAACTTCTCGCGCAGCACTTCAATACCGAAAGGCAGCGAATCAGCACGAATTTCGTGACGCATGAAGAACCAGCCCACTTGATTGTCCGAGTGGTGGCTCGCTTCGGTGATCCAGCCGTTATGGGCTGCCAAGAAATTACTGACTTTGGCAACAATGCCAACGCGGTCCGGGCAAGAAATCACCAGCCGAAAAGTGCGCATGAGGGGGAAACTCCAGAACTTCGCAAAGGCCGCCATTCTAGCGGCTGCGGGGGAAAACTGCAGTATTCATCAGCGCAGGCACACGCCAGGCTCGGCGCTTCGGCTTTTCATTGGAGACCGTTAACCTGACCGCCCTCCTCTGGCATCGCTTGATCAGCCAACTGTGAATATCTGTGATGACTGGATCACACTATTTAACTGAATATTCAATAGCGGGCAGTTTCTCGTAACTAATTTAAATAAAAACTCCGGTTAAATGTTTACTTGATGAAACAGCCTGACTATTATTGCGGCACTGTCCCCCTGCCATCCCGCACTCTACTAAGGTAGTAATCATGTCCTTGATCAACGAATATCGCGCCACCGAAGAAGCTATCAAAGAGCTGCAAGCCCGTTTGAAGAACCTGTCCCAAGACGACAAACTGCAAGCCGAGCTGGAATTCGAAGGCAAACTGCGCACTCTGATGGGCGAATACTCCAAATCCCTGCGTGACATCATCGCGCTGCTGGACCCGGAAGCAAAAACCAAAGCAGTACGTGGCGGCGCAGTAAAAACTACCGGCACCAAGCGTGCTCGCAAAGTTAAACAATACAAAAACCCGCACAACGGCGAAGTCATCGAAACCAAAGGTGGCAACCACAAAACTCTGAAAGAGTGGAAAGCCAAGTGGGGCGGCGACGTGGTTGAAGGCTGGGCTACCCTGCTGGGCTAAGCCGCAACGCCTTCGCAGAGCGATCCGCGAAAAAAATAAACGCCGGCGAATGCTGGCGTTTTTTTATGCCCGGCATTTAAGCCCGGTCATGTTCGATTTCAAAGATTCAAACGTTTGCGCAATGCCTGGACATAATTCTGCCATTCATTGAGCACCTCACTCTGCATCGGCGTGGCATTAATTGACCATTGCTCGGCCGCCTCGGTAAAAGATTTCAAGGTATTCGGTGCGCCGCACTCAGGCGTGGACAAACGCTGCTGACAAAATATTCTCCAGCGCTCTTGCTCTTCGAAATTCAACGTCTCGGGAAAGTTACGTGCGCGATATCGAAAGAGTAATTCTGGCAAACGTTCGTCATCGAAAGGCCATTGCTCTTGCGCTAGTTGTGCCGGATCGGCGCTCCTCACTTGCTCACATAGACGCCGATCACGGTCCCCGATAAATCCGTCGTACAACTGTTGTTCCGGATCCTCGCTCGGCGTGAAATCTTCACTGACATAAATCGCCGCAACTTTATCTTTCCAAACTTGTTGTGCGTCAGTTAGCCGCAGTGCTCGCTGTTGATACAGAGCCATGTCCAGCCCCAGCCGATGCTGATCTTGCGCGCGCAAAACCGAAAGCGGCGCCACCACCGGACAACGGTTGATGTGAATCAGCTTGAGCGGCACCGGCAACTCGCCTTCCAGTAAATCATCGCGACGCGTGTACAACCGCTGGCGCAAGGTCTGTGCGTCCAGATCGAGCAACCCCTGCGGGTCGAGGTGCAGGTCGCAGACGATCAGGGCATTACGGTTTTTTGGGTGCCAGGCCAGTGGCAGCACCACACCGACATAACTGCGCGCGGCCGAGAAACGCCCGGAAATATGCACAAGTGGCTGCAGCAGACGAATCTGATCCATGACTTTTTGCTTGCTGCGCAACTGGAACAGCCAGTCATACAGTTTTGGCTGTTTCTCGCGGATCAGCCGGGCCAGGGCGATGGTCGCGCGAACATCCGACAGCGCCTCGTGGGCATGCCCGTGATCGATATTGTTCGCGGCTGTCAGGCGTTCGAGTTTGAGGGTCACCCGGCCTTCGTCATCGGTCGGCCAGACCAGGCCGTCAGGGCGCAACGCATAGGCGGCGCGGACCACATCGATCAGATCCCAGCGGCTGTTGCCACCCTGCCACTCCCGGGCGTACGGGTCGAAAAAATTGCGATACAGGCTGTAACGGGTCATCTCGTCGTCGAAGCGCAGCGTGTTGTAACCGGCGCCGCAGGTGCCGGGGGCCGCCAGTTGAGCATGCACCCGCGTCATGAAGTCCGCTTCGCTCAACCCCCTTTCGGCGAGCTGGCTCGGCGTGATGCCGGTGATCGCGCACGCCGCCGGATGCGGCAGAATGTCTTCGCTGGGCTGGCAGTAGAGGTTGACCGGCTCGTCGATTTCGTTGAGCGCATGGTCGGTGCGAATCCCGGCCACCTGCAACGGGCGGTCGTTACGCGGATTGATGCCAGTGGTTTCGTAGTCGTACCAGAAGATTGAAGTCACGGGCGGTTCCTGAACTGAGATCGGCGAAGTCTAGGCGTTCAACCGCGCTCGCGGCCAGCCTTGAAACATTCAAACACCTTGTGTCACTCGCCGTGCAATACATAGTTATGTCGTTTTCCCCCGAGAGGCTGCTAGCATCGGCTTCACTTGCACCCCGAACAGGCGAACATCAGGTAGCCCATGCTCGATCCCACAGCACCGCCAAGGAAAGCACCGCTGGCCCCGCCGCTGGATACGCGGCATCAGGTCGAAACGCCGGAGGGCATCGACCTGCCGTTGCGTCCCGCCGGGTTGATGGTGCGTGCCGTAGCCTTTGCGGTCGATCTGGGTATTCGCGGCGTGATCATGGGCGTGCTGTTCATCGCTTTGGCGTTTCTCGGCAAACTGGGCCTCGGTCTTGGTTCGCTGCTGCTGTTTGCGATCAGTTGGTGGTACATGGTGCTGTTCGAAGTGCTGCGTCAGGGCCGCTCGCCGGGTAAACAGTGGATGGGCCTGCGCGTGGTGCACGACGACGGCACACCGATTGGCTGGTCAGCATCGTTGCTGCGCAACCTGCTGCGTTTTGTCGATCTGCTGCCCTTCGGCTACTTCCTCGGCACGCTCAGTTGCCTGCAACACCCGACCTTCAAACGCCTCGGCGACATCGCCGCCGGCACACTGGTGGTCTACAGCGAGCGCCCGCTGAGCCGTCCGCAATTGCCTGATGCCGAACCACGGCGCTCGCCCGTCCCCCTTACGCTCACAGAACAACGCGCCGTGCTGGGTTTTGCCGAGCGCCAAGGTGATTTATCGCCAGCGCGGGTCAATGAACTGGCGGCGCTGCTCGCCCAGCCTCTGCATATTTCTGCTCCCAAAGCTGTCGCTGAACTCAACGGCATCGCTCGTGGTTTGTTGGGTCCGACATGAAGCAAAGCCTTTTCGAAAGTCGCCACAAGGCCGAATGGGAGCGTTTTGTGCTGGCCCTCGAACGCCTTGAGCGTGGCAAGGAAACCTCGCAAGTCGGCGGTTTCCCCAAGGCCTATCGACGGCTTTGCCAACATCTGGCGCTGGCTCAGGAGCGTGGTTACAGCAGTTTCCTCATTGATTCGCTGCAACAACAAGTACTGCGCGGACATCAACAGCTGTACCGTCATCGCAGCCGACTCGGCGCCAATCTGCTGAGTTTCATCCTCGCCGGTTTCCCCAGACTGGTGCGTGCCGAGTGGCCTTTTGTGCTGGTCGCCAGCCTGCTGTTCTTTGGCAGCCTGATCGGCGTCGGCATGCTGGTGTATGTGTTTCCCGAACTGGTCTACAACCTGATCCCCGCCGATCAGGTGCGTGAGATGCAAGGCATGTACGATCCGGTCGCCGGTCACCTCGGGCGCCCCGCCGAACGCGCGGCCAGCGAAGACTGGGTGATGTTCGGTTACTACGTGATGCACAACATCGGCATTGCCTTTCAGACCTTCGCCAGCGGCTTGTTGCTGGGCGTGGGCAGTGCGTTCTTTCTGCTCTACAACGGCATGGTCATCGGCGCGGTGGCCGGGCACCTGAGCGAGATCGGTTTCGGCCAGACCTTCTGGTCGTTCGTTATCGCCCACGGCGCCTTTGAACTCACCGCCATTGCCCTCGCCGGCGCGGCCGGCCTGGAACTCGGCTGGGCGTTGATCGCACCCGCACGGCTGACCCGCAGCGAAGCGCTGAAACGGGCGGCGCGCAAAAGCGTGTTGCTGGTCTGCGGGGTGATGTTGTTCCTGTTGATTGCCGCGTTTATCGAAGCTTATTGGTCGTCGAAAACCAGCGTCACGCCGCTGACCAAATATCTGGTCGGCACCGGGCTTTGGGCATTGGTCGCGGTCTATCTGTTGTTCGCCGGAAGGACCCGCCATGCGCCTGAGTGACGCCACCGTGGTGATCCGCCCGCGCACGACCTGGGAAGCCATGGACCTCGGTGTGCTGATGAGCCAGCAACATCGGCGGCTGATGATGACCAGTTGGGCGATCGTCACCCTGCCGCTGTTCGCCTTGCTCAGCCTGTTGTTATGGGATTCACCGTCGCTGGCGGTGTTTATCTTCTGGTGGCTGAAACCGGCGTACGAACGCCTGCCGCTTTACATCCTGTCGAAAGCGCTGTTTGGCGAAACACCGACACTCAGGCAAGCCTTGCGCGAATGGCCGCGCCTGCTCAAACCGCAGCTGCTGGCCAGTCTGACCTGGCGCCGCCTGAGTTTCAGCCGCAGTTTTCTGCTACCGGTGGTGCAACTCGAAGGCCTTGATGGCAGTGCCCGACAACAACGTCTGCACGTGCTGCTGCAACGTAACGCCGGCGCCGCGCAGTGGCTGACCATCATCGGCGTGCATCTGGAGACCGCGCTGTGGATCGGCCTGATGGTGCTGTTCTACATGTTGCTGCCGCAGCAGATCGAAACGGATTGGGACTGGCAGTCGCTGATTCTCTCGACAGGTAACGAGTGGCGTTGGCTCGAACATCTGACCAATGCCTTCTACGCGCTGGTGCTGGTGGTGTGGGAGCCGATCTATGTCGCCTGTGGCTTCAGCCTTTATCTGAACCGGCGCACGCAACTGGAGGCGTGGGATATCGAACTGGTGTTCCGCCGCTTGCGTCAACGTCTGAACAACAGTGTGTTGGGCTTGCTGCTGGCAGTCTGTCTGGTGCTGCCGAATATGCCGCCGGCCTGGGCGGCCGAACCGGATGACAGCCCACAGGCGCCGCGCCTGTTGAATCAGCCGCTGACCAGCCAGGCCTCACGGGAGAGCATAGAGGCATTACTTGAGCAGCCGCCGTTCAAGAACAAGGAAGTCGTCACCCGTTATCGCTTTGGCGAAGACCCGGCGAAACCTGCCGAAGCGCAAACACCCGGTGAAGCGCCGCAGTGGCTGAAAACCCTACTGGGCTGGCTCGACGGACAACACTTGAACGGGCTGGCGAAGATCATTGAAGTGTTGTTGTGGAGCGCGGTCCTTGCTGCGCTGGGCTGGTTGATCTGGCGGTATCGCGAGTTTCTCCAAGCCTTTGTCAGCCGCCGCCCAAGACTGCCTGCCAAACCGAAACGCGCGTTGCCACAGCAAGCCTTCGGTCTGGACTTGAACCGCGACACCCTGCCTGACGACATCGCCGCCCATGCCGAACAACTCTGGCAAAGCCAACCCCGTGCAGCGTTGGGCCTGTTGTATCGAGGGCTGCTCAGCCATCTGCTCGACGACTTCGATCTGACCCTGAAACCCGCCGACACCGAACTTCAGGTGCTGGCGCACGTTGAACAATTGCAGCGCCCCGAACTGCTCGCCTTCAGCCGCAATCTGACTATCCACTGGCAGAACGTGGCCTACGGGCATCGCGCACCGGCGGCTTCTTTGCAGCAGGAACTGTGCGATGGCTGGCGCACCTTGTTCGGTCCCGGAGCCGTCCGATGAGTCGCCGCACAGGGTGGTGGGTCGCTGCGTTGATTGCCCTGCTGCTGGTCGCGGCGAGCGTTTTCCTCTATCTCAAGGCCAAGCCTTACCAGCAAGAAGTCGATCACGGTCCTGCGCCTGCCGCGCAAGCCAATCCTTATCTGGCAGCCGAGCTGTTTTTGCGCGAACACGGCCTGAATGTCGGCCATGCCGAAAGCCTCGCGGTGCTCCCGGACATCGATCCACGCCGTCATATATTGCTGTTGTTCAACGACCGCTCACGCATGACGCCCCGTCAGGTCGATCAAGTGTTGAACTGGACGCGAGCCGGCGGGCGACTGGTGTTCGTTGCCGAGTCGCTGTGGAATGAGCAGACGAAGCAGAGCAACGACTTGCTGCTCGACCGGGTACAACTGCATCAATCCCTGAGCAAAGACCTGAAAGACTTGCCCGCCGACGTTGAGCCAGACCGGTTCCCGAAACTGACCAAACTCTATCTGGAAGACGAGGACGCTCCGGCCTACGCCGGTTTCGACACCGACTTCCATCTCGACGACCCCAAAAACCTCGCGCAAGCCTGGGCCAACAGTGCCAAGGCCACGCACATGATGCAGTTGCCCTACAGCCTTGGCACGGTCACCGTGGTCACCGACGCCGAGTTGTGGAAAAACAAGACCATCAGCCAGTACGACAACGCCTGGTTGCTCTGGTATTTGAGCGCCGACACCGACGTCACGTTGATCTACAACACCGAGCACGATGGTCTGCTGACCTTGCTCTGGCGTTACTTCCCGCAAGCCGTCGTCGCCCTGCTCGCCTTGATCGCCCTGTGGCTCTGGCACGTCGCTGTGCGTCAGGGTCCGCTTCAGCTGCCGGCCCCGAGCGGACGTCGGCAATTGCAGGAACACCTGCGCGCCAGTGCCGATTTCCTGCTGCGCCACAACGGCCAGCAAGCGCTGCTGCAAGCATTGCAACAGGATGTCCTGCGCCGCGCCCGTCGCCGGCATCCCGGCTTTGATCAATTGAACGTTGCCGAACAATGGCTGGCATTGTCGCGCCTGACCCGGCAACCCACCCGCGCTATCAGCCAGGCCCTGAGCCCGGTGCCGAACCGGCGGATCTCCAGCGCCGATTTCTGCCGCCAGGTCGTCCACCTGCAAACCCTGAGGAACACGCTATGACCGAACAGATCGAGCCCGGCAGCGCCAGCCACGCCGCCCAGCAACGCCAGCGTGCCAGCCAGTTGGCGCAAGCGGTGCGCGGTGAATTGCAGAAAGCCCTGATCGGCCAGAACCAGGTGATCGACGACGTGCTGACAGCGCTTATCGCTGGTGGCCACGTACTGCTCGAAGGCGTCCCGGGGCTGGGCAAGACCCTGCTGGTGCGCGCATTGGCCCGCTGCTTCGGTGGCGAGTTTGCGCGGATTCAGTTCACTCCGGACCTGATGCCCAGCGACGTCACCGGCCACGCCGTGTACGACCTGCAAACCGAACAGTTCAAGCTGCGCAAAGGCCCATTGTTCACCAATCTGCTGCTGGCCGACGAGATCAACCGCGCCCCGGCGAAAACCCAGGCAGCCTTGCTCGAAGCGATGCAAGAACGCCAGGTCACGCTCGAAGGTCGCGCCCTGCCCATCGCGCAACCGTTCATGGTCCTGGCCACACAGAACCCGATCGAACAGGAAGGCACCTATCCCCTGCCGGAGGCTGAACTCGACCGGTTCATGCTCAAGGTGCGCATGGACTACCCCGACGCCGATCAGGAGTTGAACATGGTGCGTCAGGTCTGCCGCTCGACCCGGGCCGACATGCTCGATGTGCAACCGCTGCGCACGGTGTTGCAAGCCAAAGACGTGCAAGCCTTGCAACGCATCGCCAGTGACTTGCCGCTGGACGATCAGGTCCTCGATTACGCTGTGCGCCTGGCGCGCAGCACACGCACCTGGCCGGGGCTGACCCTTGGCGCCGGGCCGCGCGCCTCGATTGCGTTGGTGCGTTGTGCCCGCGCTCGCGCCTTGCTGCGTGGCGGTGAGTTCGTGATTCCCGACGACGTCAAAGGCTGCACACTGGCGGTGCTGCGCCATCGCGTGCGCATTGCCCCGGAGCTGGATATCGAAGGCCTGCAGGTCGATCAGGTGCTTGCGCAACTACTCGACCAAGTCCCGGCGCCGCGCCTGTGAAACCCACGCGTCTGCTGTTGATCTGGCTGGCATTGCTGTTGGTCATCGGTATTGTGCTGGGCGCATTGCGCGCACTGGAGGTCGACACTCCGGCGAGCCTGATATCGATCAACTGGGGTTTGCTGCTGGCGCTGCTGGCCCTGGCATTGTTGGATGCATTGCGCCTGCAACGTTTGCCAACACCGCGCGTCACCCGGCAAATGCCCGGCAGTCTGGCGCTCGGCCGTTGGGGTGAGGTGCGGCTGGAGGTCGAACATGACTTCACTGAGCCGATGCACATTGAACTGTTCGACCACCCGCCAGAAGGCCTGAGCTTCGAAAACCTGCCACTGTCGATTGAATTGCAAACCGGCCAGCGCAGCCTGCTCGGCTACCGTCTGCGCCCGCTCAAACGCGGTCATTTCAACTTCAGCCACTGCGAAATCAACCTGCCCAGCCCCTTGGGATTATGGTCAGGCAAACGTCTGCTCGACGTCAGCGACCAGACCCGCGTTTACCCCGACTTCGCCCGGCTCTACGGCGGTGAACTGTTGGCGGTGGACAACTGGCTCAGCCAGCTCGGCGTGCGCCAGCGGCAACGTCGCGGTCAGGGCCTGGAATTCCATCAACTGCGCGAATTCCGTGAAGGCGACAGCCTGCGCCAGATCGACTGGAAAGCCACTGCACGTCAACGCACACCGATTGCCCGCGAATATCAGGACGAGCGTGACCAGCAAATCATTTTCATGCTCGACTGCGGCCGGCGGATGCGCAGCCAGGACGATGATCTGTCGCACTTCGACCACGCGCTCAATGCCTGCCTGCTGCTCACTCATGTGGCTCTGCGTCAGGGCGATGCGGTGGGTTTGAGTACCTTTGCCTGCGAACAGCCGCGTTATCTCGTGCCGGTAAAAGGCAGCGGCCAGTTGAACGTGCTGCTCAACACGGTTTATGACCTCGACAGCACGCAACGCCCTGCGGATTATCAGGCCGCCGCCAATCAACTGCTGAGTCGCCAGAAGCGCCGGGCACTGGTGGTGCTGGTAACCAACCTGCGCGATGAGGACGACGAGGAACTGCTGGGCGCGGTCAAACGTCTGAGCGCACAACATCGGGTGCTGGTGGCCAGTCTGCGCGAAGAAATGCTGGATACGTTACGTCAAACGACGGTGCAAACCCTGGCCGAAGCGCTGGCTTACTGCGGGACAGTGAACTACGTGAATGAACGGGCAGAACTCCATGAGCGGTTGAGTGCTCATGGGGTTCCGGTGATAGATGTCCGGCCTGCGGAGTTGGGGGCCGAACTGGTGACGCAGTATCTGAGCTGGAAACGAAGTGCGGCGCTTTGATCATCTCTCGATCTGCACGTGCACAGATCCGTTACTTGAGGTCCCGTCAGGGTTCTCGACTTTGACGTCAAGGGAAACGGTTTCCGACAGTTCCATCACCCTCCAAGAGGTTTTGTATTCACCGTTGTCATCCGTAATGGCCTCAATGTGTGGCAGCCTGCCGTTAATGGAGACAAGAACTTTCCTTTTCGGCATCGGTTCTCCAGAAGCCTTGTCTACGATCAACGCAGTCATGGTTACCCAGTCGTTCACGAAAGCCGGATTCGGCGCAGCGACGACGGACTTCACAACCGCAGGACGTTCAGTGACAGTCAACCGTAGCGTTTCCACATCCCAGCCAGCCAAGCCGCCCTTTACCGACGCCCACAATGCTGCCTCACCTGCAGAGCCCAAGACAAAGCGCACCGTTGCCATGCCATCGGTACCCGTCAGTGTTGCCGGTAAAGATGTGTTGCCGTACTCCCACATCACTTCGACATTAGCCAAAGGCTCGCCGGTATTGGCTGAAACCACCCAAGCCTGAGCTGAAATTTCTTGCCCCGGATAACCGGTCAAATCATTGCTGAACAGCTCTTTGATCTGTCGAGGCTCATGCAGGTAATACGACAACGAAATCGATTCCGAATACTGCACATCCCCCACCGTCGCGGTCAGTTGCGCCGCTCCGGGAGTCTTGGGCACAAAGCGGATCCGCGCCTCGCCGTAGAAGTTGGTGGTCGTCGTCACCTCGCCAAGATCCGGACTGCGCCAGACAACATTCATCCCCACCATCGGCCTGCCACTGATGGCCGAAAAAACGGTGATCTGCTCGGACACAGCCTTGCCCCAGTACAGCGTCTGGCTAACCCGCGAACGCTCGGCGATCTTCACCACTTGCGCGCCTTCACCCACCGACATTGCATTGACAGGTGACCAGCGAGCCAGGCTTTCGCAGGCTAGAAACAAGCCGAAACTGCCGTTACGCTTGTCATCGACCATGAAGGTATCGGTGAATCCCGCCTCGCTACTGAAGACCCTTGGCAAACCGAGTACTGACTGAGTAAAACGAATGCCCAGTGCCTCGGGCCCGGTGCCGACCATGCCCAGCGTCAACTTTCGACCGGACAAGAAGGTGTCTTGCGGGGCAGTTACATCGATTCTATGGGTCAGTTTGCGACGCGCAAAACCAGTGTCCTGGCCGATAGGCTGTGCCGGGCCGAAATCCATACTGAACAGCAATCGATCCCAAGGGTCGCTGGCCAGCGAGCACACTTGCATCGAACGTGCATCAGTACCATTGTCATACGGACTGTTCACAGAAACTTCAACCGTAGCGGTCCCGTCGCTGGTTGCCTCATAGGCATAGCGAACCCATCCCTCTTCATCTGTAACATGTTCTTCAGTATTGCCGTTCACCGTCCACCGTGTTCGTGTTTGAACCATCCCGTCTTCCGAGAAATCCGAACGTACCTTCGCCCACATCCATGCCGGGTCCTGACCCACGATCGGGAAAACGGCAGACTCACGTACGGTTTCAATGCTGAGTTTGTTGTGGCCCAAGTGCATTCTGGTGACATCCGTCGAGCCAGCCTCCATCGAGAATTTCAGACCGAACGCCCCGCCCCCTGACTATCTGAACAATCCAGTGTCCAGGTCATGCCACTTTCATCAATATTATTGATGCTGCTCTCTGGAGGATTACGCACGATCCCCAGCTCTTCCGCCGTGCTGCCGGACCAGTACATCTCGATGTCAGTACCCACCAATGGGCTCAACGCATTCGTTCTGAAAATATATCGGTGCACAGCGCCGATGCAGGGATACAGCGACTGACCTTTGTCAGTGCTCATTTGATCCAGAACAAGCGTGAACTCATCGTAGATATCCGGCGATGACAAACGCCCGAGCAACTCCCGATCCTCCAGTGAATCGGTCAACAACCGAAGTCCGAACATACTGCTGCGGCTCGTTGCGAACTCGGAACTCAGGGTCCAGATCAACGGTTCACCTGCCCGCAATATCCTGGGTTCGCCAAGTTCACTTATCGCCAACCCGATGTCTGATTCGTCAACGCCCCATGCCAACGTAATTTCCTGGCCGATAAGAGGACTGTCGGCAAGCGCCGTGACCTCCAGAGAATGGATTTGACCTCGTCGGCAGAAAAGACCCAGAACATTGTCGATGTAGCTGCGATTAAAAGTGATGTTGACCTTGTCTTTCCAAGAACTTCTGGCAATCGCTGTCACGCTGAATTCGCACTCATGTGGCTCGGCAGTTTCATGCGCTCGGACCGCTGCGGTGATCCCATGAGTCCCGGGTTCTCTGGTGTAAAACTTCAGGCTCCCCCAACCACCGCTTCCCGTCTGGCTCTGCACGACGCCGTCGGCGGTTTGCCACTCGACCAGCGCACCGATGACCGGTTCGCCGTCGTCCTGATCAGTAACATGCACCACCTGCAACCGCAGGTACGCACTTTCGTGCTCCTCCACCACCGGACTATTTGCGGCCTGGCGTACCTCTTTGATTTTGATCCTGTTGCGCGCCAGCGACATGCGCTTCCTGGGCGACGGCAACAACAGCTTCGAGCAGACCAGTGACAACTCGAATATCCCGTCGCGGCGGTCTTCGCAGTTCAGCGTCCAGGATGCAGTGCCCCCTCCATCGATCGGCATAGGCACCGATGTTTCCAGTGGCGGACTGACCACGACACCCAATTGCCCAGGCTTGTCACCGTGCCAATGCAGATAGAAGTCGCTGCCTCGCAGACGACTGTTGGCCGCCAGCATTACATCAATGAAATGGGTAGAGCCCCGGTTCGGATAACTGTTATCAATCCAGTCCCTGATTTCGTTGTTTTCAATGACAGTCAACTGTGCCCACGGATCCTCACCCAGTACCAGCACATCAAACGTCTGAGTCCACACACCCTGCTCGTAATAAAGGCTGACCACCGAGGCTTCGACAACGAAGTCCCCTGCTGCCTTCGCCTCATAATCGAAGTAGGCCCAACCTTGTTCATCAGTACCGGCAGCCGCCAACACCCCTTGCTCGGCGGTCGACCAGTTCACCGTGAGCCCGGCAAATGGCTGGCTGGTGTAATACGACGCCACTTGCACAGCCAGGCGAACACTTTGCTCAATCAACGGGTAGTAAGCAGCCTCGACCACCTCACGAAAAATCAGTCGATGATGCCCCAGCGATACGAGGATCTCGTAGGCCTGCGAGGTGTAACGGTTGCGCAAGCTCAGGGTGAATTCGTAGTCCTGATCACCGATCAACGGGCAATCGAGCATCCATCGCGCATCCAGCGCTTGCTGGGTGTCCCACGCAGGCGTCGCGACAATCGCGCCCTGCGGGTTATTGTCGATGCTCAATGCAACCGGGGTGCCGTCCCAAGGGTTATCCGGCACAGGTACAAAACCGAGCATGTGGGGCGTGATCAATGAGTCGCTGCCAAAAGCTCCGCCCTTGCTGGCGCCCTGACACAGGTACATTTTGCGCAAGGGCGGGAACGACATGCCGTCCAGCTCAACTTCCTGCAACTCAAGTGGCGCGAGTTTCAACTCGATTTTGACGCGTGTAACCCAGAGTTCGCCAAATGGACTTGAAGACTCTGTCGAGCTGTATATTTCGATGCGCAGTGGCTTTGAGCTTGAGATGTCCGATGTCAGTTCCACTTCATGCAGGGTCGGACTGAATCGCCTCTCTGGCCCAGATCCGAAATCCTCGCGCTGTTGTGCCTGATCAGGTTTACCGGCGGGTGTGAGTTCGACGCGGTAATGCTCGATTTCTCCCTGAGAAATCCTCACCCAGCCTGATTGGTTGAAACTGCTTTCCCAGAGAAAACTCAGCCAATAAGCACCCTTGCCATCGGTATCTCCGGGAAGTGTGACGTCCTGAGTGACGCCCGCGCCCTTCGGCGCTTTGATGTGCTTGACAGGCGTGTTGTCGTAATACGCCGTGCCTATAGCGACCACCCCCGTCCTTGCCCAACATTCGAACCGTTCTTCGAAATCCCCGTTGCACACCAGGTTTTCATTCACCTGAACGATAGGATCATTCATGACTGCGCACTCCCTTGCCCCTGCCGGCCAGGCCCTCTTTTCGCTGCATTGACCAACTCCTTCACCGAATCGGTGAACGACTGATCTCCGCTTTTGCACGTATAGCGAATGCGCAAGATGCAATCGTTCATCGAGCCCAGCATGGCCTTCTGCGACGGTTCGTTATGCCATGGCCATTTCAGCTCCCAAGCGGATACCACACCGGTATTTTCAAATGGATAGAGCAAACCTTCATCTGGCTTCGCCGCCGCCATGCCGCTGTCGGCAATCCCCACCGAAAGGGCGATCTGCTGGCCCGGACGTACGTTGAACAGCACATCGAAAGGGGCCACTTCCCCAGGGGCAGGATTGTGCAAGTACTGCACTGACTGCACCGAAGCCCGGCTGGCGGTCATGCTGCCGACCTGCAGCAAGATCGCGCGCACGTCCTCGAAAGGTCCCGTCAGCACTGGCAAGTCGACTTCCAGCGAACTGATCAGCCGGCAGTAATGTCCCGGATAATCCCGATCGAACAGCAATTGCGTCAATCTGAACTCCAGCGAGCCGGTCGTCTGCAATTGCGCCAATGCATCTTCCCAACTACCGATACCGACCTGAGGGTCTATTGCATCGTTGAACAGCTGACGCAAGGAGATAGTTTTCACCAGTTCCAGCCGCCGCTCGGTGCGTTGCAGGTACTCATGCTCCATGCGCAGCAGGTGCACGCGCAGATGCTCGCCAGCGGTCAAACCGTGGCGTTGATCCTGCCAGACCTGCGGCAAGGGAATATGGGAATCGTAATCGCCGGTTTCGGCATTCATCGCCGCTTGCGCGCTGAGGCACAGACTGACTACTGCGTCATAAGCCTGATAGTGCAAGGCCTTGAGCTGGCCCAGCATCCAGCCGAACAATTCGGCATTGGTCGCGCGCTTTTTCAGATAGTTGTACATCGTCAACGCCTGAGCGTTAGCTCGCAGCGTTTGCGCGAGGTTGGTTCTGGCCGCATCAATCGCATGGTTCTGCGCAACGAGCTGCGCATCGATGGCAGCGATTTCTGCCAGCGCCTGATCGCGTTGCAGCCCCCATTCATTGCGGCGACGGCGATAGCCTTCGGTGGTGGCTTGCTTGTCGGCATCGATTTGCAGCATCGACGAAGCGATCTCCAGGCCAAAGCAGATGGCATCCGTGACTTTGTCGACACGAAACCCGCCGTTCGCCATACCGAAAATATTAGGCGCCGCCGCCACCGCCGCGCCTACCGGTTTGAGGATTTTGGCAGTCAGCGCCAGCTCTTTGGACTGGTCCAGGTTTGCCATGACCTGATATTCGACGGCCGACACGTTTTCGTCATAGCGGGCTGCGTAAGCATCTGCCCGTTCCCGCGCCACTGTCCGGCTCTGCTCAAGCGCCGTCATGCTCGCTTCCAACTGAGCGATGGATTGCTCCTGCACGGTTCTGGCGTAGCTGCCCAACTCCACCAGATGGTTTTGCTGCAGCTCTTCCTGCTCGGCACGGTCACGCCGCTCAAGCAGATTGAGTACCTGGCTGCCGTAATCCTGCAAGGCCTGCACCGCACGCAGGGCCACCTCGAAGATCGCGCGCCAGCGAAACGCAATCACCACCAGCCGTCCGCCCATCGGTCTGGCGCCACCGACCCCACCTGCTGCCAGATCGCGCAGCAATTGGTTCGGGTCAGTCGGTGGGTTGAACAACGGCAGGAGCATGGGCTTGCCATCAATGGTCAGGTTGTTGCGCAGGTTGTTCATGCGGTACTGCGGCTCGTTGAACCGAGTGAGCAAGTCATCATTGATGGGCGCCCTGAACGGCGGACACCCCAACATGCCCAGCATGGGAGCCGTATCGGAGCCGGCCGGAACATCTGCCAGGCTGTAATTCAATGTCTGCTCGAAAGTTTCCAGTGCCGTACGCGTGCAACTTTGCGCCAGAAGGTTGCCCAGCGTCGCGGTCTGCCACAAGTTTACCGTTTGAGTCAGAGGCGGTTTGCCCATCAATGACCCCGCTTGCACATAGCACAGCTTTGCCGCCACCAGGCTTTCGCGGGTCAGTTGGCGGTAATGCCAGTCGCCCCACGCCATGAGGTTCTTCACATACTCGATGAACACCAGCAACCTCAAATGCACAGGTGCCGAATATCCAATCGCGTCCGGGTCGGCGGGCGCCACGGCTTCACAGCCGGCATTACCCAGATCGTTGATCAACGGTCGGCAGCGCCAGTAACTCGGTTTCTCGGGGATCGAGCTGCTGTCGGCAGTAGCCCGAGGATCGAAGACAAATTGCAACCATGTCTGTGCTTCGGCAAACCGCTCTTCATCACGCAAGCGTGTCGCGATCAAATGCGGCAAATGGAAAAACAGCTCCCAGAAAAACAACCCGTTGGCACCGTCAAAAGCGCCATTGCGCTCCTCGAAATCAACACCGGTAGGCGGTGGCTCGGACAGATGCTGGGAGTCCCAATTAATCAGCGTGGCTGGAGAGACAGTGGAGCGTGTGACCAGCTCGGGGCCGAACAGCGAATTGAGCCGAACGTATCGCAGTGCCCAGCCAGTGCCAAGTTGAAAGTCGAGGAATTGGGCGGCATCCGTGGTGTTTTTCAGCAGCGTTGGCGCGAGAAAATCCGGGAGATCAACAATCGTCAGGTCAAACTGTTTACCGCCAAAGCCTTCAGTATCATTCCTTAGAGTGAACTTGACGTTGTTCCAGGTCCCCTTTGGTCGAGTGAAAGTACTCAGAAAACTCATTGTCCAACCGCCGGCTGTAGACACCGCAAGCTTCACGGGCGCTGGGTCATCAGCGGCGGAGTTCTCCAACTGCAAGGTGAAGCTTGTATTCTTCTCTGACAAACCTGTGGGCCTGCAAAAGCCCTCAACCGTGAGCACGTCGTTGTCACCCACTCGCATGGCGAAGACGTTCAGCCCCAGAAAAGCCGCCATGGAGCCTGACGGTGACTCACTTGGGACCACCGTAACCTCAAGACCCAAGGGGTGCTGAACCGTCAATGCAGAAACAAATCGATCTTTCCTGGCCAGCTCCAGCCAGGTACCACTGTCTTCGATGACAGGGCGCATCAGCACATCGATGATCGCCGTCTCTTTCAAGGCACCTGTGCCGGTTTTACCATTGTCCAGCAATACCCCGAGCTTTCCTTTGGGATTCTGAGAATCGACCCACACGGTTGCAATCAGCCTGGCATCTGCAGAAATATCCTCATCAAACTCGCTATGGCGTAAATTCAAAGGCGCCGACCACTGGCCGTTCTGCCTCATGAAGGCCACATTGATATCCAGTTGATGCGGTACGAACCGGGATCTGTCATCTTCCAAGGAACTCGGAGGATCGGCTTTGATAATCTCGCCGACCTTGTCCCGCCACTCCGCCCAGACCAGACACAGCCGGCCGTTCCAGACCACCGGACGCATGTCCAGCACCCGCGCGGCAGGTTGAATATCCACCGCTTTCCATTCACTCCACGCCGCCGGGTTGACGCCAACGCAAGTCGGCGTGATCTCGATTTGCGCCTTGCGCCAGTAGTACTGGAACGGCGGCACCCGCTGACGCCCGACAAAGTAATAATCGGCGCGCTCCGGGGTCGTGCCGTCCATGTAGCCACTGACGACATCCAGATCGCAGATCTGCTCGAAAGCTTGCAAGTAATCCTGCAGCGCGGCCTGAACCGAATCGGTGCTCAGACGGGCCTGGTTGAGATTGTTTTCAAGGGTCTTGAACAGATCCGTCTTGCGCTGACGCACGAACGGATTGATGTAGTTTTCCGGGTAGAGCGCGATCTTCTGCACCGCGGCCCAGTCCGAGTAGTTGTTGTACAGCGCCCAGTTTTGCAGCTGCTCAAGGGGAAACTCGTGGTTTTCGAAACCGGGCTCCATTTTGTTGTACACCGCACTGATGTATTGCTGCGCACAACTGATCGCTTCGGCCACCCCCGACGTCTGCACCCGAGCACTGTCCAGCGGGTCGATGCGCAGCAATTCGAACACGTTCTCCGGGGTCTGCAAAGGCGGGTAACGCTCCGCCCTCACTTGCCCGATGCAATACTCCAGCAACGCGGTACGACGTTTTTCCTGCAACAGACCAATGTTGTTCGAGGTCATGATCCTTGCTCCGTGGAAGAGGTTCCCGCGTCACTGTCGGAAGGCGGTGCCGCTGGTTCAGATGAGTGGCTGACGTTCGTATCCGCAAAAGTGATGGGTTCGAAGTGAGTACCTTTCCCGCTTGCCAGACTGCGTAAACCCAGCACGAATTCGCCGCTGACAGCGCTGGAAACATGGACCCGGGTGACACCTTGCTGATTGGTGAAACCTTGTGCCGGGCGGATCGTCGGTGTGGCATCTGGATTTGTTTCTACTTCCCAAGCCCAGTCCACCAGCATGTTGGCGCCAAGGTTTGCATGCTGGTCCATCATCGTCGCGTAGAGTTCGATTTCCTGACCGAGAGGTACTGCCCCCGCTGGCACCGGAGACATAAGCACGGTCGGGAAATTCATGCTGTCGGCGTCGGCGATGACGTTGATGCTCACTGCCCACTCAGGCTCAAGCAGGCTCATGGAAAAATAAAGGCTGTCCGTGCCCAGGACGTTGCCCGGAAAATACTCAGCCGTGAGGACTCCGTCGGGATCGGTGATCCCCGACCTGATGGTCCCTAGCTCGGAGTGCCAGTCAACAGCGACACCTTTCAAGGCTGCGCCTCGGGCGTCGGTGAGCGTCATCGTGATAAGCGCCTTCTCATCCTTTTTACGAGCGAAGACTTCCGTAGGGACTACTGTGCAAGTCATCCTGACCAATTGGTTCAGTTCACCCGGTATTTGCACGACCGGCACACGCGTCTGGGTTTGACTGAGCAAGGCCAGTTCAGCCGCCTGGGCATAGGCCTCACTGGCATCGGTGGTCTCCGGCAAGGTACCGATCCGCAAAATGGTCCGGGCATCCATACCAGTCTGCATCGACAACTGGTAAACGCGCATCAGCAGATCCAGTTGATCCAGGGTTTTCAACACTTGGGTTTCAGGATCGATATGGCGAACGCATTCGCTGACTTCCTGCGCGCTCCAGGCAAAGAATTCGGCCAGCTTGATGGCCGCTGCCTGTTGCACCACGCGCAATGCATCGGCGCTAAGCGTGGACGGTAGCGAATGGACCTGACGCAGATAGTCGAGCAGTTTCTGCTCCGGCTGTTCACTCAAGCTGAACGCGCGGGACAGCGTGGTCATTGCGTAAAGTATGCGCACCGAGAACACATATTTTTGAGAGGGATCAATGATGGTGAGTTGGTCGACCCACGCCTCATACCCATAATCCAGATAATCCCGGACCAGGGCCGCACTCAAACCCAGTGTCGAAACAACTTCAGCGCGCTGGCGCACAACAGCCAGCAATTCGAGTAACGAATCTGAAGGTTCGTCGCGCCTGCGCTCCGTCGCTGGCAATTCGAGGTCGGTGCGGTCATACACCTGGCGCAACAGTTGATACACCGAGGCATCGACCCAGTTCAGCACCAGAACGGCCAATTCGCCCTCTATGCCGGCGTAGACTGCCAGCGACTCCCTGACCAGCGACACCTGAGCGTCTCTGGCCTGCAGAAGAACGGTGAGCATGATCTCGGCCAAGACGCTGACCTGGCTTTCCTCAATGTCCAGGCCGTTCCTGACGGCCCATTCGAGCTTCTCGCGGGCAAAGGCCGAATAATCTTCCGGCGTCATGGCAGTGGCCAGTATCAGGCCATTGGCATCGACAACCGGCGCCAGCCCCTCACTGTCAATCGACAATAAATCCAGCCAGTCGCTTTCGCCAGCCGGCGGAATGCCGGCTACGAGAAAAGAATTATTGGATAACCGCGCGCTGGGCAGGAGGGTGCCGATCTTGTCGAAAAACTGCTGGTCCTGCTGGGAGAACTCGTTGAGACGCAGTGGTGCACTCACGTGCTGCAACATCCACAGCACCGATATGTTGCTTTGCTCACACCATTGCACACAGGCCTGCATGGCTTCGATCAGGCTCAGCACGCCCGGACCGCCAGCCGTGGCGCCAATGCGGCTGTCATCATCCGACACGTCGACAATACGCGGCTTGCCCGCCAGCCCTTTGAGCCAGGTTTCTCCCCCCAGCACACTGAGCATCAACACGCCTTCGACCGGCGTGATATTCAACAACCGAGGCAATTTTACCAAACGGTAAAAACTGGAAATGACCGCCGAACTGCGCACTAGACTGTCGGAAAGATCATGGGCCTGGGCTATCGCCAACGCCAGATAGTGGTAAGTCTGAAGATCAATGCCCAAACCACTGCATAGCTGGCTCACCGTCAGATTGTCTTGATCCGATGTCGGGATCAGCGCAAACGGTGTGCCGTCGAGTCTCAACGGCTCGCGATAATTGTCCTGATTGTTGAAGACCTGATCGAACTGCGACAGTGCATCACCGCGACCGTACAGTGACAGTTCATCGAGAAACACGGCGAAATCAGCCGCCGTACAGTTGTAGCGTTCACGCAGTCGCTGAAACAGACCCAATGCATGGATCACGTTGACCGAAATCGCCCACACCTCGGGCTTTTCGGCACCCCGTGCTTGCGCCCTGATCGCCGCCACCAACAAGGCGTCAGTCTGCTCAGGGGGCAGATTCAGCCATTTGTCCAGGCGTAACTTGCGGTTGAGTCGATCGAATGTATTCAAGCCTCTTGGGGTATTGGGATTAACGATAATCCGATGAAAATTATTCCCTGACTGCGTGGTGATACCGATAGCGGGGTGAGCATTATCATTGATGTAAACCGAGCCGGATCGGCCGCCTTCCGGAACGTCGGGCTCACTGGAGTATTTGACATTGGCCGAACGCCGCGGCGCGTAGTCCCCAACCGACAAAAGACTTGTCACCTCCTCGGCCACAAGATTTGTACGTTCAGCCAGATAAAATATCTGATTGAGATTCAAAAACTCAAAGTCTTCGGTGCCAAAGTTCTCCAGATAAAACTGATACATCTCCTCGGAATTTTTATATTCCTCAGTCAACAACTGCTGCTGGTACGGGCCAAGGCGAGAAGCATGCGCCAGGGCAGCAGCGGCGAGCCTGGTCAGAGACCCGGAGTGCAAGAAGTTGGGGAATTTCCTGTCAACGATGTTGGCAAAATCCCCTACGGATCGATCGTTGAAACCGGCCACACCATCAACCGTGACCCAATGCTGGTAATACGGCAGACCGTTGGGATAGCGCGCTTTGATCAGTGCCTGTTCAATGGGAACCGTCGTGTTCGCGGCGATGAACGCCTGCAGCACGCGTACGATCACGTCGACTGATGACTCCGGCGCGTTCACCGTTTTACTGTCGACCGTCAACGTCATCAAATCCGTGCGACGCTCATGCAACGGCAGCTTGGTGTCGTCACCAACGGATTCGATCAAGTCGCGAATCAAGCGATACAAGAAGACGAGATACGCCGAAGGCCCGAACATGGATTCCAGAGAATCGGAGGGGCATTTGGCTCTCAATTGCAGATCGAATATTCGCTCCAGTTGCGGCCCGACAACGATCGACATCAAACCACTGGACGGTCCTGTCGACCCGGCTTTGTCTTGCTGCACGTGATGTTCAATAAACCGACGCCGCACGTAGGTCGCCAGGCTATTGGCCCGGCGCAAAAAGCGTCGGGCTTCTTCCTCCTCAAGTCCGTACTCGCCGACCAGCACCGCAAGACCCTTTTCGACCAGAGGGAAAAATGATCCCCCCTGCTCAACGTAGCTCCAGAGCTTCGAAAGCCGGTTTTGCGCAGTGGACGTTTGCTCACCAAACAGCTGAATGAACAACTGCGCAGCGGGACGGAGTGAATCAGCCATGGTCACATTCCTTGAGTCGATAACTGGCCCGGGCCGTCTGACGGTGGTGTCAGGCTACCCAGCGTTCCATAAGGATTTAGCGCTTGAACGCAGCAGTTGCCAACTGTCATAAATGACAGGTTTAACGACCGTTCATCGTAATTTACAACCGCGTTTTGTCCGCCGACGCTTATTCGATTTCAAATCGCTTACTGACGACCCAGTCAGAACCTATCGGATCGCTGCCGCTTGGTTGCAACTTGAAACAACACCAGTTGCCACCCAAGGGCAGCACGTGGTCGGACACACTTTGCCAGTCAGAGTCGACCGGTATAGACGCTACCCATGTCTTGTCCGGGTTGAACGGGTCGACCAGAACACCGACACCTTGACGGCCCTTGCCGGCAAACAGCACCGAGTTGCTGACCCAGCGTCCCGGCGCTGGTCTCTCAATGGTGGGTAGATACGTTGTCAGCAGAACCGTGCGTTTCGCGCTATCGGATGTAAACCCTTTGCAAGCCGCCACAACTTCCAGTTCATGAATGCCCTCGCCTTGCCCAGGCTCCAGCGTTACCGACCACGTTCGGTTGTCCCGCACCTCGGCGCTGGCCTGATCGCTACCCAGCGTCACGGTCACGGTGTCGCCGGGCGTCGCGAAACCCGCCACCACGACCCTTCGGCCGACATGATCATTTGAGGTCGGGGTTTCGATAAACGGAGCCTCCGGCACGACCTTGTAACGCAGACGCTCATTGGGCTGAGAACGCTGCGGAATGCCATTGTGGACGAAGGTTTGCAAGGCCCAGATGGTCGTGTTGCCCACCGGCAAACTCACTTCGGCTTCCCAGTAGCCTGACGCGTTCACCTCAATATCCGTTAGCAATGGCTCATTAGCGTCTTGCAGCCAGACCTCCACCCACGCGCGAGGTCTGCCAGTGCCAGCAATCTTCGAGGTGCGCGACGCTTTCCCGCCAGGGATCGGCGACGTGAATCGAGGCGGCGGTACCACCACCTTGAGTAGGTGCTCAGCGCTGTTGGTCGACTCTTGCCCATTGAGTGTCTGTTGCGCGTGGAGGAAATAATGCCTCAGCTCCAGGCCGTGCAGTTCGATCGACCATTTGCCCTCCTCAATCAATTCGAGCGGAGCCCCCAGCTTTCCTCCCATCTGGCTGTCATGCAATTGCATCACCGCGCCCTGCATGCCGTTATCACCTTCAATGGTGACGTCGTACCCCACTTCCGAGCCGGATCCCGGCGCGACAATGAGTGGTTGCAACATGACTCTGTGGACCGTGAAGGTTTTCGATGCCGGTTTTGAAGGGAGATCGAGGATTGTCTGCGTGACCTCCACGGTATGTTCGATATTTGCCTCGAACGGGGTTGGTCGCTGAAACATCCAGGTGGCACCCGTCACGGTCGCCACATGCGTCTCGATATCGTCGCTGAACCTGATGCTCACCGTGGCGCCCGACAAGCAAGTGCCGCGAAAAACCGGCTCCAGCCCCTCTTCGGTAGGATCATTCACGCCCGGCGCCATCGGTGGAATCGTGACGTACAGGATGAAAGGACGTTGCGAGGGATGGTTTCCCAGATGCTGTGTGATGCGCACTTCCCGCTTGCTGGTTGGCCCCCACTCCACCAATGCCGGAGTCGACCATTGGCCGTTCACGACCAATACGCTCCGTGCAGCCTCGGTTGTATCGGGAAACCTGAGCGAGACGGTGGCGCCTGTGTAGCCTTTGCCGCTGAAGACGGGTAGATACTCCCCGGTGTAGCTCGCCTCGGTGATATCCGGCATGTCGTTGCGGACTTCGAATTCAACAGGCTCTGATTCGATCCAGCCACTGGCGTTGTCGGCGATTTTTTGAATCACCTTCATCTTGTAGCTGCCCAGAGGCCAGACAACGGGGGCCGTTTCCCACCGGCCTTGCCCATCAACGCGGACGTTGGGAGGCAAAGGCAACGAGCTGTCGCTGGCAGAGAACTGGATTTCGGTCGGGAGGTTTTGATCAAAATGGCCGGAGCCGGAGAACTTCAAGCTTGTATCCGGGAGAAAGGTGACCTCAGGTGTTTCCAGTTTGGGAGGGCGGATCCGGAAAGAACGTGGCGCACTGCGCTTGGACGGTACGCCGCCAAAGGTTTGCATCGCGACAAGCGAGACAGGGCCTGGCTCGACAATGACTGGAGCAAACCAGTTGGCACTGGATACTGCATCTTCCCCCACTTGAATAGTCGATAGATCCTTGAAAATCTGCATGACAGAGCCGGGTCTGCCCTGCGTGCCACCGATCGAGAAAGAGCAATTCTGTAAAGGCTCAACCGGGCTGGTGATGACGGGCGTCCATTTCCTCGCAACATTGACCGTTGCGGATTGTGGCGAAGGGAACTCGCCGATGACTTGCGTGGCAAAGTAAGACGCGCTGTTACCCGATAGCGTCAAGCGCTTTTCCCACGTCCCATCGGGTTGAATGTCAGCATTACCCAAGACCCCGCCGGTCGATGCGTTATGCACCCTCACCGTCCCCACGCCAAACTCGCCACCGCTCCCTCGTATGGAGAATTGTTCGTCGACTTCCTCTCCGGAAACGGGAGAGGTGATCGTCACCGGTGTGACGCGTAGATTCACTGTCACCTTCACGCCACCGACCGGCTGGAGCTCTATCCTGTATTGACCGGGTTCGAACACACCCTTTAT
Source organism: Pseudomonas sp. AC172 (assembly GCF_979258595.1). Lineage (NCBI taxonomy): Bacteria > Pseudomonadati > Pseudomonadota > Gammaproteobacteria > Pseudomonadales > Pseudomonadaceae > Pseudomonas > Pseudomonas sp. AC172. The sequence continues at coordinate 3,850,253 of NZ_OZ409868.1, forward strand.
CACAGTGTTCCAGCGCCCATTTTTTGGGGTAGTCGTTTCGGCAGCGACCTCGTCATTTAGCTTGAACATACGCAAAACGATAGGGAAGTTAACATCTGAATTACCGGCAACGACAATATCGCCATTTCTCACATAGGCATTATTCACCGGAGTTGTAATCGATGTAATCAGCACGCCCTCTGACTCGCCTTCAGTATTCATCTGCAGCCTCCCTGTTCTTTAAGGCTTAACATTAAAAAGCCAAACATCATTCAAACACCGAGTTCTACCCAAATCTCATTGGAGCCCTCTGGATCCTTCTCCCCACCTTTATCGAAGATGTATTTGATGTAAACTCGAGCACGTCCATTGGCAGCAACCCAGCCACCATGGTTATAGCTATGCCACACACCGTCCTGCCACATAGCATCCGGGGAGTCGACGCCCCACCATTGCCTTGAGTCGAAACTAAAGTGCAAGTTGGCTTTGTTGCCACCTTGATGACCAGACTGGGTAATTCGATATTGTGAGGAATAGCAATAAAAGAGCCCTCCACCATTTCCCCACCAATAACTAAAAGTCAGCTCACCTACAAAGTTACCCACACTGACGCTTAACGTTTTGGTAACCGTTCTAGTGCAATCGATCGAATTAAACTGTTCCTCTGAAATCGACTGGCTAGCGCTGACGTCCTCAAGACCATCTGGTTTTGAAGTTGTCAGATTCTTTTTCTCGTCACTCATAAAAACCTCCGCACTTTGCTGAGCTGATTCGTTCCTGTTGCAAAAACATTGAACGCTCAGCCTGTGCAAGGGCACACCTGTAAGATCTGACAGTCCCGACGAACGGTGTTTTTCCCAGCGAATAATCCGACTTGTTTCGGTCGGACAAGCCGCGATCGGATGTCGATCATCCGACTGACAGGAAACTGTTTCTGAGAGCGAAGGCTGAATAACGAGCGGGCGCGATCGATACCACCTGACCGTTAATAAGCGCGTGCCAGTGAAGACGCTTTCGCAGACAAACCCGCCCTCACAGGATGCAGGTGCACCGGATCCTGTGCAGGAGCGAGCCTTGTCACGAAGCCTTTAGGGGTTTTAAATCAAGCCGAGGCCGGCAACGGCTGAAAACTGAAATAACGCTGCAACGCCTGCACCAACTGACCGAACTCCGGCGGGGCGCGTTGCAGGACAAAGCCGGCGTCGTAGTGCAGCGGCGTGGCGTCTTCATGGCACCACACGCAGCACGCGGTGAAGTCGATCACCTGTTGGCAGCTATCGCTGGCGGGTATTTTCAGACGCAACTGGAAATCCACGCCGACCATCATCGGCAATTGGCTGATGAGCATCAGCCCGTCTTCGGAGAGGTTGCCGAGAAAACCGATGGGCTTGTCGGTGACGCTGTTGAACACTCTGAGGAAATACGGCAGCTGATGCCGTTCAATCCGTTCGGTAAACATGCACAGTTCGCCATGCAAGGCTCCGTTACAGAGCCGCACCTTTGCTTCGGAACGTGCCTGTGTCGCAGGCTCGCTCTCCCCGCTTCCGGTGTGACGGTCGCTACGTCGCCGTCACCTGACCACTTGCCAGTCGCAGGTGTTGCTCCGGGTTTACAGATTCGTCTCTAAACCCGGGTTATTCGACTATAGCTCAGCTTGTACACACGGCCAGATTTTGTATGACAACTGTCATCAGAACCGAGTCGGGCGCACCACGGCAGCCGCGCTGCGTGTCGGGTAGTGACCCAGGCTCTGCAAGGTTTCCAGACGCGCGCGGGCGCGGTAGGCGTATTCGCTGTTGGGGTACGAGGCAATGATGAACTGGTAGGTTTGCGCCGCGTCGACAAACATTTTCTGCCGCTCAAGGCACTGGCCGCGCATCATCGACACTTCCGGCCACACATAGGGGCGGGCGCGGCTGGCGCGTTCGACCTTGGACAGCTCGAGCATGACCTGCTCGCAGTTGCCGCGATCGTAGGCGCTGTAGGCGTTGTTCAAATGATGGTTCATCGACCAACGGGTACAGCCCGTGACGGCGAGGACGCTGAGGGCAAGGGCGGCAATGGGTACGAATCGCATGAGGGTTCTCCTGTCTTGTGCTCTTTATCGACCCGCGACTGGAAATCTTCAATGCCGCCTTGCGCGCTGCAGTGAATCGAGTCGTCAGGATTCAACGGCATCGTTGTGCGGTGCGGATAGCTCGGACGCGAGATGGATTGTGACGACGGGTGAACGTGGCGAGACTTCGCCGTCGGGTGCAACCTCGACAACGTAGAATCCGAACTGCCGCAGGTCTATCAAACTCGACCAGTTGTCACCAGGGCCAACAGCTTGACTGAAAAGCGGATTCAAAGAATCCTTGGTGCTGTAGGCGCGCACGGTACTGCCAGGAGTAGCGGTCCCCTTCACGACAAACCATGCACCCGGTCTATCCCCATTTTGCGGTGAAGTAATCACAGGTGGCTCGAGTGCTTCAGATGCGTCTTTTTTTGCGGTCATGTCGTCAGCCTCTTCGCCTCGCCAACCATAGGCGAGATGCGATTTTTTATACCGACAGGAAAACCGGGTGACACCTGTAAGAAATACCAGTTCCGATGAACGGTGTATTGCCTGGAACGTCGAATTGAAAAACGCTGCGTTCAATAAAGAAAACGATAAGTAGTGCAAACGAACAATGACTACACCCTTCGAGCATAGTAGCCTTCGCTAGCGCTTGAACTCAGGAGTCTTTGCATGTCCGTCCGTCGTACCAAAATCGTCGCTACCCTTGGCCCGGCCAGTAACTCGCCGGAAGTTCTCGAACAGCTGATTCTGGCTGGTCTGGACGTTGCCCGTCTGAACTTCTCCCACGGCACCCCCGACGAGCACAAGGCTCGCGCGAAGCTGGTGCGTGACCTCGCTGCCAAGCACGGTCGCTTCGTCGCCCTGCTCGGTGACCTGCAAGGCCCGAAAATCCGTATCGCCAAATTCGCCAACAAGAAGATCGAGCTGAAGATCGGTGACCAGTTCACCTTCTCCACCAGCCATCCCTTGACCGAAGGCAACCAGCAAGTGGTCGGCATCGACTACCCGGATCTGGTCAAGGACTGCGGCGTGGGCGACGAGCTGCTGCTCGACGACGGCCGCGTGGTGATGCGCGTTGATACCCAAACTGACGATGCATTGCATTGCACCGTGACCATCGGCGGCCCGCTGTCCGACCACAAAGGCATCAACCGTCGCGGTGGCGGCCTGACCGCCCCGGCCCTGACTGAAAAAGACAAGGCCGACATCAAGCTCGCCGCCGAAATGGAAGTCGACTACCTCGCGGTGTCCTTCCCGCGTGACGCTGCCGACATGGAATACGCCCGTCAACTGCGCGACGAAGCCGGCGGTACCGCCTGGCTGGTGGCGAAGATCGAACGTGCCGAAGCCGTGGCCGACGACGAAACCCTCGATGGCCTGATCAAGGCGTCCGACGCGGTAATGGTTGCCCGTGGTGACCTCGGCGTGGAAATCGGCGACGCCGAGCTGGTGGGCATTCAGAAGAAAATCATTCTGCACGCACGCCGCCACAACAAGGCTGTGATCGTTGCGACCCAGATGATGGAGTCGATGATCCAGAACCCGATGCCGACCCGCGCCGAAGTGTCCGACGTGGCCAACGCCGTGCTCGACTACACCGACGCCGTGATGCTGTCCGCTGAATCCGCAGCGGGTCTGTACCCACTGGAAGCCGTTCAAGCGATGGCACGTATCTGCGTCGGCGCTGAAAAGCACCCAACGGGCAAGACTTCCAGCCACCGCATCGGCAAGGAATTCACCCGCTGCGACGAAAGCATCGCACTGGCGACCATGTACACCGCCAACCACTTCCCGGGCGTCAAAGCGATCATCGCCCTGACCGAAAGTGGCTACACCCCGCTGATCATGTCGCGTATCCGTTCTTCGGTGCCGATCTATGCGTTCTCGCCGCACCGTGAAACTCAGGCGCGTGCAGCCATGTTCCGTGGCGTGTACACCGTACCGTTCGACCCGGCTTCGCTGGAACCGCACGAAGTCAGCCAGAAGGCGATCGACGAACTGGTCAAGCGCGGCGTTGTGGAAAAAGGCGACTGGGTCATCCTGACCAAGGGCGACAGTTACCACACCACCGGCGGCACCAACGGCATGAAGATCCTGCATGTCGGTGATCCGCAGGTCTGAGTGACGCGCTGAAAACAAGAGCCCCGGCATGTGAATGCCGGGGCTTTTTGTTTTCTGATCAAAAGCGGTGCTGACTGTTCCGGCCCCTTCGCGAGCAAGCTCGCTCCCACAAGGGAACGCATTTCAAAAGTGGGAGCGAGCTTGCTCGCGAAGGAGCCGGCACAGTTAGCGGAAATCTCAATGTCGCTTGATGAACCCGGTCAACGCCGCCAACGCTTCCGGCGAGCGCAGTCTTTGCGTGAATAACACGCCCTCCTCCTCGATCACCTTACGGATCAACTCGCGATCCGGCGCCCTCATCAGTTGCTTGCTGATACGCACCGCCTCAGCCGGAAGTTCGTCGAAACGCAATGCCACTTCCCGCGCCTTGCTCAACACCGCATCGCCGCTGCCCAGCGCCTCGGTGGCAATGCCCCAAGCCGCCGCTTGCTCACCGGTAAAACCTTCGCCCAATAACAAAAGCTCCGCCGCTTTGGCCTGCCCGAGCAAACGCGGCAGGATCAGGCTGGAACCAAACTCCGGGCACAAACCAAGATTGACGAACGGCATGCGCAACCGCGCATCGCGGGCCACGTAGACCAGATCACAGTGCAGCAACATCGTCGTGCCAATGCCCACCGCCGCGCCAGCCACAGCCGCTATCACCGGTTTACGGCATTCGAGCAGGTTAAGCATGAAGTGGAACACCGGACTGTCGAGGTCGCTCGGCGGTTGCTGGACAAAGTCGGCGATGTCGTTGCCGGCGGTGAAGCATTCGGTGCTGCCGGTGATCAGCACGGTGTTGATTTCAGGATCGCTGTCGGCCTGTTTCAGTGCCTCCGCGAGGCGGCTGTACATGGCGCGGGTCAGGGCGTTTTTCTTGTCCGGGCGGTTGAGGCGCAGGGTCAGTAAACCGCGTTCGCGTTCCAGCAGGATGGCATCGGTCATGGCGTGTCTCGCGTCTGAAAGATCAGCGCTCAACCACGGCTCAAAAATACGTCGGCCAGCAGTTGGTTGCGCGGCAAGCCGGCCAGGTACAGACGCCTTGCGAAGGCGTCGACACTGGCCGTCGAGCCGCAGACTAAGGCCAGGGTTTGCCGGGAAACAAGGCGCAGTTGCGCCAAAGCGGCGGCTGACTCGGCCGCCGTCCACAACTCGACGCTGAGGTTTTCGCGCTGCGCGGCCAGTGCGACAAGGGGTTTGGCCAGATAGTGCTCGTGATCGTCATGGGCGATGTGAATAACGCGGATCGCGCCTTGGTGATCCTGGCGCAAGGCTTCGCGCAGCACGCCGAACAACGGGCCTAAACCCGTACCGGCGGCCAGCAGCCACAGCGGGCGACTGTGCCAGTCCGGGTCGTAGTGCAAGGCGCCGCCGCGCAGTTCACCGAGGCGGATCGGGTCACTGATCTGCAAGCGCCGCGCGGCGTCGCTGAACTCGCCGGGCTGGCGGCAATCGAGGTGGAATTCAAGAAAACGGTCTTCTTCCGGCAGGCTTGCCAGCGAATACGGCCGGGCGATGTGGTCAATCCATAGCACCAGATGTTGCCCGGCGCTGTAGCGCAAGGGCCGCTGCGGGGTCAGGCGCAAACGCAGGACGCTGTCGCTGAGCCAGTCCAGTGCCTCGACCACTGCCGGGCGACCGTCGGTGATCGGGTCGAAGGTGTGCACCTGCAAGTCTTCGACAACCTGACACTGACAGGCCAGACGCCAGCCTTGCTGACGCTGTTCGGCGCTCAGGGCGTCCGGGCGATTGTCCGCAGGCACGCCTTGTACGCATTGCACCAGACAGGCGTGGCAACTGCCGGCGCGGCAACTGTAAGGCACGGCGACGCCATTCTGATTGAGGGCATCGAGCAGGTTGCTGCCCGTGGTTACTGACCATTGTCGCTTACCGACGCGAAGTTCAGGCATCAACGTTCTCCCAAGCGGCCGCACACCGATTGCGCCCGTCACGCTTGGCCCGATACAAGGCTTGATCGGCGCGCTGCAAGGCGTCGTCCAGATCATCGCCCAATGCCAGTAGGGTCATGCCGGCCGAGAGACTGAGATTGCGCACATTCAGGCCTACCAATTCGACGTCGGTGAAGGCGATGCGCAGACGCTCACAGCAGGCGGTCAACCGTTCGGAATCACAATCGGGCAGCAGCACAACGAATTCCTCACCACCATAACGCGCCAGTACATCGCCGTCGCGCAGACACGCCTGAGCGACGCCGGCGAAGGCCTGCAATACCTGATCGCCGGCGGCGTGGCCGTGCAGGTCATTGATGCGCTTGAAGTGGTCGAGGTCGATCAGTGCCAGACCGTGCACGACATCGTCGTCCATTGCATTGAGTTCACGCGTGGCCAGACGCAGAAAATGTCGACGATTGAACAGTCCGGTCAATTCATCGGTGGCGACCAGATCTTCGAGCTGACGCATCATCCCGCGCAGGGTGTCCTGATGCGCCTGCAAGGCAAATCGTCTTTGCCGCTGGCGTTGTCGCGACACCTGGACGAAGCGTGCATAAAGCACCAGCCACGCCAGCACCATCGCCAGAATGCATACCTGCAAGGCTGCGAGTGCAGGTTCGCGCAAGCGGAAGTGATAACCGTCCCACAGCGTGATCGCGCAGAAGCTGAAGAACACCAGCAGTGCGCAGCGAACAAACGCCCGCCGACTGAGATGGAACAGGCCAAACAACAGGATCAGTACGTAGAACACCAGAAAGGCGCCGCGTGCTTCATCCAGATGGGCGATCAGCCATGTCTGCCAGCCGAGGCCGATCAGCACCTGTGCTTCGGTCAGGCTGGGGTCGGCAAAGCGCAGGTTGCGCCCGCTCCAGAACAGCGCGAACAACACCGACTGACTGATCACCACCAGCGCACTGCCGATGGCCACGGAGCCAAGTGACTGGTCGTAATGACCGGTGAAAAACGCCAGCCACAGCAGCAGCAAAGCCAATCCATAGGTGGCCGCAGCAAGGGCAAAGCGTTTGAGCAAAAGACGTTGAATGGCGTTATGGGTCAATCGTTGACTCACCGTGCGATAAGAGGCTGACCGAGTGTCCTACTCTACAGACCGGCTGCCACTTTAGAGGCGTAGTCGATAAATGACCACCGATTTTCGGGCTCGAAATTTGACGTCAAAAGTGTGGCCTGCGTATACCGCCAAAAGCCCCTCACCCTAGCCCTCTCCCAAAGGGAGAGGGGACTGACCGAGTCGATTGTTGGCGATACGCCGACCTGAAATACCGAGCTGAACTCAGGTCTGAACAGCATGAAGATCAGTTCCCTTTCCCCCTGGCCCCCTTTGGGGGAGAGGGCTGGGGTGAGGGGGTAGCGCTTGAAGTGCAAACCCGATGTCCGATATTCGCCCACCCATGCGACCAACGAATGACTGCCGGCGCGTGTACGCCCCACCGAGGCGCGGTATACTGCCGCGCCTTTTTAGCGTCGCGCCAGCAGCCCCGGCGTGCCCGGCCCCAAGGGCCAGCTTCAAGTTGCAAGCTTCAAGCCGCTAGCTCAAGCAGTCCGCGTACTGCTCCAGCTTGCCGCAGAAAGCTTGAAGCTTGTAGCTGCCCCATAGAATGTTCCCGTCTTTTAGAGGAGCGCGACTCATGACCGTGATCAAGCAAGACGACCTGATTCAGAGCGTTGCCGACGCCCTGCAGTTCATTTCCTATTACCACCCCGTGGATTTCATCCAGGCGATGCACGAAGCCTACCTGCGCGAAGAATCGCCAGCGGCCCGTGACTCGATGGCGCAGATCCTGATCAACTCGCGCATGTGCGCCACCGGCCATCGCCCGATTTGCCAGGACACCGGTATCGTTACCGTGTTCGTGCGCGTCGGCATGGACGTGCGTTGGGATGGCGCCACCATGGGCCTGGACGACATGATCAACGAAGGCGTGCGTCGCGCCTACAACCTGCCGGAAAACGTCCTGCGTGCTTCGATCCTCGCCGACCCGGCGGGTGCTCGGAAAAACACCAAGGACAACACCCCTGCCGTGATTCACTACTCCATCGTCCCGGGCAACACCGTGGAAGTGGACGTGGCGGCCAAGGGCGGCGGTTCCGAGAACAAGTCGAAAATGGCCATGCTCAACCCGTCCGACTCGATCGTTGACTGGGTACTCAAGACCGTTCCGACCATGGGCGCCGGCTGGTGCCCACCGGGCATGCTCGGCATCGGCATCGGCGGCACCGCCGAGAAAGCTGCGGTGATGGCCAAGGAAGTGTTGATGGAATCCATCGACATCCACGAGCTGAAAGCCCGTGGCCCACAGAACCGCATCGAAGAAATGCGTCTGGAGCTGTTCGAGAAGGTCAACCAGTTGGGCATCGGCGCCCAAGGCCTCGGTGGCCTGACCACCGTGCTCGACGTGAAGATCATGGACTACCCGACCCACGCCGCTTCCTTGCCGGTGTGCATGATCCCGAACTGCGCCGCCACCCGTCACGCGCACTTCGTGCTCGACGGTTCCGGCCCGGCCTCGCTGGAAGCGCCACCGCTGGACGCCTACCCGGAAATCGTCTGGGAAGCCGGCCCTTCGGCCCGTCGCGTCAACCTCGACACCCTGACCCCGGAAGACGTGCAGAGCTGGAAGCCGGGCGAAACCGTCCTGCTCAACGGCAAAATGCTCACCGGTCGCGACGCCGCGCACAAGCGCATGGTCGAGATGCTCAACAAGGGTGAAACCCTGCCGGTCGACCTCAAAGGTCGCTTCATCTACTACGTCGGCCCGGTTGATCCGGTCGGTGACGAAGTGGTTGGCCCGGCGGGCCCGACCACCGCGACGCGGATGGACAAGTTCACCCGTCAGATCCTCGAGCAAACAGGCCTGTTGGGCATGATCGGCAAATCCGAGCGCGGCCCGACTGCGATCGAGGCGATCAAGGACAACAAAGCCGTGTACCTGATGGCGGTCGGCGGCGCGGCTTACCTGGTGGCTCAGGCGATCAAGAAGTCGAAAGTGCTGGCGTTTGCCGAACTGGGCATGGAAGCGATCTACGAGTTCGAGGTCAAGGACATGCCGGTCACCGTTGCGGTGGACAGCAAAGGTGAGTCGGTGCACATCACCGGTCCTGCGATCTGGCAACAGAAGATCAGCGAAAGCCTGGCGGTAGAAGTGCAGTAAGCGCTTTCACCCCATGAAAACGGCCGGTTCATCCGCTGAGATGACCCGGCCGTTTTTACATCTGCAAACCGATCGCGATAAAAAACCCGCCAATACATACAAATGATCTTGCGCACCTGTCAGATCTGACAGGTTCATTTCACCGCCGTTCTTGTTAGCGTCAGTCCATTCACGCCCACCCCGCGCGCAATGGATTCGACCATGCCTGATCAACAAGAGCTGAGCATCACCACCCCCTCCGTCGCCAAAAGCGCATCGATTGCCACCATCGGCAAAAGCTGGGGCGCCGTGGGGCCGACCGGTGCGGCTTCGTTCGAACTGCCGATTCCGATGTCCGCCGGACGTGGCTGGGATCCACAGTTTTCGCTGAACTACAGCAGCCAGAGCGGCAACGGCCCATTCGGTCTTTCCTGGCACTTGGCCGGCGCGGGTCAGATCAGCCGCCGTACCCAAAAAGGTGTGCCGCGTTATACAGATCACGATGAAATCGTCGGTGCCGATGGCGAAGTGTGGATGCCGGAGCTGGATGAGCAAGGTGAACTCAAGTTCCGTGAGGAAAGCGTCTACAACGGCATCGACATTGGCCCCCACAGGGTGGTGCGTTACTGGCCTCAAGTGGAAAGCGATTTCGCCCTGCGCGAGCGCTGGCAGCGGCAGACCCGAGAAGCCGATCCACCGGTATTCTGGCTGATACACGGCGCTGACGGCTCGCTGCACCTTTACGGCAAAACCGAAGCCACACGAATTGCCGATCCTGACGCCCCCGGACATATCGCCACATGGTTGCTCTGCGAAAGCATGAACGCGCGCGGCGAACACATCTGTTTCGATTACAAGGCCGACGATCAGGACCCCGACCCGCTGCATGACTACCGCGCCCAGCGTTATCTGCACCGCGTGTGTTACGGCAACTTCACAGCCAGCAGCGATCTGTACAGCTGGACCACGGACAATCCCACCGAACTGGACTGGCACTTTCATCTGCTGTTCGATTACGGCGAACGCAGCACGTCCCTGACCGATATCCCTGCGCACGACGAAGATCCCCTGAAACCCTGGACGGTCCGCCCGGATCGTTTTTCAACCCATGGTCAGGGTTTTGAACTGGGCACTCGCAGACTCTGCCAACAGGCGTTGCTGTTTCATCAGTTCTCCGAGCAATCGACAGACAAACCGAAACTGGTACACCGCCTGCTACTGGAGTATCGCCAGGCGCAGGAAGACGAACAGTGGACCTACAGCCAGATCAGCGCAGCGCACTATCAGGCATTCGATGCCTATGGCATCGTCGAAAACACACCACCAGTCGAGTTCGACTACGCCCCCTTCGACATCAATAAAACCCCACGTCGCTTCCTTGAACTTGATACACAGCCGGGTATCGAGGACGGAGGTTTTTACCAGTGCATCGATCTTTATGGCGAAGGCGTGCCGGGGTTTCTCTGCCGCTATGACCAGAGTTGGTACTACCGTGAACCACGGCGCGCGACGAAAGGAACCGATGAAATTGGCTATGGGCCATGGATCGCGCTGGACAAGATTCCGCTTGCTGATCGCAACCGTCCGGTACAGCAACTGCTGACCGACCTGACGGGTGACGGTCGGCTCGACTGGGTCACCGCGCAACCGGGTATCAGTGGTTTTCGCACCCTGACAGAACAACGCACGTTTGCCGACTTCGTCCCCTTCGGCAAATTCCCACCGGAGTTTTTCAACGCTCTCTCGACACTCGGCGACTTGAGTGGAGATGGCCTGAGTAGCCTGGCATTGATCGGGCCGGACTCGGTGCGGTTGTATGCCAACGAGCGCGAACAAGGCTTCGCGGCGCCTGAAGAGGTGCGGCACGAAGCCGATGATGACCGGTTGCCATTGTTCAGCAATTCCCCAACAGAACTGGTGCTGTTGGGCAATCTGCTCGGCAGCGACATGCCCGAGCTGTGCCGGATTCGCCACGATGAAATCCGCTGCTGGCCAAACCTGGGTCATGGCCGCTTTGGCAAGGGTCGCAAGATCAGCGGATTGCCGTTCAGCTATGAGCAATTCGATTCGTCACAGGTACGCCTTGCCGACCTCGACGGCTCCGGTGCCGCGTCGCTGATTTATCTGAAGTCAGAGACCTTCGATATCTACTTGAACCGGGGTGGCAACGGTCTGGAGCAGACGCCGATCAGCGTGCCGTGGCCCGACGGCGTGCGCTACGACCGCCTCTGTCAGGTAAGTTTCGCCGACCTGCAAGGCCTGGGCTGCGCCAGTTTGATCCTGACGGTGACGCACATGCAGCCGCAGCATTGGCGCTACGATTTCGTTCCGGCCAAGCCGTATCTGCTGACCAGCAGCAACAACAATATGGGTTGCAGTGCCAGCGTGGTCTACCGCAGCTCGGCGCAGGAATGGCTGGATGAGAAACGCCGTTTGCCCCCCCTCAGGCGTTTTCCGGCTTGCCACCTGCCGTTCCCGGTGGCGGTGGTCAAGAAACAGCAGCAACTGGATGAGATCACCGGCAACTGCCTGACGCAGCTCTTCACCTGGTGGGAAGGTTTCTACGACAGCCGTGAGCGCGAGTTCTGCGGTTTTGGCCTGTTGCAGCAAACCGACAGCGAGAGCGCCAGCGACGATGAGGGCGAAGGCTTCAGCGAGCCGATGCGGGTCTTCACCTGGTTTCATACCGGGCAATCGATGGACCGGTCGCGTGATGACTATTTCAAGCATGACGCACAAGCGGTGGCGCTGGGCGAAACGCTGTTCAGCCGATACCACGAGGCGGACGATTTCGAGGAACGGCTGGACTCCCCTGACGCAGACACTATCTACCAGATCTCGCGGGCGCTGGTCGGCTCGGTAACGCGTATCGAGACCTACGCCGATGCAGATGAGGATGCTCTGCGGAACACCACACCTTATACGGTGGAGGAAATCCGTTATCGGGTGCGCGAGGTGCGCGAACAAGGCGCTTACGCCGCCGCAGTCTTGCTGCCGCTGGTGGTGGAAAAAATCAGTTACCAGTACGACGGCTTCGTCGATGATCCCATGTGCCGCATGGAGGTGGTCCCGCGCTACAACGCTTACGGCCAAGCGACGCATGCAATCACGGTGAGCTACGCCCGGCGGCTCACCGAAACGGATACGCCACCGTCCGACGATCCTGATGAACAGCGGTGGTGGTACGACTCCCATGACCCGGCGCAACGATCGTTCTACCTGAATGAAAGCCGTTTTGTGTTCATCGATCTGGACGAGGATCCACAGCATTGGCGTCTTGGTTTGCCCTATCAACAGCGTGGCAATGCATTGGTCTTGTCGTCCAAAGGCACACTTCCCACCGGGCTTACACCTGCGCAGGTGTCCTATGAGTGCCTGATGGAACATGAGGATTCGGCGTACTGGAATGCCGAACGAGTGCTGACCACGCAGTCCGTGCAGCGTTACGTGAGTGCCGACGGCAAACTGCTGGACGACGGCATTGCCGGCTTCGAAGCCCTGGTCGGCCCACTGGAAGTGGCACAACTGGACAAGACGGCGCTGGACGCTTACAGCGTTCTGTCGAATTTCAACGTGCGCACTGAACTGGCGAAAATCGGTTACACACCGATGCCGTTTCTGTTCTGGGTAAATCCCTTGGGCAGTACAGAACAGGACCTGTGGTCGGCGAATTTCGGCTACGCCGAGTATGCCCGCCTCGACGGTTTCTACAAGGTATGCCGTTATCGCGAGACTCTCAGCCACGGCTTCACCCGGGCCGAATACGACGCTTATGCGCTGTTCGTCACCCTCGTGGAACTGCCGGATGGCTGCACCACGCGCATTGAGTACGACTACCACGCGCTGCAACCACTGAAAATCATCGATGCCAACGACAACATTCACGAAGCGATCAGCGATCCCTCCAAACAGCCACTGGCCACCAGTTTTCATGGCACCGAGAACGGGACGAAGGCGGGGTTCAAGCCACTCAGCTTCTATAAATCTCCCGAGGACCGGAGCCCGGCTACCGCGATTGCCCACCCGGCCGATGCCGTGCAAGAAGCTGCGAGTACCCTGCGCAAGGATCTGTTCAGCTGGATGGGGCAGATAGCCAACGACACTCACGTCGCCATGGCATGGATTGCCCAAGGTTATCTGCTGCCCAGCGGGCATATCAGGGCCAGCGCACGCCGACGACTGGCCCAGCGCAGTAGCGCTTTGACGCCTGATGAACAGGCACTGCAAGCCGCCATCGCAGCTGTGCATCGCGAACCGGTGCACAGCGTGATCCTCAGCGCCGACCGTTACCACGATGATCCGGTGCAGGCGCGGATCCAGATCATCAAAGCCTGCGTCGACGGCTTTGGGCGGTCGCTGCAAACTCAGCAACTGGTCGACCCGGGCAAGGCCTATGCCGTGGACGCCGACGGCTCGCTGATCGTCGAAAATGGCCAGTTCAAAGAGGTCGATGCCGAATCGCGCTGGCGTATCAGCGAGCGTGTCGAATACAACAACAAGGGCATGCCGGTTCGTCAGTTCCGCGCGTTTTTCGCCGATACCCATAGCTACGTCAACGATCGGTCCCTGCGCACACTGGGCAATCACGACCGTATTTTCTATGACACCCAGGGCCGAACAATCCGCGTGGTCAATGCCAAGGGCGATTTTTCCCGAGAGACCTACCACCCTTGGTACCACGCCAGCGAAGACTTCAACGACACCGCTGAACCGTCATCACCCACAAAGGCACCACGGTCATGAATGCCAACGTGCATCGACGCACACCCACGCTGGTGGCGAGCGATGCGCGTGGTCTGCCGGTGCGGCAGATCGGGTACTTGCGCAGCGCCGTCAATGACACGCCTGATGCGCTTGTCTGCCGACAACAGCACGACCTCGCCGGACGCCTGGTCGAGCAGTGGGACCCGCGCCTGTCAGCACCTTGCCTGACCACGGTTTACGGCCTGAACGGTGCGGCATTGAAATCCGACAGCGTCGATGCCGGCTGGCGTCTGACTCTACCGGGGCTGGCCGGTGAGCCTGTGCAGCGATGGGATCAGCGTGAGCATCATTGGCGCACGACCTTCGATGAACAGCTGCGGGTGATCGCAGTCGATGAAAATGGCGAATCCGGTGTTGATGTTTTCATCTACGCCGACGCTTCAGCCGAGGCAGGGCTCAACCAGCGCGGCCAGTTACTGGAACAGAAAGATTGCTCCGGTTCGCTGCTCACGGACAGCTTTTCCCTGGCCGGTCAGGCGCTCAGGGAAACCCGCACCCTTCACAATGATGAACCGTTCACCAGCCACCATCTGTTCAGCCCGCTCGGCGCGCTGCTGGAACAGACTGACGCCGGCGGTCATCGGCGACGCTCGCACTACGGCCTGGCCGGGCAACTCCAACAAGCGGATCTACTGATCAAAGGCACGTCTGGCTGGCAACCGGTGTTGCTGGACGCGCAGTACAACGCCAATGACCAGATCGTCGAGCAACTGGCGGGCAATCGCGTACTCAGTACATGGACTTACGACCCGGCGGACGGACGTTTGCACACCCAGTCCAGCCACAAGGATGGCGGTGGAGTGCTGCAGGACTTCGAGTATTTCTACGACCGCGTCGGCAATATCACCCGTATTGAAGATCACGCTTTTAAGCCGCGCTACTTCGCCAATCAGTTGATCGACGGCCACCGTGATTTCGTCTACGACTCACTCTCTCGGCTGATCAGCGCCACCGGTCACGACGACGCGCCGCCACCGGACATTCCCGGTCTTGTGCAACAGCCCGATCCGAACAATCGCCTCAATTACACTCAAACCTACCGATACGACAGTGGCGGTAACCTGATCGAACTTCATCATGTGCGGGCCGGCAACAACTCCACCCAGCACATGTTCATCGACCCGAAGAGCAATCGCGGGGCGCGCTGGACACCCAACGAGCCGCCCCCCGCGTTCGACGACCTGTTCGATCCCCACGGTAATCAACTAACCGTACAACCGGGACAACC
Organism: Pseudomonas sp. AC172; assembly: GCF_979258595.1. Lineage (NCBI taxonomy): Bacteria > Pseudomonadati > Pseudomonadota > Gammaproteobacteria > Pseudomonadales > Pseudomonadaceae > Pseudomonas > Pseudomonas sp. AC172. Next base: position 3,865,490 of record NZ_OZ409868.1, read on the forward strand.
GCTGTATTGGAATGCCCGCGACGAACTGCGGCGCGCGATCCTGGTCCAGCGCGAAAGCGGCTTCAATGATGCCGAAGATTACCGTTACAGCCAGGGTATTCGTGTGTTCAAGCGCCACGAATCCTTCGCGGCCAACGCCGAACACTTCCACCAGGTGCGTTATCTGCCGGGACTGGAAATCCGTACTCGCGACAACGGCGAAGAACTGCACGTCATTATTCTCGGCAACGCGCGCTGCCTGCATTGGGCAGAGAACAAACCCGATGGAATCGACACCGATCAACTGCGTTACAGCCTCGAAGATCACCTCGGTTCCTGCGTGATGGAACTCGATCAACAGGCACAACTGATCAGCCAGGAAGGTTACTACCCGTTCGGCGCCACGGCGTGGACGAGCGCACGCTCGGAGATTGAGGTCAGCTACAAGTTCATACGTTATTCGGGCAAGGAGAGGGATGTCACTGGCTTGTATTACTACGGCGCACGCTATTGCGCGCCGTGGTTGCAACGCTGGGTCAGTACGGATGCCGAGCAGGCAGATGGTCTTAATCTTTATGCGTTTGTGGGCAACAACCCGATGCGCTTCGTTGATCCTGACGGGAACACGCGAGCGGAAGGTGTGATCCTGTTGTATTCACAATTCATTTCAGAACTCCATGACAATACCGGACAACTCGGAGGGCAACTGACCAATATTTTTCACCCTGAAGACATCGCACTTGATCTGCTGACAAATTTCGTCGGCGAAGTGGTGCTGGGGGTTGCGGGTTACGAGGGCGGAGGTGTGGGAGGTCAAGTATTTAATGCCATAGCGCCCGGATTGTCTCAGGCACAGTCTTTCGTAAGCGTTTCTGGATTAGTCGGTGGCAACATCGGTGGCGATGCCGGCGGTGCACTCGCTAATCCATATGCGAACAGTACCGGGCTGAAATTCGGCCCCCTCATCCCGCAAACCTCGCAGATGTCCGTCAGCGCCATTGATAAGAAACTGGGCATCGAGGATGCCGTCAAGGATATCAAGTCCTGGAGTGACTTGAAGAGTGAACTTATCCACCCGGGGTTGGACGCGGTTCTCAATCCCTCCTTCATGATGAACAGAGTCATCGGCTCGGTGATCGGTATCATTCCCGGTGCCCTTAACATGTTTGCCCGGGCGATTGAGGTCGAGGACATCAGGAACCGGCTCGATCCAGTGAAAATAGAAAAAATCGAGAAAATGCTCAGCGACTGGAAGGCCGCGGTGGAGCAACGTTCCGCTTGGGCCGAAAACGCATTCGACGCACTCGGTACAGACGTGATTTATCCGGCCAATTTCCTACCGAACGTCAACAATATGACCACCAAGGAAACTCTGGCTCCCATCCACCGTTCGGAATTGCGCTCAAAGAACGAGGCAGTGCTTGCCGACATTGCCAGGGCTCAACTCGGAATGGCTTGGTACAAGAAAATGGGCACCACCGACAACCAGTTTCTACTGAGGCAGGCGCGCACCAACAAGAAAAAGGCCGCCTGAGATGACCGACTGCGCGCGTGAGCGGGTATGAATCAGTCAGTGCATTGGCATACGCCGACGCTGCACGTTCATGACCCCAGGAATCTGCCGGTGAGACATGTCGCGTACTTGCGCACCGTGGCCGGCGCCGATGCCGAGTGCCAGATCAGCCGTCAACAACACGATACTGCAGGCCGCATGGTCGAGCAGTGGGATCCGCGCCTTTCTGTCCCCTGTCTGGTCACGTTTTACAGCCTCAATAGCGCGATCTTGAAGACCGACAGCGTCGACGCCGGCTGGCGCTTGAATCTGCCGGGGCTGGCCGGCGAACCGTTGCAGCGCTGGGACCAGCGCGGCAGCCATTGGCAATCGAGCTTCGATGAGCAACTGCGTGTAGTCACGGTGGAGGAAAATGGTGAACCCGATGTTGATGTATTTATCCATGCCGACGCATCGGCCGACGCGGGGTACAACCGGCGCGGCCAGTTGCTGGAACAGAAGGATCGTTCCGGACCGCTGAGTACGGAAAGTTTCTCCCTCACCGGCCAGTCCCTGAGCGAAACCCGCACGTTCCACGATGATCAAGCATTCACCAGCCACCATCTGTTCAGCCCGCTCGGCGCGCTGCTGGAACAGACTGACGCCGGCGGTCATCGGCGACGCTCGCACTACGGTCTGGCCGGGCAACTCAAACAGACGGAGTTGCTGATCAGCGGCACGCCGGACTGGCAACCGGTGCTGCTGGACGCGCAGTACAACGCCAACGACCAGATCATCGAGCAACTGGCCGGCAACCGGGTACTCAGTACCTGGACGTACGACCCGGCAGACGGTCGGTTGCACACCCAGTCCAGCCGCAAGGACGGCGGCGGTATCCTGCAGAAATTCGAGTATTTCTACGACCGCGTCGGCAATATCACGCGCATCGAAGACCATGCTTTTCAGCCGCGCTACTTTGCCAATCAACTGATCGACGGCCACCGCAATTTCGCCTACGACTCGCTATATCGGCTGACCAGCGCCACCGGCCATGACGATGCCCCGCCATCGGACATTCCCGGCCTGCCGCAACCGGGCGATCCGAACAATCGCCTCAACTACACCCAGACCTACCAGTACGACAACGCTGGCAACCTGATCGAACTGTGTCACGTTCGGGCCGGAAACAACTCCACCCGGCAAATGTTCATCGATCCAAAGAGCAATCGTGGACTGCGCTGGAAAACAGGCGACCCGGAACCGGATTTCAACAAGTTGTTCGATTCACACGGCAATCAACTGACCGTACAACCGGGACAACCGCTGCATTGGAACGCCCGCGACGAGCAGGAGAGCGTGATCCTGGTCCAGCGCAAAAACGCTTCCAATGATGCCGAGTGCTACCGCTACAGCCAAGGCATACGCGTGTTCAAACGCCACGCAACCTTCGCGGCCAACACCGAACACTTCCACCAGGTGCGCTACCTGCCGGGACTGGAAATCCGTACCCGCGACAACGGCGAAGAACTGCACGTCATCACCCTCGGCAACGCGCGCTGTCTGCATTGGGCAGAGAACAAGCCCAATGGCATAGATGGCGATCAATTGCGCTACAGCCTCGAAGATCACCTTGGTTCCTGCGTGATGGAACTCGATCAACAGGCACAACTGATCAGCGAGGAAGGTTATTACCCGTTCGGCGCCACGGCGTGGATGAGCGCACGCTCGGAGATTGAGGTCAGCTACAAGTTCATACGCTATTCGGGCAAGGAGATGGACGTCAGCGGCATGTATTACTACGGCGCACGCTATTACGCGCCATGGCTGCAACGCTGGGTCAGCGCGGACCCGGCAGGCGACGTGGATGGGCTGAATCTTTACGCCTTCGTCGGCAACGATCCGATTGGCCATGTCGACGTCAACGGTGAATCCAAGTGGCCTACTTTGGACGATATGAATGGCGGAGTGGATCGCATCATTGCTTCGCAAAACAAGAGCTATGCCAAAAATGCGCAACGCCTTGCAGAAAAGCGTATGGCCCGCCAAATGAATGATCAGATGATGCAGCACATTGAAATTCTGGGGATTACCCAGCGCCGCGCCAGCGATGCCGCCAAGCAACTCGACAGAATGGGTTCAGGCAGCGACATTGCCTTGGCGACAACACGCAGAACGCTGGTATTGGTCGCAAGCAAAGCCCTCAGTTATGGCGTCGGTCTAACGGTCGGTGTCGGTGCTCAGGCACTAGGCGCCGCGGCACCCGGTGTCGGCAACGTGATAGGCGCAGGGATGGGCTACGCCGCAAAAATCGGGGTCAGCGCGCTCATCGACTACGCGGCTGAAAGAAGCGGACTGAGCGCGTCGGTCAATTTGAAAACCTCCAAAGTGTCAGCGGACACTATTATCGAGAAAGCCCAACACAAACAAATGCAGCCGCTTGAGTATTTAAACGCCAAACTCCAGGGCATGATTCCTCGCGACAAAAAATCCGGACTCAAGTTGGTGAAGGAGGCAGGCGCTCAACTAACGGCGACGGGTGTGAAGGGAACTTTCAATTCACTACCTCCCGCAGCGGCCGGCGCCATCGCTAGCGGAGCCGCGGCGTTATGGAGTTTGCCGGAAATTGTCAATGAAGCGGCTAAGGCCATCTCTGGAAAATCCAGCGAAAAAATGCTTGAGTTCGAGGGGAAAATTCTCGGACTTGCACAGGCTATCGAGGCGAGTAACGACTCGGTCCATGAGTATGCTCACGCACTTGGCAGAACGAGCATGAACGGCGTCGACCTCAACGATCTAGACCAGGAAACAGCCCGAATCACCGACATGCTCCACGGTCTGGCGTTAACGGTGCAAAAGCATAGAACTGCTCACCACGCCGCCGCGTAAATGGGCGGCTTTCTAAGCGGGGACAATGTTCCCGCCTACCGACATGCTATCGTGCCCGCCCGACTGCCATCCGTTTGCCCAGCATGCTACCGACTTCCCGTACCCTGCGTCTGTCGTTGTATACCCTGCTGATCATTGCCGGCGCGGCGCTTGCCGCCACGCTTGCGATCCGCCACGCCGAACGTCAGGCGCTGGAAGAAGACGCCGCCCGCGCCAACCAGCAACTGGCGTTGTACGCCAATTCCCTGCACACCCTGATCGACCGCTACCGCGCCCTGCCCGCCGTGCTGGCGCTGGACCCGCAATTGCGTTCGGCGCTGGCCGGGCCAGTCGATGCCGCCGAACAGGCGGCACTGAATCTCAAGCTGGAAAAGATCAACGGCGCGGCGCAATCCTCGACCCTTGAACTGCTCGACCACACAGGCCTCGCCGTGGCGGCGAGCAACTGGCGGCTGCCGAGCAGTTACGTCGGCCACAACTACGGCTTCCGTCCCTATTTCAGTCAGACTCGCACCCAGGGCACCGGGCGTTTTTACGCGGTGGGCGTGACCAGCGGGATTCCTGGTTATTTCCTCTCCAGCGCGGTGCTCGGCGACCGCGACGAGTTCCTTGGCGCGATGGTGGTCAAGCTGGAATTCCCCGAGCTGGAACGCGAGTGGAGTCAGGGCAATGACACCCTGCTGGTGAGCGATGCGCGCGGAATCATCTTCATCGCCAATCAGCCCGGCTGGCGTTATCGCGCGCTGCGGCCGTTGAGTGCCAGCGACATGGCCGAGATCAAAGCTACGCGCCAGTACGACAAACAGTCGCTGCTGCCCTTGACCCACTTGTCGCTGCGCAGCTTCGATGACAACAGCGATCTGCGCCGCGTCGAAGGCCCGCAAGGCACCGCGGATTATCTGTGGGAATCGCTGCCCCTGAGCGCCGAAGGCTGGACCCTGCACCTGCTGCGCCATCCACAAGTGGCCTTCGAAGACCTGCGCAATGCTGGCCTCGCCGCCGCTGGGGTGTGGCTGGCGCTGGTGTTTCTGTTGCTGTTTCTCAACCAGCGCTGGCGTCTGTCGAAAATCCGCCAGCGCAACCGCGAAGAACTTGAACAGTTGGTGGAAGAACGCACCCGTGATTTGCGCACTGCGCAGGACGGTCTGGTGCAATCGGCCAAACTCGCCGCGCTCGGGCAGATGTCCGCCGCGCTCGCCCATGAAATCAACCAACCGCTGACCGCTCAGCGCATGCAACTGGCGACCCTGCGCCTATTGCTCGACCATGGCCGCGTCGACGATGCCTATAAAGCGTTGAAACCGGTGGACGAAATGCTCACGCGCATGGCCGCCCTCACCGGCCACCTGAAGACTTTTGCGCGCAAAAGCCCCAGCGGCTTGCGTGAGCGGCTGGATCTGGCGACGGTGGTCGATCAGGCGTTGCAGTTGCTCGATGCCCGGCTGCGCGACGAACAGGTCAGTCTGGTGCTGCACCTGACCCGTCCCGCGTGGGTGCGCGGTGATGCGATTCGTCTCGAACAGGTGCTGATCAACCTGCTGCGCAACGCCCTCGATGCGATGCAGGGTAAACCGTGCAAGCGTCTCGAGATTCGTCTGGAAGCCGATGAGCAGCTGTGGCGCCTGAGCGTCAGCGACAATGGCGGCGGGATTGCCGAAGACCATCTGGGCCAGGTCTTCGATCCGTTCTTCACCACCAAACCGGTGGGCGACGGTCTGGGCCTCGGCCTGGCGGTATCCTTTGCCATCGTGCATGAATCCGGCGGACGTCTGAGCGTCGAAAATGGCGACAGCGGCGCGGTGTTCAGCCTGACTTTGCCGATCGACCTGGAGGCACACATCTGATGCTCAATTCGGTAATGATGGTCGATGACGAAAGCAGCATTCGCAGCGCCGTCGAGCAGTGGCTGAGCCTGTCGGGCTTCGAAGTGCAGTTGTTCAGCCGCGCCGAAGAATGCCTCGCTGCCCTGCCTGCGCACTTTGCCGGAGTGATCCTCAGCGACGTGCGCATGCCGGGCATGGGCGGCCTGGCATTGTTGGCTGAAGTGCAGAAACGCGATGCCGATCTGCCGGTGATTCTGCTCACTGGCCATGGCGACGTGCCGATGGCGGTCGAAGCGATGCGCGACGGTGCCTACGACTTTCTGGAAAAACCCTTCAGCCCGGAAACCCTGCTCGGCAGCTTGCGCCGGGCGCTGGACAAACGCCGGCTGATTCTGGAGAACCGCGCCCTGCACGAGCAGGCCGACAACCGCGCGAAACTCGATGCGACGTTGCTCGGGGTGTCGCGTGGTTTGCAGACGCTGCGTCGGCAGGTGCTGGACCTGGCGGCGTTGCCGGTCAACGTGCTGATCCGTGGCGAAACCGGCAGCGGCAAGGAACTGGTCGCGCGTTGCCTGCATGATTTCGGCCCGCGCGCGGCCAAGCCGTTCGTGGCGCTGAACTGCGCGGCGATTCCTGAACAGCTGTTTGAGGCGGAGTTGTTCGGGCATGAGAGCGGCGCGTTTACCGGTGCGTCGGGCAAGCGCATCGGCAAGCTGGAATACGCCGATGGCGGCACCTTGTTTCTCGATGAAATCGAAAGCATGCCGCTGGCCCAGCAAGTGAAACTGCTACGCGTGTTGCAGGAGCAAAAGCTTGAGCGGCTGGGTTCGAACCAGAGCATTCGCGTCGATCTGCGCATTGTCGCGGCGACCAAACCGGATCTGCTCGACGAGGCTCGGGCTGGACGTTTTCGCGAGGATCTGGCCTATCGCCTGAACGTCGCCGAGTTGCGTTTGCCGCCGTTGCGTGATCGCCGCGAAGACATTCCATTGTTGTTCGAAACCTTCGCCCGCAACGCCGCTGAACGTTTGGGCCGAACCTTTCCGCCTTTGAGTGGCGCGCAATTGAGCCATCTGCTCAGCCACGACTGGCCGGGCAACGTGCGCGAACTGGCGAACGTCGCCGAGCGCCAGGTGCTGGGGCTGGATGAGCCGGCGCCGGGGATTGATCCGGGGCAATCGCTGGCGGCGCAGCAGGAGGCGTTTGAGGCACAGTGTTTGCGTGCAGCGCTGACCCGGCACAAGGGCGATGTGAAAGCGGTGCTTGAAGAACTGCAACTGCCGCGCCGCACGTTCAATGAAAAGCTGCAGCGGCATGGGTTGAGTCGGGAGATGTTTTTGACTGAGTGAGGCTGGCTCGAGATTTTTGCCGTGGCTGAAATCCATCCCCCTCACCCCAGCCCTCTCCCCCAGGGGGGCGAGGGGAAAAGGGAGCCGATCTTCATGCTTTTCGAAACCTGAGTTCGACTCGATATCTCAGGTCGGTGCAACTCGAACAATCCACTCGGTCAGTCCCCTCTCCCTACGGGCGGTCCGACGTTTCGGGAGGGCTAGGGTGAGGGGCTTTTGATCTCAGCCCCAATAAGCGGAAATCCGCTCACACAATCAAATCCATCGGCATAAAACCGCCCACCCAATCCCGTCACCCCCTCTAAACCGGCCCTCCCCCCGTTGGCACACCTCCTGCTATAGCCCTCGCAGGCTGCGTTCCAACGCGCTCCACAAAAACAATTAAACGAAGGATCCTTCAATGGATAACTCCAACGCCCTGCCACTTGGGTCGGCTGCTGCGCCCGCCAAAGAAAGAACCACCGCCAGCCGGATCAAATCGATCTTCAGCGGTTCCGTCGGCAACATGGTCGAGTGGTACGACTGGTATGTGTATGCCGCCTTCTCCCTGTACTTCGCGAAAACTTTCTTCCCTGCCGGTTCCACCACCGCCCAACTGATGAACACCGCCGCGATTTTCGCCGTCGGCTTTCTGATGCGTCCGATCGGTGGCTGGCTGATGGGCATGTACGCCGACAAGGTCGGACGTAAAAAAGCCCTGATGGCCTCGGTCTACCTGATGTGCTTCGGCTCGCTGCTGATCGCCCTCAGCCCGAACTACGAAACCATCGGCATCGGCGCGCCGATCCTGCTGGTGTTCGCCCGACTGCTGCAAGGCCTGTCGGTGGGTGGCGAATACGGCACCTCGGCGACCTATCTCTCGGAGATGGCGACCAAGGAACGTCGCGGCTTCTTCTCCAGCTTCCAGTACGTGACCCTGATCTCCGGCCAGCTCATCGCGCTCGGCGTGCTGATCGTGCTGCAGAACGTGCTGACCACTGAACAGCTGTACGCGTGGGGCTGGCGTATTCCGTTCGCCATCGGCGCGCTGTGTGCGGTCGTGGCGCTGTACCTGCGTCGCGGCATGGAAGAAACCGAGTCGTTCACCAAAAAAGAGAAGTCCAAGGAAAGCGCCATGCGCACCTTGATGCGCCACCCCAAAGAGCTGTTGACCGTGGTCGGCCTGACCATGGGCGGCACCCTGGCGTTCTACACCTACACCACTTACATGCAGAAATACCTGGTGAACACCGTCGGCATGAGCATCTCCGACTCGACCACCATTTCGGCGGCCACACTGTTCCTGTTCATGTGCCTGCAACCGATCATCGGCGGCCTGTCGGACAAGATCGGCCGTCGTCCGATCCTGATTGCCTTCGGCGTACTGGGCACGATTTTCACCGTGCCGATCCTGATGACCCTGCACACCATTCAGACCTGGTGGGGTGCGTTCTTCCTGATCATGGCGGCGCTGATCATCGTCAGCGGCTACACCTCGATCAACGCCGTGGTGAAAGCCGAACTGTTCCCGACCGAAATCCGTGCGCTGGGCGTCGGCCTGCCGTATGCACTGACCGTGTCGATCTTCGGTGGCACCGCCGAATACATCGCGCTGTGGTTCAAGAGCATTGGCATGGAAACCGGTTACTACTGGTATGTGACGGCATGCATCGCGGTGTCGTTGTTGGTGTATGTGACCATGAAGGACACCCAGAAACATTCGCGTATCGTGACTGACTGATCGCGTGTTCACAGCCACTGCAACGGTGGCTGTTCTGGCCCCATCGCTGGCAAGCCAGCTCCCACAAGTTTCGCGTCGTACACAAGGTCTGTGAACGGTGCTGTCATTGTGGGAGCTGGCTTGCCAGCGATTGGGGCGACCCGGTATCAAGTCAACTCGGCAACCTGCGGTTTGCCATAGCGCTTCTGCGCATAAGACGCGCCGACAATCATCACCAGCAAAATCCCCGCCAGCACCGCAGAAGAACCGATGGTGCCAAAGTCCAGCCCACCCTTCTCATGGGACTTGGTCATCAAGTCACCCAAGGTCGCGCCGAACGGTCGGGTCAGCACGAACGCCACCCAGAACAACACCACCGTGGAAATCCTGGTGAAGTACTTCAGCAGCACGACGGCCGCGATGGTCGAGCCAATCAGCAGCGCGCCCCCGGCAAAACCCATCCCTGAATCGTCAGCCAGGTAATCGCCCAGCGCCGTGCCGAGGGTGTTGGAAAACAGAATCGCCATCCAGTAGAACATCTCGCCACGGAAGGTCTGCACCTTGCTGACGTTGAGCGAATCACCGCTCAGGCGCCACGCGGCGAAGATCGCCAGCAGAATGGCGATAAGGATCATCGAGCCAGTGGCGTAACCCAGTCCGAGGGTGCGGTCCATGAAATCCGACATCGTCGTGCCAGCGGTGCTGGTCGACAGGATCACCAGCCAGTACAGCAATGGCTTGTAAGTCTTGGCCATCAACTGGGTGATCAGCGTCATCACGAACACACTGATCAGGATCAACGAGCTCATGGCGTAACCGACGTTGAGGGTCATCGACAGCAAATCCCCCGCGGTTTCCCCCAGGGTCGTCGCGCAGATTTTCATGACCCAGAAGGCCAGGGTGATTTGAGGAAGTTTGTTCATCGCGGGGAAAGCTCCAGTGTGTGGCGGCCGGTTCTTGGTTTTCTGGCCACGGGCAGACTGGCGTTGCAACGGTGAAAAAGCGGTCGGCAAAGTATGAAAAATCTGTCACACGGCGCAAAACAGCGATTAATCGCTAATTAATGCTGCCCCTGCATTCTGCAATCACCTGATCGATGACCTGCGCGACGCTCGCTCCGACGACGAAAGCGAATTCAATGCGCCGCCCTTAACATCAAGTTAATCGATAGTTTTTAGCATCAATTTGCGCTTTTTAATCAATTTAGTTGGCGTAGCATTAAACCCATGCAAGACACACCGCCAACGAATCTGGAGCAACCGACATGAAAACCAAACTGATCCTCGCCCTGACCCTGTCCGTGCTGGCTGCCAATACCTTCGCTGCCGACGGCTCGGATCGCACCAAATCCGCCGACTTCATCAACGGCGCCAGCGCTGCGATCGAAACCAGCCACACCGGCACTTATGCTGCCGATGGCTTCGATAAAACCAACCTGGGTAAAACGGTCGCTGCTGACGGCTTCGATAAAACCGGCACCGCCGCTGCCATCAGCTAAGTATCAGCAGTCCACCCACAGCCCGGCCTTGGCCGGGCTTAGTCATTTCTGGGGCATGACATGTTTTATAAAACCGACACAAAACCCTGTGGGAGCTGGCTTGCCAGCGATGACATTTTGTCATTCAAAGTCATTGTCGACTGACAGGCCGCCATCGCTGGCAAGCCAGCTCCCACAGGTTTTCCATTGGATGGAATATCAGTGACTGACTGGAAATTGTTTGACGGCACTTGCACTATTGGCCATCTGATTCAGACCTCTCCAGGACCACCCGCCATGCCCGATGACATCCACTTCTATGAACCCGCCAACGGCCACGGTCTGCCCCACGACCCGTTCAACGCCATCGTCGGCCCGCGCCCGATCGGCTGGATTTCTTCACAGGATGCCAACGGCCAGTTGAACCTGGCGCCGTACAGCTTCTTCAACGCCTTCAACTACATTCCGCCGATCATTGGTTTTTCCAGCGTCGGGCGCAAAGACAGCCTGAACAACATCGAACAGACCGGCGAATTCGTCTGGAACCTCGCCACCCGCCCGCTGGCCGAGCAGATGAACCAGAGCTGCGCGATGGTCGCGCCGCAGGTCAACGAGTTTGAATTGGCGGGATTGACGACCGTTGCGTCAAAAGTGATTTCGGTGCCACGGGTCGCCGAAAGCCCGGTGTCCTTCGAGTGCAAGGTCACGCAGATCATTCAGTTGCAGCGTGCCGATGGTGAGACGGTGCCGAGCTGGCTGATCCTCGGCGAAGTGGTCGCCGTGCACATTGCCAAGTGGCTATTGAAGGACGGCATCTACGACACCGCCGCGGCAGAACCGATTCTGCGCGGCGGCGGGCCGGCGGATTACTTCCAGCTGGGGCCTGAGGCCCTGTTCAGGATGTGGCGTCCGGGCGCCAACAAGTAACGCGTTACCAGATCAACTCGGCGTCGTCAGTGACACCTTTGAGGTTATCCAGCTCATTGATGGCAGCCTCATCGGCAGCAATGGCGCCGGGGAAGATCTGGTCATTCAGCAATTTGTGAAAGCGTGGTGCGCCGCCATCGACCAGGGCCTTGACCGCGATTGCCGCATGATAACCCTTGTTGCCGCCCAACTCGACGGGGACGACTGCGGAAACTGCTTCGAAGTGCTCGAACTCTTTACGTGCCATGTCACACATCCCGGCTCAGACAAATTAAGCCGGACATTAAACCCTCAACCGACGAGTTTGTGTACCGGTGCCGGGCATTGACCGAGGGCTTGTGCCGCCGACACGTCCTTGAACGTGTGGAAGTCGAGGCTGTTGACCACCAGTTCCTGCACCAGCTCGGCGAAGATTTCCATCGAGGGGCTGTTGAAATAGTTGGTCATCATTTGCTGGCTGCTCCAGAAGCCAGAGACCAGCCACAACTCGGCATCACACTGCGAATGCTGCAGGGCAAAGCTCAGGCAACCGGGGGCGGCGCGGGACGGCTCGATCAACGCACTCAGGCGTACACCGAGTTCCGCCGAACGCCCGGCGCGCGCTCGAACGAAGGCCATATGACTGACGGGAATCTGCTTGGACATGTTCAACCCTCCCAGGGAGTCGCGTGGCAGCCGGGGGACGGGCTGCGACAGGATCAAAGGTTAAAGGCCGCACACACTGCGCCGTTAGTCGATTCCTGCCGCCGCGTTGCACAATCCTGCGAGACTGCACACGGAAGCTGTAACAACCTGTAAAACTACGTCACACGGATGTCATACGGCGTATCAAGCAAGTTTGCCGCTCTGCGTCCTGCTATGGCTGGGCATGCACACAAGCCCAGGCAGAATCAGGCAAGCAATTGGCAGGATGTGTCTACCGCTGACGCTTGCACAAACATATGCTCTGCTCCATTCCACCTCCCCTGCCGAGGATGCCGTGCATGACGTCATTCGATCGTTTTCAAGCCGAACCCACCGCTGACATGGAAAAACAGCGGGCGGAACTGGCGGCGATCATCCGCCGCAACACCACCGACGATGGCAGCTACGAGACCGCCATCGGTTCGCTGTTCATGTCGCGCCACACAAGATCCCACGACTTTGCCCCGGTGCTCGCGCAACCGGCGCTGTGCATCATGGCGCAGGGACGCAAAGAGGTGCGGCTAGCGGACGAGTACTTCAATTACGACCCGCTGAATTATCTGGTGGTGTCGGTTTCGATGCCGTTGAGCGGGCGCGTGGTGAATGTTTCGCCGGAAGAACCGATCCTCGCCGTGCGCCTGGATATCGACCCGACAGAAATCACCGCACTGATCGCCGACGCCGGCCCCATGGGCGTGCCGACCCGGCCGACCGGGCGTGGTTTGTATGTCGAGCAGATCGACAGTTCGATGCTCGATGCGGTGTTGCGTCTGGCCCGATTGCTCGATGCGCCGAAAGACATCGCCATGCTCGCGCCGCTGATTCGCCGGGAGATTCTCTATCGCCTGCTGCGCAGTCCGCAGGGGCATCGCTTGTATGAAATCGCGATTGCCAACAGTCAGAGCCATCGCATCAGTCAGGCGATCAAATGGCTCAACGGCAACTTTGAACAGCCGTTGCGCATTGATGACCTGGCCAAGGAAGTGAATTTGAGTGTGTCGACGTTGCATCACCGGTTTAAGGCGATGACGGCGATGAGCCCGCTGCAATATCAGAAGCAGTTGCGCCTGCAAGAGGCGCGGCGCTTGATGCTGGCCGAAGGGCTGGAGGCTTCGGCGGCGGGGTATCGCGTGGGATATGAAAGTCCGTCGCAATTCAGCCGTGAGTACAGCCGTTTGTTTGGTGCGCCGCCGCTGCGGGATCTGGCGCGATTGCGGCTTTCTGTCTGATCCGGACTTTGTGTCAAGACTGATGGCCTCTTCGCGAGCAAGCTCGCTCCCACAGGGTTAGTGTCAATCACAAATCCCCTGTGGGAGCGAGCTTGCTCGCGAAGGGGCCGGAATGATCAGTGAAAAATCCGGATCATTCCCCCAACACCCGACAAGCCTCTGCCGGCAACGTCACCGAGACCGGATGCCCGATCCCCAAGCCGATCCCCTGACACGGCGTACTCAACGCCGTAAACATCACTCCGGAACACTCCACCGTGGTCTCGATGGTCGCGCCGATATCACGCACAAACGTCACCTTGCCGAGCAACCGATTCCCCGCCGTCGCTTGCGGTGCCGACAGTTGCAGGTCTTCCGGGCGAATCAGCATTTTCACTTTCTGCCCGACGACAATGCTGCTGCAGATCGGCACTTGCAGCGCGTCACCACCCGGCAGGCTGACCTTGCCGTCGCCCAGTGCCGTGGCCGGAAAGATGTTGCCCGAACCAATGAAGTCAGCGACAAACTCGTTGGCCGGATGCCGATAGATTTCGATCGGCGTACCGATCTGCTGCACCTTGTGCTCGCCCAGCACCACGACGATGTCGGCCATGGTCATCGCTTCGCGCTGGTCGTGGGTGACCATGATCGTGGTGATATTCAGGCGTTGTTGCAGTTGGCGGATTTCCACCTGCATCGACTCGCGCAGCTTGGCGTCGAGCGCTGACAGCGGTTCGTCGAGCAGAAGGATTTTCGGGTGCGAGGCAATCGCCCGGGCAATCGCCACGCGCTGGCGCTGGCCGCCGGAGAGTTTTGCCACCGGGCGATCGATCATCGCCTGCAACTGGATCAGCTCCAGCAATTCCACCACCCGTTTCTGCTGATCAGCCTTGCTGACGCCGCGCAATTTCAGCGAGTAGGCGATGTTCTCGCCGACGGTCATGTGCGGGAACAGCGCCAGCGACTGAAAGACCATGCCGAAGTTGCGCAAGTGCGCCGGGGTCTGGCCGATGTCTTCGCCGTCCAGACGAATCTCGCCACCACTCAAGGTTTCCAGCCCGGCGATCATCCGCAGCAAAGTGGTCTTGCCGCAGCCGGACGGGCCGAGAAAACACACCAGTTTGCCTTCCGGCAAATGCAGGTTGACGTCTTGTACCGCGCACGCCGAGCCGTAGAATTTCTCGACGTTTTCCAGAATCAGACCAGTCATGTTGCACCTCAAATCAAAAGGAAACGCCGCCCTCGCCCACCAGCTTCTCCAGCGCCCAGATCAGGACGAAGTCGATCAGCACGATCAGCACGGCAAACGAGAACACGGTAGGGTCGAGCGATGACACGGTGCGGCTGTACATCCAGATCGGCACGGTCATGACGTCGATGGTGTAGAGAAAATAGGTCACGGTGAATTCGTTGAACGAGACGATGAACGCCAGCAGCATGCCCGCCAGAATCCCCGACTTCATCAACGGCACCACCACATCGACAATCGCGCGCAGCGGCGAGGCACCAAGCATCCGTGCTGCTTCTTCGACTTCACTGCCAATGGAAAGCATCGCCGCGGTGCAGTTCTTCACCACAAACGGCAAGGCCAGAATCACGTGAGCGATCACCAATCGCGAGGTGGTCATGTGGAACGGCAGGCTGTCGAACACCAACAACAACGCCAGGCCCAACACCACCATCGGAAACACCAGCGGCAGCGACATCAGTTGCAGCGCCACGGCTTTGCCCCGGAACTCGCAACGGGTCAGCGCGTAAGCGGCGGGCACGGCGATCAGCGTGGCGAAGATCATCGTCAGGCACGATACCAACAGACTGGTGGCCATGGCCTGACCGAGGCTGAGCACGTCGCTGGCATCCGGCGACACGAAGGTGTGCCAGGCGGCTTTGTACCATTGCAGGCTGTAGCTGCTCGGCGGGAAGTCGAGGTTTGACGCACCGCTGAACGACATGACGATCATGGTCAGGATCGGCAACACTGCCAGCAGCAGAATGAAGCCAGAGAGGATGCCGGCGAACTTGCCGGTTTCGCCGGGCAGCAGCGCCATGCGTTTCTTGGTCAGGGCACTCATTGCGAAGCCTCCAGCAGACGCCGACGACGGCCAGTGATGTATTCGGACAAGGTCATGATCGCCAGCGTGGTGATGATCAGCACCACGCCGGCAGCGGACGCGGCAGGCCAGTTCATCAGCGGCGCGATCTGGTCATGCACCATCACCGCGAGCATCGGCACGCGCCGGCCACCGAGCAGCAACGGCACCACAAAGCTGCTGGCGTTGTAGGCGAACACCAACGTTGCGCCGGTGATGATCCCGGGCAAACTCATCGGCAACACCACTTGGCGGAACACCTGAAAACGGCTGGCACCGAGGGTTGCTGCTGCTTCTTCATAGCTTCGCGCGACGCCGCGCATGGCGCTGGCAATCGGCAGCACGGCGAGCGGAAACGCGGTTTGCACCAGGCCCATCAACACGCCGTTCTGGTTGTACAGCAACATGATCGGCCGCTTGATCAGGCCGAGGCCCATCAGCGCCTGATTGAGCATGCCGGCGGGGCCGAGAATCACCAGCCAGCCGTAGCTTTGCAGCAGCAGATTGACCAGCAACGGCAGCAGCACCGCAGCGAGAAAAATCCGCCGCAGGAACGGCGAGGTCAGCCGTGACATGGTGTACGCCACCGGGATCGCCAGCACCACGGCAATCACCGCGCTGATCAGCGCCAGACGCAAGGTCAGCAGCAAGGATTTCAGGTAGTACGGTTCGAGCAACTGGGCGTAACTGGCCAGACTGAAACCGCTCCATTCCGCGCCTTTGGTGCCGACGCTCATGCGCAGCACCAACAGGCTGGCGGCGATGAGCACGCCGAGAAACAGCATCGACGGCGTGAGGAAAAGCCACGCCCGTGCGGTCGGAGAAACGCCGCGCGCCGCGCGTACGTCAGCGGCGCCGACCGCTTGGGTCAGGGATTGATGTTCCATAGCAATGATCTCGTCAATGGAAAAACAACTGACAAACACAACTCTCCAAACCACCAGCTCCCACAAGGGTTTTTTGGTGTTTTGAAGGTTTGTGTTCGGCTCAGGAAGAAAAGATTTCCGTATAGCGACGAATCCATTGGTCATGCACGGTGGCCAGGAAGGCGTTGTCGTGCATGATCGCCTTCTCGGCAATCTGCTCCGGCGTCAGAATGAACGGGCTCTTGCGCGCTTCGGCGGAGATGATCGCCTTGGCGTTGACCGGGCCGTTGAAGATGTCCTCGGCCATCTTGCCCTGCACCAGCGGGTCAAGGGAGTGATCGATAAACGCGTAAGCCAGATCGGTATCGCCCGGACGATTCTTCGGCATCACTGACAACATCAAGTCGGTGTAAAAACCTTCCTTCATGCCGAAAGTGGCACCGAGGCCGTAGTTCGGATCGCGAATCTGCTTGGGGAAAAATGCCGGTGCATAGAGGCCGCCCATGTCCAGCGAACCGGTGCGAAACAGCTCGGCAATCTGGTTCGGGTTCTCGCCCAGCGTCACCACGCGGTCCTTGAGTTCGGCGAGTTTTTTGAAGCCCGGTTCGATGTTGTGTTCGTCACCACCGGCCAGTTTCGCGGCGATGATGATCAGGTCCATCGCTTCGGTCCAGTTCGGCGGCGGCAGGAAAATGTTCGGAGCCAGATCGGCGTCCCACAGCGCGGCGTAACTGGTTGGCGCTTCTTTTTGCGTGCGGGTGCTGTAAACCAGACTGTTGCACCACAACAGGTAACCGATGCCGTGGCCATTGGCGCCGGTGCGGTATTTTTCCGGGACGTCGACGAGGTTGGGAATGCGGTTGAGGTCGGGTTTTTCCAGCAGTCCTGCGGCGGCCAGACCTTCGGCGCCGACACCGGCCAGAGTGATGATGTCGTACTGCGGACGATCACCGCCGGCCTTGAGTTTGGCGACCATTTCCGAGGTGCTGCCGGTGCGGTCAGCGATGACCTTGGCGCCGGTCTTGGCTTCGAACGTGGCGGCAATGTTGCGCAGTGCGGCGAGGCCGGTGTCATCCGACCAGGTCAGCAAGCGCAGGGTCTTGCCGGCGAACCGCGTGTCGCTGGCACTCGCCCGGATGAAGGGCATGCTCAGGGCGGCCGCCGCCACCGAGGCGACGCCGACGGTTTTAATGAATTGACGCCTGTTCAGATCGTGCTCGCCCATGACGGACTCCCTTTGTTCTTTTAAGTATGAGGTTGGTCGCAACCGTTGCATCCGCGCGGCCGGATCCGCGCCAGGCCCCGATTTACAAGGGCTTGAGCGCTGCCGACGGGTTCATCCTGAAGTCGTGCAAAACACCTGACTATCGATAAAAACTCATTGAAGCCATGACGCCAACGCATGCCTCGTTGCGAGGCATGCGCTGACCTTTTTCGGGCGTTCAGAGCGCCCGGATCACGTGTTTGATTTCCTGAAATGCGGCCAGGCCCCACGGCCCCAATTCGCGGCCGATGCTGCTCTGCTTGTAACCGCCCCACGCGGTTTGCGGGAAGATCACTTGCGGCGCGTTGAGCCACACCAGCCCCGCCTGCAGGGCGTTGGCGACTCGGTCGGCCGTTTCGGCGTTACGCGTCACCACACTGGCGACGAGGCCGAACTGGCTGTCGTTGGCCAAGGCGATTGCTTCGGCTTCGCTGCTGAAACGGCGCACGCACAACACCGGGCCGAAAATCTCTTCGCACCACAGCGCACTGTCGAGGGGCACGTCGGTGAACACCGTCGGCTGCAAAAAATAGCCGCGTGGCAAATCCGCTGGACGATTGCCGCCGCAAAGCAGCTTCGCTCCGGCACTCAGGCCGCGATCAATGTGCCCGAGCACACGCTGGTATTGCGCCTGATTGACCAGTGCGCCCATCTCCACGTCCGGGTCCAACGGATCCGCCACGCGGATCGCTTGAGCACGCTTTTGCAGACGTTCAAGAAACTCGTCCGCCAGTTCATCGGCAATCAACACGCGGCTGGTCGCCGAGCACATCTGCCCGGCATTGAAGAAGCCGCCGCCACAGGCCAGCTCTACCGCCAGCTCCAGATCGGCATCGTCCAGCACCAGCAACGAAGATTTGCCGCCCAGTTCGAGGCTCACGCCCTTCACCGTTTCGGCGGCGCGCTGCATCACCTGGACACCGACGGCGTTGCTGCCAGTGAACGAGATCCTGGCAATACGCGGATCCGCCGACAGCGGCGCGCCCACCGCCAGACCGGTGCCGCAGACGACGTTGAACACACCGTTGGGCAGACCGGCTTCGGCGATGATTGCCGCCAGTTCCAGCTCCGGCAGCGGCGTGACTTCCGACGGTTTCAACACCACGCAGCAACCGGCGGCGAGGGCCGGCGCGAGTTTCCACGCGGTGGTCACCATGGGGAAATTCCACGGCACGATCAGCCCGACCACACCGCACGGTTCGCGGCGCAGGCGTGCGCTGAAATCATCGCTGGGCAGCGGCACGTTGCTGTCCTGTTTCGCGTCGAGGCCTTCGGCGAGTTCGGCGTAGTACTCGAAGGTGGCGATCACATCGTCGACGTCGATGGCCGCTTCGAACTGCGGTTTGCCGTTGTTGCTCGATTGCAGATTCATCAAATGATCGCGACCGTTACGCACGCCATTGGCGATGTTGCGCAGGATCGCGCCACGCTCGGCGCCAGTGGTTTTCGACCAGTCCTTGAACGCCGCCGTGGCAGCAGCAACCGCTTGCTCGACCGCCTGCTCGTCACCGCCATTGACCGTGGTCAGCAGCGCCTCGGTGGCCGGGTTGATCACCCGCAGATGTTCGCGGCCGGCCGACCATTGGCCGTTGATATACAGGCCGTCGAGTGTGGTGGGGAAACTGATCATTGGGCCACCGCCTGCATCCACTGATTCTGGTCGATTTCGATCACCGTCGGGCCTTGGCGATCGGTGGCGGCACGCAGCGCACTGCGCAGTTGTTCCACCGAGCTGATCGCTTCGGCAGCGCAGCCGAGGGCCTTGGCCACACCGATAAAGTCCGGGGTGTAAATGTCGACGCCGACCGGCTCGATGGCGCGGTTGACCATGTATTTCTTGATCTCTTCGTAGCCCTGGTTATTCCACAGCAGGACGATCACCGGCGTGCGCGCTTCGACGGCGCTGGCCAGTTCCGGCAGGGTGAATTGCAGACCGCCGTCGCCGATCAGGCACACCACCGGTGGCCGCGCGCCTTTGTCGAGTTGACCACCGAGCCATGCGCCAATCGCGGCTGGCAACGCATAACCAAGCGTGCCGTAACCGGTCGACGAGTTGAACCAGCGGCGCGGGCGCTCCGGATTAAAGGTGAGGTTGCCGGTGTACACCGGTTGCGTGGAGTCGCCGACGAACACCGCGTCGGGCAATTCGTGCAGCACGGTTTCGAGGAAACGGGTTTGCGCCAGCGTCGGGGCATCCCAGGTTGCGGCGAGATCATCACGCAGACGCGCGGCGCGCACCTGGCCCCAATCGTTACGGCGCTCGGCCAACGGCTTGTGCGACAAGGCGCTGAGCAGTGCCTGCGCGGCGTTGCGCGAGTCAGCAACCAGCGCCACGTGTGGCGGATAGTTACGCACGGTCTGATCGGCGTCGATGTCGATCCGCAGCAGTTTGCCGGGAATCTCGAAGCCACCGGCGAAGGTCACGTCGTAATCGGTTTCGGCCAGTTCGGTGCCGATCGCCAGCACCACATCGGCGTCTGCAACCAGCGCGCGGGTCGCGACCAGACTTTGCGTCGAACCGACCAGTAGCGGATGCGTCGACGGCAGCATGCCTTTGGCGTTGATGGTCAGCGCCACGGGGGCGTCGAGCAGTTCGGCCAGTTCAGTGAGCTCGGCAGCGGCGTCGATCGCACCGCCGCCGGCGAGGATCAAGGGACGCTGAGCGCCGGCGAGCAACTCGCTCATGCGGCTGACGGCGGCGGGTGCGGCACCGGCGCGGTCGATGTGGACCGGGATGCTGGCGAGCAGTTCATCAGCGTCTTCAACCAATACGTCCAGCGGGATTTCGATGTGCACCGGACGCGGGCGCCCGGCCTGGAACAAGGCGAATGCGCGGGCGAGCACGCCGGGCAATTCCGCCGCCGACATCAGCGTGTGGGAGAACGCCGCAACGCCAGCGACCAGTGCGCTCTGGTTCGGCAACTCGTGCAGCTTGCCGCGGCCGCCGCCCAACTGATTGCGGCTCTGCACGCTGGAGATCACCAGCATCGGGATCGAATCGGCGTAAGCCTGGCCCATTGCCGTGGTGATGTTGGTCATGCCCGGGCCGGTGATGATGAAGCACACCCCCGGTTTGCCACTGGTGCGCGCATAACCGTCGGCCATGAAACCGGCGCCTTGTTCATGCCGTGGGGTGACGTGGTTGATGCTCGAACGGGCCAGCCCGCGATACAGCTCCACGGTGTGTACGCCGGGAATGCCGAACACCTGCTCGACCCCATACCTTTCGAGTAACTTGACCAGTACTTCGCCACACGTCGCCATGTCATTGCCCTTTTGTCAGCTAAAAACACAGATCCCTTGTGGGAGCGAGCCTGCTCGCGAAAGCGCTGGATCAGCCAACATCAATGCTGAATGTGAAACAGCCTTCGCGAGCAGGCTCGCTCCCACATGACCTGAACATGGGCTCATTGGAACGGCGTGCAGGTAGCGGCAACAATCGATTAAAAGTCATACTAGCCATGTCCTCACGTCATACCTTGGTATCCACATGAAACGACTGCCTCCCCTGCCCGCCCTGCATACGTTTCTGATCACCGCGCAGTGCTGCAACTTCACCCGGGCCGCCGAGCAGTTGCACATCACCCAAGGCGCGGTCAGCCGGCAGATCGCCGGGCTGGAAGATCATCTGGGGTATGAATTGTTCATTCGTCTGGCTCGTGGTCTGGAGCTGACGGCTGAAGGTCGTGAATGGTTGCCGCGAGTGGAGAAGGTCTTCGCTCTGATCAGCGAGGCAACCGAGCAGATCGGCCTCAAGCGCGAAACCCTGCAACTCAAGGCGCCGAGTTGCGTGATGCGCTGGCTGGTGCCGCGTCTGCTGCAATGGCAAAAGGAACGCCCGGATGCGCCGGTCAAACTGACCACCACGTTGGCCCATGGCGTGGATTTTCAACGTGAGCAATTCGATGCGGCGGTGATTTATGGAACGCCACCGGACAACTCATCGACCGCGCTGCATCTGTTCGATGAACAACTGACCCCGGTCTGCTCACCGGCACTTTTGAAAGGCCCGCCGATGTTGTCCGACCCGGCCGACCTGCAACAGCATTTGTTGCTGCATCCGACTCGCGACACTCAGGACTGGAAGGTCTGGCTGACGGCGGCCGAACTGCAGCTGAGTAACGTCAACATGGGCCAGCATTTCGAAACACTGGATCAGGCGATGTCGATGGCGTCGCATGGGACGGGGGTGGCGATCGGGGACTGGTCGTTGATCGGCGATGACCTGCGCGCGGGGCGGCTGGTGATGCCGTTTGAGTTGAAGGTAAAGACGGGGCTGGCGTATTACGTGGTGGTGCCTGCGGGAGCCGAGCCTTCGCCGCAGCTGGAAGAACTGATGATCTGGCTGGTGGAGCAGGCGCATTTGCGGTGAGGCTATTTCCCCTCACCCTAACCCTCTCCCAGAGGGAGAGGGGACTGACCGGGGGATATTGAGAGGTTCAGCGACCTGAACGATTGGCTTTGAATCCATAATCGACTGGATTTTTCAGGTCGATGTACAGCGCCAGACACCTCGGTCGGCTCCCTCTCCCTCCGGGAGAGGGCTGGGGTGAGGGTAAAGCGGTATTTCAATACCCGACAGTAAACCGCTGACGCGAATGCTTCGGCGTTTCCACTTCGTCGATCAGCGCAATCGCGTAATCGGCAAAGGTGATCCAGCTACGCCCTTCAGCGCTCACCAGCAAGTGATCCCTGCCGACACGAAACTTGCCGCTGCGCTCACCTTCGACAAACTCCGCCGACGGCGAAAGGAACGTCCAGTCCAGCTCCTTCTCCTGACCCAACGCCTCAAGAAACGCCGCACCGGCACTGGCTTCTGCTTTGTACTCGGCCGGGAAACCCGCACTGTCGATCACTCGCGTATCGTCCGGCAGCAACAGCGAACCGGCACCGCCGACCACCAGCAAACGCTTGACCCCGGCCTGCTTCACCGGCCCGACAATCGCGGCCGCCGGGACGGTGGCGAAATGCGCAGCGGTGATCACCACATCGTGACCGGTCACCGCATCTTGCAACGCCGCCGAATCCAGCACATCGACATTCTTGCTGACCACACCGGCACGCGCGCCGATCTTCGAGGTGTCGCGTGCGATAGCGGTAACACTATGGCCACGACGCAGGGCTTCTTCCAGCAATTGGCTACCGGCGCGGCCGGTGGCACCAATGATTGCAATCTTGCTCATGACATTCTCCAGTTGGCTTGAGAGTGCTGCGTTTTTCAGAATCGGTTACCACTGCATTTCGCCCTTGGCGACTTTCGCACTCAGCTCCAGCGAGCTTTCCTCGCCGAGTGTCGGGTAGCGTTTTTTCATCGCCTTGATCAGTGCGGCGGAGTCTTTGGCCTTGGCGGTTTCCACGTCGAAAGCTTTAATGTAGTCGGCGGTGAATTTCACGCTGGCCAGCGAACGGCTGCTGTTGCCGAGGTAATGACCCGGCACCACGGTGTTCGGCTTCAGGGTTTCGATCGAGTGCAACGTTTCCAGCCAGTCGGCGTGAGATTGCGCGGTCTGGGTGTCGGCCATCCATACGTGGATGTTCTCGGCAACGACCACGCCGCCGACCACGGCTTTGAGCGACGGGATCCACACAAAGCTGCGATCCGGTTGTTTGCCGTCGAGGCCGACTACCTGCAATTTCTGCCCTTCGAGCATCAGGCTGTCGCCCTTGAGCACGCCCGGCACGATGGTTTTCGCCGGAACGTCGGCGCCCATTTTCGGGCCCCAGAATGCCAGTTTGCCGGCGACGGTTTTGTTGATGTGGTCGACGGTCGGCTGCGAAGCCAGCACCTTGGCGTCGGGGAACGCCTGGGTCAGGGTGTCGAGACCGAAGTAGTAATCCGGGTCACCATGGCTGATGTAAATGGCGGTCAGGTGCTTGCCGCTGGTGCGGATTTTTTCCACGACTTGTTCAGCCTGGGATTTGCCGAATTGTGCATCGACCAGGATCGCGTCTTTCTCGCCGCTGACCAGCACCGAGGTCACCGGGAAAATCGCGTTTGTCCCTGGGTTATAGACGTCGAGGGTCAAGTTGGCAGCCGCTGCATGCGCGGCAAAACCCAGGGAAGCGGTGGTGAGCAGAACGCGTTTGAGTGTGGTGAAGCCGATCATCTGTTGCTCCGGTGTCCGAATGCCGTGCTTGGCGATGGGACAGAGCTTAGTTGCCTGACTCAGTACAAAAAATGCGATGCTTGAACATAGTTTGTTTCTGAAAGCGGGCAAATCATGGATCGTCTCCAAGCAATGCGGGTGTTTGTCACCGTCGTGGATCTGGGCAGCCAGTCGGCAGCGGCCGATCATCTGGACCTTTCGCGGCCGGTGGTTTCGCGCTACTTGGCGGAGCTGGAAGACTGGGTCGGCGCGCGTCTGATGCACCGCACCACGCGCAAGTTGAGCCTGACCGCCGCCGGCAATGAGATCCTGCCGCGCTGCCGGCAGATGCTCGAACTGTCGACGGACATGCAGGCGGCCGTCAGCGAGCCCCACGACGCCCCGCGCGGGCTGCTGCGGATCAGCGTCAGCACTTCGTTCGGCCAGGCCCAACTGGCGGATGCGATGGCCGCTTACGTCAAACGCTACCCCGGAGTCAGCATTGACCTGCAAATGCTCGATCGCACGGTGAATCTGGTGGATGAGCGCATCGATCTGGCGATTCGTACCAGTAACGATCTGGACCCCAACCTGATCGCCCGACGTCTGACCGTTTGTCGCTCGGTGGTCTGCGCCGCGCCGGCTTATCTGCAGGAGCAAGCCGCACCGTTGCGGGTCGAGGAATTGAGTCGGCACAACTGCCTGACGCACTCGTATTTCGGCAAAAGCCTGTGGCATTTCGAGGAAGATGGCGAACCGGTTTCGGTGCCGGTGCAAGGCAATATCAGCGCCAACGAGGCCAGCACATTGTTGCGTGCGACGCTGGCGGGCGCGGGGGTGGCGATGCTGCCGACCTATCAGGCCGGCGTGCATATTCATAGCGGTGAACTGGTGCGACTGCTACCGAATGCCGAGCCGCGGCAGATGAACATCTACGCGGTGTACGCCTCGCGCAAACACATGCCGGCGGCACTGCGCAGCATGCTGGATTTTCTGGTGCTCAGATTTCCCGAAAATCCCGAATGGGATGAAGCAGCTTCAAGCGTCAAGCCACAAGCTGCAAGCTAGCTGCACCGCAATTCATCTTGACGCTTGCAGCTCCAAGCTTGCAGCTGCCCCTACCTGACCTATGCTGAAAGTAATACCGCAGGGTATGTCGTTCAGAGGTCTACGCCATGAACATCAAAACAAGAAGGTACTTCGCGATTTTCATCACCTGCGCCGCCACGCTGGCGCTGTACGGCACCGCGGCCTGGCGGGTCGAACAGCTGCGACAGCTACCGCGCGAGTATGCGAGCTGCAACTTCGAGCGGTGCATTCCGCACAATGCCACGCTGAATGCATTGCGCTGAATCATCTTGGCTGGAATGCAATTCTGTGGGAGCGAGCCTGCTCGCGAAAGCGGTGGGTCAGTCAACACTTGAGTCGAATGACAGGACGCCTTCGCGAGCAGGCTCGCTCCCACAAGGGTTTTGTTGTGTGAGTGGTTATTGCTCGGCCTTGAGGCTGTCGCGGAAAGCCTTTGGCGAGATCCCCACCCGGCGCCGAAACAGCCGCGTAAAGTTGGTCGGATCGGAAAACCCCAACAACTCCGACATCTCGTAAATCGTCATGCTGGTGTACGTCAGCAAGCGCTTGGCTTCCAGCAACTGCCGTTCATGCATGATCTGCAACGCCGGCTGCCCCGCCAATTCTCGGCAGGTGCCGTTGAGGTGCGACACAGAAATCCCCAACCGATGCGCGAGGTCTTCGACCTTCACATGCTGGCGATATGTCTCTTCGACCAACTGAATAAAGCCATTGAGGTACTCGCGCTGACGTTGCGGGCGCTGACTGGCTTTGTGGCGCACGATTGCCTGACGGCTAACCCAGACCATGATCACGCTGACCAGCGAATGCATGAGCATTTCTCGCGCCGGTTGGTGGCCGTTGTACTCGGCCTGCAACGCCGAGAACAGGCTGTTGAGGTAATCGCCGTCGGGGCCGGCCGGGTAGTGTTCCGCCTGGGCCAAGGCATGCACCGCGTCACCCAACTGCGCCTGCAGGTGATTGATCAGCGGCGTGGCGAGGGTAACGATGAACCCTTCGACGTCTTCGGAAAAACGAAAGCCGTGCACCGACAACGGTGGCAGCACTTGAATGGCCGGGGTGTCGAGTTGCGTGCGTTGCCCTTCGATCTCAAGCTCTGCCTGACCTTTGAAGACGAAGAGTAACTGGCACAAATCAGCATGGCGGTGGGGTTTGATTTCCCACTCATGTTCGCGACTGCGGGAGGAAATGGTTTCACAGTGCAGCAAGTCAGGGGTCGGCCAGTCCAGGCTTTCACCGTAGAGCTTGAACACTGGAATCGAAGGCAGCTCAGGCTTGTTCATCACTTCAATCCAGGCCTCGGGGTTGTGGGCGATAATCGCACCGATTGGCAGAATGTACAGGTATCGGCTCAGTTTTCACCTTCAATTGACAGACCCGCAAGGGAAAAATGCAAGCACTCGATCCATAAAAATCATTCACAGGTCTTGGCCGCGTGAAGCTTGCGAGTCATAAAAACAATGAAAACGCTGAAAACCCAAGTCGCCATTATCGGCGCCGGTCCGTCCGGATTACTTCTCGGTCAGTTGCTGCACAACGCTGGCATCGACACCCTCATTCTTGAACGTCAGACACCCGATTACGTGCTCGGACGCATCCGCGCCGGCGTGCTTGAACAAGGCATGGTAGAGCTGTTGCGTCAGGCCGGCGTGAGTCAGCGTATGGACGCCGAAGGACTGGTGCATGGCGGTTTCGATCTGGCCCTCGACGGGCGTCAGGTGCACATCGATCTGCACGCGCTGACCGGCGGCAAGACTGTGATGATCTACGGCCAGACCGAAGTGACTCGCGACCTGATGGCCGCTCGTCGGGAGGCTGGCGCGCCGACGATTTACCAGGCGCGCGATGTCGTTCCTCATGGCATGAAAAGCGACGAGGCATTTGTCACCTTTGAAAAGGACGGCGAAACCTGGCGTGTCGATTGCGATTACATCGCCGGTTGCGACGGTTTCCACGGTGTCGCGCGACAGTCGATTCCGGCCGATTGCATGAAGGTCTTCGAGCGGGTTTATCCGTTTGGCTGGCTGGGCATTCTGGCCGACACGCCGCCGGTGCATGAGGAGTTGGTCTACGCCCGTCATGAACGCGGTTTCGCGTTGTGCAGCATGCGTTCGGCCACCCGCACCCGCTATTACCTGCAAGTGCCGGCCGATGAAAATGTCGATGACTGGAGCGATCAGCGTTTTTGGGATGAGTTGAAACGTCGTTTGCCTGAGACGCTTGCCGAAAAACTGGTCACCGGCCCGTCGATTGAAAAAAGCATCGCGCCGCTGCGCAGTTTTGTTGTTGAACCAATGCAGTATGGGCGCATGTTTCTGGTCGGCGATGCCGCGCACATCGTTCCGCCCACTGGCGCCAAGGGTTTGAATCTGGCTGCCAGCGATGTCAGCACCCTGTTCAATATATTGCTGAAGGTCTACCACGAGGGTCGCACCGAACTGTTAGAGAAATACTCGGAAATCTGCCTGCGCCGAGTCTGGAAAGCCGAGCGGTTTTCCTGGTGGATGACCTCGATGCTGCATCGTTTCGACGATCACGATGACTTCAGCCAGCGCATCAGCGCCTCGGAACTGGACTACTTTGTCAGTTCGGAGGCAGGGCGAAAAACCATTGCAGAAAATTACGTCGGACTTCCGTACGAGGCTATCGAATAGCTTCCTATCGACTTACACTGGCGAGCATCCCCGCTCGCCTGACGATCTGCGGGACTCTCACTGCCCGCAGGTTTTGCCCGTGACCAATCTCAATCACCCCGAAACGCCCAAACCGGCCATTCGCAGCGTGCTGGTCGCGCTGATGATGGCGATCTTTCTCGGCGCGCTCGACCAGACCATCGTCGCCGTGTCGATGCCGGCCATTTCTGCTCAGTTCAAGGATGTCAGCCTGCTGGCCTGGGTGATCTCCGGCTACATGGTGGCAATGACCGTGGCGGTGCCGATCTACGGCAAGCTCGGCGACTTGTACGGGCGGCGCAAACTGATGCTGTTCGGCATGGGCCTGTTCACCCTCGCCTCACTGTTTTGCGGGATGGCGCAGAGCATGGAGCAACTGGTGCTGGCGCGGATCCTTCAGGGCATCGGCGCCGGCGGGATGATTTCGGTGAGTCAGGCGATCATCGGCGACATCGTGCCGCCGCGTGAGCGCGGGCGTTATCAGGGTTACTTCAGCAGCATGTACGCGGTGGCCAGTGTCGCCGGCCCGGTGCTTGGCGGTTACATGACTGAATACCTGTCGTGGCGCTGGGTGTTTCTGATCAACCTGCCGCTGGGCCTCGGTGCTTATTGGGTGGCACGGCGCAACTTGCGTGGCCTGCCGATTCCCCAGCGCAAACCGGTCATCGACTACCTCGGTACGTTGTTGATGATCATCGGCCTGACCGCGCTGCTATTGGGCATCACTCAGGTTGGTCAGGGTCATGCCTGGCGCAGCAGCGAAGTGCTCGGGTTGTTCGCGGGTGCGGTGGTGGTGTTGGCCGTGTTTGTCTGGCACGAACGCCGCGCTCGGGAGCCATTGCTGCCGATGCACCTGTTTGCCAACCGCAACGCCCTTCTGTGCTGGTGCACGATTTTCTTCACCAGTTTCCAGGCGATCTCGCTGATCGTGCTGATGCCGCTGCGCTTTCAGAGCGTCACCGGCGCCGGGGCTGACAGCGCCGCCTTGCACTTGTTGCCGTTGGCGATGGGTTTGCCAATTGGCGCCTACTTCGCCGGCCGACGCACGTCGATCACCGGGCGTTACAAACCGCAGATTCTGACCGGCGCGATGCTGATGCCGATCGCGATTCTCGGCATGGCGTTCAGCCCGCCCGAGGCGACACTGGTCAGCGGTCTGTTCATGTTGCTCTGCGGTATTTCCAGCGGCATGCAGTTTCCGACCTCGCTGGTCGGCACGCAGAATTCGGTGGAGCAACGCGACATCGGCGTCGCCACCAGCACCACCAACCTGTTTCGCTCCCTCGGCGGCGCGGTGGGCGTGGCGTTGATGTCAGCGCTGTTGCTGGCATTGCTGCAGGATTCCAGTTTTGCGCATCTGGCGAGCAGTTCGCTGATGAGCGAGGGGCATTCGGGCAACGTCCTGCTGGATGGTCTGAACGCCGCGCCGGGGGATGCCCAGGACGCCTTGCGTGCGGAGTTGCTGGTGACGTTCCGGCATTTGCTGTGGGTCAGTGCTGCGGTGTCGTTGCTGGGGTTGGCAGCGGCGATTGCGATGCCCAATAACCTGCTGCGCGGGCGTGAGCACGGCGCCAAATAACCGCAAAGCCGCAAACCCCTGTGGGAGCGAGCAGGCTCGCTCCCACAGGGGGCGGTATTTCACTCAGGGGCTGTAATAACCGACGGCGACGAGGAAATGCCCGGCCTTTTTCAGATAGGCATGTTTGTCCTCGACCTTGCCGGTCACCGGGTTCTTCCAGCGATATTCATACTCACCCTCATCCTGCTTGCCGATGAGCGCCAGAATCGGCTCGCCCACGGGTTTGCCTTCGGGATCCTTGACCTTGCCGAAGTCGGTATTGATCAAGCGCAGATTGGTGCCGTGGGCGACGTAGCGCTGGGTATTCAGGTCGACCACAAACACATACAGGTCATCCTGCAAATAGCCGCCCTTGAGCGAATTGATCGCCGTCAACGTGCCCTTCTCGTCTTTGCCCAAATCAGTCGCCGCTTTGTCGAGCAATGCCTTGGCCTGCTCCGCCGAAGCTCGCGGCAAGTAATAACCGACCGCCAGAATCCGCTGGCCGATGCGCTGGTAATACACGTGCTTGCGCTCGACCTTGCCGTCGGCCCAGTTCTGCCAACGGTATTCAGCCTGCTGGATGCCATTGCCTTCCGGCACTTTCAAGGCGTCCTTGAAGGTTTTCTGCAAATCCGGGCCGAGCACCTCACTTACGTCACGGCCGATCAATGCCGACGAAGGCCCGCCGCTGGCGAGCATCACGCCTTTGGTGTCGAGCACGAACACATAGCGGTCCTTGTCGACGAACTCGCCTTGGCGGCTGAACGCGGCGAACGCCTTGTCACCGTTGTCGTGGTAATAGGCCAGGGCCTTTTCCAGCAAGGCGATGGCGGCCTGACTGTCATCCTTGGCGGTCGTGGCGCTGGCCTGGCCGAAACCGACCAGTAACATCAAACAGAGACAGGCGATTTTTTGCACAAACCCCATGACGCATCCCTCGTTCTTTTTAGTGTTTCAAGAGCGTAGACGGCTTGGGGGCATGTATGGATATTCAGAGGGTTTCTGAACGTTTCGCGGATCCTGTGGTGAGGAATGGCCCCACCACAGGTGATCAGGATTCAAGGCCGGGAATTGATCTGCTGCTGCAAATTCTGAATCTGCGCCTGAAGGGTGTTGATGTTGCGGGTCATCTGAGCACGGAAGGCATCGAACTCAGCAGTATTGCCGCCACCTTGCGCGGCTGCCGGGCGGTTGTCCTGCTCGCTTTTGAGTACAACGATTTCCTGTTCCAGGCGATCGATCGCCGCGCTCGGGTTGCCCTGCTTCTTCAACGCCGTAATATCAGCGCCGAGGCTTTTGAACTGAGCGTCAAAGGCCTTCAACTGGGCATCGACCTTGCTGGTGTCGGCCGGTGTGCTTTTCACCGTCGCCAATTCCGCGCTCAAGGCTTTGACCTGCGCCTGCAACTGGGTATTGGCGTTCTGCTGTTCGGTGGTCTGCGCGGTCATCTGCGCCAGGCGCTTATCGAGATCGCTGGCCTGTCCGGCCACGCCCTGCTGCTGTTTGCTCTGATCGAGCAGCCTGCCTTCGAGCTGTTTGATTTGCAGCTTCAGCGCCTCGCTGTCACTGGTGACGTTGGACTGGCTGGCGACAACCTTGCCGGAAATGTCCTGCAATCGACCGGCCGCTTCTTCGCTGATCCGCGCGAAGCTTTCCTGGGTCGCGACCAGTTGCTGCTCCATCAACGAGATCTGCTGGAAACTCCACCAGGCCAGACCGACGAAGGCGAAGAACAGCGCCCCGACCAAGGCCCACAATGGCCCGGTGCTCGCGGCTTTGACCTTGACCACCGGCGGCGTGCGCGAGTGTACGGAGGTGCGCGCAGTGGTCGGAATGTCATCGTCGTCGAAGGTGTCGGCACGCAGGCTCGGGACATCATCGAAATCGTCGTGGGCATCATTACGCATGGACATTGAGGCAACCTTTGTGAAACGCGGTGATGGCTAAATGCTGCGAAGTATAACCGCCGCAGCCGCAGGGATTGACCCCCAAGCAGCTACACGGTTCATTGCCGCCCGGCCGAATCGTTTCAACGGATGTCCTGAGCTTTCCACCACGCGCAGAATTCATCCAGCGCCGACCACAGGCTGACTTTCGGATCGTAGTCCAGATAATGCCGGGCGCGGCTGATGTCGAGGGTGAAATTTTTTTTCATCACCTGCATGCCCAGGCGCGACAGGGTTGGCTCCGGACGTCCGGGCCAGAGCTTGCACGCACCTTCGTTGAGCGCCGCGACGCTATAGGCCAGACCATACGAACGGTATTTGGTGACCTGCGGCACTTCCATCTTGCGCATCACGTAATTGACCACATCCCACAACGGCACCGGCGCGCCATTGCTGATGTTGTAGGCCTTGCCCAGTGCGGAACCGGCGGCCAGCAAACTGCTGAGCAGCGCTTCGTTGAGGTTCTGTACGCTGGTGAAGTCGACTTTGTTCAGGCCATTGCCGATGATCGCCAGGCGGCCCTTGCGCTGCATGTTGAGCAGGCGCGGAAAAATGCTCATGTCGCCAGCACCGGTGACGAAACGCGGGCGCAGGGCGATGGTTTCCAGACCGAATTCCTGAGCACCGAAGACCTTCTGCTCGGCCAGGTACTTGGTCGCGGCGTAGTGATGTTTGAAGCGCTTGGGCACTTGCTCTTCGGTCAGGTTGAAATGATCACGGCCATCGAAATAGATCGATGGCGACGACAGATGCACCAAGCGTCGGACGCGCTGCTTCAGACAGGCTTCGACGACGTTTTCGGTGACCTGCACGTTACCTTGATGGAAGTCTTGATAGCGGCCCCACAGTCCGACGGCGCCCGCGCAATGCACCACGGCTTCAACATCGCAGCACAGCTCGCGGACCAGATCGGGATCGGTCAGATCGCCGGGGACAAACTCGGCACCACGGCGCACCAGATGCTCGACGCTCTCGGCCCGGCGACCGTTGACCCGTACGTCCAGGCCCTGCTCCAAAGCGAAACGCGCAAAGCGTCCGCCAATGAAGCCGCTTGCGCCGGTGACCAAAATTTTCATGCAAAACTCCAATGAAACCAGCTGCGAGCTTAAAGCTTCGAGCTGCAAGTTTAAAACGGTGCGCAGCGCTGAACTTGCCGCTTGCAGCTTGACGCTCATGGCTGCTTCCAGGGCACCAGCCATTGCGCCGATGAACGCACCAATTGCTCGGTCAGCAAGCCCAGCAGCTGACCGCCATTACGCCAATGATGCCAGTACAAAGGCACGTCGATCGGTTTATCTGGCAGCAGTTCGAGCAACAACCCACGCTGCAACTGATCGCGCACTTGCAGTTCCGGCACCAGCCCCCAGCCGAGTCCGGCTTCGGTCAGGCGGATAAAGCCTTCCGAAGACGGGCACAAATGGTGTTCGAATCCGCCATCGACGCCCAACGAGGCGAGATAGCGATGCTGGAGAAAGTCGTCCGGGCCGAATACCAGCGCAGGTGTGCGCGGCAATTGTTCGGCGCGAACGACGTCGGGGA
Organism: Pseudomonas sp. AC172; assembly: GCF_979258595.1. Lineage (NCBI taxonomy): Bacteria > Pseudomonadati > Pseudomonadota > Gammaproteobacteria > Pseudomonadales > Pseudomonadaceae > Pseudomonas > Pseudomonas sp. AC172. Next base: position 3,898,127 of record NZ_OZ409868.1, read on the forward strand.
AATGCCGTTCGATGAACGCCGGGCTGGCCAGCGCGCGATAACGCATCGCCCCCAGCAACACACTTCGCGCACCCGCGACCGGTCGTTCGCTGGCGCAAAGGCATGCGGCCACTTCGCCAGCGCGCATACGCTTGAGGCCGACGGTCTGGTCTTCGACGATCAGATCGAGCAACAAATGTTGTTCGGCACAGAAGTCGCCAACTGCCTCGGCCCACCACGTGGCGAGGCTGTCAGCGTTCAAGGCGATACGCAGGCGCTCCGGCAAACCCTCTTCGTCCAGCGCAGGCACCAGGGTTTGCAGGTCGCGCTCAAGCAAACGCACCTGCTGCACATGGTTGAGCAGACGTCGGCCAATTTCGGTCGGCGACGGCGGCGTGCCGCGTATCAGCACCGGTTGGCCGACCCGCGCTTCGAGCAGTTTGATCCGCTGCGAAATCGCCGATTGCGACAAGCCGAGCACTTGCGCGGCCCGTTCGAAACCGGCCTGCTCGACCACGGCGGCCAGAGCGGACAGCAATTTATAGTCGAACATCAGTTTTCCTAATGAGCGATCAGCACTATTGGTTTTTCTTATACAGGTTTCGATCAGAGAATAGCCAGCAAGCACTCTTTCTCAAGGAACAAACCCATGGCTGGCGAAACTTCACTCTCGACTTTGTTGCGCAGCATGAGTCCGCAACTCAACGCCGGCGAATACGTATTCTGCACCCTGCGCGACGGAGTGTTGCCCAGCGGTCTGGAGATTGTCGGCAGCTTCCGCGAGCAGGAAGGCCTGACCGTGATCGTCGAACGTTCCCGCGCCGAACAGGCCGGTTTCAGCTTCGACTATGTCGCCGCGTGGATCACCCTCAACGTGCACTCGGCTCTGGAAGCGGTTGGCCTTACCGCCGCTTTCGCCACAGCATTGGGCAAGGCCGGGATCAGTTGCAACGTGATCGCCGGTTACTACCACGATCATTTGTTCGTCGGCCAGACCGATGCCGAACGCGCCATGCAAGTGCTGCGTGATCTCGCAGCCAACGCGGAGTAAATCTTATGTGGCAAAGCTATGTGAACGGCCTGTTGGTGGCGTTCGGGCTGATCATGGCGATCGGCACGCAGAACGCGTTTGTATTGGCGCAGAGCCTGCGCCGCGAACACCATTTGCCCGTGGCGGCGTTGTGCGTGGTCTGTGATGCGCTGTTGGTGGCGGCCGGGGTGTTCGGGCTGGCGACGATTCTGGCGCAGAACCCGACGCTGTTGGCGATCGCCCGTTGGGGCGGTGCGACGTTTTTGATCTGGTACGGCAGCCAGGCGTTGCGCCGGGCCTGTTCGAAACAAAGCATGGATCAGGGTGCGAATCAGACCGTACGTTCGTTGCGGGCGGTGATGCTCAGCGCCTTGGCGGTGACGCTGCTCAACCCGCACGTTTATCTGGATACGGTGTTGCTGATCGGTTCGCTCGGCGCGCAGCAATCGGTGCCGGGGGCCTATGTGGTCGGTGCTGCGAGTGCTTCGCTGTTGTGGTTTTTCACCTTGGCACTGGGTGCAGCGTGGTTGGCGCCGTGGCTGGCCCGGCCGAGTACCTGGCGGATCCTTGATCTGGTGGTGGCGCTGATGATGTTCACGGTCGCCGGACAACTGATATTGGCGTCGTGATTTATTCCAAACAGCTCTGGAACCTCTATCCCACACAGTTGTTGCGTGGTTATGGCGCAACCCCGGTGCTATGATCGAAACCCTGCGCCGCAAAGAGTAAAAACTCGCCGGTGCATTTCTGGCCGCCCGTGATCGGCCTTGCGCTCACCGCAACAGACCTGATTAGGAGAATCATCATGGCTTTCGAATTGCCGCCGCTGCCTTACGCACACGATGCCCTGCAGCCGCACATTTCCAAGGAAACCCTGGAATACCACCACGACAAGCACCACAACACCTACGTCGTGAACCTGAACAACCTGGTGCCAGGCACCGAGTTCGAAGGCAAGACCCTGGAAGAAATCGTCAAGACTTCCTCGGGCGGTATCTTCAACAACGCCGCGCAGGTCTGGAACCACACTTTCTACTGGAACTGCCTGGCGCCAAACGCCGGCGGTCAACCAACCGGCGCGCTGGCTGAAGCCATCAACGCAGCCTTCGGTTCGTTCGACAAGTTCAAGGAAGAGTTCAGCAAAACCTCGATCGGCACCTTCGGTTCCGGCTGGGGCTGGCTGGTGAAAAAGGCTGACGGTTCCCTGGCCCTGGCCAGCACCATCGGCGCCGGCAACCCGCTGACCAGCGGTGACACCCCGCTGCTGACCTGCGACGTCTGGGAACACGCTTACTACATCGACTACCGCAACGTTCGTCCTAAGTATGTCGAAGCGTTCTGGAACCTGGTCAACTGGAAGTTCGTTGCTGAGCAGTTCGAAGGCAAAACCTTCACCGCTTAAGCTGCGCGCCAGTCAAAAAACCCGGCTTTTGCCGGGTTTTTTTATGGGCGTTCGATGATCGTTCCCACGCTGAGCGTGGGAACGATCAATAGCGTTTCTCTCACGATGAAAGCTGTCTGCCGCTGCTTGCCGCCATGCCACAGCGGGCTACCATCAAAAAGAGGAAAAAATGCTGCGAACCGCTCAAGTTGAGGGGCGAAACTACCGACATAGTACAAATTAGGGCTAATACTCCAGACAGCAGCATTTCGGACGAGACCACGGGCAAATCATCCCCGGCCTGATTGTCCCTTTGACTGCCAACCCGGGATTGCCAATACTCATGGCAACTTGACGCTACCCGCACGGATTAAGGAATAACCCTTTGAAGCTGGAACTCAAGAACAGCTTGTCGGTGAAGTTGCTCCGGGTCGTGCTCCTGTCGGCATTGATCGTCGGCGTAGTCTTGAGCTGCGCGCAGATCGTTTTCGATGCCTACAAAACCCGTCAGGCCGTTGCCGGCGACGCCGAGCGCATCCTCGACATGTTCCGCGACCCGTCGACCCAGGCCGTTTACAGCCTGGACCGGGAGATGGGCATGCAGGTGATCGAAGGCCTGTTCCAGGACGATGCCGTGCGTCAGGCTTCCATCGGCCACCCGAACGAAGCCATGCTCGCGCAAAAATCCCGCGAGTTGCAGCATTCCAACAGCCGCTGGCTGACCGACCTGATCCTCGGCCAGGAGCGCACCTTCACCACTCAACTGGTGGGGCGCGGTCCGTACAGCGAGTATTACGGCGACCTGAGCATCACCCTCGATACCGCTACCTATGGCGAGGGGTTTATCGTCAGCTCGGTGATCATCTTCATTTCCGGGGTTCTGCGCGCGCTAGCCATGGGCCTGGTGTTGTATCTGGTCTATCACTGGCTACTGACCAAACCGCTGTCGCGGATCATCGAACACCTCACCGAGATCAACCCGGATCGTCCGAGCGAGCACAAGATTCCGCAGCTCAAGGGTCACGAGAAAAACGAACTGGGGATCTGGATCAACACCGCCAACCAGTTGCTCGAATCCATCGAACGCAACACTCACCTGCGCCACGAAGCGGAAAACAGCCTGCTGCGCATGGCCCAATACGACTTCCTCACCGGCCTGCCGAACCGCCAGCAATTGCAGCAGCAACTGGACAAGATTCTGGTCGACGCCGGCAAGCTGCAACGCCGGGTCGCGGTGTTGTGCGTGGGACTGGATGACTTCAAGGGCATCAACGAGCAGTTCAGTTACCAGACCGGCGACCAATTGTTACTGGCCTTGGCTGATCGCTTGCGTGCCCACAGTGGCCGCCTCGGCGCCCTCGCCCGTTTAGGCGGCGATCAGTTCGCCCTGGTACAGGCCGACATCGAACAACCTTACGAAGCAGCGGAACTGGCGCAAAGCATCCTTGATGATCTGGAAGCGGCGTTTGCCCTCGATCATCAGGAAATCCGCCTGCGCGCGACCATCGGCATCACTCTGTTCCCGGAGGACGGCGACAGCACCGAGAAGCTGTTGCAGAAGGCCGAGCAGACCATGACGTTGGCCAAGACGCGCTCGCGCAACCGCTATCAGTTCTATATCGCCAGCGTCGACAGCGAGATGCGTCGCCGTCGCGAACTGGAAAAAGACCTGCGCGATGCCTTGCTGCGCGATCAGTTCTACCTCGTCTATCAGCCGCAGATCAGCTATCGCGATCACCGCGTGGTCGGCGTCGAAGCACTGATCCGCTGGCAGCATCCGGAACACGGTCTGGTGCCGCCGGACCTGTTCATTCCGCTGGCCGAGCAGAACGGTACGATCATCGCCATCGGCGAATGGGTGCTCGATCAGGCCTGCAAACAGTTGCGCGAATGGCACGATCAGGGCTTCGCCGATCTGCGCATGGCAGTGAACCTGTCCACCGTACAACTGCACCACGCCGAGTTGCCACGCGTGGTCAACAACCTCTTGCAGATGTATCGCCTGCCACCGCGCAGTCTGGAACTGGAAGTCACCGAAACCGGCCTGATGGAAGACATCAGCACCGCCGCGCAGCACCTGTTGAGCCTGCGCCGCTCCGGCGCGTTGATTGCCATCGACGACTTCGGCACTGGCTATTCATCGCTGAGTTATCTGAAAAGCCTGCCGCTGGACAAGATCAAGATCGACAAGAGCTTCGTTCAGGATCTGCTCGATGACGACGACGATGCGACCATCGTTCGCGCCATCATTCAACTGGGCAAGAGCCTCGGCATGCAAGTGATCGCCGAGGGCGTGGAAACCGCCGAACAGGAAAGCTACATCATTTCCGAAGGCTGCCACGAAGGTCAGGGTTACCACTACAGCAAGCCGTTGCCGGCGCGCGAACTGAGCGCTTATCTCAAGCAGGCGCAACGCAGTAACGCGGCTATTTTATAAAAGCAAAAGATCGCAGCCTGCGGCAGCTCCTACATTTGGAATGCGTTCCCATGCAGGAGCTGCCGCAGGCTGCGATCTTTTGATCTGCGTAAACAAGAAATATTTCCAGCCACAACCCTTTACACATAATGCGAAAGATTTGCATTATGTCGCAGTTTTGCGCACCCCCAGCGCGAGTCCACTCAACTATCGAAGCAGGATGTTCGCCATGATTCGTATGCCTCTGGCTACCGCCAGTCTGCTGGCCATCGCTATTTCCCTCGCCGGTTGCGGCGAAGGAAAAGACAAGGCCTCCGCTCCGGCCGCACCGACGCCAGCCGCCAGCACCACCGCACCCGCGGCTGCTCCTGCCGCTGCCGGTAAAGTCGATGAAGCCGCCGCCAAGGCTGTGGTCGCGCACTACGCCGACATGGTCTTCGCCGTTTACAGCGATGCCGAATCCACCGCGAAAACCCTGCAGACCGCCGTTGACGCCTTCCTCGCCAAGCCGAACGCCGACACCCTGAAAGCCGCCAAGGCTGCCTGGGTCGCCGCGCGCGTTCCGTACTTGCAGAGCGAAGTGTTCCGCTTCGGCAACACCATCATCGATGATTGGGAAGGTCAGGTTAACGCCTGGCCACTGGACGAAGGTCTGATCGACTACGTCGACAAATCCTACGAGCACGCACTGGGTAACCCGGGCGCCACCGCCAACATCATCGCCAACACCGAAGTTCAAGTCGGCGAAGACAAGGTCGACGTCAAAGACATCACCCCGGAAAAACTCGCCAGCCTCAATGAGCTGGGCGGTTCCGAAGCCAACGTTGCTACCGGCTACCACGCGATTGAATTCCTGCTGTGGGGCCAGGACCTCAACGGTACCGGCCCTGGCGCTGGCAACCGTCCTGCCTCCGATTACCTGGAAGGCGCCGGCGCCACTGGCGGTCACAACGATCGTCGTCGTGCCTACCTGAAATCCGTGACCCAACTGCTGGTCAGCGACCTCGAAGAAATGGTCGGTAACTGGAAGCCGAACGTGGCTGACAACTACCGCGCCACTCTGGAAGCCGAGCCGGGCGAAACCGGTCTGCGCAAAATGCTCTTCGGCATGGGCAGCCTGTCGCTGGGCGAACTGGCGGGCGAGCGCATGAAGGTTTCCCTGGAAGCCAACTCTCCTGAAGACGAGCAGGATTGCTTCAGCGACAACACGCACAACTCGCACTTCTACGATGCCAAAGGCATTCGTAACGTCTATCTGGGCGAGTACACCCGTGTTGACGGCACCAAGCTGACCGGCGCCAGCCTGTCGTCGCTGGTCGCCAAGGCTGACCCGGCTGCCGACACCGCACTGAAAGCCGATCTGGCTGCCACCGAAGCCAAGATCCAGGTCATGGTCGATCACGCCAACAAGGGTGAGCACTACGACCAGTTGATCGCGGCCGGCAACACCGCTGGTAACCAGATCGTTCGCGACGCCATCGCTTCCTTGGTCAAGCAGACCGGCTCGATCGAAGCCGCCGCCGGTAAACTGGGCATCAGCGACCTGAACCCGGACAACGCTGATCACGAGTTCTGATCACAGCGTCCGCATCAAAAAAAGGCGACTTTCGGGTCGCCTTTTTCATGTCTGCTTTCTGTGGTGATGCTGATGGCCCCATCGCTGGCAAGCCAGCTCCCACAGTGATCGGTGGCGTACACAAATTTTGCAAGCACCCAAAATCCTGTGGGAGCTGGCTTGCCAGCGATAGGGGCGACTCGGTCCTCGGGTGAAACCCTGCCACAAATCAAGCAAACGATAATTCCTCTTATTCAAACCCCCCGGCCCTGTTAGACTTTGCGCCTTTATTTTCGCCCGTCCGCAGGATGTCTGATGCCCTCGCTGCCTCTTCGCTTGTCCGCACTGTTTCTGGCCCTGGGCCTGAGTGCCTGCGATGACGCCCCGCGTTTCACCAAGGCCGAGCCCGGTGAAGCGCGTTCGGGTGGCGCGGCGACCGTGCGCAAGACTGATCAGAATGCGTTCTCGCTGCCTTCGGCGAATCTGCCGCCGTCGCGGCGGGTGGACTTCAGCGTCGGTAACAGTTTCTTCCGCAGCCCGTGGGTGATCGCGCCGTCGACCACCACGGCGCGCGATGGTCTCGGCCCGCTGTTCAACACGAACGCCTGCCAGAACTGCCACATCAAGGACGGTCGCGGTCACCCGCCAACGCCCGATGCGGCCAACGCGGTGTCGATGCTGGTCAGGCTGTCGATTCCCGATGCGCCGGAGTATGCCCGGCTCATCGAGCAAGTCGGCGTGGTGCCGGAGCCGGTCTACGGCGGGCAGTTCCAGGACATGGCCGTGCCCGGCGTCGCCCCGGAAGGCAAGGTGCGCGTCGATTACACGCCAGTGCCGATTCGTTTCAAGGACGGCACCGAAGTCGAATTGCGCAAACCTGTCTTGCAGATCACGCAACTGGGCTACGGCCCGATGCACCCGGACACGCGGTTCTCGGCACGCGTCGCACCGCCGATGATTGGCCTCGGCCTGCTCGAAGCGATCCCCGAAGAAGCGATCCTCGCCAACGCTGCCGCACAGGCCAAAGACAACAAAGGCATCAATGGCCGCCCCAATCAGGTCTGGGATGACGAACTGCAAAAAACCGTCATGGGCCGATTTGGCTGGAAAGCCGGCCAACCAAACCTCAATCAACAGAATGTTCACGCGTTTTCCGGTGACATGGGCCTCACGACCAGCCTGAGACCCTTCGATGACTGCACCGACGCGCAAACCGCCTGCAAACAGGCGCCGAACGGCAATGGCCCGGACGGTGAACCGGAAGTCAGCGATAACATTCTGCGGCTGGTGCTGTTCTACAGCCGCAACCTCGCCGTACCTGCGCGCCGTGGCGTTAACGATGCAGACGTCATCGCCGGCAAGAACCTGTTCTTCCAGGCTGGCTGCGATTCCTGCCACACCCCGAAATACACCACCGCCGCCAACGCGGCCGAACCTGAACTGGCCAATCAGGTGATTCGCCCGTACAGCGATCTGCTGTTGCATGACATGGGCGACGGCCTGGCCGACAACCGCACGGAATTCCAGGCCTCCGGCCGCGACTGGCGCACACCGCCGTTGTGGGGGATCGGCCTGACGCAAGCGGTCAGCGGACACACGCAGTTTTTGCATGACGGTCGCGCACGCAATCTGCTCGAAGCAGTGCTTTGGCATGGCGGCGAAGCGCAAGCCGCACAGCAACAGGTTTTGTCTTTCAATGCCGAGCAGCGCGCCGCGTTGCTGGCGTTTTTGAACTCACTTTAAACACTGATAAAAAATCGGGAGCCCGACATGTTCCGTCCCAAGCTACTGTTCACCAGCCTTGCCGCGCTCGCCCTCGGCGCCTGCTCGCCGCAGGATCCGCAAGCGGTCACTTCGGCGGCCATCGCCAAATCGGTGATCCTGCCGACTTATACCCGCTGGGTCGAAGCCGACAAGCAACTGGCCGTCAGTGCCCTCGCCTACTGCCAGGGCAAAGAAACCCTGGAGACTGCCCGTGCCGACTTCCTGCACGCGCAAAAAGCCTGGGCTGAGCTGCAACCGCTGTTGATCGGCCCATTGGCCGAGGGCAACCGTTCGTGGCAGGTGCAGTTCTGGCCGGACAAGAAGAACCTCGTCGGCCGTCAGGTCGAGCAGTTGGTCGTCGCGCAGCCGCAGATCGATGCCGCCGCACTGGCCAAATCGAGCGTCGTGGTGCAAGGCCTGTCGGCTTACGAGTACATCCTGTTCGACGCCAAGCCTGACGTGGCCAACGCCGATCAGAAAGCCAAATACTGCCCACTGCTGATCGCCATCGGCGAGCGTCAGAAGCAACTGGCTGAAGAGATTCTGCAGAACTGGAACAACACCGACGGCATGCTCGCGCAGATGACCAAGTTCCCCAACCAGCGCTATGCCGACTCCCACGAAGCGATCGCCGATCTGTTGCGTGTGCAAGTCACCGCGCTGGACACCCTGAAGAAAAAACTCGGCACGCCAATGGGCCGTCAGAGCAAGGGCGTGCCACAGCCGTTCCAGGCCGATGCATGGCGCAGCCAGTCGTCCCTGACCGCGCTGGAAGCCAGCCTCGCCGCCGCCAAAACCGTGTGGGAAGGCGTCGACAACAAAGGCCTGCGCGGTTTGTTGCCGGCTGAGCAAAAGCCATTGGCCGACAAGATCGACGCCGCTTATGCCGCCTCGCTGAAACTGTTCGACAGCACCCAGCGCTCGCTCGGCGAGATGCTTGAAGACGACGCCGGTCGTCAGCAACTGAACGACATCTACGACAGCCTCAACGTCGTCCATCGCCTGCACGAAGGCGAGCTGGCCAAGGCGCTGGGCATCCAACTGGGCTTCAACGCCAACGACGGTGACTGATGAGGGCAAGTGCCATGCTGCGACGTCAGGTTCTGACTTTAGGTAGTGCACTGCTGGGAGCAGTGACGCTGGGCGGCTGGACGCTGTTCAAACGCAAGGATCAGAGCCCGCTGTTGCTGTCGGCGCGCGACGACACCGACGGCAAGCATTACGCCGTCGGTTATCGCCTGGACGGCAAGCAGGTGTTCGCCACCGAAGTCGGCCAGCGCTGCCACGACATCATCAACCATCCGACGCAGCCGATTGCGCTGTTCGTCGCGCGGCGTCCGGGCACTGAAAGCTATCTGATCGACCTGCGCGACGGCACGCTGTTGCAAACCGTAACCTCGCAGCCGAACCGGCACTTCTATGGCCACGCCGTGGTGCACAAGGACGGCGAATACCTGTACGCCACCGAGAACGACACGACCGATCCTGGCCGTGGATTGCTCGGCGTGTACAAGTTCGAAGGCGAGCGGCTGGTGCACAGCGGTGAGATTTCCACCCACGGTCTCGGCCCGCATCAGGTGTCATGGATGCCCGACGGCGAGACCCTGGTGGTGGCCAACGGCGGGATTCGTACCGAGGCGGAAAGCCGTGTCGACATGAACCTCAACGCCATGGAGCCGAGCCTGGTGCTGATGCAGCGCGACGGTACTTTGCTGAGCAAGGAAACCCTCGCCCAGCAGATGAACAGCGTGCGCCATCTTGGCATCGCCAGTGACGGCACCATCGTCGCCGGTCAGCAGTTCATGGGCGCGTCGCATGAGCGTTCGGAGCTGTTGGCAATCAAGCGTCCGGGTCAGCCGTTCGTGGCGTTTCCGGTGCCGGAGCATCAGTTGCAGTCGATGGGGCATTACACCGCCAGCGTCGCCGTGCACAGTGATTTGCGTCTGGTCGCGCTGACGGCGCCGCGTGGCAACCGTTTCTTTATCTGGGATCTGGACAGCGGCGAAGTGCGCCTCGATGCGCCGTTGCCGGATTGCGCCGGTGTCGGGGCAGTGAAGGACGGTTTTGTCGTGACCTCGGGTCAGGGCCGTTGCCGATACTACGATTGCCGTCAGGATGAGTTGTTGGCCAAGCCGCTGGAATTGCCGGCGGGGCTCTGGGACAACCATCTGCATCTGATGGCATAAGCCGCCCGCTTCATCTGCCATCACTACCTCAAGGGTGAGGGGATTTTTGTCTCCCTCACCCTTTTCTTCACCTGTAAGAACTGCCAGTTGGAATCCCCCCTGCACTCGGAGTAATGTGCCCGCCTGTCTCACCTGATTTATCCAAGGAACTGGAAATATGCTGCGTCGCCGCATGCTGATCATGTTGGGTGTTGTTTTGCTGATCGTCCTGGTACTGGGCGGGTACAAAGCCTTTTCGATCTATACGATGATCCAGGGCTTTTCCAAGCCGAAGCCGCCGATCAGTGTCGCCGTGGCCAATGCGACCGAACAGCCGTGGCAGCTGCGCCTGCCCACCGTCGGCACGCTCAAGGCGCTGCAAGGTGTCGAGCTGAGCCTGGAAGTGGCCGGCACCGTCACCGAGCTCAAATTCGAATCCGGACAGAAGGTCAAGGCCGGGCAGCCGCTGCTGCAACTCGACAGCGCCGTCGAAACCGCCCTGCTGGAAACCGCCAAAGCCGACCTCGGTCTGGCGCAACTGGATTTCGGCCGTGGCGCGCAACTGGTCGACAGCCGCGCGATCTCCAAAGGCGAATACGACCGCCTCTCCGCCGTGCTGCAAAAGAACAAGGCCACGGTCAATCAGCTCAACGCTTCGCTGGCAAAAAAACGCATCCTCGCGCCGTTCAGCGGCACTATTGGTATCCGTCAGGTCGACGTCGGCGACTACCTTGCCAGCGGCACCAAAATTGCCACGTTGCAGGACTTGAGCAGCCTCTACGCCGACTTCTACCTGCCCGAACAATCAGTGCCGAAACTGGCCATCGGTCAACCGGTGCAAATCACGGTTGCCGCCTATCCCAAGCAAAACTTCGCCGGCAAGATCAGCGCAATCAACCCGATCGTTGAAAGCAGCACGCGCAACATTCTGATCCGCGCCACGCTGGCTAACTCCGATGGCAAATTGTTGCCGGGCATGTTTACCAGCCTTGAAGTGCTGCTGCCCGATCCGCAAAAACACGTCGTGGTACCGGAAAGCGCGATCACCTACACCCTCTACGGCAACTCGATCTACGTGGTCGGGCAGAAGAAAGCCGAGGACGGCAGCGTCGAGAAAGACGACAAAGGCCAACCAGTACTGATCGCCGAACGCCGCTTCATCGAAACCGGTGAACGCCGCGACGGCGTGGTGATGATCAACAAGGGCGTGCAGAGCGGCGAACAAGTGGTAACGGCCGGCCAGATCAAACTGGACAACGGTGCACACATTGCCATCAGCGACGACAAGACCCTCGGCGAGCAGAACAGTCCGCCTCGCGCTGACTGATCAAGGAATCCCCATGGCTTTTACCGATCCGTTCATCCGCCGCCCGGTGCTCGCCACCGTGGTCAGCCTGTTGATTGTGCTACTGGGCTTTCAGGCCTGGAGCAAGTTGCCGCTGCGCCAATACCCGCAAATGGAAAACGCCCTGATCACGGTGACCACCGCTTACCCCGGGGCCAACGCCGAAACCATTCAGGGCTATATCACCCAGCCGATGCAGCAAAGTCTGGCCAGCGCCGAGGGCATCGACTACATGACCTCGGTCAGCCGGCAGAACTTCTCGGTGATTTCGATCTACGCGCGTATCGGTTCCAACACCGACCGTTTGTTCACCGAATTGCTGGCCAAGGCCAACGAGGTGAAAAACAAATTGCCGCAGGACGCCGAAGATCCGGTGCTGAGCAAGGAATCCGCCGACGCTTCGGCGCTGATGTACATCAGTTTCTTCAGCAAGGATCTGAGCAACCCGCAGATTACCGACTACCTGTCACGGGTGATCCAGCCGAAACTGGCAACGTTGCCGGGCATGGCCGAAGCGGAGATTCTCGGCAATCAGGTGTTCGCCATGCGCCTGTGGCTCGACCCGGTGAAACTCGCCGGTTTCGGCCTAAGCGCTAGCGATGTGACCAACGCCGTGCGCCAGTACAACTTCCTCTCCGCTGCCGGCGAAGTGAAAGGCGAGTACGTGGTCACCAGCATCAACGCCAACACCGAACTGAAATCCGCCGAGGCGTTTGCGGCCATTCCGCTCAAGGTCAGTGGCGACAGCCGGGTGCTGCTCAGCGATGTCGCGCGGGTGGAAATGGGCGCGGAAAACTACGACTCGATCAGCTCGTTCGGCGGCACGCCGTCGGTGTACATCGGCATCAAGGCGACACCCGGCGCAAACCCGCTGGACGTGATCAAGGAAGTGCGCAAGCTGATGCCCGAGTTGGAAGCGCAACTGCCACCGAACCTGAAAAGCGACATCGCCTACGACGCCACGCTGTTTATTCAGGCCTCGATCGATGAAGTGGTGAAAACCCTGTTCGAAGCGGTGCTGATCGTCATCGTCGTGGTGTTCCTGTTCCTCGGCGCACTGCGTTCGGTGGTGATCCCGGTGGTGACCATTCCGCTGTCGATGATCGGCGTGATGTTCTTCATGCAGATGATGGGCTACTCGATGAACCTGCTGACGCTGCTGGCAATGGTGCTGGCCATCGGTCTGGTGGTCGACGATGCGATTGTCGTGGTGGAAAACATCCACCGGCACATCGAGGAAGGCAAGACGCCGTTTGATGCCGCCCTTGAAGGCGCACGGGAAATCGCCATGCCGGTGGTGTCGATGACCATTACGCTGGCGGCAGTGTACGCGCCGATCGGTTTCCTCACCGGACTGACCGGGGCGCTGTTCAAGGAGTTCGCGCTGACCCTCGCCGGTGCGGTGGTGATTTCCGGGATCGTCGCCCTGACCCTGTCGCCGATGATGTGCGCGTTTTTGCTGCGCCACGAACAGAACCCCAGCGGCCTCGCCCATCGTCTCGACCGCATCTTCGACAGCCTCAAGCGCCGCTACCAGAGCATGCTGCACGGCACGCTGGACACACGGCCGGTGGTGTTGGTGTTTGCGGTGATCGTGCTGTGCCTGATCCCGGTGTTCCTCAAGTTCACCAAATCGGAGCTGGCGCCGGATGAGGACCAGGGCATCATTTTCATGATGGCCACCGCCCCGCAGCCGACCAATCTCGATTACCTGAGCACCTACACCGACGAATTCATCAAGATCTTCAAGCAATTCCCGGAGTACTACTCCTCGTTCCAGATCAACGGCTACAACGGTGTACAGGCGGGCATCGGCGGCTTCCTGCTCAAGCCATGGAACGAACGCAGCCGCACACAGATGGCAATCCTCCCCGAGGTGCAAGGCAAACTCGAAGGCATTCCGGGCTTGCAGATCTTCGGTTTCAACCTGCCCTCCCTGCCCGGCACCGGCGAAGGTCTGCCGTTCGAGTTCGTGGTCAATACCGCCAACGACTACGAGCTGCTGCTGCAAGTCGCCGACCGGATCAAGAAGCGCGCCATGGAGTCGGGCAAGTTTGCCTTCGTCGACCTTGATCTGGCGTTCGACAAACCGGAAGTGGTAGTCGATATCGACCGCGCCAAAGCGGCGCAGATGGGCGTGTCGATGCAGGACTTGGGCGGCACGCTGGCGACACTGCTGGGTGAGGCGGAAATCAACCGTTTCACCATTGAAGGCCGCAGCTACAAGGTAATTGCCCAGGTTGAACGGCCCTATCGCGACAATCCGGACTGGCTGAACAATTACTACGTGAAAAACACCCAGGGCGAATTGCTGCCATTGTCGACGCTGATCAAAGTCAGTGACCGCGCGCGACCGCGACAACTCAACCAGTTCCAGCAACTCAACGCGGCGAAGATTTCCGGTTTTCCGCTGGTGAGCATGGGTGAAGCCATCGATACCGTGCTGCAGATCGCCCGGGAAGAAGCGCCAGCCGGGTTTGCCTTCGACTATGGCGGCGCCTCACGCCAGTTCGTCCAGGAAGGCAGCGCGTTGTGGGTGACGTTTGCCCTGGCCCTGGCGATCATCTTTCTGGTGCTGGCGGCGCAGTTCGAGAGCTTCCGCGATCCGCTGGTGATTCTGGTGACGGTGCCGTTGTCGATCTGCGGGGCGTTGATTCCATTGTTCCTCGGCTGGTCGAGCATGAACATTTACACCCAGGTCGGGCTGGTGACACTGATCGGTCTGATCAGTAAACACGGCATCCTCATCGTCGAGTTCGCCAACCAGTTACGCAAGGACAAAGGCCTGACGGCGCGCGAAGCCGTTGAGGAAGCGGCGGCTATTCGCTTGCGGCCGGTGCTGATGACCACGGCGGCGATGGTGTTTGGCATGGTGCCGTTGATTCTGGCCACGGGGGCCGGAGCGGTCAGCCGTTTTGATATCGGCATGGTGATTGCCACGGGGATGTCGATCGGCACGTTGTTTACGCTGTTTGTGCTGCCATGCGTTTACACCCTGCTGGCGAAACCCGATCCCAAGCCAACCGCATAACCCTGTGGGAGCGAGCCTGCTCGCGAAGGCGGTGTGTCAGGCACCATAAGTATTAACTGACAGACCGCCTTCGCGAGCAGGCTCGCTCCCACATTGGTCGGCGTGCATCCATAAAATCCGCGCATAAAAAAAGGCCTCGCATCTGCGAGGCCTTTTATATTGGCTTCAATCGAATCAACTCTGCGGCCTCATCCCTTGGGAAAGTCCGAACATGAACAACAACAAATCATGATCGGGTTGGGTCGCCACGGAGGCTTTTGCCACCCGTGGGACTGCGCAGTGGGCGTCGTCTACCGACGCGCCAACCACCTGCATGCGGGGCTGCTCCCAGGCAGCCACCGCCAATGACGCAACTGCCAAGGCTCCAACCAAAAACAAACCTCGTGCAATTTCTAGTTTCATCGCTATAAACCTTTGATAGCGCTGCCAAACGCCGTCTCATAAAAGTAGACGAGTTTTTTCCAGTCCGCGTCGCGGAACGACGAATGGCGGCGCAATTGCTTCATGTCGTGGGAAGCGGCACGATAGGCGGTCAGACGCTGGCGGCACTTCTCCAGATCGATCAAAGCGACCTCGACCTTGGCCGACTCGCCTTCACCCGTCACCCGCACAAACACGTGTTTGATGTAGATGCAGCTATGCTGCCAACGGCCCTTGTGCATGCGCGCCAGGTTTTCGGCGAGGTCCTTGAGCACACGCTCATAAACCCCATCGCCACACTGATCGCGACCGCCGGCAGCCGCCAGCCAATGTTCCAGTTCCTGGAAACCGTCCAGGGACTTGGTCACCAGCAGCGCGCGCCATTTGTGCTGCGGATCAGGCTGGGCGCCGCAGAAAACGATTTCCGGCACGCGCACACCGAGCTTGCTGACGCCGGTCAGCGCGTCGAGCTCACGCAAAACAGTGGGACGGCCAAAAGGGTGCAACCAGCTGCGATAGATATGACCCGTCTGGCGCTTGGCGTACAGCAGTTGTCCATCGCGCCCCACGACCCTCTGCACGCCACTTTCCCCGCCGCGTCGAACGTTGGGCTCTTCCACCCACTCGCCGCGCTGGTTCCAGTAATAGTCAAAGCGATCTTGCGAAGCGACTTCCGTTTCTGCTGCCAATTGCACTGCCATCCTGTTACCTCTTGCGTAATACGTAAACCCGCCACATGGCGTAGAGCGGAATAAAGTCCAGTTGTTCCTGAATCCGAAAACCTGCCTGCTCGAACTCCTTTTCCACCGTAACGGCCGGTAACACAAAGCGATTCTGATACTCGCGTTTGTCACGGTTGCGCTCGGCTCGCTGGCGTTTCCATGCTTTGAAATTGCCATCAACCCACAGCGAAACGATCACACTGTCCCGGGTAACGCGCTCGAATTCGCGCAGAATTGCCCGGCGATGCTCGGCTTCACCGATGTGGTGAAGCAGACGCATGCAGAAAATGCTGTCGACGGCGTTGTCAGGCAAGGCAATGTCGAAGGCAGATGTGTGCAAGGGTTGTACCCGTTTCACCACATCGGCCGGTTGCGCCTGCATGGCCGTCGCGATCATCGACTCGGAATTGTCCGCGCCAATGATCACCCGGTTGGTCTTTTCACCCAGCAATGGCCAGAACCGCCCGGCACCACAAGGCAGATCCAGCACCAGCCCTGGCTCACCGACCAACGCCAGCGCCTTGCGGGCCAGTTGTTCGTCACGCCAGTGGGAGAGACGACGTCCAAGGCTTTCTTTGTGCTTGCGCAGGTATTTCTGCGCATGTTGATCGTCGTACTTCTCGGAAAAATCGAGTTTGATCGGACCGGCCATCACCTGGACTCCTGAATTGCTGATGTCACCACCTTAAGGAGCAGCGTGTCAGCGTCAGGTCATCCATTTGTGAAAAAAATGTCCGGTAAACAGACAAATTATTACAGCGTTATACAGGATTTAGACAGGAAGGAGGGAGTAGCATTGAGCCACTCCGTGCGTCAGATTTTGCCCAGATCTACCTCGAAGCGGCAGCCATTGGGCTCCATCGTGCTCAAGCTGACGGTCCAGCCCTGGTTCTCGCAGATCCGCTGAACCAGTGATAACCCCAGCCCCAGACCTTCGCCGCGTTTCTCGCTGCCACGTACGAAAGGCTCGAACATGGCTTCGCGTTTTTCTTCCGGAATGCCGACACCGGAGTCCTCCACAACGAAACCGTTGCCGTTGAGCGTCAGGCGAATAAAGCCCTTCTCGGTGTAGTGGCAAGCGTTGCGCAACAGGTTGCCCATCACCGCGGTCAACAACGTTGCGTTGTAGCAGGTGGTCGGTGGATTGCCCGGCTCGAACTGCAAGGTCAACCCTTTGCTTTCGATCGGCTCACGCCACACGCACAACAGACTGTCCGCCACTTGGGCAAGATGCTGTTGCGGCGCCGAACCGGCATCTTCGCGCTGGGAGCGGGCGAGCATCAGGAAGGTCTGCACCAGTTCGCGCATTTCCTCACTGGCCCGGGCAATGCGCTCGACCTGATTGCGCCCGCGCTGATCGATGGCCGGGTTTTCCATCAGCAGTTCGCAAGAGCTGGCCAGCACCATCAACGGCGTGCGCAATTCGTGACTGACATCGCTGGTGAACAATCTTTCACGGGTCAGCGCCTGACGCAGGCGTCCCAGCGTGGCATCGAACGCCACCGCCAGCTCGCCGACTTCGTCTGCCGCATAATCCGGCGCCAGCGGCGGTGCCAAGCCGAGCAACTGGTCGCGATGGCGCACTTGCCGGGCCAGCCGCACCACCGGTGCCATCACCTTGCGCGCCAGCACCCAGCCGAGGAACACCGCCAGCGCCAGACTGAGCACAAAGCCCACCAGCACCACGGCAAACAGCACGCGCTCACGCTCTTCGAAATCGCTTTGATCCTGCAGCAGCACATAGCGCCGACCGTCGACAATCTCGACCATCGCGTGATACGACAGCTGCTCGCGGAACACTTCATGGAAACCCGCATCGAGGTGACGTAGATCCTTGGGCAGTTCGAAATCCCCCGGGCCACCGCTGAAATAGAACAACTGATCCGGCTCTGGGCGATGGCTCCAGTCCGAGACGTTGTCCATCAGCAGCAGGCGCTGCAAATCGCCGCCCAGCCCCGCCGAAATCAGTTTTTCTTCCACAAGGTGCACGGTCGCGACGATTCCCATGGCAAAGGCGCCTGCCACCAGTGCGCTCATCAGTGCAAAGGCAATGATGATCCGCTGGGAAAGGCTTTGCTTAAACTCCATCACGCCCCTCGGCCAAGCGATAACCGACGCCGTGCACGGTGTGCAGCAGTGGTTTGGCGAACGGTTTGTCGATCACCTGACGCAATTGGTGCACGTGGCTGCGCAAGCTGTCGCTGTCCGGACAATCATCCCCCCACAGCGCCTCTTCGAGAATTTCCCGGCGCAGCACGTGCGGGCTCTTCTGCATCAACACCGCCAGCAGCTTGAGGCCGACCGGGTTGAGCTTGAGAAACTTGCCTTCACGGGTCACTTCCAGTGTATCGAGGTCATAACTCAGATCACCGACCTGCAACGCCCGGCGTCCGCCACCCTGGGTACGCCGCATCACCGCTTCGACGCGCGCGGCCAGTTCGGACAAGGCAAAGGGTTTGACCAGGTAATCGTCGGCGCCGGACTTGAAGCCCTGCAAACGGTCGTCGAGCTGGTCGCGGGCAGTGAGCATGATCACCGGCGTGTCACGACGGGCGTCTTCACGCAGGCGTTTGCACAGGGTGTAGCCATCGATGCCGGGCAGCATGATGTCGAGGACGATCAGGTCGTAATGCTCGGTGGCCGCCAGATGCAGGCCTGACAGACCGTCCTGGGCGCAATCGACGGTATAGCCTTTGAGCCCCAGGTAATCAGCCAGATTGGCGAGGATATCGCGGTTGTCTTCAACCAATAGAATTCGCATGGGCACTCCTCCGTACACAGTAACGGCCGTCATGGCTCGCGCAGCTTAAGGCCATCGCCACCTCAGGGCTAGGGCTGAAAGCCTCGTAAATCGACTCTCTCAAGCAAATTCAAACCTTAACGAGTTTTTCACTATCGGTTCACAACCTGACTACAGTGACAACGCGAGACTCTCGCGCCATTAGATATAAGGAATGTAGACAATGGACTTTTTCAAGACGGCGCCCATGCGCCTTCTGCTGTTGGTCACTGGCGTCTGGCTGGTGCTGTTCTTCCTGACCCGAACCGTCCTGCTGCTGACTCACCTTGATGAGGCCGGCGGCATTGCGCTTTCCGTATTTGGAATCGGTCTGTTGTATGACCTGGGTTTCCTCGCCTACGCCGCATTGCCAATGGGCCTGTACCTGTTGCTGTGCCCGCCGGCGCTGTGGCGTCGCCGTGGTCATCGCTGGTTCCTGCAAGGGCTGCTGACCGTCAGTCTGTTCGCCATGCTGTTCGTCTCGGTGGCCGAGTGGCTGTTCTGGGACGAGTTCGGTGTGCGCTTCAACTTCATCGCCGTCGACTACCTCGTGTATTCCGACGAAGTGCTGAACAACGTGCTGGAGTCATACCCGATCGGCACGCTGCTGAGCATCCTCGCGCTACTGGCCGTCGCTCTCAGCTTCGCCCTGCGCAAGCCGTTCAATGCTGCGCTGGATGCTCCACTGCCGCCGTTGCGTGGGCGTTTGCTCAATGCGCTGGCGTTGCTGGTGGTCGCCGGCCTGAGCCTGCAGTTGCTTAGTCAGGATGCGCCCCGCGCCCAGGGCGGCAACGCCTATCAGAATGAACTGGCGAGCAACGGTCCTTATCAGTTCTTCGCCGCGTTCCGGAACAACGAACTGGACTACACGCAGTTTTACGGCAGCCTGGCGCCGGAAAAAGTCGCCCAGCAGATTCGTGCCGAACTGAATGAACCCAATGCGCAGTTCATCAGCCGGGATCCGCAAGACATTCGCCGGATGATCGATAATCCCGGCACCCCGCGTAAACCGAACATCGTACTTGTGACCATCGAAAGCCTCAGCGCCAAGTACCTTGGCAGCAATGGCGACAAACGTGACCTGACACCGAATCTGGATGCCTTGCGCAAACAGAGCCTGTACTTCAATAACTTCTACGCCACCGGCACTCGCACGGACCGTGGTCTGGAAGCTATCACGCTGGCCATTCCTCCGACCCCGGGCCGTTCGATCGTCAAGCGCATCGGCCGTGAAAGCGGCTTCGCCAGTCTCGGTCAGCAACTGAGCGCAGTCGGCTACGACAGCGTGTTTGTCTACGGCGGACGCGGTTACTTCGACAACATGAACGCGTTCTTCAGTGGCAACGGTTATCGCGTTGTCGACCAGAGCAGCGTTGACGAAGCAGAGATTCACTTCAAGAACGCCTGGGGCATGGCCGACGAGGATCTGTACAAGCAGACCCTGAAGCTAGCCGATGCCGATTACGACAAACAGCAGCCGTTCTTGCTGCAGTTGATGACCACCTCCAACCACCGCCCTTACACCTACCCGGACGACCGGATCGACATCAAGTCCGGTAATGGTCGCGATGGCGCGGTGAAATACACCGACTATGCGATTGGCCAGTTCCTTGAACAGGCACGGCAGAAACCGTGGTTCGACAACACGATCTTCATCTTCGTTGCCGATCACACGGCGGGCAGTGCCGGCAAGGAAGACTTGCCGATCGCCAACTATCAGATCCCGCTGTTCATCTATGCACCGAAGTTGGTCGAGCCTCGCGAGAATGGCGAACTGGCCAGCCAGATCGATCTGGCGCCGACGCTGCTGGGCTTGTTGAACATGGATTACCAATCGACGTTCTTCGGTCGCAACCTGTTGCAGGACAACCCGCTGCCACCGCGCGTCGTGGTCGGCAACTACCAGCATCTGGGCCTGTTCGACGGCAAGGATCTGGCGATCCTCAGTCCGCGCCAAGGCTTGCGCCGGCATGACGATGCGCTGACCGAGAGCCGCGAATCCCGCGCAACCAGCGATGATCCGCTGATCAGCCGCGCCATCACCTATTACCAAACCGCCAGTTATGGCTTCAAGCAACAGCTGCTTGGCTGGAAAGCACCCAAGGAGGGTGCTCCGCAAGTCAGCGAACGTTAATCGAAGCGCCCCGGGCTGATGCCCCGGGGCGTGTTCTTTTATTCAGGAACCAACATGTCATCAAGTGTTGTACGCCCCACCCCTCGCCCGCTGAATCTGTGGCTGTATCTGGGAATTCCAATCATCGCGGCGATAAGCCTGATTCTGCTGGAAATGACCGACCTGGACATGGTGCTGGCGCGGTTGTTCTACGATCCAGTTGCCGGTGACTTCATTGGCCGTCACAGCTTTTTCCTTGAAGACATCCTTCACGACCGTGCCAAACAGGTGGTGATCGGTTTCTCGGTGTTTGCGGTACTGGGTTTTATCGGCTCGTTTTTTATCGCCAGACTGAAGCCATTCAAGCGTGAGCTGGGCTGTCTGGTGCTGTCGCTGGGTCTTGCCACTTCGTTCGTCACTCCGGTCAAAGCCGTGACAGCCGTCCAGTGCCCGTGGAGCCTGGAACAATTCGGTGGTCATGAAACCTACAGCAAGTTGATGGAGCATCGCCCGCAGACCGACAAGCCCGGGCGTTGCTGGCCCGGTGGCCATGCGGCGACGGGGTTCACTCTGTTTGCGCTGTTCTTTGTCCTGCGTGATCGCCGTCCGCGTCTGGCGCGTCAGGCCTTTATCTTTGCCTTTGCGCTGGGTTCGGTATTTTCTATCAGCCGGATGATGCAGGGTGCACACTTCTTCTCGCACAACGTGTGGACGGCGATTTTCTGCTGGCTGATTTGTCTGGGGTCGTATTACTGGGTGCTGTATCGCCCGGCGGTGAAAACCGAGGCCATCATCAAGGCACAACCGGTCAGTGCCTGAAATATAGATCCAATTGTGGGAGCGAGCCTGCTCGCGAATGCGGTGTGTCATTCAACATTAATGCTGGTTGATCCGACGCCTTCGCGAGCAGGCTCGCTCCCACAGGGAATTGGTGTGAAGCTGAAATTTGGGCAATAAAAAACCCCGCGGACTTTCGTCAGCGGGGTTTTTGCGTTACAGGGACAAGGCTGGCTTACATCATGCCGCCCATGCCACCCATGCCGCCCATGTCTGGCATACCGCCGCCAGCCGCGCCGTCTTTCTTCGGCGCGTCAGCTACTGCCGCTTCAGTGGTCAGGATCAGACCGCCGATCGACGATGCAGCTTGCAGAGCGGAACGAGTCACCTTGGTTGGGTCCAGGATGCCCATTTCGATCATGTCGCCGTATTCGCCAGTTGCAGCGTTGTAACCGAAGTTACCTTTGCCGTTCTTGACTTCGTTGACCACAACGCTTGGTTCGTCACCGCTGTTGGCAGCGATCTGACGCAGCGGAGCTTCAACAGCGCGGCGCAGAACAGCGATACCAACGTCCTGATCAGCGTTGTCGCCTTTCAGGTCGTTCAGGGTTTGCAGAGCGCGGATCAGCGCAACGCCACCGCCAGGTACCACGCCTTCTTCAACGGCTGCACGAGTTGCGTGCAGGGCGTCTTCAACGCGGGCTTTCTTCTCTTTCATTTCAACTTCGGAACCAGCGCCAACCTTGATCACTGCAACGCCGCCGGACAGCTTGGCCAGACGCTCTTGCAGTTTTTCACGGTCGTAGTCCGAGGAAGTTTCGGCAGCCTGGGCACGAATCTGAGTGATACGCGCCTGGATGTCAGCTTCAACGCCAGCACCGTCAACGATGATGGTGTTTTCCTTGGAGATGGTCACACGCTTGGCGCTACCGAGGTTTTCCAGGGTAGCGGCTTCCAGGCTCAGGCCGATCTCTTCGGAGATAACGGTACCGCCGGTCAGAACAGCGATGTCCTGCAGCATGGCCTTGCGACGGTCGCCGAAGCCTGGCGCCTTGACGGCTGCGACTTTAACGATGCCACGCATGTTGTTCACAACCAGAGTCGCCAGGGCTTCGCCTTCAACGTCTTCGGAAACGATCAGCAGTGGACGGCCGGCTTTGGCAACGGCTTCCAGCA
The DNA here is from genome assembly GCF_979258595.1 of Pseudomonas sp. AC172. NCBI lineage: Bacteria > Pseudomonadati > Pseudomonadota > Gammaproteobacteria > Pseudomonadales > Pseudomonadaceae > Pseudomonas > Pseudomonas sp. AC172. Next base: position 3,920,780 of record NZ_OZ409868.1, read on the forward strand.
CTGGCAACATTTCGCGGATGTTCGAGATCTTTTTGTCGACCAGCAGGATCAGCGGGCTGTCCAGCTCGGCAACCATGGTCTCTGGCTTGTTGACGAAGTACGGGGACAGGTAGCCACGGTCGAACTGCATGCCTTCAACAACCGACAGTTCGTTTTCCAGGCCAGTGCCTTCTTCAACGGTGATCACGCCTTCTTTACCGACTTTTTCCATGGCTTCGGCAATGATGTCGCCGATGGAGCTGTCGGAGTTGGCGGAGATGGTGCCGACCTGAGCGATTGCCTTGGTGTCAGCGCATGGCTTGGACAGGTTCTTCAGCTCTTTGACGATCGCGATGGTCGCTTTGTCGATACCGCGCTTCAGGTCCATCGGGTTCATGCCGGCAGCGACGGCTTTCAGGCCTTCGTTGACGATCGACTGAGCCAGAACGGTAGCGGTGGTAGTACCGTCACCAGCGTCATCGTTGGCACGGGAGGCAACGTCTTTGACCAGCTGCGCGCCCATGTTTTCGAAACGGTCGTCGAGTTCGATTTCTTTGGCGACGGAAACGCCGTCCTTGGTGATGGTCGGAGCGCCGAAGCTCTTCTCGATGATCACGTTACGGCCTTTCGGGCCCAGGGTCGCTTTTACTGCGTCAGCCAGGACGTTGACGCCCTTGAGCATTTTTTTACGGGCGGAATCGCCAAACAGAACTTCTTTAGCAGCCATGATCGATATTCCTTAAATACTTTGTAGTAGCGGGAAAATGAACGGGGTTATCAGCCTTCGATAACAGCGAGGATTTCGTTCTCGCTCATTACCAACAGGTCTTCGCCGTCGACTTTCACAGTGTTGCTGCCGGAGTAAGGACCGAACACAACCTTGTCGCCTTCCTTCACGGACAGTGCGCGCACTTCGCCGTTTTCCAGAGCTTTGCCCGGGCCTACAGCGAGAATCACACCGTGGTTGGCTTTCTCAGCAGCCGAACCTGGCAGGACGATACCGCCAGCGGTTTTCTTTTCTTCTTCGCTGCGACGGATAACGACGCGGTCATGCAGAGGACGAAGCTTCATTGTCGATCTCTCCTAATTGTGGTTTTCATCGGCCGGTGTATTCCCGGCGGGTTTAACAAATCCGGCCTTCGCCGGTTGCGCCTCGTCGAGCGAGACGCGGAAGACTGACTGGCGCAAATGCCAGAAACCTTTCGGTGACCGATACATAAGGGCGCATAAGCTTATTACAAGGGCGAGGCGAAAAATTTTTCACCGATGTTCTGCATAAATGCGGCCCATAAACGAACACGGCACCCGAAGGTGCCGTGTCGATATCGCCGTTACTTGGTGTCGCGGTGTTCGAACTCGCCTTCGATCACATCACCCTCGCGGCCCAACGGCTGACGCGGTGCAGGACCGCCACGGGGTTGCAGGTCGTCGGCGAACGCACGCTGGCGCATAGCCTGTTCTTCGGCGCGCTGACGCATTTTGTTCGCCAGCAACCGGCGGCTGAATGGCAGCAGCATCACCAGACCGACCACGTCGCTGATGAAGCCCGGCAGGATCAACAGGCCTCCGGCCAATGCCAGCATCAGCCCTTCAAGCATGGTTTGCGCGGGCAGTTCGCCGCGGTTCAGGCTTTCACGGGCACGCAGGGCCGTGGCCAGACCGGCGACGCGCAGCACAAACACGCCGAACATCGAGCCGACAATGATCAGCAGCAGGGCCGGGAAAAACCCGATAGCCCCTGCCACTTTGACGAATACGAACAGCTCCAGCACTGGAAACAGCAGAAAGAGCAACAGAAAAGGGCGCATCAAAGTTTCCTCAACGCAAGAAATGCCTTGCAGTAAGCCTTAGATGACGTCGCCCTTTCGTGAATTCAAGCATCGGCCACTGCATTTTTTGCCCAGACCTCGGCATGAGCCAATGAAACCAGGGCCTCGCGCACTTGTGTCGGCGTATTACAAGGCGCCGGGAACGGCAACCAGTACAGCGCCTGACCGATGCGCAGGTGCATGCCTTCGGTGTCGATCCCGGCCAGTTGCGCCTGCGCGGTTTTCGGCAGGCCGGCGAGGTCAACGTAATGCGCGATGGCTTTGGCATGGTCGCTGTTCATGTGCTCGACCATGCTGATTTCGGCCTTGCCGGCGAACGGGTTGGCCAGGGTCAGTTGATCGACCCAGTGAATCGCGCCGAAACCGCCGATGTAGCGGTGACGCACCGGGTTCAGTACCCAGAAATCGAAATCGTGGGCCTTGTGGTAGTTCTGCGAATCGGGGAAATAGCGGTAGTAACGCTCGGCGGCAGCTTCGATGGCAGCTACGTCTTCGAGCTTTTGCGCTTCGGCCAGATAGGTCAGGCGACCAACGGCTTGCACATCATCGGCCTCACGCTCGCCGACGAGCATCGAGCACTTCGGGTCTTTTTGCAGGTTGTGGGTGTGCTGGGCGATGCGGCTGATCAGGATCAGCGGCCGACCCTGCTCGTCCAGGCAGTAAGGCACTACGGAGCCAAAGGGAAAACCGGGCATCGATTTGGAGTGGGTCGACAGCACTCCACGGTATTCCTTGAGAAGCAATTCTCGGGCATTCTTCGCCACTTCAACGCTCAATTTATGACTCCTTAAATAGAATCCGTCGAAAAAACGGACAGGCGCCCGGGATCAAGTCCCCGTCACGCCAGCGGGCAATTCTGATGTGCATCCCGGCCACGGCCGGGGCAGATCGAGAGTCGCTGAAAACAAAAACTACTCAGACCTGCTATCGGGGCATGCGAATGCAACTCAACGACAAAGTAATCATTATCACTGGCGGTTGCCAGGGTTTGGGCCGTTCGATGGCCGAGTATTTCGCCGGCAAAGGCGCGAAGCTCGCGCTGGTCGACCTCAATCAGGAAAAGCTCGACGACGCGGTCGCGGCTTGCAAGGCCAAGGGCGTCGAGGCGCGCAGCTATCTGTGCAACGTCGCCAATGAGGAGCAGGTCGAGCACATGGTAGCGCAGGTCGCCGCTGATTTCGGCGCGATCCATGGCTTGATCAACAACGCCGGGATCCTGCGTGATGGCCTGCTGCTCAAGGTCAAGGACGGCGAAATGACCAAGATGAGCCTGGCACAGTGGCAGGCAGTGATCGACGTCAACCTGACCGGCGTGTTCCTGTGCACCCGTGAGGTGGCGGCGAAAATGGTCGAGCTGAAGACCAGCGGCGCAATCATCAATATTTCGTCGATCTCGCGTGCCGGTAACGTTGGCCAGACCAACTATTCGGCGGCCAAGGCCGGTGTTGCTGCAGCGACAGTGACCTGGGCCAAAGAGCTGGCGCGTTACGGCATTCGCGTGGCGGGCATTGCGCCGGGCTTCATCGAAACCGAGATGACCCTGGGCATGAAGCCGGAAGCGCTGGAGAAGATGACCTCGGGGATTCCGCTCAAGCGCATGGGCAAGCCGGAAGAGATCGCCCACTCGGCGGCGTATATCTTCGAAAACGACTATTACACCGGCCGGATCCTGGAGATGGATGGCGGGTTGCGGATCTAACTGGCAATAAAGAACCAATGTGGGAGCGAGCTTGCTCCGGGCGGCGTTCCGACGAAGGCGTCGTATCAGACAACTGATAGGTTGAATGACACTCCGCTTTCGCGAGCAAGCTCGCTCCCACAGGGTTATCGGTGTTGCGGATGCATCAATCGTCGCTGATGGTGATATTCGGCATCGCCGGTGTCGCCGCTTCCTGCAACACAATGCGCGCGCCGACGTGGCGGGCCAGTTCCTGATAGACCATGGCAATCTGGCTGTCCGGCTCGGCGATCACCGTTGGCTTGCCGCCGTCGGCCTGTTCGCGGATCAGCATCGACAGCGGCAGCGATGCCAGCAGCTCTACGCCGTACTGGGTCGCCAGTTTTTCACCACCGCCCTCACCGAACAGATGCTCGGCATGCCCGCAGTTCGAGCAGATGTGCACGGCCATGTTTTCCACCACGCCCAGCACCGGAATGTTGACCTTGCGGAACATTTCCACGCCTTTGCGCGCGTCGAGCAGGGCCAAATCCTGTGGCGTGGTGACGATCACCGCACCCGCCACCGGGACTTTCTGCGCCAGGGTCAGCTGGATGTCGCCGGTGCCTGGCGGCATGTCGATAACCAGATAGTCCAGATCGCCCCACGCGGTTTGCGTGACCAGTTGCAGCAGTGCGCCGGAGACCATCGGCCCGCGCCAGACCATCGGCGTGTTGTCGTCGGTCAGAAAGGCCATCGACATGACTTCGACGCCATGGGCCTTGAGCGGCACAAACCACTTCTGATCCTTGACCTCGGGGCGGGTGCGCTCGGGAATACCGAACATGATGCCTTGGCTCGGGCCGTAGATATCGGCGTCGAGAATCCCCACTTTGGCGCCTTCACGGGCCAGGGCCAGCGCGAGGTTGGCGGCGGTGGTCGACTTGCCTACACCGCCCTTGCCGGACGCCACGGCAACCACGTTCTTGACATTGGCCAGCCCCGGAATCTGCGCCTGCGCCTTGTGCGCAGCGATAACACTGTTCACTTCAACCTTGGCGATCACCACGCCATCGAGGTTTTCGATGGCCAGTTGCAGTAATTGCGCCCAGCCGCTCTTGAACAGACCGGCGGCGTAACCGATTTCCAGCTGCACGTTGACGCGGTCACCGACGATCTCGATGTTTTTCACGCAACCGGCGCTGACCGGGTCCTGGTTCAGGTAAGGGTCGGTGTATTGGCTGAGGACGGCTTCCACCGCTGCGCGAGTGACGGCGCTCATGGGCAACTCCGATAACAAGACTGGGAAAAGATGGCGGGTATCCTACCCCTTCTATCCTCCGGACGGCACGCCCGGCAACGATTTGCAGGGGTGAAATATCTTGCTCGGCGCTTTATAGTGGCCGACCTCCGTTTCATCAAGTAGCGAAGCCCCACATGTCCGAACCACGCAAGATCCTCGTCACCAGCGCCCTGCCCTACGCCAACGGTTCGATTCACCTTGGCCATATGCTGGAATATATCCAGACCGATATGTGGGTGCGCTTCCAGAAGCATCGCGGCAATCAATGCATTTATGTCTGCGCCGACGACGCCCACGGTTCGGCGATCATGCTGCGCGCGGAAAAGGAAGGCATCAGCCCGGAACAACTGATCGCCAACGTGCAGGCTGAACACAGCGCCGACTTTGCCGAGTTCCTGGTCGATTTCGACAACTTCCACTCCACTCACGCCGAAGAAAACCGTGAGCTGTCGAGCCAGATCTACATCAAGCTGCGTGACGCCGGGCACATCGCCCAACGCTCGATCACCCAGTATTTCGACCCGGAAAAGAAAATGTTCCTGGCCGACCGTTTCATCAAGGGCACCTGCCCGAAATGCGGCACTGAAGACCAGTACGGCGACAACTGCGAAAAATGCGGTGCGACCTATGCACCGACCGACCTGAAGGATCCGAAGTCGGCAATCTCTGGCGCCACCCCGGTGCTCAAGGATTCCCAGCACTTCTTCTTCAAACTGCCAGACTTCCAGCAAATGCTGCAGACCTGGACCCGCAGCGGCACCCTGCAGGACGCTGTCGCCAACAAGATCGCCGAATGGCTGGACGCCGGCCTGCAACAGTGGGACATCTCCCGCGATGCGCCGTACTTCGGTTTCGAGATTCCGGGCGAGCCAGGCAAGTATTTCTACGTGTGGCTGGACGCGCCAATCGGCTACATGGCCAGCTTCAAGAACCTCTGCGACCGCACGCCGGAGCTGGACTTCGATGCGTTCTGGGCCAAGGATTCCACCGCCGAGCTGTACCACTTCATCGGCAAGGACATCGTCAATTTCCACGCACTGTTCTGGCCAGCAATGCTTGAAGGCGCGGGCTACCGCAAGCCGACCGGCATCAACGTGCACGGCTACCTGACCGTCAACGGCCAGAAGATGTCCAAGTCCCGTGGCACCTTCATCAAGGCCCGCACCTACCTCGATCACCTGTCGCCGGAATACCTGCGCTACTACTACGCGGCCAAACTGGGCCGTGGTGTCGATGACCTTGACCTGAACCTCGAAGACTTCGTGCAGAAGGTCAACTCCGACCTGGTCGGCAAAGTGGTCAACATCGCCAGCCGTTGCGCCGGGTTCATCCAGAAAGGTAACGCCGGCCTGCTGGTCGACAACAATGCCGCGCCAGAGCTGACCGAGGCGTTCCTCGCTGCCGCCCCGAGCATTGCCGATGCTTACGAAGCCCGCGACTTTGCCCGTGCCATGCGCGAAACCATGGCCCTGGCCGACCGCGCCAACGCCTGGATCGCCGACAAGGCGCCGTGGTCGTTGAACAAACAGGAAGGCAAGCAGGATGAAGTCCAGGCGATCTGCGCCACCGCCATCAACCTGTTCCGCCAACTGGTGATCTTCCTCAAACCGGTGCTGCCGCTGCTGGCCGCCGATGCCGAGGCGTTCCTCAACGTCGCCCCGCTGACCTGGAACGACCACACCACCTTGCTGGCCAACCACCAGCTCAACGAATTCAAGCCGTTGATGACCCGCATCGACCCGGTAAAAGTGCAAGCCATGAGCGACGCCTCGAAAGAAGACCTGACCGCCAGCCAGACCGACACCGGCGCCGCCCCAGCCGGCAATGGCGAACTGGCCAAGGATCCGCTGTCGCCGGAAATCGACTTCGACGCCTTTGCCGCGATCGACCTGCGCGTCGCACTGATCGTCAAAGCCGAACACGTGGAAGGTGCCGACAAGCTTCTGCGCCTGACACTGGATATCGGTGACGAACAACGCAACGTGTTCTCCGGAATCAAGAGCGCTTATCCGGATCCGTCCAAGCTCGACGGTCGCCTGACCATGATGATCGCCAACCTCAAGCCACGGAAAATGAAGTTCGGTATCTCCGAAGGCATGGTGATGGCAGCCGGCCCCGGCGGTGAAGAGATTTACCTGCTGAGCCCGGACAGCGGCGCCAAGCCGGGTCAGCGCATCAAGTAACAGTCGGCGGTGAATCGATCCCACAGGCGTGCCCGGCATGCCTGTGGGATTTTTCATATCTGGCCGGATAATGCCTAACCTTAAGAGACACCCGCCCGTTTCGCTGGCAGAACCATGATCGAACTCGTGCTTACGCTCATCAGTGCTGCGCTGCTCAACAACTTCGTGTTGCACTGGCCCCTGGGCGTCGATCCGCTGCTGGCGGGCAGTCGTCGTCAGGTGCATGCGCTGGGTTTGGCGACGTTGTGCCTGATGCTGATCGTTGGCGTTACCAGTTACGCAGTCTGGCATTGGCTGCTGGTACCGCTGCACCTTGAAGCCCTGCGCTTGTTCGTGTTTCTGCCGTTGAGTGTATTGCTGATTGCGCCACTGTTGAAGCTGCTGGCGCGCAGGCTGCCGAATCTGCCCTTCGAAGGTTTGTGGCCATTGCTGCTGGGCAATGCCGGTGTGCTCGGGCTGGCACTGATCAACGCGCAAAACGATCGAGGCCTGCTGCAGGCGACAGCGCTGAGTCTCGGAGCCGGGCTGGGTTTCTGGCTGGTGCTGAGCCTGTTCCAGGACTTGCGTGAACGCACGGTCGATAACGATATTCCCCTGCCCTTCCGTGGCCTGCCGATCGATCTGATCGGCGCCGGACTGATCGCAGTGATTTTTCTCGGATTCAGTGGACTGATCAAAACATGAGTCTGATTCAACGCATCGATGCCCTTCTGCCGCAGACCCAATGCGGTAAATGCGGCCATCCGGGATGCAAGCCGTATGCGCAAGGCATCGTCGCAGGCGAGCCGATCAACAAGTGCCCGCCGGGCGGTAACGAAACCATTGCCGCGCTGGCTGAGTTGTTGAAAGTGCCGGTACTGGAACTGGACATCAGTCGCGGCTCAGCGCCGCCACAAGTGGCGTTCATCCGTGAAGCCGAATGCATTGGCTGCACCAAGTGCATCCAGGCCTGCCCGATCGACGCGATTGTCGGCGCGGCGAAACTGATGCACACGGTGATCATTGACGAGTGCACCGGTTGCGACCTGTGTGTCGCGCCATGCCCGGTGGATTGCATTGAAATGCATCCATTGCCACCGAGCACAGTACCGGTGGTGGGCGGTCTGGCCTTCAGTCTTGAAGAACAGCGGGCACGGGCGGCCAAACGCGATCACGCACGCCAACGTTTCGAGCGACGAAACGAGCGCTTGCAACGCGAAGAACAACAAAAGCAGGCAGAGCGTGAAGCGCGGGCGAAACGGGCGGCGCAACCTGAAGTGAGTGCAACCAATCCGGTGCAGGCTGCGCTCGAGCGGGTGCGTGCGCAGAAAGCGGCGAGCGCTGATGCGGCGCTGAAGAAAGCCAAGATCGATGTGGCCATGAGCCGTGCGCAACTGCACAAATCGCTGAAGGCCTTCGGCCATCCGCCGACGTTCGAGCAGCAGACGCAATTAATCGTGTTGCAGCAGCAATTCGAAGCGGCCGAACAGGCTTTGGCAGCTGTTGAAATCAACGCTCCGCCAGCCCCCACAGTGCCTGCCCCTGGCAAAGACGCCGATCTGAAACGGGCGAAGATCCAGTTGGCCATGCGCCGCGCCGAACTGAAAAAAGCCCAAACCGCCGAAGCGGCGCCGGAGCAGATCGCCGCGCTGGAACAAGCATTAAGCGATGCCGAACAAGCCCTGCACGCCGCCGAAGCCACAAGCGATCAACCTTTGCCTGACCTGATGCGCGTCGAAAAACGCCCGATCGACAGCCAGCTTCGCCAGTTGAAAACCGAATTGGCCTACGCCCGCGCGGATCTCAACAAACTCGAACGTCGCGCCGACACGCCCTGTGAAACCCTCGACAAGGCCCGCGCCCGCCTGCAAGACGCCGAGCGCCAGGTACAAGATCATGTCGCCCCTTGAGGCACCCGACGACCGCCTGCTACGGGCGATGAAGCTGGTGCTGCTGGCCACGTTGCCGGGGCTGCTGGCGCTGTTCTGGTTTTACGGCTGGGGCGTGTTGATCAATCTGCTGTTGGCAATCATCACCGCGCTGATGATCGAGGCAGCTGTCCTCAGACTGCGTCGACAGCCAATGCAGCCGACACTCAGCGACGGCAGTGCGCTGGTCAGCGCGACATTGCTGGCCGCCGCCCTGCCACCTTATTGCCCGTGGTGGCTGACGGTGACGGCGATTGCCTCGGGTCTGTTGTTTGGCAAGCACGCGTACGGCGGCGTCGGTCGAAATCCGTTCAATCCGGCGATGCTCGGGTTTGCCTTGGCTATGGTGATGTTCCCGCAGCCGATGACCCATTGGCCGGCCCATGGCCTGGATCTGACGGCAGCGTTTCAACAGGTGTTCGGTGCAGGCCAGGCGCCGGACGCTTGGGCGCAGGCCACGGTGCTGGACAGCCTGCGCATCAACAAAAGCCTGACCATGGACGAATTGTTCGCCAGCAATCCGGCGTTTGGTCGCTTTGGCGGCCACGGTGTGGAATGGGTGAATCTGGCGTTTCTCGCCGGCGGCTTGTTTTTGCTGCAACGCCGGGTTTTCGGTTGGCACGCACCGGCAGGCATGCTCGCCAGTCTGTTTGTTGTCAGCCTGCTGTTCTGGAATGGTTCCGGGTCGGACTCGCAGGGGTCGCCGCTGTTCCACCTGCTCAGTGGCGCGACCATGCTGGGCGCGTTCTTCATCATCACTGAACCGGTCTCGGGTGCTAAAACCGCGCTCGCCCGCCTGCTGTTCGGCGTCGGGGTCGGGCTGCTGACTTATTTGATTCGCACCTGGGGTGGGTATCCGGATGGCGTGGCGTTTGCGGTGCTGTTGATGAACCTTTGCGTGCCGGCGCTGGAGCGATTTGCCGCAGACCGTCAGGTTGAGGTGAGGCCATGAATAGTACGGCCAGCACACTTATTGTGCTGCTGTTGGCAGTCATCGGCATCGGCGCGACCTACTTCGTACAGCGTATTAACGCACCGCAGATTATCGCGGAGCAGCGCTTGATCGAAAGCCGCAAACTGCTCGACCTGCTCCCGCGCGAGACCTACGACAATCAACCGCTGGAACAGCCTTTGGCTTTGACAGACACCACCTTGAGTCACAGCGCCTTGTCGAGCGGCTATCGCGCGACCCGAGACGGCCAGACCGTCGCGATACTGCTGCGCAGTCAGACCCAGGGTTATGCGGGTGCCATCGAGTTGTTGATCGCCATCGATACCACCGGCAAATTATTGGCTGTGAAAACCCTTGAGCAGACCGAAACCCCGGCACTCGGCGCGCACCTGGGTGACTGGCCGAATGCCTGGCTGCAAACGTTCACCGGCAAATCGGCCAAAGAGCCGACCGATGCAGGCTGGGCGCTGAAAAAGGATCAAGGGCAATTTGATCAAATCGCCGGTGCGACCATCACCTCTCGCGCGGCGATCAGCGCGATCCATGATGCGCTGCGCTACTTCGATGAACATCGGTCGGCGCTGCTGGGGAACGGAACATGAACCGCTCGGAAGCCCATTCGAATGTTTTGATGCTGACACTGCTGCTTGGCACCAGTGACTCCTTGGTAGGCGCACTGGGGGCAGTATTGATGTTCGCCAGTGTCGTGGGCCTGTATGGCTTGTGCATGCCTGTTTTACGGTCTCGCCTCACTGGCACGAGCGCGTTGCTGGCCAGCCTGCTGCTCGCCGCGACCTTCACCAGTTGTGCAGACCTGTTGGCACAGCGCTGGTTTCTGCCCTGGCAGCAAACATTCGGCCTCTATGCAGGCCTGATCGCGTTGCAATGCGTGGTACTGGAACACAATGGTTTCTGGCATCAATCATTGGCCGAACGCTTCAAACTCTACGCGACGTTCGGTGGACTCATGCTGGTACTTGCAGGGCTGCGTGAACTCATCGGTCACGGTAGTCTCGGCCGGGGACTTTCCGAATACTGGCCAGGTCTTGTTGTATTTAGCGAAGGGCTGCACCTGATCACCTTGATCCCCGGTGCTTTTATTTTGTTGGCGCTGCTGTTGGCGGCGCGCCAGGCGTTGATTCGCCCGAACTCGATATCCAAGGAAACGCATCGCCCATGAATGCTGCAAAACGTCTGGAGATTTTCCGCCGCCTGCACGAAGACAATCCGGAGCCGAAGACCGAACTGGCCTACTCCTCGCCGTTCGAGCTGTTGATCGCCGTGATTCTTTCGGCGCAGTCGACTGACGTCGGTGTCAACAAAGCCACGGCGAAGCTGTTTCCGGTGGCCAATACGCCGGCGACGATCCACGCTTTAGGGGTCGAAGGTCTATCGGAATATATCAAGACGATCGGTCTCTACAACAGCAAGGCCAAAAACGTCATCGAAACCTGCCGCCTGCTGGTCGAACGCCACGGCAGTGTGGTTCCGCAAACCCGTGAAGAGCTCGAAGCCTTGCCGGGAGTGGGCCGCAAGACCGCCAACGTCGTACTCAACACGGCTTTCCGTCAACTGACCATGGCCGTCGATACCCACATATTTCGTGTCAGCAACCGCACCGGCATTGCACCGGGCAAAAATGTGGTCGAAGTGGAAAAGAAGCTGATGAAGTTTGTACCCAAGGAATTCCTGCTCGACTCTCATCACTGGCTGATCCTTCACGGCCGCTACGTGTGTCTGGCCCGCAAGCCGCGCTGCGGCAGCTGCCGGATCGAAGACTTGTGCGAGTACAAGGACAAAACTTCGGACGATTGAGCGGCTATTGGAATAATTGATAAGTCGATTGAAAAAATCTTTTTTACCCGCCGCAGGAATATCGATATAAGGAGCGCCAAAGGCATTCTTAGCCGGGAGTTAGCTGATGAGTAGCGACAAAGAGCCAATGGATGTAGATGACGATATGGCTGCAGAAACTGATGACGCCGAACCTGTGGTCGAAGTCGCCAAGACCAATCTCAGCAAGCGCCGTACGATCGATAACCTGCTTGAGGAGCGCCGACTGCAAAAACAATTGGCCGAGTTCGATTTTGATGACTGATATTTGAAAGCCTCCCGAACCGGAGGCTTTTTACTTTCTGCAGCTAGCTGAGTTTGATCGGCCCATGACCCCGTCAGCCATCGATACATTCAGACCAGACCATTACGCTGCGCCAACTCGATCAGATCAACCAGGGAGCGAGCATTGAGCTTCAACAACAAGCGCGTCTTGTAGGTACTCACCGTTTTGTTGCTCAAAAACATGCCATCGGCAATTTCCTTGTTGGTCTTGCCCCGCGCCAACTGCTGCAACACCATCATTTCCCGACCGGACAGACGATCCACCATATCGGCTTCGCTCGCATTGCCCAGACTGGTGCGCACAGTATGCAAAGCCTGATTGGGAAAATAACTGTAGCCGGACAATACGGCCTTGATTGCGCTGAGCAACTCGGTCAAGTCCTGCTGTTTACAAACATAACCGGCAGCCCCCGACTGCATGCAGCGCATTGAAAAGTGCCCGGGCGCCTGGGAAGTCAACACCAGTACTTTAATAGGCATCGCCGTCGAAGTCAGACGTGCAATAACTTCCAGACCATCAAGTTTCGGTATTCCTATATCCAGAATGACAATATCCGGCATTTGTTCGCGAGCAAGTTGTAACGCATCCACACCGTTATCAGTTTCTGCGATGACTTCGTAGCCATGACGTTCCATCAGCATACGTACCGCAAGACGAATGACAGGGTGATCATCCACGATCAGCACTTTATTCATGGGCAAGTCCAGTTTCGCTGTTCGAATTTTTAGAACACGCACAATAGCCCAGTCACTTGCCCTATGGCATGCCGAGGTTAACACGCACTTGCAACGAGAGACATGCCCTACATTCATCGCGGATTAATCCTACAAAAAACTTCTAGACCCCTAAACATCCAACGCCGCTTGACTCTCCGCCAAGGCATTACCTCCCATTTCTAGCCTGTTACAAATTACAACTAACGGCGCAAAAATCACATGTCACCGCTGAGATTCACTGTGCCTGACCGGTGCGGGCGACTCTACACCCTTGCGTGGTAAAAACAGAAATCAAACATTGGCAATACAAAACCACAATTGCGACACCGGCATACTACGCGAAGCAAAAGATAAACACTTGAAACAAGATATTTATACCAGAACAAATACTTTTGCTATAAACATAAACATAACCACCCACAACCATAAACCTTAACTCGCATAAACTTATCAACCATGACAAAGACCAGACAAAAGAGTAAGAACATGCTCAAAATAAAAAGCAAAATCACCAACCCCATGACAGTGATTGCCATATTCGCCGCCATTTCGGAAACATCAGCCGCCGTTTCCCTGCCATTCCTGGACAATAAGGACCGGGAGGTTTACGTGTGGTTCCTGATCAGCTTCCCGTTTTACTTGCTATTCCTTTTCTTTATCACTCTAAACTTCAACTCCCGTTCCCTCTATTCACCTTCAGACTTTGACAAAGACAAGAGTTTTCTAAGAACGATCGACAGCAATATTCGCGAGAACAAACGAAGCGCGCCGAAGGCGGACTCATCCGCGCAAGGCACATTTGGACTATCCAGTTGTATCGTCCCGAGCGAGTCAGGCGCTGGCGAATGCAAAGACTCGTGCAAAGTCCACAACGCACCTGATCCGCCGCCCGACATCAACACAAAATCGAGCCAGATTGTTCAGCACAACATTCAGTTGCCTGCATGTGTCAGCGACCTGCACCTCATCGATGCACGGGATATCGATGCATCAAGAGAATTAGCCACCATTCTGGAAAATATCCGCAACCTCGACAGGAAAATTCCACGGATGGTTGTGTTTCTTTCCAATCACGTATCGGACGTCGTACTGACGCAGCATGCACTTGTGCAGATCAAACACGTCAAGAAAGGCTCAGGAAAAACGCTTTGTATTGTTTATAACCTGTGCTCACAAGCCGTGACGCTACTGGGGCGAGCATGAAAGATGAGTCGAAGCCACACAGGCGAAGAACAGCACCTGGGTTCAAGCTGAAGTCGACAAGGAATGATGCAAAAAGGCGACCTTGTCTCGATGACAGGGCCGCCCTTTTCATTGTGCGTCAGTCTGCAACGCTTAAAACAGTTTGCGGCCCTTGTTGGCAGCAATGCGCATGCGCAGCGCGTTGAGCTTGATGAAGCCCGCCGCGTCGGCCTGGTTGTAAGCACCGCCGTCTTCTTCGAAGGTCGCGATGTTGGCATCGAACAGCGAGTCGTCGGACTTGCGGCCGGTGACGATCACGTTGCCTTTGTACAGCTTCAGGCGAACTACACCGTTCACGTTGACCTGCGAAGCATCGATCATCTGTTGCAGCATCAGACGCTCTGGGCTCCACCAGTAACCGGTGTAGATCAGGCTGGCGTATTTCGGCATCAGCTCGTCTTTGAGGTGAGCGACTTCGCGGTCCAGAGTGATCGACTCGATGGCGCGGTGAGCGCGCAGCATGATGGTGCCGCCCGGGGTTTCGTAGCAGCCACGGGACTTCATGCCGACGTAACGGTTCTCGACGATGTCGAGACGGCCGATACCGTGAGCACCACCGATCTTGTTCAGCGTCGCCAGCACGGTGGCCGGAGTCATTTCGACGCCGTCCAGCGCAACGATGTCGCCGTTACGGTAGGTCAGTTCCAGATACTGTGGTTTGTCAGGAGCGTTCTCCGGGGAGACGGTCCATTTCCACATGTCTTCTTCGTGCTCGGTCCAGGTGTCTTCCAGCACGCCGCCTTCATAGGAGATGTGCAGCAGGTTGGCGTCCATCGAGTACGGGGATTTCTTCTTGCCGTGACGCTCGATCGGGATCGCGTGCTTCTCGGCGTAGTCCATCAGCTTCTCGCGGGACAGCAGATCCCACTCGCGCCAAGGGGCGATCACTTTTACGCCTGGCTTGAGCGCATAGGCACCCAGTTCGAAACGTACCTGGTCATTGCCCTTGCCGGTAGCGCCGTGGGAAATGGCGTCAGCGCCGGTTTCGTTGGCGATTTCGATCAAACGCTTGGCGATCAGCGGACGTGCGATGGAAGTACCCAGCAGGTACTCGCCCTCGTAAACGGTGTTGGCGCGAAACATCGGGAACACGAAATCACGCACGAACTCTTCGCGCAGATCGTCGATGTAGATTTCTTTGACGCCCATGGCCTGAGCCTTGGCGCGGGCCGGCTCGACCTCTTCGCCTTGACCGAGATCAGCGGTGAAGGTCACCACTTCACAGTTATAAGTATCCTGCAGCCACTTGAGGATCACCGAAGTGTCCAGGCCGCCGGAATACGCCAGAACGACCTTGTTTACGTCCGCCATGCCATCACTCCACGGGGTTCTACGGAAAGCCGAGGAGTCTACCGCCCAAACGCGATAATTTACAGAGGCGCGACAGCTTAAGACGACAAAGCGACAGAATCTGTCGAGAGCGCGACGATGACCGGCGGGTCAGGAAGTCGCTGCAGTGCTGGCTGGCGTGCTCGCTTGAGGCGCAGGTACGGGGCTTGTCGGCGCCACGCGCGCCAGTTTGACATTGACCCGACGGTTCTTCGCGCGATTGGCCGCATTGGTGTTCGGCACAATCGGGTATTGCTCGCCATGGAAGCGCACGGTGATCTGCGATTCCTGAATGCCGTTGGCCTTGAAGAAGTCGACCACTGCCAGTGCTCGGCGGCGCGACAGTTCACGGTTGGTCAGGCGATTGCCGCTGTTGTCCGAGTGGCCATCGAGTTCGATGTGATTGACCGTTGGATCGGCCTTCATGAATTCGAGCATCACTTGCAGCTTGGCCTTGGCGGCGGCGTCCAGATCAACGCCCTCGCCGGGAAAGCCGATCTGCGATTGTTTGATCTGGTCGAAATTCTGCGGCAGCAATTTCGCTACACAGGTCTGATAGTCGTTAAACGCCTTGCTGAATTTCACCGGCAATAAACGCACTTCCGAGACGCGTCCGTCGCCAGACGCACGACGTACAACCGGACTGCGACCATCCAGCAGGCCGCTGATCAGACCTCCGGCCTGCGACTGCGAACTGCTGAACAGCACGTTGCCACTGCCGAGCCGGACGTTGCCCAGATTGATGTCACCACGACCCGGCTGCCACGGTGCAGCCGCCGCCAGCAACGTCGCCGAACCACCGCCAAGCATGGCGTTGTAGGCGTTCAGACGGAAGATCGCCTGCTCGCCCGCCTTGCGCACGAACTCACCCGAGCCGAAATCGGTGATCGGCTGGGTCAGACGACATTCGAACTTGTCGCCGGCGACCGTCCACTCAATGTTCTCCAGACGGGTCTGGTACGTGAGCGCCATCGCGGGAAGGCTGGCAAACACACTGAGCAAGGCTAAATAACGCTGGCGCACGGGAGGCTCCATTGGCTTCTGAAACACAAAGACCGATTCACACTATGTTTACGGCATACCTACGGGATATCGGAAGGTTCTGGCAAAACTTGATAGCGAGTGCCTGCAAGAGTCTTTTCCGGTAGCATTCGCCTCAGTTTGACCCGCCTGGAATCCCCTCATGTCCGACCGCCTGACCCTGCTGCGTCCCGACGACTGGCACATTCATCTTCGCGATGGTGCCGTGTTGACCAATACCGTTGCCGATGTTGCGCGCACTTTTGGTCGCGCCATCATCATGCCCAACCTGGTACCTCCGGTGCGCAACGCCGCTGAAGCCGACGGCTATCGCCAGCGGATTCTCGCTGCCCGCCCGGCCGGCAGTCGCTTTGAGCCGCTGATGGTGCTGTACCTCACCGACCGCACCCAGCCCGAAGAAATTCGTGAGGCCAAGGCCAGTGGTTTTGTCTACGCCGCCAAGCTGTACCCGGCCGGTGCGACCACCAACTCCGATTCCGGCGTGACCAGCATCGACAAGATTCTGCCGGCAATCGAAGCCATGGCCGAAGTTGGCATGCCGCTGTTGATCCACGGTGAAGTCACCCGTGGCGACGTCGATGTGTTCGACCGCGAAAAGATTTTCATCGATGAGCACATGCGCCGCGTGGTGGAGCGTTTTCCGACGCTGAAAGTGGTGTTCGAACACATCACCACCGGCGACGCCGTGCAGTTCGTCAACGAGGCTTCGGCCAATGTTGGCGCGACCATCACCGCGCATCACCTGCTGTACAACCGCAACCACATGCTGGTGGGCGGGATTCGGCCGCACTTCTACTGCTTGCCGATCCTCAAGCGTAATACGCACCAGGAAGCCCTGCTCGACGCTGCCACCAGTGGCAGCGCGAAGTTCTTCCTCGGCACTGATTCGGCGCCACACGCGCAGCACGCCAAAGAAGCCGCTTGCGGTTGCGCCGGCTGCTACACCGCGTACGCCGCCATCGAAATGTATGCCGAAGCCTTCGAACAGCGTAACGCGCTGGACAAGCTCGAAGCCTTCGCCAGCCTCAACGGCCCGCGTTTCTACGGCCTGCCGGCAAACACCGATCGCATCACCCTGGTTCGTGAAGAATGGACCGCCCCGACCAGCCTGCCGTTTGGCGAGCTGACCGTTATCCCGCTGCGCGCCGGTGAAAAACTGCGCTGGCGCCTGCTGGAGGAACACGCGTGAGTGAAGACCATTTCGACGACGAACTGGACGGTCAAAGTGGCGGTGGCGGTTCCCGTCACCCGATGGCAGCACGCTTTCGCGGCTACCTGCCGGTTGTCGTCGACGTAGAAACCGGCGGCTTCAACTCGGCCACCGATGCATTACTGGAGATTGCTGCGACCACCATCGCCATGGATGAAAAGGGTTTTGTTTACCCGGATCACACCTACTTCTTCCGCGTTGAGCCGTTCGAAGGCGCCAACATTGAAGCAGCAGCGCTGGAGTTCACCGGGATCAAACTGGATCACCCGCTGCGCATGGCCGTCAGCGAAGAAACCGCGCTGACCGACATCTTCCGCGGCATCCGCAAGGCGCTGAAGGCCAACGGCTGCAAGCGCGCGATCCTGGTCGGCCACAACAGCAGCTTCGACCTTGGCTTCCTCAACGCTGCGGTCGCGCGACTGGACATGAAACGCAACCCGTTTCACCCGTTCTCCAGCTTCGACACCGCGACGCTGGCCGGCCTGGCGTACGGTCAAACCGTACTGGCAAAAGCTTGCCAGGCCGCCGACATTGACTTCGACGGCCGTGAGGCGCACTCGGCGCGTTACGACACCGAGAAAACCGCTGAGCTGTTCTGCGGCATCGTCAATCGCTGGAAACAGATGGGCGGCTGGGAAGACTTCGACGACTGATTGATGGTCGCCGGGTAAATCCCACGCATAAAAAAACCGGCCACATGGGCCGGTTTTTTGTACCTCGACGTTGCGCCTTACAGGGCAGCAGCGTTTTCGGTCAGGTATGCAGCAACGCCTTCTGGCGAAGCGTTCATGCCTTTGTCGCCTTTTTTCCAGTTGGCAGGGCAGACTTCGCCGTGCTCTTCGTGGAATTGCAGAGCGTCGACAAGACGGATCAGCTCTTCCATGTTACGGCCCAGCGGCAGGTCGTTGATGATCTGCGAACGAACCACGCCTTTGTCGTCGATCAGGAACGCGCCACGGAAAGCCACGCCGCCTTCGGATTCAACGTCGTAAGCCTTGGCGATGTCGTGCTTCATGTCGGCAGCCATGGTGTATTTCACCTGACCGATGCCGCCATTGTTCACTGGGGTGTTGCGCCAAGCGTTGTGAGTGAAGTGCGAGTCGATCGACACAGCGATCACTTCAACGTTGCGTGCCTTGAAGTCAGCCATGCGGTTGTCCAGAGCGATCAGCTCGGACGGGCAGACGAAGGTGAAGTCCAGTGGGTAGAAGAACACCAGGCCGTATTTGCCTTTGATGGCCGAGGACAGGGTGAAGCTGTCAACGATCTCGCCATTGCCGAGTACGGCCGGGACGGTGAAGTCAGGGGCTTGTTTGCCTACGAGTACGCTCATTGATATCTCCTGGTGTAAAAACTTGAAGTTCAGGGTCCGCGCCAGCCTGCCACCCTCAGGCGACAGCCCTGTGACACGAACCCCCTTCGCAAGGGCCGACCATCATACACTGCGAATTTGGCCTGTCCTTAACGGTTTTTCAAAGCAGGCGCATAACGGCGCTGCATTTACGGGGCCAGGCAAATCGCCAGCAAATACCGTTCGTCAGTCATGGCTGTTAATCAGCTGAAGCGTTCCGAAAGCACTTTGACAATCATTCTCGTTAACATTAAGATCCATCGCAATTGAGTCACAACCAGCGACGGTTCTCACTTATGTATGTTTGTCTCTGCACTGGCGTCACCGACGGACAGATCCGCGAAGCGATCTATGAAGGTTGCTGCAGCTATAAAGAAGTCCGCCAGGCCACCGGCGTCGCCAGCCAATGCGGCAAATGTGCCTGCCTTGCCAAGGAAGTGGTCCGCGAAACCCTGACCAAGCTGCAAACGGCCCAGGCTGCGATCCCCTATCCGGTCGAATTTACTGCCGCGTAATACCCCCTATTTCAAAGAACCGGACTTATGTCCGGTTTTTTTATGCCTTCAAATCAATTGCTTAGCGTCTAGACGCGGAACACAAACATTCTTATTCCGATTAATTTTCATATATTATTCAATAACTTAGGTTTGACACTTATAAATACGAAGCTCAAACTCTGCCGTATATACAGCGAATACAGGGCAGGACTCCGATCATGAAAGGCGACATTACAGTCATCCAGCATCTCAACAAGATCCTTGCCAATGAGCTGGTCGCGATCAATCAGTACTTCCTGCATGCCCGCATGTATGAAGATTGGGGTCTGAACAAGCTCGGCAAGCACGAATACAAAGAATCCATCGACGAGATGAAACACGCGGACAAGCTGATCAAGCGCATCCTGTTCCTCGAAGGCCTGCCGAACGTACAGGATCTGGGCAAGCTGCACATCGGCGAGCACACCAAGGAAATGCTGGAGTGCGACCTGCGTATCGAGAAGACCGGTCACGCTGACCTGAAGACCGCGATCGCGCATTGCGAAACCGTCGGTGACTTCGGTAGCCGTGAACTGCTTGAAGACATTCTCGAATCCGAAGAAGAACATATCGACTGGCTCGAAACCCAACTGGGCCTGATCGATAAAGTCGGTCTTGAGAACTATCTGCAATCGCAGATGGGCGAAGAGTAGGAGCTGCCGAAGGCTGCGATCTTTTCAGATTGCACCGGCAACTTGCAGTAACTTTTCGAACGCACTAAAAAGCCCCGCCCTCTTTCGAGTGGCGGGGCTTTTTATTGGCTGAAGATCAAAAGATCGCAGCCTCGTTTCACTCGACAGCTCCTACACAAGCAGGAGCTGTCGGTTGAAACCCAGCCTTATCAGGCTTCGGACTTGTTCGCCGCTGCCGCTTCAACAGCCGACTTGATGGTGCTTTGCAGCGAACCGTCTGCAGCCATCTCGGTCATGATGTCGCTACCGCCGACCAGCTCACCGCCAACCCACAGTTGTGGGAAAGTCGGCCAGTTGGCGTACTTAGGCAGGTTGGCGCGGATTTCCGGGTTCTGCAGGATGTCCACGTACGCAAACTTTTCGCCACACGCCATTACAGCCTGCGCAGCTTTCGCGGAGAAGCCACACTGTGGGGCATTCGGCGAGCCTTTCATGTAAAGCAGAATGGTGTTGTTGGCAATCTGCTCTTTAATCGTTTCGATGATATCCATGGAGCACCTCGGCTGAACTTTCCGACTCATGGGTCGGCACGGTGACGCATTGTAACGGAATCCCGAGCGCCATGCTCGGTCTCCCCGACGGTCACGCTCAGGCGGCCGCCACCGTGACCGGCACGCCATTCAACGCGGCGTTACCGGACAACTCGTCGAGCTGACATTCATCAGTCAGATCGTTCGCGCTCGACCCCGGCTGACTACTGGCAATCGCCATCTGCACGCCTGGCCGTGCATGACCCCAGCCATGCGGCAGGCTGACCACACCCTTCATCATGTCGAGGCTGCCAAGCACTTCGACTTCGATTTGCCCAACCCGCGAACTGACGCGCACCCATTGACCATCGTGGAGCCCACGGCTGGCGAGATCGTCCGGATGCATCAACAGTTGATGGCGCGGCTTGCCCTTCACCAGACGGTGATAGTTGTGCATCCACGAGTTGTTGCTGCGTACATGGCGGCGGCCGATCATCAGTAGCTCATCGGCGGCCGGCGCCTGCAGCGCAGCAAAGCGTGCGAGGTCAGCGAGGATCTCTGGCGGAGCCGCCTGCACACGCTGGTTCGGTGTTTTCAGGCGCGAGGCCAGATTCGCTTTCAACGCACCCAGATCAATTCCATGGGGATGATCGAACAGCGTCGCCAACGAGAGTTTCTGCTCGAAGGCGTCACCGTACATGCCCATGCGCAGGCCCATGTCGATCATCTTCGCTGGCGGCATGGTCGGTTTCAGTTCTTTGCCGGTCTTCTCGGCGAAGGCCTTGGCCAGACCGACGAAGATCTCCCAGTCATGTAAAGCGCCCTCCGGCTTGGCCAGGATCGCGCGGTTGAAGCGGGTGACGTTACGCACCGCGAACAGATTGAAGGTGGTGTCGTAGTGATCATTTTCCAGCGCCGAGGTCGACGGCAGGATCAGGTCGGCATAGCGCGTGGTTTCGTTGATGTACAGGTCAATGCTGACCATGAACTCCAGACCGTCCAGCGCTTGCTCAAGTTGCCGCCCGTTCGGCGTCGACAACACCGGATTGCCGGCCACAGTGATCAGCGCACGGATTTGCCCCTCGCCTTCGGTGAGCATCTCTTCGGCCAGCGCCGAGACCGGCAACTCGCCGCCGTATTCAGGACGTCCCGAGACACGGCTCTGCCATTTGTTGAAATGCCCGCCCGAGGTCGATGCCACCAGGTCCACTGCCGGCTCGGTGCACAACGCGCCACCAATCCGGTCGAGGTTGCCGGTGACCAGATTGATCAACTGCACCACCCAATGGCACAACGTGCCGAAGGCCTGGGTCGAGACGCCCATCCGCCCGTAACACACAGCACTCGGCGCCGCCGCGAAGTCACGCGCCAGCTGGCGGATCTGTTCGGCAGGCACGGCGCACAGCAGGCTCATGCTTTCAGCGGTAAACGCGGCGACGGCGGCGCGCACCTCGTCCAGACCATCGACCGGCAAGTGACTGTCGCGGGTCAGCCCTTCGCTGAACAGCGTGTTGAGCACGCCAAACAACAACGCCGCATCGCCGCCCGGGCGCACAAACAAGTGCTGATCAGCCATGGCCGCCGTCTCGCTGCGCCGTGGATCGACCACAACGACTTTACCGCCGCGCGCCTGGATTGCCTTTAAACGTTTCTCAACATCTGGCACGGTCATGATGCTGCCGTTGGAGGCCAGTGGATTACCACCAAGGATCAACATGAAATCGGTGTGATCGATGTCCGGAATCGGCAGCAACAAGCCGTGGCCGTACATCAGATAGCTGCTCAGGTGATGTGGCAACTGATCGACCGAGGTCGCCGAGAAGCGATTACGCGTCTTCAGCAACCCGAGGAAATAGTTGCTGTGGGTCATCAACCCGTAATTGTGCACGCTTGGGTTGCCCTGATAGACCGCCACTGCATTCTGCCCATGACGCTCCTGAATCGCCGCCAGCTTCTCGGCGACCAGTGCAAAGGCCTCGTCCCACTCGATCGGCAACCACTCGCTGCCCATACGGCGCATTGGCTGGCGCAGGCGGTCCGGATCGTTCTGAATATCTTGGAGGGCTACGGCTTTGGGGCAGATGTGGCCACGACTGAAGGTGTCGAGGGCATCCCCTTTGATCGAGGTGATCGCGACCTTGCCATCGGTTTCGGTGGTTTCGATGGTCAGGCCGCAAATGGCTTCACACAGGTGGCAGGCACGGTGATGGAGAGTCTTGGTCATGGCCAGTCTCTGTCTTGTTCTGGGCGGGCAACCACGCCCGCGGGAACAAAACTATGGCCCCGGCGCCGTTCAGGCGCCAGCGACGTTCGTCTTGTGAATCCACGCTTATCAGGCGAGCCGATAAACCGCCATGATCAGTTCGACGGCAACTGCGGCGGCGCGGCCAGCTGAATTTCCTGGATGGTTTCGATCTGCTCATGGGCGATGTGCACGCCGGTAAGTTCGCCGATCAATCGCCAGTGCTCGTCGAGGCCAGCACTGATGGTCGCCATGCGATCGATCATGTGGCGACCGGCGGTCTTGACCACTTCGTCTTCGCTGCGCAGCAGCTCGAAAGACATTGAGGTGACCGACGCGGTGAGATGGGTCAGGGAGCGAGCCGTGTGGCCCAGCAATTCCATTAACAGTTTTTCTTTCGATTCCATGCGGAGGCTTCCTGCGTCGCTCGAAACTTATTTATAACCCAGCACTTTGCTTTAGCAAATGTTTCAGCCTGAGCATCCGACCAAATGATGGCATGGCGCCACGGTCGTAAACCGACCCAAGCGACTCGATCCCCGCCACGCCGCATTGCCAAGCCCCGCGAGGCCAGTGTACAAAGGGACTCGCTGCTGTCCTGAACACGGCTTCAAATGCGCGACTGCAACATTCAGTGCGCCCTTCGATTTCCGCAAAAACCGTAGCCTATTGGAAAAACGCGACATTTAGTGTCAATATCGCGCCTCCCCCTATTTCGTCGCCCCGTGCGGCTTACGCCGCAGGTCTCGCCCGTTGTTCCGTTAAACAAGGCTTTGAGCATCTGCGGTTTGTAGCAAAAAGGTAGTCAATGATGAGCGCAAGGCACTTTCTCTCCCTGATGGATTGCACGCCCGAAGAGCTGGTCAGCGTGATCCGTCGAGGCGTTGAGCTCAAGGACCTGCGTAACCGCGGCGTACTGTTCGAGCCTCTGAAAAACCGCGTGCTGGGCATGATCTTCGAGAAATCCTCGACCCGCACCCGGATCTCGTTCGAGGCCGGCATGATCCAGCTCGGTGGCCAGGCAATCTTCCTTTCCCCGCGTGACACCCAACTGGGCCGTGGCGAGCCGATCGGTGACTGCGCCATCGTCATGTCGAGCATGCTCGATGCGGTGATGATCCGCACTTTCGCCCACAGCACTCTGACCGAATTCGCGGCCAACTCGCGCGTACCGGTGATCAACGGCCTGTCCGATGACCTGCACCCGTGCCAGTTGCTGGCCGACATGCAGACCTTCCTTGAACACCGCGGCTCGATTCAGGGCAAAACCGTGGCCTGGATCGGCGACGGCAATAACATGTGCAACAGCTATATAGAGGCGGCGATCCAGTTCGACTTCCAGTTGCGCGTCGCCTGCCCGGAAGGCTACGAGCCCAACCCAGAGTTCGTGGCCAAGGCTGGCGATCGCGTGACCATCGTTCGCGATCCGGCCGACGCCGTGCGCGGCGCGCATCTGGTGAGCACCGATGTCTGGACTTCGATGGGTCAGGAAGAGGAAACTGCCAAACGCCTCAAGCTGTTCGCCCCGTTCCAGGTCAACCGTGCCCTGCTCGACCTCGCTGCCGAGGACGTGCTGTTCATGCACTGCTTGCCTGCACACCGTGGCGAAGAAATCAGCCTCGACCTGCTTGATGACCCGCGCTCCGTCGCCTGGGATCAGGCAGAAAACCGTCTCCACGCACAGAAGGCCCTGCTCGAGTTCCTCGTCGAACCGGCATATCACCACGCATGAGCCATGAATTACTGCTGAACCTGCGCAACCTCGCTTGCGGGTATCAAGATCAACGTGTGGTGCAGAACCTCAATCTGCACCTCAATGCCGGTGACATCGGCTGCCTGCTCGGCTCGTCCGGCTGCGGCAAGACCACCACCCTGCGCGCCATCGCCGGATTCGAACCGGTGCACGAAGGTGAAATCACCCTCGGTGGCGAGACCATTTCCAGCGCCGGTTACACCCTGGCGCCGGAGAAACGCCGGATCGGCATGGTGTTCCAGGATTACGCGCTGTTCCCGCACCTGAGCGTTGCCGACAATATTGCCTTCGGTATCCGCAAGCATCCGAACAAAGAGCGCGTCACCGAAGAGCTGCTCGAACTGGTCAACCTGAAGAACCTCGGCAAACGTTTCCCGCACGAGTTGTCCGGCGGCCAGCAACAGCGCGTCGCCCTCGCCCGCGCCTTGGCGCCGGAGCCGCAATTGCTGTTGCTCGACGAGCCGTTCTCCAACCTCGATGGCGAACTGCGGCGCAAGCTCAGTCATGAAGTGCGCGACATCCTCAAGGCCCGTGGCACCAGTGCGATTCTGGTGACCCACGACCAGGAAGAAGCCTTTGCCGTCAGCGATCACGTTGGCGTGTTCAAGGAAGGTCGACTGGAGCAATGGGACACGCCGTACAACCTGTATCACGAACCGGCGACGCCGTATGTGGCCAGCTTCATCGGCCAGGGTTACTTCATTCGTGGTCAGCTCGGCAGCCCGGAATCGGTGCAGACCGAACTGGGTGAGTTGCGCGGCAATCGTGCTTACACCTGGCCGATTGGCGGGGCTGTGGATGTGTTGCTGCGTCCGGATGACATTGTTTATGCGCCGGACAGTGCGTTGAAAGCGCGGATTGTCGGCAAGACGTTCCTTGGGGCGTCGACGCTGTATCGTTTGCAACTGCCGACGGGTGCGCAGCTGGAATCGATTTTCCCGAGCCATGCTGATCATCAGGTCGGTGCACAGGTGGGGATTCGCGTTGCCGCTGAACATCTGGTGTTGTTCCAGGCATCAGGCAGCACCGCTGCGCAAATCCCGGCAGTGGAAAACGGCGTCCGCCGCTACAGCACCGCCCTCTGATCCGTCCTGGATCAAAACTGTGGGAGCGAGCCTGCTCGCGAATGCAATGTATCAGTCACAGATGATTTGACTGACAAACCGTATTCGCGAGCAGGCTCGCTCCCACAGTGTTTTTGGGCTAACCCAACAACAATGTACCGCTGGCAACCAGCGTCGCATTACCGCCAATCTTCACCCGCTCACCTTCCAGCCGACAAAACAACTCCCCACCCCGCGCCGAGCGCTGGCAGGCGGTCAGGCTAGACTTGCCCAGTCGCTTCGACCAATACGGAATCAGGCTGCAATGCGTCGATCCGGTGACCGGATCCTCATTGATACCAATCGCCGGTGCAAAATAACGCGAGACGAAATCGTGCTGATTGCCGCGCGCCGTGACGATCGCACCCAGCCACGGCAATTTGGCCAACGCGACCATGTCCGGCTTGCAATCAAGCACCGCCTGCTCCGATTCCAACACCACAAACAATTCGTTCGAACCGAGCACATCAACGGCTTCAACGCCCAATGCCCGCTCGACATCCAGCGTCACACCAATCCCTGACGGCACAATCGAAGGGAAATCCAGCCACAGCCGATCACCCTCCCGAGTGACGCTCAACGGACCGGATTTAGAAGTGAAGTCGATACGCTCGGCGGTTTCCTTATAGATCTCGAACAGCACATAAGCACTGGCCAACGTGGCGTGCCCGCACAACGGCACTTCAGTGGTCGGGGTGAACCAACGGATGTGCCACGCCTGACCTTCGCGTACTAGAAACGCAGTTTCCGCCAGATTGTGTTCGGCGGCGATCTTTTGCATCAGCTCATCCACAAGCCACGCCTCCAGCCGATAAACCATCGCCGGATTACCACCGAACGGCCGATCACTGAACGCGTCGACCTGATGAAACTCGAGCTGCATAACTTTCTCCCTAAGTCAGTCGCCAAAGCATGCAACCACGCTGCGATCCACGCCAGTGACAGAACCGGCCAATTTTCTACATACAGCGATAACGATTACGCGCGGCCGATATCGGCAAATTTCGCCTGGGTGTGTTCGGCGAGCACGGCCGGCGCCAGCTCGACCTCCAGACCACGCCGACCGGCGCTGACATAAATAGTCGCAAAACCCTGAGCCGAGTTATCGATGAAGGTGCGCAGGGGCTTTTTCTGCCCCAGCGGGCTGATGCCGCCCAACAGGTAGCCGGTGGAACGCTGTGCGGCCGCCGGGTCAGCCATCTCGACTTTTTTCACCCCTGCCGCATGGGCCAGACCTTTGAGGTCGAGGCTTCCGACGACCGGCACTACAGCCACCAGCAACTCGCCTTTTTCGCTGGCCGCCAACAGCGTCTTAAACACCTGCGCCGGCTCAAGCGCGAGTTTTTCTGCGGCCTCCAGCCCGTAGGACGCGGCTTTGGGGTCATGTTCGTAACTGTGCACGCGATGTTCGGCACGAACTTTTTTCAACAAGTCCAACGCAGGGGTCATGGCAGCTCCAGGCTCGGCAGTGACGGAAAAACACTGTGCCGGATTCTAGGTGATCAGCCCCTAAAAGGCTCTATCCCAAGCCGTGATTCCCGTGACTTGCAGACATTCTGAGCGCGCCGTTCTGCCTCGACGGCGAAGGATCATTCACACAGCGAATAGTTTTATTGTGACCGATGGTTCACTTTCGACCTTTGACAGGTTTGTTTCTTGTCTATATTTTTTCGAATCTGAATAATGTAAGAATTATCGTCACCGCAGCACCCAGCAGTAAACCGGGAAAGGAATGGGGATTCCTGACCGGGGAAAATCGCGCCCTGCCCTGACGGCATCGCGCCAGACAACAACAAAAACCGAGGTTTTCAATGACAACTGCTTTACAGCAACCATCGCTCTCGAGCCAATGCATGGCCGAGTTTCTGGGCACTGCACTGCTGATCTTTTTCGGCACTGGTTGTGTCGCCGCGCTCAAAGTCGCGGGCGCCAGCTTCGGCCTGTGGGAAATCAGCATCATCTGGGGCGTCGGCGTGAGCATGGCGATCTACCTCACCGCCGGGGTTTCCGGCGCACACCTGAACCCGGCGGTCAGCATCGCGCTCGCGATCTTCGCTGACTTCGAAAAGCGCAAACTGCCGTTCTACATTCTTGCCCAGATCGCCGGCGCCTTCTGCGGAGCACTGCTGGTTTACACGCTGTACAGCAATCTATTCTTCGATTACGAACAAACTCACCAAATGGTTCGCGGTTCGGCTGCCAGCCTTGAGTTGGCCTCCGTGTTCTCGACCTTCCCGAACCCTGTGCTGTCGACTGCTCAGGCGTTCCTGGTCGAGATGATCATCACCGCCATCCTGATGGGCGTGATCATGTCCCTCACCGACGACAACAACGGCCTGCCGAAAGGCCCACTGGCGCCGCTGCTGATCGGTTTGCTGATTGCCGTGATCGGCAGTTCGATGGGCCCGCTGACCGGTTTCGCGATGAACCCGGCACGTGACTTCGGTCCGAAACTGATGACTTTCTTCGCCGGCTGGGGTGAAATTTCCTTCACTGGCGGTCGCGATATTCCCTATTTCCTGATTCCGATTTTTGCACCGATTGTCGGTGCCTGCCTCGGCGCTGCCGGGTATCGCGGGCTTATCGCTCGTCACCTGACCGGCGCCACACCTGCTACAAAGGATGCAGAACCGGCCATTGACGGCAAACCAAGAACTTCTTGAAACAGTCGGCGCCGGCTCCTGCCCAATAGAGCCTGCGCCACGGCCCACTCTCCCTTATTTCGTCCAAGGCAATCGACATGACCGACATTCAGAATAAGAACTACATCATTGCCCTCGATCAGGGTACGACCAGCTCCCGCGCGATCATTTTCGACCGCGATGCGAACGTGGTCTGCACCGCGCAGCGCGAATTCGCACAGCATTACCCACAGGCGGGTTGGGTCGAACACGATCCGATGGAAATCTTCGCCACCCAGAGCGCGGTGATGGTTGAAGCGCTGGCCCAGGCCGGTCTGCACCACGACCAGGTCGCAGCCATCGGTATCACCAACCAGCGCGAAACCACCGTGGTCTGGGACAAGACCACCGGTCGCCCGGTGTACAACGCCATCGTCTGGCAGTGCCGCCGCAGCACCGAGATCTGCCAGCAGCTCAAGCGCGACGGCCACGAAGAGTACATCCGCGACAACACCGGTCTGGTCACCGACCCGTACTTCTCCGGCACCAAACTGAAGTGGATCCTCGACAACGTCGAAGGCAGCCGCGAGCGTGCACGCAACGGCGAACTGCTGTTCGGCACCGTCGATAGCTGGCTGATCTGGAAATTCACTGGCGGCAAGGTGCACGTCACCGACTACACCAACGCCTCGCGCACCATGCTCTTCAACATCCATTCGCTGGAATGGGATTCGAAGATGCTCGAGATCCTCGACATCCCGCGCGAAATGCTTCCGGAAGTGAAGGCTTCTTCGGAAATCTACGGCCGTACCAAGAGCGGCATCGCCATCGGCGGTATCGCCGGCGACCAGCAGGCCGCCCTGTTCGGCCAGATGTGCGTCGAGCCAGGCCAGGCGAAAAACACCTATGGCACCGGCTGCTTCCTGCTGATGAACACTGGCGACAAAGCGGTGAAGTCCCAGCACGGCATGCTTACCACCATCGCTTGCGGCCCGCGTGGCGAAGTCGCTTACGCGCTGGAAGGCGCGGTGTTCAACGGCGGTTCCACCGTGCAGTGGCTGCGCGATGAGCTGAAGATCATCAACGACGCCCACGACACCGAATACTTCGCCAATAAAGTGAAGGACAGCAATGGCGTATACCTGGTGCCGGCCTTCACCGGTCTCGGCGCTCCGTACTGGGACCCGTATGCCCGTGGCGCGCTGTTCGGCCTGACTCGCGGCGTACGCGTGGATCACATCATCCGCGCTGCGCTGGAATCGATCGCCTACCAGACCCGCGACGTGCTCGACGCCATGCAACAGGACTCCGGCGAACGCCTCAAGGCCCTGCGGGTGGACGGCGGTGCGGTGGCGAACAACTTCCTCATGCAGTTCCAGGCCGACATCCTTGGCACTCAGGTTGAGCGCCCGCAAATGCGCGAAACCACGGCGCTTGGCGCGGCGTATCTGGCCGGTCTGGCGTGTGGGTTCTGGGGCAGCCTGGAAGAGTTGCGCGGCAAAGCGGTGATCGAGCGCGAGTTCGAACCGAGCCTGGACGAAACCGAAAAAGAGAAACTGTACAAAGGCTGGAAAAAAGCCGTCAGCCGTACCCGTGACTGGGCGCGCGAAGACGCTGAATAAGCCAACCTGCAGCGACTGATAGGTAACTAACTGGTCGGGAGCGGATTCCTGCGGCATCATGGGCAAATTTTGCACGGCAGCCCAAAGGAAGCCCCATGAATCTGCCTCCCCGTCAGCAGCAAATCCTCGAGCTGGTCCGCGAACGCGGCTATGTGAGCATCGAGGAAATGGCCACGCTGTTCGTTGTTACCCCGCAAACCATCCGCCGCGACATCAATCAGCTCGCGGAAGCCAATCTGTTGCGTCGCTACCATGGCGGCGCTGCTTACGACTCCAGCGTCGAAAACACTGCTTATGCGATGCGCGCCGATCAGATGCGCGATGAAAAACAACGCATCGGTGAAGCCATCGCCGCACAGATTCCCGATCACGCCTCGCTGTTCATCAATATCGGCACCACCACCGAATCGATTGCTCGCGCCCTGCTCAATCACAATCACCTGAAGATCATCACCAACAACCTGCACGTAGCGTCGATGCTCAGTGCCAAGGATGATTTCGATGTATTGCTGACCGGCGGCAATGTGCGCCGTGATGGCGGTGTGGTCGGTCAAGCCAGTGTGGATTTCATCAATCAGTTCAAGGTTGATTTCGCCTTGGTCGGGATCAGCGGGATCGATGAAGACGGCAGTTTGCTGGATTTTGATTATCAGGAAGTGCGGGTTTCGCAGGCGATCATTGCCAATGCCCGGCAGGTGATTCTGGCGGCTGACTCGAGCAAGTTCGGGCGTAACGCGATGATCCGGTTGGGGCCGATCAGCCTGATCGATTGCCTGGTGACCGATCAGCAGCCTGTGCCGGCGCTGGCGCAGTTGTTGAGTCAGCACAAGATTCGCCTGGAAGTCGTTTAACCTCCCTAATCTTCATTGGCTGCGCCGACGCCTTCGCGAGCAGGCTCGCTCCCACACTGGAATGCATTTCAAACTGTGGGAGCGAGCCTGCTCGCGAATGCAATCGAGTAAACAGCACACTTCTAGCGCCCCTCCGCGCATTTAATGTTCGAAAATTTTCTTTTAACCGCCCTTCGATGAGTTTTTTCAATCGAACGTGACTGGCTGCGCGCGTGTTTATGGGCTACCATTTTCGCAAATGAACATTCATGTTCGATTTCCAATATAGAAAATCAAAAGAACCCGAGGCCAGCCGATGTCCACCTCTACCTTGCGTACGCCCCCAATCTCCGAGATCTACGACATCGCCGTTATCGGCGGCGGGATCAATGGCGTGGGGATCGCAGCGGATGCCGCCGGTCGCGGGCTTTCGGTGTTCCTTTGTGAAAAAGACGATCTGGCCAGCCACACCTCGTCAGCCAGCAGCAAGCTGATCCACGGCGGCCTGCGCTACCTCGAACATTATGAATTCCGTCTGGTGCGTGAAGCACTCGCCGAACGCGAAGTGCTGCTGGCCAAGGCACCGCACATCGTCAAACCGATGCGCTTTGTGCTGCCGCACCGTCCGCACCTGCGCCCGGCGTGGATGATCCGTGCGGGCCTGTTCCTGTATGACAACCTCGGCAAGCGCGAAAAACTGCCAGGTTCGAAAAGCTTGAAGTTTGGTGCCGACAGCGCGCTGAAAAGCGAAATCAAGAAAGGCTTCGAATACTCCGACTGCTGGGTCGACGACGCCCGTCTCGTGGTTTTGAACGCCATGGCCGCCCGGGAAAAAGGCGCCCACGTGCACACCCAGACTCGCTGCGTCAGCGCCCGTCGCGCCAAAGGCCTGTGGCACCTGAACCTGGAACGTGCCGACGGCAGCCTGTTTTCGATCACTGCCAAAGCGCTGGTGAACGCCGCTGGCCCGTGGGTAGCCAAGTTCATTCGTGATGACCTGAAGATGGAATCGCCATACGGCATCCGTCTGATTCAGGGCAGCCACATCATCGTGCCGAAACTGTACGAAGGTGATCATGCGCACATTCTGCAAAACGAAGATCAGCGCATCGTCTTCACCATTCCGTACCTGAACCACTTCACATTGATTGGCACTACTGACCGCGAGTACACCGGTGATCCGGCGAAAGTGGCAATCACCGAAGGCGAAACCGATTACCTGCTGAAAGTGGTCAACGCGCACTTCAAGCAGCAGATCAGCCGCGACGACATCCAGCACAGCTACTCGGGCGTACGCCCACTGTGCAACGACGAATCCGACAACCCGTCGGCCGTCACCCGCGATTACACCCTGGCCTTGTCGGCTGGCGGCGAAGAAGCGCCACTGCTGTCGGTGTTCGGCGGCAAACTGACCACCTACCGCAAACTCGCTGAGTCGGCGATGGCGCAGTTGCTGCCGTTCTTCACCCAGATGCGCCCGAGCTGGACAGCCACCGCTACCCTGCCCGGCGGCGAAGACATGACCACGCCACAGGCCTTGTGTGCGCAGATTCGCGACAAGTTCGACTTCGTGCCGACCGAGATCGCTCGTCGCTGGTCCACCACCTACGGCAGCCGCTCCTGGCGCATGCTTGAAGGCGTGGAAACCCTGGCGGACATGGGTGAGCACTTGGGCGGCGGACTCTACACCCGTGAAGTCGATTACCTGTGCAGCGAAGAATGGGCGACCACTGCCCACGACATTCTGTGGCGCCGCAGCAAACTCGGCTTGTTTACCACGCCGGCAGAGCAGGAAAAACTCGCAACCTATCTGGGTAAGGTTGAACAGAACCGCAAGATCGAAGCGGCCTGATTTTCGGATCAACGCTTAAACGAAAGCCCCTGAATTGAGAGATTCAGGGGCTTTTTGTTGTGCCAATGAGATCCAGCCCCCCTCACCCCAACCCTCTCCCCCAAGGGGGCGAGGGGGAAAGGGAGCCGATCGGCGAAGATTTCCAATCCTGAGGTCGACTCGATATTTCAGGTCGGCATACTCGCAAGGGCAACGCGGTCAGTCCCCTCTGCCTCTGGGAGAGGGCTAGGGTGAGGGGCTTTTGGGCCAGCATCACTGCGCCAGGTGCAACAACAGAAAATCAATGAACGCCCGTGACTTGTGTGGCAGATGCGGGGTGTTCGGAAATACCACATTGATCGACTGCGAAGGCAACGAATACTCCGGCAGCAAGCGCACCAGATGCCCGGCAGCAATGTCATCGGCCACCACCCACGCCGGCAGAACCGACACGCCCAGGGACGACAACGTCATCGAGCGAATCGCCGTCGACGAGTTCGACTCGAAGTGGCTGGTACCGCCAACCTCGACGCCCTGCCCTTGGCCATGACGCAATGTCCACTGGGTCGGCGCCTGTAAATTACTGTTGGCAATCCACGGCACGCTGTTCAGATCCTGCGGTTCCCGCACCGGATGCCGGGCGAGAAATGCCTCGGTGGCCACCAGCACGATTTCATAATCGGCCAACTTGCGACTTTTGAATGCCGAATCCGCCAAGTTGCCCAGACGGATCACCAGATCCAGTTTTTCCGCGACCAGATCATTCAACGAAGAGTTGAAGTTGTAGCACAGACGAATTTCCGGATAACGCTCGGAGAACAGAGGGATCAACGGCAGAATATACTTTTCACCGTATTCACTGGTTGAACTAATCCGTAACTTTCCGGACACCCGATTATTACCTTTCAGGACATTATCAAACGCATTATCGATGTCCGCGACAATACCCTTGAACTCCTCATAAAACTCCTGACCTATTTCGGTCAGCGATATATTGCGAGTATTGCGGATCAACAGCGTCGCCGACAACACTTCTTCCAGCGCCTTGACATGCAGGCTGGCCATGGCTTTGCTGATACTCAGATAATTCGCGGCCTTGGTGTAAGAACCAAAATCCACCACCGCAAGGAACGTCTGAACCCGATTAAGATGAGAGTGCATGGCGCTATGGCTCACTGTTAAATCCTGTCAAACATTGTTTTAAGCATAGTCGTATCGACACTTCAAGTCCATCGCCCCTATGCTGCGCGGCAAAGGGGATACAACATGAACTATCGCTATAAAATTGCGCTGATCTTTCTGATCGGCTTTTTTATTGACTGTATAAACATATTTATGTCGGCTGTGGCATTGCCCAGTATATCGGCAACTTTACAGGTCAGTACTTCATCGGTGGCGTGGGTCGCCAATGCTTATATTCTTGGCCTGACCCTGATTATTCCGGTCAGCACCTGGCTGGCCGGGCGTTTTGGCAGCCGCGAGATTCTGACCGCTTCGATGCTGGTGTTCACCGGTTCTGTGTGGATGTGCGGCATGGCCGACAGTTTCCACGAGCTGGTGATCTGGCGGTTCGTGCAGGGCATTGGTGGCGGGCTGCTGATTCCGGTCGGTCAGGCGCTGACCTTCAATCTGTTTCAGGGCGAGCAGCGGGCCAGGATATCCACACTGGTGATGGCCGTCGCGCTGATTGCCCCGGCCATTTCGCCGACAGTCGGCGGCATCATCGTCGACAGCAGTTCATGGCGTTGGGTGTTCTACAGCAACATCCCGTTCTCGTTGATCGCTGCCGGGCTGTCGTGGTTCTGGATCAAGGAAAGCAAACCGACCGATCTGCCGCGCCCGGACATCAAAGGCCTGCTACTGGTCAGTGCCGCACTCGCCAGCCTGCTGATGGGCATGTCGCTGTACGGCGGCGACTACCCGGCGCTGGCCGCGTTGAGCTGTGTCGCGGCGGGTTTGCTGTTCATCGTGCTGTACCTGCGGCACTACCGCGGCTGCAGCAACGCGATCATCGAATTGAGCCTGCTCAAAAGTAAAAAACTCAGCACCTCGATCTTCATCTATTACGCGATCCCCGGCGTGTTCACCGGGGTCAATCTGATGAGCATTTTCTTCCTGCAGAACACCCTGCACTTCAGTGCCCGGCTGACCGGGATGTTCATGATCCTCTACGCCATCGGCGCCTTCATTGCGATGACGATTTGCGGCCGGGTCTACAACCGCGTCGGCGCGAAACGTCTGTTCACCCTCGGCATGCTGCTGCACAGCGCCGGCATCGCCACGCTGATGCTGGTCAGCGCGCCAACGGACCTGTGGGTGATCGTCATCGCTTACAGCCTGATGGGCATCGGCGGTGGCATCGGCGCCAACACCGCACAAACCACCTCGCTGATGGACTTCTCCGGCGGCGATACACACAAGGCCAGTGTGATCTGGAACATCAATCGGCAGATGTCGTTCAGCCTCGGTGCGGCGTTGTTTCTGATGATTTTCAATGTGCTGCTCAAGCAGTTCGACACCACACAGGCCTACCACGCGACGTTCGCGATTGCGGCACTGGTCGGGCTGTTCCCGCTGTTTCAGATGAGTCAATTGAACCCTCCAAAGGAATGCCATGAACAACAACCTGGTTGAACGAGCGCAACACAGTATTCACCACGTGCACGAACTGATTCACCGTGTCTTCACCGATGCCGACGGTGCTGGCGCAGAGGCCATCGCGCCGCTGATGGCGGTGTTCGCCGAGCACTTCAGCATGGTCACCACGTCGGCCGCCGTGGTCGGTCGGGCACAAGTCGAGCAACTGTTCAGCGGCGCCGTCGGCGCCCGCAAAGGTCTGGAGATTCTGATCAGCGACTTGCACACGGTCTGGCACGAAGGCTCGACCGTGGCCCTGCGCTACAAGGAAACCCATCGCCTGAATCAGAGCGAAACCTCGCGTATTTCGCTGGCGATCCTGCGTGTCCAGCACCACGACGTCCAGTGGCTGTACCTGCACGAAACACCGATCAGCCAGGAAAAGCCTGCATGAAATACACCGTCACCCACTGCCGAATGCTCTCGGCGTCGATCAAGGAAGTCACCGTCAGCGGTCCGGCTTCCCTGTCGGACATGACCCATGCCGGTGCGCACTTCAAATGGCTGATCCCGGGGCTGGACGACTGTCGGCATTACTCGACGGTGCATGTGGACGAGGTTGCGGATGGCCAGTTCACCTTCGCCATCCGTCTCTCGCCGGACTCCGCCAGCAGCCGGTACATCAGCACCTTGGCGGTCAATGACAGTGTGGAGCTTGAAGGTCCGCTGAACACCTTCAACTACCCGCTCGACGCTGACCGCGGACGTGACATCGCGATTGCTGGCGGCATCGGCATCACGCCGCTGACCGGCATCCTGCGCCACCTCGACGCGTTGAACCGCCCTGCGCACCTGCATTACTTCGCCAAGAGCGCCGACGACGCGGTCTACGCCCGGCACCTGCAAGAACAGTTGCGAGAACGCCTGCAACTGCACCTCTCCGGCAGTCGCCCGGCAATCAGCGAGGTGCTTGCCGACTTGAGCGCCGATGACCGTCTGTATGTCTGCGGCCCGGCGGCGATGCTCAGCGCCGTGCTCAGCCACGCCGAAAGCGTTGGCCTGGCGCGTGAGCAGATCCATCTGGAAGTGTTCAACGTGGCCCGCGATGACGCCGCGCAAGGCTTTGTCATCGAAGCGGCCGACTCCGGCGTCAACGTCAATGTCGGCCCGCAACAGTCGCTGCTCGAAGCCTTGGAGGCGGCCGGACTCGATCCGCTGTACGACTGCCGTCGTGGTGAATGCGGCGTCTGTGCGCTGGACGTACTCGAAGGCGAAGTCGATCACCGCGACTTCATCATGAGCGAACAGGAAGCGGCGTGCAGTGCGCGAATCTACCCCTGCGTCTCCCGTGCCAAAAGCCCGCGCCTGAAACTGGCGATCTGAGAGAGGACACCCCGTTGGACAACTATTTCAATGGCAGAGAAGTGCATAAATCTCTGTTCCTTGATCAGGCGCTTTTCGAACAGGAACAGCAGCGCGTATTCGCTGCGAGCTGGTGTTACCTGGGTCACGACAGCCTGATCCCTGAGACCGGTGACTACTTCACCACCACCCTCGCGCAACAGCCGCTGGCCATGGTTCGGCAAAAGAACGGCGCCATCGTCGTGCTGCACAACCGCTGCCCGCACAAAGGTGTGAAAGTCCTCGCCGAAGCGCGCGGCAATGTCGGCCGTTTCATGCGTTGCCCTTACCACGCCTGGACGTTCAAGACTGACGGCGAGCTGCTGAGCATTCCGGTGAAAAAGGAATACGACGACTGCGACCTCAGCAGTTGTTCCGCGCACAAAGGCATGCGCCCGGTGAACGCGGTGCACAACTATCGCGGCTTCGTGTTTGTCCGTTTGACAGAAGAAGGCATCGGCTTCGAGGAATTTTTCGGCGAGTCGCTGTCGACGCTCGACAACATGGTCATGCGCTCGCCGCTTGGTCAGCTGAAAGTGATCGGCCAGCCGCTGCTGCATCGCCATCGCTGCAACTGGAAAATGGTCGTCGACAACCAGACCGACACCTGCCACCCGATGATCGCCCACGAATCTTCGGCCGGCGAAGCCATACGCCTGTGGCAGGAAACCGGCGATGAGGGAAAACCACCGATGGCGGTCGAACTGTTCTCGCCGTTCATGGCCTCCTACGAGTTTTTCGCCGGCATGGGCATTCGCGTCTGGCCCAATGGCCACGGGCACACCGGGGTGAGTAATTCGATTCACAAGGCCTACACCGACATCCCCGGTTACTGGGACTTGATGGTCGAAAGCTACGGTGAAGACCAAGCTCGGGCGATCCTCGACGACACCCGCCACAACACCGTGTATTTCCCCAACCTGATGGTCAAGGGACCGATCCAGACCTTGCGTGTGATCAAACCGGTCAGCGCCCGCGAAACCATTGTCGAGTCATGGATCTTCGAACTGCAAGGCGCCCCGGTGCAGTTGCTGGAAAGGACCGTGCAGTACAACAACCTGATCAACTCGCCGTGCTCGATGGTCGCCCACGACGACGTGGAAATGTACGAACGGGCCATGGAAGGCCTGGGCAGCGACGCCAACGAATGGGTCAACGTCGCCCGCCTGTTCAGCCCGAACGAATCCTACGCGCAGACCCAAGTGGTGTCCGGCACCAGCGAAATGGCCATGCGTAATTTCTATAACAGTTGGCAGCACTTGATGCGGGACGACCATGCAACACGATCAATCTAATCACCACGCCATCGAGCAACTGATCGAAACCGAACTGCACTTGCTCGACCAGCAGGATTTCGATGCCTGGCAACAGCTGCTCAGCGATGACTACCACTACTGGATTCCCATGACCCGTGAGCAGGTCAGCCCGTTGCGCGAATCATCGCTGGTGTACGAAGACCGTTTTCTGACCACGCTGCGGATCAACCGGCTGGCCAACGCGCGCAACTTTTCCCAGCAACCCAAGAGCCGCAGCCTGCACATCGCCCAGCGTCCGCGCATCACCCTCGACGCAGCCACGTTCAGCGCCTTCGCCAGTTCCAACATGCTCTATTGCGAAGCACGCGGCGACAATGAATGGCACTACCCGGTAACCGTCGAACATCAACTGATCAACATCGATGGCACGTGGAAGATTCACGGCAAGAAAATCCTGTTGCTCAACCCCGCACGCGCCCTTGAAAGCCTGCAGCTCATTATCTGATCGATCGAGAAGTCCCCCTGTGAAACCTATTTCCCATGATGTCAGTCAGGCGTCCGCGTGCCTGTCTTTTCCCTACGTCGATCTGCTGTATGACTATGGCCAGTTCCTGCGCAGTGCCGAGGAAGCCATCGGTTACCTGCCAGCGGAAACTGCCGAGAAACACATCGGCATCGTCGGCGCCGGCCTCAGCGGGCTGGTCGCCGCTTATGAACTGCTGCGCGCCGGTGCGCGCCGCGTGACGTTGTTTGAAGCCGAACCTGCGCATGTCGGCGGGCGCCTGCTGACGCAGTGCTTTGACGAGGAACAGCCACAATTCATCGCGGAAATGGGCGCCATGCGCTTTCCGCCGAGTGAGGTCGGTCTGTTTCATTACCTCAACCGATTCGGCATCCAGACCACCGAAGCGTTTCCCGATCCGGGCGTCGTCGACACCGAAATTCACTACCGTGGCGAGGCCCATCACTGGGCAGCCATGCAACCGCCGCCAGCGCTGTTCAGCACCGTGCACCAGGGCTGGATCGCCTTTCTCAGTGAAGGCGTCACCCTCGATGACGGCACGTGTCTGGCGCCACCGCTGCTGATCACCGAATTGCTCAAGCAGCACAATTACTGCGAAGTGCAGCCCGAGTGGCAACGCTATCTGGACTGCTTCGGCGACAGCTCGTTCTACTCGGCGATGGTACGCATCTTCACCGGCAAAAAGCCGCCGGGCGGCAAGCCGTGGCGCAAGCCCGAAGACTTCCATCTGTTCGGCTCGCTGGGCATTGGCTCGGGCGGTTTCCAGTCGGTGTACCGCGCCTCGTTCACCGAGATCCTGCGGCTGGTGGTGAATGCGCTGGAGGTCAATCAGCGTCTGGTTCCCAACGGTATTTCTTCGCTGGCCGAGCGGATTGCCGACAGCGAATTCAACGGTATTCAGGTGCGCGACATGATTTGCCGCACACGCATTGAATCGATCAACAAAGGGCCGAAAGGCGAAATTCTGCTGGCCGGCAGCAACGGCGAAACCTACGCCTGCGACCGGGTGATCACCACCACCACGACCCGCGCCCTGCAAGTGAACCTCAAGCTCACGCAGAACCAGGCCTTCGTCAATCGCGACGTCGCGCGGGCGATCAACGAAACGCACATGGTCGGCTCATCCAAGCTGTTCATCCTGACCAAGGACAAGTTCTGGCTCAAACATGGCCTGGCGCAAAACATCCAGACCGACACCCTGGTCAAGGGCGTGTATTGCCTCGACTATGCGCCGCACGATCCGGATTCCTGGGGCGTGGTGCTGATCAGTTACACCTGGGAAGACGACTCGCACAAGATGGTTTCGATGACCGACAAGGTGCAGCGCTGCCTGCGTCTGGTCGATGAATTGGCGATGAGTGCACCGGAATTTGCCAGCCATCTGCTCCCGCTGGACGATGACTACCAGCGCTACGTCCTGGAATACGACTGGCTGACCGACAAGCACGCACTCGGCGCTTTCAAGCTGAATTTCCCCGGCGACGACATTTACTCCGAGCGCCTGTTTTATCAGTTCCGCACCGCACTCGATCCGAAACAGGACACCGGTTTGTACCTGGCCGGTTGCGGCGCCTCGTTCACTGGCGGCTGGGCCGAAGGCGCGATTCAAACCGCGCTCAACGGTGCGTGCGCGGTGATCAGCAGCCTGGGCGGCGACCTCATTGCCGGCAACCCGCTCGACGACTTGCACTCGCAGTACCGCTACTGCTGACCCAGTCCCTTTTTTCGCCGAGAATCATCCATGTACAGCCAGCTTTCAATTGAACAGCTCGTCAACGGCTTTCGCAGTGGCCAACACTGCCCGGACACCTGGCAGCATGCCCTGCGCGAGCGTCATGTGCAGATGCAACACCTGAACAGTTTCATCACCTTCGACCCGTCAGCGTTCAAGGCAAATGCTGCCGAACGCGACAGCGCACTGTATGGCCTGCCGGTGTCGTTCAAGGACAACATCAACGTCAGCGGCCTGCCGACCACCGCCGGTACGCCCGGGCTGGCCGACTATGTGCCAACGGCCGATGCCGGCATCGTCGAGCGCTTCCGCCAATTGGGCGCGCAGATTGTCGGCAAGAACAACATGCACGAATTGTCGTTCGGCGTGACCTCGGCCAACCATTCCCATGGCGCGGTGATCAACCCTGTCAACGAACGCCACAGTGCCGGTGGCAGCAGCGGCGGTTGCGCGGCGGCAGTCGCCGCCGGGCTGGTGGCGTGCGCGGTCGGCACCGACACCGGCGGTTCGGTACGGATACCGGCGGCGTTCTGCGGGATTGTCGGGTTTCGCCCCACCACCGGCGTATATCCGGTGGACGGCATCGTCCCGGTGTCGCAAACCAAAGACACCCCGGGCCTGCTGACCCGCACCGTGGAAGACTGCCAGTTCATTCACGCGCAATTGACCGGCAGCCTGCATCAGCCTGAAACCCGACCGTTGCGCATTGGCATTCCCGAGCGTTTTCTCTGGACCGACCTCGCTGACAACGTGCAACGCGCTTGCCGCGCGGCCATTGATAGCCTGGCCGAGCGCGGCGTAATCATTGTGCCGGTCGACGATTCCGTGATTGGCGAGATCAACGAGAGCATTCAGTTTCCGCTGCCGATCTATGAGTTCTTCATCGACTTTCCACGCTTCCTGATGAAAGCAGGGCGCGGCGAACAGTTCCTCGACATCCTCGCGCAGATTCGCGATCCGGCGATCAAGAAAATCCTCACCGCCCAACTGGAAAGCCCAGCGATTTCCTACACCGACTACGTGCAGGCGCTGATGAGCAAGCTGTGTCTGGAGAAGGAGTACCGCGCTCTGTTCAACCGTCATCAGCTGGATCTGCTGGCTTACCCGACCGTCACTTGCAGCGCACCACTGCTCAGCGCTTGCGCGGATGAGAGCAATTTCGAAACCTTCGTGCGCAATACCGACCCGGCGAGCAACCTGGCGGCGCCGAGCATCAGCGTTCCGGTGGCGGCCGCGGGTGAGCTGCCAGTGGGCCTGTCGTTCGATGCGCTGCCGGGGCAGGACGGCTTTTTGCTGGCGAATGTTCAACGGTTAGCTCGTTTGCTCAACATCGCCTAAACCACGATCCCTGTGGGAGCGAGCCTGCTCGCGAAGGCGTCGTGTCAGTCGACATCAACTTCGTCTGCCAGACCGCATTCGCGAGCAGGCTCGTTCCCACAGGGGGACCTTGCGTCGATGCACCTATAACAATTCAAATTGCAGGCCTTGCCATGCGCGTCACCTCAATATCCTCCGTTCCCGCTGTCGAACGCTCGCCGTCGATCCTTGGCGGCGCCATGATCATCGGCGGCACCATCGTCGGTGCCGGCATGTTCTCGCTGCCGGTGATCATGTCCGGGCTGTGGTTCTACGGCTCCGTCGCCGTGCTGCTGTTTGCCTGGTTCTGCACCTTGCACTCAGGCCTGATGATCCTCGAGGCCAATCTCAACTACCGCGAAGGCGCGAGTTTCTCCACGATCACCCGGGATCTGCTCGGCCATGGCTGGAGCCGTTTGAACGGCTTGAGCATTGTGTTTGTCCTCTACACCCTGACGTACGCCTACATTTCCGCCAGCGGCTCAGTGATTCACCACACCGCGCAATCCTTCGGGCTTGAATTGTCATCGCGCGCCGGCGGTCTGGGGTTCACGCTGCTGGTGGCGTTCATTGTCTGGCTGAGTACCACGGCGGTGAGTCGCATGACCACGCTGGTGTTCGGCGCAAAAATCCTCGCGTTCTTTCTGACTTTCGGCGGTTTGCTGGGCCATGTGCAAAGCACCACACTGCTTGATCTGAACAGCGGCGACAGCCACTACTGGCCCTATTTGCTGGTGACCCTGCCCTTCTGCCTGACTTCGTTCGGTTTTCACGGCAACGTGCCGAGCCTGATGAAGCACTACGGCAAGGATCCACAGCGGATTCGCGCCTGTCTGGTCGGCGGCACCTTGATCGCACTGGCGCTGTATCTGGTGTGGATGCTGTGCAGCATGGGCAACGTTCCCCGCGACGCGTTCAGGGACATTGCCCAGCGCGGCGGCAACATCGATGTGCTGATCAGCGCCCTGGGGGCACGGCTCAACAGCGCCAACGTCGATCTGCTGCTGACGTTTTTCTCCAATTTCGCCGTGGCCTGTTCGTTTCTCGGGGTGACCCTGGGGTTGTTCGATTACCTGGCCGATGTGCTCAAGTTCGACGACAGCCCCGTCGGTCGCCTGCAGACGGCGGCCGTGACGTTCGGCCCGCCGATGCTCAGTGGTTTTCTCTGGCCGGAAGGCTTTCTGCATGCCATCGGTTTCGCCGGGTTGGCGGCAACGTTGTGGGCGGTGATCACCCCGGCGCTGCTGGCACGCGCTTCGCGCAAGCGCTTTGGCAGCCCGCGCTATCGCGTGTGGGGCGGCACGCCGATGATCGTTCTGGTGCTGTTGTTCGGGGTGATCTGTGCGACGTCCCATGTGCTGTTCGTGTTTGATTGTCTGCCGGTGTGGCGCTGAGGCGTCGCGTTCGGTTTACCGAACGCGACTCTACGGTCGATTCGGTTAACCGGATCAGTCAGGGTGAAAAATACCGCCACAAAACTTTAATAACGTTATAAATCATCAAGTTAAATATCTACGACTGGCCTGGCACGACTCATGCTCTACACTCTCTCGACGAATGCCTGTTGCGCCAACACTTCAGGAGCCGTCAGGCATTCGAAGCACAAAAGGGCCGACAAACTGGCTCCATAAAAAAAACAATGTCGAGGAAAATTTGATGCGCATCGTTCCCCACATCCTGGGCGCAGCCATTGCGGCCGCTCTGATCAGCACGCCAGTTTTCGCCGCCGAACTCACCGGCACCCTGAAGAAAATCAACGATTCGGGCACCATCACGCTCGCTCACCGCGACAGCTCCATTCCGTTTTCCTACATCGCGGACGCTTCCGGCAAGCCAGTCGGCTACTCCCACGACATTCAAGTGGCCATCGTCGAGGCCCTGAAAAAAGACCTGAACAAGCCAGACCTGCAGGTCAAATACAACCTGGTGACCTCGCAAACCCGTATCCCGCTGATCCAGAACGGTACCGCGGATATCGAGTGCGGCTCCACCACCAACAACGCCGAGCGCGCCCAGCAAGTCGACTTCACCGTCAACATCTTCGAAATCGGCACCCGTCTGCTGGTCAAGAAAGACAAGGATGGCAAGCCGTCCTACGCTGACTTCGCCGACCTGAAAGGCAAGAACGTCGTGACCACCGCGGGCACCACGTCCGAGCGCATCATCAAAGCGATGAACGCCGACAAGCAGATGGGCATGAACATCATCTCCGCCAAAGACCACGGCGAATCCTTCAACATGCTGGAAAGCGGCCGCGCCGTAGCCTTCATGATGGACGACGCGCTGCTGGCCGGCGAAGAAGCCAAGGCCAAGAAACCGGCTGACTGGATCATCACCGGTACTCCACAGTCCTTCGAAGCCTACGCGTGCATGGTTCGTAAAGACGACCCGGCATTCAAGAAGGCTGTCGATGACGCCATCGTCGCCCTGTACAAGTCTGGCGAGATCAACAAGATCTACAGCAAGTGGTTCGAAAGCCCGGTTCCACCAAAAGGCCTGAACCTGAACTTCCCGATGAGCGACAAGGTAAAAGATCTGATCGCCAACCCGAGCGACAAGCCGGCGCCTGACGTAAAAATCTGATTACTGACTAACCTTATTGCCTGAGGGGGCCACTCTCCCTCAGGCGTCTGTTACTACCTGCGGGCTTTACTGTGGAACACTCGACCTGGCGGTTTTCGAGCCGATCGCGTGTGCCTGACGTTCAACGTCAGGCGGGAAAGGATCTTCCCCAAGCGGGTGCTTGTACATCGATCGATCTCGAGGGGAGACCCTAATGAATTACAACTGGGACTGGGGCGT
The DNA here is from genome assembly GCF_979258595.1 of Pseudomonas sp. AC172. NCBI lineage: Bacteria > Pseudomonadati > Pseudomonadota > Gammaproteobacteria > Pseudomonadales > Pseudomonadaceae > Pseudomonas > Pseudomonas sp. AC172. Next base: position 3,964,945 of record NZ_OZ409868.1, read on the forward strand.
GTTCTTCAAGTCCACCGGCGTCGGCAGCGAGACGTATCTCGACTGGTACGTCACCGGTTTGGGCTGGACCATTGCCATCGCCATCGTGGCGTGGATTATCGCCTTGCTGCTGGGCTCCATTCTGGGGGTCATGCGCACGGTGCCAAACCGCATCGTGTCGGGCATCGCGACCTGCTACGTGGAACTGTTTCGCAACGTGCCGCTGCTGGTTCAGCTGTTCATCTGGTACTTCCTGGTGCCCGACCTGCTGCCGCAAAACCTGCAGGACTGGTACAAACAGGACCTCAATCCGACCACCTCGGCTTACCTGAGCGTTGTCGTCTGCCTGGGCCTGTTCACCGCTGCCCGCGTTTGCGAACAAGTGCGTACCGGCATCCAGGCGCTGCCACGGGGCCAGGAAGCCGCCGCCCGCGCCATGGGTTTCAAGCTGCCGCAGATCTACTGGAACGTGCTGCTGCCCCAGGCCTACCGGATCATCATTCCGCCGCTCACCTCGGAATTCCTCAACGTCTTCAAGAACTCCTCCGTGGCGTCCTTGATCGGCCTGATGGAATTGCTGGCGCAAACCAAACAGACCGCCGAGTTCTCGGCCAACCTGTTTGAAGCCTTCACCCTGGCCACGCTGATCTACTTCACCCTGAACATGAGCCTGATGTTGCTGATGCGCATGGTCGAGAAGAAAGTCGCGGTGCCCGGCCTGATCTCCGTGGGGGGTAAATAATGGACTTCGATTTCAGCGGCATCATCCCCGCTATCCCGGGCCTGTGGAACGGCATGGTCATGACCTTGCAGTTGATGGTCATGGGCGTGGTCGGCGGTATCGTGCTGGGGACGATTCTCGCGCTGATGCGCTTGTCGTCCAGCAAACTGCTGTCGCGCGTTGCTGGCGCTTATGTGAACTACTTCCGTTCGATCCCGCTGCTGTTGGTGATCACCTGGTTCTACCTGGCGGTGCCGTTCGTGCTGCGCTGGATTACTGGCGAAGACACCCCGATCGGCGCGTTCACCTCCTGCGTCGTGGCGTTCATGATGTTCGAAGCCGCGTACTTCTGCGAAATCGTCCGTGCCGGTGTTCAGTCGATCCCCAAAGGTCAGATGGCCGCCGCGCAGGCGATGGGCATGACCTATGGCCAGACCATGCGTCTGATCATCCTGCCCCAGGCGTTCCGCAAGATGACGCCGTTGCTGCTGCAACAGTCGATCATCCTGTTCCAGGACACCTCGCTGGTTTACACCGTGGGCCTGGTGGACTTCCTCAACTCCGCCCGCTCCAGCGGCGACATCATTGGCCGCTCCAACGAGTTCCTGATCTTCGCCGGTGTCGTCTACTTCATCATCAGCTTTTCCGCCTCGCTGCTGGTCAAGCGTCTGCAAAAAAGGTTCGCCGTATGATCTCTATCAAGAACATCAACAAGTGGTATGGGGACTTCCAGGTACTGACTGATTGCAGCACCGAGGTCAAAAAAGGCGAAGTGATCGTGGTCTGCGGCCCCTCGGGTTCCGGAAAATCGACCCTGATCAAATGCGTCAACGCGCTGGAGCCGTTCCAGAAAGGCGACATCGTCGTCGACGGCACCTCGATCGCCGACTCGAAGACCAACCTGCCGAAACTGCGTTCGCGCGTCGGCATGGTGTTCCAGCATTTCGAACTGTTCCCGCACCTGACCATCACCGAAAACCTGACCATCGCGCAGATCAAGGTGTTGGGCCGCAGCAAGGAAGAGGCAACCAAGAAAGGTCTGCAACTGCTCGAGCGCGTCGGTCTGTCGGCGCACGCGCACAAGCATCCGGGACAACTGTCCGGTGGTCAGCAACAGCGTGTGGCGATTGCCCGTGCGCTGGCGATGGACCCGATCGTCATGCTGTTCGACGAACCGACCTCGGCGCTCGACCCGGAAATGGTCAACGAAGTGCTCGACGTGATGGTGCAACTGGCCCACGAAGGCATGACGATGATGTGCGTGACCCACGAAATGGGCTTTGCGCGCAAAGTGGCCGACCGAGTGATCTTCATGGACGCCGGCAAGATCATCGAAGACTGCCCGAAAGAGGAATTTTTCGGCGACATCAGCGCCCGCTCCGAACGTGCGCAGCACTTCCTCGAGAAAATCCTGCAGCACTAAAACCGAGTACTTGCGCCATCACACTGATCCCTGTGGGAGCGAGCTTGCTCGCGAAAGCGGACTGACATTCAACATTGATGTTGACTGATCCGCCCCCTTCGCGAGCAAGCTCGCTCCCACAGGGACAGCGGTGAGCCTGCAAGTGTGGTGGTTGACCCAAGGCAACTGTGATGAAATGCGACCCCAATCTCTATCGCGCCGCGCCGCCATCACTTGCCGTGAAGCCCCGTCTGATTCGTCATTTGTTCCTGCCGCCACTGATCATCGCCCTGATGATCGGGTTGGGTTTTATCGGCTTCTGGACCAGTGAGCATTTCGGCATTCGCAGCCTCGGCGAGAACGGTCAGCGTCAGCTCGAACTGCACGCCCGCGCGGTCGAAAGCGAGATCAGCAAATACACCTACCTGCCCAGCCTGCTGGAACTCGAAACCAGTGTGTCGCAGCTGTTGGCCGACCCGACCCCGCAATACCGGGAAACGGTCAACGCTTACCTTGAAGGCCTGAACCGGCGCAGTCGCAGTCGGGCCATCTACGTCATGGACACCACCGGCCGCGTCATGGCCACCAGCAACTGGCGCGATGTCGACAGTTATCTCGGTGAAGACCTGTCCTTCCGCGCCTATTTCCAGAAAGCCGTACGCGGCGAACCCGGGCGTTTCTACGGCATCGGCAGTACCAACGGCGAACCCGGTTATTACCTCGCTCACGGCCTCGAAGAGCATGGCAAGATCATCGGCGTCGCGGTGGTCAAAGTGCGCCTGGAAGCCATGGAAGAACGCTGGCAGCGGGCGCGTCTGGAAGCCTTCGTCAGCGATGAAAACGGCATCATCATTCTGTCCAGCGATCCGGCCCGGCGCCTGAAAGCAGTGATTCCCCTGAGTGAAGCCACCAAGGAAAAACTCGCCCGCAGCCTGCAGTACTACTGGTTCCCGCTCAACGAGCTGCAACCTCTGGCTCGCGAAACCTTGTCCGAGGGCGTAGAAAAACTCACCTTCCCGGCCAACAGCGAAGTGCAGTCCGGCGAGGACGACATCAGCTATCTCGCGCAGACCCGGCCACTGAGCGATACGCCGTGGAATTTCACCCTGCTCACGCCGTTGCAGGACCTGCGCCGTGAAGCGATCAACCAAGGCATTCTCGTCGCGGTCGCCTTCGCGTTGGTCGCCTTCTTGCTGATCGCCTGGAACGAGCGGCGCAAGGTCATCGCCACCCGCCTCGCGGCCCGAGAAGCCTTGCAGGAAGCCAACAATCAACTGGAGCGTCGGATTACCGAACGCACCACTGACCTGCGCGCCAGCAACGAGCGACTGAAAAGCCAGATCCGCGAACGCCGTCAGGCCGAAGAGACCTTGCGTCGTGCGCAGGATGAGCTGGTGCAGGCCGGAAAACTCGCCGCCATCGGCCAGATGTCGACCAGCATTGCCCATGAATTGAACCAGCCGTTGGCGGCGATGCGCACGCTGTCGGGCAACACCGTGCGCTTCCTCGAACGCGGTCAACTGGATGTCGCCAGCACCAATCTGAAAACCATCAACGAGCTGATCGACCGCATGGGCCGAATCACCGCCAGCCTGCGTTCGTTCGCCCGACGTGGTGACAATCAGGGCCAGGCCAGCCTTGGCAAAGCCGTGGAAGCGGCGCTGCAATTGCTCGGTGCACGCCTGGAAAGTTCGGCGGTCAACATTCACCGCCAGTTAATTGATGTCCAGGTGCAGATCGACCAGACCCGCCTCGAACAGATTCTGGTCAACCTCATCGGCAACGCCCTTGACGCCATGCAGGCGCAGCCCCAGCCCGAACTGTGGCTGGAGGGCGAAGAGTTCAACGCCAAGTATCGCCTGCGCGTGCGCGACAACGGCCACGGCATCGACGCCGAAGCGCGCAAGCATCTGTTCGAACCGTTTTTCACCACCAAACCCGGCGAACAAGGCCTGGGCCTTGGTTTGACCCTTTCCGCCAGCCTCGCGGCCGCCACCGGCGGACACCTGGGTGTTGAACACCCGGCCAGCGGTGGCACCACCTTCGTCCTCAGTTTACCGTTGGTAAGCCCTACTCCCGCCGAGCCAATATGAACCCCGAACTCAGTGTACTGATCGTCGAAGACGACCCCCATGTGCTGCTCGGCTGCCAACAGGCGCTGACCCTGGAAGACATTCCCTGCGTCGGTGTTGCCAGTGCCGAGGAAGCGCTGGAGCGTGTCGGCGACAACTTTGCCGGTATCGTCATCAGCGATATCCGCCTGCCAGGCATCGATGGCCTGGAACTGTTGACCCGCCTCAAGCAACGCGATCGCAGCCTGCCGGTGGTGTTGATCACCGGCCATGGCGACATTTCCATGGCCGTCGGCGCGATGCAGAAAGGCGCCTACGACTTCATGGAAAAACCCTTCTCGCCGGAGCGTCTGGTGGATGTCGCACGGCGCGCGCTGGAGCAACGCAGCCTCGCCCGCGAAGTGTCGTCGCTGCGTCGGCAACTGGCCGAGCGCGATTCCCTTGAGGGGCGGATCATCGGCCGCTCACCGGCCATGCAAAACCTGCGCGAGCTGATCGCCAACGTCGCCGACACCTCGGCCAACGTGTTGATCGAGGGCGAGACCGGCACCGGCAAGGAGCTGGTCGCGCGTTGCCTGCACGACTTCAGTCGGCGCCACAGCAAGCAATTCGTCGCGCTGAACTGCGGTGGTCTGCCGGAAAACCTTTTCGAAAGCGAGATTTTCGGCCACGAGGCCAACGCCTTCACCGGCGCCGGTAAACGCCGGATCGGCAAGATCGAACACGCCGACGGCGGCACATTGTTCCTCGACGAAGTGGAAAGCATGCCACTGCCGTTGCAGATCAAACTACTGCGCGTGTTGCAGGAACGCACCCTCGAACGCCTCGGCTCGAACCAGAGCGTGGCGGTGGATTGCCGGTTGATCGCGGCGACCAAATCCGACCTCGACGAGTCGAGCAAGACCGGCGAATTTCGCAGCGACTTGTACTACCGCCTCAACGTGGTAACGCTGGAGCTGCCACCACTGCGCGAACGCCGCGAAGACATCCTGCAACTGTTCGAACACTTCACCCAGCAGTCGGCCCTGCGCTTTGATCGCGCGCTGCCGGAGCTGGATAACCAGACCCTGTCGAACCTGATGAGCCACGACTGGCCGGGCAACGTGCGCGAACTGCGCAACGTCGCAGAACGCTTCGCCCTCGGTCTGCCTGCGTTCAAGAAGTCGGGGGCCAACAGTGGCGGACAAGGGCTGGGGTTTGCCGAAGCGGTGGAAGCGTTCGAGCGCAACCTGCTCAGCGATGCCCTGCAACGCAGCGGCGGCAACCTGACTCAGGCGAGTCTGGAATTGGGTATGGCCAAGACCACGCTGTTCGACAAAGTAAAGAAGTACGGGTTGAGCCACTGATGGATCTGTTTTTCAAAGCCCTGTTGGGCGCAGCGGTAGTACTGATCATCGCGGCGCTGTCGAAAACCAAAAACTACTATATCGCTGGATTGGTGCCGCTGTTTCCGACGTTTGCGCTGATTGCGCATTACATCGTCGGCAAGGGACGTTCGATCGATGATCTGAAGACCACGATCGTCTTCGGGATGTGGTCGATCATTCCGTACTTTGTGTATCTGGCGACGTTGTATGTGATGGTGGACCGGCTGCGGCTGGAGGCTTCACTGGCGGTGGCGGCGGTGGCCTGGTTGATGGCTGCCACTGTTTTGGTGACTGTTTGGGTTCGCCTGCACAGCTAAGGTCAAAAGCCACCCTCACCCCAGCCCTCTCCCACTGGGAGAGGGGGCCGACCGAGGTGTCATGCGTCTGACATCGACCTGAAAGATCCGGTCGATTATGGATTCGGTACAGCGCGTTCAGGTCGGCGTATCACTCCAGCATCCCCCATTCAGTCCCCTCTCCCTCTGGGCGGTCCGACGTTTCGGGAGGGCTAGGGTGAGGGGCTTTTGCTCTTCAGTTGACGGTACCGCCCTTGGACTCCGCCATAATCTGCCGAATCGCCCCGACAAACGTCTCCACCGGCTGCCCGCCAGTCACCGCGTACTGCTCGTTGAACACCACGGTCGGCACCGAACTCACCCCGCGTTGCAGCCACAACTGCTCTTCTTCGCGCACCTCATCGGCAAATTCATCGGACGCCAGAATCGCTTCTGCACGCTGACGATCCAGCCCGACGTTTTCCGCAATCTGCACCAGTTGCCGGTGATCCGACGGATTGCCGCCATCACTGAAGTACGCCTTGAACAGCGCCTCTTTCAACGGCAACTGCAACCCCTCAAGCCCTGCCCAGTGCAGCAAGCGGTGCGCATCGAAGGTGTTGTAGATGCGGCTGTTGCCGTCGGTGCGAAAGGCAAACCCGAGTTCGGCGCCACGGGCGCGAATGGCTTCACGATTTTTTTGCGACTGCTCCGGCGTCGAGCCGTACTTCTCTTGGATATGCTCGGCGATGTTTTGCCCGTCAGCGCCCATTTTCGGATTCAGTTCGAACGGCTGGAAACGGATCTCGGCCTGCACTTCGTTGCGCAGGATTTGCAGTGCTTCCAGCAAGCCATACAAACCGACAACGCACCAAGGGCAGGAGACGTCGCTGACAAAATCGATTTTCAGAGCAGAACTCATCACACACCTCGCGGGGGGAAATCGTGCGGGAAAGTTTGCACGATACACCGGGGCAGCGTTTTGTGGTGACCGTGATGCCGCCATCGCTGGCAAGCCAGCTCCCACAAGGATCACACCGAACCTGTGGGAGCTGGCTTGCCAGCGATGGGGAAACAGCAGACTTCTCGGTTACAGCAGATTCCCCCCCACCACCGGCTCAATCTGCGCCCAGTGCGAAGTGTCTTCACGATGCGCCTGCAAATACGGCAGCACCGCCGCCAGCAACGGTTCCTTGAATGCCTCCTGAAAACGATGCGCCAGCCCCGGGATCAGTTTCAACTGACTGCCGCGAATATGCGCCGCCAGATGCACACCGTGCATCACCGGCAACAACGGGTCCGCCGTGCCATGCACCACCAGCGTCGGCACGCGCAATTGGTTGAGCAACGCCACCCGGCTCGGCTCGGCAAGAATCGCCATGATCTGCCGTTTCACGCCTTCGGGGTTGAATGCACGGTCATACGACAGCGCCGCCTGATGCAGCAAGGCCTGCCGATCATCCGTCACCGCCGGGCTACCCAGCGCCGCGAGCAAATCCGCCTGTTGCTCCAGTGCCACCTGACGATTCGGTGCACCGCGTCGCGACAGCAACTGCACCAGCGCGGCACTCGGAGCCGGCAGACCTTCGGCGCCAGAAGTGGTCATGATCAATGTCAGGCTTTCGACCCGCTGCGGCGCCATCGCGGCCATGTGCTGGGCAATCATTCCGCCCATGCTCGCGCCCAATACGTGAAATTGCTCGACGTGCAACGCGTCCATCAAGCCCAGCGCGTCGTCCGCCATGTCGGTCAGGCTGTACGGCGCCGCCACCGGCAGACCAAGCTTGTAGCGCAGCACTTCGAAGGTCAGGTTGGCTTCAACCGGCGCCTGTCGCCAGGTCGACAGACCGACGTCGCGGTTGTCGTAGCGAATCACCCGAAAGCCCTGCTGGCACAGCGCAACGACCACTTCGTCCGGCCAGTGGATCAACTGTCCACCCAGGCCCATGACCAGCAACAACGCCGGATCCGATGCGCGACCAATGCTCTGGTAAGCCAGGCTCACCTGCGGCAGATCGACGTGTTCGGTCGGCACATTCACATCGCAACGCGCCGCCGCCCATGACGACGATCCGAAAAAAATCGCGGCCAACAAAGCCGCGACAGATAGAAAAACCTTAGCCATGAAAAACACCGAAACGCAGAACCCCAGTAGAGCGCGAGTCTGATGAAGTTTGTACAAGCGCGCTGCCACAGTTCCATGACAGTTTGATGAAGAGTGCCGAGCGGTCATGGGCGCTTGTTGCAAACAATATCTATGTACCGCCATCGCCTTGCGCGATTTCTCTTCAATGACCCGCTCTGGGACGGATTTCCCGCCCCGCCATGCGAGTCATGCCCCCATGCCCGATCGTCTTGTTCTGGATGAACTCCCCGCCCCCTCACCGTTGCCCGAGACCGTCGAGCACCTGCCGAAAACGATCGATGACAGCCTGTTGCAGCAGGCCAGCCATCGCTGGCGCGCCAGCCGTGAGGGTTTGCGCGAATTGTTTGCCGCCAGCCCTGCCCTGCGCGACAGCGTCAATGAGCTGCTGCGACAACAGCTGCAACTGGACGGCGAAAAAGCCGGATTGCGCTTCGCGGCCACCGATGACGAGCCGGAACACACCGTCAGCCTTACCGATGCCTGTGCCTTCGTCGTTCAACAGCCGACACTGGAAACCGATCTGGATCAGCGTTGTGAGCTCACAGGTATCGGCGCCGATCATCCGCTGTACGCACTGAAACCCCGGCAACTCCTTGAGAAGCTCAAATCGCTCGATCCACGCAAAAGCCACGAGGCTCGCTGGACAGCGTTCTGGGAAGCGCGCGCGCCACGCACGCCTGTGTCACGGAGTAGCCGCGCCACGCAGCTCTATCGTGCGCACTTCGAAGCCACCGCGCATACGGCCCACGCGAACCGCGTCATCACCGCCGCACAACTCAAAACGCTGCAACACATTATCGATTCGGGTGCTGGTGCATTGACAGTCGAGGGTCAAGCCATCCACACGGAAAAACTGGCACTGGTGTTGAGCAACGACAGCAAAGTCAAACTTCCCGGTGCGTGGGTCGTCAGCGTCGGCGATCTGGCCGCGACGGCGCCATTGCTTTATCTGCCCTGCAACGCCGCGTCGATCCTGGCCTTCAACACACGCGCAGAGATGCAAATCTGGCTGGCCCGTCAGGTACAGATACCCACGGGACTGCCCAAGGAAATCCGGCGCATCGACTACAGCGCGGCGCTCGACCCGATGGTCACCGGGGCGAGCGACCTGTTCGCCGACCGACACCACGCGCAGCTCGATGCCTTGAGCAACACCAATAAAGGCAAGCCCGGGATCAGCGAGCACGGTGCGCAATCGCTGGTCCATGTCGACCTGATCGATCATCAGCGCAGCAGCGCGATCATTGTGGCGGCCCCGCCAAAACCGCTCGCGCCCGGCAGCGATAGCCAGACGGATGAGAAACCGCTGTTCGGCAGCCTGTCGGCCGGCATTCCACTGACGGTACGACAAGCGGCGCTCAAACGTGAACGCGATGCGCTCGAACGCTTGCAGGACAACGACGGTGACGGGGCTGGATATCGAGAGTGCAAGGACGCCCTCGAAGCGCTGGAGACAGCCGAACAAGCCGGCGAGGTTGCCGCCACATCGCTGCTTTACCGCGACAGTGCCCTCGACGCGAGCGCTTTCAACACAGCGTTCACGGCCCTCCGTCAGGCGCACCAGGACGGCTTGTACGCCGAAGGCGGACTGCAAGCGGCGCTGGGCCAACTCGACAGTGCCGAACACGATCTGCTCAAGGCCGTCCTGGACAGCCCCGTCGCGGCTGAACGCGACGCTGATTTCACGGCGGCCTGCCTGACGCTTTCGCGGACCGAAACCAAGGAAGGGATCCGTACGACGCAGACCGAACCACTCAAGGGCGCGCTGCTCCTCGGACGCCAAGCGGCCCTCTCGGACAGGGCAGCGACTTCCAGCCTCATGCTCTACTGGCCGGGCACCGGCGGTGGCCTGCAACGCTTTGCCGATCGCCGGACACTGGAGCGCGAAGTATTCAGGATTCTGGACGACGACAGCGACGTGACCCTGCAACTGAGCCCGCTCACCACAGACCCACTGCATCATTGCCTCAATGAGCTGGTGACCGACTTCGAAGCAAAAGCCGCACCTCTGCGCGGCAAACCCGAACAGGCTGACGCGCTGGAAATTCTGCGTCAGGACTACCTCGCCCATGTGCAGGTTCCGGTTCACGCCGCCAGAAGCCTGTCCTTTGCTCACCTGCAAGAGCAGGAACGCAGCGGCACTCTTGCCGGCCATCTGCCGGACTGGTTGATCAAGCTCAAGGAGCACGAGCGTAACGGGCTCAAACAGAACATCGAGGCATACATCGCGGCGATGCGCCAAAGCCATGCCCTCATGACCCTCGCACTGGAACCCCGTGACGACTTCACCCGCCGTCACCTGAGCGCCCGACTGCGCAAGGATTTTTCCCTTGAAGGCCACTTTTCCATCCAGGTCGAATTGCCCGACTCGACCAAAACCGAACAGGTCCCCGAGTCGGGGCCTGGTGGCGTCAGGAAGAAGACCACCATTGTGCCCAGCAAAACCCGCAGCAAAATGTCACTGGAAGACCTGGCCCAACTCAATATCGATAACGTGCAGTCAGTACTCAACGACTCACTGTCGCAGCGTCTGGTCTTCCTGCGGCTTGAGGTGACTGCGACACTGAAAAAGGATCGCACGCGCCTGCTCAACGGCATCAACCTGACCTATCTGCGCAAAGTCTTGCCAGAACTCGACCTGCCCAAGGCCTACGAGCAGAAGATCCATAACGCGTTCAGGGGCGCCGCCAGCGAGTCGGACTTCGTCAGACAACACCGCCGGGAAAGCCTGATCGAACCCTGGCGCCTGATGCTGAAAATCCAAAGCGACAATGCGCGCCTGCAAAAGCACCTCAGCGCTGATGAGTCCGCACTGCTGAACATCGCCATCGATGCCGACACCGCAGAGGCGTGGCAAGCCAACGGCAAGCGCCTGGTCCTGTTGCCGGTGTCGCTGAAAGTCGGCGGCAAGGACACCCCCGGCGAAGGCCCGGTGACCCTGTCCGGGGTCAGCCTGATCGAAGAACAGATCAGCGGCGTCACCCTGTTGTACCTGCCAGACAGCCACGACGGGCAGTTTTTCCGCCGCTACGATACGCTCGAAGCGGCGCGCAAAGGCCTGTTCACCCTGTGCGGGAGTGACAAGTGGATCGAGTACCTGGCGAACAGAGCTTTGCAGGGCAACGTCAGGGCCCATGTCAGCCGTATCGGTCAGGCCGTGGAAAAAAACTTCGACGCCATCATCGAAGTCGGCGTGCGCTGGCCGGCGACTACTTCATTCGCTGCGCACCTGCTCGATGCACACATGGGACGCTTGATCGAGGCCCATCGCGGCACTTCGCGCTCCAACGATGAGCTGTTCTTCGAACGCTACAGCTTGAAAGGCCCGCGCGCTTTCAATTACATAAAAATGGCCTTGGGGATGGTGCCCTTTGTTGGCAGCGTGCTGGCCCTCTATCAGGCGTGGACCGCTGCCAATCAGGCCGCTGCCGCGTTCTTGCGGGGTGATGTGGCTGACGGTCTCGCGGAAATCGAGTCTATGCTGCTGTCGTTGATCGACGCGCTTATGGACCTGCTCCCGGGCGAAGCGGTGGCCTCGACCCTCTCACGGACGACACGCGCATTGACGCAGGCTCGGCAGCTCCACGCGGTGCTCGGCAACGTCGCGGCGCTGCACGGCAAATCGCAGCGTCAGGCCAGGCATGTGCTGGCACGATTCAAGGATTACGAATATGAAAAACCGATTTCACTGGCAGGGACTGAACCCGCCACCCATGGTCTTTATCGCGGTATCTACCGGCATGCCGACGGCGACTTCATCGAACGTCAGGGTCGCCTCTACCAGGTTGAGCTGAGCAAGGACTCGCGCCAGTGGCGCTTGTCAGGCAACTCGCAAAAAACCTACAAGCAACCGATCGCACTGGATGAAAGCGGGCATTGGGACACCTGGTTCGGCGTTTACGGGACCACCCTTGAAGGCGGCGTGGTAGGTGGCGGCAATGTGGGCGGGCGCATGCTCGATACACTCGACCCTTACTGGCCGCCGGTGATTCGGCAACGCTTGCCACGCTGGCTGGTGGATCGAAATTTCCGTCGTCACCATCAACTGACCGCCGCCGCAGACGACCTGGCTGACCAATTACAGCGCAGGGGAACAAAAAGCGACCAGGTGCTCAATGTCTACCGCGAAGCCTCGGACGCGGAGCGCATAGCCATGTGGCCAACCGTCGAAGCCGCTTGCGTTGGCGATATCCAGTTGGCCAGGCAGCGTTATGAGGCGCTGACCGAGTTGACTGCGCTGACCCAGGGTAGAAAACGCAGGGCTGTCGCCGAAATGCAAAGCAAGACCGCCTGGCTGTTGACTGATCGTTATCGGCGTCGCGCCCTTCACCTGTCACATAACATTCACGGCATGACACAAGCAATCAAGCGATTGAAGCAGCTACACAATGCGCTGCCAGGTGATGCTCTGGTTGAACGCTTGCAACACTTTGAGGACATCCACGGGTTTCGTGTCGAGATCGTGAACAAGCTCGATCAGTTGGGGGAGCTCAAGGACCAGGTCAATCACTGGTATGAGCGCATGCTTGCCAAAGACCGGCCGAAAATTTCGGTGCTGGTCGATAACACTAACACCCGTCACAGTGAAGCGATCCTGCTTTACCTGAAAACCTCCCAACGCTTGGAAGTCGTCAAAAAAACCGGCAGCCCGAACGATGCGTCGTGGCGCTATTTTGTAACTGTGACAGAGCCACTTCGCAGAAAAATCGATCTGCACCTGTACCGCCAGTACGACTTGCCGAACATTCAGAGCACGACCGCCCAACGTAACCGCATTCTTCAGGAAAGCGTCGACGCTTGCGTCGAGTTTCGTCGCGAGATGGCCGTCTGGACCGCCAGCTATCCGCAATTTTTTCATCTGGACGTCGTTGATCCCTTGCTGGAAGGCATTGATCGCTTGGCTGATCGAGCGCGTGCCGCGATCAACAAACCACCCGAGCCCAGGGTCGTGGGGCAACCTCTGCAGCGCGTGTTCATCACTGATGACAACCAATTGCGCCATGGCGTGGAGCAATGGGATAACGTGACCCAGACACATCGATATAGAAGTACCGGATCCGGAGGCCATGAAGAAATCTGGGAACAAGGCGCCGATGGCGTCATGCGCCTGACCAACCCGCAACCCACAGTGACCCGTTCACCCACTGGATTGAGTCTGGCCACTCTCGTCACCGAGGCACAACAACGTCTGGATAACGTGGCCACTTACCGCGCCACGGTTCAGAGAAACGCTAAGCGGGGCATGCTCCCCATCGACCTGCAACACATGATGGACAGTCAGGCGGGTGAACTCACCACCCGTGCCGATAGTATCGCTGCCAAGTCGGCAGAGCAGCCGATCATCCAGCAACTGCGCGATCAGGCCGCCGAGCTTATCGTCGAAGGCCGCGCCCTGCGCACCCAACACTCATTGACCAGTCAAAAGCCTACCGACGGCATGCTGGATGACCTCATCGGCCAGAATGCGGTGGAAATCCGCAAGCCCCTTGCGATGCGGCAACTGCCTGACCATCAGGGCCAAGCCAACTACCTGCAGGAATATGAGGTCTGGAATATCACACTGGAGCCTGCACAATTGCTCTGGTACGTGCATTTCCATTACCGCTCGGCTACCCGGCCTTTTAACAAATTCGAAAGAGCCCACCTGAAACTCCCACAGCATCGCATGCTGACGCACGCTGACGACTCGACCTTGCTTGATTCCAGAATTACCCAACAGTCGATTGTCCTGAGGCATTTCGAAGGGGGTTGAATCCGTATTTCATAACCGCTCGTCGCTACTGTCAGATCTGACAGTAGCGCGACCTTGCGTTTACGCAGTCAATGGTTCGACGACGGAACTCATGGTGAACCGTCGATACGATTACGGGATGGCAGACATGAATAAAAATTTTCTGCAAAACGGCGACTTCGGCACTGGCGAGTTTGCGCCTTGGGAGGTTCATGTATTCCAAGGCAAGGCCAGCGTCGTTCAGCATAACCTCGACTATCAAGCGAAGGTGCTGCCTGGTGTAGACAACGGCGTCGTACTGTTGAATCGATTCGACGCCCCACCCGGGGTCTTTACCGTGCAGATCGATGCATCCGCGCCTGAGGCCGAATACCATCAGGATCCGCCGAACATCGACACGCACCCGATTCTGTTTTTTATCATCTCGGGCTATGGAGAGGACGGCAGACCAATCCAGTACGACGTCGGTAGCTGGTGGCTGAAACCTGCGCAAATGTCTTTCAAATACTCCGGCGTCATGTTGGCAGGTGTAGTGAGCGCCCAAGTGCAAGTGTCCTTTCCCTCTGATCCTCTTAAGGTCAAGGGGTCGCTCTACATCGATAACGTCAGCTATACGCTCGACCCGCCAGGGCAGATTCATAAAACGCGCTGGAATCAGTGATCGGCAACCCCCACTCAGAAACTGCGCAGCGGGTAGGTGACACTCTGCGGGCAAAAGATTTCGTAATCGTCGACAGCCCACTAAACATGAGACAAACTCAACACTTTTGCGTTGACCACAAGTTTTCTTCATGGAGCCATCGGTGCTTGAAATCCGCCACCTGAAAACCCTGCACGCCCTGCGCGAAGCCGACAGCCTGGTCGATGCCGCCGACCGTTTGCATCTGACGCAATCAGCGCTGTCCCACCAGTTCAAAGAGCTTGAGGAACGGCTGGGCATGGCGTTGTTCGTGCGCAAAACCAAGCCGGTGCGTTTCACCAGTGCCGGTTTGCGCCTGCTGCAATTGGCCGACGCCACCCTGCCGCTGCTGCGCGCCGCCGAACGGGATATCGGCCGTCTGGCCGGTGGCACCGCCGGGCGTTTGCACATGGCCATCGAATGCCACAGTTGTTTCCAGTGGCTGATGCCGACCATCGACCAGTTCCGCGATGCCTGGCCGGAAGTCGAACTCGACCTTGCCTCGGGTTTCGCCTTCGCACCGCTGCCAGCGCTGGCGCGTGGTGATCTGGATCTGGTGGTGACGTCTGATCCATTGGAAATCGCTGGCATCACCTATGTGCCGCTGTTCACTTATGAAGCCATGCTTGCCGTGGCCAATCAGCATGCACTGGCGAGCAAACCGTACATCGTTCCCGAAGACCTGCTGACGGAAACGCTGATCACCTACCCGGTGGAACGCGACCGCCTCGACATCTTCACGCGCTTCCTCGAGCCGGCCGACATTGAGCCGGCCCAAGTGCGCACCTCAGAGCTGACGGTGATGATGATGCAACTGGTCGCCAGCGGCCGAGGCGTCTGCGGCATGCCGCACTGGGCGCTGCACGAGTACAGCTCGCGCGGATATGTGAAGGGTAAACGGCTGGGGGAAAAGGGTTTGTTTGCAACGTTGTATGCGGCGATTCGTACCGACATGCTCGATGCACCGTACATGCGTGATTTCCTGCTGACGGCCAAGGACACCTCGTTCTCGACCCTTGATGGTGTCAGCGCCGTGCGCTGAACCCTGTGGGAGCGAGCCTGCTCGCGAATGCAATCGGTCAGTTGCCACGGTTGCTGACTGACACACCGCTTTCGCGAGCAAGCTCGCTCCCACAAGGGCGGGGTGATATCAGATCTCGCGCCACATGTGGATCTTGTCGAAGTAGTCTTCGCCCACCCGCACTGCCAGCGGTTCAAGACCGAACTGGATGAAGCCGCAGCGCTGGTAGAGGTTGAACGCGGCTTCATTGCCAGCCGTGACGGTCAATTGAATGAGTTTTAACGCCGGGTGGTTTTGCGCTTCGGCAATGGCCGCCTGTACCAGTTCATGACCCAAACCGTGCTGACGAAAGTCGGCTGATACGTACATGCCGAACAGCGTGGCCTTATGGCGGGCCTTTTCGCGCGGTTCGAACGCCAGGCCGACGATGCCGGCCAGCGTGCCGGCTTCAAACGCGCCAAGTACCACGTCGAGTTTGCTGGTCAGGCGTGCTTCCCACCAACTCAACGGCATCACCGCGCGTTCGCGCACGCTGGAGGTGAACGCCTGCGGATGACGGTCGTAGGCTTCGAGCATCAGTTCCCGGTAGGCCAGGGCATGGCTGGCGTCCAGCCGCTCGATCCACATGCTCATGCAGCCCTGCGTTGTTCAAGCATCAGGCGCAGCGCCAGACCACCGAGCACAACCCCCATGAAGTAACGCTGCAGCGCCAGCCATGTCGGGTTGCGCACAAACCACGAAGCAATGCCGGCCGCGAACAGTGCGATCAGCAAATTCACGCAGAAACTGACGCTGATCTGGGTCAGGCCGAGGATGATGCTTTGGGTGAACACCGAGCCGTGTTCTGGCGTGATGAATTGCGGGAATACCGAAAGGTAGAACACGGCGATCTTCGGGTTCAGTGCGCTGGTGAGAAAACCCATGGTGATCAGCTTTCGCGATGAATCCGCCGGCAGTTGCTGTGCTTCGAACGGTGAGCGCGCCCCCGGTTTCAGCGCTTGCCAGGCCAGCCACAGCAAGTACAACGCCCCGGCCCATTTCAGCACTTCGTAGGCCATCGGCACCGCCAGAAACACTGCGGTCAAACCCGCCGCTGCCGCAAACAGATGCACAAAGAACCCAGCCACCACCCCGAGCAACGAGGTCACTCCGGCCTTGCGCCCCTGACATATCGAACGCGAGATCAGGTAGATCATGTTCGGCCCCGGCGTCAGCACCATCAGCAGTGCAGCAGCGGCGAAAATCAGCAGGTCTTGTAGCGGGATCATGGCAAAGTCCCTTGCGTGGATGATCAGGCAATTGCGCTCAGCGAGTTGCGATAAAACGGCAGGATCAGGTCGCGTGTCAATGGCGCCAGAACGACTGCAGGATCAGTGGCCGGATCGACCCAGATCACTTCTTCGATCTCCGCCGCCGGCGTGACATTGGCCTCGATGGTCAATTGAAAAATCTCGGCCTGAACGACAAACCCCGGCTCGTTGGCGGCAGGTGCCGAAAACTGGCCGAGAAAAGAGGCCTGCGCCGGATCGATCCGCAAGCCCAACTCCTCCTCCAGCTCACGCGCCAGTGCGTGCACCGGCAACTCGTGCGCCTCGATCTTGCCGCCCGGTTGCATGAACGCCGTGGTACCGCGCTTGCGCACCAGCAGGGTCTGCCCTTCGAGGTTGAGCAACAGCGCGGCGGCTATACGAATGAGGTTTGCAGAGTCAACAGATGCACAAGTCATGGGTCAGCCACCGGCCTGAAAAAACCGCAAGGATCCCATGCCCGACCCCATGACGTCACCTCGCCGCTCATTCCCCCAGCGCCTTGAGCGTGGCTTCAACCTCCTCCGGCACCTTGACGAAAATCGTGTACTTGCCGCCCTCCATCGCTTCGAACGCAATCAGCTTTTCCACCAACAACGCGCTGAGCACCTTGCCGGCGTTGAGCAGTAGCATGCCGTTATCGGCATTGAGGTTGCGCGCCAGAATCATCCCCGTCGCCAGATCCCGAGTGGACAGCACCTTGACCGACGGATCGGCCAGCGTCACGTCGCTGAGAAATGCCGCACACACCTGAATGAAATCTTCGACCAGATCGGGATCGTACAAGCGCCCCGCGTATTGGCGCAGGTAAAGCAGCGCTTCATCGCTGTTCATCTGCCGCTCGAGGATCAGACCGCGCTGCAACTCGACGAAATCCACCGCCAGTTTCAGCAAGCGTGAGCCGAACGGAATGCCTTCGCCCTTGAGCCGGTCGGGAAAGCCGCTGCCGTCCCAGCGCTCCTGATGATGCAGGATCAGACGCGCCGCATCCTTCATCGGGTCCAGGGTCATGAGCAACGATTCGCTTTGCTTCGGATAACCGCGATAGCGCTCGCGTTCGGTATGGCGCAGCAGATCCGAGGGCGTGGTCATCATCGCGTCGGTCCAGCTCAGCTTGCCGATGTTGTACAGCGCCGCAGCCATGGTCAGGTCGCGGCTGCTGGCCTCGTCCAGCCCGTGCTGTTTGCAGTAGCTGCGCACCAGTTCGATGATCTGCCGGTTGGTCTGTTTGGCAGGTGGCAAGCGCAGATTGGCCAGCAGCGAAAACACTTCGGTGCCGGTGACATAGCTGTGTTTGAGCTCTTCGTACGCCAGATCGAGCATGTCGGCGGTTTGCTGCAATTCGGCGGTGCGCGCCGCGACATGCTTTTCCAGAGTGCTGTTGAGCAGTTTGAGCTGGTCGTTCTGCACTCGGGTCAAGCGCTCCAGGCGCTGGCGCTCCTGCTCGGAATGCTGGTGTTCGAGGGACTGGCGCAGAATCAGCAGCAACTCTTCGTCATTCCACGGTTTGCTGATGTAACGGTGAATCTGCCCGTCATTGATGGCTTTGATGATCGCCGCCGGGTCGGCATAGCCAGTGAGCATGATCCGCGCAGTCGCCGGATAACGCTCACGGACATGCGCCAGCAACGACGCACCGTCCATGCCCGGCATGCGCGCATCGCTCATCACCAGGTTCACCGGTTGCTGCGCGAGAATCTCCAGCGCCTGGGCGCCGCTGGTGGCCAACAGAAGATCGTAGGGTTGGCCGCGTAACAGGCGACGCAGGCTGTTGAGGATCGACTCCTCGTCATCGACCAGCAGCACTGAGGGTCGATGCGCCGGCATCGGCGCGGATAGCTCTTCCATGGCATGGCCTCAAGCAAACAGGGAAATAACGACGCACCGACCCGATACTTCGCCGGTTCGCGCCTGAGTCCAAGGCTAGATGATTTTGGCCGGCATTCACGCCGATCTTTGTCCGGGGCCGAAAGCGCAGTGCCGGGGAGCCGACTATGCTGAAGACAGCACAAGACTTCATCGGCTGATACAAACAGGCAAATGGCGAGGGAAAAGGATGCCCCGGATCACCACAGCATGCCTCCCCACGGGTGGCGCGGCATGACAGCGCCAACCGTGCACTTCAATCGCCGCGTGCTGATCGTTGACGACAGCCCGGCGATCCATGGCGATTTCGCCAAGATTCTCAGCCCGGTCATCCCTGGTGACGACGGCCTGGGCGAAACCGAGAGCCTGCTGTTTGGCACGCCGTCCGTACAGCACGCCCAACATTTCGAACTGGATTCGGCGTTTCAGGGTCGCGAAGCCCTGGAAAAACTTGAGGTCGCGCTGGCGCAAAACCGCCCCTACGCCATGGCCTTCATCGACATGCGCATGCCGCCGGGCTGGGATGGCCTGGAGACCATCGAACGGCTGTGGCAGGTCGATCCCAAACTACAAGTTGCGCTGTGCACGGCCTATTCCGATTACTCCTGGGAGGACATCGACCGGCGTCTGGCATTGAACGACCGGTTACTGATCCTGAAAAAACCCTTCGACGCCATCGAAATCCGCCAGATGGCCAGCGCCCTCACGGTCAAATGGCAGATGACCGAAGACGCCGAACTGAAGATGAGCCTGCTGGAGCAAGCGGTGCAGGAGCGCACCCGGGAGCTGTCGGACGCCAACGTGATCGTGCAGAACAGCCCGACCATTCTTTACCGTTTGCGCGGCGAACCCTCGTTTGCGCTGATGTACATCTCCCACAACATCACCCGTTACGGCCATGTCGCCGCCGACCTGGTGGGGACGCCCGACTGGGCACAGGCACTGATTCATCCGGACGATCAGGCGAACGTCGATGCGGCCATGGCCCGGGTGCTGGATCGGCATGCGTCGGGCGCTTCGATCGAATTCCGCATGCGCACAGGTCAGGGCACCTGGCGCTGGGTGGAGAACCGCTACATCCCGGTGCGCGATCAGGACGGCCGTCTGCTGGAAGTCGAAGGCATCATTCTCGACATCACCGAACGTCGCCTGGCCGAGGAAAAGCTGGCATTGCTGGCGCGCTCCGATGGCCTGACGGGGCTGGCCAATCGCGCCACACTGATCGAACGCCTGCATCAAGCGTTTGCCGCCGCACGACGGGGCGCCATGCCGTTCGCGGTGTTCTACCTGGACCTCGACCATTTCAAGCGGATCAATGACACCCTGGGCCACCCGGTGGGCGATCTGCTGCTGCAGGAAGTCGCCCGGCGCATCAAGTTCGACGTCCGCGAAAACGACGTGGTGGCACGTCTGGGCGGCGACGAATTCGCGATCCTGCAACTGGACGTGAGCGACCCGACCCAATCGGCCGCGATGGCCGCCAAGATTCGCGACACGCTGCTGGCGCCCTACAACCTGGCCGGTAATGCGCTGCATATTTCGGTGAGCATCGGCATCAGCAGTTACAGCGACCTCAGCCTCGATGCCGACGCGCTGCTCGGACAGGCCGACATGGCGCTGTACCGCGCCAAGGAAATGGGCCGCAACCAGTACCACTTCCACTCCGAGGAAATCTCTCGGGAAGTGGCCGAACGCATGACCCTCGTCAGCGAATTGATGACGGCCCTCGAGGGCAATGAGCTGAAGCTGCGTTATGCGCCGGAGGTTGATCTGCACAGTGGCAGGATTCTCGGCATGGAGGCACAAGTCCTCTGGCAACATCCCCGTCGCGGCCTGCTGCCGGCCTGCGACTTCGTGCCGATCGCGGAGAAAACCGGCGCGATCATTCCGCTCGGACGCTGGGTGCTGGATCACGCCTGCCACCAGATGCATCTGTGGCGAAGCGAGGGAGTTGCGCCGCCAGTGATGGCGATCAAACTTTCACTGGCCCAACTCAAGAGCGGCCCCGAGCTGATCTACAACGTGCTGCGTACCACCGCCCGCTGGGAACTCGCCCCTTGGGACCTGCGCTTCGATGTCACCGAGGCCACGCTGGCCCAGACCAAGTGGACGCACAACGATGCACTGCCGCGTCTGCGTGAACTGGGCGTGAGCATTGCCATCGATGATTTCGGCACCGAATACTCCTCGTTCGACTACCTGAAAACCTACCGGGTCAATCACCTCAAACTGGCGCAGAGTTTCGTCGACAGTGCCGCTCACGATGTCGCCGGTGCCAATGCCCTGCGCGCGATCGTCAACTTCGCCCGGGATCTGGACATCGGCATCATTGCTCAAGGCCAGCCGTCGTCGGATCAAGCTTGCACGCCCCCCGCCGCGCCCCCGCTGCCCAGCGCCCGGGGCATGTATTTCAGCGCAGCGGTCAGCGCCGAACAGGCCGGACATTTGCTCAAGGACAGCGCCCGTCTGACGCCAAGGGAGGACGAGGCATGAAAACGCCTTTTCCCCAGACCAACCGGCGCATCCTGATCATCGACGACACGCCGGCAATCCACGACGACTTTCGCAAGATCCTCGCCCCGCAGGTGGCGGACGCCGTCGATTTGCAGCAACTGGAACAGACATTGTTCGGCAGCCAGCAGACGCCGCACCTGAGTTTCCAGCTCGACTCCGCCTATCAGGGCCAGGAAGCGCTGGCACTGGTCAACCGCGCACTGGCCAGTGGCAATCCCTACGCCCTCGCCTTTATCGACATGCGCATGCCACCCGGCTGGGATGGCCTGGAAACCATCGAGCAACTGTGGCGGGTCGACCCGAACCTGCAAATCGCCTTGTGTACGGCGTACAGCGACTACAGCTGGGAAGCGATGGCCGAACGGCTGGAGTTCGGCGATCAGTTACTGATCCTGAAAAAGCCGTTCGACAGTCTGGAAATCCGTCAGATGGCCAGCGCCCTGACGTGGAAATGGCAACTGGCGCAGGACGCAGCGCTAAAGATGCTCAGCCTTGAGCGGACCATCGAGGCGCGGGTGCACGAACTGCTCAAGGTCTCGCACCTGCTGCAATACGACAGCCTCACGGAGCTGCCCAACAGCACCTTGCTCGGTGATCGCCTGAGTCAGGCCATCGCCGTGTGCCGACGACATGACAAACAATTGGTGGTGATGTTTCTCGGCCTGGATCGCTTCAAGCGCATCAACAATGCGCTGGGCCATCCGGCGGGAGACGAGATGCTCAAACGGGTCGCTCGACAACTGTTGTCCTGCGTACGCGATGCGGACTCGGTGTTTCGCTACGGCTCCGATGAGTTCGTGGTGATCCTCGGCGACATCAACCACCCTCAGCAAACCTACGGCATCGCGGAAAAACTCCTCGCCGCCATTCGCCTGCCGCAGACGATTGCCGGCCACGATGTCCGCGTCACTGCCAGCGCCGGCATCAGCGTCTACCCCGAAGACGGCCTCGAAGCCACCGAGCTGATCAAGAAGGCCGAGACCGCGATGCGCAACGTCAAGGAACTGGGGCCTGACAACATCGGCTTTTTTATCGAGGCCATGAACCAGCACGCCCGCGAACAGCACAGCATCGAGTCGGGCATTCGCCGCGCCCTGCAGGAACATGAATTCGTCCTGCACTATCAGCCGAAAATCGACCTGCGCAGCGCCAACGTGGTGGGTGCCGAAGCACTGTTGCGCTGGCAGAAACCCGGGCATGGCTGGGTCTATCCGGCGGACTTCATCCCGGTGGCCGAGGACAGCGGCCTGATCGTGCCGTTGAGCAAATGGGTACTGGCCGAGGCTTGTCGACAGACCCGCGCCTGGCAACTGGCCGGGCTGCCGCCGATCCGTATCTCGGTGAACATTTCACCCATCGATTTTCGCCAGCGTGACTTCGTCGCCGGCATCGAGCGCGTACTGGAGCAGACAGGTCTGGCCCCTGAATGGCTGGAGCTGGAAATCACCGAAGGCGTGCTGATGCAAAACGTCGAGGCGACCATGACGGCGCTCAATCGCCTGAAGACGCTGGGCACGCGTCTGGCCATCGATGACTTCGGCACCGGCTATTCCAGCCTGAGCTATCTGCGGCGGTTTCCCATCGATGTGCTGAAGATCGACCAATCATTCATCCGCAACCTGTGCAACGAGCACAGCGATGCCGCGCTGGTGAGCGCAATCATCACCCTGGGCAAAAGCCTGGGCCTGAACGTCATCGCCGAGGGCATCGAAACCGCCGAACAACTGGCCCTTCTCAAGGCCCACCACTGTGAAGAAGGCCAGGGTTACTTTTTCAGTAAAGCGCTGCCGGCAGACACGTTTGCGCGTTTGCTCGCCGGTACGCAACCTGCGTCCTGGACGATTGGATGAGCACTGTGAAAGCGGCCTTGAGTCAGGGAGACAATTGCCGATGAGCCTTTTCCACCACGCGATGGCGTTGCTGCTATGCGGACTATGTGTCGGGACCCGTGCCGAGCCGCTGGACGAGCCGCTGAAACCGTTGCCCGCAGTGCCGCCGCAGGATGCCCGGCACGTGGAACTCGGTCGGCGCTTATTCCACGAGCCACGCTTGTCGATCAACAACACGCTGTCCTGCGCCAGCTGCCACCAACTGGACAAGAATGGTGCCGACAGCCGCCCCTTGTCCTTGGGCTTCGACGGTAAACCGGTGGCCGTCAACACACCGACCGTATTCAACGCGGCCCTCAACTTCCGCCAGTTCTGGGATGGCCGGGTCGAAACGCTGGTGGAACAAAGCAACCTCGTCATCACCAGCCCCCATGAAATGGGCAGCGACTGGAGCACCGTGATCGAACGCATCGGCAACGACCCCGACTACCGTCGCGATTTCGCCGCTGCCTACCCGGACGGCGTGACCCAGGCCAATGTCCAGCAGGCTCTGGCCAGTTTTGAACGTACCTTGTTGACGCCCGATTCGCGCTTCGATCAATACCTGCGGGGCAATACCGACATCCTCACCCTGGAGGAAAAGTACGGTTACCAACGCTTCAAGGAGTACGGCTGCATTGCCTGTCATCAGGGGGTGAACATCGGCGGCAACATGTTCCAGAAATTCGGTGTGTTCGGCGATTACGTTGCCGATCGCGGCAACCCGACCGTGGCCGATCAGGGCCGCTTCAACGTGACCGGCGACGAATCGGACCGGGCCGTGTTCAAGGTGCCGAGCCTGCGCAATGTCGCGATCACCGCGCCGTACTTTCACGACGGTTCGGCACCCAGCCTCGAACGCGCCGTGGATGTGATGTTCCAGTACCAGTTGGGGCGCATGCCGAGCGCTGAGGACAAACGGCTGATCATACTGTTTCTCACAACCCTGACTGGCCAAAGGGAAGACAAGCCATGATCAACATTTCGCGGCGACGCAGCCTGTTGTTGCTGACCCTGGTGGCCCTGGCGCTGGCCTCGATCCTGCTGTTCCTGTACTTCAAATCCAGCTCTGACCAGACCATGACGTACACCGAATCGCGGGATCTGATCCGGCAAATCAAACAGCAGAACTCGCTGTGGGAAAACGAGCTCCTCAAGGCGCGAGTGGCGCTCACCCACAACTACGATCCGCTGGTGTCACCGATGAACGAAATGAACCGGCTCTGGGAGCGCTTCGACGCGATCGAGTCCGGGCATG
Source organism: Pseudomonas sp. AC172 (assembly GCF_979258595.1). Lineage (NCBI taxonomy): Bacteria > Pseudomonadati > Pseudomonadota > Gammaproteobacteria > Pseudomonadales > Pseudomonadaceae > Pseudomonas > Pseudomonas sp. AC172. Next base: position 3,989,151 of record NZ_OZ409868.1, read on the forward strand.
GGCGCAACGACTCGGCGCAATGGAACGACGCTCACGAGAGTTTCCTGCAGGCAATGCAGGAAAAGACCCGTCTGGTCGAGCAGTTCAAATCGCACAACGCGCTGTTGCGCAACTCTCTGGCCTTTTTGCCCACCGCTGAAGACGATATCCAACAGCAACTGGCCAGCCTGTCGGACTTCGATAAATTGCAGTTGCAAAACATCACCACCGACACCTACGACCTGCTGCTCAGCGCCCTCGAATTCGCCCAGGTCACCTCCGACGACCGGGCCGCCGACATCGAAGTTGGCCTGAACAAGCTGAAGGTCAACGCGCAACGCCTGCCGCCGGCGTTTCAAACCCCGATAAAAATCATGAGCAGCCATATTTCGCTGATTGCGCGCGAGCAGCCACTGGTCAATCAGTTGCTCGAAAGCATTGAAGGCATTCCCGTGGCCGACAGCCTCGACAACATCACCACCATGCTCGATCGCGATCAGCAGCGCGCCGATCAGGTCGACCGGCAATATCACTTCTACCTGCTGTTGTTTGCGGTTTTGCTGATGTTGTCGCTGGTGTGGCTGGCCATCCGTTTGATCGGTAGTTTCGCCGAGATCAACCGGGTCAATAACGCCCTGCAAACGGCCAATGATGTACTGGAACAAAGAGTCGAAGAACGCACCCGGGAACTGCGGGACGCCCAGAGCGAACTGCTTGACGCGGCACGTCAGGCCGGCATGGCGGAAATCGCCACCAATGTGCTGCACAACGTCGGCAACGTGCTCAACAGCGTGAACATCTCCAGCGACCTGATCACGCGCAAGCTGCGCAACAGCAAGACCCAGGGCCTGGGAAAGGCCATGCAATTGATCAACGAACACCCGGATGACCTCGGCCCGTTCCTCAGCGAAGACGCCAAGGGCAAATTGCTCCCCGGCTACCTCAACCAATTGGTGGTCGCGATTGCCCAGGAACAACAGGAAATGCTCGACGAATTGAACCAGATGAACAAAAGCGTCGATCACATCAAGGACATCGTCGCCACCCAGCAATCCTATGCCGGCGCCAACAGCATGACCGAACCGCTGTTCATCAACGAATTGCTCGAAGACGCGTTGCGCATGAACGCCGGTGCCCTGACCCGGCATCACGTCACGGTGGTCCGGGAGTACGCCGACGTGCCGCAGGTGATGGGCGACAAACACCGATTGCTACTGATCCTGATCAACCTGATCAGCAACGCCAAATACGCCATGTCCGACCTCAGCAACCGCCCCCGCACCATGACCCTGGCGGTCAGGATCGTCGATGACAACTTCCTTGAGATCAGCGTCAAGGATGACGGCGAAGGCATCGCCGCGGAAAACATGACGCGGATCTTTGCCCACGGTTTCACCACCCGCAAGGAAGGCCATGGTTTTGGTCTGCACAGCTGCGCCCTGGCCGCCATCGAGATGAACGGCCACCTCACCGCGCACAGCGATGGCCCGGGCCAGGGTGCGTTGTTCAGCTTGCAGATCCCCTTGATCAGCATCACGGAGAACGCATGAGCGAACTGTCGAACCGCCGCATTCTGCTGATCGACGACATGCCGTCGATTCATGAAGACTTTCGCAAGATTCTCGCGCCACCGGCGGCGCAGTCGGTGGAACTGGACGAGATGGAAGCGGCACTGTTTGGCGCTCAGGTGCGCGCCGAACGTCCGCCGTTCGAGCTGGACTCGGCCTATGGCGGCGAGGAAGGTCTGGGAAAACTGGTCCAGGCCTTGGTGGAACAACGCCCCTACGCGCTGGCCTTTGTCGACATGCGCATGCCCGACGGCTGGGACGGCGCGAAAACCATCGAGCATCTGTGGCAGCAGGATTCGCAGTTGCAAGTGGTGGTCTGTACTGCCTATTCGGATTATTCCTGGGATGAACTGCTGGAGCGTCTGCAGGCACATGACCGCTTGCTGATTCTGAAGAAGCCGTTCGACAACATCGAAGTGCAGCAGATGGCCAATACCCTGCTGACCAAGTGGCAGATGACCGAACGCGCCTCATTGCAAATGCATCATCTGGAACATCTGGTCGATCAACGCACGGCCCAGTTCAAGCAGGCCAGCGAAGAACTGCAGCGGGAAATCGATGAGCGCAAGCAACTGGAAAGTCAGTTGGTGCAGTCGGAAAAACTTGCGTCACTGGGGCAAATGGCGGCGGGCGTGGCCCATGAAATCAATAACCCGATCGGCTTCATCTCCTCCAACCTCGGCACCCTCGACGGCTACTTCAAACAATTGCTCAGCGTACTCGATGCCTGGCAGACGCTTGGCCCCACACCAGACAGCGAATCCGTGGCACGCCTTGAACAATTGCGCAGAGAAGCCGATCTGGATTTTCTCCTCGAAGACATCCCGGTGCTGATCCGCGAATCCAAGGAAGGCATTGGCCGGGTCGGGCAGATCGTCAAGGACCTGAAAGACTTCTCCCGGGTCGATAGCCATCAGCAATGGCAGTGGGCCAATCTGCAACAAGGCATCGAGTCGACCCTGAACATCGTCGCCAGCGAGCTCAAGTACAAGGCCGACCTGATCAAGGAGTATCAGCCACTGCCGGACATCGAGTGCCTGCCGTCGCAAATCAATCAGGTGATAATGAACCTGGTGGTCAATGCGGCGCAGGCCATGGGACCTGAACGCGGCACCATCACCTTGCGCACCGGGCAGCAACAAGACACGGCCTGGGTGGAGGTCGCCGACACCGGCGCGGGGATTGCGCCGGACATCCTGCAGAAAATCTTCGATCCGTTTTTTACCACCAAACCCGTCGGCCAGGGCACCGGGCTTGGCCTGTCCCTGTCGTACGGCATTGTGAAAAAGCACGGTGGCGACATTTCGGTACGCAGCGAACCGGGGGTGGGCACAACCTTTCGCGTCGAGTTGCCAATGCGTCAGAGCCGGCCCGCTGCGTGAGGGCGCCTCAGGTCGCTTCCTGAAAGTCCATTTCCGGCGGCTGCCGACGGAACCCCCCGGTGAGCACCGCCAGGTACACCACGCCGATCGCCAGCCAGCTCAGGCCCAGATAGACCGCCAGATGATCGAGGCTGACCATCAGCCACAAGTCCGCCACCAGTCCGATAAACGGGAAAACCAGAAACAGCAGCAGCTCACGCAGCCCCTTTTTCTCACCGCCGATCCAGTAATGGAAAATCACCGAGAGGTTGACCAGGCTGAACGCGAGGAACGCGCCGAAGTTGATGAACGAGGTCGAGGTGGTCACGTCGAGTTTCAGCGCCAGCAACGCCACCACGGCGCAGAGCAGGATGCTGTTGACCGGCGTACCGAAGCGCGAGTGCAGCGTACCGAAGAACGACTTCGGCAGGACGCCGTCGCGGCCCATGGCAAACAGCAACCGCGAGCCGCTGGCCTGCGCCGACAGCCCCGAGGCGAATTGGCCGACAATCAAGCCAATCAGAAAGATCGAGACGAACAGATCGCCACCGATGTTGCGCGCGATTTCATAGGCCGCCGAATCGACGCTGTCGAACTGGAACGACGGATGCGCGATCTGCACGAAGTATGAAACGCCGACGAAGATCAGCCCGCCGATCAAGGTGATCAGCATGATCGCGCGCGGGATGGTGCGGCGTGGGTCGAGGGTTTCTTCGGTCAAGGTGCTGACCGCATCGAAACCGAGGAACGAATAGCAGGCAATCGCCGCGCCGCTCATGATCAGCGGCATGTGCATGTCGCCGTTGAAGAACGGTTTGATCGACCACAAAGGTGTAGTCGCATCGCCACCGATGTAGTGCACGCACAGCGCGACGAAAGCGATCAGCACAAGGAATTGCACCAGCATCAGCAAGGCGTTGATGCCGTTGGCCAGTTTCAGGCCAATGATATTGATTGCGCTGGTGATGCCGATGAACGCCAGCACCCAGATCCATTGCGGGATCGACGGGAACGCCGATGCCAGATACGCCGCGCCGATCAGCCAGATCGCCATGGGCAGAAACAGGTAATCGAGCAACACCGCCCAACCGGCGATGAAGCCGAGTTTCGGGCTGATCGCCTTGCGCACATAACTGTAGGCGGAACCGGCGACGGGGAATGCGGCGGCCATGCGCCCGTAGCTCATGGCGGTGAAGAACATCGCCACCAGCGCCGCCAGATACGCGGCGGGCACCATGCCGGCGGTGGATTGGGCGAGGATGCCGAAGGTGCCGAGGACAATGATCGGCGTCATGTAGGCGATGCCGAACAGCACCACCGACCCTAATGAAAGGGTGCGTTGCAAACGAGCCATGGGCGACTTACTCCGAATTTTATTGGATTTATGGCAGAGCCGGGTTCGGCGAATGTTTTCGGGTGTGGCTTTGTTGTTCTGGTGTTGTTTGAGTTTTTTGTTCGGTTTGAAATCTTTTCCCCCTCACCCCAGCCCTCTCCCCCAAGGGGTAGAGGGGGAAAGGGAGCCGATCTCCGTGGGTTTCAAATCCTCGGGTCGGCTTGAATTCGCAGTTTCAAATCCTGAGTTCGATTCGCAGTTTCAACTCCTGAGCTCGACTCGGTATTTCAGGTCGGCGTACTTCGAACAAACCACTCGGTCAGTCCCCTCTCCCTCCGGGAGAGGGCTAGGGTGAGGGCAGCGGTCAACGGCGTGGAATCAACAATTCGCGAACACCATCGCCGCGCTCCACCACCTCCCCCGGCAACTTCAAGCGCTGATCATCCAGATAGCGGTAATCCCTGCGCGCAATCTCCAGTTGAGCGAAATCCAGCTCAACGCTGAACGTCCCTTCTTCGCGTCCGGCCTCGAACAACAGCGAACCCAGCGGATCGACCAGCGCGCTGCCACCGGCAAACATCAAACCGTCATCCCCCGCTTCCACGCGGTTGACCATCAGCGCAAACGCCTGATTCTCCTGCGCGCGGGCCATGATCGCGGTGCGGTGAGTCGGCGCGTACGGGTCCATGTTGCCGTTGGTCACGATCAGCAGCTCGGCACCCAGTTGCGCCAAGGCACGGGCCGACTCCGGAAACTCGATGTCGTAGCAAATCAGCAAGCCAACGCGCACACCGTTCCACTCACACGTGGCGTAGCGGTCGCCGGCCTCGAACACACCGCGATCCGACGCCCACAAATGCGTCTTGCGGTATTTCAGGGCGATACCTTCAGGGGTGATCAGCAGCGTGGTGTTGTAGAAACGACCGTTGTCGTTCTCGGCCATGCCGATCACCACGGCGATGTCGCGTTCGCGCGCGGCCGCCAACATCGCGCTGACGGTCGGGCCGTCCAGCGCTTCGGCGGCTTGCGCAACGGTCTCGGCCGTCGGGAAGCCCATCAGGTGGGTTTCCGGGAACACGATCAGTTGCGTGTCGGCAGCACATGCGGCGATCGCAGCAAGTGCGCGTTCGAGGTTGTATGCCGTGGCATTGTCACGGCCCGCCAGTTGGGCGAGTTCGACTTTCATGGGGATTCCTTGTTATGAGCGTCGGGCGCGGAAAATTTGCCCGGTGGCTGTCTGTGGGCCAGTATGCGCAGCAAGCGAGCGGCCAGGGAATCACGCGGCCGGGGTAACCCGATAGGGGTAGATCGATGACACTTTCGTTTGACGACATCACCTGGCACCGCGCCGTCGGGCAACTGATCGATGCGCTCGACAAGCCGAATTTCTGGGCACAACTGGTGCGTCTGCTCGACCAATACGTGCCGTTCGATAGCTGGGTGGTGCTGCTGTTCAGCGCCGATCAACACCCGCAAGTCTTCGCCGAATGCCCGGGCGCAGACGGTAACCCTGACCCGTTGTTTCAGGATTATCTGCGCGGCCTGTACCTGCTTGATCCGTTCTACATCGCCTGCCGCGAGCAAACGCGCACCGGTCTGTATCGCTTGTCCGAGGTGGCGCCGGAGCATTTCGAACTGACCGAGTATTACCAGCGATACTTTCGTCTGAATGTCGTGGCCGACGAAATCCAGTTCAATTGCCAGCTCGAAGGCGATCGCACGCTGTGTCTGTCGCTGGGCAGTGAAAAACGTTTCACTGGCGAACATATCGCCTTGCTGTCATTGATCCAGCCATGGGTGCTGGGCCTGCTGCGCCAACGACTACCCTATGAGATCAACGAAACCGTGGCGCTCGCCGCCGCCCCTGTCCGGGCAGACTGGCGGGTGCAACTGGAAGCGTCGGTGCAACAACTCAAAGGTGCGCAACTGACCGCCCGCGAGCTGGATGTCGGGCGTTTGATGCTCAGCGGTTGCTCCAGTAAAGAAATCGCCCGTAAGCTGGAAATCTCCGTAGAAACCGTGAAAGTCCATAAGAAACACATGTACAGCAAGCTGGGGATCAAATCCCAGTCCGAGCTGTTTTCGATTTTTCTTCAGGCACAAAACGCCTGACACAGCGCGATTTACGCTTTTTTGTGGGAGCGAGCTTGCTCGCGAAGGGGCCATCACATTCAACATTCATGTTGGCTGATCCACTGTATTCGCGAGCAAGCTCGCTCCCACAAAGAACTGCAGCGCTTATTATTCCGAGTCCGAACCAAGGAAACCGTATGAGCCTGTCACTCCTGAGCCGCTACGCCTTCTTTGCCGTCTGCGTGATTTTCACCCTCGCCAGCCTGCCTTTCCTCGAACACGACTGGCTGTGGCCGATCACCGCCGTCACCGGAGTGCTGAGCCTGATCGGTCTGTTCGACCTGCTGCAAAGTCCGCACGCCGTACGCCGTAACTACCCGATACTCGGCAACATCCGCTATCTGGTCGAAGGCATCCGCCCGGAGATCCGCCAGTACCTGCTGGAGTCCGACAGCGACGCCCTGCCCTTCTCCCGCGCGCAACGTTCACTGGTCTATTCGCGAGCGAAAAACGAAACCGCTGACAAGCCGTTCGGCACGCTGATCGATGTCTATCAATCCGGATTCGAATTCATCGGCCACTCGATGCGCCCGGCGCCACTGAGCGACCCGAGCAGTTTCCGCGTCACCGTCGGCGGCCCGCAGTGCAGCCAGCCGTATTCGGCGTCGGTGTTCAACATCTCGGCGATGAGCTTCGGCTCGCTCAGTGCCAACGCCATTCGCGCACTCAACCAAGGCGCGAAACTCGGCAACTTCGCCCACGACACCGGGGAAGGCAGCATCAGTCCGTATCACCGCGAACACGGCGGCGACCTGACCTGGGAATTGGGTAGCGGCTATTTTGGTTGCCGCACCAGCGACGGCCGTTTCGACCCGGAACGCTTCGCCACCCAAGCACAAAATCCGCAAGTGCGGATGATCGAAATCAAGATGAGCCAAGGCGCCAAACCCGGCCACGGCGGCATCCTGCCCAAGCACAAAGTCACCAGGGAAATCGCCGAAACCCGTGGGATCATGATGGGCGAAGACTGCGTGTCGCCATCACGCCACAGCGCGTTTTCCACGCCGCTGGAAATGATGCAGTTCATCCAGCAACTGCGCGAACTGTCCGGCGGCAAACCGGTGGGTTTCAAGTTCTGCCTCGGTCACCCGTGGGAGTTCATGGGCATCGCCAAAGCCATGCTGGAAACCGGCATCCTGCCGGACTTCATCGTCGTCGACGGCAAGGAAGGTGGCACCGGCGCCGCACCGGTCGAGTTCACCGACCACATCGGCGTGCCGATGCGCGAAGGCCTGCTGTTTGTGCACAACACACTGGTCGGCCTCAACCTGCGCGACAAGATCAAACTCGGCGCCAGCGGCAAGATCGTCAGCGCCTTCGACATCGCCAGCGTGCTGGCCATCGGCGCCGACTGGGCCAACTCCGCACGCGGTTTCATGTTTGCCATCGGCTGCATCCAGTCGCAAAGCTGCCACACCAACAAATGCCCGACCGGCGTCGCCACGCAGGATGCTCTGCGCCAACGTGCACTGGTAGTGCCGGACAAGGCGCAGCGCGTATTCAACTTCCACCGCAATACCTTGAAGGCGCTGGCGGAAATGCTCGCGGCAGCCGGGCTTGATCATCCATCACAACTGTCGGCCAAGCATCTGGTACGACGCATGTCGGCGACCGAGATCAAACTGTTCTCGCAGTTGCATGTGTTCCTGAAACCGGGGGAATTGCTCACAGGGGAAGTGAATGGCGAGTTTTACTCGCGGATGTGGCAGATGGCGCGGGCGGACAGTTTCGAGCCGCAGGAAGTGGCGGCCGCGTAACGGCCCATGCGCCAGTCTGCGCAACGGACTGGCGCGTTACTGCTGATTTTGGCGCAACAAGACAAACCGGAAAAACAGGTAGCCCGCCAATAGATTGAGCAGCGTGAAAGACGCCACGGTGACCAATCCATGCCAGTGCTGCGCATCGGCAAGCAAACCGATGGCAAAACTCACCCCGCCCATCCCGCCGATAAACAATAGATAACCAGGCACCGAAGTATTGCGCTCGAAGGTATACAGCACATTCACGTAAAACGAGAACGCCGCGGCCACGCAAAACGCGGCGAAATTACTGGCAGCCTGCGTCAGCCCCGCGGCGGTGCACAGGACAAAAAATATCTGCCAGTGAATCAGTCCATCGGCGAGGCCGATCACAGTCAATACAGAGAATCCTTTCATCTCGGTTCCTTGCCAAAGCCGTTTTTGGCGAACAGCCAACCTAGGTCATCATTCGCTGGCGGTCTACTGTCAGAAATTACAGGTGCAGGGTTGAATGCGACCAACGGTCAGCGCTTCACCACTGCAACAAACGTCCGTGCGGCGGCTCTTTCATGACGATGAAGCCGTAATCACCGATCAGAAAAATGCGGTAATAAAGACTCTCCACCAACGCGGGATACCCCCTATAGCTGACGTGAGTGGCGTTGCGTCGCTCACGTTCGGCCACCACATTGGTGATGCCCACCGAGGGCAGGTTTTCCGCGAGCATGTAGTAATCGACATTCAGCAGATAACGCAAAACCGGCATTTGCCTGAACGATCCCTCGGCACTGGCCAGCCAGCGCTCGGAGTAGTTGATCGACAGGTAAATGCGCTTCGCTTCCCGTAGCTCGCGATGAGCGGCGATGTCGTGACCTAGGCTGTACAGCGCAGCCGCGGCGAAGGTTTTCTGCATCGTCAGCACGCGGCCGTAGGCAAAGGACAGCGACAACGTCGCCAGCAGCGGGATGATCAGCAGCAAGGGCAACAAGCGGTGATGTGGCGCCAGCGCCAGACGGGCGAGATAGAACAGAAATACCAGCAGCACACCGAAGCCCATCAATGTTCGCGCGCCCTCATTGAAGTCGCGAAACAGCAACGTGATGCCCGGCACCAGCAATACCAGCACCGCGAAAGTGGCCAGGCCGAGGATCGCATAGCTCGCGTGCCGCTCCATCCCTGCGAGACGCGCCAGTCCCCAGAGCGCAAAAAGCACCAGAGCAGCAAACACCCAAAGATATCCACCTTGAAATAACAGCGCGATTTTTTCCAGCACGCGGCCCATGTTGGTGATGATTTGCAGTAATGGATGCCCTGCCCTGTCGAGCAGCTGCGCTTGCCGCGAGGCCGCCATGAACGGGTACGCGGTGACGCCATAGATTGCGACGCCAAGACCGAGCTGCGCAAGCTTGCTGCCAAGCAAATGCAGGCCCTCCGTCCTTGAGACTCGCCGGTGCAGCGCCCTGAGCAGTTCCACACAACACAAGCCAAGAAAAACGTTGACGCTGATCTGGTACAACCCGATGCCCACTGCAATCAGTGCCGACGGTACCAGCCAGCGTTGCACCCGCGTCGAACCGTGAAAGGTGATCGCGCAGATCATCGCCACCAGACTCAAGGCCATGCTCGGCCCGTCATACTGATAGGAGAAATTCTGTAGCAGGAACGGGTTGTACCAGAGCGGCAACGGCACCAGACAACAGGCCAATGTCGGTTCGGCAAAGTAGTGAAACGTCAACCGAGTCAGCGCCAGGCTCATCGCCACCGTGGCGAGAAGCAACGGCAAAGGGAAGATATCCGGCGCAGCGCCGGTGAACGTCAGTACTTGATACAGCCAGTCGGCAAACAGCCGCCCGTACCCGGCCCAGGCATTGCCCGCATCCAGCGCACGCCAGTTGTCGTCGATGTAGGGAAAGTCGGCGAGGATCAACGGCAGAACATACAACCCGGTCGCCAGCACAAAAAACAGCAGGACCTGGCGCGGGCCGAGTTCGCGAACGACGAAATCGCTGATCCTCATGTCTGCGCCTCTGTTCACGGCTGGGCGGGGAACGGTTTGTAGTAAAGATTTGAGCCGCCATGACGATTTTGTATCGCTGTTTCAGACCAGCGGTCGAGCGACAGCCGCGCCAACAAAAAAGCCCCGATCTCACGACCGGGGCTTTACTGTTTCAGTGCTTGTACCTTATGACGCCGAACGCGCCGCACCTTGCGTTACGTTGCTCGGTTGCAACTTGAACACATAGAACAACACGGTCAGTAGCACCAGGAACGCAGGCCCCACATACAGCGCCACGCGGGTGTCCGGGAAGTACGCCATCAGGCCGACCACCAGCACCAGGAATGCCAGCGCGAAGTACGAGCTGACCGGGTACAGCCACATCTTGTACTTGAGGCCGGCACGTTCGCTGGCACTCAGGCCTTTGCGGAATTTCAGCTGCGCCAGCAGGATCATCACCCAGGTCCAGATCGCGCCGAAGGTGGCAATCGAGGTCACCCAGACAAAGACTTTTTCCGGCACCAGATAGTTGAGCATTACGCCCAAGAGCAACACCGCAATCGACAGCAACAGCGCGCGACGTGGCACGCCGTTGTTCGAAGTCTTGGCAAAACCGGCCGGGGCCTGACCGTTCTGCGCCAGGCTGTAGAGCATGCGCCCGGTGCTGAAGATGCCGCCGTTGCACGACGACAAGGCTGCAGTAATCACCACGAAGTTGATGATGCCGGCGGCAGTCTTGATACCCAGACGTTCGAAGGTCATCACGAACGGGCTGCCCTGCGTGCCGATTTCGTTCCACGGGTAGATCGACAGAATCACGAACAGTGCGCCGACGTAGAACAGCAGAATCCGCCAGAACACCGAGCCGATCGCATCGGGAATGGTCTTCTGCGGGTTCTTCGCCTCACCGGCGGTCAGGCCGATCATCTCGACGCCGAGGTAGGCGAACATGACCATTTGCAGCGACATCAGCACGCCGGTCACGCCATTGGGCATGAAGCCGCCGTGGGCCCACAGGTTGGAAATCCCCAGTGCCACGCCGTCATTGCCGAAACCGAAAGCGATGATGCCGACGCCGCCGATGACCATGGCGATGATCGTGACAATCTTGATCAAGGCGAACCAGAACTCGAATTCACCAAAGGCCTTCACCGCGATCAGGTTGATCGAGCCCATGCTGATCAGTGCGGCCAGCGCCCAGATCCAGCGCGGCACATCGGGAAACCAGATGCCCATGTACACGGCCACCGCCGTGATTTCGGCGACGCAGGTCACCAGCCACAGGAACCAGTAATTCCAGCCAGTGAGAAAACCTGCCAATGGACCGAGATAGTCTTGCGCGTAGCGGCTGAAAGAACCGGCGACCGGGTTGTGCACGGCCATCTCGCCGAGGGCACGCATGATCACCAGGATTGCCAGACCACCGAGAATGTAGGACAGCATGATCGCCGGGCCGGCCATTTCGATGGCCTTGGCCGAACCCAGGAACAGACCAACGCCGATACAGGCACCGAGCGCCATCAGGCGAATATGCCGTTCGCCGAGTTCGCGTTTGAGCGGACCGCCCTGAGCGGTGTCGCCGTGAGGCAGGTGATTGCCAACTGGCATAGGGGTGCAACCTCGTCTTGTTATTGGATATGACCACCGAGTGTCGAAGCGTCGGCCGATAAGCCTTGGCTGGAGATGAAACCGCGCCTGCCTTGTGGGCAGACGCGTCTTGCAGGGCAACCTGAAAGATCAGCGGGGCGTGCAGTATAAAAAGCCTTGGGCAGGACTTTTCACTCTATAAATCACAACATTCAGCGACAACTCTCGGCAATAGCCCGGTTTGCGGAGAGGCATTACCTGCTTTACGTAGGAATATTCGCCACTGAAAAAGCCGCCGAGTATTGCACAGCATTGGTGCATCGTCATGTGTCCGCTCGTCCAGCATTGCCCTATAGAGGGCTCTGACTTGCAGGTTTTCGCCCCGGCACTGGCCGTTCAGATTTATTCAGCAACTACCCCTCGCCCATCCCGCACATTTTCTTCCCCGCCGCCAACCACCGTCTAAGCTTCAGACAAGTCCGATCAATCTGCGTGAATGGATCAATCGACTATGGGCGCTTTGTGGCAAACCGATTCGAGTAAAGCCGTGGTTCCGACTGAACGAGTGGATGAAGCGCCTGTCCCTGAAAAACCCCGCCGCAATCGGCACGGGTGGAAGGCTTTCTGGTTGTTGCTGGTGATTATCGCGATCGTGGTAGGGCTGGCCGCATCCAAGGAAATGCGCACTTCGCGCTTTCAGGCGCGCGAGCTCAGCCAATATGCCGCATCGCTGACTTACCATCTCGAACCTGGCCCCAGCGAAGCGATTCGCTATCCGGGCAATGGCCCGTTCGATCTGCGCCTGGGTTACAGCTCCCTCGATGAATTCCTTCCGCGCCTGCTCAAACGCAACTATGTCGTCACCGAGCAGACGCGGTTTTCCCCGGCGCTGCTCAGCTATACCGACAAAGGCCTGTTCGTGCCGTATTCGGAGAAGATCCAGGCCGGGCTGTCGATCACTGATTGCCGGGCTGCGCCGCTGTACAAGTACAACTATCCGCAACAGCTTTATTCGAGCTTTGAATCGATTCCGCCCGTGGTGGTCAGCAGCCTGTTGTTCATCGAAAACCGCTTTCTGCTCGACCCGAAACAACCGCTGGCCAACCCCGCCGTGGATTGGCCGCGCTTTGGCATGGCCGCATGGTCGCAAGTGGCAAAACTGCTGCACCTGCCCGGTCAATCAGCGGGCGGCAGTACGCTGGCGACGCAATTGGAAAAGTACCGGCATTCACCGGATGGCCTGACGGTGTCCGGTGCCGAGAAGCTGCGGCAGATGATGTCTGCCAGCGTGCGCGCCTATCAGCCCGGGCCGCAAACCTTGGGGGCACGGCAGAACATCGTGCGCGATTACCTCAACAGTGTGCCGCTGTCGGCGGTGCCGGGGCATGGCGAAGTGCATGGCATGGCGGAAGGTTTGCGGGTCTGGTACGGCAGCGATTTCAACAAGGCCAATGAACAACTCAACAACCCGGGCACAGATCCAAAGGCCATGGCCGAAAAAGGCCTGGCCCTGCGCGAGATGCTCTCGCTGATGATCGCCCAGCGCCGCCCTTCGTATTATCTGACCAAGGGCCGCGAGGAACTCACCGACCTCACCGACAGCCATTTGCGTCTGCTCAAGCAGAACGCTGTGATCGACAGCGCCCTGGCCGATGCCGCCCTCGCCAGCAAGGTCAGCTACCGCGACTGGCAGACCCAGCCGACCATCCAGCCCATCGAAACCAACAAGGGCATCAGCGCCGCTCGCAGTCGTCTGGCGAGCATGCTCAACCGGCCGCTGTACGATCTCGACCGCCTCGACCTCTCGGCCACCAGCACCCTGCAGGGCGATCTGCAAACCCAGGCCACCGCGTACCTGAAGAAACTCGCCGACCCGGCCTATGCCGCTGAAATCGGCCTGCTCGGCGAACGTTTGCTGACGCCGACCAGCACCACCCAAGTGCGCTACAGCTTCACCCTCTTTGAACTGACCCCCGACGGTTCCCGCGTGCGCGTGCAGACCGACAGCACCGACCAGCCATTCGACATCAACGAAGGCAGCAAGCTCGAACTCGGCTCGACCGCGAAAATGCGCGTGCTCACCACTTACCTGCAAATCATCGCCGAGCTGCACGACAAGTACGGCGCCATGAGCGTGCCCGAACTGAAGAAAGTCGACGTCCCCGATCAGGATCGCTTGAGCCAGTGGGTCATTGATTACCTGATTCAAAACAAGGATCACGACCTGTCGAAGATGCTCGGCGCAGCACTCGATCGCAAATACTCGGCCAGCCCCGGCGAGGCATTTTTCACCGGCGGCGGTTTGCATGTGTTCCACAACTTTCGCAAGGAAGACAACGGCCGCATGCCGACCTTGCGCGATGCTCTGCGCGAGTCGATCAACCTGCCGTTCATTCGCCTGATGCGCGATCTGGTGCGCTACACCACCTACTCCGGCCCCAATAGCAGTGCCGAATTGCTCAAGGATGATCGTGACCCGCGCCGGCAGGAATACCTGGCAAATTTCGCCGATCGCGAAGGCACAGCGTTTCAGCTCAAGTTCTGGAAAAAGTACAAAAACAAAGACACTCAGGCACGTCTCGATACCTTCCTCGACAGCATGCGCCCGACGCCGATTCGCATGGCCGCCGTGCATCGCTACCTGCTACCGGATGCCAGTCAGGAAGACTTCAACACCTTCGTGCGCTCACACCTCAAAGGCGCCAAGCTCACGGAAAAACTCACCGATGATCGCCTGATCCGTCTCTACGATTCCTACGGTCCCGGCAGTTACGATTTGCCCGATCAAGGTTTCATCGCCAAGGTGCACCCGCTGGACCTGTGGATGATGGGCTACCTGCTGAACCACCCGGACGCGACCTTCAGCGAGATCGTCAAGGCCAGCCATTTCGAACGTCAGGAAGTCTACAGCTGGCTGTTCAAAAGCAAGCACAAGGGCGCCCGTGACAGCCGTATTCGCACCATGCTCGAGATCGAGGCGTTCCTCGAGATCCACCAACGCTGGCAGAAAGTCGGCTACCCGTTCGATCATCTGGTGCCGTCGCTGGCCACCGCCATTGGCAGCTCCGGTGACCGCCCTGCCGCCCTGGCCGAGTTGATCGGCACCATCCTCAATGATGGCGTGCGCATGCCGACGCTACGCATCGACAGCCTGCATTTTGCTGCCGGTACGCCGTACGAAACGCAACTGGTCAACGACCCGCATGTCGGCAAACGGGTGATGCCATCCGAAGTCGCCACGGCCATGCGTGAAGCGCTGTCGCAAGTGGTCGACGCCGGTACGGCAAAACGTGTTTCCGGCAGTTTCAAACTGCCCGATGGCAGCCCACTGGCCATGGGTGGCAAAACCGGGACCGGTGACAACCGCATCGAGGCGATCGGTTCGGGCGGACGCATCCTCAGTTCCAAGTCGATCAACCGCACGGCAACCTTCGTGTTCTACATCGGCGACCACCATTTCGGCACCCTCACCGCGTTCGTGCCGGGGCGCTCGGCGGAGAACTTCAAGTTCACCTCGGCCCTGCCCGTGCAGGTGCTCAAGGGCATGGCGCCGATTCTGACGCCGTATCTGCAACCGGGCAGCGACTCGCAATGCAAGCCGACGCAGACGGCGAGCGTCGCAATGGTCGAGGCGCCACGCCCTACAGCGAGGTAACAATTCGTGTCAGGTATTTCTGCATCAGGGTGACGTTTTTTCGCTGTAGCGGGTGGTACTTATGTATTTTTCAGATTCGAATTTTCGTCGGGTTCGCCCGCCGCAGCGACGTTTGCCTCCCGATCTTTGAGCTTTTGTTTTGCCCTGCCGTGAGTAGGCTGATCATTCCTCAACAATCAAGGATGATTGGCCATGTCTCTCTCTCCCCTGCCTGCGGACAACGCGGACAAAGGACGGCACTACGAACTCATCAAGTCCGCCGTCAACGACAATTTCAAAAACGCCACCGTCAGCCGGGGTCTCGCCTTGGCCGCCACGCCTCTGAAGATTCAATCCTGGTACACCACCGCCCCCGCCGCGTACCTGAACAAACTCGTCTTCGCCAACCTCAAGGCCTGGGGTTCGCAGAACCAGGTTGACCATCTCTTGGCGAAAACCGATCTCCATGCCTTCGCCGAACCGCTGCTCAAGGCAAAAATCAAGGAGTGTCACGGCATCGAGCCGGACGTCAAAAACACCTTTCTGCGCCTGTACCTGCCGAAAGACAAACCGTGGTACACCATCGATGCTTCCGGGGGCGTCGTAACCCGCACGGTCTCGCTGCTGGATGCCGCCCTGCACAACTTCGCCAGCAGTGAAACGATCGGACGGGGCTCGGACTACATCAGCAGACCCGATGCACGAGGCTTGTTCGACGTCGTGCCGATCAAAGGTGCAATGCCCATCAGCCAGTTCCAGACGCTGTGCCGCGATCTGGACATCGGCGCACAGTATAAAAAACACCTGGAAAGTTACCTGCTGCCCGGCGGGCCGCTGGCCGAAAGCGTGCTGCAATACAAGGTGAACGAGAGTCAGAAAGACGCCCTCGCCGTCGCTGCGCATCTGGCCTTGATCAAGGAAGACATCCAGTACGACGCCTACAAGATGCTGCTGACCCTGGCCGAAGACAAACCGCAGCTGCTGCTCAATGGTCGTTCAATGCAGTGCTCCGACCTGTCGTTGCTCGGCACCCGACTGACCGGCATCCTGCTGCTGACGCATACGGTTTCGGACAGTCGCGGTGTTCGACGCCTGATCGTCTACATCCCCCACGACCCGGATCATCCGCTCAAGGAGTACGACTCTCTGAAGGCGTTCCGCGATGAATTGGTGCGCCAGTTTCGTGAAGACCGATTCAGCGAGTCGACCGGACAGACCTACCGTCAGTTCTTCAGCCAGTTCGTTGATCAGCAGCAGCGCGGGCACTTCTTTGCCGAACTGGAACAACGGCTGTTTATCGTCAGGTATCACCCGCGTCAGGATCCGATCGATCAGCGACCGGCGTGGCGCAAGGATCCGCTGGACAACCCGAACCTGCAATTCAGCCGGGTGAAATTACCGGGCGATTACTGGCGCCACGCCTACCAGCAAAAGCTCAACAAGATCCTCAACGACGCCCGGGAAATCGCCGTCTCTACCGCCGACACCGACAGCAAGGCGCGCTGGGCCTGGTGGGACAACTTCAAGAAAATCGTCTCGGACATTTTCAATGTCGCACTGTTGATCGCCACACCGTTCGTGCCGGGTCTGGGCGAACTGATGATGGCCTACACCGCTTACCAACTGACCAGCGACGTCATCGAAGGCATCGTCGATCTGGCCGAAGGCCTTTGGCAAGAGGCTGCCGGGCATGTCATCAGCGTGGTGACCGACATCATCCAGTTGGCCACCTTCGCCGCCGGCGCACAGATCGGTGAAGCCTTTCGCGTCAAGCTGTCGCCATTGGTCGACGGTATGAAACCGGTCAGGCTGCCCAATGGCCAAGAGAGTTTATGGCACCCGGACCTGACCCCGTACGAACGCAACGAGCTGATGCTCTCACCAGGCGCCAAACCTGACCGCCATGGTCTGCATCAGTACGGCAACGAAAACGTCCTGCCGCTGGAGGGCAGGCTGTACTTCGTCGAAAAAACGTCGACTGACGCGACGTCCAACACCCACCGTATCAAGCACCCGACCCGCGCCAACGCCTACAAGCCCAGGATCGAGCACAACGGCCACGGCGCCTGGGTCCATGAAGTGGAAACCCCGCAAGACTGGCCGGATGAAGCGCTGATGCGGCGATTGGGCCACAGCGTCGAACGTTTCTCCCCTACCGAGCTGGAGCAAATCCGCGTTGGCAGCGGCACCGTTCACAACGCGCTGCGCCAGATGCATATCGACAACAGCCCGCCGCCGCCACTACTGGCCGATACGGTCAAGCGCTTCAGTACCTACGACGATGTGCTCACGGCGAGTGCCGCCATTCGTCGCGGTCGCCCGATCGATGCACAGGCAGTCTGGCTGGAACCGATGCTGACCGCGTTGCCGGGCTGGCCTGACGGTAAAGCGCTGGAGGTGTTTGCCGATGCCAGCCTGAGCGGTTACTCGCGCAAGTATGGCAACCCGCAGGCGGCGCCGACCGATACGTTGAGCATCAGTCAGGGCGATCTCAACGCGGGCCGGTTGCCGGATCGGGTGGCGAACTTCCTTACCGATGGCGAATTCAACAGCCTGCTGGGGCGCGACGTTGCCAGTGACGAACGTGTTGCGGCCTTGCGCAGCCAGCTCGCGACTGCCGTGGATGAGCGCCGGGGCGCCGTCTCCCGCCATGTCTATCAAGCCTTGGAAAGATCGGACAAAGCCGACATCAAAATCGTCAAACAGACCTTCCCGGAGCTGCCGCTGCCGCTTGCCGAGAAACTTGTGGCCCAGGCCAGACCTATCGAATTGCAAAGGATTGCCGACGAACAGCACCTGCCGTTGCGCCTCAAGTCCCAGGCCCGAGAACTGGATTTCGAAGCATCCGCCGCCCGCGCCTACGATGGTTTCTATCACGATGAAATGATCACCGACGATACCGAACGTCTTGCGCTCAACACCCTCAGGCTCAACACCGACACCTTCGCCGATCTGCGCCTGGAAGTACGCGACGGTACCCATGACGGGCCACTGCGCTGCCGTGTCGGGCCAAATGAAGCCACCACCGTCAGACGCCTGATCCGCGATGAGCAAGGCCGTTATGAAGTGCTCGACATCAACAACCGTCAACTCCATGACGCGGATGACTTCTACGAGGCGATTCTGCATGCCGTGCCTGCCGAAACACTGCAGACGGTGGGTTACCAGCGTGGTCAGGGACGGCAGCTGAAACTGTCGATCATGGAGGACGCCGCCTCGCCAGCGCAGCGGCGAACCGCGCTGGCAGAACCGCCCATTCGCCCGGTGGTGACCGTTGAAACCGAAACTCTGGTGCGCGGTTGGCCATGGCCTTGGGCGGACCCGACGCCGGAGCAACGTGTCAGTCAGCTCTACCCGAAAATGAAAAAAAGAGCGGTGAACACCCTCATCGAAACCTTCAAGCGTGAGGGTGATCCCGTCGAAGCCATCGAGAAGCTGGAAAACGAACGCAAGGCGTTGCATCGCGCCTTGCAGCAATGGCGTGACGATCATCCCGCCGGCCTGGACGACGCGGGAGAACCGGTCTACGGAGCGTCTGAGGATTACATGCACAACGGAGGCAGTCACATCGAGGAAAGGTTAATCGAATGTTTCGAACGCAAAAGTGATCCGTTCGATGTGCAGAGCTTCCATCCTGAGCAAGGCTATACGCTGGACCTGACCACCGAATTCAACCGTTATGATCTTGAGCGCTGGTGGAAAGACCTGCGCAAGCGACCCGACATGAAGAGTCACTTCGATCAGATCAGCTCATTGAGACTCAACAAAACCGCTCTCTCGGCAGATCCCGGTGGACTACTGGACAGCTTCCCCCATCTACGTCAATTGAGCGCCCGCCAGTGCGATCTGAAAGAAATACCTTCCAGCGTCGGTCGGATGCGACAACTTGAGGATCTGGATCTGACCGATAACCGCATCCGCTTGACGCACCGCTCCAACGAACAACTCAAAGGACTGGTGCGCTTGCGCTCGCTGAACCTGAACGGCAATCCATTGCGTTTGCCACCGGACGTTGGACGAATGTACCGGCTGGAGGCGCTGAGCGTGGCCAGAACCGATATCCGTAGCTGGCCCGAGGGACTATTCAAAGTGGGTACCGTCAACCGGCACCGACCACGCAGTTTCATGCTCGACATGCGGCAAGCGCCGATCAACACCGTGCCCGAAGTCACGCCCGGTTCCGATCAGGCGTTCGTCCTTAGTCGTGCGCGCTTTGATACCTCGAAACTGACCAATGAGGACCGGGTGCGTTATGGCCAATACCGACAATCTTCAGGCCTGGGTTTTGTGCCGGATTATCCGTCGGCGGACGGCACCGAGCTCAGCCATTGGCAAATATCTTTCGATGCGCCTGTCGGTTTCAGTCCCTCGTCGTCTTTGAGCACATATCGCGAAGAATCCTGGCATGACCTGATGGCCGAACCGTACTCCGCCGGTTTTTTCAGCGTGATCCGCAAACTGAGAGAAAGCGCGGATTACCAGACAGATCCCGGGCAACGAAGATTGACCAAGCGCGTCTGGGAAATGGTCGAAGCCGCAACACTCGATTCAGAACTGCGCGAAAAACTGTTCAACCAGATTGTGTCCCCGAATGACTGCGGAGATCTCGGTGCGCAACTGTTCAACTCACTGGGGATGAAAGTGCTGGTGTCCAAAGCCTATACAGAGTCAACATCTGTCAGGGTTCTGGATGACACACTCGTGCGCCTGGCCCGCAGTGCCGCACGACTGGATCTTGTAAGCGACGAGGCCCGCGTGGAATACAGCCGTCAGGAACAACAGAATCTGATCGATCCGAGCAAACTTCCACCGGATGAGGTAGAGATCCATCTGGCATTTGAACGAGGGCTGGCTGACAGGCTGGAACTGCCTTGGCAATCCGATGAGATGCTCTACGAAGATCGCTCCGGCGTAACCAAAGAGGAAATCGAAACGGCTTACCGAATGATCATGAGGCGCGAACAGGGCGACGGCTTGGTCAACGCAATGATCGATCTCTCTTCAGACAATTTCTGGGAGCGTCACTTACGCAAAACCCACCCGACGCAATACGAGCACAATGATCGCCTGTTCGAGGTCAAACCCGGATTGCTGGATGAATTGCGCGATGCACAGGCGCAATGGGCCAGTCTTACCGATCCGGCACAACTCAATTCACTGACGCGAAAAATGGAAGACCTCGCGACTCAAATCGGCATCCCCCAGGCCGAGGTATTCAGCGGCGAACCGATGAGCCCGCGACGTTACGATCAATTGCTGACTGACATTGGCTACCAGCGCAAAAAACTGTCACGAGACCTGACCCGTGAAGCGATGCGACAAGCTGGCCTCTGACGGCTGGCTTTGAACCCGGTTGAAACGGCGCGGTCGCCTCGATGCCCAATGGCTTGCGCCTGACCGCCTGACCGGCGCTGTCGGTCAAGCCGTTGGGCAACGTGACACCCGGTTGAAACAAGGCGCGGATTTCCTGATTGATCGCCTGTGCCTGAGGGATATCCAACATCGCCAGCAACATCAGCCAAATGAATCTTTTCATTATTCGTCCTGCCTCTGATGAGCATGATCTGCTTTGCCTCACTCCGCACCCGGCGCCGTGGCGTTGAACATCAGCACCACATTGCCGTAGTAATCGCCTGAGCGATAACCACCCGCAGGCTCGATCGGGTCGATCTTCAACGCCACACGCTTGCCCCCGGAGGCTTCTTCTTCGGACAGGACCTGACGCGGGGTGACGTGCGAACTCAGCTCGATATCATTGAATGACACACGCAACTCGATCACTTCACCGGGCCGACCGTTCTCCAGGTACGGGTCGAAAGCCAGGCGGGCTTCAATCGCGCTGCTGTCATGGCGCACATCGAAGCTGCGCATCAGCCCGTTGAGGGTCGAGCGCGGGTAATCCCATTCAAGCCGCTGCGGCCGGTGAATCCAGCCCGGCTCCGCCGGGATGATGTAGAACGGGCGGCTGGGAATGGTCAGGGACACTTCGAAGGTGTGTTCTTCGCGCGCGGCCCACGCCCCGGTGCCGGCCAGCGCAGTGGCGGCCAACAGCGCGGCGGCGGTGCATTGCTTGATCATGTTGGTTACCCGATGCGTCAATGGAAAACAAACCTAGCGACTGGCGATCTTCATGGTTTTCTTCTCGCTGCCTTCGATCAGAAAGAAGCTGTACTGGCGGCCCTTTTCCTTGTCGAAGGCGAAAGTCTCGCCCGCCAGCACATGGTGTTTGGTGGTCGCGCCGCAGTCGCTTTCCTTGCTCAGGGCGCAGCTCTTGAACTCATCGACGATCAGCACGGTGTTGCCGTCGTTGCGCAGTTCATAGCGGCTGTCGGTCTCATTGATGACGGTGGCGAACCGCGTATTCTTGGGCCGCACGAAGAAGATCGTGCCGAAGCCGGTCATCACGTTGACCCCAGCCGAAAGAGAGTTTTTGTAGTCTTCGCGCTCTTCGCTGCTGACCACGAACTCGTCTTCCTTTTCCGGTACCACCGGGACGAAGCGCACGCGAAAATATCGCTCGCGATCACGCTCGCCCATGTACAGCAAACGCGTCCCTTGCATGCCCTGAGCCGGCACGATCAGCCGCGCCGGGCTGGCCATCACACCATTGCGCGAAGCGCCATCGGCGGCATTTGCCACGGGCACTTCCTTGGGCAGTCCATCGGCGCCGTAAATGATTTCCAGCACATTGATCTTGACGAACGCCGTGGCATCACCGCTGTTGAACACCCGTTTCAGGTAGGTACTTTTATCGGCATCAAGATAGTCGTAGACAGTGCCGACATTGATCTGGGGGCCGGCCTGCGCCGTCAGGCACAACACGCTGAGCACGCCCAGCAGAAAACCACGGTTCATCGCGTTCAACTCCATGAAAATCGAAAAGGGTCTGACGGGAGCACTCATGCGTCCGAGTCCCAGATAATGGTGATGTTGCCGCGCAGCCGGTCGTTCTTGCCGGGGCGCAGGAGGAAATCGATCGCCGACGGTTCCAGCTCGAAATGCAGCGCACCGGGTTTTCGATCCACGTACATGCCTGGCTGGAAAGGTCCCATCCAATTGTTGAAATTCAATGGAATTCTGTTGACGGGGGCATTGCCAGGGCCATCGATTCCCGCGGGCAAGGTCATCGAGACCTTGACCTGCACGGAGTCGCCCAAGGGGCTGCCGAGCATGCAGTAGGGGCCGCCGAGTGAATTGCACAGCATCATGACCTTGAAGCGCGAAGACGCAGAGAGGTAGAAGGGTTGATCGCGAAAGATCCGCTTCGGCTTGCGCCCGCTGTCGATCCATGGCGCCCAGCCGCCTTCGGGTTCCAGCGCGACTTTGGTGCCACCCGGGGGCAGATCGACTTTGAGGGTGTGCTGGACATCCAGCACAAAATCGAGGGTCAACTGGCTGTCATCCGGGTACATCATGTAGCCCATGTGGAAATCGCGCCCTGGACCCATGGTGTAAGTAATCGACCCGGTATACAGACCGCTCGACATGCTCAACGGATTGGGGGTCTTCAGCTCATAGGAAAAGTCGACCTTCTCGAACGACATCATCCGGATGCGGTAAGGGGTGGTCTTGACGCAGCTCGCGTCCACAGGCGTGAGCCAGAAAAAACGGTAGTTGAGCGGTCCGTACCCAGCCAGACCGCTACCAAGGCAAGGAGAAGGTGCATAAAGCCAACCGCTGGAAGTCCAGAGTTTGTCATGGCCTTCAGGATCACTTGTCGCTCCTGTGATTTTCTGCACTGGATCGCTCAGAATATAGTTGGAGCCTATGCCGGTAATGCGTACCTCGACGACCTCCGACTCCTGGGTATCCTGGTTAGTGATCGTCAAGCGTCGCCAGTCCGCAGGGACTTTCAGCGACACACCGTCACCGGGTATGAGCGCGCGGTGAGAGGTATAACGCACAGGCAACTCGATGCTGAACATGTTTTTTCCGGCGCATTGCACAGGATAATTTGCGCAATAGCCGCTATTGGGCGTCTGGTTGACGAACAGGTTCTTGCCCGGCTGAGAAGGATCCGGTTGAAACAGCGCGCGGACTTCCTGATTGATCGCGTGTGCCGCCGGCATGGCCAGCGCCAGCACCAATGCACAACCCCCTGTAAATATCTTCATGGAATTAACCTGCCTTCTGTTCGGTGGAGTTAACGTCGGCCAGGGTGTCCGGCGTGCAGCGCAGGTCGCCGATCATCAACACGTTGTTTTCGCTGCGGTGGTTGTTGGCATCGAGACGGAACTGGCACAGCAACTGATTGCCCTGACGCACTTCCAGGGTCGGTGACCCGGCATTCATTTCCATCGAGAAGAACCCGTCGACTTCGGTGACCCCACGGCTGGCGTGGTTGATCACGTGATGCCCCTTGAGCGGCCGCCCTTGCTCGTCGATGAGCCGGCCGAGCACGGTCAGGGTTTTCATCACCCGCACCTTGCGGTACTCCACGCCGCCCTTGTTCAGGTGATAGCGGGTGCGTGCCGGTTCGATGGTCGCCGCCGGCACGTTGTTGCCTTCGAAGTCGAAACTCACCGAGCTGTTCTGGTACGCGGTGATCGGGATGAAATTGCGCCCCGGCTTCAACGCCGCCCCGCCACCGCTGTAATCGTCGGCGCGCAGAATGATGTCCTCGATGTCCGACTCGACATCGACGATCATCCCGGCGCCACGCACTTCGCTCTGGCTGGTCATGAGCATCTGCTGCCCGCCGACCACCAGCGTGCTGTCGACGTTGAGGCCGCCGGTGAAGTTGCCGTTGTAGGAGGAACGCTGGATAAAGCCGTCGCCACTGACCGAATCGGTGCGGAAGTTGGCCAGACTGGATACGCCCACCCCGTAAGTGTCGGTGAGTGCCGTGAGCGACACGTTCTGCAGGACGTGATCCTGAAAATCCTTGCGCCAGCCGAGTGAGGCGTTGTTGTCACGCGTGCCGTCGCGGGCCGTGCGTGAACCGATACTGCCGGTGATCTGCTGGCCGGGGGCGCCGAGCGCCATGTTGATACTCAGGTCGACCCCGCGATTGCGCGCATCGCCGCTGCTGAAACTGCCCGGCCGATCGAAAACCGACAGGCGCCAACTGGCATCGCTGCCCAGCACCATCGTGCGCTGGGTCCAGCCCAGATCGACCCCCATGCCCTCGACATTGCCCTCGCTGTGCGAGACCCGCGCGTTGACCGAGCTTTTGCTGCTGAGGCGATGGTTAAGCGCCAGCGACGAGTTGCTGGTCTGGCCGATAAACACATTGCGCGGACGCACCCGAGTGCCATCGGGCAGGGTGTCGTAGGTGTTGGTGGTGTCGAGCCAACTGCGGTTGTGGCTGACAACGATGCTGCCGGCGCCATAGTTGTAGAGGCTTTGCAGATCGAGACCGGTGCCGTAGTCCTCGGTCTTGTAGACGTTGGCATACAGGCTGAGGTGATTGGCCAGGGTCCAGTCGATGGACGTGCCGTATTGCAGTTTTTCGCGAATCTGCCGCGCCGACAGGCCGAGAATCACCCGTGGATGCAGCAGGTAATTCACCGAGGCGCCTGCCGTCGGACTGCCGCTGGCCTGGGTGTCCCAGTTGCTCAGCAGTTTCTGTTCTTCGCCGGCAAACACGTTATAGCGCCAGCGCTCGTCGAGGTTGCGCCA
Organism: Pseudomonas sp. AC172; assembly: GCF_979258595.1. Classification (NCBI taxonomy): domain Bacteria; kingdom Pseudomonadati; phylum Pseudomonadota; class Gammaproteobacteria; order Pseudomonadales; family Pseudomonadaceae; genus Pseudomonas; species Pseudomonas sp. AC172. The sequence continues at coordinate 4,014,102 of NZ_OZ409868.1, forward strand.
GTTGTTGGGCTTGTACACCAACTCCTGGGTGGTGGACGTGATCTGGCCGTCTTCGATCAGCCGTACTTCGACTTCATAAATACCGCCGGGCAGTGGTCGAGTGTCGAGGGTCTGCAAACCGGCTGGCACCGATTGGGTATTGATCAGCAGGCCATCGCGCCAGATCTCCACCGAACCCTGGCGGTTGGCAGTGACGTAGATCGGATAAACGCTGGGCATCGGGCTGTTGATGGCCAGGCTGTCGGAGCTGCCATACATCACGCCGACGGCGGTGTCGGGGCTGGTGCCAAACGTACGCGGTTGGCGCGTCAGCCCTTCGGAATTGGGGGTGAAATAACCCAGACGGAAGAAACTGCCTTGCAGTTCGCGCTGGGTGTGCAGCTCTTGAATGGCGTGATAGAGCTTGTCGTCCGGACCGCCGAGACGGGCCAATTGCAGGTTGAGCGTCTGGCTCCAGTTGCCCAGGCTTGAACTGGCCTCCAGGCCGAAGCGTCCGCCGAGATCCTGGTCCTGACCGCCATTGAGATTGAGCTGGTTGCGCACCATCAAGCCATGGCTTCCGCCATCAGGCTGTTCGTAGTAACGCTTGGCCTCAACATCGCGCTCCGCATTTTCAGTGAGGATCGAGACCAGCGAGTTTTCCAGGTTGTAGTGCACCGCCAGAAACTGGTCCGGGCAGGAACCGCTGCACGCACCCAACGGCACACCGGGCTTGAGGTAGCTCGCCCACTTTTCACGTTCGGCGGGGCCAAAGCGGTTTTCGCTGGTGTCGGTGAACTCGAGCAGGGTGATGCGATCATCGCGGGACAACACCACCATGGCCTCACCCAGCGGTTGCTGGTCGACTTCGACCCGTACCGCGAGCGGCACATCAAAGAAATGCTCCTCGAAATCCGCCGGCAAACCCTTCGCCTGCGCCAGCAAACTGCGGGGTGTGGTACCGGTGGAGTTGGAAGCCACGGCTGCGCTGGCACAAAACAACAGCGCAAGCGCAGCCGCGATGGGTGTCATCGGGAACATGAACTCGTACTCTGATTTACAAACAAGGAAAGTCCGGCGGGGCAAACACTGCTGACTGCCCCGTCGGTTAACGTCACTTTTTAAAGTGCACGCTTAGTGCCTGATCAATGCGATCAGTTGCCACCAACCGGTGGCACGGCATCGAAGATCATTGCTACGGAACCGGTGTAATCGCCCGGCTGGAAGTTGCTGCCCTTGGCCAGGATCTTCAGCGGCGCGCGGTAGTTGACGTCCGACTCGGATTCGCCGACGACCATTTGTGGAGTCAGGGTCAGTTCCTTGTTATTGAGCAAGACTTGCAGGTCGATCGAAGTGTTACCGGCGACCAGTTTCGGCTGGCTTTCCAGGCTGGCGTGTACCGAGCCGTTGTTGTTACGCACATCGAAGAAGCCGTTGACGTCGCGCATCTTGCCGGTGGTTGGCTGATAGCTCATGTCCTGGTCCTTGTTGACCAGATCCGGATCCGTCGGCACCACATAGAAACCGTTGGTCGGCACATGCGCGACAAGGCTGATCGAGTGCGACGCTTCACCAGCGGCGAATGCGCCAGTGGAACCCAGTGCCAGAAGAGCCAGTGGAGCGGCGATTGCGAGTTTCTTGAACATCGTTATGTACCTGTTTTCTTGATAGGGGGATGAACATTGAAAGTTCAAATCAACTGCTGACCGAATCGCTGCCCGGTTATTCCAGGTCAACTTGAACTTTCAATGCCGGAGCATCATCGGCTGTTAACTCTGGAAAGTAAGCAGGCAACTTCCGACAACCACGTAGTTAATCAACCCTATGACCCGCAAGAAAAAAGAACAGAAAAGCGATATTTGAAAAAGTGCCTGTAAGCTCTCCCCTACAGACAGTTTAAGTTAAAAAACCATACAGCAACTTCGCCCCGACGATGCGGTAACTTGCAGTTATTTAGAACATATACTCTACAGCAAATAGAGTGATGACTTTAACTTTCAGGTTATCGATCGTGAAATCCTTTCGAGAAATTTTCGCTTGCCATTGCGCAGTGGCTGCCGCTCGTCAGCCCAGGTCATGACTCGAGGAAAAACGTCTTGCGTCAAGCTTAAGATATATCTTAAGTTGTATCTAAACACGACGAGAGAAGATTGAAATGAGAGACCATCATTCCCCCCATCGCGAGCATGGCGATGGCCGTGACGGCTTCGAGAAGCGCCCCGGACGTGAACGCGGCGGCCGTGGTCCCCGGGTGTTTGCCCCCGGTGATCTGAAATTGCTGCTACTGGCGCTGGTCGCCGAACAGCCGTGCCACGGCTACGACCTGATCCGCCAGATCGAAGGCATGTTCGACGGCGCGTACAGCCCCAGCCCCGGCGTGATCTACCCGACCCTGACCTTTCTTGAAGAGAGCGAACTGATCACCGGCGACGCTGAGGGCGGCAAAAAACGCTACAGCGTCACCGAGGCCGGTCGCGTGTCTTTGAGCGAACAAGCCGTGGCGCTGGATGGCGTGCGCATGCGTATCGACGTCAGCAAACGCTCACTGCGCGGCCATGATCGTCCGCCGGAAATCCACGAAGCCGTACACAACCTGCGTCACGCCCTGCAAATGCACCACGGCCGCTGGAGCCCGGCAGAAATCCTGCGCGTGCGTGACCTGCTCAACGACACCGCCAAAGCCATCGTCGACGGCCCCGCCGTTCAACCTGTTTCGGAGAAAAGCGAATGACTGCAGTCGATAGCCAAACCATTCACCGCGTGATGCACGAAATCAAACGCCGCAAGCTTGAGGTGTTGCGCGTGGTCGACCTGACCCCGCGCATGCGCCGCATCACCCTCGGCGGGCCGGAACTGGCCGGGTTTATCAGCCTGGGCACTGACGATCACGTCAAACTGCTGTTCCCGCAGAACGCCGAACAGGCTGCGGCCCTCGAGACGATGGTGCTCGGCGCCGGCAAGGACGATGGACCAAAACCCGAAATGCGCGACTACACGCCACGTCGCTACGACCTCGATGCGCTGGAGCTGGACATCGATTTCGTCCTGCACGGTGACGGCCCTGCATCGACCTGGGCTGAACAAGCCAAACCCGGGCAATTCCTGCACATCGGCGGCCCGCGCGGCTCGATGATCGTCCCGGATATTTTCGACAGCTATTTGCTGATCGGCGACGAAACCGCCCTGCCCGCCATCGCCCGCCGCCTCGAAGGCCTGGCGGCCAATCGCAAAGCGCTGGTGGTGATCGAAGTGGAAAACGGCGCCGAGCAGCAAGTGCTGGAGAGTGCAGCGCAGGTCAATGTGATCTGGGTGCTGCGCGAGGGTAGCAAAGACAACCTGCTGGCGACGGTGAAGCAATTGCAGGTGCCCAAAGGCAATCTGTATGCGTGGGTGGCGACGGAAACCAAGGTTTCGCGGCAGATCCGCCGGGTGCTGATCGATGAGCACGGGCTGGACGAACAACTGATCAAAGCGGTCGGCTACTGGCGCGCTGAAGGCACTCCCGAAGAAGAATGAGAACCCTGTGGGAGCGAGCCTGCTCGCGAATGCGGTCTGACATTCACCGACGATGTCGACTGATACACCGCTTTCGCGAGCAGGCTCGCTCCCACCCTGACCTTAACTTCGTACGGCTTGCCAGCGGTCGAGGCCAATGACCACCAACCCAATCAGTACAAACCCCAGCAATATCCCCCCGGCATTGACCAGCACCTGTGGATAACCCAACAGCGCCACATCGATGAACGGATACGCATACGCGCCGAGCCAATGCCCGCGCAGCAAGGCGTAGATGAAATACACCAGCGGATAGATCAGCCACACCGGCAGATGCCACCAGCGCAACGTGCCCTTGGGCACGCACAACCACCAATAGCCAAGAAACAGCAACGGCATCACGTCGTGCAGCAACTCGTCAGCGATGAATTGCCACCCTTGCGGATGCCACAAATGCCGCAGCAAAAGGCTGTAGGCGAGGCCGACCACAGCAATGCTCACGACAATCGCGCTACTCACCCACGGCTGCAAAAACCAGCGGCGCGCGGCGGATTCGCGAGCGGTCACGGCGCAGGTCAGCACCGTCGCCACCAGCGTATTGGTCAGAATCGTGAAGTAACTGAAAAAACTCACCAGCCCGCCCAACAGACTGGCGCCGACGCTCAAGCGTGCGAAGAAAATCAGGTACAGCTGAATGCCCAACCCCGCCCAGCCCAGCACGGCTGCGTAGGTGATCAGGCGTCGCCGCCAGACGGCGTCCATGTCAAAGCGGTCGCTTGGTGCGCATCAACTTCACGTACAGACGCTCGACCTTCTCCCGCGCCCACGGGGTTTTGCGCAGGAACGTCAGGCTCGACTTGATGCTCGGATCGCTCTTGAAGCAGCGAATATCGATGCGCTCGGCCAGCCCCGACCATTCGTAATGGCTCACCAGCGCATTGAGAATCTGTTCGAGGGTCACGCCGTGTAGCGGATCGGGGGTTTGTTCGTTCATGCCAGGCCTTTGGGCGAAGTGAAAATGCAGAAGCCGCGCACCTTAGCCGAGGGGGTGATCGGGTGGAAGGCCTACCTTCAAATGTAGGCCAACCCGGAAAGATCGCAGGCTGCGAACCGGCCGACAATGCGCCCGTTTGCCGCACTGTTACCGAATCCGAAACGCTGCATGTTCACAAAAGGCCTTTGTCTTTTTGTAACAGATCATTATCCTGCCGCCCTTCTGCTGAACCGCTTCACTGCCTGCGACATATTGAAGCGCTCGAATTGCACTCCCGAAAACACCAAAAAAGACTTATCCATGCCTGATTTTTCCTTCTCCCGAGATAGCGCTATCTCAGCCCTGCGCACCCTCGGCGGCTGTACTGCGCTAGGCCTCGCCACCTGCGCACAAGCAGCGCCCGCGTTCGACAGCGAATCACCGTACATGCTCGGTGACTGGAACGGCACGCGCACCGAACTCGCGGAAAAAGGCTACGACTTCAAGCTCGATTACACCGGCGAAATGGGCAGCAACCTGCACGGCGGCTACGACCACGACCGCACTGCGCGCTACAGCGATCAATTCGGTCTGGGCACGCACCTGGACCTGCAAAAGATCCTTGGCTGGGACGACGCCGAGTTTCAACTGACCATCACCAAACGCAGCGGCAACAACATCAGCAACGACCGCATCAATGACCCGCGCGTCGGCGGCTTCACCTCGGCCCAGGAAGTCTGGGGCCGTGGCCAGACCACGCGTCTGACGCAGATGTGGTATCAGCAGAAATTCTTCGATCAGAAACTCGACATCAAGGTCGGTCGTTTCGGCGAAGGCGAAGACTTCAACAGCTTCCCGTGCGACTTCCAGAACCTCGCGTTCTGCGGCTCGCAGGTCGGCAACTGGGTCGGCGGCATCTGGTACAACTGGCCGGTCAGCCAATGGGCGCTGCGCGTCAAATATCACCTGACCCCGGAACTGTACGCCCAGGTCGGCGCCTACGAGCAGAACCCGTCGAACCTCGATCGCGGCAACGGTTTCAAACTCAGCGGCAGCGGCACCCAGGGCGCAATCCTGCCGATCGAACTGGTGTGGACGCCGAAGCTCAACGGTCTGCCGGGCGAGTACCGCGCCGGTTACTACTACAGCAACGCCAAGGCCAGCGACGTCTATAAAGACAGCCACGGCCAACCAGCAGCGCTGAGCGGTGAAGCCTACCGCAGCGCGTCGAGCAAACACGGCGTGTGGCTGGGTATTCAGCAGCAGATCACCAGCATGGCCAGCGATAACTCGCGCGGCCTCAGCGTGTTCGCCAACGGCACGATGCACGACAAGAAAACCAACGCGATCGACAACTACGTGCAGGCTGGCATCACCTACAAAGGCCCGTTCGACGCGCGCGCCAAGGATGACATCGGTTTCGCCCTCGCCCGCGTGCACGTCAACCCGGCGTTCCGCAAAAACGCCGAAGCGACGAATCAGGCCAACGCCGTCTACAACTATGACGATCCGTCGTTCCTGCCGCCACAAGACACCGAATACAGCGCCGAGCTGTATTACGGCGTGCACGTGACCAACTGGCTGACCGTACGCCCGAACCTGCAATACATCCGCCACCCCGGTGGCGTGAACAACGTCGACGACGCCCTGATCGGCGGGATCAAGATCCAGTCCTCGTTCTAACCGACACCCCAAAAACCTGTGGGAGCTGGCTTGCCAGCGATAGCGATTTCACATTCGACATCAACGTCGCCTGATGCACCGCCATCGCTGGCAAGCCAGCTCCCACAGGGATCGAAGAAAATTCGTTAGCCAGACAAGTTTTTATCTGAACCATGCCCACGCCAAATCGTCATCTACAGTGACTACAGCGCGGGACTACATAAAACGTCACGGAGAATCACACTATGAGCACCGAAAGTGCTTCGAGTCGGGGCCGTTTGCTACCGAGCCTGCTCGGCATTCTGCTTCTACTGATGGGCCTGGCCATGTTGGCCGGTGGGGTCAAGCTGAGCATGCTTGGCGGCTCGCTGTACTACCTGCTGGCCGGTATCGGCATTGCGCTGAGCGGCATCCTGTTGCTGATGCGCCGTCGCGCGGCGCTGGGCCTGTACGCCATCGTATTGTTCGCCAGCACCGTCTGGGCGCTGTGGGAAGTCGGTCTGGACTGGTGGCAACTGGTGCCACGTCTGGCCCTGTGGTTCGTCCTCGGCTTCGTGATGCTGCTGCCGTGGTTCCGTCGTCCGCTGCTGCTTAACGGCCCGGCGCCGCTGGGCACTGGCGGTCTGACCGTCGCTGTGGTGCTGGCCGGCGTCACCGCTCTGGCCAGCCTGTTCACCCACCCGGGCGAAACCTTCGGCGAACTGGGCCGCGACACTGCGGACACCACCAGCACCGCACCAGCGATGCCCGATGGCGACTGGCAGGCCTATGGCCGCACCGAGTTCGGTGACCGTTACTCGCCGCTGAAGCAGATCACCCCGGCCAACGTCGGCAAGCTGCAAGAAGCCTGGCGCATCCAGACCGGCGACCTGCCAACGGCAGATGACCCGGTTGAGCTGACCAACGAAAACACCCCGCTGAAAGCCAACGGCATGATCTATGCCTGCACCGCGCACAGCAAAGTGTTGGCCCTCGACCCGGACACCGGCAAAGAACTGTGGCGCTTCGACCCACAGATCAAGAGCCCGGTCGGCTTCAAAGGCTTTGCGCACATGACTTGCCGTGGCGTGTCGTACTACGACGAAGCCGCTTACGCGAAGGCTGAAAACGCAGCCTCGGCGGTGATTTCCGAAGCTGGCAAAGCCGTTGCTCAGGCCTGCCCGCGTCGTCTGTACCTGCCAACCGCTGATGCCCGCCTGATCGCCCTGAACGCCGACACCGGCAAGATCTGCGAAGGCTTCGGCAACAAAGGCGTGGTTGACCTGACCCAAGGCATCGGCCCGTTCACCGCTGGTGGCTACTACTCCACCTCGCCGGCCGCGATTACCCGTGATCTGGTGATCATGGGCGGTCACGTCACCGACAACGAATCGACCAACGAGCCCTCGGGCGTGATCCGCGCTTTCGACGTGCGCGACGGTCACCTCGTGTGGAACTGGGACAGCGACAAGCCAGACGCCACCGAGCCTTTGGCTCCGGGCGAAACCTACAGCCGCAACTCGGCCAACATGTGGTCGCTGGCCAGCGTCGACGAAAAACTCGGCATGGTGTACCTGCCACTGGGCAACCAGACGCCAGACCAGTGGGGCGCTGACCGCACCCCGGGCGCCGAGAAATTCAGCGCCGGTGTTGTAGCCCTGGACCTGGCCACCGGTAAAGTGCGCTGGAACTACCAGTTCACCCACCACGACCTGTGGGACATGGACGTTGGCAGCCAGCCAACCCTGCTCGACATGAAAACCGCCGACGGCGTGAAACCTGCGCTGATCGCCCCGACCAAACAGGGCAGCCTGTACGTCCTCGACCGTCGTGACGGCACGCCGATCATCCCGATCAAGGAAATCCCGGTACCGCAAGGCGCCGTCAAAGGCGACCACACCGCACCGACCCAGGCCCGTTCGGACCTCAACCTGCTGGCCCCGGAACTGACCGAAAAAGCCATGTGGGGCGCGAGCCCGTTCGACCAGATGCTGTGCCGCATCCAGTTCAAGGAACTGCGTTATGAAGGCCAGTACACCCCGCCGTCGGAACAGGGCAGCCTGATCTACCCGGGTAACGTGGGTGTGTTCAACTGGGGCGGCGTCTCGGTCGATCCAGTTCGCCAAATGCTGTTCACCAGCCCGAACTACATGGCCTTCGTGTCGAAAATGGTGCCACGCGAGCAAGTCGCCGCCGGCAGCAAACGCGAAAGCGAAACCGCTGGCGTGCAACCGAACACCGGCGCGCCATACGCCGTGATCATGCACCCGTTCATGTCGCCACTCGGCGTACCGTGCCAGGCCCCGGCCTGGGGTTACGTTGCCGGTATCGACCTGACCACCGGCAAAGTCGTGTGGAAACGCAAAAACGGCACCAGCCGCGACAGCTCGCCCATCCCGATCGGCTTCACCCTCGGCGTGCCAAGCATGGGCGGCTCGATGGTCACGGCCGGCGGCGTCGGCTTCCTCAGCGGCACCCTGGACCAGTACCTGCGCGCGTACGACGTGAACAGCGGTAAAGAGCTGTGGAAATCGCGTCTGCCAGCGGGTGGCCAAGCGACGCCGATGACCTACACCGGCAAGGACGGCAAGCAATACGTGCTGCTCGTTGTCGGCGGTCACGGTTCGCTGGGCACCAAGATGGGTGACTATGTGATTGCGTACAAACTGCCGGAATAAGTTTTAACGGCGGTAAAACAAAGGCGATGCCCCGCAAGGGACATCGCCTTTTTTTGTGCGCACCCATTTTGAACCCACCGGAGAACCCTGTGGGAGCTGGCTTGCCAGCGATAGCGGTAGATCAGTCAGCAAATAGGCCGGCTGGTAGACCGCCATCGCTGGCAAGCCAGCTCCCACATTTGATCAGCGTTGGTTGTAGGAATTTTGCTCGTCCTACAGACGCTGGTGATTGCACGGAGTTTTCCGACAAGTCGCGTCGGTTGTGCCTCGGAAACTGGCTGGATAGGCTCGGGGGGTCGCTGCAAATTCAGCGAACGGGCGTCGCGGCCCGAGCAGTTCATTCGATTTGATGCATAATCGCCGGCCCAAACCGGAGCGCTCAGGTGCTTGTTGTTTGGTTTGATGGTGGCTGTGCGCGGGATACCTTCGGGTATGCCGAGATTGCCGAATGGCTCGGTCCGCGAACCTGCGTACAGCTGCCACCCTCCGTCGCGTCGCGGTGATTGAGAGTGACAGCCCCACTTATCATTCGGAGTTTCACTATGAAAAAGCCAACACCCAATCCCCCCGAAACCAACGACACCTCGCCCTACGAATCCCCCGATTCCAAGAAATTCCACGAAGCCGCCGAACGCGCCCTCGACCACTACCTCAAACCCAACGCACTCACTCTGCGCTTCCACAAACCCAGCACCATGTTCCAGGTCGCCCCCGATCAGGACAGCGAAAGCCTGCTGGTCCACGCCTGCGAATCACTGGCACAAGCCAGCCTGATGACCAGCGACATCGCCGCCTACATCGACCTGCCGCAGCGACGGACGATTCTGGCGATCCAGCAAATCATCATGCTCGCCGAACTGGCGGTGAACCGCGTGCTGGATAACCACGAAATCCCGCAATCCCCAACACACAGCTAACTCCCTGCTCGCGAAGGCGTCAGCGCATTCAGCCGTTTGGGTGATTGACACAGCGCTTTCGCGAGCAGGTCTGGGGGGGGCTGTTTGACGAAATCGAACACATCGAAAGATCACTCCCCTATACATAGATACCACCCGCCCCCCACTGCCCCTCGCCATGCTGGCCCCTCACCCTCAGCATGGAAAAACGCCCATGAACCCCGCCACAACCCCCACGTCCGAAGAGATCAAAAACGATCTCAACGCGATCGGCCATCACCTGTTTGATACACCAACGCCATTGCTTCCCGAGCAACAACCAACCACCGAAGAGGCCTTTCTGAAACGCCTCGACCAGCAATTGAAAACCTACCGCACAAGCTACCTGCAACGCAGCCGCGCGCTGTATCAGGCGTTGGATAACAGCGATCTGCAAAACGATGAAGGCAAACAGCTGATCGCCACGCTGAAAATCAGACTGACCAGCCAATTGCTCAACATGGACCAGAGCGACCGGATCGACGATAAACCGGCGAAAACCTTCCTCAAATATGATGCCGGCTTCACCGCCATCGGCCACGAAGCCAGGCAGGCTGTCACTGACCGCCTGTTGCATCCGCAAGCCGGCGATCTGCTGCAAAAGCTCGATTTGGCCCCGATGCTGCGTCCGGCCATGTACGCGCTGCAGTTCAACTATCAAGACAGCACCGTTGAGCTGGCCGGTGCCTTTGTTGTCACGGAAAAGGACACTCGCCGAGTCAAGGACTTGCAGACCGACCAGAGCATGGGTTTCGCCTTGCTGTTCACCCCCGCAAGAGGCATCGAATTTTTCAACTCCCTGGCTGATCTCGACAGCCAACTGCGTACATCGCTGAACCGGGCCAGCGGTCGCGAGGCGTTCATGTCCATGCTGCCGACACGCTTCCACGCCGTGGGCGCCGCAGGAATCTGGCCGCTGCTGCTCGCACCCATCGACAGCACACCCTTGTTCGAACACACCTACGATGCGCTGATTGAAAAACGCACGCAGGATATCGAGCGCGCCTTGAGCTTCGCCGATAACCCGCAGCAAGACCCCAAGCAATTGCTTACAGCGCTGGAGCGCGCAATTGCCGACGCACTGCCGGATCTCACGCCGCGCCTGCAATTACGTGCGCAAACCTTGTTCGAGCGCCACCTGCGCTATAGCGCACCGGACTGGTACCGCAGCGCCAGCATCGCGCAAAAAACTGCACTGGCGCAGCATCTGCATAACTACCAGCAAGCGCGACAACACCTGCTCGACTTGATGGAGCCGACAGGCAGCTTGACGGCACTGGCCCGCCAGCAATGGCGGGAACGTTTGAGCGAAGACCTGGAGATCGACGATCTCGAACCGGAAAAGTTAAGCCTTTCGACCGATCGCCGAGTGCCGGGCTACGGCGTTTATGTGCATCAATCCAGTTTGCTGGAACTGTCCTTGCGCGGCCCGCACACCGGCGATGAATTGCCGGACTCGGCGTTTTTGAAGCACACCACCCTCACCTACGATGGCGCGCCTCTGCCGCCAACCTACGCTGACGTGACGCCGGCGTGGCTGATCAAGCAAGCCGTGGAGCTGCAGCCTCGGATTGACTTCCATCACTTGCAAAAAGCGCTACAGGCCAAGCCCGCGATCAAGCCCGCCATCAGGCAGATGCTCGATCAACGTATCGTCGCCCTCGCTCACACGGCGGTGCTGCAAGGGCACCTGCTCGACAGTGACCTGCAACTGATCCAGCGCCTGCGCGACGGCAGCGATCCGCGCCTTCGGGCCGCCACCCTGTCGCTGCACGGCGCCCAGTTGCAGGACTTGTGGGTGCTGCGCCAGAACGATGCCGGCGGCGCGCTCAAACGGTTGTTGCTGTGCACGCCACAGGCGCCGCGAGACCAACAATTCCAGACCTTCGACAGTGAACGCGAATGCCAGACCCACCTGCTCGGCTGGGCCAGGCACAGTGATGTCGCCGAGAGCATGGCCGGCTACCTGATCAGCCGCGCGCCCATGCGCTTTCGCGCGAAGCTGCGCCACGTGTTGGCCGGGCTGAGTTTCAAACCTGAGGCCTTGGAGCATCAAAAGGTCACGTTCGATTACACCGACAGTCATCCCGACTGCCTGCGTGCGATGGCTGAACTGGTGCTGGCCACACGGATAGACGACTACGATTTCTGTACACCGGTGTGGTATCGCGCCACCACTGCCGCCAACCGCAGGAAGCTGACGACCCTGAGCGAAGACGCCGAAGGCGCCTTGCGTGCGTTCAACAGCCACGCCTTGTCGGGCAGTCGCTTTCCGGCGTTTGATGACTACGTGCACAAGCAAGCCAAAATCAGCTTGAACCGCTTGCTCAAGCGCACGACCAACGATGTCGATCCGGATACCGTCTGGGCTTATTCGCCGATCTCCCTCGTGCGCGCGTGGACGCCAAAACCGTTGACCTACACCACGCTTTATCGCGACGGCTACGCTGACGGCATCGGTTTTCTCGATGACAAATTTTCCCGCTCGGCGCGCTTCAGAGGCCCGCAGGGCATCGATATCAGCAACCTGAGCGCACAGAATGTCGCGCGCTCGGTCACCGGTGTATGGATCGGCCAGCGCTACATCGCCAAGGTCAAGGCTGAACTGCAAAGTTCGACGAGCGAAGGTTACGACTTCAGACGCGACGCGACCCTGGCCATTACCCAGCGCCAGATGAAAAGCGCCGCGCTGGAATGCCAACTGCAGGGCCATATCGCCAGCCATGATCTGCAATGGCTGGAACACAGTATCGACAGCATGGCTGAGACGTCCGGGTCGGTGCGCACGAAATATCCGCTCCACCGGTTGATGATCGACGGCGAATGGGTGCTCGATGCGTGGCTGTTCAGCCATGGCGACAACCCGGTTCTGCTCTACACCCCCGAGGCGCCCGACGGCGTCGCTTTGCGCGAAGCGCGGCTGTTCAATTACCTGCTTCAGCAACAGTCCGGCATGCTCGAATACCTGACCTTGCGCGTCGGCGTCAGCGCCCGGACGCGGGTTCGCACGTACCTTGAAAACATCAAGAAAGGGCTGCCCAAAGACCTCAATAAAACCACACCCAGCCCTGCACGATACGACTCGACCCGCGCGGTCGCGGCGGTCAGTGATCTGCGCACGGCCCTTTACGACATGAAACTGCAACGGCGCATCGACGACGTTAACGCCACCACCACCAGCCGAGCAGAGATGATCGCCAGTCTGGTCTGGACCAGTGTCGAATGGATCGGCGCCATTGCCACCGCGCCGTTCCCGCTGCTGAGCCTGAGCACCGGTCTGCTCCTGGCGTTCAAGGACGCCATGCTCGCCCTGCACGCGTACCGTCAAGGTGACCACGGCGAAGCCTTCCAGCATCTGCTCGGTTATCTGTTCAACAGCGCCGGCGCGGTGCTGACCGACCTGCGTCCGGCGCTGCGTTCGCTCAAGCCCGTGCGCCGGCCTTTGCGGCAGAGCCTCGCCAGCGCCAGTGCCAGCAGCGAACAACAGAATGTCATGACCGTGATCGATCAAGTGGCGCCCCAACCCGATTGGGATGACATGCGCGTGGTGGTTTTCAGAAATCAGCTGTTCTTTACCGGGAACAGTCCTGACGCACTCGGTCGTTATTTACTCTATCGGAGCAAGCCGAATTCCCCAGACCTCGTTTCTACCGGCATCCTGACCGTGCGCAACGCCGACGGGATGATGGTACGCAGCGGCATGACCGGCGGCGCGCCGAAGTACGAGGCCGTACCAGAGACACCCGGTCCGCACAAGGTCTATGGTGTGGAGCCCAGATACCGGCAGCGCATCGAAACGGTGATGAATCCGCAAAGTCGGGAGGACATCCTCATTAGCAGTCAAGACTTCATGGGCACCGATCCCCGTTTGATCCTTATCGGGTTTGTGGAAAATCTCGCCTCGACACGCACCGCCTACCTGAAGCAGGTCGAAAAGCTCAGTGCAGACGCCACCGTGCATTTCGCCGAACTTGCCCCGCTGCCAGCCCGCGCCAAAGTCCCGCCAGTCGCCGAAGACCTGTCGTTTGCCCGGTTACTGGCCAGCGACGCCGTTAAAGGAAAAAACCTGGTGATCGGCGCCCAGCCCGGTTCGATCGCCAGCAAACAATTGCTGATCGATGGTGTGGACGACCTCGTGAGCAACGGCTTCAAGCGGCTTTACGTGGAATACCTGGCGGGGGATGTTTTCAATATCAAGCTGGAAAAAATGAACAAGGGCGGAACCTGGAAACACATCAAAAAACATCTTAAAGCCGTCGACCGTGCGTTGGGACATGAGGAAAACGCGGCATTCTCTTATCTGGCACTGGTGCGTGCAGCGCGCGAAAAGGGTCTGAAAATCCATGCGCTGGATGCTTCGACCAGCTACCAACTGGAAGGAGCGATGGTAATGAACGACGTCTCGCCATTGACCCCTCGCAGCAACAGCCTCAGGAATTTCTATTCGCACAAGACGCTGGCCGCCGACATCGCCGATGCGCCTGAGGAGCGCTGGGTGGTCCTCACCGAGCAATCACGCATGAGCACCTTCAACAACACTCCCGGTCTGGCCGACCTGCACGCGGCCGTTGCCGTGCGCGTGGAAGATGTCGCCCTCGATCAGCCGGCACGCATCGCCCTCGATTCAGCCGGTGCAATTGCCGGGGATGCGGCAGCCAAGGGCGATTATCGGGTGCAATGGCCATCGGCGTACAAGGCGCCTCAGCCCGTCTCCCGGCCAGCACCGCTTGCCCCTGCTGTCGAGCATTTCAGCGAATACGATATTGCGCCCTCCATGCGTGACGATATCGCACAAATGTTGCATCAGCCCTACTCCATGGATTCACGCTACAGCCCGACCGTACCGAGTGAAAAACAGGCGTTCGATGCGTTCATCGCCAACCGCGGGCGTCTGGAGAAAAAGGCCAGGGACGCTTTTGCTCACTACACACCACCCGCAGCTGCCACGCTCCCGACGCTCACCTCAGACACCACGTTCGAGGAGTTTTTGCGGCTGCTGGCCGACGGACGCTTGAACCTGCTGATCGGCGAGGTCCATTCCCACACAGCGAGCAAAGCGCTGCTGAAAAAGCACATGAAAGCGCTTAAGCAAGCCGGGTATGACACGTTATACGTGGAACATCTGTTCACCGATTTGCACCAGGCCGATCTGGATATTTTTTACCGCACGCAGCGCATGCCGGACAGACTGAAGGATTACCTGCGCGTCCAGGACCGTGGCCACATGCCCTACCATGACGGTAACGATACGTACACAGAGGTCTGTCAGGTGGCGGCCAAATACGAAATCCGAATCAGGGCACTCGACTGCACGGCGTCCTACCACCTCAAGGGTGTGTCTGACGAAGCTATCTCGCGAAACGAGATGTTCAGCTATTTCGCCAGCCAAGTGATCGAAGCGGACCAACTGGCACACGGACCGCATAAATGGGTGGCCCTCATCGGCAATGCCCACACTAATTACAACCTGGGTGTGCCGGGTCTGGCGGATACCCTCTCGGCGGTCAGTCTCCACGTGCGCGACACTGCTCCGGAACTGGCCAGAGATATCCACCGCGGGGCGTGGGAAGTGGTGGACAGCAAACGCGGCACCAATAGCCGTGCCTTGCGCGGCGATTTCCTGATGGAAGTGGCCGTCGCCGGAACGAAGCAGCCAGACCCGACGCCGTCTGTCAGCCGCAGCCAATTGACCCAATCCGGGATGTTCATGGTCGAACGTACGGGCACGGACGGGCCCCGTCTGGTGCATCGATCCAAGAGCGGCGACATCGTTGTGACACCGATCCAGGTCAATGACCACGGCTTGTTTTTCATTGATCGCTGGGGAAAGAAAGATGAGGGTTTCAAATACCTGCGAACCTTGATCGATATGCTGGTCGATGATGTGAATTTGACCGAAGTGAAATAAACATCCGAGGTGATCTGCGCATTGCCAACAACCATCGGGCCTGATGGCCTGGTGGTTGTTTGTGGACGGATGCCACAGCTTCGCGCTTTACCCGATAGCGCAGCTCATTGGGCGCGACGTGTAGCGGGAAAAAGCCAACGCCCAATCCACCCGAAATCGACGACACCCCACCCTGCGAATTCCCGGCCTCGAAGAGATTCTACGAAGCCGCCGAACGCGCCCTCTCCCTCGGGAGAGGGCTGGGCGGGCGGCGTCCCGATGAGGGGCAACCCCACCACAAGTCCAAAGCCGACCACGCCCCGCTCTTCACCACTCAATAGGCCGAGTGTCAGCTCGCCTGCTTTTGATCTTGATCCACGGGCGACGTCGGAAGGCTGAGTGGAGGGATTGATCCGGGCGTGGGAGCGCAGCGACCGTTTGGCGTAGCCAAACACAGCGAGAGGAGGTGCAGCGAAGCAAACCGTAGGCGCTGCGCCCGGATCGATCCCGGAGCGAAGGAACCCCGAGCCCCAGCGAGCGGGCCGCACGCAGGAGCAAGCGTTTTTTTGCTTACTTTTTTGAGGCGTTTGTCAAAAAAGTGAGTCGCCGTCAGGGCGAAACCCTAAGCCGCCGCGACCGAAAAAACGGATATGCACACCAAACACCCCCAACATGGTCGGCCCAAAGGCCGCCAAGTCCAAAGCGTGAACCCTGTCAAAACCCTGAACACACAATCAGAAACACCGCCCCCCATTGAAACCACCCAGCCCCTGCCCCATCTAAGACCCATACCCCATTGCGCAGGTGCCCCATGAGCGACCAGCAAGAATTCCCGGAAAACCCAGACGACTACACCGAAGCCGAACACATCGAACACACCTCCAGCGGCAAAGGCCTGGCCCTGCCCGGCCAGAACCTGCCGGACAAGGTCTACATCATCCCGATCCACAACCGCCCGTTCTTCCCGGCCCAAGTCCTGCCGGTCATCGTCAACGAAGAACCCTGGGCCGAAACCCTCGAACTGGTCAGCAAATCCGAACACCACTCCCTGGCCCTGTTCTTCATGGACACGCCCCAGGAAGACCCGCGCCACTTCGACACCGGCGCCCTGCCGCAATACGGCACCCTGGTCAAAGTCCACCACGCCAGCCGCGAGAACGGCAAACTGCAATTCGTTGCCCAAGGCCTCAGCCGCGTACGCATCAAAACCTGGCTCAAGCACCACCGCCCACCGTACCTGGTCGAAGTCGAATACCCGCACCAGCCGACCGAGCCGACCGACGAGGTCAAGGCCTACGGCATGGCGCTGATCAACGCGATCAAGGAACTGCTGCCGCTCAACCCGCTTTACAGCGAAGAGCTGAAAAACTACCTCAACCGCTTCAGCCCCAACGACCCGTCGCCGCTGACCGACTTCGCCGCCGCCCTGACCTCCGCTACCGGCCCCGAGCTGCAAGGCGTGCTCGACTGCGTGCCGATGCTCAAGCGCATGGAAAAAGTCCTGCCGATGCTGCGCAAGGAGGTCGAAGTCGCGCGTCTGCAAAAAGAGATCTCGGCGGAAGTTAACCGCAAGATCGGCGAGCATCAGCGCGAGTTCTTCCTCAAGGAACAACTCAAGGTCATCCAGCAGGAACTCGGCCTGACCAAGGACGACCGCAGCGCCGACCTCGAACAGTTCGAACAGCGCCTCGAAGGCAAAGTCTTGCCGGCGCAGGTGCAGAAGCGCCTCGAAGAAGAAATGAACAAGCTGTCGATCCTCGAGACCGGTTCGCCGGAATACGCGGTGACCCGCAACTACCTCGATTGGGCGACCTCGGTGCCGTGGGGCGTCTACGGCGACGACAAACTCGACCTCAAGCACGCGCGCAAAATCCTCGACAAACACCACGCCGGCCTCGACGACATCAAGGATCGCATCCTCGAATTCCTCGCCGTCGGTGCTTATAAAGGCGAAATCAGCGGCTCCATCGTGCTGCTGGTCGGTCCGCCGGGCGTGGGTAAAACCAGCGTCGGCAAATCCATCGCCGAATCCCTCGGCCGACCGTTCTACCGCTTCAGCCTCGGCGGGATGCGCGACGAAGCCGAGATCAAGGGCCACCGCCGCACCTACATCGGCGCGCAGCCGGGCAAACTGGTGCAGGCGTTGAAAGACGTCGAAGTGATGAACCCGGTGATCATGCTCGACGAGATCGACAAGATGGGCCAGAGCTACCAGGGCGACCCGGCCTCGGCGCTGCTGGAAACCCTCGACCCGGAGCAGAACGTCGAATTCCTCGACCACTACCTCGACCTGCGCATGGACTTGTCTAAAGTCCTGTTCGTCTGCACCGCCAACACCCTCGATTCGATCCCCGGCCCACTGCTGGACCGGATGGAAGTGATTCGCCTGTCTGGCTACATCACCGAAGAAAAAGTCGCCATCGCCAAGCGTCACCTGTGGCCGAAACTGCTGGAAAAGGCCGGTGTGTCCAAGGGCAGCCTGAGCATCAGCGACAGCGCGCTCAAGTCCCTGATCGACGGATACGCCCGTGAAGCCGGCGTGCGCCAGCTCGAGAAACAAATGGGCAAACTGGTGCGCAAAGCGGTGATGAAGCTCATCGACGAGCCGAAAGCAGTGATCAAGCTCGGGCCGAAAGACCTCGAAGCGTCGCTGGGTCATCCGGTGTTCCGAAACGAACAAGTGCTGTCCGGCACTGGCGTCATCACAGGCCTGGCCTGGACCAGCATGGGCGGCGCGACCTTGCCGATCGAAGCCACACGGATTCACACGCTCAACCGTGGCTTCAAACTCACCGGGCAACTCGGTGATGTGATGAAGGAGTCGGCGGAGATCGCCTACAGCTACGTCAGCTCGCACCTGAAACAGTTCGGCGGCGACGCGAAGTTCTTCGACGAAGCCTTTGTCCACCTGCACGTACCGGAAGGCGCGACACCGAAGGACGGCCCGAGCGCCGGCGTGACCATGGCCAGCGCCCTGCTCTCGCTCGCGCGTAATCAGCCGCCGAAGAAAGGTGTAGCGATGACCGGCGAGCTGACGCTGACCGGGCATGTGCTGCCGATTGGCGGGGTACGCGAGAAGGTGATTGCGGCAAGAAGGCAGAAGATTTTCGAGCTGATTTTGCCGGAGCCGAATCGGGGGAATTTTGAGGAACTGCCGGATTATTTGAAGGAAGGGATTACTGTGCACTTCGCCAAGAAGTTTGCCGATGTGGCGAAGATCCTGTTCTGACAGACAGCCCCTCACCCCAGCCCTCTCCCCCAGGAGAGGGAGCCGACCGAGTTGTCTTACGCTATACATCGACCTGAAACACCGAGTCGATTATGGATTCGCTGACGCACGCTCAGGTCGGCGTACCTCGCCAATATCCCCCGGTCAGTCCCCTCTCCCTCTGGGAGAGGGCTAGGGTGAGGGCTTGGCGTTGTCACACTTTGTCTCATCTTCAGTTATGCTCGCCGTTCGTCGCCAACGCCGGAGCCGCTGACCTTATGTCCCCCACTCGCCTGTTTCTCCCCCTCGCCCTTTCGTTGCTGGCCGCTTGTGCCACGCAACCAAAACACAACGTGACCGTGGAAAAACAAAGCGAATGCCCCGTACGGCTCACCAACGGGCAAAACCTCATCATCATGCTGCCAAGCAACCCGACCACCGGTTATCGCTGGGCCATTCAGGATTCTGCTGGCGGCGTATTGCGCGCGCTCAGCCCCGAGGTCTACAGCAATCCGGAAGATGCCGGCGTGGTCGGCGCTGCGGGCTTGTCGACCTGGCGCTTCCAGGCCTTCGCCCCCGGCACCGGGCGTCTGCGCCTGACTTCGCAACAACCGTGGGCGCCAGAAGTGCTGCCGGTGGAAACCTTTGACTGCGCCATTTCGGTGAACTGATCGTGGGCTGGCTGATTCTGGCGCTGATGGGCGCAGTAACGTTTCTCTACGGTGTCAGCACCCATGCGGCGTTGCTGTGCTTGCTGGTGAAACCGCTGCCGGTGCTGGCGCTGCTCGGCTGGCTACATGATGCGCCGCCCAGCGACTATCGGCGCTGGATCAGTCTGGGTCTGATTTTCTCGTTGCTCGGTGATGTGTTGCTGGCATGGCCGGGGGATCTGTTTGTGTTTGGCCTCGGCGCGTTTCTGGTCGCGCATCTGGCTTATCTGAAGGCTTATCTGAGTGACTGCAAGCGTCTGGCGGTGCTGCCACTGGTGCTTGCTCTCGCGGTTGGTGCGGTGCTGCTGGGTCTTCTGATTTCCAGCGGTCTGGGGCCGTTGCTGGCGCCGGTGATTGTCTACGGCACGGCGATCAGCGCGATGCTCTGGCGCGCCCTCGCTCGCCTCGGCACCGATGTGCCCAAGCGTTCGGCGCTACTGGCGGCGGGGGGCGCTCTGGCGTTTGTGTTCTCCGACAGCGTCATTGGGATTGATCGTTTCGTCGCCCCTTTCCACGCCGCGCCTTACGTCATCATCCTCAGCTACTGGCTCGGCCAGTGGGGCATCGCGGCCTCGGCGTTCTCCCGGAAACCGCGCTGATTTCTTCGCGAGCAGGCTCGCTCCCACAAGGACACCGCGATCACCTGTGGGAGCGAGCCTGCTCCGGGCGGCGTTCCGACGAAAGCAATATCCCTGACAGCGATGATTCCAGCACCGTTGCGCCGCTTTATCAGACAACCCGCGCATCCCCGCGCCACTTTGGCTAAAATGCCGGCCTTTTCCACCGACACCGCCGGAACCGCCGTGAGCAAAGAACCCGATCGCATTTTCGCCAAGCCTTTGGCCCAGGTACCCGACTTCGCCTTCAACGAAGACGTGGTGCGGGTGTTCCCGGACATGATCAAGCGCTCGGTGCCGGGTTATCCGACCATCGTCGAGAACCTCGGCGTGCTCGCCGCGCAGTTCGCCCAGCCGAACAGCGTGCTCTACGACCTCGGTTCATCGCTGGGTGCGGTCACTCAAGCCCTGCGCCGCCACGTGCGTACCGACGGCTGCCGAGTGATCGCTGTGGATAACTCGGCGGCGATGGTCGAACGCTGCCGCGAATACCTCAACGGTCAGGATTCGATGTTCCAGGAGTTGCTGCCGGTGGAAGTAATCGAAGGCGACATTCTCGCCCTGGATTTCCAGCCTGCTTCGGTGGTGGCGCTGAACTTCACCCTGCAATTCATCGCCCCGGATCAGCGCACCGCGTTGCTCTCACGCATCCGCCAATCGCTGCTGCCGGGCGGCGCGTTGATCCTGTCGGAGAAGCTGCGCTTCAACGATGCCGAAGAACACGCCTTACTCACCGATCTGCACGTCGCGTTCAAACGCGCCAACGGCTACAGCGAACTGGAAATTGCCCAGAAACGCAGCGCCATCGAAAACGTCATGAAGCCCGACAGCCTCGAAGAACACCGCGAACGCCTGTTGGCCGCCGGGTTCTCGAAAGTCGTGCCGTGGTTCCAGTGTCTTAACTTTGCCTCGTTGATTGCCTTGCCATGATTGATCTGTCCCCCCTCGCCCGCCGTCTGGCCGGCACACCGCTGGCCGATTGGGCCAACACCCTGCAAGCGCAACTCGACAAGAAAATGGAGAAAGGTCACGGCGATCTGGAGCGCTGGCAAAGTGCGCTGGACGCCTTGCCGAAAATTCAGCCGAGCGAAATCGATCTGCTCAATGGCCTGAAACTTGACACCGATTGCGACGACGAAACCCGTGCGCAGATGCGTACTGCGCTGATGGGCCTGTCGCCTTGGCGCAAAGGGCCGTTTGATCTGTTTGGTGTTCACGTCGACACCGAATGGCGTTCGGACTGGAAATGGTCACGTGTTGCGCCGCATCTGGACCTGAAGGGCAAACGCATCCTCGATGTCGGCTGCGGCAACGGCTACTACATGTGGCGCATGCTCGGTGCCGGCGCGAACAGCGTGATTGGCGTTGATCCAAACTGGCTGTTTTTCTGCCAGTTCCAGGCGGTGCAGCGTTATCTGTCTGAGCCGAATGCCTGGCACCTGCCCTTCCCGTTCGAAGATTTGCCGCCGAATCTGGAAGGCTTCGACACCGTGTTTTCGATGGGCGTGTTCTATCACCGTCGCTCGCCGATCGAGCACTTGCTGGCGTTGAAGGATTGCCTGGTCAAGGGTGGTGAACTGGTGCTGGAAACGCTGGTGGTTGAAGGCGACAAGCATCAGGTGCTGGTGCCGGAAGATCGTTACGCGCAGATGCGTAACGTGTGGTTCCTGCCGTCGGTGCCGGCGCTGGAATTGTGGCTGCGCCGTGCAGGTTTTACCGACATTCGTTGCGTGGATGTGAGCACCACAACGGTCGAAGAACAGCGCGGGACTGAGTGGATGAAGTATCAGTCGTTGAGTGATTTCCTTGATCCCGAGGATCACAGCAAAACCATCGAAGGGTTGCCGGCGCCGATGCGTGCGGTGATTGTCGCCAGAAAGTAATCCAACCTCGCAGGCAACGCGGTGAGGCCACCCCTCACCCCTGCCCTCTCCCCAAGGAGAGGGAGCTGATCGTTGAGCTTTTCAAAACTTGAGTTCGACTCGGTATCTCAGGTCGGCTGACCTCGCCCATCCAATCCGGTCAGTCCCCTCTCCCTCTGGGAGAGGGTTAGGGTGAGGGGCTTTTTGCTCTTCGGGCGCGGAAGAATTCGGTCAACACCGCGCCACACTCCTCCGCCAACACCCCGCCCTCATACAACACCCGGTGGTTCAAAAAGCCCTGGGTAAAAAACTGCCCCTGACTCTGTACAATCCCCGCCTTCGGCTCCAGCGCGCCATACACCACCCGCGCCACCCGCGAATGCACGATCAGCCCGGCGCACATGCTGCACGGTTCCAGCGTCACATACAGCGTGCTGCCAGGCAGACGATAGTTATCCACGGCCTGTGCGGCCTCGCGAATGGCGACCATTTCAGCGTGGGCACTCGGGTCGCTGGTGCTGATCGGGCAGTTGAAACCGCGACCGATGATCTCGCCGTCCTGCACCAGCACCGCGCCCACCGGCACTTCACCCAGCGCCGCGCCTTGCGCGGCGAGTTTCAGGGCTGCGCGCATGAAGTCGCGGTCATGGCTGCGGTCGATGATCGCGGCAGGGCGAATCTGGCGCATCACTTCACCTCGATGGCGGCCATCAGGCCGGTTTCCATATGGTCGATCACGTGGCAGTGGAACATCCACACCCCCGGATTATCGGCCACCAGCGCCACTTGCGCGCGCTCGTTCTTGCCCAACAAATAAGTGTCGGTGAAGTACGGAATGATCTTGTGCCGGTTCGATGCGATCACCTTGAAACTCATCCCGTGCAGGTGGATCGGGTGCTGATACTGGGTCATGTTCTTCAATTCGAAGATGTAGCTCTGCCCCAGTTTCAGGCTGGCAATCGGTCGGTCGGCACAGGTTTTGTCGGTGATGTCCCAGGCCTTGCCGTTGATCTGCCACAGGCTCGGCGGCCTGCCGTTGTCGACGTTGACCGACACCGAGCCGACCCATTCGAAATTGAAGTTGAGTTTCTCGGCATTGGCCAGGTCCGGCTCAGCCACCGGGTTGGCCGGCAGTGCTTTCGGCCAGTCCGTCGGCGCATCGGTATTGGCCACCGAACGCAGGGTGCCGAGACGAACCGGGCCGTTGCGCAGCGACAATTCCTCGCCTGCCGCCGGCGCCTTGATCGCCAGGCAAATGCGCATGCCTGGGCCGAGCCAGTACTCCTTGCCCAACGGGCGCGGCTCGACCGGATTACCGTCCAGCGCATAGATCTGCGCTTCAACACCGGGAATGTTGATGCGATAAGTCAGGGTGTTATCGAGATTGAGCAAACGCACCCGGGTGATCTGCCCGGCCGGCAGTTCGATCACCGGGGTCGGCACGCCGTTGATGGTCGACAACCGCCCCGCCGTGCCGCCGCGTGCCGCTTCACGGGGAATGCTGAATTCGACGAAGTTGCCTTCGTCATCGATGTGCCAGTTTTTCAGGCTCAGGGTCTTTTCGTACCGGAAACCGGTCGGCTCACGCTCTTCGATAATCAGTGGCCCGACCAGTCCGCGCCCGAGTTCTTCGCTGCTGCTGACGTGCGGGTGATACCAGTAGCTGCCAGCATCCGGCACGCGGAACTTGTAATCGAAGTACTCCCCCGGCAGCACCGGCAGTTGCGACACGTACGGCACACCGTCCATCTCCAGCGGCAGACGAATGCCGTGCCAGTGAATGGTGGTCGCCACCGGCAAGTGGTTGATGAAGCGCACCCGCAGCCATTCGCCCTGACGCACCCGTAACTCGGTACCCGGCGCCGACGGACCGAATGCCCAGGCCTCGGTCTTGTGCCCCGGCACCAATTCGACGTCCAGCGGTGCGGCGATCAGTTCATAGTCGTGGCCCGCCTCGGCGTCGGCCATTTTGCCGAGCCAATAACGCGACGCGCCCCCCGCACCAACGCCAACGACAACAAGACCGGAAAGGCCACCGAGGATTTGGCGACGGGTAAAGGACATGAACTCAACTACCTCACGTATCAGCGACAGGCCCTGAGGCCTGCAAAAGGCGAATACGATACACCTGCGGTTGAGAAACAGTAAGGGCGACCTGAGGCCGCACATCACCTGCCGACTTAAGATCGCAGCCCGGTAATCAGGTGCACCACGCCTTCCGCCAAGGGCATCACGCCCAAGACACCGGCGGCGCTTAACGCGTGCTGGTCCATGTGCGACACATCACGCAACACCACCCGCACCCGCGTCAACGCCAGCGGTTGCTGCGACTTCAGGTTATCCACACCGCCCAGCGCCGCGACGATATCGACGCTCAATCCGTCGGTCGGATCGGCCGCTGCTATCGGTGTGTCCGCGACCAGATCCGGGGTCAAGGCTTTCCAGAATGCCTTCTGCAATTGATCGAACATCTTCAGTTCTCCAGAACCCGTAAAGTATCGACGGTTGCCTCGTGAAACAGCTGCAACGCCTCGCGCACCTGCCCGGCACTTTCCAGACCGAGCACCTGTTGGGCGATGACCTGACAGTCCGCGAGCGCAAGCTCACGCACCGTTGCCTTGACCGGCGCAATCATCGGCACGCTCACCGACAGCTCATCCACACCCAACCCCAGCAACAGCGGCACCGCCAGGCGTTCAGAGGCCATCGCCCCGCACACACCGACCCATTTGCCATGGGCGTGTGCGGCCTTCACGGTCATGGCGATCAGGCGCAATACCGAGGGATGAAAACTGTCCGCCTGACTGGCCAGGCGCGGGTGATCGCGATCCATGGCCAAGGTGTATTGCGTCAGGTCATTGGTGCCGATCGAGAAGAAATCCACCAGCGGCGCAAACAGATCCGCCATCAGCGCCGCCGCCGGCACTTCGATCATGATCCCCAGTTTCGGCCGTTGCGTTAGCCCCAGCGCCACTATTTCTTCGTCGAGCATCTGCCGTGCCAGGCGCAGCTCCGACAGCTGCGTGACCATCGGCAACATGATGTGCAAACGCGTCAGCTCGCCGCAGCCGAGCATGGCGCGGAACTGTTCACGCAATAACTGCGGGCGCTCCAGACACAAACGAATGCCGCGCACGCCGAGGAACGGATTGGTTTCGCTGTCCATCGGCACATAGGCCAGCGGTTTGTCGCCGCCGACATCGAGGGTGCGCACCACCAGATTATGCGCAGGTCCCACGCAGCGGGCGATGGCGCCGTAGGTGGCAACCTGCTCGTCATGGCTCGGCGCGTGATTGCGCCCCAGATAGAGAAATTCCGAACGCAGCAGGCCGACGCCCGCGCCTCCCAAAGCCATGGCCTGCTCGGTTTCAGACAATGAGGCGACGTTGGCCGACACCTCGACGTGATGGCCGTCACGGGTTCGCGCGGCGAGCGTTGCGTTGGCCAGTTCATGCTCGTGGCGTTGGCGCTGTTGCGCGTGGCGTGCTTGCCATTGTTTGATCGCCGCTGAGTCCGGATGCACATGCAGCTCGCCCTTGTCGGCCTCAAGCAATACTTGAGTGCCATTGCTCAGCGCGAGCATTTGCACCGGCACCCCGCAGATCGATGGCAGACCACAGGCGCGGGCGAGAATCGCCACGTGACTGGTCGCGCCGCCCCCTACCGTAGCGAAACCCAGTACCTTGCCGGTATCGATAGCGGCGGTCTGCGACGGCGTCAGTTGATCGGCAATCAGAATGCACCCTTGCGGCAGCTCCAGCGCCTGATCGCCAATCCCAAGAAGCAGCTTGAGCACGCGGCGCCCGACATCGGTCAGGTCAGCCGCCCGTTCGGCCAGAAGTGCACTGCCGAGTTGGCGAAACATGATCGCGGTTTCTTCAGTGGCGGCGCGCCAGGCGAAGGCCGCGCTTTTGCCCTCGTCGATCAACGCTTGCGCCTGATCGAGCAGACCCGGATCTTCGAGCAGTTCCTGATGAGCTTTGAATATCTCGGCTTCGGCTTCACCACCAGCGGTATCACACAAATGCTGCAAGGCCAGATCGGCTTCGATCAGGGCATTGGCGAGGGCTTCGCGCTCGACGTCCGCTCCGCCGCCGAATTCGCTGACGTCGAAGACCGGTTCGCTGATCTGCACCACTTGGCCTAATGCCGAACCGGGTGACGCACAGATGCCCCGCAGAAGCGTCAGCGTATCGATGGTGGTGATTTCTACGGGGGCCACCGCCGTCACCGTTTCACCGCAGCCCTCGACCAGTAAACGGGTCAACGCTTCAATGGCAGCGTCAGCGTCTTCGCCCACCGCACTGAGCTGCACACTGTCGTTAAACGCGGTCTGTAACGCCATGATCGCCACCAGGGATTTGGCGTTGGCTTGAGCCTGCTGCTTATGCAGGTAAATCTTTGCCGTGAAGTCCTTCGCCGCTTGCGCGAACACTGCCGCCGGGCGCGCGTGCAGACCATTGGGGTTGGGCAGTTTCAATGGTTGCGAGAAAACAGCCTGCCCCTCTGACGCCACTGTTTCCTCGCTGAGTGCCTGCGTGCTGGCTAATTCAAGCAACGGCTGACCGCTTTCGACCTGTCCGCTCGACGCGACGAGCCAGGTAAACGGCTCAGCGCTGACCACCAGCATCAACGTCATAAGGCTGCGCGCATGTCGGGCAATGTGATCGGCGTCAAACTGGATCAGCGCCTGTCCGGCCACAACCCGCTGTCCCTCTTCGACCAGGTGAGTAAAGCCTTGCCCGCCGAGGTTCACCGTGTCCAGGCCGATGTGCATCAACACCTGCACGCCGTTGTCATCTGTGATGCTCACGGCATGCCCGCTGGCCTGCACGTTGCTGATGACTCCGGCCAAGGGCGCGCACAGGGTCGACGAGGTCGGGTCGATACACAGACCGTCGCCGATCACGCGCCCGGAAAACACCGGATCGGGCACCTGCTCAAGCGCGATCAGGACACCGGACAAGGGAGCCAGCAGTTGCAATGGTTGGGGTGTGGCCATGACGTCACCTGCAGTTTTGTTCTTTGAAGTGCCCATGGAGCGCGACGCTCCATCAGCATCGCTTATTTCCACCAGTATTCGACCTGCAATCCGACATTCGCACCGTGGCGAGCGGTGCCGAAAGCGCCGGTGTCAGACAATGCCGAGCCTTTCGCCAGTTCGTTGGCCGCACGTTTCGCCGCCTCGTTCCAGGTAGCGTACGTGTAATACAGACGCACCTCGGGACGCGCCCAGAATTCCGGGCCTTTGGGTGACCAGGTCGGGGCAAACGTGAATTTGCTCAGCTTGCGGGTGCCGCCCGGTGCTTCGACTTGATCGTGACCCAGCTCGGTCACCAGCTTGAACTGTTCACTAAGCGCGTAGGCAGGCCGGACACCCAAGGAAATCCAGTTCTGACCCGCCCCGTCCGGACGAATGTCTTTCTGATACACCGCCTCGATCTGGCCGCCAAAACGCGGGGTCACCTGCCAGTCGAAAAACTCGACGATCCGGTAACTCTTGTTGCTGTCGTCCAGTTTGACGTTGCCGGTATAACCCAGCCCGGTGCCCGGCCCTTCACCGTATTGCAGCGCCAGTTTGTTCTTGCCGCCGAAAAAATTCGTTTGCACATGTTGCGTGGTGATCGCCCAGCCTCGGTGGGCATCGCGGCTGTCGGGCTTGTCGATATAGCTCAGGCCGAACTCCAGCTCACCGCCCGGGTTGGTCTTGAAACCGGCGACGTTGAAGTCATGCCGATTGATGTAGGCCTTCTGGTACAGGTTGTCCTTGCGCGAGAAGGCGTAGCTGTATTTCAGGTCGCCGATCAATACGTCTTCGACCCCGCCCCCGGTGGCGCTCTGGTTCCAGTAGTAGAAGTCGGAAATATGGATGTCATTGCGCTTGTAGTAACGGCGCCCGGCCCACAGAGAACCGCCATTGAGCGCGGGCATTGCCGACCACTGTGCGTAGGCTTGCGGCAAGCGTATCGAGCCATTGTCATCTTTGAATGCAGGGCTGCGGTCGTAGCGGTTATACAGCGAGGCCATGCCGTCGACACTCAGGACCGAACCGTCGTCGAGGGTGTACAGGTCCTGGCGCAACTCGAGTTCGCCGTACTGCTCGCATTCGTTCCCCAGACGATATTTGGTCTGCGCACCGGGTAACTGGAAGCACGACTGACCGCTGCTGTTGACCGACGTGCCGACACCACTGCGCAAGTAGCCGCCAAACTCCAGCGCTTGTGACGTCGACGGTAAGGCCAGGCAAAAACCTGCGACTGCAAGGCTGCGATTTATTGTTGTTTTCATAAGCCACCCCATTGTTTTTATTGTCTGGTTGCATGAATTCGGCGCGCAAAAATCCCCCGCGCAGTGCTCTGCGTGTTTTTTTGAAAGCTGGTTTTTTTAGTTAGATGTCAGGGATCGATCAGGTGCACGACGAATGACTCGTAAGGTCGCAACATCACAAGTCGCTTGCGCAACGGGCCGTCCGGATAATTGCTGATCAACTGTCGCTGGCTCATCGATTCACTGATGACCGTCGCCGGTAACTCCACTTCACACGGTGTCCCGTAAAAGTTGTTCACCACCAACAGGCGCTCGGCATCACCTTCACGCACATACGCCCAGACTTGCGGATGTTCCGCCAGCAATTGTCGGTACAGCCCTTCGGTGATCAACGGCTCGTGACGACGTAACGCGATCAGACGGCGGTAGTGATGCAACACCGACTCAGGGTCATCGAGCTGGTGGGCAACGTTGATCTGCGCGGCATTGGCCGGCACGCCGATCCACGGTTCGACGCTACTGAAACCGGCGTTCGGGCCGGCGTCCCAGTGCATCGGTGTACGGCCGTTATCGCGGGACTTCTGCATGATCGCCGCCATGTTGTCGGCATCGCTGCTGCCGGCTTCGCGCTTGAGGCGAAAGATGTTCAGCGTCTCGACATCGCGATAATGCTCGATCGACTCGAACCCCGGATTGGTCATGCCCAATTCTTCGCCCTGATACACGAACGGCGTGCCCTGCAGAAAGTGCAGTGCGGTGCCGAGCATCTTCGCCGACAGTTCCCGGTACTCGCCGTCATGGCCGAAGCGCGAAACCACTCGCGGTTGATCATGGTTACACCAGAACAGCGCGTTCCAGCCGCCACCGGCCTGCATGCCGGTCTGCCAGTCGGACAGAATCCCCTTGAGCTGAAGGAAATCGAAATCCGCGCGCACCCACTTTTGCAGGTTCGGATAATCGACTTTCAGGTGATGAAAGTTGAAGGTCATCGACAGTTCTTTCGACTGCGGATTCGAATAACGAATGCAGTGTTCGAGGCTGGTCGATGACATCTCGCCGACATTGATCAGCTCGTGCCCTTCGAAGACTTCGCGGTGCATCTGCTGCAAGTACGCGTGGACATTCGGTCCGTCGGTATAAAAGCGTCGGCCGTCGCTGCGGTCCTCCGGAAAGTCTTCGGGCTTGGAGATCAGATTGATCACATCGAGACGAAAACCACCCACGCCCTTGTCCCGCCAGAACTGCATCATCCGGAACACTTCGGCGCGGACCTCGGGATTGTCCCAATTCAGGTCGGCCTGGGTGTGGTCGAACAGATGCAGGTAGTACTGACCGGTCTGCGCTTCGTACTCCCAGGCGGAACCGCCGAATTTGGATTCCCAGTTGTTTGGCTGATCGCGCCAGATGTAGAAATCACGGTAAGGGTTGTCGAGGCTGCTGCGCGCCTGCTGGAACCATACGTGTTCGATCGAGGTGTGATTGACCACGATGTCGAGCATCAGCTTGATCCCGCGCTTGCCCGCTTCAGCGATCAGCAATTCACAATCGGCCATGCTGCCGTAGCTCGGATCGATGGCGTAGTAATCGCTGATGTCGTAGCCGTTATCGCGTTGCGGCGAACGCAGGAATGGCGTGATCCACAAGCAGTCGACACCCAGCCAGTGCAGGTAGTCGAGCTTGGCAACGATACCGAGCAGATCACCTGTCGGGTTGCCGGCGTGGCTATGAAAGCTCTTCGGATAAATCTGGTAGATCACCGAACGTTGCCAGTCTTGCATGGCACAACTCCTTCAATAAGTCGGTGCAGCTCGCGCCCACATTGAAATGCGATCAACTGTGGGAGCGAGCTTGCTCGCGAAAGCGCTTGATCAGGCAACCCGATAACCGGGCCGGACAATCTTCATGCTCAATGCACAGGTCAGAACAAACGGCACGAGCATGGCAATCAGCATCCCCAGCACAAACATCGGGATGTACTGCGGAATGATCGAGATGAATCCTGGCAGGCCACCGACGCCGATGGCCGAGGCCTGAACCTTGTTCAACGACAGAAACACACAGCCCAGCGCCGAGCCCGTCAACGCGGCGTAAAACGGAAACTTGTAGCGCAAATTGACGCCGAACATCGCTGGCTCGGTGATACCGAAGTAGGCGGAAATCGCCGAGGTCGATGCCATGCTCTTGTCCCGCGCATTACGGGTCATCCAGAACACCGCCAATGCATCACTGCCCTGAGCGAGGTTGGACATGACGATCATCGGCCAGATAAAAGTGCCGCCTTGGGTCGAGATCAATTGCAGATCGACCGCGAGAAACATGTGGTGCATGCCGGTGATCACCAGCGGCGCATACAGCAGGCCGAAAATCGCGCCACCCACCATCGGCGCAAGGTCAAACAACATGACCAGGCCTTCGGTGATGAAGATACCGATGTGGCGAGTCACCGGGCCGATCACCGCCAGCGCCAGCACGCCCGTAACGACGATGGTGGTGATCGGCACCACAAGCAATTGAATGGCGTTGGGCACGCGCGCGCGCAACCATTTTTCGATGACGCTCATCACATAGGCGGCCAGCAGAATCGGCAGGATCTGCCCCTGATAACCGACTTTTTCCACCTGGAACAACCCGAGAATGTCGAAGTACGGCAACTGCTGCCCATCCAGCCCGGCCACGGCCTTGCCGTAGTTCCAGGCGTTGAGCAGATCGGGGTGCACCAGCATCAGGCCGAGCACAATGCCGAGGATTTCGCTGCCGCCAAAGCGTTTGGCCGCCGACCAGCCCACCAGCGCCGGCAAAAACACGAACGAGGTGTTGGCCATCAGGTTGATCAGGCTCCACAGCCCGTCGAGTTTCGGGTAGGCATCGAGCAGGGTTTGCCCTTCGATGAACATGCCTTTGGCGCCGAGCAGATTGTTGATGCCCATCAACAGGCCGGCAATGATCAGCGCCGGCAGGATCGGCATGAACACGTCGGAAAACACCCGCACCAGCCGCTGCATGGCGTTGATCTTTTCGGCGCTTTTCTGTTTGACGTCAGCGATGGTGGACGCCGCGAGACCGGTCTGGCGACGCAGTTCGGCATAGACCTTTTCCACTTCGCCCGGACCGATTACCACCTGATACAAGCCGCCGGTGAAGAACGAGCCTTTGACCAGATCGATCTGATTGAGCGTGGCAGTGTCGACCAGGCTCGGGTCCTTCAGGGCCAGTCGCAACCGCGTGACGCAATGGGCGGCCTGCTCGAGGTTGTCACTGCCGCCGAGGCTGTGCAGCAATTGCCTGGCAATGTTCGGATAGTCGTGGCTCATGCTTGTTCTTCCGCTGTGGATTGTTGTTATTGGCAGCACGCCGAAGCGAAAAATACTCGTCTGTACGAGTTAATGCAACAACTCGTACAGACGAGTTTGTTTATGTATATTCCCGCCAGACCGAAGACGAATTTTCCTACTCAGCCCTAAGGTGATTTCCATCGTCCACATGGACAAAGCCCTACCCTGGCCTTAAGGTTCGAAGCTTTGAGCACAGTCGGCACCGAGCCTCCCCATGAGCAAATACAACCAGATCTATAGCGATCTGCTGGCCAGCATCACGACTGAGCGCCTGGAGCGCGGCGCCCGCCTGCCTTCCGAAACCGAACTGATGGACAGCTATCAGGCCAGCCGCGGCACGGTGCGCAAGGCTATCGAACTGCTTCAGGAGCGCGGCTTTGCGCAGAAAATCCACGGCAAAGGCACCTTCGTGCTTTCGACCAACCCGATCGAATTTCAGCTCGGTGGCATCGTCAGCTTTCAGGAAACCTACCCGCGTCTTGGCAACGACGTCAGCACCGAAGTGGTCGAACTGAGCCAGATCCCGCTCGAAGGCGCCCTGCTTGAGCACATCCATGCCGAACCGGGCAGCCTCATCACCCGGATCAAGCGTGTGCGGCGGATCGATGGCAAACGGGTCATCCTCGACATCAACCATTTCGTCAGCGAAGTGATTCCCGGCCTGTCCCTCGACATCGCCGAACAGTCGATCTACGCCCATATCGAACAGACCCTGCAGTTACAGATTGCCTACGCCCAACGCACCATCGAAGCGGTGCCGCGCAGCAAGGACGATCAATTGCACCTGGACCTCGACGGCCAGAGCCATGTGATCGTGGTCAGCAACCAGACCTTCCTTCAAGACGGTCGTCAGTTCGAGTACACCGAATCACGGCACACCCTCGACAAGTTCTACTTTTCCGACGTGGCACGGCGCTGACCCAGGCACGTTTTCAACGATCATGTGCGGTACATATGTAGTGCACTCCCCTTGAGCGAATCGGCCATGCTCGGCCTTCATTTCTCAAGGATGGAGAAAGCATGTACGCCACCCAACCAAGCTCTCTGCCGAACGCGGCCGACAAGGCGGCTCTGAAGCGAATCGCCTATACCGTCGTGCAGAACTGCCCCGGCCTGCAGGACGCCGCCCATGAAGCGGCCCGTGACCTGCTGGAAGCCAAAGACCTGTCCAGCCTTGATCCGGATCAGGTTTATTTTCATCGTTTCAAGACGGCCCAGAGCAGCACCCGATCGTTTACCGGATGGGAGCACCTCCGCGAAAAACCCTACGAATCGATGACCCTGACGCAGTTGGTGATTCATCGTTTTCGCGCCACCGACCAGGACAACGCCGATCTTCTCGATCTGTACGGTGGCTTCTATACGGAAGCTCCGCAGTCTGAGAATTTCGACGAAAAGAACCAGGTGCGCCTGCATGGCAATGAGGTCTTGAATGCGTTCTGGAACCTCGATTTCAGCGGGCACTACACTGCCATTCTGACGGACTTCTGGAACAGTCACGGCGAGGATTTCCGCACCTTGGCCAAGTGCAATTTCCTTAGCCGTGCGGTACAGGCTCTGGATCTTGGGCAACTCACCGGCAGTGACTTCCAATGGCTGGTGGACACGGTGGTGGGGCCTGTCAGCTGGCCGATAACCCTGAGCATGCTGCAAGCGAGTCACACGCCAACGGGGGATGTTTGCGCCTTCGACGTTGACGGGCACGTCGCCACGCAACTGCTGCGCATCGTTGACCCCGCCGGCCGGCAGGTTATCTATCTACCCAGTGAAACCAATGCGTTCGTGATCAAGGAAACCGCTGCCGACCTGCATTGGTGGCTGCTGGATCAAATGAATGACGCGAAACGTCGCCAAGCCTTTATGGATCATTTTGCCCTCGCTGATCGTCAGCACATGACTGAAAACCTCGCTGATCTGATGAATCGGCTGGTGGGCACCTGGGGCCGGGCCGACCATCACCTGATCAACCGTACAAACCTGGTGCTGACCGATGATGCATTCAGTTGGCTGCGCGACTCGACCCGCCAGGCAATGTTCGCAGAAGCCCACCTGTCCCTGACATCGAATGGTGATCTGCGCAAAAAGCTGTGGATCGGTTATCTGAGTGCGGGACTCAAGGTGTTTGGACCGATGGCCACTGTCGGTTGGCCGCTGGCGTTGCCGGTGATTGGTGCCACCGTTGCGAGCATGGGGCTGAATATCGATCAGGCACAAAACGGCAAGACTAACGCTGAACGCAAGGCCGGCGTGCTGGGTGCGGCACTAAGTGGCATCAACCTGTTATTCAACCTTCCATTGCTGATCGGCACCGGGCCGATGCTGGAGATTGGCGCCGAGGTCGAGGCGGCAGAGGCCGCAGAAATGGCCGAGTACAGTGAAGCCTTGAATCCTGACGCCGAGGCCGACACTCCACCGCAGATCATGGTGCCGGACGATGTCGACATCACCGTGCCGAATCTTGATGAAACAGTGCTGGTCCCGGCGCAGAACGCCCCACCGCCACCGGTGCCCGAACGCTATCAATGCAACGAGCTGCTCGATGGCACAGCACTCGGCGAGGAGTCCGGGAAATTCCACGGTGTCTACCGTCTCGACTCTGATCCTCCCTATGCCATTCTGATGAATGACGCGCCGTACTACGTGCGCTACTTCACCAACTCTCGCGGCAGTGGCGACTGGGCAATCGTCGACCCGGAGCGTCCCAACCAGCTCGTCCACGCCTTGCCGATCCGCCTCAATGGCGAAGGTGAATGGGAGCGCATGTCAGCACTGGGGCTCAGAGGTGGAGGCCAATGCATGGGCAAGCCATGCGCCCCTGATATCGAACTCGATACCTTCGAACCTGCATCACCGGAGACGCCCGTGCAACCAGCGGCAGAACCGCAACCCCCGACATCACGGCCCCCGCGTCCGGTGACCAGTGCCTACGACATCGACCCGCTTGTGCGCCGTTCGCTTAAAGCCTGGGCGTTGAACCTCAACGAAACCCATGCCCAGTTGCAGCCCGATGGGGCCGGCGGTTTTGGCATGGATGACCCGTTCGAGTTGTACGCCGCCGGTAAGCGCCAGCTCTTGCAGAGTTCAGCCCGAGGCTTTTTCAGGAACCTGCCGTGGATTATTCAGCCTGCGCGACCGGCAATACCCGGGATCAACCGCCTGATGCCACTGACCGAACTTGTCGATGAAATTTTTGAAAGTGCTTCAGGGCTGGTGGTGGGAGAAACCCTTGATCGCATCGCCAGCCTGCGTTTTCTGATTGAAAGCATGCCGGCGCTGTCCCGCCACGCGAAAACCCTCTACATGCGCGGGTTGCTTAGTGACTTCGCTCAGGTTGAACTGAACCGCTACTTCACCAGCGGCCAGATGACCGTGGATTTACGCAATTACCTGAACAGCCTCGGCACCGATCCTGGCGGTCGATTCAACCCACTGGAACTGGTCCAGGTTGCGCGAGCGAACGGGGTTCGGGTCCAGGCGATCGACTGCGCGGCGAGCTACAAAATGAAAACCCCGCTGCCCTCCGTCGACGAACAAATGATGAGCACCTACCTGACCAATGACATCATGACCGGCGACGTCTACCTCAACAGCCCGGAGAAATGGATCGTCGTGACGGATGCTCACAACACCAACAGCTTCAGAGGACTGCTTGGCATCAGCGAATTGAAGGGAGGAATCGGCCTGCGAATCGATGAAGTCGGCGCCGGTGCAGAGCTGGGTGTGGATGTCGATCCGGGCATTGAAGTCCCACGCGGCAGCTCGCCCGGTGGCACTGTCAGGCAAGGAAATCCGGATCTTCTGCGCGCCGACTTGCGCTTGAAAGTCCAGGCACCCGAGCTGGCCTGGAGCGAAGAGACGCTGGAGAATCTTTTATACAGGCGTGGCATGTATCTGTTCGAAAAAGCAGGCGACAGCTACACACTGATCCACCGCAGCAAACAAGGCTTGCTGCAACGCACACCGATCGCTCGATTGAATGAAGGCAAGGTCTCGCTCCACCGACCTGCGTGGCAGCGTGTGAATGACATCGAGTTCGCCAACCTGCAGGAAATGTCTCAGCGGTTGTCCGATACCGGACTGATATTGCGTAGCCGAATCCCTGATTGAGGCTCTCCGGTTAAACATGAGCAAGGGAAACCCGACAACAAAAAAATGCCCGTCAGCAAAACTGACGGGCATTTTTCATCAACCTTCCTCTGCGCTTGTGAAGCCCGCTAGCGCCTGAAGAGCGCCCTGCAAACAGTCCTCCTCCCGCACTCCCACTCTATTATCAATAGGCCGCAATCTGCGGTAGCCAGCTAGTGCACTCCCCTTGAGCGAATCGGTCATGCTCAATCTTTGTTTCTCAAGGATGAAGAACGCATGACCTCTCCCGAACGACGCCTCCTGCCAAACGCAGCGGATAAAACTGCCCTCAAAGCCATTGCCGCGACTATCGTGCAAACCTGCCCGAGTCTGCACGACGCAGCCCGTCAAGTTGCCAACGAAATCCTCGCGGACAAAGGACTGTCCGGCCTCGATCCCGACCGGATTTACTTTCACCGTTTCAAAACGGCGCAAAGCAGCGCATTGACCTTCACGGGTTGGGAACATGTGCTGGAAAAGCCTTACGAAACCCTCACTCTCACGCAGTTGGTGATCCATCGCTTTCGTGCGACCGATCAAGACAACGCAGATCTGCTTGGCCTCTACTGCGGTTTCTACTCGGATGGCCCGGAGGCGGAAAATTTCAATCAGAGCAATGAAGTGCGGTTGTTGGGTAGCGACGTGCTGAAGGCGTTCTGGGACGTCGACTTCAGCGCGCGCTACACAGGTCAACTGACGACATTCTGGCAAACCTCATCGGATGATTTCCGCGCCCTGGCAAAGTGCAATTTTCTCAGTCTGGCGGTGCAGGCGCTGCAACAGGGTGACCTTGATGGAACTGATTTTCAGCGCATCGTCGGCTCGGTCATCGGGCCCGTCACCTGGCCCGTTACCTTGCCAATGCTGCAAGCGTTACACCCGGTCGGTGCACAAGTGCGGACGCTGGACCTCGATGGCCACGTAGCCTCCAATGTGTTGCGTCTGGTGCAAGACAGTGGCCGCCAGACCCTTTACCTGCCAGGCGAAGCCCGCGCATTCCGCTTGATGGACAATGAGGCGGATCTGCATTGGTGGATGCTTGAGCAGATGAATTCAGAGGACAAACGCACGGCGTTTCTCCAGCATTTCCCCCTGGCTGATCGCAATCACATGAGCGAAAACCTCACCGATCTGATGAACCGTCTGGTGAACAGCTGGGGTCACAGCGATCACCGCATGATCAATCGCAGCAGCGTCGCGATCAGCGGTGACGCATTCACTTGGTTGAGCGAGTCGACACGCACCGGCATGGTTGCCGAGGCACACTTGGTGCTCACGTCCAACAGCGACCTGCGCAAAAAACTCTGGATCGGTTATTTGAGTGCCGGGCTGAAAGTATTCGGCCCGATGGCAGCGGTGGGCTGGCCTGTGGCGTTGCCTTTGATTGGCGCCAGCATCGCGAACATGGGATTGAACATCGATCAGGCCATCAACGGCACCACGCCAACCGAACGCAAGGCCGGTGTTACCGGCGCAGTGCTCAATGCGATCGACATTGTCTTCAACATCCCGTTTCTGATCAGCACTGGCGCGCAACTTGAAGTGGGCCCGCAGGTGGAGTTTGCCGAAGCTGAAGAAATGCGCGGGTTGATCGAGTTCACTTCGCCTGATGCCCCCTTCTTGCCGCCTCTGGACCAACCGCCAGTCACAGCGGTTAGTCCACAGGCGACCGTTGAGATGACAAACGAAATCCCCACCGAGACTACCATCGCATCCACCCGGCAGTTGGCCCCAGTTGCTGCGCGCCAAGGTTCGTCTTTTCCAAAGATTCCTGGCAAATATCGATGCAACGAGTTACTTGCAAACCGTTCTATAGAGGCAGCGCCAGGCAAATATGAGGGCATTTACCGCTTGGACAATGAGCCGGGCTATGCCATCGAAATGGATGGCGCCGCGTACTACGTGCGCTACTTTGCCGACTCCGAGGGCGCTGGCGACTGGGCCATCGTCAATCCCGAGCGACCCAATCAGTTCGCTTACTCGTTGCCGGTACGCTTCGCTAGCAGCGGCAAGTGGGAACGCATACCCGCATTGCGTCTCCGCGGAGGTGGCCAATGCGTGGGCAAGGCCTGTTTGCTGCTCAGTGACCTTTCCTCGTCCTCGGACCCGGCGTCTTTAACCCCATCAGCGGAGCTTCCCCTCGTCGAAGCGGTTTCACCCGTTGCGCGACCGCTGCGTCTGGTTACCCAGCTCAACGACATCGCAGGAATCGACATGGCGAAAATGAAAAGATGGGCAATGAACCTGCCCGAGACTTTCGCCGAGCTCTCCAGTGCAAACCGCGATAGACCATCAACCGCCGATACGTATGCGGCCTATTTCCGCGAAAGACGCACGTCCCTGCTAAACGAGGCCAAAGAGTATTACTCAGAGCTGAACTGGACCAACCTGCCCGCACGGCCAGTCATCCCGCCAATCGATCCCGAGATGCAGACGGCTGAGTTGATTGATCGCATCTTTGCCAATACCGATGGACTGGTCGTCGGCGAATCCCTTGATCGCATCGCCAGCATGCGTTTCATGATCGAAAACATGCCGGCGTTCGCACGGCATATCGACGTACTTTACGTACGGGGTTTGCTGAGCGATTTTGCCCAGGCAGAACTCAACGACTTTTACCTGACAGGAGAGATGTCAGAGGATCTTCGAGGCTACTTGTCCAGCCTCGGTACCGACCCTGATGACCGACTCAACATCCTTGAACTGATCAAGACGGCCCAGGCCAATGGCATCCGCACCCAAGGTCTTGAACTCGCGCATAGCTGCAAACTGAAGGTACCGCTGACTTCGATCGAAGAGCAGATGATCCGCGCCCGGCTCGCCTCGCAAATCATGTGGGGTGACGAGCCCTCAACAGACCAGGCAAATGGGTTGCCCTGGTCGAGGCAACGAACACCAATACTTTCAGAAATCTGCCAGGCATCAGCGAACTCAGGGGCGCCATCGGTTTACGGATCGAAGAAGCGGTGTCCACCGAAGTGGCCGGCATCAGTATTGACCCGGGTCTGGAAGTCGCTCGGGGCCCGTTTGATAACGGGGCATCAACGCGCAACTCATCGGACTTTCTATTCGCGGACCTGCGCGTGCAGATCGAAACACCTGTGCCGCAATGGACCGAGGCAACGGTGAATGCACTGCTGAATCGCAACGGCATGTTCATGTTCGAAAAAACGCAGAATGCATTCACGCTTGTGCGTCGCAACAGCGACGGCAATATTGTTCGAACAATGGTGAATCGCCGCGGGGATGGTCAGGTGTACATCTGGGCACAGTCGATGCCGCGGATCAGCGGCATCATGTTCCGTGACATCGGCGCGTTATCCCAGCGCCTGATAGAGATCGGCTTGACCCTGCAAAGTCGCTTACCCGGCTAACTGTTTTCAAGCCATGAAACGAAAAAACCCTTGGCTTCAGGCCAAGGGTTTTTCGTTAATCAACTTGTAGCGGGATCATTCCCACTCAATGGTCGCCGGCGGCTTGCTCGACACGTCGTAGGTGACGCGAGAGATGCCTTCGATTTCATTGATGATGCGGCCGGAGATGGTTTCCAGCAGTTCGTAAGGCAGGTGGGCCCAACGCGCGGTCATGAAGTCGATGGTTTCCACGGCACGCAGGGCAACCACCCAAGCGTAACGACGGCCATCGCCGACCACGCCAACCGATTTCACCGGCTGGAACACGACGAACGCCTGGCTGACTTTGTGGTACCAGTCGGCTTTACGCAGTTCTTCGATGAAGATGTGGTCAGCGCGACGCAGCAGGTCGGCGTATTCCTTTTTCACTTCACCGAGGATGCGCACGCCCAGGCCCGGGCCCGGGAACGGGTGACGGTAGACCATGTCGTACGGCAGGCCCAGTTCCAGGCCCAGACGACGGACTTCGTCCTTGAACAGTTCGCGCAGTGGCTCGACCAGTTTCAGGTTCATCTCTTCCGGCAGGCCGCCCACGTTGTGGTGCGACTTGATCACGTGGGCCTTGCCGCTTTTCGCGCCAGCCGACTCGATCACGTCCGGGTAGATGGTGCCCTGAGCGAGGTACTTGATGTTGTCCAGTTTGTTCGACTGGGCATCGAATACGTCGATGAAGGTGCGACCGATGATCTTGCGCTTCTTCTCCGGGTCGGCTTCGCCGGCCAGGTTGTTCAGGAACTGCTCTTCAGCGTTGGCGCGGATAACTTTGACGCCCATGTTCTCGGCGAACATGGCCATCACTTGCTCGCCTTCGTGCAGACGCAGCAGGCCGTTGTCGACGAAGACGCAGGTCAGTTGGTCGCCAATGGCTTTGTGCAGCAGCGCAGCAACTACAGAGGAGTCAACGCCGCCGGACAGCCCCAGCAGCACGTTGTCGGTGCCGACTTGTGCGCGGATATTGGCGATGGCGTCTTCAGCGATCTTCGACGGCGTCCACAGGGCTTCACAGCCGCAGATGTCGAGAACAAAGCGCGACAGAATGCGACCGCCCTGTTTGGTGTGGGTCACTTCCGGGTGGAACTGCACGCCGTAGTAGCCACGGTCGTCGTTGAACATGCCGGCGATGGGGCAGCTTGGGGTGCTGGCGAGGACGTGGAAGTCTTCCGGCATCCTGGTGACCTTGTCACCGTGGCTCATCCACACGTCGAGGCCGAACAGGCCGTCGGCGTCGATGTGGTCTTCGATGCCGTCGAGCAGGCGGCTCTTGCCGACCACGTCGACGCGGGCGTAACCGAACTCACGCAGCTCGGAACCTTCAACCTTGCCGCCCAGTTGCTCGGCCATGGTCTGCATGCCGTAGCAGATACCGAAAACCGGTACGCCCAGATCGAACACTGCCTGTGGGCAGCGCGGGCTGTCGGCAACGTGCACGGACTCGGGGCCGCCGGCGAGGATGACGCCTTTAGGAGCGAATTCGCGGATCGCATCTTCGTCCATGTCGAACGGGTGCAGTTCGCAGTACACACCGATCTCGCGCACGCGGCGGGCGATCAGTTGGGTGTATTGCGAACCGAAGTCGAGGATCAGGATGCGGTGAGCGTGAATATCGAGGGCCATGATTCAGTCTCGTCTAAGTCATTCAGAAACAGTCGTGATTCAGAAACAACTCGGGGCTGAATCAAACAGCCCCGGTTGCTTACTTTATTGCTTGAAGGCTCAACCTACGCGGTAGTTTGGCGCTTCTTTGGTGATCTGCACGTCGTGAACGTGGGATTCGGCCATGCCGGCACCGGTGATCCGCACGAATTCAGGCTTGGTGCGCATTTCTTCGATGTCGGCGCTGCCGGTGTAACCCATCGAGGAACGCAGACCGCCCATCAGTTGGTGAATGATCGCGCTCAGGGTGCCTTTGTACGGCACACGGCCTTCGATGCCTTCCGGAACGAGTTTCTCGGCGCCTGCCGAGGAGTCCTGGAAGTAGCGGTCGGAAGAACCCTGGGCCTGGGACATGGCGCCCAGCGAACCCATGCCGCGATAAGCCTTGTACGAACGGCCCTGGAACAGTTCGATTTCGCCCGGCGCTTCTTCGGTACCGGCGAACATCGAGCCCATCATCACGCAGGAAGCACCGGCTACGATGGCCTTGGACAGGTCACCAGAGAAACGGATGCCGCCGTCGGCGATCAACGGAACGCCAGTGCCTTCAAGGGCAGCAGCAACGTTGGCGATGGCACTGATTTGCGGCACGCCGACGCCGGCGACGATACGAGTGGTGCAGATCGAGCCCGGGCCGATACCGACCTTGACTGCGTCAGCGCCTGCTTCGGCCAGAGCCTTGGCAGCGGCGCCGGTGGCGATGTTGCCGCCGATCACCTGCACTTCAGGGAAATTCTCTTTGACCCAGCGAACACGGTCGATCACGCCTTTGGAGTGGCCGTGCGCGGTATCGACTACCACGACGTCCACACCAGCGTTGACCAGAGCAGCGACGCGATCACCGGTGTCTTTACCGGTACCGACAGCAGCGCCCACGCGCAGACGACCTTGATCGTCCTTGCTGGCCAGCGGGTAGGCTTTGGCTTTTTCGATGTCTTTGACGGTCATCATGCCTTTGAGGGCAAACTTGTCATCAACGATCAGAACTTTTTCCAGACGGTGCTTGTGCAGCAACTCGCGGACTTCGTTCTTGTCGGCGCCTTCACGCACGGTGACCAAACGCTCTTTAGGCGTCATCACTTCACGTACGGTGGCTTCCAGACGGGTTTCGAAACGCACGTCACGGGAAGTGACGATGCCGACCAGGTCGCCATCGTGCAGAACCGGAACGCCGGAAATGTTGTGCATGCGGGTCAATTCGAACAGGTCACGCACCGTGGCATCTGCCTCGATGGTGATCGGATCCTTGACGACGCCGGCTTCGAACTTCTTGACCTTACGCACTTCGGCAGCTTGCTGCTCGATGGTCATGTTCTTGTGGATAATGCCGATGCCACCTTCCTGAGCCATGGCGATTGCCAGACGGGCTTCAGTAACGGTGTCCATTGCAGCAGAAACCAGAGGAATGTTCAGCTCGATGCCACGGGTAAGGCGGGTCTTGAGACTGACTTCGTTAGGAAGCACCTCGGAATAACCAGGCACTAGGAGAATGTCGTCGAATGTCAGAGCTTCTTGGCTGATACGCAGCATCGCGGGGGCTCCCGAGCGGGAAAATGGAAGCGCGCCATTATAGTCAGACACCCCCTGCTGTTCAATGTAAAACTCAGCTTAATATCAATGTTGCTGATATACGGAGATCCCCGGCCCTACAGCTCCACCTTGACCCAAGAGACAGGTTGATCGAGCCAATCGGCAAACTCATCGATAAAGCTTTGCTTGAAGCCCGCCTCCAGCCAGTTGTTGAAGATGAAACCAAGGTTGGAAAACGCGCATTCCTGCAGATACAGGAAACCGTTGATGTCGTCTTCATGCCCGCATTCGGGGCAGGTGAAGTTGTCCGTACGGCCAGGGAACCAGTCTTCAAGGCTTTCGAACAGTGCTTCGCCGACTTCACGACGGCACTCGGCGCAACCGGCTTCTTCGAGAAAGCCTTTGGCCGGGGTGTAGATGCAGCGCTTGGTGACGATTTCCAAGCCGTTGATCGGCTCACCAAACGGCAACGCTTGCGGGTGCAGCACCACGGCACGGGCGCCATCGGCAATCGCGTAAGCCATGCGGTTACCGGTGCGGCCGCAGGTACTAAGCTCTTCCTTGACGATATTCTTGCGTACCAGCCAGCGCACGATCGCCCGGGCCCGGGGTTCGTGGACCGGCAGGGTGGAGATTTTCGGGACGATGATGCTTTGCGAATTCATGGAAAGTCCTGCGGTATGGCTTCTGACGCCTTCGCGAGCAGGCTCGCTCCCACAATGGAATGCATTTCCCACAGAGGGAGCTAGCCTGCTCGCGAAGAGGCCCTAAAGGCCGGCAGCTTAATCCCTGACGAAATCCGGTCAAGTGCTGAGGTAGCGCCCGATCAACGCCAGCCCGCTCGCCAGCACCAACCATGTCACCAAACGCACGAACGCCTCGCGTGACAGCCGCATGGTCAACCGCCGCCCGATCCACAACCCCAACGCCATGGCCGGCAAGAAACACAGAGCCAGCATCAACAAGGGTAGCTCGGCATACACACCGGCGATGGCAAACAGACTCAAACGCACCACCGTGCTGCAACTGATCAGCGCACTTTGCGTGGCCCGGGCCGCGTCTTTGGGCAAGCGGCTGTTGAGATAGATCGCATAGAGAAACCCGCCACTGCCAAACAAAGCCCCAAACAAACCGCCGACCGTGCCCATCGGCAGCGCCCACGCTGCAGACAATTGCGTCGGCCGCGCTTTCACCCACAGGCTGTAAATCGCGTAAGCGGTGACAAACAGCCCCATCAACAGCAGCAATAAATCGGATTTCAGGTTGAGCAGGAAAATCACCCCCAGCGTACAACCGATCGCCATGCACGGCAGCAACCGCAACAACTCGGGCTTCGCCACATCCCGTCGCGACGGCAGCAGGTTGCCGAACGCCGCGACAAAATCCAGCAGCACCAGCAACGGTACGATCTTCGACAACGGCATGAAAAGAATCAGGATCGGCCCCGCTACCAACGCCGTGCCGAACCCGGCGATACCGAAGACGATATACGCCAGCACAATGCCCAACCCAATGACCACCCAGCCTTCGGCGCCCCACGACCACTCACTCAACAACCCCGCCACACTCATGGGTCTTCTTCCTTAATAAGCCTGGGATGACTTTAGCCAGCGCCGAGCGTTGCGACTAATATCTTCCACGTCGCTTACTCATCTCGAAAAGGCATGACTCGTGCTCTCCACCCGTCAATTGCGTTACTTCGTCGAAATCGCCGACTGCGGCAGTTTCAGTGAGGCGGCTGAACGGCTGTTTATTGCGCAATCGGCGCTGAGCCGGCAGATCAAGGACATGGAGGCGCGCCTGCAAACATCGCTGTTCGAACGCACGGCGCGCCAGCCCCGACTGACGGCGGCGGGTGAAGCTTTTCTGCCGCGTGCAAGAAATCTGCTCAATGAGCTGAGCAAAGCCAGCGCCATGGCCACTGAAGTCGGCAATGGCCAGCTCGGCACCTTGCGCCTCAGCCATTCCAGCACCGTATCGATCAGCGGGCGCTTGCTCGCTGATATCGGCGCCTATCTGCGGCAACAACCCGGCGTATCGCTGGATATCGGCAAACTGTCTTCGGAAGCGCAACTTGAAGAGTTGGCCGAGGGCCGACTCGATATTGGCTTGCTGCGCTTGCCCGTGTTGCGCCAGCGCGAAGGTATTCAGATTGTGCCGCTGTTCACTGAGCGATTGCTGCTGGCAGTTCCCATGGATCATCGGTTGGCCGCAGCTGAGCGTGTCGACCTGGCCCAACTGAAGGACGAAGCGTTCATCTCGATTCCGCATCCACAGCGCGGTGGCCTGAGCTATCTGTGTGCTGACCTGTGCATGCGTCAGGGTTTCTTCCCGAAAGGGGCGCGGGTGATGTCGCGCAAGACCACACAGTTACAGTTGATTCA
The DNA here is from genome assembly GCF_979258595.1 of Pseudomonas sp. AC172. Classification (NCBI taxonomy): domain Bacteria; kingdom Pseudomonadati; phylum Pseudomonadota; class Gammaproteobacteria; order Pseudomonadales; family Pseudomonadaceae; genus Pseudomonas; species Pseudomonas sp. AC172. The sequence goes on from NZ_OZ409868.1 coordinate 4,058,791, forward strand.
GGCCGGGTTCGGCATCGCCCTGCTGCCGGAATCGATGCAGGACATCGCCCCGCCCGGTGTACGATTTTTGCCGCTGGCCGATCCCGACTGCCAAAGCACCGTCGCCCTCGCCTACCGACAGAACCCCACCCCGCTGATCCAGCACTTCCTCCAGACTTTTACAAATCCCCCCTGTGGGAGCGAGCCTGCTCGCGAAAGCGGACTGTCAGCCACTGAAGGTATCGAAGGATAAGACGCCTTCGCGAGCAAGCTCGCTCCCACAGGGATTTATGGTGATTGATCAGCAAATGCCTTTAAACTGCGCCCCATGATTAAAGATCCCTTTGCAAGACTTGGCCTGGACCGTGAAGTCCTGACCGTCAGCCAGCTCAACGGCCGCGCGCGGGTGTTGCTCGAAGACGTGTTCAGCAACATCTGGGTCGAAGGCGAAATCTCCAACCTCGCCCGCCCGGCGTCCGGCCACATCTATTTCACCCTCAAGGACAGCGGCGCACAGGTGCGCTGCGCGCTGTTCCGGCAGAACGCCGCGCGCGTGCGTCAGGCGCTGAAGGACGGTCTGGCGGTGAAGGTGCGCGGCAAGGTCTCGTTGTTCGAAGGCCGTGGCGACTATCAACTGATCCTCGACACCGTTGAGCCTGCCGGTGACGGCGCGCTGCGCTTGGCCTTCGATGCATTGAAAGAAAAGCTCAGCGCTGAAGGCCTGTTCAGTGCCGAACGCAAAGTGCCGCTGCCGGCGCATCCGCAGCGCATCGGCATCATCAGCTCGCCAACCGGCGCGGTGATTCGCGACATCATCAGCGTGTTCCGCCGCCGTGCGCCGCAGGTGCAGTTGACGTTGATTCCGACAGCCGTGCAGGGCCGTGAAGCCACCGCGCAAATCGTCCGCGCCCTGAAAATGGCCGATGCCCGTGGTTTCGACGCATTGATCCTCGCCCGTGGCGGCGGTTCGCTGGAAGACCTCTGGTGCTTCAACGAAGAAGCCGTGGCCCGCGCGGTCGATGCCTGTGTGACGCCGATTGTCAGCGCCGTCGGCCATGAAACCGATGTGTCGATCAGTGACTTTGTCGCTGACGTACGCGCACCGACACCGTCCGCCGCCGCTGAGTTGCTCGCTCCCGATTCCAGCCACCTGATCCGTCAGGTCGAAAGCCTGCATCGCCGTTTGGTAATGCGCATGCGTGACCGTTTGATGCGTGACCGTCTGCGTCTGGAAGGCATGGCCCGTCGTCTGCGCCATCCCGGCGAACGTCTGCGCCAGCAAGCGCAGCGCCTGGATGATCTGGACATGCGCATGCGTCGGGCTTTCGAGCGTCATCTCAATACCCGTCGCGAACGCCTGATCCGCCTGGAAACCCGCCTCGCCGGGCAACATCCGGGACGACAACTGGCGATGTTGCGCCAGCGCCTCGACAGCCTCGCCGAACGCTTGCCCCGGGCCATGCGCGAAGGTCTGAAGAGCCGTCGCCTGCAACTGCACAGCCAGATGCAGACGCTGCACGTGGTCAGCCCGCTGGCAACGCTTGGCCGCGGTTACAGCATTCTCCTGGATGAGCGCGGCCATGCGATCCGCAGCGCTGCGCAGACCCACACCGGCCAGCGCCTGAAAGCCAAACTCGGCGAAGGCGAACTGCAAGTGCGCGTCGAGGACAATCACCTGACGCCTGTCACCCTTTCTTTACTGGACTGATCCATGTCGCGTTTTCTGGCTCCACTGTTTCTGCTATGCCTGACCTTCAATGCCCACGCCGACAGTTACATCACCCGGCTGCTGAACAAGCCAGTGCCTGGCGGCGTGGCGGTGGTTGATCTGGGCGCGGCCGCGCAGGCACCGAAAGCCACGTACCAGGGCAAACCAGTGCTGGTGGTCAAAGAGCAGAACAACTGGCTGGCGATTGTCGGCGTACCGTTGACCGTGAAGCCGGGTGCGCAGCAGATCAGCAGTGGCGGACGTAATCTGCCGTTCACCGTCGGTAACAAGAAATACCCGGAACAACACATCACCCTGAAGAACAAGCAGCAAGTAAACCCGGATCAGTCGAACCTCAAGCGCATCGAGGGTGAGCTGGCCGTGCAAATCAAGGCGTATCGCAGCTTCAGCCCGAATACGCCGAGCAATCTGCTGTTGGATAAACCGGTGAACGGGCCGCTGTCGAGCAAGTTTGGCGTGCGCCGTTTCTTCAATGGTGAAGAGCGCAATCCCCACGCCGGCCTCGACTTTGCCGTGCCGGCGGGTACGCCGATCAAGACCCCGGCGGCGGGCAAGGTGATCCTCACCGGCAACTACTTCTTCAACGGCAACACAGTGTTTGTCGACCATGGGCAAGGCTTTATCAGCATGTTCTGCCATATGTCGAAGATTGATGTGAAGGTCGGCGATCAACTGGCGCGTGGTGCGGTGGTCGGCAAGGTGGGTGCGACTGGCCGGGCTACCGGGCCGCACATGCACTGGAATATCAGCCTGAATGATGCGCGGGTGGATCCGGCGATTTTTATTGGCGCCTTTCAGCCTTAAGACAATCGATGGGCTGATGGCCCCTTCGCGAGCAAGCTCGCGAAGGCGGCCTAAAAAGCACATCAACACTTACTGATGGCTATAAACCTCAATTGCGCCCCTATCAAACCTCGCGCAAATATCACAACGATCAGCGATATCCAGCACAATAAAATCGCGCAAAACCCCGCTTTCCGAGTATTCCTCTCAATTTTTTCCGACTGCTTGCCATCCTCTCCCCTCGCGGTTAGGGTTGAAGGCATGAAAACCTCTCACACCCTCATTCAGCTTCGCCAGCACCGCAGCCTGTGCCTTGTCAGCGCACGACTGCCAGGCTGAATCGCGGCACCTCGTCCCACGCTTTTCCAAGAACATTCGTAACACCGGCAGGCCGCCTCTTTTCGGCCCAGACAATAAGGAATTTCCCGATGAGCATGCTCAAAGATCCGTCTTCGAAATACCGCGCGTTTCCTGTCATCAACCTGCCGGACCGCACCTGGCCGTCGAAAACCATCGACACCGCGCCGATCTGGTGCAGCTCTGACCTGCGTGACGGCAACCAGTCGCTGATCGAGCCGATGGACGCGGTAAAGAAACTGCGCTTCTGGAAAACCCTTGTTCAGGTCGGTGTGAAGGAAATCGAAGCGTCGTTCCCGGCCGCTTCGCAAACCGACTTCGACTTCGTGCGCACCCTGATCGAAGAAGGCCACATCCCGGACGACACCACCATTCAGGTGCTGACCCAGGGCCGTGAAGACTTGATCGAGCGCACCTTCGAATCCCTGCGCGGCGCGAAGAAAGCCATCGTTCACTTGTACAACGCCACCTCGCCTTCTTTCCGTCGCATCGTCTTCAACCAGGACAAGGACGGCATCAAGGCCATCGCTGTGAACGCGGCCAAGCTGTTCGTCAAATACGCCGCGATGCAGCCGGACACCGAGTGGACGTTCGAATACTCGCCGGAAACCTTCAGCGCCACCGAGCTGGAATTCGCCAAGGAAGTCTGTGATGCGGTGATCGAGGTCTGGAACCCGACGCCTGAGCACAAGATGATCCTCAACCTGCCGGCCACCGTTGAGTGCGCAACGCCGAACATCTACGCCGACCAGATCGAGTGGTTCGGCCGCAACATCAACCGTCGTGACAGCGTGATCATCAGCCTGCACACCCACAACGACCGTGGCACCGGCGTTGCCGCCACCGAACTGGGCCTGATGGCCGGCGCTGATCGCGTCGAAGGCTGCCTGTTCGGCAACGGCGAGCGTACCGGTAACGTCGACCTCGTTACTGTCGCACTGAACATGTACACCCAGGGTCTCGACCCACAACTGGACTTCTCCGACATCGACGGCGTGCGCAAGGTCGTCGAAGAGTGCAACCAGATCCAGGTTCACCCACGTCATCCGTACGTTGGCGACCTGGTGCACACCGCGTTCTCCGGCTCGCACCAGGATGCAATCCGCAAAGGCTTCTCCCAGCAGAAACCAGACGCGCTTTGGGAAGTGCCGTACTTGCCGATCGACCCGGCCGACATTGGCCGCAGCTACGAAGCGGTGATTCGCGTCAACAGCCAGTCGGGCAAGGGCGGCATCGCTTACTTGCTGGAGCAGGAATACGGCATCAGCCTGCCACGTCGCATGCAGATCGAATTCAGCCAGGTTGTGCAGCGTGAAACCGACCGTCTCGGCCTGGAAATGACTGCCAAGCAAATCCACTCGCTGTTGATCAGCGAATACTTGCAAGCCAACACCCCGTACGCGCTGGTCAGCCATCGCCTGCAGGAAGAAAACGGCAACAGCAATGTTGAAGTGGAAGTGGCGAGCAAAGGTCAGGGCGAAACCAACCTGCACTGGCGCGGCAAGGGCAACGGTGCGCTGGAAGCACTGGTCGCCGGCCTGCCAGTTCCGGTGGAGATCATGGACTACAACGAACACGCGATCGGCGCGGGCACCAACGCCAAGGCAGCGGCGTATATCGAGCTGCGGGTGAACGGCGAACGTGCGGTGCACGGCGTGGGTATCGATGAAAACATCACCACAGCCAGCTTCAAGGCCCTGTTCAGCGCGCTGAACCGCTCCCTGAGCCAGCCTGAGGCGAAAGCGGCGTAAGCCATCGCTAAATGCAGAAGGCCCCGGAGTGCGAACTTCGGGGCCTTTTTTTGCCTGATGATTTTGTGGTGTTCAATCAGGCCTCTTCGCGGGCAAGCCCGCTCCCACAGTAACCGAGGTGAACATAAATTCCGGGTACACCAAAAAACCTGTGGGAGCGGGCTTGCCCGCGAAGGCGTCCTTACAGTCACCACATCTCTGTCAGGTGAACTCGAAGGTGTCGGCATCCAGATTCGCCGGGAAACGCTCGCGATACGCCGCCAGTGAAGCCGCTTCCAAAACCACCTTGAACACGCCATCGGCCTCCCCCGCCGCCAGCAAGGTTTCACCCTGAAAATCCAGCACCTGACTGTCACCGGTGTAGGCAAAGCCCTTGCCGTCGGTGCCGACGCGATTCACCGCCGCCACATAGCAAAGGTTTTCGATAGCTCGCGCTGGCAACAGGCGATTCCAGTGCAGACGCCGCGCACCCGGCCAGTTGGCGGTGTACAGCAGCAGATCGGTGTCCTGTGCATCACGGCTCCACACCGGAAAACGCAGGTCATAGCAAATCAGCGGACGCACGCGCCAGCCCTTCAATTCGAACTGCACCTGCCGCTCGCCGGGCGTGTAGTGATTGTGTTCACCGGCCATGCGGAACAGGTGACGCTTGTCGTAATGCGAGACTTCGCCGTCCGGTCGAGCCCACAGCAGGCGATTGCGATGGCTGCCGTCAGCGGCCTGAATGATCACACTGCCGGTGATCACTGCATCGAGCTTCGCCGCCTGAACCCGCAGCCATTTGCTGGTCGGGCCGTTCTCGGCTTCGGCGAGGGTTTCGGACTCCATGGAGAATCCAGTGGTGAACATTTCCGGCAGGATGATCAGATCCGCGCCCTGCGCCTGCTCCAGCAACACCTCAAAATGCTCGAAATTGGCCTGACGATCATGCCAGGCCAAAGTGGTCTGGATCAGCGCCAGATTGAGATCGGGTAACGCACTCAGATCACGCATAGTTTTGCCGCCGCTTCACGCAGCGTCTCCTCGCGTTTGGCAAAGCACAGGCGCACCAGGCGCTGGCCTTCGGGTGGGTTCTGGTAGAACACCGAGACCGGGATACTCGCCACGCCGTGTTCGCGGGTCATCCACATGGCCATCTCGACATCGTTCAGGTCGGGACGAATCTGCGAGTAATCGACCAGTTGGAAGTAGGTGCCGGTGACTCGGGTAAAACTGAAGCGCGACGGCGCCAGCAGATCGCAGAACAGATCGCGCTTGGCCTGATAGAAACCCGGCAGCTCTTCGACGTGTTCCGGATGCTCGGCCATGTAATCGGCCAAGGCATATTGCAGCGGAGTGACACCGCAGAAACTGACGTACTGGTGGACTTTGCGCAGTTCGGCCGTCAACGCTGGCGGCGCGACGACATAGCCGGTTTTCCAGCCGGTGACGTGATAGGTCTTGCCGAACGAGCTGACCACGAAGGCGCGTTGGTAGAGCTCTTCATGGGCGAGCACGCTGACGTGCGGCACGCCGTCGAAGACCAGGTGTTCGTAGACTTCGTCGCTGATCAGGTAGATGTCGCGATCGCGGATCAGCGCCGCCAGTTGATCCAGCTCCGCACGGCTGATCAGTGCACCGCTCGGGTTATGCGGGGTATTGATGACGATCATTTTCGTGCGCGGGCTCAGGGCCGCCGCGAGTTGGTCGAAATCGATGGAGAAATCGTCCGGTTTCAACTGCACATGCACGCAACGACCGCCCGCCAATTCCGTCGCCGGTTCGTAGCTGTCGTAACAAGGATCGAACACGATGACTTCGTCGCCGCTGTGGATAACCGCCTGAATCGCACAGAAGATCGCCTGGGTGGCGCCTGGCGTGACCGTCACTTCGCTGTCGGCATCGACGTTGACGCCATAACTGCGTGCGATCTTCGCGGCGATCTGCTGACGCAGCGCCGGCAACCCGGTCATTGGCGAATATTGGTTATGACCACTGGCGATATGCCGACCGACCGCGTCACGCAATGACTGCGGACCGTCAAAATCAGGAAAACCCTGGGACAGGTTGATCGCGCCGGTCTGCGCCGCGAGCTGAGACATCTGCGTGAAAATAGTGATGCCGACATTCGGCAGCTTACTGGTGATCATCGGTAGCCCCTTGCAGGTGAGCTGCAAGTTTCAAGCGTCAAGCTGCAAGCTGCAAGCAAAAACCCTCGCCCACAAAAAAGGGCTCCTACAGAGCCCTCTTTGCTTTCACCGCTTTGACTTGAAGCTTGCAGCTTGAAACTTGAAGCTGCCGTTATTTCTTGTCGCGGCGCTTCTTGTCAGCTTTCTTGTGGTGCGACATCAAACGACGCTTCTTGTTGACCTGGCGGTCGGTCAGCGTGGTCTTGTTGCCTTCGTACGGGTTCTCGCCGCCCTTGAACTCGATGCGGATCGGCGTACCGACCAGCTTCAGCACACGACGGTAAGTGTTCTCCAGATAGCGCACGTACGACTTCGGCACTTTCTCGATCTGGTTACCGTGGATGACGATGATCGGCGGGTTGGCACCACCCAAGTGGGCGTAGCGCAGCTTGATCCGGCGGTTGTTGACCATCGGCGGCGCGTGTTCGCCAACCGCGTCTTCCAGAATCTGGGTCAGACGGTTGGTCGGCCAGCGGGTGACCGCCGACTTGAACGAGTTCTGTACGGACGCGTAGAGGTTGCCCACGCCGGTACCGTGCAGTGCCGAGATGAAGTGGATGTCGGCGTAATCAACAAAGAACAGACGACGCTGCAGCTCGACCTTGACGAAGTCGCGCTCGCTCGGCGTCATGCCGTCCCACTTGTTGATCGCGATGACCAGCGCACGACCGGACTCGATGGCGAAACCCAGCAGGTTGAGGTCGTGATCGACCACACCTTCGCGGGCGTCCATCACGAAGATCACTACGTTGGCGTCTTTGATCGCTTGCAGGGTTTTGACCACGGAGAATTTTTCGACTTCTTCGTGGATCTTGCCGCGCTTGCGCACACCGGCGGTGTCGATCAGCGTGTACTTCTCTTCATTCCGTTCGAACGGGATGTAGATACTGTCGCGCGTGGTGCCTGGCTGGTCATAAACGATTACCCGGTCTTCACCGAGCATGCGGTTGACCAGGGTCGACTTGCCGACGTTCGGCCGGCCAATGATCGCGATCTTGATCCCGTCCTTTTCGCTCGGGCCAGGAATGCGCTTGGCTTCCTCGCCTTCGGCAACGATCTCTTCTTCGCCGTCTTCCGGCTCTTCTTCGTCTTTAGGGAAATCACCCAGGGCGATTTCCAGCATCTGGGTGATGCCACGGCCGTGAGCACCGGCGATCGGGATCGCGTGACCCATGCCCAGAGGCGCGAATTCAGCGCGGGCCATTTCCGGGTCGATGTTGTCGACCTTGTTGGCGACCACGTAGGAACGCTTGTTACGTTTGCGCAGGTGTTCGGCGATCATCTGGTCGGCGGCGGTGAAACCGGCCTTGGCATCTACCAGGAACAGCACAACATCCGCTTCTTCAATGGCCAGCAGCGACTGCTCGGCCATTTTTTCGTCCATACCGTGCTCGTCACCGGAGATACCACCGGTGTCGACCAGAATGTAGGAACGCCCTTGCCACTTGGCCTCACCGTACTGGCGATCACGGGTCAGACCGGACAAGTCGCCGACGATGGCGTCGCGAGTCCTGGTCAGGCGGTTGAACAAGGTGGACTTGCCGACGTTCGGTCGGCCCACCAAGGCGATTACGGGAACCATGCGGCTCTCCACTTCGTTATTTCAGAAAATACAAAAGCCGCTGCGAGGCAGCGGCTGGTGCTCGGGGCAACGCCTGATAGCGCTGCAAGCCCCATGAATCCGGGGCCGCCTGGGGGGTTAACCCCAAGCATAGTTGTTACTTGATGGTCAGGGCTTCCAGTTTGCCGCTGTTGCCATACACATAAATCGTGTCACCCACCACCAGCGGACGGGCACGCAGGCCGTCGCTGTCGATGCGCTCACGGCCGACGAAACGACCGTCAACCTGACTCAGCAGGTGCAGATAACCTTCCAGGTCACCCACTGCAACATAGCTGGAGAACACTTCCGGGGCCGACAGTTGACGGCGAGCCAGCGAGTCGTTGCTCCACAATGCTGTGGTCGAACGCTCGTCGACGCCTTCAACGGTGCCCGAGGACAGGCTCACGTAAACGCTGCCGAAACCCTGAGCGATACCGGCGTAGCTCGACGCATCGCGCTGCCAGAGTTGACGACCACTTTCCAGATCCAGAGCCGCCACGCGACCCTGATAGCTGGCAACGTACAGTGTACCGCCGGACAGCAGCAGACCGCCGTCGATGTCGACCACGCGCTCCAGTTCCGAACGACCCTGTGGAATCGCGATCCGTTGTTCCCACACCGGCACGCCGTTGGAAATGTCCAGAGCGACCACTTTACCGGTCGACAGGCCAGCCACCGCGAGGCGGTTGGTGACCAGCGGGGCACTGGTGCCACGCAGGGTCAGTACGGCCGGAGTGCTGTCATACACCCAGCGCTGAGTACCAGTGGAGGCATCCAGACCGATCAGACGATCGTCCTGAGTCTGCACGACCACCACGTCACCATTGTTGGCCGGCGGCGCGAGAACTTCACTGGTCACACGAGCACGCCACTTCTCTTCACCATTGCTGGTGTCCAGAGCGACGACTTCGCCACGCAACGTACCAATCAGCACCAGACCATAACCAACGCCGACAGCGCCGGAGACAGGCAGGTCAAGATCCTGCTTCCACTTCACGTCGCCGTTGCTGCGATCCATGGCCATCACTACGCCGGTTACGTCAGCGGCGTAGATGGTGTCACCGTCGATCGCCGGCACCAGCATGTTGTAGGTTTCGCCCTGACCGTCACCGATCGAACGACTCCACTGCTTGTGCAGAACCACTTCTTCTTTGAAGTCGGTCAGTTCGGCCGGTGGCAATTCTTTCTTGCTGTTGCTGCTGCAACCCGCGGCCAGAAGGGCCAGAGCCAGCAATGCTGCATGCTTCCAACGGATCACGTCACGCATCCCCTTTGGCCAGGTCGTCGAGCTTGATTTGAAGGCCACCGACCGCCGCTTCATCCGACAGTGCCGCCTTGGCTTTTTGATACGCCTTGTTCGCGTCATCGGTACGGCCCAGCTGTACCAGCAGGTCGCCCTTGAGTTCTTCGCGAGTGGCCAGGAACGCTTTGTCGGCATCGCCGTCGAGCAGTTTCAGGGCGTCGTCGGCCTTGTTCTGCGCGCCGAGCACCTGCGCCAGACGCTGACGGGCGATTTCGCCCAGCGCCGGGTTGGCCGGTTTGTCGACGATGGCTTTGAGCTCGGTCGCAGCGTCATCCAGCTTGCCGCTGTCGACTGCCACTTTGGCCACGAACAGGCTGCCGTACTGCGCGTAAGCAGAACCGCCAAATTCGCTGTTGAGCTTGCCTGCCAGATCCGCAACGCGGGCCGCATCAGGCTTGCCGTCAGGCGTCAGCGTGGTTTCCAGCAATTGCTGATAGAGCACCGAGGCGCCTTGCGACTGGTTGCTCTGGTATTTGTGATAGGCCTGCCAGCCGAACACGATGACCAGCGCCAACAGGCCGCCAGTGACCAGAGGTTTGCCGTTGCGTGTCCACCAGTCCTTCAAATCCGCCAACTGTTCGTCTTCGGTACTCGACACCCCAATACTCCTTAATCGCTAAATCGGCTGTTTGGACAGCTTCAACCCTGCACGACGCAGGTGGCCAGGTGAGCGGCGAGCGCATCCCAGGCAATGCTTTGTTGTTCGCCCTGGCCACGCAGGGGTTTGAAACCTACCACTTGCTGGGCCATTTCGTCGTCACCGAGGATCAGTGCGTACAGCGCACCGCTCTTGTCGGCCTTCTTGAACTGGCTTTTGAAGCTGCCAGCGCCGGCATTGACTTGCAGGCGCAGGTTTGGAAGTTGATCACGAACACGTTCTGCCAGGGCCAGACCGGCCAGCTCGGCTTCTTCGCCGAAGGCGCACAGGTAGACATCAACCTGACGGGAGATTTCTTCCGGGATCTGTTCCAGCGTTTCCAGCATCAAAACCAGACGCTCGATGCCCATCGCGAAACCGACGCCGGTGGTCGGCTTGCCGCCCATCTGCTCGACCAGACCGTCGTAACGGCCGCCCGCGCAGACAGTGCCCTGGGCGCCGAGCTTGTCGGTGACCCATTCGAAAACGGTTTTGCTGTAGTAATCGAGGCCGCGTACCAGCTTCGGGTTGAGCACGTAAGGAATGCCGACGGCATCCAGACGCGCTTTCAAACCTTCGAAGTGCGCACGGGACTCGTCATCGAGGTAGTCGGCCATCTTCGGCGCATCGACCAGCACCGCTTGAGTGTCGGCATTTTTCGTGTCGAGCACGCGCAGCGGGTTGGTTTTCAGGCGACGCTGGCTGTCTTCGTCGAGCTTGTCGTGGTGCGCCGAGAGGTACTCGACCAGCGCTTCACGATAGCGACCACGAGACTCGCTGGTGCCGAGGCTGTTGAGTTCGAGTTTGACCGCATCACGAATGCCCAGCTCGCCCCACAGGCGCCAGGTCATGGTAATCAGCTCGGCGTCGATGTCCGGACCGTCGAGGTTGAACACCTCCAGACCGATCTGGTGGAACTGGCGATAACGGCCTTTCTGCGGACGCTCGTGGCGGAACATCGGGCCGATGTACCAGAGTTTCTGCACCTGGCCACCGCCGGTGATGCCGTGTTCGAGCACAGCACGCACGCACGCCGCAGTGCCTTCCGGACGCAGGGTCAGGGAGTCGCCGTTGCGGTCTTCGAAGGTGTACATCTCTTTTTCGACGATGTCGGTCACTTCACCGATCGAGCGCTTGAACAGCTCGGTGAACTCGACGATCGGCATGCGGATCTGCTTGTAACCGTAGTTATCCAGCAGACGCGCAACAGTGCCCTCGAAATAACGCCACAGCGGGGTCTGTTCGGGCAGGATGTCGTTCATGCCACGAATGGCTTGCAGAGACTTGCTCACTTTAAATCCTTAAATTCGTTCGGCGCTTCAGTCAGGCTCAGCCGCGCGCAATAACCGCAGCGTCAGCTTCGACCTTTTCGGCCGCTTTCTGGCGGATCAGCTTTTCCAGCTCGTCCACCAGATTGTCATTCGTCAGTTTCTGCGACGGCTTGCCGTCGATGTAAATCAGGTTTGGCGTACCGCCAGTCAAGCCGATATGGGCTTCCTTGGCTTCGCCGGGGCCGTTGACCACGCAACCGATCACCGCGACATCCAGCGGCACCAGCAGGTCTTCAAGGCGCCCTTCCAGCTCGTTCATGGTTTTCACCACATCGAAGTTCTGCCGCGAGCAGCTCGGGCAGGCGATGAAGTTGATGCCACGGGAACGCAGATGCAAAGACTTGAGAATGTCGTAACCGACCTTCACTTCCTCGACCGGGTCGGCCGCCAGCGAGATGCGGATAGTATCGCCAATCCCTTCGGCGAGCAGCATACCTAGGCCCACGGCGGATTTCACTGTGCCCGAACGCAAACCACCGGCTTCAGTGATGCCCAGGTGCAGCGGCTGGACGATTTCTTTCGCCAGCAAGCGGTAGGCTTCGACGGCCATGAACACGTCGGAGGCCTTCACGCTGACCTTGAAGTCCTGGAAGTTCAGGCGTTCAAGATGCTCAACGTGGCGCAAAGCAGATTCGACCAGTGCAGCCGGCGTCGGCTCGCCGTATTTCTTTTGCAGGTCTTTTTCCAAGGAACCTGCGTTGACGCCGATGCGGATCGGAATCCCGCGATCACGCGCGGCATCGACTACTGCGCGAACACGGTCTTCACGACCGATGTTGCCCGGGTTGATGCGCAGGCAGTCCACGCCCAGTTCGGCTACGCGCAGAGCGATCTTGTAGTCGAAGTGAATGTCGGCAACCAACGGCACCTTGACCAGTTGCTTGATCTTGCCGAACGCCTCGGCGGCGTCCATGTCCGGCACCGAAACGCGGACGATGTCGACGCCGGCGGCTTCCAGACGATTGATTTGCGCAACAGTGGCGGCCACGTCATTGGTGTCGCTGTTGGTCATGCTCTGCACCGCGATCGGCGCATCACCGCCCACCGGTACGTTGCCGACCCAGATCTTGCGCGAAACGCGACGTTTGATTGGAGATTCGCCGTGCATGACTTATTGACCCAACTTCAGGCGAGCAGTCTCGCCACTGGTGAACGGAGCGATATCGACCGGCTGGCCGTTGTAGCTGACCTGTGCGGCACGGGCAACGCCCAGACGCACGGCAAGCGGCGGCTTGCCGCTGACGGTCACATTATCGCCTTTATGCTTCAGACCGCTGAACAGCACTTTGCCACGGCCATCGGTAACCTGCGCCCAGCAATCGGCGCTGAACTGCAGTTGTACCTGACCGTCGCCTGCAACCGGCGCGGCCGCTTCTGCGGTGGCTGCCGGTGCAGCAGGAACAACCGGAGCGGTAACGGTCGGCGCTGGAGTAGCAGGAACGTTTGGCGCCGGAGTGGCCGGGTTAGCGACAACCGGCGCGGGGGTATGAACCGGGGCGGTTGGCGTGGTAGCCGGAGCAACCGGTGCTGCTGGAGCGGTCGCTGGCGCAGCGGCCTCGGCACCGGTCGATTCAGCGGTAGTTTCAGACTGAGGCAATGCCAAGGCAGTCGAACTGTCGGCCTGATTTTCCTCTACAGCCTGGTCTTCCGGCTCATCGATCGGGTGAATCTGGGTGGTGCCGTCAGCGCCTTCGACTTCAACGTGTTCAGGCGCCAGCGAAGTCAGGTCCTTGGTGCGCAGCGAGGTCTGATCCTGCCACCAGACGAAACCACCGCCGATGACTGCGATCAGCAACAGCAGGCTGACAATACGCAAAATGGTGTGGGAAACCCGCACGGGCTCTTCGATTCGACCCAGAGCGTGGACGTTGCTGCCTTGGGAATCGGTGCCGGTGGACTGGTCGAACTGCTGGACCAGAACGGTCTGGTCCATGCCGAGCAATTTGGCATAGGCGCGAATGTAACCGCGAGCGAAGGTATGCCCCGGCAGCTTGTCGAAAGCGCCGGCTTCAAGATTGCTCAGGGAAGTCACGGTGAGGTTGAGCTTGAGGGCCACTTCGGCCAGCGACCAGCCATTGCTTTCGCGGGCCTGGCGCAGGGTCTCACCGGGGTTAACGCGATTCGCTGCTACAACTTCGGGATGCGCCGCTTTCATCATTGCTCCGACAGGTATTGCTGATATTCCGGCGTACCGGGATAGAGTCGTTTTAATTGCAGGCCATAACTGGCGGCCTTGTCGCGATCTTCAAACACTTTTGCCAGCCGAACGCCGAGCAATAGACTACGTGCATTTTGTTCGGTGAGCAGGCTGAAACGGTCGTAATAGTCACGCGCGGGCACATAATGCCTGTCTTCGAAGGACAACTCAGCCATTTCCAGCAATGCGCGCGGTTGTTGGCGATTCAAGCGCAGTGCCTTTTCCAGCTGTTGCTGTGCCAGATCACGCTGACCGAGCTTTGCTGCCGTCATGCCGAGGTTCTCGAATACGCGCGAGCGCTCAGGATACAGGGTATCGGCCGCAGCCTGTTCAAAACGCTCGTAGGCTTCTTTATAACGCTGTTGTTCGTAGAGAAAACTGCCGTAGTTGTTGAGGATGCGCGCATCGGCAGGACGGGAGGACAAAGCCTTGCGGAAGTGTTCGTCGGCCAGCTCGGGCTCCATTTCTGACTGGAACACCAAGCCGAGGGCCGCATTGGCATCCGGATCGGAACCGTCGATCTCCAGCGCCTTCTTCAGCGGCACCTTGGCCCGCTCGGTCATGCCTTGCTGCAAGTACCCCAGCCCCAACTGCACATAGGCAGCCCGCGCTTCATCGCGGCCCTTGCTGGTCTTCATCGGGTTGTAGTCACCCGACAGGACACAACCAGCACACAGGCTGGTCAACAGCAACAGCAGCGCGAAGCGCAGGGACATAGAGATCCTCTCTTAATTTGTGTTCGCGGCGTTCTGTGCCAGATCGCTGTCGGCGCTCAACTCACGCACGGCGATATAACGTTCGCTGCGACGGGTGCGATCCAGCACCTGCCCTACCAATTGACCACATGCGGCGTCGATGTCTTCACCACGGGTGGTGCGGACAGTGACGTTGAAACCGGCCTGATGCAACTGATCCTGGAAACGACGGATCGCGTTGTTGCTCGGACGCTCGTACCCGGAGTGCGGGAACGGGTTGAACGGAATCAGGTTGATCTTGCACGGAATGTTCTTCAGCAGCTCGATCATCTCGACGGCGTGTTCAACCTTGTCGTTGATGTCCTTGAGCAAGGTGTACTCGATGGTCAGCACACGCTTCTCGCCAAGGGCGGACATGTAGCGCTGGCACGACTCGAGCAGCATCTTAAGCGGATATTTCTTGTTGATCGGCACCAATTGGTTACGCAATGCGTCATTCGGTGCGTGCAGGGACAACGCCAGGGAGACGTCGATGTGCTTGGCCAGCTCATCGATCATCGGCACCACACCCGAGGTGGACAGGGTCACGCGGCGCTTGGAGATCCCGTAGCCGAGGTCATCCATCATCAGATGCATGGCGGCGACGACGTTGTCGAAGTTCAGCAGTGGCTCACCCATGCCCATCATCACCACGTTGGTGATGGCACGGTCGACGGTTGCCGGGACACTGCCGAAAGATTTGTTGGCAATCCACACCTGACCGATAACTTCGGCGGCAGTGAGGTTGCTATTGAAGCCTTGCTTGCCGGTGGAGCAGAAACTGCAATCCAGGGCACAGCCTGCCTGGGACGAAACGCACAAAGTGCCGCGTTTGCCCTGGGGAATGTACACGGTCTCGACGCAGCTGCCGGACGCCACGCGCACCACCCACTTGCGGGTGCCGTCGCTGGAGATGTCCTCGCTGACCACTTCCGGACCACGGACCTCAGCAATAACCTTGAGCTTGTCGCGCAAGGCCTTGCTGACGTTCGTCATGGCGTCGAAATCATCGACGCCAAAGTGGTGAATCCATTTCATTACCTGACCGGCACGGAAACGCTTCTCCCCGATTGAGTCGAAGAATTTTTCCATTTCCTGTTGAGTCAGACCCAGCAGGTTGGTTTTTACAGTCGATGTAGTCATGGATTCACCTTCACTCTTAAGCCAATGCTTAGCGAGTGGTTACTTCAGTAGCTGCGAAGAAGTACGAGATTTCACGAGCAGCTGCGGCTTCGGAGTCCGAACCGTGAACAGCGTTGGCGTCGATGGAATCAGCGAAGTCAGCGCGGATGGTGCCGGCTGCAGCTTCTTTAGGGTTGGTAGCGCCCATCAGCTCACGGTTCAGAGCGATAGCGTTTTCGCCTTCCAGAACCTGAACAACAACAGGACCGGAGATCATGAAAGCAACCAGGTCGCCAAAGAAACCACGAGCGCTGTGCTCAGCGTAGAAGCCTTCAGCTTCAGCTTTGGACAGTTGCTTCAGTTTCGAAGCTACAACGCGCAGGCCGGCTTTTTCGAAACGGGTGGTGATTTCGCCGATGACGTTTTTTGCAACAGCGTCAGGCTTGATGATGGAGAAAGTGCGTTGAACAGCCATGGTGTAACTCCAGAAACGGTAATTTGCGAAAAATTAAACCCGCGAATTATACGCGGGTTCTTGGGTATTGCCTAACCTGCGAGGACGATCAGTCCAATTCTTCAGCCCAGAGCGTCTGAACCGCTTCCAACACCTTCTCGCCTACGCGACCAGAGGTATTGTCAAAATCCGGCAGTTCTTTGATCCATTGCTGCAAGTCGACGAAATTGACAGAAAACGGATCTACACCCGGCTTGGCCTCGGCCAATTCTTCTGCAATACGCTGAACATCATTCCAACCGTAGCTCATGACAGTCTTACCAGTCAGTGCGGCGCTTCAGCCGCATGGTTAAGCGAATATTTCGGAATTTCGACGGTGATGTCTTCTTCACCAACGATAGCCTGACAGGCCAGGCGCGAATGCGCTTCCAGGCCCCAGGCACGATCGAGGAAGTCTTCTTCCAGCTCGTCAGCCTCTTCCATCGAGTCGAAACCCTCACGGATGATGCAGTGGCAGGTGGTGCATGCACACACGCCGCCGCAGGCGCTTTCCATCTCGATGTGGTGTTCGTGGGCCAGTTCGAGAATCGATGTGCCGGGCGCAGCCTCGACCACCATGCCTTCAGGGCAGAACTTCTCGTGGGGCAGAAAAATGACCTGCGGCATCAGATATCCTCGATTTCATTCAGGTTGCGCCCCGACAGAGCGGCTTTCACCGTCAAATCCATGCGGCGGGCAGCAAAAGCATCGGTCACTTGCGACAGACGTTTGGTCTGCTGCTCGATGGCGTAACCATCAGTACCTTTCATCAGTTCGGCCAGTTCCTGCAACTGCAGGTCGATGACCATGCGCTCTTCGGCGTCGAGCAAACGCTCGCCATCAACCTCGAGAGCGCCCTGCACCGCCTCGATCAGGCGCTGGGCATCGACTTGTTGCTCGCGCAGCACGCGGGCGACCTTGTCGTCATTGGCGTGCTGGAACGAATCTTTCAGCATTTTGGCGATTTCGCCGTCGGTCAGACCGTAGGACGGTTTAACCTGAATGCTCGCCTCAACGCCCGAACCCAGTTCACGGGCAGAAACGCTGAGCAGACCGTCGGCATCGACCTGGAAGGTCACGCGAATTTTCGCTGCACCAGCGACCATCGCCGGAATGCCGCGCAATTCGAAGCGCGCCAGCGAGCGGCAGTCACTGATCAGCTCGCGTTCACCTTGCAGCACATGGATCGCCATGGCTGACTGGCCGTCTTTATAAGTGGTGAAATCTTGTGCGCGAGCGACGGGGATGGTGGTGTTACGTGGAATCACCTTCTCCATCAGGCCGCCCATGGTTTCCAGCCCCAGTGACAGCGGAATCACGTCGAGCAGCAGCAATTCGCCGCCATCGCGCTTGTTGCCAGCCAGTGTATCGGCCTGGATCGCGGCACCGATGGCCACCACTTGATCCGGGTCGATTTCAGTCAGAGGCTGACGACCGAAGGCTTCGGCAACGGCTTCGCGAACACGCGGAACGCGAGTCGAACCGCCAACCATGACCACGGCGTGCACGTCTTCCAGTTCGATACCGGAATCGCGAACGGCACGGCGGCAGGCTTTCAGGCTGCGCGCGACCATTGGCTCGATCAGCGCATCGAAGGTTTCACGGGTCAGCGGCGCCTTCCAGTCGCCATAGGCCACTTCAACGCTGGACGCATCGGTCAGGGCTTCTTTGGCCGCGCACGCGGTTTGCAGCAGATTGCGTTGTGCGCCCGGATCGAGATCGGCGGACAGACCCGCGCTCTCGATGATCCAGCCGGCAATCGCGTGATCGAAGTCATCGCCGCCCAGCGCGCTGTCGCCGCCAGTGGCCAGCACTTCGAAAACACCGCCGGTCAGACGCAGAATGGAAATATCGAAAGTACCGCCGCCCAGGTCGTAAATCGCGACCAGACCTTCAGCGTGTTGATCCAGACCGTACGCCACAGCCGCTGCGGTCGGTTCGTTGAGCAGACGCAACACGTTCAGACCGGCGAGTTTCGCCGCATCCTTGGTCGCTTGACGCTGAGCATCGTCGAAATACGCCGGAACGGTGATCACCGCGCCAACCAGCTCGCCACCCAGGGTCGCTTCAGCACGCTGACGCAGGACCTTGAGGATATCGGCGGAGACTTCGACCGGGCTTTTCGGGCCCTGCACGGTGTCGATGAACGGCATGTGCGATTCGCCACCGACAAAGCGGTAGGGCAGTTGCTCGCCCAATTGCTTGACGTCGGACAGACCACGACCCATCAAGCGCTTGACCGACAGCACGGTGTTCAAGGGATCGGAGGCGGCAGCCAGTTTGGCCGACTCGCCGACTTCGACGCGATCGGCGTGGTAACGCACGGCGGACGGCAGAATGACCTGCCCGTTTGCGTCGGCCAACGGTTCGGAAAGACCACTGCGCAACGCAGCGACCAGCGAATTGGTAGTGCCCAAGTCGATCCCCACAGCCAGACGACGCTGGTGCGGTTGAGGACTTTGGCCGGGTTCGGCGATCTGCAGTAGGGCCATCGTGATCAGGACTTATCTGTATATCAGGCGTGCGACCGGAGCGGCACTGGGTTAATCGTCGAGGCGCTCTTCTAACTGGCGCACTTCGTAGGTGAGCTTGTCGAGGAACTGCATGCGCCGCATCAGGCGTTCGGCCTGTTCGCGTTGCGCCGCATCATCCCAACAGGCTGCGAAGCTTTCATTGAGTTCTTCCTGAGCCACTTTCAAGCGTCGCTTGAACACCGCAACGCCGTCGAGGTCGGCACTGTCCTGAAGGTCTTCGAGCTCTTCGCGCCACTGCATCTGCTGCAAAAGAAACTCGGGATCATGGACCGTGACTTCCATCGGCACTTCATGCCCGCTGATGGTCAGCAGGTAGCGTGCGCGCTGGGCCGGACTCTTGAGCGTCTGATAGGCGTCGTTGAGCCGTGCAGACTGCTCGAGTGCCGAACGCTGCTCACGCTCGGAAGCGTCGGCAAAACGATCAGGATGAACGCCGCGCGCCAACTCACGATAGCGCGTGGCCAACTGCTCGAGATCCAGACGGAAACCCGGTTGCAGCTCGAATAAAGCGAAATGACAAGGAATACCCACGACAAGCCTCAGATGTTGAAGCTTTCGCCGCAGCCACATTCACCGCGTACGTTGGGGTTGTTGAACTTGAAGCCTTCGTTCAACCCTTCCTTGACGAAATCGAGCTCGGTGCCGTCCAGGTAGGCCAGGCTTTTCGGGTCGATGATCACTTTTTCGCCGTGACTCTCGAACACCTGATCCTCTGCAACCACCTCGTCGACAAACTCCAGCACGTAGGCAAGGCCGGAACAGCCTGTGGTGCGAACACCCAGACGAATCCCTTCACCTTTGCCGCGCCCGTCGAGGGAGCGCCGCACGTGTCGAGCAGCCGCTTCTGTCATGCTGATAGCCATCGGTGACTCCTTACTCGTCGCCAAATCCAGAAAGTCAGATCAAGCCTTTCTTCTGCTTGTAATCGCGAACAGCCGCTTTGATAGCGTCTTCAGCCAGTACCGAGCAGTGAATTTTCACTGGCGGCAGGGCCAGTTCTTCGGCCAGCTGAGTGTTCTTGATGGTTTCTGCTTCGTCCAGGGTCTTGCCCTTCATCCACTCGGTGGCGAGGGAGCTGGAAGCGATAGCCGAACCGCAGCCGTAGGTCTTGAACTTGGCATCTTCGATGATGCCAGCGTCGTTGACCTTGATTTGCAGACGCATCACGTCGCCGCACGCCGGAGCGCCGACCATGCCGGTGCCGACATCAGGATCTTCCGCGTTCATCTTGCCGACGTTGCGCGGGTTTTCGTAGTGGTCGATGACCTTTTCGCTGTAAGCCATGATTCTCAATCCTCACTCATCAGGGCCGCTCTTGAGACCCTGCAACTGCGCTGCGTAAACCGCCGCGTCGCTACAGGATCTGTATCTGGCGGCTTCTATATTTAGTGTGCCGCCCACTCGATTTTCGAGATATCGACGCCGTCTTTGTACATGTCCCACAGCGGCGACAGAGCGCGCAGCTTGGTAACGGCCTCGCAAACTTTCTGCGCGGCGTAGTCGATTTCTTCTTCGGTGGTGAAACGGCCGAAGGTGAAGCGGATCGAGCTGTGTGCCAGTTCGTCGTTGCGGCCCAGGGCGCGCAGTACGTACGAAGGCTCCAGCGACGCCGAGGTGCACGCCGAACCGGACGATACCGCCAGATCCTTGAGTGCCATGATCAGCGACTCGCCTTCAACGTAGTTGAAGCTCAGGTTCAGGTTGTGCGGAACGCGGGCGGTCAGGCTGCCGTTGACGTACAGCTCTTCCAGATGCTCGACCTGCTTGTAGAAGCGGTCGCTCAACGCTTTGATACGAACATTTTCGGCAGCCATGTCTTCTTTGGCTACACGGAACGCTTCGCCCATGCCGACGATCTGGTGGGTCGCCAGGGTGCCGGAACGCATGCCACGCTCGTGACCGCCGCCGTGCATGGTCGCTTCGATGCGCACACGCGGCTTGCGACTGACGTACAGCGCGCCGATGCCTTTAGGGCCGTAGGTTTTGTGAGCGGAGAACGACATCATGTCGACTTTCAGCTTCTGCAGGTCGATCTCGACCTTGCCAGTGGACTGAGCGGCGTCGACGTGGAACAGAATGCCCTTGGCGCGGAGCATTTCGCCGATCGCGGCGATGTCGTTAACGGTGCCGATTTCGTTGTTCACGTGCATCACGGAGACCAGGATGGTGTCTTCGCGCAGTGCAGCTTCAATCATCGCCGGCGTGATCAGACCGTCTTCGGTCGGCTCGAGATAGGTCACTTCGAAACCCTCACGCTCCAGTTGGCGCATGGTGTCGAGGACAGCCTTGTGCTCAATCTTCGAGGTGATCAGGTGCTTGCCCTTGGAGGCGTAGAAATGTGCCGCACCTTTGATTGCCAGGTTGTCGGATTCGGTAGCGCCCGAGGTCCAGACGATCTCGCGGGGGTCGGCGTTGACCAGATCGGCCACCTGACGACGGGCGTTTTCGACGGACTCTTCAGCTTTCCAGCCGAATACGTGGGAACGGGACGCCGGGTTACCGAAGTTTCCGTCAACCAGCAGGCATTCACTCATTTTTTGCGCAACGCGCGGATCGACCGGGGTGGTCGCAGAGTAATCAAGGTAAATCGGCAATTTCATGGACTATCTCCTAAATCAGGGCTGGCGTGCCGCTAGCTCTTCGGCTGTCATTCGACGGCGGACGCTTCAATCTTGTCCAGGCGTGGCGCCTTGCTGTTGCAACGGCGCTGGTCCTGACGCTGGGCTACTTCTTGCACCTCACGGCGAGTTACAAGATCAGCCAAGCTGATACCACTTAGAAATTCGTGAATCTGCAGGCTCAAGTCGCACCACAGATGGTGAGTCAGACAGGTGTCGCCGGAATGGCAATCGCCTTGGCCCTGGCATTTGGTGGCATCAACCGATTCGTTTACCGCATCGATCACCTGAGCAACCTGGATGCCCTGCATGTCGCGGGACAACTGGTAGCCACCACCCGGGCCGCGAACACTGGAAACCAGGTTACTGCGACGCAGCTTGGCGAACAGCTGTTCGAGGTAGGACAGGGAGATGCCTTGGCGCTCGGAGATATCGGCCAGGGACACGGGCCCGTGCTGCGCGTGCAACGCCAGGTCAAGCATGGCGGTCACGGCGTATCGGCCTTTTGTAGTCAGTCGCATGGACAGTTACCACGGAGTTCAGAATGGGGCGAGTATGCAATTCCCGAGTATTTAAGTCAACTTTAAGACCTAGTACTTTAGTCAGGATTACCCGCAAAAGAGCGCGCGCATCATAGCAAAGGCAGGCGGTATGCAGCCAGCGGTACCGCGTTATCGTTCTTCGCGAGCAGGCTCGCTCCCACATTGGAATGCATACCCCTTTTGGGAGCGAGCTTGCTCGCGAAGGCAGCGGCGCGGTTTAGCCGGCCTGACTCTGATCTTTATCCTTCACACAGGCAAAGTCTTCTTCACGCAGCTCAGGCAGATCTTTCGCACAGTAATTGCTGCCAAGATCCTTCAGCGCACCACACATACCTTCCAGCCGTCCGTCCACCGCTTGCAGGTGATCGAGCAACTGACCGATGGCGCGCGCCACTGGGTCGGGCATGTCTTCGCTGACGCCATAGGCATCGAAACCGATCTTCTCGGCCATGGCCTTGCGCTTGGCATCCTGCTCTTCGTCGGACTTGACGATGATCCGACCCGGAATGCCCACAACAGTGGCGCCCGGCGGTACTTCCTTGGTCACCACGGCATTGGAACCGACTTTGGCACCAGCGCCGACCGTGAACGGGCCGAGCACTTTGGCGCCCGCCCCGACAACCACACCATCGCCCAGCGTCGGGTGGCGCTTGCCTTTGTTCCAACTGGTGCCACCCAGGGTCACGCCCTGATATATCGTGACGTCATCGCCAATCTCGGCAGTTTCACCGATAACGATACCCATGCCGTGGTCGATAAAGAAACGACGACCGACTTTGGCGCCCGGATGAATCTCGATCCCGGTCAACCAGCGACCGAAGTTCGACACCAGCCGTGCCAGCCATTTCAGCTCGTTACGCCATAGCATTGCGGCCAATCTATGGATCCAGATCGCATGCATGCCGGGGTAGCAGGTCAGGACTTCAAAAGCGTTACGCGCCGCCGGGTCTCGATGGAACACACTCTGGATATCTTCACGCAAACGCTCAAACATCATTTAGTCCTTCCGCTTAAGAAGCTCACCACGGGCCGCTTTCTGGGTTTCCGTGAGGATGCCACGCAAAATATTCATTTCCGCCCGGCTGACCGAGCTGCGTCCGTACAACCGGCGCAGGCGCGCCATCAAGTGCCGTGGTTTTTCCGGATCGAGGAATTCGATGGCGACCAGCGTCTGCTCCAGATGCTCATAGAATCGCTCCAGCTCATCCATGGTCGCCAGCTCGGCGCTTTTCACCGAAGCCACTTCTTCTTTCTCGACCTTGCTCGGCTGACCTTGGGCGGCCAAACAGGCCATGCGCACTTCGTAGCTCAACACCTGCACCGCCGCGCCGAGGTTCAGCGAACTGAACTCAGGGTCGGAGGGGATGTGCACGTGAAAGTGACATCGCTGCAACTCTTCATTGGTCAGGCCGGAGTCTTCACGGCCGAACACCAAGGCGATTTCGGCGCCCTGCCCGGCCTCCTCGACCACTTTGGTACCGCACTCGCGCGGATCCAGCAGCGGCCAAGGAATACGGCGATCTCGGGCGCTGGTGCCAAGCACCAGATTGCAGCCGACCAAGGCATCTTCCAGGGTGGCGACGACTTGTGCGTTTTCCAGGATGTCACCGGCACCAGAGGCGCGAGCATCGGCCTCGTGGTGCGGAAACAGGCGCGGTTCGACCAGCACCAATCGCGACAGACCCATGTTTTTCATGGCGCGCGCGGCCCCGCCGATGTTGCCGGGGTGGCTGGTATTGACCAGGACGACACGAATGTTCTGCAGCAAGGGAGGCGCTCTCGGACACAGGAAAGGGGTGCAAATCTTACAGAACAGCCTACCGTTAAGCTATGAAAGCGAACAGCGTCCTTCACCTGAAGAAAAGTTCTGATAGAATGCGCGGCTTTCTTTAACAACCTTAGGTGACACATCCATGCAGCCCATGCTGAATATCGCGCTGCGCGCCGCCCGCAGCGCCAGTGAACTGATCTTCCGCTCCATCGAGCGCCTGGATACCATCAAGGTCGACGAAAAAGACGCCAAGGATTATGTATCCGAGGTCGATCGCGCCGCTGAACAGAAAATCATCGACGCGCTGCGCAAGGCTTACCCTAACCACTCGATCCGCGGTGAAGAGACCGGTATGCATGCCGGTACCGGCATCGAAGGCGAAGAGTACCTGTGGATCATCGATCCACTGGACGGCACCACCAACTTCCTGCGCGGCATTCCTCACTTCGCTGTCAGCATCGCCTGCAAATACCGTGGTCGCCTGGAACACGCTGTTGTTCTGGATCCGGTTCGCCAGGAAGAATTCACCGCCAGCCGTGGTCGCGGCGCTCAACTGAACGGTCGTCGTCTGCGCGTCAGCGGTCGCACCAGCCTCGACGGCGCCCTGCTGGGTACCGGCTTCCCGTTCCGTGACGATCAAATGGACAACCTGGAAAACTACCTGGGCATGTTCCGCGCTCTGGTTGGCCAGACTGCCGGTATCCGCCGCGCCGGTTCGGCTAGCCTGGACCTGGCGTATGTTGCTGCCGGTCGTTTCGATGCGTTCTGGGAATCGGGCTTGTCCGAGTGGGACATGGCTGCAGGCGCCCTGCTGATTCAAGAAGCTGGCGGCCTGGTGAGCGACTTCACCGGCGGTCACGACTTCCTTGAAAAAGGCCACATCGTTGCCGGCAACACCAAATGCTTCAAGGCAGTTCTGACGGCGATCCAGCCGCACCTGCCGGCTTCGCTGAAGCGCTAAGCTTCACGCGAAACGAAAAAAGCACCTTTCGGGGTGCTTTTTTTATGCCTGTATTCAGGCCGAAACAAATCCTTGTGGGAGCGAGCTTGCTCGCGAAAGCGATGGAACAGCCTACATAGATTCTGAATGCCAGACCGCATTCGCGAGCAAGCTCGCTCCCACAGGGGATCCGGGGTTAGCCAAAAATGGCGGGCACAAAAAAGCACCCCGCAGGGTGCTTCTTGTTAAAACAGTCGGTATTTACTGACCCGGCTCATTCTGCGACAGAATCAGCTTGCCTTCCTTGTCGACCGGAATCTGGTTGCCCGGATCGCGATCCATCCGCACCTTGCCTTCCTTGCCATCAAGCGAGTAACGCACGTCGTAACCGACGACCTTGTCGCTGATGTCATTGACCGTGTTGCAGCGGGTTTGCGTGGTGGTGTAGGTGTCACGCTCTTGCATGCCTTCCTGCACCTTGTTACCCGCATAACCGCCACCGACCGCACCGGCCACCGTGGCAATTTTCTTGCCGGTGCCGCCGCCAATCTGATTACCCAGCAAACCACCTGCCAGCGCACCGACGACGGTGCCGGCAATCTGGTGTTGATCTTTTACCGGTGCCTGACGAGTCACTGTCACGTCCTTGCACACTTCACGTGGAGTCTTGATCTGTGTTTTAACCGGTTCAACGGCCAATACTTGCGCATACTCAGGGCCGCTTTTAACCAGGCTGTAGGTGGCAACAGCACCCCCGGCAGTCACACCGACAGCACCCAATACCGCACCAACCAGCAACGACTTGTTCACATGAACCTCCTGACCATCACATGCGGGACGCGCCCGCGCTTCTCCCAGCCTTGGAGCATAAAAAAAGGCGCGAGTTCAACTCGCGCCTTTCTTGGGCTGACAGCCGGGAAAACGATGGCCGTTATGGACGGTCGTCGACTTCCTTCTCGGTGTTGGCCGGAGGAATCAGATCCTCGGTGCTCAGGTTCAGCCAGATCAGCACCACGTTAGCGATGTAGATCGACGAGTAGGTACCCGCCAGAACACCGATAAACAGCGCGATCGAGAAGCCGAACAGGTTGTCGCCACCGAAGAACAGCAGCGCAGCGATCGCCAGCAAGGTGGAGATCGACGTCGCCATGGTCCGCAGCAGGGTCTGGGTGGTCGAGATGTTAATGTTCTCGATCAGCGAAGCCTTGCGCAGAACACGGAAGTTCTCACGAACCCGGTCGAATACGACGATGGTGTCGTTCAGCGAGTAACCGATGATCGCCAGTACCGCCGCCAGTACCGTCAGGTCGAAGGTGATCTGGAAGAACGACAGGATACCGATGGTCACGATCACGTCGTGAATCAGCGAAACGATGGCGCCAACCGCGAACTTCCACTGAAAGCGGAACGCCAGGTAGATCAGGATGCCGCCGAGTGCCAGCAGCATGCCGAGGCCGCCCTGGTCACGCAGCTCTTCACCGACCTGCGGACCAACGAATTCGACACGCTTGACCGTCGCCGGATTGTCACCGCCGACCTTCAGCAGCGCTTCCGCCACCTGATGACCCAGTTGCGGGTCTTCGCCCGGCATGCGCACAAGCAGATCGGTAGTAGCCCCGAAGCTCTGCACGATGGCTTCGTGGTAACCCGACGTCGCCAGTTGCTCACGCACCTTGGTGACGTCAGCCGGACGCTCATAGGTCAGCTCGATGAGCGTACCGCCGGTGAAGTCCAGGCCCCAGTTCATGCCCTTGGTGGCGACGCTGAAAATAGCCAGCAACGTGAGAAACACTGTGACGCCGAACGCGAAGTTGCGAACGCCCATGAAGTTGATTGTACGTAACATGGCAGCCCCTTAAATCCACAACTTCTTGAAGTCACGTCCGCCAAAGATCAGGTTGACCATTGCGCGGGTCACCATGATGGCCGTGAACATCGAGGTAAAGATCCCGAGGGACATGGTCACTGCGAAACCTTTGACCGGGCCGGTGCCCATGGCAAAGAGAATCCCGCCGACCAGCAACGTAGTCAGGTTGGCGTCGAGAATCGCGGTGAATGCCCGGCCGAAGCCTTCGTTGATTGCACGCTGCACGGTCATGCCGGCGGCGATCTCTTCACGGATCCGCGAGAAGATCAGCACGTTGGCGTCGACCGCCATACCCATGGTCAGCACGATACCGGCGATACCCGGCAGGGTCAGCGTTGCACCCAGCAGCGACATCAGGGCCAGCAGCAACACCATGTTCACTGCCAGTGCAACAGTGGCGATGATGCCGAAGAAGCGGTAGATGGCGATGATGAACAGCGACACGAACAGCATGCCCCACAGCGACGCATCGATACCCTTGGTGATGTTGTCAGCACCCAGGCTCGGGCCGATGGTGCGCTCTTCAGCGAAGTACATCGGTGCGGCCAGACCACCGGCACGCAGCAGCAGCGCCAGTTCGGACGACTCGCCCTGACCGTTCAGGCCAGTAATGCGGAACTGAGCACCCAGCGGCGACTGAATGGTCGCCAGGCTGATGATCTTCTTCTCTTCCTTGAACGTTTGCACCGCGACGTCTTTCTCGACACCGTCGACCACTTGCTTGACGTAAGTGGTGACCGGACGCTGTTCGATGAAGATCACCGCCATGCTGCGACCGACGTTCGAACGGGTTGCGCGGCTCATCAGCTCACCACCGTGACCATCCAGACGGATGTTCACTTCAGGCGTGCCGTGTTCGCCGAAACCAGCCTTGGCGTCAGTGACTTGGTCACCAGTGATGATCAGACCACGTTCAATCTGTGCCGGCGGACGCTTGCCTTCACGGAACTCGAAGGTTTCGGAGGTGGCTTTCGAAGCGCCCGGCTCTGCAGCCAGACGGAACTCAAGGTTGGCCGTCTTGCCGAGGATACGCTTGGCTTCGGCAGTGTCCTGCACGCCCGGCAGTTCAACCACGATGCGGTTGGCACCTTGACGCTGAACGATCGGTTCGGCAACACCCAGCTCGTTGACGCGGTTACGTACCGTGGTCAAGTTCTGCTTGATGGAGTATTCACGGATTTCCGCCAGCTTGGCCGGGGTCATCGCCAGACGCAGCACCGGTTGACCGTTGAGGTCGGCCGGAACAATGTCGAAATCGTTGAAGTTCTTGCGGATCAGTGCACGGGCCTGTTCGCGGGAATCTTCATCACTGAAGCCCAGCTGAATGGCACCGCCCAGTTGCGGCAGGCTGCGATAACGCAGTTTCTCTTTGCGCAGCAGGCTCTTGACGTCGCCTTCGTAGACTTTCAGGCGTGCATCGAGGGCTTTGTCCATGTCCACTTCCAGCAGGAAGTGCACACCACCGGACAAGTCCAGACCCAGCTTCATCGGGTGCGCGCCGAGGTTGCGCAGCCATTGCGGGGTGGTCTGCGCCAGGTTCAGCGCGACGACGTAGTCATCACCCAAGGCCTTGCGTACAACGTCTTTGGCCGGCAACTGATCTTCAGCCTTGCTCAGACGGATCAGACCGCCCTTGCCGTTTGCCGCCAGCGTAGCTGCCTTGACGTTGATGCCGGACTCGTGAAGCGCGGTGCTTACGCGATCCAGATCGGCTTGATTGACCTGCAGGGCCGTGCTGGCGCCGCTGATCTGAATGGCCGGGTCATCGGGGTATAGATTCGGAGCGGAATAAATCAGACCGATCGCCAGCACCGCCAGGATCAGAATGTATTTCCACAGAGGATATTTGTTCAGCATCACGCCGCCCGTTATGACGCGGGGCGCCTTGCGCGCCCCGTCGATTGAGTAGAAGTTGTTGCCCTTAGATCGCTTTCAGCGTGCCTTTTGGCAGCGTGGCGGCGATGGCGCCTTTCTGGAACTTCATTTCCACGGTGTCGGAAACTTCCAGAACCACGAAGTCATCAGCCACTTTGGTGATCTTGCCGGCGATGCCGCCGGTGGTCACAACTTCGTCGCCTTTCGCAAGGCTGCTCAGCAGGTTCTTCTGCTCTTTGGCGCGCTTGGCCTGTGGACGCCAGATCATCAGGTAGAAGATGACCAGGAAGCCGACCAGGAAAATCCACTCGAAACCGCCGCCCATTGGGCCGGCAGCAGCCGGTGCAGCCGCGTCAGCCATGGCGTTAGAGATAAAAAAGCTCATTTAGCACTCCAGTTGCAAATGTTGAATCTTGGGGTCAGAAAACTCAGTCCAAAGGCGGAACGGGGAGCCCGCGTTTGGCGTAGAAGGCATCGACAAAGGCGGCCAATGTACCCTGTTGAATAGCCTCGCGCAAACCAGCCATCAGCACCTGATAATGGCGCAAGTTATGGATGGTATTGAGCATGCTTCCCAGCATTTCGCCGCACTTGTCCAGGTGATGCAGATAAGCGCGGGAGAAGTTCTGGCAGGTATAGCAATCGCAGGTCGGATCCAGCGGCGATTCATCATGGCGATGGAACGCGTTACGGATCTTCAGCACGCCGGTATCAATGAACAGATGCCCATTGCGGGCATTACGGGTTGGCATCACGCAATCGAACATGTCCACACCGCGGCGCACACCCTCAACCAGATCTTCCGGTTTGCCAACGCCCATAAGGTAACGAGGTTTGTCAGCCGGCATCATGCCCGGCAGATAATCCAGCACTTTGATCATTTCGTGCTTCGGCTCGCCGACCGACAGACCGCCAATGGCCAGGCCATCGAAACCGATCTTGTCGAGGCCTTCGAGCGAGCGCATGCGCAGATTCTGGTGCATGCCGCCCTGCACGATACCGAACAACGCTGCGGTGTTTTCACCGTGGGCATTTTTCGAACGCTGGGCCCAGCGCAGCGACAACTCCATCGAAACGCGCGCGACATCTTCGTCAGCCGGGTACGGCGTGCATTCGTCGAAGATCATCACGATGTCGGAACCGAGATCGCGCTGAACCTGCATCGATTCTTCCGGGCCCATGAACACTTTGGCGCCGTCGACCGGGGAGGCGAAGGTCACGCCCTCCTCCTTGATCTTGCGCATCGCGCCTAGGCTGAACACTTGGAAACCGCCGGAGTCAGTGAGGATCGGGCCTTTCCACTGCATGAAATCGTGCAGGTCACCGTGTTCCTTGATCACTTGGGTGCCGGGACGCAGCCACAGGTGGAAGGTATTGCCGAGAATGATTTCTGCGCCGGTGGCAACGATGTCACGCGGCAACATGCCCTTGACCGTGCCGTAAGTGCCTACCGGCATGAACGCCGGGGTCTCGACAGTGCCACGCGGGAAGGTCAGACGACCACGACGGGCCTTGCCATCGGTGGCAAGGAGCTCAAAGGACATGCGACATTCGCGACTCATTCTGTTTCCTCTGGGCCGGTTTTTTTAGGGGCAGTAGGGGCGGGATTACGGGTGATGAACATCGCATCACCGTAGCTGAAAAAGCGGTAACCGTTGTCGACGGCGGCCTTGTAGGCGGCCATGGTCTCGGGATAACCGGCAAATGCCGAAACCAGCATCAACAGCGTCGATTCCGGCAAATGGAAATTGGTCACCAGGGCATCGACCACATGGAACGGCCGGCCCGGGAAGATAAAGATATCGGTGTCGCCACTGAACGGCTTCAGCACGCCATCGCGTGCGGCACTTTCCAGCGAACGCACGCTGGTGGTACCCACCGCAATCACCCGACCACCGCGCGCACGGCACGCAGCGACCGCATCGACCACGTCCTGGCCGACTTCC
This sequence comes from Pseudomonas sp. AC172, assembly GCF_979258595.1. Classification (NCBI taxonomy): domain Bacteria; kingdom Pseudomonadati; phylum Pseudomonadota; class Gammaproteobacteria; order Pseudomonadales; family Pseudomonadaceae; genus Pseudomonas; species Pseudomonas sp. AC172. Next base: position 4,089,071 of record NZ_OZ409868.1, read on the forward strand.
AGCCACTCGGTGTGCATGTGGTGATCTTCAAGCTTCTCGACGCGCACCGGCTGGAACGTCCCCGCGCCCACGTGCAACGTGACAAACGTGGTCTCGACGCCCTTGGCGGCAATCGCTTCCATCAGCGACTGATCGAAATGCAGCCCGGCGGTCGGCGCCGCCACCGCGCCCAGACGCTCGGCGTACACGGTCTGATAACGCTCGCGATCCGAGCCTTCGTCCGGGCGGTCTATATAAGGAGGCAACGGCATGTGCCCTACGCGATCGAGCAGCGGCAGCACTTCTTCAGCGAAGCCCAGCTCGAACAACGCATCGTGACGCGCAAGCATTTCGGCTTCGCCACCGCCGTCGATAAGGATCTTTGAACCTGGCTTCGGCGACTTGCTGGAGCGTACATGGGCCAGCACGCGATGCGTATCGAGTACCCGCTCAACGAGGATTTCCAGCTTGCCGCCGGACGCTTTCTGCCCGAACAGCCGCGCCGGAATCACCCGGGTATTGTTGAACACCATCAAATCGCCCGGGCGCAAATGCTCAAGCAAATCAGTGAATTGACGGTGTGCAAGGGCGCCGCTCGGCCCGTCAAGGGTCAGCAGGCGACTACCGCGACGCTCGGCCAAAGGGTGGCGGGCGATCAGCGAATCAGGGAGCTCGAAAGTAAAGTCAGCAACGCGCATGATGGGGTTCGTCTAGCAGGGCCGGAAAGTCTAGCGGAAATATTGAAAATTCTCTATGTAGCTGATTGACCGACGGTAATCTCATCTCTATACTTCGCCGCCATTGAGCCCTGATGGCGGAATTGGTAGACGCGGCGGATTCAAAATCCGTTTTCGAAAGGAGTGGGAGTTCGAGTCTCCCTCGGGGCACCAAAATTAAGAAAGGTCTTGCTTAGCAAGGCCTTTTTTTACGCCTGGCGTAAAGGTGGCGTAACGAGCACGCCCCTGTCCGTCTCCAGCTAAAAAGGAATGCGATCTTGGCAAGGAAGAAGCCCCTGTCCGCTTCATCAGGCGAAAAGAAAGGTACGCCCCCACCTTCGAACCACGCCGATGACATATGGGCGAACAACACAGCCGTCATCAAGAAATTTTTGGATGCGAGGCCAGAATTCGAACAGCTTTGCGCCGAAGTAGAATACATTCTGCGAAAAAAGGTGTCGGCAGCTTCAATCGAGACATCTTTTCTGGGATCTCGAGCTAAGACTCTTAATAGTTTTCTCGAAAAACTAACTCGCAAGAACTACACAGACCCTTTCAACCAGCTAGATGACCTGGCAGGCGTCCGAGTAGTTTGCCTCTACAATAACGACATTCGAAAAGTTATTAACATAATTCGTACCGAGTTCGATATTGTCGAAGAAATTGACAAGCGAGAAGAATTAGATACTAATAAATTTGGTTACATAGGCAATCACTTTATAGTCAGGCTAAGTGAAAAATATTCGGGCGCAAGGTATGACGACCTACGAGACTTGAGATGTGAAATTCAAGTTCGCACCGTTGTACAGGATGCTTGGTCAATCATCCAACACCATATGGTTTACAAAAAAGAATCGCAAGTCCCCTCAAACTTAATTAGAAAGCTTAACGGATTAGCAGGTTTATTTGAGACCGTAGACGACCAGTTTGAATTTATCAGATTGCAGCGCGACGCCTACTTAGACGGTGTTCGAGAAAGTAAAAATGTTACGAACGAATTTCTAGAGAACGAACTGAACTACGACAGCCTTGCTGAGTTCGTACACTGGCGCTTTGATGAAGAAATCGAAGAAGACGATAGAAACATGATGTCGACAATACTCGATGCTTTGAACGACATCGGAGTTTCTACTTTAAAAGACATCGATGCCCTTCTCAGGGAAAACGAAAAGTTTACGCAACTTACGATTGACTCTTATGAAGCAGTCACAGAGCGCGAGTTACCAGAAAGCGAAATCTTCCCTGTTTGGCCTCCGCTCAAGATCGCAATAGCGGTATCTGCGAACCACGAATGGCGCAGTAAATTTCCTTGGGGAGGCTTCTGGAAAGAAGCTATCGCTACAGCGGACAGTCAAATGGAAGCTTTAAGGTAGTTTCCGCCATTTTCCTTAGGCGCAGACAACGAAGCCGCCCAATAGAGAGCATGGTTTTCTTGGAGCCTATGGATATCTCAGGGACAGACCACATTTTGAAAACGTGGTCTGTCCCTGAGGGATTCCTCAACACAAATGGCCATCATTACCGATGCGTTAACGATGACCTTTTTTCAGCAGAATTCTTTCGATTTCAATGGCTGAAATTTCAGTAACTTTGAAAACCTTCCACTAACGAATTCCCGCGGGTTTTTGACCCCGTATACTCCGGATATCTCCAGGGTCCCCGGAAAATTTTCGCTCGCAAGGCAAGGTTGCAATGACGTAATTTATTACCTCCCTACACTGACGGATCGACATCATGAGATTGCCTATGTCTTGCCACGAATGCTGCTTCAGCACTGAGCCTCAAGACATACCCTACCCGACCTATGTCGAGTTTAGAGATGACAGCCTCTATGAGTTCACCTGTGAGAAGGGGCATAAAAACCTTACGATTCTGCAACAACAAAAATTTGAGCTTCTATTTCAAATTGGAGCCTATGCAATTTTAGACGGTTACTACAGCGAGGCCGTTGCATCCTTCACTTCCAGCCTAGAGCGCTTTTATGAGTTTTTCATAAAGGCAAAACTCCTTGAGGAAGGACATACAGTGGAAACTCTAGATGCGACATGGAAGACGGTATCTTCGCAATCCGAGCGACAGCTAGGAGCATACATTTTCCTCTATACCCAATCCTTCAAGAAAGCACCACCAATCTTACCATCGGGTAAAGTGACGTTTCGTAATGAAGTGGTGCACAAAGGGAAAATACCTACACGTGATGAGGCATTGTCTTACGGACAAGCAGTATTGGATATCATCAGACCAGCTACGGAAATGACCGCGACATCCTTTCCAAATGGAGTCCAGACTTCTACTATAAATCACATCATGAAAAGCGCTCCAAACGAAGGTGCTGGCACTTCTAGCATGCCAACAATAGTGAATATTTTATCTGCTAAAGAGAGTTCTCCTCAGAAGTCTTTAATCGAAGAGATTGAAGGTCTAAAATGGTGGCGATCCAAATGGAATTAATTGATCAAGGAGTTTCGTAAACCTCTTAAACTTCCCCCAAGAACATCAAAAATTAAGAATCAAACAACCTGCACTAACTCAAAAGAAAGGCGTATAGAGTACCGAGGTGCAACTCAGTCCCCCACCGTCAAATCTTCATACCGGCAGCGAGGACAAACGTCAGCACTCTCAAGCGCCCGCCCCCTCAGTCATAGCACGCACCAGACCGATACGACAAGATTTCACCGGTAGGTGGGAACACAAACACTCCTGAATCCTGACATGTATCCCAAGTTTTGCCGTCGCTTCTGAAACACAATGGATACAGGCATCTAAAGATCGAGTTCAAATACCCCCGGCTGAACAGGCCGAATGGATATTGTGAGCTACGATGTTCAGTGATGCTGACATATCGGTTAGCTCGCCCATGAAAGGACGTCCCAATGGAAATGGTTCGCGTGAACTCAAGTGCGATCACAGCTGTAGGTTACGACCCGGCGACCAACCGAATGAAGATCACTTTCAAGCAAGGAAAAACGTACGACTTTTGCCGCGTACCATTGAACGTCTATCAGGGGCTGATTAACGCACCTTCAAAAGGGGGCTACTTCGACCGAGTAATAAAGGATCGTTACCAATGCTGAACGAGCCGCAGGTACCCGGCGACTCAGTGGAAGAGTGACTGAATGGTTTGCATGGAATCCCTGAAGCTCTTCATACTGCCCACAGCAATGGTGAGCATGTATCCCTACATGGATCCCTAGAAAGCAAACCTCTCTGGAGGCATTGAGTTTCTGGAACACTACAGTCTGCTTCGGGCTCCAAGATTAAGAAAGGTCTTGCTTAGCAAGGCCTTTTTTTCGTCTGCAATAAAGTGGATGCGCAATGCAGAACGCTCACCACTGCGCGGGCCGCAGGTGACATAGCACGGACTCAGGTGTCGGAGTCGTTTACAGGCTCAGCCTGAGCACCTCCCCCAAACAATCGCGCCGCTATCAGCCGACCTCGCTCCAGCCCCTCCTCCGTCAACCAGACCGACTTGTTCCTGCTCACCGGGTTACTGATGAAACCCTGCTCATGCAATCGGTTCATGATCTCGAAATCGAATCCTTTCCAGGCATTGCCGTCGTCGGAACTGAGCGCTGCCAACAGGGCAAGCACGGCGTCTTCCATCAGTTTGTCGTCGTATTCCATGGTCGGCACTCCATTCGTATCCAACAGTTAACGTCGAGTGTATGAAGGTTCACCATAATACTCGCCGGCCTCCGATGGAAATACCGCTCAATCCCGTGAAGGCTATTGATCGGCGTCAGTGTGACCGGCCTCGCCTTTTGGCTGCACTTGCAGATCCCTCTCCGTATAATCACGCGCCCACCGCATCTTGCACCTAACGGTGGTTGCATCCAGGTATCAACTCTCACACTGATGGACGTCGCTAAAGGCCCCCCATGGAAACGTCACTGGAAACAGTCGCCCTTTTCTCCCTCAAACTCGCTTACGAGGAAGAAGGCCTTAGCCCGATCCTGCGGGACGACATGGTCATGGGTGATTACCAGAAAGACATTTTCGAACTATTGGTGCGGCGCGGGGATGTCGAGACCATTCAGTTCAAGATGAATGAATGCCTGGGCTTGGCGATGAATGCCTTGGGCGGTGTCGAGAAACCGCTGGGGCGCGAGTTGCAGAAGTTGTCCGCTGAGTTCAGCGAGGCGCGTTCGCTGGAGCAGCTGGATCAGCCGCTCCTCGCGCTTAAGGGTTACTTGAAAGACATCTTGTAATGGGCTGAGCCGTTACAGCAGATGCTTCGAGATGTACTTGGAAATCTCCACCATCGACGTCTTCCCGGTGAATTCGAACTTCACTTTCCCCAGTGACGAGAAGTAAATCTCCAGCTCCGAGTCCAGATCGAAGGTGCCCGAGGTTTCCACGGAGTACGCGACGATGTTCTTGTACGGCAAGGAGGTGAAATCCTTCTTGCTGCCCGTAATGCCCTGAACGTTGACCGCGATGATGCGTTTGTTGGTAAACACCACGCCGTCACGCATGGCCTTGTAAGAGTCGATCACTTCCTCGCCGTCGAGCAACAGCGCGCTTACGCGTTCGGCGTACTCATCGTTTTGCTTGAGTTTGAAGAAGCCTTTGTTGTTGAAGTCGATCATCTGTCCATCCTCATCTTCAAGAAAACATCCCGGTATTTCTTTGGTTCAACGGCGGGCTTTCAGCACGCGGATATCGGTCGGAAAACCATCGGCACCGACAAGCTTTTTCCAGCCCAGATATTGAAACTCGCCCTTCTCATCAATGTAATCGCCCTTCTCCACTGATCGACCGCCAACCACCGCGACGCGTTTCACTTCGCCGCATCCGCCATCCGAAGGCCTGACGGTGTAGATCACATACGGCTTCACGTATTGCGTGGCGCGGAAGTATTGACCGCAGATTTCGTCGACAGTGGTCAACATGGTTGTCGGGCGTGCCTCGCCATCGATTTTTTCGTCCAGTTTGAGGAAGGAGATGTCGCCTGCGTCGGGCGGTGGCGCGACGCTACTATTTTGCTATCTTGCCGTCCACTGCCAGTAACGAGGTCGCCAGCGCCTCGATGGAGTCAATTTTCAGAGGGAGAAACACCTTGATGGCCGTGTTGTACTTTTTCGTCTGGGCAGCCGTTTGGGCTTGGGTCGTGCAGACCCGTGGTGCCTGGAACCTGATCCTCGCCAACCTTGCGGGTGCCGCCAGCGGCTTTATCGTAGCGATGATTTTTTCGGTGATCTGTTCAGGCCTTTTCCCGTCGCACGTACCTCCTGCACCTGAGAACCTGGCCAGTAGCGTGTTGCAAATAATCACCACGTTCGGCGTGCTGGCGGGCGTCTGGATGTGGCTGGTCAGGCGTCCTCAGCCCGAGCATCCGTTGGCGCGGCAACTTTTCGCTGGCATCTGTGGCTTGGCTGCGGGTGTGACGACGCTGGCGTTTTTCGAGCTCAATTTTCACTGAGCGCCGCTATCGCCACTGGCATTACACGCCTGTTTTGTTATCTTGCCGCCCATCGTCAGCGTTCACTGTGGGCGTGCGTTGATTTCAGGGTTTTGAAGGTTTAAGGAAAGGATCAAATGGAGTTTCTGCGTTTTCTGGCGATTGTTGCGGTTTGGGGGGTCATGTGGCGCTGGGTGGTGCAGAACCGCGGCAGCTGGAATGTTTTCTACGGCAACATCGTTGGCGCAGCGGGCGGTTTCATTGTCGCGATGGTGGTGCTGTCGATCACGTTGTCGTTGTTTCCGTCGTCGCATGACTACGAGCCGGCGCAGGCTGAAAACACGCAAGTCACCGAGTCGACCTCTCTATTGCCTGAAGCCGAGGCAGTCACACCCGCCGCCGAGCTGAAAGACGCGCCGGCTTTTGCTGCCATCGAGCCGGATGACAAGCCCTCTCCCGCCGATTCCGCACTGTTGCCGAACTACGCCAGTCGGGCACCGAAATCCATCGGGCTACAGACCGTGCTGGATCAAAGCGACTATCAGGGTCGCATGGCCCTGGCAGCGCTGAACAAGAAATTGCGCGGCGACGCACAGGCCGACAAATCGATGATCGCGTATGTCATGTGCAGCCCGTTTGTGACCAGCACGTTGCGCTTTCCCGCTTCGGCGCGTTTTGCTGACAGCAAAGCGCTGGTCAGCCACCGCTTCAAGGATCAGGTCTACACCTTCAACAACACCGTCACCGCGCGCAACATGAACGGCGACGATGTTGCCTACCGTTTCGATTGTTCCGTGCAAGAGCAGCCGCGAGTTGACGCGCTGCCTGCGCAATGGCGTTTGTTGGCGCTGAAAGTGCAAAAAGCCGACTCTTAAGGCTGATTTAAGGGTTCGAGGCGCCGGCTGCGCTATCATCGCCGGCCTGTGCGCCTTGAGCTTTGCCCTCCGATGTCCCGACACCTCGCTGATCCCTCTTCGTTGCCTGCCGTGTTGGCCGGCCCACTGCTGCGCCGGCTGGAGCCGAAGCGGTTGGTGCTGTGGTTGATCGGTACGCGCCAGCTGTCGCTGACATTGCGCCTGCAAGGTGTAGGAGACATTCCTCTCGACGCGGAGAAATGCACGGTCATTCCCGTAGGTCGTCAGGCGTTTGTTCACCTCATTGATGTTTCTCTCGATAGCGCCCTGCCCTGCGATACGCGTATCGACTATGACCTGCTGATCGACAATGCAGAGGGCATCGCCGACTGGGCGGCGCATCTGCTGTATGGCGATGCAACCAGTCCGAACTTCGTCCTGCGCTCGCGGATCGATCAACTGCTGCACGGCTCCTGCCGCAAACCGCATCACCCGGCGACGGATGGTTTGCTTTGCGTCGATCAACTGTTGGCGACGGAAACCGATCCGCAACAACGCCCCGCCCTGTTGATGATGAGCGGCGACCAGGTCTACGCCGACGACGTGGCTGGCCCGATGCTGCGGGCGATTCATGCCCTGATCGAACGTCTTGGCCTGTTCGACGAACACCTCGAAGGCGCCGTGGTCAGCGACAGCGCCAAGCTCTATGAACACCCGGCCAGTTACTACCACCGTGCGGATTTGTTACCGGCGCTGGAGAGCAACGAGACATTGCGCGAGCGATTTTTCGGCGGTGCGCGTAAGCCGATTTTCACCAGCAGCAGTGCTGATAATCATCTGGTGACGTTCGCCGAAGTCATGGCGATGTATCTGCTGGTGTGGTCGCCGACCGCCTGGTCGCTGATCGATCCGCAAGCACCCGAGTTAACGCCCGAACGCCTCAAGCGCTATGCCCTCGAACAGACTCGCATCGATGCCTTCAAGGCCGGATTGGGCAAGGTCGCCAGAGCGCTGGCGCATCTGCCGAGCCTGATGATTTTCGATGATCACGACATCACCGATGACTGGAACCTGTCCGCGCAATGGGAGGAAACGGCCTACGGCCATCCGTTCTCCAAACGCATCATCGGCAATGCGTTGATCGCCTACATGTTGTGTCAGGGCTGGGGCAACAATCCCGATGCGTTCAAGGATGTGCTGGCTAAAACCCTGGGGCTGAGCGCCAGTGGCAATGACCAGTATCTCGACAGCCCGGTGCAGGACGACTTGATCGATGAGTTGCTGCGCTTTCAACATTGGCATTTTGTGCTGCCAACCAGCCCAGCGCTGGTGGTCATCGATACCCGCACCCGACGCTGGCGTAGTGAAATGGCGCTCAAGCAGCCCTCGGGCCTGCTCGATTGGGAGGCGCTAAGCGAACTGCAACAGGAACTGCTCGATCACCCGTCGGCGATCATCGTGTCACCGGCGCCGATCTTCGGCGTGAAGCTGATTGAAACCGTGCAGAAGGTCTTCAGTTGGTGCGGTTATCCGCTGCTGGTCGACGCGGAAAACTGGATGGCCCATCGCGGTGCGGCGCAGGTGATCCTGAACATTTTCCGCCATTCACGCACTCCCGGTAACTACGTGGTTCTGTCCGGCGACGTGCATTATTCCTTCGTCTACGAAGTGCTTATCCGACACCGCAAGGCCGGTCCACGAATCTGGCAGATCACCAGCAGCGGCATCAAAAACGAATTTCCGAAAACCCTGCTGGAATGGTTCGACCGCCTCAACCGCTGGCTCTACTCGCCGCGTTCACCGTTGAACTGGTTTACCAAACGCCGGCGCATGCGCATCGTGCCGTATACGCCTGAACATGCTGAGGCAGGTGAACGCTTGTGGAATTCGGCGGGGATCGGTCAGGTGTTTTTCAATGAGCAGGGGCAGCCGCGGGAGATCATTCAGCACAATTCGAATGGCAAGGCGAAGACACGGATGCTGGCGCCGGATCTGGCGGATTATCCGGACTAGCCATAGTTTTTTCCTACACCGGGAGCGCCGGATGCCGACAACGCGGCGGTTTCTCACTGCCCGAGACCGTGGACAAGGATTACAACCTTCTCAGAAACGTCTCCAGAGTTCTTAAGTGATACTGAGCGTGCTTGCAGCAAGCCCTTCTGCGAAACAACCACTGATAGGTATCACCTTGTCATCATGTACTCATTTCTGTACGTTCTTTGCTACTAGCGAGGACTACTTCATGCAAACCATCAACTACACCACCGCCCGTGCGCATTTGGCCGAAACGATGGATCGCGTTAACGAAGACCGTGCCCCCCTTCTGGTCACACGCCAAAAAGGTGAGCCCGTCGTGATGATGTCTCTGGCTGAGTACAACGCACTCGAAGAAACAGCCTACCTGCTGCGCTCTCCGGCCAATGCCGAGCGGTTGATCAAATCGATTGGCGAAATGCGTGCCGGCAAAGCCAAAGTCAGGCAATTGATCGAAGAATGAAAATCGAGTTCACGCCATCAGGCTGGGAAGACTATTTGTGGTTTCAACAGAACGATAAGGCCGGACTCAAACGTATCAATCTGTTGATCAAAGCAATCCAGCGCGAACCGTTTGAAGGTATCGGCAAACCTGAGCCGCTCAAACACAACATGAGCGGCTTTTGGTCAAGACGAGTATCGGGTGAGCATCGTTTGGTCTACAGCATTGAAGGTGGTGAGATTTGCGTTATTAGCTGCAAATATCACTACTGACGATGTGCCCCACACCTCTGACAATCATCTCCACCTCCCGCTCATCAATCGTCAACGGTGGCAGCAGCCGTATCGTCTTGCCCCGCGTGACGTTGATCAACAGTCCATGATCCCGCGCCGCGATCAGGGTCAGATCACGCACTGGTTGTTTCAGCTCGATACCGATCATCAGGCCCTGACCACGAATCGCCAGCACATTGGGATTGTCCGCCAGCTCTGCACGCAGACGAGTTAGTAGCCGTTCCCCCAGAATCCGGGCGTTTTCCAGCAGGCCCTGTTCTTCGATGATATCCAGCACCGTGCAACCGACCCGGCACGCCAGCGGATTGCCGCCGAAGGTACTGCCATGGCTGCCGGGCGTGAACAGATCCGCCGCCCTGCCCCGCGCCAGGCAAGCGCCGATCGGCACGCCATTACCCAGTCCTTTGGCCAAAGTCATGACATCCGGGACGATGCCTTCATGTTGAAACGCAAACCAGCGCCCGGTGCGACCGATACCGGTCTGAATTTCATCGAGCATCAATAACCACGCATGGCGATTGCACAGTTCGCGCAGGGCTTTCAGGTAACCGGGCGGCGCCAGCTGCACACCGCTTTCGCCCTGGATTGGCTCGACCAGAATCGCCACGATCCGCTCGCCATGCTTTTGCTGCACCTGTTCCAGCGTCGCGAGATCACCGAACGGCACTTTGAGGAAATCCCCCGGCAATTCGTTGAAACCCAGGCGCACTGCCGGGCCATCGCTGGCCGACAAGGTGCCGAGTGTGCGGCCATGGAACGCGTTGGCCATGACCACCACCAGCGGCTGTTCTATACCTTTGCGCCAGCCGTACAAACGCGCGAGTTTCAGCGCTGTTTCATTGGCTTCAGCGCCGGAATTGTTGAAGAACGCACGCTCCATGCCCGACAGCTCAGTCAGCCGTTTGGCCAGTTGTTGCTGCCAGTCGATGCTGTACAGATTCGACGTGTGCAGCAGCAATCCTGCCTGCTCGCTGATCGCCGAAACAATCCGCGGGTGCGAGTGGCCGACATTGGTCACCGCGACACCGGCCACCGCATCCAGATACTCGCGACCGGCCTGATCCCACAGGCGAGTGCCCAGGCCCTTGGTGAAACTCAGGGCCAGTGGTTGGTAGGTGTTCATCAGGGCGGCGGTCATGACTTCAAACTCCAGTGCAGGTCGGTGTGCTGGCAGTATGGTTAGCCACCGAAACTGGATAAACTCGGAAAAACTTCATTCATTTAAAAGCAGGGCTTGATAATGGACCTGTTCCAGTCGATGAGCGTGTACGTCAAAGTCGTCGAAGCCGGGAGCATGACGGCGGCCGCGTTGCAGTGCGACATGTCGACGACCATGGTTGGCAATCACCTGCGCGCGCTGGAACAACGGCTCGGTGTGCAGCTGTTGCAGCGAACGACTCGACGGCAGCGGCTGACTGAATTTGGCAGCGTCTACTACCAGCGTTGTCTGGACGTCTTGGGACTGGTGGCCGACTCCGAACGCTTGGCGGAACAGGCACTCGATGAGCCGCGCGGCCTGCTGCGCATTACCGCGCCACTGACGTTTGGCGTAGAACGCCTGGCGCCGGCGCTCAGCGAATTTTCCCTGCAATATCCACAGGTCAAAATGGATGTGGTGCTGACCAACAGCCGTCCAGACTTGCTGGAAAGTGGTCTTGATGTGGCGTTCCGACTAGGGCATTTCGAGGAGTCGAATCTGATTGCCCGCCCTCTGATCGATTACACACTGACCGTCTGCGCCTCCCCGCAATACGTGGCCCGGCGCGGCATGCCGCAAACCCCTGAAGACCTGCAGCAACACGACTGCCTGTCGTTCGCCTACCCTGCCGGCGACGATTGGCAGTCGGTGGAGAAACGCTGGCGCCTCAGCGGCCCGGACGGGGAAATTCTCGTCGACGTCAGCGGACCGATGCTGATGAACACTTCCGCCGGGTTGCACCAGGCCGCGCGCACCGGCATGGGCATCGTGATGCTGCCCGATGCGCTGGTGGAACAGGATTTGCGCGACGGCAAACTGGTGACCGTCGTCCCCGACTATCAACCGCCCAGCCGCCCCCTGCATTTGCTTTATGCGCCGGATCGCTATCGTTTGCCGAAGCTGCGCCGCTTCGTCGAATTTGCGATGCAGACGTGGGGCAGATAATGATATCGAGCGACAACCGACAAGGAGTCGAACCGTAGATGAATAACAATCTGACCGTACGCGACCTTCTGCCTGACGAGGTGGAGCCGGTACGACTGTTCCTCGGCCAAAACGGCTGGGCTCACCGAACCGGTTCCAGCGAGCATTTCGCGCAACTCATCAAAAACTCTCAACGCACGGTGATTGCCCTGCACGACACACAGGTCGTCGGCTTCGCCCGAGGCATCAGCGATGGTTTGTGCAACGGCTATCTTTCGATGGTCGTGGTCGATGGTCAGCATCGGCGCGCAGGCATTGGCCGCAGACTGGTTAAACATGTCATGGGCGATAACCCCGACATCACCTGGATGCTACGTGCCGGACGAGAAGGCGCCGAGGCATTTTTTTCCAGCCTGGGTTTCGAGGCGTCAGTGATTGCCATGGAGCGACCGAGGCTCAAATAACGAGCCTTGATCAAGACCCGTCCTTCACCAACACCGGTTTCTCCTGATAACGCTGGGCAAACACCTGCTTCAGATTCGCCACCTTCGGCATGTCGTTGATCACGATGTAGGGATAGCTCGGATGCTCGGTCAGGAAGTCCTGGTGATAGTCCTCCGCCGGGTAAAAGCCGTTGTAGCTTTCCAGCTTGGTGACGATAGGTTTGTTGAAGGCATGGGCCGCATCAAGTTGCGCGATGTAAGCCTGCGCGATCTTCTGCTGATCAGCGTTGACCGGGAACAGCGCCGAGCGATATTGCGAGCCGCTGTCCGGCCCCTGGCGGTTGAGTTCGGTTGGGTTGTGCGCTACCGAGAAGTAGATCTGCAACAGGCTGCCGTAGCTGACCTGCGTCGGGTCGAAGGTCACCTGAACGGACTCTGCGTGGCCGGTATCGCCTTCGCTGACTCGTTCATATTGCGCCGTATCGGCCGCGCCTCCGGCATAACCGGAAACCGCTTTCTGCACGCCTTTGACGTGTTGGAAAACACCCTGCACGCCCCAGAAACAGCCACCGGCAAACACCGCAGTTTCGCTGTGTGCCTGCGTGATTTCATCAAGGGTTGGAGGCGGAATCACGACCGCGTCTTCGCCCCCCAAAGAAAACGCTGAAACCTGGCCAATCACGCCGGCCACCGCGACTCCCAACAACACACGACGCCATGTAATCTTCATTTCAATGACTCCTGATCAGCCGAAGGTAAAGGCGTAGGCCGATACGCCCGGGTCAAGAAATTCGATGCTGAAGGTTCGATCCTTCACGACATCGGTCTGGCGCACCAACTGGTACAGGCGCTGCTCGGTGACGCGGCCCGAACCGTCGGGGGCGACGTCGACACCGTGGGCATCTGCCGGCGCCTGACCGTCGATCAACACCTTGAAGCGAACGGGTTTGCCGTCCGCGCCCGGTCCCAGTACCAAATGCAGATCGCGGGCATGAAAGCGATAAACGATACGGCTGGCAGAGGCGCCGGCGGTCGCGCGCTCCGCCCCGACGTTCCATTGGCCGCCGAGGCTCCAGTCATTCAAAGCGAGACGGGGCGGTGGGGTATAAGCCGCGACCTTGTCAGGCACCAGGCTGGTGTCGGGTACGAAATGTTCCGCACGCTGGTAGCCGACATAGGTTTCCGGCGACAGCACCTGATTCATGTCGGGCGCCTGCTGCACACCCTTGGCGTCGGCATTGATCAAGCCGTCCGCCACGGTTTTTGCGCCGGCTTCACGCAACAGTTGTTGTATGACGCGTTCCGACTCGGCGTAGTCCCCTTCACCGAAATGGTGGTAACGAATGCGTCCCTGGGCGTCAGCAAAATAATGCGCTGGCCAGTATTCGTTGTTGAAGGCGCGCCAGATCTTGTAGTCGTTATCGATGGCCACCGGATAATTGATGCCCAATTCCTTCATGGCTTTGGTGACATTGCCCTCATCACGTTCGAAGGCGAATTCCGGCGCGTGTACACCTATCACCACCAGGCCCTGATCGCGATACTTCTCGGCCCACGCTTTGATGTAAGGCAGGGTGCGCAGGCAGTTGATGCAGGAGTAAGTCCAGAAATCCACCAGCACTACTTTGCCTTTCAAAGCCTGGGCATCCAGCGGCGCTGAGTTGAGCCATTGCACCGCGCCATCAAGCGGCGGCAACTGGCCTTCGACCGGTAAAGTGCCTGACGTTTTGGCGGCCATTTTCATCGCACCGCCAGCAGCCATCATGCTGCCGTTCGCAGCGCCTTCCTCAGCAGGAATCTGCGCCATCATCGTGGCGTTGGCGTTGGCAGATTTGCCCGACAGCTTGCCGACCAGTGCCTGCTCCAGCCCACCGGTGGACGCCGTTGATAACCGTGCGAGAACCCCGGTATCGAGCCCCAGTGCAATGGCCGCGACACCGGCCAACATCAACGCGCCGAGGCCACGACGAATCCACTCACCGGTGCCGATCGAGCGCTTCATCAGCGCAAAAACCTTACCGCCCAACAGCAGCGCCGCAGCCAGCGAGGTGGCGGCACCCGCCGCGTAGGCGAGCAACAACAGCGTGGTGGCGATGCTTGCCCCTTGCAGCGCGGCACCGGTCAGAATCAGCCCCAGGATCGGCCCGGCGCACGGCGCCCAGAGCAGCCCCGTGGCGACCCCGATCAGAAACGAAGCGCCGGGACGCGGACGATTGTCCTGCCCGGCGGCCTCCGACAGACGACTGCCGGCCGACACCAGCGGCCGGGTCAGACGCTCGGCCACACGCGGCAGCAGCAAGGTCAGCCCGAACAGGGCAACGAACAGCAACGCGAGCCAGCGCCCGTACTGATTGACTTGCACCACCCAACCGCCGCCCACCGCCGCCAACGAGGCGACGAGCGCAAAGGTCACCGCCATCCCCGCCAGCAGCGGCAAGCCACTTTTGATAAACGGCTGCCCGGTGCGAGCGAAGACAAAAGGCAGCACCGGCAGGATGCACGGACTGACGATCGTCAGCACACCACCGAGATAAGCGAGAACCAAGAGCCACATAAATTCGTCCTGTCTGAAGTGAAGATCGCGAGCGGGTCATGACTCAAGCCGCCTCGGCTTTGAAGGTCATCGCCAGGCCGTTCATGCAGTAGCGCAGGCCGGTGGGCCTGGGACCGTCATCGAAGACATGGCCCAGATGACCGCCGCAGCGGCGACAGTGAACTTCGTCGCGGGACATGCCGAACGAACGTTCCTGACGCGTCGCCACCGCGTGTTCCAGCGGCGCCCAGAAACTCGGCCAACCGGTACGGCTGTCGAACTTGGTCGCGGATGAAAACAACGCCAGATCACAGCCGGCACAGGCAAACGTGCCAGTGCGATGTTCATCGTTGAGTGCGCTGGTATAGGCCCGTTCGGTGCCTTCCTCACGCAGGATCTGATACTGCTCGTCGCTTAGAATCGAGTGCCATTCAGTGTCGCTGTGAATGACTTCGAACGCCTCGTCCGCGTGTGCCTCGCCGATCACTGCCGTGGCAGTCGACAATTTTGGCAATACACCCGCCACCAGGGCTGCAACCCCCAGCCCGCCGCCCGCTAACAGAATCTGTCGCCGTGAAAACATGGCCGTCTCCAAAAATTCCAGATGCCCTTCATGGAACACAGCCTAGGCTTGGATTGATCGCCAAATCCTCACGGGGAGTTAACGAATTCGTGATAACTCGCCCGGAGGAAAACCCGCACAATGCGCTTATCGCGCCGAAGGACAGAGCTCCATGGAACAGACCAAACGCATCCTTGTGGTCGAGGATGACCAACACATCGCCGACCTGATTTGCCTGCATCTGCGGGATGAACAATTCGAGGTCACACACAGCGCCGACGGCGACGAAGGCATGCGCCTGCTGCAACAAGGTCACTGGGATGCACTGATCCTCGACCTGATGCTGCCGGGCGTCGACGGTCTGGAAATCTGCCGCCGCGCCCGCGCGATGGCCCGTTACACGCCGATCATCATCACCAGCGCCCGCTCCAGTGAATTGCACCGCATCCTTGGTCTGGAACTGGGTGCCGACGATTACCTCGCCAAACCGTTTTCGATGCTGGAGCTGGTGGCTCGGGTCAAAGCCTTGCTACGCCGAGTCGACGCGATGGCGCGCAATCTGAAAATGGATGCCGGCAGCTTGAGTCTCGATGGCCTGACTATCGATCCGATCACCCGCGAAGTCAGCCTCGACGCCCAAAGGCTGGACCTCACGCCTCGCGAGTTCGATCTGCTGTACTTCTTCGCCCGCCAACCGGGCAAAGTGTTCTCGCGCATGGATCTGCTGAACGCCGTCTGGGGTTACAGCCACGAAGGTTACGAACACACGGTCAACACCCACATCAATCGCCTGCGGGCGAAGATCGAAAAGGATCCGGCACAGCCAGCGCGAATCCTCACCGTGTGGGGCCGTGGTTATAAATTTGGTACCGAGCAGCCATGAAACTGACCCTGACGCAGCGCCTGTCCGTGGTATTTGCCGTGCTGCTGTTGGTGTGCTGCGGCACATCGGCATGGCTGCAGGTGCGCTCCAGTCACATGCATGAGCTGGAAGTGGTGCAAGGCCTGTCGCGAGATCTGGCGCAGCACATCGCCCACGACACGGTGCTGATGGACAGCAACGGTTTGATGCCCGGCGCTGTGCGTGAACTGTTCAGCCAACTGATGCTGGTCAACCCGAGCGTCGAGGTGTACCTGCTAGACACCGAGGGACGGATTGCCGGAAGTGCTGCGCCCGAAGGGCGGATACGCCGCCAGCAGGTTGATCTGGCGCCGATTCGTCAACTCCTCGACGATCAGCCGCTGCCGATCCTCGGCGATGACCCGCGCAGCGTCGATGGGCGCAAGGTATTCAGCGCCGCACCACTGCAGGTCAACGGTAAAGCTGTCGGTTATCTATATGTGGTGCTGCTCAGCGAAGCGCACGACCGCTTCGCCGAACGCGGCGCGACCAGTGCGGCACTCAACACCGCGCTGTTGTCGATCGGACTGGTCGCGTTGCTGTGCCTGGTTGCCGGCCTCACTGCGTTCAATCTAATTACCCGGCCATTGCGGCGACTCACCGAAACCGTCAGCCGCTTCGACATCGACGGGGCGGCGCCACCTCGACCCGTCACGGCACCTGTGGATAAAACCGCTGACCCGGATGAAATCGCCGTTCTCGATGCCGCCTTCCGGCAAATGCAGAATCGTCTCGGCGAACAGTGGCGCTCCCTGACCCGTCAGGATCAGGAGCGTCGCGAGCTGGTGGCGAACATTTCTCATGACCTGCGCACGCCGATGGCTTCGCTGCACGGTTATCTGGAAACCTTGTCGCTCAAAGACGCCACGCTATCCCCGGAGGAGCGGCGCCGCTACCTCGGCATCGCCCTGGACCAGAGCAGAAAGGTCGGCGGTCTGGCGCAGTCACTGCTGGAACTGGTGCGACTGGAACACGGATTCGTGCAACCGGTGCTGGAGCGTTTTTCGCTGATCGATCTGGTGCAGGATATCTTCCAGAAATTCGAACTGACGGCCGAAGCGCGGCAAGTCGAACTCAAGGCCCATTTCGTGCCGAACCTGCCAACGGTCTGCGCCGACCTCGGGTTGATCGAACGGGTGCTGACCAACCTTGTGGACAATGCTTTACGGCATACACCTCTGGGCGGCGAGATCGAGTTCGATCTGACACCTCACGGTGCCTTGGTTGATGTCACGATCAGTGACACCGGTCCCGGCATCGCTCCGGAGTTGCGCGAAGGTTTGTTCCTGCGCCCGTTCAATATCGGTGGCGCGCGGCGTGACGGAGGGCTGGGCCTGCGCATCGTGCACCGCATCCTGCAATTACATGGCCGTGAGATTGAGTTGCTCGACGTCAGCGGGCGCGGTGCGACATTCCGTTTTTCGCTGCCAACGGATCAGCAAACAGCCGAACAATGGATGATGCGTTCAATGAATTTGAACAGCCCCGGCAAATAGTTGAGACCGCCGGCCCGTTGATCCGTGACAACGCCGCCGCGCTCCCCTAAATTAGTCGGCCTGAAAAAGCCCTTGGGTTTTCTCATCTCCACTCAAGTTAAAAAGTAGTGAAATTTCAATGTCCGATTTCAACACCGCTGAATCCGTAGTCACCGAATCGTCCAAAGCGGAATACGAAAACTCCATCAATCTTTCACAACACCTGCCACAAGCCAAAATCATCAGCGAAATGGTCCTGGACGCGTTCCAGTCGACCCGCGAAAGCGACCAGATCCGCGAGCTGCGAGCGGCGATCCGTCAGGCTCACGACAGCTTCGATGACGACAAGGCTTACGAGCTGATGGGCGAACTCAAGGCGTTGAAAGACGCCGAAGCCGCCGATCTCGCCGCCCTTGAAGACCTCAGCAGCAAGTTCTCGATCGGCCGCATCCTGTCCAGCTTCAAGGACGATCCGGCGTTCCAGGAAATCGTTTACGGCCTGGCCCTCAAAGTGCTGAACCAGACCCATCAGGCGATCAGCAACCCGAGCGGCGGCAAGAGCAAGGCTGCAAAGAAGAAAGAAGTCGAAATCTTCACCATCAGCAAGGATGGCATCAGCGTGACCTTGCCACTGCGCACGCCACGCTCGCGCTTGAACGTTGACCGTGCAGCGCTGGAGTTCCTCGGTTTCACCTTCGTTGGTGAAGGCGAAGAAGCGGAGCTGGAAAGCGAAGTCTTCGTCGACAACGCGGGTACCGAACAGGCAGTGAACCGCAAGAACATCATCACCGCGCTGCAACAGCAGACCGCATTTGATGGCTACAGCATCGCCGCGCAGTAATAGCGCAGCCGCTGTATGAAAAAGCCCCGCACTGAGATTCAGGCGGGGCTTTTTGTTGCTCGGCTTTCGAGGGTTATGCGCCCGAATGCAGTGCTACGATCATGTCTACTTCAATCGCCGCGTTCTTCGGCAACTGATACACACCGACCGTGGTGCGCGTGTGCCGGCCGGCATCGCCGAGCACATGACTGAACACGTCCGACGCACCGTTGGCCACTTCGCTCAGGTCAACGAAGTCCGGCGTCGACTTCACATAAACAGTGACCCGCAACAACGCCTTGATCTTGTCCAGCGAACCCACCGCATCGACGATCAACGCCAGACAACGCATCGCACTGATACTCGCAGCGGCTTGCGCATCCTTGAGGGTCAACTCCAGCCCGACCCGACCGGGGTACTGAATCTTGCCGTTAGTGCGCGGCACCATACCGCTGATGTACAGCTCGTCATGATGACGTATCAGCGGCGCGTAATTGCCGCCAGCGGTGTTCTCACCATAAATGTCGTAGTTCAGCTCTTGGGCCAGGGCAATAAAACGCTCGTCGCAGGTCATCCTCTCAGTCATTTCGCCCAGCCTTTTGATCAGTACATGCAGAACCGCAGGTTAAGACCGATGATTGCCGGAGATTCGATTTGTGGCAGGTCATCGACATGGCTGGATCCAAATCTAGGTGTTTTACGAAGTGATAGCAACCTGCCGCCAAGGCATCCTTCGCCACATTTTCTCGATAAACCGCCATCTCTGCGACGCCCTGCATTAACTCAGCAAACAGATCACGCTTTTTCATCCAAACCTGCCCCATTAGAAAATAGCCTCTGGGATCCTATCTGATGAAAAGTTTTCTGAAGGTAGGAGATCTCTCTATAAGCAGACAGTCGTTTCCCAATCGACTTTAAATAGCACCCAACAAAAAACCCCGCACATCTCTCAATGTGCGGGGTTTTTCTTCAAGCCTTTGAGCCTTACGGCGCGTACGTCAGCAGCAGCTCTGCGGGCACCTTGAAGTCCAGGGACATCATGACGCTCAACGCAGTGATGGTGAAGATCGAGAACACGAACAGCTTGCGTGCCCAGACCGTGTCATCCACCGCTTTGTAGCCGGTCCAGGCCATGTACAACCAGTACATGCCCATGGCCGCGGCGACGGCGAGGTAGCTCATGCCGGCGTAACCGCTGAAGGTCAGCATCAAGGTCGCCACGAGGAACGCCAGGATGTAGAGCAGGATGTGCTTCTTGGCCACTTGAATCCCGCGCTTCACTGGCAGCACCGGAATCGATGCGGCCAGGTAATCGTTGAAGCGGAAGATCGCGATGGCGTAGGAATGCGGCATCTGCCACAGGCTGAACATCACCAGCAACGTCAGCGCGGCCATGTCGAAGCTGTTGGTTACGGCAACGTAACCGATCACTGGCGGCATGGCGCCCGACAGACTGCCTACCAGCGTGCCGTGAACCGACTTGCGCTTGAGGTACAGGCTGTAGAAGCCGACGTAGATGATGAAGCCGATGATCGCGAACAAAGCGGCCAACGGATTGGCCACCTTGTACAACAACGCAACGCCGAGAACACCAAGGATGGTCGCGTAGACCAGGGCCAGTTTCAGGGAGATCAAGCCCTGCACCAGCACCCGGTTCTTGGTGCGTTCCATCTTAAGGTCGATGTCGCGGTCGATGCAGTTGTTGAACACGCAACCGGAGGCAACAACCAGGGATGTACCGATCATGGCAGCCAGAAACACCGCCAGATCCACATGCCCTTTCGAGGCCAGGAAAAACCCGCCTGCCACAGAAAGCACGTTACCGAAAATGATCCCCGGTTTGGTGATTTGGATAAAGTGCTTGAGCGACATCGGGTCTTACCTCACTTCGCCATCATGTAGGTGTGGATGCTGAACATGATCCACAACGACAGGCCAACCAGCAGCACGATCACGATCGCCGTGAAGACGAATGCAATCACGTTGTTACGCTGAGCAATGGAACGGTCCAGGTGCAGGAAGTAATACAGGTGAACGATCACCTGGATCACTGCGAACAGCAGAACGATTGCCAGCGTGGTGGCTTTCGGCAGGCTCGGGTACATCACCAGACCGAAAGGAATCACGGTCAGGATCACCGAAAGGATGAAGCCAATGGCGTACGACTTTACGCTGCCGTGGCCAGCATCATGGCTGTCATGGGAGTGTGCATTAGCCATTACAGAGTCCCCATCAGGTAAACAACGGTGAATACGCAGATCCACACCACGTCCAGGAAGTGCCAGAACAGGCTCAGGCAGCTCAGACGGGTCTTGTTGGTCGCCGTCAGGCCGTGCTTGTTGACCTGGTACATCATGATGCCCATCCAGATCAGACCCGCCGAAACGTGCAGACCGTGGGTACCGACCAGGGTGAAGAACGCCGACAGGAAGCCCGAACGGCTAGGACCGAAGCCCTCGGAGATCAGCAGGTGGAACTCGTTGATCTCCATGGCGATAAAGCCTGCGCCCAGCAGGAAGGTCATGAACAACCAGCCCAGAACCTGCTGCTTCTTGCCTTTGAACAACGCCAGCATGGCGAAGCCGTAGGTGATCGAACTGAACAACAGCAGAGCGGTTTCGCCCAGCACGTATGGCAGTTCGAAGATGTCGTGGCCCGCTGGGCCACCGGCTACGTTGTTTACCAGTACTGCGTACACCGCGAAGATCGACGCAAACAGAATGCAGTCGGTCATCAGGTAGAGCCAGAAACCGTATACGGTCATCTCGCCCGAGTCGTGGTGATGGTCATCGTGCCCATGGTCACCATGGGCGTGTCCAACATTGGTCACTAAGTTCGACATGGTTTAAGCCTGTTCCAACGAGGTTTCAACACGGGTGGCACCGGCCGGGATTTTCCCTGCCGCAACCAGACGCTTGTGCTGCTCGGCTTCGATACGCTCGATCGTTTCAACCGGAACCATATAGCCCTGGTCGTCACGTGCAGCGTGGATCACGAAGTAGATGACAGTACCGGCCAGGCTCGCGATCGCCAGCCACCAGATGTGCCAGATCATTGCGAAACCGAAGACGGTCAACAGTGCACCCATCACTACGCCAGTGGCGGTGTTGTTCGGCATGTGGATCGGCTCGTACTTGGCCGGACGCTGGTACGCAGTACCGTTTTCCTTGGCTTCGGTGAACGGGTCGATGCAGTCAGCCTTAGGCAGCACGGCAAAGTTGTAGAACGGCGGTGGCGACGAGGTCGACCATTCCAGGGTGTGTGCATTCCACGGGTCACCGTGATCGCAAACGTTCTCTGGCTTGTTGCGGTCACGCACACTGACGTACAGCTGAATCAGTTGGCAGGCGATACCGGCAGCGATCATCACCGCACCGAACATGGCAACGTACAGGTACGGTACCCACTCAGGGTTGGTGGTGGCGTTCAGACGACGGGTCATGCCCATGAAGCCCAGTGCATAGAGCGGCATGAACGCGACGAAGAAGCCCGAGATCCAGAACCAGAACGCTGCTTTACCCCAGCCCTCGTGCAGCTTGAAGCCGAACGCTTTCGGGAAGTAGAACGCGAAACCTGCGATGTAACCGAATACCGCACCGCCGATGATCACGTTGTGGAAGTGCGCGATCACGAACAGGCTGTTGTGCAGAACGAAGTCAGCACCCGGGATTGCCAGCAGTACGCCGGTCATGCCGCCGATGGCGAAGGTCACCATGAAGCCCAGAGTCCACAGTACCTGGCTGGTGAAGCGCAGACGACCCTGGTAGATGGTGAACAGCCAGTTGAATAGCTTCACACCCGTCGGGATGGAAATCAGCATCGTCGCCAGACCGAAGAAGGCGTTGACGCTGGCACCCGAACCCATGGTGAAGAAGTGGTGCAGCCAAACCATGAAGCCCAGTACCGAGATCGCGCCCGAGGCGTAGATCATCGAGTGGTGGCCGAACAGTTTCTTGCCGGTGAACGCCGAGATCACTTCCGAGAAGATGCCGAATGCCGGCAGGATCAGGATGTAAACCTCAGGGTGGCCCCACGCCCAGAACAGGTTGACGTACATCATTGGATTGCCACCAAGTTCATTGGTGAAAATGTGGAAATCCATGTAACGGTCAAGGGTCAGCAGTGCCAGGGTAGCGGTCAGGATCGGGAACGAAGCCACGATCAGAACGTTTGCCCAGGTGCAGGTCCAGGTGAAGATCGGCATGTCCATCAGTTTCATGCCAGGGGTACGCATTTTCAGTACGGTCGCGAGGAAGTTGACCCCCGTCAGCGTCGTACCTAACCCGGATAACTGTAGCGCCCAGATGTAGTAGTCCATACCCACGCCAGGGCTGTATTGCAGACCCGACAATGGTGGATAGGCAACCCAACCGGTCTTGGCGAATTCGCCGACGCCCAGGGACAGGTTGATCAGTACTACGCCCGAAACCAGCAGCCAGAAGCTCAGGGAGTTCAGGAACGGGAACGCAACGTCACGCGCACCGATCTGCAGCGGCACTGCAAGGTTCATCAGGCCGGTGAAGAATGGCATCGCCATGAAGATGATCATGATCACACCGTGAGCGGTGAAGATCTGGTCATAGTGTTCAGGTGGCAGGTAGCCAGGCGAACCCTCGGTGGCCATGGCCAACTGGGTACGCATCATGATGGCGTCGGCAAAACCGCGCAGCAGCATGACCATGGCGACGATGATGTACATCACGCCGATTTTCTTGTGGTCTACCGAGGTCAACCACTCGGTCCACAGGTACGTCCACTTCTTGAAGTAGGTGATTGCAGCGAACAGCGCCAGACCACCGAGCGCGATCATGGCGATGGTAATCATCACGATCGGTTCGTGGAATGGGACTGCTTCCCAACTTAATTTACCAAACATCGTTTACTCCTCTGCCCCGGCAGCTGAATGCGAACTCGAGTCAATTTCCGTGGCCGCCACTTCTTTCTCTTTCTTCTCGTGCTTCAGCGGCTTGCCCGGCTTCATACCTTCGTACTTGTCGACGATGATCTGGAACTGGTTCGGCGTGACCGAGGAGTAGAGCTCGACTGGGTTGTTCTGGCTCGGTTTGGCAAGGGCCGCGTATTCAGCTTGATCAAGCTGTTTAGGTGACTTCTTGACTTCACTTACCCAGGCGTCGAAATCTTCCTGAGTGGTGGAGATAGCCTTGAATTTCATACCGGTGAAACCCGCGCCGCTGTAGTTGGCGGAGATACCGTCCATTTCAGCGTTGCGGTCAGCGATCAGGTGCAGCTTGGTCTGCATGCCCGCCATCGCGTAGATCTGGCCGCCCAGACCCGGGATGAAGAACGAGTTCATCACAGCGTCAGAGGTGATCTTGAAGTTGATTGGCGTGTGCGCCGGGAACACGATCTTGTTGACCGTGGCAATGCCTTGTTCCGGGTAGATGAACAGCCACTTCCAGTCCAGCGCGACCACTTCGATGGTCACAGGCTTGACGTCGGACTGAATCGGACGATACGGGTCCAGTTCGTGGGTCGAAATGTAGGTGATGTAACCCAGGGCAATGATGATCAGGACCGGGATGGTCCAGACTGCCACTTCGATTTTGGTCGAGTGCGACCATTTCGGGGTATAGACGGCGTTCTTGTTCGACGCGCGGTACTTCCAGGCGAACAGGAAGGTCATGACGATAACCGGCACGACGACCAACAGCATCAGCAGGGTCGCGGTGATGATCAGGTTTCGCTGTTCCAGGCCAACCTGGCCCGTTGGATTGAGCAAGGTCATGTTGCAGCCTCCCAGCAACAACGTGCCGAGCAGCGGCACTAGGCCTAGTAATCTGGGGTACCTGTTTTTACTCATCTCACGACCTCTAAAGCAGCTTGCGCAATGCAGTTGGGTTTTGATCGCCAACACTTCACCCTGCCAAGGGTTGGCATTTTCTTTGGATTGAATAAGGGCCGCCCGTCGCGCGTCAGACGCTCGACAAAACCTGGGACAGCGGTCAGTTCTTATTCGAATTCGTGGTCAAAGGCCTTGTTACAGACCAATTCCATTTGGTGCGGAAAGTTGGAAGGCACCGACACCTGGGTGTCTTGGAAGCCTTGCGACTCACTCGACACCCGACTTTCTGCGCAGCGCCTTAATAAAAAGCGTTCCTTAATAAAGGCTGAACAGTGCCGGGAATTCAGTGCGGGCGATTGTAGATAGGTAGCGCCCTATACACCATGTCTTATCCCGAAATAATTTTTATCCGTTCGAGCAACAATCCATCGCCATTTTTGCAAAAGTTCCGCATGTTATCGAAAACATTTCTCAACAAAAACACCAAAAATTGTAGGTGTACCCGCGTCAGTTCAGACAGCTCTGAAGGCTTTTTCCGAAGGCTCGAACAGCGCAAGCCCCGATAACCCAAGGCTTTTGGCCATATGCGAGCGCTTGTTAAAACTGCCTGCTCTGGCACTCGCGTGCTAAAGCCGAAAACCGCCGAACCAGACCAATCCTTTTTTGTAACAACGGCCGATTCCATGTCACTGAAGCGGCCTGCGACACCGCGTGTGTGACAACATGTCGCACACCTGCCGCACCCTGCCTTGCCGTCCGTCACGGTGTTTTCACAAACACTCTGAAATGCAAAACGCCCCGATATGCTGATACGCAAATCGAGGCGTTTTCTGTATCGGCCAGACTGCCGAATAGTTGATTCAGCGCAGTGCTTTTCGGTTACGCGAGGTCAGCAGTGGCACCAGGATCACCACCAGCACGAACGCCACCAGCGCCCACTGGGCCAGCGACAGACCGAGGATCGGCGGATACGGCGTCGAGCAGAAACCGTCGACCTGGAAGCCCAGCGGGAAGATCTTCGCCAGCGGCAGATCATCGACAATCGGCTGCAGCACATCGATGCCGCAGCTCACCGCCGGATAGAACTGGGTGTACACGTGATGCCCGGCCACAGCGGCCCCAGCAATCGCGCAAATCACCACCAGCACTTCGAATACGGTGATGCTACGGCGCGTGCGCATGGCCGCGCCGATAAACGCGAACAGCGCGATCAGCAGCAATGCATAGCGCTGCAAGATGCACAGTGGGCACGGCGCTTCGCCGAGCACGATCTGCATGTACAGCGCACCGCCGATCAGTGCCAGGCAGATGATGCCCAGCAGCACCAGAAAGCGCCGCTCACGTCCCAGTCGAATCGTTTCCTCGCTCATCGCGTTTCCTTTATATGTCCATGGTTCAGCTGGCCGGCGGCTGCGCTTGCAGTTGCGCCATCAAGCTGATGTTGTCTTCGATATGCCAATTGGCCGCGATGCGACCGTTATCAATCTGATAGATATCGGTTGCCCGGAAGTCTACACGCTGGCCCTGCCCTTTGAGAGCCTTGAACGTACCGCTGAAGTGCCCGCGAAAGTGCAGATGCACCACCACGCGATCCCCGGCGATGATCATTTGCTCGATGTCGCAACTCAAGTCCGGCACGGCCGTGCGAAAGAACTTCGACGCCAGCAACGGCCCGGTCGGCCCCTGCACCCGACCTTCAGGCGGCGTCTGGTCGACAAACTGCGGCGACAACGCCGCCGTGGCCAACGCCTCTTCTCCAGAATTCCAGAAACTGCCATAACGCCGTGCTGCCAGTTCCATGGCTTCGACCTGTGCCTTGGGCAGGCTCTGATCAATGATCAGGCTCTGCGGTTTTATCAGGGCAGATTCTGCAGAAGCAAACGGGCTGGCCAGCCACACGGCCGAAAGACCGATGGCGGCGAAGCTGAAACGACGGGCGAAGGTGAGGTGCGACATGGGGGCGATCCTGATCAGGTCAACGAACGAGCGCCTATCATCAGCATCGGGGAATAAACGATAAACCGGTTAAGAAACGATTAACCTTTAAACAGAATTTAATAATAGATACCGCGTGACGGCCTTCGCGAGCAGGCTCGCTCCCACATTGGATCTGCGTCGAACACAAATCCTGTGGGAGCGAGCCTGCTCGCGAATGAAGGTGACTCGGTTCTGGATTATTCCAAAGCAGAAGCCGGCCCGAAGAACTCATAACGGCTCTGCTTCTCCGGTACACCCAGCGCTTTCAAATGCCGCTTGATCGCACCCATGAAACCCTTCGGCCCAAGGAAGTAAGCGTCGACATCACGCTGCTGCGGCAACCACTCGCCCAACAACTCCTGACTCAACACCCCGACCTTGTCCGCCGCCGGGCTCACGCCGTCATCTTCGGCGTAGCAGTAAAATCGCTTCAGTTGCGGGTGACGCTTAGCCAACTCATCAATCCAGTCACGGAACGCATGCACGCTGCCATTGCGTGCGCAGTGGATAAAGTGCACTGGACGCTCGGTTTCCAGCGCCGCCTCAAGCATCGCCAGCGTCGGCGTGATACCCACCCCACCGCTGATCAGCACCAACGGCTTGTCACTTGCAGCCAAGGTGAACTCACCCGATGGCGGGAACAGTTGAATGCTAGCGCCGACATGCAGTTGATCGTGCAAGTGATTGGACGCACGTCCACCCGGTTCGCGTTTGACGCTGATGCGGTACTGACCGTTGTTCGCCAGTGCCGACAGCGAGTAGTTGCGGCGGATTTCTTCGCCATCGAGGATCAGCTTCATGCCGATGTACTGACCCGGTTCGGCCGCGAGGATCGGGCCTTTGTCTGCCGGTTCGAAGTAGAACGAAATGATTTCCGCGCTCTCCTCGACCTTGGCCACGACGATGAACTCACGCGCCCCGCGCCAGCCGCCGACGGCTTGTTCTTTCTGGTCGTAGATCGCGGTTTCGGCGCCGATCAGAATGTCCGCCAATTGGCCGTACGCCGCACCCCAGGCGCTCATTACCTCGGGCGTAGCGATCTCTTCGCCGAGCACTTCGGAAATCGCCCGCAACAGGCAGGCACCGACAATCGGGTAGTGTTCCGGAAGGATCTGCAGGGCGACGTGCTTGTTGATGATCTTCGCCACCAGATCGCCCAACTGGTCGAGCTGATCGATGTGCCGCGCGTACATCAATACACCGTTGGCCAAGGCACGAGGCTGGTCACCGCTTGCCTGGTGCGCCTGGTTGAAGAGTGGGCGGACCTCAGGGTATTCAGAGAGCATCATGCGGTAAAAGTGAGTGATCAGCGCTTCACCGCCGCTTTCCAGCAGAGGCACGGTGGATTTGACGATGGCACGATCCTGGACGCTAAGCATAAGAATGACTCCTGAGCTTTCTTGAAAAGTTAGCTTAGGGTTATCACGTTCCGTGCCAACTTATTTATCGATATAAATCAATGAGTTGAGAATACAGTAGTCATAAAGACCCAAAGACCTTTATAGTCATCACGACTACATCTTGTCTCTTTGACTACAAGACCATGACCGCCAAATCCCTGCTGACTGCTCTTCTGCCTCTGGTTTCCGATCTATCCCGTGAATTGCCCGAGGGCGAGCGTTATCGACGCTTGCTTGAGGCCATGCGCGCCCTGCTGCCCTGCGATGCGGCGGCGTTGTTGCGTCTCGACGGCGAAGCACTGGTGCCGCTGGCGGTGGACGGTTTGAGCACCGACACCCTCGGCCGCCGCTTCAAGGTCAGCGAACACCCGCGCTTCGAGATTCTGCTGAGCGGTGCCGGACCCACGCGGTTCGCCGCCGACAGCGACTTGCCCGATCCTTATGACGGTCTGGTCGATGGCCTCGACGAGCATCTGGAAGTTCACGATTGCCTCGGCTGCCCTTTATTCGTCGATGAAAAACTCTGGGGCCTGATCACCCTCGATGCCCTCGACCCCGAGCGTTTCGAACCGATCGAACTCGACGCTCTGCAAGCTTTTGCCAGCCTCGCCTCGGCCACGGTCAACGCTGCCGAACGCATTCAACGCTTGGCCAATCGCGCTGAGGACGAGCACCAGCGCGCCGAGGTTTATCGCCAGGCGAGCGGCCAGCAAAATCGCGAGATGATCGGCCAGAGCAAGGCGCTGAAAAAACTGGTTGAGGAAATCAATCTGGTCGGCGGCAGCGATCTGACCGTGTTGATCACCGGCGAAACCGGCGTTGGCAAAGAACTGGTCGCTCAGGCGATCCACGCCGCCTCACCGCGCGCCGACAAACCGATCATCAGCCTCAACTGCGCCGCCCTGCCGGATACGCTGGTAGAAAGCGAACTGTTCGGCCACGTGCGCGGCGCCTTCACCGGCGCCACCAGTGACCGTCGCGGCAAGTTCGAACTGGCCAATGGCGGCACGCTGTTTCTCGATGAAGTCGGTGAGTTGTCGCTGACCGTGCAGGCCAAGTTGTTGCGCGTGTTGCAGAGTGGTCAATTGCAGCGTTTGGGGTCGGACAAGGAGCATCAGGTCGATGTGCGCCTGATTGCCGCGACCAACCGCGACCTGGCCGAAGAAGTGCGCAGCGGTCGCTATCGCGCCGACTTCTACCATCGCCTCAGTGTGTATCCGCTGCGCGTGCCCGCCCTGCGTGATCGCGGCCGCGATGTGTTGTTGCTCAGCGGCTTCTTCCTCGAACAGAACCGTTCGCGCATGGGCCTCAACAGCCTGCGCCTGAACAGCGACGCTCAGGAAGCGCTGCTCGCCTACACTTGGCCGGGCAACGTGCGTGAGCTGGAACACTTGATCGGCCGCAGTGCGCTGAAGGCGCTGGGCAACTGCAAGGTGCGGCCGAAGATACTCAGCCTGAGCGCAGCGGATCTGGATTTGCCGCGCGAGGTTGTGGATAACTCGGTTGAGGCTGTTGTTGGTGCGGAGACCGAGATGCCGCTGATCAGTGGAGATTTGCGCAGTGCGACCGAGCAATACCAACGGCGCTTGATCAGTGCGGCGCTGGAGCGTAATCAGGATAACTGGGCGAGCGCGGCGCGGGAGTTGGGGCTGGATCGGGCGAATCTTGGGCGGATGGCCAAACGACTGGGCATGAAGAGCTAAAAGCACACCCTCACCCTAGCCCTCTCCCTGAGGGAGAGGGGACCGACCCGGGGATGCTTAAGAAACACGCAGACCTGAATCTGCTTTACCGAATCCGTAATCGACTCGGTCGTTCAGGTCGATATACAACGCCAGACACCTCGGTCGGCCCCCTCTCCCTCGCGGAGAGGGCTGGGGTGAGGGGCTTTGGCTTTTGATCTGCACGCCACCCGACAACTAACCTAAAGCCCACCCCTTTAACGCCGATAACCCGGCATCAATAGTTTCTGGCGATTTCCACCCTCGCCCACCACCTTTCCACAGAAGGTTCATATGTCCTCCACCAAAGCCCGCGCAGACTCACTTTCGCTTCTGCTGTTTACCTTGCGCAGCGGCAAGTTGATGGCGATCAACCTGCTGAAAGTCAGTGAAATCATCCCCTGCCCGCCGCTGACAAAACTGCCGGAATCGCACCCGCACGTGAAAGGCATCGCCACCCTGCGCGGTGCTTCGTTGTCGGTCATCGACCTCAGCCGCGCCATCGGTGAACGTCCGCTGGAAGACCCGAACGGCGGCTGCCTGATTGTCACCGACGTCAGCCGCTCGAAGCAGGGCCTGCACGTGCAGGCAGTCAGCAAAATCGTCCATTGCCTGACCACCGACATCAAACCGCCGCCGTTCGGCTCCGGCGGTTCGCGCGCCTACATCACCGGCGTGACCTCGGTGGACGGCACGCTGGTACAGGTTCTGGATATCGAAAAGGTTATCCACAGCATCGCCCCGGCGCAGATCGAAATGGCCCCGACCGACCTGAGCATGGAAGACGCTGATGTGCTCGGCAACGCACGCATTCTGGTGGTCGACGACAGCCAGGTGGCGCTGCAACAATCGGTGCATACCCTGCGCAATCTCGGCCTGCAATGCCACACCGCACGCAGTGCCAAGGAAGCCATCGACTGCCTGCTCGACCTGCAAGGCACCGCGCAGCAGATCAACCTGATCGTCTCCGACATCGAGATGTCCGAGATGGACGGCTACGCCTTCACCCGCACCCTGCGCGAGACCCCGGACTTCGCCCACCTCTACGTATTGCTGCACACTTCGCTCGACAGCGCGATGAACAGCGAGAAAGCACGGCTGGCTGGGGCGAACGGCGTGCTGACCAAATTCTCCTCGCCGGAACTGACCCACTGCCTGATCGAAGCGGCCAAACACGTCGCGGCGCACGGTCACTGAGTCTTGGCTGAGACGTACTGTTTTTTGATGCGGCGCGATCTTGGCAAAGACGCGCCGGATGCTCTTGTGCCTCAAGGTATTGAACTGTGCACGTACTCCGCCGAACTGGCGCCGGACGTGCATCATTTGATGCAACTCGGCTACCGCGAAGGCGGCGGTCGGGTGCCAGCGCTGGACACTTGGCAGCAGCAATTCGAGATCGATCCCGAATACGATCCGTCGCTGTGCTTTATTGCCCACGATGCCGAAGGCGTGGTCGGTGTGGCGCAATGCTGGACCAGCGCCTATATCAAGAATCTGGTGGTGCATCCGCGCATGCAGGGCCGAGGATTGGGCCGGGCGTTGTTGCTCAATGCATTCAAGGTGTTTCAGCAACGGCGCGAAGGTTTTGTTGATCTGAAGGTGCTGGAAGACAACCGGCGGGCGCAGCGCTTGTATGAAAGTGCCGGGATGTATGTGGTCCGCCGGGAGCGGGTGCCGGACTGATCGACCGTCTTCGCGAGCAGACTCGCTCCCACAGTTTGAAATGCATTCCAGGGTGGGAGCGAGCCTGCTCGCGAAAGGGCCGGCACAGGCAACTTCTAACACTCAGGCACACTCCAACCTTGGCCACCCACGACCAAGGACGCCCACCATGAAAGCCATCACCTTAAGCCTGCTCTGCCTCACCGCCCTCTCCTCTCAAGCCCACGCCTCCAGCCCCGACGCCTGGGCCGCCTACGACAAAACCGTACTCGCCGGTTGCACCAAAGCCAGCGGCCTGAAAAACGTCAAACCGGTCGGCACGCCTGCGCAATTCGATGACCGTGTCGGCTACACCGCCGTGTTGCTGCAAGGCCAATATCCGCAAAAACACATGAAAGGCCAGCAAGGCAGCGAGCTGTGTCTGTACAACAAACAGTCGAAAACCGCCTTCGTCACCGAGTGGGACTCGATCCGCCCAACCGGCAAAACCCGCTGAGTGGCGCATAATTTGCTTCGATCGGCGTCTGTGCGGTGGTTTTCCGCCACCGTTTTAAACCCTGATTGAAGACAGATCGCTCAATGAACACGACGTTTTCCTGCGTAGGCTGCGGCAAATGCTGCACCGATCACCATGTCCCGCTGACCCTGGCCGAAGCCCGCATGTGGGCGGCGGATGGCGGTCAAGTGATCGTGTTGATCGAGGCCTTTCTTGGTAATGGCCTGGGTTTGCCGGCGCAGCAGCGTGAACATGCCGAACGGCGTTCAGCCGTCGTTCGCAGCGGCGCGACAGACGCCCATGTGGCGATCACTTTCGCCGCGTACAACGTCGGCCCCTGTCGGAATCTTGACGAAGGCAAGCTGTGCCGGATCTACGAGCGGCGGCCGTTGGTGTGTCGCATTTATCCGGCGGAAATCAACCCGCATATCCCGCTCAACCCTGCCGCCAAGGATTGTCCGCCGGAGTCCTGGCAACAGGGTCCTGTGTTGATTGCCGGCGGTGAGTTGGTAGATCGGGAACTGGTGGAGTTGATTCAGCGCTCGCGCCAGGCCGATCGGGATGACATCGGCATCAAGGATGCGATTTGCGCGATGCTCGGGATTCGCACCACGGCGTTGAAGGGTGACGGGTTTACTGCGTACTTGCCGAATATGAGCGCTTTTGCTTCGGTGATTGATCAGGTGACCGCGCAACCGCTGACGACGGCACCGAGTGAGTGGGTGTTTCATTTGTCCGGGGATGATGTTGCCGGGCAAGTGCTGGCGGCCGGGGCGCAGGTGGTGACTGAGCCGGCGCAGACGTATGCGTTCATTTCGCTGGGGGCGGCTTGATCCAGATACTACATCGCGGCTGATGGCCCTTTCGCGAGCAGGCTCGCTCCCACAGGGGATCGCATTTCAACTGTGGGAGCGAGCCTGCTCGCGAAGGCATCCGCCCGGTCAGCCTCAATCCCGCACCTGCCGCCGCCCCCAGAACTCCCGCGCCAACAACCGCAAATCCCCCGCCAATCCCGCCACATCCTCGGAGTTGCGCTGACTCTGCCGCCCTTCATCCACCGTCACCTCGCACGCCGTGCGAATGCTGACGATGTTGCGATTGATGTCCTCGCTCACCGCGCTCTGCTGCTCCACCGCTGCGGCAATCTGCAGGCTCATCTCGGTGATCTGCTCGACCCGTTCACTGATCCCGCTCAGCGCCCGCGCCGCGCGTTGCGCCTGCTCGACACTGTTTTCCACATGCTCACTGCTTTGCTGCATCACCATCACCGCATCCCGTGCACCGTTTTGCAGGGTGCTGATCATCCGCTGAATCTCGTTGGTCGATTGCTGCGTGCGTTGCGCCAGTCCGCGCACTTCATCCGCTACCACCGCAAAACCGCGCCCGGCATCACCGGCCCGGGCCGCCTCGATTGCCGCGTTGAGCGCCAGCAGATTGGTCTGCTCGGCGATGCTGCGAATCACTTCCAGCACCCCGGAAATTTCGCTGCTATGCCCCTCAAGCTGATGGATCACCTCAGTCGCCCGACTCAACTCCTCAGCCAGACGCAACACCGCACTGCGACTTTTGCCCACCAGCAAATGCCCTTCGCGGGTTTCCGTGCCGGCCATATCCGCTGCCACCGACGCCTGCTGGGCATGGCTGGCCACCTGCGCAACGCTGGCCGCCATCTGATGAATCGCCGCCGCGACCTGATCGGTTTCCGCCTGCTGCGCCAGTGAACTGGTGTGACTGCTGTGCAGATGATCGACCAGTTGCGCGGCATGCCCGGCCAATTGTTGCGAGGCATCGCCGATGCGTCCGACGACTGCGCCGACCTGCGACTCAAGCATCTGCAAGGCAAACTCGATCTGCCCGAACTCGTCGCGCCGGCCGGTGTAGATGGCTTGGCTCAAGGGGTTGTCTGCCACGGTGCGCGCTCGTTCGCTCAGTTGCTCCAGCGGTCGCAGAATCCAGCGCACAGCCACTGCGCACAGACCACTGCCAACGACAAATGCCACGCCGTGCAGCCAAGCCGATTCCGGCCGCAACCAGGCTTCGCCTGCCAACGCAACGCCAAGCAACGCACTGGTCAACGCCGTGATCTTCGCCCGCACACTGATTTTTGGCCCCGGCCATCGTGGCCTTCGCTCACCACGCAATTGCGCGTAGGCCCGCTCTGCCGCCGCGACCAACCGCGCATCCGGCCGCGTACGCACCGACTGATACTCCACCGCCACACCGTTCTGCGTCACCGGTGTGACATATGCACTGACCCAATAGTGATCACCGTTTTTGCAACGATTCTTCACCAGCCCCATCCACGACCGCCCGCGCTTGAGCGTCTGCCACATATGCGCAAACGCCTGCGCCGGCATATCCGGATGACGCAGCAGGTTGTGCGGCGTACCGAGCAACTCGTCGCGGCTATAACCGCTGATCCTGATGAAATCGTCGTTGGCGTAGGTGATCGCGCTGGTCAGATCGGTGGTCGAGAGAATGTTCGCGTCCAGCGCCACATCGACATTGCGACCGGTCACCGGGAGATTGATCTTCATGGGATAGCGCGCTCGTTTTATTGGAAAGAGTCGGCAGGGCTGCTGACTCTAAGCGCACCAAATGGTGAAACGTTGATCTGGCTCAGGGTCTGAGCACTTAGCCATCACTGTGATGGAAAATCACAGCGATGGCCGCAGGCGGGATTGAAACTCAGCGCTTGCCCATCGAACGACGGGTGCCCGGCGGCGCCATGCCCGGGGTCTTGGTGTGGCCATTCTTGGCGCCGTTCTTGTACCACGGCTGATTCGAGCCTTTGGCAGAAGCCAGTTCGCCCGGCTTGAACGGAAATTTGAACGCCGGGATATCGGCTTTGGTTTCGCTGGTATCGGCCAGTTCAGCCGAGACATCGCTAACAGCGTCGTCAACCGGCGGCAGGGTCGGGGAAGTCATAAAAGCTCCGGAAAGCAAAAAAGTCGGGCCCGATCATTGAGCCGCGAAGGCGCGCAGTATACCTGTGCGCCAAGGTTGGGCACCTGAAGATTTGCAGCGCACGCCGAACGGTTTACAGGTAACTGATGATGACGATGCCTTTATCGGTCGAGGTCTTCAGCGCTTCGTAGCGCATGGAAATCGGCATCGACTGATGACTGCAAGCGTTGCGATCGGTGTCGACATCGACTTTCACGCCGGGCTTGATTTCGGAGATTAGTCAGGATCGCAAGCCGTGCCGGATGTCAGTTCATTCGTTGCTGGACGTTACTCAACAATTGCGAGGTGCTTTCCAGCAACTGCGCCAGAAGCGCGTCATCCTCATCCATATACCCTTCGTATTCCGCGAGATTGCGCCGCTCATGACACAACGCGAACAATCGCACCTGAACCTTGCTGATATGCGCCGTATGCACCAGACACTGAAAGACCAGATAGCGTTTATCCGATCGATAACCACTCAATCGAAGCGCCGTCAGCGCCAATGCGTGCGCTGCGTTATAGGCCAAGTCGAAACGGCTGGAAAAAGACAACGTCGAAGTTTGCGCATCCTTGAGCCGATCCACGGCCGAGCGCATCAAGCCCTCACACTCCTTGCGATCCGGCGGCTCCGCTTTCAGCCCACCGCTACGTAGAAGATTCTCCAGACTCTCGTTGCAGCCCATCCTTGGACTCCAAAGGGTTTGCCCCTAACAGATCGATTTTTTCCTGCTGCACCACCCGCACAACAAAGCTGTTTTGCGCAGCCAGTTTCGCCGCCCAGTCTTGCGGGGTGTAAAGCGTCGGATTGATGGGACGACCCAATTGCTCCTCCATGGGCATGAGCCGTTCCATGACTTCACTGTAGTGCAGGCCTTCGCCGATCAGCATGAGATCAATGTCACTGAGTGTGTTTGCTGTGTCTTTGGCGATGGAACCATAGACAAACGCCCAGGTGATCTGCTCGGTAAACGGCTGCAATGCCTGACGCAGAGGCTCGGCGATGGCAAACGTCTTGCGAGCGATGCCCAGCAGTTCGGCATAGATAGGACAGGTGGGATTGGCCTGGTAATGGTTCTGATTACCCACCCTCGTCATGCGCAACACACCGGCTCGCTGCAGACGGTCGAGTTCACGCATGAGACTGCCTTTGCCAACACACGCCCAGCGCGCGATCTCATTGGCATAGAAAGTCTGGTCAGGCTTACCGAACAGCAGACCCAACACTTTTTGTTGAGTGGTGGTAAACAGCGCTTCGCTTAGAGAGATAGTTTCCACTGTGAAGGCCAAAGAGTCCCAAAAAGGGAACGATAGGTCCCTTTTTGGGACTTATCAACCCTACGAATATTTCCAGAGACTGCGGCCACAGAACAGTCGCCATCGCAAACAGACTCACACCTACATTTGGATTGTGATCCCCTTGTGGAGCGAGTCTGCTCGCGAAGAACGATGACGCGGTGTTCAGACGGATTACGTTTGCGGATCAACCCGATCCAGCGCCCGGTTTACCGCAAGTTCGGCGAGCATGACGATCTGCTGGATCGCCAGCGCCGTACTGCGCTGCGGACGACTGAGCTGATCAGCCAGATCACCGGCCATGACATTGGCAGAAGCCAGCGATTCGCAGGCGTGGGCGAGCAGGCTTTCGGTGTCGATGTCCGGGTGGATGAGGAACATCGTACTGGGCTGACGCGGTTTGACCGGTTCGGGGCAGAGGTAGAAGTCGAGAGCGCGCTTGATGGCTTCGCGGGTTTTGATCTGGTCGTCGGCGCGGATGGCGTCTTCGAGTGGGGTTGTGGGATCGATGGGTGGATCGGGTACGGGCTTAGTCATTTACTCAGTCCTCACTGATTGGAGCCAACAATTACCGTTTCTCACGCGGCGAATTGGGTGGCAGCTACGTACGGGGTGAGAAACCGGGCAAGGACCAGTACAACCTCCGGCCGGACCGAAGTCCGCCCGTACATAGCCGCCATAAAAATGCAGGCAGCAATCAGCTGGCGCCGATTATGACGGTACTGGTATTGGAATAATACTTAGCCCGGGTTCTCACACCCGATCACCGAGTTTTCGGCGACAACCAAAGACTAGAGCGCGCACGTCCGACGGACAACCTGAAAACCTTGTGGGAAGGTTCTGGTTAATTGACACAAATTTAAACAGCCAAAAGCCAACCCTCACCCTAGCCCTCTCCCAGAGGGAGAGGGGACTGACCGAGGTGTTTGGCAGAGCTACGCCGACTTGAAATACCGAGCAGAACCCAGATTCTGAAACAGATCAAAAGCCCCTCACCCTAGCCCTCTCCCGGAGGGAGAGGGAACTGACCGTGGTGTTTGGGAGAGCTACGCCGACGTGAAATACCGAGTCGAACACAAATTCTGAAAAGCCGAAAAATCGGCTCCCTCTCCCTCGGGAGAGGGCTGGGGTGAGGGGCGAGAACACCACAATAACCAAAGCCAAGCGCGCCGTGCTCTTCACCACTCAATAGGCCGAGTGTCAGCTCGCCTGCTCTTGATCTTGATCCACGAGCGACGTCGGAAGGCTTCGTTCCGGGATTGATCCGGGCGTGGGAGCGCAGCGACCGTTTGGCGCAGCCAAACACAGCGAGAGGAGGTGCAGCGAAGCAAACCGTAGGCGCTGCGCCCGGATCGATCCCGGAGCGAAGGAACCCCGAGCCCCAGCGAGCGGGCCGCACGCAGGAGCAAGCGTTTTTTGCTTACTTTTTTTGGCGTTTGAAAAAAAGTGAGTCGCCGTAAGGGCGAAACCCTAAGCCGCCGTTACCGCAGCAACGGATATGTACACCCAACGAAACTGACAGCGCTGACAGCTAGCCGTCACCCTACTGACCCGCTGACAGGTTTATAAAGACAACAACCCTGCCCAAACTCCGTCCGGCGCCCACCCCGCATGCGAATCCAAAAGAACAAAGCCCTGCTCGCCACCCTATTGATCGTCCTCGCAGGCGCAGGTCTGTGGTACGCCCTGAAACCCGCCCCGACCAAACTCGCCACGCCCACCGCCATCCCCGTGCGAGTGATCGCAGTCAGCGAAAAAGACGTCCCCCGCTACACCAGCGGCATCGGCTCCGTACTCTCATTACACAGCGTCGTGGTGCGCCCACAAATAGACGGCATCCTCACCAAAATCCTCGTCAAAGAAGGCCAACTGGTCAAAGCAGGCGACCTGCTGGCCACCATCGACGACCGCTCCATCCGCGCCAGCCTCGACCAGGCCCGCGCCCAACTGGGCGAAAGCCAGGCACAACTGCAAGTCGCCTTGGTCAACCTAAAACGCTACAAACTGCTCACCGTCGACGACGGCATCTCGAAACAGACCTACGACCAGCAACAAGCCCTGGTCAACCAACTCAAGGC
The DNA here is from genome assembly GCF_979258595.1 of Pseudomonas sp. AC172. Classification (NCBI taxonomy): domain Bacteria; kingdom Pseudomonadati; phylum Pseudomonadota; class Gammaproteobacteria; order Pseudomonadales; family Pseudomonadaceae; genus Pseudomonas; species Pseudomonas sp. AC172. The sequence continues at coordinate 4,127,025 of NZ_OZ409868.1, forward strand.
CACCGCCCAAGGCAACCAAGCGTCGATTGATGCGGCCCAGGTACAACTTTCCTACACACAGATCCGCTCCCCGGTCACCGGCCGCGTCGGTATTCGCACAGTCGACGAAGGCAACTTCCTGCGCATGACCGACACCACCGGCCTGTTCACCGTCACCCAGATCGACCCGATTGCCGTCGAATTCTCCCTGCCCCAGCAAATGCTGCCGACCCTGCAAGGCCTGATCAACGACCCGCAACGCGCACCGGTCAAGGCCTACATCGGCGCCGACACCGATGGCGAAACCGGCAACCTGCTTGGCGAAGGTCACCTGACCCTGATCGACAACCAGATCAACGCCAACACCGGCACCATCCGCGCCAAAGCCGAATTCGCCAACGCCAGCCAGAAGCTCTGGCCCGGGCTGCTGGTCACGGTAAAAATTCAGACGGCCCTCGACAAAGATGCGCTGGTCGTCCCGCCCACCGTCGTACAACGTGGCCTCGACCAACACTTCGTTTACCGGGTGAACGGCGACAAGGTCGAAGCCGTGCAAGTGCAGATGGTTTACCAAGGCAGTGGCCAGGACATCATCCAAGGCGTGAAGGCCGGCGATGTGCTGGTCACCGACGGCCAGTCACGCCTTAAACCGGGTTCCACGGTGCAAGTCATGACCGAGCCGGCGCAGGTGGTGCAAACGGAGCCGAAACCATGAAGGCGCACAAAGGCGTCTCCACATGGTGTATCGATCACCCGGTCGCCACAATCCTGCTGACCATCGCGCTGGTGCTGGTCGGTTTGATTGCCTTCCCGCGTTTGCCGATTGCCCCACTGCCGGAAGCGGAATTTCCTACGATTCAGGTTTCCGCGCAGTTGCCCGGCGCCAGCCCCGACACCATGGCCTCGTCCGTGGCCACGCCGCTGGAGGTGCAATTCAGCGCCATCCCCGGCATGACCCAGATGACCTCTAGCAGTGCCTTGGGCTCAAGCCTGCTTACCCTGCAATTTACCCTCGATAAGAGCATCGACACTGCCGCGCAGGAAGTACAAGCGGCGATCAACACCGCCGCCGGCAAACTGCCCAAGGACATGCCGACACTGCCAACGTGGAAGAAGGTCAACCCCGCCGACAGCCCGGTGCTGATCCTCAGCGTCAGTTCGACGCAAATGCCCGGCACCGAGCTCAGCGACTTGGTGGAAACCCTGCTCTCGCGTCAGATCAGTCAGATCGACGGCGTAGGACAAATCAACATCACCGGCCAGCAACGTCCGGCGATCCGCGTGCAAGCCTCGGCGGACAAACTCGCGGCGATTGGCCTGACCCTCGCCGACATTCGTCTGGCCATCCAGCAAACAAGCCTCAACCTCGCCAAAGGTGCGCTGTACGGCGAATCGAGCATCTCGACACTGTCGACCAACGACCAGTTGTTCCACCCCGAGGACTACAGCCAACTCATCGTTTCCTACAAGGATGGCGCGCCAGTTCACCTGCGCGATGTCGCCAAAGTCGTCAACGGTTCGGAAGATGCCTACGTGCAAGCGTGGGCCGGTGATCAACCCGGTGTGAACCTGGTGATCTCGCGCCAACCAGGCGCGAACATCGTAGAAACGGTCGACCGCATTCAAGCTGCCCTGCCCGGCCTCGAAGCGATGCTGCCGGCCTCGGTGCAAGTGAAAACCTTGATCGACCGTACACAGACCATTCGTGCCTCGCTGCATGAAGTCGAAATCACCCTGTTGATCGCTATCATGCTGGTGGTCGCGGTAATGGCGCTGTTCCTGCGCCAGTTGTCGGCGACCCTGATTGTTTCGGCGGTACTCGGCGTGTCGCTGATCGCCAGTTTCGCCTTGATGTACATCCTCGGTTTCAGCCTGAATAACCTGACGCTGGTGGCAATCGTGGTGGCCGTGGGGTTTGTGGTCGACGATGCGATTGTGGTGGTGGAGAACATCCACCGCCATCTGGAGGCCGGCGACGATATGCGCGAGGCCGCCATCAAGGGCGCCGGCGAGATTGGCTTCACCGTGGTCTCGATCAGTTTCTCGCTGGTGGCGGCGTTCATTCCGCTGCTGTTCATGGGCGGCGTGGTCGGGCGCCTGTTCAAGGAATTCGCCCTGACCGCGACCTCGACCATCATGATTTCCGTGGTGGTCTCGCTGACGTTGGCGCCGACGCTGGCCGCGCTGTTCATGCGCAAACCGGTGCATCACGCCCACGCCAAACCGGGCTTCAGCGAACGCTTGCTCGGCTGGTACGAGAAAGGTCTGCGCCGCGCCCTCGCCCATCAGAAATTGATGATCGGCGTGTTCGGTTTATCGCTGGCGCTGGCCATCGGCGGTTACATCTTTATCCCCAAGGGTTTCTTCCCGGTGCAGGACACCGGTTTCGTCCTCGGCACCACCGAAGCGGCTGCGGATATTTCCTACGGCGACATGGTGAAAAAACATTTGGCCATGGCCGAAATCGTCGCCGCCGATCCGGCGGTGCAGGCGTTTTCCCATTCGGTCGGTGTCTCCGGCAGTAACCAGACCATCGCCAACGGCCGCTTCTGGATCGCCCTGAAAAAACGCGGCGACCGTGATGTTTCAGCCAGCCAGTTCATCGACCGCATCCGCCCGCAACTGATGAAAGTCCCCGGCATCGTCCTCTACCTGCGCGCAGGGCAAGACATCAACCTCAGCTCCGGCCCGAGCCGTGCGCAGTATCAATACGTGCTCAAGAGCAATGACGGCGCAACCCTCGCCACATGGACACAACGTCTCACCGAAAAACTGCGCAGCAACCCGGCGTTCCGCGACATTTCCAACGACTTGCAACTGGGCGGCAGCATCACCCACATCAGCATCGACCGCAGCGCCGCCGCGCGTTTCGGCCTGACCGCCAGCGATGTCGACGAGGCGCTGTACGATGCTTTCGGCCAACGCCAGATCAATGAATTCCAGACCCAGGTCAACCAGTACAACGTGATTCTGGAGCTGGACACCAAGCAGCGCGGCAAGGCCGAAAGCCTCAACTATTTCTACCTGCGCTCGCCGCTGAGTGGCGAGATGGTGCCGCTGTCGGCGCTGGCCAAATTCGATGCGCCGACCATTGGCCCGTTGTCGATTGCCCACGACGGCATGTTCCCCGCCGCCAACCTGTCGTTCAACCTCGCGCCCGGCGTGGCGCTGGGCGATGCGGTGATTCTGCTCAATCAGGCCAAGGCTGAGATCGGCATGCCGACGGCGATCAGCGGCAATTTCCAGGGTGCAGCGCAGGCGTTCCAGAGTTCGCTGGCCAGTCAGCCGTGGCTGATTCTTGCGGCGCTGGTGGCGGTGTACATCATTCTCGGTGTGCTTTATGAAAGCTTCGTGCACCCGCTGACGATCATTTCGACATTGCCGGCGGCAGGTTTGGGCGCGGTGATCATGCTGTGGATCTGTGGCCAGGACTTTTCGATCATGGCGTTGATCGGCCTGGTGTTGCTGATCGGTATCGTCAAGAAGAACGGCATCCTGATGATCGACTTCGCCCTAGAGGCGCAACGCCATCGAGGCCTGTCGCCGCAGGATGCGATTTTCGAGGCGTGCATCACGCGGTTCCGGCCGATCATCATGACCACCCTCGCCGCCCTGCTTGGCGCGCTGCCGCTGATGCTCGGTTACGGCACCGGCGCCGAACTGCGCCAACCGTTGGGGATCGCGGTGGTCGGCGGTTTGCTGGTCAGCCAGATGCTGACGTTGTTTACCACTCCAGTCATATACTTGTGGCTTGAGCGACTTTTCCATAGACCCAAACCTGCGCCCCTGCCGGCGTTGGCGACCACAGACTGAGGCAGGGTCATGCGCGTTCTGATTATCGAAGACGAGGAAAAAACCGCGGACTATCTGCACCGCGGTCTGACGGAACAGGGTTACACCGTGGATCTGGCCCGCGACGGCGTCGAGGGCCTGCATCTGGCGCTGGAAAGCGACTACGCGGTGATCGTCCTCGACGTCATGCTACCGGGCCTCGATGGCTTCGGCGTGCTGCGCGCATTGCGGGCGCGCAAGCAGACCCCGGTGATCATGCTCACCGCCCGCGAGCGCGTCGAAGACCGCATCAAAGGCCTGCGCGACGGCGCCGACGATTACCTCGGCAAACCGTTTTCCTTCCTCGAACTGGTCGCGCGTCTGCAAGCGCTGACCCGACGCAGTGGCGGGCATGAACCGGTGCAGGTGAGCATCGCCGACCTGTGGATAGATCTGATCAGCCGCAAGGCCACTCGCGCCGGCACACGCCTGGATCTGACCGCTAAAGAGTTTTCGCTGCTTAGCGTGCTGGCCCGTCGGCAAGGTGAAATCCTTTCGAAAACTGCGATCGCCGAGATGGTCTGGGACATCAATTTCGACAGCGATGCCAACGTCGTCGAGGTCGCGATCAAACGCTTGCGCGCCAAACTCGACGGGCCGTTCGACGAAAAACTGCTGCACACCATTCGCGGCATGGGTTATGTGCTGGAGAGCCGTGGTGTCCAGTAACTCGATTGCCCTGCGCCTGAGCGGGATGTTCACGCTGGTGGCGTTAGTGGTGTTTCTGTTGATTGGCGGCGCGTTGTATCAGCAGGTCGATAAAGGCTTGGGGTTACTGCCGGAAGCCGAGCTGGATGCGCGCTACAGCGTGCTCGAATCGGCGCTCAATCGCTTCGGCACGCCGGAGCATTGGTTGAAGATCAACGCCAAGTTGAAGCTGCTCGGCGAAGAGGACAAGCGCATTCGGTTCTGGGTGGTGAGTGGCGATCCGGGTTACGAGTATGGTCAACCGGATGCGGTGATTCGCGCGTTCGCCCAAGGGCCGCTGGGCATGCATGACCTGCAGTTGCCCGACCATCCTTATCCGCTGAAAGTGCTGCTGACCGAGTTGCCGGCCAAAGATCAGCGCCCGCCGCTGCGCTTCATGATCGGCATCGATACCGAGACCTTTCATGAGACTCAGCACAACCTGCTGACCGCATTGATCGGGCTGGCGATTGTCGGTGTACTGATGGCGTCGGCGTTGGGGTATTGGGTCGCCCGGATTGGTTTGAAGCCGTTGATCAAACTGTCCCACGAGGCTCAACGACTGGCGCCACCCCTTCGCGCCGGGCGCTTGCGTCTGTCGCCGCTGCCACCGGAGCTTGAGCAATTTGTCGACTCGTTCAACTCGACACTGGAACGGGTTGAACAGGCCTACTCGCGACTCGAATCGTTCAACGCCGACGTCGCCCATGAGCTGCGTTCGCCGCTGACCAATCTGATTGGCCAGACGCAGGTGGCGCTGACTCGCGGGCGCTCCGCCGAACATTATTTCGAAGTGCTGCAATCGAATCTTGAAGAGCTGGAACGGTTGCGTTCGATCATCAATGACATGCTGTTTCTGGCCAGTGCCGATCAAGGCAACAAGGCGACGAAACTCACGTCCACTTCGCTGGCGGATGAGGTGGCAACGACGCTGGAGTATCTGGATTTCATCCTTGAAGACGCACAGGTTGAAGTGCAAGTCAGCGGCGATGCGCTGGTGCAGATCGAGGTCGCGCATTTGCGCCGGGCATTGATCAATCTGTTGAGCAACGCAGTGCAACACACCGGGCCTGGTCAGGTGATCGAGGTGCGTATTGAGGTGGAAGCGCATCAGGTGAGTATTGGTGTGGCCAATCCCGGATCGCCGATTGCCAGTGAGCATTTGCCACGCTTGTTCGAGCGCTTTTATCGGGTGGATGCGTCGCGCAGTAATAGTGGCAATAACCATGGCTTGGGGCTGGCGATCGTTAAGGCGATTGCGCTGATGCATGGTGGGGATGTGTTTGTGCGCAGTGATCGGGGAATGAATACTTTCGGGATTTATTTGCCGGTTTGAAAAGCCCCTCACCCTAACCCTCTCCCGGTGGGAGAGGGGACTGACCGTGGGGTTCTTTCGAAGTACGCCGACCTGAAAGCTCGAGTCGAACTCAGGCTTTGAACAGCCCCCGATCGGCTCCCTTTCCCCCTCGCCCCCCTGGGGGAGAGGGCTGGGGTGAGGGGGTTGCTCTTGGCTGCACCGCGATCTTCGACTTTTACCTCCTGCGCAACAGTCATTTATGAAAATCACGCTGTTTCCCTGCGTCCGGCGACCTTATCTTTGCCCGCACCAAACAGCACTCGCCAAGCGAGAAGGTTTTCAAGATGTCCAACAGTATGGGTATTGCCAGCGCGTTCGTTTTGTCCTCATTGATCCTGTCGCCGATGGCGATGGCTGAAGAATCGCAGGCGTTCGTGGCGCAGAATGTCGCTCGCGCTCAGGCCTTCGATCAGCATCAGGCCGAAGTGATGGCCAAGGCGCAAGACGCCACGCAAGCCCCACAAGCTGCCACTTCCCAGGCTCAAGCGTCCGAGAAAGACAGCTGAGCCGCGCTCCGCGCCAACGTTTCCCTCGACGCGGTTGTTTGGCTCTTCCCGTTCAACCGTCGTCATTCCAGGCCGCTGCCTTTCAGCGGCCTTTTTTCGTTGTGGTCTGAAAGCCGTTTGGTTCGTCTGTAACAACAAGAAACATCGAGCGCCTCAAAATAAAGAGGCGCCAGTTGACCCAAGGAGCTCCATCGCACGTGCGTTACCCAGTTCGCTTCACCCCGCTATTCCTTGCAATTGCCGCAACGATTGCCCCCACCGCCCACGCCGACGAGCCCGCCAACGAAGGCTTCGTCGAAGGCTCGAGCCTCAACCTCAACGCCCGCAACTACTACATGAATCGCAACCGCTTGCAGAAAGCGGACGACAACATAGAGTGGGGCCAGGGGTTTCTCGGGGTCTTCAAGTCGGGTTACACCGAAGGCACGGTGGGTTTCGGCATCGACGCCCACGCCATGCTCGGGCTGAAACTCGACGGCGGTGGCGGCACCGACGGTTCGAGCATCCTGCCGGTCAGAGAGAGTGGCGGCAAAGCACCGGGCGCTTTCTCAACCGCCGGTGGCACGCTGAAAATGCGCGCGTTCGATACCGAATTGAAGGCTGGTGATCTGTTCCTCACCAACCCAGTGATTGCCGGCGGTGAAACGCGCATGCTGCCGCAGACTTTCCGTGGCGTGAGCCTGACCAACCACAGCTTCGACGGTTGGTTGATCGAAGGCGGCCAGGCCAGTTTCACCAAGCCTTACAACCAGAGCGGTCACACGCGCATCGGCACTTCCTACGGGACATTGGCCGATGGCGACGAGAGCCAGCACCTGAACTGGGCCGGTGTGGCCTGGAGCGGCGTCGAAGGCCTGACCAGCAGTCTTTATGCGTCCGAGCTAAAGGACATCTGGAACCAGTACTACTACGACCTCGACTACACGTGGGAGTTGAACGATCTGGTCAGCCTCAACCCGGGCTTGCACTTCTATCACACGCAAGACACGGGTGATGCGCTGCTGGGCAATATCGACAACAACACCTACAGCCTGCATTTCACCGTTGGCGTCGGTAATCACAGCGTTACCGCCGCGTATCAGCGGGTCAACGGCAACACGCCGTTCGACTACATCAGCCAGGGCGACAGCGTTTACCTCGACAACTCCCAGCAGTATTCCGACTTCAACGGCCCGAACGAGCGCTCGTGGAAGCTCAAATACGCCTACGACTTCGCCGGTGTCGGCGTACCGGGACTGACCTCGTCCGTGTCCTACTCGCGCGGCACTGTCGACCTGACCAAGGTTGACCCCGACAGCAAAGGCTATTCCAACTGGTACAGCGCCGAGGGCCGCAACGCCAAGCATTGGGAGCGCGATCTCGATTTGCAGTACGTGGTGCAGAGCGGTCAGGCCAAAGATCTGGCGGTGCACCTGCAATGGGCAACCAACCGTGGCGGCAACGGCTACGGTGTAATTGATTCGGATACAGATGAATACCGCGTCATCATCGACTACCCGATCAACGTCTTCTAAGATCGGCGCCGTAACACCGTATTGAATTCCAGGATGTACCCTTGTGGGAGCGAGCCTGCTCGCGAAGGCGGTCTATCAATCGACATCTATGTTGAATGACACGCCACTTTCGTCGGAACGCCGCCCGGAGCAGGCTCGCTCCCACATTGCGAATGGTTTCTGGCTTCGGCTGTGGTGTTTGGCCTACTACGCTTATAAGACTCTCTCAACCGACAGCCCAATCATGATCGCGAGCCGTACCCCACCCGTTGCGGGCAAAACCGGACGCCCCGAGTTGCTGCTGATCTGCGGCAGTTCGCTGACCGTGATCGCGATTCTGTGCATCGTCACGTTCCTGCTGATCCGCGAGCACGCCAACGCTCAGGAATCGGCGACCCGCAGCGCCACCACCATCGCGCAACTGATCGACGCCGATGTGCTGCGCACGGTCGAGTTGTACGACCTGACCCTGCAAGGCCTGATCGCTGCCGCCCAACGCGATGATCTGCAAACTGTCTCACCGCAGATCCGTCATCTGGCGCTGTTCGACCGCTCGACCACCGCGCGCTTCAAGGGCGACATTCTGCTGCTCGACAAACACGGCAACGTCATTGCCGATTCTTCGCGGGTCGAGCCGAAACCGGGCAACTTTGCCGACCGCGATTACTTCCTCGCGCACGCGTTCAATCGCGACATCGGCATGTTCATCAGCCGTCCGTTCAAGACCCGTTGCGACTGCGATGAAGCCAACCAGTGGCGGATCAGCTTCAGTCGACGGATTTCCTCGGACACCGGTGAGTTCGCCGGCGTGGCCGTGGCGTCGATGAAACTCGACTACTTCGACCAATTGTTCAACAGCCTCGACATCGGCAAAGACAGCACGTTGAACATCATCGACAACGACGGCGTCTTGCTGGCGCAAAAGCCCTATTTGCAAAGCAACTCCATCGGCAAAAGCTTCGGCAACCGGCCCAACGTCATACGGATTCTGCGCGACAAGAGTGGCAATGGCAGTTTCAACAGCGTTTCGAGCATCGACCATCAGCAACGTCTCTATACCTATTCGCGGGTCGGCAATCTGCCGTTGATCGTGATGGTCGCGCTGTCCAGCGACGAGGTGTTCGGCACGTGGCGTCGTACCGCTCTGTTGATCAGCGGCGCCACGGGAGTGTTGTGCGCGGGGTTGCTGTGGCTGACCTGGTTGCTGGCCCGCGAGTTGCGCTTGCGTCAACGGGCCGAGCGCGAGCTGGCGCAACTGGCCGCCACCGATGCACTGACCGGTGTGGCCAATCGGCGAATGCTCGATCAGGCCCTGCGTCACGAGTGGTTCCGTGCTCAACGCTCAGGCAAACCGCTGTCGGTGATGATGATCGATGCCGATCACTTCAAGGCATTCAATGACCGGCATGGGCATCAGGCCGGGGATCAGGCGTTGCGCGAACTGGCCAAGGTGATCACGGCGAACGTGCGACGACCGGCGGATCTGGTCGCGCGCTATGGCGGCGAGGAGTTTTCGGTGATTCTCGCCGAGACCGGCGGTCATGGCGCGCAACAGATCGCCGAGCATATTCGTCAGGCGGTGAAGCAGTTGCCGTTGGTCGACGGGGCAGAGCGGCCGATGACCGTGAGTATCGGCATCGCGACGTGGACGGCGGCGAGTGAGATGACGCTGGAGCAGTTGCTGTTTGTGGCGGACAAGGCGTTGTATCAGGCCAAGGAAGGTGGGCGTAATCGGGTGGTAATCGCAACCTGACAGATGTATTGGCCTCACCGGCCCCATCGCTGGCAAGCCAGCTCCCACAGGGATTTGTGATGTGCTGCAGATTTGTGATTAACAAAGAAAACTGTGGGAGCTGGCTTGCCAGCGATAGGGCCTTTCCAGGCAACACAAAAATCGCAGGCATAAAAAAAGGCCATCCGAGGATGGCCTTCAAAAAACTAGAGAGGTTTTTTACTTACACCGCCGCAACAGGACGCATGTAAGAGATCGGTGCGGTGCTGGCGTCTTCGAACGTCACCACTTCCCAAGCATCTGTTTGCTCAATCAACTTGCGCAACAGCTGGTTGTTCAGTGCATGACCGGACTTGAAGCCTTTGAACTCACCAATCAGGCTGTTACCCAGCAGATACAGGTCGCCAATGGCATCGAGGATCTTGTGCTTCACGAATTCGTCTTCATAGCGAAGACCGTCTTCGTTCAACACGCCATCGGCATCGACCACGATTGCGTTTTCAACGCTGCCGCCGAGTGCGAGGTTGTGCTTGCGCAGGTACTCGATATCACTCATGAAACCAAAGGTACGGGCGCGGCTGACTTCTTTTACGAACGAAGTGCTGGAAAAATCCACGCTTGCACTTTGGGTGCGGTCCCGGAATACCGGGTGATCGAAATCGATCTCGAAGCTCACCTTGAATCCTTCGAAAGGGACGAAAGTGGCGCGCTTGTCGCCGTCTTCCACTGTCACTTCACGCAGGATGCGGATGAATTTCTTGGCGGCGTCCTGTTCTTCCAGGCCTGCCGATTGAATCAGGAATACGAAGGGTCCAGCGCTGCCATCCATGATCGGGACTTCGGACGCGGAGAGCTCGACGTAGGCGTTATCGATGCCCAGGCCAGCCATGGCCGAGAGCAAGTGCTCTACCGTGTCCACTTTCACGTCGCCGTTAATCAGCGTCGTCGACATAGTGGTTTCACCGACGTTTTCCGCGCGGGCAGGAATCTGCACCACAGGGTCGAGGTCAGCGCGACAAAACACAATGCCAGTGTCGACAGGCGCAGGCTTGAGGGTCAGATAGACCTTCTCACCGGAGTGCAGGCCTACACCTGTGGCACGGATAATATTTTTCAGTGTGCGTTGTTTAATCATGGCTTGGGCCGCTTCAGCGCAAATTGCGAACTGGTATCAACAAAGGCTGGCGATGATAGCAGACCATGCCTTTGCTGAACACCAATCACCTTCATAGCCCTGATACATTCCATCAATCGGCCTGACGACGCAGGAAAGCCGGGATGTCCAGGTAGTCCAGATCATCTTGCGGATTCATCTTCGCGGCAGCCGCAGCACCGGCCTGAGCCTGGTTGCGCATGACGGTCGGACGGTCCAGATCACGGTAGTTCACCGCTGGCGCTTCCTGACGGGCCGCAGCCGGTTGTTGCACCTGGGCGGAAGCCATGGAGGTGTGAACGGTGTTGTCGATGACCTTGACAGGCTTCTCGATTTTCGCGCCCAGACCAGTGGCAACCACAGTTACGTGCAGCTCATCGCGCATGTCCGGATCGATAACGGTACCGACCTTGACCATCGCGTGCTCGGAAGCGAAGGCTTCGATGATCGAACCCACGTCGGAGTACTCACCCAGAGACAGGTCAGGACCGGCAGTGATGTTCACCAGGATGCCGCGTGCACCTTGCAGGTTCACGTCTTCCAGCAACGGGTTGCGGATCGCCGCTTCGGTGGCTTCACGTGCACGGTTCGGACCGCTGGCGCAGCCAGTGCCCATCATCGCCATGCCCATTTCGCTCATCACGGTACGCACGTCGGCGAAGTCGACGTTGATCATGCCCGGACGCTTGATGATGTCGGAGATACCGCGAACGGCACCGGCCAGTACATCGTCTGCCTTGGCGAAAGCCGACAAGAGGCTTGCGTCTTTACCGAGGATGGTCAGCAGCTTCTCGTTGGGAATGGTGATCAACGAGTCGACGCTTTCCGAGAGCATGCGGATGCCTTCATCGGCGATCTGCATACGCTTGCGGCCTTCGAACGGGAACGGACGCGTGACTACCGCAACGGTCAGAATGCCCATTTCCTTGGCCACTTCGGCGATGATCGGCGCAGCACCGGTACCGGTACCGCCGCCCATGCCAGTGGTGATGAACACCATGTTGGTGCCCTGCAGGACTTCGGCAATGCGCTCACGGTCTTCGAGAGCGGCCTGACGACCTACTTCAGGGTTGGCGCCAGCGCCCAGACCTTTGGTCACGCCGGTGCCCAGTTGCAGAATGGTACGCGCGCCGATGTTTTTCAGCGCTTGAGCATCAGTGTTGGCGCAGATGAATTCAACGCCTTCGATGTTGCTCTTGACCATGTGATTGACAGCGTTGCCGCCGCCACCGCCAACACCGATAACTTTGATTACCGGGCTTGCGGGGATGTTGTCTACGAGTTCGAACATTTTCCCTCTCCTTACATTCTCTAGTTTTTTCGCCTACTGCTTTTTTGTTGCGGTGCATCTACTGCTACTGCTTGCCGCTCGAAGCTTGACGCTTCCGGCTGCTTTTAAAAGTTGCCTTGAACCCACTTCTTCAATCGGTCCAGCAACGGCGCCTGTGGCTCTTCGTTGCTGTAGCTGTCGCGGCTGCCGATGCCGGAGAACGAAACCCCGTCGGACTGCTTTTGCAGGCCATACATCAACAAGCCAACGCCAGTGGAATAAATCGGGTTGCGCACCACGTCATCCAGGCCCTTCACGCCGTGCGGCACACCCAGACGAACCGGCATGTGGAAGATTTCCTCGGCCAATTCAGTGGCGCCTTCCATCTTCGACGTACCACCGGTCAGGACGATGCCGGCCGGGATCAGGTCTTCGTAGCCACTGCGACGCAACTCGGCCTGAATCAACGTGAACAGTTCGTCGTAACGCGGCTCGACCACTTCGGCCAGGGCCTGACGTGACAGTTCGCGCGGTGGACGGTCGCCAACGCTTGGCACCTTGATGGTTTCACCGGCACCGGCCAGTTTCGCCAGGGCGCAGGCGTAACGAATCTTGATTTCTTCGGCGTACTGGGTCGGGGTGCGCAACGCCATGGCGATGTCGTTGGTCACCTGATCACCGGCAATCGGGATGACCGCGGTGTGGCGAATCGCGCCTTCGGTGAAGATCGCGATGTCGGTGGTGCCGCCGCCGATGTCGACCAGGCACACGCCCAGCTCTTTCTCGTCGTCGGTCAGCACCGAGTAGGCCGAGGCCAGTTGCTCGAGAATGATGTCGTCGATTTCCAGACCGCAGCGACGCACACATTTTTCAATGTTCTGTGCAGCGTTGACGGCGCAGGTGACCACGTGAACCTTGGCCTCCAGACGTACGCCGGACATGCCCAGTGGCTCGCGAACACCTTCCTGGTTATCGATCACGTAATCCTGCGGCAGGGTGTGCAGCACGCGCTGGTCAGCGGGGATCGCCACGGCTTGAGCGGCGTCGAGGACGCGCTCAAGGTCGGCCGAGCTGACTTCGCGATCACGGATCGCGACGATGCCGTGGGAGTTCAGGCTGCGGATGTGATTGCCCGCCACGCCGACGAACGCCGAGTGAATGCGGCAGCCCGCCATCAGTTGGGCTTCTTCGATCGCGCGCTGGATCGATTGCACGGTGGACTCGATGTTGACCACCACGCCCTTCTTCAGGCCACGGGATGGATGGGTACCGATCCCGACGATTTCCAGCGTGCCGTCGTCGGAGACCTCGCCGACCAGCGCCACCACCTTGGAGGTGCCGATATCGAGACCGACGATCATTTTTCCGCTTTGCACGTTTGCCATGGGTCCTGCCTCTTCTTAATTCTTTGCGACAGCGGGTTGGGCTGTCGTCGGCGCTACTGGTTCCCGCCAGCCAACAGCGAGGCCGTTGGCGTAGCGCAGATCGATGCGCGCAATGTTCGTAATCTGGTCTTTAAGCGTCTTGTCATAGATGGCGATAAAGCGGCGCATCTTTTCCACCAGGTTGCCGCGTCCCAGCAGCAACTCGATGCCGGGGCCGGAACTGCCGGCACCGGTGGTCAGGAACCAACTCCCGCGTTCACGCAATTCCAGGCGCGCAATCGAGAAGCCCAACGGCCGCAGCATCTGGCTCAACACCTGGTACTGCTGCATGACTTGCTGCTGAGCCCGTTGTGGGCCGAACAGCTGTGGCAGGTGTTCGTAATTCGCCAGTTCCTTTGGCGTAAACGCCTGGCCCTGGTTGTTCAGCAACGACTCGTCGCCCCAACGCGCCACCGGCAGTTGTTCTTCGAGACGGATCACAACCTGGTCTGGCCATACCCGACGTACTTCGGCATGGGCAATCCACGGCATCTGCTCAAGCTCGGTGCGCATCCCCGCCAGGTCGATGGTGAAGAAGCTCGACGCCACGTACGGGGCGATCCGCTGCTGCACCGCTTGCTGGCTGATGTAGCTCAGGTCGCCTTGCACGGCGATCTTGGTGATCGGCCGGTCGGCGTACGGCAGCAAACGTGTTGCACCTTCGTAAGTACCAAAGCCCAGCACCACCAACAGCACCGGCCAGAACAGGCTCTTCAGAAAGCTGAAATTGGCTTTCGGCAGGCGTGCGGACATCGGCTCTTTCGCCACCATGCGGCTGGCACCCCGTGGCACCGGCTTGCGGCCGGGTGCGGGAGGCTGATGTCGGAGCTGAGCGCCTTGCATCGTCTTAACCTCGAGCGTCTTCAACACTGGCGGCCAGAATGGCCAGAACCAGTTGCTGGAAATCCAGACCGGCCGCACGCGCGGCCATCGGCACCAGACTGTGATCGGTCATGCCCGGAGCGGTGTTCACTTCCAGGAACCAGAACTGCCCGTCGGCGTCCTGCATCACGTCCGCCCTGCCCCAACCGGCAATACCCAGCGCCTCACTGGCCTTGGCCGTGAGATCCATGAGTTCCTGTTCCTTGGCGGCATCCAGCCCGCACGGAATGCGGTACTGGGTATCGTTGGCGATGTACTTGGCGTCGTAGTCGTAGAACGTGTGCGGTGTACCCAGGGCGATAGGAGGCAACACCTGGTCACGCAGGGTGGCGATGGTGAACTCCGGACCTTGAATCCATTGCTCAACCAAGACTTGCGAATCGTAGGTACTGGCCGCTTTCCATGCGTCGATCAACTCGGACGCAGAACTCACTTTGGCCATCCCGATACTTGAACCTTCATGCGCCGGTTTGACGATCAAAGGGAAGCCCAGTTCCGTCGCCGCGGAAATACAATCGGCTTCGCTGCACAGCACGGCGTGACGCGGCGTCGGAATCCCGAGGCTGTGCCAGACCTGCTTGGTGCGCAGTTTGTCCATCGCCAGTGCCGAAGCCAGAATGCCGCTGCCGGTGTACGGAATACCCGCCACTTCGAGCAGGCCCTGCATGGAGCCGTCTTCACCGCCACGGCCGTGAAGAATGATGAAGGCGCGGTCGATCTTTTCGCTGAGCAGACGTTGCAGAATGTCGTCGCCAACGTCGATGCCAAACGCGTCCACGCCAGCGCTCTGCAGCGCGTCGAGCACGGCGTTACCGGATTTCAACGAAACCTCACGCTCGGCACTCAGGCCGCCAAAGAGCACGGCAACGCGGCCGAAGTCTTTCGGCGCGATAGTGGAAAACAGCTTGGCGTAGGCAGCAGTCATTTCAACTTCCCCTCGACCGACGCCGCCACGGCGCCAGCGAACAATTCACTTTTCAACAGCTTCGGCGCGAGACCGCCGATATCACCGGCGCCCTGGCACAGCAGGATGTCGCCGGCACGCAGCAGCGGCTTGACCAGTGGCGCCAGATCGACGCCACGCTCGATGTAGATCGGGTCGAGCTGACCACGCTGGCGGATGCTGTTGCACAGCTTGCGGCTGTCGGCACCCGGGATCGGCTCTTCGCCGGCCGGATAAACTTCCATCAGCAGCAGCACGTTGGCATCGGCCAGTACATTGACGAAGTCGTCGTACAGATCGCGGGTGCGGCTGTAGCGATGCGGCTGGTAGACCATCACCAGACGGCGCTCCGGCCAGCCACCGCGTACAGCTTTGATCACTGCCGCGACTTCGGTCGGGTGGTGACCGTAGTCATCGACCAGCATCACGTTGCCGCCGTCCACCGGCAGTTCGCCGTAGACCTGAAAGCGTCGACCAACACCCTGGAAGCCCGACAGGCCCTGGACGATGGCTTCATCACTGACGCCTTCGTCGGTGGCGATGCAAATGGTCGCCAGCGAATTGAGCACGTTGTGATTGCCCGGCATGTTCACCGACACGTCCAACGGCTCACGGTCAGGGCGCAACACGGTGAAGAAGGTCTGCATGCCTTGCTGGCGGATATTGATCGCGCGGACGTCAGCGTCTTCGCTGAAGCCGTAGGTCACGGTCGGACGTTTCACCAGCGGCAGGATTTCGCGCACCACCGGATCGTCCAGGCACATTACTGCCAAACCGTAGAACGGCAGGTTGTGCAGGAACTCGACGAAGGTTTTCTTCAGTTTGTTGAAGTCACCGTCGTAGGTCGCCATGTGGTCAGCGTCGATGTTGGTGACCACGGCCACCAGCGGTTGCAGGTGCAGGAAACTCGCATCGCTTTCATCGGCTTCGGCAATCAGGTAACGGCTGGTGCCGAGCTGGGCATTGGTGCCCGCAGCATTCAGACGGCCACCAATCACGAAGGTCGGGTCCAGACCACCGGCCGCGAACACCGAAGCGATCAGGCTGGTGGTGGTGGTTTTGCCGTGGGTACCGGCGACGGCGATACCGTGGCGATAGCGCATCAGTTCGGCGAGCATTTCGGCACGCGGCACCACTGGAATGCGACGCTCAAGCGCAGTCGCGACTTCCGGGTTGGAGGTGTTCACAGCACTCGACACCACCAGCACATCGGCGGTCGCGGCGTTCTCGGCACGGTGGCCGATGAAAATCTGCGCGCCGAACGATTCCAGACGCTCGGTCACCGGCGAGGCTTTCAGGTCGGAACCGGAGACTTCATAACCCAGGTTCAACAACACTTCGGCGATACCGCACATGCCCACGCCGCCGATGCCGACGAAGTGGATGCGACGGATGCGGCGCATTTCCGGTTGTGGCATGGCTTTCTGATTCTCAACCATGGGCCACCTCCAGACAGGTATCGACCACGCTACGGGTGGCATCGGGTTTCGCCAGACGGCGGGCCGCTTGGGCCATATCTTCGAGTCGTTGCGGTTGCATCAAGACCTCTGTCAGGCGCGCGGCAAGGTCCGCGGCACCAGTCGTTCTTTGCGGCATCAGGAAGGCAGCGCCTTCACGGGCCAAATAATCGGCGTTGCGGGTCTGGTGATCGTCGATCGCGTGGGGCAAAGGCACCAGCATCGAGGGCAGACCGGCGGCAGCCAGCTCACTGATGGTCAACGCGCCTGCGCGGCACACCACCAGGTCAGCCCAGCCATAGGCCTGGGCCATGTCTTTGATGAAAGGCTGCACCTGCGCATCCACACCGGCGGCGCGGTAGCGCTCTGCAGTCACTTCATCGTGGTTTTTGCCGGCCTGATGAAACACTTCCGGGCGCAAATCGGCAGCGACTTGGGCCAGGGCTTCAGGCAGCAACTTGTTCAACGGTTCTGCGCCAAGGCTTCCGCCAAGGATCAGCAAACGCGCTTTGCGACCGGCCAGGGCTGGTCGCGATGTGTCGAGGAACAGCTCGCTGCGCACCGGGTTTCCGGTGGTACGGCGGGTGTCCGACAGAGTAAAGGTGTCCGGGAACGCTTCACACACCCGGGCGGCGAACGGCACCAGCAACCGATTGGCGGTGCCAGCAACGGCGTTCTGCTCGTGAACGATCACCGGCACGCCGGCCAGTTTTGCGGCAAGACCACCGGGGCCGGTCACATAACCACCGAAGCCAACCACGCACACCGGCTTCAAGCGACGAATGATCGCCCGCGCCTGCCACACCGATTTCAGCAGCATGAACGGCGCCTTGAGCAGCGATAGCTTGCCCTTGCCGCGCAGACCCGTGGCGTTGATGCGGTGCAGTTCAAGACCTGCGGCCGGCACCAGTTCATTTTCAATTCCGCGTGGCGTGCCGAGCCAGTGCACGGTGTAGCCGCGCGCCTGAAACTCGCGGGCACAAGCCAGCGCCGGGAACACGTGGCCGCCGGTTCCGCCGGCCATGATCAATACGTTAGCGCCCATGATTCGGCTCCTCGGCGAAGTCGCTCTCATGGAATTCCATCTCTTCACTGCCCAGGTGGGTTCGACTCTCCCACTCGATCCTCAATAACAAACCGAGGCAGGCACAGCAGATCACCAACGAGCTACCGCCATAACTGAGGAACGGCAAGGTCAGACCCTTGGTTGGCAGCAGGCCGACGTTCACACCGATGTTGATCAGGAACTGACCAATCCACAGGAACGACAGACCGTAAGCCACATAAGCGGCGAAGAACTGCTTGGCTTTCTCTGCCCACAGGCCGATGTACATGCCGCGAATACACACGAAAACAAACAGCGCGACGGTGCACAGCGAACCGACGGCGCCCAATTCTTCAGCCAGAACCGAGAACACGAAGTCGGTGTGCGCTTCCGGCAGGTAAAACTGCTTCTGCACGCTGTTGCCCAACCCCACGCCGAGCCATTCACCGCGACCGAAGGCGATCAACGCTTGCGACAACTGATAGCCGGCACCGAACTGATCAGCCCACGGGTCAGCGAAGTTGGTCAGACGCGCCATTCGATACGGCTGCATCTGAATCAGCAAGACCACGGCACCGACCGCCAAGACCACCATCAGCGAAAAGCGGAACAACCCGACCCCGCCGAGGAACAGCATGGCCGCCGCTGCACCCATCATCACCACGGTGGCACCGAAGTCCGGCTCCATCAGCAACAGACCGGCCATCGGCAGCAGCACGATGAACGGCTTGAAGAAACCCATCCAGCTCTCACGCACTTCTTTCTGGCGACGCACCAGATAACCGGCGAGGTAGATCACCACGAACACCTTGGCGATTTCCGACGGCTGCACGTTGAAGAAGCTGAATCCGATCCAGCGCATCGAACCGTTCACTTCGCGTCCGATGCCAGGAATGATCACCATAACCAGCAAGCCAAACGCGCCGATCAGCATCAGCCAGCCGAGACGTTGCCAGGTGGCGATCGGAATCATCATGGTGACGATGCACGCGCCCAATCCGAGCACCACATAGATAAGGTGGCGAATCATGTAATACAGCGGACTGCCCGACTGCGCCGCCGCCACTTCAGTGGACGCCGAGGCGATCATGATCAAACCGAGACCGAGCAATGCCAGGCAACCGGCGAGCATCGGGAAATCGAGGTCGATACCGCGCCCGGTGATGATCGGCGACGGATACGGTTTGATGATATTGCGCAGGCTCATGCCAATTCCTCCACAGCGCGGACGAACTGGTGACCACGGTCTTCGTAATTCTTGAACATGTCGAAACTGGCGCAGGCCGGCGACAGCAGCACCACATCACCCGGCTGGGCGGCGGCGCGGCATTGCGCAACGGCATCGACCAGCGAGGTCGCGCGAATCAGCGGCACGGCATCACCGAGGGCTTCACCGATCTTGTCGGAGTCGCGGCCCATCAGGATAACGGCACGGCAGTTGGCCGCGACCGGATCACGCAGATCGTTGAATTCGGCACCCTTGCCATCGCCACCGGCGATCAGGATGACCTTGCCGTCGATGTCCGCGCCCAAGCCTTCGATGGCGGCCAGTGCGGCGCCAACGTTGGTCGCTTTGGAATCGTTGTAGTAAGCGACGCCATCGAGATCACGCACCCACTGGCAGCGGTGTTCGAGACCGGCAAACGTGCGCAAGGCCGAGAGCATGGCGTCGAACGGCAAGCCCACAGCATGACCGAGCGCCAGCGCCGCGAGGGCGTTGGACTGGTTGTGTGCGCCGCGAATCTTCAGTTCACGCACCGGCATCAGGTTCTGGAATTCGAAGGCAAGATACTTCTCGCCCTCTTCTTCACGAATACCGAATGCCTTGAAATCCGGTTTGGTCAGGCCGAAGGTCCAGCACGGCTGGCCCTCGCCCATCAACGGACGGCTCAGCGCGTCCTGCCGATTGACCACGAACTGCCTGGCACCCCGGAAGATCCGGTGCTTGGCCAGGTGGTACGCCGGCAGACCGCTGTAGCGATCCATGTGGTCTTCGCTGATGTTCAGCACGGTGGCCACTTCAGCGTTGAGCTGGTCGGTGGTTTCCAGCTGAAAGCTCGACAGCTCCATCACGTACAGCTCGACGTCGTCGCTGAGCAGATCCAGCGCCGGGGTGCCGAGATTGCCGCCGACGGCGACACGTTTGCCGGCCGCAGCCGCCATCTCGCCGACCAGGGTGGTGACGGTGCTTTTCGCGTTGGAACCGCTGATGGCCACGATCGGCGCCTGCGCGTTACGCGCGAACAGCTCGATGTCGCCAGAGAGTTTCACGCCACGGGCCGCAGCAGCTTGCAGGGCCGGGGTCGCCAACGCCAGGCCGGGGCTCACGTAGAGCTCGTCGGCACGGCAGAGGAATTCGACGTCCAGCTCGCCACAACGCACTTCCACGTGCGGATAGTCACGCTTGAGCGTGGCCAGTTCCGGTGGATTTTCCCGCGTGTCCGCCACGGCAAACGACGTGCCCCGGCTCGCCAGGAAGCGAACCAGGGACATGCCGCTCTTGCCGAGGCCGACAACGATGCGGAAGTGGTCAGAAGCGATCAGAGACACTCGTTCTACCTCAGCTTCAGGGTGGCAAGGCCGATCAGCACGAGAATCACGGTGATGATCCAGAAACGGACGATCACGCGCGGCTCGGGCCAGCCCTTGAGTTCAAAATGGTGGTGGATCGGTGCCATGCGGAACACACGGCGACCGGTCAGCTTAAAAGACGCAACCTGAATGACGACTGACAGGGTTTCCATCACGAACACGCCGCCCATGATGAACAGGACGATTTCCTGACGGACGATCACCGCGATGGTGCCCAGTGCCGCGCCGAGTGCCAGCGCACCGACGTCGCCCATGAACACCTGCGCCGGGTAGGTGTTGAACCACAGGAAGCCCAGACCGGCACCGATCAGCGCGCCGCAGAACACAATCAGCTCGCCCGCGCCCGGTACGTAAGGGATCAGCAGGTACTCAGCGAATTTCACGTTACCCGACAGGTAGCAGAAAATGCCGAGGCCACCGCCAACCATCACGGTCGGCATGATCGCCAGACCGTCGAGGCCGTCAGTCAGGTTGACCGCGTTGCTCGAACCGACGATTACAAAGTAGGTCAGCACGATGAAACCCAGGCCCAGCGGAATGCTGTAGTCCTTGAGCATCGGCAGGATGAGCGTGGTTTCCACCGGGGTGGATGCGGTCATATAAAGGAAGATCGCCGCGCCGAGGCCGAACACCGACTGCCAGAAATACTTCCAGCGGCTCGGCAAACCACGCGAGTTCTTCTCGATGACTTTGCGGTAATCATCGACCCAGCCGATGGCGCCGAACAACAGGGTTACCAACAAGACAGTCCAGACGTAGCGGTTGCTCAGGTCAGCCCAAAGCAAGGTGCTGACGCCGATCGAAGACAGAATCAGCGCGCCGCCCATGGTCGGTGTACCCGACTTGGACAGGTGCGATTGCGGGCCGTCGTTACGCACGGATTGCCCGATCTGACGGTTCTGCAGGGTGCGGATCATCCACGGGCCATAGCACAGCGACAAAACCAGCGCAGTCAGTACACCGAGAATCCCGCGCAGGGTCAGGTACTGAAAGACTGCGAAGCCTTTGTAGAACTGTTGCAGATACTCCGCTAGCAGCAGCAGCATTAATGTTTCTCCAGACTGGACCCGCACAGAGCCGCAACGATGTTTTCCATCGCTGCACTGCGCGAACCCTTGATCAAAATAGTGGTGTTTGTGTCCTGCTCGGCGTCGAGGGCCTGAATCAGTTCGGCTTGGCTGCCGAAGTGATGCGCCTGTTCACCGAAAGCGTTTACGGCGTGAACCATGTTTGGCCCAACGGCATAAAGCGCGGAAACCTTGCCCCGGGCGTACTCGCCCACGTCGCGGTGCCCCTGCTCCGCCCAATCGCCCAACTCGCCGATATCTCCGAGCACCAGGACGGTGCGGCCGGAAAAGCCGGCGAGTATATCAACGGCCGCGCACATTGAGGTGGGGTTTGCGTTGTAAGTGTCATCGATCACGCGCATGCCGTTTTTCGCCAGCTGCGCGACGGTGCGACCCTTGACCGGTTGCACGGCGCCAAGCCCGGTGGCGATGCCGAACAGCGACACGCCCAAAGCGTGTGCGGCAGCGGCGGCGGCCATGGAATTGGCGACGTTGTGGGTGCCGAGCAGGTTCAGTTGAACGCGCTCGGCACCTTCAGGTGTGTGCAGATTGAAGGCCGGGCAACCACGGGCATCGGTGCTCAGATCGCTGGCGTAGAAATCCGCCTGAGTGTTGCTCAGGGCGAAGGTCAGCACCTTGCGAGCACCCGCACGGGCCTTCCATATACCGAAGGCCTTGTCATCGAGGTTAAGCACGGCGATGCCATCGGCCGCCAGCCCGTCGATGATTTCGCCTTTGGCTTCGACGATTTTCTCCGGCCCGCCAAACTCACCGACGTGAGCCGTGCCGGCATTGTTGAGGATCGCCACGTGCGGCTTGGTCAGACCCACGGTGTAAGCGATTTCGCCGAGGCGCGAGGCGCCCAGTTCGATCACCGCCGAGGTGTGTTCCGGGGCCAGTTCGAGCAGGGTCAGCGGCGCGCCGAGGTCGTTGTTCAGGTTGCCACGGGTCGCCAATACCGGACCGCGCGTGCGCAGGATGCTCGCAAGCATTTCCTTGACCGTGGTCTTGCCGCTGGAACCGGTAATCGCGGCGACTGGCTGAGTGAACGCGGCACGGTTCAAGGCACCCAACTGGCCAAGGGCCTGACGGGTGTCTTTGACCAGCAGTTGCGGCAGCGTGCTGTCGGCGACTTCGCGCTCGACCAGCGCGGCAACGGCGCCTTTGGCAGCGACATCATTCAGATAGTCATGACCATCGAAACGCGGACCGGTCAGGGCAATAAACAGTTGGCCGGGCTGAATCGCGCGACTGTCGATGCTGACGCCGTCGAAACTGGCATCGGCAGCAATCAAACGTGCGTCGAGCGCGTTGGTCAGTTCGCTGAGTTTGAGGGCCTTAAGCATGGGCTACCTCCCAAGCGGTCAGGGCGTGATCGGCCTCGACCAGATCAGAGAAGGCATGGCGTTCGCCGTTGATTTCCTGATAGTCCTCGTGACCTTTACCGGCCAGTACGACCACGTCATCGGCGGACGCGCCGGCAATCAGTTGCGCAATCGCCTGGCCACGGCCGGCGACGAAGGTGACTTTATCCACAGCAGTGAATCCGGCGCGGATGTCTTCGAAAATCACCGCTGGATCTTCAGTACGCGGATTGTCGTCGGTGACCACGACCTGATCGGCCAGACGCTCGACCACTTCGGCCATCAACGGACGTTTGCCGCGATCACGATCGCCGCCGCAGCCGAACAGGCACAGCAGTTGACCTTTGACGTGCGGGCGCAACGCGGTCAGGACTTTTTCCAGCGCATCCGGGGTGTGGGCGTAATCGACCACCACCAACGGCTGCGTGCCGCCACCGAGACGCTGCATGCGCCCGGCCGGGCCTTCGAGTTTCGGCAACACTTTGAGAATTTCGTCGAGCGCGTAATCCAGACCCAGCAAGGCGCCGACCGCCGCCAGAACGTTGCTCAGGTTGAAACGGCCGAGCAGCGTGCTGCGCAGATGATGTTCACCCTGCGGCGTCACCAGCGTGGCGCGCACGCCGTGGTCGTCGAACTGCGCTTTGCGGCAATACAGATAGGCGCTGCTGTCGAGCAGGCTATAAGTGATCAGGCGCGATTCACGTTTTTCCGCAGCCAGTTGCCGGCCGAAATCGTCGTCGAGGTTGACCACGCGGCACTTCAGGTCATTCCAGGCGAACAGCTTGGCCTTGGCCTCGGCGTACGCCTCCATGCTGCCGTGATAATCCAGATGATCGCGGGACAGGTTGGTCATCACCGCGACGTCGAACGCCAGCGCCGTGACGCGGCCCTGATCCAGACCGTGGGACGACACTTCCATGGCCACGGCTTTGGCGCCGGCCTTTTTCAGGTCGCCCAACGTCGCTTGCACGGCGATCGGGTTTGGCGTGGTGTGCAGACCGCTTTGCAGTGCGCCATAGAAGCCGGAACCCAAGGTGCCGACGATGCCGCAATGCTGGCCGAGCAGATCCAGTGCCTGCGCGACCAATTGGGTCACGCTGGTCTTGCCGTTGGTGCCGGTCACGCCAATCAGATTCAGGTGATGGCTTGGCTCACCGTAAAAACGCCCGGCGATGTCCGACAGCTGCGCTGCCAGGCCTTTGACCGGAATCAGCGGCACGTCAGTGATCGGCAGCACGGTAGCGCCTTCCACTTCATAAGCCACAGCCGCCGCACCACGCTGCAATGCGTCGGCAATGTGCGCACGGCCATCGAATTTTCCGCCAGGCACGGCGAGGAACAGATCGCCCGCGCGTACGTTGCGGCTGTCCAGCGCCAGTTCACGGATCAACAGATCGTGGCCGGCGTGGGGGAATATCTTGTTCAGACTTAATGACATCAGCCGCGCCCTCCATTGGCTTTCAGCGGAACGACCGGGGTGGCGTTGGCTTGCTGCGTCGCCGGCAGGTTGTCCGGCGTAACGTTCATCAGGCGCAGGGTGCCGGACATCACACGGCTGAACACCGGCGCGGAAACCAGACCACCGAAGTAACCGGCCTTGGACGGCTCATCGATCACCACAACAATCGCGTAACGCGGGTCGCTCATCGGGCCGAAACCGGCGAACAGCGAGCGATAAGAGTTTTCCGCGTAGCCCTTGGTACCCACCGAGGTCTTGCGCGCGGTACCCGACTTGCCAGCCACGTGATATGCCGGCACCTGCGCACGGAACACGCCACGCGGCGCCTCGATCACCTGAGTGAGCATGCCTTGCATGGTTTTCGCGACGGCTTCCGGCAGCACTTGCGTGGTCTGCGGCGGTTTGTCGGTTTTGATCAGGGTCAGCGGCGCGAGACGACCGTTGTTGGCCAACGCCGAGAACGCATGAACCAGTTGGATCGCGGTCACGGAAATACCGTAGCCGTAGGACAGCGTTGCGGTTTCAGCCTTGCGCCATTCGCGGTAGTTCGGCAGGTTTCCGACACGTTCGCCCGGGAAGCCGAGGCCGGTGTCCTGGCCGAGGCCGACTTTCTGCGCGAGACGGAAAATCGTTTCGCCGCCGATATCGAACGCGACCTTACTCATGCCGACGTTACTGGAATTGATCAGGATGCCGGTCAGGTCGAGCACCGGACCTTCCGTCTTGGAAACGTCCTTGATCGTGTACTTGCCGATCTGCAGGGAGCCCGGATACACCTCGACGGTGTCGCTCGGTTTCCAGCGGCCGGTTTCGATCGCGGCGCTCATCGAGATGGCTTTCATCGTTGAACCGGGTTCGAACACGTCGATCATCGCGCGGTTACGCATCATTGCCGGTTGCAGGTTGCGGCGGTTGTTCGGGTTGTAGGTTGGCTGGTTGACCATGGCCAGAATCTCGCCGGTCTTGACGTCCATGATCACCAGACTGCCGGCCTTGGCGCCGTTCTCGATGATCGCGTTACGCAGCTCGCGGTTGGCCAGATATTGCAGACGCAGGTCAATGGACAACGCCAAGGGCTTGCCGGCCTTGGCGTTTTTGGTGACCTGGACATCCTTGATCAGCCGACCGCGCCGATCCTTGATGACCTGTCGTTTGCCCGGCACCCCAGCGAGCCATTCGTCATAAGCGAGTTCGACACCTTCGCGACCGTGGTCATCGATGTCGGTAAATCCGACCATGTGCGCAGTGACTTCACCGGCCGGGTAGAACCGGCGGAATTCTTCGATGCCGTAAACGCCCGGCACTTTCAGGTCGAGCACAGACTGGCCCTGCTCAGGGGTCAGCCCGCGCACCAGATAAATGAATTCTTTGTTGGCCTGGGCTTCGAGGCGTTCGGTCAGGGCTTTCGGGTCCTGCCCCAGCGCGGCAGCGAGTGCCGGCCATTTCTCTTTCGCCGTTTGCATTTCCTTGGCGTTAGCCCACAGTGTGGTCACCGGGGTACTCACGGCCAAAGGCTCGCCGTTACGGTCGGTGATCAGACCACGGTGAGCGGGAATCGGGATGTGACGCAGGCTACGTGCGTCGCCCTGACCTTTGAGGAAGTCACGGTCGACCACTTGCAGGTCGATGATGCGCCAGCAGATCGCCGCGACCATCACGCCGAGCAGCGCCACCATCAGGCGGAAGCGCCATGGGAACAGTGCGCCTTCGAGTTTCATCATGGCGCCACCATCTTCACGTCAGCCGCGCCGGGGATGTGCATTTTCAGTTGTTCGGTGGCCAGCACTTCGATGCGGCTGTGCGCGGTCCAGGTGCTTTGCTCAAGAATCAGGCGACCCCACTCGGCCTGCGCCTTGTCGCGCACGCTGAGTTCGTTATAAAGGGTATTGAGCAACTGCCGGTTCCAGTGCGCGCTGTACGACACGGCGATGGCCGAGACGAGCACGCCGATGAACAGCAGCAGCATCAGAAAGCTGCCGCCGGGCAGTGGCTTGGCGAAAAGCTTGCTCACCGCAGCTTCTCCGCGACGCGCATGACGGCGCTACGGGAACGTGGGTTGGCTTTGAGTTCGGCGTCGGAGGCCGTCTGCGCTTTGCCATGGACTTTGATTTTCGGTTCGAACGCCACGTGGCGAACCGGCAGGTTGCGCGGCAGGTTATCGGCTTCGCCTTTCACCAGCTTGCGCATGAACAGTTTGACGATACGGTCTTCCAGCGAGTGGAAGCTGATCACCACCAGGCGACCGCCGACTTCCAGAGCATCCAGCGCCGCTTCGAGGCCGGCTTCCAGATCACCCAGTTCGTTGTTGACGTGAATGCGCAAACCCTGGAAGGCGCGGGTGGCCGGGTTCTTGCCCTTTTCCCATGCCGGGTTGGCGACTTTCAAGACTTCAGCCAGATCAGCGGTGCGCTCGAACGGTTTGATGTCGCGGCGCTCGGCGACGGCGCGAGCCATACGACCGGAAAAACGTTCTTCGCCGTATTCCTTGAACACCCGGGCGATTTCCTCAGCCGGCGCGGTGTTGACGAATTCGGCAGCGCTGATACCACGGGACGGGTCCATGCGCATGTCGAGCGGGCCGTCATTGAGGAAACTGAAGCCACGCTCAGCGTCGTCCAGTTGCGGTGAGGACACGCCGAGGTCCAGCAGAATACCGCTGACCTTGCCGCTCAAGCCTTGCTCGGCAACCACCGAACCGAGCTCGGCAAAGCTGCGCTGCACAACGACAAAGCGGCCGTCTTCGGCCGCTAGCGTTTGCCCGGTGGCAATCGCTTGTGGATCTTTGTCGAATCCGATGAGCCGACCGTCCGTGCCGAGCTGGCTGAGGATCAACCGGCTATGGCCACCGCGCCCGAACGTTCCGTCCAGATAGCAGCCATCAGGACGTACGGCGAGAGCCTCGACGGCTTCGTCAAGCAGTACGGTGATGTGGTTAAAGCCGCTATCAATAGTCACAGGATCAAATCACGCAGTTCATCAGGCATCGCGCCCGGTTGTTGAATAGCAGCAAGGTCAGCGGCAGATACCGCGTTCCATGCATCCTCGTCCCACAATTGGAACTTGTTCAGTTGGCCTACCAGCATCGCGCGCTTATCGAGCTTGGCGTATTCGCGCAGACGCGGTGGAACCAGAAAACGACCGCTGCCATCGAGTTCGAGGTCGACGGCATTACCAATCAGCAAACGTTGCAGGCGACGGTTCTCTTCGCGAAGCGAAGGAAGCGCACGCAACTTGGTTTCAATAATTTCCCACTCGTCGAGGGGATAGACACACAGACACGGATCAACGGCATCAATGGTCACGATCAACTGGCCGGAACTGCGCGAATCGAGCTCGTCACGGTACCGGCTCGGCATAGCGAGACGGCCCTTTGCGTCGAGACTGATAGCGTTAGCTCCGCGAAACACGTCTGCGTTTCTCCAATTTTTATCGTTTTGAGCTCAAAAAACCCACTTCATGCCACTTTCCGCCACTTGCGCACACTATAGGAATGCGCCCACCACACCGTCAAGGCGCGGATTAAAGGAAAACCCTTACAGAACGGAGATTTAGGAGCATAAAAGGAGGAGTAACGACAATCTGACGGAGACTTTCGACCCATAACTTGATGCAGCACTGATAGCTGCGCTCGAAAGTTAAAGTAATTTGTTAAGAGTAAGATTTTTTCGGTATTACAAAAGCGCTTCTGCTGTTGATTGAAGCAAGGTGGGAAATGGCTATTACTGCGTTTGCCGCTGCCGAACTTTCAGAGCAGGCCTGCTGATATAACACAGCCCTGTTGCCAATGATTCAAGCAGGGAAAGAAAAAGGTGGAGAGTCGATCTGTAAGCCGGGTTCTGTCTTGAACAGTCATTCGTCTACGATGGCCATCACTGGACATCTTTAGCAACCTACCCGGTCCCAGCGCGGGCCACGCCTTGGGACCCTATTTGGTCTTGCTCCAAGTGGGGTTTACCTAGCCACGAACTGTTGCCAGACGTGCGGTGCGCTCTTACCGCACCTTTTCACCCTTACCGGCGCCGAAGCGCTTAGGCGGTTATTTTCTGTGGCACTTTCCGTAGGCTCACGCCTCCCAGGCATTACCTGGCACTTCGCCCTATGGAGCCCGGACTTTCCTCCCCCCCCTAATTTTCATAGAGGGCAGCGACTGTCCGATCGACTCTCCGCCGCGAAGGTTAACGGCAGAGCGCCCGAAGAACAAGCGCTAAAAGTCTCAAGACCGCCATGGGCGACGGCTTACACGCCTTTCTGTTTATCCAGCGCGACCTGATACAACACGTTTTTGCGCTCGCCGGTAATCTGCGCCGCCAACGCAGCAGCTCGCTTGAGCGGCATTTCTTCGAGCAGCAGCTCAAGGATGCGCATCGCCTCGCTGCTGACTGCATCTTCAGACTCCGGCGCGGTCCAGCCAGCCACCAACACGACGCATTCGCCGCGCTGCTGATTGCTGTCCGACTCGACGAACGCGCGCAGCTCGGCCAGCGGCAGACCTTTGAGCGTTTCAAAGGTTTTGGTTATTTCGCGGGCGAGCAATGCCTGACGCTCACCACCAAATACTGCTTCCATATCCTGCAGACATTCAAGAATGCGGTGCGGGGCTTCATAGAAGATCAACGTGCGCGGCTCTTCCTTGACGGCTTCCAGTCGCGCCTTGCGCCCGACAGATTTGGCCGGCAGAAAACCTTCGAAGATGAAACGGTCGGACGGCAGACCGGCCGCCGACAGCGCGGCGATAAGGGCACAAGCTCCCGGCACCGGCACCACATTGATTCCAGCCGCGCGAGCTTGGCGAACCAGGTGATAACCCGGATCGGAAATCAGCGGTGTCCCCGCATCGGAAATCAGCGCCACGTTGTCACCGGCCAGCAAGCGGGTAATAAAGCGGCTACCTTCATCTCGTTCATTGTGTTCGTGACACGCGGCCAGCGGCGTGCCGATCCCGAAGTGCTGCATCAGGCGCGCCGAGTGGCGGGTGTCTTCGGCAGCAATCAAGGCCACTTCGCGGAGGATCTTCAGGGCACGGGCGCTGATGTCGTCCAGGTTGCCGATGGGCGTCGCCACCACATAAAGCGAGCCAGCAGCGGAATTCAGGGAACCTGGAGCAGTCAAAGCGCACACCTCATGATCGTAAAAGCGGCCATTGTAGCGCGTCACGAGGCTTGCGATGCGTTCCAGCCGAACCCGGTTTTGCGTGCCGTTGTGCGCCGCCGCAACATTTACTCCAGCTAAATTGTCCGTTTCACGCCACTAACATCGCGCCCCGGCCAGTGCTTGGGTACAATTCGACGCTAATTTGATCGAGTATCAGGAACACTTACATGATCGCTTGCCTGCGGCTGTTCACTGCCCTCTGCCTCGCTGCCTTGTTGGCGGCGTGCGCCAGCTCCCCTTCCTCCAGCCTTGGCGAACTCCCACGGACTCCGGATGCCAGCATCGAGCAACTGCTCGAACAGGCTACCCAGGCGAAAACCCCGGAA
The DNA here is from genome assembly GCF_979258595.1 of Pseudomonas sp. AC172. NCBI lineage: Bacteria > Pseudomonadati > Pseudomonadota > Gammaproteobacteria > Pseudomonadales > Pseudomonadaceae > Pseudomonas > Pseudomonas sp. AC172. Next base: position 4,156,743 of record NZ_OZ409868.1, read on the forward strand.
AAAGCCGCTCTGTTGCGCCTGAGCGCTGCGGACCTGGCTTATCGCCAGGGCAATGCCGGTCAGTCTGCGCAGATCCTGCAACAAGTGCCGATGGAGCAACTGAAGCCCGGCCAGCAGATTTTTGCCAGCACGCTGAATGCCGAACTGGCGATGACCCGCAATCAGCCGAAAGCCGCGCTGACTGCCCTGAGCCATCCAAGCCTGCAACATTTGGGCGAAATGCCTGAAGAGCAGCAAGTGCGCACCGGCACCGTGCATGCCCGCGCCCTTGAAGCCGATGGCCAGACTTTGGCTGCCGCCCGCGAGCGTGTGTTTATCGCGCCGATGCTGCAAGGCGAAGCCGCGAGCAAGAACCACGAAGCGATCTGGACCCTGATCGGCTCGCTGCCAACTGATCAACTGCAACCCAACACCACCGATGATCTCGGCGGTTGGATGGGCCTGGCCATGGCAGTGAAATCTGCCGGCACTCTGGAACAGCAACAAGCCGCTATCGACACCTGGCGGGCACAGAATCCAAAGCACCCGGCCGCAATCAACCTGCCGCTGCCGCTGACCAAACTCAAGGAACTGGCCAGCCAGCCACTGAGCAAAATCGCCCTGCTGCTACCACAGGACGGCCCGCTGGCCGCTGTCGGCAAGGCACTGCGTGAAGGCTTCATGGCTGCGCACTACCAGGCTCAACAGGCCGGACAAAAACCGCCAGCGATCGAGTTCTACGACAGCTCCAAGCTGACCTCGATGGACGAGTTCTACCGCAAGGCTCAGGCTGACGGCGTGCAACTGGTTGTCGGCCCGCTGGAAAAACCACTGGTCAAACAGCTGAGCACCCGTCCGCAACTGCCGATCACCACCCTCGCGCTGAACTACAGCGAAGGCGATCAAGGCCCGGCACAACTGTTCCAGTTTGGTCTGGCTGCTGAAGACGAAGCCCGCGAAGTCTCGCGCCGCGCCCGTGCCGATGGCCTGCATCGCGCCGCGATCATGGTGCCGAAAGGCGAATGGGGCGACCGTGTACTGCGCGCGTTCAGCCAGGACTGGCAGGCCAACGGTGGCAGCATCGTCGCTACTGAACGCGTTGATCAGCCGGTGCAACTGGCTCAGCAGATCGCTGAGATGTTCCAGCTGCGTCAGAGCGAAGCCCGCGCCAAGAGCCTGCAAAATGCCGCTGGCACCAACGTAGCCGCGCAGCCGTCGCGTCGTCAGGACATCGAGTTCATCTTCCTTGCTGCCACGCCGCAACAGGCGCAACAGATCAAGCCGACCCTGAACTTCCAGTACGCCGGTGACGTTCCGGTTTACGCGACCTCGCACGTTTACAGCGCCAGTGGCGACGTCAACCAGTACAACGACATGAACGGCATTCGCTTCTGCGAAACCCCATGGCTGCTGGACTCCAGCGACCCACTGCGTCAGCAAGTGGTTGCGCAGTGGCCACAAGCCGCCGGCAGCCTCGGCCGCCTGTACGCAATGGGTGTCGATGCCTATCGCCTGGCGCCGCGCCTGGGTCAACTCAAAGCCCTGCCGGACAGCCGCATCGATGGTGAGTCGGGCAGCCTTGGCATGACCCAGACCCAGCGTGTTGTACGTCAGCTGCCTTGGGCGCAGTTCGTCAGCGGCCAGGTTCAACGCCTGCCGGACACCCCGCGCTGATGCCCGACAGGTCACGCTCGCAAAGCGGCAAGGATGCCGAGCGCCAGGCGCTCGAGCATCTGCAACAACAAGGTCTGCGCCTGCTGGCGCAGAACTGGTTTTGTAAACGCGGCGAGCTTGATCTGGTCATGCTTGATGGCGATACAGTAGTATTCGTTGAAGTTCGCTACAGAAAAAACACCCAATGGGGTGGCGCGCTCGCTAGCATCGATGGGCGCAAGCAGCAGAAACTGATTTTCGCTGCGCAGTATTTTCTTCAGCGCGAGTCGCGTTGGGCCAATTCCCCCTGCCGCTTCGACGTGGTGGCCATCGATAGCCATCCGGATCAGCTGAACTGGTTGCAGAATGCTTTCGACAGTTGATCGTCGGCGTTGCGACCCGGACAATCCCACCGACAAATTTTGCTCTTTGCTTTGCGGGCTGCACATTCATGTGCCGGACAGCCGCGCTACTTAAGGTCACACAGATGGACATGCAATCCCGAATTCGCCAGCTTTTCCAGGCCAGTATCGACACCAAGCAACAGGCGATGGACGTACTTGCACCGCACATCGAGCAAGCCAGCCAGATCATGGTCAACGCCCTGCTCAACGAAGGCAAAATGCTCTCGTGCGGCAACGGCGGCTCAGCCGGCGATGCCCAGCATTTCTCTTCCGAGCTGCTCAACCGCTTCGAGCGCGAGCGTCCGAGCCTGCCGGCCATCGCCCTGACCACCGACACCTCGACGATCACCTCGATTGCCAACGACTACAGCTACAACGAAGTGTTCTCCAAACAGATCCGTGCGCTCGGTCAGCCAGGCGATGTCTTGCTGGCGATTTCGACCAGCGGCAACTCGGCGAACATTATTCAAGCGATCCAGGCCGCACATGATCGCGAAATGATTGTCGTAGCTATGACCGGACGCGATGGTGGCGGCATGGCGTCGCTGCTGTTGCCCGAGGACGTCGAGATTCGCGTACCGGCCAATGTCACTGCACGTATTCAAGAAGTCCACTTGCTGGCGATCCATTGCCTTTGCGATCTGATCGACAGCCAACTGTTCGGGAGTGAAGAATGACCCCTAATCGCCTTGGCCTTCTGGCCTTGACCCTGTGCCTCGGCATCAGCGGCTGCACCTCGGTGGTAAACGCCAGCCGTGAAGCACCGATCGACGACGATCGTGGCACCCGCACCTTCGGCAGCAAGATCGACGACTCGTTGATCGAAACCAAAGTGGGCGTGAACGTGGCCAAGGCCGACCCGGCCCTGGACAACGATTCGCACATCGTCGTCACCAGTTTCAACGGTGTTGTCTTGCTGGCCGGTCAAACCCCACGCGCGGACTTGAAAGCCAAGGCCGAGCAAGCGGCAGCCGCTGTCCAACGGGTAAAAACCGTTCACAACGAACTGCAGGTCATACCGCCATCCGGTTTCCTGGCGCGCCAGAACGACACCTGGCTGACCTCCAAGATCAAGACCCAGATGCTCACCGACGCCAGCATCCCTGGCTCGCGCATCAAGGTTGTGACCGAGAACGGCATCGTCTACTTGCTCGGCCTGCTGACCAAACAGGAAGCCACTCAGGCGACCAATCTGGTTCAGGGTGTTTCCGGCGTACAGAAAATCGTCAAGCTGTTCGAGTACATCGACTGACAGCCGAAACGCGCACATAAAAAAGGCGATCCATCCGGATCGCCTTTTTTATTACTTCACCACTTTCAAACTAGGCCGGCCGCTAGGGCGCGGCGGCTCGCTGTCCGGCGGCGGCATGTCGTCATCCGACTCGATCTCTTCCTCGTCATCCATCGGCGACTCGAGATCAAACACCATGCCCTGACCGTTCTCCCGGGCGTAGATACCCAGGATCGCGCTGATCGGCACGTACAAGCTGTGCGGGACGCCACCGAAGCGACCTTCGAAGGTCACCACGTCGTTGTCCATGTGCAGATGACGCACGGCACTTGGCGAGATGTTCAGGACAATCTGCCCGTCACTGGCGAAACCCTGCGGCACCTGCACCGCCGGGTATTCAGAGTTGACCAGCATGTGTGGGGTGCAATCATTATCAACAATCCACTCGTAGAGCGCGCGGACCAGATAAGGTCGACTGGAGTTCATAGCGGCTCCTTAAGCCTTAGCGCATATCGCGTTCGACACCAGACAGACTCGCCTGGAAAGCCTCACGCGCAAACGAGCGCTCCATATAATCAAGCAGCGGCTTGGCCGGCCGCGGCAATTCAATACCCAGAATCGGCAAACGCCAGAGTATTGGTAATAGGCAGCAATCCACCAGACTTTGTTCCTCACTGAGGAAAAACGGTTTGTCGGCAAACAGCGGCGACACGCCCGTCAGGCTTTCACGCAATTCCTTGCGCGCCACGACACGCGCGGCCTCCTTGGACTTGGGATCCAGAATCAGATCCACCAGACCACACCAGTCACGCTGAATGCGATGAATCAGCAGACGACTGTTGGCACGCGCCACCGGATAAACCGGCATCAACGGCGGGTGCGGGTAACGCTCATCCAGATATTCCATCACCACGGTCGACTCCCACAACGCCAGGTCACGATCGACCAGCGTAGGGAGACTGCCGTAAGGGTTCACCTCAATCAGTTTAGGCGGCTGGCGACCAGCTTCCACATAAATGATCTCGGCGCTGACACCCTTCTCTGCAAGCACAATGCGCACTCGGTGGGAATAGTGGTCGGCGGGGTCGGAGTAACAGGCCAACCGATTGGTCACGCCCATGGCGATCCTCCTCGCTTGTTGAAATTATCGGAACCGGAAAAACGCGCGCGCCCAGAGGGCGCCTCCCGCAACATCCGGCTGACCGGACGTTGCGTTATCGGAGGCGCCCTTGGGCGCGCGCGATTAACAGCAATGCTTGAAGCGTATCAGTGCACGTCTTTCCAGTATTCACGCTTGAGCAGGTAGGCGAACACAAAGAAGAACGCCAGGTACAGCAAGACATAAGTACCGATGCGCTGATGTTGCAGCTTAACCGGGTTAGCCGAGTAAGCCAGGAAGGTTACCAGATTCTTGACCTTCTCATCGAACTGCTCTTCGTTCAGAGCACCGGATTTCGGCACGATGGTCAGTTGATCGCACGCTTCATGGGTCAGAGGCGTACCGGTCAGCGGGTCATATTGCTTCTTGCCGTCTTCGACGATCTGCACCTGCTTGCAACCCACGACCTGACGACCTTGCAGGCCGACCAGCACGTTAGGCATGCCGACGTTCGGGAAGACCTTGTTGTTGACACCCCATGGACGTGCAGGATCCTCGTAGAACGAACGCAGGTAACCGTAAAGCCAATCAGTGCCACGCACACGAGCCACCAGCGTCAGATCCGGTGGCGCTGCGCCGAACCAGGTCTTGGCGTCAGCAGGCTGCATGCCGATGTTCATGTGATCGCCGATCTTGGCACCGGTAAACACAACCTTTTCCAGCATCATTTCGTGAGGAATGCCCAAGTCATCGGCAACCCGCTCATAACGCTGGAACTTGGCACTGTGGCAACCCATGCAATAGTTGGCAAAGGTACGTGCGCCATCCTGCAGCGCAGCGTTGTCGGAAACGTCGATGTCGACCTTTTCCAACTCCGGACCACCGTGTTCAGCGGCGAAGGACAGAACAGGCAGAGCAGCAAAAATCAGAGCCAAAAATAACTTTTTCATCAGCCAGTCACCCTTTCCGGAACCGGTTTGGTCTTCTCGAGCCTGGTGTAGAACGGCATCAGGATGAAGTACGCGAAGTACAGGAAAGTGCAGACCTGCGACAGCAACGTCAGAGACGGCGTCGGAGCTTTCACGCCAGTCCAGCCAAGCAGCACAAAACAAACGCAGAATATGACGAGCCAGACTTTGCTCATCCAGCCTTTATAGCGCATGGATTTGACCGGACTGCGATCAAGCCACGGCAGGACAAACAGGAAAGCAATTGAAGCGCCCATGGCGATAACGCCCATGAGCTTGTCAGGGATTGCTCGCAGGATCGCGTAGAACGGCGTGAAGTACCAGACCGGCGCGATATGCTCAGGCGTCTTAAACGGGTTGGCCGGCTCGAAGTTTGGTTTTTCGAGGAAATAGCCCCCCATTTCCGGGAAGAAGAACACAATAAAGCAGAAGATAAACAGGAACACCACGACACCGACAATGTCTTTCACGGTGTAATACGGGTGGAAAGCAATGCCGTCTAGCGGGATGCCGTTTTCGTCTTTGTGCTTTTTGATGTCGACGCCGTCAGGGTTGTTCGAACCCACTTCGTGCAACGCCAGAATGTGCAGCACCACCAGACCGAGAATCACGATCGGCAGCGCCACAACGTGCAAGGCGAAGAAGCGATTCAGGGTGATCCCGGAGATCAGATAGTCACCACGAATCCACTGGGTCAGGTCGTTGCCGATGACCGGAATCGCGCCGAACAGCGAGATGATCACCTGGGCACCCCAGTAGGACATCTGGCCCCACGGCAGCAAATAACCCATGAACGCCTCGGCCATCAGCGCCAGGTAAATCAGCATGCCGAATACCCAGACCAGCTCGCGCGGCTTCTGGTACGAGCCGTAAAGCAGACCCCGGAACATGTGCAGATACACCACGATGAAGAACATCGAAGCGCCGACAGCGTGCAGCAGGCGCAAGATCGAGCCGTGATTGACGTCACGCATGATGCCTTCGACGGATGCAAAGGCCTCTTCTGCCGATGGCGTGTAGCTCATCGTCAACCAGACACCGGTGACGAGCTGGTTGACCAGCACCAACAGCGCCAGGGAGCCAAAGAAATAGAAGAAGTTGAAATTTTTTGGAGCGTAATACTTGCTGAGATGGTCTTCCCACATTTTGGTCGCAGGAAAGCGCGCATCAACCCAATCCATGAACTTGCTCATCACGCTTTCTCCGTATCGACGCCAATGACAATCAGATCATCGGTCTCATAGGAATGCGGGGGAACTGGCAGGTTCAAAGGCGCAGGTTGCGACTTGTAGACGCGGCCAGCCAGATCGTAGTGGGAACCGTGGCAAGGGCAGAAATAGCCACCGACCCAGTCCTTGCCGAGATCTGCAGGTGCCACTTCGGGACGGAAAGTTGGTGAGCAACCCAGGTGCGTGCAGATCCCGATCAGCAGCAGAATTTCCGGCTTGATCGAACGCACTTCAGGGTCGACATAGGTGGGTTGCGTGGAGTTTTTGGAGGTTGGATCGGAGAGCTGGCCCTCGATCTTCTTGAGATTCCCCAGGATTTCCGCAGTACGGCGGACAATGAACACCGGCTGGCCGCGCCATTCAGCAATCATCTGCTGTCCTGGCTCGATTTTGCTGACATTCACTTTCACCGGTGCACCGGCGGCTTTCGCCTTGGCACTGGGAAACCATGACCCCACGAACGGGACCGCAGCCCCCACCGCTCCTGCAGCACCCACCACGGATGTGGCTGCTACCAAGAAGCGACGCCGGCCTGCATTCACGCCGTCATTGCTCATTCAGTCCTCTCCCATCAGCTTTTGTGGCCTGTTAAATCAGGCATCTACTAAATAAATCAATGTTACTTATAAAAATTTTGCCGAGATGGTAATGAAAAGCCCCAATTCTGACAAGGGAATTACCCAGAGCTCATACCCTCAAGCCTTGCAGTATAGGGGGTCTACGGAAGTGGCAAGTTGTCGCAGCGCAATTCTTTGATAAATCACAGGCATAAAAAAACGCCCGCTTCCGTGAGGAGGCGGACGTTCTTTTTGAACGCGGAAGCGGAATTAACGCTTCGAGTACTGCGGACGCTTACGCGCTTTACGCAGACCAACTTTCTTACGTTCAACTTCACGGGCGTCGCGAGTAACGAAGCCAGCTTTGCGCAGAGCGCCACGCAGGGTTTCGTCGTAGTCCATCAGAGCGCGAGTGATGCCGTGGCGGATTGCGCCAGCTTGACCACTTACACCACCGCCGATCACGGTGACGTAGATGTCGAACTTCTCGACAGTCTCAGTCAGCTCCAGCGGCTGGCGAACTACCATGCGGGCAGTTTCACGGCCGAAGAAGTTTTCCAGCGAACGGTTGTTGATGGAGATGTTACCAGTACCCGGACGCAGGAAAACGCGTGCGGTTGCGGTCTTGCGACGGCCAGTGCCGTAATTTTGAGTCGCCGACATAATGTACTATTCCGTTAAAACTTCAGTTCTTGGGGCTGCTGAGCAGTATGTGGGTGTGCAGCGCCCGCATAGACTTTCAGCTTACGGTACATGTCGCGACCCAGTGGGTTTTTAGGCAGCATGCCTTTAACCGCGGTCTCGATCACGCGCTCAGGGGCTTTAGCGATCAGCTTTTCAAAGTTGATCGACTTGATGCCGCCCGGGAAACCGGAGTGGGAGTAGTACATTTTGTCAGTGGTTTTAGCACCGGTAACACGAATCTGCTCAGCATTGATTACGACGATGTAGTCGCCGGTATCAACGTGAGGAGTGTACTCAGGCTTGTGCTTGCCACGCAGACGGCTCGCGATTTCGGTGGCCAGACGACCCAGGGTCTGACCAGCAGCGTCGACGACAAACCAGTCGCGCTTTACTGTTTCCGGTTTAGCAGTAAAAGTTTTCATTCTTTATAGCCTCAGGGGCCGCCCTGTAAATTAGACGGCGGATCTTACTGAATAGTGCGTACTTTGACAAGTCAAAGGCAGCCGGATACAGACGCTTTCGGGGGCTCGGGTCGGCGCGTCCGTTCAACGGCAAGATTCTTCGGCGGCGGCGCATCACTTCCACTGCAGAAAGAGGTCGGCAATTATGCAGATTGCGAAAAATATTTCAACCTGCTTTTATGATTGTTTTGCCCAAGGAGCACCTGATGGACTATCGCCAGCTAGGCCGTACCGACCTGAACGTGAGTGCAATCTGCCTCGGCACCATGACCTGGGGCGAGCAAAACACTGAAGCTGAAGCCTTCGCGCAGATAGAAAGGGCCAAGGAAGCCGGGATCAATTTCATCGACACCGCCGAGATGTACCCGGTGCCGCCGAAAGCCGAAACCTACGCCACCACCGAACGCTACATCGGCAATTACTTCAAAAGTCGCGGCGACCGCGCCGACTGGATCCTTGCCAGCAAGATCGCCGGCCCGGGCAACACCATCGACTACATCCGCGACAAAAACCTGCGCCACAATCGCCAGCACATCACCGCAGCGGTGGACGCCAGCCTCGAGCGCCTGCAGACCGACTACATCGACCTGTACCAACTGCACTGGCCGGAGCGCAGCACCAACTTTTTCGGACAGCTGGGCTACAAGCACAAGATCGAAGCCAACCTGACGCCGCTCGAAGACACCCTCGAAGCACTCGACGAACAGGTGAAGGCCGGCAAGATCCGCCACATCGGCCTGTCCAACGAAACCCCGTGGGGCACCATGCGTTTTCTCGCACTGGCCGAAGCCCGTGGCTGGCCGCGTGCGGTGTCGATCCAGAACCCGTACAACCTGCTCAACCGCAGTTTTGAAGTGGGGCTGGCGGAAATTGCCATCCGCGAACAGTGCGGCTTGCTGGCTTATTCGCCGCTGGCGTTTGGTTTCCTTTCAGGTAAATACGAAGGTGGCGCCCGCCCGCCGAAAGGCCGTCTGAGCCTCTACAGCCGCTTTAGCCGCTATTTCAACGCTCAGTCGGAAGCAGCGTGCAGCCGTTATGTGGCGCTGGCCCGTGAACACGGTCTGGATCCGGCGCAGATGGCGCTGGCGTTCGTCACACAGCAACCGTTTGTCACCAGCAACATCATTGGCGCGACGACGCTTGAGCAACTGGACAGCAACATTGCCAGTTTCGATCTGAAACTGTCGGATGAGGTGCTGGCAGGGATCGAGGCGATTCACAAGGATCACCCGAATCCTGCACCTTGATTGACCGCTAGAAGCTTCGCGAGCAGGCTCGCTCCCACAGGTACGGTGATCCCCTGAGGGAGCGAGCCTGCTCGCGAAGAGGCCCGCCAATGCAGCGAAGATCAAAGCGACCGCGCAATGATCTCCTTCATGATTTCATTGGTGCCGGCATAAATCCGCTGCACCCGCGCATCCGCCCACGCCCGGGCTACCGGGTATTCCCACATGAAACCGTAGCCGCCATGCAACTGCACACATTCGTCGAGCACCTTGCATTGCAGATCGGTGCCCCAGTATTTCGCCATCGCTGCCGTCGGCACATCCAGTTTGCCTTGCAGGTGAAGCTCCAGACATTTGTCGACGAACACTCGGCCGATCTGGATTTCAGTCGCCATCTCGGCCAGCTTGAAGCGCGTGTTCTGGAAATCGGCAATGGCCTTGCCAAACGCCTTGCGATCTCGGGTGTAATCGAGCGTCCACTGCAACGCTGCTTCGGCTGAGGCGAGGCCACCGATCGCCACTGTCAGGCGTTCCTGCGGCAATTCCTGCATCAGGTAAGCGAAGCCTGCCCCGGCCTGTCCCAGAAGGTTTTCCTTGGGCACACGCACATCCTGGAAGAACAGCTCCGAGGTGTCTTGCGCCTTCATGCCGACTTTCTCCAGGCGCTTGCCCTTGTCGAAGCCCGGCGTATTCGCTTCCACCAGAAACAGGCTGGTGCCCTTGGCGCCGGCCTTCGGATCGGTCTTCGCGACCACGATCACCAAGTCCGCCAGAAAGCCGTTGGTGATAAAGGTTTTCGAGCCGTTGATCACATATTCATCACCGTCCAGCACGGCCGTGGTCTTCACACCTTGCAGATCGGATCCCGCGCCCGGTTCGGTCATGGCAATGGCCGTGACCATCTCGCCCGAAACCAGTTTCGGCAGGTATTTGTGCTTCAGTGCTTCACTACCGTAATGCAGGATGTACGGCGCGACAATGTCCGAATGCAGCGAGAAACCGATCCCGGTCAGACCAAGCCGGCCGACCTCCTCGATCACCACTGCGCTGTACAAAAAGTCCGCCCCCAACCCACCGTACTCTTCAGGGAGGTGCGAGCAGAGCATCCCCGCCTCGCCTGCCTTGTTCCAGAGTTTGCGGTCGATATAGCCTTGCTTCTCCCATTGCGCATGAAACGGCACGGCCTCTTTTTCAAGGAAGGTTCGTACGCTGTCGCGAAACAATTCGTGCTCGGGGCTAAACAAGGTTCTGGGGATCATGCGGCACCTTTCTTTCTTGTTGGAGGGAGATGACCTTCAGAGACTAAGCCTCCCCTGTGACACAGGACACTGGACACATCCGACAAAAAATAAGACGATCCAGCCGTCTGGTGACCACTTTCCCTTATAAAAACAAAACAAAAGTTGAATTATGTCCAAGCAAGTCTCCACGCCCTTGCGGCGCGTCAGCATCCTGGCAATCGACCGGGTTTTCGCCTCCACTCTCATGCAAGCCAAGGATTTCTTCCATCTGGCCAGCCTGCGTTATGGCAAACAACTGGGCCACGGCCTGACACCGGCGTTCGAAACACGCCTGGTCAGCCCCGACGGCAAACCGGTGAACAGCTTCAGTGACGTGGTGATGCCGGTCGATGGTGGCCTGGAAAACGCCGACGTCATTATCCTCCCGGCGTTCTGGGACGATTTCGATACGCTGTGCAGCCGTTATCCACAAGTCCTGCCGTGGCTGCGCGAACAACACTCTCGCGGCGCCGTGCTGTGCGGCGAAGCCACCGGGGTGTTCTGGCTGGCCGAGGCCGGTCTGCTCAACGGCAAGGAAGCGACCACCTACTGGCGCTTCTTCAATGCCTTCGCCGAGCGCTTCCCCAAGGTTTATCTCAATCAGGACAAGCACCTGACCGATGCCGACAACTTGTATTGCGCTGGCGGCACCACCTCAGCCTGCGACCTTTACATCTACTTGATCGAGCGTTTCTGTGGGGCCAACGTCGCGCAAGCCGTAGCCCGCGACATTCTTTACGAAGTGCAGCGCAGCTATGCGCCGGGACGCATCGGTTTCGGCGGGCAGAAACTGCACCAGGACGTGATCATCCTGCAGATCCAGCATTGGCTCGAAGAGCATTTCGCCGACAAATTCCGCTTCGAAGACGTGGCGCGTGAGCATGGCATGAGCATTCGCAATTTCATGCGGCGCTTCCAGACGGCCACGGGTGACAAGCCGCTGCATTACTTGCAACGGCTGCGTATCGAGACGGCGAAGGGCTTGTTGTCCGGCAGCCGCAAGAGCATCAAGACCATCAGTTATGAGGTCGGTTACGACGACGCGAGCTTCTTTGCGCGGTTGTTCCGTCAGCACACTGAACTGTCGCCGAACCAGTATCGGCAGCAGTTTCAGCAGGCTGCATAGCCTTCCTGCAACAGCGCAATTCCAATGTGGGAGCCTGCTCGCGAATTCGGTTTCACACTCAACAAAATTGTTGGCTGACACACCGCCTTCGCGAGCAGGCTCGCTCCCACAGGGGAAATCAGTGCCAATAAAAAGGGCCTGCAATTGCAGGCCCTTTTTTTGTTTCGCGACTCTGTTTAAGGCTTATGCGCCCGCGACAGGAATTCGTGCGATTGCATCTCCAGCAAACGGCTCAGCGTGCGCTGGAATTCAAAATTCAAGCGGCCGCCGGTGTACAGATCCTTCAGCTCGACTTCAGCCGAAATGATCAGCTTGACGTTACGATCGTAGAACTCGTCGACCATGTTGATGAAACGACGGGCGATGTCGTCGGTGGTGACGCTCATCTGCTCGACACCGCTAAGCAACACGGCGTGGAAGATCTTGCCCAGCTCGATGTAGTCGTTCTGGCTACGCGGGCCGTCGCACAGTTCGCGGAAGTCAAACCACGCCACATCATCACAAGTGCGCAGGGCACGGATCTCGCGGTTCTCGATCATCAGCACATCGTTTTCGACCGCAGCAGTGCATTCCGGTGTCAGCGCACGGAAGCTTTTGCGCAGGCTTTCGTGGGACGCTTCGTCGAGCGGGAAGTGGAACAGCTCCGCCTGTTCGAGGTGACGCAGACGGTAGTCGACGCCGCTGTCGACGTTGACGATCTCGGTGTTCTGCTTGATCAGCGCAATCGCGGGCAAGAAGCGTGCGCGTTGCAAGCCGTCCTTGTACAAGCCATCGGGAACGATGTTCGAGGTCGCGACCAAGGTCACGCCATTCTTGAACAGCTCTTCCATCAGCGTACCGAGGATCATCGCGTCGGTGATGTCGGAGACGAAGAATTCATCGAAGCAGATCACCCGCGACTCATCGGAGAAGCGCTTGGCGATGATGGTCAGCGGGTTTTTCTCGCCGCCGAGGGTTTTCATCTCTTCGTGTACACGCTTCATGAAGCGGTGGAAGTGGGTGCGGGTCTTTTCCTTGAACGGCAGCGCTTCGAAGAAGGTGTCGACCAGGTAAGTTTTGCCGCGACCTACGCCGCCCCAGAAATACAGGCCCTTGACCGGCGTCTGATCTTTCTTGCCGAACAGCTTGCTCAGCAGACCCGGCTTGTTTTGATCGGCGGCGATCAGATCGTCGTACAGGCGCTGCAAATGACGCACAGCAGTTTCCTGCGCGGCGTCATGGAAGAAGTCCGGGCGTTTCAGATCAGCTTGGTATCGTTCTAGGGGCGTCATAATTCGTTAGCAAGGCAACAAAAACGGGCCGTCACTGTAGCGACGGCCCGTGGGAATGGCAATCGGCCCTTGGTCGGACCGTGCCGCCGATTAGTCCTGAACCGGGGTCAGCGCAACGCGCAGCGCCTCAATGGCTGCGTCCCGCGCAGCAGCGTCGGCGAATGCCGGGCTGTCCGCGACACACTCGCCTTCCAGCCACACGCTGAAGCTCAGGTCTTCGCTGCGTACATCCAGCGGTTGGCCGGCTTGCAGTTGCTTGGTCACCTGCCCGGCGGTTTTACCGTCGGCGAAGTTGCGCGACAGCAGCAATTGCTCACCATCGGCCGCTAGCAGACGGAAACGGAAGCTGCCATCGTCTTCACGGAAGCTGACGAAGCGAGCGGCTTTTGCGGCTTTCTTCTTGGTGGTCGCGGCAACCTGAACCTGATTGACGAAGGAGCGCAGGCCAACGGCTTCGCGCAGTTCGTTGAGGAACGGCGTGGCCACGGCGCGGGCCTTCCTGGCGCCAATCTGCAGGATGTCTTCCAGGTCTGCCGGACGCTCGATCAACTGATGATACTTGTCGCGCGCTTCGCCGAGATCGTTGTCGAGCAACTGGAACAGACGGTTCTTCGCCTCGCCCCAACCCAGACCACCGAGCAGTTCACTGCGGAACTCGTCAGCCTGCGCCGGCGTGGCGAAGGCCTGGAACAGGGTGAACAGGTGCGAGTTGTCCGGATCCTTGGCTTCGCCTGGCGCTTTGGAGTCGGTGACGATGCGCGAGATCGCGTCCTTCATCTCTTTGGCGCTGGAGAACAACGGGATGGTGTTGTCGTAGCTCTTCGACATCTTGCGACCGTCGAGGCCCGGCAACGTCGCCACGCTTTCTTCAATCAACGCTTCGGGCATGGTGAAGAACTCTTTGCCCTGACCGAACAGGTGGTTGAAACGCTGGCCGATGTCGCGGGCCATTTCCACGTGCTGGATCTGGTCACGACCGACCGGCACCTTGTGCGCGTTGAACATCAGGATGTCCGCGGCCATCAGCACCGGGTAGCTGTAGAGGCCCATGGTAATGCCGGCATCCGGGTCTTCACCGGTTTCGACGTTCTTGTCCACCGAGGCCTTGTAGGCGTGCGCACGGTTGAGCAGGCCCTTGGCGGCCACGCAGGTCAGCAGCCAGGTCAGCTCAGGGATTTCCGGGATGTCGGACTGGCGGTAGAAGGTCACGCGGTCGACATCGAGGCCACCGGCCAGCCAGGTCGCGGCGATTTCCAGACGCGAGCGCTGGATGCGCAGCGGGTCATCGCATTTGATCAGGGCGTGGTAGTCGGCCAGAAAGTAGAACGAATCGGCATTGCTGTCGCGGCTGGCAAGGATCGCCGGGCGGATGGCGCCGGCGTAGTTGCCCAGGTGCGGCGTGCCGGTGGTGGTGATGCCGGTGAGGATACGGGTACGGTTCGTCATGGGTAATCGCTTGTCAGACTGCAATCAATTCGAGAGACGCGGCAGGATCAGATCCTTGAGATCGGTCAGCTTGCCATGAAAAAAGTGTCCGCATTCTGCCACTTTCAGCAGCTCATGGGGGCGCTGGAGTTTTTCCGACCAGTCGTAAACCAGCTGTGGATCGATGACTTCGTCGGTTTCTGGCTGGATCACCGTGAGTTCACCCTGCTGCGGCAGTTGATCCTGTTCGCCCAGACGCATCACCGCCGGCGCGACCATGAACAGATGTTTTAGCTGCACGCCCTGCGCTTCGAGACGACCGCCGAGACTTGCTGCAACAAATCCGCCGAAGGAAAAACCGAACAGGGTCAGCGGCAGATCCGGGTGTTTCTCGCGCAGCCACTTGGCGGCGGCCTGAGCATCGTCGACCTCGCCGGTGCCCATGTCGTGGGAACCTTCGCTGGCACCAACGCCGCGATAGTTGAAGCGCAAGGTAATCAGGCCCGCGTCGCGCGCGGTGCGCTGCAGGGTCGAGACGACTTTGTTGAGCATGGTGCCGCCCTGCACCGGGTTCGGATGGCAGATCAGCGCGATGCCGATTGGCTGCTCGTTATCCAGGTACAGAGACTCAAGTTGACCCACCGGGCCGTCAATCACTACAGGGGTTTCACGCATCAGCAAGGAAGGAACTCCGTGACCTCGAATCGGGTCGACTCGTCTAGCAAATTGTCTGTGCCAATCTATTGCGAGTGAATCGCGGTATACAGCGCAGGTTCGAGCCGTTAACGTAAAGCAAAGCCGTTTATAGAGGAAGGACTCGTGGAACACTCGCTCTTAGTTTGGTTGTTACCGACTCTTGCCCTGGTTGTGGGTGTCGCCATTGGATTCCTGATCGCGCGCGTTGCGCCGAACGCCGCGCCGAGCCGTACGCAGCGTCAACTGGATGATATCCAGGAGCGTTTCGACAGTTATCAAAACGAGGTGGTCACCCACTTCAACAGCACTGCGATGCTGGTCAAGAAACTGACCCAGAGCTATCAGGAAGTGCAGGATCATCTCGCCGAGGGCGCCAATCGTCTGGCCCTGGACGAGCAGACCCGCCAGCGCCTGATAGCCGCCCTGCACGCTGACGCGGCAGTCGCGCCACGTGAACGCCTGACGCCACCGCGCGATCAGGAGCCGCCGCGCGACTACGCACCGAAGACCCCGAACTCGCCGGGCATGCTCGATGAGCACTATGGTCTGAAGAAGTAATCAGCCTGCGCTGACAAACAAAAAGCCCCCGGACAGTGATGTGTCCGGGGGCTTTTTTGTGTCTGTAATCTTCGGTGTTTGTAGCGGCCCCTTCGCGAGCAAGCTCGCTCCCACAAGGTTAAGTGTGGAACACAGGTTTTGTGTACACCATCAATACCTGTGGGAGCGAGCTTGCTCGCGATGAGGCCGGCACTGCCCAACAAAAAATGCCCGATCAGCGGATCGGGCATTTGTTCATTCAGGCAAGCGCTTACGGATACTGCTGAACCGTACCCGGCTGCTGTTGCTGCTGACCACCATACTGCTGGCCCGGGATCGCCTTCAGGTTGACCTCGACCCGACGGTTTTGCGCCCGGCCATTCACGTCGCCGTTGCTGGCAATCGGATTATCCGGACCGGCACCACGGGCCGAGAGGTTGGCACCGCTGACACCCTGCGAAGTCAGGTAGGTCGCCACGCTCTGCGCACGACGCTGGGACAGGTCCATGTTGTGCTGACGGCTACCGGTGCTGTCGGTGTAGCCAACGATTTCGATCTGGTTCTGGCTGAACTCTTTCAACGAACCCGCGAGATTATTCAGCGGTTGGTAGAAGCTGGAGGCGATGTTCGCCGAATCGGTAGCGAAGGTAATGTTGCCCGGCATGATCAGCTTGATCTGATCGCCCTGACGCTGCACTTCAACACCGGTGTTGGCCATGCTGGCGCGCAGCTTGGCTTCCTGCTTGTCAGCGTAGTAGCCGTAACCGGCCGCCGAAGCACCGACCACGGCCGCACCGATCAAGGCGCCCTTGCCACGATTGTTGTGGTCGATGGCGGCACCGGCCAGTGCACCGGCCAGCGCACCGAGGCCACCGTACTTGGCGGTTTTGCTCATGCCCTGCGAGCCACCGTCGGCCTGGCCCTGATTGTCATACGGGTTAGGCGAGGCACAGCCGGACAGCAAGGCCACGGCAGTAGCGACAATAATCAAACGACGCTTGGTGAACATGAAGAGCTCCTACTTTTGTGCATTCTGTGGTGCAGCGGCCGTTTGGCAATAAACCTCTGCGGGCGTTGGATCATCACTCTGCGCAAAAATTCCGCCGCACACTCGTGACAAAATATTTAGGCGCGCACAAACGGGTTTTCGCGCATTTCATCCCCCAGACGCGTGTCCGGCCCATGTCCGGTCACTACGGTCGCGTCCTCGTCCAAGGTGTATAGCCGCTGCTTGATCGAACGCACGATGGTCGCCTGATCACCGCCCCACAAATCCGTGCGCCCTACGCCGCGACGAAACAACGTGTCACCGGCAATCAACAGCTTAGCCTCGGAAAACCAAAAACTCATGGAACCGGGTGTATGTCCCGGCGTATGCAGGGCAACGCCGCAACCGCAGGCCAGCTCTTCATCGTCGTTCAACCAGCGATCGGGCGATGGCACCGGGGTGTATGGCACACCGAACATCTGGCACTGCATTTCGAGGTTGTCCCAAAGGAACTGGTCTTCCTTGTGCAAATGCAGGGTCGCGCCGGTTTTCTCCTTCATCTGCCCGGAGGCGAGGAAGTGATCGAGATGCGCGTGGGTATGGATGATGCTGACCACTTTCAAGCCATGCGCATCGAGGCGCGCCATGATCAGATCAGGGTTACCGCCGGGATCGACGACGATAGCTTTCTTGGTGACCGGATCGCCGATGATCGTGCAATTGCACTGGAGCGGGCCGACGGGGAAGGTTTCACGAATGAGTGTTGGGGTGAGTACAGACATGACAAATCCTGGACGAACGGCGATGAGGTTTGTTGGAGGATTCTACTGCACCTGCCGATACAGAAAGCCCGGTCAGTTATTTGACACCACTGATCGGATAGATAGTGGCGTAACGATATCAAGCTCGCTGTTTATCGTGCAAAATCGCATTTTTTTGTAGCGGTCGCATTCAGGAAGGGCCGCAGAGCACTCAGGAAATACACATGCCTACGCCTAGAAGTTACTCCTTCAGTTTCCCATCATCTCTGACCGGCAACGTCGTCGTTGATAGTCTTATCTCCGGTACTTATTGGCTGGGCGCCAACTGGGGCAAAGGTGGGCCAACCAGCTTGAGCTATAGCTTCATGGCCCCCGGCAGCTCCTATTTCATCAATAACTACAGCCCGGTCAACGAATACAACGCACTCTATGAGCTGACATCCGGCCAGAAAATGGCGGTCAACTATTCGCTGGGCACATGGGCGGCGGTGACCAATTTAAGTTTCTCCCTAACCACCGATACGCTGACGAACGTGGGTGACCTGCGTTTCGGCGGCTATCGACTGATGGACAATAAAACCGCGGCCTGGGCCTATTTCCCTGACAATTCACCGGCCGGCGGCGATGTATGGATTGGTCCGCAAACCAGCGAAGCGACTCCGCTGAAGGGCTCTTACGATGTCATGACGTTCATCCATGAGATCGGCCATTCATTGGGTCTCAAGCATCCATTCGACACCAGCGATAGCAACAAAACACTGCTGGACCCGTCACTGGATGATGTTCATTTCACGGTGATGAGCTACAACAGCAACTATTCCTATCAGCCGACAACGCCGATGGTGCTCGACATCATTGCGATTCAGAGTCTGTACGGCGTCAACACCCTCTGGCAGGCCGGAGACAACGTTTACAAGTGGACGCCTGACCAGTCGATTTTTGAAACCATCTGGGACGCTGGCGGTAACGACACCATTGACGGCAGCAACCAGCTTTCCGCAGTCAAGATCAACCTCACGGAAGGCGCCTACAGCGAGATCGGCAAGGCTTTCACAGACCTGAATACTCAGACGCAAATCCATGATGGTCTGGCGATTGCCTACGGCACGAAAATCGAGAATGCCGTTGGCTCCGCCTTCGATGATGTCTTGATCGGCAACGCTCTCAACAATGCCCTTAATGGCATGGCCGGCGCAGACTCGATGACCGGTGGCGATGGTAACGACGTTTACTATGTCGATAACGTCGGCGATACCGTCGTCGAACTCGCGAACGCCGCCTCGGGCATCGACACCGTCATTTCGTCCATCACCTACTCGTTGGGCAACAACGTCGAGAACCTGACGCTGACGGGCATCGACAATCTCAACGCCACGGGCAATGCGCTGAACAACGTTTTACTTGGCAATAGCGGCAATAACTTTATCGACGGTGGCAGCGGTGCAGATTACATGGCCGGCGGCGCTGGCAATGACACTTACATTGTCGACAACGCTGGCGACGTAGTCAGCGAGACCAGCACTCTGCCAGGCGAAATTGACAATGTGCTCTCCTCGGTCAGCTTCGTACTGGGCGCCAACATAGAAAACATCACCCTCACCGGTACGGGTAACACCTTCGCGCTGGGTAACGCGCTCAACAACGTACTGATTGGCAACGACGGCAACAACCAACTGGCGGGTGGCGCCGGGCTGGACACCATGATTGGCGGCAAAGGCGATGACATCTATGCCCTTGATCAGGCCGGCGAACTCAATCTTGTCCAGGAGATAGCCAACGAAGGTGTCGATACCTTGCAGATCGTCTATTCGGCGATGCCGCAGACCAGCCTGATCGATTTGAACGTCAGCAACCTGCAAAACTTCGAGAACGTTACGCTGCTGGGCAGCGGCAACTTTACTGTCCTCGGCAACAGCCTGAACAACACCCTGATCGGTAACGCCGACAGCAATATTCTCAATGGCGGAACCGGTGCCGACACGATGATCGGCGGCGCTGGCAATGACACTTATATCGTCGACAACGTCGGTGATGTAGTCAGTGAAACCAGCACGCTGGCCAACGAGATCGATACCGTGCAAGCGTCGATCAGTTATGTTCTGGGCAACAACCTGGAAAACCTGACCATCACCGGTACCGACAATCTCAACGCCACAGGCAATACTCTCAACAACACGTTGATCGGCAACAGTGGCAACAACATTCTCGATGGCGGAGCCGGCGCAGACTTCATGGCCGGCGGCACTGGCAACGACACCTACATCGTCGACAATGCCGGCGACGTGGTCAGCGAAACCAGCACCCTGGCGAGCGAAATCGATAATGTGCGCGCCTCGGTCAGCTATGTACTGAGCGCAAACGTCGAAAACATCACCCTGACCGGCAACGCCGACACCTTCGCGCTGGGTAATGCGCTGGACAACGTGCTGATCGGCAACGATGGCAATAACCAACTCGCCGGCGGCGCGGGGCTGGACACCATGATCGGTGGCAAGGGCAATGATATTTATGCGCTGGACCAGGCCGCAGAACTGGCACTTGTTCAAGAGCTGGCCAACGAGGGCATCGATACCCTGCAGCTCACCTATTCCGCCACGCCACAGACCAGCACAGTTGATCTGAACGACAGCAATCTACGCAATTTCGAAAACGTTACGCTATTGGGCAGCGGTAATTTCACGCTCATTGGCAACAGCGCCAGCAACACCCTGATCGGTAACGCTGACAACAATCTCATTGACGGCGGCGCAGGCGCAGACTTCATGGCTGGCGGCGCCGGCAATGACACCTACATCGTCGACAATGCCGGTGACGTGGTCAGCGAAACCAGCACCCTGGCCAATGAAATCGACACGGTACTTTCCTCGGTCAACTACGTTCTTAGCACAAACGTTGAAAACCTCACCCTCACCGGCACCGCTGATATCTTCGCGCTGGGCAACACGCTGGATAACGTACTGATCGGCAACGACGGCAATAACCAGTTGTCCGGTGGTGCCGGTCTCGACACGATGATCGGTGGCAAAGGCAATGACACCTACGCACTCGATCAGTCCGGTGAACTGACACTGATCCAGGAACTGGCCAACGAGGGGACCGACACCCTGCTTCTGACCTATGCCGCGACTTCGCAGATCGTCGACATGAGCATCAGCAACCTGCAGAACGTCGAGAACCTCACGCTGCTCGGAAGTGGCAGCTTTGCAGTGGTCGGCAACGGCCTGAACAACGTGCTGACCGGGAACGCCGACAACAACATCCTCAACGGCGGCGCGGGCGCAGACACCCTGAATGGCGGTGCCGGCAATGACACCTATGTGGTCGATAACATCGGCGATGTGGTCATCGAAAACGGCACGTCGACGTCAGAAATTGACCTGGTTTATTCCTACATCAATTACACGCTGGGCAACAACGTCGAAAACCTCACACTGGTGGGCACTGACAATATCAATGCGACAGGCAACGCCCTCAACAACGTGTTGAACGGCAACAGTGCCAACAACATACTGGACGGCGGCGCAGGCGCAGACTTCATGGCTGGCGGCGCCGGCAATGACACCTACATCGTCGACAATGCCGGTGACGTGGTCAGCGAAACCAGCACCCTGGCGAGCGAAATCGACACCGTGCGGTCTTCGATCAACTACGTCCTCGGCGCCAATGTCGAAAACCTCACCCTCACCGGCACCGCTGATATCTTCGCGCTGGGCAACACGCTGGATAACGTACTGATCGGCAACGACGGCAATAACCAGTTGTCCGGTGGTGCCGGTCTCGACACGATGATCGGTGGCAAAGGCAATGACACCTACGCACTCGATCAGTCCGGTGAACTGACACTGATCCAGGAACTGGCCAACGAGGGGACCGACACCCTGCTTCTGACCTATGCCGCGACTTCGCAGATCGTCGACATGAGCATCAGCAACCTGCAGAACGTCGAGAACCTCACGCTGCTCGGAAGTGGCAGCTTTGCAGTGGTCGGCAACGGCCTGAACAACGTGCTGACCGGGAACGCCGACAACAACATCCTCAACGGCGGCGCGGGCGCAGACACCCTGAATGGCGGTGCCGGCAATGACACCTATGTGGTCGATAACATCGGCGATGTGGTCATCGAAAACGGCACGTCGACGTCAGAAATTGACCTGGTTTATTCCTACATCAATTACACGCTGGGCAACAACGTCGAAAACCTCACACTGGTGGGCACTGACAATATCAATGCGACAGGCAACGCCCTCAACAACGTGTTGAACGGCAACAGTGCCAACAACATACTGGACGGCGGCGCAGGCGCAGACTTCATGGCTGGCGGCGCCGGCAATGACACCTACATCGTCGACAATGCCGGTGACGTGGTCAGCGAAACCAGCACCCTGGCGAGCGAAATCGACACCGTGCGGTCTTCGATCAACTACGTCCTCGGCGCCAATGTCGAAAACCTCACCCTCACCGGCACCGCTGATATCTTCGCGCTGGGCAACACGCTGGATAACGTACTGATCGGCAACGACGGTAATAACCAGTTGTCCGGTGGTGCCGGTCTCGACACGATGATCGGTGGCAAAGGCAATGACACCTACGCACTCGATCAGTCCGGTGAACTGACACTGATCCAGGAACTGGCCAACGAAGGGACCGACACCCTGCTGCTGACCTATGCCGCCACGCCACAAACCAACCTTGTCGATCTTGGTATCAGCAATCTGGTGAACGTGGAAAACGTCACGCTGTTGGGGGGCGGTAATTTCACCTTGACTGGCAACAGCCTGAACAACGTGCTGACCGGCAACGCCGACAACAACACTCTCAACGGCGGCGCCGGGGCGGATACTCTTACTGGCGGTGCGGGTGCAGACACATTTGTTTTTGGCAGCGTCAACGAAATCGGGATGGGCACCAGCCGCGATATGATCACCGACTTCAACAGCCTGCAGGGCGACAAGATTGACCTGACGCAGTTTGATGCCAACCTGCTGAATGCCGGCTTCAATGGCTTCAGTTTCATCGGTGCAGCTGACTTCACCGGCGCAGGACAACTGCGTTTCGTCGATCACATGCTCTCTGGCAACGTGAGCGGCAATGCCGGTGCGGACTTCGAAATCCAGCTTGTCGGTGTGAACAGTTTCAGCGCCAACGACCTGGTAGCCTGATACAACCCGTTGCCCGACCTGATCGCAGGTCGGAAAAGGCGAAAAAACGCCCCGATTGATTCGGGGCGTTTTTGCTTGCGTCGACGTCACTCAGGCGTTACGGCAAAACCCCTAAATCTTTGGCCCGGGCCACGGCCTGTGTGCGCCGCTCGACCCCCAGTTTGCTGTTGATGTGGCTGGCATGGGTTTTCACGGTGTGCAACGAAATGAACAACTGCTCGCTGATTTCCTGGTTCGAACAGCCTTGAGCGATCAAGCGCAGTACCGCCAGTTCGCGACTGCTCAATTGTTCGGTCGTGCCGGACTCGACGCTCGGACGGGATACCGCAGGCGGGTAGTGTTCCAGCAAGTATTGTGCAGCCAATGCAGGCGAAGTCAGCAGTTGGCCGCGCAACCAGTCCACATGTCCTTTCACCAACGCCTCGAAAGGCTGCAGAGCGCCACCAACCGCTGCCTCCAGTGCCTGACTCAGTGCTTTTCTGGCCTCCGGCTCACGCCCCCCCACCAGCAGCAACGCCACCTTCTGCGTCAACGCCATCACACTGAGCAACTGCCGGCCGGTTTGCTGACCATTTTCATGCAATACGTTCAACCGCCCTTCGGCGAGCATGGGTTGCCCTTGAATCAGGTCCAGTAACGCCTGTTGCAACTCCACATGCAGCGGCAGCTGTGGATGAAACTCCGGTGGCGCAGCGGCGCGCTCGCCGGTGTAAGTCTGGCCCAGTCGTGCGAGCCACGCCTCGGCCAGATCAGTGCGGCCCTGCGCCAGCCACAGTTCACATTTGACCAGGGTGATCATCGCCAGGTAGTAGATCGGCGGCACGTCCCAGATATGCATCAGGCGTTCGGCTTCAGCGAGTTCGGCAAAGGCCTTGGCGAACTCGCCAGTGGCGCCGTCCAGGCGGGCGATCACACAGTGGCCGATCAACACGCTGATATCGCGACAGGCCCGCGCCTCGCCGATCCCGGCCATCAAACGCACGCGCGCTGCCTGAGGCTGCAAGCGCATGGCCAACAGAAAGCCCTCGTACAGCGTCAGCCGCGCTCGAACCGCGTACAGGCGTTGTGGCGACAAGCCGCGCAAGCGCTCCAGGCCCTGATGAACTTCGTCGAGGGCGCGCAGGATTTCGCCGCGAGCCTGCAACACCCGCGCACGGTCGTAATGCGCCAGCGCTTCGAACAGCGGATTGCCGACACGCTGCGCCAGTTCCAGGGATTCGCGGTTAAGACCGCGAGCACGCCACAGATCGCCGTCGGCAATGGCCAGATTGGACAGGGTTGACAGACACATCAGCCGCTGGCCATAACGTTTGGCCGGCAGGCTTTCCAAGGCTTCGCTGCAATACCTGAGCGTCAGCTCACGATGGCCTCGGCCGCGGGCAATGATTCCGCTCAGAGCCAACCACTGCGCCAGCATCGACTTCTGTGCGGTGGCAGAAGGTGCCGGCAGGAAGCGACTCAGGTGGCTGGACAACTCTTCGGCGGCATCAAGCTGACAGGCCAGTCCCAGTGCCCAACTGTAGAGAACGATCAGACGCGGCGTGCTGATCAGCAAGCTGTCGGGCAAGTCCATTTTCCAGCGCAGCAGCATGCCGACGTTTTGCTCGGCCAGCAGTTGCTCCTCGGAGAGGTTCTGCACCAGGTTCGCGGCGACATCGAGGTGGCCGGCGCGCAACGCCTGCTCGACCGCCTCATCCAGCAGCCCTTGTGCGTTGAACCAGCGACAGGCACGCAGGTGCAGCGTGGCCGTCGGCACCATCGCTTGGGCAATCGGCCGGGTGCGCAACAGATCCGAGAACAGATGGTGATAGCGATACCAGTGACCGTGCTCGTCCAGCGGCACCAGAAAGACCTGATGCGCCAGCAGAAAACGCAGGATCCCGGCGCTGTCATGAGCTTCACGCACGGCATCGCACAGTTCGCTGCAAAAACGCTCTTGCGGTGCGGTGTCGTAGAGAAAGGCCTGTACTTCGGCGGGCAGGCAATCGATGACCTCTTCGAGCAGATAATCGCGGATAAGCCCTTCCCCGCCGTTCAGCGCTTGTGGCAACGCCGCATCACTGCCCGCTTCGGACACCGCCAGCAGCCAGAAACGCAAACCGGCGACCCAGCCTTCACTGCGCTGGATCAGGTTTTCCAGCGCCTCACCGCGCAACGAACTGCTGTGGCGATCGAGCAAGGCCAGGGCTTCGTCGTGGGTCAGGCGCAGATCCGCCTCATGCAGTTCCAGTAACTGCCGGGACAGACGCAAGCGTGCCAGATGCCAGTCCGGACGCTGGCGGCTGGTGACCATGACCAGCAAGCCATCGGGCAGATGGTTGAGGAAAAATTGCAGGCAGCGATCGAGCACCGGGCCTTGCGCAAGATGGTAATCGTCGAGCACCAGTAGCAGCGGTGCGCCGGGGTCGAGGTGCAGGGTCAGTTCATCCAGCAAGCCGTCGAGCCATTCTTCGAAGGCAAACGGCTGATGGCGCTGGCGCATTTTCAGCAGTCCCAGTGCGCGACTGCCCAGTTGCGGAAAGTAGTCCTGCAAGCCTTCAAGCAAACGTTCAAGAAAGCGTCCGGGGTCGCTGTCGCGAGGACTCAGGCCCAGCCAGAGGCTTTGCCAGTGCGCCGGCAGACTCTGACAGAACTCCACCGCCAGCGAACTCTTGCCGAACCCGGCGGGGGCGCTGACCAGCAACAGCCGCCCACCGAGCCCGGCCTGCAGGCGCTCGCAAAGACGTGGTCGCAAGACGTAGCCGTCGGGCAACGGCGGGCGAAAAAAACGCCCGTCCAGTGCCGCGACGGCAACGCTTGCGGGACCCGGAAGTGGGGACAGATCAGTCATGGCCGGCTCTTGTTCGAATTGCTGTTGGCGGCGTTGCAGATGTCCGCAGACTAGCCTTAAACGTACCGGGAATGAAGGTTGCTGCTACAAATGGCTACAAAAGTCTTTCCAGAATGCGCCATCCCCCCCATTTTCGACCTGGAGCTGCCGAAGGCTGCGATCTTTTGATCTGCTTTGGCTCCTGCTTTTGATCTGGCTTTTGATTTCGCCCCCATCGGCAGGCCGAGCGAAGGTGTTCATCCGGAGCAGGCGCGCAGCGCCGTGCAGCGTAGCCGCATACATCGAGAGGAGGCGCAGCGAAGCAAACCGTAGGCGATGCCCCCGGATGAACACCGTAGCGAGGGAACACTGAGCCTGAGCGAAGTGCCGTACGCCGGGGGCCAAGCCTTTTGGTTCCTTTTTGGCGTTTGAAAAAGGGACTCGCTGTAAGAGCGAAACCGCCAGAGGCCCCAACCGCAGCAACGGATATGCCCCCAAAACCCACGGTCCAAACAAAAGATCAAAAGATCGCAGCCTTCGGCAGCTCCTACAAAAGCGGATCGAAGGAGCGGAGGCCGCGCAAAAAAAACGCCCCGAACCAGTCGGGGCGTTTTCACGAGGATGCGGCCTCGGGTTACAGCGGGTTAGCGAACACCATCCTGACGCAGTGCGGCCGGGGTGAAATCGCTGGTGGTGGCGGTGAAACCGAAGTCATACGCCTGTTTCTCTTCGTTCTTCATGCCCAGTGCCAGATAGCGGCCGGACTGCAGGTCGTAGAGGGTTTCCAGGGCATACCACGGCACTTGCTTGTCGTAGTAGTTCTCGGCGTGCGCTTCGGCGACGCGCCACAGTTGACCACGACCGTCGTAGTGGTCGATCACCGCCGCTTGCCAGGTGTCTTCGTCGATGTAGAAGTCACGCTTGGCGTAGATGTGACGCTGACCTTCCTTCAGTGTCGCAACCACATGCCAGACGCGGCGCAGCTCGTAACGCGCCAGATCCTGGTTGATGTGACCGGCCTTGATGATGTCGGCGTACTTCAGTTTCGGATCGTCGAGCTTGTAGCTGTCGGAGGCGATGTACATCTCTTTCTTGCCTTCGAGCTTCCAGTCGTAGCGATCCGGGGCACCGTTGTACATGTCGAGGTTGTCGGAGGTTCGCAGACCATCCGCCGCAGTACCCGGGCCGTCATAGGACACTTGTGGCGCCCGGCGCACACGACGCTGGCCGGCGTTGTAGACCCACGCCGAACGTGGTTCTTTCACCTGGTCGAGAGTCTCGTGCACCAGCAATACACCACCGGCCAGACGCGCCGGCGCGGTTACTTTCTGCTTGAAGTAGAACAGGATATTGCCCGGGTTCGCCGGATCGTAGTCCTTCATCTTGTCGCGGAACACGAACTGATCCTGGAAGTACACCAGGCTGTACGAGCCGTTCGGTTGCGGCGTGGCCTGGGTCACCAGACGAGTCACGCTGCCACCGCGATAGCGGGTGATGTGGTTCCAGATCACTTCCACGCCGCTCTTCGGAATCGGGAACGGTACTGCGGTTTCAAAGTTTTCCAGACCGTTGCCGCCGGACACCAGATTGGTGTTGGTGGCGTTTTTCTTGATCGCGGCGAACACGTCATCCGGCACGGTCGCGCCACGGTGGGACGGATAGACCGGCATCTTGAAGGTGTCCGGGTAGCGCTTGAACATCGCGTATTGGCCCGGCGCCAGCTTGTCCTTGTACTTGTCGACATCCTTGGCCGTGATGGTGAACAGCGGTTGTTCACTGGCGTAAGGGTTGGACAGGAAACCACGCGCGTCGACCGTGCCGGCGTTTTTTGCCAGCGGCTTCCACGCCGGGATCGAATTGTCGGCGTTGCCGGCCATTTCCGCGCCCATCGGGGTCAGGCTTTTACCCAGCTTGTCCGCTTCGGCAGCGGGCACCGCCGCCATGACACCTGTCGCCAGCAGCGACAGGCCCAGAACACCGGCGTGGAACAGACTCTTTGTTATTTTCATATGTGTGTTCGTCCTGAAATGCAGTGCTTAGAAGTTCACGCCGAAGCTGAGCGCAACGAAGTCGCGGTCATCCACAGTGGTGTACTTGCCGTCGAAGAAGTTGGTGTAGGCCAGGCTCGCGGTGTAGGTGTTCTGGTATTCGGCATCAACACCCAGACTGACCGCCTTGCGACCTTCCTCGAAGTTACCGCCAGGGCCTGGCGAGTAACCACTGACGTCGTGGGACCAGGCCACGTTCGGCTTGAGGTTCACACCGGCGAAGACGTCGTTGTATTCCCAGATGGCGCGACCGCGGTAGCCCCACGACATCGATGTGGTGAAGCCATCGTTGTCGCAATTGCGGCTGCGGTTGTTCTGCGGCGAGCCCGGCCCGGCACCATTGATGGTGCTGGCGTTGAGGATGTTGGCGCAGGTATTGACACCGCCAGTGGCCGGCAACTCACCCGGGCCATACACCGGATCGCGGCCATAACGCATGTCGGATCGGCTTTCCAGCCCGCCGACGTAGGTCGCGCCGACTTCACCGACGAGGGTCAGGCGGCTGGCGCCCATGACCTGATCGAAGAAGTGCGTGAACGTTGTCTGGATCTGGGTGATTTCCTTGCGCTCGTAACCGTGCAGATCCTGACCCGGCACGCCATTGAGTATCGAAGCATTGGTCAGTGCGCCGCCGATCGGACGCACACCGGCGAACAGGATGTCGGTGGAGTTCAGTTGTACCGGCGCGTTCGGACGGTAGCTGATCTCACCGCTCCACGCCGTACCGGTAGGCAGGGTGGTGGAGAAACTCAGACCGTAGAGGCGAATGTCTTCAGGGTATTCAATGAAGTAGTTCGAGTTACCCGCGACCAGCAGTGGTGCGAGTGCCGCAAACGGCCCCGGCAGCGCGCGCGCGGTGTTGTAGACCGATTGCGGCGCACCGGTGGCGCTGAAGATCGGCGCACGGCTGTGATAGTTCATGAAGTAGGCGCCGAACTCGGTGTCGAGCGGCTCGTACATGTACTTGAAGGACGCGCCCCACTGACCGCTGTCGCGGGCATCGCGGTCCGGACCACGGCGCACCAGAACGCCTTCTTCGTTGACGTTGACACCGTTGGCCGCCAGTGGCCCCAGGGCGATGGCCGGGATTTGCGAACGCTTGTTCAGCACGCGCAGGTTGTCGTTGCAACCGTCGGCCACGATGTCCGGCTGCGAGAAGAACGTGCCGCAGTTATCGACGACGGTCTGGTCCCATTCCAGCTGATAGAACGCTTCGGCCGAGAGGTTTTCGGTCAGGCTCTGGGACACGTAGAACATGTTGACCGGGATCAGGCCTTCCTTGATCTCGGCGCCCGGACGACGGAACGCGGAGACGTCGATCGGGTTGATCGAGTTGATGCCGCCGCCGATGAAGGTACTTTCACCCCAGCTCACCACCTGCTTGCCCAGACGCACGGAACCCGGCTGATCGGCAATCGAGTAATTGTGGTAGACGAAGGCGTCGAGGATCTGGCCGCCGGACGATTTGGCGCCCTCTTTGCGACCCGAATCGCTGATGTCCTTGAACTCGCGGCTTTCATCCTTGAGTTCGAAGTCGTACCAGTACTTGCCACGGACGAACACGCCGGTGTCGCCGTATTTCAGTTCAAGGTCATGAATGCCCTTGAAGATCTTCGAAAAGGTTTCACCGCTTTTGAAGTTGGCGTGACCGTCGTCGGACGTCTGCGACAGGCCGTGGCCGCCATTGTTGACGCCGATGAGGTTCTTGTTCGGGCTCTGAGTAGACCAACTGGCACCGATCGACAGGGATGAGTCGAACTGGCCTTCGATTTCACCGACGTTGAAACTGACGCCGAATGCGGGCCCGGCGAGCGAAGAGGCAAGACTGACCGCCAGAGGCAGTTTCGCCCGGCGCCAGAACTGGTTTACTGAGGTCATCGACGCTACTCCATGTGCATTATTGTTATGGCAGTGAGTACTTTTAAAAACGCCTGAAGGACCGGGTGCCAGAGACAGCCCGAAGTCACTCCAAAAATGCATCGCCCCGTTTTGTGCGTGTGCCCCGTTCTTAAAAATCCTTGAGCGGACTATAGCCAGCAGGTGGTACTGCTTGATCCCTCTAAAGTGTGATTTGCAGCTGCCGGCCACTCTGGAACAGTCCTTTCGCCAGTCCGACAGATGTCGGCACGGCAAGGATGGCCTAATTTTTCGATTTCACAAGCCAAGCGCTTGCTTGGTGGGTCTGGCGCGCCGTTTTCGGCGCGCCAGCAGACACTTAAAGTGTCGAGAGGAAGGTGCTGTTGTTGGCCTGCCATTCGGTGATGTCGAGGCGGATGCGCTTCTTGTCGAGCTTGCCGACACTGGTCTTGGGAATTTCGGTAACAAGGGCGATCTGACTCGGAATCGCCCACTTGCTCAGGTGCCCCAATTCCACGAACGGCTTGAGGTGTTCCTTGAGCTCGCGCGCCCCGATCACATGCCCTTCGCGGATCACCAGCAAGGCAAACGGGCGCTCGCCCCACTGCGGATCGGCGATGCCCACGACTGCTACTTCGCGTACCGCGACGTGACGGCTGATCAAGTCTTCGAGGTCCAGCGAGGAGATCCATTCGCCGCCGGTCTTGATCACGTCCTTGATGCGATCGCGGATGTCGATCACGCCCATGCTGTCGAGCGTGGCGACGTCGCCGGTGTGCAGCCAGCCGCCGGCCCACAACTCGGCGCCCTTCTGCGGTTCGTTGAAATACCCTTCGGTGAGCCACGGTGCGCGCAGCACCAGTTCGCCCTGGGTTTCGCCGTCGGCCGGAAGGAAGTTGCCGTCGCCGTCGACGATCGCCGCTTCCACCAGCGGCCCCGGCACACCGGCCTTGATCCGATAGGTGGTGCGTTCGTCTTCAGTGCCGGCCATCAACTCGTCATTGAGGTGCGCGCAGGAAACCAATGGCCCGGTTTCCGACATGCCGTAGGCCGCAGTGAGTTGAATACCACGGGCCTTGGCGGTTTCGTACAGAGTGCGATTGAGCGCACTGCCGCCGATGACGATCTTCCATCCACCGAAATCAGTGCCCTGCGCCCCTTTCGCGTTAAGCAGCATTTGCAGAATGGTTGGCACGCAGTGGGAGAAGGTGACCTTCTCTTTACGCCACAGCTCCACCAGAAACTCCGGATCATAGCGCCCCGGGTAAACCTGCTTGAGCCCGAGCATGGTCGCCACATACGGCAGACCCCAGGCGTGAACGTGGAACATCGGCGTGATCGGCATGTACACATCGTTGGTGCCAAGCAGGCGCACGCTGTCGATGGAGCCCATGATTGTCGACACGCCCATGGTGTGCAGCACCAGTTGCCGATGGGTGAAATACACGCCTTTCGGATTGCCGGTGGTACCGGTGGTGTAGAAGGTGGTAGCGACCGAGTTTTCGTCGAAGTCCTGGAAGTCGTATTGCGCACTGGCGGCGGCGAGCAGTTGCTCGTACTCGCCGACCAGATTCGGCAAGTCGGCAGTTTTCTCCGGCAGATCAGTCAGCAGCAGGGTGTTCTCGACCGAGGTCAGGTGCGGTGCGATCGCTTGATACAGGCCAACAAACTCGCTGTTGACCAGCACAAAGCGGTCCTCGGCGTGGTTCATGGTGTAGAGGATCTGCTCCGGCGACAGGCGCACGTTGATGGTGTGGATCACCGCGCCAATCATCGGTATCGCGAACATGCATTCCAGGTAACGGTGACTGTCCCAGTCCATCACCGCCACGGTGTCACCGGCCTTCACACCGGCCGCCGTCAACACGTTGGCCAACCGCGCCACGCGCTCGATCAGGGTCGGGTAGCTATAGCGAATCTGGTCACGGTAAACGATCTCGCGGGTTTTCTCGTAACGGGCGCCGGACATCAGCAGCCGTTTAATCAGCAATGGATACTGGTAGGCCCCATCGGCCGGGGGAATGACGCGAGTCTGCAACATAAGAATCCCTTTTCTGACTGCACGGTGTTGGCGTAGAGATTGGTACTCTAGAACCCTTATACGCCAGCCAAATCAGCCAAAGGAATGATTTGCAAAGCCGTACAAATGCTAGCTTTGCGCCAGCATTTGCCGGTTTTCATCATCGCTCAGGCGGTTTGTCCCACAGCCTCTTCAGAAGGCGTGCGTGGGAAAACCACCGCAGCGAGGAAGGTCAAAGCGCCGAAACCCGCAAGAATCAAGTACAGGCCTACGAAACCGTGGCGCGGTTCGACATAGGAAATCAGCGGAATCGCCGTCGCACTTGCACCGAACGATAAACAATAACGCAGGGCGAAGACCCGTGATTGCCATTGCGGGGCGACGAAGTTGGCGACCATCGCATCGTTGACGGTGACCTGACCGAACACCACGAACATGAACGCCGCACCGAGGGCGATTACCGCCCAGCCGTCGGCATAAGCCAGCGCGACCAACAGCGGCGCCTGGCACAGCGTCAGGACAATGAACGGCCATTTCAGGCTGAGCCGATGCAACACGCGACCAATGCTCAATTGCGCAACCGCACCGAAGGCATAGGCCAGACTGACCACCACGCCGAGGGTTTGCGGCGAGGCGAACAGCTCATGCAAACGTTCCTGAAACAGCTTCGGATAGGTCATGGTCGTGGCGTTGAACACCACGCCGCCGGTGGCCGTGGCCAACGCCAGCACGCCGAAAACCATCATCATCGAGATGCGCTGGCCGCCGGCGCCTTTGAGTGGAGTGTGCGAGCGTTTCGGAATCGGCTCCTCATGCACCTGCAAGGCAAAGCCAATCCCCAGCACAATCGCCACTGCGCCCGGTATCAGAAACGCCGAGCGCCAGCCGAATTGCGCCACCAGCAAGCCTGTGATCAACGCCGAAAACGCCACGCCAAGATTGCCCCACATGCCGTTGATGCCGATTTCGCGGCCACGGTTCTGCGCGTAAGCAACCAGCATCGCAGTGCCGACCGGGTGATAAATCGCCGCAAAAATACCGATCAGGGTCAGGCCGATCACCAGCATCGTCGGACTGTTACTCAGGCCGGTAAAAATTGCCGAGAGGCCAATGCCGAAGAAAAACACCAGCATCATCTGCCGCCGACTCCAGTGATCGCCGAGCCAACCGGCGGGTAGTGAACAGGCACCGAAAGCAATGAAACCTCCCAGCGACAAACCGATCAGCGTGGCGTAATCGAGGCCGAAAGCCTGGGTCATGCCGAGCACGGCGGCGGGAAAAATCAGCATGAACATGTGATCGATCACATGGGCGGCGTTGATGTAGCGGATGACATTACGGGATTGATTCATGGCGGCACGCTTTACCTTGTTGTGTACCGCTATGCTAAGTTGGCCGTAAAGCGCATTCCTGCCAAGCAAGTCATCAAACCAGACATGTTGATCAGCCACTTCGAACACGGCCCGGTAAGCGCCTACCCCCGGGATTACCTGGATCGCGCGCACCAGCCGTTGCATCTGCATCGTGAGGCGCAGTTGCTGTATGCCGTCAGCGGAATCATGCGCGTGGTCACTGCATCCGGCGCGTGGGTGATTCCACCGAGTCGTGCGGTATGGATTCCGCCAGAGGTGGCGCACGAGATTTTCATGAGTGGCGATGTGCAAATGCGCTCGCTGTTCATCGCTCCCGAGCTGTCACCGGGGAGCCTGCAGCAGTGTTGCGTGCTGGCAGTGACGCCGTTGTTGCGCGAGCTGATCCTGCGCGCCGTGCAAGGCCCGCCGCACGCCGACAATCCGTTGATTCAGCAATTGATGCTCGAAGAACTGGCCAGCCTGGAAGACCTGCCGCTGCATATCCCGATGCCCACTGACCGGCGCCTGCAAAACATCTGTCTGGCGCTGCTGCACACCCCGGATCACCCAAACACTTTGGAAGACTGGGCGCAGCAGGTCGGCGCCAGCTCACGGACATTGGCGCGGCTGTTCCAGCAACAACTACAGATGAATTTCAACGCTTGGCGCCAGCAATTGCGCCTGATGGAAGCCCTGCCACGCCTGCTCGCCGGGGACAGCGTGCAGTGTGTGGCGCGGGATCTGGGTTACGGCAGCGCGCGGGCGTTCAGCGCGATGTTTCGCCGTTTGCTTGGGGAAAATCCCCGCGAATATCTGAATACCCTGAGCAAGCTCAGCGAACTTGTGTAAGACCCTGTGGGAGCGAGCCTGCTCGCGAAAGCGGTCTTTCAGCCACCAATAATGTCAACTGACCCAACGCCTTCGCGAGCAAGCTCGCTCCCACAGTTTGATCGCGTTTCAGCTCTTAGTGCATCTCGGTAAACGCGATTTTCACGCCGAGAGCAATCAGCACCGCGCCCATGGTGCGATCAAACCAATGCCCCATGCGGGCGAAACCGGCACGTACCCGTTGCTGGCTGAACAGCATCGCCACCAGGCAGAACCAGATGGCCGTCGCGACAGCCAGATAAATCCCGTAACCGGCCTGCACCGCCAGCGGCGTATGCGGGTTGATCACCACGGTGAACAACGACAGGAAGAACAGCGTGGCTTTCGGATTCAAACCATTGGTCACGAAACCCGAGGTGAACGCGCCGCGTGCGGTACGCACGCCGGCTTCTTTATGCAGATCGTCGGTCACGGTTTTCGCCGGCTGCGCACGCAAGGCTTTGAAACCGATGTACAGCAGATAAGCCGCAGCCGCCCACTTCAAGGCGTTGAACAGCACAATCGATTGCGACACGATCAGGCCGATGCCGAGCAACGAATAACCGACATGCAGGAAAATCGCCGTGCCCACACCCAGTGCGGTCCAGGTGCCGGCGCGACGCCCGTGGGTCACGCTCTCGCGCACCACCACGGCAAAGTCCGGGCCAGGGCTGGCCACGGCCAACAGATGGATCAGTGCAACGGTCAAGAACTCGGTCCAGTACATGGGGGCTCCTTTCGGCCAAGCGTATCAATTTGTTTCATCTGGTAGGCTCGGCAGATTACGCCCAACGCTCACAGCACAAAAGGTACAGTTGATGACGAACACGCGCCGCGCGGTATTCCTTGATCACCCTTCGCTGGATCTCGGCGACCTCGACCTCAATCCATTGCGCGAATGTTTCAGCGATTTGCACCTGTTCGCCCAGACCTTGCCCGAGCAGGTTGCCGAGCGCCTGCAAGGTGCCACCGTGGCGATCAGCAACAAGATCCTGATCGATGCTGCCGCCATGGCTGCCAACCCCGATCTGAAACTGATCCTGATCACCGCCACCGGCACCAACAACGTCGACCTCGCCGCGGCGCGCGCGCAGGGCATCACCGTGTGCAACTGCCAGGGTTACGGCACGCCGTCAGTGGCGCAGCACACGATCATGCTGCTGCTCAACCTCGCCACCCGGCTGGCCGATTACCAGAAGGCCGTCGGCGAAGGTCGTTGGCAGCAGGCCAAACAGTTCTGCCTGCTCGACTACCCGATTGTCGAACTGGAGGGCAAAACCCTCGGCTTGCTCGGTCATGGCGAACTCGGCGGCGCCGTGGCGCGACTGGCCGAAGCGTTCGGCATGCGTGTGTTGCTCGGGCAGATTCCCGGGCGCCCTGCTCGCCCGGATCGTTTGCCGCTGGAT
Source organism: Pseudomonas sp. AC172 (assembly GCF_979258595.1). Lineage (NCBI taxonomy): Bacteria > Pseudomonadati > Pseudomonadota > Gammaproteobacteria > Pseudomonadales > Pseudomonadaceae > Pseudomonas > Pseudomonas sp. AC172. Next base: position 4,191,836 of record NZ_OZ409868.1, read on the forward strand.
CAACTGCTGCCGCAAATCGACGCCCTCACCCTGCACTGCCCGCTCAACGAACACACTCGCCATTTCATCGGTGCCCGCGAGTTGGCCTCGATGAAGCCAGGTGCGTTCGTGGTCAACACCGCACGTGGCGGCCTGATCGATGAACAGGCGCTGGTCGATGCTTTGCGCAATGGCCACCTCGGCGGCGCGGCTACCGATGTGTTGAGCGTCGAGCCGCCGACCCAGGGCAATCCGTTGCTCGCGGTGGACATCCCACGCCTGATCGTTACCCCGCACAACGCTTGGGGCAGCCGCGAGGCACGCCAGCGCATCGTCGGCCAATTGACCGAAAACGCTCAGGCGTTCTTCAGCGGTAAGGCGCTGCGGGTCGTCAGTTGATAAACTGCGGCACTTTTTTTTGAGGAGCAGTTATGGATCCGCGCAGTGAAGTACTGCTTCGTCAGCCCGAGTTGTTTCAAGGTTCGTTGTTGCTGGCCGGTTTGCCCGCCGACGATTTGCTTGGACGCCTGCCGAACGCATTCGGCTGGTGCTGGCATGCCGGCGATCAAGCCGCGCTGGACGCCCGTTTCGAAGGCCGCAGCCATTTCGGCGTGAATGTTCCCGAGCGCGAGTTCGACAGCGCTGTGGTGTTCCTGCCCAAGTCCAAGGATCTGACCGATTACATCCTCAACGCCGTGGCTTCACGCCTGGCCGGGCGCGAAGTGTTTCTGGTCGGGGAAAAACGCAGCGGCATCGAGGGCGCGTCCAAGCAGCTCAACCCGTTCGGCAAGCCGCGCAAACTCGACAGCGCGCGTCACTGCCAGCTCTGGCAAGTCACTGTGGCCAATGCCCCGGAAGCCAAGTCGCTGGAAAGCCTGGCGCAGACCTATGAATTGCCTTTGGCCGAAGGCCCGCTGAAAGTCATCAGCCTGCCGGGCGTGTTCAGCCACGGTCGCCTGGATCGCGGCAGCGCCCTGCTGCTGGAGCATCTGGACAAACTGCCGAGCGGCCACCTGCTCGACTTCGGTTGCGGCGCTGGCGTGTTGGGCGCTGCGGTCAAACGTCGCTACCCGCACAATCAGGTCACGCTGCTCGATGTCGATGCGTTCGCCGCCGCCAGCAGCCGTCTGACGCTGGCTGCCAACGGCCTGGAAGCCGAAGTGTTGACCGGGGACGGGATCGACGCTGCGCCGATGGGTTTGAACGCGATTCTGAGCAACCCGCCGTTTCATGTCGGCGTGCACACCGATTACTTAGCTACCGAAAATTTGCTGCGAAAAGCGGCCAAACATCTGAAAAACGGCGGCGAACTGCGCTTGGTGGCGAACAGCTTCCTTAAGTATCAACCGCTGATCGAAGAACATCTTGGCGTGTGTGCGATCAAGGCGGAAGGCAATGGTTTCCGGATTTACCGGGCCAAGCGCGGCTGAAAATTTGTTCTTGCCCAAACGGATTTGCCTAGGCAGAATCCGCTCCGTCCTAGGGGAGTAGTCTCCCACGAGCGCCAAGCTCGTCCGGCATACGTCAACATACTTGATCCTCAGATCATGGCGTATGCGACCCAAGCGTCCGCAGCAGACGGTTCGCAGGGTTTGACAAGACCTATGACACGCACACCTTACCCGGGGCGGGAAGGCTGTACGTGTCATAGCCGTGTCGACCCGCCCCTTAGGAAATCCTGATGCTGGACTCGTTACTCGTTCCCACCGCAATCGTTGCCTTGGCCGAAATCGGCGACAAGACGCAACTGCTCGCGCTGATTCTCGCCGCTCGCTTCCGCAAACCCTGGCCGATCATTGCCGGTATTGTCGCCGCGACCCTGGCCAACCACGCAGCAGCCGGTGCGGTAGGCGCCTGGTTCGGCAGTTTCTTCTCGAATGCGACGCTGCACTGGATTCTCGCCGCGAGCTTTACGGCCACGGCGCTGTGGACACTGGTGCCGGACAAAATGGACGACGATGAAACCAGCACCGCGCGCAAGTTCGGGCCGTTCCTGACCACACTGATTGCATTCTTCCTGGCAGAAATGGGTGACAAGACTCAGGTCGCGACGGTGATGCTCGCGGCGCAATACCCGGATCTGTGGCTGGTGATTATCGGTACGACGGCGGGCATGTTGATTGCCAACGTGCCGGTGGTATTGGCGGGTAACTTTGCTGCGGACAAATTGCCGCTGACCTTGATCCGTCGCCTCGCGGCATCGGCGTTCATGATTCTGGCCATCGTAGCGGTGTACAAGGCGATGCAGAGCAGTGGCTGGGTTTAACCCTGCCGACGCCGCTCGTTCCCACGCTCTGCGTGGGAATGCAGCCGGGGACGCTCTGCGTCCCTTTTGGAACACGGAGCGTCCCTTGAGGCATTCCCACGCAGAGCGTGGGAACGATCATCGACTCAGGACTTCGGGGCCTGTTCGTACAGCGGCATAACCTTCGGAATCGCCGCCTGCAACGAGGCAATCCGGCTGGCCGAGGCCGGGTGGGTACTCATGAATTCCGGCGGCGAGCCTTCCGAAGCCTTGCTCATCTTGTTCCACAACGTGATCGCGGCATTCGGGTTGTAGCCGGCGCGTGCGGCCAGTTCCAGGCCGATCAGATCGGCTTCGTTTTCGTTGGCGCGGCTGTTCGGCAGGGTCATGCCGTAGTTGGCCACGGTGTCGGCCAGCGCCAGACTGTCCTGACCCAGCCCCAGCAACGCACCCGCGCCCTGCTTGGCCATTTCAATCCCGTAAGCCTTGGACATTGCTTCACGACCGTGCTCGCGCAGGGCGTGGGCAATTTCATGGCCCATGACCGCAGCGATTTCATCATCGGTGAGCTTCAGGCTGTCGATCAGCCCGGTGTAGAAAATGATCTTGCCGCCCGGCCCGCAGTTGGCGTTGAGTTCGTCGCTCTTGATCAGATTGACCTCCCACTGCCATTGCGCCGCATCCGGACGGAAGTTCGGTGCCTGGGCGATCAGGCGGTTGGCAATCGCCTGAACCCGCTTGGCCTCGGGACTGGTCTTGTCCAGCACACCTTTGCTGGAGGCCTCGCCGACGGTCTTCTGATACGACTGGGCATACATCTGGTCGACCTCTTGCGAGGACAGCATGCTGAACATGTACTGCTTGCGCTCCACCCCCACGGCGCCGCCGCTGGTGGTGTTGACCGACTGACAACCGACCAGCAACAGCGCTGCGCTCAGTGCACTTACAACCAATGTCTTGTTCATTCAAAAGCTCCCTGAAAACCTGCGCGTATCCTAGGCGGGTAATTGTATCGACGCCAGATACAACGGACGTGATGCAACGACTTTCAGACGTTTCCCACCAGAGCTGTCGTAAAAAATTCACAGCGACTGCCAAGCCCCGTGCAACTGCGTCGCGCACTGATCCATTTGCGACATCGGCTTTCAATTGCACCGGCTCGCACTCATGGCCCAATGCTGCCTGCCGATACATCAGCGCAGACGTCCTCTTGCGTGCGGAGCTCCCATGAAGTTCAAGTCGATCCAGTTTTCTGTTGCCGCCCTGGCCGGTGCCATCGTTCTCAGCGTGGTGGCAGCGCTGGTGCTGTACGCGCTGTTTGCCGGCGCCCGCACGCAAGAGATGGTGCAGCAGCGCACTCAGGCGCAGTTTGAGCAAGTCATCGAACAGCGCCTGACTTCGCTGGCACACACCCAGGTCAACCAGATCCAGCGCGAACTCGAAGCGCCGCTGCTGATTGCCGGCGCACTGGTGCGGGTCAACGCCCTGCTCGGCACGCCGGGCACCGATGGCCAGCCGCGCCTGAGCGTCAGCCGCGAGCAACTGATCAGCCTGATCAAAGAAAACGTCGAAAAGAACCCGAAGATTCTCGGCACTTACATCGGCTGGGAAAAGAACGCACTGGACCACAATGACGCGGCCTACGTCGGCACCAGCGTTGTGGGCATCGATTCCGCCAACGGGCGCTTCCTACCGTGGTGGTTCCGCAACGACGACGGCAGCCTCGGCCTCGACAAACTGGTCGACGTCGACGACCAGAAGACGCTGTCCACCGGCGTGCGCGCCAGCGAGTACTACTTGTGCTCGAAAGAGAGCAAAAAAGCCTGTGTGATCGATCCGGCGCCGTACAAGGTCGGCGACAAGATCGTCATGCTCGCCTCTTTTATTGAACCGATCATGCTCAACAGCGCCTTCCAGGGCATCGTCGGTGCTGACCTGTCGGTGAACTTCATCCAGGAAATGCTCCTCGCTGCCAACCAGAAGCTCTACAGCGGCGCCGGGCAAATGGCCCTGATCGGCAGCAACGGCCGGATCGTTGCCTACACCAAGGACGCCAGCAAGTTCGGCGAAAAAGTCAGCGATATCCTCGACGCCGAGCAGATCGGCAACCTGGCTGATCTCAAGCGCGGTGAAGTGACTTACTCGGTCAACAAGGATAAGGGCCGCATCGAGTTGTACCTGCCGTTCGGCATCGGCCAGACCGACGCGCGCTGGACGTTGATGCTGCAACTGCCGCTCAACGCGGTGATGGCGGATCTGCAAAAGCTACAGGCCGATCTGGATGCTCAGCGTAAATCCGACACCTTCGGCATGGCCATGGTCGGTCTGCTCATCGCCGGCCTCGGCTTGCTGGTGATCTGGCTGGTCGGCCACGGCATCGCCCGACCGCTGAAGCAGATGGTCGCCATGCTCAATGACATTGCTCAGGGTGAAGGTGATCTGACCCGACGCTTGAGCAGTGATCGCAGCGATGAATTGGGATCGATCGCCAAGGGCTTCAACACCTTTTTGGCCAAATTGCAGGCGATGATCACGCAAGTAGTGACGTCGGTGCAGAGTGTCAGCGATTCTTCGGAACACACCGCTGACATCGCGATTCGCACCAACATCGGTATTCAGAAACAAATGGCCGAGATCGATCAGGTCGCCACGGCGGTGCAGGAAATGACCGCCACCGCGCAGGATGTCGCGCGTAACGCGACGCAGGCGGCACAAGCGGCCAGCCATGCTGATCAAGCGGCGAGTCAGGGCATGCAGATCGTCCGCGATACGTCCAATTCGATCGGCGTACTGGCCGTGGAAATCGGCAAGGCGGTAGGCGTAGTGCAAACGCTGGCCAAGGACAGCGAGAACATCAATGCGATCCTCACGGCGATTCGCGGGATTGCCGAGCAGACCAATTTGCTCGCCTTGAACGCGGCAATTGAAGCGGCACGTGCAGGTGAGCAAGGTCGCGGCTTTGCCGTGGTCGCCGACGAGGTGCGCAATCTGGCGCAGAAAACCCAGAAGGCTACCGAAGAAATCCAGACCATGATCCAGCAACTGCAACAGGGCACGCGCGACGTGGTGCGGGTCATGGAAGACAGCCAGAACCGCACCGACGAAAGCGTGCAGCACGCGGCGAAAGCGGCCGAGGCGCTGGAGACGATTACCCAGGCGGTGTCGGTGATCAACGACATGAACACGCAGATTGCCAGTGCGGCGGAAGAACAGAGTGCAGTGGCCGATGACATTAACCGTAACGTGATCAATATCGGGCAAGTGGCCAATGAAGTGGCGGGCGGTGCGGATGAGTCGAGTTCAGCGAGTGCCGATTTGACCAAACTGGCAGAGCAGCAGCGGCGGTTGATCAATCAGTTCAAGGTCTGAAAAGCGAGAAGCCCCTCACCCTAACCCTCTCCCAGAGGGAGAAGGGACTGATTGGAAGATATTTCAGAATGACACCGACCTGAAAGATCTTCACTGAATCCATAATCGACTCGATGCATCAGGTCGGTGAATCGCTCAAGACAACTCGGTCGGTCCCCTCTCCCCCCGGGAGAGGGCTAGGGTGAGGGGCTTTTGATCCAAATGCTTTAACCCGGGGTCAGGCACTCCGGCCCGTTGAGCTTGGGATCATTGATCAGATTCGCCAACACCCGCTCGCGCAGCACCGCCGGCTCACTGGCCAGCAACCCCTGCAACACATGCAACGGCGTCTCGGGATCAAGCCACGCCGCCTGCCCTGCTTCATCAAGGATCAACGGCCGGCGCTGACTCGACGCCGGCTGGGTAATCACCGCCGTACTCAACCAAACCTGCTCCTGAACCGGATAAGCCTCCCAGATCGCCGCAAAAAACAGTGACGAGCCCTCCCCCGGTGTCAGCCAGTACGGCCGCTTGCGCTGGGTCCCGCGCCACTCGTAAAAACCGTTCGCCGGCAGCAGGCAGCGACGCTGGCGCAGTGCCTCACGAAACATAGGTTGCTCAGCCACGGTTTCCGCACGGGCATGCGCCGGCGTCTTCGACAAATCGGTCAGCCACGGCGGCGTCAGCCCCCAACGGGCGCGGGCCAGTGTGCGCGCACCGTCTTCACCTGCACGCAGCATCAACACCGAATCATTGGGGGAAATGTTCCACTGCGCCTGCTGATCGGCGGGAAAACCTGGCAGGGCCGCGAAATCGCGGTTCCAGCGAAACAGGGCATAACGTCCACACATGGGGCAACACGACTCTGAAGTAAAACGAAGCTCAGCCTAACAGACCAGCGTTCCGGGGAAGCTCTCCGGTTCATCGCCGGGCAGCGGCAGCGCGGCATTGTACGCGGTGATCAGCTCGCGGGCGTATTCAGCCTGGTCGTTATCGACGGACAGTCCCAGCAGACCGAAAATCGGCAATTCGCCCGTACCACCGAGCAAATCGCGGCCAATCAAATGCGCCTCGATGCCTTCGCTGGCGAGCATGCCCTTGAGCATTTCACCTTCCATCAGGTTTTCCGGCTCGTAAATTCGCTGCATGGGCGCCCCTTATTCGTTCTCGCTGAAAACTTCCAGAAACCAGTCCTCTCCATGGACCTGCAACACGAACGTGATTGGCCGACAACACACCTGACAGTCCTCGATGTAGGTCTGATCGCCGCCGGAAAGGTCCACTGACGTCTCGACCGTTTCACCACAATAAGGACATTCGTATTCAGCGGCTTCCAGCATCGCGGTCTCCCAAGTGACTTGTGCGTATAATCGCCGGTCTATTTGCAGGGCTATTTTTGTCTGGCTACTTTTTCAGACCGTGCCCCGCGGGTTTTCGATCAAAACCTTTACTTACCCTAGCCGTTTCCAACAAGAGAGCATGATGGGCGAATTCGATGCCATCCGACCTTACGACGACAGCGAAGTACCTGTGGTACTGGCAAGACTGCTCGGCGACAAGGCGTTTCTAGATATCCTCACCCACTTCCGCTTCCCGCGTTTTGCCGGTGCCTTCGGCTGGATGCTCAAACCACTTATAGCCCATCGGCTGCGTCGTGAGTTCGCCGACGTGACCTCGGTGGCGACGTTGCAGGACAAGGTCGAGTCCTACGTCGACCACACCATTGAGCGCGCCACCGACGGCGTGACCTACACCGGTGTCGAGCAATTCAAGTCCGGCAGCGCTTATCTGTTCATCGCCAACCACCGCGATATCGTGATGGACCCGGCCTTCGTCAACTACGCCGTGTACCACGCCGGCCTGCCGACGCCGCGCATCGCGATTGGCGACAACTTGCTGCAAAAACCGTTTGTCAGCGATCTGATGCGTTTGAACAAGAGCTTTATCGTGCACCGCTCGATCACCGGCCGTCGCGAGAAAATGGCCGCGTATCAACTGTTGTCGGCGTACATCAACCACTCGATCCGCAACGATTGCGCCTCGATCTGGATTGCTCAGGCCGAAGGCCGGGCGAAGGACGGCGACGACCGCACCGAGTCGGCGATCCTCAAGATGTTCCATATGAGCCGCAAGGATGAGCCGTTCGGTGAAGTCATCCGCTCGCTGAACGTCACCCCGGTGTCGATCAGCTACGAATACGACCCCTGCGATCAGGCCAAGGCCCGTGAGCTGTACATCCGCGCCACCACCGGCACCTACGCGAAAGCGCCGGGCGAGGATGACGTGAGCATCGCCAAGGGCATCACTGGCTACAAAGGGCGCGTGCATGTGAACTTTGCTGCGCCGATCACTGAGCTGTTTGAAGACACCAAGCAATTGGCGGTCGAAATGGACAAGCAGATTCTTGGCGGTTACCGGTTGTTCCCGGTGCACTACCTGGCGTACGCACAGTGGACTGATGCTGACCCGCAGTTGAATGTGCCGAAGGCTGCCGAGGTGTTCCCGGCGGATGAACTGGCCAAGGCGCAGGAAGAATGGCAGGAACGGCTGGATGCGTGCCCTGAAGAGCACCGTCCGTATCTGGTTCTGCAATATGCGACGCCGGTGCGTAATCAGTACCGGGTCAAGGCTGGGTTGCCGCTGTAAGCGGTTTCCAGCAGACGCAAAAACGGCGCCTTCGGGCGCCGTTTTTTTATGCCGGAAGCTTTCAGAAGCGGGTGCTGATCCAGGAGACGATCAGGGCCAGGCCCAGGCAGGCAAAACCAAAACGATAGAAAAACCGGTTCATGCGCAAGGTCGCCCAATCCAGTATCGGCTCGGCTTTCGGCTGCGCCTGACGCTGGGCGGCGATGCTGGCCATCGCGCGCTGTTCACGGCGGCGGGTGGCGTGCAGCAGCCAACTGCCCGGAAACGCCAACAACAACGCCAGCAAGTTGATCAACTTGGCGGGATGGGCGGTAAACAGTGTCATCAAGTGCAACGACATCACAGACCTCTATCTAAACCGGTGTGGCAGACGCCAGATCGGCGACTGCGGCGCGGATTCTACCGAAACCTTGCAGCCCTGCCCCAGCCTTTGCGACAAATTACCTGATAATCGACCGATGGCTGTCCTGTGTCACGGCATCGTCATGTGGATGGGCCACCCTGCGCGCCTCGAAACACACATGGAACGCGACATGCTTCACGCTGAAAACCAGGATCGCCTTTATCTCATTACCCCTTACGACGAACAGCAAAGCCTCGTCGGCAGTCTCGCTTTTAACGTTCAGGATCGCCATTGGCTGGTGTATTGCGCGCTCGGCGGGCATCAGCATGCGGATTTGCCGGAGACGGATTTGCTGACGGGCGTTAGCGTGCTCGACTTCTATTCCCAGGCTGCCTAAAAGCAAAAGCACCCTCACCCTAGCCCTCTCCCGGAGGGAGAGGGCTAGGGTGAGGGTGCTTTTCGAGGTGCATCGACCTGAAGGTTCGAGGTGAATGTAGATCTCAAGAACAACACAGATCGGCTCCCTTCCCCCTCGCCCCCTTTGGGGGAGAGGGCTGAGGTGAGGGGGTTACGATTTCAGGTCCCACAAAAAAGCCCGGGCTCATCGCTGATCCCGGGCTTTTTCACATCCGCCGAAAACTTACTCAGCCAGCACCTGACCCACCGTCGGATCCTTGAACAGACGCGTCAGCGCATCGCTCAACACATCGCTGACCAGTTTGGTGTTGGTTTCCTGGTTCGGCGCCATGCCGAAACGCTGGTCCAGCGACGCACCGTAACGGCCGCTGTAACGGCGGTTGGCGTTTTGCACGTCTGAGCGGAAGGTCGCGCCGATGGTGGCTTCAGTCACGTACATGCCTTCTTTCGGCGACTGATACTTCAGCTCGGCCAGAGTCACGGTCAACTGCGGCGCGTTCGGCGCGTTGTTGGTCGGGGTGAAACCGAGCAGACGCACGGCGGCTTCAGCCTGAGCCTGCAGCTTCGGCAGGATCTGCTCGCGCTGCACGGTGATGGCGCTGGTTTCCGGGTACAGACCGCCACGCGTGCCCAAAGTTGGCGACGGACGACCGTCTACTACACGCACAACAACAGGCTGACCACGGCCGACCGCTGGCAGCTGAGTGGTCAGCTTCGGCTCCGGGTTCAGTTGTTGCGGGCTGTGGGCGCAGCCGGCCAGGGTCAAACCGGCCACAGTGATCAAACCGAACAACAGGCGTTGCAACATGCTCTTCTCTCCAGAATCAGGCACAAACAGGCCGGCAGTATAGCGGTGGGCCACTGCGGGTAACCAGCGCCCGACAGTGAATACTGAAATGTCTGACAAACCCGTGGGAAAGCGGTTCCTGTCACAGATTATTCACCCGGCATACACGTTCACGTCACGGCGCTTTGACAACCTTGTAATCAGTCCCCCACAAGGTACTCAACCATGCGTTATCTGATCTCGTTGTTCGCGCCACGCCCGCTGCACCGCAGCTTCGCCCTGCTCGACCGTAACGGCCATTGCCAGGCTTTCAAGCAGTGCAGCCTGCAGCCGATGGGTGACGGCTGGGTGGAAATCGAAGAAATCCGCCTCCACTGGTTGCACCAGCCACTGCCCGCCAGCGCCCGCGTCATAGCGTCGCAGCCCCGTGCACGGGTGCAAGCGATGTTGAGCATCTGACCGGATGCCTAATAAAAGTCATTAAACACGAGCAACTGCCCGCATTTCTTCGATACAATCTCCCCCCGATTATAAGGACGTCTCCTGATCGGGCCCCGCAACAGCGTCAATGCGCATGCATTTGACATCAAAATCGCCCACAGAGAGCCGCCCACACAGATCGAGTGAAGTTGGCGCGCTTGCCTGTTCTTCCGGCAAAAACCCCGCTTTTCGCGAATCTGCAGAGCTGTCATGACGCTCGGCCACCGCGTTGTTTTTGCCCTCGGGCAAGGTGCCAGGCCTGGACAGCCCTTTTTTGAGGTTCACGTCTTCAAAAGAGCGTGAAAAAAACGGGTTTTCACAACTTCACAAGAGTGTGGCGAGCAAATGAAAAGTTTTGCGTCTGAACATGCACCATTAGCGTCTGAAACAGCCCAACGACACAGGACCGGGTACACCTCGAATATCGGAGCCTGAAGCCTGTCCGCTACGGATTTGGTTGCACAAAAACGGATGTCTCGACCATAAGTCGAATTGCCAGCTGCGTGCTGAAATGAGTTCATGGAGCTCTTGAAGCCAGGCCGCATACATCCGTCGAAGTTGCGAAAAATTGCGAAGATTCGGACATGGCGAACCTGACCACGGATAGCCCGGACATCACTGACCTGTCCCGGAACGCCTGGCAGCCATGCCGACAATTTGGTGCTGCAGATTTTGGAGACGCGTTAAATGGCGCATAACGAAGCAGTCGACGTAGTTCTGGTTGGGGCGGGCATCATGAGTGCCACCCTGGCAGTACTGCTCAAAGAGCTCGACCCCGCGATCAAGCTGGAAGTCGTCGAGCTGATGGATTCCGGTGCTGCGGAGAGTTCCAACCCATGGAACAACGCCGGTACCGGTCACGCCGGCCTGTGCGAGCTGAACTACACGCCGCAAGCCGCCGATGGCACCGTCGACATCAAGAAAGCCGTACACATCAACACCCAGTTCGAGGTTTCGAAGCAGTTCTGGTCGTACCTGACCAGGAAAGGCACTTTCGGCTCGTGCAAATCCTTTATCAGCCCGGTGCCACACCTGAGTTTCGTCCAGGGCGACAGCGGCGTGTCTTTCCTCAAATCGCGCTTCGACGTGTTGAGCAAGCACCACGCCTTCGCAGACATGGAGTACACCGAAGACAAGGCCAAGATGGCCGAGTGGATGCCACTGATGATGCCGGGCCGCGCGCAAGACGAAGTGCTCGCCGCGACCCGCGTGATGAACGGTACCGACGTCAACTTCGGCGCCCTGACCAATCAGTTGCTCAAGCACCTGACCAGCGCTCCGGACACGCAAGTCAAATACTGCAAGCGCGTCACTGGCCTCAAGCGTAACGGTGACGGCTGGACCGTCAGCATCAAGGACGTCAACAACGGCAACACCCGTGAAGTCGACGCCAAATTCGTCTTCCTCGGCGCGGGCGGCGCGGCGCTGCCGTTGCTGCAAGCTTCGGGTATCGAAGAAAGCAAAGGCTTCGGCGGCTTCCCGATCAGCGGCCAGTGGCTGCGTTGCGACAACCCGGAAGTGGTCAAACACCACCAGGCCAAGGTTTACAGCCAGGCGGCCGTGGGTTCGCCACCGATGTCGGTGCCGCACCTCGACACCCGCGTGGTCGATGGCAAGAAGTCCCTGCTGTTCGGGCCATACGCCGGTTTCACCACCAAGTTCCTCAAGCACGGCTCCTTCATGGACCTGCCGCTGTCGGTTCGCGCCGGCAACATCGGGCCGATGCTGGCCGTGGCGAAAAACAACATGGACCTGACCAAGTACCTGGTCAGCGAAGTGATGCAATCGATGGAACAGCGTCTGGATTCCCTGCGCCGTTTCTACCCGGAGGCGAAAGCCGAAGACTGGCGCCTGGAAGTGGCCGGCCAACGGGTACAGATCATCAAGAAAGACCCGAAAAAGGGCGGCATCCTGCAGTTCGGTACCGAACTGGTGTCGGCCAAGGACGGCTCCCTTGCTGCCCTGCTCGGCGCTTCGCCGGGAGCATCGGTGACCGTTTCGATCATGCTGGAATTGATCGAGAAGTGCTTCCCGGCCAAGGCCAAGGGTGAGTGGGCCGGCAAACTCGCCGAGATCTTCCCGGCCCGTGAAAAGGTCCTGGAAACCGATGCTGCGCTGTATCGCAAGATCAACACGCAGAACAACATCGCGCTGGAACTGGTTGAAGAAAGCAGCGAGACCCCAAGCTACGCTTGATCTTGCCGCATAAAAAACGCCCCGATCGGGGCGTTTTTTTATGGCCTTTGATCTTGTCTCTCGACCTTAACCGCGGGACTTTTCGATCAGTTCGATGTAGTCCGGGGCGTTGCGCTGATCGGCGATCAGCTCAACGAAGGTCTTGCCCTGCTCGTCTTTGCCATCAACGTCATAACCCGCCGCGACGAAGAAGCCCAGAAAGCGCTCGAAGTCATCGATACGCAGGCCACGGTAAGCCTTGATCAGTTTGTGCAGCGACGGCGAAGTGGCGTCGACCGGCTCAAAATCGAGGAACAGCTTGATCTGCTCATCGCCGATCTCGTCACCAATCACTTGTTTCTTATCTTTACGCATTGCCGACTCCAGCTCGCAGACATGACACGGGGCGGGCAGTTTACCCCTGCCCGGCCGCCCGGCTCAACGCGATCGCACCGCACCGGTGTGCAAATCGGCCCAGATATGGCCGTTGGCGTAACTGAGGAATTGCACATACACGGTGTCATTGCGCAGCAGATCGATGATCACGCGGTATTGGGCCTGTGGATAAAACAGTGTCAGAGTTTTGCTTTTGTCGTCGTAGATCGGCTTTTTCAGGCTTTTGCTTTCGCCGTCGAAATTGACCAGTACCTGGGTGATCGTCGCGCCCTTGTTCAGGGATTTGCCTTTGAGGCGGATCATCAGCGGCGACGTGACCGGAATCGGCTGCTGATTGGACTGGCGTTGTGCGCCGACGACCACGGAATAATCGGTGACCTGCATGAGTTGCTGCTGCTCGGGCTCGGCATCGCGTACGGTCAGATCGTCCGGCGGCAGGAACTGGCTGTGCATCGGCGCGGCGGAAAGAGGCAGGCAGAAGATCAGTGAAAACGCGGCGAGGCTGCGGATCAAGAGGCGCATGACAGGCTCCGGAGGGCGGGGCCGAGCACTCTAGCATGGGGAATGCGGATGGATCAGCACACACAAAACAACTGTGGGAGCGAGCCTGCTCGCGAAGGCAATTCACATTCAACACTTATGTTGAATGAAAGATCGCTTTCGCGAGCAGGCTAGCTCCCACAGGGGATAGTGCCGGGGTCTTACATGCCTTTTACGGCAAAGATCCCGTTGGCGTTGCGCCAGTAGCCTTTGTAATCCATGCCGTAACCGAAGATGTAACGGTCGATGCATGGCAGGCCGACGAAATCGGCTTTCAGGTCAGGACGCGCCTTGCGGTCGTGGTCCTTGTCGATCAGCACGGCGGTGTGCACTTTGCGCGCGCCGGCGTGTTTGCAGAAGTCGATGATCGCGCCGAGGGTGTGACCTTCGTCGAGGATATCGTCGATGATCAGCACGTCGCGATCAATGAACGAGACTTCCGGCTTGGCTTTCCAGAACAGGTCGCCGCCGCTGGTTTCGTTGCGATAACGGGTCGCGTGCAGGTAGGACGCTTCCAGCGGGAATTGCAGATGCGTCAGCAGCTTGCCGGAGAAAATCAGTCCGCCGTTCATCACGCAGAACACTACCGGGTTGCAGTCGGCCAGTTGTTCGTTGATTTGTGCACCGACGCGGGCAATGGCGGCCTCGACTTCAGCTTCGGTGTACAGGCAGTCAGCCTCTCGCATGATTTGACGGATATGCTCGAGATCAGCGGACATGGCGCTCTCCAGGGGTGGCGGAATTGGAAAAGCGGGCAAAGGTACGCATCCATTGAGGCCGAATCAAGCCTTTATGGACTAACGTACAGAATGTCCTATAGGACATCACCCTCGGATAGATTAATCTAGGCCGGTTTTTTTGCCCGCCGCCGGAGTTTTTCCATGCCCATCCTCGAGATCCGCCATCCGCTGATCCGTCATAAACTCGGCCTGATGCGCCGCGCCGATATCAGCACCAAGAACTTCCGTGAGCTCGCTCAGGAAGTCGGCGCCCTGTTGACCTATGAAGCTACAAAAGATTTGCCGCTGGAGTCCTACGATATTGCAGGCTGGTGCGGCACCGTGTCGGTCGAGAAGATCGCCGGCAAGAAGATCACCGTCGTGCCGATCCTGCGCGCCGGTATCGGCATGCTAGAAGGCGTGCTGAGCCTGATCCCGGGTGCCAAGGTTTCCGCTGTGGGTGTCGCCCGCAACGAAGAAACCCTGCAAGCGCACACCTACCTGGAAAAACTGGTTCCGGAAATCGACGAACGGTTGGCGATGATCATCGACCCGATGCTCGCCACCGGCAGCTCGATGGTTGCGACCATCGACCTGCTGAAAAAGGCTGGTTGCAAAGATATCCGCGCGATGGTGCTGGTTGCCGCGCCGGAAGGCATTGCTGCCGTCGAAAAAGCTCACCCGGACGTGACCATCTACACCGCGTCCATCGATGAGCGCTTGAACGAGCACGGTTACATCATCCCTGGACTTGGCGACGCCGGTGACAAGATCTTCGGCACCAAGCAGAAGGACGCGTAACCATGCAGCAAGAGTTCAACGATCCGCTCTGGCGCACGGTGCTGTCCGGCGCCCAGATGCTGTTCGTGGCTTTCGGCGCTCTGGTGCTGATGCCGCTGATCACGGGCCTGGACCCGAACGTGGCACTGTTTACCGCGGGTTTAGGGACGATTCTGTTCCAGATCGTCACCGGGCGTCAGGTGCCGGTGTTTCTGGCGTCGAGCTTCGCTTTCATCACCCCGATCATTCTCGCCAAGGGCCAGTTTGGCCTCGCGGCGACCATGGGCGGTGTGATGGCGGCCGGTTTCGTCTACACCTTCCTCGGCCTGGCCGTGAAGATCAAAGGCACCGGTTTTATCGACCGTCTGCTGCCGCCGGTGGTGATTGGCCCGGTGATCATTTCCATCGGTCTGGCCATGGCGCCGATTGCCGCAAACATGGCGATGGGCAAGGCTGGCGACGGTTCTGAACTGATCCATTATCAGACCGCAATGCTGATCTCGATGCCGGCGCTGCTGACCACGTTGATCGTGGCGGTGTTCGGTAAAGGCATCTTCCGCCTGGTGCCGATCATCTCTGGCGTACTGGTCGGTTTTGGTATGGCGTTCTATTTCGGCGTGGTCGACACGGCTAAGATTGCCGCAGCGCCATGGTTTGCGATTCCGCACTTCACTGCGCCGGAGTTCAACTGGCAGGCGATTCTGTTCATCGTTCCGGTGGCCTTGGCGCCGGCCATTGAGCACATCGGTGGCGTGATTGCCGTGGGTAGTGTGACCGGTCGTGACTATCTGAAGAAGCCAGGCCTGCATCGCACCCTGCTCGGTGACGGCATTGCTACCACCGCTGCCGGGATGTTCGGTGGTCCGCCGAACACTACTTACGCCGAAGTGACGGGCGCAGTGATGCTGACCAAGAACTACAACCCGAAAATCATGACCTGGGCGGCGATCTTCGCCATCAGCCTGGCCTTCATCGGCAAGTTCGGCGCGCTGCTGCAGAGCATTCCGGTGCCAGTGATGGGCGGGATTTTGTGCTTGCTGTTTGGCTCGATCGCGGCGGTGGGCATGAACACCCTGATTCGCCACAAGATCGATCTGGGCGAGGCGCGCAATCTGGTGATCGTTTCGGTAACACTGGTGTTCGGGATTGGCGGTGTGCTGGTCGGCACCGGCACCGGTCCGGACGACTTCGGCCTCAAAGGCATCGCGCTGTGCGCGGTGGTGGCGATTGCGCTGAACCTGATTCTGCCGGGCAATGATGGCTGGAAGAACAAGAAGGCGGATGAGCCGCTGATCTGAACCTTTAGATCTTCATCGCCTGACAGATAGCTTTCGCGAGCAGGCTCACTCCTACAAGGTCAACGCAATACCTGTAGTAGTGAGCCTGCTCGCGATTTGCTTTCAGAGCGCCAGCGGTGCTCTTTCGCAGAGGGTCGCCAAGGCCTTCGCCCATTGCCGGTCATCGTTCAGACACGGCACCAGCACCAATTCCTCGCCCCCCGCTTCGCGGAACTGTTCCTTGCCGCGATCACCAATCTCTTCCAGCGTCTCGATGCAATCGGCAACAAACGCCGGGCACATCACCAGAAGCTTCTTCACACCGCTTTTACCCAGCTCATCCAGGCGCGCTTCGGTGTACGGCTCGATCCACTTTGCCCGACCCAGACGCGACTGAAACGACACCGACCATTTGCCCTCCGGCAGGCCCATGCGCTCAGCAAACAAGGCCGCGGTACGCAAGCACTGCGCGCGATAACAGGTCGCCAATACCGCAGGCGCGGCGTTCTTGCAGCAGTCGTCACTCTTGAAGCAATGATTGCCGGTCGGATCGAGTTTGGTCAGGTGCCGCTCGGGCAAACCGTGGAAGCTCAGCAACAGGTGATCGAAATCCTGCTGCAGATGCGGTCGGGCGCTTTCGACCAACGCATCGAGGTATTCCGGTTGATCGTAGAACGGTTGCAGCACCGACAGTTGCACATCGAGCTTGTTCTGCCGGATCACCCGTTTCGCTTCTTCGATCACCGTGGTTGTGGTGCTGTCAGCGAACTGCGGATACAGCGGCGCCAGCGTGATGCGCTTGTGCCCCGCCGCCACCAGCTTCAGCAAGCAGGTTTCAATCGACGGTTCGCCGTATCGCATGGCCAGCTCTACCGGGCCGTGAGTCCACTGCGAGGTCATCTGCTGCTGCAGACGACGACTGAGCACCACCAGCGGTGAACCCTCGTCCCACCAGATCGAGGCATAGGCATGTGCCGATTGCTCGGGGCGTTTGATCAGGATCAGCGACACCAGCAAACGCCGCACCGGCCACGGCAGGTCGATCACGTACGGGTCCATCAGGAATTGATTGAGGTAGCTGCGCACATCGGCCAGTGAGGTTGAGGCCGGGGAACCCAGATTGACCAGAAGCAAAGCGTGATCGGTCATGCAACGTCCTATTTCAGAGGCGGCTGGAGAGATCGTCCAGAGCCGCGCGTAAATCCGTGAACTGGAAAGTGAAACCCGCTTCCAGCAAGCGTGCCGGCATAGCCTTCTGGCCGCCGAGCAACAACAAAGACATCTCGCCGAGGCCGACCTTCAGTGCCAGAGTCGGCATCGGCATGAACGCCGGGCGGTGCAGAACGCTGCCCAGCGTCTTGGCAAATTCGCGATTGCGCACCGGTTGCGGCGCGCACGCATTATAAGGACCACTGGCCTGCTCGCGGTGCAGAAGAAAATCAATCAAGGCGATTTGATCGTTGATATGAATCCACGGCATCCACTGCCGACCATTGCCCAAAGGCCCGCCCAGGCCGAGTTTGAACGGCAACAGCAAGCGCGACAAAAAGCCGCCCTCGGCCGACAGCACCAGGCCCGTTCGCACCAGTACCACGCGGATGCCTTGTGCCTCGGCACGCTGTGCGGTTTCCTCCCAGGCAATACACAACTGACTGGCGAAATCGTCGATCACCGGCGGCGAATCTTCGGTCAGTTCGCGCTCACCGCCGTCGCCGTACCAGCCGATCGCCGAACCGGAAATCAGCAATGCCGGTCTCTGCGTGCGGGTTTCAAGCCACGCCAACAGCGTTTCCGTCAGCGTGATGCGGCTGCTCCACAGCAACGCTTTGCGTCGGTGCGTCCACGGCCGATCGGCAATTGGTGCGCCGGCCAGATTGATGATCGCGTCGACAGGCTCTTCGCCAATATCTTCCAGACGCGCAATGCCACGCACCTGCGCACCACAGTTTTTCGCGACTTTTTCCGGTTTGCGGCTCCACACCGTCAGGCGATGGCCCTGCTCTGACCAATGTCGGCAGAGCTGACGTCCTATCAAACCAGTACCGCCGGTCAGCAATATGTGCATGACATCTTCCTCGCGTAGCGTTTAACCCGGATCACTAGTCTATTTTTATAAGCAGGGATCTTTTCTATCGGGCAGGCTCTATTGTTTAACCATAGGCCAAGCTGTCAGAACGAGAACGCTAGAAGTTATACCAAAAAACAAAATTGTACAGGTTTCATCCACGGCGTAGTCTGTACAGAAAGGTAAACGAGGCCCCTATGACTGTACCTATCGCAATCATCGGCACCGGCATCGCCGGGCTCTCCGCCGCCCAGGCTCTGACAGAGAGCGGGCACACCGTCCAGTTATTCGACAAAAGTCGCGGCAGCGGCGGGCGCATGTCGAGCAAGCGCAGCGACGCCGGTTCGCTGGACATGGGCGCGCAATATTTCACCGCGCGTGATCGCCGCTTCGTCACCGAAGTGCAGCGCTGGCAAAGCCAGGGCTGGGTCGCTGAGTGGACGCCACAGCTCTACACCTATCAGGGCGGGCAACTGAACCTGTCGCCGGACGAGCAGACCCGTTGGGTCGGCGCGCCGCGTATGAGCGCCATTACTCGTGGCTTGCTTGACGGTCTGGAAGTGCATTTCGCCTGCCGGATCACCGAGGTCTATCGCGGTGAAGAACATTGGCATTTGCAGGATGCCGAAGGCTTCACCCACGGGCCGTTCAGCCATGTCGTGATCGCCACCCCGGCACCGCAAGCGACTGCCCTGCTGGCCGCTGCACCGAAACTGGCCGGGGCCGCCGCCGGGGTGAAAATGGACCCGACCTGGGCCGTCGCCCTCGCTTTCGAAACACCACTGGATACGCCGATCGAAGGCTGCTTTGTGCAGGACAGCCCACTCGACTGGCTGGCGCGCAACCGCAGTAAACCGGGGCGCGACAACACCCTCGACACCTGGGTGCTGCATGCCACCAGCGCGTGGAGCCGGCAACATATCGACCTGTCCAAGGAAGCGGTGATCGAGCAACTGCACGGCGCCTTTGCCGAGTTGCTGCACAGCGCGATGCCCGCGCCGAGTTTCAGCCTCGCCCATCGCTGGCTCTATGCCCGCCCCGCCACCGGTCATGAATGGGGCACGCTGGCCGATGCCGATCTGGGCTTGTACGCCTGCGGCGACTGGTGCCTGTCCGGGCGTGTCGAAGGCGCTTGGCTGAGTGGTCAGGAAGCCGCAAAGCGCTTGCACGAACACCTGCAATGAACCGCATCAATCCGCAAAAATTGCTGCTGTCGAAATGGACAGCAGCCCATCCGCAGAACCGCGAAAAGCACTTTCTGGTGACCGAGCTGTTCCGCGACGAGGAAGGCACGGTGCTGGAAGTTGAGTTGCAGGCGGTGTTGACCAAGCGTGCTGAACACTTCGACTGGCAGACACTACAAAACAACACTGAATGGCTGCAGGGCTGGAAGTAAATACCCTCCCCCTGTGGGAGCGAGCTTGCTCGCGAAGGCGGTGAATCAGCCAATGCATCTGTTGAATGTTAATCCGCTTTCGCGAGCAAGCTCGCTCCCAAAGCAAACTGCGCTCAATCCGAAAAAGTTATACAAATAATTTGACTTGTACACCCATGAATCTATGCTGAGCAAAGTTGTACAGAGATCTACCTCTGTACAGGTATGGATTCGAGGTGCCCATGTCCGATCCTTGCGTAGCCAAACCAAAAATCGCCATCAGCGCCTGCCTGCTGGGTGCCGAGGTGCGCTACAACGGTGGGCACAAGGAATCACGGCTATGCAGCCGCACCCTCACCGAGCATTTCGATTTCGTCCCGCTGTGTCCGGAGGTCGCGATCGGCCTGGGTATCCCGCGCGAACCGATCCGCCTTGTTGGCGATGCCGAGCATCCACAAGCGGTCGGCACGGTGAACCGGGCGATCAACGTCACTCAGCCACTGGCCGAATACGGCGAGAAAATGGCCGCCGAACTCGATGACCTCTGCGGCTACATTTTCATGCAGCAATCGCCGTCCTGCGGCCTGGAGCGGGTCAAGGTCTACCACGCCAACGGCGCTCCGGTGAACGGCGGCGGACGCGGGATCTACGCCCAAGCGTTCTGCGCCCGTCATCCGGATCTGCCGGTGGAAGAAGCCGGGCGCCTCAACGACCCGGTGCTGCGCGAGAATTTCATCACCCGTGTGTTCGCCTACAGCGAATGGCAACAAGTCCTCGCCAATGGCCTGAGCCGTCGCGCCCTCACCGAATTCCATTCGCGCTACAAATATTTACTGATGGCGCACAACCCGCTGCAATACAAAGCACTGGGCAAACTGTTGGGCAACATGGCCCACAGCGATCCCGCCGAACTCGGCCCACGCTACTTCAGCGAACTGATGGCGGCGCTGAAAAAATGCGCCACCCGTGGCACCCACTGCAACGTGCTGCTGCACATCAGCGGTTATCTGAAACAGGTAATCAGCGCCGAAGACAAACAGGAAATGCAACACGTCATCGGCCAGTACCGCCAAGGCATCGTGCCGCTGGTGGTGCCGTTGACGCTGCTCAAGCATCACTTTCGCCTCCATCCGGATTCGTACATCGCGCAACAGGTTTACCTGCAACCGCACCCGGAAAACCTCAGCCTGCGAAACGCAATCTAATGAACGACAAACTCGATACCAGCGCCCAGGAAGACCTTGGCGCGGATTTTAAAAAAGCCCTCGACGAGGGCTGGCTGCCGATCCGCGAAGTCGCCCGGCAGACCGGCGTAAACGCGATCACCCTGCGCGCGTGGGAACGCCGCTACGGGCTGGTCGTCCCGCAACGCACGCCCAAAGGTCACCGACTGTATTCGGCCGAACATGTGCAGCAAATTCTGACCATCCTTACCTGGCTCAACCGTGGTGTTGCCGTCAGTCAGGTCAAACCGCTGCTCGACGCACCGCAGGCGTTCAGCGAGTCGGTGGAAAACGACTGGCAGCGCTTGCGCCAAACCCTGCTTGCAGCCGTCACGCAGCTCAATGAACGCAGTCTCGACGACAGCGTCAATCAGGCCATGGCGCTCTACCCGCCACGCACCTTGTGCGAGCAATTGTTGATGCCGCTGCTGGCGGAACTGGAGCAGCGCTGGCAAGGTCAGTTCGGCGCGCAGATGGAACGGGTGTTCTTTTATTCGTGGTTACGCAGCAAATTCGGCACACGCATCTACCATAACAATCGTCAGTTACATGGCGCACCGCTGTTATTGATCAATCATTCCGACCTGCCACTGGAACCTCACCTGTGGCTGTGCGCGTGGCTGATCAGCAGCGCCGATTGTCCGGTGCAAGTGTTTGACTGGCCGCTGCCGGCCGCCGAACTGGCGCTGGCGGTCGAACATCTGCAAGCCCGTGGCGTACTGCTGTATTCCAGCAAAGCCATGAACCTTGCGCAGTTGCCGAAACTATTGAACGGAGTCAGTTGCCCGAAAATGCTGGTCGGACCAACGGTATGCATCCACCACGCCGAGTTGTCCGTAAGAACTTGCGAGATGGCTGATGTGTTCCTGGCTGAAGACGCGCTTCTGGCGCACCAGGTGCTCGTTCAGCGTGGGCTGATCTAATGGACGCAGTGAGTTCCGACATGCAATTGATCTGGCTGCGCAGCGATCTGCGCCAACATGACAACACTGCCCTCGCGGCCGCCGCAGCGCGCGGCCCGACGGTCGCCGTGTTTCTGTTGAGCCCGCAGCAATGGCACGAGCATGACGATGCAGCGTGCAAGGTCGACTTTTGGTTGCGTAACCTGCGGGAGTTGAGTGCTAGCCTTGGCCAACTGAATATCCCGTTGCTGATTCGCACTGCGACCCATTGGGATCAGGCCCCGGCAGAACTGCTCAAACTCTGCCGGCAGTTGCGGATAGCAGCGGTTCACGCCAATGAAGAATATGGCGTCCATGAAAGCCGTCGCGATGCAGCGGTGGCCGAAACACTAAAGGCCGAGGGCATCACCTTTCACAGCTATCTCGACCAGTTGCTGTTCAAACCCGGCAGCGTACTGACCAAGACCGAGAGTTACTTCAAGGTGTTCAGCCAGTTCCGCAAAGTCTGTTACGAACGCCTGCATCGCTCGATGCCGGGGTTGGTCAAGGCCCCCGGAAAACAGGCAAAACTTGCCATCGACAGCGACCCGGTTCCCGACTCCGTCGAAGGCTTTGCCACACCGAGCCAATCCCTGCGCGATCTGTGGCCCGCCGGTGAACAGGAAGCCCGACGCCGCCTCGACACCTTCACCGACGTGCAGATCGACTACTACCAAAGCGAACGTGACTTTCCGGCCAAACCTGGCACCAGTCAGCTCTCGGCGTATCTGGCGGCGGGCGTGATTTCGCCGCGCCAGTGTCTGCATGCCGCCCTGCAAAGTAATCAGGGCGAATTCGAGAGCGGCAAGGTCGGCGCGGTTACCTGGATCAACGAACTGCTGTGGCGCGAGTTCTACAAGCACATTCTGGTCGGCTACCCACGGGTCTCAAGGCATCGCGCTTTCCGCCCGGAAACCGAAGCGCTGGCCTGGCGTGATGCGCCGGAGGATCTCGCGGCGTGGCAAGAGGCCCGCACCGGTCTGCCGATCATCGATGCGGCCATGCGCCAATTGCTGGAAACCGGCTGGATGCACAATCGCCTGCGCATGGTCGTGGCGATGTTCCTGACCAAAAACCTGTTGATCGACTGGCGCGAAGGCGAACGCTTTTTCATGCGCCACCTGATTGATGGTGACCTGGCAGCGAACAACGGTGGCTGGCAATGGAGTTCGTCGACGGGCACCGATTCGGCGCCGTATTTCCGCATCTTCAATCCGCTGAGCCAGTCGGAAAAATTCGACAGCGAAGGCCTGTTCATCAAGCACTGGCTGCCGGAACTGGCCGACCTCAACAAAAAAGAATTGCACAACCCGGCCAACCTCGGTGGTTTGTTCGGTGCGGTGGATTATCCGTCGCCGATCGTCAACCTCAGCGACTCGCGCCAGCGGGCACTGGCGGCCTTCAAGAATCTGCCATCGCGTACGTCTACAGGAGGCGATGATGAGTGAATTCCTGCGCCGCTTCGCCCGGCAATTTTCAGCGTTGAACAAAGACAACCTGCAAAGCCTGGGCGAGCTGTACAGCGATGACATTCATTTCACCGACCCGCTGCACGAGGTTCAGGGGCTGGCGCAGCTACGCGACTATTTCGGCGAGCTCTACGCCAACGTCAGCGAACTGCGTTTCGACTTTCATGGTTTCGACCAGATCGGCGACTGCGAAGGCTACCTGCGCTGGGTCATGAGTTATCGCCACCCGCGCCTGGCGGGTGGCCGCGTGATTCGTGTCAGCGGTTGCTCGCATCTGTTGTGGCACGACAAGGTTTATCGCCACCGGGATTATTTCGATGCCGGGGCGCTGCTGTATGAACATTTACCAGTATTGGGCCGGGTCATCGCCTGGCTGAAAAGGAGAATGGGATGAGTCGTACACCTCCACGGCGTTATTGGTTGACCGGGGCCAGCAGTGGCATCGGCGCGGCCCTGGCTGAGGAAATTCTGAAAACCGGTGCGCATCTGGCGGTCAGTTCCCGTCAGATCGCACCGCTCAAGGTCTTGTCGCAACGCTATCCAGGGCAGGTTTTAGTAGTGCCGGGGGATCTGACCAACAGTCAGACAGTGCGCGAAATCGGTGAGCAGATCGCCGAGGACTGGGGTTCGCTGGACTCGGTAATTCTCAACGCCGGCACCTGCGAATACGTCGATGCCAAGCAGTTCGATTCCTCGATCATCGAGCATGTGGTGCGCACCAACCTGCTCGCCAGCAGTTATTGCATCGAGGCCGCGCTGCCGCTGCTGCGTAAAGGCACCGCGCCGCACCTGATCGGCGTGGCCAGTTCGGTGACCTACCTGCCGCTGCCCCGCGCCGAAGCCTACGGCGCCTCGAAGGCCGGTTTGCGTTATCTGTTCGAATCGCTGCGCATCGATCTGGCCGACGAAGGCATTGAAGTCACCGTGGTCAGCCCAGGCTTCGTCGAAACACCGCTGACCGCCAAGAATGATTTCCCCATGCCCTTGAGCTGGCCTGTGGATAAAGCCGCGCGGCACATCTTCGCCAAGCTCAAGGACCGGCCGCTGGAGATCGCCTTCCCGGCGCTGTTCATGGCCGCGCTGTGGCCGCTGTCGAAACTGCCGGCACGCGTCCAACTGGCGATCGGCAAGCGCATGGTGCGCAAGTCTCCACCGCTGACGGATCCGACATGAAAATTGCCATCGTCGGCAGCGGCATCGCCGGGCTGACCTGCGCCCACCTGCTCAATCGCCGGCACGAGATCACGGTGTTCGAGGCCAGCGACTGGGTCGGTGGCCACACGCACACGGTCGACGTCACGGTCGCAGGACGGCAGTACGCTGTGGACACCGGTTTCATCGTCTTCAACGACTGGACCTACCCGAATTTCATCCGCCTGCTCGGCCAGCTCGGCGTAGCGTTCAAGCCGACTGAAATGAGCTTTTCGGTGACCGACCCGGACACCGGACTGGAATATAACGGCAACAACCTCAACAGCCTCTTCGCCCAGCGCAGCAACCTAATGTCGCCAGGGTTCTGGGGCATGTTGCGCGACATTCTGCGCTTCAACAAAGAAGCCCAGCGCGACCTCGTCGAACTGCGCATCGCCGCCGACACCACCCTCGACGAATACCTCAAGGCCGGCGGTTACGGCGAGCGTTTCATCCTGCATTACATCGTGCCGATGGGCTCGGCGATCTGGTCGATGCCGATGGCGGAAATGCTCAATTTCCCGCTGCAGTTTTTTGTGCGGTTCTTCAAGAACCATGGCTTGTTGTCGGTCAGTGAGCGGCCGCGATGGCAGGTCATCGAAGGCGGCTCAAGCGCCTATATCGCGCCGCTGACGGCAGCGTTCAAGGAGCGGATTCGTCTCAATTGCCCGGTAACCCGGGTTGATCGCGACGCGCATGGCGTAGTTATCCACAGCCCGGCAGGCATTGAGCATTTCGACCAAGTGGTATTCGCCTGCCACAGCGATCAAGCGTTGAAACTGCTGGCAGTCCCAAGCGATGCCGAACGCACGATCCTCGGTGCCCTGCCCTACGCCGACAATGAAGTGGTACTGCACACAGACACGCGCTTGTTACCAACGCGAAAACTGGCCTGGGCAAGCTGGAACTATCGCCTCAGCGGCGCCGGCCATACTCACGCCGCCGTCACCTACGACATGAACATTCTGCAGGGCATACAGAGCGACACCACGTTCTGTGTCAGCCTCAACCAGAGCGCCGGCATCAGCCCGGACAAAGTGCTTGCCCGTTACACCTATGCCCATCCGCAATTCAGCCTCGCGGCAGTGGCGGCGCAAAACCGCTGGGGCGAACTGGATGGCGCGCAACATACGCATTATTGCGGCGCCTATTGGGCCAACGGTTTCCATGAGGACGGTGTGGTCAGCGCCTTGCGCGTGGCCGCCGCGTTCGGTGAAACCTTATGAACAGCGCCCTCTACAGTGGCTGGATTGGCCATCGGCGTTTCTCACCGCGCCGCCATGAATTCCGTTATCGGATCGGTATGCTCTACCTCGACCTCAGCGAGCAGGACGCCGTGCTCGCACTGTCGCCGCTGGCCGGGCGCAGTCGCTTTGCGCCGTTTTCATTTCGCGAGACCGACTACCTCAAGACCTTTACCGGCCGTGGCATGCGCCTGATCGATGCCGTGCGTCGGCAGGTCGGCATCGCCATCGGCCACGAACCGCAAGGCTCGATCTGCCTGCTGACCCAGGCGCGCAGTTGGGGGTTGTCGTTCAACCCGGTGAGTTTCTTTTATTGCCATGAAGCCGACGGACAACTGGCGGCGATTGTCTGCGAGGTCACCAATACGCCGTGGCGCGAGCGCTATCACTACGTACTGCCAGCGCGCACGCCCGTCGACCTCCAGGATTTTCACCAGCACTTTGCCGTCGCCAAAGCCTTTCACGTTTCGCCGTTTTTGCCGCGCGATCTCGAATATCGCATGAGTTTCAGTCCCGCCGCGCAAGCCCTCGGCGTGCACATGGCCGACTGGCAAGGCGAGCACAAACTGTTCGACGCGACGCTCAATCTGCAGCGCGAAACCCTTGATCGCCAGAGCCTGCATCGATATTTGCGCCGCTTCCCGTGGATGACCGCGAAAACCGCCTTGGCGATCTACTGGCAAGCGCTGCGACTGCTGCTCAAACGCGCACCGCTTTTTGCTCATCAGGCTGCCGACGGCAGTTTTCAAACCGCCACTGTGCCTCCCAAGGAGCACCGCCATGAAATCCTCTAGTCTGTCGGTCAGTCGGTTCAGCACCAACGGTCTGACCGGATCGCTGCTGCGTCGTGGTGTATTGCGCCAATTGGCGCAGCTCAAACACGGACATCTGCTGGTGATCGAGGATGGCGAACGGCTGATGTTCGGCGCGCCGGGCAGTACGTTGCTCGGGGAAATCCATGTGCTCGACTCGGCCGTCTGGGGCATGGTCGCCGGCAATGGTTCGATTGGTGCTGGCGAGGCGTTTATTCACGGTTATTGGAGTTCGCCGGATCTGACGGCGGTGGTGCGCGTGTTCGTCAGCAATCTGGACGTGCTCGATGCCATGGAGGGCGGCCTGGCACGCCTGGGCCGGCCGTTGGTGCAAGGCCTGCATTGGCTCAATCGCAATACGCGCAAGGGTTCGCAGAAAAACATCGCTGCGCACTACGACCTCGGTAACGATCTGTTCGAGCAGTTTCTCGATCCGACCATGATGTATTCGGCGGCGCAGTTCCTTACGCCAGAAGACAGCCTCGAACAGGCGCAGTTGAACAAGCTGGAGCGGATCTGCCAGAAACTCGCGCTGCAACCCGGCGACCATTTGCTGGAGATCGGCACCGGTTGGGGCAGCATGGCGCTCTACGCCGCTCAGAACTACGGTTGCCGCGTCACCACTACGACGCTGTCAAAAGAGCAGTATGCGTTTACCGCGCAACGCATCGAACAACTGGGCTTGCAGGATCAGGTCACGCTGCTGCTCAAGGACTACCGCGACCTCACTGGCGAATACGACAAACTGGTGTCGATCGAAATGATCGAAGCCGTCGGTCACCGCTTCCTGCCAGCCTACTTCAAACAATGTGCGCACCTGCTCAAGAGCAACGGCCTGATGCTGATCCAGGCGATCACTATTCGCGAACAACGCTACGAACAAGCCAAGCGCGGCGTCGACTTCATCCAGCGTTACATCTTCCCCGGTGGCGCCCTGCCCTGCGTGCAGAAAATGCTCGAAGTGGTCAGCCGCGACACCGATATGAACCTGCTGCACATGGAAGATTTCGGCCTGCACTACGCCCGCACCCTGCGTTTGTGGCACGAGAACTTCCGTCGCGCCCATGGCCGTTTGAGCGAGTTGGGTTACGACGACTATTTCCTGCGGCTGTGGGAGTTTTACCTGTGTTACTGCGAGGGCGGATTTCTTGAGCGCACCATCGGCACCGCGCAATTGCTGCTGGCCAAACCAGCCGCAATGACCGCACCGCTACTCGGTCGCTTCGATGCTTGAGCGTGTCGCCAATGCCGTGTTGTTCCAGATCGGCTGGCTGACCTGCGTGCTCGGCGGCAACAGTTTGTGGTTGTTGCTGGCGTTGGCGGTGCTGGTGATTCATCTGCGCTGGATCAGCAGTTGGGCGGCCGAGGGCCGTTTGATGTTGAGCGTGGTGATTGTCGGCACGGCGGTGGACAGCGTTTTGCGCGCGGCGGGTGTGTTCGAGTTTCAGGACCTGTCGCCGCTGATTCCGCTGTGGCTGATGCTGCTCTGGGCACTGCTGGGGACCACGTTGCGTCATTGCCTGGCCTGGAGCGCCCGGCCGTGGTGGCTGGCGAGTGCGCTGGGCGCGATCGGTGGCGCGTTGTCGTATTACGCTGGCGGGCGACTGGCCGGGGTGCAATTTCCCTATGGTGAACTGTCGACATTGATCGGCATCGGCCTGCTCTGGGCGCTGCTGTTTCCGTTGCTGCATGTGATGGCTCGGCGCTTGAGTCACTGAGCGTCTGTCAGACCTTTCACACGCACAGCGGCGACTGCCTTACACTGCCGCCATGAAAACCATACCCCACCAGCAAATCACCGAGCCGGCGGTCACCTGCTCGACCTGCGCGGCGTGCTGCTGCCAGCTCGAAGTGATGCTGATCACCGACACCGGCGTGCCTGATCGCTTTATCGATACCGATGAGTGGGGCGGCGAAGTGATGCTGCGTCTGGACGACGGCTGGTGCGCGGCGCTGGATCGCGACAGCATGATGTGCACGATCTATGAGAAACGCCCGCTGATCTGCCGCGAGTTCGAAATGGGCGCGCCGGAATGCATTGAAGAACGCAAAGGCATCACGACCGCTTACCGCTGATCCCAATAACACCCCCAAACCAAATGTGGGAGCGAGCCTGCTCGCGAAAGCGCTCTTTCATTCAACATCATCGTTGGATATGAAACAGCTTTCGCGAGCAGGCTCGCTCCCACAGGGGTCAGGTGTGTATCAGTCAGAGCGGCATCGTGTAATGCAGCGAGTAACTTTCTACACCGTCGTTGTCACTGGCCAGGCCCGCGTTGGAATAGTGCGTCGCACGAATCCCGACTTCATGCCCACCATTGAAACGCAGGCCAAAACCGAAGCGGTCTTCGAACTGGAAAGAGCCGCCGAGGTTATTGGATTCGTACTGGGTGTTGGAGAACGCCGCCACGCCGATCCCCGCTTCGATATACGGTTTGACCGATTGACCGGCAAACTCGTAAACGAATACCGGCGAGAACGACAGGCTGTTGTTGCTGGAGGTCTTGTCACCTTCCCAGTAGGTGTAAGCCCCGCTCCAGTAACCGGTCAGGCGACCGACGTCACTCTGCAGCCAGCTCTTGTCCCAGTCGAAATTCATGCCCAGGCGATACGTCATGGTCGAGTCGCTGGTGGCCCCCACCGCGAACTCCACGCCTGCCGCTTGTGCAGTAAAACTTTGCCCCATCAGTGCGGCCGCAATCGCGGCCAAGCAGAATAGTCGCTTCACGTTGAAACTTCCTTTTCCGGAACGATCGTTTGGTTTTCTAGGTAACTCATCGCTATAGAAGCTAGCGCCTGCTCAGAAGTTCAGCTGATTTTTTAGTTATTTCACAATTTTTTTACAAGCTGAAGTTTTGCACTTCGCCAGCGTTTTGTCCCAGCAGCGGCAAGATGTTTTTCAAGTACGCAGGATCGGCGCTGGACCAGAATCTGACCGACTGGTTCGGGCCGACAGCGAGTAAATCGCGCTCCGCCAAAAGCCGCTGAAGTTGACGCGCCACAGCCGCGCCGGTATCGATCAGGCTGATGTCCGCAGGGATCATCGACTTGAGCATCGGCTTGAGAAAAGGATAGTGGGTGCAGCCCAAAATGATTGTGTCGCAACCACTGGTCAGCAGTGGTTCGACATAGCCGTGCAGCAACTGGCGCAACTCGGTGCTGTGCAGATCGCCGCTTTCAATCAGCTCGACGAGGCCGGGGCATGGCTGGGTGATCACGCGTACGTCAGCGGCAAAGCGATCCAGCAACGCGGCGAATTTGGCGCTCTGCAATGTGCCGGTGGTGGCGAGCACACCGACCACACCGCTGCGGGTCGCGGCGGCGGCGGGTTTGACCGCTGGCTCCATGCCGACTATTGGCCAGTCGGGAAAGTCGCGACGCAAATCGGCAACGCCGGCAACCGTGGCCGTATTGCAGGCCAGCACCAAGGCCTTGGCGCCTTGCTCATGGAAAAACCCGGCCATCACGCTGCAGCGCTGACGGATAAATTCCGGGGTTTTCTCACCGTAGGGAATGTGCCCGCAATCGGCGACATAGAGCAGCGATTCATTGGGCAGCAAACGCTGGATTTCCGCCAGCACCGACAAGCCGCCGACGCCGGAGTCGAACACGCCGATCGGCGCTTCACGCATGGCGCGGACCACAGACGCTGCACCCCGGATCACGCTTGACCCGCAACTCGCGGAAACGCGAACCGAGAGCATCGATCAACAGCAAACGGCCCACCAGCGGCTCACCGAAACCGACCAGAACCTTCAAGGCCTCAAGCGCTTGCAGGCTGCCAACCAGCCCCACCAGCGGCCCGACCACACCCGCTTCGCTGCAAGTCAGTTCGGCTTCGCTGCCGTGCCCGTATAAACAGTGGTAACACGGGCTCTCGGCGCGACGCGGGTCGAACACTGACAACTGCCCTTCCAGGCGAATCGCCGCACCGCTGACCAGTGGCTTGCACGCCGCCACACACGCGGCGTTGACCGCTTCGCGGGTGGAGAAATTATCGGAACAGTCGAGCACCAGATCCACCGCTGCCACAGCAGCGGCGAGGGAATCCTCGTCCAGCGCCTGACGATGGGCGATCAGTTGAATCTCGGGATTGATCGCGCCCAGACGTTTGAGCGCCGAGTCGACCTTGCTCATGCCGACGCTGTCGGTGTCATGAATGATCTGGCGTTGCAGGTTGGTCAGGTCGACCGTGTCGAAATCCGCCAGATGCAGCTCACCGACACCCGCCGCCGCCAGATACAAAGCCACCGGAGCGCCGAGACCGCCGAGGCCGACGATCAGCACGCGACTGTGCTTGAGCTTCAGTTGCCCGTCGATGTCGATGTGTTGCAGCAGAATCTGCCGGCTGTAGCGCAGCAATTCCTGATCATTCAGCACGGCAGGCGCCCCAGACTGATGCGTTGATGGCCGCCCAGATCGGTGCGGCTGTGGACTTCTTCAAAACCGCGAGTGAGCAGCAGATCACGCACGGCTTCGGCTTGATCATAGCCGTGCTCGAGCATCAGCCAGCCAGCGGCCTCCAGATGATCCGGGGCCTGGGCGACGATCAAACGCAGATCATCGAGCCCGTCTGCACCGGCGACCAGCGCACTGGCCGGTTCGAAGCGCACATCGCCTTCGACCAGATGCGGATCGGCGGCGGCAATGTACGGCGGGTTGCTGATGATCAACTGGAAGCGCTGACCTTCAAGGGCGCTGAACCAGTGGCTGCTCAACACCGTGGCGTTGTTCAAATGCAAGCGCTGGCGATTGCGTTCGGCCAAGGCTACGGCTTCGAGTACGCGATCCACCGCAGTGACTTTCCACGCCGGACGCTCGCTGGCCAGGGCCAGGGCAATCGCGCCGCTGCCGGTGCCGAGATCGAGTACTTTGGCCGGCGTCGCGGGGAGCAATTCCAGCGCCGCTTCTACCAGCAATTCAGTGTCCGGGCGCGGGATCAGCGTGTGCGGTGCGACTTCCAGATCGAGTTTCCAGAAGCCTTGCTGTCCGAGAATGTAGGCCACCGGCTCGCCGCCACGACGACGTTGCAGGTATTCGGCAAAGGTCAGCGCCGCTTCACTCGGCACGATACGCTCGGGCCAGGTGTGCAGAAAACTGCGCGATTTGCCCAGCGCAGCGGCGAGAAGCAACTCGGCGTCAAGACGCGCCGTGGGCGAGTCCGGCAGTTCAGCGGCGCGCAACAGGCTGGCGATGATGGTCATTTATTCACCTATCGCTGCAAGTTGATCCGCCTGGTGTTCGGCCAGCAACGGCTCGATCACCGCTTCAACGCCACCGGCGAGGATTTCATCCAGCGAGTACAGGGTCAGGTTGACGCGATGGTCGGTAACCCGGCCCTGAGCAAAGTTATAGGTGCGAATCCGCTCGGAACGGTCACCGGAACCGACCAGCAATTTACGCTCGCTGGCGATCGCATTGGCCGCCGCAGCGGTTTGCTGATCGTTGAGCTTGGCCGACAACCAGGCCATCGCACGAGCACGGTTCTTGTGTTGCGAACGTTCTTCCTGACACTCGACGACGGTGCCGGTCGGAATGTGCGTGATGCGGATCGCCGAATCGGTGGTGTTGACGTGCTGACCACCGGCCCCGGAGGAACGGTAAGTGTCGACGCGCAAATCCGCCGGGTTGATCTCGATGGCTTCGCGCTCGTCCGGCTCGGGCAACACCGCGACGGTGCAGGCCGAGGTGTGGATACGGCCCTGGGATTCGGTGGCGGGTACGCGCTGTACGCGGTGCGCGCCGGATTCGAATTTCAGCTTGCCGTAAACATTGTCGCCTTCAATGCGCGCGATGACTTCTTTATAGCCACCGTGTTCGCCTTCGTTTGCCGACAGGATTTCCACACGCCAGCCACGGCGCTCGGCGTAACGCGAGTACATGCGGAACAGGTCGCCGGAGAAGATCGCCGCCTCGTCGCCACCGGTGCCGGCGCGAATTTCGAGGAACACGTTACGCCCGTCATTCGGATCCTTGGGCAGCAACATGCGTTGCAGATCGTCTTCCAGGGTCACCAGCAATTCTTTGGCTTCGCGGACTTCTTCCACGGCCATTTCGCGCATGTCCGGGTCGTTGTCCTTGAGCAGCGCCTGCGCGCCTTCCAGATCGCCTTGTACGCTGAGCAGCTTTTTATAGGCTTGCACGACCGGCTCGAGTTCGGCGTATTCCTTGGAATACGCGCGGAATCTGGTCTGATCGGCAATGACTTCGCCGTCGCCGAGCAGCGCGGTCAGTTCCTCGAAACGGTCCTGGAGGATGTCCAGCTTATTGAGCAGTGACGCTTTCATTGCGGTTTTTTATCCGAAAAGCTATCCGGTGAGCCCTCAAGGGCAAAGAGTTCCTGGGCCATGGCCAGCGCATCGAGGCGGCCTTCGGCAGAAAGCTTTTTCAGTTGCACGCTAGGCGCGTGCAACAGTTTATTGGTCAGGCCACGGGCCAGTTGCCCAAGCACGTCTTCAGCGTTGCCGCCATTGGCCAGCAGGCGCAGGGCCTTTTGCAGCTCTTCATCGCGCAGGCGTTCGCTCTGTTGACGATAGGCCTTGAGCACATCGACCGCCGCCAGCTCGCGCAGGCGCACCATGAAATCGTCGGCGCCGACCGAGACCATCTCTTCAGCGGCTTGCGCTGCGCCCTGACGGCTCTTGAGGTTTTCGGCGACCACTTCGTGGAGATCGTCGACGCTATAGAGGTAAACGTCGTCCAACTCGCCGACTTCCGGCTCGATATCCCGGGGAACGGCGATGTCGACCATGAAGATCGGTTTGTGCTTGCGCAGCTTCAAAGCGCTTTCCACCGCGCCTTTGCCAAGAATTGGCAACTGACTGGCGGTGGAACTGATGACGATGTCGCTGCGCACCAGTTCTGCCGGGATGTCCGACAGCAACACCGCGTGAGCACCGAACTGTTCGGCCAGCAAACTGGCGCGCTCCAGCGTGCGGTTGGCAACAACGATGCGCTTGACGCCCAGCTCGTGCAAATGGCGGGCGACCAGGGTGATGGTCTCGCCGGCGCCGATCAGCAAGGCCTGACTGCGTTGCAAATCGCTGAAAATCTGTTTGGCCAGGCTGACCGCAGCAAATGCCACCGATACCGGGTTTTCACCGATCGCGGTGTCGGTGCGCACCTGCTTGGCGGCGTTGAACGTCGCTTGAAACAGTCGCCCCAACAGCGGGCCGATGGTGCCGGCCTCGCGAGCCACGGCGTAGGCCGATTTCATCTGACCGAGAATCTGCGGTTCGCCCAGCACCAGCGAGTCGAGCCCGGAGGCGACGCGCATCATGTGACGAACTGCCGCATCATCTTCATGCACATAAGCACTCGCGCGCAGCTCATCGAGGCTTAAATGGTGATAGTCGGCCAGCCAGCGCAGCACGATATCGGCAGAAAGCTGATCCTGTTCTATATAAAGCTCACTGCGATTGCAGGTGGAGAGGATCGCAGCTTCGCGGCTGTCGGTCAGTCGGCAGAGCTGCTGCAAGGCCTCCACCAGCTGTTCAGGAGTAAAGGCCACGCGCTCGCGGACGTCTACTGACGCAGTCTTGTGGTTGATACCGAGTGCAAGGAAGGCCATTCAAGGTCGCTGATGGTGACGTGAAGCCGGCAATTGTCCTACTTCGAAAGATTCAGAACAACTACCGCTGACTATTGTCCCAATCGTCAGCCCCTATAATGGGCACAATTGAGTCTCGGTTATGTTTGGCCGAAGGCTTGTGTCATGATGATCCGACCGCAGGTTAGTCGTCCTTTTCCTATATGAATAGATCTTCCGCGTTGCTCCTCGCTTTTGTCTTCCTCAGCGGCTGCCAGGCCTTGGCTCCCGTTTCGCCGGACGGTACGCCGTCGGTCGAAGACACCACGCCCGCGCCTGAAAAACCCAAGGTTTACAGCTCGTTCAGCGAGGAAACCGTTTTCAGCCTGTTGAGCGCCGAACTCGCCGGCCAGCGCAATCGTTTCGACATTGCCCTGGATAACTACGTGACCCAGGCCATCAATACGCAGGATCCGGGCGTCTCCGAGCGCGCATTCCGTATCGCCGAATATCTGGGCGCCGATCAACCGGCCCTCGATACCGCGCTGATCTGGGCGAAAAACGCCCCGGACGACCTCGAAGCGCAACGTGCCGCCGCCGTGCAACTGGCGCGCGCGGGGCGTTATGACGACTCGATGGTCTATATGGAGAAAGTCCTGCAGGGCAAGGGCGACACCCATTTCGACTTCCTCGCGCTGTCGGCAGCGGATACCGATCAGGAAACCCGCAACGGTCTGATGAAAAGTTTTGACCGTTTGTTGCAGCGTCATCCGAACAACAGCCAGCTGATTTTCGGCAAAGCCCTGCTGTTGCAACAGGACGGCGACAACAAAGCCGCACTGGCATTGCTTGAAGACCATCCGCCGGAAGAAGGCGAGATCGCGCCGATCCTGCTGCGCGCACGTCTGCTGCAATTGCTGAACCGTGGCGACGAAGCACTGCCACTGCTGCAGAAAAGCATCAAAAAGTACCCGGACGACAAACGCCTGCGCCTGACTTACGCGCGCATGCTGGTCGAACAGGACCGCATGGACGACGCCAAAGCCGAGTTCTCCAGCCTTGTGCAGCAATACCCGGAAGACGACGAACTGCGTTACTCGCTGGCGTTGGTCTGCCTGGAAGCCAAAGCCTGGGACGAGGCCAAGGGTTATCTGGAAGACTTGATCGCCCGCGAAAGCCACGTCGATTCGGCGCACCTGAACCTCGGTCGCATCGCTGAAGAACGCAACGACCCGCAAGGCGCGCTCATTGAGTACGCTCAGGTCGGCCCGGGCAACGACTATCTGCCAGCGCAATTGCGTCAGGCCGATATTCTGATGAACAACGGTAAAACCGCTGAAGCGCAGAGCAAACTCGCCGCCCAGCGCGACGAGCAACCGGACTACGCGATTCAGCTATACCTGATCGAATCGGAAACCCTGTCGGCCAATAAACAGGACGACAAGGCCTGGAAAGTCTTGCAGCAAGCCTTGCTGCAATACCCGGACGATCTGAATCTGCTCTATACACGGGCCATGCTCGCGGAAAAACGCAATGACCTGGCGCAGATGGAAAAAGACCTGCGCCTGATCATCAAGCGTGATCCGGACAACGCCATGGCGCTCAACGCTTTGGGCTACACCCTGTCCGATCGCACCACGCGCTACGCTGAAGCCAAAGCGCTGATCGAGCAGGCACACCAGATCAATCCGGAAGACCCGGCCGTACTCGACAGCCTCGGCTGGGTGAATTACCGCT
The DNA here is from genome assembly GCF_979258595.1 of Pseudomonas sp. AC172. Taxonomy (NCBI): domain Bacteria; kingdom Pseudomonadati; phylum Pseudomonadota; class Gammaproteobacteria; order Pseudomonadales; family Pseudomonadaceae; genus Pseudomonas; species Pseudomonas sp. AC172. Next base: position 4,227,553 of record NZ_OZ409868.1, read on the forward strand.
TGGGCAATCTGGATGACGCCGAGAAATATCTGCGTCAGGCGCTGGAGCGCTTCCCCGATCACGAAGTCGCCGCGCATCTGGGCGAAGTGTTGTGGACCAAGGGCAACCAGCGTGAAGCCAAACAAATCTGGGGCAAATTCCTCAAGGATCAGCCCGACAGCACCATTCTGCGCAGCACCATCAAGCGCCTGACCGGATCCGAGACTCTTTAACTCATGTTTTTGCGCCACGTTATTGTTTTCAGCTTCATCGCCCTGCTCGCTGGCTGCTCGGGTTTTGGCACTCGCGAATCGGTCGAGGGCCACGGCAGTCCGGCTCAATGGGCCGCGAACAAACAACAGCTGAGCGGCCTCGATGGCTGGCAGATCGACGGCAAGATCGGCATCCGCGCACCGAGAGATTCCGGAAGCGGCACGCTGTTCTGGCTGCAGCGTCAGGACTATTACGACATTCGTCTGTCCGGCCCGCTGGGTCGTGGTGCAGCACGCCTGACCGGACGTCCGGGCAAAGTGTCGCTGGAAGTCGCCAATCAGGGGCGCTACGAATCGCAGTCCCCGGAAGCCCTGCTCGAAGAGCAACTTGGCTGGAAACTGCCAGTGTCGAATCTGGCCTGGTGGGTGCGTGGTCTGCCCGCTCCAGACAGCAAAAGTCGCCTGAGTCTGGATGCTGACAGCCGCTTGGCCAACCTGGAACAGGATGGCTGGAAAGTCGAATACACCGCTTACACCGAACAAAACGGCTACTGGTTGCCCGAGCGCATCAAGCTGCACGGCACTGACCTCGACGTGACGCTGGTGATCAAGACCTGGCAGCCGCGCAAGTTGGGGCAATAAACCGTGACCGCTACACGCCTGACCCTGCCCTCGCCGGCCAAACTCAACCTGATGCTGCACATTCTCGGTCGCCGTGAAGACGGTTATCACGAGTTGCAGACACTGTTTCAGTTTGTCGACTACGGCGATGAAATCACGTTTGCCGTGCGTGATGACGGTGTGATTCAACTGCATACCGAGTTCGCCGGCGTACCGCATGACAGCAACCTGATCGTGCGCGCGGCGAAAATGCTTCAGCAACAGTCCGGCTGTTCGCTCGGCATCGACATCTGGATTGATAAAGTCCTGCCCATGGGCGGCGGTATTGGTGGCGGCAGCTCGAATGCGGCGACGACTTTGCTCGGTCTGAATCATTTGTGGCAGCTGGGTTGGGACGAAGATCGCCTGGCCGCACTGGGTTTGTCGCTGGGCGCCGACGTACCGGTTTTTGTCCGTGGTCACGCGGCGTTTGCCGAAGGCGTGGGCGAGAAACTCACCCCGGTGAATCCCGAAGAACCGTGGTATCTGGTGCTCGTGCCGCAAGTCTCTGTTAGTACGGCAGAAATTTTTTCCGATCCTTTGTTGACACGTAACACGCCGCCCATTAAAGTGCGCCCCGTTCCCGAGGGAAACAGTCGAAATGACTGCTTGCCGGTGGTTGCAAGGCGTTATCCAGAAGTACGTAACGCATTGGATTTGTTAGGTAAATTTACCGAAGCAAAACTCACCGGAACTGGAAGTTGTGTGTTTGGGGGCTTCCCAAGCAAAGCTGAAGCTGATAAAGTCTCGGCCCTTCTGACAGAGACCCTTACAGGGTTTGTAGCAAAAGGCAGCAACGTTTCGATGTTGCACCGCAAGCTGCAAAGTCTGCTCTAAAGGAACCAGGTGCTCGGCACTTGATGCAACAGATACAGGGGCGTCGCCAAGCGGTAAGGCAGCAGGTTTTGATCCTGCCATGCGTTGGTTCGAATCCAGCCGCCCCTGCCATTTTCTATACTCATCCAGGTTACCCTCAGCCTCTAGGTACTGCGCGTGTCCAAGATGATGGTCTTTACGGGGAACGCTAACCCCGATCTGGCTCGGCGTGTCGTACGTCAGCTGCATATCCCTCTCGGTGACATCTCTGTCGGTAAGTTCTCCGACGGCGAAATTACTGCCGAGATCAATGAAAACGTTCGCGGTAAAGACGTTTTCATTATTCAGCCGACTTGCGCTCCGACCAACGATAACCTGATGGAACTGGTAGTGATGGCTGATGCCTTCCGCCGCTCCTCGGCTACTCGTATCACTGCTGTTATTCCTTATTTTGGTTATGCCCGTCAGGATCGCCGTCCGCGTTCCGCACGTGTGGCTATCAGCGCGAAAGTCGTTGCTGACATGCTTACCGTAGTCGGCATCGACCGTGTTCTCACGGTTGATCTGCATGCTGACCAGATTCAGGGTTTCTTCGATATTCCGGTAGATAACATCTACGGCTCCCCGGTTCTGGTGGATGACATTGAAGATCAGCGCTTCGAAAACCTGATGATCGTTTCCCCGGACATTGGTGGCGTCGTGCGTGCACGTGCCGTTGCCAAATCCCTGGGTGTGGATCTCGGGATCATCGACAAACGCCGTGAGAAAGCCAATCACTCTGAAGTGATGCATATCATCGGTGATGTCGAAGGGCGTACCTGCATTCTGGTCGATGACATGGTCGATACCGCCGGCACTCTGTGCCACGCGGCCAAGGCCTTGAAAGAGCATGGCGCAGCCAAGGTCTTTGCCTACTGCACACACCCTGTGCTGTCGGGTCGGGCCATCGAGAATATCGAAAATTCCGTGCTGGACGAGCTGGTGGTGACCAACACCATCCCGCTGTCCGCTGCAGCACAAGCCTGTGCACGTATCCGTCAACTGGATATCGCACCGGTTGTTGCCGAAGCGGTTCGCCGCATCAGCAATGAAGAATCGATCAGTGCGATGTTCCGTTAAGGGCCCTGCCCTTCGCGAAATGTCTCGTTGACGAAAAGCGCCCCGCCCCGGCATTCCTGCCGGGGCGGGGCTTTTTTGCCCATACCGTGTTTGGCGCTGGTCGCAAACGCCACTCCGGTCATGGCTATTTTGGAGATACAAAATGAACGATTTTACTCTGAATGCTGAAGTGCGTTCCGACCTGGGGAAAGGTGCGAGCCGCCGCCTGCGTCGTATCGCTAGCCTGGTTCCAGCTGTTGTTTACGGTGGCGAAAAAGCCCCTGAATCCATCAGCATGCTGGCCAAAGAAGTTGCCAAACTGCTCGAAAACGAAGCGGCTTACAGCCACATCATCGAGCTGAACGTTGGTGGCACCAAGCAAAACGTGATCATCAAAGCTCTGCAACGTCACCCGTCCAAGGGTCACGTTATGCACGCTGACTTCGTACGCGTTGTCGCTGGCCAGAAACTGACCGCTATCGTTCCTGTGCACTTCATCAACGAAGCTGCTCCAGTGAAGAAAGGCGGCGAAATCTCGCACGTTGTTGCCGAGATCGAAGTCTCCTGCCTGCCGAAAGATCTGCCTGAGTTCATCGAAGTCGACCTGGCTAACGCTGAAATCGGTTCGATCATTCACCTGTCGGACCTCAAAGCTCCTAAAGGCGTTGAGTTCATTGCTCTGGCACACGGCGATGACAAGGCTGTTGCCAACGTCCACGCTCCACGTGTTGCTCCAGAAGCTACCGAAGAAGGCGCAGCAGAGTAATTCACTCTGTCATGCCTGAGTGAGCAAGTAACATCGCGGACTGGAACGTAGCGAGAAAGCGGGCGAGAACGCGGAGTTTACATCCATGGTAAATGAGCATTTTTCGTCCACTTTCGCCGCTTTGCCTGATCGCGGCGATGTTACTCACCACTCTAAGGAAGGGCCCCTATCGTGACTGCCATCAAACTGATCGTTGGCCTGGGAAATCCAGGCGCCGAATACGACCAGACCCGGCATAACGCAGGGGCCCTTTTTGTTGAGCGCATCGCCCACGCACAGAATGTGAATCTTGTGGCCGATCGCAAATATTTCGGCCTGACCGGGCGCTATTCGCATCAGGGTCAGGATGTTCGTCTGCTGATTCCCACCACTTACATGAACCGCAGCGGCCAGGCCGTGGCGGCACTCGCCGGTTTCTTCCGCATCAAGCCTGAAGAAATCCTCGTGGCGCACGACGAACTCGACTTGCCTCCGGGCGTTGCCAAGCTCAAGCAGGGCGGCGGCCATGGCGGTCACAACGGGTTGCGCGACATCATTGCGCAACTGGGCAATCAGAATACGTTCTACCGCCTGCGGCTTGGCATTGGCCACCCGGGCGTCGCCAGTATGGTTTCAAATTTCGTCCTGGGTCGTGCGCCACGCGCCGAACAGGAAAAACTCGATGCCAGCATCGACTTTGCCCTCGGCGTGCTGCCGGATATCCTCGCCGGTGAATGGAACCGCGCGATGAAAAACCTGCACAGCCAGAAGGCCTGACTCTACTCCGAGGGGAAACACCATGGGATTCAATTGCGGCATCGTCGGCCTGCCTAACGTCGGCAAGTCCACCCTGTTCAACGCCCTGACCAAATCCGGTATCGCGGCCGAGAACTTCCCCTTCTGCACCATCGAGCCGAACAGCGGCATCGTGCCGATGCCGGATCCGCGTCTGGAAGCCCTGGCGGCCATCGTCAATCCGAAGCGCATCCTGCCGACCACCATGGAATTCGTCGACATCGCAGGCCTGGTGGCCGGCGCCTCGAAAGGTGAAGGCCTGGGCAACAAGTTCCTCGCCAACATCCGTGAGACTGATGCGATCGCCCACGTCGTGCGCTGCTTCGAAGACGAAAACGTGATCCACGTTTCCAACAGCGTCGACCCGAAGCGCGACATCGAAATCATCGACCTGGAACTGATCTTCGCCGACCTCGACAGCTGCGAGAAGCAACTGCAGAAAGTCGCGCGTAACGCCAAGGGCGGTGACAAGGACGCTGTGGTTCAGAAGGCTCTGCTTGAGCAACTGATCGCGCACTTCACCGAAGCCAAGCCTGCACGCAGCCTGATGAAAAACATGAGCGCTGACGAAAAGGCAGTGATCAAGGGCTTCCACCTGCTGACCACCAAACCGGTCATGTACATCGCCAACGTCGCTGAAGACGGTTTCGAGAACAACCCGCACCTGGACGTGGTTCGCGCCATCGCCGAAGAAGAAGGCGCCATGGTCGTTCCGGTCTGCAACAAGATCGAAGCGGAAATCGCCGAGCTGGATGACGGTGAAGAGAAGGACATGTTCCTCGAGGCCCTGGGCCTGGAAGAGCCTGGCCTGAACCGCGTGATCCGCGCCGGCTACGAAATGCTGCACCTGCAGACCTACTTCACCGCAGGTGTCGAAGAAGTCCGCGCCTGGACCGTCAAAGTCGGTGCCACCGCACCTCAGGCTGCTGGCGTAATCCACACCGACTTCGAGAAAGGCTTCATCCGCGCCGAAGTGATCGCCTACAACGACTTCATCCAGTACAAGGGCGAAGCCGGTACCAAAGAAGCCGGTAAATGGCGTCTGGAAGGCAAGGATTACATCGTCAAAGACGGCGACGTGATGCACTTCCGTTTCAACGTGTAAGCGTTACGCCCAAGAAAAAGCCGCGTTTGATACGCGGCTTTTTTGTGCCTGAAATTTACTGTTGTACGTATTTCCCCTGTGGGAGCGAGCCTGCTCGCGAAGAGGGAGTGTCAGTCACATCACTACGGATGACACACCGCATTCGCGAGCAGGCTCGCTCCCACAGTTGGGAATTGTGTGGCGTCAGGCCTTTTTGGTGCGCGGCAAAAAGATCGCCAGTACGCCAAACAGTGGCAGGAACGAGCACAGGAAATACACGTACTCAATCCCGTGCACATCCGCCAGATGCCCCAGCAGCGCCGCGCCAATCCCGCCAAAACCAAACATCAAACCGAAGAACACCCCGGCAATCATCCCGACATTGCCCGGCACCAGTTCCTGCGCATACACCACAATCGCCGAGAACGCCGACGCCAGAATGAAGCCGATCACCACGCTGAGAACGCTGGTCCAGAACAGGTCGACGTGAGGCATGAGCAGCGTGAACGGCGCCACACCGAGGATCGAGAACCAGATCACCGCCTTACGGCCGATCTTGTCGCCGATCGGCCCGCCGAAGAACGTCCCCGCCGCCACCGCGCCCAAAAACAGGAACAGATGCAGCTGCGAGCTGGCCACCGACAGGTCGAACTTCTCGATCAGGTAGAAAGTGAAATAACTGGTAAGGCTGGCCATGTAGAAATACTTGGAGAACACCAACAACCCCAGCACCACCAACGCACTGGTCACCCTGCCCTTCGACAGCCCGTGAGTCGCCGCCTGGCCAGCCTTGAGCTTGAACAGATTCAAGTGATGGGCGTACCAGCGGCTGATGCGGTACAGCACGAACAGTGCAAACACCGCGAACAAACCGAACCACGCCACGTTGCCTTGGCCGAACGGAATGATGATCGCCGCCGCCAGCAACGGGCCGAACGCGGAACCGGCGTTACCGCCGACCTGGAAGGTCGATTGCGCCAGACCAAAGCGTCCGCCCGAGGCCAGTCGCGCAATCCGCGAGGCTTCCGGGTGGAACGTCGAGGAACCGATACCGATCAGCGCCGCCGCCAGCAGAATCAACGGGAAACTGCCGACCATCGACATCATCACGATGCCAATCAGCGTACAGATCGAACCGGCCGGCAACAGCCACGGCTTCGGATGCCGATCGGTGTGATAACCGACCCACGGCTGCAACAGCGAGGCGGTCAGTTGAAAGGTCAAAGTGATCAGCCCGACCTGAGTAAACGTCAGGCCGTAATTGGCCTTGAGCATCGGATAGATAGAAGGCAAAACCGACTGGATCAGGTCGTTGATCAAATGCGCCAGCGCCACTGCGCCGATGATACGCATCACCAAAGGACTGCTTTGGGGAGCAGCGGGCGCCGAGGCAGCGGCGGTCTGAACGTTGCTGATAGCCATGGGAGTTTCCGGACAGCAGATGAGTGCACACAGGCAGGTGCGTCAATGTGCCATTTTTCAGTGCGCCAGCGCCATCCCCTTAGCCAGCTAACTAACTGACCTGACCGAATCATGTAGATACTCTGTTCACGGTCAAGCTTTTGCGAGGTGTTTCTCGCTAAAAAGCTTGGCCGTATTGAAATCTTCGCCGGCTCGCATGCAGGCCCACAGCCCAGTCAGGTATTTGCGCATGACGGCGACGATGGCCTGCATTTTTCTCTTTCCTCGCCCGATCAGCGCTTCGTAAAAGGCTTTCACGTTGCTGTCGCAACGTATGGCAGTCAGCGCTGGCATATACATCGCTGAGCGTAGGTAGGCGTTTCCGCCCTTACTTATCCGTCCAGGTTTATCGATGCTGGTACCTGATTGCGTAAGCCGTACATCGAGACCTGCATGTCGGCTGACCTGCGCGGACTTAAGCGTCACTGGCAAGGTCGTCAATTCAGCCAATGCCGCAAATACTGAAATTTCGCCCATGCCCGGCGCTGCGATCATGTGCCCGAACTGGGCGCTTAGGGTTGGGCAATTGTCGATCAGCGCCCGACCTGCGAGCCTGAAACGCTCGATTCGCTTGTCAAATGCCTCAATGGCTTCTTCTTCGTCTTCAATCAGCATTTTCATGGTTGTTTGAGTAGCTTTCAGCGCATGCAGCTCGTTCTTGGCTCGGGTGCGATGACACGTCAGACGATTGATATGCCTTCCGATAGCCCGCAGTTCCAACTGTATGGTCGTGGGCGGCGTCCACAATCTGGGGCTCATGCGCTCGCCGTATTCAGCTAGCAACTGGGCATCGATCGCATCGGTTTTGCTGTTCTTCAGCATCAGCTTGGCGAAGTTATGAAAGCTCTTCGGGTTGATAACCGAAACGGGCAAACCCGCTGCAGTGAGCTCCATGGCCAAATCCAGGTAATAGATGCCGGTGGCCTCCATCACTACGGATAAAGGCTTGAGCTCGAGCAATCTGTTGACCGCTGCTTTGCGCCCGGCGGGCGTTTGGTCGATGTTGCAGGCCCCTGCAAAACGGCCGTCGTTGCGCCAGCCCATGGCGGTCGTGCGAGACCCCACATCCAAACCGACATGCATGCTCATGCTTTCAACTCCGAGTGAACTGGGTTAGAAATGCATCCTGGTTCCCCTGACCTCGAACTTCATGCCACTGCAACCTTGTAATGCGAAGTCCGACTTGTCGGCTTCTCGATACTCTTCGTGGTGGGCAATGAGGCGGGGGGACCTCTCTACAGACAAGGTCAGGAGCAAGTCCTGCCTTTAGGAGCGATCGGTCTCCCCCAGAAACACATCTTCGTATGTCCGCACCAACGAGCTTAGATCTCAATCGACTGGTGTAAGGGCAACATACAAGGAGCTGCCGCAGGCTGCGATCTTTTGATCTTGCCGTTAAAAACACAGATCAAAAGATCGCAGCCTTCGGCAGTTCCTACATGGGATGCGTGATTGCACAACGCCATGGTCTGAATCTTGCCTTGCTTCTCCCCTTGAACGCGGGCGCCTTACAAAGGCGACCGACAATGGGAAGTTTCGCTACAGAGCCGGCCTACAGAGCGGGCGAGAGTGAACTTTCGAGGCCTTTTAGCAGGGCACAACATCCAGGTCGCACGACCTCGATGCACGCCTTTGGTGCGTGGTGTCCAGAGGAGTCATGGGGCATGCAGGCTTTCCTTTCACCGGGGATCAAATTGCTGGGGCGGTTTGGCTTCGCAGGTAAATTCCAGTTGTTGTTTCTGCTGTTCATTCTGCCGTTGGCCGGCAGCCTGTTGATGATCGGCCAGGACTATCGCGACAAACTCAATCTGATTTCTGGCGAACGTGCTGGCGTGCGGCAGTTGCTCGCGCTGGATGCGCTGGACAACTTGCTCGCCGCGCAACGTGATCGCGCCGCCCGCTGGCGCGCCACCGAAACCAATCGCCAACCGACACCGGCCACCCTCGCCGCCATGGGCGCGTTTGACGCAGTGCAACCGGCAGTTCTGCAAGCCACCACTGATTTGGGCAACGCGTTGAAAAACGAAGGCGCGGAAGGCGAAACCCTCACCCGCTATCAAGCGCTGCAAAATGCATTGAACGGTCTGGATTCGAAAAGCCTCAGCAGCGTCGGCTGGTGGCCGGACGGTTACGACCGTTTCACCAATGCGTTGAGCGCCCTGCAAGCGTTGCGCGAGCAGATCGTCATGGACAATCGCCTGACCCTTGCGCCGTGGCTGGAAACCTACCTGCTGACGCAAATTTCCACGCAACACGCGCCGGACCTGATCGAACGCGTCGGCCGCCTCGCTGCGGTCGGTCAGGCTTCGGTCGTCTCTGGCCAGTTCACCCTGCAAAGCCGCTTGCAGTTGCGCGACTTGCGCAGCCGTATCGGCGATGCCCGCGAGCAACTGGTCAAAACCGCTACGCTGCTCGAAGCACGCCTGCCGAAAGATCAGCAGAGCTGGGCCAGCCAATACCATGACAGCCTGAAACGCCTTGATAGCGGCCTGAAGGTGCTCGACGACGGCGTGTTCGGCGGCAGCATCACGCTCAAACCGGAAGACTTCGAACGCAACCTTGATGCCCTGCTGACCGACCTCGCCGCTCTGCGCCAGCAGTCGCTGGTGTCGCTGGACCAACGACTGGACGCCTACCACAGCTCGGCGATCCGTCAGTTCATTATCGTCGCGGCGATCTTCGGCTGCCTGTTGCTCGCGGCGCTGTATCTGTTTGTCTGCCTGCAAGCCTCGATCCGCCGCAGCGCCAGCGGCATCACCCTGCTCGCTGAGGCCCTGCGCGATGGCAACCTGAGCCTGCAAGTGCCGGTGGAGGGCCGCGATGAACTGGCGGCGATCAGCACCGCACTCAACGTTGCCGTGGTGCAACTGCGCGCGAGCATGCTCGGCGTCGATCACGAGACCTCGCAGTTGAGCCATGCCGTGCGCAGTCTCAACGAACACTCCAGCGGCGCTCTCGGCGAAGTCGAGGCGCAACAGTTGCAGATCAGCCAGATCGCTGCCGCCGCCACGCAATTGGCCGCGACCTCGCAAGGCGTGGCGCAAAGCTGCGAACAGGCTTCCGGCAGCGCCCAGCACACCCGGCGCATCGCCGCCGACAGCAGCCGCGACAGCCAGCGCACCACGGCGAGTATTCAACAACTCAATCAACGCTTGAACGACACCGCTGCAGCGCTGGGTCGGGTCAGCGAGCAAGGCCAGCAGATTCAATTGGTGGTCGACACCATTCGCGGCGTCGCCGAACAGACCAATTTGCTCGCGCTCAACGCAGCCATCGAAGCTGCGCGAGCTGGTGAACAAGGACGCGGTTTCGCTGTGGTCGCCGATGAGGTGCGCAGCCTGTCGCAACGTACGCAGTCGTCCACCGCGCAGATCGCCGGCACCGTCGACAGCCTGCGCGCGACGGTCAACGAAGCCGTGAGCCTGATGGAAGCTGCATGCGGCCAGGCGCAAACCGATGCCGAGTCGGTGACGGGTCTCGGTGAACGCCTGGGCGAAATCGCCAGCGCCGTGCAGAGCGTCACCGACACCCTGGCGCAGATCGCCACGGCAGTTGAAGAGCAAGCGAGTACCGCCGATGAAGTCAGCGGCAATATTCAGCAGGTCGATCAGGCGGCTGTGCGTTTACTTGAAGGCGCACGGGCGGTGAACCTTGCGGCGGACACCCTCAGCCAGGGCAGCAAAGCGCTGAGCGACAATACCGCACGTTTCCGTCTCAGTTAATCACGGCCTCGGGGAAGTCCGTTTCCAGTTCAGCCTTGAGCCATTGAATAAACCACGCCACATCCGCCGAGAGTTCGGCGGACGGCGTCAGCACCCGATAGCTCTCAAGCTTCACCTGAGCGTCGACCGCGCGCACCAGTTTGCCGCTGGCGAGTTCGTGACGCACCAGCACCTCGTTGGCCAGCGCGATGCCCTGTCCGCTCTCGGCCACGGACAGCGCGTGATCGTTGTTGACGTAGAGCATGTCGGAATTGAGATGAATATCGAGGTCGTGGGCGGCGAACCACAGATTCCACCATTCGCCGTCATCGACGTGGATCAGTTCGTGGCTGACCAGATCAGCCGGGCTGTTGATCGGTGCAATGCTGGCTAGATACGCCGGCGTGCAGATCGGAAAAACCCGTGGGCAAATCAGCGCTTCCCGTGAGTCGGCATATTGCCCGTCGAGGCCGTAGACGATGCCCAGATCCGCCGTTTTGCCATCCACTTCGGTGAAGGTCGAATTCGGTTCGATCGCCAGTTTCAATCCCGGCCGCAGATGCCGCAGCGCTTCGATCCTCGGCATCAACCAGCGCTTGGCGAAGCCCGGCACCACCATGATCCGCAACCAGCGCTCGGCATCTTTTGGCCGGGCTTCTTTGCCCGCCTCAATGATTAGCTGCAAAGCGGCGCTGATCTTGCGGTGATACTTCTCCCCCGCCGGGGTCAGGGTGACCCCGCGTGAGGTACGCTCGAACAATTGAATGCCCAACCAGTCCTCAAGCAATTTCACGTGGCGGCCAATCGCAGGCTGGGTCACGTGCAGGGCTTTCGAGGCTTCGACATAGCTGCCCAGACGCGCGGCGGCATCAAAGGCACGCACCGCGTTGAGCGGCGGCAAACGGTGGTCGGGCATGATTCCTGGCACCTTCGGCTGTTAAATTAACTAACACCTGCCATGTTTAAATTGAAGTGTCGCGCCGCGCAACCCCTGGCTGATAATCGAGCCACAGCAGAACAATAAAACAGCTGGTGTCACACCCGAACGCAATCTCGATCCTGCCCAAAAAAATAATATCCATGGCCCGACGGCAACGCTTTGCACAGCGAGTCGCAGGCGATGGGGGAATCGGAGGTAACGCATGAATGCCCTGCATTCGCTGCAAACGCTGGCGGTCTCGATCCGCTCAGTGCGCAAGGTTTACGGTGATCCGCAGACCGGTCCGGTGGCGCTGAAAAGCATCGACCTGGACATCCGCGACAACGAATTCTTCACCCTTCTCGGCCCTTCGGGCTGCGGCAAGACCACGCTGCTGCGGATGATCGCCGGCTTCGAATTTCCCACCGAAGGCGAGATCCTGCTCTACGGCGAAAACATCGCTGATCGCCCGCCCTTCCAGCGCCCGGTCAACACGGTGTTCCAGCATTACGCGCTGTTCCCGCACATGACCATCGCCGAGAACCTGGCTTTCGGTCTTGAATCGCAGCCGATGGGCAAAGTCCTCAGCAAGGTGCAAATCGCCGAGCGCGTGCGCGAGATGTTGGCGCTGGTGCAGATGGAACGCTTCGCCAATCGCAAACCAGCGCAGCTCTCTGGCGGCCAGCAACAACGTGTCGCCCTCGCCCGCGCTTTGGCACCGCATCCGAAAGTGCTCTTGCTCGACGAGCCGCTGTCGGCACTCGATCTCAAGCTGCGTCAGGCGATGCGCGAAGAGTTGAAAACCATCCAGGCCAAGACCGGCATTACCTTCATTTTCGTCACCCACGACCAGGAAGAAGCGCTGACCATGTCAGACCGCATCGCCGTGCTCTCCGAAGGCGAAGTGCAGCAGGTCGGGCGGCCAGAAGATATTTATGAGCGCCCGCGCAATCGCTTTGTCGCTGACTTCATCGGCGAAACCAATTTCATTGAAGGCTCGGTCACTCGCGTAGAAGACGGCATGGCCTGGTTCGCCGGACCTGCGGGTCATTCATTGCCGGCGCAACCGTGCAGCGATGTGCAGGTCGGCGCCAACGTGACCTTGTCGGTGCGACCTGAGCGTCTGCATCTGGTACCAGCGGCTACCGAAACCGCGCTGCCGTGCCGGATCGAAGCGCAGATTTATCTGGGCACCGACCTGCAATATCAGGTCAGCCTCAGCGACGGTTCGCGCCTCACCGTGCGTACGCCCAATTGCGTCGACCAGAGCCTGCGCTTTGCCGTCGGCGCCCAGGCCGGTCTGTTGTTCGACCAGGGCAGCGCCAGCGTCCTGCACGATTGAGCCGGAGGAATTGCCATGCACGCCTTACCGATTGCCAACACGCTGGAACGCCGCAAGGCTTTCCAGAATTTCCTCGGGGTCAGCCCGGCGCTGATCGCTATCTGTTTGTTTCTGGTAGTGCCGATCCTGATCGTCATTGGCTATTCGCTGATGGAGGCCAACCCCTACGGCGGGGTCAACAAAGTCTTCAGCAGCGACGCCTACACCTCGCTACTGTTCGAGCGGCAACTGGACGACAGCCTCGCCTTTGCCGACTCGTATTTGATCATCGCCCTGCGCTCGATCGGCATCGCCGGGCTGACCACCATCATCACGTTGCTGATCGGTTTTCCGGTCGCCGTGTGGCTGGCCATGCAGCCGGCGCATCGACGCGGCCTGTTGATCTTTCTGATCACCGTGCCGTTCTGGGCCAACCTGCTGATCCGCACTTACGCGTGGATTCTGCTGCTGCGTAATACCGGGGTGATCAACAACAGCCTGATGGGCATGGGCGTTATCCACGAACCGTTGCAGCTGTTGTACACCGACGGCGCGGTGCTGCTGGGGCTGGTTTACACCTACGCGCCGTTCGTGGTGTTGCCGATTTACGCGACGCTGGAAAAGATGGATATCCGTCTGCTCGAAGCCGCGCAGGATCTCTACGCCGGACGCATACGTACCTTGCGCAAAGTGGTTTTGCCCATCGCCAAACCGGGGATTCTCGCCGGCGCCATCCTCACTTTCGTACCGTGCCTGGGCGCGATGATCGCTCCGGAATTGCTCGGCGGCGGCACGCGGATGATGCTCGGCAACCTGATTTTCCGGCAGTTCAGCGATGCACGTAACTGGCCGTTTGGTGCGGCGTTGTCGCTGGTGCTAATGGCTGCGGTGATGCTGGTGCTGACCGTGTATGCCCTGCGCGCTGAGCGCCAGCGCATCGCCAAAGGAGGTGCGTGATGATCGGCCTATTCAAACGCAAAGGGCTGGGTGTGCAGGACTTTCCCGGTTTCGGCGGCTTCAGTTTTCTGTTCTATCTGTACCTCTACGCGCCGATCGTGGTGCTGGTGGTGTTCTCGTTCAACGCCAATCAGTCGGCGACGGTGTGGACCGGTTTCAGCCTCGACTGGTATCGCGCCGCGTTCGCCAATCAGGCCTTGCGCCAGGCCGCCGGCAACAGCCTGTTGATCGCGGTGTGCGCGAGCATGATCGCCACGGCGATTGCCACCCTCGCCGCCCTCGGCACCTCGCGCGGGGCCAAGTTCAAGGGTCTGCAATTGTCGATGGGCGCAATCATGTTGCCGCTGGTGTTGCCGGAAATTGTTGTCGGTGTGGCGACGCTCGCATTGTTCTCGACCATCGGTCTGTCGCTGGGTTACGGCAACCTGATCATCGCCCATACGGTGTTCTGTATTCCCTTCGCCTACCTGCCGATTCGCGCGCGGCTGAACGACATGGACCTGTCGCTGGAACAAGCCTCGGCCGACCTCTACGCCGGCCCTTGGCGGACCTTTCGCAAGGTCACTTTGCCGCTGCTGATGCCAGGGATTTTCTCCGGGCTGATGCTGGCCTTCATCGTCTCGCTGGATAACTTCGTGATCTCGATGATGGTCTCGCAGGCCGGCACAACAACGCTGCCGATCTTCATTTTCGGCCTGCTGCGCATGGGCGTGACACCCGACGTCAACGCCGTGTCGACGTTGATCCTCGGCGTCTCGGTGCTGTTCGTCAGCCTCTCTTACCTGTTGGGCAAAAAGAACGCCTGAACCTTCTACGACCTGTGGGGAAATAGCATGAGCAAGTGGATAAAAAGCGTTGGCACTTCGTTGTTCCTGACTGTGCCGCTGGCGATGGCTGGCAGCGTTCAGGCCGCCGAGAAGCTCAACGTGGTGAGCTGGAGCGGCTACTTTTCGCCGGAGATTCTCGCCAGGTTCCAGAAGCAGACCGGCATCGAAGTCACGGTCGATTCCTACGATTCCAACGAGACCTTGTTGGCGAAACTGAAACAGGGCGGCGCCGGTTATGACGTGGCGATTCCGTCGCACCAGTTCGTGCCGATCCTGATCAAGGAAAACCTGCTGGAACGCTTCGACCCGGTCAAAGAGCCCTACTACGCCAGCGTTGTGGATAACTTGAAAAAACCGAGCTGGGACCCGGAAGGCGCGTATTCGGTGCCGTTCATTTGGGGCACCACCAGCGTCTTGCTGGACTCGGCGCGCTACAAAGGCCCGGCCGACAGCTACAAGGTTTTGTATGAGCCGCCGGCCGAATTGCAGGGGCGCATCAACATGTTCGACTCGGTCAGCGACATGGTCGACATGGCCAGCCTCTATCTGAACATTCCGCTGTGCAGCGAAGACCCGAAACAGATGCAGCAGGTGCTGACGCTGCTCAAGGCGCAGAAGCCGTTCGTGAAAACCTACAGCTCCAAGGCCGGCTCGATTCGCGAGAACCTGGCCTCCGGTGAAATCGACATGTCGATGTTCTGGGGCGGTTCGTCGATGCGTGCCCGCGAGATGAAACCGACGCTGAAATACCTCTACCCGAAAGAAGGCGTGCTGGCCTGGGTCGACAACATGGTCATCCCTATCGGCAGCAAAAACCCGGCGAATGCCAAGGCGTTTATCGCATTCCTCAGCCAGCCGGAAAACTCGGCGATGACGCAGAACTTCCTCAAGCACCAGAGCCCGATCAAAGGCGTCGAACCGTTCCTCGACGCGGCGCTCAAGGACGCGCCGGAGTTGCACATTCCCGAGGGCACAAACGTGGTGTTCAGCAAGACTTGCGGCGAGGGTGCGATCCGCCTCGCCGACCGTCTCTGGACCAACCTGATGCGTTGATCTTTACCGCCCCGTCGCACTGGCGGGGCGTTTTTCCAGCCGTCTGAAAGGCCGCTTGCAATGAACTCTAATAACATCAGCGAACTGGTCCTGTTGCAGGCCCACGCGCTCGCCGACCGCATCCGCCTGCGCCAGGTTTCCTGCCGGGAAGTGATGCAGACTTACCTTGCCCATATCGAACGTTTCAACCCGTTGGTCAATGCGTTGATCAGCCTGCAGTCGCCGGAACATCTGCTGGCTCAGGCCGATGAGCGCGATGCCGAACTGGCGCGTGGCGAGTACCGTGGCTGGATGCATGGCTTGCCTCATGCGATCAAGGATCTATCACTGACCCAAGGCATTCGCACCACGCTGGGGTCGCCGCTGTACAAGGATTTTGTGCCTGAGCGCGACGGCATCATGGTCGAGCGGATCAAGGCGGCCGGCGCGATCATTATTGGCAAGACCAACACCCCGGAATTCGGTCTCGGTTCGCAAAGCTATAACCCGTTGTTTGGTGCGACTGCTTGCGCGTATGACCCGAGCAAAACCGCGGGCGGCAGCAGTGGCGGCGCGGCGGCGGCGCTGGCGATGCATCTGGTGCCGGTGGCGGATGGCAGCGACATGATGGGTTCGCTGCGTAATCCAGCGGCGTTCAATAACATCTTTGGTTTTCGTCCGTCGCAGGGTCGCGTGCCGTTTGATGACAGCGCGGATCTGTTTTTTGATCAGTTGGGTTACGAAGGGCCGATGGCGCGCAGTGTGAAAGATGCGGCGCTGCTGTTGTCAGTGCAAGCCGGGGGCGATGCGCGGGCACCGTTGTCGATCGCGGAATCCGGTGAGGCGTTTGCGGCGCCGCTGGAGCGTGACTTCAAAGGCACGCGGTTGGGCTGGCTTGGTGACTTCGGTGGTTATCTGCCGATGGAGCAAGGCGTGCTGTCGCTGTGTGAGAAGACCTTTGCCGACTTTGAAAGCCTCGGCTGCCACGTTGAGTCAGTTGAGCCGGGGTTCGCGCCTGAGCGGCTGTGGAGCAGTTGGCGGACGTTGCGGCACTGGATGGTCGCGGGGTCGCTGGGCGCGACGTATGCCGATCCGCAAAAGCGTGCATTGTTGAAGCCGGAAGCGATTTGGGAAGTCGAGAACGGCCTGAAGCTGTCGGCCAGCGAAGTGTTCGCCGCCTCGATGGTGCGCAGCGATTGGTATCGGGCGATTTCCCGGCTGTTCGAAAAGTACGATTACCTGCTGCTGCCCAGCGCCCAAGTGTTCCCTTTCGACAAAACCCAGCCTTGGCCAACGTCTATCGAAAGCGTGGCGATGGACACGTATCACCGCTGGATGGAGGTGGTCATCCCCGGCACGTTGTCGGGTTGCCCGGTCGCCAATGTTCAGGCCGGATTCAATGCGCAGGGTTTACCGATGGGGCTGCAAATCATCGGCAAGCACCAGGCCGACTTCGCTGTCCTGCAATTGGCGCACGCGTATGAGCAGGCCAGCCGCTGGTTCCAACGCTACCCTTCGCCGCTGCTGAGCCAGTGATTTTGATAAACGGTTGAAAGCGTAGAAAAATTTTTTAAATTTACGCTTGACGCTTTTCCATTTCAGGGGAATAATGCGCGCCACTTGGCTACATAGCTCAGTTGGTTAGAGCATAGCATTCATAATGCTGGGGTCCGGGGTTCAAGTCCCTGTGTAGCCACCAAGTACTAAAAACGGCTTACCGAAAGGTAGGCCGTTTTTTTATGCCTCGAGAAAAGTCTCGGCAATCTGTTACTTCAATACATCCTTCTCTTCGTCACTCGCTTTGGTCGCTGCCTGTGCGATTAGTGCGTCAAGCATCTGCGCAATGACCTTCTGTTGGACCTTCGAAAGCTCATTGATGGACTGCAACCGTCGATACCACATCGAGGTCAAGCTGCGTCTGGGCGTCTCCGTGTACGAGGGAACCCCGAGCAGGTCTTCAACAGGCACGCGCAGCGCAAATGCCATCTTCACCAGCGTCGTGACCGGCATGCTGCGCGTGCCCTCCTCGTAGCCCTGAAAGGTTTGCCGGGAAAGACCTAAAGCCCGTGCAAACCGCGTCTGTGTGATCTCGTGCACTGTGCGTAAGTGAGCAATGCGACTGCCCATCGCCACCAGAAAATCGCGATCCTCATTGGAAACACTCATGACAATGGCCGACTGAAAATAGAGTTGAATGGCAACGGACTCATCCTTTTCATCTGAAATCCATCCTGGAAAAAACGATAGAAACCATCCTCAGGCAGCGGTGCGTAAGTTGTCGACCTGAAAAGTCTGTAGGAGAAATGTGGAGCAACCGCCAAGTTGCGGCGAAGTACTACAGGCGCGAAATGCGTTTTCAGCAAGCCAACGCCGACAACCCTTTCGCCCAGATTTGCCGAGTCCGCAACCCCACCATCGCCCGCCAATCCGGATCAGCCGGATAGAACTGCTCGAGCAGATTCACTTTGATCCCCCTCCCCGTCGCATCCAGCGGATCACCATGCAGATGCAGCCAATGGTCATCACGCAAATGCCGATGCACATCCGGCCCCGGATACGTCCCGCACTCGATCACGAACGGCATTAGCTGCACGCCCGGCAACGCATTAAGCAACGCCTGTGAGGTGTAACCGGTGGCAGTCGCTGCCACACCGGTTTCGCTCAAGGTTTCGGCGCCGGTGTGCAGGGTGTAAAGCCATGGACCATAAATCGCCTGGGCCTGCGCGAGTGCCGGGTACGGCGCCTGGGTGATGGTCAGCAACATCGGATGACCGTACTCACCGGCGCCGGTGTGCAGGTCGAAACACATCACGGTTTCAGCGCCAGCCAGATGCGTTTCGATGATTTGATGCAGCGTGCGGTTCGACCAACTCGGCGCGCGGCCACCGTAAAACAGTCCGTCGGGATGGCTGTGCTGACCGCCCTCGACAATCGACATCACCGCCGGCCAGCCGTGTTCGTTGATCTGTGCGTCGAGCAAGGCATCGGCGCGTTGGCGCTCGGGGCCGTGCAAATCGGTGCAGGCGTAGATTTCATGCAGTGCCGCGTACGCGCGGTTATCCGGTAGCGGCCCGGTGAAATCCAGATGATTGCGGTTGAGGTCGATGTTGTCTTCGTTGACCCGGCGCAACCACGCCGTGCCCCATGGGTTGATCAGGTGAACCATGACCACCGCGACATCCTTGGGCAGCGAACCAGGTTCGAAGGTTTTCAGCCATTCGATCTGACTGTCCGAGCCGTAATAGCCCTCGACTCCGTGCGTGCCGCTGAGCGCTACCAGCCGACGTTTGGCCTGCGGATCGCCGAGCACGGCGACGTCGGTGCTCAGCGGTTCGCCGAATGGCCCGCAACGCGGATGCGCGTAGGAGGTGAGCGCGGCGCCGGCGGCATTGGCGGCGACGATGAACTGCTCGCGTTGATCGCTGTAGCTGGCTTCGGTGGGGAACTCGCTGTGCATATCGGTCTCTTGTTGATCTTGTAATTGTGGGAGCGAGCTTGCTCGCGAAAGCGGTTGGACATTCAACATTTCTGCCGACTGACACTGCGCATTCGCGAGCAAGCTCGCTCCCACAGGTGCTCAGTGCAGCTCAACGGATTTGCGGTTGACCCTAGCGAACATCCGCCCTGAAAAGAAAGACAAAAATTCCCACCAATTTGCGTCGCGACCGAGCGGTCGATAAAGTCCCTCAGACTTTTATCCCACGGACGGAGAGCCCGCGTGTTTTCAGCCTTGCCCTTGAGCTGCTTTCGCCTGCCTGCCCTGACGCTGATCATCAGCGCCCTGACCCTCACCGCGTGCAACGCCCCGCCCTCCTCGACCTTGCCGCTGGCACCGGAAGCCGCGTCAGGTTTTCGCACCGATCTGCAAACCCGTCACGCCAGCAGACACATGGCCGCCGCAGCCAATCCCTTGGCTGCTGAGGCCGGTCGCGAGATGCTGCGTCAGGGCGGTTCGGCGATTGATGCGGCGATTGCGATGCAAGCGGTGCTGACCCTGGTTGAGCCGCAATCTTCCGGGATCGGTGGCGGCGCGATGATCGTGTTGTGGGACGGCAAACAGGTGCGCACTTACGACGGTCGCGAAACCGCGCCGGCCGGTGCGACCGAGAAGCTGTTCTTGCGCGCCGATGGCCAGCCGATGTCGTTCCCGCAGGCGCAGATCGGCGGTCGCTCGGTTGGCACGCCCGGCGTGTTGCGCGCGCTGGAAATGGCACATAAACAACACGGTCGGCTGCCATGGGCCAAGCTGTTTGAACCGGCGATCAAACTGTCCGAGCAAGGCTTTGCGATCTCTGCGCGTTTGTACTCGCTGCTGGAATCAGATCCAGTCATCCGCCAGTCGCCGGACATGGCCAAGTATTTCCTCAACGCCGATGGCAGCGTCAAAGCCGTCGGCACACGCCTGCAAAACCCGGCGCTGGCCGCCGTGCTCAAACGCATCGCCAATGAAGGCGCGGATGCGCTTTACAAAGGCCCGATCGCCGAAGAAATCGTCGCCAAGGTGCAGGGCCACGCCAACCCCGGCAGCCTGACGCTCAGCGATCTGCAGCGCTATCAGGCCAAGGAGCGCGCGCCGCTGTGCACCGATTACAAACGCTGGCAGGTCTGCGGCATGCCGCCACCGTCGTCGGGCGGGATCGCCGTTGCGCAGATTCTCGGCACCTTGCAGGCGCTGGAAACCCGCGACCCACGCCTGTCACTGACGCCGCTCAAACCGGTGAAAACCGACAAACCGGCCGGCATTGAACCGGATCCGCAAGCCGTGCATCTGATCGCCGAAGCCGAACGTCTGGCCTACGCCGACCGCGCGCAATACGTCGCCGACACTGACTTCGTGCCAGTGCCGGTCAAAGGCCTGGTCGACCCGGGTTATCTGGCCAGCCGCGCCAGCCTGATCGGCGAGCGCAGCATGGGCAGCGCCAATCCGGGCACACCGCCGGGCGTACAAGTGGCCTACGCCCCGGACCGTTCGCCGCTGCGCATCTCCACCTCACAAGTGGTCGCGGTGGATGACCTCGGCGGCGCCGTGTCGATGACCACCACTATCGAAGCGGCGTTCGGTTCGCACCTGATGGTTCAGGGTTTCCTGCTGAACAACCAGATGACCGACTTCTCGTTCATCCCCGAAGAGAACGGGCAGAAAGTCGCCAACCGCGTCGAGCCCCTAAAACGCCCTCGCTCGTCGATGGCGCCAACGCTGATCTTCGATCGCCACAGCGGCGAATTCGTCGCCACGGTTGGCTCTCCGGGCGGTTCGCAAATCATCGAATACGTGGCGAAAACCACCGTCGGCCTGCTCGACTGGAACCTCGACCCGCAAAGCGCCATCAGCCTGCCCAACTTCGGCAGCCGTAACGGCCCCACCGAACTGGAACAAGGCCAATTCAGCCCGGCGCTGATTCAGGCGCTGAAAGACAAAGGGCATGCGGTGAATGAAATCGACATGACCAGCGGCACCCAGGCCATCGTGCGGGTCAAGGATGCGCAGGGGAAAGCGTCGTTGGAGGGTGGCGCGGATCCACGGCGTGAGGGGGAAGCGCTGGGGGATTGAGGCTACGACGCAAAGAGAAAAGGCTTACCGCGAGGTAGGCCTTTTGCTTAGCACACCGCGTATTTCAAATCGGGATGTTTAAAAGCTGCGAGGCAAACAGAGAACCGTCCCACAAGGTTTTCAGGTTGTCCGTCGGACGTCAGCTCTCTAGCCTGTACTCGTCGCTGCCAATTCAGTGACCGGGATTGGAAACCCCGAGTAGAACCGAGCGCACAAGCGCCTTTCATAACGTATCCTTGCGCACCTTCATGGTGTGCACTCCGTTATGGCGGCTGTGCGCGGGAGACCTTCGGGTCAACCGGGTTCTCCGTTCCCCGGGTTTCCAACCTGCGTACAGCTGCCACCTATTCGTTCGGAAACCGAATCGGCCAGCTCCAATCCTGATCGGAGAACACCATGAAAAAACCAACACCCAATCCCCCCGAAACAGACACCGACCCAACATCCCCGTACGCAACCATCGACAGCAAAAAACTCAACGAAGCGGCCGACCGCGCCCTCGACCACTACCTCAAACCGACCATTCACATCATGGCGTCCACCCGCGTAGCTGAACCCATGTACCTCGCCAACCCGGTCTACGACACCGAATCCCTGCTGGCCAATGCCAGCGAAACCCTGGGCTCGGTCACCGAGATGCTCAACAATTTCGCCGCCGTGCTGGATACCGCGCACCGCAAGACAGCGCTGGGTATCGCGCAAATCGTCATGTTGAGTGAGCTGGCGGTGAATCAGGCGCTGGATAACGTTCAGCCGGTTACGTAGTTTTCGCAATGCATAAAAAATCCGATGCCTTGCAGGCATCGGATTCTTATTTCCTCGCGTTGCCCGGAATAAACCTGGCGCCCCTTATTGCTTATGAGGCGGACTCCTTTGAAGTGGAGTAATCCATGAACGTACGCCCAATTCATAACGAAGACGACTATCGTGCGGCGCTCAAAAACGTGTCTGCACTTTTCGACAACGAGCCAGTACCGGGTACTGCTGAAGGCGATCACTTCGACATCATGATCAGCCTTATCGAAGCCTACGAGGCCACACAGCTTTCACATCCAAGATCTATGGCTCAGCGATTCGCCACCAGATGCGCACCAAACAACAGATAGCAACCACCGGCCAAGCGATCCAGCCATTGTCGCGAACGCTCATACACACCAGCAATTCGCCGACTGGCGAAGAACAGCGCTACGCAGCAATACCAGCTGAACGACAGCGTTGCCATGGTCATCACCGCCAGCGCCAGTAACAGTGGCGGGATGTGAGCCGGCATGGCTGTAGCGAAGATGGTGGCGACGAACAGCGCTGACTTGGGATTGGTCATGTTGCCCAGAAAGCCGCGGCCATAAGCTCCGAGCAACGTTTGCTGCGAGTCATCCAGCGTACCCGCGACAATCGGCGCTTTGCGCTTGAACTGCTTGAGCCCGAGGTAGATCAGGTAGCAGCCACCGGCAATCTTGAAGCTCAGGTACAGCGTCGGCGCGGCACTGAACAGCGACTGAATGCCCAAGCCACCCGCCAGTCCCCACAACACGGTTCCGCTGGCGACGCCGAGCGCCGCGAACACGCCATGGCGGCGGGAACGGCTGACCGCGAGTTGTGCGATGTTGAAGAAGTTCGGGCCGGGCGTGACCACGGCCACGGTCCACAGCAGAGCCAGCGACAGCAACGGCGCCAGATAACTCGAAAGGGAAAGATCCATGGGGCATGTGCCTGATTGGTTCGATGATGCCCTCTACCTTGCAACATCCTGCAATGTTTTGCCATCAGCCGTCATTCAGACCGCTAGCGTCTTGCCATCCACCGCATCACCAATCTTCAGGAAATGCCCGCCTGCCACGTGGTGCAAAGTGCGTAAACCATCATGACCTTCGAAATGCCAGCGACCGTCGCTGAACACACGCTCATCGGCATGGGCGGCGATGACTTCGGCGAGGAACAGGTCGTATTGCTCGTGGTTGCGCGGCTCTGGCAGCAAGCGGCATTCGAGCCAGGCGACGCAGCCGTCGAGCAGCGGTGCTTCGACCTGTTCGCCAGCAAAGGTTTGCAGGCCATACGCTTGAAACTTGTCTTGCCCTTGGGTTTGGGTGATGTCCAGGCCCGACGTATTGCCGACGGTTTGCACGATGTCGGCCTGATCGACGCACGGGACGTTGAGCACGAAGGTGCCGGACGCTTCGAGCAGTTGCCGGGTCCAGGTGGATTTATCGAGGACGACGGCGACTTTCGGCGGTTCGAAATCCAGCGGCATGGCCCAAGCGGCGGCCATGATGTTGCGCTGGCCGTCGTGGGCGGCGCTGACCAGCACGGTCGGCCCGTGGTTGAGTAAACGGTAGGCTTTGTTCAGGGGCACCGGGCGGCGGTGGGAATCGCTCATGGGATCTGCTCCGGGGGAAAAGGAGCCGATTGTAGCGCTGCCACTGAAGAAACACAGAACCTGTGGGAGCGAGCTTGCTCCGGGCGGCGTTCCGACGAAGGCGATAGGTCAGTCACATCAATGTTGAATGACACACCGCTTTCGCGAGCAGGCTCGCTCCCCCATGGGATCAGTGCAGGTCAGTTGGAGAGTTGATTGGCAAACTGGCCTACCGCATTCACGACCTTCTGCGCACCGTCCTGAATCTCGACAATCACCGTGCCCGCCTCTGCCGCCAACGCCAGGCCTTGTTCAGCCTGGAGCTTGCCATCGGTCATCAGTGCCACTGCATTGCGCGCCATTTCCTGGTTCTGCCGCACCACGGTGACAATTTCTTCGGTCGCCTGGCTGGTGCGCGAGGCCAGTTGTCGCACCTCGTCGGCCACCACCGCAAAACCACGTCCCTGCTCACCGGCGCGCGCCGCCTCAATGGCAGCGTTGAGCGCCAGCAGGTTGGTCTGCTCGGCAATGCCGCTGATGGTTTTGACGATGGTGCCGATCACCTGCGACTGCTCGTTCAGTGCCTCGATGCCCTCACCGGCAGCCTGCATGTGCCGCGACAGGTCACGCATTACGTTGACCGCTTCAGTCACCACCGTGGTACCGCGCTGGGCGGTGCTGTCGGTTTGCTGCGAGGTGCTGTAGGCAATGCTCGCCGCGTCGGCTACTGCTTGTTCGCGGTTGACCTGATCGGTGATCACCGTGGCGAACTTCACCACTTTGTACAGTTTGTCGTTGGCATCGACGACCGGGTTGTAGGACGCCTCCAGCCACACCGTACGACCATGGCTGTCGACACGCTTGAAGCGGTCAGCCACGAATTCACCGTTGTTCAAACGCCGCCAGAAGTTCTGGTACTCGGCGCTGTTGTACTCCTCCGGCGTGCAGAACATACGGTGATGTTTGCCCTTGATCTGCGCCAGGCTGTAACCCATGCCGCTGAGGAAGCGATCGTTGGCGTTGAGCACGTTGCCGTTGAGGTCGAACTCGATCACCGCAGTCGAACGCACCAGCGCACCAATCAGGTTTTCGTGTTCACGAGAGGCTTCAATGGTGCGGGTCAGGTCGCTGGCGAACAGCGAAATATGCTTGATCCGCCCGTCCGAGGAACGCACCGGTTGCACGATCGAACGCAGCCACGCCTCCTCACCATTGCCGCGCAACAGGCGCACGGCACCGGCGAAGTGCTCGCCACGGGTCATGGCGTTTTTGAAGCGGTGGTGGAATTCGTCGGTTTTTACGTGGGCCGGGACGATGTCTTCAATCGCCCGACCGATGAGGTCCTGACTCTTGTAGAGCATCTCGGTGAGGAAGTTCTGGTTGACCGATTGAATACGCCCGTCGGGCTCAAGGTTCAGCACCAGCATCTCGCTTTCCAGGCTTTCCTTCACCTGCACGAGGCTGGAGAGTTCTTCACGAAGAGCGGCCAGCTCTTGCTTCAGGCGTTTGTTGAACATGGGGAAGTACCGATGGGCAGGATAGAAAGCGGGATGCAGCCTAACCATCGGCCTTGAAAAACTTTTCTGAAGACCGCTGGCGACTCGTCAGTCAAAAATAGTTCTGACCGGTAACGTCACGCCGCTCCGGCCACCTGACACTGTCCCGAACGCGGCATCCGCGCACCGAAATACGCCGCCGTCAGCAGACCCACCATGCCCATCACTGCGCAGAACATCACGCAAATCCATGGGCTCCATGGCATCAGACCGATCAGCAACAGCGGTGTGATACTGGCCCAGATGGCGTAGGCAATGTTGTAGGTGAAGGAAATGCCTGACACGCGAATACGTGCCGGGAACAACCCGACCATCACCGACGGCACCGCGCCGACCACACCGCAAGCCAGACCGGCCACCGCGTAAGCCAGGCCTACCCAGTGACCGCCCATGATCAAGCAGCCATACAGCACGCCAATACCCAGCGGCAGCAACAGGCTATAAAGCATGACGGTACGCCAGGCGCCGAGACGATCGACCAGCAACCCGGCGATCACGCAGCCGATATTGAGAAACACGATACCCAAGGCACTGAGGGCAAAGGTATGGCTGGCGGTCATGCCGAAGGTTTTCTGCATCATGGTCGGGGTGATGACGACGAACACCACCACCGCCGAAGTCAGCACGCAGGTCAGCAGCATCGCCGGCAGCATCGCCAATCGATGCTCGCGCAGCACCGTGCGCAGCGGCAACTCGACCCGCGCCTCACGCTGCGCTTCCATGGCCATGAACACCGGGGTTTCGCTCAGCCAGCGGCGCAGATAAACGCCAATCACGCCGAAGACACCACCGAGCAGGAACGGATAACGCCAGGCGTAATCAAGGATTTGCGCCGGGGTGAAGACTTGCGCCAGAAACGTCGCGGTCAATGCGCCGATCAGGTAACCGAAGGTCAGCCCGGCCTGCAAAAAACCCAGGGCATAACCGCGATGGCCGGTCGGTGCGTGCTCGGCGACGAACACCCAGGCGCTCGGCACCTCACCGCCTACCGCCGCACCTTGCAGAATGCGCAGCGCCAGCAACAACAACGGCGCGAAATAACCGATCTGCGCGTAGGTCGGCATGATGCCGATCAGCAGGCACGGCAGCGCCATCATCAGAATGCTCAGGCTGAAGACTTTCTTGCGCCCGAGTTTGTCGGCGAAATGCGCCATCAGTATTCCGCCCAGCGGCCGCGCCAGATAACCGGTGACGAAAATCCCGAAGCTTTGCAGCAGACGCAGCCATTCGGGCATTTCCGGCGGGAAGAACAGCTGGCTGAGGGTCAGGGCGAAGAACACGAAGATGATGAAATCGTAGATTTCCAGCGCGCCGCCAAGGGCCGCAAGGCCGAGGGTCTTGTAGTCGGAACGGCTGAACGGCGCAGGTTTGGCCGGGGATTGGGCAGTCATGGCAAAGAACTCGAAAACAGGCAAAAAACCAAGGCGCCCATGGTCTACGCAAATGCGCGGATGGACAACCCGTTAGACCATAGTCCCGGTTTTGCAAAACCTGCTCACAAAGCATCGGTAGTTGAATTAATGTTAATGCCTGTCCAGCGGGTTAGCTCCTCCGAAGAAACCCCTGTGGGAGCGAGCTTGCTCGCGAAGAGGCCGGTACATTCAGAATCGATGTCGACTGACCGACCGCCTTCGCGAGCAAGCTCGCTCCCACAGGTAGGGTGTGTTTGGAGAAATCGGAAACCCGCGGACCACAATAACCATAAAAATCCGAGGTACTCCCTGTGGCCGTTGATATCGAAGATAGCCGCTCCGCACGCTTTGCCCTGCGCTGTTCAAGTTTCGCCGAACGCTGGTTTCCCGACTCCTGGGTATTCGCCGCACTGGCTGTGATAATCGTCGCCCTGGCCACGCTGGTCATGGGCGCCAAACCCACCGATGCCGCGATGGCTTTCGGTGACGGCTTCTGGAGCCTGATCCCGTTCACCATGCAAATGGCCTTCGTGGTAATCGGCGGCTATGTGGTCGCCAGTTCGCCGCCCGCCGTGAAACTGATCGACCGCCTCGCGCGGATCCCGAAAAACGGCCGTTCCGCCGTGGCCTGGGTGGCGCTGATCTCGATGGTCGCGTCCTTGCTCAACTGGGGCCTGTCGCTGGTGTTCGGCGGTTTGCTGGTGCGCGCCCTCGCCCGCCGCACCGATCTGAAAATGGATTATCGCGCCGCCGGTGCTGCTGCCTATCTGGGCCTTGGCGCGGTGTGGGCGCTGGGTTTGTCGTCGTCGGCTGCGCAGTTGCAGGCCAACCCCGCCAGCCTGCCGCCGTCGATCCTGTCGATCACCGGGGTGATTCCGTTCACCGAAACGATTTTCCTCTGGCAGTCCGGTGTCATGCTGCTGGCACTGATCGTGATCTCGATCATCATCGCCTACGCCACCGCCCCCGGGCCGAACTCGGCGCGCGATGCCAAGGCCTGCGGCATCGACCCGGCCTTTAATCTGCCGCCACTGCAACCGCGCACACGACCGGGCGAATGGCTGGAACACAGTCCGCTGCTGATCATCGTGCTGGTGCTGTTGGCGGCGGGATGGCTGTTTCATGAGTTTTCGACCAAACCGGCGATCACCGCGATTTCCGGCCTCAATACCTACAACTTCCTGTTCATCATGCTCGGCGCCTTGCTGCACTGGCGTCCGCGCAGCTTCCTCGATGCCGTGGCGCGTGCGGTGCCGACCACCACTGGCGTGTTGATCCAGTTCCCGCTGTATGGCTCGATTGCCGCACTGATGACCACGGTCAAAGGCGCGGATGCGCAGACGCTGGCGCACCACATCTCGACGTTCTTCGTCAGCATCGCCTCCCACGACACCTATGCGCTGCTGATGGGCGTGTATTCAGCGATTCTCGGCTTCTTCATTCCGTCGGGCGGCGGCAAGTGGATCATCGAAGCGCCGTACGTGATGCAGGTCGCCAATGACCTGCAATATCACCTCGGCTGGGCAGTGCAGATTTATAACGCTGCCGAAGCGTTGCCGAACCTGATCAACCCGTTCTACATGCTGCCGCTGCTGGGCGTGCTTGGGTTGAAGGCGCGGGATCTGATCGGTTTCTCCTTCGTGCAACTGCTGGTGCACACGCCGCTGGTACTGCTGTTGTTGTGGGCGCTGGGGACGACGCTGGCGTATACGCCGCCAGTCATGCCGTAGTCCCAAGCGGGGCCAGTCATGATGGCTGCGCCCCGCACTTTTCTCGCGAAACAGCCGCGTGTCGGGCTGCCTGTCGCAAATAATGGCTCAGAGCCATCATCCTGCTTTACCGCATCGCACCCTCGGTAATATTCTGCGCGCCCATAAATGTTTCCATTTTTTACCAAGCGCAAAGGGAGTTCGTTGCAATGATCGTAGGGATTGACCTGGGAACCACCAACAGCCTGGTCGCCGTCTGGCGGGGCGATGCCACCGAGTTGGTGCCCAATGCCCTGGGTCAGTTCCTGACACCGAGCGTTGTCGGCCTCGATGATCAAGGCCGGATTCTGGTCGGTCAGGCGGCGCGTGAGCGTCTGCACACGCATCCGCGTCTGACCGCATCGCTGTTCAAGCGCCACATGGGCAGCGCCACGCAAACGTACCTGGCCGACAAGGCGTTTCGCCCGGAAGAGTTGTCCGCGCTGGTGCTGAAGAGTTTGAAGGAAGACGTCGAGCGCGCGTTTGGCGAAACCGTCACCGAAGCCGTGATCAGCGTCCCGGCCTACTTCAGTGATGCCCAGCGCAAGGCCACGCGGATCGCCGGCGAACTGGCCGGGCTGAAGGTCGAGAAGCTGATCAACGAACCGACCGCCGCCGCCCTCGCCTATGGACTGCACCAACGGGACAAGGAAACTTCGTTCCTGGTTTTCGACCTCGGTGGCGGCACGTTCGACGTGTCGATTCTGGAGCTGTTCGAAGGCGTGATGGAAGTGCGCGCCAGTGCCGGTGACAACTTCCTCGGTGGCGAAGACTTCGACACGGTGCTGCTGGAGCACTTCATCAGCCAGCAGCGTTCCGCCGCAGACTTCCCGGAGCGCAGCAGCGTCATCCAGCCGCTGCGTCGCGAGGCCGAGCGCGTGCGCAAGGCGCTGGGTCAGGACGACAGTGCCGAATTCCGCCTGCAACTCGGTGAGCGGCAGTGGACGCAAACCATCACTCAGCAACAGTTGGCGACGCTGTACATGCCGCTGCTCGAACGCCTGCGCGCGCCGATTGAACGGGCGCTGCGCGATGCACGCATCCGCGTCAGCGACCTCGACGAGATTTTGCTGGTCGGCGGCACCACGCGCATGCCGATGGTACGCAAACTCGCCGCCGGGCTGTTCGGCCGCTTCCCGTCGATCACCCTCGACCCTGATCAGGTCGTGGCACAAGGCGCGGCCATTCAGGCAGCACTCAAAGCCCGCGCCGCCGCGCTGGAAGAAGTTGTGCTGACCGATGTCTGCTCCTACACCTTGGGCATCGAGACTTCGACGCAGGTCGGCCGCAACTATGAGAGCGGCCATTACCTGCCGATCATCGAGCGCAACAGCATCGTGCCGGTCAGTCGGGTAAAAACCGTGTACACCCTGCACGACAATCAGGAACAGGTGGTCGTGCGGATCTTTCAGGGCGAAAGCCGTCTGGTCAAAGACAACGTCGCACTCGGCGAACTGGACATCAAGGTGCCGAAACGCAAGGCCGGCGAAGTGGCCCTCGACGTGCGTTTCACCTACGACAACAACGGTCTGCTGGAAGCCCAGGTGAAAATCCCTCTGACCGGACAACAGCATTCGCTGGTCATCGAGAACAACCCGGGCGTGCTGTCACCCGAGGAAATCCAGCAACGCCTGCAGAACCTGGCACAGCTGAAGATTCACCCACGCGAGCAGCAGGTCAACACGCTGTTGAGTGCACGCCTGGAGCGCCTCTATCAGGAAAGCCTGGGCGATCTGCGTGATCTGATGGGCGATTGGGCCAAACAATTCCAGATCGCGCTCGACTCTCAGGACGAGCGCCAGATCCGTGAAGTGCGCACCGAACTGAGTCGACAATTGAGCGAACTTGATCGCACTCCGTGGCAATAAGGAGCCTGGCCATGGATTGCTGGTCGGTGCTGCACCTGCACAATGATGCAGACGCCCGTGACATCAAGCGCAGTTATGCGCGCCTGCTGAAAACCTTCCGCCCCGATGAGGATGCCGAAGGTTTCCAGCGCCTGCGTGAAGCCTACGAACAAGCGCTGGCGATTGCCCGGTGGCGCCTTGAAAACGCTGAACCTGTGGACGAAGACGACGTCGCCGTGGCCACGGCATCCAGCACCTTTGCCGCACTGGCACTCGATGCTGCGCTGGCAAACAAACACAGCCACCCGCAAAACCCGTCGTGGGATTTTGCCGGTCTCGACGTTCCGCCCGTCAACCCGACCGCTCCTGAGCCTTTTGCACCGCCGGCGAAGGATGATGTTTTGCCTGTCGAGCCACTGACGGCGGCCTCGGACACAGAAGCGTATGTGTTTGAAGCGCAGGCCGCGCGGCAACTGCTTGAGGGGCTATCGCCCGAAAACCTCGACGATCGTTGGGATCAGGCGCAACAGCAAGGCTGCGCCAAGGCCTTCGAAAGGCTGTTGCTGCAATTGTGTTTTGAACAGCCGCAACTGCGCAGCCCGGTGCTGCACTGGGCCGTCGAGCAACTTGGATGGTTGGGGCCGTGGCAGGACATGCTGATCAATGATCGCCAGCGTGAGGTTCTCGCCGAGAGTCTGATGGCCGACTATCGAGACCACCTGCAAGCGCTACTCGAAAGCCACAGCGAACGCGAGTTTCTCAACGTGCTCAAACGCTACAGCGCCCAACCGTGGCTGCAGGTTTTCGATCGCCGCGAACAATGGCAGCAAACCCTGCTGCACTTGCTCAATGACACTGAGTGGAGCGTTCCGCTGTTCGACCGCATCGGCCAACTGTTCGGCTGGGATCACAACAAAGGCCTGCACCCGCAACCGGACTGGCTCTGGGACACCTTGATCGAACGTTGCAATCAGGAAAGTTTCTACGACAATCTGCGGGCCAAGGCTGAAAGCGACCGGACGTGGGCGGCCGATGTCCAGGCAGCGCATCTGCTGATCAATCCGCTCAAGCCCCTGCAGCAAAAGAAGATCATCGACGGCTTCGGTCAGAACGAATGGCAGGCCTGCCACGATCTGTCGGAAAACCTCAAATGGCGCTTCCCGGCACTGCTCGCGCGATTGCCCTACGCCGACGTTTTTTATTGGCGGCGGTTCTTCCCGCGGCCCATTGCGGCCGAAACCTGGGTGCGGGTATGGGCGGCCATTGCGTTGGCGCTGTGCCTGTTTTATCTGGGCCTTGAGAAAAGGGATGCCGCCAATCTGATCTTCATTCCGATGATCTTTGCCTGCGTGCCGGTCTGGTTTTTCCGCTTTGCCCTGAGTTGGTGGGTGGTGCTCACGTCCCATGTCATCGTGCCGGACCTGTGGCTCACCGAAAGCCTGATTCCACGCAAATGGAACCCTGACACGCGCTGGCTGGTGATACGCCACGGAGTACCGCAAGGGGTGATGGTGCTGCTGTTTTCGCTGATGCTTGGCCCGCTGGGGGCGCTCGCGTATGCCGGCACGCTGCTGATCGGGCTGGTGCACAAACGCCGCATCGGTTCGCTCGATCCGGAGCTGAGCAGCCGCCGCCCTTGGCTGACAGCGCTGCATTGGGCGCACTTCAGTCCGCTGCAATTGCTGTTTCTGGTGGTCATGACTGCGATCACGGCGGCCAGCAGACTGGGCTTTTCGCTCAGCCAACTCATGCCCGGCTAGACATGCAGCGCCAGTGCCGCCTGTCATCCATCCGTCACATTCACTTGCTAGCGTCCGCCCGAAACATACTGAAACAATTAAGCAAGAACGGGCTGACAGATGAAAGACGACACAGACGGCACTGACGCACCTGAATCCAATCACCCCACCGACACCAGTCGCCGCCGCTTTCTCGGCGGCGTCGCGGTGCTCGGTGTCGGTGCCACGCTGGCCGGGTGTGGCAGCGCCAGCGATCAACCGGGCAAACCGGCCGAGCGCCCGCTGACACCTGCCGAGCTGGACAAAGCCCTGCGCGATCAGGTGAAAACCGTGGTAGTGATCTACGCCGAGAACCGCAGTTTCAATAACCTGTTCGGTGATTTCCCCGGTGTCGAAAAACCACTGGCAGCGCTCAAGCCCGGCGACTATCAACAACGTGACCGCGACGGTTCGCTGCTGCAAACCCTGCCGCCCGTCTGGGGTGGCGTCCTGCAGATCGGCCCGCAAACACTCGATGGCGTGACCTACCCCAGCGCCACGCAGTTTCAGGAAAACCTGGCCAACGCACCGTTCGCCCTCAAAGGCCCGAACGCTGAAGATTTGCCGTTCGGCCTGGTGACCCGCGATTTATGGCACGTGTTTTATCAGAATCAGATGCAAATCAATGGCGGCAAGAACGACGGCTTTGTCGCCTGGGCCGACTCCGGCGGTTTGACCATGGGCCATTACGCCCAGAGCCGTTATTCCCTGCGCCTGTGGGACGTCGCGCAGGAATTCGTGCTGTGCGACAACTTTTTCCAGGGCGCTTTCGGTGGCTCGTTCCTCAATCACCAGTACCTGATCAGCGCTACCGCGCCGTTCTATCCGGACGCGGCCAACTCTGTGGCCAAGTCACAGATCGCCGCGCTGCAAAGTGACGACCCGACCGACCCGCGCCTCAAGCCCCTGGACGCATCGCCGGCCAGCGCCATGACCGGCCCGCCGCAGTTCGGCCCGAGTGCGCTGACGCCGGACGGTTTCGGCGTCAACACCCTCGCCCCGCCCTACTGGCCCACGTGGATTCGCGACCCCGAGCGCCCGGCGTATTCGAAAGCGGATCTGCCCAACGTCATGGTGCCGCAAACCCACGAACACATTGGCGACAAGCTGTCGAAGAAAAACATTGATTGGGCCTGGTACGCCGGCGCCTGGCAGGCGACGCTGGATCAGTACAAGGATTCCGGCGGAATTCCGAAGATCCCGAATTTTCAATACCACCATCAGCCGTTCAACTACTTCAAACAGCAAGGTCCGGAGAACCCCGCCGAGCGCAATAAACGCCTGCGCGATGCTGGCCTGGGCGATGAGTCGAGCAGCAACAAATTCTTCGCCGATGCCGAAGCGGGCAAGTTGCCGGCGGTGAGTTTCTACAAACCTCAGGGCAACCTGAACATGCACGCCGGTTATGCCGACGTGGCCTCCGGTGACCGGCATATCGTGCGCGCGCTGAAAGTACTGCGCGAAAGCCCGCAGTGGCAAAACATGGTGGTGATCGTCACGGTCGATGAAAACGGCGGTTGGTGGGACCACGTCGCACCGCCCAAGGGCGACCGCTGGGGGCCAGGTTCACGAGTGCCTGCGCTGGTGGTGTCGCCGTTTGCGCGCAAGGGCACAGTGGACCACACGGTCTACGACACGGCATCCATTCTGCGGTTGATCACCCGTGTGTTCCGGCTCGAGACCCTCAACGGCCTCAAACAACGTGACGACACCATGATCGCTCGGGGTCAGAAACCCATGGGCGACTTGACCAACGCCCTGCATTTTCAGGTCTGAAAGCAATTCCTGCGGCGTGCGGCAAATATCTGCACATGACGGCTTTTCTGTGCAACACACCTGATCCAATATGAGCCGCCCCCGACTCGCGGGGAACCCACGCTGAAAAGGATCTGAGCATGTTCAAACTCGCAGGACTCACGCTCGCCGCGCTCACGCTGAGCGCGGCCGCCCACGCCGATGTCGACCTGAAACTGGGCAGCACCGAGCGTGTTACCCGCCTCTTCGCCTACCCCAACAACTGCAACGTGATCTGCTACCGCAACTGGACGCTGGAACAGACCGTCGCCCATTACCTGAACCAGAGCGTGCAACGCGATGGTTATGCCGATGCCAAGGTGCTGATAAAAACCGACAACGGCCAGCTCTATGCCGAAATCACCGGCGTGCCGAAGGATTACGACAAACCACTGTCGGCGCTGCTGGATGCAGGGGATCTGGCTTACACCGGCGCGAGCAAACTCAACGCCGACGGCAAATGGGCCTACAGCTGGTATCTGTTCCTGCCGCTGGGCATGGCTCTGGAAAACCGCAAAAGCGTCGAATTGCTGCACTTCCCGCCGGATTATTCGCTGACCCAGGCGCAGGATTATCTGCGTTCGAACACCACCGATCGTTGGGCGACGCTGCTGACTGACAATGGCATTCCTGCCGGGCAGACGCCGGCCTATCAAACCATCATCGATATCGCCCCGATCGCTGCGCCGTCCAATGCTGGCAGTGATCTGGAAGGCGTGTATGACTACTTCAAGGACTACCAGACCACCCTGGTCAAACAGTTCAGCCAGACCGCCAGCGGCACGACGCTGCCGATGGTCGCGTTCGGCGCGCCGGTGCGTAACTGGATCAAGCAACAATACGGGCCAACCGTGAATGTCTTGGGGCTGGCGACCATCAGCCCGAGCGAAGGCGTGAAAGTGTCGGTGCTGGGTTCCAACCACCCGAGTTACATCTGGTACGCCGCCGACCCGAAAAGCTACACCGGCGACGATGCGCAGGCGAAGGCTGATGCAGCAGGCCTGAAAGTCATGGGTCAGGATTTGAGTGCCGCCTGCTGGCAGGCCGGGATGGGCAGCAAACCGGGCAGCGATGCCCAGGCTACCCTCAGCAGTTGCACACAGACGTGGCAGGTCACGCAGAAAGTCAAAACCTGCGAGCTGTTCTACACCTCGATCCGTAATCTGACCCCGGAACAAGCCACCGCCAAGTGCTCCACCACCCCGATCAAGGCTCAACTGAAGCAATTGCAGGCACCCCTGCCAGCCACCGCAATCCCCGCCCCGCACCTGTAATCGCCTGAAGCCTTCCCGTGTCAGCCAAGGCTGACGCGGGAAAGCGTCTAAATCGCCTGTCAGATCTGACAGTAGACCCGCTATACCTAATAGGACACGATTGGATCCAACCAGCAGTATTGCAGCGCTGACAGGACGTCAACCCAAGGAAGTCGCAAAAGCCTTGCGACAAGGACTGATATGAATATCCACGCCAAGGCGCATTCGCCGCCACGCGATACTAAAGGTATTTATCCCTTCGCCGGTCTGCCCGTGCGTCTGGGGTTTCCGGCCAGCGCCGATTTCGAAATCCTTCAGGATGGGTACGGTGCCCCGGCGGCGGTCGCTGCGCGGCGCGAGTTCCTGCACACCCACCGGATTTGCCGGGTGTCCGGGCAATTACTGCCGTATCGCTGCCGCCAGACCCGACAATTGCTGACGGGCATCCATATCTACGATCCGCGTTTTTGCGGTTTGATCGAACACGCGTGCGACCCCAACGTGTTTCTCGACATGAGCGAGTTGTGGCTGTGGGCGTTGAAAGATATCCACAGGGGCGAACGGCTGACCATGGACTACACCGCCACCGAAGACAAATTGCTGCACCAGTTTGCCTGCGGTTGCGGTTCGCCACGCTGCCGTGGGTGGATCACCGGCTACGACGAACCACCCAGTCTCGAAGGCCAGCACTTTCTACGGCGCTGGCGGCATTCCGGCCTGCGCTGAAAGGTGCGTTATACCGCGCCAACCGGACGCAAACGATACTGCGGCGGCAGTTGCTCGAAACCACTGATGGTGGTGTTCAGACTTTTCCAGCGGCCATCCTTGATGCCGTAGATGCACCCGTGGATCGACAGGCTCTGCCCGCGATGCCAGGCGTTCTGGATGATGCTGGTGTGGGCGACGTTGGCCACTTGCTGGATCACGTTGAGTTCGCACATGCGATCAACCTGCTCTTCTTCAGTCGGCAACTTGGCCAGTTCTTCACGTTTTTCGTAATACAGATCACGAATCGAACGCAGCCAGCCGTCGATCAGACCGAACTGCCGGTCCTGCATCGAAGCGCGCACACCGCCGCAGCCGTAGTGGCCGGTGACGAGGATGTGTTTGACCTTGAGCACGTCGACCGCGTACTGGATCACCGACAGGCAGTTGAGGTCGGTGTGCAGCACCACGTTGGCGACGTTGCGGTGTACGAAAAGATCGCCCGGCAGCATGCCGACGATCTCGTTGGCCGGCACACGCGCATCGGAACAACCGATCCACAGATATTCCGGCGTTTGCTGGCGCGCCAGTTTGGCGAAGAAATCCGGGTCTTCCTTGGTGATCGCGTCAGCCCAACGCTCGTTGTTATCAATCAGGTCTTGTAAGTCATGCATGCTGTAAGGCCTCAAGAAAGATGCGCTGGTATGACAGACGACCGCCCGTCGGGGTCACGCCGCCACCGCAAGTGATTTCATTGGAATTCTCGTGTGCCTGGTGAGTCCACCTAAGTAAGGCCCACAGTATGAGGAATTGCCATGACTGATTCACGACGCCCTTACGATGCGGTGCAACCGGAGCCCATCGATGATAACGAAGACCGTATGGGTTCGGTGCATGAGCTGGATTTCGATGAAGACGAACCCAGCGCGAAGATTGGCGATGAAATTCCCGAGCGTGAACGTGAGCAGTTGATGCCCAACGAGCGCGTGCGTGAGGCGGGCATGACCGGTGCGTCAGTCAGTGATCATGAGCCGACGGACGATGACATGAGCCCGGAAACCCTGATCCATGAAGACGGCGCGCGGGATGCCGAAGAGGCTGGCCAAGGCAATCAGGCGGATTGGGATTTGAGCGTTGTCGACGAGGATGACATTGGCGGTGGCAATGGCCTGGATGAAGCGGAGCTGGCGCGGCGGGATCCGATGGATGGCAACCGCTGATCTTCGTTGCCTGAAAGGACGCTTTCGCGAGCAGGCTCGCTCCCACAGGTTTTTGGTTTGATCACAAAAGTTGTGTGCGAATCAAATCCACTGTGGGAGCGAGCCTGCTCGCGAAGCTTTTAACGACGGTCAGTCAACCAGGGTGCAGGCCATGACCACGGCATCTTCACGCCCACCCACCGCCGGATAATAATCCCGACGCCGGCCAATCTCGTTGAAGCCATAACGCTCGTACAACTTGAACGCGCCCGTATTGCTGTCGCGCACTTCCAGAAAACATTCCCGTGCCGAAGCCGCATACGCCCGCGACATCAAGTGCTCGAGCAACGTCAGCCCCAGCCCGCGCCCCTGATTCTCCGGTTTGACGGTGATATTGAGCAGATGCGCCTCATCCAGAATGATCTGCACCACCCCGTGGCCAACCTGCTGCTCACCTTCGAACATCAGCCAGATCTGGTACTTGCCCAGCCCATCAAGAAAAATCCCGCGAGTCCACGGATGGCTGTAAGCGGCGTACTCGATTTTCAGCACGGTTTCCAGATCCGCTTCGGTCATCGGGCGGAACGATACAGCTTCACTCATTCGATTCTTTCCAGCGCGCCATCAGCCGACGCATGGCTTGCCACACAGCGGCTTTGCGCTGTGGCTCTTCCATTAACAATTCCAGACCGGGAATGGCCCAGGCCGAACCCAGACCTTCGATCTGCAATTCACGATTGAACGCTTCGGCATCCGCTTCACCGGCAAAACGCACCGCTGGCAGGCCGATCAGCCACAGGCAGGCGCACGGAGCGGCTTCCATTTGCACCGAAAGGAAACCCTGAACGAAGTCACGCGCCGCTTCCGGGCCTTGATCCATGGTGCCGCGATTTAACCACGGCCAACGCACTGGCTCGCCGACGATTTGCGGCGCATCCGGCAGACCGGCGGCGCGCAGCATGTCTTTCAACAGCAAATACGCTGGATCACGGCTCTGGAACGGTTCGCCTGTGGGTAACTCGACCAGTAGCAGGCAACGCCCGGCGCGAAGTAATTGCAAGGCGAAACGCGGTGGCGGCACCGGTGCCGGTTTGGCGACGACGGGTGTGTCGTCGGCCTCTTCCACCGGTTTGGCGTTGGTCCGGGTGCTGGCCAACGAAGGGCGCGGCACTTCGATCTTCGGCCGTTCGGCCGGACGAACGGCAGGCTGCGCGGGCGTTTCGACCTGAGGCGCAAGCACCACCGGCGCCTCTACCTCGGGCTCGGGCATGTCCAACAGCTCGGGCCGCGAAAGCGCGGCGAAGGGCAATTCGGTGCGCGGCAGCCAGTTGACCACCTGCATGGCGTTCAAATAGGCGCGGCGGCGGGACTCGATAAGCAAAGGGTCGGCCACTTGTGGATAACTGAAGTAGGCTGATTCTACCGCCCTTCGTTCAAGATCGCTTGCTGTTGATCGATAGCCTTTACCTAAGCTCCCTCCCTTGGAAAATGCGACAGCCCGTCCCGAGAGTGAATCGCATCCTTCGTGATGCAGTACAATCGCGGCTTTTAATCGTCAACCAGCCGGCCATTCCGATGATCGAACCCAAGCGCGTCTTGCGCGCCCTCGCTGAACACTGGGCACTTCTGGAGCCACTGTGCGAGCACTTCGACCAAGGCACACTGAGCCTCAACGAACTGCGCACGCAACTGGCCGCCCAACAACTGGACAGCACACCGCAGGACATCACCAGCCTGCTCGACGTGTGGATTCGCCTCGATATTCTGATTCCGGTGGCGAAAAGCCCGAACCGTTTCGAGCTGAACGCGCAGATCCACGACTTCCTCGCGTACCTGCGCCGTGAACACCGCTTGGGCCTGTGCCTGGAAATCGAAGCCTATCTGCGTCACCTCGAGCGTCTGGCCGGTTACATCCAGGACGCATTCGAAGTCCGTGACGGCCACGACCTGGCCCGCCAGTTGCGCCTGCTCGACATGCGTGTCCGCGACGTGTTGAAGAAGCTCGACAACGACGAACAGGCCTTGGTCGCCGTGGCCGAACGGGCGAAGACCAGCGATCGACAGATTCCATTGCGTCAGCGTTACGCTGAAGTACTGGCGACCTGGGACGAATACGTCGAGCCGATGATCGATCTGGTGAACGCCGACGGCGCCTTCGAACAAGGCGTGCGCAAAGTCGAAACCGTGCTGCTGAAGATGCTCAGCGAGCAACAGCGCCTCGGCCATCTGGTTGACGACGACATGCTGCTGCGCACCCACGCGCGCATCCTTGAAATGCAAACCAGCGCCCAGTTGACCTTGCGCCATGCCCGCGAACTCTTGCTACCGCTGCGTGAAGAAGCGCGCCGGCACAACGCCGTGACCCGTGGCGCCGCGTTGGCCTTGGCCGCTATTCGCCGCAAAGGCATCGACGCCGTGCCGCAAGCGGCGATGCCACTGTTCACCCGTCCGCAAAGTACCTTCCTCGGCAGCGCCAGTCAGGTCGAAGCCTACGTGTATGCGTTGGCGCGATTCGAGCCGAAACCGGCGCGTTTCCCGAAAGCGCACAAAACGCAGAAAGGCGAAGCCCCACGCGCGCCACGCACCGTGCGCGAGATGGTCGACCGTTGCGAAGAAGCCCTGCCGATGCCGGATCTGATGACCTGGTTGCTGGAGCAGGAACCGGACGGCGCCACCGACGAATTGCTCTACTGGTTCTCGCGCCTGTCGCGGGAAAAGCGCTTCAAGCGCGAGCGTCTGGAACGCCGCGAATACCACACTCACGAGCACCAGGTCAGCCTGCGCTCCTTCGCCCTGCTCTCGGCCAGCGACGCTGCCTCCGAGAATTCTGCGAGCATCCCCAATGCATCTTGATCTTTCCGAACTGTCGCAACTCGCGCCGATCTTCCGCGAGCTGTTCAAGGGTTACCACGTCAGCCGCCGCGACCCGGAGCTGTACGCGCAATTGTCGAACTTCCAGGATCAATACCGCACGCTGTTCAAGGCGCTGGGCTTTGAACTGGTCTGCGACACCCGCGGTTTCTACTACTTCGTGCCGGACATGGCCGCTGCGGCGGTGAACAAGACGGCCCAGCGTCTGGCGCTGTTCACCTTCATCCTCGTCGAGCATCTGGCCGATCAGGGCCGCGACCCGATCGCCGTGCTCGATGGCGGCAGCCTCGGCCGCGAAGAATTGCCGTCGCTGCTGGAGAAATACCGCGACCTGTTCATTCAGGCCGAAGTGCAGACCGTTGAAGAGCTCGAAGAAAAGATCATGCGCCGCATGACTCAACTCGGTTTCGCCAGCGAAGAAAACGGCGTGTACCGTTTCCTGCCGCCGATGCACCGTTTCCTCGATGTGTGCCTGTCGGTGCAGCAGGATCGCGATCTGGCGGCCAGCGTGCACAGCGTATTGCCGCTGCCGGCACCGGTGCTGATCGACGAAGCGGCGGAAGCCAAATTCCTCGAAACCGACGATCCGCTCGACCTCACCGAATTTGATGAAGAGAGCGAAGAAGACGCACTGGCCCGCGCCATTGCCGAAGAACAGGAGTCCGACGCATGAGCCAGGAACGCTACGGCATCCGCCGCTTTGCCCTTTTGAACACCGCCGGTTACAGCCTCGGCCTGTTCCCGCTGGAAGAACCGTTGTCGGTTTACGGCGCGAACAACCTCGGTAAATCGGCGTCGATCAACGCCCTGCAATTCCCGATTCTGGCGCGCATGTCGGACATGAGTTTCGGCAAGTACAGCCTCGAACAATCGCGGCGCTTCTACTTCGCTTCCGACACCAGCTACATCCTCGTCGAAGTGAACCTGCCCCATGGCCCGCACGTGATCGGCGTGGTCGGTCGCGGCCCGGGCGGTGGTTTTGGTCACCAGTTCTTCGCTTACGCCGGTAAGCTTGATCTGGCGCATTACCAGAAGAACGACACCTGCCTGCGTCAGAAAGAGCTGTTCAGCAACCTTGAGAAAGAAGGCCTGAAAGCTTACGAACTCAAGCCGGATGAGCTGCGTCGTCTGCTGGTGGGTGGTCACACTTCGATTCCGCTGGACCTGACCCTGATCCCGCTGCGCTCCACCAGCGAGCAGAGCCTGAAGACTTTCCGCGCGCTGTTCATCAACCTGCTGCACATGCGTGAAATCACCGCGGCCAAGCTCAAGCAGCTGTTCCTCGATGCCTTCGAACACAGCCTGCGTTCCGGCAGCGTCGATTACATCGCCGCGTGCGAAGAAGCCTTCCGCGATGTGCGACGCATGGAACAGGACTACAACTCGCTGGTCGCTGCCGGCCCGTTGGTTGAAGCCTTGGCCAACGGCGTGAAACAGCGCGACGTGCTGCGCGGCAAACTGCATCGCCTGTCGCCGCTGCTCGACTCGTTGCTCGGCACCTGGTCCGACTACGCCAGTGCGCGTAAAGAAGAGCTGACCATTCAGGCCGATCACTACCGTGGCGAGCAGGACAGCCTGCAAAACGATCAACGCGGTGGCACCCAGGAACTGATGCGTCTGGAGCGGGAAATTTCCGGCATTCAGCGCTGGCTCGGCGAGCTGTCGGTGCTGAAGAATCGCTTTGCCCTGGTCGACGACGTCAAAGTGCTCGAGCAACAATTGCTCGCCGCCAAAGACGCTCACGACGAATTGGCCGGCGCCTTGGCGCAATCCCGTCAGTTCAGCGCCGAAGATCTGGAAGAGCGCGTACGCGATCTGGAAAAACGCCTGAAGTCGGTGAAGCAGCAACTCGACCACGCCGACAACAACAGTTACGCCCGTTTGCGCGAAGAGTTCTCGCAGCAGGACGTCGAGCGTCTGATGCGGCTGTTCAACAGCGCCCTGTTCAGCCTGCCGCTGGGCGAACACGGCATCACCCTCGACGACGATGGCGAGTGGGTCAAATCGGTTGAGCTGATTCTCGATGGTTTCAAAGGCGAGCGCTTCGAAGTGCCGGGCCTGTCGATCGACATCTCGCACATCGAGCCGCCGGCCCTGCAAGCACTGGCCGATCGTGCCGCGTTGCGCGATCAGAAAGAACGCTTGGAAAAAGAACTCAAGCAACTGAAAACCCAGCAGGCCGTGGCCGCCGACCGCGCCGCGAGCAAGACCCAGACCGAAGCGCTGTACCAGCAAGTGCTGGACGCGCAGAAAGCACTGGAAGACTTCCGCCGCACGCAGACTTTGAGCGCCGAAGAAAGCGACAAGCTCGAGCAACTGGCGCAGATGGAAGGCGCGCAGGACGAACTCAAGCGTTCCAGCGATGCCTTCACCGAGCGTGTCCAGCAGCTGTCGGCCAAGCTGCAACTGGTGGGCCGGCAGATCGCCGACATGGAAGCCAAACAACGCACCCTCGACGATGCCCTGCGCCGTCGTCAGTTGTTGCCGGCGGACCTGCCGTTCGGTACGCCATTCATGGACCCGGTCGACGACTCAATGGACAATCTGCTGCCGCTGCTCAACGACTATCAGGACAGCTGGCAAGGCCTGTTGCGCGCCGACGGTCAGATCGAAGCGCTGTACGCGCAGGTACGCCTCAAAGGTGTGGCCAAATTCGACAGCGAAGACGATATGGAGCGGCGTCTGTCGCTGCTGATCAACGCGTACGCGCACCGTACCGATGAAGCGCTGACGCTGGGCAAGGCGCGTCGTGCCGCGGTCACCGACATCGCTCGGACCCTGCGCAATATTCGTAGCGACTACGACAGCCTCGAGCATCAACTGGCGTTGTTCAACCGCGAGATCAACAAGCGTCAGGTCTCCAACCTGCAGAGCTTCCGCATCGTCCTCGCGCCGAACAAGGAAGCGCTCAAGCACATTGACCAGATCATCCACAGCGCCGGTCAGTACGAAGAAGGCGAAACCCTGTCGGTGTTCGATCTCAGCCAGAGCGCCGAGCAGGACAACAAGAACGAAGAAGCCAAGGAATACCTGGCGCGGCTGGTGGCGGCAAACCACAACCAGCTCGGCCTCAAGGACTTGTTCGAACTGGCGTTCGAGATCACCAAGGTCAACGGCCAGCCGGTGATCCACACAGACATCGATGGCGCGGCGTCCAACGGCACGACCATGACCATCAAGGCGCTGACCAACATGTACTTGTTGCTGCACTTGATGGATCGTGACCAAGCCGGTCGCGTGCGTCTGCCGTACTACCTCGACGAGGCAGCAGACATCGACGAGAAGAACCAGGCCGCACTGCTGGAAACCAGTCTGCAACTGGGCTTCGTGCCGATTCTGGCGAGTGTGAAGCCGCAGGTCTGCGCCAGTGTCGCGATCGACCTGGAAGGTGGTAGCGGGCCGGCGGGAATCTACATTGATGAAGCGGACTGGAAGTACATCCGTCGCCATGATGTGGTGAAGGCTACGGTGAATGTTGAAGCGGATGAGCCGGAGCTGGATGCGGTTTGATCGGTTTTAGCTGAAGACAAAAAAAGGGCCGCGATCTGATGGGATCGCGGCCCTTTTTTATGGCTTGGGATTCGTGCTGAATTGGCTCGCGATGGCGCCACTTCAGACACCGCAGGATTTACTTACCGAGCGAAATCTTCGGCGCCCACGTCAGCCACTCGTCCTCAAACTTGTCGAACAACGGGAACGTCTGCTCAGCCCGCGCCGGGTTACCCATGCGCTCGCCATCCGGCGTGGCGAAAGCAATCCCACCCTGAATCGCCGTCTCCAGCGACTCGGTGCGCACCGTCAGCCCGTTGAACAAACCGATATCGAAACCGACACCGCTGGTGTTCCAGAACCGGCTGCCACTGCGCACCAACGGCGCATATTTAGGCTCGATCAGAATGTGCACCAACACACGATCCGCCGTCTGCCCCAGTTCATAACCGGTCACTTTACCCACGGTAATTTCACGGTAAGTTACCGGCACGCCCGGCTTCAGCGAACCACGACGGGCAGCGCTCAATACCAGACTCAGCCCCGCTTCTTGCTTGGTCACTTCCGGCGCATTGGCCAGCGCCACGAAGCTCTTCTGCGGGCCGAGGCTCTTCGCCGCTGGCTGCACTTCGATGTACTGCCCGGTCACCAGGGTTTCCAGGTTCGCGGTCTTGATCAAGCCCAACTCCGGCTTGACCACCCAGAACTGGCTGCCGACCCGGGCGATCTTCTCTGGCACTTCGGTGATGCGCGCCGTGAGGATCACCGATTGCAGATCGTCAGTCAGGTCGACACTTTCAATCTTGCCAACATCAAGGCCCTTGAAACGTACCGGGGTGCCGCTGCGCAGGCCATCAGCGCGATCGACTTTGATCGTCACCAGCGTGCCTTTCTGATTCGCCTCATCATGGTTGGCGAACAGG
The DNA here is from genome assembly GCF_979258595.1 of Pseudomonas sp. AC172. Classification (NCBI taxonomy): domain Bacteria; kingdom Pseudomonadati; phylum Pseudomonadota; class Gammaproteobacteria; order Pseudomonadales; family Pseudomonadaceae; genus Pseudomonas; species Pseudomonas sp. AC172. The sequence continues at coordinate 4,271,639 of NZ_OZ409868.1, forward strand.
CGGAAACGTGGAATACGCTTTTGCAACGGCGCCTTGGCCTGCGGTGTTTCGAAGGCAATACCGCCGGCCATCAGGGTCTGCAGCGATTCGCTCTTCACTTGAATGCCACCGGTCAGTCCGCCGGTCAGTGTGATTCCGCTGACATTCCAGAAGCGGGTCGAAGCGTTGACCAGGTTTTCGTATTCCTTCTCGATGTGAACTCCGATCACCAGTTGCTTGCGGGTCTTGGAGAACTGATAGCTCTGAACCGAACCAACCTTGACCTGCTTGTACAGAATCGGGCTGCCGACATCGATGGAGCCGAGGACATCAGTGAACAACACCAGATGCAGACCCGGCGAACGCAGATCCAGTGGCGGAGCTTTCGGCCGTGCCTCGAACTCGCGCTTCGGCGCAGCGCCCTTGTCACCCGGGCGCACGGCGATGTAGTTACCTTTCACCAGCGCCTCCAGCCCGGTGATACCGGCCAGAGAAATTGACGGTTTGACCACCCAGAACTGCGTGCCGTCGACCAGATAATCTTCAGCGAGCGGATCAAGGGTCAACTCGGCAGTGGCACTGTTCAGATCCGGATCGACCTTCAGCGCTTTCAGATTGCCGACCTGAATACCTTTGTACATTACCGGCGTACGGCCAGCCTGCAGGCCCTCGAAATCGCTGAGTTTGACCTTCACGCGAATCCCGGCAGCCGCCGCGTCAAAGTCTTCGTAGAGACGGAACGGCAGGCTTGGATCGGTCGGCGGACTGTCCTTGCGGTTCTCCGGCGTAGCGAAGGCGATGCCGCCGGCGACGATGCTGGCCAGCGATTCGCTGCGCACTTTCACGCCGGACAGGTTAGCGTCGATGCTGATGCCGCTGGCGTTCCAGAAACGCGTATGTTTGCGCACCAGTTTGGCGTAAGTCGGCTCGATGAAGACTTTGAGTTCAACGGTGCTCTGATCTTCCGAAAGCACGTAGCTTTTGATCTGGCCCACCTTGATCTGCTTGTAGAACACCGGGCTGCCGCGGCTCAACGAGCCAAGACGATCAGCCTTGATGGTCAGATGCAGGCCAGGCTTGGCGTCGGACAGCGGCGGCTCTTCGGAGAGTGCCTTGAACTTGCGTGTCGGTTCGCCTTCGCCGGGACTGATGGCAACATAGTTACCCGAGACCAATGTCTCCAGCCCAGTAATACCAGCCAGGGTGACACTCGGTTTGACCAGCCAGAAGCGCGTGCTGGTCTTGAGGTATTGCTCAACGTCTTTATTCATCTCTACGGTGGCGATGACGCCTTTGGAGTTACCCTCATCGTCGAGCTTGAGCGTCTTGACCTTACCGACCGACATGCCCTTGTACATGACCTCAGTCTTGTTGGCCTGGATGCCTTCGCCACTCTCGAAGCGGATCTGAATTTCGATACCGGTTTCGGAATAGGCACGCCAGCCGAGCCAGCCGCCGATGATCAACGCGATCAGTGGCAGTACCCAAATGGCAGACCAGTTCGAGGCCGGTCGGGTTTTCGCTACGGGCAAATCAGTCATGGTCGTCGTCCGACTCCGTGTTATCCCAAATCAGTCGGGGATCGAAAGTTACTGCAGCGAGCATCGTCAGAATCACCACACTGGCGAAGGCGATGGCGCCAAGATTGGCTTCGACACTGGCAAGCCGGCCGAAGTTGACGACCGCCACGAGAATGGCGATCACAAAAATATCGAGCATCGACCAGCGGCCGATGAACTCGATAAAACGGTACATCCAGATGCGCTGACGCGCCGACAACGGTTGGCGTCGTTGTACCGAAAACAGCAGCAGTGCGATGCCGACCAGTTTGAAGGTCGGCACCAGAATACTGGCGATGAACACCACGGCCGCAATAGGAATCATGCCGTGTTGCACCAGCTGGATCACGCCGGACATGATCGTGCTCGGGTCACCCTGACCCAAAGAACTGACAGTCATGATCGGCAAGACATTCGCCGGAATATAGATGATTGCAGCCGTGATCAGCAGTGCCCAGGTTCGCGCGAGGCTGTTCGGACGCCGGGCGTGAACCAGCGCACCGCAACGGCTGCAGGTTTGCTCGTCGGTGTCCGCTTCCTGCTTGTTCAATTCGTGGCATTCGGTACACACCAGAATGCCCGCATCAATCGCCCGCATGAGCGTCCTCTCCTGATAACGCCTGCCAGATCTGATGCGGTGACATCACCACTTCCAGCCAGACCTGTACCAATAACAAGCTGATGAAACACGCCAAACCCAGGCCTACGGTGATAGCTGCCATGTCCGCCAGTTTGACGATCGCCACCAGCACGCCCATGAGATAGACCTCGAGCATTCCCCAGTCTTTTAGATGGTGGTAAATGCGATAGAGCAGCAAGCCATAGCTGCGTCCGACATTGAAGCGAATCGTCAGCAAAACGAATAACTGGCACAGCAACTTGAGCAGCGGTATGGCCATGCTGCACAGAAAGACGACGATCGAAACACCCTGCATGCCCGTATTGAACAGGCCGAGTACGCCGCTCCATACCGTATCCTGCGAAGATTGTCCGAGGATATTGAGTTGCATGATGGGTAAAAAGTTTGCCGGGATGTACAGCAATAATGCTGCGATCACCAAGGCAAGGCTGCGCTGCACCACGTTATGGCGGTGAGCGTAAAGTTCGTAACCGCAGCGAGGGCAGAGCGCTTTTTCGCCGTGAGCAAGCGTTGGCTTGCGCATCAGCAGGTCGCACTCGTGACAGGCCACCAAGTCTTCCAGCGGTAAATCTGACAGCCCGGGGGCGTCAACCGACTCTGACATAAAGGCTCTGGCTCCGAATAAGGTGGGGCTATTCTAGTGTTCTGATTCGAAAATAACTGTGCAAATTTGTTCGCTGCCGCGAGTAAAAACTTTTCTACAGGCAAAACAAAACCCCAACTGCTTTCGCAATTGGGGTTTCGGAATTTAATCTTGACGATGACCTACTCTCACATGGGGAAACCCCACACTACCATCGGCGATGCATCGTTTCACTGCTGAGTTCGGGATGGGATCAGGTGGTTCCAACGCTCTATGGTCGTCAAGAAATTCGGGTACTGAGTCGTGACCAGATGGCCTCGCTTCAGCAAATTGGGTATGTGATAGTTTTCGGTGTTTTGTGAGTCTTTCGAACTTTCGGTTCGTTTCGTCTTCACACACCGCAATCTGGTCTCGCTCGCTTTTCAGCTCGGAGCATGCAAATTGCTTGGGTGTTATATGGTCAAGCCTCACGGGCAATTAGTATTGGTTAGCTCAACGCCTCACAGCGCTTACACACCCAACCTATCAACGTCGTAGTCTTCGACGGCCCTTCAGGGAACTCAAGGTTCCAGTGAGATCTCATCTTGAGGCAAGTTTCCCGCTTAGATGCTTTCAGCGGTTATCTTTCCCGAACATAGCTACCCGGCAATGCCACTGGCGTGACAACCGGAACACCAGAGGTTCGTCCACTCCGGTCCTCTCGTACTAGGAGCAGCCCCTCTCAAATCTCAAACGTCCACGGCAGATAGGGACCGAACTGTCTCACGACGTTCTAAACCCAGCTCGCGTACCACTTTAAATGGCGAACAGCCATACCCTTGGGACCGGCTTCAGCCCCAGGATGTGATGAGCCGACATCGAGGTGCCAAACACCGCCGTCGATATGAACTCTTGGGCGGTATCAGCCTGTTATCCCCGGAGTACCTTTTATCCGTTGAGCGATGGCCCTTCCATACAGAACCACCGGATCACTAAGACCTACTTTCGTACCTGCTCGACGTGTCTGTCTCGCAGTCAAGCGCGCTTTTGCCTTTATACTCTACGACCGATTTCCGACCGGTCTGAGCGCACCTTCGTACTCCTCCGTTACTCTTTAGGAGGAGACCGCCCCAGTCAAACTACCCACCATACACTGTCCTCGATCCGGATAACGGACCTGAGTTAGAACCTCAAAGTTGCCAGGGTGGTATTTCAAGGATGGCTCCACGCGAACTGGCGTCCACGCTTCAAAGCCTCCCACCTATCCTACACAAGCAAATTCAAAGTCCAGTGCAAAGCTATAGTAAAGGTTCACGGGGTCTTTCCGTCTAGCCGCGGATACACTGCATCTTCACAGCGATTTCAATTTCACTGAGTCTCGGGTGGAGACAGCGCCGCCATCGTTACGCCATTCGTGCAGGTCGGAACTTACCCGACAAGGAATTTCGCTACCTTAGGACCGTTATAGTTACGGCCGCCGTTTACCGGGGCTTCGATCAAGAGCTTCGCGTTAGCTAACCCCATCAATTAACCTTCCGGCACCGGGCAGGCGTCACACCCTATACGTCCACTTTCGTGTTTGCAGAGTGCTGTGTTTTTAATAAACAGTCGCAGCGGCCTGGTATCTTCGACCGGCATGAGCTTACGGAGCAAGTCCTTCACCCTCACCGGCGCACCTTCTCCCGAAGTTACGGTGCCATTTTGCCTAGTTCCTTCACCCGAGTTCTCTCAAGCGCCTTGGTATTCTCTACCCAACCACCTGTGTCGGTTTGGGGTACGGTTCCTGGTTACCTGAAGCTTAGAAGCTTTTCTTGGAAGCATGGCATCAACCACTTCGTGTTCTAAAAGAACACTCGTCATCAGCTCTCGGCCTTAAGATCCCGGATTTACCTAAGATCTCAGCCTACCACCTTAAACTTGGACAACCAACGCCAAGCTGGCCTAGCCTTCTCCGTCCCTCCATCGCAATAACCAGAAGTACAGGAATATTAACCTGTTTTCCATCGACTACGCTTTTCAGCCTCGCCTTAGGGACCGACTAACCCTGCGTCGATTAACGTTGCGCAGGAAACCTTGGTCTTTCGGCGTGGGTGTTTTTCACACCCATTGTCGTTACTCATGTCAGCATTCGCACTTCTGATACCTCCAGCAAGCTTCTCAACTCACCTTCACAGGCTTACAGAACGCTCCTCTACCGCATCATCCGAAGATGATACCCGTAGCTTCGGTGTATGGTTTGAGCCCCGTTACATCTTCCGCGCAGGCCGACTCGACTAGTGAGCTATTACGCTTTCTTTAAAGGGTGGCTGCTTCTAAGCCAACCTCCTAGCTGTCTAAGCCTTCCCACATCGTTTCCCACTTAACCATAACTTTGGGACCTTAGCTGACGGTCTGGGTTGTTTCCCTTTTCACGACGGACGTTAGCACCCGCCGTGTGTCTCCCATGCTCGGCACTTGTAGGTATTCGGAGTTTGCATCGGTTTGGTAAGTCGGGATGACCCCCTAGCCGAAACAGTGCTCTACCCCCTACAGTGATACATGAGGCGCTACCTAAATAGCTTTCGAGGAGAACCAGCTATCTCCGAGCTTGATTAGCCTTTCACTCCGATCCACAGGTCATCCGCTAACTTTTCAACGGTAGTCGGTTCGGTCCTCCAGTTAGTGTTACCCAACCTTCAACCTGCCCATGGATAGATCGCCCGGTTTCGGGTCTATTCCCAGCGACTAGACGCCCTATTAAGACTCGCTTTCGCTACGCCTCCCCTATTCGGTTAAGCTCGCCACTGAAAATAAGTCGCTGACCCATTATACAAAAGGTACGCAGTCACAGAACAAAGTCTGCTCCCACTGCTTGTACGCATACGGTTTCAGGATCTATTTCACTCCCCTCTCCGGGGTTCTTTTCGCCTTTCCCTCACGGTACTAGTTCACTATCGGTCAGTCAGTAGTATTTAGCCTTGGAGGATGGTCCCCCCATATTCAGACAAAGTTTCTCGTGCTCCGTCCTACTCGATTTCATGACTAAGAGATTTTCGCGTACAGGGCTATCACCCACTATGGCCGCACTTTCCAGAGCGTTCCGCTAATCTCAAAGCCACTTAAGGGCTGGTCCCCGTTCGCTC
>NZ_OZ409868.1:4280000-5450000 GCF_979258595.1 Pseudomonas sp. AC172
CGCATTCTACAGCAGCCTCATTTGCTGTCAAGTGATTATTTTCAGAAGTTTTCGAAGAATTCTTCAACAACTTCAACCACTTGCGCTTCCGATCTCTCGTCAGCGGGAGGCGAATTCTACAGCGTTACACGCTGCTGTCAACACCTCTTTTTCAACTTCCTTTTGGCTTCGATGAACTGAAGCGCCCCACTGTCGAAACCTACATAACTCTTTGAATCTCAAGGAGTTTTCCGTTTCGACTGCGCCGGAAGTGGGGCGAATTATAGACATCTGAAATCTGCCGTCAACCGTTAATTTCGCTTTTCTTGCAAAACCGGCTTTTTGGCCAACAATCGCGGGATACGACGCATCACCGGCGGAATACGCAATATCAGAAGCACCGCCCCTATAGAGGCATAGACCGCCCATTCCTCAAGATCGGCGCGCACGATCCACAGCATATGCAGCAAACCCAAGCCCAGAATCACGTACACCAGGCGGTGCAGCTTCTTCCAGCGCGAGCCCAAACGACGCTGACTGTAGCGATTGGACGTCACCGCCAACGCCAACAATCCCAGAAACCCCAACGCCCCCACTATTATGTAAGGCCGCTTGCGCAACTCGACCGCCAGCTGCGACCAATCGAACCCCAGGATAAATGCCATATAGCTACACAGATGCAAAACCACATAGGCAAAACACCAAAGCCCCAACTGCCGGCGAACCGCAATCCACCCCGCCCAACCAGTGAGCTTCTGAAGCGGCGTCATGCCCAGAGTGATCAGCAACAACACCAACGTCCCCAAGCCCAGCCGATCCACCAACACCTTGCCGGGATCAGGCCCGAGTAAATCCTCGAGCGCTTGATACAACCACAGCATTGGCCAGATAGCCGCAGCAATGAATACGCCTATACGCCAGAACGGAAATCGCATCAGTAGTTCTTCCGCAGATCGAGCCCTGTATATAAAGAAGCAACTTCATCCGAATAGCCGTTGAACATCTGCGTATCACGCACATTCGGCTTGAACAGACTGTTCGGCAGACGCCGCTCCCGTGCCTGCGTCCAGCGCGGGTGATCAACTGTCGGGTTAACGTTCGCGTAAAACCCGTACTCATCTGCCGCAATGCTTTGCCAAGTGGTTTTCGGCTGCTCGCTGACCAGACTGATACGCACGATGGATTTGACGCTCTTGAAGCCATACTTCCACGGCACCACCAGACGTAGCGGCGCACCATTCTGATTTGGCAGCTCGCGGCCATACATGCCCACTGCCAGAATCGCCAAGGGGCTCATCGCCTCGTCCAATCGCAAGCCTTCTACATAAGGCCAATCGATCAAGGCAAAACCTGAGCGTTGCCCGGGCATGCTCTTGGGATCCTGCAAGGTTTCAAAGCGAATGTATTTGGCTTTGGACGTTGGCTCGACCTGCTTGAGCAACGCCGAGATCGGAAAGCCAATCCACGGAATAACCATCGACCACGCCTCGACACAGCGCAAACGGTAGATACGCTCTTCCAACTGGTAAGGCTTCATGAAGTCTTCCAGCGCATACCGCCCCGGCTTACCCACCTCCCCGTCTACCACCACACTCCATGGTTCGGTTTTCAACGATCCGGCATTCGCTGCCGGATCGCCTTTGTCGGTACCGAACTCATAGAAGTTGTTGTAGTGGGTGGCGTCTTTATAAGGCGTGATCGCCTCATCCTTGACGTTGACCGCTCCCCATTTAGTAGAAGACAGCTTGTCGTTAAACCAGGCAGGCGCTTTACCGGGTTCGACATCGGCGTACCGCACGGCATCGTCGGCACTGGCCCAACGCGGCAGGCTACTGACGGCGATAACGGCAGCAGTGGCCCCGAGTAATTGGCGGCGAGAGAGATAAGCGGATTCAGGCGTGACATCCGACTCTTGGCAGTCGGACGCTTTGGGGACTTTGATCAACATGGCAACTCCGCAGGCTTTGGAGGACAGATGCACCCATAGACTGCGGAGTATGCGGGAAATTACATCACTCGGCTTTTTTGTGCCGACGAAGATGCAACAGGTACTGCACCGGGCCAGAAGCGGCGTATGCGAGGAACACCAGCAGCAGAATGCGCGGTGGATCGCTGAAGACCACGGCGAACACCAGCACCACCGCAAGGATCGCCACGAACGGTACGCGCCCCTTCAGATCCAGCTCTTTAAAGCTGTTGTACTTGATATTACTGACCATCAGCATGCCGGCCGCCGCGACCATCAGCGCGACCAGAAACGACATCTTCGAACCCTGAATGCCGTAATCGCTGAACGCCCAGACAATACCCGCAACCACACCGGCTGCTGCCGGACTGGCCAGACCGATGAAGTAGCGTTTATCAGCGGTGCCCACTTGGGTGTTGAAGCGCGCCAAACGCAACGCAGCGCCCGCAACATAGATGAAGGCGACCATCCAGCCAACCTTGCCCATGTCGCCCAACGCCCAGCCGAACGCCAGCAGCGCCGGTGCAACACCGAACGCGACCATGTCCGACAGCGAGTCGTATTCAGCACCGAAAGCACTTTGCGTATTGGTCATGCGTGCCACACGACCATCAAGGCCGTCGAGCACCATGGCGACGAAAATCGCGATCGCGGCGAACGCGAAATACTTGCTCGCATTCGCCGAGTCACCGGCACTCAACGCAGCCTGGGCACTCATGGAGTTGATGATGGAGTAAAACCCTGCGAACAGGTTCGCAGTGGTGAACAGATTCGGCAGCAGATAGATACCACGATGCCGGACTTTACGACCTTCTGCGTCGTGCCCTTCTTCGATGTGTTCATCGATGGGCAGCAGGCTTTCGGCGTCAGAAGCCTTGTTCGGCTCTTCGGGACGTTCGCTCATGGACATTACCTTGCAACGGTTTGAAGAAAATTCGACAGGTGCTTGAGGACGACAGTTCGGCCACAAACGCTGCAGCTTTATACCAGAACCACCGCCTCAAACGAAAAAACGCGGCCGAGGCCGCGTTTTTTTCATACAAGGGACAACGACTTAGTTTTTGGCTTTGTCGACGATCTTGTTGGCACCGATCCACGGCATCATGGAGCGCAGTTGCTCGCCGATGATTTCGATACCGTGGGCGGCGTTGTTACGACGCTTGGCGGTCATCGAAGGGTAGCCGGTTGCGCCTTCGCTGATGAACATTTTGGCGTATTCGCCGTCCTGAATACGTTTCAGGGCGTTGCGCATGGCCTGACGGGATTCGGCGTTGATCACTTCCGGGCCAGTCACGTACTCGCCGTATTCGGCGTTGTTGGAGATCGAGTAGTTCATGTTGGCGATACCGCCTTCGTACATGAGGTCAACGATCAGCTTCAGTTCGTGCAGGCACTCGAAGTAGGCCATTTCCGGCGCGTAGCCAGCTTCAACCAGGGTTTCAAACCCGGCTTTTACCAGTTCAACGGTACCGCCGCACAGAACGGCTTGTTCGCCGAACAGGTCGGTTTCAGTCTCGTCCTTGAAGGTGGTTTCGATGATGCCGGTACGACCGCCACCAACGCCAGCGGCGTAAGACAGTGCAACGTTTTTGGCGTTGCCCGAGGCGTCCTGGTAGATCGCGATCAGGTCAGGGATACCGCCGCCTTTCACGAACTCGGAACGTACGGTATGGCCTGGTGCTTTCGGCGCGATCATGATCACGTCGAGGTCGGCACGCGGCACAACCTGGTTGTAGTGGATCGCGAAGCCGTGGGAGAAGGCCAGGGTGGCGCCTTTCTTGATGTTCGGCTCGATTTCATTCTTGTACAGCGACGACTGGAACTCGTCCGGGGTCAGGATCATGACCAGGTCGGCAGCCGCAACAGCGGAAGCAACGTCAGTCACTTTCAGGCCGTGAGCTTCAGCTTTGGCAACGGTGGCCGAACCTTTACGCAGACCAACAGTAACGTCAACGCCGGAATCTTTCAGGTTGCACGCTTGGGCGTGGCCCTGGGAACCGTAACCGATGATGGCAACTTTCTTGCCCTGGATGATCGACAGGTCGCAGTCTTTTTCGTAATAAACTTTCATGAAATTCCCCTATATATCCAGGCCGTTCAGGCCATTCACTAATTTGGTTTAGATGCTGAGTACTTTGTCGCCGCGGGCAATGCCGGTCACGCCGCTGCGGACGGTTTCCAGAATCGATGCGGTGCCGATGGACTGAATGAAGCTGTCGAGCTTGTCGCTGGTACCGGTCAATTGAACGGTATACACGCTGGCACTGACATCGACGATCTGTCCACGGTAAATATCGGTGGTGCGTTTGATCTCGGCGCGCTGGGCGCCAGTGGCCTTGACCTTGACCAGCATCAGTTCGCGCTCGATGTGAGCACTTTCCGACAGGTCCACCAGCTTGACCACTTCGATCAGCTTGTTCAGGTTTTTGGTGATCTGCTCGATGACTTCATCGTGGCCAACAGTGGTCAGCGTCAGGCGCGACAGGGTCGGGTCTTCGGTCGGAGCCACGGTCAGGCTTTCGATGTTGTAGTTGCGCTGCGAGAACAGGCCGACTACGCGAGACAAAGCGCCGGGTTCGTTTTCCAGAAGCAAGGAAATAATGTGCCGCATGATTAAGTACGCTCCGTCTTGCTCAGCCACATATCGCGCATCGAGCCGTCTTTGATCTGCATCGGATAGACGTGCTCGCTGGTGTCGACCGAAATATCGATCACCACCAGGCGATCCTTCATGGCGAACGCTTCTGCCATCTTCGACTTCAAATCTTTCGATTCGGTGATGCGTACGCCAACGTGGCCATAGGCTTCAGCCAACTTGACGAAGTCAGGCAGCGATTCCATGTAGGAGTGCGAGTGACGGCTGCCGTAGCTCATGTCCTGCCACTGACGCACCATCCCCAGAACACCGTTGTTCAGGATGACGATTTTCACTGGCAAGCCATATTGCAGGCAGGTCGACAGTTCCTGAATGTTCATCTGGATACTGCCTTCACCGGTGACGCAGGCAACGTCGTCATCCGGGAAGCTCAACTTGATGCCCATGGCCGCCGGGAAACCGAAGCCCATGGTGCCCAGACCACCGGAGTTGATCCAGCGATTCGGCTTGTTGAACGTGTAGTACTGCGCCGCGAACATCTGGTGCTGGCCCACGTCGGAAGTGATAAAGGCATCGCCCTTGGTCACTTCGCAGAGGGTTTCGATCACGGTCTGCGGCTTGATCACGCTGCCGTCGCCCTTTTCGTAAGGGAACAGGCCGCGATCACCGCGCCATTCATCCACCTGCTTCCACCAACTGGCCACGGACTCCTTGTTCGGGGTCTCGCCGATTTCCTTGAGGATCGCGACCATTTCGGTCAGGACGCTCTCAACCGGACCAACGATAGGCACGTCGGCCTTGATGGTCTTGGAAATCGAAGCCGGGTCGATGTCGATGTGGATGATCTTGGCGTTCGGGCAGAACTTCGCCGGGCCGTTGATCACGCGATCGTCGAAACGCGCGCCGACCGCGAGGATCACGTCAGCATGGTGCATCGCCAGGTTGGCGGTATAGCTGCCGTGCATGCCAAGCATGCCGATGAACTGACGATCAGTCCCCGGGAAACCGCCCAGGCCCATCAACGTGTTGGTCACGGGCAGGTTAAGCATTTTCGCCAGTTCGGTCAGCGGTGCGGAACCGTTGCCGAGAATCACGCCGCCGCCGGAGTACATGACCGGACGCTTCGCCGCCAGGAGCATTTCTGCCGCCTTGCGGATTTGCCCGGAGTGACCGCGAACGGCCGGGCTGTAGGAACGCAGCTTGGCTTTCTTCGGGAAGATGTATTCGAACTTCTCGGCCGGGTTGGTCATGTCTTTCGGGATATCGACCACGACCGGGCCCGGACGACCGGATTGCGCCAGGTAGAAGGCCTTCTTCATGACTTCCGGGATTTCCGAAGCGTGCTTGATCATGAAGCTGTGCTTCACGATCGGCCGGGAGATACCGATCATGTCGGTTTCCTGGAACGCGTCGGTGCCGACCATGGTGCTTGGCACCTGACCGGAAATGATCACCATTGGAATCGAGTCCATATAGGCCGTCGCGATACCGGTAATGGCGTTTGTGGCGCCAGGACCGGACGTCACCAATACCACGCCGGCTTTACCGGTGGCACGGGCATAACCGTCAGCCATATGGGTTGCCGCTTGTTCGTGACGAACCAGGATGTGAGTCACTTCCGGTTCTTTGAACAGGGCATCGTAAACATGCAGGAGAGCACCACCCGGGTACCCGTAGATATATTTGACGCCTTCGTCACGCAAAAAGCGGACGAGCATCTCACCGCCAGATAAAAGCTCCACGTTGTTCACCTCTAAAACGCCAGAATACCGTCCACAAAAAAGGGGCGGGTCTTAATAGGTTTACTTCTCGGCAGAGCATGAGCGACGGTGGTCGCCGACTACGTCAGCACTGACTGAGCAAGTATTGGGATCGTCCCAAGTGTTGCGGGCCTTTCCCACCCAGCGCGAGGTAACGCGTTGCGGGTGTAACAGGTCGGCGCGGATGTGCGCCTCATGATCTACCGAGTGGGTCTGCTTCTGGCAGTCCCTCTACAGCGGACTTTGGATTCTTCTGTTTCGCCCTCTCCAAGTCAAGCCGTCTATGTGGTTAATTGTGGGTAAGCACATGAGAACGCAAGAAAAAACCTGAAAACCGCTACTCTGTTAGTGTCAATTGCGCATTTTTGCCAAGGAATCAGCATGCGAACGCTCCTCCTTACTCTGCTGATCGGCCTCAGCCCATGGTGCATGGCCGCTCAAATCTACAAATGGGTCGATGCTCAAGGCGTTACGCACTTCGATGCGCAGCCGCCGCAGGGTCAGCCATCGACGACAATGCAGACGCCCTCCTCGCCCCCACCGAAACCCGCGGAAATGCCAGGCAGTGGCACGCTCGGTGATCAGAAGGCTATCGATGACAAAGTGAAGAAGCAGGTTGCGGATCAACAGGTGCAGCTCAAACAGTTTTGTGAGCAGGCACGGACGAACCTTGCGCAGTTGCAGAATAATCCGCGATTACGGGAAGAAGTGGAGGGACAATTGCGGAGGCTGGACGACGCACAGCGCCAGGAGCGCATCATAGAAGCGCAGAAACAGATAGCAGAAAACTGCCAGTAATGACTGGCAGCTTCCGGGTTAGCGCGAGGCAGTGATCAGCAGGTCAAACTCTTTGAGCAGCACCTGCAGCTGACGATCCTTGCCCTGCAGATTGCGCTGGGCGAAGACCATTTCAGCCATTTCCTGAATCCCTGAGGCATTCGGCAATGGCAGATCCTGTTCGAGGATCATCTTCATGCGTGGCAGGAAGATCCATTGCAACCATTGCTCGAAGTCCAGCGTATCGACCGAAAAAGGCTCGACACTGCTCAAAGCTTCGGCCGACGGCGAAACTTCGTCCCACCAACCCTGAGTGCGCAGTTCACGCTCGATCAGCAACAACTGATCGGCGATTTTCGGGAAACGGGCATCCATCACAGCGAAACCTTGGCCTTCTGGCGGGCCTGAGCGGCACCGGCCGAGTCGCCTTGTTTCTCACGGGACTGAGCAATGATTTCCCACAGGTTGGCTTGCAGGTCCGGGCGACCGTTGGCCATGGTCAGCGCACGACGGGCGAACTGCTCGGCTTGCGGCGCATCACCTTGAGCCATGCGCACCTGCGCCAGGCGATAAAGCACTTGCGGCTCACGCGGAGCGACACGCTGGGCACGCTCCAGGCTCGACGATGCACCGTTGAGGTCGCCGCCGGCCTGTTGCTGTTGCGCAGTGGTCAGCAAAGCGAGTACCGGACCGTCCAGTTGCTCGTCGGCCGACAAACCGCCGCCACTGCTGGCCGAAGGAATGCCGCTTGGCGTCGACGGCATGCTGTAGCTGCCGGAGTTGATCGGCGCCGATTCAACAGCCGAAGGATTGTACGGCCCCGGCGTAATACCACCAGACGCCGGACCCGGCACAATCGGCGAGGAGCTGATCGGCGCAGAAGTCGTCGCGCCACCACCCGGCACCATCACCACCACGCCAGTATCACCTTGCGGAATCGCCTGAGTCTGGCCCTGCGCAGGACGCTTGACCGTCGTTTGACGGAAGCCGCCATTGGCCGAAATACGTTCGCTGTTGGACACCGCAGTACCGGAATCAACCACCGGAATCGAACCACGCTGTACGGAAGAGCAGCCGCTGAGCAAAGCCACGGCGGTCACCGCTGGAATCAACCACTTGTTCACTTGAAACCCTCTTTGCTTAATTCATCCAGCCCTTGACCCAATCCATCACCGATTCGCCGGAAGCAGGCGTTTCGCCCGCACACGCGGCGCCGGGTGGCGGTTCGCTGCCGCGAATATACGGCATCTGCACCGCCCCCGGGCAGTTGGCGTCGGAGCCCTGCCCGGTGCGCGAATCGACCCACGCCTGCACGACGTTGTCCGGCTGCGGCATATCCAGCGGCAGCGGATCGGCTTTGCGCATGAAACTGGTCCAGACCTGCAGCGCACCGGTCGCACCGGTGAACGGTGTCTTGCCGTTATCGTCGCGCCCCAGCCAGACCACCGCCAGCAGATCCTGACTGAAACCGGCGAACCAGCTGTCACGGGAATCGTTACTGGTACCAGTCTTGCCCGCCAGTGTCAGGGTTTTCGGCAACACGTTATAAACCGAGCTGCCGGTACCTTCACGCATCACGCGTTGCATGGCGTTCTGGATCAGATAAATGGACGCCGGATCGAAACGCTGTTCGATCTGGAACGGATAACGCTTGAGCGGTTCGCCCTCGGCGGTCAGTACGCTGCGAATCCCGCGCATCGGCGTATTGAAACCACCGTTGGCGAGGGTCTGGTACATGGTCGCGACTTCGATAGGCGTCATGCCGCCGGCACCCAGCAACATAGATGGGAATGCCGGGAATTCGCGCGTCACGCCCAAACGGCCCAAAGTCTTGAGCACGTTCGGCACGCCCACTTCCAGACCCAGACGCGAAGTCGACAGGTTGTAGGAATGCGCCAACCCTTGATACAGGAACACAGTGCCGTGGGAACGGCGGTCATAGTTCTGCGGTTTCCACACCTGACCGTTCGCGCCTTTGACCGACAACGGATCGTCGGACAGCCAACTGGTCAGCGTGTACTGGCTCGGTTTTTCCAGCGCAGTCAGATAAACCGCCGGTTTGATCAACGAACCGATCGGTCGCACCGCATCCAGCGCACGGTTGAACCCGGCGTAACTGGCCTGACGGCTGCCGATCATCGCCTGGACTTCGCCGGTTTCCGGATTGGTCACGACCATCGCGGCTTCCACATCATCGGAGCCTTTGCGACCGGACAGACGTTTAAAGGTGTCGTTGACCGACGCCTCGGCTTTCATCTGCAGGATCGGGTCGAAGCTGGTGAAGATGCGCAGGCCCTCTTCGGTCAAGTCTTCGTCGCGATAGTCTTCACGCAACTGACGTTTGACCAGATCGATAAAGCCGGGGAACGAGCTGTCGGCCAGTTTGCCGCGAGTGGTCACGCCCAACGGCATGTTCTTCGCTGCGGCCACTTGCTCGGCCGTCGCTACGCCTTGTTGCTCAAGCACATCGAGCACCAGATTGCGGCGTTCCAGCGCGCGCTCCGGGTTGCGACGCGGGTTGTAGTAGGACGGGCCTTTGACCATGCCGACCAGCAACGCCACCTGATGCAGTTTCAGCTCGGACAATGGCTGGCCAAAGAAGAACTGACTGGCCAGACCGAAACCGTGCACCGCACGCTGACCATCCTGCCCGACGAAGACTTCGTTGAGGTAGGCCTCAAGAATTTCCTTCTTGTCGTAATGCAGTTCCAGCAGCATCGCCATCATCGCTTCGGTGAGCTTGCGGGTCAGGCTGCGTTCGTTGGTCAGGTAGAAGTTTTTCACCAACTGCTGAGTCAGCGTACTGCCGCCCTGCGTCATCTTGCCGCCTGAGGTGTTGACCCAGATAGCCCGGGCAATCGACTTCGGCGACACACCCCAGTGGCTGTAGTAATCGCGATCCTCGACCGCGACCAGGGTTTCGAGCAGATATGGCGGCACCTGATCAAGCTTGATCAGAATGCGGTCTTCGAGATTCTTCGGATAAATACCACCGATCATCAGCGGCTCGAGGCGCACAACGGACAATTTCGAACCGTTGGTCGCCGACAGCTCAGCCACATAATCGCCGGAGAAACGCACACGCACCGGCTGCGGTTTTTCCAGGCCTTCATAGAACTGGAAGCCACGGGTATTCAGATCGACTGTGCTACCGCTGACGGCTGCGGCACCGGGGCCATTGCTCACGGCTTCGCGGCGGTAGCCGAGGGCATCGAGCTCGGTAAGGAAATCGTCCTTGCTGAGCTTTTGTCCGACGAACAGCTCGAGCGGCCGAGCGTAGACCTTCGCCGGGATGGTCCAGCGCTTGCCGGAGAACTTCTCCTGCACCACGGCATCGAGGTATACGGCGAAGCCGGCCAGCACGACAAGGCCGACCAGACTGAGTTTAATGGCCCAGCTCAACCACGGGCTAAGGCCCTTGGAGGGTGGTTTTTTCTTGGTACGGGGGGATCGAGTTCGAGTCATGGCGGCGGATTATACGCACTTTATTCATACTCAACAGGAGCGCTCCGAGGTTTGCGTCAGGCTGGCGAGCGGCCATAATGGCGGCCTCGAATTTCCCCCAGTCTCTGAAGGATCGCCCGTGAGCCAGTCACTGATCGCTGCCCTGCAAAACCCGGCCCTCTACCCGCACCCTGTCGAAGGGTTTCAGGTCATCGAAACGCATATCTCGTGGGTAATCCTCACTGGCCCGTTCGCTTATAAGGTGAAGAAGCCTGTGAACTTCGGCTTCCTCGACTTCACCGGCCTCGAATCACGCGCACATTTCTGCGCTGAAGAGCTGCGTCTGAACCAGCGCTTGACCGCTGATTTGTATCTGGAAGTGTTGCCAGTCACCGGCAGCGTTGAAGCACCGCAAATAGGCGGCGACGGCCCGGCGATCGAATACGTGCTGAAAATGCGTCAGTTCCCGCAGAGCGGTTTGCTCAGCACTCTGCAAGCCAACGGCGAACTGACCACTCAGCACATCGACGAGATGGCTGAGCAGATTGCGCGCTTCCATCTCACTGCACCAAAAGTCCCGGCCGAACACGACGCCGGTACCCCAGCCAGCGTGATGGCACCCGTCTCGCAAAACTTCGAGCAGATCCTGCCGTTCCTCAGCGATAAGAACGATCTGCTACAACTCGAGGCGCTGAAAGCCTGGGCCGAGAGCAGCTTCGAGCGTCTCAAGCCACTGTTCGCCCAGCGCAAAACCGAAGGTTTCACCCGGGAATGCCACGGCGATATCCATCTGGGCAACGCCACCGTCATCGACGGCAAAGTGGTGATCTTCGACTGCATCGAGTTCAACGAACCGTTCCGTTTCACTGACGTCTGGGCCGACACCGGTTTCCTGGCGATGGACCTGGAAGACCGCGGCCTGAAATCTCTGGCGCGCCGCTTCATCAGCCAATACCTGGAATTGACCGGCGATTACCAAGGCCTGGAAGTGCTGAACTTCTATAAAGCCTACCGTGCACTGGTTCGCGCCAAGGTTGCGCTGTTCAGCATGCCCGCGGACGCGACGCCAGTGCAGCGCGCCACCACCCTGCGCCAGTATCGCAACTACGCCAACCTGGCCGAAAGCTACAGCACCATTCCTTCGCGCTTCATGGCCATCACCCACGGCGTTTCCGCGGTCGGCAAGAGCCACGTGGCCATGCGTCTGGTCGAAGCGCTGGGCGCCATTCGCCTGCGTTCGGACGTTGAACGCAAGCGCCTGTTCGGTGAGCAAACTGTCGCCAACGACGTGCAGGCCGGCATTTACAGTGCCGACGCCAGCGCCGCGACCTACGCGCGTTTGCATGAAATCGCTGAAATCATCCTGCACGCCGGTTTCCCGGTGGTGATCGATGCGACTTATCTGAAGCGCGAACAACGCGACAACGCAGCAAAAATTGCCGAAGCCACCGGCACGCCGTTCCTGATCCTCGACTGCAACGCCCCGCAAGCGGTGATCGAGAGCTGGCTGGCGATTCGTCAGGCGGACAAACAGGATCCGTCCGACGCCACACTGGCCGTGATCGAAGCGCAGCAGGCCAATCGTGAAGCGCTGACGCCGGAAGAAATCCTGCGCAGCAAACGCGTGCAGACCAATGAATCCGGCACGCTGGACACGGTGGTTGCGCAGATTCGTCAGCGCCTGCCAGGCCTGTAAAAACTATTTCGGCCGTGAAGCCCTCGCTTGCTTCACGGCCGTCAAATAGTGGCACTATACTGGCGTCATAAAACCAACGGTGATATGACATGAGCCAGCCGAAACTTCTCGACACCCCGCTATATGCCTTGCTGCACAAAGACGACATCACAGGTTTCAACAAGGAGCGTCCACAGGACGGCCCGATTGACATGGTCGGCGGCGATTTTCGCGGTCTTGATCTGCGTGAGCTGAATGCCGATGGCGTGGATTTCCGGGACGCGTACTTCCGTTCTGCCGATTTGCGTGGCATCGATTTCCGTAACGCATCGCTGGAAGGTGCAAGCCTGGCCCATGCGCAGATTTCCGGGGCGTATTTCCCGCCGGAGCTGAGTGCTGACGAGATTCTGATGTCGATGAATTTCGGTACGCGTTTGCGTTATCGCACCCGCTGAAAGTTCTTTGCCTCTCTGACACAACGCCTCCCTCCTGTGGGAGCGAGCTTGCTCGCAAAGGCGTAGTGTCAGTGCCCCTACCGTAAGAGTCAGACCGCTTTCGCGAGCAAGCTCGCTCCCACATTTATCAGCATTTCTCCCCTTCTCCCTGCGCCCGCAGAGCTTTCGCAACCTTATACAGCGCCCTTTCTTAGAAGCGTTTGCGTTGAATCCGACCAAACAACCACGCTTTTCCTACTGATGGCTACACTCCTGAGAAGCTCGCCCACGCACCATTCGGCCGTCGCAAGGAGGCTTGATGAATGATGAACTGCAACACCTGAAGAATCTTGGCAAGACGTCGGCGCAATGGCTGCATGCCGTGGGCATCCACAGCGCCTCGGACTTGCGTCGCCTGGGCGCGGTGGACGCCTACCGGGCCGTGCGTACCCGCGGGTTTCGCGCATCGAAGGTGTTGTTGTATGCGATCGAAGGCGCGCTGATGGATGTGCACTGGAACGACATCCCCGCTGAACGCAAGGACGCCCTGAACAAACAACTCGAAGCCATTTCCTCGCGCCACAAGAACTGAACGGGCATAGGCCGTTATGTATTTACTGGGGGAACAATCGGCCTGGGCCGATGCCTTGATCAATCGTTTGCAGAGCTTGCCTGCGCTGTGGTTGCGCGACCTGGCGCCTTGCGGGCCGCTTATGGAGCTGGAGGTGTCGGATGATTTACTCGCGCAGTTACCCGCCGACCAGTTATTCCTGCTCAATGAAGGTGTGATCAGCGGCTGTCTGGGCGCACGCCCACTGCTTTATTGGCAGGAGGGCGATTTGATCGGCCTTCAGCAGGGTGAGGACTGGGCTGATTGCCGTTTGTGCAGTGATGGGGCATTGCGTTTGACGCCCTATCGGCGCCGTGAGGTTTTTCAGCACTTGTATGCCGACGCTCATCGCGCAGACCAGTTTTTGGAGTATCTGCTAGGGCAAATGGCAATCCTCGCCCATGCCGTCGCAGACCTGAAACCGCGCGAGTTCCGCAGTACCAATGGCTTCAAACGGGTCGAGGCGGGTGAAATTCTGATCAATCAGGGTGACGTGGCTGATCACGTGTTTGTGATCATCGACGGGCATGCCGAAGCGTTTGTGGACGGGCAAAAAGTCGGAGACGTGGCCAAGGACGAGGTTTTCGGTGCCATGGCCGTGTTCACTGGCGAACCACGCAATGCCACGGTCGTGGCCCGAGAGACGAGCACCGTAATGCTGATTCCCGGTGATCAATTCTTGAGCATGACCCGCACCAACCCGAAGATCGCCCACAGCCTGATCGAGAGCATGGCGCGGCGGATCGGCCAGCTTAATCGGCAGATCACGCAAATGAGCCCAACTGAAGCCAAGCGCTGAAGCCCTTTGTTTACCGGGCGTTCCGGCCATTTCCCAGACAAATTCAGGGAAACGGAAAAACAGTTGTTGACTCGGTAATGAGAATCGCTATGATTATCACAACTGGTCGCGAGATCAGTCGATATTCTGAAAAGCCCTTGGTTCGGACTCTCAGATTATCTCCTCATCAGGCTAATCACGGTTATTTGACCCGGTTTTTACCGGGTCTTTTTTTGCCTGTGGAAAAGTCATTTGCCCAACTGTCTGCGCATCTGCTCGCAGTAATCCTGCTTTGGCGTGACAGGCGTGTACCAAACGTAGTCGGCCATCGCGGCCGTTACCTCGGAGCCCTGCTCTGCCAGCATCAACACCGTTGGAGCCTCAGTGGCGCCCAAATCCACAGCATGCAGCGGCATGCCAACATCCTTGCGCGCATGCCACGCACCGGCCAGCAAGATCGAGGGCGTGGGCGCTGCCAGCAGACGCTCGGCCATACGCCGATCACGTTGCTGCTGAACGGCCAGCATTGCCGGCATCTGTGATTCGGGCAACAGGCCACAGTGGGAATCGCTGATCTGTTCCAGCAATACAGTTTTCACCGATTCAGCATTGCTGCGCTTTCCCGTCAACACCGGTGGATCACGATAGAAGGTGCGGATTTCGGCGTTGGTCAGATTCGCCGCCAGCATTGGATACGGTTGCGTGAAAGCGAAACGGACAATGGGCCCGTAGAGATTCCAGTCCCAGCCATCCTGCCAGGCCAATGCGTCAGGGAGGTCAGCGGGCGGCGTTATCGTCTGGCGCACTTGATCAACGCGAGGCTGTTGATCCGGCGTGAGCATTTCCAGGAGCAGACTACCTTGCGGCCGCTGCTCACCGAGCGAGCGCAACAACCACAATTGCGCCGCGTGATGATCGGCATTGTCATGCTGTTCGCCGATAATCACCCGCGCAGGGCCGGCAAGGTGCATCAGCAATTGCTGTGCAGTCAGCTCCTGCCCGCTACGCAGATCGCGAATCTCACCACTGACCGGCGAAGGCGCCACAGCATGCTGACACCCCGCAAGCAACACCACCGTCAACAGCCACAAGCCACGCATGCAATCACCTCAATGATCCAGTCAGCGGGCGATAATCAGCGGATGCCCACGCTCCGGGTGCGGCTGCACCAACACTTCGAGACCGAATACGGCTTGGAGCGTGTTCGGACGCAAAACCTGCTGCGGTGTATCCAGCGCCACCGGGCGCCCGCCTTCCAGCAGTAGAATGCGATCACAATAACGCGCCGCCAGATTCAGATCATGCAGGATCACCAACACCGCCGCGCCACGATCGGCAAACTCGCGCACAGCCTGCAAGGTGGTGTGCTGATGCAGTGGATCGAGCATCGACGTCGGCTCATCCAACAGCAGCGTCTGCCCCGCCTGCCCCGGCCAAAGCTGCGCCAGGACCCGCGCCAGATGCACACGCTGACGCTCGCCACCGGACAGCGCCAGATAACTGCGACCGCTCAAGTGTCCGGCATCCGCCGCCGCCAAAGCCGCCGCGATGATTTCGTCATCCCGGGCCCGACCGCTTTGCCAAGGCAAGCGGCCCATGCCGACCACCTCTTCGACGCGGAAAGCAAAATCCAGGGTCGACACTTGGGGCAACACCGCCAATCGTTGCGCACGCTGCGGGCCAGTCCAGTGACTCAACGCCTGCCCGTCGAGTGAAACCCCGCCCGCGCTCGCCGCCAACTCACCGCACAAGGCGCCGAGCAAGGTACTTTTACCCGCACCGTTCGGCCCGAGCACACCGAGCACTTCACCCGGTTCGAGTTGCAGCGTGACCTCGCTGAGTACGGCTTTGCGACCACGCTGGATGTGCAGATTCTGCGCACGCAACATCAGGCACGCCCTCGCAGCAGCAAATAGAGAAAGAACGGCGCACCGATAAATGCGGTAACAATACCGATCGGCAACTCCGCCGGCGCCAGCGCCAGCCGCGCGACCAGATCAGCCAACAGCAACAGGCTTGCCCCCGCCAGCACCGATGCCGGCAGCAATACTTTGTGATCTGGCCCCGCCAGCAAACGCACCAGATGCGGCACCACAAGCCCGACAAAACCGATCATTCCGGCGGCCGCGACTGCCGCGCCAACCCCCAGCGCCGTGCAAAACACCAATTCACGCTTGAGCCGCTCGACATCAATACCCAAATGCCCAGCCTCGGACTCCCCGAGCAGCAAGGCATTCAGCGCTTTCGCCCGACGCGGCAACCACAACGCGACACCGGCGCTGATGATCAGCAACGGCCACAACCGCGCGTAACTGGCGCCATTGAGGCTGCCAAGGTTCCAGAACGTTAGTGTGCGCAAAGTCGCGTCATCCGCCAGATAAGTGAACAGCCCGACCGCGGAACTGGCCAGCGCCGTTAGCGCAATACCAGCGAGCAACATGGTCGCGACATTGGTCTGGCCGTTGCGGCGACCGAGTCGATAAACCAGCGCCGTCACTCCAAGCCCGCCGAGAAACGCACAGACCGACAACAGATAAGGGCCGAACCATTCCGGCAGACCGCCAAAAAACGAACCGCCGACAATCGCGATCGCTGCGCCCAATGCCGCGCCGCTGGACACACCCACCAGCCCCGGATCTGCCAGCGGATTGCGAAACAAGCCCTGCATTGCCACGCCGGACAACGCCAGCACACCGCCGACCGCCAGCCCGAGCAGGGTTCGCGGCAGACGAATCTGTCCGAGGATCAGTTCAGCCTGCTCCAGTCCATCCGGTGCCAATGGCAGGCCAAGCATGCGCAATGCCGCGCGCAACGTATCGATCAGCGGCAGGCTGACCGGCCCCAACGCCAACGACAACCAGATCGCCAATAAACACAGGAGCGTCAGGCCAATGAACAAGCCACGAGGTTTTACCAGTGTGGTCATTGGCCGCTCTTGGCCGGGTAGAAACCCTCAGTCAGGCTTTTCAACGCCGCTGGCAACCGTGGTCCAAGGCCGCCGACCAGCAAAGTCGGGTCAAGCTCCAGTACCCGACCGGCCTTGGCCGCGCGGCTTGAATTTAGAATCGGGTTTTCCTTGAACAGCGCCGCTTTCGCCGCCTCACCGGTCAATGCACGGTCGGCGAACACCAGCACTTCAGGATCGAGACTGGCGAGGGATTCCACGGAAAACGGCTTGTAACCCGTGTGCGTCGCCAGGTTATGTCCGCCCGCTAGTTGCAGCAGCCAGTCAGCGGCGGTGTCCTTGCCGGCGATCAATGGTTTGCCACCAGCATGTCCAAGCAACAGCAGCACACCCGGCGCTTTTTGTTTGATTTGCGCATCCGCAACACGCACTTTCTGCGCATCAAGTTGCTGTTGATAACTTTGCAGTAGCTGCTTTGCCTGGGCTTCTGTGCCGAGCAACTGGCCCAGATGCGTAACGTTTTTCTCCAGCGTCGGCAGATCCGGCTGAGCCGAGAACAACACCACCTGAACCTTGGCCGCTTTGACTTGCGCCAGAACTGGCGGCGGGCCCATTTCTTCAGTGCCAATCAAGATATCCGGGCGCAGACTGAGAATGCCTTCAGCCGAAAGACTGCGCTGGTAACCAATGCTCGGCAGCGCCTTCAACGAGTCCGGATGCTGACTGGTGGTATCGACGCCAAACAGTTTCGCCTCGCCGCCCAAGGCACTGACCCACTCCGACAGCGCACCGCCAGCGCTGACCCAACGTTGCGGCAAATCCGCCGCTGCAGCCTGGTGGCTGACCAAAAGTCCGACACACAGCACAGCAACGCGGGTACTCAGGCGCATACACAGCTTCCTTGAACATGGTTTTTCCCGGGCATCGGGATGAGAGGCCAAGTATCCTCGACATCTGCCAGCCGCCCTGCGGACGAAGGCCGTCATTTGATAATTGTTTGCATTTAAACGTCAAGCTCGGACATATCCAGACACGAGCCGACACTAGAGGATAGTCATGAAGTTTCTCTGCGCAGGCGCCGATCTGGCCGAAGCGAAAAGCCGTGGTTTCGAGATCGACGGCAACAAGCTGTTCGCCGTGCGCCGCAGCGGCCAGGCCTATGTCTACCTCAATCGCTGCCCGCATCGGGGCGTCGGGCTGGAATGGCAGCCCGACCAGTTTCTCGACCCGAGCAGCAGCCTGATCCAGTGCGCCACCCACGGCGCATTGTTTCTGATCGAGGACGGTGAATGCGTGGCCGGGCCTTGCGCCGGGCAATCACTCACCGCCATACCTTGCCGGGAAGATGTGCAAGGGCTGTGGATCGATGTTTAACCGTTAAGCAGCACGTCAAGACGCCGGTCGATGACCATCTCCTCATGGTCCAGCCGCACGCCATACGCCAGCACCTCAACGCCGCAGGCCACTGCTTCGAGAAGCGCATCGGCGTAGGCCGAATCGATTTCCTTCGCCGGCCGCACCGCTTCAATCCCGGTCAGATTGACGCAATACAACTGCACCGCCCGAATTCCGTCCCGCGCCAAATGTGCCAGCTCACGCAAATGCTTGGCGCCGCGCTGGGTCACGGCATCGGGAAATGCTGCCACCGCAGTACCGTCGAAACCGAGGGTGACGCTTTTCACCTCTACATACGCCGGACCACTGGGGTATTCGAGACGGAAGTCGATACGGCTCTTTTCCTGCCCGTACGCGACTTCACGTTTCAACGCGGTAAAGCCGTTCAACTCGCTGATGACGCCGGCCTGCAGCGCCTCCTCGACCAAACCGTTGGCCCGTGCGGTATTCACGCAAAACAACCGACCCTGCGGGGTTTCGCCAATTTCCCAAGTACCGGGCAATTTACGCTTGGGGTCATTTGAGCGACTGAACCAGACCTGCCCGCCCTCGACCTGACAGTTGAGCATCGAACCAGTGTTGGGGCAGTGAATGGTCAGCAACTCGCCGTTAACAGTTTCGATATCGGCGAGAAAACGCTTGTAACGACGGATCAGTCGCGCCTCTTCCAGAGCAGGATAAAAGCGCATCAGCCTTGCCAGCTCTTCAAGCCACGGGCGATTCGCTCCACCGCTTCCTGTAAGCGAGGGAGGTTTTGCGTGTAGGCAAAACGCACATGGTGACTGGCCTGATACCGGCCGAAATCCAGGCCTGGGGTGAAGGCAACGTGCTCGGTTTCGAGAAAATGTCGGCAGAACGCGAAGGCATCGCCGCCGAACTGGCTGATATCGGCGTACAAATAGAACGCGCCCTCAGGCTCCACGGCGATGTTGAATCCCAACTCGCGCAACGCCGGCAGGAGGAAATCGCGACGACGGCCGAACTCGGCGCGGCGCTCTTCGAGAATGGCGATGGTATCCGGTTCGAAACAGGCCAACGCCGCATACTGGGCCATGCTCGGTGCGCTGATGTAGAGGTTCTGCGCCAGTTTTTCCAGCTCGCTGACGGCCGCATCCGGCGCCACCAGCCAGCCGAGACGCCACCCGGTCATGCCGAAGTATTTGGAGAAACTGTTCAATACGAACGCACTGTCATCGACTTCCAGAACGCTGGCGGCGTCGGTGCCGTAAGTCAGGCCGTGATAGATCTCGTCCACCACCAGATGCCCGTGTTTCGCCTTGATGGCTGTGGATAACCCGGCCAGCTCATCTCGGGTCAGGATCGTTCCGGTCGGGTTGGCCGGCGAGGCAACCAGCGCGCCGACGCTGTCGTGATCCCAGTGCCGCTCGACCAGATCAGGAGTCAGTTGATAACGCACGTCCGGACCAACCGGCACCAGTTGCGCCGCGCCTTCGACCAGACGCAGAAAGTGCCGGTTACACGGGTAGCCCGGATCCGCCAGCAGCCAGTGTTTACCGGGATCGACCAGCAACGCGCTGGCCAGCAACAAGGCGCCGGAACCGCCCGGGGTGATCAGAATTCGCCGCGGATCAATGTTCAAGCCATAACGCGATTGATAAAACCCGGAGATTGCCTCGCGCAGCTCCGGAATCCCCCGCGCAGCGGTGTAACGGGTCTTGCCCGCCGTCAGCGCAGCCTGCCCGGCACGAATGATCGGCTCGGCCGTGGTGAAGTCTGGCTCGCCGATTTCCAGGTGGATCACGTCATGCCCTTCAGCTTGCAACTCATTGGCCCGCGCCAGCAGCGCCATCACATGGAACGGTTCGATCGCACGACTGCGCGCACTGTAAGGCTGAGCCATTGGTTTTCCTTCGGCAGGGAAAAAGAGACGATTCTACCCATCTGCCGGAACGAGCGAGAACCCGCAGCGGTCACAGCCTCAAGAACGCTGGACTGTAACGATACGAGCGTACGCTCCAGGATTGACTAAAATCAGTGATTGAACAGGTCTTCAACACCACCAGACACGGCTTGCCAAACATTTGCAAGCGCCACCCGCCGGGGCCTCGA
Source organism: Pseudomonas sp. AC172 (assembly GCF_979258595.1). NCBI lineage: Bacteria > Pseudomonadati > Pseudomonadota > Gammaproteobacteria > Pseudomonadales > Pseudomonadaceae > Pseudomonas > Pseudomonas sp. AC172. The sequence continues at coordinate 4,300,390 of NZ_OZ409868.1, forward strand.
CATCCGGGAGTAGCGCAGGCCGAATTGATCTGGTAAGTTCGCCCGCTTGCAGCCGCAGGGCCGGCAGGTGTCGGTGATGGAGCAATCCTGCGCAATGGATTACAAGAGTAGAGGCGGTCCATTTCATGCCCACCCAAGCAAAGCAACAGCAGAATCAGACGATCAGCGGTTTCGAACCTTATGTTCCGGCGAAAGGTGAGGAGTACATGGGCGCCCCGATGCGCGCGCACTTCACCAAGGTCCTGAACAAGTGGAAACAGGAGTTGATGCAGGAAGTCGACCGCACCGTTGACCACATGAAGGACGAAGCTGCCAATTTCCCGGACCCGGCCGACCGTGCCAGCCAGGAAGAAGAATTCGCCCTCGAGCTGCGCGCCCGCGACCGCGAACGCAAGCTGATCAAGAAAATCGACAAGACACTGCAACTGATCGAAGACGAAGAGTACGGTTGGTGTGATTCGTGCGGCGTCGAGATTGGCGTAAAACGCCTCGAAGCACGTCCTACAGCCGACATGTGCGTCGACTGCAAGACACTGGCGGAGATCAAGGAAAAGCAGGTCGGCAAGTAATCTCGACCTGAACGAAAAACGGAGCGTGCGAACGCTCCGTTTTTGTTTCTGCCTTTTGCCTTTTGCCTTTGTGGGAGCGAGCTTGCTCGCGAAGGCGTCGGATCAGGCACCTTAATGCTGAATGACACACCGCTTTCGCGAGCAAGCTCGCTCCCACAGGTGTTGTGTGCACGCGCTGAAAAAGTACTATCGCATTCATGACTGCCAAAAAATCCCCCGCCTACGTCGGCCGCTTCGCCCCAACCCCCAGTGGCCACTTGCACTTCGGTTCACTGGTTGCCGCCCTCGCCTCCTACCTCGACGCACGTTCGGTCGGCGGTCGCTGGCTGGTACGCATGGAAGATCTCGATCCACCCCGTGAAGAACCCGGTGCGCAAGCCGCGATCCTCAAGGCGCTGGAAAGCTACGGCTTCGAATGGGATGGCGACATGGTGCGCCAGAGCGATCGGCACGCTGCCTACGCCGACGTGCTCAACAGCCTGTTCAATCATGGCTTGGCCTACGCTTGCACCTGCTCGCGCAAACAGCTCGAACCGTACAACGGCATCTATCCGGGCCTGTGCCGCAATGCCGGCCATGACCAGCAAGACGCCGCCATCCGCCTGCGCGTGCCAGAACTGGAATACCACTTCATCGATCGAGTGCAGGGTGAATACCGTCAGCATCTGGGTCGCGACGTCGGCGATTTCGTCATCCGCCGTCGCGACGGCCTCTATGCTTATCAACTGGCCGTGGTGCTCGACGACGCCTGGCAAGGCATTACCGACATTGTGCGCGGTGCCGACCTGCTCGACTCGACGCCGCGCCAGCTCTACCTGCAGGAATTGCTGGGAATGCGCCAGCCGCGTTACCTGCACCTGCCGCTGATTACTCAACCGGACGGCAACAAGCTCGGCAAGTCCTACCGTTCACCGCCGCTTGAAGCGGATCAAGCCACGCCATTGTTATTGCGAGCCCTGCGCGCACTAGGGCAAAACCCCGGCGCCGAACTGGCTCACGCCTCGCCGCAAGAGTTGCTGGCGTGGGGCAGCACGCACTGGGATGCCACAAAGATCCCGCGCACACTGACTCTGCCCGAGGCGCAACTGCCATGACGACACTTGCAGTCGCGCGCCCATCCGTTACCATCGCCGCACGTTTTCGGGCACGCGCATAAAAAAGAGAGGCCGGGATGTACATCTATCGCTTGGTCCTGCTTTTAGTCGTGGGGATCTACCTGTTTTCCCCCGCCATCATGGATTGGTGGATCGACGCTACGGGCGCCTGGTATCGCCCCTATCTGCTCTGGCTGATCCTGATTGTCGTGACCTTCATCCTGCAGAGCCAAAAAGATGCCGATGAGCTTTAGCCTGACCCAGATGATCCTGATCAGCGCCGCGTACCTGGCGGTGCTGTTCGGTGTTGCCTGGATCAGTGAACGGGGCATGATCCCGCGCGCGATCATTCGCCACCCGCTGACGTACACCTTGTCGCTGGGGGTTTACGCCAGTGCGTGGGCGTTCTACGGCACGGTCGGCCTGGCGTATCAGTACGGCTACGGTTTTCTCTCCAGTTACCTCGGTGTGTCCGGCGCGTTTCTATTGGCGCCGGTGCTGCTCTATCCAATTCTGAAGATCACCCGCACCTATCAGCTGTCGTCGCTGGCGGATCTGTTTGCCTTCCGCTTTCGCAGCACCTGGGCTGGCGCGCTGACCACGATTTTCATGCTGATCGGTGTGCTGCCGTTGCTGGCGCTGCAGATTCAGGCAGTGGCCGACTCCATCGGCATCCTCACCGGAGAGCCAATTCAGAGCCGCGTGGCGTTGGCGTTCTGTGCGCTGATCATCCTGTTCACGATTTTCTTCGGCTCCCGGCATATCGCCACCCGCGAAAAGCACGAAGGCCTGGTGTTCGCGATTGCCTTTGAATCGGTGATCAAACTGGTCGCCCTCGGCGGCGTCGGCCTTTACGCACTGTACGGCGTGTTCGACGGCCCGCAGCAACTTGAGCTGTGGCTGCTGCAAAACCAGACCGCCCTCGCCGCATTGCACACGCCATTGCAGGAAGGCCCTTGGCGCACACTGCTGCTGGTGTTCTTCGCCTCGGCGATCGTGATGCCACACATGTATCACATGACCTTTACCGAAAACCTCAATCCGCGCTCGCTGGTGAGTGCGAGCTGGGGCTTGCCACTGTTCCTGTTGCTGATGAGCCTGGCAGTGCCGCTGATTCTCTGGGCCGGTCTAAAGCTCGGCGCCACGACCAATCCGGAATATTTCACCCTCGGCATCGGCATTGCCGCCAACAGCAAACCGCTGGCGTTGCTCGCCTATGTCGGCGGCTTGTCGGCAGCCAGCGGGCTGATCATTGTCACCACACTGGCGCTGTCGGGCATGGCACTGAACCATCTGGTGCTGCCGCTTTATCAACCGCCGGCCGAAGGCAATATCTACCGTTGGCTGAAGTGGACCCGCCGTGCGCTGATCGTCGCGATCATCATGGCTGGTTTCGGTTTCTACCTGATGCTCGGTGCCGAACAGGATCTGGCCAACCTCGGCATCGTCGCTTTCGTCGCCACGTTGCAATTCCTGCCCGGTGTGTTGTCGGTGCTGTACTGGCCGACCGCCAACCGTCGCGGTTTTATCGCCGGTCTGCTGGCGGGGATCCTGGTCTGGGTGGTGACCATGCTGTTGCCGCTGGTCGGCAATCTGCAGGGTTTCTATATCCCGCTGCTGAACATGATTTACGTGCTCGACGACACCAGTTGGCACATGGCGGCCATCGCCTCGCTGGCGGCCAACGTATTGATGTTCACCCTGATCTCGCTGTTCACCAACGCCAGCCCCGAAGAAGCCAGCGCTGCCGAAGCCTGCGCTGTGGATAACGTCCGTCGCCCGCAGCGGCGTGAGCTGCACGCCGCCTCGCCTCAGGAGTTCGCCACACAACTGGCGAAACCGTTGGGCGCCAAGGCTGCGCAGAAAGAAGTCGAGCAAGCGCTGCGTGATCTTTATCTGCCGTTCGACGAACGCCGGCCATACGCCTTGCGTCGCCTGCGTGACCGTATCGAAGCCAACCTCTCCGGCCTGATGGGCCCGAGCGTGGCCCAGGACATGGTCGAAACCTTCCTGCCTTATAAGGCCGGCGGCGAAAACTATGTAACCGAAGACATCCACTTCATCGAAAGCCGCCTCGAGGATTACCACTCGCGCCTCACAGGTTTGGCCGCCGAACTCGACGCCTTGCGTCGTTACCACCGCCAAACCCTGCAGGAACTGCCGATGGGCGTCTGCTCGCTGGCCAAGGATCAAGAGATCCTGATGTGGAACAAGGCCATGGAAGAACTCACCGGGATCGCCGCGCAACGTGTGGTCGGTTCGCGCCTGAGCACCATTGGCGAGCCGTGGAAAGAATTGCTCCAGGGTTTCATCAACCTGCCCGATGAGCATTTGCACAAACAGCATCTGGCCCTCGACGGACAGACCCGCTGGCTGAACCTGCACAAAGCGGCGATTGATGAGCCGTTGGCACCGGGTAACAGTGGTCTGGTGTTACTGGTTGAAGATCTGACCGAAACGCAAATGCTCGAAGATAAACTGGTGCACTCCGAGCGCCTGGCGAGCATTGGTCGTCTTGCGGCCGGTGTGGCCCACGAAATCGGCAACCCGATCACCGGCATCGCCTGTCTGGCGCAAAACCTGCGCGAAGAACGTGAAGACGATGGCGAGCTGACGGAAATCAGCGGACAGATTCTCGAGCAGACCAAGCGTGTGTCACGCATCGTCCAGTCGCTGATGAGTTTTGCCCACGCCGGCAGCCATCAGCACAGTGACGAGCCCGTCTGTCTGGCCGAAGTCGCGCAGGACGCCATCGGGCTTCTGGCGTTGAACCGACGCAATTTCGAAGTGCAGTTCTACAACCTGTGCGATCCCGATCACTGGGTCGAAGGCGATCCGCAGCGACTCGCCCAGGTCTTGATCAACCTGCTCTCCAACGCCCGCGACGCCTCGCCGCCACACAGTGCGGTACGGGTCAAGAGCGAAGCCGGCGAACACACGGTCGATCTGATCGTCGAAGACGAAGGCAGCGGTATTCCGAAGAACATCATGGATAGATTGTTCGAACCCTTCTTCACCACCAAGGATCCTGGCGAAGGCACCGGTCTGGGCCTTGCACTGGTCTATTCCATCGTTGAAGAGCATTATGGACAAATCACCATCGACAGCCCGGCTGATGTACAAAGCCAACGCGGCACCCGTATCCGGGTGACCTTACCGCGTCATGTCGAAGCGACGTCCGCTGTGAACTGAGACCGTCGAGAGTATCGAATCAATGCCGCACATTTTGATCGTCGAAGACGAAACAATTATCCGCTCCGCCTTGCGCCGCCTGCTGGAACGCAACCAGTACCAGGTCAGCGAAGCCGGTTCAGTGCAGGAAGCACAAGAACGCTTCACCATTCCTACGTTCGATCTGATCGTCAGCGATCTGCGTCTACCGGGCGCGCCGGGCACCGAGCTGATCAAGCTCGGCCAAGGCACGCCGGTGCTGATCATGACCAGTTACGCCAGCCTGCGCTCGGCGGTCGACTCGATGAAGATGGGCGCGGTGGACTACATCGCCAAACCTTTCGACCACGATGAAATGCTTCAGGCTGTCGCACGGATCCTGCGTGATCGTCAATCGGCCCCTGCTGCCGGCGAGCCCGTTGCCGTGAAAACGACCAACGGCAGCGGCAAATCCGCCGTCGACAACAGCAACGGCGAGATCGGCATCATTGGTTCCTGCCCGCCCATGCAGGATCTGTACAGCAAGATCCGCAAAGTCGCGCCGACCGATTCGAACGTGTTGATCCAGGGCGAGTCCGGCACCGGTAAAGAACTGGTGGCCCGCGCTCTGCACAACCTGTCGAAACGCGCCAAGGCGCCGATGATTTCGGTGAACTGCGCGGCCATTCCGGAAAGCCTGATCGAGTCCGAACTGTTCGGCCACGAGAAAGGCGCGTTCACTGGCGCCAGCGCCGGTCGAGCCGGTCTGGTTGAAGCGGCGGACGGCGGCACGCTGTTCCTCGACGAAATCGGTGAGCTGCCACTCGAAGCTCAGGCCCGCCTGCTGCGCGTGTTGCAGGAAGGCGAGATTCGCCGGGTTGGCTCGGTGCAGTCGCAGAAAGTCGATGTGCGCCTGATTGCGGCCACTCACCGGGACCTGAAGAGCCTGGCGAAAATCGGCCAGTTCCGTGAAGACCTTTATTACCGCCTGCATGTGATCGCGTTGAAACTGCCGGCGCTGCGCGAGCGCGGTGCCGACGTCAACGAAATCGCCACGGCGTTCCTCGCTCGCCAGAGCGCACGCATCAATCGTACCGACCTGAAATTTGCTGCGGATGCCGAACAGGCGATCCGTCACTATTCCTGGCCGGGTAACGTGCGTGAGCTGGAAAACGCAGTCGAGCGCGCAGTGATTCTGAGCGAAAGCCCGGAAATTTCCGCCGACTTGCTGGGTATCGACATCGAGCTGAGCGATCTGGAAGACGACGAGTTCATCGGTCTGCCGCCACAAACGGCGGGTAACGCCAGCAACAGCAGCCACGAACCGACCGAAGACCTGTCGCTGGAAGACTACTTCCAGCACTTCGTCCTCGAGCATCAGGACCACATGACCGAGACCGAACTGGCGCGCAAACTGGGCGTCAGCCGCAAATGTCTGTGGGAACGCCGTCAGCGTCTGGGCATCCCGCGGCGCAAGACCGGGGTCGCCAGCGAGAGCTGAACGTTATCTGTCGAGCGTGCGGGTAACGCTTGAGAATGTGAAAAAACTGTTACCTCAGTCCTTTCACGTAACAGAAGCCGGGGTTATCGGTAACGAAACCCCGGCTTTTTTTCGCCCCGACAAAACGGTTATATCGACCTAACCCCTTGTTTTATTGGGTTTCACAAAAGTTGGCACGCCCCCTGCTATATGTTTAGTACAAGAACAATAACAAGCAATGCACAAGACAATAAAAATAAGACGAATCGACTCACGCACAATAAAAACAAGACGGCGAGAGGCGTAGCTAACTGATTCTTTTGGAGAGGCGTTGTATTTGGGGCTTGCCCCACGACCAGGCCGAGAACAACAAAAACTGTCCTAAGACAGAGCCTGTACTGGTTGGATCGAGAGATCACTGCAATTCAGCGACCAAAGCAATCCGTTTGCTCTTGGCTCCCGATTGGGAGGGTCACGAAGGAAACACTTCGTGGCGAGGGCACTCAACAAAAACAAGAAGCCCGAATCAATAATAAAAAGAGCACGCAACTACTTCTTGGGGAGCTTCGGCTCCCCTTGTAGTTTCTCCCTTCTGTAAAAAACCCTCTGCTTTACCCCCGTTTCACCCTTGTAGCTTGCGGCTTTCAGCTCGAAACTGCTGTCTCCTACACCATCCCTCGACTAAATGCTAGAATCTGCGCCCATCATGCGGTCATTCTTTGGTATGGCCGAACATTCCTTCAAACAGTGCATCCCATGCTGAAGAAGTTGTTCCAGTCATTCCGAACTCCCGTGCGTCGTACGCAACACATCCGCAGCACCCCTGAAGTGCTCAACAGCGGTCAACATTCGCTGCAGAAAACGCAATTCAGCCGCTATGCGGTGAATATCGTCGAACGCCTGCAAGGTGCCGGTTACCAGGCTTATCTGGTCGGTGGTTGCGTGCGTGACATGCTGCTGGGCATCACGCCCAAGGATTTCGACGTCGCCACCAGTGCCACCCCTGAGCAAGTCCGTGCCGAATTTCGCAATGCACGGATCATCGGCCGTCGCTTCAAACTGGTGCACATCCATTTCGGTCGCGAAATCATTGAAGTCGCGACCTTCCGCGCCAATCACCCGGTCAACGATGACGACGAGGACAGCAACCAGTCTTCGCGTAACGAGAGCGGGCGTATTCTGCGCGACAACGTTTACGGCACGCTGGAAGAAGACGCGCAACGCCGCGACTTCACCATCAACGCCCTGTATTACGATCCGGTCAGCGAGCGCATCCTCGACTACGCCAACGGCGTACACGACATCCGCAACCACCTGATCCGTCTGATCGGCGATCCGAAGCAGCGCTATCAGGAAGACCCGGTGCGCATGCTGCGGGCCGTACGTTTCGCCGCCAAGCTCAATTTCGGCATCGAAAAGCACACCGTGCAACCGATCCGCGAACTGGCACCGATGCTGCGCGAAATCCCTTCGGCGCGTCTGTTCGAAGAAGTGCTCAAGCTGTTCCTCTCGGGGCACGGCGCGATCACCTTCGAAATGCTGGTTGATCTGCAACTGTTCGCCCCGTTGTTCCCGGCCAGTGCCGACGCGCTGGAACACAACCCGGAATACACCCACACGCTGATCAGCGAAGCGTTGACCAACACCGACCTGCGCATCAAGCAGAACAAACCGGTGACCCCGGCGTTCCTGTTTGCCGCGCTGCTGTGGCCTGCCCTGCCGGCCCGCGTGTTGCGTCTGCAAGAACGCGGCATGCCGCCGATTCCGGCCATGCAGGAAGGCGCCCATGAGCTGATCGCCGAACAGTGCCAGCGCATCGCGATTCCAAAACGCTTCACCATGCCGATCCGCGAGATCTGGGACATGCAGGAACGTCTGCCACGCCGCAGCGGCAAACGCGCCGACCTGTTGCTGGACAATCCGCGTTTCCGCGCCGGTTACGACTTCCTGCTGTTGCGTGAAAGCGCTGGCGAAGAGACTGATGGGCTGGGCGAATGGTGGACGGACTATCAGGACGCCAACGACAGCGAACGTCGCGACATGATCCGCGACCTCAGCGGCAAGGGTGATGACGCCAGCGGCGCGCCGCGCAAACGTCGCCGCAGCAGCGGTTCCAAGCGCAAGCGCGCCGGCGCACCGAGCGCTTCGACAGGCGAGTAAAGGCATGGAACGCATCTACATCGGCATGGGCAGCAACCTCGCTGACCCCGCCGAACAATTGCGCAGCGCCGTCGAGGCGCTGGGGCAATTGCCGCAGACCCTACTCGCTGGCGTTTCTGCCTTTTATCAAAGCGATTCATTGCTGCCGGGCCAACCGCGATATACCAACGCGGTCGCGGCGCTCGACAGCGCCCTCGCCCCGCTGGAACTGCTTGATGCGCTGCAGGCGATCGAAAATGATCAGGGCCGAGAACGCCTTGAGCGCTGGGGCCCACGTACGCTGGATCTGGATATTCTGCTGTTCGGCAATCGACTGATCGACGAGCCACGCCTGAAAGTCCCGCACTACCAGATTCAGGAACGCGCGTTCGTGCTCTATCCCCTCGCCGAACTGGCCCCGCAAGATTTGCATCTTGCCGATGGCCGCACCCTGTCCGATCTGCTGGCAGCCTGCCCGTTCGTCGGCCTGGAACGCCTCCCGACAGATTGATTGCAATCCCCTGTGGGAGCGAGCCTGCTCGCGAAAGCGGTATGTCATTCAGCACTGTGTTGACTGATTCGCCGCCTTCGCGAGCAGGCTCGCTCCCACATTGGTTTATTCCAGACCCAGGATTTTTGTCGGACAAAAACCCGTCGAATCAGCCCCGCCGCACCGCTGAATCGCATCAGTAACGCCGGTAACACTCTCCTCGTAACAATGCGGTAACACACGCAATTGACTTCCTGTTGGCTCATCACGACTATAGGCGTCCCGCTGCCGCCAACCCGGCACATACGGGCGCAATCCAGGCCTTATAAGCACGACAAAAGAGCGTGCGCCTGAGTAGATGAAGAATCACGCGCGTTACTCGCAGTAGTTTCCAGAGCGCCTGAACGAGGATTTTTTACATGCCAGCCATCACCCTGACCACGCTCCAGAGCCTCAAGCAGAAAGGTGAAAAGATCACCATGCTGACCTGCTATGACGCGACCTTCGCCCACGCCTGCAACGAGGCCGGTGTCGAAGTGCTGCTGGTGGGCGACTCCCTCGGCATGGTCCTGCAAGGTCACGACAGCACATTGCCGGTGACCACCGCAGAAATGGCCTATCACACCGCCTGCGTCAAGCGCGGCAACACCGACGCCCTGATCCTCGCCGACCTGCCGTTCATGGCCAACGCCACTCTCGAACAAACCATGACCAACAGCGCCATGCTGATGCAGGCCGGTGCGCACATGGTCAAGGTTGAAGGTCAGCTGTGGCTGGCGGAGTCGATCCGTCTGCTCGCCGAGCGCGGTGTACCGGTCTGCGCGCACATGGGCCTGACCCCACAAGCGGTGAATATTCTCGGTGGCTATAAAGTGCAGGGCCGCAACGAGAACCAGGCGCGGCAGATGCGTGCCGATGCGATCTCGCTGGAACAGGCCGGCGCCGCCATGCTGCTGCTGGAGTGCGTACCGAGTGAGCTGGCCGCTGAAATCAGCCAGGCCGTGAAGATTCCGGTGATCGGTATCGGTGCCGGTAACGCCACCGACGGTCAGGTGCTGGTACTGCACGACATGCTTGGCCTGTCGATCACTGGCCGCGTGCCAAAGTTCGTGAAGAACTTCATGCACGGTCAGGACAGCATCCAGTCCGCGCTGAAGGCTTACGTCAACGAAGTCAAAGCCACCACGTTCCCAGGCATCGAACACGGATTCTCTGCATGAACACCGTTAAAACCGTACGCGAACTGCGCGCCGCCGTAGCCCGCGCCCGCAGCGAAGGCAAGCGCATCGGCTTCGTACCGACCATGGGCAATCTGCACAGCGGTCACGTTGCACTGATCACCAAAGCGACCCAACGTGTGGATTTCGTGGTCGCGAGCATTTTCGTCAACCCGCTGCAATTCGGCGCCGGCGAAGACCTCGATAAATACCCGCGCACGTTGGCGGCGGATCAGGAGAAGCTGCTCGAAGCCGGTTGCTCTCTACTGTTCGCGCCAACTGTCGAAGAAATGTACCCCGACGGCATGGCAGGACAGACTCGGGTCAGCGTGCCCCAATTGTCCGAAGGCCTGTGCGGCGCCAGCCGTCCGGGGCACTTCGAGGGTGTCGCGACCGTGGTCAGCAAACTGTTCAACATGGTCCAGCCGGATCTGGCGATTTTCGGCCAGAAGGATTACCAGCAACTGGCGGTGATCCGCGCGCTGGTGCATGACCTGAACATGCCGATCCAGATTATCGGCGAACCGACCGTGCGCGCCGCCGACGGCCTGGCGCTGTCATCGCGCAATGGTTTCCTCAACGAGGAACAGCGCGCGGTGGCACCGGTGGTCTATCGCTCGCTGAGCAACATTGCCGAATCGATCAAAACAGGCGAACGGGACTTCCCGGCGCTGATCGCGGCCCAGATGCAGCAGCTGGAAGCGGCGGGCCTGCGTCCGGATTATCTGGAAATCCGTCATGCGCTGACCTTACGTCCGGCAACGGCGCAAGACCGTGATCTGGTGATTCTGGTGGCCGCGTTCCTCGGCACCACGCGGTTGATCGATAACCTGCACCTGAATCTCGATAGCCCGGTTTAACCAACACCGCAACATCCCCTGTGGGAGCGAGCCTGCTCGCGAATGCGATATGTCAGTTGACGACGATGTCGACTGATCCGACGCCTTCGCGAGCAGGCTCGCTCCCACAGTGGTTTTCGGTGTTATGAACATTGCATTTCAAGGCGTATTGCCGCCTTAAAAGCCTTCGGGCACACTGCCCGCCGTTCGATTCCAACCTGGGAAAACCCTCATGCACTCGATCCTGCTCAAGGCCAAACTGCACCGCGCCGAAGTCACTCATGCAGTGCTCGATTACGAAGGTTCGTGCGCCATCGATGGCGAGTGGCTGGACTTGTCCGGCATCCGTGAATACGAGCAGATCCAGATTTATAACGTCGACAACGGCGAACGTTTCACCACCTACGCGATTCGTGGTGAAGAAGGCTCGCGGATGATCTCCGTTAACGGCGCCGCTGCGCACAAGGCCAAGGTCGGCGACCGCGTGATCATTTGTGCCTACGCCCATTACAGCGAAGCCGAGCTGGTCAATTTCAAGCCGCGCATGCTCTACATGGCGCCCGGCAACGAGCTGAGCCACACCAGCAACGCCATCCCGGTTCAGCTCGCCTGATCGCGAAATCGCCCCGCGCCCTCTCCGTTTGTCGGCCAGTTCCCGGTCTCGATGTTAAAAAAGTACAGGGATCTGGTCAGACAAAGTCAAGACAGAACGCAGCGCGAGGTTTACTGTATTCGCCCTGTGTCCAGAAATCGTGTCGACGCAGTTGATCCCATGCCAAAACATGGCGTGCCGGGTCTGTTCAGTGTTCAAAAGGCCGTTCAAGTAAAAAGGAAAACCGCAGCGATGGCGTATTACCTCACTCCTCAAGACGTTACCGCTCTGCCCGCCTGGCAAGCGTTGAAAGACCACCGCCAAGCCATGCAGGATTTCAGCATGCGCGAAGCCTTCAACGCCGATCCGCAGCGCTTCAATCAGTTCACCCTCAGCAGCTGCGGACTGTTTCTCGATTATTCGAAGAATTTGATCAACGCCCAGACCCGCAACCTGCTGGTCGGTCTGGCCAATGAAGTCGATCTCAAGGGCGCCATCAAAGCGCTGTTTGAAGGCGAAATCGTCAACACTTCCGAAGGCCGCCCGGCGCTGCACACCGCCCTGCGTCGCCCGGTGGGCGACAAGCTGTCGGTCAATGGCGTCAACGTTATGCCGGAAGTCCACAAGGTTTTGAACCAGATCACCGATCTGGTTGGCCGCATTCACGACGGTCTGTGGCGTGGTTACACCGAAAAGCCGATCACTGATGTGGTGAACATCGGCATCGGTGGCTCGTTCCTCGGCCCTGAGCTGGTCTCCGAAGCGCTGCTGTCGTACGCGCAGAAAGGCGTGCGTTGCCATTATCTGGCGAACATCGACGGCAGCGAATTCCACGAGCTGACGCAAAAGCTGCGCGCCGAGACCACGCTGTTCATCGTTTCGTCGAAGTCGTTCAATACCCTCGAAACCCTGAAGAATGCCCAGGCCGCACGTGCCTGGTACCTGGCGCAGGGCGGTTCGGAGGCCGAGCTGTATCGTCACTTCATCGCCGTTTCGAGCAACAACGCGGCGGCTGTGGCGTTCGGTATCCGCGAAGAAAACATCTTCCCGATGTGGGACTGGGTCGGCGGCCGTTATTCGCTGTGGTCGGCCATCGGTTTGCCGATTGCCCTGGCGATCGGCATGTCCAACTTCAAGGAATTGCTGTCCGGTGCCTACACCATGGACCAGCATTTCCAGACCGCGCCGTTCGAACAGAACATGCCGGTGCTGCTGGCCCTGCTCGGTGTGTGGTACGGCAACTTCTGGGGCGCGCAAAGCCACGCGATCCTGCCGTACGACCACTACCTGCGCAACATCACCAAGCACTTGCAACAGCTGGACATGGAATCCAACGGCAAGAGCGTGCGTCAGGACGGCACGCCGGTGTCGACCGATACCGGTCCGGTGATCTGGGGCGGCGTCGGCTGCAACGGTCAGCACGCTTACCACCAGTTGCTGCATCAAGGTTCGCAACTGATCCCGGCCGACTTCATCGTGCCGATCGTCAGCTTCAACCCGGTCTCCGACCATCACCAGTGGCTGTACGCCAACTGCCTGTCGCAGAGCCAGGCGCTGATGCTCGGCAAAACCTTGCCGGAAGCCGAGCAGGAACTGCGCGACAAGGGCATGAGCGAAGAAGAAGTGCACAAACTCGCACCGCACAAGGTGATCCCGGGCAACCGTCCGAGCAACACCATCGTGGTCGAACGCATCAGCCCGCGTCGTCTCGGCGCACTGGTGGCGATGTATGAGCACAAAGTGTTCGTACAAAGCGTGGTCTGGGGCATCAACGCCTTCGACCAGTGGGGTGTGGAGCTGGGCAAGGAACTGGGCAAAGGCGTTTACAACCGTCTGGTCGGCAGCGATGAAACCACTGCTGATGACCCTTCCACTCAGGGCCTGATCAACTACTTCCGCGGTCGTCACCGCGGTTGATGTGAATGGGTTGCCCACAATTCCCGTGGGCAACCCATATCCAATGTGGGAGCGAGCCTGCTCGCGAATGCGGTGTGTCATTCAGCATCTTTGTTGACTGACACACCGCATTCGCGAGCAGGCTCGCTCCCACAGTTGTTTTACACATGACTTGAACCTCTGCATCGCTCGGCGCATCTTTATTCCTGTCGCACCACAAGAATAAGGAACCGTCATGTTCGATATCAGCACGTTCCCCAAAGCCGATGCCGTCCGCCGGGCTGCCCAGTTGAGTCAGGAAGACTATCGGCGCCTGTACCGCGAATCGATTGAACACCCCACTGCCTTCTGGGCCGAGCAGGCCATGCGTTTCCTCGACTGGAGCACACCGTGGCAGACCGTCCAGCGCTACGACCTGAAAACCGGTGAGGCCGCCTGGTTTGCCGGGGGCAAACTGAACGTCAGTTACAACTGCATCGACCGCCACCTCGACCAGCGCGGCGAGCAGACCGCCCTCCTCTGGGAAGGCGACGACCCTGCCGAATCGGCGAAAATCACTTACAAAAAACTTCACCACCATGTCTGCCGCTTGGCCAACGTGCTGAAAAGCCGTGGCGTGAAGAAAGGCGACCGGGTGTGCATTTACATGCCGATGATCCCCGAGGCCGCTTACGCCATGCTCGCCTGTTCGCGGATCGGCGCGATTCATTCGGTGGTATTTGGCGGCTTCTCTCCTGATTCCCTGCGTGACCGTATTCTCGATGCCGACTGCCGCACAGTGATCACCGCCGACGAAGGTGTACGCGGCGGCAAGTTCGTGCCACTCAAGCAGAACGTCGACAAAGCCCTGCAAAGTTGCCCGGACGTCAGCACCGTCGTGGTGGTCGAGCGCACTCAAGGCAGCGTCGATTGGGTCGAGGGCCGCGACCTTTGGTATCACCAGGCGGTACGCGATGTCAGCGACGATTGCCCACCGGAACCGATGGACGCCGAAGATCCGCTGTTCATCCTCTACACCTCGGGCAGCACCGGCAAACCCAAAGGCGTGCTGCACACCACCGGCGGCTATTTGCTGCAAGCGGCGATGACCTTCAAATACGTGCTCGACTACCGTGACGGCGAAGTGTTCTGGTGCACCGCCGACGTCGGCTGGGTCACCGGCCACAGCTACATCGTTTACGGCCCGCTGGCGAATGGCGCGACCACGTTGATGTTCGAAGGCGTGCCAAGCTATCCGAGCAGTTCGCGCTTCTGGCAGGTGATCGATAAACACAAGGTCAACATTTTCTATACCGCTCCGACGGCTCTGCGTGCGTTGATGCGTGAAGGTGCCGAACCGTTGAAGGAAACGTCGCGCGCCAGCCTCAGATTACTCGGCAGCGTCGGTGAGCCGATCAATCCGGAAGCGTGGGAATGGTATTTCAATGTCGTAGGAGAACAGCGCTGCCCCATCGTCGACACCTGGTGGCAGACCGAAACCGGCGGCATCATGCTCAGCCCGTTGGTCAGCGCACAACGAATCAAACCCGGTTGCGCCACGCAACCGATGTTCGGCGTGCAACCGGTGCTGCTCGACGAACACGGCAAGGAAATCAAGGGCGCCGGCAGCGGCGTGCTGGCGATCAAATCCAGCTGGCCGGCGCAGATCCGCAGCGTCTACGGCGACCCGCAGCGCATGGTCGACACCTATTTCAAACCCTACCCCGGCTATTACTTCACCGGTGACGGCGCACGCCGCGATGAGGATGGCGATTACTGGATCACCGGGCGCATCGACGACGTGATCAACGTCTCCGGCCATCGCATCGGCACCGCCGAAGTGGAAAGTGCTTTGGTGCTGCACGACAGCATCGCCGAGGCAGCCGTGGTCGGTTATCCGCACGACGTCAAAGGTCAGGGCATTTACGCCTTCGTCACGCCCATGAACGGTGCCGAGCCCAACGACGAATTGAAGAAAGAACTGCTGGCGCACGTCAGCAAGGAAATCGGCAGCTTCGCTAAACCGGACTTGATCCAGTGGGCGCCGGCCTTGCCGAAAACCCGTTCAGGCAAGATCATGCGGCGCATTCTGCGCAAGATCGCCTGCAACGAACTCGACAGCCTCGGCGACACCTCGACCCTGGCCGATCCGAGCGTGGTGCAAGGCCTGATCGACAAGCGTCTCAATCAGTAACGCTTCGGGCGCGGTCAACGGGCCGCGCCCGCCCTTCTTCACTGAGTAGTCATGGAATTCATCCGCAGTCGTATCGAAAACCAACTGATGAGCCTGACCGGGCTTTCACTCGGCCAACTCGACCTGGAAAACCCCAAGGGCGATCCCGGCCTGTTCGGCCCGGATTCGGTCAGTTGGCAGGTGCACGGCGATTTCAGCAGCATGTTGATCGGCGGCATCAGCGCGTTGTTGCTGCAAGCTTTGCATCCACTGGCATTGGCCGGGGTTTGGGATCATTCGAATTTCCGTGAAGACATGCTCGGGCGCTTGCGGCGTACCAGTCAGTTTGTTTCCGGCACCACGTTCGGCTCGCGAAAGGACGCCGACTGGCTGATCGAGAAAGTGCGCACCATTCACCTGCAAGTGGTCGGCACTGCGCCGGATGGTCGGCCTTATGCGGCGAGCGATCCGGACTTGCTGACATGGGTGCATGTGGCCGAGGTCAGCAACTTTCTCGCGGCACATCTGCGCTATCGCAATCCGCAGTTGTCGGGGGCGGATCAGGATCGTTACTACGCGGAAATCGCGTTGATCGCCGAGCGTCTGGGTGCGCGGGATGTGCCGAAATCGCGGCAAGCCGTGGCCGACTATCTGCAACGCATGCGCCCGCAGTTGTTGTGCGATGAACGCAGCCGCGAGGTTTTGCGATTGTTGCTTGCAGCACCGGCGCCGAGTGTTCTGGCGCGACCCTTTGGTGATTTGATGATGAAGGCCGGCATCGACCTGCTGCCGGACTGGGCCAGCGACATGCTTGATGTTCGACAGAGCTCGCTGCAACGGCAATTGATTCGCGCCAGCGTGAGGCGCAGCGCACCGATGCTGCGCTGGGCAATGCGCAATGGCTCAGTGCAAAGAGCTAAACGCCGGATGGGCTTGCTGACCTAAAAGCTTCGCGAGCAGGCTCGCTCCCACCTTTGGAATGCATTCCCATGTGGGAGCGAGCCTGCTCGCGAAGGGTGCAACTCGATTGCCCGCCAAGCTGCTAAACTCCCGCGCCCCCATTCTCTCCAGCAAGGCGCCCGCATGTCTTCCTTGAATCAGGCGCTGCGCGCCGCCCTCGATCAACGCCAGGATCTGCTGGCCGAGTTGCACAGCCAGGGCACCGATTGCTATCGGCTGTTCCATGGCAGCCAGGAAGGCGCCGGCGGTTTGACCATCGACCGCTACGGCCCGCAACTGCTGGTACAAAGCTTTCACCAGACGCTGGAACGTGACGACCTGGTGCAACTGCACGCCATGGTCAATCAGACGCTGGGCCTGGAAACCTTGCTGGTCTACAACGACCGCTCCCGTGGCAACTCGCGCATCGACCGCGAAGATAGCGTCTACAAAGCCGACGACGCCGCACTGGCGGATCTGGTCGGCCACGAGTGGGGTTTGAACTACCGTGTGCGCGGCCGCCATGCCGGGCAGGATCCGCTGCTGTTCCTCGACCTGCGCAACACGCGCGGCTGGGTCAAGGATCACGCCAAAGGCAAATCCGTGCTCAACCTGTTCGCCTACACCTGCGGCGTTGGCCTCAGTGCCGCCGCCGGCGGCGCGCGTGAGGTGTGCAACCTGGATTTCGCCGAAGGCAATCTGGCGGTCGGGCGCGAAAACGGTCTGCTTAACCCGCAGTTACCGGAAATGGAGTTCATTCAGTCGGACTACTTCCCGGCCATTCGCCAACTCGCCGGTCTGCCGATCAGCCAGCGCCGTGGGCAAAAACTGCCGAGCTACCAGCGCCTCGATCAGCGCCAATATGATCTGGTCCTGCTCGACCCGCCCGCCTGGGCCAAAAGCGCATTCGGCACCGTTGACCTGCTGCGCGACTATCAGAGCCTGCTCAAACCGGCCTTGCTGACCACCGCCGACAACGGCGTCCTGATCTGCTGCAACAACCTGGCGAAAGTCAGCATGGACGACTGGCGCGAACAGGTCCTGCGCTGCGCCGAAAAGGCTGGCCGGCCAGTGCGCGAGTGGAGCGTGATGACCCCGGGCGCCGACTTCCCGTCCATGGACCAGCAACCGCCGCTGAAAACCCTGATCCTGCAGCTCTAAATCCCACATGGGATTTGTTCCTACAGAAGAATCTGAACAATCCTGCAGCACGGCTATTACTTCGGAACCAGAATCGCGTGCCATACTCCAAGGCACTCCGATTCAGACAGATGAAGCCGCACATGCCCAAAGGATTGATTCGCGCGATTGGCGCCTTGTTGACTGCTCTGGCCCTCTACAGCCTGCTGGGGTTTCTGATTTTGCCGGGCATCGCCCTGCGTGTGGCCAATCAACAACTGGCCAGTTACGCGACGGTGCCTGCGCATATCCAGCGTATCGAGCTCAACCCGTTCAGCCTTGAAGTCACCCTGTGGGGGCTGGTCATCGGTGAGCCAGGCAAGGAGCAGATCGGTTTCGATCGCCTGTACGCCGACCTGCAAATCGACAGCCTGTGGACCAAAGCCCTGCATCTGGCCAACATTGAGCTGGACAAGCCGAAGACCGAAATCCTTTTCGCCAAAGACGGCAAGCTCAACCTGCTGGGCCTGTTCAATGTGCCGGCCAGTGAGCCGACGCCGGCCGATCCGAACGCCAAGCCCTTCCCGCTGCGCATCGACAACATCAAACTCGCCGGCGGCGTCGTGCACTTTGAGGACGTGCGCCCGAGCGAGCCGATCGAATTCCTCTACGACGACCTGAGCTTCGAACTGAAAAACCTCAGCACCCTGCCCGAAGACAGTGCCGACATGACCCTGGTCGCCATCGGCCCGGCCGGTGGTCGGATCGACTGGAGCGGTAATTTCAGCCTGATCCCGTTCACCTCCGAAGGTACCCTCAAAGTCACCGACGGCAAGATGAAAGCCTTCTGGCCTTACGTGCGTGATTCGGTGCCGCTGGTGCTGGAAGACGGCGTGATCAGCCTTAGCACCGACTACAAACTCAATCTGTCGAAAGAAACCGAACTGCTGCTGAACAACGTGGCGGTGAGCATCGCGCCATTCGCCATCAAGGCTCCGGACGGCCGGCCACTGGCGAAACTCGAGCGCCTCGACGTCAGCGAGACTTCGGTGGATCTGGCCAAGCAACAGGTCGTGGTCGGCAAGATCCGCAGCAACAAACTGGAAACCTGGGCGGCGCTCGAAGCTGACGGCCAACTGGACTGGCAGAAACTGTTCGCCAACCAACCGTCGAAACCGGCCGCCAAAGCCGCCGCAGAACCGGCAAACACGCCGGCCGCTGCCGACTCGCCGAAAGCTGAACCGACTGCGCCGAGCAAGCCTTGGCAAGTGCTGCTCAAAGACGTGCAATTGCGTAACTACACCGTGCATCTGGCCGACCGTTCGGCAACACCTGCGGTGGCACTGGATATCACCCCGCTGAATGTCGACCTGCAAGACTTCGACAGCCTCAACGGTTCGCCCTTCAAGCTCAAGCTCGATAGCGGCGTGGGCAAGCAAGGCAAGATCACGGCCGACGGCACCGTCAATCTCGCCCCGGTCAACGCCCAGCTCAACGTGAAAACCCAGGACATCGACCTGCGCGTCGCACAGTCCTACATCAACCCGTTCATTCGTCTGGAACTGCGCAGCGGCATGCTCGGCAGTGATCTGAAGGTCAATCTCAAGAGCACCGCACCGCTGGCGCTCAGCGTGACCGGCCGCGCGCAAATCGATCAACTGCACACCCTCGACACCCTGAAAACCCGCGACTTCCTCAAGTGGCAGCAAGTGGTCGTCGAAGGCCTGAATTATCAACACGGCGACAGCCTGTCGATCGACAAGGTCAACCTGTTCCAGCCGTATGTGCGGTTCATGATCAACGATGATCGCACCACCAACATTGACGATCTGCTGATTCCGCAGCCCGCCGACAGCGGCACCAAAACCACAGCGGCGAAACCGGCCAGCAACGAAAAACCGCTGGGCATTCACATTGGCGGCATCGCCATCAACGATGGCTCGGCCAACTTCGCCGACTTCAGCCTGACACCGAACTTCGCCACCGCCGTGCAGCAACTCAACGGCCAGATCGGCACCATCGACAGCCGCCAGGCGAAACCGGCCAGCGTCGACATCAAAGGCAAGGTCGACCGCTACGCACCGGTGACCATCAAGGGCGCGGTCAATCCCTTCGACCCGATGGCCAGCCTCGACATCGCCACCAGTTTCAAACGCGTCGAGCTGACGACGTTGACGCCCTACTCCGGTAAATTCGCCGGGTACCGCATCCGCAAGGGTCGGCTCAACCTCGACCTGCATTACCTGATCACCAAGGGCCAGCTCAAAGCCGAAAATAAAGTGGTGGTCGAACAATTGCAGCTCGGCGAAAAAGTTGACAGCCCGGATGCCGTGAGCCTGCCACTGAAGCTGGCAATTGCCCTGCTCAAGGACGTCGATGGCAAGATCTCCATCGAATTGCCGGTGACCGGCGACTTGAACAACCCGCAATTCAGTGTGATGCCGATTGTCTGGCAGACCCTGCGCAACCTGATCGTCAAAGCCGCTGCCGCGCCATTCAAAATGATTGGCGGACTGATCAGTGGCGGCGGTTCGGAAGATCTCGGCACCGTGTCGTTTGCACCGGGCTCAAGCGATTTGAGCAAGGATGCCGAAGCGGCGCTGGTCAAACTGTCTCAGGCACTGAAGGAGCGTCCGGCACTGCGTCTGGAGATCGAAGGCACGGCCGCCAAAAGCAGTGACGGCCCGTTGCTCGCCGAGCAGCGTCTGGAGCGTGAATATCAATACAACTACTACAAGATGCTCCAGCGTCGAGGCGATAAAGTCCCGGCTCAGGCGTCGTTGTTGCAAGTGCCGGAGGGCGAGAAAGGTCCACTGCTCGAAGGCATCTACCGAACTCGTCTGAAAACCCAGCCGCCGGCCGAATGGAAGGACCTGGGCAAGGAAGAACGCACGGCGAAGATGCGCGAAGGAGTGATCCAGTTCTGGAGTGGCAGCGATGTGTTGCTGCGTCAGTTGGGTCAGGACCGTGCCAGCAGCATCAAGGATTATCTGGTCGATAAAGGCCAACTGGCAGACGACCGCGTGTACTTCATCGACGCCAATCTTGGCGAGGCCGAGAGCGATGGCCGCGTGGTGACACAAATGCATCTGGATGCCGAGTGATGAAACTGCAGTGGCTGGCCTTGCTCGCAATGACGCTCGCGGCCAGTCACGCCTCGGCGTCCGATACGCTGCGCTGTGGTAGCCAGTTGATCAGTCTCGGCGACCGTTCAAGCGAGGTGCTGCAGAAATGCGGTGAACCGGTCAGCCGGGATTTACTCGGCTACAAGCGCAGCGCCAATCGACGCGAAGAGTTTCAGGTCGAGGAATGGACCTACGGCCCGAACAACGGCATGTATCAATACCTGCGCTTCGACGGCAATCGCCTGCGGCAGATCACCAGCAAACGCGGCAACTAGAGCAACTCACTTATCCCATGTGGGAGCGAGCCTGCTCGCTTCCACAATTGTTTTGTGTAGCCCCTGAAATAGAACAGGCCCCGACACAAGTGGCGGGGCCTGCAATGGTCACATCCGTGTGACCGTTCGCATGAACTCTAAAGTTGCGGCAGACGTATTGCTCGGCCCGTCTGTCGCGCCTTCTCCCGGTCCAGGCGAGAAGTCATGCCTTACTCGGCTTTCAGGCCGTCAGCGGAGACCGCTTTGACGCCTTTGATTTTCTTGGTGATGTTAACGGCTGTGGTTTTCTGAGCTTCGGTGATAGCTACAGTCGACGACAGCGACACAACGCCTTTGTTGGTTTCTACTTTGATGTCAGTGCCTGGAATGCCTTTTTCGGTAACCAGGTCGCTTTTGACTTTGGTGGTGATCCAGGTATCGGAAGTAGTTTCTTTAGCCTTGGTCATTTCACCGGCGGCCAGAGTCATTGGAGCCTGGGTGGCCTGAGTGGTTTGTGCGAAAGCGCCGGTCATGGTCAGGGTCAGCGCGGTAGCAGCAGCGGCAGTGATAGCGAACTTCTTCATACGAGTAACTCCTGTTTTTCTGGAAAGTCTGCTGGTTGTCTTGTCAGCAGGGTTACCGAGGTAGTTGCGAACGCTGTGCCAACTTTTAAATTTTCAAAATACCCTTATAAATCAACAAGTTGCGATTAATGGAAATTCCCGAAATCATGCAAATTGCATGACTTGTGCATTCTTCACATGCAAGTTGCGGTTTTTGGAAAAGTTCCTAAGGCGCTGAAATTATTGAAAGTTTTGTGAAGTATCGCGCAATGAAAAATGCCCCGCAGAGCGGGGCATTCCGGTCAGCACAGCACGGCTCAGGTACCGCTTGCAGTACAGCCCTTAGGCGAATAGTCCGGAGCAACGGTGGTACCGCAGGTCCATACACCCGCACCGGTCCCCGACGAACGAGTCAGGGTGATGGTTTTGCTCAGCACCGGGCCAGGGGCATTGAGCAGTGTACAAGTGATGGTCCCGGCGCCCGTGGACGCAGTACCGGATGCAGCCAGCGTGCAGTTGGATGTCGCCGCAGTCGCACTGCCCGCCACCAATGTCAGCGTCGGATCGGTGCCTTGATTGATGGTGTCTTCGAACGGCACCTTCAGCGCACTGATCTCCGCCAACCCCGCCGTCACCTTCGACCGCGCCTGATATTTGGAATACTGCGGCAAGGCGATGGTCGCCAGAATCCCGATAATCGCCACCACGATCAGCAGTTCGATCAGAGTAAAACCTTGTTGTTTTTTCATAGAAACGCTCCATGCATGAGTCGAAATCTCATGATCTGAAAGGGGTGCAGCATAGGCCATGCCAATCCCTTCCAGGCCCCGGCCATTGGGCGCGAAACCTGCGCAGCGCCATTTCCTACAACCTGCAACCGCACTATCTGACACTTTTTGTCACCTGCACCGGCCGTGTTTGGCGCTGTCACTTGACTAGGCTATAAGTCATGAACTGCAAGTGTGCGGAATTCCCATGAATGACATCGCTCTGAGCGGTCTGGCCAAGCAATTGGTGCAGGCTGAACTGCTGACAGAAAAAAGTGCCCAGCAAGCCTGGCAACAGGCCCAGCGTAATCGCTTGTCGCTGGTCAGTTATCTGGTGCAGAACAAACTGGTCAAGAGCTGGCAAGTGGCCGAGATTGCCAGCGAGCATTTCGGCATGGCGTTCCTCGATCTCAACTGCCTCGACAAGGAAACCCAGCCCAAGGGCCTGGTCAGCGAAAAACTTGTGCGTCAACACCATGCCCTGCCCTTGTGGCGACGTGGCAACAAGCTGTTCGTCGGCATCTCCGACCCGAGCAACCATCAAGCGATCAACGACATTCAGTTCAGCACCGGGCTGAGTACCGAAGCCATTCTGGTCGAGGACGACAAACTCACCGATGCCATCGAAAAGTTCTTCGACACCCACGCCAGTGGTCTGGAAGACATGGCCGATGTCGATCTCGACGGCCTCGATGTCGAATCCGTCGACGACAGCAAGCAGGACGCCATCGGCGGGCTCGACGCCGACGATGCGCCGGTGGTGCGTTTCGTTCACAAGATGCTGCTCGACGCGATCAAGAGTGGCTCTTCCGACTTGCACTTCGAGCCTTACGAGAAAAACTACCGGGTTCGGGTGCGCACCGACGGCATCCTGCGTGAGGTGGCCAAGCCACCGATTCAACTGGCCGGGCGCATCGCTGCGCGCCTGAAAGTCATGGCCAGCCTCGATATCTCGGAACGGCGCAAACCGCAGGACGGGCGGATCAAGATGCGCCTGTCAAAGAACAAATCGATCGATTTCCGCGTCAACACCTTGCCGACCCTGTGGGGCGAAAAAGTGGTGATCCGGATCCTCGACCCGTCCAGCGCACAGATCGGCATCGACGCGCTCGGCTATGAGCCGGTGCAGAAAGACTTGTACATGGCCGCGCTCAAGCAGCCACAGGGGATGATTCTGGTCACCGGGCCCACCGGTTCGGGTAAAACCGTGTCGCTGTACACCGGCCTGAATATCCTCAACACCGTCGACATCAACATCTCCACCGCCGAAGACCCGGTGGAGATCAACATGGAAGGCATCAATCAGGTCAACGTCAATCCCAAACAGGGACTCGACTTTGCCCAGGCGCTGCGCTCGTTTCTGCGCCAGGACCCGGACGTGATCATGGTCGGCGAGATTCGTGATCTGGAAACTGCAGAGATTGCGATCAAGGCTGCGCAGACCGGTCACCTGGTGCTCTCGACCCTGCACACCAACAGCGCCGCGGAAACCCTGACCCGTCTGCACAACATGGGCATTCCCGGCTTCAACATTGCCACCTCGGTCAGCCTGATCATCGCCCAGCGTCTGGCGCGCAAGCTCTGCGGCCATTGCAAGAAACCCATCGAGATCCCACGCGAAACCTTGATCAAGGAGGGTTTCCCCGAGGAACGCATCGGCCATTTCACGATCTACGAGCCGGTCGGTTGCGATCACTGCAACGGCGGCTATAAAGGACGCGTGGGGATATATGAAGTGGTGAAAAACACACCGGAGCTGCAACGCTTGATCATGGCCGAAGGCAACTCGCTGGAAATCGACCTGCAGATGCGCCGCGACGGCTTCGACGACCTGCGCACCTCCGGGCTGCACAAGGCCATGCAAGGCATCACCAGCCTTGAAGAAATCAACCGGGTCACCAAGGACTGAACATGGCGGTCAAGGCAGCGAAAATCAGTATTTATGCCTGGGAAGGCACGGACAGGAAAGGCAGCAAAGTCACCGGTGAACTAAGCGGACAGAACCCGGCACTGATCAAGGCACAACTGCGTAAACAGGGGATCAATCCCGGCAAGGTGCGCAAAAAATCCGCTTCGTTGCTGAGCTTTGGCAAACGCATCAAGGCCCAGGACATCGCCCTGTTCACCCGGCAGATGGCGACCATGATGAAGGCCGGCGTACCGCTGCTGCAATCGTTCGACATCATTGGCGAAGGCTTTGAAAACCCGGCCATGCGCAAGCTGGTGGACGAGGTCAAACAGGAGGTCGCGGCCGGTAACAGCTTTGCCACAGCCCTGCGCAAGAAGCCGCAGTATTTCGACGAGCTGTATTGCAACCTGGTCGACGCCGGCGAACAGTCCGGCGCGCTCGACACCTTGCTCGAACGTGTCGCGACTTATAAAGAAAAAAGCGAACGACTCAAGGCCAAGATCAAGAAAGCCATGACCTACCCCACCGCCGTGGTGCTGGTGGCGGCAGTCGTGACCGGGATCCTGCTGGTCAAAGTGGTGCCGCAATTCCAGTCGGTGTTTTCCGGCTTCGGCGCCGAACTGCCGGCCTTCACCCTGGTGGTGATCAGCCTGTCGGAATTCATGCAGCAATGGTGGTGGGCGATTCTCGGCGCGCTGGTCGCGGCGACCTTTGGTACTCGCCATGCACTGAAAACATCTCAGGCATTACGCGACCGCAAAGACACGTGGCTATTGAAACTGCCCTTGGTGGGCACGCTGATGTACAAGTCCGCCGTGGCGCGATTCGCTCGAACCCTGTCGACCACATTCGCCGCCGGTGTGCCGCTGGTGGAAGCGCTCGACTCAGTGGCCGGCGCTACCGGCAATGTGGTGTTCAAGCGTGCTGTGCTGCGGATCCGCCAGGACGTCTCCACCGGCATGCAGCTGAATTTTTCGATGCGCAGCACTGGAGTCTTTCCCAACATGGCCGTGCAGATGACCGCGATCGGCGAAGAGTCCGGCGCGCTGGACGAGATGCTCGACAAGGTCGCGGGGTTTTACGAAGAGGAAGTGGATAACATGGTCGACAACCTCACCAGCCTCATGGAGCCGTTCATCATGGTCGTGCTGGGGGTGATCGTTGGCGGGCTGGTGGTGGCCATGTACCTGCCGATCTTCCAACTTGGCTCAGCGATCTGACATGCCTATCGACGAACTGTTCGCCCTGTATCCGCTGGCCTTTGTCTTCACCGCCCTGCTGCTGGGTCTGGTGGTCGGGAGCTTTCTTAATGTGCTGATCTGGCGCCTGCCGAAAATGCTCGAGCGCGACTGGCGCCAGCAGGCTCACGACGTGCTCGGTTTGCCCGGTGAAACGCCGCTGCCCACCTACAACCTGATGCTGCCGCACTCCGAATGCCCGCATTGCGCCCACCGGATCCGGCCGTGGGAAAACATTCCCCTGTTGAGTTACCTGTGGCTGCGCGGGCGCTGCTCTGCGTGTACCGCACCGATCAGCAAACGTTATCCGCTAACCGAACTGGCCTGTGGGTTGCTCTCGACCTTCATCGCCTGGCACTTCGGTTTCGGTTGGCCGGCGTGCCTGCTGATCGTCCTGACCTGGGGTTTGCTGGCGATGAGTCTGATCGACACCGAACATCAACTGTTGCCCGATGTACTGGTGCTGCCGTTGCTGTGGCTGGGACTGATCATCAACAGCTTCGGCCTGTTCGTGCCGTTGCACGATGCGCTGTGGGGCGCGGTGGCCGGTTATATGGCGCTATGGTCGGTGTTCTGGCTGTTCAAGTTGCTGACCGGCAAGGACGGCATCGGCCACGGTGATTTCAAGCTGTTGGCGCTGCTCGGCGCGTGGGGCGGCTGGCAGATTCTGCCGCTGACCATCCTGCTGTCATCGCTGGTCGGCGCCATTATCGGAGTGATTTTGCTGCGCCTGCGCGAGCAGAAAAGCTCGACGCCGATCCCCTTCGGCCCCTATCTGGCAATTGCCGGCTGGATTGCCTTGCTCTGGGGTGGTCAAATAACCGACTTCTATTGGCAGTTTGTCGGTTTGAAATGAATACCCCTTTGGAAAAACCCTGGATTCTCGGCCTCACCGGCGGCATCGGCAGCGGCAAAAGCGCGGCGGCCCAGCATTTCATTGATCTGGGTATCCACGTGGTGGATGCCGATCACGCGGCGCGCTGGGTGGTTGAGCCGGGGCGTGCGGCGCTGGCGCAGATTGCCGAGCATTTCGGCACTGGTGTTTTGCAGGTCGATGGCACACTGGACCGCGCGGCCCTGCGCCAGCTGATCTTCGAAGTGCCGGAGCAACGGCGCTGGCTCGAAGCCCTGCTGCATCCGTTGATCGCCGAGGAAATCGCCCATCATCTGGCGCTGGCAAAATCGCCTTACGCGATTCTGGTTTCGCCACTGCTGATCGAATCCGGGCAATACGCGATGACACAACGCATCCTGGTGATCGACGCACCGCAACAATTGCAGATCGAACGCACCTTGCAGCGTGACCAGACCAGCGAGCAGCAGGTTCAGGCGATCCTCAAGGCCCAGTCGAGCCGCGAAGACCGTGTGAGCCGTGCCGACGACGTGGTGGTCAATGACCGCGACCTCGCCTGGCTGCACAGCGAGGTCGAGCGTCTGCATCACTTTTACCTGACTTTATCCGGAGGCCAAGCATGAGCCAGATCCCAACCGTTGAATGCCCAACCTGCGGCGCGCCCGTTGAGTTCACCCCTGAAAACAAGTTTCGGCCGTTCTGTTCCGATCGCTGCAAACTGATCGACCTCGGCGCCTGGGCGTCGGAAGAACACAAGATTCCGGTCGCACCGGATGCCGAGGACGAACTGTTTTCCGGCGATTTCGATCCGCGCCACTGATCCTCTCAAGGCCGCATAAAGCCGTAGTCCTGATTGTCGTCGAGGTTTTCCGCCAGAAAGCGCAACTCATCGGCCAGGTCTTCGGCGTTGCGCACGGCCTTGCTCTGTTGTACCACGGCACTGAGCAAGGCGCGCAAACTCAACCCCGGGTCAAAGCCTACCTCCTGCGCCATGTCCAGACTCTGCCGGGTTTCCTGCCTCGCCCACTCGTAAACACTCATGCCGCTGCTCCTGAAGGGATTTGCGCGAGCATGAAATTTCCCGCGCACGGCGGGTTTGATATGGATCAAGACTTGGGGTCATCGTCCTTCCACGGCGCCGAAAGGTAGCGCGTGCGATTGAATGTCTCCAGCCATTCCGGGCTGAATACCACTAGCGCACTGACCACCATGCCGTTGATGAACGCCTCGGGAAACAGCAGCAGCCACAGATAACCGACGAAATCCTCCAGCCACTCTGGCATGGCAAAGAGACCGTCGTACCACAGCAGCGTCAGACTCAAAATCAAACACAAAAGTGCTGAAAGCGCGGCAGCGAAAAAACCGGAACAGAAGATGTACACGAACGGGTTACGCGGCTGAGCACGCTCTACGAGAATTGCCACGCATTCGGTAACCAGCACCGGCAGCAAAATGAACAAAGTACCATTGACCCCGACGGCCAGCAGATCCTGACGCCCGAGCAGCACCAGACCCATTTGTGCGACCAGCCCACCGACAATCGCCAGCGGCCAGTCCAGCAGCAACGTTACCGCCGTCATGCCGATGAAATGATAAGACACGCCCGTGTCGAAATCCCTGCGCACCAGCCACAACAGGAACAACGCGAACACCGTCCCGAACAGCAGATGCTGACGCCGGCTGTCACTGAACAACTCGACCCACGGCGCACGCAAAATCGCCCAGAGCAGCACCGGCACATAAATCAGCCAGCCGAGCGTCAGGCTCGCCGAGGACAACAGTTCGGCACCGATCATGATTCCCTCACTTTATCCGTGGGTTTACGTCCTTCGCCGCAGTCTACACCGCCACCCGACAAGCATTAGCCAAGCAAAGCTTTCTGCTTGTCGCAATTGAACGCTAAGCTTGGGCCTATGGATGACTCAGATTATTTACGCCTGCTGACCATCGCGGCCGAGCAGGCCAACGCCTTTCTGTCCAATGCCCGCAAATGGGAGCGTGAGCGTTGGGTCTGCCAACGCCTGCTGCAAGGCCTGAACATTCCCTATCGTGCTGACGAATTCGCGCCGGCCGGCGAGCCACCGGACGTGCTGTTTCGCGATGCCAATTTCGAGGTGTTCTTCGTGCTCGATGAGGGCCGCCGTCTCAACGACGAATGGCGCGATGAGTTGCAGCGGCGGCGCAGTGCCTTTTCTCTCAGTCAGTTGGTGCGCCGCGAAGCCAAGCCGAAACGCATTCCTGCCAATGAATTCCTGCTGCGACTGGCGCCGACCCTGCGTAAAAAAGCGCACAACTACAAAGAACGTGGCATGGATCTGGGCGAATTGGACATCATTGCTTTCGCCAGTCTTAAACGTGAGGTGCTGGATTTGAACAGCCATTTCCCGCCGCCGACCGAATATCTGCGCCAAGGCTGGCGTTCGTTATCTCTGGTCGGCCCAACCTTCGCCCGCGTGCTGTTCGCCCACCCGGACGCGCCGGACTTTCTGCGCAGCAACCTCGGCCGCAGTATCGTCTTCGACGTCGGGATCAGCCTGTGACGCCACTTCAGCAACTGATCGCCGATGTGCCACAGACCGGTCAAGTGCGCTGGATCGGCGTGCGTCCAGAATCCCGTGGGCCGATGATCGAACTCGATGCGGTGGAAGCTCGGCTGGAAGCAGGACTGACCGGCGATCACGCCCGTCCCGGTGTGCGTAACGCACGACAGGTGACACTGATCCAGTGGGAACATTTGGCGGTGATCAACGCCTTGATGGGCCGCCCCGACGATCAACCTGTGAAACCTGAAGATCTGCGGCGCAATCTCGTTATCAGCGGTATCAATTTGTTTAGTTTGAAGGGTCGGCGCTTTCGCATCGGTCAGGCAATATTCGAAACCACGGGCTGGTGTCAGCCCTGCGCACGCTTGCAGAACAACCTCGGCCCGGGCACGTTTCAAGCGATGCGCGGACATGGCGGAATTACCGCGCGGGTGTTACAAAGCGGGATCATTCGCCTCGAAGACCGGGTGAGCGTCGAGCCGGTTCCGGACAGCGGCTATGCTGCGTTCAACCCCGGATAAAAACCGCTGTAGCTTCTGCCCATTCAGCAACGTCTACCTGACGAGGCAAATATGACCAGCCGCCTGAACCCTGAAGACCAGAAACATGTCGAAGAGTACCTGCAACTGTCCCAACACCGAGTCGAGCGCCGGCCTTTCCGGCCGTGGATGCTCCTCGTGCTGGTGCTGGCAGTGACCATTGGTCTGGGCCTGTTGAGCCGATTTATCAGTTACCTGACGCTATGAGCTGCCTCGCGCTCGCTTGGGTAATGACGACAAAGATTTCCTTTAAAAACCTTGCGAGTTATCCCTATGTCCCATCGTATTGTTATTGTCGGCGGCGGCGCCGGCGGTCTGGAGTTGGCTACCCGTCTGGGTAAGACTCTGGGCAAGCGTGGCACCGCCAGTGTGATGCTGGTCGACGCCAACCTGACGCACATCTGGAAACCACTGCTGCACGAAGTGGCCGCCGGATCGCTGAACTCTTCCGAAGACGAACTCAACTATGTTGCCCAGGCAAAATGGAACCACTTCGAGTTCCAGCTGGGGCGCATGAGCGGGCTCGATCGCGCGCAGAAGAAAATCCAGTTGGCCGCCACCTACGATGAAAATGGCGTAGAACTGGTGCCGGCGCGTGAAGTGCAGTACGACTCGCTGGTGATCAGCGTCGGCAGCACTACCAATGATTTCGGCACGCAGGGCGCGGCGCAGCACTGCCTGTTCCTCGACACCCGCAAACAGGCCGAGCGCTTCCATCAGCAACTGCTTAATCACTATCTGCGTGCACACGCCGGGCAAACCGATGTGGTCGAGCAAATCAGCGTTGCGATCGTCGGCGCTGGCGCCACGGGCGTTGAACTGGCGGCAGAATTGCACAACGCAGCCCATGAACTGGCGGCTTATGGTCTGGACCGGATCAAACCGGAAAACATGCACATCACTCTGATCGAAGCCGGTCCACGGGTGCTGCCCGCACTGCCGGAGCGCATCAGCGGGCCAGTGCACAAGACCCTGGAAAAACTCGGGGTCAATGTGATGACCAATGCTTCGGTCAGCGAAGTGACCGCCGACAGCCTGATCACCGCCGACGGCAACGAGATCAAGGCCAGCCTGAAAGTCTGGGCTGCCGGTATTCGTGCACCGGGGTTCCTCAAAGACATCGACGGCCTGGAAACCAACCGCATCAATCAACTGCAAGTGCTGCCGACGCTGCAGACCACGCGCGATGAAAACATCTTCGCCTTCGGCGATTGCGCCGCGTGCCCGCAACCGGGTACCGATCGCAACGTGCCGCCACGGGCGCAAGCCGCGCACCAACAGGCGTCGCTGCTGGCCAAATCGCTGAAACTGCGCATCGAAGGCAAGACCTTGCCTGAATACAAGTACACCGACTACGGCTCGCTGATATCGCTGTCGCGTTTTTCGGCTGTGGGTAACTTGATGGGCAACCTGACCGGCAGCGTGATGCTCGAAGGCTGGCTGGCGCGGATGTTTTACGTGTCGCTGTATCGCATGCACCAGATGGCACTGTACGGGCCGTTCCGCACGGCGATGTTGATGCTGGGTAGCAAGATTGGTCGTGGCACCGAGCCGCGTCTGAAACTGCATTGATGTAAACCTGTGGGAGCGAGCCTGCTCGCGAATGCGTTGTGTCAGCTGAATTTAATGTCGACTGATACGACGCCTTCGCGAGCAGGCTCGCTCCCACATTATTTTGTATTGATTGCAAGATCTGTTTCCTAGTGTATCCCCGCCGCGCTTTCCCCACCTTTGGTTACAAACTCCCCCGCTGCGCGACACAGTCGCGATACACCGCCACCGCTTAATGGCCACACCCGAGCAACACCTGCTCAGGCAATCGTCCTTAACGTGTGGTTGCGCAGTGCAGCCCAGGAGAATGTAAATGTCCCGTACTTCGACCCTCGGCAAAAAATCCATTGGCCTGATCGGCGCCGCGCTGGCTGGCGGCCTGATGTTGTCCGGCTCGGTATTTGCCGCCCAGCCACTGGCGCAGGGCTACATGGTCGCCTCGGCAGAAACTTCGGTGAAAGCACCGGAAGGCAAATGCGGTGAAGGCAAATGTGGCGATGCCTCGATGGCCAAGACTGACAGCGATGGCGACGGCAAGGTCTCCCGCGCCGAATTTCTGAAGGTCGCGCCGAAGTCCGATTTCGACAAGATCGACACTAACCACGATGGCTTTATCGATGAGCAAGAGGCCTACAACAACGTGAAGGCCAACTTTGAAGCCAATGGCAAGAAGATGCCGAAAGGCCTGTTCGAGCACCTGAAAGATCAAGACGGCGCCTGATCGGCAGTAAAAAACAAGCCGCGCTTCTCCTGAGAGAAACGCGGCTTTTTCACGTCTGCCCGTTTACAACTGGAAGCGCCGGACCATGCCCTGCAGAGCGTTGGCCAGTTGCGACAATTCATGGCTGGAAGCACTGGTCTGGTCAGCGCCTGCGGCAGAACGTACCGACAAATCACGAATGTTCACCAGGTTGCGATCCACTTCCCGCGCGACTTGCGCTTGTTCTTCTGCAGCGCTGGCAATCACCAGATTGCGCTCATGGATCTCATGCACCGACGCGGTAATGGTTTGCAGCGCCTCACCGGCGCGTTCAGCCAACGCCAGGGTGGTCGTGGCACGCGCGGTACTGGCCTGCATCGAATCCAGCGCCAGGCTCGAACCGCTGCGCATGCCCTGGACCATTTGCTCGATCTCCTGGGTCGATTGCTGCGTACGATAAGCCAAAGCCCTTACTTCATCAGCCACTACGGCAAAGCCTCGTCCGCTCTCGCCGGCCCGTGCCGCTTCAATCGCGGCATTGAGCGCCAGCAGGTTGGTCTGCTCGGCAATCGCCCGAATCACGTCGAGCACCTTGCCAATGTCCTGCGACTGGTTGGCCAGTGATTGCACCAACTCGCCGGTCTGTTGCACATCGCTGGCCAGGGCGTTGATGGCCGTGGCGGTCTCACTGACGCGTACCTGCCCCAGATGCGCCGACTCGCTGGACTGACGGGTCGCGTCAGAGGTCGACACCGCATTGCGTGCGACCTCCTCCACCGCTGCGGTCATCTGGTTGACGGCAGTCGCGGCTTGTTCGATTTCGTTGTTCTGCTGTTGCAGCCCCTGCGTACTGTCGAGTGTCACCGCGTTGAGTTCATCGGCAGCCGTCGCCAGTTGCGTGGCCGAACCGCTGATGCCTTGCAGCGTCTCGCGCAGGTTCTGCTGCATGGTCGCCAAGGCTTTGAGCAAACGGCTGACTTCATCGTTGCCATCAGTTTCGATCGGCCGGGTCAGATCACCCTGCGCCACACTTTCTGCGGCGCTCACGGCACTGCTCAGCGGACGAACGATACTGCGCGTGAGCATCATTGCCAGTGCCACCGTGGCCAGCGCGGCCAAGGCAATGAACAAGCTGACAATCGTGCGCGAGTTTTCGTAGTGTGCTGCAGACTTCTGGCTTTCGGCGGCGACCTGTTTGGCGAACAGGTCCGCCAGATCAGTGAGTTGCTTGCCGGAGCCATCGACCACGGTTTTCATGTCGACCAGCAACAATTTGGTCAGCTCATCACGCTTGCCTTGCTCGGCGAGGGCGAAGGACTGAGCGATGCCACTGCGATACGCGGCGAAGGTCTTTTTGAACTGGTCGTATAGCTGCTGCCCTTCCGGGGTGTCGACCAGTTTGTCGTAGGCGGCGATTTTCTCGCTCAGCTCCTTATCGCGGGTGTCCATCTGGCTGCGGTAGGTGGCGATATTGTTCGCGTCCTGGTCCAGCGCCATGCGCAATGAGATGGTGCGGATGCGCAGCATGATCTCGCGAATCTCGTCGCCGCCACGAATGCTCGGCAGCCACTGATTTTCTACCGCAACTTCACTGTCGCGAATACTCGACATCTGCCCCAGCGCAAACACGCCGAGCAAGGCGACCAACACCGCAATCAGGGCAAATCCCAAGGCAGCCCGGGGGGCAATATTCAACTGACGAAGCAACATGACGAACGCCCTTATTCTTGTATTGGCCAGATTCAAGGGGCGAAGCCATGGCAGTCCCCTCGTGTTAGCGGGCTATCGGCAGGTTGTATGATGACTTGAAGGGGAAATGAGTTTTTGTCGGACAAAAAAAATCCCCGTATCTTTCGATACGAGGATTTTTAATATGGTCGGGGTAAGGGGATTCGAACTCCTGACATCCTGCTCCCAAAGCAGGCGCGCTACCGGACTGCGCTATACCCCGGTAAAAAAAAGGCGACCTTTCAAAGATCGCCTTCTTCGATCAGCGCTTTTGGCCTCTGATCTTAAGATTCGATCCCAGCGTTAACTGGTTTCAAAAATGGTGGGTCGTGTGGGATTCGAACCTACGACCAATTGGTTAAAAGCCAACTGCTCTACCAACTGAGCTAACGACCCAAAAATGGTCGGGGTAAGGGGATTCGAACTCCTGACATCCTGCTCCCAAAGCAGGCGCGCTACCGGACTGCGCTATACCCCGGCTTGAAATTGGCTCCGTGACCAGGACTCGAACCTGGGACCCAATGATTAACAGTCATTTGCTCTACCGACTGAGCTATCACGGAACTACATATTTCAATTTACAACGGTGAAACTTACTGCTTCCAGTCACTCGTTCGCATCGCTGCGTTCGTGTGTCTGAGGCGCGCTATTCTACAACCTAGAACACCTCTGTCAACCCCCTAAATTGCTTTCAAGTTAATGATTTGCAACTTATTTCAGATTTCAACTCAGTGAGCTGAGACCGTCCTGGCGACTGACTGCGGGGCGCACTTTACAAGCCTTTTCCTTTGAGTTCAACAGCCTAACGAAAAAAAAGGCCCCACAATGTGGGGCCTTCCAATTTTCATTGGCGTTTGGACTTAGTTGAAAACGATTTCGTCGTTCTCGACCTTGCCGGTCGCCGTGTCGCCTGGCATGAAGTGACCCGAAAGGATCAACTGCGCCAGCGGGTTTTCGATCC
This sequence comes from Pseudomonas sp. AC172, assembly GCF_979258595.1. Taxonomy (NCBI): domain Bacteria; kingdom Pseudomonadati; phylum Pseudomonadota; class Gammaproteobacteria; order Pseudomonadales; family Pseudomonadaceae; genus Pseudomonas; species Pseudomonas sp. AC172. The sequence goes on from NZ_OZ409868.1 coordinate 4,334,797, forward strand.
AGCGCTGGATCGCCCGTTTCAAAGGACGTGCGCCATACACCGGGTCGTAACCAACGGCGATCAACTTGTCCATCGCCTCCGGGCTGAGTTCCAGCTTCAGCTCGCGCTCGGCCAGACGACTGCGCAGACGGCCCAACTGGATCTCGGTAATGCCCGCGATCTGATCCCGCGCCAAAGGCTCGAAGATCACCACTTCGTCGACCCGGTTAATGAACTCCGGACGGAAGTGCGACGTCAGCGCATCCATCACCGCTGCGCGCTGCGCCTCACGATCACCGACCAGTTCCTGAATCTGCACAGAACCGAGGTTCGAAGTCATGACGATCACGGTATTGCGGAAGTCCACCGTGCGGCCATGGCTGTCGGTCAGGCGACCATCCTCGAGCACTTGCAGCAAGATGTTGAACACATCCGGGTGCGCCTTCTCGACTTCGTCCAGCAGGATCACCGAATAAGGCTTGCGACGCACAGCCTCGGTCAGGTAACCGCCTTCTTCATAACCGACGTATCCCGGTGGTGCACCGATCAGGCGAGCCACGGAATGTTTCTCCATGAACTCGGACATGTCGATCCGCACCATCGCCTCTTCAGTATCAAAGAGGAATTCGGCCAGCGCCTTGCACAGCTCGGTTTTACCGACACCGGTCGGGCCGAGGAACATGAACGAGCCGCTGGGACGATTCGGGTCAGACAACCCGGCACGCGAACGCCGTACTGCGTTAGCGACGGCGACCACCGCTTCTTCCTGGCCGATGACCCGTTTGTGCAACAGGCTTTCCATCTTCATCAGTTTGTCGCGCTCGCCTTCGAGCATTTTCGACACCGGAATGCCGGTCCACTTCGATACGACTTCGGCGATCTCTTCTTCAGTCACCTTGCTGCGCAGCAGCTGGTTTTCGCTCTTGCCGTGCTGGTCGACCATTTGCAGGCTGCGTTCCAGGTCCGGGATCACCCCGTACTGCAACTCGGCCATGCGGTTCAGGTCGCCTTTGCGGCGCGCGGCTTCCAGTTCCTGACGCGACTGCTCGATCTTCTGCTGAATCTGCGCAGAACCCTGCACCTCGGCTTTTTCCGAGTTCCAGATTTCTTCCAGATCCGAGTACTCACGTTCGTGACGGACGATTTCTTCCTGGAGTTTCTCCAGACGTTTCATCGCCGCTTCGTCGCTTTCTTTCTTCAGCGCCTGGGATTCCACCTTCAACTGAATCAGGCGACGCTCCAGACGATCGAGCACTTCTGGCTTGGAATCGATTTCCATACGGATGCGGCTGGCGGCCTCGTCGATCAGGTCGATGGCCTTGTCCGGCAACTGCCGGTCAGTGATGTAGCGATGACTGAGCTTGGCCGCAGCGATGATCGCGCCGTCAGTGATCGCCACCTTGTGGTGAACCTCGTAGCGCTCTTTAAGGCCACGCAGGATGGCGATGGTGTCTTCTTCGCTCGGCTCATCCACCAATACTTTCTGGAAGCGTCGTTCGAGCGCCGCGTCCTTCTCTATATATTGGCGGTACTCGTTGAGCGTGGTCGCGCCGACACAGTGCAACTCACCGCGAGCCAGTGCAGGCTTGAGCATGTTGCCAGCGTCCATCGAGCCTTCGCCCTTACCGGCACCCACCATGGTGTGCAGCTCGTCGATGAACAGAATGATCTGCCCTTCCTGTTTCGACAGCTCGTTGAGCAGCGATTTCAGGCGTTCTTCGAACTCACCGCGATACTTGGCACCGGCAATCAGCGCGCCCATATCCAGCGAGAGCAGACGCTTGCCTTTGAGGCCATCCGGCACTTCGCCGTTGATGATGCGCTGGGCCAGACCTTCGGCGATGGCGGTTTTACCCACACCAGGTTCACCGATCAGCACCGGATTGTTCTTTGTGCGCCGCTGCAGAACCTGAATGGTGCGACGGATTTCGTCGTCACGGCCGATCACCGGATCGAGCTTGCCGTCTTCGGCGCGTTTGGTCAGGTCGACGGTGTATTTATCCAACGCCTGCCGCGACTCTTCGTGGTTGGCGTCATTCACCGCTTCGCCGCCACGCAGGTTATTGATCGCGTTTTCCAGGGCTTTCTTGCTCACACCCTGGCCGAGCAGCAACTTGCCGAGCTTGCTGTTCTCGTCCATCGCAGCGAGCAGCACCAGTTCGCTGGAAATGAACTGGTCACCCTTCTGTTGAGCCAGACGGTCAGCCTGATTGAGCAGGCGCGCCAGATCCTGCGACATGTTGACGTCGCCAGTCGGGTTCTGGATTTTCGGTAATTGGTCGAGCTCTTTGGTCAGCTCTTTGCGCAAGCTGTTGACGTCGAAGCCCACCTGCATCAGCAGAGGTTTGATCGAACCACCCTGCTGTTCAAGCATGGCTTGCATCAAGTGCGCCGGCTCGATGGCCGGATGATCGTGGCCGACTGCCAACGACTGGGCGTCGGACAAGGCCAACTGTAATTTGCTGGTTAAACGGTCTATTCGCATAAGTCACCTTCCTTTTGAGCAGGCCGGACCTAAAAACCATCCTGAATAAAGAAACCTGCCAGATACCGCTATAGATGCGGTCGATTCTGCAAGATTCAAGCGTCAGAGCGTTGATTCAGGTCAGGCAAGTCTAGCGGGTGAGCCAGATAAGGGAGGCAAAGCGACCGGTGCGCGAAGCGCGGCGGTAGGAGAAGAAGCGCGGATCGGTCACGGTGCAGAAACCGCCACCATAAACAGCAGTGACACCGCGTTCAGCCAGACGCAGGCGCGCCAGCAAATAGACGTCAGCCATGAACTTGCCGGCATTGTCGCTCGGCACGAAGGCTTGTGCCGCTTCCGGCAATTGATTGATGAAGACTTCCCGCACTTCCGTGCCGACTTCAAAGGCTTTCGGGCCAATCGCCGGGCCGAGCCAGACCAAAACGTCTTCAGCCGGAACATCGAGGCTGTCGAGAGTTGCCTCAAGCACGCCCGCCGCCAGACCGCGCCAACCGGCGTGAGCCGCAGCAACGCGAGTGCCGGCACGATCGCAGAACAATGCCGGCAGGCAATCCGCCGTCATCGCCGTGCATGCAATTCCGGGGGTTGTCGTCCAACTGGCATCGGCGGTCGCAACAATGCCCGGATCAGCATGCGCCACGGCAATCCCGTGCACTTGCTGCAACCATGCAGGCTTTATAGAGAAGTTCTCGGTCAGACGCCGACGGTTCTCGGCCACAGCCTCAGGACGATCATCGACATGATCGCCCAGATTGAGGCTGTCGAACGGCGCCTCGCTGACACCGCCCTCGCGGGTGGTGACGCAGGCTTTGACGCTGGCCGGCGCAGGCCAGTCCGGCGTCAGCCAGTTCATCCGACGAATGCCTCGCGATCCTGCTTGAGCAGGGTCAGCAGCCAGACGAAATCTTCCGGCAGCGGCGATTCCCAGCTCATGCGTTCACCGGTCGTCGGATGATCCAGCTCAAGGAAGCGCGCGTGCAGGGCCTGACGCGGGAAATGCTTGAGCGATTCAACCATCGTCGGGTTAGCCGCTGGCGGAATGCGGAAGCGACCGCCGTATGCCGGATCGCCGACCAACGGGAAGTTGATGTGCGACATGTGCACGCGGATCTGGTGCGTACGACCGGTTTCCAGTTTCACCCGTACATGGGTGTGGGAACGGAAGCGCTCCAGCACGCGGTAGTGGCTGACGGCAGGCTTGCCGCCTTCCATCACTGCCATGCGCTGGCGCTGCTGGCCGTGGCGACCGATCGGGGCGTTGATCTTGCCACCGGCGGTGACCACACCGATCACGATGCACTCATAGATGCGGCTAACGCTGCGACTCTGCAATTGAGTAACCAGCTTGGTCTGCGCCTGAATGGTCTTGGCCACCACCATCAGACCGGTGGTGTCCTTGTCCAGACGATGCACGATGCCGGCGCGCGGGACATTGATGATGTCCGGCACGTGGTGCAGCAAAGCATTGAGCAGCGTGCCATCGGCGTGACCGGCAGCCGGGTGCACCACCAGGCCCGCAGGCTTGTTGATCACCAGGATGTCGTCGTCTTCATAGACGATGTCGAGCTCGATGTCCTGGGCGATCCACTCGCCCTGGGCTTCCTGCTCGGCAGTCAGCTCAAGGATGGCACCGCCGTGCACGATGTCGCGAGGGCGGATGACCGCCCCGTCCACAGTCAGGCGACCTTCTTTGATCCAGGCGGAAAGGCGCGAGCGAGAGTGCTCAGCGAAGAGTTGGGCAGCGACTTGATCGAGGCGTTGGCCGCCCAATTCGGACGGCACCTCTGCGCGAAGTTCAATTTTATCGGACATGCTCTGACTGTGCGTCGGCACAGCTTTTGGTTTCGGCTGCGCGCTTGTGGTTAAATACGGCGTCTTTTGCCCCGAGGCTTTTCAACGGGGCGCTCATCATAACAGGACGGCCCCGCCCAAGACAGCGGCCGTCATAGGGACGCAAGCCGCCATGCAAGTGAAACACCTGCTGCTGATCGCCATCCTCGCATTGACCGCTGCTTGCTCATCGAAGGAAGTCGTAGACGAAAACCTCAGCGAAGCCGAGCTGTATCAGCAGGCTCAGACTGACCTGGACAACAACAGCTACACCAGCGCCACAGCCAAGCTGAAGGCTCTGGAGTCGCGTTATCCGTTCGGTCGCTACGCCGATCAGGCACAGCTGGAGCTGATCTACGCCAACTATAAAAACGCCGAGCCGGAAGCTGCAAAATCCGCCGCCGAGCGTTTCATTCGTTTGCATCCGCAGCACCCGAACGTGGATTATGCCTACTACCTGAAAGGTCTGACCTCTTTCGACCAGGACGTCGGCCTGCTGGCGCGCTTCCTGCCGCTGGACATGACCAAGCGTGACCCGGGCGCCGCGCGCGACTCGTACAACGAGTTCGCCCAGCTGACCAGCCGCTACCCGAACAGCCGCTACGCGCCGGACGCCAAGCAACGCATGATCTACCTGCGTAACCTGCTGGCAGCCTACGAAATCCACGTGGCCGACTACTACCTGACCCGTCAGGCGTATGTCGCCGCTGCCAACCGTGGCCGTTACGTGGTGGAAAACTTCCAGGAGACCCCATCGGTCGGCGACGGCCTGGCAGTGATGACTGAAGCCTATCAGCGTCTGCACCTGGACGACCTGGCAGCCACCAGCCTGGAAACCCTGAAGCTCAACTACCCGAACCACCCAAGTCTGCAAGACGGTCAGTTCGTGCCAAGGGTTGCCGAAGCCGACAACCGTTCGTTCCTGAGCAAGGCGACGCTGGGGCTGATCGAATCGCGCCCACCGCTGCCGCCGGGCGAAACCCGCGCCAACCAGGACGTGCAGAAGCAGTTCCAGGACGCGAAAGACGCGATTCCGAACGAGCTCAAGCCTAAAGACGAGAACGGCGACGTGATCGAAGAACCAGAACCTGAGTCGAGCAGCACCGACCGTTCGTGGTTCAGCTACATGACTTTCGGCGTGTTCGACTGATCACACCGGATGCACAGAAAAGGGAGATCTGCGGATCTCCCTTTTTTATTGCCGCGCATTAATAGGCTGTGCGCTGGTCGGGAGCTTGGCTAAACTGCCGGATCATCAGTCGGAAAGCCGCTCATCATGCTTCGTTTATTGTTCTGGATTGTCGTGATTTTCGCCGCGATATGGTTGTGGCGTAAATTCAAGGCGCCTGCCGCGTCCAATCAATCCCATCGCGCCCCGCGCGAACAGGACGCGCCACCGATGGTGCGTTGCGCCCATTGCGGCGTGCATCTGCCACGTGACCGCGCGCTAAGCGTGCAACAACAGTGGTATTGCAGCCAGGCTCATCTTGAGCAAGGCCCGGGTGCCAGTGATCGCTGAGGCCACCAGCGCCGACAGCAAACAGGCGCAGCGCCTGCTGCGCCTTTATCATCTTTACCGTTTAAGCGTCGGTATCACGCTGGTGTTGCTGATCTCCAGCAACATGGACAACCGCCTGCTGACCTCGGCCAACGACGAATTGCTGCGCGGCGGCAGTTGGCTGTACCTGATCCTCAACATTCTGTTGGTGGTGTTCCTTGAGAACACCCGACGGCCTGCGCAACTGTTCAGTCTGGCCCTCGTTGATGTCGTGCTTTTATGCGCTTTGTTCTTTGCTGCGGGCGGCGTCGGCAGTGCACTGGGCAATCTGCTGATTGTCTCGGTGGCGATCAGCAACACTTTGCTACGGCGACGCATCGGCCTGTTGATCGCCGCCATCGGTGCGCTGGGCATCGTCGGTTCGAGTTTCCTGCTGGGTTTCAACCATCCCCTGAGCGCCAATGAATACCTGCAAGCCGGCACCCTCGGCGCCCTGTGCTTTGCCGCGTCGTTGCTGGTGCAAGGGCTGATCAGTCGCCTCGAAGTCAGCGAAACACTCGCGGAAAAACGCGCCAGCGAAGTTGTCGGCCTCGAAGCACTCAATGCGCTGATCCTGCAACGCATGCGCACCGGCATTCTGGTACTCGACGAGGACCGTCGGGTACAACTGGCCAACCACAGCGCGCAAACCCTGCTCGCGCAATCGCATCTTCAGGGACATCTGATCGATGACTATTCGACGGCTCTGGTTGATCGCCTGCAACTGTGGATGAACAACCCGACCCTGCGCCCACAGAGCCTGAAAATCCCCGGCAACGGCCTGGAACTGCAACCGAGCTTCATTGCCCTCGAACGAAGTCCCAACCAGCAAACCCTGGTATTTCTCGAAGACCTCGCGCAAATCGCGCAACAAGCCCAGCAATTGAAACTTGCCGCACTTGGGCGCTTGACCGCCGGCATCTCCCACGAAATCCGCAATCCACTGGGTGCCATCAGTCACGCCGCGCAGCTATTGGCTGAATCCGAGGAACTCGATAGCGCCGATCGGCGTCTGACGCAGATCATTCAAGACCACTCCCAGCGCATGAACCGAGTCATCGAAAACGTCCTGCAACTGTCCCGCCGCCAGCAGAGCGCGCCACAACGGCTGGATCTCAAACCTTGGCTGGAAGACTTCGTTGCCGAGAGCCGCGAACAGGCCAGCGATCGCCAGATTATTCACCTGCGGACCCGTTCGGGGGATTTCACCACGCTGATGGACCCCGGCCAGCTCACGCAAATTCTCGACAATCTATTACGCAACGGCTGGCGCCACAGCGCCCTGCTGCACGATCAGGCGCAAGTCTGGCTGGCCCTGTTCATTGACCCCGACAGCCAGTTGGCGGTCCTTGAAGTACAGGACAACGGCCCCGGCGTGCCAGCCGATGAACAGACACATCTGTTCGAACCGTTCTTCACCACCAGCAGCCAGGGCACAGGCCTTGGGCTTTATCTGTCCCGTGAGCTGTGCGAAAGCAACCAAGCGCGCCTAGACTTTCAATCACGCCAAGGCGGCGGCTGCTTTCGCATCACCTTTGCTCACGGACGGAAACAAAGTTGAATACGAGCCCACGGCAAAAAATTCTCATCGTCGACGACGAACCGGACATCCGCGAACTCCTGGAAATCACCCTGGGACGGATGAAACTCGACACCTGCAGCGCGCGCAATCTGGCTGAAGCCCAGGCGCTGCTCAACCGCGAGGGCTTCGATCTGTGCCTGACCGACATGCGTCTGCCCGACGGCACGGGGCTGGAACTGGTGCAGCACATTCAGCAACGTTATCCACAACTGCCGGTGGCGATGATTACCGCGTATGGCAGCCTGGAAACCGCAATCAACGCGCTGAAGGCCGGAGCATTCGATTTTCTGACCAAACCGGTGGACCTTACGCGCCTGCGCGAACTGGTCGGCACAGCCCTGCGCATGCCGGCGGCAGGAGGCAGCTTTACATCGATTGATCGACGTTTGCTCGGCGATTCGCCGCCGATGCGCAACCTGCGCAAGCAAATCGACAAACTCGCTCGCAGTCAGGCGCCGGTGTATATCAGTGGCGAGTCGGGCAGTGGCAAGGAACTGGTCGCTCGCCTGATCCATGAGCAGGGGCCGCGCGCCAGCCAGCCGTTCGTGCCGGTCAACTGCGGGGCGATCCCGTCGGAGCTGATGGAAAGCGAATTTTTCGGTCATCGCAAAGGCAGTTTCACTGGCGCGGTCGATGACAAGCCCGGGCTGTTTCAGGCGGCCCATGGCGGCACGTTGTTTCTCGATGAAGTGGCGGACTTGCCGTTGTCGATGCAAGTCAAACTGCTGCGGGCGATTCAGGAGAAAGCCGTGCGCAGTGTCGGTGGCCAGCAAGAGAACGTGGTGGATGTGCGGATTCTCTGCGCCACGCACAAGGATCTCGATGCCGAGGTCGCGGCCGAACGGTTTCGGCAGGACCTTTATTACCGCTTGAACGTGATTGAACTGCGCGTGCCGTCCCTGCGTGAGCGTCGTGATGACATCGAAGTGTTGGCGACGCATATGCTCAAGCGTTTGGCCAAGGACACCGCCCAACCCGTGGCGCGCCTGCATCCGCAGGCTTTGGAAGCGCTGAAGAACTACCGGTTTCCGGGAAATGTGCGGGAGCTGGAAAACGTGCTTGAGCGGGCTCACACCTTGTGTGAAAACCGTACGATCGAGGCCGAAGACTTGCGCCTGAGTGACGGCAACTGCGCGGCGGATGGTGGCATTGCCGATCTGACGCAGATCGATAATCTGGAAGATTATCTGGAGAACGTCGAGAGGAAGCTGATCTTGCAGGCGCTGGAGGAAACGCGCTGGAATCGTACGGCGGCGGCGCAGCGGTTGAGTCTTTCGTTCAGGTCGATGCGCTATCGCCTGAAAAAACTCGGGCTGGATTGAGGGCCCCTTCGCGAGCAGGCTCGCTCCCACATTGGACGTTGTGAACGACAAAGATCAATTGTGGGAGCGAGCCTGCTCGCGAAAGCGATCTACCAGACGCCAGAGAAATATCTGACTAAATCCGGCCTTCAGGTGCATACGGCGCCGGATCAATAATCGGCGCCCTTCCCAGCATCACATCGGCAAACAACTGACACGACGCCGGTGCCAGCACCAGCCCATTGCGGTAGTGCCCGCAGTTCAGCCACAACCCGTCAAACCCCGGCACCCGGCCAATGTAGGGAATCCCCTCCGGCGAGCCCGGACGCAACCCCGCCCAATGCCCGACCACCTCTGCATCCACCAGCGCTGGCAGCAACTCGACCGCCGAAGCCTTGAGACTTTCCAGTGCCACATCGGTTGGCGTCTTGTCGTAGCCTTCGTGCTCCAGCGTACTGCCAATCAGGATATGCCCGTCGCGACGCGGAATCGCATAACGCCCTTTGGCCAACACCATGCTCGGCAGAAAATCCGCCGCACACTTGTAGAGAATCATCTGGCCTTTGACTGGCTCGACCGGCAGCGTCAGGTCCAGCGTCTTGAGCAGATCCCCGCTCCACGCCCCCGCGGTCAGTACGACCTGATCACCGTTGATCACGCCCCTCGACGTCTCGACCCCAATAACTCGCCCGTTCTCGCGGACAAACCCGCTGACTTCGCACTGTTCGTGAATGGTCACGTTCGGCAGTGCCTGCAAGGCCGATTTCAGCGACTTGACCAGACGCGGATTGCGCACGTTGGCGACATCCGCCATGTAGATCGCCCGCGAGAAGCCGCCACCGAGCACCGGCACCGCATCATGCGCCGCCGAGATATCCACAGCCCGCAGCGGACGATTCTCTCGCTCGGCCCAGGCCAACGCTTCGACTTCATCGTCCAGATCGAGCCAGTACAGGCCGGTGGTGTGCACTTCAGGATCAACGCCAGTGTCGGCAAACAAACGCTCGCCCAGTTGTGGATAAAAATCCTGCGACCAGTGCGCCAGCGCCGTGACTGCCGGGCTATAGCGCCACGGATACAGCGGCGAAACGATACCGCCGCCCGCCCAGGACGACTCCTGGCCGAGGTTCGAACGATCGAGCAGCACCACGCTGCGCACTTCGGAGGCGAGGTTGTAGGCGGTCAGCAAGCCAATCACCCCGCCACCGACAATCACCACTTGCTGTTGCCTGGTCATGTTTGTTCCAACCGTAAAAAAAGACAGTGGGCGCAAAAGGCACCCGAAAGAAAGCGCCTCAGCGGCCCCAGCAATCCTTGGTGGTCAGCCCGGTAGTCGCGTTGTTCATGCTGCGGACACCGGTGTTGGTCAGGGTGAAATCCCCGCACTTGTCGGTGGCCATGGACGTGCCCGTCTTGCGGGTGGCGGTCAGCAGGAAGGTTTGGTCAGCAATGGTCGGGGTGATGGTGTAGAAATCATTGCCCGTGCTTAGTCCGGTGACATTGGTGTAGGTATTGTTTCGGGTGTAGAAGCGCTCGAGGGTCTGCGCCTGTTCGGAGAGCAAAGACACCACTTCGGCGCGACGGCCCTTTTTCAGGTACTCGGTATAGCTCGGTGCGGCGATGGTGATGACGATCCCGATGATCGCAATCACGATCATGATTTCGATCAGGGTGAAACCTCGGTTGGATCTACGCATGCCTCAGACTCTCGCTTACTGTATTTGTCGCCACATGATACGACGGCTGCCACCGCCGGACTTTTCCACCAGGGTCGTTATGCCGCCACTGGAGTCATTGACAATTTTGCGTGTGGCGCCGTTGACGATGGCATTCAGGGTGGGAATGCCGCCGGTGAACACCACACCACTGGAAATCGTGTCGTTGCTGTCGACCACGCCATCGGCGTTGGTGTCGAGCACCGCGTAGTTGAGCATCTTACCGCTGAACGCGTCGAGTTCGACCAATTTGCCGGTGCCGAAACTGGAACAGGGATCGGTTGTGTCGACGCTCGCCGTGGTGAAGATGATCCGCCCCAACACCAGACTCGCCTGATTGATCACCCGCTCCCCGGTCAAGGCGTTGTTATACACCAACGGCAAATACCAGCCTTTCTCCCCCGGATAGGTTGTGTCGTTTTGCGTCGTCGTCACGAACTGCCCGGAACTGCCGGAAAAAACCCCGGTGATCGCCTGAGCCTGCAGACTGCCGACGGTGAGCTGGCCCGAACCTCCGTCGGCATCCCACACCGAATAGAACGCCTGCAGATCCTTGTTGGTCTTGTCGGCGGTTTCGTTGAACTTGCCGGTGCCGACGAAAATCTGTTTGCCACCGAGCGCGTTGTCCGCCAGCAGCGGTTGCGCGGTGATCGGTTGAGTCGCCCCACCCACCGTCGTGAACAGCGGCTTGCCGGAAAATGCCACGCCCCAGCTGTCCGTCGATGTCGCGCTCAGATCGAATTTCCACAGGCGCCCTTTCAAGTCACCGCCATAAGCGGCCTGCACCACGTTCGAAGAATTGACCTTGAGCTTCACCGAGGACAAACCGTTGGTGGTTTCCGTGCTGTCGATGACGATTTTCTTGATCAGCGAACCATCTCGTACATCCAGCACATACAACGCTGCTACCCCAGAGTTGCTGCCGTAACCGTTAGCGATAAACGCCGCCCAGCGACCATCGGCCAAGCGTGCCACTTCCGGCCGCGCGTAGGCGTAACCCAGATCATTAAAAGCGTTGCCAGTGCTAGCTGTCACCGGAGCGCTGACTTCCCACAACGCACGCAAAACGTTACCCGCCGAGGCATCGAACAACTGCAACGCGTAAAAGCTTTTGCCACCGGCGCCCGTGCCGCCAATGGCCAAGGTCTTCCAGACGCTGTTGAGTTGCGCGTCATACACACCGACCTGGCCATCCACCAGATATTTGTGGCTGACACCGTTGATGTAATTCGGATCAGCAATCAGCCGAAGTGATGGCAGCACGCTGGACGGCATGTAGGCGTAACGTCGGCTGCCGTTGGCCGAGTTGATGACGTTGACGAAACCGTCATTGGCATTCACCACCAGACTGGCATTCATGTTCGCCGCTTTGGTGGTCAGGTAAGCGGTGTAGGTGGTGTCGCCCGACAGATCGGAGGCTGTCTTGTCCGTCGGCGAGGCCAGCACCAGCGGTGAATTGATGATGTCGCCCAGCAACACGCTGCGTACCTTGAGCCCGGTCTTGTTGGTGCCTTTGCTCCACTCCACCAGATCACTGCCGGAAATACCGGTGGGCAGGCCTTGGCTGAGCGTCGTCTGCTGGGGCGCGGAAAAATTACCGTAGGCCAGCGTAACGGCGGCGTTGCTTGTAGTGTTCCACGACTGATAGGTCGGTGCGGTCGCACTCGGTACGATAGTGGTGTCAGTGGTCCAGAGCACCGCAGAGGTATTCACCGCTCCGGATGCATTGAAGCCGAAGGACTTGATCGTGCCGCGCCAGTCCTTGGGGTCGTAACTGGTCTGAAAGTAACTGGTGCCGCTGGCCAGTGTGGTCCCGCTGGTCACGCCACTGCCGCCCGATCCCGCCTTGGAGGTGATGTCACTCAACGCCGACGACAACGCGGCGTTGAGCCCGGTGCTGTCAGTCGCCTGGTAATACCGGCCCTGCCCGTAACTGGCCGCGTCCGACAGCATGTCGTTGTCAGCGGTGAAGCCCACGGTATAGGTGTTCATATTCTGCTTGGGAAAATCCACCGCGTTCCAGCTCTTGCCCGCCGCGTCGGTACCGCTCGAGCGCATGTCGATATCGAACGCGAACTTGGCGATGTCATCCAGATACAACGTGTCCCCTTCGTTGTCACCATTGAGGTTGTTGCCGTCATTGTTAACGCCGTCCCAGTTCGGCAATCGACTGCCACCCAAAGGGTCGTTGGTCGGAAAGGTCCGGTCGAAGGTCGGCAAACCGTCGGTAATCACCACGCCATAGTTTTTCTGGCAGCGGTACTGGATCGGGCTGGTATAGGTCGCCGGAGTGCTGTTGTAGTAAGGCGCCATGCCGCGCATGTAGCGGGTGATTTCGTAATAGGTTTCGGCCAATGGCGTGTTGGCCACGGCGCTTAAACCATTGATCGATGAGATCAGCGCGTTGTAGTTGGTGTCTGCCTGAGCCTGAGTCACGCTGCCGGAAACCGGTGACAGATCGCTGATCGAGCGAGCGATGAAACCACCGTTACCGGAATTGTTGCTGGTGGCCGGGTTAAACGTCGATAGACCGATACGCAAGGTGCGGTTGCTGGTGACCAGCGCCGTCGAGACGTTACGCGCAACGTTGATCCGGTAGTCGTTGGGAATCGCCCCTGCGGTGAAATCTCGCGTGCCGTTGTTAATGGCCAGACTGACCACATAGGCAATGTAATCCCCGGAATACCGCGTGTTGCCGCTGCCCACCGGATCCGGCAGCTTCAGGCACAACGGCGCCAGGCTGTTGTTGTAAAACGCATAGGCACCGCCGGAGCAACCTGATGTCGGCAGACTCGACAAAAAGATCGTGTCGCCGGTGATCGCCGTCGAACTCAGACACAAGCCGAGCAATGCGTTGCACTGCCGCGCCGGCGTGCGGTCAACCGTGGGGTCGAATCCAGCCGCATAAATGATGCTGTTCATACTCCCTGAGTCGTCGATCAGCAGCATGACGTTGGGGGACACCGCTGCCGCACTCAACAGCGGCGAATCAGACGGCGTGAACGCATACGCCGGCGCCGCCAGGTAAAAGCTCATCAGCATGCCGAACACCAACGACTTATAGCGCTCAATACTTCGCATAGACACTCTCCACAACGCTACGCGAAGTGCCGGCGATGCCGACGGCCGTGACCCGATACAACGTCGCCGACGTATTGCTCGGCACATTCACTGCCGTGAGCGTGGTACCGATGTTCTGTACGCCGTAGAAGCCATTACCGGTCGCAATCCAGGTCACACCCGAGGTTGAGTTGAGCCCCGCCGCGCTGACCACCGATGACTCCGCAGGCGGAGCGCATTGCGTGGTCCCGCTGCAAACTGCGAGGGTGTAGCTGTCGAGTTGCACCGCACTCTCACCCACCCGCAACGCCGCCTCGGCAGTTTGGAACGACTGATTACGCAGACTCACGCTGCCGGCCATTTTTTCCTGCAGGTTGGCACTCTGCATCGACGACAGGCCTATCAACGTCAGCAACAACAGAAACACCAGACTGACCAGCAACGCCATGCCGCGTTGCGCTTGCCGGTCATGAAGAGAAACCCGCATCACCCAGCCCTCACTGCAAGCGGTTGCGCAAAGCGGCAACCACATTGAAGGTTTGCGTGGCGACCCGGCTGCTGGGGTCGGAGAGAGTCATGCTCAGGCGCACACTGCGAATGCGTGCCGGATCACTGGGGTTGGCGCTGTACGTCGAGGCCGCCACATCCGTCGCGGAACTGGCCAGACCAAAAGTGACGTTGAAAGCACTGACGTTGTTCACCAGCACCTGCTGGGTGGGCGTGCCGCTACCGGTGCCCATGAGAATCTGGTTGTTGCTGAAGCTGTAGATCAGACGCCGGATCGGGAAGGCAATCTGCCCGCTCGCTGGGGATCGCAAGCCGGTATAGGCCGTTGCACTGTTGCGGCAATCGGAGAGCACCGTCCAGGTTGGCGTGCCGCCGCCGCTGCCGATATCGGCGGTGACCAGCGTCAGTTTCAGATTGGCGTTGTCCCAATTTATCGGCGTGACCTGCGCAGCGTTGAAATCGCCTGCCGAGCTCGAATCGGTAATAGTGCCGAGACAACCGAACATCCCGACCATGCGAATTTCCTGAATCATTTTGCTCAAGACAAAACGCGCGTCCTCCTGCATCGCCGCGGCGCTGTTCTGACTGACGTAAGTGTTTTTCGCGGCGATGAAAATCTGCACGACGCCCAGCACGATGATCAAGCCCAGTGCGAGAGCAATCAGCAACTCGACCAGGCCGAAACCCCGCTGATGGCGCATCATGGTGTAGCCACCGGGTCGACAGCAGCGCGGCTGGTCAGGACAAAACTGCGCTGAGCGCTGGCGGTGTTGGCTGCCCGTGCGTCGCTCCAGTTGATCGTGATGGTGTAGACCCGTTGATTGAGGGTAATGCTGCCGGTCGCCGTCGGCCCGCCGAAATTGATGATATTGGTCGAAAAATCGTAGAGATCCTGATCCCGTGCAACGCTGAGATTGCCCGAGGTCGGTGGCGTAATGGTGTAGTCGGCGCCGGAGTTGGCGCGGATGCGGTCCATCATGTCGTAGGCGATGAAACTGGCCTGACTGGTCATCCTTGAGCTGTCGGTGTACTTCAGCGCATTCAGTTGCACCGCTGCTGCACCGAGCAGTCCGACCGTCAGAATCAGCAACGCGACCAGCACCTCGATCAGCGTCATGCCCTGCTGTGTGTATTGACTCCCTGCCCTCATCCGCAACTTCCACCTAATTGAATTCGTCCGTTCAAACACACGTTCAGCGTCCTGCTTTGCGTTCCCAGCGTGTAACTGATGACCACCGCCGTCGACGGTGCCGCCAGACCGCCGAGGTTGTTGAAATCCAGCGCGGTCACTCCTGAGGTTAGCGTCAGAGTTGCGCCGCTGCTCATCGCGGGAACAACCCGCAACACATTGGCCGGAGTGCCAGTACTGTCGTAGACCGATAACTCACCGGTCCAGACGCTGCCCCCGGCGGTCGGGCGCAGACGCAGGGTAGTGCCACGATCAATGGCTTCCAGGCGGGCGAAATTGATCGCGCGCTGCAGGTCGCCCATTTCGGTATCGGCCCTGCTGCCTTGTATCGAGCGGGTGAAGACTGGCACTGCCAGGGTAATCAGGATCACGAAGATCGCGAGTGCGACCAACAACTCGATCAGCGTGAAACCTTTTGTACGAAGATCCATCGATGTCTTCCGTTGCCGTCGGCTATACCTGCTTCTACACGCTAGAACATTCAACCGACCCGCGTCGGTTGATTTGCCCTGCCCGGCGCACGGAGCGCGCCGATCACCACATTCCACGGAGGGAGCTTTCATGCCGCAACAGGGTTTCAGCCTGATCGAACTGCTTATGGGACTGGCGATTGGCGCAATTGTTCTGCTGTTGGTCAGTCCGGCGTTTGCTACGCTCAGGGAATCGAACCAACGTGATCAGGCCGCGCAGTCGCTGCTCGACGGTATTCGCAACGCGCGAACACTGGCGATCACGCGCAATCAGAGCGTGGTGATTCACGGCATCAACGGCGACTGGAGTCAGGGCTGGCGAATCATTCTGGACATCAGCGGCAAGGGGCCGGAGGACAGCAGCAATCCGCTACTGGTAGAGCACGCGAGTGACGCCAAAGTACCGATTGTCGGTAATTGGTGGGTGCGTCGATATGTGCGGTTCGGCAGCCTGGGGCAGCCGCTGATGCCCGGACGAGCGTTTCAGGCGGGAACATTACATATCTGCTCGGCGCGCGAGCCGATCAGCCAGCGCCAGGTGGTGCTGGCGGCGACCGGTCGCGTGCGCCTGAACAGCAAAAGCGCTGAACAGGCGTTGTGTCAAAAAGCCAAAAGCCTCAAATTGAGCGGACGCGCAGCTCTTTAGGCATCGAGAACGTGATGTTCTCTTCACGCCCGGCCAGCTCATCGGCACCCGTAGCGCCCCAGGCCTGCAATTGCTGAATCACGCCACGTACCAGCACTTCTGGCGCGGAGGCACCGGCAGTTATGCCTATACGCTCAACGCCATCGAACCAGCTTTTTTGCAGATCTTCGGCACCGTCAATCAGGTAGGCCGGTGTGGCCATGCGTTCAGCCAGTTCACGCAGACGGTTGGAGTTGGAGCTGTTAGGGCTGCCGACCACCAACACCACGTCACACTCGTCGGCCAATTGCTTGACCGCGTCCTGGCGGTTTTGTGTGGCGTAGCAGATGTCGTCCTTGCGCGGGCCACCGATGGCGGGGAAGCGCGTACGCAGCGCATCAATGACGCGACTGGTGTCGTCCATCGACAGCGTGGTCTGTGTAACGAAAGCCAGTTTGTCCGGGTTATGCACCTGCAATTCGGCGACGTCTTTTTCGTCTTCGACGAGGTAGATCGCGCCGCCATTGCTGCCGTCGTACTGGCCCATGGTGCCTTCGACTTCCGGGTGACCGGCGTGGCCGATCAGGATGCACTCACGACCGTCGCGGCTATATTTCGCCACTTCGATGTGCACCTTGGTCACCAGCGGGCAGGTAGCGTCAAAGACTTTCAGGCCACGGCCAGCGGCTTCGGTGCGCACGGCTTGGGAAACACCGTGGGCACTGAAGATGACGATGACGTCGTCCGGCACCTGGTCCAGCTCCTCGACGAAGATCGCCCCGCGACTGCGCAGGTCTTCGACGACGAACTTGTTGTGCACCACTTCATGACGCACGTAGATCGGCGGCCCGAAGACTTCCAGAGCGCGGTTGACGATTTCGATCGCCCGGTCCACGCCGGCGCAGAAGCCACGGGGGTTGGCGAGTTTGATTTGCATGCTGTGCCTCGTGTCTTGCGCGCAAGAAATAGCGAAAACGGTTGAAAACATTGTGGGAGCGAGCTTGCTCGCGAAGGCAGTGTGTCAGACAACAGCTATGTTGAATGTCAGTCAGCATTCGCGAGCAAGCTCGCTCCCACATTTGACTTCATAGAGTCAGTCAGATCGCTTTAACGTTGATGATCTCGACGTCAAAGGTCAGCGTCTTGCCCGCCAACGGGTGATTGAAGTCGATGGTCACTTGCGTGTCGTCGAACTCTTTCACCACACCCGGCAGCTCAGTATTGGCCGCATCATTGAAGATCACCAGCAAACCCGGCGACAACTCCATGTCGGTGAACTGCGAACGCGGAATGATCTGAACGTTCTGCGGGTTCGGCTGGCCAAAGGCATTTTCCGGCTCGACGGTCAGCGTGCGCTTGTCGCCGGCCTTGAAGCCGAACAGCGCCGCTTCGAAACCCGGCAGCAGGTTGCCGTCGCCGACCTTGAAAGTCGCCGGAGCTTTGTCGAATGTACTGTCGACGGTGTCGCCGTTCTCCAGGCGCAATGCAAAGTGCAAAGTGACTTCCGTGTTCTGGCCGATGCGTTGCTCAGCCAATACCTGTTCAGTCATGAACGGCTTCTCCGGTCTTTTTACTTTTGAACATATCCAGTGCAAGCATCACCGCACCAACGGTAATGGCGCTGTCGGCGAAGTTGAACGCCGGGAAGTACCAGCGGTTCTGCCAGTGCACCAGAATGAAATCGATCACATGGCCCAAGGCAATGCGGTCATACAGATTGCCCAGCGCCCCACCCAGCACCAGCGCCAGCGCGACGGCCAGCCAGGTTTCGTTGCGGCCCAGACGCTTGAGCCAGACCACCAGCACCGCACTGACCACAATCGCGATCAGGGCAAACAGCCAGCGCTGCCAGCCGGAGCTGTCAGCCAAAAAGCTGAAAGCAGCGCCGGTGTTATAAGCCAGGGTCCAGCTGAAGTAATCGGGAATGATCACGATCTGCTGGAACATTTCGAGCTTGCCTTCGAAGTAGAACTTGCTGGCCTGGTCGATGACCAGAACCAGCAAGCTCAACCAGAGCCAGCTCAACCGTCCAAAACGGCCAACGGCATTAGGCATAGTGACGAACCTCGCCAGCGCCGCTGATGTTGTCGACGCAACGGCCGCAGATTTCCGGGTGCTCCGGGTTCACGCCAACGTCTTCACGGCAGTGCCAGCAACGGGCGCACTTCGGGAAGGCCGATTTGACGATCTTCAGCTTCAGGCCGCTGACTTCAGTCACTACTGCATCGGCTGGAGCCTGTACGAACGGCGCAACGCTGGCAGTCGAGGTGATCAAGACAAAGCGCAGTTCGTTGCTCAGCTTGGCCAGGTCGGCGCTCAGCGCGTCTTCGGCGTACAGCGTCACTTCGGCTTGCAGGTTGCCGCCGACGGCTTTCGCCGCGCGCTGGATTTCCATCTCTTTGTTCACCGCTACTTTGACCGCCATTACGCGTTCCCAGTAGTCGCGACCCAGTTCAACGTCGGCCGGCAGTTCGGTCAGACCTTCGTACCAGGTGTTGAGCATGACGGACTCATTGCGCTCGCCCGGCAGGTATTCCCACAGTTCGTCGGCGGTGAAGGCGAGGATCGGCGCGATCCAGCGCACCAGCGCTTCGGAGATGTGGAACAGCGCGGTTTGCGCCGAACGGCGGGCCTTGCTGTTGGCGCCAGTGGTGTACTGACGGTCCTTGATGATGTCTAGGTAGAAACCGCCCAGCTCCTGCACGCAGAAGTTGTGGATCTTCGAGTAGACGTTCCAGAAACGGTATTCGCCGTAGTGCTCTTGCAGCTCGCGTTGCAGCAGCAAGGTGCGATCGACCGCCCAACGATCCAGCGCGAGCATTTCTTCCGCCGGCAGGATATCGGTAGCCGGGTTGAAACCGCTCAGGTTCGAAAGCAGGAAACGCGCGGTGTTACGAATGCGACGATAGGCGTCCGCACTGCGTTGCAGGATCTGGTCGGAAACCGCCATTTCACCGGAGTAGTCGGTCGAAGCGACCCACAGACGCATGATGTCGGCGCCCAGGGTGTCGTTGACTTTCTGCGGCGCGATCACGTTGCCCAGCGATTTGGACATCTTGCGGCCGGCTTCGTCGACGGTAAAACCGTGGGTCAGCAGTTCGCGGTACGGCGCGTGATTGTCGATGGCGCAACCGGTCAACAGCGACGAGTGGAACCAGCCACGGTGCTGGTCGGAACCTTCCAGGTACAGGTCGGCACGCGGGCCGCTCTCGTGACCCATCGGGTGCGAACCGCGCAGGACGTGCCAGTGCGTGGTGCCCGAATCGAACCAGACGTCGAGGGTGTCGCTGATCTTGTCGTACAGCGGCGCTTCGTCGCCGAGCAGTTCGGCAGCGTCCATCTTGAACCAGGCTTCGATGCCTTCGACTTCAACGCGCTTGGCGACTTCTTCCATCAGCTCGACGGTGCGCGGGTGCAGTTCGCCGCTTTCCTTGTTGAGGAAGAACGGGATCGGCACGCCCCAGTTGCGCTGACGCGAGATACACCAGTCCGGACGGTTGGCGATCATCGAGTGCAGACGCGCCTGGCCCCAGGCCGGGACGAACTTGGTGTCTTCGATGGCTTTGAGCGAGCGCACACGCAGGGTTTCGCCGCTGGTTGGCTCTTTGTCCATGCCGATGAACCACTGCGCAGTCGCGCGGTAGATCAGCGGGGTTTTGTGACGCCAGCAGTGCATGTAGCTGTGCTCGATGACGGTGGTGTGCATCAGCGCACCGACTTCGGTGAGCTTGTCGACAATGGCCGGGTTGGCCTTCCAGATGAACTGGCCGCCGAAGAACTCCAGCGACGGCACGTACACGCCGTTGCTCTGCACCGGGTTGAGGATGTCGTCGTTGACCATGCCGTATTTCTTGCAGGTCACGAAGTCGTCCACGCCGTAGGCCGGAGCGGAGTGAACCACACCGGTGCCAGCGCCCAATTCGACGTAGTCAGCCAGGTACACCGGCGACAGACGGTCGTAGAACGGGTGACGGAAGTTGATCAGCTCCAGCTGTTTACCGGTAGTGGTCGCGATGACCGAACCTTCAACCCCATAGCGCGCCAGACAGGCTTCGACCAGCTCTTCAGCCAGTACCAGCAGCTTGTCGCCGACATCAACCAACGCGTAGTTGAATTCCGGGTGGACGTTCAGCGCCTGGTTGGCCGGGATGGTCCACGGGGTAGTGGTCCAGATCACGATCGAGGCAGGTTTGCTCAGCGACGGCAGGCCGAATGCGGCAGCGAGCTGGGCTTCGTCAGCGATCGGGAAAGCCACGTCGATGGTCGAGGACTTTTTGTTCTCGTACTCGACTTCCGCTTCAGCCAGGGCCGAACCACAGTCGAAGCACCAGTTCACAGGTTTGAGACCCTTGAACACGAAGCCGCCCTTGACGATTTCGGCGAGGGCGCGGATTTCGCCGGCCTCGTTCTTGAAATCCATGGTCTTGTACGGGTTGGCCCAGTCGCCCAGCACGCCGAGACGGATGAACTCGGACTTCTGCCCTTCGATCTGCTCGGTGGCGTAGGCACGGCACAGTTCGCGGGTCTTGTCCGCGCCGAGGTTCTTGCCGTGGGTCACTTCAACCTTGTGCTCGATCGGCAGGCCGTGGCAGTCCCAACCCGGAACGTACGGCGCGTCGAAACCCGACAGGGTCTTCGAGCGGATGATCATGTCCTTGAGAATCTTGTTCAGTGCGTGACCGATGTGGATCGTGCCGTTGGCATACGGAGGGCCGTCGTGCAGAACGAACTTCGGACGATCCTTGCCAATCTCGCGCAACTTTCCGTACAGGCCAATACTGTCCCAGCGCTGCAGGATCTGCGGTTCGCGCTGTGGCAGGCCGGCCTTCATTGGGAAGGCGGTGTCCGGAAGGTTAAGCGTGGCTTTATAGTCGGTCATTTAAGGCTCTTCATTAGCGATGGGCGCTAGGTGCGGCTAGTGCACGGGCGGTGGCGACATCCGCATTGATCGCCGTTTTCAATGCCTCCAGGGAGGCGAAGCGCTGCTCTTCACGCAGCTTTTGGTGGAAAACCACCGTCAAACGCCGGTCATACAGATCGCCGGCAAAATCTAAAAGATGGACTTCAAGGTGGGCCTTGCCATCACCTTGCACCGTGGGCCGCACGCCGATGTTGGCGACGCCGGGCCAGGTCTTGCCGTCGATATCGACATCCACCAGGTACACCCCGGTGAACGGCACGCGACGACGCTTGAGTTGAATATTGGCAGTGGGCGTACCCAGTTGCCGGGCCAGCTTCTGGCCATGCAGCACGCGACCGGCAATCCGGTACGGGCGGCCGAGCAAACGTTCGGCCAAGGCAAAATCGGCGGCGGCCAAGGCGTTGCGCACCTGCGTGCTGCTGACGCGAATACCGTCCAGCTCGACAGTTTGTGCCGCTTCAACGGTAAAACCGTGCATCTGTCCGGCCTGCAGCAGGAAGTCGAAATCGCCGAGGCGGTCGCAACCGAAGCGGAAGTCGTCACCGACCTCCAGATGCTGAACGCCGAGACCATCAACGAGGATGGTGTCAACGAATTCACTCGCGCTGAGTTTGCTCAGGCGCTGGTTGAACGCCAGACACAACACCCGGTCAACGCCTTCGGCGGCCAGCAGTTGCAGCTTGTCGCGCAACCGGGCCAGACGCGCTGGCGCGGTCTCCGGAGCAAAGAACTCCCGTGGCTGCGGCTCGAAAATCACCACGCAGCTGGGTACACCCAACTCGAGCGCGCGCTCACGCAGTCGGGCCAGGATAGCCTGGTGACCACGGTGAACACCGTCAAAGTTGCCAATAGTGGCGACGCAGCCCCGATGCTGGGGGCGCAAGTTGTGGAGGCCTCGAACCAGCTGCATAACGCGCTTCTTGCTCATAAAGTGGTCGATTATAACCACACCCGACGGTCGACGACAGGCAACACCGTAACGCAAAGTGAACGAGCCGACAAAACTGCCGGCCCGCGCCTGTTTATAAAGGGTAAAACCTCAGCTCAAGGCCTTGCGATTGAAGTCACGCAGGCGGAAACCGAGCAGCAGCAACATACCGAAATAAGCGATCACGCCCGCCGCGACCAATGCGCCCAGACGCAGGAAGCGCTCAAGCATGTGGCCTTGATCCCATGCCGGCATGAAATGCATGCCAATCAGCAGCACTGCCGACATCACAGCCACCGCGACCACCAGCTTGAAACCAAACTTGGCCCAACCCGGCTGGGGCTGATACATCTGCTGCTTGCGCAGTTGATAGAACAGCAGTCCGGCATTCAGACACGCACCCGCACTGATCGCCAAGGCCAGACCGGCGTGCGCCAGCGGACCAATCAGCACCAGGTTGAACAACTGAGTGACCACCAAGGTGAAGATTGCGATTTTCACCGGGGTACGGATGTTCTGTTGCGCGTAAAAGCCCGGCGCCAGCACTTTGATCACGATAATCCCGAGCAGACCGACAGAATAGGCAATCAGTGCGCGCTGCGTCATTTCGGCGTCGAAGCCACTGAACTGACCGTACTGGAACAGCGAAACGGTCAGCGGCTCGGCGAGAATCCCCAACGCCAGCGAACATGGCAGCACCAGCACGAAGCACAGGCGCAGGCCCCAATCGAGAATCCGCGAATACTCGTGGCGATCCTTGCTGGCGTAGGTCTTGGCCAGCGTCGGCAGCAGAATCGTGCCCAACGCCACACCCAGCACACCCGAAGGTAATTCCATCAGGCGATCAGCGTAATACATCCACGACACCGAGCCCGCCACCAGAAACGAGGCGAAGATGGTATTGATGATCAGCGAAATCTGGCTGACCGACACGCCGAGAATCGCCGGCAGCATCTGCTTCATCACGCGCCAGACGCCGGTATCACGCAGATTCAGGCGCGGCAGTACCAGCATGCCGATCTTTTTCAGATGCGGCAGTTGATAGAGCAACTGCGCCAGACCACCGACCAATACTGCCCAACCTAGTGCCATGACCGGTGGATCGAAGTACGGCGTAAGGAACAGCGAAAACACGATCATGCTGACGTTGAGCAAGGTCGGCACAAAGGCCGGCACCGAGAAACGGTTCCAGGTATTGAGAATCGCGCCCGCCAGTGAGGACAGGGAGATCAGCAATATATAGGGGAACGTCACCCGCAACAGATCGGAGGTGAGCTGGAATTTTTCCGGCGTATCGGTGAAACCGGGGGCCGTGGCCCAGATCACCCAAGGCGCAGCGATCATGCCCAGCGCAGTCACCACCGCTAATACGAGCGTCAGAAGACCTGAAACGTAAGCAATGAACGTACGGGTTGCCTCTTCGCCCTGCTGGCTTTTGTATTCAGCGAGAATCGGCACAAAGGCCTGAGAGAAAGCGCCCTCAGCAAAGATTCGCCGCAACAGATTGGGCAGTTTGAAGGCAATAAAGAAGGCATCCGTCGCCATACCGGCGCCGAATGTACGGGCAATCAGCGTGTCACGAACAAAGCCCAGAATCCGGGAAAGCATCGTGATAGAGCTGACGGCGGCCAACGATTTGAGCAGATTCATTGAGGGAATTTGTGCCTGTCGATAAACAGCAGGCGAATAAAGCGCCCACTTGTGCGATACTCCGCGCCGCAGCAGCACAGAGCCAAAGCTCGCGAGTTTACAGGTCAAGCGCCGGAAATAAATATCCCGCCTCTTTACACCTACCACTTAGCGGAACGTTTCAAGCGCCCTTGACAAGACTTCTCTTCATCGGCATGATTCGCGGCCTATTTTGTTTGCTATTTCCTAAAAAGTCTTTCGAGGAGCTCGACGGTGGCCAACTCACCTTCCGCCAAAAAACGTGCAAAACAGGCTGAGAAGCGTCGCAGCCACAACGCCAGCCTGCGTTCCATGGTTCGCACCTACATCAAGAATGTAGTTAAAGCCATCGACGCAAAAGACGCTGAAAAAGCTCAAGCTGCATACGTTCTGGCTGTGCCAGTTATCGACCGTATGGCCGATAAAGGCATCATCCACAAGAACAAGGCTGCTCGCCATAAGAGCCGCCTGAATGGCCACGTCAAAGCACTGAAAGAAGCTGCTTAATCCGACGTAGTCATTAAAAAACCGACCTTAGGGTCGGTTTTTTATTGCCTGTGATTTAGTAAATCCAGCGCAAAAAAAAATGTGGGAGCGAGCCTGCTCGCGAATGCGATCTGCCAGATTGATAGCTTTATCGACTGACACGACCTCTTCGCGAGCAGGCTCGCTCCCACATTTGTATCTGCAATGTTATTGCTGGACCGGCACCCATGGCAGAATCGGGATAGCGGTCACGGCATTCTGCGGGCTGCCTTCGATCAAGCGATCGCTGTAGACCAGATACACCAGTGTATTGCGCTTCTTGTCGAGGAAACGCACCACCTGCATGGTCTTGAACACCAGCGAGGTGCGCTCCTTGAACACCTCATCACCGTCCTTCAGATCACCCTTGAACTTTATCGGGCCGACCTGGCGGCAAGCGATCGACGCCTCGGCGCGATCCTCAGCCAGACCCAGACCACCCTTCACGCCGCCGGTTTTGGCACGCGACAAGTAGCAGGTCACGCCTTCGACTTTCGGATCATCGAAAGCCTCAACGACAATACGGTCGTTCGGACCGACAAACTTGAACACCGTCGACACCTGACCGATTTCCTCGGCCGAGGCCAGCAATGGCATCGCCATCAGCAAGCCCAACAATCCTTTTGCTAAACGCATCGAGTTTTCCTTAAACCAGAATCAGGTTGTCACGGTGAACCAATTCAGGCTCCGCCATGTAACCGAGCAAACCGACAATCGCATCCGACGACTGACCGATGATTTTTTGTGCCTCCAGCGCGCTGTAGTTGGCCAGGCCACGGGCAATCTCACGACCATCCGGCGCCACACAGACCACCATTTCGCCGCGGCGGAAACTGCCCTGTACCAACTTCACACCGACGGGCAGCAGACTTTTGTTGCCCTTGGACAACGCCGATACCGCACCCTCGTCCAGCACCAAGGTGCCGCGAGTTTGCAAATGCCCGGCCAGCCATTGCTTGCGCGCCGCGAGCATGCCACGCTCAGGCGACAGCAATGTGCCAATGCGCTCACCCGCCTTCAGACGATCAAGCACGCGCTCAAGACGCCCACCGACGATAATAGTGTGCGCACCGGAACGCGCAGCCAATCGAGCCGCACGCAACTTGGTCTGCATGCCGCCACGACCCAGCGCACCACCGGTACCGCCCGCCACCGCATCCAGACCTGGATCATCGGCGCGCGCTTCGTATATCAGCTGCGCATCAGGGTTGTTACGCGGATCGGCGTCAAACATGCCGTCGCGATCAGTGAGAATCACCAACAGATCAGCTTCGACCAGGTTGGCCACCAGCGCCGCGAGCGTGTCGTTGTCGCCGAAACGGATTTCGTCGGTGACCACGGTGTCGTTTTCGTTGATCACCGGGATGACTTTCAGCTCGACCAGCGCACGCAAAGTGCTGCGGGCGTTGAGGTAGCGCTTGCGGTCGGACAAATCGTCGTGAGTCAGGAGAATCTGCGCAGTGTGCCGGCCATGCTCGGCGAAGCTCGATTCCCACGCCTGCACCAAGCCCATCTGACCAATTGCCGCAGCCGCCTGGAGCTCATGCATCGCACTGGGTCGTGCGGTCCAGCCCAAACGACTCATGCCAGCCGCTACCGCTCCGGAGGACACCAGCACCAACTCGACGCCAGCCTCATGCAAGGCCACCATCTGCTCAACCCAGACACTCATTGCCGCGCGATCCAACCCTTTGCCATCTGCTGTCAGCAAAGCGCTGCCGATCTTCACGACCCAACGCTGCGCACCTGTCACCTTGCTCCGCATCATCTTCAACCTTAGCTTGAGGGCAGCGCGACCCAGCGCCGCCCATGACGTTATTTGTGACTTGCGATTTCCAGATACTAAAACGCCGCTCGATTGAGCGGCGCTTAAGTTTACTGCAACGAATCAGTCACGCACGTAAATGATTTCCGGACCATCTTCGTCATCCACATCTTCTTCGTCCCAATCATCGTCGCCGATGTCATGGACCGACTTCACGCCACTGCGACGCAGGGCACGCTTGTCATCCAGCGCCTGCAGTTGCGCGCGTGCTTCATCTTCGATGCGCTGATCGAGATCGGCCAACTCTTCCTTGTACGCCGGGTCGGCAGCCAGACGATCGGCACGATCTTCCATGTAACGCATGATGTCGTGGCACAGACGCTCGGTGCCGATCTTGGCGATGGCCGAGATCACGTAAACCGGGCCGGTCCACTCGAGGCGATCAACGATTTCCTTGACGCGCTCATCGTGATCTTCTTCAAGGATCTGGTCGCACTTGTTCAGCACCAACCAACGATCGCGCTCGGCCAGGGACGGACTGAACTTGATCAGCTCGTTGACGATCACTTCAGCAGCATCCGGCGCACTGGAATCATCCAGCGGCGCCATGTCGACGAGGTGCAGCAGCAGACGCGTGCGCGCCAAGTGCTTGAGGAAACGGATACCCAGACCAGCACCGTCGGAAGCACCTTCGATCAGACCCGGAATATCCGCGACCACGAAGCTCTTCCAGCGATCGACGCTGACCACACCGAGGTTCGGCACCAGCGTGGTGAACGGGTAGTCGGCGACTTTCGGCTTGGCGGCCGAGACCGAACGGATAAAGGTACTTTTACCGGCGTTCGGCAAACCCAGCAGACCGACGTCAGCCAGTACTTTCATTTCCAGCTTCAGATCACGCTGCTCACCCGGCTTGCCCGGCGTGGTTTGACGCGGCGCCCGGTTGGTACTGGATTTGAAACGGGTGTTACCCAGACCGTGCCAGCCGCCCTGCACTACCATCAGTTTCTGGCCAGCCTTGGTCAGGTCGCCAATCACTTCCTGGGTAGCAGAGTCGATCACCGTGGTGCCGACCGGCACGCGCAGGATCAGGTCTTCACCTTTTTTACCGGTGCAATCGGTGCTGCCACCATTGGAGCCACGCTCGGCATCGAAGTGCCGGGTGTAACGGTAGTCGACCAAGGTGTTGAGGTTTTCGTCAGCCATCATGTAGATGGAACCGCCGTCACCGCCATCACCGCCGTTCGGGCCACCGTTTTCGATGAATTTTTCCCGACGGAAACTCATGGCGCCATTGCCGCCGTCACCAGCCTTTACGCGAATCGATACTTCATCAACAAACTTCATAACCAACGCCTCTCGCCATACGGACGAGCCGAAAAACAATCAAGACATAAGACTCTTGCAAAAATGAGCGCAGCGACCCCAAAACACGACCTGCATCGCACGCCGACAGCCCATACAAACAGTTTTGCAAGAGACTCACCCCACAAACGAAAAAGCCCCGTCGCGAGACAGGGCTTTTCCAGCGATCGCGCAATTAAGCTGCGACAACGCTCACGTAACGGCGGTTGAACGCGCCTTTTACTTCAAACTTGATCACGCCTTCGATTTTCGCGAAGAGGGTGTGATCCTTACCCATGCCAACGCCGTAGCCAGCGTGGAATTGGGTGCCGCGCTGACGCACGATGATGTTGCCCGGAATGATTTTCTGGCCGCCATACATCTTAACGCCAAGGCGTTTGGCTTCTGAGTCGCGACCGTTACGGGTACTACCACCAGCTTTTTTGTGTGCCATGAGTCAATTCTCCTAGTGAGGAATTAGGCTGAAATTAAGCCTGAATACCGGTGATTTTGATCTCGGTGTACCACTGGCGGTGGCCCATACGCTTCATGTGGTGCTTACGGCGACGGAACTTGATGATGCGGACTTTATCGTGACGACCTTGGGAGATCACTTCAGCCACAACGGTAGCGCCAGCAACAACTGGAGCGCCGATATTCACGTCGTCGCCATTGGCAACCAACAGAACGCGATCAAAGGTAACGGATTCGCCGGTAGCGATTTCCAGTTTTTCGATCTTCAGGTATTCACCTGGGGCGACTTTGTACTGCTTGCCGCCAGTAACGATTACTGCATAAGACATGGTATTTCTCCGATAATCCTGCTCACCCAGCTCTTTATAAGAAGAGGTATTGGCTGGCATGGCTGCATAAGGCTGGATGGCCCGTTGCAATTGCGTAAGGCAGGTGCTGCCCAGGAAGTTCAGGGTGCGCGATTGTACGCAAGGCGCGACAGGCTTGCAAGTAGCCGTCTATCGCGCCTTGACAGGTCTGGATGGGGGTCCTAGCATGCCGCGCAACCCTTCTGGAGCGACTCTCGCTGATGCAACCCCAAGCTTTCTACCGCGCGGTGGCGGACGATTTTAGCGCCGTCGACGGCATCATCAAGAAGCAGCTGACTTCCCGAGTACCGCTGGTATCGAAAATCGGCGATTACATTACCTCGGCCGGCGGCAAACGTCTGCGTCCTTTATTAGTGTTGCTGTGTGGCAAGGCCCTGGGTCGCGAAGGCGACGACATGCGCCTGTTGGCCGCCACCATTGAATTCCTGCACACCGCCACTCTGCTGCATGACGACGTGGTCGACATGTCCGGCATGCGCCGTGGCCGCTCGACCGCCAACGCCATGTGGGGCAACGCCCCGAGCGTACTGGTCGGCGACTTCCTGTACTCGCGCTCGTTCGAAATGATGGTCGAACTGGGCTCGATGCCGGTGATGAAGATCCTGTCCCAGGCCACGCGCATCATCGCTGAAGGCGAAGTGTTGCAACTGTCCAAGGTGCGCGACGCCAGCACCACGGAAGAAACCTACATGGAAGTCATCCGCGGCAAGACCGCAATGCTCTTCGAAGCTTCGACCCACAGTGCCGCCGCACTGGCCGGTGCGACTGCCGAGCAGAGCGAAGCCCTGCGTACCTTCGGTGATCATCTGGGCGTGGCGTTCCAGCTGGTCGACGACCTGCTCGACTACAAGGGCGACGCAGAAACCCTGGGCAAGAACGTCGGCGACGATCTGGCCGAAGGCAAGCCGACTCTGCCGCTGATCTACACCATGCGCGAAGGTACGGCTGAACAGGCTGCCCTGGTGCGTCAGGCGATCCAGAAAGGCGGGATCGAAGATCTGGAAAGCATCCGCATTGCCGTGGAAGCGTCTGGTTCGCTGGAATACACCGCGCAACTGGCCCGCGATTACGTGGCCCGTGCGATCAAGTGCCTCGATGCCCTGCCGGCCAGTGAATACCGCGATGCGCTGGTTGAACTGAGCGAGTTTGCGGTCGCCCGTACGCACTGATACAACCCACTGTGGGAGCGAGCCTGCTCGCGAAAGCAATCTGCCAATCGATATCAATGTTGACTGACGCAGGGCTTTCGCAAGCAGGCTGGCTCCCACAGTTGTTCCTGCGTTATGCCCTCCTTCGCGTAAAACCCTATACAATGTGCGACTTTTAGCGATCCCTACCAAGGAGCCTTAGTGAGCACGTTGCCACCCTGCCCGAAATGCAATTCCGAATACACCTACGAAGACGGTACCCAACTGGTGTGCCCGGAGTGCGCCCACGAGTGGTCCGCCAATGGCGAAGCCGAAGTGGCGTCCGATGATGCCGTGAAGAAAGATTCGGTCGGCAACGTCCTGCAGGACGGCGACACCATCACCGTGATCAAGGACCTCAAGGTCAAGGGCACCTCGCTGGTGGTCAAGGTCGGCACCAAGGTCAAGAACATCCGTCTGTGCGATGGCGACCACGACATCGACTGCAAGATCGACGGTATCGGCCCGATGAAACTCAAATCCGAGTTCGTCAGAAAGGTCTGAATCGACTGTCATCCATCCCGCGCCAGCCGTGGGATGGAGCTTCGCCCTCCCCGCTCCGCCCCAATAAAATCAAGCAGTAGCCAAACGCCAGCCGTTTTGACCTTACGCAATCTTTACCCGGAAAAAATCAGAATCCGCCAATAGGCGCTTGCTATTTGATGAATAAGAATTATTCTCATTGAAACCTTTCAAGGAGATGAGAACCATGACTTATCTGATCGACGCCTGGCTGGACCGCCCACACCCATACCTCAGAATCCTCCATCGGGAAACCGGCGAAGTCTGTGCGGTGCTTGAAGAAGAAGCCCTGCATGAACTGCAAGACCAAGGGGATCTGGACGTCAGCAGCCTGAATTCCAGCGAGCCGCTGGTGCTCAAGGAGCTGGTGCGCAATCTGTTCCTGTTTTGCTATGCCCGGGCGTTGCGCCCGACCAGTGAACTGCATCACAAGATAGAACTATGAGCAGTAATACAAAACCTGTGGGAGCGAGCTTGCTCGCGAAGGCTTCAACTCGAATCTCAAGTTAGATCCAGTCGCCTGCATTCGCGAGCAAGCTCGCTCCCACAAAGGTCTTACAGAACGTCCAGCAGCTCGACGTCGAATACCAGAACGCTGTGCGGCGGGATGCTGCCAACGCCTTGAGCGCCGTAAGCCAGTTCGCTCGGCACGTACAGACGCCACTTGCTGCCGGCATTCATCAGTTGCAGAGCTTCGGTCCAGCCAGCGATCACGCCGCCAACCGGAAATTCTGCAGGCTGGCCGCGCTCGTAGGAGCTGTCGAACACAGTGCCGTCGATCAGCGTGCCGTGGTAGTGCGTACGCACTTGGTCTTCACGGGTCGGCTTGGCGCCTTCGCCCTGCGTCAGCACTTCGAATTGCAGGCCGGAAGCCAGGGTAGTGATGCCGTCACGCTTGGCGTTTTCAGCCAGGAAGGCCAGGCCTTCGCCTGCAGCAGCTTCAGCTTTGGCAGCTGCTTCGGCCTGCATGATCTCGCGGATCACTTTGAAGCTGGCGGACATTTCTTCCTGGCCAACACGGCTTTCCTTACCGGCGAACGCGTCGGTCAGGCCAGCCAGGATCGCGTCCAGGCTAACGCCCGGTGGCGGGTTGTCGCGCAGCTGGTCACCCAGCTGACGGCCGATGCCGTAGCTGACGCGGGTTTCGTCGGTGGACAGATTTACTTCGGACATGACACTGCTCCGCTGTGCGGACGGCCACAAGACTTGCCGTGCGTGCACAGCGCGTCCCGGCGCGCCCGGAACCAAAAGGGCGAGCAGACTAGCACAGATGTTCCGGCGTTGGCGCGCAACGCCTACAGGGCAGAACGCCAGGCAAGCGGCACCTTCAGGCTTTCCTCGCCACTGGCGCCCAGGCCACACATTTCATCATGTACCGAGGTGTGTACAAGGTTGAACGGCAGCACCGGGAAGGCATGCAGCAAATCCCGCGCATGCTCCACCGAACGCAGTGTCAGCATGTTGCCTTTGAGATCACTTAACGGATACGCCGCGCCATGCATCCGTG
Organism: Pseudomonas sp. AC172; assembly: GCF_979258595.1. Classification (NCBI taxonomy): domain Bacteria; kingdom Pseudomonadati; phylum Pseudomonadota; class Gammaproteobacteria; order Pseudomonadales; family Pseudomonadaceae; genus Pseudomonas; species Pseudomonas sp. AC172. The sequence continues at coordinate 4,366,286 of NZ_OZ409868.1, forward strand.
CTTCGAGCAGATAAATCCCGCCTTCCATGGAGATCAGGTTGAGCTCATCAACCTTCCTGGCGATGGCAAACGCATTCAACTCTTGCAGGTTCATGAACGCACCTCACAACGTGGCGAGTCAGGACCTCTACAGGGATATGCCCGCGCGCATCAAAGCACAAGCCATAAACGACACCGCCCGTCTGTTTCGCAACAGACGGGCGGTGTTTTTGCAGCGATCAACGGTTGATCAGTGCTTGGTGACCTTGTCCAGGTAACCCATGGCGAACGCCGAAACAACGAAGGTCATGTGGATGATCACGTACCACATCAAGTGCTCGGGATCGACGTTCTTGGCGTCCATGAAGATGCGCAACAAGTGGATCGAGGAGATCGCCACGATCGAAGCCGCGACTTTCATCTTCAGCGACGACGAGTCCATGGTGCCGAGCCAGCTGAGCTTTTCCTTGCCTTCATCGATGTTCAGTTCAGAGACGAAGTTCTCGTAGCCGGAAATCATCACCATGACCAGCAGGCCGCCGACCAGCGCCATATCGATCAGCGACAACAGCACCAGAATCAGCTCCGATTCGGCCATCGAGAACACGTTGGGCAGGATGTGAAACACTTCCTGGAAAAATTTCAGTGCCAGCGCCAGCAGCCCGAGGGACAGCCCGATATAGATCGGCGCCAGCAGCCAGCGCGAGGCGTACATTGCATTTTCGATAAAGCGTTCCATTGAATCTCACACATGGGGGCTGGAAATGGCGGCGAGTATACCAGCCCCCTGTGACAGCCAGAAACTGCCCAGAAATCCGCCACCTGCGCGTGTGGGTGATTTTTTTCTGCTAGTGTCCAAACCATTGACAGCCCAGTGACTGCAGACAGGACGTGTGGAAATGGATGTGCGATTACCGATAACGACGGCCGGAATCTGTCTTGCTCTGTTGATCAGCGGTTGCTCGCCCGGCGACGAGAAACATGCCGCCAGCCTTGAAGAAAAGACCGCAAAGTTCGAACAGTCGCTGGACGCCATCACCGATCCGAAACTCAAGGACGCCATCACCGAACTCGGTGGCTCACTGCTGCTGCTCGAACGGGCACAGCTCAAACTCGCCGACAATCCACCGCGCACCGAATACGGCGAAGACGCCCTCGCCGTGCTCAAGCACTACCCTGCCCCGCAGACGCTGGTCGACACTTTTATCAATGGCCTGTTCGTGCTGCACAAAGATGCCAGCTCCGACTACCTCACCGATCTGCAACCAGTGTTCCCGTTCAACCTGAACATTCCCGGCGGCTTCCTGTTCCCCCATGGCGTGGAGTGGCAGTCGGTGACGTTGAGCACCAAACGCGTGATCGCTTATCAGCCGGAATGGTCGGAAACCGATCCGGGCATTCAGCTCAGCCCGTCCAGCTCCAACGTCACCAACCCCGATGACCTGACCGTGACCTACCCGTTCATTGACGGGCTGGACGTGGACAAGAAGACCCTGCCGCAACCGGTCAGCCTGCAAGGCCAGATCGAAGTCATCGCGCCGCGCCGCCTGTACAGCTTCGACCTGACGCAAAAGGACGTCGGCCAGACCCGCACCAACGACAACCTCAGCGTTAAATTGCTGAAGCTTGAAAACAATTACGCCGAAGTCGAATTCAGCAACAACCTGCCGCTGGCAGCGGAAGTCGCCGATGCCCAACTCAATCCGCTGATCGTCCAGGCCCGCGATAACACCGGGCAGTATCTGGTCCGCGCCGGCTCGATCAACGAAAGTCCGGAGCAAGTGGCCTTCTACCAGAAACAACTGGGGTACCTGCAACAGCAGAAAGCCTGGAGCGATACGCTGGAAAAACAGCTCACCCAAGAACAGCAGGATTTCGAGCAAAAACACCCGCGTCGCTACAACAAGGTCTATTTCAATGGCCCGATCGAAACCCTGGAAGTCAGCGTGCTGGATTTTTCCTCGGCGACGGTCACCCGCAAACCGCTAGACCTGCCGATTCGCACGTTCAATCAGCACACCACGGAGAAAACCATCCAGCCGCTGGATCCGTCGGTGACGGTTTATGACGATCTGGCGGCCAACTGGCTCAAGGGTGCGAGCCTCACCGAAGAACAACTGAAGGCCGGCATTCGCATCCATCAATCCGTGGAAGAACCGAGCGCTGCCCGCATCGAGTTCTCCCATCGCCGCACGTTCAACGATGAATTGCTGGGCGATGACTTCAGTCCGGGTGTCAGTCCTGTGACGTTCTTCACCGAAAAGCGCAGTGGCAAGCTCGATGAACCGATCGAACTGCCACCCGAGGCGTATCAAGTCGATCCGCTGCGCGCGACGATTACTTACGATCTGAATCTGTTCCCGGAAACCCCGGCGATTGCCGTCGGCTCAATGCCGCTGTTTCTCGCCACGGTGGCCAAACAGACGTACGACGCCAAGTCCCTGCCCAAAGGCCTGGAGATCAAGAACAACATGCTGGCGGTAGACCTGAAACTGTTTTCGCCCAACGAGTGGCGTTTCTTCGTCAGAGACGACAGCGGCAACTACCTCAAGCAGATTCTCTCGGTCAGCCACGATGCGAGCGCAGAAGGCCCGGCGTTGTTTGGCGTACATTATTTTTATGGCCGCCCCACCCACGTCGAAACCTATCAGCGCACCGACCTCGCCACCGTGCAATACGGCTTTGAGGTCAAACTCGACAAGGCGCAGGTGCCTGAGACTGCTCCCTGAAGAGCAAGATCAAAAGATAGCAGCCTGCGGCAGTGCCTACAGGGCGCGGCCACGGCCACCGTTGATCTGCCGCAACTGGGCTTGCAGGTGCAGGCTCCAGATCTGCGGATCGTCGGCCAGTTCGTAGCCATGCAAGGTCAGGCTTTCGACGATGGTGTCGAGTATCGATTCGGCGGCGACCGGCCCATGAAACGGGCCCTGGGCTTTGATGGCGGAAGGTTGTTCGCCGGCCATGCCGGCAGCGAAGAGCAGCGTCCACATGCCATTGTCGCCGGCCAACGGCTTGATGGCGCATTCGATACGGGTCACAAGACCCAGGCATTGACGGGTGAGGCAGAGGTTGCGCGACATGGCGGCGACCCTCGGTGAAGCCGGTATTCAGCCCCCACGGGAGGACTGGCTCGATCCAGTGATACTGTCGATATCCTTGAGCTGAGAATAGAAGAAAAGTCCGCTGCGCAAGCCGAATGGAACCAGAAGGCGCCGAATGGTCATTGTGTGAATATTGGCGCCAGAGTAGTGGCGAAGTTTCGCTGGATTCACACCAAACAAATGTGGGAGCGAGCCTGCTCGCGAATGCGGAGTGTCAGGCAACTTATTCGTCGTCTGATGCAGCGCTTTCGCGAGCAGGCTCGCTCCCACAGTTTTTGACCGCGTTAAAGCTTAAGCCGGTTTGGCTTCGGCCAGGGCTTCCTGGGCCAATTCCTTCTCAGCCTCTTTAAGATCTTCTTCGCTGATCATCTCGGCGATGTCACGCAAGCGCTCGACCACCCGTGCGTTGATGCTGCCTTCCGGGAATTCGCCATCGGCATTCGGTTCACCCGCCGGTTCGCCCACCAGCAAGCTCAATGCCTCGTCGGCCTGACGCACCGCGTACACGTGGAACTGCCCGGCACGCACCGCCGCCAGCACTTTCTCATCGAGCATCAGCGTGGCGACGTTGGCCTGCGGAATGATCGCGCCCTGCTCGCCGGTCAAGCCGCGTGCTTCGCAGAGGCGGAAGAAGCCTTCGATCTTCTCGTTGACTCCGCCCACTGCCTGCACTTCACCGAACTGGTTGATCGAACCGGTGATCGCGAAGCACTGCTTGAGCGGGGTTTTCGACAGCGCCGAAATCAACGTGCACGCCTCGCCCAGCGACGCACTGTCGCCATCGACGTAACCGTAGGATTGCTCCAGAGCGATGCTCGCGGAAATCGCCAGCGGGAATTCCTGAGCGTAACGGCTGCCCAGATACCCGGTGAGGATCATCACGCCTTTGGAGTGGATCGGCTGGCCGAGGTTAACCTCACGCTCGATGTCGACGATGCCGCTGCCGCCCGGGTACACCGTGGCGGAAATCCGCGCCGGCACACCAAACGCCGAATCGCCGACTTCAAGCACGGTCAGACCGTTGCACTTGCCGACCGCCGCGCCATCGGTGTCGATCAGGATGATCCCGGCGAGCATGTCGTCGAGAATCCGCGCCGACACACGCCCGGTGCGCGTGGCTTTGGCCTTCAGCGCACGTTCGATATGACCGGCATCGGTCATCTCATCGCCGGCCAGATGACGGATGAAATCCGCTTCGCTGACCAGTTGGAACAGATCGCCAATGCGCGCCGACAAACGCCCTTGGTGTTCGGCCAGCCGCGCACTGTAAGTCGCCAGACGCGCCACCGCATCGGCGGTGAGCGGCGCCATGCCTTCTTCCGAAGTCCGGGTTTTCAACAGTTGGGCGAACTGTTCCAGGCTCTCGTCGACCATCGGAATGTCTTCGTCGAAATCGACCAGAACGCGGAACATCTCCTGGAAGTCCGGATCGAGATCCTGCAGCGTGTAATACAGCGACCGCGCACCGATGATGATGACTTTGACCTGCAACGGAATGTGCTGCGGATTAAGCGTCACTGTGGCGAAACGGCCCATCTCGCCCAGCGGCGATTCCATTTTCAGCTTGCGCGATTGCAGGGCGCGTTTCAGCGCATCCCACACGAACGGCTCACTGAGCATTTTTTCCGCTTCAAGAATCAGGAAACCGCCGTTGGCGCGGTGCAAGGCACCCGGACGCAACTGGCGATACGTGGTGTAGAGCGCGCCCTGATCGGTGGTGTATTCGATACGACCGAAGAGGTTTTCGTAAGTCGGGTGCGGCTCGAACACTACCGGCGCACCACCACTCAACGGATGCCCGACCACCAGACTTGGCGCGTATTGCTCTTCCAGCAGTTTGCGCGCAACGGCGTCGGTCTTGCTGTCGTCGACCAGTTGCTCGACCACGGTTTTCAGCAGGTACACCTGCATGGCTTGCAAGTAACCGCAGACCGCGGCGTTCTCGGCGTACTTCTCCGACAGCGGCGACAGCAACGGCTGCAAGGCCAGGGTGATGGTTTCTTCGTTGAGCGAACGCAGCTGATTGTTCGACTCACGCTTCCACTGCGGCAGGCTAGCGAGTTCTTCGTTCAGGCGCTCTTCGAGGCCAGAGATGTCATCGTGAAAACGCTCGCGATCAACCTCTGGCAACTGGGCGAATTCCGCTTCGTCCAGCGCTTTGCCATCGAGCATCGGCGTGAAGGCGATGTTGCTGCTGTCGCGATACAGGGCGACGTCTTTTTCCAGGGCCAGACGCTCGATGATGTCGAGAGCCTTGTCGTAGCGCTGGTTGAAAGCGCGGTCGATGGCGCTTTTCTTTTGCTGGTAGGACGGGTGCTCGAACACCGCTGGAAACGTCGCCAGCAGGTTGTCGATCAAACCGTTGATGTCACCGATAAACGCACCGGCAGTGCCCGACGGCAGTTCCAGGGCGCGCGGTTCGCGTGGCTCGTCGAAATTGTTGACGTAGACCCAGTCCGCCGGGGTCTGCAGGCGTTTGCCTTCGGCCTTCAGGTAGCGTTTGACGAACGAGAAACGACCGGTGCCGGGCTCGCCCATGACGAAAACGTTGTAACCGGGGCGTGGCATGGCCACACCGAACTGCAAGGCTTCGACCGCGCGTTCCTGGCCGAGCACACCGCGAAAGGGCTCCAGATCATTGGTGGTAGTGAAGCTGAACTGTTCAGCGGAAAACGGACGGGTCAGCGCTTCGGGCGCGAGACGCAAGCTGGCAGCAACAGGATCAGGCATCGGGCTTCCTTAACAATCAGGCGGGGCAGATAGCGGCATTCTGGCGCTGCCCGTGCCCCACTGGCAAGGCGCGCCACACCACAAAGCATAGACAACCAGCCAAGCCTGCGGCTCGCCCCCGGAAACCGGGGTTTATTCCAAATATTTTGCAAAAAACCACGGAACCCCTGGAACGTGCCTAAACTCCAAACTGCGCGGCTGGAACTAATACCGGCCCACTGGCTTCGTTTGGATCTGTTTCGTACAGAGCTTGGGGGGCCAGAACCCTGTCCATTGGTATGCACACAAAGAGAACAAAGCTATGAAACGGATTCTTCTCGGTACTCTCTTCACCGCTGTATCCATCAACGCAATGGCGCAAGCTCCAGGCGGCCCGGATTGCGGTTGGGGCAACATGCTGTTCGAAGGTCAGCGTGGCACCCCGGCGCACTTCCTCGCTTCCACCACCAACGGCACTTCCGGTAACGCCACCTTCGGGATGACGTCCGGCACCAACGGTTGCTCGACCAACGCATCGCTGACCTACGGCGGCAAATCCTGGTTTGCCATGAATGGCATGATGAACGAGCTGTCCGAAGACATGGCCAAAGGCAACGGCGAGGCGCTGACGACTTATGCCGTGGTACTGGGCGTGGCGCCGGAAGATCGCGCGCACTTCGCTGCTGTGACTCACGAGCACTTCCAGCAGATCTTCAGCAAGGCTGACGTGACCGCTGAAGACGTGCATACCAACACCCTGGCCGTACTGAAATCGGATCCTCGTCTGGCCAAGTACGCAACTCAGGCTTAAGCTCGACCCCACCCGCTTCCTTCGGGAAGCGGGTTTTGTTTTTTTGGCCCGTCCCTCCTTGGGTCTTTATTTCTTTCCTGTTCAAGTTGCTGACTATGCTCAAACGCCTTGCCTGGCTGGCGCTCTGTGTCTGCGCCCCGCTGTCCGCCGCGCCAACCATCGACCCTCAACGTTTGCAGCAACTGGCCAACGACCGCTTCTGGATTTCCCTCGGTCACTACGAAACCGCCAAGCTCGGCGGCTGGCGCAGCTATGTCAGCGACAAGAAGTTCTTTCTCGCGCCCGATGGCAATGAACATCCCGATCATGAACTGGCGGCCACCGTGCACTCGCTGTACGCACCGGCCAGCCTCGGCGAGCAACATGCGCAATGCGTTTATCCGGCACGTACTCGCTGGCTGAAAGCCCAGCTCAATCTCAGCGATCTGCCGACACCGGAATGTGCTGAATACAAGAAGTGGTTCAAGGATGTCTCGCCGCACAGCGCGGTGATGATCTTCCCGGCGGCTTACTTGAACAGTCCGTCATCGATGTTCGGACACACCCTGCTGCGCATCGATCAGGCCGATGTACAGGCCGACAAGACGTCGCTGCTCAGCTACGCGATCAACTTCGGTGCCTACATCGAAGGCTCGGACAATAGCATTCTGTATGCCTGGAAAGGTTTGATGGGCGGTTACCCGGGATTATTCGCACTGGTGCCATATCAGGAAAAGCTCTCCGAGTACCGCAGCCTGGAAAACCGTGATCTGTGGGAATACCGGCTCAACCTGACCCAGGAAGAAACCGCGCGCATGGTCGAGCATGTGTGGGAGCTGAAGCAGATCCAGTTCGACTATTTCTTCTTCGATGAAAACTGCTCGTATCGTCTGCTTGAGTTGTTGCAGGTCGCACGCCCGAGCCTGCGCCTGACCGAACAATTCCCGCTGACCGCGATCCCCACCGACACCGTCAAAGCGGTGAAGGAAGCCGGACTGGTGGAAAGTATCGAATACCGGCCATCGCGCGAGCGTGAATTGCTCAGCCGTGCCGAGCCGCTCAGCGATGAAGAACAGCAATGGGTGCTGAACGTCAGCGCCGATCAACAAGTGTTGCAAGACCCGACCTTCAAAGCCCTGCCTCGCGACCGTCAGGCGTTGATCATTGATGCGGCGTATCGTCTGGAGCGCTACCGCGCCAACGGCCAGGAACGCGATCCGCAACGGGCACAGCGCAGTTTCGAACTGCTGCGGGCGATCAACAAGAACCCCGCGCCAGAGCTGCAAATCCCACAACCGGGCCTGCCTGAAGATGGCCACGAATCGCGTACCTGGCAAGCCGGTCTCGGCACCCGCGGCGACCGGGCGTTCGGCGAGTACGGTTTACGCATGGCCTATCACGATCTCAACGACAACGCCGAGAGCTTCCCTCTCGGCGCGCAGATCGAAATCCTGCAGATGAAGTTGCGTCAGTATGAAGGCAACCACTGGCAGTTCCAGCAACTGGATCTGGCGACGATTCGTTCGCTGACGCCGCGCAATGAGCTGCTGCAACCGCTGTCGTGGCAGGTGACCGGTGGGCTTGAGCGGGTGCCGGGCAAGCATGATGACGAGACGCTGGTCAGCCACGTCAACGGTGGCGGCGGTGGTACGTGGGCGTTGGGCGACGATGTGCTGGGTTTTGCCCTCGGCACCATGCGGGTTGAACACAACAATGATTTCGCCGAGTTCGTGTCCCCCGCCGGCGGCTTCAATACCGGCGTGCTGTGGAAAAACCCCCTGGGCAATCTCAGCCTGGAAGCCAAGGGTGATTATTTCTTCAATGGCGAAGTGCGCCGTAGCCTGAGTCTGAATCAGCAGTGGGAATTGTCACGCAACCTCGGTTTGCGCCTGAGTGCGCAGCGGGAGTTCAGCCATCTCGCGACCCCGGAAACCGAGGTCATGCTCGAAGTGAAGTGGTATCACTACTGACTCCGAACACAACACAGAACCAATGTGGGAGCGAGCTTGCTCGCGAAAGCGGTGGGTCAGTCGATATTAAAATCGCCTGACAGGACGCCTTCGCGAGCAAGCTCGCTCCCACAGGGAATTTGTGGTGTTGATGGATTTTTCACGGGGCTTCGACAGCCGTGTCATGAATCCCCTTCTAGACTTTCCCCATAGGCCGGACAACCGGCGCGGGAGAGTGCGATGTGGCGGTGTGCGGGATTGCTGGGTGTTGTGTTGTTGCTGGGCGGTTGCCAGACCACTCATGACGATTTGATCGCCAAGGGTTATCCACCGGCCTTCGCCGACGGCTTTGATGATGGTTGTGTCAGCGGTCGCCAGGCCGCCGGTTCGATCAGCGGCGAATTTCGCAAGAACGTGCCGCGTTATCTCAAGGACAAGCAATACGCCGACGGCTGGACCGATGGCTTTCGCCAGTGTCAGGCGATGCTGGAAAACAAGGGTCGCGAAGAGTATCGCAACGAACACTGGGATGAACGCGAGCGCGCCTGGCAGCAACAGAAAGATCAGGACGCCGGGCGGGCTTATCGCTCGCCATAGGTCGCTTGCAGACATCCAGTGAAACCAAATGCCTGCGAGCATGGCCCAAACCTCATACGAGGAGGAACCCATGAGCCGTGCTTTCGTCAACGAAGACAACGCCGCCGCACAAGCCGATCAACCGGTTGAACGGCAGGTCAGCGAGCAACCCAATTACGTCACGCCACAAGGCTTGGCGCAGTTGCAGGCAAAAGTCGCCGAGCTGCAAAACCTGCACGCAGAACAAGCGGCCAAGGGTGAGCAGGCGGACAAACAGCGCCTGGCTGATTTGCAAAGGGATCTGCGTTATTTCAACCAGCGCCTGAGCAGCGCCCAGGTCGCCATCCCGGCAACGTCCAGAGACAAAGTGCAGATCGGCAGTTGGGTGACCTACGCCGACGAACACGACACCGAACGCCGGGTGCAACTGGTCGGCGAAGATCAGGCCGATGCCAGCAAGGGCCTGATCAATTGGGGCTCGCCCTTGGGCCGGGCGCTGCTTGGCGCCCGACTCAATGACGAGGTGCTGTGGCAGCGCCCCGCCGGCGATCAAGTGATCGAAGTGATCCGTATCGAACCGGCTTAAACCACACCCTGCGCCAACATCGCGTCGGCGACTTTGACGAAGCCGGCGATGTTCGCGCCCTTGACGTAGTTGATCCCCCCGTTTTCTTCGCCGTAATGCACGCAAGCGTGGTGGATCGACTGCATGATCGCATGCAGCTTGCTGTCGACCTCGCCCGCCGTCCACAGCAGACGCATGGCGTTCTGCGACATCTCCAGACCGCTCACCGCCACGCCGCCGGCGTTGGATGCTTTGCCCGGGGCGAACAGAATGCCGGCCTCGATAAAGATATCCACAGCCGCAAGCGTCGTCGGCATGTTCGCGCCTTCGGCCACGCACACACAGCCATTGCGCAGCAGCGTGCGTGCGGCTTCGGCGTCGAGTTCGTTCTGCGTGGCGCACGGCAGCGCGATGTCGCACGGCAACGACCACGGCAACTGACCGGCGCGCAATTCCAGACCGAAGGCTGTGGCGAGTTCGCTGATGCGCCCACGCTTGACGTTTTTCAGTTCCAGCAGCGCCAGCCACTGCTCTTCGCTGAGCCCGGCTTCGCAGTACAGCGTGCCTTCGGAGTCGGATAAGGAAATCACCTTGCCGCCCAGATCCATGACTTTGCGCGCGGCGTATTGCGCAACGTTGCCGGAACCGGAAATCGCCACGCGTTTGCCTTCAACGGTCTGCCCGCGACGCTTGAGCATTTCTTCAGCGAAATACACGCAGCCAAAACCGGTGGCTTCCGGACGAATCAGGCTGCCGCCGTAGGTCATGCCTTTGCCGGTAAGGACGCTAGTGAATTGGTTGCTCAGGCGTTTGTACTGGCCGAACAGGAAACCGATCTCGCGCGCACCGACACCGATATCACCGGCCGGCACGTCAACGTCGGCGCCAATGTGGCGATACAACTCGCTCATGAACGCCTGGCAGAAACGCATGACTTCAGCGTCGCTCTTGCCCTTCGGATCGAAGTCCGCGCCGCCCTTGCCGCCGCCCATGGGCAACGAAGTCAGGGAGTTTTTGAAAGTCTGTTCGAAGGCGAGGAATTTCAGCACGCCCAGGTTCACCGATGGGTGGAAACGCAAGCCGCCCTTGTACGGGCCGATGGCGCTGTTCATCTGGATGCGAAAACCGCGATTGACCTGCACTTTGCCCTGATCGTCGACCCATGACACACGGAACACCACGGCACGCTCCGGTTCGCAGATGCGCTCCAGAATCCCCGAGGTCAGGTAATGCGGATTGGCTTCAAGAAACGGCCACAGGCTGCGCAGGACTTCTTCGACGGCCTGGTGAAATTCGGGTTGGTCCGGGTCGCGTTTTTTCAGGCGGGCGAGGAAGGATTCGACGGATTCGATCATGGAAAAAGTCTCGGCAAATTTATTGTCGTTGGAGGAGATTGGGCCGGACTGTAACAAACGAAATGCGCACAGGAACAGAGCAAAATGTCGCAGTTATGAAATTAAATGGTGCACAGGATATAAATTAGAAGAATTTTTAGCCGATTTTGCACCTGAATGGTGAGACCACAGTTGAGAGCTGCACCAAAAGTCATACCGCTTTCGCGAGCAGGCTCGCTCCCACAGGGAAATGCATTTCAAATGTGGGAGCGAGCCTGCTCGCGAAGGGGTCATCTCGGTACTCCCCAAAAACCAGGCAAAAAAAACGGAGCCCGAAGGCTCCGCTTTTTCATGCAACCAACCCGAATCAGGCCAGTTTCTTGTGACGCACGCGGTGTGGCTGGGCAGCCGCTTCGCCGAGTCGCTTTTTACGATCGGCTTCGTACTCGGTGTAGTTGCCTTCGAAGAAGATCGCTTGCGAGTCGTCTTCGTACGCCAGGATGTGTGTCGCCACGCGGTCAAGGAACCACCGATCGTGAGAGATCACAATGGCGGCGCCCGGGAAGTCCAGCAGGGCTTCTTCCAGGGAACGCAGGGTTTCAACGTCGAGGTCGTTGGACGGTTCGTCGAGCAGCAGGACGTTGCCGCCCTCCTTCAGGGTCAGCGCCAGGTGCAGACGACCGCGCTCACCACCGGACAGGTCCTTGACGAACTTCTGCTGATCGCCGCCCTTGAAGTTGAAGCGACCGACATAAGTACGCGACGGAATCTCGTAGCTGCCGATGCGGATCTGGTCGGAACCGTCGGAGATTTGCTGGAACACAGTCTTGCTGCCATCCAGGTCATCGCGGCTCTGATCGACGCAGGCCAGTTGCACGGTTTCGCCGACTTCGATGCTGCCCGAATCCGGTGTTTCCTTGCCCATCAGCATGCGGAACAGGGTCGACTTACCGGCACCGTTACCGCCGATCACGCCAACAATGGCACCCTTCGGCATCGAGAACGACAGGTTGTCGATCAGCACGCGATCGCCGTAGCCCTTGGTGACGTTCTTGAACTCGATGACCTTGTCGCCCAGGCGTGGACCGGCCGGGATGTAGATCTCGTTGGTTTCGCTGCGCTTCTGGAATTCCTGCGATTGCATTTCTTCGAAGCGTTGCAGACGTGCCTTGGATTTCGACTGGCGGGCTTTCGCGCCTTTGCGCACCCACTCCAGCTCTTCTTTCATGGCTTTTTCGTGGGCCGACTGCTGCTTGGATTCGGCCGCCAGACGATCGGACTTGGCTTCGAGCCAACCCGAGTAGTTGCCTTCGTACGGAATGCCTGCGCCGCGGTCGAGTTCCAGAATCCAGCCGGCGACGTTGTCGAGGAAGTACCGGTCGTGCGTAATCGCTACCACGGTGCCCGGGAAGTCGTGCAGGAAGTGCTCCAGCCACGCAACGGAATCGGCGTCCAAGTGGTTGGTCGGTTCGTCGAGCAGCAACATGTCCGGCGCAGACAGCAGCAGGCGGCACAGGGCCACACGGCGTTTTTCACCACCAGAGAGGAATTCGACCTTGGCGTCCCACGCCGGCAGACGCAGTGCGTCGGCGGCCACTTCCAGTTGACGATCGAGGTTGTGACCGTCGCTGGCCTGCAGGATCGCTTCGAGCTTGGCCTGTTCGGCAGCCAGTTTGTCGAAGTCGGCGTCTTCTTCAGCGTAAGCCGCGTAGACCTCGTCCAGGCGCGCCTGGGCGTTCTTGATCACGCTGACCGCTTCCTCGACCACTTCACGCACGGTCTTGGTCGGATCAAGTTGTGGCTCTTGCGGCAGATAACCGATGTTCAGCTCCGGCATCGGACGAGCTTCGCCCTCGAATTCGGTGTCGACGCCGGCCATGATTTTCAGCAGCGTGGACTTACCCGAACCGTTGAGGCCGAGTACGCCGATCTTGGCGCCGGGGAAGAAGGACAGCGAAATGTTTTTGAGAATTTCCCGCTTCGGCGGAACAACTTTGCCCAGCCGATGCATGGTGAAGACGTATTGAGCCATGGAGAACCTTGGGTCAGTGACAGATGAATGATTGCAGCGCGGGCGATGCCCGGCCAGACCATGCGCGTCGTTCACTTGATGGTTATCAATGCGTGCGCGCTGAAAAAGTCTGAGTCTAGGAGCTGGAACGCTCCCGCGTAACCGGCAAAGCTACCTGAATGACGGAAGGCAGTCCAGCCGAGCGGGGCTGGCACTTCGCCACAACTCAAGGCATGCTAGCCGCCCTTTGGGCGTCCGGCTTATAGTGCACGTCGCGCCAGTCCAGCCAGACCGCAGGATTACAGCTTGTCCAATGTCACTCCGCCAGCTTCTGTGAGCAGCACCCCACCGGCGCCCGGTTCGTCCCTGCGCGGGACATTAAAGGGTGCGCTGGCGACGCTCGTGCTTTTGTTGCTCGCCTTGCTGTTCTGGCAATTGCTCGATCAACTGCGCGAAACCCAGAAAAACCAGCGCCAGTACACCATCGACTACACCGCCGACCTCGCCTCGCAGGTCAGTCTGAACATGGCGCTGAACGCGCAAATCGCCCTGAATCTGTTACCGATCGTCGAACAACCGCAATCAGCCGACGAACAGCAGGTGCTGCTGCGCAAGCTTCAGCAATCGCTGCCCGATCTGCGCAGCATGGCGTTGCTCAGTCCTTCCGGGCGGATCATCAGCGACAGCGCCGTCGACAGTCACGACGCCGACTACCTCACCGAACTGGTGCGCCGCAGCCGCGCCCAGGCCCACTATTTCAGTAATGCCGATGACGGCTCGGTGGTGCATCTATTGCTGCATCAGGCCAGCGGCAGTACACGCGGTTATTGGGCATTGCGCCTGACCCCGACCTTCTTCGACTCGCTGACCAAACAGGGTGACACCGGCCTGCGCCCCCTGTGGCTGGTGGAAAACCGCATCAACCATCAGATCATCAGTCGCGACGAAGCGCTGCCCTCGGCCAAGCCCGGCGTGCTCACACCCGATGATCTGGCCAACACCGTGCTGACGGTGCCACTGAGCAGCAGCGACTGGCAGTTGCGTGGCCTGTTCGACCGTCAGCGCGTGCTCGAAGAACTGCTGCCGGCGTTTATCGGCAAATGCCTGTTGGGTCTGGCGTTCTCGATGCTGCCGGTGATTGCGCTGTTGAACATGCGCCGTCGCCAGCGCCAGTTGCACGAAGGTCGCCGACGCTATCAGGACATTTTCGAAGGCACCGGCGTGGCCCTCTGTGTGCTTGATCTATCCGGTCTGAAGCAGGTCTTCGACAAGGCGCAGATCCAGACCAGCGACCAGCTCAAGGCCTGGCTCGACCAACCGCAGCAACGCCAGCAACTGCTGCAGGAACTGCGCGTCACCGAGGTCAACCAGGTCGCGTTGCAATTGCTCAACGTCAATTCCTGCGAGCATGCCTGGCAACTGTTGATCGATGGCCATCCGCACCGCCAGTGCGCGATCGGCAATCAAGTCCTCGATGCCGTGCTGCAGCAACAAAAGCAGCTGGAACTGGAAATCAAACTGCCGGACATCAATGGCCGCGACCAGCACCTGTGGATGGTGTTGCGCCTGCCGACCGAGCAGCACGACTACAAAGCGGTGATCCTCAGCATCAACGACATCACCAGTCGCAAACTGATCGAACTGTCCCTGCTCGAACGCGAGGGCTTCTGGTCGGACGTGGTACGCACCGTGCCGGATCATCTGTACGTGCAGGACGTGATCAGCCAGCGGATGATTTTCAGCAACCACCACCTCGGCCAGACCCTCGGCTACAACCGCACCGAACTGCACCAGATGGGCGAGTATTTCTGGGAAATCCTGCTGCATCCGGAAGATGCCGACTACTACCATCGCTCACGCCAGTTGCAACGCCACGCCGGTTACAGCCAATTGTTGCAATGCCAGTTGCGTTTCCGTCATCGCGACGGCAAGTGGCGGCGCTTCGATATTCGCGAACAAGCCCTGGCCCGCGACAAACACGATCAGGTCACGCGGATCATCGGCGTGGCCAAGGACATCACCGAACAGATCGAGGCCAGCGAATCCCTGCGCGACAGTGAGCAGCGTTATCGCATGCTCGCCGAAAGCATCAGCGACGTGATCTTCTCCACCGACAGCAAACTCTCGCTGAACTACGTCAGCCCATCGGTGCAAGCCGTGCTGGGTTACGACGCCGAGTGGATTTTCCAGAACGGCTGGCAATCGACCATCGCCAACCCGCAGCAACTGAGCGGCATCTACACGCTGATGGATCGGGTCAGCAAGGCGCTGGACAAACCCGAGCAACTGGCGGTGTTGCGCAATCAGGTGCAGACGCAGTTGTTCCTGTTCGACTGCCTGCGCGCCGATGGCCGCAAGATCCCGATCGAGCTGCGTTTGGTGCTGGTGTGGGACGAGCACGGCGCGTTCGAAGGCGTGCTTGGTGTCGGTCGCGACATCAGCCAGCAGCGCCGCGCCGAAAAAGACCTGCGCATGGCCGCCACGGTATTCGAACACTCAACCTCGGCGATCCTGATCACCGACCCGGCCGGTTACATCGTCCAGGCCAACGAGGCTTTCAGCCGCGTCAGCGGTTACGCGGTGAGCGAAGTGCTCGACCAGTTGCCGAACATGCTCACCGTCGATGAGCAACAGGACGCGCACCTGCGGTATGTGCTCAAGCAATTGCACCAGCACAACACCTGGGAGGGCGAAGTCTGGATGAAGCGGCGTAATGGCGAGCATTATCCGGCGTGGGTCGGCATCACCGCGGTGCTCGACGACGAAGGCGATCTGGCCAGTTACGTGTGCTTCTTCAGCGACATCAGCGAGCGCAAGGCCAGCGAACAGCGGATTCACCGCCTCGCCTACTACGACGCCCTGACGCATTTACCGAACCGCACACTGTTCCAGGATCGCCTGCACACCGCGCTGCAATCGGCCGAGCGGCAGAAGTCGTGGGTGGTGCTGATGTTCCTCGACCTCGACCGTTTCAAACCGATCAACGACTCCCTCGGCCATGCCGCCGGCGACCGCATGTTGAAAGACATGGCCACGCGCCTGCTGGCCTGTGTTGACGATGACGACACCGTGGCACGTATGGGCGGTGACGAATTCACCTTGCTGCTGCAACATCGTTCCAGCCGCGAAATGGCGCTGAACCGGGCGATTCATGTCGCCGAGCAGATCCTTGGCAGCCTGGTCCGACCGTTCGTACTTGAAGGCCGCGAGTTCTTCGTCACTGCCAGTATCGGCATCGCCCTGAGTCCGCAGGACGGCAACGAGCTCAGCCAGTTGATGAAGAACGCCGACACCGCGATGTACCACGCCAAGGAACGCGGCAAGAACAATTTCCAGTTCTATCAGGCCGACATGAACGCCAGTGCGCTGGAACGTCTGGAGTTGGAAAGCGACTTGCGCCATGCCTTGGAACAGAACGAATTCGTCCTGTATTACCAGCCGCAGTTCAGCGGCGACGGCAAACGCCTGACCGGCGCCGAAGCGCTGTTGCGCTGGCGTCATCCGCGTCGCGGGCTGGTGCCGCCGGGGGACTTCATCCCGGTGCTGGAAGAACTCGGTCTGGTGGTGGACGTAGGCGACTGGGTGATCAGCGAGGCCTGCCGCCAACTCAAGACCTGGCACCAGAACCGCGTGCGCGTGCCGAAGGTCTCGGTGAACATCTCCGCGCGACAGTTCTCCGATGGCCAACTCGGCACGCGGATCGCCACAATCCTGCGCGAAACCGGCCTGCCGCCGGCGTGTCTGGAACTGGAACTGACCGAAAGTATCCTGATGCGTGAAGTCAGCGAGGCCATGCAGATTCTTGCCGGGCTGAAAAACCTCGGGCTGAGCATTGCGGTCGACGACTTCGGCACCGGTTACTCATCGCTGAACTACCTCAAGCAATTCCCGATCGACGTGCTGAAGATCGACCGCACGTTCGTCGATGGCTTGCCGTCGGGTGAGCAGGACGCGCAGATCGCCCGGGCGATCATCGCCATGGCGCACAGCCTGAATCTGGCGGTGATCGCCGAGGGCGTGGAGACCCATGAACAACTGGACTTCCTGCGTGAGCATGGTTGCGATGAGGTTCAGGGATATCTGTTCGGGCGGCCGATGCCGGCGGGGCGGTTTGAGGCGCAGTTCAGCAATGACGCGTTGTTCATGTTTGACTGAAGATCTGCGGCGCGGCATTCGCGAGCAGGCTCGCTCCCACAGGGATTGATGTCGATCACAAAATCGCAGGTTGGCCTCGGTTAGTGTGGGGGCCAGCAAAAGCACCGCACATCTGTCATGAACGCCACTTGTCTGCGACATGATGTCGTTTCATATGCCATCCAAAACCCATTGGGTTAGAATGCCCCCCTTTTCTGCCCCCGATCCTTGAGGACCGCCATGTTCAGCCGTGATTTGACTATTGCCAAGTACGACGCCGACCTTTTTGCCGCCATGGAGCAAGAAGCTCAGCGCCAGGAAGAACACATTGAGCTGATCGCTTCGGAAAACTACACCAGCCCAGCGGTGATGGAAGCTCAAGGCTCGGTCCTGACCAACAAGTACGCTGAAGGCTACCCAGGCAAGCGCTACTACGGTGGTTGCGAGTACGTCGACATCGTTGAGCAACTGGCCATCGACCGCGCCAAAGAGCTGTTCGGCGCCGATTACGCCAACGTTCAACCGCACGCCGGTTCGCAAGCCAACGCCGCCGTTTACCTGGCCCTGCTGCAAGGTGGCGACACCATTCTGGGCATGAGCCTGGCTCACGGCGGTCACCTGACCCACGGTGCCAGCGTTTCCTCCTCCGGCAAGCTGTACAACGCTGTGCAGTACGGCATCGACGCCAACGGCCTGATCGACTACGACGAAGTCGAGCGTCTGGCTGTAGAACACAAGCCAAAAATGATCGTGGCCGGTTTCTCTGCCTACTCGCAGATTCTCGACTTCCCACGCTTCCGCGCCATCGCCGACAAAGTCGGTGCTTACCTGTTCGTCGACATGGCTCACGTAGCCGGTCTGGTTGCCGCTGGTGTTTACCCGAACCCGGTGCCTTTCGCTGACGTCGTGACCACCACCACGCACAAGACCTTGCGCGGTCCACGTGGCGGCCTGATCCTGGCTCGTGCCAACGCCGACATCGAGAAGAAGCTGAACTCCGCGGTATTCCCGGGCGCCCAGGGTGGCCCGCTGGAGCACGTGATCGCCGCTAAAGCGATCTGCTTCAAGGAAGCGCTGCAGCCAGAGTTCAAGGCCTACCAGGAACAAGTGGTACTGAACGCCCAAGCCATGGCCGAAGTGTTCATCGAGCGCGGTTTCGACGTGGTTTCCGGCGGTACCAAGAACCACCTGTTCCTGCTGTCGCTGATCAAGCAGGACATCTCCGGTAAAGACGCCGACGCCGCTCTGGGCAAAGCGTTCATCACCGTGAACAAGAACTCCGTGCCAAACGATCCACGCTCGCCGTTCGTCACTTCCGGCCTGCGCTTCGGTACCCCGGCTGTGACCACTCGCGGCTTCAAGCAAGCCGAGTGCAAAGAGCTGGCCGGCTGGATCTGCGACATCCTGGCTGACCTGAACAACGAAGCGGTGATCGACGCCGTTCGTGAGAAAGTCAAAGCCATCTGCAAGAAACTGCCGGTATACGGCGCTTAATTGCGACGTTAAATCTGCAGCATGAAAAACCGGCCAAGTGATTGGCCGGTTTTTTTTCGCCTGAATATTTTCAAACGCATGAACCGCTCAAGAATGGGACTTGCCGCACAACTGGTCAGACCGGTCATGCCAATTCATCATTTTTCACTTGCGATCAAAGAAATTCAGCGCCTAGACTGCGCCTGCACTGGACATACCGGTAAGACCACAATAATTAAGTCCTGAATCTGATGCGCCCCGCGCACGGCAGCCAGGACACCGACCAGGATTCCTCCCATGCTCAGATGGTGCTCGCGTTCAATCTTCCTCCAAGTGGTTCTCGGACTGATGCTGGGCATCGTCTGCGGGCTGACCCTTCCTGAATACTCGGCCCAGCTCAAACCGCTCGGCGACGGCTTCATCAAACTGATCAAGATGCTCATTGGCCTCATCGTGTTCTGCGTGGTGGTCAGCGGCATCAGCGGGGCCGGCGATCTGAAAAAGGTCGGGCGCATCGGCCTGAAATCGGTGATCTACTTCGAAGTACTGACCACGATCGCCTTGGTGATCGGCCTGGTGTTCGCCTTCAGCACTGGTATTGGCAGCGGCGCGAATATTCATCTGGAGCAACTGTCGACCGCCGACATGGGTGATCTCGCCGAACGCGGCCAGCATATGCACACCACCACGCAGTTCCTGATGGACCTGATCCCGACTTCGGTTATCGGTGCCTTTGCCGACAACAACATTCTGCAAGTACTGCTGTTCTCGGTGCTGTTCGGCAGCGCGTTGAATCTGGTCGGTGAAGCGGCTTCCGGCATCTCCCGGCTGATCAACGAACTGAGCCATGTGATCTTCCGAATCATGGGCATGATCGTGCGTCTGGCGCCGATCGGCGTGTTCGGCGCCATCGCCTTCACCACCAGCAAATATGGCCTGGATTCCCTGCAACACCTTGGCAGTCTGGTCGGTTTGTTCTACCTGACCTGCATCGCGTTCGTCAGCGTGATTCTCGGTCTGGTGATGCGCGCCTCCGGCCTGCGTATGTGGCCGCTGCTCAAGTACCTGCGTGAAGAACTGTTGATCGTCATGGGTACGGCGTCGTCCGACGCGGTGCTGCCGCAGATCATGCGCAAACTCGAACACCTGGGCATCGGCAGCTCGACCGTGGGTCTGGTGATTCCCACCGGCTACTCGTTCAACCTCGACGGTTTCTCGATCTACCTGACCCTGGCCATCGTCTTCATCGCCAACGCCACCGGCACGCCACTGGCGATGACCGATTTGCTGACGATTCTGCTGGTGTCGCTGATCACCTCCAAAGGTGCCCACGGTATTCCCGGCTCGGCGCTGGTGATCCTCGCCGCTACGTTGACCGCCATTCCGGCGATCCCGGTAGTGGGTCTGGTCTTGGTGCTGGCCGTGGACTGGTTCATGGGCATCGGCCGTGCGTTGACCAACCTCATCGGCAACTGCGTCGCCACCGTCGCCATCGCCCGTTGGGAAAAAGACATCGACGTACAACGCGCCAACAAAGTACTCAGCGGTCAGCAGGGCTACACCTTTCAACCGCGTAAAACAGCAACTCCGGCGCACCAGCAGGAGTTCTGATTTAAACCCTGGAGGCGCTGCTGCAAGCTGCGATCTTTGATCCTGATTTGCGGCGCCCCTGCAGGCACATGGAGCAAGACAAGTGATTACCACATCAACCGTCGTCAACTCAGTCGTAGAAAAACTCCGCGCCGCCCTCGCCCGTGGCCAATGGCGCTCCGGCGACATGCTGCCGGGCCAGCGCGAACTGGCCGAACAACTGGGCATCAGCCGTCCGAGCCTGCGTGAAGCGGTGATCGTCCTGGAAACCCTCGGCCTGGTGCGTTCGATGCCGGGCAAGGGCGTGGTCGTGCTCGACGCGCAACTGAGCACCAGCCAAAGCCACGACAGCGCAGTCGCCGGTGCCAGCCTCGAAGACGTGCTGCAACTGCGCTACACCCTTGAGCCATTCATCGTCGGTCTGGTTGCGCAGTCGATCAGCAGCAAGGAAGTCGGCCAGTTGCGCCTGACCCTGATGGACATGCGCGAAGCCCTTGAAGCCGGCGACAGTGAGGCCGGGGTCAACGCCTACATCGCCTTTCATGAAGAGCTGTTCACGCTGACGTCCAACCCGATTTTCCAGAGCGTGGAGCAGCAGACCAGCAACGCCCTCAAGCAGAGCGCCGAAGTGCTGCGCAATTCTCCACAACATCTGGCTGAACGCCTCGAGGAAAACGAAGCCGTGGTGCGCGCCATCCGCAGCAAGAACAGCGCCCAGGCCAGCGCCGAAATGCGTCGGCACATTTTGCGCGAAGGTCAGCGCATGGGCATCGAACTGAATATTCCAGAAGACAACTTGAGTCGCTGATTCCTATTGGAGACAGGCCATGAACAGTTTCGCTGCCGCGTCGCACACTCGCCAGACCACGACGCCCCTGCCCTTCTCCCGCCTGCGCGCACCGGCGGAGGATCTGTATCCGCGGCTGCTTGATGCGATTCTCGAACAGCGCATCGATTCGGCCAGCCGTTTTACTGAGGACAGCCTCAAAGAGATGTTCGGCGTCAGTCGTGCGGATGTGCGGCGGGTGCTGACTCAACTTTCCCATGAGCACGTCATTGTGTTGCGGGCCAATCACCGGCCACGGGTGGCGGCACCTGATCGGGAACAGACTCGGCAGGCTCTGCATGCGCGACGGCTGGCCGAAAACACCTTGGTGCGTCTGGCCTGCCAACGTCCGCAGGCCGAAGACTTGAAACGCTTGCGCGGGTTGATTGAGCGCGAGCATCAGGCTGTCGAGCAGGACCGGCGTGGGGCAGCGATTCGCTTGTCCGGGGAGTTTCATCTGCAATTGGCGCAAATGGCGGGGAATGCACCGTTGGCGCATTTTCTTGGCAGTCTGGTGCCTTTGACGTCATTGGCGATTGCGCGAAGTTCGTCGCTGACGCTCAGCTGTTGCGCGTGGCGGGAGCATTTGGCGTTAGTTGAGGCGGTGGAGCGAGGTGATGCGTCCAAAGCCGGAATGCTGATGAATCAGCACATGGATCATCTTGAGCAGACATTGCTGGGTTCAGACCTTGAGCATTGCGCTGTCGGTTAGACCGCCTTCGCGAGCAAGCTCGCGAAGAGGCCATCACTGACAACCAAGATCCATCAGGCAGAAGCGACTTTGGCAAACCCCGCCCGAATCTTCTCTTCCGGCAAGTCATCAGCAATAAACACGATCACACTTTCCCGCGCCTCACCCTCGGCCCATTCGGTGTCCCAGTCGAAACCATAGAGTTTCAGCACGCCCTGAAACACCAAGCGCCGATCCTCACCGGCAATGTTCAGCACGCCCTTGTAACGCAGCAATTGTTTGCCGTGTTCTTCCAGCAGTTCATTCATGAACTCGCTGAGCTGATCGATATCCAGCGGCTGATCAGTACGCAATACCAGACTGGAAATACGATCAATCGACGGCGCCTTGTTCACTGGGCGCAAGCTCAAACCACCGCCGAGATCAGCATTGAGGTTGAAGCCGCGCACGTCGAGCAATACCGCCAGATCGATGTTGCCGTGCTCAACCACACGGATCGGCGCGCGCCGGTTGATCCGCGTCAGGCGTTCGCTCAGCGCGGTGAACGTGGCTTCGTCCACCAGATCGGTCTTGCTCACCAGCAAGCGGTCGGCGAAACCGATCTGCGCCTGAGCGATGGTCTGGCTCAGATGCACATCCGCATGCGCGGCATCGACCAGGGTAATGATGCCGTCGAGCAGGTAACGCTCGCGCAATTCTTCGTCGATGAAAAAAGTCTGCGCCACCGGTGCCGGATCGGCCAGACCCGTGCACTCGATGACCAGACGATCAAAGGCGATTTCGCCGCTGTCCAGCCGTTCGAGCAGCAGGTACAGGGCTTTGGTCAGGTCGGTGTGAATGGTGCAGCAGACGCAGCCGTTGGCCAGGGTCATGACTTGCACCGGCTCGTCACCCAGCAACTGAGTGTCAATACCGGCGTCGCTGAATTCGTTTTCGATCACGGCGATTTTCAGGCCGTGCTCGGCTTTCAAGATATGGCGCAGCAAGGTGGTCTTGCCGGCACCGAGGAAACCGCTGAGTACCGTGACAGGTATGGGAGAAGACAAAACAGATCCCCTTCACAAAATGAATGAACAACACAAAAACAACTGTGGGAGCGAGCTTGCTCGCGAAGGGGTCGTGTCAGTCGACATCATTGCTCGATGACACACCGCTTTCGCGAGCAGGCTCGCTCCCACAGGGGATTACCTTAACCGCTGGCTGTCAGCTCAACAGCACTTCGGCCCACCCTTGCCACCGTAACGGGCTTCCTGACGTTCGCGAAAGAACATCTCGTAGCTCATCACCGGTTTGTCCGGGTGCTTGGTTTGCATATGCTCGACGTAGGTGTCGTAGTCGGGCATGCCGACCATCAGGCGCGCGGCCTGACCGAGGTATTTACCGAGGCGACTCAGGTCATTGAACATGGTGCAATCCTCTGATTACGCATCCGGCAGGGCCTGGAATGGCGATTCTTTATCCGTGCGCTCTTTTTTGCCCCAGGCGGCGATGCCGACCTTGAGCGCATAGAACAGGATACTGAAGACCACGAACAGGAACAGCGCAGTAAGCGTTGCGTTGGTGTAGGCGTTGAAGATCACGTGCTGCATCTGCTCGACGCTTTTTGCCGGTGCCAGCACCTGACCGTTGGCCAGCGCATCGCTGTACTTCTTGGCCAGCGACAGGAAGCCGATCGCCGGGTTGGCATCGAACAGTTTGATGAAGCCGGCAGTCGTGGTGCAGATCAGCAGCCAGGCCGCTGGCAGCAGGGTGACCCAAATGTAGCGCTGACGCTTCATTTTGATCAGGACCACAGTGCCGAGCATCAGCGCGATACCGGCCAGCATCTGGTTGGAGATACCGAACAGCGGCCACAAGGTGTTGATGCCGCCGAGTGGATCGATCACGCCTTGGTACAGCAACCAGCCCCACATCGCCACACAACCGGCGGTGGCGATCAGGTTGGCAGTCCACGATTCGGTACGTCGCAGTGCCGGCACGAAGGAGCCGAGCAGATCCTGCAGCATGAAACGACCGGCACGGGTACCGGCGTCGACAGCGGTCAGGATGAACAGCGCTTCGAACAGGATCGCGAAGTGGTACCAGAATGCCATGGTGTTTTCACCCGGCAGGACACTGTGCAGGATCTGCGCGATACCGACCGCCAGGGTCGGCGCACCACCGGCACGGGCCAGAATGGTGGTTTCGCCAATGTCATGCGCCACCGCTTGCAGCGCTTCCGGCGTGATCGCAAAACCCCAGCTGGAAACCACTTGCGCAACCGAAGCGACATCACTGCCGACCACAGCGGCCGGGCTGTTCATGGCGAAGTACACGCCTGGCTCGATCACCGAAGCGGCAACCATGGCCATGATCGCCACGAACGACTCCATCAGCATGCCGCCGTAACCGATGTAACGGGCGTTGGTTTCGTTATCCAGCAGCTTCGGCGTGGTGCCCGAAGAAATCAGCGCGTGGAAACCGGAAACCGCACCGCAAGCGATGGTGATGAACAGGAACGGGAACAGACCGCCCTTCCACACCGGGCCGGTGCCGTCGACGAACTGGGTCAGCGCCGGCATTTTCAGCTCGGGCATGGTCACCAGAATACCGATCGCCAGGGCGATGATGGTGCCGATCTTGAGGAAGGTGGAGAGGTAATCACGCGGCGCCAGAATCAGCCAGACCGGCAGCGATGCCGCGACGAAACCGTAACCGACCAGCATCCAGGTAATCTGCACGCCGGTGAAGGTGAACGCCTTGGCCCACACCGGATCAGCGGCAATCTGCCCGCCGAGCCAGATCGAACCGAGCAGCAGCAACACGCCGACCACGGAGATTTCGCCAATACGACCCGGGCGGATGTAGCGCATGTAAATACCCATGAACATCGCAATCGGGATAGTCGCCATCACGGTGAAGATGCCCCACGGGCTCTCGGCCAGCGCTTTAACCACGATCAATGCCAGCACCGCGAGGATGATGATCATGATCAGGAAGCAGCCGAACAGGGCGATGGTGCCGGGAATGCGGCCCATTTCTTCACGCACCATGTCGCCCAGGGAGCGACCGTTGCGACGGGTCGACATGAACAGGACCATGAAGTCCTGCACCGCGCCCGCCAGCACCACGCCGGCAATCAGCCAGAGTGTGCCGGGCAAGTAGCCCATCTGCGCGGCCAGAACCGGGCCGACCAGAGGGCCGGCGCCAGCGATCGCGGCGAAGTGGTGACCGAAAAGAATGTGTTTGTTGGTCGGCACGTAGTCCAGACCATCGTTGTTGAGCACGGCGGGGGTGGCCCGACGCGGGTCCAGTTGCATCACATTGGTGGCGATGAACAGACTGTAGTAACGGTACGCAACCAGATAAATGGCCACGGCAGCGACCACGATCCACAAGGCGTTGATCGCCTCGCCGCGGCGCAATGCCACTACGCCCAGGGCGCACGCTCCTACGATTGCCAGCAATAGCCAGGGTAAGTGGCGTAGCAGGCTATTATTATTTTTCATTTTATTATTCCAGCCAGGGTGGACAAGAAAGACAGCCACCCCGAGTTTAGCGCTACTGGCGGTAAAGGCCATACCCCGACATTGGTCTAGACGCTTTAGCGATTGGCTGGCGCCCGCATTCGCGGTCTATAGTCAGCGAACCTTCATGAGGATTGCGCCATGAGCGAGCACCCAGCCAACCGTCGTC
This sequence comes from Pseudomonas sp. AC172, assembly GCF_979258595.1. Taxonomy (NCBI): domain Bacteria; kingdom Pseudomonadati; phylum Pseudomonadota; class Gammaproteobacteria; order Pseudomonadales; family Pseudomonadaceae; genus Pseudomonas; species Pseudomonas sp. AC172. The sequence continues at coordinate 4,391,689 of NZ_OZ409868.1, forward strand.
GCTTCAAACGTATTGCGTTCGATGCCAGAACCGAGCTGAGTCAGGGCCAGTTCATCTGGCCAGTGAAGTTGATTGATCTGTCGCTCAAAGGGCTGCTGATCGAACGGCCGGATCCGTGGTTGGGGGATGCGGAGAAGGATTTTTTTGTCGACATTCACCTGAGCGATGACGTCGATATCGAGATGGATGTGCATCTGGCACACGAAGAAAATAACCAGTTGGGCTTTGTCTGCCGACATATAAGCCTGGAATCGATCCAGCGCTTGCGGCGCTTGATCGAGCTGAACCTGGCTGACGAGGCCGAACTGGAGCGCGAGTTGGGCGCCCTGATCGAGATCTAGCCATCAATACAAATCCCCTGTGGGAGCGAGCCTGCTCGCGAAGACGGTGTGTCATTGAGCAATGATGCCGACTGACACAGCCCCTTCGCGAGCAGGCTCGCTCCCACAGGTCAGGAGTTCACTCAAACAGGGCGTCGAGGGCCTGTTCGAGGCGGGTCACGGCGATGATCTGCAAGCCCGGAGGCGATTCCTTCGGCGCATTGCCCTTCGGCACGATCGCCCGCTTGAAGCCATGCTTGGCCGCTTCCTTCAGACGCTCCTGCCCGCTCGGTACCGGGCGCACTTCACCAGACAAGCCCACTTCGCCGAACACTAACAGATCATGTGGCAACGGCCGATTGCGCAGGCTCGACATCACCGCCGCCATCAATGCCAGATCCGATGCCGTCTCCAGCACCTTCACCCCGCCAACCACGTTGAGGAACACGTCCTGATCGTGAGTTGGAATCCCGCCATGGCGATGCAACACCGCCAACAACATCGCCAAACGGTTCTGATCCAGCCCCAGCGTCACCCGGCGCGGGTTGGCCAGATGACTGTCATCGACCAAGGCCTGCACTTCCACCAGCATCGGCCGCGTGCCTTCCCACGTCGCCATGACCACACTGCCCGGGACTTCTTCCTGCGCGCGGGTGAGGAAAATCGCCGAAGGGTTGGAAACCTCCTTCAGGCCCTTGTCGGTCATGCCGAACACACCCAACTCGTTGACCGCACCAAAACGGTTTTTCACTGCGCGCAGTAAACGCAAACGCCCATCGGATTCGCCTTCGAAATACAGCACGGTGTCGACCATGTGTTCGAGAACACGGGGACCGGCCAGCGCGCCTTCCTTGGTCACGTGGCCGACGAGGAAAATCGCCGTGCCGCTCTGCTTGGCATAACGCACCAGCAGCGCCGCACTCTCGCGGACCTGGGAAACGCCGCCGGGGGCCGATTGCAGCTGTTCGGTGAAGATCGTCTGGATCGAGTCGATCACCATCACCTTGGGCTTTTCCTGACGGGCAGTAGCGATGATGGTTTCGATGCAGGTTTCGGTCATCACCCGCAGTTGATCCTGCGGCAAGCCGAGGCGGCGGGCACGCATGGCGACTTGCTGCTGGGATTCTTCGCCAGTGACGTAAAGCGCTGGCATGCTTTTGGCAAGGTTGCACAAGGTCTGTAACAGAATCGTTGATTTGCCGATGCCTGGATCACCGCCGATCAACACCACCGAACCGTCGACCAGACCGCCGCCGAGCACGCGATCCAGCTCACCGGAGGCGGTGGAGAAGCGCGGAATCTCTTCGATGCTGACTTCGGCCAAAGTCTTGATCTGCGCCTGCTGCCCGGCCCAACCGGTGCGGCCGGTCGGCGCCGTGGCGCCACCGCTTTCGATCATGGTCTCGGTCAGGGTGTTCCAGGCACCGCATTCACCGCACTGCCCGGCCCACTTGGGAAAGGTTGCGCCGCACTCGGTGCAGCCGTACATGCGCTTGGCCTTGGCCATCAGAACCCCCGACAAAAACCGCGATCATAACGCACGCGCTGCCGATCAGCGCGGCGCGGCACTACGGATTTCTCCGCTGGCCAGACGCGCGGCGCTATTGCCCAACGGATCCTCGGCATTCAGGTCAGCGCCCTTGGCCTTCAGTGCATCGAGCAGTTCCAGACGTTTGAACAACCCGGCGTACATCGCCGCCGTCTGCCCGGCGCCATTGCGCTGATCGGGGCTGCAATCGGTGGCCATCAGGCGCCGGGCGATCTGTGCTTCACCTTTGAAAATCGCCCCCATCAGCGCGGTGTTGCCGCGTTTATCCTGGGCACAGGCATCGGCGCCGGCAGCAAGCAAGCGTTCCACGGCCGGAGCCTGACCGTGATAGGCGGCCAGAATCAGCGCGGTATAGCCCTTGCTGTCGCGGGTGTCGAGGGAATAACCGGACTCGATGAACGTATCGAGCATCGGCACATCACCGCGCCGGGCCGCGTCGAAATAATAGTCGCGCAGTTGAGTCTTGATCGCCTCGGGACTTTGTTCGACCGGTGCCGCCCACGCCGCGAACGACAGGCAACCAGCCAACACTAAAAGACAGATTCGCATCAGCAGTCTCCTTGAGCGTACACGGTGCCTGACTCAGGCCCCGTGTACGCTACGTCGGTATCAGTCGACCAGTTTGGCCGCCAGCGCCTTGACCCGGCTCAGGTCGCCTTTGGCTACTTCCGTGACGCCGGTGCCGTATTCCGGATCGGCCTTATATAGGAAGGACAGGATGATGTGCTTGCTCACATCATCGGTGCTGGCCAGCGAGCCACCGAAGCTGTCGATCAGGTCCCGGCGCTCTTTCTTGCTGAACGAGCGATACAGATCGCCGGCCTGCTTGAAGTTCTGCTCACGCTGGATTTTCGCCTGCTGGGTGCTGCCCGACAGCGCCGACTGGCTGTAACGCGCACCTGGTGTCTCGTCACGGGGTTGCAGGCGGCTCGGCTGATAGTTCACGCCGCTGTTGCTGGCGCCGAAGTTCATCGCGCCATCCTGATTGCCATTGTTCACGGCAACTTTCGATGCATTGATTGGCAATTGCAGGGCATTGGCACCCAAACGATACATTTGCGTATCGGCATAGGAGAACACTCGACCTTGCAACAAACGGTCTTCGGAAGGCTCGATACCCGGAACAATATTCGCTGGCGCCATGGCCACTTGTTCGGTTTCCTGGAAGACATTCGCCGGGTTACGGTTCAACACCATTTGTCCAACTTTTCGCTCAGGAATACCTGGCCATATCTTGGTGGCGTCTAATGGATCAAAATCAAATTTGGACAAATCTTGTGGTTTCAGCACTTGAATGTACAAGTCCCATTTCGGGAAATTACCTTTATTAATGTTACTCACCAGATCATTGGTCATGTGACTGTAGTCTTGACCCTGAACTTTCGTGACTTGCTTTGGCGTGAGGTTGTTAATTCCCTGCAAGCTTTTCCAGTGAAACTTGACGTAGTGAACTTCGCCCTTGGCATTGATCAACTTGTAAGCATGTACGCCATTGCCATCCATCTCTCGATAACTGGCGGGAGTTCCCGAGTTCGAATACAACTCCGTCAGCGTACGGGTAGCCTCCGGTACATGGGAGAAGAAGTCGAATCGACGCGAGTCGTCATCGAGGTTGGTCCGGGGATCCGGTTTGAACGCATGCACCATATCGGGAAACTTGATCGCATCGCGGATGAAAAAGGTCGGGAAGTTGTTGCCCACCAGGTCCCAATTGCCATCGGCCGTGTAGAACTTGGTGGCGAATCCTCTTGGATCACGCAGGGTTTCCGGCGAGTGATTACCGTGCACCACAGCAGAGAAGCGCACGAAAACCGGTGTGCTTTGGCCGTTGGCAAAGACCTTGGCCTTACTCAGGTCGCTGAGATCGTTGGTCGCCGTGAAGGTGCCATGGGCGCCGGTACCGCGGGCGTGAACGACACGCTCGGGAATGCGCTCGCGATCGAAGCGCTGCAGTTTCTGAATCAGTTGCACGTCCTGCAGCAGCACCGGGCCGTTGGCCCCGGCGGTCTGCGAGTTCTGATTGTCGCCGACCGCCGCACCGTTATCGCGAGTCAGCGGAGCGGCATTTACGGAGAAGGTCAACAGGCTGGCGGTGAGTACACCGAGGGTGCGTCGACGGGGAAAAGCCCCCAGTCCAAGTGCGGAGTTCATATCAGGATCCTCTGGTTATTTTGTGGCGCATCCAGATGCGCCAACCCAAGGCTAGAGGCCTGTGGCGTCGAACATAAATAGAAAGAACGTAACGCCATGATTGAGAAAATTAGCTTCCTGATCAGCGAGTTACGAGATATTTCGCGCGCGATTGATGGCACTTTGCAAACTAATCGTCGATTGATGTGTCGATAAAAACGGGCATTGTAAGAAGGTGTTTCGCGCAGGACGCGTTTTGCTGATTTACACTGCGTACACCAAACTCATCTGTAACAAGGAAATAACTATGGGCGTGCTAAGTGAGTTCAAGGCCTTCGCGGTCAAAGGCAATGTGGTCGACATGGCCGTCGGTATCATCATCGGTGCGGCCTTCGGCAAGATTGTTTCGTCGTTTGTGGGAGACGTGATCATGCCGCCAATCGGCCTGTTGATCGGTGGGGTGGACTTCAGTGATTTAGCCATCACGCTCAAGGCCGCCGATGGCGCTGCGCCTGCGGTGGTCATGGCCTACGGCAAGTTTCTGCAGACCATTCTGGACTTCGTGATCGTCGCTTTCGCGATCTTCATGGGCGTCAAAGCCATCAACCGCCTCAAACGCGAAGAAGCCGTGGCCCCTACCCTGCCACCCGTGCCGACCAAGGAAGAAGAGTTGCTGGGCGAGATCCGCGACTTGCTCAAGGCCCAGAACAACCGGCCCTGAACCTTGCACGATAGAACCAACGGCGCCTTCAAGGCGCCGTTTGTTTACCAGTAGTTTTCCACCGCCACCTGACCGGGCCGGCGGGTCAGGCTGAGACTCATGTGGCGTTTTTTCAGCAACGCGCGCGTGTCATCGATCATTTGCGGATTGCCGCACAGCATGACACGCGAGTGCTCCGCCGACAGTTCCACGCCCGCTGTGCGCTCCAGCTCACCATTTTCGATCAATGTGGTGATGCGCCCGTGCAGCGCATCTGGATGTGTTTCACGTGTCACCGTCGCGATGAACTGCAGTTTGTGCGCATGTTCGCTGAGGTATTCACGCTGCGTGAGCCCGGCAATCAGATCCTGATAGGCCAGCTCCCGCGCTTCGCGCACGCTGTACACCAGAATGATGCGCTCGAATTTTTCCCAGACTTCGAAGTCCTGCAAGATCGACAGGAATGGCGCCACACCCGTGCCCGTGGACAACAGCCAGAGATCACGTCCGCCGACGAAGCGATCAAGGGTCAGATACCCGAATGCCTGGCGCTCCACCAGCAAAGTGTCGCCAACCTGTAACCGGCTCAGCTCACTGGTGAACTCACCGCCCGGCACCACGATGGAAAAGAACTCGAGAAACTCGTCAAATGGCGACGACACCATCGAATAAGCGCGCCACACGGTGCTGCCATCGGCCTTGGTCACCCCGAGCCGGGCGAACTGCCCGGCGCGGAAACGAAACCCCGCGTCACGGGTGGTGCGCAAGGTAAACAGGCTCGGCGTCAAGGTTTGCACATCGAGCAAGGTCTGAGGGGTATATTTCTCGGCACTGGCAGTCATGGGGCACTCCATTGATCGGTGACTGCCAGTGTCGCGCAAATCGAGCCTGCGAAACACCGACGACTGATAATGGTATTCAACAGGCACCCGACACTGTCAAAACCTGACTGTCGGAAAAGTCAGAATTAGAACAACAACTTTATATGAAGGGCAAAATGTAAAGTTTCTGAGCGCCAAGAACTCTTTATGAATAGATCATCAATATTCAATACCGAAATAATTTAAAGCCAGACTTAGGAAACGTCCTACACTTCGTTGCGTGCCGGATCCTTTGGATCCATTCCGCGCCCCCCGCAACTGCAATGGAGTGTTCAGAAATGGAAACATGGAAGGAATCACAATTGAAACAACTGACGTTTGCCAAGGGAGTAGATGCTGCTTATCCGATTCTGCTGCGATTCGCCGAAAATCTCGGATTTAACTTTTGTGCAATTTCGGTTGTTTCACTCCATCGGGACCTGCCTCTTAACACCTTGCAAATCAATAACTACCCTAAAGAATGGAACTCACAATATGAAGAAAACCATTACAATAAAATTGATCCGCTGATAGCACACTGCAATCACTCGATGACGCCGATTGTCTGGTGCGAATCGGTATTTTCCGAGACTCCGCCAATATGGCAAGGGTTAAAGCACTTTGGACTGCAACATGGCTGGTCGCAGTCGTTCCATCACGAGCCGAGTGGTCTGTGCAGCATTATCAGCCTGGCGCGAGAACACTGCACGATCAGTCCCCTGGAACTGTATGAGCACTTTGGCTACATGTTCTACGCCGCCAGTCACTTGAGTGAAATGTTTGCCCGCACACTGCCGCCTCTCGCTCTCAAGCCCCGACAACCGCGCTTGTCGCCACGAGAACTTGAGGTTCTGCAATTGTCTGCTGGCGGCAAAACGGCCTATGAAATCTCGAAGATCCTCAGCCTGAGCGAGCGCACCGTGAATTACCACGTGCAGAACGTCATCGAGAAGCTCAACGTCTGCAACAAGATTTCCGCTGTCATAGCAGCCGCCAGAGCCGGCATCATCTAATCGAACAGACTGCCTCCTTTGCAAAACATGTGGGTAATGACAAAGAAAAAACGTACCATTTGTGGCCCTCCTGAGTGATGACGCGGACATTCTGCGTTGCATTACACTCAGTCGGTTCCGCCGCACACTGTCAGGGCTGCGGAACACCCGTTGATAACCCTGAGTCCCCGCCCGATGCCTTTGCTTGAAACACCCTTCGCCCAACTCGACCTGATCCGCCAGCCCGAACAGCAGAACGAACCGCTGCAAGCCTTCGATGCGGCCGACGAATACCTGCTCAATCATCTGGCGGCACAGCAACCGGCGGCCGACACGCGGGTATTGGTGCTCAACGACAGCTTCGGTGCGCTGGCAGCCAGCCTGCTGGGCAAGGTAAAGATCAGCAGCAGCGGCGACTCGTTTCTGGGTTTTCAGGGTCTGGAAAAAAACCTGCTGCGCAATGGCCAGGCCTTCGATGCCATTTGCGGGATTCCCGCCAGCGAGCCATTGGTCGGACCGTTCGACCGGGTGCTGATCCGCGTACCAAAAACCCTCGCGCTACTGGAAGAACAACTGATCCGCTTGCAAGGGCAGCTCGCGCCCGGTGCCGAAGTGATCGCAGCGGCCATGGTCAAACACCTGCCACGCGCCGCCGGTGATCTGCTTGAACGCTACATCGGTCCGGTACAAGCCTCGCTGGCGGTGAAAAAGGCACGGCTGTTGATCGCCACGCCAGAAGCAAAGGCCCCGGCTGTGTCGCCCTACCCTTCGCGTTATCGCCTCGACGAGCCGTCGATCGAATTGCTCAACCATGCCAACGTGTTCTGCCGCGAAGGCCTGGACATCGGCACCCGAGCCTTCCTTCCGCACCTGCCGAAAAACCTTGGCAGTGCGAGAGTCGCCGATCTGGGCTGTGGCAATGGCGTGCTGGCCATCGCGAGTGCCCTGCACAATCCCGATGCGCATTACACACTGGTCGACGAATCGTTCATGGCCGTGCAATCAGCTGCCGAGAACTGGCACGCAGCACTGGGCAATCGCGAGGTGATCGTGCGGGCCGGCGACGGTCTGGCCGGACAGGAACCACAATCGCTGGACGTGGTGCTGTGCAATCCGCCGTTCCATCAGCAGCAGGTGGTTGGCGACTTCCTGGCCTGGCGCATGTTCCAGCAGGCGCGCGAAGCATTGGTGGTGGGTGGCGCGCTGTACATCGTCGGCAACCGCCATCTGGGTTATCACAGCAAACTGGCGCGGCTGTTCCGCGGCGTCGAGCAAGTGGCCGCCACGCCGAAGTTCGTCATTCTCAAAGCCCGCAAATAACCTTCAGGCAAAAAAAAACCCTCCGCGAGGAGGGTTGCAAAGCCGTACCCGAAGGCGCCGGGACGGGGATGATTCAGTGCGTGGTCAGGCCTGCCGCATTCATGAACATGCGCATCAGGCTGGCGGCGATAAACAGCACGCCGACGCTACCGACCCAGATCAGTGCCAACCAGCCGAGCCGCTGCCACAGCGGTTTTTTTTCGGCTTCTTCAATGTCATGCAGGGAATGTTTTCCAGTCATTTTCATCAAACCTCTTCAAGATTGATGGCGCCATCGCCGACGCCATCGCGAGCAGGCTCGCTCCCACAGGGTTTTGCTTAGTGATAACCGTCTTCATGGGTAACCTTGCCGCGGAACACGTAGTAGCTCCAGAAGGTGTAACCCAGGATGAACGGGATGATGAACAGTGTGCCCACCAGCATGAAGCCCTGACTTTGCGGCGGTGCGGCGGCGTCCCAGATCGAGATCGACGGCGGCACGATATTCGGCCACAGGCTGATGCCCAGACCGCTGTAACCCAGGAAGATCAGCACCAGGGTCAGCAGGAACGGCATGTAGTTGGCATTGCGCGCCACGGCGCGGATCAGGCCGTACATCGTCACCAGCACCAGGATCGGCACCGGCATGAACCAGAACAGGTTCGGCATGCTGAACCAGCGTGAAGCAATTTCCGGGTGCGCCAGTGGCGTCCACAGGCTGACGATACCGATCACTGCCAGCAGCACGAACGCCAGTGGCCGCGCCAGATTGTGCATCTGCTCTTGCAGCTTGCCTTCGGTCTTCATGATCAACCAGGTGCAGCCAAGCAAGGCGTACGCCACCACCAGTGCGGCGCCGCAGAACAGCGTAAACGGCGTCAGCCAGTCGAGTGATCCGCCGGCAAACTGCCGATTGACCACCGGCAAGCCGTCGATAAATGCCCCCAGCGCCACGCCCTGGAAGAATGTCGCCGCCACCGAGCCACCGATAAACGCTTTGTCCCACAAATGACGTTTGTCGTCTTTGGCTTTGAAGCGAAACTCGAAGGCCACACCGCGGAAGATCAAGCCGATCAGCATGAAGATCAACGGCAGGTACAGCGCCGACAACACCACCGAATAGGCCAACGGGAATGCGCCGAACAACGCCGCACCGCCCAGTACCAGCCAGGTTTCATTGCCGTCCCAGACCGGCGCGACGGTGTTCATCATTACGTCACGGTCGACTTTGCCGGGGATAAACGGGAAGAGAATCCCGATGCCCAGGTCGAAGCCGTCCATGACCACATACATCATGATGCCGAAGATGATGATCACGGCCCAGATCAGCGGAAGATCAATACCCATGAGTCAAATCTCCTTGGTCAGGCGAACGTCGTCGTCACCGTGGTCGGCATCCGCCGAATCGTCGGCAGCGGACAACGGACGAGCTGGTGTGCGTTTTTTGCCTGGACCACCCTCCGGCGTTTCTGCGCCTTCGCTGATCTTCGGCCCTTTACGGACCAGGCGCATCATGTAGCCGAGACCTGCACCAAACAGCGCGAAATACACCACCACAAACATGATCAGGGTGATGCTCATCTGCACGAAGCTATGGTTGGAAGAGGCATCCGCCGTGCGCATCAGTCCATAAACCACCCACGGCTGACGGCCGATTTCGGTGGTAAACCAACCGGCCAGAATCGCGATCAGACCGGACGGCCCCATCCACAACGCCAGATAGAGGAACGGCCGCGAGGTGTAGAGCGTGTCGCGCTTACGCAGCCACAGACTCCAAAGACCGGTGAAGATCATCAGGAAACCGAGGCCGACCATGACCCGGAACGACCAGAACACGATGGTCGAATTCGGCCGGTCTTGCGGTGGAAACTCCTTGAGCGCCGGCACCTGTTTGTCCAGCGAGTGCGTGAGGATCAGGCTGCCGAGATAGGGGATCTCCACGGCGAACTTGGTTTTCTCTTCTTTCATGTCCGGCCAGCCGAACAGGATCAGCGGCGTCGCTTCGTCACCGTGGTTTTCCCAGTGACCTTCGATCGCAGCGATTTTTGCCGGTTGGTGCTTGAGTGTATTCAAACCATGGAAGTCGCCGATGACGGCCTGGATCGGCGCAACGATCAGCGCCATCCACATCGCCATCGACAGCATGGTGCGGATCGCCGGATTGTCCTTGCCGCGCAGCAAGTGCCAGGCTGCCGAGGAGCCGACGAAGAATGCCGTGGCGACGAACGCCGCCGTCGCCATGTGCATCAGCCGATACGGGAACGATGGGTTGAAGATGATCGCCAGCCAGTCGGTAGGAATCACCTGACCGTTGACGATCTCGAAGCCCTGCGGGGTCTGCATCCAGCTGTTGGAGGCGAGAATCCAGAAGGTCGAAATCAGCGTGCCGATTGCCACCATAACGGTGGAAAAGAAGTGCAGCCCGCGCCCGACCTTGTTCCAGCCGAACAACATCACCCCAAGAAAACCGGCTTCCAGGAAGAATGCCGTGAGCACTTCATAGGTCAGCAACGGACCGGTGACGGCGCCGGCGAAGTCCGAGAAACGGCTCCAGTTGGTGCCGAACTGGTAGGCCATGACCAGCCCCGAGACCACGCCCATGCCGAAGTTGACGGCGAAGATCTTCGACCAGAAATGGTAGAGGTCACGGTAGGTGTCGTTGCGGGTTTTCAGCCACAGGCCTTCGAGTACCGCGAGGTAACTCGCCAGGCCAATGGTGATGGCCGGGAACAGGATGTGGAACGAGATGGTGAACGCGAACTGAATTCGGGCGAGATCTAGTGCCTCTAAACCGAACATATGGCTTCCTCTGTCAGGTAATACCGGCTGCGGACCCGGAGGCCTGCACCCACTGCCCCCACGGATATGGAGTGCGGCGAATTCTGATTCGTTCTTTTTAAACAACCATCGCAACGCAGGGAGTCTGGCCAACTGGCCACCGGATCAATTCCGTATGAGGTCTTGATCTGGATCAAGCAACGTTGAAAGAGTAGTCCCATTTTTGCCGATGAACTGCGTGGTCGTTTGCCGCGTGACAAGTTGCCTCATCGGCGTGGCAATGCTCTGCAACAAATCCCCGGTGTGTCGTAAGCGAGAGAAACAGTACAGATTCGAGGACGACACAACTTCCCGAACAGCTGAATCAATCTGCACCGCAAAAAATTCGATGTCCTCCTAACTAAATTTTTTGTCATAGCAACTTCCTGTTACAGACTGGTGATAACCTCGGCATTCCCCTCGAGCCAGACCTGCCTTCAGATGCCCAGCCAAGAGCCCCTGCTGTTACGTCATCACCGCCCGTTTCTCGCTTTCTGGTTCGCGCGGATCTTTACCGCCAGCGGTTTCCAGATGCTCACCGTGGCGATTGGCTGGAACCTCTACCAATTGACCGGCAACGTCCTCGATCTGGGACTGGTCGGACTGGTCGAATTCGCTCCGCGCGTGCTGTTCATGCTGCACACCGGGCATGTCGCCGACCGCTATGACCGACGCAAAGTGGCGGCGATCTGTCAGTCGCTACAGGCATTGATCGCCTTGGCACTGGCCATTGGTAGCGCCACCGATCACGTGACCCGCGAGATGATCTTCATTCTCGCCTTCCTGCTCGGCGCGGCGCGCTCGTTCGAGATGCCGACCACGCAGGCACTGCTGCCGAGCATCGTGCCCAGCGCGCTGTTCCCCCGCGCGGTGGCAGCGGCGCAATCGGCGCAACAGTCGGCGACCATCGTCGCCCCGGCGCTGGGCGGTTTGCTCTACGCGTTCGGCAGTGTCTGGGTCTATGGCCCGACCGTGCTGCTCTACGTTATTGCCTGCTCCTTGATGCTCAACCTGCCTGCGCGGCAAACGCCGTTGAACAAAGGCAAAGCCACGCTGGACTCGTTATTGGCCGGGATTCGCTTCATTCGCAGTCGCCCGGACATTCTCGGGGCGATTTCGCTGGATCTGTTTGCGGTACTGCTCGGCGGGGCCACGGCGCTGCTGCCGGTATTCGCCAAGGACATCCTGCTGACCGGACCGTGGGGCCTCGGGTTGCTGCGTTCGGCACCGGCAGTCGGCGCACTGGGGATGTCGCTGTTTCTCGCGCGGTTTGCCGTGGAGCGCAATGTTGGCCGGGTGATGTTCACCGCAGTGGGCATTTTTGGCGTCGCGACCATCGCTTTCGGCCTGTCGACCTCGTTCTGGTTCTCGCTGGCAGTGCTGGTGGTACTTGGCGCGGCGGACATGATCAGCATGGTCATCCGTGCGTCCTTCGTACAACTGGAAACCCCGGACGAAATGCGCGGCCGGGTCAGCGCGGTGAACGGCCTGTTCATCGGCGCCTCGAACCAGTTGGGCGAATTCGAATCCGGTGTCACCGCCCATTGGTTCGGTACTGTGCCAGCGGTGGTGATGGGCGGGATCGGCACGCTGGTGGTGACGGGGACATGGATCAAGTTGTTTCCGACGCTGGCTAACCGGGACCGGATGCATATCCCGGTGGAAGAGGTGAAGGTCTGACAATCTCCAAAGCACAAGACAACTGAAAATGTGCGGTACATAGTTACCGCACTGAGTGTAATGTATCGCCTTACACTCGAGCCCATGATCAAATCCTTTCAGCACAAAGGCCTTCGCGGCTTCTATGAAACAGGTTCGACTCGCGGGATTCGTGCCGACCACGCAAAACGGCTGTCGCGCATGCTGCAGTTCATGGATCGCTCTACGATTCCCGCAGACTTGGATCTTCCGGGCTGGCGCCTGCATCCATTGAAAGGTGAGCTGACGGAGTACTGGTCGCTGAGCGTTTCAGGCAACTGGCGAGTGATCTTTCGTTTTGTCGGTTCGGACATCGAATTGGTCGATTATCTGGACTACCACTGACAGGAGGCAGGCTCATGCCCATGCACAACCCGCCACACCCCGGTGAAACACTGCTGATGGATGTCTTGCCCGAGCTTGGCATCAGCGTGACCGAATTGGCCCGACACTTGGGCTTCGCACGCCCGCATCTTTCACGTGTATTACACGGACATGCGCCAATCAGCCCGGATCTGGCTGTACGTCTTGAGCGTGCTGGCATTGGCAAGGCGCGCGTGTGGCTAGGCGTACAAACCGACTATGATCTGTGGCAAGCGGAGCATCGGGAGCAACCGGTTATCGAACTGATCGCTGTCCACGCCTGACACCTCCAGCCACTACAACTCCCCCGCCACTTTCGCCCGCAAGGCCTTGCCGCCGAGTTGCTCGACCAGCGTCAAGGCAAACTCCAGCGCAGCGCTGGAACCTTGCGCGGTGACGCAATTGCCGTCGACCACCACCGGTTGATCAACAAACGTACAGCCCGAGAGTTGATGGCTGGCGCCGGGCAGGCAGGTCATGCGCCGCTGGCGCAGCACGCCGAAGGTTTGCAGGGCGATGGCCGGGGCTTCGGCGATGGCGGCGAACAGGCGTCCGGCGCTGGCCTGATCCTTGACCAGTTGTTGCAGCGGCTGATGCGCCGCCAAGTGTTGTGCACCGACGGCACCGCCGGGCAGGACGATAAGATCGAAGGTTTGCGCCAACACATCGACCAGCATGCCGTCGGCGGTCAGGCGCGTGCCACGCGCGCAAGTCAGCATGCGTCGTCCTTCAATACTGGCGGCGACCACTTCGATGCCGGCGCGGCGCAGCACGTCGATCAGGGTCACGCTTTGCAGATCATCGATGCCCTCGGCGAGGGTAATCAGGGCTCTAAAGGTCATGGGCGCTATCCGCTGGGTGATACTTCAAGCGTAGTCAGCTTCACCCGGATCGCGCTGCAACAGCCGTTACTTGATGTAAAGCTGGGTCGACATCGTGTTGCGTGGCGCGTTGATCGAGGTGTTGCTGAAAGTGAAGGTGCCTTCCTGCTTGCCTGCCAGATCGAAGGTATATAGAGAACCAACGGTTTTATTACCGGGGGTGCATTCGGTCAGGTTGCCGTTATCAAAGGCACACACCGGGGCACGTGTACCGTTCACTTCAAAACCGTCCAGTGCGACCTGAGGCTGGCTCTTGCCATAGCCGACTTCGAGCACGTAAACCTTGATATTCGGTCCGCTGTGATTGCACTGGGTTTGCGTCTGCCCATCGCCGATGTCTTCAAGACCGCAGGCAGGCGATTGCACCTTGATCACTTTCACTTGCGTCAACGGCGGAGCCGATGCTGCCCAGGCCGTCGACATCCCGGCCGTCAGCGTTGCGATTAACCCGAAAACGTTCATCCAGCGCTTGCTCATGCGTTCCCCACCCCGAAAAAATCAGCGCGCAGTATGGCGCAGTTGGCTTCAAGGCAAAACTTCGCCGACGATCGACACCAACAACCGCCATATTCCTCACGCTGCTGGTATGATGCGCGGCTTTTTCCGGCCCACCACAATTTTTCAGGCGCTAGCGACGGTCTGTGCTTTGCTGTTGAGGTCGATACATTCACGGCGCCACGCGCGCCACGGGGAGCAGACATGCTGGAAAGGCTGTTTCAACTCAAGGCACACAACACCAACGTGCGCACCGAGATTCTGGCGGGCATCACGACTTTCTTGGCCATGGCCTACATTCTGTTCGTCAACCCGAGCATTCTCGGTGAAACCGGCATGGACAAAGGTGCGGTGTTTGTCGCCACCTGCCTGGCCGCCGCCATCGGTTCGACGATCATGGGCCTCATCGCCAACTACCCGATTGCCCTCGCTCCGGGCATGGGTCTGAACGCCTTCTTCACATACACCGTGGTCCTGCACATGGGCCACACGTGGCAAGTGGCGCTGGGTGCCGTATTCATCTCGGCCGTGTGCTTCTTCCTGTTGTCGATCTTCCGTATCCGTGAATGGATCATCAACAGCATTCCGCTGCCGCTGCGCTCGGCGATTGCCGCCGGTATCGGCCTGTTCCTGGCGCTGATCGCCCTGCACAACGCTGGCATCGTGGTGAGCAACCCGGCGACCATGGTCGGCCTCGGCGACCTGAAAGCTCCGGCACCGATCCTCGCCACCCTCGGTTTCGCCCTGATCGTCGCCCTCGAAGCGCTAAAAGTGCGCGGCGCCGTGCTGATCGGCATTCTGGCGGTGACCATCATCTCTATCGCCATGGGCTTCACCCCGTTCGGCGGCGTGACCTCGATGCCACCTTCGCTGGCCCCGACCTTCATGCAACTGGACATCAAAGGCGCGCTGGACATCGGTCTGGTCAGCGTGATCTTCGCCTTCCTGTTCGTCGACCTGTTCGACAACTCCGGCACCCTGATCGGCGTCGCCAAGCGCGCCGGCCTGATGGGCAAGGACGGCCACATGCCGAAAATGGGTCGCGCACTGATCGCCGACAGCACCGCGGCCATGGCCGGTTCGTTGCTGGGTACGTCGACCACCACCAGCTACATCGAATCCGCTGCCGGCGTCAGTGCTGGCGGCCGTACTGGCCTGACGGCCATCGTCGTGGCAATTCTGTTCCTGCTGGCGCTTTTTTTCTCGCCACTGGCGGCCAGCGTTCCGGCGTTCGCCACTGCACCGGCGCTGCTGTTCGTCGCCGTGCTGATGACTTCGGGTCTGGCGGAAATAGACTGGGAAGACATCACCGTTGCCGCGCCGGTTGTCGTGACCGCGCTGGCCATGCCATTCACTTACTCGATTGCCAACGGCATCGCGTTCGGTTTCATTTCCTGGACCGTGATCAAGCTGCTGTCGGGCCGCGCCCGTGAGCTGAACCCGGCGTTGGTGATTCTGTCGATTCTGTTCGTGATCAAGTTGGGTTGGTTCAACGCATGACATTTGATTCCCAGGCTTACGCCGAGCAACTTGCAGCCAAGGTCACGCGCTTGCGTGATCTGCTGGCGCCGTTCGATGCCCCCGAGCCGACCGTGTTCGACTCGCCGCTGCAGAACTTCCGTCTGCGCGCCGAATTCCGCCTGTGGCGCGAGGGCGGTGATCGGCATTACGCGATGTTCGCTCAAGACGACAAACGCACGCCGATCCTCATTGAAGAGTTCCCGATCGCCAGCCTGCGCATCAATCAGTTGATGCCGCAGTTGAAAGCGGCGTGGCAGGCCAGTTCGGCGCTGAGCCACAAGCTGTTTCAGGTCGAGTTCCTGACCACCCTCGCCGGCGATGCGATGATCACCCTGTGCTACCACCGTCCGCTGGACGAACACTGGCATGCAGCGGCGACGAAACTGGCGGCGGATCTAGGCGTCAGCATCATCGGTCGCTCGAAGGGCAAACGCGAAGTGCTTGGCCTCGATTACGTGGTCGAGAAACTCGAAGTCGGCGGTCGCACCTTCAGCTATCGCCAACCGGAAGGCGCATTCACCCAGCCTAACGGCACGGTGAACCAGAAGATGCTGAACTGGGCATACGAAGCACTCGGCGATCGTACTGACGACTTGCTGGAGCTTTACTGCGGCAACGGCAACTTCACCCTGCCACTCGCCACTCGCGTGCGCAAAGTGCTGGCCACCGAAATCAGCAAGACATCGGTCAACGCTGCATTGAGCAACCTCAGCGAAAACGCTGTGGATAACGTCACGCTAGTGCGTTTGTCCGCCGAAGAACTGACCGAAGCGCTCAACGAAGTGCGCCCGTTCCGTCGCCTGCAAGGCATCGACCTGAAGAGCTACGAGTTCGGCAGCGTCTTCGTCGACCCGCCGCGCGCCGGCATGGATCCGGACACCTGCGAGCTGACCCGGCGTTTCGACAACATCCTGTACATCTCCTGCAACCCGGAAACCCTGGCCGCCAACATCGCCCAGTTGCACGACACGCACCGTATTACCCAATGCGCGTTGTTTGACCAGTTCCCGTGGACGCATCACATGGAATCGGGTGTGTTGCTGACCCGGCGTTGATGGCGGGATAGCTGTTACGAGGAAGCCGTCGTGATTGACGGCTTTTTTGTGGGTGATGATTTTTGTTTGTGCGATCACCGAACATAAAAAGCCACGTCCATTTTTGTTCAATTGACCATGGTAACCATCTAGTACATTTTATCTCCACAGGCTGAAACCCTCGGCCAAAGCCAAAAACAATAAGTGGAGTTACCCCTCATGCCCCCTATCGTTCTGGTGCTCAACGGCCCGAACCTGAACCTGCTCGGCACCCGCGAGCCGGCGACTTACGGCCACGAAACCCTGGCGGATATCTCGGCGTTGTGCGGTCGCGCTGCTGAAGAATTCGGCCTGGCTGTGGAGTTTCGCCAGACCAATCACGAAGGCGAACTGCTCGACTGGATTCACGCTGCCCGCGGCCGTTGCGCCGGGATCGTGATCAATCCGGCTGCGTGGACGCACACCTCCGTAGCGATTCGCGATGCGCTGGTGGCCAGTGAATTACCAGTGATTGAAGTGCACCTGTCCAACGTCCACGCCCGTGAGCCGTTTCGCCATCACTCGTTTGTCTCGGCGATTGCCACGGCGGTGATGTGTGGTTTTGGCAGTCATGGCTATCGCCTGGCGCTGGAACATTTCAGCCAGCGGTTGAAGGGGTAACGCGCATGTCTCGCTCTAACGTAATACTCGCCGGGCTGATCGGCGCCGGCATTCAGGCCTCTCGCACGCCAGCGCTGCATGAGCACGAAGGTGATGCCCAAGGCCTGCGCTACCTCTATCGATTGATCGATCTCGACCAGTTGAAAATGGACAGCACCGCCTTGCCCGACCTGCTGCTGGCGGCCGAGCGGATGAACTACACCGGACTGAACATCACTTTCCCGTGCAAGCAGGCGATCATCCCGCTGCTCGATGACCTGTCGCCGGAAGCCAAAGGCATCGGCGCGGTGAACACGGTGGTGCTGAAGGACGGCAAGCGTGTTGGCCATAACACTGACTGTCTCGGTTTCGCTGAGGGTTTTCGCCGCGGTCTGAAGGACGCTGCCCGTGAACGTGTGGTCCAGATGGGCGCCGGTGGCGCAGGTGCGGCAGTGGCCCACGCGCTATTGAGCGAAGGCGTACAGCAACTGAGCATTTTTGATGTCGACAGTGAGCGCGCCGAGAGTCTGGCGAACAATCTCAACCAGCACTTCGGCTTTGGCCGGGCGGTGGCCGGGCGGGATTTGCCGAGTACGCTGAATCAGGCCGACGGTCTGGTCAACACCACGCCGATGGGTATGGCCAAACTGCCGGGCATGCCGGTGCCGGTCGAGCTGCTGCGCAAGGAATTGTGGGTGGCGGAGATTGTGTACTTCCCGCTGGAAACCGAACTGCTGCGCAATGCCCGCGCGCTGGGTTGCCGGACGCTGGATGGCGGCAACATGGCGGTGTTTCAGGCGGTGAAGGCGTTTGAATTGTTCAGCGGCGTGGTGCCGGATGCGCAGCGGATGCTCGCGCATTTTCAAAGCATGAATGGCTGAACTCTTTCCCCCTGTGGGAGCGAGCCTGCTCGCGAAGGCGTCCTGCCAGCCAACACATGAGTGGCCTGACACACCGCTTTCGCGAGCAGGCTCGCTCCTACAAGGGGATATGCGTCAGTCCTGCAGGTAGCGCAACACCGACTCGCAAATCATCTCGCGATGACGCTGTTTGATGCTCTCATCCGGCAGATCGATCTGGAAAATCTCGCCAAACGTGTGCCGGTTCGATACGCGATAGAAGCAGAACGAACTGATCAGCAGATGCACATCCAGCGCATCCAGCCCGGCACGGAAAACGCCCTCTTCAGCACCCCGACGCAGAATCTCACCGAGCGAATCGAGGATGGTGTTGTTCATCGCCTTGATCGCATCGGAACGCTTCACGTATTCGGCGTTGTGGATGTTTTCGATGCTGACGATGCGCACGAAGTCGACGTTGCGGTCGTGGTGATCGAAGGTGAACTCGACCAATCGCCGGATCGCCTCAACCGGCGCCAGCTCGGCCAGGTGCAGACGATTTTCGGTATTGCGGATATCGCCGTAAAGCTTCTCCAGCACCTCGACGTACAACTGCTCCTTACTGCCGAAGTAGTAATAGATCATGCGTTTGGAGGTGTGGATGCGCTCGGCGATCGCGTCGACGCGGGCACCGGACAAGCCTTGCTGGACGAACTCGACGATCGCCTCCTGCAGGATGTTCTCGCGGGTCTTTTCCGGGTTGTTCTTGCGACTCTTGCGCGGCTCTACAGCGGACACTTCAGGAGCTGCGGAAAGTTCTGTATTCATCGTCATTGCGGGCTCACGGCCATCACTGCACAGGCGGCGATTATGGGCCGCGCAGCACAGTGAAGGAAGCCGCGGGACCTGTGTTTAATCCCGCGGTTACGAATTTCCTACAACTTCGCCTGGCGCACCGCGCCACTGCGTGATTTGGCCATCGCCGCCAGACGCACCGCGACGTTCGCCGCGCCATACCCGGCATAGCCGTTCTTGCGCTGGATGATCTCGAAGAAGAAGCGCCCTTCAAACGGTTCGGTGTAGACGTGGAACAACTCACCGCCCTGCGCGTCACGGTCGTACAGAACGTTGTAATACGCCAGTTCACTGAGAAACTCGTCGTCAAAATCGAAGCGCGCAGCGAGGTCGTCGTAATAGTTGAGCGGGATATCCAGCAATGGCACGCCGGCTTCTTTGGCGCGACTGACTTCGGCGAAGATGTCATCACAATCGAAGGCGATGTGATGCACACCCGAGCCGCGATAACTCGACAGCGCGTGGGAGATCGCAGTGTTGCGGTTCTCTGAAATGTTCAACGGCAAACGAATCGAACTGTCGCGACTGCGCAATGCTCGACTTTTCACCAGACCGTACGGGTCGGGCAACACCACTTCATCGTCCGCTTCGAAATCCAGCAGGCTCTTATAGAACAGCACCCAACTGTCGAGACTGTCGGCGGGCAGCGCCATGGCCATGTGGTCGATACGCCTGAGACCGCCACGGGCCGGTGCGTCCGCTAGCAGATTGAAATCAGTGCCGTAGACATCGGCCTGTTCATCGACCAGATAAATCAGGCTGCCGTCCGGTGCGCGCACCGCCGCCAGTTCCAATTCGTTGGGGCCGACCAGTCCGCGATAGGGCTGACCTTTATAAGCGACCGCACGGGCCAGCGCACTGGCGCTGTTCTTGACCCGCACGGCGGTGGCACACAGCGACGGGCCGTGAGCCTCGAAAAAGCTGTGAGCAAACGAATACGGTTCGGAGTTGAGGATCAGGTTGATATCGCCCTGACGCAGCAGACTCACACTCTTGGAGCGATGCTGCCCGGCCTTGACGAAGCCGAGACGTTCCAGCCAGTTCGACAGCTTGGCGCCGAGGCTTTCATCGACGGCAAACTCCAGAAACTCGATGCCGTTGTACTCGCTGGCCTTCGGTGTTTCGAAGAGGATTTCGCGATTGGCCACCGGTGTCGCGTCTTGTTCCAGGCGCTGGCGAGTCTTCTCCTCCAGATACAGCAGCGAACGCAAACCATCGGCGGCATTAGCCCGTGGTGGCGCGGCGCGGAAGCCGTCGTTGAAGATCTCCAGCGACAGTGGCCCGGTGTAACCACTCTGGATGATCGGCGCAAGGAAGCCCGGCAGATCGAATTCGCCCTGTCCCGGGAAGCAACGGAAATGCCGGCTCCACTCCAGCACGTCCATCTGCAGGATCGGCGCGTCAGCCATTTGCACGAAGAAGATCTTGTCGCCGGGAATATCGGCGATGGCGCGGGGATCGCCCTTCAACGACAGCGTATGAAAGCTGTCGAGCAACACGCCGAGGCTCGGATGATCGGCTTGACGCACGATGTCCCAGACCTGTTGATAAGTATTCACGTGACGGCCCCACGCCAGCGCCTCGTAACCAATGCGCAAGCCGCGTGCGCCGGCGTGTTCAGCCAGCAGGCGCAGATCATCGACTAGAATTTGTTGGTCGCCGACGCTGTCGGCCGAAGCATTGCTGCAGACCAGCACCAGGTCGGTGCCCAGTTCCTGCATCAGGTCGAACTTGCGTTCGGCGCGCTCAAGATTGCGCGCCAAGCGATCGCGGCGGCAGCCTTCGAAATCGCGGAACGGCTGAAACAGAGTGATGGCGATGCCGAGGTCGGCGCACATCTGTTTAATTTCCCGCGGGCTGCCGTCGTAGTACAGGAGGTCGTTTTCGAAAATCTCCACCCCGTCAAACCCGGCGGCGGCGATGGCTTCGAGTTTTTCCGGCAGGGTGCCGCTCAAGGAAACGGTGGCAATGGAACGCTGCATGCTTCAACTCCCGGACTTCGCCGCTTTTGGCTGGGATGGTTTTTGTAGTGAAGGAAATTATTGGCTGCATCGAACGTGGCAGCAATTTAAAGTGTACTACCCGGTTAGTTTTGCGTGCGATTATCGAACACAATGGCGGTTTGGCGAATTGACGATTTTTCGTCCACTGCCCAACATCGACTGCACATTGAGTCCGGATCTGAACCATCGGTCGCAGCGTGCAAAGTAAAAAGCACACCAAATAACAAATCCAAAAACGGGTGGAACACATGATTCCTTCACAGACTTCCCGCATGGCCCCGGCCATGAGCACTGCCACGGGTGGCATCGGCGACAAGATCCGCGGCGCCATGGCCGTCGGCAAGACCCGTTGGGGCATGCTGGCGCTGGTGTTTTTCGCCACAACCCTGAACTACATCGACCGCGCCGCCCTCGGCGTCATGCAGCCAATCCTCGCCAAGGAAATGAGCTGGACGGCGATGGATTACGCCAACATCAACTTCTGGTTTCAGGTCGGCTACGCGATCGGTTTCGTCCTGCAAGGACGGTTGATCGACCGGGTCGGCGTCAAACGCGTGTTCTTCTGCGCCGTGCTGCTGTGGAGCCTGGCCACCGGTGCCCACGGCCTGGCGACTTCGGCCGTTGGTTTCATGGTCTGCCGGTTCATCCTCGGTCTGACTGAGGCGGCGAACTACCCGGCCTGCGTGAAAACCACGCGCCTGTGGTTCCCGGCCGGTGAACGTGCGGTTGCCACCGGCATCTTCAACGCCGGCACCAACGTCGGTGCGATGTTCACGCCGATGCTGCTGCCACTGATCCTGCACGTGTGGGGCTGGCAAGCGGCGTTCCTGTGCATGTCGGCACTGGGCGGCATCTGGTTGCTGTTCTGGGGTTTGAAGTACTTCAACCCGGAAGATCACCCGAGCGTTAAACAGTCCGAACTGGACTACATCCAGAAAGAAGTGGAACCGGAACAGGCCCGCGTGCCGTTCTCGAAAATCCTCCGTATGCGCGGCACCTGGGCCTTCGCCCTCGCCTACTCGCTGACTGCACCGGTGTTCTGGTTCTACCTGTACTGGCTGCCGCCGTTTCTGAATCAGCAATACAACCTGGGCATCAACGTCACCCAGATGGGTATTCCGCTGATCATCATTTACGTCACGGCTGACTTCGGTAGCGTCGGCGGCGGCATCTTGTCTTCGTTCCTGATCGGTCGCGGCATGAACTCGATCAAGGCGCGGCTGCTGTCGATGTTCCTGTTTGCCTGCTGCATCATCGGCGTGGTCATGGCCGCTGGCTCTGCCAATCTGTGGGTGGCGGTGGCTGCGATTTCTCTGGCGATCGGCGCGCATCAGGCCTGGACCGCGAACATCTGGAGTCTGGTGATGGACTACACGCCCAAGCATATGATGAGCACTGTGTTCGGTTTCGGCGGCATGTGCGCAGCGATCGGCGGGATGTTCATGACCCAGATCGTCGGCCATATCCTCACCGTGACCAACAACAACTACACCGTGTTGTTCACCCTGATTCCGGCGATGTATTTCCTTGCGCTGACGTGGATGTACTTCATGGCACCGCGCAAGATTCCGACCATCACCGAGTAACCTGGCCACTTGATTGGCCCCTTGTGGGAGCGAGCTTGCTCGCGAATGCGGACTGACAGTCGAAACAAATGTGACTGACACACCGCTTTCGCGAGCAAGCTCGCTCCCACAGTTTCTTGTGTTGTCAGCTCAACGGCGGCTCTGCTGCCACGCTGCCGCCAGTCCGCTGCAACAGATCACCGCAATGCCGATCACCGTCAGCAGACTCGGCGTGTGATTGAACAGCAACCAACCCAACAACCCGGCAAACACGATCTGGCAATAACCGAACGGCGCCAGCAGCGCCGGGGCGGCATGGCGGAATGCCTGCGTCAGAAACAGATGTGCGGTCATCCCGCAACTGCCCAGCGCCAGCATCAGCCCGGCATGGGTCAAGGTTGGCACCTGCCAGAAGAACGGCACCAGCGCACTCATCACCAGCGTGTTGCACAGCCCGGCAAAAAAGTTGCTGGTAGTCGGACTGTCGACTTGCGCAAGCTTGCGGGTCAGCAGTTGATAGAAGCAGAAAAACAGCGCCGAACAGAATGGCAGTAACACTGCCGGTGTGAATAACTCACCGCCGGGATGGACGATGATCAGCACGCCGATGAAGCCGCAGATCACCGCAATCCATTGGCCACGGGTCACTCGCTCCTTGAGCAGCGGCACTGATAATGCGGTCACCAGCACTGGCGCAAGAAAGTTGACCGCCGTGGCTTCTGCCAGCGGGATGTAAAGCAGCGCCGTGGTGAAAAACAGGCTCGTACCGAGCAGGCAAAGTGCTCGGGTCAACTGCCATAAAGGCTTCTTCGTGCGCAGGACGCGCAACCCGGATTGCGGCAGAAAAATCCCCGCCATCAGCAGTGTGTGCACCAGATAACGCGCCCAGACCACCATCACGATCGGATAGAAGCCGGACAGGTATTTCGACAGCGCGTCGTGGCTGGAGAACAGGAAGGTTGCCACGACAATCAGCAAGATCCCCTTGAAGGGTTGGTTGACACCGGAGAGCGGGGTGCTGACGGTCATTGGATTTCCTTGTGTTGCCATAAAAAATCAAAAGCGTCGCGGGCAGTCTCGCCTCCCCCTGCGGGAGTGGGCTGGCCCGCGATAGGTGCGCAGCACCGCTTAAAGCCGCGCCAACAACGCTCGAGTTTTATCAATCGCCATCTGCGCCCGCTGCAATCCGCTCACGCCTTGCTCCAGCAATTTCACCGTGGGAATTTCCAGACTCAGTGGAATATTAGTCGGCAGCGCTTTCAACAACCCGAGCAGATCGCAATCACCCTCGCCGGGAAACCGCCGCTCGTTGCGCGCCTGACGCAAGATCTCGGCCATGTCTGACGGTCTCGGCCCCGCCACATCACATAATTGTGCATAGCGCAGGCGCGACACCGGCACTTCAGCCAGATACTCCAGGCGTGACGCCGAACGATCAAAGTGAAAGGCATCGATCAGCACCGCAGCGTTTTCCCGATCAGCGTTCTCGACAATTCGCAGCGCTTGTTCGAGGTTGCGCGCATCGGTCCAGGGCATGAACTCCAGATGCGGGTGCAACCCGTAAGGCTTGGCCAGATCGCAAAGCGCCGAAAAGTTATCGGTCAGCCGCTGCTCGTCAGGATCGTTACCGGCGACGAGTAATTCCGTAGCGCCAAATTCCGCTCCCACTGTCAGAAGTTTCTCGAAATCGGCGACGATGGTTTGTGGCTTCAGACGCAGGATTTCCACGTCGAGCACACGGATGCCGGTATCGCGTAACCGCGCCAACGTCTGACGGCGCAAATCACCATCGGCCACCAACGGGAAGTGATACTCCTCAGGTGTCGCTGGTTCCAGACGCAAGCCGACATGGCTGTAACCGGCGCGCGCGGCTACTTCGACCATGTGCGGCGGCGACAACTCCAGCACGGTCAGGCTGGCCAGGGAAAGGGTTCTTTCGCTCACGTTCAAGCCTCGATCAATGCAGGGGCGCAGGCATGGCCGGTGACGGCGGCCTCACGAATGGCTTCAATCAGCGCAAGAGTGCGGGCGGCATCGGCAGCACTCACCAGAGGCTCGACTTCACGCCGCGCCACACGTACGAAATGCTGTAACTGCAAGCGTAAAGCGTCGTCACCGCTGTAGGACTCTTCGATCATCAACAAGGGTTCATGCCAACCAGCGTCGACCTGATCAGCGGCATAGTGCCAACGCTTGAGCTGCGGAATGCTCAAGGCGCCCGCAGTCCCGGCCAGCAGATAGCACGGCTGATCGGCCTGACGCGGATACACCGGGTTTTCGCCGGAATCCAGCTCCCAACTCCACGGCGCAGCCACTGCGTCGGACCCGCTCAGGGTTCCCAAGGTGCCACCTTCGAATTGCAGCAACACCGCCGCGCTGTCTTCATTGGCAAAACCGCGCACGGTGTTGTCGGTGATTGCTTGCACCGAGCGCACCTCACCGCACAGATGGCGTAGCAGATCGAGGTCGTGAATCAGATTGGTCAGCAACATCCCGGCGCCCGGTTCGCGGCGCCATGGGATCTCGAAATAACTGTCCGGCTTGCGCAACTGGAACAGTGCGGTCACCGTGGTCAGCCGCCCGAGCGCCCCGCTCTGCACCAACGCATGAGCGCGAACGATCAGCGGATTGTGACGCCGATGATGGCCGACCAGCACCGGCACCCCGCTGCTTTCGACTGCAGCGACCAGCGCACGCACTTCATCCAGATGCACGCCGACCGGTTTCTCCAACAACACCGGCACACCCGCCGCCAGACAATCGAGCGCTGTGCTGACGTGTTGATTATTCGGATTGGCGACGATGACCGCGTCTGGCCGGATGAGCTCAAGCATCTGACGATGATCGGCGAAATACCTGACGCCCCATTCAGCCGCAAGCGCTGCGGCATGCGGCCCGGGATCAGCCAGCGCGCACAGCGTCGCTTCGTTGAGGGTTTGCAGATGCCGATAATGTTGCTGGCCCATGTTGCCGGCGCCGATCAGGGCGATTCGAAGGGGCGAATTCAAGGTGGGGTCCTCTTGTGATTGTTCTCGGAATAACACTCCGCAAACAATTTAGAACCGAGTTCCAGAATCAAAAACCCATCCTTCCCAAAACCGTGCGAACACCGCACAACTTTCCTGAGCAACCCAAAATCAAATGTGGGAGCGAGCCTGCTCGCGAATGCGCTACGTAATGAAATAAAAAATGACTGACACACCGCTTTCGCGAGCAGGCTCGCTCCCTCAGTGGGCCTATGTGAACTCGAGTCAGATAAACAGTTCGGAGGCCAGGCTTGCTGCTGATAACTCTTCGGTGAATGTCAGCAACAGCGGCGCCAGTTCATGCAACCGCGCCCCTGGCATCCGCGCACTCGGCCCGGCAATGCTGAGCACGCCAATCACCCGCCCATCTGTAGGATGTCTCACCACCGCAGCAATCGCCGACGTTCCCACCGCCGAACTCTCCTCGACACAGGCATAGCCCTGTTCCCGCGCCAGACGCAGTCGCTCGAGCAATTCGATATTCGAGCGCGGCGCATTCGGCCCCACACCCACCGGCACCTCCGCCGCCTGGCGCTCGACCATCGACAGCGCTTCGGCATCGCTCATGCACGCCAGCCACGCATGGCCGGACGCGGTGTAGAACAGCGGCGCATCGCGGCCCATGTCCGGGTCATAACGCAGACCGGTGCGCGCGCCTTGTGCCTTGGCGATCCAGGTCTGGCGCTCACCGTCGGTCACCCCGAGACGCACCAGTTCGCCGGTTTCCTGTGCCAGTCGATCGAGTACCGGCTGGACGATATCGGCACCGCTGCTCGACAAATACTGAAAGCCCATCGCGACGAGTTTGGTCGACAGGTGATAACGCAAGGTTTCCGCGTTCTGGCGCACATAGCCCAGGCGAATCAGCTCGGCGAGCAAGCGGTGCGTCGCGCTTTTCGGAATATCCAGTTGCTCGGCCAGGGTCTGCATCGGCAGCCCGCGCGGATCACTGGTAAGGCTTTCCAGCACACTGAAAACCCGTTCGATTTGACTGCCGGCCATGGGGACATCCAAAGGAAATTTTGCCGATTCTAGAAGACATCAGCGGCAAAGCGAAATCTGGAACCGGTTGTTCGATAACCGCCCGTTATGTTGAATCAAGGCTTGTCGAGCTACGCCAGCACTGGTTATTTTCTGGAATCAAATTCCAAAAAAATTCATCGCTGGAGCGCTGTTTGATGTCTGCCGAACTCCCTGATATCGACTGCGACGTATTGGTCGTCGGCTCCGGTGCCGCCGGTTTGTCGGCCGCCGTGACTGCCGCGTGGCATGGTTTGAAAGTCATCGTTGTCGAGAAAGATCCAGTGTTCGGTGGCGCCACCGCATGGTCCGGTGGTTGGGCTTGGGTGCCGTGCAATCCTCTGGCCCGTCGGGCCGGCATCGTCGAAGACATCGAACAACCGCGCACCTATTTGCGCCATGAACTGGGCGAGCACTTCAACCCGGCGATGATCGACGCCTTCCTTGAAGCGGGGCCGCGCATGGTCGCGTTTTTCGAGCAGCACACCGCGCTGCAATTTGCCGACGGCAACGCCATTGCCGACATTCATGGCGACACACCGGGGGCCGGCACCGGGGGCCGCTCGGTTATCGCGGCACCGTACGATGGACGCAAGGTCGGACGTTTGCTCAAGCGCCTTCGTACCACCATGCGCGAAACGTCCTTCATGGGCATGCCGATCATGGCCGGGGCGGATCTGTCGGCGTTCCTCAATCTGACGCGGTCGCTGAAAGCGGCATGGCATGTGACCTGGCGCTTTACTCGGCATCTGCTTGATCTCGCCGTGCGTGGCCGGGCGATGCAACTGGTCAACGGCGTGGCGCTGGTGGCACGGCTGGCGAAGTCCGCCGAAGACCTTGGCGTTCTGCTCTGGGAATCGGCGCCTGTGACGGAACTGCTGCGTGACGGTTCACGCGTTTCGGGCGCCGTGATCAACACTCACAAAGGCCCGGTCCGCCTTCATGCGCGCAAAGCCGTGGTACTCGCCGCGGGTGGTTTCGCCAATGACATCGAGCGACGCAAAACCTTGTTCCCGCGTACGCCCACCGGTCACGAGCATTGGGCGCTGCCGCCGCTGGCCGTCAATGGCGATGGCTTGCGCCTGGGCGAAAGCGTCGGTGCACGGGTCAATACCGATGTGGCTTCGCCCGTGGCGTGGGCGCCGGTGTCGCAAGTGCAACATTCCGACGGCAGCACCGGCCACTTCCCACACATCATTGAGCGCGGCAAACCCGGGATCATCGGGGTTCTGCGCAACGGCCAACGTTTTGTCAACGAAGCCAACGGTTATTACGACTACGTCAGCGCCATGGTCGCTGCTGCGCCGGAAGGTGAAGAAGTCGCCTCCTGGCTGATCTGCACGCGCGCCTTTCAACGGCGTTATGGACTGGGCATATCGCGGCCATTTCCGCTGCCAGTGTCAGAATTTATCCGCAGCGGTTATCTGAAAACCGGTAACACCGTTGAGGAATTGGCCCTCGCCTGCGGCATCGACCCGAGCGGCTTGCGCCAGACTGTGGATAACTACAACCGCCATGCCCGTCACGGCGAAGACCCGTTATTCGGTCGCGGCGCAACACCCTACAACCGCAAACAGGGTGATCCGGCGAACCTTCCCAACCCCTGCGTTGCCCCAATAGACACCGGTCCGTTCTATGCCGTGAAAGTCCAGCAGGGCTGCTTCGGCACCTTCGCCGGCCTCAAGGTCACCCCCCACGCGCAAGTGCTGGACGCCCACGAACTGCCCATCCCCGGCCTTTACGCAGCGGGAGGCGACATGGCCAGCATCATGGGCGGCCACTACCCGGCGGGCGGTATCAACATCGGCCCCGCGCTGACTTTCGGTTACATCGCCGCCCGGCACATTGCCGGCAGGACTGCTTTCGAACAGGAGATCGACCATGCAGCACATCGTTAATACCCAAGGTTTGAACATGCCGAAACTCGGCCTCGGCACCTGGCCGATGCTGGGCGACGAATGCACCCGCGCCGTGGAGCAAGCACTGGAACTGGGTTATCGACACATCGACACGGCAGCGGCCTACAACAACGAGGACGCCGTCGGACACGCTCTGGCGAATACACCGACACCGCGCGAGCAGATTCACGTCACCACCAAGGTCTGGTGGGATCAGCTGCAACCCGACGCGATGCGCCACTCCATGGACCGCAGCCTCACAGCCTTGCGCAGTGACTATGTCGACCTGTTCATGATTCATTGGCCGACCACCGACCGGGATTTGCCAAGCACCCTCGCCACGTTGGCCTCCTTCAAGGAGCAAGGCCTGGCGCGCAACATCGGCGTGGCGAATTTTCCTCTGCCGTTGCTGCGTAAAGTCGTCGAGGAATACGGCATCGCTCTGTCAGCGATTCAGGTCGAGTACCACGTCCTCCTCGGCCAAAACGCCCTGCTCGACTACGCCCGCCACCACGACATGGCACTGACGGCCTACACCCCGCTGGCGCGCAACAAGGTCTCGGACATCCCGCAGATCCAACAGATCGCGCAAAAGCACGGTGTGCTGCCAACCCAGGTCGCATTGAAATGGTTGCTCGATCAACCCAACGTCGCAGCCATTCCCAAGGCCAGCAGCCGGGCCAATCAACGGGCCAATCTCGAATCGCTGCAGGTTGAACTCGACGATGAAGACCGCGCACTGATCGCCGCACTGCCGAAAAATCAGCGCCAGGTCAGCCCGGATTTCGCACCGCAGTGGGATGCCTTTGATCGCTAATCAACCACCGGCTCAAAGAAACCCGCCACGGGATTGAATTCGCGGGACTTCCAATCGTCAATAACAGGCCCGACCTCGTCAGCACGAGGCCGGGCCTGTTTGCGTGTGGTCAATAGACGGACGACCGGACTGGCGCCACACTCACACAACAGCAACACTCATCACCACCCGATACAAACAGAGGATTCCCACATGCTATGGAAAAAAGGCCGACGCAGTGACAACGTCGTCGATGCCCGTGGTGATGATGCCGGCGGTGGCGGCATGCGCTTCGGCGGCGGTAAAGGCCTAAGCCTTGGGGCAATTCTGCTGATCGTCGGTATCGGCTGGATCACCGGGCAGGATCCGCTGCAGATCCTCGGTCAGCTCGCCGGGCAATCCACACAACAATCGGCGCCGACCTCGCAAACCCGTCAGGCCCCGCCGGCCAACGATGAACAGGCCGAATTCGTCCGCTCGATCCTCGGCGATACCGAAGACACCTGGGGCGCGATTTTCCAGCAGGCTGGCCGCCAATATAAAGATCCGACCCTGGTGTTGTTCAGCAATCGGGTCAATTCCGCCTGCGGTCTGGCGACCTCGGCCACCGGCCCGTTTTACTGCCCGGCGGATCAGAAGGTCTACCTGGACATGGCGTTCTTTCAGGAAATGTCGCAACGCTTCAAAGCGGCCGGCGACTTCGCTCAGGCCTACGTGATCGCGCACGAAGTCGGACACCATGTGCAGACGCTACTCGGCGTCTCGGCAAAAATTCAGACAGCTCGCCAGCAAGGTCGACAAATGGAAGGCGACGGCGGCTTGCTGGTGCGTCAGGAATTGCAGGCCGACTGCCTCGCCGGCGTCTGGGCCTACAGCGCACAGAAGCGCTTGAACTGGCTGGAACCGGGCGACATCGAAGAAGCCTTGAACGCAGCCAACGCCATCGGTGATGATCGCCTGCAACAACAGGGTCAGGGCCGTGTGGTCCCGGACTCGTTTACCCACGGTACGTCGGCGCAAAGGGTGCGCTGGTTCAAAACCGGATTCGCACAGGGCCAGGTCGGCCAGTGCGACACCTTCGCGGCGAAAAACCTGTAAATGCATAAATGGCTTTTGGCGTTACTGATTGTTGGCAGCACCGCGCAAGCGGCCGGTGTCGATGCAATCAGCCCCGGTCGTTTGCAACTCAAGGCCGGGGAAATGGCGGTGGGCATTGGTCCTGCGCCGGAGAAGATCGAGCGCGTGCTGATCGTCATTCATGGCCGTTTGCGCAACTCGGAAACCTATCGCAAAAGCGCCGAGAGCGCCGCCGAACTGGCAGGACAAAGCGCTCACACGCTGGTGATTGCGCCGCAGTTCCTCAATGAAAGCGATGTGGCCTTATATTCGCTGCCGCCGACACTGCTGCGCTGGCAAGGCAACGAATGGATGGGCGGCGGCTTATCCACCGGGCCGAATCCGTTGAGTTCCTATGCCGCGCTTGATGAGATCGTTGGACGGATCAGCGACCGCAAACAGTTTCCGGACGTGAAGCAGATCGTGATCTTCGGCCACTCCGGCGGCGGCCAAGTGGTGCAGCGCTATGCCCTGCTCGCCAAGGATCAGCCTGCGCTGAAAGCCAACGGCATCCGTTTGCGTTATGTGGTGGCGAATCCGTCGTCGTATGCCTATTTCAATGAACAACGGCCGGTGGCCTTCGATCACGCCAAGTGCGCGGGCTTCAATCGCTGGAAGTACGGTCTGTCAGACATGCCGGTCTATGCCGGTGGGCAAACGCCATTGCAGCTTGAGAGCAGTTACATCAAACGCGAGGTGATTTATCTGCTTGGGCAGCAGGACGTCGATCCCAAGCATCCTGCGTTGGACAAGCGCTGTGAAGCCGAGGCGCAAGGCGCGTATCGCCTGGAGCGTGGGAAGTTGTACTTCGGCTATTTGCTGCGCCGGCATCCGGAGGGCGTAAATCAGCGGCTGGTGGAAGTGCCGGGGGTCGGGCATAACGGCGATGGGATGTTGACCTCGCCGGAGGGGCAGAAGGCGTTGTTCGAGTAATAAGCTCTCTGGTGGACCTTATGCCCTCTTCGCGAGCAAGCTCGCTCCCACAGGCGAATGTGTTCCAAATGTGGGAGCGAGCTTGCTCGCGAAGAGGCCAGCTCAGGCACCGGAGATTTCAGGTCAGAAGCATCCGCCGCAACTCGACACAATCCTTCGCATGCCAATCGGTCAGCTCCGGCCATGGGTTATCCGGCAAATTCACCAACACCGTCTGCGCCCCCGCCGCTCGCCCGCAATCCAGATCAAAGCGGTAATCACCGACCATCACCATCTCGCTCGCCGGCACTTCCCAGGCCTCAGCCAGTTTCAGCAAACCACCCGGATGCGGTTTCGGCGGTGCTTCATCTCGGCCCAACACATCGTCCACCGCAAAGCAGTCGGCCAGGCCAATCGCTTGCAGCGTCACATGCGCCAATTCCCGTGCATTGCGGGTGAGGATGCCGAGGCGATAGCCGCGCGCATGCAGATCGCGCACCAGTTCCACCGCCCCGGTGGCCGGGGTCGAACCCAGCGCCAGATCGCGCTCATGCTCAAGCAACCAGGCATGTTTCGCTGCGGCTTCATCTGCGGGTAACGCCGCGAGATGGGTCAGAATGTCGTCCTCCGGGGGAATCGCCAGCGCCACGCGAATCGCCGCAAAGTCATGCACAGCGACGGTCAGCGTACCGTCCATGTCGAACACCCAGTGCTTCACCTCTTTCAGGCTCATGCCCAATCCTTGCGATGACGGATCAAGCCTTCCTGCGTCACCGAGGCGACCAGTTGACCGGCGCGGTTGTACACGCTGCCACGGGAGAAGCCACGGGAATTGCCGGCCCACGGACTGTCCATTGCGTAGAGCAACCAGTCATCGGCGCGCAGATCGTTGTGGAACCAGAGCGCGTGATCGAGGCTGGCGACCTGCATGTCTTTCTGCCAGACCGACTTGCCGTGGGGCAGCATCGAGGTCGTCAGCAAACCGAAGTCCGAAGCGTAGGCCAGCAGGTATTTGTGCAGCGCCGGGATATCGGCCAAAGCGCCGTCGGCGCGGAACCATACGTATTTCACCGGATCCGCCGGTTGTGGGTTGTACGGGTCTTTTTCAGTGACCGGGCGCACTTCGATCGGCTTCGGGCACAGCAGTTTTTCACGCATGTGCTCGGGGATCAGGTGCGCGCGTTGCTGGGTCAACTCCAGCTCCGAAGGCAGGTTTTCCGGGCCAACCACCACAGGCATCTGGCTTTGGTGCTCGAAGCCGGCTTCGTCGTACTGGAACGAAGCGCTGCACGTGAAAATCGGGTGGCCCTTCTGGATCGCCGTGACGCGGCGAGTGCTGAAGCTGCCGCCATCACGCACGCGATCAACCGAATAGACCACCGGCAACTTGGCGTCGCCCGGACGCAGGAAATAGCCGTGCATCGAATGCACATGGCGCGCCTCTTCAACCGTCTGACTGGCCGCCGACAGCGACTGGCCGAGCACCTGACCACCGAACAACTGACGGAAACCCAAGTCCTGGCTGCGGCCACGGAAGAGGTTTTCTTCAATCGGTTCCAGGGTCAGCAAGTCGACCAGATCTTCCAACACTTGGCTCATTCAGACTCTCCTCACACAAAGCAATGCCGCGCAGTCTTGGCTGCGGCGGCCGATTCAGATTCTGGCGCGGGCCAATGATATGGCGGCCATTGTAAACGTCCGTGTCGGCTTATCCATGCAAGGTTTGCAGCCATTGTTCGCGGGTGATGCGGTAGAGCACATGCCGGCGCAATGGATGATCGACGGCAAGCTTGGGGTGATCGAAATCATCTTCCGGGGCGTGATGCATGCCAATCGCCTGCATGACTTTCTCCGACGGCAGATTGGATTGCGCGGTGAAGGAGACGATTTCCTTTAGCGTCAATCGATCAAAGCCGCAACGCAGGGCGGTCCACGCCGCCTCACTGGCGTAGCCCAGCCCCCAATGTTCCTTGGCCAGGCGCCAGCCGATTTCCACTGCCGGAGTGAACGGCGCATCAAAGCCGACCACGCCGAGTCCGGTGAAACCGATGAACTCCCCGCTGTCCTTGCGCTCCAGCGCCCACAAGCCGAAACCGTGCTCAGCAAAATGCCCGCGCACGCGGCCGATCATCGACGCACTCTCCAATCGGCTCAACGCTGCCGGAAAGTAACGCATCACCTGAGGATCGGCGCACATCGCGGCAAATGCCGGCAAATCCTCGTCCTGCCACTGACGCATCAGCAGGCGTGCGCTTTCGAGTTCCAGTATCGGCTCCATCGTGCCCCTCCGTTTCCATGCCGCAAGTCTACATCGCTGGTAGGATCCTTCACTCTTTCCTACGTTCCTACACGAAATCGCCATGCCACTGCCGTTGATCTACCACGAAGACTACAGCCCGGAGTTTCCGGCGGATCACCGCTTCCCGATGGACAAGTTTCGTTTGCTGCGCGATCACCTGGTCGACAGCGGTTTGACCCGCGACGCCGACCTGTTGCGGCCCGAGATCTGCCCCAACGACATCCTCGCCCTCGCCCATGACCGTGCGTATATCGAACGCTACATGAGCGGCGAGTTGTCCCGCGAAGACCAGCGGCGTCTCGGCCTGCCATGGAACGAAGCCCTGGCGCGGCGCACGGTGCGCGCGGTCGGCGGTTCGATTCTGGCGGCGGAAAAAGCCCTGGAGCATGGACTGGCCTGTCACTTGGCGGGCGGCACTCATCACGCGCATTACGATTACCCGGCCGGGTTTTGTATTTTCAATGACCTGGCGATCATCAGCCATTACCTGCTGCAGAGCGGCCGGGTGAATCGCGTGCTGATCTTCGATTGCGATGTGCATCAGGGTGACGGCACCGCGCGAATCCTGCATGACACGCCGGAGGCGATTACCGTGTCCCTGCACTGCGAGAAGAATTTTCCTGCACGCAAAGCGCAAAGTGACTGGGACATTCCGCTGCCCAAAGGCATGGGCGATGGCGATTATTTGAAGGTGGTCGATGACACACTCAATTACCTGCTGCCGCTGTATCAACCGGATCTGGTGCTGTACGACGCCGGGGTCGATGTACACAAGGACGACGCCCTTGGTTATCTACAGCTCACCGACGAAGGCGTCGCCGCCCGCGATGAAAGCGTGATGCGCCATTGCCTGGGCCGCGACATTCCGGTGATGGGCGTGATCGGCGGCGGCTACAGCAAGGATCGCCACGCCCTCGCCCGCCGCCACGGCATCCTCCATCACAGCGCGCAGCGGGTCTGGCGTTCACACGGTTGTCATTGAGCTGTGCTGCGTTACCCACAATCGCTGTGGAACTGCCTGTGGATAACCTGAGTGAAAGGGACTACAGGCCATACCTACTGCGGCCTACAGAACACTGGCTATTTTTTAACCAGACACTGAATCCACCATTCCACCCTGTGGGAGCGAGCTTGCTCGCGAAGGCATCGGTACACTCAACAATTAATTGACTGACCCACCGCTTTCGCGAGCAAGCTCGCTCCCACAAGGATCTCCCACATTGGTTTGCGCTGTTAGAATGCGCGCCTTATCCCGCCATACCGCAGCGCATGCCATGACCCAGACTTCCGCCTCCTCTCCCGATCACGTCGCCATCATCGGCGGTGGCCCCGCCGGCCTGATGGCCGCTGAAGTGCTGAGCCAGGCTGGAATTCGCGTCGACCTGTACGACGGCATGCCCTCGGTGGGCCGCAAATTTCTGCTCGCCGGTGTCGGCGGCATGAACATCACCCATTCCGAAGCGTACCCGGCGTTTCTCTCCCGCTACGCCGAACGCGCACCGCAAATTGCCCCGTTGCTGCGCGGTTTCGACGCCGATGCGCTGTGCCAGTGGATTCACGACCTGGGTATCGAAACCTTTGTCGGCAGCTCTGGCCGGGTATTTCCTTCGGACATGAAAGCGGCCCCGCTGCTGCGCGCCTGGCTCAAACGCCTGCGCGACAGCGGCGTAGTTATCCACACCCGCCATCGTTGGCTCGGTTGGAATGAACGGGGCGCGCTGCGCATCGATAGCCCGGAAGGTGAAATCACCATTAAACCCGATGCCACTCTGCTTGCCCTCGGCGGCGGCAGTTGGGCGCGCCTCGGTTCGGATGGCGCGTGGATGCTGCCCCTGGAGCAAAAAGGTGTAGGACTGGCGCCGTTGCAGCCGAGTAATTGCGGCTTCGAGGTGCAGGCCTGGAGCGAATTGATGGTCAGCAAATTCGCCGGTGCACCGCTGAAAAATATCGCCATCGGTTTAAACGACGACGTTCCACGCTTGGGCGAATGCGTGATCACCGCGACCGGAATTGAAGGCAGTCTGATTTATGCGCTGTCGGCGCCGATTCGTGAGGCGATCAATGTGCACGGTGCAGCGACGATTCATATTGATCTGCTTCCCGGCCGGCCTGTGGATAAATTGCAGGCGGCGTTGAGCAAACCGCGCGGTTCGCGTTCGATGGCCAAGCATCTACACAGTCAGGTCGGAATTGATGGAGTGAAAGCGGCGTTGTTGCGTGAGTTGACTGATGCGGCAACCTTCGCCGATCCGGCACTGTTGGCCCGTGCGATCAAGGCGTTGCCACTGACATTGGTGAAAACCCGTCCGCTGGACGAAGCAATCAGCAGTGCCGGGGGCGTGACGTTCGAGGCGATGGATGAACGCTTGATGCTCAAGGCGTTGCCAGGGGTTTTCTGCGCGGGGGAGATGCTGGATTGGGAAGCACCGACGGGCGGGTATTTGCTGACGGGATGTTTTGCCAGCGGGCGGGCGGCGGGGTTGGGGGTCGTGCAGTGGCTCAAATCCGAGGCGTCTGCCTGAACCCTCACCCCAGCCCTCTCCCAGAGGGAGAGGGAGCTGACCGAGGTGTCTGACGTCATCCATCGACCTGAAAGACCGAGTCGATTATGGATTCGGCCAGACGACCGAGGTGTCTGGCGAAGGCCCTGTCGATTATGGATTCACAGCAGCAGGATCAGGTCGGCGTAATTCCCGAATATCCCCCAATCAGTCCCCTCTCCCTCGGGGAGTGTATGTACCGGAGACATGGTGGACGGGTGTTCGGAGACATGGTGGACACTTTTTAATAGACACATTGCTCATCACCGAGGAGATGACCTGTGTCCTGGGAAGAGGTGTCCACCGTGCAGCTTCGTTCAGAATTCGTGCTTTTGGCTCGGCAAGAAGGGGCCAATGTTCGGCAGCTTTGCCGTCGATTCAATATCAGCCCAAGCACTGCCTACAAATGGCTCAGCAGGTTTGAAAATCTCGGTGCGCAAGGGTTGATCGATCAGTCTCGACGACCAAAGACGTCACCCAAACGCTGCGCTGAAGAGGTTGAGCAGCAGATTTTGACCCTGAGTCAGGAGTACGCCGCTTGGGGCGCTCGCAAGCTCAAGCGTGTGTTGGAAGACGACGGCAAAGTGATGCCCTCTGTCAGCACCGTGCATGCGGTTTTACAACGTCATTCGCGGGTTGATCCAAAGGCTGCCGAGGTCAAACCGTTTATCCGGTTCGAGCACGAGGAGCCCAACGATCTTTGGCAGATCGACTTCAAGGGCCATATCAGCCTGAGCCACGGACGTTGCCATCCGCTGACGATACTGGACGATCACTCGCGGTTCTCACTGTGCATCGCTGCGTGCGCCAATGAGCAGCGCCGAACCGTCCAGGAGCAACTAATGCGGGCCTTTCGGCTCTACGGTCTGCCTCTGCGCATGACGATGGACAACGGTTCGCCATGGGGTGACCAGACCGGCGTTTATACCGCGCTGGAGGTCTGGCTGATGAGCCAGGGCATCAAGGTCGGCCACTCCCGACCTTATCACCCGCAAACCCAGGGAAAGCTGGAGCGCTTCCACCGCAGCCTGAAAAGGGAAGTCCTGCAAGGCCATCCCTTCACCGATCTGGACGATGCACAACGGGCGTTTGATATCTGGCGTGAGATTTACAACCAGAAGCGTCCGCATCAAGCGTTGAACATGCAGGTTCCTGCTACTCGCTACAGCAGCAGCCCACGGGAATATCAGGAGCAACCGGCGGCGCCGGAGTACGACGATGGGGATGTGGTCAGGAAGGTTCAGGTAAAAGGAGAGATCTACTGGAGGAACCGTGAATACACAGTCGGAAAGGCTTTTCACGGGAGGTCAGTAGCTATCCGGGAAACGACGGAGGACGGCATCCACGATGTCTACTGGAGTAGACATCGTATCGCCCGGATCGACTTGAACTTGCAGATCGTTACGGCAGGTAAGAAGATCTAAAACCGTCCACCATGTCTCCGAACATGTGTCCACCATGTCTCCGGTACATACAGGGAGAGGGCTAGGGTGAGGGGCTTTTGACCTTAAGGCTTGCGCTTACGAGGCCCAGTGTTGAACACCGGCACCTTGCGCACAGGCTTGACCGAAGGCTCCGGCGCCTGCGTCTCGCCGCTGTCGACCCATTTGCCCAGATTGCGCTTGCCGCCACCACCCGAGGCTTTCGGCTTCTTCGGTTTCTTTGGCTTCTTGATCACCTGACCGCTGGCGTCGGTATCCGGCACGCGGTGCTCAGGTTCGAAATCCGGTTCGTTCTGACGCTTCAAGGTCTGCCGCGTCAGCATCTCGATTGCCGACAACATGTTCACTTCATCCGCGCACACCAGCGAGATCGCCTCACCGGTCGCGCCCGCTCGGCCGGTACGACCAATACGATGAATGTAATCCTCAGCCACGATCGGCAGATCGAAGTTGATCACCAACGGCAGATCTTCGATATCCAGCCCCCGCGCCGCAACGTCAGTCGCGACCAGAATCTGCACTTCACTGAGTTTGAAACGATCCAGCGCACGCTGACGGGTCGCCTGCGGCTTGTCGCCGTGGATACCGTCGGCATTCACACCGAGGCCCTGAAGTTTTTCCACCAGCGCATCCACGCCGTTGCGGGTCTTGGCGAACACCAGCACCTGCTTCCACTTGTTCTTGCGCATCAGGTGCACGAACAGTTCGGCCTTGCGCTTCTTGTCGACCGTGACGATCCACTGTTTGACCGTATTGGCAGCGACATTGCGCGGGCTGACTTCTACGGTCAGCGGATCGTCGAGCATCTGCCCGGCCAGCAGGCGGATGTCATCGGAGAAGGTCGCGGAGAACAGCAGCGTCTGACGTTTCTTCGGCAGCGCACGGTAGATGTTCGACAGTTCTTCGGAGAAGCCCAGATCGAGCATGCGATCGGCTTCGTCGAGCACCAGGGTTTGCAGCTGATTGAATTTCAGCGCCTTCTGGCGGAACAGGTCGAGCAGACGGCCCGGGGTCGCCACCAACAGATCGACACCGCCGCGCAGCTTCATCATTTGCGGATTGATGCTGACGCCGCCGTACACCGCGTACGTGCGCAGCGGCAGGTTTTCGGCGTATTGGCGCACGGCTTCGTGGACTTGTTCGGCCAGCTCGCGGGTCGGCACCAGAATCAATGCGCGCACCGAGTTGGCGGCGACTTTCGGCCCTTCCATGGCCAGCAACTGCAGCAGCGGCAAGGCGAAACCGGCGGTCTTGCCGGTGCCGGTCTGGGCGGCTGCCATCAGGTCGCGACCGGCCAGCACGGCCGGAATGGCTTGCGCCTGAACCGGCGTCGGGGTCTGGTAGCCGAGCTTCTCGAGGGAGCGCAGCAAGGGTTCGATCAGGCCAAGGGTGGCGAAAGTCATGGAAGTACCGTAGGAAAAAATGACGCGGGCATGCAATGCCGCGCAGTTTACCCTAATTCGTACGCTGTTCCGCGGGAACGGCTGTCGGCGCTGCGACTGGCGGCTGTGCCGGGCGGCGCCACTGCGGCAAACCAATCAACACCACGGCGCTGATGATCACCAGCATCGCCAGCGCTTCCTCGATCCCGATGGTCTCGCCGACGAACACAATCCCCAGTAACACTGCCACCGCCGGGTTGACGTAGGCATAACTGGTCGCCGCCGCCGGACGCACATGCTTGAGCAGATACATGTACGAATTGAACGCGATGATCGAGCCGAAGAAAATCAGGTACGCCAGCGCCAGCCAGCCTTCAACCGGTGGCATGGCTTGCAGATGCTCTCCGCTCGCGGCGCTGCCGATCAGCAACACCACACCGCCGACCAGCATTTCCACCGCGCTGGCCATCGCGCCCTGCGGTAACGGCAAATGTTTGCTCCATACCGAACCGAACGCCCAGGTCGCCGCCGCAAAAATCAGCAGCGCCGCGCCCATCGGACTCGATTGCAGGTTGGAGCCCATATTGAGCATGGCGATGCCGATAATCCCCAACGCCACCCCGGCCCACTCCAGCCGAGTGTTACGCGCGCCCCAGAAATATCCACAGAGCAAAGTAAACAGCGGCACCGTCGCCACCGCCAATGCCGCCACACCCGAAGCCACACCGGTGTGCTCGGCCACGCTCACCGCGCCATTACCGAAACTGAGCAGCAAAATGCCGATGATCCCCGCCGCTTTCCACTGAGCCCAGGTCGGTGCCGGCGCCCCGCGCCAGCGCAGGAACGCGTACATCAACGTGCCCGCAATCACGAAGCGCACACCACCGAGCATCAGCGGTGGCCAGTACTCGACGCCGATGCGGATCACCAGATAGGTCGATCCCCAAATCACGTACAGCGCGAAAAACGCGGCGATCAGCGGCAAGGAAAAACGGCGCAGGGCGGACATGAGCAGCTCGACAGTCAGAGTCTTGGGATTGGATATTCTAGAAAGGCTGGCAGGCAAAAATAAGTTACAAAACCAGCGAAACACGCCAGTACACTTTTCAAAAGCCGACACCGAACCAATGTGGGAGCGAGCCTGCTCGCGAATACGGTTTTTCATTCAACATTGATGTTGTCTGATACACCGCTTTCGCGAGCAGGCTCGCTCCCACAGGGGTTTGTACTTGACTCAGGTCAGCGGTAGCGTTGCAGGTGCTCGCTGACTTTCGCGGCGGGGACTTTCTGCAATTTGCACAGCAGGTCGTGCGACAGCTCGCGCACGCCGTGCTTGCCGCGCAACTCCTCTGCCAGATGCGCCATCAGGTTGGCGGCCATCTCGGCATCGGCCATGGCCCGGTGAGCCTGCCCCGTGTGCGGCAAACGCGCAAACGTGGTCAGCGTACCGAGCTTGTGATTCGGCGCCGCCGGCATCAGCCTCCGCGCCAGCAGCAACGAGCAGGCAAAATTCTGCAACCGCGTGCGCTTGATCCGCCCCAGTTCAAAGTCCCAGAACTTCTGGTCGAACGAGGCGTTGTGCGCCACCAGTGGTGTGCAGCCGACAAACTCGTTGACCTCGTTCATCACCTGCTCGGCCGGCGGTGCGGTGCGCAGCATGGCGTTGCTGATGCCGGTCAGTTGTTCGATGAACGCAGGGACGCGCACGCCGGCGTTCATCAGGCTCTGGTAACGCTCGACGATGCGGCCGTTTTCCAGCATGACCACGGCGATTTCCGTGGCGCGACAGCTGC
Organism: Pseudomonas sp. AC172; assembly: GCF_979258595.1. Taxonomy (NCBI): domain Bacteria; kingdom Pseudomonadati; phylum Pseudomonadota; class Gammaproteobacteria; order Pseudomonadales; family Pseudomonadaceae; genus Pseudomonas; species Pseudomonas sp. AC172. Next base: position 4,432,473 of record NZ_OZ409868.1, read on the forward strand.
TGTTCGGCGAGAGGCCGGTGGTTTCAAAGTCGATGACTGCAATGCGTTCCAAACCGGGTTCAACTCCGTTCAAATCAATTCTTGAGCAACAGTGCGCCTTCGATCGGCACGTAACGGCTGGCGGCGCGGATCAGCGAGTTGGCGGTGAGGCCCGGCACGCCATAGGCGACTGCCTGCACGCCGTGTTTGCTGATGATGCGCTCCAGCAGCATGTCGAAATCGCCGTCACCGGAAGCCAGGACGATTTCATCGACGTGGTCGGCGGCGTCCATGATGTCGAGGGTGATGCCCACGTCCCAGTCGCCCTTGGCCGAGCCGTCGCTGCGCTGGATGTAGGGTTTGAGCTTCACGGTGAAGCCGAGGTTGCGCAGGATCTGCTGGAACTGCTGCTGCTTGCTGTCGCCCCGATCGATCGCGTAGGCATAGGCCTCGACGATCTGCCCGTCCTTGCTGATGTCGGCCCACAATGCGGCGTAGTTGAAGTGACAACCATAGGCCTGACGCACGGTGTAGTAGAGATTCTGCACGTCGGCGAACACTGCGATTTTTTTCACCGGAGTTCCTGTGGGCGCGCAAGCGCACGAAGCGGGATCAGGCGCCAGGCCCGAAAAAGGCGCTCAGTATGCCAGCCATCAGGAGGGTTCCGCGAATAATCGGCCCGGAGCCCTCAGGGGCTCCGGACGAATGGTGAATCAGACGAAGGAATCGTCGTCATCAAAGAACGATGAGTTGTCGTCGCTGTAGTCGGTGTCGGTGAACCCGCCCTGGTCATTGCCAGAGAAACCGTTATCGGCCACACGCTGATCATCGCCCCAGCCGTTGTTGCTCTGGTCGGCGACCTGTGCCGGCTCTTCCTTGATCACCTCAACGATTTCTTCCGGCTGCTGGTTGTGATGGAACAGGCTGCTGATGCCCTGCGCCAGCATCACGCCACCGGCCACACCGGCGGCGGTTTTCAGGGCGCCGCCGAGGAAACTGCTACCGGCTGCCGGAGCGGCTTGTTGCGCATAGTTAGGCGGCGGCGCGCCGAAGTTCTGTTGTGGCGCCGGGGCCGCATAATTCTGCTGCGGTGCCGGCTCACGCCAACCGCCAGTGGACGCCGGGGCGGCACTCTGGGTCGGCGCCGGACGCGGACTACCGCCGAAGATGCTCGAGAGGAAACCGCCACCACCGCTCGGCGCCGGTGCGGCACTCTGCGCCTTGGCCGCTTGCAACTCGGCTTGCAACTGCTGGACCTGTTGAGTCAGTTGCTTGTTCTGCTCGTCGAGGCTCTTGAGCGCCGCCTCTTGCACCAGAATCGCCTGGGTCATGAAATAACCTGCCGCCGGCTGGCGGGTCAGGTGTTCCTTGATCCGCGTCTCTGCCTGGGCATCGCGCGGGGCTGCCTCCGTTTCGGCCTGTTGCAGCCGGGAAAACAGTCCATCGATCAGGGTTTGCTCTTCGCTGTTCATGGCGACCTCGTAGATTGCCGGGGATAACATTGCCCTCGTCCACGTTGGCCGAGGTGCTCTCCTGTAATGGAGACGGTGACAAAACGTTTCAATGACCTTTACCGAATGTTTACGTTTGTGTCGCGCCAGCCATCATCGGTTAAAGTGAGTCACTGTTTTCGACCTGCGATACCGACTGATGAATGCCCTCGAAGTACTGCGCGACTCTCTGTATTTTTTCAAACGCCATTTGGGCAGCATCGTGCGGTTGTGCCTGCCGCTGGTGATTTTCGAAGCGTTTTTACAACAAGTGGTCGATCGTGCCAGCGGGCCGGAAAACATCTCGGCGATCAGCATCGTCGTTGGTCTGCTGGTGTATCCGCTGTACACCGCGGCGCTGATCCTCTTCCTCGATGCGCGCAGCCGTGGCGAGACGCCGCGCAACCGTGATCTGCTGGCAATGGCCGCGACCCTGTGGCCACGTTTCGCTTTGCTTACGGCGCTGAACACCTTGTTGATTTTGTTGGGCCTGTCGCTGTACTTCTTGCCGGGCCTGATGTTGATGGTGATGCTCGCGTTCGGCGAATACCTGCTGGTGCTGCGCGGCATGGGCCCCTTGCAGGCAATGAAAGAAAGCCTGCGCCTGACCCGTGGGCACTTCTGGCGAATCCTGCTGTGCATTCTCTGTGTGATGACGCCGCTGTGGTTGCTCAAAGGCGCGACGCTGGCGGTGTACCCCGAGCCGCAAAACCCGCTGATCGCGATACTGATCGACAGTGCTCACAGCTTCCTGCAACTGTTCACCAGTGTGGTGTTGTTCCGCCTGTTCATGCTGATCAGCGAATTGCCTGACAAACGTGACAGAGCGATCTGACAGCACTGCGCTTGGGCTTCGAGACGGCCGTCAGGTATGCTCGGGGCCACTTTCTGTAACGCTATAAGCCGAGCCATGACCCGTCTACTGCGCTACACCCTGCTACTTGCCGTGCTCGTCCTCGTGCTGATCGGCGCGCTGATCTTCAGCCTGACCTGGCGCCCCGACGCCCGCGAGACCCTGCCGGTCAGTTGCACGGGGACGCCACCGTCGCTGGTGCCGGGCCAGGCGCTGAAAGTCATGACCTGGAACGTGCAATACCTGGCCGGCAAACGCTACGTGTTCTGGAATGATCTGGCCCAGGGCAACGATGAAGCACCGACCCTGGAAGACATGGCCTTCAGCCTCGATGAAGTGGCGCGGGTGATCCGCGATGAGCAGCCTGATGTGGTGCTATTGCAGGAACTGGATGACGGCGCCAAGGCCAGTGACTATCAGGATCAACTGAAGTTATTGCAGGAACGCGTTGCCGACCTGTATCCGTGCAGCGCCAGCGCGTTTGACTGGAAAGCCGAATTCGTCCCCGACTCGCATATTTTCGGCAGCGTCGGGCGACAACTGGCGACCCTGAGCCGCTACCGCATCGAACACGCCGAGCGCCTGCAATTGCCGGTCGCCTCAGCCAACTTCATCAGCCGCCAGTTCCAGCCAAAAGATGCGTTGCTCGCGACCAAACTGCCGCTGAGCGATGGCGGACAATTGACCGTATTCAATACCCATCTCGAGCGTGCCAGGCAACCCGACGACACGTTGCAGGCGCAAGTGAGCGCCGTGGCCAAAGTGCTCGACAAGTACGAAAGTCAGGGCCTGCCGTGGTTGATCGGCGGCGACTTCAATCTGTTACCGCTTGGTCAGTATCGCCGTTTGTCCGCCGAACAACGCACGCCCTACTCAGCCGACAGCGAACTGCATCTGCTGTGGGACAAGTACCCGATGATCCCGACCAACAACGAAGCCAGCGGTATCGACCGTGCGCAGTGGCTGACCCACTACCCCAACGACCCCGGCCTGAATGGTCCGGATCGCACAGTGGATTACCTGTTCTACAGCCCGAAAATCAAACGCGTGGAAGCGATGGTTCGCCAGGACGATACCCTGCGCATCTCCGATCACTTGCCAGTAATCGCCCGCTTCCTTCTCCCCGCCACGCCTTAGATCACCAATCTTCTGAATACCAGAGATCCCTGTGGGAGCTGGCTTGCCAGCGATAGCGGTGGATCAGTCAACATTAATATCGACTGTGCTGGCCTCATCGCTGGCAAGCCAGCTCCCACAGGGTTTGTGGATAACCGGGGATCAGTGGACTTCTTCGAGGTCGTCGTGCAGCAGGCCGAAGATCTGCCGTTTCATGTCGATAAACGAGCGCTCCATGACCATGTCCAGCGAGCGCGGGCGTTCGATCGGCACGTCGAGAATCTGTTTGATCCGCCCGGGTTTCGCGCCCATCACATAGACCCGGTCGCCGAGCAGAATCGCTTCGTCGATGTCATGGGTGACGAACAAAACGGTTTTCTTGCTGTTGCCCCAGACCCGCAGCAACAACTGTTGCATCTGCAGCCGTGTCTGGCTGTCGAGGGCGCCGAACGGTTCGTCCATCAGCAGAATCTGTGGATCATTGGCCAGTGCCCGCGCAATCGCCACACGCTGCATCATCCCGCCCGACAGCTGCTTGGCGTAGTTGTCGGCGAACCCGGCGAGACCGACTTCGTTGACGTAATAATCGACGATTTCCTTGCGCCGCACCGCCGGCATGCCCCGGCGCTTGAGGCCGAACTCGACGTTCTGGCGCACCGTCAGCCACGGGAACAGCGTGTAGCTCTGAAAGACCATGCCGCGATCCGCGCCGGGACCCTGTACTTGCTGGCCGCCGACGTAGATCTCGCCGGAGGTCGGCTCGGCCAGGCCTGCGGTCAGGTACAACAGGCTCGACTTGCCGCAACCCGATGGCCCGACCAGCACCGCGAACTGCTGATCCGGCACTTCGAACGACACCTGTTCCAACGCGGTAAACGTTCCTCCGTCAGGCTTCTTGTAACGCAGGCTGACCTTGTCCACCTGCAAGCGCGGTGCGGCCTGCGCCGGGGTCGCGACAGGTTCGATGAAACGATGATTGGCAGCAGTCACTGAGCCCATGCGGCAACCCTCAGGCGGAGAAAACGGAACAGTTGATCGGTGACCAGACCGAGCAGGCCGATGATCGCGATGGCGAGAAAAATCACGTCGACCTGAAAACCGCGCATGGCCTTCAGGCTCAGGTAACCCAAACCGCTGGAAGCCGCGACCAGTTCAGCCACCACCAGATACGTCCAGGCCCAGCCCATGGTCACCCGCAAAGTGTCGAGGACACCAGGTACCGAGGCCGGTGCGATCACGTGCAACACCGCATCGCGGCGGTTGGAACCCAAGGTGTAAGAGGCGTTGATCAGATCTTTGGAAATACCCTTCGACACGTCAGCGATCATCACCAGTTGCTGAAAGAACACGCCGAAGATGATCACCGACACGCGCTGCTCCAGACCGATGCCGATCCACAAAATGAACAGCGGCACGAACGAGGTCACCGGCAGATAGCGGATGAAGTTCACCAGCGGTTCAAGGAACGCCTGGACGATGCGGAAGCTGCCCATCAGCAACCCCAACGGCACCGCCACCAGCGACGAGACAATGAAACCGACCATGACCACTTCGACGCTGGCCCACACATGGGTGCCAAGTGTGCCGTCGCGGCTCAGTCGCACGGCGGCTTCAACCACCGCGCCCGGTGTCGGCAGGAACATGCCCGGCACGATACCGCCGTAAGAAAGCCCGGCCCACAGGCCGACCAACAACACCCAGGCCAGACCACTGGCGCTCCACACCACTTGCACCGGCAACGCGGTTTTTGGCGTGAGGCTGCGGCTCAGCCACGAATTGCGCTTGAACATGGCAAACCTCCTAGAGCGGGCTGACGAAACGGTTGTCGACCAGTTCGTCGTTGCTGACGTTGTAAGGTTTGCCCTGCAATTCGCTGGCGGTTTCGTTGGCCAGTTTGATCAGCGCCGCGCTGTCGCCCGGTTTGCCCGGCGAGCCAAGGAGTTTTTCGCTCATGGCCTGATCGTAGAAACGCACGCCTTGTGCGGCGGCGGCGAGTTCCTTCGGATCGGACAGGTAACCGCCAACGCCTTTGGCCATGATCTTGTAAGCGTCTTCCGGGTGATCCTTGGTGTATTGCACGGCTTTGTACAAACCGGCGACCAGCGCCTTGACGTCTTCCGGCTGCTTCTCGATAACCGTGCAATTGAGCGCGACCACATCGACAATCACCCCGGGGGTGCTGCTGCTGTCGATCAGCACTTTGCCTTGCTGCTTGTCGCGCACCATCGACAGGTGCGGTTCCCAGGTCACGGCGGCGGGCACGCGACCGGCGATGAACGCGGTGGCGGCATCGTCAGCGGTCATGTTCTGCACGGTGATGTCGCTCATGCTCATACCGTTCTTTTTCAGCAGGTACGAGAGCCAGAACTGTGAGGTTGAACCCTCGTTGACCGCCACGGATTTGCCCTTGAGGTCCTGCAGGTTCTTCACCTCTTTACCGACCAGCACACCATCGCCGCCATGGCTGTCATCCAGCGCCGCGACCGCTTTGAAGCAGAACTGCGGGCGGTACTTGAGCACCTCATCGATGGTCGACGCCGAACCGGACAATTGCCCGGACGCCTGCGCGGCCATGTACATCGATGCTTCTTCAACCACCGGCAGTTCAACGGTCAGGCCGTTTTCCTTGAAGTAGCCCAGATCCTGAGCCAGATAGAGGGTGCCGTAGCCGACCCACGTGGTGTGGCCGATGGACAGGGTGCCGGCCTGGACGCTGGTCGCGACCGTGGCCGCCAGGGCGGTGATTGCCAGTGGCTGAGTAAGACGAATACACAAGGACTTGGTCATGGAGCACTCCCGACGCTGTTGATTTAGTTTTGTCATGGGCAGTACGGTCGCCGGCCGTTGTGCAGTTGCTGCCATTGGTCTCTCGCGGACGCTTGGGCGGACAACATTCGGCTGGCGGGCAAGATCGATGGTGGCCCATGTGCGCGGTGAGGAAAATCAGGAAATTGTTGGCTGCAAATGATGAAAAAACTGGGTAGTGCGCACTGCTAAAGGGCGGGGTTGGCGGGGATGCTCAAGGAGGGTGCAGAGCGGGGGTGGGCTGTGACTGACTCGCCCCCTTCGCGAGCAAGCTCGCGAAGGGGGCGACTCGGTCTCAGCGCAACTGGAACCAGGTAGTTTTCAGCTGGGTGTATTTGTCGAATGAATGCAATGACAGATCCCGGCCAAAACCCGATTGCTTGCCGCCGCCGAAAGGCACCGTCACATCCAGCGCATCCACCGTGTTGACCGACACCGTACCCGCGCGCAACTGCCGCGCCACGCGGTGTGCGCGGTTGAGGTCATCGGTCCACAACGACGCCGCCAGTCCATACACGCTGTCATTGGCCAGCCTTATCGCCTCGGCTTCATCATCGAACGGCATCACCGCCAGCACTGGTCCAAAAACCTCTTCGCGAAACAGCGGCATGTCGGCGGTTACACCGATGAAAATCGTCGGATCAATGAAGTTGTCGGAACCGTTGAAGCGCCGCTGCTCACCACCACAAACCCGCGTCGCGCCTGACTGCTCGGCACTGCGAATAAAGCGCATGATGCTCGCCGTCTGCTTGTCATCGACAATCGCGCCAGCGCAGCTCTGCGGGTCCAGCGGATCCCCCGGCAACCAGCGTTCAGCCTGCGCTTTCAAGCGCTCGACAAACTCATCATGAATCGAGCGTTCCACCAGCAACCGCGAGTTGGCCGAGCAGACTTCGCCCTGATTGAAGAAGATTCCGAACGCGGCCTTTTCCGCCGCCAGGTCCAGATCCTGACAATCGGCGAACACCAGATTGGCGCTCTTGCCGCCGCATTCCAGCCACACCTGCTTGAGGTTCGACTGCGCGGAATATTCCATGAAATATTTGCCGACCTGGGTCGAGCCGGTGAACACCAGACAATCAACATCCGCATGCAAACCCAACGCCCTGCCCGTCTGTTCGCCAAGCCCCGGCAATACGTTCAGCACACCCGGCGGCAGCCCTGCCTCTAGCGCCAGCTCGGCCAGACGCAACGCCGAAAACGGTGACTGCTCGGCCGGTTTGAGGATCACTGAATTACCCGCCGCCAACGCCGGCGCGAGCTTCCATGCAGCCATGTCCAGAGGGAAATTCCACGGCACCACCGCCGCAACCACACCGAGCGCTTCGCGAGTAATCGTCGCCAACACATTCGGTGCACTCGGCGCGACTTGATCGTAGAGCTTGTCGATCGCTTCGGCGTACCAACGGAATACCACGGCGGCGCCCGGCACGTCGATGTTGTAGGCGTCCATCACCGGTTTGCCCATGTTCAGCGAATCAAGCAAGGCCAGTTCTTCGCGATGGGTCATCAACAGATCGGCCAGGCGCAGCAGCACTTGCTTGCGCTCGGCAGGTGCGCGTTGCGACCAGATGCCCGTCTCGAATACCTGCCGAGCATTACTCACGGCGACGTCGACATCCGCCTCGCCACACGCGGCGACGTTGGCCAGACATTGCCCGGTCGCCGGGTTGATCGCAGCAAAAGTCTGCCCCGATTGGGCAGCGCAATGTCTGCCGTCGATCACGGCTTGATCGGGAAATTTCAACGCAACGGCGCGGCGTTGCCACTCTGCAAGCTCGAACACGACGGATGCTCCTGAGACGTTATTGTGAATCGATGGTCGCTCAGGCCCGCGCGGGCTAAAAATAGTAAAAATGTCTTCGCAGGCAATAAAAACACTGGGCAATGACTTCCCCCAAACGCCGCGCAGGTGGCTATGGTTGAAGGATAAAAACATCGTCGTGCAACGGACGTGGCGGCGCACAAATTGCTTGGAAGTCGAGTCCGCTCGTCCTGAGGTTTGCCGTGGCCGCCTACAATTTGCGTCAGCTGAAATACTTTATCACCACCGTCGAATGCGGCAGCGTTGCCGAGGCCTCGCGCAAGCTGTACATCGCGCAACCGGCGATCTCCACCGCGATCAAGGCGCTGGAAGACAGCTTCGCCGTGCAACTGCTGATCCGCCATCACGCCCAAGGGGTTTCCCTCACACCGAGCGGCGCACGCTTCTTGCGCAAGGCTCAGGAACTGCTGCGCATGGCCAAGGAGTTCGAACAGAACGCTTTGGCCGACAATGACGTGGTTGCCGGGCAGATCGATATCGGCTGCTTCGAAACGGTCGCGCCGCTGTACTTGCCGCAGTTGATCGCCGGGTTCTCGGCGCTTTATCCCGGGGTAAAAATCCGCATTCGCGACGGTGAACAACAAGAGCTGGTGCAAGGCCTGACGTCAGGCGCGTTCGACCTGGTGATCCTTTATGAACATGACCTCGACGCTACCATCCAGACCGAACCGCTGATGCCAGCGCAACGGCCCTACGCGCTATTGCCGGCGGACCACCGTTTCGCCCAGTACAAACAGGTTTCGCTAAGAGATCTGTGTCTGGACCCGATGATCTTGCTCGATGTGCAGCCGAGCCGGACCTACTTCGTCAGCCTGTTTGAAGAGCTTGGATTAACGCCGCGTATCGAGTTCAGCTCGCCGTCGATCGAGATGGTGCGCGGGATGGTCGGCCAGGGTTTCGGCTTCTCGATTCTGGTGACAAAACCCCATTCGGAATGCACCTACGATGGCAAGAAAGTCGTGTGCGTGGACATCGTCGAAGAGGTCACCGGTTCAGGCCTGGTGGCAGCCTGGCTCAAACGCGGGCAGTTGACCAAACCGGCGCAGTTGTTCGCCGATTATTGCCGCGAACAACTGACGGCCAAGACTCACCACTAAACAGATCACAGCTTTCGGATCATGCCGCGAAAACCTGTGGGAGCTGCCGAAGGCTGCGATCTCTTGATCTTCAGGTGCCACGCGGTTTGGCCCGCGCCGTGGCCTCGGCCACCAATGGATCATCCGGCCAGTAATGCTTCGGATAGCGCCCCTTCAAATCCTTCTTCACCTCGGCGTAGGTGCTGCGCCAGAAGTTGGCCAGGTCCTGCGTCACCTGCACCGGTCGCCGCGCTGGCGATAGCAGATGCAATTTGACCACTTGCCGCCCGCCGGCAATTCGCGGTGTATCCGCCAGCCCGAACAGCTCCTGCAAACGCACTGCGAGAATCGGTGGAAACTCGCTGTAGTCCAGACGAATCGACGACCCCGACGGCACGCTCAAATGATGTGGCGCGAGCTCATCGAGCTTTTGCGGCAACGGCCATGGCAGCAGATTGCGCACAATGCTCGACAGATCGAGATTGGCAAAATGACTGAGCCGCGAGACCTTGCCGAGATACGGCATCAGCCAATTTTCGAGGGTGTTGAGTAACGTCGCGTCGCTGACATCCGGCCACTGGCTGTCATCCTGATTGTTCAATTCCAACTGCCGTAACAACGCCACCCGCGCCTGCCACTGCCGTAGTTCCGGCGTCCATGGCAGCAGTTCCAGACCTTTGCGCCGCACCAGATTGACCAGCGCCTGACTGCGCGCATTTTCGTCGAGACCGGTCAGCGGCTCGCGGCTGAGAATCAGCTCGCCAACCTTGCGCTGGCGCTCGGCGCGCAGCACGCCTTCGCGCTCGTCCCAGTCGAGTTGATCGACGTTGCGCACCTGTTCGGCGAGCACGGAATCAAACAGCGCCGGATCAAAATCCGCCGCCAGATAAATGCGTTCTTCGCGCTGGCCCTGACGGCTACCGAGGTCGGCGATGACGATCCACGGCTCTTTCATCAGGCTGTCGGCCTCGGCGAACAATGCCGCGCGACCGTTGGCCAGACGATATTCAGCGCCACCGACACGCCGCTGCTGGGCGACGCGATCCGGATACGCCAGCGCCAGCAACGCACCGAGCCAGCGCGGATGATCGGGATCGCTGACCGGCTCGCTGGCCTTGCCACGCAGGTAACCGCGATATTGCCGCGCCAATTGCTTAGCGCGCTGCACCCCGCCCTGCGCACCACGGGCGGCACGTTCTTCGCCGGAAAGCAGCACCAGCCGACTGTGCAGATCAGCCCCGGCACCGCGCAAGATATCGCGCTCGCCGAGCAACGCGGCGACATCGCACGCCATGTTCGCCAGCCCCAACGCCTGACCGCGTAACAACAAATGACCGATGCGCGGATGCGCCGGCAATTCGGCCATGGCCTGACCGTGAGTTGTCAGCGTTTCACCTACCAGCGCGCCGAGCCGTTGCAACAAATCCTGCGCCTGGGCATAAGCTGCCGCCGGCGGAACATCGAGCCAGACCAGTTCGCCCGGCGTCACGCCCCAGCGCCCCAGTTGCAGCGCGAGGCTGGCGAGATCCGCCGAGAGAATTTCCGCACTGCCATAAGCCGCGAGCTGTTCGTGCTGATCCTGCGACCACAAGCGATAACAAACCCCCGACTCCAGTCGCCCGGCCCGACCCGCCCGCTGGGTGGCGCTGGCCTTGGAAATCCGCTGGGTATCGAGGCGCGTCATGCCGCTGCCGGGATCGAAACGCGGCACCCGCGCCAGACCGGCGTCGATGACGACGCGCACGCCATTGATGGTCAAACTGGTTTCGGCGATGTTGGTCGCCAGCACCACTTTGCGCTGACCGACCGGCGCGGGATCGATCGCCGCGCGCTGGGCATTAAGGTCGAGTTCACCGTGCAACGGGCAGAGCAACACATCGCTGCGCTCACCGATCGCATCGGCCAATTGCTGGTGGACGCGACGGATTTCCGCCTGCCCCGGCAGGAACACCAACAGGCTGCCGGTTTCATCGTGCAGCGCTTCGAGCACGGTTTGCGTGACGCGTTGATCGATGTATTCGCCGGGCTGAAACGGTCGGCCCCAGCGCATCGTCACCGGGTACATGCGGCCTTCGCTGCGCAGGATCGGCGCATCGTCCAGCAACCCGGCCAGGCGCTCGCCTTCCAGCGTGGCCGACATCAGCAGAATCTTCAGCGGCTGTTCAGCTCGAAACAGCTCACGACCGTTCAGACTTAAGGCCAATGCCAGATCAGCATCGAGGCTGCGTTCGTGGAATTCGTCGAAGATCAACAAGCCGACGCCTTCCAGCGCCGGGTCGTCCTGCAAGCGCCGGGTGAGAATGCCTTCGGTCACCACTTCGATACGTGTATTGGGGCCAACCTTGCTGTCGAGACGAATACGATAACCAACGGTTTCACCGACCCTCTCGCCCAACTCGCTGGCTAAGCGCTCCGCTGCTGCACGCGCGGCCAGGCGGCGCGGTTCAAGCATCAGAATGGTCTGCCCGGCCAGCCACGCTTCATTGAGCAAGGCCAATGGCACGCGGGTGGTCTTACCGGCGCCGGGCGGTGCTTCGAGCACGGCTTCGTGGCGCGTCGCCAAGGCTTCACGCAGGGCGGGTAAAACTTCATCGATTGGCAAAGAATTCATGCTGGCTCCCAAACAGAGGGCCGAGTATAACGGCGAACTGCCTGGCGTTCGTCGGGGTCTTAACTTCACAAGACGAAGCTTCGTTATCAGATGACTCAGGAGATTTTCCCATGCGCTTACCTTTTCGCCTGATCGGCGGTGTACTGGTCGCTACCCTGTTCACGCAAATCACCGCGTGCGGTTCGATTTTCTACCCGGACCGGCGCGGTCAGATCGACGGCAAAATCGACCCGGCGATTGCTGTGCTCGACGCCGTGGGCCTGCTGTTCTACATCATTCCCGGCCTGATCGCGTTTGCCGTCGACTTCGCCACCGGCGCGATCTATTTCGAACCGGGCCACACCGCGCAGATCGATCCGGCCAGACTCAAGCAAGCCATCGGCCCGGACGGTCAGGTCGATAACCACAAGCTGCAGGCTATTCTCGAGAGCGAGCTGGGCAAGGATTTCCCTCTGGATGATCCGCGCCTGATTCAACACAAGGGCAGTACCCAGCAACTGGCGATGTTCGGCCTGCAACCCGCCGCCTAAAAAGGAAGTTCAATGACATCCAGCCCCGAACACGCTCGCCTGCTACGGCTGGCGACCCGCGCCTCGGTGGCGGTCGCGTGCACGCTGATCGTCGCCAAAGCCATCGCCTGGTGGCTGAGCGGCTCGGTGAGCATGCTCGCCGGCCTCACCGACTCGGCGCTGGATGGCGTCACTTCGATGCTCAATTTGCTGGCGGTGCATTACGCACTGCGCCCGGCGGATGACGATCACCGTTATGGCCATGGCAAGGCGGAATCGCTGGCGGGCATGGCGCAGGCGCTGTTCATTGGCGGCAGCGCGGTGCTGATCGCGTTTCAGGCGTACGAGCGATTGCATGATCCGCAGCCGCTGGGCGCGCCGTGGCTGAGCATTGGCGTCATCGTGTTTTCGTTGCTGCTGACGGCGGCGTTGCTGGTGTTGCAGCATCGGGTGATCAAGCAGACCGGGTCCAACGCCGTGCGCGCGGACTCGCTGCACTATCGCTCGGACATGCTGCTCAACGGCAGCATTCTGATTGCGCTGATTTTGGCCGGGTTTGGTTTTGAGCAACTGGATGCGTGGTTCGGCCTGGGCATTGCTGCGTACATTTTGTGGAGCGCGATCCAGATCGCCCGGGAAAGTTTTTCGGTGTTGATGGATGAAGAACTGCCGGCGGATGTCAGTCAGCACATGCTCGAACTGGCCTGCAGTGTACCGGGGGTGTTGGGCGCGCATGACTTGCGCACGCGGATTTCCGGCAACCACTGGTTCGTGCAGTTGCACCTGGAATTGCCGGGGGAGTTGACCTTGTCAGTGGCCCACGGCATCAGCGACCAAGCCGCCGATGCCATCCACAAAGCCTACCCGCGAGCCGAAGTGCTGGTGCACGCCGACCCGATAAAAGCAGCTACAAGCCGCGAGCATCAAGCTTCAAGCTTGTAGCTCAAAACTCGCAGCTCGCAGCTGCTTCTATCTGACTTGATAACCGCGACTGCTCAGGCAATTGCCCTGAGCCTGACGGTACGCCTGAACCACTTCGGGCGCCGGTTGATAGGTCGCGGTGCGCGGGTCGAAACCGCTTTGCTGCACGGCGTACTGGTAGCACTGGTAACCGTCCTGCTGCACCTGCTCCGGCGACTGGCCATTGGCCGGATACGCTTCGACGTCATAGCCTTGGGATTGCGGCTGCGGCTGCGGCTGTTGCTGCACCGGCGGCTCGACCACCACGTAATCCTGGGTCGCTTCCTGATAGGCGTAGTAGGAACCGGCGGCAAGGAACAGCAGCGAACCACCGATCCACACTTCACGGGCGTAATCCGGCAAATACTGGATGCGGATCCCGCGCGGCGGTTGCACAACGATGTAGCGCGGGCCTTGCGGGCGATACCAATAGCCGCCGGAGAAGAAGTAATCCTGCCCGCGATACGGCACACGGTAATCGCGATCCGGGAAACGGTCGATCACATGCCCCGGACGATACTGCGGGCCCGGGCCCCAACCGTTGCCGTGTCCGTCCGGACGCCCCGGCCAGCGATTGTCGTTGGGCCGGTTACCGGTTTGCCATTGCTGGTTGTGGTAACCGTTTTGCGGACGCTCATCGCGGTAGTAACCCTGACGCGGCTCCTGGGTCTGGCGCACAGTGTCGGGCCGCGACTGGATCGGCAGGCTATTGGCCGGCAGTTGTGGTGGCGGTGGCGGCTGGCGCACCGGGTTGGGGTTGTAAGCCGGACGGTTCTGATCGTGGTTTTGCCACTGGCCGTTATTGTTGTTGTGCTGCTGACCGTTGTGCTCGAACTGGCGGCTGTTGTCGCCACGAATAATCTCGTTGTTCTGCGGACGCGGCTGATTCTGTTGCGGCTGATTCTGCGATGGATTGCTCTGCGGGCGCGGCTGATTGTTGCCGCCATGGCCCTGATTATTGCCCTGATGGTCCGGGCCGTGGCCGCCGCCATCCGGTCCACGATTCTGCGGCTCATCGGCAAGCGCTTGCGCACTGACACTCACGCACAGCAAACCAACACCGGCCAGACGCCAGATGCGCGACTTCATGCTTTTTCTCACTGCGGGGCCTGCAAATGTAAGAGGACTTGTCACTAAGACCGGGAAGACACACACCGGGTTCTGCAACAGGTTATCAGTCACGCAACTTATTTATTGAGCACGACGGCATAAATCGCAGGCAAGAAAAAAGGGAGACCCGTCGGCCTCCCTTCTAGAGAACTTCGTCCTGGCTCGACGCTTTTGACGTCGGCTCACCTCACGCCGTCTTCTGGACAGTGTGCAGCTCGGGGGCCGGCACAACCCCGGTGGGGGTGGCGGCCGCGGCAGGCCGGATAGGGCGGGCCGCGTGGACTGTGTTACCGAGCAGTGATTCTGGTGATAAGAATAGGCCTGAGACCGCGACAGAGGATTGCGAAGATTGCTGAAATAAACACCACTTGCGCAATTTTTAACCCTGGATAGATAATCCGCCGCAATAGTTACAACCAAGGACAGATTGATGAGCAAACTCGACCGTTACGACCTGAGCATTTTGGCGGAATTGCAGCGCGACGCCCGCATCTCCAACCAGGAATTGGCCGAGCGCATCGGTCTGTCGCCCTCCCCGTGTTCGCGTCGGGTCAAGCAGTTGGAAGACGACGGGTATATTTCGCGTCAGGTGGCGTTGCTTGATCGCAAGATGCTCGGACTGAGCCTGACCGCGTATGTGCTGATCGGTATGGACCGACACACGCCGGAGCGTTTCGAGAATTTCGAAGCGGCGATTCGGACGTTGCCGCAAGTGCTGGAGTGCAGTCTGGTGACGGGAGTGGATGCGGATTACCAGTTGAAGGTGGTGGTGCCGGATATGGATCACTATCAGAAGTTGTTGCTCGGGCATTTGACCCGGATTGAAGGGGTGACCAGTGTGCGGTCGAGTTTTGTGTTGAATCAGGTGTTGAACAGCACTGAACTGCCGCTGACCCACCTGCGCAACTGATCAAAAGCACCCTCACCCCAGCCCTCTCCCGGAGGGAGAGGGAGCCGACCGAGGTGTCTGGCGTCATGCATCGACCTGAAAGATTGAGTCGATTATGGATTCACAACAGAACGTTCAGGTCGGCGTATTCCTTGAACATCCCCCAATCAGTCCCCTCTCCCTCTGGGAGAGGGCTAGGGTGAGGGCAAAAGGCTTCGGATCAGACCCAGATCAATGTCACCCCACACACCTTGGCGTATACTCGCCGCGCCCTTTTAGCCGCGCCCATGCCGGAGAACCCCAATGGATCCAACCGTATTTGAAGAGTGGATGATGACCGGACTGGTCAGCATCCTGATCATTTTCATGGGTTTCATCGTCTGGGATCTGGCGAAGAAGTCCAAGGCCGGGCGCTTTGGCTCGTTCATTCTGTTTTTCGTGCTAGGCCTGGGCGTGGCGGCGTTTATCATCAAAAGTGTAGTGATCGGCCTGATCGAGTCCGGCGCTTTATAAGCGCGCCGGCACTTCCTTCCACTGGCCCTGATCGAGGCCTTCGATCGTCCAGTCCCCAATCTTCACCCGCACCAGCCGCAGCGTCGGCAGCCCGACGGCTGCGGTCATGCGCCGTACCTGACGGTTGCGCCCTTCGCGAATCACCAGCTCCAGCCACGAAGTCGGCACGGTCATGCGAAAGCGCACCGGCGGATTGCGCGGCCACAACTCAGGCTCATCCAGTTGCCGCGCCTCGGCGGGCAAGGTCATGCCGTCGTTCAGCTCTACACCTTCGCGCAAGCGCTGCAATTGCTCAGCCGTCGGCACGCCTTCGACCTGCACCCAATAGGTCTTCGCCAGTTTGTGTTTCGGATCGGCGATACGTGCCTGCAACTGCCCGTCGTTGGTCAGCAGCAACAGACCTTCGCTGTCACGATCGAGGCGTCCGGCCGGATAGATGCCGGGCACATCGATGTAATCCTTGAGCGTCGCCCGCCCTTCGCCGTCGCTGAATTGCGTGAGCACATCGAAGGGTTTATTGAACAGGATCAGCTTCGGCTCGGCCGGTGGTGCCTTGGCAACACGGCGCGGTGAAGACAACTGAGGCTTCACGCCGGGGCGGCGAGAAGGTGGACGCGGGGGACGAGACATAGGGAGAGCAAACATTTAGCGATCAGGGCTGACAATGCTAGTGCCCCGACCGCCAAATGACCACGACTAACCGTTAGCGGAACGGCGGCTCGTCGAAGCTGCGCAGTTTGCGCGAGTGCAGCGAGTTGAGTTCAGTGCGCAGCAGATCCACCGCTTCGATGCCGATTTTCAAGTGCTGACTGACCGCGCGTTCATAGAAGGCGTTGGCCGAACCCGGCAGCTTGATCTCGCTGTGCAGCGGTTTATCCGAAACGCACAGCAACGTGCCGTACGGTACGCGCAAGCGATAACCCTGCGCGGCAATCGTGCCGCTTTCCATATCCACCGCCACGGCGCGGGACAGGTTGATCAATGGCCGTTCCTGCGCCCAACGCAATTCCCAGTTACGGTCGTCGTAGGTCAGCACGGTGCCGGTGCGCAGGCGTTTTTTCAGATCATCACCCTTCTCGCCGGTGACATTCGCCGCTGCCTGCTGCAGCGCCATTTGCACTTCGGCCAGGGCCGGGATTGGAATGTTCGGCGGCACCACGCGGTCAAGAATGCCGTCGCGACGCATGTAAGCGTGGGCCAGTACATAGTCGCCGATGGTCTGCGACTGACGCAGGCCGCCGCAGTGGCCGATCATCAGCCAGCAATGCGGACGCAGCACCGCCAGGTGGTCGGTGATGTTCTTGGCGTTGGACGGGCCGACGCCGATGTTGACCAGGGTCACGCCGTGGCCATCGCTGGCGATCAGGTGATACGCCGGCATCTGGTAACGGTGCCAGACCACACCGGCAGCAATCGCCGACGCTTCGCCGTGATCCATGCCTTTCTCGATGATCACATTGCCCGGCAGGACCATGCGCACGAAACGCGGATCGCTGCGAAGTTGCTCCAGACCATGCACGATGAACTGGTCGACGTAGCGGTGATAGTTGGTCAGCAGAATCCACGGCTGCACATGACGCCAGTCGCTGCCGGTGTAATGCACCAGACGCCGCAGCGAGAAATCCACGCGCGCGGCGTCGAACAAGGCCAGCGGCAGCGGATCGGTGTTTTCCCAGTCGTAGAGACCGTCGGCAATGCCATCGGTGGCGGCGGACAGATCGGTACTCGGGAACACCCGCGCCAGCACGGCAGCGGTGACGCCGGAACCGGCGAGTTCATCGCCCTGCTCGACCACATACGGATACGGAATGTTCTGCTGGCTGACGCCGACTTCCACGGTCACGGTGAAGTCGTGCATCAACGGCACAAGTTGTTCGAGCAGGTATTTGCGAAACGCCGCCGGGTGGGTGACGGTGACGCTGTAAGTGCCCGGCAGTTGCACCTTGGCGTAAGCGCGGGTGGTCTGCGGGACTTCGCCCTGGCAATGATAGGTCAGACGCAGTTCGGGATAACGAAACAGAGCACGCTGCGCAGCGTCGGGTTCGACGCGATCCTTGAGGTAACGCTTGAGCGCCGAGTTCAGCGCAGTGGTGGCCCGCTCATGCAGCTCGGCCAGACGGTCCACGGCTTGTTCGGCGGTTTGAACGACAATAAACGCTTCGGTCACGATCAGCTTCCTGTGTTCTGACTTGCAGAGCTTCATCTTGCCTGCATCGTGGCGTCACGGGAACAGTGGCGTTGTGGGTGTACCCAATTCTTTCAGACGAAGCGAATCACTGTGGGAGCTGGCTTGCCAGCGATGGCGGCCTGTCAGCCAACATTGATGTTGAATGTGTCGGCCTCATCGCTGGCAAGCCAGCTCCCACAGGGTTTTATGGTGCTGGGGGATTGAGTCAGAAACCTTGCGGGGTTGAGCGGGCGACGAGGGCTTCGATGTCGAGGCCGCGTGGCAAGGCGCCGTAGACGCGGCCACCAGCGCTCAGCCGGCTGGCAATAAAGGCATCGCTGACAGCTGAGTTTCCGGCCTCCAGCAACAGTTTGGCCTGCAACCCCAGCGCAATATCTTCGGTCAACTGCCGGGCCCGATACTGAATGTCGCTCGTATCCTTGAATTGCGCCTGCAACTGCTGAATATGCGCAGCCAGTCGCTTGTCGCCATGCCCGTCACCCAACTCGCTGAACAACACATCCAGCACACCCGGCTCTTTCGACAACGCCCGCAGTACGTCGAGGCACTGCACGTTCCCCGAGCCCTCCCACGTCGAGTTCACCGGTGCCTCGCGGTACAGGCGCGGCAGAATACTGTCCTCGACATACCCGGCGCCGCCCATGCACTCCGCCGCTTCGTTGATCATCCCCGGCGCGCGCTTGCAGATCCAGTACTTGCCAACCGCTGTGACCAATCGTGCGAATTGCGCTTCATGGCGATCATCCAGATGATCCAGCGCCTTGCCCATGCGCAGGCTGAGCGCCAGCGCGGCTTCGCTTTCCAGCGCCAGATCGGCGAGCACGTTTTGCATCAACGGCTGTTCGCTGAGCAGTTTGCCGCCGACCTTGCGGTGTGCGCAGTGATGACTGGCCTGGGTCAGCGCCTGACGCATCAGCGCGCTGGAACCGACCATGCAATCGAAGCGGGTCATCGCCACCATTTCGATAATGGTCGGCACGCCGCGCCCTTCTTCACCGACCATCCACGCCAGCGCGCCACGGAACTCCACTTCGCTGGAGGCGTTGGACTGGTTGCCGAGTTTGTTTTTCAGACGCTGGATATAGAACTGATTGCGCGTATCGTCCGGGCGATGGCGTGGTAGCAGAAAGCAGCTCAAGCCCTTGTCGGTCTGCGCCAGCGTGAGGAACGCGTCGCACATTGGCGCGGAGCAGAACCACTTGTGCCCGACCAACTCGTAGGCCTGACCCGGACCGCTGGCGCCGACCGGATAGGCCTTCGTGGTGTTGGCGCGCACGTCGGTGCCGCCCTGTTTCTCGGTCATGGCCATGCCGATGGTCACCCCGGCCTTGTGCGCCATGCCGACGTTGCGCGGGTCATATTCGGTGGCGAGGACTTTCGCCAGCCATTGCTCAGCGAGATTCGGCTGCAAGCGCAGGGCCGGCACGCTGGCGAAGGTCATGGTCAACGGGCAACCGCTGCCCGCCTCGGCCTGGCTGTGCAGATAAGTCATCGAGGCGCGGGCGACATGGGCGCCATCCTGTGGATGGGCCCATGGCAGCGAAGTCAGGCCATGCTCGATCGCCGTGCGCATCAGCTCGTGATAAGCCGGATGAAATTCCACCAGATCAATGCGATGGCCATAGCGGTCATGGCTGGCGAACACCGGTTTGTTCTGGTTGGCAAGGAATCCGGCTTCCATCAGCGGGCCACCGGCGAGCGCGCCGTAGGCATCGATCCGCGACTCGGCCCAACCGGCGCCGAACCTGCGCGACCACTCCTGCAACGGCTGGTCGATGCGGTACAGGTTGGTGCCGTCCAGCGACGGTGGCTGGTTGATGACTTCGTGGGTTTCGGCGAACTGATGCAGGTTCATGACGGGCTCCTTTGCTCAACCAAGAGATCCAGTTAAGCACCGCCCCAAGGTTGATCAAAGTGTCATATCCGCCGATTTTGCGGCGCTTTTACCCTGTCAACAACACAGTACGCGGCGTTCCAGTGCTGACTGCAAGTCCTCGAATTTCACCGGTTTGTTCAGGTAATCGATAGCAGCGCCGGTGCTGCAGAGCTCTCGGTCGGCGGTGAGCGCCAACATGAATACCGGTAAGTTCGCGCAGCCCGGCAACGCATGAATCTGGCAGCACACTGACGCGCCGTCGTGAGCCGGCAACTGGCAATCGATCAGCACTGCATCGAAGGTCTCCCGCTGCAGGCAGTCCAATGCCGCCGCACCGTTATCAGCAGTACGCACGCGGAAGCCGAGCTTGAGCAACATGCCGCGCATCACCAGTTGATTGACGCTGTTGTCGTCCACCAGCAACACCGTGCAGTCCTGCGGTGCTCGTACGCAATCGTGCGAAGGCGCAGAGATCGGCGCCGATTCCATCACCGGCAATTCGAATTCGACATCTAGCTGGAAGCGGCTGCCACGCCCGGGCTCCGAGCGGTGCGTGAGCTTGCCACCGAGCAACTCGACCAACTGTCGGCAGATCGCCAGCCCGACACCCAAGCCGCCGTATTCGCGAGTCATCGAACCGTCGAGCTGGAAGAAACGCTGATACATCGTCGCCTCACCCAGATCGGTGAAACCGATGCCGGTGTCGATCACCGCAAACGACAGCGCCAGGCGATTGTCCGTCGACGGTTTGCCGGTGACCCGTAGCGCCAGACCACCGACGCGGGTGAACTTGATCGCGTTATCCAGCAGGCATTCCAGGCATTGCGCGAGTTTGGCGCTGTCGCCGTGCAGGCGATCCGGCAGCGTCGGCAGCACCTCGACTTTGAAGTCCAGCGACTTGCTCGCTGCGTTGCCTTCGAACTGCAAGCGCAACGCTTCAACTACTGCGCGCAGACTGAAGCTGCCCGGCGTGGCCTTAAGCTTGCCCGCCTGCAATTCGGTAAGGGTCAGGATGCCGTTGACCATGCGCATCATGTCCCGCGCGGAACCGGCGGCGGTCTGCTGATATTGCTCAAGCTCCGGATTCAGATCGACGGTCTGCATCAGCTCCAGCGAACCGATCACACCGTTCATCGGTGTGCGCAGTTCGTGGGTCAGGGTCGCGAGGAATTCGTCCTTGAGCTTGTTGCTGTGGGCCAGTTGCTGGTTGAGCACTTCGAGTTTCTGCCCGGCGTCGTACAGCGTCTGCGCTTGTTGCTCACGCATCGCATTGATGCGGTCGGCCAACGCCAGCGACAACAGCGCGACTTCAATGGCCGAGCCGATCTGGCTGGCGTACATGGTCAGGAACACGTTCGGCAGCAGGCCCAGCACCATCAGCGTGTTGACGACGCCGCCGAGCAGAAACGCCGACCAGGCGATGATGAAATAACGCGCAACGCGCAAGCCGCGCCACCAGGCCAGAATCCCGGCGGCAAAAATCACCACGGTGAAGGTCAGCGCCAGCGTCGTTGCCAGGCGCAGTGCCAGGGCGTAACTGGTCATCAGCGACAAACCCATGACCAATGCGCCGAACGCAATCAGGCCGATCAGCAAACGATCGAGCCAGCGGCTATGGGTTTTGGTTTGCAGGAAACTGCGGGCGAACTGACTACCGAACAAGCCCGCGCAACCGATGAAGAACGGCGTCGCCGCATTGGCCCACCATGGATTGTCCGGCCAGAAATACTCGACAGCAGCGCCATTCACGGAAAGTTGATACAGGCCGAACGAGGCTATATAGAAGATGTAATAGAGGTAACTGGTATCGCGCACGCTAAGGAAGATGAACAGGTTGTAAACCACCATCCCCAATAGCACACCATAAATGATGCCGAGTACGTACAGGCGCACCGGCTGATCTTCGAGGTACGCAGTACTGGACCATAACGTGACCGGTGCCTGAATCGAGCCTTCGCTGGCCAGTCGCAGATACACGGTTTGCGTTTGATCCGGCTTGAATGAAAGATCGAACAGATAGTTGTTCTGGCGGATCTCGCGACTGGCGAACGGCCAGGCGTCTCCGGTTTGCCGGACGAGGCGGTAGTCGCCATTGGCGTCGGCCGTATAGAGGTCGAGATGGTCGAGCGGTGGATAAGCCAGTTCCAGCAGCCAGGTGCGCTGGGCGGCGGGATTGCTCGGACGGTAATGCAGGTCAATCTTCAGCCAGAACGCCGAGCGCGAGTAACCGGCATTGAGCGTGGCTTTATCATGAGGTTTGAAATTGCCGGCGGCAGCTTGCGCGCGAACATCGGCAATGCTCGCTAGACCGCTCGGGTCTTCGAACATTTGCAGCGACCGGCCCAGAGGGAGGCTCTGGGTAAATTCGTCGAACTCGACGGCGCTCGCCATAAGGGGCAAGCAGAACAACAACATCAGCAAATAGCGCATTGAAGCCCCAGCGTGGCTCGTCCGGTTGTGTCAGGAAGCCCCCCATTCCCTTTGAGTAGACGTAAAACCGGTATTACCTGTTATTGGTTTGGATCCAGACTAGCATAGCCGTTGATGGCCATTAAGCACCATTGAAATTTTTCCTACAAAGGCTCTAGAACGGGCGTTCCAGAGCAAAGCAGCGAGCTAGAGCTGTTGAGTTGGTCAGCTTGTGACAGAGCGGTCGGATTCTCCTGCCAGGGTATCGGCCCAAGACAACGGCACTGAACCCGAAAATCAGGTTTGGTGGTAAGCTCGCGCACCATGAATATCTACAGCTCCCGCCCCGTTGTCCTCTGTCTCTCCGGCCACGATCCAAGTGGTGGCGCCGGCTTGCAGGCAGATATCGAAGCCTTGCTCGCGCAGGGTTGCCATGCGGCTCCGGCCGTCACCGCCCTGACCGTGCAAGACACCGTCAACGTCACTGACTTCCGCGTCCTCGACCGTGAGTGGGTACTGGCTCAGGCCAATGCCGTGCTCAACGACTCCGAAGTTGCGGCAGTCAAACTGGGCATGCTTGGTTCGCTGGAAATGGTCGACACCATTGTCGAACTGCTTTCGGCGCACCCGCACTTGCCGGTGGTCTGCGACCCGGTGCTGCGCGCCGGTGGCGGCGGTCGCCTGGGCAAGGACGAGGTCGGCTATGCGATGCGCGAGCGTCTGCTGCCGCTGTCGATCATTGCCACCCCTAACCTTCCTGAAGCGCGCATCCTCGCCGAACTGCCCGAAGGCACTGCGGACGAGTGCGCTGAAAAACTCCTGCCGTTCGTCAAAAACCTGCTGATCACCGGCGGCCACGGCGACGAAACTGAAATCCACAACCGCGTGTACAGCCGCAACGGTCTGCGTGAAACCTTTATCTGCCAGCGCCTGCCGGGCAGCTATCACGGTTCCGGTTGCACACTGGCCAGTGCTTTGGCCGGTCGCCTGGCGCAGGGCGAACACCTAGCCAGCGCCGTGCGCAGTGCATTGGATTACACCTGGCGCACCCTGCGCGATGCCGAACAACTGGGCAAAGGCCAGTTCGTCCCGCGTCGCCTGCCGCTGGATTTCTGCTCGTAACGTCGTGAGGTCTGCCCGATGAAACTACGTGGCCTGTATGCCATTACCGACAGCCAATTGCTGGCGGGCAAGTTTCTGTCTTACGTGGAGGCGGCGCTGGAAGGCGGCGTCACCCTGCTGCAATACCGCGACAAAAGCAGCGACGAGGCCCGCCGTCTGCGCGAGGCCGAAGCGCTGCGCGATCTGTGTGAGCGCTACAAGACGCAGCTGATCATCAACGATGATGCCGAACTGGCCGCGCGCCTCAACGTCGGCGTGCATCTCGGTCAGACCGACGGCCCGCTGTCGCCGACTCGCGCCCTGCTCGGCTCCAAAGCAATCATCGGTTCGACTTGCCACGCGCAAATCGCGCTGGCCGAACAAGCGGCCAAAGAAGGTGCGAGCTACGTTGCCTTCGGTCGCTTCTTCAATTCCAACACCAAGCCCGGCGCACCGACCTGCAGCCTCGATCTGCTCGACGAAGCCAAACGCACACTGCACTTGCCCATCTGCGCGATTGGTGGCATCACCCTCGACAACGCTGCACCGCTGGTGGCCCATGGGGTCGACCTGCTCGCCGTAGTCCACGGTCTGTTTGGTGCCGAGAGCACCGCCGAAGTGACCCGCCGCGCCCGCGCGTTCAATGAATTACTGAAAGTCTGATTTGAGAGCCCGATCATGTCTCGTTCCGAAACCCTGTTTGCCAATGCCCAGAAACACATCCCCGGTGGCGTGAACTCGCCCGTTCGTGCGTTCAAGAGCGTTGGCGGCACGCCGCTGTTCTTCAAGCACGCTGAAGGTGCTTACGTTACCGACGAAGACGACAAGCGTTATGTCGATTACGTTGGTTCGTGGGGTCCGATGATCCTCGGCCACAGCCACCCGGACGTGCTGGACGCAGTGCGCAATCAGCTGCAACACGGCTTGTCGTACGGCGCGCCGACCGCGATGGAAACCGAGATGGCCGATCTGGTCTGCTCGCTGGTGCCGTCGATGGACATGGTGCGCATGGTCAGCTCCGGCACCGAAGCGACCATGAGCGCAATCCGTCTGGCCCGTGGTTACACCGGCCGCGACAGCATCATCAAGTTCGAAGGCTGCTACCACGGTCACTCCGACAGCCTGCTGGTCAAGGCCGGTTCCGGCGCACTGACCCAAGGCGTACCGAGCTCGGCTGGCGTACCGGCAGCATTCGCCAAACACACCCTGACCCTGCCGTTCAACGACATCGACGCTGTGGAAAAGATGCTCGCTGAAGTTGGCGAGGACGTGGCGTGCATCATCGTTGAACCGGTCGCCGGCAACATGAACTGCGTACCACCGGCGCCGGGCTTCCTCGAAGGCCTGCGTTCGCTGTGCGACAAGCATGGCGTGGTGCTGATTTTCGACGAAGTGATGACCGGTTTCCGCGTCGCCCTCGGCGGTGCTCAGGCGTACTACGGCGTAAACCCTGACCTGACTACTTTCGGCAAGATCATCGGCGGCGGCATGCCGGTCGGCTGCTTCGGCGGCAAGCGTGAAATCATGGAACGCATCGCGCCGCTGGGCCCGGTGTATCAGGCCGGCACGCTGTCGGGTAACCCGCTGGCCATGGCCGCCGGTTTGACCACGCTGCGTTTGATCAGCCGTCCGGGTTTCCACGCCGAGCTGACCGACTACACCACGCGCCTGCTCGACGGTCTGCAACAGCGCGCCGATGCCGCTGGCATTCCGTTCGTGACTACCCAGGCTGGCGGCATGTTCGGCCTGTACTTCAGCGGCGCTGACGACATCGTCACCTTTGAAGACGTGATGGCCAGCGACGCTGCATTGTTCGGTCGCTTCTTCCACCTGATGCTGGAAGGTGGCGTGTACCTGGCACCGAGCGCCTTCGAAGCCGGTTTCACCTCGATCGCCCACGGCGAAGCCGAGTTGAAACTGACGCTTGACGCTGCCGAACGCGCCTTCGCTGCACTGAAGTAATCGCCGCACCGCTGACGTTGGCTATCGCCAGCGTCAGCATTCACCTACACCCACGCTGTTTTTCCGATGCTCCTGCTAAAAATCTCCCCTAAAGTGGGCGATATATTCCCCGCGCAGCAGAAAAACGAGTAAAGACTTTGTAAGGTTGGCCCTGCTTATTTCATAATGCGCGCTTATTGGATCCCTCGATGGGTCCGCGTGCCCTTCAGAGGTAAGTCGATTCCCATGAACCGCACCGGCCGCACCCTTGCCTTGGGCTGCCTGTTGCTCCTTCAGCCCCTGCTCGCGCATGCACAAGCAGGCGGCAACTCGTTGTTGATCCCGGCGATGGGTCGTTGCACCCTCAATACTCAGCCGCAAGACGTCACGCAGGCACTGGTCGCCTGCCAGAAAGCGGCGGACGAAGGGGATGCGCAAGCGCAATACGAGTTGGGTGAGTTCTACTACGATGGCAAAAATGCGCCGCGCGACCTCAATCAAGCCCTGAGCTATTTCGAGAAAGCCTCGCTGCAAGGCCACGCTCAGGCTCAGTTCAAGCTCGGCACCATGTTCTTCCACGGTGAAGGCGTGCAGGCCAACAACATTCAGGCGTATATCGTGCTGAAGATGGCCGCGGTCAACGGCGCTGAAGACGCGCTGGACACGGCCGATGAAGTCTCCGAAAAAATGTCCCGCGAAGATCTCGAGACCGCGACCCAGGTGCTCGGGCAAATTTTCCGTAAATACCTGATGGAACTGCAAAGCGCCGATGGGCGTACGCCGTTCTCGCCCCTGCCTTAAATTCTGCGCAGATTTTTCTGGCCTCTTCGCGAGCAGGCTCGCTCCCACAGTAGATCTCCAGTGTTCAGAAGATCGCTGTGGGAGCGAGCCTGCTCGCGAAGAGGCGACTCGGTTTTAAGGCTTACTTCTCAGGCATCGGCATCGGGAACGGCATCACATTGCCGACCGCGCCGCGGGCTTCGCTGATTTTCGGGGTGCCCAGACGTTCCACTTCGTCGATACGCACGATCGAATGCATCGGCACAAAGCTGCGTACCACGCCTTCGAACTGCGCCTTGAGCTTTTCTTCGCTCGGGT
Source organism: Pseudomonas sp. AC172 (assembly GCF_979258595.1). Taxonomy (NCBI): domain Bacteria; kingdom Pseudomonadati; phylum Pseudomonadota; class Gammaproteobacteria; order Pseudomonadales; family Pseudomonadaceae; genus Pseudomonas; species Pseudomonas sp. AC172. The sequence goes on from NZ_OZ409868.1 coordinate 4,458,822, forward strand.
CGACGACCACTTGCGTGCGCTCGCCAAAGACGAACTCTTCCACTTCCAGAAAGCCCCACAGATCGCTTTGATAGATCTGCTTGGCGTACATTTCGAACACCTGGCCCTGGTTGAGGAAAATCACCTTATAGATTGGAGCTTCGCGTTTGGTCATGGCGGGGGGATAACATCGGGGATAAAAATGAGGGCGCAAACTATAGCATAGCCACCGGACGCGCAGCGGTAGGAACCTGAAGGCTTGTTCCCTATAATGCCGGGTTCTTTGAATCACGTGATGACCCTATTCCATGGCCAAGAAGCTTTACATCGAAACCCACGGTTGCCAGATGAACGAGTACGACAGCTCGCGCATGGTCGATCTGCTGGGTGAACATCAGGCCCTGGAAGTCACCGCTCGCGCGGAAGACGCCGACGTGATTCTGCTCAACACTTGCTCGATCCGCGAGCGCGCCCAGGATCGCGTGTATTCGCAGCTGGGCCGCTGGCGCGAACTGAAACTGGCCAACCCGGACATGGTCATCGCCGTCGGCGGTTGCGTGGCCAGCCAGGAAGGCGCGGCGATCCGTGATCGCGCGCCGTACGTCGACGTCGTGTTCGGCCCGCAGACCCTGCACCGCCTGCCGGAGATGATCGACGCCGCGCGCGTCACCAAGCTGCCGCAGGTCGACGTGTCGTTTCCGGAAATCGAAAAATTCGACCACTTGCCCGAGCCGCGCATCGATGGCCCGAGTGCTTATGTGTCGGTGATGGAAGGCTGCAGCAAGTACTGCACGTTCTGCGTGGTGCCTTACACCCGTGGCGAAGAAGTCAGCCGACCATTCGACGACGTGATCGCCGAAATCATCCACCTCGCCGAAAACGGCGTGCGTGAAGTGACCTTGCTGGGGCAGAACGTCAACGGCTATCGCGGCACCACTCATGACGGTCGTCTCGCCGATCTGGCCGAGCTGATCCGCGTTGTCGCCGCCATCGACGGCATCGACCGCATCCGCTACACCACTTCGCACCCGCTGGAATTCTCCGACAGCCTGATCCAGGCCCACGCCGACGTGCCGGAACTGGTGAAGCATCTGCACTTGCCGGTGCAATCGGGCTCCGACCGGATTCTCGCGGCGATGAAGCGCAACCACACCGCACTTGAGTACAAATCCAAGCTGCGCAAACTGCGCGCCGCTGTGCCGGGCATCTGCATCAGCTCGGACTTCATCGTCGGCTTCCCTGGCGAGACCGAGAAAGATTTCGAACAGACCATGAAGCTGATTTCCGACGTCGGTTTCGACTTTTCCTACTCGTTCGTTTACAGCCAGCGCCCGGGCACCCCGGCCGCCGATCTGGCGGACGACACCCCGGAAGATTTGAAGAAGGAGCGCCTGAACGCGCTGCAACATCGCCTGAATCAGCAAGGTTTCGAGATCAGCCGACAAATGGTTGGTTCGACACAGCGGATTCTGGTGACCGATTACTCGAAGAAAGATCCGGGCGAGCTGCAAGGACGTACCGAGAATAATCGTATCGTCAACTTCCGCTGCGACAATCCAACCCTGATCGGTCAGTTTGCTGATGTACACATCGACGCTGCACAACCGCACTCGCTGCGCGGCTCGCTGATCCAGTAACAGATATCAGAAGCACAGAGAAACCTGTGGGAGCTGGCTTGCCAGCGATGAGGCCATCAGCCCCGACAAATATGTCGCCTGCTGCACCGCTATCGCTGGCAAGCCAGCTCCCACAGGGATGTTGATTGAAGCTGAGATATTTAAGAGCTTTCGCACCCAGGCCTCTGGCGTTATCCTTGATTTCATCTTAATTGCCCCAGGGCGGCTAAATACGACCTTGAACGCACCCATAGAACCACATCGTTTTATCCTCGAGCCCTTTGAGGCTCGCCGCTTCGCCAATCTGTGCGGGCAATTCGACGAGCATTTGCGCTTGATCGAACAGCGCCTGACGATCGAGATCCGCAACCGCGGAAACCAGTTCGAGCTGATCGGCGACCCCAAACACACCACGTCTGCGGAAAATCTGATTCGTCGCCTGTACCGGGAAACCAAAGGTTCAGAGCTGTCGCCGGATACGGTTCACCTGTTCCTGCAGGAATCGGCTGTGGTCGAGCTGGACAATCACGCCCCCGCCGAAGCGTCCGTTGCCCTGCGCACCAAGAAAGGCATGATTCGCCCGCGCGGCTTGAATCAACTGCGCTACGTGAAGGAAATCCTCGGCAACGACATTAACTTCGGCATTGGCCCGGCCGGTACCGGCAAGACCTATCTGGCTGTGGCGTGTGCTGTCGATGCACTGGAACGCGAGCAGATCCGCCGCATCCTGCTGGTGCGTCCGGCGGTTGAAGCGGGTGAAAAACTCGGCTTCCTGCCCGGCGACCTGTCGCAGAAGATCGACCCGTATTTGCGCCCGCTCTACGACGCGCTCTACGAGATGCTCGGCTTCGAATACGTCGCCAAGCTGATCGAACGCCAGGTGATCGAAGTTGCGCCGCTGGCCTACATGCGCGGTCGTACGCTCAATAACAGCTTCATCATTCTCGACGAGAGTCAGAACACCACCGTTGAACAGATGAAGATGTTCCTCACCCGGATCGGCTTCGGTTCCACCGCCGTCATCACCGGTGACATCACCCAGGTCGACCTGCCGAAAGGCACCAAATCGGGCCTGCACCATGTGATCGAAGTGCTCAAAGACGTACCCGGTATCAGCTTCACCCACTTCCAGCCGAAAGACGTCGTGCGCCATCCTTTGGTCCAGCGGATCGTCGAAGCCTACGAGCGCTTCGAAAACCGTGACGAAGCACCCAAGGACACCTCGCGAAATGCTTGAGCTAGACCTGCAAATCGCGACTGAAGCGAACGCGCCGAGTGAAGCCGACTTCCGCCTGTGGTGCGAACTGGCCCTGCGCCAGCGCACCGCTGACTCGGAAATGACCATTCGTCTGGTCGACGAGGAAGAAGGCCGCGAGCTCAACCACACCTGGCGCCAGAAGGATTACGCGACCAACGTCCTGTCGTTCCCGGCTGAAGTGCCCGACGAGTTTCTCGACATCCCGTTGCTCGGCGATCTGGTGATCTGCGTGGCCGTGGTCGAGCGCGAGGCCGCCGAACAAGGCAAGGAACTAAAGGCCCACTGGGCACATCTGGTCATTCACGGCTGCTTGCATCTGCTCGGTTACGACCATATAGATGACGAAGAAGCCGAAGAAATGGAAGCACTGGAACGCGAGTTGCTTGCTGAACTGGGCTATCCCGATCCGTACGCGGACGACGAACCCGAAACATCCCCTATCGTTACAACAAAGGATTCAGAGTAATCGCTATGAGCGAAGATCGATCGAGCAACGGGCAGAAGTCATGGCTGGGTAAACTGACCCAGGCTTTTGCCCACGAGCCGAAAAACCGTCAGGAGCTTCTCGAGCTGCTGCGTGATGCACATCAGAACAAACTGCTGGACAGCGAAGCGCTGGCCATCGTCGAAGGCGCCATTCAGGTGGCTGACCTGCAAGTACGCGACATCATGGTGCCGCGTTCGCAGATGATCAGCATCAAGGCGACCCAGACACCCCGTGAATTCCTCCCGGCCGTGGTCGATTCGGCCCACTCGCGTTATCCGGTCATCGGCGAAAGCCATGACGACGTGATGGGCGTGCTGCTGGCCAAGGATCTGCTGCCGCTGATCCTCAAGGAAAACGGCGACAGCTTCAACATCAAGGATCTGCTGCGCCCGGCCACTTTCGTGCCGGAGTCCAAGCGTCTGAACGTGTTGCTGCGTGAATTCCGCGCCAACCACAACCACATGGCCATCGTCATCGACGAATACGGCGGTGTGGCCGGTCTGGTAACGATCGAAGACGTGCTGGAACAGATCGTTGGCGATATCGAAGACGAGCATGACGTCGAAGAAGACAGCTACATCAAGCCGCTGCCCAGCGGTGACTTCCTGATCAAGGCCCTGACGCCGATCGAGAACTTCAACGAGTTCTTCGACAGCGAATTCTCTGATGACGAGTTCGACACCGTCGGCGGCCTGGTGATGAGCGCGTTCGGGCACTTGCCAAAACGTAACGAAATCACTGAAATCGGCGCCTATCGCTTCCGCATCCTGAACGCCGACAGCCGTCGGATTCATTTGCTGCGACTGACGCCAATTGCTCGTTGATTCTAAGGACTGAAATGCGCTGGACAACCCGCCCCGGCTGGCCCGGTAACCTGCTGGCCGTGGCGGCCGGTGCAATCACCACTTTTGCTCTGGCACCTTTCAACATCTGGCCGCTGGCTTTGCTGGCAGTCGGCTTGTTTTATGCCGGTTTGCGCGAGCTGAGCCCGCGTCAGGCACTGGGCCGTGGCTGGTGCTTCGGTTTCGGCCTGTTCGGCGCCGGCACCAGCTGGATCTATTACAGCATTCACCATTTCGGCGGCGCTTCGGTGCTGCTGGCCGGTTTCCTGATGCTGTTGTTTACGGCGGCGATTGCCTGGTTCTTTGCCCTGCCCGCCTGGTTGTGGGCTCGCTGGTTGCGCCGTAACGAAGCACCGGTGGCCGATGCTCTGGCATTTGCTGCGCTGTGGGTCGGTCAGGAAGCATTTCGCGGCTGGTTCCTCACCGGTTTCCCGTGGTTGTACTCCGGTTACAGCCAGCTCGACGGGCCATTGGCCGGGCTCGCGCCGGTCGGCGGCATGTGGCTGGTGTCGTTTGTTCTGGCACTCACGGCAGCGTTGATCTACAACGCGACGCGTCTGCTGCAATCCGGCCGCAAAGGTTTTATTGCCGCGGGTCTGGTGCTGCTGGTTGGGCCGTGGGTGGCGGGCATTGCGCTCAAGGGCCACGCCTGGACCAGCCCGTCCGGCGCGCCGCTGAGTGTTGCCGCGATTCAGGGCAACGTCGCCCAGAGCATGAAATGGGACCCGGCCGAACTCAACGCGCAACTGGCGCTGTATCGCGATTTGAGTTTCCGCTCGAAACCGGTGGACCTGCTGATCTGGCCGGAAACCGCCGTGCCGGTGCTCAAGGAATCTGCCGAAGGCTACCTGAGCATGATGGGCACCTTCGCTGCCGAGCGTAAATCGGCGCTGATCACTGGTGTGCCGATCCGCCAGACGGTGCACGGCGAAAGACGCTTCTTCAACGGCATCACCGTGGTGGGCGAAGGCGATGGCACTTATCTGAAACAGAAACTGGTGCCATTTGGTGAATACGTGCCGCTGCAGGATATATTGCGCGGACTGATCGCTTTCTTCGACCTGCCGATGTCGGACTTCGCCCGTGGCCCGGCGGATCAGGCACTGTTGCAGGCCAAGGGTTATCAGATCGCGCCGTTCATCTGCTACGAAGTGGTGTATCCGGAGTTTGCCGCCAGCCTGTCGGCGCGCAGTGATCTGCTGCTGACGATCAGCAACGACACCTGGTTCGGCACCTCGATCGGCCCGCTGCAACATTTGCAGATGGCGCAGATGCGTGCACTGGAAGCCGGGCGCTGGATGATCCGCGCAACCAACAACGGCGTGACCGGGTTGATCAACCCGTTCGGGCAGATCACCGAGCAGATCCCGCAGTTCGAACAAGGGATTTTGTACGGTGAAGTGGTGCCGATGCACAACCTGACCCCGTATCTGCAATGGCGCTCGTGGCCGTTGATCATTGTCTGCTTGCTGCTGTTTGGCTGGGCACTGATGGCTAGCCGGATGTCGAAAACCCTTTAAAGCAAAAGATCGCAGCCTGCGGCAGTTCCTACAGGGAAAACGCAAATCCCAATGTAGGAGCTGCCGAAGGCTGCGATCTTTTGATCTTCACCGGTAGAACAACGAATACCCCACCTGCCCCACCGCTTCATTGAGCAACTGCCCGCTCTGCCAGATCGACTTGAATTCCGGCAACCAGCCACCAAACGGTCTTGCGTTATCGGTACCGAGAAACCCGACCGGCGCCGGCACCACTTCAAATCCCGCCTGTTGAAAACTCCACACCGAGCGCGGCATGTGCCAGGCCTGCGTCACCACGACCACACGCTTGATACCCTGCGGCAACAGGATATCGGCGCTGAACCTGGCATTTTCCCACGTGGTACGGCTTTCGCCTTCCTGCCAACGCACGGTGACGCCGAAGTCATCACGCAGCGAATCGGCCATCAACTTTGCCTCAGTCGGTGGCGTTCCGTAATGCAGTCCGCCCGTGGTCAGAATCGGCAATCCGGACGCCTTGGCCAATCGAGCCGCGTAACGCTGACGCTCAAGCCCCACGCCGGTCGGCTGATCCTCACCCCACGCAAGATCGCCGCGCTCGCGCCCGGAGCCCAACACCACAATGGCGTCAGCCCGCTGCGCCAGCGTTGCCCACTCTTCTCGGGCCAGCGGTGGGTCGCGCTCCAGCGCTTTCGCGCCCCATTGCACGACCACCGGCAAGCTCATTAGCCATAAGCCGCCCAAGCCAAGGGCAAAACACACGCCTGCGAGTCGCGGCCGTGAGCGGCGCAGCCACCACGCAGCCAGCAACAGCAGCAAGAGAATGCCGGGCGGCAATAAAAGTTGTTTGATGAAATAACGAAAGGGCATCGGGCATCTCCAGAGGTGCCCGAAGCCTAAGAGTGTTAATTAAGCGTTACAACCAATAGGTGGGATCCTGTTGAAAAAGATCCGGTTCTTGACCTGCCATGCGCTTACTTGGCCTGCAGAGAGCGAACCTTGACGGTGTCTCTGCCGGGCGCCTTGTCCTTGAGCCAGATGATCTTGGCCGAATGTGCTGCATCGAGCTGCTTCACTGCCTGCGACAAGCATCCGTGCGTTTCACGTTCACTGCGATCCAGATAGGCCTTGACCAGTTTGAACTCGGCGGGACTCAAGCCACGCAATTCCAGTTCCAAGGGGCGCTCGTCGCGCAGCCGGTCAGCGGTTTTTACAGCGTCCAGGGCCATACCCAGACGGTCAATCAACCTTTCGTACAACTCGGGTTTAGTCACTTTTTTCTGCCGTTGCTCCACCATCCCTCACCTCATTGAAGATAAGACTCACTCCCCAGTTAGAGCTTAGCTTCGCTGCACAAACCGGCTGCACGCCGCGACCAACGGCCCTCGCCACGGATTGGCCGGGACAAACAGCTGTAATCAGGGTTTCCCTAGGCCAAGCGCGGTCATGTATGCTACGGCGCTTCCTGTAATTCCACTTCCAGCTCGTCCGGGCCAACCCCGGAACCTGCGTTGAAGAGGATTAGGCCACCCCTATCCAGTACAAAAGTAGCCATGCACGAACAATATCAGCCCCGTGAAATCGAAGCCGCCGCCCAATCGTTCTGGGACGAGCAAAAGTCCTTTGAAGTCAGTGAACAGCCAGGCAAGGAAACCTATTACTGCCTGTCGATGTTCCCTTACCCCAGCGGCAAGCTACACATGGGGCACGTGCGCAACTACACCATCGGCGACGTGATCTCCCGCTACCAGCGCATGCTCGGCAAGAACGTTCTGCAACCGATGGGTTGGGACGCGTTCGGCATGCCAGCGGAAAACGCCGCGATGAAGAACAACGTCGCGCCGGCCAAGTGGACCTACGAAAACATCGCCTACATGAAAACCCAGCTGCGCAGCCTGGGTCTGGCGGTCGACTGGTCGCGCGAAGTCACCACCTGCAAGCCGGATTACTACCGCTGGGAACAATGGCTGTTCACGCGCCTGTTCGAAAAAGGTGTGATCTACCGTAAAAACGGCACCGTGAACTGGGACCCGATCGACCAGACCGTTCTGGCTAACGAGCAGGTGATCGATGGTCGCGGCTGGCGTTCCGGCGCGCTGATCGAAAAGCGCGAAATCCCGATGTACTACTTCAAGATCACCGCCTACGCGGATGAGCTTCTGGAGAGCCTCGACGAACTGACTGGCTGGCCTGAACAGGTCAAGACCATGCAGCGCAACTGGATCGGCAAATCCCGCGGCATGGAAGTGCAGTTCCCGTACAACGTCGATTCCATCGGCGAAGCCGGCACTCTGAAAGTCTTCACCACCCGTCCGGACACCCTGATGGGTGCGACCTATGTCGCCGTGGCTGCCGAGCACCCGCTGGCCACCCTGGCCGCGAAAAACAACCCTGAGCTGCAAGCGTTCATCGCTGAATGCAAGGGCGGCAGCGTTGCCGAAGCCGACGTCGCCACGCAAGAGAAAAAAGGCCTGCCGACCGGCCTGTTCGTCGAGCACCCGCTGACCGGCGAAAAACTGCCGGTGTGGATCGCCAACTACGTGCTGATGCACTACGGCGACGGTGCTGTAATGGCCGTGCCGGCGCACGACGAGCGTGATTTCGAATTCGCCCACAAGTACAGCCTGCCGGTGAAATCGGTGGTGCGTACCAGCTCTGGCGAGACCAATCCGGCCCCGTGGCAAGATGCCTACGGCGAGCACGGCACGCTGATCAACTCCGGCGAATTCGACGGTCTTGACTTCGCGGGCGCGTTCGACGCCATGGAAGTCGCACTGATCAAGAAAGAACTCGGCGCCTCCCGCACCCAGTTCCGCCTGCGCGACTGGGGCATCAGCCGCCAGCGCTACTGGGGCTGCCCGATCCCGATCATCCACTGCGATGCGTGCGGTGACGTGCCGGTGCCGGAAGATCAACTGCCTGTAGTCCTGCCGGAAGACGTGGTGCCGGACGGCGCCGGTTCGCCGCTGGCGCGCATGCCTGAGTTTTACGAATGCAGCTGCCCGAAATGCGGCCAGCCTGCCAAGCGTGAAACCGACACCATGGACACCTTCGTCGAGTCGTCGTGGTACTACGCCCGTTACGCCTCGCCGCACTTTGAAGGTGGTCTGGTAGAAAAATCCGCCGCCGATCACTGGCTGCCGGTCGATCAGTACATCGGCGGTATCGAACACGCCATTCTTCACCTGTTATACGCGCGTTTCTTCCATAAACTGATGCGTGACGAAGGTCTGGTGAGCTCGAACGAACCGTTCAAGAACCTGCTGACCCAAGGCATGGTGATCGCCGAGACTTACTATCGTCGCGAAGCCAATGGTGCCTACACCTGGTTCAATCCGGCAGACGTGGAACTCGAGCGCGACAGCAAAGCCAAGGTCATCAGCGCCAAACTGAAGTCCGACGGTCTGCCAGTGGAAATCGGTGGCACCGAGAAAATGGCCAAGTCCAAGAACAACGGCGTCGACCCACAGTCGATGATCGATCAGTTCGGCGCTGACACCTGCCGCCTGTTCATGATGTTCGCTTCGCCACCCGACATGAGCGCTGAGTGGTCCGACTCCGGCGTTGAAGGTTCGCACCGCTTCCTCAAGCGCGTCTGGCGTCTGGCGCAAGCCCACGTCACTCAGGGGCTGCCGGGCAAACTGGACATCGCCGGCCTGAACGACGAGCAGAAAGCCGTTCGCCGCTCGATCCACGTGGCCATCAAGCAAGCCAGCCACGACGTCGGCCAGAACCACAAATTCAACACCGCCATCGCTCAGGTGATGACGCTGATGAACGTGCTGGAAAAAGCCGCACAAGCTACCGAGCAGGATCGTGCGTTGATTCACGAAGGCCTGGAAGCTGTGACGCTGTTGCTGGCGCCAATCACGCCGCACATCAGTCACGAACTGTGGAACAAGCTGGGTCACGCCGACGCAGTCATCGACGCTGGCTGGCCGGCAGTCGACGAAAGCGCGCTGGTGCAGGACAGCCTGACCCTGGTGATCCAGGTCAACGGCAAGCTGCGCGGCCAGATTGAAATGCCGGCCAGCGCGACCCGCGAAGAAGTCGAAGCGGCAGCGCGCGGTAACGAAAACGTACTGCGTTTCGTCGACGGCCTGACGATTCGTAAAGTGATCGTTGTGCCGGGGAAACTGGTCAACATCGTCGCCAGCTAATTGGATCGGGCGTCAGGTTTGCCTGACGCCAAGTAAAACCTTTCGGGCCGTACAGTCGGCCCACGTGGTTTCAAGGGGAGCAACACAATGATCAAACGCAATCTGCTGGTGATGGGCCTCGCCGTTCTGTTGAGCGCCTGCGGTTTCCAGCTGCGCGGTACCGGCACCAACGAACTGTCGATCAAGGAACTCGATCTGAGCGCCCGTAACGCCTACGGCGAGACGGTCACGCAACTGCGCCAGGTGCTGGAGTCGAGTGGCGTCAAGGTTTATAGCGGTGCCCCGTACAAGCTCTACCTGGCAGACCAGCAGGAGAGCCAGCGTATCCTCAGCTACGCCGGTGCAGGTCGTACGGGCGAGTATCAAGTCAGTACGGTTCTGAACTACGAGATCCGTGGCGACAAGAACCTGCAACTGCTGAGCGACAAGCTTGAAGTTCAGAAAGTGTTTATTCACGACGGTAACAACCTTGTGGGCTCCGATCAGGAAGCCAACGACGCCCGTCGCGAAACCACTCGCGAACTGGTCCAACGCATGATGCTGCGTCTGCAGCAACTGACCCCAGGGCAACTGCAGCAGCTGCAGCAAGCCGCCAATGACCGCGCCAAGGCAGAAGCCGATGCGCTGCAAGCGGCACAAAAGGCTGAAGCGGAAACCCCGCGTCAGTCGCCGCTCGAAGTACCGCAGCCGTAAGACGTTCGGGGCGCTCAGGCGCCCCGTTCGGCATTTCTTATGAAGCTCGCTCCCGCCCAACTCGGTAAACACCTGCAAGGTGCTTTGGCACCGGTCTATATCATCAGCGGCGATGACCCGCTGCTGTGTCAGGAAGCCGCCGACGCCATCCGCAATGCTGCGCGCCAGCAAGGATTTGATGAACGCCAGGTTTTCGCCGCGGACGCCAATTTCGATTGGGGCACGTTGTTGCAGGCCGGCGCCAGCATGTCGTTGTTCTCGGAAAAACGCCTGCTGGAACTGCGCCTGCCTTCGGGCAAGCCTGGTGACAAGGGCGCCGCTGCATTCATCGAATATTGCTCGCGTCCCGCCGAAGACACGGTGCTGCTGATCAGCCTGCCCAAGATGGATGGCAGCGCGCAGAAAACCAAGTGGGGCAAGGCGCTGGTCGAAGGTCAGCAAACCCAGTTCATTCAGATCTGGCCGGTGGACGCCAATCAGTTGCCGAGCTGGATTCGTCAGCGTCTCTCTCAGGCCGGGCTATCGGCGAGTCAGGACGCCGTCGAATTGATTGCTGCGCGTGTCGAGGGCAACCTGCTCGCCGCCGCGCAGGAAATAGAGAAGCTCAAGCTGATGGCCGAAGGTGGACAGATCACCGTCGAAACCGTGCAGGCCGCTGTGGCCGACAGTGCGCGGTTCGACGTGTTCGGCCTGACCGATGCCGTGCTCAACGGTGAACCGGCACATGCGCTGCGCATGCTTGAAGGCTTGCGTGGCGAAGGCGTCGAGCCGCCGGTGATTCTCTGGGCGCTGGCGCGGGAGCTGCGGCTGCTGGCCAATATTTCGTTGCAGTACAGTCAGGGCACGCCGCTGGACAAGTGTTTCAGCCAGGCAAAACCGCCAGTCTGGGACAAGCGCAAACCGCTGATGAGCAAAGCCCTGCAACGCTACTCGGCGCAACGCTGGGCGCAGTTGCTGCTGGAAGCGCAGCGTATCGATGCGCAGATCAAAGGTCAGGCTGCCGGGTCGCCGTGGATGAGCCTGAGTCGCTTGGCGCTATTGATGTCTGGCCAGCGTCTGACACTTCCCGCCGAATAACCTGCTCTACCGCACAACGGCCATTCGCGAGCAAGCTCGCTCCCACATTGAAATGCATTCCAAATGTGGGAGCGAGCTTGCTCGCGAAAGCGCCAGAACATTCCTGCACATCAGGGACTGGACAGACGCCCGACATCGGCAGATTATTTCCCCCGCAAAACCCACTCACTCGAGAGAACCCTCATGAGCAAAAAGCCATCGAAACATGGCCCCAACAAGGCCAAATCCATCGTCGCCCAGCCCCTGTTCCGCAGCCGCCAGGAACGACCATCCAAGGGTAAAGGCAGCTACCGCCGCGAAGCCTTCCAGTCTGACAGCTGGGAGGCTTCTTACTTTCTGGCCGCTTGAAGCGCAGCCCCCCCCGGTCATGTTAAGGTCTGCACCTGATTCGTTTTCCTGGAACTGTGCATGCCCCTAAGTCTTTCCCGTCGTTGGCCTGTTCGCCAACTGATCGCTGCCTCCAGCTTCATTCTGCTTGTCGCCTGCGCGGAAAAACCGACCGCAGCCGATGCGCAACCTCTTCAAGCCGCTCCTGTCGCCACGGCCCCAGCGATTATCCCGCCGGTAGTGCCGTCCGCCGACCCTCTGGATCTCCAGCCGACCCAGACCTTTGCTGAATGGCAGGCTGGCTTCCGTAAAGATGCGCTGGCCGCCGGAATTCGCGCGGATCTGTTCGATCGCGCGTTCGCCAATGTCAGCTTCGACGCCAGCGTGATTCGGGCCGACCGCAGTCAACCGGAGTTCTCCCGGCCAGTGTGGGAATATCTCGATGGTGCCCTCTCGCCGCTACGCGTACGTAAAGGTCAGGCACTGATCAGTCAGTACGCCGACATCCTGCAAAGCATTGAGCAGCGTTATGGCGTTGACCGTCAGGCACTGGTTTCCGTGTGGGGCATGGAAAGCAACTTCGGCCAGTTCCAGGGCAGCAAGTCGGTGATCAACTCGCTGGCCACCCTCGCCTACGAAGGCCGTCGCCCGGGCTTTGCTCACGCACAGCTGATCGCCGCACTACAGATCCTGCAACAAGGCGATATCACGCCGGAGAAGATGCTCGGTTCCTGGGCCGGCGCGATGGGACAGACCCAGTTCATTCCGACCACCTACAACACTCATGCTGTGGACTTCGACGGTGACGGTCGCCGCGATATCTGGGGCAGCCCTGCTGACGCACTGGCCTCGACCGCGCATTACCTGCAAAGCTCTGGCTGGCAGCGTGGCCAGCCGTGGGGTTTTGAAGTGCAATTGCCGGGCAGTTTCAATTACACGCTGGCTGATGGTGCGATTCGCAAGAGCGTTGCCGAATGGCGTCAGTTGGGCGTGAGCCTGCCAAACGGTGCTCAGGTGCCAGCCGGTTCGGAACAATTGTCCGCCGCCTTGCTGCTGCCCGCTGGCTATCGCGGTCCGGCGTTCCTGATCCTCGACAACTTCCGCGCGATCCTCAAGTACAACAACTCCTCGTCGTACGCGCTGGCAGTGAGCCTGTTGTCCGAGCGTTTCAGCGGTGGCGGCTTGATCAACGGGAGCTGGCCGAAAGATGACCTGCCGCTTAGCCGCACCGAGCGTATGGAGTTGCAGACCCTGTTGAGCGCGCGCAATTACGATGCCGGCACGGCGGACGGGATTATTGGCGCCAATACGCGTAAAGCGATTCGCAGTGCCCAGCAGTCGTTTGGCTGGCCGGCGGACGGGTATCCGACGCACAAGTTGCTGGAAAGCCTGCGGACTCAGTAGAACAATTGTCGTATGGCTGATATCGCTTTCGCGAGCAAGCTCGCTCCCACACTGGGCTTGCTCGCGAAGACTGACTATCAGGCAGTAAACCTTCAGGCCTTGATCACCACATCCTGCTCCAGCATCAATTCCTGCTTCCCCGCATCCAGCCGCACCAGTGCGCCCATCGGCAGCGTCAGGTTCGGATCGCAATGCCCGCTGCGCCAGCCAGACAAAACCGGAATTCGCAAAGGCTCGAAGGTCTGCTTGAGCAAGCGGTTCAGCGCTTCGACATCCACGCCGGCAATATCCCCGACCAATACCCCGCGCAACTTGGCCAACTTGCCGGCCAGACGCATCTGGGTCAGCAAGCGATCAATGCGATACAGCGGCTCGTTGATGTCTTCGATAAACAGAATCACCCCTTCGACATCAATCTCGTATGGCGTACCCAGCGTCGATGCGATCATCGCCAGATTGCCACCAAGCAAGCGACCGTGGGCGATGCCGGGCTCGACAGTGGTCAACGGATAAGCGACCGGATGGCTGAACACACTCCCTGCCTTCAATTGCCCGCGCAGCATGGCGAAGAACGAGGTGACCGTCGGCGGCTCTTTGTTCCCCAACAGGTCGGCGTTAAGCAGTGGCCCGTGAAAGGTCACGAATCCGGCATAACGACTGATGGCCAGGTGCAGCGCGGTGATATCGCTGTAGCCGACGAAGGGCTTGGCGTTGCGGCTCAGCAAGTCGTAGTCGATGCGGTCGAGCAATCGCGGCGTGCCGTAGCCGCCGCGCAGACAAATGATCGCGTTGACCTCGGGATCAGCGAACGCCGCGTGCAGGTCTCGCAGGCGCACATCATCACTGCCGGCCAGATAGCCGTCCTTCTCGTAGACGCCGGGAAATACCTTCAACCCATAGCCACGGGCGCGCATCCATTGCAGCGCTTTCTCGGTGTCCAGCGCTCCGGGGCCCGCAGGCGCAATGACGCCGATCAACCCTTCGGAGGGCAGCGCGGGCACGGTTCTGTGCGGACAAAGTGTGTGGGTCGGTCGAACGGTCATCCTTGGATCTCCCTGTGAGTCATGTGCACACAGTAGTCAGGAACGGCGCTAAACAGAAGAGGGTCAGCCACGCCGCAGGTTGCAGGAAAAATCAGCATCGAATGTAAGACGGGCAAAAAAATGCCCGCCGGGCGTTAAAGCCTCGGCGGGCATTTTTTAATTCAGCGCCGGATCAGGAACCCAGCAGCTCAGCCTTGACCAGCTTGGCCTGCTCGTCTGCGTGGTACGAAGAACGCACCAGCGGGCCCGAGGCAACGTTCTTGAAGCCCATCTTGTAACCTTCCTCGGCGAACCAGGCGAAGGTGTCCGGGTGCACGAAACGCTGCACCGGCAAGTGGCTGCGCGACGGCTGCAGGTACTGACCCAGGGTCAGCATGTCGATGTCGTGTTCGCGCATGCGCTTCATCACTTCGATGACTTCTTCGTCGGTCTCGCCCAGACCCAGCATCAGACCGGATTTGGTTGGAATGTGCGGCATCATCTGCTTGAAGCGTTGCAGCAGAGTCAGCGACCACTGGTAATCCGAACCTGGACGCGCAGCCTTGTACAGGCGTGGCACGGTTTCCAGGTTGTGGTTGAACACATCCGGCGGCTCGGCCGCGGTGATTTCCAGGGCAACGTCCATGCGACCACGGTAATCCGGAACCAGGGTTTCCAGCTGCACGTTCGGCGACAGTTTGCGGATTTCGCGGATGCAGTCGGCAAAATGCTGGGCACCGCCGTCACGCAGGTCATCGCGGTCAACCGAGGTGATCACCACGTACTTCAGCTTGAGGTCGGCGATGGCAATAGCCAGGCTTTCCGGCTCGTTGACGTCCAGTGGTTTCGGACGACCGTGGCCAACGTCGCAGAACGGGCAGCGACGGGTGCAGATGTCACCCATGATCATGAACGTCGCGGTGCCGCCGGAGAAGCACTCACCCAGGTTCGGGCAGGACGCTTCTTCGCAGACGCTGTGCAGCTTGTGTTTGCGCAGCAGGCTCTTGATCCGGTCGACTTCCGGCGAAACCGGGATGCGTACGCGAATCCAGTCAGGTTTCTTCGGCAGTTCGGTGGTCGGAATGATCTTTACCGGGATGCGTGCAACCTTCTCGGCGCCGCGCAGCTTTACGCCGGCTTCTACCTTGGGACGCGGGGCCGGGCGCTCGGTCACGTCGAGCGTCGGGATCATGGTTTGCACTGCATCAGTAGTCATATCAGTCGATTCCGCCCGTCAGGGTCGTCTGCTCAGCATAGTCGAGGTGTTTGACGAGCTGCGCGCGCAGCCGGGCACTTACCTCGGCAAATTCAATCGATCCTGCGTGATCGCTCAGCTGGGTCATCGCCAGCCCGGCATAGCCGCAGGGATTAATCCGTCGAAACGGTTCCAGGTTCATATCCACGTTCAGGGCCAGGCCATGAAAGGAACAACCGTGGCGAATCCGCAAACCCAGAGAAGCGATTTTCGCTCCATCGACATAGACGCCGGGAGCATCTGGCTTGGCTGCAGCGGTTACGCCGTAGCTGGCCAGCAGTTCAATCAGGCAAAGCTCCATGCGACTGACCAGATCACGCACGCCGAAACCCAGCTTGCGTACATCCAGCAGCAGATAGGCCACCAACTGGCCGGGACCATGATAAGTCACCTGCCCGCCGCGATCGACCTGCACCACCGGGATATCGCCCGGCAGCAACAGGTGTTCGGCCTTGCCGGCCTGGCCTTGAGTGAACACCGGCGGGTGTTCGACGAGCCAGATTTCGTCGGCGGCATCGCTGCCGCGTTCGTTGGTAAAACGTTGCATGGCATGCCAGACCGGCTCGTAGGCCATCTGGCCGAGCTCGCGAAAGCCCAGCGTGCCCGGCATCACAACACCATGTGCACGAAGCCGGTCGCCCGCAGTTCGCTGTTGATGTTGTACAGCTGATCCTGATCGGTCGCGACGATGTGCAACTGAATGGTGGTGTACTTGCCGTTGGTGCTTTGACGCTCGTCGATGCGCTCATCATTGATGGTCGCATGTTTCTTGACGATGTCGATGATCTTGTCCTTGTTGCCAACACCCGTGTCGCTGATCACCTTAACCGGATAATCAACCTGGGGAAATTCGATCTTTGGCGCCTTTACTTCGGTATCGGTCATGGCGTAACGGCCTCTTGAGCGCAAGCCGTGATAACGCGCATGGCCCCGCTCCGGATCGGGGCGGGGCCATGCAGGTCAACACAAATCAGTTGAACAAGCCGTAGAAGAATAGACGGATGCTATCCCACATGCGGCGGAAGATACCACCCTCCTCGACGCCATCCAGAGCGATCAGGTCCGCACTGTGCACGACCTTGTCTTCCAGTTTGACTTCGACTTTACCGATCACGTCGCCCTTGGCGATTGGCGCGGTCAGTTGCGGGTTCATGGTCATGCTGGCAGCGAGCTTCTTCAGCTGGCCTTTTGGCAGGGTCATGGTCAGGTCTTCAGCCAGGCCGGCCTTGACTTGATTGGTGGTGCCTTTCCACACCGGGGCCTGAGCCAGTTCGGTGCCCTTCTGATAGAAGGTCTGGGTTTCGAAGAAGCGGAAGCCGTAGGTCAGCAGCTTCTGGGTTTCAGCGGCGCGAGCCACTTCGCTGTTGGTGCCGAACACCACGGCGATCAGACGCTGGCCGTCACGTACAGCCGAGGACACCATGCAGTAGCCGGCTTCGTCGGTGTGACCGGTTTTCAGACCGTCAACGGTCTTGTCGCGCCACAGCAGCAGGTTGCGGTTAGGCTGTTTAATGCCGTTCCAGAAAAACTCTTTCTGCGAGTAGATCGCATAGTGAGCCGGGTCTTCATGAATGATCGCGCGAGCCAGAATCGCCATGTCGTGAGCCGACGAGTAATGCTCAGGGTTTGGCAGACCGGTCGGGTTCATGAAGTGGGAATTGGTCATGCCCAGATCAGTCACAGTCTTGTTCATCAGGTCGGCGAACGCATCTTCGCTGCCGGCGATGTGCTCGGACAGCGCCACGCTGGCGTCGTTGCCGGACTGGATGATGATGCCGTGCAGCAGGTCGCTGACAGTCACCTGCGAGCCGACCTTGATGAACATCCGCGAACCGCCGGTACGCCAGGCGTTTTCGCTGACGGTCACCGGATCGTTTTCACCGATCTGGCCACGACGGATTTCCAGGGTCGCGATGTACGCGGTCATCAGCTTGGTCAGGCTGGCCGGTGGCAGACGCTGGTCGCCATTGTTCTCGACCAGCACGTTGCCGCTGCTGGCATCCATCAGAACGTAGGCTTTGGCGGCCAGTTGCGGTGGCGACGGCATCATCTCGGCCGCGAAGGCGGCTGGCGAGAGGAGCAGCGGGACTAGCAGACACAGGCGTTTGGCAAAGGTGGTGATGTTCATCCGTCTCTCGAAATCGCTAATGGAAACTGTCCTTGCGGACAAAATTTAATCAGATGACTTTCTAACGAGCCATCGCGTGTTCAGTTGCTCACTCCAGTCACCCTTGCCGGGCTTTTGTTCTTCGACGAGCCAACAACCTGATTCACCCCCCAATCGCTGGCGAATCGTCAATCAAGTTCTACGTATTACTCGGTGACCACACTTGGCGAACCAAGGTTGGCCAGACGCACGCTGTTCTGCACCTGGGCAATTTCACCCGGCGAGCCGATCGGCCCCAGGCGAACCCGGTGCAGGGTCTGCTGATTGCGCACGATCGAGCTGATGAACACCGGAGCGCTCACCATCCCGCTGAGCTTCGACCTCAGGAGTTCTGCAGCGTCCGGGTTGGCGAACGCGCCCACCTGCAGATACTGGCCAGTTGCTGTTGCAGAAGCGTTTTTTTTTGCACTCATCGGCACGGGGACGGTGTCAGAGGCATGTTGTTGCGGTGGCGGCGTCCATTGCTCGACGGTGCCGGCCGAGGCCGTGATCACCGGCGCGCTGTTCTGCGCGACCTGCGGCTCGTTGAGCATCAACGGTGCCGGACGACCCTTGGCGGCCCAGTATTGCTGTGGATCGATGCCTTCGACCTTGACCCGCGCCGTGCCGGTTTCGGCGTAACCGAGTTTTTTCGCCGCGGCGTAGGACAAGTCGATGATGCGATCGGAATAGAACGGCCCACGGTCGTTGACCCGCAGGATCACCGTGCGGTTGTTGTCCAGGTTGGTCACCCGAACGTAACTTGGCAGTGGCAATGTCTTGTGGGCGGCACTCATACCGTACAGGTCGTAAACCTCGCCATTGGCGGTGTTCTGACCGTGAAACTTGGTGCCGTACCAGGACGCCGTGCCGGAAGCGACGTAGGTCTTGGATTCCTGCAACGGGAAATAGGTTTTGCCCAGTACGGTGTACGGGTTGGCCTTGTAAGGACCGGTGTGCAGGGTCGGCGTGGCATCGGGGATGCGCGATACGTCGACGTCCCACCACGGCGCACCGTCTTTGTGCGCGCGATTGATGTCCAGACCCGGCTGCGCTCGCACAGCGGTACTGGAGGTTTTCGGTGTCGGCGAACGACTGGTCGAACAGCTGGCAACCAGCACCGCCAACGCAGCGAATGCCACCAGCTTCAGGGGTTTACTGTTAGGCAATGCCCGCATTACTTGACGCCCCGTGCTTGTACCAGCTGTTCAGACAGTTGATGTACGGCCATGGCGTACATCACGCTGCGGTTATAACGCGTGATCGCGTAAAAATTCTTCAGGCCCATCCAGTATTCAGGGCCGTTGTCGCCTTCGAGGCGAAATGCAGTAACCGGCATATCATCGCGCAGCGCATCATGACTTGACCAGCCCAGCGCTCGCAACTCTCCAACCGTTTTCGTCGGTTCGATACCGGTGGTCAGGCCTTCATCGACCTGCTCGCCACGGACATCGGCGCGGCTGACCACCGGCTCACCCGCGACCCAGCCGTGACGCTTGAAATAACTCGCTACGCTGCCGATCGCATCATCCGGGTTGTTCCAGATATTGATGTGGCCGTCACCATCGAAATCCACCGCATACGCGCGAAAGCTGCTCGGCATGAACTGCGGCAGGCCCATGGCCCCGGCGTACGAGCCTTTGAGAGTCAATGGGTCGACCTGTTCTTCGCGCGCCAGCAGCAGGAACTCACGCAGCTCCTTGCGGAAAAATTCGGCACGGGGAGGATAGTCGAAACCGAGCGTCGACAAGGCATCGATCACCCGGTAATTACCGGTATTACGTCCGAAAAAGGTTTCAACACCGATGATCGACACGATAACTTGTGCCGGTACGCCGTATTCCTGCTCGGCACGGGCCAGCGTCGCCTCGTGCTGACGCCAGAAGTCCACACCACGGGCGATGCGTGCATCGGTGATGAACATCGGACGGTATTCTTTCCACTGCTTGACGCGCTCGGCGGGCCTGGAAATGGCGTCGAGAATCGCCTGTTTGCGCTGAGCCTCGCGGAATACCGCCATCAGTTGCTCACCGGCAAAACCGTAGTCGCGGGTCATTTCACCGACGAACTCGGCCACCTGAGGCGAGCCTTCGTATTCGCCGGCCAGCGCTTCCTGCATGCTGCCCAGGAGGCCCATCAGGCCTACCACTGGCGCGCATCGAGTCGCCCAGCCACGCATTACTTGCATTGAACTCTTCACCTTATTCAAACCTGTGCGATCCACTTGCGATGGGTATGGATCGACATCAAAACCCCAAACGCTGACAGCAGCGTCACCAGCGAAGTTCCTCCGTAGCTAATGAACGGCAACGGCACCCCTACGACCGGCAGCAGGCCACTGACCATACCGATGTTGACGAAAACGTAAACAAAAAACGTCATGGTCAACGCACCGGCGAGCAATTTGCCGAACAGCGTTTGTGCCTGGGCGGTAATTACCAGCCCCCGGCCAATCAACAACAGATAGATCAATAGCAGCGCGCAGATGCCCACCAGGCCGAACTCTTCGCCGAGTACGGCAATGATGAAGTCGGTGTGGCTTTCCGGCAGGAAGTCCAGGTGCGACTGGGTGCCGAGCAGCCAGCCCTTGCCGAACACGCCGCCGGAACCGATCGCGGCTTTCGACTGAATGATGTTCCAGCCGGTGCCCAGCGGATCGCTTTCCGGGTCGAGGAAGGTCAGGATTCGCTGCTTCTGGTAGTCGTGCATGATGAAAAACCACATGGCGACCGACACCGGAATCGCAGCGGCCAGTACGCTGAGGATCCAGCGCCAGCGCAGCCCGCCCATGAACAGCACGAACGCACCACCCGCCAGAATCAGCAGCGAAGTACCGAGGTCAGGCTGACGGACGATCAGGATGAACGGCACACCGATCAGCATCAGGCTGATGCCGACGTGCTTGAGTTGCGGCGGCAACGTGCGTTTGGACAGGTACCAGGCGATGGTCGCCGGCATCAGGATCTTCATGAATTCCGAGGGCTGAAAGCGGATCACCCCGGGGATGTTGATCCAGCGCGTGGCGCCCATGGCGTTGTGGCCCATGATGTCCACCACCAACAGCAACACCACGCCGATCACGTAACCGAGCGGCACCCAGCGCGCCATGAAGCGCGGCTCGAACTGGGCGATGACGATCATCGACACCAGGCCGATGCCGAACGAGGTAGCCTGTTTGGCCAACAGATCCCAGCTCTTGCCGCTGGCCGAATACAGCACGAACAGGCTGCCGGCAGCGAGGATCAGCAGCAGGATAAGCAACGGGCCATCGATATGCAGTCTTTGCAGCAGCGTCGCGCGGCGACGCATCACATCCTCACTGGAGAGCATGCGATCAAAGTTATTCATCACGGGCCGTAGCCTCCGCACTGATTGGGCTGGCGTATTCGGCCTTCAAACGTCCGTCCTGATCGAGCAGCCAGGCGTCCATGACCTGACGCACCACGGGCGCGGCGACACCGGAGCCGGACTCACCGTTCTCGACCATCACCGAAACAACAATTTTCGGGTCATCAGCCGGGGCAAAACCGACGAACAAGGCGTGGTCGCGGTGGCGCTCCTGAACCTTGGAGCGGTCGTACTTTTCGCCCTGCTTGATCGCGACGACCTGAGCGGTACCTGACTTGCCGGCAATCCGGTATTGCGCGCCGATCGCTGCTTTGCGCGCAGTACCTCGCGCGCCGTGCATCACCTGCTGCATGCCGTGGTTGACCTTGGTCCAGTCCGACGGGTCGCGCAGGACAATGTCCGGCATCGGGTTTTCATCCACCGGTTTCACCCCTTCGAGGGATTTCGCCAGGTGCGGACGATTCCAGATGCCTTTGTTGGCAACCAGCGCCGTGGCCTGGGCCAGTTGCAGCGGAGTTGATTGCATGTAGCCCTGGCCGATCCCGAGGATCAGGGTTTCGCCCGGGAACCACGCCTGTTTACGCGTCGCCCGTTTCCATTCGCGGGACGGCATCAGGCCGGGGGATTCTTCGAACATGTCCAGCGAAACCTTCTGGCCGATGCCGAACTTGTTCATGTAGGTCGACAACCGATCAATGCCGAGCTTGTGCGCCAGGTCATAGAAGTAGGTGTCGTTGGACCGCATGATCGCCGTGTCGAGATCGACGAAGCCGTCACCGGTGCGGTTCCAGTTACGGTATTTGTGATCGTAGTTGGGCAGCATGTAGTAACCCGGGTCGAACACCCGGCTCGATGCCGTCACTACGCCGGAATCAAGACCGGCAATCGCCACCGCCGGTTTGATCGTCGAACCCGGCGGGTACAGACCGCGCAGCACCCGGTTGAACAATGGCCGGTCGATCGAATCACGCAACTCGGCATAGGCCTTGAAGCTGATGCCGGTGACGAACAGATTCGGGTCGAAACTCGGCTGACTGACCATCGCGAGCACCTCGCCAGTCTTCGGATCCAGCGCCACCACCGCGCCACGACGCCCGCCCAGCGCCGCTTCCGCCGCTTCCTGCAACTTGATGTCCAGGCTCAGGACGATGTCCTTGCCGGGAATTGGATCGGTGCGCTTGAGCACACGCAACACGCGGCCTCGGGCGTTGGTCTCGACCTCTTCGTAACCGACCTGACCGTGCAATTCCGGCTCGTAGAAACGCTCGATGCCGGTTTTGCCGATGTGATGGGTGCCGCTGTAGTTGACCGGATCGAGGCTCTTCAGCTCTTTCTCGTTGATCCGCCCCATATACCCCACCGAGTGCGCGAAATGCGCGCCCTGCGGGTAGTGACGAACCAGCTGCGCAACCACTTCCACGCCCGGCAGGCGGAACTGGTTCACCGCGATGCGGGCGATCTGCTCTTCGCTCAGTTCGAACAGAATTGGCACCGGCTCGAATGGTCGGCGCCCCTGGCGCATGCGCTTCTCGAAGATCACCCGGTCCTCGGGCGTAAGCTCGAGCACTTCGACAATGACGTCGAGCACTTGCTGCCAGTCGCCGGAGCGCTCGCGGGTCATGCTCAGACTGAAGCTGGGACGGTTATCCGCTACCACCACGCCGTTGCGGTCGAAAATCAGCCCGCGGGTCGGCGGAATCGGCTGCACGTGGACGCGGTTGTTTTCCGACAGCGTCGAGTGGTACTCGTACTGAATCACCTGCAAGTAATACAGCCGCGCAATCAACACGCCGATCAGCAGCATGATCGCAATGGCCCCGAACACGACGCGGCTACGCACTAAGCGTGCGTCCTTTTCGTGGTCCTTGATGCGGATCGGCTGAGACATGAGGGCTGGATTACTTGTGGTAAGGGTGACCGGACAGCACGGTCCAGGCACGATACAACTGTTCGCCGATCAGGATCCGCACCAGCGGGTGCGGCAACGTCAGCGGCGACAACGACCAGCGCTGATCGGCACGGGCACAGACTTCCGGCGCCAGCCCTTCCGGGCCACCGACCATGAAATTGACCGTGCGCGAATCCAGCCGCCAGCGGTCGAGTTCGACCGCCAGCTGCTCGGTGCTCCAGGGTTTGCCGTGGACTTCCAGCGTGACGATCCGCTCGTTCGGCCCGACCTTGGCCAGCATGGCTTCGCCTTCCTGGCGGATGAATCGGGCCACGTCGGCATTCTTGCCACGGGTATTGAGCGGAATTTCCACCAGTTCCAGCGCCAGCTCGGACGGAAGACGCTTGGCATATTCATGCCAGCCTTCTTCCACCCACTTGGGCATGCGTGAACCGACGGCGATCAGGCGCAGTCGCACAGCAATCCCTTACAGCTGGTCTTTATTGAGCTTGGTGAAATGCTCGTGGGTGTTTTCCGGGCTGTGGTGCTTGGCATCGGCCGCACGGCTCTGCTCGGCACCGGCCCACAGACGCTCCAGGTCGTAGAACTGACGTGCCGAGGCGGTCATCATGTGCACGATCACCAGGTCCAGGTCCAACAGCACCCAGTCGCTATCGCCCTTGCCTTCTTCGCCCAGCGGCTTGGCGCCCTGCTTTTTGACTTCTTCGCGAACCTTGTCGAGCATCGCGTTGATCTGGCGGTTGGAAGTACCGGTGGCAATGATCATGTAGTCAGTGATGCTCTGCTTGTCGCGAACATCAATGATCTGGATGTCTTGTGCCTTGACGTCTTCCAGCGCGGCTACAGCCAGCTTGACCAGTTCGTCGCCCTTCAGCGGCTCATTGGTGTTGACCGGTTCTGGCAGCGGGGCGCTCTTGAATGTGCCTTTGCGCTTTACTTTGGTTTGGTCTTTGTCAGTCATATAAAACTCGTTTTGCTCATATATTCGGCGGCTTGGCGATACGTGGATTCGTATCAGTGAAGCACGCCTTGCTCAGTTCGACGCACGGTAAAGACCGTGCGCATCGATGTAGGCCAGGACCGCGTCGGGCACCAGGAAACGTACCGACTTACCGCTGGCCAGCAGTTGACGGATCTGGGTGGCGGAAACCGCGAGCGGTGTCTGCCAGACGAATGCAATCTGTCCGCTCGGCCCCTTCAGGGCCAGCGGGTCGCTCACCGAACGCGCTGCCAGCAGGTTGCGCAAGGCATCCGGCGGTTCGCTGTCGGCGTCCGGGCGCTGTAGCACCAGGATGTGGCAATGCTGGAGCAACTCTTCCCAGCGGTGCCAAGTGGGCAGGCCGCAAAATGCGTCCCAGCCCAAAAGCAGAAAAACCTGGGTCTCGGCGGGCATTTCAGCCCGCATCGACTCCAGGGTATCAATGGTCCAGGACGGCTTGTCCCGCTGCAATTCGCGGGCGTCCACCACCAGCGGCGGCATGCCGGCCACCGCACATTCGACCATCGCCAGCCGATCCTGC
Source organism: Pseudomonas sp. AC172 (assembly GCF_979258595.1). Classification (NCBI taxonomy): domain Bacteria; kingdom Pseudomonadati; phylum Pseudomonadota; class Gammaproteobacteria; order Pseudomonadales; family Pseudomonadaceae; genus Pseudomonas; species Pseudomonas sp. AC172. The sequence goes on from NZ_OZ409868.1 coordinate 4,483,364, forward strand.
GCAGACACCTGCGGCGTACCGCGATGTGGCGGCCGCGCATTCGGCATCAGGCGCAACTCGTCGAGCGTCAGCGCTTCGGCGACTTCCAGGCCACCGCGCAAATGGCCGATGTGCACCGGATCGAACGTACCGCCCAATACGCCGATGCGTCGGGGGCGGGACTCGCTGCCGGTTTGCGGCGCTGTCAGGTCGAGGTCGGTCAAGTCAGACCGTCGCCTGGCCGCGCAACTGGCCATCACCGACCACGATGTACTTCTCGCAGGTCAGTCCTTCGAGGCCCACCGGGCCGCGGGCGTGCAGCTTATCAGTAGAAATGCCGATCTCGGCACCCAATCCGTATTCAAATCCATCGGCGAAGCACGTCGGGGTGTTGATCATCACCGACGCCGAGTCGACTTCCGCCACAAAGCGACGGGTATCGGCGAGGTTTTCGCTGACAATCGAGTCGGTGTGATGGGAGCCGTAATGGTTGATGTGTTCGATCGCCTGATCCAGCCCCTCAACCACACGGATCGACAGGATCGGCGCCAGGTACTCGGTGCTCCAGTCGTCTTCGCTGGCCGCAACGGCGTCAATAATCGCTAGGGTGCGCTCGCAGCCGCGCAGTTCGACGCCTTTTTCGCGGAACTGCGCCGCCATCGACGGCAGGAAATCCTTCGCTACCGTTTGATCGACCAGCAGCGTCTCCATCGCACCGCAAATACCGTAGCGATAAGTCTTGGCATTGAAGGTGATGCGCTGGGCTTTCGCCAGATCGGCGTGGGCACTGACGTAAACATGGCAGATACCGTCCAGATGCTTGATCACCGGCACGCGGGCATCGCGGCTGATGCGCTCGATCAGGCCACGGCCACCGCGCGGCACGATCACGTCGACGTACTCGGGCATGGTGATCATCGCGCCGACGGCGGCACGGTCGGTGGTTTCAACCACTTGCACCACGGCGGCGGGCAATTCAGCCTCGGCCAGACCGCGTTGAATGCACGCTGCAATCGCCCGATTGGAATGAATCGCTTCGGAGCCACCGCGCAGGATGGTCGCGTTGCCGGACTTCAGGCACAGGCTCGCAGCATCGATGGTCACGTTGGGACGGGATTCGTAGATGATCCCGATCACGCCCAGCGGTACGCGCATCTTGCCGACCTGAATGCCCGACGGACGGAAGTTCATGTCACGGATCGCACCGACGGGGTCCGGCAGCGCGGCGACCTGACGCAGGCCAACGATCATGCCGTCGATGCGCGCCGGGGTCAGTTCCAGACGCTCCAGCAAAGCGAGTTCCAGACCATTGGCGCGACCGGCGGCCAAATCCTGCTCATTGGCGGCGGCAAGCTCGGCACGCGCGGCGTCCAGGGCATTGGCAGCGGCCTGCAAGGCGCGGTTTTTCTGCGCGGTGCTGGCACGGCCGATAACCCGGGAGGCTTCGCGGGCGGCGCGACCCAATCGGGTCATGTAGTCAAGAACGGACTCAGTCATGGTCTGCTGGGGTCTTGGCAAAGAGGAAAGCGGCAGATTATAGCTGTCGCGTCCCGGGACTAACAGCGGTGACGGGCGGATGGTCAAAATGAGCGCTGATTCACCGGCGTTCAGGCCCAATTAAGCCGTGCGTTGTTATCATCACGACCTCTTCAGCCTGGATAAACCTTGCCTGCCATGTCCAACCTGACCGCTCGCTCCCACGCCGAACGCCTGCCGCTGGGGCTGCCGGACACCTTTTTCGACCGAGATGCGCAAGTGCTGGCGCAGGATCTGCTCGGCAAAGTCATACGCCATCGCGTCGGCGATCTGTGGCTGAGCGCGCGAATCATCGAAACCGAAGCCTATTACTGCGCGGAAAAAGGCAGTCACGCGTCCCTCGGCTATACAGAAAAGCGTAAGGCTTTGTTTCTGGACGGCGGCCACATCTATATGTATTACGCTCGTGGCGGTGACTCGTTGAATTTCAGCGCGCAAGGACCGGGCAATGCGGTATTGATCAAATCCGCCTATCCGTGGGTCGATGAAATCAGCGGGCCGGCGAGTCTGGCGCAGATGCTGCTGAACAACCCTGATGCTCAGGGCCGTGCGCGTCCTTCGCAAAAGCTCTGTGCCGGGCAAACTCTGTTGTGCAAAGCACTGGGGCTGAAGGTGCCGGTGTGGGACGCCAAGCGTTTCGACCATGAAATCCTTCTGGTAGAAGACACCGGGCCGGCACCTTCGCACATTATTCAAACCACACGTTTGGGCATTCCCCATGGCCGTGACGAACATCTGATGTACCGCTTTGTCGACGCGACCTATGCGCAATGGTGCACGCGGAACCCGCTGCGACGCGGTCAGGTCGAAGGCCGGGATTATTTTCTGCTGTAAACACAAACCGGTGTAGGAGGTGCCGAAGGCTGCGATGTTTTGATCTCGTTTTTAAGATCAGGATCAAAAGATCGCAGCCTTCGGCACCTCCTGCATAGGGATCATCAATGATTGGAGTTTTTCTGTATGGGCCCATGGCTCGATAGCGTGACCGGCTGGCTGGCAGCCAATCCACAATGGCTGGCTGCTGCGGTGTTCATTGTTGCCTTTGTGGAATGCCTGGCGATTGCCGGTTTGATCGTGCCGGGAACCGTGCTGCTGTTTGCCGTGGCCGTTCTGGCCGGCAGCGGCGCACTGTCGCTGAGCGAAACGTTGCTGTTGGGTTTTCTCGGCGGGATTCTCGGCGACGCCGTTTCGTATTTCCTCGGCCGCCATTTCCACCAGAACATTCGGCGCCTGCCGGGGCTGCGCCATCATCCGGAATGGATGGCCGGCGCTGAGTCGTATTTCCAGCGCTACGGCATCGCCAGCCTGCTGGTCGGTCGCTTTATCGGGCCGTTGCGGCCGATGCTGCCAATGGTCGCCGGCATGTGCGACATGCCCTTCCCGCGTTTCGCTGCTGTCAGTCTATTGGCCGCCGCTGGCTGGAGTCTGGCCTATCTGCTGCCGGGCTGGGCCACCGGCGCGGCCTTCCGCCTGCCATTGCCTGAAGGGTTCTGGCTGCAAGCGGGGATTGTCGCCGGCAGCATCGCCGTGATGGTCGGCCTCAGCGTGAACAGCAGCCTGCGTCGGCACCGCCGCGCGACGATCTGGATCAGCAGCATGAGCCTGTTGATACTGATCGGTCTGTTCATCGGCTATCCGTACCTGACAGCACTCGATCAAGGCGTGATGACGCTGGTGCAGGAACATCGCCAACCGGTGCTCGATGAAATCGCGGTCACGCTGACCCTGATCGGCGAATTCCGCAACATGCTGCTGTTCAGCGTCCTGCTGACGGGTCTGTTGCTGTTGTGCCGGCAATGGCGCCAGGCGATTTTCGTCGGCGGCACGTTGCTGCTGACCGCACTGGCGAACACCGGGACCAAATACTTCTTCGCCCGGGTACGCCCGGAAGTGCTGAGCGATCCGCTGACCACTTACAGCATGCCCAGCGGCCACGCATCAGGTTCATTTGCGCTGTTTCTGACCCTGGCCGTGCTGGCCGGCCGTGGCCAGCCGCCACGCATGCGCCTGACCTGGTTGCTGATCGCCTGTATTCCGGCCCTCTCTATCGCGCTCTCGCGGGTTTATCTGGGCGCTCATTGGCCAACCGACGTATTGGCCGGTGCCATGCTTGCCGCCTGTGTCTGCGCAGCCGCTCTGTGGCTGAGTCAGCGCAAAACCCCGCTCAATCCCATGCCGTTCAAGATCTGGTGGCTGATCTTGCCGGCCATGTTGGCGCTGTTTGGCTTTTTCGTCCTGCGGCATCTGCCTCATACGCTGCTGCGTTACGCCTATTAAATGAGGCAATGCACAAGCCTTATTCCCTTCGCGCTGCTCTTTTAGGAAATGTCCGACAGGAGCAGCGCTGTTCCCTTATAAAAACTTACTCGCCCAAGGTAAAACTTCTTATTTACCAAACTACAACTTCCTACACTTAAAAATAAAAACAATAGAAGTTACATATCACCTGTAAACCGCCACAACAACGCCTTCCATAACTTGAAAAAACAGTTAGATTAAATCAGCTCCCATTGAAACCCGACGACACTTGTTAACACAGTGAATCTGCTTGCACTTGCCTGCCGGACAAACAACTCAACTTGCAAATCGAGGGTTTCAATACATCAACTGATTTCGAGTACTCCATGAGTCCAAAGATTCCGCGTAAACCGCCCCTGCCTTCAACGCCACAAGCTGACCCGAACACATTGCCGCCTCCGCGAATCGATAACCCGTTCACCCCAGGTGGACTTTCAATTTCCCGACCGGACTTGCCGAGTGGCCTTGCCCCCGTCAACACCGTTGGCGGCCGCCCGATCCTGGATAACACCCCGCCTGCCGTGGTTATCCAGGCCATGCCAACTACGACTCCTGCCCGCCTCGCCAGCGATAATTCGCCCGACACTTATTGGCTGCGCGACGACTTCCTGCGCGGCATGAAACCGGCGGAGGATGACGGTTTTCGCTGGATCGTCGGACGCCAGTTTGTCGACGTCGAATATGACGGAGGGCTGCGCACTACCCATGTCGGCCAGGATGGCGACGGGATCTATCGCTGCAAGCTGGTCACTGAGCGAGCGGCTTCCGGGCCAGCGCTTTACCGGAATGAAGGCCGATTGACCTGGCGCCTGACGAAACATCCGGCGCCTGCCATGGCCTCGACGAAACGACCTGCGCCAGCCCCCGCAACACACCCCGTCGCGAAAAGAATCCGACCTGCCCCCCTCGATTGGAATCTGTACAAAGCCTCCCTGCGTTCACCGGATGCGCAAGGCTATTACGAGCTGGCATCTGCATTCGGGGCCAACAAAACGGTCACGCAATTTGCCTTCAAGGATCACTTCGGCAAGTGGATCCCGGTCGACCCACCGGCCGGCGGTTTCGGCGCCCAGCCCACACAGTTGAAGCACTGGACCGATCACGAGATCTGGCAGATTTATGACATCCATGGCCAGGACCTCGTGCGTTTTCGCAGCGATGCCCAGGCCAGCGGCAAGCGTCCGCAGTGGGCGCAACCCACAGTCACCAACCCGCATCGTGACTTGCTGCGCGATACCCTGCGCTGGCTGCACCCGGCCATGAGCCTGACCCGGCGCGAGGCATTCCTGCAGTCCTACAATCTGCTGCCCGACCAACTGACCCGCTTGCTACAGGACCTGAAGGCCGAACTGAAAATCCCGCAATGGGCGCAAGTACACAAAAACCTGATCGACGACATCGACAATCCGCAGCGCCTCGACCAAATGAGTCGCGAGGCCGTCAGGCAGCTCAACCTCAAGCACGATGCCCGGCATGACTGGTACAACCCCGAAACGAGCATGACCGCGCCAGTGCGCGAAGCGCTGCTGAGCAAACTCGGCTATCTGCGCAACAGCAACAATTGCCTGTACCGCACGGATATTCCGGCGCTGTTCCGCGGCGATGAACGCACACCGTTCGAACTTGCCAATGACGGCTTCATGCTGCCGCGCTATCACCACACGCCAGGGGCCACCACGCACAAACCGATGAGCGCCACCTTCAGCCTCAATGAAGGGCAGATGTATGCCCGAGAACCCGATGCCGAATACTTGCGCTTCAATAGCCAGACCAACAAATATCCGGGCCGGGAAGCTGAAAACAGTGCCTCCGGCAGCGATGCCAGTGACACCGAAAGCACCACCTCTTCCGAATGGTCCGATACCGCAAGCCCGGTCCCGTGGGACCACGATCGCCACTACGAATCCACGCGTACACGCCAAAAGGAAATGTTTCTGTACGTGCTGGACACTCGTCACCTGGAAGTAGTCCCCCATGAAGAAAACATGAGCTTCAATTCGGCAGCCCGCAGCACGCCACCGACCTGGTTTCCTTCCGATGACTTCGAAGGGCTGATTTCGGTGACCCACAACGGACTGGATGCCGATCGCATCTGGCTGCTGAACTCCCCCCTGACCAAAGCCGTAAAGATCGACGACATCAAGGAACATGCCGGCGCAAGCGCCGAGCGCATTGAAGCCGCCACCCATGCCGGACACCAGAACAGATTCGAGTACGACCAGTTGATCGACACAGCCGAGGCCGCGGGTAAACCGGTACTCAGGCTCTCCGGCGATGGCAAGGAGTTCGCCTACGACATCACCTGGCCAGAACCCGAAAAGACGACGACGCAAGCGCAGTGACCCACCGGTACGGACACCGGAACTCAACCATCATTAAAGGATTAATGATATGTCAAAACTGATCACGCCCCCGCTTCACATCGCCGATGTCAGCCTGATCGAAGTTACGCCCATCAACACGTCGGCCAACCCCCATGCACCTCAGGCCGGAATGCTCAACAGCGCAACGCCCCCGGCCGACGCTGACGCGCCCTGGCGGCGCACGCTGAAATCCCTCGACAAACATTTTGGCCCGCTACGCATCGGCGAGGTGATGGCCAGCCGGGTCGAACTCCTGGCGATGGGTGTGACGGTCAATGGTCAGCCCATCAGTCCGGCGAATGCCGCCATGCAAAGAGCCGATCAAGCCTTTATCAACGGGCTCAACTTCGATGCAGACCATGTGCAGGCGCGCTTGAAATCAGCGGACATCGCCGACAGCGGCGTGGCCGCGATGCTGTTCTATGAGATCGCCTGCAAACGCTCCGTCGATGCCGCGCCGTTGTTCGTCAGCACTACCGCCATTGATCCCGGCAGTGCAATGGATCGCCTGAACCAATTGGGCAAGGCCATACAGAAACTGGATATCCACCGTGTTGACGGGCTGGAAAACGCGCCGGGCTGGATCAGCCAAAACAAAAGCTATCTGATGAGCGGCGCCGGCGTCGGCATGCAGGCATTCGGCATCTACAGCGGTTACAAAGCCATGATTGATGCGATCAAGGCTGGCGACACACTGGAAGCGGTTTTCCAGGGTAGCTCCATCGCCGCCGAAGTCGGCTCGCTGATCATCGAACAAGGACTGACCAGAACCGGTGAAGCCATGCTCAGGAATGGCGGAACCGCGCTGAAGTATTTCCCGCTGACCTCGGTGGGCAAATACATGAGTCGAGGTGCCGGAATGTTCGCCAGCGCTATCACCCTGCCTTTCGACATCGCCGATGCAATCAAATCGTTCAATGCTGCCGCCGCGACGCAAGGCAAAGTGGCTCAGGATCACTATGTCAGTGGTGGTCTGAGCGTAGCGGGCGCGGGCATCAGCCTGGTGCTGGGCGTCGCTGCGCTGGCCGGTTTCGGTAGCGTCGCCGGCCCTGTCGGTCTGGTCGCCGCTGGATTGCTCATCGCCGCTTCGATGATTTATCAGGCTGCCCGTGTTGTCGACGACATCGACGATTACATCGAACTGACCGCCCACGAACGCTTGCGCTCAGGCTGGTTCGCCTTTACTGGCAAAGAACTGGACAAAGAGGTCATGGATCGTTTCAAGCTCGCCAAGGGCTTCAGTGATCACCAGACACAACTCGAATTGTCGGCCAGGGACATGCTCGAAGGTGCCTATAAGCACTCCATCGAATCCGTGTTCAATGGCGCGTTCCGGGTTGAACTCAAGGCCGTGGAACTCTGGCGTTACCAGTGGGATGAAAGCGCCGGCGAACAGCCATACAAACTCGACAGTCAGGCCGTCATTGTTGGCGGCGACGATGTGGTCGACGCCAGCAACGGCCTGCCTGCCAACCTCAAGGGCAAAGTGTCGGGCAGTGCCGGTGACGACAAAGGAGTGTTCTGGCGCCTGGGCGATGGCAATGACCGAGTCATCGGCGTGAAGGGCAAACCCAATCTGTTCACCTATCGCGACGATCACAAGGCGCTGACCGGAGGCGACAAGAACGATGCGTTTTATCAGGAGGTCACCGAACAGACATTGAACCGGACGAGCAAACCGGTACATCTCAATGTGCTGGATGGCGGCGCTGGTGCGGACACGCTGGCTTTCGAAGGCACCCGCCCGCGCACCGATACCCGCCATATCGGTCACGACATCAATCTGCACAGCGGCAGGGTGGCCTTGCGTCGTCTGGATCCAGCCGTCGACGCTGTCGAAGTCGCACAACTCACCTCAATCGAAAACGTCTCGACACTGCGCCAGGGCACCAGCCGGGTCACCGGTAACGACGAGTCCAATCGCATTTCCGCCAACGGTTACGACCGCATCAGCGCCGGCGGTGGCGACGACACCATTGTTGTCTACGGATTCAACTGTCGGGTGGAGGGCGGCAGCGGCGCGGATCGCTATTACATCGCGAACACCAATGCTCGAACGACCCTTCTCGACGACGGCGAACAGCCGAGCCTGATCGAATTCGGCTGGCCGGCGGACGTCATCCAGCGGTGGGAGATCATTGGCACATCACTGGTCGTCAGCTCACTGCGCGGCGAGGATGGCAACGACCCCGAGCACGTGCTGACCCTCGAGAATGTCTACCAGTGGACCGATGGCAAGCGCCAACTGAAAAATGACCAGTTCACGTTCAAAACCCAGGACGGGTATGAACTGCTGGCTCAGCTACCCAGACGCCTGGAGGACGCGTCGAATCAAGAGATCAGGCCCGCCGTTGCGGTCATTGGCAAACCGGCCCCTGCGGGGCAAATCGTCAACGGCGGCACTGTCGAGATTGCCGAGCAAGGTTTGAAGCGACATTTCGTATCGCGCACGGACCGTCAGGTGGAATTTGTCGCCAGGCGTAATACCGCCGAGACAGCCCGCTGCGTTTATCTGGAGTTCAACGACGCCGACATTGTCGACGTATTGCTCACCTATGACGTGCAGGTGCGCAAAGGCGTGTCGGGCACTACTCATCTGTACTACCAGGACATCACCTTGTCTGTCCTGTTGCCATCGAAAGTACTGACCTTCAAAGGCATCGTTCAGACCGTCTCGGCGGCCGCGGGTTACAGCGGCAGAAACAGCCTGAAAGTGACCACGCCACGCTTGCAGCAAAACGTTGTGCTGATCCTGCAGGATCAGGTTTCGTACCGATTGCAAGTTCCAGAAATGGACTATGAAGACGATGTGAAAAACCCCGGCACCCGCGTACGCAGCACCCGCAGTTTTCTCAGGCGACGTATTGGCAATTATCGCTTTGTCAGACCGTTGGCTGACGTAAAACCACAGCTCACCGCACAACCCAGCCGGATCACCATTGAGACGGGATCCCACACCGGTATTTATGTGCTCGAAGGGCAGAGCTCGACCTATGACGTGCACTTGGCCAGTAACTCGATCATTCGCCTGTCGACGCCTGGCGCTGAGGCCAAAACGGCCGACGCCTCGATCTGGAACCTGTATACCCGCACGCTGAAAGAAAACGTTGCCCGGGAAGATATAAAACTGCAGGGCAGCCGCTTGCGCATCGCCAGTGTCACGATCGAGTTGCCCGAGATCACTGATGATGCGCCGGTGGAGTCCATCAGCGTAGTGACTTCATCGGGCAACGTTTATGAAGTGTCACTGTTGTTTGAAGTGTTGCAGCTCTATGTCATGGATGCCCGTGGTTATGCCAGCGTCGAAGCACTGATGGTCGACATCGATGCGCATCAAAAGCGCAACGAACTGGCCGGCAAGGTTCATGTCACGAATATCGGTTTTGCACCTGGAAAGTCCGGCACGGTGTTTTACAACGAAGTGAGAAAATACTGGGGTCTGGATTCCGATCCACAGGCGCGCATCAACCCCGAAGACCTGGTCTTTTCAATCAACAAGACTTGACCGCTCGCGGCCCGGCGCCAAACACGTGCCAGTGTGGATCTGACGTCCGTACTGGCACCCGACCACTTCGGCCTATGGAAAGGCTGACTCGCAAAAAGGAAGTTTATCCATGCGACAAAAACCGCGCCCTCGCCCTGCTTCACCGACAGTCGACACTCCCGCCACCTCAACGCTGACAACTGGAGAACACTCGGCGAACAACCCGACATTTCCCACCCGCGAAAGCATTCCCGGTCATTTACCGGTCGATGTGCCCTCTTCACCCAAGCGCTCGCGTCTGGAGGAGCCAGGCACCTCCCGACAAAACACCGCAACCGGCGAAGCGAACGTCGTGCCGACATCACCCGCAGACGCGCCATTTTTTTCGACGACGTCGCTGGAAGATTTCACGCATCCATTCTTTGGCGACCTGCCAGCACCGAATGCATCCGGTATCCGGCGGTATCTCGCCAAGGACTGGGTGGACGTGCACCTGCCAGGTATCGAAGGCCGGCGCCATGTTTGCGTTCAATACGATGCCGAACTCAAGGCATATCGGGTGATGTCCTTCCGGCGCCTAGCACCTGGCCCACCGATCTATCGGACCACCCAGGACAATCTGTGGAGCCTGGATCGGCACCTCACCTTCCTGAACAGTGATGACTATGCGTTTTCCGCGACGCCGGATGCTGATGGCTACTACGCGTTTCGTACGCTCGGATCGAACGGTGATGGCGCCATCCTCGGCTATGCCATCAAGCATCCACAACATCACTGGATGGCCATCGATCCAGCGCAAGCAAGGGACAGGGGGTCAGCTGTTGCGCAATGGTCGGATCAGGACATCCAGCGAATGTACATCGTGGATGACGCCCGCATTTCAGACTTCCGTACACAAGCGCAAGCGTCCGGCGAGGCGCCGGCTTGGGCCACTCGTGTGCAGAACACCGAAGACCATCTGTTTGTGGCCGAGTCATTGAGGTGGCTGCATCCACAAATGCCTTTGGCCCAGCGTCTGGAATTACAGCGCAGCTATAACCTGACTCAAGAGCAACTCTGTCGGCTGCGTACAGAGTCGGGAGACGGCCGGATACCGGAATGGGCTGAACAGCATAAGCGTCTGAGCCTCGACCCGACCAACGACCAGCGTTTCAAACTGATCGCCGAAGAGCTGGAAAATCACGTTCGGAATTTGCGAACGCACGGGCTGGCCCTCGACCACCACTGGACCGCCACCCGCTACAGCGATGCCTTTTTAGCCGACTACGCAACCCATCTTGGCTACCAGAGAACCCGACACAACATGCTGTACCGCACGGACATCCCGGCGATGTTCCGCGGTGAAACCCGATTGCCGTTCGAATTGGCCAGGGATGGTCGGATGATGTACCGCAAAGGCAATCCCACTGGCACCACCAACAAGCGCGCGCTGAGTGCAACGTTCGGACTGCATGACGCCACCGCCTACGCGGCGACCAAGGGTGGCTTCTATCACGAGCTGCATTACAACTCGCAGGCCAATCGTTTTCCCGGCGTGAATCCGCAAAGCTCGAAAGAGCGAACCGCAGAGTCCTCGGACTCAGGCAGCAGTTCAGTGTCGGAGGGTAAACGTACCGGCGACGAAGCCGACTCTGACAGTTCTTTCGTTTTCGATGATTCGAAAGGTTATGAGTCCACGCGCCGCCAGCAAACCACGTCATTTGTCTACGCCATTGATACCCGAGGGCTGGAAGTGGTGCCGGGGGCGGAAAACAAGGCCTTCAACCCCGCTAACGGAAAATTTCTCTTCGACGACATGGAGGGGCATATCTCCACACCTACACGCGGCATCAGTGCCGAGCGGATCTGGCTGGTGCGCTCCGACCTGACCAGCGCCGCCCGCGTCAAGGATGTCCTGCAGCAAGCGGGGGAGCGCGTCGCAGCAATCGAACAGGCCACCTGGGCAGGAACCGACAGTCGAGCGGGCGGTTACTTTGGCAGCAACGCTTATGACGGCCTGATCGACGAAATTGCTGGCTCAGGCGGCGTGGTGCTGGATTTGCCCAAAGGCGACAAGACGTTCGCCGACGATGTTGTCTGGCCGGTCCCCGAGCACGACCGGGCTTGAACCCAACTCAGCCAACGGATGGCTGACTCAACCACATGGAGTGACTTTTATGCGCCAGAAACCCGGGCCGCTACGCCCATCCCCCACAGCTGAAACACCGAGAACATCGACATCCCGTCCTGCGCCCTACGATCGGCCAGCCGACTCTTGGCTTCCTGTATGTCATCGACACCCGCGGCATTGAAGTAGTCCCGCGAGTGGAAAACATCTATCTGAACGACAGGGATTTTGACGGCGATAGACTGGAGGGCCGGATATCAATGCCAACGCGAGGCATCAGTGCCGAAAGGATCTGGCTGGTGAGTTCGGACCTGAGCAAGGCCGCCAGAGTCGAGGATATTTTGCTGCAGGCCGGTGACGACGCCGAGGCGATAGAGAAAGCCACGTGGGCGGGTACCGACGGGAACGATGTCCACTGGCATGGCACCAATGCTTATGACGGTTTGATCAATCAAGTAGCCGGCTCCGGCGGCGTTGTCCTGCAATTGCCCAAGGGCAAAAACACGTATTCCAACGACGTGATCTGGCCAGTGGCTGAACATTACCGAGCCTGACCAAAAAGGCGCCATTCATCTCAATAATGAATGGCGCCTTTTATTAAACAGTCGTGGCTTTACCTGGACAACCTGATCACGAATGTGGCCGGTTTGTTATTGAAGGCATTGTGTCCCGTACCGTTGGGGTCAACGTCCAGGAATGTGCTCATGCCACTGCTCATGTGACGATACAAGGGCCTGTCATTCGGCTCGGCGGTCAACTCAACATAGGCCGGACCGGGTTCGATATTGCTGAGCGAGGCCTTCGACGCACCATGGGTACTGATTGAAAAGTACTGTGCCGGGGCACGGGTACTGGCCAGCAAGTTATGTGTCTTGTCCTCAATGAATAACCGCGCACCTTCGAACGCTCCCGGATGCACAAGGCTGATCGCATAAAGGTCGCCCTGCGCAACGAACTTCAACAGCAGCGGAGTATCGTCCTCATGGTCAGCCAGCGTGATGAGGCTGGAGATACGCAGATCTGCCAGCCCTACTTCGGCATGCAGTTTTTCGCCTTGGGTTATACGCAGGTCGCGCAGGGCTTGTTGCAGACGTTGTTGATTAAGCACCACGGGGCGGCCATCAAAATAAAGATGCGCCGAGAACGCTGTGTTGTTTATGTTTGCCAAAGACATGGACTTGCTCACCTGTAAACACTCTGCCATTGCCAGGTTGCAACGACAGGCAATGCTGAAAAGGGAAATGATCAAACAGCGATTGAGGCCGTTGCCGATATGCGCGGAACATCGCCGTCAGGGACTTTTTCAGATTTTCGTTTACGCCGGGCTATCACCATCCGGTCTGCATAAACCGTTGCTGCTTCAATAATGTGTGTCTCGTTATGATCAATGCCGGCATGTTTCAAAATATACTTGCCGGCGATGTCATCCCAAAACGCCCGTTCATCTTCATAGACAGTCATGTGTTCGTCCTTGTTGTTATTCAAATTGCCCGCATCCTGCGGGGCAACTTGAAATTAAGACAAAGACAACAGCAAGACAATGCTGGCAACGGCGGCCAGTTAATTCAAAGTACAACTAGGCAAACAATTCGCCCTGCAACTCATCCAGCAATGCCTGAATCGCATCCAGTCGCTGCTGGGGATCATCGAGTTGCAGCAGGTCGATCTTGTCCTCTTCGGCGAACGGCAGCAGATAGGCCAGTTGATTGGCCAGCGATTGCTGACCCAGCGCCTCGGTGCCCATGTTCAGCGCTTCGACCATCGGATGCTCGGCCAAGGCCTTGAGCAGCGCCACCAGATCGGCGTCCTCATCCTGCAGCGGTTGCTCGGGTTCATCATCCAGCCACTCGACATCAGCCAGAATCAGTTGATCGCGCTGCACCTCGGTGCGCAACACACTGAAGCGACGACCACCCTGCACGCGAATCCCCAACAAGCCGTTGTCCTGCTGCTGAAAATCAGTGATGCGTGCTTCGCAGCCGACCAGAGCAAATCCTTCTGGCGCAACGCCGACTTCGTGGCCATCGAGAATGCACACCACACCGAAACCGCCGCCCTGTTTCATGCAGCGACCGATCATGTCGAGATAGCGCGCCTCGAAGATCTGCAAGTCGAGGTTGCAGCCGGGAAACAGCACTGTGTTCAGCGGGAAAAGCGGCAGACTCATAGACATTTCCTTACACCACCATCGACACCGCCAACGGCAGGAACACCGCCGTGGCCACGCCCATCAGACTCATTGACAGCGCGGCGAAGGCGCCGCACTCATCGTTTTCCTGCATGGCCACTGCCGTGCCGACCGCATGCGCGGTCATGCCCAGCGCCATGCCTCGCGCTTCGGGACTGTGCACGCCGAGGCGGGTGAGCAGCGCCGGGCCGAAGATCGCGCCGATCACGCCGGTGATCAATACGAACACAGCGGCCAGCGCCGCAACGCCACCAATTTGTTCCGCCACCAGCATGGCAATCGGCGAGGTCACCGACTTCGGCGCCATGGTCATCAGGATCATGTGCTCGGCACCGAACCACCAGCCCAGCAAAACGCCCATGCCCGTGGCGACCACTCCGCCTATCACCAGCGTAGTAAAAATCGGCCAGAACAATTGCCGAATACGGCGCAGGTTGAGGTACAGCGGCACAGCCAGTGCCACGGTGGCCGGGCCGAGCAGAATGCTGAGAATCTCGGTGCTCTTGCGGTACTCGGCGTAAGTCAGGCCGCAGCCGACCAGCACACCAATCACCAACAACATGGAGACCAGCACCGGTTGCAGAAAGATCCAGCGGGTTTTCTCGAACGCCGCCAGCACCAGTTGATAGGCACCGAGGGTGATGCCAATGCCGAACAACGGATGATGAATCACCGACGCCCAAGCGCCCTGCCAGTCAAAAAGCATCAGGACTCCTCCGATGACGAGGGCGCGTGACGCTTGACCAGACGCTGCATCAGCACGCCGGCGAAGGCCATCGACAGGATCAACGACAGCACCAGTGCGCCGACAATCGCCCAGAAATCCGCGGCAATGTCGCTCGCATAAACCATCACGCCCACGGCCGGCGGCACCAGCAGCAGCGGCAGATAACGCAGCAGGCTGCCGGCCGCGAGATTCAGCGGCTCGCCGACTTCACCGCGAATGATCAGAAAAACCAGCAACAGCAGCAAGCCGATGATCGGCCCTGGCAGTACCGGCAACAGCAAATGATTGAGCGCCGTACCGAGCAATTGGAACAGCACCAGCATGGTCAGGCCACGTAGCAACATCAGACATCTCCCCCCACAAGTCGCCCGCATTATAAGCACGCCTGCGCTATGGATCGGCATTCGCCAAAAGCATGGTCGGTTGACCGGAGCAAATCGCCATGATGATCTACAGTGGTTCGCAGGGCGGTCAAATCCCCCACCTTAAAAACTATAAAACCGATGAACCCAAGGAGAGTCTCAATGCCCTATGTTCCAGTTGCAGAGCTCAAAGATTATGTCGGCAAGGAACTCGGACGTTCCGAATGGCTCACCATCGATCAGGAACGCATCAACCTGTTCGCCGAAGCCACCGGTGATTATCAGTTCATTCACGTCGACCCGGTCAAAGCCGCGCAAACGCCTTTTGGCAGCACCATTGCCCACGGTTTCCTGTCGTTGTCGCTGATCCCGAAATTGATGGAAGACATCCTCATCCTGCCGCAGGGCGTGAAGATGGTGGTCAACTATGGTCTGGACAGCGTGCGTTTCATCCAGCCAGTGAAGGTCAATTCGAAAGTTCGCCTGAAGGTCGATCTGGGCGAAGTGACCGAGAAAAAGCCTGGCCAGTGGCTGCTCAAAGCGACCGCAACGCTTGAGATAGAAGGTTCGGACAAACCGGCCTACATCGCCGAGCCATTGTCGCTCTGCTTCGTCTAAACGTTCCGGATGCGAAGCAGCGCACGCTGTTTCGCGTCACCTCTCTATTTATGCGACGCATAGCTGCGGCATACTCGGTCGCCTAATTGCCCGGATCCCGCTATGCGCTCACTCGCTTCTCTTGCACCCATTGCCCTGACCTTGATGCTCACCGCTTGCGGCGACGGCGAATCACTGTTGCCGCCAGATGCGCGCCTGCCGGACGGCGGTCGCTATCGCGGTGAACTGGTCAACGGCTTGCTGCAAGGCCAAGGGCGCGTCGACTACCCCAACGGCAGCTGGTACGCCGGCCAGTTCGACAAGGGTCAATGGCACGGTCAGGGCGAATGGCACGGCAGCAACGGCGAAGTCTATCGCGGGCAATTTCAGCAAGGCTTGTTCGATGGCCAAGGTAGCCTGACCACCAACGCCAGCAGTTACACCGGTGGCTTCAAGCAGGGCCGGCGCGAAGGCGAAGGCACGCTGAAAGAAAACGCCATGACCTACCGTGGCGAGTTCAAGGCTGACCAGTATTCCGGCCTCGGCCGTCTCGAGATGGACGACGGCAGTTCCTATCAAGGCCAGTTCGCCCACGGCAAACCCAACGGCGAAGGCCAGCGTGGCGACTCCAGCGGCAACACGTTCAGCGGGCATTTCGTCAACGGTCAGCTGGAAGGCAACGGCACTTTCAACAGCGCCGACGGCGACATCTACGTCGGCGGTTTCAAGAACAATCAATTGCACGGCAAGGGTCGCTACGAAAACGCTGACGGCGACGTCTGGCTCGGCCAGTTCAAGGAAGGCGCGCTGACTGGCAAGGGTGAGTTGATCGGTGCCGACGGCAGCCATTACATCGGTGCCTTCAACGACTGGCGCTTCAGCGGCCAAGGGCGCTTGAACCTGTCCGATGGCAGCTTCTACATCGGTGGCTTCGACAACGACAGTTACTCCGGGCGCGGCACCTTGGTGCTGACCGATGGCAGCGTCATGAGCGGCACCTGGATCAACGGCCAGCGCGTGCGCGATGCCGACGGCAAGTTGTTGCCCGACACCCTTGAACTCGGCTTGCTCGCTCAGGGCCGTCTGCTCGATGACGCCTTGGCCGCCATCCCCGCGTCGACGCCCGCAGTTGAGCTGTACACCCTGACCCTCGGCGGCGACGGCAAGCAGAGTGTGTTCCTGCGCGAATCCGATTACGTCGCCAACATGCTCAATACACGCTTCGGCGCTTATGGCCAGATCCGTCTGGTCAACCACCGCGACCACCTCGGCGACCGGCCGATGGCCACCCGTGAGAACCTGCGCCGCGCCGCGCAAACCCTCGCCGAACGCAGCGGCCCTGAAGATTTGCTGTTCATCTACCTGACCAGCCACGGCACCGCCGAGCACGAACTGGTGCTCGACCAGCCGCGAATGGAACTGGCCGACCTGCCCGCTGACGAACTCGCTGCTGTGCTGGCGCCGCTGAAAAACCGCGACAAGATCATCGTGATTTCGTCGTGCTACTCCGGTGGATTCATCCCGGCGCTGAAAGACGAACGCACGCTGATCATGACCGCCTCGCGCGCGGATCGGGTGTCCTTCGGCTGCTCGGAAGAAGCCAACTTCACCTATTTCGGCGATGCCCTGTTCGCCCAGGCGCTGAACCAGACCGATGATCTGGAGCAAGCCTTCAAACTGGCCAAGGCCACCGTCGCCGAGCGTGAACTGGCGGACAGTTTCGAAGCCTCGGAGCCACAGATCTGGGCGCCGAAAACCGTGTTGGCGCACTGGCAACTGCTGCGCAAACAGCAAGCAAGAAAAGCTTTGCAAAGTGCTGCATTGAACGACGGAGCGATAAAGAGCAACTAAGCTGAACAGTATCAAGGGAGAGACACTATGTACTTGACGCCTCAGCACGTATTGCTTGCCGGAGCTACCGGTTTGACCGGTGAACATCTACTCGACCGTTTGCTCAACGAGCCAACGATTTCTCGCGTGCTCGCCCCTTCCCGCCGGCCATTGGCCGAGCATCCGCACCTGGAAAACCCGGTCGGCGATCCGCAGGCGTTTCTGCCACAACTGAGTGGCCGTGTCGATATCGCCTACTGCTGTCTCGGTACCACCATCAAGCAGGCCGGATCGGAAGCGGCCTTTCGTGCGGTGGATCTGGACATGGTCGTGGCGTTCGCCAAACGCGCGCGGGAGATGGGCGCGCGGCATCTGATTGTGATCAGCGCGATTGGCGCCGATCCGAAATCGTCGGTTTTCTACAATCGGGTCAAAGGTGAAATGGAGCAGGCATTGCGTGCGCAGGACTGGCCGCAACTGACCATTTGCCGGCCATCGCTGTTGTTGGGTGAGCGGACTGAACCGCGTCTGGCCGAGCAACTGGCCGGGCCATTGTCAAAGCTGATTCCCGGTAAATACCGTGGCATCGAGGCGTGCCAATTGGCGCGGGCGATGTGGCGGTTGGCGCTGGAAGAGCAGGATGGTGTGCGGGTGATCGAGTCGGATGATTTGCGCAGGCTCGGCAAATAATCCATAGCGCCCGAAAGAAAGCTTTAGCGAGCAGGCTCGCTCCCACATTTGCACCGCGTCCCCCTGTGGGAGCGAGCCTGCTCGCGAATGGAGTGCGCAGCGCTCCCCTACAATCCGCCAGTCGCCTGAAAACCCACACCTATCACCGTCAGCAATGACAACGGCAACAACAGCGTATCGAACAACGCACTCGCCGGCAGGTCAACGCCCGGATAGCTCGGCGCCTCAGCCCCGAACCGATCCATCGCGCAACAGCCGCCATTCATCGCGTATAAGTCCAGACGCGTCCCGGAGTACACCACCGGTGCCCCCGGTTTGGCCGCATCCAGCGTGCGCGCCGTGGCGCACCCGGTCAGCACCAACGCCAACCCGATCACCAGCAGCTTATTCATCACTGCTCAGATGATGCTCACCCCAACGCGGCAGCATGTCTTGCGCAATGCCGAGCAGATTGAGAATCCGCGCCACGACGAAATCGATCAGGTCATCGATGGTCTGCGGCTGATGATAGAAACCCGGTGAGGCCGGCAGAATGGTCACGCCCATGTTCGACAGCTTAAGCATGTGCTCCAGATGAATGCTTGAATACGGCGCCTCGCGCGGTACCAGAATCAACTGACGGCGTTCCTTCAACGTGACATCGGCCGCGCGTTCGATCAGGTTGTTGCACGCGCCCGTGGCAATGGCCGACAGCGTGCCCGTAGAACACGGCACCACGACCATCGCCGCCGGAGCGCCAGAACCCGAGGCCACCGGCGACATCCAGTCTTCCTTGCCGTACACGCGGATCTGCCCGGCGGCAGCTCCGGTGTATTCAGTCAGGAATGCCTGCATCATCTGCGGCTTGGGCGGCAGCATGACATCGGTCTCGGTGGCCATCACCAGTTGTGCGGCTTTCGAGATAAGGAAGTGCACTTCGCGATCTTCGCGCACCAGACAATCGAGCAGGCGCAAACCGTACTGGGCGCCGGACGCGCCGGTCATCGCCAGCGTGATGCGTTCGGGGCCATTGCTCTCAAAACGAGTGTTCATTGCAGCGCCTCGGCGAGTTTGCCGTGCAGGCCGCCGAAGCCGCCGTTGCTCATGATCACCACATGAGTGCCGGGCTGCGCCTGGCTCTTCACGCGCTCGATGATGCCTTCCAGCGAATCGCTGACAATCGACGGCACTTTGCACAACGCAGCGGTGCCGGCCAGGTCCCAACCGAGGTTGGCCGGGGCGTACCAGATCACCTGATCGGCATCGACCACGCTGTCCGGCAAACCGTCACGGTGGGCGCCGAGCTTCATCGAGTTGGAACGTGGCTCGATGATCGCGATCAGCGGTGCGTCGCCGATGCGTTTACGCAAGCCATCGAGGGTGGTGGCGATGGCTGTCGGGTGGTGGGCGAAGTCGTCATAAATGGTGATGCCGCGTACTTCGGCAACTTTTTCCATGCGGCGTTTGACGTTTTTGAACGCGCTCAACCCGGCAATGCCCATTGATGGCACGACGCCAACGTGGCGCGCTGCAGCTAGTGCAGCCAGAGCGTTAGCAACGTTGTGCTGACCGGTCAGCTCCCACTCGACGGTGCCTTGCGACACGCCTTCGAACATCACTTCGAACGCCGAACCATCTTCGCTGAGCAGTTTGACCTGCCACTGACCGCCAGCACCGGTGGTTTGCACCGGGGTCCAGCAGCCCATTTCGATCACCCGTTGCAAGGCCGGCTCGGTGGTCGGATGGATAACCAGGCCTTCACTCGGGATGGTGCGCACCAAGTGATGGAATTGCCGCTCGATCGCTGGCAGATCCGGGAAGATGTCCGCGTGATCGAACTCAAGGTTATTGAGGATCGCGGTGCGTGGGCGGTAATGAACAAACTTGGAGCGTTTGTCGAAGAACGCGCTGTCGTATTCGTCCGCCTCGATCACGAAGAACGGTGTACCGCCCAAACGCGCTGATACCGAGAAGTTCTGCGGCACGCCGCCGATGAGGAAACCCGGGCTCATGCCGGCGTGTTCCAAGACCCAGGCGAGCATGCTGCTGGTGGTGGTTTTGCCGTGCGTGCCAGCCACCGCCAAGACCCAGCGACCTTGCAGCACATGGTCAGCCAGCCACTGCGGGCCGGACACGTACGGCAGGCCTTTGTTCAGCACATATTCCACCGCCGGATTGCCGCGCGACATGGCGTTGCCGATCACCACCAGATCCGGCGCCGGATCGAGCTGCGCCGGGTCGTAGCCCTGCGTCAGTTGAATGCCTTGGGCTTCAAGCTGCGTGCTCATTGGCGGATAGACGTTGGCGTCGGAGCCGGTCACATGATGGCCCAGCTCTTTGGCCAACACCGCCATCGAGCCCATGAAAGTCCCGCAGATACCCAGAATATGAATGTGCATAGTCGACCTCGTAAAACATGGCCGCAGGTTAGCGTAGGGAGGGCGAAATCGCACTCTTTAGGTGAGGGGCGGGGCTGGTTGGCCGCAGCATCTCGCTTCGGCTACTAATTGTCGCCCCTCACCCAGCCCTCTCCCGAGGGAGAGGGAGCCGATCTGCGTTGCTTTCAAATCCGCAGTTCGGCTCGATAGATCAGGTCGACGTAAATTGCCAAAACACCTCGATCAGTCCCCTCGCCCCCGGAAGAGGGAGCCGATCTCGGCTGCCTTCAAATCTTGAGTTCGGCTCGATAAATCAGGTCGGCGTAAATTGCCGGATCACCTCGGTCAGTCCCCTCTCCCTCCGGGAGAGGGCTAGGGTGAGGGCCTTCTAACTGACTCGCCGCTCAATCCCATGCTTACGCAGCTTTCTATAAAGCGTATTACGGCTAACCCCAAGCTGCTCAGCGGTGCGAGTCATGTGCCACCGCGTTTGTTCAAGCGCCCCGAGCAAGGCTAACCTTTCGGCATCTTCCAGTGGGTGTTCGCCAGACTCGGCTGGCGGAAGGACTGCACGCCCCTGCCGAATCATCACCGGCAAATCCTCCACCCCGACCCGCCCCTCATCACACAACGCCGCCAACGTGCGCAGCACATTGCGCAACTGCCGCACATTGCCCGGCCAGTTGAACGCCAGCAACGCCTGACGCGCCGGCTCGTCGATCACTATCGTTTCACCGCCCGCCTCCTCGGCCAGCAGAAAATCCAGCAACTGCGATTTGTCACTGCGCGCGCGCAATGCCGGCAACCCCACTTCCAGCCCATTGAGCCGGTAGTACAAATCCTCGCGAAAACTGCCGTCCGCAACCCGCTCCAGCAAATTGCGGTGGGTGGCGCTGATGATCCGCACATTGACCGACTCCGGCTCACCACCGATCGGCACGACCTGTCTGTCCTCAAGGACTCGCAACAAACGAGTCTGCAAGGCCAATGGCATATCGCCGATTTCATCGAGGAACAGCGTGCCACCATCTGCCTGCTGCAGCTTGCCGCGCATGCCGTCCTTGCGCGCGCCGGTGAAGCTGCCGCCGCGATAGCCGAACAGTTCGCTTTCGATCAGGCTCTCCGGAATGGCCGCGCAGTTGAGCGCGACGAAGGCTTTGTTCGAACGCTGGCTGGCTTGGTGAACAGCCTTGGCGAAGGCCTCCTTGCCCGAGCCGGTTTCACCATTGATCAACAACGGCACATCACGCTCGAATACACGCAGGGCTTTGCGGAAATCGGCCTGCAACGCCTCGTCACCGAGACAGATGCCCGACAAGCGCGGCGCGTCAGCCACCACCGGCGTCGATACCATCGGTACAGGTTTGCGCGATTCCCCGCGCAACACCGCAAACAGATGTCGCCCGTCACGGGTGCGCAGCGGCCAACTGGCGCTGGCATGGGCACTGGCGCGGCCCAGCAATTGATCCAGCGAACAATCGAAAAACGCTTCCACTGGTTTACCCAGCAAGCCGCCACGAATATGCCCGAGCAGATTCAGTGCACTCTGGTTGACCGCTCTGATCCGCCCTTCCCCGTCAAACGCCAGCAGCCCTTCGCTGAACAGACCGACCGATTCGGCCTGCAAATGAAAACGCAACAACCATTGGTTATCGAAACAGCGCAGGAAGTAGCAACTCTCGATCATCTTTGCCGACAGATTGACCAGCGCCATGGTGTGGAACTGGCTTTGCCGCGAGACGTCATGGCGCGCCGAAGAGACGTCGAGCACCGCCAGCAGTTCGCCATGCGGGTCGAATACCGGGCTCGCCGAGCAGGTCAGGCCGGTGTGGCGACCGCGAAAGTGTTCATCCTGATGAATGGTCAGCGCCTGACGTTCGACCAGGCAGGTGCCGATGCCATTGGTGCCTTCGCAGGCTTCGCTCCAGTCAGCGCCGAGCCAGAGGCCGGCGCGCTCGAAGATCTTGTGTTCGGCCGGCGCGGTGACGCAGTTGAGGATCACCCCGCGCGCATCGGTCAGCAGCACCGCGTGGCCGGCGCCGGAGAGTTGTTGATGGAGGCTGCTCATTTCATTGCCGGCGATCTGCAGGACTTGCTGCAGTCGTTCGCGGCTTTCGAGGACGCGGCCGTGTTCGAGCACAGTCGGCGCCATGCTCAGCGCGGGGTCGAGGTGATAGTCCTCAAGGCAGCGCAGCCACGAACGGGCAATCGACGGATCGGCACCGGGACCGTGCAGGTGCGGTTTGCCCTGGGTAGCGGTGAGAACCTGTTGGGCATGGCGACTCAAATGGTTGTCGTGCATTTCTTATTGTTCTCCCCGAGGCTCGACGGCCCAATGCTGAGGTGACGCCCAGCATCCTCCAGCCACAGACGCATTGCAATGCTGGCAAGACTGCCCGGTCATCAGTTGTGCCGAAAGCGGTACAAACTGTCACCCGACCTGTACCGAAACCGTCACAGGCACAATCCACTCGTCCGACATAAACCGCCCAACCCCTTGATTTACAGGCCCTGCACGGCAGTGGCCCGACCTTTGCTCTACGCTTATAGCAAGCGCACTTGCGCGTTTCTCTAATAAGTACAAAGCCAAGGAGAACATCATCATGCGTTACGCTCACCCCGGTACTGAAGGCGCCAAAGTCTCGTTCAAAGCCAAGTACGGTAACTACATCGGCGGCGAGTTCGTCGCGCCTGTCAAAGGTCAGTACTTCACCAACACCTCGCCAGTGAATGGCCAGCCAATTGCCGAATTCCCCCGCTCCACTGCCGAAGACATCGACAAGGCACTGGACGCCGCCCACGCCGCTGCCGACGCGTGGGGCGCGACCTCCGTGCAGGCGCGTTCGCTGATCCTGCTGAAAATCGCCGACCGCATCGAAGCCAACCTCGAACTGCTGGCGATCACCGAAACCTGGGACAACGGCAAAGCCATTCGCGAAACCCTCAACGCCGACATCCCGCTGGCCGCCGACCATTTCCGCTACTTCGCTGGCTGCCTGCGCGCCCAGGAAGGCAGCGCTGCCGAAATCGACGGCAACACCGTGGCGTATCACATTCACGAACCGCTGGGTGTGGTCGGCCAGATCATCCCGTGGAACTTCCCGATCCTGATGGCCGCGTGGAAACTCGCCCCGGCACTCGCCGCCGGCAATTGCGTGGTACTCAAACCGGCCGAGCAAACCCCGCTGGGCATTACCGTGTTGCTGGAACTGATCGGTGATTTGCTGCCGCCAGGCGTGCTGAACATTGTTCAGGGCTACGGCAAAGAAGCCGGCGAAGCGCTGGCGACCAGCAAGCGCATCGCCAAGATCGCTTTCACCGGCTCGACCCCGGTCGGCTCGCACATCATGAAATGCGCCGCCGAAAACATCATTCCGTCGACCGTGGAACTGGGCGGCAAATCGCCGAACATCTTCTTCGAAGACATCATGCAGGCCGAGCCTACCTTCATTGAGAAAGCCGCTGAAGGTCTGGTGCTGGCGTTCTTCAACCAGGGCGAAGTCTGCACCTGCCCTTCCCGCGCACTGGTACAGGAATCGATCTACGACGAGTTCATGGCCGTCGTGATGAAGAAAGTCCTGCAAATCAAACGCGGCGATCCGCTGGACACCGACACCATGGTCGGCGCGCAGGCGTCCGAGCAGCAATTCGACAAGATTCTTTCGTACCTGGAAATTGCCAAGGGCGAAGGCGCCGAGCTGCTGACCGGCGGCAAGGTGGAAAAACTCGAAGGCAATCTGTCGACCGGGTATTACATCCAGCCGACCCTGCTCAAGGGCACCAACAAGATGCGCGTGTTCCAGGAAGAAATCTTTGGCCCAGTGGTGAGCATCACCACATTCAAGGATGAAGCCGAAGCCCTGGCGATCGCCAACGACACCGAGTTCGGCCTCGGCGCCGGTCTGTGGACCCGCGACATCAACCGTGCCTACCGCATGGGACGGGCGATCAAGGCTGGCCGTGTGTGGACCAACTGCTACCACCTTTATCCGGCGCATGCCGCGTTTGGTGGCTACAAGAAGTCCGGCGTTGGGCGTGAGACGCACAAGATGATGCTCGATCATTATCAGCAGACCAAAAACCTGCTGGTGAGCTACGACATCAATCCGTTGGGCTTCTTCTAAAACCTGAGGGCGACTCAGATATTTCTGTGTCGCCCGTTCAACCGCTTTCGCGGGCAAGCTCGCTCCCACAATGGATTTGTGGCGAGCCAATTCCCTTGTGGGAGCGAGCCTGCTCGCGAAGGCGCCCTCAATGACACAACACACAAGGCCTGGCCGCTCTGGCACGGCCCTTGCGTACCCGTCATTCAGATTTTGCGCGAACACTGCCGCTGCGTGAACAGCATCCATCCACCTCAACCGCGCCACCCGAAAGTCCAACAGATCAAACAATAAAAAACAGAGAGGACTTATGACTTCCACCGCACAGCTCAAACCCACACTCGGCACCCTGCATCTGTGGGGTATTGCCGTCGGCCTGGTGATTTCCGGCGAATACTTCGGCTGGAGTTACGGCTGGGGCACCGCCGGCACGCTCGGTTTTCTGGTCACGGCACTGATGGTCGCCACCATGTACACCTGCTTCATTTTCAGCTTCACCGAATTGACCACCGCCATCCCACACGCTGGCGGGCCGTTTGCCTACAGCCGTCGGGCGTTCGGTGAGAAAGGCGGATTGATCGCCGGGATCGCCACGCTGATCGAGTTCGTCTTTGCTCCACCGGCGATTGCCATGGCCATCGGTGCCTATCTGAATGTGCAATACCCGGAGCTTGATCCGAAGATTGCCGCCGTCGGCGCGTACTTTGTGTTCATGACCCTGAATATCCTTGGTGTCAGCATCGCCGCGACATTCGAGTTGGTGGTCACCGTGCTCGCCGTCGCTGAGCTGCTGGTGTTCATGGGCGTGGTCGCGCCGGGCTTCAGCTTCAGCAATTTCGTGCTCAATGGCTGGTCGGGGGCCAACGAATTCACCTTGGGCTCAATTCCGGGGATCTTCGCCGCGATACCCTTCGCAATCTGGTTTTTCCTCGCCATCGAAGGCGCGGCCATGGCCGCCGAAGAGGCGAAAGACCCGAAACGCACAATTCCCAAGGCGTACGTCAGCGGCATTCTGACCCTGGTATTCCTCGCCATCGGCGTAATGGTCATGGCCGGCGGCGTTGGCGACTGGCGCCAACTGTCGAATATCAACGATCCGCTGCCGCAAGCGATGAAAGCCGTGGTCGGCAACAACTCGACGTGGATGCACATGCTGGTGTGGATCGGTCTGTTCGGGCTGGTGGCGAGTTTCCACGGAATCATCCTCGGCTACTCCCGGCAATTCTTCGCCCTCGCCCGTGCCGGATATCTGCCGAGAGGGCTGGCCAAGCTGTCGCGCTTCCAGACCCCACACCGGGCGATTCTGGCTGGTGGCGTGATCGGTATTGCGGCGATTTACAGTGACGGTCTGGTCAATCTGCAAGGCATGACCCTGACGGCGGCGATGATCACCATGTCGGTGTTCGGCGCCATCGTGATGTACATCATCAGCATGCTCAGCCTGTTCAGACTGCGTAAAACCGAGCCGAACCTGGAGCGCACCTTCCGTGCGCCGGGCTATCCGGTCGTGCCGGCGATTGCGCTGTTTCTGGCGGTGGTGTGCCTGATCGCGATGGCGTGGTTCAACACGCTGATCGGTTGTGTGTTCCTTGGCTTTATGGCCGCCGGTTACCTGTATTTCCAGCTGACCGCCAAGCAACGCGCCGATGCGCCGGCAGACGCTATGCTCGAAGGTATCTAGTTGCACCGGCACCGGGCCTTTCGCCCGGTGCCGGCTATATAGAGGTGCACACAAAACCAATGTGGGAGCGAGCTTGCTCGCGAAGGCATAGCGTCAGTCGACTACTGCTTTGAATGTCAGTCCGCTTTCGCGAGCAGGCTAGCTCCCACAAGGAATTCGCTACCCACAGAATCAGGAGGACATCGCCCCATGGCCGCATTCGCCCATTCCGTCGGCGCCCAGACCTATCACTTCGACAGCCTCAAGGACGTCATGGCCAAGGCCAGCCCGGCGCGCTCCGGAGATTTCCTCGCCGGCGTCGCCGCCCTCAATGATGGCGAGCGCGTAGCGGCGCAAATGGCACTGGCCGACATTCCGCTGACGCATTTCCTGCAAGAAGCGCTGATTCCCTATGAGGCCGACGAAGTCACTCGGCTGATCATCGACACCCACGACAAACAAGCCTTTGCCGTGGTCAGCCACCTCACCGTGGGCGGTTTCCGCGACTGGCTGCTCAGCGACGCCGCCGATGAAACCAGCCTGCGCAACCTCGCCCCCGGCCTGACCCCGGAAATGGTCGCCGCCGTGTCGAAGATCATGCGCGTGCAGGATCTGGTGCTGGTGGCGCAAAAGATTCGCGTGGTGACGAAGTTTCGCGGCACCCTCGGCCTGCGCGGACGGCTGTCGACGCGCCTGCAACCCAATCACCCGACCGACGAACCGTCAGGCATCGCCGCGAGCATTCTCGATGGCCTGCTCTATGGTAATGGCGACGCGATGATCGGCATCAACCCGGCGACCGACAGCATCGCCTCGATCTGCGCGATGCTGGAAATGCTCGACGCGATCATCCAGCGCTACGACATCCCGACCCAGGCCTGCGTACTGACCCACGTCACCACCTCCATCGAGGCGATCAATCGTGGCGTGCCGCTGGATCTGGTGTTCCAGTCGATCGCCGGCACCGAAGCGGCCAATGCCGGTTTTGGCATCAATCTGAACGTGTTGCAGGAAGGCTACGATGCCGGCCTGAGCCTGAATCGCGGCACCCTCGGGCAGAATCTGATGTATTTCGAGACCGGTCAGGGCAGCGCGTTATCGGCTAATGCCCATCACGGCGTCGACCAACAGACCTGCGAAACGCGGGCCTACGCCGTAGCACGGCATTTCAAGCCGTTTTTGGTGAACACAGTCGTAGGATTTATCGGCCCGGAATACCTCTACAACGGCAAACAGATCATCCGCGCCGGCCTCGAAGACCATTTCTGCGGCAAGCTGCTCGGCGTGCCGATGGGTTGCGACATCTGCTACACCAACCACGCCGAAGCCGATCAGGACGACATGGACACTCTGCTGACTTTGCTCGGCGTCGCCGGAATCAACTTCATCATGGGCATCCCCGGCTCCGACGACATCATGCTCAACTACCAGACCACTTCATTCCACGACGCGCTCTATGCCCGGCAGACTCTGGGCCTGAAACCGGCGCCGGAGTTCGAGCAGTGGCTGGCGAACATGGGCATCTTCACCCAAGCGGACGGCAAGGTCCGCTTCGGTAACAACTTGCCGCCGGCCTTCCGCCAGGCGCTGGCGCAACTGGGATGAGTCACATGGAAAAACCGCCCATCGATCCGCAAAACCCTTGGCTGGAACTGCGCCGCCTGACCCCGGCTCGGATCGCCCTTGGCCGCACTGGCACCAGCCTGCCGACCAGCGCGCAACTGGATTTTCAGTTTGCCCACGCGCAGGCACGCGATGCCGTGCACTTGCCGTTCGATCACGCTGGGCTCAGCGCGCAACTGACTGAGCGTGGCCGTGAAAGCCTGTTGCTGCACAGCGCCGCTGCGGATCGCAACAGTTATCTGCAACGCCCGGATCTGGGCCGCAAGCTCAGCGATGAATCGGCGCAAGCCTTGCGTGACTATGCAACAGCGCATCCGGGCGGTATCGATCTGGCAATTGTCGTGGCTGACGGCCTGTCGGCGCTGGCGGTGCATCGGCATACCTTGCCGTTTCTCACGCGACTGGAAGAACAGATGAGCGCTGACGGCTGGTCGATGGCGCCCATTGTCCTGGTGGAACAGGGCCGCGTTGCCATCGGTGATGAGATCGGCCAACTGCTCGGCGCAAAAATGCTGGTGATGTTGATCGGCGAACGCCCAGGCCTCAGCTCACCAGACAGCCTCGGTTTATATTTCACCTACAATCCAAAGATCGGCCTGACCGACGCCTACCGCAACTGCATTTCCAATGTACGGCTCGAAGGCTTGAGCTACGGCATGGCGGCGCACCGCTTGCTTTATCTGATGCGCGAAGCCTGCCGGCGGCAGTTGTCGGGGGTCAACCTGAAGGACGAAGCACAGGTTCAGACGCTGGAATCGGACGCTGGTGTAGACATGAAAGGTAATTTCCTGCTCGATCCGCCCACAAACTGAACCGTTTCCGCATTGCGTTTCTGCGCCGGTTTCAGGCAGGATCGATGCACGGCCGCACGGGTTTCCCATCGCCGTCAGAGCAGTTGAAGACAGCCACTTGAAGACGAGACCTATCATGCGGATTATTCAAGCGACCCTCGAACATCTGGATTTATTGACTCCGTTGTTCGTCAAATATCGCGAGTTCTACGGTTCACTGCCTTACCCGGATTCCTCCCGCGCCTTTCTGGAAAAACGCCTGCGCCGCAAGGAATCGGTGATCTACCTGGCGCTGGCCGATGATGACGACAAGAAGCTGATGGGTTTTTGTCAGCTCTATCCAAGCTTCTCTTCGCTGTCGCTCAAACGCGTGTGGATTCTCAACGACATCTATGTCGCTGAAGATGCCCGCCGCCAACTGGTCGCCGACAACCTGATCCGCACCGCAAAAAAAATGGCCAAGGAAACCCAGGCCGTGCGCATGCGCGTATCCACCAGCGCCGACAACGAAGTGGCGCAGAAAACCTACGAATCCATCGGGTTCAAGGAAGACACCGAGTTCAAGAACTACGTGTTGCCGATCAGCGAAGAGCTCTGACTGCAAATGCAACGTGTGATGAGGGAGTCCGCTCCCTCAGGCACTCCGAAAGCTTCCTGACAATTGTTCACACCCCGACATCCCTCGCTACAAAACCAACGCGCTTTTCATCCTTCAGACCGTATAATCCCGATCTTTCCGGCTTGTAAGAAAAACTACACCCCGCTGTAGGCTTACACGAAGTCATCCGCACAGGCCTGCCGAGTCGGGCCGTCAAACAGGTGCCCCCATGGATTTCAACCCGCTCGACCTTATCCTGCATCTCGACGTCTATCTCGATTTGCTGGTGAACAACTATGGGCCATGGATCTACGCCATCCTGTTTCTGGTGATCTTCTGTGAAACCGGACTGGTGGTGATGCCGTTCCTGCCGGGTGATTCGTTGCTGTTCATTGCCGGTGCCGTTGCGGCTGGCGGTGGCATGGACCCGGTGCTGTTGGGCGGCTTGCTGATGCTCGCGGCGATCCTTGGCGACAGCACCAACTACGTGATCGGACGAACGGCTGGCGAGAAACTGTTCAGCAACCCGAACTCGAAAATCTTCCGTCGCGATTACCTGCAGAAAACCCACGACTTCTACGACAAGCACGGCGGCAAGACCGTGACGCTGGCGCGCTTCCTGCCGATCATCCGTACCTTTGCGCCGTTCGTTGCCGGCGTAGCGAAGATGCCATACCCGCGCTTCTTCGGTTTCAGCGTGCTGGGCACCATCCTTTGGGTCGGCGGTCTGGTCACGCTGGGCTACTTCTTCGGCAACGTACCGTTCATCAAGAAAAACCTGTCATTGCTAGTGGTGGCGATCATTCTGTTGTCGCTGGTGCCGATGATCCTCGGTGTGGTTCGCAGCCGTTTCGGCGGCACCAAAGCGCAATCGCACTAAGCCGATGTGGTCGCTGAGCGCCTGGCGTCGCCGGCGCATTCTGGCGAAGCACCCGATTGCCGACGAGATGTGGCAACGGGTGCGCCATCACCTGAGCTTCCTTGACGGCATCAGCGCTGCCGAAGACCAGTGGTTGCGCGAAGCCTGCGTACTGTTCCTCGAAGACAAACACCTGAGCGCCCTGCCCGGCGTCGAACTGCATCAGGAACAACGACTGCTGCTCGCCGCCCAAGCGCAATTGCCGCTGCTCAATCTGGATGATCTGAACTGGTATCAGGGTTTCCACGAGATCGTGCTCTACCCTGACGACTTTCTCAGCCCGCAACGTCATCGTGACGCCAGCGGTGTCGAGCATGAGTGGGACGGCGAACACAGCGGTGAAGCCTGGCAACAGGGGCCGATCATCCTCGCCTGGCCGGGCGTCATGGCCAGTGGCGGCTGGGAAGGCTACAACCTGGTCATTCACGAACTGGCGCATAAGCTCGACATGCTCAACGGTGACGCCAACGGCCTGCCGCCGCTGCATGCCGACATGCGTGTCAGCGACTGGGCCGAGGTGATGCAACACGCCTACGACGACCTCAACCGCCAGCTCGATCATAATCCTGACGCCGAAACTGCCATCGACCCCTACGCCGCCGAGAGCCCGGCCGAGTTCTTCGCCGTCACCAGCGAGTACTTCTTCAGCGCCCCGGATCTGCTGCACGAGGCTTATCCACAGGTGTATGCGCAGCTACAGCTTTTCTACCGCCAGGATCCGTTGGGCAGGTTGCGGCAACTTCAGGCCACAGACCCGGTCTATCAGCCACACGACTGAGCGCTGCACGACTTTCGGTACATGGCGCCCACGGCAGAATATGCCTATAATCGCCGCCACTTTTTGGTCAATCCGGCCAAGTGTTTTTGGTCAACTACGGGGGCAACGCCCAATGAGCTACAGCAAGATTCCGGCTGGCAAAGACCTGCCGAACGACATCTACGTCGCGATCGAGATCCCGGCCAACCACGCGCCGATCAAATACGAAATCGACAAAGACAGCGATTGCCTGTTCGTTGACCGTTTCATGGCCACCCCAATGTTCTACCCGGCCAACTACGGTTACATCCCGAACACCCTGGCTGACGACGGTGATCCCCTCGACGTGCTGGTTGTGACCCCTTACCCGGTTGCTCCAGGCTCGGTAATCCGCGCGCGTCCAGTCGGCATCCTGAACATGACCGACGACGGCGGCGGCGATGCCAAAGTCATCGCAGTGCCACACGACAAGCTGTCCCAGCTGTACGTCGATGTGAAGGAATACACCGACCTGCCGCCACTGCTGATCCAGCAGATCGAGCACTTCTTCGCGAACTACAAAGATCTCGAAAAAGGCAAATGGGTCAAGATCGAAGGCTGGGCCGGTGCTGACGCCGCCCGCGAAGCGATCACCAAGTCGGTTGCCGCCTACAAAGGCTAAGCAACTGCGCTACGCGTGATGCTTGAAGAAAACCCCGGTTGATCCGGGGTTTTTTGTGCTCGGGAAAAGCTGTCTTAAACAGAGTGTTTATCACGGACTACAGAAAAGTTTTAGCCTGTGTAATTTCCCACAAGAACGCCTTACATCCCGTCGCAAAATTCAGCCCGTTTTTGAACGTCCGGTTTATTCAAACCGCTCTGGCACGGCCGTAGACTCCGTGTTTATGAGAAAGAACACTAGCGGTCCAAGATTCAAGGCACTCCTGGAAGCTGCGAACATCTCGACGACGGGTTTCGCAAAGTTCTGGGGCACGGAAGCCCAAAATGTCCACAACTGGTACACCCGGGGCGTCCCGGCGTATCGCATGGAAGAAGTCTCACGCCTGCTGTCCGTCAACAGCGAATGGCTGAAAACCGGCCAAGGCATAAAAGAGCTGCCGAGCCTGACTCCACCTGCCAGCAACGGCGACAGCTTTGACGCCCACGACCCACAGGGCGCCTACCGATTCATCCATCCCAACGACATCGAACTGGCCTTCTTCAAAGAAACACCACAGACCAACGGCTCCGACAAAACCCACGTTATCCAGGATCCGGAACTCTCCATCCGCCTGCTGCGGGCACACGTTGATCAACTGGAGATCCGCCCCGCCGACGCCATCTGCGCACACATGATCGGCAACAGCATGGCCGAGCGCATCGAGGACGGCTCCGTTGTCGCCATCGATCGCGGCCTGACCCAAGTGGTGGACGGTGAAATCTACGCCATCGAACACGACGGTATGCTGCGCATCAAATACCTGCACCGCATGCCCGGCAACGGCCTGCGCCTGCGTAGCCACAACAGCGCCGAATACCCGGACGAAGTGTTCCGCCCGGCGCAGATCGAGGAGCAACGGATTCATATATTGGGCTGGGTGTTCTGGTGGTCGACGGTGAGCAAGCGGCGGCCTGTGGTGCCGTTTCTCTAGAAAACAGTGTGTTCTCTCGGCAAACATCGATCCCTGTGGGAGCGAGCCTGCTCGCGAAGAGGCCCGGACAATTGGTACAAATCCCGGTTTTCTGGCGCAGAAGTCGCTCTAACCCGCACTTCAGGCTGGGAATCCCAATCAAAACTCAGTATCCTGCGCCCCACATTTGCGCATCGACCCGCCCCGCGGCTCAGACAGCGCCCGACGCGGCAGACCAACGTCTGGCCAAGTCCCACAGCCGGACGCAGATCCGGATGTACGTTTTGAAGGCTGGCAAGGCTTACCAAAAATAGGCCAAGCCAGTCCCCGAGAAGCCGGCCACAAGCCGGCTTTTTAATGCCTGTGAAAAAGTGAACCAGCCTGATATTCGACATATTTGTGAACCGAGACATAGCGACTTACGTTTTCACGCAAACAGCGCTTACTCTCCAAGGCATCCTCAGCGAGCGTTAATTTATACTCGCCCGCCGGTTAGTTAAAAAACCTTCAGCACAGGGATGCGCCTATGTCCGTTCCAACCTACGATCAGTTCATCGAACCGATCCTTCGTTTTCTCGCCACAAAACCCGAGGGTGCGATTGCTCGGGACGCTCACGAAGCGGCAGCAAAAACACTGCAACTGACCGAAGCACAGCGCGAAGAATTGATCGCCAGTGGTCAGGCTACCTACAAAAACCGTTCAGGTTGGGCGCACGATCGACTCAAACGTGCCGGTCTTTCCAGCTGTGCCAAACGCGGGTATTGGAAATTGACCGATGCAGGCGCGCAGTACGCCAAGGAGCATGCATTTCCACTGTCAGCCAAGGACGTGGAGCATTTGGCAATCGGCTACATGAATGTGAAGCTGAAGGTCGCGCCTGACGCTGAGCCACTGGATGACCAACCGAATGTGGAGCCAGATCTAGCCTCTGCCACCGAAAGCCCCGACGACCGACTGGAGCGAGCGCTTAAGGAATTGCGCGATGCCACGGCGGCCGACCTTTTGGATAACTTGCTGCAAGTCAGCCCCAACCGCTTCGAAGTGATCGTGCTGGATGTGCTTCATCGCCTGGGTTACGGCGCCAGTCGTAATGATCTGCAACGTGTCGGCGGTTCCGGTGATGCCGGTATCGACGGCATTATCTCGCTTGATAAATTGGGGCTGGAGAAGGTTTATGTTCAGGCCAAACGCTGGCAAAACACGGTTGGCCGGCCTGAACTGCAGGCGTTCTACGGAGCACTCGCCGGGCAAAAAGCTAAGCGCGGCGTATTCATCACCACGTCTGGCTTTACCGCACACGCTGTTGACTTCGCTAAATCGGTGGATGGCATTGTGTTGGTAGACGGAACGCGACTGGTGCATCTGATGATGGATCATGAGGTTGGCGTGACATCGCGCTTGTTGCGGTTGCCGACGCTGGATCGCGATTATTTTGATGAGGAATAAACCTTGACGCTATCTGAACTGGCTTTTGCTCCTCCAGTCCATGCGCGCCCCAAATGGTATTTCCAATGATCAGATTCACCCAAGGCAACCTGCTGGAAGCCAAAAACGAAGCCCTCGTCAACACGGTGAACACCGTGGTGTGTGATGGGTAAAGGCATCGCCTTGATGTTCAAAGAACGCTTTGCGCAGAATTACCACCTGTATGCAGCAGCGTGCAAGGCCGGTGAAGTAGAAACCGGCAAAATGCACGTGACGGCCACCAATGAACTCGATGGCCCGCGCTGGATCGTGAACTTCCCTACCAAACGTCATTGGCGCTCTCCGTCGCAAATGGCGTGGATTACCGAGGGTTTGCATGATCTGCGTCGTTTCTTGATAGAAAACGATGTGAAGTCTGTCGCTGTCCCGCCGCTAGGTGCTGGTAACGGTGGGCTGAAGTGGCCTGAAGTGCGTGAGCAAATTGTTGAGGTACTGGACGATCTGGACGTGGATGTATTGGTGTTCGAACCCTCCAATCAGTATCTGAATGTCGCTAAACGCAACGGAGTTGAGCAACTCACTCCGGCACGGGCGCTGATTGCAGAGCTGGTACGACGTTATTGGGTTCTGGGGATGGAATGCAGCCTGCTCGAGATTCAGAAACTGGCGTGGTTTCTTGAGCGTGCAATTGAAAAACTTCCTAGTACTGAGAACCCGCTGAATCTTAAATTCGTCGCCCATAAATTCGGACCGTACGCTAATCGATTGGAACATCTGCTCAACAATCTGGATGGCAGCTATCTGCATTGCGATAAGCGCATCAGTGATGCGGGAATCACCGATGTGATTTGGTTTGACCAGGATCGCAAAGCCTTTTTGCAGACCTACCTTAAGACTGAAGCCAAGGAATACTCCCAAGCGTTAGAACGCACGGCTGAGTTGATTGATGGCTTTGAATCACCTTTTGGCATGGAGTTGCTCGCGACTGTCGACTGGTTGCTGATTCAGGACGGCGTTGCGCCAACCGTTCCAGCTTTACGCGAAGCGCTGCTGAAGTGGGATGGTGGTTCCAGCGCTGCAGTGCGAAAAAACAAGCTATTTGACGATCAAGCTCTGGGGATCGCAATTGAGCGCCTTACTTCCAGCAGTTTCAGTCCAAACATAGCGGCCTGACGCCGGAGCGAAACAGGGCAATTGCTGCTGCACAATTGCCCCGCTGCCTGTCGCAATGGCTTAGGCAATCCTCAGGCCAATGCGCCAACACTTGCAAAACCCAATCCCCACAGTGCTAAATCCCGCCTTGTAACCGCCCCTCTGTTTTTACCCGCATCCCCGACCCCGGCCGGATTCCGGTATTGAGCCTCACGGGAATCCATGGAATGGCCCTGCATATCCCGACCCTGCTGGTCGTTTCAGTCTTCGTCTTCTTTTTGATGGGACTTTTGACGCTGCACGCCTGGTATCGCGAAACCCGCGAGCCGCCACTGGCGTACCTCGGCAGCATGATGCTGCTTGGCGCCTTGGGCGTGGTATTGGTCAGTTGGCGTGATCGAGGGGTCGACTTCATTCCCATTGTGTTCGGCAATGTTGTTCTATTGCTCAGTGCAGCGATGAACTGGACGGCCATGCGTACGCTGGTCGGGCGCAAGCCTTCAGTGTCCGGCATTCTGGCAGGGGCGTTCGCCTGGCTGACCTTGTGCCTGATTCCCGCCTTCTACGAGTCGATGCCCAATCGGGTTCTGATCTACTCCTTGCTGGCATTCGGTTACGGCGTGCTGACAACGCTGGAGCTCTGGCGCAGCCGCCACACTCTGGACGTCGCGTTTATGCCGGCGCTGGTGCTGACCGTTTTGCACACGGTGTTCTACGCCGTTCGCAGTGCGACCGATGAAGGGCTGCCGGTGACAAAAGCGTTACTGGGCAGTGGCGAGGGCGTGCCGTTTTTCTCGTTCATGCTGTTCGAGTCGATGCTGTATGTCATCGGCATCGCCTACATCACGCTGGCGATGGTCAAGGAGCGTGCAGAGCTCAAGCTCAAAGCGGCGGCGTTCAGCGATCCGCTGACGGGCATTGGCAATCGTCGCGCATTCATGATGAACGCCGGACAACTGCTTGCCGAAAGTCAGCAACACGGGGAACCGGCGGCGTTGTTGCTTTGTGATCTGGATAATTTCAAGCGCCTGAATGACACCTATGGCCATCCCGTCGGGGATCAGGCGTTGATTGCGTTCGGCCGGATCATGGTCGAGAGCCTGCGCAAGGAAGATGTTTGCGGGCGGATCGGCGGTGAGGAGTTTGCTTGCCTGCTCTACGAATGCGATGAGGAGACGGCACTGGAAATTGCCGAACGGATCCGTCGTTCATTCTCGCAATTGTCGATTCTTGAGCCTGGATTGCTCAGTGTCAGCATCGGCGTGGTGACCACCCGCGAATCCGGTCATGACCTGTCACGCCTGCTCTCGGAAGCTGATCAGGCGCTGTACGGCGCCAAGGATCAGGGGCGCAACCGCGTACAGACACTGCGTTCTTTGTACTTGAGTCTTTCCGACAATTAATGCCCGACAACCGGCCATTTCAATAAGCCATTAGCACATCCGCCCTAATTGCCCCGGCCTGCACCCGCCACTAAATTTCCGTTCTGTTTTTGTACATTACAAAAGCGCCAAGGAATGGAGCAGCACCATGTCACCGTTTTTCAAACTGAGTAAATCCCTCGCTCTACTGACTGCACTCTTGACGGCTACTTCAGTGTCAGCAGAAGAACCGAACCCCGTCGGCGACTGGTGGATCATTTACGGCAACGGCGTCCCGCACAAAAACATCATGTATGTGGCCGACAAAACTTCAGTAGTGCCGTCGACACGCACCAAGGGTGCTCAGATGCTGGCGGTGACGCTGGTGTATGAAGAGCCGGGCAAGCCGATGATCGATGCCTATAACCTGGAAGTTCAATGCAAGACTGGCAAGGTGCGGTTTGTTAATGGCCAGTCGGTGGATCGAATTGCCTACATGCTGCGCCACCTGAAAGTGAACGAACAATGGCAGCAGCCGAAGGAGTTCTGGGTGCAGCGCGCCTTTGCTTTTGTTTGCTCTGCGGAGAAAAAAGACATGATTGCCGTGGGCAAGATGGAGCATTTGCAGATGATTCAGGGCATGCAGCAAATGTTCTTCAAACTGGCACCAATTCAAGAGAAAGGCCAAATGATGGACAACCTCGACTCGATACTGGGCAACAAGTAACAGCCTGACGGCTTAACGCTGCAGCGCGCTATTCGTATCGCACATGACATCGGGAGTCATGATGAATCAATGGACCAAGACGTTACTGGCGCTGCTGATGACAGCCACAACTTTGTTGGTGAATGGCTGCCACCTTGTTGCGCAGTCGCGCTGGGAAGGACGGGATGTTCAGGAAGCACTCGATCTGTTCGGCAAACCCGACTCAATGAAAAAACAAACCGGTACCAACGGTGAAAATCTGGCCGTCCTTACCTGGTTCAAGTCCTCAAGTTGGACCACCACCGAAGCGGCCGGTACTTCCATGAATCACACCGGCAACGGCATGGTTTATACCGAGTACTACGAGACCGTCGGGCATAGCTCTGATTGCAAACTGGAAGCCACCGTCAATAAAGCCAAGAAGATTGTGCTGTTCAGGATCGAGGACGGAAAAATCATTCACGGAAAATGCATCAATGTTCCATTCGTGCCCGGTTACATTCCGCCCGGGCTCTAGTGCTGTCCCTGAGGAAGTAACGGCTCAGGGATAACTGAACGCCTTAACCAAAGTCAGCTCCCCTACCGCGCGCATCGGGATCAGAAACGTCTCCATTTTCTCGCTCGGCGTGCCTTCTTCAGTAATCACCGTCACCTGCGCCGTGGTCAGCGGCTGCACCGCCTCATCGCCGCCCTCGTCATCCCCGCGATAGCCACCGCCGTAATAATTTACATAGACCAGATACTGGCCCTTGATCGGCGCAGGCATGGCGAAGATTTCCGGGCCGTAACCCGTGGTGACGTCGACGTCGAGCGCGGCGCCGTTAGCGGCGCTGCGGTTGCCGTACCAGATGTGTGCGCCGTCGGGGGTGACCAGGTGCAGGTCGAGGTCGGTGCCGTCACTGTCCCACGCCAGCAGTACGCGCAGTTTCGCCGGGGTCGCGCCGCCGCTGGTGTTGAGGAATTGTGTGCGGTGGCGTTGCTGGCCATCGGGACTGCGCACTTCGACACTGTTGCTGCCGCTGGGGAAGGAGAACGGGCGATCGAAACGGCCGCTTTCATCGATTTTCAGCGGCATGCTGACGCCGTTGACGATCAGGCGGCCGGGCTCATTGCCTTTCTGCGCTGCTTTGATCTCTCCGCTGATGCGCGCGGTGTTGGCCTGGCCGACCGGGGTGTTGACCGACGAGGCCGGGTAGTTGACGGTCTGGCGGAAGCTTTCGCCCTCGCCTTCTGGCGCGCCGCTGCGCCAGCCGCCGACCGGGGTGTCGAGTTTGACGCCGTCGGCAGCGATGGCCGGCGAGAGCGCGGTCAACGTGCAGAGCAGCAGCAAGACCTGTGGATAACGGAGTGTCATGGTCTATTCCAGCAAAAGGTGACGGGCAAGCCCTTCGATGTAGGTTTCATCCTGGCCGTTGGGATGTGCTTCAAAGGCCAGGTGCAGATATTCGTGGGTCAGGTCGAGGCGATCCTGCAGGGTCAGCACGCCCCGTACGTAAATGCGTTGGCGTTCACGGTCGACGAAGGGACGACCGAAGGCGAGTTTGCACACGGCGAAGGTGCTGACTTCGTTGTAGCCGGCTTCACTTTCCAGCTTCGGGCGCCAGCTGCGACGTTGTTTTTGCAGCCAGTCTTGCGCGGCGGGCAGCGCTTCGCAGGAAGCAACCGGGTTGTCCCAACGACTGAGGCTGGCGCGCGGATAAGCGTGCAGCAGAATCGCGTCGTAACGTTGACCGGCATTGGCTTGCTCGACGGCTTGTTGCCAGGCGAGTTTGTCCGGGCCGGGTTGATCGGAGTGATAGGTGACAGTGCTGCCGGCCAACACCAGATCCGCCGTCCATGCGGCGATGTTGCGGGATTCGGCCGAGGCCGGGCGCGGCGCGACACGTTGGCGATTGCTGCTGTCGTCGATGCTCAGGCAGTCGCCGTTGCGCGTGGCGTTTTGCAGCAGATACGTGCGGATCGCCACGGCCAACGCCTTGGCCGCTTCGGCAGGTTCGGGTTTGGCTTCGCGCTCAAGGACGCGGGCGACGTATTCTTCGCGATCAAGCCTGGCGACGAGTTTGTCGTTGAGCAAAAACAGTTCGCCGTCACTGTGGATATCCAGCGCGTTGCCGTTGGCGAATTCAACGCGGTAATCGCCTTGTAACGGGCCGGAAGTGACCACTCGCTCGCCAGTCAAAACCCGGGTTACCGGATAGCGCGAAAAAAGATCGACCTCAACACAACGCCCCGCCTCTGCCGGCCAAACCGCAGGTAACACCGTTGCTAGCGCTTGCCCGTAATGACGTAAAACCATCTGACTGGTGCCGCGCCCGCCAGCCCAGACCGGTGAGCCATCAGCCGTCCAGCCAGCGAATCCGCCCTGTCGCGATTGCGGGTCTTGATCGCCGAGCCAGCTCCAGGTTTTCACCCGTAAGCGCCCGCCCAATTCACCAACGACATTGCCGTCCGCCGCATTCAGCACAACGTCGAGCAACACCCGCCGCGCCTGATCCTGCGCCGGCAACGAAGCCAGGACCTTC
This sequence comes from Pseudomonas sp. AC172, assembly GCF_979258595.1. Lineage (NCBI taxonomy): Bacteria > Pseudomonadati > Pseudomonadota > Gammaproteobacteria > Pseudomonadales > Pseudomonadaceae > Pseudomonas > Pseudomonas sp. AC172. Next base: position 4,523,110 of record NZ_OZ409868.1, read on the forward strand.
AGCAGTTCAACCACGGAAACCCGTTGAGCCGGTTGCACCGAAGGCAGATCGAGCAACCACGACGGCGCTTGTCGCGCCTGCCAATAGTTTCTCCAATCAGCCGTCGCAATACCCAGCCGCGCAGGCCCGAAATATAACCCGCAGGATTTCACCAACGCCTGATCACGTTCAATCCTGCCGCCCGCCGTGCAGCAATAAACCTCGTCCTTCGATTGTCCGCGACATTCATACGCAGGTTCCCGGGCGCCGGTGTCCACCAGCCACGCATAGACAAACAACTTCCACAGACTGCCCAGTGGCGTATCCAGCGATGACGGCAACGCTTCACGGGCGATCAGTTGTGTCCGACTCAACGACAACAATTCGCCCTTGTAGGCCACGCGCAGCGGCTCATCCTGCGCCGTCGCCAGCGCAGGGAACATACATATCAGCAGCCACAGCAGCGGCCGGCTCATGTCAGTTGACCGTGACCTGACCGAGGGCCGCTTTCGCTTCCTGGGCCTGATGCTGCGGCGCGTAGACTTGCTTGAAACGCACCGGCGGCAGGTTGAACTGGCCCTTCTGCGAGAAGCGCACCAGATGGCGCAGACGCAATTCGCCACTCAGGGCATCGACCGGGACCGCGTACGCCAGTTGACCCGGTTCGAAGCGCGCCTTCTCCAGCGCGGTCGGCTCGGTGCCGTCCTTGCCCTGCAACTTGATGCCCCACGTCGTGCGCTCAACATCGGCGCCCGGTGGCAGCGGCACTTCGAGCATGCCGTAGCGCAGCGGTTTCGGCGTTTTGCTGGAGAGGATCACTTCGTCCAGATACAGGCTGTCGCTGGACAGCGGCTTGGTGCCGACCGGCTCCAGTTTGAAAGTGAACGCTTCGTCGCCCGGCACCAGCCGCGACAGGCGACGGGTGATGGTCACGGCCATCGGATCGGCCGCCGGCTGCTGGGTCTGGAAGCTCAACGCCGCGCGCAATGGACGCTCTTGCGTGCCGGATACTGTCAGCACGCTCGGTACTGGTGTCGCACCCTGCCAAGTCCAGTACATCTCACCGGTTGCACCGTAGTTTTTCTTCCAGCCTTCACCCGGTGTCAGCGCGATGGTCGGCGAAGCCTGGGCGATGCTGCGTTGCAACCAGGTCAGCGCCAGCGCACGCTCCAGAGTCGATTGTTGCGGCAGCAGACGTTGCAGCAGCGCTTGCGAACGCGCCTGATCGAACGCCTGCAGCGATAGATTCAGCGCTTCGGCAAACGGCTGCGAGCTGACGGACAGACGCTGTTGCGCAGCGCCCACCTGACGATTGAATGCATCTGGCAAGGTCACTTTCGACTGCGTGGCCAGCGCGGCGGTCAACACCCGCGCCGCCGCAAGACTGAGCGCCGAATCCGGATCACTCATCACCAGACTGTCCTCACCATCGTCGAGCATGGTTTCAGCATTGCCTTCACCGGCCTTGGCCAGATCATCCATCAAACCGCTGAGCAGCGTGCTCACCGGCAAATGCATCTGCTTGGCGAACGACAGAATCAGCGCCCGCTGCAGCAACGGTGTGTTCGGCGCTTGCTTGGCGTACACCTCCAGCACCCGCTGCCAGTGCTCCGGCGGCAAGGTCAGCTCCAGCACTTGACTGGCGTTAAAGTCGGCGTAATAGGCGTAAGCGGTGAGAAACGCATCCGGTTCACCGTCGTAGCCCCACCAGGTGAAGCTCGCCGACGGCCCGGCCATTTGCACCAGACGCAGACGGCTGTTCTGCATGATCAGGCGCAAGCGATCGCGGATCTGCGGATTCGACGCCAGCGATGGATAGGCAATGCTCAGTGGCAGCAAACGGCTGGCAGTCTGCTCGACGCCGCCGTACGGATAGCTGAGCAGATCATCGAGTGCCGAGCGGAACAACGCTTGCGGACTGTCATCCAGACGCAGGCGAATATCGCTGGCGTCGGCCGGCAGACTCAACGGCGTGTCACCGCTGGCGACATCGAGGCTTTGCGTCTGCGTCACTTGCCAGCCGTCACCGGTCGCACTCAGGCGCACGGCGAGGGAGTCGGCGGTTTTGCCGTCCTGCACCAACTCCGCCGTCCACTCGCCGAAAGCCAGGGAGAACGCCGGCAGCGGCAGGTAGTTGATGCCGTTGTTGAGGGTTACCGGCAGGCGTTGCTCGGCACCCGCGTAGTGAGTGACCAGTTCAGCCTTGACCGGTTTCTCGGCCTGACTGAACGCGAATACGCCGAGTTGCGGCTGATCGCCCTTACGGAATTTGCTCGGGCCGCTCCACTTCAGGTACAGCGGTTTTTCCGAACGAACGAATTGCTTCTTCTGCCCGACCTGACCGTCATCGGCGATCGCGCGGGCGGTGATGCGCCAGCGGGTCAGCGAGTCCGGCATCTTGAAGGTGAAACGGGTTTTGCCGTCGGCACCGGTCAACAACTCCGGCTGCCACGCGGCGGTATCGACGTCTTCACGACGCGGACGCTCCAGCACTTTCACCCCACGCTCGCTGCGGTTGGCTTTGCCCGGTGCGCCGGGGCTGCCAGGCAACGCGACGTCGTAACTGATGAACGACAGGCTGGCACTGGTGCGCACGTTGTTGCGGCGCGGGTGATAGAAGAACTGGTCGATGGTCGGCGCGACTTCCGGTTGCAGCGCGTAGACCATTTCGTCGACAACGCTGACGGTCAGATGCGCCGGAACCGCTTTGCCGGCGAACTGCGTGGTCAGGTCAACCGTAACCGTGTCGCCCGGCAGATACACCGCTTTGTCGGTGCTGATCGCTACGTCGATTTGCGGCGCGACAACCTTGATCCCGGCGTTCTGGAAGCTGTACTGCCCGCCCTTGGTGTACAGCACGGAGAAGGTCAGGTTCGGTGCGAAGTTGTCTTTCACCGGAATACGCGCGCGGTATTGGGTGTCGCTGAGTTTTTCCAGTTTCAGCCAGTCGCCGCCCTTGGCCAGCAGCGCGGTGGCTTCGACCTTGTCACGCTCCAGCGACAGCAATGCATCACTGACCGGTTCCGGGAACGTGATCAGCGCCAGCGCTTCATCGCCGGCCTTGTACTCAGGCTTGTCGAGGACGATTTCCACGGTGCCCGGCACCGCTTTGACGCCGTCGCCGGTGACCGAATGCCCGGTGGCACCGAGCACGCGACCGTGTTGATCTTTCAAGGTCAGGTTGTAAGTGCCCGGACGCTCAAACGCCAGACTGAAGCCCTTGTCCGTTCCCGCGAGTTTGCCTTCGCCGGTGCTCTGGTCTTCCAGGCGCACCCAGCCATACGTGCTCGGCGTCACCGCTTTGCTTTGTTCGGTGCCGCCCTCGTTGGCGTAACGGAACGCGACTTTGTCGCCGACTGCGCTGAAGCGTTGCGCAGCGGTCAAGCGGAAGCTCGCCGCGCCACGGTCGATGAGAATTTCCTTGGTGGTCTTGACCCGATAGGCCGCGCCATCGCTGGCGAACACGGTGAGCATGTAGCGGCTCGGTTTGTCGGCGGCCGGCAGGTCGAGGCTCGCGTTGCCTTTGCTGTCGGTGGTCAGCTCGGTGCTGGTCAGTTCCACCGGGAATTGCCCGAGGTATTGCAGTTCGTTGTCGACCATCGACAGTTGCTGGGCACGCAGGCTCAGGGTCAGCTTGGCGTTGGCCACCGGTTTGCCGTCCGGGTAGAGCAACACCAGACTGCCTTTGACCGGTTCGCCGGTGCGGTAATCCTGCTTGGCCAGATTCAGTGAGATTTCGAAGTGCGGCTTGATGTACTCCGCCACGCGGAAGGCGCTGCTGTAGGCCTGATCCTTGTAGTTGAAACGAATCTCGTAGCCGCCCGCCACCGCGTTGTCCGGCAACTGGAAACGGCCCTGAGTACCGGCCTTCGAATCGAGTTTCAAATCGAGGTGCTGCAACTCGGTGCCGGTGGCATCGAGCACGCTGACCGTGACATCTGCCGCGCCCGGCAACACCGAATCCCGCGCATTCTTGAACTCGCGGCCGACGATTTTCAGCGACACCCAATCGCCCGGGCGATACAGCGGCCGGTCGGTGAAGGCATACAGTTTGGTGTCATAGATTTCGCTGTCGTAATAGAAGTTTTCAGAAACAAAGACGCCGCCCTCTTCATCCTCGCCGATCACGAACGAACGTTCAGGACTGACGTGTTTCAGGCGCAGCAAACCGTCGGCATCAGTCGCGCCGCTGCTCATCACGCCGAGGCCGTCAGTCCACAGCACATTGACCTTCGGTACCGAACTGCCTTCGTGTTTGCGTGCGGCCCAGACCAGCAATTCATCGCCGGCAATCTTGCTCACCGCCACGGTGTTGGAAACGAAGACCATGGTGGTCGCGCGGTACTTGCCGATCAGCGCTTCGACCAGATACAGGCCCGGCTTCAGCTTGCCCAACGGGATATAGACGTTGCCCGGCGCAACGCTGACGAAATCGCTGGAAGACCCGGCCAGATTGACCCCGGCCGGAGGCTCGATCGGCTTGGCCTGCCACAACGGATAACGGAACTGACTGACTACCGGCAGACCCGGGATCAGCGCGAATTGCGGCTGCGCGTCGTACGGAGTAGGCGCGGCGATGGCGTTGCCCATCTTCAGTTCCGGCACTTCCTCGGTGACCTGTTTGCGCGATTCATAGGAGAACGCGCGCTGCATTACCCGACGGGATTTGCGGTACCAGTTGTCCCACAGGTACGCGAGGGTGTTGGACAAGCCTTCACCCTTGAACTGGCCATCACTGACCACACGGTGCAGGTTCTTCTGGCGCTTGAGGAAGTCCAGCGGCTTGTCGATGCGGTACACGCGAATGTCGGCGCCGCCATACGGTTCCATGCGGAATCGACGATAATCACGGCCCGGTGCTTCGAGGCGCACCATCGCCTGCTCGTCCGCCGCGAAACTACTGTCGGCGAGCAGGAAGAAGCTTTCACCGGACACCGGCGTATAGCCGCTCGGCTCGACCGAATCTTCGGCGCTGACGGTGGCCATTGGCAGCAACAGTGCCAGCAGCAAAGGAATTCGGGAGCAGAGTCGCAACATGCGGGCACCGGTCATTGGGAGAGAAAGTTCAGTCGATAGACGCCGATGAAGTTGGGGTTGGCTGCGTCGGGTATCCATCGGGTGTCCTTCCATGTCATGAGTTGCTGCAGGCTTGCCGATCGCATGCCGTTGTCAGTCGGGGTGGTGGTGCCGGTGTGATAGGCGATGTAGCGGCCCATCCAGATCATCAGGTGCTGGTCGTCGCCCTGATCGAAAAACATCAAGTCACCGGGCCGCGCCTGCGAAACGTCACGGCTGACCAGATGGCTGTTGAACTGAATCAGTTTGATCGCGTTGACATACGGCCCGACCTTGCCGCCGCCCTGCTGCCATTGCTGGGCAAGCTTGCGCTGATCATCGCTGAGCGACAGCTCCGGTGGCAGATAACGATTGGACAGGCCATTGCTGCGCAGCCATTTGTCGTCGTGGACTTTCAGCGCTTCGTTGGCGGCAAAGCGCACCAGCCCGGCACAGTCCTGCTGATACCAGCGCGGACTCGGGCCTTGGCTCAGCTGCTCTTGAGCGATACGCACGAACCAGGCGCGAAACACCTGGGATTGCGCCGGATCCAGCGCTGGCGCTTCAACGGCGCGAGCGCCCGCACTGAGCAACAGCGCAAGCAGGCCGAGGCTGCGGATCAGTGCCGTCACAGCGCTTTCCATTCCAGCGGTAGCCACTGCCAGTGACCGTCAGGCTCGCTGCCTTCGGGCAAGGTCAGGGCATATTTGCCATAGCCACCGAAGGTGCGCAGTTTCGGGATCAGGTAGGTTTGCGCGGCGTTGTAAAACACCGGTTCCATGTCTTGCGGCAGACTGTCGAGGGTTTCCTGCTGCATCAGTTGCGCCATCGAATCCGGACCGAAATAGATCGGCATCAGCACATCTTTGGGCAGCACGTCGGCCATCGGCGGGAAGCGTTTGTCGAGAGTGCCGATGGCTTTGTCGACGAGTTTGTCGTCGAGGGAAAACAGCAGCGTCGAACCGTGACGGGCGAGGCTGACTTTCATGAAAGCCTTGCCGGAAATCGCGTCCGGGTTTTCCGCCGTCTTCGCCGCGTACGGGCCGAAATTGGAGCTGACCTGACGCTGCCAGACGTGGTTCTGGCCTTCTTGCTTCTCTACTACGGGGAAAACGTTTTCATCGACGTTGGCTTCGAACGCGCCGACCATCGAACCGAACAGTTTGCCAAGATCACCGTCGAGCTTGCTGCTGTCCTCGTCTTTCAGGCTGGCCACCAGCAACGGCGTGTACAAACGCGAATCGGCGTACCAGCACAGACCCGCCGCGCCGGCCACGTGTTCGGTGAGGGTTTGCGCCACGGCTTCTTCGGCGCCGAGTTTTACCAGCAATGGCTTTTGCGGTTCGGCAGCGACCGGCAAGGTTACGCAGGCGCTGGCACCGAGCGGCATGGCTTGCCAGACCGGTTTGAAATCGAAGTCGGGCTGGTTCTCCAGCTCGTCCATGGCCAGATAGCTGTGCCAACCCCTGCCGTCCATGTCGAAACGCAGCCCGGCGAAGTTCGGGATAAAGCGCTGATAACCCATGGCCAGAACACTGGAATTGACCGACAGACGCTGCTTGGTTTCCGCGGTTTTCGCCGGCAGACCGAACGCCTCAGGAAAGAGTTTTTCGCCATTGAGCAGCGCAGCCAGCGCTTGCGGCGAGACGTGACCGGACTCTTCAGACACGCCGCTTTCCGGGTCGTAGTACTTGGCGGGGTTGGACAGCACCACCAGTTTGTCGCCGTGGGAGGCGAACAACAGGGCTTTGCTGGCGTTATAGGTCAGTTGGTACAGCGGCACAGTATCGCCGCCGACTTTGAGTTCGCCCATTTGGCTGAGCTGCGTGTCATCCAGCGCGACTTTCGCTAATGGCTCGAGCAGTTTCGCCAGCCCACCGCGATCCATCACCAACAGGAAATCCTTCAAGCGACCATCCGCCCCGCGCCACAAAGCAACATCGGCCGGCTGATCGAAAAGCTGTTCGATCAGGCTGTCCTGCAACTTCAGATCATGCTCGTAGATGATCCGGCGCAGACTGCCGATCAAGCCGAGGCGATCCGCATGGGTCTCGTAATAGAAGACAAAATCTTCGGTGAGCGTGGCCTTGAGGAACGGCACGGTCAGCAAGTCCTTGGGCAACTGGCTCAGCGAGCGGGTTTCCAGCAACGCGTCAGGGCGGCTCAAGCCGAGCTTGTCACTCGCCAGTTCCGCCGGCGGCGCTTTGGGCTTGTGCAAAAACCAGCCAAGACCGCCTGCCACCCCGGCCACCAGGCACAGCCCGGCCAGCAGCAGCGGCCATTTCCGGGAAGGTGAAGTCGCTGGCGTAGCGGCAACTGGAGTCACAGTGTTATCACTCATCGTTAACAAAACCCGATTTCATCCGTGGCGGGATGCTTAATAGTTGAAAGTCTTGACCAGCAGCAGATCACCGATCGCCCGCAGGGGCACGATGAACGTTTCGCGTTTTTCGTCGACGGTGTTTTCGTTGAGCACCAGCGTGATCTGCGAGGTGATCACCTCGTTCTGGTTGCTGGTCTCCTCGAAGTTATAGCCGCCGTTGCCGAAGTTGCCCCAATAGTTGACGTAAACCAGATAGGTGCCGTGCAGGGGCGCAGTCATGGTGAACATCTCCGGGCCGGGTCCATCGACGCCATCCGGGTCGAGACCGCCGCCGTTGCTCAGCGCCGGCTGCGCCCAGAAGGCATGCTGACCATCGGGCGTGACAATGTGCAGATCGAGCTCGGCCTTCGGGTCATCCCATCCCAAGACAAGACGAATCCGCGCCGGCGTGCGCAAGTTGTTTGCTTCATAAAATTGCACCCGCTTGAGCGACTGGCCCTCGGCACTGATCACTTCGACGCTGTTGGAGCCGGCGCCGAACGCGTACGGCCGGGCGAAACGGCCTTGGTCGTCGGTGTACAGATTCAGGGGATTGCCATTCACCGCCAGGCTGTGCGGCGGACGCATGTGCCCGATGGCCTTGAGCTGGCCCTGGATCATCGTGCGATTACGCTGGATACCGCGATCGATTGGCGGCGTCGGGTAGGCGACTTGCGGGTTTTCCGTGCGATCGAGCAGGCCGTGATAGCGCCAGCCGCCCACCGGTTCCGACAACTCGGCACTCGGCGCGGCCAGCAGCCCAGGCGCGCAGGCCAACCCGATCAGCAGCAAAAGAAATGAACGCATGTAATGCCTCCTGCCATGCCTGAACGAAACCTTGCACCCGATCCTCGGTACTTCACAGCGGTGAAAACTGCGTTTCGTCTGAAGGACCCGTAACTATCAGGTCGTAGAAGGCGCGAAGATTAGCCATTTGGCAGTTTTTTAACAATCGGATACATGTGCTATTGCTGTAGGAGTCAGGCCAACCCGGTGGACGGTGAGCCGAATAGGCGTCATATTCGGCTCACAAAATGAGCCGAATAGCTTTCCTATTCGGCTCACGGACTCAAGGCAGGTAATAAATGGCAGCTCACTGGATCTGGCAACAGCCCGACTGGCCCGACTTCAACTGGCAGGCAGAACGCCTGACACCGTTGTTGCGCGAGTGTGTTCAGGCACAAGGTCAGTTGATGGGTATGGCCGGTTCAGTAGGCGACGCTTTGGGGGTTCAGACCGAACTGGATGCCCTTTTGCAGAATATCGTTACGTCTTCGGCCATCGAAGGTGAACAACTGAATGTTGGCTCCGTACGGTCGTCCTTGGCGCGACGTTTGGGCCTGGAGTTGATCGACGGCGATAAAGTCAGTCAACGCAGTGAAGGTCTGGCGCAGCTCATGCTTGATGCCACCCGGCGATTTGCCGAACCGTTGACGCTGGAACGCTTGCTGGAATGGCACCAGTGGCTGTTTCCCGCTCAAGAAGCTGACCTTACGGCGCGCTCAATGCATGTGGGTGCGCTGCGCGGTGATGAGCCAATGCAGGTGGTATCGGGTCGCATTGATCGCCCGACCGTTCATTTCGAAGCCCCACCACGCCAAGGTCTTGAACTGCAGTTCGACCAGTTTCTCCAATGGTTCGAGGCAAGCCAGCATCAGACAGCACTGGACCCGATGCTTCGTGCGGGCATCGCCCATTTCTGGTTTGTCACTTTGCATCCGTTTGACGATGGCAACGGTCGCCTCACCCGCACCATCACTGATCTGGCGCTGGCACAGGGCGAAGCGCAAGCCATACGTTTCTACGCCATGTCGGCTAGCATTCTGGATGATCGTTCCGGCTACTATCGGATTCTGGAGTCGAGCCAGAAAGCCACGCTGGATATCACCGAGTGGCTCACTTGGTTCCTGCAAACGTTGCTACGTAGTCTGAAAGAAGCCATCACCCGGATTGAAAGCGTGCTGGGCAAGACGCGCTTCTGGCAGGCACACCGCGAATCTGAACTTTCGGCGGAGCAGGTCAAAGTGCTTAACCGCCTGCTCGACGGCGGTGAGCGGGGTTTTGAGCACGGTATCAGCGCCGGTCAATATCAAGCGGTGGCGAAAGTGTCGAAGGCCACAGCGACCCGACATCTTGCAGAGTTGCTGGAGAAAGGTTGCCTGCAACGCTTGCCGGGGGGCGGTCGTAGTACACGCTATCAGATCTGTTATCCGGACAGAGCTGCGCGTTAAACCCAACCGCCACAGAGTCATTTTTACCCTTTCGGGCCACCCCGCTCATTTGCCCATACCCCCCCTATCTGCTAGTGTCGCGCCGGTTTAACGTCAACCGGAAATCGCCGCCATGGCCCGCAAAAAAGCTGCACTGGATTTCGAACAGTCCCTCGCCGACCTGCAAACACTGGTCGAGCGTCTGGAGAACGGTGAATTGTCGCTGGAAGACTCGCTGACCGCTTTCGAGCAGGGCATCGGCCTGACCCGTGACTGCCAGGCAGCGCTGGCGCAAGCCGAGCAGAAGGTGCAGGTGCTGCTGGAGCGTGATGGCGAACTCGCCGAGGAACCCTTCGACGCGGAACAGCCAGAATGATTGCCGCGTACACGGCGAGCAGCCAGACCCGGGTCAACGCAGCGCTGGAAACCCTGTTCAATGCGCCGCTGCCGGAACTGGCGCGTCTTTACGAAGCCATGCACTACAGCGTGATGAACGGCGGCAAACGCGTGCGACCGCTGCTGGCCTACGCCGCGTGCGAAGCGCTCGGTGGCAAAGCTGAACAGGCCAACGGCGCGGCCTGCGCGGTCGAGCTGATCCACGCCTACTCGCTGGTTCACGATGATTTGCCGGCGATGGACGATGACGATCTGCGTCGCGGCCAGCCGACCACTCACAAGAAATTCGATGAAGCCTGCGCGATTCTTGCTGGTGACGGCTTGCAGAGCCTGGCCTTCAGCGCCCTGCTCGACCCGCGCCTGAGCGACTGCAGCAGCGACATTCGCCTGCAAATGGTCACCGCGCTGGCTAACGCCGCCGGCCCGGCAGGCATGGTTGGCGGTCAGGCCATCGACCTTGGTTCGGTCGGCCTCAAACTCGATCAGAAAGCCCTCGAACAGATGCACCGGCACAAGACCGGCGCGCTGATCGAAGTCAGCGTCAAACTCGGCGCCCTGGCCAGCGGCCGTGCCGAGCCGGATGAACTCCGCGCCCTGCAGACTTATGCACAGGCCATCGGCCTGGCCTTTCAGGTGCAGGACGACATCCTCGACGTCGAAAGCGATACCGAAACCCTCGGTAAACGCCAGGGCGCCGACATCGCCCGGGACAAGCCGACCTACCCGGCGCTGCTCGGTCTCGACGCCGCCAAGGCCTATGCTTTGGAACTGCGCGATCAGGCCCTGCACGCCCTGCGACCGTTTGACGCGGCAGCCGAGCCGTTGCGCGAGCTGGCCCGGTATATCGTCGAGCGCCGCAGCTGACGGCGAATCAGCCAAAAAAGACCAACGCGTGGGCAGGGGGCGATGCATCAGGTAAACTGCCGCATCTTCTATACCTATAACGATTCGCCTGATGCCCACGACGTTTCATGAGATTCCCCGCAAGCGCCCGACCACGCCCCTGCTCGACCGCGCGAACACGCCGGACGGCCTGCGCCGGTTAGGCGAAGCCGAGCTGGAAACCCTGGCCGATGAGTTGCGCCTGGAATTGCTCTACACGGTCGGTCAGACCGGTGGGCATTTCGGGGCCGGTCTGGGCGTGATCGAGCTGACCATCGCATTGCATTACGTCTTCGACACGCCGGACGACCGGTTGCTGTGGGACGTTGGTCATCAGGCGTATCCGCACAAGATCCTCACCGGTCGCCGTGAGCGCATGGGCACCCTGCGTCAGAAGGACGGCATCGCTGCCTTCCCGCGCCGCGCCGAGAGCGAGTACGACACATTTGGCGTCGGCCATTCCAGCACCTCGATCAGCGCTGCGCTGGGCATGGCCATTGCCGCCCGCCTGCAGAACAGCGATCGCAAGGCGATCGCGGTGATCGGCGACGGCGCGTTGACCGCTGGCATGGCTTTCGAGGCGCTGAACCATGCGCCGGAAGTCAACGCCAACATGCTGGTGATCCTCAACGACAACGACATGTCGATCTCGCGCAATGTCGGCGGTCTGTCCAATTATCTGGCGAAGATCCTTTCCAGCCGCACCTACGCAAGCATGCGTGAGGGCAGCAAGAAAGTCCTGTCGCGCCTGCCCGGCGCTTGGGAAATCGCCCGTCGCACCGAAGAATATGCCAAAGGCATGCTGGTCCCCGGCACGCTGTTCGAAGAGCTGGGCTGGAACTACATCGGCCCGATCGACGGCCACGACCTGCCAACGCTGATCGCCACGCTGCGCAACATGCGTGACCTGAAAGGCCCGCAGTTCCTGCACATCGTCACCAAGAAAGGCAAAGGCTTTGCGCCGGCGGAAGTCGACCCGATCGGTTACCACGCGATTACCAAGCTCGAACCACTGGACGCTCCGGCCGCCGCGCCGAAAAAGGCTGGCGGGCCGAAATATTCGGCAGTGTTCGGCGAATGGCTGTGCGACATGGCCGCCGCTGACCCGCGTCTGGTCGGGATTACCCCGGCGATGAAGGAAGGCTCGGATCTGGTGGCGTTCAGTGAACGTTTCCCGCTGCGCTACTTCGATGTGGCGATTGCCGAGCAACACGCGGTGACGTTCGCTGCCGGCATGGCCTGCGAAGGCGCAAAACCGGTGGTGGCGATCTACTCGACGTTCCTCCAGCGCGGGTATGACCAGCTCGTCCATGATGTGGCGGTGCAGAACCTCGACGTGCTGTTCGCCATCGACCGCGCCGGTCTGGTCGGCGAAGACGGCCCGACTCACGCTGGCAGCTTCGATCTGTCGTACCTGCGCTGCATCCCGGGCATGGTCATCATGACCCCGAGCGATGAAAACGAACTGCGTAAAATGCTCACCACCGGCCACCTGTACAACGGCCCGGCGGCTGTGCGTTACCCGCGCGGCAGCGGCCCGAATGCGACCATTGAGAAAGATCTTGAGCCGATTGAAATCGGTAAAGGCGTCGTCCGTCGTCAGGGCAGCAAAGTCGCCTTGCTGGTGTTCGGTGTACAACTGGCCGAGGCGCTGAAAGTTGCCGAGAAGCTTGATGCGACAGTGGTCGACATGCGTTTCGTCAAACCGCTGGATGAAGCACTGGTACGCGAGATTGCCGGCAGCCACGAATTGCTGGTGACCATCGAAGAGAACGCGATCATGGGCGGCGCCGGTGGCGCGGTCAGCGAGTTCCTGGCACGCGAGAACATTCTCAAGTCGATGCTGCATCTGGGCTTGCCGGATGTCTACGTCGAGCACGCGAAACCTGCGCAGATGCTGGCTGAGTGCGGGCTGGATGAGGCCGGGATCGAAGCATCGATTCGCGAGCGTCTGGAATTGCTCAACAAGTAATCGCGATACCTGTGCAAAACCCTGTGGGAGCGAGCTTGCTCGCGAAAGCGGACTGTCAGTCGACTCATTTTTGACTGACACACCGTATTCGCGAGCAAGCTCGCTCCCACAGTGGTTTGTGTCACTGCCAAATTGAATCCGCCCCAAGCGTCAACGGACCACTGATGAACCTTTCGCGCTTCGCCCTGCCCTTCCTTCTGCTGCCATCCGCCAACGCCCTCGCCGACAACTTCGAGCGTGATCAAGCGCTGAAACTGCCGGACACGCTGATCTCAGCCAACCGCCAGGTCGAAGCTCGCAACGACAGCAGCGCCGCCAACACTGTATTCACCCGCGAAGACATCGACCGTCTGCAACCGAGCGACGTGCCAGACTTGCTGCGGCGCGTCCCGGGTGTACAAGTGGCGCAGGCCGGCGGCCGCGGCAGTCTGCCGGGGATCTACATTCGTGGAACGCAATCGGCGCAAAGTCTGGTTCTGGTCGATGGCCAGCGCATCGGCAGTTCGACATCCGGTGACAGCAACCTGCAGCACCTGAACATCGAGCAGATCGAACGGGTGGAAGTGCTGCGCGGTTCGCGTTCGGTGATTTATGGCAGTGACGCGATTGGCGGGGTGATTCAGATCTTCACCCGACGCGGCACAGAGCAGGGTTTGCAGCCACGGATGCACGTCGGTTTCGGCAGCAACCAAACGTGGCAGCGCAGCCTCGGCTTGTCCGGTGGCGATGAGAAAACCCGCTTCAACCTTGGCGCCAGCCTGGATGAAACCGCGGGGATCGACCGTACTCACGAGTCGTACCCGAGCGATGGCGATCACGATGCTTACCGCAACAAGTCCGTCAGCCTGAGCCTCAGCCATGTGCTGACCGATGACATCGAAGTCGGCGCCAATCTGCTGGATAACCGTGGCAAGGGCGAGTTCGACAATCCGTTCGGCCGCTTCGACATGAACACGTCCGAATCGGTCCAACAGCAGCCTTACAGCGATTTCAACGTCAGCAGCGTCAGCAGTTACGTCGATGCGCGGGTCAACGAAACCTGGAAAACCCGCGTCGAATTCGGCCACACCGAGAACCGCGAAAAGACCCTCGACAAGCTCAGCGACGAACGCACGGTGTTCAACACCTACCGCGACTCGGTGAACTGGCAGAACGACCTGACGTTGAATGCGCGCAACAGCCTGATCCTCGGCGGCGACTGGTACGAAGATCGCGTCAACAGCAGCACCATATTCGACGAAGACAGCCGCTGGAACCGCGCCGCGTTTATTCAGCATCGTTATCAGGCTGACAGTTTCTCCACGGAACTGGGGCTGCGCCATGACGATAACCAGCAATTCGGCAGCCAGAACACCTGGAGCGGCACGTTCACCCTGCCGCTGAACCCGGACAACGATCTGTTGCTGAGCTACAGCGAAGGCTTCCGTGCGCCGACCTTCAACGACCTGTACTACCCGGATTTCAGCAACCCGGATCTGAAACCGGAAACCTCGAAAAGCTATGAGCTGCAGTGGCGCAGCCAGTTGACCGACAGCAGCCGCCTCGAGGCGTCGATTTACCGTACGGACCTGGAGGACGCGATTATCTTCGGCAGCAATTCACGTCCGGAGAACGTCGCCTCGGCGCGGATCAATGGCTTTGAAGCGGCGCTGAAACAGGAACTGTTTGGCTGGCAGAGCAACCTTGGTGTTTCGATCATCGATCCACGCGATCGCGATACCGGACACACGTTGGCACGGCGTGCGCGGCGCACGGTGAGTTGGGATCTGGATCGCCAGTTTGACCAGATCAGCCTCGGTGCCAGTTGGCAGGCGGTCAGCAGCAGCTATGACGATCTGAAAAATGAAAACCCGTTGGGAGGTTATACGTTATTCGGCTTGCGCAGCAGTTGGGCGCTGAACCGCGAGATCAAGCTTGATCTGAAAGTGGATAACGTTTTCGACAAAGGCTACAGCCGCGCGAACTACAGCTATGACGGCAGTCAGTATGGTTATCGCGAAGAAGGTCGGGTGTGGATGTTTGGGGTCACCTGGACTCCCCAGCTTTGATTTGAATCTTCGGTGATTTGACTGGCCCCTTCGCGAGCAGGCTCGCTCCCACATTTGGAATGAAATCCCCTGTGGGAGCGAGCCTGCTCGCGAAGAAGTCACCCCGGTTTCAGCGGTCAGGCGCGATCAATTGGCAGAGTTTGGCGGTGGCATCGATCATTTGGCCGCTTGGGCGCTCAAGGCCTTTATCGGTAACCAACAGCAGTTTCCCCTGCTTCACTGCTGCTATCCGCGGCCAAGTTTTCCACGCATCGAGTTGCGCCTGATCCCCCGCCAGAATCACCTCAGGATCACGCCGCAACACCGCCTCGATACTCACCTGCGGTGCCGGTAGACTCAGGTCGGCGAAGACATTACGTGCGCCACACACTTCAAGCGCATCACTGATGATCTGCCCGCCACCGACGGTGTACAGCGGCTTGTCCCACACCTGATAAAACACCCGCAACGGCACTTCCCGGTGATAGCGCTGGCGTAAATCGGTGAGTGCTTGCCGCAGGTCTGTAGCCAGTTTCAGCCCACGTTCGGGCCTGCCCAATTGCGTGGCAATGGCTTCTATCTGCGTGGAGAGTTGATCTAACGAGTGCGGTTCGGCGACGAAAATCGGGATGCCCAGATGCTTCAATTGATCGCGCTGCGCCGGGCCGACACTGCCGGGCCAGAGCAACAACAGGTCAGGTTTGAGGCTGAGCAACTGTTCCATGTCGAGTTGGCCATAACGGCCGACAGAGGGGACGTTGGCAATCTCGGCAGGACGTCCACCAGCATCCAGCACGCCCACCAGCAAGTCGGCCGAATCCAGCTCGACAACGATTTCAGAAAGGGACGGCGCGAGGCTGACCACCCGCAGGTTCGCCAGCACCGGAGCCGAGACGGCCAGCAGCAGAAGCGCCAGCCACAGACGGCGCATCAGCCGAGTTGACGCGGGATACGGTAGAGGTAGAACAGCACTGCCGTGGACAGCGCCAACAGCATCAGCGGCACTGCTTCGAGACCGACAAAAACCGCCAGTGCGCCAATCCACGCCGGCAAGGCTGCCACGAGAAAAGCCGTACGACGACGGGCCGCGAGGGCAATCCACGCGGCCGGTTCATCCGGGGTATCGAGGGCTTTTTGCGTGGCGATCAGCGCGTGTTTGTAGCGGCCGAAAAACTTCAGGCTGACAAACATCGACGCCACACCGGCAATGAACAAGGGCATCGCCAATACCGGCAGAATTCCTTCGCCCTGACCAAACAGCGCGTTGAGCACGAACAACGGCACCAGCGCCAGCGCGAGGTATTTCCACCAATCAACCGACAACCGGCGTCGCACCTGGCCGCGAGTCACGCGCGATCAACCTCGCCCTGATGCTCGTTGCCCATCATGTGGTCGAGCTTGCTGGCCTTGGTCGCCAGATAGAGTTTGTTGTGCGGGTTGTGACCGGTGTGCAGCGGCACACGCTCGGCGACAGTGATGCCCATGTCGGTCAGGGCTTTGACCTTGCGCGGGTTATTGGTCATCAGACGCAGGGACTTCACACCCAGATGCTCGAGCATCGGCAGGCACATGGCGTAGTCGCGCTGGTCGGCGGCAAAGCCCAGACGTTCGTTGGCTTCAACGGTGTCGGCGCCGCCGTCCTGCAACTCGTATGCACGGATCTTGTTCAGCAGACCGATGCCGCGACCTTCCTGACGCAGGTAGAGCAATACGCCACGGCCTTCACGGGCGATGGCTTTGAGAGCGCCTTCGAGTTGCGAGCCGCAGTCGCAGCGCTGGCTGAACAAGGCGTCGCCGGTCAGGCATTCGGAGTGCAAACGGCCGAGAACCGGGGCACCATCAGCAATTTCACCCAGGCTCAGCACAACGTGCTCACGGCCGGTGGCTTCATCGAGAAAACCGTGCATGGTGAATTGCGCAAAAGGCGTTGGCAGCTTGGAAGCGGCGACAAAGACGACAGGCACCGGTGTGCTCCTGATCTAAAGAGTCTGAAAATTCGCAGGCCGGCATTGTAACAGCACGTTCCTACAGACGCTTAGGCTGAATTATCGGGCATAACGATCAAAAAGTTTGATAACTGCGCCCCCTGTGGGAGCTGGCTTGCCAGCGATGGCGGTATATCTGCCGCCATTCTGGTGACTGAGCCACCGCTATCGCTGGCAAGCCAGCTCCCACAGGGTTCTTTATCAGCCGGGCAACCGCGTCAGTTCGAGTTGAATGGATACGGCTGTTTCCACTTCTCGAAGACCGGCTTCAACTCGCCGCTCTTGACCAACTGCTCCATACGCTGGTCATACAGCGCCATCAGCGCCCGCGCCTGAGGCGTGTCGGCGAAGCCGAGAAACAGCGGCAACTCGGCCAAGTGTGAATAACGATACTGCGCCGGATCAGCTGCGGTTTTCACCACCGCTTCAATCTCGGTCAGCGCATCAATGTAATAGTCCGCCCGCCCCTGCTTGAGCATCGACAGAATGCCGGTGCGCCGCTCGATCTGGTTGTAACGCTTGATATTCGGCAGGTAGTTTTCGTAGCGATAACCGCGCACCCAGGCCAGCCGATACTTGCCCAGCGTCGCCTGGGTGGGCGATGGATTGCTCGCCAGACCCAACGCGTAGATGTGATCGGAATCGAAATTCCAGCGTGGGTACAGCACTTGATCGGCTTCATCGCGATAGGAACCGACCAACGCATCGACCTCTTTCAACTGCACCAGACCAACCGAACGGGTGTAAGGCACCGTGCGGATATCCAGCTTCACGCCGACGGGTTCGAACACCCTGCGCAACACGTCCCAACCCAGCCCGTGGCCGTCAGCGGCGGTGTAGTCTTCCCAATCTTCGCTGGCCAGATGGATGACCGCCGGCGTCGGCGCAGCTTCTTGCGCACTGATAACAGTGCTCAGCAAAGCAAAAACCAGCAGCGCCAACCAGCGTCGAGCCATCCCTAGTCCCCTTGCTTGACCCTGATATCCCTTGAGATCAGGCGAAAATCCACACCAGTCCCTGCATGGCCAGCCAGGCGAACACGCCGGCCAGCACGTCGTCGAGCATGATGCCAACGCCGCCATGCACATGCCGGTCGATCCAGCGAATCGGCCATGGCTTGAGAATGTCGAAGAAGCGGAACACCAGAAAACCCGCGAGCAACCAGTACCAGCCTTCCGGTACCAGCCAGAGAGTGATCCACATGCCGACCATTTCGTCCCAGACGATGCCTTCGTGGTCGTGCACCCGCAAATCGTCGGCGACCTTGCCGCACAGCCAGAAGCCGAACAGCATGGTGATCCCGAGCATCAGCCAGTAACCCCAGTCGGGCAACATCTGCCACAACGGGATAAAGGGTAGCGCAACTAACGAGCCCCACGTGCCCGGGGCTTTCGGCAGCGTGCCGGAACCAAAGCCGAACGCGAGGAAATGCCAGGGATTGCGCCAGACCGACGGCGGAACGAATTCGGCCGGAACCTGTTTCGGGTGATCTGTCACGGTGTCTCCTGAAAATGTTGATAACCCCGGATTTGCGGGGTGATGTCGTGCCCTTCGCGGTCCAGCAGGACCACACCCTGACCTTCTGACACACGACCGATCACATGGATCGGCCAGCCATTGACCAGCAGCGGCGGCAACTCGACGGACGGTAGGGTGAACGCCAGCACGTAATCATCACCACCGCTCAGCGCTGCACGCTCGGCGCCGCGCTGACCGAGGAACGCCACTAAAGCATCCGACAGCGGTACGCGCTCGCGTTCAATCTCAAGTCGCACCTTGGAGGCCAGCGCAATGTGGCCGCAATCGGCGAGCAGGCCATCGGAGATGTCCAGCGCCGAGGTGGCTTTGCCACGCAGGGCCTGGCCGAGCGCAAGTTGCGGTTGTGGCGACCAGTAATGATCGAGCAGCGGTTGGGCGATATCAGATTCGGCGTCGCGCTGACCCAACACCAGCGGCAAAGCGCCGGCGGCATTGCCCAGTTCGCCACCGACACACAGCAAGTCGCCCGGTTTCGCGCCGCTGCGGGTCAATGCCTGACCCGCAGGCACTCGACCAAATACAGTTACCGTCAGACTCAACGGCCCACGCGTGGTATCGCCGCCCACCAGCGCAACGCCGCAGCTCTGCGCCATGCAGTTCAAACCGTGGGCATAGGCTTGCAGCCAATCGGCGGTCACCGTCGGTACAGTCAGGGCAAGGGTAAAGGCAACGGGCGTGGCGCCCATGGCGGCCAGATCGCTGACCGCGACGGCCAGCGAGCGCTGACCGAGCAGAAACGGATCGCAGGGGTCGGCGAAATGCACACCGGCCACCAGCGTATCGGTAGAGATTGCCAGTTGTTCCCCGGAGGGAACAGCAAGCAAGGCGCAGTCATCGCCGATCCCCAGAGCAACGCCTTCGCCGCCCTGCGCACAAGGCGCGGCGGCGAAGAAGTTACGGATCAGCTCAAACTCGCCCATTGAAGTATCAAGCGCGTTTCAGCGCTTGAACGCCTTCACTTCAGCTTCACGCAGGCGCGGGGCCAGCTTGTCGAGCACACCGTTGACGAACTTGTGACCGTCGGTCGAACCGTAGACTTTCGCCAGTTCGATCCCTTCGTTGATCACAACGCGGTACGGCACGTCGACGCGCTTGAGCAGTTCCCAGGTCGACAGGCGCAGTACGCACAGTTCGACCGGGTCCAGCTCTTCGATGGTCAGGTCCAGGCACGGAGCCAACGCAGTGTCAATTTCGGTCAGACTGGCCGGAACACCGTGCAGGATGTCGTGGAAGTAGCTGGCATCGGCGAAGGTGAAATCGTTGTCGACGCGAAACTGCGCTTCGATTTCGTTCAGCGAAGTCTTGGCCATGTGGCGCTGGTACAACGCTTGAGTCGCCAACTGACGGGCAGCGCGGCGCTTTTCACTTTTCGAAGGCTTGCCGGCGTCAGTTGGACGCGGTTCGCGCGGGTTGAAACGATCGCTTTCGTCGCTAATCACTTGGCCTCCAACTGTGCCAGCAGGCTGACCATTTCCAGAGCGGACAGGGCAGCTTCGGCACCTTTGTTACCGGCCTTGGTGCCGGAACGTTCGATGGCTTGCTCGATGGAATCAACGGTCAGGACGCCGAAGGCAACCGGTACGCCGAACTCCATGGACACCTGGGCCAGACCCTTGGTGCACTCGCCTGCCACGTATTCGAAGTGCGGAGTACCGCCACGAATGACCGCGCCGAGGGCGATGATGGCTGCGAATTCACCTTTCTGGGCGACTTTCTGCGCTACCAGCGGGATTTCGAAGGCGCCAGGTGCGCGGATGATGGTGATGTCGCTTTCGCTCACGCCGTGGCGAACCAGGGCATCAACTGCACCGCTGACCAGGCTTTCAACCACGAAGCTGTTGAAACGGCCCACTACCAAAGCGTAGCGGCCTTTTGGGGCGATGAAGGTACCTTCGATGGTCTTCAGGGTCATTCGTCAGTTCTCTTAAAGAGCCGGGACGCGTCTGCTACGCGTCCCTCAGTGATTTATTTGCCGCGAATCGGAGTCCGGAAACAACCGGTCATTATTCGGAGGGCACGTATTCTACAACTTCCAGATCGAAACCGGATATCGCATTAAATTTCATTGGCGCAGACATCAAACGCATTTTGCGTACACCGAGGTCACGCAGGATCTGCGAACCGGCACCGACGATGCTGTAAGTGGTCGGCTTTTTCGGCGCGGCCTGATCACCGGTTTCGCGGATATGTGCCAGCAGCACGTCGCCGTCGAGCGGGTGACCGAGCAACAGCACCACACCGCTGCCCGCCTCGGCAACCGCAGCCATGGCGGCGCGCAGGCTCCAGCGGCCCGGCTGCTTGACCATCAGCAAGTCGCGCAGCGGGTCCATGTTGTGCACGCGAACCAGCGTTGGTTCTTCGGCGCAAACAGTGCCCAAAGTGAGGGCCATGTGCACGTCGCCTTCCACCGAATCACGATAGGTCACCAGATTGAATTGGCCCAGTTCGCTGTCCAGTGGCTGTTCGGCAATCCGCTGAACGGTACGTTCGTGGATCATCCGGTAGTGAATCAGGTCGGCAATGGTGCCGATCTTGATGTTGTGTTCAGCGGCAAACTCTTCGAGTTCAGCACGACGGGACATGGTGCCGTCATCATTCATCACTTCGCAGATCACGCCACTTGGCTCGAAACCGGCCATGCGCGCGAGGTCGCAAGCGGCTTCGGTGTGGCCGGCGCGAGCGAGGGTGCCGCCGGCCTGGGCCATCAGCGGGAAGATGTGGCCCGGGCTGACGATGTCCTCAGCCTTGGCATCTTTGGCGGCAGCCGCTTGCACGGTGCGCGCACGGTCAGCGGCGGAGATACCGGTGGTCACGCCTTCGGCCGCTTCGATCGAAACGGTGAACTTGGTGCCGAAGCCGGAGCCGTTGCGCGGTGCCATCAGTGGCAGCTTCAACAGTTCGCAGCGTTCGCGGCTCATCGGCATGCAGATCAGGCCACGGGCGTGCTTGGCCATGAAGTTGATGTGCTCGGCCTTGCAGCATTCGGCGGCCATGATCAGGTCGCCTTCGTTCTCGCGGTCTTCGTCATCCATAAGGATGACCATCTTGCCTTGGCGGATGTCTTCAACCAGTTCTTCGATGCTATTGAGCGCCACAAGGCACCCCCCTTCTTTCGAATTTAGAGCTTCAGGATTTGAGGTAGCCGTTTTGGGCTAGAAAGCTTTCAGTAATACCGCCAGCACTTGGCTCTGCAGCCTTGTCACCGAGGAGCAGACGCTCCAGATAGCGCGCCAGCAAATCGACCTCCAGATTCACCCGGCGACCTGGCGTGTACGACGCCATGATGGTTTCGCTCAGGGTGTGCGGAATGATCGTCAACATGAACTCGGCGCCATCGACAGCGTTCACGGTCAGGCTGGTGCCGTCGACGGTGATCGAGCCTTTATGGGCGATGTACTTGGCCAGCTCTTTCGGCGCGCGGATGCGAAATTCCACGGCGCGGGCATTGTCGCTGCGCGAGACGATTTCGCCGACGCCGTCGACGTGACCGCTGACCAGATGCCCGCCGAGACGGGTGGTCGGGGTCAGGGCTTTTTCCAGATTGACCGGGCTGCCGCTTTTCAGGTCGTTCATGGCGGTGCAGTCGAGGGTTTCACGGCTGACATCGGCCGCGAAGCCGTCGCCCGGCAACTCAACCGCCGTCAGGCAAACGCCGTTGACCGCGATGCTGTCGCCAAGTTTGACGTCGCTCAGGTCGAGCTTGCCGGTGGCGACGTGAACCCGCACATCACCGCCCTTTGGGGTCAGTGCGCGGATACTGCCGATGGATTCGATGATGCCGGTAAACATGGGGTTCTCCTTGAGAACTAAGCCAGCGCTAACGCGATGGCCGGGAATTATACGCTCGCCGCTTGAGCAGGGATGGCAGTGACTCGCCAGTCATCGCCCACCGCGCGAATTTCAGTGATTTTCAGCTCCGGCGCATCCTTCATATAAGCCAGCGGCCAGTCCAGCAATGGACGCGCCGTGGAACCAAGAAACTTGCCAGCGATGAAGATCACGAACTCGTCGACCAGACCGAGCTGAGCAAAAGCTCCGGCCAGACGCGGGCCGGCTTCGACCAGCACCTCGTTGACGCCACGGTTAGCCAGTTCAATCAGCAATTGATGCAGATCGACCTGTCCGTCCTCGCCCGGCACGATCAGGCACTCGGGGCCGTGAGCGTATTGCTCTTCGATCGCGACACAGGTGGCGACCAACGCCGGGCCAGCCTTGAAGAACGGCGCATCGAGTGGCACCCGCAGGCGTCCGTCGATCAGCACGCGCAATGGCGGACGGCTCATGGCCAGCGCCGTTTGCTCACCGTCCAGACCGAGTTCGTCCGCGCGAACAGTCAAACGCGCGCCATCGGCCAGCACGGTGTCGGCGCCGGTCAGGACCACGGCGGCCTGGGCGCGCAAACGCTGGACTGCCGAACGTGCGGCCGGGCCGGTAATCCATTGGCTCTCACCACTTTCCATCGCCGTACGACCGTCGAGGCTCATGGCCAACTTGACCCGCACGAACGGCAAGCCGTGTTCCATGCGCTTCAGAAAACCTTGATTGAGTTTGCGCGCCTCAGCTTCCAGCACACCACTTTCGGTGGCGATGCCGGCATCGGCCAGGCGCTGCAAACCGCGACCGGCGACTTGCGGGTTCGGATCACGCATTGCCGCCACGACTCGGCCGACACCGGCATTCACCAGTGCATCGGCGCACGGAGGCGTGCGGCCATGGTGGCTGCACGGTTCGAGGGTCACGTAAGCGGTAGCGCCCCGGGTCAGCTCACCGGCGGCGCGCAGGGCATGGACTTCGGCGTGCGGTTCGCCGGCGCGTTCATGCCAGCCTTCGCCGACAATCTGCCCGTCGCGCACCACCACGCAGCCAACCCGAGGATTGGGATGGGTGGTGTAGTGACCTTTGCGCGCCAGTTCCAGCGCACGCGCCATAAAGTGGGCGTCGAGGATGGCCTGCTCGGCAACGCTGGTCATTCTTTCACCGGTTCGCGGGCGAGGCGGTCGATTTCTTCGCGGAATTCGTTGAGATCCTGGAAGCGCTTGTACACCGAAGCGAAACGGATGTAGGCAACTTCATCAAGCTTTTGCAGCTCGGCCATGACCAGTTCGCCGACCACGAGGGATTTGACCTCGCGCTCGCCAGTGGCGCGCAGCTTGTGCTTGATATGAACCAGAGAGGATTCGAGGCGCTCGACGCTCACCGGACGTTTCTCCAGGGCGCGTTGCATGCCGGCGCGGAGTTTTTCTTCGTCGAACGGTTGGCGGCTGCCGTCGGTTTTGATCAGGCGCGGCAACACCAGTTCGGCCGTCTCGAACGTCGTGAAACGTTCGCCGCAGGCCAGGCATTCACGCCGGCGGCGCACCTGTTCGCCCTCGGCGACCAGACGCGAGTCGATGACCTTGGTGTCGTTGGCACCGCAGAAGGGACAGTGCATGGTGGCTGGCAACAAAAAAAGGGAGGGCCATGGTAGCGCATCCCGGTGGCAAGACAAGCCATAGGCTTTGCGGTATACAGAACGGCATGATCGTTTGATCCATGGATTTCATTTTGCCGGAGCATCCAATGCCGTTACGTCCGCTCGTTTTGCTCAGTCTTTTCAGCCTGCTGGTGGCCTGTGGCAGCGATGCACCCAAGCCCCAGCCGCCAACGCCAGGCCCTGCGCCGCAGCAAGCGCAGAAAAAAGCCAAAGAGGCCGCCGCGCTTGGCCCGCTGCCGGCCTATCAACGTGAACTGAGCGGTACCCTGCAAGGCGTGCCGGCCGGCGCCGAAGTTGAGCTGGCGCTGCTGGTGATTGACGAAAAGGATCGTCCACAACAATTGCTCGCCAGCTCCAGCCTGATCGGCAACAACCAGATCCTGCCGTTTCGCCTGCGCTTCAATCCGGACGCCTTCCCGGCCGGCGCGCGGGTTGAGCTGCGCGGTCGCGCCAGCCAGTCCGGCCAGTTGATCCTGCATCTGCCGTCGCAAACCATCACCCAGCCGACCACTCAGGCGTTGGGCCAACTGCAATTTGTCAAAGCACCATGAATGCACCGCTCGACCTGCAACAGGCGTTAGGTGAATTGCTCGGCGACGCCAGACTCAAGGTCTGTGCGTTGCCGGACACTGATTTACAGCTATGGCTGATCGATGGCGACAACATGGATCGCGAGTTCAGCCAGGAAGAAATCCAGCGAATTCTGCACGAGCCACCGTATTGGGGTTTCTGCTGGGCCAGTGGTCTGGCGGTGGCGCGGTATCTGGCGGAGTTTCCCGAGTGGGTGCGCGGTAAACGCGTGCTGGATTTCGGCGCCGGATCGGGGATTGCCGGGATTGCGGCAGTGAAGGCCGGCGCGCTGGAAGTCGTGGCGTGCGATCTCGATCCGCTGGCGATTGCCGCGTGCCGGGCGAATGCCGAGCTTAATGATGTGCAGATGAGCTACTCGACGGATTTCTTTGCCGAGGCGGATCGGTTTGATCTGATTCTGGTGGCGGACGTGTTGTATGACCGGGCGAATCTGCCGTTGCTCGATGCGTTTTTAAGCCGTGGCCGTGAGGCGTTGGTGGCGGATTCGCGGGTTCGGGATTTTAGGCATCCGTTGTATGAGCGGATTGAAATGCTGGAGGCGATGACGTTGCCGGATCTGGCTGAGCCGGAAGAATTCAGACACGTCAGCCTCTACCATGCGCTGCGCTAGCTAAAAGCTTCGCGAGCAGGCTCGCTTCCACAGAGGTTTTGTGAACGACACAGATCCAATGTGGGAGCGAGCTTGCTCGCGAAGGCGTCCGCCCATGCAACACACCTCTCAAAGGCTGACCGCTTCCGGCCACACCCCGCCAAGCCGTATAGTTGCCCCATCCACGCTTCTACGAGATCCCCCATGAGTGAGCAAACGCCGTACATCTTCGACGCCACGACGGCCGATTTCGACCAGTCGGTGATCGAGGCCTCTTTCAATAAACCGGTGCTGGTGGATTTCTGGGCCGACTGGTGTGCGCCGTGCAAGGCGCTGATGCCGATGCTGCAAGGCATTGCCGAGAGCTATCAGGGCGAACTGCTGCTGGCCAAGGTCAACTGCGACATCGAGCAGGACATCGTCGCCCGTTTCGGTATTCGCAGCCTGCCGACCGTGGTGCTGTTCAAGGACGGCCAACCGGTCGACGGCTTTGCCGGCGCGCAACCGGAATCCGCCGTGCGTGCTCTGCTTGAACCGCACGTGCAGATGCCGCCACCGGCCGCCGCCGATCCGTTCGAACAGGCTCAGGCCTTGTTCGATGACGGCCGTTACGCCGATGCTGAAGCCGCGCTGGTGGTGATGCTCAATGAAGACAACACCAACGCGAAAGCGCTGATTCTCTACGCGCGTTGCCTGACCGAGCGCGGCGAACTGGATGAGGCGCAAACCGTGCTGGATGCAGTCAAGAGCGACGAACACAAGGCCGCACTGGCCGGAGCCAAGGCACAGATCAAGTTCCTCGGACTTGCTCGTGACCTGCCGGATGCCGCCGACCTGAAGGCGCGTTTGGCGAAAGATCCGCAGGACGATGAGGCGGTGTATCAACTGGCGATCCAGCAACTCGCTCGCCAGCAGTATGAAGCGGCGCTGGATGCACTCCTTAAGCTGTTCATCCGCAACCGCAGCTACGGCGAAGGCTTGCCGCACAAGACCTTGCTGCAGGTGTTCGAGCTGCTGGGCAATGATCACCCGCTGGTGACGGTGTACCGCCGCAAGATGTTTGCGGCGCTGTACTAAGCCGTCATTCGATCCAGCTGTAGAGCGGCGTATCCCCGCCGCTCACCACTTTCACGTCCGAACTGTGGCGCAAGCGCACCAGCAAGCGCTTGCCCGCCACCGCGCTGCCGGTCAGCCCTTCCAATTGATCAAGCAGGTCCGGACCGCTGAGCTGCCCGGCCTTGCGCAACAGGTCCTTGGCCAACTGCCACAAGGCATCGTCCTGATTCAACGGTTTCGCCGCCGGGGCTGATGCGACCGCCTCAGATTGAGCGACCGGCGCCTGCCCATTCAGCGCTGAACCGAGCTTCGCCCAATCGCCGTCATCCAGTTCCACCGTCAAATCCACCGGCACGTCGCCGACGGTTCCGCGTATCCGCAACATTGAGTTCGCTCCTGCACTTTTCTGACCTGCATGCTCCCACGGGACTTGTGCAACGCCAAGCGCACGGGCAAACTCTGCGCACTTTCGTTATAAGATTACATAACAAACTTTTCACTTTACTTCCCGGAGACCGCCATGCGTCGTCTGCTGCTCGCTTTGCCGTTTGCCCTGTTGCCGCTGGCCATCGCCCACGCGGCTGATGAGCATGACCACGATCACGACCATGAACACGGCAGCCTCGGCGCGCATGAACACGGTGTTGGTCGCCTTAACGCAGCGCTCGATGGCCAGACACTGGAACTTGAGCTGGAAAGCCCGGCAATGAACCTCGTCGGTTTCGAACACGTCGCCACAAGCGACGCCGACAAGGCCAAGGTCGCCGCTGCACGTGCGCAACTGGAAAAACCGTTGACCCTGTTCAGCCTGCCCGCCGCGGCCGGCTGCAAAGTGGTCAGCCAGGAACTGGAAAGCCCGTTGTTCGGCGACAAGCCGGATGCCGACGACCATGGCGACGATGAGGCGGACAAGGACGGTCACGAGCATCACCACGACCACAGCGAAATCCACGCGCACTACCAATTCAGCTGTACCGCACCGGGTGCATTGAAGACGCTGGATCTGGCGAACATTTTCAATACCTTCCCGGCGACGCAGAAAATTCAGGTACAACTGATCAGCGCCAGCGGCCAGCAAGGTACCGAAGTGACGGCCAAGGCTGCCGCCCTGAAATTCTGATCACACCGAAAATCCCCTGTGGGAGCGAGCCTGCTCGCGAAAGCGGTGCATTAGTCGACATCGAGGTCGACTGTCAGATTGCATTCGCGAGCAGGCTCGCTCCCACAAGGGTTCCGTGTCCAACCATGAAACTGGTGCCATGACCCAAGCGCTCATCGAACTGTCCGACCTGGGCTTCAACTGGCCCGGTCACCCGCAACTGCTGGACATCCCGGCGTTTCGTCTGGAAGCCGGCGAAACCCTGTTCCTCAAGGGCCCCAGCGGCAGCGGCAAGACCACCCTGCTCGGCCTGCTCGGCGGCGTGCAGAAACCCGGTCGCGGCAGCATTCGTCTGCTCGGCCAGGAACTCACCGAACTCTCTGCCGGCGCTCGCGATACTTTTCGCGTCGACCACACCGGCTACATCTTCCAGCAGTTCAACCTGCTGCCGTTTCTCTCGGTGCGCGAGAACGTTGAGCTGCCGTGTCACTTCTCGAAATTGCGCGCTCAGCGAGCGAAACAGCGTCACGGCAGCGTCGATAAAGCCGCCGCCACCCTGCTGGCGCACCTGGGTTTGAAGGATGAAAGCATCCTCAGCCGTCGCGCCGATTCCCTGTCGATCGGCCAGCAACAACGGGTCGCCGCCGCGCGCGCGTTGATCGGTCAGCCTGAGCTGGTGATCGCCGACGAGCCGACCTCGGCGCTGGATTACGACGCCAGGGAAAACTTCATTCGCCTGCTGTTCGCTGAATGTCGCGAGGCCGGTTCCAGTCTGCTGTTCGTCAGTCATGACCAGAGCCTTGCGCCGTTGTTCGACCGTCACCTGTCCCTGGCCGAACTCAATCGCGCCGCCACGTCTGCCGAGGTCTGAGATGTATCTGTTTCGTCTGGCCATGGCCAGCCTGGCCAACCGCCGTTTTACCGCGTTGCTCACTGCCTTCGCCATCGCCCTGTCGGTCTGCCTGTTGCTCGCCGTTGAACGAGTGCGCACCGAAGCCAAAGCCAGTTTCGCCAGCACCATCAGCGGCACCGACCTGATCGTCGGTGCGCGCTCCGGCTCGGTGAATCTGTTGCTGTACTCGGTATTTCGCATCGGCAACGCCACCAACAACATCCGCTGGGACAGCTTCGAACACTTCGCCAGCAACCCGAAAGTGAAGTGGGCGATCCCGATGTCCCTCGGCGACTCCCATCGTGGGTACCGGGTGATGGGCACCACTGAAGCGTATTTCGAGCATTACCAGTACGGTCGCCAGCAGCATCTGGAATTGGCCGACGGTCGCGCTTTCGCGACTGATCCGTTTGAAGTGGTGCTCGGCGCAGAAGTCGCCGATGCGCTGCATTACAAACTCGGCGACCAGCTGGTGCTGGCCCACGGTGTGGCGGCAATCAGTCTGGTCAAGCACGACGACAAACCGTTCACCGTCGTCGGCATCCTCAAGCGCACTGGCACCCCGGTCGATCGCACGTTGCACATCAGCCTCGGTGGCATGGAAGCGATTCACATCGACTGGCACAACGGCGTGCCGGCGCGGGGTAACGGGCGGATCAGTGCGGATCAGGCGCGCAACATGGACCTGACGCCGCAGGCGATCACCGCGTTCATGCTCGGCCTCAACAGCAAGATTTCCACGTTTGCGCTGCAACGCGAGATCAACGAATTCCGTGGCGAGCCGATGCTGGCGATTCTGCCGGGCGTGGCCTTGCAAGAGTTGTGGAGCCTGATGAGCACTGCCGAAAAAGCGCTGTTCGTTGTCTCGTTGTTTGTGGTGTTGACCGGGTTGATCGGCATGCTCACGGCGATCCTCACCAGCCTCAACGAACGTCGCCGCGAGATGGCGATTCTGCGCTCGGTCGGGGCGCGACCGTGGCATATCGCGAGCCTGTTGGTGCTCGAAGCGTTCGCCCTGGCGCTGACCGGCGTCATCGCAGGTTTAGCATTGCTGTACATCGGCATTGCCGCCGCACAGGGTTACGTGCAGGCCAACTATGGTTTGTTCCTGCCGCTGGCGTGGCCGAGCGAGTATGAATGGACGCTGCTCGGTGGCATTCTGGCGGCCGCGCTGCTGATGGGCAGCGTGCCGGCCTGGCGCGCTTATCGCCAATCCCTGGCCGATGGCCTGTCGATCCGTTTATGAGGATGTTCACCATGCCACGGGCTGCACTCGCGCTGCTGTTGTTGATCGCCCTGCCCGTGTGGGCAGCGGCGCCGAAAGACCTGACGTGGTCGGAGATGATCCCGCCGGACGCCGCGCCGGAAGTGCCGAACATGACCCCGCTGCACGACATGTCGAAGATGAGTGATGCGCTGTCTGCCGAGTCGGCGCCAGCGGCGAAGCAGGACCTGCCGAACGCGCCGGTGGTGCAATCACTCGACGGTCAGAACATTCGTTTGCCGGGCTATATCGTGCCGCTGGAAGTCAACGAAGAAGGGCGCACCACAGACTTTTTGCTGGTGCCGTATTTCGGCGCGTGCATCCATGTGCCGCCACCGCCGTCGAACCAGATTGTGCATGTCAAAAGCGAGTTGGGCGTGAAGCTCGATGAGCTGTATCAGCCGTACTGGGTCGAAGGGCCGTTGCAGGTCAAGGCGTCGAGCAGCGAACTGGCGGATGCCGGGTATCAGATGGAGGCCGACAAGATTTATGTGTATGAGCTGCCGGAGTAATTCCCGGTAATTTTATGCTGTCTGTAAAAGCCCCATCGCTGGCAAGCCAGCTCCCACAGTGATTGAGTCGTTCACAAATTTTGTGATCACCAACAAAACCTGTGGGAGCTGGCTTGCCAGCGATGGGGCCCGCAAAGGTTCCGCAAAAGTCTGCCCCTTCACTGTTTCATTGAGCTGAGTCAAAAGACCGTATCAGTTGGCTTCGTACCATAGGACATCAAACATTTTTAACGTCCTTTCGGAGCCCCCATGAACAAGTCCTTGCTCAGCGCTTCGCTGTTTGCCCTCGCGCTCGCAGCCCCGCTCGCCCATGCCCACGAAGCGGGTGACATCCTCATCCGTGCCGGCGCGATCACCGTCAATCCGAAGGCCGACAGCTCCAGCGTCAAGGTCGATCAGGGTCCGTTGAGCGGCACCAATCTGGGCGGCAAGGCGACCATGAGCAGCGACACCCAACTGGGTCTGAACTTCGCCTACATGCTTACCGATCACGTCGGCCTCGAACTGCTCGCAGCGACGCCGTTCGAGCATGACGTCAAGCTCAAGGGCACTGCCCTGCCAGCGGCCAACGGCAAGCTCGGCACCCTGAAACACTTGCCGCCGACTCTCAGCGTTGTGTACTACCCGCTGGATTCGAAGTCGCCGTTCCAGCCTTACGTCGGCGGTGGCATCAACTACACCTGGATCTATGACGAGCACGTCGGCAGCGAAGCCAGCGCCAACGGTTTCAGCAACTTCAAGGCGAAAAACTCCTGGGGTCTGGCGTGGCAGGTCGGTGCTGACTACATGCTGACCGACAACATCATGCTCAACGCCCAAGTGCGCTACATCGACATCGACACCCGCGCCACCGTCGAGAACAACGCGGTTGCACCGGGCACTCGCGCCCGGGTCAACGTCGATGTGGATCCGTTCATCTACATGGTTGGCTTGGGCTATAAGTTCTAAGTCGAATTATCGAATGTTCACGTGGTGGTGAATTAGGCTTGGTGGTGAGCAGGCGTAGAACTGACGGCGACCGTACGCAGTTGATCGGGGGATAACATCCCCTCGCCACAGGGATAGCGACATATTCCGGCCGTGAAAAAGGCGCCTGTCAAAGGGCGCCTTTTTCATGTCTGCCTGGAATTTTTTGGCGTGAGCTGGATTTCCCCCTCACCCCAGCCCTCTCCCTCAGGGAGAGGGGGAAAGGGAGCCGATTTGTGTGTTCTTCAAAATCTCAGTTCGACTCGGTATTTCAAGTCGGCGTAACTCGAAAGTACACCTCGGCCAGTCCCCTCTCCCTCAGGGAGAGGGTTAGGGTGAGGGGCTCTTCAGGAGCGACCGAGCAACCGCGCCAAACCCACGCTCATCGGCGTCTGCTCAGGCAACTTGAAGCGCTCCAGCAAGCGAGCGTTGTTCGCCCGCGAATGACGGATATCACCGGAGCGCGCCGGACCGTAGCTGACGGGCGGCAGCTCACCGACCACCGCTTGCAGCGCTTCAAGCATCTGCTTGAGGCTCATCGACTGATTCCAGCCGACGTTCACCGCACCGACGTCCACTTCAGACTTTTCGATCGCCTGCACCAGCAGATCGACCAGATCTTCGACGTACAGGAAATCGCGCGTCTGCTCACCATCACCGAACACAGTAATCGGCAAACCTTTCTGCGCACGTTCGCTGAAAATGCTGATCACCCCTGAATACGGCGAGGACGGATCCTGACGCGGGCCGAAGATGTTGAAGAAGCGGAAAATCACCGGCTCCAGGCCATGCTGGCGGCGATAGAAATCGAAATAATGCTCGCCCGCCAGCTTGTCCGAAGCGTATGGCGTCAGCGGCGCTTTGGGCGTGTCTTCATCAATCGACTCGCCCTCGCCATTGTTGCCGTACACCGCTGCGCTGGAGGCATACAACACACGCTTGACCCCGGTCAGACGCATGGCTTCGCAGACATTCAGCGTGCCAATGAAATTGCTCTGGTGAGTTTTCACCGGATCATCCACCGACGCCTGCACCGACGCCACGGCCGCCAGGTGAGCGACAGCGCTGCAACCTTGCATGGCCTTGGCTACCAACGCCGCATCAGCGACATCACCGACAATCAGCTCGACCTTTGGATTGTCCCGCGGCAGGTTGCTGCGTTTACCGGTCGACAAATCGTCGAGGATGCGCACCGAATGGCCTTGAGCAAGCAAGGCATCGGTCAGGTGCGAGCCAATGAAGCCGGCTCCGCCGGTGATTAAAACAGTCCCTTCAGCCATGACGGTAGAACCTATCCAGTAAGCCCGGGAGAGCGGCACGCCAGGCGCGCGGTTTGATCCCGAAAGTGTGCAGAATTTTCTTGCAGGCCAATACAGCGTGTTGCGGCTCTTCGGCAGCGTCCGGCCGCGCGGCGTGAGCCTGAGCGGTCGGCGCTTCGATGACCAGCGCATGCAGGCTGCGCGCTTCGGTCAGAATCGCCTGTCCCAGCGCCAGCGGCGTGGTGGCTTCGTGGCCTGCGTAGTGGTAAGTGCCCCACAACGGCGCGGCACAATCAAGTTGCTTGAGCACCGAAATGATTACCCGCGCGGCATCGTCGACCGGGGTCGGATTGCCACGGCGGTCATCGGCCAGCAGCAATTCTTCTGGCTGCTCGGCACGCGCGAGGAAGCGCCCGAGGGTGCCATCCATGCTGTCATCGAGCAACCAGCCAAATCGTAGCAAAACGTGTTGCGGGCACGTGGCGCGCACACTTTGCTCGATGCGCCACAACGCCTGACCGCGCAGCCCCAGTGGCACCGGCTCGTCTTTTTCGCTGTACGCCGTGGCACGCGAACCATCGAACACCCGATAACTGGAGGGCTGGACGAGGACGATATTGTGGTGCTGGCACAGTTCGGCCAGACGCTCTATTGCACGTTCCTGCCCGGCCATGCGGCTTTCGCTGACGGTTTCGGCCTGGAACCAGTCGAAATAGTAGGCGAGATTGATCAACGCATCGGGACGGGTGTCGTCGAGCAGTTGCGTCAGGCTCGCGGCATCCCAGCCGTCTTCGGGCGGGCGGGGGGCGAGGAAACCGATGTCTTCCTCTGCACCGAGGCGAATCAGCGCCTGCCCAAGGGCATTTCCGCCGCCCAGTAACATAAGGCGCATTCGCATAGAGTCAGCAGGCCCAGTCTGATTGGAACGATGGCTTTAGCGACGGATCTCGTGGATGCGTCGCCGATAATTGCCGGAATCGTTGCATTTTGCGGGTTTAGTGCGCAACCGTCATCCGTAAAGTGCAGATCGCAGGGATTTGTGTCATGGCCACTGGCCCCATCGCTGGCAAGCCAGCTCCCACAGGGTTCAGTGCTGACCACAAATTCTGTGAACCACCGCAATCCTTGTGGGAGCTGGCTTGCCAGCGATGAGGCCCTGCCAGACGCTGAAGATCCTGAGCGGTACTTGCATCTTCCCCCCCGCGCCCGCATAACTTAAGCCATGAATCTGCCCATCCCCACGGACGCGGCCCTGGCAGGCTTTCACCCCGCCGTCAGCGCCTGGTTCAGCAAAACCTTCCCGACGGTCACCGCCGCCCAGGCCCGCGCATGGCCGTTGATCCGCCAACGCCGTTCGACGCTGATCGCCGCGCCCACCGGCTCGGGCAAAACCCTGACCGCGTTCCTCGCCGTGCTCGACGATCTTGTCCACCGTGGCCTGGAAAACCCCGACGGTCTGCCCGACGAAACCCTGGTGGTCTACGTCTCGCCATTGAAAGCGCTGTCCAACGACATCCGCATCAACCTGCAAAATCCATTGGCCGGGATCACCGAACAGCTGCAGCAGATGAACCTGCCAGAAGTACACATCACCACCGCCGTGCGCACCGGCGACACCCCGCAGAAAGAACGCGCCGCCATGCGCAAGACCGCGCCGCACATTCTGGTGACCACGCCGGAATCGCTTTACGTGCTGCTCGGCTCGGAATCCGGGCGAAAAATGCTCGGCACCACGCGCACGGTGATCATCGACGAAATCCACGCCATGGCCGCCGGCAAACGCGGCAGCCACTTGGCTTTGAGCCTAGAGCGCCTGCAAGCGCTATGCGCCGAACCGCTGACCCGCATCGGCCTCTCCGCTACACAAAAACCGGTCGAAGCCGTGGCGCAATTTCTCGTCGGCCACGAACGCCGCTGCGAAATCATCGACATTGGCCACGCGCGGCCACGGGACCTGGGCATCGAAGTACCGCCAGTGCCGTTGTCGGCAGTCATGGCCAACGATGTCTGGGAGCTGGTCTACGACCGCCTCGCGGAACTGGCCCGCGAGCACCGCACCACGCTGATTTTCGTCAACACCCGGCGCCTGGCCGAGCGGCTGAGCCGACACCTCAGCGAACGCCTCGGCAAGCACGCCGTGGCTGCGCATCACGGCAGTCTGGCCAAGGAGTTCCGCCTCGACGCCGAACAACGGCTCAAACACGGTGAACTGCAGGTGTTGATCGCCACCGCCTCGCTGGAACTGGGCATCGACATCGGCGAAGTCGATCTGGTCTGCCAGATCGCCTCACCGCGCTCCATCGCCGGTTTTCTGCAACGGGTCGGCCGCTCCGGGCACCAGGTCGGCGGCACACCCAAGGGTCGCTTGTTCGCCACCACCCGCGACGACCTGATCGAATGCACCGCCCTGCTCGACTGCGTACGCCGAGGCGAACTCGACACCCTGCACATCCCCGTCGCGCCGCTGGATGTACTCGCGCAGCAGATCATCGCCGAAGTCAGTTGCCAGGAATGGTCGGAGGACGCCTTGCTGGCGATGTTCCGCCAAGCCTCGCCCTATCGCGACCTCGACGAAAAACACTATCAAGCCCTGCTGAGCATGCTCGCCGAAGGCTACAACGGTCGTCAGGGCATACGCAGCGCCTATCTGCACCGCGACGCCGTCAGCCGCACCTTGCGTGGCCGGCGCGGCTCGCAACTGACCGCCGTGACCAGCGGCGGCACCATCCCCGACAACGCCGATTACAGCGTGATGCTCGAGCCGCAAGGCCTGAACATCGGCAGCGTCAACGAAGACTTCGCCGTGGAAAGCATTGCCGGCGATGTGTTCCAGCTCGGCAATACCTCCTACCGGATCCTGCGTGTGGAAACCGGCAAGGTGCGCGTCGAGGATGCCCACGGCCAGCCGCCGACCATTCCGTTCTGGCTCGGCGAAGCGCCAGGGCGCAGCGATGAATTGTCATCCGCTGTCGCACGTCTGCAAGCACAGCTCGACGAGCTACTCGGCGCCAGCCCAGGCGATCTGCAACCGGCACTCGACTGGCTGACGCAAACCCTCGGCCTCAACCTTGCCAGCGCCGAACAACTGGTCGAATACCTCGCCCGCGCTAGGCAAACCCTCGGCGCCCTGCCCTCGCAGGACACCTTGCTGATGGAGCGCTTTTTCGACGAGTCCGGCGGCACGCAACTGATCATCCATTCACCGTTCGGCAGCCGCATCAACCGCGCCTGGGGCCTGGCCTTGCGTAAGCGGTTCTGCCGCACGTTCAATTTCGAACTGCAGGCTGCTGCCAGCGAAGACGCCATCGTGCTGTCGCTGTCCACCAGCCATAGTTTTGAACTGGATGAGATCTGGCGCTACCTGCACAGCAACAGCGCCGAGCACATTCTTATTCAAGCGGTGCTCGATGCGCCGCTGTTCGGCGTGCGCTGGCGCTGGAACGCCGGGGTGGCGCTGGCGCTGCCGCGTTTCACCGGTGGGCGCAAAGTGGCGCCGCAGTTGCAGCGGATGAAAAGCGAAGACCTGATTGCCAGCGTGTTTCCCGATCAGATTGCCTGCCTGGAAAACCTCGCCGGTGAACGGGAAATTCCCGAGCATCCGTTAATCGAGCAGACACTGGACGATTGCCTGCATGAGGCGATGGACAGCGAAGGCTGGCTCAATCTGCTGCGGCGCATGGAGCATGGCGAGGTGCGTTTGATCAGCCGCGACCTGCCGGCGCCCTCGCCGCTCGCGGCTGAAATTCTCAGCGCGCGGCCGTACACCTTTCTCGACGATGCACCGCTGGAAGAACGCCGCACTCAGGCAGTAATCAACCGGCGCTGGAGCGATCCGCAATCGACCGATGATCTCGGTGCGCTGGATGCGGACGCGATTACCGCCGTGCGTGAAGAAGCGTGGCCGACGCCGAATGCTGTGGATGAAATGCACGAGGCGTTGATGAGCCTGGCGTGCATCAGCGATGAGGAAGTGCAAGCGAACGAAGGTTGGCGTACATGGCTGGAAAATCTGGCCAGCAGTGGTCGCGCCTGCCGTCTGCAGATAGATGCCGAGCATTGGTTATGGCTGGCCCGCGAACGCCTGACGTGTCTGCAGGCGCTTTATCCACAGGCTAAATTGCAAGCCGAGCTGGAGGCGCTGCCGGGATTCGATGAGGCTTGGACATTCGATGAAGCGCTGGTCGAAGTGCTCCGCGCGCGCCTCGGTGCCTTCGGTCCGCTGCCGTTATCCGCGATTGCCGAACCGCTCGCACTGCTGGCCACTGACGTCCATCAAGCCCTCGCGCAACTGGAGCGCGAAGGTTACGTGCTACGCGGCCAGTTCACGCCCAAGGTCACCATTGAGGAATGGTGCGAACGGCACCTGCTCGCGCGTATTCATCGCTACACGGTCAAGCGCCTGCGCCGGGAAATCGAACCGGTCGCGCTGCAGGATTTCATGCGGTTTCTGTTCGACTGGCAGCATCTCTCGCCTTCGACACGCGGTCAGGGCAGCACAGTGTTGCCAGCGATTGTTGGCCAGTTCGAAGGCTACGCGGCGGCGGCTTCAGCGTGGGACAGCGACATCCTCCCGGCGCGGCTCAGGGACTATTCGCCGAGCTGGCTGGATGAGCTGTGCCGCAACGGCAAATTGGTGTGGACACGCCTCTCTGCCCGGCAAAAGGTCAGTGGCACGGCATTGCGCAGCACGCCGATCGTGTTGCTGCCGCGCAGTCAGGTTGGCTTGTGGAGTGCGCTGGCGGAACAGACGCCCGTGAGCGAACTGTCACCGAAAACCCAAAAGGTGTTTGAAGCCTTGAGTCAGCACGGTGCATTGTTTTTCGATGAGCTGATTCATGAAGCACACCTGCTGCGCACCGAGCTGGAAATCGCCTTGCAGGAACTGGTCGGCGCCGGGCTGGTGAACGCCGACAGCTTCGCCGGCCTGCGCGCGCTGATCACCCCGCCGAGCAAGCGCCAGCAGCGCAGCAGTCGTCGCGGACGCGGCGCGTTTGTCGGTGGCATGGATGACGCCGGGCGCTGGGCGTTGTTGCGGCGTGGCGCGGCTGTGGATAACAGCGAGACGCTGGAACACGTCGCGATGACGTTGTTGCGGCGTTACGGCGTGGTGTTCTGGCGTTTGCTGGAGCGTGAGGCGGACTGGTTGCCGAGTTGGCGCGAATTGCTGCGCACGTTTCATCGGCTGGAAGCACGGGGCGAGATCCGTGGCGGGCGGTTTGTCAGTGGGCTGGCGGGCGAGCAGTTTGCCTTGCCGGAGGCGATTCCATTGTTGCGCGAAGTGCGGCGACGGCCGCATGACGGCAGTCTGGTCGCGGTGTGCGGGGTTGATCCGCTGAATCTGACCGGGACATTGTTGCCGGGGGTGAAAGTGCCGGCGTTGGTGAGCAATCGGTTGGTGTATCGGGATGGTTTGCCGGCGGCTGCCCAGATTGCCGGCAAGCAGCAATACTGGCTGGAGCTGGATCAGATCGGCATGGAGCAGGTGCGCAGCAAATTGATCCGGCATTGAGGTTGTCCTCACCGGCCTCTTCGCGAGCAAGCT
Source organism: Pseudomonas sp. AC172 (assembly GCF_979258595.1). Taxonomy (NCBI): domain Bacteria; kingdom Pseudomonadati; phylum Pseudomonadota; class Gammaproteobacteria; order Pseudomonadales; family Pseudomonadaceae; genus Pseudomonas; species Pseudomonas sp. AC172. The sequence goes on from NZ_OZ409868.1 coordinate 4,560,760, forward strand.
CGCTCCCACAGGGTTTGCGGCGTACACAAATCCAATGTGGGAGCGGGCTTGCTCGCGAAGGGGCCGGCACTGCACCACTAATATTGCGTTAAGTCCGCGATTCCTGCGGCACCTCGCTCGCCATTACCTCACCCTCCTGCGACCGCTTAGGCAACAAAACCTGCTGTGGATAAGTCTGCGCGAAATGCACGGTTTCGGTGTTATCCACAAGCTTCTTCAAGCGCTGATTGAACGCCCGGCTCACCGCATACTGCCCGCCCGAGACCGTCCTGAATTGTGCCGTCAGCACCACGCCATTCAGATCCATCTTGTCCACGCCAAACACATCCAGCGGCCCTTGCAGGTTGAACTTGAGGAACGGATCTTCGCGGATCGAATCGCCGGTCTCGCGGATCAATTCAATGGCCTTGTCGACATCCGTGTCATAAGTGAACTGCACCGAGAAAAACGCAAAGGCAAACTGCCGCGATTGGTTGGTCACAGCCTTGATCTGACCGAACGGCACCGAGTGCACAAAGCCCTTGCCGTCGCGCAGGCGCAGGGTGCGAATGGTCAGCCCTTCGACCGTGCCGGCATGGCCCGAATCGAGCACCACCCAATCGCCAATCGACAGGGTGTCTTCGATGATGATGAACAACCCGGTGATCACGTCCTGCACCAGTTGCTGCGAACCGAAACCGATGGCCAGACCGACCACCCCGGCACCGGCCAGCAGCGGTGCGACGTTGATCCCCAGATTGGCCATAGTGGTGATTGCGCAGATCACCACGAGGATGATTTTGATCGCGTTGCGCAGCAACGGCAGGATGGTTTTCACCCGTGTGCTCGGTTGGCGTGCGGCGCGTTTGCTGAGCGGCGGCTTCAACGCTTCCTGAATCGCCGTGTCGAGCACCACCCACAGCAACCACGTCACCAGGAAAATCAGGCCGATGCTGCTTAACGCGTTGCTGATGGCTCTTCCGACCGTGCTGCTCTGGGCAAAATCGAGCAGCGACACGCCCCAGATCCGCCCGAGGATATCGATGAAGGCAATGGCGATGACGATCCGCAGCAAGGCATGCAAGAGGCTGAGGAAACGTTCCTTGTAGGCGCTGCTGCGCTGGATTGCCTGGGCCTTTCGTGACTTGAACAAGTGCTGCAGGATCGTGCTGAGGAACACCGTGCCGATCAGCAACACCGTGGTGAACAACGCGCAACGCAGGGCTTTCTGATTGTCCTCGCCGATGCCGATCAGGTTGACTGCCGAGACCAGCACCATCAGCACGATTGGCCAGTACCACAGCCCCGAGAAAATCCGCAGCGACTCCTGCAACGAAGGCTGTTTCAGGCGTTGGCTCAGCGAGCGGTTGCGGATCAGATGCGCCACCGGGCGACGCAGGCGAATGACCAGCAAGCCAAAAATCACCGAGGCGATCAGCCCGGTGAACACGGCAATGCTGCTGGTGATATTGCCACCCAGTTGACGGGCGATCTGCGGGCTGGTCAGCGCATCGCTGAGGGCGGCGAGAAAGCCGATCAGGAACAGCGGACGCGGGCAGTAGTTGCGGATGATCCGCGCCGCCGGGCGTTTATGGCCGACGTTGAACATCACCACTACGCACAACAACATCGAGGTGGAAAAGATGCCGCTACTGGTGGCGTAGGCCAGACACAGTGCCAGCGCGCGTCCTACCGAGGCTTGGAGAAAATGGCTGACATATAACGTCAGCGGCAGGCAGATCAGCGCCGGCACGGTGTACGGCAGCAAGTAACCGATCAAATCCTGACTGCGCTGGCGGGAGCGCAACCAGCGGCCCTCACGCAGACGCTTGGCCAACAGGCTACCGAGTACCGTCAACAAAGCAAAACTGCCGAGCCAGGTACCGGACAGCGAGAGGAAATCCCCGGCGACGCTCCAGCCCGAGCGGTTCGACGGTTGGTTGACCAGTTTGTCGACTTCATCGGCCGCACGGTCGGCACGCAGGCGCCAGGCATCGACCAGATGATCGTTAAGGTCGAGCTTGTCTTGTACATCATCGATGCTCGAACTGATTGCACCGAGCAGGCCGCCCTGCACAATCGGTTCGGGTTTGGCCGCTTCTTCGGCGGCGGCCGGGACACCAGGCAGCGCCGCGGCGTCGATTTCACTGGCGCCGAGAAACAGCAGTGCTCCCAGCAGAATAGCGATCCTGAACTTGACCAAAACTCCGATCTCCCGTGGCTGAACCTGTAAGGAACTGATCGGTAATTGCACAGCAAGTTCAAGAGCACCCTCACCCCGACCCTCTCCCAGAGGGAGAGGGAGCCGACCGAGTTGCCTGCGAAAAGTACATCGACCTGCAAGTCCGGAGTCGAACTCAAATCCTGAGAACCCTGAAGATCAGCTCCCTTCCCCCTCGCCCCCCTGGGGAAGAGGGTTGGGGTGAGGGGGAGCGCTTTTGATCTTCGCCTTGGACCTGACCGTCCGTAACGCCATCGAAACTTTCCCGGCTCGCCCGCAGTCATCAAAAGATACCGGCAACACGAGGACTTTCGACGGGAGGGCGGCATGGCAACGATTCATATCGGTATTTCCGGCTGGCGCTACGAACCGTGGCGCGGGGACTTTTACCCCAAGGGACTGGCGCAGAAACGCGAATTGCAGTTCGCGTCGAGAGCGGTCAACAGCATCGAAATCAATGGATCGTTCTACGCCCTGCAACGGCCCGAACGTTATGCCCAGTGGTACGCCGAAACACCCGACGACTTCGTTTTCAGCGTCAAGGCGCCGCGCTTCATCACCCACATTCGCCGCTTGCGCGAGATCGAAAAACCACTGGCGAACTTCTTCGCCTCCGGGGTGCTGGAACTCAAGGAAAAGCTCGGGCCGATCCTTTGGCAGTTTCCGCCGAACTTCAAATTCGAGCCCGAGCGTTTCCAACATTTCCTCGCGCTACTGCCCCACGATACCGAAGCCGCTGCCACCCTCGCCCGGCAACACGACGCTCACCTGCACGGTCACGCGAGCATGAAAGCCTGGCGTAGAAAGCCGCTGCGCCACGCAGTGGAAATCCGCAACGACAGCTTCCTTGATCCCGATTTTGTGCGCCTATTGAAGCGCTACAACACCGCACTGGTGATCGCCGACACCGCCGATAAATGGCCGTACCGCGAAGACCTCACCAGCGACTTTGTCTACCTGCGTCTGCACGGTGCCGAGGAACTCTACGCCAGCGGCTACACCGCGCCAGCCCTCAAGCGCTGGGCCGAGCGCATCGACGCTTGGCACCACGGCGAGCAACCAAAGGATGCTCATCTGATCGCTCCACGCTTGAAGCCACGCGCACGCAAGTCCCGCGAAGTGTTCTGCTATTTCGACAACGACATCAAAGTCCGCGCGCCCTACGACGCACGGGCGTTGCTGCATCGTTTCGAGCTGGATAAAGACCTCGCCACCGCTCCCGGTGAGCCCGTAGCAGAAGGAGTGCTGCCATGAGCATTCCGGAACCGGTCGGCTTCACTGATGAAGGCTCTGTTGTCGCGCCTTCGGTACGCACCTTCACCGTGCTGACGGTCAATACCCACAAGGGTTTCACCGCCCTCAACCGACGTTTCATCCTCCCGGAGCTGCGCGAAGCCGTGCGCAGCGTCGCCGCCGACGTAGTGTTTCTGCAGGAAGTTCACGGCACCCACGAACATCATCCCAAGCGCTACAGCAATTGGCCGACGATGCCGCAATATGAATTCCTCGCCGACAGCCTCTGGCCGCAGTTCGCCTATGGGCGCAACGCGGTGTACCCGGAGGGCGACCACGGCAACGCGTTGCTGTCGAAATTCCAGATCATCCGTCACGACAACCTCGACGTGTCTATCAATGGCCACGAGAACCGCGGCCTCCTGCATTGCGTGTTGCGCCTGCCGGGTGACGGCACCGAAGTGCATGCGATCTGCGTGCATCTGGGCCTGCGCGAAAGTCATCGCAACGCCCAGCTGGACTTGCTCATGCAACGCTTGGCGGAGTTGCCCGACGACGCACCGGTGATCGTCGCTGGCGATTTCAACGACTGGCGCCAGCGCGCCGATGCGCAGCTCAAACCTTGCGGCCTGCGCGAAGTGTTCGCTGAGCACCAGGGCAAACCGGCGCGCAGTTTTCCCGCGCGCCTGCCAACACTGCGCCTTGATCGTATTTACGTGCGCAACCTCAAGGCTAGCCAGCCGAAAGTCCTGGCGAACCGGCCTTGGTCGCACCTTTCCGACCACGTTCCTTTATCGGTAGAGATCGAACTATGAGCAGCGCGCCGCTGGAGAAATCCGCTGTGGAACCGATAGCCATCAACCCGCCGATACGCGAGCCCGGCCACGTTGATGTCGAGTACCGCTGGCAGGGCAACAATCGCGTCGAGTTGCTGGAAAATGGTGAGGAGTATTTCCCGCGTGTGTTCGACGCGATGCGCGCGGCGAAAAGTGAAATCCTCCTGGAAACCTTTATCGTTTTTGAAGACAAGGTCGGTGCCGAGTTACAGGAGATTCTGATCGATGCCGCCCGGCGCGGTGTGCGCACCACGGTCAGCCTCGACGGATTTGGTTGCGGCGAGTTGACCACCGATTATCTCACCGCGCTGAGCAAGGCCGGCGTGCACCTGCAAATCTTCGATCCGGCGCCGAAACACCTGGGCATTCGCACCAACTGGTTCCGTCGTTTGCACCGCAAGATCGTAGTGGTCGACGGCCTGACCGCGTTTATTGGCGGGATCAACTTTTCCGGCGATCACCTCGCTGATTTCGGCCCTGAAGCCAAGCAGGATTATTCGGTGCAGATCCAAGGGCCGGCAGTCGCTGACATCCACCACTTCGCCCTGCTGCAAAGCGGTCGGCCAGGTCGTGCGCGGTTCTGGTGGCAACGCCGGCGCCAGCGCCGCGCGGAGATGGCTTTCGAGGATCACGACGGACAGGTGCGTCTGGTGTTCCGCGATAACGACCAGCACAACTCCGATATAGAAGACGTGTATCTGCAGGTACTGCGCCGTGCCAAACACCGGGTCGTGATCGCCAACGCCTACTTTTTTCCCGGTTACCGTTTGCTACGTGAAATCCGTAACGCGGCGCGGCGCGGGGTCGAGGTGCGCCTGATTCTGCAAGGCCAACCGGACATGCTGGTGGCCAAACTCGCGGCACGTATGACCTACGACTACCTGCTCAAGGCCGGCGTGCAGATTCATGAATATTGCCAGCGCCCGCTGCACGGCAAAGTGGCGCTGGTCGACGAAGAGTGGAGCACCGTTGGTTCGAGCAATCTCGACCCGTTGAGCCTGTCGCTGAACCTGGAAGCCAACGTGCTGATCCGCGACCGTGCCTTCAATCAGCATCTGTTCGAACGCCTCGAAGACCTCAGCCAAAACCATTGCAAAGCCATGGATGCCAGCAAGTCGCCGCGTGGCCGCATCTGGCACATGACCGTGGGGTTTCTGGTATTCCACTTTCTGCGGCATTTCCCGGCGATGGCCGGTTGGCTGCCGGCGCATAAACCGAGGCTCAAGCCATTTCGAGGTAACACGCCATGAGCCATTCCGAAGCGCACCCGAGCGGCCAGGCGGCGCCAGCAACTCATTCGAAATGGAGTCGCTGGAAGCGCCCGTTGACCCTGCTGTTTTTCCTCGCACTGATCGTGTTGCTGACGCTGTTCGCCATGCGCATCGAATGGGCCGAGGTGCTGCAAACTCTCGCCGACTTCAAGGTGCGCACATTGATCATCGCCGCTAGCCTGACGCTGCTGAGCTTTCTCGTGTACGCCAGTTTTGATCTGATCGGCCGCACTTACATCCGTCAGGACCTGACCTGGAAACAGATTCTGCCAGTGGGGATCATCAGCTATGCGTTCAACTTGAATTTGAGCGCATGGGTGGGCGGCATCGCCATGCGCTATCGGCTGTATTCGCGCCTTGGCGTGAGCAAAAGCAACATCGCCAAGATTCTCGGATTGAGCCTGGCGACCAATTGGTTCGGCTACATGACCATTGCCGGCGCGGTGTTCAGCAGCGGATTGGTGACGATGCCGCCGGGCTGGAAAATCAGCAGCAGTGCGCTGCAAGGCATCGGCGTGTTGTTGCTACTGATCAGCGTCGGCTATCTGACCGCGTGTCAGTTTTCCAAGCGCCGCGAGTGGTCGATTCGCGGCGTGGAAATCAACCTGCCGTCGTTGCGCATGGCGGTCCTGCAACTGCTGTTGGGGGCGTTGAACTGGTCGCTGATGGCGGCGGTGATTTTCACTTTGTTACCAAGCAAACTCGATTACCCGTTGGTGCTGGGCGTGTTGTTGATCAGTGCGATTGCCGGAGTCATCACGCATATTCCAGCGGGGCTTGGGGTGCTGGAAGCGGTGTTTGTGGCGTTGCTGCAACATGAGGCTTCGAGGGGCAGTCTGGTGGCGGGGTTGCTGGCGTATCGGGCGATTTATTTTCTGTTGCCGTTGCTGATCACGGTGGTGATGTATCTGGTGGTGGAGGCCAAAGCCAAGGCGCTTCGGATCGAGAAGAAACCTTCTTGAGTTTTCGGTGAAGTTGATGGCCCCTTCGCGAGCAAGCTCGCTCCCACATTTGAAACGCGATCCCCTGTGCGAGCGAGCTTGCTCGCGAAGGCGTGAAAGAACACTAAAAGATCAAGCCGACTGAATAATGCTCAACCGTTCGCCCACGACCATCTCGGTAATCCAGTCCACCAGAATCGAGGTGTAAGCCTGCTGCGACACCGGTTCGCTCAACGCATGATCGGCGCCGTCGATTATCCGGTGCGTCAGTGAATGGGTCTGCTGGCACGCCGCGCGATAACTCATGATCGCCGCGTGAGGCACGTAATCGTCGGTTTCGGACTCCACCAGCAACACATCCCCGTTGAATTGCGAGCAGGCATGCAGTGCCCGGTTGGTGTCCGCGCGCACCAGCGTGCTGCGGTAATCGCGCAAATCGGCCTTGTCCAGCTCACGCTTGGGCGTGTGCCATTGCTCGTCGCGATACAGCGCTGGCACGCGCAACGCCAGCCAGCGCACCGGACGCAGCGAAGTCAGGATCGCCGCCAGGTAACCGCCATAACTGGTGCCGACCACGGCGATCGCCGAGGTGTCGAGCGCCGGATGCGCGAGCAAGCGGTCATAGGCCGCGAGCAAATCACGCAGGTTATCTTCACGGGTAACGCGGGTCAGCGGGATGCCGGTGCCGCCGGTGTGACCGCGCAAGTCGAAGGTCAGGCACACACAGCCGAGGCCGGCGATGCCTTTGGCCCGCTCGAGATCACGTTCCTGACTACCGCCCCAACCGTGCACGAACAACACTCCCGGGACTTTCGATTTGGGACTGAGAAAGGTCCCGCTCATCTGTTCATCATCAATGTCGATTTGAATGCTTTCGCTTCTAGCCGTCATAGGATTTGACCGTTACGTATTTGAGGAGAAATTCACTGTTCTCAGCCGGTCCGCGATAGACCTCGATGGCGTCCGCCGGCAGTGGCTGATCGATGTAGGTTTCCACCGAGGACACACGAATCGCTCGCATACCCGGATCGTTGACGAAACTTTGCAGTGCCGCGACCTCAGCGCTGCTGGCGCCGCCCATGCGCCACGATTGTTCGAGTACACCGCTGCGGGATTTACCGTTGCTGTCCAGGCCCTGGGCGATGTCGTAATTGCGTCGCGAGGCGTAAAAACGCGGATAGGCTTCATTCGCCGCACTGTCGAAAACCTGCGCCTGCTCAATGGCCAGACGCACATCGTCGGGCAGGTCCAGCGTCAGCAGTTCGTCATAACCACCCTGCACCACCAGCAGATTCGAGCCGCCATAGACCTCTTCGCCATGAGCATCCTTGGTCAAGTATTGATCACCGCAGTAGCTCAGTACTTTATCGCCGATGAACGACTGGCCGACGCTGTGGGTGACAACGTCGCTCAAGTCCTGTTCCAGCACCACGCCCTCGCTGAACTGCTTTGCAATGTCGGGGCGGGCAAGGATTTGGTCGAAGGCGTCGAGACTCTTGATCACTTCCTGGCCACGACCGGCGCAGGCATGAACCGGCTTCATGCGTATCGGGCCGCTGTACAACAGGTGTTCGGCGGCTGGTCGCGCATCTTCCAGCGCAAACACGCTGAGGCCATCGAGCACCACATTGCGCACCCGCTCGGAAAACAATGGCGACCAGCCTTGCGGCGCGTGGGCCAGATGACTGCGCAGGCCATGGCTGATGGCTTTGGTGCAGATAAAGTCGTGCTCGACGAACCCGCCCCACAGATCCTCCGGGCCCTGAATGCCGAGTTGGTGAGCACTGGCCGTGCCGACGATGGTTTGCGTCGGTAATAGATACAGATCACGGCCGTGGTGTTTTTCAGCTGCGTAACTGCCACCGAATTTGAACCCCAGAATTTGCGCCAACCAGCGGGCCAAAGCCTTGTTGGTCTGAACTTCATGTTGCGGCGCGTCGGCACGTACCGAATGCGCGACGACGATCTTCTTGCTGGGTGTCGGGGTCATGCGTCCCCCCTTCCATCGGTTAGATGACTGTAGCGGTGAGAGGTGCAGAGATCAGGCCAACGGCCGCTCTACGAAAATCCCAGGCCAATCAGAAACTTGCCAGAATCGTGCTGGCACCACGCCTGTATCAATCTGCACGACCGCGCGCAAAAACCCGGCAAATTGCACGATCCCGAACCTTGCACGGTCTCCTGTAGGCCTTCGCCTGCTCGCGATAGCGGTGGGTCAGTCGACCTGTTCTTAATTGACGAATCGCAATCGCGAGCAGGCGAAGGCCTACATTAGGAATTTGTCGGCTTCGGGTTTGGGGTTACACCAAACCGCGCCCGATAATCACTCGGCGCCAGCCCGGTAATCTTCTTGAAGATCGCGCGAAACGCGCCCGGATCCTGATAGCCCACCGTCCACGCAATGTGATCGATCGTGCCATTGCTGAACTCGAGCATTTCCCTCGCCTTGCCCACCCGCAGATGTTGGCAGTACTCGGTCGGTTTCAACCCGCTCGCCGCGCGGAAACGCCGCAGAAAGGTGCGCTCTTCCAACCCGGCCCGCTCAGCCATTGCAGTCAGCGAAACCTCCGTCGCACCGGTGCTTTGCAGCCAATGCTGCACCTTGAGAATCGCCGCATCGCCATGACCGAGAATCGGCGCGAAATTACTGCCGCACTCACTGGCGCTGTCACTGTGCTCTATCACCAGAAATCGCGCGGTGCCGGTGGCAATGCTCGGCCCGAGCAACCTGTCGACCAGACGTAATCCCAGTTCCGACCACGCCATCAATCCGGCGGTGGTGATCAGGTCGCCGTCATCGACAATCGGTGTATCGGCCTTGAGCCTGATATTCGGATATCGCTCGGCGAAAGTCTTGGCCGAAGTCCAATGGGTGGTGGCGCTGCGGCCGTCGAGCAGACCGCTTTCAGCCAACATCAGCGAGCCTACGCAAACCCCGCCAAGCGTCGCACCGAGGGCATGTTGATCCCGTAACCATTGCATCAGGCTGGCCGGCGCTTGCGCGGCCGAGAACCCGCCGATCGATGGCGGAATCAGCACCGCCAGCAAAGCCCTGTCGTCACCCGCATGACTGGCGTAAGTGCGCGTTGGCGGCTGATCACCTTCGACCTGCCAGTGACTGACCCGCAGCACAGGCAACTGCGCGGCCTGATGCTCAGCGGCTATCCGGTTGGCCACCGCAAACAGGTCGGTCAAACCATGCACCGCTGCCATCTGCGCGCCGGGATAGATCAGCACACCCAGTTCAGCGGTAGCAGCCCTTTCTGCGCCCATTGTCAGTTTTCCCCTGTCTATTGTCGGTGCGGCCAATCCTCGAAGCGCTGGCCAGGGCCAATACTGAAGCCACTTCCAGCCACTACATAGAGGACACCCCCATGGCCAAGCAAGCGCTCATCGTAGTCGATATCCAGAACGACTACTTCCCTCAAGGCAAGTGGCCGCTGGCCGGTGCTGATGCCGCCGCCGACAACGCCGTCCGGCTGATCGCCGCGTTCCGCGAGGCCGGCGATTCGGTAATACACATTCGCCACGAATTCACCTCAGCCGACGCGCCGTTTTTCACCCCGGGTTCCGAGGGCGCCAAGCTGCACTCGAAAGTGCTCAACCGCGCCGATGAGCCGGTGGTGCTCAAACACTTCGTCAACTCGTTCCGCGAAACCGAACTGCAATCGATCCTCGACGAACAAGGCATCAAGGAACTGGTGGTGGTTGGCAGCATGAGCCACATGTGCGTTGACGGCATTACCCGTGCCGCAGCGGATCTGGGTTATGGCGTCACGGTGATTCATGATGCCTGCGCCAGCCGTGATCTGGAATTCAACGGGCTTACTGTGCCGGCCGCCCACGTGCACGCGGCTTTCATGTCAGCGCTGGGTTTTGCCTACGCCAGCGTGGTATCCACTGACCAATTCCTCGCAGCCAAAAGCTGAGTCATATTTTGCAAAAACACTGGGCCCGCGTTATTGCGGGCCTTTTTTCGTCTGTCATAAAAATCTCACGCGTGAGCCATTGATGGCACTTTGAATTGGTTGTAGTGTGGCTCACGCGTGAGATGTTCATAACCGAGCCATTGCCATGAAAACCCGTTCCCCCACAGTGAAATCAGAGAGCCCGAAGGGGGAGCGCGCGAAACCGTCGGCGAAAAAACCGTCGAGCTTTTATATGAAGCAGATGCGCGCGGGCCTGGCCGCTGCCGGTTATGTGAAACACGAAACTTGGGTGCTTCCCGAAAACCGAAGCTTGCTCAAGCAAATGGAGCAACAGCTACGCCAACCGATTCTGGCTGGCTCTTTCATGTCGGAGAATTACATGAGCGCAGGCAACAACTGGACCATCGATAGCCTCTTCAACGCCCTCAAGGCCCTGGACGAGGTGGCTTCGCAAGAGATTACTCTGTCGCTGATCCAGAGCTCCGAACCCAGCATCAAGCTGGAAATGAACGAATTCGGCGGTCTGCCGATTCACATCGCCCTGGCCGGCCAGCAGATCATCGTCGACACCGTGCTGGTGGACATCGATTCGATCAGCGACGTGCGCGCCTTCAACGATGCCGTGCTGCGCAGCCGGGAAATGTTCCCGCTGTCGTCGATCGGTATCGAGTCGATGCCGAACGGGCAGACCGTTTACAACATGTTTGGCGCCCTCAGCGCCGACTCGAGCCTGACCAACGTGGTAACCGAGGTGAAAACCCTGGTCGACAACGTGCAGCGCGCGAGTGAAGCCTTCGAACACTTCTTCAAGTAATCAACAGGGAATATCCAATGACTCAGTCCATCTGGAGCAAGTTGTTCACCGCACTGCGCGGCGGCGCCAATGAAGTCGGCGAAGCGATCGCTGACCAACAGGCCCTGCGCATCCTCGACCAGGAAATTCGCGATGCCGACAGCGCGCTGTCGAACGCCCGTCGCGAACTGGTCACCATCATGGCCAAACACAAACTGGCCGCCGACCGCGTGAGCGAGTACGACGCCAAGATCAAGGATCTGGAAGCCAAAGCCGTCTCGGCGCTGAACGCCGGCCGTGAAGACCTGGCGCTGGAAGTGGCCGAAGCGATTTCGACCCTGACCAACGAGCTGGATGTTGAGAAAAAGCAGAGCGACGAGTTCGGCACCTACGCCGAAAATATGCGCAAAGACATCAGCAAAGCCGAGTCGCGTATCAAGAGCCTGCGCCAGCAAGTGGACATGGCCAAGGCCCGCGAAAGCGTGCAGAAAGCCCAGGTCAGCGCCTCCATCGCCAGCGGTGGCGCCAATGGCAAACTGGAAACCGCCGTCGGCACGTTGAACCGCCTGCAAGCCAAGCAGCAGCAACGCGCGGCTGAATTGAGCGCTGCCGACGAACTGGCTGACGCTTCGACCGGCAACGACCTGGAACGCAAACTGCGCGACGCCGGCATCACGCCGAACGAAGGCAGCGCCAACGCGATTCTTGAGCGTCTGAAGCAAAAGTCTGCTCAGTAAACACTGCGCAAAAAACCTGTGGGAGCGAGCTTGCTCGCGAAAGCGTCGTATCAGTCGCCATCAATGTTGACTGACACGCCCTCTTCGCGAGCAAGCTCGCTCCCACATGGTTTACGGCGTGTCGTTCGCCGTTCGGCCCGGTACACTAGCGACGTTTTTTTCGCCGACGAACACCTCCACCCGCTTCAAGGAACGTACCCATGGGATGGTTTAAAGACTTGCTGGGCACCAGCAACTGGCAGACCGCTGCGCCAACACCGACCGTTGCCAGTGGCCCACTCGGCATGGCCCAAGGCAAGGCTGTCAGGTTCGATACGACGCTGGCGCTGTTGCTCGATGGCTCGACTACAGTGCGAGTGCCCTTCGATCAGGCGATCTGGAGCCACGGCTGGGTCGACCTCGGCCAGTCCAATAAACTGCACCGCTATTACATGAATGACGAGGATTTCTGGCTGCAGATCCACGTCACCGGTGACGATCAGATCGAATCGGTCACCCTGTTCAACTACCTCAGTTACGTGACCGTCAACAGTGACGCCGAACTGCAGCGCCTGGCCGGCCCCAATAGCTCGATCGGACTGCCGACCTACACCCACGAAGGTGTCGAATACACCCGCGAGTGGGGCACCGAGCACGGCCAGACCGAACTCGTACCGATGACCGAACAGGTGGTCAATCCGGACGAGAGCTACACCATCGAACACCACTCCATGCTTTATGCGCGCGAGACCGGCCTGACCGATCGCCGCGAATTGCTGCTGTTCTCCGTCGAACAGGATGAAGAAGGCACCGTCAGCCTGAGCACCTCGCTCGGCATCTCGCTGTACACGACAGATCTGAGCACCATTTAAAAAAGGAAGTTTTACATGCTGGAAGTGCTGGCTGTTTCCCTGAACAAAACCGCTCTGGTCGGTTTCGTCGTCTACCTCATCGGCGCCGTACTGCTGTTCATGCTGTTTCAATTCGTCTACACGCGCATCACGCCGCACAAGGAATTCGAGCTGATCCGTTCCGGCAACGTTGCCGCCGCCATCGCCCTGGCCGGCGCGATCATCGGTTTCGCGATTCCTGCCAGTAACGTGATTGCATTTTCGGTCAATGTTCTCGACTTCGTACTCTGGGCAGTGATTGCCGCCGTCGTGCAACTGCTGGCGTTTCTTGCCACGGGTCTGGTGCTCAAAGGCACCTCCCAGCGCATCGCCAATGGTGAAATCGCCTCCGGTATCTACGTCGCGGCGGTCGCGATCAGCGTCGGCATGCTCAACGCCGCGTGCATGACACCGTCCAACTGATCGGCAGGAAGCCTTAGATGAAACGCAGCAAATACGTTCAGTTGTCCCTCGCCGCCTCGGTGGCCATGGCCGTTTCCGGCCAAGTGACAGCCGCGGATCAACCGCGCAATTTTCAGAACGTTGAACAGTGCGTCGACGCCGAAGTGGCTGCCGATGTCTGCTCCAACGCCTACGTCGCCGCTCTGACCGAACACCGGCGCATCGCCCCGGCATACGACGCCAAAGCCAAGTGCGACGCAGATTTCGCCGCTGACTGGTGCCAGAAGAATTCCGACGGCCGCTTCGTGCCGAAACTCGGCGGCTTCAAAGTGCCGCAGGAAGGTGAGCCGGAGCAGAACCTCGACGCCATCGCCAATGCCCAGATGCCCGCCGGTAATGCAACGGCGCAGAATGTGCAAAGCACTTCGCACGTCTCCAGCGGTGGCGGAAATGGCTGGCTGACCGGCTGGCTGATCGGCAACGCGATGAGCAACAACGCCGAACGCACGGTTTACCGCGATCGCGAAACGCGCCAGCCATACAACACCTCGACGCAGTACCGCAGAGCCGAAACCACGACGCGCAGCCAAACGGATTACGAGAGCAGCAAAAGCAAACCGGTCAACGTGGCTTCTTCGACGTCACGCGGCGGCTTCGGCAGCCAATCCAGCGCCCGCAGCGGTTGGGGTGGCTGGGGCAGCAGTTCTGGTTCCGGTCGTTCGAGCAGCTGACCATGAAGAAGATCCTCTGCGCCGAGCGCCCCGACTGGAAACACACTGCCGAAAGTCTCGGCTTCATGTTCCACACCATAGACGACGAGCCGTACTGGGACGAAAGCGCGTACTACCAGTTCACGCTCGCGCAGATCGAAAACGATCTTGAGGATCCGACCACCGAACTGCACGAGATGTGCATGGACCTGGTCGACCGTGTGGTGCACAGCGAGGAACTGCTCGATCGCTTGAGCATCCCGGCGCCGTACTACGACATGATCCGAACTTCCTGGCTGGAAGGTCATCCGCATCTGTACGGCCGCATGGACTTTTCCTACAGCGGCAACGGCCCGGCGAAACTGCTGGAGCTCAACTACGACACCCCGACCAGTCTTTATGAAGCAGCGGCGTTTCAGTGGGGCTGGCTGGAACAATGCATCGAGCGCGGCACGCTGCCGCGCCATGCCGACCAGTTCAACAGCATCGACACCCAACTGCATCAGGCCTTTGCTGAGTTACAACTGAAGCGGCCGTTCTACTTCGCCTCGATGAAAGAATCGGTTGAGGACAAGGGCACCACGGATTACCTGCGGCTGATCGCCGAGAAGGTCGGCATCGAATCACGGCACATCGATATTGAAGACATCGGTTTGACGGCTGAAGGGCGTTTCGTCGATCTGGAAGATCGCTGGATTGCGCACCTGTTCAAGCTGCATGCCTGGGAGTTTATCTTCCACGAACCGTTCGGCGCGGCGATTGCCGAGTGCGACACGCAGTTTTTCGAACCGGCGTGGAAGGCGATTCTGTCGAACAAGGGGGCACTGCCGTTGCTGTGGGAACTGCACAAAGGTCATCCGAATCTGCTGGCCGCGCATCTCGACCCGAATCCGGCCAACGCCGTACCCAAGGGCTGGGTACGCAAGCCATACTTTTCCCGGGAAGGCGCCAACATTGAGCTGCAAACGGCTGACGGTCTGATCGTCAAAGAGGACGGTCCCTACACTGATGCGCCGTTTATCCTGCAGGAATTTGCACCGCTGCCGAAATTTGGCGACAGCTACACGCTGATCGGTTCCTGGGTGATCGGCGATCAGGCAGCGGGGATTGGTGTAAGGGAAGATAACAGCCTGATCACCAAAGATTCGAGCCGGTTTCTGCCGCACCTGATCCTCGACTGACTTGCTCGGCAGATGGCTGCCCGACACTAATAAACCGCAGCGTTTGCGCACTGCGGTTTTTTTGTTTCTGCGCCAGATTACGCAATATCCACCGAACGAACCGGCGATTCCACGGGTGGTTTTTCCCTGGCCGTTTCAGTCGCGCCAACGCCAGCCATTCTGCGCCGGGCGATCTCTGCCCCACGGCGCCGCAATGGCGTTTCGACGAAGCGGAAATTGAGTTCACTGCACACGACCATGATCACCAGTGAGGTCAGCAGCAGCTCTACCGTGAAGGCAGCCCCCAGCTCCACGTCTCTGCTGGCGGCAATACGCGTCCAGATCTCGGTGCTCAGATGGTAGGCAAAGATGTGCACGACGTATAACGCGTAAGAGCGCGAACCGAGCCACTGGAAAAGACCATTGAGCAGCGCCGGGCAGTAGATGTAGCCCTTCTGATAACTGGCGAGCCAGACAATGATCAACGCCGTGATCGCGATCAGACCGACGGCAATCGGCGCCATGATCATCTGACCGGCGATGGCGCCCATCATGTACAGAAGGAACAACGTGATGGCCAGACGCTTGAACCTGCTGCCGCCAAGCCCGACAGGTTCAATATCCTTGTACAAAGAGGTGCGGGTGAACAGGCAAAGCAGAATCCCCCACATCATCGCGTCCAGGCGGAACGAGAAAAGCATCGGTGCGGGAGGGGCTGCGAAGGTATCGCGATTGAACGGAAATTGCGCCGCGATCAGCAGGATCAGAATCATCACGCGCCAGCGGGGCGACGTCACCAACAGCAGGAACAACGGAAAGATGAAGTAGAACTGCTCTTCCAGCGCCAGGCTCCAATACACGGAATTCGGCCCCAGCAGCACCCCGTACTGATTCGCCAGGTTACCGGAGAACGTGGCCACCGCGGTGAAACTGCGCAAGTTTTCGTACCAGGACTGGAACGCATTCGACTGGTTGAAAAAGATCGAGAACGCCAGCGGTATCAACACCCACAGCCAGGCTGTCGGCAGCAATCGGTAGGCGCGCCGGATCCAGAAAGACGTTGCCGCAAGGCCAAAGCGGTTCTGCTCGCGGTTCTTATCGAAGTAATCGAGATAGGCCTTGCTGACGACGAAACCGGAAATACAGAAGAATAGATCAACGCCGGTCCACGGCGCATACACATTGAACACCTTCAACAGGTATAAACCGAAGAACGGCAACAACTGAGGGAGATGGGCAAAAATGGTCATGAGAATGGCCACGCCCCGCAGAAACTCAATTTCCTTGTTTTTGCTACTGCTCATCGGTTTCTCTTGTTTTTGTGAATGAACAAGCGCTGATAGTCACGCAATCTGTTCTTGAGAAGATGGGCCGGTTCTCCAGCCGCCGGGGCCGATCATGGAATGGCTTGCGATGGCGTTCAAGAGCCTTCGGCAAACTTTACCGGCACGCGCTGACGCGTGAATATTCGCTTTATGTTTCGCCAAAACGACGAAACCCCCGCAATGCGGGGGTTTCGAGCTAAGCCAGGTCACAGCTCAGGGACAAATCAGAAAGGTAGTTCACATAAGAGCAGACCATCACCCCTGTATCGCCTTATTTTACTGGTAAAAATCAAAAAAAAATAACGACATTCACAGAAAAACGTAAAGAACAGTCCGTCTTGATTTGCAGAAAACCTGGAATGGGAAAGCGTGCGAAGACTTGTGTAAAGATCGTGCTTTACACAAGTCGTATTTTGCGCAATTTCGGATGGCTCTTCGCTTACTAGATAGTTGGAAGAGTTCGAACAGATGATCAGCTTCAAGTCGCGCCGGTTTAGCTTGATCGCGGTTGGTTAACACCAAAATCAAACAGACGCGGAGCCTCCCTTCGTACCTACATCATGTGGGAGGGCCAATCCGTCTCGTGCTTATTTCACCTTTTTAATGGACACAACCGTGGCTTTCGCGCCCTCAGATCTGAATTCGAAAGTCACCTGATCTCCAGCGCTTAGCCCCGTCAATTGGTCCGTCGTGGCGGAAAAAGCCATGGTCATAGGCGGCCACTGCACCGCCGGCACAGCGCCATGCGCGATAGTCACAGTGTGCTTCTCGGAGTTAATAGCCTTGATTGTGCCCTCCGCTTTGGCTACTGGAGCTTGCTTTGCGTCTTGCTTCATCTGCATGCCCTCCATACCGTCCATTTTCATACCCGGCATGTCCTCTGCCAAGGCAGAAAGGGACAGCGTAACGACGGTGCTTGCAACTGCAATCAGGGTCAGTTTCATACGATTTTTCCTTGATGGTTGATAGGTTCAACTGAGAGGTGCCGGCGACGCATCAGGTGATAGGCTGCCGGAATGACAAACAGGGAAAGCAAGGGTGCCGTGACCATGCCGCCAACCATAGGCGCGGCGATACGGCTCATCACTTCGCTACCAGTACCGCTGCCCAACAAGATGGGTAACAGGCCGGCAATGATGACCGCCACGGTCATGGCCTTGGGTCGAACGCGCTGCACAGCGCCTTCACGAATGGCCGCCACCAGCCCGTGCTCAGTGTTGTCGCCGAGGTCTTCACGTTCGGCCCAGGCGTTCTTCAGGTAGAGCAGCATGATTACGCCAAATTCGGCGGAAACACCGGCCAAGGCGATAAAACCGACCCCGGTCGCGACTGATAAGTTGAATCCCAATAGATAGAGGAACCATGCCCCACCCGTGAGAGCGAATGGCAGTGTGGCCATGATCAACAGGGCCTCATCGAAGCGGGCAAAAGTCAGGTAGAGCAGCACGAAGATGATCAACAGCGTGGCCGGCACCACCAGTTTGAGTCGTGCGTTAGCCCTTTCGAGAAACTCGAATTGCCCTGAGTAACTAAGGCTCATGCCGGGCTGCAACTTGACCTGTTCACTGACGACCCGACGCAGGTCGGCGACTACCGAGGCAATGTCCCGGCCACGCACATCGATGTATACCCAACCAGAGGGCCGTGCGTTCTCGCTTTTGAGCATCGGTGGGCCGTCGCTGACCTTGACCTTCGCCACAGAGCCAAGGGTAATCTGGCTCCCCAGAGGGGTGTATATCGGCAATTGCTCCAGGGCGCCGAGCGAGTCGCGCCACTCACGTGGATAACGTACGTTGATCGGGAAACGTGCTAGCCCTTCGATGGTCTCCCCGACGTTTTCACCGCCGATAGCACTGGCCACGATGGACTGCACATCGGCGATATTCAGTCCGTAGCGGGCAGCGGCCTTGCGATCGATATCCACGTCGATATAGCGGCCACCGGTAAGCCGCTCGGCCAGAGCCGAACTGACGCCGGATATGCCCTTGGCCACCCGTTCGACTGCCTGAGTCGCGGCATCGATCTCCGTCAGGTTGGTGCCGGCAACTTTCACTCCAATGGGACTCTTGATCCCGGTGGCCAGCATGTCGATACGGTTGCGAATCGGCGGTATCCAGATGTTTGTCAAACCGGGAACACGCACCACACGGTCCAGTTCTTCCACCAACTTTTCCTGGGTCATGCCCGGACGCCATTGCTCGTGTGGTTTGAACTGTATCGTGGTTTCGAACATCTCCAGCGGTGCGGGGTCGGTGGCGGTTTCGGCACGACCGGCTTTACCGAAGACGTGTTCAACCTCTGGAACGGTCTTGATCAAACGGTCGGTCTGTTGCAGCAGTTGTGCCGCTTTCTGTGCTGACAATCCCGGCAGAGCTGAAGGCATATAGAGCAAATCACCCTCGTCCAAAGGCGGGAGAAACTCGCCACCCAAGCGCGACAATGGCCATAGCGCACTGACAAAAACCAATAGCGCCACCAGCAGAGTGATCTTTGGTCGACGCAAGACCGCGTCCAGAGCCGGCTGATAGATCCGGATCAACCACCGGTTCAACGGGTTCTGTTGTTCACTGGGAATTCGCCCCCGAATCCAGTAGCCCATCAGCACCGGCACCAAGGTCACTGACAATCCCGCCGCTGCGGCCATGGCGTAGGTTTTGGTGAAAGCCAACGGGCCGAACAGCCGTCCCTCTTGCGCTTCCAAGGTAAAAACCGGAATGAACGACAGGGTGATGATCAACAAACAGAAGAACAGTGCTGGGCCTACCTCTGCCGCCGCTTCGGTCATCACATGCCAATGACGCTCACCCCTCAGTTCCTCTCCAGGATTTGCCACGTGCCAGGCCTCAATCTTCTTGTGGGCGTTCTCGATCATCACTACGGCAGCATCGACCATGGCGCCAATGGCGATGGCAATCCCGCCCAAGGACATGATATTGGCGTTGATGCCCTGATAGCGCATGATGATGAAGGCAATCAGCACCCCCACCGGCAGCGAAATGATCGCCACCAGTGATGAGCGCAGGTGCCAGAGGAAGATCCCACAGACCAACGCGACGACGACGAACTCTTCGATTAGCTTGTGGCTGAGATTTTCCACCGCGCGGTCGATCAGTTTGCTGCGGTCGTAGGTGGTGACGATTTCCACTCCGGCCGGCAAACTGCTTTTCAGTTCGTCGAGTTTGGTCTTGACCGTCGCAATGGTCTCGCGAGCGTTCTTACCGCTGCGCAATATCACCACGCCGCCGACGGTCTCGCCTTCGCCGTCGAGTTCGGTGATGCCACGCCGCATTTCCGGTCCCAACTGGATCGTGGCGACATCGCCAAGGGTCACCGGCACACCACCCGAACCCAACTTGAGTGGGATCGCCCGAAAATCATTGAGCGTCTTTAGGTAGCCGGACGCGCGCACGATAAACTCGGTCTCTGCCATCTCCAGCACCGCGCCACCAGTTTCCTGATTGGCCTTGCCGATAGCTTCGGTCACCTCAGCCTGAGTGATACCTAGGCTGGCCAGTTTGAGTGGATCGAGCTGCACCTGGTACTGCTTGACCATGCCGCCCACGGTGGCCACTTCCGCAACATTGGGCAGGGTCTTGAGTTCAAACTTGAGGAACCAGTCCTGAAGTGCGCGTAGCTGCGCCAGATCGTGCCCGCCACTGCGATCCACCAGCGCGTATTGGAAGATCCAGCCCACGCCCGTCGCATCGGGCCCCAACGCCGGCTTCGCGCTGGCCGGCAACCGACTTTGTATTTGGCTCAGATATTCCAACACCCGCGAGCGAGCCCAGTACAAGTCAGTGCCGTCTTCGAACAGCACGTAAACGAAGCTGTCACCGAAGAAGGAATAACCACGCACCGTCTTGGCGCCCGGCACCGAGAGCATGGTGGCGGCCAACGGATAGGTCACCTGGTTCTCGACAATCTGCGGCGCTTGTCCCGGAAAAGGGGTGCGGATGATCACCTGCACATCGGAGAGGTCTGGCAGCGCATCGATGGGTGTGCTTTGCACCGACCAAATGCCCCACGCCGTGACAAACAGCGTCGCCAGTAGCACCAGGAATCGGTTGGCCACTGACCAACGAATCAGGGCAGCGATCATGGCTGACTCCCCGATTTTTCCAGGCGCTCAACACGCAGGCCATCGTTGGTCTGACTCACCGCAACCCGAACCTTGTCACCCGTTTTGAAGCCTTGCATCAGCGCCGGGTTGGCGAGTGGGAACGTCATCGTCATGCCAGGCATGCCCAGCGTTTTGAAAGGACCATGGGCGAGCGTGACTTCTTTGTCGTTGATCTCAACGATCTGCCCATCCGCTTCATGAAAGCTGGAGGCTGCTGCGCTGGGTGGTGACTCTTCCTCCATGCTTGCAACAATGCCCTTTAGACTGGCCTCCGAGTCGAGCAGGAACTGGCCAGAGGTAACCACTTTCTGGCCTTCTTCCAGACCATTCAATATCGCCGTCTTGTCGTCGCTTTCCTGCCCGAGTTGCACCTCCACGGGACGGTAGCGGCCGGCGTCTTCGGCGAGCATCACCAGAGCACGTCGGCCCGTGCGAATGACGGCCTCGCTCGGCACCCACAACACGCTTTGCCCGGTCGAACGGTTCAGGCGTACCTGCGCCGTCAAACCCGGCCTGAGGCGCCCGTCAGGATTGGGTAGTTCCACCCGCACACGAAGGGTGCGGCTGTCCGGATTGGTGTCGGGCAAAATCGCGCTGACCTTGCCATTGAGCGTTGTCCCTGGAAGGGCTGGCAGACGCGCCTCGACCGCCTGCCCCACGGTGATCGATCCGGCATCCGATTCTGGAACGGCCACCGCTAGCCAGACACTGCTCAAGCCATTGACGCGTGCGAGGGTGTCGCCAGTCGCCACGGTCATGCCCGCACGTACGTTCAATTCTTGCAGCACACCGGCAATTGGGCTGGTGAGCGTCAGGTAGGGCTGAACCTTTCCGCCACGCTCTACTTGAGTAATCAGTGTTGCCGGCATCCCTGTGAGCCGCAGTCGTTGGCGGGCCGCAGCGAGCAGGTCAGCATCACCGTTGCGTCTCAGGGCAAGGAATTCAGTCTGGGCAGCCGCCCATTCCGGCACCAGAATATCCGCCAATGCCGCATTGGCTTTGAGCACATCACCGGGAGCATGGGCATAGACCCGCTCCACAAAGCCAGTGGTGCGTGCCTGAATCACAGCGACATCACGTTCGTTAAACGCCAAGACACCGGTTACTTCGAGGCTGGAGTCAAAGGTCCCACGAGTGACAGTCGCAAAACGCAGTCCGAGATTCTGGGTCAGACTCGGATCGATGCTGACGCTCGCACGGTCCCCTGCGCCGCTGGCGTATTGGGGAACCAGTTGCATGTCCATGAAGGGGGACTTACCTGGCTTATCGAACTTTTGCTGCGGGTACATGGGGTCGTACCAATAGAGCGCTTTGCGTTCGCCCGTTGAATTGAGGCTCTGCTCCGAGGCGGTATTGGGTACTCCGCTCATGCGTTGATGTGCGAACCAGTAACCACCCACAACACCTAATGCCATCGAGATGCCAACCATCAATGCCCCGTTCCATTTTTTAAGGCTCATTGGCTGGACTCCCCATAAGCAAAATACAGCCGCGCACTGGTCAGCGCTCGCTGCTCTTCCACGTCAATCTGTTTGAGTCGGGCCTCGATGAGTTCACGTCGGGCGGCAACAACGGCGTTCAAATCGCCTTTGCCGGCGCGATAACTGGCCATGCTGAGTTCGACCTTTTCCTTGGCCAGCGGCAACAGGCTTTCCTGGTTGCGGCGCACAGCACGATTCAGGCGTTCATAGTCAGCCAGTTCGTTTTCCAGTTGCTGGGTGTGCTCGCGAGACAGGGCTTCGCGCTCGGCCTCAAGCTGACTGAGTCCAGCCTGTTTGGCCGCAATTTTGGGGTTTTGGCGCGAGTCAGGAAACAGCGGCAGGTCCCAGGAAAATTGCACGCTGACCATATCGCCGAACTCACGGCCACGGCGCTGGTAATCCAGTTCCCAGCTCCAGTCCGACTGCTTCTCCGACACCGCTTCATTAACTTTGGCTTGCGCTTCACGGGTCATCGGCGCAAACGCGGCCAACTCGGGATGGTGTTGCAGTTTATGGGAGTAGCTTGAGGTTTCGACAGGCCATTCAGGCAGGCTGCCCACAGGCTTGTCGTTGGCGGCGGAACCAATCCAGCGTTTGAGGGCCGCTCGGGCCTGTGCTCTTTGGAGAATCAGATCATCCTGTTGCTCCGCCAGTTGAACCGCTTCCTGCTTGGGTGTCACCGCATCAGCGGGTTGAGCGCGACCACCGGCAATCTGGGCCCGGACGGTATCGGTCAGCAGACGATTTTCTTTGTAGAAGTCCTGGAACAGCGCATCTTTCCGCTCAACCGAGTAGCTACTGATCCAAGCTAACGCCGTGGACTGGCGTACCTTCAGACGTTCGACTCGACGCTCCGCAGCGGCGCGATCAACGGCCGCATCGGCGACCTCAATCCGAGCTTTGCGCTTGTCGCTGTTCGGCATTTCTTGCCTGACCCCGACCATTTGCATGGTCATGAAGTCCTGGTTGATGCTCCAGCGATCCGGACCGCCAATGGGGTAGTTCTGCACACCCAGCAGCAGCTTGGGGTCAGGCAGCTCACCGGCTGGAATAGCCGCGCTGCTGGCTGCCTGAATTTTTGCGTCTTGTGCGGTCAACGACGGTGCATTGTTTTCGGCCAGCCGCAACGCTTCATCGAGTGTCAAGGCGGCAGCGAAGCTCGGCAATGCCAGTACGCTTGCCGCCAGACCGGCCACGAGGGACCAGCCTGTGCAATAGCACTTGGAGTTCATGTTTACGATTCCTGTGATCATCCACTGCACGCGTCAAAAGACATGCGCGCAGCCAGTCCATCCCGCTAACGCGGAATGAGGCTCAATGTGGGACAGGAATCAAA
This sequence comes from Pseudomonas sp. AC172, assembly GCF_979258595.1. NCBI lineage: Bacteria > Pseudomonadati > Pseudomonadota > Gammaproteobacteria > Pseudomonadales > Pseudomonadaceae > Pseudomonas > Pseudomonas sp. AC172. The sequence goes on from NZ_OZ409868.1 coordinate 4,584,103, forward strand.
CGCGAGGGGGTCGCCATACCCCGGATGGGGTCTGAATAGGTAGGGAATCGCTGAGGTAGTAAAGCACTACGGGGCTGAATACGGTTACCGGAGGCTTGAAGATCGAGACTTGCAGCATGCCGCCCGTCTTGCATTCCTGGCCCGGCTTACAAGGTTTGCCGTGCTCAGTAGGGCTTTTCATGTCGTTGCAGCAGTCCATTCCCATGTCGTCCATCATCGCCATGCCCATCGTTTTCATTGGGCAAGGTTCTGTCGGTGCCTGAACACCCGCCATCCCGCTGAGGGGAAGCGCCAGGCTGATCAAGAAGATGAGGCAAAACCGCAGATAGCGTTTCATGGGCTGGAGTGTAGTCGCTGCAAATGGCTCTTACAATTGGATGAATGTTCTCAGCGGTCTATAGAAAGGCCCTGATCCAGGCGATATCACTGGACCTAAATTAAGCCAGCATTATCAGTGCGATAATTGAAGTGATTGACGAGCTGCGTCCCGATTTATTTCTGCGCCGCTGTCTCGGACTGAGCCGGAAACGCAACACGCATTTCATCCACCATCGATTTGAGGATTTCTCGTAATGGTTGCTCTCTGCCCAGTTGCTTCGACCACTCATGGATGTGCAGCTCGAAATTGAATTTTTGGGTCATCCGCTCAGAATCAGCCTGTTTAGCCTTCTCCAAGGCTTCTACTAAACCAATTTTTTCGCTTGCTACCAGACTCATCAGCTCTTCAAATTCATGAATCGTGAGGAAGTAAATATTTTCGACGGGGATCAAATGTTGCTCAGCATATTTGGATCGAATTTTTTCGAGGACTACATCTCCTACAACGGCTGCGAAAGTAACTCCATTCCCGATGTACAGCTCTTTGTATGTAATAGCCAGCAGGTAGGTTGAGGAGCGCTGACGAATCACGGGATGATCACCGTCCATCGAAGCGATTCGAGCAGCAACCTCATGCCCTTGTTCGAACGCTTTAATCAAGGACGTTTGGGTCGCTCGACGAACATCCCCCCGTTGAAACGCGACCATACCCCGCTGCGCCATTTCCACACCTTTAGCGTCGATCAGCACATTCGAATCACCATCAGCAGCAATGAAGTCGACGACTTTCCCTTGACCAGGCAGGACTAGAGTCAATTCGCTCTCGTTGGCTGTCGGCAACCCTGACTTGCTCAACCAGTCGCCTACATATTTTTCAAACGACTTTCCAAAAGCGTTATTGAACCCGTCTACGTCAGCTCGCTTGAGGTAGTCGTAGATGAAATGTCCCAAGGATCGCTCAAGAACATGAGGGGACACACACAAATATTCGGAGCGAACCTTGATGAATGGGAATTTTAGGAAGGGCGTTTGCTGCAAATACTCGTTCGGGTGGCGCCCGTCCCTGTCTACCTCTTCTAAGGTGCGATGCAAATCTCCAACTTCGACAGAAATGGTACGTAAATAGGCGTCTACAGCCATCGGTGTAAAGGCTGGACAGAGACCAAAAAGAGTGGCTCGCTGAAGTACAGGACCACTTTTCTTCGTGCTAGCAAGGACCGCAAAAGAAAGACGCAGAAAGTCCTGTATGGAAACTCCAGTTCCATTCAGGAAACGAGTTTTGAAATAATGATTTTCCGGGACTTTTGCGAACAAAAGCTCCTGACGAGCAATATCAACCAAGCCGCTCTCTGTCTGATGAAAAAACTGCTGGTAGGCCACCGCCCGGAAAAAAAGCCGTACGTCTTCGTACTCATCGGGCAGGCTACCGGTTTCCGTCAGGTCAAGGACCTTTTGTAGCAACTCAAGCATTTCATTCTGAGAGATTGAAGGGCGCCTCAATGGGCTATTTACTAATGGATCTAGAAAAGTCCATTTAATAAACAACATGATCAACCATGGCTGCTTGGATGCCTGCTCAAAGCGATCTTTGGTGGGACTGTATAGATACCTCAACGCCGCTTCCAATAAGCTGAGCGGGTCGTAGCGTCGAATAATGCGTTGAATTTCCGCCAAGCCTTCGTCGAAACTCTTTGCTCTGATCGGCAGCTTCGCCATGAGAGTGGCATCCTTGTTTGAGATCAATGACATTCTCACACAGCGTTCGACTCCAAGCCGCCTTTAGGGTGATTAAAACGCTTCGGCATGCCTCGGTAACGCAATAGAGATCAGTGCTGCGAGCAGTACGAATGCACTCGATATCCATAAGCACGCGCCCAGCCCATACACCTGATAAACCCAGCCGGAGAGCACCGTGCCGATCAGACGGCCCATGGCGTTCGACATGTAATAAAAACCCACGTCCAGCGACACTCCATCTTCCTTGGCGTAGGACACGATCAGGTAGCTGTGCAGCGACGAATTCACCGCGAACAGAGCACCAAACATCATTAATCCGCTAAGTAGCACCACCTGTTGCGACAGCCCGCTGTTCAGCCCGAGGGCAATTGCCGCAGGCAAGCCTGCCAGTGCAAGCGCCCAGATAAATGCCGCACGACCATCCGGCACGTGCCCGCTTTTTTTGCCAGTGATGTTGGGTGCAAAGGATTGCACGATGCCGTAGCCAATCACCCAGGCCGCGAGGAAGCCGCCAACCTCCCAGAAGTCCCAGCCGAACACGCTGCTCAGGTAGACCGGTAAGGCCACCACAAACCAGACATCGCGGGCGCCGAACAGAAACATCCGTGCCGCTGAGAGGATATTAATCGCCCGGCTCTTGGACAGGATGTCTCGAAACTTTGGCTTGGCTTTCGCTTTGCCCAGGTCCTTCTTCAACAGGATCAGACTGCTGATCCAGATCAACGCCAGTACACCCGCCATGGCCAACAGGGCGCCTTTGAAGCCTATAAGTGCTAGCAAGGCTCCACCAAGAAAGAAGCCGACACCTTTGAGTGCGTTCTTCGAGCCGGTGAGGATTGCTACCCACTTGTAGAGCTTGCCCTGCTGCCCATCGGGGACCAGGAGCTTGATCGAGCTTTTGGCACTCATCTTGTTCAGGTCTTTGGCGATCCCGGACAACGCCTGAGCGCCCATCACCCATGGGATGGTTAGCCATGCGACAGGAACCGTCAGCATCAACAGCGCCGCGACCTGCATGCCCAGCCCGATGTTCATGGTTCGGTTCAGTCCCAGCCGAGCGCCGAGGTAGCCACCCACCAGGTTGGTGATTACGCCAAACAGCTCGTAGAACAGGAACAATGCGGCGATTTGCAGTGGGCTGTAGCCCAACGCGTGAAAGTGCAGCACCACCAACATGCGCAAGGCGCCGTCGGTGAGGGTGAAGGCCCAGTAGTTGCCCGTCACGAGCAAGTACTGCCGAACTTCCGGAGCGAGGGCTGATAACGCTTTCATGACCGCTCCTTAAACTGCCAGACCGACCATTTTGGCCAGTTCGACGGTGCGGTTGGCATAACCCCATTCGTTGTCGTACCAAGCATAGAGTTTGACCTGGGTGCCGTTGATGACCATGGTCGACAACGCGTCAATGATCGATGAACGCGGGTCGGTACGGTAGTCGATGGACACCAAGGGACGCTCCTCGAAACCGAGGATGTCTTTCAGTTCATTCTCGGAAGCGTCCCTGAGGAACTGATTCACCTCTTCGACCGTGGTGGCACGCTCGACTTCAAAGACACAATCAGTCAGCGAAGCGTTGGCCAGCGGCACGCGTACGGCGTGACCATTCAAGCGTCCACGCAGCTCCGGGAAGATTTCGGCAATGGCGGTGGCCGAACCCGTACTTGTTGGGATCAAGCTCATCCCGGATGCACGCGCACGACGCAGATCCTTGTGCGGCTGATCGAGAATGCTTTGGGTGTTGGTCAGGTCGTGGATGGTGGTGATCGAACCGTGTCGAATGCCCAGCTTCTCGTGGATCACTTTCACCACTGGCGCCAGACAGTTGGTGGTGCACGAAGCAGCGGTGACGATGCGATGTTCAGCAGGTTTGAACAGCTGATGGTTGACGCCCATGACGACGTTCAACGCCCCTTTTTCCTTCACCGGAGCGCAGACCACTACGCGCTTCACGCCTTGGTCGAGGTAAGCCTGAAGCACAGCGACGGTCTTCATCTTGCCGCTGGCTTCGATGACCAGATCGCAACCCGACCAGTCGGTGTCGGCAATCGCTTTGTTCGCCGTTACTTTGATCCGCTTACTGTCAATGACGACGCTATCGCCTTCGGCGCTCGCTTCGTTGTGCCAACGACCATGCACCGAGTCGAAGTTGATCAGGTGCGCATGGGTTACTGCATCGCCTGCCGGATCGTTGATCTGCACGAACTCAAACTCCGGCCAGCTCCAGGCAGCTCGCAGAGCGAGGCGACCGATCCGACCAAAACCATTGATGCCAACTTTCATAGTCATGTTGTTGTGCTCTGTATCTGTAGTCAGTGGGGGGTCGACTGGGTGTCGAACTGGCCGATGTATTCGATATGGGCAGGATGTTGAATGGCGCGCGGACGCAACGACTGAACATCGCGAATGGCATCGCTGAATGGCACACCGCTCTCGATCAACAGTTGAGCGGCGACCAAACCGGTACGACCCGATCCGCCCTTGCAATGGATAGCAATCGTTTTCCCTTCAGTCAGGAGCTGCTTCAGTCGCGGATGATGCTGTTCCCATGCGGCTTTGAATGCTTCGCCAGGCGCTTGATCGTCTTCTATCGGCAGGTGAAACCACTCGATGCCGAGCATTTGGCACTCTTCGGGCAGCAGGTCGATCTCGTTCTGAAGCAACTCTTCTGCTGGCATCAGCGTCAGCAACGCCGATGCCCCTGCATCCTTGAGGGTTTGCAACGCCTCGAAAGGTCGGGTGCCCTTCGTGCCTGGACACGGGGTGAAAATCATTTGGCCATCGAACTGTGCCAAGGGCAGTACGGAATATGGGTGTTGTAGCACGGTGATAGATCCTCAGATGGAGCGCTGATTGACACGTTTCATGAGTTCTTCCGCTGACTCTTTGCGCTCGGAATAACGATCCACCAGATAGTCCTGACGGTCACGAAGCAACAGCGTGAATTTCACCAACTCTTCCATCACATCCACGACGCGGTCGTAGAATGGAGAAGGCTTCATCCGGCCGTTATCGTCGAATTCCATGTAGGCCTTCGGTACGGAGGATTGGTTGGGAATGGTGAACATGCGCATCCAACGTCCCAGCACTCGCAGCTGATTAACGACGTTGAACGACTGCGAGCCGCCGCATACCTGCATAACGGCGAGGGTTTTGCCTTGAGTCGGGCGTACTGCGCCCATTGCCAGTGGCACCCAATCGATCTGCGCTTTGAACACTGCGCTCATGTTTCCGTGACGTTCTGGAGAGCACCAGACCTGACCCTCTGACCACAACACCAAGTCGCGCAGTTCCTTCACACGAGGATGATCGTCGGGGGCATCATCCGGCAGCGGCAAACCTGACGGATTGAAAATCCGCGTCTCGGCGCCGAAGTGCTCCAGCAACCGAGCTGCTTCTTCAACCAGCAAACGACTGAAAGAGCGTTCACGAGTCGACCCGTACAGCAGCAAAATGCGCGGCTTGTGGATGGAGGTCTTTTCTATACCGAGCTTATCTGTCGAAGGAAGATCAATCAGGTCAGTATCGAGCTGGGGAATGTGATCATCAAACATAGTCTTTGTCCTGCGCTACCGCGCTCTTGGATTCATCGAACCAGCGGTGTTTCAACCAAAGGGCAACACCGACCAGAGAAATCAGTACCGGTACTTCCACCAGCGGGCCGATCACCGTGGCGAAGGCCACCGGGGAAGCCAGGCCGAAGGTGGCAATGGCCACGGCAATCGCCAGTTCGAAGTTGTTGCTTGCGGCGGTGAAAGCCAGTGCAGTGGTGCGTGGGTAGTCCGCCTTGAGCAGCTTGCCCATCCAGAAGCTGATGAAAAACATCACCACGAAGTAGATCGTCAGAGGGATCGCGATGCGCAATACATCCAATGGCAATTGCAGCACTACGTCACCTTTGAGGCTGAACATGGCCACGATGGTCAACAGCAGTGCCACCAGCGTCAGCGGGCTGATCTTCGGAATGAAGCGCTCCCGAAACCAGGCTTCGCCTTTACGGGCGATGAGGGTCCTGCGGGTCAGGAAGCCTGCCAGAAACGGCACACCCAGGTAGATCAGGACCGACTCGGCAATGCTGACAAAGCTGGTCTCGATCACACTGCCTTCCAGTCCGAACAGCGGCGGCAACAGCCCAAGGAAGACCCAGGCATACAGACTGAAAAACAGGATTTGAAAGATGCTGTTGAACGCCACCAGCCCGGCGACGTACTGATTGTTGCCACCCGCGATCTGGTTCCAGACCAACACCATTGCAATACAACGAGCCAGGCCGATCAGGATCAGGCCGGTCATGTACTCCGGTTGGTCCCGAAGAAAGATGATCGCCAGCGCGAACATCAACACCGGTCCGATGACCCAGTTCTGGACCAAGGACAAAACGAGGATGCGCTTGTCCTTGAAGACCTCCGGCAGTTCCTCATAACGAACCTTGGCCAGAGGCGGATACATCATCACGATCAAGCCGATAGCGATGGGTATGTTGGTTGTGCCCACGGAAAGACTGTTGAGCCACTGCGGCCAGCCTTCGAACATGCTCCCCAGACCGATCCCCAAGGCCATGGCGAGAAAAATCCACAGCGTCAGATAACGGTCGAGGAACGAAAGGCGGCTTTTACTCATGATCAATGCTCCTGTGATTACAGCGTGCCAATCAGGGCCAGCTCTGCCTTGAGCTGTTCGGCACTCAGCTGGGAAAGCGGTAAAGCCAGAAAGGCTTCAATACGGGTTCTGATCTGCTCCAAAGTGGCCTCAAAAGCCGCCCCGATCTCTTCTTGAGTCCCGTGGTATTCCGACGGGTCAGCCAACCCCCAGTGCGCCTTCGTGGCCGGTCCGAAAAATACCGGGCAGGCCTCACCGGCAGCCTTGTCGCACACCGTGATGACGAAATCAGGAGCCAAGTTCACATGGACATCGCTGGACTTACTGATCAATCCCTCCGTCGAAATACCAGCGCTTTCTAACGTCTTGAGACTCAGCGGATGTACTTCGCCTTTCGGCTGACTGCCCGCGCTGTAGGCTTTCATACCTTCCGGCGCCAAGTGATTGAAGACTGCTTCACAAAGGATGCTGCGGCAGCTATTGGCAGTGCACAGGAACAGGATTTTCATCGAGCGATCTCTTAGTCGAAGGCGGAATCAGGCGATTTAGCTTTCACAGCAGGCCAGCGCCCGCTCAGGGCGGTCGCCCATTTCATCGAGGCGTTTAGATTCAGGGCTCAACCAATGCTTGTTGCTTTCGAGCGTAGTGGTCAGCACTTGATGGACCCAATCTGGAAGGTTCGGGTGCAGTCGGTAATACACCCATTGGCCTTGCCGACGGTCCGACAGCAAACCGCAACTGCGCAGCTGGGCCAGGTGCCTGGAGACTTTTGGCTGACTCTCATTCAGTGCGCAGGTCAGCTCGCATACACAAAGCTCTCCTTCACGAGTGATGAGCAGCATCGTGCGCACCCGAGTGTCATCAGCCAGGCATTTGAAAACAGTGGTCGGTGTCAGATGGTCAGCCATATCGTTTCTCAGTGTTTGTTTTTGACCAAGACGAACATCTTGATGCGCTCATGAATTTCGTGAAGGGTGTGACGAAAGGCATCGGGTTTGATGCTGGTGACCGGGTCTTCAAAACTCCAGGCCAATGCCTCACCGGCGCCTGGTAGAGACTGGCATTCCGATGCGGCTTTATCACACAAGGTGATGACGTAATCGAAACGCTCACCACGAAACTCATCTATCGACTTGCTATGCAGTCCTTCAGCGCTCACACCGATGTGGGAAAGCGCCTCAAAGGTGCGCGGATCTACCTGAGTCGGAGTTGTGCCGGCGCTGAACGCCTCGAAATGCTCCGAATCGGTATGCCTCAGCAACGCTTGGGCCAGCTGAGAGCGGGCAGCATTGGCGGTACAAACGAAAAGGACACGGGCTTTGCTGGTCATTGTGAAATCTCAGCTCATATACGGTATAACGAATATATGATTTTCCGTATACCAGGTAAAGAGCTAATGGCACAGTAATCCATAAAAACGTTTGGATTCCGCCGACCAGCTTCAATGAAAGCCCTATATTGCCGCGTCAGTCACGTAACTCGCTTTCCAGTTATCTACAAATATCTGCGGCGGTATATATGTTTTTTGTAATGAGTCTGTCGCGCAAGCAGAAAAAGGTCGTTCCTTGGTTCAAGGACTACCTGGACAAGCAGAAGAAATAAGAAGGGCACCCCTAACCTGCCCCGGACGTCGAGGGCGGGTTAGGCGGCAGTGCTCTAGGCTTTGCAACAACCCGGCGAGGTAAGAGGTGCGGCCTCAGGAAATGTTCCCGCCGTCGCGCAACAAGATGTCTGACTAGCCGAAGCTTCAAGGCGATCATCAGCCTCATCGAAATCCGAGTTGCAAATGCCAGTTGCCGGAAGGATCAGCTCAACCCTTTTGGCCGCCTCCCAATCACCCGCCAACGCCGCGACAACAGACCGTACCTGTTCATACCCCGTCATTAACAAAAACGTAGGCGCCCGGCCATAGCTCTTCATCCCCACAATGAAGAAACCTTCCTCTGGATGGGAAAGTTCTACTGCGCCGTGAGGCCTGACCGTACCGCAGCTGTGCTGGTTGGGGTCGATCATTGAAGCGAGCAACACTGCACTTTGGGTTGTTGGGTCAAGTGAGATACGCAGCTCGGCGAGCAGACTCAGGTCTGGGCGGAATCCAGTCGCCACAATGATTTCGTCCACAGGTGGAAATAACTGGCCTCCCGCCTTCACGACCAACCCTTGGGCATTGCCTACTACCTGATCGATAGCGACGCTTTTGAACAGCTCGATCACGCCGTCATTCAGCAATTGGCGAATCTTCAGGCCGAGCTTTCCGCGCTCTTCCAATTGATCATTCGCACCACCGCCCAGAATGCGCTCAAGAGAATTACCCCGGATTGCCCATAGCACTTTGGTTTGCGGTGCCTCCTGAGTCAGCCGTACCAGATCCTGGAGGGTGTTAAACGCGGAGTGACCACCACCTACTACCAGCACTCTTTTGTTGGCATAGCGATTCCGGGCACGACTCAATACCTCCGGGATGCCGTACGCGATGTGCGCTGCATGCTCGATCTCGCCCAAGGCAGGGATACCATGGGCACCCATCCAGTTCGGCGTCAGGTACGTGCCCGAGGCATCGATGAGAGCGCTGGCCAGCACATCCTGTTCACCCGTTGGTCCTGCGACGCGTAGCAAAAAAGGGGCAGCCGATCTGCCCTGGGTCTTCATCACATCCTGACCGATGCGAGTGGCTGCCAGAACACGGGTATTGAGCTGCAAGTGACGCTTGATCTGTTCGAGGTCTGCGAGAGGTCGAACAAACCGGTCCAGCAGTTCACGACCCGTTGGATACTCGTTCTCCGGTGGTGGAATCCAGCCATCGGCCAGCAAAAGTTTGGCCGCCTCCTTGTCCACATTGAACTGCCACGGAGAAAACATCTTCACATGCGCCCATTCTTCGATGCTGGACCCAGCTTTCGGACCAGCGTCGAAAATCAACGGTGTGATCCCTCGGGCCAATAGGTGAACGGCTGTCGCCAGGCCCACCGGCCCTGCTCCGATTATGGCAACGGGAAGATCGTTGTTCACCATGGTCCATTCCTTTTTCAGACTGGCTGATTGACCGGAAACAGGCGTTCGACAATCGTACAGTCAAGCCAGCGCCCTTCCAGGCAAGCGTGCTTTTCATACACCCCCACCTGACGAAAACCGCAGGCTTCACACAGTGCAAGACTGGCGTGATTGAAGGTAAAAATACGCGAAAGAACCTTCCAGAATCCGCGAGCTTCGGCTTCGTCCAGCAATGCCTGAAGCAACTGTTTGCCGAACCCGTAGCCGCGAACATCGCGATCTACATAAATGGAGAAATCTGCAACGCCGTCGTAACAGGCTCGGGTGCGATAACTACTGAGTCCAGCCCATCCAACAACCTGATCAGCCACATCAACCATGACCACTACCGGGTAGCGTTCTACTGAGTTAATGCGATCAAACATGTCTGATGCACATACAGGAGTTGTTTCAAACGTAGAGCTACGATCCTCAATACCTTGGTTGTAGATGGCTGCCATTTTGGTAGCATCTAAGCGTTCAGCTAAACGAAATCGCATCAGCGTTTGCATTGTTAGCATTATTCGAGCCCCACTCGGTTGGTAGTAACAACATTGCTTCTAAAAGGAAGTTTTCCCTTTCAATCCTTGCTCTTCACGGCTGGGCAACACTCACTCACGAGCCCGCAGCGAATCTCCGTGGCCCGCGTAATCTGCCTAAGCAAACTCAGTGCTCCTTGCCTGGCTTCAGCCGAGATGTTCTCGATCATCGCTCGCTCCTCAGCAATCAGGTCAGCTCTGATTTTCTCGTATAGCTCCCGTCCAGAATCCGTTGCCTGGATTCGGACTGCACGTCGATCTTCATCATCCTCAACGCGAGACACATACCCTTTACGCTCTAAGGTATCGATCACTCGGCTTGCCGTGCTTTTGTCCAAGAACATTTCTTCCGCCAAGACCTGAAGGCGCAGCGCGCCCCTTTTGACAAGCGTCTCGACGGCATAGCATTGGGTTACCGATACGTCGTAACAGCAGATCCGGTCGCGATCACGGAACTGATAGACGCGAACCAGCTGGTTCAGCGCCTCATGCAAGTCCTCGGAATCCTGAGTCAGCTGATCGTTTTTAAGCTTCGTCATAACCGTCACAAATTAGTTGTTAGCTGCAACAGTAATCCTCGAATCTCGGAGGCGTCAACAACGAACTTAGATTGACGATAGCCAGAAGAAGGCGCTAGCTTGTTGTTACTAACAACTAAAAATGAGCGCATCGGTCGTGTCATTTCCACAGCAGATTCATTCTCCGATCAATCGCTCCAGGCTCGTATGGGCAATGGGTTTCACCCAGATTATTGCCTGGGCTACGACCTATTACTTGCCGGCAGTGCTTGCGACTCCTATAGCCAAAGAAACCGGGTGGTCCATTACCAGCGCAGTGGGTGGTCTGTCTTGGGGAATGCTGATAGCGGGAGCTTCCTCGCCGGCAGTTGGTCGTCAGATTGATCGTCATGGCGGACGCTCTATCCTGGCTGCCAGCTCACTGCTCCTGGCTCTTGGCATGTTACTGATGGGGCTGGCGGGAAACCTTGCCACGTACTACCTCGCCTGGACGCTGATCGGCGTCGCCATGGCGGCGGGTCTATACGACGCAGCCTTCTCAACCCTGGGACGACTTTTCGGCGAAGAGGCTCGAACCTCCATTACCGGACTGACCCTTTTAGGCGGCTTCGCAAGCACCATAGGCTGGCCGGTGATAGCGGGACTGGAGAGTTGGATCGGTTGGAGGGGCGCCTGCTTTGCTATCGCTGCGACTCATCTGCTAATCGGATTCCCTATTCATGCGCTGTTGATTCCTGGAAGCACAAAACAACCGCCCCACCCCGTTATAACCGAATCACTAGGGGGGGCTGCGCTTCGCCCAAAGACCTCCAATTATCTGTTTTTCTTGATTGGCGGCATGCTAACGGCACTGGCACTGGTGGTATCTGGTATCTCGGTACACCTGCTCAATATTCTCAAGCAGTTGGGGATCGCGAACGCTATGGCCTTGGCGCTCGGCATGGTGATCGGACCCTCGCAAGTGGTGGCGCGGGTTGCGGAGTTTTCCATTGGAAGGAATCTCCACCCAACTTGGTCCGCACGAGTGGGAGTGTTGCTATGCTTCGTCGGACTTGGATTGCTGATCTCAGGCCTGCCTTGGCTGGCCTTCGTAGCAATTGCACTTTACGGTGCGGGTAACGGCATCCTCACCATCGCTCGCGGTACTCTTCCATTGGCGCTTTTTGGACCTCAAGGATATGGCGCACGCATGGGACTGCTCGCAAGGCCTGTCCTTGTTGCCCAAGCGTGCGGCCCCATCGCCTCAGCTTTTGTTTTGGAAAGCTTTGGAGCTTCGGTACTTATCGGTGTGATGTGCGGGCTTCTGTTCCTATGCTTCATGGCTACCTGGCGGATACCGACGGCTCAAAAAGAGAACACGTGAGGCGCTGCTGGAGGCGCAGTGTTAAATCGGGGGGACTCGACTGCAACCCTATTGGTAATGCAGGCGGATCCAGCCACCTGTCACCTTGACGCCCTCCCCTCCGCTCAAACACTAAACTCTTACGGACGAGTTTTGGAGCAAGAAAAATGACACGAAAAAAGCAGCTGACTCCAATCGAAGATGCATTGGCAGAGCAACCTATAACCGTCGGGCACGAGGTTTCTAATGGTCCGTCCCAAGGTACAAAGCTTTCGCTTGAACGCCTGCTGGCAGAAACTCCGGAGGACAATCTAGACGAGGCATGGGAAAAAATGGCATCAGTCGGGCGTGAATTCTGACGTGAGTTTTGCTTTCCATATCTGTCCTGCCCATTGCACCAGCAACGTTCGTCTATCCCTCGAAACCTTCAGAACCCATCGGCGTAATAGCCCCATTCACCGACCAACTCATCTATCGCCAGCGAAATTCTCGATTCCTGCATCAATTCGGAAGGCGTGTAGCTGAGCGCCACAGCGATGGCCATCGCGAAACCATCAAGGCTTTGCGGGCTATATGGCCAGACTTGGAGCTTTATCAATGATGCATCGCTGAGGCTGTATTCATCGACAAACGCCAACATCCCCTCCAACCGGGTAAATTCGCATAACGATATCGCACGCGTTTTCAGAGGCCAATCCGCGAGCAACGTTCGCGTATCCAAATACGTGTCCCCGGCGCTTGCAAGCATTGGATGAGTGAAGGCTCTTACGCAAAACGACATCAACAGCGGAGACGATACGAGACTCCGTACGTGTTTCAAGTCGACTAGCCCTTGACCAAACTCCCACGCCAGTTCGCGACGCAGGTGCTCTTCAAGATTTGGGTGATCAGCCATCACTACTCTTGAGTTGGCGATAACATTCATGAGGATCACACCCCAACGCCATATTCGAGTCGCTTCAGAAGCGTGTAGACCGCCTCGCACCCCTCGCTCATATTGAGCACTTCGTAAGGCCGCCGACCGGCAAAAGCAATGCTTGGCTGTTGCACCCAATGTACGGCGCTCGCTCCGAAGAATGACAAAATTAACGCTACGGTTCGCGCATAGCTGGCAACGTAATGTTGGTCAGCGATCCTAGGGTCTATTTGTTCTAAAGCCTGTGTCCCGCGATGTTTCTCACACCGAGCAAGAAGCCAACCTTCAAACGCCATCACTTCTCCAGGCATGCTGCACAGCTCGCATACGCAACCCGAAACCAGTTCGGTGATTTCTAGAGCCATACCGACGCTAGCGTCGCCCCCACGTTGATAAATCCGGAGCTGACCGAACTTTTCTTTCGCTTGTGAAATATTCACGTCGAGCGCTCTCAACTCTGCATATCGCTGGATTAGCAGCAGACTGCCTTCGATCAGATCCGACCAACCGTCGAGGCATTCAAACCCGAACATTTCCGTCTCAGAGCCGTCTCGCTGAAAAAGAAGGGTTCGGTGATTAGTAGCGAGGCGTCTTTCAATGAAATTATTCATTTGCCCTATCTACCTTGGACCACAACGTTTCTCTGGGATGCCGAAGTAGCGCGGACGGGTAAATCTGTCCATCCATCAGCTCGTAGCAATACTGCTCACCGACCGAATGGATGGCTCGAATCGGCTCCATCAACCAACTGCATTTCTCGTTCAACCATGGCGGGGACACAAGCTGAATTTCCCGAATAAATTCCTCGGGTGTATCCCTATAGGCCAAACCCAATAGGTGGCGGACGGCAGGGATCATGAATTGCTGCTGCGAGGAAAACTCCCCGTCGAACGTTTCGTAGGTCAAAAAAAACCACTCATGATTCGCCGTCTGTGAGATGTAGGCCCAACGATGCGTTCCTTCCTCCAAAGCGAAAAGCGGATTCTGCAATCGCGCTTGCGCGTGGGTTTCGAACATATTATCTCTCCAAGCGTTTACTATCGGCGTACTATAGTACGCTGCGAACGCTAGCTCAATGTGGCTACATACTCCTTTTTCAGGAGTAGCCGCATGCGCGAGCTAAACGACGCATTTGCGCTGGCTCTGAGGGATATGCGGCATCAGGCCAATTTGGCCCAGAACGACTTCCCACCGAGGGTTAGCAGGGAGTACATCAGCCTACTGGAGCGTGGACTTCGCTCCCCTAGCCTGAAGGTGATAGACGATCTAGCTGAAATCATGGGTATCTCCCCGCTGTCACTTGTGCTCCAGTGCTATCTGCATCGGGATCCAAGCACGAGCTTCGAGGCCCTTCTTGCAAAAGCGGTTCGCGATGTAAGGGTAGAAATGATCCCTGGCAAAGATGAGGATGTGGACTAGGAGATACACCTGATCCTTTTTACTGCTGCACGCTCACGGGCAGCCCTGGTTTTGGCAGTTGAAACGAGGCATTCGACGGGAAACGTATGCTTCGCCCCGCACACCTTCTGCGTTGTTGACTCTTCCTCCTAGCGAATGGGGTATCAAGCCGGCCTGATCTTCGTTGTTTTCATTAAACCGACTTCGCCGAATTAGCCCACATGGCGTCTACTCCAGGCTCTTAGACCTACATCGAAATTCGCTCTGATTGGGAAAAAAGTAGCAGGGTGTCTACGCGATGTAAGTCGCCCCCGTTTGATCGCTTAGGGTGACTGATATTTCGCATTGTGACATTTCAGGCCAAAATCAGAATCGACTAGGCTTGAAAGCCTTATTTTACCTCTACAAATGAGCAAGGCCGCGAAACCGCTACTGCACCTTGTTTACAAGGGATATAAATAGCGCAGTGTGACATCCAGGAGAATCATGATGGCAGCGAACTCAATCGCAGAAATCCTCAAACGCGATGGCCCAATGCTAAGCAGCGACTTGTCGAAGCTACTTGAGCAACGGCACGGTTTGAATTCGACCGCTGCTCGGAAACGGGTTGAACGAGGCTGCGAGGGAATGAGCAAGCTGAGCCATATCATTTTTCCACACAGAGCCCGATTCCTGTATTTGGAGAAAAATTACGGCTCCCCCTTTTTCTTTCAAAACTTGATGGTCGCACTCAAAAAAACTGGAAGCTCATACTTCACTGCTCTCAATGCATTGGAGTTGCGCGACAACATCATGCCTCGCGGCCACTTTCTGATTGCCTGCGGAGCCCCGGTAGCCCAGAAAAAACACATCTCATCCGAGAGCCTGCTTGAGAGACTGATCAAAGCGACCCTAGTGAAAGAAATCACGGTTCCAGGTGGAGAGACCTGCATCGTACGATGCGACATTGAACACATCCTGGACGCAACGTCGCTCTGGGCAAAAATGAAGAGCCGACTCATCGCAGAAAAAATCACGTTATTGGCAGTTAAAGACTGGTCCCGGAATCTGGGCATGGTCAGCTATGACTCAGTCGAGACCCGAGAAGATGAAGACACCACGAACTTGCCTAAGGTCGGAACGTTTAACTGGGATTTGGCAGGGCCGTCGTATTTATTCCCAATGCGTGGACAAGCAATTGTCGGTGTAAAACCTGGCTTTCTGGTTTGTGATTTAGCGTTGAATGGCAGAGTTTCTCTCGAACACATTGGCGCGTTTGTTCGCAAGTGCATAACACTTAGAAGCCTGCCGAAAGTGGGTAAGTGCCTTCAGATATTCGTGGCGGAAGAGTACGAAGCAGAGGCTTTTGCTTTACTCAAAAAAGAGGGGATTATTCCGGCTACGACTGAAAGCCTGTTTGGCCGAGACGTAGCCAAAGCCTTAAAAAATCTATGCGCGATACTGACGGATACAGCAAAGCTGACCCAGAACCCCGAGGCATTGGAGAAAATTTTCGATGACCTTTCTCGCATTGAAGGTGCCGCCTCTACCTTGAGAGGTAGCCTTTTTGAGTTCGCCGTTGCCCAGATCGTTAAATTTACCCTTCCTGGTTATGAGCAGGAAATGAACCGAATCGTCAAAAACTTGCTGGGCGATAAAGCCGAAATTGACGTATTGGCAGTCCGAAGAAATCACGAAGTCGTCTTCATCGAATGCAAAGGAATTCATCCAGTCACCACACTTGATGATGATGAAATAAACAAATGGCTCGATAAAAGGATTCCTGTGCTTAGGGCGTTCGCTAAGACACATTCGGAGTGGGCTGGAATGGATCTGAGGTTTGAACTTTGGACCAGTGGCCGCTTCTCTGAACGAGCCTTATCTCTGGTAAGCGCCAGGCAGGCGGAGAGCCATAAATTCCTAATTCAGCTTCGTGATGCGGAATATGTATTAGCACAAGCGGTCGCTAGTAAAGACACGGGGCTTTTGAGGACGTACGAGCAGCACTTCATCAAAAATCCCATGCAGGAGTTTGAGGAAGCGCAAAAGCGAGCAAAAAGAAAGGAGGAGAGAGCGGCGAGTCGGGCAAAAGTGAAGGAAGTTTCTCTAACAAAAGCAACGCCTCCACCATTACCAACTCTTTCGGCACCTGAGACCTATACAGGCTATTTGGGCGATTCTGTGTAAGCGTCTACCGAACCCGTCTTGAACAACTGGATTGGAATTCCGATGTACCTATTTTCGAACTTCCATTGAGGTCGCTGGGTAGGCTCAGGTCACTATGGCAGTAAAGACAGCGTCCCTACAGGCCGCACTGATTTCGGGGCGTGGAGGTTGAAGTTATCGGTACTGTTACTATAGGATCTGCTCAGGAGATGGCATTCCTCCTTGAAACCGCCTCGTGCTGATGATGCCTACGTAAACCCTGGACAGGGTGCGTAGGTGTGCCTCCCTGTCCTCTAATTTAGGACAGGATCTTGACTCCAAATCTCATATCAGCTCGCTTTCGTAATCTGCGATTATCAGCACCTCCTTGGCTCTACCAGCCCAGAGGAGAATTGCAGCCATGCTGAAATCACTATTAGTTATCGCCATCGGTGCATCACTTGGTGCTTGGTTGCGCTGGCTCCTGGGCATGAAGCTCAACGCGCTGTTCCCGACAATTCCCCCAGGCACTGTGGTGGCGAACATGGTCGGGGGGTACATCATCGGCCTAGCCATCGCGTTCTTGGCCGCATCTCCCTCCTTAAGCCCCGAATGGCGCCTGCTAATCATCACGGGTTTTTGTGGGGGACTTACCACCTTTTCCACCTTTTCAGCCGAAACAGTTGCCCTAATCCAAGAAGGGAGATTGCTGTGGGCGCTCGGTTCAATTTCATTGCACGTCGTAGGTTCGTTAGCGATGACCGCTGCCGGACTACTGTCCTACCAAATGATTGGTACTCGCTGAGGAGATTAAAATGAAAGGTTATATGGTCGTTTTCTTCACCCAACAAAACCGTCGTTATCAAGGAAAGATGCTTGGCGAATGGATCGTCGACGTAGCTAAGGAAATGGGGCTGCGCGGTGCCACGCTATGTACTGGAATCGAAGGTTTTGGACACACTGGAAAACTACACTCATCGCACTTTTTTGAGCTGGCTGATCAACCCACGGAGATTCGCTTGGCAATCACGGAGGATGAGGCAGAGCGGTTATTCAAGCGACTGGACTGTGAGGAAATATCGGTGTTTTTCACCAAGACGCCAATCGAGATGGGCACACTTGGAAAAACGCCTTCCAGCGCAGCCTCTTCCAAAGCTTCGGAGCTATGAACATGAGCTATACGGACATTCCAGCTGGTAACGCGATCCCCGATGACTTTTTCACCGTTATCGAGATTCCTGCAAACCACTCTCCGATCAAATACGAAGTGGACAAGCCAAGTGGGCAGCTCTTCGTCGACCGCTTCCTCAGCACACCGATGTTCTATCCGGCCAACTACGGGTTTATACCGAACACGCTAAGCGATGATGGCGATCCACTGGACGTACTGGTGGTCTGCCCCTATCCGGTCTCTCCTGGCGTTGTCATTCGCAGTCGTCCGGTTGGCGTGATGTACATGACAGACGAAGCAGGCGCCGATGCCAAAGTAATCGCTGTTCCTCATGACAAACTCAGCTCGATGTACAGCGATATCAAGGAGTGCGAAGACCTTCCCGCACTTCTGCTTGCGCAGATCCAGCATTTCTTTGAGAACTACAAGGCGTTGGAACCAGGTAAGTGGGTGAAGATGGGGCACTGGGGTAGCGCAGATGAGGCTAGGGAAGAAATCCGCAGGTCAGTAGCAGCCTACGTTCCAAAAAGTCTGGTGTCTCACTAGAAAATCTGGACTGTTAAATGTGACCCCACTTATGCGGGAGTAGCTCAGTAATCTCACTCGCCCGCTGTGTCGGCAGGCGGGTGAGGACGTCCTTCAGGTACGCATATGGATCATGCCCATTGAGCCGTGCCGTCTGAATCAAACTCATGATTGCAGCCGCACGTTTACCGCTGCGTAACGAGCCCGCGAACAGCCAGTTCGAGCGCCCAAGAGCCCACGGTCGGATTTGATTCTCGCACCAGTTGTTATCGATGGGCACAGCACCGTCATTGAGATAGCGCGTCAGCGCTATCCACCGCTTTAGGCTGTAATCCAACGCCTTGGCGATGGCCGATCCCTCAGGCACAAGCTGCCTCTGGGCGATCATCCAGGTATGAAGTGCATCGATGATCGGCGTTGCTTTCTCTCGCCGTATTCGCTGCCGGTCACCTGATCCCAGTTCGCGAACCTCTCGCTCCACTACAAAGCTGCAATGTAGTGCAGCGCTTTTTCGGCAATCTGGCTTTTGATGGTCGCGTGCAAGTCGAAGAACTTGCGGCGTGCATGGGCCATGCAGCCGATCTCCGTGACGCCCAGTTCGATTCGAATCGTGGCCGGAAGAACTTGAGGGGCCGCTGTCGAAGACAATGTCTTGACCGGAATAAAAGCAGTTGCAGTGCCAGGTTTTTCCGCCCATGCACCCGAATCCATTTATGGACGAGGTTGGCATTGAGGTTGTGGGTCAAGGCGACATTGGCAATCGAGGTGTCAGCCTGCGCACACTCGGCGATGACCTGGGCCTTAAAGGAGTTGGAATAGGAACGGCGTTCTGGTGGCATGGGCGTCCGCTTAAAAAGGCTAAAAATGGTGTCCACTTAAATTTAGGTGGACACCATCGCCTTAAGCGACGGCATCAGGAAGGTGTGTTGCCCGGACGGTTACGATTCTGTGAATTAGCCCTGCATTAAAAGCAGGCCTGTCGCAGTCTTCGGCGGCCGAAGTCAACCTGACTACCGGCTACGCTGATCGGAGCCAGATCGGGCAGTATCCATCAACGCTTGCTTATAACCGATGGCCTTTAAGCAGAGGACAAGGTGGCCACTGGGGATCTAAGATAACCACATGGGTTCGCGCCCGCGTCAGCGCAACCCGCAGCACTTTGCGACTTTTAAGGTAAGGTGGAAGATCGTCTCGCCAAATAAACGATGACTCCACAACCGCCCCGCTCCGTCTTGCCTCCCGAACCAAAATTACGCCATCGAATTGCTTTCCCTTCGCCTTGTGAATGTTCATAACTTGCAAGAAGGGTGAATCCTCAGATCCATCCAATATCTGTTCTTGCGCCAACGCTTGATCAAGTGCCAAACGAGCATTTGTGTAAGCGCCATCGCGCAACCACTCTGAAGAAAATGCGGAAGCAATGCGATGTCCGCGCCTGAAAGCCACCAAAAAATCCAGCTGTAAAGCAACCCGGATGAGTTCAGCTTGGTTGGTAGATCGAAGACTACGTTTCACCTCCAACCAATCCGCAGCTGGATCACCCGTGAATCTAAGATTTAAGTCGGAGATCAGGATTCGCAATGATCTTGCGATATTAATATTTAACGCTTTTCCACTCCTAATTTTCAGAGCCTGTTCTTTCAATTTTGCTACGTCTTTTCTTGCTTGCCCCGTCGCACTGCGGGCGGCAGCGATTAGCTCCATACCGGTAGCGACGTGAGTTTCCATTTGCTCCAGGTTCTTCGGCTCCAATAAAAATGCAGCAAACCGTGCAGACAACAGCGATTCTGCTTCATCGAAAAGCAACTTGTGATTTATAACCTTGCCCACATTTGAGCCAAGCGCGTTCAGCGCATTAGACATTTTTAATGCGCTTCTATTGTTAGAAACCAAGATAGCTATGGACTCTGGGAATGAGCCCGTCTGCGCCTTAGTAGCATCGTAAAGCTGAGACAGAGCGCGACGCAGCAGATGGTTCCAATTTGGAGGCGGCTTCTCAGGCCTGTAAGACAGCGTCGAGACACCCTTGTAGGAAGCACCACGCACTTCGCCACTTAGGATGTCATTGCCAAAAGCTAGAATTTCAGAATCAGGACTTCGGTAATTTTGAGCCCCAAGATCAACCTCATGGGGATGAAGTACGTCTCGAATTGCGATGATGCGTTCAGGTCCAACGCCCGGAAGGAAGTCGAATATCTGCTGTTCGAGATCGGCGAGGCATAAGATCTGCGTATATGGAGCAAGCATCCCGATACACTGCCAAGCCTGATCCCCGGTATCCTGGGCTTCATCCACGATTATGAGTGGGTGCCGGCTTGCCAGGGAGGACAGCAGATGTTTACTGAGACTGAGTAACCTCACAACGTTTTGCGCAAATAGATCGAAAGCAACCCTACCGTCTACTCGGAAGAGTTGTTCTCGCTCCGCCTGCCAGTCAGCCCAACCTTCATCTCGCTCATCGATTCCACCAGAAATAGCTTTCTCATCCTGGGGTAATAGAATTGAAAGCTTGTATGGCACACCAAGTAGATAACCATGTGCTTTCAAGATGCTCCAGAAGAATGAGTGAAATGTCTGGATGGACAGTTGCTCTCGCTCCTCGCTGGAGGATTCAAGCTTGGCGGCGTCGAGTATCCGAGCAACTGCTGCGCGGGAAAAGCTGAGAAACAGCACCGACTGTCCTGGCTGCATGCCACGCTTAATGCGTTGTACGGCTTTTCGAAGGGCGACCGTTGTCTTGCCGCTACCTGGGCCGCCCATTACAAGAACGTGGCCCTCACATGCTAATACGCTATCGCGCAGTCCGCAGGCGTCGTTCATATCTTCGGCGGCCATGCATCGTCCCCTACCTCCTGCTCCGGACCGTCATTGATCGGTGGTGGCAAAGGAAAGAGCGCATAAATCGAAGTTAAAAATTTAGTTACCGTTTCCGGCAGCTCGTGAATCGCACATTCATCAAGGAGGCGAGCGGACCAACCAGCTCCCTTGTTACTTCCCAAAACGTCTCTTGCTAAACCTCTTACCATCTCGTCGTTGGGACGCTGGTCAGGAATCGCGGCATTACCATTCTCGTTGTTGGCCTTCAACGTGGTCAGAAATGACCACAGGCGATCCGCAGGCACCTCAGTAGAAAGTAGGCCTTCGAATCCTTTGTAGGCATGCTCTACGTTGATTTCATAATTATCAGCGAGTGCTTTCGCCTGCTCGGCTTTGCGTATGTGCTTGTAGTCGAAGTCATAAAATCCGAATGTGCGAAGTCCCAACGTCTTAAAAAACTTACCGAATTTCGGCATGTTCGATTCGCCGTCTGCATCGAAGAAAGCCACCCCTGCGATATCAAGCGGCTGGAGGGTCGGGTCGCTTTCCTCCATACGGCGAGCAACAATTGGCAATGCGTGAAATTCAGTGATCCCCTCGACAACTATCGCCGCTCTACCAAGCATGCATTCTGAAAGTCCGGAACGGGAAAAACGCTTGTAATCGTTGTCTTTCAGGCCAGTAGCGTCGGACACTTTTCTCGCAGTGACAATACCTCCATCGCGAGCAAGGAGAAGCGTTTTGCTTGGCTCAAACTTTTCAATTACAAATGGTGAGTGTGAGGTAACAAAAGCCTGTGTCGTCTTCGTTGTTAAATACTCAGCGATGCGGCGTTGAGTATGGGGCGGGACTGCAATTTCAGGTTCCTCCATAGCAAAGATAACCGTATCAGGCTTAAGGTCTGCGATGAACGACAGCAGTGCCAATACCAGGGTATTAATAGTGCCGGTGCCAGCGTGAGCGAATGGCACGTGCCCCTGATCAGGCGCTAACGCCAGGAAAAAGGTCATGGTTTTGCGTAGATGCTCGCGGGTCAGTTCTGACACATGCAGCTTCGTGGCATTGCCGTTAGACTCCAGCGCAATGTATCGAGCAAGACGCTTCTCTACAGATCGAAGAACTGGAGCAATTTCAGCGGCATCAGCTTCGATGTCGAGATTTTTCAAACGGGAGATGGTCTTTTCCCACAAGCTTGTCCTTACCCCTTTTGTGCGCAAGATGATGTCTAGCATCGATCCACGTTCAAGACTGAGCGCTCGCGAACCTGTCCTGAGGGTTCTGAGATAAAGAAATCCAAACTGGCGTTTGATCGCCTTGGGAACTGACGTCAGCTCTCCAAGTGGGGCATCTGGGCTGTGCGAAAAATAGCTTTTAGCGACAAACTCATCCTCTTCAGCGTCGTATTTACCCACCGTTTCAATTCGCAAACACGGGACTACCTCGGGGGGATTCGCTGCCTCGATCTCTCCTGGACCGAGAATTCGATTTTCAACCAGGTGCCAAAACTCGATGTTGCCGCCGCATTTGTTGCCAACCTCGCCGTTAAGCTCAATCACAACCGCTTCAATGCGCAGCTGTACCGGTTGCGGCTCGTCCCCCTCCGCTATGGGAGGGAATAAATAAATGCCGTTGTAAAAGTCGAACTCATCTATGGGCGGAAAGCGATTTAATCTGTCAGGGCCTAATACAAGATCCAAAGCTTCGCAAATCGTACTCTTGCCAACGTTGTTGGTTCCGACCATAAGGGTATGGCCATCAAAAATTAGGTTCGCGAGCCGGATGCCACGAAAATTTTGAATGGTGAGTCTGACGACTTTCATACTGTTCCTTCAGCACAAACCCAATGATCTTTTGATCATGGCATCAAAATGATTCTATGGTCACCCCATTCATTTTGGCTAGCTCATTCAATCATGGCGCAGCTACAGGAAATCCCAAAGATCGCAGCGGAATACTTTGGATTGATGAACACGATTTTTTCCGATGAGCGGACTGGATGAAGCGCAACAGGCTTTGGAGACAACTCTGAGCCATTTGGTCGCTCGGATCTTGTCAGCAGAAAGCGAAGGATATGAAACTGATCCCGCTAATCGGGCAAAACGTGGCCCCGATTACGTCCGACCGGACGAGGGTATCTCCTTGTCAAATGGTCTTAAAATTGAATCTGTCTCGCGCTCAGAAGGCAACTTCACGCCATCGGGTGCAGGCCGATCAATATGGCTGACTTGACGATTATTCAACCTAAGGTTGAACGCGATTCTTTGCCAGCGTGCCTTCCACGCCGTTTCCCTCGCTGCGTACGCCGCGATCTCAGCCTTGAGGCGTGCGTTCTCGTTGAGCAACAACGCATTATCACCGAGCGCCTCTTGCTTTGCTTTGCCAGCCCCACCGGTCCGTAACGCTTCCTTAGCAACGCCAAAGGCTGCCTTGATCTCAGGGCGTGCATTCAGAGCCTGACGTGTAAATCCCGACATTTCCTCCACAGCGGCCCAAGACAGTTCCCCGTTTTTTTCCCCCAATGCCCAAAGGTCTAGGTCTCTGACTATTCGACGTATATCACCGTCAGTCATACGTCGAGAACGACTTTCACCATTCTTATTCACTAGCCAATGCCTCCATTTTCACAAGGTGCGGATCCACACCATAGTCAAGAAGCTGCCTTTCCATTACGCCAAGCTTTTTGGTCGCGTGCACTAGCCACTGTTCGCTTTCCCCCTTACGTTTTGATGAGTATTTCGAAGCAGCAGCCTCAACCTGCACCACGTGGGTTTTATACAATCGAATGGTTTCAGCCCGGCCATCTTCATTGGTCTTTACCCAAGAATACTCGTTGCACTCCGCTTGGCATTCGAGACCTTTTGGACAAGGGCTCTGCGCGAAGGAGTGCGTACAAAATCCTGGCCCCAGATCATGGATAGCTCTAACCTTAGCTATTAGAAATGCGTCTTTCTGCGTAACCGGGAGTTGGTGGTAAGTATCTGCAATTGGGCCTCCGACCTCGCCAAGTTTGATCATCTCACGATACATGAGCGCCTTCTTCGCCGGGCTGGAATGCTGATATGCCTTGGTATCTCGTGGGTTTGTGCGGTTAAACCAACGAGTTTGCATAAGTTCAGATAGCCCACCTTCATCCAACAAAGTATTTAGCGTGTGTCTAAATTGATGACTGGTAAACTTAAGCTGCAAATCAGACGAAACAAATTTCGCTACCAAAGGATGAATGTCCACCTTTATAAATCTTTGCAACATTGCATGACTTATGGGTTGCGCAATGGAGCGAGAATACATACCTGATGACAACCCCATAAAACGTAGAAGCAAAATATTCTCAGGAAAGTAAGTAATACCCTCCGAATCCTTGATCAGCCACTCAATCTGTCTAGGATTGTATAGAGACTGGCAATACGCAACGATCCCCGAGCGAGTGACATAGTGAGACGGATTCGCTGGCCTTATACCCTGTAGAGTGAGCTTATTGAAATCCGGAAAAGCCAGTCCATTTTTCCTTGCCCATCCATTTGCCCCAACTAAATTAGGAATCCCAAGCTCGCTTAATTCAAGACTGTAAAATCTATAATCCTCAGAAACTTTAGGAACAAAACGCAGATCCGGACCTTCACATCTCCGCATTTCTTTGGCCGTTTCCCTTGGACTTTGACTTAAATCTGAAAACTCCTGGACGCATTGTTCAATAACTTCTTCTGCTTTGGTAGGAATAAACACGCGTCTTTTAACACTTGGATCATCCCCGCTTTTAGCTTTACCTGGAAACGTGTAAATGTAGCGCTCGCCATTGGCCACCGTCCCAACCAATTGAAATGGCATCATTGCAAGCTCGCTAAAACGGCGCCCCATGAAGGCCAGAAATGTGAGCATCACAACATAAATACGAAGATTATGATCCTTGGGCACATCGAGAAACAAAACACCTAGAGCTTGGAGAACCTCGGGGCTAACCATTTTTTCAGCTTTGGTGGTCTCATTTTGCGCATCGTCCAGCCGCGTCTGTTCCCGTGAATTGACAGCACTTGGTCGGCTGAATGCGTGATAGCGATATCGAAGGCTCACATTGCACAAAAAATTCGCATCGCAATAATCAGTAAATTCGTGCAACGCCTTGTAAAGGTTATAAGCCGAGGTTTCAGAATAGTGTGAAGCAATCAAGGCACAAGCCCTATCTAACACCTCACGCTTAAGCTCCCAAACCTCAGTAGACCCAGCAATATGGGCAACATAGCCGAGCGCCGTTACAAAGTTACGCTGACTGGACATTGAAGAGGATTTTCTGTGAAACCGCAGGCACATGAGCGACTTAGCCGCCTCAGCCCACGACCCTTCGAGAGCGGCGCCTCCTAATTTCGGCGCGGTCATAAAGTTAATGGAGGCGTCACCCTTCCTTTTCCCTGGGCTGGCAGAAAGCTTACCGTCCGATATAACCCATGTGACAGCCCCCCACTCAACCGTCTCGAAGCCAAGCATTGAAAGACGTTTCGCACGCGCCACTAGCATGGCTAAATTTCGCTTTCTATCAGTCTCCAAAGAAGAGACGAATGGCGTAACTTTAGAAATTCGCTTCATGCTTTTTCGGCTTCCGACTCACACAACAATACGACCTGTTTAACCGCGTACAAAATTTCGTCTAACTGGACTGCAATCCGCGAATTACCTGCCTCCAAGACTCGCGTCCTTCGCTGGAACAAAAACTCGTAGACGGCTTGGTGATCAGCCTCCGCGTAAGCTTGAAATTTAGGGCACTTGTAGCAAGAGTAAGGTGGATATAGACCACACAAACTATCTTTGCCGCAGATACCAATGTCCTCATTGACGTCCATGCACGGAATCAGCTTACTGGAGTCATCTTCATTTTTGACTACATCCCCAGGATGGACAACTCTCCCTCGAAAATACTTTAAAAATTCCGCATAAAAACCGACAAGAGCTTTATCCAAATGTTCAACAATTCCCTCGGCAAGCTCGAAGTAGACCTCCACATGCTGAAGATCCGAATGATCCAAAAGCTCGGCAAGCTCTCTCCTGCTTACTCCATCCAAAACGAGATTAGTGGCGAGTGTGTATCGCAACCTTCTGGCACTTATAATCAGCAACCGCCGAGTCAAAGGAGACATAATTTGGTGGCGGCGGACAAAAGACCTAAGGAGATCAGTAACACTATATGTAGCATAATGAAACAACTGATCAAGGCGCCCCGCATTGAGTGCAGATGTGTTTTGCGAAGTATTTATGAACATTGGACGAGGTAGAGATACCTTCTTACCGTCGACTTGCGCCGAGCAGTCTATCGACTGGCCCGCTGCAATGAGTTCAAGAATGTATTCAGCATATTGTGTAGGAATCGGCACAACTTTCATATCTGCGCGAGGATTTTTTAGCCTTTTCTTGATCCGAGGATAATTTATAACCCATGTTGGAATCTCGGATTCAGGTGTGAGATTCACTAGGTCCTCCTCCAACAAAAGAGAAAGATTGCCTGGATTTCGCCCATGAGCGATGAAAAGTGCAAGCGCTGCCCGCTCTTGCAACTGCTTCAGAGAGCGATCAGTGGGTCGTTCCATCGCATTGATCAACTGTTGCAATTCCAAGCCCCTGTTCAGTGGGCCTTTATCAACATGCTCGTTTCTTACAGCCTCGCCTTTGGGGTTCCCCGGTAGGATTATGCTATCAAGCTCTAGAGCATACGCCTCACAGAAGCCTAGCTCGGCATAGTTTTCGGAGCACCAGATGTACCAGCGGATAGGACGATACATGCGCCAAAGCTGCTGCTCAGAGCGGGCAGTCTTGAGGGCGTTTTGAAATACACTGATTAGCGAATTTTTAAAATCCACGTTGGAAATGCTAACTGCTTCAGGACGGCTCAAAACTACCTGCCAAACGTCTTGAAACATAACCATTCCCGCATGTGTAGAAACGGTTCTCACGCGATCTACACAGTATAATTGCAACGCCAATTTTGCGTGAAAGCTTACGATCTTGGAGAAATGCCCTGTACTACCGGAAGATAAAGTATACGGAAAATACCAATCTGGGCCGACTGTGGAAAGGACGTAACCTTCAGCTGTAGTTACCTCAGCGGGAATCCACTCCCACTGATGGACCTCAAAAAGTTCTTGAACAGCGAGAGCGGCACTCATATCAAAATTCCGGTATCAGGTCAGCGTGATATTGTTTTAACACTTCATTTGCAGATTCGACTATTCCCGCACGGATATAAGTGTCCTGTGACTCAAGCCGGCTATCACCACGTATCCCGGCCAACGTTTGACGACGGTGCTCTTCATCAAAGCCCGCCTCCCGGAGCCGCCTTTCAAGAGACATCGAGAATGTGTGACGTAGCATTTTTGACGTTAGGTTTGGCGGTAGACTGTCGCAAAATGCAATACGAAGCTGTCGAAAATATTGACCCAGAGTATTCAAATGTAACGGCTCACCCTCATCGCTCACAATCAAATATTCATGGTCATCGACATCTCCGTTATCCATCATCGCTTCACGGTGTATTTCAATATATTCAGATAGTTCACGCGCAAACACGTCATTATCTAAAGGCAACTGTCTAGCGAGACGCTTAACTCTGGGTGGAGGCTGCCTATGATCGTCTGGATCCACAGGGCGACGTACAACTCGCAATTCAGAAATGCTACCGAAGACAATATCCTGAACTCTCAAACTGAGAAGCTCGCCCATCCTCAGACCATACATGAGCATAATCATCGCGCAGATATAGTTTCTGAATTTTACTGACTCATTAACTCCGATAGCTGCGGGATAGTTGTAATGTATCGCCCTATTGAAAAATTCAAGTCCTTTACGTGTAAAAGACTTTCTTAATGATGAAACTGGGGAAGCGTATGCGATAAAAGCCTTATCTATGATACGTTCAACATGCTGTTGATGCATTGTCATACGAGTGTACATTGGGTCTCGACTACTCAAGCGGCCCAACTCGACCCCAAACGCCCAAACCAAAAAATTTCTTACCGTAAGAAGGCGCTGGTTAAACGTTTCTTCACCCACTGGAATCTTTTCGGTTCCCGACCCAATGCGTGTCAGGTTTTGTGCTACAGGAGCTTTGCCCGGAACTGCCTTCTTGACTGAGTGACGCAGCCTTTCTATCAGGCCGCCATTCAGCTCGGCCTCGGTGAACATCCGGTCCGACCGAAGGCGAGACTCCAAATCGATTCCGGAGTCATCCAGCCATTCCATCAATAGGAGCAACTCCCTCCCATTACGAGTAAGGGTATTTCCACTTAGGTCCCTTCGCGAAAGAATCCACTCATTCGGAGCCGGGACTGGGAAGCCCTCACCGTCCAGAATAATTGGAATTCGCTCCCCCGTAGGGTGTTGGATTACCTCAAGCTTCATGCTCCACCTTTACACCGCACCTTATGAGAACCTTTTACTTTACATTTTCCTCTTATGTCTACTTTTTTGATGTCTTTTTTTGATGTAAAGAAAAAGCCCCGCTCTCTTTACAGAGGCGGGGCCATCTTATTTATTATAAAGTCTTTAATTTACGGGGCGTTGCAGCATTTATCCCCGCTAAAGATCTTTACATTCCGACCTTATGAGGTTCAGAACGGGATATCGTCATCGAAGCTGTCGAAATCCGGAGCCGGTTGCGGTGCGGCCTGCTGTGGAGCCGGGGCCGAACGCTGCTGTGGAGCCGACTGCTGCGGGCGCGGAGCCTGCTGGCGTGGAGCCGGAGCCGACTGCTGGTAGTTGTTGCCACCGCCTTGTTGGTCGCCCTGTTGTGGACGGCCGCCGAGCAGTTGCATGGTGCCTTGCATGTCGACCACGATTTCGGTGGTGTAACGCTTGATACCGTCTTTTTCCCACTCGCGGGTCTGCAGCTTGCCTTCGATGTAGACCTGCGAACCCTTACGCAGGTATTCGCCGGCGATTTCGGCAACCTTGCCGAACATCGAAACACGGTGCCATTCGGTCTTCTCGACCTTCTGACCGGTTTGCTTGTCGGTCCATTGTTCGCTGGTGGCCAGACTCAGGTTGGTCACGGCGTTACCGTTAGGCAGGTAGCGAACTTCGGGATCCTGGCCGCAAGTGCCGACCAATATGACTTTGTTAACCCCACGGGCCATAACGTTCTCCTAGGCTTCGCAAGCAGCCCCGGCCGGGTTGTTCACCAGGCGTTCGAGGGTGTCGCGATCCACTAATTCTTTGTCCAGTTTGATGTAAACAGCCGCTTCGTCAGCAACTATCACTGCATCGGTTACCCCTACGAGGGCCTTGAGGCGCTCGACCAGACCCGCTTCGCGGATCGCTTCGGGCGACAACGGCAAGCGCAGGCTCGTCACGTAGGGAGGTTCACGCATGGTAACAGCAAAGGCTAACCAAAGTGCAGCCAGCCCGGCACATCCAAGGAACACAACCGACAGACCGCCATGCTGAAACAGCCAGCCGCCGAGTATCCCGCCGAGTGCCGAACCGAGGAACTGGCTGGTGGAGTACACGCCCATCGCCGTGCCCTTCCCGCCTGCCGGTGAAACCTTGCTGATCAGCGACGGCAATGAAGCCTCCAGCAGATTGAACGCGGTGAAGAACACCACCGTACCGATCACCAGAGCCCGCAGGCTGTCGCCGAACTGCCAGAAGAATAGCTCAGTCAGCATCAGCGTCATGACGGCGCCGAGCAAAACTCGTTTCATTTTGCGTTTCTTCTCGCCATAGATGATGAACGGGATCATGGCGAAGAACGAAATCAGCAGCGCGGTGAGGTAGACCCACCAGTGCTGCTCCTTGGGCAAACCGGCTTTTTCCACCAGTGCCAGGGGCAATGCGACGAAGCTCGACATCAACATGGCATGTAACACAAAGATGCCCAGATCGAGGCGCAGCAGGTCCGGATGCTTGAGTGTCGGCATCAAGGCCTGACGCGCGACGCCGGACTCACGATGCTGCAGCGGCCCGGTAGAGCGCGGCACCATGAACATGATGATGGCGATACCGACCAGAGCCATGGCACCCGTGGCGAGGAACAGTCCAGACAAACCGAAAGCCCGGGTCAGTAAAGGCCCGACGACCATGGCCACGGCAAACGACAAACCGATGGTCATGCCGATCATGGCCATCGCCTTGGTGCGGTGCTGTTCGCGGGTCAGATCGGAGAGCAACGCCATGACTGCGGCGGAAATCGCCCCGGCGCCTTGCAGGATCCGGCCGGCGATCACGCCCCAGATCGAATCAGCCTGTGAAGCCAGAACACTGCCGAGCGCGAAGACGATCAGCCCGAGGTAAATCACCGGACGACGGCCTATGCGGTCGGAAATGATCCCGAAGGGTATCTGGAAGATTGCCTGGGTCAGGCCGTAAGCGCCGATAGCCAACCCGATCAGGGCCGGGGTCGCTCCTGCCAGATCCATGCCGTAGGTCGCCAGTACCGGCAACACCATGAACATGCCCAGCATACGGAAGGCGAACACCAGGGCCAGACCGCTCGCCGCGCGGGTCTCGCTGCCACTCATGCGTTCGCTGTGGGGATCGTGCATGGAAAAACCTCGTGTGAACCGGCGGCGATTCTACCAGTCCCATCGGAAGACGGGGTAGATCGCGACGCTTTGACGCGTATAGATGAAACTCTCTTCATCCAGGGCAAAAAACCCTTCGTTTGATAGTGTGCATCCATCCAGTATTTGCCCGTATACTCCTACGTTTTCGACGCCCGCCGAGCGAGGCCACTTTGGACAAGATCCTGATACGTGGGGCCCGTACCCACAACCTGAAGAACATCGACCTGACCCTGCCACGGGACAAGCTGATCGTCATCACCGGCCTGTCCGGATCCGGCAAGTCGTCCCTGGCCTTCGATACGTTGTACGCCGAAGGTCAGCGCCGCTATGTCGAATCGCTGTCGGCCTACGCCCGCCAGTTCCTGTCGATGATGGAAAAACCCGACGTCGACACCATCGAAGGCCTGTCGCCGGCGATCTCCATCGAACAGAAGTCGACCTCGCACAACCCGCGCTCCACGGTCGGCACCATCACCGAAATCTACGACTACCTGCGTCTGCTCTATGCACGCGTCGGTACGCCACGCTGCCCGGATCACGACATTCCGCTGGAAGCGCAGACCGTCAGCCAGATGGTCGATCTGGTGCTGGCGCAACCGGAAGGCAGCAAACTGATGTTGCTGGCGCCGGTGATCCGCGAGCGTAAAGGTGAACACCTTTCGGTCTTCGAAGAGCTACGTGCCCAAGGTTTCGTTCGCGCCCGGGTCAATGGCCGCATCTGTGCAGCTCGACGAGCTGCCGAAACTCGATAAACAGAAGAAGCACTCGATCGATGTGATCGTCGACCGTTTCAAGGTACGCGCCGATCTGCAGCAACGTCTGGCCGAGTCTTTCGAGACCGCGCTGAAACTGGCGGACGGCATTGCTCTGGTCGCGCCGATGGACGATGAGCCGGGCGAAGAGATGATCTTCTCCGCGCGCTTTGCCTGCCCGATCTGCGGCCACGCGATCAGCGAGCTGGAGCCGAAGCTGTTCTCCTTCAACAACCCGGCCGGCGCCTGCCCGACTTGCGACGGCCTGGGGGTGAAGCAGTTCTTCGACATCAAGCGCCTGGTCAACGGTGATCTGACGCTGGCCGAAGGTGCGATTCGCGGCTGGGACCGGCGCAACGTCTATTACTTCCAGATGCTCGGCTCGCTGGCTTCGCACTACAAGTTCAGTCTGGAAAAACCGTTCAATGAACTGACCGCAGAGCAGCAGAAACAGATCCTGCACGGCAGCGGTTCGCAGAATGTCGACTTCAAGTATTTGAACGACCGTGGCGATATCGTCAAACGCTCGCACCCGTTCGAAGGCATCGTGCCGAATCTGGAGCGCCGCTACCGCGAAACCGAATCGGCGAGCGTGCGTGAAGAGTTGGCCAAGTTCCTCAGCACCCAAGCGTGCCCGGATTGCCGTGGCACGCGCCTGCGTCGTGAAGCGCGGCATGTGTGGGTTGGTGAGAAGACCCTACCGGCGGTGACCAACCTGCCGATCGGTGATGCGTGCGTTTACTTCGGCGAGCTGAAGATGACTGGCCGCCGCGGCGAAATTGCCGACAAGATCCTCAAGGAAATCCGCGAGCGTCTACAGTTCCTCGTCAACGTCGGTCTCGACTATCTGTCGCTGGATCGCAGCGCTGACACGCTGTCCGGTGGCGAGGCGCAGCGGATTCGTCTGGCCAGCCAGATCGGCGCTGGCCTGGTGGGCGTGTTGTACATCCTCGACGAACCGTCCATTGGCTTGCACCAGCGTGATAACGACCGACTGCTCGGCACGCTCAAGCACCTGCGTGATATCGGTAACACGGTAATCGTCGTCGAGCACGACGAAGATGCGATTCGTCTGGCTGATTATGTCGTCGATATCGGCCCGGGCGCCGGCGTGCACGGCGGGCAGATCGTTGCCGAAGGCACGCCGGCCGAAGTCATGGCACACCCGCATTCCCTGACCGGCAAATACCTGTCGGGACGGGTGAAGATTGAAGTGCCGGCCAAACGTACGCCGCGCAACAAGAAGCTCAATCTGTCGCTCAAAGGCGCGCGTGGCAACAACCTGCGCAATGTCGATCTGGACATCCCGATTGGCTTGCTGACTTGCGTCACCGGCGTATCCGGCTCGGGCAAATCGACACTGATCAACAATACGCTGTTCCCGCTCAGCGCCACGGCACTCAATGGTGCAACAACGCTGGAAGCGGCAGCGCACGACAGTATCAAAGGCCTGGAGCATCTCGATAAAGTCGTCGATATCGACCAGAGCCCGATTGGCCGTACACCGCGCTCTAACCCAGCGACGTATACCGGGCTGTTTACGCCGATCCGGGAACTGTTCGCCGGCGTACCTGAGTCACGTTCCCGTGGTTACGGTCCGGGGCGTTTCTCCTTCAACGTCAAGGGCGGTCGCTGCGAAGCGTGCCAGGGCGATGGCCTGATCAAGGTAGAAATGCACTTCCTGCCGGACATCTACGTTCCGTGCGATGTGTGCAAGAGCAAGCGCTACAACCGCGAAACCCTTGAAATCAAGTACAAGGGCAAGAGTATCCACGAAACCCTCGAAATGACCATCGAGGAAGCCCGGGTGTTTTTTGATGCGGTGCCAGCACTGGCGCGCAAACTGCAAACGCTGATGGATGTCGGCCTGTCGTACATCAAGCTCGGCCAGTCAGCGACCACGTTGTCCGGCGGTGAGGCGCAACGGGTCAAGCTGTCTCGCGAGCTGTCCAAGCGTGACACCGGCAAGACCCTGTACATCCTCGATGAACCTACCACCGGTTTGCACTTCGCGGATATTCAGCAATTGCTCGACGTGCTGCATCGTCTGCGTGACCACGGCAACACGGTGGTGGTGATCGAACACAACCTCGACGTGATCAAGACGGCCGACTGGCTGGTCGACCTCGGGCCGGAAGGTGGCTCCAAAGGTGGCCAGATCATTGCCACCGGTACACCGGAAGAAGTGGCCGAGATGAAGCAATCTCATACTGGACATTACCTCAAACCGCTGCTGATCCGAGATCGGGCGTAAAACGCCAGACATGAAAAAGCCCCTGTCACTTCATCGTGACAGGGGCTTTTTTGTATCGATTGCAATCAGGAAGTGTGAGATTGCAGGTAGTTCTCAAGGCCGATCAGCTTGATCAGACCCAACTGCTTTTCCAGCCAGTAGGTGTGGTCTTCTTCAGTGTCGTTGAGCTGAACCCGCAGGATTTCGCGGCTGACATAGTCTTTGTGCTGTTCGCACAGCTCAATGCCTTTGCACAGGGCAGCGCGAACTTTGTATTCAAGACGCAGATCCGCTTCCAGCATCTCCGGCACAGTGGTGCCGACATCCAGATCATCCGGACGCATACGTGGCGTGCCTTCGAGCATCAGAATCCGGCGCATCAGTGCATCAGCGTGACCGGCTTCTTCTTCCATCTCATGGTTGATTCGCTCGTAGAGCTTGGTGAACCCCCAGTCCTCATACATCCGCGAATGAACGAAATATTGATCACGCGCGGCCAGTTCGCCGGTCAGCAACGTGTTGAGGTAATCGATTACGTCTGGGTGGCCTTGCATCGCCCTACATCTCCCTACTTGAAAGTCTGTAGTTTGAACCAACATGACTGGAAGGTCACCCGTTCCACGCAATAAAAGCGAAGATATTCTGAGAAAAGCGGCCTAAATAACGCAAAAACCGCCCAAATGAGGGCGGTTCTGCTTCTCGTTTAGACTTCGTTAAGCTGTACGTTCAGCAGCTTTGCGATTGCTTCTCCATACGCCGGGTCGGCTTTGTAGAAATGCTGCAACTGACGGTCGACGACATCACTGGAAACGCCCGCCATGGCGCCGGCGATGTTGCTGACCAGAAGCGCTTTTTGCTCGTCACTCATCAAGCGGTACAACGCACCGGCGTGGCTGAAGTAATCGGTGTCTTCGCGATGATCGTAACGATCAGCCGCACCACTCAGGGCCAGTGCAGGCTCTGCGTAACGCGGAGCTTGTTTCGGCGCTTCGGTGTAACTATTCGGCTCGTAATTAGGCGCTGCACCACCGTTGCTACCGAACGCCATCGAGCCATCGCGCTGGTAAGTGTTCACCGGGCTGCGTGGCGCGTTCACCGGCAGTTGCTGGTGATTGGTGCCGACACGGTAACGGTGGGCGTCGGCGTAAGCGAATACGCGACCTTGCAGCATGCGATCCGGCGACAAACCTACACCCGGCACCATGTTGCTTGGGCCGAACGCGGCTTGCTCGACTTCAGCGAAGTAGTTCTGCGGGTTGCGGTTCAGCTCCAGCTCACCCACCTCGATCAACGGGAATTCTTTTTGCGACCATGTTTTGGTCACGTCGAACGGGTTCTCGTAATGCGCTGCGGCCTGGGCTTCAGTCATGATCTGGATGCATACGCGCCATTTCGGGAATTCACCGCGCTCGATCGCTTCGAACAGATCACGCTGGGCGTAATCCGGATCGGTGCCAGCCAACCGCGCAGCATCGGCCGGAGCCAGATTCTTGATGCCTTGCTTGGTCTTGTAGTGCCATTTCACCCAGTGACGCTCACCTGTAGCGCTGATCAGGCTGTAGGTGTGGCTGCCGAAGCCGTGCATGTGACGGTAACCGTCCGGGATGCCTCGATCGGAGAACAGAATGGTGACCTGGTGCAGCGCTTCAGGCGAATGCGACCAGAAGTCCCACATCATCTGCGCGCTTTTCAGGTTGCTTTGCGGCAGACGTTTTTGCGTGTGGATAAAGTCAGGGAATTTAAGTGGATCGCGAATGAAGAACACTGGCGTGTTGTTGCCAACGATGTCCCAGTTACCTTCATCGGTGTAGAACTTCAACGCGAAACCGCGTGGATCGCGCTCGGTGTCAGCCGAACCGCGTTCACCGCCGACCGTCGAGAAACGCAGGAACGTCGGGGTTTGCTTGCCAACAGTTTCAAACAACTTGGCACTGGTGTACTCGGTAATGTCACGAGTCACTGTGAAAGTGCCGTATGCACCCGAGCCCTTGGCGTGTACACGACGTTCAGGAATGTTTTCACGGTTGAAGTGCGCAAGCTTCTCGAGCAGGTGGAAATCGTCGAGCAGCAGCGGGCCACGAGGGCCAGCGGAGCGAGAATTCTGGTTATCAGCGACAGGTGCGCCACTGGCGGTAGTAAGCGTTTTAATCTGGCTCATACGGTCTTCTTCCTCTGTCAGTCTTGAAACTGCCGGCTAATCGGCTTGGTGGGAAGTATTGATCATCCATGTGACGGCCACAAATTCATTAACTTGCGCACATCGATAGATAATTACTAATTATATTCCCAGCACATAGTGACAACAGAGACATGTCAGAAGCTTGTATGAACAGCGCATTTTCTTGCACGCACAAAAAACCGGGCACTAGGCCCGGTTCTTTGTTTCAGACTGACGTCTTACTCGGCGGATACAGCTTCGCCAGCAGTAGCACGATCAACCAACTCGACGTACGCCATAGGCGCGTTGTCGCCAGCGCGGAAACCGCACTTGAGGATGCGCAGGTAGCCACCCTCACGGGTAGCGTAACGCTTGCCCAGGTCGTTGAAGAGCTTACCAACGATAGCTTTCGAACGAGTACGGTCGAAAGCCAGACGGCGGTTAGCCAGGCTATCTGTCTTGGCCAGAGTGATCAGCGGCTCAGCAACGCGACGCAGTTCTTTGGCTTTTGGCAGAGTAGTTTTGATCAGCTCGTGCTCGAACAGCGACACCGCCATGTTTTGGAACATGGCCTTGCGGTGCGAGCTGGTGCGGCTCAGGTGACGACCACTTTTACGATGACGCATGGTTCATTCCTTACCAAACACTACGTTCGGTGATTACGACGATCAGGCAGTCGCCTTGTCGTCCTTCTTAAGACTTGCAGGCGGCCAGTTGTCGAGGCGCATGCCGAGGGACAGACCGCGGGAGGCCAGAACGTCCTTGATTTCAGTCAAGGATTTCTTGCCAAGGTTCGGAGTCTTCAACAGCTCTACTTCGGTACGCTGAATCAGGTCACCG
Organism: Pseudomonas sp. AC172; assembly: GCF_979258595.1. NCBI lineage: Bacteria > Pseudomonadati > Pseudomonadota > Gammaproteobacteria > Pseudomonadales > Pseudomonadaceae > Pseudomonas > Pseudomonas sp. AC172. The sequence continues at coordinate 4,620,659 of NZ_OZ409868.1, forward strand.
ATGTAGTAGATGTTTTCCGCCTTAAGGCAGTTAGCCGAACGTACAGTCAGTTCCAGATCGTCAACCGGGCGAAGCAGGATCGGATCGATCTCGTCTTCCTGCTCGACAACCACTGGCTCACTGTCACCTTTGAGGTCGACGAACGCAGCCAACTGCTGTTGCAGGATGGTTGCAGCGCGGCGGATAGCCTCTTCAGGATCCAGAGTACCGTTGGTTTCCAGATCAATAACCAGCTTGTCCAGGTTGGTACGCTGCTCGACACGGGCGTTTTCCACCACGTATGCGATACGGCGAACCGGGCTGAACGAAGAGTCAAGCTGCAAGCGACCGATGCTGCGGCTTTCGTCTTCATCGCTCTGACGCGAGTCGGCTGGTTCATAACCACGACCACGAGCTACGGTGAGCTTCATGTTCAGGGCGCCGTTAGACGCCAGGTTAGCGATTACGTGATCGGGATTAACGATCTCGACATCATGATCCAGCTGAATATCGGCAGCGGTAACCACCCCCGAACCCTTCTTCGACAAGGTCAGCGTAACTTCGTCACGACCGTGCAGCTTGATGGCCAGACCTTTAAGGTTCAACAGGATTTCAATTACGTCTTCCTGTACACCTTCGATGGCGCTGTACTCGTGGAGCACACCGTCAATCTCGGCCTCGACTACTGCGCAGCCGGGCATTGAGGACAACAGGATGCGTCGCAGCGCGTTGCCCAGGGTGTGGCCAAAACCACGCTCGAGAGGCTCGAGAGTGATCTTGGCGCGGGTTGGACTGACAACCTGCACATCAATGTGGCGGGGTGTCAGGAACTCATTTACCGAAATCTGCATGGATGCACCTATTTTCTAGCCCTTACTTGGAGTAGAGCTCGACAATCAGGCTTTCGTTGATGTCGGCGGACAGATCACTGCGAGCAGGAACGTTCTTGAAAACGCCCGACTTCTTCTCAGTGTCTACTTCTACCCATTCTACGCGGCCACGTTGGGCACACAGATCGAGAGCTTGGACAATGCGAAGTTGGTTTTTTGCTTTCTCGCGAACTGCAACCACGTCACCAGCACGAACCTGATACGACGGAACGTTTACGGTCTGACCGTTAACGCTGATCGACTTGTGCGATACCAGCTGACGGGATTCGGCACGAGTCGAACCAAAGCCCATACGGTATACAACGTTGTCCAGACGGCATTCGAGCAGTTGCAGCAGGTTTTCACCGGTTGCACCTTTCTTGCCAGCAGCTTCTTTGTAGTAGCCGCTGAACTGACGCTCGAGAACGCCGTAGATACGACGGACCTTCTGCTTTTCACGCAGTTGGGTGCCGTAGTCGGACTGGCGACCGCGGCGTTGGCCGTGGATACCAGGTGCTGCTTCAATGTTGCACTTCGATTCGATCGCGCGCACGCCGCTCTTCAGAAAGAGATCGGTGCCTTCGCGACGAGCGAGTTTGCATTTTGGACCAATGTAACGAGCCATTCTTTACAATCTCCTGGATTACACGCGGCGCTTCTTCGGCGGACGGCACCCGTTGTGCGGGATTGGCGTCACGTCGGTGATGCTGGCGATCTTGTAGCCACAGCCGTTCAAAGCGCGGACTGCGGATTCACGACCTGGACCTGGACCCTTGACGTTAACGTCGAGGTTTTTCAGGCCGTATTCCAGCGCAGCTTGACCAGCACGTTCAGCAGCTACTTGAGCAGCAAACGGGGTGGACTTGCGGGAACCGCGGAAACCCGAACCACCGGAGGTAGCCCAAGAAAGCGCGTTACCTTGACGGTCGGTGATGGTCACGATGGTGTTGTTAAAAGAAGCATGGATGTGGGCGATGCCATCAACCACTGTCTTTTTAACTTTTTTACGAGGACGAGCAGCAGGTTTTGCCATGATTAATTTCCTGTCGATTCGCGTGGGCGATTACTTGCGGATCGGCTTACGCGGACCTTTACGGGTACGCGCGTTAGTCTTGGTACGCTGACCGCGTACTGGAAGACCACGACGATGACGCAGACCACGGTAGCAACCGAGGTCCATCAAACGCTTGATTTTCATGTTGATTTCGCGACGCAGGTCACCTTCAGTGGTGAACTTCGCCACTTCGCCACGCAACTGCTCAATCTGCTCGTCGCTCAGATCTTTGATCTTTGCGGCTGGGTTTACCCCAGTCTCTGCGCAAATTTTCTGCGCAGTAGTGCGACCAACACCATAGATGTAGGTCAGCGAGATAACAGTATGCTTGTTATCTGGAATGTTAACGCCTGCAATACGGGCCATTCAGTGGGACTCCAATTGACAGCTACCTACGCCCCGGAAGCCAAGAAATAGGGCGCGAGATAATATCGCTGTAATAACAAATAATCAACCCGGTAGCGCACTAGCTACCGGGCTTGAAGCACAATCACACTCAGCCTTGGCGCTGTTTGTGACGCGGTTCCGCGCTGCAAATTACTCGAACAACACCTTCGCGGCGAATAATCTTGCAGTTACGGCACAGCTTTTTCACCGATGCACGAACTTTCATCACCAACTCCTCGAACCTTATGGGTACTCAGCGCAACATGCCGCTGCCGTAACCCTTCAGGTTGGCTTTCTTCATCAGGGATTCGTACTGGTGCGAAACGAGGTGCGATTGTACTTGGGACATGAAGTCCATCACAACCACGACCACGATCAGCAACGAGGTCCCGCCAAGGTAGAACGGAACGTTTGCTGCAACCACCAGGAACTGGGGCAACAAGCACACGGCCGTCATGTAAAGAGCACCGAACATGGTCAAGCGAGTCAGAACGCCATCAATGTAGCGCGCAGACTGCTCACCTGGACGGATGCCCGGAATAAAGGCACCGGACTTCTTCAGGTTTTCCGCTACGTCTTTCGGATTGAACATCAACGCCGTATAGAAGAAGCAGAAGAAAATAATCCCTGCACTAAACAGCAGAATATTCAACGGCTGACCAGGAGCGATCGACTGCGAGATGTCCTGCAACCAGCCCATACCTTCAGACTGACCGAACCAGGCACCCAACGAAGCCGGGAACAGCAAAATGCTGCTCGCGAAGATAGCCGGAATAACGCCGGCCATGTTCACCTTAAGCGGCAAGTGGCTTGTCTGTGCAGCAAAAACCTTACGGCCCTGCTGACGCTTGGCGTAGTGAACAGCAATACGACGCTGACCACGCTCAATGAACACCACGAAACCGATAATCGCTACTGCCAGCAAACCGATGGCAACCAAGGCGAAGATGTTGATATCACCCTGACGCGCAGACTCGAAAGACTGCCCGATTGCTCTCGGAAGACCGGCGACGATACCCGAAAAAATCAACATCGAGATACCGTTGCCTACACCACGCTCAGTAATCTGCTCACCCAGCCACATCATGAACATCGCACCAGCCACAAACGTGGATACCGCGACGAAATGGAAGCCAAAGTCACCAGTGAACGCAACGCCCTGCCCCGCCAGACCAATGGACATGCCAATAGCCTGAACGAGAGCAAGGACGACGGTGCCGTAGCGGGTGTACTGGCTAATCTTGCGACGGCCAGCTTCACCTTCCTTCTTCAACTGCTCCAACTGCGGGCTGACGGCGGTCATCAATTGCATGATGATCGATGCCGAAATGTACGGCATGATCCCCAGTGCAAAGATGCTCATCCGTTCCAGCGCGCCGCCGGAGAACATGTTGAACAAGCTAAGAATGGTCCCCTCATTCTGTCGAAACAGGTCTGCGAGTCGGTCCGGGTTGATACCTGGAACCGGGATGTGTGCGCCTATTCGGTAGACGATAATCGCCAGGAACAGAAAACGCAGACGAGCCCAGAGTTCAGACATACCGCCTTTGCCGAGCGCAGAGAGAGCACCTTGCTTAGCCATTTATTCCTCGAACTTGCCGCCAGCTGCTTCGATAGCCGCACGCGCACCTTTGGTGGCGCCGATTCCCTTGCCGATAGTGACAGCGCGAGTCACTTCACCGGACAGCATGATTTTCACACGCTGTACGTTGACGTTGATCACGTTGGCATCTTTCAGGGACTGCACGGTGACGATGTCGCCTTCCACTTTAGCCAGTTCGGAAAGACGCACTTCTGCGCGATCCATGGCTTTCAGGGAAACGAAACCGAACTTCGGCAGGCGACGATGCAGCGGCTGTTGACCGCCTTCAAAGCCTGGAGCAATGGTGCCACCGGAGCGGGAGGTCTGACCTTTGTGACCACGGCCACCAGTCTTACCCAAACCGCTACCGATACCACGGCCCGGACGATGCTTTTCGCGACGGGAACCCGGCGCTGGACTCAGATCATTGAGTTTCATCGATTAACCCTCGACACGCAGCATGTAGTAAGCCTTGTTGATCATCCCGCGATTCTCGGGAGTATCCTGGACTTCTACAGTGTGACCGATGCGACGCAGACCCAGACCCTTAACGCACAGTTTGTGGTTAGGGATGCGGCCGGTCATGCTTTTGATCAGCGTTACTTTAACGGTAGCCATGATCAGAAGATCTCCTTGACGCTTTTGCCACGCTTGGCGGCAATGGATTCAGGAGACTGCATAGCTTTCAAACCTTTGAAAGTGGCGTGAACCACGTTTACCGGGTTAGTCGAGCCGTAGCACTTGGCCAGAACGTTCTGAACGCCAGCAACTTCGAGGACAGCACGCATAGCGCCGCCAGCGATGATACCGGTACCTTCAGAAGCAGGCTGCATGTACACCTTCGAAGCGCCGTGAGCGGACTTCATTGCGTACTGCAGAGTGGTGCCGTTCAGATCAACTTGGATCATGTTGCGGCGAGCAGCTTCCATTGCCTTCTGGATCGCAGCAGGCACTTCACGCGACTTGCCACGGCCGAAGCCAACACGCCCTTTACCATCACCAACCACGGTCAACGCGGTGAAAGTGAAGATACGGCCGCCTTTAACGGTTTTGGCTACGCGGTTAACTTGAACCAGCTTCTCAATGTAGCCTTCGTCGCGCTTTTGGTCGTTATTTGACATAACTTAGAACTCCAGCCCAGCTTCACGAGCAGCATCAGCCAGCGCTTTAACGCGGCCGTGGTACTTGAAGCCAGAGCGGTCGAAAGCCACTTGCGAGACGCCCGCGGCCTTAGCACGCGTAGCGACCAGCTGGCCAACCTTTGTGGCCGCGTCGATGTTGCCAGTGGCGCCATCACGCAGTTCTTTATCCAAAGTCGAGGCGCTTGCCAGGACTTTGTTGCCGTCGGCCGAGATGACCTGGGCGTAGATGTGCTGCGACGAGCGGAACACGCAGAGACGCACGACTTCTAGTTCGTGCATTTTCAGGCGTGCTTTGCGAGCGCGACGCAGTCGAGTAACTTTTTTGTCGGTCATTTGCTATGCCCTACTTCTTCTTGGCTTCTTTACGACGGACGACTTCGTCCGCGTAGCGCACACCTTTGCCTTTGTACGGCTCTGGTGGACGGAAGTCGCGGATCTCAGCGGCCACTTGACCTACCAGCTGCTTGTCGATGCCCTTGATCAGGATATCGGTCTGGCTAGGAGTCTCAGCGGTGATGCCTTCCGGCAGTTCGTAATCCACTGGGTGCGAGAAGCCAAGGGCCAGGTTCAGAACCGTGCCTTTTGCTTGCGCCTTGTAACCAACACCGACCAGCTGGAGCTTGCGCTCGAAGCCTTGGCTTACGCCTTGGACCATGTTGTTTACCAACGCACGCGTGGTACCGGCCATTGCGCGAGTTTGTTGATCGCCATTGCGAGCAGCGAAACGCAGCTCACCAGCTTCTTCAACGATCTCAACGGACGAATGGATGTTCAGTTCAAGAGTACCCTTGGCACCCTTCACCGAAAGCTGTTGGCCTGCGAATTTTACTTCGACACCGGCTGGCAGCTTAACGGGGTTCTTAGCGACGCGAGACATGCTTATCCCCCCTTAGAACACAGTGCAAAGAACTTCGCCGCCGACACCGGCAGCGCGCGCAGCACGATCCGTCATCACACCTTTGTTGGTGGAGACGATAGACACGCCAAGACCGCCACGAACTTTCGGCAGATCTTCAACGGACTTGTACTGACGCAGGCCTGGACGACTAACGCGCTTCACTTCTTCGATAACCGGACGGCCTTCGAAGTACTTCAGCTCGATGGACAACGACGGCTTAGCGTCGGTGGTGATCTGAAAATCCGCGATGTAACCTTCGTCCTTCAGGACTTTTGCTACAGCCGCCTTCAACGTGGAAGATGGCATGCTTACGACAGACTTTTCAGCCATCTGGGCATTACGGATTCGAGTTAGCATGTCCGCTAACGGGTCCTGCATACTCATGGGCTAGACGCTCCTAATACAGAAAAATTAGCCTTGCGGCTACTACTTGTCGCCGAGAACTTCCGGGCATGAAAAACACGGGCTCAGGCGAGCCGGTCATTCTAGACATACCCCAGAAATGAATCAAGCCCCAAAAGGGGCTTGATTCAGATTCAAGGCCACCGATGGTCAGGTTCTCGCGAACCCGAACATCGAGACTTTGACAGCAATTACCAGCTGGCTTTAACCAGACCTGGTACGTCACCACGCATTGCAGCTTCACGCAACTTGTTACGGCCAAGGCCGAACTTGCGGTAAACGCCGTGCGGACGACCAGTCAGGCGGCAACGGTTACGCATGCGCGAAGCGCTTGCGTCACGTGGTTGCTTCTGCAGAGCTACGGTAGCTTCCCAACGTGCTTCTGGACTTGCGTTCAGATCAACGATGATAGCTTTCAGCGCTGCACGCTTGGTGGCGTACTTGGCAACGGTGAGCTGACGCTTCAGCTCACGGTTTTTCATGCTCTTCTTGGCCATTTTCCTACTCCAATCAGTTGCGGAACGGGAATTTGAAAGCACGCAGCAGAGCGCGGCCTTCATCATCGTTCTTGGCAGTGGTGGTCAGGGTAATGTCCAGACCGCGGAGAGCATCGATCTTGTCGTAGTCGATTTCCGGGAAAATGATCTGCTCTTTCACGCCCATGCTGTAGTTACCACGACCATCGAAGGACTTGGCATTCAGGCCGCGGAAGTCGCGAACCCGAGGCAGGGAGATCGACAGCAGACGATCCAGGAACTCATACATACGCTCACGGCGCAGAGTCACTTTGACGCCGATCGGCCATCCTTCACGGACTTTAAAGCCAGCGATGGATTTACGAGCGTAGGTCACAACGACTTTTTGGCCGGTGATCTTTTCCAGGTCAGCAACAGCATGCTCGATGACTTTCTTGTCACCAACAGCCTCGCCCAGACCCATGTTCAGGGTGATCTTTGTAACGCGTGGAACTTCCATCACGTTCGAAAGCTTAAGTTCTTCCTTAAGCTTCGGTGCGATTTCCTTCCAGTAAATCTCTTTTAGTCGTGCCATGGTCTTCTACCTAGCAGTGTTCAAGCATCAACCGCTTTTTGGGTCGACTTGAAGACACGAATTTTCTTGCCGTCTTCTACTTTGAAACCAACGCGGTCAGCCTTGTTGGTTTCGCCGTTGAAAATGGCGACGTTAGAAGCGTCCAGTGGAGCCTCTTTTTCGACGATACCGCCTTGTACGCCCGACATCGGGTTAGGCTTGGTATGACGCTTGACCAGGTTCAGACCGCTAATAACCAGACGGTTATTAGCAAGAACCTTAAGCACCTTACCGCGCTTACCTTTGTCTTTGCCGGCGATCACGATGATCTCGTCGTCACGACGAATCTTTTGCATGTCGGATCTCCTTACAGCACTTCTGGGGCGAGCGAGACGATCTTCATGAACTTCTCAGTACGAAGTTCACGGGTCACTGGCCCAAAGATACGGGTGCCGATCGGCTCTTGCTTGTTGTTCAGAAGAACAGCAGCGTTGCCATCAAAGCGGATAATGGAGCCATCAGCACGACGTACGCCGTGACGAGTGCGGACTACAACAGCAGTCATCACTTGGCCTTTTTTCACTTTACCGCGAGGAATTGCTTCCTTCACGGTAACTTTGATGATGTCACCGATACCAGCGTAACGACGATGGGAGCCACCCAGCACCTTGATGCACATAACACGGCGAGCGCCGCTGTTATCGGCCACATCGAGCATGGATTGAGTCTGAATCATATAATTTCTCCGACCCCTAGTCCTTAGACTTCCACAGCGCGTTCGAGAACATCAACCAGCGCCCAAGACTTGGTCTTGGCCATAGGACGAGTTTCACGAATAGTGACTTTGTCGCCGATGTGGCACTGGTTGGTTTCGTCGTGCGCGTGCAGCTTAGTCGAACGCTTAACGTATTTACCGTAGATCGGGTGCTTTACGCGACGCTCGATCAGTACGGTGATGGTTTTGTCCATCTTGTCGCTGACAACACGGCCAGTCAGCGTACGGACAGTTTTTTCGGCTTCAGCCATGATCACTTACCTGCCTGCTGGTTGAGCACAGTCTTCACGCGAGCGATGTCACGCTTAACTTGCGAGAGCAGATGAGACTGCCCCAACTGGCCAGTTGCTTTCTGCATGCGCAGATTGAACTGGTCGCGCAGCAAGCCGAGCAGTTGCTCGTTCAGCTGCTGTGCGGATTTTTCACGAAGTTCATTCGCTTTCATCACATCACCGTCCGTTTAACAAAGGCGGTGGCGAGCGGCAGCTTTGCAGCAGCCAGGGCAAAAGCCTCACGCGCCAGCTCTTCAGAAACACCCTCGATTTCATACAGGACTTTGCCTGGCTGAATCTGGGCAACCCAGTACTCCACACTACCCTTACCTTTACCCATACGAACTTCGAGGGGCTTTTTGGAAATAGGCTTGTCCGGGAATACACGGATCCAGATCTTGCCGCCACGTTTAACGTGACGGGTCAGAGCACGACGCGCTGACTCGATCTGACGAGCGGTGAGACGACCACGAGCTACAGACTTCAGCGCGAACTCGCCGAAGCTGACTTTGCTACCGCGCTGAGCCAGACCACGGTTGTGGCCTGTCATCTGCTTGCGGAACTTCGTACGCTTAGGTTGCAACATTTGGCGTACCCCTTACTTAGCAGCTTTTTTACGAGGCGCTGGTGCTTGTGGTTTCAGCTCTTCTTGGCGACCACCAATTACTTCGCCTTTGAAGATCCAAACCTTTACACCGATCACACCGTAAGTGGTGTGAGCTTCGTAGTTGGCATAGTCGATGTCGGCACGCAGGGTGTGCAATGGCACACGACCTTCGCGATACCATTCAGTACGTGCGATTTCAGCACCGCCGAGACGACCGCTCACTTGGATTTTGATGCCCTTGGCACCAATGCGCATGGCGTTCTGAACTGCGCGCTTCATAGCGCGACGGAACATTACACGGCGCTCCAGCTGCTGAGCTACGCTCTGCGCAACCAGCATACCGTCGAGCTCCGGCTTGCGGATCTCTTCGATATTGATGTGCACAGGCACACCCATTTGCTTGGTCAGGTCCTGACGCAGTTTCTCAACATCTTCACCTTTCTTCCCGATAACGATACCTGGACGAGCGGTGTGGATGGTGATACGTGCAGTTTGGGCCGGACGATGGATATCGATACGGCTTACGGACGCGCTTTTTAGTTTGTCTTGGAGATACTCACGCACTTTCAGATCTGCGAACAAGTAGTCCGCATAAGTCCGACCGTCTGCGTACCAGACGGAGGTGTGCTCCTTGACGATTCCCAGGCGAATGCCAATGGGATGTACTTTCTGACCCATCTCTTCGACTCCGTTACTTGTCAGCAACCTTGACAGTGATATGGCAAGACCGCTTGACGATGCGATCAGCACGGCCTTTGGCACGTGGCATGATGCGCTTCAGCGAACGCCCTTCGTTGACGAAAACGGTGCTGACCTTCAGGTCATCAACGTCTGCGCCTTCGTTATGCTCGGCGTTGGCTACGGCCGACTCCAGCACTTTCTTCATGATCTCGGCGGCTTTCTTACTGCTGAAAGCCAACAAGTTGAGCGCTTCGCCCACCTTCTTCCCGCGGATCTGGTCGGCGACCAAGCGGGCTTTCTGGGCGGAGATTCGAGCGCCCGACAACTTAGCGGCTACTTCCATTTCCTAACCCCTTAACGCTTGGCTTTCTTGTCAGCCACGTGCCCGCGATAGTTGCGGGTACCGGCGAACTCGCCCAGTTTGTGGCCGACCATGTCTTCGTTAACGAGAACTGGGACGTGCTGACGACCGTTGTGTACTGCGATGGTCAGACCGACCATTTGTGGCAGGATCATCGAACGACGCGACCAAGTCTTAATTGGTTTGCGATCGTTCTTTTCCGCCGCCACTTCGATCTTCTTCAGTAGGTGAAGATCAATAAAAGGACCTTTTTTCAGAGAACGTGGCACTGTCGTATCCCTCTATTTACTTGCGACGACGGACGATCATTTTGTCGGTACGCTTATTACCACGAGTCTTCGCGCCCTTAGTCGGGAAGCCCCATGGCGATACCGGATGACGACCACCAGAGGTACGACCTTCACCACCACCATGTGGGTGGTCAACCGGGTTCATGGCAACACCACGAACGGTTGGGCGAACGCCACGCCAGCGCTTGGCACCAGCTTTACCCAGCGAACGCAGGCTGTGCTCGGAGTTCGAGACTTCGCCCAGGGTCGCACGGCATTCAGCCAGGACTTTACGCATTTCACCGGAACGCAGACGCAGGGTAACGTAAACGCCTTCACGAGCGATCAGCTGAGCCGAAGCACCAGCGGAACGAGCGATCTGTGCGCCTTTACCTGGCTTCAGTTCGATGCCGTGTACGGTAGAACCGACTGGAATGTTGCGCAGTTGCAGAGCGTTGCCTGGCTTGATTGGAGCCAGAGCGCCTGCGATCAGCTGGTCGCCAGCACTCACGCCTTTAGGGGCGATGATGTAGCGGCGCTCGCCGTCTGCGTAGCAAAGCAGTGCGATGTGAGCAGTACGGTTTGGATCGTATTCGATACGCTCGACAGTGGCGACGATGCCATCTTTGTCGTTGCGACGGAAATCGACCATACGATAATGCTGCTTATGACCACCACCGATGTGACGCGTGGTAATACGGCCATTGTTGTTACGACCACCAGTCTTCGATTTTTTCTCGAGCAGCGGTGCGTGAGGAGCGCCTTTATGCAGCTCCTGGTTGACCACCTTGACCACAAAACGGCGGCCAGGGGAAGTCGGTTTGCATTTAACGATTGCCATGATGCACCCCTTCCTTACTCAGCACTGCTGCTGAAATCGAGATCTTGGCCTGGCTGAAGGGAGATAACTGCCTTCTTCCAGTCATTACGCTTGCCCAGACCGCGAGCAGTGCGCTTGCTCTTACCCAGAACATTCAGGGTAGTGACGCGCTCTACTTTCACGCTGAACAGGCTTTCGACGGCCTTCTTGATTTCCAGCTTGGTTGCGTCAGTAGCAACCTTGAAAACGAACTGGCCTTTCTTGTCTGCCAGAACCGTAGCCTTCTCGGAAACGTGCGGGCCAAGCAGAACTTTAAATACGCGTTCCTGGTTCATCCCAGCAGCTCCTCGAATTTCTTCACGGCCGACACGGTGATCAACACCTTGTCGTATGCGATCAGACTAACTGGATCGGAACCTTGAACGTCACGTACATCTACGTGCGGCAGGTTACGAGCAGCCAGGTACAGGTTCTGATCAACAGCGTCCGACACGATCAAAACGTCGGTCAGGCTCATGTTGTTCAGCTTGCCCAGCAGATCTTTGGTTTTCGGAGTTTCAACAGCGAAATCCTGAACCACGACCAGACGATCAGTACGCACCAGCTCAGCAAGGATGGAGCGCATTGCTGCGCGATACATCTTCTTGTTCAGCTTCTGGGAGTGATCCTGTGGACGTGCTGCAAAAGTGGTACCGCCGCCACGCCAGATTGGGCTACGGATAGTACCGGCACGAGCACGGCCAGTACCTTTCTGACGCCATGGGCGCTTACCGCCACCACGAACGTCGGAACGGGTCTTCTGCTGCTTGGTACCTTGACGGCCGCCAGCCATGTAGGCCACGACTGCTTGGTGAACCAGCGTCTCGTTGAATTCGCCGCCAAATGTCAGTTCGGAAACTTCGATCGCTTGAGCGTCATTTACATTTAATTGCATGTCAGCTTCCCCTTAACCGCGAGCCTTGGCTGCTGGACGTACAACCAGGTTGCCGCCAGTAGCGCCAGGAACAGCACCCTTGACCAACAACAGATTGCGTTCAGCGTCCACGCGCACTACTTCCAGGGACTGCACGGTCACGCGCTCAGCGCCCATATGACCGGACATTTTCTTGCCCTTGAATACACGACCAGGAGTCTGGCACTGGCCGATAGAGCCTGGGACGCGGTGGGATACGGAGTTACCGTGGGTGTTATCTTGCCCGCGGAAATTCCAACGCTTGATCGTACCCTGGAAGCCTTTACCCTTGGACTGACCGGTTACATCAACCAGTTGACCAGCGGCGAAGATTTCAGCGTTGATCAGATCGCCAGCCTGGTACTCGCCTTCTTCAAGGCGGAATTCCATGGTAGTGCGACCAGCGGCAACGTTCGCTTTAGCGAAGTGGCCAGCCTGAGCTGCTGTTACACGCGAAGCACGACGCTCGCCGACAGTGACTTGCACTGCACGATAGCCATCGGTCTCTTCAGTTTTGAACTGGGTGACGCGATTCGGCTCGATCTCAATGACCGTGACCGGAATGGAGACACCTTCTTCGGTGAAAATACGGGTCATACCGCATTTACGACCGACTACACCAATAGTCATGTTGTAAACCTCATGAGTGTACGGGGCTTTCACCCGCTATGGCCGCCCATTTCAGAGCGTTACACGACTAAGACCGAGTCTTAGCCGAGGCTGATCTGCACTTCCACACCGGCCGCAAGATCAAGCTTCATAAGTGCATCAACGGTTTTATCCGTTGGCTGGACGATGTCCAGAACGCGCTTATGAGTGCGGATCTCGTACTGGTCACGCGCGTCTTTGTTGACGTGCGGGGAAACCAGAACGGTGAACCGCTCTTTACGGGTAGGCAGTGGAATTGGACCACGCACTTGAGCACCAGTACGTTTCGCGGTTTCCACGATTTCCTGGGTTGATTGGTCGATCAGGCGATGGTCGAAAGCCTTCAACCTGATACGGATTTGCTGATTTTGCATTGGATTTCAGACTCCGGCTGCTATTCCCACCGAGCGCAATACGCCCGTTAAAAGGAGGCGCAATTCTATAGACGCCCCAGATAGGTGTCAACCCAATAAAAAAGCCCCCGCTGAGCGGGGGCTTTTTCAAATCATCAAGCAATCTCTACAAAAGAGAATTAAGCGATGATTTTGGCTACGACGCCAGCGCCGACGGTACGACCGCCTTCACGGATAGCGAAACGCAGACCGTCTTCCATTGCGATGGTTTTGATCAGGGTAACAGTCATCTGAATGTTGTCACCTGGCATTACCATTTCAACGCCTTCTGGCAGCTCGCAGTTACCAGTCACGTCAGTAGTACGGAAGTAGAACTGTGGACGGTAGCCTTTGAAGAACGGAGTATGACGGCCGCCTTCTTCCTTGCTCAGAACGTAAACTTCTGCGGTGAAAGTGGTGTGCGGCTTAACCGAACCCGGCTTAACCAGAACCTGACCACGCTCAACGTCGTCACGCTTGGTACCACGCAGCAGAACGCCGCAGTTCTCGCCAGCACGACCTTCGTCGAGCAGCTTGCGGAACATTTCAACACCGGTGCAAGTAGTAACGGTGGTGTCACGCAGACCAACGATTTCCAGCGGATCCTGAACGCGAACGATACCGCGCTCGATACGACCAGTCACAACAGTACCGCGACCGGAGATCGAGAATACGTCTTCGATTGGCATCAGGAACGGCTTGTCGGTCACACGAACTGGTTCTGGGATGTAGCTGTCCAGAGTCTCAACCAGTTTCTTGACGGCAGTGGTGCCCATCTCGTTGTCGTCTTTGCCTTCCAGCGCCATACGAGCCGAACCGATGATGATTGGAGTGTCATCGCCCGGGAAGTCGTAAGTCGACAGCAGGTCGCGAACTTCCATCTCAACCAGTTCCAGCAGCTCAGCGTCGTCTACCAGGTCAGCCTTGTTCAGGAAAACCACGATGTACGGAACGCCAACCTGACGGGACAGCAGGATGTGCTCACGGGTTTGTGGCATCGGACCATCAGCGGCCGAGCAAACCAGAATAGCGCCGTCCATTTGAGCAGCACCGGTGATCATGTTCTTCACATAGTCAGCGTGACCTGGGCAGTCAACGTGAGCGTAGTGACGGATCTTCGAGTTGTACTCAACGTGTGCGGTGTTGATGGTGATACCGCGAGCTTTCTCTTCCGGTGCGCTGTCGATCTTGTCGAAGTCAACGATTGCCGAACCGAAAACTTCGGAGCAAACGCGAGTCAGAGCAGCAGTCAGAGTGGTTTTACCGTGGTCAACGTGACCGATGGTGCCAACGTTGACGTGCGGTAGGGAACGATCAAATTTTTCTTTAGCCACGACAATTAACTCCTAGCCTAAAGGGGCTGAATCAGCCTTGTTTTTTGGTTACGGATTCGACGATGTGCGACGGAGCCGTATCGTATTTTTTGAATTCCATAGAGTAGCTTGCGCGACCCTGGGACATGGAACGAACGTCGGTCGCATAACCGAACATCTCACCCAGTGGAACCTCGGCACGGATAACCTTGCCGGACACTGTGTCTTCCATACCCTGGATCATGCCGCGACGACGGTTAAGGTCGCCCATCACATCACCCATATAGTCTTCAGGCGTAACAACCTCTACTGCCATGATCGGCTCAAGCAACTCACCACCGCCCTTCTGGGCCAGTTGCTTGGTCGCCATGGAGGCAGCCACTTTAAACGCCATCTCGTTGGAGTCGACGTCGTGGTAAGAACCATCGAACACGGTAGCCTTCAGGCCGATCAGCGGATAGCCGGCAACAACGCCGTTCTTCATCTGCTCTTCGATACCCTTCTGGATAGCCGGGATGTATTCCTTAGGAACCACACCACCTACAACTTCGTTCACGAATTGCAGACCTTCCTGACCTTCGTCAGCAGGAGCAAAACGAATCCAGCAGTGACCGAACTGGCCGCGACCACCGGACTGACGAACGAACTTGCCTTCGATTTCACAGTTCTTCGTGATGCGCTCACGATACGAAACCTGAGGCTTGCCGATGTTGGCTTCGACGTTGAACTCACGGCGCATCCGGTCAACCAGGATGTCCAGGTGCAGCTCGCCCATGCCGGAGATGATCGTTTGACCAGTCTCTTCATCAGTTTTAACGCGGAAAGACGGGTCTTCCTGAGCAAGCTTGCCCAGTGCGATACCCATTTTTTCCTGGTCATCCTTGGTCTTAGGCTCTACGGCAACCGAAATAACCGGCTCCGGGAAGTCCATGCGAACCAGGATGATTGGCTTGTCAGCGTTGCAGAGGGTTTCACCAGTGGTGACGTCCTTCATGCCGATCAGGGCCGCGATGTCACCAGCGCGCACTTCCTTGATCTCTTCACGGGCGTTTGCGTGCATTTGCACCATACGACCCACGCGCTCTTTTTTACCTTTAACCGAGTTGATCACGCCGTCGCCGGAGTTCAACACGCCCGAGTAAACGCGGACGAAGGTCAAGGTACCCACGAATGGGTCGGTAGCGATCTTGAACGCCAGAGCCGAGAACGGCTCCGCATCGTCTGCATGACGCTCCAGCTCGATTTCCTCGTTATCCGGGTCAGTACCCTTGATAGCAGGAATGTCGGTTGGCGCAGGCAGGAAGTCGATAACGGCGTCGAGAACCAGGGGAACGCCCTTGTTCTTGAACGAAGAACCGCAAACAGCCAGTACGATTTCGCCGGCGATAGTACGCTGACGCAAAGCAGCTTTGATCTCTACGATCGTCAGCTCTTCGCCTTCAAGGTACTTGTTCATCAGCTCTTCGTTGGCTTCGGCAGCAGCCTCAACCATGTTGTTGCGCCACTCTTCAGCCAGCTCTTGCAGCTCAGCAGGGATGTCCTTGCGAACAGGGACCATACCTTTGTCAGAGTCATTCCAGTAGACAGCTTGCATGTTGATCAGATCGATCTGACCCTGGAAGTTGTCTTCGGAACCGATGGCCAACTGGATTGGCACCGGAGTGTGACCCAGACGCTGCTTGATCTGACCGATCACGCGCAGGAAGTTGGCGCCAGCACGGTCCATCTTGTTTACGTAAACAAGACGTGGAACGCCGTACTTGTTGGCTTGACGCCATACGGTTTCCGACTGAGGCTCAACACCCGAAGTACCACAGAACACAACGACAGCGCCGTCGAGTACGCGCAGGGAGCGTTCAACTTCAATAGTGAAGTCAACGTGGCCCGGGGTATCGATTACGTTGAAGCGATGCTCGTCCTTGTACTGCTTCTCGGAACCTTTCCAGAAGGCGGTAATAGCAGCAGAAGTAATGGTAATACCACGCTCCTGCTCCTGAACCATCCAGTCTGTGGTCGCGGCGCCGTCATGCACCTCGCCCATTTTGTGACTTTTGCCGGTGTAAAAAAGGACGCGCTCGGTGGTGGTGGTTTTACCAGCATCCACGTGAGCGACGATACCGATGTTACGGTAGCGGCTAATCGGAGTAGTACGAGCCATAAAGCCCTCGCAAAATTAGTGAAGCTAAAATTAGAAGCGGTAGTGCGAGAAAGCTTTGTTAGCTTCAGCCATACGGTGCACGTCTTCACGCTTCTTAACAGCAGCACCTTTACCTTCAGCAGCATCCAGCAGTTCGCCAGCCAAACGCAGAGCCATAGACTTCTCGCCACGCTTACGGGCGAAGTCTACCAACCAGCGCATTGCCAGAGCGTTACGACGGGAAGGACGAACCTCGACCGGAACCTGGTAAGTAGCACCACCAACGCGGCGCGACTTCACTTCGACCAGCGGAGCGATGGCGTCGAGTGCTTTTTCGAAGAGTTCCAGGGGATCGGTGCCAGCCTTACGGGTCGCAACGGTTTCCAGGGCACCATAAACGATACGCTCGGCAACGGCTTTCTTGCCGCTTTCCATAACGTGGTTCATGAATTTGGCGAGGATCTGGCTTCCGTATTTCGGATCGTCCAGAATCTCACGCTTTGCTGCTACGCGACGTCTTGGCATGATAAGCCCTCAAGCGGTCTTCAGGTTAGCTCGGGACAGATCCAATGGATGCGTGCCCGACCTTACTCTTATCGACTCAATAAAATGAAAATCTGCAAAACGGCCGATTACTTCGGACGCTTGGTACCGTACTTCGAACGACCCTGGTTACGACCTTTAACGCCGGAAGTATCCAAGGAGCCGCGAACGGTGTGGTAACGAACACCTGGCAAGTCTTTTACACGACCGCCGCGGATCAGTACCACGCTGTGCTCTTGCAGGTTGTGACCTTCACCACCGATGTACGAGGAAACCTCGAAACCGTTGGTCAGGCGCACACGGCATACTTTACGCAGTGCCGAGTTAGGTTTTTTCGGCGTAGTGGTGTACACACGGGTGCACACGCCACGACGTTGCGGGCAGTTCTGCAGCGCAGGTACGTCGGATTTCTCGACGATACGCTTACGCGGCTGACGTACCAGCTGGTTGATAGTTGCCATCTACTAGCTCCACTGTTGTCTTGCGACGCTATTGTCTTGCAAGAAAAGCAAAATGGCAGGAACGAATTCCCGCCAAATTTAGGGGATCAAGAGTCTAAAGAGGATCTTGTCCCCAGTCAAGGCAAGGCCCCGACCTCCCCGCCCCTCGAACCTCGACAAATTGTCTCGATTCGATGAACGGAGCGATCAGGGCCTTACGCTCATTTATCGCAGAACTCAGTTACCGCTCGAGTTCAGCGCTTCGGTCAGTGCAGCTTCCACTTCACTGGCGCTTACGCGCAACGGCTTGTCTGCCTCACGGCGACGCTTGCGCTCGCTGTGATATGCCAGGCCGGTACCTGCCGGGATCAGACGACCCACGACAACGTTTTCTTTCAGGCCGCGCAGGTAATCGCGCTTGCCGGTGACTGCCGCTTCGGTCAGTACGCGAGTGGTTTCCTGGAAGGAAGCCGCCGAGATGAACGATTCGGTGGACAACGACGCCTTGGTGATACCCAACAGAACGCGAGTGTACTTGGAGACGAACTTGTCTTCGCCGCCCAGACGCTCGTTCTCTACCAGTACGTGAGTCAGTTCCATCTGGTCGCCCTTGATGAAACTCGAATCGCCGGATTCAGCGATTTCAACTTTACGCAGCATCTGACGCAGGATGGTCTCGATGTGCTTGTCGTTGATCTTCACGCCTTGCAGACGGTAAACGTCCTGGATCTCGTTAACGATGTACTTGGCCAGCGCGCTCACACCC
This sequence comes from Pseudomonas sp. AC172, assembly GCF_979258595.1. NCBI lineage: Bacteria > Pseudomonadati > Pseudomonadota > Gammaproteobacteria > Pseudomonadales > Pseudomonadaceae > Pseudomonas > Pseudomonas sp. AC172. Next base: position 4,638,977 of record NZ_OZ409868.1, read on the forward strand.
AGCAGACGCAGGATGTCATGCGGATCGCTTGGACCGTCGGAGATAACTTCGCCGCGGTTTACCTGTTCGCCTTCGAACACGTTCAGGTGACGCCACTTCGGAATCAGCTCTTCGTACGGATCGGTACCGTCGTTCGGGGTAATAACCAGACGGCGCTTGCCTTTGGTTTCTTTACCGAACGCAATGGTGCCGCTGACTTCAGCCAGAATCGACGCTTCTTTCGGACGACGAGCTTCGAACAAGTCGGCAACACGCGGCAGACCACCGGTGATGTCACGGGTCTTCGAAGTTTCTTGCGGGATACGCGCGATAACATCACCGATCGCGATCTTCGCACCGTCCGCAACACCGACCAGGGCGTTGGCTGGCAGGAAGTACTGAGCGATAACGTCAGTGCCTGGCAGCAACAGATCCTTGCCGTTGTCATCGACCATCTTCACTGCTGGACGGATTTCTTTGCCCGCAGCTGGACGATCTTTCGCGTCGAGTACTTCAATGTTGGTCATACCGGTCAATTCGTCAGTCTGACGCTTGATCGTGATGCCTTCTTCCATGCCCACGTAGGTCACGGTACCTTTCATTTCGGTAACGATCGGGTGAGTGTGCGGATCCCACTTGGCCACGATTGCGCCAGCGTCGACCTTGTCACCCTCTTTAACCGAAATCACAGCACCGTACGGCAGCTTGTAACGCTCGCGCTCACGACCGAAGTCATCAGCGATGGCCAGCTCACCGGAACGGGACACAGCTACCAAGTGACCATCCACTCGCTCAACATGCTTCAGGTTATGCAGACGGACGGTACCGCCATTCTTCACCTGAACGCTGTCGGCTGCGGAAGTACGGCTTGCCGCACCACCGATGTGGAACGTACGCATCGTCAGCTGGGTACCCGGCTCACCGATGGACTGGGCAGCAATAACGCCGACCGCTTCACCGATGTTCACCTGGTGACCACGAGCCAGATCACGGCCGTAGCACTTGGCGCAAATGCCATAGCGGGTTTCGCAGCTGATCGGCGAACGCACGATCACTTCGTCGATGCTGTTCAGCTCGATGAACTCGACCCACTTCTCGTCTACCAGAGTGCCGGCAGGAACGATAACGTCCTCGGTACCTGGCTTGAATACGTCACGGGCAATAACACGACCCAATACGCGCTCACCCAACGGCTCTACAACGTCACCGCCTTCAATGTGCGGAGTCATCAGCAGACCGTGTTCGGTGCCGCAATCGATCTCGGTTACAACCAGATCCTGCGCCACGTCTACCAGACGACGAGTCAGGTAACCGGAGTTCGCAGTTTTCAACGCGGTATCCGCCAGACCTTTACGAGCACCGTGAGTGGAGATGAAGTACTGAAGTACGCTCAAACCTTCACGGAAGTTCGCAGTAATCGGCGTTTCAATGATGGAACCGTCCGGCTTGGCCATCAGACCACGCATACCGGCCAGCTGACGAATCTGTGCTGCGGAACCCCGCGCACCCGAGTCAGCCATCATGTACATCGAGTTGAAAGACTCTTGATCGACTTCAACGCCGTGACGGTCGATAACCTTCTCTTTCGAGAGGTTGGCCATCATTGCCTTGGAAACTTCGTCGTTCGCTTTCGACCAAAGGTCGATCACTTTGTTGTACTTCTCGCCCTGGGTTACCAGGCCGGAGGCGTACTGGCTCTCGATCTCTTTCACTTCGTCGGTGGCAGCACCGATGATGCGGGCTTTTTCATCCGGGATAACGAAGTCGTTAACACCGATGGAAACGCCGGAGATGGTCGAGTAAGCGAAACCGGTGTACATCAACTGGTCAGCAAAGATCACGGTCTCTTTCAAACCAACCACGCGGTAGCACTGGTTGATCAGCTTGGAGATCGCCTTTTTCTTCATCGGCAGGTTGACGACGTCGTACGACAGACCTTTTGGCACAACCTGGAACAGCAGCGCACGGCCGACAGTAGTGTCGACGATACGGGTACCGCTCACGCTGTTGCCGTCACGGTCGTTTACGGTTTCGTTGATACGAACCTTGACCTTGGCGTGCAGTGCGGCTTCGCCGGCACGGAACACACGGTCAACTTCCTGCAGATCCGCGAACACACGACCCTCGCCTTTGGCGTTGATCGCTTCACGAGTCATGTAGTACAGACCCAATACAACGTCCTGCGACGGAACGATGATTGGCTCACCGTTGGCTGGCGACAGAATGTTGTTGGTCGACATCATCAACGCGCGCGCTTCCAACTGGGCTTCCAGTGTCAGCGGTACGTGCACGGCCATTTGGTCGCCGTCGAAGTCGGCGTTGTACGCGGCGCAGACCAGCGGGTGCAGCTGGATAGCCTTACCTTCGATCAGTACCGGTTCAAACGCCTGGATACCCAGACGGTGAAGGGTCGGTGCACGGTTGAGAAGAACCGGGTGTTCGCGAATCACTTCAGCGAGAACGTCCCAAACCTCTGGCAGTTCGCGCTCGACCATTTTCTTGGCCGCTTTGATGGTGGTCGCGAGACCACGCATTTCCAGCTTGCCGAAAATGAACGGTTTGAACAGCTCGAGAGCCATTTTCTTCGGCAGACCGCACTGATGCAGACGCAGGGTCGGGCCTACGGTAATTACCGAACGACCGGAGTAGTCAACACGCTTACCGAGCAAGTTCTGACGGAAACGACCTTGCTTACCCTTGATCATGTCAGCCAGGGATTTCAGAGGACGCTTGTTCGAACCGGTGATAGCGCGGCCACGACGACCGTTGTCGAGCAGAGCATCGACAGCTTCCTGCAACATACGCTTTTCGTTACGCACGATGATGTCCGGAGCGGACAGATCCAGCAGGCGCTTCAAACGGTTGTTACGGTTGATCACTCGACGATACAGATCGTTGAGGTCGGAAGTCGCGAAACGACCGCCATCCAGCGGGACCAGTGGACGCAGATCTGGCGGCAGAACCGGCAGAACGGTCAGCACCATCCACTCTGGCAGGTTGCCGGAACCCTGGAAGGCTTCCATCAACTTCAGACGCTTGGACAGCTTCTTGATCTTGGTTTCGGAGTTGGTTTGCGGAATTTCTTCACGCAGACGGCCAATCTCGTGTTCCAGGTCGATAGCGTGCAGCAGTTCACGGACAGCTTCAGCACCCATACGGGCGTCGAAGTCGTCACCGAACTCTTCCAGCGCTTCGAAGTACTGCTCGTCGTTCAGCAGCTGACCTTTTTCAAGGGTGGTCATGCCTGGATCGATAACGACATAGCTCTCGAAGTAGAGAACGCGTTCGATATCACGCAGGGTCATGTCCATCAGCAAGCCGATACGGGACGGCAGCGATTTCAGGAACCAGATGTGGGCAACCGGCGAAGCCAGTTCGATGTGCGCCATGCGCTCACGACGAACCTTGGCCAATGCAACTTCAACGCCGCACTTCTCGCAGATCACACCACGGTGCTTCAAGCGCTTGTACTTACCGCACAGGCACTCGTAATCCTTTACCGGGCCAAAGATCTTGGCGCAGAACAGACCGTCACGCTCAGGTTTGAACGTACGGTAGTTGATGGTTTCCGGCTTTTTAACTTCACCGAACGACCATGAGCGGATCATCTCAGGCGAGGCCAATCCGATACGGATGGCGTCGAACTCTTCGACTTGACCCTGGTTTTTCAGCAAATTCAGTAGGTCTTTCAAGGCCTTTCCTCCTGGCGGAGCAGAGAGCGGGCAATCCTGCCCCGCTCTCGATTCGCGTCACGTGTTATTCGGTTTCCAGATCGATATCGATGCCGAGGGAACGAATTTCCTTGATCAACACGTTGAAGGACTCGGGCATGCCCGGCTCCATACGGTGATCGCCATCCACGATGTTTTTGTACATCTTGGTACGGCCGTTCACATCGTCCGACTTCACTGTGAGCATTTCTTGCAGAGTGTAAGCAGCACCGTATGCTTCCAGTGCCCAGACCTCCATCTCCCCGAAACGCTGACCACCGAACTGCGCCTTACCACCCAGCGGCTGCTGGGTAACCAGGCTGTACGAACCGGTAGAACGCGCGTGCATCTTGTCGTCTACCAAGTGGTTCAGCTTCAGCATGTACATGTAGCCAACGGTAACTGGACGCTCGAACTTGTTGCCGGTACGGCCGTCAGTCAGCTGCATCTGGCCGCTTTCCGGCAGGTCTGCCAGTTTCAGCATGGCCTTGATTTCGCTTTCCTTGGCGCCGTCGAACACTGGAGTGGCCATTGGAACGCCGCCACGCAGGTTCTTCGCCAGATCCAGGATTTCCTGATCGGAGAAGCTGTCCAGATCTTCGTTACGACCACCGATCTGGTTGTAGATCTCGTCCAGGAAGGTACGCAGCTCAGCGACTTTACGCTGCTCTTCGACCATCCGGTTGATCTTCTCACCCAGACCTTTGGCCGCGAGGCCCAGGTGGGTTTCAAGGATCTGACCAACGTTCATACGCGAAGGTACGCCCAGTGGGTTGAGGACGACGTCGACCGGGGTGCCATTGGCATCGTGCGGCATGTCTTCAACCGGCATGATCACAGAGACCACACCTTTGTTACCGTGACGACCGGCCATCTTGTCGCCCGGCTGGATGCGACGACGGATTGCCAGGTAAACCTTGACGATTTTCAGCACGCCTGGAGCCAGGTCATCGCCCTGCTGCAGTTTGCGCTTCTTGTCTTCGAACTTGTCGTCCAGCAGACGGCGGCGATCAACGATGTAGGCTTGAGCCTTCTCGAGCTGCTCGTTCAGAGCATCTTCAGCCATGCGCAGCTTGAACCACTGACCATGCTCAAGACCGTCGAGAACTTCGTCGGTGATGTCCTGACCTTTCTTCAGACCTGCGCCGCCTTCAGCCTTGTGGCCTACCAGAGCGGAACGCAGACGTTCGAAAGTCGCGCCTTCAACGATACGGAACTCTTCGTTCAGATCCTTGCGGATCTCGTCGAGCTGAGTCTTCTCGATCGACAGTGCACGAGCATCACGCTCAACGCCGTCGCGGGTGAAGACCTGTACGTCGATGACAGTACCTTTAGTACCGGTAGGTACGCGCAGGGAAGTGTCTTTAACGTCGCTGGCTTTCTCACCGAAGATTGCACGCAGCAGTTTTTCTTCCGGAGTCAGTTGGGTCTCGCCTTTCGGAGTGACCTTACCCACCAGGATGTCGCCTGCGCCAACTTCAGCACCTACGTAAACGATACCGGCTTCGTCCAGTTTGTTCAGTGCAGCTTCACCCACGTTCGGGATGTCTGCAGTGATTTCCTCAGGCCCAAGCTTGGTGTCACGGGCCACACAGGTCAGTTCCTGAATGTGGATCGTGGTGAAGCGGTCTTCCTGAACCACACGCTCGGACAGGCAGATGGAGTCTTCGAAGTTGAAGCCGTTCCATGCCATGAATGCGATGCGCATGTTCTGACCCAGTGCCAGTTCACCCATGTCGGTGGACGGGCCGTCGGCCATGATGTCGCTACGCTGAACGCGATCACCCTTGCTCACCAGCGGACGCTGGTTGATGCAGGTGTTCTGGTTCGAGCGGGTGTATTTGGTCAGGTTGTAGATGTCGACACCAGCTTCGCCGGTTTCAACTTCGTCATCAGCAACACGAACCACGATACGGCTGGCGTCGACGGAATCGATCACGCCACCACGACGAGCCACGACGCAAACGCCGGAGTCACGGGCTACGTTACGCTCCATGCCGGTACCTACCAGCGGCTTGTCAGCGCGCAAGGTTGGTACAGCTTGACGCTGCATGTTCGAACCCATCAACGCACGGTTGGCGTCGTCGTGCTCGAGGAACGGAATCAGCGACGCTGCAACCGAAACTACCTGCTTCGGCGAAACGTCCATCAAGGTGACTTCTTCAGGCGCCTTGACGGTGAATTCGTTCAGGTGACGTACGGCTACCAGTTCGTCGATCAGGACTTTCTGGTCGTTCATGGTCGCCGAAGCCTGCGCGATCACGTGATCGGCTTCTTCAATGGCGGACAGGAACACGATCTCGTCGGTGACCACACCCTCTTTCACCACGCGGTACGGGCTTTCCAGGAAGCCGTACTGGTTGGTGCGAGCGTAAGCAGCCAAGGAGTTGATCAGACCGATGTTCGGACCTTCCGGCGTTTCAATCGGGCATACGCGACCGTAGTGAGTCGGGTGTACGTCACGAACTTCAAAGCCTGCGCGCTCACGAGTCAGACCGCCAGGGCCGAGTGCAGAAACACGACGCTTGTGGGTGATCTCGGACAGCGGGTTGTTCTGGTCCATGAACTGCGAGAGCTGGCTGGAACCGAAGAACTCTTTCACCGCCGCAGCCACTGGCTTGGCGTTGATCAGGTCTTGCGGCATCAGGCCTTCGCTTTCAGCCATCGACAGACGCTCTTTGACCGCACGCTCAACACGTACCAGGCCAACGCGGAACTGGTTCTCGGCCATTTCGCCTACGCAGCGAACACGACGGTTACCCAGGTGGTCGATGTCATCGACGATGCCTTTACCATTACGGATGTCGACCAGAGTCTTCAGTACCGCGACGATGTCTTCCTTGCACAGCACGCCCGAACCTTCGATCTCGGTACGACCGATACGACGGTTGAACTTCATCCGGCCGACCGCAGACAGGTCATAGCGCTCAGGGCTGAAGAACAGGTTGTTGAACAGGGTTTCGGCAGCGTCTTTGGTTGGCGGCTCGCCTGGACGCATCATGCGATAGATCTCGACCAGGGCTTCCAATTGGTTGCTGGTGGAGTCGATCTTCAGCGTATCGGAGACGAACGGACCGCAGTCGATGTCGTTGGTGTACAGAGTTTCGATGCGAACAACGCCGGACTTGGCAATTTTTGCCAGGACCTCAGTGTTCAGCTCGGTGTTGCACTCTGCCAGGATTTCGCCGGTAGCCGGGTGCACGATGACCTTGGCGGTAGTGCGACCGAGGACGTAGTCCAGAGGCACTTCCAGGGTCTTGAGGCCGGCTTTTTCGATCTGGTTGATGTGGCGCGCAGTAATACGGCGACCCGCTTCAACAATGACCTTGCCCTTCTCGTCCTGAATATCCAGAACCGCAATTTCACCACGCAGACGCGAAGCAATCAGCTCCAGGCTGAGGGTTTCGCCGCTCAGGTGGAAAACGTTGGTGGTGTAGAAAGCGTCCAGCACTTCTTCAGTGGTATAGCCGAGCGCACGCAGCAGTACCGATGCCGGCAGCTTGCGACGACGGTCGATACGCACGAACACGCAGTCTTTCGGGTCGAACTCGAAGTCCAACCACGAACCGCGGTAAGGAATGATGCGCGCGGAGTACAGCAGTTTGCCGGAGCTATGCGTCTTGCCGCGGTCGTGGTCGAAGAACACGCCCGGGGAACGGTGCAGCTGGGAAACGATTACACGCTCGGTACCATTGATTACGAAGGTACCGTTCTCAGTCATCAGGGGGATTTCACCCATGTAGACTTCTTGCTCTTTGATGTCCTTGATCGCTTTGTTCGACGATTCTTTGTCGAAAATGATCAGGCGCACTTTTACCCGCAAAGGTACGGCGAAAGTTACACCGCGCAATACGCATTCTTTGACATCAAATGCCGGTTCGCCCAGGCGATAACCGACGTACTCCAGCGCAGCATTGCCGGAGTAGCTGATGATCGGGAAAACGGATTTGAAGGCCGCATGCAGGCCCACGTCGCGGAACTGATCTTTAGTCGCTCCCGCTTGCAAGAATTCACGATACGAATCCAGCTGGATGGCCAGGAGGTAAGGCACATCCATGACGTCCGGCAACTTGCTAAAGTCCTTGCGGATACGTTTTTTCTCAGTATATGAGTAAGCCATCAGCGTTCCCCAGCTTGGTCACCTGCTTGTTTGGCCCCTCCCGACGGGAGCAGCCAGAAAATCGTGCAAACCCCATGGTTTGCGCCACCGCATCGGGTGGCTACAGCGCCTTTATCAGCACCGACCCAGTCGGCTGCCAATAACGGAAAAAGGCCGGTGGCAAGAGCCACCAGCCATCAGCCTGTCGCTTGACGCTCGGGCTGGAGGTGCAAAGTCGAAAGTTACTTAACTTCGACTTCAGCGCCTGCTTCTTCCAGCTTCTTCTTCGCGTCTTCAGCAGCTTCTTTCGAAACGCCTTCAGCGATAACCTGAGGAGCGGTGTCAACCTTCTCCTTGGCTTCTTTCAGACCCAGACCGGTCAGTTCACGTACAGCCTTGATCACGTTGACTTTCTTCTCGCCAGCGCCTTTCAGGATAACGTTGAACTCGGTTTGCTCTTCAACAACAGCGGCAGCAGCAGCTGGACCAGCAGAAGCAGCGGCAGCGGATACGCCGAACTTCTCTTCCATTGCCTTGATCAGCTCAACGATTTCCAGAACCGATTTTTCGCCGATTGCGTCGATGATTTGTTCGTTAGTCAGAGACATGACTTATTTCCTGAATTGGGGGATAGCCTGGAGGCCATCGAAATAAACAAAAATACGCGAGAGAGGAAACGCTCAGCCTTAGGCTGCAGCAGCTTCTTTCTGGTCGCGAAGTGCCGCCAGAGTACGAGCCAATTTGCTGGTAGCGCCTTGAATCACGCTCATCAGCTGGGAAATTGCTTCGTCACGGGTCGGCAGGCTTGCCAGAACGTCGATCTGATTAGCTGCGAGGAACTTGCCCTCGAACGCAGCTGCCTTGATCTCGAACTTGTCCTGACCTTTAGCGAACTCTTTGAACAGACGAGCAGCAGCGCCCGGGTGTTCGTTGGAGAATGCGATCAAGGTCGGGCCGGTGAACACGTCGTTGAGAACACTGTATTCAGTGTCAGCAACAGCGCGCTTGAGCAGGGTGTTACGTACAACACGTACGTAAACGCCAGCTTCACGAGCCTCTTTACGGAGTCCGGTCATTGCGCCTACTGTTACGCCACGTGCATCAACCACGACAGCGGACAGAGCGACTTTGGCAGCCTCGTTGACTTCAGCGACGATGGCCTTCTTGTCTTCGAGATTAATTGCCACGGGTTTAACTCCTGCTTGTTACCGTTTCATTCGATCGAAACCGAATGTCGTTTTGGTGTCTGATTCGGTAAGGAACCGGGAGCACCATCTGCGTAGGCTTATGGTTTAAGACTCGCGTCGCCTACGGTCTTGGATAGCCCCCGCCAGGCAGGGACCCCAATCTTTCGATTGGCGCGAACAATCGCGCCAACCTTTGTCTTACGCGTCCAGCGAGCTCTGATCGATAACCAGACCTGGGCCCATAGTGGTGCTCAGGGTAACGCGCTTGACGTAAATGCCTTTCGAGGAAGCTGGCTTGATACGCTTCAGATCAGCGATCAGGGCTTCAACGTTTTCCTTCAGCTTGACGGCGTCGAAGCCCATCTTGCCAACGGAGGTGTGAATGATGCCGTTTTTGTCGGTGCGATAACGAACCTGGCCAGCTTTAGCGTTTTTAACCGCGGTAGCTACGTCTGGAGTTACAGTACCAACCTTAGGGTTAGGCATCAGACCACGTGGACCGAGGATCTGGCCCAGCTGACCTACAACGCGCATGGCATCCGGGGATGCGATTACTACGTCATAGTTCAGGTCGCCGCCTTTCATTTCGGCAGCCAGGTCGTCCATACCTACACGGTCAGCGCCGGCAGCCAAAGCGGCCTCAGCAGCTGGACCCTGGGTGAACACAGCAACGCGAACAGTCTTGCCAGTGCCGTGTGGCAGCACAGTAGCGCTGCGAACAACCTGGTCGGATTTACGCGGGTCTACACCCAGGTTTACAGCAACGTCGAACGACTCGCTGAACTTGACAGTCGACAGCTCAGCCAGCAGAGCGGCGGCGTCTACAATATTGTAGGCCTTGCCTGCTTCGATTTTGCCGGCGATAGCCTTTTGACGCTTGGTCAGCTTAGCCATTACACACCCTCCACGTTAAGGCCCATGCTACGAGCAGAACCGGCGATAGTACGCACGGCTGCATCCATATCAGCTGCAGTCAGATCCGCGTTTTTGGTTTTCGCGATTTCTTCCAGCTGAGCACGGGTAACGGTGCCAACCTTAACGGTGTTCGGACGAGCGGAACCGCTGGTCAGACCCGCCGCTTTCTTCAGCAGAACCGAAGCAGGGGTGGATTTTGTTTCGAAAGTGAAGCTACGGTCGCTGTAGACAGTGATGATCACTGGAGTCGGCAGACCAGCTTCCAGACCCTGAGTACGGGCGTTGAAAGCCTTGCAGAATTCCATGATGTTCACGCCGTGCTGACCCAGTGCAGGACCAACAGGTGGGCTTGGGTTAGCCTGAGCGGCCTTCACTTGCAGCTTGATGTAAGCGGTAATCTTCTTGGCCATGAGGCACTCCAATTACGGGTTCGAACGCCTCGAAAGGCTCCCCGGTTACTTGCGCGTTTATCCCAGTGACGACAAAACCCCACAGCCTATGGCTGTGGGGTTGGGATGCTTTTTTCAGCTAGACCTTTTCGACCTGACTGAACTCCAACTCTACCGGGGTAGAGCGACCGAAAATAAGCACAGCCACTTGAATCCGGCTCTTTTCGTAGTTGACTTCTTCAACAACGCCATTGAAATCAGCAAATGGACCGTCATTGACTCGCACCGTTTCACCTGGCTCAAACAGAGTCTTCGGCTTCGGCTTGTCGCTACCATCAGCGACGCGACGCAGAATTGCTTCCGCCTCTTTATCAGTGATTGGCGCAGGCTTATCAGCGGTACCGCCAATGAAACCCATCACCCGAGGAGTGTCCTTGACCAAGTGCCAAGTCCCCTCATTCATATCCATCTGAACCAGCACATAGCCTGGAAAGAACTTACGCTCGCTCTTGCGCTTCTGGCCGTTACGCATTTCAACCACTTCTTCAGTGGGAACCAGAATTTCGCCGAAGCCATCTTCCATGCCAGCCAGCTTTACGCGCTCGATCAGCGAGCGCATCACATGCTTCTCGTAACCCGAGTAAGCATGCACAACATACCAACGCTTAGCCACGGGACACCCTTAGCCGACGATCAAGGAAACAAGCCAGCCGAGCAGGGAATCAAGACCCCACAACAGCAACGCCATAACCAGAACAACAGCCACCACAATAAGGGTGGTCTGCGTGGTTTCTTGGCGAGTTGGCCACACGACTTTACGAATCTCGGTGCGAGCTTCCTTAACGAGTACAAAGAAAGACTTGCCCTTCGCAGTCTGCAGGCCTACAAAGGCAGCTACAGCAGCAATGACAAGCAAAGCGAGTACACGGTACAGGATCGGCGAAGCAGAGTAATACTGATTACCAACAACGCCAACAACCACCAAAGCGACAACTACAAGCCACTTGAGCAGATCGAAGCGAGAGCCTTGAGCTTCAGCTTTAGGAGTCATCTATGAAGATCCTGTGAAAAGAAAGCCAGACACACCAAGTGAATCTGGCAGGTCAGGAGGGAATCGAACCCCCAACCTACGGTTTTGGAGACCGTCGCTCTGCCAATTGAGCTACTGACCTAAAACAAAATCAGGCCGACCATTATGCCGGCCCGAAAAATACATTACAACTACTTACTCGATGATTTTAGCTACGACGCCAGCGCCGACGGTACGACCGCCTTCACGGATAGCGAAACGCAGACCGTCTTCCATTGCGATGGTTTTGATCAGGGTAACAGTCATCTGAATGTTGTCACCTGGCATTACCATTTCAACGCCTTCTGGCAGCTCGCAGTTACCAGTCACGTCAGTAGTACGGAAGTAGAACTGTGGACGGTAGCCTTTGAAGAACGGAGTATGACGACCGCCCTCTTCCTTGCTCAGAACGTAAACTTCTGCAGTGAACTTGGTGTGCGGCTTAACCGAACCCGGCTTAACCAGAACCTGACCACGCTCAACGTCGTCACGCTTGGTACCACGCAGCAGAACGCCGCAGTTCTCGCCAGCACGACCTTCGTCGAGCAGCTTGCGAAACATTTCAACACCGGTGCAAGTAGTAACGGTGGTGTCACGCAGACCAACGATTTCCAGCGGATCCTGAACGCGAACGATACCGCGCTCGATACGACCAGTCACAACAGTACCGCGACCGGAGATCGAGAATACGTCTTCGATTGGCATCAGGAACGGCTTGTCGGTCACACGAACTGGTTCTGGGATGTAGCTGTCCAGAGTCTCAACCAGTTTCTTGACGGCAGTGGTGCCCATCTCGTTGTCGTCTTTGCCTTCCAGCGCCATACGAGCCGAACCGATGATGATTGGAGTGTCATCGCCCGGGAAGTCGTAAGTCGACAGCAGGTCGCGAACTTCCATCTCAACCAGTTCCAGCAGCTCAGCGTCGTCTACCAGGTCAGCCTTGTTCAGGAAAACCACGATGTACGGAACGCCAACCTGACGGGACAGCAGGATGTGCTCACGGGTTTGTGGCATCGGACCATCAGCGGCCGAGCAAACCAGAATAGCGCCGTCCATTTGAGCAGCACCGGTGATCATGTTCTTCACATAGTCAGCGTGACCTGGGCAGTCAACGTGAGCGTAGTGACGGATCTTCGAGTTGTACTCAACGTGTGCGGTGTTGATGGTGATACCGCGAGCTTTTTCTTCTGGCGCACTGTCGATCTTGTCGAAGTCAACGATTGCCGAACCGAAAACTTCGGAGCAAACGCGAGTCAGAGCAGCAGTCAGAGTGGTTTTACCGTGGTCAACGTGACCAATGGTCCCAACGTTGACGTGGGGCAGGGAACGATCAAATTTTTCCTTAGCCATCGATATCACCCTCAACAGAAGAAATTAGACAAACAATATCAACCATTAAAACAAAGGCAGATATTTTCATATCTGCCTTGTTATATGGAGCTCTTGAGCGGATTTGAACCGCTGACCTCACCCTTACCAAGGGTGTGCTCTACCAACTGAGCTACAAGAGCAAAACACTTTGCACAACCTGCAAACTTGGAGCGGGTAGCGGGAATCGAACCCGCATCATCAGCTTGGAAGGCTGAGGTTCTACCACTAAACTATACCCGCGGAGCCTGCAGCTCACGCTTAAATCTGGTGGAGGGAGAAGGATTCGAACCTTCGAAGTCGTAGACGTCAGATTTACAGTCTGATCCCTTTGGCCGCTCGGGAACCCCTCCTAATCAGGCCGGCATTCTATACTATGCCAAACCTCTGTCAAGCATTTTCTCATTTAAAAACCTGAGGTTAGCTGCTTTGACATCGCCTCACTTTGAATTCCTGTTTAGGTCTTCGCTGTGGAGCGGGCGCCATTCTATGCAAACTATTCAGCAGGTGCAACCCCCTCACACAGCATTATTTTATGTTTTAACTCATTGAATTCGTTGGAAAGGTTTTGCAACTGTACATCCCCCAACAAACGCTGACCCTGAGGCGAAACAGACAACCAATAACCAGCCCCAGATGCATCCTTCGTCGAAGATTTTACATCAACCCCCATTTCAGCCAGACGCTGCTGGAGCGCTGAAATCGATTCCTGCCGAGAAAAACCGCCAAGGAAAAGACACTGTTGCCGACGCTCCCCCTGCCCCTCCCGAGCCTCACTCGTCGTTTCGCTGAGCAAGCGAATGTCTTGCTGGGAACCTCGATACAAACTAAGAGGCGTTACATCCTTCGCCCGCAAGGGCGCCTCCTGCTGATGCCAGACATAATAGAAAACATTAAGAACAAGAAGCAGGAGAAACAACCAACGCATACAAACCTCAGGAAAAAGGACACGCCATAGCCAACCCCACAAACACCAGATCAGGAACGACTCGAGCTTCGGGCGAGACACCCGCAACCAATTCAGCATCCCCGCCAGTGATAAAGACTATGAAGTCTTCCTCCCAGTAGGAACGCGCCATTTCCAACTGCGTCAATACGAAACCCTGCAACATCAATAAACACCCTCGCTCCACAGCCTCAACGGTGGTACGCCCAGGCGCACTACTGGACAGCGCGCGCTCAGCCGCAAGATCTCCATAGCGAATATTACGGGTATGCGTACGTAGCTGATTCCGCATCAACGGCATTCCAGGGCAAATAAAACCGCCCAGATGTTCACCATTCGCAGCAATAAAATCTGCAGTTACCGCCGTACCGAAATCAAGCACCAGGCAAGCACCACCCGACGCTAGATGAAACCCGCCAAGCATGGCCAGCCATCGATCCAGCCCTAGACGCTCGTAGTCTTCATAACCATTTTTGACACCGGCCATTTCACGAGCGGGCTTCGCGCGCACCACCGAAATACCAAACTCGCACTCGATAGCACGGATCAAGGCATCAGTCTCCTCTGCAGTCCTGACACTGACCAAGCGACCCTTACGAAGCGCAAGCCCATCGAGAGCTCTCAAACTGTCAAGCAACGCGAGATCAGAGTCGACAACCCCTTCGAAAAATACAGCGTCGAGCGCAGCCTTCAGCACTCGCCACTTAATAAAGCTGTTCCCACAGTCGAGCTCAAGAATCATCACGCAACCTCAGGCTGAGCTCGCCGCCACTAAAGACTTTTTCCACGCCATCCACCTTCAGCCGCAGCGCACCCTGACTGTCGATTCCGAGCACAACACCATCTATCTGACTGGAACCCGCAATCAATGACACAGAGCGATCTTGCCACAAATGATTTGCCTCCCATTCCGCCTGGAGAGCCGAAAAACCGATCATCTGATGGCGCTGGATATAATCATTTAACTGCTTACCAAGCTCAGCCACCAAGGCATTGCGATCAGTGTTTCCACCTGACTCAAGCCGAATCGACGTCCATTGCTGATCGACATCATCGGCCTCCTGCATGTTCACGTTGACGCCAATTCCCAGCACTACATGGCAAACGTCCGCCGGATCTCCAACAAGCTCAAGGAGAATGCCGGCAATTTTCTTGTTACCCACCAAGACATCGTTAGGCCATTTCAATCCCGCACCCGGCACTCCAAAATTTCTCAGAGCCTGCAAGACAGCCAACCCCACTACAAGACTCAAGCCCTCGAGCTGGCGCATTCCGCCGTCGATGCGAAGTACAAGGCTGTAATAGAGATTTTCTGCAAAGGGGCTCACCCATTTACGACCTCGTCGCCCACGCCCAGAGACTTGCCGCTCCGCGAGCACTAAAAAGGGCGCCAAACTTCCTTGGCCAACCGCGCGCAAGGCTTCAGCATTTGTCGAGTCGACCGAATGCAGAACAGTAACCGGCCAACCGGGCGCCATTGCCGACAATGTCCGAGAATCGAGCAACGTCAATGGCGCAGCCAATTGATACCCCCGTCCTCGAACTTTATGGATGGACAAGCCAAGCTCCGCCTCAAGCTGCTGAAGCTGCTTCCACACCGCACTTCGACTTATTCCCAGGGCGGCCCCAAGATCCTGACCAGAATGGAATCGACCATCTTTCAGGAGGTTCAACAACGTCAACATGCAGGTCTCGCCCTCACAATGAGGCCCGAATAATAGCCATGACCCGGGCTGTTGCATAGAAATCAAGCAGATGCTTTTCCTGCGGACAAAACAAAACCCCAACTGCTTTCGCAATTGGGGTTTCGGAATTTAATCTTGACGATGACCTACTCTCACATGGGGAAACCCCACACTACCATCGGCGATGCATCGTTTCACTGCTGAGTTCGGGATGGGATCAGGTGGTTCCAACGCTCTATGGTCGTCAAGAAATTCGGGTACTGAGTCGTGACCAGATGGCCTCGCTTCAGCAAATTGGGTATGTGATAGTTTTCGGTGTTTTGTGAGTCTTTCGAACTTTCGGTTCGTTTCGTCTTCACACACCGCAATCTGGTCTCGCTCGCTTTTCAGCTCGGAGCATGCAAATTGCTTGGGTGTTATATGGTCAAGCCTCACGGGCAATTAGTATTGGTTAGCTCAACGCCTCACAGCGCTTACACACCCAACCTATCAACGTCGTAGTCTTCGACGGCCCTTCAGGGAACTCAAGGTTCCAGTGAGATCTCATCTTGAGGCAAGTTTCCCGCTTAGATGCTTTCAGCGGTTATCTTTCCCGAACATAGCTACCCGGCAATGCCACTGGCGTGACAACCGGAACACCAGAGGTTCGTCCACTCCGGTCCTCTCGTACTAGGAGCAGCCCCTCTCAAATCTCAAACGTCCACGGCAGATAGGGACCGAACTGTCTCACGACGTTCTAAACCCAGCTCGCGTACCACTTTAAATGGCGAACAGCCATACCCTTGGGACCGGCTTCAGCCCCAGGATGTGATGAGCCGACATCGAGGTGCCAAACACCGCCGTCGATATGAACTCTTGGGCGGTATCAGCCTGTTATCCCCGGAGTACCTTTTATCCGTTGAGCGATGGCCCTTCCATACAGAACCACCGGATCACTAAGACCTACTTTCGTACCTGCTCGACGTGTCTGTCTCGCAGTCAAGCGCGCTTTTGCCTTTATACTCTACGACCGATTTCCGACCGGTCTGAGCGCACCTTCGTACTCCTCCGTTACTCTTTAGGAGGAGACCGCCCCAGTCAAACTACCCACCATACACTGTCCTCGATCCGGATAACGGACCTGAGTTAGAACCTCAAAGTTGCCAGGGTGGTATTTCAAGGATGGCTCCACGCGAACTGGCGTCCACGCTTCAAAGCCTCCCACCTATCCTACACAAGCAAATTCAAAGTCCAGTGCAAAGCTATAGTAAAGGTTCACGGGGTCTTTCCGTCTAGCCGCGGATACACTGCATCTTCACAGCGATTTCAATTTCACTGAGTCTCGGGTGGAGACAGCGCCGCCATCGTTACGCCATTCGTGCAGGTCGGAACTTACCCGACAAGGAATTTCGCTACCTTAGGACCGTTATAGTTACGGCCGCCGTTTACCGGGGCTTCGATCAAGAGCTTCGCGTTAGCTAACCCCATCAATTAACCTTCCGGCACCGGGCAGGCGTCACACCCTATACGTCCACTTTCGTGTTTGCAGAGTGCTGTGTTTTTAATAAACAGTCGCAGCGGCCTGGTATCTTCGACCGGCATGAGCTTACGGAGCAAGTCCTTCACCCTCACCGGCGCACCTTCTCCCGAAGTTACGGTGCCATTTTGCCTAGTTCCTTCACCCGAGTTCTCTCAAGCGCCTTGGTATTCTCTACCCAACCACCTGTGTCGGTTTGGGGTACGGTTCCTGGTTACCTGAAGCTTAGAAGCTTTTCTTGGAAGCATGGCATCAACCACTTCGTGTTCTAAAAGAACACTCGTCATCAGCTCTCGGCCTTAAGATCCCGGATTTACCTAAGATCTCAGCCTACCACCTTAAACTTGGACAACCAACGCCAAGCTGGCCTAGCCTTCTCCGTCCCTCCATCGCAATAACCAGAAGTACAGGAATATTAACCTGTTTTCCATCGACTACGCTTTTCAGCCTCGCCTTAGGGACCGACTAACCCTGCGTCGATTAACGTTGCGCAGGAAACCTTGGTCTTTCGGCGTGGGTGTTTTTCACACCCATTGTCGTTACTCATGTCAGCATTCGCACTTCTGATACCTCCAGCAAGCTTCTCAACTCACCTTCACAGGCTTACAGAACGCTCCTCTACCGCATCATCCGAAGATGATACCCGTAGCTTCGGTGTATGGTTTGAGCCCCGTTACATCTTCCGCGCAGGCCGACTCGACTAGTGAGCTATTACGCTTTCTTTAAAGGGTGGCTGCTTCTAAGCCAACCTCCTAGCTGTCTAAGCCTTCCCACATCGTTTCCCACTTAACCATAACTTTGGGACCTTAGCTGACGGTCTGGGTTGTTTCCCTTTTCACGACGGACGTTAGCACCCGCCGTGTGTCTCCCATGCTCGGCACTTGTAGGTATTCGGAGTTTGCATCGGTTTGGTAAGTCGGGATGACCCCCTAGCCGAAACAGTGCTCTACCCCCTACAGTGATACATGAGGCGCTACCTAAATAGCTTTCGAGGAGAACCAGCTATCTCCGAGCTTGATTAGCCTTTCACTCCGATCCACAGGTCATCCGCTAACTTTTCAACGGTAGTCGGTTCGGTCCTCCAGTTAGTGTTACCCAACCTTCAACCTGCCCATGGATAGATCGCCCGGTTTCGGGTCTATTCCCAGCGACTAGACGCCCTATTAAGACTCGCTTTCGCTACGCCTCCCCTATTCGGTTAAGCTCGCCACTGAAAATAAGTCGCTGACCCATTATACAAAAGGTACGCAGTCACAGAACAAAGTCTGCTCCCACTGCTTGTACGCATACGGTTTCAGGATCTATTTCACTCCCCTCTCCGGGGTTCTTTTCGCCTTTCCCTCACGGTACTAGTTCACTATCGGTCAGTCAGTAGTATTTAGCCTTGGAGGATGGTCCCCCCATATTCAGACAAAGTTTCTCGTGCTCCGTCCTACTCGATTTCATGACTAAGAGATTTTCGCGTACAGGGCTATCACCCACTATGGCCGCACTTTCCAGAGCGTTCCGCTAATCTCAAAGCCACTTAAGGGCTGGTCCCCGTTCGCTCGCCACTACTAAGGGAATCTCGGTTGATTTCTTTTCCTCAGGGTACTTAGATGTTTCAGTTCCCCTGGTTCGCCTCTTGCACCTATGTATTCAGTACAAGATAACCATCTTATGATGGCTGGGTTCCCCCATTCAGACATCTCCGGATCAAAGTCTGTTTGCCGACTCCCCGAAGCTTTTCGCAGGCTACCACGTCTTTCATCGCCTCTGACTGCCAAGGCATCCACCGTATGCGCTTCTTCACTTGACCATATAACCCCAAGCAATCTGGTTATACTGTGAAGACGACATTCGCCGAAAATTCGAATTTCTCAATTAAGAGAACTCACAAATTTTACCTTAGCCTGATCCGTTACCAGTGAAAGTAACGTTCAGTCTATCTTTCTATCACATACCCAAATTTTTAAAGAACGATCTAATCAAAAGACTAGAAATCAATATTCTCAAAGGAATACTCATTTCTAAACTTTTAGAAGCAGTTAAATGGTGGAGCCAAACGGGATCGAACCGTTGACCTCCTGCGTGCAAGGCAGGCGCTCTCCCAGCTGAGCTATGGCCCCATAACAAAATTGGTGGGTCTGGGCAGATTCGAACTGCCGACCTCACCCTTATCAGGGGTGCGCTCTAACCAACTGAGCTACAGACCCAATTTCGAGCGCGCAACTGTTAGCTTGGAGCTATCAGCTTGGAGCTTAAAGCTGCTTCTATCGTCTTCTTCAATGAATCAAGCAATTCGTGTGGGAACTTATGGAGCAGCTGATGTCGTCGATTAAGGAGGTGATCCAGCCGCAGGTTCCCCTACGGCTACCTTGTTACGACTTCACCCCAGTCATGAATCACACCGTGGTAACCGTCCTCCCGAAGGTTAGACTAGCTACTTCTGGTGCAACCCACTCCCATGGTGTGACGGGCGGTGTGTACAAGGCCCGGGAACGTATTCACCGTGACATTCTGATTCACGATTACTAGCGATTCCGACTTCACGCAGTCGAGTTGCAGACTGCGATCCGGACTACGATCGGTTTTATGGGATTAGCTCCACCTCGCGGCTTGGCAACCCTTTGTACCGACCATTGTAGCACGTGTGTAGCCCAGGCCGTAAGGGCCATGATGACTTGACGTCATCCCCACCTTCCTCCGGTTTGTCACCGGCAGTCTCCTTAGAGTGCCCACCATAACGTGCTGGTAACTAAGGACAAGGGTTGCGCTCGTTACGGGACTTAACCCAACATCTCACGACACGAGCTGACGACAGCCATGCAGCACCTGTCTCAATGTTCCCGAAGGCACCAATCCATCTCTGGAAAGTTCATTGGATGTCAAGGCCTGGTAAGGTTCTTCGCGTTGCTTCGAATTAAACCACATGCTCCACCGCTTGTGCGGGCCCCCGTCAATTCATTTGAGTTTTAACCTTGCGGCCGTACTCCCCAGGCGGTCAACTTAATGCGTTAGCTGCGCCACTAAGAGCTCAAGGCTCCCAACGGCTAGTTGACATCGTTTACGGCGTGGACTACCAGGGTATCTAATCCTGTTTGCTCCCCACGCTTTCGCACCTCAGTGTCAGTATCAGTCCAGGTGGTCGCCTTCGCCACTGGTGTTCCTTCCTATATCTACGCATTTCACCGCTACACAGGAAATTCCACCACCCTCTACCATACTCTAGCTCGACAGTTTTGAATGCAGTTCCCAGGTTGAGCCCGGGGATTTCACATCCAACTTAACGAACCACCTACGCGCGCTTTACGCCCAGTAATTCCGATTAACGCTTGCACCCTCTGTATTACCGCGGCTGCTGGCACAGAGTTAGCCGGTGCTTATTCTGTCGGTAACGTCAAAACAGCAACGTATTAAGTTACTGCCCTTCCTCCCAACTTAAAGTGCTTTACAATCCGAAGACCTTCTTCACACACGCGGCATGGCTGGATCAGGCTTTCGCCCATTGTCCAATATTCCCCACTGCTGCCTCCCGTAGGAGTCTGGACCGTGTCTCAGTTCCAGTGTGACTGATCATCCTCTCAGACCAGTTACGGATCGTCGCCTTGGTGAGCCATTACCTCACCAACTAGCTAATCCGACCTAGGCTCATCTGATAGCGCAAGGCCCGAAGGTCCCCTGCTTTCTCCCGTAGGACGTATGCGGTATTAGCGTTCCTTTCGAAACGTTGTCCCCCACTACCAGGCAGATTCCTAGGCATTACTCACCCGTCCGCCGCTGAATCCAGGAGCAAGCTCCTCTCATCCGCTCGACTTGCATGTGTTAGGCCTGCCGCCAGCGTTCAATCTGAGCCATGATCAAACTCTTCAGTTCAAACATCTTTGGGTTTTTAAGAAACCCTAAACTTGGCTCAGCAATCGTTGGTTACATCTTTGATTTCTCGCGGAGTAACTTGTGATGCTGATAATCTTGTTGACTATCAGTCTGACTCCACAAGCACCCACACGAATTGCTTGATTCAGTTGTTAAAGAGCGGTTGGTCAAGATCTTTCGTCTCAACCGAGGCGCGCATTCTACAGCAGCCTCATTTGCTGTCAAGTGATTATTTTCAGAAGTTTTCGAAGAATTCTTCAACAACTTCAACCACTTGCGCTTCCGATCTCTCGTCAGCGGGAGGCGAATTCTACAGCGTTACACGCTGCTGTCAACACCTCTTTTTCAACTTCCTTTTGGCTTCGATGAACTGAAGCGCCCCACTGTCGAAACCTACATAACTCTTTGAATCTCAAGGAGTTTTCCGTTTCGACTGCGCCGGAAGTGGGGCGAATTATAGACATCTGAAATTCGCCGTCAACACCTATTTTCAGTTTTACTCGGATTTCAGCGTAATACGTGCAAACGCCTTCTTGCCAGCCTGGCAAACGTGGGTAGCGCCCAGTACGTATATAAAGGAACGATCAACCACCTCACCATCAACGCGCACGCCACCGGATGCCAACAGGTCGCGCGCCGCCGCCGAGTTCTTCACCAGACCCGCCTTATTAAGGACAGCTGCAATCGGCATGTCTTCAGCGGAAGCCAGCTCGATCTCTGGCAGGTCATCGGGCAGCTCGCCGTCTTTCATGCGATTGCCCGCAGCGCGATGAGCATTGGCCGCAGCCTCCTCACCATGGAAGCGCGCAACGATCTCTTCGGCCAGCTTGATTTTGACGTCACGTGGATTGGCACCCGCTTCTACATCAGCACGCAGCGCATTGATCTCATCCATCGAGCGGAAGCTCAGCAGCTCGAAGTAACGCCACATCAACGCATCCGGAGTCGAAACCAGCTTGCTGTACATAACGCCCGGTGCTTCCTGAATGCCGACATAGTTGCCCAACGACTTGGACATCTTCTTCACGCCATCCAGACCTTCAAGCAGCGGCATCGTCAGAATGCACTGAGCCTCTTGACCATAACCACGCTGTAGCTCACGCCCCATCAGCAAATTGAACTTCTGATCGGTGCCGCCCAACTCGACATCAGCGCGCAGTGCAACCGAGTCATATCCCTGAACCAGCGGATAGAGGAATTCGTGGATAGCGATTGGCTGATTGGTGGTGTAGCGCTTATCGAAGTCATCACGCTCAAGCATGCGCGCAACGGTGTACTGCGAAGTCAGACGAATGAAGTCCGCCGGCCCCATCTGATCCATCCAGGTGGAGTTGAACGCCACTTCGGTTTTCGCCGGATCAAGAATCTTGAACACCTGAGTCTTGTAGGTCTCAGCGTTTTCCAAAACCTGCTCGCGAGTCAGCGGAGGACGCGTGGCGCTCTTGCCGCTCGGATCGCCAATCATCCCGGTGAAGTCACCTATAAGGAAGATGACTTGATGCCCCAGTTCCTGGAACTGACGCAGCTTATTAATAAGCACGGTATGACCCAGATGCAGATCCGGAGCGGTTGGATCAAAACCAGCCTTGATACGCAGCGGCTGGCCGCGCTTGAGCTTCTCGATCAGCTCGGACTCGACCAATAGTTCTTCCGCACCACGTTTAATCAGCGCTAGCTGCTCTTCAACCGACTTCATAACAGACCCGCAAGGCTCAGATTCAAAGGGAACCAACCATACAAGATCGCGCACCAATTACAAGTTTTGCCCGGCGCACGGACACCAATCCACAGACGTGGTGTCTGTAGACTTGCTTCAGAGATGATTTGGTTATATTTTATACAGTTATTTCATCTTCATCATGTCATTCATCTTTTCCAATTCATCATTTTTCAAAGTCAAAATTACTTATGACCACAGAACCGTCTAAAGCGCCTCCGCTTTACCCGAAGACCCACCTGCTCGCCGCAAGTGGAATCGCTGCCCTTCTCAGCCTGGCGCTACTGGTATTCCCTTCCAGTGATGTTGAAGCCAAAAAGACGACCCTGAGCCTTGAACTGGAAAGTCCTGCTGAACAACTGACACAAGATCAAGACGCTGCTGATGCCGCTCAAGCCACAAATGAGCCAGTAGCCTCACCGTTTGCCCAGATCGAAAACGCGGACGAAAACACCCCCGAAACGGCTGAAGCCGCGCCGACACCTGCTCTGGTTGCTGAAAAACCAAAAGCTCCCGGTCATCGCGAAGTCATCGTCTCGAAGGGCGATACGCTGTCTACCCTTTTCGAAAAGGTCGGTCTCCCGGCCGCTGCCGTGCATGAAGTATTGGCCAGCGACAAACAAGCCAAGCAGTTCAGCCAACTGAAGCACGGCCAGAAGCTCGAATTCGAACTCAATCCTGAAGGCCAGTTGACCAGCCTGCACAGCAAGGTCAGTGACGTCGAAACCATCACCCTGACCAAGAACGACAAGGGTTATGCGTTCAACCGGGTAACGGCCAAACCTACGGTCCGCACGGCTTATGTACACGGCGTAATCAACAGTTCGCTGTCGCAGTCCGCCGCCCGCGCAGGCCTCTCTCACAGCCTGACCATGGATATGGCCAGCGTTTTCGGCTACGACGTCGACTTCGCTCAGGACATCCGCCAAGGCGACGAATTCGATGTGATCTACGAGCAGAAAGTGGTTAACGGCAAAGCAGTCGGCAATGGTCCTATCCTCTCCGCCCGCTTCACCAATCGCGGCAAGACGTACACCGCCGTGCGTTACACCAATAAACAAGGCAACAGCAGCTACTACACCGCTGACGGTAACAGCATGCGAAAGGCGTTCATCCGTACACCAGTGGACTTCGCCCGCATCAGCTCGAAATTCTCCATGGGCCGCAAACACCCGATCCTCAACAAAATCCGCGCCCACAAAGGCGTTGATTACGCTGCGCCACGCGGCACGCCAATCAAGGCTGCCGGTGACGGTAAAGTGCTGCTCGCCGGGCGTCGTGGTGGCTACGGCAACACCGTGATCATCCAGCACGGCAATACCTACCGCACGCTGTATGGCCACATGCAAGGCTTTGCCAAGGGCGTGAAGACTGGCGGTACCGTGAAACAGGGCCAGGTGATTGGTTACATCGGCACCACCGGGCTGTCCACCGGGCCGCACTTGCACTATGAGTTCCAGGTCAACGGTGTTCACGTCGACCCGCTGGGCCAAAAGCTGCCAATGGCTGATCCGATTGCCAAGGCCGAGCGCGCTCGCTTCCTCGCACAGAGCCAACCGCTGATGGCGCGCATGGATCAAGAGAAGGCCACCATGCTGGCTTCGAGCAAGCGTTAAGTCATGGCTCTTTATATCGGTGTGATGTCCGGAACCAGTCTCGACGGTCTGGACATTGCTCTGATCGAACAGACCTCGGCGATCAAACTGATCGCCACGCACTACATTCCCATGCCTGAATCCCTGCGCGCCGAGCTGCTTGGCTTGTGCGCCAGCGGCCCTGACGAAATCGCCCGATCGGCGATTGCCCAGCAACACTGGGTGAAGCTCGCCGCGCAGGGTATTCATACTCTCCTCGACCGACAGCAACTCAAACCTGAAGCCATTCGTGCGATCGGCAGCCACGGCCAGACCATTCGCCACGAACCGGCGCGCGGCTTTACTGTGCAAATCGGCAACCCTGCCCTGCTCACCGAATTGACTGGCATTACCGTGGTCAGCGACTTCCGCAGCCGCGATGTCGCTGCCGGCGGCCAAGGCGCTCCTCTGGTTCCGGCCTTCCATGAAGCTTTGTTCGAAGAGCGTACCGGTAATCAGGCAGTACTGAATGTCGGCGGTTTCAGCAATCTGAGTCTGATAGAGCCGACCAAGCCTGTAGCCGGTTTCGACTGTGGCCCTGGGAATGTGCTGATGGACGCCTGGATTCAGCAGCAGCGCGGCGAAAACTACGACCGCAATGGCGACTGGGCGAAATCAGGCGCTATTGAGCCAACCCTGTTGCAGTCACTGCTCAGCGATCCGTTCTTCGTCACCAAAGGACCAAAAAGCACCGGCCGCGAAGTGTTCAACCTGCCATGGCTGGAACAACACCTTTCACGCCTGCCAACCTTTGCTGCTGAGAATGTGCAGGCCACGTTGCTTGAACTGACCGCATTGACCATCATCGAGTCGCTGCAAAGCGCTCAATCCGACACTCAGGAACTCCTGGTCTGCGGCGGCGGCGCACACAACGCTACACTGATGAAGCGTCTGGCCGACCTGCTGCCAAACGCAACAGTCGCAAGCACTGCCACTCATGGCGTTGATCCGGACTGGGTTGAAGCCATGGCCTTCGCCTGGCTCGCCCATTGCTGCCTCGAAGGCATCGCCGCCAACCGCCCAAGCGTTACCGGCGCACGCGGCCTTCGGGTACTCGGCGCCATCTACCCGGCCTGATTAAATCGCACACAGCAAAACGCCGCAGAATCGTAAGGCTCTGCGGCGTTTTGTTATCTGAAGCGCGGCGCGATCAGATCGAGAACGAAGACCCGCAACCACACGTCGTGGTGGCGTTCGGGTTCTTGATCACGAAGCGCGAACCTTCCAGACCTTCCTGGTAGTCCACCTCAGCACCGGCCAGGTACTGGAAGCTCATCGGATCCACCACCAGACTCACGCCTTCGCGCTCGACGATGGTGTCGTCCTCGGCCACATCCTCATCGAAGGTGAAACCGTACTGAAACCCTGAACAACCGCCGCCCGTAACGAATACGCGCAGCTTCAAGCGATCATTCCCCTCTTCATCGACCAGGCTCTTCACCTTGTGCGCGGCACCGTGGGTGAATTGCAAAGCCGTGGGGGTGAAGGATTCGACGCTCATGCTGACTATCTCCCGGCGTTACGCCGCCATAATGCGTGATGACGCGCATTATCCGCTTCTCCGAGAAAATCGGTCAACTATTGTTACGGTATATCAATAAAGCCGACGAGCTGTTCACAATGCGAAAAGGCCCGTCTAACGGGCCTTTTTGCTATGCAGCTTAAAGTGTTACGGCAGCATACCCGCGTGGGACAGACCGAAGCGCTCGTCCAGCCCGAACAGGATGTTCATGTTCTGTACCGCCTGGCCCGACGCGCCCTTGACCAGATTGTCGATCACCGACAGCACCACCACCAGATCGCCATCCTGCGGACGGTGAACGGCGATACGGCAAACGTTGGCGCCGCGCACGCTACGGGTTTCCGGATGGCTGCCGGCCGGCATCACGTCGACGAACGGTTCGTTGGCATAACGCTTCTCGAACAACGCTTGCAGATCCACTGAGCGATCAACCACCGTCGCGTAGAGCGTGGAATGTATGCCACGGATCATCGGGGTCAGGTGCGGAACGAAGGTCAGACCAACGTCCTTACCCGCTGCACGACGCAGCCCCTGACGAATTTCCGGCAGGTGGCGGTGACCTTTCACCGCATAGGCCTTCATGCTTTCCGACGTTTCGGAGTACAACGAACCTACAGCCGCACCACGACCGGCACCGCTGACACCGGATTTGCAATCGGCGATCAGGCGCGAAGCATCGGCCAGACCGGCTTCAAGCAGCGGCAGGAAACCCAGCTGCGTTGCAGTTGGATAGCAACCCGGCACCGCAATCAGACGGGCCTTCTTGATCTGCTCGCGATTGACTTCCGGCAGACCGTAAACCGCTTCATCCAGCAGTTCAGGTGCGCCGTGCGGCTGACCGTACCATTTGGCCCACTCTTCAGCGTCTTGTAGGCGGAAGTCCGCCGACAGATCGATCACCTTGGTGCCCGCTGCCAGCAATTCGCCCGCCAATGCGTGCGCGACACCGTGCGGCGTGGCGAAGAACACCACGTCGCAAGCCCCGAGGGTCTTGATGTCCGGCACGCTGAAGGCCAGGCCGTCGTAGTGGCCGCGCAGGTTCGGGTACATGTCAGCCACGGCCAGACCGGCCTCGGATCGGGAAGTGATGACAACCACTTCTGCCTGCGGATGCTGCGCCAACAGACGCAGCAGTTCGACACCGGTGTAACCCGTGCCGCCGACGATACCGACCTTGACCATAACCTGCCCTCAAAGAACCCACTGGAAAGCCGTCGATAATAGGGGCCGCGCGCGCCTGCGACAACCGTCAAGGTGACGCGCGGACGCTCAAGCCTCTACTATCCGGCTTACCGTGAACCTGGAATAACTAAAAATGCTCTATCTATGGATCAAAGCTTTTCACATTGTCAGCATCGTTTGCTGGTTTGCCGGGCTGTTCTACTTGCCGCGTCTGTTCGTGTATCACGCGCAAAGCGAAGACACGCTCAGCAAAGAACGCTTCAGCATCATGGAACGCAAGCTGTATCGCGGCATCATGGGCCCGGCGATGATCGCGACACTGATCTTCGGTGGCTGGTTGATCTATCTAAACCCGAGCATCTTCAGCATGGGTGGCTGGATTCACGCCAAACTGACCCTCGTCGTCTTGCTGATCGGCTACCACCACATGTGCGGCGCTCAAGTAAAACGTTTTGCCCGTGGCGAAAACACCCGCAGCCATGTCTTTTATCGCTGGTTCAATGAAGTGCCGGTTCTGATATTGCTGGCTATCGTAATTCTGGTCGTGGTCAAGCCGTTCTAACTTCAACAACTACAGTTCTTTGGGGTATCCATAATGTCGCTGCCCGCTTTGCTCGAACAACGCCTGCGTCTGCCTGTAGTAGCAGCGCCGATGTTTCTGATTTCCAACCCTGAGCTGGTGCTCGCCTGCTGCCGCAATGGCGTGGTCGGCAGTTTTCCAGCCTTGAACCAGCGCGAAAGCAGCGGGTTCAAAGCCTGGCTGGAACAGATCGAAGCGGGTCTGGCGACACTGGACAACCCGGCGCCGTATGCGGTGAACCTGATCGTGCACAACAGCAACCCGCGCTTGCAGGCGGATCTGAATATCTGCGTCGAGCACAAAGTGCCGATCGTCATCACCAGCCTCGGCGCGGTAAAGGAGTTGGTCGACGCGGTGCACAGCTATGGCGGCCTGGTGTTCCATGACGTCACCACTCGCCGACATGCAGAGAAAGCGGCCGAGGCGGGTGTCGACGGTTTGATCGCCGTAGCGGCCGGCGCCGGGGGGCATGCCGGAACCTGGAGTCCGTTTGCGCTGATCGCCGAGATCCGCCAGTTCTTCGATAAAACCCTGCTGCTTGCAGGATGTCTTAACCACGGTCATGAGATTCTCGCCGCGCAGCTGCTCGGCGCGGATTTGGCCTACTTCGGTACGCGATTTATCGGCACTACAGAAAGTCATGCGCCCGACGCCTACAAGGAGATGCTGCTGACAGCCAAGGCGTCCGACATCATCCATACTCCAGCAGTCTCGGGAGTGCCTGCGAGCTTTATGCGCCAGAGCCTGGAGGCGGCCGGTTTCGATATGGCCGCTCTGCAAGGCAAAGGCGAAGTGAATTTCGGTGACAAGCTCAAGCCGATCAGCGATGAAGCCAAAGCCTGGAAAACCGTGTGGTCGGCCGGCCAGGGCGTAGGGCAGATCGATGACCTGCCGAGTGTGGATCAATTGATCGCACGGCTGGATGCCGAGTATCGCCAGGCACAGGAACGCGCAGCCCAGCTACCACAACGCTGGCCACGCTAAGAAAAATCAGGCCAGCCCCAGCGGACTGGCCTTACACTGCTGAACTTTTGATTTTTTCGCGACAAGGATGCCTCGGCCATGAGCGAACCCCGTTACAAGATCGTGTTCGACGGTGCTCTACAGCCCGGTGTCGATATCACCACAGCCAAACTCAATCTGGCGGATCTGTTCAAAAGCGATGTGGCCGCCATTGAACGGCTTTTCAATGGCAGCGTCGTCGCACTCAAGCGCGATCTCTCCCACAGTGATGCTCAAACGTACCTGCAGGCACTTAACAAAACCGGGATCGCAGCGCGGATCGAAACGGAAACAGCCATCGAGCTGAATCTGGCCGATGTTCATGAGCATGTTCCGGTTGTCGCGGAACCTGACTCGCCTTACGCGCCACCTCGTGCCAGCGTCGGCGAGAGTCTGCCGGCGTTCGCCACGCTCAAGCCGTTCAGCGTCGAAGGCCGAATCGGGCGCTTGCGTTTTCTCGCGTGGACAATGGTCCTGAGCCTGGTGACCTTGCCCATTGTCGGCGTGTTCGCCCTGCTGGCTTTGGGGCTGGTCGCGGGCGACTCCACCACCGGCCTGATCATCGGCGGGATCTTCGCGTTCTTCCTGTTTATCGCTTTCCTGATTGTCAGCATTCTGTTCAGCGTTCAGCGGCTGCACGACATCGGTTGGTCGGGCTGGCTCTGGCTACTGAACCTGGTGCCATTCGTGGGCAGCTTCTTCCCGCTCGTGATCATGGTCGTACCGGGCAATACCGGCGCCAATCGCTATGGCCCTCCTCCGCCGCCCAACAGTACCGCCGTGAAAGTGCTGTGCTCCCTGTGGATCGTGTTCTTCGCGCTGGTGTTCGCCGGCGGCATGCTCGGCGGAATTTCCGCCATCCAGCAGGAATACGAAAGCAATCTGGAAAGCAGCTACGAAAGTGGCTCGGTGACCACTGATGAAGTCGAAGTAGAGGTCGAAGCGCCTGCGGATTCCGCCGACGAGGCAGCCGAAGCGGCGCAGGCCCCTGTAGACTCTGCGAAAGAATGAACAGCGCTCCCCGCCGTGACACCCGCGTCGCCGGCGCGGAGCTGTTGCGATGGAGAATTGCATGACCCGTTACGCACTGATCACCGGCGCCTCCAGCGGCATCGGCCTGGCGATGGCCGAAGCACTGGCCCGGCGTGGCCGCAGCCTGATACTGGTGGCAAGACAGCGTGATCAGCTGGAAAGTATTGCAATAGAGCTGACTCAACGCTTTGGCGTAGAAGTGCTGTTCCGCGCCTGCGATCTGGGCGAGCCATTGCGTCTGTCCGGCTTCCTGCTGGAACTGGAAGAAGGTGACCGGCAGATCGACTTGCTGGTCAATTGCGCCGGCATCGGCACCTGCGGCCCGTTTCTCGCGCAGGACTGGATGACCGAGCAGGATCTGATCGAAGTGAACATCCTCGCCCTCACCCGTCTCTGCCACGCCATTGGCAACAGCATGGCGTTGCAGGGTGGCGGGCAGATTCTCAATGTCGCCTCGGTGGCCGCGTTCAATCCCGGCCCATGGATGAGCACTTACTACGCCAGCAAGGCGTATGTGCTGCACTTCTCCGAAGCCTTGCGAGTTGAGCTAAAACAGAGTGCTGTGAAGGTTTCGGTGCTCTGCCCCGGCCCGACACGCACGGCATTTTTCCGTACGGCGCAACTGAACAGCGACAAACTCAAAGACAGCAAATTGCTGATGAGCCCCGAGGAAGTCGCGCTGTACACCGTGCGCGCCCTCGATAATAACCGGGCGATCATCATTCCGGGACGCCGCAACCGCTGGTTCGCCTTTTTGCCGCGACTCGGTTCGCGCTGGCTTAATCGCACCATTGTCGGCATGGTCAACAAGGCTTACTGCCCGCGCTGAAATGCCCTACAGGTAAAACACTGGGCGGGATAAGCCGCCCTGCGTACACTCAGACCAGCCCAAACAACGGAGAAAACAGCAGTGGATACTCTGTTCACCAAGATCATCAACCGGGAAATCCCGGCCAAGATCATTTACGAGGACGACCAGGTTCTGGCGTTCCACGACATCGCCCCTCAGGCACCGGTGCATTTCCTGGTGATCCCGAAAAAACCGGTGCGCACCCTCAATGACCTGACCGAAGACGACAAGGCTTTGGCCGGGCATATCCTCTTCACTGCGCAGCGTCTGGCGCTGGAACTGGGCTGCGAGGAAGGTTTCCGCGTGGTGATGAACTGCAATGAGAAGGGTGGGCAAACTGTCTACCACATTCATATGCACGTACTCGGTCAACGCCAGATGAACTGGCCACCGGGTTGAGCCAAGCCCCCTGTGGGAGCGAGCCTGCTCGCGAAGACGTCGGCACGCTCAACATTTCAGTGCCTGACACCACTCTTTCGCGAGCAGGCTCGCTCCCACAAAAAAGCATGACCGCGCAGCAAATGACCCAGCGCAAACCTTCCCCGGCCGATTCGGTTAAACTGGCCGCCGAGATTCTTCCCGGAGGTCAGCATGACTACCCAACGTCACTACTCGCCGATTGACCGTCTTCTGCTGCAAGCCGATGCCGCGATGCGTACCCTGCTGCCCTTCAGTGGCCAGCCGTACCGTCCGTCGCCGGCGATTCTGCAACCGGAAACGCAAATGAGCGACGAGGACACCCGCCACGTTGCCGGTCTGATGCGCATCAACCATACCGGTGAAGTCTGCGCCCAGGCGCTGTATCAGGGGCAGGCGTTGACTGCCAAGCTACCTCAGGTACGCGAGGCCATGGAGCACGCTGCCGAAGAAGAAATTGATCATCTGGTTTGGTGCGAGCAACGCATTCACCAGTTGGGCAGCCATACCAGCGTTTTGAATCCGCTGTTTTACGGGATGTCGTTCGGGATTGGCGCGGTGGCCGGATTGATCAGCGACAAGGTCAGCCTCGGGTTTGTCGCGGCGACCGAGCATCAGGTGTGCAAGCATCTGAACGAGCATCTGGAACAGTTGCCGGCCGAGGACGAAAAGTCCCGGGCGATTCTCGAGCAGATGCGCATTGATGAGGAACATCATGCGGAGAGTGCGCTGGAGGCTGGGGGGTTTCGTTTTCCGGCACCGGTGAAGTTCGGGATGAGTATTCTGGCTAAGGTGATGACCAAGAGTACTTATCGGATTTGAGAGTTGTATTGCCAGAAAGGGCCCCATCGCTGGCAAGCCAGCTCCCACAGGGGTCTTTGTTTCAGGCATGAAAAAGGCGACCGTCGTGAGACAGTCGCCTTTTTTTGTACCCGGGAATCTTAGGTCGGCATATTGCGCGCGTAGAAGATTTCGAGCATTTCGTGTTTCACCCGATCGGTCACCTGAGCACGCTGCTCGGGGGACAGGTTGCTGGTGGCGTCGCCGAACAGGTAGTTATCCAGTTCGAAGTTCTTCAGCAGCATTTTGGTGTGGAACAGGTTTTCCTGGTACACGTTCACGTCGGTCATCTGATACGCGTCGCGAGTGTCTTCGGAGAGGTAGTTCTGGATCGAATTGATCTCGTGGTCGATGAAGTGCTTGTTGCCTTCAACGTCACGAGTGAAGCCACGCACACGATAATCCACAGTCACGATGTCCGAATCGAACTGGTGAATGAGGAAATTGAGCGCTTTCAGCGGTGAGATGACACCACAAGTCGACACGTCGATGTCCACACGGAACGTTGCAATACCGTCGTCCGGATGGATTTCCGGGTAGGTGTGCACCGTGATGTGGCTCTTGTCGAGGTGGGCCAGGATAATTTCGGGCAACGGGCCCGGCGATTCTTCGATCTGGCTTTCAGTCGGGGTTACCGGCTCTTCAGAAATCAGAATCGTGACGCTGGCGCCCTGAGGTTCATAGTCCTGACTGGCAATGTTCAGGATGTTGGCACCAATGATCTCGACAACTTCTGTGAGAATCTGCGTCAGGCGTTTCGCGTTGTACTCTTGATTGATGTACTCGACGTAAGCCTGCTGGTCTTGCGGGGTTTCCGCGTAGCAGATGTCATAGATGTTGAAGCTCAAGGTCTTTGTCAGGTTATTGAACCCGTGGAGCTTGAGTTTGCTTTTCACCGTTAAAAACTCTCTATGTATGCGGCGCAGCCGCGTGATCAAGCATGCCCGTCAAGTGCGAACAACGCACCTGCGTAGGACGGTTAACACCTCTTCGCGATGGCGATTTTGGTTATCTGTTCAGGCGGCTGACCCATCGATTGACCGATCACTGCCCTGAAAAAAGTGGCGCATTATGCAGACGTCAGCGGGGGATCGCCAGAGTCTGCACTGCTTTTATGATAGTTGAATGTCGGTTCAACCGAGTTCGACGATTTCGTAGTCGTGGGTGATTGCGACGCCGGCCGCGCCGAGCATGATCGAGGCCGAGCAATACTTCTCGGCGGACAACTCGATGGCGCGCTTGACCTGGGCTTCTTTCAAGCCACGGCCCTTGACCACAAAGTGCATATGAATCTTGGTGAACACCTTCGGATCTTCGGTCGCGCGCTCTGCTTCAAGGAAGGCTTCGCAGCTTTCAACAGCCTGGCGGGACTTCTTCAGAATGCTGACCACGTCGAAATTGCTGCAACCGCCAACGCCCAGCAGGAGCATTTCCATCGGGCGAACACCCAGATTACGACCACCGGCGTCCGGTGGACCGTCCATCACCACGACATGACCGCTGCCGGATTCGCCGAGGAACATGGCTTCGCCAGCCCATTGGATGCGTGCCTTCATCGCCAAGACTCCACTGTAGAAAAAAGGGTCGCCAGCTTAGCACAGCGTCCCGGCCTGACAGCGAGCGCAGATCCTAGGACGGATGCCTTCGCGACGTAGGTAATTTCTCGAATTTTCGACGAAGTGTCTGTTAAGCTGGCGCCAATTCGCTGGCGCCCATGTCAGCTGTGCAGCGACCGCCTTCAGCGCCTCATAAAAAAATCAAACATCACCGTGCAGTCTTTTCGGGATACAACCATGGTTGCTATTACCCCCACACCCAAAATCAAGAATCTCGACAAGCTGTTGATGCATTGCCAGCGCCGTCGCCATGCGGCCAAGAGCAACATCATCTGTGCCGGCGATCGCTCGGACACGCTGTACTTCATCATCAAAGGCTCGGTCACGATCCTGATCGAGGATGACGATGGTCGCGAGATGATCATCGCTTACCTCAACGCTGGAGATTTCTTTGGTGAGCTGGGCCTGTTCGAGCAAGCGGGTCAAGAACAGGAACGCAGCGCCTGGGTGCGCGCCAAGGTCGAATGCGAAACGGCGGAAATCAGCTACGCCAAGTTCCGCGAGTTGTCGCAGCAGGACCCAGACATTCTTTACGTGCTCAGCGGACAAATCGCACAACGTCTGCGCAATACCACGCGCAAGGTTGGCGATCTGGCGTTCTTCGATGTCACCGGTCGAGTTGCGCGTTGTCTGCTGGAACTGTGCAAACAACCCGATGCGATGACCCACCCTGACGGTATGCAGATCAAGGTGACCCGTCAGGAAATCGGCCGGATTGTCGGTTGCTCGCGGGAGATGGTCGGTCGCGTGCTCAAGGATCTTGAGGAACGCAACCTGGTCGATGTGAAAGGCAAGACCATGGTGGTCTTCGGTACGCGCTAAGCCCGAATATCAGGCGCTGTACATCTGCGCCAGCATCAGACGAAACAGCTCATCGAGACGCGCCAAAGCCTGTGGCGCGTTGAATTTCTCATGCAGGGCGATGTGGCTTTGCGCCCTCACCCGCTGCTCCAGGCCACACGCTTCGTTGAAGCGATTGACCGCGGCGACCATCGATTCGCGCTCGTTATCCATCAGCATCGCACCGTGCACCAGACCGACCGGGCGCTGTCCGCCCTGACTCTGGCGCCAGCGCTGGGCGGTGCCGACCATTTTGCGGCCGTCGAGATTGACGTTGAAACGACCGTCGCAGAATGCTCCGTCGATTTCGCCTAACGATGATGTGCCACCCAATTCATCCAGTAACTGACAGATCGGATCGCAGAGACGGTGGTAGCCGGTTTCGATACGGTTCAGATCGCCTTCGCTGCGCGGTGGTGCGTAGACCAAAGCGATGTTGACGGTGGCGGCGGATTGCGGGACGGGCTCGCCGCCGGTTTCACGCAGCAGGACTGGCCAGCCGGCGGCAGCGGAGACTTCGCAGGCGTGGTCGAATGCGGGGAGACGATTGAGGCGGCGTGGCATAACCAGGGCGCGATCGCTGGGTTGCCAGAACAGCAGGCCGAATTCAGAGTCGCCGGCGCAGACCGAGGCCAGCAAATCCTGTTCGGCTTGCAGGCCGGCTTCGATGGTCAGGGGGGTGGGCAGCGACATTGAGGGCTCCGGCAGATCTGGAATCTTTAGGGATTTTGAGGGCCTCTTCGCGAGCAGGCTCGCTCCCACAGGGGAAGTGCATTCCAATGTGGGAGCGAGCCTGCTCGCGAATGAGGCCAACTCGGTCAGTCGAGGGTCGAACCGCTGATGGAAGTGCCACGCTCCGGGAAAAACAGACGCTGCAATTCAGTGCCAGGGTTCTCGGCGCGCATAAACGCTTCACCGACCAGGAACGAATACACGTCGCTGATTTCCATCAGCTCGACATCGGCACGGTTGAGAATGCCGCTCTCGGTGATCACCAGACGATCGCGCGGAATACGCGGCAACAGATCGAGCGTCACTTCGAGGCTGACGTCGAAGGTGTGCAGGTTACGGTTGTTGACACCGACCAAAGGCGTGTCGAGGGTTTTCAACGCGCGCTCCAGTTCATCGCCGTCGTGCACTTCAACCAACACATCGAGACCGACGCTTTTGGCGACAGCGGCCAGCTCGGCCATTTTCACGTCATCCAGGGCGGAAACGATCAACAGCACACAGTCGGCGCCCAGCGCACGGGCTTCGACGATCTGATACGGATCGATCATGAAGTCCTTGCGAATCACCGGCAGGCTGCACGCGGCACGGGCCTGTTGCAGATAAGCATCGGCGCCCTGGAAATAATCGATATCGGTCAGTACGGACAGACAGGTCGCCCCGCCCTTCTCGTAGCTTTTGGCGATGTCGGCCGGAACAAAGTTCTCGCGGATCACGCCTTTGCTCGGCGAAGCCTTTTTGATTTCGGCAATCACCGCAGGCTGTTTTTTCTTCGCCTGCGCCAGCAATGCCTGGGCAAAACCACGGGGTGCATCGGCCGCCTTGGCCAGACTTTCCAGCTCGCTCAGGCTGACGCGAGCGCTACGCTCGGCGACTTCCTGAACCTTGCGAGCCAGAATGTTTTCCAGAACCGTCGGTACACTCATCCCTCATTCTCCACTTTGAATACCGCGGTAAAGGCACCCAGCTCCTCGAGTTTTTCCCGAGCGAGACCGGTGTGCAGCGCGTCGTGCGCAAGCTCGACACCCTGTTTCAAACTGCTGGCCACGTCAGCGGCATACAGCGCAGCGCCAGCGTTAAGCACAATCATTTCGGCGGCTTTCTGGCCGTTTTCGGTTTTGCGCTTGCCGAGAGCATCGCGGATCAGCGCCAGCGATGCTTCCGGGCCATCGACCGACAGACCGTGCAGGCTCTGGCTCTTCATGCCCAGATCTTCGGGCTCGACCCAATATTCAGTGATTTCGTTGTTCTTCAGCTCGGCGACAAAGGTCGGTGCGGCGAGACTGAACTCGTCCAGGCCGTCCTTCGAGTGCACCACCAGCACATGCTTGCTGCCCAAACGCTGCAACACTTCAGCCAATGGCCGGCACAGTGCCTGAGTGAACACGCCCACTACCTGATGCTTCACACCGGCCGGATTCGTAAGCGGGCCGAGCATGTTGAACAGCGTACGCAGGCCGAGGTCGCGGCGTGGGCCGGCGGCATACTTCATGGCTTTGTGGTGGGTCTGGGCGAACATGAAACCGATGCCGACGTTGTCGATGCAACGGGCGACCTGCACCGGCGTCAGGTTCAGATAGATGCCGGCAGCTTCCAGCAGGTCGGCGCTGCCGCTCTTGCCCGAGACTGCGCGGTTGCCGTGCTTGGCCACGGTGCAACCGGCTGCCGCGACGACGAACGAAGAAGCCGTCGACACGTTGAAGATGTTTGCGCCATCACCGCCGGTGCCAACCACATCGACCACGCCGTCGAGGGTTTTCAGTTCGACTTGATCGGCCAGCTCACGCATCACCGACACGGCACCGACGATCTCGTCGATGCTCTCGCTCTTCATGCGCATGGCCATCATGAACGCGCCGATCTGCGCATCGGTGCATTGGCCAGTCATGATTTCGCGCATCACATCGCGCATTTCTTCGGTGCTGAGATCGAGGTGCTCGACGATACGGCTCAGGGCTGTCTTGATATTCATGGGAAGTCCTTAGCGCGTGCCGCCGGTTTGTTTGAGGAAGTTGGCAAACAGTTCATGGCCCTGCTCAGTCAGGATCGACTCGGGATGGAACTGTACGCCCTCAATGTTCAGGGTCTTGTGACGCAGGCCCATGATTTCGTCGACCGAACCGTCATCGTGCTGGGTCCATGCGGTCAGCTCCAGGCAATCGGGCAAAGTGTCGTGCTTGACGATCAGCGAGTGGTAACGGGTAACGGTCAGCGGATGATTCAGGCCAGCGAAAACGCCCTTGTCCTCATGGAATACCGGACTAGTCTTACCGTGCATCACTTGCCGGGCGCGCACTACGTCGCCGCCGAAGGCCTGGCCGATGGACTGGTGGCCGAGGCAGACGCCGAGGATTGGCAGTTTGCCGGCAAAGTGCTTGATGGCTTCGATGGAGATGCCGGCTTCGGTCGGCGTGCACGGACCAGGGGAAACCACGATGCGCTCAGGCTTGAGGGCTTCGATTTCGGCGATGGTCAGCTCGTCGTTGCGCACAACCTTGACTTCGGCACCCAGCTCGCCGAGGTACTGCACAACGTTGTAAGTAAAGGAGTCGTAGTTGTCGATCATCAGCAACATGGCGTGTCGAACCTCTTGAATTCTGATTTGAAAACAGCCTTCAGATCACTTGCCCGCAGGGCGCTGCACGATGTCGGACGCAGGAAGACGCGTCGGCACAGCGGCATTTCAAACAGGCAAGGAAGGCAAAGCGATACAGATCCGGCGGGGCCGGCAGAAAAGATTCAGGCGCGCCAACGCCAGCGGGCGTGTGCCTTGATGACTTGATCCAGGAGTTTGCTGGTGATCAACACGGGGAAGGTCTCGTTCATACGTTCCGGCACAGTAACTTAGCTGGGCGGAGCGTGCAATATGGCCGGGGCTGCGGGAGATAAAACCGGGGGAGGATTCGCGACCGATGGCAAAACGCCGGGAGTTTTTGGTACTGTCGTTTCGTTCACCTACAACAATAAATAAACGGACTTGCTCATGATCAAACAGACGTTGTTTGTACCGCTGGCTGGCTGCCTGCTCGCACTGGCTTTTGCTCAGGCCAATGCTGCACCCAATCCCTATTCGAGTTTTATTGTTTTCGGCGACAGCCTGAACGATGCCGGGACTTTTACCGACACTGGCGGCCCGGCCGGCGCCACTCAACGCTACACCAACCGGACGGGACCGGTGTATCTGGATGGCAGCGGTGAGCTGCGCTCGCTGAACTCCACGCAATTGCTCGGCAGGCGCCTGGGCTACACAGCGGATCAGACCGCTTCTTCCAGCTCGGCGGTGCGCGCCAACGAAGGTTTGCCGGACGGCAACAACTGGGCGGTAGGCGGTTATCGCACCGACCAGATCCTCGACTCGATCACCACGCAATCCGCCACCGGTGAACGCACCCGTGCCGGTTACCTGCCCTCGAACGGCTTCCGCGCCGACCCGAATGCACTGTATTACATCTCCGGCGGCGGTAACGACTTCCTGCAAGGCCGTATTCTCAGCCTGCCGCAAGCCAACGCCGCCGCGGATCGACTGGCCGACAGTGTGCAGACCCTGCAAACCGCCGGCGCCAAATACGTGATGGTCTGGCTGTTGCCTGACGTCGGCCTGACGCCCGCCATCAACGGTACGCCGCTGCAAGCCTTCAGCAG
Organism: Pseudomonas sp. AC172; assembly: GCF_979258595.1. Classification (NCBI taxonomy): domain Bacteria; kingdom Pseudomonadati; phylum Pseudomonadota; class Gammaproteobacteria; order Pseudomonadales; family Pseudomonadaceae; genus Pseudomonas; species Pseudomonas sp. AC172. The sequence continues at coordinate 4,677,298 of NZ_OZ409868.1, forward strand.
CCAACTCGCCACGCAGTTCAACAGCCAGTTGGTCACTCGTCTGCAAGGCATCAACGCCGAAATCATTCCGCTGAACATTCCGGTGCTGCTGTCGGAAGTGTTTGCCGACCCGGGACGCTTTGGCCTCGCGACCGATCAGAACCTGACCGCGACCTGCTTCAGTGGCAGCGGTTGCACCGCAAACGCTCGTTACGGGATCAACAGTGCAACGCCGGATCCGACCAAGCTGATTTACAACGACGGCGTGCACCCGACCGAAGCGGGGCAAAAGCTGATCTCCGACTATGCCTATTCCCTGCTCGCCGCACCGTGGGAACTGACGCTGCTACCGGAAATGGCCCACGCCACGCTGCGCGCGCATCAGGATGAACTGCGCAACCAATGGCAAGCGGACTGGGAAAACTGGCAAGCGGTCGGCCAATGGCGCGCCATTGTTTCGGCGGGTGGCCAGCATCTGGATGTCGACAGCCAGAGCAGCGGCGTCAGCGCCGATGGCAGCGGTTACAACCTCAACGTTGGCGGCAGCTATCGCTTGAATGAAGCCTGGCGCATCGGTGTGGCAGGCGGTTTCTACCGGCAGAATCTGGAAGCGGGCCATAACGACTCGGACTACAAACTCAACAGCTACATGGCCACTGCATTTGCCCAGTACCAGCAAAACCGCTGGTGGGCTGATGCGGCGTTGACCGGCGGCAAACTCGACTACGACAACCTCAAGCGCAAGTTCGATCTGGGCGTCAGCGAAGGGGCTGAAAAAGGCGACACCGACGGTAGCCTCTGGGCCTTCAGCGCCCGTGTCGGTTATGACATTGCCCAACCGGGCAGCGAGTGGCACCTGTCGCCATTCGTCAGCGCTGACTACGCCAGCGTCGATGTCGATGGTTATTCAGAGAAGAGCAACCGAGCTACTGCGCTGACCTTCGATGATCAGACTCGCGATTCGAAACGCCTGGGGTTGGGCTTGCAGGGCAAATACAACATCACCCCGCAAACGCAGGTGTTCGGCGAATATGCTCATGAGCGTGAGTACGAAGATGACGTGCAGAAGGTCAACATCGCGCTCAATACCTTGCCGGCGAATGACTTCAAACTTGAAGGCTATACGCCACAGAGTCATTTGAATCGCTTGAGTCTGGGCGTCAGCCACAAACTGACGGCTGATCTGGCGCTGCGCGGCGGGTATTCGTTGCGCAAGGATGATGATTTTACCCAGCAAGGCGTTAACGTCGGGGTTGTGTTGGACTTCTAAACCGCAGGCAAAAAAAAGCGGCGCCCTCACAGGCGCCGCTTTTTTATGGCCACACACAAATCGAATGTGGGAGCGAGCTTGCTCGCGAAGAGGGTGTATCAGTCGCCATTAATGTTGACTGACACACCGCTTTCGCGAGCAAGCTCGCTCCCACAGGGAAGATCCATGGTTAGTCCGGGGTTTGCTCGGCCAGCGCCACTGCGCGGAACATCGCGCGGCGTTTGTTCAGGGTCTCTTCCCATTCCAGCGCCGGCACCGAGTCGGCGACGATACCGCCACCGGCCTGCACGTGCAGTTCGCCGTTCTTGATCACTGCGGTGCGAATGGCAATCGCGGTGTCCATGTTGCCGTTCCAGGCAAAGTAACCGACCGCACCGCCGTAGACGCCACGCTTGACCGGCTCCAGTTCGTCGATGATTTCCATCGCGCGAATCTTCGGTGCGCCCGACAAAGTGCCAGCCGGCAGAATCGCCCGCAGTGCGTCCATCGCCGTCAGCCCTTCTTTCAACTGGCCGGTGACGTTGGAGACGATGTGCATCACGTTGGAATAACGCTCGATGACCATTTTCTCGGTGAGCTTCACCGAACCGATTTCCGAAACGCGACCGGTGTCGTTACGACCGAGGTCGATCAGCATCAAGTGCTCGGCGATCTCTTTGTCATCCGACAGCAGATCTTCTTCCAGCGCCAGATCCGCTTCTTCGGTCGCGCCACGAGGACGAGTGCCGGCAATCGGACGCACGGTGATCAGGTTGTCTTCAACGCGCACCAGCACTTCCGGCGAACTGCCAACAACGTGGAAGTCGCCGAAGTTGAAGAAGTACATGTACGGCGTTGGGTTGAAGCAACGCAGCGCGCGGTACAGATCAATTGGCGCCGCCTTGAAGTCGATCGACATGCGCTGCGACGGCACAACCTGCATGCAGTCACCGGCCAGGATGTATTCCTTGATGGTGCCGACGGCTTTTTCGTAATCGTCCTGAGTGAAACTCGAACGGAACACCGGATCAGCCGATTGCTGCTTGCTGAAGTCCAGGCCGCGGCGCGGCGTGATCGGCTGGCGCAGTTTTTCCAGCAGCGCCTGCAGTTGCGCCTGACCTTGTTCGAAGGCATCCGCCTGCGCAGGGTCGGCCAGCACGATTGCGTGCATCTTGCCGGCGAGGTTATCGAACACCACGACGGCGTCGGAAACCATCAACAGAATGTCCGGCACGCCCAGCGGATCCGGATTCGGGCACTTGCCCAAGCGCTTCTCGACATAACGCACGCAGTCGTAACCGAAGTAACCGACCAGACCACCGTTGAAACGCGGCAGACCGGCGATAGTCGGCACGTTGTAGCGCGCCTTGAAGGTTTCGACGAAGGCCAACGGGTCTTCGACGTCGTGGCTTTCGGTCTCGACGCCATCAACGGTGATACTCACGTGATGGTCGTGAACCCGCAGCACGGTGCGGCACGGCAGGCCGATGATCGAGTAACGGCCCCATTTCTCGCCACCCTGCACCGATTCGAGCAGGTAGGAGTTGGGCTGGTCGGCCAGTTTCAGGTAGATCGACAGCGGCGTGTCGAAGTCGGCCAGGGTTTCGCGGGCCAACGGAATGCGGTTGTAGCCGTCAGCGGCCAAGCGCAGGAATTCTTCGCGGATCATAAGGTGCCTCGTGGTGTGAGGGGCAAATCAGTCAGGTATGCAAACGCGCCGGCAAGCCGGCCAGGAACAAGTCAGGCGCGCCAACGCCAGCGGGCCAGGGCCTTGATGACTTTCATCCAGAGTTTGCGAGTGACCACCACGATGGCGTTTCCAGAAGGGGATTGAGAAGCGTCGGGCAACGTTATCTCAGCGGCCGTACCGAGGCAACCGGGAATTAACTTGCGCAGATCGTCGATCACCAGCGCCGGGGATTCCTCGGCAATCGGCCGGCCGTGGTTGTAGCCATAACTCAGCGCCACGCACTTGACCCCCGCCGCTTTCGCCGCCAGCACGTCACTGCGCGAGTCGCCGACGAACAATGATTGCGAGGCCGGGATATTGGCCATTTTCATCACGAAGAACAGCGCGGCTGGATCCGGTTTCTTCTGCGGCAAGGTATCGCCGCCGATGATCCACTTGAAGTAGCGGCCGATCTTCATCTGATCGAGCAGCGGCGCGACGAATCGCTCCGGCTTGTTGGTGATCAGCGCCATGGCCACGCCCTGCTTTTGCAGCCACTTGAGAGTATCGCGCACGCCGGGGTAAACCACGGTCAGCGCATGGCTGGCACCGTAGGCTTCCATGAACACTTCCAGCGCATGCTCGGCCTCGACGTCATCTACCGCCGAATGATCAATGCCACCGGCCAACGCGCGGCGCACCAATACCGGCGCGCCGTTGCCCACCCACTCGCGCACCGCTTCGACGCCCGCCGGTTGGCGGCCAAGTGAGAGCAGCATGTTGTCCACCGCGACTGCCAGGTCCGGAACCGAGTCGATCAGCGTGCCATCCAGATCGAACATCACCAGCCGTGGCAGTTTTCCCGGGAACAGCTGCTCAAACCCGCTCATGGGCGAGCCAGCGCCAGTTCGGAGCGCATCTTGTCGATGACTTCCTGATAGTTCGGCGCATTGAAGATTGCCGAGCCGGCGACAAACGTGTCAGCGCCAGCGGCCGCGATTTCGCGGATGTTGTTGACGTTGACGCCGCCGTCGATTTCCAGACGGATGTCGCGGCCCGAGGCATCAATGATCGCCCGCGCTTCGCGCAGTTTGTCGAGGGTGCCGGGAATGAATTTCTGCCCGCCGAAGCCCGGGTTGACGCTCATCAGCAAGACCATGTCGACCTTGTCGATCACGTACTTGAGCACGTCCAGCGGGGTCGCCGGGTTGAACACCAGACCGGATTTGCAGCCGCCTTCACGGATCAGTTGCAGCGAACGATCAACGTGCAGCGTGGCTTCCGGGTGGAAGGTGATGTAGGTGGCGCCGGCCTCAATGAAGTCGCCAACGATGCGATCCACCGGGCTGACCATCAAGTGCGCGTCGATCGGCGCGGTCACGCCATACTTGCGCAACGCCGCGCAAACCATCGGACCGATGGTCAGGTTGGGTACGTAGTGGTTGTCCATGACGTCGAAGTGGACGAAGTCGGCGCCAGCGGCGAGAACATTGTCCACTTCCTCGCCGAGGCGGGCGAAGTCGGCGGAGAGAATCGACGGAGCAATTACGAAGGGCTGCATGACGCACCTTTTCTGAGCTAAATCACGATGGCGCGCATTGTATACCTCAAGTTTCCAAGCGCGCACCGTGACCGCGATGATTGGGTTGTGCCATGACGGATGACCGGCGCTGACTCAATACGCCGCGCGGTAGATCTTCTCGATGTCCACAGCGCTGAGTTTGCGCGGGTTGTTGCGCATCAGCCGCTCGATCCCCGCCGCTTCCACGGCCATCGCCGGGATTGCGTCTTCCGGTACTCCGAAACTGCGCAGCCCGGCAGGAATTTCCACGACCGCGCACAGATCGGTCATCGCCTGCACGGCTTTGTCCGCTGCTTCGGCGGCACTCAGATGAGCGGTCTTCACTCCCATGGCTTCGGCAATATCCTGCATGCGTTCGACGCAGGCCATCTTGTTCCAGGTCATGACATACGGCAGCAGCAACGCATTGCTGACGCCATGAGCAATGTTGAAACGCCCACCCAGCGGATACGCTAGCGCATGCACCGCGCCGACCCCGGCATTGCCGAACGCCATGCCGGCCATCAGGCTGGCGGTGGCCATGTCTTCGCGGGCTTGCAGGTTGGCGCCGTTGGCGTAGGCCTTGGGCAACGCCTTGGCGATCAGTTTGATGGCGCCGATGGCCAGCGAGTCGGTGATCGGCGAGGCGTTGACCGACAGGTAGGATTCGATGGCGTGCACCAATGCGTCGACGCCGCTAGCGGCGGTTACGCTGCGTGGACAGGTCAGGGTCATTTGCGGGCTGACCAGCGCAACGTCCGGTAATAGAAAGTCGCTGACGATGCCTTTCTTTAACTGCGCGGCCTTGTCCGAAAGGATTGCGACATTGGTGACTTCAGAGCCGGTGCCGGCGGTGGTCGGGATGGCGATCAGCGGCGGGCCTTTGCGTGGCACCTGATCGACACCGAACAGATCTTCCAGCGCGCCGTGGTAACCGGCGTACGCAGCGACACTCTTGGCGATGTCGATGGCACTGCCGCCACCGAGGCCGATCAAGCCGTCATGCCCGCCTTCGCGGTAAACACGCATGCAGTCTTCGACGATGGCGATTTCCGGGTCGGGCAGTACGCGGTCGAAAATCTCGTAGTCGCGCCCGCCGAGTTGTACCAGCGCCAGCTCTACCGTGCCGGATTTGACCAGGGCGGCATCGGTGACGATCAATGGGTTGTCGATATCCAGGCGTGTGAGTTCGGCGGCCAGTTGCTCGATGGCGGCGGCGCCGGTGATCAGTTTGTGAGCGATTTTGAACTGGGACAGACTCATCGTGCGCAGCCTCTTATAGATGTGGGAGCTGGGCACAAGATTAGCTGGGGATTTGGGGTTGTCTGCTATTCAGGTGGTGAATGACCATCGAGGGGAAGAGCAAGAGCCCCTCACCCTAGCCCTCTCCCAGAGGGAGAGGGGACTGACCGCGGTGGATGGAAGAGGTACACCGACGTGCGATACCGAGTCGAACTCAGGTTTTGAAAAGCACAACGATCTGCTCCCTTCCCCCCGAAGGTAAAAAGACTGACCGAGGTGGATGGGAGAGGTGCACCGACTTGCGATATCGAGTGGAACTCAGGTTTTGAAAACCATAAAGATCTGCTCCCTTTCCCCCTCGCCCCCTTGGGGGAGAGGGCTGGGGTGAGGGGGTAAGCTCTTGATCTGGACCTTAGACCTGGGCGGTGCGCAGTTTTTCGCTACGCCCACGTAGCCATTCCAGCGTCAGCAGCAGGATGACGGAGAACGCGATCAACAACGTAGCCGCCGCCGCAATCGTCGGACTCAAGTTCTCACGAATCCCGCTAAACATCTGCCGAGGCAATGTCGCCTGTTCAGGCCCGGCAAGAAACAACGTCACCACCACCTCATCAAACGAAGTCGCAAACGCGAACAGCGCCCCGGAAATCACCCCCGGCGCAATCAGCGGCAAGGTCACCCGACGAAATGCGGTCAACGGCGATGCACCGAGACTCGCCGCCGCCCGCACCAGATTATGATTAAACCCCTGCAACGTCGCCGACACCGTGATGATCACAAACGGCACACCTAACACCGCGTGAACCACGATCAGCGAGAAGAAGCTGTTACCCAAACCCAGCGGCGCAAAAAACAGATAACTCGCCACACCAATGATCACCACCGGCACCACCATCGGCGAAATCACCAGCGCCATCACCAGCGCTTTGCCGGGAAAGTCCCCACGAGTCAGGCCAATCGCCGCCAGCGTGCCAAAGATCATCGCCAGCACCGTGGCCGCCGGGGCGACGATGATGCTGTTCTTCAGGGCGCGCATCCATTCCGCCGAGGCGAAGAAATCCTGATACCAGTGCAGCGAGAAGCCCTGCAGCGGATACACCAGAAAACTGCCCGAGTTGAACGACAGCGGAATGATCACCAGCACCGGCAGAATCAGGAACAACAGAATCAGGCCGCAGAGAATCCGCAGGCTGTAGAACCACACCCGTTCAATGGGCGACATGTAAGGACTCAGCATTTCGAATTCCCCTTAGCTCAGGCGCAGGCGACTGGCGCCCACCAGCCAGCTGTAAATCAGATAAAGCACCACGGTCGCCAGCAGCAACAGCCCGCCCAGCGCGGTGGCCATGCCCCAGTTGATGCTGGTGTTGGTGTAGAAGGCGACGAAGTAGCTGACCATTTGATCGTTCGGGCTGCCGAGCAGCGCCGGGGTGATGTAGTAGCCGATGGCGAGGATGAACACCAACAGGCAACCGGCGCCGACGCCAGCGTAGGTCTGCGGGAAGTACACCCGCCAGAAACTGGCGAACGGATGGCAGCCGAGGGAAATGGCGGCGCGCATGTAGGTCGGCGAGATGCCTTTCATCACGCTGTAGATCGGCAGGATCATGAACGGCAGCAGGATGTGAACCATCGAGATGTACACGCCGGTGCGGTTGAACACCAGTTCCAGCGGTTTATCGATAATGCCCATGGCCATCAGGCCGCTGTTGATCAGACCGCCCGATTGCAGCAGCACGATCCACGCCGCGACGCGCACCAGAATCGAGGTCCAGAACGGCAGCAGCACCAGAATCATCAGCAGATTGCTTTGCCGTGATGGCAGGTTCGCCAGCAGGTACGCCAGTGGATAAGCGAGTACCAGGCAGATCACGGTGATGATCAGGCCCATCCAGAAGGTGCGGGCGAAGATGTCGAGGTAGATCGCCTGATCCGGGGTGGCCGGGGCGATTTCGCCGAGGTCGTCGATACGGTGATCGACCGCCGCCAGCAAGTAATACGGGGTGATGCTGCTGGTGTTGCGTTTGACCGCTTGCCAGTAGGCCGGGTCGCCCCAACGTTCGTCGAGTGCTTCGAGTGCTTCTTTATAGGAGGCCGGTTCGCTGGCGAAGGGCAGCGCCCGGGCGGTTTTGGTCAACAGGCTGCGATAGCCCGCCAACTCCATGTTCAAGCGCTTGGACAGATCGCCCAGCGTCTGGTTTTTGCGTGCTTCGGCGAGGTCTTCACTGGCGGCTTTATAGACCGGTTCAGCGGGCAGGCCACGGCCGTCCCAACTGGCGATGGCTGCCACAGTGCGCGGCATGCCGCCGACCACTTCGGGGTTGCCAACACTTTTGTAGAGCAGCGCCACGATTGGCACCAGAAACACCAGCAACAGAAACAGCACCAGCGGCGCGATCAGCGCTTGCGCCTTCCAGCGGTTTACCCGCTCGGCGCGCTTGAGCTTCTGCTTCAAGGTGGGGCTGTTGCCCTCGTTCAGGGGAACGGCGATGGCCATGACGTACTCCGCAAATCTTTGATCGTTACAGAGGTGGCAAACCACCTCGATCGATTGATGCACACAGATCCAAATGTGGGAGCGAGCTTGCTCGCGAAGGCGGCGCATCAGTCGACATCGATATTGAATGTACTGGCGCTTTCGCGAGCAAGCTCGCTCTCACAGGAGAGCGAGCCCTCGGTTATTTCGCCGCCCAGGAGTTGAAGCGCTGCTCCAGTTGCTCGCCGTTGTCAGCCCAGAAGCTGACGTCGATCTGTACCTGGTTGGCGATGTTTTCCGGGGTGGTCGGCATGTCTTTCAGGACATCCTTGGCCAGCAGCGGCACAGCCTGGGTGTTGGCCGGGCCGTAGGCGATGTTTTCCGAGTAGGTCTTCTGCTGCTGCGGCTGCACCGAGTAGGCGATGAACTTCTTCGCCGCTTCCGCACGCTTGGCGTCCAGGCCTTTCGGAATGGCCCAGGCGTCGAAGTCGTAGATACCGCCGTTCCACACCACTTTCAGGTTGGATTCTTTCTGCACCGCCGCGATGCGACCGTTGTAAGCCGAGCTCATCACCACGTCACCGGAAGCGAGGTATTGCGGTGGTTGCGCGCCGGCTTCCCACCATTGGATGCTCGGCTTCAGCTCATCAAGTTTCTTGAACGCGCGATCCTGGCCACCCTTGCTCGCCAGCTCTTTGTAGACGTCTTTCGGCGCCACACCATCGGCCATCAAAGCGAATTCGAGGGTGTACTTGGCGCCTTTGCGCAGGCCTCGCTTGCCCGGGAATTTCTTGGTGTCCCAGAAATCCGCCCAACTGGTCGGTGCGGTTTTCAGCTTGTCGGCGTTGTAAGCCAAGACGGTCGACCAAACGAAGAAGCCCACGCCGCACGGCTGAATCGCGCCTTTGACGTAGTCTTCAGTCTTGCCGAACAGTGCCGGATCGAGTTGTTCGAACATGTCTTCGTCGCAACCACGGGACAGCTCTGGCGATTCAACTTCGACCAGATCCCACGACACGCTCTTGGTGTCGACCATGGCTTTGACCTTGGCCATTTCGCCGTTGTATTCGCCAGCGACGATCTTGCCGTTGCCCGCCGCTTCCCACGGTGCGTAGAAGGCTTTGACTTGCGCCGCCTTGTTCGCCCCGCCAAACGACACCACGGTCAAATCCGGGCCGGCCATTGCGCTGGCGGCACCCATCAGGCCCAGGGTCAGGGCGGTGAACTTCAGGGATCTCAACATTTATTGTTCTCTCCACGTGCAGGGTTGGTGTTGGTATTGCCGGGGGCGATCAGTTCGCCTCTAAAAGCGGGTCAAGCGCGCGAACGTGCTCGACCTGCCAGCCAAGCGGAACCACGTCACCGACGGCGAGCGCGGGATCGAGCTCGGCAATCGGCTGTTTCACGAAGAAGTCGGTCTTGCCACAGACTTCCAGGCGCACCCGGACGTGGTCGCCCAGATAGATGAATTCCGCCACCCTCCCTGAGAAGCGGTTAACGCATTGATCGCTCGAACCGTTGAGGCTGACACGCTCCGGACGGATCGACAGGGTCACCGGTTCGCCGGTCTGGCCTACATTGACCGCCAGCGCCTCGACCTTTTCGCCACGGCCCAACTCGACCACGCAGCGCTCGCCGTTCTGGCTGAGCAGGCGACCGTTGAGGCGGTTGTTCTCGCCGATGAAGTTGGCGACGAAGGTGTTTTTCGGTTCTTCGTAGAGGCTGCGCGGCGGAGCGATCTGCTGGATTTCGCCCTGATGAAACACCGCGACGCGGTCGGACATGGTCAGCGCTTCACCCTGATCGTGGGTCACGTAGACCACGGTCACGCCGAGGCGTTGGTGCAGGTGTTTGATTTCCATCTGCATGTGTTCACGCAGTTGTTTGTCGAGGGCGCCGAGGGGCTCGTCCATCAGCACCAGCTGGGGTTCGAACACCAGCGCGCGGGCCAATGCCACACGTTGCTGCTGACCGCCTGACAACTGCGCCGGGTAACGCGAGGCGAATGCGTCGAGCTGAACCATGCTGAGGACTTTCTTCACGCGGTCGCTGACGTCGCTTTTGTTCAGGCCACGCACGGTCAGCGGGAACGCGAGGTTTTCCGCCACGGTCATGTGCGGGAACAGTGCGTAGTTCTGGAACACCATGCCGATGTCACGCTTGTGCGGCGGCACGTTATTGATAGAGCGCCCGGCCAGCAGAATCTCGCCAGCGGTCGGCGTTTCGAAACCGGCGAGCATCATCAGGCTGGTGGTCTTGCCGGAACCGGACGGCCCGAGCAGGGTGAGGAATTCACCTTTGCGAATGTCCAGGTTGAGGTCTTTGACGATCAGGTTCTCGCCGTCGTAGCTCTTCTGCACTCCACGAAAGCTGACCAGCACATCACTGGCCCCTGCGTTTGTATCGACCTGGCTCATACCCACACCTTTGTTGTTGATGACTGCTTGTGGATTAAGCCTAGTGGTTGCTGACAGGCGCGCAAATCGGGGCGCAGGAGAGAATCGCCTCAGCCGGATGGAAGGTTGGGGGTAGGGATTGCCCTACAAGGATGGCGCTAATGGATAAGGCAGTGGCGAGGGGTGAGCTGCAAGCTGCAAGAACAAGCGAAAGCGCCTGTCGCTAACAGATATGCCCATAATCGAGGGTTAAACACAAAACCTGTGGGAGCTGGCTTGCCAGCGATAGCGGTGGGTCAGCCGACATTGATGTGACTGACATGCCCTCATCGCTGGCAAGCCAGCTCCCACAGGTTTTTGAGGTGGGTTCAGAGGAGTTTGTGTTCCATCGCGTATTTGACCAGTTCGGCCAGCGAGGTGATGTTGAGCTTCTGCATCAGCCGCGCCTTGTGGGTGCTGATGGTTTTGCTGCTCAGGGCCAGTTGCTGGGCGATGTCATTGACGTTGGCACCTTGTGCCAGGCGTTCGAACACCGAGAACTCACGTTCGGACAACAACGAATGCAGCGGCCGCGCATCGGTCAGACCGACTTCAAACACCATGCGATCCGCCAGATCCGGATCGATGTAACGCCCACCCGCCGCGACTTTGCGAATAGCGGTCAGCAACAGCGCCGGATCGCTGTCCTTGGTCGCATACCCGGCCGCGCCGACCTTCAGCGCACGCGCAGCCATCTGCGCCTCATCGTGCATCGACAGCACCAGAATCGCCGGCGGATTGTTCAGCGCACGGATGCGCGGGATCGCCTCCAGGCCATTGACGCCAGGCATGGAAATGTCGAGCAGTACCACTTCACACGGCAGGCTTCGCAGGATTTCGAGCAGTTGTTCGCCATTGCTCGCCTCGCCCACCACTTGCAGATCCTTGGCCAGGCCGATCAATTGCTTGATGCCCTCACGGACAATGGTGTGGTCTTCGGCTACCAGTACACGGATCACGTTTTTCTCCAGAATTCAGGCATACACAGATCCCTGTGGGAGCGAGCTTGCTCGCGAAGGCGTCAGTCCAGACACCACAACATGTCAAACCTCACTCACCGGCACCCAAACATTCAGACTGGTGCCCTCCCCCGGCTCACTCTCCAGCTCCAGCCGCCCGCCCATGATCAGCACCCGCTCGCGCATGCCCACCAGTCCAAACGAGGTCGGCCGACCGGCAGCGGCGACAAATCCTACGCCATCATCACTGACCGTCAGACACAATTTGTCGCCATCCAGCGCCAGTGTCAGCTCGACAGTATGCGCCTGAGCATGGCGCATCACGTTGGTCAGCGCCTCCTGCAAAATCCGGAACAAGCCAATCGCCTTGGCATCGCTCAGCGCCGGCAGGTTGTCCGGCACCTGCACCAGACACGGAATCTGCGTACGCGCCTCGAACCGTCGCGCCTGCCACTCGATTGCCGAAGCGATCCCGGCATCAAGAATCGGCGGACGCAGCGCGGTCGCCACATCGCGCACCAACTGGAACAACTGGGCGATCAGGCGCTTCATGCTGTTCAGCCGCTCGTTCAGACCGGGATCGAGTTGCGCGTAGGCCAGTTCGCACATCGATGTTTCCAGCTTCAGCACCGTCAACATCTGCCCCAGCTCATCGTGCACTTCCCGAGCAATGCGCGCCTTCTCTTCTTCTCGCACGCTTTCAAGGTGCGCCGACAGTTCGCGCAATTGCTCGCGCGATGCCGCCAGTTCCAGCTCGATACGTTTGCTCTCGGTAATGTCCCAGACGATGCCGTCCCATACGTAGGCGCCATCCTCCAGTTGCCGGGTGATCGCCTTGATCTCGGCCCAGCGCTGCTCGCCCTGACGGGTAAGAATTCGTCCCTGCCACGACCAGTCACTGTCGGTGTCCAGCGCCTGATCCTGGGTGCTGTGGTAACTGGCCTTGTCATCGGGATGCACCAGACTGCGCAGGCCCATGTCGCGATGAGCGATAGCGGCCGGGGCGTAACCGACCAGGCTTTCGCTGCCTTCACTGATGTAGGCGAAGTCGATCTGCCCGGTCACCGGCGCCCGCTCCAAACGGAACACCAAACCCGGCACGTTGGCGGCGATGCCCTGCAGACGCGCCTCGCTTTCCTGCAACGCCGCCAAGGCGCGACGGCGCTCGGTAACGTCGTTGAGGTAAACCACCAGGTATTCGCTTTCGCGAAAGCGCAGGAAACTCAGCGACACGTCTGCAGGCAAAATACTGCCATCAGCGCGCACGCAACTGGTTTCAAAACTCAGCGGCCCTTCTTCGCTGGCCCGCGCGCGCTTCCACAGATTGAGCCAGCGATCCATGTGCAGACCCGGCTCGAAGTCAATCAATGGCCGTTCGATCAGTCCGCCGGAGGGATAACCGAGCATGTTTTCCGCCGCGCGATTGGCATAGCGCACATGGCTGTCCCAGTTGACCCAGAGAATGCCGACCGTGCTTTGATCGATTGAGAACTGCGTCAACCGCAGCGCTTCTTCACTGGCCGCGCGCAAGGCGATGTCCTCCCGCGCGGCCAGCAGTCGCTGTTCGAGGCTGTGCTGTTGGCGGCGCTGCCAGAACACGATGGCGACACAACTCGACAGCATTACCGCGAACAATAGACTGAGGTTCTGCCAGAACCCCGGCGACTCCGAGAGTCGCGGATATTTCGGTTGCAGCCATTGGTTGTGCAATTGCTCCAGATCCTTGGCCGGGATCGCACGAAAGGCACTTTGTACGATGCCGGCCAACTCTGGCCAATCGCGGCGTGAGCCGACTCGCAGCAGTTGCGGCAGACCGATATCACCGACCACCACCAGTTCGGCGAACTCCGGCTCTACCGACAAGCGTCCGAGTTGTGCCTCGTCGACCACGGCGTAGGCAGCCTGCTGACTCAACAGCAACTGCAAGGCCTGACGTTCCAGCGGCACGCCTTGCAAGTTCAGATGTGGATAGTTGCCGCGCAGATAGTCGGCGGTGCTACTGGGCATGCGCACGGCGACGCGGACCTGGCTATCGAGCTTTTCCAGATCGACCACGCCACTGGCTTTCTGATCACTGACCACCAGTTGCGGTACGCGCATGTAGGGATCGGAAAATTGCCACAGACGCAGGGCGCCAGGGGTTTGGCTCAGGCCCGGGGCGATATCGATCTCGCCCTCGCGCACGGCGGTTTCCAGTTGCGCGAGATCTTGAAAATTGCGCCAGCTCAATTCGACATTGAGCGCCTTGGCCAGCAACTTCATCAGCTCGACGTTGGCCCCGGACAACCGTTGCAAGCGCCGGTCGTATTGCGCATAGGGCGCTTGCAGCACCAGACCGACGCGCAATTCATTGTGCTGCGCCAGCCATTGCTGCTGGCCCGCCGACAATTGCGCGACATGCGACGGTGGCGCAGGTGCCGCCCAGCCCATCAAGGGAAACCACAAACAGCCGATAACCCACAGGCAGCAAAATCGCTTCATTGAAGTCTCATACACTGACAAATTCTGACCAACCCATTAGGCTGCCGGGATACTTTCTGGCCTGGAATAACCGATGCCCTTTGTTTACCGCCTGGCAATGCCAGCATTGTGCCTGTCGCTGCTCCTGCCTTGTGCGTTTTCCGCTAACGCCGCCGACCCCACCCCGGCTGCGGAAAAACCGGCCGAAGAAAAGCCGGCCGAACGCCAGCCATTGCTTGAGCGTAGTCAGGAAGAGGCCGCCGCACTGGAACGTAAAATCCCGGCGCAAGAACAGCAACAGTTGCAGGCCGGCAGCGACACCTTCCTCGCCCTGTGGAAACCGGCCAACACCGCCGAGCCCAAAGGCGCGGTGATTATCATCCCCGGCGCTGGCGAAACCGCTGACTGGCCGCAAGCAATCGGCCCGCTGCGGCGCAAACTGCCGGACGCAAAGTGGAGCAGCCTGAGTATCACCCTGCCCGACCTGCAAAGCGACGCCATTGCACCGCGCGTGGTCGAGGCACCTGCTGTGCCGAAAGCCCCGGAGTCCGGCAGCAAGGACTCCACCACCGCGCAACCGATCGAGCAAGCCGCTGGCGGTGAAGCCGAAGTGGCGGAGCAAGTGGTCGCCGAAACCACTGAAGAACAATCCAAGGCCGACGGCGAACGCATCTTCGCGCGCATCGACGCCGCGATTGCCTACGCTGAGCAGCAGAGCGCACGCAGCATTGTCGTGCTTGGGCACGGCACCGGTGCTTATTGGGCTGCGCGCTACTTGAGCGAGAAGCAAACGGCGCAGGTGGAGAAATTCGTCATGGTCGATGCGCAAATGCCGACCAAGGCCAAGCCGCCACTGGCCGAACTGACGCCAGCGCTGAAGCTGCCGACGGCGGATATTTTCTATATGGACAAGCCGCTGGATCGCAATGCCGCGCTGGAGCGCATGCAGGCGAGCAAGCGCTTGAAGACCTCGGCGTTCAGCCAGGTCGCGCTCAAGGCTTTGCCGGATAACAAGGCTGAGCAAGAGCAATTGTTCCGCCGGGTGCGGGGCTGGTTGAATCCGCAGAATCCGGACTGATCGGTAAACCGCGTCGCCCCCTTCGCGAGCAGGCTCGCTCCCACATTGGATCTGCGTACACAGTCCATTGTGGGAGCGAGCCTGCTCGCGAAGGGGCCATCACTGGCAACACAGCGCTAACGACTAACGAAAATCCCGCCGCTCACGAATCAACGTGTAGGCATTGTGCAGCTCGCGGGTTTTATCGGTCGCTTCACGCACCTGTGCAGGCGTCGCCCCCGTCCCGGCAATCTTGTCCGGATGATGACGACTGAGCAGACGCCGATAGGCTCGCTTGATCTGCGCCGGCTCGCTGGACGACGACACCCCGAGCAACCGCATCGCGTCCTGATAGCTCACCGCTGCACTGACAATCGGTCGTTTGCCCGGCTCGTATTCACTGGCCAGCGCCTGCACCTGATGTGTCGTCCAGCCCAGCCATTTGCCCCACTGCGCCAGCAATTCACGCTCGCTGACACCCGCGCGGCCGTCGGCCCAGACCATCCGCCAGCACGCCCGCAACACACCTTCCGCCGCGTGGGGTTGCGCGCTCAGGCGCCGCAGATAGCCGCGCAGATTGTCATTTTCCGACTTGCCGCGATTGAACGCGGCAATCGCCCGACGCGTCGCCGGCTCGCTCATTTCCAGCGCACGCATTTCGTTACGCGCCTGCTGGATATGCCCGTCAGTGACCCGACCGTCACTTTTGGCCAGACGACCGAGTAGCACAAACAACAATTCGTCGTTGCGCAACATCGGCCGACCGCCGAGTTTTTCCCGCAAATGCCCCCAGCTTTGCAGGTGCAGGCGCCGATCCAGCGCCTGCCCCAACAATGCCCCAAGCATGGCCCCCGGAATGCTGGCGATCGCAAAACCCGCTCCGGCTCCAATCAGAGTCCCTGGCCACAACATGTCAGCGACTCGCTTCTATCAAGGTTTCAGCTTCGGCCAGACGCTCGTGCGTACCGACATCCACCCAGTGACCTTTCAGTCGCTCGCCCGTGACCTCGTCAGCCGCCATGGCGTTGCGCAACAACGGCGCCAGTTTGAAAGCGCCATCTACACAGCCGTCGAACAACTGTGGATGCAGCACGGCGATGCCGCTGTAGGTCAGGGTCGTAGCGTCCGACTGACCGTCGTGCACCTTGCCGTCGACCAGTGTGAAATCACCGTTCGGGTGATGCGCCGGATTGTCGGCCAGTACCAGATGCGCGAGCCCGTTGATCGGCTGATGCAACACGCTGAAGTCGTAATCGGTCCAGATATCACCGTTGACCACCAGGAAAGCGTCATCGCCGAGCAACGGCAGCGCACGGAAAATCCCGCCGCCGGTTTCCAGCGGCTCACCTTCCGGCGAGTACTGAATGCTCACGCCAAACTGCGAACCGTCGCCCAGATAATCCTCGATCTGTTGACCGAGCCAGGCGTGATTGATCACGATCTCGTTGAAACCCGCTGCCGCGAGGGCGCGCAGGTGGTACTCGATCAGGGGAACACCGCCGGCACGCACCAGGGGTTTCGGTGTGGTCAGGGTCAGCGGGCGCATGCGCTCGCCTTTGCCTGCCGCCAGAATCATTGCCTTCATGCTGTTGCTCCACCCCGCAGGCTGGTGAACAGCGCTTGCAGCTCGGCCAGTTCAGGACGGCGCGCAATCACCGCCTCTATATAAGAGAAGAATCGCGGTACGTCGGCCAGATAACGCGGCTTGCCATCACGATGACAAATGCGCGCGAAGATACCGATGACTTTCAGGTGTCGCTGCACGCCCATCAGGTCACTGGCACGCAGGAAGTCCTCGAAGTCCGGCTGCACCGGAATGTTCAGCGCCGAGGCTTGTTGCCAGTAGCTTTGCAGCCAGCCGCGCACACGCTCTTCAGGCCAACTGAGGAAGGCATCCTTGAACAGGCAGGTCACGTCGTAGGTCACCGGGCCGTAGACCGCATCCTGGAAATCCAGCACGCCCGGGTTCGGCTCGCTGAGCATCAGGTTGCGCGGCATGTAGTCGCGGTGCACCAGTACTTTGGGCTGGGCGAGCGCGCTGTCGATCAGCAGCTCACTGACCTGCTGCCACTGCTGTTGCTGGGTCGAATCGAATTCGACACCGAGTTCACGCTTCACATACCACTCGGGGAACAGTTCCAGCTCACGACGCAGCAACGCGACGTCGTAACTCGGCAGCGGTGCAACCATCGGCAACTGCTGAAAAGCCAGCAGCGCTTGCAGGGCATCGTTGAACAATTGATCGGCATTTTCGCCATCGATCACGTCGAGATAGGTCTTGTTGCCCAGGTCATTGAGCAAAAGAAATCCACTTTCGAGGTCTTCGGCATAAATTTTCGGCACATTTATTCCGGATTTCGCCAGCAAAAAAGCGATATCCACGAACGGTTTGCAGTTTTCCTGAGGTGGCGGCGCGTCCATCACGACGAAGCTTTTGCCCGCGCCTTCCCAACGGAAGTAACGGCGGAAACTCGCGTCGCTGCTGGCCGCGGTCAACGTGGCCGGGGGGACAGGGCCCCAGCCCTGATCTGCAAACAGGATTGCCAACTGCTCATCGAGCCAAACTTTCAGGTGTTGCAAGCGTACATCTTGGTCAGGCATTGCAAGGGTCTCCGACGGCGCTAGCCGTCAAGCGGGTCATGCTTTATTATCCAGCATCTTTTTCAGACCATCGAGAGGCGTGCGGCCCACACCGCGGGCAGATGGCACGCAGGAAGCCCGGACTAATAAGATGGCATTGAAATCCCCCGCGTTTCGTAAAAAATTTCCGTTGTTGGTAACCGGCAGTCTGCTGGCTATGCAACCTCTGGCCAGTCAATTCGTTGTTGCCGCCGAGCAGTATGACTGCTCCGTCTCGGCTTCGGGTGGTTGGGCCTGTGCGCCCAAATCAACCGCTGCTGCGTTGCCGCCGCGTCCGGTGCATGACGGCAGTGCCGTCAGCGCTACCGGCGAAGCTGCGAGCGAGAACGGTTCGGTTGCCGACGCAGCGCCTAAAACGGCGCTGGTCACCGAAGCCAAGGGCCGCGGTCTGAAATCCCGTAGCGAAGACTTCAGTCACCTCGACTGGGTTCCGCGCGAGAAGCTCACCGCCGCTCAATTGGCCGAGACCGGGCCTTACTGCTCTGGTGCCTATATCGAACCGATTCGTCCTGGCATGAATGACAAGACGAATAAAAGCGATGCTCCGACCTTTATCGGCGCAAAAGCTTCGCGCTATAACACCGATGATCAAGTCGGTACGCTGGCCGGCGATGTCGTCCTGCGTCAGGGCAGCATGCAGGTCGAGTCCGACGAGGCCAGCCTGTATCAGGCCGAGAGCCGCGCCGAACTCAATGGCGATGTACGTATCCGCGACAACGGCGCGCTGATCGTCGGCGATCACGCCGATGTGCAGCTCGACACCGGTGAAGCCAAGGTCGACAACGCCGAATACGTGATGCACAAATCGCGAATCCGCGGTAACGCGCTGTACGCCAAGCGTGCCGAGAACGCGATCATCCGCTTGAAGGACGGCACGTACACCACGTGCGAACCGAACAGCAATGCCTGGCAGCTCAAGGGCAACAACATCACCTTGAACCCGGCCACCGGTTTCGGTACCGCGACCAACGTGACGCTGCGCGTCAAAGACATTCCGATTCTGTACACGCCGTACATCTACTTCCCGATCGACGACCGTCGTCAGTCGGGCTTCCTGCCGCCGACCATCGGCAGCGGCAGCGATACCGGCTTCATGCTGGTCACGCCTTACTACTTCAACCTGGCGCCGAACTATGACGCCACGTTGTACCCGCGTTACATGAGCAAGCGTGGCATGTTGGTGGAAGGCGAATTCCGTTACCTGACCAAATCGAGTGAAGGTCAGTTCGGTGCGGCGTATCTGAACGATGACGATACCGACCGCAGCAAGCAGACCGATTACGAAAAAACCCGCTACATGTACAACTGGCAGCACAAGGGCGGTCTCGACTCTCGCGTCTTCACCCAGGTTGATTACACCAAGATCAGCGATCCGTACTACTTCCAGGATCTGCAGACCGATCAGATTGGTGTGAAGTCCAGCGACTACGTAAATCAGCAGGGCTTGGTTGCCTACCGCGGCGATTCGTATACCGCCATCCTGAATGCTCAGCAGTATCAACTGGCAACCGTTTCGAACATCACACCGTACGGGCGTCTGCCGCAGATCACCTTCAATGGTCAGCTGCCGTATCACCCGGAAGGTCTGAACTTCGATTACGAGACCGAGCTGGTGCGCTTTGATCGTGATTTGAAAACCGGAACATTTACCCAGGAAGACGGTGTCACTACAGAGCGTCGCCTAGACACCAACGTGACAGGACTGGCCCGAGCCAACGGCGACCGCCTGAACCTGAAGCCCGGTGTAAGCCTGCCGATGAACTGGACCTATGGTTTCCTGAAACCATCGCTCAAGTACCAGTACACCCAGTATCAACTGGATCTGGATGGCCAAGGCAAAAGCGACATCGTAGCCCAGAAGGCTTTCGCTGCAGCGAATGGCACCCGATACGTCAATGGTAATTTCGGCAGCAACCAGAACCGTGGTGTTCCCATTGCCAGCATCGACAGCGGCTTGTACTTCGACCGCAACACGTCGTTCTTTGGCAAGAACTACCGCCAGACGCTGGAGCCGCGACTGTTCTACCTCTATGTACCTGAAGAGAATCAGGAAGATATTCCTGTATTCGACACCAGCGAATACACCTTCAACTACGCGTCGCTGTTCCGCGACAACCGTTTCTCTGGCTCCGACCGTGTCGGCGACGAGAACAAGCTGTCGCTGGGCGTGACCAGCCGCTGGATCGAAGACGACGGCTTCGAACGTCAACGCATCAGTGTCGGCCAGGCTCTGTACTTCAAGGATCGTGAAGTTCAACTGCCAGGTATCGATGCCAAAACCCGTGACGACGCGAAATCCAACGTTTCGCCATATGCTTTGGAATACGAATACCGCTGGAACCGCGATTGGCGCACCACGGCCGACTACAACTGGGACCCGGACAGCCGCAGCCCGCGTTCCGGCAGTGCGATGTTCCACTATCAGCCTGAAGACAATCCGAACAAGGTTATCAACGCCGGCTATCGCTATCGCAATGACCAGGTTCGTTACGACCAGAACACCGGTAAATGGTCGGTCGGTGGTGGTGACTACGGCACTCCTGGCCAGCCTGGCTACGTGAAGGACTACTACAAGATCCAGCAGCATGACTTCTCGGTCATCTGGCCGATCGTTCCACAGTGGAACGCGATCAGCCGCTGGCAGTATGACTACAACCGCAACCGTACGCTGGAAGCCTTTGGTGGCTTCGAGTACGACAACTGCTGCTGGAAACTGCGCCTGATCAACCGTTACTGGGTTTCCTATGACGAGTTCAGCCAGGAAGCTCCGCAAAACGAAAAAGGCGACCATGGCGTCTTCCTCCAAATTGTTCTGAAGGGACTCGGCGGCCTGACCGGCGCCAAGGTAGAGAGCTTCCTCGACAAAGGCATTCAAGGTTATCGTGAACGTGAAGACCAAGCTTTCTGATTGTCTGCGCCCGCTGATGCTGGGCGCGTTGTTCCTGGGTACTGCGGCTAACGCCGCAGTCCAATCCATCGACAAAGTGGTAGCGATCGTCGACAACGACGTGGTCATGCAGAGCCAACTGGACCAGCGCGTCCATGAAGTGCAGCAGACCATCGCCAAACGTGGTGGCGGCTTGCCGCCTCCTGGCGTCCTGGATCAACAGGTGCTTGAGCGCCTGATCGTCGAAAACCTGCAACTGCAGATCGGCGAACGCTCCGGCATCCGCATCACCGACGAAGAGCTGAACCAGGCAGTCGGCACCATTGCCCAGCGCAATAACATGTCGGTTGAGCAATTCCGTGCAGCTCTGGCTCGCGACGGCCTGAACTATGACGACGCCCGTGATCAGATCAAGCGCGAAATGGTCATCAGCCGTGTACGTCAGCGTCGTGTGGCAGAGCGCATTCAGGTCTCCGAACAGGAAGTGAAAAATTTCCTCGCCTCCGATCTGGGCAAAATGCAACTGTCCGAAGAACTGCACCTGGCCAACATCCTGATCCCGACGCCGGAAAGCGCCAACTCTGAAGCGATTCAAAGCGCTGCCCGTCAGGCCATGGAGGTTTACCAGCAACTCAAGCAAGGTGCTGACTTCGGCCAGATGGCCGTTGCCAAGTCCGGCAGCGACAACGCGCTGGAAGGCGGCGACATGGGCTGGCGTAAAGCCGCGCAACTGCCACCGCCGTTCGACCGCGAGTTGAGCAGCATGGCCGTAGGCGACATCACGCAGCCTGCACGCACACCGGGTGGCTTCATCATCCTGAAGCTGCTGGCCAAACGCGGCGGAGAAGCCCAGATGCGCGACGAAGTGCATGTGCGCCACATCCTGGTCAAGCCAAGCCCGATTCGCGACGAAGCCAAGACCAAGGCCCTGGTGCAATCGCTTTATGAGCGCATCGTCGCCGGTGAAGATTTCGCCACCCTGGCGAAAAGCTACTCCGAAGACCCGGGCTCGGCGCTCAACGGCGGCGACCTGAACTGGATCGACCCGAACGCACTGGTACCGGAGTTCCGCGAAGTGATGGCCAAGACCCCGCAAGGTCAGCTGTCCAAGCCGTTCCAGACCCAATACGGCTGGCACGTTCTGGAAGTCCTTGGCCGTCGCGCCACCGACAGCACCGAACAGGCTCGCGAGCAGCAAGCCATGACCGTACTGCGTAACCGCAAATACGACGAAGAGCTGCAAACCTGGCTGCGTCAGATCCGTGACGAAGCGTACGTAGAGATCAAACTCCCTGGTGCAGACCAGGCAGCGCAGTGAAACCCAAGCGTTTCGCGCTGACACCCGGCGAACCAGCCGGCATCGGTCCCGACCTGTGCCTGCTGCTCGCCTCGCAAGCCCAGCCACATCCCCTGATTGCCATTACCAGCCGCGACCTGCTCCTTGAGCGGGCCGCGCAGCTGGGGCTGGCTGTCACTTTGCTGGATACTGCGCCTGATCACTGGCCGGACGCTCCCGCGCCCGCAGGCAGCCTGTATGTCTGGGATACGCCGCTGAGCGCCCCCGTGGTTGCCGGGCAACTGGACAAGGCCAACGCTGCGTTCGTCCTCGAAACCCTGACCCGCGCCGGCAACGGTTGCCTCAACGGCGACTTCGCCGGAATGATCACCGCCCCGGTACATAAAGGCGTGATCAACGAATCGGGCATCGCGTTCTCCGGGCACACTGAATTCCTCGCTGACCTGACCCACACCGCCCAAGTGGTGATGATGCTCGCCACCCGCGGTTTGCGCGTGGCGCTGGTCACCACTCACCTGCCTCTGCGCGAGATTGCCGACGCGATCACACCGGAGCGGCTGGAGCGCGTGACGCGGATTCTGCACAGCGACCTGCAAAACAAATTCGGCATTGCCCAGCCACGTATCCTGGTCTGCGGACTCAACCCGCACGCCGGTGAAGGCGGCCATTTGGGCCATGAAGAAATCGACATCATTGAACCGACATTAGAGCGCCTGCGCGGCGAGGGCATGGACCTTCGTGGCCCGCTGCCTGCCGACACTCTGTTTACCCCCAAATATCTGGAGCACTGCGACGCAGTGCTGGCGATGTACCACGACCAGGGCTTGCCTGTGCTCAAGTACAAAGGCTTCGGCGCTGCCGTCAACGTGACCCTGGGTTTGCCGATCATCCGCACATCGGTCGATCACGGCACTGCCCTGGATCTGGCCGGCAGCGGCAAGATCGACACCGGCAGCCTGCAAGTCGCCCTGGAAACCGCCTACCAGATGGCCGAGACCCGTTTATGACCGAGCAATACCAACACAAGGCGCGCAAACGCTTTGGCCAGAACTTCCTGCACGATGCCGGGGTAATCGACCGCATCCTGCGCTCCATCAGCGCCAAGTCTGAAGACCGCCTGCTGGAAATCGGCCCGGGCCAGGGCGCACTGACCGCCGGCCTGCTGTCATCCGGCGCACAACTGGACGTGGTGGAGCTGGACAAGGATCTGATCCCGATCCTCAACCAGCAGTTTGCCGGCAAGAGCAATTTCAACCTGCATCAGGGCGATGCACTGAAGTTCGACTTCAACAGTCTGAATGCCGCGCCGAATAGTCTGCGGGTGGTCGGTAACCTGCCGTACAACATCTCCACGCCGCTGATTTTTCATCTGCTGAACAACGCCAGCATCATTCGCGACATGCACTTCATGCTGCAGAAAGAAGTGGTCGAGCGTCTGGCGGCCGGTCCGGGTGGCGGTGACTGGGGTCGTCTGTCGATCATGGTTCAGTACCACTGCCGCGTAGAGCACCTGTTCAACGTTGGCCCGGGCGCGTTCAACCCGCCGCCAAAAGTAGATTCGGCGATCGTTCGTCTGGTGCCGCACGCCGTGCTGCCGCACCCGGCCAAGGATCACAAATTGCTGGAGCGAGTGGTGCGCGAAGCGTTCAACCAGCGTCGTAAAACATTGCGCAATACCCTCAAGCAATTGCTCAGCAACGCTGAAATCGAAGCCGCCGGCGTCGATGGCAGCCTGCGTCCGGAGCAACTGGATCTGGCCGCGTTCGTGCGTCTGGCCGATCAGCTCGCAGTACAGGTGCCGGCCTCCCCCGCCACCGACTGATAAACGATGAACGCTATCGGGCAGGACGCCACTCTGGTTTACTGCCCGATACTTGCCTAGACTGATTCCCCATCAGCTACGCCCCGCGTTCCGCTTCGTTTAAGGCCTCTTGCATGTCCGATTCCCGTTACCAGGTCGATGTCAGCGTCGTCACCCGCTATCTGGCAGACCAATCGCAACCCGAGCACCACCGCTTCGCCTTCGCCTACACCATCACCGTGCAGAACAATGGCGCGATCCCGGCCAAGCTGCTGTCGCGGCACTGGGTGATCACCGATGGCGATGGCCATGTCGAAGAAGTGCGTGGCGCCGGTGTGGTGGGTCAGCAACCGTTGATCGATGCCGGCCAGAGCCACACCTACAGCAGCGGCACGGTAATGACCACCAAGGTCGGCACGATGCAGGGCACCTATGAAATGGTCGCCGACGATGGCAAACATTTCGACGCCATCATCAAGCCGTTCCGTCTCGCCGTGCCCGGATCTTTGCACTGATGGCGACATATGCCGTCGGCGACCTGCAAGGCTGCCTCGAACCGCTCAAGTGCCTGCTCAAGCAAGTGGCGTTCGACCCAAAGCTTGATCGACTGTGGCTGGTCGGTGACCTGGTCAACCGTGGCCCGCAATCACTGGAAACCCTGCGCTTTTTGTATGGCATGCGTGAATCGCTGGTCTGCGTGCTGGGCAACCACGATCTGCACCTGCTGGCTGCGGCTAAAAACATTGAGCGTTTAAAGAAGTCCGACACCCTGCGCGAGATTCTCGAAGCGCCGGACTGCGCCGAACTGCTTGAATGGGTGCGCCAGCAAAAGCTCATGCACTATGACGAGCAGCGCGATGTCGCCATGGTACACGCCGGCATTCCCCCGCAATGGTCACTGCGTCGTGCCTTGAAATGCGCTGACGAAGTCGAGACTGCCCTGCGTGACGACAATATGCTGCCCGCTTACCTCGACGGCATGTACGGCAACGATCCGGCGAAATGGGACAACGATCTCAAAGGTGTGACCCGCCTGCGCGTCATCACCAACTACTTCACGCGCATGCGCTTCTGCACCGCAGAAGGCAAGCTCGACCTCAAGAGCAAGGAAGGCCTCGACACCGCCCCCCCCGGCTATAAACCGTGGTTCCAGCATAAGGATCGCAAGACCAAAGGCCTGCGGATCATTTTCGGCCATTGGGCGGCACTCGAAGGCAATATCCAGGAGCCGGGCATCTCGGCGCTGGACACCGGTTGTGTCTGGGGCGGCAGCCTGACCCTGATGAATGTCGACAGCGGTGAACGCCTGTCGTGCAAATGCGATGAACACGGCGGCCCGGCCCCGACCGTCGCACCACTTATCCCCGAAACTTCGCCAGTCAGCGCACCGCGCTAGACTGCGCTTTCAGCCGAGCTACAGGAACCCGCCATGAGCGAATTCAAACGAATCCCCCCGGAACAGGCCCAGGCCCTGCGCGAGCAAGGTGCCGTCGTCGTCGACGTGCGCGACCCGGCGACTTTTGCCGCCCTGCATATCAGCGGCTCGAAGCATCTGGACAATCATTCGCTGCACGCCTTCATTCAAGGCGCTGACCTCGATGCACCGACCGTGGTCGTCTGCTACCACGGCAATTCCAGCCAGGGCGCTGCGGCCTACCTGATCAGCCAAGGCTTTTCCGACGTCTACAGCATGGACGGCGGCTTCGAGCTGTGGCGTACGACTTATCCTGCGGAAACCGCGCAAGGCACCGCCGAATAATTTTTTTGTCACGCGCAGGCCCCGGCTGCCGTGGGCCTGCGCGGGCAGACGAACGGTCTTGCCACAACTAATTACGTATCTCGCCTTTACCTCCCGAATTCCCAACTATCCTTAAGCCCAGGCCATCCAAATCAGGGGAGAGCCGGTACACCGGCGCACGGGTCATCGGGAGTGACTTTCACGATTGTCGATCGTGGAAGTGTTCTGGGGGGTAAACAATCAGCTGCTACTGCGGCTGCTTGCCAGCATCGACTGAGTGATCCGGCGTCGGCTCCACGTATCGAGCGAGGTGACGTCATGAGTATCTTTAGCCACTTCCAACAACGCTTCGAGTCCACACGCCAGGAAGAACTCTCGCTGCAAGAGTACCTGGAGCTGTGCAAGAAGGACCGCAGCGCTTACGTTTCCGCCGCCGAGCGTCTATTACTGGCCATCGGTGAGCCGGAGCTGCTCGACACCTCGACCAATTCGAGGCTGTCACGCATCTTTTCCAACAAGGTGATCCGTCGCTATCCGGCCTTTGAAGACTTCCACGGGATGGAAGAATGCATCGACCAGATCGTCTCGTATTTCCGCCATGCCGCCCAAGGCCTGGAAGAGAAGAAACAAATCCTCTATCTGCTCGGCCCCGTCGGTGGCGGTAAATCGTCGCTGGCCGAGAAGCTGAAACAACTGATAGAAAAAGTGCCCTTCTACGCGATCAAGGGCTCGCCTGTATTCGAATCGCCTCTGGGTCTGTTCAACGCCACCGAAGATGGCGCGATCCTCGAAGAAGACTTCGGTATTCCACGGCGCTATCTGAACACCATCATGTCGCCATGGGCGACCAAACGTCTGGCCGAATTCGGCGGCGACATCAGCCAGTTCCGCGTGGTCAAGCTGTACCCGTCGATTCTCAATCAGATCGCCGTGGCCAAGACCGAACCGGGCGACGAGAACAACCAGGACATCTCCGCGCTGGTCGGTAAAGTCGACATCCGCAAACTCGAGGAATACCCACAGAACGACGCCGACGCTTACAGCTACTCCGGTGCGCTGTGCCGGGCCAACCAGGGCCTGATGGAATTCGTCGAAATGTTCAAGGCACCGATCAAGGTGCTGCACCCATTGCTGACCGCGACTCAGGAAGGCAACTACAACAGTACCGAAGGTCTCGGTGCGATTCCGTTCACAGGGATCCTGCTCGCCCACTCCAATGAATCGGAATGGCACACCTTCCGCAACAACAAGAACAACGAAGCGTTCATCGACCGGATCTATATCGTCAAGGTGCCGTATTGCCTGCGCGTCAGCGATGAAGTGAAGATCTACGACAAACTGCTGTTCAACAGCTCCCTGGCCAAAGCGCATTGCGCGCCCGACACCTTGAAGATGCTGGCTCAGTTCACTGTCCTCTCACGCCTCAAGGAGCCGGAAAACTCCAACATCTACTCGAAGATGCGCGTCTACGACGGCGAAAACCTCAAGGACACCGATCCGAAGGCCAAGTCGATTCAGGAATACCGCGACTCGGCCGGGGTGGACGAAGGCATGAACGGTCTATCGACCCGCTTTGCATTCAAGATCCTGTCCAAGGTCTTCAACTTCGACCCGCACGAAATTGCCGCCAACCCGGTGCACCTGCTGTATGTGCTGGAACAGCAGATCGAACAGGAACAGTTCCAGGCCGAGACCCGCGAGCGCTATCTGCGCTACCTGAAAGAGTATCTGGCACCGCGTTATATCGAATTCATCGGCAAGGAGATCCAGACCGCGTACCTCGAGTCTTACAGCGAGTACGGCCAGAACATCTTCGACCGCTACGTGCTCTACGCGGATTTCTGGATTCAGGATCAGGAATACCGCGATCCGGAAACCGGCGAAATCCTCAATCGCGTCGCCCTGAACGAAGAACTGGAGAAAATCGAGAAGCCGGCCGGCATCAGCAATCCGAAGGATTTCCGCAACGAAATCGTCAACTTCGTCCTGCGCGCGCGGGCCAACAACAACGGCAAGAATCCGACCTGGCTCAGCTACGAAAAACTGCGCGTGGTCATCGAGAAGAAAATGTTCTCGAATACCGAAGATCTGCTGCCAGTCATCAGCTTCAACGCCAAGGCCAGCAAAGAGGATCAGCAAAAGCACAACGACTTCGTCACTCGAATGGTCGAACGCGGCTACACCGACAAACAGGTACGGCTTCTTTCCGAATGGTACCTACGGGTACGGAAGTCGCAGTGAAGCAGCTGCAAGCTGCAAGCTTCTAGCTACAAGCTGCAAGAACAAAGCGCGTAACCCAGTGATGCCCGGGAAACTGCTTTTTCTTGCAGCTTGAAGCTCACAACTTGAAGCTGCCCGGAGGGCTTCCTATGAGTTATGTGATCGACCGACGTCTGAATGGCAAGAACAAGAGCACGGTGAACCGCCAGCGTTTTCTGCGGCGTTACCGTGACCACATCAAAAAGGCTGTCGAAGAGGCGGTCAGTCGGCGTTCCATTACCGATATGGAACACGGCGAACAGATCAGCATCCCCGGTCGCGACATCGACGAACCGGTGCTTCACCACGGCCGTGGCGGCAAGCAGACCGTGGTTCATCCCGGCAACAAGGAGTTTACCGCCGGCGAACACATCGCTCGCCCACCGGGAGGTGGCGGCGGACGCGGTCCGGGCAAGGCCGGCAATTCCGGCGAGGGCATGGACGAGTTTGTCTTCCAGATCACCCAGGAGGAATTCCTCGAATTCATGTTCGAAGACCTCGAACTGCCCAATCTGGTCAAACGCAACCTCAGCGGCACCGACACGTTCAAAACCGTACGCGCCGGGATCAGCAACGAAGGCAACCCATCGCGCATCAACATCATCCGCACCCTGCGTTCGGCCCATGCACGGCGCATTGCCCTGTCCGGCAGCAGCCGGGCGAAACTGCGCGAAGCCAAAGAAGAACTTGAGCGCCTGAGACGCGAAGAGCCGGACAACTTCGGCGATATTCAGGAACTCGAGGCGGAAATCGAAAAACTCAGCGCGCGCATCCATCGCGTGCCGTTCCTCGATACGTTCGATTTGAAGTACAACCTGCTGATCAAACAGCCAAACCCCAGTTCGAAAGCGGTGATGTTCTGCCTGATGGACGTTTCCGGCTCCATGACCCAGGCGACCAAGGACATCGCCAAGCGCTTTTTCATCCTCTTGTACCTGTTTCTGAAACGCAACTACGACAAGATCGACGTGGTGTTCATCCGCCATCACACCAGCGCTCGCGAAGTCGACGAAGAGGAGTTTTTCTATTCACGGGAAACCGGCGGCACCATCGTTTCCAGCGCCCTGAAACTGATGCAGGAGATCATGGCCGAGCGCTATCCCAGCAACGAGTGGAACATTTACGCGGCGCAGGCTTCCGACGGTGACAACTGGAACGACGACTCGCCAATCTGCCGCGACATCCTGATCAACCAGATCATGCCGTTTGTGCAGTACTACACTTATGTCGAGATCACCCCGCGCGAACATCAGGCCTTGTGGTACGAGTACGAACGCATCGCCGAAGCCTTTTCTGACACTTTTGCCCAGCAGCAACTGGTCTCGGCCGGAGATATCTATCCGGTCTTCCGTGAACTCTTCCAGCGCAGGTTAGTGACATGACCGCCAAAGAGCAGAAGCGCCAACCCATTTCCACCGGCTCTGAATGGACGTTCGAGCTGATTCAGACCTACGACCGCGAAATCGCCCGGATTGCGGCCCGTTATGCGCTGGATACCTACCCTAACCAGATTGAAGTGATTACCGCCGAGCAGATGATGGACGCCTATGCCTCGGTCGGCATGCCGCTGGGTTACCACCATTGGTCCTACGGCAAACACTTCCTCAGCACCGAAAAGTCCTACAGTCGCGGGCAGATGGGCCTGGCCTACGAAATCGTGATCAACTCCGATCCGTGCATTGCCTATCTGATGGAAGAAAACACCATCTGCATGCAGGCGCTGGTGGTGGCTCACGCATGCTATGGCCACAACAGTTTCTTCAAGGGCAACTACCTGTTCCGCACCTGGACCGATGCCAGTTCGATTATCGATTACCTGGTGTTTGCCAAGCAGTACATCATGCAGTGCGAGGAGCGCCACGGCATCGATGCCGTGGAAGACTTGCTCGACTCCTGCCATGCCCTGATGAACTACGGCGTCGACCGTTACAAACGGCCGTACCCGATTTCCGCCGAAGAGGAACGCCGGCGGCAGAAAGATCGCGAAGAGCACCTGCAAAAGCAGATCAATGATCTGTGGCGCACCATCCCCAAAGGGGCGGACAAGTACAGCGACAAGGATAACGCTCGCTTCCCGGCCGAGCCGCAGGAAAACATCCTGTACTTCATCGAGAAACACGCGCCGTTGCTCGAGCCATGGCAGCGCGAGATCGTGCGGATCGTGCGCAAGATCGCCCAGTACTTTTATCCACAACGCCAGACCCAGGTGATGAACGAAGGCTGGGCGACGTTCTGGCACTACACGCTGATGAACGACCTGTACGACGAAGGCTTGGTCACCGAAGGCTTCATGATGGAGTTCCTCACCTCGCACACCAGCGTGGTGTTTCAACCAGGCTTCGACAGCCCCTACTACAACGGCATCAACCCTTACGCGCTGGGCTTTGCAATGTATCGCGACATTCGGCGCATGTGTGAGGAGCCTACCGAAGAGGATCGTCGCTGGTTCCCGGAAATTGCCGGGACTGACTGGCTGTCGACCATCAAGTTCGCCATGAGCAGCTTCAAGGATGAGAGTTTCATCCTGCAGTATCTATCGCCGAAGGTGATCCGTGACCTGAAACTGTTCAGCATCATGGATGACGATCAGAAGGACGACTTGCTGGTGCCTGCGATTCATGACGAGCCCGGCTACCGGATCATTCGCGAAACCCTGGCCGCGCAATACAACCTCGGCAATCGTGAACCGAATGTGCAGATCTACAGCATCGATCGGCGCGGCGACCGCTCACTGACCCTGCGTCACCAGCAGCACGACCGCAAACCGCTGGGAGACTCCACTGACGAAGTGCTTAAACATCTGCATCGCCTGTGGGGCTTCGATATTCACCTGGAAACCCTGCAAGGCGACCAGATCATGAAAACCCACCACGTTCCGCCACGCAGCGAACACAGCGAAGGGGACTACGGTCGACTGGATCTGGCCGTCATTCATCTTTGAAACGGTTCTGGCCTCCGAAAGTCCGGCGCAAGGGTTATCCTGTCGGGCTAACGGAGGTTTTTTATGCAGATTTTCAAGGTTGGCGGTGCCGTACGTGATCGCTTGCTGGGCAAACCGGTCACGGACATCGATTGGGTCGTGGTCGGCGCCACCACAGAGGAAATGCTCGCCCAGGGTTATCGCCCGGTCGGTGCGGATTTCCCGGTGTTTCTTCACCCTAAAAGCGGCGAGGAATATGCCCTCGCCCGCACCGAGCGCAAAAGCGGGCGCGGTTACGGTGGCTTCACCTTTCACGCCAGCCCCGAAGTCACGCTTGAAGAAGACCTGATCCGCCGCGACCTGACCATCAACGCCATGGCCGAGGACGATCAGCAGAATCTGACTGATCCCTACCAGGGTCAGCGCGATCTGGAAGCCCGGATCCTGCGCCACGTTTCTCCGGCGTTCGCCGAAGATCCTCTCCGTGTATTGCGCGTTGCCCGCTTTGCCGCGCGCTATGCCGAACTTGGTTTCACGGTCGCAGGAGAAACCCTTCAACTGATGCGTCAGCTCAGCGAGTCCGGTGAACTGGAGGCATTGACCGCCGAACGCAGCTGGAAAGAAATTTCCCGTGCACTGATGGAAAATCAACCGCAGGTGTTCATTCAGGTGCTTCGTGACTGCGGCGCGCTGAAGGTACTGATGCCGGAAGTCGACGCGCTATTTGGAGTGCCACAACCGGAAGCGCATCACCCGGAAATCGACACCGGCCTGCACACGCTCAGCGTGCTCGAGCAATCGGCACTGCACAAACAACCGCTGACCGTGCGCTGGGCTGGCCTGCTGCATGATCTCGGCAAAGGTCTGACCCCGGAAGAAGACTGGCCGCGGCACATCGCCCATGAGCACACCGGGCTGAAGCTGATCAAAGCGGTCAACGAACGCTTCAAGGCACCAAAGGACTGTCAGGAATTGGCTTTGCTGGTAGGCCAGTACCACACCCACGGTCATCGGGCGCTGGAGCTTAAAGCTTCGACGCTGCTGGAGTTATTGCAGAGTTTTGATGTGTATCGCCGACCGCAGCGCTTTGAAGAGTTTATTGCTGCGTGCGAAATGGACGCCCGGGGCCGCAAGGGGCTGGAGCAGAGAAGTTATCCACAGGCAGATTATTTGCGTGGCGCGGCGAAGGCTGCGCGGGAAGTCGCTGTGCAGCCGTTATTGGAGAAGGGATTCAAGGGTCCGGAACTGGGCGAAGCGCTCAAGCGTGAGCGTCTAAAGGTTTTGAAGGCCTACAAAGACGCGTCAGCCTGAAAACCTTCGCAAGCAACCTCGCTCCCACATTGAAATAGGGCCTACTGTGGGAGCGAGCCTGCTCGCGAAGACGCCAGTCAGGTCAACTCAGATCTGAAGAGGTTAACTGCTGACCACGCCACTCGAAAGCAACCGGCGCCAACACCTGATCAATCTGCGCCTCAGCCCACAACGCCGCGAAGCTTTTTCCCACACCCGGATGCACGCGATCCGGCGCAATCAGCGACAACGGCCACAACACAAAAGCATTTTTCAGAATTTCCGCACGCGGCAACACCAGACCGTCAAAATTGCCCGCCAGATCGCCGTACAACAACACGTCGATATCCAGCGGCAAACCCTTACGATCCGGGGCATATCGACCGTTATCCGCCTCAATGAATTTCAATCGTCGATCCAGTTCCATCAACGGCAGATCGGTAAATGCCGACACCACAAAGTTGAAGAACGGCCCGCTCTTGATCCCCACAGGCGCGCTCTCGAAAACCGCCGAACAGCGGATATCCACCAGAAACGTCGCCAATGCATCGAGTCCGGCGCGCAAATGGATTTCGCGCTCGATATTGCTACCGAGCCCTAAGTAGACCTGAGTCAGCGACATCCGCGCTCGATCTCCACACCCACGCCGCCCTTGGCAGCCGGTACGGCACCAGGCTTGGTCAGCTTCAGACGCATCCACGTGATGTTGAATTCGCTCATCAGCACTTCGACCAGACGCTCGGCAAAGGTCTCGACCAGTTGAAACTGCGCCTGCTCGGCAAAAGCCTGAATCCGCGTGGACACGCTGGCGTAGTCGAGCGCCAGGGTCAGGTCGTCACCGGCGGCGGCCGGGCGATTGTCCCAGGCGAAGCTCAGATCAAGTCGCAAGCACTGTCGGATGCCGCGCTCCCAGTCGTAGGCACCAATCACGGTGTCGACTTCCAGGCCCTCGATAAACACTCTGTCCAAGCACTTCTCTCCACTGCACGACAAGGGCGCAATGCGCCGTTAGAATCGGGGCTTCCTCGCCCGGAATAGTTAGCATGTTTTGGTTACTGGCGACTTTCGCCTACCTGCTCGGCTCGCTGTCCTTCGCCATTTTGCTCAGCCGCCTGACCGGAAATCCGGACCCGCGAATGAGTGGTTCGGGCAATGCCGGTGCCACCAACATGCTGCGCCTGGCCGGTCGCAAACTGGCGATCCTGACCTTGCTGGGTGATCTGTGCAAAGGCCTGGTGCCGGTGCTGATTGCCTCGGCTGTCGGTCTTTCGCGACAAGATCAGGCGTGGATCGGCGTGTGCGCCGTGATCGGTCACCTGTTCCCGCTGTACTTCCGCTTCCGTGGCGGCAAAGGTGTCGCCACCGCCGCTGGAATGCTGCTGGGCCTGTACCCGCCCGCCGCGCTGCTCGCAATCGGCGCGTGGCTACTGACGTTCTACCTGACCCGGACCAGCTCGCTGGCGGCGCTGATTGCCACACCGCTGACCTTGCCACTGTTAGCCTGGCAGGAACCGGAAGCGCTGTTGCCGATGAGCGCACTGACCATACTGATCGTCTGGCGCCACCGCGGCAATCTACGCGACCTGTTTGCCGGGCGCGAACGGCATTTTTAAATAGCGCATATGAGCGCTGCTCATCACAACGCCGACAACTGCTCCATTGGCCAGCGTGCCTGCACACTGATCGCCAGACTTTCCTGCTGACCGGCCTGCAAGCGCTGGCAACCGGCAAAGGCGATCATTGCGCCATTGTCGGTGCAGAATTCCGGACGTGCATAAAACACATCGCCCTTCATGTCGCCGAGCATCTTTTCCAGCGAAACGCGCAGCGCCTTGTTGGCGCTGACGCCGCCAGCGATCACCAGACGCTTCATGCCCGCCTGTTTCAGGGCACGCTTGCACTTGATGGTCAAAGTCTCCACCACGGCCTGCTGGAACGCCAGCGCGATGTCGCAACGGGCTTGCTCGTTGTCGTCCCCGGCGCTGACACACTGCTGCCAGGCGTTGAGAGCAGAGGTTTTCAGCCCACTGAAGCTGAATTGCAGACCCGGGCGATCACACATCGGACGCGGGAAGGTAAAACGTCCTGCGACGCCCTTCTCTGCCAGTTTGGCGATTTCCGGGCCGCCTGGATAATTGAGGCCCATCATTTTCGCGGTTTTGTCGAATGCCTCGCCGGCAGCGTCGTCGAGCGTCTCGCCGAGCAGGCTGTATTGACCGATGCCATCGACCTGAACCAGCTGCGTATGGCCGCCGGAAACCAACAAAGCGACGAACGGGAATTCCGGCGGTTTTGGCTCCAGCATTGGCGCGAGCAAATGCCCTTCCATGTGGTGCACGCCAAGCGCCGGAATGCCCCAGGCAAAGGCCAGCGCCTGAGCACAGGAAGCACCGACCAGCAGCGCGCCAACCAGGCCAGGACCCGCGGTATAGGCGATCGCATCGATCTCGGTCGGCACGCAGTCCGCCTCGGCCAACACCTGACGAATCAAGGGCAGCATGCGTTTGACGTGGTCACGCGAAGCCAGCTCCGGCACCACCCCGCCATAAGCGCGGTGCAGGTCGATCTGGCTGAACAGCGCGTCGGCCAGCAGGCCGCGTTCGCTGTCATATAATGCGACGCCGGTTTCGTCGCAGGAGGTTTCTAATCCCAGTACTAGCATGGGTTTGCGCCTTGTTTAGGCTGAATTCGAAGGCGCGCATAATAGTCGCCACGTGATGCCCCGACCAGCGGTTTTCGATCAGAGGCTTTGCATTCCGAGCGATGAGGGGTTAACATCCGCAACCCTTAAAAACCGACGTCTTCAAGTGCTCTTTTGCCGCGAGGATGTTGACCCCGGTAATGAATGAAGGTAGCTCTGGATGCCAGCCGTCAAAGTTAAAGAGAACGAACCCTTCGACGTAGCTCTGCGTCGTTTCAAGCGCTCCTGCGAAAAAGCCGGTGTACTGGCTGAAGTTCGTAGCCGCGAATTTTACGAGAAGCCAACTTCTGAGCGTAAGCGCAAAGCAGCAGCCGCTGTTAAGCGTCACGCCAAGAAAGTTCAGCGCGAACAGCGCCGCGCCGTTCGTCTGTACTAATACACAGACGTTCGTTGCAAGCTTCTTTGCCTAAGCCCGGCTCTCAGCCGGGCTAATGGCATTTGCGTAAAACGCTTGATGCTTCAACGTCGAAGCCGCACACGCGACCAAGACGAATCTGCTTCACACGTCAGACCTGGCTCTTTTGCCAGCGGTGCACGTCTTTTCTGACGAGCCTTTCAAGGCTACTGACGAGCACACCCACTGATTCCTCTTACGACGATCAGCCCAAGGCACCTGCATGCGTGCCCGCTTTATTGAGCTATCCGAGGCCCCTAACCGGCCGTCAGCGGATTCAGCGCAACACTTTCAAATAGTCGAAGGCTGATGAGTACTAACGTCAGTGGATTTTCGGCAGATACACTTCCCGACAGCGATTACGCAGACGACACCGGTCGAGCCGCATATTTTGCGCGCTTCAAACAATGACCCGCGTCCGGCAGCCTTACGCATCGGACTTATTGCAGCGCAGACGACGAGAACGCCATGGCCGGGCTGATTCCCCAGAGCTTCATTGACGACCTGCTGAACCGCACCGACATCGTCGATGTGGTCAGTTCGCGCGTGCAATTGAAGAAGGCCGGCAAGAACTACACCGCCTGTTGCCCGTTTCACAAAGAGAAAACCCCGTCCTTCAGCGTCAGCCCCGACAAGCAGTTTTACTATTGCTTCGGCTGCGGCGCCGGCGGTAACGCCCTCGGTTTCCTCATGGATCACGACAACCTGGATTTCCCCCAGGCCGTCGAAGATCTGGCGAAAGCCGCCGGCATGGAAATCCCTCGCGAAGAAAGCGGCCGTCCGCACAAACCGCGCCAGCCGACCGATTCGCCGCTGTATCCGCTACTCACTGCTGCCGCCGATTTTTACCGGCAAGCCCTCAAGAGCCATCCATCGCGCAAAGCTGCGGTGGATTACCTCAAGGGCCGCGGCCTGACGGGCGAGATCGCCCGGGATTTCGGTCTCGGCTTCGCACCGCCGGGCTGGGACAATCTGTTCAAACATTTGAGCAGCGACACGCTTCAGCAGAAAGCCATGATCGACGCCGGCCTGCTGATCGAGAACGCCGAAACCGGCAAACGCTATGACCGCTTCCGCGATCGCGTGATGTTCCCGATCCGCGACACCCGTGGACGTATCATCGCTTTCGGTGGTCGCGTGCTCGGTGATGACAAGCCCAAGTACCTGAACTCACCGGAAACCCCGGTATTCCATAAAGGCCAGGAACTCTACGGCCTTTATGAAGC
Organism: Pseudomonas sp. AC172; assembly: GCF_979258595.1. NCBI lineage: Bacteria > Pseudomonadati > Pseudomonadota > Gammaproteobacteria > Pseudomonadales > Pseudomonadaceae > Pseudomonas > Pseudomonas sp. AC172. The sequence continues at coordinate 4,713,538 of NZ_OZ409868.1, forward strand.
GCGCAAGAACAACCGCAACCTCGACGAAATCATCGTCGTCGAAGGTTATATGGACGTCATTGCCCTCGCCCAGCAAGGCCTGAAGAATGCCGTCGCGACGCTGGGCACCGCGACCAGCGAAGAACACTTGAAACGCCTGTTCCGCGTGGTACCAAACGTTTTGTTCTGCTTCGACGGCGACCAGGCTGGTCGCAATGCTGCGTGGCGTGCCCTTGAAGCAACGCTTTCAAGCCTGCAGGACGGCCGCCGGGCGCGCTTTTTGTTTCTGCCCGAAGGCGAAGACCCGGATACGCTGGTTCGCGCTGAAGGCACCGATGCCTTCAAGGCGCGCATCAATCAGCACGCTCAGCCGCTGGCGGATTATTTCTTCCAGCAACTGACCGAAGAGTCTGACCCGCGCTCGCTCGAAGGCAAGGCGCACATGGCCACCCTCGCCGCACCGCTAATCGACAAAGTGCCGGGCGCCAACCTGCGCATCCTGATGCGTCAGCGCCTGACCGAAATCACCGGTCTGAGCAGCGAAACCGTCAGTCAGCTTGCGCAAAATGCGCCGCAGGAAGCGCCGCCCGCTTACGATCCGGGCATCGATTACGACGCAATGCCGGACTACAGCGACTACCATCAGCCGCAGGCACAGGACATGTATGTGCCGCAGCAGGAGTGGACGCCAAAGAAACCCGGCGCCGGCGGCAAGAAGTGGGATAAAAAACCTTGGGACAAGAACGGCAAACGTGGCGGTGATCGCGAACAACAGCGCCCGCGCACGCCGATCGGCGTCGAATCGCCAACCCTGACCGCCCTGCGCACCCTGCTCCATCACCCGCAACTGGCCAAGCGCGTCGAAGATGCCGGGCACATTGCGGACGAGAATCAGACCAACGCCCAGTTACTTGTGGCGCTGCTCGAAGCCGTACAGAAGAATCCCAAGCTAAACTCATTTCAGTTGATCGCGCGATGGCACGGCACTGAACAGGGTCGCCTGCTCAAGGCACTGGCAGAAAAGGAATGGCTGATTGACGGAGATAACCTTGAACAACAGTTTTTCGACACCATTACTAGCTTGTCAGCCCGCCAACGCGAGCGAAATCTGGAACAGTTGCTCAGGAAAGCGCGTCAAAGCGAACTGAGCGTTGAAGAGAAAAATCAACTGCGCGACCTATTAAGTCGCAATGTTTCCGCATCAAACCCGACCTCAACTGGCGCGTGAGGTCATAGCTCAGGTATAATCCTCGGCTTGTTTTTTGCCCGCCAAGACCTTCAGTGGATAGGGTGTTATGTCCGGAAAAGCGCAACAGCAGTCTCGTATTATTGAGTTGATCAAACTGGGTCGTGAGCAGAAGTATCTGACTTACGCCGAGGTCAACGACCACCTGCCCGAGGATATTTCAGATCCTGAGCAGGTGGAAGACATCATCCGCATGATTAACGACATGGGGATCCCCGTACACGAGAGTGCTCCGGATGCGGACGCCCTTATGTTGGCCGACGCCGATACCGACGAGGCCGCTGCGGAAGAAGCAGCCGCTGCGTTGGCAGCGGTGGAGACCGATATCGGTCGCACCACTGACCCAGTGCGCATGTACATGCGTGAAATGGGTACGGTCGAGCTTCTGACTCGTGAAGGCGAAATCGAAATCGCCAAGCGTATCGAAGAGGGCATCCGTGAAGTGATGAGCGCAATCGCGCACTTCCCTGGCACGGTTGACCACATTCTCTCCGAGTACACCCGCGTCACCACCGAAGGTGGTCGCCTGTCCGACGTTCTGAGCGGTTATATCGACCCGGACGACGGCATTGCGCCGCCTGCCGAGGTGCCGCCGCCTGTCGAAGCGAAAGCGGCGAAAGCCGACGACGACACCGATGACGATGAAGCCGAATCTTCCGATGACGAAGAAGAAGCCGAAAGCGGTCCGGATCCGGTCATCGCTGCCCAGCGCTTTGGCGCCGTGGCTGACCAGATGGAAATCACCCGCAAGGCCCTGAAAAAGCACGGTCGCAACAACAAGGCAGCGATTGCCGAGTTGCTGGCACTGGCCGAGCTGTTCATGCCGATCAAACTGGTACCGAAGCAATTCGAAGGCCTGGTCGAGCGTGTTCGCGGTGCCCTGGATCGTCTGCGTCAGCAAGAGCGCGCGATCATGCAATTGTGTGTACGTGATGCACGTATGCCACGCGCCGATTTCCTGCGTCAGTTCCCGAGCAACGAAGTCGACGAAAGCTGGTCCGACGCCTTGGCCAAAGGCAAGAGCAAGTACGCCGAAGCCATCGGTCGCGTTCAGCCGGACATCATTCGTTGCCAGCAGAAACTGATCGCGCTGGAAACCGAAACCGGTCTGACCATCGCAGAAATCAAGGACATCAACCGTCGCATGTCGATCGGTGAGGCCAAAGCCCGCCGCGCGAAGAAAGAGATGGTTGAAGCCAACCTGCGTCTGGTGATCTCGATCGCCAAGAAGTACACCAACCGCGGCCTGCAATTCCTCGATCTGATCCAGGAAGGCAACATCGGCCTGATGAAAGCGGTGGACAAGTTCGAATACCGTCGTGGTTACAAGTTCTCGACTTATGCCACCTGGTGGATCCGTCAGGCGATCACTCGCTCGATCGCCGACCAGGCCCGCACCATCCGTATTCCGGTGCACATGATCGAGACGATCAACAAGCTCAACCGCATTTCCCGGCAGATGTTGCAGGAAATGGGTCGCGAACCGACCCCGGAAGAGCTCGGCGAACGCATGGAAATGCCTGAGGACAAGATCCGCAAGGTATTGAAGATCGCTAAAGAGCCGATCTCCATGGAAACCCCGATCGGTGATGACGAAGACTCCCATCTGGGTGACTTCATCGAAGACTCGACCATGCAGTCGCCAATCGATGTCGCCACTGTTGAGAGCCTTAAAGAAGCGACTCGCGAAGTGCTGTCCGGCCTTACCGCCCGTGAAGCCAAAGTACTGCGCATGCGCTTCGGTATCGACATGAACACCGACCACACACTCGAAGAAGTGGGCAAACAGTTTGACGTAACGCGTGAGCGTATCCGTCAGATCGAAGCCAAGGCGCTGCGCAAGCTGCGCCACCCGACGCGAAGCGAGCATCTGCGCTCCTTCCTCGACGAGTGATACCAGAACCCCCGGCCCAGGCCGGGGGTTTTGTTTATATGGCAGATTAAATCCTTCGCAACGCCCCTCCCCCGCGTACCCCGTCTACACTCGAAACAATCATCCCCGAGCCATAACGAGAGCGTTATGCCCAGATTGGCGTCCGTGCTTTTTTTGCTGTCACTGATGATCTGGACCGCAACGGCTGACGCGCTGACTCTGACCGATGAAGAACGTAGCTGGCTGGCGGCTCACCCGGACTTGCGCCTGGGTGTCGATGCATCGTGGCCGCCCTTTGAATTTCGCGATGACCAGAACCGTTATCAGGGCCTGGCGGCGGACTATATCGACGTGATTCGCCAACGCCTGGCAATCAAGTTGACGCCGATTGAACCAGTGAGCTGGACGGTGGTACTGGAACAGGTCAAATCGGGCAAGATCGACCTTCTGCCCGGGATCATGTCCACCCCGGAGCGCCAGACTTACCTGTCGTTTACCCGCCCTTATCTTGATTTCCCGATTGTCATCCTTGCCCACATCGGCGGCGCGCAACCGCGCAAACTTGACGACCTGTACGGTTTGAAAATCGCCGTGGTGGAAAACTATGCTCCCCACGAACTGCTGCGCACCCACCACCCCGATCTGAATCTGGTCGCCATGCCCAATGTCAGTTCAGCATTGCAGGCGCTGGCGACCGACGAAGTGGACGCTGTGGTCGGCGACCTCGCGTCCAGCGTCTGGAGCCTGCGCCAGCTCAAGCTCGACGGTCTGTACGTCAGTGGCGAAACCCCGTATCGCTACCAACTGGCAATGGCCGTGCCCCGCGACAACAAAGTGCTGGTGGGGATTCTCGACAAAGTGCTCGCGGACATGAGCCCTGATGAAATCAGCAGCATTCAGGAGCATTGGGTCGGTAACGTTCTTGATCATCGGACATTCTGGTCAGACCTGCTGATCTACGGCTTGCCCGGGTTGTTGTTGTTGGTGACGATTCTCGCCGTGGTGATCCGCATCAACCGTCGTCTGAGTTCGGAAATCGCCCGTCGTATCGACCTCGAACAGGAACTGCGCAGTAGCGAATATCACTATCGCGGCCTGGTCGAGAGCCTGTCGGCCATCGCCTGGGAAGCGCGGATGAGCGACTTCACCTACAGCTATGTCTCACCCCACGCCGAAGACTTGCTCGGCTATCCACAATCGCACTGGCTGATCCCCGGCTTCTGGCACAACATCATTCACCCGGCGGATCTGACCCGTACGCAGAGCTACTGCAAGGAAGCCCTGCGCGAGGGTCGCGATCACATCGTCGACTATCGGGTGATCACCGCCGATGGTCGCTGCTTGTGGGTGCGCGACATCGTCAGCCTGATCGAACATGGTCATGAGCCGGTAATGCGCGGCCTGATGATCGACATCAGCGAAATCAAGCGCACTGAAGAGGCGTTGCGGCTCTCGGAGCAAAAATTCGCCTCGGTCTTCCAGCAGTGCCCGGACATTCTGGTGATTGCACGACTGTCCGACGGTTGCCTGCTGGAGGTCAACGAAGCGTTTGAAGAACAGATCGGGCTGAAAGCCGAAGAAGTGCTTGGCCAAACAGCGACCGAGCTGAATATCTGGGGGATTCCCGGCGTCGGTCCGGGACTGTTGCAACGCCTCCAGGCGGGCAGCATTCGCAATCTGGAGATGCCCTTTCGCCGCAACAATGGCCAGCTGTTCACTGGCCTGATCTCCGCTGAGCCGTTCGACCTCGATACCACCCCCGCGCTTGTCGTCGTTGTACGTGACATCACCCAGCTCAAGGAAACTCAACAGCAACTGCAGACCTCAGAAGAGAAGTTCGCCAAAGCCTTCCATGCCTCACCGGACGGTTTGTTGTTATCGCGCCAGAGCGATGGCCTGCTGCTGGAAGTCAACGAAGGTTTCAGTCGTATTACCGGTTTCAATAGCGCCATGTCGGTGGATCGTTCGGCGCTGGATCTGGGGATCTGGGTCAATCTCAATGAACGCAAACAGATGCTCGACCTGTTGCATCGCGACGGCTTTGTGCGTGACTTCACCTGCCACATCCGCCGCAGCGACGGGCAGATTCGCCTCTGCGAAGTCTCCAGCCGTCCGCTGCCGATCGGTGAAGAAGACTGCATGCTGACCATCGCCCGCGACATCACCGAGCGCCATCTGATGCAGGAAAAACTGCAACAGGCCGCCACCGTGTTCGAAAGCACTGCCGAAGGCGTGCTCATCACCGACACCCAACAGCACATCAGCGCGGTCAACCGTGCTTTTACCGAGATCACTGGCTACAGTGAAAGCGAAGCCCTCGGACATACGCCGCGTCTGCTCGCCTCCGGCCTGCATGACAGCGCGTTCTACGCGGCAATGTGGCACCAGTTGACCGACGAAGGTCACTGGCAGGGCGAGATCTCCAACCGGCGCAAGAACGGCGAGTTGTACCCGAGCTGGCTGACCATCAGTGCCGTACGCAATCGCGACAAGTTCATTACTCACTTTGTCGCGGTGTTTGCCGACATCTCCAGTCTCAAGCATGCGCAAGCCAAACTCGACTATCAGGCGCACCACGACCCGCTCACCGGCCTGCCAAACCGCACACTGTTCGAAAACCGCTTGCTGATGGCACTGAACAGTCAGCAGGAAAACGGCGGCCAGGGCGCCGTGCTGTTTCTCGATCTCGACCGCTTCAAGCACATCAATGACAGCCTCGGTCACCCGGTCGGCGACCTGCTGCTCAAGGGCATCGCCGTGCGTCTGAAAGAGCAACTACGCGACATCGACACCGTGGCGCGTCTGGGTGGTGACGAATTCATCATCCTGCTGCCCGGCCTGCAACAGGCCAGCGACGCCGACAACATCGCCACCAAACTGCTCAATTGTTTCGGTGCGCCGTTCCAGGCCGGCGAGCATGAGTTCTTCATCAGCGCCAGTATTGGCACCAGCCTCTATCCGAGGGACGGTTGCGATGTCGCCACGCTGGTGAAAAACGCCGACGCGGCGATGTATCGCTCCAAGGCCAAGGGCCGCAACCGTGTCGAGAGCTACACCCGCGATCTCACCGCCCAGGCCAGCGAGCGCATAGCACTGGAGCACGAACTGCGCCGGGCCATTGAACGCGATGAACTGCGCCTCTACTACCAACCGAAAATCAGCCTCGACGACCATCGCCTGGTCGGTGCTGAAGCCCTGATCCGCTGGCGTCACCCGACCTTCGGCGACGTGCCGCCAGAGCACTTCATTCCGCTGGCCGAAGAGAACGGCATGATCCTGCAGATCGGTGATTGGGTACTTGAGACCGCGTGCCGGCAAATGTTCGAATGGAATCAGGTCTACGACAGCCTCGGCCCACTGTCGGTGAACCTCGCGGGCGCGCAACTGCGTCAACCGAATCTGCTCGGGCGCATCGAACAGCTGCTCAACGACAACCGCCTGCAGCCGGATTTACTGCAACTGGAAATTACCGAGAATTTCATCATGAGTCAGGCCGAAGAGGCGCTGGCCGTATTGCACCAGCTCAAACACCTCGGCGTACAACTGGCGATCGACGACTTCGGTACCGGATACTCTTCGCTCAGTTACCTCAAACGACTGCCGCTGGACATCCTCAAGATCGACCAGTCATTCGTTCGCGGACTGCCCGACGATCCCCATGATGCGGCCATTGTCCGGGCCATCATCGCGCTGGGCCGGAGCATGCAATTCACGGTCATCGCCGAAGGTGTGGAAACCCAGGCGCAACAACAATTCCTCGCCGCCGAAGGCTGCGAACAGATCCAGGGCTACATCGTCAGCCTGCCGTTACCACCAGAAGAATTCGCTGCGACGTTTCTTCGTGTAACCGTATCGGATTATTCGGATAGCACAGCCGAGAAACCGTCGCTATAATCCGCGACCTACTGAGGGCCTATAGCTCAGTTGGTTAGAGCAGAGGACTCATAATCCTTTGGTCCACGGTTCAAGTCCGTGTGGGCCCACCAAATTGAAAGCCGCGCTGAATGCGCGGCTTTTTTGTGTCTGCCATTTCTACTCATCAGTTCACCCCTCTGTAAATCAACCATTAACCAGTTCGTTACTTCAGTATCCAGGCCCCACAGCCGTGGCGCATCTGATGATCCGAAAAAGGGAGTTTTCATGGTTGATGTCACTCGACGCTCATTCGTTGGATTTGCTGCGACGCTGCCGTTGCTGGCCCACAACCCCTGGGCACAGGCTCACATTGAAACCGCCTCGACAGCGGCAACTTCTGATGACGTGCTGATCAACTTCAACGAAAGTCCTTGGGGACCCTCAGCGGCGGCCCGGCACGCGATGCAGGAAGGTATCGCCCTGTCGGGGCGCTATCCCTACAAGATCCAGTATCGACTCAATGCACTGTTTGCCCGCCAGCAAGGCATTCCCGAGGATTTCGTCCAGACGTATAGCGGCTCCAAACAGGCCTTGCAGTATGCCGTGCATGCCTTCACGCAGCAGGGAAGTCTGGTCGTCGCCACACCGTCCTACGAAGATCCCGCCCAGGCGGCTCGCAGCAGGAAAGTCACGGTTCATGAGGTATCCCTTGACGCAGAGCATGCTCACGACCTGCCGCGCATGCTGGCTGTCGACCCTCGGCCGGGGTTGATCTATATCTGCAACCCGAACAATCCGACCGGCACCCTCACGGCCCGCAGCGATATCGAACTTGCCCTGAAGAACAAACCCAAAGGCTCGATTCTGTTGGTGGATGAGGCTTACATCGATTTTTCGCAGGCCACGACGTGCATCCCTCTGGTCAAGAATCACCCCGACCTGCTGGTGCTGCGTACCTTTTCGAAAATCTACGGCATGGCCGGCGCAAGGCTAGGCATCGCGGTGGGCAACCCGGCGCTGCTGGAACAACTTGAGGTGTTCGACAACTACAACGTACCGGCCGCATCTTCCCTGCTGGGAGCAATTGCCAGCCTTGAAGACGCGTCGTTGTTGACCCAAAGGAAACAGAACAATACGCGCCTGCGCGAGGAAACCATCGCGTGGTTGAGCGCCCGCGGTTTTCGCTGCACGGCGTCCCAGGCCAATTGCTTCATGATCGACGTCAGACGCCCGGCGAATGACGTGGTCAAGGCACTGGCCGAGCGCCGCGTGCATGTCGGTCGCGTATGGAAAGAATGGCCGACCTGGGTGCGGGTCAGTGTCGGCACGGACGATGACATGCACCGATTCCGGGATGCGTTTGCCGAGGTTATGGGCAAGGCAACACGGGCATAAAGCAACGGTCAGGTTTCAGCAGCTCAATATCGTCGACACGCAGGTGAAAACCTGATCATCGTCTGCGAGCGTCCCCTCTATTGAGCCTGTAACATGCGCAAGCCACCGATTCGCGCCAATGGAGCCGCCCCCTTGCCAGACATCCGCCCGCCCGTGCTTGATGAAATCGACCGCCAGCTAATCGCCGCCCTGCAGATCAACGCTCGCGAAAGCGTGGCCATGCTCGCCCGGCAATTGGGCATTGCGCGCACCACCGTGACGTCGCGTCTGGCGCGGCTGGAAAAAGCCAAAGTGATCACCGGTTATGGCGTGCGTCTGGGTCAGCGGGTGGTCGATGGCGGATTGCAGGCGTATGTCGGGATCAAGGTGCAGCCGCGATCCGGTAAGGAAGTGTTGCGGCGGTTGAGTGCGATGGCGCAGGTGCAGCAGTTGTGTGCGGTGAGTGGCGAGTTTGATTATGTGGCGTGGCTGCGCACCGATTCGCCGGAGCAGTTGGATCAGTTGCTCGATCAGATTGGCGGGGTGGATGGCGTTGAGAAGACCACGACCTCGATTATTTTGAGTAGCAAGATTGATCGGGGGCAGCCGGTTTAAGATTTTGATCGAGCTTCTCGGGTGAATTTCAGGACCTCTTCGCGAGCAGGCTCGCTCCCACATTTTGGTCGGTGTGCAGTCTCCAACCGTCATATTGATCACTAATATGGCAAAACGACGACACTTTGCGTCTTATTAACGTTCTCTACGCTCCCTAGAATGGCTGGCATCTTTTCCTATACTCAGACGCGCATCCCGCGTCGGGTCGCCAGCAAGGTCAGCCATGAACAAGAACAATCGCCATCCTGCAGACGGTAAGAAACCAGTCACAATTTTCGGTCCGGACTTTCCGTTCGCGTTCGACGACTGGATCGAACACCCGGCCGGTCTCGGCACTATCCCTGAACACCATCATGGCGCTGAAGTGGCGATTGTCGGCGCTGGCATCGCTGGCTTGGTGGCGGCTTACGAGTTGATGAAGCTCGGTTTGAAACCAGTGGTTTACGAGGCGTCGAAGCTTGGCGGTCGTTTGCGCTCGCAAGCGTTCAACGGGACTGACGGCATCGTCGCCGAATTGGGCGGCATGCGCTTCCCGGTGTCCTCCACCGCGTTCTATCACTATGTCGACAAGCTCGGCCTCGAGACCAAACCCTTCCCGAACCCGTTGACGCCGGCCTCCGGCAGCACGGTGATCGACCTCGAAGGCAAAACCCATTACGCACAGAAACTGGCGGATCTTCCTGCACTGTTCCAGGAAGTGGCTGACGCCTGGGCGGATGCTCTGGAGGCCGGTTCGCAGTTCGCCGATATCCAGCAAGCCATCCGCGACCGCGATGTGCCGCGCCTGAAAGAGCTGTGGAATACTTTGGTGCCGCTGTGGGACGACCGCACCTTCTACGACTTCGTCGCCACCTCCGAGGCCTTCGCCAAACTGTCGTTCCATCACCGAGAAGTGTTCGGTCAGGTCGGTTTCGGCACTGGCGGCTGGGATTCGGACTTCCCCAATTCGATGCTGGAAATCTTCCGCGTGGTGATGACCAACTGCGACGATCACCAACACTTGGTGGTCGGCGGCGTCGAGCAAGTACCGCAAGGCATCTGGCGGCATGTGCCGGAGCGTTGCGTGCACTGGCCCGAAGGCACCAGCCTGAAATCCCTGCACCGTGGCGCGCCGCGTTCCGGCGTGAAAAAAATTGCCCACGCGGCGGATGGCCGTTTCGCGGTCACCGATAACAACGGCGACACCCGCGAATACGCCGCCGTGCTGACTACCTGCCAGAGCTGGCTGCTGACCACGCAGATCGAGTGCGACGAAACCCTGTTCTCGCAGAAGATGTGGATGGCACTGGACCGCACTCGCTACATGCAATCTTCGAAGACTTTTGTGATGGTCGACCGGCCGTTCTGGAAGGACAAGGACCCGGAAACCGGCCGCGACCTGATGAGCATGACCCTCACTGATCGCCTGACCCGCGGCACTTACCTGTTCGACAACGGCGACGACAAACCGGGGGTGATCTGCCTGTCCTACTCATGGATGAGTGACGCACTGAAGATGCTTCCGCATCCGGTGGAGAAACGCGTTGAGCTGGCGTTGAATGCGTTGAAAAAGATCTACCCGAAGGTCGACATCGCCGCGCGGATCATCGGCGACCCGATCACCGTGTCGTGGGAAGCCGATCCGTACTTCCTCGGCGCATTCAAAGGTGCACTGCCCGGCCACTATCGCTACAACCAGCGCATGTACGCGCACTTCATGCAGGACGATATGCCGGCCGAGCAACGCGGGATTTTCATCGCCGGCGACGACGTTTCGTGGACACCGGCATGGGTGGAAGGCGCGGTGCAGACCTCGCTCAACGCAGTGTGGGGAATCATGAAGCATTTCGGCGGTTCGACACATAAAGCGAACCCGGGCCCGGGTGATGTGTTCAAAGATATCGGCCCTATCGCCCTGCCCGAGTAAGAGGAATCCCTGATGCGTGTAGCCCTTTACCAATGTCCACCGCTGCCCCTGGACCCCACCGCCAACCTGCAACGCCTGCATCAACTGGCGATGGAGGCCAAGGGTGCCGACCTGCTGGTGTTGCCGGAGATGTTCATGACCGGCTACAACATTGGCGCCGAAGCGGTCAGCACCTTGGCCGAGGTTTACAACGGTGAGTGGGCACAGCAGATCGGGCGAATCGCCAAAGCCGCAGGTTTGGCGATTGTTTACGGCTATCCGGAGCGCACCGCCGACGGGCAGATCTACAACGCCGTGCAGTTGATCGATTCGCACGGCGAGCGCCTGTGCAATTACCGCAAGACGCATCTGTTCGGCGATCTGGATCGTTCGATGTTCAGCCCCGGCGACGATGATTTCCCCATCGTCGAACTCAATGGCTGGAAGCTCGGTTTCCTGATTTGTTATGACCTGGAGTTTCCGGAAAACACCCGCCGTTTGGCACTCGCCGGCGCCGAGCTGATTCTGGTGCCGACGGCGAACATGGTTCCGTTCGATTTCGTCGCCGATGTCACCGTGCGTTCGCGCGCCTTCGAAAACCAGTGCTATGTGGCCTACGCCAACTATTGCGGCAACGAAGGCGAGATCCACTACTGCGGGCAAAGCAGCCTTGCCGCACCGGATGGCAGCCGCATCGCTCAGGCCGGACTCGACGAAGCGCTGATCATCGGTGAACTGGATCGGCAGTCGATGCTCGACTCGCGCGCGGCCAATCGCTATCTCAGCGACCGCCGTCCGGAGCTTTACGGCGCGCTGAATCAGCGCTAATCCGCTAGCATTGGCACTTCACTGTTCTGGAAGTGCCCATGCCTGCGCCGACTCACCCCCGCCCTCACACCGAAACCCTGGCCAATGGCTTGCGCGTGACCCTGCGTCATGTGCCAGGTCTGAAGCGTAGCGCCGCTTCCTTGCGCGTGGCTGCCGGTAGCCATGACGTGCCGTTGGCGTGGCCGGGACTGGCGCATTTTCTCGAGCATTTGCTGTTTCTCGGCACCGAGCGTTTCCCGGCGAATGAAGGGCTGATGGCTTACGTGCAAGGTCACGGTGGCCAAGTGAATGCCAGCACCCGCGAACGTACTACCGACTTTTTCTTTGAGCTGCCGACACGCTCGTTCAGCGCTGGGCTGGAACGTCTGTCAGACATGCTCGCACAGCCGCGTATGAATCCGGACGATCAGTTGCGCGAACGCGAAGTGTTGCAGGCGGAATTTATCGCCTGGTCGCAGGATCCTGCGGCGCAGCAGCAGTTTGCGTTGTATGAAGGTTTACCGGCAGAACATCCGTTGCGCGGGTTCCATGCGGGGAATCGGGACAGCCTGCAAATTGAGCAGCCCGTGTTTCAACAGGCGTTGAAAGATTTCCACCAGCAGTTTTATCGGACCGGGCAAATGACGTTGAGCCTGGTTGGGCCGCAGGGTCTTGAAGAGTTAAAAGTACTGGCTGAGCAATTTTCGCAAGGCTTACCGGCTGGGGATAACGTTGCGCAGGCTATGCCCCTGCCGTTAGCGGTGAAAAGTTATCAACAGCTCGGTGAGCGACGCTGCAATTTGCTGTTTGCGTTCGATGCCTTGCCTGAGTCGTCTGTCGAGGCTTTGGCGTTTCTCTGCCATTGGTTGAACAGCGCCAAACCCGGCGGGTTACAGGCGCATTTGCAGCAGCAGAAGCTGGCTGATGGATTAAAAGCTGCGCCGGTCTATCAATTTGACAGCCAAGCGTTGCTGCATCTGGAGTTCATCGCAGCTTCCGAATCGTTAAACGCCATTGGCGCGCAGGTGCTGGATTGGCTGAGTTTCTTTGCTCAACAAGATTGGGTGCCACTGCGCAAAGAATACGCAGCTCTGCTTCAGCGCCAGCAGCAAGCCAGCGGCGCGCTGCAGTTGGCGCGATTCGACAGTGAACAGTTGGAAAATGGTTTGTCCGAGGCAGGCGTAGAGGCCCTCGCTCACATTCTCGGTGAAATCGGCACTGTGGATAACTTCAGCGATCACTGGAGCCTGCCTGCTGCCAATCCTTTTCTACGAGCCAGCGAACCCTTGGCCAACGCCGGACTGATTCGCGGCCAGACCAGCGCCCACCGTGGGCTGCGCACGTTCGCTCAGGATCGCTCACGCGGTCGTCGTGAGCGTTCACCGATGCAATTCAGCCAGGCGCTGCCAGACACTGGCGATGAAGGTGCGATCTATCTGCGTTGGCAAGTAGAGGCTGCCGCCAGTGCTGACCTGCTCTCAAGGTTGCAACGCAGTCTTCGGCAAACTCAGCAGGACGCAAGCGAAGCCGGGGTCGATTTGTGTTTCAGCGCCTCTGGCAATCAATGGCTGCTGAAGCTCACGGGTCTGAAAGAGCCAATGCCTAGCGTCCTTGAGCATGCGCTGAAATCTCTGACGCAAATTGACGCCGATTCGCCGCGCGGTGAGCCGGAAGCGCCGTTGATCCCCATCCGCCAACTGCTCAAAGCGCTGCCGGAACAGGTAGTGGAATCAGTCAACATCGGTGACGACGCCAAACAGCTGTGGACAAGTTCTCGCTGGGACGGCCTTGCTCTGGGTCTTGATCAACAGACTCAATCTGCCATGGGCCTGGCCCTTAGCCGTATTCCCGGGACTCCGGATAACCAGTTGCCAGCGCCTGCGACGATGACAACGCGAAAACACTGGTGCCACATTGATACCGCTTCCAGCGAACACGCCTTGTTGCTGTTCTGCCCAACTGCCAATCGCGATATCGCCGACGAAGCCGCATGGCGAATGCTCGCGCAACTGTGTCAGACACCGTTCTATCAGCGTTTGCGAGTCGAGTTGCAATTGGGCTATGCCGTGTTCAGTGCGCTTCGCCAGATCCAGGGCCAGACCGCCCTGCTGTTCGGTGTGCAATCGCCAAGTGTGAAACCTGCGGAGTTGCTCGAACACATTCAACAGTTTCTCAGCGGTATTCCCGCGTTGATCGAACAACTTGATGGAGCCAGTCTAAGTCAGCAATGGCAAAACCTCGCGGATCAGTTGGATGACTACACACTGACCAGCAAGGATGCCGCCGAAATTCTCTGGCAGGCCAAGCTCGCTGGCCACTCGTCGGATTATCTTGAGCAATTGATCATTGCGATCCGCCAACTGGATCGCCAGACATTGCTCAGTGCTGCGCAGCGCTTGATCAACGCCGAAGGCGGCTGGCTCTGCCTCGCCAGCGATCCGGCGCCCGAAACCCCGTGGCAAGCGACAAATTGATCATTACCGAGGCTGCAAGGAGCTTTCTCAAAGATTCACGGGCATTTACCCGGAAATTTTGAGTAACATAGCAGCCTAACTATTTGGAACATCTTTGCGCTGCCGTGGACTATACCTATGGACAGCGCTATCCCACCCACCCCGAGGAGACACACCATGTCCTGGACAAAACCTGCTTACACCGACCTGCGTATCGGCTTCGAAGTCACCATGTACTTCGCCAGCCGCTGAGTTCTGCTTACATAGAACTGCAGTGCAACGCCTCGGCTCGCCGGGGCGTTTTATTTTCCGCGTTGAAATGATGGAGTGTTCATGTTCGTCCAGATTCTGGGTTCGGCCGCTGGTGGCGGTTTTCCGCAGTGGAATTGCAACTGCGTCAATTGCGCAGGCTTTCGCGACGGCAGCCTGAATGCCAAGGCGCGCACCCAATCGTCCATCGCGATTTCCGATGACGGCGTGAACTGGGTGCTGTGCAACGCCTCGCCGGACATCCGCGCGCAGCTGCAAAGCTTCGCCCCGATGCAACCGGGCCGCGCCCTGCGTGACACCGGCATCAGCGCGATCATTCTGATGGACAGCCAGATCGACCACACCACCGGCCTGCTCAGCCTGCGCGAAGGCTGCCCCCATCAGGTCTGGTGCACGGACATGGTTCATGAAGATCTGAGCACTGGTTTTCCGCTGTTCAAGATGCTCACCCACTGGAACGGCGGGCTGGACTGGAACCGCATCGAACTCGACCAGAGCTTCACCGTGGCCGCATGCCCGAACCTGCGTTTTACCCCGCTGCCATTGCGCAGTGCCGCGCCGCCGTACTCGCCGCATCGCTTTGACCCGCATCCGGGCGACAACATCGGTTTGATCGTTGAAGACTTGAAGACCGGCGGCAAATTGTTCTATGCGCCGGGCCTGGGCAAGGTCGATGCGCCGCTGCTGGAAATCATGGCGGGCAGCGATTGCCTGTTGGTCGACGGCACGATGTGGGATGACGATGAAATGCAGCGCCGTGGCGTCGGCACCCGCACCGGTCGTGAGATGGGTCATTTGGCGCAGAACGGGCCTGGCGGCATGCTCGAAGTGCTGGAACAACTGCCAGAGCAGCGCAAGGTGCTTATCCACATCAACAACACCAATCCGATTCTCGACGAAGATTCGCCGGAGCGTGCCGAACTGGCGCGGCGTAATGTTGAAGTGGCGTTCGACGGCATGAGTATTGTGCTGTAGCGACCGGCCTCTTCGCGAGCAAGCTCGCTCCCACACTGGATCTGTGGCGTTCACAAACCCTGTGGGAGCGAGCTTGCTCGCGAAGGCGTCCGGATAGATACCCAGGATTCCAACGGTTGTTCCCCGGAGAACCGCAATGACCGACACCCCGCTGTCCCCCGCCGAATTCGAAGCGGCCCTGCGTGCCAAAGGCGCTTACTATCACATCTACCACCCGTACCACGTGGCGATGTATGAAGGCCGCGCCACGCGCGAGCAGATTCAGGGCTGGGTCGCCAACCGCTTCTACTATCAGGTGAACATTCCCCTGAAAGACGCGGCGATCCTCGCCAACTGCCCCGATCGGGAAATCCGCCGCGAGTGGATTCAACGCCTGCTGGACCACGACGGCGCCCCCGGTGAAGACGGCGGCATTGAAGCCTGGCTGCGACTCGGTCAAGCGGTTGGTCTCGACCCGGATCAACTACGTTCCCAGGAACTGGTATTGCCCGGCGTACGTTTCGCCGTCGACGCCTACGTCAACTTTGCCCGCCGCGCCAGTTGGCAGGAAGCCGCCAGCAGCTCGCTGACTGAACTGTTCGCGCCGCAGATCCACCAATCGCGCCTCGACAGTTGGCCGCAGCATTACCCGTGGATCGACCCCGCCGGTTACGAATATTTCCGCACCCGCCTCGGTCAGGCACGGCGTGATGTCGAGCATGGTCTGGCGATCACGCTCGAGCACTACAAGACCCGCGAAGGCCAGGAGCGCATGCTGGAAATTCTCCAGTTCAAACTGGACATTCTTTGGAGCATGCTCGATGCCATGAGCATGGCCTACGAACTGAACCGCCCGCCGTACCACAGCGTCACCGAACAACGGGTCTGGCATAAAGGAATCACCTTATGAGTTTCGACCGCAGCAAAGTCCCGAGCTGGCGCCCTGGCTACCGTTTCCAGTACGAGCCGGCGCAAAAAGGCCACGTGCTGCTTTACCCGGAAGGCATGATCAAACTCAACGAAACGGCGGCGCTGATCGGCGGTTTGATCGACGGTGAGCGCGATGTGGCGGCGATCATCGCCAAACTCGATGAACAGTTCCCCGGCGTGCCCGAGCTCGGTGACGACATCGAGCAATTCATGGAGGTTGCCCGTGCTCAGCACTGGATCGAACTTGCCTGATCTGCCGCCCAAGCCTGAAATCGGCCTGCCGCTGTGGCTGCTCGCCGAGCTGACCTACCGCTGCCCGCTGCAATGCCCGTACTGCTCCAATCCGCTGGATTTCGCCGAGCAGGGCAAAGAGCTGAGCACCGAGCAGTGGATCAAGGTCTTCCGCGAAGCGCGGGAGATGGGCGCGGCGCAACTGGGCTTTTCCGGTGGCGAACCGCTGGTGCGTCAGGATCTCGCCGAGCTGATTCATGAAGCGCGGCAGTTGGGTTTCTACACCAACCTGATCACCTCCGGCATCGGCCTGACCGAGCAGAAAATCAGCGACTTCAAAAAGGCCGGACTGGATCACATTCAGATCAGTTTTCAGGCCAGTGACGAGCAAGTGAACAACCTGCTCGCCGGTTCGAAAAAAGCCTTCGCGCAGAAATTGGAAATGGCTCGCGCAGTGAAGGCCCACGGTTATCCGATGGTGCTGAATTTCGTCACCCATCGGCACAACATCGACAAAATCGACCGCATCATCGAGCTATGCATTGCGCTTGAAGCCGACTTCGTCGAACTCGCCACCTGCCAGTTCTACGGTTGGGCGCAGCTCAATCGTGTCGGCCTGTTGCCGACCAAAGAGCAACTGGTCCGTGCCGAACGCATCACCAACGAATACCGCGCAAAACTGGAAGCCGAAGGGCATCCGTGCAAGCTGATTTTCGTCACCCCGGATTACTACGAAGAACGCCCGAAAGCCTGTATGAACGGCTGGGGCAGCATCTTTCTGACGGTCACCCCGGACGGCACCGCCCTGCCCTGCCATGGCGCCCGACAGCTGCCGGTACAATTTCCCAATGTGCGCGATCACAGCATGCAGCACATCTGGTATGACTCGTTCGGCTTCAACCGCTTTCGCGGTTACGACTGGATGCCCGAGCCGTGCCGCTCCTGCGATGAGAAAGAACAAGACTTCGGCGGCTGTCGCTGCCAGGCGTTCATGCTCACCGGCGATGCGAGCAATGCTGACCCGGTGTGCAGCAAGTCCGAACATCACGGCGTGATCCTCAAGGCCCGCGAAGAAGCCGAGACCGCCACCCAGACCATCGAACAACTGGCCTTTCGCAATGAACGAAACTCACGCCTCATCGCCAAGGGCTGAACCTTTCAGCGCCTCGCAAGCCGTCGCAGCCGGGATGGATTTCGCCGAACTGCAACTCGGCGCCAATGGGCTGTTCTGGAATGAATACCGCCCGGAAGATGCTGCGTGCCGGATCTGGCATTGGCGTGATGGCGTGGCGAAATGTCTGACACCGAACGGTTTCAGTGTGCGCAGTCGGGTGTACGAATATGGCGGTGGCGCGTTTTGTCTGACGCCGGACGGGGTGGTTTTTGTCGCTGAGGCGGATCAGCAGTTGTATCGGCAGACGCTGGATGGAACGCCTGAGGCGCTGACGTCGGGTGAGTGTCGTTATGGTGATCTGCATTTTTCTTTTGGCCAGGTGCTGGCGGTTGAGGAACTGCATGATCAGCATCGGCTGGTGGCGATTGATCTGGCGGATGGGACGCGACATTTGTTGGTTGAGGGTGCGGATTTTTATGCGGCGCCCACACTCAGCCCGGATGGCCAGCGTTTGGCCTGGATCGAGTGGAGTCGCCCGCATCAGCCGTGGACCTCGACCCGGTTGATGGTGGCTGAGCGTTCGACCAATGGCGCTTTTGGTTCGCCGCGATGCGTTGCCGGCGCCGAATTTGAAGAGTCCATCCAACAACCGCGATTCGATGCCGACGGTTGCCTGTATTGCCTGACCGATCGCGGTGGATTCTGGCAACCGTGGGCTGAGACTTCCGACGGTTTGGAGCCATTACCTGCTGCACAGGCCGATCACGCACCCGCACCGTGGCAACTGGGCGGCTGTACCTGGCTGCCTGTTGATAATTCGTTTTTGGCGAGCTGGAGCGCAGGTGGTTTTGGTCGCCTGACGCTGGGTGACGAAGATTTCACTGGCGACTACAGCCGCTTCCGTCATCTCGCTGTGGATGAGCGATTTATCTACTGCATCGCCGCCTCACCAATCAGTCCTTCGGCGGTCATTGCCATTGATCGAACCACGCGAGAAGTGAACGTGCTGGTGGGTGGAGTGGCGCCCTTGCCTGCTGAGCGCATCAGCCGTCCGCAAACGTTGCGTTATCCGAGTGGATCGGGCGAGGCGCACGGGTTCTTTTATCCGGCCATGAGCGGCGAGGCGAAACCGCCGCTGGTGGTGTTCATCCACGGCGGCCCGACATCGGCCTGCTACCCGATGCTTGACCCACGCATTCAGTACTGGACGCAACGCGGTTTCGCCGTCGCCGACCTCAACTATCGCGGCAGTAGCGGTTACGGCCGCGAATATCGCCAGGCCTTGTACCTGAGCTGGGGTGAAGTGGATGTCGAGGATGCTTGCTCGGTGGTGAGGTATCTCGCCGAACAGGGTTTGATCGACGGTGAGCGCGCATTCATCCGTGGTGGCAGCGCAGGCGGCTACACCACGTTATGTGCGCTGGCCTTCAAACAGGTTTTCCGCGCCGGAGCGAGTTTGTACGGCGTTAGCGACCCGGTTGCGTTGGCTCGGGCAACGCACAAATTTGAAGGTGATTATCTGGACTGGCTGATCGGCGATCCCGAGCAAGACGCCGAACGCTACGCTGCCCGCACGCCGTTGCTGCACGCGAGCAACATTCGCGTGCCGGTGATTTTCTTTCAGGGTGAACTGGATGCTGTCGTCGTCCCGCAACAGACCCGCGACATGGTCAAGGCACTTGAGAAAAACGGCATCCCGGTCGAAGCGCATTACTACCCCGACGAACGCCACGGCTTCCGCCGCGCGGCCAATCAGGCGCATGCACTGGAGCAGGAGTGGAAGTTCTATCGGCGGGTGATGGGATTGGCGGACTGATCACCGCGCCCCATTCAAAATCGAGTTGCCCCATTCGCGAGCAGGCTCGCTCCCACATTGGATCTGTGTTGTTCACAAATCCCCTGTGGGAACGAGCCTGCTCGCGAAAGCTATCTACTTGGCGCCGCAGAACTCAGCGCTTGGCGATGATATACACCGCATGCACGATCCCCGGAATATACCCGCACAACGTCAGCAGAATGTTCAACCAGAACGCCCCGCCAAACCCGACCTGCAGAAACACGCCCAGTGGTGGCAACAGAATGGCGATGATGATGCGAATGAAGTCCATGGGGCAGCTCCTGAATGGGGGTTGGCTCACACGAGCCATACAAGCTAATCGACCTGCGCCGTTCGTCAGGGTTCAGTGCAACGGCCATTTGATCGCCACCACCCCACAAAAAAACGCCCCACGCCAAAAGAATCAGGCGTGGGGCGTGCGTTATACCGCGAGACGGTTCTGGAAATCGGGTAGGAAACTTCAGCTCAGACGGCAATCCCTTTGCGGCATTGCAGTTGCGCCGTACGCACTCGCGAGAAGGCGCGGCCCAGGCGCAGGAGCATTTCGTCGATGTTGCTTTTGCTCACGGTGAGCGCCGGGGTGAAACGCAGGCAGTTGGCTTGCGGGGCGTTGAGCAGCAAGCCTTCGTGAAGGGCGGCGTGGACCACGGCCTCGGCGGAATCGTCTGACAGGGTCAGTCCGTAGAACAGACCTTGACCGCGCAGTTCGCCGTGGTCGTAGCGGTGTGCCAATCGGGCCAGGCCCTCGCGCAGATGCTGGCCGTTATCGTTGATCTGCTGGAGGAAGCTGCGGTCGTGCACGCTGTCGAGCACTACCAGACCGGCCGCCGTCATCAATGCATTGCCGTGATGCGTGCCGCCCAGTTCGCCGGCCTCGAAACAGCATGCTTTGCCCCGTGCCAGCAGCGCCGCCAATGGCACACCGCCGCCAAGTCCTTTGCCGAGCACGACGATATCGGCGCGCACGCCGTAGTACTGTTCCGCGAGCAGAGCGCCGCAGCGGCCGATGCCAGTCTGCACTTCGTCGAGAATCAGCAGAATGCCCAATTCGCGGCACAGCCGTTCGACACCTTTGAGGTAATGCTCGGTGGCGGGAACGACGCCGGCATCGCTCTGGATCGGCTCAAGCATGATCGCCACGGTCTGCGCATCGACCGCCGCGTGCAGGGCCGGCAAGTCGTTGAACGGAACCGGATCGAAACCCGGCAACAACGGTGCAAACCGGTTGTGCAGGTTGCAGCTGTCCGAGGCGGAGATTGTCGCCAGACTGCGACCGTGACAACCCTGCTTCGCAACGATAATCCGCGAGGCGCCACCGCGATGCAGCTGCCCCCACTTGCGCGCGAGTTTGATCGCCGCTTCACAGGCTTCGCTGCCGCTGTTGAGCAAGTAGGCCTGATCGCTGAAAGTGGCGGCGCACAGACGCTCGGCAAGGCTGAGCATGCCGCGATTATGCAGATTGAAACCGGGATTGATCAGCGCCTGGGCTTGACTGGCAATAGCTTTGACCAGCGCCGACGGGCTGTGACCAAGGCTGTTGGCACCACCGGCCTGGGAAAAATCGAGGTACGCACGGTCATTGCTGTCCCACAACCACGAACCCTGACCCCGAACGAACACCTGTTGCGGCCGTTCGACGCTGGGCATCAAGCGCGCAGCGCTGGGATTTTCGCTGATATCAGAAGAACTGGCCTCGAAAGCGAGGTCATCAAGACTCGGCGTCTGACGCCGCAAACTGAACAGATTCATTGAAAAACACCTTGTCTCAGGTGTTTTGAACTGCCTATGCAAACACTCTCGAAGCGAACGCTATTCATCGCGCTTTCTGGCCCTGTAAGCCTTGTGAATGCGGTTAGACTAGGCTCACTGACGCCTACGGGCCATTTCGATTTACCAGCATTTTCGATAAGTATTACTTATGGATTTCAAACAACTGCGTTATTTCGTCGCGGTCTACGAAGAAGGTCATGTTGGCCGCGCCGCCGAGCGCCTGTCGATCTCGCAACCGGCGCTGTCGCAGCAGATCCGCCAACTTGAGCAAAACCTCGACGTCACTCTGTTCGAACGCAGCAGCAAACGCCTGCTGCCAACTCTCGCCGCGCACACGCTGTACAACCATGCCGTGCCATTGCTTGATGGCTTGCAACGGGCGCGCGAGGCATTGGGCAATTTCAAGGGCCAAGCCTTGCGCACGCTGGCGATCGGCGTTTTGCAAACGGTGCACACCAGTCTGGTGCCGCAAATGCTTGAGCGGGTGCGCAAGGCGCAGCCGCACTTGGTGGTGCAGATTTATGAATTGACTGGGCTTGAAATCGAAAGGCGTCTGCTCAACGGTTCATTGGACATCGGCATCAGTTATCTGCCGCCGCGCCAACCGGGCCTGCATGGCGTGATGCTGTATGAAGATGAACTGACGCTG
Organism: Pseudomonas sp. AC172; assembly: GCF_979258595.1. NCBI lineage: Bacteria > Pseudomonadati > Pseudomonadota > Gammaproteobacteria > Pseudomonadales > Pseudomonadaceae > Pseudomonas > Pseudomonas sp. AC172. The sequence goes on from NZ_OZ409868.1 coordinate 4,735,380, forward strand.
GTTATCCCGGCCGATCACCCCTTGCGTGAATTCAAGAAAGTCTCGATGCGCCAAGCGGCTGAACTGCCCATGTTGCTGCTGGGTGAAGAGTTTCAGATTCGCCAGATCTGGCAGGCGCAACTGACCGCCCTCGGACGACGTCCGCAGGTGCAAGCCGAGTTGAACAACATGGTGGGAATTCTCGACAGTTTGCCGCACACCAAGCTGGCGACGGTGCTGCCCGGGCGTTCGCAAAAGGAGTACGACGATCAGGATTTGCTGTGGAAACCGCTAAGCGAACCACGAGTTCCGCTGAAGGTAGGTTTAGTGTGTCGCGATGTGCAGCGTCAGCAGGCGTCTTTGGCGATGTTGCAGACGTTGCTGGAAGAAGTGATGGAGCGCGAAGTGAAGCCGGCGTTGGACCCCTTGGCCTAAGCACTTTTCTGCAGGCAAAAGAAAACCCCGCCGAAGCGGGGCTTTGCAGACTGTTTCCCTGACATCCATTTCACTCCGCCACCCTGGCAGAATCCTACGTGTCCGTGTTGTTGCTTTGCGCTTCCTGCGCGACGTCCATGAAATGTAGATTAGCCGTGGATCCAATCCGCGCATATGGGAGAACAGCAGCACGTCATGTAAGAGAATGCTTACATGACGCTATCGCATCAGAATTGCGCCGCATCCAGCAGGAACAGCGACTCGCTACCGGCCTTCACCGACGCGCTTAACGAGTGAATGCGCGGCAGCAAACGGGCGAAATAGAAGCGCGCAGTGCCAAGTTTGCTGGCATAGAAATCGTCCTGCGCTTCTTTGCCCAGTGAGGCTTTGGCCATCAATGCCCACATGTAGGCGTAGGAAACGTATCCAAACGCTTGCAGATATTCGACCGAGGCCGCGCCGATTTCGTTCGGGTTGTTTTTCGCCCGATCCAGCAACCACGAAGTCAGCTCGTCGAGGGTGTCGACCGCATCGTTCAACGGCTTGGTGAACTCGCCCAGATCGGCGCTGGCAGTTGCGGTGAAATGGCGGATCTCGTCGGCGAACAGTTGGTAGAACGCGCCGCCGCTGCCGACGATCTTGCGCCCGACCAGATCCAGCGCCTGAATGCCGTTGGTGCCTTCGTAGATTTGCGTGATGCGCACGTCACGCACCAGCTGCTCCTGACCCCACTCGCGGATATAGCCGTGGCCGCCGAAAATCTGCTGGCCATGCACGGTGGTTTCCAGACCCAGATCAGTGAGGAATGCCTTGGCCACTGGCGTCAGCAACGCGACCAGATCTTCCGCACGTTTGCGCGTGGTGGCGTCTTCGCTGAACTTGGCAGTGTCGAGTTGCATTGCCACGTAGGTGGAAAACGCACGGCCGCCCTCGTTCGAGGCTTTCATGGTCAGCAGCATGCGCCGCACGTCCGGGTGGACGATGATCGGGTCAGCGACTTTGTCTTTGTTCTGCGCGCCTGTCGGCGAACGGCTTTGCAGGCGGTCGCGGGCGTATTCGACAGCGTTCTGGTACGAACGCTCGCCGGTCGCCAGGCCTTGAATACCGACGCCTAGACGCTCGTAGTTCATCATGGTGAACATCGCGGCCAGGCCTTTGTTCTGCTCGCCGACCAGATAACCCACGGCTTCGTCGAAGTTCATCACGCAGGTCGCGGAGGCCTGGATGCCCATCTTGTGTTCAATCGAACCGCAGTTCGCCGGGTTGCGCGCGCCGAGGCTGCCGTCGGCATTGACCATGAACTTCGGCACGAGGAACAGCGAGATGCCTTTCGGGCCCGCAGGGGCGTCCGGCAGTTTCGCCAATACCAGGTGAATGATGTTTTCGGTGAGGTCGTGTTCGCCACCGGTGATGAAGATCTTGGTGCCGCTGACCTTGTAGGAACCGTCAGCCTGAGGCTCGGCCTTGGTACGGATGATCCCCAGGTCGGTGCCGGCGTGCGGCTCGGTCAGACACATCGAACCTGCCCAGACGCCGGCGTACATGTTCGGCAGGTACGCGGCTTTCAGCTCTTCGCTGGCGTGGGCATTGATCGACAGGCAGGCACCGGCGGTCAGCATCGGGTACAGGCCGAAGGACAGACTGGCGGAGTTGACCATTTCTTCAACCTGCGCCGACACGGCTTTGGGCATGCCCATGCCGCCGTACTCGGGGTCACCGCCAACGCCGACCCAGCCGCCTTCAGCGTAGGTCTGATAAGCCTGTGGGAAACCGGCTGGAGTGGTGACGGCGCCGTCGACCCAGTGGCAACCTTCCTCGTCAGCGGCGCGGCTCAGCGGCGCGATGCTTTTGCTGGTGACCTTGCCGGCCTCTTCGAGAATGGCTTCAACGGTTTCGGCGTCGACGGTCTCGGCCAGCGCTGGCAGTTCGGCCCAGAGCTTGGCGACTTCGAACACTTCATTGAGGACGAAGCGCATATCGCGCAGCGGCGCTTTGTAGTCAGCCATGGCAAACCTCGCAAGATCTAAACGGTGATTCGTGGAATGGTGTTTTCGTTGAGCCGGAGTGTACCTCAACAACTTTTGCGACACATAGGGTCAACCGGTGACTGTTTTGTTATTTTTAGTCATCACAAAAAGATCGCAGCCTTCGCCAGCTCCTACAGAGAAATCAGATCCCGCGTAGGAGCTGCCGAAGGCTGCGATCTTTCGATCTTCCCTAAAGTGCAAACAACTCCGCAGGCAGTTTCATCAGGCAATCACTTCCCGCCTCGATCGCCGCCCGATGCGCCGCCGTACGCGGCAACAAACGCTTGAAGTAAAACTCGCACGTCGCCAACTTCCCGCGCAGGTAATCCGCCTCGCCCTCGCCCGCCTCCAGTTGCGCCTGCGCCACCAATGCCATGCGCAACCACAGATAACCGAGAATGATGTAACCGCTGTACATCAGATAATCCACCGACGCCGCGCCCACTTCATCCGGGTTCTTCATCGCCGCCATGCCGACTTTCATGGTCAAGTCGCCCCACTGCTGGTTCAGCTCATTGAGCTGCGCAACGAAACTGCCCAGTTGCGGGTGCTCAGCGTTGGCCGCGCAGAACTTATGGACGATCTTGGTAAAGCCGCGCAGCAATTTGCCCTGACTGCCCAGCACCTTGCGCCCGAGCAAATCCAGCGCCTGAATGCCGTTGGTACCCTCGTAGATCGGAGCGATCCGACAGTCGCGCACCAGTTGCTCCATGCCCCATTCACGAATGAAGCCATGACCACCGAACACCTGCATGCCGAGGTTGGTCACTTCCAGCCCGCTGTCGGTCATGAACGCTTTGCAGATCGGCGTGAGGAACGCCAACAAGTCTTCAGCCTCCTGGCGCGCGTCGGCGTCGCTGTTCAGATGTGCGGTATCGAGCAACTGTGCGGTGAAGTAAGTCAGCGCGCGGTTGCCTTCGTTGAAGGCTTTCATGGTCAGCAACATGCGCCGCACGTCCGGGTGGACGATGATCGGGTCGGCGACTTTGTCCGGGGCTTTGGCGCCGGTCAGTGAGCGCATCTGCAAGCGGTCGTTGGCGTATTTGATCGCGCCCTGAAAGCTTGCCTCGCCCAGACACAAGCCCTGCATGCCGGTGCCGAGGCGCGCGTGGTTCATCATGGTGAACATGCAGTTGAGGCCCTTGTTCGGCTCGCCGATCAGGTAGCCCTTGGCGCCATCGAAGTTGAGCACGCAGGTAGCCGAAGCCTTAATGCCCATCTTGTGTTCGATCGAACCGCAGGACACGCCGTTGCGCTCACCTGCCTCACCCGCCGCATCCGGCAAGAATTTCGGCACGATAAACAGCGAAATCCCTTTGGTCCCGGCCGGCGCGTCCGGCAGCTTGGCCAGCACCAGATGAATGATGTTGTCGCTCATGTCGTGCTCGCCGGCGGAGATGAAAATCTTGCTGCCGGTGACCGCGTAGCTACCGTCTGCCTGAGGCACGGCGCGGGTCTTGATAATGCCCAGGTCGGTGCCGCAATGGGCTTCGGTCAGGCACATGGTGCCGGTCCATTGGCCGGCGGTGAGTTTGCTCAGATAGGCTTCTTTTTGCTCGGCGCTGCCATGGGCGTGGATCGCCGACATCGCGCCGTGAGTCAACCCCGGGTACATGCCCCAGGAGGTGTTGCTGGAGCCGACCATTTCGCTGATCACCAGCCCCAGCGAACTCGGCAGGCCCTGGCCGCCGTAGGTCGGGTCTGCGGCCAGACCGTGCCAGCCGCCCTCGACGTATTGTGCGAAAGCCTGCTTGAAGCCCGTAGGCGTTGTCACCACGCCGTTGTCGAAATGGCAGCCCTCTTCGTCGCCGCTGCGATTGAGCGGTGCCAGCACGTTCTCGCAGAACTTCGCGCCCTCTTCGAGGATCGCGTTGATCATGTCCGGGCTCGCGTCATCCGCGCCGAGGGCGGCGTAGTTGGCGTGGAAGTCGAAGACGTGGTCGATCAGAAAGCGCATGTCGCGCAGGGGGGCTTTGTAATCAGGCATGGTGGCTTCTCCGTCAGCAGATTTCTCCAACCTACTGCTGGCCACCACGCCCCACAATCATTGTGCAGACGCTGAATGCGCCGTCATCACTCAACCTGCGGCCGTGTCCATGCGCACCGCGCCGCGGCGGTTCTGGCCGAATGCGACCACGCAGTTACGCCCCGCGCCTTTAGCGGCGTAGAGCGCTTCGTCGGCGGACTTCAGCACTTGTTCCGGATTGCGCTGCTCCACTCGCTCGGCGACGCCAATGCTCACCGTCACCGAAACGCTGGAGGCACCGGAGCCGGCGCGGCGCTGCCGACCTTGCTGATCGTCCTGCGGTCGGTTTTCCTGATTACGCAGTTGAATGTTGTAGGAGGCAATCGACTCGCGAATCACCTCAAGATGCGGCATGCACTCTTCAAGGGTTTTGCCTGCAAACACCAGGGCGAATTCCTCACCGCCATAGCGATAGGCCCTACCGCCACCGCTGATTTTCGACAGCTTGCTGGCGACTAATCGCAGCACCTGATCGCCTACATCGTGGCCGTGTGTGTCGTTGAATTTCTTGAAGTGGTCGACGTCGCTCATCGCCAGCACGTAGTTGCGGCCAAGGCGCTGCATGCGTTCGTTGAGTGCGCGACGGCCCGGCAGACCGGTCAGTTCGTCACGGAAGGCCATTTGATAAGCCTCGTGCGCAACTGCAGCGGCGATCATCAACATCACCTGACTGCACATGATATTCAGGGTAAACGGCAGGATGAAGGTTTTCGGCAGCATCCAGAACACGCCGAGCAGGCCAACCAATTGAGCTGCGTGCAGCGGGCGCGGATTGCGCCAGTATTGCCAGGCCAGCAGCAGGAACGCCGAGATAAACACCGGATAGGACAGCTGGATCAGGCTCATCCACGCGCCGTGCAGCGCAGGCCAGCGGATTTCCGACAGCCAGATCAGCAATGCCTGGGGATAACTTTGCTCAAGGCCCAATGCCACACTGCCAAAAGCCAGCAACACGGCGAAGCGCGCAATCATGTCCTGAAACAGATGCGTGCGCTCCTGCCACGCCGCAAACAGCCCAAACAACAACGGCAGCAATAAACAGACGAGGTGGAACACCACCGCGGCGTCTTCGCGCACCTTGCCGTTGTCGCGGTAATAGTCGGTCTGGGTGTCGAGCAAGAAGTAGGCGATGTACACCGTGAGCATCAGAAACAGTTCGCGCTGTCGGCGGTAAACCGCGCAATACGCGCCGCCCAACAACAGCACCAACGTCGGCAACACGTTGAACAGCGAAGTGAAGAACACACTGAGGTCTTTGACGTACGCAGCCGCCAACCCCGCAAGCAGCAACAGCAGTGATGGTAGGAAATGGCTGAAACGTACAGCGGAAGAACGCGGCAAGGGTAAAGCTCCGACCCGTCATGGCAAAGAGATGGCATTGTGCCTGCAATGCGTGCAGTTAAGCACACACAATGTGATCCAGATCACACGCAGTCTCTTTAACGGCAGAAAAGCTGAGTATCTGAGCGATTTACCAAGTTTTTTGCCTTGAACGAGCCAATGGCCATCATGACTGATGGCCAGGCCCGGAATTATCCCTCAAAGATCGTTGTAGAACGGCAGCAACGGCCCCTCCGCCGAACTCCGTCCTTCGGCCCCGTAGGGCTTGAGATTGATCAAAGCGTCCGATGCCTGGCGGGTGGTGACTTTCGGACTGGCCGGACGTTGGGTCACGACGTTTTCATCTCCGATATGGCCTTGTGGGATAACCAGTGATGGATGATCGAACGGCGCCCGCTCCCAAGCCACGCGCGGATCGGTCAGGCCGACTTCCATGAATTTCACCAGTGCGTCGATTTCTTCAGGCGTCAGATTGAGGTTGGTCATGTCCGGATCGAGGTTGGAGGTGTTGTGCTGATTCGCCGAAGGGTGTTCGAAACCGCTGGTGTTGTTGGCGTCTTCACCACGGCGATCACCGCCGCGGTTGTAGAACTCCATCACTTGCTTGAGCGTGGCGCGGCTGCCGTTGTGGAAGTACGGCCCGGTCAGCGCGATGTTGCGCAGGGTCGGGGTTTTGAACGCGCCATCGACTGAATCGCGGAAGTTGACGTTGGGCTTGAGTGTCGCGTCGCACGGAATCGCTGCGCTGAGTGGCGCTTCAAAGGTGCAGACATCGACGTCCAGCGAATCGGGAATGCTGGCGCCCTGCAACACCTTGTTGTACTGACGGCTGAACGACCATGGGTTGCCCCAGGCATCCGAGCCACCGAGGGCCAGATCTTCGGAGGTCGGACGTACACCCGTGTTGTAGAAACCGTTGTCGTAGAGGGTGGTGAGGTTATCGGCCATGACCATGCGTTCGATGCGTTCACGCGGATGCATCAGCAGGCGGCTGGCCGCGTTGGTCAGCTCCGCGCCGCCATGGCAGTTCACACATTTACCCTTGCCGAGAAACAGGTTCATGCCTTGGACCTGCTGCGCATTCATGGCGGTTGAGTCGCCTTGCAGATAGGCATCGATTGGCGCCTGATCAGAAATCAGGGTGGATTCGTACATCTGAATCGCCAGCCCGAAGAACAACGGAAAATTTGCTTCCATTTGCGTGTACGGCGCGCCACCCACCAGCACGTTTTGCGTGGCGTTCCACAGGCGTGGCTGGAAGGCGTTTTTGATCAGTTCGCGATAGGTCGGACGCCGCGCGCCGGATACTGATGCCAGCACGGAGTCGTTGGAAGATATCCGCTGTTGTTTGAGCATCAGTTGATCGAGCATGCGCCGGCCGATGTCAGCGAAAGTGCGGCCACCACAGGACATTTCCACCCCGCTACCCGGCGGGCCCACCGCTTGCGACGCGGCGGAAGCATCGTTGAGCGCCAGCCGGACTTTGCTTGCCACGGTGCTGCGCTCGGCGGTCACGTAAATCCCTGCATCGGGATCGCGATTGCCGAACGGCGAGAAACCGTTGAACACGTTGTTGGCCCGGCCGTCCCAGAAGTTGCGCACATTGAACGCAGCGTTGATCACCGACGGCGCATTCCGCCCGGTGCTGCGGCGTACATTGATGCCGCCGACCTGGAAGATGCCGTCCGGTTGCTGGGTGCATTTGTCGAAACGTGGCTGGTTGGGTTTGACGAAGTTGGCATCGAATACGCCTTGGGAGCCGACGACATCGTCGCTCGAATAAACGATCGGCGAGTTGCGCTCCAGTGGATTGCTCAGCACGTGGGTCGGGAAATCGGTTTTCTTCAGCGTGTAGTTCGGCCCGCCCTTGCCGCCGGACAGCATCGCGTAGGACGCCACGTCACCGGGGATGTCCGGTGCTACAAAGGGTTTGTTGAAGATCGAGGCGACGTTGGCGTTGGTGTGTGCCTGGCCGGGGTTGAGTTGGTTGGTGATGCGGTGATCGACGCCGGCGTGATAGTGACAAGATGCGCATGCCGTGGCGCCATCGCTGCCGACTTCCATGTCCCAGAACAGCGCCTTGCCGAGAAGGATCGCGGCGGAGCGATTGAGTACGTAGTCGGTCATCAAGTCGACTTTGCGGCCGCCCTCGGTTCCGGAGGGATCGGGCGGCACCATGCCGCGCAAGGACTGCAGGCTTGGCACCTCCGGCACGGGCGGATCCACCTCTACGGGATCTGCCGCCATGGCTCTGAGGGTTACAAGTGCGAGGACTAACCCGACAAGTCGACAGATGTTCATAGGCTTCACCCTGACGTTGTTGTTATGAGTTCGCCGGGCGAGAGGCGTCGTGGAACAGGACTGGCTGTCTCGTTTGCGCCGGTTAATGTGCGCAGTGCAATTAATTGGCCAATCTTCCGAGAAACATTTTGAATCAATAATCGCTAGGGCTGCGCGCTGTCAGCTCACCGTTTCTGCTGGGGAAACGTCCCCAGTGTTGGGGATAAATCCAGCGCAAAAAAAACCGCCGCCCCCGAAGGAGCAGCGGTTTTTTTCAATCGACAACGTTAGGACTTAGTAGCCCAGTGCGAAGTCTTCTTCTTTCATGTCCATCAGGTTGTTGGCGCCCGACAGCATGGTCGCCACGTGGGTACGGGTACGCGGCAGGATGCGCTGGAAGTAGAAGCGCGCGGTTTGCAGCTTGGCGGTGTAGAACGCCGCGTCGCCGCTGCCTTCTGCCAGCTTCTCGGCAGCCAGACGTGCCATGTCGGCCCAGAAGTAAGCCAGGCAGGCATAACCGGAGTACATCAGGTAATCCACGGAGGCCGCGCCGACTTCTTCACGATCTTTCATGGCGGCCATACCGACCTTCATGGTCAGCTCGCCCCATTCCTTGTTGATTGCCGCCAGCGGTGCGACGAACTCTTGAACAGCTTCGTTGCCTTCGTTGTTCTGGCAGAACTTGTGGACGATCTTGGTGAAGCCTTTCAGAGCCTCGCCTTGCGTCATCAGCACTTTACGGCCCAGCAGGTCGAGTGCCTGGATACCGGTGGTGCCCTCGTACAGCATCGAAATGCGGCTGTCGCGAACGTTCTGCTCCATGCCCCACTCGGCGATGAAGCCGTGGCCGCCGTAGATCTGTACGCCGTGGTTGGCGGATTCGAAACCGACTTCGGTCATGAACGCTTTGGCGATTGGAGTCATGAAGGCCAGCAGTGCGTCGGCTTTCTTCTTCTCTTCTTCATCGACGCCGTATTTGACGATGTCGACCTGTTTGGCGGTGAAGTACACCATCGCACGGTTGCCTTCGGCGAAAGCCTTCATGGTCAACAGCATGCGACGTACGTCAGGGTGCACGATGATCGGGTCAGCGGCTTTTTCCGGCGCTTTCGGGCCAGTCAGCGAGCGCATTTGCAGACGATCACGAGCGTATTTCAAGCCGCCCTGGAAACCGATTTCGGCATGGGCCAGACCTTGCAGCGCAGTACCCAGACGCGCGGTGTTCATAAAGGTGAACATGCAGTTCAGGCCTTTGTTCGCCGGGCCGATCAGGTAACCGGTAGCACCGTCGAAGTTCATCACGCAGGTGGCGTTGCCGTGAATGCCCATCTTGTGTTCCAGCGAACCGCAAGTCACAGCGTTGCGTGCACCGATGGAGCCATCAGCATTCGGCATGAACTTCGGAACGATGAACAACGAGATGCCTTTGGTGCCAGCCGGAGCGTCCGGCAGGCGGGCCAGCACGATGTGGACGATGTTGTCGGCCATGTCGTGTTCGCCGGCCGAGATGAAGATCTTGGTGCCGGAGACTTTGTAGGAACCATCAGCCTGAGGTTCGGCCTTGGTGCGTAGCATGCCCAGGTCGGTGCCGCAGTGCGGCTCGGTCAGGCACATGGTACCGGTCCATTCGCCGGAGACCAGTTTGGTCAGATAGGCTTCTTGCTGCTCTGGGGTGCCGTGCTCGGAGATGGTGTTCATCGCGCCGTGCGACAGGCCTGGGTACATGCCCCACGACCAGTTGGCTTCACCAACCATTTCGCTCACGGCCAGACCCAGCGACTCCGGCAGGCCTTGGCCGCCGTGCTCAACGTCGTGCGCCAGGCTCGGCCAGCCGCCTTCGACGAATTGCTTGTAAGCCTCTTTGAAGCCGGTCGGGGTTTTCACGCCGGACTCGCTCCAGGTGCAACCTTCGAGGTCGCCCACGCGGTTCAGCGGTGCCAGTACCTGCTCACAAAACTTGGCGCCTTCTTCGAGAATGGCGTCAACCATGTCCGGAGTTGCGTCTGCGCAAGCCGGAAGGCTCTGATAGTGCGCTTCGTAACCGAGCAGCTCGTCACGAACGAAGCGAATATCACGCAAGGGGGCCTTGTAGTCAGGCATAGCGATAAACCTCTGCTGATGTAACCGGGAATGAACGACCGCGTTGATTTGTTGTGACGGTCAAACAGTTGTTTGAAACATACGTTTACGCCGAAATCTTGTCAAGCATCGAAGTTTTGCCGTTCGTCCCCATATCGTTCAAACACCGGACGCAGCAAACCGCCATGAACTCGAACGAGTCACGGGCGCTGGAAAAAGATTAGTTGAGGGAGAAGGACTTACAACGAAAAACGCCGCGACAAGGCGCGGCGTTCAAGGTGCAGATTACGAAAAAATCAGGCGAAGGTGTCGATGATCGTACCCAGCACTTCGTCGGATGCCTTGGCGACTTTCACCCCCAGTTCCACTTGGAATTTGCCTTGGGCCATCTGAACCATGTCGCTACCCAAGTCCATTTGCTGGCTACGATCGACACCACGCAGACGATCGACCTGTGCCTCCGAAGACTGGCTGGTGACCGAACGTTCAATGGTGTTGTTGGCAATCTGGCTGGCGGCCTGATCGACGCGGTTCTGCCCGCTCTGAATCGAGCTCAGACCCGCATAAAAAGCTGTGTTACCGGAGATTTCCATAACGGTTCTCATCCTTGGGAAGGATCAATGACGCCATTGAAGCAGAGGCGTCAGAAAAACACCCGTCAAAAACACTAATGGCACAGTGCCTTCCCATAGAGAAAAGCTTAGTCAAGCAGATCCAGTTGCAAATGATCCGCCACCGTTTCCGCGCTCAAGGTCTTGAGTTTAGGCACTCGCCCCAGACACGGCGCCGGAATTCGCTCGGCCAATGTCGCGAGGTTTTCTTCCAGCCGCGACGTCTTCGGATCGATGATATTCGCCACCCAACCTGCCAATTGCAGCCCATCGCGAGCAATCGCCTCGGCCGTCAGCAAGGCATGACTGATGCAACCCAGCCGCACGCCCACCACCAGAATCACCGGCAACTTCAGCGCAATCGCCAGATCCGACAAATTATCCTGATCTGCCAATGGCACACGCCAACCACCCGCGCCTTCGATCAGAGTGAAGTCGGCATTCATCGCCAGAATTTCGCGCATCGGCGCCAGCAGCGATTGCACGGTCAAGGCCACACCCGCTTCTCGCGCCGCCAGATGCGGAGCAATCGCTGGTTCGAACGCCACCGGATTGACCTGTTGATAACTCAGCGGCAACGAGCATTCGGCCAGCAGCGCCAACGCGTCGGCATTGCGCAATCCCTTCGGCGTCACTTCGCACCCGGACGCCACCGGTTTGCCCGCCGCTGTGCTCAGCCCGGCCGAACGCGCTGCATGCAGCAACCCTGCGGCAACCGTGGTCTTGCCGACATCAGTGTCCGTTCCGGTGATGAAATAGGCTGCGCTCATACGGGTTTCTCCAACACGGCGTAGACCACCTGATAAGTCGCCGGCAACCCCGACGTCTCACGGAACTGCTCATAAGCTTCGACCAGCCCGAGAATCCGCGCGCGTCCGGTCAAACCGCCCGGCCGCCCCGGATTCAGATTGTGCGCACCCAAGGCTTTCAATTCATGGGTGAGGCTGCGCACATCCGGGTAGTGCAACACGTGAGGCTGATTCTCCAGACTCAACGTGCGCAAGCCACTGGCCGCACACAATTGCTCATAACGGGAGAACTCGCGGAAGCGGTTGACGTGCACCAGCCCATCGACCTGCCGCCAGCTATCACGCAATTCAAACAACGTCCCGACACAAAGACTAGCAAACGCAAAAACCCCGCCTGGTTTCAGCGCGCGGAAGGCTTCGCTGAGCACCCCTTCGAAATCCGCACACCACTGCACCGCGAGGCTGGAGAAAATCAGGTCGCAGGTCGAATCCTGCAGCGGCAGCCGCTCCGCATCGCCAGCGATGAAATGCTCGGCACCGCCCAACGGCCGCGCATGCTCAAGCATGCCTTCAGCGATATCCAGCGCCAAACCGTGGCTCTCAACAAAACGCGAGGCCAGCGCCCGGGTGAAATAACCCGTGCCACAGCCCAGATCCAGCCAGCGCGCCGGTACAAATTCCTGCGGCAACCGCTGCAGCAATTGTGTACCGACATCACGTTGCAACTCGGCGACGCTGTCGTAACTGGCCGCTGCACGAGAAAAAGAGGCTGCGACCTGACGCTTGTCAGGCAAGGCGCCAGGCAGCACAAGAGACAAATCAGTCATCACCGCACTCATGTAAAAAAGCCTGGATAGCGCCCGCCAGTCCGTGGGGCTCCTCCAGAATAAACGCATGACAGGCCTGTTCGATCAGACCTATTTCAATATCCGGCAACAGCGCAAACAACGCCCCCGCCGCTTCCGCCGGGACCAGAGCGTCCTGTCCGGCGAACAGATGAAATTGCGGGCCACGAAACGCCTGCAATGCTTCACGGGTGTCCAGTTGCGCGAGCAGCTCCAGTCCCGCCATCAACACAGCGGGCGCCGTCTGCGGCGCGCCGCCGAGCATCAGCCGCGACAATCCGCGCGGATCTTGCGCACCTTGAGCACACAGCAACGAGAAACGCTTGAGAGTCATACGCGGATCGGCTTGGCAACCGGCAAGGAATGCATCGAAGGTCTCGCCGGGCATCGCATTCGGCCATTGTTCATGGGCAACAAAACAAGGATTGCTCGCCAGCGTCAGCAAGCCGCAGCAATGTTCACCCCGACGTGCGGCCAATTCGGACGCAAGCATGCCGCCCAGCGACCAGCCACCCAGCCAGACGTCTTGAGGAATGTTTTCATCGAGTTCCTCGAGCCAGTCTTGCAGATCACTGGAATCCAGTTCCGGCAACGGCTCGATGTCCACTTTCAGATGTTCGTCGAGCCCTTGCAAAGCGGCGGCCAGAGGTTCCATCGGCGACACACCGAGGCCCCAACCGGGCAGCAGAATCAGGCGATCACGCATGGCTTGGCTCCGACGTCAGTTGGGCAAAGCAATCGGCCAGTCCCTCTAACAATAGCTGCACCTGCGCCTCGCTGTGGGCGGCGGTCAGGGTCACGCGCAAGCGGGCGCTGCCGGCGGGCACGGTCGGCGGGCGGATCGCGGTGACCATCAAGCCGCGATCGCGCAGCATTTGCGAAAGACGTACCGCGCGCCCGGCATCGCCAATCATGATCGGCTGAATCGGCGTGAAGCTGTCCATCAGCTCCAGGCCGATCTGCTCGGCACCCCGACGGAACTGGCGGATCAGCGTCTGCAAGTGCTCGCGGCGCCAGTGTTCACTGCGCAGCAGTTCGAGACTTTTCAGCGTCGCGCAGGCCAGCGCCGGTGGCTGGCTGGTGGTATAGATGTACGGCCGGGCGAACTGGATCAGGCTTTCGATCAGCTCTTCGCTGCCCGCGACAAATGCCCCCGCCGTGCCGAACGCTTTGCCGAGGGTGCCGACCAGAACCGGCACATCCTCCTGACTCAAACCGAAATGCTCGACAATCCCGCCGCCATTCGCACCCAGCGGCCCGAAACCGTGAGCATCATCAACCATCAACCAAGCACCTTTGGCCTTGGCTTCGCGGGCCAGCGCCGGCAGGTCTGCAAGGTCGCCGTCCATGCTGAACACACCGTCGGTGACCACCAACGTATTGCCGGTGGCTTTCTCCAGACGTTTGACCAGGCTCACCGCATCGTTGTGCAAATAACGATTGAAACGCGCGCCAGACAACAGACCCGCATCCAATAACGAAGCGTGATTGAGGCGATCTTCCAGCACCGTATCACCCTGCCCCACCAGCGCGGTGACCGCGCCAAGATTGGCCATGTAACCGGTGGTGAACAGCAGCGCACGTGGGCGACCGGTGAGGTCGGCCAATGCTTCTTCCAGTGCGTGATGCGGGCCGCTATGGCCGATCACCAGATGCGAGGCACCGCCGCCGACTCCCCAGCGTTCAGCACCGGCGCGCCAGGCTTCGATGACTTGCGGGTGATTGGCCAGACCGAGGTAATCGTTGTTGCAGAACGCGAGCAGCGGTTTGCCGTCGACCACCACTTCAGGCCCCTGCGGGGACTCTAGCAGCGGTCGCTGGCGATAGAGGTTTTCGGCACGACGGGCAGCAAGGCGTGCGGCGAGATCGAAAGACATGCAGGCCTCGGTGAGATCACAAATATCAAAGTGAACGCGATCCCTGTCGGAGCGAGCTTGCTCGCGAAGAGGCCTTCACATCCAACATCAATGTCGACTGAGGCACCGCTTTCACCAGCAAGCTCGCTCCCACAGGGGTTTTGCATTCCTTCAGAGGAATCCGCGCAGATTTAAACGGCGGCGTTGTAGAACTGCTCGCTGCTCTTCTGCTCAACCAGCGCTTGTTCGATCGCAGCCTGGTGTACCTCATCGGAATGCTCTTCACGGGCTTCCGGCAGAATGCCCAGTCGCGCAAACAGTTGCATGTCCTTGTCCGCCTGCGGGTTGGCGGTGGTCAGCAACTTGTCGCCGTAGAAAATCGAGTTGGCCCCAGCAAAGAACGCCAACGCCTGCATCTGCTCGTTCATCGCTTCGCGGCCAGCAGACAGACGCACGTGGGATTGCGGCATGAGGATACGCGCCACGGCGAGCATGCGGATGAAGTCGAACGGGTCGATGTCTTCGGCGTTTTCCAGCGGCGTGCCGGCGACTTTCACCAGCATATTGATCGGCACCGATTCCGGATGCTCCGGCAGGTTGGCCAACTGGATCAGCAGATTGGCGCGGTCATCCAGCGACTCGCCCATGCCGAGGATGCCGCCGGAACAGATCTTCATCCCCGACTCACGCACATAGGCCAGTGTTTGCAGACGCTCGCTGTAAGTGCGGGTGGTGATGATGCTGCCGTAGAACTCAGGCGACGTGTCGAGGTTGTGGTTGTAGTAATCGAGCCCGGCCTTGGCCAGTGCTTCGGTCTGATCCTGATCGAGACGGCCAAGGGTCATGCAGGTTTCCAGGCCCATGGCCTTCACGCCTTCAACCATTTTCAGCACGTACGGCATGTCTTTGGCCGACGGGTGTTTCCACGCCGCGCCCATGCAGAAACGTGTCGAACCGATGGCCTTGGCGCGTGCCGCCTCTTCGAGGACTTTCTGCACTTCCATCAGCTTTTCTTTTTCAAGGCCGGTGTTGTAGTGACCGGACTGCGGGCAGTACTTGCAGTCTTCCGGGCAGGCGCCGGTCTTGATCGACAGCAGGGTCGAGACCTGCACGCGGTTGGCGTTGAAATGTGCGCGGTGCACCGTTTGCGCCTGAAACAGCAAGTCGTTGAATGGCTGTACGAAGAGTGCTTTAACTTCGGCCAGAGACCAATCGTGACGCAGGGTGGCGGTGGTGCTCGCGCTCATGGGTAATTCCTTGGTTATGCTTGGCTGGCGGCTGCGGGAACGGAATACCCACAGGCGCGACACGGATGTTCGGCATATTTAAGGAAGAGTCATGCGCTGTCAACCACGATACGAAGGACAGGTTTACATCTGTTTAAATAATGTACAAACCTGCCTGCTTTGCGATGAGCCAGCAGAAGCAAAAATGCCAATCTGCGTGGCTTGCGAAACCGATCTGCCATGGCTCGGCGAGCATTGCGTCACCTGCGCTTTGCCCTTGGTCGCAGCGGGCCTGACCTGCGGCGAGTGCCAGCTAGAGCCACCTGCGTTCGAACAAGTGGTCGTGCCATGGCTGTATGGTTTCCCTGTCGACAGTTTGATTACGCGCTTTAAACACAACGCAAAATGGCCGTTTGGCCACTTGCTCGCCGACGTTCTCGGGGAATACCTGCAACATCGCTTCGATGAGGGTTTAGCCAAGCCCGATGTGCTGTTGCCAGTGCCGCTGGCGCGTAAACGCCTGCGTCAAAGGGGCTTCAATCAGGCGGCGATGCTGGCGCGGTGGTTGAGTCAGTCGCTGGATCTGCCGTGCGAAGAACAGGTTCTGCGGCGAATCAAGGAGACCGACGCCCAGCAGGATCTTGATGCCAAGGCGCGTAAACGCAATTTGCGCAATGCGTTCGACCTCATGCCGGATGCGCAGGTACAAGGCCGGCATTTGGCGTTGATTGATGATGTGCTGACCACTGGCGCGACGGCTCAAGCGTTGGCGCGATTGTTAATGAATGCTGGCGCAGCAAGAGTTGACGTCTATTGCCTCGCCCGCACGCCAAAACCCGGAAGCTGAAGCCAACACAAATCTCTGTGGGAGCGAGCTTGCTCGCGAAGAGGCCGGAACATTCATAATCAATGTTGACTGAGACGCCGCTTTCGCGAGCAAGCTCGCTCCCACAGGGTTCTGTGTCGGGCTTGACTCTCGCGTCGCTAGCGGCCAACTTCCACGTCCACCGCCACAAAAAAGCATCCCCCCATGTCCATGCCTTCCCTGTTGTCCCAGCACATCGTCCGCCGTCCGCAGCGTATCGCCCTGCTGCAACACATCGCCGAACAGGGCTCGATCACCCGCGCTGCGAAGAGCGCAGGCTTGAGCTACAAAGCGGCGTGGGACGCCATCGATGAGTTGAACAATCTGGCGCAAAATCCATTGGTCGAGCGTGCCGTCGGTGGCAAGGGTGGCGGAGGTGCGAAACTCTCCAGCGAGGGCGAGCGCGTTTTGCGCCTGTACCAAAAACTGCAGGCCTTGCAGGCGCAGGTGCTGGAAGCGGCAGAAGATGCCAGCGATCTGGATCTGCTCGGTCGCTTGATGCTCCGAACCAGTGCGCGCAATCAGTTGCACGGTAAAGTCGTGGCGATCCAGGCGCTGGGTCGCAATGACCTGATCCGCCTCGAACTGGCCGAAGGGCTGTGCCTCGACGCGCAGATCACCCACGACAGCACCGTGCATCTGGAGCTGCAAGCTGGCACCGAAGTCGTGGCGCTGATCAAGGCCGGCTGGCTGGAGTTGCTCGGACACGAGCAACCTGCAACGTCTGGTCACAATCTTCTGAAGGGCACCATCGAAGCGATTCTCGACGCCGAGGACGGCCCCAGCGAAGTACGTATTACCCTGCCCAACGGCCATACCCTCTGCGCCTTGGCTGAGCCGCTCGATTTGCGCACGCGCGGATTGAGCGTGGAACAGCCGGTGCAGGTGCAGTTTTCGCCGTCCAACGTGCTGATCGGCACGCCGCTGTAATCAGACGCTGCAACGAAAGCGTCATCGACGCTCATTAAGGTAGCTGCCAAAACCAAGCAGGGAGCCTGATGTGAGCCTATTAGAAGAAAACCAATCCACTGACCTGGAAAAAATGGTCGGCCTCAGCCGTCGCGGTTTCATCGGCGCCGGCGCACTGTGCGGCGCGGCAATGTTCCTCGGCGGTAGTCTGTTGAGTCGCAGCGCACTGGCCACCGGCGTCAGCGCCGGAAACAGTCGCCTGCTCGGTTTCGAGAGCATTCCCGCGGCGACCACTGACGTGATCAGCCTGCCCAAAGGCTACAAGTCTTCGGTGCTGATCAGTTGGGGCCAGCCCCTGCAAAAGAACGGCCCGGCCTTCGACCCGAGCGGCAACGGCACCGCCGCCGCACAGGAAGTGCAGTTCGGCGACAACAACGACGGCATGAGCCTTTTCGCCTTCCCCGACGACCGCAACCGCGCGTTGATGGCGATCAACAACGAATACACCAACTACCGCTACCTCTATCCGCACGGCGGCATGCCGCAATCGGCCGAAGACGTACGCAAGGCGCTGGCTTGCGAAGGCGTGTCGGTGATTGAAGTGCAGCGCAAGAATGGTCAGTGGCAGTTCGTACAGGGTTCGCGCTATAACCGCCGCATTCACGGCAACTCGCCGCTGCGCATCAGCGGCCCCGCGGCCGGTCACGATCTGATGAAGACCGCTGCCGACAAGCACGGAAAAAAAGTCCTCGGCACGTTCCAGAACTGCGCCAACGGTAAAACCCCGTGGGGCACTTATCTGACTTGCGAAGAAAACTTCACCGACTGCTTTGGCAGCAGCAACGCCCAGCAGCAGTTCGACCCGGCGCAAAAACGCTATGGCGTCTCGGTCGCCAGCCGTGAGATCAACTGGCACCCGTACGATCCGCGCTTCGACATGGCGAAGAACCCCAACGAACTCAATCGTCACGGCTGGGTGGTCGAGATCGATCCGTTCGATCCGCAATCGACCCCGGTCAAACGTACGGCTCTGGGCCGCTTTAAACATGAAAACGCCGCACTGGCCGAGACCGATGACGGTCGCGCCGTGGTGTACATGGGCGATGACGAACGTGGTGAGTTCATCTACAAATTTGTCAGCCGCGACCGCATCAACCACCGCAACGCCAAGGCCAACCGCGACATCCTCGATCACGGCACCCTGTACGTGGCGAAATTCGACAATGGCGACAGCAACCCCGATCACCCCAAAGGCCAGGGCCAGTGGATCGAACTGACCCACGGCAAGAACGGCATCGACGCCAGCAGCGGTTTCGCCGATCAGGCCGAAGTGCTGATCCACGCGCGCCTCGCCGCCAGCGTCGTTGGCGCAACGCGCATGGACCGTCCGGAATGGATCGTCGTCAGTCCGAAGGACGGCCAGGTTTACTGCACCCTGACCAACAACGCCAAGCGTGGCGAGGACGGCCAGCCGGTGGGCGGGCCGAACCCGCGCGAGAAGAACGTCTACGGGCAGATCCTGCGCTGGCGCGCCGACCGTGATGATCACGCTTCGAAGACGTTTGCCTGGGATCTGTTTGTGGTCGCCGGCAACCCGGGGGTGCATGCCGGAACGCCGAAGGGCGGCTCGAAGAACATCACCCCGCAGAACATGTTCAACAGCCCCGATGGCTTGGGCTTCGACAAAGCCGGGCGCTTGTGGATTCTCACCGATGGCGACTCCAGCAACGCTGGGGACTTTGCCGGGATGGGCAATAACCAGATGCTGTGTGCCGATCCGAAGACCGGTGAGATTCGCCGGTTCATGGTCGGACCCATCGGTTGCGAGGTGACGGGGATCAGCTTCTCGCCGGATCAGAAAACTTTGTTTGTCGGGATCCAGCATCCGGGGGAGAACGGGGGTTCGACCTTCCCTGAGCATTTGCCGAATGGCAAGCCGCGGTCGTCGGTGATGGCGATTACCCGTGAGGACGGCGGGATCGTCGGCGCCTGACAGGCCCTCATCGCTGGCAAGCCAGCTCCCACAATGTCTTGCGCAAGACCTTGTGGGAGCTGGCTTGCCAGCGATGGCGTCAGCCCAGACACCAAACCCCTAAGGGCCTGCCATCTGCGCTACCATGCTGGGCCGGACGCGGCAGCCTGCTGCGCGCAGGAGTCAGCATGGCCCACCCGTTTGAAACCCTCACCCCCGACCTCGTGCTCGATGCCGTTGAAAGCATCGGCTTCCTCAGTGATGCGCGCATTCTGGCGCTCAACAGCTATGAAAACCGCGTCTATCAAGTCGGCATCGAAGACTCCGAACCGCTGATCGCCAAGTTCTATCGCCCGCAGCGCTGGACCAACGAAGCCATTCTCGAAGAACACAAGTTCACCTTCGAGCTGGCCGACGTCGAAATCCCGGTGGTGGCGCCGCTGATCCACAACGGCGAAACCCTGCACGAGCATGCCGGTTTCCGCTTCACTCTGTTCCCGCGTCGCGGTGGTCGGGCGCCGGAGCCGGGCAATCTTGATCAGTTGTATCGCCTGGGCCAGTTGCTCGGGCGGATTCACGCGGTCGGCGCAACCAAGCCGTTCGAACACCGTGAAGCCCTCGCGGTGCAGAACTTCGGCCACGCCTCGCTGAACACCTTGCTCGAAGGTAACTTCATTCCGAAAAGCCTGCTGCCGGCCTACGAGTCCGTCGCCCGCGACCTGCTTAAGCGCGTGGAAGATGCCTACGCCAACACGCCGCACCAGAACATCCGCATGCACGGCGACTGCCACCCCGGCAACATGATGTGCCGCGACGAGATGTTCCACATCGTTGACCTCGACGACTGCCGCATGGGCCCGGCGGTGCAGGACATCTGGATGATGCTCGCCGGTGATCGTCAGGAATGTCTGGGGCAGTTGTCGGAATTGATGGATGGCTACAACGAGTTTCACGATTTCGATCCGCGTGAGCTGGCGCTGATCGAACCATTACGCGCCTTGCGCCTGATGCACTACAGCGCCTGGCTGGCGCGGCGCTGGGATGACCCGGCGTTCCCGCACAGCTTTCCTTGGTTTGGCACCGAGCGGTATTGGGGCGATCAGGTGTTGGCGTTGCGTGAGCAACTGTCCGCGCTCAACGAAGAACCCCTGAAACTCTTCTGATTAAAACCTGAACCCTGTGGGAGCGAGCTTGCTCGCGAAGGCGTCATGTCAGTCAGCATAATGTTGAATGTCAGTCCGTATTCGCGAGCAAGCTCGCTCCCACATGGGTTGTGTGTGTTCACACATTTCTGACCAACCAGCTACGGCATTCACCGACGAATCTCCTTACAATCCCTCCTTTGTCAGCTGCCTAAGCAAGGATTCTGCATGCAAGCCGCCAACCCGCGTCGCGGGTACATTCTGGGCCTGAGTGCCTACATCATCTGGGGCCTGTTCCCGATCTACTTCAAAGCCATCGCCGAAGTGCCGGCCGTCGAAATCATCATCCATCGCGTGCTGTGGTCGGCGCTGTTTGGTGCGCTGTTGTTGATGGTGTGGAAACACCCGGGCTGGTTGCGCGAGTTGCTCGACAACCCCAAACGTCTGGCGATTCTGGCGCTGAGCGGCACGTTGATCGCGGCCAACTGGCTGACCTACGTGTGGTCGGTTAATAACGGACGCATGCTCGAAGCGAGCCTCGGTTACTACATCAACCCATTGGTAAACGTGCTGTTGGGGATGTTGATTCTCGGCGAACGCCTGCGTCGGATGCAGTGGATTGCGGTTGGTCTGGCAGCAGTTGGCGTGGCGCAACAAGTGTGGCAGGTCGGCAGCCTGCCGTGGGTGTCGCTGGTGCTGGCGCTGACGTTCGGTTTCTACGGTCTGATCCGCAAGCAGGCGCCAGTCAAGGCGTTGCCGGGTCTGGTAGTGGAAACCTGGATGCTGGTGCCGATCGCGATTGCCTGGCTGCTCTTCAATCAGACCGCGACCAGCGCTCAACCGGAGTTCTGGACCACGTCCCAAGCCTGGTGGCTGGTGGCGGCCGGTCCAGTGACATTGGTCCCGCTGGTGTGCTTCAACGCCGCCACGCGCCACTTGCCGTACACCACGATCGGCTTCCTGCAATACCTGGCGCCGACCCTGGTGCTGTTGCAAGCGGTATTGCTGTTCGGTGAGCATCTATCGTCCAGCACACTGGTGGCGTTTATCTTCATCTGGGCCGGTCTGGCCATTTACAGCGTCGATGCGGTGATCAGTTTGCGTCGGCGCAGCTGATCAAAAAACGCACAAACCTTCACAGGCCACGGTTCTCGTGGCCTGCATCGTTCCTTCCCAAGGTTATCCACAGCGTGATCCCCGCCGTTTGTGTGCAAGTCACTGAATGTTGGCGGTTTTTTGATCACCTGCTGCAAAGCCACGGCGGACCTCGCGTTGCGGGGTGTCTCTACAGGTTATCCACAGGCAGGTGCACGTTTAAACTGGATAACCTGACCGGCGCTTAAACGTCTGTGCGTAACACCAGTTCTACCATTAGATCGTCAGCCAGGGTTTCCAGGCGCGACTGCAAGACATCAAGCGACAGGGTCAGTGGAACTGCAAGAATCGCCTCAGCGTGGAACAGCGGTTCACTGCTCATCGGTGCTGGTCGTACCTCTGTCACCAGACGCTCAAGGTTGACGCCCTGCTCGCTGAGCAACCGGGTGATGTCACGCACGATGCCGGGCCGATCATTGCCCACCAACTCCATGGCGATCGGTTTCCAGGTGCAGGACTGCTCGATACCGCTTTCGGCAATCAATACGCGGATACCATGAGTCGACAGTCCTTGTAAGGCATCGACTAATTCGTCGTAAGCCTCTGCCGGTACCCCCACTCGAAGAATTCCGGCGAACTGCCCGGCCATCCGCGACATGCGGCTTTCCAGCCAGTTACCGCCGTGTTCGGCAATGCATTGGGCGATGCGCTCGACCTGCCCGGGCTTGTCCGGAGCGAAAACGGTGAGTACGAGATGGTCCATGGCGTCGCCCTCTTGTCATGACTTTTGTTATAGAAGGGGAAGTATAGGCAAGGGTCGATTTTCCGTTGAGGCGACCGACGCTTTCGCGAGCAGGCTCGCTCCCACATCAACCGGTGCCATAGCAGCCAAATACCATTTATGTGTACAACTTTTTATATTTAGCTGGAACAATCCAGTGGTTTTTTGAGAACATCCCGTTCCGCGATGTGACCGCAATGCGACATGAGGTCGCAGAACGACGTAATTAGTCTGATTTTCACAAGCGCAACTCATCATGTAGTATGCCGCAGCGCGCACTACATAACGCTGAATCGATGTCTGCCCAAGGCCTGTTCGCAACCCTGAAAGCCCCGTCAGCAAGGCCCCAAGCCGTTGATTGGTCCCAGCCCAGCCGCCAGCAATGGCATGTACTGGTCGGCAGGTTTGTGGTTTAAATGGCCAGAGGCTTCATTGTCAAAATTGAAGAGCTGAAAAGCGAAATAGCTGAGCAGAGTGAGGCAAGCAATGACTGAACACGTTCAAGTCGGTGGCCTGCAGGTCGCCAAAGTCCTGTTCGACTTCGTGAACAACGAAGCCATTCCCGGTACCGGCCTCACCGCCGACAAATTCTGGGAAGGTGCCGACAAGGTCATTCATGACCTGGCACCTAAGAACAAAGCCCTACTCGCCAAACGCGATGACTTCCAGGCGCGCATTGATGCCTGGCACCAGGAACGCAACGGTCAGGCGCACGACGCCGTGGCCTACAAAGCCTTCCTGCAAGAAATCGGTTATCTGCTGCCAGAAGCGGCTGATTTCCAGGCAACGACGCAAAACGTCGATGATGAAATCGCCCGTACCGCCGGCCCACAACTCGTTGTGCCGGTGATGAACGCTCGCTTCGCTCTCAATGCTTCGAACGCCCGCTGGGGTTCGCTGTATGACGCCCTCTACGGCACCGACGCGATCAGCGAAGACGGTGGCGCGGAGAAAGGCAAAGGCTACAACAAGGTGCGTGGCGACAAAGTCATCGCCTTCGCCCGCGCGTTCCTTGACGAAGCCGCGCCATTGGCGGCTGGCTCCCACGTCGATTCGACCGGCTACAAAATCGCCGACGGCAAACTGCTGGTCACCCTCAAGGGCGGCAGCAACAGTGGCCTGCGCGATGATGCACAACTGATCGGTTTCCAGGGTGACGCCAACGCGCCAATCGCGATCCTGCTGAAACACAACGGTCTGCATTTCGAAATCCAGGTCGACGCTACTACCCCGGTTGGCCAGACCGACCCGGCCGGCGTCAAAGACATCCTGATGGAAGCGGCGCTGACCACCATCATGGACTGCGAAGACTCCGTGGCGGCCGTCGATGCTGACGACAAAGTGGTGATCTACCGCAACTGGCTAGGCCTGATGAAGGGCGATCTGTCGGAGTCTGTGTCCAAGGGCGGCCAGACCTTCACCCGCACCATGAACCCGGATCGCACCTACGCCGCGCCGAATGGCGGTGAAGTGACGTTGCACGGTCGTTCGCTGCTGTTCGTGCGTAACGTCGGTCACCTGATGACCATCGACGCGATCCTCGACAAAGACGGCAACGAAGTGCCGGAAGGCATCCTCGACGGTCTGGTGACTTGCCTCGCGGCGATGCACAACCTCAACGGCAACACCTCGCGTCGTAACACCCGCACCGGTTCGGTTTACATCGTTAAACCGAAGATGCACGGCCCGGAAGAAGCGGCGTTTACCAACGAGTTGTTCGGTCGCATCGAAGACGTGCTGGGCCTTGCGCGCAACACCCTGAAAGTCGGGATCATGGACGAGGAGCGCCGCACCACGGTCAACCTCAAAGCCTGCATCAAGGCAGCCAGCGAGCGCGTGGTGTTCATCAACACCGGTTTCCTCGACCGCACCGGCGACGAAATCCACACCTCCATGGAAGCCGGCCCGGTTGTGCGCAAGGCCGACATGAAGGCAGAGAAGTGGATCGGCGCCTACGAAAACTGGAACGTCGATATCGGTCTGAGCACCGGCCTGCAAGGTCGCGCGCAAATCGGTAAAGGCATGTGGGCAATGCCCGACCTGATGGCGGCGATGCTTGAGCAGAAAATCGCCCACCCGCTGGCCGGCGCCAACACCGCTTGGGTTCCTTCGCCGACTGCCGCAGCACTGCACGCGCTGCACTACCACAAGGTCGACGTGTTCGCCCGTCAGGCCGAACTGGCCAAACGTGCTCGCGCGTCTGTCGACGACATCCTGACCATCCCGCTGGCGGTCAACCCGAACTGGACGCCAGAGCAGATCAAGAACGAACTGGACAACAATGCCCAGGGCATTCTCGGTTACGTGGTGCGCTGGATCGACCAGGGTGTGGGTTGCTCGAAAGTGCCGGACATCAATGACGTCGGCCTGATGGAAGACCGTGCCACGCTGCGGATCTCCAGCCAGCACATCGCCAACTGGCTGCGCCACGGTGTGGTCACCGAAGCGCAAGTGATGGAAAGCCTCAAGCGCATGGCGCCGGTGGTAGATCGTCAGAACGCCAGCGACCCGCTGTACCGTCCGCTGGCACCGGACTTCGACAGCAACATCGCCTTCCAGGCGGCGGTCGAACTGGTGGTTGAAGGCACCAAGCAGCCGAACGGTTATACCGAAC
The DNA here is from genome assembly GCF_979258595.1 of Pseudomonas sp. AC172. Taxonomy (NCBI): domain Bacteria; kingdom Pseudomonadati; phylum Pseudomonadota; class Gammaproteobacteria; order Pseudomonadales; family Pseudomonadaceae; genus Pseudomonas; species Pseudomonas sp. AC172. The sequence goes on from NZ_OZ409868.1 coordinate 4,760,212, forward strand.
CGGTTCTGCACCGTCGTCGTCGCGAGTTCAAGGCGGCTAACGGCCTGTAAGTTTGCGCTGATGTGAAAAAGCCCTGGTCGAGAGATCAGGGCTTTTTTGTTTGTGGCGGGGTCCGTTTTGTGGTCGGCTTGAGATCCATCCCCCTCACCCCAGCCCTCTCCCCCAAGGGGGCGAGGGGGAAAGGGAGCCGATCTCTGTGCTTTTCAAACCTGAGTTCGACTGAGGAGTTTCAGGTCGGTGTACCTCAAACATCCACCTCGGTCAGTCCCCTCTCCCTCCGGGAGAGGGCTAGGGTGAGGGGCTCTTAGGGTTCTATCCCCAATTCATGCTTCACCAACGCCAACAACTTGCCCGTATCAATCGGCTTGAGCAGAAAATCCACCACGCTCAAATGCATCGCCGCAATCGCGTCTTTCACATCGGCATCGCCGGACACAATGATGATCGGCATCGCCGCCCGCACCGATTCTCGCACCTGGCGAATCAGGTCGAGGCCACCGACATTGCCCATGCGCAGATCGGTGATGACCAGCCCGATCGAAGGTTTTTCTTCAAGCATCTTCAGCGCCGTTTCACCACTGGCCGCGGTCATGCAACGAATGCCATCCAACGCAAGAATCTCCGACAACAGCTCCCGGGCGTCCTTGTCGTCATCAACGATCAATACACGCTGAGGTGGAAGATCAGGTTCGAGCATGACTGCACTGAGCGCTTCCCGCTCGGCATCGCTCAAAATATCGTGGTCGGACATGGCGTTCTCTAAGTATTCAAAACAGTCCCTTGGCAAGTGGTCAGACATCGCGGGGCAGAGCTTCAATGTGCACTTCGTCGGATTTTTTTCCAAGGGGGTAGAACGAGGAATTTCCGACTGTTTGCGTAGGGCATCTCCGAAACGGCGCCAATGGTGGCAAAACCTAGACTTACGTCCAATGGGCACCCCGCGCGCAGGGGCCGACCATGGCTGCAACGATCCGACAACAACAATTCAAAAAAGACTGCGGTAATGGTTATGAGTAAAGCGGACGCCTTCACCCAGGCAGGGAAAACCGCGGTATTGCAGAACATTCAGGGCACCCTGCAATTCCTCCAGCGCTTCCCGCCCTTCAATCAGATGGAACACGCCCACCTCGCGTATCTGGTGGAACAATGTCAGCTGCGTTTCTATGGCCAGGGCGAAAGCATCATCAAACCCGCCGACGGCCCGGTCGAACACTTCTATATCGTCAAACAGGGTCGGGTGGTCGGCGAACGTCAGCACATCACCAAGCCCGGCACCGAGACCACGTTTGAAATCACCACCGGCGAATGCTTTCCACTGGCTGCATTGCTCGGCGAACGCGCGACCCGCACCGAACACCTGGCCGGCGAAGATACGTTCTGCCTGCAGTTGAACAAACTGGCGTTCATCAAACTGTTCGCCCTCTCCAATGCCTTTCGTGACTTCGCCTTGCGCGGGGTCAGTAGCCTGCTTGACCAGGTCAATCAGCAAGTGCAGCAGAAAGCCGTGGAAACCCTCGGCACGCAATATTCGCTGAACACCCGCCTGGGCGAACTGGCGATGCGGCACCCGGTGACGTGCAGCCCCGACACGCCACTGCGCGAAGCGGTGAAGTTGATGCACGAGCAGCAGGTCGGCAGCATCGTTGCGGTGGATGAACACAAGTCACCGCTGGGAATTTTCACCCTGCGCGATTTGCGCCATGTGGTGGCTGAAGGCATCGGCGATTTCAGCGAGGCCATCGAGCGCCACATGACGCCTTCGCCCTTTTATCTTTCGCCGGATCACAGCGCGTTCGATGCGGCGATTGCCATGACCGAACGGCACATCGCCCACGTCTGTCTGGTCAAGGACCAGCGCCTGTGCGGCGTGGTTTCCGAGCGCGATCTGTTTTCCCTGCAACGAGTCGATCTGGTGCATCTGGCCCGGACGATTCGCAGCGCCCAACGCGTCGAACAACTAGTCAGCCTGCGCGGCGAAATCGGCCAACTGGTCGAACGCATGCTCGCCCACGGCGCGTCCTCGACGCAGATCACCCACATCATCACCCTGCTCAACGACCACACCGTGTGCCGGGTGATCGAACTCACCCTCGCGGAAAAAGGCGATCCCGGTGTGCCGTTCAGTTGGCTGTGTTTCGGCAGTGAAGGCCGCCGCGAGCAGACGCTGCACACCGATCAGGACAACGGCATTCTGTTTGATGCCCGCGATGCTGTGCATGCAGCGGAGATTCGCGGCAAGTTGCTGCCGATTGCCCAGCAGATCAACCACAGCTTGGCGCTGTGCGGCTTCACCCTGTGCAAGGGCAACATCATGGCCGGCAATCCCGAGCTGTGTTTGTCGCGAGCCGAATGGGCGCGGCGCTTTGCGGCGTTTATTCGTGAGGCGACGCCGGAGAATCTGTTGGGTTCGAGTATCTACTTTGATCTGCGCGTGGTCTGGGGCGATGAAAAAGGCTGCGAGCAATTGCGCCAAGGCATTCTCGATCAGGTCGGCGACAACCGTTTGTTCCAGCGCATGATGGCCGAGAACGCCCTGCGCAATCGTCCTCCGGTGGGACGTTTCCGCGAGTTTGTGCTGGCGCGCAAAAATGGCGAAAAAGCCACGCTGGATCTCAAGGTTCAAGGCCTGACGCCGTTCGTGGATGGCGCACGACTGTTGGCGCTGGCCAACGGCATCGACGCCAACAACACCCTCGAACGCTTCCGCCAGTTGGTCGACAAAGAAGTCATCGAACGGCTGGACGGCGCGGCATATGAAGAGGCGTATCACTTCATTCAGCAGACGCGCATGCAGCAGCATCAGTTGCAGACCCGCGAGAATCTGCCGTACTCCAACCGCGTCGATCCCGACAGCCTCAATCACCTCGACCGGCGCATCCTGCGTGAATCCCTGCGCCAGGCCCAGCGCCTGCAAAGCAGCCTGACGTTGCGGTATCAGCTATGAGCCTGTTCTCGTGGCTGCGTCCAGCGAGTGCGGTGGTGCCGGTGGATTTCCAGCAGCGTCTGGCTCAGTTGCCGACGATTACCGAACTGCGCGAATGCACGTTGCGCGAACAGCGCTGGGTGGTGCTGGATCTGGAAACCACCGGGCTCAACCTGAACAAGGATCGCGTGCTGTCGATTGGCGCGGTGGTGATCGAAGATGGCGCGATCGATTTCAGTCAGCAGTTCGAGCGGACGCTGCAATGCCGGGAATTGAAGCTCAGCCCCAGCGTGCTGATTCATGGTTTGGGGCCAAATGCGATTGCCGCTGGCAGTGAGCCGGCCGAGGCCTTGCTGGAATTGCTCGAGTTTATCGGCGACAGCCCGGTGCTGGCGTTTCATGCGCCATTCGATCAGCACATGCTCGGGCGCGCGTTGAAGGAACATCTGGGGCACAAATTGCAGCAAGTGTTTCTGGATGTCGCTGATATTGCGCCGCTGGTGTGTCCGCAGGCGCAGATCCGCGATGCCGGGCTGGATGAGTGGATCGGCTGGTTCAAGCTTGAGGTGTTCGAGCGGCATAATGCGAGTGCCGATGCGCTGGCCACGGCGGAGTTGGCGTTGATTCTGTTCAGCCGGGCGCGAGGGCAGCAGATTCATAGTCCGTTGAATTTGCAGCAGCGGTTGAGTCAGTGGAAGCGGCGGCAGCAGGCGCCTTCGTTCTAAATCAAAAACCCCTCACCCCAGCCCTCTCCCGGAGGGAGAGGGAGAGGGAGAGGGAGCCTACCGAGGTGTTCGAAGCTTTGCATCGACCTGAGGAATCCAGTCGATTATGGATTCAGCAGAAATCTTTTCACGTCGGCGTATTGCGTCAATATCCCCCAATCAGTCCCCTCTCCCCCCGGGAGAGGGTTAGGGTGAGGGTAGCCCTTCAAAAACCCACCCGACCAGTGGCCAATTGCTAACCATTCCCACCTCTGCCACAATCGCGAACAATTCGCGTTAGTTAACATTTCCCAATCGGTGATGTCCGGTGTCGTCAGTCCCAAGCCCTAACAGTGAGCTCGTCGGTGCGATGTATCGCGACCATCGCGGTTGGCTATTGGCCTGGCTGCGACGCAATGTGGCCTGCCCGCAACGTGCCGAGGACCTGAGTCAGGACACCTTTGTCCGCCTGCTCGGTCGCGACGAAATGCTGACACCGCGCGAGCCGCGGGCCTTTCTGTTGGCGATCGCCAAAGGCTTGCTGTTCGACTACTTCCGCCGCGCGGCGCTGGAACAGGCCTACCTCACCGAACTGATGCTGATCCCCGAAGGCGAACAACCTTCGGTGGAAGAACAGCAAATGATCCTCGAAGACCTCAAAGCCATCGACCGCTTGCTCGGCAAACTGTCGACCAAGGCCCGTGCCGCTTTCCTTTATAACCGCCTCGATGGCCTCAGCCATGCCGAGATCGCCGACAAGCTCGGCGTTTCGGTGCCGCGTGTGCGCCAGTATCTGGCGCAAGGCATTCGGCAGTGCTACATCGCCCTGTACGGGGAACCGACATGAGTCCGGCCAGTTCCAGACCGGTGCCGGCCCATGTGCTGGACGCGGCGATTGCCTGGCAACTGACCCTCGATTCGAGCAGTCCGCTGGAGCGTGAAGAGTTCGCCAAATGGCACGCGGCCCATGAAGAGCACGCCCGCGCCTGGCGCCAGTTGGGCATGCTCGATCAGCGATTCAGCGTGGCCAAAGGCCCGGCCCGCAGCGCCTTGCTGCAATCGCGCGAAGGCATTCGGCGACGGGTACGCAAGCTCGGCAGTGGGCTGGCCAGCGTTGTGGTGCTGGTCGGTGTGGGCCTGTTTGCCAGCGAACGCTTTCTGCCGCTGGATTACTGGCTTGCCGATCAGCGCACCGCGACCGGTGAGCAGCGCACCCTGCGCCTGGCTGACGGCACCGTACTGAATCTCAACACCCACAGTGCGGTGGATGTACGGTTCGATGAGAAGCGCCGATTGATCGTTTTGCAGGAAGGCGAAATTCTCGTCGAGACCGGTCATGGCGATGCGCGGCCCTTCATCGTTGAAACCCGCGAAGGCAGCATGCGCGCCTTGGGGACGCGGTTTCTGGTCAAGCGTGAAGACGAAGGCACGCGCCTGAGCGTGTTGCAGTCGGCGGTCGCGGCGCACCCGCAATCCAACCCTGAAGAGCAAATTCTCCATGAAGGCCAGCAAGTGCTGCTGCGCAGTGACGGGTTGGGCTCGATTGTCGCGCTTAATCCCGGCGCCGATGCCTGGACGCGCGGCATGCTGGTGGTGGATAACGCGCGCCTCGGCGATCTGGTGCATGAGCTCGGGCGTTATCGTCGCGGGCATCTGGGCGTGGCGCCGGACGTGGCGGATTTGCGGATTACCGGCAGCTTCCCGCTGCATGACACCGACAAGGCCTTGAGCGCGTTGTTGCCGACCCTGCCGGTGCAGATCGAGCGGCATACGCCGTATTGGGTGACCGTCGCGAAGGCCGATATCAAGCCTGAGTAGTGTGGCGCCTGACAAATTGCCTTCGCGAGCAAGCTCGCTCCCACAGGGAAACGCATTCCAATGTGGGAGCGAGCTTGCTCGCGAAAGGGCCATTAGACGCGCGATACAAGTCCGCTCAAACGCGTCAAATCAGCGGCATTCAAACTTTAATCGAAATTATTTTCATCCAGCCCTATCACTTTCTGCTTTTCATCCGGCACACAGGCAATTGAGAAATATTTCCATTCAGGAGCCGCCGTATGTCCCGTTCACTAGACACCTTGTTGCGCCCCAGTCTGCTGGCCGTCGCCATCGCGCTCAGCGCGCCGCTGATCAGCAGTCCGTTGCTCGCCGCTGAACAAGCGTCCAGCGTGCGCGCCTACAACCTGCCGGCGGCGCCCCTGTCGACCACCCTGAACCAGATCGCCAGCCAGGGCGGCATTGCCCTGTCGCTGAATCCGTCGCTGGCAGCGGGCAAGACTTCGGCGCCGGTAAGCGGCCAGTTCGATGCAGCTGGCGCCCTGCGTGCGGCCCTGCGTGGCACCGGTCTGCAACTGGAACAAAGCAATACCGGCACTTACACCCTCGTGGCCGTGCCTGAAGGGACGCTGGCCCTGCCGGAAACTTCCGTCATCGGCGTAGAAAACCTGGAAAGCGCCTGGGGCCCGGTCGAAGGCTATACCGCCACTCGCACCGCCGCTGGCAGCAAGACCGACACCGCGCTGGTCGAAGCACCGCGTTCGATCTCGGTGGCTACACGTCAGCAAATGGACGACCGCAGCGTGCACAGCCTCGATGATGCGGTGCGCTACATGCCGGGCATCACCGCCAGCAGCTACGGCAGCGACACCCGCGCCGACTGGTTGCGTGTCCGTGGTTTCGAACCGACCCATTTCCTCGACGGTCTGCCGCTGCCGAAAGGCGTGTACGCCAACCCGAAACAGGAAACCTGGAACCTCGACCGCCTCGCCCTGCTCCGCGGTCCGGCCTCCTCGGTTTACGGCCAGACCCCACCGGGCGGCCTGCTGGACATGGTCAGCCGTCGCCCAAGCACTGAAGCCAGCAACGAAATCCAACTGCAGTACGGCAGCGACAATCACCGCCAGATCAACTTCGCCAGCACCGGCAAGATCGATGACGCCGGCCAGTTTCTCTACGGCATCAGCGGTGTGGTGCGCGACAGCGACACGCAGATTGATCATATTGAGAACAAGCGTTACAACATTGCGCCAAGCTTGACCTGGAACATCGACGAGGACACTAAACTCACCTTTTTGAGTCAGTTCACCCGCGACGATACCGGCATCACCAGCCAGTTCCTGCCGATTCAGGGCACCAAAATCAAATCGCCGTTCGGTGATATTTCCCACCACAAAAATCTTGGCGACCCAGACTGGGAATACTACGACCGCACCTACTACGCATTGGGGTATGCATTTGAAACCCGCCTGAACGATGTGTGGCAGTTCAAGCAGAACCTGCGATACACCAAATCCGATCTTTCCTTCCAGGCTTTGACAGTTGGCGCCTACGCGTTCAACCCGGTTGATGCCGAAGGCAACGTTGGCCGTACTAGCACCTCTGTCGATGAAGACATCAGCCAGTTCGCCGTAGACAACAACTTCCAGGCCGATTTCGCCACTGGTGACGTTCGCCACACCCTGTTATTGGGTCTGGATCACCAGCGAAATAACGCTAACTTTCTCTCCATCTATGGCGACGGTTTAAAAACCAACGTCAACAATCCGATCTATGGCCAACCCATCATCCGCCCGGATCGCTCGGCGGCTTATCTGGACTACAACCAAAAGACCAACCAGACCGGCCTATACGTGCAGGATCAAATGGCCCTCGACCAGTGGCGCCTGACGCTAGGCGGCCGCGAAGACTGGGTTCATACCAGCACCCTCTTCAACAAAACTGATGCAACAAACACCGATCGCGACAAGCACTTCAGCGGCAACGCGGCGATCAGCTATGTGTTCGATTCGGGCTTCGTACCTTACCTTTCGTACGCTGAATCCTTCCAGACCACCGCCGGCGCGGACGCCAGCGCCACGGGTTCGCTCAAACCGACCGAAGGCAAGCAGTGGGAAATGGGCGTCAAATACCAGCCGCCAGGCAGCAAAACCCTGTTGACTGCTGCGGTGTATGACCTGACACAGAAAAATGTCGCGGTCACCACTACCGTCGGTAATACGCCAATCACCAGCCAGACTGGTGAGGTGAAAGTAAAAGGCTTGGAGCTGGAAGCTACATCCGACCTCACAGACAATCTGAAAGTGATCGCCGCCTACACGTTGGCTAAGTCCGAAGTGCAAAAAGGTGACTTCAAAGGTAATCGTCTTCAACTGATGCCTAACCAGCAAGCGTCGTTGTGGACTGATTACACATGGCATGCCGGTATGCTCGATGGTTTCGGCGTCGGCGGCGGTGTTCGTTACACTGGCAACACCTACGGCGATCAAGCCAATACCTGGCTGGGCAAAGCGGATGCCTACACCGTGTTCGATGCCTCCGTGCATTACGACCTCGGCCGTTTGGACAACAGCCTCAAAGGCGCGTCGCTCGCACTGAATGCGACCAACCTGTTCGACAAGGATTACATTTCCACCTGCGACAGCTACAACTGCTACTACGGCGACCAGCGCAGCGTCGTCGCCAGCGCCACTTACAAATGGTAAGCGATTGAGCTGAAACAGGCCCTGTTACCTGGCCGTCCCTCGTGGACGGCTTTGGTGTTTTTGAAGGTCATGAAATGAAAAGTAAAACAATCCGCCGCTGGTCGTTCATCCACACCTGGACCAGCCTGATTTGCACCGTTTTTTTATTGCTGCTGGCACTGACCGGTCTGCCGCTGATTTTCCATCACGAGATCGAGCACTTGCTCGGCGACGCACCCGAAGTTCGCGAGATGCCGGCCGACACGCCGCGGCTGAATCTGGCGCAACTGGTCGAGGCCGCCGAAAAACATCGCCCCGATGAAGTCGTGCAGTACTTCGGTTTCGATGACGATGAGCCGAATGCCGTGTTGACGATCATGGCGAAAACCGCCGGCACCGAACCGAATTCGTCGCACACTTTCATGCTCGATGCGCGTACCGGTGAAGCACTGGAAACGCCTTCGGCCAACGGCGGTTTGATGCTGTTCATCCTGCGCCTGCACGTCGACATGTTCGCCGGGCTGCCGGGCAAATTGCTGCTGGCGTTTATGGGGCTGCTGTTTGTCGTGGCCATCGTGTCCGGGACGGTGCTGTATTTGCCGTTCATGCGCCGCCTGAAATTCGGCACGGTGCGCCAGGATAAATCCACCCGCTTGCGCTGGCTCGACCTGCATAACCTGATTGGCGTTGTCACCCTGACCTGGGCCTTGGTGGTCGGTGTGACCGGTGTGATCAGCGCTTGCGCCGACCTGCTGATCGCCGCCTGGCGCAACGACGCACTGACTGCACTGATCGAGCCTTACCGCGATGCCCCACCGCTGACGCATCTGGCGCCGGCCACCCGCCTGCTCGACATCGCCGCCGAAGTAGCGCCGGGGATGAAGCCGGATTTCATTGCCTTCCCCGGCACACGCTTTTCCAGCGAGCACCATTACTCGGTGTTCATGAAGGGCGGCACGCACCTGACCTCGCACCTGCTGACGCCGGTGCTGATCGATGCCACAACTCTGAAGGTCACCGCCGTGGCCGAACGGCCGTGGTACATGGACGCCATGGGCATGTCGCAGCCGCTGCACTTCGGTGACTACGGCGGCATGCCGATGAAAATTCTCTGGGCCACGCTGGATGTACTGACGATCATTGTGCTCGGCAGCGGCGTGTATCTGTGGGTGGTGCGGCGCAAAGCGGCGAAGCCTGTGCTGGAAACGGCGGAGGCCTCTGCATGAAGCCGCGTCAGTCGAATTTCTGGAAGGTGTTCAGCACGCCGATCGTGATTGCGCTGCTGAGTGCGGCGGGGTTGTTTGCGGCGTTGCTTGGCGATGGGATTTGGGATGCGTTGAGCTGGGTCGGGCTGGGTGTCCCGGCATTTCTGGCCATAAGAGGATTGTTGCAGCGCGTGTGAAATCTGTGTTGCCTGGCATGGCCTCTTCGCGAGCAAGCTCGCTCCCACAGGGGAACGCATTCCAAATGTGGGAGCGAGCTTGCTCGCGAAGGCGGCAGCAATTACACCATCAATTCCTCGCCAGCCTCGCCGCATCTGGCTAGGCTAACCTCCTGCTCTTCGACGATCACCGAGGTTTGCCAATGTCCGCCCCCAGCATGACCCTGTACCACAACACGCTCTCTCCGTTCGTGCGCAAAGTGATGGTGTTGCTGCACGAAACCGGTCAGCAGGCTCGCGTCGCGCTGCAAGACTGCGTGCTCAGCCCGGTCAGCCCGAGCGCCGAGCTCAACGCCGATAATCCGTTGGGCAAGATCCCCGCCCTGCGTCTGGCCGACGGCCATGTCATCCATGACAGCCGCGTGATCCTCGAATACCTCGACCAGCAGCACGTGGGCAACCCGCTGATTCCGCGTGAAGGCGCAGCCCGCTGGCGGCGTCTGACCCTGGCCTCGATGGCCGACGGGATCATGGATGCGTCAGTGATGGTGCGTTATGAACTGGTTCTGCGCGCACCGGAAAAGCATTGGGATGAATGGCTCGAGGCCCAGCGCGACAAGATCCGTCGCGCCCTCGCTGTGCTGGAAAAGGATGCGATTGCCGAGCTGACCAGCCATTTCGATGTGGCAGCGATCAGCGTGGCATGTGCGCTGGGTTACCTCGACCTGCGTTTCCCGGATCTGGGTTGGCGTGAGGCCAACCCGCAACTGGCCAACTGGTTTTTTGAAGTGAGTCAGCGACCGTCCATGATCGCCACGATGCCCAAGCCTTAAATCGGCGGCGCCTGTTCCGGCCTCTTCGCGAGCAGGCTCGCTCCCACATTGTTTTTGGGTATGGCAGAAATCTCTGTTTCAACACCCATCCTGTGGGAGCGAGCCTGCTCGCGAATGCACCACCTCGGTTCCGGCGGCAGCGCTGCAAAAATCAGTGTCACCAAAACCTCTACCTCCCGCTGATCTTCACGCAATCCCACCCGGCTCATTGCATCGCCCCCACATCAAACTCCAACGGTTTGGCTGGCTTCTGTCCAATCCCGTACCAGTCCAGTTTGCGCGTCAGCACCATAAACACACCGAGCAGACCGAACAGCAACAACGAGCCCATCAGCAACGCGTAATCCTCAGCGCTCAGCAATCCGTAAAGCAGGCCATACAACGCCGCCAGCCCCGTCGAAAAGCTCAAACCATGACGCACACTGCGCAGCACATGGCAGACATAAAACCCGATCAACAACACACAAGCGCTGGCCGACAATAGATACGCCAGGGCAAAACCAATGTGCTCCGACAACGACAGCAGCAACAGATAAAAGAACGCCAGCGCCACACCCACCAATGCGTATTGCACCGGGTGCACGGCCAGACTCTTGAGCACTTCGAACAGGAAGAAACCGGCGAACGTCAGAACGATGAACAACAACGCATATTTGATCGCCCGGTCACTCTTCAGGTACTGATCCACCGGGTCGACGAAACTCACACCGAAGCTGCGGCCGTTGAACGCCTCGCAATCATTGCCGCTCACGCAACGGCTCATGGCGTCTTGCAGGTTGGTGGAGAAAAACGTGGTCTGCCAATCCGCGCTGAAACCCTGATCGTTGATCTCACGTTTGCCCGGCAAGAAGTTGCCGACAAAACTCGGGTGTGGCCAGTTGGCCGTGAGACTGACGCTGCTGCTCTTGCCCACCGGCAACACTTGCAACGAACCGGTGCCTTGCAGGCGCAGGTCAAAACCAAAGCCCAGCTCGGTGGTTTTGCTGGTGTCGAGCAGCGGCAGCGTGACCCGCACGCCTTCACCGAGCCAGCCGACTTGCGTACCCGGAACAAAATCCAGACGCTGGCCATCGAGTTCCAGTTTCAGCGCATTTTCGATGCCGCGAATGTCACTGATGCCGACCGCGAGAAACGGTGCGTCGAACTGGTAGTCGCTGAAGTCTTCCTTGATCCCCAATTGCGCCGGCAATGAGAAATGGCCGTTGATGCGGTTGTCAGCGTGGAACAGCCGCGCTTCATAAATGCCCCGCGCACGCAGTTCGGTTTGCACTTGGCCATCGAGTTCGAAACGCTCCGGCAGGAAGTACAAACGGCCGCGTTCTTCGCTCGGTTCGTCGTAGCGCTGGTTGGTCTTGTCATTGGTTTTCCAGTTGTGAATCACCTTGCGATACGGCACCACCATCACCGGCCCGCTCAGTTGCTGGCTGTAGCTGGCGCTGCGGGCGATGTCTTCAAGCACGCCGTCACGCAACTGTTGGCGCTCGTCGATGACACCGTCGATCATCAGCAACGGGATCAGCAACAGCAGGATCAGCACGGCAATGGCGCCGAGCTTTATCGTCAGATTCTTGTTCATGGGACTCTCCCTGTTTGGATGGGCAGAGTCTGCTGGTGCTGTATGAGGGGAATGTGGGGTGAATATGGAGATTGTGTGGAGACTTCACTGGCACCCTTCGCGAGCAGGTTCGCTCCCACATTGGATCTGTGTCGTTCACAAATCCCCTGTGTGCGAGCCTGCTCGCGAAGGCCGCGCCTCGGTATCAAGACAGGCGCAATGTCACTTCCACACCGCTCTCGACATTGCGAATCTGCATCGACCCACCATGCAACTTGACCACCTCTTCAACGAAGTTAAGCCCCAACCCCGTGCTTTTGCGTCCACTGTCCGGTCGCGGCAATGAGTAGAAGCGCTCGGTTAAACGCGGCAAAGCGTAGTCAGGAATCGGCGCCGTTTCATTGAACAATCGAAATTCGATCTGCTCGCCTACCCGCTCGGCGCTGAAGCGCAACAGCCCCTGTGACGGAATGAAATCCAGCGCATTCTCCAACAGATTGCCCAGCGCCTGACGCAGCAAAAACGGTTCGCCAATCAGCAGCAGATCCGGCGCAATCGTCTGCTCGACCCGCAACTGTTTGCCTTCAATCCGCGCCGCCTGTCCTTGCAACAGCTCATCAACCAAAACCGCCAGCGGCACAGCGACCCGCTCTTCAAGACCCTGACGTTGTTCAACCTGCGCCAGATTCAACAGCCGCTCGATCAACTGCTGCATCCGCGCACTTTCACTGTCTATGTTGCCGACAAAGCGCAATCGCTGAACCGGCGGCATGTCCCCTTGCAGCAACTCCGCCGCACCACGAATCGCCGCCAGCGGACTTTTCAGTTCATGGGTCAGCGTGTGCACATAGCGTTCGACGTAAGCCTTGCCTTCCAGTTGCGTACGCATCTGCTCAACCGCTGTGGCCAGTTGCTCCAGTTCACCGCCACGGTAATGCGGCACCTCAACCCGCCGGCCTTCGCTGACCGCCTGGGCATAACCGGTCAACCGGTGCAGCGCACGGCTCAGCCACCACGACAGCAATGCTCCGAACAGCAGACCGAGACCAATCAACCCGGCGCCGTAAAACAGCAGACGGCGTTCGGTACGATCAACATAAGGCTGTAATGAGCTGTTGGGCTTGGCCACGGTGACCACGCCGATAATCTGCCCGTTGTCACGGATCGGCGCGCCGACGTGCATCACTGACGAGCTCGCGTCGTCCGGGTCGCTGCGGCTCGAACGCGCGCCGTATTCGCCACGCAGGGTCAGGTAGACATCGTTCCAGCGCGAGTAGTCCTGCCCCACGGCCACGCCACTGGAATCGAGCACCACAATGCCTTTGGCGTCAGTCACGTAGATGCGGTGGTTGACCTGATTTTTCGGCAAACCCCAAATGGTCGCTTGCGGCTGGCGCTCACCATACGCGCGCAGCAGCTCGGGCCAGCGGTTCTCGCTGAGGGTGCCGGCCTTGAAATCATCGCGCAGGATTTCTGCCATCAGGTTGGCGGTATCGACCAGGGTTTCTTCGGTGGACTGGCGCACGCCGGGACGGATTTCTTCCATCACCGTGTTGAGCACGAAATAACCGGTGAGGCCGACAAACAGCACATACACCAGAAAAATCCGCAGCCCCAGCGACATCAGCTGTGCCCCGGGCTGTAGCTGTAGCCGAGGCCGCGATGGGTCTGGATCGGCTCGGCCTCGGCACGCACAAGACGCAGTTTGGCGCGCACACTTTTGATGTGGCTGTCGATGCTGCGCTCGTAACCTACGTCCGCGGCGACGCCCAGCGCGTCGAGCAATTGCTCGCGGCTGAACACCCGCTCGGGTTGTTCGAGCAGGCATTGCAGCAGGCGGAATTCGTGGCGGGTCAGACTTAATGTCTGGCCGCGATAAAGGATTTGCACGCGTTCGGGATCGATACGAAACAGTGCCGACGAGGCTTCAATGACGGGACGCGGCGCCATGCGCTTGAGGATTGCCTTGACCCGTGCCGCCACCTCGCGGGGACTGAAGGGCTTGACCACGTAATCGTCGGCGCCGATCTCCAGCCCTACCACACGGTCGATCTCGGCATTGCGGGCGCTGAGGAACAGTACCGGCACTTCGCTGAAGCGCCGCAACTGCTTGCAGGTCTCAAAGCCGCTGATGTCCGGCAGGCCGATGTCGAGGATGATCAGATCGGCCGGGGTCTGGCGCTGATGCTCCAGCGCCGCCGCGCCGAGGCTCAGCCACGTGGTGGTGAAGCCCTCGCCCTGCAAGGCAAAAATCAGCGTGTCGGCAATCGCCGCTTCGTCTTCGACAATCAGGATATGAGGCATGGCGTCCGAGCCCGTGGGTTAAGTGCGCGAACGGTGCCCCAAGCCTGACGTTACGTCAATGAGACCACTTGGCTCAGCAGTCCGGTTTGTCCGCGGTGAAGCGTCGCGCCGGGTTTACCGCCGCGCCAAACTCACGCAAGGCCTTGGCACCGATCAGCAGCGGGTAGTTGAAGTTGCTGCGGTCGGTCAGATTGACCTCGACGGTACGCTTGACGTTGCCCAGGCACAGTTCCAGGTCGACCACCGGGCGCTTGGCGACGTCGGTGCCTTCGCCCTCGTCTTCTTCGTCCGAACGGCTCTTGATCTTGCTGATCCGCGCGACCTTGTGTTCGTAGACCTTGTTGCTGGCGTCCCTGGTGGCGAGGCGGAAACGCACCCATTCGTCGCCATCACGGGTGAAGGTTTCGATGTCCTTGGCCGACAGCGAGGCGGTCAGCGCACCGGTGTCCATCTTGGCCTTGAGCACTTCACCGCCGATTTCCGGCAGCGCGATGTATTCGTAGCGCCCGTACAGGGTCGGCTCGGCGGCCATGACCGGCAGGGCGACGAGGGCAAACAGTGCAAGGAGGGATTTCACGTAAGGGGCTTCCTTGGAAAATGAGGGCGGCAGACTGGGATTTTAGACACCCATTGAGGCATTCGTTCGCCTTGAAATCGCTTTCGCGAGCAGGCTCGCTCCCACAGGGACTTATGTCGAACACTCATCCTGAGTACACCTGAATACACTGTGGGAGCGAGCCTGCTCGCGAAGAGGCCAGCACATTCAACACAACGCTTGAGCAAAGCATACCGGCCCAAAAGTGAAACATTCGTCACCACCGATTTGGCCTGCCGCGCGAAGCTGCTTATCATGGCGCGCCCATCCGTTTGCAAAGAGTTGCTTATGCGCCGCCTGCTCACCGGCTGTTTCGTCACCCTGCTGCTGTTGCTCAACACCCTGATGCTGATCGGGCCATTGCTGGTGTTTGCCTTGCTCAAACTGGTCGCACCAGGCCGCTGGCGCGATTACGCGTCGGGCGCGGTGATGTGGATCGCCGAGACCTGGGCCGAGATCGACAAGCTGATCTTCCGCCTGTGCATCCCCACCCAATGGGACATTCGCGGTGGCGAAGATTTGCGCGGCGACACCTCGTATCTGGTGGTCAGCAATCACCAGTCGTGGGTCGATATTCCGGCGCTGATCCAGACGCTGAACCGGCGCACGCCGTTCTTCAAATTCTTCCTCAAGAAAGAACTGATCTGGGTGCCGTTTCTGGGGCTGGCGTGGTGGGCGCTGGATTACCCGTTCATGAAGCGCTACACCAAAGCGTTTCTGGCGAAAAATCCCGAGCTGGCCGGCAAGGATCTGGAAATCACCAAACAGGCCTGCGAGCTGTTCAAGCGTCAGCCCGTGACCGTGGTGAATTATCTGGAAGGTACCCGTTACACCGCTGCCAAAAGTGCCGAGCAACAATCACCGTTCAACCACTTGCTCAAGCCCAAGGCCGGCGGCGTGGCGTTCGTGTTGGCGGCAATGGGTGAACAGCTGGATGCGATTCTCGACGTCACCGTGGTTTATCCACAGGCGAACATTCCGGGTTTCTGGGATTTGATCAGCGGCAACGTGCCGCGCGTGATCATCGACATCAAGACCCGCGAACTCGACCCGGCACTGTGGCAGGGCGATTACGAGAATGATCCGGTGTTCCGCCAGACGGTCCAGAACTGGGTCAACCAGCTCTGGAACGAGAAGGATCAGCGCATCGCCGAACTGCGCAGCGAGCGCCGTTGACTCAGCTACCGGTGCCGGCACCCCAGATACTGCCGAGGCTTTGCAGCAGCGGGCCGCCGACGCCTTGATCACCCAGATACTTGAGCAGCACCGGGGCAAACTGGCCAACCATGCCGCTGTCCATGCCCAAGGCGCCGAAAGCGTTGTTCAGGTCATTGGTGTCCTTGACGTTGCCCAGCGCGTTTTCCAGACCGGCGGATTTGCCAGACTGACCAAGCAAACCGCTCAATGCCGCCAGGTTGCCGCTACCGCCCGATAACTTATCGATACCCGGCACTTCTTTGGCCAACTGCGAATAATCGGTGCTGCTCAATTGGTTCTTCGCCAGCCCCAACATGGCGCTGGTGCCGCCGACGGCTTGCTGCGGCGTAACGCCCAGACCTGTGACCGCTTGCAGCAGACCGGCGGTTTCCGAAGTCGGCGCGGCGGCGGTGGCAGCGTTGCCGCCCTGCATGCTCGAAGCCGCCCTGGTCACATCGTCGAGGCTGAAACCGGCGAACACCGGGCTGGCCGCAAGGGTCATCAGTGAAGCCAAAGCAATACCGCGTGAAATCTTCATTCAGACATCCTCTTGCGCTGTAAAAATCGCCCATCGAAAACCGGCGAAACTGCCGGTTTGACCGGGTATCCACCGGCATGTTCCGGCGCGGCGCATCCATTTTCGTCCGGCCTGCGTATATAAAACGTGAAATCCCGGACACCCTCGCGATGAATGGCACAACCGCTGTCGCTGAACTAGCCTGTGAACAGTCCGAGCCCAGCCCTCGTCGCTCGGCCTTTGCCTGGAGAGTCGTTATTTCCACCGCCGACACCGATCAGCTTCGACAGTTGTTGGCCCAGTGCTCACTGGGTGATCGTCGCGCCTTCGAAACGCTCTATCGCAGCGTCGGCCCGCGTCTGCACGGCGTGGCCCTGCGTTTTATGGGCCGCACCGATCTGGCGGAAGAAGTGCTGCAGGAAAGCTTCGTGCGCATCTGGAACAACGCCTCGCGCTACGAAGCGCACCTGTCGGCGCCGTTGACCTGGATGATCAACATCACTCGCAATCAGGCCATCGATCAATTGCGCAAACACCGTGACCGGCCGTTGACCGATCTGGAACAGGACGCCCTACCAGACGAAAGCCCCTCGGCCCATGACCAGTTGAGCGGCGCCCGTGAGGCTCACGCACTTAATCGCTGCCTGGAAACCCTCGACGGCATGCAGCGCCAGTCAATCACTGTGGCGTACTTTCAGGGTTTGTCGTGCACGGAACTCGCCGAACACCTGGCCACGCCACTGGGAACGGTGAAATCGTGGATCCGTCGTGGCATGGAACGTCTGCGCCGGTGCCTTGAATCATGAACTACCAGACCCCAGCCCTGCGCCGCGCCCTCGCCGCCGATTACGCCATCGGCCTGATGTCGGCGGCGGCGCGTCGACGGTTTGAACAGCTATTGCTGGATGACGCCGCGCTCCGGGCGGAGCTGGCGCAGTGGCAGGAAACGCTGCTCAGCCTCACCGAATCCCTGCCGGAACATCCGGTGCCCGATCGCGTATGGCAAGGCATCACCGCGCGCATCGATCCGCAAGTGCTGCATGTCCCGCAGAAACGGCCATTCTGGAACTGGCTGCGACTCACCGCAGCGGTCTGCTCCCTCGCCGTGCTGGTGTTCCTCGGCTCGCTGTACAACCGCGACGACGCCCGCTACCGCGCCACCCTGCTGACCGCCGATGCGCAACCGGCGCTGAAGGTCGAAGCGCATGCGGACTATCTGCAAGTCGAGCCGCTGACGCTGGCGGCGGTTGATGCGGATCGCAGTCTGGAACTGTGGGCGATACCGGCGGATGGCAAGCCGATTTCCCTCGGTGTGATCCCGGCGGGGGGCAAAGGCAAGGTTGAATTGAGTGAGGCGCAGAAGGCGTTGATCGGTAAACCGATTGCATTGGCGGTCAGTCTTGAGCCGAAAGGTGGCTCGCCGACCGGACAGCCGACGGGGCCGGTTCTTTATCAGGGTGCTTTGGCAGTTCTTTGAAGCAAAGCCCCTCACCCTAACCCTCTCCCAGAGGGAGAGGGGACTGACCGAGGTGTCTGGCACCATACATCGACCTGCCAAACCGAGTCGATTATGGATTCACAGCGATATTTTCAGGTCGGCGTAAATTGTGAGCATCCCTCGGTCGGCCCCTTTCCCTCCGGGAGAGGGCTGGGGTGAGGGTAGCTTTTGACCTGGGCTTGCAACAAAAAAACGGCGACCCTGAGGTCGCCGCTTTGTATTGCGCTTAAGCGTTACGCCGCACTGAACAAC
Organism: Pseudomonas sp. AC172; assembly: GCF_979258595.1. Lineage (NCBI taxonomy): Bacteria > Pseudomonadati > Pseudomonadota > Gammaproteobacteria > Pseudomonadales > Pseudomonadaceae > Pseudomonas > Pseudomonas sp. AC172. The sequence goes on from NZ_OZ409868.1 coordinate 4,778,431, forward strand.
TTATGCGGATCAATAACAAACTTCTTCGGCACACCCGCATCAAACTCGCCGTAACCTTCCGGCGCCTGATCGAGGCTGATCACTTGCACGCCCACCACTTCGGCGATGTTGATGCGATCCCACATGATCGCCTGCATCAGTTGGCGGTTGTACTTCATCACTGGCGTCTGGCCGGTGTGGAAGCTGTGCGACTTGGCCCAGCCCAGACCGAAGCGAATGCTCAGGCTGCCCATTTTCGCGGCAGCGTCCACGGCACCCGGGTCTTCGGTGACGTACAGACCCGGGATACCGATTTTGCCCGCTACGCGGACCACGCCCATCAGTGAGTTGAGTACGGTGGCCGGGGCCTCGGCTTTGACACCGTCGTGGCCGTGGCCGCGCGCTTCGAAGCCGACGCAGTCGACTGCGCAATCCACTTCCGGCTCGCCCAGCAGTGCGGCGATCTGTTCGTGCAGCGGCGTGTCTTGCGACAGATCGACGATTTCAAAACCCTGGGCCTTGGCGTGAGCCAGGCGGATGGTGTTGACGTCGCCGATGATCACCACCGCCGCACCGAGTAACCGCGCAGAGGCAGCAGCGGCCAGACCGACCGGGCCGGCGCCCGCGATGTAAACGGTGCTGCCCGGACCAACGCCGGCAGTGACGGCGCCGTGATAACCGGTCGGGAGAATGTCGGAGAGGCAGGTCAGGTCACGGATTTTCTCCATGGCCTTGTCGCGGTCCGGCAGTTTCAGCAGGTTGAAGTCGGCGTACGGCACCAGCACGTATTCGGCCTGGCCACCGGTCCAGTCGCCCATGTCGACATAACCGTAAGCGCCACCGGCACGGGCCGGGTTGACGGTCAGGCAGACGCCGGTGTGTTGCTCTTTGCAGGAACGGCAGCGCCCGCAAGCGACGTTGAACGGCACGGAGACCAGATCGCCGATTTTCAGGTTTTCAACGTCGGAGCCCTTCTCGATCACCTCGCCGGTGATCTCATGGCCCAGCACCAGACCGGTCTGCGCCGTGGTACGGCCGCGCACCATGTGTTGGTCGGAGCCGCAGATGTTGGTGGAAACCACTTTGAGAATGACCCCGTGCTCGATCTTGCGACCGCGCGGGTCCTGCATTTTCGGATAGTCGATTTTCTGTACTTCGACCTTGCCAGCGCCGAGATACACCACACCACGATTGCCAGACATGCTTTCACCTCGCTGTTGTTTTTATGGAACCGCGTTGCCCAGGCAGGCAGCGCGTTGAGTGCTCGGTAAATCAAAAGATCGCAGCCTTCGGCAGCTCCTACATGAATCGCATCCCCCTGTAGATACTCTGTTCACGGTCAAGCTTTTGCGAGGTGTTTCTCGCTAAAAAGCTTGGCCGTATTGAAATCTTCGCCGGCTCGCATGCAGGCCCACAGCCCAGTCAGGTATTTGCGCATGACGGCGACGATGGCCTGCATTTTTCTCTTTCCTCGCCCGATCAGCGCTTCGTAAAAGGCTTTCACGTTGCTGTCGCAACGTATGGCAGTCAGCGCTGGCATATACATCGCTGAGCGTAGGTAGGCGTTTCCGCCCTTACTTATCCGTCCAGGTTTATCGATGCTGGTACCTGATTGCGTAAGCCGTACATCGAGACCTGCATGTCGGCTGACCTGCGCGGACTTAAGCGTCACTGGCAAGGTCGTCAATTCAGCCAATGCCGCAAATACTGAAATTTCGCCCATGCCCGGCGCTGCGATCATGTGCCCGAACTGGGCGCTTAGGGTTGGGCAATTGTCGATCAGCGCCCGACCTGCGAGCCTGAAACGCTCGATTCGCTTGTCAAATGCCTCAATGGCTTCTTCTTCGTCTTCAATCAGCATTTTCATGGTTGTTTGAGTAGCTTTCAGCGCATGCAGCTCGTTCTTGGCTCGGGTGCGATGACACGTCAGACGATTGATATGCCTTCCGATAGCCCGCAGTTCCAACTGTATGGTCGTGGGCGGCGTCCACAATCTGGGGCTCATGCGCTCGCCGTATTCAGCTAGCAACTGGGCATCGATCGCATCGGTTTTGCTGTTCTTCAGCATCAGCTTGGCGAAGTTATGAAAGCTCTTCGGGTTGATAACCGAAACGGGCAAACCCGCTGCAGTGAGCTCCATGGCCAAATCCAGGTAATAGATGCCGGTGGCCTCCATCACTACGGATAAAGGCTTGAGCTCGAGCAGTCTGTTGACCGCTGCTTTGCGCCCGGCGGGCGTTTGGTCGATGTTGCAGGCCCCTGCAAAACGGCCGTCGTTGCGCCAGCCCATGGCGGTCGTGCGAGACCCCACATCCAAACCGACATGCATGCTCATGCTTTCAACTCCGAGTGAACTGGGTTAGAAATGCATCCTGGTTCCCCTGACCTCGAACTTCATGCCACTGCAACCTTGTAATGCGAAGTCCGACTTGTCGGCTTCTCGATACTCTTCGTGGTGGGCAATGAGGCGGGGGGACCTCTCTACAGACAAGGTCAGGAGCAAGTCCTGCCTTTAGGAGCGATCGGTCTCCCCCAGAAACACATCTTCGTATGTCCGCACCAACGAGCTTAGATCTCAATCGACTGGTGTAAGGGCAACATACAAGGAGCTGCCGAAGGCTGCGATCTTTTAGCGATCTAAAGAACGACCGTGCGATTGGCGTTCAAAAACACCCTTCTTTCGATGTGATACCCAACCGCCCGCGCCAGAGTCAGGCCTTCAATATCCCGCCCCTTGGCAATCAGATCCTCAGGGTAGTGACTGTGATCCACCGCCTCGACGCCTTGGGCAATGATCGGCCCTTCATCGAGATCGTTATTGATGTAATGCGCCGTCGCGCCCACCAGTTTCACGCCCTTGTTGTAAGCCTGGTGATACGGCTTGGCGCCCTTGAAGCCCGGCAGCAACGAGTGATGAATGTTGATGGCCTTGCCATCGAGCTTGCGGCACAACTCCGGTGACAGCACCTGCATGTAGCGGGCGAGAATCACCAGTTCGGCGCCGGACTCTTCGATCACCTGCCACACCTGACGCTCCTGCGATGGTTTGTCGTTGGGGTCGAGGGGGAAATGGTAGTAGGGAATCTGGTGCCAGTCGGCCAGCGGTTTGAGATCGGGGTGATTGGACACCACCGCGGCAACGTCCATCGACAACTGGCCGATGCGCTGGCGGTAGAGCAAGTCGTTGAGGCAGTGATCGGCCTTGGAGACCATGATCACCACTTTTGGCCGGTAGTTCGGCGCGGTCAGCTCGAAGATCATGCCAAAGGCCTGGCCACGTTCGGCCAGGCCTGCGCGGAAGGATTGTTCGTCGAAGCCGTCGGGCTGGCGGAATTCCACGCGAATGAAAAAACGCCCGGAGAGGCGGTCATCGAACGAATGGTGCTCGGTGACGTAGCAGCCCTGCTCGAACAGAAAACGCGTGACCGCGTCCACGGTGCCGAGGACGCTGGGGCAGTCGGCGGTCAGAATCCATGTGTCTGGGGCGCGGCTCATGGTGCGGAGACTCCTGTTCTTTGTGCGGGGTGTCTGGGGGATTTTTGCCCCTCACCCTAGCCCTCTCCCGGAGGTAGAGGGGACTGACCGAGGTGTTCGTTCGAGCTACGCCGACCTGAAATATCGCGGGTGAATATAGATCACAAAAACACCCGAGATCGGCTCCCTTTCCCCCTCTCCCCCCTGGGGGAGAGGGCTGGGGTGAGGGGGTGGCTTTTGATCTTCAGGCCTGAACGCTCAACCCGTACTCAGCCGAAGCATCCTGCAACCACAACCACCAGTAATCCGAGAAGCTGCGACGGATCAGCAGTTCCCAGGTGTCTTCGGCGGTATGACGAATCATCAGCTGCGACTTGGCGAACACCGTGCCGACCGCTTTACCCACCGGGAAACTGTTCGGGTGCACGTCGTAGCTGGTGGATTTCATCAGCACCTGACGTACGTTCGGCCCGCTCAGCTCAAGCACTTGCTGGCCGCCGCTGACGTTGACGATCGCAATGTGCAGGTCGCCCAGCGCTTCACGCAGTTTCTGTTCGGCGGCGAATTCTTCACCGCTTGGCACGATCAGCAACCACTCGTCCGGGCCCATCCATTGCAGGCTGGTGTCGCCTTTGACGATGACGCTCAGAGCGCCGGGCAACTCGATGCCCAACGCTTTATGTACGCCGGCCGCGAACGCGGCATCGTGGCCATCGCCACGAATGGTCAGGTGACCGAGGAGTTTCTTTTCCCGCACGATCACGCCGGCGTTCTTGCGGCCCTTGCCGACCAGGCTGGCGAGGTCGGCATGGTGCAGCGACGACTCGGCACGGGCACCGGTGGTCGGGCGTTGTTGGTAAACATTGGCTGTGGTCATAAAGCACCTATATCAATTCTGTTGGTTCCGGCCCCTGTGGTGGCTGTTACTCCGCCTTCGCGAGCAAGCTCGCTCCCACACTGGACTGATGCCTGACACAAATCCCATTAACAACCCGAAACCTGTGGGAGCGAGCTTGCTCGCGAAGGCGATATCCGCCACCCCACAGGACTCCAGATCATCAAATGTTCTGGCGATCCCCCTTCGGATCGAAGAACACCGAAGAAACAATCTCCGCCTCGATCACGCTGCCGTCGGCCAGCGGTGCAAACACCCGCTCACCGAGGCGCTTCAGACCGCCCTTGACCACACCCATGGCAAACGAATAACCGAGGGAGTTGTGCGCGTAGCTGGAGGTCACGTGGCCGACCATGGTCATCGGAATCGCCTGCTTGGTGTTGAACACCAACTGCGCACCTTCCGGCAACCACACGTTCGGATCGATCGGCTTCAGACCGACCAGCTGTTTACGCTGATCCTTCACGCAGTCTTCACGGTTCATCCCACGCTGGCCGATCCACGAGAACGGTTTGGTGCGACCCACGCACCAGCCCATGTTCAAATCGTCCGGGGTCATCGAGCCATCAGTGTCCTGACCGACGATGATGAAACCCTTCTCCGCGCGCAGCACGTGCATGGTTTCAGTGCCGTAGGGGGTCAGGTTGTACTGTTTGCCGGCATCGACGATTTTCTCCAGCACGCCCATCGCGTAGTCGGCCTGGACGTTGACTTCGTACGACAGCTCACCGGTGAACGAGATGCGGAACACCCGCGCCGGCACACCGCCGACCAGCCCTTCTTTCCAGGTCATGAACGGGAAGGCTTCGTTGCTCAAATCAATGTCGGTCACAGCGCTGAGCAGCTTGCGGCTGTTCGGCCCGGACAGGGTCATGGTCGCCCAGTGGTCGGTGACGGAGGTGAAGTACACCTTCATGTCCGGCCATTCGGTCTGGTGGTACAGCTCCAGCCATTGCAGCACGCGTGCGGCGCCGCCAGTGGTGGTGGTCATGACGAAATGGTTGTCGGCCAGACACGCCGTCACACCGTCGTCGAAGACCATGCCGTCTTCTTTGCACATCAAACCGTAGCGCGCCTTGCCCACATCGAGTTTGGTCCAGGCGTTGGTGTACACGCGGTTGAGGAACTCGCGGGCATCCGGGCCTTGAATGTCGATCTTGCCGAGGGTCGAGGCATCGAGCAGGCCGACGCTGTCGCGCACGGCTTTGCATTCGCGCTTCACGGCGGTGTGCAGGTCTTCACCGTTTTTCGGGAAGTACCATGGACGTTTCCACTGGCCGACGTCTTCAAACTCGGCGCCGTTCTTCACGTGCCAGGCATGCAGTGCGGTGTGGCGAACAGGCTCGAAGATGTGCCCACAGTGACGACCGGCCACGGCGCCGAAGGTGACCGGCGTGTAGTTCGGGCGGAACATCGTGGTGCCCATCTGCGGGATGGTCACGTTCAGCGAGCGCGCGGCAATGGCCAGACCGTTGACGTTGCCGAGCTTGCCCTGATCGGTGCCGAAGCCCAGCGCGGTGTAGCGTTTGACGTGCTCGACCGACTCAAAACCTTCGCGGGTTGCCAGTTCGATCGCTGCAGCGGTCACGTCGTTTTGCAGGTCGACGAATTGCTTCGGCGCCCGTGCGGTGTTCTTTTCATGCGGCACCTGGAACAGCGCCAGCGTCGGTTCTTCGTGACGGCTCAAGGCTTTTGGCAGCACGCCTTCGACGGTCTGGAAACCGGCTTCAGCGGCAGCGCGCACGCCGCCTTCAAAACCGTCAGCCAACGAATCGCCGAGACCGTAAACGCCGTTGATGCCACCGACGCACACGCGTTTCTGCGGTGCTTCGCCCGGTACGAAACCGAGGATGTCTTCACGCCAGGTCGGCTTGCCACCGAGGTGCGAAGCCAGGTGGACGACAGGGCTATAGCCGCCGGAACTGGCCACCACATCGCAGTCGAGCCACTCGCCCGGACTGGTCACGGCGTGCGCTTTGACATCAATCGCAGCAACGCGAGCAGCGGTGACGCGCTTGCTGCCACGGGCTTCAATCACGGCGCTGCCGGTCAGAATGCGGATGCCTTTGGCGCGGGCTTCTTCCACCAATGCACCACGCGGATTGCTGCGCGCATCGGCGATGGCCACCACTTGCAGACTGGCATCGAGCCAATCCAAAGCAACGCGATAAGCGTGATCGTTGTTGGTCGACAGAACGAGCTTCTTGCCCGGCGCCACGCCGTAGCGACGCACGTAAGTCGACACCGCGCCAGCGAGCATGTTGCCCGGCACGTCGTTGTTGCCGTAAACCAGCGGACGCTCGCAAGCACCGGTCGCCAGCACGACACGCTTGGCGCGGACACGGTGAATGCGCTGACGGACCTGGCCAATCGGCGCACGGTCACCGAGGTGATCGGTGAGGCGTTCGTGAATGGTCAGGAAGTTGTGGTCGTGGTAACCGTTGACCGTGGCGCGCGGCAACAGCAGCACGTCCGGGGTGTTCTTCAGTTCCGTGATGACGCTGGCGACCCAGTCCATCGCCGGTTTGCCGTCGAGGCTTTCGCGGGAATCGAGCAGGCTGCCGCCGAACTCTTCCTGCTCATCGGCAAGAATCACTCGGGCACCGCTGCGCGCAGCGGCCAAGGCAGCGGCGAGACCGGCCGGGCCAGCGCCGACGATCAGCACGTCGCAATGCTGGTTCATGTAGTCGTAGGTGTCCGGATCGACTTCGGTCGGCGAACGACCCAGACCGGCAGCCTTGCGAATGTACTTCTCGTACGTCATCCAGAACGATTGCGGGTACATGAAGGTTTTGTAGTAGAAACCCGGCGGCATCAGCTTGCCGCCGACCTTGCCGAGAATGCCCATCATGTCATTGTTGACGCTCGGCCAGCCGTTGGTGCTGGTCGCGACCAAGCCTTGGTACAGCGCCTGTTGCGTGGCGCGCACGTTGGGAATCTGGGTGGCTTCGGTGGCACCGATCTGCAGCACCGCGTTCGGCTCTTCGGCACCGGCAGCAAAGATCCCGCGAGGACGCGAATACTTGAAGCTGCGGCCAATAATGTCGACGCCGTTGGCGATCAGCGCGGCGGCCAGCGAGTCACCCTCGAAGCCTTTGTAGCTCTGACCGTTGAAGGTGAAGCTCAGCACTTTGTTGCGGTCGATCCGTCCACCGTTGGACAGGCGATTGGTCTGGCTCATACCTTCTCTCCCAGCGCCGTCGTGGCTGTTTTCGCCGAATCAGCCTTGTCGGTGAATTGCGGCTTGGTGCCGATCTTGTAGGTTTCGAGAATCTCGTAGGTCACGGTGTCGCGGGTGACGTTGAAGTACTGACGGCAACCGGCAACGTGGTCCCACAGTTCGTGGTGCAGACCGCGCGGGTTATCGCGGAAGAACATGTAGTCGCCCCACTCTTCATCAGTGCAGGCGCCAGGGTCGAGCGGGCGCGGAATGTGCGCCTGACCGGATGCGTGGAATTCCTCTTCGGAGCGCAGTTCGCCGCAGTGAGGACAGAAGATATGCAACATGGGGATTTCTCCTGTTAGTGGGCAACCGCAGCAGCGCCGTGTTCATCGATCAACGCACCGTTGTGGAAACGGTCGATGGAGAAAGGTGCGGCCAACGGGTGCATTTCACCCTTGGCCAGACTCGCGGCAAACACGTTGCCCGAGCCAGGAGTTGCCTTGAAACCACCGGTGCCCCAACCGCAGTTGAAGAACATGTTCGGTACGGGGGTTTTCGAAATGATCGGGCAAGCGTCCGGGGTGGTGTCGACGATGCCGCCCCACTGACGGTTCATGCGCACGCGGGACAACACCGGGAACATCTCGACGATGGCCTGAATGGTGTGCTCGATCACCGGGTACGAACCGCGCTGGCCGTAGCCGTTGTAGCCGTCGATACCGGCGCCGATCACCAGGTCGCCCTTGTCGGACTGGCTGATGTAACCGTGCACGGCGTTGGACATGATCACGCTGTCGATAATCGGTTTGATCGGTTCGGACACCAACGCTTGCAGCGGGTGGGATTCGATCGGCAGACGGAAACCGGCGAGCTTGGCCATGTGCCCAGAGTTACCGGCCGTGACCACGCCGACGCGCTTGGCGCCGATGAAACCCTTGTTGGTTTCAACACCAATGCACACGCCGTTTTCCTTGCGGAAACCGATCACTTCGGTCTGCTGAATCAAGTCCACGCCCAAGGCGTCAGCGGCACGGGCAAAGCCCCAGGCCACGGCATCGTGACGGGCGACGCCGCCGCGACGCTGAACGGTCGCGCCCATCACCGGGTAGCGGGTGTTCTTCGAGCAGTCGAGGTACGGAATCTCGTCAGCCACTTGCTTGGCGTTGAGCAGTTCGCCATCGACGCCGTTGAGGCGGTTGGCGCTGACTCGACGCTCGGAATCGCGGATGTCCTGCAGGGTGTGGCACAGGTTGTAGACGCCACGCTGGGAGAACATCACGTTGTAGTTGAGATCCTGCGACAGGCCTTCCCACAATTTCATCGCGTGTTCGTAGAGGTGCGCCGACTCGTCCCACAGGTAGTTGGAACGCACGATGGTGGTGTTGCGCGCGGTGTTACCGCCGCCCAGCCAGCCCTTCTCGACCACGGCGACGTTGGTGATGCCGTGTTCTTTCGCCAAGTAATAGGCAGTCGCCAGACCGTGCCCGCCGCCACCGACGATGACCACGTCGTAGACCTTTTTCGGCGTTGGCGTGCGCCACATGCGCTGCCAGTTTTCGTGGTGGCTGAGGGAGTGTTTGAAGAGGCCGAAGCCCGAATAGCGTTGCATAGTCAGTTACTCCAGAACACTCAGCGATAAACCGGGAAGTCTGCGCACAGGGCCGACACTTGCTGGGCAACATTGGCCTCGACATCGGCATCACCGAGGTTGTCGAGGATGTCGCAGATCCAGCCAGCCAACACTTCGCACTGGGTCACCTTGAAACCGCGAGTGGTGACAGCCGGGGTGCCGATGCGCAGGCCCGAGGTCACGAACGGCGATTGCGGATCGTTCGGCACGGCGTTCTTGTTGACGGTGATGTGCGCGCGACCGAGGGCAGCGTCGGCGTCTTTGCCGGTCAGGCCCTGACGGATCAGGCTGACCAGGAACAAATGGTTGTCGGTGCCGCCGGACACTACATCGTAGCCACGTTTGATAAACACGCTGGCCATCGCCTGGGCGTTGTCGATCACTTGTTGCTGATACGCCTTGAAGCCTGGCTCCAGCGCTTCCTTGAAGCACACGGCTTTACCGGCGATGACGTGCATCAGCGGGCCGCCCTGAGCGCCGGGGAATACGGCAGCGTTGAGCTTTTTCTCGATCTCTTCGTTGGACTTGGCCAGGATCAGCCCGCCACGTGGACCGCGCAGGGTTTTGTGCGTGGTGGTGGTGACCACGTCGGCGTACGGCAGCGGGTTCGGGTACAGACCGGCGGCGACCAGACCGGCCACGTGGGCCATGTCGACGAACAGCAGCGCACCGACCTTGTCAGCGATCTGACGGAAGCGCGGGAAGTCCAGGGTCTTCGAGTAAGCGGAGAAACCGGCGACGATCATTTTCGGCTTGGATTCGACGGCGAGACGTTCGACTTCGTCGTAATCGATCAGCCCGGTGTCGGTGTTGATGCCGTACTGTACGGCGTTGTAGAGCTTGCCCGAGGACGACACTTTGGCGCCGTGGGTCAGGTGACCGCCATGGGCCAGGCTCATGCCGAGGATGGTGTCGCCCGGCTGGATCAGCGCCAGGTAAACAGCGCTGTTGGCCGAGGAACCGGAGTGCGGCTGGACGTTGGCGTAATCGGCGCCGAACAGTTGCTTGGCGCGTTCGATGGCCAGCGCTTCGACTTTATCCACATGCTCGCAGCCGCCGTAGTAGCGCTTGCCCGGATAGCCTTCGGCGTATTTGTTGGTCAGGCCGCTGCCTTGCGCTTGCATCACGCGTTTGCTGGTGTAGTTCTCTGACGCGATCAGCTCGATGTGATCTTCCTGACGTTGCTCCTCGGCATTCATCGCCGCCAGCAGTGCATCGTCGTAACCCTGGATCTGGTCTTGCTTGCTGAACATCGCGTCTCTCCCAGCGGCATCTGTGCGCCATTCGTCTCGGTAAGGCACTGGCAATCACGGCAGTGCCCTTTGATGCCGATGGTATGACCGGCGCAGACAGCTCAAATGCCTGCGCGCGCCACGCAAAGGTGCGTTTACGACATGGCTGGAAATGCGTTTTCCAGACTCGATCTCGAAAACACTGGAGAACCCTGTGGGAGCTGGCTTGCCAGCGATGGCGGTGTCATATCTGGCATCGATGGCGGCTGACCCACCGCTATCGCTGGCAAGCCAGCTCCCACAGGGTTAAGCGGTGATTTGACGGATAAGTAGCAGCAGGAGGAAATGCCCAGGATAAAGGGCGTAAGCCCAGCGGCGCATGGGGGGAGGCTGAAGATGTCGCACATGTCGCAACAGGAACATTCCGAGCATTGGCGCGAACAGACAGATGACAATGCCAAGGATCGCGACGCTGCTACCGAATCTCGCCGAGTCGTACAGCACCTGCCATTGATTCGCCGCCAGACAAATCAATCCCGGCAGCAAGCTGAAGTACCAGGGGCGGCGAAACACCAGCAGCATCGCCAACGGCAGCAGAACGCCGAAGAAGCCGAACATCAGCCGCTCCGGGAATACAGCGGCCAGTGTCACTGCACTTACCGCCAGCAGTCGTGAAACCCAAACCGGATCCTGCCACCCCCGCGCCACCAGCAAGCCCAACGCCAGCGTCGGCATCACGTTCAACGTATCCGGCTCTGGAATGTACAACCGATAGGGAATTTCACTCAGCGCACTGAACAGCGACAACCAGCCCAGATACCGCCATTCCATCTTCCGCGACCCATCGCGCGAAAGATTCGCCGCCATCGCCAGACAAAACCACGGAAACGCCAGCCGCCCCGGCACGTACAGCCAATCGGCGGAGAACCCGACATATCGCAGGTGATCGAGCAACATGCTCAATAGCGCCAGCCACTTGAGCAGATCCAGCGCGCCGTCACGTTTTCTCAGGTGCATAATCGACCCGCAAACTGGTAATTTCCTGAACGCGACATCCCGTGTGCTCCCCGGAAGATCTTCGGTAAAGTGCGCACCAACATTGACCACGAGCCTTCACAAGAGTCTCGACCACGGAAGCCGGCCATGACCGACAAGAGCCAACAATTCGCCAGCGACAACTACTCCGGTATCTGCCCTGAAGCCTGGGCTGCGATGGAGCAGGCCAACCATGGCCACCAGCGCGCTTATGGCGACGATGAATGGACCGCACGCGCGGCCGATCATTTCCGCAAACTGTTCGAAACCGACTGCGAAGTATTCTTCGCCTTCAACGGCACCGCCGCCAACTCGCTGGCCCTGTCGTCGCTGTGCCAGAGTTACCACAGCGTGATCTGCTCGGAAACCGCCCACGTCGAAACCGACGAATGCGGCGCGCCGGAATTCTTCTCCAACGGCTCGAAACTGCTGATCGCCGGCACTGAAAACGGCAAGATCACCCCGCAGTCGATCCGTGAAGTCGCGCTCAAGCGCCAGGACATCCACTACCCGAAACCGCGCGTCGTGACCCTGACCCAAGCCACCGAAGTCGGCAGCGTCTACACCCCGGAAGAAGTCCGCGCCATCAGCGCCACGTGCAAGGAACTGGGCCTGCACCTGCACATGGACGGCGCGCGCTTCTCCAACGCCTGCGCATTCCTCGGTTGCTCGCCGGCAGATCTGACCTGGAAGGCCGGCGTTGACGTGCTGTGCTTCGGCGGCACGAAAAACGGCATGGCCGTGGGTGAAGCGATCCTGTTCTTCAACCACAAACTGGCGGAAGACTTTGACTATCGCTGCAAACAGGCCGGCCAGTTGGCCTCGAAAATGCGTTTCCTCTCGGCACCGTGGGTCGGCATCCTCGAAAACGACGCCTGGCTGAAATACGCCCGCCACGCCAACCACTGCGCGCAATTGCTGGCCGAGTTGGTCAGCGACATTCCCGGCGTCGAACTGATGTTCCCGGTGCAAGCCAACGGCGTGTTCCTGCAACTCTCGGAACCGGCCATCGCCGCACTGACCGCGAAAAACTGGCGTTTCTACACCTTCATCGGCAAGGGCGGCGCGCGCTTCATGTGCTCGTGGGACACCGAAGAAGAACGCGTCCGCGAACTCGCCCGCGACATCCGCGAAGTCATGTCCGCCTGATAGACCCCTCCCCTGTGGGAGCGAGCCTGCTCGCGAAGAAGCCGTGTCAAACAACACAGATGTTGAATGACACACCGCTTTCACGAGCAGGCTCGCTCCCACAAAAACTCGCCCACTCAGCCCTCCTCGTTCGCACCTGAAGACTTGGTCTACATTGTCTGTCGAGCCCTTCGCTCACATAACAATAAGCAGGAGCATCGGCATGTCGTTACAAGGCAAAACCCTGTTCATCACCGGCGCCAGCCGTGGCATTGGCCGTGAGATTGCGCTGCGCGCCGCGAAGGACGGGGCCAACATCGTCATTGCGGCGAAGAGCGCCGAACCCCACGCCAAATTACCCGGCACCATTCACAGCGTCGCGGCGGAAGTCGAAGCGGCGGGCGGAAAGGCTCTGGCCCTGCAAGTGGATGTGCGTGATGAAGAAGCCGTGCGTCAGGCACTCGCGCAGGCCAGTGAGCACTTCGGTGGCATCGATGCACTGGTGAACAACGCCGGGGCAATCAAGCTCACGGGTGTGCAACACGTCGAACTCAAGCGTTTCGACCTGATGCACCAAATCAACACCCGCGCGGTGTTGCTGTGCAGTCAGGCCGCCCTGCCCTATCTGAAAAAATCCGCCGGGCACATTCTCAATCTGTCACCACCACTGAATCTGGCGAACAAATGGTTTGCACAGTTCAGCCCGTACACCGTGACCAAGTACGGCATGAGCATGCTGACGATCGGGATGAGTGAGGAGTTTGCCGGTTATGGGATCAGCGTCAATTCGCTGTGGCCGCAGACGATGATTGCCACGGCGGCGATTGAGTTTCAGTTGGGTAATCGGGAGTCGTTCAAGCAGGCGCGTCTGCCTTCGATCATGGCGGATGCGGCGCATGTGATTCTGGATAGCAGCGGGCGGCAGATTACCGGGCGACTGTTGATTGATGAGGAAGTTTTGCGTGAGAGCGGCGTGACTGAGTTCGGTCAATATCGCTTTGATCGAGAAAGCGACGCGGCACTAATGCCGGATTTGTTTATCGACTGAAAAGCCCCTCACCCTAGCCCTCTCCCAGAGGGAGAGGGGACTGAATGGGGGATATTTGAGAATTACGCCGACGTGAAACTGCTTTGCCGAATCCATAATCGATAAGGTCTTTCAGGTCGATGCAGAACGCCAGACACCTCGGTCGGCCCCCTCTCCCTCTGGGAGAGGGCTGGGGTGAGGGGCAAGCCGTACGCGAAAATTCGCCCCACTCAGAAATCGATACGCACATCGCCTTTAGGCACGCTGCAGCACGACAGGATGAACCCCTCAGCCTCGTCGTCCTCGGTAATCCCGCCGTTGTGCTCCATCTCCACCTCACCGCCCAGCTTGAGCACCTTGCACGTCCCGCAAATCCCCATCCCGCACGCCTTCGGAATCATCAACCCCAGCTTGGCTGCCGCCGCGTGCACGGTCTCGCCCGGGGCCACACGAATGCTCTTGCCGGACGAGGTGAATTCGACCTGATGCAGATCCGCCGCATCGATTTCCGGCGCATCCGCAGCTTGCTCCGCCTGTTCCACCGCATCGGCACGGGCCTCGGGCGGCGTCGCCCCGAACGATTCCTCGTGATAACGCGACATGTCGTACCCGGCCACTTCCAGCAACCGCTTGACCGCATTCATGTACGGCGTCGGCCCGCAGCAGAACACTTCGCGCTCAAGGAAGTCCGGCACCATCAATTCCAGCATCTTGTGATTGAGGTAACCGCGATAACCAGCCCACGGCTCACCCAAGCCGTGCTTCTCGCAAATCAGGTGCAGGCTGAAGTTGTCGATCCGCGACGCCATATGCTCCAGCTCGCGGTGATAGATGATGTCTTTCGGCGAGCGCGCGCTGTGGATAAAGGTCATGTCGACGTTGGCGTTGGTGTCGTAAAACCAGCGCGCCATCGACATGCACGGCGTGATACCGACGCCGCCGCTCAGGTACAGCACTTTCGGGCTCGGGAAGTCGATGGCGTTGAACAGCCCGACCGGCCCGTGCACCGCCAGCTCCTGGCCTTCATGCAGCGTATCGTGCAGCCAGTTGGAAACCTTGCCGCCCGGCACGCGCTTGATCGTCACCGAAAAGCTGTACGGCACCGACGGCGAACTGGAGATCGTGTACGAACGCATGATCGGCTGGCCTTCGATTTCCAGCTCCAGGGTGACGAACTGCCCGGGCTTGAAGAAGAACAGGATCGGCTGATCGGCCATAAAGCAGAAGGTGCGCACGTCCCAGGTTTCCTGGATGACTTTGACGCAACGGACGATGTGTCGGCCATTGGCCCAGGTCTGGGTGGTGACCGGATTCAGGAAGCTGTTGGACATGCTGTTCTCCACGGCCGACTGTCGGCCTCATGTCGGCGATTCTGCGTATAGCGCGAACCGCCCGTTTACCTATCCGCGACATCGGCATACTTATCGCGACCAGCCCCCAACCACCGGGGGTTGCGCGTCGGGAACAGATTGCACCATGTCGCCCATGGATAAGGTTCCGCCCTGCGCCGGCCCCACACTCGCCCCAACACCAAGACAGATTCTTTACACCTTGCGTAGCAACCGTTAGCAGCACACCTGATCAGCCACTTTTCGCCGGCCACGCAGATGGCCATGAGGATCACATCGATGGACGTCACCGCAAAAATCAGCCTGGGCGATCCGCTGGAACCCGCACGCAAGGCCACCGCACAAATGCTCCAGGAGCGCGAGCGGACGTTTTCGCTGCCGCAACCGTTCTATAGCGATGAGCGGCTGTTCGATATCGACATGCAGGAGATCTTCCAGAAAGAGTGGTTGATCGCCGGCATGACTTGCGAAATCCCGGCCAAGGGCAACTACCTGACCCTGCAGATCGGCAAGAACCCGATCATCGTCATCCGTGGCGCCGAGGGCGTAGTCCACGCCTTCCACAACGTCTGCCGTCACCGTGGCTCGCGCCTGTGCACCAGTGAAAAAGGCAAAGTGGCCAAACTGGTCTGCCACTACCACCAGTGGACGTACGAGCTGGACGGTCGCTTGCTGTTCGCCGGCACCGAAATGGGCGCCGACTTCGACATGAAGCAATACGGTCTCAAACCAGTGAACGTGAAGACTGCCGGCGGCTACATCTTCATCAGCCTGGCCGAGAATCCACCGGCCATTGATGACTTCCTGTCGACGCTGAACCATTACATGGAACCGTACGACATGGAGAACACCAAGGTGGCGATCACCACCACCTTGATGGAAAAGGCCAACTGGAAACTGGTGCTGGAAAACAACCGCGAGTGCTACCACTGCAACGCGTCGCACCCGGAACTGCTGAAAACCCTGCTGGAATGGGACGACGTCACCGATCCGCGCGCCGATCAGGCGTTCAAGGATCACGTCGCCGCCTCCGCTGCAGCGTGGGAAGCCGAAAAGATTCCTTATGCCCACGCCAGTTTCGGCCTGCGCAACCGCATCGTGCGCATGCCGCTGCTCAAGGGCACCGTATCGATGACTCTCGACGGCAAACAGGGCTGCGCGAAACTGATGGGCCGGATCAAAAACCCGGATCTGGGTTCGATGCGCATCCTGCACCTGCCGCACTCGTGGAACCACTGCATGGGCGATCACATCATCGTCTTCACCGTGTGGCCGATCAGCGCGCAGGAAACCATGGTGACTACCAAGTGGATCGTGCACAAGGATGCCGTTGAAGGCGTGGATTACGACGTCGAGCGCATGCGCCAGGTGTGGGATGCGACCAACGATCAGGACCGGCGTCTGGCGGAAGAGAACCAGCGCGGGATCAACTCGACGGCGTATCAGCCTGGGCCTTACTCGAAGACGTATGAATTTGGCGTGGTCAACTTTGTCGACTGGTACAGCGAGCGCTTGCTGAACAACCTCGGCGCCGAGCCTGCGCCGTACCTCAAAGGCGTCCCGGTCCAAGGCTAAAAGCAAAGGCAAAGGCTTCGCGAGCAGGCTCGCACCCACATTTGGAATGCGTTCCAACTGTGGGTGCGAGCCTGCTCGCGAAGAGGCCGGCCCAGTCACCGCGTCACTTGGATGACCACCTCACCGATCCATCCTCGCCAATAAACTCCTCAAAAATCTCCTCCCCCACCAAGCGGATTTTCGCGTACCCGTTCAACACCCGCAGCGGATACGCCGGGTCGTTGGCATCCTGCGTCTCTGACCACAACACCCGCGAATGCCCGTTCAGCTCACTGGAATTGCCATAAGGAATCGCTCCGTGCCCGGCGCAACGCGCGTGCAAATCACCCTGCTGCGCATAAACGATACCGTTGTGCAGATGCCCCCAATACCAGTAATCCGGCTCGCGCCCCAGTGCATCGCACACCGGTTGATACAGCGCAGTCTTGTTGTGCCCGGAAATATCGAAGCCCTGATGATGGCTGAGCACCATGAGCTTCTTGCGTTTCGGCAGGCCTTTCATCCACTGGATCTGCGGCTCGTTCAAGGTGCCATCCATGTACAGGTTCATCGCATCTGACGCATAGGCCGAATCCAGCCCGACCACCAGCCAGTCATCGTTGATCAAGGCAAAGTAACTGGTGCCCTGCTGCCCCGGAAAACGCTTGGCCAGTTCCTTGAAATAACCATGGGCGCCGCTGTACATCTCGTGATTGGAATTGAGGGTGAATGAGCCATGCGTGCCCATTGGCCAACCGGCCATATCGACGTCTTCCTGGGAATGACTGCCGGCGTAATACACATCGCCGAGGTGAATGGTGAAATCCGCCTGAGCCAGTTGCATCTGATTGGCCACCGACACCGCCGGCGCATGGCTGTCGAACGGCCCGGTGCCCCAGTCGCCGGCGATCGCCAGGGTCACGTCGCGGTCCATCTGCACCACCGCCGGGTCGGTGCCGAACGTCGCGTGATGGCGCAGGTTTTCGATCCACTTCAGCAGGGCCTCACTCCACAACAGATCGAGCAGTTCCCACTTGCGACACCCGAGCAGCGTGCCGTCCTTCAGCACGCGGGTCGCCAGTTGATCGGGCGATTGCGGCAATGGCGTGGCATTGCCGATGCGCAGGATCGACAAGCCGTGCGACAACTCCCACGGCACGCCCGGCTCATCGTCCGGCAAGTCGCCATTTTTCAGCACGTACTGCGCCTGATCATGGCCGCGCTGCAGCAACCTGATGATCGCTTGAAACTCCTGCGGCTCCAGCTCGCTGATGAGTTTCATCCAGGCCATTTCCATGCGCGTGAACAAGCCGTGAATGCGCACTTTGACCTTGTCGTACTCGTGTTCCCAATGACTGACCAGTGACATGGCGTAATCCTCTCTCCGTAAGGTTCACAGGGTTTTCATGAATTCGATCAGAGCCCGCTTGTCGTCGTCCGACAGCGTCGTGCCGTACAGGTGGCCCGTGTTGTGGTTACCCTCCAGACGCGTGTCGTATTTGAAGTCGGCCGAGGCCTTGGCCTGGGCGCCGCTGGTGACAAAACCAACGTTGACCGGATCGTAGATGTCGGAACCGGTGATGAACGTCTGCGGACGTTTTTCTGGTGGTTGCAGCAAGTCCCACAGCGTCGGCACCGAGCCGTTGTGCAGGTACGGCGCGCGCAGCCAGACGCCGTCGGTGGGCGTGTTGCTGTAGCTCTGGGTTTTGCGATAGGCGCCGAAATCGAACGGCGGTTTCTTGAAGGAATGGAACGCGGCCACCAGACCGGTGGTAAACGAATCGAGCCGGTGCGGATCGGTGCCGAGCTGGTCGATGTTGGTCGTGACCTGCCCGGTATCGGCGCGGCCGAAGTCATGACAAGCGGCGCAGTTGGCCTCCCAGATCGGTTTGCCCTGCGCGACTTTCGCCTGATCCAGCGCCCACGGCCACGCCGGCGCCTTGTGCCCGAGCAGCCAGTTGGTCACGCGATTGAAGCTCGGCGGCAACACCGATTCCGGCGTCGCACCGACTGCCATTGCGGCGGCATAGTTGCGTTCGTGGATCTTGTTGTTATTGCCATCCCAGTGCAGGTACATCGATTCGCGCGGTTTCTGGTTCCACACTTGCGGCAGGTCGACGGTGCCGATGGTCGAGTCATCCGGGAAGCCGAACACGACCATTTTCGTCGGGTTGAAGGTGTCGGTACGGCCCGGGCCTTGTTGCGGACGCAGCTTCTGCCAGGCGTAGGCTTGTTTCTGCTTGAGCAAGGCGCTTTTCGCCATCGGCATGATCAGGTAGCGGTTGTAGATTTTTTCGAAGAAGCCCAACTGGAACTTGCTGTTGATCGCCGCCATCACTGCGTCGGTGGTGAATTTCGGGTCGCTGGCGCAATCGTAGGCAAACCATTGGAAGGCTTGCAGTTGCAGGGTATTAGCTGGTGCGCTCGGTACATTGACGGCGACGTCGCTGGCATTGGCGCGGTAGGAACCGGTGTGACACAACGCGCAATTCGGCTCGACAGTCGGGTAGCCGATCTGCCGCTTGGCCATGCCGATCGGCAGGTCCTTGCCGCTCTCGAAGAGGAAGCCGAAGACTTCCCAGCCGCCGGGTTTGGGCATTTTCTCCGGGCACATCTGCGGCAGCACGGCGAACAGGTAATAGGGAATACGCGCCTCGATACCGAGGCCAATCGCGGCGTACTTATAGTGGTCTTCGTCGGAGGCGTATTCCTGTTCCGGCACCACCCGCAGCATCTGATACCAGGTTTCGTAACCAATAAAGCCGAGCACGGCGACCACGATCAGCGTGCCAACCTTGAAGGCGTGACTCTGCCATTGCCGCTGCCACGCCGCGCGCCATTCGCGCCAGCCATCGCAGAGCAGCGCCCATGGCCGGTTCTCCGGCGTGGTGCCGAGGTAGAGCAAAATGCCGAGGATCAGAAAGAAGCTCAGATCGCCCATCAGCATCGGCACAAACACCGAGCCCTGGCTGCTGGTGTTGATCAGGTAGATCCAGAAGATCACCGCGATCAACCGCGTCAGCACACACAGCCAGGAATGCACCACGTAGCGCGGTGCGTTGAAACCCGACGGCATGTAAAACACGCTGATGCCCACCAGCAGCATTCCGGCATTTTCCAGCCATGGGTCGGAGAGTTGCGGCGGCAGCCCGACCACCGATGTCAGCAAGCCCGGCGCGAACAGCGCAGGGATGGCGAACACCATGTTCATCGCAATGCCGATCCAGATGAAGCGTTGAAACCAGCGGATGTAGCTGTCCATGTCATCCATTTCCTTGTGCAGACCCAAGAGGTGTAGCGCCTGACCTTCAGCTATCGCTGGCAAGCCAGCTCCCACAGGGAAAGTGGTGCCTTTGTGGGAGCTGGCTTGCCAGCGATGCAGTCGACTCGGTTTCCAGTCAACCGAGGGCAGTTTTCTCCAGGTGTTCAAGGATGATCGGGTAGACATCGACCACTGCGTTCTTGCCGAACATGCAGTCGATGTGGCCGTAGCCAGACACCACCTGCCGGCTGTAGCGCGCAGGCCCATGCATGTCGCACAAACGCTGGTAGGTTTTAAGGGTGCTTTCCGGCAGGTAACACTGGTTGTCGGCACCGCTGATAAAACAGATCGGCATGGTCAGCCGGTCAAAGTGCGGCATGTACACATCGTTGCCTTTGAAATCCACCAGATGCCCTTTACGCACGATCAGCGCCAGGTGCTCGAACGTTTCGATGTTCGACTCGCCGAACAACTCGTGCAGGTTGTCGTGCAGGGTTTCATTGAGGGTGTCGTGGCGATACAGCGAGGCGTACATGAAGGTAATGCGGTGGCACACCGGGTTGGTGCAATAACCCTGCGCCTCGATCCGCGCGTAGCCGTTGAGGGCCTTGTCGTAGAGCTTGTTGAACCAGTTTTCCTTGCTGTCGGCGTAAGCAGTCATCGACTTGATGCCGATCGCATCAAGCATCCCTGGCAGGTGCAATCCGGCCTTCAGCCCCGTGGCAGTGGCAACCACGGTGTCCGCAGCAATCTGCGAGCAGACCACCGAACGCACGCCCTGCAAACCGGCGAGCAACGACATGAAGAACGTCGTCGCGCCATAGCAATGCACCACGCACTGCACATCGCGGGCGTTGGTTTGCTGCTGGATCTGCGCGATGGCAGCCTTGAAGTCGTACTGGGCAATCTGATCGCCGCTCCACTCCTTCTTGCTCGCCGGCAGCAAAATGCTCACGCGAAAATCCAGCAGCCACACGTCATAGTCGTGCTTGCACAGGTATTCGAGGAGGTTGGTCTGGATGGTGTCGGTGGAGAAGATATTCGACCCCACGCCCAAGCCATGCACCAGCATCACCGGGCCTTTGCTGCCAGCCTGATAACGCGTCAGGCGCAATTCGACGCCATCTTCGGTGGGGAAGAAATGCACTGCCGGAACCGGTGCATCCAGCGGCCGCTTCAACCGTGGCGGTGCATCCGGATTGAAGTAGATATCCCCGGCAAACACGCCGCCGTAGCTTTCCCAGAGAATCCCGGCGAAGAACTTGCCGAACCGCGCCAGCCCTTCGATACGCTCACGCTCGTTGCGCGCATTGAGGACTTTCATGGTGGTCATCTGTTTGGCGAAATCGGTTGGATGAATGTGCATCACCCCGGAGCCGATCACCTCGCCAGTCTTGTCCGGCCCGTGATACAGCGTCACGTAGAGCGTGCTGGTGTCGTGCCAGATATTCAGCACGCCGTTGTCTTCCGGCACGGTTTTGAAGGCGCTGAAGAAGTAATCGTTGCCGTCCTCGGCGGTCAGCTTCATGTCGTATTTCATGTGGCGCGTATCGACCTGCTGCTCGAATTGCTCGAACAGGTTGAACACGCCGTTGCTGGCGGTCAGTGGTTTGGCTGACAGCGCCGGCGCGCTCACCGTGCCGACAATGGTTGCTGCGTGCTCCGGCTCCTTGATCATCCGGTTCATGTCATTGGCGGTGATGGTCAGGGTGAAGTCGATCGGTGAATTGTCCGCCTCGCCGCGTTTGGCCGCTGCTTCGTAGACTTTCAGATCGGTGCTTTGCGCCGCAGTGAAGGCGCGAGAGAAATAGCCCTTCATGGTTTCGGTGAACTGCACGCCAAGGGTCGGCGGCGCCACCGGTTTGCGTGGCGCCGACGGCAGCGTGTAGTCGATCTGCCAGCCACGGTCGGCGGCGAGCAGGCCCATGTTGCGTTCGCTCACGGCGGAAATCGTCAGCAGCGGATTCACCGCCAATGAGGTCGGAATCACCGCGCCGTCAGTCACGTAAAGGTTGGCGTAGACATCGCTGCCACTGGCGCCACTGAACACCTGGCCCTTGTGATTGACCACGCCTTGCGCAGCGTCTTCGCCCATCACGCAACCGCCCAACGGGTGTACCGAGACGATGCTGTGCTTAAGCAATTTGGTCCAGATCGGATTTTCCACCCAGACCCCGCCCAACGCCTTGGTGCTCTGCTGCAAACGCTGGTTGCCGAGCTTGAAGTTCTCCTGCTCGCCAACGCCGGGCCAATCGATGCGCAGCTGGTCCTTGTTGTCGAGGACCATCCGCCCCTGGCCGCTGTCGTGGCTCATGATCAGGTAGGTCTGCATGTTGTGCAGCGCGCCGTAATACGGGCCGCGCAGGAAGCTTTCGGCTTCACGCTCCTTGTACTTCACCTTGCCGCTGAAACTGTCATCGCTGGCCACGCCGATCATCTCGGCAAACCCGGCCATCGCCGGCACCATCGGCCGGCCGAGGGCGCCGGGGATTGAGCCTTCTTCGATGACCATGCGGCTGCGCCAGTCGCCTTCGGTGCGCATATCGATGACCGAGGTAATGCACGGGCCGACCGGGTGCAATTCCTTGGCCGGGTGCGCGCCAAAACCGATGCCGTTGATGACCTGTTCGCAGTTGTGGCCGAAGCCGAGGATGTCACCGTTGCCACTCATGTTCTCGCCGAGCTGGCCGGACATCACCACGCCTTTGTCCCGCGTACGCAGCAAAATCTCAGTGGAGCCGAGGGTGCCGGCGGAGACCACGACGATGTCAGCCTTAACGAACAACGTCGGTGCGCTGAACATCTCACGACCACTGTCGAGGTACTGGAAATGCACGATCCAGCCGTCGCCATCACGTTCCAGGTGCCGCACTTCGGCCTGGCAGAAAATCTCCGCGCCGTGGTTCCACGCGTCCGGCAGATAGTTCATCAGCGTGGTGTTCTTGGCCTTGTTGTTACAGCCCGAAACGCAGTCGCCGCACTGGTTGCACGGCAGTTGCTCAACGCCGACATGGTTGAGGTTGTTCGGCAGTTTGTCGAAGGTCACGTTGATCGGCGGTTTGTAGAAATGCGCGCCTTGCTTGAGGTAATCCGCCGATTTCTTGTTGGCGTCGAGCTTGGGCAGATTCGGCGAAGTGCTCGGGTAAGGATTGGGTTTGAGCATTTCCCGGGCGCGGGCATACCCGTCCTTGAGCAACGTGTCGCGGTGTTCACGTACCGCTTGCGGCCAGCGCGGGTCATCGAACACGCCCGGCTCTGGCTCGAGGGCCACGTTGGCGTTGATCAACGACGTGCCGCCGAGGCCGCAACCGACCACGACGTTTTGCTGAGCGTTGACGTGCAAGTCGAACAAACCGGTGCGCGACCCGATATGACCATCCGGGTCGTGCACCTGCAGCTCTTCGGTAGCGGCGATCATGGTGTTGGGGTATTCGCCGGGCTGGATTTCCCGACCGCGTTCGAGCAGGCACACACGTTTGCCGGCACGGGACAGGCGCGAGGCAGCAATGCCGCCGCCGTAGCCTGAACCGATAACGATCACATCGTAGTGTTCCTTGATCTCGCTGATGGGCGTTGCGATCCGTGTCATGAGGTGCATCCTCTAATCAGGCAGATGGGGGCAACTCTGCGGTTGCCTGCAATCAATGGGCGAACGGGCACCTGGCCTCCGGAACGAGTCCGGCGACAGCACAGCGGTCTGGCGGGTGAGGCGCGCTACAGGCGAGCGTGCTGATTGGCGGCGCGCCGAAGCGTGCGCTTGCGTGGCGAGGGCGGGGGGCGGTGCGGCTGGCTATCCATCATGCGTTCTCCCAGAACCAGATGTGGATAAGTGACGGCTGTCCTTGTGCCATTGCAGTGAAGACAGCGCTGGAATCGAAGTCAAGGCAACGCCTTAGAACTGTATGAAATCTGATCAATTGCCGTTTGGACTATGGCGGACGGGGCTTGCAGGGTTTGGCAAACAAGTTATCCACATAGCCACCCACAGCAAATGGGGGTAACTGTGGATGAACGGGAAAATAACTCACTGATTTGTGAAGAAAAGTCGTGACTTATCCAGAAGGACGGTTTGCGAAACGCATTGGTTGTTTTTTGATCAGAACTCCGTAGACCACGTTTTTAATGGGCTGTAGAGGATGGCGAACACCTTATCCACAGAAGCGCCAACAGAGATCGGGGGTAACTTTGGCCTTGCTGTGGAAAAGCGTTGGAGGCTGTGTGAAATCGGGGTTTGTGCAGGGGATTTTCGTTGAAACAGATGAATTGATTGTTTTTTGATCAATTCTTTGCAGGCTACGGTTTATACGGGTCTCAGCGGATAGCGAACATCTTATCCACAGAAGCGCCAACAGAGATTGGGGGCAACTTATTGCGTAATCCTGCCGGAAAAAGCTCCGAAAATCCGTGACTTAGGCTGGTTGTTTTTTGATCGGAGGGCTGTAGGGCTTGATTGGCGTGGGGTCTAGAGAGGGGCGAACACGTTATCCACAGATCCGCCAACAGGGATTGTGGGTAAAGCTACCCTCACCCCAGCCCTCTCCCGGAGGGCGAGGGAGCCGACCGAGGTGTGTTGGAAGACTTATGCGGTGTCCTTAGCTTGGCCAAACCTGAGTTCACGCCCATCTCTCAGGTCGATGTAACGCTTGAGCACGCCACCGTAGGTCCCCTCTCCCTCCGGGAGAGGGCTAGGGTGAGGGGCTTTTCAGCGGACGACGCCTTCTTCAATCAGCAGCTTGAGGATGGCTTCGGCGCCGGCTTGGGGGGTGACGCCTTTGAGCACTTGCCCACCGCCGCCACTGGCTTTGGCGGTAGCGGCTTTCATGCGGTCGGCGCCACTTTTGGCTTTGATCACCTTCAGCCGTTTGGGCCGAGGCTTGGCCGGTTGCAAAGTGGCGACCGCGAGCAACTCATCGTCCACCACTTCGATGTCTTCAGCCTGCAAGACCCCGCGTCGCGCCGGACCATAAGCACTCTGCCGAGGCTTCGGCGCAGCGTTATCCACAGTCGCCAGAAACGGCAGCTTGACCTTCAACCGCCGCCGTTGCCCACGCGGCAAGGCTTGCAGCACCAGCGCCGAACCGTCATTGATCGACTCGACCTGCGCCAGCCCGACCACCAACGGCCAACCCAGACCTTCGGCGAGCAAAAACGGCAGCATCCCCGAACCTTCACCGGTTTCCGCCTGGCTGCCGGTCAGCACCACTTGCGCGCCAGCATCACGCAAATACTCAGTCAACGCTGGCAATGCATCAGCACCCGTGGGCTGTTCCAACACATGCATCTGCTCAAGCCCCATGCCCAGATAGGCGCGCAGTGCCGGTTCCGCCACGTCGCCGGCATGCAACACCTGCAGGTTATCCCCAGCCAGTTGCAAACCCAGTTCCACGGCGCGCGCGTCCTGATCGGCGCGGCGTGGCCTGCCGGAAGTCGGGTGGGCGCCAATTGAAACCAGACTGATAACTTTCGTGTTCATAGCGTTTCCTTAAGCCGCATCGCGCTTGGCTTCGTTGCGGTAAGCCGCGACCGCTTCGATCAACGCCTGCAGAATCTCTGCACTTTCGCCAATCACTGACAAATCGGCACGCTTGATCATGTCGCAACCCGGATCGAGATTGATCGCCACCACCTTGTCGCAAGCGCCAATGCCTTGCAGGTGCTGGATCGCACCGGAGATACCCACAGCCACGTAAACCCGCGCAGTGACCCAAGTGCCGGATGCGCCGACCTGGCGATCACGAGCCATAAAGCCGTCGTCCACCGCCACCCGCGAAGCGCCTTCGGTAGCGCCGAGTGCCGCCGCCGTTTCGTGAAACAGCTGCCAGTCCTTGACGCCGTTACCGCCGGAGAAAATGAATTCGGCTTCGGCCATCGGAATCGCTGCCGGATCCACCGCCACCGCACCGAGATCTTCAATCCGCGACAGGCTGCGCGCGACACTTGTGGATAACTCCACCGGCAACGCTTCATGGCGAGTTTCACTGACCGGCTCGGCGCATTCGGCGGCAGCCAGAATCAACCGTGCGGCGGGACGGGCAAGGTCTTGCAGCCCAGCGCCAGCGCGGCCGATGCATTCCTGATCCTTGACCTGCCAGACCCGCGTCGCCGGGCGCTCGCCGAGTGCAGCGGCAAAGCGCCGGCCGAGTTCGCCACCACCGCTGCGGCTATCCGGCAGCAGCCAATGACGTGGGTTGAACTGGTTATCCACAGCGCGCAAACCTTGCACGCGTTGCTCCGGTGCATAACCGCTGAACTGTTCGCCGTCGAGCACCAGCAAGCGATCTACGCCTGCGGTGGCGAAAGCATTTTCCTTGTGCTCACCAAAGACCACCGCCAATACCGCGCCGTCCTGACCGGCAAGCTGATGGGCGAGGCCGAACAGATCACGGTCGTGGCTGCTCAAGCGGCCACCGACCATGTCGGGCACCACGCTGATGTAGAACGCTGGCGCGGGCACCTGATGCAGCGGCAATTGCACTTCCACAGCAGCGGAACGTTTGACCGCCCCGCCCTGTTGCGCGCCGCTGCGATCGATGCGTTTGAGGCCGTTGGGACCGATAAAACCGATGCCGTGCGGATTCTTGCGGATGACACCGTTGGGCCCCATCCAGCTGTGTTGCGCCGGTTGCATCGCCGCATGCAGCGGGTGCAGGCGGTTACGCGCAATCCATTCGGCGCGCGGGTCGCGGCGGATAATGTCGCTCATCAGTGGGCCTCCGCTGGTTCACGTTTGGCCGGGGTGGCAGGCTTGCTTGGCGCGGCGTCTTCGAGCAGTGCGTCGGCGACCAGTTCGGCGATGTCCTTGATCAGTGGACGCGGTTCGACCACACCTTCGAGCATCGCCGTGCATTGTGGACAACCCACGGCCACCAGTTCAGCGCCGGTCTCGCGGATGTCTTCCATGCGCATATCAGGAATCCGCTGTTTGCCCGGAATGTCAGTGATCGGCGCCCCGCCGCCGCCGCCACAGCAGCGCGAGCGGAAACCGGAACGTTGCATCTCTTTGACTTCAATGCCGAGTGCCCGCAGCACTTCACGCGGAGCTTCGTACTCGCCGTTGTAGCGGCCGAGGTAGCACGGATCGTGATAGGTCACGCTGTTGCCTTTGTGCTGACCAAGATTAAGCGCGCCGGCCTGAATGATTTCCGCCATGTAGGTGCTGTGGTGCTGCACCAGGTAGTTGCCGTCGAACGCGCCGTACTCGTTTTTCAGCACATGGAAACTGTGCGGATCGCAGGTGACGATGCGGTTGAAACTGTATTTGGCCAGAGTCTGGATGTTGCGTTTGGCGAGCAACTGGAAGGTCGCTTCGTCACCGAGACGGCGGGCCACGTCGCCACTGTCACGCTCTTCGAGACCGAGTACGGCAAAGTCGATTTTTGCCGCTTTCAGCACTTTGACGAAGGCGCGCAGGGTGCGCTGGTTACGCATGTCGAAGGCACCGTCGCCGACCCAGAACAGCACGTCGGTGGATTTCTTTTCGCTGAGCAGATTGAGGTTCAAGTCCGCCGCCCAGTTCATCCGTCCGCCCGGAGCAAAACCGCCGGGGTTGTCGGTGGCGATCAGGTTTTCGAGGACTTCGGCGCCCTTGTTCGGGGTTGCGCCTTTTTCCAGGGTCAGGTGACGGCGCATGTCGACGATGGCGTCGACGTGCTCGATCATCATCGGGCATTCCTCGACGCAGGCGCGGCAAGTGGTGCACGACCACAGTGTTTCGGCGTCGACCAGACCGTTGACGATTGGTTGATGTGGATTGCCTGAGTGTTCGCCGATGGGTTTGCCCGGATAGGGGCTGCCGGCGAACTTGGCATCGGTGCCGCCAGCGAGGCCGACGACCATGTCCTGAATCAGCTTTTTCGGGTTCAGCGGCTGGCCGGCGGCGAAGGCCGGGCACGCGGCTTCGCACTTGCCGCACTGCACGCAGGCGTCGAAACCGAGCAACTGGTTCCAGGTGAAATCCTTGGGTTTCTCAACCCCTAACGGCGCTGAAGGATCATTGAGATCCAGCGGTTTCAGGCCGGTGGAACGACCACCACCAAAACGTTCAGCGCGACGGTGCCAAGCCAAATGCAAAGCACCGGCAAAGGCGTGTTTCATCGGCCCGCCCCAGGTCATGCCGAAAAACAGTTCCGACACGCCCCACAGCACGCCCATCCCGAGAATGACGGCGAGCACCCAGCCGCCAAAGTTCTCCGGGAGGATTCCGGCCACCGGCAGGGTCAGCAGAAAGAACGACGCCGAGAACGCCAGCAGGCTTTTCGGCAGGCGCATCCACGGGCCTTTCGACAGCCGCGCGGGCGGGTTGCGCCGACGCAGATAAACGAAGATCGCGCCGACGAACATCACCGCCGTCATCAGCAGCAAGGCGTAACCGAGGATGCGGTTGTGCAGGCCGAAACCGTGCACCAACAGCGCCAGCACAATCGACGCTACCGCACCGCCCGCCGTGGCGACGTGGGTGTTGGCGATGTATTTGTCCCGCGCCACCACGTGGTGCAAGTCGACCATGTAGCGTTTCGGCATGGCGAACAGGCCGCCGATCAGATCGACCTTCGAGGCCCGGCCCCGACGCCACATGGCCACCCGCCGTAACGCACCGAGGACACCAAGGCCGATAGCTGCGAACAACAGGATTGGAAGAAGGGTGTTCAACATAGGTGAAGCTCCCAAAGACCGCAGGGTCTTGCAGGTCGAGTTGCCTTACTCGGTCACTGTGGGAGCGAGCTTGCTCGCGAAGGCGGACTGACATTCAACATCGATGTCGACTGATCCACCGCTTTCGCGAGCAAGCTCGCTCCCACAGGGTTGTGTGCAAACCTTTAGAAGTCTTTACACAGTCTGAGCGCGTCGTAGATCGCGGCGTGCGTGTTGCGCTGCGCCACGCAGTCGCCGATGCGGAACAGCAAGTAGCCGTCGCCCGCCTCACTCAGCGAAGGTTGCGGCTGGATCGCGAACAATGCTTCGACGTCGATCTGGCCCTTGTTGCGCGAACCCTCTTTGAGCGCGTAGTAGATTTCCTCATCCGGACGCACACCGTTTTCCACCACCACCTGATCGACCACCCGCTCCTCTTTGGCGCCGGTGTATTCGTTCTCCAGCACCGCGACCAGTTTGTCGCCTTCGCGGTAGACCTTCTCCAGCATCATGTCGCCGGTCATGATCACTTCTTTCGGGTACATGCTGCGGTAGTAGGTCGGGAACGACGTACCGCCGATGGCCACGCCCGGTTTGATGTCGTCGGTGACGATCTCGACCTGGCTGCCCTTGTCGGCGAGGAAGTCGGCAACCGACATCCCGGTGAACTCGCAAATGGTGTCGTAGACCAGCACGTTCTTGCCCGGCGCAACCTTGCCGTCGAGCACGTCCCAGCTGCTGACCACCAGCCCTTCGGCGGCGCCCCAGTGCTCGTTTTGCTCCAGGTATGGATGCCCGCCAACTGCCAGCACCACTACATCCGGACGTAAGTCCATGATGGTGTCGGCATCGGCCGCCGTGCCCAGGCGCAAATCGACTTTCAGCCGCGCCAGCTCCAGCTGAAACCAGCGAGTAATACCGGCGATCTGGTCGCGCTGCGGCGCTTTCGAGGCGGTGGTGATCTGCCCGCCGATGAATTCTTTCTTCTCGAACAGGGTCACGTCGTGGCCACGCTCGGCGGCAACGCGTGCCGCTTCCATGCCGGCAGGGCCGGCACCGACGATGACCACCTTGCGTTTCGGCCCGGTGGATTTCTCGATGATGTGCGGCACGCCCATGTATTCACGGGAGGTCGCGGCGTTCTGGATGCACAACACGTCGAGACCTTGATACTGACGGTCGATGCAATAGTTAGCGCCAACGCATTGCTTGATCTGGTCGATCTGGCCCATCTTGATCTTGGCGATCAGGTGCGGGTCGGCGATGTGCGCGCGGGTCATGCCGACCATGTCGACGTAACCGCCTTCAAGGATGCGCGTGGCCTGGTTCGGGTCCTTGATGTTCTGTGCGTGCAGCACCGGCACCTTGACCACTTCCTTGATCCCGGCGGCCAGATGCAGGAACGGCTCCGGTGGATAACTCATGTTCGGAATCACGTTGGCCAGGGTGTTGTGAGTGTCACACCCCGAGCCGACGACGCCGATGAAATCGAGCATGCCGGTGTCGTCGTAATACTTGGCGATCTGCTTCATGTCCTCGTGGGACAAGCCGTCCGGGTGGAACTCGTCGCCGCACAGACGCATGCCCACGCAGAAGTCGTCACCGACCTCGGCGCGTACGGCTTTCAGTACTTCCAGACCGAACTTCATCCGTCCTTCGAAGGTGCCGCCCCATTCGTCGGTACGCTTGTTGACGCGCGGGCTCCAGAACTGGTCGATCATGTGCTGGTGCACCGCCGACAGTTCAACGCCGTCGAGACCACCGGCCTTGGCCCGGCGTGCAGCCTGGGCGTAGTTGCCGATCACCCGCCAGATTTCTTCCGGCTCGATGGTTTTGCAGGTCGCGCGGTGTACCGGTTCACGGATGCCCGACGGCGACATCAGGGTCGGCCAGTGGAAACCGTCCCAGCGCGAGCGCCGGCCCATGTGGGTAATCTGAATCATGATCTTGGCGCCATGCTTGTGCATGGCGTCAGCGAGATTCTGGAAGTGCGGAATGATCCGGTCGGTCGACAGGTTGACCGAACTCCACCACTGCTGCGGGCTGTCGATGGCGACCACGGAGGAGCCGCCACAGATCGCCAGGCCGATGCCGCCCTTGGCTTTCTCTTCGTAATACTTGACGTAGCGCTCGGTGGTCATGCCACCGTCAGTCGCGTAGACCTCGGCGTGCGCGGTACTGAGCACGCGGTTGCGGATGGTCAGTTTGCCGATCTGGATCGGCTGGAACATTGCTTCGAAAGCCATGGCGGGTTCCTCGACTTACAACGGCTTGACGGTGAACAGGCCGTCGTCGTGGCCTTCTTCGGAGCCACCGTAGACTTGTTCGGCAACCGTGCGAATCTTGCTGCCGCGTGCCTCAAGAATCTGGTCCATCGCACCGGCAAACCAACCGGTGAACATGTAGTCGACCTTGCGCCCGACCTTGCCGTAGACGTAGACGAACGCCGAGTGTTCGAGCTTGACGCTGGCGGTGCCTTTGTCGAGGTCGATGTCCTGGATCTTGAACAGGCCCCAGCCGCGTTGCGACAGGCGCTTCATGTAGTGTTCGAACACCGCGACGCCTTCCAGACCGTGGCATTCGGCTTCTTTCTCGCACCAGTGCCAAGCGGACTTGTAGCCGGCCTTGTAGAGGATCTCGGCGTAGGCGTCAGCGCCCAAAACCTCTTCGATGCCCATGTGGTTATTCACAAAGAAGTGACGCGGCACGTAGAGCATCGGCAGGGCGTCGGAGGTCCAGACACCGGTCTCGCTGTCGACTTCGATTGGCAATTGCGGGGCGATCTTGGCCATGGAAACTTAACTCCAGAAAATTTTAGATTCAGTGTTGGCCGCGGCCCTCACCCCAGCCCTCTCCCAGAGGGAGAGGGAGCAGATCGGCGGCGGTCTTGAGAAAGCGTTACTCGCCCCAGACGTCTTTGAGGACGTTGACCCAGTTCTCGCCCATGATCTTGCGCACGACGCGCTCGGAATGGCCGCGCTTGAGCAGGGTTTCGGTCAGGTTCGGGAACTCGCCAACGGTGCGGATGCCCAGCGGATTGATGATCTTGCCGAAGCTCGTCAGGCGGCGGGCATAGCCCTTGTCGTGGGTCAGGTATTCGAAGAAGTCCTGACCGTGCCCCTGGGTGAAGTCGGTGCCGATGCCGATGGCGTCTTCGCCGACGATGTTCATGGTGTATTCGATCGCTTCGGCGTAATCGTCGATGGTCGAATCAATGCCTTTGGCGAGGAACGGCGCGAACATGGTCACGCCGACAAAACCGCCGTGGTCGGCAATGAACTTCAGTTCTTCATCGGATTTGTTACGCGGGTGCTCTTTGAGACCCGACGGCAGACAGTGGGAGTAGCACACCGGTTTTTTCGATTCGAGGATGACTTCTTCGGAAGTCTTCGAACCGACATGGGACAGGTCGCACATGACGCCAACACGGTTCATCTCGGCGACGATTTCGCGACCGAAGCCCGACAGGCCGCCGTCACGCTCGTAGCAACCGGTGCCGACCAGGTTCTGGGTGTTGTAGCACATCTGCACAATGCCGACGCCGAGCTGCTTGAACACTTCGACATAGCCGATCTGGTCTTCAAAGGCGTGGGCATTCTGGAAGCCGAAGAGGATGCCGGTCTTGCCCTGTTCCTTCGCGCGACGGATGTCGGCGGTGGTGCGCACCGGCATCACCAGGTCGCTGTTTTCGCGGATCAGCTTCTGGCTGGCAGCGATGTTGTTCACGGTCGCCTGAAAGCCTTCCCACACCGACACAGTGCAGTTGGCTGCCGTCAGACCGCCCTTGCGCATGTCTTCGAACAGCTCGCGGTTCCATTTGGCAATGATCAGACCGTCGATAACGATGCTGTCGGCGTGTAATTCGGCTGGGCTCATCAGGCGTCCCCTTATTGGCGATTCATGCGCCGAATCGTCTGCCGGCGCTTTGGGGCCAGCATATGCCTCGGTGCCGGGGCGACCGGGTGCAAAAACGACAGGGGAATTGCCGAAAGCGTCAATCCGCGACAAAGGGTCGCCAGACGCTCCGATCAGCTACCTGTTCAAGCCCGCACGCTTGAGCCAGAATCTGGCGCATCTTGGAAACACCACTGGATTAGAGCGGCGACAACAATGAAATCGATCTTCCTGGCTTTGGCACTGATGGCGACCGGCGTACACGCCGCTGAAGAGTCCGACAACAACCCCTGCGACGCCGTCGAAAACGACGTCCAGACCCTGGAATGCTCGACCTACAGCCGCACCACCGCCGAAGACCTGCTCAAGGACAACTACGCCAGCCTGACCGAACGCATGCAGACGGCGTACGGCAAGAACCCGACGCAACTGGCGGACATTACCGCCAAGATCAAGACGGCGCAGCAGCAGTGGCTGAAGACGCGGGATGCGGATTGCGCGGTAGAGGCGTTCCCGGCGACGGCGGGGAGCAAGGCGTTTACGATTGCGCAGAATGACTGCGTGGCGCGGATGAGTGATGAACGGTCGGAGTTTTTGGAGTCGATTGGGCAGGAATGATCCTTATAGCTCGGAGGAAAGCTGGAATCGTTTTCTGCTTTCATCGCGTCAATCTCCTCTTCCTACAAAAGATACCGTACATGCCTACACGTATTGCGTGAACGCCTTTATCTGCGGGGTTTTCACGCAATACGCTGACATCTGTTTTCAGTTGGCCAAGCGAAAAATATAAGCAAAGATTCGATAATCTTATAAAAGACTTATATTCTTCCATGAACAGCATCCACTGGACTCGAAAGGCCGTTAAGCAACTTTTGAAATTGCATTCTGTGCATCAGGTACAGGTTCGGGATGCCGTTACGGCGCTTGCCGACATGCCTGATGTGGGTAATGTCAAAGCACTGATTGGCCATGACTACGCCTACCGCCTGCGTGTCGGCAATTATCGAGTGATGTTCGACTGGGACGGCGCAATCAAAGTGGTCAGTATTCAAGAGGTCAAAAAACGCGATGAACGCACCTACTGACATCCAAATCATCAACGACGCCGAGGGCAAACCGGCCTTCGTGGTCATTCCCTATGCGCAATACGTCGCACAGAAAATGCAACCAGATCTGATCCCCCATGAGGTAGTTAGCCGCATGGTCGACGGGGCAACACCGATCCGAGCCTGGCGCGAACACCTCAACCTGACTCAGGAAGAAGTCGCCAAACGCATGGGCATTTCGCAACCGGCGTTTGCCCAGCAGGAAACCGTCGCCAAGCCTCGCAAGGCTACGCGTGAGAAAATTGCAGCAGCGTTCGGCATCACCGCCAATCAGCTAGAGCTGTAAGCTGCCCCCTTCACTTCAAGGAATTTCCCATGAACATCTGCGGCATTGAAATCAAAGGCAGCGAAGCGATCATCGCCGTGGCTGCTCTCGACGGCTCGGCCCTGAGCCACGTTCCCCTTGCCACCAAGAAAATCGCCCTCGAAGACGATGATGAAGCGGCGAACGTTAAGCTGTTCGCGGCGCAAGTGGCGTCGTTTGTGCGGGAGAATTCGATTGACCGGATTGCGATCAAGAAGCGCAGCAAGAAGGGTGAGTTTGCCGGTGGGCCGACGACGTTCAAGATTGAAGGGATTTTGCAGTTGCTCGATGGGTGTGAGGTGACGTTGTTGTCGCCGCAGACGATCAATGCGCAGGCGAAGAAGCATGATTTCGAGCTGCCGGGGACGCTGAACAAGTATCAGCATGAGGCTTATAAGGCGGCGTGTTCGGCGTTGGTGAAGAAGTAACGCGATTCCCGAAATCACCTTGGAACCTGTGGGAGCGGGCTTGCCCGCGATGGCGGTGTGTCAGGCAATAACAATGTTGGATGTGCTGGCCTCATCGCGGGCAAGCCCGCTCCCACAGGGTTCTAGGGTGTTGCTGAAACCACTCAGGCCTGGGCGGTACGGCGGTCTTCGCGGGGGCAGCGGGCGAATTTTGCGCGGTAGCTACGGGTGAAGTAGGACGGCGATTCAAAGCCGCAGGCGATGCTGACTTCGAGCACGCTCATGTCGGTCTGGCGCAGTAGCTGCCGGGCCTTTTCCAGGCGTAACCGAAGATAAAAATTGCTCGGCGTATCGTTCAGGTGCAGCCGGAACAGGCGCTCCAGTTGCCGTCGCGTGACCTTGATCGATTCCGCCAATTGCAGCGTGGTCAGCGGCGGTTCGCTGTGCTGCTCCATCTCGCCGATCACCTGCACCAGTTTCTTGTTGTTGATGCCGTAACGCGTGGCGACTTCCATGCGCTGGTGGTCTTTGCGTGGGCGAATGCGCCCCAGCACAAACTGTTCGCTGACCTGGATCGCCAGTTGCGGGCCGTGGGCCTGGGCGATCAGATCAAGCATTAGGTCGATGGAAGCCGTGCCGCCGGCCGAGGTGATGCGCCGGCGGTCGATCTCGAACAGCTCCTGAGTGACGCTGAGCTGTGGATAAGATTCCTTGAAGGCATCGATGGCTTCCCAGTGCAGCGTCAGGCGATGACCATCAAGCAGGCCCGCCTCAGCGAGGACAAAGCTGCCGGTGTCGATGGCACCGAGGGTCACGCCTTCGTTATCCAGCCGTCGCAACCAGTGTTCAAGGGTGGGCGTGGCGAACTTCAATGGCTCAAACCCGGCCACCACCAACAACGTCGCACCTTTCTTCAACGGTTCCAGCGCCGCATCGGCATTGACCGACATGCCGTTGCTCGCCAGCACCGCCCCGCCATCGGCACTCAACACATGCCAGCGATACAACTCGCCACGAAAGCGGTTGGCCACGCGCAGCGGTTCAATTGCAGAGATAAAGCCAATAGCGGAGAACCCCGGCATCAGCAGAAAGTAGAAGTCCTGAGACATGTGCGCACTCGATTCGCGGGTAACGAGAGGGAGGGGAGCGTGGATCGTTGATACGCCGATTGTCGTCGGCGTTCAAGCGCGCAGGTCGCTACAGTGCAAATGCCAGTCGCCGCAGTGCGCTTTCATGGGCGCACAGCTGCGTAACTTTGCATCACCGGCACGACAGATGCCGGAACTCACAATAAACGACCTGCCGAGGAACCCGACATGAAACGACTGATCAGCAGCTGTGTTCTTGCACTCAGCGGTACCGCTTTCTTGAGCACCAGCGTCATGGCGGCCGACCCGGCATCGTGCCAGAACGTACGCATGGGCGTGGTCAACTGGACCGACGTGATCGCCACCAGTGCCATGACCCAGGTCCTGCTCGACGGCCTCGGCTACAACACCAAACAAACCAGCGCCTCCCAGCAAATCATCTTCGCCGGGATCCGCGATCAGCGTCTGGACTTGTTCCTCGGTTACTGGAACCCGCTGATGACCCAGACCATCACGCCGTTCGTCGACGCCAATCAGGTCAAGGTGCTCGAAGCACCAAGCCTGAAAGACGCCCGTGCGACCCTCGCCGTGCCGACTTATCTGGCTGACAAGGGCCTGAAGACCTTCGCCGACATCGCCAAGTTTGAAAAAGAGCTGGGCGGCAAGATTTACGGCATCGAGCCAGGCTCGGGCGCCAACACGCAGATCAAGGCAATGATCGCCAAGAACCAGTTCGGTCTCGGCAAATTCCAGTTGGTCGAGTCCAGCGAGGCCGGCATGCTCGCCGCCGTCGATCGCGCCGTGCGCCGCAAAGAGGCTGTGGTGTTCTTCGGCTGGGCGCCGCACCCGATGAACGTCAATGTGAAGATGACGTATCTGACCGGCAGCGACGACGCCCTCGGCCCGAACGAAGGCATGGCCACGGTGTGGACGGTCACTGCGCCGAAATACGCCGAGCAGTGCCCGAACGTGGGCCGTCTGCTGACCAACCTGACCTTCACCGCCGAGGACGAGAGCCGGATGATGCAACCGCTGCTCGATCACAAGGACGCTTTCGAATCGGCCAGGCAATGGCTCAAGGATCACCCCGAAGACAAGCAGCGCTGGCTGGAAGGTGTGACCACTTTTGACGGCAAACCGGCCGCTGAAAACCTCCAGCTGACCAGCAAATAACCCTCTCATTTAAAAGCCCCTCACCCTAGCCCTATCCCGGAGGGAGAGGGAACTGAACGAAGCTTCGCAGCTCCCGCAACGGGCTGCGGACAGACCCATCACGCCTGAAGGAAACCGCACCATGAACCACGACGTCATCATCACCTGCGCACTCACCGGTGCTGGCGACACGACCGCCAAGAGCCCGCACGTGCCGGTCACCCCGAAACAGATCGCAGCGGCAGCCGTTGAAGCGGCCAAGGCTGGCGCCACGGTTGTGCACTGCCATGTGCGCGATCCGCAGACCGGCAAGTTCAGCCGTGACGTGGCGCTGTACCGCGAAGTGATGGAGCGCATCCGCGAGGCGGACGTCGACATCATCGTCAACCTCACCGCCGGCATGGGCGGCGACCTCGAAATCGGCGCTGGCGAGAACCCGATGGAATTCGGCCCGAACACCGATCTGGTCGGCCCGCTGACCCGTCTGGCGCACGTTGAAGAACTGCTGCCGGAAATCTGCACCCTCGATTGCGGCACGCTGAACTTCGGCGATGGCGACACCATTTATGTGTCGACGCCGGCGCAACTGCGTGCGGGCGCCAAGCGTATTACCGAGCTAGGCGTGAAGGCCGAACTGGAGATTTTCGACACCGGTCACCTGTGGTTCGCCAAGCAGATGATCAAGGAAGGGTTGCTCGATAACCCGCTGTTCCAGCTGTGCCTGGGCATCCCGTGGGGTGCGCCGGCCGATACCACCACCATGAAAGCCATGGTCGATAACCTGCCAGCCGACGCGGTGTGGGCCGGCTTCGGCATTGGCCGCATGCAGATGCCGATGGCCGCGCAAGCGGTGCTGCTGGGCGGCAACGTGCGGGTCGGGCTGGAAGACAACTTGTGGCTGGACAAAGGTGTGCTGGCGACCAACGGCCAATTGGTTGAGCGCGCCACCGAAATCCTCAGCCGCCTCGGCGCCCGTGTGCTGACCCCGGCGGAAGGCCGCAAGAAAATGGGCCTGACCCAGCGCGGTTAACTCGAATTTACCTCTGACCCTGTGGGAGCGAGCTTGCTCGCGAATGCGATGGCTCTGCTGATGAAGATGCTGCGGATGTAACGCCCCCTTCGCGAGCAAGCTCGCTCCCACAGGGATCGCCACAACTTTCAGGAAATCACCATGAGCTTTATCACCGATATCAAAACCTTCGCCGCGCTGGGCAGCGGTGTCATCGGCAGTGGCTGGGTGGCCCGCGCCCTCGCCCACGGCCTCGATGTGGTGGCTTGGGATCCGGCGCCCGGCGCCGAAGCGGCGCTGCGTAAACGTGTGGCCAATGCCTGGGGCGCGCTGGAGAAAAACGGTCTGGCACCGGGCGCTTCGCAGGATCGTCTGCGCTTTGTCGCGACCATCGAGGAGTGCGTGCGCGATGCCGATTTCATTCAGGAAAGCGCTCCGGAACGTCTCGATCTAAAGCTCGATCTTCACAGCAAAATCAGCGCAGCGGCCAAGCCCAATGCGCTGATCGGTTCGAGTACCTCGGGCCTGTTGCCGAGCGAGTTTTACGAGAGCTCGACGCATCCGGAGCGTTGCGTGGTCGGTCACCCGTTCAACCCGGTTTATCTGTTGCCGCTGGTGGAAGTTGTCGGTGGCAAGAACACCGCACCGGAAGCCGTGCAGGCAGCGATGAAAGTCTACGAATCCCTCGGCATGCGTCCCCTGCATGTGCGCAAGGAGGTGCCGGGATTCATTGCTGACCGCTTGCTTGAAGCGCTGTGGCGTGAGGCGCTGCACCTGGTCAATGACGGTGTGGCGACCACTGGCGAGATCGACGATGCGATCCGTTTTGGCGCTGGTCTGCGCTGGTCGTTCATGGGGACTTTCCTGACTTACACGCTGGCTGGCGGCGATGCAGGCATGCGCCACTTCATGTCGCAATTCGGCCCGGCGTTGCAGTTGCCGTGGACGTATCTGCCGGCGCCGGAACTGACTGACAAGTTGATTGATGATGTGGTCGAGGGCACCAGTGATCAGCTCGGCCGGCACAGCATTTCGGCCCTGGAACGCTATCGTGATGATTGCTTGCTGGCGGTGCTTGAGGCGGTGAAGACCACAAAGGAAAAGCATGGGATGGCGTTCAGCCAGTAATGCGTTCGCGTCAAACCGCTGCCCTCACCCTAGCCCTCTCCCAGGGGTAGAGGGGACTGACCGCGGTGCTCATGCGAGTTACGCCGACTTGATCTATCGAGCCGAACTCAAGTCTTGAAAGGCCCCCGATCTGCTCCCTTCCCCCTTTCCCCCCTGGGGGAGAGGGCTGGGGTGAGGGGGTAGCTCTTGATCTTAAAAATCCGCCCACTGCCGGAACCCAAACCATGCCACACCTCACCACCTACCAAACCACCATCATCCCCGACTGGGTCGATTACAACGGCCACCTGCGCGACGCCTTCTACCTGCTGATCTTCAGCTTCGCCACCGACGCCCTGATGGACCGTCTCGGCATGGACAGCAACAACCGCGAAGCCAGCGGCCACTCGCTGTTCACCCTCGAACTGCACCTCAATTACCTGCACGAAGTGAAGCTCGACAGCGAGGTCGAAGTGCGTACACAAATCATCGGCCACGACAGCAAACGCCTGCACCTCTATCACAGCCTGCACAAGGTTGCTGAGGATGAGGAACTGGCCGGCAACGAACAGATGCTGTTGCACGTCGATCTCGCCGGCCCGCGTTCGGCGCTGTTCAGCCCGGACACCTTGAGCCGCCTGCAAGACATCGTCGCCGAGCAAAAAGACTTGCCCGCCCCCGCTTACATCGGCCGCGTTATCGCGTTGCCGCCTGCAAGGTAAATCCATCGATCGCTAGGAGCCGCCATGAACACCGCTGCCGCTGTTGCCGATTTCCGTACTTATCCGTTGATCAGCGCGCTAAGCGGCGTGCAGAGCCTGGCGGATCGCGTTGCCATTGAATGGGCTGACGGTCGCGTCAGCCCGTTTCACGCTGTCTGGTTGCGGGATAACTGCCCGTGCCAGCAGTGCGTCTACAACGTCACCCGTGAGCAGGTTTTCGAGATCGTCGATGCGGCTGAAGATCTGAAACCCACAGCCGCACACATCGATACCGACGGCTGCCTGCGCGTCGACTGGCACGACGGTCACCTCAGCCGTTTCGATCCGGGCTGGTTGCGCGCGCATGCCTACGATGATGAATCCCGCGCCGAACGTCTGGCCGCCAAGCCCAAGCCCTTTCTTTGGCGTAGCGATCTGCAACTCCCGGTGTTCGAATACGCGGCACTGATGAACGACAACGCCGCGCTGCTGCAATGGCTGCTCGCCGTGCGCGACATCGGCCTGACGCAAGTGCGCGGCGTACCCACCGAACCCGGTTCGCTGAAGCTCATCGCGCAACGTATTTCCTTCATTCGTGAAAGCAACTTCGGCGTGCTGTTCAACGTGCAGTCCAAGGCGGATGCCGACAGCAATGCCTACACCGCTTTCAACCTGCCCTTGCATACCGACCTGCCGACTCGCGAGCTGCAACCTGGATTGCAATTTCTGCATTGTCTGGTGAATGACGCAGAAGGTGGCGAGAGTATTTTTGTCGATGGTTTTGCGATTGCCGATGCGTTGCGCAGTGAAGACCCGGCATCGTTTCAGGCGCTGTGTGAAATCCCCGTGGAGTTTCGCAACAAGGATCGCCATAGCGACTATCGCTGCCTGGCGCCGATCATTGCTTTGGATGCCTTGGGACGTGTGGCGGAAATTCGCATGGCGAACTTTTTGCGCGGGGCGTTTGATACGTCGGTGGAGCAGATGCCGGTGTTGTATCGGGCGTATAGGCGGTTTATTGCGATGACGCGTGAGCCACGGTTTCGGTTGATGCAGCGGCTCAATGCGGGCGAACTGTGGTGCTTTGATAACCGCCGCACGTTGCATGCGCGCAATGCGTTTGATCCGGCAACCGGGGCGCGGCATTTTCAGGGCTGCTATGTCGACCGGGATGAGTTGTTGTCGCGGATTCTGGTGTTGCAACGCTAGACCGCGTCATCGTTCTTCGCGAGCAGGCTCGCTCCCACAGGGGTCGGCGGCGTTTCACAAATATGCGGCCAGACCCAAAACTTGTGGGAGCTGGCTTGCCAGCGATGACGTCGGTAGGAACAACAAACTTCTCTCTGACAAACAGGCAAAAAAAGCCCCGATACAAGCCGTGACAGGATCGGGGCAGAGGGTACTTTTGAGGAGCTGCCGTGCGAGGGTGACCAAACCTTCGTGTTGCAAGCTGAGTTCAGTGTGCCCACTCTCTTGAGCGGCAAGTTAGCCGAAAACGACCTGTTCATAGTCGTCGCAGCCACGCAGACAAAACGCCCTTGCCGTGCCCCGGCGGGGCTACCAGAATCGAGCCACGACCTCCGTTACCGAAGAAGGATGCGCGTCATGATGTATGCCGATTTGATCGATCAGGAAGATTTGTTGGGCCAGCTCAAGGCATTAGGCATTCAAGTACCCAGTGGTACTACCGCCGATCAGGCTTGCGAGTGCGCGGTGCGCGGTCTGGATAATGTTCGCGCGTTTGAACTGCGCAAGATGGTCAAGGACATGTACACCAGCGGCGCCAGTATTCAACCGGCGGTACGTCAGGCGATCGACAAGCAGTTGTTGCCGGCACTCGCCGATTTCCAGCAAAGCCACAGCGCCTGACAGGCCCTCATCGCTGGCAAGCCAGCTCCCACAGGATCTGCGCCGGACACAAATATTGTGTTCAACCGGATCACTGTGGGAGCTGGCTTGCCAGCGATGAAGTTGACTCGGTCTAGAGCCTTACGCTGGCAAACGTCGACTCATTGCGCGCCTGACTCAACGCCGACATCGGCCCCGACAGCGGCGACATCACGATCGCCTGCGGCAGCGGCAGCATCGCCACCTGCTGGGTGGTGTTGGAGCCTACGCGCTCGTCACGCGGCGGAATGCCGAAGTATTCGCGGTAGCACTTGGAGAAGTGCGGCGTCGAGACGAAACCACACACCGACGCCACTTCGATGATCGACATCGGCGTTTGCTTGAGCAACTGCCGGGCGCGGATCAGGCGCAGCTTCAAGTAATAACGCGATGGCGAGCAGTGCAGGTATTTCTGGAACAACCGCTCCAGCTGACGACGCGACACGGCGACATACACCGCCAATTCATCCAGGTCGATCGGCTCTTCCAGATTGGCTTCCATCAGCGCGACGATTTCCTGCAGTTTCGGCTGGTTGGTGCCGAGCATGTGCTTGAGCGGCACGCGCTGGTGATCCTGCTCGTTGCGGATACGCTCGTAGACGAACATCTCCGAGATCGCGGCGGACAGTTCACGGCCGTGATCGCGGCTGATCAAGTGCAGCATCATGTCCAGCGGCGCGGTGCCGCCGGAGCTGGTGAAACGGTTACGGTCGAGGGTGAACAAACGAGTGCTCATGGCCACGCGCGGGAAAGCTTCCTGCATCGCCGCCAGACATTCCCAGTGCACGCTGCAATCGAAACCGTCGAGCAGGCCAGCGCAGGCCAATGCCCAACTGCCGGTGCACACGGCGCCGAGGCGCTTGGACTGACGCGCCTGGCTTTGCAGCCATGAAACGTGTTCGCGGGTAACGGTGCGCTGGATACCGATGCCGCCGCAAACGATCACAGTATCCAGTGGCGGGGCTTTGTGCATGGAGGCGTCGGGGGTGATTTGCAGACCGTCACTGGCCCACACCTGGCCGCCGTCGACGGTGAGGGTGCTCCAGCGATACAGCTCGCGACCGGACAATTGGTTGGCCATGCGCAGGGGTTCTACTGCGGAGGCCAGAGAAATCAGCGTGAAATTGTCCAGCAGCAGAAAGCCGATGGATTGAGGCGCACGGTTCTGGGGTTGGGCCCCGGAGTTGAACGACGTCATCGCGGTATCTCCTCACACAAAGCGGGTGATGGCCTCAGGCGGAGGCTCTTGTTATTGCCAGCGTTCTCGCGTGGGAGACGGGCTTTGTTATGACAGAGCAATTGCCATGCCTAAAATTGGATGGCCGTTCAATAACTCCTGAAAACGACGTCGCGACGTGTCTATACGAGACGTCCGACGAAAGGTATTTCGAAGTGCCATCAGCGGCTGAGAAAGCCCCGCCCCGAGGTGTGTGAGCAAATCGGTAGCACTTGTGGGAACTGGCCTGCGCGCAGTTTGCGGGGAGTGTCACCGCAAGCACGGGTGACGGACGGTAGAAGGGCTGAGCGCGTGTAACAGGTGGGAAAGACTCTTATCTGATTGCGACGCGCTAAAAGGTGGCGTGATTGATGGTGCGTGTTCACTTGGTGAGCAGTTTTGACTGGTCTGACGCTATCGCGAGCAGGCTCACTCCTACAGGGGAACGCATTCCAAATGTAGGAGTGAGCCTGCTCGCGATTGAGGCGACTCGGTCTCAGCACTCAACCGCGCTGACCGCCAAGCCACCCCGCGAAGTCTCTTTATATTTGTCATGCATATCCGCGCCGGTATCACGCATGGTGCGGATCACCCGATCCAGCGAAATAAAGTGCTGACCGTCGCCACGCAACGCCATCTGCGCCGCGTTGATCGCCTTCACCGCCGCAATCGCATTGCGCTCGATGCACGGCACTTGCACCAGACCACCGACCGGATCGCAAGTCAGTCCAAGGTTATGCTCCAGGCCAATTTCCGCCGCGTTGCACAACTGCTCCGGCGTAGCGCCGAGAATCTCCGCCAGCCCCGCCGCCGCCATCGCACACGCCGAACCGACTTCACCCTGACAGCCCACCTCGGCGCCCGAGATCGACGCATTCTTCTTGCACAGAATCCCCACCGCCGCCGCTCCGAGGAAGTAATCGACCACGTTGGCGTCCGTCACCGCTTCGCTGAACTTCATAAAATAGTGCAACACCGCCGGAATGATTCCCGCCGCGCCATTGGTCGGTGCCGTGACCATGCGCCCACCCGCCGCGTTCTCTTCATTGACAGCCAGCGCAAACAGGTTGACCCACTCCATCGCGCTCA
The DNA here is from genome assembly GCF_979258595.1 of Pseudomonas sp. AC172. Taxonomy (NCBI): domain Bacteria; kingdom Pseudomonadati; phylum Pseudomonadota; class Gammaproteobacteria; order Pseudomonadales; family Pseudomonadaceae; genus Pseudomonas; species Pseudomonas sp. AC172. Next base: position 4,821,750 of record NZ_OZ409868.1, read on the forward strand.
ACGTCGAGCCGATCACATTGGGTTTGCCCAGTTCCTGAAGACTGCGGTGCAGCTTCGCCGCACGCCGCCGCACATTCAATCCGCCCGGCAGGATGCCTTCGTGCTTCAAACCTTGCTCGACGCAATCCTGCATGGCCCGCCACAACTTCATCAGCCCGGCGCGGATCTCTTCTTCACTGCGCCAGACCTTTTCGTTGGCCATCATCAATTCGGCAACGCGCAAATTGTTCTTCTTGCACAGTTCCAGCAACTCGACCGCACTGGAAAAGTCGTAGGGCAATTCAGTGCGATCCAGATCGACCACGCCGCTGGAGGCCTGCTTTTGATCGACGACAAAACCGCCGCCCACCGAATAGTAGGTGTCGCGATGCAGTTCGCCGTGGTCGCCCTCGGCAACAATCGTCATGGCATTGGGATGGAACGGCAGGTTTTCATCGATCAGGCGCATGTCCCGTGCCCAGACAAACGGCACCGCCAGACGACCATCCAATAAAAGGGTGTGAGTTTCGCGCAGCGCCTGAATGCGTGGGCCGATCTGCGCCGGGTCGATTGCGTCCGGCCACTCGCCCATCAGGCCCATGATCACCGCGTTGTCGCTGCCGTGACCAATGCCCGTGGCCGACAGCGAACCGAACAGCTGCACTTCGATTCGCCGCACCTGTTCCAGTTGATGTTGGCCCCTTAACGACACGACGAACAACGCTGCGGCGCGCATCGGCCCGACGGTGTGGGAACTGGAAGGGCCGATGCCGATTTTGAACAGGTCGAAAACACTGATAGCCATTGCTGCAGAGCTCCTGAGGATGCCGGTCCGGGACGCAAAAGCGCCCGCTGGCGGAGCTGCTACGCTCAAGCTGCAATCCGCCGGAATGCCCGCATCATCAGGCTTTTGTCGGAGCGCACGGCGTCTGACACCGACGCACTCATGTCCACCAGCGCCGCGCCGTTTTCGCCCCGGTTTTTCGCCGTTTTTATGCGGTTCAGATGGCCATCGGGGGCTGAAAAAAGCTGTAAACGACGTCACCGACACTAGATACGACCATCCCTGTACTGGATACGACCCCCCCTGTAGGCGTCAGATTTTCACTGGTACATGATCGTTGTGACTCGATTGCAAGGCGCCGTGGTAGAGCTGTCTCCAGAACGCCATCCAACCGCAACCTATAAGTGCGGTGGTCCACAGTCGGAACACTGCCAAAAAAAACACCAAGGAGTCCATCCATGAAAGGTTCCCCGTCGTTGTTGTTGGCCGCCATGCTGAGTCTGCCGTTACTGGCGCAAGCTGCAGAACCGGCGCAGTGCAGTACCGTTAACTTCTCCGATGTCGGCTGGACCGACATCACCGCGACCACCGCGACCACCTCTGTTGTGCTCAACGCCCTCGGCTACAAGACCAAGACCACCATGATCTCCGTACCCGTGACCTACAAATCGCTGGCCGACGGCAAGAACATGGACGTGTTCCTCGGCAACTGGATGCCGACCATGGAAAACGACATCAAGGCCTACCGCGACGCCGGCACCGTGGAAACCGTGCGCACCAACCTCAAGGGCGCCAAGTACACCCTCGCCGTGCCGCAAGCCCTGTATGACAAAGGTCTGCATGACTTCGCCGACATCGCCAAATTCAAGAAAGAACTCGACGGCAAGATTTACGGCATCGAGCCTGGCAACGACGGCAACCGTCTGATCCAGAGCATGATCGACAAGGACGCCTTCGGCCTGAAGACCGCCGGTTTCAAAGTGGTTGAATCGTCGGAAGCGGGGATGCTCTCGCAGGTCGACCGCGCGCAGAAACGCGACACCGCCGTGGTCTTCCTCGGCTGGGCGCCGCACCCGATGAACAAGCGCTTCAAGATTCAATACCTGACCGGTGGCGATGATTTCTTCGGCCCCGATTTCGGTGCGGCGACCGTGGCGACCAACACCCGCAAGGGTTACGCCACGGAATGCAGCAACGTCGGTCAGTTGCTGAAGAACCTGGAGTTCAACGTCGACATGGAAAGCGAACTGATGGGCAACATCCTCGACGACAAGATGAAGCCTGACGCGGCCGCCAAGGCCTGGCTGAAAAAGAATCCACAAGTGCTCGATACCTGGCTCGCTGGCGTGACCACCATTGACGGTAAACCTGGTCTTGCGGCCGTGAAAGCCAAGCTTCAGTAATCGCTTATGCCGGGTGGGCTCGCCCGCCCGGGCTGTTTATTTCCTTGCATGCGGACGTTCACTACCATGCTGATTGATCAGAAAATACCTCTAGGCCAGTACATCGCGGGCTTCGTTGAATGGCTGACGCAACACGGCGCCAGCACCTTCGACGCAATCGCCGTGACCCTGGAAACGATGATCCACGGCGTGACGTTTGCGCTCACCTGGTTCAACCCTTTTGTCTTGATCGGCCTCATCGCCCTGCTCGCCCATTTCATCCAGCGCAAATGGGGGCTGACCGCTTTCGTTATCGCTTCCTTCCTGCTGATCCTCAATCTGGGGTACTGGCAGGAAACCATGGAAACCCTCGCCCAGGTCATGTTCGCGACCCTGGTCTGCGTGGTCATCGGCGTGCCGTTGGGCATCGTCGCCGCGCACAAACCGATGTTCTACACGTTAATGCGTCCGGTACTCGATCTGATGCAGACCGTACCGACCTTCGTTTACCTCATTCCTACCCTGACCCTCTTCGGGCTGGGTGTGGTGCCGGGCCTGATCTCCACGGTGGTGTTCGCCATCGCTGCGCCGATCCGCCTCACCTACCTGGGCATCCGCGATGTCCCGCAAGAACTGATGGACGCCGGCAAGGCCTTCGGCTGCTCGCGTCGCCAATTGCTCTCACGGATCGAACTGCCTCACGCCATGCCGAGCATCGCGGCCGGCATCACCCAGTGCATCATGCTGTCGCTGTCGATGGTGGTGATTGCCGCACTGGTAGGCGCCGACGGACTCGGCAAACCGGTGGTCAACGCACTGAACACTGCTGATATCGCCCTGGGCTTCGAAGCGGGCCTGGCGATCGTACTGCTGGCGATCATGCTCGACCGTATCTGCAAACAACCCGACGCTAAAGTAGGGGGTGACGCATGAGCATAATTCGCTTCGAAGACGTCGACGTAATCTTCTCCAAGGATCCGCGCGAAGCGCTCAAGCTGCTGGATCAGGGCATGACCCGCAACGAGATCCTGAAGAAGACCGGACAGATCGTCGGTGTGGAAAAAGCCACGCTGGACATCAACAAGGGCGAGATCTGCGTGCTGATGGGCCTGTCAGGTTCCGGCAAGTCGAGCCTGCTGCGCTGTATCAACGGCCTCAACACCGTGAGTCGCGGCAAGCTCTTCGTCGAGCATGAAAACCGTCAGATCGACATCGCCTCCTGCACCCCCGCCGAGCTGAAAATGATGCGCACCAAACGCATCGCCATGGTGTTTCAGAAGTTCGCCCTGATGCCGTGGCTGACGGTGCGCGAGAACATCAGTTTCGGTCTGGAAATGCAGGGTCGCCCGGAGAAGGAACGCAAGAAGCTGGTCGATGAAAAACTCGAACTGGTTGGCCTGACCCAATGGCGCAACAAGAAGCCTGACGAACTCTCCGGCGGCATGCAGCAGCGTGTCGGTCTGGCGCGGGCACTGGCGATGGACGCCGACATTCTATTGATGGACGAACCGTTCTCGGCCCTCGACCCGCTGATCCGTCAGGGCTTGCAGGATGAACTGCTGGAGCTGCAACGCAAGCTGAGCAAGACCATTGTGTTCGTGAGTCACGACCTCGACGAGGCACTGAAACTCGGTAGCCGCATCGCGATCATGAAGGACGGCCGGATCATCCAGTACAGCGTGCCGGAAGAGATCGTGCTGAACCCGGCGGACGACTATGTGCGTACGTTCGTGGCGCACACCAATCCGCTCAACGTGCTTTGCGGTCGCAGCCTGATGCGCACACTGGACAAGTGCAAACGCATCAACGGTTCAGTGTGTCTCGATCCGGGCGGTGATTCGTGGCTGGACCTGGCGGAAGGCAACACCATCAAGGGTGCGCGGCAGAACGGTTCGGTGTTGAACCTGCAGAACTGGGCGCCGGGGCAAGCGGTGGAAGGCCTGGAGCGCAAGCCGACGCTGGTGGATTCGAACATCGGCATGCGTGACGCCTTGCAGATTCGTTATCAGACCGGCAACAAGCTGGTGCTGCACGATAACAATCATGTGGTGGGGATCCTGGGCGACAGCGAGTTGTATCACGCGTTGCTGGGCAAGAACCTCGGTTAAGGCGGGATAAAAAAAGGGATCGCGGTGAGCGATCCCTTTTTTATTGGGTCAAGGTAAAAGCCCCTCACCCTAGCCCTCTCCCAAAGGGAGAGGGGACTGACCGAGTTGTACTTTCAAGCTACATCGACCTGAGAAATCGAGTCGAACTCAGGTATTGAAAAGCCCCCGATCTGCTCCCTTTCCCCCTCTCCCTTAGGGAGAGGGCTGGGGTGAGGGGGGCTTTTGACTTTAGCTGTACACCCGGCCAAGGAGCTGCCGATGGCTTTCAAACTGATCGAGCACATCCCGCGTGATCTGATCCTGCGTGAAGCCCATCAGGTCGTAATCCTGGCTGCCGTTGTGCAGATACACTTCAGCGCGGTAGTAACGCTGGCGCGCTTCATCGGACTGGGCCGATTCGGTCGGGGTCGCCAGATAGCCGTCCAGGCTGACTTCGTAGACGAAAGGGTTGCCCTCTTCCATCTCCACGCGCACGCCCATGCAACGCTTGGATTTACCCAGCAGGGTCTGCACTTGCAGACCCTGCGCACGCATCTGCGCGGTGGCATCTTCCAGCGCCGGGCTGACCTGCTTGTCCATGAAGCGCTGCACTACCGATTGGCTCGGTTGCAGATCCAGTTGCGTCAGACGCTCGCTGAAACCACGACGACCGCGCTCCGCCAGTTGCGCTTGCTCCTGTTCGATTTGCACGTCCTGGCGCATCGCCTTGTGCAGGCCGAACATGAAGAACACCAGCACCACCGAGAACGGCAGACCGGCCAGCACCACCATGGTTTGCATGGCTTCGAAGTTACCGGCAAACAGCAGACCGATGGTCACCAGGGTGATCACCACCGACCAGAAGATCCGCAGCCAGTGCGGCGCATCTTCGTCGACGTTGCCGCCCTTGCAGGACAGATTCGCCATCATCACCGCGCCGGAGTCGGCCGGGGTCAGGAACAGCACGAAGCCAACAAAGATCGACACACCGATGACGACTTTCGACGCTGGATAATGCTCAAGCAATTGATAGATCGCCATCGACGGCTGTTCCAGCGCCGTCTTGCCGAGCTCCACCGCGCCGTGGTTCATCACCAGGTCCAGCGCCGAGTTACCGAAGATCGACAGCCAGGCCAAGGTGAAGCCCAGCGGAATCAACAGCACGCCAGCAACCAGTTCACGCACGGTACGACCACGGGAAATACGCGCGATGAACATGCCAACGAATGGTGCCCAGGAAATCCACCACGCCCAGTAGAACAGGGTCCACAGACCCATCCAGCGCTCGGACTTGGCGTTGTCGCCTTCGTACACATAAAGGTCGAAGGTTTTCAGCACGATGCCATTGAGGTAGTCACCGATGTTCTGCACGAAGCCGTTAAGCAGGTGCAGAGTCGGGCCGAACAGCAGCACGAAAATCAGCAGACCGCTGAACAGCACGATGTTCAGGTTGGACAGACGACGGATGCCGTTCTCTACGCCGGACACGGCAGCGATGGTCGCCACGGTGCTCATCACGATGATCACGATCAGCAGATTGGTGTTGCTGTGTTCCATGCCGAACAGGTTTTCAAGGCCCGACGACACTTGCAGCGAACCGATCCCCAGGTTCGTTACCAGGCCCAGCAGCGTTACGAACATGCCGAAGCCGTCAACCGCGTGACCGGCCGCGCCCTTGACCCAACGCTCGCCCACCAGCGGATACAGCGCCGAACGCAGGGCCAGCGGCTGGTTATGACGGTAAGCAAAGTACGCCACGGCCAGGCCGACCAGCGCATAGATCGCCCAGCCATGCAGGCCCCAGTGCAGGAACGTCAGTTGTACTGCCTGACGCGCGGCCATGTTGCTGGCCGATACGCCTTCCGGTGGATTGAAGTAGTGATCCAGTGGCTCGGACGCGCCGAAGTACAGCAGCGAAATACCGATACCCGACGAGAACAGCATCCCCGCCCAGGCGCCGTAACTGAAATCCGGGGTGTCGTCCTTGCTGCCCAGTTTGAGCTTGCCGTACGAGGAAAACGCCAGGCCGACGACAAATACCAGGTAGGCGGCGATGACCACCATGTAGTACCAGCCGAAGCTGCGCGACAACCAGGCCTGAGCGATACCCAACAGTCTGCCGGCCTCTTGCGGGGCGATAATCAGAATGGCGGTCAACAACAGAATCAGCGCGGTAGAGGTGTAAAACACCCAACCGTTGACCGTCACCTTCTCGGGCGGGGTCTTTATAAGCGAGGCAGAACTCATGGCACAAATGCTCCAGGCAGTGCGAGAGAAGAACACAAGGCAACACGGAACCCGACCAATCGGTTAGTTGGCAGCCGACCGGCGGGTGATATAAAGACACCCCGAAAAAAGCCCGAACCTGCCGAAATGGCGCTGCGAATCGCTTTCGTGGCCGAAGGTGGACGGACGTTCATCCGAAACCTGGCCCTGAGCGTCTTGCCCTTTCAACACGTCCATCGAATCGCGAACCGCGCCATGCCCCATACAGGTTTCGAGCATTTTCGGATGTCGGTTTTATCGCCACTTACACGTAGGAAAAATCTGTAGGCAGCGACGATTTGTCGCAGATCTTATTCTTTGTTGATTGAACGTTCAATCAAAACAAAATAGACTGGCCGTCAATCCGATAGGCGTGAATCGCCGCTCGGAAGGCCTAAGGAGATGTGCAAGATGCCCAAGGTCGGTATGCAACCCATCCGCCGCCAACAACTGATCGAAGCCACTTTGCAGGCGGTCGATCAGGTCGGAATGGGGGACGCCAGCATTGCGCTGATCGCCCGTTTGGCCGGTGTCTCGAATGGCATCATCAGTCATTACTTTCAGGACAAGAACGGCCTGATTGCCGCGACGATGCGGTACCTGATGACCGCCCTCAGCGAGAGCGTCACCGCGCGCCGACAGGCGCTGGCAGATGACAGCCCACGGGCGCATCTGCAGGTGATCATCGAAGGCAACTTCGACGCCAGCCAGGTCAATGGCCCGGCAATGAAAACCTGGCTGGCCTTCTGGGCCACCAGCATGCACCAGCCGTCTTTGCACAGGTTGCAGCGGATCAACGATCACCGTCTGTATTCCAACCTGTGCTGCGAGTTCCGCCGTGTGTTGCCGCTCGAAGACGCGCGCAGCGCCGCGCGGGGACTGGCAGCGTTGATTGACGGCTTGTGGTTGCGCGGCGCTTTGTCGGGAGATGCTTTCGACACGGCGCAGGCGCAACAGATCGCTTACGAATACATGGATTTCCAATTGGCCAAGAAGGTGAGCTAGAGCACACAGAAAACGCTCGGCCCCTCACTGCCACCGCAGCTTCAGCGCGGTGGTCAACGCCAACCACCAATGCACTTGCGAGGACACTATGGCCCGTTTCGAACTGCAAAAACTTTACATCGATGGCGCGTACTCTGACGCTGGCAGCGATGCCACCTTCGAAGCCATCAATCCGGCTAACGGTGAAGTCCTCGCACAGGTGCAACGTGCGACCAAGGAAGACGTCGAGCGCGCCGTGGTCAGCGCTGAAAAGGGCCAGAAAATCTGGGCCGCGATGACCGCCATGGAGCGTTCGCGCATCCTGCGTCGCGCCGTCGACATCCTGCGTGAACGCAACGATGAGCTGGCCGCGCTGGAAACCCTGGACACCGGTAAATCCTTCTCCGAAACCAAGTACGTCGACATCGTGACCGGCGCTGACGTGCTGGAATACTACGCAGGCCTGGTACCCGCCATCGAAGGCGAGCAGATCCCGCTGCGTGACACCTCTTTCGTTTACACCCGTCGCGAGCCGCTGGGCGTTGTCGCCGGTATCGGCGCGTGGAACTACCCGATCCAGATCGCGCTGTGGAAATCCGCGCCTGCACTGGCTGCCGGTAACGCGATGATCTTCAAACCAAGCGAAGTGACCTCGCTGACCACCCTCAAACTGGCCGAGATCTACACCGAAGCCGGCGTTCCAAATGGCGTGTTCAACGTACTGACCGGCAGCGGCCGTGAAGTCGGCACCTGGTTGACCGAGCACCCGCGCATCGAAAAAATCTCCTTCACCGGCGGCACCGACACTGGCAAGAAAGTCATGGCCAGCGCTTCGGCTTCGTCGCTGAAAGACGTGACCATGGAACTGGGCGGCAAATCCCCGCTGATCATCTGCGACGACGCCGATCTGGATCGCGCTGCCGACACCGCCATGATGGCCAACTTCTACAGCTCCGGTCAGGTTTGCACCAACGGCACTCGCGTGTTCGTACCGGCGCACCTGAAAGCCGCCTTCGAAGCCAAGATCGTTGAGCGCGTTGCACGCATCCGCATTGGCAACCCGGAAGACGAAAACACCAACTTCGGCCCGCTGGTCAGCTTCGCGCACATGGAAAGCGTGCTCGGCTACATCGCCAAGGGTAAAGAAGAAGGCGCCCGCGTGCTGTGCGGCGGCGATCGTCTGACCGACGGCGAATTCGCCAAAGGCGCATTCGTTGCTCCAACCGTGTTCACCGATTGCACCGACGACATGACCATCGTTCGTGAAGAAATCTTTGGCCCAGTGATGGCGATCCTCTCCTACGAAACCGAAGAAGAAGTGATCCGCCGCGCCAACGACACCGACTTCGGCCTGGCCGCCGGTATCGTCACCAAAGACCTGAACCGCGCACACCGCGTGATTCATCAACTGGAAGCCGGTATCTGCTGGATCAACGCCTGGGGCGAGTCGGACGCAAAAATGCCGGTCGGCGGTTACAAGCAGTCGGGTGTTGGCCGTGAGAACGGCATCAGCTCGCTGAACAACTTCACCCGCATCAAATCGGTACAGGTCGAGCTGGGCGATTACGTCTCGGTGTTCTAAGACCCGAGATTTGCGTTGCCCGCGAAGGCCTCTTCGCGGGCAAGCCCGCTCCCACAGGTTTGGAGTTGTCCATCCAATTTGTGGCAGCCCCCAATCCCTGTGGGAGCTGGCTTGCCAGCGATTCGAGTGCACAGCACTCGCCAAGGTCCGACCTGACCACATCTAAAGAGGGTGCATTCAATGTCCCAAGAATTCGATTACATCATCATCGGTGCCGGCTCGGCCGGTAACACTCTGGCGACCCGTCTGACTGAAGACGCCGGCGTCACCGTTCTACTGCTCGAAGCAGGCGGCCCGGACTATCGTTTCGACTTCCGCACGCAAATGCCGGCTGCCCTGGCGTTCCCGCTGCAAGGTCGTCGCTACAACTGGGCTTACGAAACCGACGCCGAGCCACACATGGACGGTCGCCGGATGGAATGCGGTCGCGGCAAAGGCCTCGGCGGTTCCTCGCTGATCAACGGCATGTGCTACATCCGCGGTAACGCGATGGACTACGACGGCTGGGCGAAACTGCCGGGCCTGGAAAACTGGTCCTACCTCGACTGCCTGCCGTACTTCCGCAAAGCCGAAACCCGTGACATCGGCCCGAACGATTACCACGGTGGCGAAGGCCCGGTCAGCGTGACCACGCCGAAGGCGGGCAACAACCCGCTGTTCCACGCCATGGTTGAAGCTGGCGTACAGGCCGGTTACCCGCGCACCGAAGACTTGAACGGTTACCAGCAGGAAGGCTTCGGTCCGATGGACCGCACCGTGACGCCGAAAGGCCGTCGCGCTTCCACCGCCCGTGGCTACCTCGACACCGCGAAAAAGCGTTCGACCCTGACCATCGTCACCCACGCCCTGACCGACAAGATTCTGTTTGAAGGCAAGCGTGCAGTTGGCGTGCGTTACCTGGTCGGCGACGCTGAAGAGCGCGTCGAAGTCAAAGCGCGCAAAGAAGTGCTGCTGTGCTCCGGTGCCATCGCTTCGCCGCAGATTCTGCAGCGCTCCGGTGTCGGCCCTGCCGAACTGCTGAAGTCGCTCGACATTCCGGTCGTTCACGACCTGCCGGGCGTCGGTGAAAACCTGCAGGATCACCTTGAGTTGTACCTGCAATACGCCTGCACCCAACCGGTTTCGCTGTACCCGTCGCTGCTATGGTACAACCAGCCGGCCATTGGTGCCGAATGGCTGTTCAACGGCACCGGCATCGGCGCGAGCAACCAGTTCGAAGCCGGCGGTTTCATCCGTTCGCGTCCGGAATTCGAATGGCCGAACATTCAGTACCACTTCTTGCCGGTGGCGATTAACTACAACGGCAGCAACGGTGTGAAAGAGCACGGTTTCCAGGCGCACATGGGTTCCATGCGTTCGCCAAGCCGTGGTCGCATCCAGGCCAAGTCGAAAGACCCGCGCCAGCACCCGAGCATCCTGTTCAACTACATGGCCACCGAGCAAGACTGGCAGGAGTTCCGCGACGGCATCCGCCTGACCCGTGAAATCATGCAACAGCCGGCACTCGACGCTTTCCGTGGCCGCGAAATCAGCCCAGGCATTGAAGTGCAAACCGATGAGCAGCTGGACAAGTTCATCCGCGAGCACGCCGAAACCGCGTTCCACCCGTCCTGCTCGTGCAAGATGGGCGCCGACGAGATGGCTGTGGTTGATGGCGAAGGTCGCGTACACGGCATGCAGAGCCTGCGTGTGGTTGACGCCTCGATCATGCCGATCATCACCACCGGTAACCTGAACGCGCCGACGATCATGATCGCCGAGAAAATCGCCGACAAGATCCGTGGACGCCAGCCGCTGCCTCGCAGCACCGCGCCGTACTACGTTGCGGGCGATGCGCCAGTGAAGGGCAAGCCGATGCGTGATATCACCCCGGCTGCTCAGTAAGACTTGATAGCGCATCAAGGCTAATCGCTGGCAAGCCAGCTCCCACAGAGTTTTGTGTCGTGCACACATAATGTGTTCAGCAAAAACTGTGGGAGCCTGGCTTGCCAGTGATAGGGCCCTGAGATTCAGCACAAATTCCCTCGCTGCACAGTAAATCCCCCTACACCCCCTCTTCACTTGATCCTACCCCCACGCAGGCCTACTCTAGACCTCGCGCAACCGTTTCACCCCCTCCCCGCCGCTGCTCTACCGCTTCCCCCTGACAAGGAGGTTCCCGAATGTTCGATTTCCACCCCCAGCTCAAGCAGCGCTTCGCTGCCTTGCGCACGGGCGCTGAGTTTTTTTCCCTGCGGTATGTACGCGAGTCCGGCCAGTACCTGTCGGTACGCAAAAACGTCGCCGAACCGCCGAGCCTGAGCCGCGACGAAGGCGCGATGCTCACTGTTCGTGTCAATGGCGTTGAGGCCTACGCGGCGACCAACGACCTCTCGCAACAAGGCCTGCAAGCGGCGCTTGAACGCGCCGAGCTGCAAGCCCGCCGGCTCAAGCCGCACGCCTTGCTCGACCTGCGTGATCAGCCAGTGTCCAGCGATCGCGCTGATTACTTTTCGCCCAATCTCGAACAAGCCTTCCCGTCCCTGAGCGAATGCTTTGAGCTGCTCGGCGCGGAATCCGCCTCGGTGCCAAAGGATGAGCGCCTGGTGAACTGGCAAGTGAGCATCGGCATCACTCACGTCGAGCAGATCTACCTGAGCAGCGCCGGGGCGCAATTGCGCCAGGCCCAGCGCTTCGTCTATCCAGGCCTCGACGTCACTGCCTACGACGGCAACGACAGCCAGACCCGCAGCCTCGGCCGCGAGAACTTCGGCCAACAGGGCGGCGCTGACGTGATCAGCCGTTGCGGCTTGATCGGCGCCGGCCCGCAGGTCGCCGATCAAGCCTTGCAACTGCTGCTCGCGCCGAACACCCCGCAAGGCCCGCGCGACCTGCTGTTGATGCCGGATCAGATGATGCTGCAGATACACGAATCCATCGGTCACCCGCTGGAACTCGACCGCATCCTCGGCGACGAGCGCAATTACGCCGGCACCAGTTTCGTCAAAGCCAGCGACTTCGGCAGCCTGCAATACGGCTCGAAACTGCTCAACGTGACCTTCGATCCGGGCATCCCCGAAGAACTCGCCAGCTACGGTCATGATGACGACGGCAGCAAGGCCAGCAAACAATTCCTGATTCGCGATGGTTTGCTGCTGCGTCCACTGGGCGGTGCACTGTCGCAGTTCCGCGCCGGTCTCGATGGCGTCGCCAACAGCCGCGCCTGCGGCTGGAACCGTCCGCCGATCGACCGCATGGCCAACCTCAATATCGAACCGGGCGACCAGCCGCTGAACACACTGATCGAAGGCATCGAGCACGGCATTCTGATGAGCACCAACCGTTCATGGTCGATCGACGATGCGCGCAACAAATTCCAGTTCGGCTGTGAATGGGGCCAATTGATCGAGAACGGTGAACTCAAAGGCGTGGTAAAAAATCCGAACTACCGGGCAATTTCCGCGCACTTCTGGAAAAGCCTGCGCGCCGTCGGCGACGCCAACACCGTCAAGGTGCTGGGCACGCCGAACTGCGGCAAGGGCGAACCGAACCAGGTGATCCGCGTCGGCCACGCTTCGCCGGCCTGCGTATTCAGCAACGTTGATGTGTTTGGGGGAGACGCCTGATGAGCATTTCGAAGAGTCAGTCCGACGCCTTCAAGGTCATGGTCAATTGGCTGCGCGACAGCGTGCGCGAGCCGGAACAGTTCACCCTCAGCTTTGCCGCCGAATCCTCGGCCTTCGTGCGTTTCAACCACGCCAAGGTGCGTCAGGCCGGGCAAGTGCAACAGGCCAACATCGTTCTGAAACTGATCAACGACGGGCGTCACGCCGACCTGCAAGTCACCCTGTCCGGCGACCAGGAAGGCGATCTGCAGCGCCTCGCCGAAGGCCTGCAACAACTGCGCGAAACCTTGCCGTTGCTGCCGCAGGATCCGTATCTGCTGCTCAATCACAATGGCTGGCAGAGCCAGAATGTGCAGGAACACCCGCTGCCGGACACTGAACAAGTGGTGGATGAAATCTGCGCAGCCGCTGAAGGTCTGGATCTGGTCGGCTTTTATGCTGCCGGTCCGATCAGTCGTGGTTTCGCCAGTTCTTCGGGGGCGTTTGGCTGGCATCAGGCCAACAGCTTCAACTTCGATTTCAGCCTGTTTCACGAGAACGGTGAAGCGGTGAAAGCCAGCTACGCCGGGCATGACTGGAACAGCGAAGGGTTCGCCAAGCGCTTTGCTCAGGCACGCGAGCAACTGGAGTTTCTCGGTCGTCCGCTGCGCACCTTGGCGCCAGGACAATACCGCGCGTACCTGGCACCGGCAGCGCTGGAAGAAATCATGGGCATGCTGAGCTGGGGCGGTTTCTCGGCGCAGTCGATCGCCAGCAAGAGCAGCCCGTTGCAGAAGCTGTATGTCGGCGATCAGGCGTTCAGTCCGCTGGTGTCGCTGGACGAAAAAGTCAGCGAATCGCTGAGCCCGGCGTTTTCCGGCGAAGGGTATCCGCGCAGCGATCTGCGTTTGATCGTCGAAGGCAAGGCTGGCGATCAACTGGTCGGCTCACGCAGTGCCGCCGAATACGGTTTGACCGCCAACGGCGCCGGCGGCGGTGAAATGCCAAGTGCATTGAACATGGCCGCCGGTGATCTGTCGCAAGCAGAGATCCTCAAGCAATTGGGCACCGGGCTGTACATCAGCAACCTGTGGTACCTGAACTACTCGGATCAACCGGCAGCGCGCATGACCGGCATGACCCGCTTCGCGACTTTCTGGGTCGAGAACGGCGAGATTCAGGCGCCGGTCAGCACCATGCGTTTTGACGACAGCGCTTACAGCCTGCTCGGTTCGCAGCTGGAAGCGTTGACCGCCGAACGTGAGTTGTTGCTGTCGGCGAGTACGTATAGCCAGCGCAATACCTCCTCGGCATTGCTGCCGGGGGCGCTGGTCAGCCGTTTGACCTTGACCCTGTAACACCGCAAAAACCTGTGGGAGCGAGCTTGCTCGCGAAGAGGCCATGTCATTCAACATTGATGGCGACTGACCTACCGCTTTCGCGAGCAAGCTCGCTCCCACACTGACCGCGTTCGACAATGGATATGCATTAACTCCAACAACAAGAGGTTCCATGCCCAACCGCCCGCCTCTCGACGCCATCACCGCCCGCTGGTTGCCGTGGGTCGTCGCCATTGCGTTCTTCATGCAGTCCCTCGACGGGACCATCCTCAACACCGCGCTGCCGGCCATGGCCCGCGACCTGGCCGAAGATCCCTTGCGTATGCAGGGCGTGATCATCGCCTACATGCTCACCGTGGCGCTGCTGATCCCCGCCTCAGGCTGGATCGCCGACCGCTTCGGCACCAAGAAAATCTTCTTCGGCGCGATTCTGCTGTTCAGTTTCGGCTCACTGCTCTGCGCGCTGTCGAGCAGCCTGAGCATGCTGATCGGTGCCCGCGTCATTCAAGGCCTGGGCGGCGCATTGATGCTGCCGGTCGGGCGACTGGTCGTGCTGCGCGCTTATCCGCGCTCCGAACTTGTACGGATCATGGGTTTCATCACCATCCCCGGCCTGCTCGGCCCGCTGATCGGCCCGACCATGGGCGGCTGGATGGTCGAATACCTGACGTGGCACTGGATCTTTTTAATCAACCTGCCGGTCGGCGTGATCGGTTGCTACGCGGTGTGGAAATTCATTCCCGACCTGCGCGGCACCGAGCGCACGCGTTTCGATAGCCTGGGTTTCCTGTTGTTCGGCGCGGCGATGATCCTGATCACCATCGCCATGGAAGGCCTCGGCGAATTGCACTTGCCGCACCTGCGCGTAATGTTGCTGCTGTTCGGCGGCATGGCCTGTCTGGCGGCGTACTGGTTGCGTGCCGGGCATATTGAAAACCCGCTGTTCGCGCCGTCGCTGTTCAAGACCCGCACCTTTGCCGTTGGCATTCTCGGCAACCTCTTTGCGCGATTGGGCAGCGGTGCATTGCCGTTTCTGGTGCCGTTGCTGCTGCAAGTGGCGCTCGGCTATTCACCGTCGCAAGCGGGGATGAGCATGCTGCCGCTGGCCGCTGCGGCGATGATTGCCAAATGGGTCGCGCGGCCGCTGATCGAGCGTCTGGGTTATCGCATCGTGCTGACCGGCAATACGCTGGCGCTGGGGATCATGCTGGCGAGCATGGGCCTGGTCAGCGAGCAGACGCCGTACTGGCTGCTGCTGTGCCTGCTGGCGATTCTCGGCGCGATCAACTCGCTGCAATTTACGGCGATGAACACCGTGACGTTGATCGACCTGGATGACGCCAGCGCCAGCAGCGGCAACAGCTTGCTCTCGGTGGTCGCGCAGTTGTCGCTGAGTCTTGGGGTTGCCTGCGCCGGTGCGTTGCTCGGCGGCTTTACCGCAGAAGTCGGCAACGATGGCGTGGAAACCGTGCTCGGTGCGTTCCAGTTGACCTTCGTCACCGTCGGCATCATGGCGATGCTCGCTGCGACAATCTTCTCGCAGCTGTCGAAAGAAGACGGCCGCCGCGCCAAACGCCCGGAAGAACACATCGAACATTAACCGCTGTTCGTCCAGAACTTTCGAAGAAAGTGGCACGGGGCTGCTACACTGCGCGACATTTTGTTTTGCAGGCCAGTCCCGTGACCACCATCGCCACCGCTTTTAATACTCTGCCGCTGTCCGCCGCCATGCTGGCTAACCTCGAATCCCTCGGTTATGCCCAGATGACGCCGATCCAGGCGCAGAGCTTGCCGGTGATCCTCAAGGGGATGGACCTGATCGCCCAGGCCAAGACCGGCAGCGGCAAGACCGCCGCGTTCGGCATCGGCCTGCTCAACCCGATCAACCCGCGCTACTTCGGTTGCCAGGCACTGGTGATCTGCCCAACGCGTGAGCTGGCCGACCAGGTCGCCAAGGAAATCCGTCGTCTGGCCCGTGCCGAAGACAACATCAAGGTCCTGACCCTGTGCGGCGGCGTGTCGTTCGGCCCGCAGATCGCTTCGCTGGAGCACGGCGCGCACATCATCGTCGGCACTCCGGGCCGTATTCAGCAGCACCTGCGCAAGGGTTCGCTGGTCCTCGATGGCCTGAACACGCTGATCCTCGACGAAGCCGACCGCATGCTCGACATGGGTTTCTACGACGCCATCGAAGACATCATCGTCAAGACCCCGGAGCGCCGTCAGACCCTGCTGTTCTCTGCCACTTACCCGGTGGGCATCAAGCAACTGGCGTCGAAATTCATGCGTGACCCGCAAACGGTGAAAGCCGAAGCGTTCCACGATGACACGCAGATCGAGCAGCGTTTCTACGAGATTTCCCCGGAAGATCGCATGAGTGCAGTGACCAAAGTCCTGCACCACTTCCGTCCGGCGTCGTGCGTGGCGTTCTGCTTCACCAAGCAGCAAGTGCAGGAAACCGTTGATCACCTGACCGCCAAAGGCATTTCCGCCGTCGGCCTGCACGGCGATCTGGAACAGCGTGATCGCGATCAGGTGCTGGCGATGTTCGCCAACCGCAGTACGTCGGTACTGGTCGCCACCGACGTCGCCGCCCGTGGTCTGGACATCGATGCGCTGGACATGGTGATCAACGTCGAACTGGCCCGCGATTCGGAAATCCACATTCACCGCGTTGGCCGAACCGGTCGTGCTGGCGAAAAGGGCATCGCGATCAGCCTGGTTGCTCCGGGCGAAGCGCACCGTGCGCAAGCCATCGAACAACTGCAGAAATCGCCGCTGAACTGGGATCAGGTCGATAACCTCAAGTCCCAGGGACTCGCCCCGCTGCAGCCGCCGATGACCACGCTGTGTATCGGTGCTGGCCGTAAAGACAAGGTTCGTCCAGGCGACATTCTTGGCGCGCTGACTGGCGATGCCGGAATTCCCGGTGCACAGGTTGGCAAGATCGCGATCTTCGACTTCCAGGCTTATGTAGCCGTTGACCGCACCGTGGCCATGCAGGCTTTGCAGCGCCTGAACGACGGCAAGATCAAAGGCCGTTCGCTGCGCGTACGTATCCTGTAACCGATCTTCCAACTAACGAAGATCCCCTGTGGGAGCGAGCTTGCTCGCGAATGCAATCTGTCAGTCGACATCACGTTGAATGACACACCGCTTTCGCGAGCAAGCTCGCTCCCACAGTTTGTTTTGTAGCGACCCACCATGAGGACACCGTTTTGCGCTCTACCGAAGTCGTGATCATTGGCGCTGGCGCCGCTGGGTTGATGTGTGCACTGACCGCTGCCGGGCGTGGGCGGCAGGTGTTGCTGCTCGACCACGCGAACAAGGCCGGCAAGAAAATCCTGATGTCGGGCGGTGGCCGCTGCAATTTCACCAACATGTACACCGAGCCGAGCAATTTCCTCTCGCAGAACCCGCATTTCTGCAAATCCGCACTGGCGCGTTACACCCAGTGGGATTTCATCGGCATGGTCGGCAAACATGCCGTGCCCTACCACGAGAAAAAACTCGGCCAGTTGTTTTGCGATAACAAATCCAGCGACATCCTCGAAATGCTCCTGACCGAGTGCGATCAGGCCGGCGTCGAGCTGCATATGGACACGTCGATTCAGACCATCGAGAAGGTCGAAAGCGGTTATCTGCTCGACACCACCCTCGGTCAGATCCAGTGCCAGTCGCTGGTGATCGCCACCGGCGGCTTGTCGATCCCGACGCTGGGCGCCACTGGTTTCGGTTATCAGGTCGCCAAGCAGTTCGGCCACGAATTGCTGCCGACCCGCGCCGGTCTGGTGCCATTCACCATCACCGATCAGCTCAAGGAGTTGTGCACCGAGCTGTCTGGCACTTCGGTGGATTGTCTGGTCAGCTGCAACGACCAGAGCTTTCGCGAGAACATCCTGTTCACTCACCGTGGCCTCAGTGGCCCGGCGATTTTGCAGATTTCTTCGTTCTGGGAATCCGGCGACACGGTGGAGATCAACCTGCTGCCGGATCACGACGCGGCGAGCTGGCTGCAACAGCAAGTGGCCGAACGCCCGAACAGCGAGCTGAAAACTTTGCTCGGTGAAATCTTCACCAAGAAGATGGCCAATCTGCTGGCGGACAACTGGTTTGTGTCCAAGCCGATGAAGCAGTACACCCACGCGGAGCTGGCGGAGATCGCCGACAAGCTCGGCAGCTGGAAAGTCGTGCCGGCGGGCACTGAAGGTTATCGCACGGCCGAGGTAACGCTGGGTGGCGTCGATACCCGCGAAGTGTCGTCGAAAACCATGGAATCGCTGAAAAGCCCTGGCCTGTATTTCATCGGCGAAGTGCTCGACGTCACCGGACATCTGGGCGGCTTCAACTTCCAGTGGGCCTGGGCCTCTGGTTACGCTGCTGCGCAGTACGCTTGATCAATACACAAAACCCTGTGGGAGCGAGCTTGCTCGCGAATGCGGTCTTTCAGTCAACATTGTGGTGACTGACACATCGCATTCGCGAGCAAGCTCGCTCCCACAGTGGTTTGTGGTGTAAGTAAAAGGAACACTTTTTGCTGTCAGATGTGATCGGCGCCATTGCGTCGGCGTCATTACTGGCTCAATTTAGCGGCATCGCCTCGGAAGGCCTTCGCACTTCATGTCCTCGACCTCGTTTCGTCAGTCTTTGCGGCGCCTGTGGGCGCTGGATAAATTCAGCTACAGCGTGCGGGTGTTCATCGCCCTGACCGGCAGCATGGCGCTGTGTTGGTATCAGGATGAAATGGGCCTTTTGATCCCGTTGTTCCTGGGGATTATCGCGAGCGCCCTGGCCGAAACCGACGACAGTTGGCAGGGCCGCCTGAACGCTCTCGCGGTGACGCTGGTGTGTTTCAGCATCGCCGCGCTGTCGGTGGAATTGCTCTTCCCCTACCCCATCGTGTTTGCCATTGCCTTGGCGCTGGCCAGTTTCGGCCTGACCATGCTCGGTGCGCTGGGTGAGCGTTATGGCGCGATTGCCTCGGCGACGCTGATTCTGTCGGTGTACACGATGATCGGTGTGGATCAGCGCGGCGGCGCGGTCACCGATTTCTGGCACGAGCCGATGTTGCTGGTGGCGGGTGCGGCGTGGTACGGCTTGCTCTCGGTGTTGTGGCAGGCGCTGTTTTCCAACCAGCCGGTGCAGCAGAGTCTGGCACGGTTATTCCGCGAACTGGGCTTTTACCTGAAGCTGAAATCCTCGCTGTTCGAGCCGATCCGGCAAATGGATGTGGAGGCGCGGCGGCTGGAACTGGCCCAGCAGAACGGTCGCGTGGTGGCGGCGCTGAACAGTGCCAAGGAAATCATCCTGCACCGCGTCGGCAACGGCCGCCCCGGTTCGAAAGTCAGCCGCTACCTGAAGCTGTACTTCCTCGCTCAAGATATCCACGAGCGCGCCAGCTCCTCGCACTATCCCTACAACGCGCTGGCCGAAGCGTTTTTCCACAGTGACGTGCTGTTCCGCTGCCAACGCCTGTTGCGCCAGCAAGGCAAAGCCTGTCGGGCGCTGGCCGAATCGATCCAGATGCGCCAGCCGTTCATTTACGACGCGAGTTTCGCCGAGGCCCTGAGCGACCTCGATGCCTCCCTCGAACATCTGCGCATCCAGAGCAATCCGGCCTGGCGCGGCTTGCTGCGCTCGCTGCGCGCACTGGCCGCCAACCTCGGCACCCTCGACCGTTTGCTCAGCGACGCGAGCAACCCCGATGCCTTGGCCGATGCGACCGACAGCAGCCTGCTCGACCGCTCACCGCGCAACCTCAAGGACGTCTGGATTCGCCTGCGCACGCAACTGACGCCAACGTCGTTGTTGTTCCGTCACGCCCTGCGCCTGCCATTGGCGCTGAGTATCGGCTACGGCATGGTGCATTTGATTCACCCGTCGCAGGGTTACTGGATCATCCTCACCACCCTGTTCGTCTGCCAGCCGAACTACGGCGCGACCCGGCGCAAGCTCGGCCAACGGATCTTCGGCACCGCCATCGGCCTGACCGTGGCGTGGGCGCTGTTCGATCTGTTCCCGAGTC
This sequence comes from Pseudomonas sp. AC172, assembly GCF_979258595.1. Lineage (NCBI taxonomy): Bacteria > Pseudomonadati > Pseudomonadota > Gammaproteobacteria > Pseudomonadales > Pseudomonadaceae > Pseudomonas > Pseudomonas sp. AC172. The sequence continues at coordinate 4,841,762 of NZ_OZ409868.1, forward strand.
CGCTGGTGCAGTCATGCTTCGCCATCGCTGCCGGCGTGGTGTTCTTTACCAACCGCACCACCCGCTACACCCTGGCGACGGCGGCGATCACCATCATGGTGCTGTTCTGCTTCAACCAGGTCGGCGACGGTTACGGGCTGTTCCTGCCTCGGCTGTTCGATACCTTGCTTGGTAGCCTGATCGCAGGCCTGACGGTGTTTCTGTTCCTGCCGGACTGGCAGGGCCGACGGCTGAACAAAGTGCTGGCCAACACCCTGACCTGCAACAGCATCTACCTGCGCCAGATCATGCAGCAATACGCCGCTGGCAAGAGCGACGACCTCGCCTATCGGCTGGCCCGGCGCAATGCGCATAACGCTGATGCAGCGTTGTCGACGACGTTGGCGAACATGCTTATGGAGCCGGGGCATTTCCGTAAGGAAGCGGATGTCGGTTTCCGCTTTCTGGTGCTGTCACACACGTTGTTGAGTTATCTGTCAGGGCTTGGTGCGCATCGCGAGACTCAGTTGCCGGCCGATGTGCGTGAGCATTTGATTGATGGCGCCGGGGTGAAACTGGCGACGAGCATCGACGAAATTGCCCAAGGGCTGGCGAACAAGCAGCCGGTGGCGATTCAGAGTGACGAGGAAGAAGCGCTGGCCAATGAGCTGGAACAGATGCCTGATGAGATTGATGAGGGGCAGCGGTTGGTGCAGACGCAATTGGCGTTGATCTGCCGGCAGTTGGGGCCGTTGCGGACGTTGGCGGCGCATCTGATCAAGGACACCGGTGAGGTTGGCGCTGGCTGACAGGACGTCTTCGCGAGCAGGCTCGCCCCCACAGTTGTTCTGTGTCGTTCACAAATCCAATGTGGGAGCGAGCTTGCTCGCGAAGAGGCCATCAGCCCCACAGAAAATGCTGGATCAACGCTCACATGCCATGCTGGCGAAGCAACTTGTCATAACTCCCATCCGCCTTCATCGCCGCAATCGCCTTGTCAAACCCTGCAACAATCTGCTCATGCTGCGGATTCTTCAGGCTGACCAATATATGCAGACTGTTCTCACTCAACGGCTTGGGCAAAAACTCCACCGAGTTGCGCACCTTGGCTGATTCCCGCGCCAGGTAATACTTCGCCACATACTCATCTTCCAGCGTCAACTTGACTCGATCCGCCGCGAGCATGCGCACAGCCATGGCGAAGTTATGCACAGGGACTTTTTGCATCGCCGTGTCGGCATCGAACGGCGCCGAATAGGCGTAGCCGCGCACCACCGCAATCGGGTACGTGTGCAGTTGCTGCAGATTGGAATAATCCAGTGGCGTGTCTTTGCGCTTGAGAAAGCGGATGCGGTTAAGCAGGTATTCCCCGGAAAACTGGCCGAGCCTGGTTCGCTCGTCGTTGTACCAGGCGTTGACCAACACATCGTAGCGGCCCTCGCCAACGCCAAGCAGCGCCCGCGCCCACGGCACCTGCTCATAACCGCTGGCATAACCGGCCCGGGCCAGCGCAGTGCTGACAATGTCGGTGGCCAGTCCGCCGTTGACCAGCGTGTCGTCGGTAAAGGGTGGCCAGATATCAAACACCAGCCGCAGCTTCTCCGCTGCAGCGGTCTGAGCCAGCAAGAGCAATCCAGTCAAAGCAAAGGCTCGATGCAAACGCGGCATGCTTGAAAATCCTTAGCGGGCAGGTTGCCCGGCATGTTTTCAGCCAAAACCCCAAGGCCCCTTACCGGCAAAACCCAGGCCCTAACATTAGCTCATTGCAGCCAGTGCACAGCGCTCTTCTGCAGATTACACAAAGTCGCCGAGGCTGCGAGAAAGGAATGATGGCATTTTGACCTTTGTCACAGACTCTTACGCCATACAGACATCTTTGCCGCAGGCGCTTAGTATCGGGCGACACGTTCAAGGAATCGAAAAATGACAATCGAGTGGGTCTGCAAACATCACAGTGATCTGGGCAAGGAACAGCTGTACGCGCTGTTGAAGCTGCGCTCGGACGTGTTCGTCGTAGAGCAGAAATGCGCTTATCCGGACCTCGACGGTCAGGATCTGGAAGGCGATACCTATCACCTGATGGGTTGGGAAGATGACCAGTTGATGGCCTACCTGCGCCTGCTGGATCCGGAATCCCAGGGTGGCGACGTGGTGATTGGCCGCGTGATTACCGCACCGCAAGGTCGTGGCAAAGGGCTGGGGCACGAAATGATGGAACAGGCGCTGAAGCAGGCCGAGAAGCATTGGCCGCAAGTGCCGATCTATCTGTCGGCGCAGGCGCACTTGCAGGGGTATTACGGCAAGTACGGGTTTGTCGTGGCGGGTGAGGAATATCTGGAGGATGATATTCCGCACATTGGGATGCGTCGCCCCTGAACAGCCCTCACCCTAGCCCTCTCCCAGGGGGAGAGGGGACTGACCGAGTTGTCTGACGCTATCCACCGACCTGAAAAACCGCGTCGATTATGGATTCACAGCAATTCGCTCACGTCGGCGTATCTCTCCAATATCCCCCAATCAGCCCCCTCTCCCTCCGGGAGAGGGCTAGGGTGAGGGGCTCTTTTCAGGGATACTCAAGCACTGCCCTGATCTGCCGCAAATTGCGCTCGATCCACCCGCGATCAATCGCCCCCCACTCACGAATCCGATAGCGCCCGGCGTGATTACGCGCGCCCTCTTCCTGCTCGAATTCACAGACGATATCCAGATCCGCCAACGCGGCAATCGTATCCTGCGCCGTGCGCCGGGGCATGCCGGTCACTTCGGTCAGCGTCGGCACACTCGGCGCCAGACCGCTGTCGATCAGGTACGCCACATACAAGCGGCGGTAGAAACTGCTTTTGGTCTTGCTGACGTCCATCCCCACCTTCCTGATTGCGTACTGTTAAGCCTGCATATCCCGCCACGTCAGGTACACCCGCAGATCAAACTCGACCTGGTGATACCCCGGCAGCATGTGCTCACACAATTTATAGAACGCCTTGTTGTGATCAGATTCCTTGAAGTGCGCCAGTTCATGCACGACGATCATTTTCAGAAAATCCGGCGCGGCGTCCTTGAACAACGAGGCGATACGAATCTCTTTCTTGGCCTTGAGCTTGCCGCCCTGCACCCGCGACACCGTGGTGTGCAGACCCAGTGCGCGGTGGGTCAGATCGAGGCGGTTGTCGAACAGTACCTTGTCGATGGCCGGGGCGTTGCGCAGGTATTCCTGTTTCAGGTCCAGCGCGTAGCTGTACAAGGCCTTGTCGCTCTGCACGTCGTGTCGCCCTGAATAGCGTTGATTCAGGTATTCACCCAGACGCCCTTCAGCGATCAGTTGGCGCACCTGATCCTGCAATTGCGCGGGATAGGCCTGGAGGTACTTCAACACAGTCATGGACAAGCGACACGGTTCGAAAAGGTGCGCCAGTGTAGCGAATTCAACCGGGCAGCGCGCTCCAGTCAAACGGTTCGGCGAAGCTGGCCGCATCCTCGGCGACCAATGGCCGCGCCACGAGGAAGCCTTGCACGTACTCGCAGCCGTGAGCTTGCAGCCACTGGTACTGCTCGATCGTTTCCACCCCTTCGGCGATCACCAGCAAACCGTATTGCTTGCATAGACTGATGACCGTGCTGACCAGTGAGGCGTCGCGCTTGGAGTCCGGCAATCGTGCTATGAGATGGCGGTCAATCTTCAGCGTATCCAATTCCAGATCGCGTAGATGCGCAAGCGAGCAGGGCCCGGAGCCAAAGTCATCCAGCGCAACACGCACGCCAAGATTGCGCAGTGAGCGCAGCTGTTTGCGGGTCTCTTCGGGGTTTTGCATCAACGCTTCTTCAGTGACCTCGACCTCCAGTTGCCGAGGCTGCAAGGCGTGCCGCTCCATGACCTGGCGCAACTCGGTGACCAGATTCGGCAGGCTGAACTGGGTGTTGCTCAAACTCACGCCAAGCACCAGATCTTCAGCAAACAGGGTTTCCCAGGCTTTGCGCTGGCCGGCGCCGCGATGATAGATCCAGCTGCCGAGGCGACTGATCAGCCGCGCCTCCTCCAGCAATGGCAAAAACAATCCCGGCGGCACATCACCGACGCTCGGGTGCTGCCAGCGCAACAATGCTTCAAAGCCGCGGATCTGACCCGTGTCGATGGCCACTTGCGGTTGATAGACCAGATTGAAATCGCGGTTCTCGATGGCCGCGCGCACGCTCTCCTCAAGCATCAGCCGCGAACGCGCCCGACCGTTCATTTCATGATCATAGAAACGATATTGCTGACGCCCGGCGCGCTTGGCTTCGTACATGGCGATGTCGGATGCACGCAGCAATCCGTCGAGGTTCGAGCCGCAGTCAGGATAAGTGGCAATGCCGATGCTGGCGCCGAGGGCAATGTCCAACCCTTCGATCTGCTGACAGATCGACACCCGTTCGATGAGTTTCTCGGCAATCTTCGCCGCTTGCTCGGGAAATTCCAGATCCAGCAGCGCAGTAAATTCGTCGCCGCCCATGCGCGCCAGAATGTCGAAGGGTCGCAGGCACGCCTTCAATTGCTCGGAGACCCAGCGCAGTACGCGATCGCCGGCATCGTGACCGAGCGAATCGTTGACCCGTTTGAAGCCGTCGAGGTCCAGATACAGCAAAACCCAACTGCTGTCGCTGCGCTCACCGCGTAGCAACAGGTTTTCAACGGTCTGGTAAAAGCCGCGACGGTTGAGCAAACCGGTCAGCGGATCGGTCACTGCTTGAAATTCGAGCTGCTGGTGCAAGTGCCGCACCACCGACATGTCCAGCACCGTCACCACCATCGCATGTTGTTCGGTGGGCAACGCCGCGCAGGACAGCGCCACCGGTACCTGCTGGCCGGGCACGGTGCGCAGCAAGGCGTCGTGCAGTCTCAGGGTTTCGCCACGTTTATAGCTGGCATAAAACTCGGAATCGGCCCACAGCGGAATGTGCGGTTTCTGTAGAAAATCGAGAAATTCCTGACCTTCCAAGTCCTTCACCGGCGCATTCAGCAAGCGCGAAATCGCCGGATTGGCAAAGCGGATCAAACCGTCCTCGCCCACCACCAATATCCCCTCGGCAGCGTTATCCAGCACCGAGGCATTGAAGGCGCGCGCCACTTCCAGGTCATGACTCAAACGCTGCAACGCGCGGCGATTGCGCTGGTGTTCCAGCAACGCCTGCACCTTGGGCTTGAGAATCTGCGGGTCGAACGGCTTGAACAGGTAATCCACCGCGCCACTGGCATAGCCCTTGATCACGGCGTCCTGGGATTGTTCATTGGCGGTCAGAAAGATGATCGGCGTCAGGCGCGTGCGCTGGCTACCCCGCATCAGCCGCGCCACTTCAAAGCCGTCCATGCCCGGCATCTGCACATCCAGCAGCACCAGATCGACATCGTGCGAGAGCAGAATATTGAGCGCTTCGAAACCGGAGGCTGCGGTGAGGACGTGCCAATCCTGGCGCTGCAGCAACGCGCGCATGCTGATCAGATTTTCAGGGTAATCATCAACGATCAAAAGGACAGAGCTGCCTTCACCTGGCGGGGGTTGCGCGCATTCCATGCTGCTTCTCTTGTCGGGACTTTTGGTCGGTTTCCGGTAAAAACCGCACACATACTGAGCCTTCACTCTAGTACTGGATCCAGGAAAGCAGAAGCTGTCATCAGGCCATCATTTAACCAAAGCGTGAATTTGCCGACTAACGGTCACCGCTGAAGCCCCCGGAAACCGGCAGAGATGGCATTTCGACAGGATGTTGACGTCAATCATCTGCCAAACGGGCGTTAACAAATTTTCCCTCTACGCTTATAAAGGCCGCCCCCAAACGTGCGGGCTAGAGCTTCTGGCACGTACGTGCAGTGTAACTTGAGTGGAAGAACCGACATGATCGATCTCGCAACCTGGAACCTCAGCGTTCCCGTTGGCAGCCCGCCATACACCGTCGAAACCTCCAAACTGGTGAACGGCTTCAAAGATCAATACTTCCATTCCGACACCGGCACCTTGTTCTTCTGGTCACCGGTTACCGGGTCAAAAACCGAAAACGCCATTTATCCTCGCACCGAATTGCGGGAGACCTACAGCAACGGCACCCTGCGCAACTGGTATTACCCGGATGCCGACAACCTGCTGCGCGCGACACTCACGGTTAACAAAGTGCCGAGTTCCGGCAAGATCGTCATCGGCCAGATTCATGCTTATGAAAGCCAGAAGCCGATGGTCAAACTCGAATACCAGTACAAAACCAAAACCGAGACCGGCAACCTGGTGATCAAGGTGCGCATGCACCCAGACGAGGATGAAAGCCGGGTTATCACCCTGGCGACCGGAATCAAACTGGATCGCGAATTCAATTACCTCATCCATCTCAGCCCCGGCGGCGCACTGGGTGTGAGTGCGGCGGGTTATCAGTGGGATTCACAGATCAGTGCGACGTGGCGGGACAAGCCGTTGTACTTCAAGGCTGGGGTTTATGTGCAGGACAACACCGGGTATACGAGTGAGGGCGGGCAAGTAACATTCAGCAAGCTGGATATTGATCATGACAAATAACAGGGCACTTACCTGAGCATCAGTTATCGATGAGATGGAATAAAAACAGGCAGACTTTTTAAAGTCTGCCGTATGTTACTGATACCGCGGTAAAGACCAAGATTAACTACTTTTGAAATCAAACATCGCAATCAAATTAAATGCTTTTTCTTCAGTACAAAAGATCACACCCTTCGGATAATCTCCGCCTCGCTCCAAACAAACAAAGCCCTGGGCATTCCTTGAGTTATCAATGCCGTCCAACTCCAGATGCACGTGGGCAGCTGTGCCGATTTCGCCTAGTTTGTACACCACGTTAAGTGGAAGTTTTTTGTCGATTGTGGAACCAATATAGAACTCATTCCTGCCTAAATCCTGAAGAAACTTAAAGCTAAAAGATTCTCCACTGTGTTCCAAAAACTCTCTTCCACGAATCGAGACGGTAAAGCTTTCCCCACCGGGAATCGTCAGAAACATGTGAACGTCGCCAACACCAACACTGGTAGCTCTTTTGTCCTTTTGCATTTTTTCCATCCTGAAAGATAAATGAGCCCTTACAATAAATGGCTAAAAAATTTTCCACACCTGTAAGATCTGACAGGTTGTTATACTTAAAAAGCATAGCCAGAGACTTCTTAACAACTCAATGAACGAATCTGGATAAGAACAATTGGCTGGATGAAAACCCTGGTTTCAAAGGACGTGGCTTGGACCATCCAGCCCGCCTTGCCCGTTACACAGAGTTCATGAATCAAGCCATACCACGTTCCGAATTGCAGTTGATAAGAGGCGCGCTTCAATGCGGGCAATTGACGCCCGGTCCACGTTTCACCGACCTAATTTAAAACATCAACAGAATTCGGATTTCAAAACGATCTAGAGGACCTGCGAAGTAGTGCGAATGCTAATAAAAATACCGAGGGGAGGGATAAATTCAATAAATCTGTCCCCTTTTCAGGCACAGCACCCATCTCCGCTGCATTCAACACGGACTTAAAAAAACGTTGGGAAATCCAAAAAAGATATAAAAACCTGTCAGACCTGACAGTTGGCTCTGTTAACCAACCCCGATAACGTTGGTTGACACATCAATCCGCCAAGAAGCCGCCCATGCCAGGTCCACTCGGAAACTTCTGCAACGACGACAACAGCTTTTGCATAGACATTACCCATGCAAACGCAAACAACGGTCAGTTGTGGGGCACGCTTAAAGATAACGCTCAGAGCTACCCGATTGCCGGGTCTTATTACCACCGAGACGGTACCTCCACCGACGTTTGGTTCATGACCGACATCGCCGATGCAAAAGACAGCTGGCAAGGAGAAATGACTGTTTGAGAGGTTACCCGACACTCAGCGCCATCCGCGCTCATGCGGGAGGCGGGCGCCATGCGCTGACCGGTTATCATTTGAAAGAAAGCCTCTTCCCCAGTCAACTCACTGCGCTCATTCAAGTGCAGAGACGCCGCTTTACGGTGGATTATTCGTTCAGTTGAAGCGCTGGATGCTCGGTTGACCTGTTTTAAATCCAGCCTTTAAACAGCGATGTTTAGATCTGTCAGCAGTTACGTCCGGATGCCTACAACAGCTTGCGCCGTTGCCTACCACTACGCCAGAATCCGCCGGCTTGTGCGCCTGGCGGGCCATCGGTAACTTGATTCGCGTCACTGATTTCCAGTGATCGGGTTTAGTAGCCCGTGGTGTTTTTCAGTTATGTGCAAAGCGCATCCGTCGGTGATTGCTGTCCGACTTGATGGTGGCTGTGTGCAGGGCGCTTCGGCGCGCCGGTTAATGCTGAATACTCCCCGGTCTACTAACCTGCGCACAGCTGCCACCCTTCTTTTAGTAGAGAAGACGAAGCGGCTCCATCAGGAGTTTTTCAGCTAATGATCAAATCAACGCCCCACCCGCCGATCATCGACCCGGCCTCCCCGTACGAATCCCTCGACTCGAAAAAACTCAACGACGCCGCCGAACGCGCCCTCGACCATTACCTGAAACCGTCCGCCTTCATCATGGCCAGCACGCACAAACCCGAGCCCATGTACCTCGCCAACCCGAAGTACAACACCGAATCGCTACTGGCCAACGCCAGCGAGACCCTGGGTTCAGCCAGCGAAATGCTCAACAACTTCGCCGCCATGCTCGATACCTCACACCGCAAGACTGCGCTAGGCATCGCGCAGGTGGTCATGCTTGGAGAACTGGCGGTGAATCAGGCACTGGATCATGTCGAACTAAAGGAATAACCGCCCGTAACTGACATGCCCATTTAAGAGTTTGATTAATTTCTGCTACAGGTGACATTCTTGACTCTTGTACGATAAAAACAGTCCTTCACAAGAAACCCTCCTCACGGCGGGTTTCTTCATATACAAATTAATTTATGTCTAGCTATTGCCAGAACAGTTTATCCAAGACAAAAACCCTATTACAACTACAACATCACCCACCCCGCAAACGGAGAACAAGATGAAGTTTTGAATCTTTAACAATATTGTAATCTGATAATGTCCTCCCATCCTCGAGTTGCTTTCCAGCAAAAATCAGCCGTTGTTGATCAGGCGGAATACCTTCCTTATCCTGTATTTTCGCCTTGGCATTTTCGATGCTATCGCTTGGTTCGACCTCTAAAGTGATAACTTTATTATCAGCAATTTTTGTTATAAAAGTCTGCATATCCATCTCCGCTGAATCACTAGCCATTAAATGGAGAGCTAATCTCCCACTCCCATTTTCCTGACATTCAGGATTTGCACACCTGTTAGAACTAACAGGTACTTATGATAAATATGACTAGCCACACGTGAAAAATTGAAAATTTTGCATAACGAAGCTCTCACTAAAGCAAAAAATGAGAAAGCGACAAAGGGTTTATTTATTTTAGAAACAAAGGGTAGAAACAAAGAGAACAGACTTATTTACCCCAGTAAAAAACCCGCCTCACGGCGGGTTTCTTTTAAAGCAGTTCAACGCCCAGGCTTAGTTAACCTTAGCGTTCAACTCACCCTTCAGATAACGCTGATACATCGCTTCCAGCGAGATCGGCTTGATCTTCGAAGCATTACCGGCAGTACCGAACGCTTCATAACGAGCGATACACACATCACGCATCGCGGTTACGGTGGCGCCGAAGAATTTACGTGGGTCGAATTCGCTCGGGTTGGTGGCCATCAGGCGACGCATTGCGCCGGTGGACGCCAGACGCAGGTCAGTGTCGATGTTGACCTTGCGCACGCCGTGCTTGATGCCTTCGACGATTTCTTCAACCGGTACGCCGTAGGTTTCTTTGATGTCGCCACCGTACTGGTTGATGATCGCCAGCCACTCTTGTGGCACCGAGGACGAACCGTGCATCACCAGGTGGGTGTTAGGGATGCGCTTGTGGATTTCCTTGATTCGGTCGATCGCCAGCACGTCGCCGGTCGGTGGCTTGGTGAACTTGTAGGCGCCGTGGCTGGTGCCAATGGCGATGGCCAAGGCATCGACCTGAGTGCGTTTGACGAAGTCAGCGGCTTCTTCCGGGTCGGTCAGCATTTGGCTGTGATCCAGAACGCCTTCGGCGCCGATGCCGTCTTCTTCACCGGCCATGCCGGTTTCCAGCGAACCCAGGCAGCCCAGCTCGCCTTCTACCGATACGCCGCAGGCGTGAGCCATGGCCACGGTTTGTTGGGTGACGCGGACGTTGTAGTCGTAGTCGGTCGGGGTCTTGCCGTCTTCGCCCAGCGAGCCGTCCATCATTACCGAGCTGAAGCCCAGTTGAATCGAGCGCTGGCAGACGTCAGGGCTGGTGCCGTGGTCCTGGTGCATGCACACCGGGATGTGCGGGAACTCTTCGATCGCGGCGAGGATCAGGTGACGCAGGAAAGGCGCGCCGGCGTATTTGCGAGCGCCGGCCGAAGCCTGGACGATCACCGGGGAGTCAGTCTTGTCAGCGGCTTCCATGATGGCGCGCATCTGCTCAAGGTTGTTGACGTTGAAAGCTGGAACGCCGTAGCCGAATTCGGCTGCGTGGTCCAACATCTGGCGCATGCTGATAAGTGCCATTGTGTGTGTCTCTCCCGGTTGAGGGTCGTTAATCGTGCCAGCCTGCCGGAGCGGCGGCGGCTATTCAAGTGATTGCAGATCGGGGGTTGAGGCCCGGTCTGGTGATTCGATAAAGCAAATTCTTCGGAACTGAGCAGAACCCTGTGGGAGCGAGCTTGCTCGCGAATGCATTTCAACAGTCAACATTGATGCAAGCTGATCCGCCGCTTTCGCGAGCAAGCTCGCTCCCACAGTTGGATCTGTTTCCACATTGGGCCTGCGGTGTTGCAATTATTCAGCCTTGCAGCCGCGGCCGATCAGGTCATTGGTGGCGACCCAGTACACCAGGCCTTCGTCACCCTTGACGTGAAACGCCAGCATGCCGTCGCTGTACAGCGTGCCCGAGGCGCCCGGCTCTTCTTTCAGGCGATAGACCTGATCACCGCCACCCAGTCGAACGTCGACTTCCTTCTGGCTGGCATCGGCGTAACGCCACAGCACTTTGGCCTGGCTGTCGCAGGTCCAGGTGGTCCAGTTGTCCGCCGGGGCAGACGACTGAAACAGGTTCAACTGCGCGCAACCGCCCAACAATGCCAACGCCGCAATGGCGATCAAGCCTTTCATCCGTGTTCCTCGACTGACGGCGCACGCCGCCAGCCCTGAGTTAAAGAGTCAGACCCGTCAAGGACAACCATGTTCCTTGGCCGGGGTTTGCGTCTCGTATTTGTCCAGACCGTCCGGCCCCGAACGCTTGTTCAGCACCGGGTTGGTTTCGGCCTGCCAGTCGGCCTGATAGCAGCCCTTCTGCGACTCGCTCGGCGCCGGCGTGGCTTCGGCCTTCGGGTTACTCCCGCAGGCCGCCAGCGTACCGGTCAGCAACAACAGCGCTAACGACTTGACCATGTAAACACTCCTTTGCCTGGCCAAACGGGCGGCCTCAGGCCTTGGCCCGGCTTTCCAGGACTTCAACGGCTGGCAGCGCTTTGCCCTCGACGAATTCAAGGAACGCGCCACCACCGGTGGAAATGTAGGAGATTTGCTCAGCCACGCCATATTTATCGATCGCGGCCAAGGTGTCGCCACCGCCAGCGATGGAGAACGCCGAGCTTTCCGCGATGGCCTGAGCCAGCACTTTGGTGCCGTTGCCGAACTGGTCGAATTCGAACACGCCGACCGGACCGTTCCAAAGAATGGTTTTCGACGATTTCAGCAGTTCAGCGAAGTTGGCTGCAGTTTGCGGACCGATGTCCAGAATCATGTCGTCAGCCGCGACGTCAGCGATCAGCTTGACGGTGGCTTCTGCGGTCTCGGCGAATTCCTTGGCAACCACCACGTCAACCGGCAGCGGCACGCTGACTTTGGCGGCGATAGCGCGGGCGGTGTCGAGCAGATCCGGTTCGTACAGCGACTTGCCAACCGGGTGACCGGCCGCCGCGAGGAAGGTGTTGGCGATGCCGCCGCCGACGATCAGTTGATTGCAGATCTGGCTCAGGCTGTTCAGCACGTCGAGTTTGGTCGAGACCTTGGAGCCAGCAACAATGGCAGCCATTGGCTGAGCCGGTGCGCCAAGGGCTTTGCCCAATGCATCCAGTTCAGCGGCCAACAGCGGACCTGCAGCAGCGACTTTGGCGAACTTGGCCACGCCGTGGGTCGAACCCTCGGCACGGTGAGCGGTGCCGAAAGCGTCCATCACGAACACGTCGCACAGCGCCGCGTATTGCTGGGCCAGTTCGTCAGCGTTCTTTTTCTCGCCTTTGTTGAAGCGCACGTTTTCGAACAGCACGATGTCGCCGGCCTTGACGTCAACGCCGCCCAGGTAATCAGCCACCAGCGGCACTTCACGACCCAGCGCCTTGCTCAGGTAGTCAGCGACTGGCTTGAGGCTGTTCTCGGCGGAGAACTCGCCTTCGGTCGGACGGCCAAGGTGCGAGCAGACCATCACGGCCGCGCCTTTTTCCAGGGCCAGCTTGATGGTCGGCAGCGAAGCCAGGATACGCGCATCGCTGGTGACAACACCGTCCTTGACTGGGACGTTGAGGTCTTCGCGGATCAATACGCGCTTACCTTGCAGATCGAGGTCGGACATCTTCAACACGGTCATGGGTCGCACTTCCTACGGTTTTTTTGAAGTTGCTGTTTGCAGATAGTGTTCTGCAACGTCCAGCATTCGGTTGGCAAAACCCCACTCGTTGTCGAACCAGGCCAGGATGTTCACCAGTTTGGGGCCGGAAACACGGGTCTGACTGGCATCGACGATGGCCGAATGTGGGTCATGGTTGAAATCACAGCTGGCGTGCGGCAACTCGGTATAGGCCAACAGGCCTTTGAGCGGGCCACTGGAGGCGGCCTCGCGCAGGATCCGGTTGACCTCATTGGCGTCAGTCGCGGTGGCGGTCTGCATCGTGATGTCGAGGCAGGACACGTTGACCGTCGGCACGCGTACGGCTTTGGCCTGAATTCGCCCGGCAAGTTCCGGCAGCAGGCGCTCGATACCGCGCGCCAGACCAGTGGACACCGGAATCACCGACTGGAACGCCGAACGGGTGCGCCGCAAGTCTTCGTGGTGATAGGCGTCAATCACCGGCTGATCGTTCATCGCCGAGTGAATGGTGGTGATCGACACGTAATCGAGGCCGATCGCCTTGTCGAGCAGACGCAACAACGGCACACCGCAATTGGTCGTGCAGGAGGCGTTGGACACCAGCAGTTCGTCGCCGGTCAGGCAATCCTGATTGACGCCGTAAACGATGGTGGCGTCGACATCCGCCTCGCTGGCCATCGGCTGCGAGAACAACACCCGTGGCGCGCCGGCGTCGAGAAAGCGCTGGCCGTCTTCGCGGGTGTTGTAGGCACCGGAGCATTCCAGCACCAGATCGACGCCCAGCGACGCCCAATCGATGCCTTCGGGGGTGGCACTGCGCAGGACCTTCACGCAGTTGCCATTAATATGCAGACAATCGCCGTCTACTCGCACTTCGCCCGGAAAACGGCCGTGGGTGGAGTCGAAGCGTGTCAGGTATTCGATGCTGGCCATGTCCGCCAGATCGTTGATCGCGACAATTTCAAACCCGGCTTTTTCGCCTCGCTCAAACAACGCACGCAAGACGCAACGACCAATCCGGCCGTAGCCGTTGAGTGCAACTTTGTAGGGACGCGGTTGAGGCATGGGGTTCTCGATAGTACGCAGGCAGACGCAATGTTTGTTGCAACACAACCCTTGTGGGAGCTGGCTTGCCAGCGATAGCGTCCGTTCAGACAACTTTTATGTTGAAGCTGATGACCCTATCGCTGGCAAGCCAGCTCCCACAGGGATTGCGGTGACCCTGAGGCCACCGCGCTGTGCCTTAGTCTTCCAGCAGTTCTTCAGCCTGACCCAGGATGTTTTCCAGGGTGAAGCCGAACTCTTCGAACAGTGCCGAAGCCGGAGCCGATTCGCCGTAAGTGGTCATGCCGATTACGCGACCTTCCAGACCCACGTACTTGAACCAGAAGTCGGCGTGCGCCGCTTCGATCGCGATACGCGCGCTGACCTGCAACGGCAGCACGGCTTGCTTGTAGCCAGCGTCCTGAGCGTCGAACACGCTGGTGCACGGCATGGAAACCACGCGAACCTTGCGGCCCTGCTCGGTCAGTTTGTCGTACGCCTGAACCGCCAGACCCACTTCCGAACCGGTCGAAATCAGGATCAGCTCAGGCTCGCCTGCGCAGTCCTTCAGCACGTAACCGCCACGGCTGATGTCGGCAATCTGGCCGGCATCGCGTTCCTGGTGTTGCAGGTTCTGACGCGAGAAGATCAGCGCCGATGGGCCGTCCTTGCGCTCCAGCGCGTTTTTCCAGGCCACGGCCGATTCAACGGCATCGGCTGGACGCCAGGTGTCGAGGTTCGGTGTGGTACGCAGGCTGGTCAGTTGTTCGATCGGCTGGTGCGTCGGGCCGTCTTCGCCCAGACCGATGGAGTCGTGGGTGTAGACGTGGATCACTTGCTTCTTCATCAGCGCCGACATGCGCACGGCGTTGCGGGCGTACTCCATGAACATCAGGAAGGTCGCGCCGTAAGGCACCAGGCCGCCGTGCAGGGTCACGCCGTTCATGATTGCGGTCATGCCGAATTCACGCACGCCGTAGTACATGTAGTTGCCGCTGGCGTCTTCAGCGCTGACGCCCTTGCAACCTTTCCACAGGGTCAGGTTGGAACCGGCCAGGTCAGCGGAGCCGCCAAGCAGTTCCGGCAGCAGCGGGCCGAACGCGTTCAGGGTGTTCTGGCTGGCTTTACGGCTGGCGATGGTTTCGCCTTTGGCCGCGACTTCGGCGATATAAGCCGAGGCTTTTTCCGAGAAGTCAGCTGGCAGCTCACCGCTCAAACGACGAACGAGTTCGTTGGCTTCGGTCGGGAACGCAGCGGAGTAGGCAGCGAAACGCTGATCCCACTCGGCTTCGGCCGCGCGACCTTTTTCCTTGGCATCCCACTCGGCATAGATGTCGGCCGGGATTTCGAACGGGCCGTGGTTCCAGTTCAGCGCCTGACGGGTCAGCGCGATTTCCGCCTCACCCAATGGGGCACCGTGGCAGTCTTCTTTGCCCTGCTTGTTTGGCGAGCCGAAACCGATGGTGGTCTTGCAGCAGATCAGGGTCGGCAGCGGGCTCTTGCGAGCGGTCTCAATGGCAGTCTTGATCTCTTCCGGATCATGACCGTCAACGTTGCGGATCACTTGCCAGTTGTAGGCTTCGAAACGCTTCGGGGTGTCATCGGTGAACCAGCCTTCGACTTCGCCGTCGATGGAGATGCCGTTGTCATCGTAGAAAGCAATCAGCTTGCCCAGACCCAGCGTACCGGCCAGGGACGCGACTTCGTGGGAAATGCCTTCCATCATGCAGCCATCACCCAGGAATACGTAGGTGTGGTGGTCGACGATGTTGTGGTTCGGGCGGTTGAACTGCGCTGCCAGAACTTTTTCTGCCAGAGCGAAACCGACGGCGTTAGCCAGACCCTGACCCAGCGGGCCGGTGGTGGTTTCAACGCCCGGGGTGTAACCGAATTCCGGGTGGCCAGGGGTGCGGCTGTGCAGTTGACGGAACTGCTTGAGGTCGTCGATCGACAGGTCGTAACCGGTCAGGTGCAGCAGCGAGTAGATCAACATCGAGCCGTGGCCGTTGGACAGCACGAAGCGGTCACGGTCAGCGAACGATGGATTGCTCGGGTTGTGCTTGAGGTAGTCGCGCCAAAGCACTTCGGCGATATCTGCCATACCCATAGGGGCACCGGGATGGCCGCTGTTGGCTTTTTGCACGGCATCCATGCTGAGGGCACGAATGGCGTTGGCACGCTCACGACGGCTAGGCATCGCTGATCTCCTGGGTTCTGGTAAGTCGAAACGGAAAAAAGGAGGGCATTTTCCCTCACCGGGGCGCCTCGGGGCAATGACAGATAGTCATCGGGGGGCGTTTTTCCAATGGATAGCGGCGCTTTCTGTTGGTGAAACCTTTCCGCTACTCGTTTGTAGAGTTAACCGTCTCGTGAGAAGTGCCATTTATCGAGCAATATCAAAACATTTTGATATTGACCTTGCGATGAATTGCCCCCCTCTCTAGACTGCCAGCCCTATGAACTTACGCGTGCCTTCCATTCGCCATGACGATTGCGACGAGCTGGCGGCCCTGTGCAAGGCCGGCGGTGATCCGTTGCGGCTGAATGTCTTGCGCGCGCTGGCCAACGATTCGTTTGGTGTATTGGAGCTGGCGCAAATTTTTGGCATGGGCCAGTCCGGCATGAGTCATCACCTCAAGGTACTGGCACAAGCCGACCTGGTGGCGACACGCCGCGAAGGCAACGCGATTTTCTATCGCCGCGCCCTGCCCCACACCGAACTGCTCGGCGGCAAGCTGCACGCGGCGTTGTTAGAAGAAGTCGACAACCTGGCACTGCCTGGCGACGTGCAAGCGCGCATCGAGCAGGTTCACGGCCAACGTGCCGCCGCCAGCCAGGACTTTTTCGCCCGGGTGGCAGAGAAATTCCGTGCCCAGCAAGACTTGATCGCAGGCCTGCCGCAGTACCGTGACAGCGTGCTGGCCCTGCTCGACAAACTGAACTTCAATGGTGCAGCCACGGCCATTGAAGTCGGCCCCGGCGATGGTGCTTTTCTGCCGGAACTGGCGCGGCGCTTCGGCACCGTAACCGCGCTGGACAACAGCCCGGCGATGCTCGAACTGGCGCGTCAGGTATGTGAACGTGAACAGCTGGCTAACGTCAGCCTGCAATTGGCCGATGCATTGAATGGCACAAGCCTCAAGGCCGATTGCGTGGTACTGAACATGGTGTTGCACCATTTCGCCGCGCCGGCCGATGCGCTCAAGCACATGGCCGACCTGCTGCAACCGGGCGGTAGCCTGCTCGTGACAGAGTTATGTAGCCACAACCAGAGTTGGGCCAGGGAGGCCTGCGGTGATCTCTGGTTGGGGTTTGAACAGGACGATTTGGCCCGTTGGGCCACCGCTGCGGGACTCGTTCCCGGGGAAAGCCTCTATGTAGGCTTACGTAATGGTTTCCAGATCCAGGTCCGCCATTTTCAGCGACCGGCTGGCGACACTCACCATCGGTAAATTCAGGAAAACATCGAGATGAGCGAATACTCCCTCTTCACCTCCGAGTCCGTGTCCGAAGGGCATCCGGACAAAATCGCCGACCAGATTTCCGATGCGGTGCTGGACGCCATCATTACCCAGGACAAACACGCACGCGTTGCCGTGGAAACTCTGGTCAAGACTGGCGTGGCCATCGTTGCCGGTGAAGTCACCACCAGCGCTTGGGTCGATCTGGAAGAGATCGTGCGTAACGTGATTCTCGACATCGGCTACAACAGCTCCGACGTCGGCTTCGACGGCGCGACCTGCGGCGTGATGAACATCATCGGCAAGCAATCCCCGGACATCAACCAGGGTGTTGACCGTGCCAAGCCTGAAGATCAGGGCGCCGGCGACCAAGGCCTGATGTTCGGCTACGCCAGCAACGAAACCGACGTTTTGATGCCAGCACCGATCACCTTCTCGCACCAACTGGTGCAGCGCCAGGCCGAAGCCCGTAAATCGGGTCTGCTGCCTTGGCTGCGTCCGGACGCCAAGTCGCAAGTGACTTGCCGCTACGAAGGCGGCAAGGTTGTCGGTATCGACGCCGTTGTTCTGTCGACCCAGCACAACCCTGAAGTGTCGTACAAAGACCTGCGCGAAGGCGTGATGGAGCTGATCGTCAAGCACGTGCTGCCTGCCGAACTGCTGAGCAAAGACACCCAGTTCCACATCAACCCGACCGGCCAGTTCATCATTGGCGGCCCGGTAGGTGACTGCGGTCTGACCGGTCGCAAGATCATCGTCGACAGCTACGGCGGCATGGCCCGTCACGGCGGCGGCGCGTTCTCCGGCAAGGATCCATCGAAGGTTGACCGTTCGGCTGCCTACGCTGGCCGTTACGTTGCCAAGAACATCGTCGCGGCCGGCCTGGCCGAGCGTTGCGAGATTCAGGTTTCCTACGCGATCGGTGTGGCTCAGCCTACGTCGATCTCGCTGAACACCTTCGGCACCGGCAAGATCAGCGATGACAAGATCGTCAAACTGGTGCGTGAAGTGTTCGACCTGCGTCCATACGCAATCACCACCATGCTCGACTTGCTGCACCCGATGTACCAGGAAACTGCAGCGTACGGCCACTTCGGTCGCACGCCAGAGACCAAGACCGTTGGCGAAGACACCTTCACCACGTTCACCTGGGAAAAAACCGACCGCGCCGACGCTCTGCGTTCCGCTGCTGGCCTGTAAGACTTCCCCGCGGTACAAAAAAGCCCCGCACGGTTCGCGCCGTGCGGGGCTTTTTCATGCCGGCATCAAAGAGTTCAACTCAGAACGTTCAGGTCGATGCACATTCAACAAACCACTCGGTCAGTCCCCTCTCCCTCAGGGAGAGGTTTAGGGTGAGGGGCTTCTTTACTGCACAGAAACAAGCCGCAAAACACCCATCCGACAGTATAAATATCTTCGCCTAACCTTCTATCATTCCCCCTGAGCAAGGACGCTCACGATGCTTGCCACGCTGCGCCTGCTGTCTGTTTTTCTCCTGGCCTGTACGACCCTCAACGCCCACGCCGATTGCCCGAAATGGCCGGCCACTCAAGCAAAAAGCGAAATCGCCGCCCTGCAAAAACAGATCGACCAATGGGACGACGCCTATCACCGCGAAGGTCGTTCACTGATTGCCGATGAGCTCTACGATCAATCGCGCACACGCCTGAACGAATGGCGAGAGTGTTTCAAATTGCCCTCGCCAGCCGATCCCTTGCGCACAGCCTCGGGCTCGATCGCCCACCCCATCGCCCATACCGGCCTGGATAAACTGCATAAGGCCGAGGCGGTGGAAACGTGGCTGCGCGATCGCAAGGATGTCTGGGTACAGCCCAAAGTCGACGGCGTCGCGGTGACGCTGATTTATCGCGCAGGCGTTCTGCATCAGGCCATCAGTCGTGGTAACGGCGTTCGTGGCCAAGACTGGACGGCATCGTCACAGAAGATTGGCGCGATCCCTAAACGCCTTTCACAACCAGTGGATCTGCTGGTGCAAGGTGAACTCTACTGGCGCTTGAACGAACACGTGCAAGCTCGAACCGGCAGCGTCAACGCCCGCGCGACCGTGGCAGGTGTGATGGGAAGAAAATCCTTGGAGGCCGAACGCGCCGCCGGCATCGGACTGTTCGTCTGGGACTGGCCGCAAGAATCCTTGGACTTGCCCGAGCGTATCGCCAGATTGGCAGCACTGGGTTTCGCCACAATCGAGCCGTTCAGCCATCCCGTCAGCGACTTCGCCGAGGCGCAGAAATGGCGCGAGCACTGGTATCGCTCACCCCTGCCGTTTGCCACGGACGGCGTGGTTTTGCGCCAGAACCAGCGTCCACCTGCCGAACGCTGGCAGGCGCGCGCGCCGTACTGGGCGGTCGCCTGGAAATACCCGTTTGCGCAAGCGTTAGCGCAAGTGCGCAAGGTCAACTTCAAGATCGGTCGCACCGGGCGCATCACCCCGGTGATCGAGCTTGTCCCGGTCATGCTCGACGACCGGGAGATCAAACGGGTCAGCGCCAGTTCGTTGAAGCACTGGCGGGCGCTGGATATTCGTCCCGGTGATCAGATCGCAATCAGCCTGGCCGGCCTGACCATTCCGCGGCTCGACAATGTTGTACTGCGCACCGTCGAACGGGCAGACATCAAGATCCCCAACGCTGATGACTTCCACAACTTGAGCTGCTGGCAACCCACGCCAGGTTGCGAAAGCCAGTTTCTCGCGCGCTTGACCTGGCTCAGTGGCAAACGGGGACTGGCGATGCAACATGTCGGTCGCGGCACCTGGGAGAAACTTTTCGAAACAGGCCGCCTGAACAACCTGCTGGATTGGTTGACCCTCGACGCGCCAGAGCTTGCTAACATTGCCGGCTTCGGCGAGCGCAGCAGCGAACGCCTGATGCACAGTTTTCACAGCGCCCGCCAACGGCCCTTCGCTCTGTGGCTGAAAGCCCTGGGCTTACCGCCAACCGGTGAGGCACGACTCCCCGATTCATGGCAGGCGCTGGCACAACGTGACACCGAACAATGGCAGGCAGAACCCGGTATCGGCCCCGGTCGAGCAGCGCAATTGAGCGCATTCTTCCGCGATCCGCAGGTGCTAGCCTTGAGCGATACTCTGCGTAACGCCGGTATCGACGGTTTCTGAGCACGCAATCCCGTTACCCCGGGAACCCAACCACCACCGAGGCGCTCCAACAGCGCAGTGCCGCCCCGACCCGATTGCCTTTGCACATGGAGCTTTTATGAAATTTCTCGCACCGCTCGCCATGCTGACCCTTTGCGGCGTAATGGCCACCCCCGTCATGGCCGATGAAGACGCCCCGGGCCTGACCGGTTGTGCCGCCAAGAAGCAGGGCATCATGAACCAGATCGAACAGGCCAAGACGCGCGGCAATACCGATCAGCAGGCAGGCCTGGAAACGGCTCTGAATGAAGTAACGAAAAACTGCACCGACGCAGGCCTGAAGAAAGAGCGCGAAAACAAGGTGCTCGAAGCCAAGCACGAAGTCAGTCAGCGTCAGGCTGATCTCGATAAAGCCATGAAGAAAGGCGACCCGGAAAAGATCAACAAGCGCAAAGACAAACTCGCCGAGTCGCGCAAAGAACTGCAGGATGCGCTGGACGAAATCGATAAGTAAAAATCAAAAGATCGCAGCCTGCGGCAGCTCCTACCCTGATCAATGTAGGAGCTGCCGCAAGCTGCGATCTTTTAGGTATCAATGATCGCGAAACTGTTTATGGCAAGCGCTGCAGGCATCTTCAACTTTCTGCACCGCAGGCCCGAGGTTGCTGGCCTTGTACGGCTGAACCTGACTGGCGATCACCAATTCACCGGTGGCCGCTTCAAGGGTGCGGGCCATTTCCTGAAAACGCGCCTGCTGCTTCCAGACATCGTCCTTGGCGCTGGTGTGATCTTCTTCGCGAACCTGCGGGAAATGCTTCCACGGCTCATGGGACAACGCATCGAGTTTGACCGCGCCTTCGGCGAACTTCGGCCCGTCGAACGGAATCCGTCCACGCAACATACCGCCGAGGTCTTCACCGGTCTTGAGCATCTGCTTGAAGATCGCCTTGCGTTGGCCCAGCGGGGAATTCGGGTCGACTCCGCCACAGGCAGCAAGGGTCAGACAGGCCAGCAATACAACAGAAATTCTTTTAAGAGTCATGGTGGCTTCAGGTCACGGAATTCGGCGGCCAGTATCCTCGCGTCACCGTCAAACACCAATAGCCCTATTAAAAATACGGGTTGTCCGAGCGCATGGAGCACGCGGGCAACCGGCACAGGAATCACTCCATGAACAGCCGTTTCAAGGCCTGGCGTCACCCGTTGATCGCAACCCTGCCACTGCTGGCAATTCTCGCTGGCTGCACTGGCGGTGACAGCGCCAAGCCGAAAACCCACGCACTGGCCACCTATTCCAGCGCCACTTGGGAAGCATTGCCGGCAGTGTCCGATAGCGATCTGATCGCCGGCTTCGGTTCGTGGCGCAGCGCCTGCACCCGGCTCAAGGCTGACGCCGTCTGGGGCAGCACCTGCGCCGCCGCGGCCAACGTCCCGCAAAGTGCTGGCGAGATTCGCGCCTTCCTCAAACAAAACCTCGACGTCTACGGCCTGCGCGCTGAGAACGACAACCCCAACGGCTTGATCACCGGTTACTACGAACCGGTCTACCCCGGCAGTTTGACGCCTACCGACACGGCCAATGTGCCTGTGTACGGTGTGCCGGAAGACATGATCATCGTCTCGCTGGACAGCATTTACCCGGAACTGAAAGGCAAGCGTCTGCGCGGTCGCCTCGAAGGCCGAGTGCTCAAGCCTTACGACGACGCAGCCACCATCGAATCCAAAGGCGTCAAAGCCCCCGTGGTTGCCTACCTGACCGATCCGATGAACCTGCAATTTCTACAGATCCAGGGTTCCGGGCGCATTCAGACCCAGGACGGCAAACAACTGCGCATTGCCTACGCCGATCAGAACGGCCATCCGTATCGCCCGATTGGTCGCTGGCTGGTGGAGCAAGGCGAGCTGAAGAAAGAAGACGTGACCATGAACGCGATCAGCAATTGGGCCAAGGCCAATCCGTCGCGCATCCCCGAACTGTTGGGCAGCAACCCGAGTTATGTGTTCTTCACCCGCAATCCGGACAGTAACGAAGGCCCGCGAGGTTCACTGAACGTGCCGCTGACGGCTGGTTACAGCGCAGCGGTGGATCGCAAGGTGATTCCGTTGGGCAGTCTGTTGTGGCTATCAACCACAAAACCGGATGGCACGGCACTGGTGCGTCCAGTGGCGGCGCAGGATACCGGCGGCGCGATTGCCGGTGAGGTCCGTGCAGATCTGTTCTGGGGCACCGGTGATGCGGCCGGGCAATTGGCCGGAGACATGAAACAGCAAGGGCAGATCTGGATGCTCTGGCCAAAAGGCGCGGCGTTGCCGCAAGTGCCGCAGGTGGCTGATACAGAGAAGAAGTAACCCTTGGGATCCTTGTCGTCTGAACAATGGCTTTCGCGAGCAGGCTCGCTCCCACAGTTGGAATGCATATCCATGTGGGAGCGAGCCTGCTCGCGAAGAGGCCATCAGCAACACCCGAGCATCAGACCGACACGAAGAAGAACGAAGCGATCAATCCCATCCCCACAAACCACACCAGCGAACGCAGGATCGCCCAGTCGGCCAGATAGCAAATGATGTACAGCAGGCGACTGGTAATAAACATCACCGCCAGCACATTGACCGTCACCAACTGCGCGGTTCCCACCAGATGCGCAATGATCACCGCCGCTGCAAACGCCGGCATCACTTCAAAGCTGTTCAGTTGCGCCGCGTGCGCCCGACGGGCCACACCGTTGAGACTTTCGAGAAAGTCGCGCGGATCGTGGTTGTCACTCAACCGGTAGCCACCCACTGCTTTCGCCACGCCAGTGCAGATGTACGGTAGAAAAATCGCAATCAACACACACCACAGAGCCACCGTCATAACGCCGTCCTTTTTTCGAGTTATAGAATTCGCGAGCGGTCAGAACTTCATCACCAGCATTCCGATCAGCACCAGCCCACAGGCTAAGAGCCGTGGACGGCCGAAAGGTTCTTTCAAGTAGCGCATGCCGAACAGCACCACCAGAATCACGCTGATTTCGCGCAATGCCGCGGCCTCCGCAATCGAGCCCAATTGCATCGCCCACAGCACCAGAGCGTAGCTGGCCAATACGCAGAAGCCCACCGCCAACCCTAACTTCCATTGCTCACGCCAGAACAACATGAACGCCGGACGCTTGGCGACCCACGCCAACAGCGGAAACGGCCAGGCGCTGAGCAGCGTGACCCAGACCAGGTAATCGAGTGGATGCGACCAGCGCCGCAGCGCCTGGCCATCGATGTAGGTGTAGCAACCGATGCATAGGCCGATCAGCGCCACCACCGGCAGCATCGACCACGGCAAGTGCTTGCCACCGCCGCCCTGCCGAAGCAGGCAGGCCATGCCGAACGGAATCAGCATGATGCCGAAAATTTGCTGCGTGGTGAGCACTTCACCCGCGAAGATGAGAGTCAACGCGAGCACCACCAAAGGCGATAATCCACGCATCAGTGGATAGACCAGCCCGAGATCGCCGACCCGGTAGGCTTGAATCAGCAGATAGCGATAAAGCAGTTCAAAAGCTGCCGAAGCAAGAATCCATGGCCAGATTTCCACGGGCGGCAAGCTCACGAATGGAAACGCGATTGCAACGACCAGCAGCGCCACGGTGTCCATGCACGCCACCACCAGCAACCGCTCGGCGCTGAACTTGATTAATGTATTCCACGTCGCATGCAACAGCGCCGCCATCAATACCAAAGCTGTCGCCAGCACGTCTTACCCCTTGTTTTTATGAGTCCCCGTGTAGGAGCTGCCGCAGGCTGCTCCTACAGTGAATCGTCGAATAGTCAGATTATTGATTCGCGATGTGTCAGCAGCTGTTTATACTGCAAGCGACCACGCCGCACTCAGTTGCGCACAGAAAAATACCAATAATTCCTGCCTGCACTGGCCTCTATCGAGATCGGTCGTCGGCCTGCGTATGCCTGATCAAAGCGTCAAGACTACCGACAGAGACCTTGCGCATGCCACTCGCCTTGCTTGCCCTCGCTGTTGCCGCGTTCGGCATCGGCACCACCGAATTCGTTATCATGGGCTTGTTGCCCGATGTTGCCCGCGACCTTGCCGTGAGCATTCCCCACGCGGGCCTGCTGATCACCGGTTACGCCTTAGGCGTGGTGTTCGGCGCGCCGATCCTGGCGATCGGCACCGCGAACATGCCGCGCAAAGCGACGTTGCTGGGCATGACGCTGATGTTCATCCTCGGCAACGTGCTCTGCGCACTGGCGCCGAACTACGCCACGCTGATGGCCGCTCGTGTGGTCACGGCGCTGTGTCACGGCGCGTTCTTCGGGATTGGCTCGGTGGTCGCCGCCGGACTGGTCGCACCGAACAAGCGCGCGCAGGCGATTGCGATGATGTTCACCGGCCTGACCTTGGCCAACGTTCTCGGCGTGCCGCTGGGAACAGCGTTGGGTCAGTACGCCGGTTGGCGCTCGACCTTCTGGGCGGTCTCGGTGATTGGTGTGATCGCCGCTCTGGCACAGTGGTTGTGGCTGCCGAAACACATCCCGATGGACAAGGCCAACCTCGCCAGCGAGTTCAAAGTGCTGGGTAAGGTCAACGTGCTGCTGGCACTGGGCATGAGCGTGCTGGCATCGACCAGCCTGTTCAGCGTGTTCACCTACATCGCGCCGATCCTGCAAGACATCACCGGCGTCAGCCCACACGGTGTGACGGTGATGCTGTTGTTATTCGGTGTAGGCCTGACCGGCGGCAGCATGCTCGGCGGGCGTCTGGCTGATAGCCGTTTGCTGCCGTCGCTGGTCGGTGTGGCCCTGGCGGTGGTGGTGATTCTGGCGGCGTTCAGTCAGACCAGTCGCTCGGTGGTACCAGCGGCAATCACGCTGGTGCTGTGGGGGATTTTCGCTTTTGCGCTGTGCCCGATTCTGCAATTGCTGATCATCGATCAGGCCCATGAAGCGCCGAACCTCGGCTCAACGTTGAACCAGAGCGCTTTCAATCTCGGCAACGCGGCGGGGGCGTGGATTGGCGGGCTGGTGGTGGCCAGTGGCGCGGATCTGGCGGACTTGCCGTGGACGGGTGCGCTGGTCGGTGTATTGACGGTGCTGACGGCGCTGTTTTTCATCTATCTGCAACGTCGTGAGGCGGCTACGGTCAATGTGTCCGGCTGATCGGGTTTAGCCTGCAAAAGCCCTCACCCTAGCCCTCTCCCAGAGGGAGAGGGGACTGACCGTGTTGAATGTTCGAGTTACATCGACCTGAAATTTCGAGCCGAACTCAGGCCCTGAAAGACTCGAAGATCTGCTCCCTTTCCCCTCTCCCTAAGGGAGAGGGCTGGGGTGAGGGGGCTCTTGATCTCATCACACCATCAACTGTGTCCCGATCCTGACTCAGCCCATCCAATCCCTGCACCAAAGATTCGGTGCGCTATCTTTCACCCCCCATCCAAAGGACCCCGGATGCTTGAACTTGTCGCCGCTTTCATCTGCCTCACCACCCTCCTGACCTTCGTCAACTTCCGCTTCATCGGCCTCCCGCCGACCATTGGCGTGATGGTTACCGCGCTGCTGTTCTCGCTGATCCTGCAAGGCCTGAGCGTGCTCGGCTACCCTGGTCTCGAAGAACGCGTGCAGCAACTGATCGGTCAGATCGACTTCGGCGATCTGCTGATGAACTGGATGCTCTCATTCCTGCTGTTCGCCGGCGCCCTGCACGTCAACCTGAATGACCTGCGCAGCTACCGCTGGCCCATCGGCCTGTTGGCGACCTTCGGCGTGTTGATTGCCACTGCGGTGATCGGCAGCCTCGCCTATTACATTTTTGCCCTGTTCGGCTGGCACGTGAGTTTCCTCTACTGCCTGTTGTTCGGCGCATTGATTTCGCCGACCGACCCGATTGCCGTGCTCGGTGTGCTGCGTACCGCCAACGCCTCGAAGCCGCTGAAGACCACCATTGTCGGTGAGTCGCTGTTCAACGACGGCACAGCTGTTGTGGTGTTCACCGTATTGCTGGGCATCGCCCAACTTGGCGAAACCCCGACCGTCAGCGCCACCGCGATGCTGTTCGTTCACGAAGCGATTGGCGGCGTGCTGTTCGGCGGGCTGATCGGGTATCTGGTCTATCGGATGATCAAGAGCATTGAGCAGCATCAGATCACCGTGATGCTGACTTTGGCGCTGGTCATCGGCGGTTCGGCGATGGCGACCGAGATTCACGTTTCAGCGCCGATTGCGATGGTCGTCGCCGGTCTGATCATCGGCAACGTCGGGCGTAATCTGGCGATGAACGACATGACCCGCCGCTACCTCGACGGTTTCTGGGAATTGCTCGATGACATGCTCAACGCGCTGCTGTTCGCGTTGATCGGCATGGAGCTGTTGCTGCTGCCATTCAACTGGCTGCACATGGCCGCGGCAGGTTTGCTGGCGGTGGCGATTCTGCTCTCGCGCCTGCTCACCGTGGCCCCGGCGATTGTCCTGCTGCGCCGCTGGCGCACGGTGCCCGCCGGCACGATTCGCATCCTGACCTGGGGCGGTTTGCGCGGTGGCGTCTCGGTGGCACTGGCGCTGGCCTTGCCGCTGGGCCCGGAGCGCGATCTGCTGCTGAGCATCACGTACATTGTGGTGCTGTCGTCGATCCTGTTGCAGGGGCTGACTATTGGCAAACTGGTCAAGCACGCCACCCGCGACGAGCCGAATGCTGCGTCTGAAACCACACATTGACGCAGCACTGCGGCGCCGTCGAGGCATACCTTCATGACGGACCGCAGAGCAATTCGAGCAGATGCCGCATCGCCAACGGGCGGTGCGGCGTCGAGCCGTGCATCACCACCAGCTCTCGCGAATAACGCTGCTCCTCCTCCACCGGCAGGACATACATTCCGTCCAGCGCCATCCCGGCCCATTGTGGCACCAGTGACACTCCCATCCCCTGAGTCACGAGCATGACGATGGTTTCCAGCGCATCCAGTTCACACAGCACATTCGGCTCGATCGCCTGCTCGTCGAGGTATCGCTGAGCGATCTGCCCGCCCCATGAGCGTGCGTCATAACGAATGAATGGACCTTCGCGCAGCAGTGTTTCCAGCGACTGTCCGACGCGCGCGGCCGGCGCAATCAAAACCAGCGGCTCGACCTTGAGCACAGCCAGCGCCAATGCCTTCGGCGGCTGGAACGGCGGCCTGACCAGAATTGCCGCGTCCAACTCCCCCGTCAGCACCTTTTCGTAAAGGCTTTTTGAGTCCCCGGGCGTGATCTTCAGCTTCAACGCCGGCGCCGAAAACGCCAATCGCTCGATCAACCCCGGCAACACCCCCGTCAAGGCCGTCGAGATCGCGCCAATCTTCACCTCTCCCGTCAGAGCATCGTGGTCCCGATCGTTTTGCAACGCCTGCGTCTGTTCGATGATCGCCCTGATTTGCGGCAGCACCTGCAGACAGAGATCCGATGGCCGAGCGGCATGCGCGGTGCGCACCAACAGGGCATAACCCAGTGACCGTTCGAGAGCCTGAACTCGCTGACTGATCGCCGCCGCCGTGCGGTTTTCGCGGCGCGCGGCGGCCGCAATCGAACCGGTTTCAACTACCGCGATCAGGCTTTGAAGAAAGCGCACGTCCATAAGTTTTCCTTTCGCTCAGAACAAGGCGAAGCCGTTTTGCCCCGCCGCATGGCCTGTTTAACCTGAGTGCTCCTTCACTCAGGGTGATCACATGAACAGACCTTTTCACGCTGCATACCATGTTTGCGACCTGGATCAGACGCGGACTTTTTATCGAGATGTGTTGGGCTGCACTGAAGGCCGCAGTACAGAGACGTGGGTCGACTTCGACTTTTTCGGCAATCAACTCTCGCTGCACCTGGGCAAACCCTTCGCGACAACCCGCACCGGGCAGGTCGGCGAGCACAAGGTGCTGATGCCACACCTCGGCGTGGTGCTGCCACTGGAGGAGTGGCTGGAACTGGCCGAGCGCCTGAACCGCCTGGGCACTCACTTTGAAATCCCACCGGTGATTCGTTTCGCCGGCGAAGCGGGCGAGCAACGCACGATGTTCTTCCTTGACCCCAGCGGCAACCCTATCGAAATCAAAGGCTTCAAAGACTTCAACGGTCTGTTTGCGCATTGATTCCAACCCCCAACAAACACAATAAAAAGGGGCACAGCATGAGTAGCAAAACATCCACCAGCCTGGTCACTCGCATCATGATCGGGCTCGCCGCCGGGGTCATCGTCGGCATCCTCCTCAACCAGTTTCCCGAACACAAAGCCTGGTTTATCGACAACCTGCTGCAACCGGCGGGCGACCTGTTTATCAGGCTGATGAAAATGATCGTCGTACCGCTGGTGTTTGCCTGCATGGTCGTCGGCATAGCCGGCGCGGGCAGTACCAAAGCGCTTGGCCGGGTCGGGATCAAAACACTGGTGTATTTTTTCACGATCACCAGCATCGCCATCGTCTTCGGGCTGATCGTCGGCAACGTATTCCAGCCCGGCGCTGGCGCGGACTTCAGCAGTACCTTACAGGCACCGGTCAGCGGGCTGGCCACTTCAGGTGAGACACAGAATCTTGGCCGAACCCTGGTCAACATCGTTCCGGATAACATCGTACTGGCAATGTCGCAGGGCAAACTGCTGTCGGTGTTGTTCTTTGCCATCCTGTTCGGCTGCGCCCTGTCGATGCTGCCCGAGCAACAGAAAGCGCCGCTGATCGCTGTAATGCAGGCGGTTTCCGACACCATGTTCAAAGTCACGCATCTGGTCATGCACTATTCGCCGATCGGTATTTTCGGCCTGATCGGCGTGACTGTAGCCAGCTTTGGCCTGAGCGCCTTACTGCCACTGGCCAAGTTGATCGGCATCACTTATGTGGCGGTGTTGCTGTTCGCATTGTGCGTGCTGGGTGTGGTGGCGCGAATGGCCGGGATCCGTTTTTTCCACCTTATCCGCGAAATACGCAGTGAATTGCTGCTGGCTTACAGCAGCGCTGCTTCGGCCACGGTGATGCCGCAGTTGATCGAAAAAATGGAACGCTACGGGGCACCGCGTCCGATCACCAGCATGGTCATTCCATTGGGCTACTCGTTCAACCTGGACGGCGCATCACTGTTTGCAGGACTGGGCACGTTGTTCATCGCTCAAGCTTATGGCATCGACCTGGGTCTGGCAGATCAGGCGATGCTGGTGCTGATCATGGTACTGACCTCCAAAGGCGCGGCGGGCGTGCCGGGCTTCATGTTCATCATTCTGACGGCGACGCTGACCGCCGCCGGATTGCCAGTGGAAGGCGTGGCGATCATCGCTGGCGTTTACCGGTTGATGGACATGCCAGTGACTGCGCTGAACGTATTGGGCAACGCGCTGGCGCCGCTGGTCATCGCACGTTGGGAGGGCCAGCTAAAGGCGCCTGAAAGCGAGCCGGCCGAGTCACCGGTCAGCCCGCCGTTCAACGCCTGAAACTATCGGCTTTTGCTGTCTGAAACATCCTCGGGGGATTCGCCAGAGGCGGGTTTATCCGTCTTTGGCGCCCCGCTCTCACTGCGAATCTGCGCATGGCTGATCAGCGCAAAGATAAAGCTGCCGCCAATGATATTCCCCGCCAGAGTCGGCCCTGCGAAGACCATCCAGAAATCACTCCACGGCAATTCACCGGCAAACACCAGGTACGACACTTCTGCCGAACCCACCACGATGTGGGTGAAGTCGCCGAGGGCCATGAAATAGGTGATGAGGATGATTATCCACATCTTCGCGCTCTCCATGGACGGGATCATCCAGACCATGGTGGCGATCATCCAGCCGGAAACGATGCCTTTGGCGAACATCTGGCTGGCGTGGTTTTCCATGACCTTGCGGCCGATTTCGAGGAAGGCATGATCGGTCTTGGTGTCGAAGATCGGCAGTTCGAGCATCACGTACGCCACCAGAATCGTGCCGCAGAGGTTGCCGACCAACACCACCGTCCACAGGCGGATCAGACGGCCGAAATTACGGATCGTCGGTTTGGTCATGACCGGCAGCACGGCGGTCAGGGTGTTTTCGGTGAACAGTTGTTGGCGGGCGAGAATCACCGCCAGAAAGCCTGCGCAGTAACCGAAACTGGCGATTACCTTGAATTCATCGCCTTCGGGCAGGCGCGAGTTGAGCAGGCCCATGCCCATCAGCGACAGCCCCATGGTCAGCCCGGCCGCCAGTGCCGACCACCAGAGTGCAGCGATGCTGCGCTCCAGCTCCTGATCGCCTTGGCTGCGGATGATTTCATGCAGGACGGCCGCGCGGGGTGGCTGGCTCTTCTCGACTTCGTGCTGTTCTTTGGCCGAGAGATCGGGGGTCTTGCCGTCGGTGGGGGTGGTCATGGCGTGGGAACCGTGGGGGTGGTGTTTACCTACGACCCCGGCGGTTCATGGCTGTTCAGTGGCCAGATCAATCTTCGGCGACAGGACAACCGCTTTCGCGAGCAGGCTCGCTCCCACAGTTACAGCGTGATCCTTGTGGGAGCGAGCTTGCTCGCGAAGAAAGCACCGCCGATGTTATTTGGTGACTAACTCATCTTCCTGGAACTGGTCTTTCACATATTTGATTTCAGTGCGGCCGTGCGGCGCTGGCAAGCCGTCTTCACCCAGGTTCACAAATACCATCTTCTCGACGGTCAGAATGCTCTTGCGGGTGATCTTGTTGCGCACTTCGCAGGTGAGGGTGATCGAGGTGCGGCCGAACTCGGTGGCGGTGATGCCCAGTTCGATAATGTCACCCTGGCGCGAGGCGCTGACGAAGTTGATTTCGGAAATGTACTTGGTCACCACGCGCTGATTGCCCAGCTGCACGATGGCGTATATCGCCGCTTCTTCGTCGATCCAGCGCAACAGGCTGCCACCGAACAGGGTGCCATTGGGGTTGAGGTCTTCGGGTTTTACCCATTTGCGGGTGTGGAAATTCATCTTCACTCCTGAGTGTCTTGCCGAACGATGGACGGTATCTTGGCAGACTGAGCGGTCATGCTCCATGCGGCTTCGACTATGGTCGTCATTAACGATCTTCATTTGGCCGACAGAAACCCTTTGGAAGATCAGTCTAGACGGCTATAATCGCCCCCGTTTCAAAACGGTAACGATCACTTGCTACCGTTTTCCCGCCACCTGTCCGAGGGGCGCTGCAGCAGGTTCAACCTGTCAGGCTCGGATGGGGCGTTGACCGGCCTTACGCTGGACACTAAACGCACAACGGCGCCCATTCGCATACATTACGAATGGAGGCTCTTCATGAGCGCTGTTATCACGCCTGCAGATTTTAACGATTACAAAGTTGCCGACATGTCCCTGGCTGCCTGGGGCCGTCGCGAAACCATCATCGCCGAATCGGAAATGCCGGCTCTGATGGGTCTGCGTCGCAAGTACTCCGGCGAACAGCCGTTGAAAGGCGCCAAGATCCTTGGCTGCATCCACATGACCATTCAGACTGCCGTGCTGATCGAAACCCTGGTTGCCCTGGGTGCCGAAGTACGCTGGTCGTCCTGCAACATTTTCTCCACTCAGGATCAGGCTGCTGCCGCTATCGCTGCTGCCGGTATCCCGGTTTTCGCCTGGAAAGGCGAAACTGAAGAAGAGTACGAGTGGTGCCTGGAACAAACCATCCTGAAGGATGGCGCGCCATGGGACGCCAACATGATCCTCGACGACGGCGGCGACCTGACTCAGCTGCTGCACGACAAGTACCCAGAAGTACTGGATCGCGTTCACGGCGTGACCGAAGAAACCACCACCGGCGTACACCGTCTACTGGACATGCTGGCCAAGGGCGAGCTGAAAATCCCGGCCATCAACGTCAACGACTCGGTGACCAAGTCCAAGAACGACAACAAGTACGGCTGCCGTCACAGCCTGAACGACGCGATCAAGCGCGGTACCGACCACCTGCTGTCCGGCAAGCAAGCGCTGGTCATCGGTTACGGTGACGTGGGCAAGGGTTCGGCTCAGTCCCTGCGTCAGGAAGGCATGATCGTTAAAGTCTCCGAAGTTGACCCGATCTGCGCCATGCAAGCGTGCATGGACGGTTTCGAACTGGTTTCGCCGTTCATCGACGGTATCAACGACGGTTCCGAAGCAAGCATCGACAAAGCGCTGCTGGGCAAGATCGACCTGATCGTGACCACCACCGGTAACGTCAATGTTTGCGACGCGAACATGCTCAAAGCCCTGAAGAAGCGCGCCGTGGTCTGCAACATCGGTCACTTCGACAACGAAATCGACACCGCTTTCATGCGCAAGAACTGGGCATGGGAAGAAGTGAAGCCACAGGTACACAAGATCCACCGTACCGGCCCGGGCGCTTTCGACGCGCAGAACGATGACTACCTGATTCTGCTGGCCGAAGGCCGTTTGGTTAACCTGGGCAACGCCACTGGTCACCCAAGCCGCATCATGGACGGTTCGTTCGCCAACCAGGTGCTGGCGCAGATCTTCCTGTTCGGCCAGAAGTACGCCGACCTGTCGCCAGCCCAGAAAGCCGAGCGTCTGACCGTTGAAGTACTGCCGAAGAAACTCGACGAAGAAGTGGCCCTGGAAATGGTTCGCGGCTTCGGCGGCGTGGTCACGCAACTGACCAAGCAACAGGCTGACTACATCGGCGTCACCGTCGAAGGCCCGTTCAAGCCGCACGCTTACCGCTACTAAGACAAGAGCAGCTGCGAGTTTCCAGCTTCAAGCGGCAAGCGAGGTCAAAAGCCGGACTTGCCGTGTGAAGCCTGAGGCTCTGCCCCTATTTCAAAACAGTGTCAGGCCGCAAGCTTCAGGCACAAGAGACCAGCGCACCTCCGCTGCTCTTGCAGCTCGTAGCTTGCAGCTTGTAGCTGGAGGTTTCCTCCATGTCCCAAGACCGTCGCTACAGCTTCGAGTTCTTCCCGACCAAGACCGATGCTGGGCATGAAAAACTGCTCGCCACTGCCCGTCAGCTGGCCACTTACAATCCCGACTTCTTTTCCTGCACCTATGGCGCGGGTGGTTCGACCCGTGATCGAACCCTCAACACCGTTCTGCAACTGGAAAGCGAAGTCAAAATCCCGGCCGCACCGCACCTGTCGTGCGTCGGCGACAGCAAGGACGACCTGCGCGGCCTGCTGAACGAGTACAAGACTGCCGGCATCAAGCGCATCGTTGCCCTGCGTGGTGACCTGCCGTCCGGCATGGGCATGACCAGCGGTGAGCTGCGTCACGCCAATGAACTGGTGGAATTCATTCGAGAAGAAACCGGTGACCATTTCCACATCGAAGTTGCCGCTTACCCGGAGATGCATCCGCAAGCACGCAACTACGAAGACGATCTGGCCAACTTCGTGCGCAAGGCTCGCGCCGGCGCCGACAGCGCGATCACCCAGTACTTCTTCAACGCCGACAGCTATTTCTACTTTGTCGACCGTTTGCAGGCGCAAGGTGTCGATCTGCCGATCGTGCCGGGGATCATGCCGATCACCAACTACAGCAAACTCGCGCGCTTCTCCGATGCCTGCGGTGCGGAAATTCCGCGCTGGATCCGCAAGCAACTGGAAGCCTACGGCGATGACACCCAGAGCATTCAGCGTTTTGGTGAGCAAGTCGTCAGCGAGATGTGCGAGCGTCTGTTGCAGGGCGGCGCACCGGGGCTGCACTTTTATTCCATGAACCAGGCTGAGCCTAGTCTGGCGATCTGGAATAACCTGAAGTTGCCTCGTTGAAGCAACGGCAAGCTTCAAGCTGAAAGTGACAAGCAAGATCAAAAGATCGCAGCCTTCGGCAGCTCCTACATTGAGATTTCGTATCCCGTGTAGGAGCTGCCGAAGGTTGCGATTTTTTGCGTTTAAAGGCCCGAAACAGAGCTTGTGCAGGCACTTTCTGGCTCTTTCGCGTTTCTCGTCGTAATCTCAAGCCATGCCTTTGATCACGCAGTTATTCGCCGTGCTGGTTTTTGCTTGCCTGAGCTTCGCCGCTCGAGGCGAGAAACTGCGTATTGTCACCGAACCGTGGGCGCCTTATGTTTATGAAGACGGCGGCAAAAACCTCGGGCTCGACTACGAAACCACTGCCATTGTCTTCAAACGGCTGGGCATTGAAGTCGATTGGCAATTCCTGCCATGGAAGCGCTGCCTGTCGATGCTAGAGACCGGTCAGGCTGATGGCGCGCTGGACATTTTTCATAGCGAAGAGCGCGACGCCACCCTGCTTTACCCGAGCGAACCGCTGTCGGACGTCGAGTTCGTGATGTTCTACGCCAACGACCGGCCGCACCCGTTCAGCAAACTCGAAGAGCTCAAAGGCCTGACCATCGGCACCTCGCCGGGTTATCTGTACAGCCCCGATTTCAGTGAATCAACGTTGTTTAGCCGTGAGCCGGCACCGACCCACGAAGCCAACTTCGGCAAACTGGTGCGCGGTCGCATCGACTTGCTGATCACCGATCGCCGCGTCGGTCAGCATTTGCTCGATGAATTGAATATTCGTGATCAGATCACTGAGAACCCTACCGTTATTAGCCGCCAGAGCCAGTTTCTCGCGGTTCGGCGCAATGCCGGCATGGATTTGCTGGTGCAGCGTTTCGGTGCCGAACTCAAACGTTTCAAGCGCGAACCAGCCTACGCCGAGCTGAGCGCACGCTACGGCGCCGCCCCTTCCAGCAGCCCTTCAATGAATTCAGCCACGGCCAACAGCAAAACCGTTGAGCAGCAGGAAAGCAGCGCGCAGTGATTGCTCTGTTATACTCCGGCGTTCCCGCCAGGCT
Source organism: Pseudomonas sp. AC172 (assembly GCF_979258595.1). Lineage (NCBI taxonomy): Bacteria > Pseudomonadati > Pseudomonadota > Gammaproteobacteria > Pseudomonadales > Pseudomonadaceae > Pseudomonas > Pseudomonas sp. AC172. The sequence goes on from NZ_OZ409868.1 coordinate 4,876,719, forward strand.
CACGCCCGGACGCCCGGAACCGTAACAGGCCTCTCGACCCGCTACAGCGCAGCTTTGCAGCCCGCGCGAGCGCTCCAGACGTGCCTTCGGAACCGCAGCAGGACCGGACGGGATTGCGTCCTCTTAAACGCCATTCGCGCCAGGCAAGACTCCCATTGGGCCAAGCCCTAACTAAAACAGGATTACTCATGTCCTTTGCTTCCCTCGGTCTCTCCGAGGCTTTAGTCCGCGCCATCGAAGATGCGGGCTATACCGAGCCTACTCCGGTGCAACAGCGGGCCATTCCCGCCGTGTTGCAAGGTCGCGACCTGATGGTTGCGGCACAGACAGGTACCGGTAAAACCGGCGGTTTCGCCCTTCCGATCCTGGAGCGGTTGTTCCCCAACGGTCACCCGGACAAATCCCAGCGTCATGGCCCGCGCCAACCGCGCGTATTGGTCCTGACCCCGACCCGCGAACTCGCGGCCCAGGTACACGAGAGCTTCAAGATCTACGCCCGTGACCTGAAATTCGTCAGCGCCTGCATCTTCGGCGGTGTCGGCATGAACCCACAGGTTCAGGCCATGTCCCGTGGTGTCGACGTGCTCGTCGCCTGCCCGGGTCGCTTGCTCGACCTCTGCGGCCAGGGCAGCGTTGACCTGTCCCACGTGGAAATCCTCGTCCTCGACGAAGCCGACCGCATGCTCGACATGGGTTTCGTGCACGACGTGAAGAAAGTTCTCGCGCGCCTGCCGTCCAAGCGTCAGAACCTGCTGTTTTCGGCGACGTTCTCCAAGGACATCACCGACCTTGCCGGCAAGCTGCTGCACAACCCGGAACGCATCGAAGTCACGCCGCCGAACACCACGGTCGAGCGCATCGAACAACGCGTATTCCGTCTGCCGGCCAGTCACAAGCGTGCGCTGTTGGCGCACCTGATCACCGCCGGCGCGTGGGAACAGGTGCTGGTTTTTACCCGCACCAAGCACGGCGCCAACCGCTTGGCCGAGTACCTGGACAAGCACGGCCTGCCGGCTGTGGCGATCCACGGCAACAAGAGCCAGAACGCGCGCACCAAAGCGCTGGCCGACTTCAAGGCCAACCAGGTGCGCATTCTGGTTGCCACCGACATCGCCGCACGCGGTCTGGACATCGATCAGTTGCCACACGTGGTCAACTTCGAACTGCCGAACGTCGATGAAGATTACGTTCACCGTATCGGCCGTACGGGCCGTGCCGGTCGTTCGGGCGAGGCGATCTCGCTGGTCGCGCCGGACGAAGAAAAACTGCTGAAAAGCATCGAACGCATGACCAAGCAGAAAATCGCCGACGGCGACCTGATGGGCTTTGATTCGAGCACCATTGAAGCCGAGAAGCCGGAAGTGCGTGAGCGTCCGGACGTGCGTAACCCGCGCAATCCACGTGGCCCACGCGGCGACGGCCCGAATGGCGGCGGCGGTGGCGGCGGTCGTAAAGACAAAGGCAAAGACAAGGGCAAGGAAAAACCGGCCGGTGAACGTGGCGAGCGTCCTGCCCGTCAGCAGAAACCGCGCGAAGGCACTCCGGCTCGCGAACAGCGCCCGAGCCAACCGCCACGTGCGGCGGCTGATCGTGCACCGGACGAGTTCCTCGACGACGATGTGGATAACTTCGGTAACCGCGTTGACTACGTGCCCAAGCCTGCCCCGGCTGGCGGTCGCGGCCGTCGTCCAGGCGCACCGGCTCAGGGCGCAGGCGCAGGTTCGGGCGCACCACGCGGCGGTCAGTCGCAGGGTCGTCAGAATGGTCCGCGCAACAGCAACGGCTCGAGCACCGGCACCCCGCCAGCCAAACGCAGCGGCGGCCCGCGCAACGGCGCGCCGCGTGATGGTCAGTCGGGTCGTCGCGACGATTCCGCCTCGTCCTCGCGCAACCGTCGTCCAGCCCGTGACGATCAGCCTCGCAGCGAGCCAGCCGTGCAGAACCCGCGCAGCAACGGCCCGAAGATCATGCACAAGGAGTCGAAAGCCGACCGCTTCCCGACGCCTGAGCAACTTGATCAACTGCCAAGCCGCCCGCGTGGCGAAAAACCAGCGCTGCTGACCCGCAATCGCTGAGTTAACGCCGACATAAAAGATGCCCCGCCTCGAAAGAGCCGGGGCATTTTTTTTGCCGCCACAAATCCCCCTGAATCACCGCATATCCCGTGTGGGAGCGAGCCTGCTCGCGAAAGCGGTCATTCAGCCAATATCATTGCTGACTGAACCGCCGCCTTCGCGAGCAGGCTCGCTCCCACAGGGGATGTGTGTGACGGGCAATAAAAACGCCCCCGGCCTTTCGACCGGGGGCGTTTTTATGTGGCGGGGGAAAGTTATTTAACTTTCACGCCTTCCAGCGAGATGTCCAGATCCGCAGTTTGCGAGGTAGGACCTGGGCCCTTGATCCCGAAATCGTTCAGGTTCAGGGTGGTCTTGGCGTTGAAGCCAGCACGCTCGCCGCCCCATGGATCCTTGCCTTCGCCGTTGAACGTGGCCTTGAAGGTCACAGGCTTGGTCACGCCGTGCAGGGTCAGGTCGCCGGTCACGTCAGCAGTCTTTTCACCGGTCGATTTAACGGCGGTGGAAACGAACTTGGCATCAGCAAACTTGCCCACGTCGAGGAAGTCTTTGCTGGCGATGTGCTTGTCACGTTCAGCGTGGTTCGACCACAGGCTGGCGGTTTTCACATCAACCGAGATCTTGCTGGCTTCAGGCTTGGCCGAATCCCACGAGAACGTACCGTCGAAATCCTTGAAGGTACCGTGGATGAAGCTGTAACCCAGGTGGCTGATTTTCCAGTCAACGAAGGCGTGCTGACCTTCCTTGTCGATTTTGTAATCCGCTGCCATGGCCTGAGCCGAGAGCAGTGCAGAACCGATTGCCAGAGCGGCCAGAGTCTTTTTCAACATGCTTTCTTTTCCTTTGAGTCGAGGTTGAATTTCAGGCTTTGCGACCGAGCATTCGTGTCAGGGTCGCATCACGATCGATAAAGTGGTGCTTCAATGCTGCCAACGCATGGAGACCGGAAAAAATTACCAGCGCCCACGCCAGCCAGAGATGAATCACCCCGGCGGTATCTGCCTGATCCGGTAGCCCGGAAACCAGTGCAGGAACTTCAAACAGGCCAAACACCGGGATCCCGACACCGTCTGCGGTGGAAATCAGGTAACCGGCAAGCATCACAGCGAACAGCGCCAGATACAGAAACCCGTGGCCGAATTTGGCGCCGATACGGGTCATGCGGCTGTAGCTTTGCAGCGTCGGTGGCGGTGGGCTGATAAAGCGCCACAGCACCCGCAATACCATCACAGCCAGCAACACCAGGCCGATACTCTTGTGCAGATCCGGCGCTTCTTTGCGCCAGCTGCTGTAGTAATCCAGCCCGACCATCCACAGGCCCAGCGCGAACAACCCGAAGACCACCAGCGCCACGCCCCAGTGCATGAAGATGCTGACCCAACCATAGCGCGAAGAAGAGTTACGTAGCTGCATTGCCCAAATCCTGTGAGAACTGCGAACCAAGACTAGCGAGTTATCTATCGAATTAAAGCGGAAAATTTTGCTTTGAAATATCGAGAAATACGATCAAGAGTCTGTAATTGGCGTGTTAAGGAAAGATTAAAGGCGGTTTTTCCGTACAACGCTCGGGCCATGCTACTCGATTCTCGCTGGCTGGACCGGCGCTCCCCCAAGCAGGCATCGATCGCAGGAAGGTCGTCGACAGAGAAATGTTCAGTCGATAACTATGTATCGTTAGTTGTACGTCTGCACCTGTTCAAATGATGACTCAATCATTCTTTGAAAAGGTGAACAACATGGCTCTTCGTTACACCCCCTTTCAAGCAAGTGGTACTTCCGAGTTACCGCCAAACCAAACCCTGACCCCAGGTCAATATCTGCAATCCGAGAACGGTCGATTCCGACTGACATTGCAGAGCGATGGAAATCTGGTGATAAAAGAAGGTGAAGCGGTGGTGTGGATCGCCGATAACCACCAGCCTTACAGTTTGACTTTGCATCCGAAAAAGATGCGTGAGCCATTGCAGTTCGTCATCAGCAACAATGGCTTTCTCTACGACCCTTCCCGACGGCGCCTATGGATTGCTGAAAGCACGCACAGCCTCGACAAATCCCTGTGGCACAACACTTACATGACGATGCAGGACGATGGGAACCTGGTCATCTACGATCAGCGCAACGGGAATCTGCGCTGGGCCCGATTCGGTTTTGTCCCCGGACGCATTCGAAAACCCAAGCAACGATGGCTCCGAAAATTACCCAACGGCACGGAGTTCTTCAAATGGGACTTTTAACAAACCTTCTTACTTTTATTGATTAGTTGGTAAAAACCGCCGGTGGCTGCAAGCAATCCGCACTATACGGATCTATCTTGCATTGATGAGCAAGTTCAGCGCCATAACCACCAGGAAAGAAACGCCCATTGGCACAACCCGAAAGTGTCATCAACAAAAGTATTACCGTAAGTCTTTTCATCGAGCGCCTCGAATTTTTCCAAGCATAAAGTTGGAGATCAGGCACCCGCTATCATTTCGTTCTGATTGTTTTGTGGGAAGTGTCCTGCGCAGAGGTAAGCCTTGAGACTGCACCGAAAAGGATTGAAGCGCGCGCTTGCGGCAAAAAAAAACGCGGCCCGTTTGGCCGCGTTTTTTATTGAAGCAAAGGCTTACTGCGCCTTGGTCTCAGTGGTTGCTGCCGGCTTGGCTGCAGGCTTCTTCGCCGGCTCAGCCTTTTTCGCCGCCGGTTTGGCCGCAGGCTTTTTCGCTTCGGTTTTTGCCGCTGGCTTCTTCGCCGCAGGCTTGGCCGCTGCTTTCTTCGCCGGTTCAGCTTTCACCGGGGCCGCTGGCTTCGGTGCTTCCACCGGAGCTGGCGCAGGTGCCGGAGTCGGCGCAGGCGCTGGAGCAACCGGCGCTGGAGCCGGCTCTGGCGCCTTCACAGGCTCAGGCTTCTTCTCGTCATCCGAACCGCCAAACAGGTTGCTGAAGAAGTTGCCCTTCTTCGCCGCCACGGCACCCGCCGCGCCTGCCGCTGCTGCGGCCGGTACCACCTTCGCCGGCTCAAACGACTTGCCCGCCGCCAGGTCTTCAACCTGACTGGCCGCACGCTGACCGGTGCGCAGTGCGCCTTCCAGCGTGCCCGGGTACAAGGTGTCGGTGTGCTCGCCAGCGAACGTCACGCGTTGCAGCGGACGTTCCCACAGGCGCCAGAACTTGCTGATCTGGCCCGGGCCATAAGCCAGGTACGCGCCGCCCATCGACGGGTCGGTGCTGTAGCGACGGATTTCATAACCGGTGAACGAGCCACGGGCCTGTGGATAAAACGCGTGCAGACGAATCAGCACCTGATCGACCATCTGCTTGTCGCCGAACGCCTGCATCACGCGGGCATTGTCGCCGGACAGGTTGATCACCACGTTGGCACCGCCCTTTAGAGCAGGCTCGATCCACAACATGCCCAGACCAGTGTTGCTGTAGATCTCGCCGGACATCCGCGCCTTGCTTTCCCACACCGGCGTCTTGAACTTCAGCATGATCTGGTCGCGCCAGCCGTAGTTGGTGCCCTTGATCGCGGCCATGTGCTGGGCATCCAGCGCCGGCGTCAGGGCAATCTTGTTCAGCGCGCGCAACGGCACGGCCAGTACGACGTAATCAGCCTGGTAGCCAACACTGCCGACCTTGACGGTCACGCCGTCCTTGTCCTGATTGATCGCCGACACTGGCGAATTGGTCTTGATGGTCTTGATCTGTTTGACGAACGCCTGCGCCAGCACCTGGCTGCCGCCGACCAGACGCGAAGCGCGCAGGTCACGGTCGGAAACGCCGCGATAGACACGGTTCTGCTGAGCGAAATACAGCAGCGACAGACGCGAAGGCTCGTCGTAATGAGTGCGGATGTCCTGGTTGATCAACTGGCGCGCAGTGGCTGGCAGGTTCTGCTTGTCGAGCCAGCTCGATACGGTGATCTGGTCCAGCGCATGCAGGGTGCTGGTCGCCGCCGGGTTCTGCGGGTCGTCGATCGAACGCGCCAGATCGTCGAGGGTTTTCTGGTAGCGCTTCAAGGCATCAGCGGTGGCCGGTTGCTTGGTCGCCAGATCCGCAGCGGAGAAATACTCGCCGTCGATCAGGTAACCCGGCGTACGCACGAATTCCGGAGCCGGCGTGGTACCGAGCTTGAAGGTCGACACGTACTTGTTCAGCACCGGCTGCGTCTTGTCGTTGCCGATCCACTCGCTGGTGGCCATGCCGGAGCGACCGCCCATGCTCGGCTTGGCTTCCAGCAGGGTGACCTGCCAGCCTTTGTTTTGCAGCTCGTAAGCAGCGGTCAGACCCGAGAGGCCGCCGCCGATCACGATTGCAGTTTTATCCTTGGCCAGCGCTGTAACGCTGAACAGCCCCAACATCACCAGCGCACAGGCGCGCAGCCAACCGACAGACATTCAGCGAACTCCGGAAATACACGTAGGAAAAAGCAGTTTTGCGGGTCAGACGACCCAAAGAACCGCGAAGAATACGTTAGCCATCAAAACGCCGCCAGCGACGTCTATCGGCTCATACAAAGTAGCTCAATCGACACAATGGGTTGTCCCCGCGCGACGCATTGCATAGGCTTGCGCGATTGTTTGCCCGCGCCTGACGCGAGCCGCCTCGAGGAGACTGTAAATGGGCCTGAATAACCAGTGGATGCAACGCGACCTCGCGGTGTTGTGGCATCCCTGCACCCAGATGAAAGACCACGAACAGCTGCCGCTGATCCCGATCAAGCGCGGTGAAGGCGTCTGGCTTGAAGACTTCGAAGGCAAGCGTTACCTCGACGCCGTCAGCTCGTGGTGGGTCAACGTGTTCGGCCATGCCAACCCGCGCATCAACCAGCGCATCAAGGATCAGGTCGATCAACTGGAGCACGTGATTCTGGCCGGCTTTAGCCACCAACCGGTGATCGAGCTGTCCGAGCGTCTGGTGAAGATGACGCCGGAAGGCCTGAATCGGGTGTTCTACGCCGATAACGGTTCGTCCTGCATCGAAGTCGCGCTGAAAATGAGCTTTCACTACTGGCTCAATCGCGGCCAGCCAAACAAAAAGCGCTTCGTCACCCTGACCAACAGCTACCACGGCGAAACCATGGCCGCGATGGCGGTAGGCGACGTGCCGCTGTTCACCGAAACCTACAAAGCGCTGCTGATGGACACCATCAAAGTGCCGAGCCCGGATTGCTATGGGCGCCCCGAAGGCATGAGCTGGGAAGAACATTCGCGCAACATGTTCGCCGCCATGGAACATACCCTGGCAGAGAACCATGACAGCGTCGCGGCAGTGATCGTCGAGCCGCTGATTCAGGGTGCCGGCGGCATGCGCATGTATCACCCGGTATATCTCAAGCTGCTGCGCGAGGCCTGTGACCGTTATGGCGTGCACCTGATTCTCGACGAGATCGCCGTTGGTTTCGGTCGCACCGGGACGATGTTTGCCTGCGAACAGGCCGGTATTCGTCCGGACTTCCTCTGCCTGTCGAAAGCCCTGACCGGCGGCTACCTGCCGCTGGCCGCGTGCCTGACCACCGATGAAGTCTACAGCGCGTTTTACGATGACTACCCGACCTTGCGCGCCTTCCTGCATTCGCACAGTTATACCGGCAACCCGCTGGCGTGCGCGGCAGCACTGGCGACGCTGGATATCTTCGAGCAGGACAACGTCATCGAGAACAACAAGGCCCTGGCCCAGCGCATGGCCTCGGCGACGGCGCATCTGGTCGATCACCCGAATGTGTCGGAAGTGCGCCAGACCGGCATGGTCCTGGCCATCGAGATGGTCAAGGATAAAGCCACCAAAGAGGCCTACCCTTGGCAGGAACGTCGTGGCTTGAAGGTGTTTCAGCATGCGCTGGAGCGTGGCGCGTTGCTGCGTCCGCTGGGCAGCGTGGTCTACTTCCTGCCGCCGTACGTGATCACCCCGGAGCAGATCGACTTCCTCGCCGAAGTCGCCAGCGAAGGCATCGACATTGCTACCCGTGACAGCGTCAGCGTCGCCGTGCCAAAAGACTTCCACCCCGGCTTCCGCGACCCGGGCTGATTCAAAATTTGTGGCGCCTGAACTGCCGCTTTCGCGAGCAAGCTCGCTCCCACAGGGGAATGCATTCCAAATGTGGGAGCGAGCCTGCTCGCGAATGAAGTCGACTCCGATCCACCTGATTCACATCTTTCCAGAGACCCGAAATGAGACTGTCCCGCTTCTTTATCGACGCCCCCCTGAGCACCGGCGAACACGAATTGCCGGAGGCCCAGGCGCATTACATCAGCCGCGTGCTGCGCATGGCCGAGGGCGATGCGGTGCAGTTGTTCGACGGCTCCGGCCATGAGTTTCGCGGTGCCCTGCTAGAAGTCGGCAAGAAACGCGTGACCGTGCAGATCGACGAACAATTCGCCGGTCAGGTCGAATCGCCGCTGCACATCCACCTCGGCCAAGGCCTGTCCCGTGGCGAGCGCATGGACTGGGCGATCCAGAAAGCCACCGAGCTGGGCGTGAATGAAATCACCCCGATCTTCAGCGACCGCTGCGAAGTCCGCCTCAAAGACGAACGCGCCGACAAACGCCTGCTGCACTGGCGTCAGGTGGCGATCAGCGCGTGCGAACAGTGTGGGCGCTCGCGGGTGCCGGTGATTCATCCGCCAATGTTGTTGGCGGACTGGATCAAGCAGACTGAAGCGGAGTTGAAACTGGTGTTGCATCCGGTGGCGGAGCCGTTGGTGAGCCATGCCAAACCGGCGACTCTGGCATTTCTGATCGGGCCTGAAGGCGGTTTGACTGATGCGGAAGTCGAGCAGGCCAAGGGTAACGGCTTCCACGCCGCCCGCCTCGGCCCGCGCGTGTTGCGTACCGAGACCGCGCCAGTGGTTGCACTGGCGGTGGCCCAACAGCTTTGGGGTGATTTCTAAGGCCTCTTCGCGAGCAAGCTCGCTCCCACAGGGATTGGGTATGATTCGGTTTAGAGGACGTAAAACAGAATCGCGACAAAGTGCAACAAACTCCCGGCAATCACAAACAAATGCCAGATCCCATGCGCATGCCGCAACCGGTGATCCAGGGCAAAAAAGATGATCCCCACCGTGTACAAAACCCCGCCCGACGCCAGCCAGGCAAACCCGGTCGTACCCAGCGCCGCAATCAGCGGTTTGACCGCCACCAACACAATCCAGCCCATCACCGCATAAATCACGATCGACAGAATCCGCGCCTCAGAACGCGGTTTGATCTCCTGAAGAATGCCGATCAGCGCAAGCCCCCAGACAATCCCGAACAGCGTCCAGCCCCACGGCCCGCGCAGCGTTACAAGACAGAACGGCGTGTAGCTGCCGGCAATCAACAGGTAGATCGAAAAGTGATCAACCTTCTTCATGATCGCTTTCTTGCGCCCGCGCACGCTGTGGTACACGGTCGAAGCGCTGTAAAGCACCAGCAAGGTAAACGCGTAAATCGCCACACTGACGATCTTCCACGGGCTGCCGTCGAGGCTGGCGATCACCAGCATCCAGACGCCGCCGATAAACGCTGCCACTGCCCCGACCAGATGCGTCCAGGCGTTGAGTTTTTCTCCGTGATACATGTGTCGCTCACCTCAATATTCGTTACCGCAGCGCGCAAGGCTCGGGCCTTGAGCGTAAAAGCGCAATGTTTCTGTTCAACACCAGCCTGCGCGCGTCGTGGTAATTGGGCACAATCGGCCGATACCAAAAAGAGTCCGCGCCATGCTGATCGACGAAGAATTGACCCTGAAAAAACTCGAGGTGTTCCTCGCCTTCATGCGCACCGGCAACCTCGCCCGCGCCGCTGCCGAGTTGCAGACCAGCAACGTCAGCGTGCACCGCGCCATTCACTCGCTTGAAAGCGCCCTGCGTTGCCCGCTGTTCAAACACGAAGGCCGCAACCTGACACCGCTGGAAAGCGCCTACGTACTCGAAGAACGCGCACAGAAATTGATCAACGACGTCGTCGAAAGCGTGCGCCTTACACGCGAAGCCGCCGGCTTCTCTGCTGAACGTTTCAAACTCGGATCCCTGTATTCGCTGACCGTGAAAACCGTACCGCAACTGATCATGGGCCTGAAAATCCGTCGCAGCGAACTCAACATCGACCTGATCCTCGGCTCGAACATCGACCTGCTCTACAAGCTGAAAAACATGGAAGTCGACGCGATTCTGGTGTCGCTGGACGACAGCATCAACGACCCGGATTGCGAGCAGATTGCGCTGTTCTCCGATGACATCTTCCTCGCCACCCCGGCGGATTCAAAGTTCGCCCAGCGCAGTGAAGTGGATTTGGCCGAGGTGCGCGATGAAACTTTCATCACACTGACTCAAGGCTTTGCGACGCATCAGGACGGTAACCGGGTGTTCAAGCAGGCGGGGTTCGAGCCGAAGGTGGCGATGCAGGTGAATGACATCTTCACGCTGCTGAGCATGGTCAGTTCGGGGGTGGGTTATGCGTTGCTGCCGGGGCGGATTGCGGCGGTGTATGAGAATCGGGTGAAGCTGATTCCGTTGCAGGAGAAGTACCGGTTGCAGCAGCACATTGGGGTGGTGTTTTTGAAGGCCAAGGAGAGGGATCCGAATTTGTTGGCGTTGCTGGCGGAGTGCCGGATGTATGCCAATCGGCAGGCTGGGGTTTAGATCAAGATCAAGATCAACAGCTACCCCCTCACCCCAGCCCTCTCCCCCAAGGGGGCGAGGGGGAAAGGGAGCAGATCGGGGAGATTTCAAGACCTGAGTTCGACTCAGGACTTTCAGGTCGGCGTACCTCCAACATCCAACTCGGTCAGTCCCCTCTCCCTACGGGCGGTCCGACGTTTCGGGAGGGTTAGGGTGAGGGCCGCTTTTAGCGATTTAACCCACCAACCCGCGCATCGCCAAAAACAACAGCGAAGGCCCAAGCAAACACCCAAGCGCGGTATAAAACGCAGCCGTCAGACACCCATAAGGCACCAGCTTCGGATCCGTCGCCGCCAACCCGCCGGCCACGCCACTAGACGTGCCCATCAAACCGCCGAAAATCACCGCACTGCGCGGGTTGTTCAAGCCAATCATCGGCGCCACGAACGGTGTCATCACCATCACCAGAATCGCCTTGATCAGCCCCGCCGCAATCGACAGCGCCATCACCTCGGAACTGGCGCCAATCGCCGCGCCGGTCACCGGGCCGACGATGTAAGTCACCGCGCCCGCGCCAATGGTGGTCAGGCTCACCGCGTCGGTATAACCGAACGCCATCGCCACACCGACCCCGGCGACAAACGACGTGCCGACACCTACAAACAGCGCCAGCACACCGACGAACCCGGCACGCTTGAGCTCATCGACACTCACGCCAAATGCCGTGGCGACAATGGCAAAGTCACGCAGCATCGCCCCGCCGAGCAAGCCGATGCCGGACAACAACGGAATATCCACCACGCCCTTCTGCCCACCGGTCAGCGCGCCGCCGACATACGACAGCACCAGCCCGAGCAGAATGGCGATGGCCGAACCGTGCAAGCGGCCCTTGGTGAAGGTGTTGGACATCCAGTAGGAGACCCACATGGTCAGGCCGACAATCAGGAAGCCGCTGATCAAACCGTAGCCGGTGATGACTTTCATCATTGATTCGTACATGGCGCTTACCCCGCAGTCTTGGCTGGAGCGATCGGGGTCTGCTCCTTGTTGCCCATGCGCGTCAGCACAGGCACCAGGGCAAAAGCGATCACCACAGCAAGCGTCCCGGCGAGGATCGCCATTGGCCCGCCCTTGAGCGCGCCATACACGTTCTGCTGCGCGGCCATCGCCACGACGATCGGAATGTAGATAGCGCTCCAGAACTCGACGCCCTGCTCGGTCTTGCCCTTGAGCCAGCCGCTTTTGTTCAGATAACTGCCCAGACCGATCAACAGCAGCATCGCAATGCCGACACCGCCGACGTTGGCCGGCACGCCGATCAGCTTGCCGAGCAGCTCACCGACCCAAATACCCACCAGCGTACAAAAGGCGAGAAACGCCACACCGTAAATAATCATTGTTGTAGTCCTCAAAGTGCATCGTCGAATGTTGTTTTTGTTGTTCGAAGCTTGAGTCGGCGGTTTTAGAGTTGGCGGCCACCCTCCTCACGCAACAGCGCCTGCAAGGTGTCGAGACGCGCACTGTCGAAGGCAGTGACCGTGCCCTGCTCGAACACCCGGCGCGCCAGCCCGGTCAGCACCGCACCGGGCGGCAGTTCGATCTGTAAACGTACGCCACGCTCGTAGGCGCTTTGCACGGTGCCGCGCCAGTCCACCACACGGCACATATTGAAGGCGAGGTCGTCGCGCAGCGCTTCTACTTTGGTCACGGGCCGTGCGCGACTGCCGCTCAGGTAGGCGATTTTCGGAGTTTTCAGTTCAACCTTGGCGAAGGCTTCGACGAGGGTTTGCGCCGGTTTCTCCAGCAATGGACAGTGCGACGGCACACTCACTGCCAGGCGCTTCGCCAGACCGGCGCCACGACTGCGCGCCAGTTCAGCCACGGCTTGCATAGCCTCGTCACTGCCGGCAATCACCACCTGGTTATCGGCATTGATGTTGGCCAGATACACCGGCGAACCCTCGCCGTGCACCTGCGCCAGCAGCGTTTCGACGGTGGATAACTGCAGGCCGATAATCGCGGTCATGCCGTAGCCCTGTGGATAAGCTTGCTGCATCAGTTCACCGCGCAGGCTGACCAGATGCAGCGCATCGCTGAACCTCACAGCGCCCGCAACTACAGCTGCCGGGTAAGCGCCGATGGACAGGCCGGCGACGTAATCCGCCGTGAGTCCGTCTTGCAACAGTTGCCGCGAAGCAGCGACTCCGGCGATCAGCAGGCATAGCTGAACCGCCCTTGTCGTGCGCAACGCATCGCTGGAATCCAGCAGCAAAACATCTTCGCCAAGCACATCGCTGGCCTCAACCAAGGTCTCCCGAGGCAAGCTCTGAAGCATGCCCGCTTGCTGTGCGCCCTGGCCGGGAAACACCAGCAGACTGCTCACGCTGCCTGCTCCTGCGGATTCCACGGATCGATCACCAGACAAGCCTGATAAGCATTTTTCAGCAGCACACGCGCCGAACCGCTGGCCCATTCACGCAAAGCCACCGCACCGAACGGCGTCTGCAATTGCATATCGACCCGGCACACGGCTTGATCGAAAAGCTCCACGAGTTTGCGTGCCTGATTACGCGTGATCAGTTGCGGTGTCCGCAGAATCAGATCGAGATCACTGGCCACGTGCATCGCGGTAAAACCACTGGCCAATTCAAACCCGACACTGCCGCTGACACCCCAGACCCAACCGCAATCGTCGAGCATCGGCCGCAGTTGTTTGAGCGCCTGCATCACTGGCAGATCGCGTTCGCAATCGACATGACAAAGCGCTTCTGGACTGACCCGACAGGCAATCGAATCCAGTGCCATAAACGCCGCCAACCGCTGCTCGCGCAACACACCGCGCACGCCGACCGCGACAAAACCTTCAGCACTCAACGCGCGCCGCACCACCACCGGTTGCCCGGCGGCCAGCGACTCGACGGCCCACAGCGGCGCATCCGCCGGCAACTGCGCCGGGGTCATGCCCCAGAGCAGATCGTGGGCCAGAGGCGTGTTCACCACTGCGCCCTCAGCAGTTCGCGAACCTTGCTGGAGGCCGCACGATTTTTCGCGCCGAGGCGATTGCTCAAGTCAGTGCTGGAGACATCGCCGATGGCTTGCTTCAGGCACTCGTTGACCCTCGAAAGATCCTCCGCCGTCGGCTGCTCAATCCGTTGCACCGAAAGTGTTTCCCAGAGCAATCCGAGGCTCGCATAACTGTCGATGTCATAGGCCATCGGCGGCACGCTGGCGGCCAACGCTTCCAGCTCTTCGACGCTGCGCAAGGTCACACGCGCCGCCGACGCCTTGCCCATCGCATGCACCATCACGCCCGGATCACGCAGCGCGATCAACCGATTGGCCTGATAACCATGCGCCAGAAACGCCCCGGACATCGCCTTGCCCACCAACAGCGCAATCACCGGATGCCCGGCCAAACGCGCGCGGGCATAACTGTCTGCAGCGCCGGCCAGCGCCTGATGAATGCCGAGCGCTTCTTCACGGCGACCGTAAGCCTGGCTCGGCACATCGACGATGGCGATGATCGGGCGCTTTTGCGCCTTGTCACAATCAGCAGTGATCGCATCATCCACAGCCTTGGCCAACCCCCAGCCTTCAAGCAAACCGACTTCACCATTGCGAGCGCGAGGGAAACGATTGTCCGGGTCGGCGACCACAGCGATAAAACGCCCCAGCTCACCGTCAGCCACCTTCAACGAGGCCGGCAGTCCTTCGACCAACACAGCGCCCACGCTCAAGGCGTTGAACCAGTTCAAACCGCGCAGTGAATAACCGCTCATGAGCGCTCTCCTTGATACAGATCGCGAACCACCGACGGTTCGATTTGCGGGTCAGTGTTCAGACTGACAAGGCGTTGCAAAAACCACTCGGCGCGTTGGCTGCGTGGCTGCGCCGGCAAACCTTGCTGGAGCAATTCGCCGACCTGCTGCCGAATCTTCGCCACGTCATCAGCGACATAACGATCGACCAGACCACTGGCGAAACGCTGCTCGCCACCGGTCAGGCTCCAGATGAACGGACGGTCGCGCGAGTCGTATTCCTCGATCCCCGCTTCCTGTTCAATTACCTGCGGGCCGTTCAAACCAAGGCGCGCTTCCTGAGTCACCAGCAAATAGCTGCACAGCGCAGCAGCAATCGACATGCCGCCAAAACACCCAACGCTGCCCGCGACCACGCCGACCACCGGTTGGTACTGCTGCAAATCGACAATCGCCGCATGAATATCAGCAATCGCCGCCAGCCCGAGATTGGCCTCCTGCAAGCGCACGCCGCCGGTTTCCAGCAGCAACACCGCGCGGGTCGCAATGCCTTTGCGGTTGTCTTCAGCCGCCAGTTCCAGCGCGCCGGCAATCTTCGCCCCGCCGACTTCGCCAAGGCTGCCGCCCTGAAATGCACCTTCAATCGCAGCAATGACTACCGGCAAACCATCGAGGCTGCCCTTGGCGATCACCACGCCGTCATCGGCCTGCGGCACCACGCCCTGACGTTCGAGCCACGGCGACATCACCCGTTGAAACGGATCGAGCAATTCACGAAAGCTACCGGTATCGAGCAAGGCTTTCGCCCGTTGCCGCGCGCCGAGTTCGACGAAGCTGTGTTTGTTGAGCAACGCGGCGCTGTCAGTCATGGCCGATCTCCTCGAAACCTTGCTCCAGACGCAACCGCACTACCCCCGGCGTCGCGCCGAAATCGTGGATATCAATAGCCATGGCCGGCGGCGTGGTGCCGTCGAACATCCGTGCAAACAGGTGCTGCCAGCGCAGCTGCGCACCGTTGACCGAAGTCTGCACATTGATCGTCAGCTTGCCGGCCAGACCCGGTTCGATCAGCACTTCCAGATCACCCGAGCCGACACAACCGACCAGCGCGCGACCGCGTGGCGGCTGCCCGGCGGGGAATTCAAACGATAGGGTTTCCATCAAAACGCTCCCTGAAGGATGCCGTTGTGCTCGATACGGTCGAGCAGCAGCGTGGCGGCGAGCAAGTCGGCGGCGCCACCGGGCGAGGCATTCAATGCGATGAGTTGTTGATCCAGTTCGTGCAGCCGGCGGCGACCGCTGAGGCTGGCGCTGCCACCGGCGTCGAGCACTGCTTGCGCGCCGTGTTGCATGGCGTGCAGGCCTTCTTCGCCGGCGCGGTAGAGCACGCAGGTGTCAGCGAGGTTGGTCATGATTGCGAGCAAAGCGTCGAGCCGGGCGTTCTGTTCGCCATGGCCGTTGGCGCGGCTGAGTTTGAGTTGCGGCAGACCGCGTTGCAGCACTGAAGGGAAGCCGAGTTGCGCTTCTTCACGAGCGCCGCGAGCGCCGTAACGCAGGGCGACTTGCGCGCCGTGGCTCAAGGGTTTGGGGGCGTGGCGATCATCCAGCAAGGCCAAACGTGCAGCGCGCAGAGAGACTTCGTTGGCACTAGAGGATTGTGGCTCCAGCGCAGCGGCGGTCACCAATAATCCCAAGGCCCAGATCGCCCCGCGATGCGTGTTCACACCGTTGGTGGTCGTAAGCATGGCTTGCTCGCCTTCGCGACCGATGCGGCCAATCGCTTCGCGCAGCGTAGAATCGACTTCGCCGATTTCTACCGCCGCTTCAGCCATTTCCTTGAACGCCGGCCACAACGACAGCGCCGACGCGTGCATCAGGCCCAGGTGCAGATCGGTGTGCGCGCCATTGCCGCGACGGTCGACCAGCGCCGGTTTCGGCGACAGATCGGCTTCGTCAATCAGCGCGTCCACCGCCAGATCAGCCAATCGATCAGCCAGGGACAGCGGTTTCGCTTGCAGGTTGAATGCGTGCATTACCAGCTCCTGAATTTGGCGGGCGGGTTGTACAGGCCGCCGGACCACTCGACCAGATCGGCCACGCTCTTCGCTGCGAGCAATTCGCGGGTGGCGTCGGTGCGGCGGATACCGAGGTCTTCGGGCAAGGCGATCAGGCCTTCGCGGCGCATGCGTTCGGTGTCTTTCGGGTTGTGGCGCAGGCCGATGGCGGTGACGCCGGCGACCGCAGCGATCATCGCCTGGCGCTCTTCCAGCGAGCGTGCCTTGTACAGGTAGGCGATGCCTTCTTCGGTGAGCAGGTGGGTGACGTCGTCGCCGTAGATCATGATCGGCGCCAGCGGCATGCCGCTTTTCTTCGCCACTTCCACCGCGTCGAGGGTTTCGACGAAGGTCGGTTTGCCACCCTCCTGGAACGTCTCGACCATTTGCACCACAAGTTTCTTGCCGCGTTCGAGCATCGGTTGCTGCGAGTCGTCGTGGCGCATGTCCAGCCACGCCGGCGTGCCGTGACGACGACCGCGCGGGTCGTGGCCCATGTTCGGCGCGCCGCCGAAACCGGCGAGACGGCCACGGGTGACGGTCGAGGAATGGCCATCGCCATCGACTTGCAGCGTCGCGCCGATAAACAGATCCACCGCGTACTGCCCGGCGAGTTGGCAGAACATCCGGTTGGAACGCAGCGAGCCGTCGCGACCGGTGAAGAACACGTCGGGCCGCGCGGCGATGTAGTTTTCCATGCCGAGTTCGGTGCCGAAGCAATGCACGCTTTCGACCCAGCCACTTTCAATCGCCGGGATTAATGTCGGGTGCGGATTGAGCGTCCAGTTGCGGCAGATCTTGCCTTTGAGGCCGAGTGATTCGCCGTAGGTCGGCAGGATCAGCTCAATGGCGGCGGTGTTGAAACCGATGCCGTGGTTGAGCGACTGCACGTTGTGTTTTTCGTAGATGCCGCGAATCGCCATCATCGCCATCAGCACGTGCACAGGCTTGATGTGGCGTGGGTCGCGGGTGAACAGCGGTTCGATGTAGAACGGCTTGTCGGCGACCACGACGAAATCGACCCACGACGCCGGGATGTCTACGCGCGGCAGTTCGCTGACGTCGTCGACCAATTGGTTGACCTGGACGATGACGATGCCGTCGCTGAACGCGGCCGGTTCGATCAATGCCGGGGTGTCTTCGGTGCTCGGGCCGGTGTAGATGTTGCCGGCGCGGTCGGCCATGAAACCGGCTGAGAGCACGACGTTGGGGATCAGGTCCACCACCAGCCGCGCGTAGAGTTCGATGTAGGTGTGAATCGCGCCGACTTCGAGCAAGCCGTCTTCGAGCAACTGGCTGATGCGCAGGCTTTGGGTGCCGGCGAAGGAGAAGTCGAGCTTGCGGGCGATGCCGCGTTCGAACAGGTCGAGGTGCTCGGAGCGGCCGACGCTGGGCATGATCATGTGCAGGTCGTGGAGCTTTTCCGGGTCGGCTTTGGCCAGCGAACGGGAGAGGAAATCCGCCTGCTTCTGGTTGTTGCCCTCGAGTACCACGCGGTCGCCGGGATGAATCAGCGCTTCGAGCGCGGCGACGATCTTGTCGGTGGGCAACACCACACCGTCGGCCAGCCCGCGCACCTTGTCGAGGCGGCGCTGCTTCTCATCGCGCCGCCGCGTCCAGCGCGAGTCGGGGGAAATTGTTGTTGTCATGCTCACTCCACGGGGTTCGCTGTCGTGGAGCTAAGGTAGGCGTGTGGGGTGGGGGCATCAATCAAGCGCGGTGGTGAATCATTACGCTCAGGGTAACGATCAAGAGCGCCCTCACCCTAGCCCTCTCCCGGAGGGAGAGGGGACTGATTGAGAGATGCTCAAGGGATACGCCGACCTGATCGTGCTTTACCGAATCCATAATCGACGGGGTATTTCAGGTCGATGTACAACGCCAGACACCTCGGTCGGCCCCCTCTCCCTCCGGGAGAGGGCTGGGGTGAGGGTCGGGCTTTTTTGCTACTCCGTCGGCACCAACTTATCCAAAACACGATTCACCGCCATCTCCGCCACCATCACCACCTGCGCAATACCCTGCACAGTCTTGCGGTGCGTACCTTCCACCATTGCCGCATGGTTGTTGAGCATAACCGTAGCCGAGCCAAGGGTTTCGCTGGCGTCGGCCAGCAGGGATTCGGTGTCGGCATTGGGATTGGCCATGTACAGCGTGTTGGGGGTGTAGGGCGTGGCCATCAGGTCGGCGTTGGTCGGGCCGAGGTAATGGTCGAGGGCGCGCTCGGCGGCTTCGTGGAATTTCTTCGAATCGGGGGATTCGTAGGGGGATGCCGGGTCGGTGACCGGCGGGTTAGGCGTTACTTTGAACATTTACCAGATCCTCATTTGGGCTAGCCACCGCTTCTCTACTAAAAGAAGTGGAGGCAGCTGTGCGCAGGTTAGTAGACCGGGGATCTGGGAAACCGGCGCGCCCGAGGGCGCCCTGCGCACAACCACCATAAAGTGCAGGTATGGAGTACCTGACTGTCTGATGAGCTATACGCCCCAAATATGACGGGCTACTAAACCCGATCACTGGAAATCAGTGACGGAATCAAGTTACGCAGCCAGCCCAAGGCGCACAAGCCGGCGGATTCTGGTACATGCGTAGGCAGCGGCGCAAGGATTCGTAGGCTAGGGAGCCGTAACACCGGGTGTCTTTAAACAGCTGTGCTAAAGGGTGTTTATTGCGCTGCAGAAATTGAGGATTTGCCTGTAAGAATTTGCTGATGCTACTGGCCCCATCGCTGGCAAGCCAGCTCCCACAGTGTCCGAGTTGTATTCGAATTCTGTGAACCACACAAAAACCTGTGGGAGCTGGCTTGCCAGCGATGGGGCCTGTCAGAGCACCACGAAATCTGGATCAATGGACTAGGCCAGCATCCACCAACAACTGCTCCAGCCCCAACAAATCCGGCACCTTCGCCACCTGCTCCCCCACCTGCACCGCCGCCTGCTCCAGCGAGCACAACGGCACGTCGACATAACTCAACTGACTATCAAGCTTGTACGACCGCGGAATCCCCTGCACCAGCAGCGCAATGAACTTCAGCTCCGGCAACCCGCCCAGCGCATTCAAAATCACGATCCGCGCGCGCTCGCCAATGACGATTTTCTGCCCGCACGCCGACTCGAAACTCAGCAGCGGAATCTGCCGCTCACGCCACTTCACCCGCCCCAGATACCACGGCGGCGTGTCCAGATCGAAGGCGCTGGCCTGATAGTCGATCAGCTCGGCCACGGCGACGTTAGGCAGGATCAGATTGCGATCCGCCAGCGGCAGCAGCAACCCGGTCAGTTGGCTGCTGCGTTGATTATGCCGGCGCTCATGCATGTTTCTTGCTCCACTGGGCAATGCTTTCAAGCAGCACCGACTCTTGATACGGCTTGCCGAGGTAGTCGTTGACGCCGATGGCCATGGCGCGGTCGCGGTGTTTCTGCCCGGTGCGTGAGGTGATCATGATGATCGGCAGGTGTTGCAGGCGTTCGTCGTTGCGCACCTGGGTGGCGACTTCGAAGCCGTCCATGCG
Source organism: Pseudomonas sp. AC172 (assembly GCF_979258595.1). Lineage (NCBI taxonomy): Bacteria > Pseudomonadati > Pseudomonadota > Gammaproteobacteria > Pseudomonadales > Pseudomonadaceae > Pseudomonas > Pseudomonas sp. AC172. Next base: position 4,896,695 of record NZ_OZ409868.1, read on the forward strand.
CGGCATTTCGATGTCGAGCAGCATCAGGTCGGGCATGTGTTCTTCGAGCAGCAGCATTGCATCGACGCCGTCCTTGGCGGTCAGCACGTTCATACCGTGGCGTTCGAGCAAACGGCTGGTAACCTTGCGCACGGTGACCGAGTCGTCGACCACCATCACCAGCAGCGGTTTGTGCGGTTCGCTGTCGATCTCCGGCAGCGTCGGTGTCTGCGCAACCCGTGCCTGCATCGCGCGGATCGGCGCGAGCAAATCGAGAATCAGCACCACCCGGCCATCGCCGAGAATCGTCGCCCCGGACACGCCCTGCACCGCCGCGAATTGCGCGCCGAGGCTCTTGACCACGATCTCGCGGGTACCGGCCATGGTGTCGACCTGCACGGCGATGCGCCGGTCGTTGTAATGCACCAGCAGCACCGGCAACGGCAGGTTCTGCCCCAGCAGTTTCGGTCGTGGCGCGGTTTTCAGCAGTTCGCCGAGATAGCACAGCTCATAGGTCTGGCCGCCGTACTGGTAACGCGGCGGATCAACCCGGAAGTGCCCTTCCAGATCATTCGGCAACACGCGAACGATGCCTTCGATGGTGTTCAGCGGAATCGCGTATTGATCCTCGCCACACTGCACCATCAACGCACGGTTGACCGATACGGTGAACGGCAGCCGAATACGGAAATGCACGCCCTGCCCCGGCACCGAATCGATGCTCATGCTGCCGCCGAGCTGCCGCACCTCTTCGTGCACCACGTCCATGCCGACGCCGCGCCCGGAAATCTGCGTGATCTTTTCCGCCGTGGAAAACCCCGGCTGAAGGATGAACTGCAACACGTCGCGGTCGCTGATTTCGGCGTCCGGCGCGAGCATGCCGCGTTTGATCGCCTTCTTGCGCACCGCTTCCAGAGGCACCCCGGCACCGTCGTCGCGAATGTCGAAAACGATGTCGCCGCCCTCGCGGGACAGATCGAGGCTGATCTGCCCTTGCGCCGGTTTACCCGCTGCCAGCCGCACCTCGGCGGACTCCAGACCATGGTCGACGGCGTTGCGCAGCATGTGTTCCAGCGGCGCGGCCATGCGTTCCAGCACGTTGCGATCCATCTCGCCTTCAGCGTTGCCGACGACGAAGGCGACGTCTTTGTTCAGCTCTTCGGCGACCTGACGGACGATGCGTTTGAGGCGCGGCAACATGCGCTCGAACGGCACCATACGCGTACGCATCAGGCCTTCCTGCAATTCGGTGTTGATGCGGCCCTGTTGCTGCAACAGGTTCTCGGCGTCGTGATTACGACGGTCGAGGGTTTCCTTGAGATCGAGCAAGTCGGAGGCCGATTCGAACAGCGCGCGCGACAGCTGCTGCAACTGCGAATGGCGGTCCATTTCCAGCGGGTCGAACTCTTCGTAGCCGAGGCGTTCGGCATCGACTTGCTGACGACTGAGAATCCGCCCCTGAGTTTCGGTGTCGAGCCGGCGCAACTGATCGCGCATGCGCTCGATGGTGGTTTCCATCTCGTTCAGCGCGATCTGTGCGTCGTTGACTTGCTGTTCGATACGGCCACGGAAGATCGAGGTTTCCCCGGCCAGATTGACCAGCTCGTCGAGCAGTTCGGCGGAGACTTTGACCATGTCCGCGCCAGCGTCGGCAGCCGGCGGTGCCGCTTCATTCTTGACCGGCGCAGGCAGCGCGGGCGGTGTTTCTATCGCCACCGGGTGGCTGAAATTCTGGATCGCATTGATCAGCCGATCGGCCGGTGGACACGGCTGGCCCGCGCGCACGCCATCGAGCATTTGCGCCAAGCGATCATGCCCGCGCTGCACCAGTGCGAACAGCTCCGCCGACGGCTGCAAAACGCCGCTGGAAAGACTTTCGTAAAGGTATTCCAGCTCATGCGCGAGGTCGCCGATCGGGCCGATCTCGACCATCCGCGCGCCGCCCTTGAGGGTGTGGAGGTCACGCAGCAGGGTTTCCACTTCCTGGCGATTGCCCGGCTCGACCTGCCAGCGCAGCAGCGCGGCGCCGGAGTTTTCGATGATGTCGAAACCTTCTTCGAGGAAGATTTCCAGCAGCTCGGGATCGTGGCCAGCGCTGTCGTGATCGGTTTTTGCTGGCGGCGCTTCGGCGACGCTGTGGCCCTGACGTACCTGTCGGATCGCTTCGATCAGATCCTGCGCCGGAGTCAGAGGCTGATGGTTTTGCAACTGATCAAGCAGCAACGCCAAGCGGTCATGGCTCTTGAGCAGCAAGCGCCCCAGGCTTTCGCTGTAGTGGTAGCGACGATCGACCAGACCTTCGTAAAGGCTTTCCAGCTCTTGAGCCAGATCGCCAATCGCCTCGACTTCGGCCATCCGCGCGCCACCCTTGAGCGTATGCAGATCGCGTTGCAACGAGGACAGTGGCGCAACGTTATCGGGGTCGCTCAGCCAGCGCTGCAGGGCTTGTCCTGAGCTGTCGAGAATGTCGACCGCCTCTTCAAGGAATATCTCGACAATCTCGTCATCGGGTTCAAGCGCCGTTGCCTTTTGCTGCAACTCAGCGGTGGCGCTGCCCAGTTCACGGATGCTCAGGGTGCGGCTGCCATCGCTGCGAATCAGGCCCATCGACGACGGGTCGAGGCTTTCATCAAGCAGATCATGCAACGCGCGGATTCGCTCAGGCTGCGGCGTGACTTCCTGGCCGGCAGCCAGTTCGTCGAGCATGTTGATCAGCGCTTCATGGGCATTTTGCGCTTCGTGAAAAAAACGCTCGCTGACCGCCAGACTGCTTTCCTCGACGGCGCCGTAAAGATCGAGCAAGGCCTCGCACAACACATCGACCGGCAGCAGATCGGCCATGTGCGCGCCTTCGCCGAGGGTGGTCAGTTCATCCAGCAAGGCGCTGAGTTCCTGACGCTCGCCGGGGTGTTGCTGCCAACGCTGCAAGAGGTTTTCGGCGTCGAGGAGAATGTCCATGCCTTGAGCAAGGAAGTTGTTGATCAGTTGCGGATCACGTTTGATCCGCAGGCCGGTATTGGGCGCATCGAGGATCGACGCCAGACGCTCGGCAAGCAGGGTTTCCGAGCGTTTGATCAGCGACTGCGCACCGACAATCGGCGCCAGCGGATCATGCTTGAGCTGACGCAGACCGACGCGGAACAGACCCTCGGCTTCAAGCAGCAATTCCACTTCGTCGAGGTCCAGCGGCAACTGGTGCGCCTTGAACTCGCGGGCCAGTTGATCGAGCGGCGCGGCCAGTTCGGCAATCGGCAACACACCGGCCATCGAGGCACTGCCCTTGAGCGTATGCAAGGCGCGCTGCAATTCATCGCTGGCCTGCAACGGCACGTGTTCGGCGGCTTGGTCGAGGAAGCGGTTGAGGCTGGCGAGGTGGGTTTCGGCTTCTTTGCGGAAGATTTCCAGCAACAGCGGATCGAGCGCCGCGACATCGTCGACGTCTTCGGCAGCCAGCAGTTCGTCACCCTTGGCCAAGGCGTGAGCACGGGCCGCGAGTTGGTCGACATCGCTGCGCTGACGTTGGCTGTTCGTGGCGAATTCATTGATCAGTTCCGGCAGCAACAGCACCGTGTCGGTGAGCAGTTGCTGAACCACCGAACCGGGCTCGACGCTTTGTTCGAGCACACGGTTGAGCAGGTTTTCCACCGACCACGCCAGCTCCCCGAGGATCAGCGCGCGGACCATACGACCGCTGCCCTTGAGGGTGTGAAAGGCGCGGCGCAGTTCGGTCAGCGCATCACGATCCTGCGAATTGGCGATCCAGCGCGGCAGGTATTCGTGGAGAACTTCGAGAACCTCGTCGGTCTCTTCGAGGAACACTTCGCGCAGTTCATCGTCGACCGGTTCTTCATCAGCAGGCGGCGGTATCAGGCTGCCGGGTGTAATCAGTGCAGGCGGGTTGACCGCTGACACCGGGCTGGCCAGAACATCGGCCAGCGACTGTACGGTTTCCGGATCGTCGAGCGCCTGCATGTCCTGCATCACCAGCGCTTCGCTGGGGCTGAGCACGTCTTCGAGGACGGGAACGTGCGGCTCATTCGGGAAGAAACCGAGGCTGGCGAGGGACTTCTGCGCGACATCCAGCAATTGTTCGCCCGGTGCCTGCGGGTCGTCGCTCAGGCGCTCGAGGTAATACTCGAGGCTGCTGATGACATCGGCCAGATGATCGAGTTGTTCCCAACCCGGCTCGTGCGGATCAAGCAGCAGATGTTCGCGGATAAAACCGTTGCAGGCTTCGACCAGACTCGCCGCCCGGTTCAACGGAATCATCGCCAGCGCCCCGCGCACCTGGGTCAGCAGCGCCGGCAACGGTTGCAGGTGCTGGCGATCCCAATCGGCGTCGATGTAGTCGACGATCATGTCCTTGGCCTGTTGCAGGCAGATATGTGCTTCCTTGATCACGATCTGATGGATCTGCGTCAGGTCGGTGGTCGGCAAGCGCGCGTCTTCCGGGCTTTCCGGCTCGACGGTGCCGACCATGCCGGCCAGCGTCGCCTCGACGTAGAGCAGCGCACCGGCAACGTCCATGAGGATCGCGTCGTTCGGTTCGCGCTGGCCCTGGGCGAGGCTGAGCACCACGGCCAATTGATCGATGATGACTTTGCGCGGCTGGCCGAAACCGAGCACGGCGAGGGTGTCGGCGATTTGCCGCAGCGGTGCGAGCAGGCTCTCCAGATCCGAGGTGTGCTGGCGGTCGCTGCGCACGAACAGGTCGAGGCGTTCCTTGACCCGCACCAGTTCTTCACACAGTGCCGCCAGCACCGAGCGCATCGCATCGCGGTCGGGGCCGGCCAGGCGCGCGCGTTCTTCATCGACCATCGCGCTGTCGGGCAACGCGTCGTCCAGGGAGTAGCGATCTTTCATGGTCAGCATCTGCCCGGTGGGATGTTCGGCTTTGGCAATATAGAACAACAGGCTTTTCAGCAACTCCGCCGGCGCCAGTTGATTGAGCCCGGTCATGCCCTGATCGAGCAGGCGTTTGAGTTCTTTGTCGGCATCCTTGAACAGGCTGCGCAGTGCCGGGCTGTTGGCGATCACGCCCTCGCGCATGCCTTCGATCAGCGCCGAGGCGACTTGCCACAACGGGCTGAGCGGCGAATCACCGCTCAGCGCTTCGAGGCGGGTGAAGACTTTCGCCAGATAGTCGAGATGCGTCTGGTCATCCTGTTCGCGCAGCAAACCGACCAAAGCCATTTGCAGCATCTGGCGCAACTTACGCAGGACGTTCGGCAGCTCTGCCGGTTCGAGCAGCGCTAGCGTATCAGCGCTCAAGGGCAGTAGCTCGGGCAGTTGCGGGCTGAACAGGCTGGTTTCCGAGAGCAGGCTTTCGCCCCGAGCGCTGCGCAGATCGTTGATCAGCGGCAACACCACCAGCGGCAAATCACGGCGGGCGCTCTGCACGCGGTCGAGGTAGATCGGCAGTTGCCCAAGGGCTTGCAGCAACAAGTGCAGCGCTTCGTCGCGATGGCTGACGCGCTCGTGCTGCAAGGCTTCGACCAGATGTTCCATTTCTTCGGCAAGCAAAGCGGCGCCGTAGAACTCGACCATCTGCAGGCTGCCGTGGACCTGATGGATATAGGCCAGGCACTCGTCCAGCCCCGGGAAGGCCTGCGGATCGTCGAGCACGGCTTCAATCGCCTGATGCGCCTGCCTCAGCGTTTCGGCAATTTCGCCTTTGACCCATTCGAGGGCCACATAGTCGTGCCGATCACCCATAACCACTCCACTCACGCTTTATCTGTCGCCGCCGGCAAGGTGAATCCGGACACCGAACGCCGCAACTGACTGGCCATTTTCGCCAGGTTACCGATGCTTTCCGCAGTGGCCGTGGAGCCGGACGACGTCTGCGAAGTGATCTGCTGGATCACGTTCATCGTAAGGGAAATCTGCCCGGCCGAGGACGTCTGCTGCTGCGCCGCGTTGGAGATGCTTTGGATCAGCGCCGCGAGGGTCTTCGACACGCCTTCGATTTCTTCCAGGGCCACACCGGCATCCTGCGCCAGTCGCGCGCCGCGTACCACTTCGGTGGTGGTCTGTTCCATCGAGATCACGGCTTCGTTGGTGTCGGTCTGAATCGCCCGCACCAGGGTTTCGATCTGGCGGGTGGCGGCGGACGAGCGCTCGGCGAGGCGCTGAACTTCGTCGGCGACCACTGCAAAACCGCGCCCGGCATCACCAGCCATCGACGCCTGAATCGCGGCGTTGAGGGCGAGGATGTTGGTCTGGTCAGCGATGTCGTCGATCAGGCTGACGATGTCACCGATTTCCTGCGACGACTCGCCCAGACGCTTGATGCGTTTGGCGGTGTCCTGAATCTGTTCGCGAATGTTGTCCATGCCGTGGATGGTGTTGTGCACCACCTCGTTACCCTTGTTGGCGATTTCCACGGAACGCTCGGCTACCGCTGAAGACTCGGCGGCGTTGGCCGAGACCTGATCGATGGACTGGGCCATGTCGCTGATGGCGGTCGAGGCTTCGGAAATCTGCTGGGCCTGATGCTCGGAGGCCTGGGCCAAATGCATCGCGGTGGCCTGGGTTTCCTGCACCGCAGCGGCGACCTGGCCGGCAGTGAGGTTGATGGTCGCGACCAGATCGCGCAATTGGTCGACGGAGTAGTTGATCGAGTCGGCGATGGTGCCGGTGAAGTCTTCGGTCACCGAGGCGGTTACGGTGAGGTCGCCGTCGGCGAGGTCTTCGATTTCGTCGAGCAGGCGCATGATCGCGTTCTGGTTACGCTCGTTCTTCTCGGCGGTTTCGCGCAACTGACGATTGGTCTCGCGGACCATGACCAGACCGATGAGGATGATCGAGGCCAGCGCCAGCAAACCCAGAACGTAGCCGCCGATGGTGTCGGTGTTGCGCCCGCCGGCAAGGTTCTCAAAGCGAGTGGCCAGGTGCGAGGCTTCGTCGAGCAGGGTTTGCGAGAGGCTGAAAATGTTGCTCGCCGATTCCCGGACCTTGAACAGCTCTGGCGAGGTTTCGAGGATTTCATCGACGGAGCCGGAGACAAACTGGAACAGCTCGGAAATCTCACTCAAACGGGCACGGGCGTCGCGGTCTTCGACCTGGCTGATTTTCAGGGTCGGGTTGCCTTGGAGCATGCCGTTGAGCACTTGGCCGAAACGGGTGGCGTCGCGGCCAAAAGCATCGGCGGCTTGCTGGGAGTTTTCGTCGCCGGCGAGCACGGTGTTGACCGCGCCGAGGATGCGCTCGGCCAGCAACGACTGACGCTGGGCCATCGCTACTTGCGCGGCCGGGGCGCCACGCTGGAGGAGGATTTCGACGACTTTTTCGTATTCGATCTGCAACTGCGGCACGGTTTCGGCCAGGGTTGCGGCGACCTGATGCAGCGACAGCACGGTCTGTTCGCTGGAGAGAATGGCGTCAGTGTTTTTAAGCAGGCGCTCCCAATCCAGCTGCACAGCGCGCATTTCCGGGCGCACGGTGGCGGGTGCCGGCGGCAGGCCGGTGGCCGGATCGCCCTTCTTCAGATAACCCCAGCGCTGGGCGAAATCGTTGCGCGCATCGCTGAGCAACTTGAACGCGGCAGCCTTGCCGGCGGCGGCTTCGGTGGCGTTCTTGGCGATGCGTTGCGAGAGCACGCGCAGTTCACCGGCGTGGCCGATGTACTGCTTGTCGTAGTTCGCCTGGGTGTTGAGATAAGCGAAGTTGGCGAACAGCAGCATGATGAACACGATCAGTGCGATGAACAGCACGATGATCTGCGAGCGACTGCGCGAGCCTTCCGCCGGCTTGCCTGTTTTTGCTTTTGTCATCGGTCCTCGCCCTAAACCCACACCTTTGAGGCCTGCTGCAATCCCTGTGGGAGCGAGCCTGCTCGCGAAAGCGCTGGGTCAGCCAATATTTATCTTGCCTGACACGCCCTCTTCGCGAGCAGGCTCGCTCCCACAGGGGACGGTGTTGAATCTGTTATATCGCCACGCTCATGAACACCGGGGATTTCGCCAGGGCAAACAGGCTGAACACCCGCCAGTTCTGCTCACGGCGGAAATAGCCTTTGACGAACTCGGCCTTGGAGCCCTGGCGCTTGCTGATCGAAAGCGGTTCAAAGCTGTCCTGCTCAAAGTGCTGCAAGCCAATGACCTCATCGACCATCAACCCGGCAAACACATCCCCGTGTTCCACCACCAACACCCGCCGCTGTTTACGCAACGGCGACAGTTCATGGCCGAAGAAGCCGCACAGATCCATGATCGGCAACAGCCGCCCGCGCAGGTTAGCCACGCCTTTGACCCACGGTTTGACCCCGGGCAATTGAGTGAAGCGCGGTTCGTGCAGCACTTCGCTGACTTCGCCCATCGGCGCCACATACCAATGCTCGCCGAGGCGAAAGCCGATGCCGCTCCAGCGATCCTGGCGCGCCGGTTGCGACGGCAAGTCTGCCGCCAGCAAGCGGCAGCGCTGGTCGATCTGCCAGAGCAGTTCGAACGCGGTCAGCGATTCGCTCATGGTCGCGCGATCAGCCTTTGAGCACGTTGTTCAGGGTCTTGATCAGGGTGTCTTCGTCGACCGGTTTGGTCAGGTAGTCCTTGGCGCCCTGACGAGTGCCCCAGACCTTGTCGGTTTCCTGATCCTTGGTGGTGATGATGATCACCGGGATGTGGCTGGTGTCGGCATCCTTGGTCAACTGGCGGGTCGCCTGAAAACCGTTGAGGCCGGGCATGACGATGTCCATCAGCACCGCGTCAGGTTTTTCCTGACGGGCCAGGGCCACGCCGTCGGCGCCGTTTTCGGCCTTGAGCACTTCATGGCCGTGCTTTTCGAGCATGCCGGTGAGTTTGTACATTTCAGTCGGCGAATCATCGACGATCAGGATACGTGCCATGGTTTTCCCCATTTTTCTTGTCGACCCCCGGCCCGCTGACCGAGTGTCTCTGTACGTGTCTTACTGCGGCAAAACGGCGGCGAAGCCCGGTACATGGGCCTGGATCGCGTTGAGCAGTTCTTCCTTGCTGAAAGGCTTGGTCAAAAATTGATCGGAACCGACAATCCGCCCCTTGGCTTTGTCGAACAGCCCGTCGCGTGATGACAGCATGATCACCGGCGTCGCTTTGAACGCACTGTTGTTCTTGATTAAAGCGCAGGTCTGATAACCATCCAGACGCGGCATCATGATGTCGACAAAAATGATCCCGGGATGGTTGTCGGCGATCTTCGCCAAGGCGTCGAAACCGTCGATCGCCGTGATCACTTCGCAACCGACATTCTTCAACAATGTTTCGGCGGTGCGACGAATCGTTTTCGAGTCGTCGATCACCATGACCTTCAAGGCGCTGGACTGCTGTTCCATAAGAGGGCTCTACCGTCGCCTTTGCGAATCAAATTGTCCGTTTTGCGATGAGTAATGGCTGGAAACCCTTGATGTTCAAGGGCCAGCACCGCTTGGCAGCCTTTTTAGCACAGTCTCCAGATGCAATCTATCGACGGGTTTTTCCTTGACCGAAAACCCGCCCGGCGCCACTCTGGCGGCACTTTTTCAATACCGATCCGGTAGCCAATTTTCGAGGAAAACCCAATGAGCGTTCGCGTCGGGATTGTCATGGACCCTATCGCCAGCATCTCCTATAAAAAGGATAGCTCGCTGGCCATGCTGCTGGCCGCGCAGAAGCGCGGCTGGGAACTGTTCTATATGGAGCAGAGCGACCTGTATCAGGCCGAAGGCCAGGCACGGGGGCGCATGAAGCCGCTGAAAGTCTTCGCCAACCCGGAAAAATGGTTCGAACTGGACGCCGAGCAGGACAACCTGCTGAGCGATCTGGACGTGATCCTGATGCGCAAGGATCCGCCGTTCGACATGGAGTTCGTCTACTCCACCTACCTGCTCGAACAGGCCGAAACCGCTGGCGTGCTGGTGGTGAACAAGCCGCAGAGCCTGCGCGACTGCAATGAAAAGCTGTTCGCCACGCTGTTCCCGCAGTGCACGCCGCCGACCATCGTCAGCCGTCGCCCGGACGTGCTGCGTGAATTCGCCGACCATCACGGCGACGTGATCCTCAAGCCGCTGGACGGCATGGGCGGTTCGTCGATATTCCGCCACACCGCCGGCCACCCGAACCTCTCGGTGATTCTCGAAACCCTGACCTTGCACGGCAAGCAGCAGATCATGATTCAGGGCTACCTGCCGGCCATCGTCGATGGCGACAAGCGCATCCTGATGATCGACGGCGAGCCGGTGGATTACTGCCTGGCGCGGATTCCGGCACTCGGCGAAACCCGTGGCAACCTCGCCGCCGGTGGTCGTGGTGAAGCGCGTCCGCTGACCGACAAGGATCGCTGGATCGCTGCTCAAGTCGGTCCGACCCTGCGTGAGAAAGGTCTGCTGTTCGTTGGTCTCGATGTAATCGGCGAAAGCCTCACCGAAATCAACGTCACCAGCCCGACCTGCATCCGTGAAATCGATAATGCCTTCGGCACTGACATTGGCGGCATGCTCATGGATGCCATCGCCAAGAAGCTGCAAGCCGCCGGCAAATTGCCACAAGCTTGATGCACGTCACATGCAGTCTGTCGCTTGAAGCGTGAAGCCCAAGGCGTGAAACCAACATTGCGTTATCATGCGCAGCCTCTGAAAAACGCGATGTTGGTTTTCTTGTCATGACCCTCCCGTCCGATCTGCCCGCAGAACTCGCCCACCGTGGCGTGCGCCCGGCCGATCGCCTCGGTTTTACCCTGTTTCTCGCAGCGCTGATCCATTTGGCGCTGCTGCTTGGCGTCGGCTTCACGATGGTCGAGCCCAAGCAAATCAGCAAAACCCTGGAAATCACTCTCGCCACCTTCAAGAGCGAAAAGAAGCCGGAGAAGGCTGACTTCCTCGCCCAAGAGCATCAGGAAGGCAGCGGCACGCTGGACAAGAAGGCGATCCCCAAAACCACTGAAGTGGCGCCATTCCAGGACAATCAGGTCAAAAAAGTTACGCCGCCACCGGCCGCCAAACCAGAAGTGCAGGAGGCTGCGCCCAAGGCTGCGGTGACTACCGTCGCGCCGAAGCCGAAAAAAGCGCCGACCAAGAAAGAAGAAAGCAAAACCGAAGTCAAACCGACAGTCGACGCGCCAGAATTCGACAGCTCGCAGCTGTCCAGCGACATCGCCAGCCTCGAAGCCGAACTGGCCAAGGAACAACAGCTGTACGCCAAACGCCCGCGTATTCACCGCTTGAGCGCGGCGTCGACCATGCGCGATAAGGGCGCCTGGTACAAGGATGACTGGCGCAAGAAGGTCGAACGCATCGGCAACCTCAATTACCCGGAAGAAGCACGGCGCAAGCAGATCTACGGCAATTTGCGCCTGATGGTCTCGATCAACCGCGACGGTTCGCTGTATGAAGTGCTGGTGCTGGAGTCTTCCGGCCAGCCGCTGCTGGATCAGGCGGCGCAGCGTATCGTCCGACTGGCGGCACCGTTTGCCCCGTTTACCGGGGACTTGTCGGATATCGACCGACTGGAAATCATCCGTACCTGGAAATTCGCCCGGGGCGACAAGCTCTCGAGCAACTGAATACACCGCATTCCCCCTGTGGGAGCGAGCCTGCTCGCGAATGCGGTGGATCAGCTACATCAATATTGAATGACACACCGCTTTCGCGAGCAGGCTCGCTCCCACATTGGATCGGTGTGTCACCTGCATCTCCAGCTTGTCAGTTTGCCCCCCGAACGCCACACTAGCGCACATGAAAAACGTCATCCCCAGCTACCTCAAGCATCAATTCCTGATCGCCATGCCACACATGGCCGACCCGAACTTTGCCCACACCTTGACCTACATCGTCGAGCACACGGCCAATGGCGCTATGGGGATTGTGGTCAACCGGCCGCAAGAGCTGAATCTGGCCGACATTCTCGAGCAACTGCGACCGGACATCGACCCGCCAGCACTGTGCCAGCATGTACCAATCTTCATCGGCGGCCCGGTGCAGACTGATCGCGGTTTTGTCCTGCATCCGGCGGGCAAGACCTTCCAGGCCACCGCGCAACTGGACGGCGATCTCTCGCTGTCGACTTCGCAGGACGTGCTGTTCGCCATCGCGGACGGCGTCGGCCCGGCGAAAAGCCTGATTGCCCTCGGTTACGCCGGTTGGGAAGCCGGCCAACTGGAAGCAGAACTCGCCGACAACGCCTGGCTGAACTGCCCGTACGACGCCGACATCCTGTTCAACACCAGCAGCGAACTGCGTCTGGAAGCGGCGGCCAGGCATTTGGGGATCAACCTCAGCTTGCTGACCAGCCAGGCAGGTCACGCCTGATGGCCCTGCGCCTGATTCTCGGCTTCGACTACGGCACCAAACAGATCGGCGTCGCGGTCGGCCAGGTGATTACCGGCCAGGCCCGTGAGCTGTGCACCTTGAAGGCACAGAACGGCGTGCCGGACTGGAACCAGGTCGAAGCCCTTATAAAAGAATGGAAACCCGACGCTGTGGTCGTTGGCCTGCCGTTGAACATGGACGGCACACCGAGCGACATGTGCGTACGTGCGGAAAAATTCGCCCGCCGCCTCAATGGCCGCTTCAACCTGCCCTTCTATACCCACGACGAACGCCTGACCACCTTTGAAGCCAAGGGCGAGCGCCTGGCCCGTGGCGGCCAAAAAGGCAGTTACCGCGACAACCCGGTGGACGCCATCGCCGCCGCTCTGCTGTTGCAGGGCTGGCTCGATGAAAACACTGCATTGTTTGAATCCTGACAAGCGCTTCGGCGCTTTTCTTTTGAGTGAAAAACCGAGCCGCGTCCAAGGACGCCGACTCGCCCCCAACAAGGAGCTACCATGAGCCTGCCAAATCCCGCCGATCTGATCAGCCAGATGGCGACCCGCCTCAAGGCGCACCTTGCCCAGCGTGACATCACTGAACCGCGTTACATCGGCATTCGCACTGGCGGCATCTGGGTCGCGCAGGCCTTGCTCAAGGAATTGGGCTGCGACGCGCCACTGGGCACGCTGGATGTGTCCTTCTACCGCGACGACTTCAGCCAGAACGGCCTGCACCCGCAAGTGCGCCCGTCCGCCCTGCCCTTCGATATCGAAGGCCAGCATCTGGTGCTGATCGACGACGTACTGATGAGCGGTCGCACCATCCGCGCCGCCATGAACGAATTGTTCGACTACGGCCGCCCGGCCAGCGTGACCCTGGTCTGCCTGCTGGACCTGGATGCCGGCGAGCTGCCGATCCGCCCCAACGTGGTTGGCGCGACGCTGTCGCTGGCCGCTCACGAACGGGTGAAGCTGTCCGGCCCCGAGCCGCTGACGCTCGAACTGCAAGACTTCAACCTTTAATCCGCCCTATTGAGAGTCCCCCTCGCGATGACGCCTCTAGATACCAAGCGCCCGCTGCAGCTCAATGATCAGGGCCAGCTGCGCCACTTCCTCTCGCTCGACGGCCTGCGCCGCGAGTTGCTGACGGAAATCCTCGACACTGCCGACTCGTTCCTCGAAGTCGGTGCCCGGGCGGTGAAGAAAGTCCCGTTGCTGCGCGGCAAGACCGTGTGCAACGTGTTCTTCGAAAACTCCACGCGCACCCGCACCACTTTCGAACTGGCGGCCCAACGGCTGTCGGCGGACGTGATCACCCTGAACGTGTCGACCTCGTCGGCAAGCAAGGGCGAAACGCTGCTCGACACCCTGCGCAACCTCGAAGCCATGGCCGCCGACATGTTCGTCGTGCGCCACGGTGATTCTGGCGCTGCGCACTTCATCGCCGAGCATGTCTGCCCGCAAGTGGCGATCATCAACGGCGGCGACGGCCGTCACGCGCACCCGACGCAGGGCATGCTCGACATGCTCACCATCCGTCGGCACAAGGGCGGCTTCGAAAACCTCTCGGTGGCCATCGTTGGCGACATCCTGCACTCACGGGTCGCACGCTCGAACATGCTCGCGCTGAAGACCCTCGGTTGCCCGGACATCCGCGTGATCGCGCCGAAAACCCTGCTGCCGATCGGCATCGAGCAATACGGCGTGAAGGTTTACACCGACATGACCGAAGGCCTGAAAGACGTCGACGTGGTGATCATGTTGCGCCTGCAGCGTGAACGCATGACCGGCGGCCTGCTGCCGAGCGAAGGCGAGTTCTACCGCCTGTTCGGCCTGACCACCGCACGTCTGGCCGGGGCCAAACCCGATTGCATCGTCATGCACCCGGGGCCGATCAACCGCGGGGTGGAGATCGAGTCCGCAGTGGCCGACGGCCCGCACTCGGTGATCCTCAATCAGGTCACCTACGGCATCGCAATTCGTATGGCCGTGTTGTCCATGGCCATGAGCGGCCAAACCGCGCAGCGTCAATTCGAGCAGGAGAACGCCCAGTGAAGCTCAGCATTCTCGGCGCACGCGTCATCGATCCAAGCAGCGGCCTGGATCAAGTCACCGACATTCACGTTGAAGCCTGCAAGATCGTCGCCCTTGGCGCCGCTCCAGCGGGTTTTACGGCAGTGGAAACCATTGATGCCCAAGGCCTCGTCGCCGCTCCGGGCCTGGTCGATCTGAACGTGGCCCTGCGCGAGCCGGGTTACAGCCGCAAAGGCTCGATCATCAGCGAAACCCGCGCCGCCGCTGCCGGCGGTGTGACCAGCCTGTGCTGCCCGCCGAAAACCAAACCGGTGCTCGACACCTCCGCCGTGGCCGAGCTGATCCTCGACCGCGCCCGCGAGGCCGGCAACACCAAGGTGTTCCCGATCGGCGCACTGAGCAAAGGTCTGGACGGCGAGCAACTGGCTGAGTTGGTGGCACTGCGTGACGCTGGTTGCGTGGCGTTCGGCAACGGTCTGGAGAGTTTCCGCAACACCCGCACGCTGTGCCGGGCACTGGAATACGCGGCGACGTTTGATCTAACGGTGATTTTCAACTCGCAGGATCATGATCTGGCCGAGGGTGGTCTGGCCCATGAAGGCGCAGTTGCCAGTTTCCTCGGCTTGCCTGGGATTCCGGAAACCGCTGAAACCGTGGCCCTGGCCCGGGATCTGTTGCTGGTCGAGCAGACCGGCGTGCGTGCGCACTTCAGCCAGTTGACCAGCGCCCGCGGCGTTGCCCTGATCGCTCAGGCGCAGGCCCGTGGCTTGCAGGTGACGGCGGATGTCGCGCTGTATCAGCTGATTCTGACCGATGAAGCATTGATCGACTTCAGCAGTCTGTATCACGTGCAACCACCGCTGCGTACGCGTGCTGACCGCGATGGCCTGCGTGCGGCGGTGAAGTCCGGTGTAGTGTCCGCGATCTCCAGCCATCACCAGCCGCACGAGCGCGATGCCAAACTGGCGCCGTTCGGCGCGACAGAGCCGGGCATCAGCAGTGTTGAGCTGTTGCTTCCGCTGGCGATGACGCTGGTTGAGGATGGCTTGCTGGATCTGCCGACCTTGCTGGCGCGCCTGAGCGCTGGCCCGGCTGAAGCACTGCGTCTGCCGGCAGGCAAACTGGCGGTGGGTGGGGCGGCGGATATCGTGCTGTTCGATCCGCAGGCGTCGACGGTGGCCGGTGAAAACTGGTTGTCGAAGGGTGAGAACTGCCCGTTCATTGGGCACACTTTGCCGGGTGTGGTTCGCTACACGCTGGTGGATGGGCGAATCAGTCACCAGGCTTGATACCGCGTCGCCCCCATTCGCGAGCAAGCTCGCTCCCACATTGGATCTGTGAACGACACAAATCCCCTGTGGGAGCGAGCTTGCTCGCGAAGACTTACTGGAAAGCGCCTCTGTTCTGGGCGTTACGCACCGAGACCTGATCATTCAGCGTCCAGAAGTCATACAGCACGCCAAGAAAGAACAAGCCCCCTGTCAGCAGATAGATCAGGCCGCTGATCCATTTCCCTTGGTACATCCGGTGCACACCCAGCGCGCCAAGGAACGTCAGCAGAATCCACGCCACGTTGTACTCGATCGGCCCGGCGGTAAAACGCAGATCCGCTTCGCGATCCATTGCCGGGATCAAGAACAGGTCGATCAGCCAGCCAATGCCAAGCAAACCGAAGGTGAAAAACCAGATCGTCCCGGTCACCGGTTTGCCGTAATAGAAGCGGTGAGCGCCGGTAAAACCGAAAATCCACAGCAGATAACCGATGATTTTGCTGTGCGTATCTTGCGGCTGACCAATTTGTTGATAGGGGTTCATGAAGACCTCGATTCACGCGATAGATAAATATTCTTGAATTCTTTGTGACTTTTTTACAGGTAGCCGACGTACGGCAAATGTTACCGTTGCTACCGTCAAAGCCTTATAGCACCTGACTTCTGTCCGACAATTGCGTCCATTTGCCGCTTATTTGGTTCCGTTGGCTGCCAACTGAATCGACCAACGGACTCGGAATGAAAAAAAACTCTGTTATAAAGTTGCGCGCTATCACTGAAGAGCCACGCCTAATGCGACCATTTTTCAAGACATGGCTAACCATCTGCCTATTAATGCCACTGGCCGCCCACGCCACCAATCGTGAGCAACGTCTTCCCAACGTTAACGGCTTCACCCCTAAATCCCATGCTTCGGCTCCTTCGAGCAAAAGCAGTAAAAGCAAAACCACCACGCTGAGCAGCAAGAGCCACAGCAAGCTGGTGCCACCGATGGCGAGCAAGGAAAGCAGCAATGTGCTGAGCCGTGCTGTGAACGTCCTCGGTACACCTTATCGTTGGGGCGGCAGCAGCCCAAGTAAAGGCTTCGATTGCAGCGGTCTGGTGAAATACGCGTTCAACGACGCCACGTTCGACCTGCCACGTACCTCGAATGCCATGGCCAGCGGTCACGGCGAGAAGGTCGAGCGCAAGGATCTGAAGCCGGGCGACCTGATTTTCTTCAACATCAAGAGCCGTCGGGTCAACCACGTTGCCATCTACCTGGGTAACGACCGCTTCATCCACGCGCCACGTCGTGGCAAAGCGGTGAGCATCGATACGCTGAACAAACCGTACTGGCAGCAGCATTACGTGGTGGCCAAGCGTGTGTTGCCGAAAGAACAGAGCCAGATGCGCGTGGTTCAGCGCTAAGCTGACTGATCCGGAATCTGCTCAAGCAGTACTGGCCCCTTCGCGAGCAGGCTCGCTCCCACATGGAAATGCATTCCAATGTGGGAGCGGCCTGCTCGCGAAGAGGCAGGTAATAGCAACACAACTCCCCCTCAGAAATTGTCCGGCGTTCGCGCCTTCTCCCGCGCATGCTCGCGGCTGATCAAACCCTTGGTCACCAGATCCTTCAGGCACATGTCCAGTGTCTGCATGCCCAACGACCCACCCGTCTGAATCGCCGAATACATCTGCGCCACCTTGTCCTCGCGGATCAGGTTACGGATCGCCGACGTGCCCAGCATGATTTCGTGCGCCGCCACCCGCCCGCCGCCGATCTTTTTGATCAGCGTCTGCGAAACCACCGCCAGCAACGACTCCGACAGCATCGAGCGGACCATCGACTTCTCGTCACCGGGAAACACGTCGACCACACGGTCGATGGTTTTCGCCGCCGAGGTCGTGTGCAACGTGCCGAATACCAAGTGCCCGGTTTCGGCAGCAGTCAGCGCCAAGCGGATGGTTTCCAGATCGCGCATTTCGCCAACCAGAATCACATCCGGGTCTTCGCGCAACGCTGAACGCAAAGCGGTGGCGAAACTGCGCGTATCACGGTGAACTTCACGCTGATTGATCAGGCATTTGCGCGATTCGTGAACAAATTCGATCGGATCTTCAATGGTCAGGATATGGTGATGACGATGGGTATTGAGGTAATCGATCATCGCTGCCAGCGTGGTCGACTTGCCCGAACCGGTCGGCCCGGTGACCAGCACCAGCCCGCGTGGGGCGTCGGTGATCTTGCGAAAGACATCGCCCATGGCCAGGTCTTCCATGCTCAACACTTTCGACGGAATGGTACGAAACACCGCCCCGGCGCCACGGTTCTGGTTGAAGGCGTTGACCCGAAAACGCGCGACACCCGGCACTTCGAATGAAAAGTCGGTTTCCAGATGTTTCTCGAAGTCGACGCGCTGGGTGTCGTTCATGATGTCGTAGATCAGTTCGTGCACTTGCTTGTGATCCAGCGCCGGCAGATTGATCCGCCGCACATCGCCATCGACGCGGATCATCGGCGGCAGACCGGCCGACAGGTGCAGGTCGGAAGCTCCCTGTTTGGCGCTGAAGGCCAGCAGTTCAGTGATATCCATAGCGCTCCTCAATTCCAGTAGAATGCCGCGAACCTTCAGACCGCCGGCGCCTCTTGATGTCCACGATAGCAGACAACATTCTTCAGGTTGGTTCGCGCATCCAGGCAGCAGCCAAAGCTGCGAACCGCGACGAAAACAGCGTTCAGTTGCTCGCCGTGAGCAAAACCAAACCCGCCGAGGCCCTGCGCGAAGCGTATGCCGCCGGCCTGCGTGACTTTGGCGAGAATTACTTGCAGGAAGCTTTGGGCAAACAGCTCGAACTGGCCGACCTGCCCTTGATCTGGCACTTCATCGGCCCCATTCAATCGAACAAGACTCGGGCGATTGCCGAGCACTTCGACTGGGTGCACTCCGTGGATCGCCTGAAAATCGCTCAACGTCTGTCCGAACAGCGCCCGGCCGAACTGCCGCCGCTGAACATCTGCATTCAGGTCAACGTCAGCGGTGAAGCCAGCAAATCCGGTTGCACCCCGGCAGACCTGCCGGCATTGGCCGAGGCCATCAACGCGTTACCGCGCCTGAAACTGCGCGGCTTGATGGCGATTCCCGAACCGACCGACGACCGCGCCGAGCAAGACGCAGCCTTCGCCGCCGTGCAGAAGCTGCAGGCGAGCCTCGATCTGCCGCTCGACACACTGTCCATGGGCATGAGCCACGACCTTGAGTCGGCCATTGCCCAAGGCGCCACTTGGGTGCGGATTGGTACCGCCCTGTTTGGTGCCAGAGATTATTCCCAGTCTTGAACGTTTCCAGATAAGGACCACACATGAGCAACACACGTATTGCGTTTATCGGTGCGGGCAACATGGCGGCCAGTCTGATCGGCGGCCTGCGCGCCAAGGGGCTGGAAGCCGCACAGATCCGCGCCAGCGACCCGGGTGAAGAAACCCGCACCAAGGTCAGCGCCGAGCACGGCATCGAAACTTTCGCCGACAACGCCCAGGCCATCGACGGCGTCGATGTGATCGTCCTGGCGGTCAAACCTCAGGCGATGAAAACCGTGTGCGAAGCGATTCGCCCGAGCCTGAAACCGAATCAACTGGTGGTCTCCATCGCGGCGGGCATCACTTGCGCCAGCATGACCGCGTGGCTTGGCGAGCAGCCGATTGTGCGCTGCATGCCCAACACCCCTGCGCTGCTGCGTCAGGGCGTCAGCGGCCTTTACGCGACCAGCGAAGTGACCGCCGAACAGCGTCAGCAAGCCGAAGAGCTGCTGTCCGCCGTCGGCATCGCCCTGTGGCTGAACGAAGAGCAGCAACTGGATGCGGTGACCGCTGTGTCCGGCTCCGGCCCGGCGTACTTCTTCCTGTTGATCGAAGCCATGACCGCCGCCGGCGTCAAACTTGGCTTGCCCAAGGACATCGCCGAGCAACTGACTCTGCAAACGGCGCTTGGCGCTGCGCATATGGCGGTGTCCAGCGACGTTGACGCCGCCGAACTGCGCCGCCGTGTGACCTCGCCAAATGGCACCACCGAAGCCGCGATCAAATCATTCCAAGCCAATGGCTTCGAAGCCCTGGTCGAAACCGCACTCGGCGCCGCCGCGCACCGCTCGGCCGAAATGGCCGAACAACTGGGCAAATAAGGAGCCTTACATGATTGGATTGAACACTGCAGCGGTTTACGTGCTGCAAACCCTCGGCAGCCTGTACCTGCTGATCGTGCTGCTGCGTTTCGTGCTGCAATTGGTGCGGGCGAACTTCTACAACCCGCTGTGCCAGTTCATCGTCAAAGCGACCCAGCCACTGCTCAAGCCGCTGCGTCGAATCATCCCGAGCCTGTTCGGCCTCGACATGTCGTCGCTGGTTCTGGCGATTCTGGTGCAGCTGGCGCTGATGGCGCTGACCCTGCTGCTGACTTACGGCACCACCGGTAACCCGCTGCAACTGTTCATCTGGTCGATCATTGGCGTGACCGCGCTGTTCCTGAAGATCTTCTTCTTCGCCCTGATCATCAGCGTGATTCTGTCGTGGGTCGCGCCGGGCAGCCACAACCCGGGCGCTGAGCTGGTCAACCAGATCTGCGAGCCGGCGCTGGCGCCGTTCCGCAAAATCCTGCCAAACCTCGGCGGCCTGGATCTGTCGCCGATCTTCGCCTTCCTCGCGCTGAAGCTGATCGACATGCTGGTGATCAACAATCTGGCGGCGATGACGATGATGCCGGAAATTCTGCGCTTGCTGATGTGAGCTGGTTCCGTTGGGACGGTGACGACTTGATCCTCGAGTGTCACCTGCAACCGGCAGCCCGTAGCGATGACTTCGCCGGGCTGCACGGCGATCGTTTGAAGATTCGTCTGACTGCGCCGCCGGTCGAGGGCAAGGCCAATGCTTGTCTGATGGGCTTTCTGGCCAAGGCGTTTGGGGTGTCCAAGAGCCAGGTCAGTTTGCTCAGTGGTGAGTTGAACCGGCAGAAGCGGGTGAAGATTTGCTCGCCGAAGAAGTTGCCGGATTTGCCGGGGTTGGTTGGGCGCTTGTCTTGAGTGTTGTGGTGTCTGTGCCCCTCACCCCAGCCCTCTTCCCCTGGAGAGGGAGCCGATCCAGGGTGTTTTCGGAACCTGAGTTCAGCCTGGAAATATCAGGTCGGTGTAGCTCAAAAGAACACCTCGGTCAGTCCCCTCTACCTCTGGGAGAGGGTTAGGGTGAGGGCTGCTTGCCGCTAACCCCCCCGGTCTTTAGACTTACGCCTCATTTCAACGAGAGCAGGGTCGATGCCAACTGCCTTTCCCCCCGATTCTGTTGGTCTGGTGACGCCGCAAACCGCGCACTTCAGCGAACCGCTGGCGCTGGCCTGTGGCCGTTCGCTGGCCGCCTATGACCTGATCTACGAAACCTACGGCACGCTGAACGCGCAAGCGAGCAACGCTGTGCTGATTTGCCACGCCTTGTCCGGCCACCATCACGCCGCCGGCTACCACAGCGTCGACGACCGCAAACCCGGTTGGTGGGACAGCTGCATCGGCCCCGGCAAACCGATCGACACCAACAAGTTCTTCGTGGTCAGCCTGAATAATCTGGGCGGCTGCAACGGCTCCACCGGCCCGAGCAGCGTCAACCCCGAGACTGGCAAACCGTTTGGCGCCGACTTCCCGGTGCTGACCGTGGAAGACTGGGTGCACAGCCAGGCGCGTCTCGCTGATCTGCTCGGCATCGGCCAGTGGGCGGCGGTGATTGGCGGCAGCCTCGGCGGCATGCAGGCGCTGCAATGGACCATCACCTACCCCGATCGCGTGCGTCATTGTCTGGCCATCGCCTCGGCACCGAAGCTGTCGGCGCAGAACATCGCCTTCAACGAAGTCGCGCGCCAGGCGATCCTCACGGATCCGGAATTCCACGGCGGCTCGTTCCAGGAAGCCGGCGTGATTCCCAAGCGCGGCTTGATGCTGGCGCGCATGGTCGGGCACATCACTTACCTGTCCGACGATTCGATGGGCGAGAAATTCGGCCGTGGCCTGAAGAGCGAAAAGCTTAACTACGACTTCCACAGTGTCGAGTTTCAGGTCGAAAGCTACCTGCGTTATCAGGGCGAAGAGTTCTCCGGACGCTTCGACGCCAACACCTATCTGTTGATGACCAAGGCGCTGGATTACTTCGATCCCGCGGCGAACTTCGACGATAACCTGGCAAAAACCTTTGAAAACGCCACGGCCAAGTTCTGCGTGATGTCGTTCACCACTGACTGGCGCTTCTCCCCGGCGCGTTCGCGCGAACTGGTGGATGCGCTGATGGCGGCGCGCAAGGACGTCAGCTATCTGGAAATCGACGCACCGCAGGGCCACGACGCCTTCCTGATTCCGATCCCGCGTTACTTGCAGGCGTTCGGCAATTACATGAACCGCATCACGTTGTGAGAAAGCCATGAGAGCTGATCTGGAAATCATCCAGGAATGGATCCCCGCCGGCAGCCGCGTCCTCGACCTCGGTTGCGGTGACGGCGAGCTGCTGACCTGGCTGCGCGACAACAAGAATGTCACCGGTTATGGCCTGGAAAACGATGCCGACAACATCGCCCAGTGCGTGGCCAAAGGCGTCAACGTCATTGAGCAGGATCTGGACAAGGGGCTGGGCAACTTTGCCAGCAACAGTTTCGACGTCGTCGTCATGACCCAGGCCCTACAAGCCGTGCATTACCCGGACAAGATCCTCGACGAAATGCTCCGGGTCGGCCGTCAGTGCATCATCACTTTCCCGAACTTCGGCCACTGGCGCTGCCGCTGGTATCTGGCGAGCAAGGGGCGCATGCCGGTTTCCGAGTTCCTGCCGTACACCTGGTACAACACGCCGAACATTCACTTCTGCACCTTCGAAGATTTTGAAGAACTTTGCCGCGAACGTGATGCGAAGGTCATTGATCGGCTTGCCGTGGATCAACAGCACCGTCACGGGTGGGCCAGTAAGCTATGGCCTAATCTGTTAGGTGAGATCGGTATCTACCGCGTCAGCAGCCCGCAGCTTGCAGACCACAAAGTCGCGGTCTGAATCCCGTCATTTCGAGGAGCACGATCATGGGTCGTTTAGCGTTGTTGTTATTGACTGCCTGCCTGAGCGCCGGCGCCCTGGCGGCCGACGCCATCAAAGGTGAACGCAAGGAAACCTTTGGCGACGTGACGGTGCACTACAACACTTTCAACTCGACGTTTCTGACGCCGGACATCGCCAAGGCCGCGGAACTGGTGCGCAGCAAAAATCAGGGCGTGATCAATGTTTCGGTGATCAAGGACGGCAAACCGTTGATCGCCAGCGTCACCGGCACGATCAAAGACCTGACCAGCCAGAGCGTGCCGCTGAATTTCCGCCAGATCACCGAACAGGGTGCGATCTATTACATCGCCCAGTACCCGGTGGAGCAGCAGGAAACCCGCACCTTTGAAATCAAGGTGCAGAACGGCGACAAGATCAACACCATCAATTTCAACCAAGAACTCTTTCCCGGCGAATGATGAACATCAAGCAGCTCGTACTGGCCAGCCATAACGCCGGCAAACTCAAAGAACTTCAAGCCATGCTCGGCGAATCGGTGCAACTGCGCTCGATTGGCGAGTGGAGCAAGGTCGAGCCGGAAGAAACCGGCCTGTCGTTCGTCGAGAACGCCATTCTCAAGGCGCGCAACGCCGCACGTATTTCCGGGTTGCCGGCACTGGCCGACGATTCCGGTCTGGCGGTGGATTTCCTCGGCGGCGCGCCGGGCATCTATTCGGCGCGTTATGCCGACGGCAAGGGCGATGCGGCGAACAACGCCAAACTGCTCGACGCGCTGAAGGATGTGCCGGAAGCCGAGCGCGGCGCGCAGTTTGTTTGCGTGCTGGCGTTGGTGCGTCACGCTGACGATCCGTTGCCGATCCTCTGCGAAGGACTGTGGCACGGGCGGATTCTGACCGCCGCCAGTGGCGAGCATGGCTTCGGCTATGACCCGCTGTTCTGGGTGCCGGAACGTGACGTGTCCAGCGCCGAACTGAGCCCGGCGGACAAGAACCAGATCAGCCACCGCGCCCGTGCAATGGATCTGCTGCGCCAGCGTCTGGGCTTGAAATGACCCGTGACTCTTCCGCGTCGTCGCTGATTGTCGGCGGCGCCGCCTCTTCGCCTCGGGCGCCGCTGCCGACGCTGCCGCCCCTGGCGCTGTACATCCACATCCCGTGGTGTGTGCGCAAATGTCCGTATTGCGACTTCAATTCCCATACCGCCAGCCCGGTGTTGCCGGAGCAGGAATATGTCGACGCCTTGCTGGCCGATCTCGATCAGGATCTGCACGCGGTTTATGGCCGGGAAATCAGTTCGATCTTCTTCGGTGGCGGCACGCCGAGCCTGTTCAGCGCCGAAGCCCTTGGGCGTTTGCTCGAAGGCGTCCAGCAGCGCATTCCGTTTGCCGATGACATCGAAATCACTCTGGAAGCCAACCCCGGGACCTTCGAGCAAGAGAAGTTCGTCGCGTATCGCAAGCTGGGGATCAATCGCCTGTCGATCGGCATCCAGAGCTTCCAGCAGGAAAAACTCAAGGCGCTGGGCCGGATTCACAACGGTGATGAAGCGGTGCGCGCCGCCGGAATGGCGCGCCAGGCTGGGTTCGATAACTTCAACCTCGACTTGATGCACGGTTTGCCCGATCAGTCGCTGGACGACGCTCTGAGCGATCTGCGTCAGGCCATCGCACTGAATCCGACGCACATTTCCTGGTATCAGCTGACACTGGAGCCGAACACAGTGTTCTGGAACCAGCCGCCGGTGCTGCCGGAAGATGACACGCTGTGGGACATTCAAGAGGCCGGGCAAGCGCTGCTGGCTGAACACGGTTACGCGCAGTATGAAGTCTCGGCTTATGCACAGGCCGGTCGTCCAGCGCGGCATAACCTCAATTACTGGAGCTTCGGCGACTTCATCGGCATCGGCGCCGGTGCGCATGGCAAGCTGAGCCATCCGGACGGACGCATCGTGCGTACCTGGAAAACCCGTTTGCCGAAGGACTATCTAAACCCGGCAAAAAGCTTTCAGGCCGGCGAAAAAGCGCTGACCAATGACGAGATGCCGTTCGAGTTTCTGATGAACGCCTTGCGCCTGACTGCAGGCGTCGAATCGCGCCTGTATCCGGAGCGCACTGGCCTGTCGCTGGAAAGCCTCGCCGAAGGCCGGGCAGCGGCAGAACAAAGCGGTCTGTTGCAGGTCGAACCGTCACGTCTGGCGGCCACCGAGCGCGGACAGCTGTTTCTCAACGACTTGCTGCAACAATTTCTGAACTGATTTCAGTGCTAAGGGAAAACGCATGGATTTGATACTCGACCTGCTCGCCACCGTCTCCCGCTGGAGCCGCAGCAACCTCTCGGAAATCGCCCTGGCGCTGGTTGGCTGCCTGCTGGTGCTGTTCGGCGCCGACTTCAAAGGCTGGGTCGAGCAACGCCTGGGCAGCATCGCCGGCGCCCTGCGCGTGCCGCTGATGTCGCTGCTCTGCGTGATCGGCAGCGGCGCAGCGCTGATTTACGCCACACCGTGGGTTATCAAGGGTTTGAGCCAGTTCAACAACTACAGCCTGGCGCCAGTCCTGCTGGTAGTCCTTGTCCTCATCGGCGTAGTCGCCGACCGCCGCTGATCTTTCAGTACACCCAAAACAACTGTAGGAGTGAGCCTGCTCGCGATTGCGGTCTGACATTCAACCTCTTCGGTGACTGTCAGCCCGCAATCGCGAGCAGGCTCACTCCTACTTTTTTATTGCGTGATGCTTAGGACTGCTTTTCGAACTTCAGGTCCCACACGCCATGGCCCAGTCGTTCGCCGCGGCGTTCGAACTTGGTGATCGGGCGTTCGGCCGGGCGTGGCACGCACTTGCCGTCTTCGGCGAGGTTGCGATAACCCGGGGCGACGTTCATCACTTCCAGCATGTATTCGGCGTACGGTTCCCAGTCGGTAGCCATGTGCAGAATGCCGCCGACTTTCAACTTGCTGCGTACCAGTTCAGCGAACGAGGCCTGAACGATACGGCGCTTGTGGTGACGGCTCTTGTGCCACGGATCCGGGAAGAACAGCATCAGGCGATCGAGGCTGTTGTCGGCGATGCAACGGTTGAGCACTTCGATCGCGTCGCAATCGTAGACCCGCAGGTTGGTCAGGCCCTGAGTCAGCACGCCATTGAGCAGCGCGCCGACACCCGGACGGTGAACTTCCACACCGATGAAATCCTGATCCGGTGCGGCCGCTGCCATTTCCAGCAGCGAGTGACCCATGCCGAAACCGATCTCCAGCGAGCGCGGTGCCGAACGGCCGAAAACCTGATCGTAATCCACCGGCGCGTCGGCCAGCGGCAGCACGAACAGCGGCGTACCCTGATCCAGACCTTTTTGCTGGCCTTCGGTCATGCGCCCGGCGCGCATCACGAAACTCTTGATGCGGCGGTGTTGGCGCTCGTCGCCTTCTTCCGTCTGGATAGGCGTGTCGTTCGATTCAGTCATCAATGGCTCTTACTTGATCAGACCATCCAGCGGCGAAGAGGCGCTGGCATAGAGTTTTTTCGGCATACGGCCAGCGAGGTAGGCCAGACGGCCTGCAACGATGGCGTGTTTCATGGCTTCAGCCATCATCACTGGCTGCTGGGCATGGGCGATGGCCGAGTTCATCAGCACTGCATCGCAACCCAGTTCCATGGCGATGGTTGCGTCGGACGCAGTGCCGACACCGGCATCGACCAACACAGGAATTTTCGCTTCTTCGAGGATGATCTGCAGGTTGTACGGGTTGCAGATCCCTAGGCCGGAACCGATCAGACCGGCCAGCGGCATCACCGCGATGCAGCCGATTTCCGCCAGTTGACGGGCGATGATCGGGTCATCGCTGGTGTACACCATCACGTCGAAGCCTTCCTTGACCAGCGTTTCCGCGGCCTTAAGGGTTTCGATGACGTTAGGGAACAGGGTTTTCTGGTCGGCCAGTACTTCCAGCTTCACCAGGTTGTGGCCGTCGAGCAGCTCACGGGCCAGGCGGCAGGTGCGCACGGCTTCGATGGCGTCGTAGCAACCGGCGGTGTTCGGCAGGAAGGTGTAGCGTTCCGGCGACAGCACATCGAGCAGGTTCGGTTCGCCCTCGATCTGGCCCAGGTTGGTGCGGCGCACGGCGAAGGTGACGATCTCGGCACCCGAGGCTTCGATGGCCTGACGGGTTTCTTCCATGTCACGGTACTTGCCGGTACCGACCAGCAAACGCGACTGGTAAGTACGACCGGCCAGAACAAAAGGCTTGTCGCTACGAACGATGCTCATGGGGAATCCTCTTTAAGGGTGAGGGTCTTGCAGAATTCTATGCCCTCGTGGGGCGGTTGATTAACCGCCGCCGATGGCGTGCACGACTTCGACGTTGTCACCGTCGTTGAGCGTGGTGTCGGCATGCTGGCTGCGCGGGACGATATCCAGATTGAGTTCGACTGCCACACGGCGTCCGGTCAGTTCCAGGCGGGTGATCAGGGCCGCAACGGTCTCGCCGTCGGGCAGTTCAAGGGATTCGCCGTTCAATTGAATGCGCATGCACAACGCCGCCATCATTTTTAGGGGCTGGCATTCTAGCCCGATCATGACCTAAAGGTCAGCACCAAGCGTCAAGCGGTTGGCTGCAGGCGCCAGGCGGCGAGCCCAAGGCAAACCCATCCGGCCAGAAATGCCAGGCCACCGAACGGGGTGATGATGCCGAGCTTGCTGATGCCGGTGGTGGTCAACACGTACAGGCTGCCGGAGAACAGCAGGATGCCGACGGCGAAAGAAACGCCGGCCCACGCCACCAGTCGGCCTTGAATCTGCGAGGCCAGCAGCGCGACACCTAACAACGCCAGGGTGTGCACCAGTTGATAGGTGACGCCTGTATGGAAAATCGTCAGGTACTCGGGTGTCAGGCGGTTTTTCAGGCCATGGGCGGCAAACGCGCCCAGTGCAACACCGGTGAAACCGAAAAAAGCAGCCAGCATCAAAAAGCCACGCAGCATTGGGAACTCCAGTCAGACGCGATCGGCAGGGTCTGTATAATGGCCCGCTCCACGGGTTCGGCCAAGCCATCTCTATGCTGCGTACTATTTTCCGTCGTCTCACGAAGGCCCTGCTCTGGTTCGCCGGCGGCAGCATCTTGCTGGTGCTGGTGTTTCGCTTCGTGCCGCCGCCGGGAACGGCGTTGATGGTCGAGCGCAAGGTCGAATCCTGGGTCGACGGCGAACCGATTGACCTGCAACGCACGTGGAAGCCTTGGGATGAAATCTCCGATGACCTCAAAGTGGCGGTCATGGCCGGTGAGGACCAGAAGTTTCCTGAGCACTGGGGTTTTGACTTCAGTGCAATCCAGGCTGCCCTGGCGCACAACGAGCTCGGCGGCTCGATTCGTGGTGCCAGCACCTTGAGTCAACAGGTGTCGAAGAACCTGTTTCTGTGGGCCGGGCGCAGCTATCTGCGTAAAGGTCTCGAAGCGTGGTTTACCGCGTTGATCGAGGTGTTCTGGCCCAAGCAGCGGATTCTTGAGGTGTACCTGAACAGCGTCGAGTGGGATGACGGGGTGTTTGGCGCCGAGGCTGCGGCCCGACATCACTTTGGCGTGAGCGCGAAGTCGTTGTCGCGGCAGCAGGCGAGTTATCTGGCGGCTGTTTTGCCCAATCCGCGGGTATGGAGTGCCAGCCATCCGACCGCTTATGTCTCGCGCCGGGCCGGGTGGATTCGGCAGCAGATGAGTCAGTTGGGTGGGGATAGCTATTTGCTGGGGCTGAACGATTCGCGGCGGGCACCGTGGTCGCGATAACCGATCAAAGATCTCCAAACCCTGAAGATCGCTGTGGGAGCGAGCTTGCTCGCGAAGGCGGTGGGTCATTCAGCAGTGACGGTGACTGACACTCCGCCTTCGCGAGCAAGCTCGCTCCCACATGGGTTTTGTGTGAAGCCGGAAATGAAAAACGCCCCGATCATCGCTGATCGGGGCGTTTTTTTTATTGCCGAAGCGCCGATTATGCGGCGATCGACAATTTGAGCTTGTTCATCGCGCTCTTCTCGAGCTGACGAATACGCTCGGCCGACACGTTGTACTTCTGCGCCAGGTCGTGCAGCGTGGCCTTCTCTTCTGCCAGCCAGCGCTGATAGAGGATGTCACGGCTGCGTTCGTCCAGCACTTCCAGCGCTTCGTGCAGGTTGCTGTTGGAGTTGTCGCTCCAGTCGGCATCTTCCAGTTGACGCGCCGGGTCGTACCGGTGGTCTTCCAGGTAGTTGGCCGGCGACTGGAAAGCACTGTCGTCATCGGCTTCAGCAGCCGGGTCGAAGGCCATGTCATGGCCGGTCAGCCGACTTTCCATCTCGCGCACTTCACGCGGTTCAACGCCGAGGCTTTCCGCCACACGGTGGACTTCCTCGTTGTTCAGCCACGCCAGACGTTTCTTCTGGCTGCGCAGGTTGAAGAACAGCTTGCGCTGGGCCTTGGTGGTCGCGACTTTCACAATGCGCCAGTTGCGCAGGATGAACTCGTGAATTTCCGCCTTGATCCAGTGCACGGCGAACGACACCAGACGCACACCCATTTCCGGGTTGAAGCGCTTCACGGCCTTCATGAGGCCGACGTTACCTTCCTGGATCAGGTCAGCCTGAGCCAGACCGTAGCCGGAATAGCTACGGGCGATATGTACGACAAAACGCAGGTGGGCGAGCACCATCTGCCGAGCCGCCCCCAAATCCTGCTCATAGTAGAGACTCTCGGCCAGTTCACGCTCCTGCTCCGGCGTCAGCAATGGAATGCTGTTGACGGTGTGCACGTAAGCTTCCAGGTTCGCACCCGGAACCAACGCATACGCAGGTTGCAAAGAATTGGTCATACGAAAAAACCTCCCACTTACATACTCGTGCCTCTCGGCACTGCGAAAAATTGACCGGGAATTCAAGTACAAGTTCCCAAAAAAACCGCAAGGTCAATCACGCGCAAAAAAGATTCTACTTCGGCGCCAGCTCCCTGAGATGACGTGCGACTGCAATCCATGCACCGATATAACCCAACAGCACCGCGCCAAGCAAGAGCGACAGACCATCGGCAACTGGCACTCCGGCCAGCGCGAAATCACTGCCGTACAAGCCGGCCAGTCCAACCACCGCATCGTTCAGCCAGTTCAGGCCGAACGCCAATACACCCCAGGACAACAGTCCCGCACCGAAGCCATACAACGCGCCCATATAAAGGAAGGGCCGTCGCACATAGCTGTCAGTGCCGCCGACGAGTTTAATCACTTCTATCTCGGTGCGGCGGTTTTCAATATGAAGACGAATGGTATTGCCTATCACCAAAAGTAATGCAGAAACCAAAAGCACCGTCAGACCGAAAACAAAACGATCGCCAAGCTTGAGGATGGCGGCCAGACGCTCGACCCAGACTAGATCAAGTTGCGCCTGTTGTACCTTGGGCAGCTCGGAAAGTTTTTGTCTTAATGCTTCCAGCGTCGGCTTGTCGACTTCGTTCGGCGTCACCAGTACCACGCCCGGCAACGGGTTCTCCGGCAGCTCGCGCAGGGCTTCGCCCAGTCCGGACTGCTGCTGGAACTCCTCCAGCGCCTGATCACGGCCGACATATTCAGCATCAGCTACGCCGGGCATACCTTTGATCTGCTCGCGCAACGACTCGCCCTGTTCCGGGCTGGCGTCGAGTTGCAGATACAACGAAATCTGCGCCGCGCGCTGCCACGAACCGCCGAGACGTTCGACGTTGTTAAGCAACAGCGAAAGACCCATCGGCAGGCTCAGTGCGACCGCCATCACCATGCAGGTGAAGAAACTGCCGATCGGCTGTTTGCCAAGACGACGCAGGCTGTCGAGCAGGCTGGCGCGATGGCTTTCGACCCAGGCTCGGAACAGCGTGGCGAAGTCCGGGCCATCGTCTTCGTCGTGTTTTTTCTTCTTCGGTGGTTGCGGATCGGCGGCTTTCGGGGCCACGCGTTCGGAAACCTTCGGGCTGCGTGTCGCACTCATTCTCCGGCCTCCCCGTCGCCAATCAATCGGCCACGTTGCAGGGTCAGCATGCGGTGACGCATGCGCGCGATCAGTGCCAGGTCGTGACTGGCGATCAGCACGCTGGTGCCCAGACGGTTGATGTCTTCGAACACGCCCATGATCTCGGCAGCCAGACGCGGATCGAGGTTACCGGTCGGTTCGTCCGCCAGCAGCAAGGCCGGGCGGTGAACAATGGCGCGGGCGATGCCGACGCGCTGTTGCTGACCGGTGGACAGGTCGCCCGGGTACAGATCGGTTTTATCCGACAGCGCCACGCGCTCCAGCGCCGAGTCGACACGCTTGGCGATTTCGGCCTTGGACAGCCCGAGAATCTGCAGCGGCAAAGCGACGTTGTTGAACACCGTGCGATCGAACAGCAACTGGTGATTCTGGAACACCACGCCGATCTGTCGGCGCAAGAACGGAATCTGCGCGTTGCTGATGGTGCTCAGGTCTTGCCCGGCCAGCAGCAGTTTGCCGCTGGTTGGGCGTTCCATCGCCAGCAACAGGCGCAACAACGTGGATTTACCGGCACCGGAGTGGCCGGTGACAAACAAGAACTCGCCACGACGGACTCGAAAGCTCAGCTCATGCAAGCCGACGTGACCGTTCGGGTAGCGTTTACCGACCTGTTCGAAACGAATCATGAACGCTCCCGCTCGGCAAACAGTGCCTGGACAAAGGGTTCGGCTTCAAAGGTACGCAAATCGTCGATGCCTTCACCGACGCCGATGTAGCGGATCGGCAGGCCGAACTGCTTGGCCAGGGCGAAGATCACCCCGCCCTTGGCGGTACCGTCGAGCTTGGTCAGCGCCAGACCGGTCAGTTCGACGGTCTGGTTGAATTGCTTGGCCTGGTTGATGGCGTTCTGGCCGGTGCCGGCGTCGAGTACCAGCAGCACTTCGTGCGGCGCGTCGGCGTCGAGCTTGCCGATGACCCGGCGAACCTTTTTCAGTTCTTCCATCAGGTTGTCTTTGGTGTGCAGACGACCGGCGGTGTCAGCGATCAATACGTCGATGCCACGGGCCTTGGCGGCCTGCACGGCGTCGAAGATCACCGAAGCCGAGTCGGCGCCAGTGTGCTGGGCGATCACCGGAATCTTGTTGCGTTCGCCCCAGACCTGCAATTGCTCCACGGCGGCGGCGCGGAAGGTGTCACCGGCGGCGAGCATGACTTTCTTGCCTTCCAGCTGCAGCTTCTTCGCCAGTTTGCCAATAGTGGTGGTCTTGCCGGCGCCGTTGACGCCCACCACCAGAATCACGAACGGCTTGTTTTGCGAGACGATTTTCAGCGGTTGTTCGACCGGTTTGAGCATCGCGGCCAGCTCGGCCTGCAGGGATTTGTACAGCGCGTCGGCGTCGGCCAGTTCCTTACGAGCAACCTTCTGGGTCAGGCGCTGGATGATCTGCGTGGTGGCTTCGACACCGACGTCGGCGGTGAGCAGACGGGTTTCGAGGTCATCGAGCAAATCGTCATCGATGGTTTTGCGGCCGAGAAACAGGCTGGCCATGCCTTCGCCGATGCTGGCGCTGGTTTTCGACAGGCCTTGCTTGAGGCGGGCGAAGAAGCCGGCTTTGGTTTCTTCGGTGCGCGGGGCTTCGACGGGGGCTTCGGCAATCACTTCGACTGGCGCAGCGGCGACAAGTGCAGGTGCAGGTGCAGGTGCAGGTGCAGGTGCAGGCTCGGGCTGTTGAATGACCGGGGCAACAGGGGCGAGAACTACTGGAGCAACAGGCTCGGGAACAATAGTTTCAGCGACTACAGGTTCTGCAACAACCGGCGCAGGCTCGACCAGCGGCTCAACAACAGCCGGAGCAACTTCGGTCACAAACGCAGCAGGCGCAGGAATCACTGGCGTAACGTGTGGCGCAGCCTCTTCAACCAATGCCACCGGTTCTTCCGCCACCGGCAAGGTCAGCCACGGCTCGGCCGCCGGGGTCAGCGGCAGTTCGGCCGCGACAGGCGCTTCAGGCTCTGGCTCAACCGGTTGCAACACCGGCTCGGCAATCGGCAGCACAATCGGTGCCGGCTCTTCTTCTATTACCGGAGCCGGCGCGGGAGCGGGCTCAGGAATCGCGGGCGTCTGTTCGACGACGGGTTCCTGCGGTTTCTTACGCAGCCATCCGAACAGGCTTTTCTTCTCGCCAGCCGCAGCTGGGGTCTTCTTGTCGTCGTTGGAACCAAACATGGAGGACGGCTATCTCACGGTAGCGACGCGCCATAAGGGCGCCCCGGCAAATAAATATTCGATGCAGAACAGACTGTGTTTCATCCAGCTTGTTCACGCGCAACATTTTGTCGAGGCGCCAGAGGCACCTCAAAGGTAGATTAATACGAAGGACTGGAACGGCATCGTCGGCGAAAACGCAGAGTTTAGCTGACAAACTCAAAGCTTCTGCCGGGAACCCATACAACCTATCGACCGATCAGTGGCTTGATAGGCGTGGCCGCCAGTAAAACGGATCAGTATCCTAGCACCCTCTCGCCCGCCGACGCTAAGACCAAGCGGGCAGCCCAACAGGTTAAAAAACGAATGAATGCTCTAGCCCGCCGCGCTGCAGGCCTGCTGCTCAGCACAGTCTGCCTGCCCCTTTCGGCCCTGGCGGCCGACCCGCAACCGACTCACGAATTCACCCTCGACAACGGCCTCAAGGTCGTCGTGCGCGAAGACCATCGCGCGCCGGTGGTGGTGTCGCAGGTCTGGTACAAGGTCGGTTCCAGCTACGAAACCCCGGGCCAGACCGGTCTGTCTCACGCCCTTGAACACATGATGTTCAAGGGCAGCGAGAAAGTCGGCCCCGGCGAAGCGTCGCTGATCCTGCGCGATCTGGGTGCCGAAGAAAACGCTTTCACCAGCGACGACTTCACGGCTTATTACCAGGTGCTGGCCCGCGACCGTCTGGGCGTAGCCTTCGAGCTGGAAGCCGACCGCATGGCCAATCTGCGCCTGCCGGCCGACGAGTTCGCCAAGGAAATCGAGGTCATCAAGGAAGAGCGCCGCTTGCGCACCGATGACAAGCCGATGTCCAAAGCCTACGAGCGCTACAAGGCCATGGCCTACCCGGCCAGCGGCTACCACACGCCGACCATCGGCTGGATGGCTGACCTCGACCGCATGAAGGTCGAAGAGCTGCGCCACTGGTACCAATCCTGGTACGTGCCGAACAACGCCACGCTGGTGGTGGTCGGCGACGTCACCCCGGACGAAGTGAAAACCCTCGCCCAGCGCTACTTCGGCCCGATCGCCAAACGCAACGTGCCACCGGCGAAAAAGCCGCTGGAACTGGCCGAACCCGGTGAACGCCAGATCACCCTGCACGTGCAAACACAACTGCCTAGCCTGATGCTCGGCTTCAACGTGCCAAGCATTGCCACGGCTGAAGACAAACGCTCGGTCAACGCCTTGCGCCTGATCTCGGCCCTGCTCGACGGCGGCTACAGCGGGCGCATTCCGACGCAACTGGAGCGCGGTGAAGAGCTGGTCTCCGGCGGTTCGTCGAGCTACGACGCCTACACCCGTGGCGACAGCCTGTTCACCCTGTCGGCAACCCCGAACACGCAGAAGAAAAAGACTATGGCGCAAGCCGAGGCTGGCCTGTGGAAGCTGCTCGAACAGCTGAAAACCACCGCGCCGTCCGCCGCAGAACTGGAGCGCGTGCGTGCGCAGGTAATCGCCGGCCTGGTCTTCGAACGTGATTCGATCACCAGCCAGGCCACGGCGATTGGCCAACTGGAAACCGTCGGCCTGTCGTGGAAACTGATGGACACCGAACTCGCCGATCTGGAAAGCGTGACCCCGCAAGACATCCAGAACGCCGCCAAACTGTATTTCACCCGCGAACGTCTCAGCGTCGCCCACGTCCTGCCACTGGAGACGACTCATGAGTAAGCGCAAATCCCCACGCCTGCTGCTCGGCCTGATCGCCGTGGCGGTGATCGGCTCTGCCGCGCTGTACCTGTCGCCAGGCGCTGACAGCAATGCCAGCGAAGCCTTGGACAACGCCAAGTCCAGCCAGAAGCTGCGATCACTGGCCGAACTTGACGGCAAGGCACCGGCCAGCCGCAAGCTCGACGTACAAACCTGGAACACCGCCGAAGGCGCCAAAGTGCTGTTCGTCGAAGCCCATGAGTTGCCGATGTTCGACATGCGCCTGATCTTCGCTGCCGGCAGCAGCCAGGACGGTAGCGCTTCGGGTCTGGCGGTACTGACCAACGCGATGCTCAACGAAGGTGTCGCCGGCAAAGACGTCGGCGCCATCGCGCAAGGCTTTGAAGGCCTGGGAGCGGATTTCGGCAACGGTGCTTTCAAGGACATGGCGCTGGCCTCGTTGCGCAGCCTGAGTGCTGCTGACAAGCGTGAGCCTGCTTTGAAGCTGTTCTCGGAAGTCATCGGCAAACCGACCTTCCCGGCCGACTCCTTCGCGCGCATCAAGAACCAGATGCTTGCCGGTTTCGAGTACCAGAAACAGAATCCCGGCAAACTCGCCAGTATTGAGCTGATGAAGCGTCTGTATGGCGATCACCCGTATGCGCATTCCAGCGACGGCAATCCGCAAAGCGTGCCGAAGATCACCCTCGCGCAATTGCGTGAGTTCCACGCCAAAGCCTACGCGGCTGGCAACGTGGTAATCGCGCTGGTCGGCGACCTGTCGCGTGCGGAGGCCGAGGCAATTGCCAATCAGGTCTCCAGCGCACTGCCGAAAGGCCCGGCGCTGGCGAAGATCGCTCAGCCGCAGGAACCGAAGGCCAGCACTGGCCATATCGAATTCCCGTCGAAGCAGACCAACCTGATGCTCGCGCAACTGGGCATCGACCGTGACGATCCGGATTACGCCGCGCTGTCGATGGGCAACCAGATCCTCGGTGGCGGCGGTTTCGGCACGCGCCTGATGAGCGAAGTGCGCGAGAAACGCGGCCTGACCTACGGCGTGTACTCGGCCTTCAGCCCGATGCAGGCGCGCGGCCCGTTCATGATCAACTTGCAGACCCGCGCGGAAATGAGCGAAGGCACCCTGAAACTGGTGCAGGACGTGCTCGCCGACTACCTGAAAACCGGGCCGACGCAGAAAGAACTCGACGACGCCAAACGTGAACTGGCCGGCAGCTTCCCGCTGTCCACCGCGAGCAATGCCGACATCGTCGGCCAACTCGGCGCCATGGGCTTTTATAATCTGCCGTTGAGCTATCTGGACGACTTCATGCGTCAGTCGCAGAGCCTGACCGTGGAACAAGTCCGCGACGCCCTGAACAAACACCTGAGCACGGACAAAATGGTCATCGTCACCGCGGGTCCAACCGTGCCGCAAAAGCCGTTACCGGCCCCATCTGATAAACCTGCCGAGCAACCGCTCGGGGTTCCGGAGCATTAATGGCAACTCGTTCCCCTAAAAAGCCAGCGCACAACGTCCACAACGGTGTGAACCAGTTGCGCATCATTGGCGGTCAATGGCGTAGCCGCAAGCTGAGCTTCCCCGACGCACCGGGCCTGCGCCCGACGCCGGATCGCGTGCGTGAAACCCTGTTCAACTGGCTCGCGCCGTACGTTGAAGGGGCCAAGGTCCTTGATCCGTTCGCCGGCAGCGGCGCGCTGTTTCTCGAAGCGCTGTCGCGTGGCGCGGCCATGGGTCAGGCGCTGGATGCCAGCAACATCGCCGTTTCCAGTCTGAAAGAACACCTCGGCACCCTGCGCTGCACCAACGGCCAGGTACAAACGGCTGATGCCCTGCGTTATCTGGAAACCCAGACCGCCAGCGCGTTCGACCTGGTATTCCTCGACCCGCCGTTCAATCAGAACTTGCTGCCGGCCGTTTGCACCTTGCTCGAAGAGCGTCAGTGGCTGGCGCCCGACTCGTGGATCTACACTGAAAGCGAAACGGCGCCATCGACGCTGGGCCTGCCGGGCAACTGGCGCCTGCATCGCGAACAGAAATCCGGCCGGGTTTACTACGCGCTGTGGCAACGTACGGCAGAGATCGCCGGTTAACCGACCGGTCTGAATCAGCGGCGCCCCTTCCAATGGGGTCGCCGCTCTGCATCGAGAACCATCGTGTCCGCCTCTTCAGAACGCTTCATCCCCGCCCTCGGCCTCGGCAATCCGCACCTGCAAACCCTGTGGGGGCCGCTGTGGCGCAAAACCGTGCATATCGAGCGGGAACGCGAACGTCTGTGGCTTGAGGATGGCGACTTCCTCGATCTCGACTGGCACGGCCCGCACACCGCCGATGCGCCACTGGTGCTGGTGCTGCATGGGCTGACCGGCTCTTCCAATTCGCCTTATGTAGCAGGTATCCAAAAGGCCTTGGCCGATCAAGGCTGGGCCAGTGTCGCGCTGAACTGGCGCGGCTGCTCCGGCGAACCGAATCTGCTCCCACGCAGCTATCACTCCGGCGCCAGCGAAGACCTCGCCGAAACCATCAGACACCTGCGCGCGAAACGACCGCTGGCACCGTTGTATGCCGTTGGCTATTCGTTGGGCGGCAATGTGCTGCTCAAACATCTGGGCGAAACCGGTAGCGCCAGTGGCATACTCGGCGCGGTGGCGGTGTCCGTGCCGTTTCGCCTCGACCAATGCGCCGACCGCATCGGCCAAGGCTTTTCCAAGGTCTATCAGGCGCACTTCATGCGCGAGATGGTCGCCTATATCAAGAACAAGCAACGGCAGTTTCAGCATGACGGTCGCGAAGACGGACTCGCCGCGCTGGCAGCCCTTGGCTCGCTGGAAAACATGCGCACGTTCTGGGATTTCGATGGCCGGGTGACCGCGCCGTTGCACGGTTTCAATGATGCCGAGGATTACTACCGCCGCGCTTCGAGCCGCTATTTCCTCGGTGAGATCCGCACGCCGACGCTGATCATTCAGGCGGCGGACGATCCGTTCGTGTTCCCGCACAGTTTGCCGCTGGCCAGTGAGCTGTCGCCGTTAACGGCGTTCGAATTGCAGGCCCGCGGCGGGCATGTCGGCTTTGTCGACGGCTCGCTGCGTCATCCCGGTTATTACCTGGAACGACGCATCCCACAGTGGTTGGCCAGCGTGTCCGCATGAGCGATCAGGGCGAGTCGATCCGCTTCTGGCAAACCGCGCCGCTGGCCGGGGTCGAGTTGTTGTCGGCGCGCTACATTGACCATCGCTTCGCTCCGCATGTGCACGACGGTTTCGTGATCGGCATGATCATGGCCGGCGCCCAGCGCTACCGTTATCGCGGCGCCGAGCATCTGGCCGGCAGCGGCACGCTGGTGTTGATCAATCCCGACGAACTGCACACCGGGCACAAGGGCACTGAGGACGGCTGGCTGTATCGGGCGTTTTATCCCGATACCGCGCAAATCGTTTCGCTGCTGGATGAACTGGAACTGTCCACCACCAACCTGCCGGCATTCGGCGCCACGCTGTATCGCGACCCGGATCTGGTCAACGGCTTTGCCCAGTTGCACCGTTTGCTCGAAAGCCCGGCCACCGCACTGCAACAGCAGACGGTGTGGCGCGAGATGATGTTGCTGCTGTTGCAGCGCCATGCGGCAGTGCCGGTGCCCGGCCGAGCCGGCAAGGAACACCGCGCGGTGCTGTTGGGCAAAGAATTGCTGCACGCACAACTGGCGGCGCCACCGTCACTGGAAGAACTGGCGGCGGCGGTCAATCTGTCGCCCTTCCATTTCGCCCGGGTGTTCCGCCGCGCTACTGGTATGCCGCCGCACACCTGGCTGATGCAGCAACGTATCGCCCAGGCGCGCGCACTGTTGCAGCACGGTTGCCTGCCGGTAGAAGTCGCCATGCAACTGGGGTTTGCCGACCAGAGCCATTTGAGCCGGCAGTTCAAGCAGGCTTATGGCGTCGGGCCGGCCGCCTACCGTAGCGCCCGACAGCTTCCCCCAGACAGCGCATAACCAATGTGGGAGCGAGTCTGCTCGCAAAAGCGGTGTGTCAGTCCAAGAAATAGTGGCTGACAGGACGCCTTCGCGAGCAGACTCGCTCCCACAGGTATTAATTATTGGCCGGTGGCAATACCGCGCGAAGGCTCATTGATCCACTCACTCCACGACCCGGCATACAACGAACCCAGCGGATATCCCGCCAGACACAACGCGAACAGGTTGTGACACGCCGTCACGCCAGAACCGCAATAAGCCACCAGATCCGCTGGCGAACGTTCGCCGAGCTTCGCGGCAAAACGCTGCTTGAGCTGATCGGCTGGGAGGAATCGCCCATCACTGCCGAGGTTGTCGGTGAACGCCGCGCATTGCGCACCGGGAATGTGCCCGGCCACCGAATCGATCGGTTCCACTTCCCCCTTGAATCGCGGCAACGCCCGAGCATCGATCAAGGTCAACGCAGGTTGGCCAAGACGCTTTTGCAATTTTTCGGCGCTGATCAGCAAGCTCATGTCCGGCTGACCACTGAAACTACCGCGACTGACCGTCGGCGCATCGAGGCTCAGCGGCAACCCCGCCGCGTGCCAGGCCTTGAGTCCGCCATCGAGAATGAACACGCCATCGCGCTTGCCCAGCCACGCCAGCAACCACCACGCCCGCGCGGCGTAGGCACCAGGACCGTCGTCGTACAAAACCACATCGCTGTCGTTGTTGATGCCCCACGCCTGTAGACGCTCGATCAGCGCCGCCGGCTCGGGCAATGGATGACGACCCGTCATGCCTTTGACTACGGTGCCGCTAAGGTCACGCTCAAGGTCGGCGAAGCTCGCCCCGGCAATGTGCCCTTCGGCATAGCTGCGCTGACCGTAGTCCGGGTCTTCGAGGGCAAAACGACAATCGAGAATCACCAGCCCCGGCTGCGCGTTGCGGGCATCCAGTGCTTCGGGGCTGATCAGTTGCGCAATCGGCATAACGGGCTCCTGAGGGATTTCAACAGAACGGTTTATTTCACGTCTTCAAGGGCCTGGGCCAGCGGCACGTAGAACTCCTCGAACAACGCATTGACCTCGTCACGCGCCTGCTCAGTGACAAACCCGGCTTCCAGCACCAGCACCTGATACACGCCACGTTTAATGGCTTGCTCACTGAGGTGGTTGGAGTTTTCGCGGGTGGTGCACAGGAAGCGCACCCACGACGTCAGGATGATCCAGGCATTGAGGGTCAGGGATTCGATCTGCACGCGATCCATGTCGAGAATCCCGGCGGCGACAAAACCTTCGTAGATCGCCGCGCCCTGAATCACGCAGCGTTGGGAAAAGCGTCGATAGCGGGCGGCCAGTTCCGGATCGCTGTCGAGCAGATGCTCGAGATCGCGGTGCAGAAAGCGATAGCGCCACATCGCCGAGAGCAGTTCCTTGAGATAGAAACGCTTGTCTTCGACGGTCGCCGCACGCCCCTGCG
Organism: Pseudomonas sp. AC172; assembly: GCF_979258595.1. NCBI lineage: Bacteria > Pseudomonadati > Pseudomonadota > Gammaproteobacteria > Pseudomonadales > Pseudomonadaceae > Pseudomonas > Pseudomonas sp. AC172. Next base: position 4,936,609 of record NZ_OZ409868.1, read on the forward strand.
GCGGGCGCAGAAAGCTGTCCACGAGGCTTTCGTACTCACTGAACAACACGGCGATGATCGCCTGTTTGTTGGGGAAGTGGTAGTACAGGTTGCCCGGAGAAATCTCCATATGGGCGGCAATGTGATTGGTGCTGATGCTGCGCTCGCCCTGCTGATTGAACAGCTCAAGGCTGTTCAGCACGATACGCTCGCTGGTTTTTATTCGTGGGGCCATGGCTTGAGCTTTAATTCAGAGTGCGTTGGGGGGCATCTTACGACCTAACCGGAAATGGATAAAACACTGCTGTGCAAGGAAGTCATTTGACTTTCTAGAGCATAGACTCTAAAAAGTTCATCACTACAATAAATCCGGAGCAGACCATGACGGCCGACATTGCTTACCTGCAAATGCTGCAACAACCGCTGGCCGAGCTGGACAGGTTGTTCGAGGCGCAGCGGGCCGCGTATGCCGCCAATCCAATGCCGCCCGCCGCCCAGCGCCAGCAATGGCTCAAAGCGTTGAGCGATTTGCTCAGCAACGAGCGGCAAGCATTGATCGCGGCGATCAGCTCCGATTTCAGCCATCGCAGCGCCGATGAAACCCTGCTCGCCGAGCTGATGCCAAGCCTGCACGGTATTCATTACGCCAGCCGTCATCTCAAAGGCTGGATGAAAGCCTCGCGGCGCAAGGTCGGCATGGCGTTTCAGCCAGCGTCGGCGAAAGTGGTCTATCAGCCCCTCGGCGTGGTTGGCGTCATCGTGCCGTGGAATTACCCGTTGTATCTGGCCGTCGGCCCACTGGTCGGCGCCTTGACGGCGGGCAACCGGGTGATGCTCAAACTGAGTGAATCGACCCCGGCCACGGGCTTGTTGATGAAAGAGTTGCTGGCGCGAATTTTCCCCGAAGACCTGGTCTGCGTGGTGCTCGGTGAAGCCGACATCGGCGTGGCGTTCTCCCGGCTGCGCTTCGATCATTTGCTGTTTACCGGCGCCACCAGCATCGGCAAACACGTGATGCGCGCCGCCGCCGAAAACCTCACCCCTGTGACACTGGAGCTGGGCGGCAAGTCGCCGGCCATCGTCTCCCGCGATGTACCGCTCAAGGATGCCGCCGAGCGCATTGCCTTCGGTAAAACCCTCAACGCCGGTCAGACCTGCGTTGCCCCGGATTACGTGCTGGTGCCGGAAGATCGGGTCGGCGGCTTCGTCGAAGCCTATCGCCAGGCCGTGCAGGGTTTTTATCCGACACTCACCGACAATCCGGACTACACCGCGATCATCAACGAACGCCAATTGGCGCGTCTCAACGGCTACGTCAGCGACGCGACCAGCAAGGGCGCGCTGTTGATTCCGCTGTTCGAGCAAGGCCAGGGCCGACGCATGCCGCACAGTGTGCTGTTGAATGTCAGCGACGAGATGACGGTGATGCAAGACGAAATCTTCGGTCCGCTGCTGCCGATCGTGCCGTATCAGGATCTGGAGCAGGCATTTGCTTACATCAATCAGCGGCCACGTCCTCTGGCTCTTTACTACTTTGGCTACGACAAACGCGAACAGAACCGCGTGCTGCACGAAACCCATTCCGGCGGTGTATGCCTGAACGACACCCTGCTGCATGTGGCTCAGGACGACATGCCGTTTGGCGGCATCGGCGCTTCCGGCATGGGCCACTACCATGGCCACGAAGGCTTCCTGACCTTCAGCAAAGCCAAGGGCGTACTGATTAAACAGCGCTTCAACGCTGCCCGACTGATTTACCCGCCCTACGGCAAATCGATTCAGAAACTGATCCAGAAGCTGTTCATTCGCTAAAACTTCGTCACCGCCGGGTAATAAAAATAATGCACCCAAGCCTGACCGAAACACCTGCACTGTCCCGCCGTGGCCTGCTGAAATTCAGTCTCGGCGCCACGGCATTCCTCGCCACCGCCGGACTCGGCGCCAGCCTCAGCGGCTGCTCGTCGAGCGTCGCGGCCAACGGTTTCGTCTCGTTGCGCGACGGCGATCTGCTGTTTCTGCGCGCACTGGTTCCGGTGATGCTCGATGGCGCCGTGGCGGCCGAGAAGATGCCGGGCGCCGTTGAAGGCACGCTCAAGTCGCTGGACTACAGCCTCGATCACCTGTCGCCGGAAATGCTCAAGCTCACCCGGCAACTGTTCGACGCCCTCGGCATGGCGGTGACGCGCGGGCCACTCACCGGGATCTGGGGCAGTTGGGAAAATGCCAGTGCCGAAGCGATGCGGCACTTCCTTGATCGCTGGGAAAACAGTTCATTGAGTTTGTTGCGCATGGGGCATAGCTCGCTGCAGCAGATGGTGATGATGGCCTGGTACACCCGCGCAGAATCGTGGGCGCATTGCGGCTATCCCGGCCCGCCTACGGTCTGAAATCGTGTCGCTCCCTTCGCGAGCAGGCTCGCTCCCACAGGGGAATGCATTTCAAATGTGGGAGCGAGCCTGCTCGCGAAGAGGTCGGCCGCCACACCGCCGCATCCAAAATAATAAAGAGAACCTGACCGATGCCCGTACCCGACCCGTTCCGCGAAGGCCTCGCCCGAGGCTGGAAAACCTACAACGGCGCACAACTGACCGACGACCTGACCCTGGAAGCCGACGTGGCGATCATCGGCAGCGGCGCCGGTGGCGGCACCACGGCGGAAATCCTCAGCGCCGCCGGCTATAAAGTCCTGCTGATCGAAGAAGGCCCGCTGAAAACCAGTTCAGATTTCAAAATGCTCGAAGACAAGGCCTACAGCAGCCTCTATCAGGAAGGCATCGGCCGCATGAGCAAGGACGGCGCAATCACCATCCTGCAGGGGCGCGCGGTCGGTGGTACCACGCTGATCAACTGGACATCGAGTTTCCGTACCCCGGAGCCGACCCTCGAACACTGGGCCAAAGAGCACAACGTCAAAGGCCATAGCCCCGCCGAGATGGCGCCGTGGTTCGAGAAAATGGAACAGCGCCTCGGCGTCGCACCATGGATGGTCCCGCCCAACGCCAACAACGATGTGATCCGCAAAGGCTGCGAACAACTCGGCTATAGCTGGCACGTGATCCCACGCAATGTGCGCGGCTGCTGGAATCTCGGTTACTGCGGCATGGGCTGCCCGACTAACGCCAAACAATCGATGATGGTCACGACCATTCCGGCGACGCTGGAAAAGGGCGGAGAGTTGCTCTATCTCGCTCGCGCGGAGAAGCTGCTGATCAGCGGCGAAAAGGTCACCGGCCTGCAATGCGTGGCGATGGATGAGCGCTGCGTTGCACCGACCGGGCGCACAATCACCGTCAAAGCGCGGCATTACGTATTGGCTGGCGGAGGCATCAACAGCCCGGCGTTATTGCTGCGCTCGGAAGCCCCGGATCCTCATGAAAACCTCGGAAAACGCACCTTCCTGCACCCGGTGAACATGTCAGCCGCGCGCTTCGACGAAGTCATCAACCCGTTCTACGGGGCGCCGCAGTCGATCTATTCCGACCATTTCCAGTGGAAGGACGGCACCACCGGGCCGATGGCCTTCAAACTTGAAGTTCCACCGCTGCATCCGGCACTGGCGGCCACCCTGCTCGGCGGCTTCGGTGAGGAAAGTGCACAACACATGGCTGACCTGCCGCACACCCACGCCATGCTGGCCTTGCTGCGCGACGGTTTTCACCCGGACAGCACGGGCGGAGCAGTCGAATTGCGGAGCGATGGTTCGCCGGTGCTCGACTATCAGGTTTCAGCCTACGCTTGGGAAGGCTTGCGCCGGGCGTTCCACGTCATGGCCGAAATCCAGTTCGCCGGCGGCGCCAAAGCCGTGATGCCGATGCACGCCGACGCCCGTTACGTGAAAACTCTGGCCGAGGCGCGCACGTTGATCGATGGTTTGAGCCTTGAGCTGTACCGCACCCGGCTCGGCAGCGCGCATGTCATGGGCGGCTGCGCGATGGGTGAAGACCCGAAAAGCGCCGTCACCGACAGTCTCGGACGACACCATCAACTGGCCAATCTGTCGATCCATGACGGCTCACTTTTTCCCACCAGCATCGGCGCCAACCCGCAGCTGTCTGTGTATGGTCTGACCGCGCAACTGGCGACGTCCCTCGCCGATCGGCTGAGAATTCCGTGAAAAAACCGAATATTGCCATCGTCTATAGTGCTTTCTTACCCAACAGGCGACTTGGCCGACCGGGACGGCTGCGATACCATCCGACTCCCCAACGGACTCCCGCCAGGACGACGCGATGAACCGAGTGTTGTACCCAGGTACCTTCGACCCTATTACCAAGGGCCATGGCGATCTGGTCGAACGCGCCTCGCGCCTGTTCGATCACGTGATCATTGCGGTCGCTGCCAGCCCGAAGAAAAACCCGCTGTTCCCGCTGGAACAACGGGTCGAACTGGCTCGCGAGGTCACCAAACACCTGCCGAACGTGGAAGTGGTCGGCTTCTCGACGCTACTCGCGCATTTCGCCAAAGAGCAGAACGCCAATGTGTTCCTGCGTGGTTTACGCGCGGTGTCGGACTTCGAATACGAATTCCAGCTGGCCAACATGAACCGCCAGTTAGCCCCGGATGTGGAGAGTCTGTTTCTCACCCCGTCCGAGCGTTATTCGTTCATTTCCTCGACGCTGGTGCGGGAAATTGCCGCTCTGGGCGGCGATATCAGCAAATTCGTCCACCCGGCCGTGGCCGACGCGCTGACCCTACGCTTCAAAAAGTAGGAGCTGCCGAAGGCTTGGGCTGCGATCTTGGCTTTTGATTGCAGCCCTTGATCGCAGCAACGTGCACTGCGCTCGCCAATGCGGCACAATTGCGCGCATTGATTTATAGCGCCCGGGCCTGCCGCCCCGGCTGGAGTTAGCATGTCCCTGATCATCACCGACGATTGCATCAACTGCGACGTCTGCGAACCCGAGTGCCCGAACGCCGCCATCTCCCAAGGCGAAGAGATCTACGTGATCGACCCGAACCTGTGCACCCAGTGCGTCGGCCACTACGACGAACCGCAGTGCCAACAGGTTTGCCCGGTGGATTGCATTCCGCTGGACGAGGCGCATCCGGAGACTGAAGAACAGTTGATGGAGAAGTACCGCATCATCACCGGCAAAGCCTAAGCCTTCAGCGTCCGTTCGGGCCCCTTCGCGAGCAGGCTCGCTCCCACATTGGAATGCATTTCAAATTGTGGAAGCGAGCTTGCTCGCGAAAGGGTCATCAGCCACACAGCTGAATCCTGCTCAGCTCACTCGCGCTGCTCAAACCCCTCCCCCATACACCCCAGACACCGCACAAACGCCGCTTTTGCCGGGTCGACCACCAGCGCCTGCCCCGCATCGCCAATCCCGCCACCCAGTGCGGTAAACGGCAACGACACGACAAACGCCCCCGCACCGATCACCGTCGCCACCACCAATAAAGGTCGGGCAATCAGCAAGTCGCCGATCATCGCGTAGGCCGGTGGATTCTGGATGGTGTAGCGCGGATCACCGCTGCCGTTTTCCGTGGCCTGAACAGCCAGACTGGAACACAACAGCAGCGCAACGACGAGGACTTGCAAGGATTTCATGGCACGATCCTTCGGGCTGAACAGTGAGACAACTCACTATAGACCGTAGGACTTTTTCAGCTTTTTGCCTCAGCTCTGACAACGCGGGCAGAACACACTGGCACGCTGACCCAGCTTCATTTCGCGCAGCCCTGTGCCACAAACCTTGCAGTGTTCACCGCCACGGCCATAGACAAACAGCTCCTGCTGGAAATACCCCGGTTGCCCGTCACCGCCAATGAAATCACGCAACGTCGTACCGCCACGCTCGATAGCGGCGGCCAGAATGCGTTTGATCTCGATCGCCAGTTTCAGATAGCGCCCCCGGGAAATCCCACCGGCCTCGCGGCGCGGGTCGATCCCGGCGGCAAACAGCGCTTCGGTCGCATAGATATTGCCGACGCCCACGACCACCGCGTTGTCCATGATGAACGGTTTTACCGCCATCGAACGCCCGCGCGACAGCTGGAACAAGCGCTCGCCATCGAACAGATCAGTCAGCGGCTCCGGGCCGAGGCGAATCAGCAGTTCATGATTGAGTGGATCATTGCTCCACAACATCGCGCCGAACCGTCGCGGATCGGTGTAGCGCAGGGCCAGCCCTGACTCCAGCTCGATATCGACATGTTCATGTTTGAGCGCCGGCAGCCCGATCTCGACCAGACGCAAATTGCCCGACATGCCCAAATGACTGATCAGCGTGCCAACCTCGGCGTTGATCAACAGATACTTGGCACGACGCTCGACCAGCACGATGCGCTGCCCAGACAGGCGCACATCGAGATCCTCGGGAATCGGCCAGCGCAATCGCCGATCACGCACGATCACCCGGCTGACGCGCTGGCCTTCCAGGTGCGGGGCAATCCCGCGACGGGTGGTTTCGACTTCCGGCAGTTCAGGCATGGCGTCCTCGAATCAATGCGCGCCGAGGTCGCGGATCGTTTGTTTGAGGGTTTCAAAGTCGTAATCCGACAGTCCTACATAGTCGAGTACCAGCGGGCCGACGGCGTTCCATTCGAAATCTTCGGTCTGATTGCCCAGCACTCGGTACGAAGCGCAAATATGTTCGGCCATTTTCAGGATCGCCAGCAGGTTTTTCAGCTGGCTGTTGCGCGACGATTCATCGCTGAAAATCGCCAAGGCATTATGGTGATTGGCGATGGCCGCACTGACGTGTTCCGGCAGGCGCCAGGACTTGGCGGTGTAGTACCCGACCACGGCGTGATTGGTGTTGAACTCGCTGTTCTCGGTGTCGACCACCCGACATTCGGCGCTGGCGTTGGCGTAAGCCTTTTCCAGCACCGTCATGTAATTGGGGAACCGCTGCAACATCAAAGGCACGCCGCAATCGTGGAACAGGCCCAAGGCGTAAGCCTCGTCACCCGCCTGAGTGCCAACACGCTTGGCCAGCGTCAGGCAGGTCATCGCCACGTCCTGGGCGGTGTCCCAGAAACGGTTGAGGGTGACGATGGTGTCGTCGTTCATCTCGCCCTTGATCGACTGCGCGTTGATCAGGTTGATGATCGAGCGGCTACCCAGCAGGTTCACCGCGCGCTGAATCGAGGTGATCTTGTTGCTCAAGCCGTAATACGGCGAATTGACGATTTTCAGCAGCGAGCCGGACAACCCTGGATCCTGGGCGATCAGTTTGGCGATCACCTCCAGGTCGGGGTCGGGCATGTACTGCTCCATTTGCAGATCCACCATGATCTGCGGTTGCGCAGGCACACTGATGCCTTGCAGCGATTGTTGAATCTGTTCGGTGGTCAGCTCTTGGGACATAAGTACACACTCTGGGACAGGCGGCGATTCTAACCTCTAAAAACCGCGAGACGACACACCAGTGGGCAATTGTCAGGAACTTTCATTCAGGCCACGGCTTCGGAATCTGTAATGCCCAACGGATCACTCCGACCCCTTGCGGCGGCAAATTCCCACAGACTCAGGAGTCTTACCGATGGCCACTTCCCTCAACGGCAAACGCGTCGCCTTTTTGGTAACAGACGGTTTCGAGCAGGTCGAACTGACCGGTCCCAAGCAGGCGCTGGAGCAAGCCGGCGCCCAGGTCGACATCCTTTCCACCGAGGCTGGCAAGGTCAAAGGCTGGAATCACGACAAACCGGCGGACGATTTCAAGGTCGACCAGACGTTCCAGGGCGCCAGCAGCGAGCAGTACGACGCAATCGTCCTGCCGGGCGGCGTGCAGAACTCCGACACCATCCGCATCGATCAGGACGCCCAGCATCTGGTCAAGACCGGCGCTTCTGCCGGCAAACCGATTGCGGTGATCTGCCATGGCGGCTGGTTGCTGATTTCCGCCGGGCTGGTCAACGGCAAGACAATGACCAGTTACAAGACACTCAAGGATGACCTGGTGAATGCCGGGGCCAATTGGGTGGATAAAGAAGTGGTCAAGGACGGTCACCTGATCAGCAGCCGTCAGCCGGATGATATTCCGGCGTTCAACAAGGAGCTGATCGAGGCACTGTCGGCGTAGCATTCGAGACCGCCCTCGCGAGCAAGCTCGCTCCAACAGGGGAATGCATTCCAATGTGGGAGCGAGCTTGCTTGCGAAGAGGCCATCAGCGTTTCATCGCTCATCAAACCCGACGCAAGTCGCAACACGCTATACTCCCGCTCTTTTTTCCGGAGCGACGTCATGTCCCTGCCTAGCCTGCGCCTCAAAGCCAACGCCGACCGTCGCCTGCGCAACGGCCACTTGTGGGTCTACAGCAACGAAATCGATGTTGCCGCCACCCCGCTGCACGGCTTCCAGGCCGGCGATCAAGCCATCCTCGAAGCCGCCGGCGGCAAGCCGCTGGGCATCGTGGCGATGAGCCCGAACAACCTGATCTGCGCCCGCCTGCTGTCGCGCGACATTAAAGTTGCGCTGGACAAATCGCTACTGGTGCACCGCCTGAACGTGGCCCTGTCGCTGCGCGAGCGCCTGTTCGACAAGCCGTTCTATCGTCTGGTCTACGGTGATTCCGACCTGCTGCCTGGCCTGGTCGTTGACCGTTTCGGCGACATCCTCGTGGTACAGATCGCTTCAGCAACCATGGAAGCGCACAAAGATGACGTGATCGCGGCATTGACCCAAGTGCTCAAGCCAAGCGGCATCCTGTTCAAGAACGACTCTGCTGCGCGTGATGCTGAAGGCCTCAACCGCTATGTCGAAACCGTGTTCGGCCTGGTGCCGGAGTGGGTGGCGCTGGAAGAGAACGGGGTGAAATTCGAAGCCCCGGTCATTCAGGGTCAGAAAACCGGCTGGTTCTACGACCACCGCATGAACCGCGCCCGCCTGGCACCTTACGCCAAAGGCAAACGCGTCCTCGACCTCTATAGCTACATCGGTGGCTGGGGCGTGCAGGCTGCCGCGTTCGGCGCCAGCGAAGTGTTCTGCGTCGATGCTTCAGCCTTCGCCCTCGACGGTGTCGAGCGTAACGCCGCGCTGAACGGTTTCGCCGACAAGATGACCTGCATCGAAGGCGACGTTTTCGAAGCCCTGAAAGAGCTGAAAGCCAGCGAAGAGCGCTTCGATGTGATCGTTGCCGACCCGCCAGCGTTCATCAAGCGCAAGAAAGACATGAAAAACGGTGAAGGCGCCTACCGTCGCCTGAACGAGCAAGCCATGCGCCTGCTCAACAAGGATGGCATCCTCGTCAGCGCATCGTGCTCGATGCACTTGCCGGAAGATGATCTGCAAAACATCTTGCTGACCAGCGCGCGTCACCTGGATCGCAATATCCAGTTGCTCGAGCGTGGCGGTCAGGGCCCGGATCACCCGGTACACCCGGCTATCGCCGAGACGCGCTACATCAAAAGCATCACCTGCCGCCTGCTGCCCAACAGCTGATCCATGCGGATGACGGGGAGCCAACAGGCTCCCCGTTGGCTTTGCGCAACACCTTCCCTTCGTTATTCCTCAATACTTCCTACAATTATTTTCCCGCTAACGTGCAGGATATTTCCTTACATCTTTTAATTACTGAAACTTTCCCTACAAGTTCACTTCCAGCTAAAGACTACTCCGACAAAATTACTGGAAATTTCCTACTTAATATCCCCTTGCCAATAATCCATTACAAACTATTATGAAGTTGTCACCACGAGGTGACTTCAACTATCAATGAACAAGGAGTTCACATCATGAAAAACATTTCTCTGGAAAGTAAAAAAATCGCAAACCTGGCTTTTCTGGTTGCCCCTAAAGCCCGTTAAGTAAGTCAGGACGCTGGGGAGTGCCGGCAACCCGGCGTCCTTTTGACTGCTGCCAGAGTGAATCGACCGACATGCACATCAATCCTTACTTGTTTATATTGCCGCACCCGTCCGGACAAGTTGTGTGGAACTATAAAAACCACACACAACACGAACTTGACCTTAACCATGCAATTCGCCTTGCACAACTCATCAACAACCCAGAACTGTTCGACACTCAAAACATAATAGACACACAACTATTGAGCGCGGACATTCTAACCGTTTCAAGAATAGACAACCCGCAATGGGGCTGGGATGAACTGTCGAAGATTTATCACATCGGCACACAAAATATTCCCTGTGAACATACCCCGCAAAATATTTACGAGTGGTCCAGACACTATCTGGCGCACTGCAATGAAGTATTGGCCACGCCGACGCCCGCAACAGATCGCCCAACGTTTGAAACAGAGCAGCGGATAACCCTGCCCGCGCCGTGCGCACTGAATGACGACAGCCTGGGAAATGTTCTGCTCCAGCGCAAAACCTGCCGCAGCTACACAGGCGCAGCAATAACGCTGAATGATGTCGGCACCCTGCTTTACCTTTCCCTCGGTTATCTCCACGAACGTGACAATGATCGCGACGACAGTATCGCCGTCGGACTCAGCGCACGTCGCAGCAGTCCTTCCGCGGGTGGCCTGAACGCTTGCGAAGGCTTCCTGCTGGTGCAGAACGTCGATGGACTGGACCCGGGCATCTATGTCTATCATCCGGCCGAACATACCTTGAGCCGGGTCAATCCATTACCTGAACCAGCGCTGGGCCACTTGCTCGGCGGTCAGCATTTCATCAACAACCTGCCGCTGGGGTTGTTCATCACCGCCCGGTTTGACCGGCTCTGGTGGAAATACGAACACTCGCGGGCCTATCGCATGGCCTTCGTCGAGGCCGGTCATCTGTCGCAAACCTTCCAACTGGTCGCCACGGCACTGGGCCTCAATACCTGGCTGACCGGCGCGTTTGCCGACCAGCAGGTCGAAGCACTCCTCAATATCGAGGGCAGCGCTGAACAACCGCTGTTTTTTGTTGGCTGTGGAGAAAGCGACGGGCAAGTGATGTGCCACGAAATGCGCGAGCTGTTGCGTGAGGGGCAAGCATGACCCTCTCAATTGCAGAACCGGATGAAGCCCCGGTGTCCTGGGCGCTCAAATTCACCTTGGGAGACTGGGAGAGCCGCGCCTCCGTGCGCAGCAGTACCCATGACTATCTGTTGCCCGACGATGTACCGCTGCAACTGCAAACCCGACACTGGTTCCCACCGGCGTTTCTTCCTTATCTGGCACACCCGGCTATCCAGACGGCGGGGCGTGATGTGTTGCACCGACTGTCAGCCAACCACCTGGTGCACTTTCTCGATTACACCACTCTGCTTGAACACCGTATCGTCAATCGTGCCGTGGAAGTCATCGTGCACCGGGAACTGCCCATTTACGTGCCTCTGCCGATGAAACATGCGGCCCTGCAGCTCTACACCGACGAGGGTTATCACGCGCTGTTCTCCAATCGCCTCGCAGAACAGATCGCCGCGTTCTACGGGTTCACCGGGCGCCCGGTGATTCCAAAGCGCATCTCCCGCATGAACGCTCTGATTAATCGCACCCCGGAAACGAACCGGGCACTGGCATGGTTTCTGCTGGGTTTCGTCTCGGAAACCATCATTGCCCGGGAACTGCTGGACGTCTGCCGCGACAGTCTGGTGTCCAGCGTCAACGACATGCTACGTGACCATCTGGCGGACGAAGCCCGCCACAGTCGCTACTTCGCCGAAGCGTTCCACTACTTCTGGCTGTCGATGAACAGCCGCCAGCGCACGTTTGCGAGCAGAACATTGCTGGAAATCATCGGGATGTTTTTCGAGGCGGACGAACGCTGGCTGCAACAGAGCTTGCGTGGAGCCGGCATTGCTGACAGCGACGTGATGGAAATTGTCGGCAGCATGGCAACGGTGCACGCCAATCGTGCGCGTGCACGATCAGGTTCCATCGCTACGCTGGATGCATTGCGCAAGGCCGGCTTTTTTGCCCTACCCCATAACCAGAAACTTTTTGCCAAGGCAGGACTGATCGATGGATGAAGGACAATCCGTGGCAACCGCAAGGCAGCGTCGCGCCGCTGTCAGTCTGTTGCTGACCATGGTGCTGCTGGGTGTGTTTCCACTGGATGTGCTGCTGCCTTCCTTTCCGGCACTGGCGGCGCACTTTCACCGTTCTCCGGCAGACATCGCACTGTCCATCAGTCTATTCGCCGTGGGGATCGCGTTTGCCCAGCTCTTGATCGGCCCCCTCTCGGACGTGATCGGGCGCAAGGGCCTGTTGCTCGCCGGCATGAGCGTATCGATGCTCGGCGCGCTCGGTTGCGTGATGACCTCCGATTACTCGCTGTTCCTTATATTTCGGGTGATGCAGGCCCTGGGATGTGGATGTTTCGTACTGTCCCAGGCGCTGGTGCAGGATCTGTTCGAAGGTGAGGAGCGCGACCGTTTGCGGATCCTGATGGTCACGGCCACCGGGATATTCATCTCGGTATCGCCGCTGGCTGGCACCTTTCTGCAGGCCACACTCGGCTGGCGCGGCAGCTTCTGGGTTTTTACCGCGCTGTCCGCCACGGTGCTGGTCAAGGCCTGGTTGTTTTTACCAAACAGCCGTCCGGCCTACAGCGGCACACGGCTCGGTTTCATTCAGTCCTACCGACGCGTGCTGGGGGATTTCGAGTTTGTCGGTTACTGGCTGATCTCTGCATTTGCGTTCGCCTGCCACTTCTCGTTCATCGTGATCTCGCCGCTGATCTTCATGGATCAACTGCAACTCGCACCTTATGAGTTTTCATTGATTCTGCTGGTCTACGGTGCCGCTTATGTGGTTGGTGGCATTCTGGCCGCCGTACTGAATCGACGGATCACGCCGGTTCAGCAAATCTTTACCGGGCTGAGCCTGATACTGCTGTCGGGACTGGCGATGCTGTACCTGGCGGCGAATCATGCGCTGTCACCGGCCACGGTGTTGATTCCGATGCTGATCTGCACCGCGGGCACCACCATTGCACGCCCCGCTGCCACCTCTCGGGCCATGGGTCTGTTTCCTGAAAACGCAGGCACCTCGGCCTCTGCGGGCAGCACGATCATCTTTATTTGTGGCGGGCTTATCAGCGCGCTTGTCAGCCTCAGCCCGGCCAATCTGCAGTCGACGCTGGGTTACAGCTTTGTGCTGCTGAGCGCGATAGCACTGCTGCTCAACAACCGACTCGGTCGGCGTGCGAAAAAACTTGAAGCCAATGTCGTTGCACAGACCGGCGGTGATTAAACCCGCCGGTCGTCATCCCACACACGCCGTCTGCACTGGAACAATGCTTTGCGCCATTCCCTCCAGACGCCAGCGGTGTAGAATCGGCTGATTCATCGCCATTCATCCCCCGGCGGGTTTATGAGCTCAGGCTGAGACCAGCGGCGATCCCGCAACGTCATCGGCAACTTCACGGACACACGGCCATTTCTGAGTGTTCCAGACGTCAATAGAAGCTCACTCCCCTTTTGCACCTGATTAGTAAGTGATTAGCCGCCCGGAGTGCTCCATGCCAGATTACCGCTCGAAAACATCCACCCACGGCCGCAACATGGCCGGTGCCCGCGCATTGTGGCGCGCCACGGGGATGAAAGATGACGACTTCAAAAAGCCGATCATCGCCATTGCCAACTCGTTCACCCAGTTCGTACCGGGCCACGTTCACCTGAAGGATCTGGGCCAACTGGTCGCCCGTGAAATCGAACGCGCCGGCGGTGTAGCGAAAGAATTCAACACCATCGCCGTGGATGACGGCATCGCCATGGGCCACGACGGCATGCTGTATTCGCTGCCGAGCCGCGAAATCATCGCCGACTCCGTCGAGTACATGGTCAACGCTCACTGCGCCGACGCCATCGTCTGCATCTCCAATTGCGACAAGATCACCCCGGGCATGTTGATGGCTGCCTTGCGCCTTAACATTCCGGTGATCTTCGTTTCCGGCGGCCCGATGGAAGCCGGCAAGACCAAACTCGCGTCCCACGGCCTCGACCTCGTCGATGCCATGGTGATCGCCGCCGACGAAAGCGCTTCTGACGAGAAAGTCGCTGAGTACGAGCGCAGCGCCTGCCCGACGTGCGGTTCGTGCTCCGGCATGTTCACCGCCAACTCGATGAACTGCCTGACCGAAGCACTGGGCCTGGCGTTGCCGGGCAACGGTTCGACCCTCGCCACCCACAGCGACCGCGAACAGCTGTTCCTGCAGGCCGGCCGTACCATCGTCGAACTGTGCAAACGCTACTACGGCGAGAACGACGACTCGGTATTGCCGCGCAATATCGCCAACTTCAAGGCGTTCGAGAACGCGATGATGCTCGACATCGCCATGGGCGGTTCGACCAACACCATTCTGCACTTGCTCGCTGCTGCCCAAGAGGCGGAAATCGATTTCGACCTGCGCGACATCGATCGTCTTTCACGCACCGTTCCACAACTGTGCAAAGTCGCGCCGAACATCCAGAAATACCACATGGAAGACGTACACCGCGCCGGCGGCATCTTCAGCATCCTCGGCTCGCTGGCCCGTGGCGGTCTGCTGCACACCGACCTGCCGACCGTGCACAGCCGCAGCATGGAAGAAGCCATCGCCAAGTGGGACATCACCCAGACCACCGATGAAGCCGTGCATCACTTCTTCAAGGCCGGTCCTGCCGGTATCCCGACCCAGACAGCGTTCAGCCAGTCGACCCGTTGGGAAACACTGGATGATGACCGTGAAAACGGCTGCATCCGCAGCTTCGAACACGCCTATTCGCAAGAAGGTGGTCTGGCCGTGCTGTACGGCAACATCGCCCTCGACGGTTGCGTGGTGAAAACCGCCGGTGTCGACGAGTCGATCCACGTCTTCGAAGGCAACGCGAAGATCTTCGAAAGCCAGGACAGCGCCGTACGCGGCATCCTCGCGGACGAAGTGAAGGCTGGCGACATCGTCATCATTCGCTACGAAGGCCCGAAAGGCGGTCCGGGCATGCAGGAAATGCTCTACCCGACGTCGTACCTGAAATCCAAAGGCCTGGGCAAAGCCTGCGCCCTGCTCACCGACGGTCGTTTCTCCGGCGGTACTTCCGGCCTGTCCATCGGTCACGCTTCGCCAGAAGCCGCTGCCGGCGGCGCGATCGGTCTGGTGCAGGACGGTGACAAAGTGCTGATCGACATTCCGAACCGCTCGATCAACCTGTTGGTCAGCGATGAAGAACTGGCGGCACGCCGCGCCGAGCAGGACAAGAAAGGCTGGAAACCGGTCGAGATTCGTCCACGCAAGGTGACGACCGCCCTCAAGGCGTACGCCCTGCTGGCGACCAGTGCCGACAAAGGTGCTGTGCGTAACAAAGCGATGCTCGACGGGCTGTAAGAGTCAAATCGCCGATACAAAAATGCCCCGCCAAAGTGCGGGGCATTTTTTTGTCTGGCCAAAATTCCAAAGCCACTGAGAATCAAACTGTGGAAGCGAGCCTGCTCGCGAATGCTGTATGTCAGAAACGAAGAAGGTGACTGAAACTACGCTTTCGCGAGCAGGCTCGCTCCCACACTGGATCTGTGTGGGATTACTGGATTTCTTCTGGCTTTACGATCACCCAATTCTTGTCCGCCGTCACCGGCAACCCTTCTTTCGCCTGCGCCGCTGCATGCTTGGCCATCATGCCGTTCAACTGCGTCATGTACTTGTCCTTGCGGTTGATCCACAGGTGAATACCGCCCTTGGCCACGTCGACATCGTGGAACAGCATGTAACCGTCGCTGGTCGGGGTATCGCCACCGACCAATACCGGTTTTTTCCATTCGTCGATGTAGGTAAGAATCGCCGCGTGTTTGCCGGCCATCCAGGTTGCCGGTGTCCACAGATAGGGCGTCAGTTCCAGACCCAGATTGGCCTTCTCGTCATATTTGCCGGCAGTGATCTGCTTGCGCGCGGTGGTCAGCTCGTTGGTCTCGCGGTTCTTCAGCAGCGTGGTCACGCCAATGACGTTCTGCGGTTTGACGTTGTAGCCGTACTTCGGATCCGCGGCGACCATGCGCACCAGTTCTTCAGAGGCGGCGGTCATCACGTAAACCTCGATGCCGTTCTCCATCAGCTTGTTGTACAGCTCTTGCTGGCCGGTGAAGATCTTCGGCGGATTGACGTCGAGTTTCTTCACCACATCGCCTTCGTAGTAAGTCGCCGGCACCGGCTTGCCCGAAGCCATCAGCTCATCGACGTAGCCTTTGAGTTCCTTGAGCGTAAAACCGGAGAACACCTGCGCCACCCACGGGTAGCAGACCATGTCGTCGACTTCGCAGAGGCGGTAGTAATAACTGAACAGGCTTTCCTTATGGTCGGCGGTGTCCTTGAACGGCATCAGTTTCAGGGAAGGATCGAGTTTGTCGCGGGTGATCAGGCCCTTGTTTTCCATGAACGGCAGCAACGACTCTTCGAGGTCGTAGCGGTAACTGGTGTTGTCCATGTCGAACACCGCGTAGTTACCTTTGTTGGCGTTGGCGGCGATCATCGCATCCAGCGCTTTGGCCTGATCGACGGGCCAGTGTTTCAGGTCGGTGGCGAACGCCTGAGTGGCCAGGCCCATGCCCACCGTCAGTGCGACAGCCAGAAATTTCGGTGCGAACTTCATAAGCCTCTTCTCCCTGATTCAAAGAGATCGACGCTAACAAATAAGTGTGACAGTCCCCGTCTGTCAGCGACCGCCCACGTCCCTATTGCGCCAGATGCATTGCCGAGAGCGACAGGTGCTTATTCCAAAAACGACGGACAACCTTCGATTTTGGTATTAATTCATTGCAAATCAAACTGTTAGGCTTGCCGGTTCGCAGTTGCCCAAGAATGCGACTGGCACAAGTCTTATCGGAGTTTTCATGAATCTGCCGCTGATCCTCAATCTGCTGGTGTTCCTCGCCCTGCTCTTCGGTCTGGCGCAAACCCGTCACACTACGTGGAGCCTGGCGAAAAAAGTCCTGCTCGCGCTGGCGATGGGCGTCGCGTTCGGCGTGGCTCTGCACACTGTTTACGGTGCCGGCAACCCGGTGCTGAAAGCCTCGATCGGCTGGTTCGATCTGGTCGGCAACGGCTACGTGCAGTTGCTGCAAATGATCGTCATCCCGCTGGTGTTCGCCTCGATCCTCAGCGCCGTGGCGCGTCTGCACAACGCTTCGTCGTTGGGCAAGATCAGTTTCCTGACCATCGGCACCCTGCTGTTCACCACCGCGATTGCGGCGCTGATCGGTATCGGCCTGACCAACCTGTTCGGCCTTACCGCTGAAGGTCTGGTCGCCGGCACTCAGGAAATGGCCCGTCTGCAAACCATTCAGACTGACTACGCCGGCAAGGTTGCCGACCTGAATGTGCCGCAACTGCTGCTGTCGTTCATCCCGCAAAACCCGTTCGCCGACCTGGCCCGGGCCAAGCCGACCTCGATCATCAGCGTGGTGATTTTCGCTGCATTCCTCGGGGTTGCCGCGCTGCAATTGCTCAAGGATGACGTCGAAAAAGGTCAGAAAGTGATCAACGCCATCGACACCCTGCAAGCCTGGGTGATGCGTCTGGTGCGTCTGGTGATGAAGCTGACCCCGTACGGCGTGCTGGCGCTGATGACTAAAGTCGTCGCCGGTTCCAACCTGCAGGACATCATCAAGCTCGGCAGTTTTGTCGTGGTGTCGTACCTCGGTCTGGGCCTGATGTTTGTCGTGCACGGTTTGCTGGTGTCGGCGGCCGGGATCAATCCGCTGCGATTCTTCCGCAAGATCTGGCCGGTGCTGACGTTCGCGTTCACCAG
Organism: Pseudomonas sp. AC172; assembly: GCF_979258595.1. NCBI lineage: Bacteria > Pseudomonadati > Pseudomonadota > Gammaproteobacteria > Pseudomonadales > Pseudomonadaceae > Pseudomonas > Pseudomonas sp. AC172. The sequence goes on from NZ_OZ409868.1 coordinate 4,954,206, forward strand.
CCGTTCCAGTGCAGCGAGCATTCCGCTGAGCATTGAAGCGCAGACCCGTCGTCTGGGCATTCCACAGTCGGTGGCGAGTTTTGCTGCATCGTTCGGTGCGACCATCGGCCAGAACGGTTGCGCGGGTCTGTACCCGGCGATGTTGGCGGTGATGGTTGCGCCGACAGTTGGCATCAATCCGCTGGATCCGCTGTGGATCGCGACGCTGGTGGCGATTGTGACGTTGAGTTCGGCCGGCGTGGCTGGTGTCGGTGGCGGCGCGACGTTCGCGGCGCTGATCGTGCTGCCGGCGATGGGTTTGCCGGTGTCATTGGTGGCGTTGCTGATTTCGGTTGAGCCGCTGATTGATATGGGGCGCACGGCGTTGAACGTGAGCGGTTCGATCACGGCGGGTGCGATTACCAGCCAGGTGATGCAGCAGACAGATAAAGAGTTGCTGGATGCGGATGAGCATGCGGAGTTGGCGCAGGCTTAAGCCCTGCATTGCCTAGTCTGGCCTCATCGCTGGCAAGCCAGCTCCCACAGTGTCCAAGGTGAAACACATAGTGTGTGAACACCATCGATCCCTGTGGGAGCTGGCTTGCCAGCGATGCTTTTAAGCTTTTTCCCAAACCTCGAAGTTGTACGCGGGCTTATCGTCAACCGCCGGGTTTTCAACGTTCGACACCAGTTTCCACTGGTTCAAATCAAACTCCGGAAACCACGCATCCCCTTCCGGGCTCAACGCCACGCGAGTCAGATACAGACGATCCGCCTGCGCCAGCCCTTGCGCATATAACTGCGCGCCACCAATCAGCATCAACTCATCAACGCCCTGCTCTTTCGCCCATTCCTCGGCGCGAACCACTGCGGCTTCCAGCGACGGATAAACTTCCGCACCTTCCAGCACAAGATCCGCCTGACGACTGACCACGATATTCAAGCGCCCCGGCAATGGCCGACCGAGCGAATCCCAGGTCTTGCGACCCATGATGATCGGCTTGCCCAAGGTCGTCGCCTTGAAGTATTTGAAGTCCCCCGGCAGGTGCCAGGGCATGCTGTTGTCGACGCCGATCACGCGGTTTTCACCGAGGGCTGCGATCAGGCTGAGGGGGAGTGATTTAGTCATGCCGGCGAGGATACCAGAGCCGCGCTTACCCCGATAAGCGCCACAGCGGTTATGCTCAGCGCTCATTTAAGCGACGGGACGCCGCGTGACTGAACTGACTCCACTGCAAAACCTCTGGCTGACCGAGACCGTGCGCCTGCGCGAAGAACACGCCGGCCCCCTGGATGATCTGGAAGCCAATCGCCTGGCGCGCACGACCGGCGGCGATCTGCCGAGCCGCATTCAACGCCGCGCGTTATGGCTGGCCGAGCGTGACGGGCTGACCAATGCCCTCAAACACTGGCTGCAAGGCGCGCGTCTGGCGCTGGTGTTGCTGATGTTCTTTGCGGTCCTGAGCGGCGCCGGTCTGGCCTTCGCTGCGCTGGGGCAGACGCCGGTCAACGTGTTTTGGGCCTTGGGCAGTCTGCTCGGGCTGAACCTGATTCTGTTGCTGAGCTGGTTGCTGGGCTTGATCTTTGCCGGTGAACACGGCGCCACGCTCGGACGATTAGGGTTATGGCTCAGCGAAAAACTTGCTCGCGACGCTAAAGCCGCGCAACTGGCGCCGGCACTGCTGTTGATGCTGCAACGCAAGAAACTCAATCGCTGGGCGCTCGGTATGCTGGTCAACGGTTTGTGGTTGCTTGCGATGCTCAGCGGGTTGATTCTGCTGCTGACGCTGATGGCAACCCGGCGCTACGGCTTCGTCTGGGAAACCACGATTCTCAGCGCCGACACTTTTATCCATGTTACCCACGCGCTCGGTTATCTACCGTCGCTGCTCGGCTTCAATGTGCCGACGGTGGAGATGATCCGCGCCAGTGGCAACGGTGCGCTCGATATTGAAAGCGCCCGTCAGGCCTGGGCGACCTGGCTGGTCGGCGTGTTGGTGGTGTACGGCGTGCTGCCGCGTCTGCTGCTGACGCTGTTGTGTTTCTGGCGCTGGAACAGCGGCAAAGCCGCGCTGCGTCTGGACTTGAACCTGCCAGGCTACGCGCAATTGCGCGAACGGCTAATGCCGACCAGCGAACGCCTTGGCGTCAACGACCCTGAGCCTGCGCATTTGCACCGCGTCGAAAGCGGCGTTGGCGAACTGGTTAGCGAAGGCGCGTTGTTGGTCGCGATTGAACTCGATGAGCAGCGCCCATGGCCACCCGCACTGCCGAAAAACGTCAGCAACGCCGGCGTCCTCGACAGCCGCGAATCACGCCATAAACTCCTCGAACAACTCAGTCGCTTCCCGCCGGCACGCCTGGCGATTGCCTGCGACCCACGGCGCTCGCCGGATCGCGGCAGCCTCGCCTTGATCGCTGAACTGGCGCGCAGTGCGAGCGAAACCCGCGTCTGGCTGCTGCAAGCGCCACCCGGTGATGCACTGGATGCCGAACGCCTCGGCGACTGGCACGTGGCGCTGCAACAGCTTGATCTGAAGTTTGCCGATTGCGCACCGTTGAACTGGCTGGAGACTGGCCATGACTGATGCCTGGAAAGCGCCGCTGAAACTCGCGGTGGTCGGCCACACCAACGTCGGCAAAACCTCGCTGCTGCGCACGCTGACACGCGATGTCGGTTTCGGCGAAGTCTCCCATCGCCCGAGCACTACGCGGCATGTCGAAGGCGCACGTTTATCGGTGGACGGCGAGCCGTTGCTCGACCTCTACGATACGCCGGGGCTGGAAGACGCCATCGCCCTGCTGGATTTTCTCGAACGCCTGGAACGCCCCGGCGAGCGCCTCGACGGCCCGGCGCGACTGGCGCGGTTTCTCGACGGCAGCGAGGCGCGCCAGCGTTTCGAACAGGAAGCCAAAGTGCTGCGGCAACTGCTCGCCTCCGACGCCGGTTTGTATGTGATCGATGCGCGCGAACCAGTGCTGGCCAAGTACCGCGATGAACTGGAAGTGCTCGCCAGTTGCGGCAAACCGCTGCTGCCGGTGCTGAATTTCGTCAGCAGCGCCAACCATCGCGAGCCGGATTGGCGTGAAGCATTGGCGCGGCTTGGATTGCATGCACTGGTGCGTTTCGACAGCGTGGCGCCGCCCGAGGATGGTGAGCGACGGCTCTATGAAAGCCTTGCGCTGCTGCTGGAAAATGCCCGGCCGCAACTGGAACGATTGATTGCCGACCAACAGGCTCAGCGCCTCGCGCGTCAGCAAAGTGCGGCGCGATTAATTGCTGAATTGTTGATCGACTGCGCCGCGTGTCGGCGCAGTGTGGTCAGCGAGGCGACGCAGGAACAGCAAGCCATCAGCGAATTGCGCAAGGCTGTGCGCCAGCGCGAGCAGAAGTGTGTTGAGGCGTTGCTCAAGCTGTATGCGTTCCGACCACAGGATGCCGCGGCGAGTGATTTGCCATTGCTCGATGGACGCTGGGGCGACGATCTGTTCAACCCGGAAACCTTGAAGCAGCTCGGCGTACGGGTGGGCGGCGGGATTGCTGCAGGTGCGGCGGCAGGGGCTGGTGTGGATTTGCTGGTTGGCGGGATTACCCTTGGTGCGGCGGCGCTGGCGGGGGCGATTGCCGGTGGCGCGCTGCAAACGGCGCGCAGTTATGGCAGTCGGTTGCTAGGCAAGATCAAGGGACAGCGCGAGCTGACGGTGGATGACGGGGTATTGCGGCTGTTGGCGTTGCGGCAGCGGCAGTTGGTGTTGGCGCTGGATCAGCGTGGGCATGCGGCGATGGATGCGGTTCAGGTGGCGACGCCCCAAGACAAGACCTGGCGTGAAGGCAAGTTGCCTGAAGCGCTGAACAAGGCGCGGGCGCATCCGCAGTGGTCGTCGTTGAATCCGCAGGCGAAGTTGAATCAGGGGGAAAGGCAAGAGCAGATTGAGGCGTTGGTGGGGAAGGTGCTTGAGCTGTAGACGCCGACCCTCACCCCAGCCCTCTCCCAGAGGGAGAGGGAGCCGATCTTCATGCTTTTCAAAACCTGAGTTCGACTGGATATTTCAGGTCGATGTAGGGCCCAAGAACAACACGGTCAGCTCCCTCTCCCTCTGGGAGAGGGCTGGGGTGAGGGTTGCAATCACCCGGCCGACAACAAAACCTCAGCCTTGCGCTTGAGAACCGCCAAATCAATCACCGGCACCGCCATCTCCTTCGCCAACTCATCCCACTGGCGCATCCGCAAGCTGACCGCACACAACGGATCCCGCTCAAACCCATCCGCCTCCGCCTCCGTCATCACCCCGCCCTGATATTCCAGCGTCCGCCGGCTCGCCTCACTCAGCCGATCAAAATACCCTGGCTCACGCAACGTCAGATACCGCTTGGCCTGCACGTGATACTCCACCAGCCGCGCCATGCGCTCGCTGAAACCGGCCTCACGCAAATAATCCGCGCCCAGCCGTTCATGACTGACCACTCCATAGCCGCCCATGTTCTCCGCGCCCTCGGCACACAGATGGCCGATGTCATGAAAGAACGCCGCCAGCACCACTTCATCATCAAAGCCCTCGGCGATCGCCAGTTCAGCGGCTTGGGACATATGCTCGATCTGCGACACCGGTTCGCCGATGTAATCGCTGGTGCCAAAACGCTCATACAGCGCGAATACCTTGGCGACGGTTTGCTCGTGACCTGTCATCAAATTTCCTCCAGCAGCTGCGCAATGTTGCGCTCGGCCATCGCCGGGCCGACGCTCATGCCGACGCCGGTGTGCATCAGCGCCACACTCAACCCCGCTGCCGGGCGCAGCAACGAAAACGGCCCCGGCCCTCGAGAACCATAGACGCCCTGCCAACGCTCGACCACTCGCACTTTGCAGCCCAGGGTCTGCTCGGCCAGTTCGAGCATCCAGTTATCCACTTGCTCGGCGTTGAACGGTGAAGGGTCGCTGCCGTAATGGTGCGAGTCGCCGATGATCAGTTCGCCGTACGGCGTCGGGCTGATCAGCAGGTGGATACCGTTGTCGTGCAGGTGCGGTTGTTCGCGCAGGATCTGCGCCTGCACCGCCGCTGCTTCCGGCAGATCGGCGAAGGCGCCGTAGTGCACGCAACTCAAACCGGTGAGCAAGGCGTGTTGCAGATTCAGATCGACCTGCGGTTTGGCGCGGAGCATTTGCAGACGGCAGATTTGCGGATTGAGCGCGGCAATCGGTTCGGCAAGGAGAGTCTGATAATCGTGGCCGGAGCAAACAATGATCTGCTTCGCCGTAAAGCTGCCCGCGGTGCTGAGCAAGCGTCCGGGTTCGACGTCGCGCACCAGCGTCGAGAAGTGAAACTCGACGCCGAGGTCGCGGCGCAGGTAGTCGATCAGCGCCGGGATTGCTTCACGCGAGTACAGCTGTTGATCGTCGATGCCGTGGAGGGCCGCGCGGTGGTGGCGGAACTGGCCGTCGTAGAGATCGCGCAGGGCGGCACCGCGCAGCAGGTCGACGTTGTAGCCGTGCTCAATGGCGCGGCCGGTGCAGAAGGTGTCGAGCAGGTGTTCTTCGGCTTCGGTTCTTGCGAAGAGATAAGAGCCGTTACGCTTGATCTGCAAACCGGCGAGTTGCGCCCAGTCGCCCCATATCTCGCGGCTGGCCTTGGCCAGTTCGAGCATGGGGCCGGGTGGCTGGCCGGTGACCAAGGCCTGGCCGAAGTTGCGCACCGAAGCGCCTAGGGGCGTGGCAGTGCGTTCGAAGACGGCGACCTTGAGGCCGCGTTTGGCGGCAGCGTAGGCGTGGGAAAGGCCGAGGATGCCGGCGCCTACGATGAGCAGGTCTTGGTGTTGTGTCATTTAGAGGTGCTCTGAATGAGAGGCCGTCATCGCTGGCAAGCCAGCTCCCACAGGTATCGAGGTGTTCACAAAATTCGTGTTCACCGCAAAACCCTGTGGGAGCTGGCTTGCCAGCGATGAGGCCCTGTCAGTCGATTAAGATCTTACTTGGCAGCCACTTTCTCGGACTTGCCGTCATAGCGCTTGCGCCACTCGGTCAGAATCTCGTCACGATTCTTCGAGGCCCAGGCAAAGTCGTTCTTGATCAGACGCTGCTCATAATCCGCCGGCAATTCGGTCTGCGGCTTGGCAATCCCCGGCTGCGCAAGAACAGCGAAGTTCTCCTTGTACAGATCCATCGCCTCAGCACTCGCCGAGAAGTCCGCCAGTTTCTTCGCCGCGTCTTCATGCGGCGTACCTTTGATCACGGCAGTCGCTTCGATCTCCCAGCCCAGACCTTCTTTCGGCAGGATGATGTCCAGCGGCGCGCCCTGACGCTTCAGCTGTACCGCCGGGTATTCAAAGGAAATACCGATCGGGAACTCGCCCGCCGCTGCCAGTTTGCAAGGCTTGGAACCGGAGTGAACGTACTGGCCGATGTTTTGGTGCAGGCCATCCATGTACGCCCAACCCTGCTTCTCGCCAAAGGTTTGCAGCCACGCGCTGACGTCGAGGAAACCAGTGCCGGACGACGCCGGGTTGGGCATGACGATCTTGCCCTTGTACTCAGGCTTGGTCAGATCCTGCCAGCTCACCGGTTTGCTCAGGCCCTGTTTCTCGGCTTCGACGGTATTGAAGCAAATCGTTGCGGCCCAGACGTCCATGCCGACCCACGCTGGCGGGTTGGCGGCGTCGCGGTAGTTCGCGCCGATCTTGCCGAGGTCCTTCGGCGCGTAGCTTTGCAGCATGCCTTGCTGGTCGAGGATCGCCAGGCTCGAAGCCGCCAGGCCCCACACCGCGTCAGCCTGCGGGCGAGCCTTTTCGGCGAGCAGTTTGGCGGTGATGATCCCGGTGGAATCGCGCACCCATTTGATCTCGACGTCTGGATTAGCCTTTTCGAAGGCTTCTTTGTAAGACTTCAATTGTTCGGCTTCGAGGGCGGTGTACACCGTCAACTCGGTTTTTGCCGCGAAGGCATTCAGGCTGAAAGTAGCGAGCACAGCAGCGGCCAGGGCCATAGGCTTGAACATGATCGTTTTCCTGTAATGAGTTGAACGGGGTTGGAATCAGTGACCGGGCGCGGTTTGCCGCCAGGCTTGAGAACGGCGCAGCAAGCCGCGCGAAGCCCACGCCAGCAGCAAGGACACGCCCGCCGAGGTGAACAGAATCAGGGTCGACATCGCCGCCGCGCCGCCGACGTTGCCGGCGTCATCCATGTTCAGCACCGCGACTGCCGCGAGGATGGTGTCGGGGCTGTAGAGGAAGATCGCCGCCGACACCGTGGTCATCGCCGAGACGAACAGGTAGCGCACGATGTCCAGCAGCGCCGGCAGGCAGATCGGCACGGTGACGCGCAGGTAGTGGCGGTACAGCGGCGCCTTCAGCGACAGCGCAGCCGCTTCGAACTCGGCGTCGAGTTGGCGCAACGCGGTGGTCGCGGTCATTTGTGCGGTGGTCAGGTAGTGCGCGATGGTGCAGACGATCAGCAGCGTCATCGTCCCGTAGAGCACGTGCAGCGGGTTACCCGTGAGGTTGAAGAAGAAGACGTAACCCAGACCGAGCACCAGCCCCGGCACCGCCATCGGCACAAAACTGAGCATGCGCAGGGCCAGGTTGAGGCCGCGCTGATCGCGGGTTTTCTCCATCAGATAAGCGCCGGTGAAAATCAGCACGCTGCCGATCAACGCCGTGCCCAGCGCCATCTTCAAACTGTTGCTGTAGGCCAGCCAGCCACCGCCGGCGGTTTCGTTGAACTGATAATGGTTGAGTGACAGCGACAGGTTGTACGGCCAGAACTTCACCAGCGACGAAAACACCGCCATGCCGAACACCAGAATCAAGGCGGCGCTGATCAACACAACAATCGCCAGGTAACAGCCATCACGGAGTTTCGACGGCGCCGGCTTGAACACCTGCGCCCGACCGCTCATGGAGTCACCGTGACGGCGACGCAGCCAGGCATCGACGCCGAAGCTGAACAGCGCCGGCAGCAACAGCACCATGCCGATCAACGCGCCGCGTCCGAATTGCTGCTGCCCGACCACGGCTTTGTAGGCCTCCAGCGCCAGCACTTGGTAGTCGCCACCGACCACCACCGGCACACCGAAATCGGTGATGGTCAGGGTGAACACCAGACAGAACGCGGCGAACACAGCCTGTCGCGTTGCCGGCCAAGTGATGCTGCGAAACGCCTTGGCCGGACTGGCGCCCATGCTCGACGCGGCATCGAAAAGACGGGCATCGGCCAGCGACAATGCCGAGAGCAAAATCATCAGGGCATGCGGGAAGGTGTAAATCACCTCACCCAGCACAATTCCCCAGAACCCGTAGATGTTGTCCGAGAGCAGCCCGCGCAACATGCCTTGGTTGCCGAACAGGTAGACCAGCGCAATCCCCGGCAGCATCGACGGCGCCATCAGCGGCAGCAGGGAAATCCCGCGCCAGATGCCCTTGGCCGGAATCATTGTGCGTTGCAGCGCGTAGGCAAACAGGTAAGCCAGCGGTACGACGATGGCCGCGACGCTGAGGGACACTTTCAGGCTGTTGCCGAGCAGCCAGTGGAAATTCTCGCTGGTGACCATCTCCTTCGCCGCGATCCAGCCACCGCCCTGTCCGGCTTCACTGCTGAAGCCGCGCCAGAAAATCGCGAGCAGCGGCAGCAACACCGCGACGCCGAGCAACATCAGCAAAAGGACTTTGCCGCCGACGACAAAAATGCGGTCGCCGATCTCGGCTTTTGAAGTCTGGCGCACCTGCTTGTGCGGTAGCGGCAGCGCGAGATTGCTGTTCATCAGGCAAACACCTGCAGGCTGCACGGCGGCAAGGCGACCATGATCTGCTGGGCGCCCAGGCGCGGCATGGCTTCCGGCGCGAGTTCGGCGAGCAGCGCGTGGCCGGGCAACTGATCGAGTTCGAAGCTCATGCGGCAGCGGTTACCGAGGAAAGTGATCTCGCGCACCTTGGCCGGGAACAGGTTTTCCTCATGCACCAGCGGATTGACGTTGATCGCTTCGGGGCGGCAGAACAAACGGCCCGAGGCGCGCTGAATGCTGCCGTCGCTGAGGCGCAGGTTCATCCCGCCGACCTGCGCGTGAGTGTCGCTGCTGCGCTGGAACGGCAGCCAGTTGCCCTGGCCAACGAACTCGGCCACGAACGGCGTGGCCGGGCGGTTGTAGATCTCCTGCGGGGTGGCGTACTGCTCGACGCGACCGTTGTTCATCACCGCGATGCGATCGGCCATCAGCATGGCTTCGTCCTGATTGTGCGTGACCATCAGTGTGGTGATGCCGAGGTTGCGCTGCAGTTGCCGCAGCTCGGTGCACAGATGCTCGCGGACGCGGGCGTCGAGGGCGGACATCGGCTCATCAAGCAACAACAGCGACGGTGCTGGTGCCAAGGCCCGAGCCAGAGCAACGCGCTGTTGTTGGCCGCCGGACAATTGGCCGGGGTATTTTTTCTCGCTGCCGATGAGGCCGACCAGCTCCAGCATCTGGCCGACGCGACGGCGCACTTCGTCGCGACCGCTGCCGGCGAGGCCGTAGGCAATATTCGCCTCGACGGTCAGGTTGGGGAACAACGCATAGGACTGGAACAAAATCCCGTAGTCGCGGGCTTGCGGGGCAAGGTGCGAGACGTCGCGATCGCCGAGGTACAGCTCGCCGCTGTCCTGCTTCTCCAGACCGGCGATGCAACGCAGCAAGGTGGTTTTGCCGCAGCCCGAGGGGCCGAGCAGGCACACCAGTTCACCGGCGGCGACGTCGAGGGAGACGTTATCCAGCGCAGTGAACGCGCCGAAGCGTTTCTGCACGCCGCGCACTTTCATGGGTGCGCCGGGGTTGGTCAGGGCAGTTGCGATGGCAGGATTCATGGACAGACCTCATCAAGCAGATGAGGCCAATCCTAGAGTTGTAATGCGTCCGTCATGTGGCAGTGAGGCAAAAACTGGTGATAGTGGTATTCGGGGATTTTGGTTCAGAAGATTCAGGTCTTGGGTTGTTTGAACCGACGCCTTCGCGAGCAAGCTCGCTCCCACAGGGGAACGCATTCCAATGTGGGAGCGAGCTTGCTCGCGAAGAGGCCCAGACATTCAGCACAAGATTCAGGCCGGGGACATCTCTTGGGCCAAACCGAGAAACGCCGCCGGCAACCGCGCGCCCTTGCGCTCTTTCAGGCAATACAGATACTCAGGAATCTGCGGCGCATTCTCGATCGTCAGCACGCGCAACTGCGGGTCATGCGGCACTTCCTGCCGGGCAATGATGCTGATGCCGATATTGCGCAGCACCGCCTCACGGATCGACTCACGGCTGCCAATCTCCAGCAACGGCCCGAAGCTCACCCCGGCAGTCGCCAGCAACTCTTCCGTCAGCCGCCGCGTGGTCGAACCCGATTCGCGCATCAACAACGTATGCCCGGCCAGCGCGCTCAACGCCACATGCTCCTGCGTCGCCAGCGGATGATTGCGATGCACCGCCAGCACCAGCGGATCCGTCCCGAGCACCCGTCGAATCAACCTCGCGTCATCCAGCAACTGCGACGACGCGGCGATATCCACCCGATAATCCTCCAGCGCTTCGAGCACCTGCTGCGAGTTGCCGATTTCCACCGACACTTCCACTTGCGGCAAGCGCTCGCGAAAGGTCTTCACCAGATCGAGGATGTAATACGGCGCCGTCGCGGCGATGCGCAACGTGCCCTGCACCTGACCGCTGTTGCGCAGGAAAAACTCGATGTCGGCTTCCTGCTGCAACAGCGTCTTGACCATCGGCAGCAACCGCGCGCCTTCGTCGCTGACGCTCAGACGCCGGCCGCCACGGTAGAACAGCTCCACCGAATACTGACTTTCCAGATTGCGGATCTGCGTGGTCACGGTGGGTTGGCTGAGGCCGAGTTTTTTCGCCGCCAGCGTGATGCTGCCCAGGCGGGCGACCATGTAAAACGCTTTCAGCTCGGCACTCAGCACAACCTTTCCTCATCTATTTGCGCAGCAGGCGCAAACCGTTGAACACCACCAACAGGCTCACGCCCATGTCGGCGAACACCGCCATCCACATGGTGGCGAGCCCGGCGAAGGTTACCGCAAGAAAGATAGCCTTGATCACCAGGGCCAGCGCGATGTTCTGTTTCAAGATGCTCGCGGTGTTGCGCGACAGGCTGATGAACGCCGGAATCTTGCGCAGATCGTCGTCCATCAGGGCGACATCGGCGGTTTCGATCGCGGTGTCGGTGCCGGCAGCGGCCATGGCGAAACCGATCTCGGCGCGAGCCAGTGCCGGCGCATCGTTGATCCCGTCACCGACCATGCCGACTCGCCGACCCTGCGCATAAAGGTCTTCGATGGCTTGCAGTTTGTCGGTCGGCAGCAAGTCGCCTCGGGCCTCGTCGATACCGACCTGCGCGGCAATCGCCTGAGCGGTGTGGACGTTATCACCGGTGAGCATCAGGGTTTTCACCCCGAGTTCATGCAGTTGGCGGATCGCTTCGCGGCTGGTTTCCTTGACGGTATCGGCCACGGCGAACAGCGCCAGTGGGCCGGAACTGTCGAGCAGCAGCACCACGGATTTGCCCTGTTTCTCCAGCGCGAAGAGTTTTTCTTCCAGCGCTGGCGAGCACAGGCCCAGTTCTTCGACCAGACGATGGTTGCCCAAATGATAGGTCTGGCCGTTGATTTCGCCTTTGACGCCACGCCCGCCCAGCGCTTCGAAGTTATCCACAATCAGCGCGGCGAAGTTTTTATCCACAGCGGCGTTGGCGATGGCCAGCGACACCGGGTGATCGGAACGACCGGCCAATGCAGCGGCGATTGCCGGTGCGGTGGCATCGGCGGTTGGGTCGAGGGACAGGTAATCGGTCTGCACGGGTTTGCCGTGGGTGATCGTGCCGGTTTTATCCAGCGCCAGATAATCGAGCTTGAAACCGCCCTCCAGGTACACGCCACCCTTGACCAGAATGCCTTTGCGCGCTGCCGCCGCGAGGCCGCTGACGATGGTCACCGGAGTGGAAATCACCAGTGCGCACGGGCACGCGACCACCAGCAACACCAGCGCGCGGTAGATCCAGTCGAACCACACCGCACCCATGAACAGTGGCGGAATGATCGCCACGGCCAAGGCAAAGACAAACACCACGGGCGTGTAGATTTTCGAGAATTGATCGACGAAGCGCTGGGTCGGCGCACGCGCACCTTGGGCCTGTTCGACGGCGTGGATGATCCGCGCCAGGGTCGAGTTATTAGCTGCGGCGGTGACCACGTATTCCAGCGAACCGGCCTGGTTGATGGTGCCAGCGAAAACTTTGTCACCGACGGCTTTCTCTACCGGCAGGCTTTCACCAGTGATCGGTGCTTGATCAATGGTCGAACTGCCGCTGACCACTTCGCCGTCCAGCGCAATGCGCTCGCCCGGCTTCACCCGTACGCGGGCGCCGAGTTCGACGTTTTTTACGTCCTGTTCAATCCACGAACCGTCAGCCTGCAACACCGTGGCTTGCTCCGGCGTCATCTGCATCAGACCACTGATCGCGTTGCGCGCACGGTCCAGCGAGCGCGCTTCGATCAGCTCTGCGACAGTGAACAGGAACATCACCATCGCCGCTTCCGGCCACTGGCCGATCAGGATTGCGCCGGTCACGGCGATGCTCATCAGTGCGTTGATGTTGAGGTTGCGGTTCTTCAGGGCGATCCAGCCCTTTTTATAGGTGGTCAGGCCACCGCTGAGGATCGACACCAGCGCGATGATCGCCACCACCCAAGTCGGTGCGGCGTTGGTGAAGTGGATGACTTCAGCGGCGAGCGCGCCGACACCGGACAACGCCAGCGGCCACCAGTGTTTTTTCACTGGCTCCGGGACTGGCGAATCGACCCCCGCCTCCAGCGGCTCGGCGTGCATGCCGAGGGATTTGATCGCCTCAACGATTGGCTCAGTACCCGGCAAGTTATGGGTCACGCCGAGAACGCGGTTGATCAGGTTGAATTCCAGCTGCTGCACACCGGCGAGTTTGCCGAGTTTGTTCTGGATCAGCGTCTGCTCGGTCGGGCAGTCCATCGCCTCAATGCGGAAACTGCTCAGCCGCGCATCGGCGCTGGTTTTCTCGCTCAGTTGTACCAAGGCAGGCGCAGCGGCTTTCGACGAGCAGCAAGAATCTTCGTGCGCATGCACCGGGGCCGGCGCTGCGACTTTCGACCCGCAGCAAGAATCGCCGCCATGTGAATGCTGATGCACAGGCTGCAATTTGTGACTGTGTTCGTGCCCGTCGCCAGGCTTGTGGGTGTGCTGGGAATCGCTCATTGGTCGCGTCCATGAAGGTGCCTGTTGCCAAGTAAAGACCCTGTAGCCACTATAGGGTCAAGCACCCTTTTGGAGATTGCCGTCATGAAGATCGGAGAACTGGCCAAGTTGACCGACTGCGCCGTGGAAACCATCCGCTATTACGAGCGCGAAAACCTCCTGCCAGAGCCGGCCCGCAGCGACGGCAACTACCGCGTCTACACCCAGGCCCACGCCGAACGCCTGACCTTCATCCGCAACTGCCGCACCCTCGACATGACCCTCGAAGAAATCCGCAGTTTGCTGGCCATGCGTGACAGCCCGCAGGATCAGTGTGAAAGCGTGAATACGCTGATCGACGAACACATTCAGCATGTGAGGGCGCGGATTGATGGGTTGCTGGCGTTGCAGACACAACTGCTCGACCTGCGCCAACGTTGTGGCGAAGGGCCGGATGCGGAGCAGTGCGGGATTTTGCAGCGGCTGGAAGTGAGTGGCGGGGTTGTCGCGACGGAAGTTGAGCATTCCCATGTAGGCCGCAGCCACGGCCATTGAGAACACCACAAACACTGTGGGAGCGAGCTTGCTCGCGAAAGCGGTGGTTCAGTCGACACTTCTATCAACTGACACTCCGCTTTCGCGAGCAAGCTCGCTCCCACAGGGGGGTGCGTACTACTTGTCAGACCGCCATTGGCGCGGTCATTGGCGCGTGATGCTCATAGCCTTCCAGCGAGAAATCGCTCGGCTCGACCAGCTCCAGCCATTCCGGCTGGTACACGCCAGTCTTGGCAAACTCCGGCACACGATCCGAGATCTTCAGCTTCGGCATGGCAAACGGCTCGCGCTTGAGCTGTTCGTTGAGCATGTCCAGATGGTTCTCGTAGACGTGTGCATCGCCGATGAAATAGGTGAACCAGCGCGGCGTGTAGCCAGTCAGGCGACCGATCAGGCTCAGCAGCGCGGCGCCTTCGGTGAGGTTGAACGGCGTGCCCAGACCCAGATCGTTGGAACGGATGTAGAGGGTCAGAGAAATCTCTTTGGTCTCGACATTCGGGTGGAACTGATACAGCAGATGGCATGGCGGCAGGGCCATTTCATCCAGCTGGGCAACGTTCCAGCCGTGGAACAGAATACGGCGGCTGCCCGGATCGTTGATGATCGTGTCAACGCACTGGCGCACCTGGTCGATGGCTTTGTACAGCACCACGTAAGCCTGACCGTCTTCTTCGCCTTGAGCGATCTGCTTGTAGCCGTTGCTCAAGGTTTGTTCAATGGCGGCGGTGTTGCTCAGCGGGATCTGCTTGTACGCCGGCCATTTGCGCCATTGCACGCCGTAGATTTCGCCGAGGTCGTCGTCGCCCTGACGGAACGGGTTGGCCAGCCACTGCGCGTTTTCGTTGGCGTTCTGGTCCCAGACCTTGCAGCCCAGCGCACGGAATTCAGCGGCGTTGTTCACGCCACGGAGAAACCCGCACATCTCGCCGATGGCCGATTTGAAGGCCATTTTGCGCGTGGTGATCGCCGGAAAACCTTCCTGCAGATCGAAACGCAGCATCGCGCCCGGGAAACTGATGGTGTTGATGCCGGTGCGGTTGGCCTGTTTAGTGCCGTTCTGGATGACGTGCGAGACCAGTTCGAGATATTGCTTCATGAGTTACCTGTGTCCTTTGAGCCCCGGCGTCGCGCGCCGGGGTTCGTAGTTTAAGCCGTCGGCGCGAGCGGTGCTGCCGGTGCGCGACGATAGGCCAGCCAGATCAGGAACAGCCCGCCGACGATCATCGGCACGCAGAGCACCTGGCCCATGGTCAGCCAGTTCCACGCCAAGTAGCCCAGCTGCGCATCCGGCACGCGGACGAATTCGACGATGAAACGGAAGATGCCGTAGAACAGCGCGAACATGCCCGATACGGCCATGGTCGGACGCGGTTTGCGCGAGAAAATCCACAGGATCAGGAACAGCGCCACGCCTTCGAGCGCGAACTGATACAGCTGCGACGGGTGACGCGGCAGCTGCGCCGGATCGCTGAACGGCGGAAAGACCATGGCCCACGGCACGTCGGTGGCTTTGCCCCACAACTCGGCGTTGATGAAATTACCGATACGCCCGGCGCCCAGACCGATCGGCACCATCGGTGCGACGAAGTCCATCAACTGGAAGAACGACTTGCCGTTGCGCTTGCCGAACCACAAGGCCGCGAGCATCACGCCGATGAAACCGCCGTGGAACGACATGCCGCCCTTCCACACTTCGAAAATCAGCGTCGGGTTGGCCAGATAAGCGCTCAGATCGTAGAACAGCACATAGCCGAGACGTCCGCCGACGATCACGCCCATCGACATCCAGAAGACCATGTCGGAGAGTTTCTCCTTGGTCCAGGTCGGGTCGAAACGGTTGAGCCGGCGCGACGCCAGCAGCCACGCACCGCCGATGCCGATCAGGTACATCAGACCGTACCAGTGGATTTTCAGCGGACCGATGGCCAGGGCCACCGGGTCGATCTGCGGGTAAGGCAGCATTGCGACTCCTCGTTAGAGTTGAAACCAGAATTCCCGGGCGACGCTGCCACCTCAGGATTAAGCCAGGATTGCGACGGTTAAATCAGGAAGCTCACACCCACGCTGAACAGCAAAGCGGCGAACAGCCGTTTCAGCAACCGCGGCGACAATCGATGCGCCAAACGCGCGCCGATGCGGGCGAAAACCATGCTGGTCAGGGCGATGCCCAACAACGCCGGCAAATAAACAAAACCGAGACTATGCGGCGGCAACAACGGATCGTGCCAGCCCAGAATCATGAAACTTAATGCACTGACCAAGGCAATCGGCAGACCGCAGGCCGACGAAGTCGCCACGGCTTGCTGCATCGGCACGCTGCGCCAGGTCAGGAACGGCACGGTCAAAGAGCCGCCGCCGACGCCAAAAATCGCCGAAGCCCAACCGATGATGCTGCCGGCCACGGTCAGACCGAATTTGCCCGGCACCGTTCGGCTGGCCTTGGGTTTGATGTCCAGCGCCAGTTGCACCGAGATGATCAAGGCAAACACGCCGATGATCTTTTGCAGGTGCGGCCCAGAGATCGCTTCAGCGGTCAGCGCACCGAAACCGGCGCCGAGCAGAATGCCAACGGCCATCCACATGAAGATCGGCCAGCGCACCGCGCCTCGTCGATGATGCTCACGCACGGCGTTGACCGAGGTGAAGATGATCGTCGCCAGCGACGTCCCGACCGCCAGATGGGTGAGGATCGACTGATCAAAGCCCTGCAGGGTGAAACTGAACACCAGCACCGGGACAATAATGATCCCGCCACCGACGCCAAAAAGCCCGGCCAGCACGCCCGCACAGGCGCCCAGCGCCAGATAGAGCAGAAATTCCATGACCGTCTCCCCAGACCGCATCCGCAAAACCGGAGCGGCATGGTAACGGATGCACCCCCTCAGGCGGAACTGGCGATGGATGCACGGACGCCGGATGCGTACAGTGGACAAAAAACACACAAGGACCACCTTATGTGCCTGATTGTTTTCGCCTGGCGCCCGGGTCATGCCCAGCCGCTGATCGTCGCAGCCAACCGTGACGAGTTTTACGCCCGGCCGAGCCTGCCCTTGGCGCAATGGCCGGAGGCGCCACATGTGCATGCCGGGCGCGATCTTGAGGCCGGTGGGACCTGGCTGGGCATCGGTGCTAACGGCCGTTTTGCGGCGTTGACCAATATCCGTGATCCGCAACAGCCGCCAGCGCGCAAGTCGCGGGGGGAACTGGTGGCGCGGTTTCTCACGGGTGATGCGTCGATTGATGATTATTTGAGCGATGTGGTCGGGCGTTCGGCGGAATATGCCGGGTTCAATCTGCTGCTCGGCAACAGCCATGAGCTGTGGCATTTCAACGCGCGGATGTCGGAGCCGGTGATGCTGGAATCGGGGATTTATGGATTATCCAATGCAGGTCTGGATACGCCGTGGCCGAAACTGCTCAAGGCCAGGGCGGCGTTGAATGCGGTGCTGGATGATCCGCAGCCTGCGCGGTTGTTGGGGTTGTTGAGTGATGCGCAGGTTGCGCCGTCGGCTGAGTTGCCGGATACCGGGGTGGGCTTGGCGACGGAGACGTTGTTGTCCAGTGTGTTTATTGCCAGCCAGAGTTATGGGACGCGGGCGAGTACGGCGCTGGTGGTGCAGGCGGATGGGACGCGGCGGATGGTCGAGCGGAGTTTTGGGCCGTATGGCGGGCATCTTGGGGAAGTTGAGGTTTGTGTCTAAGAGCAAACCCTCACCCCAGCCCTCTCCCAGAGGGAGAGGGGGCCGACCGAGGTGTCTTGCGCCATACACCGACCTGAAAGACCGAATCGACTATGGATTCGGTAAAGCACTTTCAGGTCGAGTGGATTCAGCAAAGCACTTTCAGGTCGGCGTATCTCTGCAGCATCCCCCAATCAGTCCCCTCTCCCTCTGGGAGAGGGTTAGGGTGAGGGGGCTTTTGATCTTCACAGGGCCTTGATAACCGCCGGCGGATGCATTTTCGACAACCCAAGGTTCTTCAGCGCCAATTGCAGCGAACTGTGGATCACTTGCGGGTTATCAATCGTCATCAGCTCCGCCAACAACTCCTTGGACTTGCTCAGATTGACCTGACGCAACATCCACTTCACCTTCGGCAAGTTGGTGGCGTTCATCGACAAACTATCGAAACCCATCGCCATCAACAGCACTGCCGCCGCCGGATCGCCGGCCATCTCGCCGCAGATACTCACCGGTTTGCCTTCGGCATGGGCATCGCGCACCACGGTTTGCAGGGCTTGCAGCACCGCCGGGTGCAAATAATCGTAAAGATCGGCAACACGCGGGTTGTTACGGTCGACCGCCAGCAAATACTGGGTCAAGTCGTTGGAGCCGACGGAGAGGAAGTCGACCATCCGCGCCAGTTCCTTGGTCTGGTACACCGCCGCCGGAATTTCGATCATCACGCCGATCGGAGGCATCGGCACGTCGGTGCCTTCGTCGCGCACTTCGCCCCAGGCCCGGTGGATCAGGTGCAGGGCTTCTTCGAGTTCGTGAGTGCCGGAGATCATCGGCAGCAGAATCCGCAGGTTGTTCAGGCCTTCGCTGGCCTTGAGCATTGCGCGGGTCTGCACCAGGAAGATTTCCGGGTGGTCGAGGGTGACGCGAATGCCGCGCCAGCCGAGGAACGGGTTATCTTCCTTGATCGGGAAATACGACAGCGACTTGTCACCGCCGATGTCGAGGCTGCGCATGGTCACCGGTTGCGGGTGGAACGCAGCGAGCTGCTCGCGGTAGATCGCCAGTTGTTCCTTCTCGCTCGGGAAGCGCTGGTTGATCATGAACGGCACTTCGGTGCGGTACAGGCCGACACCTTCGGCGCCACGCTTCTGCGCCCGCGCCACATCGGCCAGCAGGCCGGTGTTGACCCACAACGGCATGCGGTGGCCATCGAGGGTCACGCACGGCAGGTCGCGCAGGGTGTCGAGGCCCAGCGCCAGTTGTTTCTCTTCTTCGACGATTTCGGCGAACTGCTTGCGCAGCACTTCGCTCGGGTTGGTGTAGACCTCGCCACGCGTGCCGTCGACGATCATCTCGATGCCGTCGACCTTGGCGTACGGCAGGTCGACCAGACCCATCACCGTCGGAATGCCCATGGCCCGGGCAAGAATCGCCACGTGCGAGTTACCCGAACCGAGTACCGAAACCAGACCGACCAGCGTGCCTTCCGGCACCTCGCCGAGCATCGCCGGCGTCAGCTCTTCGCTGACCAGAATGGTTTTTTCCGGGTAAACCAGGTTCTGCTGGCGCTCTTCCTGCAAATAGGCGAGCAGGCGGCGACCGAGGTCTTTGACGTCCGAGGCACGCTCACGCAGGTAGGCGTCGTCCATCAGTTCGAAACGATTGACGTGTTCCGTGACCACCTGACGCAGCGCGCCCTGGGCCCACTGGCCGGTCTTGATCACCGTGGTGATTTCGCTGCCCAGCGAGGCATCGTCGAGCATCATCAGGTAGACGTCGAACAGTGCGCGCTCTTCCGGGCGCAACTGGGTCGCAAGTTTGGCGGACAATGCGCGCATGTCGGCGCGCACGCCTTCGATGGCGGTCTTGAACAGCGCCAGCTCGGCGTTGATGTCGGTGATGGTCTTGTCCGGCACCACGTCCAGATCGGCAGGTGGCAGCATGACCACCGCAGTACCAACCGCCGCACCCGGCGAACCCGGTACGCCGACGAACTTGGCTTCCTGAATGCCCTTGCCCTGACGGCCCAGACCACGGATCGAACCGGTGGCCTCGGCGTGGGCGATAACGCCGGCGAGCTGCGCGCTCATGGTCACGAGGAAGGCTTCTTCACCTTCATCAAACTGGCGGCGTTCTTTTTGCTGGATGACCAACACGCCGACGACGCGGCGATGGTGAATGATCGGTGCGCCGAGGAACGAGGCGTAGCGCTCTTCACCGGTTTCGGCGAAGTAACGGTAGCGCGGGTGATCCGCAGCGTTTTCGAGGTTCAGGGGTTCTTCACGCGTGCCGACCAGACCGACCAGACCTTCGTTGGGTGCCATGCTGACCTTGCCGATCGAGCGCTTGTTCAAGCCCTCGGTGGCCATCAGGACGAAACGGTTGGTCTCGGGATCAAGCAGGTAGACCGAGCAGACCTGGCTGCCCATGGCCTCTTTGACGCGCAACACAATAATCCCCAACGCCGCCTTGAGATCCTTGGCGGAGTTAACTTCCTGGACGATCTTGCGCAGCGTATTGAGCATGGCTCGGGGTCGAACTCCGTCGTCAGTCGCGCGCTAAAAGGCGCGGGGCAAGCTCTTTGAGGGCGCGGCGATACACCTCGCGCTTGAATGTCACCACCTGGCCCAACGGATACCAATAGCTGACCCAGCGCCAGCCATCGAACTCCGGTTTACCGGTCAAATCCATCCGCACCCGCTGCTCGTTGGAGATCAGGCGCAGGAGAAACCATTTCTGTTTCTGGCCGATGCACAGCGGTTGGCTGTGGGTACGCACCAGACGTTGCGGCAAACGATAGCGCAACCAGCCCCGAGTACAGGCCAGTATTTCAACATCTTCACGTTCCAGGCCAACTTCTTCGTTCAGCTCGCGGTACAAGGCGTCTTCCGGCGTCTCTTCAGGGTTGATTCCCCCTTGCGGAAACTGCCAGGCATCTTGATTGATACGGCGAGCCCATAGCACCTGGCCGGCGTCATTCGTCAGAATGATCCCGACATTGGGGCGGAAACCATCGGGGTCGATCACGGCAACAACCTCGCAAACGCATGTCGCCGCATTGTTCCACAAAGGTTGATAAGGCGGCAACGAAGCTTCCTACCTTATGTGCACTCTTGTGAAAAGACCGTATTCTTGTCGCCTTTTTACAGACTTATCAGCGGGTAACTGCAATGCGCCTGGCACTCTTCGATTTGGACAACACCCTTTTGGGCGGCGACAGCGATCACGCCTGGGGCGACTATCTGTGTGAACGCGGCTTCCTTGACCCGATTGCGTACAAAGCGCGCAACGACGAGTTCTATCAGGATTACCTGGCCGGCAAACTGGATAACGCCGCGTACCTGAACTTCTGCCTGGAAATCCTCGGCCGCACCGAAATGGCCGTGCTCGATCAATGGCACAACGATTACATGCGCGACTGTATCGAACCGATTGTGCTGCCCAAGGCGCTGGAGCTGCTGAAAAAGCACCGCGACGCCGGCGACAAACTGGTGATCATCACCGCGACCAACCGCTTCGTCACCGCGCCGATTGCTGTGCGTCTGGGTGTTGAAACCCTGATCGCCACCGAGTGCGAAATGGTTGACGGCCGTTACAGCGGGCGCAGCACGGATATTCCGTGCTTCCGTGAGGGCAAGGTGACGCGCCTGAACCGCTGGCTGGAGGAGACCGGGTATTCGCTGGACGACAGTTATTTCTATAGCGATTCGATGAACGACTTGCCGTTGCTGGAGCAGGTGGCGAATCCGGTGGCGGTTGATCCGGATCCGAATTTGCGTGCCGAAGCCGAGAAGCGTGGCTGGCCGGTGATTTCGTTGCGCGGCTGATTACGCCATCGCTGGCAAGCCAGCTCCCACAGGTTTTTCGGCTGCCCACAATATCCGTGTTCGCTGAAGATCCCTGTGGGAGCTGGCTTGCCAGCGATTGGCTCGACTCGGTATATAGCCTTAAACAGGCTTGGCACCCATCAACCCGGCAATGGCGAGAAATCCGATGCCGCTGACAATCGCCAGCGCCAACGTGAATTTCCAGTTACCAACCCCGCTAGTCCATTGCCGATTAAGCCGCACCAGCAACCACACTGCACTCAACGTGGCCACGGCATAGATCACGCTGGACCCCAGAATCCAGAACTGCCCCAGTGGCCAGCCGATCAGGTGTACCAACCACCAGCCGGTGAAAGGCATGCTCAGCATACCGATCAGCATCAAACACCAGATAAACAGCCAGGGACGCTGCATCGTGCTGGCCGGCCCTTCACTGCGATTACGCCAGGTCAGAGCGGCGAGCCCCAGCCCGCTCGCGAGTATGACCACGGTCGCCGCGACGTGAAGTACTTTCAGGGTGGTCAGGGTTTCCATGAATTTCTCTTCCTTGGGCCATGCCCATCAGCGTAGCCGTTCAGCCAAGAAACAGCTGATAGGCCGGGTTCTCGCTTTCGTCCCAGTACGGGTAGCCGATTTCCTCAAGCGCCGCCGGCACCAGATGACGCTCGTCGTGCGGTACTTGCAGGCCCGCGACCACGCGGCCATCGGCGGCGCCGTGGTTGCGGTAATGGAACATCGAGATATTCCAGCGCCCGCCCAGCTTATTAAGGAAGTTGAACAGCGCGCCCGGACGCTCCGGGAACTCGAAGCGGAACACCACTTCATCAATCACGTGCGCCGCGTGACCGCCGACCATATGACGGATATGCAGCTTGGCCAGCTCGTTGTCGGTCAGATCGGTGACCGGGAAACCCTGCTCGGTCAGGCTCGCCAGCAATGCGCTACGCGGGTCGTTTTCCGGATGCGTCTGCACGCCAACGAAGATGTGCGCTTCGCTGCCGGTGTTGTAGCGGTAGTTGAATTCGGTGATCTGGCGCTTGCCGATGGCTTCGCAGAAGTTTTTGAAGCTACCGGCCTTTTCGGGAATGGTCACGGCAATGATTGCTTCGCGGCCTTCGCCCAACTCGGCGCGCTCGGCGACGTGGCGCAGGCGGTCGAAGTTGACGTTGGCACCGGAATCGATGGCGACGAAGGTCTTGCCACTGACGCCGCGCTGTTCGACGTACTTCTTGATGCCCGCCACGCCCAACGCGCCAGCAGGTTCGGTGATCGAGCGGGTATCGTCGTAGATATCCTTGATTGCCGCACAGATCTCGTCAGTGCTGACGGTGATCACTTCGTCGACGTAGTCTTTGCAGATATCGAAGGTGTGCTGGCCAATCTGCGCCACCGCCACGCCATCGGCGAAGATGCCCACGGTCGGCAGCACCACGCGCTCGCCGGCAGCCATCGCGGCTTGCAGGCAGTTGGAGTCGTCCGGCTCGACGCCGATGACTTTGATGTCCGGACGCAGGTATTTCACGTACGCAGCGATACCGGCAATCAGACCGCCGCCGCCGACCGGAACAAAAATTGCGTCCAGCGGCTGCGGGTGCTGACGCAAAATCTCCATGGCCACGGTGCCCTGCCCGGCGATGGTGTGCGGATCGTCGTACGGGTGGATGTAAACGTAGCCTTTTTCATCGACCAGTTTCAGCGAGTAGGCCAGGGCTTCCGGGAACGAATCACCGTGCAGCACCACTTTGCCGCCGCGCGACCGCACGCCTTCGACTTTGATCTCGGGGGTGGTCTTGGGCATGACGATGGTGGCTTTCACGCCCAGCACTTTCGCCGCCAGGGCCAGACCTTGCGCGTGGTTGCCCGCCGACGCGGTGACTACGCCACGGGCGCGCTCTTCATCGCTCAGTTGCGTCAGTTTGTTGTAGGCGCCACGAATCTTGAACGAGAAGACCGGTTGCAAGTCTTCACGCTTGAGCCAAATGTCGTTGCCCAGCCGCTCGGAGAGCTGGCGAGCGTTCTGCAGCGGAGTTTCTACGGCAACGTCATAAACGCGCGAGGTGAGGATCTTTTTGACGTACTGTTCGAGCATCGGAAAGCATCACTGAGCGGTTGAGCGGGACCGAGGAGTCTAACCCGGCTTTTGCCCGCACGACCACACGAATCCAGAGGTTTTAGCCACGCTTGCGGCTATAATGCCGGCCTTTCCGTACTCACCTTGCCCGCTTCCGGAGCCCGCATGACCCAGGATCAACTCAAACAGGCAGTGGCTCAGGCCGCCGTCGACTTCATCCTTCCGAAACTCGACGACAAAAGCATCGTCGGGGTCGGCACCGGCTCCACCGCCAATTGCTTCATCGACGCTCTGGCCCAGCACAAGGGCGCGTTCGATGGCGCGGTCGCCAGTTCCGAAGCCACCGCCGCGCGCCTCAAGGGCCACGGAATTCCGGTGTATGAACTGAACACCGTCAGCGACCTGGAGTTCTACGTCGACGGCGCCGATGAAAGCGACGCGCACCTGAACCTGATCAAGGGCGGCGGCGCAGCCCTGACCCGCGAGAAGATCGTCGCGGCCGTGGCCCAGACCTTCATCTGCATCGCCGACGCCAGCAAACTGGTGCCGGTATTGGGCGAATTCCCGCTGCCAGTCGAAGTGATCCCGATGGCCCGCAGCCACGTCGCGCGCCAATTGGTAAAACTGGGCGGCGACCCGGTGTACCGCGAAGGCGTTTTGACCGATAACGGCAACATCATTCTCGATGTGTTCAACCTGCAGATCACCAACCCGGTGGAGCTGGAAGCGCAGATCAATGCGATTGTCGGCGTGGTCACCAATGGCCTGTTCGCGGCGCGTCCGGCGGACTTGCTATTGCTGGGGACTAGCGAAGGCGTGAAAACCCTCAAGGCTGAGTAAATCCAGACTGCCCGAAATTTATGGGCAGACAAATAAACCTGTGGGAGCGAGCTTGCTCGCGAATGCGGTGGATCAGCCAACATCTTCATTGGCTGACCCGAAGCCTTCGCGAGCAAGCTCGCTCCCACATTGTTTTGTGGTGTTGATTAGTTCGGCGTTGGCTTTTTGAAGACGTAAAACAGGTTCGGTTCGCTCACCAGGTACAGCGTGCCGTCATCATCCATCGCAATGCCTTCCGCCTGCGGCACGGTCTTCTTCAAACCCTGCCGGCCACCACTGATGAACATGGTGCTCAACGGTCGTCCATCGACATCCAGCTCCAGAATCAATCTCGACTCATCCGACAGCGCCAATAAATGGCCGCTGCGCTCGTCGTATTGCAGGCTCGACAGATCGCGCACAAACATCCCGGCGTCACGCTTGGGATCGTTGATCACATGCACCGCGTAGGACTTCTCCGGGTTGAAATGCGGAAAGCCATGCACTTCGTAGATCAACATCGGATTGCGCTCTTTCGCGACAAACAGACGCTTACCCACCGAGTCGTAAGCCAGCCCTTCGAAACCCTTGTTGCCAGCCATATGCACGCCAAGGGTCATCTGCTCGGCGTCGGCCGAGTCGAGGAAGGTGGTGTCTGCCTCCAGGTGAATCTTGATCAGCCGCTGCTGGCGCTCGTCGGTGATCACGTAGGTGTCGGCGCTGATGAACTCGACGGCTTCCGGATCGCCAAAACCAATCAGGGCAATGCGCCGCAGGATCTTGCCTTCCAGCGACAGTTCGACCAGTTCGGAATTCTTGTTGGTCACGGTAAACAGGCTTTTGCGCACCGGATCGAAGGTCAGCGCCGAGACATCATCGTCCAGCCCGTCAATCACCCGCGCTTCAATTTCGACGCGATACTGATCCAGCCCGATCGACTCGCTACTCTGCGGTTGCCACAGGGTGTGCAGGTTGAACCAGGCGCGCTCGAACAGGCGCATGTATTGGCCGATCGCGATCAACGCGATCAGGGCAATCACCGACAGGATGATAATCAGAGGTTTGGGACGGGCAAGTCGACGCATTCGGAGGAGCTCGGGATCAAAACAGGCAGATGAAATATCACGCCCGTCTGAACTGAAGCTTAATGGCCACTTGCCTGTCAGGACAATCAGACTTGTCTGAAATTGCCGCGAGGACGGTTATTGCTGTTTTTCGAAGCGGTAGAACAGGTTCGGCTCGCTGACCATGTACAGCGTACCCGCCTCATCCATGGTCACGCCTTCGGCGCGGGGGATGGTGTTTTTCAGGCCATTGAAACCGCCGAGCAGGGTCATGAAGCTGACCTGCTCGCCCTTCTCGTCCAGCTCCAGCAGCAGATGTGAGTCGGCGGACAGCACCAGTGTGTGCTGGGTGCGCGGGTCAATCGCCAAGGCAGAGAGGTTGCGAATATCCAGTTCATCACTGGCGAGTTTTTGCTTGTCGCCCTTGAGGGTCTGGCTGCCATCGCTTTTCCAGATGAACAGCGCCGGTGGCCGCTCCTCACCCAAGAGCAATTGCTGGTTGTGCGCATCCCAGGTGATGGCTTCGAAGGCTTTGTTCTGGTCTTTCGACGGACCGAGGTCGTATTTCGGGAAATCGGCGATGTTCAATTCGCGGGTCCCGGCGTCGACCTTGACGATCGACAGCATGTGCTGGCGCTCATCGACGATGGCCATCAGGCCGTTTTCCATCATCGTCAGGCCTTCCGGATTGCTCCAGCCCACCAGCGGCATCTTGCGCAGTACATCACCTTGTAAAGTCAGTTCAGCGAGAAACGGGTTTTTGCCCATCACCGAGAATAGCGTTTTGGTCTGCGGGTTGTACGCCAGATCCGAAGCTTCGTCCTTCTCCATCCCCTTGAGCGGCTTGGCATCTATCACCACTCGATAATCCGGCAGCCAGACGCTTTCTTTCTGCTCAGCCTGGCTCTCAAAGCGCTCCTGCACCCACAGCACACCGCGATCATCCCAATGCATGGCAAACGCCAAGGCATAAGCGGCGGCAACCACCAGCAAGAGCCAGACATACCAACGCAGGGCGAAACGTGAACGACGAGTGGGTTTGAGCTGAGTTTGAGATGACATCGAGGGACGCGTTCCGAAAATTCAGGCTAAGGGTAATAGCACAAAGAGGCCGGCTCAGACGCCAGAATGAGAGGAATTATCCGTACAGGATGTGAAAAAAACGGCAAATGGCGGGATTGTCGTGTGTTGTCAGCGATCTTCAGGACACTACAAAACAAAGTGGGAGCGAGCTTGCTCGCGAAGGCGGAGTGTCAGTCGACATTTTCGTTGACTGAAAAAATGCTTTCGCGAGCAAGCTCGCTCCCACAGGGGATTAGCGATGTGGCGGTTAGCGCACGCTGCTGGTGAAGCTGCTCGCGCCGACCAGTTCGAGGACAATGTCATCGCCCACGTTCAGCGGGCCAACGCCCACCGGCGTACCGGTGAGGATCACGTCACCGGCCTGCAGCGAGAAGCAGCCGGCCATGTGCTGGATCATCGGCACGATCGGGTTGAGCATCGCGCTGCTGTTGCCGTCCTGGCGGACTTCGCCGTTGATGGTCAGGCGAATGCCGATGTCGGTCAGGTCAGCAAAGGTGCTGCCGACCACGAACGGCGCGATCACCGCCGCGCCGTCGAACGACTTGGCGATTTCCCAAGGCAGGCCTTTGGCTTTCAGCTCGGCCTGTTTGTCGCGCAGGGTCAGGTCCAGCGCCGGGGCAAAACCGGAGATCGCGTCGAGCACTTCTTCACGGCTCGGTTTGGTCGACAACGGCTTGCCGATCAACACAGCGATTTCCGCTTCGTAGTGCACCGAACCGCGTTCGGTCGGAATGGCGAAACCGCCCTCCAGCTCGACCACGCAACTGCCCGGCTTGATGAACAGCAACGGCTCGGTAGGTACCGGGTTGTCCAGTTCCTTGGCGTGTTCGGCGTAATTACGGCCAATGCACACGACTTTCCCGATCGGGAAGTGGATGCGCGTGCCGTCGACATACTGGTGCTGATAGCTCATTTACCGACTCCTGCCTTCATTGATTCATCAAAGATTGCCGCTCAAACCGCGAAGATCTTGCCCGGGTTCATGATGCCGTTCGGGTCGAACACCGCTTTCACCGCTTTCATGTACTCGATCTCAACCGGCGAGCGGCTGTAGGTCAAGTAATCGCGCTTGGTCATGCCGACGCCGTGTTCGGCAGAGATCGAGCCGTTGTACTTCTCGACGGTTTCGAACACCCACTTGTTGACGGTCGCGCACTTGGCGAAGAACTCGTCCTTGCTGAGGTTATCCGGCTTGAGGATGTTCAAGTGCAGGTTGCCGTCGCCGATGTGGCCGAACCAGACGATTTCGAAGTCCGGGTAGTGTTCGCCGACGATCGCGTCGATTTCCTTCAAAAACGCTGGCACTTTCGACACGGTAACCGAGATGTCGTTTTTGTACGGTGTCCAGTGCGAGATGGTTTCGGAGATGTACTCGCGCAGCTTCCACAGGTTCTGCAACTGGGTTTCGCTCTGGCTCATCACGCCGTCCAGCACCCAGCCCTGCTCGACGCAGTGCTCGAAGGTTTCCAGCGCGCTGTTGGCCACCTCTTCAGTGGTCGCTTCAAATTCCAGCAACGCATAGAACGGGCAATCGGTTTCGAACGGCGCCGGCACGTCGCCACGGCCCATGACTTTCGCCAGGGCCTTGTCGGAGAAGAATTCAAACGCGGTCAGATCGAGCTTGCCCTGGAAGGCGTGCAGCACCGGCATGATCGAGTCGAAATCGGCAGTGCCTAGGACCATTGCGGTAAGGTTTTTCGGCGCGCGATCAAGGCGCATGGTCGCTTCTACGACGAAACCGAGGGTGCCTTCAGCGCCAATGAACAGCTGGCGCAGGTCATAACCGGTGGCGTTCTTGATCAGGTCCTTGTTCAGTTCCAGCACATCGCCCTTGCCGGTGACGACTTTCATGCCCGCGACCCAGTTGCGGGTCATACCGTAGCGAATCACCTTGATCCCGCCGGCATTGGTGCCGATGTTGCCGCCAATCTGGCTGGAACCTGCCGAGGCGAAGTCGACCGGGTAGTACAGGCCTTTGTCTTCGGCAACGTTCTGCAAATGCTCAGTGACCACGCCCGGCTGACAAACGGCGGTGCGGTCGGTGAGGTTCACATCGAGAATCTGATTCATGTAGTCGAACGAGACGACCACTTCGCCATTCGCCGCCACGGCAGCGGCGGACAGCCCGGTGCGCCCGCCCGATGGCACCAGTGCCACTTTGTGAGTATTGGCCCAGCGGACCACGGCCTGCACCTGCTCGATGGTCTTGGGAAACACGATGGCGCTGGGCGCCGGGGCGAAGTGCTTGGTCCAATCCTTGCCGTACGCATTCAGGGAGTCGGCGTCGGTCAGGACCTTGCCGGGCTCGACCAGGGTCTTCAGTTCATCAATCAGGGCAGGATTGGTCATCGACAGAACTCTCGAACAATTCATGGTCATCCTGAGAACGCTTCACGTCGCAGGAATGAGTGTTTAGCGGGGAGGCTATGCTAGCATATCGACCCCGCAGGACAGTGCCCAAGGCCAGATCCGCGGAGACGACTTTCTTGTCGTCCGGGTCAGCGTCTGTTGACCATTTCCTGCCATTTTTCTCCGGGATACAGGTTTACGCAGATGAGCAAGACTTCTCTCGATAAGAGCAAGATCAAGTTCCTTCTTCTCGAAGGCGTCCACCAATCGGCTGTCGACGTCCTCAAGGCGGCGGGCTACACCAGCATCGAATACCTGACAGGTTCCTTGCCGGAAGCCCAGCTCAAGGAAAAGATCGCTGACGCTCACTTCATCGGCATTCGTTCGCGCACCCAACTGACCGAAGAGATCTTCGATCACGCGAAGAAGCTGGTCGCAGTCGGCTGTTTCTGCATCGGCACCAACCAGGTTGACCTGAGTGCTGCCCGTGAGCGCGGTATTGCCGTGTTCAACGCGCCGTACTCCAACACCCGCTCCGTTGCCGAGCTGGTGCTGGCCGAAGCGATCCTGCTGCTGCGCGGCATCCCGGAGAAAAACGCTTCCTGCCACCGTGGCGGCTGGATCAAGTCCGCAGCCAACTCCTTCGAGATCCGTGGCAAGAAACTGGGCATCGTCGGCTACGGCTCGATCGGTACGCAGCTGTCGGTTCTGGCTGAAGGTCTGGGCATGCAGGTGTACTTCTACGACACCGTGACCAAACTGCCGCTGGGCAACGCCACTCAGGTCGGTAACCTCACCGAGCTGCTGGGCATGTCCGACATCGTCACCCTGCACGTTCCGGAAACCGCTGCGACCCAGTGGATGATCGGCGAGAAGGAAATCCGCGCAATCAAGAAGGGCGGCATCCTGATCAACGCTGCTCGTGGCACCGTGGTCGAGCTGGACGCCCTGGCGGACGCGATCAAGGACAAGCACCTGATCGGCGCGGCCATCGACGTGTTCCCGGTGGAGCCACGCTCCAACGACGAAGAGTTCGAAAGCCCGCTGCGTGGCCTCGACAACGTGATCCTGACCCCGCACATCGGTGGCTCGACCGCCGAAGCGCAAGCCAACATCGGTCTGGAAGTGGCAGAGAAACTGGTCAAGTACAGCGACAACGGTACGTCGGTTTCGTCGGTGAACTTCCCGGAAGTGGCCCTGCCGGCTCACCCTGGCAAGCACCGCCTGCTGCACATCCACGAAAACATTCCGGGTGTGATGAGCGAGATCAACAAGGTCTTCGCCGAAAACGGCATCAACATCTCCGGTCAGTTCCTGCAGACCAACGAGAAAGTTGGCTACGTGGTGATCGACGTCGACGCCGAATACTCGGATCTGGCGCAAGAGAAGCTGCAGCACATCAACGGCACTATCCGTAGCCGGGTTCTTTTCTAAGAACAGCTACAAGCCTCAAGTTGCAAGCGGCAAGTGATGTTCGCTTTTGCTTTGACTTGAGGCTTTCAGCTTGAAGCTTGCAGCTGTAAAAAAAGGGAGCCCCGAAGGGCTCCCTTTTTTTATTCGACGTTGACGGTGATTTTCTTCGAGACGATGGGCGGGTCGAATGCCATATGACCGCTGTCGCCAAGTTCCAGCTGCAAGGTGTGTTTGCCCGGGGCGAGCTTGATGTCAGCCTGGGTCTGCGCCTTGCCGAAGTGCATATGGTTGGCATCGGTAGGGACGACCGAACCGGCAGGAACAATTTCCTTGGCGTCGATCAGCAAGTGATGGTGACCGGTGTTCTTGGTGACGTCACCGGCCGGTGCCAGCGCGACGTCCTTGGTGCCGAACTTGACGGTAAAAGTCTGCGAAACCGTGGCCCCGTCCTCGGGAGAAACGATGAACACTTCAGCGCCTTTGGGGGCCGGTGTCGCCGCACTGGCCAGCACCGAAACGCCCATCAGCACACCCGCGAACGCTGCACGTGACATAAAGCTTTTCATTTTCTTCTCCAGTTTTTCCGTAAAATCCGCACGGTCATGACAACTTCATGACCATTCGTTGTCGAAGGCACTCGACAACCATAGCAAAGCGAGCCTGAATCAGAGGGTCGCGATAATGATTTCAAAGGAGTGACCATGCGCTTTCTGCCTGGCCTGATCTGCCTGCTACCCCTTTTGAGCCCTTTGGCTCACGCCGAACTGATTGATGACGTCAACGACCGTGGCGAGCTGCGCATTGCCCTTGAGGCTAATACACCGCCCTTCAATTTCAAGGAAGGCGACACACTCACGGGGTTCGAGGTCGAGCTTGGGCAACTGTTGGCCAACGAACTGGATGTGCGCGCTGACTTCATCGTCACTGACGAGGCCGATCTGCTCCAGGGCGTTGAGAGCGGCAAGTACGACGTTGCGCTCAACCACATAGCACTGACACCCGAACTCAAGGATCGTTTCGACTTCAGCGAGTCTTACGGCAAGGTCGATTCGCAGTTGCTGGCAAAGAAGGATGAGCAGCCACGGCCGATGGTGCTGGTGCAGGCGCTGACTGAAGAGAAGCCGAAAGCGGCGGAGCCGGTCGAATTGGCGATTCCGTTTCAGAAAGGTAATCCGGCGTTTCAGGCCAGCCTTGCGAGCGCGATGCAGCGGATCAAGGCGGATGGGCGTTTGGCGGCGCTGACTGAGAAGTGGTTGAAGCCTTAAAAGCCCCTCACCCTAGCCCTCTCCCAGAGGGAGAAGGGACTGATTGGGGGGATGCTTGAGAGGTACGCCGACTTGGGATTGCTATACCGAATCAAAAATCGACTGGTTATGGCTGTGTCGAATCCATAATCGATCAGTCATGACTGTGTTGAATCCATAATCGCCAAGGTCTTTCAGGTCGATGAATAGCGCCAGACACTTCGGTCGGCCCCCTCTCCCTTCGGGAGAGGGCTGGGGTGAGGGCAACGATTGCGGATCAGTCCAAACCCGCCAAAGCCACCGCAGCCTCAACCAATTCAAGCTCGCTGAACACCTGCACACCGTGGCGCTTGAGCAGCGCAGCCGTCACGCCCTCGCCACTGACTTTGACACCACTGAACGTGCCGTCATAGGTCAGTAAGTTGCCACAGGAGGGACTGTTGGCTTTCAGCACTGCCACACGAATCCCGTGCTTCTGCACCAGCTCCAGCGCCTGCCGCGCACCATCGAGAAATTGCGCACTGACATCCTCGCCCTCAGTGGTGATCACCGCCGCGACACCATCCAGCACTTCACCACCCTGCCCGCCCGGTATCTCCGCCGCTGCCCGTGGCGTCGGCAAACCACCGGCGACTTCCGGACACAACGGCACCACCCGCCCTTCTGCAATCCACTGCTCCAGCAGATCAAACGGCCCACTCGCGCCACCGTCATAACGCACGCGGTGGCCCAACAGGCAGCGGCTGACCAGAATCCTGTCCATGTCAGAACGGCTCGTTGCCACGGCGACGAAACCAGCCGGTCAGCGACAGGCGCTCGCGGTTCGCCGGCAGCACTTCATGAGGTACTTCACCGGAGAGAAACACCACCAGACAACCGCCCGTAGGCTGCACGTCGTGAACACGCTCATCATTCAGATACATGCGCAACTGACCGCCATCCTCCGGCAGCCATGCGTCATTGAGGTAGACCACCACCGAGACCATGCGCTTGTCATCGTCACGAAAACGGTCGACATGCCGGCGATAAAACGCACCCGGCGGGTACAGCGCGAAATGGCATTCGAAGTCTTCAAGACCGAGGAACAAGCCACGGTTGAGCGCCTCGCGCAGGCTCTCCATCAGGTTCAGATAGCGGTCGCTGGCCTCAGCCTGCCCCGGGTCGATCCATTGAATGTGGTCGCCGCGTATCCCTTCGCGGATCTCTGAAAAAGGCCCACGCCCCACCGCCGCCGGCGCCAGCTCACCCTCGGCTTCACGTTTGCGGCACTCAGCCGCCAGCTCGCGGGTCAAACCGGCGGGCAGGAATATGTTCTGCTGCGACCAGCCGTGTTCGGCCAGGTCATCGACAATGCGTAACAGCAGTGGGTGTTCAGAGGATATTTGCATGGCGCGCATAGTATGTCGGCGACAAGAAATCCGACAGAGCCGCGCGGCGGCTTGCTACGAATTCTCGACAAGTACCGGCACCGCACGGAGAATAGTCCGCTGCTGACAGGAGTCCCTATGCGCCGTTTGCTTTTTTCACTGTTGATGTTCTGCGTGTTGCCCGCTTGGGCGGACGGCCACGATCAGTTGTACAAGGTCGCCGGCTGGCCAGATCAACGTGCGCATTTCAATGACGCCCTGAGTGCCGCGCAGCAGCGCTATCAGAACAGCCTGCCGCCCGCCGTGTTCCAGGCGCTGGTGAACAACAGCAACCAGCGCTTTGCCCCGCAGGCTGTGGATCAACGCGCTGAAGCGCAACTGCGGCAGAAGCTTGCCGACCCGAAACCGGCGCTGACCTTCTTTCAATCGCCACTGGGCAAGAAAATCGTCGCCGCCGAACTGCTCGCGACCCGCCGTGATCAATTGGCGAAAAATGCCAAGGGTCTGCCAAAGATGCAGGCCAGCGACAGCCGTCTGCTGATCATTGGTCACCTCGCTCAGGCGCTGCCAGCGCGTGAAGCGGGCGCCGAAGTGAGCCTGGCGATTGCCGGCGTCGCGGCGGACAGCCTGAGTTCGATGATTCCGGGGCTGCTCGGTGGCGGTCAGGCGCAGGGCATGCTCAATGGTCAGCGCCAGCGATTGATGGATCAGATTGGCGCGGACATGAACAACACGTTGCTCTACGTTTATCGTGATTTGTCGGATGAAGAGCTGGAAGAGTTTGCGACGTTTGCCGAATCGGCTGAGGGCAAGGCTTATTACCAGGCGGCGCTGGCGGCGATTCGGGCTGGGTTGGCGGTCGGGCAATAATCTTCAGAGCCTGATAGGCCGCCATCGCTGGCAAGCCAGCTCCCACAGTTTTCTTGGGTGTTCACAATATTCGTGATCGACACTTAACCCTGTGGGAGCTGGCTTGCCAGCGATAGAGCCCTCACCAACGCTACAGATTCCGGCCCCTGATGCGCTTGCTCAGAAACTCGAAATACTCCTCACGCATCTCCACCGTCTCATTCGCCAGATGATGCCGCGCCTCGGCCAGCAGCAGAATCTGCGGTCGATCGAACTTCCACTTCAACACCTGCAAATTGTGCTGCCAGTCCACCGTCATGTCCGCCTGGCCCTGAATGATGAGTGGCCGTCGCGGACTTTTTTTCGCGTGCTCGACGCGGATGATCCAGCGCGACAATGCCCCGACCCATTTCGTCGGCAAGCGTCGCGGCTGTAACGGATCGGTCTGGAGAAACGGTAGAAAATCCGGATCGTTGGAATTCTCACTGAAGCGTCGCGCGACACCTCGAACGAAAGGCCGGAGCAAGTAATAACTCAGTTGCGACCAGCCCCACGCCCGTGGCCGCACCAGCGGCGCAAGCAAAATCACCTGCCCCTGCGCGGGGCTGTTTTGCGCGTGGTTGAGCAAATGATCGACGACAATCGCGCCGCCGGTGCTCTGCCCAAACAAATGCCACGGCTGCGGCAGCGCGATCGATTGCGCCTCGGCGAACAAGGCTTGCAGAACGTCCTGATATTCCGAGAAGTCGCGAATGCTCGCGCGCGGCCCGCTCGACAGGCCATGACCCGGCAGGTCGCAGGCGATCACGGCAAAGTCCTGATCCAGCGCCCACTCGATCACATGCCGATAGAGCCCGGTGTGATCGTAATACCCGTGCAGCAGAAACAGCGTCGCCTTGACCTTCTCCGGCCACCAGCAATGGCTGACCAGTTCGTAGCCATCGACCTCGAAACGGCCCATGCCACGCCAGACATCACGCTCGGGAAAATCGGTCTGATAAAAGCGCTGATACGCCTTGGCCTCGTCCGACAACGGCTGCCACTCGGCCAAAGGCTTGAGGCTGGCGCGGATCTGATCGGGGTCGAAAGTGGCAGGCATGCGGGAATTCCAAAACGGTAAACAGACTTTATCGGCCTGCGATATTCATCTGTCGTGGCAGACATGGCAAGCTAGCCCACCTTTTCGGGATCGAAAACCATGCGTTCGCCCTACCGCACCGCACTGTTTGCCAGCCTGCTCGCGCTGATCTGCGCCGGGGTGCTGTGGGCGGCATACGACTGGTTTCAGGGGCGTTACCTGCGCGCATTCAGCGAACACACAGCGGTTTTTTCCGGCGATCCACTGCGCCTGCCGGAGGATCTCGCCGGGCCCGGGCCGATTCGTCTGGTGCACTTCTGGGATCCGGCCTGCCCCTGTAACGTCGGCAATCAACAACACCTGACCGAGATGGTCGAGCTGTTCAGCGCCAAGGGTGTCGAGTTTTTCGCGGTGCAGAAAACCGGCAGCCACGGCCAGTTACCCGCGACCCTCAGCAGCCTGAAAACCATCACCGTATTGCCCGGCTCCGAACAGGTTCCGGCCAGCCCCGCCGTGGCGATCTGGGACCGCAGCGGCAAGCTGGCGTACTTCGGCCCGTATAGCGAAGGCCTGACCTGCAACTCCAGCAACAGCTTTATCGAACCGATTTTGAATGCCCTGACGCAAGATCGTCCGGTCAATGCCACGCACACCCTGGCGGTCGGTTGCTACTGCCCGTGGCCGGTGGAGGCGCAGTAAGGCATTCCGGACTTTTCAAGGACAGCGCTGCACGGCACAGAAGGTCTGTGCTAATTGTTTGCAGCCCGACGGGCGGCAATTCCGCCTGCACAAGGAGTCACCATGAAGCGCGTGTTCACCGTTCTTGCCTTGCTCATCGTTGTTCTGCTCGCCGGCGCCGGCTGGTATGTCTACAGCAAACAACCCACGCGCCAGGGCCAGGTCGAACTGCGCAACCTGCAAGGCTCGGTGACCGTGCGCTACGACGAACGCGGTGTGCCGCACATCCGTGCCGAGAACGAAACCGACCTCTACCGCGCCCTCGGCTATGTGCATGCCCAGGATCGGCTGTTCCAGATGGAAGCCATGCGCCGCCTCGCCCGGGGCGAACTGGCTGAAGTGCTCGGGCCGAAGCTGCTCGACACCGACAAACTGTTCCGCAGCCTGCGCATCCGTGAACGCGCGACCAGTTACGTCGCCAGTCTCGATAAACAGTCGCCGGCGTGGAAGGGCCTGCAAGCCTACCTGGATGGCATCAACCAATATCAGGATACTCGCGCTGCGCCGATCGAGTTTGACGTGCTGGGCATCCCCAAACGCCCGTTCACAGCCGAAGACAGCATCAGCGTCGCCGGCTACATGGCCTACAGCTTTGCCGCGGCGTTTCGAACCGAGCCGCTGCTGACTTATGTACGTGATCAACTGGGCGCCGATTACCTCAACGTCTTCGACCTCGAGTGGCAGCCCAAAGGCGTGCTGGTCAACGGTCACGCCAAGCCAGCGCCGGCCCTCGCCGCTGGCGACTGGAAAGACCTCAACGCCCTCGCCCGCCTCAGCGAACAGGCGCTGATCGACAACGGTCTGCCACAGTTCGAAGGCAGCAACGCCTGGGTCATCGCGGGCAGCCGCAGCCAGAGCGGCAAACCGCTGCTGGCCGGTGATCCGCACATTCGCTTCTCGGTGCCGTCGGTGTGGTACGAGGCGCAACTGTCGGCGCCGGGTTTTGAGCTGTACGGCCATCATCAGGCGCTGGTGCCGTTTGCGTTTCTGGGGCACAACCTCGACTTCGGCTGGAGTCTGACCATGTTCCAGAACGACGATCTCGATCTGATCGCCGAGAAGGTCAACCCGGACAACCCGAATCAGGTCTGGTATCGCGGCCAGTGGACCGACATGCTCGTCACCCAACAGCAGATCAACGTGAAGGGCCAGTCACCGGTGACCCTCACCCTGCGCCAATCGCCTCATGGCCCGATCGTCAACGATGCACTGGGAACCGCTGCCGGCAAGACGCCGATCGCCATGTGGTGGGCTTTCCTCGAAACGCCGAACCCGATCCTCGAAGGCTTCTACCAGCTCAACCGCGCCGACACGTTGGCCAAGGCCCGCACCGCAGCGGCCAAGGTGCAGGCGCCGGGGCTGAATCTGGTTTACGCCAACGCCAAGGGTGATATCGCCTGGTGGGCCTCGGCGTTGCTGCCCAAGCGTCCGGCTGGAGTACGTCCGGAATTCATCCTCGACGGCAGCAGCAATCAAGCGGACAAGGACGGCTTCTACCCGTTCAGCGCCAATCCGCAGGAAGAGAACCCGGCGCGCGGTTACATCGTCTCGGCCAACTTCCAGCCGCTGTCACCGACCGGCATGGAGATTCCCGGTTACTACAACCTCGCCGATCGCGGTCAACAGCTCAACCGCCAGCTCAGCGACAAGAGCGTGAAGTGGACCAACGAGGCCAACCAGAAACTGCAATTGGGCACCGCCACCGATTATGGCCCGCGTCTGCTGGCGCCATTGCTGCCGGTATTGCGTGAGGTGGTCAGCGATCCGGCGCAACTGAAACTGGTCGAGCAACTGGCGCAATGGCCGGGCGACTATCCGCTGGATTCGGTCAGTGCGACGGTGTTCAACCAGTTTCTCTACGACCTGGCCGATGCAGCGATGCGCGATGAGTTGGGCAATGACTTTTTCGACACCTTGCTGTCGACGCGGGTGATCGACGCGGCGCTGCCGAAGCTGGCGGCAAACGCCGACTCACCGTGGTGGGATAACCGCAACACGCCGAACAAGGAGACCCGCGCCGATGTCGTGCGCACAGCGTGGCAGGCGAGCATGCAGCACTTGAAGCTGACCCTGGGCGATAACTCTGCCGAGTGGAAATGGGGCGCGGCGCATACGCTGACTCACGGCCATCCGTTGGGACAGCAGAAGCCGCTGGATCGGATTTTCAATGTCGGGCCGTTTGCGGCGCCGGGCAGTCATGAAGTGCCGAACAACCTTTCCGCACGGATCGGTCCTGCGCCTTGGCCGGTGACCTACGGGCCTTCGACGCGGCGCTTGGTGGATTTTGCCGATCCGGCGCATGGGTTGACGATTAACCCGGTCGGGCAGAGCGGTGTGCCGTTCGACAGCCACTATGACGATCAGGCTGAGGCGTATGTCGACGGGATCTATGTGCAGGCGCATTTCAATGCCGAAGAGGTGACGGCGAATACGCGCAGTACCTTGAAGTTGTTGCCTGCGCGGGCGGCGCCTTAAAAGCCCCTCACCCTAACCCTCTCCCAGAGGGAGAGGGGACTGACCGAGGTGTCTTTTGTCATACATCGACCTGGAAGAGCGGTGTCGATTATGGATTCACAACCGATCGCTCAGGTCGGTGTATCTCGTCAGTATCCCCCAATCGGCCCCCTCTCCCTCTGGGAGAGGGCTGGGGTGAGGGTCAAACCATCACCGCAAAATTCAGCCGAAACTGCTGCGGCGTAACCCCCAGCCGCCGGTTGAACACCCCGCGCATATGCTGCGCATCGCGAAACCCACACTGATACGCCACGGTCTTCAACGGCGCTGCAGTACTTTCCAGCATCACCCGCGCCGCATCCACCCGTGCCCGTTCGACGAACTCTGCCGGGGTGATTTTCGCTTCCCGGGCGAATACCCGGGAGAAATTACGCGCACTCATGTTCGCCGCATTGGCCAGGTCGGCAATCGTCAGGTCGCCAGTGAGATTGGCCAACACATACAGCTGCACCATCGCCACCGCCGATGTCGGCTCTGCGTGCGGCGTGAGGAACGGGCTGAACTGCGACTGGCCACCAGACCGCTGGGTGAACACCACTAGCCGTTTAGCCACGCTCAGCGCCACTTCAGCACCGTGATCACGCGCCAGCAGATACAGCGACAGATCAATTCCCGCCGTGACCCCGGCCGAGGTGTAGAGCGCGCCGTCCTCGACATACAAGCGATCGGCTTCGACCTGCGTCGCCGGACACAACTGCGCCAACGCCTCGGCATCGTTCCAATGGGTGGTGACAGTGCGCCCCTCCAGCAATCCCGCCCGTGCCAGCATGAACGCACCGTTGCAAATCGAGCCGAAACGCTGCGCCCGTGAGCAGGCCTCGCGCAGCCAACCGTCGAACGTCGCGCCGAAATCCATGAACGGCAATTGCGGCCCACCGGCGACCAGCAGCAGATCGTAGGCGCCGAGCGCTTCGCTGAAATGCCGATGGGCATTCAGGTTCAAACCACTGGAACAGGCCATCGGGCCGTGTTCGACGCCGATCACTTCGAGCCGATAGTGATCCTCGGGCGCCAGGAACCGGTTGGCCTCGGCGAACACATCCATCGGGCCGCTGACATCCAGCGACTGCACGCCGGCGAACACGACGATGGCGACGGTTTTGGTCATGGCGGCAAAGCTCCTTTGTGTCTGTGAGCCGAGTTGGCACGATTTGCAGGTCGATTGGCAAGGATCGCAGCCATGCATCGATTGTCCCCTTTCAGCGTCGGGAACAGACTTTCCCCATCAGCGCCACAACGGCGTTTCAGTGAGGAAACTTGCCATGACCACCGCCATCGCCGGCATCAAAATCCCCGACAGCGCCCTCGCCCGGGCCACCACCGAATACATCCGCGACATCGAATCCGACCTGCTCTACCACCACTCGCGCCGGGTCTTTCTGTTCGGTGCATTGAGCGGCGAGCGCCAGCAACTGGCCTACGATCCGGAACTGCTTTACGTCGGCGCGATGTTCCACGACCTCGGTCTGGTCGAAGGTCACCGCAGCGATGACGAGCGTTTCGAAGTGGACGGTGCCAACGCGGCGGCGGCGTTTCTCAAACCGTACGGTCTGAGTGATGACGACATCGAGCAAGTCTGGCTGTCGATTGCCCTGCACACCACGCCAGGTGTACCAAAGCATCTACGCCCGACCGTGGCGCTTGTGACCGCCGGTGTGGAAATGGACGTGCTGGGTATGGATTACGCAGCCTTCAGCACCGTGCAGCGTGAGGCGGTGGTGCATGCGCACCCGCGTGGGGAAGGTTTCAAGGAGTGCATTATCTGCGCGTTTGCCGATGGCTTGCGCCATCGTCCGCAGACCACGTTCGGCAATGTGAAGACTGACGTGCTGAAGGATCAGGAGCCGGGGTTCAAGCCGATGAACTTTGTTGAGGTCATCCGCCAATCTCCCTGGACTTGAATACCAACAAAAAACCTGTGGGAGCGAGCTTGCTCGCGAATGCGGTGGGTCAGCCGACATTTCAGTCGACTGACACGCCCTCTTCGCGAGCAAGCTCGCTCCCACAGGGATTGGGGTTGATCACAGATTTGTGATCAACCCCATTGGCTTACGCCGCTTCCGGCGCCGGTGCGCGACGCACGTCCGGCTGTTTCCACGAATCGGCTGCGCTTTCTTCGATGGCTTGCTGGATGGCTTTCTTGCGCGCTTCTTCGGCACGGCGGCTGAAGAACCAGACCATGAAGGTCACGATCGATACCGCCAGCAGAATCAGACTGGCCACGGCGTTGATCTCGGGCTTCACGCCCAGACGCACCGCCGAGAACACTTCCATCGGCAGGGTCGTCGAACCCGGGCCGGAAACGAAGCTTGCCAGTACCAGGTCATCCAGCGACAACGCGAACGACATCATGCCGCCCGCTGCCAGCGATGGCGCGATCATCGGGATGGTGATCAGGAAGAACACCTTCCATGGCCGCGCACCGAGGTCCATCGCCGCTTCTTCGATCGACAGATCGAGCTCACGCAGACGCGCCGACACCACCACCGCCACATACGCCGCACAGAACGTCGTGTGAGCGATCCAGATGGTGACGATGCCACGTTCCTGCGGCCAGCCGATCATCTGCGCCATGGCCACGAACAGCAGCAACAGCGACAGACCGGTAATCACTTCCGGCATCACCAACGGCGCCGTCACCAGACCGCCGAACAGCGTGCGGCCCTTGAAGCGGGTGATGCGCGTCAGCACGAACGCTGCGAGCGTGCCCAGCGCCACTGCCGCAACGGCGGTGTAGCAGGCGATTTCCAGCGAGCGCAACACCGAGCCCATCAGTTGCGTGTTGTCGAGCAGGCCGACGTACCACTTGATCGACCAGCCGCCCCACACCGTCACCAGCTTAGAGGCGTTGAACGAATAGATCACCAGGATCAGCATCGGCAGGTAGATGAACAACAAACCGATGACCAGCATCAGGCTGGAGAAACGGAAGCGCTTCATTCTTTGCCCTCCATCTCTTTGGCCTGACTGCGGTTGAACAGGATGATCGGCACAATCAGGATCGCCAGCATCACCACCGCCAGCGCGGACGCCACCGGCCAGTCACGGTTGTTGAAGAACTCTTGCCAGAGCACTTTACCGATCATCAGGGTTTCCGGACCGCCGAGCAGTTCCGGGATCACGAACTCACCGACCACCGGGATGAACACCAGCATGCAGCCGGCAATAATGCCGTTCTTGGACAGCGGAATGGTGATTTTCCAGAAGCTGTTGAAGGTGCTCGAACCGAGGTCGGAGGCTGCTTCGAGCAAGCTTTGATCGTGCTTCACCAGGTTGGCGTACAGTGGCAGGATCATGAACGGCAGGTACGAATAGACAACACCGATGTACACCGCCAGGTTGGTGTTGAGGATCTGCAAAGGCTCATCGATGAAACCCATGCTCATCAGGAAACCGTTGAGCAGACCGTTATTGCTGAGAATGCCCATCCACGCGTAAACGCGGATCAGGATCGCGGTCCAGGTCGGCATCATGATCAGCAGCACCAGCACCGTTTGCATCTCTTTACGGGCGGTGGCGATGGCGTAGGCCATCGGGTAGCCGATCACCAGACAAAGAATGGTGCTGATCAGCGCCATCTTCAACGAGCCGAGGTAGGCGGCGATGTACAACTCGTCGCCGGCCAGCATCGAGTAGTTGCCCAGATTCAGCAGCAGTTGCAGCTTCTGCTCGGCGTACGTGTAGATCTCGGTGTACGGCGGGATGGCCACGTCGGCTTCAGCGAAGCTTATCTTCAAAACGATGAAGAACGGCAGCATGAAGAACAGAAACAGCCAGATGAACGGAACCCCGATGACCAACTGCCGGCCATTGGGGATTATTCGGTTGATGCGGCGTTTGAATTTGCGCATGTTCATGAACGAAGTACCACGCCGCTGTCGTCTTCCCACCACACGTAGACCTGATCGCCCCAGGTCGGACGTGCGCCACGTCGCTCGGCGTTGGCGACGAATGACTGCACCAGTTTGCCGCTCGGCAGTTCAACGTAGAACACCGAGTGACCGCCGAGGTAGGCGATGTCATGCACCTTGCCGCTCGACCAGTTGTACTCGCAGGTTGGTTGATCGGCGGTGACCAGCAGCTTCTCCGGACGAATTGCGTAGGTGACCGACTTGTCCTGCACCGAGGTGCTGATGCCGTGGCCAACGTAGATCTGCCGGTCGAGATCCTTGCAGGTGATGGTCGCGTGGCCTTCGGCGTCGTCGATCACTTCGCCTTCGAAGATGTTGACGTTGCCGATGAATTCACAGACCAGACGGCTGGTCGGGGTTTCGTAGATGTCGATCGGGCTGCCGATCTGGG
This sequence comes from Pseudomonas sp. AC172, assembly GCF_979258595.1. Classification (NCBI taxonomy): domain Bacteria; kingdom Pseudomonadati; phylum Pseudomonadota; class Gammaproteobacteria; order Pseudomonadales; family Pseudomonadaceae; genus Pseudomonas; species Pseudomonas sp. AC172. Next base: position 4,996,362 of record NZ_OZ409868.1, read on the forward strand.
CGATCCAGCCCAGGTGCATGATCGCGATGCGCTCGGCCATGGTCATGGCCTCTTCCTGGTCGTGCGTCACCATTACGCAGGTCACACCCACGCGCTCGATGATTTCGACCAGCTCCAGCTGCATTTGCGAACGCAGTTTTTTATCCAGTGCACCCATCGGTTCGTCGAGCAGCAACAGCTTCGGCCGCTTGGCCAGCGAACGCGCCAGTGCCACACGCTGACGCTGACCGCCAGACAGTTGATGCGGCTTGCGCTTGGCGTACTGGCTCATCTGCACCAGCTTGAGCATCTCGGCCACGCGGGCGTCGACTTCAGCCGCCGGAATCTTGTCCTGCTTGAGGCCGAAGGCAATGTTCTGCGCCACGGTCATGTGCGGGAACAAGGCGTACGACTGGAACATCATGTTGATCGGTCGCTCGTACGGCGGCATGTCGGTGATGTCGACGCCGTCGAGGAAAATGCGCCCCTCCGTGGGCCGTTCGAACCCTGCCAGCATCCGCAGCAGAGTGGATTTGCCCGATCCCGAACCGCCGAGCAGGGCGAAGATCTCGCCCTTCTTGATTTCCAGGGACACATCGTCCACGGCAATCGTCTCGTCGAACTTCTTCGTGACCCGGTCGATTTTGACCAACACCTGTTTCGGTGTCTGGTCGCCCTCGAGGGCTTTCTTATAGGCGCCGGAGGCAACTGCCATTTACGAAACTCCCAGAAAAAAACAATGCAGTCCGCCCCGCAAGGCGAACCCAGGATAGTGTGTGCCTTACATCCCCGACTTGACCTTGGTCCAGCTGCGGGTCATCAGGCGCTGAATGTTCGGTGGCAACTCGGTCGATACGTAGGCCTTGTCGATAACGGCCTGCGGTGGATACACCGACGCATCGGTACGGATGGATTGTTCCATCAGCTTGTCCGACCCCGGGTTCGGGTTGGCGTAACCGACGTAATCACTGACCTGAGCGATCACCTCAGGTTTCAACAGATAGTTGATGAAGGCATGGGCCTGCTTCACGTTCGACGAATCCTTGGGGATTGCCAGCATGTCGAACCACAAGGCGCCGCCCTCTTTCGGTACCGCGTAGGCGATGTTCACGCCTTTCTTGGCTTCGGCTGCGCGGTTCTTCGCCTGGAAGATATCGCCGGAGAAACCAATGGCCACGCAGATGTCGCCGTTGGCCAGGTCGCCGATGTATTTCGAGGAATGGAAGTAGGTCACGTAAGGGCGCACCGCGAGCAACTTGTCGGTGGCCTTTTCGTAGTCCTTGGGATTGGTGCTGTTGGCATTCAGGCCCAGATAGTTGAGCACGGTCGGCATCATTTCATCCGCCGAATCGAGGAACGCCACGCCGCAGCTTTGCAGCTTCTTGATGTTCTCTGGTTCGAACAGCACGCCCCACGAATCGATCTTGTCGACACCCAGAACGGCCTTCACTTTATCGACGTTGTAACCGATGCCGTTGGTGCCCCACAGATACGGCACGGCGTACAGGTTGCCCGGATCGTTCTGCTCCAGACGCTTGAGCAGCGCCGGGTCGAGGTTGGCATAGTTCGGCAGCTGCGACTTGTCGAGCTTCTGGAACGCGCCGGCCTTGATCTGCTTGCCGAGGAAGTGGTTTGACGGCACGACCACGTCGTAGCCGGTACGCCCGGCCAGCAGCTTGCCTTCCAGGGTTTCGTTGGAATCGAAGACGTCGTAGACCGGTTTGATTCCGGTGGCTTTCTGGAAGTCGGCCAGGGTGGTCTCGCCGATGTAATCGGACCAGTTATAAATATGCACCGTACCGGCGGCCTGGGCTCCGACAGCAATCGTCAGGCCGGCAGTGGCCAGCAGGGCTTTGCGCAAAGAAGAAAAAATAGGCAAGTGGAGGTCCTCTAAATTAGTTGGGCCCAAGTTGCCCCGCGCTGCATGACAGCCATGGCTGCCCGGCAACAAAACCGGCGCGCAACTTACCCTCGAAAAACCGTTCCAGCAAAACTTTCTGTCATTTAATTAATCCGCTGGCCGCCCGCGCGGAGCATGACGGCCAACGGTTGTTGCTTCAAACCGGCTTATTTACCCGATTTGATCTTGGTCCAGCTGCGGGTCAGGATGCGCTGGGTCGCGGCCGGCAAGTCGGCAATCGCGTACAGCTTGGCCAGCACGTCAGCCGGTGGATAGACGCCCGGGTCGCTGGTGATGTCTTTATCAACCAGTGGCGTGGCAGCGGCGTTACCGTTCGGGAAGCGCACGGCATTGGTGATTTCAGCCATGATTTCCGGCTTCTGCAGGAAGGTCATGAACTTGTAGGCGCCTTCGACGTTTTCGGCATCTTTAGGGATGGCGACCATGTCGTAGAAGCTGCCAGCACCTTCTTTGGGAATGTTGTAGCTGACTTTCACCTTGTCACCGGCTTCAGCCGCGCGGGACTTGGCCTGGTAGATGTCACCCGAGTAGCCGACCGCTACGCAGATGTTGCCGTTGGCCAGGTCGGAGATGTATTTGGACGAGTGGAAGTAGGCGATCGAAGGACGCACCTTCATGATCAGCGCTTCAGCCTTGTCGATGTCTTCTTTCTTCTGGCTGTCGGTTGGCAGGCCCAGGTAATGCAGCGCCACCGGGATCATCTCGGTTGGCGAGTCGAGCAGGCTGATGCCGCAGGATTTCAGCTTGGCCGCGTTTTCCGGCTTGAAGATCAGATCCCACGAATCGACCGGCGCGTCGGCGCCCAGTGCAGCCTTGACCTTCTCGGCGTTGAAGCCGATGCCGATCGAGCCCCACATGTACGGGAAAGCGTGCTCGTTGCCCGGGTCGCTGACCGACACGGCTTTGAGCAAATCAGTGTTGAGGTTCTTCCAGTTAGGCAGCTTGGACTTATCCAGCTTCTGGTAGACACCGGCCTTGATCTGCTTGGCGAGGAAGTTGTTCGAAGGCACGACGATGTCGTAGCCGGACTTGCCTGCGAGCAGTTTGGCTTCGAGGGTTTCGTTGCTGTCGAAGACGTCGTAGACGACTTTGATGCCCGACTCGTCTTCAAACTTCTTGATGGTGTCCGGGGCGATGTAGTCGGACCAGTTGTAGACGTGCAACACCTTGTCGTCCGCCTGAGCCGCAGCCGCCATGACTCCCATCAGGGACATGGCGAGCAGAGTCTTGCCAGCGAGCTTTTTGCCTAATGCCTTCATGCGTTAATGCTCCAAATTTTTCTTTTTTGAACCACTTTGTTCAGCGGCCGAACCCGGACAACTGGAACCGCGGCTAGTCTGGCAAGATCCGAGGCGGTCTTTCAAGAAAAGACCAGCCTTTCTGACAGCTTTGAGCGAGCGCGCCGCGGCTCCCCCGCTCAAAGCCTAGCACTTAGCCCTGCAACGCACTGAGGGTCAGGTCCAGGCATTTACGTGCCTTTGTCACCAGCTCATCGATCTCCGCTTTGCTGATCACCAGCGGCGGCGCGATGATCATGGTGTCGCCCACAGCGCGCATGATCAGGCCGTTGTCGAAGCAGAACTGGCGGCAGATCATGCCGACACCCTTGCCTTCGTAACGCTTGCGAGTGGCCTTGTCCTGCACCAGCTCGATCGCGCCCAACAGACCGACACCGCGAACTTCACCCACCAACGGGTGATCGTTCAGTTCCCGCAGACGTTTCTGCAAATACGGTGCCGTTTCGTTGTGCGCGTTCTCGATAATTTTTTCATCGCGCAGGATGCGGATGTTTTCCAGGCCCACTGCGGCTGCCACCGGGTGACCGGAGTAGGTGAAGCCGTGGTTGAAATCGCCGCCTTCGTTGAGCACCGCTACCACCGAGTCGCGGACGATCAAGCCACCCATCGGGATGTAGCCGGAGGTCAGGCCTTTGGCGATGGTCATCATGTCGGGTTTGAGGTCGTAGAAATCGCTACCGAACCACTCACCGGTACGGCCGAAACCGCAGATCACTTCGTCGGCGACGAAGAGGATGTCGTACTTGGCGAGGATTTCCTTGATGCGCGGCCAGTAGCTGTCGGGGGGAATGATCACGCCGCCGGCGCCCTGAATCGGCTCGGCAATAAAGGCACCGACGTTGTCGACGCCAACTTCGAGAATCTTCTCTTCCAGCTGATTGGCCGCCCAGATGCCGAACTCTTCCGGGGACATGTCGCCACCTTCAGCGAACCAGTACGGCTGCGCGATGTGCACGATGCCCGGGATCGGCAAGTCGCCTTGTTCATGCATATACGTCATGCCACCGAGGCTCGCGCCGGCCACGGTCGAACCGTGGTAACCGTTCTTGCGGCTGATGATGACTTTCTTGTTCGGCTGGCCCTTGATCGCCCAGTAGTGGCGAACCATGCGCAGCATGGTGTCGTTGCCTTCGGAGCCGGAACCGGTGAAGAACACGTGGTTCATGCCTTCCGGCGCCACGTCGGCAATCGCCTTGGCCAGTTCCAGTGCCGGCGGGTGCGCGGTCTGGAAGAACAGGTTGTAGTACGGCAGTTCGCGCATCTGTTTGGCGGCCGCGTCGGCCAGCTCATCGCGACCGTAACCGATGGCCACGCACCACAGACCGGCCATGCCGTCGAGGATCTTGTTGCCTTCACTGTCCCACAGGTAAACGCCCTTGGCGTTGGTGATGATCCGCGGGCCTTTCTCTTTCAGTTGCTTGAAGTCGCTGAACGGGGCCAGGTGGTGATCATTGCTGAGTGCTTGCCACTCGCGGGTTTGCGGGTTGTTGCTGGTCATGCCAATTCTCCTTGTTATCGGTGAAGGCGCGGCGTTTTCAGGGCCGCGCCTGGCGTATCAGACGGCGAAGAGCAGGTATTCACGCTCCCAGGAACTGATCACGCGCTTGAAGTTTTCATGCTCGGCCCGTTTTACCGCGACGTAGCCAGTGATGAAGGTTTTGCCCAGGTACTTCTCGATGGTGGCGCTGTTTTCCATGCGTTCCAGCGCGTCTTCGATGGTCAACGGCAGGCGCAGGTTGCGGCGTTCATAACCACGGCCCACCACTGGCGCGCTCGGGTTGAGGCCTTCGACCATGCCGATGTAACCGCAGAGCAGGCTCGCGGCAATCGCCAGGTACGGGTTGGCGTCAGCGCCCGGCAGGCGGTTTTCCACGCGACGGTTCTGCGGGCCGGCATCCGGAACGCGCAGGCCGACGGTACGGTTTTCTTCGCCCCACTCGACGTTCACCGGTGCCGAGGTGTCCGGCAGGAAGCGGCGGAACGAGTTGACGTTCGGTGCGAACAGCGGCAGCAATTCAGGAATCAGTTTCTGCAGACCACCGATGTGGTGCAGGAACAATTGGCTCATTGTCCCGTCTTCATTAGAGAAGACGTTCTTGCCTGTCTCGATGTCGATGATGCTCTGGTGCAAGTGCATCGCGCTGCCAGGCTCGCCGGTCATCGGTTTGGCCATAAAGGTCGCGGCCACGTCGTGCTTGAGCGCGGCTTCGCGCATGGTGCGTTTGAACACCAAGATCTGGTCGGCCAGCGACAGTGCGTCGCCGTGACGGAAGTTGATTTCCATCTGCGCCGTGCCGTCTTCGTGGATCAGCGTATCGAGGTCCAGCTCCTGCAGTTCGCACCAGTCGTAGACGTCTTCGAACAGCGGGTCGAATTCGTTCGCCGCTTCAATGGAGAACGACTGACGACCGATTTCCGGACGGCCCGAGCGGCCGATCGGCGGCTGCAACGGATAGTCAGGGTCGTCGCTGCGCTTGGTCAGGTAGAACTCCATTTCCGGCGCCACGATCGGCTGCCAGCCTTTGTCGGCATAGAGTTTGAGGACTTTCTTGAGGACGTTGCGCGGCGACAGCTCGATCGGATTGCCTTGCTTGTCGTAGGTGTCGTGAATCACCTGCGCGGTCGGCTCGATGGCCCACGGCACCAGGTACACGGCGTTCTGGTCGGGGCGGCAGATCATGTCGATGTCGGCCGGGTCGAGCAGTTCGTAATAGATGTCGTCTTCGACGTAATCGCCGGTCACGGTCTGCAACAGCACGCTTTCCGGCAGGCGCATGCCTTTTTCGGCGATGAACTTGTTGGTCGGCGAAATCTTGCCCCGGGTGATCCCGGTCAAGTCGGCGATCATGCATTCGACTTCTGTGATCTTGTGGTCTTTCAACCAATCGGTGAGCTGGTCGAGGTTGTTACTCATAAATGCCTCTGGGCTGAGTCTCCTGACGTGATGTCAGGCAAAGTTTGACGCTTGGAGCGTCGCGTTAAAGGGGGCTTGCTCGCGCAGTACCGGCTTATGCCTGGCACCGCGCATAGACAATGAAAGAGGAGCTTACCTGCCCTTTACGCTGGCGTTGCATTTCCTGTGCACAGTCCAGGCGTGCAGAATCATGAGCACGGCTTGAGAAGCGGCACAGGCTTTGAGGGTGAAAGCGATCTATATTGGAAGGGGACGCCATAAACAGGATGCTTTCCCGTACGTCCAGAATATCGGACGCTGACGCTTGAACGGTCATGGACAGGAACATCGTCGGCAAGCGGCAAGCCATGCTGGCTGCGCTACGGACGGATTTGTCGCCACTGATGTGATGAGCATGCAGACCGGACTGTTGCGAGCAGTCGGTGATGCCGATTAACGGCAGGCGAGACATGAAGCACCCCGGTATTATTGCTGTTATGGGTTTGATCGGAGCTTAGCCTTGTTCATTTTTTTACACAACACCCCCGTAAAAAATACAACACGGCCTGCTCAAGCCCGCGGGTGCACAGTCTTCCAAGGACAAAAAAACGCCCGAAAGTGCCCCATAAATGCCCTCACAGCGCTTTTTTAGGGCAAAAAAGGCCTCGCTTGACTTCGGCAGGCCGTTCGGGTTGACTGAAACCAGAAAAGATCAATGATTGATATTTTTAACAACAAAGGTGTTGCATCATGTCGGTACCCCCGCGTGCCGTTCAGCTTAACGAAGCGAACGCGTTCCTTAAGGAACATCCTGAGGTTCTGTACGTTGACCTTCTGATTGCGGATATGAATGGTGTGGTGCGCGGCAAGCGCATTGAACGCACCAGCCTCCACAAGGTTTACGAGAAAGGCATCAACCTGCCGGCCTCTCTATTTGCTCTGGATATCAATGGCTCTACGGTGGAAAGCACCGGCCTGGGCCTGGACATCGGCGACGCCGATCGTATCTGCTATCCAATCCCCGATACCCTGTGCAACGAGCCATGGCAGAAGCGCCCGACCGCGCAACTGTTGATGACCATGCACGAGCTCGAAGGCGACCCATTCTTCGCCGATCCACGCGAGGTGCTCCGTCAAGTTGTTGCAAAGTTTGACGAGCTGGGCCTGACCATCTGCGCCGCATTCGAACTCGAGTTTTACCTGATCGACCAGGAAAACGTGAACGGCCGTCCTCAGCCGCCACGCTCGCCGATCTCTGGCAAACGCCCGCACTCGACTCAGGTTTACCTGATCGACGACCTCGACGAATACGTCGACTGCCTCCAGGACATTCTGGAAGGTGCCAAAGAGCAAGGCATCCCTGCTGACGCGATCGTCAAGGAAAGTGCCCCGGCGCAGTTCGAAGTGAACCTGCACCACGTCGCTGACCCGATCAAGGCGTGCGACTACGCGGTACTGCTCAAGCGTCTGATCAAGAACATCGCCTACGACCATGAAATGGACACCACCTTCATGGCCAAGCCGTACCCGGGCCAGGCTGGTAATGGTCTGCACGTACACATTTCGATTCTGGATAAAGAAGGCAAAAACATTTTTGCCAGCGAGGATCCCGAGCAGAACGCCGCGCTGCGTCACGCGATCGGCGGTGTGCTCGAGACCCTGCCCGCGCAGATGGCTTTCCTCTGCCCGAACGTCAACTCCTACCGTCGTTTCGGCGCACAGTTCTACGTGCCGAACTCGCCGTGCTGGGGCCTGGACAACCGCACCGTGGCGATTCGCGTACCGACCGGCTCGTCCGATGCCGTGCGTATCGAACACCGCGTTGCCGGTGCCGATGCCAACCCGTATCTGTTGATGGCTTCGGTACTGGCCGGCGTGCACCACGGTCTGACCAACAAGATCGAGCCGGGCGCGCCAGTCGAAGGCAACAGCTACGAGCAGAACGAGCAAAGCCTGCCGAACAACTTGCGCGATGCCCTGCGCGAGCTGGACGACAGCGAGGTGATGGCCAAGTACATCGATCCGAAGTACATCGATATCTTCGTCGCCTGCAAGGAAAGTGAGCTGGAGGAGTTCGAACACTCCATCTCCGACCTTGAGTACAACTGGTATCTGCATACCGTTTAAGCGGTTGTAGCTTCAGGAAAAACGCCGTTGGCTGATTCAGCCAACGGCGTTTTTTTATGGCCAGACTCAGATCCCTAGGGTGTGAATGGCCGCCTGCGGCGGTTCGCGAGCAGGCTCGCTCCCACAGTTAATCTCCAGTGAACATGAATGCTGCGTCCACAGAGCCTCCCTGTGGGAGCGAGCCGGCTCCGGGCGGCGTTCCGACGAAGGCGTACCGGCAGACAACACCGAGGCTGGCTCGTACAATGCCCGCTGCCCCGCAGGAGAGTTCCATGACGCGACCCGCCCCCGTCCGCAAACCCCGTGCCCGCAGCCAGGCGCGCATCGACTCGATACTCGACGCCGCGCGCACATTGCTGGCGGCCGAGGGTGTGGCGAGTCTGTCGATCTACAGCGTCGCCGAGCGCGCGCAGATTCCGCCCTCCTCCGTGTACCACTTTTTCGCCAGCGTCCCGGCATTGCTCGAAGCACTGACGGCGGATGTACACGCCGCGTTCCGTGCCTGCCTGCAAGCGTCGATCGACCATGAGGCGCTGCGTGACTGGCGCGACCTGTCGCGGTTGGTCGAACAACGGATGCTGGAGATCTACGACGAAGACGCCGCCGCACGGCAGTTGATCCTCGCGCAGCATGGTCTGACCGAAGTGACTCAGGCTGACCGTCAGCACGACATAGAACTGGGCGACCTGATGCACAAGCTGTTCGATCATCACTTCGAATTGCCGAGGCTGCCGGAAGATGTCGATGTGTTTGCCCTGGCGATGGAGCTGGGTGACCGGGTGTATGCGCGCTCGGTGCAGCAGCATGGGCAGATCACGCCGCGCATGGCCGAGGAAGGGATGCGCGTGTTTGATGCTTATATCGGCCTGTATCTGCCGCCGTATCTACCCAAGAGATCATTGGTGATCTGACTGGCCTCATCGCTGGCAAGCCAGCTCCCACAAGGGTTTTGTGACCGACAAATAACCCTGTGGGAGCTGGCTTGCCAGCGATGGCCGCGCCGCCGATTTCAATCCAGGCACAAAAAAACCCCGAAGGGCTCACGCCCTCCGGGGTTGTTTTTTACTCACTGGCTTACAACTTGGCGATCGACACCTCGGTGGATTTCACAAAGGCAATCACTTCGCTGCCCACGACCAGTTCCAGCTCTTTGACCGAGCGGGTGGTGATCACCGAAGTAACGATGCCAGAAGCGGTCTGCACGTCGATTTCCGACAGCACGTCACCGAGGACGATTTCCTTGATCGAGCCTTTGAACTGGTTACGGACGTTGATGGCTTTGATAGTCATGATATGTCTCCTGAGGTCGAAATAAGCGGCAAGTGGCAAGCTTCAAGCGGCAAGCAAAAGCACAGCGCTTCTACTTGTAGCTTGCAGCTTGAAGCTCGCAGCTGCTTCATTGCGCCCAACGCAGTTGCGTAGGCAGTGGTGAAACAGGTTCCGGCTCCGGCGGTTCGCCGGGCAGGGAGAGAACACGGTTAAGCACTTCGGTTTCCAGCGCTGCCAGCCTGTGCGAACCACGCACTCGCGGCCGCGCCAGTTCGACATGCAGATCGAGGCCGACTTCGCCGTCCTCGATCAGAATCACCCGGTCGGCAATCGCTACCGCTTCGCTGACGTCGTGGGTCACCAGCAGCACGGTGAAGCCGTGTTGCTGCCAGAGACGCTCGATCAATTGCTGCATTTCAATGCGGGTCAGCGCATCCAGCGCGCCGAGCGGTTCGTCGAGCAACAGCAGACGCGGTTGATGGATCAGAGCGCGGGCTAGTGCAACCCGCTGCTTCTGCCCACCGGACAACGCCGCCGGCCACTCATTGGCGCGATCCGCCAGACCCACCGCATCCAGTGCTTCGAGAGCTTTCGGCCGCCAGTTGCCTTTAAGGCCCAAGCCAACGTTGTCGATGATCTTTTTCCACGGCAGCAGCCGCGCTTCTTGGAACATCAATCGGGTGTCTTCCCGCGCATCGCTGAGCGGCGCGGCACCGGCCAGCAAGTCGCCGCCAGTCGGCTGATCAAGCCCGGCGAGCAAGCGCAGCAAAGTACTTTTGCCGCAGCCACTGCGCCCGACCACAGCGACGAATTGCCCCGCTGGAATATGCAGATCGATGTCACGCAGCACCTGCCGCGCGCCGAAGGTTTTCTGCAGGTTGCGCACCGCCAGCGGGATCCCGCGCAGCAGGCGTGGAGGTTGTTGAGCAGTCATGCCCCACCTCCTTTGGCAACCTGATAAGCCGGGTGCCAGCGCAACCAGACACGCTCAAGTCCACGCGCCGCGAGGTCGGCGAGTTTGCCGAGTACCGCGTAAAGCAGGATCGCCAGCACCACCACGTCGGTCTGCAAGAACTCACGGGCGTTCATCGCCAGATAGCCGATGCCCGAGCTGGCCGAGATGGTTTCGGCAACGATTAGCGTCAGCCACATAAAGCCCAGGGCGAAACGCACGCCGACCAGAATCGAAGGCAACGCGCCCGGCAGAATCACCTGCCAGAACAGGCTGAAACCGCTCAAGCCGTAACTGCGCGCCATCTCCACCAGCGCCGGATCGACGTTGCGGATGCCGTGATAGGTGTTGAGGTAAATCGGAAACAACGTACCCAGCGCCACCAGAAAAATCTTCGCCGACTCATCGATTCCGAACCAGAGGATCACCAGCGGAATCAGCGCCAGGTGCGGCACGTTGCGGATCATCTGCACCGAGCTGTCGAGCAGGCGTTCGCCCCACTTCGACAGGCCGGTGATGAAACCCAGCACCAGACCGATGCTGCCGCCAATGGTGAAACCGAGTGCCGCGCGCCAGCCGCTGATCGCCAGATGCGTCCAGATTTCGCCGCTGCGCACCAGGCTCACGCCGGCTTCGATCACCGCCACCGGTGCCGGCAGAATCCGTGTCGACAACCAACCCGCCGACACCGACAGCTGCCACACCGCCAGCAGCAACACCGGCAACGCCCAGGGCGCGAGGCTGTGGATGATTTTCTTCATGGCGCGCCTCAGCTCTGCGACGCGGCTTTGGGAAGAATGTCGTTGGCGACCATCTCGCCGAACGGGCTGACATAACCGGCGCTTTTCGGCAGTTCCGGGCGCTCGATGTCGAGGTGCGGGAACAGCAGTTCGGCGACGCGATACGACTCTTCAAGGTGTGGATAACCAGAGAAGATGAACGTGTCGATGCCCAGATCCGCGTATTCCTTAACCCGTGCGGCCACGGTCGGGCCATCGCCGACCAGCGCCGTACCGGCACCGCCGCGCACCAGACCGACGCCGGCCCACAGGTTCGGGCTGACTTCGAGGTTGTCGCGGCTGCCGCCATGCAGTGCGGCCATGCGTTGCTGGCCGACCGAATCGAAACGCGCCAGCGAAGCCTGAGCGCGAGCGATGGTGTCGTCATCCAGATGCGAGATCAAACGATCCGCCGCTTGCCACGCTTCAGCGTTGGTTTCACGGACGATAACGTGCAGTCGAATACCGAAGCGTACGGTGCGGCCAAGCTTGGCGGCTTTGGCGCGCACCTGGGCAATCTTCTCGGCCACTGCTGCTGGCGGCTCGCCCCAGGTCAGGACCATTTCTACTTGTTCGGCAGCCAAGTCCTGCGCCGCTTCCGACGAGCCACCGAAATACAGCGGCGGACGCGGTTGCTGGATCGGCGGATAGAGCAACTTCGCGCCCTTCACGCTGATGTGCTGACCGTCGTAATCAACGGTTTCGCCTTCCAGCACACGACGCCAGATGCGGGTGAATTCCACCGAAGCCTGATAGCGCTCTTCGTGGCTGAGGAACAGACCGTCGCCAGCCAATTCTTCGGGGTCGCCACCGGTGACCAGATTGAACAGAGCACGACCGCCGGACAGACGATCCAGCGTGGCTGCCTGCCGCGCCGCGACCGTCGGGGAAATGATCCCGGGACGCAGGGCAACGAGAAACTTCAGGCGCTGGGTCACCGGGATCAGCGACGCCGCCACCAGCCACGAATCTTCGCAAGAGCGGCCGGTCGGAATCAGCACGCCGCCGAAACCCAGACGATCCGCCGCTTGCGCGACCTGTTGCAGATAACCGTGGTCGACGGCGCGCGCGCCTTCGGCGGTGCCAAGGTAATGGCCGTCACCGTGGGTGGGCAGGAACCAGAAGATATTGAGGCTCATGGAGTGGTCTCCTTAGGAATTCGAATTACTGCGCTTTAGCCACAGCGGCCGGTGGTGTCCAGATCACGTCCTTGATGCTCAGCGGCTTGGGAATCAGCTTGAGCTGGAAGAACGTGTCAGCGATTTTCTGCTGCGCGGCGACCACTTCCGGGGTCAGGAACAGCGCGCCGTAACCCTGGCGTTTCACCGAGGTCAGGGTGATGTCCGCCGGCAGGCCGAGCAGTGGCGCGACTTGTTGGGTGACGTCTTCAGGGTTGGCTTTCGACCATTCGCCGACTGCGCGAACTTCCTCAACGAGGGTCTTGATCACCTGAGGATTTTTCTCTGCGTATGGCTTGGTCGCGAGATAGAACTGGTGGTTGTCGACGATGCCTTTGCCGTCGCGCAGGGTGTGCGCTTGCAGTTGCTTCTCGGCGGCCGCCTGGTACGGATCCCAGATGACCCAAGCGTCGACGCTGCCACGCTCGAACGCGGCGCGGGCATCGGCCGGCGGCAGGAATACGGTTTGAATGTCGGTGTATTTGAGGCCGGCATCTTCCAGCGCACGCACCAGCAGGTAGTGAACGTTGGAGCCTTTGTTCAGGGCGACTTTCTTGCCCTTGAGATCGGCCACCGATTTGATCGGCGAGTCTTTCGGCACGAGGATCGCTTCGCTGTTCGGCGCAGGTGGTTCGTAGGCGACGTAGAGCAGATCGGCGCCGGCAGCTTGAGCAAACACTGGCGGGGTTTCGCCGGTGACGCCGAAGTCGATCGAGCCGACGTTCAGGCCTTCCAGCAGCTGCGGGCCGCCTGGGAATTCAGTCCATTGCACGTCAACGCCTTGGGCGGCCAGACGTTTCTCCAGCGTGCCCTTGGCTTTGAGCAGCACCAGCGTGCCGTACTTCTGATAACCGATCCGAAGAGTCTCGGCTTGAGCTTGAGTGATGGCGCCGAAGGTGACAGCCGCAGCAAACAGAGCGACCAGACCACGACGCAAAAATACAGTGCGCATAGCGCTCTCCTTTTTGCTGTTGGGTTTTGGCTGCACCTGCTTGCCCGTTAGCGGGCGAGTAAGGCGAGTACTTCAAATTTCGATGAGGCTTAAATGCTCCAGCGAGCACTCAATAAACGTTCGTTCAACAGGCCCGGTTCCAGCGGTTTCGGCCGGCGCGCCATGGCGCCGACAAACTGATCCAGCGCTTCATGCAGACGCTGCTCGAGCGCCGGAGCCAGTTGCGCCGCAGCACTGCCTTCGCCGTAAGCGATCTGGCTGTCCTCGGCGAAAATCCCCTGGAGCATTTCCTGGGCCTTCAATGCCGACAGCACCGGTTTGAGGGCGTAATCGACCACCAGCATGTGGGCGATGCTGCCGCCCGTGGCCATCGGCAAGACAATCTTGTGGTTCAAGGCGCGCTCCGGGAGCAGATCGAGCAGGGTCTTCAACGCGCCGGAAAACGACGCTTTGTAAACCGGTGTGGCGATCAGCAGGCCGTCGGCGTTTTCAATCTGTTGCAGCAGGTCGAGCACCTTCGGGCTGTCGAAGCGGGCGTGGAGCAGGTCTTCAGCGGGAAAGTCGCGCACCTGATAACTCACCACTTCCACGCCTTGCGCCTGCAACCAGCGTTGCGAGCGTTCCAGCAGCACCCCGGAACGGGAGCGCAGGCTGGGACTGCCACCGAGTGAGACGACCAGCATCGAGACAATTCCTTAAGCGTTACAGGCGATTCGCGGGTTGCGATCTCGCTTCGATGGAGTGACCTTACCAGCTGATTTATATATCCATAAATCATATTTATTCATTTGGTTATGCATTTTAGAGATATGCGATTCAGGTTATTCAAGGCGAAAAAAAAGGCCGTCGAAACGGCCTGAAATCCCCTGCTTTGTGGTTCTGAATTCTGTGTTGCCCGGACTGACGCCTTCGCGAGCAGGCTCGCTCCCACATTTGGAATGCGATCACCTGTGGGAGCGAGCCGGCTCCGGGCGGCGTTCCGACGAAAGCGGTGGCGATTACACCGCAAACTTTACTTATTCGGCTGCGGCGTCAGGCGCAGGTACGGCTTCACCGCGCGATAGCCCTTCGGAAAGCGCTGCTTGATCTCGTCCTCGTCCTTCAACGAAGGCACGATCACCACCTCATCACCGTCCTGCCAGTTGGCCGGGGTGGCAACCTTGTAGTTGTCGGTGAGCTGCAGCGAATCGATCACCCGCAGAATCTCGTGAAAATTACGCCCGGTGCTCGCCGGATACGTGATGGTCAGACGAATCTTCTTGTTCGGATCGATCACGAACAGCGAACGCACGGTCAGCGTGTCGTTGGCATTCGGGTGGATCAGGTCATACAGATCCGAGACTTTGCGATCGGCATCGGCGAGGATCGGGAAGTTGACGATGGTGTTCTGGGTTTCGTTGATGTCTTCGATCCACTTGTGGTGCGAATCCACCGGGTCGACCGACAGCGCGATGGCTTTGACGCCGCGTTTGCTGAACTCATCCTTGAGCTTGGCAGTGAAGCCCAGTTCGGTGGTGCACACCGGGGTAAAGTCCGCCGGGTGGGAGAACAGCACGCCCCAGCTATCGCCCAGCCATTCGTGGAAACGAATCTTGCCGGCGCTGGAATCCTGTTCGAAATCGGGGGCGATGTCGCCGAGTCTGAGGCTCATGATGCTGCTCCTGATGAGTTGTTCGAGACCTCAACTGTAGCCCGGGATTTGCCATCGTGAAAAAGAATAAATAACTAGATATCTAGATCATAAGTGAATATTAAACATCTGTTCACTGGACGCTGGCAGGCAACCCGACGAACATCGTTCGCAAGGTTCGAGAAGGCCTTGAGTTGCTGTAAAGAGGGGAATTTCGGGGAAGGCTTACGGGGGTGGGCCTGACTCGAAAACGCAAAAGCCCCGTCCGGCGCGATGCCGGACGGGGCTTTTTTTACATCAACGAATCGAAACGCGCTATTACAGCAGCGGGATCGAGTAGCTGACGATCAGGCGGTTTTCATCTTGGTCACGCTGACCTGGGATGTCGTTGCGCCAGGTAGCGTTTTTCCACATCAGGCCCAGGTTTTTCAGTGGGCCTTCCGGTACAACATAACCAACGGTCAGGTCGCGTTCCCACTCGGAACGGCCGGTGGCGTTGACGCTGACCTGGTTGAAACCGACGCGGCCGGTAGTGTCGATATTATCGCCACGCAGGTAAACCAGGCCAGCAGTCAGGCCTGGGATACCGACTTTGGCGAAGTCATACGAGTAGCGAGCCTGCCAGGTACGCTCGCCAGCACGGCCGAACTTCTGGATTTGCATGTCAGTGATGGTGTAGTTCGAAGAACCGTCACCCTGGTTCAGCCACGGGAAGTCGCTGTTGCCATTGCTGACCTGGTAACCGCCACCGAAGGTGTGACCTGCAACGGTGTACAGGAACAAGCCGCTGTACAGGTTGTTGTCGACTTTACCTTTGGTGATGCCAGTGCCGTAGTCACCGGTGGTGAAATAGTTGGCATCGTGACCGTTAGCACCGTCGTCACGGCTGTTGAAGTAACGGAAGTCCGACTTCAACACGCCCGGGCCGATTGCCCAGTTGTGAACCAGGCCAAGGAAGTGTTGCTTGTAGAACTGATCCAGATTGCCGTAGTAGTACTGAGCAGTCAGATCCTTGTTGATCTTGTAGTCACCACCGGCATAGATGAACTTGTTGCTGTCGCGGCCAGTCGCAGTACGACCGTTGGCGCCTGCAATCGACAGTTCTTCGTTGTTGCTGGAGTTACGACCTTTGACGTGCTCGATCTGGCCACCGACAAGGGTCAAATCCTTGATTTCCGCCGAAGTGATCTGGCCACCCTGGAAGGTTTGTGGCAGCAGACGACCATCGTTAGTGATGATGACCGGGTTTTTAGGCTGCAGAGTACCCAGCTTCAGTTCGGTCTGGGAGATCTTGGCCTTGGCAGTCAGACCCAGGCTGGAGAAGTTATCAACCGCTTCACCATTGGATTTGCTTGGGAAAACAGTGCCGCCATAAGAACCGTAGTTGGTTGCGGTCGCTGGCGAAGCACCGTTAGTGCCGCCACCGGAATCCAGGCGCACGCCCAACAGGCCGATAGCATCGATACCGAAGCCTACGGTGCCTTGGGTGTAACCGGAGATGAAGCGCAGATCGAAGCCTTGGCCCCATTCTTCTTGCTTGCTCTGAACGCCGCCGCGCTTGTTGGCAGGAGCGTTGACGTCGCCGTCACGGTTATCTGTGTTGATGTAGAAGTTACGCAGCCCCAAAGTAGCTTTGCTGTCTTCGATGAAACCGGCGGCGCCTGCCTGCTGCGCCATAACCCCTACGGCCACAGCCAGGGCCAAGGTGGACTTGTTCATGTAAAGCTCCTCTCGTTTCTAATTCTTGTGTTCCTGGCCCGGGGTCTGATGCCCTGGGTCCTAAGATGCGCGATTAGCGCCAGACCGTGACTGACAAGTCAATCGTAACCTTGTGTGTCTACGACCAAGGTCTAATCGCAGTGATTTGGTCCGTGCAGAGTAAAGACTTCCTGATAAACCCAAAAAGAATTTATTCATTCTTTTTCATATCATTTCGGAATATGGCCAGTATCTTGCCACCTCCGCCGGGAAACAGCGTATCGGCGACTAAGCTCATTCCTAAATGGTATTTGTTAGCCTTTTTTTATATCGATTAGCTTTGGCGCAACCGAAATTCGTCAAACCCTATCGAAAAGGCGACGCCATGATGGCCAAACGCGCACTATCTAGTCAATTTGTTACAGTTTGTGTGTCAGCACTGATTTCTCTTTCCGCTCATGCCGCCAACCTCACCGTCGGCTATCAAACCGGTATCGACCCGAGCAAGGTCCCCCAGGCCGACGGCGTCTACGAGAAAACCATCGGCGAGAAAATCGACTGGCGCCGCTTCAACAGTGGCCCGGAAGTTGTGACAGCCATTGCTTCGGGTGACGTGCAGATCGGCAACCTCGGCTCCAGCCCGTTAGCTGCTGCCGCTTCGCGCAATCTGCCCATCGTGGCCTTCATTGTTTCGGCACAGATCAATGCCGCCGAAGCTCTGGTGGTGCGCAACGGCAGCGGCATCAACACACCGCAGGACCTTGTGGGCAAAACCATCGCCACGCCCTTCGTTTCCACTTCCCACTACAGTCTGCTCGGCGCACTCAAGCACTGGGGTCTGGACGCCTCGAAAGTCAAAGTGGTGAACCTGCAACCCGCAGAAATCGCCGCCGCCTGGAAACGCGGCGATATCGATGGTGCGTTTGTCTGGTCGCCGGCGTTGGGCGAAATCCGCAAGACCGGCAAGACCCTGACCGATGCCGCACAGGTCGGTCAGTGGGGCGCGCCGACCTTCGAAGTCTGGGTCGCGCGCAAGGATTTCGCTGAGAAGCATCCAGACGTCGTAGCGAAGTTCGCGAAGGTCACGCTGGATTCATTTGCCGATTACGCGGCGCATAAAGACAACTGGACGGCTGACTCGGTGCCGGTACAGAAAATCGCCAAACTGACCGGTGCCAATGCCGCTGATGTACCGGAATTGCTCGCAGGTTCAGCGTTCCCGGATGCCAAGGCGCAGCAAACCACGACGCTGCTGGATGGCGGCACCGCAAAGGCGATTGGCGAGACGGCGAAGTTTTTGAAGGAACAGGGCAAGGTTGAAACCGTGCTGCCGGACTACTCACCGTACGTCAGCGCGAAATTCGTGGCGCAATAAAAGCTTCGCGAGCAGGCTCGCTTCCACAGGAGTGGGAGCGAGCCTGCTCGCGAATGGAGTGCCTCGGTTACAGGGTCTTTTCGAAGATCTTCGAATTACGCTGAAAGTTGTACAGCGAAGCCCGCGCTGCCGGCAGGCGTTCAACGCTGCTCGGTTCGAAACCACGCTCGCGGAACCAGTGGGCGGTGCGCGTGGTGAGGACGAACAAGGTCTTCAAACCCTGCGCGCGTGCGCGGGTTTCGATGCGCTCCAACAGTTCATCACCGCGACCGCCATGGCGATACTCCGGATTCACCGCCAGACACGCCAGCTCACCGGCATCGGAATCAGCAATCTGATACAGCGCCGCACAGGCGATGATCATGCCTTCACGCTCGACCACGCTGAACTGCTCGATCTCGCGCTCCAGCACTTCGCGCGAACGACGCACCAGTATCCCCTGCTCTTCCAGCGGGCTGATCAAGTCGAGCAAGCCGCCGACGTCTTCAATCGCCGCCTCGCGGACCAGTTCGAACTGCTCTTGAGCGACCAGCGTACCGCCGCCGTCACGGGTGAAAAGCTCGGTCAGCAGCGCGCCGTCTTCGGCGTAACTGACGATATGGCTGCGCGCCACGCCGCCACGGCAGGCTTCGGCAGCGGCATCGAGCAGTTCCGCCTGATAGTTGCTGCCCAGACGCTGCAAATGCGCCGGCACTTGTTGCGGACGCAGTTCGCGAACCAGCTTGCCGTTCTCATCGATCAGGCCGAGGTCGGCGCCGAACAGCAGCAACTTGTCAGCACCCAGATCGATGGCGGCGCGGGTGGCGACGTCTTCGCAGGCGAGGTTGAAGATTTCACCAGTCGGCGAGTAGCCCAGCGGCGATAGCAGCACGATCGAACGCTCATCGAGCAGACGATTGATACCCTTGCGGTCGACCCGGCGTACTTCGCCGGTGTGGTGATAGTCGACGCCTTCGAGCACGCCGATCGGCCGCGCCGTGACGAGGTTGCCGCTGGCCACGCGCAGACGCGAGCCCTGCATTGGTGACGAAGCCATGTCCATCGACAGCCGCGCTTCGATGGCAATGCGCAACTGGCCAACGGCATCGATCACACATTCCAGCGTCGCCGCATCGGTGATGCGCATGCCGTGGTGGTAATGCGGGGTCAGGCCACGGGCGGCGAGACGGGTTTCGATCTGCGGACGCGAACCGTGTACCAACACCAGCCGCACGCCAAGGCTGTGCAGCAGGACGATGTCGTGGACGATGTTGCCAAAATTCGGATGCTCCACGCCATCGCCGGGCAGCATGACGACGAAGGTGCAGTCGCGGTGGGCATTGATGTAAGGGGACGCGTGACGAAGCCAGTTAACGTATTCGGGCATGAACCTGGGCCTGTAATAAATAGCAGCCTAAAAAGGGGCGAAACGGAAACGCACAGCGGGCTGATGGTTATCGTCGGAACAGGCTTGGCGACACGCGCGCTCTCCTCATGAATACGGGTTGGGTTGCTGGCAATTTACAGCGTTTGATCGAGCAAAACACAGATCCCTTGTGGGAGCGAGCTTGCTCGCGAAAGCGTTGTGTCAGATACATCAATGTCGATTGAGCCGACGCATTCGCGAGCAAGCTCGCTCCCACAGGGTGCATCAGGGTTTGTCCGGGGTCAGGCAGTAATGTTCAATCAGTTGCCGTAATAGATGCACGGTAGGCTGCAAACGTGACATTTCAAGGTACTCGCCGGGCTGATGCGCACAGGCGATGTCGCCAGGGCCGAGGACGATGGTTTCGCAGCCGAGGCGCTGAAGATAAGGCGCTTCGGTGCCGAACGCTACTGCTTCGGCGCTATGACCGGTGAGCTTTTCGGCGATGCGCACCAGTTCGGCGTCTTCAGACTGCTCGAATGGCGGCACTTCCGGGAACAACGGTTTGTAATCGATCTTCACTTGATGCCGCTCGGCGACCGGGTTGAGCTTGCGCAGAATCTCCGCGCGCAGGACTTTCGGGTCCATTCCCGGCAATGGTCGCAGGTCGAATTCCAGCGAACACTGGCCGCAGATACGGTTGGGATTATCGCCACCATGAATGCAGCCAAAGTTCATCGTCGGCTGCGGCACGCTGAACTGCGGATTATTGAATTCACGCTGCCACAACAGGCGCAGACCGCGCAGTTCGCCGATCGCATCGTGCATCGCTTCGAGTGCGCTGTGGCCCAGACGCGGATCCGACGAATGGCCGCTCTGCCCGAGGATGTCGATGCGCTCCATCATGATGCCTTTGTGCATGCGGATCGGTTTGAGCCCGGTCGGCTCGCCGATCACCGCCGCACGGCCCAGCGGACGCCCGGCCTCGGCCAGCGCGCGGGCGCCGGACATCGAACTTTCTTCATCGCAGGTGGCGAGGATCAACAGCGGCTGCTTGAACGGCTGATCGAGCAGCGGCAGCACCGCTTCGATGATCAGGGCGAAAAAGCCCTTCATGTCGCAACTGCCCAGCCCGACCCAGCGGCCATCGACTTCAGTCAGCTTCAGCGGATCGGTCTGCCACAACGCATCGTCGTACGGCACCGTGTCGCTGTGGCCGGCCAGCACCAGCCCGCCGGGGCCGCTGCCGAAACTGGCGAGCAGATTGAATTTGCCGGGGCTGACCTGCTGGATATCACAGTTGAAGCCCAGATCACCCAGCCAACCGGCAAGCAAATCGATCACCGCGCGGTTGGACTGATCGAGGTTCGGTTGGGTACAGCTGACCGATGGCGCGGCGATCAGCGCAGCGAACTGGTCTTGCATGGACGGCAAAGGCATCGCTGACTCCAACTCCCGATTTGAAGTCCATCATAGAACCATCCGGCGTCAGGAATAAACCGCCGCAGGGCGTAGGACGAATCAGTCCTGTACACTGCACGGCCTTGGCAGCCACACATTCCCCCGGCTGCGCTCCCGATCCTGGATTTTCCGGCCATGCAGAAAGAAACCGAAATCAAACTCCGCGTCAGCCGCGAAACCCTCGCTGCGCTGCGCGAGCACCCGTTACTGAAAAAACGCAACAAAAGTGGCTGGGAACGCCGTGAGTTGATGAACCAGTACTTCGACACCCCCGAGCGCGACCTGGCTCAGGCCAAGGTTGCCCTGCGCCTGCGCAAGGACGGTGACGAAGTGATTCAGACCCTCAAGACCCGTGGCCAGAGCGTCGCCGGTCTGTCCGAGCGTAACGAGTACGACTGGAAATTGCCGAAAGCCAAGCTCGACGTGAAGAAACTCGACGGCGAATGCTGGCCCGAGTCGCTGGCCGAGCTGGACAAGAAAACCCTCAAGCCGATCTTCACCACCGATTTCGTCCGAGAACGTGCGGAAATTGCCTGGGGCCGTGGCAAGAGCAAAGTGGTCATCGAAGCCGCGCTGGACCTCGGTCACGTGGTAGTCGGCAAGCAGAAAGAAGAAATCTGCGAGCTGGAACTGGAACTGCGCGAAGGCGAGCCTGCCGCGCTGCTGGAACTGGCCGCTGAACTGGCTGAAACCCTGGCCCTGATGCCGTGCGACATCAGCAAGGCTGAGCGCGGCTATCGTCTGTACGATGCCAACAGCTACTCGCTGAGCCTGCCGGCGCCGGAGCTGACTCCGGAAACTCAACTCGACGACGCTTTCGCCGCACTGAGCTGGCACTTGCTCGGCAGCAGTCAGCGTCTGGCTGAACAGTACCGTTTCAACGGTCACTGGCGCCTGTTGCTCGACTGGGTCGAGAACCTCGCAGAAATGCGTGCCCTGCTCAGCAGCCTCGGCCAAGCCGCACCGCGTCAGTCGACCCACGACTTGCGCGTTGCCCTAGATGCATTGCTGGAAGACTGGCGCCCGCTGGTGCAGGCCGGCATCGAAGACGAAGACGTGCGCAAAGCCGCACCGGAGCAGTTCCTCGAAGAACTCGAAGACCCGCGCTGGGGCCTGTTCTCGCTGAACACTTCGCGCTGGTTGCTGGCGCGCACCTGGACCGCTGAGCGTAACGTACGTGGCAACCGTCAGGGCGGCGCGCAGTTGCACAGCTGGTTGCCGCGCACATTGGGCGAAGAAGCGACGGCCCTGCAATTGCAGCGTTATCAGCAGCAGCCGGAAGATCTGGCTGAGCAACTGCCGCGTATCGAACGCATTCAGGTCTGGCTGCACCATGCTCGTAACGTGCTGGAGATCCCGGAAATGGATCGCCTGTATGGCGAACTGAACAAGCTGGCGCAACTGGCCAACGAGCCGACGATCACTGATGAACTGCTCGATGCGCGTAAGCAGCAGGCGATTGCGGTTTACCAGAATCGCGCGTGGAAAATGCTGCTGCGTATGTGACACCGCTTTCGCGAGCAGGCTCGCTCCCACTTTGGAATGCAATCCCCTGTGGGAGCGAGCCTGCTCGCGAAGAGGCCAGCCGCCTTACCTCAGACCGGCAAGCTTGTGGTGGACTTGATCTCCGATAACGCCACAATCGAATTCACTTCCTGAATCCCCGGCACCAGCGACAGCTTCTCGAAGAAGAACCGCTCATACGCCTCGATGTCCGCCGCGACAATCCGCAGTAAAAAGTCCACTGCCCCCATCAGCACGTAACACTCCAGCACCTCCGGAAAACCGCGAATCGCCTCGGTGAATTCCGTAAAATTCGAACGCCCGTGCGCGTTGAGTTTGATCTCGGCAAAGATCTGCGTATTCAGGCCGATTTTCTTGCGATCGAGCAAGGTCACCTGGCCGCGAATGATCCCCTCCTCCTTCATCCGCTGAATCCGCCGCCAGCATGGCGATTGCGACAGGCCGACCTGCTCGGCGATCTGCGCACTCGACAGAGAAGCGTCCTCCTGCAGCAAGGCAAGAATCTTGCGGTCGTAGCTGTCCAGCTCGCCGTGCATAAAAAAACCTCCAATCTAATTCCTTGCGAATTGATTTAGTCGATCAATCGCCAATAACGCCGATCATAGCCAAGAAATGCCCGCCGCCAAATGTAAAAATTCCTCCAGAGATTTTGGAGACCCACCATGCCGCATCTTGAAGCCGTGAACAGCGCCCCGCACCGCGCCGACGTCTGGAACGTCAGCAACGCCCACTGCCTGGCGCAATATCAGATCCTCGCCGAGGCCGAGCCGGACTTGCTGGTGCGCGTGCTCAACCTGTTCGCGTTGCAGTTCCTCACGCCCGAACAGGTCAACGTGCAGCGGATGGACGACTTGCTGTCGATCGACATTGTCATGGGCGGTCTCAGCTGGCATCGCGCGCAAGTGATCGCGGAAAAACTTCGTAACCTGATCAGCGTCTGCTCGGTGAACCTGCAAAACGCCGACAGCGCTTGGGACGCGCGGACGCAAGCGGCCGGCTGACAAATCCGGCAACGCCTTCGTCGGGTAGTGGCCCAACGGTCTACCGGGCCGCGACTATCCTTTTGCGCACAGTCGTTTAAAAGGAAGCCCGCATGTCCGTTCAATTCGCCACTCAGGACCGCTGGCTGGAACTCAATGAGGTGCTGCGTGAACTGGTCGCCCAAGGCTTTATTGGCCAGGACTCGGCGGAGCAGGCGCTGAATGCCCGCCGCCGCCACGCCGCGCACGGTCAGATGCACCCACTGGAGTTCATCGCCAGTCAGCAACTCGACGACCTTAGCCGTCCAGGTAAACACCTCGACCTGGAAAGCCTGACCCTGTGGCTGGCACAGCAGGCCGGTCAGCCGTACCTGCGCATCGATCCGTTGAAAATCAACGTCGCCGCGATCACGCCGTTGATGTCTTACGCCTTTGCGCAACGGCACAAGATTCTCGCCGTAGCGGTCGACCGTGACTCGGTGACTGTCGCCAGCGGCCAGCCTTATGTCACCGGCTGGGAGGCCGATCTCACCCACGTATTGAAACTGCCGATCAAACGAGTGGTGGCCAACCCGGCGGACATCCAGCGCTTCAGTGTCGAGTTTTTCCGCCTGGCGAAATCGGTCAGCGGCGCCAGCAATGCCGATGCCCAGAGCGGCAACCTCAGCAACTTCGAACAACTGCTCAACCTCGGCGCCAGCGATCAGGAACCGGACGCCAACGACGCGCACATCGTCAACATCGTCGACTGGCTGTTCCAGTACGCCTTCCAGCAGCGCGCCAGCGATATCCACATCGAACCCCGGCGCGAGCAAGGCACGGTGCGCTTTCGCATCGACGGCGTCCTGCACAACGTTTATCAATTTCCGCCGCAGGTGACCATGGCGATTGTCAGTCGCCTGAAAAGCCTCGGGCGGATGAACGTCGCCGAGAAGCGCAAACCCCAGGACGGCCGGGTCAAAACCAAGACCCCGGATGGCGGCGAAGTCGAGCTGCGGCTTTCGACCCTGCCTACAGCGTTCGGCGAAAAAATGGTCATGCGGATCTTCGACCCGGAAGTGCTGCTCAAGGATTTCGATCAATTGGGCTTTTCCGCCGACGACCTGCGCCGCTGGCAGGACATGACCCGTCAGCCCAACGGCATCATTCTGGTCACCGGGCCGACCGGCTCGGGCAAGACCACCACGCTGTACACCACGCTGAAAAAACTGGCGACGCCGGAAGTCAACCTCTGCACCATCGAAGACCCGATCGAAATGGTCGAACCGGCGTTCAATCAGATGCAGGTACAGCACAACATCGACCTGAGCTTCGCCGCCGGCGTGCGTGCGCTGATGCGGCAAGACCCGGACATCATCATGATCGGCGAGATCCGCGATCTGGAAACCGCTGAAATGGCCATTCAGGCAGCACTGACCGGGCACTTGGTGCTGTCGACGCTGCACACCAACGACGCCCCCAGCGCGATCAGCCGTTTGCTCGAACTCGGCGTGCCGCATTACCTGATCAAAGCCACCGTGCTCGGCGTTATGGCTCAGCGTTTGGTGCGCACCTTGTGCCCGCATTGCAAGGCGCCGCTGACGCTCGAAGAAGAAGACTGGCAAACCCTGACACGCCCGTGGCAGGCGCCGTTGCCGGGCAACGCGCAACGTGCCATTGGTTGCGTGGAATGCCGCGACACCGGCTATCGCGGGCGCGCCGGGGTCTACGAAATCATGCAACTGAGCGATAGCCTCAAGGCGTTCATCACCCCGGACGCCGACCTCACGGCAATCCGTCGGCAGGCATTCAAGGAAGGCATGCGCAGCTTGAGATTGTCCGGCGCGCAGAAAGTCGCGGCGGGACTGACGACGGTTGAGGAAGTGCTACGGGTGACGCCGCAGAGCGAGCAGAAATAAGCCGCCACGGAACCGGATCGGGGAAATGGCGATCCAACGCCTCAGTTAACCCCCAGGAGTCATCTCATCATGCGTCTCAAACTTGCTGTCGCCACTCTGGCCTTGCTGTCCCTTCCCGTTGGTTCGGCCATGGCGGACAGCTTTTGGCGTAACGTCATCTCGTCCGGTGCCACCACCGGTTCGACCTACCTGACCTTCAAGGATCACAAGCTGATCATCGCCGCGCAGGACGATGCCGGCAGTTTCGTTGCCAGTGACGGTGGCATTCGTGGGCCGTATCTGGAAGCCGCGATGCAGAAGGTTCGCGCTGACAATCCGGGCCTGCAGGCAACAGACATGGAACTGGCGAATGCGATTCTGGCAAAGAACGCGGTGGCTTCCGAGTAAACCTTTCACCGAAGCAAAAAATGCCGCTCGATCGAGCGGCATTTTTTTGCCTGTCTTCTGAGCCCAGCACAAAACTCTGTGGGAGCGAGCTTGCTCGCGAAGGCAATTTCACATCCGAAATATGCGGCGACTGACACGCCGTCTTCGCGAGCAAGCTCGCTCCCACAAGGACCGCATACAGTCTGGATGTCAGCGGTAATCATCGACCGGGACGCAGGCGCAGAACAGGTTGCGATCGCCGTAGACATTGTCGACCCGATTCACCGCCGGCCAATACTTGTGCGCCTTGGTGTGCGCATCCGGGGTGATGCCCTGTTCGATGCTGTACGGCCGTTCCCACACCCCGGTGACATCCGCCAGGGTATGCGGCGCCCGTTTCAGCGGGTTGTCCTCGGCCGGCCAGTTACCGTTCTGCACTTCAGTGATTTCCGCGCGAATGCTCAGCATTGCGCCGATAAACCGATCCAGCTCAGCCTTGGACTCACTTTCGGTCGGCTCGACCATCAAGGTGCCCGGCACCGGGAATGACATGGTCGGCGCATGAAAGCCGTAATCCATCAGGCGCTTGGCGACGTCTTCTTCGCTGATTCCGGTCTGCGCCTTCAACGGCCGCAGATCCAGAATGCATTCGTGTGCCACCCGCCCGTTGCGCCCGGTATACAGCACCGCAAACGCGCCGGATAAATGCTGCGCCAGGTAATTCGCCGCCAGAATCGCTACCTCGCTGGCATCCGCCAACTGTGGTCCCATCATGGCGATGTACATCCAGCTGATCGGCAAAATGCTCGCGCTGCCCCACGGTGCTGCGCTGACGGCGCAGTTCTGCGCCAGCGGCCCGTCGATCGGCACTACCGGGTGATTGGCGACGAACGGCGCCAGATGCGCGCGAATGCCGATGGGCCCCATGCCCGGGCCGCCACCGCCGTGGGGGATGCAGAAGGTCTTGTGCAAATTCATGTGCGACACGTCGGCGCCGATGTCGGCCGGCCGCGCCAGCCCGACCTGCGCATTGAGGTTGGCGCCGTCCATGTACACCTGACCGCCGTGTTTGTGGATAACCTCGCAGATCTCGCTGATGCCCTCCTCGTACACACCGTGAGTCGACGGATAGGTTGCCATCAGGCACGACAACTTATCCCCAGCTTCGGCGGCTTTCGCTTTCAAATCCTCAAGGTCGACGTTGCCCGCTTCATCGCACTCGACAATCACTACGCACATGCCGGCCATCTGCGCCGAAGCCGGGTTGGTGCCATGGGCCGAGGACGGAATCAGACAGATATCCCGCGCGCCCTGCTGACGGCTCTCGTGATACTTGCGGATCGCCAGCAGACCGGCGTATTCGCCCTGGGCGCCGGAGTTGGGCTGCATGCAGATCGCATCAAACCCGGTGATTGCGCACAGCCAGCGTTCCAGTTCTTCGATCATCAAGGTGTAACCGACCGCCTGCTCGCGGGGCACGAACGGATGCAGGTTGGCGAATTGCGGCCAGGTGATCGGGATCATTTCGCTGGTGGCGTTGAGTTTCATGGTGCACGAGCCCAACGGAATCATCGACTGGTTGAGCGCCAGATCCTTGTTCTCCAGTTGCTTGAGATAGCGCAGCATCTCGGTTTCGCTGTGGTGGGCGTTGAATACCGGGTGGCGCAGGTACGGTGTTTTGCGCTGGAGGTTATCCGGGATCCCCGATACGAGGATTTCGGCGTCAAGTTCCTCGACGTTCAACCCATGATCGGCACCGAGCAGCACATCGAACAATTTCGCCACGGTGATTTCATCGCACGTCTCATCGAGACTCAAACCCACCCGACCGCACCCCAGAATCCTCAGGTTGATCTGCGCAGCCTGGGCACTTTCAATGATCGCCGCTTGCGCACCGCCCACGTCCAGCGTCAGCGTGTCGAAGAACTGCGCATTGACCCGGCTGATTCCTTTGCGTTCAAGCCCCGCCGCCAGAATGCAGGTCAGGCGATGCACGCGCTGGGCAATACGCTTCAAGCCTTCCGGCCCGTGATACACCGCGTAGCAACTGGCGATATTGGCCAGCAGCACCTGCGCCGTGCAGATGTTCGAATTGGCCTTTTCGCGGCGGATATGCTGCTCGCGGGTTTGCAACGCCATGCGCAGCGCCACGTTGCCTCGGGCATCTTTTGACACACCGATGATCCGCCCCGGAATCGCCCGTTTGTATTCCTCGCGACTGGCAAAGAACGCCGCGTGCGGGCCGCCATACCCCATCGGTACGCCGAAGCGTTGCGACGAACCGAACACCACATCAGCGCCCAATTCACCCGGCGGCGTCAGCAATAACAAACTCAGCAAATCCGTGGCGACGCAGGCCAGCGCCTGTTGCGCATGCAAGTGATCGATCAATGGCCGCAGATCGTGAATCTCACCGTGGGTGTCGGGATACTGCAGCAACGCACCGAACACCTGATGCTGTTTCAGGTTATCCACAGCGTCGATGATGAGCTCGAAGCCGAAACCTTCAGCACGGGTCTGCACCACGGAAATGGTCTGTGGATGACAGTTCTCATCGACGAAAAACAGATTGCTCTTCGACTTGGCGACGCGCTTGGCCAATGCCATGGCTTCCGCCGCTGCCGTGGCCTCATCGAGCAAAGACGCATTGGCCAGTTCCAGACCGGTGAGGTCGATGGTCAGTTGCTGGAAATTCAGCAGCGCTTCGAGCCGGCCCTGCGCGATCTCCGGTTGATACGGCGTGTACGCGGTGTACCAGCCGGGATTTTCCAGCACGTTGCGCAAGATGACGGTCGGCGTGAGAGTGCCGTGATAGCCCATGCCGATCAGGCTGGTCCAGACCTGGTTCTGCTCGGCATAACCGCGCAGCTTGGCCAATGCCGCTTGTTCATTCAGCGCGGGGGGCAAATCGAGCGCGCGGTTGAAGCGAATGCCCGGCGGTACGGTCTGCTCGATCAACTCGACCCGGCTGCCGAGGCCGAGGCTGTCGAGCATCGCCTGTTGTTCGGCAGCGTCGGGACCGAGGTGACGGCGCAAGAAGGCATCGGGGTCGCGTAACTGGCTCAGGGACGGCAACTGGGACATGACGGGCTCTCTCTTGGCTGGCGCTCGGCGTCAATGCAACACGGTCAAACCAGCATAGCAGCCCAAGCCACGGCTAAATTTTCAAGATCAACACTGACCCTGTGGGAGCGAGCTTGCTCGCGAAAGCGGTGTGTCAGTCGCTGAAGATGTTGAATGTAAAACCGCCTTCGCGAGCAAGCTCGCTCCCACATTGGATTTTTCATCGCCCATGAAAAAGCCCCGACGGGTCGGGGCTTTGCGGTGTTGCTTAATGCTTACTCGCCGATGGCAGCCTTGTAAGCCCCGGCATCCAGCAGCTTGTCCAGCTCAGCCTTGTCGCTTGGCTTGATCTTGAAGATCCATGCACCGTAGGGGTCAGAGTTCAGCAGCTCGGGCGAGCCGCTCAGCTCTTCGTTGATCGCGATGACTTCTCCGCTGATCGGCGAATAGATGTCGGACGCAGCTTTCACCGACTCAACCACACCGGCCTGATCTTGCGCAGCGAAGACCTTGCCTACTTCGGTCAGCTCGACGAACACCACATCGCCCAGCGCTCCCTGCGCGTGATCGCTGATGCCCACGGTGACGGTTCCATCGGCTTCCAGACGTGCCCATTCGTGACTTTCGGCAAAACGCAGTTCGGCAGGGATATCGCTCATCTTCGGTGTCCTCAAGAAATTGTCAGCGGTCTGCCCGCCGGAAAAGGTTAGATCAAGGTTTTGCCATGGCGGACGAAGGTCGGTTTGACTACCCGTACGGGGTACCACTTGCCACGGATTTCCACTTCGGCGCGGTCGGCGGTTGCCATCGGAACACGCGCCAGGGCAATCGATTTGCTTAGCGTAGGAGAGAAACTACCACTGGTGATCTCTCCTTCGCCAACATCGGCGATACGAACCACTTGATGAGCGCGCAAAACACCGCGTTCTTCCAGCACCAGACCGACCAGTTTGTGCGCGACGCCGGCGGCTTTTTCCGCCTCCAGCGCGGCGCGGCCGATGAACTGGCGCGTGGCGGGTTCCCAGGCAATGCTCCAGGCCATATTCGACGCCAGTGGCGAAACATCCTGATGAATATCCTGACCGTAGAGGTTCATACCGGCTTCGACACGCAGGGTGTCGCGGGCACCGAGGCCGATCGGGGAAATGCCCGCACCGACCAGATCGTTGAAGAACCCCGGCGCCTGACTGGCCGGCAGGCAGATTTCCAGGCCATCTTCACCGGTATAGCCGGTACGGGCGATAAACCAGTCTCCGTCGGTATAGCCTTCGAAAGGTTTGAGGTGCTGGATCAGCGTGGCGCGCGACTGGGTCACCAGTTCGGCAATCTTATGCCGGGCCTGCGGACCTTGAATGGCGAGCATCGCCAGTTCGGCGCGTTCGTGCAGTTGCACGTCATAAGCACCGAGCTGCGCGGTCATCCAGGCCAGATCCTGATCGCGGGTGGAGGCGTTGAACACCAGACGATACGCATCGTCGAGTCGGTAGACGATCATGTCATCGACGATGCCGCCGCGCTCATTGAGCATGGTGCTGTACAACGCACGGCCAGGGCGGTGCAGACGATCGACGTCATTGGCCAGCAAATGCTGCAGCCAGGCCTTGGCCTGGGGGCCGGTGACATCGATCACGGTCATGTGGGATACATCGAACACCCCGCAATCGCGGCGCACTTCGTGGTGCTCCTCGACCTGCGAGCCGTAATGCAGTGGCATGTCCCAACCGCCAAAATCGACCATCTTCGCGCCGAGGGCGAGATGCAGGTCATACAGAGGCGTACGCTGTCCCATGGGTTTCTCCTTCCGGGCGTGGCGAAGGTGCGGACAGTCGCTGCACAGCGTGAAAGCCTTGTAATAGAAGGCTTTCAGCCAAGTTCAGCGAAAAGATCTGTCAGACGAACCGCACCGAATGCCGCGCATTGTAGCCGCATGATTCAGGACTGACGACTAAGTGTTTCGGTGCGCCGAGCGGCGGATCAGTCCGATAACCGGCAATAGGCCGACCAGAACCAGAGTCAACGCCGGCAACGATGCCCGTGCCCATTCGCCTTCGCTGGTCATTTCAAAGATGCGTACGGCCAGCGTGTCCCAGCCAAACGGGCGCATCAGCAGGGTCGCGGGCATTTCCTTGAGCACATCGACGAACACCAGCAACGCCGCGCTCAGTGTGCCGGGCAGCAACAGTGGCAGATACACTTTGAAAAACAGTCGCGGCCCACTGACACCCAGGCTTCGTGCCGCTTCGGGCAAAGATGGCCGTATACGCGCCAGACTGCTTTCCAATGGTCCGTAAGCAACTGCGACGAAGCGCACCAGATAAGCCATCAACAACGCTGCCAGACTGCCGAGCAACAAAGGTTTACCCGCGCCGCCGAGCCAGCCGGAGAGTGTGATGACCAGCTCGCGATCCAGATAACTGAACGCCAGCATGATCGACACCGCCAGCACCGAACCCGGCAAGGCGTAGCCCAGATTGGCCAGACCAACGCCGGAGTTGATCGCTTGCGTGGGCGCCAAGCGCCGGGCAAACGCCAGCAGCAAAGCAACGCTGACGGTAATCAGCGCCGCCATGCCGCCCAGATACAAGGTGTGCAGGATCAGCCCGGCGTAGCGCTCATCCAGATCGAAACGGCCGCGCTGCCAGAACCATACGATCAGTTGCAGCATCGGAATGACGAAGGAGCAGGCGAACACCAGGCCGCACCAGCTCATCGCCGCCAAGGCCTTCAGTCCGCGCAGGTGATACAGCGCTTTCACCCGCGGGCGTTCGTTGCTTGCCCGGTTGGCGCCGCGCGCACGGCGCTCGCCGTACAGGACCAGCATCACCACCAGTAGCAACAGGCTGGCCAGTTGCGCGGCACTCGGCAGGCTGAAGAAGCCATACCAGGTTTTGTAGATCGCGGTGGTGAAGGTGTCGAAGTTGAACACCGACACCGCGCCGAAATCCGCCAGGGTTTCCATCAGCGCCAGTGCCACGCCCGCACCGATGGCCGGACGCGCCATGGGCAACGCCACCCGCCAGAACGCTTGCCACGGCGACTGGCCGAGCACCCGCGCGGCTTCCATCAGGCCTTTGCCCTGGGCAAGGAACGCGGTGCGCGCCAACAGGTAAACGTAGGGATAAAAGACCAGCACCAGCACGATGATCACCCCGCCGGTGGAGCGCACACGGGGCAGGCGCAGGCCTGTGCCGAACCATTCGCGCAGCAAGGTTTGCACGGGGCCGGCGAAATCGAGCAGGCCGACGAAGACGAAGGCCAGCACATAGGCCGGAACGGCGAACGGCAGCATCAGCGCCCAGTCGAGCCAGCGCCGCCCTGGGAATTCGCAGAGGCTGGTGAGCCAGGCGAGGCTGACGCCGAGCAGGGTCACGCCGATACCGACACCAACGACCAGCGTCAGGGTGTTGCCGAGCAGGCGTGACATCTGGGTTTCCCACAGGTGCGACCAGATTTGTTGATCGATGGTTTGCCAGGAGAGCAGCAGAACGCTCAGGGGCAACAGCACCAGCGCGGCGATGGCGAAGACGATGGGGTACCAGCGGCGTTGGGCGGGGTGGGCCACTTTGGGGTCTCTGGGGGGATTGGGGTGTTTGGTTTGGGTGTTTCAGGTTGAGATTGTTGCCCTCACCCTAGCCCTCTCCCAGAGGGAGAGGGGACTGACCGAGGTGCTTATGCAAGCTACATCGACCTGAAACATCGAGTCGAACTCAGGATTTGAATCCAACTCAGATCGGCTCCCTTTCTACCCTCTCCCTTGGGGAGAGGGCTGGGGTGAGGGGCTGGATCTTGAAGCAGACAAATTTATCGGAAAAGCCTCAATTCCACCCCGCCCGATCCATCATCCGGATCGCCTCAGCCTGACGCTTGCCCGCCACTTCCACCGGTAAAGTATCCGCAATGAACTTGCCCCACGCCGCCACTTCTTCCGAAGGCGCCACTGCCGGGTTGGCCGGGAATTCCTGGTTCACGTCAGCAAAAATCTTCTGTGCCTCTGGTGTGGTCATCCACTCGACCAAAGCCTTGGCCGCTTCCGGGTGCGGCGCATGTGTGGTCAGGCCAATGCCCGACAGGTTCACGTGCACACCACGATCCGCCTGGTTCGGCCAGAACAGTTTCACCGGCAGCTCCGGCTTCTGCTTGTGCAGGCGACCGTAGTAGTAGGTGTTGACGATGCCCACGTCGCACTGCCCGGCATTGATCGCTTCCAGCACTGCAACGTCGTCGGAGAACACGTCGGTGGACAGGTTGTTGACCCAGCCCTTGAGGATTTCTTCGGTTTTGGCCGCGCCGTGGACTTCGATCATGGTCGCGGTCAGCGACTGGTTGTAGACCTTCTTCGCCGTGCGCAGGCACAGGCGCCCTTCCCAGTTCTTGTCGGCCAGCGCTTCGTAGGTGGTCAGTTCGCCCGGCTTCACCCGCTCGGTGGAGTAGGCGATGGTCCGCGCGCGCAGGCTCAGACCAGTCCAGGCGTGAGTGGACGAGCGATATTGCAGCGGAATGTTGGCGTCGATGGTTTTCGAGGTGAACGGCTGGAGGATGCCCATCTGCTCAGCCTGCCAGAGGTTGCCGGCGTCAACGGTGAGCAACAGGTCGGCGGTGGCGTTTTCACCTTCGGCCTTGATGCGCTGCATCAGCGGCGCTTCCTTGTCGGTGATGAACTTGATCTTCACCCCGGTCTTGGCGGTGTAGGCATCGAAGACCGGTTTGATCAGCTCATCGATGCGCGACGAGTAAACCACCACCTCATCAGCGGCCTGAGCCGATGTACTGCCGATCAGGGACAAGGCCAGTGCGGTCAGAAGACGCTTGGGTGCCAACATGGGAGTGGTCTCTCGGTCGGAAAATGTGGGCCAAATGATAAGGACTCACATTTACCACCTCAATCGAACTCTTTTTGAAGGAGTTACCAGATGTTGCACAGCCTGAAATTTGTGGTGGCTGTTCTGGCCCCTTCGCGAGCAGGCTCGCTCCCACATTGGAATGCATTTCAAATGTGGGAGCGAGCCTGCTCGCGAAGAGGCCATCAGCAGCAACGAAAATGTCAGGCTTTGGCGAGGGCCGGAAGATCACCGGTCAACCCGAGGGCTTCGCGCACAAACAATGCTTTCGCCTCCGGCATCTGCTCCACCAGCTTCAAACCGGCATTCCTCAACCAGCGCACTGGCAACGGATCCGCCTGAAACAACCGCTCAAACCCTTCCATCGCCGCCATCAGCGCGAGGTTGTGCGGCATGCGCCGACGCTCGTAACGGCTCAGCACCTTCACATCCGCCAGACGCTCACCGCGTTCGGCCGCTTGCAACAAAACCTCGGCGAGTACCGCCGCATCGAGGAAACCAAGGTTCACGCCTTGCCCCGCCAACGGGTGAATGGTGTGCGCCGCATCGCCGATCAGCGCCAGGCCTTCAGCCACATAGCGTTTGGCGTGGCGCTGACGCAGCGGCACGCACAACCGCGGATCAGCGCTGATCACCTCACCGAGGCGACCTTCAAAGGCGCGCTCCAGCTCACGACAGAAATCCACTTCATCCAGCGCCATCAAGCGCTCAGCCTCACTCGGTGTGGTCGACCAGACGATCGAACACCAATCCTGCTGGCCGTCACGCTCCAGCGGCAGAAACGCCAACGGCCCGTGATCGGTAAAGCGCTGCCACGCGGTCATCTGATGCGGTTTGCTGCTGCGCACGCTGGTAACGATGGCGTGGTGCATGTAATCCCACTCGCGAGTGGCCATCCCGGTAAGACGGCGAACCGCCGAGTTGGCGCCGTCAGCGGCAATTACCAACGGCGCGCGCAACTGACGACCGTCAGCCAACGTCAGCAGCCAGTCATCGCCAGAGCGACGCATCTGCTCCAGCCGCGCATTGGCCAGCATGCCCAGATCACAATCATGCAAACGGTCGAGCAAGGCATCCTGCACCACGCGGTTTTCGACGATATGGCCAAGCACCTCGGCGTGCACACTGCTCGCCGAAAAGTGAATCTGCCCGGTGCCGCTGCCGTCCCAGACGTGCATGTCGGTGTATGGGCTGCTGCGGCGTTTGGCGATGCCGTCCCACACGCCGAGGCGTCCGAGGATTCGCTGACTAGCGGCAGACAAGGCGCTCACCCGCGGTTCAAACGCAGCTTCGGCGTCAAAGGGTTTGACGCTCAGCGGGCTGCCGTCGAGCAGCAGAACTTCGAGTCCGCTGTCCTGCAACGCCAACGCCAAAGCGCTGCCGACCATTCCGGCTCCGACAATCAGCAGATCTGCGCGCATTTCCATGCTTTAAGCCTGTCTCGCTTGCGGCTTGAGCCGCACGTAAAGGGTTTTACCGACCCGCGCCACCAGATTGCCGGCGCCGTCATGAATGTCGACCTGCAACTGCGGCAGGTATTTCTCGCCATTGGCAGTTTGCCGGCGAATCTCGGCGAGCAAGGTCTCGTCGATATTGAAGCGGGCGAACACCGGGCCTTTGCCCGGCGCGATGAAATCGATGTCGGCGGCCTTGTCCCAGACGATGTAACGCGAACCGAGGTTTTCCATGAGCATCAGCATGAAGAACGGATCGACCATCGAATACAGGCTGCCGCCGAACTGGGTGCCGACGTAGTTGCGGTTGTACCAACCGAGGCCCATCGACACCTGAATGTCGCGAAAGTCATCGCTGATGTGCCGCACGCGTACGCCGGCGCCGAGGTATGGCGGGTAAAACGTCATGATCCAGCGCATCAATCGCGCCTTGCCGAATTTAGCGGTCAACCACTTAAGCATCCGGACGCGTTCCCAAACCCATGGCCTGACGCGCAAACCAGCGTTTGGCCGGTGGCAGCAGATCGAGACCGAGCAGGCCGATGTTACGCCCTAGCGAAACCAGCGGTTGCGTGCTGCCGAACAGGCGCGTGACCTGATCGGAGAAACCGACGGTGAGATCCTGATCAAGACGTTGGCGCTCGCGATACGCCTGCAACGTGGCGAAGTCGCCCAGTGGCTTGTCGCTCGCCAGCAACGCAGCAGCCAGGGCATCGGCATCGCGCAGTGACAGGTTGAAACCCTGCCCGGCAATCGGATGCAGGCTGTGCGCCGCGTTGCCGAGCACGGCCAGATGCGAGCGCACTTGCTCTTCGGCCTCGACCAGCGTCAGCGGATACAAATGTCGCGCGCCGACCTGTTTCAGCGTACCGAGGCGGTAACCGAACACCCCCTGCAATTCGCTGAGGAAGTCGCGTTCGCTCAAATCGGCCAGACGCTGCGCGTCCATACCCAAACGGGTCCAGACCAGAGCGCAACGGTTGTCCGGGAGCGGCAGCAGCGCCATCGGCCCTTCGTCGGTGAAGCGCTCGAAAGCCATGCCGTTGTGCGCTTCGCTCGGGGTGATGTTGGCGATCAGCGCGCTCTGGTTGTACGGACGCTTGCGCACGTTGATGCCCAGCTGTTCGCGCAGACCGGAACGACCGCCATCGGCGAGCACGGCGAGGTCGCATTCCAGCGTAGTTTCATCGTTGAGGGTCAGGCGATAGCCGTCGGGTAGCGGTTCCATGCGCGTGACTTCCGCCGGGCAGCGCCAGCTGATCACGTCTTTGTCGACGTGCTGCCACAGGCACTGACCGAGCCAGGCGTTTTCCACCACATAACCGAGCGCTGGCACGCCCTCTTCCATCGCCGACAGACGCGCGGTAGAGAAACGGCCACGGTCGGAGACGTGAATCTGCTTGATCGGTTCGGCACGGCGGGAGATTTCCTGCCACACGCCCAAGCGTTGATAAATCTGCCGCGAGCCAAAGGACAACGCCGACGAACGCGCGTCGTAGCTCGGCTGCCAGCTGTCGCCGGGGGCGAACGGCTCAATCAGCACGATCTTCCAGCCACGCGCCTTGGCCCCGGCCTGCAAGGCTAACGCCAGACTGGCGCCGACCAGACCGCCACCGATGATTGCCAGATTGACTCGACTCATGCCGCGTGTGTCCTTGCTTGCGCCATCAGCGCTTCGATTTCAGCGACGGTTTTCGGTACGCCGGTGGTGAGGATTTCACAGCCTGTCTTGGTCACGACCACGTCGTCCTCGATGCGCACGCCAATGCCGCGCCATTTCTTCGCGACGTTTTGATTGTCCGGGGCGATGTAGATGCCCGGCTCGACGGTCAGCGCCATGCCGACTTCCAGCACGCGCCATTCGCCGCCGACCTTGTACTCGCCGACGTCGTGAACATCCATGCCCAGCCAGTGGCCGGCGCGGTGCATGTAAAACGCCTTATAGGCCTCGCTGGCGATCAATTCATCGACCTCGCCTTGCAGCAAACCGAGTTTCACCAGCCCTGTGGTGATCACTCGCACTGTCGCTTCATGCGCCTGATTCCAGTGTTTGTTCGGGGCGATTTCGGCGAATGCGGCTTCCTGCGAGGCCAGCACCAACTCGTAGATCGCTTTCTGCTCGGGCGAAAACTTGCCGTTGACCGGCCAGGTGCGGGTGATGTCGCTGGCGTAGCAGTCGATCTCGCAACCGGCGTCGATCAACACCAGATCGCCGTCCTTGAGCAACGCGTCATTCTGCTGGTAATGCAGGATGCAGCTGTTGCGCCCGGCGGCGACGATCGACCCGTAGGCCGGCATCTTCGCCCCGCCCTTGCGGAATTCGTAGTCGAGTTCGGCTTCGAGGCTGTATTCGTAAAGCCCGGCCCGACTGGCTTGCATCGCGCGGATATGGGCTTGCGCCGAGATCCGTGCGGCTTCGCGCATCACCTTCACTTCTGCCGCCGATTTATACAGGCGCATGTCGTGCAGCAGATGATCCAGGGCAACGAATTCGTTCGGTGGCTGCGCGCCGAGGTGCGCCTTGGAGCGGATCACGTTGATCCAGTCCATCAGGTGGCGGTCGAATTCGGGGTTGCTGCCCATCGCCGAATACACCCGGTCGCGACCTTCGATGAGGCCCGGGAGAATGTCGTCGATGTCGGTAATCGGGAAAGCGTCGTCAGCGCCGAAGTCACGGATCGCGCCTTCCTGGCCTGCGCGCAAGCCGTCCCACAATTCGCGTTCGGCGTTGCGCTCACGGCAGAACAGCACGTATTCGCCATGCTCACGGCCGGGCATCAGGACGATGACGGCTTGCGGCTCGGGAAAGCCGCTGAGGTACTGGAAATCACTGTCCTGACGGTAGACGTGCTCGACGTCGCGGTTGCGAATGGCTACCGCGGCGGCGGGCAGGATCGCGATGCTGTTGGGTTCCATCTGCGCCATCAGGGCCTTGCGGCGACGGCTGTATTCCGCTTTCGGGATATGGGTCATGGGCAGATGGCTTTCCCTGGCACGCGATTAATGCAGCGACGGCTTGGCGGCTGGCGGTACGTCGGCTTTCTTGGTTTCCGAGAACAGCAGCAGCGGCGCGACGCGCAGGTACTCCATGACTTCCATGTAGTCGGTCTCGCCGTCTTCGGATTCTTCCAGCGCATCTTGCACTTGGGAAATGGCGGCCAGATCCTGCAGCACTTCAGTGGCTTCGATGCTGAGCATGCTGCTGTCGCGGCAGTTCAGGCCGAACCCGCTGAGGAAACCCTGGCACCATTCGCCCAATGCAGCGGCGCGGTCGGCCAGTGGCGCATCATCGGTCGGCAGCAGCAGAACGACGGTGACGTCGTCGCCGGTCAGCTCGCCTTTGACCATCTCTTGCAGGCCGATCAGGGCGTTGCGGACGTTGTCCTGAATATCGCCTTCGAGCAGTTCGGCGGCGTCGATCAGCCAGCCTTCGTTGTCGAAGCCGGCACCGGCGCAGCTGCGTCCGAGCAGCACGCCATGCAGTTCGGCAGGCGAGACGTTGTGGCCGCTGGAGGTCAGCAGGGTGGCAAAGGCTTGGTACGGGGAATTCGCAATGGTCATGGGCAGCTAGGCGCCAGACGGCGCTATGTCTAGAATGAAGGCCTTGTATCCTACATCGACAGACTCGCCAAGACTATTAAAGGCTGTCCGCCAGCTATCCCATCAGACAGACTCCAACTCAGTGGACACAATGGAAGACACCGACCTGCAAGCGCTGATGGCCAGACTCGAACTGCTGATTGGCCGAGTCGAGCAACTAAAGAGTCAAAACGCACTCTTACTAGCTCAGGAAAAGACCTGGCGCGAGGAACGCGCTCACCTCATTGAAAAAAACGAAATCGCCCGGCGTAAGGTCGAATCGATGATTTCGCGCCTCAAGGCCCTGGAGCAAGACTCATGAGTTCAAGCAATAGCGTCACCGTGCAGATCCTCGACAAAGAGTATTCGATCATCTGCCCGCAGGAAGAACGCAGCAATCTGGTCAGCGCCGCGCGCTACCTCGATGGCAAGATGCGTGAAATCCGCAGCAGCGGCAAAGTCATCGGTGCCGATCGCATTGCCGTGATGGCCGCGCTGAACATCACCCATGACCTCTTGCACAAAGAAGAACGCCCGGATATCCAGGCTAGCGGTTCGACCCGTGAACAGGTGCGTGACTTGCTCGATCGTGTCGATCTGGTGCTTGCCGACGATCAGAACACCACCAAGGGCTGATTCGACTGGCCGCTTGCGGTATACTCGCGGCACTCCCTGGGGTGCTTGCCAGTTGACGATGTCCCTGAGCCGATTCGCACTACCCTGGAAGTTGCACGTTGGGCTGGTGTGCATGTCCGCTAGACGGAAAGCCTTAAAGTTTACTGCATCTTCCACCTTGAACTTTCGGGTTCAAGGGCTAAGTTGACAGCGGTTCATCCGGGGAGCCTGATTCGAATCCGATGTCGGTGAAAACCGACATCGGATTTTTTATGCGTACGTTTTCGTCCAACCTGCCGAAGCCGAACCATGACCGAACCCGCGCTACTGCCCCGCCCGCAACTCCGCCGCCTGCTGCGCAAGGCGCGCCGCTCGCTGAGCAAAAGCGAGCAACGCCACGCCGCCAAAGGCCTGTACCGACAGTTGGCGCAAGACCCGCATTTTCGCCGGGCCAGACATCTCTCTCTGTATCTGCCCACCGACGGTGAAATCGATCCGCGTCTGTTGCTGCGTGAAGCGCAGCGTCGGGGCAAAGCTACGTATCTGCCGGTGCTCAGCGCCTGGCCGCGAACCAAGATGGTTTTCCAGCGTATTCGTCCCGGTGAAAAACTCAAACCCAATCGCTTCCGCATTCTCGAGCCGCGGGCCAATCTGGCTCAGCAACGCAAGGTCTGGGCGCTGGATCTGGTGTTGTTGCCGTTGGTAGGGTTTGACGATGTCGGCGGACGACTGGGGATGGGCGGCGGTTTCTATGACCGCAGCCTGGCGTATCTGGCGCGGCGCAAAAAATGGCGCAAGCCGACGCTACTGGGGCTGGCCCATGAGTGTCAGAAGGTCGAGCGGTTGGCGCAGGCGAGCTGGGATGTACCGTTACAAGGCACGGTCAGCGACAAGGCGTGGTATTTCGCAGGATAGGACGCCGCGCAGATCAGCGGCGTCGGGAGAGCAGCATCAGCGCTTGAAGGCTGTCGACTGTTGTACTTGCTGTGCAACTTCAATCGGCGCGTCGGCCTTGTTCGCCCACAGGCTTTGTGCGTAACCGGTGGTCACGACGCCCAGGCCAAACAAAATTACCAAAGTCCATAGTAAATCCGGTTTGCGTTTCATCGATTGCCCCCCTCAAGGCACATCATCACGATGACAGCAGCGGTTTCCGTTTGTAGGCCGTGCAGCAGCGTCAAGCTTTAAAGGCCGGCATTTTGCGACAACGTGAACCTGCGCGCAAACGCTGACGTCAACCGACTGTCGGTTTGTCATAAAATTGCCCGACAACCTGCCCAATGACCGTTTCAGGAGCAAAAAACCATGGCCTATTGGCTGATGAAGTCCGAGCCCGACGAACTCTCGATCAAAGGTCTGGAAAAACTCGGTAAAGCGCGCTGGGACGGGGTTCGCAACTATCAGGCACGCAACTTCCTGCGCTCGATGGCGGTGGGCGATGAGTTCTTCTTCTATCATTCCAGCTGCCCGGAGCCGGGAATTGCCGGGATTGGCAAGATAATCGAGGCAGCGTACCCGGATCCCACCGCATTGGAGCCGGAGAGTCATTACTTCGACCCGAAGGCGACGCCGCAGAAAAATGCCTGGAGTGCGATTGACGTTGAACACGTCGAGACGTTTGCGCGGGTGTTGAAGCTGGACTATCTGAAGCAGCAGACGGCGTTGGTGGAGATGCCGTTGGTGCAGAAGGGGTCGAGATTGTCGGTGATGCCGGTGACGGCTGAGCAATGGGCCGCGGTAATCGCCCTGAAACCCTGATTCATTGGCGCCTGCCAAAATGCAATCGCTGGCAAGCCAGCTCCCACAAGGTTCTGCGGCGATCACATTATTGTGTTTCACCGCAGGTACTGTGGGAGCTGGCTTGCCACCGATGAGGCCCGCCCGGACAGCAGAAGAGTTACTGAATGATCAGGTTGTTGAACAACAGATCTTCAACCACCGGCTTGCCGGTCTCATCATTCATCACTTGCTGGGTTTGCTTCAACGCTTCCTGACGCAGCTTCTCTTTACCTTCGATGCTGCCCATCGCCTCAGTAGTCTGCTGAGTGAACAGCGCCACCAGTTGATTACGGATCAACGGTTCGTTGGCCTTGACCAGTTTGGTCGCCTCTTCGCCGGTCACGCGCAATGCCACATCGGCCTTGTAGACCTTGAGCTTCGGTGTGCCATCCAGCCCGTAGTTGCCCACGAATGGCGGGCTCAGGGTGATGTAGTTGACCTTCGGCGCCTCGCCTTCTTTGGCTTCTTCGGCCAGCGCTGCCACAGGCAGAGACAGGGCCAGCAACAACATGATCCACGCTTTCACAATTCGCTCCTTATCCGGTTTGCGGCCTAGCATAACGACCCGCCGCGCAAGCACAAGCTTATGGCTGACTATCAGGGCCGGGCATGCTCGTTGACCCGTTGACTGACACACCTACACTTATCGGCCATCACTCCCAAAGGAATAGCCCTGATGAAAGCCGTGCTGTGCAAAGCCTTCGGCCCTGCCGAATCGCTGGTGCTGGAAGACGTCGCCAGTCCCGCCCTGAAGAAGAATGAAATCCTGCTGGACGTGCACGCTGCCGGGGTCAACTTCCCGGACACGCTGATCATCGAGGGCAAGTACCAGTTCAAGCCGCCCTTCCCGTTCTCGCCGGGCGGCGAAGCGGCTGGCGTGGTTCGCGAAGTCGGGGAAAAGGTCAGCCACCTCAAGGTCGGTGACCGGGTCATGGCCCTGACCGGCTGGGGCAGCTTCGCCGAACAGGTCGCCGTGCCCGGCTACAACGTCCTGCCGATCCCGCCGTCAATGGACTTCAACATCGCCGCAGCCTTCAGCATGACCTACGGCACCTCGATGCATGCCCTCAAGCAACGCGCCAACCTGCAACCGGGCGAAACCCTGCTGGTGCTTGGCGCATCCGGCGGTGTCGGCCTGGCTGCCGTGGAAATCGGCAAAGCCATGGGCGCTCGCGTGATTGCTGCCGCCAGCAGCGCCGAGAAACTTGCTGTGGCCAAGGCTGCCGGCGCCGATGAACTGATCAACTACAGCGAAAGCAGCCTGAAGGACGAAATCAAACGCCTCACCGACGGCCAAGGCGCTGACGTGATCTACGATCCGGTCGGTGGCGACCTGTTCGACCAGGCCATCCGCGCCATCGCCTGGAACGGCCGCCTGCTGGTGGTGGGTTTCGCCAGCGGTCGTATCCCGGAGCTGCCGGTCAACCTCGCCCTGCTCAAAGGCGCGGCGGTGCTCGGCGTGTTCTGGGGCTCCTTCGCCCAGCGTCAGCCACAAGACAACGCAGCGAACTTCCAGCAGTTGTTCGGCTGGTTTGCCGAGGGCAAGTTGAAACCGCTGGTGTCGCAGGTCTATCCACTGAGCAATGCGGCGCAGACGATCAATGATCTTGGCCAGCGCAAGGCTGTCGGGAAGGTTGTGGTGCAGGTTCGCTGAGACTCTTCAACGACCGGGCGACGCCGCAATGTCGCCCGGCATCAGATGTTCCTGAACCTTTTCGCTCTGTGACCCAACCAGCTTTCCCTTGTCATCGAAGCGCAGAACGATCAGCCAGTCGTAAACATCCACTGGCCATTTCGGCTGGCCGATCAGTGCCGGGCCATCGCCGCCGAAAGCGGCAATCAGTTTATTGATGTGGCCGTGATGCCAGGCGATCAGCACGGTTTTCGCCTGATTGTTCTTGCGCAGCAGGCTGACCAGTTTGTCGACGTCGTTATTGGCGCAGGGCTGTTCGATGGGCAATTGCAGGCGCTGGGACAGTGGAATCAGCGTCTGTCGCGGGCGGATACTATCCGGGCTGTCGGCGGTAGCGATCAGACGTTGGGGCGTGAGTGTCTGGTCGTCCAACTGCAAAGAGGTGAAATAGTCCGCGTAAGCCTCGGCGCGCTGTTCGCCCCGGGCATTGAGTTTTCGGCCGACCTCAGGCTTTTCCGCATGGCGGACGATCAATACGGTGACATTGCGCAGGCCTGGCGCTGCAGAACCTTGGGCGAAGCTCAGTGCCAACACTGAAACAGTCACCGCTGCGACCATCAACAGTCTGGGCAATAGCCTGCGAACTTTCGGGGTCATCGCTTATCTCGAGATATCAGTCGATCTGTAGATCGCGAGTCTATGCCACAACATCCCGGCCGCCACAAAAACGCCCTGTTCTTACAGCTGAGCGACAGGTTCGTAAAGGAACGCGCGACTTCCAACATTTTCCGCTATTTGCTCGATGCGAACCGGTGCTATTTTCGGTAACGAAACTGTAACATTCGCATCCGCAGTCAAAACAAGAAATCTGGAGCTCTTGAATGTTTGCTTTCTTTCGTCCTGCCGCACATCAGGCTCCATTGCCTGAAGAAAAAATAGACAGCACGTACCGACGCCTGCGCTGGCAGATCTTCGCCGGTATTTTCTTTGGCTACGCGGGTTACTACCTGCTGCGCAAAAACTTCTCCCTGGCCATGCCGTACCTGATCGACGAAGGCTACAGCCGCGGCGACCTGGGTCTGGCGATGTCGGCGATCGCCATTGCCTACGGTCTTTCCAAGTTCCTCATGGGCCTGGTGTCCGACCGCTCCAACCCGCGCTACTTCCTGCCGTTCGGTCTGCTGGTCTCGGCCGGGGTCATGTTCATTTTCGGTTTCGCACCTTGGGCAACGTCCAGCGTGACCATGATGTTCATCCTG
Organism: Pseudomonas sp. AC172; assembly: GCF_979258595.1. Lineage (NCBI taxonomy): Bacteria > Pseudomonadati > Pseudomonadota > Gammaproteobacteria > Pseudomonadales > Pseudomonadaceae > Pseudomonas > Pseudomonas sp. AC172. The sequence goes on from NZ_OZ409868.1 coordinate 5,040,207, forward strand.
CTGTTCATCAACGGTTGGGCCCAGGGCATGGGCTGGCCGCCAAGTGGCCGGACCATGGTGCACTGGTGGTCGCAAAAGGAACGCGGCGGCGTGGTGTCCGTGTGGAACGTGGCGCATAACGTCGGTGGCGGCCTGATTGGTCCGCTGTTCCTGCTCGGCATGGGCTTGTTCAACGACTGGCACGCGGCGTTCTACGTACCGGCAGCCGTAGCCTTGGGCGTGGCCGTGTTCGCGTTCATCACCATGCGCGACACCCCGCAATCGGTCGGCTTGCCGCCGATCGAGAAGTACAAGAACGATTACCCGGAAGGCTACGACGCCAGCCACGAAGACGAATTCAGCGCGAAAGAGATTTTCGTCAAATACGTGCTGCGCAACAAAATGCTCTGGTACATCGCCATGGCCAACGTCTTCGTCTACCTGCTGCGTTATGGCGTGCTGGACTGGGCGCCGACCTACCTGAAAGAGGCCAAGGGTTTCACCGTCGACAAAACTTCGTGGGCTTACTTCTTCTACGAATGGGCAGGTATTCCGGGCACGCTGCTGTGCGGCTGGATGTCGGACAAGATCTTCCGTGGCAACCGTGGCCTGACCGGCATGGTGTTCATGGCGCTGGTGACTGTCGCGACCCTGGTTTACTGGCTGAATCCGGCCGGCAATCCGACCGTCGACATGATCGCGCTTTTCTCCATCGGCTTCCTGATCTACGGCCCGGTGATGCTGATCGGCCTGCAAGCGCTGGAGCTGGCACCGAAGAAAGCCGCTGGCACCGCTGCGGGTTTCACTGGCCTGTTCGGTTATCTGGGCGGTTCGGTCGCGGCCAGTGCCGCGATGGGCTACACCGTTGACCATTTCGGCTGGGACGGTGGTTTCGTCCTGCTGGTGGGCGCTTGCCTGCTGTCGATGGCCTTCCTCGCCCCGACGCTGTGGCACAAGCAAGTCGCCAGTCAGAGCCGTGAAGCGGTCGCTTGATCGGCCTGTGATTGACAGCGCTTGAGCCGCGCCTCCAGATTTCGATCTGGCATGGCGTGGCTGCGCAGGGCGTGGGCGGTCTGCTCGACATAATCGCGAGTGGTGCCGTAACGCCCGCTGGCGCTTTCGAACACCTGACTCAGCACGTGATCCGGCAGGTTGCCGGCATAGCTGGGCAGGTGTCGCTCCAGAACGAATCCCAACGCCTGCACCTGAGTGCCGTCTTCTAGCCGGCAGTTGAGCCAGTGTGGCCGGTAGGATGGCACCGGCATCTCGCGTTTCCACAAGGCGTACAGAGCCGCATCGAGATTGTCTTCCGGCAAGCGATAGGCGAAGCCGCTGCACGAACCGCCGCGATCCAGACCAAATACCAGACCGGGCATTTCCGGGGTACCGCGGTGCTCGTGCGACCACAGGTACAAGCCACGATGGTAGCCGTGCACGCGTCCGCGAACTCGCTCCACTGCCGAACATTCCGGCCGCCAGATCAGCGAACCGTACGCGAACAGCCACACCGGCCCGCCCTTGTGGCGCGCCATGGTCGATTGCATGGAAGCGAGAAGTTGTTCGTGCGTCAGCTGCGGCCCAAGATCGAGCCGCGGAGGGTAATTCAAATTCAGAAAAGCGTTTTCAATGGCGCTCATGGCGAATAGCGTTCAGCTCCCCGCGGGTGAAGAATTACTTAATAGAACGCACCGCTGTAACAATAAGGCACATATGTTTTAAGGCAATTTGAGTGCCATGGCACAGTTCTTAATTGATTGCCTGATTGATATATAACCTAGCGGTATTTATGCAATTACATAAATACCGATCGGCTATATAGCGAGTTATAAAGAATCAGGAACGTGGGGCGTAGGCGAATACGTCTGCGCGCATTTGATGAGCATCCATGCCCGCTTCAACCAGCGCGTCCAGCGTGCCGTAGACCATGGCCGGCGAGCCGCTAGCGTAGACGTGCAAAGGTTTCAGGTCGGGGAAGTCTTCACAGACCGCCTCGTGGAGCATGCCGCAGCGCCCTTCCCAACCGCATTGATCACTGACGACTTTGTGCAGGAACAGGTTGGGCAATTTCAGCCATTCGTCCCAATGTTCGATTTCATAGAAATCTTCCGGACGGCGCACGCCCCAGTACAGATGCACCGGATGTTTGAAGCCGTTGGCGCGGCAATGTTCGATCAGCGCGTGAATCTGGCCCATGCCGGTGCCAGCGGCGACCAGCACCAGTTGACCATCCGGCAGCTCGGCCAGATGCGTGTCACCGAACGGTAGCTCGACGCGCACCATGGCGTTGCGTTGCAGTTGCTCGATCAGGCTCAGTGCACTGGCTTCGCGCGCCAGCACATGGATTTCCAGATCACGCCCGCCGTGCGGCGCCGAGGCCATGGAGAACGCTGATTTCTCACCGTTCTCGCGCTCGATCATCAAATACTGCCCGGCGTGATAGCGCGGTGGCTTGCCGGCCGGCGCACGCAGGCGCACACGCCAAGTGTCGCCGCCGACGTCCCGGCATTCGATGACCTGACACGACAGGCTGCGCACCGGCAGTTCTCCCAGCGCGAGCACGCCATCCCACAGCAGGATGCAGTCTTCCAGCGGCTCGGCTATGCAAGTGTAGAACTCGCCGTGGTCGTGCACCTTGCCGTCCTGCGCAACGCGGCCTTCCACCAGCAGCGCCGCACACACGTGACAATTGCCGTTGCGGCAGCTTTGCGGGCATTCGTAGCCCAGGCGCCGCGCACCATCGAGAATCCGCTCACCGGGCTGTATCTCGAGCACTGCTCCGGAGGGCTGCAGGGTTACACGCATCAATCTATTCCTAACTGATTCCAGATGGCATCGATCCGTTGGGTGACGGCGTCGTCCTTGACGATCACGCGGCCCCACTCGCGAGTGGTTTCGCCCGGCCACTTGTGGGTGGCATCAAGGCCCATTTTCGAACCCAGGCCGGAGATCGGCGAGGCGAAGTCGAGGTAGTCGATCGGCGTGTTGTCGATCATCACCGTGTCGCGCTTGGGGTCCATGCGCGTGGTGATGGCCCAGATCACGTCGTTCCAGTCGCGGGCGTTGATATCGTCGTCGGTGACGATAACGAACTTGGTGTACATGAACTGTCGCAAAAACGACCAGACACCGAGCATCACGCGCTTGGCATGCCCCGGATACGACTTCTTCATGGTCACGATGGCCATGCGGTACGAGCAGCCTTCCGGCGGCAGGTAGAAGTCGGTGATTTCCGGAAACTGCTTCTGCAGGATCGGCACGAACACTTCGTTCAGCGCCACGCCGAGGATTGCCGGCTCATCCGGCGGACGGCCGGTGTAGGTGCTGTGGTAGATCGGTTTGATCCGGTGGGTGATGCGCTCGACGGTGAACACCGGGAAGCTGTCGACTTCGTTGTAGTATCCGGTGTGGTCGCCGTACGGGCCTTCGTCGGCCATTTCGCCCGGATGGATCACGCCCTCGAGGATGATTTCGGCAGTGGCCGGCACTTGCAGGTCGTTGCCACGGCACTTGACCAGTTCGGTGCGATTACCGCGCAAGAGCCCGGCGAAAGCGTATTCGGAGAGACTGTCCGGCACCGGCGTCACCGCGCCAAGGATGGTCGCCGGATCCGCGCCAAGGGCCACGGACACCGGGAACGGCTGGCCCGGATGCTTTTCGCACCACTCGCGATAATCCAGGGCGCCGCCACGGTGGCTGAGCCAGCGCATGATCACCTTGTTGCGGCCGATCACTTGCTGACGGTAGATACCGAGGTTTTGACGATCCTTGTTCGGGCCTTTGGTGACGGTCAGGCCCCAGGTGATCAGCGGACCGACGTCGCCAGGCCAGCAGGTCTGCACCGGCAGCATCGCCAGATCGACGTCGTCGCCTTCGATGACCACTTCCTGGCACACCGCGTCTTTGACGACTTTCGGCGCCATCGAGATGATCTTGCGGAAGATCGGCAGCTTCGACCATGCGTCTTTCAAGCCCTTCGGCGGCTCCGGTTCCTTGAGGAAGGCCAGCAGCTTGCCGATTTCGCGCAGCTCGCTGACCGACTCGGCACCCATGCCCATGGCCACCCGCTCAGGGGTGCCGAACAGGTTACCGAGCACCGGGATGTCGTAGCCGGTCGGCTTTTCGAACAGCAGCGCCGGGCCCTTGGCCCGCAGCGTGCGGTCGCACACCTCGGTCATTTCCAGCACCGGCGAGACGGGAATCTTGATGCGTTTCAACTCTCCGCGCTGCTCAAGCTGCTGCACGAAATCCCGAAGATCCTTGAATTTCATTGACGATGGCACCCTCAAAATAGGCGTACATCCTACCTGCTCTGACGGGCAAACAGCAGCCCGTCAGTGCCCTTAATCCATCGATATCACGGTGACTGCCAGCCAAGTGCATAAGGTTTCTTGCCCTTGCGGGTAACTGTCGACCAAACAAGAGGACTGACGCATCACCAAAGTCATGCCGCCCGAAAGCAAAAAAAAACGCCCCCTTTCGGGAGCGTTCTTTTAAACAGCTGCGTATTACTTGCGCTTCATCGACAAGAAGAACTCGTCGTTGGTCTTGGTCGTTTTCAACTTATCAACCAGGAACTCGATGGCAGCCACTTCGTCCATCGGGTGCAGGAGCTTGCGCAGGATCCACATACGCTGCAGTTCGTCGTCGGCAGTCAGCAACTCCTCGCGGCGGGTGCCGGAGCGGTTGATGTTGATGGCCGGGAACACGCGCTTCTCGGCGATCTTGCGATCCAGAGGCAGTTCCATGTTGCCGGTACCCTTGAACTCTTCGTAGATCACTTCGTCCATCTTCGAGCCGGTTTCAACCAGCGCGGTGGCGATAATGGTCAGCGAGCCGCCTTCTTCGATGTTACGCGCAGCACCGAAGAAGCGTTTTGGCTTCTCGAGGGCGTGGGCATCGACACCACCGGTCAATACCTTGCCGGAGCTCGGGATCACGGTGTTGTAGGCACGGGCGAGACGGGTGATGGAGTCGAGCAGGATCACCACGTCTTTCTTGTGCTCGACCAGGCGCTTGGCCTTCTCGATCACCATTTCAGCAACCTGCACGTGACGGGTCGGCGGCTCGTCGAAAGTCGAGGCAACCACTTCGCCGCGCACGGTGCGCTGCATTTCGGTTACTTCTTCCGGACGCTCGTCGATCAGCAGCACGATCAGGTGAACTTCAGGATTGTTACGGGCGATGTTCGCCGCGATGTTTTGCAGCATGATCGTTTTACCGGCTTTCGGCGGTGCAACGATCAGACCACGCTGGCCTTTGCCGATCGGGGCGCACAGGTCGATCACGCGACCGGTCAAGTCCTCAGTGGAACCGTTACCGGCCTCCATCTTCATGCGCACGGTCGGGAACAGCGGGGTCAGGTTCTCGAAGAGAATCTTGTTTTTCGCGTTCTCGGGACGATCGAAGTTGATCGTGTCGACCTTGAGCAGAGCGAAATACCGCTCGCCTTCCTTCGGAGGGCGGATCTTGCCAACGATGGTGTCACCGGTGCGCAAGTTGAAGCGGCGGATCTGGCTTGGCGAGACGTAGATATCGTCCGGGCCGGCCAGGTAGGAAGCGTCAGCGGAGCGCAGGAAGCCGAAGCCGTCCTGGAGAATCTCCAGCACGCCATCACCGGAGATTTCCTCGCCGCTTTTCGCGTGCTTTTTCAGCAGGGAGAAAATCACGTCCTGCTTGCGCGAACGGGCCATATTTTCTATGCCCATCTGTTCGGCCAATTCGAGCAGTTCGGTAATCGGCTTTTGCTTGAGTTCAGTCAGATTCATATAGGAATGACGTAATCATTTATGGAGGGGGGGAAATTAAGCTTTTGGCTTAATGAGGCCGCGCCGCAGAGAAGGCGACAGGATCGCGAACTAATTCGAAAAGGAGTGCGTCGGCGACGGCTAGCAGGGGGCAATGGAGAAACCAGTGCGGGGCCGAATGTACCACCTGAGTTTCGGAGCGTCTAGCCCTGAATACGCAAAAAGCCCCGCTATTTGCGGGGCTTTTTTTCAGGCTCTTTACTGCGACGCTTAGATGTTGGCGTCGAGGAAAGCCGCCAGTTGCGACTTCGACAGGGCGCCGACTTTGGTCGCTTCTACGTTGCCGTTCTTGAACAGCATCAGCGTCGGGATACCACGCACGCCGTGCTTGGCCGGGGTTTCCTGGTTTTCGTCGATGTTCAGTTTGGCAACGGTTAGCTTGCCTTTGTAAGTCTCGGCAATCTCGTCCAGAACCGGAGCGATCATTTTGCAAGGACCGCACCATTCAGCCCAGTAATCGACCAGGACAGCGCCTTCGGCCTTGAGTACGTCGGCTTCGAAGCTAGCGTCGCTAACGTGTTTGATAAGATCGCTGCTCATGGAATTCTCCAGGTTGTAAGCAAAAAAACGTGGCCCATCATAGCCGCCCTTCCCCTGTTCAGGAAGCCGCAGTTGATTGAGTCTTGCTATGGCACTCGATGAGTTTGGGTATAGCTCAAGTCACGCCGTGGCGGGGGCAATGAAGGAAATTCCAGTGCGCAGGGCCGCATTGCGCACGTGCTCCTGCATGGCTCTTTGCGCAGCGCCGGACGCTCGGCGCGCGAGGGCCCGGAGGATCTTGCGGTGTTCCTGCCAGGTTTCCATGGCGCGTTCGGCGCGGATGAACGGTAGTTTCTGGCTCTCCAGAAACATCTCGGCGCTGGCCGTGAGGATGCTCAGCATCGCTTGATTGCCGCTGGCCAGGAGGATGCGCCGGTGGAATTCGAAGTCGAGTTTCGCCGCCGCTTCAAAGTCACCGGCCTTCAATTGCTCGCGCATGGCCGCGACATTGTCTTCCAGCGCATCCAGATCGAACGTGCTCAACGCCACCGCTGCCAGCCCGGCGGCAAAACCTTCCAGCGCATAGCGCAATTGAAAGATATCCAGCGGCGACGCCTGCGCGGCGAATGACCAGGCTGGCGCGCTATCGCCGCGCGACAATTCCACCGGCGACTGCACGAAGACGCCTTTGCCCGGCTGAATGCTGACCACGCCCAGCGCACTCAGCGACGACAACGCCTCGCGCAACGACGCCCGGCTCACCCCAAGCTGCAACGCCAGATCCCGCTGCGACGGCAAGGCGTCGCCCGCACCGAAACCCTGTTCGGTGATCAGTTTGCGGATCGCTTGCAGCGCCACTTCGGGTACCGCACGGGAAATCGAATTCATGGTTTTTCAGACGCGCCAGGCCAATGTGCGGCTAGTTGTAAAGCTATTCGTCGAGTCCGGCAAGTCGTGCCCCAGTGGGGTTCGGTGCTGCCGAGCGCTGCGCGATTGCGGTGCGAAAAACAACCTGACTGTTCAGACCAGTAAGACCGAACAAAGCCGCTGAAACCGGGGCCTGCCGCGACGAAACCCACGTATTGGCACGGCCCATGCTCTGTCCGAACGCAGAAATCACTTCCCGCCGATCCGGAGATTGTTCATGACCAAGCGTTACAGCGCCCTCCTCGCCGCCCTGTTTTCCAGCCTGCTGCTCAGCCAGATCCCCGCTCACGCCGATGGTCTCGACGATGTGATCAAACGCGGCACGCTGAAAGTCGCCGTGCCGCAGGACTTCCCGCCGTTCGGCTCGGTCGGCCCGGACATGAAACCTCGCGGTCTGGACATCGACACGGCGAAACTGCTGGCCGACCAGCTCAAGGTCAAACTCGAACTGACCCCGGTCAACAGCACCAACCGCATCCCGTTCCTGACCACCGGCAAAGTCGATCTGGTGATTTCCAGCCTCGGCAAAAACCCCGAGCGCGAGAAAGTCATCGACTTCTCCCGCGCCTACGCACCGTTCTACCTCGCCGTGTTCGGCCCGCCAGACGCTGCCATCGCCAGCCTCGACGACCTCAAGGGCAAGACCATCAGCGTCACCCGTGGCGCCATCGAAGACATCGAGCTGAGCAAAGTTGCCCCGGAAGGCGTGACCATCAAGCGCTTCGAAGACAACAACTCGACCATCGCCGCCTACCTCGCCGGCCAGGTCGACCTGATCGCCAGCGGCAACGTGGTCATGGTCGCGATCAGCGAAAAGAACCCGAAACGCGTGCCGGCGCTGAAAGTGAAACTCAAGGATTCGCCGGTCTATGTCGGCGTGAACAAGAACGAAGCGGCGCTGCTGGCCAAGGTCAACGACATCCTGACCACCGCCAAGGCTGACGGCGCGCTGGAAAAGAACTCGCAGACCTGGCTGAAAGAGCCGCTGCCGGCCGATCTCTGATCGACTGCGCGGGAGACCTTCATGGCTTATCAGTTCGATTTCATGCCGGTGGTGGAAAACACCGACCTGTTGCTGCGCGGGGCGCTGTTCACCCTTGAGCTGACGGCCATCGGCGCGTTGCTCGGGGTCGGCGTCGGGATTGTCGGGGCACTGGTGCGGGCGTGGAATATCCGCCCGTTCTCGGCGATCTTCGGCGTCTACGTCGAGTTGATCCGCAACACGCCGTTTCTGGTGCAGTTGTTTTTCATCTTCTTTGGCCTGCCGTCGCTTGGCGTGCAGATTTCCGAGTGGCAAGCGGCGGTGCTGGCGATGGTGATCAACCTCGGCGCCTATTCGACGGAGATTATTCGCGCCGGCATTCAGGCGATCCCGCGCGGACAGCTGGAAGCCGCAGCAGCGTTGGCGATGACGCGCTTCGAAGCGTTCCGCCATGTGGTGCTGCTGCCGGCGCTGGGCAAGGTCTGGCCGGCGCTGAGTAGCCAGATCATCATCGTCATGCTCGGTTCGGCGGTGTGTTCGCAGATCGCCACGGAAGAGCTGAGCTTCGCCGCCAACTTCATTCAGTCGCGCAACTTCCGCGCCTTTGAAACCTACGCGCTGACCACGCTGATCTACCTGTGCATGGCGCTGCTGATTCGCCAGTTGCTGAACTGGATCGGTCGGCGCTACATCAGCAGGAGCCGCGCATGAGCGATTTCACCTTCTGGGACATCCTGCGCAACCTGCTCGTCGGCCTGCAATGGACGCTCGCGTTGTCTCTGGTGGCGTTTATTGGCGGCGGGATTGTCGGGCTGCTGATCCTGATCATGCGCATTTCGAAAAACCCTCTGCCAAGCAGCATCGCCCGCACCTGGATCGAGCTGTTCCAAGGCACGCCGCTGCTGATGCAGCTGTTTCTGGTGTTCTTCGGCGTCGCTCTGGCCGGGATTGAAATTTCGCCGTGGATGGCCGCAGCGATTGCCCTGACCTTGTTCACCAGCGCCTATCTGGCAGAGATCTGGCGCGGCTGCGTCGAGTCGATCTCTAACGGCCAGTGGGAAGCCTCGGCGAGTCTGGCGCTCAATCCGCTGGAACAGGCGCGCTACGTGATCCTGCCGCAGGCGCTGCGCATTGCCGTGGCGCCGACCGTGGGCTTCTCGGTGCAAGTGGTCAAAGGCACCGCCGTGACCTCGATTATCGGCTTCACCGAGCTGACCAAGACCGGCGGCATGCTCGCCAACGCCACGTTTGAACCGTTCATGGTCTACGGCCTCGTCGCCCTCGGCTATTTCCTGCTCTGCTACCCCTTGTCCCTCAGTGCGCGCTATCTGGAAAGGAGACTGCATGCCCCTGCTTAGAATTTCCGCCCTGCATAAATACTACGGCGATCACCACGTACTCAAAGGCATCGACCTCAGCGTCGAGGAAGGCCAGGTCGTGGCTATCATCGGCCGTAGCGGCTCGGGCAAATCCACCCTGCTGCGCACGCTTAATGGCCTGGAGTCGATCAACGACGGCGTGATCGAAGTCGACGGCGAATACCTCGACGCCGCCCGCGCTGATCTGCGCAGCTTGCGGCAGAAGGTCGGCATGGTGTTCCAGCAGTTCAATCTGTTCCCGCACCTGACCGTGGGCGAAAACGTCATGCTTGCGCCGCAAGTGGTGCAGAAAGTGCCGAAAGCCAAAGCGACGGAACTGGCGCGGGAGATGCTGGAACGCGTGGGGCTTGGGGAAAAATTCGATGCCTTCCCGGATCGGCTCTCAGGCGGCCAGCAACAGCGTGTCGCGATTGCCCGGGCTCTGGCTATGTCGCCGAAAGTGTTGCTCTGCGATGAGATTACCTCGGCGCTCGACCCGGAACTGGTCAATGAAGTGCTCAGCGTGGTGCGGCAATTGGCCAAGGAAGGCATGACACTGATCATGGTCACCCACGAAATGCGCTTTGCCCGCGAGGTCGGCGACAAACTGGTGTTCATGCACCATGGCAAAGTGCATGAGGTGGGGGACCCGAAGGTGCTGTTTGCCAATCCGCAGACCGCGGAGTTGGCAAACTTTATTGGCACGGTGGAAGCGACAGCCTGAAGATCTTCTGAGGCAGTGATGCCCTCTTCGCGAGCATGCTCGCTCCCACATTGGAATGCGGTCACCTGTGGGAGCGAGCCTGCTCGCGAATGGTCGCGCCGCGATCTCCAGACTTTCTGCGCTGAATCAACGGTTTGAACCATGCGCGTTGGCGCCAGCCTTTGATCGTGGCACGATGTCGAGGTTATCGACCGAGACCCCCTGACCATGCCGCAATCCCAAGCCAAGAATCTGTCCCTGATCGCCGCAATCGACCTGGGCTCCAACAGCTTTCACATGGTCGTGGCCAAGGCCCGGAACGGCGAGATCCGCATTCTCGAGCGCCTCGGCGAGAAGGTTCAGCTGGCGGCCGGCATCGACGATGAGCGCAAACTCAACGAAGAATCGATGCAGCGCGGCCTCGATTGCCTCAAGCGTTTTGCCCAACTGATCAACGGTATGCCGCTGGGCGCCGTGCGCATCGTCGGCACCAACGCCCTGCGTGAAGCGCGCAACCGCCTCGAATTCATCCACCGCGCCGAAGAAATCCTCGGCCACCCGGTGGAAGTCATCTCCGGTCGGGAAGAAGCCCGACTGATTTATCTGGGCGTGTCGCACACCCTCGCCGACACCCCGGGCAAACGTCTGGTCGCCGACATCGGCGGCGGCAGTACCGAGTTCATCATCGGCCAGCGCTTCGAGCCGCTGCTGCGCGAAAGCCTGCAAATGGGCTGCGTCAGCTTCACCCAGCGCTATTTCAAGGACGGCAAGATCACCCCGGCCCGCTACGCCCAGGCATACACCGCGGCGCGGCTGGAGATCATGAGCATCGAACACGCCCTGCACCGCCTGACCTGGGATGAAGCCATCGGTTCCTCCGGCACCATCCGCGCCATCGGTCTGGCGCTGAAGGCCGGCGGCCACGGCACTGGCGAAGTGAACGCCGAAGGCCTGGCGTGGCTCAAGCGTCGACTGTTCAAGCTTGGCGACGTCGACAAGATCGATTTCGAAGGCATCAAGCCTGATCGCCGGACCATTTTCCCGGCGGGTCTGGCGATTCTCGAAGCGATTTTTGACGCCCTCGAACTGCAACGCATGGATCACTGCGATGGCGCGCTGCGTGAAGGCGTGCTCTATGACCTGCTCGGTCGTCATCATCACGAAGACGTACGCGAACGCACCCTGACCTCGCTGATGGAGCGCTATCACGTCGATCTGGAACAGGCCGCACGAGTTGAACGCAAAGCCTTGCACGCGTTCGATCAGGTCGCGGTGGACTGGGAGCTGGATGACGGCATCTGGCGCGAACTCCTCGGCTGGGCGGCGAAAGTGCACGAAGTCGGCCTCGACATCGCTCACTATCACTACCATAAGCACGGCGCCTACCTGATCGAGCACTCGGACCTTGCCGGCTTCTCCCGCGAAGACCAGCAAATGCTCGCGCTATTGGTGCGCGGCCACCGCCGCAATATTCCCAAGGACAAATTTGCCGATTTCGGTGACGACGGTGACAAGCTGATCCGCCTGTGCGTGCTGCTGCGCTTTGCGATCCTGTTCCACCACATTCGTGGGACGCAAACGATGCCGCAGGTGGTATTGCACGCGAAGGGCAACACCCTGGATGTGGAGTTCCCGGAGAACTGGCTGGATGAGAATCAGCTGACTCAAGCGGATTTCGGGCTTGAGGCGGATTGGCTGACGCGGGTGGGGATTTTGCTCACTGTTCACTGAGTTAAATCTCAGGCGCAAAAAAAGGCGATCCTTCTGGATCGCCTTTTTTTAACGGTGCGACTTGAGGACGGAGGTGAACCTTCCCCTCACCCCAGCCCTCTCCCGAGGGAGAGGGAGCCGATCTCCGCTGGCGTCGAGGCCTGAGTTCGACTCGATATCTCACGTCGGCGTATAGCGTAAGACACCTCGGTCAGTCCCCTCTCCCTCCGGGAGAGGGTTAGGGTGAGGGGCTTTTGACCTTCGAGGCCTCAGCTGCTCACTGGCAGGATGGGGCTACCCAATCGCTCCAGCAACGTCGCCTGCGCACTCCTCGGGTTCTGGTTGCCAGTCGGCGTGTTGCGGATGTAACGGCCATCCGACTGCAAGCTCCAGCTATGAGTGTTATCGGTCAGGTACAGCTCCAGCTCTTTCTTCACCCGGGTCAGCAGCTTCTTGCCTTCGACCGGGAAGCAAGTCTCGACGCGCTTGTCGAGGTTGCGCTCCATCCAGTCGGCGCTGGAAAGGAACATCTGCTCGTCGCCGCCATTGAGGAAGTAGAACACGCGAGTGTGCTCAAGGAAGCGGCCGATGATCGAGCGCACGTGAATGTTGTGCGAAACCCCGGCGATGCCCGGACGCAGGCAGCACATGCCGCGCACCACCAGATCGATGCGCACACCGGACTGGCTGGCCTTGTACAGCGCACGGATGATCTTCGGATCAGTCAGCGAGTTGAACTTGGCGATGATGTGCGCCGGTTTGCCTTCGACGGCGAACTGGGTTTCGCGGGCAATCATGTCGAGCATGCCCTTCTTCAGGGTGAACGGCGCATGCAGCAACTTCTTCATGCGCAGGGTTTTACCCATGCCGATCAACTGGCTGAACAGTTTGCCGACGTCTTCGCACAAGGCGTCGTCGGAAGTCAGCAGGCTGTAGTCGGTGTAAAGCTTGGCGTTGCCGGCGTGATAGTTACCGGTGCCGAGGTGCGCGTAGCGGACGATCTCGCCAGCTTCGCGACGCAGGATCAGCATCATCTTGGCGTGGGTCTTGAAGCCGACCACGCCGTAGATCACCACCGCACCGGCCGCTTGCAAACGGCTGGCCAGTTGCAGGTTGGATTCTTCGTCGAACCGCGCACGCAGCTCGATGACCGCCGTCACTTCCTTGCCGTTACGCGCGGCATCCACCAGCGCATCGACGATCTCGGAGTTGGCACCGGAGCGGTACAGGGTCTGGCGCACAGCGAGAACGTGTGGGTCTTTCGCCGCCTGACGCAGCAGGTCGACCACCGGGGTGAACGACTCGAACGGGTGCAGCAGCAGGATGTCCTGCTTGCTGACCACGCTGAAAATATTTTCGCTGTTCTGCAGCAGTTTGGGGATCTGCGGGGTGAACGGCGTGTATTGCAGCTCCGGATGGCTGTCCAGACCGGTGATGCTGAACAGACGTGTCAGGTTGACCGGGCCGTTGACCTGATACAGCTCGCTCTCGCTCAGGTTGAACTGCTTGAGCAGGTAGTCCGAGAGGTGTTTCGGGCAAGTGTCAGCGACCTCCAGACGCACCGCATCACCGTAACGACGCGAGAACAACTCGCCACGCAGGGCGCGGGCCAGGTCTTCGACGTCTTCGGAATCGAGCGCCAGGTCGGCGTTTCGGGTCAGACGGAACTGGTAGCAGCCTTTAACCTTCATACCCTGGAACAGGTCATCGGCGTGGGCGTGGATCATCGACGAGAGGAATACATAGTTGTCGCCGGGGCCGCCGACTTCTTCCGGCACCTTGATGATCCGTGGCAGCAAGCGCGGCGCCGGGATGATTGCCAGACCGGAGTCGCGACCGAAGGCGTCGATGCCTTCCAGCTCGACGATGAAGTTCAGGCTCTTGTTCACCAGCAATGGGAACGGGTGCGTCGGGTCGAGGCCGATCGGGGTGATGATCGGCGCGATCTCGTCGCGGAAGTAGCGGCGCACCCAGGTTTTCAACTTGACCGTCCAGTTGCGGCGACGGATGAAGCGCACCTGGTGCTTTTCCAGCTCCGGCAACAGAATATCGTTGAGGATCGCGTACTGACGGTCAACATGACCGTGTACCAGCTCGCTGATGCGAGCCAGCGCTTGATGCGGTTGCAGACCATCGGCACCGGCCTGCTCACGAGCGAAGGTGATCTGCTTCTTCAGGCCGGCGACACGGATCTCAAAGAATTCGTCGAGGTTGCTGGAGAAGATCAGCAGGAACTTCAAGCGTTCCAGCAACGGATAGGACTCGTCCAGCGCCTGCTCCAGCACGCGGATGTTGAATTGCAGTTGCGAGAGCTCGCGGTGGATGTACAGGCTGCTGTCATCCAGGCCCGGAATGGCAATCGCCGGCACCGCCGCCGCAGGTTCGGCCGCCGGCGCGGGTGGCGCAGGCTCCAGTTCCGGCGGGGTCTCGGTGATTTGCTCGACCACCGGTTGAGCTTCTTTTACTGCAACTTCCGTGAGTCCTTCGGTATTCATTGAATGTTCCTGGGAGGGCTATTTCTGCTCTCGTAACAATTGAGCGGCGCGGACAGCAAAGTAAGTCAGGATGCCATCAGCGCCGGCACGTTTAAAGGCGGTCAGTGATTCAAGAATCACCGCCTCGCTCAACCAGCCATTCTGGATCGCCGCCATGTGCATGGCGTATTCGCCGCTAACCTGATAGACGAAGGTCGGCACTTTGAAGGCATCTTTTACCCGGAAAAGAATGTCGAGGTAGGGCATGCCCGGTTTGACCATGACCATGTCCGCGCCTTCAGACAAGTCCGCACCGACTTCGTGCAGCGCTTCGTCGCTGTTGGCCGGGTCCATCTGATAGGAGGCCTTGTTGGCCTTGCCGAGGTTCGACGCAGAGCCAACCGCATCGCGGAACGGGCCGTAATAGGCGCTGGCGTACTTGGCCGAGTAGGCCATGATCCGCACGTTGACGTGGCCGGCGATTTCCAGTGCTTCGCGGATCGCCTGAATACGACCGTCCATCATGTCCGACGGCGCGACAACCTGAGCGCCCGCTTCGGCATGGGACAAGGCCTGGCGGACCAGCGCGTCGACGGTGATGTCGTTCTGCACGTAGCCTTCTTCGTCAAGAATGCCGTCCTGACCGTGGGTGGTGAACGGATCCAGCGCTACGTCGGTGATCACGCCGAGTTCCGGGAAACGCTCACGCAGCGCGCGGGTGGCGCGCTGGGCAATGCCTTCGGGGTTCCAGGCTTCGGCGGCGTCGAGGGATTTAAGTTCTGCTGGGGTTACCGGGAACAGCGCCAGCGCCGGAATACCCAATTCGACCCATTTCGCCGCTTCTTCGAGCAACAAATCGATCGTCAGCCGCTCTACCCCGGGCATCGAGGCCACGGCTTCGCGACGGTTTTCACCGTCGAGCACGAATACCGGCAGGATCAGGTCATCGACCGTCAGCACATTTTCCCGCACCAGCCGACGCGAAAAATCGTCGCGGCGATTGCGGCGCAGGCGTGTGGCAGGGAACAGGCGATTGGCAGGGGTAAAGCTCACGGCAGACTCCTGAGCCCGCGCAAACGGGCGAGCGTGACAGTTATAGACGGCCATTATGACGAACAGATGACAGTTGTGTGAGACCCGCGACATGTAGCCGCATTCCATTCTCAGTGTAGGAATTGTTCACGTCGAGACACATTTGGACACTTTCATGAATGTGTCCGAAGGGTTAGGCTGCGCGTTCATTTCGCCAGCACCCAGACAATGCTCCAACAATTTCTGCATGACTTTGGCTACTTTGCCTTGTTCCTCGGCACGTTTTTCGAAGGCGAAACCATCCTGGTGCTCGCGGGCTTCCTCGCGTTCCGTGGATACATGGACATCAACGTGGTGGTGGTCGTGGCGTTCTTCGGCAGCTATGCCGGCGATCAGCTGTGGTACTTCCTGGGACGCAAGCACGGGCGCAAGTTGCTGGCGCGCAAACCGCGCTGGCAGATGATGGGTGACCGCGCGCTGGAACACATCCGCAAGCATCCGGACATTTGGGTGCTGAGCTTCCGCTTCGTTTACGGTCTGCGCACGGTAATGCCGGTGGCGATCGGCCTGTCGGGTTATCCGCCGGGACGTTATCTGCTGCTCAATGGCATTGGCGCGGCGATCTGGGCCAGCGCCCTCGCCGCCGCTGCCTATCACTTCGGGGCGGTGCTGGAAGGCATGCTCGGCAGCATCAAGAAGTACGAGTTGTGGGTATTGGGCGCGTTGCTGGTGCTCGGCGTTGGTCTGTGGCTGCGCCGCCGCTTCAAGAATGCGCGATTGGCCAAGCAGGTTTACGCCGACGAGCAAGCCGCGAAAGCTGCACTGCTGAATCAAGCCGAAGACCCCAAGCCTGCCGAACCGAAGACGCCAGCCGAGTAACTCGTTGGCGACTTGCTACAACCCGCCGGCACTGAGCGGGCTGGCTGACTCTTTCAGTCAGATACGTCACTTTCCCCCTCGCTGCTCCGGCGCATTCAAGTTCGTCAGCGGCGTCCTCGCGCCAAAAATCTCCCGCTCGTTATGCAGCAGGCAACCCCAAATAATGAACACCCCGCCGTTGTTGCGATCCATGTAGAAAGCGCTCCATGCAAGTGCCGCCACCCCTTGAGCCTATGGCAACGCGCGACAATTTAGTGGACATTTAGCGCCTTGAATCTGGAGAGAACCCCATGAGCAAAAAAGTTGCAGTGATCCTGTCCGGCAGTGGCGTGTATGACGGCGCCGAAATCCACGAAAGCGTCATCACCCTGCTGCGCCTCGACCAACGCGGCGCCCAGGTGCAGTGCTTTGCCCCGAACATTGCGCAATTGCACGTAATCAATCACCTGACCGGCGAAGAAATGCCCGAGACGCGCAACGTGCTGGTGGAATCGGCGCGCATTGCCCGCGGCAACATCAAGGACATCCGCGAGGCCGACGTCGACGACTTCGACGCGCTGATCGTGCCAGGCGGTTTTGGTGCGGCGAAGAACCTCTCGAACTTTGCCGTCGAAGGCGCTGGCTGCACTGTGCAGCCAGAGGTGCTGGCCTTGGCCGAGGCGTTTGCCGAAGCGGGCAAACCCGTCGGTCTGATGTGCATCTCGCCGGCATTGGCCGCGAAGATCTATGGCCCGGGCGTGACCTGCACCATCGGCAACGACGCCGACACGGCCACAGCGATGAACAAGATGGGCGCGACCCACGAAGAATGTGCGGTGACGGAGATCATTGAAGACAAGGCGCGCAAACTGGTGACGACCCCGGCTTACATGCTGGCGCAGAACATCAGTGAGGCTGCGTCGGGGATCAACAAACTGGTCGACCGCGTGCTCGAGCTGACTCACGAAAACGACGCCTGATTCCCCCGTATGAGCGTTCCCACGCTCTGTGTGGGAACGATCGTCATAAGCCTCACGGTTTGCGGGTCAGGCGTGTGAGGATCCGGTCCAGCGCATTGGCAAACGCCTGTTTTTCGCGATCACCAAATGGCGCAGGTCCACCGCTCATCTGGCCCTGCTCTCGCAGATCGGTGAACAGGTTGCGCACTGCCAAGCGCTCACCCATGTTCTGCGAATCGAACTCCTTGCCGCGCGGGTCGAGCGCCGCGACGCCCTTCTTCACCAGCCGATCAGCCAAGGGAATATCGCTGCAGATCACCAGTTCCCCGGGCACCGCGTGTTCGACCAGATAATCGTCCGCCGCATCCGGCCCACTCGGCACCACAATGAGTTTGACGATGGCCAGCCCCGGCTTGATCTGCGGCTGCCCGGCCACCAGCACCACCTCGAACTGGCGCTTGAGCGCAAATTTCACCACCAGATCCTTTGCCGCCCGTGGGCAGGCATCGGCATCGATCCATACACGCATTTTTCTAACCTCCAAAAACAATTCGCGAGCAAGCTCACGCCCCACAGGATACACACCGTCTCTGTGGGAGCGAGCCTGCTCGCGAATGTGAGCACCAGCGAATGCTTTCTAGGCGACTACCCGCCGCTTCTCTGCCACCCAACTGCGCCCGTACAACACCACAATCGCCAGAATCGCCACCGCCTGCGCCGTCAACGAATACGCATCGGCATGAATCCCCAGCCAGTCGAATTCAAAGAACGCCACCGGCCGAGTGCCGAAGATCCCGGCTTCCTGCAACGCCTTCACGCCGTGCCCGGCGAACACCACCGACAACGCGCACAACAGTGCCGCGTTGATGCTGAAGAACAGCGTCAGCGGCAGTTTCGCCGAACCGCGCAGGATCACCCACGCCAGACCCACCAGCAGCACCAGTGCGGTCGCGCCGCCGGCGAGCACCGCGTCATGCCCGGCCGGGCCGGCCTGCAACCACAAGGTTTCATAGAACAGGATCACTTCGAACAACTCGCGATACACCGAGAAGAACGCCAGAATCGCGAAGCCGAAACGCCCGCCACCACCGACCAGACTGCTCTTGATGTAATCCTGCCAGGCCGCTGCGTGGCGACGGTCATGCATCCACACGCCAAGCCACAAGACCATGACACTGGCAAACAGCGCCGTCGCGCCTTCAAGCAGTTCACGCTGCGAACCGCTGACGTCGATCACATACGCCGCCACCGCCCAGGTGCCGAGACCGGCCAGCAGCGCCAGGCCCCAACCGACGTTGACGCTGCGCACCGCCGATTGCTGACCGGTGTTGCGCAGGAAGGCAAGAATCGCCGCCAGCACCAGAATCGCTTCCAGGCCTTCACGCAACAGAATCAGCAGGCCGGAAATGTAGCTCAGCGACCAGCTCAAACCGTCACTGCCGAGCAACCCGGCAGATTCCTTCAACTTGGCCTTGGCCGCGTCCAGCCGCTGCTCGGCCTGCTCGACCGGCAAGCCGTCCTGCAACGATTGCCGGTACGCCATCAGGGATTTTTCGGTGTCCTTGCGCACGTTGGCGTCGACGTTATCCAGTGAGCTCTCGACCAGCTCGAAGCCTTCCAGATACGCCGCGACTGACAGATCATAAGCCTGATCGTGTTCACCGGCACGGTACGCGGCAAGGCTCTTGTCCAGCGTTGCGGCGGTGTAGTCGAGCAACTGCGCCGGGCCACGCTTGACCTGCGGCGGCTGCGCGCGCTGCGCACGAAACGTCGCTGCGGCTTGCGGGCCATCGGCAGCCTGCACTTCGGCCGGGGTCTGGCGCGCCAGATCGGCGATGTTGTAGGTCTTCTCGAACTTGGCTGCCGCCGGATCAGCGCTGAAACCGGCGATGTAAGTCGCCAGATCCCAGCGCTGACGATCGTCAAGCTGATCGGCAAACGCCGGCATGTCGGTGCCTTCGACGCCTTGGCCGAGGGTGTTATAGATCGCATACAGACTCAGGTGATCCAACCGCGCCGCATCACGCAGATTGGCGGGCGGCGGAGTCATGCCGAGTCCCGCCGGGCCGTCACCGGCGCCGCTGTCGCCGTGGCACACCGAGCAGTTCTGCGCATAGAGCGGAGCACCCCGGGTGGGATCGGGGGTGATGATCGGCGCCTGGCTGACTTCATAGGCCACCGCCAGTTGCGCGCCCAGTTGCCGCGCCTGACGGGCCACTTCGGCGCCGTCCTGTTTCGCGCTGATCGCCGTGTGCAGGGCTTCAACGCCCTGCTCCAGCGCAGCCTTTTCCGGCTTGGTCGGCATACCGGCGATCAAGCCTTGCAGCGCCCGAGTGAACTCCAGTTGCTCGCGGTATTCGGCGTCATCGACCACCTTGCCCGCCGCTACCGTCGGCGGGTAGTCGGCGCTGATGTAGTCGAGCAGGTGCAGCGCTTGCGGTGCGCCTTCCACGGTATCGGCCAGCAGATTGACGCTGCTCAAGGCAAACAACGGGAACACCAGCCAGGCCAGAATTCGGGACGAGGCAGTCATGAAGAAATCTCAGGAGAAATACGGAGTTACATATTGTTCACTCCGCAGACTTTTCTCTCAAGCTTTGTCGGTGTTTCGCTTTGATCAGGCGGATATGCCCGGCAGACGAACACCGCAAAATCGCCGAGGATTGCCTCAGGGACAGGGTCTTTGATCGGCAATGAAATGGGCACCATGCTCGTCAACGACAAGCTGCTGCATTACGAAGGCACCTGAACGAAAACCTGGTCATTGTCGCGCCGATATCCTTTCCGGTGATGATTCCGGACGCCATCACCCCGACCTTCAGTCACCTGAGCATTGATGGCCGTAAACAGCCACTGACAGTCATCAACAGCGTGACCGACATGGCCATGCGAACACTGCGCGATGACATGCCGCAAATCCTCTCGCGCGCCATGTTCCGCGCCAATATGGCCGCGATCGGCCAGGCACAGGAAAACGACCGCAACCCGGCCAAGGCTTCGTTAGTGGTGACAAAACAGGATCCTCTCGAGGAGGCTGACACACGCACCTGGCGCGCCTTGCCCGACATGACACTGGTCACCCGTGTGCGCCTGAAAAAGGGCCTGCACAAGATCGACGTCCCCTTCTACCCCCCGGGCCATCCCCTGACCTTACGCGTTGATCAGGCTCATCAAATACTCAATCTGTGCGTGTTCCGGGATCAGACCTACTACGTGGGGTCGGCCTTTGTCGCTCCTGCGACGCCTTTACCAGAGAAGTAACCCGTTCGAAACAAGTAATGGCACCTAACTAACCAGTGCAATTAAAAAGCTATTACATAGCCATCACCGCCTGCTTATAATGCCGCGCCCGCGTTATTACGACCGGGCATTAAAGCTCCTCAGGTTATGAGGAATTGGCAGGAGGCCAACGCCACTGTCGATGGGTCACACCAGCCCGACCAGCACACGCGGCTCTATTACTCCAGGGAAGAAGTACCCCCATGGCATTCCGCGCCCCCACTCTGATCGCGCTCAGCGCCGTCACTCTGCTGTCCGGCTGTTCGGCGTTTCGCAACTACGATTCCGAACTGGCACAGACCAACCAGCAACTGGCCACCGGCAACGTCGACGCCGCGCTGACCCTGCTGGAAAAGAACAACACCGGTCCAGACAAAGACCTGCTCTATTACTTCGAGAAAGGTGAATTGCTGCGCGCCAAGGGCGACCTCTCTGGCAGCCAGAATGCCTGGACCAGCGCCGATGTAGTGGTGGGTCAGTGGGAAGATTCGGTCAAGCTCGATACCGGTAAGTACCTGGCTCAGTTCGGCAGCTTCATCGTCAATGACAAAGTGCGGCGCTACGAAGGCTACGACTACGAAAAGGTCATGCTGACCACGCAAATGGCCCTGAATCTGCTGGCGGTCAATGACTTTGACGGCGCACGTACTGCGATCAAGAAAACTCACGAACGTGAAGCAGTGATCGCCGACCTGCGCGACAAGGAATACCTCAAGAGCGAGGAAGAAGCCGAGAAAGAAGGCATCAAGACTCAGTACAAGGATCTGCAAGGTTATCCGGTCGCCAGTCTCGACGCGCCAGAAGTGGTTGGCCTGAAAAACAGCTACCAGAGTGCGTTCAGCCATTACCTGTCCGGCTTCGTTTATGAAGCGCTGGGCGAGAAAGGCCTGGCTGCACCGGGCTACCGCAAGGCCGCCGAGCTGCGTCCGAACACGCCGCTGCTGGAGCAGGCACTGGTCAACCTCGACAAGCCGAGCAAGTCCGACGACAGCGACATCCTGATCGTGGTGCAAAGCGGTCTGGCGCCGGCCCGCGATTCGATCCGCGTGCCGCTGCCATTGCCGATCTCCAACAACGTAGTGATCACGCCGCTATCGTTCCCGATCATCAAACCGGACACTTCCACTGCGCCGTTCGCACAGATCGGTGTCGATGGTCAGCAAGTCGATCTGACCGCGCTCAACAGCACCACCGCCATGTCCCGCCGCGCCCTGCGTGACGACATGCCGGGGATCATTCTGCGCACCACCGTGCGGGCGATCACCAAAGGCGTGGCCCAGAAGAAGATCAACGAAACCAACCCACTGGCCGGTCTGGCCGTCGGTATCTCTTCAGCTGTGCTCGAAGGTGCCGATACCCGTACGTGGCGTACCCTGCCGGACAATACCCAAGTGGTGCGTCTGCGTCTGAAAAAGGGCGAGCATCAGGTCAGTCTGCCGAGCGCCGTCGGCGGTTCGGTGGTCAAGGTCACTGTCGATCAGCGTTATCAGGTGATCACCCTGCGTGCCGTGGGCAACCAGGTCTTCGCCGGTGGCCTCGCCGCACACGTCATCCCGAGCGCCAGCGCGACCAACGTCGCCAGCCTCAAACAACCTTAAGAACGGAGTCTTTGCATGCGCTTCAAACTCATCGCCGTCGCCGCCCTCGCCTTGCTGGCGAGCGGCTGCGCCACCCCGCCACCGCCAGAGCCCGGCAGCGCCGCGAGCAAAGTCGTGGCCATGGGCCCGCAGAAACACATCGTCGTCGGCGCCATGCGCGTCGCCCGCGAAAACGGCTTCATGACGGTCAATGTGCAGTTGAGCAACACCCTCAACAGCAACAAGCTTTTCTACTACCGCTTCGCCTGGCTCGGCGCGGAAGGCTTCCCGATTGCCGAAGAAGAAGTGTGGAAAAGCCAAATGATGTACGGCGCCCAGACCAGCTTCATTCAGGGCATCGCCCCGACCCCGAAAGCCGTGGACTTCCGTCTGGAAATCAAGACGCCGTAAGCCTGTCACCCTATTCCCGTTTTAGAGAGCATTCCCATGTTTGCACGCTTTTCCTGCATCGCCGTTATCGCCCTGCTGGCCTCCGGTTGCGCCAACACTTCGCCGACCCTGGGCAGCAAGAACATCAGCTACGGCGACACCAAAGCGGTTGAAACCGTGACCAACGAATTCGGGTCGACCGACCTGCAAATGATCGCCGAATCGATGACCCGCTCGCTGGCCCAGTCCGGCATTCTGCAGGGTCGTCCGGTGGTTCAGGTCTACGACGTGAAGAACAAGACCAGCGAGTACATCGACACCCGCGAAATCACCACCAGCATCAAGACTCAGCTGATGAAGACCGGTGTTGCGCGTTTCGCCAGCGACAACAATGCCATGCAAAGCCAGGTTGACCAGCTCAAGCTGCAAAACCAGAGCGGTCTGTACAAGAAAAGCACCGTGGCCAAGACCGGCAACATGGTTGCCGCCAAGTACCGCATCGAAGGTTCGATCAGTTCGATCGTCAAGCGCAGCAGCGACTACAAGGACGTCTTCTACAAATTCAGCCTGCAACTGATCGACGTTGAAAGCGGTCTGGCCGAGTGGATGGACGAAAAAGAGATCCGCAAAACCACGGAGCGTTAATCAATGCGCACATGGATTGGCATGATGGCCCTGGCTTGCGCGTTCAGCGTGCAAGCGGCCCCGAAAGTCGCGGTAACGGATCTGGCGTATCAGGAACGTGTGGAGCAATACATCCACATCGTTTCCGCTCAGAGCAATCATCGCGAGGGTTACTACAGCTCCAGCGGCTCGTCGAGCTACAACGAGATCGAAGCGAGCACCAGCTACATCGAGCAAGGCGAGTTGCGCAAATTCACCGGCGACATCAAAGGTGAAATCCTGCGTACCGGCATGTTCCAGCTGGTGCAGGGCACGCCGTACACCGCGTCGTCCAAGGGTGACGTCTTTGATGTGATCAAGCGCATCAAGGCCGGCAACTTCAAAGGCGCCGACTATGTGCTGTTTGGTACGGTGTCGGACATCGACTTCACTCAGGACGTCAACGAGCTGGCGAACACCGACAGCTATTCGGCGGTACTGGGCCTGACGTTGGTGGCGGACTTCAGTCTGATCAACACCAAGACCTTCGAAATCACTTCGGCCTTCACGGCGATGGGTGAAGCGCAGGACACCAAACTGGTGAACCACCGCGACATCAAGATCTCGCGGAACCGCCCACGGGTGGTGCGTGACGTGTCCAAGGCCTTGGGTGAAGACGTAGCCGGGCAACTGAGCATGCAGCTCGGTGGTGGCGGTTACGAACAGCCGCGCGAAGCGCCGCAGCGCAACAACCTGCCGCGTGATACTGCGCCAGTAATCCTGCGCTGATGACTGGCCCCTGATCATTCCCATGCTCCGCGTGGGAATGCATCCCGGGACGCTCTGCGTCCCAGCCACAAAAAAGGCGACCTGCAAAGGTCGCCTTTTTTGTGCCCGCGATGTTTATGCCGCCGCTTTGCGCAACGTTGCCATAAACGCCGCCGCGCCGATGAACAGCCCGGCAAACGTGCGGTTCATGCGTTTCTGCTGCTGCGGTGTGCGCAACAGGCGCAGCACCTTCGACGCCAGACCGGTGTAGCCAGCCATGACGATCAGGTCGACGCAGATCATCGTCACACCGATCACCACATACTGAATCAGCAACGGTGCATGCGGATTGATGAACTGCGGCAGCACCGCGAGCATGAAGACCAGGGCCTTGGGGTTACTGATGTTCACCAGAAAGCCACGGAACACCAGCGCCAGCGGTTTGCCGATCGGCCGTACCGCGGCGTCATCGCTCATGTCCATGGGCAGCGCACGCCATTGCTTGATGGCCAGATACACGAGGTAAGCCACGCCGAACCACTTGATCGCGTGGAAGGCCGTCGCCGAAGCAGTCAGGATCGCGCCAACACCGGCGCCGACAATGGCGATCTGCACAGCCAAACCGATTTGCAGGCCTAGGGCGTTCCAGTAACCGCGCCAGAACCCGTATTGCAGACCGCTGGACATCGACGCAATGGCGCCAGCCCCCGGGGACAGACTGATCACCCAGCAGGCGGCAAAAAACGCCAGCCATGTTTGAAGCTCCATCGCACACCTCGACTCATGCTCGTGACAAATGCCTAAGCTAATGCGGGTTTGAATGGATGACTACCAATTTTTGCTGAATGTTGCAGGTGCTGCTGAGGGGCCCTTCGCGAGCAGGCTCGCTCCCACATTTGATCGCGGTCTATTGTGGGAGCGAGCCTGCTCGCGAAGGCGCCAGATCAGACGCCGCAGAAATCACTTTTCGAAACCACTCGACGGAAACACATCCGTCCCGCGCCAACGCCGCACCGATCGCTGGAAGAACAGACTATTGGGCACCTGCACCATCGCGCTGCCAGTCCCCAACTCTTCCGCCTCGATCAACGTGGTGTAAAGCAGATTGATCGCCACGACCCGGCCTTTGACGCCGGGCTTGTCAGTGGTGTCCACCAGCTCAACGATATCGCCCAGCCGAAACGGCCCTACCGTGAAGATCAGAATCGCGCAGAGCAAATTCGACAGCACGCTCCACATCGCGAAGAACGCGACCGCCGCCACCGCGACGAACCCCGACAGCGCCGTCCACAACACCGTGGCCGAAACACCAAGGCGCTCCAGCACAAAGATCAGCGCACTGCCCATGATCAACCAGCGCAACACACCGCGCAGCGGCATCAGCAATTGCGGCGGAAACGGATAGCGCTCACCCAACCGGGTCAGGCCTTTGGCAACGAAACGCTGGGTAAGGTAGCCGGCCAGCAGGATCAGCAGAATCTGCACCGCAAACCAGATCGGCTCGATCCACTCCGCCGGCAGCGGCAACTTGAACGCTTCCATCAGGACAGCGCCTCCAGCTCCGCCTGCATGCTTTCCAGCGTCTCGAGGGCTTCCATCCACGCCTCTTCCAGCTCGCCTTCGCGAACTTTCAGCTTGGCCTGCTCGGCCAGCAGATCACGCAATTCGTTCTTGCGCGCCGGCTCGTAGATGTCGCTGTCGCCGAGGCTGGCATCGACCTTGGCCAGTTTCTCGTGGAGCTTGCCGAGTTCGGCTTCGAGCTTGTCGGCTTCACGCTTGTGCGGGGCCAGTTGCTGACGCAACGCAGCCGCCGCCTGACGCTGAGCCTTCTTGTCGGTCTTGTCCGGGTTCACCGGGGTGTTGCTGACCGGCGCGTTGCGCTGACGGTATTCCACCAGCCAGCGCGCGTAGTCTTCGAGGTCGCCATCGAACTCTTCGACCTTGCCGTCAGCGACCAGGTAGAAGTTATCGGTGGTGCTCTTGAGCAAGTGCCGATCGTGAGATACCACCAACACCGCGCCGCTGAATTCCTGCAGCGCCATGGTCAGCGCCAGGCGCATTTCCAGGTCAAGGTGGTTGGTCGGTTCGTCGAGCAGCAACAGGTTCGGGCGTTCCCAGGCGATCAACGCCAGGGCCAGACGCGCCTTCTCGCCACCGGAAAAATTCAGCACCGGCTCATCAATGCGTGCACCACGGAAGTCGAAACCGCCGAGGAAATCGCGCAAGGTCTGCTCGCGTTCGGTCGGCGCCAGACGTTGCATGTGCAGCAACGGACTGGCCTTGGAATCCAGCGAGTCGAGTTGGTGCTGGGCGAAGTAGCCGACCACAGTGTTCTCGCCACGGGTCAGGCGCCCGGCGATCGGTGACAGCTCGCCAGCGAGGTTCTTGATCAGCGTCGATTTACCCGCGCCGTTCGGCCCGAGCAGGCCAATCCGCGCCCCCGGGGTCAGTTGCAGCTTGACCTTCTCGAGGATGGTTTTATCGCCGTAACCCAGGCTGGCATCGGACAGGTCGATCAGCGGACTGGAGATCTTGCTCGACTCGCGGAAGACGAAATCGAACGGCGAATCGACGTGGGCCGCCGACAGCTCTTCCATCCGCTCCAGCGCCTTGATCCGGCTCTGCGCCTGACGGGCCTTGGTCGCTTGCGCCTTGAAGCGCGCGATGTAGCTTTCCATGTGCGCACGTTGCGCCTGCTGCTTCTCGTAGGCCTGCTGCTGCTGGGCCAGACGCTCGGCACGGGCGCGCTCGAATGCGGTGTAGCCGCCACGATACAAAGTGATTTTGCGCTGATCGACATGCGCGACGTGATCGACGACTTCGTCGAGGAAATCGCGGTCGTGGGAAATCAGCAGCAAGGTGCCCGGGTAGCTTTTCAGCCACTCTTCGAGCCAGATGATTGCGTCGAGATCCAAGTGGTTGGTCGGTTCGTCGAGCAACAACAGGTCCGACGGACACATCAATGCCTGCGCCAGGTTCAGACGCATCCTCCAGCCACCGGAGAAATCTCCTACCTGGCGATCCATCTGCTCGTTGGTGAAGCCGAGACCGGCGAGCAATTTGCGCGCCCGCGCATCGGCGGTATAGCCGTCGGCGCTGTCGAGTTCGGAATGCAGACGGGCCTGAGCAGCACCGTCGTGCGCCGCTTCGGCGGCGGCGAGGTCACGTTGCACCTCGCGTAGACGCAAGTCACCATCGAGCACATAGTCGACAGCAAGACGCTCAAGCGTCTCGATTTCCTGGCGCATGTGGGCGATGCGCCAGTCAGCCGGCAGGAAGCAGTCACCCGAGTCCGGATGCAGTTCGCCCCGAATCAATGCGAACAGGCTCGATTTGCCGGCGCCGTTGGCACCGATGAGGCCGGCTTTGTGGCCGGCGTGCAGGGTCAGCTCGGCGTCTTCTAGCAGACGTTGCGGGCCACGCTGTAAAGTCAGGTTCTGAAGTCGGATCATAATGGCGGCGGAGTCTACCAGCTTCGCTCACAACTGGCGCGAGTAGCACGATGTCCTCTGACCTGTGGAGCTTTTCCCTTGCCACCTACGCCCGACCGGGCGTGGAAGATGCCTGCCTGCAACTGCAAACGGCGGGCGCGAATGTGTGCCTGCTGTTGTGCGGCTTATGGCTGGAACAACGCGGGGTGACCTGCGATGAACAACGCATCAATGCGCTTCAGGCGCTGACCACTCCGTGGGATACCGAGGTGGTGCAGCCGCTGCGAACACTGCGCATGCAATGGAAAACGCGGGCGGTGGATGACGCGGTGTTGAAAGGTATGCGCGAGCAGATCAAATCACTCGAGCTGGAAGCTGAGCGAACGTTGCTGTCACGGCTGGAAGGTGTTGCACAGGAATGGACGCGAAACGACACAGGTGCGATGACCTGGCTTGAAGGTTTGGCCGGCAAGGCGGCCAACCCGAACCGCGACGCGCTGCAAGTGCTGCGCGTCGCGGCTACCCGCGCTTAGGAAGCGCTGGTTGGGTTGTTGCTGGTGCTCGACACAGCGGCTGGCGATGGCGCAGTCGATGGCGTCGAGGTAGTTGCGGCTGGAGCAGGTGCCGATGGCGCAGTCGACGCTGCCGGTGCGGCAGGCTTAGCGGCAGGCGCGGTAGCCGGTTTAGCGGCAGCTGGTTTGGCAGCGGCTGGCTTTTTCACGGCTGGTTTTACAGCTGGCTTGGCGGCTGGTTTTGCAGCAACAGGCTTGGCAGCAGCAGTCGCTGGTTTGCCAGCAGCAGCCGGTTTAGCGGCGGGCTTGGCTGCCGGTTTGGCGGCGGTTTTCACGGCTGGTTTGGCAGCAGCTTTTGCTGGTGCTTTTGTAGCTGGTTTAGCGGCAGTCTTGGCAGCTGGTTTTGCAGCAGCAGTTTTAGCAGCAGGTTTTGCGGCAGCTTTGGCAGCGGCGGTTTTCGCTGGAGCAGCTTTTGCTGCAGCTGTTTTGGCGGCTGGTTTAGCAGCGGCGGCACGGGTAACCGGCTTGGCAGCGGCAGTACGCGCAGCAGGTTTTGCCGCCGTGGTTTTAGCCGCTGGTTTTGCAGCGCTCGCCGCAGCAGGTTTCTTCGCTGCAGGTTTTGCAGCTGGTTTTGCAGCTGGTTTTGCAGCGGCTTTCACCGGTGTTTTTGCAGCTGGCTTGGCAGCGGTTTTAGCAGCAGCTTTTGCAGCAGGCTTGGCGGCTGCGGTTTTTGCTGGAGCTTTTGCAGCAGCAGGTTTGGCAGCTGCTTTCTTCGCCGGCGCCGCTGCCGGTTTGGCTGCGCGGGTGGACAATACTTTACCCACGGCTTCTTGAACGCGACCAACACCTTGAGCCAGTTTCAGACTTTCCTGGGCATCGCGCTTGAGTTGCAGAATGTAGCTGCGAGTATCGGACTGACGATCCTTCAAGGCATCGAGCAGGTCTTCCAGTTCTTTCACTGCGCCCTTGGCTTTGGTTTGTGCCTTGGCTTTGCCGGCGGCAGCTGCGTCCTGCAATTTGGTGCGGGACTTGTGCAGTTTTTCCTGCGCCTTGCCGCGTTGCTTTTCCAGTTTGGCGAGCAGTTTTTCAGCATCAGCCAAGGCTTGGGAGCAAGCGTTTTCCAGATGCTCGAGCAAGCTGCCCGAGAGTTGTTGGAGTAAGTGCAACGGAGTGTTTACAGGCTTCTTGGTGGCCGACATGGTTTACCTCCTGGCTGACGTGAGTGCGGCTCATACTAGACCTCTGCAGTTACCGCCGCTAGGGCATCTTGACAGTATCGATTGCGTTGCGTTGCACCGAATCGAAAATGTTCTGCGCGAAGGCAAAAGCAGTTCACCGTTGCAGACGTTCGCGCTGGCATAATCCACCGCATCTCAGGACGGAGTGTGCCCATGTCGCGCTACTTTTTTTTATCCCTCTGCATGCTTGTTTCGGCCGCTCACGCTGACGAAAAAACCACCGCGAACGATGCTCACGATCTGGCCTACAGTCTCGGTGCCAGCCTCGGTGAACGCCTGCGTCAGGAAGTCCCGCAGCTGCAGATCCAAGCACTGGTCGATGGCTTGCAACAAGCCTATCAAGGCAAGCCGCTGGCGTTGAGCGAAGCACGTATCGAACAGATTCTGGCCGATCATGAAGCGCAGAATGCCGAGCACTCGGCACAGCCTTCGAGCGACGCCGCGATGGAAAACGAACAGCGCTTTCTCACCGCAGAAAAAGCCAAACCCGGCGTTAAGGAATTGGCCGATGGCATCCTGCTCACCGAGCTGACGTCAGGCACCGGTGCCAAGGCCGGACCGGACGGAAAAGTGCAGGTGCTGTATGTCGGTCGACTGCCGGACGGCACAGTGTTCGATCAGAACACGCAGCCACAATGGTTCAATCTCGACAGTGTGATTGCCGGCTGGCGCACCGCACTGCAGAACATGCCGGTCGGGGCGAAATGGCGTCTGGTGATTCCTTCGGATCAGGCCTATGGCGCCGACGGTGCCGGTGACCTGATCGCACCGTTCACGCCGCTGGTGTTTGAAGTGGAATTGCGTGGCGCGACGAGTTGATAGGGCAATAAAAAACGGTGCGCTTTCGGGCGCACCGTTTTTTTTGATCAGGTTCGGGATCAGGCCTGAACCGGATCTTCTTCCTTGTGGGCTGTGTGCAGCACTTCAATCAGGCAGTCTTCGAGTTCGAAGCGCTCGTGCAGCAGGCCACCGAGTTCCTTGAACTTCTCGGCTACGCACTTGCCTTCATCGCACAGATCGTTGAAGGCGAGCAGTTTTTCAGTGATGACGTCGATGCGCGGATAGATCGTCTCGGCGAGTTCGAGACCACGTTTGTCGTTGAACGCTTTGGCTTCGCCAGTCAGCTGTTCGTAGATTTCGAAGTGCCCGGCCGAGACGTAATCGACCAGCACGCCGCAGAATTCCTGCAAAGGCTTGCGGCTCTCGGCCAGCGACTCAGGCTGCGCACCGAGTTTGTCGTAGGCACCGATCAGATCTTCACGCTCCTGCAACCAGCGGTCGATCAGCAGATGAACTCCACCCCAACGTTCCTGAGCATTCTGACAACTTTCGAGCATGGCGATCTCTCTTCCCTTGTGGGTCATGCTGCTCTACACCCGCGCCCCTCTTTTGATTTTGCCTTGGGGGTCGGCCGGGCAGAGCGTCATCGAGCAACATAAATCCAATGACACGTGCGGGCCAGATTATGCCCGCACGCCTATGGCTTCAAGGTACGCAGGAGATAAAGTTCATACAAGTGTTTAATCCCGCACCAGCACCGGGTGCGACGCTTCGCCGCTGAGCGGTCGTTGCAGAGCACTCCAGACCAGCCGCAGCAATTGATACACCGCCAGAATCGAGACAGCGACAAAGAACAGCAGGCTCCACTCCGGGATGCTCAGATCGAACAGCGTCCAGGAAATTTCCGCACAATCGGCACCGCCACTAAACATTCTTTGCAAGGCACAGATCCAGGGCAGACCACTGAACAATGTCTCGGGGGCAGGCGCGCAATCAAGCAGTTGCAGCACCGGGTCACTCTGTATCAATACCTGCCGCCAGGCAGCCGTGGTGCCTCCCAGGCTCGCACCCAGGGTCAACAACCAGTAGAACCACAATCCGACGCGTTTGGGGCCGTGCACCGCCGCCACACCACTGGATACGCACAGCAGCGTGATAAACAGGCGTTGCACCAGACACAGGTTGCACGGCGTCAGACCGACAGCATATTCAAGATAATAAGAAGCTCCCAGAGCAAAGGCCCCCGCAGTGAAAGCCATGAAGAACAAGGAGCGTGAGCAGGCCAACGACATGGCTTTTCCGTAACAGTAGAGACAGGCAGTTACGGTAGAGGAAAGCGTGTCAGCCTTTCAAGGCGAGGCCCTGCCGACAGTTCACCAGAGGTGTAGGGAAAACCCGACAGGTTCGAGAGGAATTGGTGTAGTTCGCCGTAGGAATTTTCCGCAAGCGCTGACTGAAGCAGAAATTTCAGCCACAAAAGGTAAGCGAGGGAGCGAACTCCCTCGCCACTTCAGACGTGAGCCGGAACCGGTAACGGTGCGGCCAGCAGGCGCTCGTCCAGCAGACCCAGACCTTCCTGAAACAGCTGATTACTGCGTTCGGTATCGCCCAATTGTGCGAGCAAGCGCGCCAGCTCCGCACAGGCTTCCGGATTACGCTGCACACGCAGGCTGCTCTCCAGATAATCCCGTGCCTTGCCCCACAGACTGGTTTGCAGACACAGTCGGCCGAGGGTCAACAACAAGCTCGGATCGTTCGGATGATCCTTCAGCCAGCCTTCGGCGGTTTGCAACTGACGCGCCGGATCGCTACCGCGCACCAGTCCGTAGAGACGGGCCAGATGGCTGTCGTACTTGCGCTTGAGGGCAGTGCGCAGCACTTCTTCTGCTTCCACCTGAGCGCCCAACTGACGCAACTGTTCGGCGTACGCCAACACCAGCGGCGGTTCCTGACGCTGCGCCGAGGTCAGTTGCTGCCAGGCGCGCGTGAGCGACTGCAAGCCAACGGTTCCGTCCTCTTCACGCTGTGCGGCCAGCGAGAGGTTTTCACCCCAGGCGCGGCGTTCAAGCTCAGCCAGTTCAGCCGGCGGCAGGACTTTGTCCTTGCGCAACTCCGGCAGCAAACGAATCACTGCCGACCATTCGCCACGCTGCTGATACAAGCGCTGCAACTGACGCAGCGTCTGTGCATTGTGCGGATGGCGATCATGCATTGCTTGCAGGGTCACCAAGGCACCGTCGGTATCGCCACGGTCAGTCTGCAACTGCGCATGGCTCAGAGCGATAGCCAGCTCTGCTTGAGGCTGACGCTCCAGTGCGCGCTCCAGCAAACGATCACACTCTTCGTAATTGCCTTGCTCATTGGCCGCGCGGGCAGCGCCGAGGTAGTACAGCAATGGCTGACGCTCGGCTTCAGCCGCCCGATAGAGATGCCGTTGAGCGCTGGCCCAGCGACCTTCGGCCAGATCCAGTTGGCCGTGCTCGATCGCCACTTGGACACGGCGACTGCGGTTGCGGCGTGACCATGGATTGACCACACCGCTGGAGGTCATGACCAATTCAACCAGCGCCTTGATCCCCCAGATCAGCAGCCACACCACTGCGATCACCGCCAGTGTCGCCCACAGGCTCGACTCGTAGCGGAAGCTCTTGTAGGCCACCAGCACGTAACCGGAATGCTCGGCAATCGCCAGCCCCAGTGCCGCCGTCGCCGCGATCACCAGAAACACGATCACATACAGGCGTTTCATGGCGTGATCTCCTGCGCAGTGTTGGCCGCAGGCTTGGCGAAGGGCTTCACCGACTCTTCGGCGTTGACGTTGCGCCGCTCAAGATAGGCTTGCACCGCACTCAGCGTGCCAGCCAGATCCGGTGTCGTGACCGTGACCGGTTCCTTGCTCAGCTCGGCGACCTGTTCGAGCATCACTTTGCTTTGCGGATTGTCCGGGTTGAAATTGCCCTTGAGCACATCACGCGCCTCAGCCAGCGCCTGGGTATAGACCGGCGCCTGCCCGTTGAGCGCAGCCCACTGCGCCTGCTCCAGTGCCAGGCTCAGGGCCAGGCGTACCTGACTCAGGCTCTGCCCGGCCAGCAGCGGCCGCACATTCTTGTCGGCATTGAAATCGATACGGATGTAGCGCGAGACCTTATCCCACCACTGCGCCCAACGACTGGCGCCGTCGCCGTCCGCGGTCAGACCCAGCAGTGATTCGCCGCGATCCTTGTACTCCGGCGCCAGCTCGGTGAGGTCGATGACCTGATCACGCAATGCGCCGAGACGCAGGAACAGACCGGTACGATCCGGTTGCGCCGTGCTGCGCAGCGCCACCAGGGTTTTCGCCACTTGCTCGCGAGCGGCGAAGGAACCGGGATCGTTTTGCTCTCGGAGGATTTCGTCAGCGCCCTGCACCAGCGCCTGAGCGCTGCTGATGTCCTGCAACGCAGACAGGCGCAGGCTGGCCAGACGCAACAGGTGCTCGGCCTCGGCCAGACGCCAGTCCTTGCGGCTCGCCCCGAGGACGGTTTCCAGACGCTGATTGAGGCGCTGCTGATCACCCTGCAGTTGCGTGACCAGACGCTGGCGATCAGCGAGTTCGTCGGCACCCGGCAGTTGTGCGAGGCGCTCGGTCAGACGCTGCTCATTGAGCTTCAGACTCTGCGCCTGATCGTTCAATGCCTGCACTTCACCGGATTGCTGCTGAGTATTGGTCTGCAGGTGACGGACCTGCCAGACACCCCAGCCACCGATCGCGACGCCGGCAGCGCCGAGCAACAAGGCGACGATGGCCAGTCCATTGCCTCGGCGCGGCTCTGTGGCCGGCGGTGGAGTTTCAACCTGGGTTTCAATCACAGGCTGGACGTCATCTTTTGGCAAGGCTGTTTCGCTCACGTATCCATCCTTTGCATTAGAAAACGGGTACGGGATGCTCCCGTAGCGCCGTCAGCAAAGCCGCGGCACTCGCGCCGCGGCAATCCACAACTGTTTGAGCCCCGGCGGCACGTGCCAGCTCGGCGACTCTTGGGCTTGGAACAAACAACGGCAACGGCGCGATGGTCGGCCAGGTATCGCCGGCCATCTGACGCAGGTGCTCGAAACCCTGTCCACTGCTGACCACCAGCCCGTTCAAGCGTTCCGCTTCGATCCGCCGTGGCAGTTCCTTCGGGGCGTAGGCTGGCAAGTCGCGTCGATACAATTCCAGATACTCGACACTAGCACCAAGCTCGCGCAGGCGCTCGGCAAGCAACTCGCGGCCGCCCTCACCACGCAGGATCAACACCTGCGCGCCGGGGTGGCTGACTGCCTCACGCAGACGCGGCAATTGCAGCAAGGCTTCGCTGTCATCGCCATCCGCAGGGAAGCTCACGTCCAGACCATGATCGCTAAGAATCTGCGCGGTTGCTGCACCGACGCTGAACCAAGGCATCGTCAGCGAAGACGAATTACCGAGCAGATCCAGCGCAATGCGCGCCGCCGGTTTACTGACCACGATCACCGCGTTGCAACGCGGCAACCGCGCAATCGCCTGGCGAATTTTGGCAGAGACCGGCAGCGCGACAATGTCCAGAAGCGGCAAACAGCTACTGAAAACGCCCTGCTCGGCCAACGTCTGCGCCAGCGCCACACAGTCTTCCGCAGGGCGCGTCAGCAGCAGGCGCCAACCGGTCACTCGTGACCTGCCTCGCCGTACACCGCTTTGAGAATATCGTCGGCGCCCTGGCTGAGCAGGTCTTCGGCCACCTGCACGCCCAATGCCTCGGCATCGGCACGTGGCGCGCGCGCTTCGGCGCTGAGCAGCTTGCCACCGCTCGGTTCGCCGACCAGACCACGCAACCACAACTGCTCGCCTTCGAGCACGGCGTAGCAAGCGATCGGCACTTGGCAGCCGCCATTCAGATGTTTGTTGAGAGCACGTTCGGCGGTCACGCGCGATGAGGTATCGGCATGATGCAACGGTGCGAGCAAAGCGTGGATTTCAGTGTCGGCACTGCGGCATTCGATGCCAACCGCGCCCTGGCCACCGGCCGGCAGGCTGTCATCAACGCTGATCGCCGAGGTGATGCGATCTTCGAAACCGAGGCGGATCAGACCAGCCGCAGCGAGGATGATCGCGTCGTACTCGCCAGCATCGAGCTTGGCCAAGCGGGTGTTGACGTTGCCGCGCAGGAAGCGGATTTGCAGGTCCGGACGACGGGTCAGCAACTGTGCCTGACGACGCAGACTCGACGTGCCGACAATACTGCCGGCAGGCAATGCCTCAAGGCTGGCATAGGTATTGGAAACGAACGCATCACGCGGATCTTCACGCTCGCAGATGCAGAACAGGCCGAGGCCTTCAGGGAAGTCCATCGGCACGTCTTTCATCGAATGCACGGCGATGTCGGCTTCGTTTTCCAACAGCGCGGTTTCCAGCTCCTTGACGAACAGACCTTTGCCGCCAATCTTCGACAGTGGCGAATCGAGCAGCTTGTCGCCGCGACTGACCATGGGCACCAGCGTCACCAGCAGGCCCGGATGGGCCGCTTCCAGACGGGCTTTGACGTATTCGGCCTGCCAGAGGGCCAGCGCACTTTTACGGGTGGCGATGCGGATTTCGCGAGAGGACATGGATCAATCCGTACTGAATAGATACGGCGGATAATAACAGCTCAGCCAAATCCACTTTGACTTGAATCAGAGTCGGCGCGGCCTCCCTGGCCTGCAATGCCCGGTAAAAGGGGCTGGAGCCGTCCGGAATGACCGGGTTACAGGCCCTGCATCATCTTGCGCACACCGGCCACATGCCGGCGACTGACAATCAGCGCATCGCCATTGAGCCCTTTGAGGAACAGCTGGAAATGCCCCAGCGGTGTGCGCTGCAAACGCTCGATACGATCGCGGGCGACCAGCGCGTTGCGGTGGATACGCACGAAGCGTTCGCCGAACTCGTCTTCAAGCGCCTTGAGGGGTTCGTCCAGCAGCACTTCGCCCGCCTCGTGGCGCAAGGTCACGTACTTGTGGTCGGCAATGAAGTAAACCACCTGATCCAGCGGTATCAGTTCGATGCCTTTGCGGGTGCGCGCACTGATGTGGCTGCGCGGGCCGGTGCCGCTTTCAGCAGCGGGACGGGTCAGGGCCGAGAGTTGCGCCCGGTTGGGACGTTCCGCCCGTTTCAGGGCGTCATGCAGATGTTCAGTTCGCACGGGTTTCACCACATAGCCCACGGCGCTGGCCTGCAGGGCTTCCACGGCAAATTCATCGGGGCTGGTGCAAAACACTACGGCAGGCGGCGTTTCGCGTTCGCACAGACGGGCAGCGACCTGCAGGCCATCGAGGCCCGGCATGCGGATATCGAGCAGCACGATATCCGGTTTGTGGCTGTCGATCAGTGCCAACGCCTCCTCGCCATTCGTGGCGCTGGGCTCCAGAACTGTATAACCCTCGAGCTCGCTCACCATTCGGCTGAGGCGCTCGCGAGCCAGTGGTTCGTCATCAACGATCAGGACATTCATATTGCGCTGGATTCCTGCGTGAGTCTCGCACAAGGATAGCGTAGACAGGTGAAGTGACGTCCGTCACCGCGATCCACGCTAAGACTAGCCCGAGCGCCAAAAAGTGCCGTACGTCGGCCAGCAATATTTGCCAGTGTCCGGGTCGTACTGCTCAAAGCCCGCTGTTTCCTGCGTTTCTCACGGGGATTGCCGAAGGACAATTACACCCACCCCCCTCTTCTTATAGTCGGCGGCCAGACCTTTGCGCGATCTGCAGTCGCGCCAACCCTTATGTCCTACTGTAGACGCTCGTCGGGCCGATATTGCTCAATCGAAAAATATCCTTGCGCAAATCCCCCGGGTTCAGCGCCGACTATGGCGCACACAATGAGAAAAAAACGTATCGACCGGTGTCAGCGACAGTCTGGGCAACCCTGTTATTATCCGCGCCAGCGTTTCACGCCTTCTTTCTTCAAGCCGATACGAGCGAATTCATGAGCACTGACAAGACCAATCAGTCCTGGGGCGGCCGCTTCAGTGAACCCGTCGACGCCTTCGTCGCCCGCTTCACCGCCTCCGTCACTTTCGACCAGCGCCTGTATCGCCACGACATCATGGGCTCGATCGCCCACGCCACCATGCTGGCCAAGGTCGGCGTGCTGACCGATGCCGAGCGCGACAGCATCATCGATGGCCTGAAGACCATTCAGGGCGAAATCGAGGCCGGCCAGTTCGACTGGCGCATCGACCTCGAAGACGTGCACATGAATATCGAAGCACGCCTGACCGACCGCATCGGCGTCACCGGTAAAAAACTCCACACCGGGCGTAGCCGCAACGACCAGGTCGCCACCGACATCCGCCTGTGGCTGCGTGACGAGATCGACCTGATCCTCGCCGAAATCACCCGCCTGCAAAAAGGCCTGCTGGAGCAAGCCGAGCGTGAAGCCGCGAGCATCATGCCCGGCTTCACCCACTTGCAGACCGCGCAGCCAGTGACGTTCGGGCACCACATGCTGGCCTGGTTCGAAATGCTCAGCCGCGACTACGAGCGTCTGGTCGACTGCCGCAAGCGCACCAACCGCATGCCACTGGGCAGCGCCGCGCTGGCCGGCACGACCTACCCGATCGACCGTGAATACACCGCGCAACTGCTGGGTTTCGACGCCGTCGGCGGCAACTCGCTGGACAACGTTTCCGATCGCGACTTCGCCATCGAATTCTGCTCGGCCGCGAGCATCGCGATGATGCACTTGTCGCGCTTCTCCGAAGAGCTGGTGTTGTGGACCAGCGCGCAGTTCCAGTTCATCGATCTGCCGGACCGTTTCTGCACCGGCAGCTCGATCATGCCGCAAAAGAAAAACCCTGACGTGCCAGAGCTGGTGCGTGGCAAGACCGGCCGCGTATTCGGCGCACTGATGGGCCTGCTGACTTTGATGAAAGGCCAACCGCTGGCTTACAACAAGGACAACCAGGAAGACAAAGAGCCGCTGTTCGACGCCGCCGACACCCTGCGCGACTCGCTGCGGGCCTTTGCCGACATGATCCCGGCGATCAAACCGAAGCACGCGATCATGCGTGAAGCGGCGCTGCGTGGTTTCTCCACCGCGACCGATCTGGCGGATTATCTGGTACGCCGTGGCCTGCCGTTCCGTGACTGCCACGAAATCGTCGGCCACGCGGTGAAGTACGGCGTGGACACTGGCAAGGATCTGGCCGAGATGAGCCTGGAAGAACTGCGCCAGTTCAGCGACCAGATCGAGCAGGACGTGTTTGCCGTGCTGACTCTGGAAGGCTCGGTGAATGCCCGCGATCATATCGGCGGCACTGCGCCGGCACAGGTCAAGGCTGCTGTAGTTCGCGGTCAGGCGTTGATCGCCAGCCGCTAAAAGCCAAAAGCTTCGCGAGCAGGCTCGCTCCCACAGGTTTGCGTCGGACACATAATCGTGTTTCAGCGCATAACCCTGTGGGAGCGAGCTTGCTCGCGAATGTCGATCTTCAGAACAGCAAATAACTTACTTCTTGGCAGCGATCATCGCCAAAAACGCCGGCATCGCCGCTTCTTTGTCCGCCGCAATCTTCTGCACATGCGGATTCTGCTCAAGCCGCTCCAGCAGCGCCTTCGCCTGCGGCATCTGCTCCAGCAAATCAATTCCGAACAGTTTCTGCCCGACCGCACAGGCCAGCGGCACGCTGTAGAGGAAGTACAAGTCGGCAATGCTCAGACTGTCGCCCGCCACATACGGGGCGAACTTGCCGTGCCGACCCAGCGCTGCAAAACCCAGCTGCAATTCAGTCTTGGTCTTTTCCTTGATCGCCTCCGGCAAGGTCATGCCGAAAAATGCTTCGCCATAACAGGCACGCCCCGGCAGCTCGATGTACAGCTCGATTTCCTTGGCAATCGCCAACACCTGCGCACGCTCGAACGGATCGCCTGGCAGCAGCGGCGTGCCTTTCTGGGTTTGTTCGAGGTATTCGAGGATGATCGCTGTTTCGTTGATGAAACCGGCGTCCACACCGAGCACCGGGACTTTGCCGCGCGGGCTGATGGCCAGAGATTCCGGGGTCTGCGCCGGATAGAACGTGACCTCTTCGAACGGCAGGCCTTTTTCCAGCAGCGCCAGCTTGACCATGTTGTAGTAGTTGCTGACAGAGAATCCGTAGAGTTTGAGCATCACATAGCCTCCAGGCCGTGCGGGGTGGGCAGGGCCTGTTTATAGATCGTGCAGGCGAATCGCGCCAGCAGCATCACCCCGCTGAATACGGGTAAACTGGCGCCTTTCCATGAGGAGCCTGCCATGAGCGAGCCGACAGACATCGACAACGACGAAGAAGAGTTCACCGAGGCTACCTTGATCGAAGCCATCGAGAACCAGATCGAAAGCGACAACCCGCCAGCGGCCAAAGCGACCTTCAACAAGCTGACACTGGTGGGTGTCGAGCGTGAAGAGATCCTCAATCTGATGGCGCACGTGCTGGCCTACGAAATTGACGCGATGCTCGATGAAGACCGCGCATTTGATACTGAATGGTACGAAGCGGCGCTGCGCGCACTGCCAGAGCTGCCACCGGAAAAGCAGTAACAACACATTTCCCCCTGTGGGAGCGAGCCTGCTCGCGAAGGCGTTTTATCAGTCAACTTATTGGGTGAATGACACACCGCTTTCGCGAGCAAGCTCGCTCCCACACAATTTGTCACCCATCTATCCGCCTTGCGCCTGAGCCCCGACTACACTGGAATCCGCCTCAAGACAAAATCCCTGATCTGAGCACTGGACATGCCGCAAAAGCGGGTTCACCTTAGGGACGCTGTCGTCCAATTCCTAGAAAGTCTGGAGTCCTTATGTCGCTTACCCCTGAGTTGGTTGCCGAACTGGAAGTCCTCGCACTCTTTCCCCTGGACAGTTCCCAGGAAGGTTTGAAAATTCATCAGACCGCTGCCCCGAAACATATTTCTGCCGCCAAACGCCTCTTTGAAAAAGACCTGACCGATCAGCCCGACGGCGGTTATCTGACCAGCCTCGGTCGCGACGCCGCACAAAATGTGCAAACAGTGCTGACCATTCTGAGAGAGCAAGAAACCGCCTGATCCCCCCTGACTTTGCCCACGGGAACTCCTGCCACGGGATTTCCGCGGGCCTGCCCGGTCGCCCCCGATAGAAATCTGACGTCAAAAAACAAATTCAGCTTAAACGTCCCGCTGCGCTAAGGCTAAACTGCCTGACATTCCGAGACCCTCTACGTCCGAGCCTGCGAGCCGGTTTGAGCTGACATGACGCGCACCCACGAAATCCGCCCCGACCTGGACGAAGGTATCGACCGCAAGGTCCTCAACCAGCTGCGCGCGCGTTTTCTCAAACTCAATGAAGGCCGCCTCGGCCGCGCCCTCGAAGGTTTGTCGACGCGCCAACAAAGTGTGTTGACGCTGTTACCGCTGTTCTTCCACGTCAACCATCCGCTGCTGCCGGGCTATGTCTCGGGGAGTACGCCGGCCGGCCTGTCGAATTACGAGCCGGACGCCAACACTCTCGCCGAAGCCCAGCGCCTGACCCGTTCGTTCTCCTACAAGCCGCGCCACGGCAGCAATCCACCGCGCCCGATCCACGGTCTGTTTCTGATGGGCAGCCTTGGCACACTGGCGCAGGCCGATCAGAGCGACATGGACGTGTGGGTCTGCCACGCGCCGGACCTGAGCGAAAGCGAGCTCGCCGAATTGAGCAAGAAATGTCAGTTACTCGAAACCTGGGCAGCGAGCCAGGGCGCCGAGGCCCATTTCTTTCTGATCGACCCGGTGCGCTTCGTCAAAGGCGAACGCGACACCCAGCTCAGCTCGGAAAACTGCGGCACCACTCAGCACTATCTGCTGCTGGACGAGTTCTACCGCACCGCGATCTGGCTGGCCGGGCGCACACCCATCTGGTGGCTGGTGCCGGTCTACGAAGAAACCGCCTACGACCTTTACACCCACACCCTGCTGTCGAAGCGTTTTATTCGCGCCGACGAAACCCTGGATCTCGGTCATCTGGCGACAATTCCGCCGGGGGAGTTCATCGGCGCCGGGTTATGGCAGCTGTTCAAAGGCATCGAATCGCCGTACAAATCTGTGCTGAAACTGCTGCTGACCGAGGTTTACGCCAGCGAACACCCACAGGTGCAGTGTCTGAGCCTGCGCTTCAAAAAAGCCGTATTCGCCAACCAGCTGGATCTGGACGAACTGGATCCGTACATGGTCGTTTACCGGCGCATCGAGGAGTACCTCACCGCGCGCAACGAGCCGGAACGGCTTGAACTGGTGCGCCGCGCGCTGTATCTGAAGGTCAACCGCAAGCTCACCGGCAACAGCCGCACCCAGAGCTGGCAACGTTCGTTGCTGGAGCGGCTGGCCAGCGAATGGCATTGGGACCAGCGGCAACTGACGCTGCTCGATAGCCGCAGCCAGTGGAAAGTCCGTCAGGTCAGCGCCGAGCGCCGGGCGCTGGTCAATGAGCTGAACTACAGCTATCGCTTCCTCACCCAGTTCGCCCGAACCGAGCAGACCGTCAGCCTGATCAACAAGCGCGACCTCAATGTGCTCGGCCGCCGGCTCTACGCAGCCTTTGAACGCAAGGCCGACAAGGTCGAGTTCATCAATCCCGGCATCGCCCCGGATCTGGCCGAAGACACCCTGACCCTGGTGCAGTCGCGCAACAAAAAGGAACCGGGGCAGACCCAGTGGGGCCTGTACAACGGCAGCCTCACCGCACTGGAATGGGAACACTTCGCGCCGATCAAGCGCAGCCGCGAATTGCTTGAACTGCTGACCTGGTGCCACCGCAACGGCGTGATCGACAGCAGCACGCGCCTGGCTTTGCATCCCGGCACCAGCGACCTGAGCGAGTTCGAACTGTTCAACCTGCTCGGCAGCCTGCAACAGTGCATCGCCCTGCCCTTGCCTACAGTCGCCGAGGAGCCGCTGCTACGTGCCGCGGTGCCAAGCGAAGTACTGATTCTGGTCAACGTCGGTATTGATCCGCTCAAACATCACCGCGACCTGA
Organism: Pseudomonas sp. AC172; assembly: GCF_979258595.1. NCBI lineage: Bacteria > Pseudomonadati > Pseudomonadota > Gammaproteobacteria > Pseudomonadales > Pseudomonadaceae > Pseudomonas > Pseudomonas sp. AC172. The sequence goes on from NZ_OZ409868.1 coordinate 5,082,052, forward strand.
ACATCCTGATGACCACCGAGCGCACCGACTCGCTGAGTTACGCCGGGGTGCGCGAAAACCTCGTGCTGACGCTGGATCAGGTCACGCTCAATAGCTGGAACGAAGTGCTGGTCAACCGCTTCGACGGCCCGCACGCCCTGCTCGATTGCCTGCGCGATTACCTCAACAATCTGCCGCGCGGGCCGCTGCAGCCGTCGCTGAAGGTGCGTTGTTTTTGCCACAACCGCGCGCAATTCATTGCCCGTCGCGTCGAAGAAATCGTCGACACCGCGCAGAACCTGTTGCTCAGCGAGTTGAATCACCGCTACCTGATTCAGGTGCAGCAGCACTATCACGTGCTGGAGTTGGTGCCGGGCCAGGTCAACCATGTCGCCCTCGCCACCCTGCCGGCCCTGCTCGATTACCTCGGGGAAGAGCAGCCGCGCTATAGCCCGCTACACCTGGACCCAATGGCGCTGGAGGAACATGACCTCGCGCTGATCCTGCCGATGGGCCAGCCGGAGTGCATTCAGGTGTTCTACCGGATCACCGAGCAGCGGGCTGAGCTGTACGTGCTGGATGAGTTCAACGCACTGTGGCAGCAGCATTTGCCTTATCACGACGAGCAGAGTTTGCTGGTGCCGTTGCAGCGCTTCCTGCAATCGATCCTGTTCCGCCGCGAAGCCGTGCTACCGATGGACGCCGGTCCCGATGGCCGCCTCGACACTTTGTATTACCAGTTATTGCCTTCGGGTCCGGCGCGCGCGCGCCGGGTCGAAGCGCGGCCGGCACCGCAGACGCCGGTGAACAAGCCGTTCTATGACGTGCAGGCAATTGTCGGTAAAGCCGCACCGGGCGAAGTGCAGGTCACCCTGTATTGCAATCAAAGGGAATTCAGCGAACTGGAACATGGCGACCAGCTGTTCAGCGTGGTCGCCCGGGAGATCGTCGAGCAGCGCCGCGAGAGCGAACGCTATCGCTGCTACATCACCGACCTCGACCTTTCGGGCCTGCTCGGTGACGGGCAGAGTTCAAGCAACCTGTATCTGCGCTACAAGGCTGACCTGGAACGCGCCCTGAACGAGGCACTCGAACAGGTCTGAGGGCGGGTTACTCGCGGAAATCACCGCCATTGGCCGGCTGCGATTCGACTTCGAGCAAGGTCAGTTTGAGGGTCTTGCCACCCGGTGCTGGCCAGTCAATGTGCTGACCGACTTTCAGGCCCAGCAGCGCACTGCCGACCGGAGCAAGGATCGAGATCTTGCCTTCATCGGCGTTGGCATCCTTCGGATAGACCAGCGTCAGGTGATAATCCTTGCCACTGCCTTCTTCGCGGCAATGCACACGGGAATTCATCGTCACGACATCGGCGGGCACTTCATCGTGACCGACCACAGTGTCGGCGCGGTCCAGCTCGGTTTGGAGCGCAATCACGCCCGGCGCAGCCTGGTCTTTATCGTTCAGGCTGTCGATCAAGCGTTCCAGACGTTGCACGTCCAGACGGGTAAGGGTGATGGAAGGTGCGGTCATGATCCGGGCAGACTCCTTTCTTCTGCACACAAAAAAAGCAAAACCCCGCCAAAAAAGACGGGGTTTTCACCAGGCCTCGATGGGTTGAGGCGTGTTCGGACACTATCACAGCTCAAAAAATATACAAGTCACGCCCCGGCGCACTGTTTGCGCTGCGACGCCTGCGCGCAAATTACCCGTCGCCGCTCATCGTCCGCCGAACGCCATTCGCGAATGTCTTCGACATGGCGGAAGCAGCCGAGGCAGACCTTTTGTTCGTCCAGTCGGCACACGCCGCTGCACGGCGAAGACACGGCCGGGCTGATGTTGCTGTAAAGCGGCTTGGGTGGACGAACAGGAGCGGTGTCAGTCACGGAATCACAGACCTTCGAAGTCGAATTCGGCGCCGGCCTGCTGCTGGACGATGCGCTCGAGCATTTCGCCCAATTGCTCTTCGCTCTTGTCGCACATCCAGCGCTCGCTTTCTTCGTCGTAGTCGAAGTGGAAACCACCGGACACCGCCGCCAGCCACAGCTGACGCAGCGGCTCCTGGCGGCTGAAGATCAGCTGCGAGCCGTTTTCGAACTTGACGGTGAGCACACCCGCCGAGTTCTCCATGTCGATATCCAGATCACTTTCGTCAAAGATGTCTTCCAGTTTTTCCTGGGTTTCATCGACCAGATCGTGAAAACGGGCTTCGGACAAACTCATTGCGGCAACCTCAAAAAATGTTCTGATCAGGCACAAGCGCCGAAAGATACGGACGCTGCCGGCCGATTGCAAAGATTAACGACCTGTGGGAGCGAGCCTGCTCGCGAATGGCCGGCACATTCGACATTATTGCTGGCTGACCCGCCGCAATCGCGAGCAGGCTCGCTCCCACAGGGATATTGGTGCATTTAGAGAGCCCCGCCGGACGGGAACCCCATCGCATAGGCAAGCCGCCGGGTGGCCGGTATACTCCGGCGCAATTAACGCATTTTCAAGGATTTCGCCATGAAGCGCCTGATCTCTTCCCTTGCTGCGCTCGTCGCGGTTGCCTGTCTCGTTTCGGCCTGTGGTCAAAAAGGCCCGCTGTACCTGCCGGATGACGATCAGGACCCGGCCGAGCAAGCCCAGTCTTCGCAGAAGCAGCCGTCCAAAGCACACAAGCACGACGTTTACCAATAAGGGATCGCCATGGACGCTTTTAACTACCGTGGCGGGGAGCTGTTCGCGGAAGGTGTGGCGCTGTCCGCCATCGCCGACCGCTTCGGCACGCCCACCTACGTTTACTCGCGCGCACACATCGAAGCTCAGTATCTGGCCTTTGCCGATGCGCTGGCCGGCATGCCGCACCTGGTCTGCTTTGCGGTCAAAGCCAACTCCAACCTCGGCGTACTGAATGTCCTGGCCCGTCTCGGCGCCGGTTTCGACATCGTTTCCCGTGGCGAGCTGGAGCGCGTTCTCGCCGCTGGCGGCAGCCCTGACAAGATCGTCTTCTCCGGCGTCGGCAAGACCCGTGACGACATGCGTCGCGCGCTGGAAGTCGGCGTGCACTGCTTCAACGTCGAATCCACTGACGAGCTCGAGCGTCTGCAAGTGGTTGCCGCCGAACTGGGCGTTCGCGCACCGGTATCGCTGCGGGTGAACCCGGACGTCGATGCCGGCACCCACCCGTACATTTCCACCGGTCTCAAAGAGAACAAGTTCGGCATCGCCATTGCCGACGCCGAAGACGTGTACGTGCGTGCCGCGCATCTGCCGAACCTCGAAGTGGTCGGCGTCGACTGCCACATCGGTTCGCAACTGACCACGCTGCCGCCGTTCCTCGATGCTCTCGACCGTCTGCTGGATCTGGTTGATCGTCTTGGCGATTGCGGCATTCACCTGCGCCACATCGATCTCGGTGGTGGTTTGGGTGTGCGTTATCGCGATGAAGAGCCGCCATTGGCTGCCGACTACATCAAAGCCGTACGCGAGCGTCTCAACGGTCGTGATCTGGCGCTGGTGTTCGAGCCGGGCCGCTACATCGTCGCCAACGCCGGCGTGCTGCTGACCCAGGTCGAGTACCTCAAGCACACCGAACACAAGGATTTCGCCATCGTCGACGCGGCGATGAACGACCTGATCCGCCCGGCGCTGTATCAGGCGTGGATGGACGTCACGGCGGTCAAACCGCGTGACAGCGCTGCGCGCAAATACGACATCGTCGGCCCGATCTGCGAAACCGGCGACTTCCTCGCCAAGGATCGCGAGCTGGCCCTGGCCGAAGGCGATCTGCTGGCTGTGCATTCGGCCGGTGCCTACGGTTTTGTCATGAGTTCCAACTACAACACTCGCGGCCGTGCCGCTGAAGTGCTGGTAGACGGAGACCAGGTTTTCGAAGTGCGTCGCCGCGAAACCGTGGCCGAGCTGTTTGCCGGCGAAAGCCTGCTGCCGGAGTAACCCATGCTGCTGCGTTTTACTAAAATGCACGGCTTGGGCAATGACTTCATGGTTCTCGACCTGGTCAGCCAGCACGCGCATATTCAGCCAAAGCACGCCAAGCAATGGGGCGACCGCCACACTGGTATTGGTTTCGACCAGTTGCTGATCGTCGAGGCGCCGAGCAATCCGGACGTGGATTTCCGTTACCGGATTTTCAACTCCGACGGTTCGGAAGTCGAACAGTGCGGCAACGGTGCACGCTGCTTCGCACGCTTCGTGCTCGACAAGCGTCTGACCGCGAAACGGCAGATCCGCGTTGAGACCAAGGGCGGCATCATCGAACTGGACGTGCGTAACGACGGCCAGATCGGTGTGAACATGGGCGCCCCGCGCCTGGTGCCGGCGGACATTCCGTTCGAAGCGCCAGCGCAAGCCATCAGTTATCAGCTGGAAGTCGACGGCACCACAGTCGAACTGGCCGCCGTGTCGATGGGCAACCCGCACGCGGTATTGCGCGTGCAGGACATCAACAGTGCACCGGTGCATGAACTGGGGCCGAAAATCGAACACCACCCGCGCTTCCCCGCGCGAGTGAATGTCGGTTTTCTCCAGGTCATCGACCGCAACCGTGCGCAGTTGCGCGTGTGGGAACGCGGTGCCGGGGAAACCCAGGCCTGCGGCACCGGCGCGTGTGCAGCGGCTGTCGCTGCGATCAGCCAGGGGTGGATGGATTCGCCGCTATTGATCGACCTGCCTGGCGGGCGTCTGTCCATTGAATGGGCAGGACCTGGCCAACCGGTGCTGATGACCGGTCCGGCAGTTCGTGTATACGAAGGACAAGTACGTCTTTGAGTGAGCAGAAACCATGACCGATAAGCCTCAGGTACCCGCCCGACAGTCCGACGAATCAGCGTCCGAGAGCCTGGAGGCGGCAGCGGTTGCCGCATACCTCGAGGCGCATCCGGACTTCTTCGTCGAGCACGAAGAACTGCTGCCCGCTCTGCGCATTCCGCATCAGCGCGGCGACACCGTGTCGCTGGTCGAGCGGCAGATGACCATTCTGCGCGACCGCAACATCGAGATGCGTCACCGCCTCTCGCAGTTGATGGACGTTGCCCGCGATAATGATCGCCTGTTCGACAAGACCCGCCGTTTGATCCTCTCCCTGATGGACGCCTCCAGCCTGGAAGACGTCGTCATCAGCGTCGAGGACAGTCTGCGTCAGGATTTCCAGGTGCCTTTTGTCAGCCTGATCCTGCTCGGCGACAACCCGGCGCCGGTCGGGCGCTGGGTTACCCACGCTGACGCCCAAGTCGCCATCGGCGGCCTGCTCACCGAAGGCAAAAGCGTCAGCGGCACCCTGCGCGAACACGAACTGGACTTCCTCTTCGGCGAAGAACAGCGCAAGCAGATCGGTTCCACTGCCGTGGTCGCGGTCAGCCATCAAGGTATCCATGGGATTCTGGCGATCGCCAGCCGTGACCCGCAGCACTACAAGAGTTCGGTGGGTACGCTGTTCCTCAGCTACATCGCCGAAGTCATGGGCCGCGTGCTGCCACGGGTTAACAGTTCTTTGCGCTCGGTACGCTGAGCATGGAACGACAACTGGACGCTTACTGCGAACACCTGCGCAGTGAGCGACAGGTGTCGCCGCACACCCTGTCGGCCTACCGCCGCGACCTCGATAAAGTCCTCGGCTGGTGCGTCAAACAGAACATCGGCAGCTGGGCCGCCCTGGATATTCAACGTCTGCGCAGCCTGATCGCCCGTTTGCACGCGCAAGGGCAGTCCTCACGCAGTCTCGCTCGTTTGCTGTCGGCGGTGCGCGGGCTCTATCACTATCTGAATCGCGAAGGCCTTTGTGACCATGATCCGGCGACCGGTCTGGCACCACCTAAAGGCGAGCGCCGCCTGCCGAAAACCCTCGACACTGACCGTGCGCTGCAACTGCTCGAAGGTGCGGTCGAGGATGATTTTCTTGCGCGGCGCGATCAGGCGATTCTGGAGCTTTTCTACTCTTCAGGCCTGCGCCTTTCTGAACTGACCGGGCTCAACCTCGATCAGCTCGACCTCGCCGACGGCATGGTTCAAGTCCTCGGCAAGGGCAGTAAAACCCGCCTGCTGCCGGTGGGCAAAAAGGCCCGCGAAGCGCTCGAACAATGGCTGCCGTTGCGGGCCATGACTAACCCGACGGACGATGCCGTGTTCGTCAGCCAGCAAGGCCGGCGCCTCGGCCCACGAGCGATTCAGGTGCGGGTCAAACTGGCCGGCGAGCGCGAACTGGGGCAGAACCTGCACCCGCACATGCTGCGGCACTCCTTCGCCAGCCACCTGCTCGAATCCTCGCAGGATCTGCGCGCGGTGCAGGAATTGCTCGGCCACTCCGACATCAAGACCACGCAGATCTACACCCACCTGGACTTCCAGCACCTGGCGGCGGTCTACGACAGCGCCCATCCACGGGCCAAACGTATGAAAGGCGACGATTCATGAGCATCCAGTTGATCACCTTCGACCTCGACGACACCCTGTGGGACACCGCCCCGGTGATTGTCAGCGCCGAAGCGATATTGCGCGAATGGTTGAGCGAACATGCGCCGAATCTGGGCGCCGTGCCGGTGGAGGATTTGTGGGCGATTCGCGAGCGGGTGTTGGCCAGTGAGCCGGGGCTCAAGCATCGGATCAGTGCGCTACGTCGGCGGGTTCTGTTTCATGCGCTAGAGGAAGCCGGGTACGCCCATGGCGAAGCCTCGGAGCTGGCGGACAAGAGTTTTGAAGTATTTCTGCATGCGCGGCATCAGATCGAAGTGTTCCCTGAAGTCGAACCGGTGCTGGAGATTCTTGCCAATCATTACTCGCTTGGCGTGGTCACCAATGGCAATGCCGATGTGCGTCGGTTAGGGCTGGCGGACTACTTCAAGTTTGCGTTGTGCGCGGAAGATATCGGCATCGCCAAACCGGATGCGCGATTGTTTCAAGAGGCCTTGCAGCGCGGTGGCGCCACCGCCGAAACCGCCGTGCATATCGGCGATCATCCGGGTGATGACATTGCCGGCGCACAGCAGGCGGGGTTGCGGGCTATCTGGTTTAACCCGGCGGGCAAGCCGTGGGAAGCGGATCGTCTACCGGATGCCGAAATCCGCAGCCTGACCGACCTGCCAGCGGTACTCGCCCGCTGGAATGCCACCTCGAACTGATCTACTACTCCCTGTGGGAGCGAGCTTGCTCGCGAAAGCGTCAGCTCAGTCACTGCAATGCTGTACGACCTACCGCATTCGCTAGCAAACTCGCTCCCACAAGGGAACTGCATTCACTTCAGCTCCTTTATTCCAGACATGAAAAAGCCCGCAGCGACGGCGGGCTTTTTCAGCAAGCAAGCGGCACGCCTCAGATAGGGCGGCTACCGTACTTGTTGTCCGGCTTCTTCGGAGGATCAGCGACCACATTGGCCTCCACTTCCTGCACTTTTCCGCCGCGCGACAGGAACTCTTCCATGGCCTTGGCCAGGGCGTCGCGTTCCTTGTTCTTGGCTTCAATGCTCGGCAATTCATCTACCGACACCGCAGCCTTGGCTTTGCCTTTGGCAGCCGGAGCCGGCGTATCGTCGCCACCATCGTCATCAGCAACGTCTCCCGCTGCTGCTTCCAGGCCTTCCTCGGCCTCGTCTTCGTCGCCTACTTCGAGGTCGTCGTTTTCCAGATCATCGTCGCTCATGTTCTACCTCATGACTTGCGAAAAGCAGATTAGTTATAGACCAGCTTTGGCAACTGTCGAAAGTCGCCGTTAAAAAATCAGTAACCATTGGTGACCAACGGCTTATGCCCCTTCACCGTGCAAGGTGGCGAGGACTTTTCGGGCACCGCCATGATCACGGTGCTCGCCCAGATAAACGCCTTGCCAGGTCCCCAGTGCCAGCCGACCTGCCGAAACCGGCAGAGTGATCTGGCAACCAAGCACGCTGGCCTTGAAGTGCGCCGGGAGGTCGTCCAGGCCTTCGTCGTTATGCTCATAGCCGTCTGTTCCTTGTGGGATCAGACGATTGAAAAATCGTTCGAAGTCGCGACGTACCGCCGGATCGGCGTTCTCGTTAATGGTCAACGACGCCGAGGTATGCTGCAGCCACAAATGCAACAGACCGACCCGGCACTCCCTGAGTTCAGGCAGGCCAGCGAGTAACTCGTCCGTTACCAGATGAAAGCCCCGGGGCCGTGCCCGCAGGGTTATCAGAGTCTGTTGCCACATACAGTTCTCCGCACGTTCGGGGCGCATTCTAGCGCGCTCTGGGAAAAAACAAAGGCCCTAATATTCCTGCAATCATGTAAGCCATTGGCCGCAGAAAAACGCTCGTCGTAAACACGACCAAAGCAGTACGAAAAATCCTTTCAGCTGCTCTTTGAATGACAAATTCCGGACAAAAAAATGCCCGGCGAACCGGGCAATTTTTTGATGCGCGTACTTACAGGTTGTAGCCGCGTTCGTTGTGTTGTGCCAGATCGAGGCCGACCGACTCTTCTTCCTCGGTCACACGCAGCCCCATGACGGCGTCGAGGACCTTGAGGATGATGAAGGTGACGATCGCGGTGTAGATCACCGTGAAGCCGACGCCTTTGCACTGAATCCATACTTGTGCGGCGATGTCGGTCACAGTGCCGAAGCCACCCAGCGACGGCGCAGCGAAGACACCGGTCAGAATCGCGCCGAGGATACCGCCGATACCGTGTACGCCGAACGCGTCCAGGGAGTCGTCATAACCGAGTTTGCGTTTCAGGGTGGTGGCGCAGAAGAAGCACACCACGCCCGCCGCCAGACCGATGACCAGTGCGCCCATCGGGCCCACGGTGCCAGCAGCCGGAGTGATTGCGACCAGACCTGCAACCACACCCGAAGCAATGCCCAGTGCGCTTGGCTTGCCGTGGGTGACCCACTCGGCAAACATCCAGCCCAGCGCAGCCGCAGCGGTAGCGATCTGAGTGACCAGCATCGCCATGCCGGCGGTGCCGTTGGCCGCCGCAGCGGAACCGGCGTTGAAGCCGAACCAGCCAACCCACAGCATCGCTGCGCCCATCAGGGTGTAACCGAGATTGTGCGGAGCCATCGGGGTGGTCGGGAAGCCTTTACGCTTGCCCAACACCAGGCAGCAGATCAGACCGGCCACACCGGCGTTGATGTGCACCACGGTGCCGCCGGCGAAGTCGAGTACGCCCCAGTCCCACATCAGGCCGCCGTTGCCGGACCAGACCATGTGCGCGATCGGTGCATAAACCAGAGTGAACCAGATGCCCATGAAGATCAGCATCGCGGAGAACTTCATGCGCTCGGCGAACGCACCGACGATCAGCGCCGGGGTGATGATCGCGAAGGTCATCTGGAAGGTGATGAACACCGCCTCAGGGAACAGCGCTGCAGGGCCGGTCAGGCTCGAAGGCGTGACACCGGCGAGGAACGCCTTGCCCATGCCGCCGAAGAACGAGTTGAAATTGACGACGCCCTGCTCCATGCCGGTGGTGTCGAACGCAATGCTGTAGCCATAAATGACCCACAGGATGCTGATCAGACCGGTAATGGCGAAGCACTGCATCATCACGGAAAGAATGTTTTTCGAGCGAACCATGCCGCCGTAGAACAGCGCCAGGCCGGGGATGGTCATGAACAGCACGAGGGCTGTCGAGGTGAGCATCCAGGCAGTGTCGCCGGAATTGAGGACCGGGGCCGCCACTTCGTCTGCCGCCATAGCAAGGCCGGGCATTACGATAGACAACAGGGCTCCTAGCCCTGCGAATTTACGCAGAGTCATATTGTTTTCTCCTGGGGCGTTGGGGTTTGTGGCGGCGCTTAGATCGCGTCGGTATCGGTTTCGCCGGTACGGATGCGAATCGCCTGTTCCAGATTGACCACGAAGATCTTGCCGTCACCGATCTTGCCGGTGTTGGCCGCTTTGGTGATCGCCTCGATCACCCGATCCAGATCCTTGTCGTCGATGGCCACGTCGATTTTCACCTTGGGCAGAAAATCGACCACATATTCCGCGCCGCGATACAGCTCGGTGTGACCCTTCTGCCGGCCGAAGCCTTTGACTTCAGTAACAGTAATGCCCTGCACGCCGATTTCGGACAGCGACTCGCGCACGTCGTCCAACTTGAACGGCTTGATGATGGCAGTGACTAGCTTCATGAAAACTCTCTCCCGAATTGGTGGACTTGCCCCAGGAAAACAAACCCGACTCAAGTCTAAGCGCAGTGCCTGGCTTTGTAACGCATCGTCGGCCGTACCTGCCCGACTGACGCCAGCTAACCGCTGCCGACGAAACTCCCCGCTCCGTCTGCCGCACTGCATTCGTCACAGCGACTGCATCAGTGCATGGGTCGAAGGTGACTAAGCAGAAACCTTGCCATCTCGCCAAAATCCCCTGATTTCAATCCCTTGGCCGCTGCCGCATGCCATCTCGTGCAAAACCCCATCCGGATACGCACAACAACGGTGCGTCGCCGTCCGTCCGCCTGCGCGAAAAGCGTGCATCCCTGACCACGAGATTGACTATAGACACTGCGTGATACACTGCCGGCCATTGTTTCCAGGACATCCACCATGCTCGCGCCCAAAGACTTCCTCGACGCCCTGAGCGGCACCGCCTCCCGCCTCTTCAGCGGCGACACCCCGCTGCCGAAAGCCGAAATCGAAAGCCAGTTCAAGATGCTGCTGCAGAGTGCCTTCAGCAAACTCGACCTGGTCAGCCGTGAAGAATTTGATAGTCAGATGGTCGTTCTGGCCCGCACTCGCGCTCGCCTCGAAAGCCTCGAAGCGAAAGTTGCCGAGATGGAAGCCAAGCTGACGCCGCCCGCTGAGTAACACGCTGCTAATCCCTGTGGGGAGCTAACCTGCTAGCGATTGAAGGTCGGCACGACCTTCCCGTTCTTGGCAAACTTCGAAGTATGTATGTCGAAAGGTCAATTAAACCGCTCCTGCCGAGACAGGAGCGGTTTCCGTCAGATCAATCCTTACAACGAATTATTCCAACGGTCTCGCAGAATCTCGTACAGGCGAAAAGCCCATAACGCGATCCTGACGAGGCGCCACATATGTTTAAGAAACTTAGACATACTTTGGCCCTCCTTGCGTGGGGCCAAACCTCCGATGCACTTTCCGGCGTACGAACACCTTCGGGACTACACACGAGTGTGTCCGCCAAGGCGGCCGGGTGTGGGCTCCCCAAGATCAGCACCGGCACGGGTCTCAAACCGTGTCGAGGAACATGAATTTTTTTCGCTCCCGTCCACACTTTGCGAACACTCGATGAGTGGGCATCGTCACGGCGAATGGTATTCGCTGTCCGGCCGTGGCATTTAAACAAGTTGTATCAAGTCGTTATCATGTACCGGCAAACCGATGTTGGTCCTCGAATCTTTTAATCGATTGATTGGCTGAAATTTCAATGATGCTTGCGCCACCGGTCAAATATGCATAATCTCGGGCAACACGAGTGTGTCCGCTAAGGATGCGCAGGCCTTGGCCTCACCGAAGCCTGCATATAAAAAACCGCTTTCTCAAGGCGGTTTTTTTTCGTCTCGATTTTTATGGGGCATGACCCTTAATCCACGTTTACCTCATGGAAGCCACTGCGAAGCATCCATGTGAAAGCACCGAACTAGTTGCGGAGTGCCTACGCCGACCATGAGCTAGCCAGCTCAAATGTCCGCCTCAGGCAACATCCAGTGAAAGTTCGCCCTTAAAACTGTCCGACCAACGCCCTCTCCCCAGACTACGCTTCAAAAACCCGCAGGAAGCGGCTCCCGATTCAGCTCAAGGAACGACCATGTCCCTCTCCATCGTCCACAGCCGCGCCCAGATTGGCGTGGAAGCCCCCGCTGTCTCTGTCGAAGTCCATCTGGCCAACGGCCTGCCGTCGCTGACCATGGTCGGGCTGCCCGAGGCGGCGGTGAAGGAGAGCAAGGACCGGGTGCGCAGCGCGATCATCAATTCCGGGCTGCAGTTTCCGGCGCGGCGGATCACCTTGAATCTGGCGCCGGCGGATTTGCCCAAGGATGGCGGGCGGTTTGATCTGGCGATTGCCTTGGGGATTCTGTCGGCGAGTGTGCAGGTGCCGTGTCTGACGCTGGATGAGGTGGAATGTCTGGGGGAGCTGGCGTTGTCCGGCGCAGTACGAGCGGTGCGCGGGGTGTTGCCGGCAGCGTTGGCGGCGCGCAAAGCGGGTCGTGCGCTGGTGGTGCCGCGGGCGAATGCCGAGGAGGCGTGTCTGGCTTCGGGGTTGAAGGTGTTTGCGGTGGATCATTTGCTGGAGGCGGTGGCGCATTTCAATGGGCATACGCCGGTTGAACCCTATGTCTCCGACGGGCTGATGCATGCCAGCAAGCCTTATCCCGACTTGAATGAAGTGCAGGGGCAAGTGGCGGCGAAACGAGCGTTGCTGATTGCCGCTGCGGGGGCGCATAACCTGTTGTTCAGCGGGCCGCCGGGGACCGGAAAAACGCTGTTGGCTAGTAGACTGCCTGGGCTGTTGCCGCCGCTGGCCGAGAGTGAAGCACTGGAGGTGGCGGCGATTCAGTCCGTCGCCAGTGGCGCACCGCTGACCCATTGGCCGCAGCGTCCCTTCCGTCAACCGCACCACTCCGCCTCCGGGCCTGCACTGGTGGGTGGCAGTTCGAAACCGCAACCCGGCGAAATCACCTTGGCCCATCACGGTGTGTTGTTTCTCGACGAACTGCCGGAGTTCGATCGCAAAGTTCTGGAGGTTTTACGGGAGCCTTTGGAGTCGGGATTCATCGTGATCGCCCGGGCCAAGGATCGCGTGCGTTTTCCCGCGCGGTTTCAGTTGGTGGCGGCGATGAACCCCTGCCCCTGTGGATATCTGGGCGAGCCGAGTGGCAAGTGCTCGTGCACACCGGACATGGTGCAGCGCTATCGCAACAAGCTGTCTGGACCGTTACTGGACCGGATTGATCTGCACCTGACGGTGGCGCGGGAGGCGACGGCCTTGAATCCGGCAATTAAACCCGGCGAGGACAGCGCCAGCGCCGCAGCACTGGTAGCCGAGGCTCGCGAACGACAGCAAAAGCGTCAAGGCTGCGCCAACGCATTTCTCGATCTGCCGGGCTTGAAGCGACACTGCAAGTTATCCACAGTCGACGAAGCCTGGCTGGAGTCGGCCTGTGAGCGTTTGACACTATCGCTGCGTTCAGCGCATCGCCTGCTCAAAGTCGCCCGAACCCTGGCAGACCTTGAGCAAGTCGATGCAATCAAACGCGAACACTTGGCCGAGGCGCTGCAATATCGGCCGGCGACACCTTAATGCTCGGTCAGATCCACCAGTGGCGTCTGCCGCACTTCAGTTTCGCGCCCAGCCTGAATCTCGGTCACACGCTTCAAGGCGTTATCCACAGCGCCCTTGTCTGCAAGCAGGCTGTAGCTGATCTGGAACTGTTTGTGTTCCTTGGGTGCAATGGTCGGCACCAGATTCAGCGGACGCTGATAGCGACGGTTGTAGGAAAAACTGGTGCCCGGTTCCAGCCCCGTGACATAACCCTGACCTTGGGTATCGGTGTTTTTCCACAGGGAAAACACCGGCAACTGCCGGGTATTGAAGCCAACGGAAACACCGAGGCTGCCGGCTTTATTGTGCAAAACCGTCAGGGTTTCGTCTTTGGCGTCGGCATAGGGCACGACGTTGTAGACGGTTTCGTCGTAGTCCTTGGTCGGCGCGCGATAAGTCTGCCAGTCAGCCAGATCGGCCTTGGCCTTGTCGTTGAACGGCGACACCTGTTTTACCGGCGCAGCAAAATGGGCGCCCTGCTCGAGGAACGGCGTACTGAAGTTACTGTGGTACAGCGCCTGGTATTCCTTTGGATAGTCGCCGTTGTTGGTCAGCGTATCGTTGAGTGCAAAGCGCACGCTGCCAGGTTCGGTGACCAGCTCAGTGACGACCGAGAAGTCGACTTTCTTGAAGGCCTGCTCTTTCAGCTCGCCGCGCAGACTGATGGCATAGGGCGGTTTTTCGTCAATGTGCAGAGTGACGGTGCTGGCCGGGATGTTGGCAGCGCGCCCGTGCAGGGTCAGCAGTTCACCATTGTCGATACCGGGATGGCCAACCCATTCGTAACCGCAGCGGGCGACCAGCTCGTTGAAGCCCTCCAGCCAACCCAGCCCACCACGCCCGTTGAGCTCGATAAAGGCCGGGTTGACCACGTCCTTGACCGGCGAATCCCAGCCCATGCGCACGTTGCCGACAGAGGCCTGCAAGACATTCATGCCTCGGGTCGGCACCACCGAGAGTTTCATTGTGCCGTTATCGATATCAACGATGCTGACGCCTTCCTGCCGGCCACCGTGCAAGGTACGCAGGCTTACGGAGAAGGGTTTATCGGTTTTCACACCGAGCTGTTCATTGGTGATGGTCCAGTTTTGCGCGGGTTTGTTGGTGTCGAGAAGGACGTAATCCCAGGCCATGGCGTGGGAAGCAGCAGAGAATGCGCCGAGGGCGACGGCGAGTTTGAGCGGGGTCATGGCAGTAGCCTTTATTGGAGTTGTGCCATTTTTATAGCGCTGCGGAAACGTTTCAGCAAGTAGAGATGAGAGACATATAGGGTGATCTGCCATGGATCGGCGGTGTTGCCTTCGCGAGCAAGCTCGCTCCCACAAGATTTTAGGTTGCTCACACGATTTGTGAGCGACCCCGGAAACTGTGGGAGCGAGCTTGCTCGCGAAAGCTATTTCAGGCACACATCAACGAAAGCGATCAACCTCGGAGCGCAGATCCGCCGCCAGCTTCTCCAGCTCTTTCGCCGTCACCGCCAGGTTCGATACAACCTCACGCTGCTCACTGTTGGCCAGCGCAATGCTCTGCAAATTACTACTCAACAACGTCGCAGTGCTGCTCTGTTCCTGAGTCGCCGTGGTAATCGCCGCAAACTGCTGCCCCGCCGAACGGCTCTGCTCGTCAATACGCGCCAGCGCCGACGCGACATTGGCGTTGCGCGACAAGCCTTCCTGCATCAGCACATTGCCCTGCTCCATGGTGCTGATGGCGTTGCCGGTTTCCTGCTGGATGCTGTGGATCATGCTGGAAATTTCATCAGTCGCCTGACGGGTACGCGAAGCCAGGCTGCGCACTTCATCGGCTACCACGGCAAAGCCGCGACCTTGTTCGCCGGCGCGAGCCGCTTCGATCGCTGCGTTCAGCGCCAGCAAGTTGGTTTGCTCGGCAATCGAAGTAATCACGCCAACGATGCCGCCGATTTCCTGAGAACGCTGACCGAGGGTGTTGATCACGGTGGCGGTGCTGTTCAGGGCGCCAGCGATTTGCTCCAGCGAGGACGACGCTTCTTCCATCGAGCTGCGGCCAATCTGGGTTTGCTGGGCGTTTTCCTGCGCCAGACGCTGAGTTGCGCCCATGTTGTCGGCAATGTTCAGCGAGGTCGCGCTGAACTCTTCCACCGCGCCGGCCATGCTGGTGATTTCGCCGGACTGCTGCTCCATGCCTTCGTACGCGCCACCGGACAGGCCAGACAAGGCTTGAGCACGGCTGTTGACCTCTTCCGAAGAGCGGCGGATGTGCTCGACCATGGTCGACAGCGCCTGACTCATCTGGTTGAACGCGCGGGACAGCTGACCGATTTCGTCGTTGCTCGACACGTTCAGGCGCACGCTGAGATCGCCGGCACCCAAGGCTTCCGCCTGACGGACCAGATCGCTCAGTGGCGCCAGTTTGCTACGCAGCAACCAGACTACGGAACCGACCGCCAGCAGCATCGCCAACAGGCTGCCAATGGCCAGTTGCGTACCGACGCTCCAGGTTACCGCACGGATCTCGGCTTTCGGCATGCTCGCCACTACCGACCACGGGCCACCGTCGAACGGCACGGCAACGCTGTAGAAATCTTCGGACTTATCGCCCCAGAACTGACCTTTGCCCGGCGTTTTCGCCAGACCGCTGATCACCGGAATCGCTTGATCCAGCGCCTGCACGCCAGCCGGCGGTACCAGCCATTTGTTCTGCTCATCCAGCAGTGCCAGGGAGCCTGTCTGGCCAATACGGAAACGCTTGAGGTTATCGAACTGGGCGTTCTGTGCGTCGGTGTAATCGAAGCCGACGAACAACACTGCAATCACTTTGCCGCTGCCATCGCGCACCGGGGTGTATTGGGTCATGTAGGAACGCTCGAACAACAAGGCGCGACCAACGTAGCTCTGCCCTGCCATCAGCTTCGCGTAGGCCGGGTGCGCGTGATCGAGCAAGGTGCCGATGGCGCGCGTGCCGTCCTGTTTGGTCAGCGAGGTGCTGACCCGGACGAAGTCTTCGCCGCTGCGCACGAACAGCGTGGCGACACCGGCGGTCATCTGCTTGAACTCGTCGACTTCCTTGAAGTTGTTGTTCAGCACTTCGCTGCCCAGGTGCAAACCCGGGGTCTGGGTGCCTGCCACCGTTACCGGCTCACTCGGGTGAATGCTCAAACCCGCGCTGAAGCGCTTCTCGAACAACCCGCTCAAGCGCTGGGTGCTTTCACGCAGCGTGCCGTGGAAGGTACTCAGTTGGTCGGCCAACAGCCGCGCCTCACTGGCCAGATGCTCTTCACGGGTGGCGAGGTTGGCCGAATCCAGCGAACGCAGGGCGAACACTGTACTGCCACTGATGACAATCGCCAGTATCACGGCGAGCGCGAGGCCCAGCTGCGAGGCGATCCGAGCGCGAGGTTGAGACATGGACAGCTCCTGGCCGAGCCACGGGATCCTCCTTGATCTCGACTCGGATAATTTTCTAATAGTGGGGGTGAATCGTGGAGACCGGCACGACGGTTCCACTTGCTCATAGTCGGCGGTGAAACCGAATACTTGAGCGCGCAACGTGGGTATGGCGCAAGGCCGCCATTGTGGCGGCTCGAACGTTTCAGCTCAAGCGCGCAACCGCCGGCAGCTCCATGGCGCGGACTTCGCCTTGCAGGAAGTCGCTGAGACGACGCAAACGTTCACCTCCCGGACGGGTTTTTGGCCACACCAGGTAATAATTCAATCCGCTGGCGACCGCCGTTGGCCACGGCAGGCTCAGTCTTCCTTGTGCCACGTCTTCGGCAACCATCAACAAATCGCCCATCGACACGCCGTAGCCGCGCGCCGCCGCGATCATGCCCAGTTCGAGGGTATCGAACACCTGTCCGCCCTTCAGCGACACCTGATCTGACAGCCCCATGTGTTCCAGCCAACTTCGCCAGTCACGCCGATCCGGGGTCGGATGGAGCAATTCGGTGGACGCCAGCCGGGCCAGATCCCACGGTTGATCGTTGAGCAGGTTCGGCGCACCCACGGGAATAAGCTCTTCAGGAAAGAGCAGACTGGCCTCCCAGTCCGGCGGAAAATGCCCGTCACTCAACAGCACTGCGCAATCGAACGGTTCATCGTTGAAGTCCACCGAATCGACATCCATCCAGGCGCTGGTCAGTTGCACTTCGTTGCCCGGCTGCAAGTGACGGAAACGACTAAGCCGCGCCAGTAGCCAGCGCATAGTCAAGGTCGACGGCGCCTTCATGCGCAGAATGTCGTCTTCGGCACGCAAGGTATTGCAGGCTCGTTCCAGAGCAGTGAAGCCTTCGCGGATACCGGGCAACAGCAGGCGGGCCGCTTCGGTGAGTTGCAGATTGCGCCCGCTGCGATGGAACAGCCGGCAAGCGAAATGATCTTCCAGGGTTCGAATATGCCGACTGACCGCACTCTGGGTGATCGACAACTCTTCCGCCGCACGGGTGAACGAGCTATGCCGCGCTGCCGCTTCAAATGCGCGCAGGGCATACAAGGGAGGAAGACGACGAGACATACAGAAAGCTCCTATAGCGGGATGCAGCCAGTCTGACAAAATCTGCTCAAGATGAGTTTTAATCATGCCACCCATCCTTTTTATCCCTTTGTGCAACGCCTGCCAAGCGCCGAGAATCGACGGTCTCCTGTTCCCTCTGAAATCGAGTGGTGATGACCATGCAGCATCCTGTGCGTACCGAACTCTGGGCCATCCTGCGGCTGGCAGGGCCGTTGATCGCTTCACAGTTGGCGCACATGTTGATGGTGCTGACTGACACTTTAATGATGGCGCGCCTGAGTCCGGAAGCGCTGGCCGGTGGCGGTCTCGGCGCGGCGAGCTATTCGTTCGTATCGATTTTCTGCATCGGTGTGATTGCGGCGGTGGGCACCTTGGTGGCGATTCGCAAGGGCGCCGGCGACATCATCGGCGCCGCACGGCTGACTCAGGCCGGTCTGTGGCTGGCGTGGCTGATGGCGCTGGGCGCCGGGTTGCTGCTGTGGAACCTGAAACCGGTGTTGCTGCTGTTCGGCCAGACCGAAACCAACGTCAACGCCGCCGGGCAATTCCTGATTGCCCTGCCCTTCGCCCTGCCCGGCTACCTGAGCTTCATGGCCCTGCGCGGTTTCACCAGTGCGATTGGCCGGGCGACACCAGTGATGGTGATCAGCCTCGCCGGCACGGTGGCCAACTTCCTGCTCAATTACGCGCTGATCACCGGCATGTTCGGTCTGCCGAAAATGGGCCTGACGGGGATCGGCCTGGTCACGGCAATTGTTGCCAACTGCATGGCATTGGCGCTGGCTTGGCATATCCGTCGGCATCCAGCGTATGACGCTTATCCGCTGCGCGCGGGCCTGTCGCGGCCGAATCGGCAGTACCTGAAAGAGTTGTGGCGCCTCGGCCTGCCAATCGGCGGCACCTACGCAGTGGAAGTCGGTTTGTTCGCCTTCGCGGCACTGTGCATGGGCACCATGGGCAGCACGCAACTGGGCGCACACCAGATTGCCCTGCAAATCGTCTCGGTCGCATTCATGGTGCCGGCGGGCATGTCGTACGCGATCACCATGCGCGTCGGCCAGCATTACGGTGCCGGGCAATTGAGCGATGCGCGGATGTCCGGGCGGGTCGGCATCGTCTTTGGCGCCGTGGTGATGCTGGGTTTTGCACTGGTTTTCTGGTTGCTGCCAAATCAGTTGGTCGGGTTATTCCTTGATCACAATGATCCGGTGTTTGCCGAAGTGATTCGTTTGGCGGTGAGCCTGCTGGCCGTGGCGGCATGGTTCGAGCTCTTCGACGGCACGCAGACGATTGCCATGGGCTGTATTCGCGGGCTCAAGGATGCGAAAACCACGTTTCTGGTCGGGCTTGGTTGCTATTGGCTGATTGGTGCGCCGGCAGCGTGGTGGATGGCGTTCCACTTGAACTGGGGGCCGACAGGCGTCTGGTGGGGTTTGGCGCTAGGCCTGGCGTGTGCGGCGGTGAGTTTGACGCTGGCGTTTGAATGGAAAATGAAGCGGATGATTCGGTTGGAGCCTGTTACATCACGCTTTGAGGTCGTTGGTGCGGATTAAGAACAAAACGGCAGCTACTACAGGGATCGGTGTAGGAGCTGCCGCAGGCTGCGATCTTTTAAACGGCCTCCACAGAAACCTGTTGGCTTGAGCCAAACGTCAGGTATTCAACCAGTTCCGCCAACGGCAACGGCCGGCTGATCAGGTAACCCTGCACCTGATCGCAGCCAAACCCGCGCAGCAGTTCCAGTTGCTCCGGGGTTTCCACGCCTTCGGCTACCACTTCCAGATGCAGGTTGTGCGCAAGATTGATCATCGCGTGCACCAGTTTACGGTTCTCTTCGCGCTGCTCCATGCCACCGACGAAACTCTTGTCGATCTTCAGCAGCGTGATCGGCAAGCTGTTGAGGTGCACGAACGACGAGAACCCGGTACCGAAATCATCCAGCGAGAAGCGCACGCCGAGGCGGCCGAGGGCATCCATGGTTTGCTTGACCAGATCACTACGACGCATTACCGCCGTTTCAGTCAGTTCGAATTCCAGCCACTGCGCTTCTACACCGCGCTCGGCGATCAGGCGGCTGAGCGTCGGCAACAATTGGCTGTCCTGAAACTGGCGGAACGACAGGTTGATCGCCATGTGCAGCGCCGGCAGTCCGCGTTCACGCAACGCCTGCATGTCGCGCAGGGCGCGGGAAATCACCCAGTAACCCAGCGGCACAATCAAGCCGCTCTGCTCGGCCAACGGCACGAACTCGCTCGGCGGCAGCAAACCACGTTCGCCGTGACGCCAGCGCACCAACGCTTCGAGGCCGACAATCTGCCCATCCTCAAGATTCAGGCGTGGCTGGTAATGCAGTTCCAGCTCATCGCGACGCAACGCCCGGCGCAGCTCGCTTTCGAGGTCGGCCATGCTCCGCGCGTTGCGGTTGATCCGTTCGTTGAAGATATGAAAAGTGCAGCCCTGGGTGCTCTTGGCCTGCTGCATGGCGATGTGTGCATGCCACATCAGCGGGTCAGCGCCGCCCTGCGCGCGGGCGTGGGCAATGCCGAGGCTGGAACCGATCAACAGGCTCTCTCCATCGACCCAATACGGTTCGGACAAGGCTTCGGTGATGCGTTCGGCCATCCACTCGGCGCGCTGCGGCGCACGGCGCGTGTCGATCAGCAGAGCGAATTCGTCGCTGCCCAGCCGCGCCAGTTGATCACCGGCCTCCAGCTGACTTTTCAGCCGCGCAACGACTTGCAAGATCAAGCGATCGCCCGCCTGATGACCAAGCGCATCGTTGGCATGCCGGAAGTTATCGAGATCAAGATGCCCAAGGGCCAGCCCGCGACCATCACTTTCAGCGAGGCGCGCGGCGAGCAAGGTCTGGAAACCCTGGCGATTGGCGATGCCGGTCAGCGGATCCTGTTCGGCAAGGCGTTGCAGGGTGTTTTCGAGAACGCCGCGTTCGCGCACATGGCGCAGGCAACGGCGCAGCATGCCGGCGTCGAGGGCGTCGAACACCAGCCAGTCACTGACGCCAACCGGCGCGGTGTCCGGTTCATGTTCCAGCAGCAATACCGTCGGCAGGCTGCAACGGCCCGGTGCCGGTTGCAATGCCGGAAGGGTCAACAACACCGCATTGCGGTTGTCTTCGAACAAACTGCTGACCGACTTCCAGCTCGGCGCGCTGATCAGCACCGCCGCGCTCCCCAACGGAGCCAGACACTCGCGCAATAACGCTGTCCACGCTGGCTCTTCGGCCAGTAGCAGCAAACGCAAGGGTTCGACAGGCGTAGACAAGCTAGCTCCCTAGACTCTGCAAAGATGTGGGCGGGGCATTATGCCGTTGCGATGTTCAATGACCAAATGACAACGGTTATCAAAACGTTATTTTGTGTCACGAATGAGAACATTAGCCGCAAAATCACCGCGCATCCTCCGCGAAAGTAACAAAACCGGCAAATTTGAATCGCGTGGTACGTCACAAGTCGGAGAGAGCAGCACAATTCTCTGAGCCTGTTAAAATGCCGGCCCATTTCGTCAACGACTCCCGAATTTTCGTATGTCCCGACTCAATCCCCGGCAGCAAGAAGCCGTGAACTACGTCGGCGGCCCTCTATTGGTGCTCGCCGGTGCTGGCTCCGGCAAGACCAGCGTGATCACGCGCAAGATCGCGCACCTGATCCAGAACTGCGGCATCCGCGCCCAGTACATCGTCGCCATGACCTTTACCAACAAGGCCGCGCGCGAGATGAAAGAGCGGGTCGGCACCTTGCTGCGGGCCGGCGAAGGTCGCGGTCTGACCGTCTGCACGTTCCACAACCTCGGTCTGAACATCATCCGCAAGGAACACGCGCGGCTGGGCTACAAGCCAGGTTTCTCGATCTTTGACGAGACCGATGTAAAAGCACTGATGACCGACATCATGCAGAAGGAATACGCGGGCGAAGACGGCGTCGACGAGATCAAGAACATGATCGGCGCCTGGAAAAACGACCTGATCCTGCCGCCGCAGGCGCTGGAGAACGCGCGCAATCCCAAGGAACAGACCGCCGCCATCGTCTACACCCACTATCAGCGCACGCTGAAAGCGTTCAACGCCGTGGACTTCGACGACCTGATCCTGCTACCGGTAAAACTCTTCGAAGAACACGCCGACATTCTCGAAAAGTGGCAGAACAAGGTGCGTTACCTGCTGGTCGACGAATACCAGGACACCAACGCCAGCCAATATTTGCTGGTGAAAATGCTTATCGGCAAGCGCAACCAGTTCACCGTGGTGGGCGACGACGACCAGTCGATCTACGCCTGGCGCGGCGCGCGGCCGGAAAACCTGATGCTGCTCAAGGACGACTATCCGTCCTTGAAAGTGGTGATGCTCGAGCAGAACTACCGCTCGACGAGTCGTATCCTGCGTTGCGCCAACGTGCTGATCTCGAACAACCCGCACGAATTCGAAAAGCAGCTGTGGAGCGAGATGGGCCACGGCGACGAGATCCGCGTGATCCGCTGCCGCAACGAAGACGCCGAAGCCGAGCGCGTGGCCATGGAAATCCTCAGCCTGCACTTGCGCACCGACCGTCCGTACAGCGATTTCGCGATCCTTTATCGCGGTAACTATCAGGCCAAGCTGATCGAGCTGAAATTGCAGCATCATCAGGTGCCGTATCGCCTGAGCGGTGGCAACAGCTTCTTCGGCCGTCAGGAAGTGAAAGACCTGATGGCCTACTTCCGCCTGATCGTCAACCCGGATGACGACAACGCCTTCCTGCGGGTGATCAACGTGCCGCGCCGGGAAATCGGCTCGACCACGCTGGAAAAACTCGGCAACTACGCCACTGAACGCAAAATCTCGATGTACGCTGCCACCGATGAAATCGGTCTGGGCGAGCATCTGGACAGCCGCTTCACCGATCGCCTGTCGCGCTTCAAGCGCTTCATGGACAAGGTCCGCGAGCAGTGCGCCGGCGAAGACCCGATCTCGGCACTGCGCAGCATGGTCATGGACATCGACTACGAGAACTGGCTGCGCACCAACAGCTCCAGCGACAAGGCGGCCGATTACCGGATGAGCAACGTCTGGTTCCTGATCGAGGCGTTGAAAAACACCCTCGAGAAGGACGAAGAAGGCGAAATGACCGTCGAGGACGCCATCGGCAAACTGGTCCTGCGCGACATGCTCGAACGTCAGCAGGAAGAGGAAGACGGCGCCGAAGGCGTGCAGATGATGACCCTGCATGCGTCCAAGGGTCTGGAATTCCCTTACGTGTTCATCATGGGCATGGAAGAGGAAATCCTCCCGCACCGTTCCAGCATCGAAGCCGACACCATCGAAGAAGAACGCCGCCTGGCCTACGTGGGCATCACCCGCGCGCGCCAGACCCTGGCGTTCACCTTCGCCGCCAAGCGCAAGCAGTACGGCGAGATCATCGACTGCGCGCCGAGCCGCTTCCTCGATGAGCTGCCGCCGGACGATCTGGCCTGGGAAGGCAATGACGACACACCGACCGAAGTCAAAGTCGTGCGCGGCAATAGCGCATTGGCTGATATACGCGCGATGTTAAAGCGCTAGAATTGACCACTTTTTTTACTAGACCTTCGGCGCACAAAGCGCCAAAAGAGGACAGCTTCATGGAAGCATTGCACCAGAAAATCCGCGAACAAGGCATTGTGCTTTCCGACCAGGTCCTGAAGGTCGACGCCTTCCTGAACCACCAGATCGACCCGGCCCTGATGAAGCTGATCGGCGACGAATTCGCCTCGCTCTTCAAGGACTCGGGCATCACCAAGATCGTCACCATCGAAGCCTCGGGCATCGCCCCGGCGATCATGACGGGTCTGAATCTCGGCGTGCCGGTGATCTTCGCCCGCAAGCAACAGTCCCTGACTCTGACTGAAAACCTGCTGTCGGCGACCGTTTACTCGTTCACCAAAAAGACCGAAAGCACCGTGGCCATCTCCCCGCGCCACCTGACCAGCAGCGACCGCGTGCTGATCATCGACGACTTCCTGGCCAACGGTAAGGCGTCGCAAGCGCTGATCTCGATCATCAAACAGGCCGGCGCGACCGTTGCCGGTCTGGGCATCGTCATCGAGAAGTCGTTCCAGGGCGGCCGCGCCGAGCTGGACTCTCAGGGCTACCGCGTTGAATCGCTGGCCCGGGTGAAATCGCTGACGGGTGGCGTCGTTACCTTCATCGAGTAAACCAGCCACACCGCAATACCCTGTGGGAGCGAGCCTGCTCGCGAATGCTTTGGGTCAGTCGACATCTTGGTCGACTGATACACCGCTTTCGCGAGCAGGCTCGCTCCCACAGTGGGTTTTGCGGTGTGCAGTTACTGCGCGGTGGCTTTGAGGCCGGTGAGGAGCAAGCGCTGGAAGAGGTCTTCTCTCAGGCCTTCCGGGTTGGTGAGTTGCATGCGCTCAAGGTGCTCGGGGTACAGCGATGCCTCGGGGGCGTCGAGGGCGGCTTTGCCGAGTTCGAGGATTTCGGTGAGCTTGAACTTGCTCTTCAGCCAGTTCAGCGCCCGCAGCAGATCCCGTTCGATCGCGGTGAAATCACAGCCCAGCGGATACTCCGGAAACAGGTTCGGATGGCGCGCGGCGATGGCCTGCAAACGCTGCGGGGTGTTGTCGGCAAAGCGTGGATCGAGACGGAAATCCTTGGGCAGTTTGCCGACCTTTTGCGCTTGCTCGATCAAACCCTGCTGGAAACGCGAGTCGCTGATGTTCAGCAGCGACTCGATCACCACTGCGTCGGATTTACCGCGCAGATCGGCAATGCCGTACTCGGTCACGACAATGTCGCGCAGATGCCGGGGGATCGTGCAGTGGCCGTATTCCCAGACGATGTTGGAACTGACATCGCCACCGGATTCACGCCAGCTGCGCAGGATCAGAATCGAACGGGCATCGTGCAGCGCATGCCCCTGCGCAACGAAGTTGTACTGCCCACCGACACCGCTGAGCACTCGGCCGTCTTCCAGTTGATCCGCCACGCCAGCGCCAAGCAGGGTCATGGTGAACACGGTGTTGATGAATCGCGCGTCGAGGCGCTGTAAACGCTTGAGTTCTTCCTGCCCGTAGAGCTCGTTGATGTAGCTGATGCGGGTCATGTTGAATTCGAGGCGTTTGCTCTGTGGTAACTCCCGCAGGCGCTCGTAGAAACTGCGCGGGCCGAGGAAAAAACCGCCGTGCACCGAGATGCCGTCAGTTTGCGCGGCTTCGTCGAGAGTGCCGGCGTTGGCCTGCTCCTGCGTCGGCACATCAGGGTAGACCTTGCGCCGAATGATCCCGGCATCCGCCAATACCAGCAGGCCGTTGACGAACATCTCGCTGCAACCGTAGAGGCCTTTGGCAAACGGCCCGGTGCCGCCTTCGCGCTCGATCAGTTGCGCCCATTGGCTGAGGTTGATGTCATGCAGCAAGGCCAGGTAACCGGCGTTATCCGCCTGACGTGCGAGCAGCGCGGCTGTCAGTGCATCACCCATCGAGCCGATGCCGATCTGTAACGTGCCGCCGTCACGCACCAGCGTACTCGCGTGCACACCAATGAAATGATCCTGAAACCCTACCGGCATGTTCGGCGTGGAAAACAGCGTGCTGCTGTCCTTCTCGTCGATCAGCAGGTCGAAGGTGTCGATGTCGACTTCGGCATCGCCCGGCATGTACGGCAGATCCGTGTGCACCTGGCCGACCAGCAGAATGGTCTCGCCCGCATCGCGGCGCTTGGCGATCATCGGCAACAGGTCAAGGGTGATGTCCGGGTTGCAGCTCAGGCTCAGGCGATCGGGATGGTCGCTGCTGCTGGCAAGCAATTGCGCCACCAGGTTCAGCCCGGCGGCGTTGATGTCGCGGGCGGCGTGACTGTAGTTGCTGCTGACGTAATCCTGCTGGGCCGGCGCGCTGTTGAGCAGGCTGCCGGGCTGCATGAAAAACTGTTCGATACGGATGTTGGCGGGCAGGCTATCGCGGTGCAGGTCGGCGAGGAAATCGAACTCCGGGTAATCACCGAAGACGCGCTCGACAAAGGGCTCGATAAAGCGCTTCTGCAAGCCATCGCCCAGTGCAGGGCGACCTAGACACAGCGCGGTGTAAATCGTCAGTTGCCGCTCGGGCAGCGCTTTGATTCGCCGGTACAGCGCGTTGACGAAGTGATTGGGCTTGCCCAACCCCAGCGGCATGCCCATGTGGATGTGCGCAGGCAAACGCGCCAGCACGTCGTCCACTGCCTGTTCGATCGAACACAACTGCACCATCTGAAGCCTCCTGCCCGTTCCGTGAATAGGGGTAGACCGAGATTGCCTTGAGTTTGCTGCAATGAACAGCTTCAGAGTGAACGTGCGCTGTTCGTGAAATCCTTTTCCTACTCGAAATTGTTGCCCTCACCCTAGCCCTCTCCCGGAGGGAGAGGGGACTGAATGGGGGATATTGGAGAGGTACGCCGACTTGAACGTGATGTACCGAATCCATAGTCGCTACGGTCTGTCAGGTCGATGTAGAGCGTAAGACACCTCGGTCGGCTCCCTCTCCCTCTGGGAGAGGGCTGGGGTGAGGGCTCTTGAATCGCAGGCACAAAAAAACCGTCCGAAGACGGTTTTTTTCGTCAGAAGCGCGCCTTACTTCAGGCCGGACATCTTCTGGATCGCGCCCTTCAACTCGTCGTCCGAGCAATCGGCGCAGGTGCCTTTCGGTGGCATCGCGTTAAGGCCGGTGATGGCCTTGGCCAGCAGACCATCAAGACCGCCCTGATGGTCAGCACGGTCTTTCCACGCGGCGGCATCACCAATTTTCGGCGCCCCCAACAAGCCCGTGCCATGGCAAGCGTTGCAATGTTTGGCAATCACTTCGTCCGGAGTCTTCGCACCGCCACCGCCGCCGGCAGTTGCCGCCACTTCCATCCCCTTGCATTCCTGCCCTTGAACACACACCTGGCCGACAGGCTCGAGGCGTTTGGCAATGTCGTCATTCGTCGCAGCTTGAGCGCTGACAGCCCAGAGGGCCAATACGGTTGCTGGTGCAGCCAGCATTTTCATAATTAGATTCACGCGTTCACCCTCAATGGTGGCTATTCACGCCTGCGGCCACGGTTCGCAGGCGGGCGGAAGTATAGCGGGTAGCCCGTCACACTGAAACAACCCCATAGTCGAAGGGGTTATACCGCACGGTAGAAAAACTGTCCGGATGCCTTTGCCATCATGGCTTGGCACCTCTTTGTTAAAAATTCGCCGGCGTGGCTGCGCTGATTAGTCGCGCAGGCAAGTCGAACGGATTACGGAAACGATGCGGCTTGGTACTTTCAAAGTAGTAGCTGTCGCCGGCTTCGAGAATAAAAGTTTCCAGACCCACCACCAGTTCCAGACGACCTTCCACCAGAATCCCGGTTTCTTCGCCTTCATGGGTGAGCATTTCTTCGCCAGTGTCGGCACCCGGTGGGTAGATTTCGTTGAGGAAGGCGATGGCGCGGCTGGGGTGCGCGCGGCCGACCAGTTTCATGGTCACGGCGCCGTCGGAAATGTCGATCAGCTCGTTGGCCTTGTAGACGATCTGGGTCGGGACTTCCTGCAGGATTTCTTCGGAAAAGAACTCAACCATGGACATGGGAATGCCGCCCAGTACCTTTCTCAGCGAACTGATCGAAGGACTGACGCTGTTCTTTTCGATCATCGAAATGGTGCTGTTGGTGACGCCCGCGCGTTTGGCGAGTTCACGCTGGGAAAGCCCTTTGAGCTTGCGGATCGATTGCAGTCGTTCACCGACGTCCAAGGCGGGAGCCTCCTGATGTTGTAAGAATATTGAGCGTTATCATGGCGACAGCGTTCAGTATTTACAACACTTGGCCCCCGCAGCGGCCTTAACCCTCGGAATAGAGCCTTGGCACTCGACGAAGGTTGCAGAAAATCTGGTACGGAATGGTGTCAGCCCACTGCGCCACTTCGCTGGCGAGAATGTTTTTGCCCCACAATTCGACGGTAGAACCGAGGTCGGCTTCCGGCACATCCGTCAGATCAATGCAAAGCATGTCCATCGACACGCGCCCGAGGATGCGGCTGCGCTTGCCAGCCACCAAAACCGGCGTGCCGGTCGGCGCCTGACGCGGGTAGCCATCGGCGTAACCCATGGCGACCACGCCGATGCGCATCGGTTTGTCAGTGATGAATTTGGCACCGTAGCCGATCGGCTCGCCAGCGGGCAGTTCACGAACGCAGATGACTTTCGACTCCAGGGTCATCACCGGTTGCAGGCGATCAGCCACGGCGTTGGCTTCTTCGAACGGGGTTGCGCCGTAGAGCATGATGCCCGGGCGCACCCAGTCGCTGTGAATCTGTGGCCAACCGAGCACGGCCGGCGAGTTGCGCAGGCTGACTTCAGCGGCCAGGCCCTGACGCGCCGCTTCGAACACCGCTACCTGATCGGCGCTGCTCTGTTCGTGCAACTCATCGGCGCGGGCGAAGTGACTCATCAAGACGATTTTCGCCACTTTGCCACTGGCCAGCAGACGCTGATAAGCCGCCAGATAATCCTTAGGATGCAGGCCAACGCGGTGCATGCCCGAATCGAGCTTCAGCCACACGGTGATCGGCTTGCTCAGGGCTGCTTGTTCGATCGCTTCGAGCTGCCACAGCGAATGCACTACGGTCCAGAAATCATGCTCGACGATCAGCGCCAGCTCATCGGCTTCGAAGATGCCTTCGAGCAACAATACCGGGGCCTTGATGCCGGCCGCGCGCAACTCCAAGGCTTCCTCGATGCAGGCGACGGCAAAACCATCGGCCTTGGCTTCCAGCGCCTGCGCGCAACGCACTGCGCCATGGCCGTAGGCATCCGCCTTGATCACCGCTAACGCCTTGGCGCCGGTGACTTCTCGGGCAATTCGGTAGTTGTGGCGCAGGGCTTCTAGGTCGATCAGGGCACGGGCAGGACGCATGGCGGCAGACTTCTAGGCGGTCATGGGAAGAAAAACCGGCGCCGACTGACGACGTGAACCGCCAACAGCGCCGGGAGAGGGATCTTTACAATGGCTTACGGCAGCGCGGCGACGATAGAGATTTCTACCAGAATGCTCGGTTTGGCCATCTTCGCTTCGACGGTGGCGCGGGCCGGAGCGGCACCCTTTGGCAGCCACTGATCCCACACCGAGTTCATCCCGGCGAAGTGCTCATCGATGCCGTTCAGGTAAATCGTCGCCGACAGCAGGTGTTGTTTGTCGGTGCCGGCCAGATCAAGCAAACGCTCGATATTGGCCAGTACGTCGCGGGTCTGCTGTTCAATCCCGGCGTCGAAGTCGTCGCCGACCTGTCCGGCCAGATACACGGTGCCGTTGTGGCTGACGATCTGACTCATGCGCTCATTGGTGAGCTGGCGCTGGATTGACATGTTTTGCGGACTCCTGAATTTTGTTGCCGTAACGGGAAATATCGAGGCCTTCGGCGCTGATCTGTGGCTTTTTCTTCGCCATCAGGTCGGCCAGCAAACGACCGGAACCGCACGCCATGGTCCAACCGAGGGTGCCGTGACCGGTGTTGAGGAACAGGTTCTTGAACGGTGTAGCGCCAACGATCGGCGTGCCGTCCGGGGTGGTCGGACGCAGGCCAGTCCAGAAACTTGCCTCGGCCAGATTGCCGCCCTGAGGATAAAGGTCGTTGACGATCATCTCCAGGGTTTCGCGTCGACGCGGGTTCAGCGACAGGTCAAAACCAGCGATCTCGGCCATGCCGCCAACGCGGATGCGGTTATCGAAACGGGTGATTGCGACCTTGTAGGTCTCGTCGAGAATAGTCGAAGTCGGGGCCATCGCCGGGTTGGTGATCGGCACGGTCAGCGAGTAACCCTTGAGCGGATACACCGGAGCCTTGATGCCCAACGGCTTAAGCAATTGCGGCGAGTAGCTGCCGAGGGCCAGCACGTAGCGGTCGGCGGTTTCCAGCTTGCCGTCGATCCACACGCCGTTGATACGATCACCGGCGTAGTCGAGTTTCTGAATGTCCTGACCGAAGCGGAATTCCACGCCGAGTTTCACCGCCATTTCGGCGAGGCGCGTGGTGAACATCTGGCAGTCACCAGTCTGGTCGTTCGGCAGGCGCAGGGCACCGGCGAGGATGTCCGTCACACCCGCCAGCGCCGGTTCAACGCGGGCAATGCCGGCGCGGTCGAGGACTTCAAACGGCACGCCGGATTCTTTCAGCACGGCGATGTCTTTGGCGGCGCCATCGAGCTGCGCCTGAGTGCGGAACAGTTGAGTCGTACCGAGGCTGCGGCCTTCGTAGGCGATGCCGGTTTCGGCGCGCAACTCATCGAGGCAGTCGCGGCTGTACTCGGACAGACGCACCATGCGCTCCTTGTTCACCGCGTAACGGTTGGCGGTGCAGTTGCGCAGCATCTGCGCCATCCACAGGTACTGGTCGATGTCGGCAGTGGCCTTGATCGCGAGAGGGGCATGGCGTTGCAGCAACCACTTGATCGCTTTCAGCGGCACGCCCGGCGCGGCCCACGGCGAGGCATAGCCCGGCGAGACCTGGCCGGCGTTGGCGAAACTGGTCTCCATGGCCGCAGCCGGCTGCCGGTCGACCACCACCACTTCAAACCCGGCACGGGCCAGATAGTAAGCACTGGCGGTACCGATGACGCCGCTACCCAAGACCATTACACGCATTTTGTATCCCTCATCGCGGCAGGGCCGCGCACGTCTGTTGTTAGAGCAATGATGAGCGCAGTGTAAAAAAGAAATGCCAGTGCTTTTCACTATATAAGCGCCTATATTTGGCGACAATTCTCGGCACAAACCCTTTTCACGGAGGCGCATCCCCTATGCGTACCAACACTCAGACCAAACGTGAGCTGGACAAGATCGACCGCAACATCTTGCGGATCCTGCAGGCGGACGGGCGGATTTCCTTTACCGAACTGGGCGAAAAGGTCGGGCTCTCGACCACGCCGTGCACCGAGCGCGTGCGGCGTCTGGAGCGCGAGGGGATCATCATGGGCTACAACGCCCGGCTGAATCCGCAGCACTTGAAGGGTAGCTTGCTGGTGTTCGTCGAGATCAGCCTCGACTACAAATCCGGTGACACTTTTGAAGAGTTCCGACGCGCGGTGCTGAAACTGCCGCATGTGCTGGAGTGCCATCTGGTGTCAGGGGATTTCGACTATCTGGTAAAGGCACGGATTTCCGAGATGGCCTCGTACCGCAAGTTGCTGGGCGACATTCTGCTGAAGCTGCCGCATGTGCGGGAGTCGAAGAGTTATATCGTGATGGAAGAAGTGAAAGAGAGCCTGAGCCTTCCCATTCCAGACTGAGATGTGTGGTGCCTGAAAGCCCCATCGCTGGCAAGCCAGCTCCCACAGTGATTGCGGGTGTTCACAAAATTTCCGCTCGACGCCGAACCTGTGGGAGCTGGCTTGCCACCGATGGCGTCGACTCGGTTCCAAGTGAACGCTTCACACCAACACCTGCCGATTCGCCGCCATGTACTCGAATATCTGCTTCTCCACGCGCGGATGAATCAGCTCCACCGGCCGCCGCTCATTCGGGCAAGGCAAGGTTTTGGTGGTGCCGAACAGCCGGCAAATCAGCGGCCGCTCTTCATACACCGTGCAACCATTCGGCCCCAGATGCACGCAGTTCAACTCTTCCATCGCCGCATCCTGCTCGGCGCGGGTCTTGCGCGGCAGGCGCGCCATTTCTTCCGGCGAGGTGGTCACCGGCCCACAGCAATCGTGGCAGCCGGGCACACACTCGAACGAGGGGATCTGCTGGCGCAAAGTGCGGACTTTCTGGCTGTTGCAGCTCATTGAAGCGGTGACCAAGGTGAAATAGGCGGCAATTGTGCCGCAAAAGCCGTGATCCAGACACCGCAGGCCGACCAGTGTTGCCCACGTTCGGGCGTGCGGCTTATGCTCCGTCAAATTTTCTCGACACCTTAGCCGTTGGATGACGCCCATGACTGCCCGCGCCTTCACCTTCGCGAGCCAACCCCACGTTGCCTCTTACTACGCCGCCAGCAGCCTGCCGCAGCCGGATCATCCGCTGCTGCAAGGTGAGGTAGTGGCGGACGTCTGCGTGGTGGGCGGCGGTTTTTCCGGGTTGAACACGGCGCTGGAACTGGCTGAACGCGGCCTCAGCGTAGTGTTGCTGGAAGCACACAGGATCGGCTGGGGTGCCAGTGGTCGTAATGGCGGACAGTTGATTCGCGGGGTCGGTCATGGTCTTGATCAGTTCGCCAACGTCATCGGCACCGATGGCGTGCGCGAGATGAAACTGATGGGCCTGGAAGCGGTGGAAATCGTCCGCCAGCGCGTTGAGCGTTTTCAGATTGCCTGCGACCTGACCTGGGGCTACTGCGACCTCGCCAACAAGCCGTCCGACCTCGAAGGCTTTGCCGAAGACGCCGAAGAACTGCGCAGCCTCGGTTATCGCTACGAAACCCGTTTGCTGCAAGCCCACGAAATGCACACGGTGGTCGGTTCGAAACGCTATGTCGGTGGTTTGATCGACATGGGTTCGGGGCATCTGCATCCGCTGAACTTGGCCTTGGGTGAAGCGGCAGCGGCGCAGCAGTCGGGCGTACAGCTGTTCGAACATTCGGCAGTGACCCGTATCGATTACGGCCCTGAAGTGAAAATCCATACCGCTCAGGGTTCGGTGCGTGCCAAAACATTGGTGCTCGGCTGCAATGCCTATCTGAATGATCTGAACCCGCAACTCAGCGGCAAAGTCCTGCCGGCCGGCAGCTATATCATCGCCACCGAGCCGTTGAGCGAAGCGCAAGCACACAACCTGCTGCCGCAGAACATGGCGGTTTGTGATCAGCGGGTGGCGCTGGATTACTACCGGCTCTCGGCGGATCGTCGTTTGCTGTTTGGCGGTGCCTGCCATTATTCGGGGCGCGATCCGAAGGATATCGGCGCCTACATGCAGCCGAAGATGCTCGAAGTGTTCCCGCAACTCGCTGGCGTGAAGATCGATTATCAGTGGGGCGGCATGATCGGCATCGGTGCCAACCGTTT
This sequence comes from Pseudomonas sp. AC172, assembly GCF_979258595.1. Lineage (NCBI taxonomy): Bacteria > Pseudomonadati > Pseudomonadota > Gammaproteobacteria > Pseudomonadales > Pseudomonadaceae > Pseudomonas > Pseudomonas sp. AC172. Next base: position 5,114,753 of record NZ_OZ409868.1, read on the forward strand.
GCCGCAGATCGGTCGGCTCGCCGACCAGCCAAATGTGTATTACGCCCAAGCCTATTCAGGCCACGGGGTGAACGCCACGCACCTGGCGGGCAAGTTGCTGGCCGAGGCGATCAGCGGGCAGCATAGCGGTGGGTTTGACCTGTTTGCCAAGGTGCCGCACATCACCTTCCCGGGCGGCAAGCATTTGCGCTCGCCGCTGTTGGCGTTGGGGATGTTGTGGCACCGGATGAAAGAGTTGGTCTGACAGCTTTTCAGCGCCCCTAAGAACGCCTTCGCGAGCAAGCTCGCTCCCACATTAATCTTCAGTGGATACAAGTTTCCCATCCACCATAGATCCCCTGTGGGAGCGAGCTTGCTCGCGAAAGGGCGCGCAAGAACAATACAGGTCTCAGATCCGCCAGAACGGCTTCAACCCCTCTTCCTGCGCCTGCTCACGGGTCAATCCGATGTCCTTGAGCTGATCCGCCGTCAGCGCCAGCAACGCCCTGCGCGTGTGCAGACGATGCCACAACAGATCCCAGCGACTCAGGCCGGACGGTGCGTTACGCATAATCTCATTGCGTGCACGATCCTTCTGCCCTGCCGCCAGTTCCTGACTGTGTAACGTCAGCCGCACATCGCTCAAGCCGTTCATTTTCAATGCTCCTGTTTACTTGGGTAGCCAGAGATTCCATGATGCGCGGGTGAGCAAAACCATTACAGATTCAAAGCCACTGTATTAACTCCATACAGATTTGCCACTTTACCCACTGAATTGTCGATTTTTGCCGCATCTGTACTGGTTTATCGAATCACCTGCACCGAGGCAGAGCCATGACCCTTTACGTAAACCTCGCCGAATTGCTCGGCACGCGCATCGAAAACGGCTTCTATCGTCCGGGCGACCGGTTGCCATCGGTGCGCGCCTTGAGCGTCGAACACGGGGTCAGCCTGAGCACGGTGCAACAGGCTTATCGCATGCTCGAAGACAGCGGTCTGGCCACGCCGAAACCCAAATCCGGCTACTTCGTACCGGTCGGGCGCGAGCTGCCGGAGTTGCCCGCCGTCGGCCGCCCGGCGCAACGGCCGGTGGAGATTTCGCAGTGGGATCAAGTGTTGGAATTGATTCGCGCGGTGCCGCGCAAGGATGTCGTGCAATTGGGTCGCGGCATGCCCGACATCAGCTCGCCAACGATGAAACCGCTGCTGCGCGGTCTCGCCCGCATCAGCCGCCGCCAGGATATGCCCGGTCTGTATTACGACAACATTCACGGCACTCTCGAACTGCGCGAACAGATCGCTCGACTGATGCTCGACTCCGGCTGCCAGTTGAGCGCCAGCGACCTGGTGATCACCACCGGTTGTCACGAAGCGCTGTCCACCAGCATCCACGCGATCTGCGAGCCGGGCGATATCGTTGCGGTGGACTCGCCGAGCTTCCACGGCGCCATGCAAACGCTCAAAGGCCTGGGCATGAAGGCCCTGGAAATCCCCACCGACCCGCTCACGGGTATCAGCCTCGAAGCGCTGGAACTGGCGCTGGAGCAATGGCCGATCAAGGTCATTCAGCTCACCCCGAATTGCAACAACCCGCTCGGCTACATCATGCCGGAGTCGCGCAAACGTGCCTTGCTCAACCTCGCGCAGCGCTTCGACGTGGCGATCATCGAAGACGATGTGTATGGCGAACTGGCCTACACCTACCCGCGTCCGCGCACGATCAAATCCTTCGACGAAGACGGCCGCGTGCTGCTCTGCAGTTCGTTTTCCAAGACCTTGGCGCCGGGGCTGCGCATTGGTTGGGTCGCACCGGGCCGATACCTCGAGCGCGTGCTGCACATGAAATACATCAGCACCGGATCGACCGCGCCGCAGCCGCAGATCGCCATCGCCGAATTCCTCAAAGCCGGCCATTTCGAACCGCACTTGCGGCGCATGCGCACGCAATACCAACGCAGTCGCGACCTGATGATCGACTGGGTTACCCGCTATTTCCCGGCAGGCACCCGCGCCAGCCGGCCGCAAGGCAGTTTCATGTTGTGGGTCGAATTGCCGGAAGGTTTCGACACCTTGAAACTCAATCGTGAACTGCACGATCAAGGCGTACAGATTGCCGTCGGCAGCATCTTTTCCGCCTCGGGCAAGTACCGCAATTGCCTGCGGATGAACTACGCTGCCAAACCGACCGCGCAGATCGAAGAAGCGGTGCGCAAAGTCGGCGAGACGGCCGTCAGATTGCTGGCCGAAGCCGACTGACCTTTTTCCAGAGAACCGCGTCCATATGCCGACCCTAGCCGCCATTCGGAATGACCCTACGTGAGCTTCAGACAGCCCCTGTTCGCTTTGCTGTTACTCGCCTCGTTCCTGAGTGGCTGTGCCAGCCTTGATGTTCCGCGTGAGCCCAGTCAGGCGCTGCCAGCATCCGATTCCAGCTTCGGCCGCTCGATTCAGGCGCAAGCGGCGCCCTATCAAGGCCGCTCGGGTTTCCGTCTGCTGTCCAACAGCAGTGAGGCATTCACTGCACGCGCCGAACTGATCCGCAACGCCCAGACCAGCCTCGATCTGCAGTACTACATCGTCCATGACGGTATCAGCACGCGGATGCTCGTAGAGGAATTGCTCAAGGCGGCCGATCGTGGCGTGCGCGTGCGCATCCTGCTCGACGACACCACCAGCGATGGCCTCGACCAGATCATCGCGACACTGGCGGCGCATCCGCAGATTCAGATTCGCCTGTTCAACCCTCTGCATCTGGGCCGCAGTACCGGCGTCACGCGCGCAGCCGGACGCCTGTTCAACCTGTCGCTGCAGCACCGGCGCATGCACAACAAGTTGTGGCTGGCGGACAACAGTGCGGCCATCGTCGGCGGACGTAATCTGGGCGATGAATATTTCGATGCCGAGCCAAACCTGAATTTCACCGACATCGACATGCTCAGTGTCGGGCCGGTGGCCGAGCAGCTCGGACACAGTTTCGACCAGTACTGGAACAGCGCGCTGAGCAAACCGATCGACGAGTTCCTTACCAGCCAACCGACCGCCAAGGACCTGGAGAACACCCGCACACGCCTGGAAGAGTCGCTGGAAGACACGCGCAAACAGAATCATGCGCTGTATCAACAGTTGATGACGTTCAAGACCGAACCGCGCATGGACATCTGGCGCAAAGAGCTGATCTGGGCGTGGAATCAGGCGTTGTGGGATGCGCCGAGCAAGGTTTTGGCCAAAGGCGAACCGGATCCGCAATTGCTGCTGACCACGCAGTTGGGACCGGAGCTGCGCGGTGTCAGCAAGGAACTGATCATGATCTCGGCGTACTTTGTACCGGGTCAGCCGGGGTTGGTGTACCTGACCGGCCGCGCCGACGCTGGGGTTGCCGTGAGCTTACTGACCAACTCGCTGGAAGCCACCGACGTGCCAGCGGTGCATGGGGGCTATGCGCCGTACCGCAAGGCGCTATTGGAGCACGGCGTGAAACTGTATGAATTGCGGCGTCAGCCTGGTGATAACTACGGCAGCGGCCCGCATGTGTTTTACAGCAAGTCGTTTCGCGGGTCCGATTCGAGCCTGCACAGCAAAGCGATGATCTTCGACCGGCAGAAATCGTTTATCGGCTCATTCAACTTCGACCCGCGTTCGGTGCTGTGGAATACCGAAGTCGGGGTCTTGGTCGACAGCCCGGAGCTTGCCGAACATGTTCGCGAACTGGCCCTGCAAGGCATGGCGCCAGCGCTGAGTTATCAGGCGAAATTACAGGATGGCCAGATTGTCTGGGTCACCGAAGACAATGGCCAGATGCATACCCTGACCAAAGAGCCGGGGAGTTGGTGGCGACGATTCAACGCGTGGTTCAGCACCACTGTCGGGCTTGAGCGGATGCTTTAAAAACCAAAAGATCGCAGCCTTCGGCAGCTTCTACAGAAAGAATGCATTTCAACTGTAGGAGCTGCCGCAGGCTGCGATCTTTTGATCTCAGGCCGTCTCGGTTACGGGCCCAAACGCCCCCTGACGCAAAAGCAGCAGCACCAGCCCAAACGCCCCAATCGCCATCAACAACGGCAACGCATGCCCGTTGATCCACTGACTGCCCGCCCCGGCCGCCAGCGGCCCGACCAGACAACCCACGCCCCATAGCTGCGCAATGTGCGCGTTCGCCCGCACCAGCGCATCGTCGCGATAACGCTCGCCAATCAGGATCAGTGACAGGGTGAACAGTCCGCCGGCACTCGCCCCGAACAACACCCAAAGCGGCCAGATCAGCAGCGTATCGAGCAGCAGCGGAATCGCCAGGCTCGACAGCATCAACACCACCGCACAACCGGCGAACAACGTACGCCGCGACAGGTAGTCCGCCAACGCGCCGATCGGCAATTGCAGCAGCGCATCACCGACCACCACTGTGCTGACCATCGCCAAGGCGATTTCAGCGGTGAAACCCTGCTGCAGGCAATACACCGGCAGCAACGTCAGGATCATTGCCTCGAACGCAGCGAACAACGACACCGCCCAGGCAATCGCCGGCAGCTCGCGCGCGAATCCCCACAGGTCACGGAACGTTACGCTGCTCGCTTCGCTGCTTGGTGCTCCGCTGCGGCCCAGCAGCAACAATGGCGAAACCAGCAGCAGGCCGACGCCCACCCAGAAACCGTAATCATGCTCGGTGCCCAGCGCGCCCAACAGTAACGGGCCGCAGAGTTGGCTCAACGCATAGCTGCTGCCATACAGCGCCACCAGGCGCCCGCGCCAGTTTTCGACCACCAGTTGATTGATCCAGCTCTCACCGAGGATGAACACGATGGTCAGGATCACCCCGATCATCAGACGCAGCACCAGCCAGATCGGATAACTTGGCAACAGCGCCAGCAGGCCGATCGATAGTGCCCCGGCCCACAGGCACAGGCGCATCAGGTTCGCCGTGCCGAAGCGCGCCGCCAAATGGCTGGAAATTTTCGCGCCCAACAACACGCCAATCGCCGGCATCGCGGCCATTACACCGATGGCGAAGGAACCATAACCCCAGCCTTCCAGGCGCAAAGAAACCAGCGGCATGCTGACCCCCAGGGCCAGACCGACGCTCAAGACAGACGCCAACACGGCGAAATACGTCGCCCAACGCATGTTCCACGCTCCTGTGGATTATTTTTATATGCACCACAAAACCAATGTGGGAGCGAGCTTGCTCGCGAATACGGTTTCACATTCAGCAGGTCTGCTGACTGATACTCCGCTTTCGCGAGCAAGCTCGCTCCCACAGGGAATCTCTGTCTGGTTCGGGAGCCTGATTGAATCAGGCTCCCTTCAGCGGTTTACAGCTTGATCCACGTCGCTTTCAGCTCGGTGTACTTGTCGAACGCGTGCAGCGACTTGTCGCGACCGTTGCCCGACTGCTTGAAGCCGCCGAACGGCGCGGTCATGTCGCCGCCGTCGTACTGGTTGACCCACACGCTGCCGGCACGCAGCGCCTTGGCGGTCAGGTGCGCCTTGGAGATGTCTTGCGTCCAGACTGCTGCTGCCAAACCATACGGCGTGTCGTTGGCGATCCGGATAGCTTCCTCGGCAGTATCGAAAGCGATGACCGACAACACTGGGCCGAAGATCTCCTCCTGCGCGATCTTCATCGCGTTGCTCACACCGTCGAAGATAGTCGGCTCAACGTAAGTGCCACCGGTTTCCTGCAGGATGCGCTTACCGCCAGCGACCAGTTTGGCGCCGTCGGTATGGCCGGACTCGATGTACGACAGCACGGTATTCATCTGCTGCGTATCCACCAGTGCACCGACGCTGGTCGCCGGATCCAGCGGATTGCCCGGCTTCCAGGCTTTCAACGCCTCGATCACCATCGGCAGGAATTTATCCTTGATCGAACGCTCGACCAGCAGACGCGATCCGGCGGTGCAGACTTCGCCCTGATTGAAGGCGATAGCGCTGGCGGCGGATTCGGCGGCGGCTTGCAGGTCCGGCGCATCGGCAAAGACGATGTTCGGGCTCTTGCCACCGGCTTCCAGCCAGACGCGTTTCATGTTCGATTCGCCGGAGTAGATCATCAGTTGCTTGGCGATCTTGGTCGAACCGGTGAACACCAGCGTGTCGACATCGTTGTGCAGGGCCAGCGCCTTGCCAACGGTGTGGCCGTAGCCCGGCAGTACGTTGAGCACGCCTTTCGGAATACCGGCTTCAACGGCCAGCGCGGCAATGCGGATGGCGGTCAGCGGGGATTTTTCCGACGGTTTGAGAATCACCGAGTTTCCGGTCGACAGCGCCGGGCCGAGTTTCCAGCAGGCCATCATCAACGGGAAGTTCCACGGCACGATGGCACCGACCACGCCCACCGGCTCGCGGGTCACCAGACCCAGTTGATCGTGCGGAGTCGCCGCCACTTCGTCGTAAATCTTGTCGATCGCTTCACCGCTCCAGCTCAGCGCTTGCGCTGCGCCCGGGACGTCGATGTACAGCGAATCGCTGATCGGTTTGCCCATGTCGAGGGTTTCGAGCAGGGCCAGCTCTTCAGCGTGCTGTTTCAGCAGGCCGGCAAAACGGATCATGGTGGCTTTGCGCTTGGTCGGCGCCAGGCGCGACCAGACGCCGGAATTGAAAGTAGCGCGGGCGTTTTCCACAGCGCGCTGAGCGTCGGCGGCGTCACAGCTGGCAATCTTGCCGAGCAGACGGCCATCGACCGGGCTGATGCACTCGAAGGTTTCGCCGGAGACGGCGTCGGTGTATTCGCCATTGAGGTAGGCGCGGCCTTCGATTTTCAGGTCGCGGGCGCGTTGTTCCCAGTCGGCACGAGTCAGGGTGGTCATTTCGAGTGTCCTCCGCTTGTTGAATACGAGCGCCGCGCGATCTTCGCCAGCGTCCTCAAGAATTCTGCCCGGCCAGCCGGTTTTTTCGGCCAGAGGCACCCGCCACCCTAAACCAGGCACCGGGTTTGTTTCAATATATTTGACATAAGGTGGCCATACGGCCTTGCGGTGTTGATTTTAATCAACATAGACTTTGGCCCTTTCCAGCCCATCGCGCCGTATTCACAGGGGATAACAACAATGAACATCCAGAACGTCGTCGACATCAGCCTTACCAGCAGCGAAGCCGAACGCTATCGCCCGGACCCGGCCAAAGTGCTCAAGGGTGATCCTGAACAGGCCGTGTTTCATCAATACGATAGCCCTTGTGGGCAGATGGGCGTTGGCGTGTGGGAAGGCGCGGTTGGGCAGTGGACGGTGAATTACACCGAGCACGAATACTGCGAGATTTTGCAGGGCGTTTCGGTACTGCGTGACAGCGACGGCAATGCCAAGACCTTGCGTGTTGGCGACCGGTTTGTGATTCCGGCGGGGTTTCGTGGCACCTGGGAAGTGCTGGAGGCTTGCCGCAAGGTCTATGTGATCTTCGAACAGAAGGCCTGAGTTTTTCGCTGATTTTACCGGCCTCTTCGCGAGCAAGCTCGCTCCCACATTCCTACCGCATTCCATTGTGGGAGCGAGCTTGCTCGCGAAGGCGTCAGGACAGGCGACACAAAAATCGAGGCAACAAAAAAGGCCCGTATCGTGAGATACGGGCCTTTTTCGTAAGTCGGGAAAAATCAATTACTTGATTTTGCCTTCCTTGTAGATCACGTGCTTGCGAACAACCGGATCATATTTCTTGATCTCGATTTTGTCCGGGGTAGTACGCTTGTTCTTGTCGGTAGTGTAGAAGTGACCAGTACCGGCGCTCGAGATCAAACGAATCAATTCACGCATGATTAGCTCCCTTAAATCTTGCCATCGCGGCGAAGTTCGGCGAGCACGACAGTGATGCCACGCTTGTCGATGATACGCATGCCTTTGGCAGATACGCGCAGACGCACAAAACGTTTCTCTTCTTCAACCCAGAAGCGGTGATGCTGCAGGTTCGGCAGGAAACGACGACGGGTTTTGTTGTTTGCGTGGGAAATGTTATTCCCAGTCACCGGACCCTTACCGGTAACTTGACATACTCTCGACATGCCTCAGCCCTCTAAAACCACATGCCCAACCCGGCATGGGTTGGCCGCTTAATCTCTCAGTCATTTGGCGCCAGGCGCCGCGTTTCTTTAGAGGTCTTACCGGCTACACCTACAGTGAAGGAACCGGGCCCCTAGAAAAGAGCGCTGCTTTATACCAGAAAGACCGGGGTGCAACAACATTCCGTGTGCAATCAATCCACATAAAGGCGCTTTTTCAGCCTGCGAACGCCTTGGATAAAGGCTGACATCGATTTTTACCACTCGTCGCAGAAAATCGACCTTGAGGGCGATCCGGACTTTTTACCGCGCGCCGCCGTCTGAAAAACGGCTATCACTGTGCCCCGAAAATGCAAAAAGGGGATAGTCATTTGTAATCCAGACCTCTAGGGTAGGCCTTTTCCAGACTGCACTTGCAGATGGGCCTTCGATCTGTAAAAGGAAACCGACCATGCGCCTCGCTGCCCTACCCATGTTGCTCGCCCCGCTCCTGCTGAGCCCTCTGGTTCAGGCCGCCGCGCTGAGCGTCTGTACCGAGGCCAGCCCGGAAGGGTTCGACGTGGTGCAATATAACTCGCTGACCACCACCAACGCCTCGGCTGACGTGCTTATGAACCGTCTGGTGGATTTCGACACCGCCAGCGGCAAAGTCGTCCCCAGCCTGGCCGACAGCTGGGAGGTCAGTACCGATGGCCTGACCTATGTGTTCAAGTTGCACCCGCAGGTGAAGTTTCATACGACCGAATACTTCAAGCCGAGCCGCGAGCTGACCGCCGAAGACGTCAAATTCAGCTTCGACCGCATGCTCGACCCGGCCAACCCGTGGCACAAAGTCGCCCAGAGCGGCTTCCCGCACGCGCAGTCGATGCAGTTGCCAGCACTGATCAAGAAGATCGACGCGCTCGATCCGCTGACCGTACGCTTCACCCTTGACCACCCGGACTCGACATTCCTGGCGACCCTGAGCATGGGCTTCGCTTCGATCTACTCCGCCGAATACGCCGACAAACTGATGAAGGCCGGCGCCACGGACAAGCTCAACAGCCAGCCGATCGGCACCGGCCCGTTCGTGTTCAACCGCTTTCAGAAAGACGCAGCGATCCGCTACAAGGCCAACCCGGATTACTTCGGTGGCAAGCCTGCAGTCGATCCGTTGATCTTCGCCATCACCCCGGACGCCAACGTGCGCCTGCAAAAGCTGCGACGTAACGAATGCCAGATCGCCCTGTCGCCAAAACCGCTGGACGTACAGGCCGCGCTGAAAGAGCCGACGCTGAAAGTCGAAAAAACTGACGCGTTCATGACCGCTTTCGTCGGCATCAACAGCCAGCATCCGCCGCTGGACAAGCCGGAAGTGCGTCAGGCAATCAACCTCGCGTTCGATAAGGCCAGCTACATCAAGGCTGTGTTTGAAGACACCGCCGAAGCGGCCAACGGCCCTTATCCGCCGAACACCTGGAGCTACGCGAAGAGCTTGCCGGGCTATCCGCACGACGTAACGAAAGCCAAGGCGCTGATGGCCAAGGCCGGTTTGAAGGATGGGTTCCAGACCACCATCTGGACACGTCCGTCGGGGAGCCTGCTCAACCCGAATCCGAGCCTCGGCGCACAGATGTTGCAGTCGGATCTGGCGGAAATCGGCATTCAGGCAGAGATACGCGTAATCGAGTGGGGCGAGCTGATTCGTCGCGCCAAGGCGGGCGAGCATGACCTGCTGTTCATGGGCTGGGCCGGTGATAACGGCGACCCGGACAACTTCCTCACACCGCAGTTTTCCTGCGCGGCGGTGAAATCCGGCACCAACTTCGCGCGGTACTGCAATGCCGATCTCGACAAGCTAATCAGCGCCGGCAAGACCACCAGCGAACAAGGTGTGCGCACCAAGCTGTACGAGCAGGCACAGGCGCAGATTCAGCAGCAGGCGTTGTGGCTGCCGTTGGCACACCCGACGGCCTATGCGCTCACACGCAAAGACGTGCAGGGTTACTCCGTCAGCCCGTTTGGCCGTCAGGACTACTCCAAAACCAGCGTCAAGCCGTAAGCGACAAGCCTCAAGCTAGAGCCCTCCGCGCATGGCTCTAGCTTGCCGCTTGCAGCTCAACGCTTGCCGCTGCTTTTTACATCCAGCCACACTCCGCCATCGACAGCGGCTCACCATCGCCGACAATGAAGTGATCCAAAACCCGCACATCAATCAGCTCCAGCGCCTTTTGCAAACGCTTGGTCAGCAATCGATCTGCCTGACTGGGGTCAGTGTTCCCCGATGGATGGTTGTGGCACAGGATCAACGCCGCCGCGTTATTGGCCAGACATCGCTTAACTACTTCGCGGGGATGCACGCTGGTGTTATCGATGGAGCCGCGAAACAGTATCTCGAAATTCAGTACTTGATGTTTGGAGTCGAGAAACAGGCAACCAAACACCTCATGCGGTTCGTGACGCAGCATTGATTTCAGATAATCGCGAACGACCTGAGGGTTTTCCAGAGCTGGTTTCTGCCGGGATTTCTCAGCCAGATGCCGCCTGTTCATTTCCTGAGCAGCTTGCAGTTGCGCAAACTTCGCCGGCCCGAGTCCCAATTGTTTGCTGAATGCGTGCTGATCGGCCTCAAGCAGCAAACGCAGGCTGCCGAATTGAGTCAACAGGTTGCGCGCCAGGTCCACAGCGCTTATTCCGGGCAATCCGGTGCGCAGAAAAATGGCCAATAACTCAGCGTCCGAAAGGCTCGCTGCCCCGTGCTCCAATAACCTTTCCCGCGGCCGTTCCGCCGCAGGCCAATCGCGAATACTCATACACATTCCCTGTCTGTGGGCGCCGCTGTTCCGTAGCGGTCGCTGTGATATCGTAGCCCATCTTTTTTGTGGTCGATTCAACCCTGGGGAGGGGGCATCGCACCGCAGTCATCAACGAAATGAAAGGCAGACCTATGCAGCGGCTGTATCGGAAACGCATCGTTCTGGGCGTCGGCGGCGGCATCGCGGCCTATAAAAGCGCCGATCTGGTTCGTCGCCTGATCGATCAAGGCGCCGAGGTGCGCGTGGTCATGACCCACGGCGGCGCCGAGTTCATTACCCCGCTGACCATGCAGGCACTGTCCGGCCACCCGGTGCACCTCGACTTGCTCGACCCAGCTGCTGAAGCCGCGATGGGCCACATCGAGCTGGCCAAATGGGCCGATCTGGTGCTGATCGCCCCGGCCACCGCTGACCTGATCGCGCGCTTGGCGCAAGGCATTGCCAACGATTTGCTGACCACACTGGTGCTGGCCACCGACGCCGTCGTGGCTGTCGCTCCGGCCATGAATCAGGCGATGTGGCGCGACCCGGCGACTCAGGCCAACCTGCAACTCCTGGAAAGCCGTGGCCTGAAGACCTTCGGCCCGGCCTCGGGCAGCCAGGCCTGCGGCGATGTCGGCATGGGCCGCATGATGGAAGCCACCGATCTGGCGCAATGCGCAGCGGACTGCTTCCAGCGTCAGGCATTGACTGGCAAGCATGTAGTCATTACCGCCGGCCCGACCCAGGAAAACATCGACCCGGTGCGCTACATCACCAACCACAGCTCCGGGAAAATGGGTTTTGCCCTCGCCGAAGCCGCAGTTGAAGCCGGCGCCCGTGTGACGCTGATCAGCGGCCCAGTGCACCTGCCGACGCCAGATCGCGTCACGCGTATTGACGTGGTCAGCGCCCGCGACATGCTCGCGGCGTGTGAATCGGCGATCCCGTGCGACGTGTTCATTTCCTCGGCAGCGGTTGCGGACTACCGCCCGGAAGTCATCGCCCCGCAAAAACTCAAGAAAGATCCTACGAGCGGCGACGGCTTCGTCCTGCAAATGGTGCGCAACCCAGACATTCTGGCCACCATCGCGACCCGTCCCGACCGTCCGTTCAGTGTCGGCTTTGCCGCCGAGACCGAACACTTGCTCGACTACGCTGCACGCAAGCTGAAGGACAAGAATCTCGATTTGATCGTCGCCAACGACGTCGCCAACCCGAGCATCGGTTTCAACAGCGAAGAAAACGCCTGCAGCGTGATTGACCGTGAGCTGCACGCCACGGTTTTCGCCCAGACCAGCAAGAGCAAAATCGCTCGCCAACTGGTCACTTTTATCGCCGAACGTCTGAACCAGGTTTAATTTACATGCACGCTTTGCAAGCCAAGATCCTCGACCCACGCATCGGCACCGAATTCCCGCTGCCGCAATACGCCACCCCGGGCTCCGCCGGCCTCGACCTGCGCGCCATGCTGGATCAGGACATTGTGATCAAACCGGGTGAAACCGTACTGATTCCGACCGGTCTGTCGGTTTACATCGGCGACCCGAACCTCGCCGCGCTGATCCTGCCGCGCTCGGGCATGGGCCATAAGCACGGCATCGTGCTGGGCAATCTCGTCGGCCTGATCGACTCCGATTATCAGGGCCCGCTGATGGTGTCGTGCTGGAACCGCGGCCAGAGCGATTTCACCATGACCGTCGGCGAACGTCTGGCGCAACTGGTGCTGGTACCGGTGGTGCAGGCACATTTCGAAATGGTTGAAGAGTTCGTCGAAACCGAACGCGGCACCGGCGGGTTTGGCCACACCGGCACCAAATAACCCATGTAGGAGCTGCCGCAGGCTGCGATCTTTTGATCTTGATTCTTCAAAAACAAAGTCAAAAGATCGCAGCCTTCGGCAGCTCCTACAGGGGAAATTTGCACAATTCGGGTGGCAGGTTTTAACACCGTAAATCAAGGTTTTGCCGGCCGAAAGCCACGCCAGCCGAGGCGTCATGGCCCTTTCACACCACGAACTCTCTGTGGAAAACGCCGTCATACCCTTCAGTTTGAGCCTGCCGTCGAACGATTCGTCGGTCTGTCCCGCCACTTTCGAGATGGAGCATTTCCGTAGATGAGCACCCCAGCCAAGATTGCCCCGAAGCTGCCCGACAGCATTTTCCGCGCCTATGACATTCGCGGCACCGTGCCGGAATTTCTCAATGCCGAAACCGCTTACTGGATCGGCCGCGCCATCGGTTCGCAGAGCCTGGCGCAAGGCGAGCCGAACGTGTCCGTCGGTCGTGACGGTCGCCTGTCCGGCCCGGAACTGGTCGCAGAATTGATTCGCGGTATCGCCGAGAGCGGCTGCCACGTCAGCGACGTTGGCCTGGTGCCAACGCCGGCGCTGTACTACGCCGCCAACGTGCTGGCCGGCAAATCCGGTGTGATGCTCACCGGCAGTCACAACCCGTCGAACTACAACGGTTTCAAGATCGTCATCGCCGGCGACACCCTCGCCAACGAACAGATCCAGGCCCTGCATGAACGCCTCAAGAGCAACAATTTGAGCAGCGGCACGGGCAGCGTCACTCAGGTCGAGATCCTCGACCGCTACAACACCGAAATTGTCCAGGACATCAAACTGGCCCGGCGCATGAAAGTCGTGGTCGACTGCGGCAACGGCGCGGCCGGCGTGATTGCACCGCAATTGATCGAAGCGCTGAACTGCGAAGTCATCCCGCTGTTTTGCGACGTCGACGGCAACTTCCCGAACCATCATCCGGATCCGGGCAAGCCTGAAAACCTCGTCGACCTGATCGCCAAGGTCAAGGAAACCAACGCCGACATCGGCCTGGCGTTCGACGGCGACGGCGACCGTGTCGGCGTGGTGACCAACACCGGCAGCATCGTCTACCCGGATCGCCTGCTGATGTTGTTCGCCCGTGACGTGGTTGCGCGCAACCCGGACGCCGAGATCATTTTCGACGTCAAATGCACCCGTCGCCTGGTGCCGCTGATCAAGGAATACGGTGGTCGTCCGCTAATGTGGAAGACCGGTCATTCGTTGATCAAAAAGAAAATGAAACAATCCGGCGCGCTGTTGGCCGGTGAAATGAGCGGGCACATCTTCTTCAAGGAGCGCTGGTTCGGTTTCGATGACGGTATCTACAGCGCTGCACGGCTGCTGGAGATCCTCAGCAAGGAAAAATCCACCGCGCAAGAGCTGTTTGCGACCTTCCCTAACGATATTTCTACGCCGGAAATCAATATCCATGTGACCGAAGAGAGCAAATTCAGCATCATTGATGCATTGCACGACGCACAGTGGGGCGCAGGCGCTGACCTGACCACCATCGACGGCGTGCGAGTCGATTACGCCAAAGGCTGGGGCCTGGTGCGCGCATCCAACACCACACCGGTGCTGGTGCTGCGTTTCGAGGCCGATGACGAGGCTGAATTGCAACGCATCAAGGATGTGTTCCACGCCCAACTGAAACGCGTTGCACCTGATCTCCAACTACCGTTCTGATTCACCCGGAGCCCTGAATGACCCTCGAACGCGAAGCCGCCGCCCATACCGCCCAGGTCCTGTCCGAAGCGTTGCCTTACATCCGACGTTATGTCGGCAAGACCCTGGTGATCAAATACGGCGGCAACGCGATGGAAAGCGAGGAGCTGAAAACCGGCTTCGCCCGCGACATCGTCTTGATGAAAGCCGTAGGCATCAACCCGGTGGTCGTGCACGGTGGTGGCCCGCAAATCGGTGATCTGCTCAAGCGCCTGTCGATCGAAAGCCATTTCGTCGACGGCATGCGAGTCACCGACGCCGCGACCATGGACGTGGTGGAAATGGTCCTCGGCGGCCAGGTCAACAAGAGCATCGTCAACCTGATCAACCGTCACGGCGGCAGCGCCATCGGCCTGACCGGCAAAGACGCCGGGCTGATTCGTGCGAAGAAGCTCACTGTTACCCGCCAGACGCCGGAGATGACTCAGCCGGAAATCATCGACATCGGTCAGGTAGGTGAAGTGGTCGGGATCAACACCGAACTGCTGAATCTGCTGGTCAAAGGCAACTTCATCCCGGTCATCGCGCCGATCGGCGTGGGTGAGAACGGCGAGTCGTACAACATCAACGCCGACCTCGTCGCTGGTAAAGTGGCCGAAGCGTTGAAAGCCGAGAAGCTGATGCTGCTGACCAACATCGCCGGCCTGATGGACAAGTCGGGCACCGTGCTGACCGGCCTGAGCACCCAGCAGGTCGATGATCTGATTGCCGATGGCACCATCTACGGCGGCATGCTGCCGAAGATCCGCTGCGCGCTGGAAGCGGTTCAGGGCGGCGTGGGCAGCTCGTTGATCATCGACGGCCGTGTACCGAATGCGATCCTGCTGGAAATCTTCACCGACACCGGTGTGGGCACGCTGATCAGCAATCGCAAGCGTCCTTAAGCCGTAGCGCACGCAAAAAGACCCCGCTCAGCCTGGCTGAGCGGGGTCTTTTTTTGCCTGCAATCCCTGTGGGAGCGAGCCTGCTCGCGAAAGCGGTGTTTGCATCACATCAATGCTGGATTGTGAAGGCCTCTTCGCGAGCAGGCTCGCTCCCACAGTGCTCTGCGGTTAAACGCCGAACTGCGCGCGATAGGCTTCCACGGCTGGCAAGTGTTGCTTGAGCTGCGGATCGTCAGCGAGGAATTCCAACACCTGATTCAGCGAAACAATGCTGATCACCGGGATACCGAAGTCGCGTTCGACTTCCTGGATCGCCGACAACTCACCGTTGCCACGCTCCTGACGGTTCAGCGCAATCAGCACGCCAGCAGCCTTGGCACCGTCCTGGGAAGCGATGATCTGCATCACCTCACGAATCGCGGTGCCAGCAGTGATCACGTCGTCGATGATCAGTACTTCGCCGGTCAGCGGTGCGCCAACCAGGCTGCCACCTTCGCCGTGAGCCTTGGCTTCCTTGCGGTTGAAGCACCATGGCAGGTCGCGGTCGTGATGTTCGGCCAGCGCAACAGCAGTGGTCGCCGCCAACGGGATGCCTTTGTAGGCCGGGCCGAACAATACGTCGAAAGGAATGCCGCTTTCGGCAATGGCTGCAGCGTAGAAACGCCCCAGCTGCGCCAGGGCCGAACCCGAGTTGAACAGGCCGGCATTGAAGAAGTAAGGACTGGTGCGCCCGGACTTCAGGGTGAACTCACCGAAGCGCAAAACGCCGCGATCGATGGCAAAACGAATAAAATCGCGCTGATACGCTTGCATGAAAAAAACCCCAAATACCACGGATTTAGCTAATTAGCTTGACGCCGTGTATCATACACGCACGCGATTTTTGGGGCCATTTATGCGGATCATCAGTGTGAACGTCAATGGTATTCAGGCTGCAGTCGAGCGTGGTTTGCTCAGTTGGCTGCAAGCACAGAATGCCGACGTCATCTGCCTGCAGGACACCCGTGCCTCCGCCTTTGAACTGGATGACCCAGCCTTCCAACTGGATGGCTACTTCCTTTATGCCTGCGATGCTGAAGTCCCTGCCCAAGGCGGCGTGGCTTTGTATTCGCGGTTGCAACCGAAGGCTGTCATCAGCGGTCTCGGTTTCGAGACGGCCGACCGCTACGGGCGCTACCTGCAAGCAGATTTCGACAAAGTCAGTATTGCCACCTTGCTGCTTCCTTCGGGGATGAACGGCGATGAGGACTTGAACCAGAAGTTCAAGCTCATGGACGACTTCGGCAAGTACCTGGACAAACAGCGACGCAAACGTCGCGAGTACATTTATTGTGGCTCGCTGTACGTGGCGCAGCAGAAGCTCGACATCAAAAACTGGCGCGACAGCCAGCAATCTCCGGGTTTCCTGGCGCCAGAACGCGCCTGGATGGACGAGATTGTCGGCAACATGGGCTATGTCGATGCCCTGCGCGAAGTCAGCCGTGAAGGCGACCAGTACAGCTGGTGGCCGGACAACGAACAGGCCGAGATGCTCAATCTGGGCTGGCGTTTCGATTACCAGATCCTGACCCCGGGCTTGCGACGCTTTGTACGCAGCGCACGCCTGCCACGTCAGCCGCGGTTCTCGCAGCACGCGCCGCTGATCGTCGACTACGACTGGACGCTGACCATCTAAGCGCCTTTTCGAAGTAAAAAAATGCCCGTATCGCGAGATACGGGCATTTTTTATGCGTCACGTCCCGGCACGCTCGAATTCAGACAGCCGCGAAGAACGGCAAGGCCAGATACAGCTTGATCACGATGACATTGATGATGTCGATGAAGAACGCCCCGACCATCGGCACCACCAGAAACGCAATCTGCGAGGGGCCGTAGCGCTGCGTCACCGCCTGCATGTTGGCAATGGCAGTCGGCGTGGCACCCAGGCCAAAACCGCAGTGCCCTGCCGCCAGCACGGCCGCATCGTAGTTGCGCCCCATCATCCGGAATGTCACGAAAATCGCGAACAACGCCATGACCAGCGCCTGTACAGCCAGAATGATGAAAATGGGCAACGCCAATGCGGCCAGATCCCACAACTTGAGCGACATCAGGGCAATCGCCAGAAACAGCGACAAGCTGACATTGCCCAGCACCGACACTTCACGCTCGAACACCTGATACAGGCCCAGCGCCGAGAGCCCGTTGCGCAATACCACGCCCACAAACAGGACACAAACAAACGTCGGCAACTCGAATGCGGTCCCCTGCAGCAGGCCGTTCAACAGATTGCCCGCCAGCAAACTGACCGCGATCAGGGCGAGTGTTTCTATAAACGAAAACGGGGTAATCGAGCGTTCTTTGTTTGGTTGCTCGAAGCCTTTCGGCAACCGCGGCGGCACATCCGGACTCTGACAACCGGGCACCTGCACTCGCTTGATGAGCAAGCGCGCGACTGGTCCGCCGATCAAACCACCCAGCACCAGGCCAAACGTCGCGGAAGCCATCGCCAGCTCCGACGCAGATGCCAGACCGTACTTTTCACTGAATACCGTGCCCCACGCGGCACCGGTGCCGTGACCGCCCGCCAGTGTGATCGATCCGGTCAACAGGCCCATCAACGGGTCCAGCCCGAGCATTTTTGCCAGGCCGATACCCATGGCATTCTGCACCACCAACAGCCCGGTCACCGCCAGGAGAAATACCCCCACTATGCGACCACCTTTCTTCAGGCTGGCAAAGTCTGCACTCAGACCGATGGTGGCAAAAAAGGCCAACATCAATGGTGTCTGCAGGGAAGTATCGAAACGAATTTCAATATCGACCGTCCGCAGCAGCAACAAGAGCAAGGCAACTACCAAGCCACCCGCGACAGGTTCGGGAATATTGTAACTGCGCATGAAACCTACACGCATAACGAGCCCACGCCCCAGCAGAAGTACTAAGGAGGCGGCCACAAGTGTTCCGTAAAAATCGAGCTGAATCATTGGGATTATTCTTGGCTATATATTCAGAGGCGAGCTATTTACCTGCACGCGCCTCATGAACCGGCTGATTGTCTCAACACTGATTACTCGGAAATTCAATAGCCTTCGATGGCTTGAATATATCCTAATATTTCAGGAGAAATATTATCCGAGCAACTTTAACAATCGTCGCCTTTGATTCCAAGACCATGAATCCTAACTAAGCCGATGCAGTTGTGACTAAAAGTGTATATACAGAAAGAGTATCGACCGATCATCGCGATCAGATTATTCCTACCCATAACAGCGATTAATTTTGTTGCATTAGTAAAATGCCCTGACAGGTCAGGGCATTTGTTTTAAAACTTTTCGAGCGTCTTATTTGATCAGCCGCCAGGTAAACGGATATCGGTAAGGAAAACCTTCATTGGCCTTCACACCGGCGATGATCGTCAAAACCAGCGCGCCGATAGCCAGTATGCCCAACAGAAAAAACCCGATGATCAGCACCATCAGCAGGAAACAGATCAACGAAGCAATGGCGACGGTGATCTGAAAATTCAACGCCTCCTTGCCTTGAGCGTCGATGAACGGGTCCATTTCGCGCTTCATCTGCCAGAGGATCAGTGGCCCGATCAGATTGCCGAACGGAATCCAGATCCCCAGCAAGGCGGACAAGTGACAAAACATCGCCCACTGGCGAACCTCCTGGCTCGGTTTGGGCAGCAACTCTTGCTCGTCACTCATCGCGTCCTCCTTGCGGTTATCAACCTGCTCAGTCGGCCAGTGCAGCCTTTTGCAGTTCGAAGATTTCGTTCATGCCTTGTTTGGCCAGCTCCAGCATGGCGTTCAAGTCTTCAGGCTGGAACGGCGCGCCTTCGGCAGTGCCCTGCACTTCGATGAAACCACCGGTGCTGGTCATCACTACGTTGAGGTCCGTCTCGGCGGCGGAATCTTCAAGATAGTCAAGATCCAGCACGGCTTCGCCCTGATACATGCCGACAGACACGGCACCGATCATCTGCTTGAGCGGATCGCCGCCCTTCAGGCCGCCACGCTTCTTGATCACTTTCAGCGCATCAACCAGTGCAACCATGGCGCCAGTGATAGAAGCGGTGCGAGTGCCGCCGTCGGCCTGGATCACGTCGCAGTCGACGTACAGGGTCACGTCGCCCAGCTTGGACATGTCCAGTGCAGCGCGCAGGGAACGGCCGATCAGACGCTGGATTTCCAGGGTGCGACCGCCCTGCTTGCCACGGCTCGCTTCACGCTGGTTACGCTCGCCGGTGGCGCGCGGCAGCATGCCGTACTCGGCGGTCAACCAACCTTGGCCCTGGCCTTTGAGGAAGCGCGGCACGCCGTTTTCGACGCTGACGGTGCAAATGACTTTGGTATCACCGAATTCGACCAGCACGGATCCCTCGGCGTGTTTGGTGTAGTTGCGGGTAATGCGGATCGAGCGGAGCTGATCGGCAGCGCGACCACTTGGACGTTTCATAGGGAATACCTGTACTGGGGACGGAAAACTGCCGAGCATTATAGAGCGCTGCACCGCGCCTGGGCACTCGTTAAAACCCCGAGCGTCGACCGAAGGCCCTGAAACGTCCATTACCGACGGGCTGCAGCCCTTTGTCACACCGTGTGTTTGGGCGCATTCGCTGCACTGCGCTACAATCCTGCGCCTTTGCTGCCAGTCGGCTTAAATTCATACATATCGCGCCTGCGGAACACAGGTTTCGCGCCGATCTGCATTTGCGAGGTCACCGCCATGGTGCACAGCATGACCGCCTTCGCCCGCGTCGAAAAAGCCGGCGCACAGGGCACCCTGAGCTGGGAACTGCGCTCGGTCAACAGCCGCTACCTTGAACCTCACCTGCGTCTGCCGGAGTCGTTTCGCGATCTCGAAGGCGCGGTGCGTGAAGCGCTGCGTCAGGGCCTGTCGCGGGGCAAACTCGAATGCACCCTGCGGTTCACCGAAGAAAGCACCGGCAAAACCCTGCAAGTCGATCGCGAGCGCGCCGCGCAACTGGTCGCAGCGGCCGAGACCATTGCCGGCTTGATCAAGAATCCTGCCGCACTCAATCCCCTGGAAGTGCTGGCCTGGCCCGGCGTACTGGTGGGTGATGCGACTGACCCGCAGGCACTGAACGCCGACGCACTGGCCCTGTTCAATCAAGGCCTGAAAGAGTTGAAGGCCGGCCGCGAGCGCGAAGGCGCTGAGCTGGCACGCCTGATCAACGAGCGCCTGACCTCCATTGAGGAAGATGTGGTGACCCTGCGTGAACTGGTGCCACAGATGCTGGCCACCCAACGCCAGAAAGTCCTCGACCGCTTCGCCGACATGAAGGCCGAGCTGGACCCGCAGCGTCTGGAACAGGAAATGGTCATGCTCGCGCAAAAGAGCGACGTGGCCGAAGAACTGGATCGCCTGAGCACCCACATCATCGAAGTGCGCCGGGTGCTCAAATCCGGCGGTGCGGCCGGACGCCGCCTCGATTTCCTGATGCAGGAACTCAACCGCGAAGCCAACACACTGGGCTCCAAGGCCTTCGACCCGCGCAGCACCCAAGCCGCTGTCAACCTCAAGGTGTTGATCGAGCAGATGCGCGAACAAGTGCAGAATATTGAGTAAGGCTATCCCTGACATGACCCACAGCACCGGCACCCTGTACATCATTTCCGCGCCATCGGGCGCGGGCAAGAGCAGTCTGGTCAAGGCGTTGACCGACGCCATACCGGAAATTCGTGTTTCGGTTTCCCACACCACGCGCGCCATGCGTCCGGGTGAAGTGGACGGCGTGAACTATCACTTCGTGACCCGCGAAGAGTTCGTGAAGATGGGCGAGCACGGCGACTTCCTCGAACGCGCCGAAGTCTTCGGCAACTTCTACGGCACCTCGCAAAGCCGCCTGCAGCAGACGCTGGACGAAGGTCACGACCTGATTCTGGAAATCGACTGGCAGGGCGCCGAGCAAGTGCGCAAGCTGATGCCGCAAGCTCGCTCGATCTTTATCCTGCCGCCGTCGCTTCAGGCACTGCACCAGCGCCTGACCAACCGTGGCCAGGACAGCGACGAGATCATTGACGGCCGGATGCGCGAAGCGGTCAGCGAGATGAGTCACTATGTCGAGTACGACTACCTGATCATCAACGACGATTTTGCTCATGCACTTGACGATCTGAAGGCGATTTTCCGCGCCAATCAACTCCAGCAGAAACGCCAGCAAGTACGTTTCGGCAAGTTGCTGGCCGAATTGCTCGGATAATCAGCACTTCCCAAAACAGCTGCAAGCGCTTTACATTGGTGCTTGCAGCGCGTTGAAGGGCTTGGTCAAAAAATCAGCGCTTCCCTAATCGCTGGTGATTTTTTAAACTGTTTAGTCCGCTCGCCCAACCGGGCAGCGCGCATATTGCATTCGCTCCGAGGAATACCATGGCCCGCGTAACCGTTGAAGACTGCCTGAACCACGTGGAAAACCGTTTTGAGCTGGTCATGCTCTCTACCAAACGTGCCCGTCAACTGGCCACCGGCGGCAAAGAGCCACTGGTTCAGTGGGAAAACGACAAGCCTACCGTTGTAGCGCTGCGTGAAATCGCTGAAGGCCTGATGAGCTACGAGTTCATCGCCGAGCAGGAAATCGTCCAGGATGAGCCGCTGTTCGCAGCGTTCGAGGACGAGTCCAACGAGGCCGTCTAAGCCTATGCCTGGTCGACGTAGCACGGCGCGGGATCACAGCTTACGGCAGGAATTATCATGCCGAGCATAGACGCCCTCGCCGATCGCTTATCGACCTACCTCGGCAACGACCAGGTCAACCTGGTCCGCCGAGCGTATTTCTACGCCGAACAAGCCCATGACGGTCAGCGCCGTCGCAGCGGCGAGGCGTACGTCACGCATCCTCTTGCCGTGGCCAATATTCTTGCCGACATGCACATGGACCATCAGAGCCTGATGGCCGCGATGCTGCATGACGTGATCGAAGACACCGGTATCGCCAAAGAAGCGCTGCAAGCGCAGTTCGGTGAAACCGTGGCCGAACTGGTCGACGGGGTCAGCAAACTGACCCAGATGAATTTCGAGACCAAGGCCGAAGCCCAAGCCGAAAACTTCCAGAAAATGGCCATGGCCATGGCGCGCGACATTCGCGTGATCCTGGTCAAGCTCGCCGACCGCCTGCACAACATGCGCACGCTGGAAGTGCTGTCCGGGGAAAAACGCCGCCGGATCGCCAAGGAAACTCTCGAAATCTACGCGCCCATCGCCAACCGGCTGGGCATGCATGCGATTCGCATCGAGTTCGAAGACCTCGGCTTCAAGGCCATGCACCCGATGCGTTCCGCGCGGATCTACCAGGCGGTCAAACGCGCCCGGGGCAACCGCAAGGAAATCGTCAACAAGATCGAAGAATCCCTTGGCCATTGCCTCGCCATCGACGGCATCCAGGGCGAAGTCAGCGGTCGCCAGAAACACCTCTACGGCATCTACAAGAAAATGCGCGGCAAGCGTCGGGCCTTCAACGAGATCATGGACGTCTATGCGTTCCGGATCATCGTCGACAAGGTCGATACCTGCTACCGCGTGCTGGGCGCTGTACATAATTTGTACAAACCGTTGCCGGGGCGCTTCAAGGATTACATCGCGATCCCCAAGGCCAACGGCTATCAGTCGCTGCACACCACGCTGTTCGGCATGCACGGCGTACCGATCGAAATCCAGATCCGCACCCGCGAAATGGAAGAGATGGCCAACAACGGCATCGCTGCCCATTGGCTGTACAAGTCCAGCGGCGACGAGCAGCCAAAAGGCACTCATGCCCGCGCCCGTCAGTGGGTCAAAGGCGTGCTGGAAATGCAGCAACGTGCCGGCAACTCGCTGGAATTCATCGAGAGCGTGAAGATCGACCTGTTCCCGGACGAGGTCTACGTGTTCACGCCCAAAGGCCGGATCATGGAGCTGCCGAAAGGCTCCACGGCGGTCGACTTTGCTTACGCGGTACACACCGACGTCGGCAACAGCTGCATCGCCTGCCGGATCAACCGTCGTCTCGCACCGCTGTCCGAACCGCTGCAAAGCGGCTCCACGGTCGAGATCGTCAGCGCTCCCGGTGCTCGGCCAAATCCGGCGTGGCTGAATTTCGTCGTGACCGGTAAGGCGCGCACGCACATCCGCCATGCGTTGAAACTGCAACGCCGCTCCGAGTCCATCAGCCTCGGCGAACGCCTGCTGAACAAAGTCCTCAACGGTTTCGACAGTTCACTGGAGAAGATCCCGGCTGAACGCGTCAAAGCAATGCTCACCGAGTACCGCCTCGAACTGATCGAAGACCTGCTCGAAGACATTGGCCTGGGTAATCGCATGGCCTATGTGGTCGCCCGCCGCCTGCTCGGCGAAGGCGAACAGTTGCCAAGCCCGGAAGGCCCGCTGGCGATTCGCGGCACCGAAGGTCTGGTACTGAGCTACGCCAAGTGCTGCACGCCGATCCCGGGCGACCCGATTGTCGGGCACCTGTCGGCGGGCAAAGGCATGGTCGTGCACCTGGACAACTGCCGCAACATCAGCGAAATACGGCACAACCCGGAAAAATGCATCCAGCTCTCGTGGGCCAAGGATGTCACCGGCGAATTCAACGTCGAACTGCGCGTCGAGCTGGAACACCAGCGCG
This sequence comes from Pseudomonas sp. AC172, assembly GCF_979258595.1. NCBI lineage: Bacteria > Pseudomonadati > Pseudomonadota > Gammaproteobacteria > Pseudomonadales > Pseudomonadaceae > Pseudomonas > Pseudomonas sp. AC172. The sequence goes on from NZ_OZ409868.1 coordinate 5,138,532, forward strand.
GCCTGATCGCCCTGCTGGCCAGCAGCGTCAACGCAGCCGACGGCAATATCGAGAAAATCAGCATGGACGAACGCGATGGTCGCATCAGCGTGGTCCAGTTGGTGGTCAGCGTCCACGACCGTGTGCACCTGGCCCGCGTGATCAAGAAGCTGCGCGCCTTGACCGGGGTGATCCGCATCACCCGCATGCGTGCATAACTCAACCATTACAAGGAGTCATACATGACCAAGACTGTTATCACCAGCGACAAGGCCCCCGCCGCCATCGGTACTTACTCCCAGGCGATCAAGGCAGGCAACACTGTTTACATGTCGGGCCAGATTCCTCTGGACCCAAAAACCATGGAACTGGTTGAAGGCTTCGAAGCCCAGACCGTCCAGGTGTTCGAGAACCTCAAAGCCGTGGCCGAAGCGGCTGGCGGTTCGTTCAAGGACATCGTCAAACTGAACATCTTCCTCACCGACCTGAGCCACTTCGCCAAGGTCAACGAGATCATGGGCAAATACTTCGACCAGCCATACCCGGCCCGCGCTGCCATCGGCGTAGCTGCCCTGCCAAAGGGTTCGCAGGTTGAAATGGATGCCATTCTGGTCATCGAGTGATGCGCACGGCGCGGCCTTCAAACGCCGCGCCGACTGCAGCAAGAAAAGGTTTTGAAAGGATTCCACCATGCGCAAAGCGCTAGCTCTCCCGCTGCTCGCCATTTTCCTCGGCGGCTGCGCCAGCAACCCTGCCGACCGTGACATCAGCGGCACCTGGATCAACCAGGTGGCGATCGATGCCGCAGCCAAGGGCGGCCCCCTGCGCGAAGCGCTTCAGGCTTACGGCCCGAACCTTGAGTGGGACGTCAACACCAAGGCCAGTCAGGCCCGCTACACCAATGGTTTTGAGAACGTCGAAGGACGGCTGCTGAGTGAGAAATCCGGCGCCTGGAAAGTCGACTTCTATGGCAGCTCCGCCAGCGAGCTGAAACGCGACGGCGGGCAACTGCAGCAAGCCGCCAGCGAGAACGAACCCGAGCAGGTGTTCGACCGCGCACAGATTCCGGTTCCGGAAGGCGCGCCGATCGGTGCCAGTTTCGAACGCGCGCTGTATTCCGCCTACATGGGCGGCAGCTGGACAATAGCCAGTGGTCAGGGCGAAGGCAGCACCGTGCAATTCCAGGCGGATGGTCAGGTCTCGGGCTTACCGGGTGCCGACCGTTATGCCTTGTGCCTGGCGGGCGATTGCGCCTCGATGAGCAGCACCAACGACAACATGTGGTTGCAACTCAACGGTCAAGGCATTGCCTACATCTTTGCGCGCAAGGGCAAGGAGCTGGAGATTTTCCAGGCCGTGAATACAGCGCTGGCGGATGAAATGCCACAGTACACGCCGGGCGAACGCAAATGGTTGCTGGAGAAGCAGTAACCCGTCTCTGAAACCGCTGAAGATCAAATGTGGGAGCGAGCCTGCTCGCGAAAGCAGTATGTCAGTCAAAGCAATGTTGCCTGATACACCGCTTTCGCGAGCAGGCTCGCTCCCACAGTTGTTTTGTGTTGTTAGAAGTCAGCATTTACCTTCGAGGATCGCGGCGTAGCCTTCGCGGTAACTTGGGTACGTTGGTGTCCAGCCCAATGCTTTCGCCCGCGCATTGCTGCAACGCTTGCTGCCGGTGCGCCGCACGCTGGCATCTTCCGCCCACTCAGTGACGCCCAGATACTCACGCAACCAACCCACGACTTCCGCCAATGGCGCCGGCGCGTCATCGACGCCGATGTAGAACGGATCCAGCGTCACGCCCTGCCGAACCTTCTCCAACAGGAACGCCAGCAACCCTGCCGCGTCGTCAGCATGAATCCGATTGCCATACAGCGGCGGCTCGACGGCCACGCGATAACCGCGACGCACTTGAGTCAACAGCCATTCGCGGCCCGGCCCGTAGATGCCGGTCAGACGCAGGATGCTCGCAGGAATGCCACTGTTCAGCGCCACCTGCTCCGCTTCCAGCATCAACCGCCCGGAATAACCAGAAGCAATGGTCTCGGATGTCTCGTCAACCCACTCGCCATTCTGCTGCCCATAAACGCTGCTGCTGGAGACGAAGATCAGTCGCTCAGGGACTTGGCCGTAGTCATCCAGCCAGCTCAGCACATTCTGCAAACCCTGCACATAAGCTGCGCGATAGCCGGCCTCATCGTGATCGGTTGCCGCTGCGCAATACACCAGATAGTCCACCGCCCCCACCGGCCAGGTCACCGGGCAGTCTTCATTAAAAAGGTCACCGGCAACGCCAATCACCCCAGCAGGCAGCTTCGAAACGTCCCGGCGCAAGCCATGAACTTCCCAGCCAGCCGCCAGCAATTGCTTGGCCAGACGACTGCCGACATCACCACAACCGGCAATCAAAACAGAAGGCGCGGACATCAAAAAACTCCTATCGGAAAGGCACAGACTAGCCTCGGGACAGGACGAGCGGCTAGCAATGAAGGAAAAAAAGATACTCTATTACTTTTGTTAACAAGAATTACTTGCAATAATGCACGCCACTTTTGTTCTCGGCCTTACGAGGCCTGGTAGAGCATCACCGTTTTTCTATCTCAGGTCCGGCCAGCATGACACGTAATCAAATCCCCGCTTCGCCAACCAATCGACCTCGCGCCTGGAGCGCAGTGGCGGCTCTGTTGCTCAGCCTGATGCTGGCACCGACCGCCGCTTTTGCCGACGCTCAAGCACCTGCCGCACCGGCCGCGACCGAACAGCACGCCCCTGCTGTTGAAGCCCCTGCCGCTGCTCCGGCCGCTACCAATCCCGTACAAGCGGTCGATGCTGCCGACGTGCCTGAAGTTCTTGAAGCCGACAACAGCCTGGGCATGGCCCACGACCTGTCGCCGTGGGGCATGTACCAGAACGCCGACATCATCGTGAAAATCGTGATGATCGGTCTGGCCATCGCCTCCATCATCACCTGGACCATCTGGATCGCCAAAGGCTTCGAGCTGATGGGCGCCAAGCGTCGTCTGCGTGGTGAAATCGCCGCCCTGAAGAAAGCCACCACCCTGAAAGAAGCCAGCGCCACCGCTGGCAAAGAAGGCACCCTCGCCAACCTGCTGGTACACGACGCGCTCGAAGAGATGCGCCTGTCGGTCAACAGCCGCGAGAAAGAAGGCATCAAGGAACGCGTCAGCTTCCGTCTCGAGCGTCTGGTTGCAGCCTGCGGTCGCAACATGAGCAGCGGCACCGGCGTCCTCGCCACCATCGGTTCCACCGCGCCGTTTGTCGGTCTGTTCGGTACCGTGTGGGGCATCATGAACTCCTTCATCGGCATCGCCAAAACCCAAACCACCAACCTCGCCGTTGTAGCACCGGGTATCGCTGAAGCGCTGCTGGCCACCGCACTGGGCCTGGTTGCCGCGATTCCGGCCGTGGTGATCTACAACGTCTTCGCCCGCTCCATCGCCGGTTACAAGGCGCAGGTTTCCGATGCCTCGGCAGAAGTGCTGCTGCTGGTCAGCCGCGACCTCGACCACCAGCCTGAGCGCAGCTCCCAGCCGCACATGGTCAAAGTGGGGTAATCGGCCATGGGCCTGCATTTGAAAGAAGGCGCAGACGACGATCTGGCCGAGAACCACGAAATCAACGTCACACCGTTCATCGACGTGATGCTGGTGCTGTTGATCATCTTCATGGTGGCCGCTCCGTTGGCCACCGTGGACATCAAAGTCGACCTGCCTGCCTCGACCGCCAAACCGGCGCCGCGGCCAGAGAAACCGGTGTTCCTCAGCGTCAAGGCTGACCAGCGCCTGTTCATTGGCGAAGACGAAGTGAAGCCGGAAACTCTCGGTGCCGTGCTCGACGCCAAGACTCAGGGCAAGAAAGACACCACCATCTTCTTCCAGGCCGACAAAGGCGTGGATTACGGCGACCTCATGAGCGTGATGGACAAGCTGCGCTCCGCTGGTTACCTGAAAGTTGGTCTCGTCGGGCTTGAGACGGCAGCCAAGAAATGATCACGACGCGCCATAAGCTGACGCGTTACAGCGGTAGCCTGGCCGTGGTGCTGGGCGTTCATGCGCTGGCCATCGCGCTGGCGCTGAACTGGACCGCCCGCCCGCCCATCGAATTGCCGCCGCAGGCAATGATGGTCGAGCTGGCCCCGGTTCCGGCCCCGCCACCGCCTGCTCCGCCGAAAGTCGTCACACCGCCGCAGCCACCGGCTCCGGTTGAAGAGTTGCCGATTCCGAAGCTGGCCGAAGCACCGAAAGCTGAAATCGCGGTGCAGAAACCCAAGCCGAAGCCCAAGCCTAAACCGCCGAAGCCGGTCGAGAAGAAGCTGCCGGATCCACCGAAGGAAAAACCTTCCGAGGAGAAACCGGCCGACACGCAACCGACCCAGGCACCGACGGAGAAATCCGCCCAGCCTGCACCGGGTCCGTCGCCTGCTCAGATGGCTGCCAAGGCCAGTTGGCAAGGCACCCTGCTCGCGCATTTGGCCAAGTACAAAAAGTACCCGGCCAGTGCTCAGGCACGGGGCAAGGAAGGCTTGAACCGACTGCGCTTCGTGGTGGATGGCGAAGGTAATGTGCTGTCGTTCGAACTGGTGGGCCGCTCCGGCAACGCCGATCTGGACCGGGCCACCCTGGAAATGATCCGCCGCGCACAACCGCTGCCCAAGCCACCGGCCGACATGCTGAACAACGGCTCGATTGAAATTGTTGCGCCGTTTGTTTACTCCCTCGAACGCCGCCGCTAAGCAACACCGCAATACCCTGTGGGAGCGAGCCTGCTCGCGAAGGGGTCGTGTCAGTCAGCACATGCTTGTCTGACCCACCGCTTTCGCGAGCAAGCTCGCTCCTACAGTGGTTATGGGTTGAGCGTTAGATCGAAATAAAGGCACCGAAAGGTGCCTTTTGCATATCTGGCAACGGCAAACCGAGATTGCCCGGTGTCGCATTGAGCGCTCAGTCTGATAACGTGCGTCTATCGATTGCAGCCGGTATGCTTGGCCCGCATCTTCATGGACGCTTGCTATGACCCTCACAGAATTACGCTACATCGTTACCCTCGCCCAAGAGCAGCATTTCGGCCACGCTGCCGAACGTTGCCACGTCAGCCAGCCGACCCTGTCGGTGGGCGTGAAAAAGCTTGAAGACGAACTCGGTGTGCTGATTTTCGAGCGCAGCAAAAGCGCCGTGCGCCTGACCCCGGTCGGCGAAGGCATCGTCGCCCAGGCGCAGAAAGTCCTCGAGCAGGCCCAAGGCATCCGCGAACTGGCCCAGGCCGGCAAGAACCAGCTGACCGCCCCACTGAAAGTCGGCGCGATCTACACCGTCGGCCCGTACCTGTTTCCGCATCTGATTCCGCAACTGCACCGGGTCGCCCCGCAGATGCCGTTGTACATTGAAGAAAACTTCACCCACGTGCTGCGCGACAAACTGCGCAACGGCGAACTCGACGCGATCATCATCGCCCTGCCGTTCAACGAAGCTGACGTGCTGACCCTGCCGCTGTACGACGAGCCGTTCTACGTGCTCATGCCGGCCCAGCACCCGTGGACGAAAAAAGAAACCATCGACGCCGGCCTGCTCAACGACAAGAGCCTGCTGCTGCTCGGCGAAGGTCACTGCTTCCGCGATCAGGTGCTCGAAGCCTGCCCGACCCTGACCAAGGGCAGCGACGGCGCCAAGCACACCACGGTCGAATCCAGTTCGCTGGAAACCATTCGCCACATGGTCGCGTCCGGTCTGGGCATCTCGATCCTGCCGTTGTCCGCCGTCGATAGCCATCACTACGCCCCCGGCGTGATCGCAGTGCGTCCACTGTCGCCACCGGTGCCGTTCCGCACCGTGGCCATCGCCTGGCGTGCGAGTTTCCCACGGCCGAAAGCCATCGAAATCCTCGCCGACTCCATTCGCCTGTGCTCGGTGGCCAAGCCAGCGGCACCAGTTACAGCCGGTTAAGCGAGCGTCATGACTGAGCTGTCGCAAGTGTCGGTGACGGCACTCAAGGGTGTCGGCGAAGCCATGGCCGAGAAATTGGCCAAGGTCGGCCTGGAGAATCTTCAGGACGTGCTGTTCCACCTGCCGCTGCGCTATCAGGATCGCACCCGTGTGGTGCCGATCGGCGCCCTGCGACCGGGACAGGACGCTGTGGTCGAAGGCACCGTCAGCGGCGCCGACGTGGTCATGGGCCGACGCCGCAGCCTTGTCGTGCGTTTGCAGGACGGCACCGGCGGTCTCAGTCTGCGCTTCTACCATTTCAGCAACGCGCAGAAAGAAGGCCTCAAGCGCGGCACGCGGGTGCGCTGTTACGGCGAAGCCCGGCCCGGCGCGTCAGGGCTGGAAATCTATCACCCGGAATACCGCGCCATTACCGGTGACGAACCGCCGCCGGTGGATGAAACCCTGACCCCGGTCTATCCGCTCACCGAGGGCCTGACTCAACAGCGCCTGCGCCAGTTGTGTATGCAGACGTTGACCCTGCTCAAGCCAGACACCCTGCCCGACTGGCTGCCGACCGAACTGGCGCGCGACTACCAACTGGCGCCGCTGGCCGATGCGATCCGCTACCTGCACAACCCGCCCGCCGATGCCGACGTCGACGAACTCGCCCTCGGTCATCACTGGGCGCAGCATCGTCTGGCTTTCGAAGAACTGCTGACCCATCAACTGTCGCAGCAACGTCTGCGCGAAAGCATGCGGTCGCTGCGCGCGCCAGCGATGCCGAAAGCGAAAAAGCTGCCGCCGAAATACCTGGCCAACCTCGGCTTCAATCCGACCGGTGCGCAACAGCGCGTCGGCAATGAAATCGCCTACGACCTCAGTCAGCACGAACCGATGCTGCGGCTGATTCAGGGCGACGTCGGCGCGGGTAAAACCGTGGTCGCCGCCCTCGCCGCCCTGCAAGCACTGGAGGCTGGCTACCAAGTCGCACTGATGGCGCCGACCGAGATTCTCGCCGAGCAGCACTTCATCACCTTCAAACGCTGGCTCGAACCGTTAGGCATTGAAGTCGCATGGCTGGCCGGCAAGCTCAAGGGCAAGAACCGCGTCGCGGCGCTGGAGCAGATCGCCAGCGGTACGCCGATGGTGGTCGGCACCCACGCGCTGTTCCAGGACGAAGTGCAGTTCAAGAATCTGGCGCTGGTGATCATCGACGAGCAGCACCGCTTCGGCGTGCAGCAGCGTCTGGCGCTGCGGCAGAAAGGCGTCGGCGGGCGCATGTGCCCGCATCAACTGATCATGACCGCCACGCCGATTCCACGCACGCTGGCGATGAGCGCCTACGCCGACCTCGACACCTCGATCCTCGACGAACTGCCGCCCGGCCGCACCCCGGTCAACACCGTGCTGGTCACCGACACCCGCCGCGTCGAAGTCATCGAACGCGTGCGCGGTGCCTGCGCCGAGGGCCGTCAGGCCTATTGGGTGTGCACGCTGATTGAAGAATCTGAAGAGCTGACCTGTCAGGCCGCCGAAACCACTTTTGAAGATCTCACCCTCGCCCTCGGCGAGTTAAAAGTCGGGCTGATCCACGGAAGGATGAAACCCGTCGAGAAAGCCGCCGTCATGGCCGAATTCAAGGCCGGCAACCTGCAACTGCTGGTCGCCACCACGGTGATCGAAGTCGGCGTCGACGTGCCCAACGCCAGTCTGATGATCATCGAAAACCCCGAGCGCCTCGGCCTCGCGCAACTGCACCAATTGCGCGGACGGGTTGGCCGGGGCAGCGCCGCCAGCCATTGCGTGCTGCTCTACCATCCGCCACTGTCGCAAATCGGTCGCCAGCGCCTGGGCATCATGCGCGAGACCAACGACGGTTTCGTCATCGCCGAAAAAGACCTCGAACTGCGCGGCCCCGGGGAAATGCTCGGCACCCGCCAGACTGGCCTGCTGCAATTCAAAGTCGCCGACCTGATGCGCGACGCCGATTTACTCCCCGCCGTGCGCGACGCCGCCCAAGCCCTGCTGGAACGCTGGCCGACCCACGTCAGCCCATTACTCGATCGCTGGTTGCGCCATGGGCAGCAATACGGCCAAGTGTGAGCACCGTCGCAGTTTCTGACAGATCGTTCTGACCAAGCTGGTTATACTCCTGCCATTGTTTCAAAAACGGATACAGACCATGACCGAAGCCGCTCTCGCCCCCGAATCCCCGCACGCGCCGTCTGTCATTCGGCTGCTGCTAGGCAAGCTGGGCATCGCCTACGAAGAAGTGCTCGACCACCACGGCCTCAATGCATCGCGCAAGGTACAAGCCGTGTTGCTGGACGACGCCGTCGGCGCGCTGATGGTGCTGTTTCCGCAGAGCCAGTTGCTCGACCTCAATCGCCTCGCCGAACTGACGGGCCGGCGCCTGACCGCCGTCTCGACCGAGCGCCTGGAAAAGATGCTCGGCAAACACAGCCTGAGCCTGCTGCCGGGCCTGCCGGCGCTGACCAGTTCGCCGTGCCTCTACGAAGAAAGCCTGCTGCGCGAACCGAAGCTGCTGATCAACTCCGGTGAGCCGGGCCTGCTGCTGGAAATCGCCAGCGAAGACTTCAAGACCATGCTGACCAAGGCCAGCGCGGCCAACTTCGGCGAAGCCCTGAGCAGCATCCGCCCGAACCTCGACCGCCCGGACGATGACCGCGAGGAAATCACCCAGGCCGTGCAAGCGTTCACCGCGCGGCGCATTCAGCAGCGTCTGGAAGCGACCATCGAGATTCCGCCGCTGGCCGAAACCGCGCAAAAAATCATCAAACTGCGCGTCGATCCCAACGCCACCATCGACGACATCACCGGCGTCGTTGAAACCGACCCGGCGCTGGCCGCGCAAGTGGTGAGCTGGGCGGCGTCGCCGTACTACGCTTCGCCAGGCAAGATTCGTTCGGTGGAAGACGCGATCGTCCGCGTGCTCGGTTTCGATCTGGTGATCAACCTCGCGCTGGGCCTGGCCCTCGGCAAGACCCTGAGCCTGCCCAAAGACCACCCGCAACACACCACGCCGTACTGGCAGCAGTCGATTTACACCGCCGCCGTCATTGAAGGCCTGACCCGCGCCATGCCGCGCGCCCAGCGCCCGGAAGCCGGGCTGACCTACTTGGCTGGCTTGCTGCACAACTTCGGTTACCTGCTGCTGGCCCACGTGTTCCCGCCGCACTTCTCGCTGATCTGCCGTCACCTGGAGGTCAACCCGCACCTGTGCCACAGCTACATCGAGCAACATCTGCTCGGTATCAGCCGCGAACAGATCGGCTCGTGGCTGATGCGCTACTGGGACATGCCGGACGAGCTGGCCACCGCGCTGCGCTTCCAGCACGACCCAAGCTACGACGGCGCCTACGCCGAATACCCGAACCTCGTCTGCCTGGCCGTGCGCCTGCTGCGTAGCCGCGGGATTGGCTCGGGGCCGGATGAAGACATCCCCGACGCGCTGCTCGAACGCGTCGGCCTGACTCGCGAAAAAGCCAACGACGTGGTCAGCAAAGTCCTAGAAGCCGAAGTGCTGCTACGCGAACTGGCCTCGCAGTTCAGCCAGGCCTAAACAAAACAGGCCCGCTCCCCCAAGGATCACCAAAATCCCTGTGGGAGCGAGCCTGCTCGCGAAGAATCCAACTCGGTCTAACTGACCACCTCAAGCCTTAGGCTTAGCCTTCCTCGGCTTCAAATACTTCATCAACCCCTGAAACCACATCACCAGCGCCGGATTCCCCTTGAGCTGGATCGACTTGTCCTGAATCCCCTGCATAAACGCCAACTGCTTGTTCTTCGCCTGCATCGTGGCAAAGCCATAACCGGCATCTTTAAACGCAATCGCAAACGCCGGCTCCGCCACCACGCCGGATTTGCTGGTGATGCGCTGATCCTTGACCACAAAATGCCGCGCCACTTTCCCATCCAGCGTCTGCAGTTGAAACACCAGATCCTTGTCACCCAACTGCTGCTGGAACGCAGGATTTGTCCGGCTGGCCTTACCCATCAACAAACCCATCATCCACAGAAGAAAACGAAATTTCATGCGCACAGCCTCAAAAGGAAAATGAACGGCCGGAGCAGTGTAAGGGATTCGGACGATAACGCCAGTATCTACCGCTGTTGGAAGAGGATGCAGACCATTTCCCGCACGATGACTGCCAAGTCACGATTCAGCGCTCGCCCACTGATCGTTCCCCCGCTCCGCGTGGGAATGCATCCCGAGACGCTCCGCGTCTCACCACTCACCTTTCCTACACCTGTTGAAACACATCCCTGTAGGAGTTGGCGAAGCCTGCGATCTTTTGATCTTCCGCCCCGCGAATCTATGGGAAATTTCCTGCAAAGTGCGGTGCTGTGCATGAACTAGGCGAGTTGGTGCGGTGGGGATAGGCTCTGTGGGTCGCCGCAAAATCGGTGACTCGGACGTGCAAGTCCGGTTCAGGTGCACAATCGTTAGTGGCGTTTCGCCGAGCGTTTTCCTATGCTCCCGATCGTTATGGCGGCTGTGCGTCGGAGACCTTCGGGTCTGCCGGGTTCCTGGACCGGTCTTGCACACCAACGCACAGCTGCCACCTATTCGAAGTGCAAAGCGAATTGGTGTCGGCCCCATAACTTCAGGAAGCTGCACCATGATCAAACCAACACCCAATCCCCCAGAGAATCCAGACGTTTCGCCCTACGAAACTCTGGAATCAAAGAAATTCCACGAAGCCGCCGAGCGCGCCCTCGACCACCATTTCAAACCAGCCGTCGATCCACATCCCAAACGCGAGAACGGCCTCTTCAAACTCTCCCCCGGCACCGACGCCGAAGCCCTCATGGCCAACGCCTCCGAAGACCTCCTGTCCATCAGCGTCATCGCCTGCGACCTCGCCGACGACCTCCACGGCTCCCGCCGCTCGGTGGCACTGGCCCTAAGCAGAATGGCGGACGGGGTGAGATTGATGGTGGAAGGGACGCTCGACCAGATTGAAGTGCGAAGCGTGGCGGCCAAGCCGTAGGGAGATTTGTGGATGAAAAAAAGGGGACGTTAAGTCCCCTTTTTGAATATTCCCTGCTTCACCACTGGCAACCTGTTTCAGGTTTCGAATCCACGTTGTAATCGTTTTCAAACGAATACTTCTTTGCGGATTTGTAATTCGTATACGACATCGCATCAACCCGGCCACCCTGAGTGACCATCTGATACTCACCTGTCAGTGCGCCATCAACTACTTCAACCCAATTTGTCGTGTACTGGTAGGGCCGGCCATAGACCAATTCCTCTTGTTCAGTATTGCGATGAACCAGAGTGATGGCCTTCTTCGACTTGCTGTACTTGACGCCAGCACCGCTCCACTTGGCGACAGAGTCGTAATAGGTTCTGAACTCAAAATTTATGGGCTTGCCTTCGTGGGAGCGGAAGCAAAAAACTTCGGTCGTGACCTCGCTATGAGCCGCCAGAGGAACGAAAACGAGCAACGCGGAAAACAATGCAGACGAAAATTTCAAACCGAACATTCCTTTAGCGGTTAATGGGTACAGAACACACAGTTACAGCAACTCAACGAGCTCTTGTCACGCCTCGGGCGCCACAGCGCTGCGCTCACCCACCCTCGCCGGGATTTTCGAAGCTTTTCCCGCTTCAGACATTCGCGATGCGTATTGCTTGTACGCCGCCAGCGCCCGCTCTTTATCGTTCACGGCCCAATAACTGTCAGCGAGATTCAGATAAGCAACCGTCCTGTTTGGGTGGTTAGCAATCACTGCGTTGAGCAACTCAATCGACTCAGCGTAGTAACCCGCTTCGCCGAGTAGAAAGCCGAGGTCGTTGGACCAACCTGGACGCTGCGGGTAGTAGTACTTTGCGACGATATAGCTATCCGGGGGACAAGTGTCATGCGAGCCACCGCCCATCAACGCGTAGCTCATCGTATCCTTGAAGGAAGAGTCATCACCCTTTCGGTAGGCTGCCAGCGCCATATTCAGCAAATCAGCCGAATCGACGGTCATCAATTTCTTTCTCACGCCCTCAATACTGCGAGTACGAGCAACCTGCAGCTTCTGCAGCGCTTCACGCCCATCGAAAGAAGCAAGAGTGATTGGGCCCAATGTCTGCACCGGCAACTCCACTACGCTGACAAGCGACCGATCACAGGAGTCGTTGTTCGCCACTTCCAGCAGAGCTTTCAGCTCAAACTGCTTTGAACCTCTGTTGAAGGCGAACAACAGGTTGAAGTTGTAAACCGCGTTATCTTCCTCGCTGGTTACCAGCGCGATGTAATCCCCAGCCTCAACGAACGGCTGCTTGACCACAGCTTCCTCAGCCTGCGGATCAATGACAGTCATGACGCCAGGGCGACCTTTGAGTACATGGACGCTGAAGACACCCTGAAGCGCAGACGAGTACTGACTCTTGACCAGAGGCAGCGCCTTCGACGTATCGAGCAAAATGTCCTCATCACGTGCCTGCACCGGCGCGATCAACAACCGGTTGGAGGCCTCGTCCGCATCCCCTGTCAGAACAAATACCTTTTGCCGTGATGCATCACCCAGCAAGCTAGCCGGAATTTCCTTCAGGACTTGTGGGGCAGCGAGTGCGTATGAAGTGGTTAGCAGCCCAAGGCTAAACACGATAAAGCGGAAGAACATATTCACTGTTTCAGTCCCTGAATTTCAGATCGCTCAACGACGCGTTGCGGAATCTTCTGCGCTTTACCGGCGGCACTCATCGCGACGCGGTACTCGCGGTAATAACGCTGCGCTTCTTCTTGCCGATCAAGTCGCCACAGCGAATCAGCCATGTTCAGCATCAGCACTGTGCGTTTGCCGACAGCTTCAACGCCTCGATAAAACTTCAGCGCCAACTCATCATTGCCGCCCTCGGCCAAGTAGAAACCGAGGTCGTTGTAAGTCTGAACACTTTGCGCCGGGGGATGACACGCCATGTAGGATTCCGGGCTTAAAAAGCTCAGGCTCCATTCGATGGACTCTGCGCGGGACTGTACCGGCTCGATACTCGAAGCATATTTCAGCAGGTCCTTGGGTGACTTAGTCTCCAAGACAGGATTGAGCACCCCGCCCTCCTCGGAAACCCATTGATTGCCTACCCATTTACCTTCACAAAACCGCTCGTAACTCTCAGCAAGCACGCAACCGGTTTCCATCGAGATCACATCGCAATGCCCTTGTGATGTCGCTATTTCCTCACCGTTCTCACCTATGACTACGCCGTACTCCACCGCAGTCGCCAGTAGAAATTTTTTGTCAGGGCTGAGCCATTCAGGATAAGCCTGGGCACCAATGCCGGCATGAAACAACGGGAACGTTTTTCCATTCGCGGTGAACCAGGCAGTGGTAGATTCCACGACGGGTGATGTCCATTTTTTTGCCTGGAACGTCACTGTGTTTCCGGCGGCTCCCACTATTGGCGGGTCAACGGCAAAGACATTGGTAGCGCTGAACAAGCTGCCGATCATCAACACCCACTTAAGGCTGGCCATAGACGATCCTCTTCACCGCCGGGCTTTCTGACATTAGCTGTCTCTTCGTAACACCATAGGCCTTGATCAGCTCGTCCCGAGATCCCCTCGAGCCAAACGAGCGCTGGTTATTATCGAAGCTGTATTGCTCCAATCGCCCTGCTGTCGAGTAATACCCATGCCACTCCGCGCAGGCACCACAACCGCCATAGCCGCCTATCGAAACAAGACTGCCCTTGGTGCCTTCCACGCAATCCATCACCACAACAACATTGCTCAACATCTTCGTCTTCGCACCGTCGGAAGTGAGCTGGGAAACTTTGCTGATATCGCGTCGAAGCACCTTGCTACCGATATTGATGGTCTGGTCGGAGCAGACCGGGATGACGTGGGTTTGCGCACCATCCACCGTCACCGATCGGCAGGACGACACCAACACCACTTCAACACCGCCGCACTGCATGACATCGCGTTGGGTAAAGGCGTCCGAAGGCGCGGCGAAGGCTGGCAGAGAGAGCAGCAGCGAAAGGCTGCCCGCGAGAAGACGGTTCATCCACTCACTCCTCATCCATCGGCGGCGATTCCACGTCGGTCATGCTCAGCAGCCGAAACTCATTGTTCACAAACTCGTAGTAACGGTCCCGGTTACCGCTTTCCAGTGCATTCCCTTGGGCGTCTTCTTCGCCGTCGAGCGTGATGCCGGACACGATAATCAAACGACTATCGGGCTGGTAAACCATGCCGACGGTGCTGCCGTCGTAAGCATTCGGCAGACCGCCAACCACTTCACCGGTCTGGGCATCCAGCACTTCGCCGCATAGCGCGCCGCCGCCACAGCCGAAGCGGTACAGGATGTAATGACCGGCGAAATTGACCTTGCCCTTGAGGGCGTTGGCACGGGTGCTGTCCATCATCGGGCTGCTGTTTTCCTGCGGCACGAGTCCATGGTGCGATCCGCTGAAAACGGCTGAAACGCTGTAGTCCTTGAACGCCGGTTCGGTAGCGAACACGGATGTGGAAGCAGCCAGGAGGCTGGCAAACACAGCGGCAAATCCTTTCACGGGGTGACTCCATTCGGTGTGAGGCATCGCCGGCATGCTCATTGGAAAGCAATGCTGCGCACGGCGGTCTTGATGTGTTCGAAACCTTCGGCACTGATCGCCAACGGGATGGATGAGCCCGATTCGGCAGCACCGATCAGCACCTGCTCGCCCTGAACCAGGCAGAAGGCGATACGGCTGAATTGAGGTTGATGCTTGTGGTGGTAGCCGATGATAAACCCTGACGACTTCGCCCCTTCCAGTGACTCAAAGGCATAGGTTTGCGGGTCACCTGCCAGCGGTGTTGGTCGCCAGCCGACTTCGGTCAGGGTCGCCGGACATTTGCGATCATTGGCCTCACGCAGCTGTTGCAGCTCGATCGTGTCATCTGCCGGCGGCTGCGTCGTCAGGGAAGAAAAACTGCCGACGTTTTCACACATGATCCCGAACCATGGATGGGTCATGTTGGCCGAGTTTTCAAAATTCCATTCATAGCTGCTGGATCTCGGCGCTTGCCACAAGTGTGGTGCGCTGGAGGGATCGGGCAGTTGTTGGGAGGCGATGAATATCAGATCGGGCGCGTTGAACTGCAACCATTGATCCTGCGCAAGCGTCATGGAAAAACGACAAGGGGTCATGTCGACCGAGGCCTCGGTTGGCCCTTGCACGACCGGTAATTGACCTGTCGCATTGCCGACCATCACGTCACTTGCGGCACCCGCATGACCTGCCTGCATAAGCGCAAAAAAACCAGTCAACAAGCCGCTCAGGAAACAGCGTTTTACAACGTCCATTACTCTGACTGCCCTTCATAAAGCTGTGTTTGCGGGTTGAATTGCCACAGATGGGCTCGGGTCATGGCCTCTTTGCCCTTGTAGCGGATCTGGTCGCGCTTATCGCGGATGTAGGAGTAGATCTCGATGTCTTTTACATCGCCGCCGTTCTTGGGCGGACCGTCCAGAACCTTGACCTCGGCGAAATAATCGCCCCCTACATGCTTCAAGTAACCGTGGCACTGGATGAGAAAGGCGAAGGTCGAGTCACCCGCTGAACCGCGGCTTGAGTAGGAGGTGAAAATGAAGTCCTCCTGACCGTCGCCGTTGAGATCGCCGCGATACACAACTTTGCCCTCCTCCAGACTGAATCCATCAGTTTGAAAACTTGAATGTATGTCCAAGACGTAATCGGATCTTTCCACCCATTGCGAGAGAAAGTTCTTCGTATCGGTCTCCGAATTGCACAGATCCGTTGCCATGCTCACCATCGGCAACCAGGCCAAACACATCAACAACAGTCGTTTCACTTCGCATCCTTCGAATTGATCAATTGCAACTCACCATCCCGATACAACACCTCACACCCCACCCACGCCGGATCTACCTGCGGCATCACCGCCGACGGCTTGCGCAACTCGCGCAACAACGTCGAGCCATGCGACAAGCGCCCGCCCATTCGCGCAATCACCGCCCGCGCTGTTTGATAGTGCGCATGCCGCCCCGGATCGAGGGTGTCTTCGAGCAGGATGTCGGCGCCGAGGATGCCTTGCACCTGCCCCGGATAAATCATGAACCCGGTGGCCAACTCCGCACCTTTGCGACCGTCCTGCCAGAAGCTGCCGTCGCGGGTGCGCACGTCGGGATGCGGCGCGAACCAATGCTCGCGGTCCGCCAGTGGCATGGCGTGATGAAGCCGGAAGAAGATGCGCATGAGGTTGTCGCGATACCACTCGCGCACCTGCAGGTAGTAGCCGCGCAGGCCCGGCAGGCCGGTCGAATGCGCGAGGCGGATCAGCCCTGACCATTGCGGGAATGGCTGTAGTGGCAGATCGCTCGACGCGGGCCGAGGCGTGGCCGGATCGGTTTCCCACGGCAAGCGGTGAGGACTGTTTTCAAGGTTGTCGTACGCGGTCGGCGGGCGCCCAAGCCAGTCGCCGCCGCTGCTAGCCAGCGCCGTGGCGATGCACAGATTGCCTTGCACTACGAACACGTAAAACCGGGTGAACCAGTCCGCGAGTTGTTGGCCATCGGCACCTTGGGCGACGAGTTCGGCGAGTTCCTGATCGAAGCGCTGCAAGCCGTTTTCAAGATTCAGCAAATGCCCGCGAGCCTTGCGTTGCATACGCAAAAACAGCGGCAACGAACGCAGCATCTTCAGCGGTTGCCACGGCAGATGCGGAGTCGCGCCACCGACTTCACCAGCGTAGTTACTCGCGCTGATGCCCCAGTCGGCCAGCCGGGCAAGAAACAGATCATTGTTGATGTAGGACGCGCCGCCGAACACGGCGGTGAACGGCTCGTTGTCCTGCAGCACCCTCGCATCCCAACGCGCCATGATCGCCGGGATACTCGCTGCTGCGCGGCGTTGGGCGTATTCCACCAGAACGCTCGGTTGCGGCGGCAGGATCTCGGCGATGTTCGCGGCAGTGAGGTGTCGGCGCCAGCCGTAATCGCTGATTGGCCGGTATTGCAGCAGCCACAGTTGCGAGCCATCCCAGGCCCATTCGACGTCGCCGGGCACGTAGTGGAACACGCGCAACACGTCTTGCAGAAAGCGCCAGAGCAGGTCTTCGGTCAAACCGTGGGACGGCGTGAACGTGCCGCTGCGCCAGGCATCGCCGAGCCGCGAAAGCGTTGCTCGCGAGGGGCTGACGTGACCGTCGGCCAGCGATTCGAGATGGCCTTCGACCCACTCCAGTTCTACCGAGAGATGGCGCACAAAAGCGATCCCGGACACTACCGGCGTGATGAAGCGTTGCAGCACCACTTCCTCGACGCCTTCGGCCGTCAGTTCGGCGATGCGTTTCGGCACATTGGCGGACGGCTCGCGCAGATAGGTCGTGCTCAAACCGGCATTCGCCGAATCGGCCTGATCCTCGCCGTAACTGGAGGAGCGCACCGCCCATGTCACATCAGGGTGGGCGGCGAGAAATGCCGGCAGACGCGGATCGCTGCAATCGTTGAGCGTCAGCGCAGCCGGCACCGCTTGCCGGGCCAGTTCGGCCAGACGCAAACGACCGCCCTTGGTGTGCGCGACAAACCCGTGCTCGCCCGACTCCAGCCACTGCGCGAACTGCGCGGGCGAGTCGATCCACGGGTAATGACCCCAACCGGGTTTGAGGCTGATGGTCAGATCGGCGCGGGCGAGAATCGCCGACCATGCCGCCGCTTGCTCGATGCCGAGCACGGCGTCCTGATCGCCCCAGACCAGCTCGACCGGATCGGTGATCCACTCCAGCAGTGGCAACGCGGTGTCGGCGCGAATCAGATCCCAGTGCGGCACGAACGCACGGCAGCGCGCATAGCCGGCGCCCATGCGCTTGTACTGCGCAGGCGTCCAGGTCTGGTTGGAGAACTTGCGGGCGAACAGCGTGGGCTTGTTCGACAGCAGCCAGTGGATGGTCTTGCGAATCGGCAGCGGCGACATCAGTGCCGGCAAGCGCCGCTGCCACAAAAATGCACCGACCGGCGCCAACAAAACGCTGCGGGAAAAGTGCCCGGGACGACGTTGCAGCGCATGCAATACAAGCAAGGCATTGACCCCGACCGCCATGATCGCGCTGCCCTTCTGCGTCATCGCCAACAAGGTCTGCGCGTAGTCCGCGAGATCCTCGCAAGGCGGCTGCGGATTCGCGCCGAAGCCCGGCAACTCCAGCGGCACCACGTCGTAGCGCTGAAAGTGCGGCAGCGCGTCATCCCACCAATCGGCGGCGCTGCCGTTGCCGGCCAGCAGATACATCAAGGGTTTGCTCATGGACGATCCTCAGGTCAGATCGCGCAGAGCGGCGTCGAGGGTGGGATAACGGAATGTGTAGCCGGCCTCGGTCAAACGCTGCGGCACCACGCGCTGACCGTCGAAAAACAACTGCGCCATTTCCCCTGCCATTGCACGCACTGGCGCGGCGGGAATGTGGAACCACACCGGGCGCTTGAGGACCTTGCCGACCTGCTCGGCGAATGCGGCCTGACTGATCGCTTCGGGCGCGACCATGTTGTAGGTGCCACGCAGACTGTCGTCGTTGAAAGCCCGCGCGATCACCTGAAGCACATCGTCACGATGCACCCAGCTCATGATCTGCCGACCGTCGCCCATGCGCCCGCCGAAGCCCAGGCGGAACGGCAGCAGCAACGGCGTCAACGCGCCGCCGGGGCCGAACACCACACCGAGACGCAACACCACCTGACGCACGCCAAACTCAGTGGCCGGTTGCGCGGCGGCTTCCCAACGCGCGCAGAGTTCGGCCATGAAACCCTCGCCCTTGCTGGCGTGTTCGTCGAGGCTTTCGCTGGCATCGCGCACGCCGTAGAAACCGATGGCCGAGGCTTGAATCCATAGCGCTGGTTTGTGCTTGGTGTTCTTCAGCCAAATCATCAACGCTTCGGTGGTTCCGACTCGGCTGGCGAGCAGTTGCGCCTGACGCTTGGGAGTCCAGCGTGGGCCGGCGACGGGGGCGCCGGCGAGATTGATCACTACGTCGAAGGCTTCGTCGTGGCTGAGTTCGCTGAGTGAATGCACACAGCGGACGCGGCCGTTGAATAGATTGGCCGCGCTCAACGGATCGCGCGTCAGTACGCTGACCGAATGGCCCGCGTCGAGTAATTGATTGACCAAGGCTTTACCGATGAACCCGGTGCCGCCGGTGATCAGCACGCGCTTGAAAGCGCCGCCGGCAAACGGGTTGGATTGGCTCGGAGTCTTTACTGAAGGAGATTTCCGGCGGTCATGCCGATACAGCCAAAACAGTGGCGGCAACAACACCAGCAATGCAAAACCATCTAGCCATAGATGCGACCAAACCTGTTGTTGCGCTGAGAGCCACATGTCCTGCGGCGCCCATAACAGGATGCCGGCGCTCAACCAGCCCCAGACTGCCGGGGTTTTCAAGCGATTGCCCAACTGCACCAGCGCGAGCATGTACAACGAATAACTTTGCAGCGTCGCGCCGAACAGCGCGAGCCACCAGACCTGTTGTTCGTGGCCGGCAGCAGGCACCGTATCGGCGCCCCAGAATGCGAGTTCGAGGGTGTGCAGATAGCCGTCGAGTAATCCGGAATGACCGGCCCAGGTCAGGGTGAGGCCGGCGAGTATGTGCACGATCGCAGCGGCGTATAACCAGAGCACTAACGCGGGGCGAAGGGAGATCGAGGGGGCTGGCATTCCGTGTCCTGAGCGCATTCCTTGGGGGTGGGGAGTTTAAAGGAAAATCGCGGTCGTCAGATGCTCATGCATTAAACGTTTTAGCGTGAGGGATTCAGGCAAAACTCCTGCAAAACCGCCTCACACATGCCCTCGAAATTCAAATGCAGTGGCTGGCTTTGATCGGCGCGGTGCCTGACGATCCCAATCGCCCCACGTTGAAGATGCCCAACTGATTACCTTTGTCAGCCGCCATTTGATAACAGGCTAACGCTCGGGACATATCCTTCGTTCCAAACTCGCCACCTTCGAAGGTCGAGGCCAGATAATTCATCGCGTCTGTGGAACCCATGGTGATCGCCCGAATGACCTGCTCTTTCGCCTGCTCGGGATGGAGGCAAGGGCCGCTATAGTCGGTGGAGTTTCCGACACAAAAAAACGTGGCATAGGCCAACGCGCCACTCGGTATCTTCGAGGCAGCTTTGAACAGCGCCTCGACCTTAGGGGTTTCCAACTGAGACGCCATTTGCGAAAGGCTTAGGCTTGCCGCCGACAGGCTCGCCTGTGCGTCACCCGACTCTGCAGCACAGACAAAATTTTCCAGCGACGCTTCAATCAACTCCACCGTCAGCGGGTATTGCTCAAGAAACCCAAGCCCACCTAACGCTTCGGCACGTTGATAACAGAAGTTCTCGGCGCGGCTCATTCCCGGGTTATCTGTTGCGACAAGATCCTTCTCGCTGATCGACCAATCCTCAATCCCCTCAAGCACCCAGCACGCCTGACGAGAGAAGTTGAAGATTTTCACATTGCTGTTGCCTGCCCTTTTATCCACAACGTTGACGTGACTGTCATCGACCTCTTCGATCTCGACGCCAGGTGTTTTGCCAGGTGTGATTGCAGCCATCAGCGGATAGGAGAACGTTGTTCCACTAACTCCCGAGGTCGAAGGCTCAAAGGTACTTCGATCCTTCCCCGCCACCGGTTTCAACACCAGCGACTTGACCGTCATCGCAGTGAGACGGCGTTGTGATTCGCTGTTGGCGGAAAACGCAATCAGGAAAGGCGCGAACTCCTCCGAGGGACAAGCGTCGCTGGTCGGAGCCGTCGAAGCGCTCTTATCGGATGCAAGCGCAGGGAAAATCTTGTCCAGATACGCCGAGCGCTCGCGACTCATTCTGTCGATGCACGAGTTGACAGCGAACACATGCGCCGGCATCCCCGTCTCGATTTCGAATGCCTCCAAAGGGCAGTTCGCATCGCGCAATTTCAACCACGCACGTTGCGACTCTTTAACCTTCGCCGCGTATTCCGCACCCAACACCGGATCTGCTCGATAGCCAGACTCAAGTCGCGCCATCAATTGCTTGTAGCTGACATTCAACTGCGCATCAGCAGCCTTCTTCGCCGCCTCCGAGCACGGCACCATTTCCAGGCTTGAGGTGACATTGCGGCAGTCGTCCTGCGCGTAGGCGGCTGAAGCCGGCAGCAGTACGGCCAGAAGGGTTAAAACAAAACGGTTCACGGTGTTCATCCTTGAGTCATTCAGGTTTTGCGTTTGGTGAACCGGGGCCAAACCACGTTCACGCATAATAAAGAGTAGCCTGCCCTATTAAACGCAAAACATTGGCGCCATCACTATTTAGCGCCATTTATTTTCTTGATATAAGACTTGATCAACCCTGCATTTACATAAGGAAAATGTTGTTCCTCACCTTCTTGATACCCTTCTATCCCACTCAAATTTTTATCAAACCGGATAAGCTTATTTACAACCAATTTATTGTCCGCACTTTTTTCATACCCGTAAACTTGATAAAGGGTTCCGTACGTTCCAATTCCTCTGCTCGTAATTTCCCAAGAAACCAAAACAAGCACATTTTTCTTACCCTTAACTGGATAAAAGAAAATCGACTCAATTTTTGGATCTGACCCAGCTACATCGTATTTATCGACAAGACTTCGATTTTTTTTATTGTCGACTCCAACAACATCCAGAACCAGAGAAACAGGGAACTCCTCGCTCGTCGTCTGCAGGAATGATAATTCGCCCCCATTTACGACGTCAGTTTTAAACGGTCCTTGGATCACCGTTCCCTGAAGATAGTTTACGTCTTGCGCACTGCTGGAGTTTGCCAGAAGGAAAACAAAAGCAAACATAAATAAACGGAGCATAACAGAACAACCTCTTAGTTAATGTTCATAAGTGCAGCGAGTGCTTGAAACCTACTGTTCCTGTCCGCATATCCATTTTGGCCGCCATTCACCATTTGTGTTACGTCGACAACACTGCCTGTCTTGGCGACTTCGCACAACTTTGTGCCTCCCTGACCCGCTTTCGTGAACCAGAAGACAAAGGCGGACTCAACACCGTATTCGGTAGAGGAGATCAGAAGATCCGGATTTGCTACGAAGTCCTGAATATCCGTAGGGTTCCGTTGATTATGCACGTTAGTAAACCGTTGATACTCCGACTTTCCCGTCACCTGCAACATGCCGCGTCCGCGATATCGATAGCCGTCTCGACTAGCCTCATTACCGTTACCCATTCGATCTGCGTAGACGTAACTGGCAAGGTTTTCAGCATTCATCGCGTAATGACTTGTTTCTGACCAAAGTTTGCTTCTCAGCACACCAAAGTCGCAGCTATCCGTCTGCTCATTATACCCATTCACCTTATTATGCCATTTGCATCCGTAAGTTTTTTTCATTTGTCGGGCGCTATAACTCAATCCCTCCTCGATAATTCTGAGTTGACTTTCATGACCGACTTGAGAGAGGAAGTGCGCAATAGCCCTCGGCTGTTCAAGTTTATATGCCGCCGCATATTTGTTGAGATAGGGCAAAATATTGGAGTGATGTGCTTCCGACCCCGTCGGGTTGGCGGCCCGAAGCATTTCCATTGTAATCAGGTCTCGGGGCGCAGTAAAACTCCCAATAAGTGCAATCGGATGAAAATGCCGAACATTAGTATCACTGGTAATCCCATGCTGCCCGACAAGCTTGTCCCACCAGCTCAACTTTTTAATTCTTGCCTTTTCTTCAATCCATTCATTATGTGGCTCTGATTCACTATGCCCCATCAATTCATCCAGAGAATCCCATTTTTCTTGTTTGAATTGCCACTCGTTTTCATAGCGTGTAACCATCTGAGAAATCGGCTGTGCGAACCATGGTTTACTCAAAGCCTCTTTTATTTCCGAAGGCGTGAGCTTTTTATCACCGTTTCTGTCTAGAATTTTGTAAAGCTTTTGCTTTGTAGAACCTTCTTCGGCATTACCGATATTAGGCTGGTAGTTAGCTTGTTCTTCCTCACTAAGGCCTTCCTGTGCATGAAGAAATGCGGCCAAATGATCTACGTTGCTCCCAGCCTCATCTATAAAGCTGAAACCTTCCCACTCAAAAGGAGAATGGCGTGACAACGCAGTATCCGGCTCTGCAAACCACCCGCTAATTTCATTCCCCTCTGCATCACCAAGCAATCCATCCAGACGCCACCAAAGCGTGTAGGTGGTGGTTCCCCCCATAACAACAGGAACTTTGATCTTTTTTTCCGCTGGTAGCGCGTCCAACACTCCGACTGGAACAAAGAAGTCATATCCAACTTTTTTGTGGGGATCGGTGACTTTAGGTGGATTTGTTGCGCTCATTCCTTGCGTGTGAGTGACCAACACGCTGTCTTTTGGAATTTTTACGAGCGTTTTTCCAGCCGCAGGCAACCCCGCAGCTTTTTCTTTACTCAGTCCGGTAAATGCTTTTACGTCTTCGCAGCTAAACACCTCAACGTGCAATAAATTCTTCGGGGCCGAATCCGAATGGTTTTGATATTTCCCCACATGGCCGATCAGACTCCCCGCCGTAATCGGGAATGGAGTTGTCAGGATATGCACAGCGTCCTTTTCGGCTGGCTCACTTTTGGCTTCAAGGTTCCCCTCCCAGACATATCCGAGCACCTCAGCAGGTGTCAACGGAGGAACAGCATTCCCACTGACAATTTCCAACAGTTTCTGGTATTTGCCACGCGTCCCGTCGCTCCCGATTCTGACCTGCGTGCCGTGGGGCAAAATAGCTTTTGCAGCGCCTGACTGGCTCGCAGTAGCGCGAACAACGAGACCCTTCTGAGGTGGGTTCATCGGGTCTTTTGCAGCGGTACCAATGACGTAAGTGTTGGGTGTCGAGCCGGCTGTCATTTCTCTCTTGAATACCCAGCCTGTTCCGGGCTGGAGGTCGGTATTAGCGGGCGTGACGCTGACCACCTTAAGCCAGCCATTTTCTTCTTCACCCGTCGAGACGACCGTACCGCGGCTCAAAACCGTTAACACGGTTGCGTACCCTGACTTGCCACGCGGTTCCTGACGAACACGCAAACCGAGGATTTCGTCGTCAGCCGACGCTTTGACTTGCAACGTACCCCCACCCCAAAAGGGTGGTCGCGACAATGCTGGAGTTTCTTCGTAGTTCTTCCACTGCAACAAATGCATGTAAAGACTGAAAAAGTTCAGGCTTGGACCAACCGCTGGCGGTGAAGCGGGCGATCCAGCAGGGGCTGGGGGGGCTGGGGGTGCTGGTTGCACCGGCGCTTCCAATCGGTGTTTAACCAATACAAAACCGGTCGAAAATTCAGCCTCAGCCGTACCATAGGCGGATTTCGGGTACGTGCTGTCAATACGATAAGCGACTACTTCACCGTCAGCGATGCATTTAACTTCCGCCAAGTCAGGTACCAAACCCGAGGCTTCATCGAAATGAACACCACCATGCCAAAGGCCATTGGCCCCCAACGGATAGAACCCATCTTTGGCATTGGCTAAAGCCTTATAAAACTGCTGCGGATCCGTCGCTCCTGCTGCCCCTACTTTCAGGGGATACGACCATTTTTCTACTTTCTTGGTTGTCTCTGTCATTACCAATTACCTGAATTCTGATCCCTGGTGGCTTGGATTGCCGTCGATGTCTTAACCGGAAAAATTGAGCATGCGTTTCGGTTTGCGTTTGATCTTTTCCTCAGACGCATTCAACAACGCCTGATCCATCAAACTCCCCGCCTTATCCTTGTCCGCCGCCCCCGGCAGCACCGGCGGTTTAATCCCGATCCCGGTGCCGGAGCCAGCCGAACCACCCGCATTGATCTTGATCACCGGCCCAACCACCGTCACCCCACCGCCATCGAGCTTGATAAAGCTCCCACCCCCAAGAATGGTCAGCTCTGTCCCGGCCTCAATAACAATCTTGTCCCCAGCCTTAAGGTGAATTTCTTTCCCAACACTGGTCAGCTGCGCAGTCCCCAGCTTCACATGCTGGTTCTGCCCAATCGTGAGGTGATCATCCAGCTTCGCCTCAACTTTGCGATCAGAGATCGTGGTGCGGTGTTCCTCGGCCTTCAGCTCGGTGTAGGTGTTCTTCACCACCGTGTCGTGACGTTCATTGCCAACCCGAATCTTCTGGTCGTGCTCAACGTTTTCATCCCAATCGCGCTGGGCATGAATGTAGATCTGCTCGGCACCTTTTTTGTCTTCAATGCGCAGTTCGTTGTAGCCGCCACCGCCCGGTGAGCTAAGCGTTTTGAACACGCTGCGAGTCTTGTTCGCCGGCAGTGCGTACGGCACCGGGTTTTCCTTGTGGTACAGGCAGCCGGTCACCAGCGGTTGATCGGGGTCGCCTTCGAGGAACGTGACGAGGACTTCCATGCCGATGCGCGGGATGCTGATGGCGCCGTAGCGGTCGCCGGCCCAGGAGCTGGAGACGCGTAGCCAGCAGCTGGTTTTGTCGTCGGCCTGGCCTTCGCGGTCCCAGTGGAACTGGACTTTGATGCGGCCGTATGGGTCGCAGTGGATTTCTTCGCCTTTAGGGCCGGTGACCATGGCGGTCTGGCTGCCGAGGACGCGCGGTTTCGGGTGTTCGAGGGCCGGGCGGTAGAACACGTCCCACGGAGTAGCAAGGAAGGTGTTGCGGTAGCCCTGGTGGAAGTCGTCCTTGTTGTCGGTGGTGTCGCTGGTCACGCCTTCTTCGAGGACTTGCGGCTGTTTGCCTTCGTGGAAGAGTTCGGTGAGCAGCCACAGGTCGTTCCACTCGGTGCGCGGGTGGTCGGACATTTCCATGAAGTGGCCGCTGACCAGTTTGGTCTGGTCGCCGCGACCTTCGGCCTGCCGGTAGTCGGCGCGGTGGCGTTCGAGGGCGCGCTGGCTGAGGAACTTGCCACGGGCGCGGTCGATGAAGCGGCCCGGGTAGTCGTAGTCTTCCAGATCTGGTTCGGCGTCTTTGCTATCGAGAGCGCCTTCGGGTTTGTACGCCGCTTCCATTTGCAGGCGCGGTTTTTCGAAGTCGTAGTCGCGGCGCGTGGTGCGGCTGGTGCGGGTTTCCAGGCGCAGCTTGAAGCCTTTGATCACCGGCTCTTCGGCGACCATGCCGCTGCCCTGCACGTACGCAGTTGGCTGACCGAGTTTGCGGAACACGGTCTGGTCGTCGCCGAACATCAGCAGGTGGCCTTTGTCGCTGTGCTGGAAGTGGTAGTGGATACCTTCCTCCTCGCACAGGCGCTGGACGAAGTGCAGGTCGGTTTCGTCGTACTGCACGCAGTAGTCGCGGTCCGGGCACGGCTGGCTGAGCTGGAAGCTGTAGGCGTTGCCCTTGATGCCGTGTTCTTCAAGGATCAGCGCGATGATTTTCGGCGCCGACATCTGCTGGTAGATGCGCTGGTTGGTGCGGTGATGCAGGTATTGCAGTTGCGGCACCATCGACACTTTGTAGCGGGTCAGGCGCTTGCCGGCATCGCCTTGGGCAACGCGGTAGATCTGGCCGTGAATGCCGGAGCCTTGTGGATCGAACGCGAGAAACGCCTGCTTGTGCAGCAGTTGTTCGAGGTCCAGATCCGGGTTTTCGCTGACCAGTTCGAGGTCGAAGCGAAACGGCTGGCTGATGCCTTCGGTGCCGGTGAACGACAGCACTTGCAGGTCGCCGACGTAGTCTTCCACTTTTAGGCTGAAGTGGGTTTCGTTAGCTGGGTTGAACATAAAGTGCTCCCTGTTCGAATGTCATCCGTTACGCCCGAAGTCGCAGACGTTGCAGCCAGGACGAAGTGGCGCCCAAGGCGTCACGCAATTGTTGGGCAGTGATGGTGCGTTCTGCCGGGTCGAAGCTCAGCGCGGTTCGCAGCGCTGGCCAGCCATGTTTCGGTAAGTTCGCCGGGGCTTGCAGCTCAAGCTCCAGGTGCTCGTCGCGGGCCTGGGTCGAAGGCAAGCGGCGGAACGGGTGTTTGCCGCCCGCCAGTTCATAGATCACGCAGGCCACGCCGTACACGTCCGCGCTGGCCGACAACGGTTGGCCCTCAAGCAGTTCGGGGGCGGCGTAGCCCGGGGTCCAGGCGTTGAAGCGTTCGCGGCTCAGGTGCGGCAGGCCGGGCATCACGCCCTCCTCCGCCTGACCAAGGCCGAAGTCAAAGAGGCGCAAGCCGTCTTCGCTGAGCATGACGTTGCTCGGTTTCATGTCCCCGTGCAGCACGCCGCGACCGTGGGCGTAGGCCAGCGTGTCGAGCAGCGGCAGGACGATGTCGCGCAGTTCTTGCCACGGCAGGCCGAGGGGCCGCTCGCAGAGCAATTTGTCCAGGGTCAGGCCACGCATGTATTCCATGGTGATGAAGGCCCGCTGGCAGTCGGTGTCGACTTCAAAGGTGTGCGCACGCACGACGTTGTCGTGGCGCAGGCGTCGGGTCAGGGCGAACTCGCTGTAGAGCAAGGCACTGGCGTCCGGCGATTCGGCAAATTCTTCGCTGAGGATTTTCAGCGCAATGTATGGGTCGGGATCGCCGAACTGTTCGTGCAGCAGATCCCGCGCCCGGTAAACGGCGCCCATGCCACCGGCCCCGAGCAGACGCTCGAGGTGGTAGCGACCGGCGAGTACATCCGGCAGTGCCCCGATGCTGGCCTTGGTCGGCGCCAGCAAAGGTTCTGCCTTGTTTTCCTTGGCGAAGGCGAAGTAGGTCAGGTTGTTGGCCTGTTCTTCGCTCATCAGCAAGTCATCGACTGAGGATTCGATTTCAGTCATTGGCGGATCACCACGGCTGTCAGGTTGTCGCGCGCGGCGCCACGCAGGGCGCCATCGAACAAACGTTCCAGCGCCACATGCGGCGCGCTGAGGCTGAGGGCGTTGCCGAGGGCATCGCTGCTCAGGCCCTGATACAAACCATCGCTGCAGAGCAAAAACACATCGCCCGGATAGACCTCGAGTTCGAGGACATCCAGGGTCAGTTGTTCGGCGGCACCGACGGCTCGGGTCAACGCCTGAGCCGCCGGGTGCGCTGCCGCTTGTTCGACGCTCATTTGCTGCTCGTCGATCAGTTGCTGTTGCAGCGAATGATCCTTGGACAGCTGATACAGCCGCTGCCCGCGCCACATGTAGCAACGGCTATCACCGGCCCAGATGCAGGCCGCGCGATTGCCTTCCACCAGCAGCGCGACGACGGTGCTGCCCATGATGCTGTCGTGACGCCCGGCGGTGACCGTCAACTCCTGCCCCAAACGCCGGTTCAGCCAGTGCAGGCACTGGCGGATGGCTTTGAGACGTTCGTCGAAATCCTCGTGTTGCGGCAGTTCAGCCAGGCTGGCGACGATCAACTGGCTGGCGATGTCGCCACCCTGATGACCGCCCATGCCGTCCGCGACCACCCACAGCCCCTGCTGCGGATTGTCGAGGAAAGCATCTTCGTTGCGCGCCCGCACCTTGCCCGGGTCGGTACGCGCCGCGCTGCGCCAGGCACTGGCCACCAGCATCAGAGCTGCACCGGCATACGGAAGGTGCGCAGTACGCCCATGTCGAACGGGTTCGGCGTGCGCTGGCTGGTCAGCAGGTAGTTGGCGCGCAGGCCACCCACATCGGCTTTCAGCACCAGCACGTCGCGACCGGTCAGGTACTCGGTCTGCATCAGGTCGAACAGGCGGAACAGCGACCATGGGCCGGAGTTCTTCTCGATGCCGATCGGGCGCCCGGCCATTTTGTCCATGACCAGACTGGTGCGACCGTCTTCAGCATCGGTCGGCCATTTGAACGACATTGGCAGGATCGGACCGTGGCGGTATTCCATGGTCTTGTCGCCGAACTTGAACTCGGAACGGCTGACCGCCGGGTCGAGGGTGTACGGCTCCAGTTTGAACTGCACGGTCGGCTCGGCCGGGTTGATCGAGAAGAAGCTCTGACGAATGGTCAGCGCCGCTGCCATCTGATCGAGGTAGACCTTGGACACCGGCAGGCTGTGACCGTCGACGCTGCGCATGCGGTAGTTGCCCGGATCGCCGCTGACGAACGGACGCAGGTAGCTGTCGAAGAAGCGGTCGACGGTGCCTTGAGCCCGGAAGAACTCGCGGAAATCGCTGATCGCCACGTCGCTGGTGCTGCTGGCGCTGAACGGATAACGCTTGCTGATGGTTTTGCCATACACGCTGTACAGCTCGTTCTGATAACGGCCGTTCAGGTATTGGTAAGCATCGTTGAGCACCAGACGCCAAGAGTCTTCGGCCAGCACGTTGAACCACACGCTGAGCGGACGCGGCAGACGGCTAGACGCATTGCGCAGGTTGGTCAGCGCATCACGCTGGCCGCTCATGCGGGTTTTCGCCATTTCGAACGCGGCTTGTTCCGGCGTGCTGGAACGGGCCAGACCGGCCAGTTGCAGTTGCAGGTCGTTGAGCGCGCTCAGCGCTGGCGTCAAGTCCGCCGCCGGGCCGTTGTTGTCATCGAGCAAACGATGCAGCGGTTCGAAGCGGCGTTGCAGCGACTTCTTCGCGGTGTCCGGCAGGTTCTTCGCCACGTTCAGGGCCGAAGCCTTGTCCGCCACGGCAGACGCCAGTTTGCCGACTTTACCCAGTTTGCCTTTCTGCCCGGCCAGCGCATCAGCAGCGTCGCCAGCTTCTTCGACAGGATCTGCAGCCGCCTGGAAGCGGGTGTTCTCGCGCACTTCGGTGAGCAATGCCAGTACCGGCGAGTTGGCCGAAGTCAGGCCCGCCAGTTGTTCGGCGCCTTCACCGGCGTCGCTGATCGGCGGCAGGGCAACCTGGCCAACGGCTTCGCTCCAGTAGTTGGCGTAGTCGCGGAAGTACAGCTGCTCCAGCTCGACCATCAGACGACGCAAGTCCATGTCGCTGATGCCCGCGCCTTCGCCCAGCACCCAGTTGTCACGCAGGATGTCGGTAACCAGCGCCGAACCCTGTACCGAGAAATACTGCTGATAACCGGTTTGCGTGTAGAAGCCCGGGATCACGTATTCGGTGCCGATAAATAGCGAGCCTTGTGGACCGAGGTGTTGGCTGAAACGGTAGTCCGGCAGGTTGCGCGCCTGCTCGCGGAGCATGCGGTAAACCACGGTAGCCAGCGATTCGCTGCGCAAGACCTGACGCGCCTGAGTCACCAACTGCTCGTTCAGCGGGTAGATAAACGGCTGCTTCAGCAAACGCTCGAGGTGCGCATTCAAACCGTTCTGCACCGCAGTGTTGCCGGTGTAGCGCGTCGACCAGTCCGTGCCGACCCAGTCCTTCAGCCACGCGGCATCGCGACGGTCTTTCATGTTCAGCATCAGGTACGCGCGCAGGCTGTTGAGCAGGCGGTCACGGTCCTTCATATTGGCGCGGATCTGCCCTTCGAGCATCGTTGCAACCCGTGGCAGCAGTTGCTTTTCAAGCTCGCGCTCGTAAGCCTCTTTGACCACTGGATTAACGTCTTCGCCCTGATACAGACCACCCCGTTCGTGGTACGAAACGTCGCCCTTCTTCGGGAACACCTGCGTTGCGGCGTAGCTGCTGTCGAGGGTTTTCAGCACGCCCATGGCGTCGTCACGCGGCGACAGCGCCGTGCGTTGCTGCGTCCAGTTCTGCGCCAGATTGCGCAGATTTTCCAGGCGCTCGTAGTTGGCCGAGAATCCGCCCGCCCAAAGCATGCCGAACAACGCTAGTGCAGCCAGTGCGCCAACGTACAACGCCCGTTGGCCCCAATGAATGCGGCTGCGTTCGCGCTTGTCCAGACCGGCCAGATCGGACTCAGGGAAAATAACCTGGCTGAACAAGTGGTGGATGAACCGCGAACGGCCGCTGCGCAGTGTCGGCAGCACACCGGCGCTCATGCCGAGGCTGGCGCCGATGCCGGCGGTGGTCGCATCCATTTCCTGGGTCAGGTGCGGCGCGCTGGTCAGGTAGAAACCGCGCAATTGCGTGGCACGCTGATAACGGTTGCCGGTGAACGCCATGTCGACGAACAGGCACAGGCGCTCGCCGATCTGCCCCAGTTGATGCGGGAAGTCGAGGATGCGGCCACGGCGCTGAGTGTCGCGCTCGGAGTGCATGCGCATGATCACTTGGCTGTTGAGGCGCCGCAGCAGTTCTTCGAACTCGTTGCGCAGCACAGCGACGTCGGTGCCGACCTGATCCTTGCGGAAACTGGTGCCGAGTACCTGATCGCTTTCTTCGCGGGTCAGTTGATCGAAGAACTCGTCGAAGCCGAGCAGCTTGTCAGCCTTGCTCAGGACCAGATACACCGGCACGTCGACGTGCAGTTTCTGATGCACGTCTTGCAGACGACCACGAATCTGACGCGCGAGGGTATCGATGTCTTGTTCGCTGCCGCCGAGCAGGGTTTCCACCGGAATGGTCACCAGCACGCCGTTCAACGGACGCCCGCGACGGCGCTTGCGCAGCAGCTCCAGCAACGTCGTCCAGGCACCGCCGTCGACTTCCACATCCGGTTGCGTGGTGTAACGCCCGGCGGTGTCGATCAGCACACCGTGGTCGGCAAAGTACCAGTCGCAATGACGGGTGCCGAGGGTGTCGCGGGTCAGCTTGCGGTCGATCTTGTTGATCGGGAATTCCAGACCGGAAAAGTCCAGCAGACTGGTTTTGCCCGAGGCCTGCGGACCGATCAGCAGGTACCACGGCAAGTCACTGCGCCAGCGCTCGCTGCGGCCGCGATACAGGCTCGAGGTCTTCAGGGTTTTCAGCGCATCTTTGAAGCGCGCCTTCAACTCTTTCTGTTCCTCGTCGATCAGCTCTTCGCGGCGAATGCGGTCCTGGCCGTCTTCGCTTTCTTCCTCGGCTTTCTTGCGAATACCCGAGCGCCAGCTGACGAAGACCATGGTCAGGCCCCAGATCAGGAACAGCACGGCGATGGTCAGCAGGCGAGCGGTCGAGCTCTCCCAGAACTTGTAGTCATCAACCGCCAACAACGGGCCGACGAACCACACCAGCAGCGCCACGAACAGCACCAGCAGCAAGGTCCAGACCCAGGTCTGGCGCAGGAAGGCGCCGACTTTCTTGAAAAACTTTTTCATCACACGTCCCTGTTTACGGCTGCGACTGCGGTTGCACCGCGGCCGGATCAAGCGGCTGATAAGGTTGCAGAACGGTGTCGCGCTGCTCGCCCAAGACCCAGGCGAAGCCCGAATACATCACCACCAGACAGACGAAAGTGAACAACACCACCATCCACGCCGGCACGATGCGCACCAGGTTGCGACGCTGATCGTTCAAGCCTTCCCAGTGCGGCGACAACTCGCGCGGCACGTCGCCACGCAACTGACGGATCTGCCGGTACAGAGCATCGCGGATGCCTTCAAGTTCGAGCATGCCGCGTGCCTGGACGCGGTACTTGCCCTCGAAACCGAGGGACAGGCACAGGTACATCAGCTCGAGCATCGGCAAGTGCTTGACCGGGTTTTTCGACAACCGATCGAGCAGCTGGAAGAACTTCTCGCCACCGAAGGTTTCGTTGTGGAAGCTGCTCAGCAGGCTCATTTGCGACCATTCGCTTTCGTTGCCCCACGGCGTGGTCACGACGGCTTCGTCGACCACGGTGCAGAGCACGTAACGCGCGGCCATCACCTGGCTGCTTTCGGCGCCGTTGTGCAGGGCGCGTACTTCAAACAGCTTAAGCCCGGCGGTCAGGCGCTCATTCAGCGCGTACAAGTCTTCGCGGGTTTCGCTGTGCTTGAGGCGCACCACTTCCGAGAGCAGCTCAGACGAGGCGGCGACCAGCGAATTGAGGCTGATGTTGAACGCTTCCGCCGGGCGCAGGCGCGCAGCGTAGATCATGCGTTCTTCCAGTTGCTCGAAACGCGGTGGCGCGGCGAAGTCGGTCAGCGGACTCGATGCCGGTCCGTGGCCTTGACGATCGAGCAGGACGGTTTTGTCGTCCTGGTTGTAATCCGTTTCCTTGATCATGTCGGTCAGTTCCTGATGGCCCAGAATTTCAGTTCAAGCTCGGCGAATTCGCCGGACACGTGGAACGCGAAACCGCCGGAGCGCTCGAGTTGTGCCAGGTCTTCGGAACTGAGTTCGAGGATGAAATAGGTTTTGTTCGAGTGGAACGCGATCTGCCGTGGGGCCACCGGCAACGGTTTGACCTTGATCCCCGGCAAGTGCAGGTTGACCAGTTGGCGGATGCGCTCCACCGGGCCGACCTTGAGGTGCGCCGGCAAGCGGTGGCGCAGTTCTTCGGAATCGCAGTTGGCACTGGCGGCCAGCACGAACGACGCCGAGCCGAGCAGTTTGTGGTCGTGCAACGGCGAGACGATGATGCCGTACTGACGCGCTTGCAGGATCAGCTCGATGGCGTGCTGTTCGAGCACCATCGACAGCACCTGACGAATCGCTTCCATCAGTTTGCGGAAACTGCCGCCCTGGTCAGCGTGGGAGTAGCGGCTGTCCAGACGCGGACGTTTGCTTTCGCCGGAGAAGGTCGCCAGATCGCCGAGCATGGTCAGCAACGTGCGGTACAACTCTTCCGGGTGCACTTGCTCCAGGCCGAGGTAGTGGCGCAGCAGCAACTCGGTGCGGTTGATCAGTTGCAGCATCATGAAGTCGCCGACCTCCGCGCCGCCAACCTTGCCGTTCGAGCGAATCCGCTCGGCAATGGTGTCGCCACGGTGGTTGAGCATGCTGATGACTTCTTTCAGGCACGACAGCAAGTAGCTGGAGGCGTGGGCCTGAATGTAGGTCGGCACGAAGTCCGGGTCGAGGCTGATCACGCCGTCCGGCGTGGTGTCGAGCACGTCGCAGATTTTCAGCTTCACGTAGGCCTGATCGCTCTGCTGCTCGCCGAGCAACAGTTTGAAGTCCGGGCGACCACAGCTGACCTGGCTGGCGGAATCGTCGCCGGCATTGGAGTCGGCGACTTCGGCGTCGTACGCGGTGTAACGCGCGAGCACGTCGGATTGCTCCGGACGGCGCGATTCGATGTGGTTACCAGTGACCAGCGGCAGCGCCAGGTAGATCGGCGTATTGCCGGTGTTCGGCGGCACGTCCAGCGCCAGCGGCTCAGTATTGCCACCGAGTTCGAACAGGCTGCCGTCCGGCAGAATCCCCGAGGCTTCACTGATCACCAGTTTGCCCATGTTGAGGAACTGCAGGTCGATCTCCAGATTGAGGAAACCCCAGGTGTAGCCACCCAGCAATTGCGTGCGGGTTTTCATCTGGTGATCGTAATAACGATCGTTGTGCTGGAAGTGCTGCGGACGCAGCAGCATGCCTTCCTGCCAAATGACTTTATGGGTATTCATGATCAGTCATCCGCCTTGGCGAGCACTTGATTGGTGTTACGGATGCCGGTCTGGTCCAGAGTCAGATCGACTTCGGTGACTTCCAGCGGAGTGATCTGAATGGTGTGGCGCCATTGGGTGTCCGGCAAGTCGCGGTAAGCGGCGAGAACACCAACATACAGGCTGCCCTCTTCCACTTTGAGCTTCATTTCCACGGTTTCACCCGGGCGCAGTTCGAGTTCTTCGCTGGCCACCAGATCCGGATTGAGGGATTCCTTGGCGCGTTCGTAGAGGCTGAAGAAATCAGCGTTCTCGAAAGTCACCGGGTGCTTGAGTTCGAACAGGCGCACAACGATCGGCGATGGCCGACCATTGAGGTCCGGGTTGAGCTGATCGCTGCCGGTCAGCTTCAGGTTGATCTTGGTCACTTTCGAGTACGGCGACAGCGACGAGCAACCGGCGAGCAGCACCAGCACGGTGAGCGCAGTCAGCGTCTTGAAAAAAGCGGTCGAGCGGCGAGACATGCGCATCATCCTTGGTGGTCGGTGTGGAGGGTGGAGATCAGGCGGATCTGTTCTTCGTAGGCCTGGGCAAAGTCGCGGGCCAGCAGACGCTCGCTCCAGTCATCGTCCTGACGCAGCGCCTGGTGATAACGGCCGAACGCTCTCCAGCGCCCGCCCGAGGTTGCGATCAACGGCTTGTTGTCGCGCTCGAAACGCAGGGTCAGTTGCTCTGGCGAGAAGTGCTCCAGCGTGCCGCGTACGGCGGCGCGACTGGCGGTCAGCAGCGCCACTTGATGCGCCTGCAGATCGCGGAACGCGCGGGAAATGGCTTGCTCGGCCGGCAGATGCCCGGGCTTGCTTGGCTGCAACAGAATCTGCAGGGCTTCGCTCGGATCGACGGCGAATTTCAGCGGGTTCTTGTTGGTGCCTTGCACGGTGGTCTGGGCCAGACGCAGCTCGTTTTTCAGCTCGGAACGGGTACGCAGGCTCTGCTGCAAACCGCCGATGCTCTGACGCAGCAAGCGAGCAGCGTTCAGGGCGAGGGCTTCGCGTTCGTCGTGGCTGAGGCCTTTGACGTCGACGCCCAGCGCCGCACCGAAATGATCCCAGAAACCTTCGCTTTGACGCTCAACGGCTTTCGGCGCCGGAGCGGGCTCAGGATCGACGGGGGCTGCAATCAGCTCCGGCACCATCAGGCTCTCCATGTCGATGCGCGCGTAGTCGGCACGCTGACGGGAGTCCTCAGGCTTGGTGTTGGGCGCCAGCAGTTCGTCGATTTCCGAGTACACACGCTCTTGCTGTTCGAGGGCATTGAGCGGGTCGAGATCGAGGAACGCGTCGTCCGGGATGATGCTGCCGGCAGCGCGTGGACGGCCGACTTCACCGTCGAAGGTCGCCGGGTCGCGCACCAGGCGCGCGCGAATTTCGAAGTCGCCCAGCACGTAGGTGCTGCCGTGTTCGATGCGCACCGGTTCGCCTTTGTGCAAGCGTGCGCCGCTCTCGCCGTCCTGAACACCGTTGCTGCTGGTGTCGGTGAGGAAGAACGTGCCCTCGCGGTAGCTGACAATCGCGTGGTGATTGGACAGGTGACGCTTGCGGTCAGGGATGATCCAGTCGCAGTCCTCGCCACGCCCGATCACGCCGCCGGCCTGTTTAAAGGTCTTCTGGCACAACTCGGTGGGCACGAACTGCTTGGTGTTCAGCATTTCGAAAACCAATTCCATGTTTGATGCTCCTTGCGGTCACTTGCCGCGATTGACCGCTTGCGGATCACCCAACGGGCGATAGTCGTTGTCGTTGAATTTGTAGTTGCCGCTACAGCCGCCCAGGCCGCATAGAACGACGAGGGTCAGCAGGACAGCTTGCCAGTGACGAACAGACATCAGAGGGTCTCCAGGGGTAGACAAAGCACAAAGCGCCGACCCTTGCGGGCGGCGCTGAAATTGGTTTTTGCGGGAAAATCGATGATGTTTTGCCTACCCATCGAAATCTCCCAGATTGATGTTCAGACGGCCGAGCCGATACAGCAGCGTGCGTCGCGGCAGACCCAGTTCGCGGGCGGCGAGGGTCTGGTTGCCGTCGTTCTTGCGCAGGCAATCGAGCAACAAAGTACGTTCGACCTGCTCCAGACGTTCGCGCAGATTCAAGTGGCTGTTGTCTTCCGGCATCGGCTCCATGCGCAGAGAGAAATGCTCGGCGAGCAATTCGCCGCCTTCGCACAACAGCACCGCGCGCTCGACCAATGCCTTGAGTTCACGCACGTTGCCGGGGAAGTTGTAGCCGGACAGGTGTTCCAGCGCAGCACTCGACCAACGCACCATATCGCGCTGCAAATACGTGCAGGTCTTCTCGGCGAAGTGCTGGGCCAGTTCGAGGATGTCGCCTTCGCGCTGACGCAGCGCCGGCAGCTCGATCGGGAATTGCGCGAGGCGGTAGTACAAGTCCTCGCGGAATTTGCCTTCGCTGACCAGCGTCGACA
The DNA here is from genome assembly GCF_979258595.1 of Pseudomonas sp. AC172. NCBI lineage: Bacteria > Pseudomonadati > Pseudomonadota > Gammaproteobacteria > Pseudomonadales > Pseudomonadaceae > Pseudomonas > Pseudomonas sp. AC172. Next base: position 5,175,091 of record NZ_OZ409868.1, read on the forward strand.
GATCGCGGTGGGTCGCGGCGATGATGCGCACATCGATTTTGTGGGTGTCGTTGGAACCCAGCGGACGAATCTCGCCTTCCTGCAACACACGCAAAATCTTCGCCTGCAACGACAGCGGCATGTCGCCGATCTCGTCGAGTAGCAGCGTGCCGCCATTGGCCGCATCGAACAGTCCCGCGCGGTCGCGATCAGCGCCGGTGAACGCGCCTTTGCGATAGCCGAACAATTCGCTTTCCAGCAGGTTTTCCGGGACCGCCGCGCAGTTCTGCACGATGAACGCCTGGGAGCGGCGCGGGCCGCAATCGTGAATCGCGCGCGCGACGACTTCCTTGCCGGTGCCGGTTTCACCGCGCAACAACACGGTGTACGGGCTGTGCAGGACTTTGCTGATCAGCGAATGGGTCTGGCGCATCGCCGCGCTTTTACCGATCAAGCCGTAGCCACTGATGCTCGGTACGCTACGCGCCACTGTTGCCGATTCCGCCAGCGGCTGACGCAGGCGTTGCAGCAAATGCAATTGGCCAAGCACGAATGAGCCGAGTTGGCCGAGGGAATTAGCGAAGCCTTGCAGATTGGTGCGACGACGGCTGGCGCACAGCAGCAAACCTTCAACAGCTTTGTGCTGATTGACCAGTGGCACGCACAACAGCGACTGCCACGGCGAGGTCGCCGCTGGCAGAAAACTGGTTTCGTGCAAGCTGCCGCTCAAATCGTCGAGGCACACCACGCGGTTCTGGCACAGGGCGAATTGCAGCAGTTGCTCACCGTTGTAATCCGCCGGCAGGCTCGCCGATTCACGCGGTTGCAAGGCGCCGTCGAGGCATTCGGCGTTCATCCCCAGGCACGTGTGGGTTGCGTCGAGCAGATACAGCTGCGTCAATTCGCAACCGCTCAGCTCGGCCAGCCCGCGCACGAAGTCACCCAGCAACGCAGCACCGTCCGCCGCCCGCGACAGACTGGCGAACTGCGCCAGCAACGCTTCGGCATAGACCAGTGGCTGCGGCACCTGAGTGAACATCACACCCACCTCAGGCGAACTCGCACGTCACGCTGGCTTCGCCGTCGAGCGTGGCATGCACACGCTTGAGGCTTTCGCCGGTGGCCATGGCGTCGAGCAAACGATCCGCCACCAGCGGCAGCACGTGCTGGTCGAGCAAATGGTCGATCAGGCGCGCGCCGCTGTCGCTCTGCGTGCAACGCTCGGACAGGTGATCGACGAGGTTCTGGCACCAGCTGAAATCCAGCTGACGACGGTTGAGACGCTCGCCGAGACGACCGAGTTTGATCTCGATCAGCTCGCGCAGTACCGGGCCGCCAACCGGGTAGTACGGCACCACTTTCATCCGCGCCAGCAGCGCCGGTTTGAAGTGTTTGCTGAGGACCGGGCGAATGGTTTCTTCGAGCAACTCGGCGGTCGGCCGTGCGCCGTTCTCGCAGAGATCGCTGATGCGGTCGCTGCCAAGATTCGAGGTCATCAGGATCAACGTGTTGCGGAAGTCGATCTCGCGCCCTTCGCCGTCGTTGGCCACGCCTTTGTCGAAGATTTGGTAGAACAGGTTGAGCACGTCCGGGTCAGCCTTCTCGACCTCATCGAGCAGCACCACCGAGTACGGTTTCTGGCGTACGGCTTCGGTGAGCATGCCGCCCTCGCCGTAACCGACGTAGCCCGGTGGCGCGCCGATCAAACGGGAAACGGTGTGCTTCTCCTGGAATTCGGACATGTTGATGGTGGTGATGAAACGATCACCGCCATACAGCAAGTCAGCCAAGGCCAATGCGGTTTCGGTCTTGCCGACGCCGCTCGGGCCAACCAACAGGAACACGCCGACCGGTGCATCAGGTTTGTTCAGGCCGGCAGCGGTGGCACGCATCGAGCGATCCAGTGCGTGCACGGCTTGCTCCTGACCGCGAATGCGCGTGCGCAGGTCGGTGGCGAAACTGGCGACTTTGGCGTTGTGTTCGCGGGCCAGTTGCGCCAATGGCACGCCGGTCCAGGCGCTGATCACTTCGGCGACCAGACGCGGGCACACTTCGAAACTGACCAGACGCTCTTTGACTTGTGCAGCAGTCAGGGCGCTGTGAGTTTCGTTGAGCTGGGCTTCCAGCGCTTCGACGCTCTGGCCTTCTTCGACTTCGGCAGCGACGGTTTCGATAACCGTGCCTCCGGCGTCTTCTTCAACGGTGACCACTGGCTCGACCGCTGCGGCTTCGCGAGCCTTGGCCAGTTGCTGACGCAGTTCCAGCAGGCGCTCGGCCAGTTGTTTCTGTTCAGTCCACAGGGTTTCCAGCGCGACCATTTCAGTTTCGGCTTCGGCGAGACGCGCTTCCAGCGCATCCAGTGCTTCGTGGTCGATCAGCAGACCGGCTTCGGCATCGCGACGCAGCGCCTGACGCTGACGGCCACCTTCGGCCAGTTCGCCACGCAGACGCTCAAGGCTTTCCGGCGCGGCGGCGAGGCTGATGCGCACGCGGGCGCAAGCGGTGTCGAGGACGTCGACGGCTTTGTCCGGCAGCTGCCGACCGGCCAGATAACGCGCGGACAATTCCGCCGCCGAAACTACCGCGTCATCACGCAGATAGATGCCGTGGCTCTTCTCGTAAACCTGGGCCAGACCACGAAGGATGGTCACCGCTTCGCTGACGGTCGGTTCGTGCAGTTGCACTGGCTGGAAACGACGGGCCAGCGCCGGGTCCTTCTCGAAGTATTTCTTGTACTCAGCCCAAGTGGTCGCGGCGATGGTGCGCAACTCGCCACGGGCCAGCGCTGGCTTCAGCAGGTTGGCCGCATCGGAACCGCCCGCGTTGCCGCCCGCGCCGATCAGGGTGTGGGCTTCGTCGATGAACAGAATGATCGGTTTCGGCGAAGCTTTGACTTCGTCGATCACGCCTTTGAGGCGACGCTCGAATTCACCTTTGACGCTGGCCCCGGCCTGCAACAGGCCCATGTCCAGCGACAGCAGCTCCACGCCTTTGAGCACTTGCGGCACTTCACCGGCGGCGATGCGCGAGGCCAGGCCTTCGACGATGGCGGTCTTACCGACACCGGCCTCACCGACGACGATCGGGTTGTTCTTGCGGCGACGGGCGAGGATGTCGACCATCTGGCGAATCGCGCCGTCACGGCACAACACCGGGTCGAGTTTGCCGTCGCGGGCCTGTTGGGTCAGGTTGTGGGTGAAGCGCTGCAACAGCGATTCGCCCTGTGCCGCTGGTTTGCCGTTGGCCGCCGGTTGCTCCTGTTGCGACAGGGCAAATTCCTTCAGGCGATCGATGTTCAGCTTGGCGAGCAGCGGCTGGTAACGGCTGCCGGCGTAGCGCATCGGATTGCGCAGCAGCGCGAGGATCAGCGCAGCGTCTTCGACCTGGGTCTGGCCCAGTTCGAGGTTGGCCACCAGCAGCGCATCTTGCAGCCACTGCACCAGTTCCGGGGCGAATACCGGGTTGCGCGAAGCGCTGTGCTCAACCCGCGATTGCAGCGCGGCACTGAGTTCGCCGGCATCGACATCGGCATCTTGCAGCGCGCGTGCGAGCAAGCCGTTTGGACGCTCCAGCAGGCCGAGCATCAGGTCTTCGACGAGGATCTTGCTGCCGCCACGGGCCACGCAACGCTCGGCGGAACGTTCCAGATCACGGCGGGTTTCGGCGTCCAGCGCCTGGATGAGTTGTTGCAGGTCTACGTTGATCATGGCTCACGTCCTTAATGAATTTTGCTGCCCAGGGTTACCACGCCGTCCGCTTTTTCGCGGCCCAGCCAACTGGTCCAACCGAGGCGACAGGCGTTCTGCTCACCGATGCGCAGTTCGCGGATTTCTTCCTGGCGCAAGACCAGGCGGATGTCGTAATCGAGCGGGTCACGCAAGGTGAACCGCACCAGCGCGCAGAGCGGCTGGTAACCGAAACCGATCGGCAGGAATTCATGGAATCGCTGCCAGTCGAGTTCGGTGATGTGAATGCGGAATTTGCCGCTGCGATCGCGCACGTGTTCGCCGAGTACGAGGTCTTCACCGAGCAGGCTGTTGGCACGGCCCAAACGATTGCGCTGCTCTTCGAGAATCTCGACGCGGCGCTCGATGCACTGCTCGATGACCAGGTCTTCGTGCTTGAAGTAGTAACGCAGCACGGCTTCGATCAACGCTGCCGAGTGCGCCCGCAAGCTGAGCAAGCCGAGGTACGGCAGCAGGCGCTTCCAGTTGAGTTCCTTGGCCTTGCGGATCTCGTCGCCGCCCAGGCCGATCAGGGCAAACAGCTGCGACGAGAACGGATCGAGCGCGCCGCTCTGGAAGCTCGCGCGGTAGCGGTATTTTCGCCAGATTGGCAGCATCAACCGTTGCAGGCGATGGTGGAACAGGTCGAGGAAGTTGCGCGTCGGGTTGCCGTCCTCGCTGTCGCCCAAGGCTTGTTCGCCGTAGAACGCCGGCAACGGCGAACCGGAACCGACCAGGCCGATCAGGTTGAAACGCATGCGCGCGCGCATCTGCCCGTGCTCTTCGAAAAACTCGACGCGATCGACGTCGCTGCGCGGAAAGCCCAGGCTCGGGTTGGCCTGAAACTCCACGTGGTCGTACAGATCGTCTTCGCTCAGGTGCGGGTGTGCCTCGCGCAGCCGGTCGATCACCAGCAGCACGGCCTGAAACAGCGAGTACTCGCGTATTACCTTGGTCAGCCCGCTTAAAGCAGGGGCTGCAGGCCCATACGTGGTGTCCATTGGTACACCTCTCCCTGTGTGCTTTTTACGCGCAGCTCATGGAATGAATTGAGACTGGCGTAAAGCGCGAAAAACTCGTTAAGAACCGAAGCGAAAACGAACAGGTCGCCTTCGCCGATATACCCTTCAGGGTCGATGGTCAGTTCGGTACGCAAACCGCGCACCGGCAAGCCACGGTGCAAGCGGTCGACGTGGTGATGCTTGATGTGCTTGAGGCCGCCGAGCAGGCGTTTGCTGACCTTCTCCGCGTGCTGGTCGTAGTAGCGCGGCAGGTCGTAGGTTTCGAGAATCACCTTCAACGCATTGACGTCGGCCAGCGACAGATAGTTAAGCGACATGTTGCTGATCAGCTTCCACAGGAAGTCACGGTTCAGCGGTGGCGCGAAACTGGAAGTGGCCGGGGTGATGTTGCGGAAACTGAGGAACTCGGGCGTCTCTTCACAGGCCATGCAGATGTCGCCCAGCTTGAGCTTGCGCGGCAGGTTCTGGTTGGTGCAGATCAGCTCGATCGACAGGGTTTCATGGGCCTCGGTGTGACGAATGCCGAAGCTCAGGTAGGTGTCGAGGCCGTCGTGCAACAGCGAAGAGCGCTGGCGAATGCTGTAGTGCGGACGGCTGTTGGGCACGTCGAAACTCGGGTCGTGCTCGAAGGATTCGAACGGCACGTATTCCTGATAGCCGAGGCCACCCGGCTTCCACCCGGTCACGGTTTCCACCGAAAACACGCCGCAGTTTTCCAGATCGAATTCCGCCGGCAGCAACAGGTATTCGTCCTGCTTGCCGTCGAGGCGGATCGGCAATGCATCGTGGGCGAAGAGGTTGGCAATCGGCGTGCAGAACAGCTTCACGTTATCCAGGGTCGGACGCATGCGCATGATGCCGCTCTTGCGAATGTCGAAGCGCAATTCGAGGCCGCGCATCTGCTTGAGTGTGTCTTCCGGCAACGCGTTGATGATGTCCAGACCGTTGACGTCGACGAACAGGAACTTGTCCTGGAAGGCGAAGTATTCCTGCAGGTAGCGATAGCCACGGAAGGTGTTCAGCGGATACGGGATCAACGCTTCTTCTTCGGCAAAGCCCACCGGTTTGACCCGATCACCCGGAATCTTGAACGCCATCGGCTTGCCGCTGACACCATCAATCGGTTTGCCGGCGCCGTCGAGCGGGATCAGCTCGATACCCTCGAGATTGCGCAGCAGGCTCAGGTAGAGCATCTGGCTGATGTAGCGCTCACCGGCAAAGTGCAGACGCAGTTTGCTCAATTCCAGCTCACCGAGGTGGCCGTCGGCGCTCATTTCCAGACGCAGGCTGAGCAGCGAGCCGTCGCCTTTCACCGAGTAATTCAACGCGGCCAGATCCAGCGGCAACACGTCGGTCGGGTAGCAGGTGCGGAAGCGGCAACGCACGTCCTCGATCGGCTTGCTTTCGATCGGCGTATCACGCTCGACACGCAACGCAGGCCCGGAACGCTTGAGCGGATCGAACTGCAAAATGCTGAACGCCGGCAGCGGGCGCATGTAGTTCGGCCACAGCAGTTGCATCAGCGAATGGCTGAGCTCCGGCAACTCGTCATCGAGCTTCTGGCGCAGACGCCCGGTCAGAAACGCAAAACCTTCGAGCAACCGCTCCACATCCGGATCCCGCCCGGCCTGCCCCAGATACGGCGCCAGCGCCGGACTACGCTCGGCGAAACGGCGACCGAGTTGGCGCAGTGCGGTGAGTTCGCTTTGGTAGTAGTGGTTAAACGACACGGGTTACCTGCCTGGTAGTGGAACTCATGGAATAACTGTGCTGCGGATTACGCTCGATGTCCGACCTGGTCATTGGATTGCACCTGCAGGCTGACTTGGCTGAATGCGACCTGCGATATTTCGCAAGGCCCAACGCAACTCGATGACTTGAGTGGTGAGGATCGCCAGCAACGTGACGCAGCCTTGGGCTACGCCGTAAAACAGGGCTCTTATCGGGTTGTCGGGTAGCATCCAGAGCAGGATGAAGCCCACCATCAGACAAAGGGTGCCTAGCTTGGCAACCAGATTTGGAATCAGCGCAACGATCAGGTTGACGCCAAAAAAAATGTAAAACAGTGCGTAACTCGCCATGCCAATGGCGACACCGCGGGAGGTGAATCCGCCGTTGAATAGCTTGTAAGCGTGCACGACCGCGTCGTTCAATAACGCGTAAGCCACGCATCCGAAAGCGTGGATTAACAGGCATAGGGCCAGACGCACGTAGTTGTTCATACGGCTATCAATTTTCCAAAATCTCGTAGGGTGTATTACTGATAAAAAAATTCAGCCAATGCTCTTTCGTACCCGACAGCCAAAGTGTGTACTTCTTAGTCGCCTTATCCATTTCAATAAATACAACTCCGACGGTCGCATTGTCCTCACGAAAACGCATATCAAGAGAGTCATGAGAGAAAATTGGCGACCTGTAAACCTCGCTCATATGATCACGATCTATAATTCGCAGATAAACAGCGCCTCTGGGTGTAAGCAGAGAACTCGCAGATACAGATTCGATAATGTATTTACCAGACGGGCTAACATCAGAAACAGATGCCGAACGCGTTAGTACACCAACGACTACCAGCCCCACAAAAGCAAACAGGCCAACAACACAGGCAACTGCCCACATGACGTACTTCTTAGTGGAAGTCATTTGACAAGTATCTCTATCGGTTCCGCTGTAACAGATTCATATAAAACATCCGAATACACACGAAAATCGCCGCCTTTCTTCTCAGCATCCCGGTAATCTCGAAAGTCGCTGTTCTGCACAAGAATATAATGCTTACTTTCCAACTCACGATATCGGCGTAGAGAGTCTTCTTTTTTCTTGGCTACCTGTTCGGGAGTCGCACCAGCACCCGCTCCAAAGTAGATGCTGTTCATCTCCCTGTTTAGTTTCATGTTTGTATTGAACCCTTCAGCAGGGTCAGCGATCAATCCACCGAAGCCCCAATAACCCAATACCTGGCTGACGATTACAATGCCACCATCGTTAAAGTCATAAGAGTCTTCAAGATAGAAGGCCAATTGGGTCGGGAAGAAAACGATGCTCTTGTCCGTAACCTCAACTCTCCCTTCTGCAATGACATGAACGTTAAAGTTGGCCAACGCCCCCCTTAACTCATTGACATCATCAGTGCCCCACTGGTCAAACTCAACCGTTACAAAATTAAAATAACCAAACTTTTCAGCCTTGACTGCCGACCCGTCAAAAGAAAGAGGATAAACACCAACCGGACTGCTCTCGAAAGCGGCCTTGATATTAGCTCTGATCTCTTTTAATGCCGGAGTGTTATTCCAGCTTTTCCTCAGATGATCGACCGCATTTTTCGTTCGATCAAATTGCATCGCCCAATCCATTTTGACGATAGAGTCTTCGATATATTTTTGCGGCGCAAACTGGCGATGACTCTTTACCTCTTCATCCATACCGCCGTCTTCGTTTGGCCACGGCTCCCCTTCGAACCAATGTGTCATCAAGGCAGCAGCGACCGGCCAACTCATCTGATTCATGGTGTCCGGGATATCAGTGATTTTATACAACCGCGTAGTTACAGCCTGTCCGGTTTTATTGTTAGCCGGAGTCATGGTCGATGCTACTGTTGTCGCCATTTCAAAATCCTTTCTGATATCCGCTGATGCTCAAGGAACCTAAGCCAGCACGACCCTGGATTGTGGATGAATGATCATTTCCACAGCTTCCGCCGTTTCAGAGAACACGTTCTGAGTCTTGCCGTCTGCACCAGTCACACCATTGATAACTTTTCCCGAGGAGGTCTTGAGGGTGTATTCAACACCAGCCAGCGGTTTCCCGGATTCTTGGCAATTGATCACAAAGTGCTCGTTAAACGGCCACTGAATCTCCACCGGCAAAGGCGGCACAAACGGCGCCGGCGAATGCGAATTACCGATAATCACCGTTCCGGAACCCGCCGTAACCTTGTTGCCATGCGTACCTTCAGAATCAACAGTGACAGCAGACTTGCCGTTGATTTTTACCGTCGTGGCCAAACCGCCGACCATCGCACCACCACACGCAGAGGCATCGCCTTCGCGGGCGGCCGCGAGGCCGTCGAAGAACACGTCGCCGGAACCGGCGGCGATCGGGTTGGTACCGTGGCCTGGAAGTGGGCAAGCGGTGGGGTCGGATACACGTGCTGCGGGTTTGCCAGACATCGGGGATCTCCTTAGGTGACCTTGACTTGTCCGCTGCCATCCAGGCGCGCGGAAAAACTGACCTGACGCTTGAACCCTTCAACTTCCAGCAAGCCTTCGATACTGAAGGCCAGGCGAAGTTGATCGTGGTCACGCGGCAGGGAAATGACACGCACGTTGCTCAGGCGCGGCTCGTAGGCTTCGATGAAGTTTTCGATGGCCAGACGGGCCTGACTCAGAGAGTCGTGCAGGCTCAGACGCATGTCATTGAGATCGGGCAACCCGTAGTCGGACAGCGTTTGCACGCTGCCGGCCCGGGTGCTGAGCATTTTGGCCAGATGGGCAGCCACTGACGCCATGGCACAAGCCTCAAGGCTGTTGCCCTTGCGTAGTTGCGCGTCGCCATTGAGGCGTTCGAACAGGCTGCCGTATCCGTCCATGAGTCGCTCTTACTCTTTGTCCAGCTTGCCAACCAGCGACAGGGTGAAATCGGCACCCATGTACTTGAAGTGCGGACGCACGTTCAAGCTCACGCGGTACCAGCCCGGCTCGCCTTCAACGTCGCTGACGATCACTTGCGCAGCGCGCAGTGGACGACGGCCACGGACTTCGGCGCTCGGGTTTTCCTGGTCGGCAACGTACTGACGGATCCACTTGTTCAGTTCCAGCTCGAGGTCGGTACGCTCTTTCCACGAACCGAGTTGCTCGCGCTGCAGCACTTTCAAGTAGTGAGCCAGGCGGTTGACGATCATCATGTACGGCAGTTGGGTGCCGAGCTTGTAGTTCAGCTCTGCAGCCTTGCCTTCTGCGCTGATGCCGAAGAACTTCGGCTTCTGCACTGAGCTTGCGGAGAAGAACGCCGCGTTGTCGGAACCTTTACGCATGGTCAGGGAGATGAAGCCTTCCTCGGCCAGTTCGTATTCACGACGGTCGGAAACCAGAACTTCAGTAGGAATCTTGGTTTCGATTTCGCCCATGCTTTCGAAATGGTGCAGAGGCAGATCTTCAACCGCGCCACCGCTCTGTGGGCCGATGATGTTCGGGCACCAGCGGAACTTGGCGAAGCTGTCGGTCAGCTTGGTGCCGAACGCGTAAGCAGTGTTGCCCCACAAGTAGTGCTCGTGGCTGTTGGCAACGGTTTCCTTGTACACGAACGATTTGACCGGGTTTTCTTCCGGATCGTACGGGTTACGCAGCAGGAAACGCGGCACGGTCAGGCCAACATAACGGGAGTCTTCCGAAGTACGGAAGCTCTGCCATTTGGCGAATTGCGGGCCTTCGAAGTGGTCTTTCAGATCTTTCAGATCCGGCAGGCCGGTGAAGCTTTCCAGACCGAAGAATTTCGGGCCGGCAGCGGCGATGAACGGCGCGTGGGACATGCACGAAACGCTGGCCACGTACTGCATCAGTTTCACGTCTGGCGAGCTTGGCGACATGTAGTAGTTGGCGATGATCGCGCCCACAGGCTGACCACCGAACTGGCCGTATTCAGCGGTGTAGATGTGCTTGTACAGGCCCGACTGCATGACTTCCGGCGAATCTTCGAAATCGTCCAGCAGGTCTTCTTTGGAGACGTTGAGGATTTCGATCTTGATGTTTTCGCGGAAGTTGGTGCGATCGACCAGCAGCTGCAGACCACGCCACGACGATTCCAGGGCCTGGAAGTCCGGGTGGTGCAGGATCTCGTCCATCTGACGGCTGAGCTTGGCATCGATCTCGGCGATCATGCGGTCAACCATGGCCTTCTTGACCGGCTCACCGTTGTTCTGCGGCTTGAGCAGTTCTTCGATGAACGCCGACACGCCACGCTTGGCGATGTCGTAGGCTTCGTCGTCCGGAGTCAGACGGGTTTCGGCGATGATGCTGTCGAGAATGCTGTACTCGCCGTTGCCGGCGCTCTTCTCTTGTGCTGCGCTAGTGCTCATTGTGTTGGCTTCCTTGGCTGGAGTCTCAGGCGTCCGGGGCTGCGGCGTTCAGGCCCAGCTCACCGAGTACGCGACCGCGGGATTCGTCGTCGGCGAGCACGCCTTCGATCGCTTTACGGAACGCAGGTGCGTTACCCAGCGGGCCTTTGAGGGCCACCAGCGCATCGCGCAGTTCCATCAGTTTTTTCAGCTCAGGCACTTGCTCGACCAGGCTGGCCGGGTTGAAGTCCTTCATCGAATTGACGCGCAGTTGCACAGCCAGCTCGTCGGCCTCGCCATCTTCCTGCAGACGGTTCGGCACGCTCAGCGTCAGACCCAGTTCTTGCTTGGCCAACACTTCGTCGAAGGTCATCTTGTCGATGCTGATCGGCTTGCGATCTTCGATTTTGCGATCGTCCTTGCGGTGGGTGTAGTCACCGATTGCCAGCAGCTTCAGCGGCAGTTCAATCTCTTCCTGAGCACCGCCGGTGGCGGGTTTGAAGGTGACGTTGATGCGTTCCTTGGGGGCTACCGAGCCTTCTTTGGCCATGGCTTTTCTCCTTGCGGTTGTGGCCCTGGGGCCTATTCGAGTACCACTTCGAGATCGAGGTGGCACAGCCTGCGATAAATCTCTTCCTTGCGTTCACGTACGGCATGGTTCTGCGGCAACAATTCGCAGCAGCTATGCAGTAAATGCAGCACTTCCAATGCAAGATCGGGCTCCCAGGCGTGCAGGCCTGAGTCCTGTAATGTCTGATCGAGGGTTTCCAGCTGGTTCTTGGCCAGTTCGTATTTCTTGGCCATGAAGCACAGGCGCGCGAGAGCGAACTGCCAGAAGAAGCGTTCGCGACCGCCGTGGGCCGACTGCAAGCCTTGCTTGAGCGTCTGCACGGCAGGCTTCAGGCCTTCCTTGCGCAGCAGCGGCAGAACTTCTTCGAGGGCCTTTTCCCAGGCTGGCTGGGTTTCAACGTTTTCGCTTTCGACCTTGCGCGGCGCACTGGCGCTTTGCAGGTGCGGCATGACGTTGGCGGCGATCCACGCCCGGGTGGACGGATCGGCAAACGGCGCGCCGTCATGGAAGCGCAACTCGACAATGCCGGGCAGGCGCTGAATCAAAAGCGCGAAGTGGATTTCCACTTCGCGCATTGCCAACTCGGCGTTGAGGTTCTGGAGACATTCCCAGACCATCCTCTGGCCATCGAACCAGAACGGTGCCTTCGCCAGGCTCGCCTCCAGTTCCACCAGCAGGTCGGCGTACTTGCCCTGATCGAAACGGTCCTGATAGAGCTTGAGTTTTTCCAGCGGCAGACCACGCAACACGGTGATCTGTTCGGCGTTGCGCTCCGGCACCGCGTCGATGGTCATCCACAGCAGCGTGCGGTTCAGGCGCAGGGCGCGCAGGTCGGTGGCTTTCTGCTTGAGCCACCAGGCGCACAGCGGGCGGGCGCTTTCCTGTTGGGCGCGCAGCGCTTTATGGGCGTCTCGTTCGTTGTCGATCGGTGCGCCGGGGGTGAGCAACTGGCTCGCGGCCTGCTTGACCTGCGCCACTGCCGCACCGACCACACCCGGGGCTGGCTGATTATCGGCCGCGCGCTGGATCATGGTTTTCAGGCGACGGGAGATCGGCAGCAACAGCGGCGAGTCATCGCCCAGGTGCTCAGCACACGCCGCTTCAAGGCCGGACAGGTGCTCGGACAGCTGCCGGAACATCGGCAACTGCTCTTTGATCGCAATGTTTTCGGTGATGACCTGCTCGAGGCGCGGCACCAGCCAGCCGATGGCGGCGGCACGGGTGCGGGGTTTGAGCGGGTGAACGTCGGCCCAGTTGTTTTCCGACAGATGGTGCAGCAACCCGAGGCCGGCCAGCAGCCCGGGGAAGGATTCGCGCTGGTACAGCGACCAGGTCAGCCAGGCGCCGACGCGCAAATCCTTGGATTGGGTTCGGAGCAGATTTTCGCTGTTTTCGCGGATTTTCAGCCAGTCGATCTGCCCGCTTTCATGCATCGACGAGGCTTTGGCCAGCTCGCTTTCCAGGGCCTCGAATTCGCTCGAAAAACGAACGTCTTCGCCCGCAAAATTCTCTTTGGAAACAGAGACTTTAGCGAGTTCGAGGTAATGGGCGGAAAGTTTGCTTGAGTAGGACATCCATGGCCTTTATTAAGGATTACAGTCAGGCGCCTGTTGGAGTAACCGTGGCGCGGGACAGTATCGAAGAGCGGTGATGCGACTCATCCAATTGAGATGTGCTCTTTCAAGTGGGCGCATCGTAATCACTATGATGGCCACTAGCAAGCATCTGATTAAACAACAAGACGAAGTGTTCTTTGTTTGTTGTAGGAGGTTTCCCTATATTCAGTCAGGGAATCCCCGATACCCTGTTTATATTCGCATACCCTTACAAAACACCGGGAAAGCTTGATTTAGAGCGATCGTTCCAGCTGCCATCGATCACTGGAGGCCGGGGCTGAAGAGAATGGTGCGGAGCATGACGGGTTTTGAAAAATTCGGATGTAGGATGATTCCGAAAGACTTCGGTGTTGTTTCAACAAATCACAGCGAGACAATCAACAACTCAGAAAGTGCCATCAATATGATGGCTTTTATATATAGAGTAGTGCTTTAACTGTGAGGCGGATCGATAGCCAACAAATGCAATCAGTTACTCACCCTTTATTAAGCCTGCACGCCAGAATAAATCGGCAGGCATAAAAAATGGGCACCCGACCGCAATCGGTGTGCCCATTTTTATACGGTTCTCCCCGTTATTCGAGGAGTTCGCCGCAATTAAGGATTAACGCTGTCTTTCAACGACTTGCCTGGCTTGAACGCCACGGTGTTGCTGGCCTTGATTTTGACCGGTTCGCCGGTCTGCGGGTTTTTGCCGGTGCGGGCGCCGCGATGGCGTTGCAGGAAGGTGCCGAAGCCGACCAGCGTCACGCTGTCCTTGCGGTGCAGAGCGCCGGTGATTTCTTCGAGAACGGCGTTGAGTACTCGGTTGGCCTGTTCTTTGGTCAGATCTGCTTTTTCAGCGATTGCAGCGGCGAGTTCTGGTTTACGCATTAGTGAAGCCCCTTTGACGGTTTTTTGTTGTTATGTCCGTGCTGTTCTCGTTGGAACAGCGCCCAAGGCGCCGCAGGCTCTACTCTGCGGCAGACGGGAGTGAGAATGGCACGCGGATACCGGCGGCGCCAGTCTCCCCGCGACCTTTGTAGGGGCAAAAGCGGGGTGATTCCGACAGAACGACCGGTATTTACGCCAGCAAGGCCGGAAGCTGTTTGTTCAGGGCGAGTTTTTCCATCACCGCTGCGCCGGTCAGCGCGTAACCGAGCAATTGGCCGTCGGCGCTGTGGCACAGGGCCTTGATGTCGGCGCCCTGCCCTTCGACGGTCCAGACGCCTTCGCTGCCCCGTGGTGGCGGCGATACGACCAGCGGGCACACCGGGGTTTTCACGGTGATCGGCATCGGGCCGTAGCTCACGGCGGTCGGGTCACCGGCGAGGGTTTGTGCCAGCGCTCGCGCACAGCTCATGAGGGGCATCACGTACAGCAGATTCAGCCCATCGACCTCGGCACAATCGCCCAAGGCGTAGATGTTGGCGTGGGAAGTTTTCAGGTGCCGGTCGACCACGACGCCGCGATTGACCTGTACGCCGGCAGCCGCCGCCAGATCGATACGTGGGCGCAGGCCGATGGCCGACACCACCACGTCGCAAGGGATGACCTGGCCGTCGGACAGATGCGCTTCCAGGCCGTCGGCGACTTTTTGCAGGCGGGTCAGCACCGGGCCAAGGTGGAATTTCGCACCGAGGCTTTCCAGCCCGGCCTGCACCGCTGCCGCAGCGGCGGGGTGCAGCAGCATCGGCATGACTTGTTCACAGGGTGCAACCAGTTGCACTTCGTAGCCGCCGAGGATCAGGTCGTTGGCGAATTCGCAGCCGATCAGGCCGGCGCCGAGCAGCAGCACCCGGCGCTTGCCCGCCGCAGCGGCACGGAAACGCGCATAGTCTTCAAGATCATTGATCGGGAACACCCGATCGCTGCCATCACCTTCGATCGGTACGCGCACGGTTTCTGCGCCCCAGGCGAGGATCAGGTCGCGGTAGTACACCGCCTCTTCACCGATCCACAGGCGCTTGTGGCCGGCGTCGATACCGCTGATACGCGTGTGCGTGCGCACTTCGGCCTTCAACTGCTCAGCCATCGCGCCTGGTTCGGCCATGCTCAGGCCATCGGCATCCTTGTTCTTGCCGAAACCGGTGGAGAGCATCGGTTTGGAGTAAGAGCGGCCGTCATCGGCGGTGATCAGCAGCAACGGGGTTTCGCTGTCGAGCTTGCGAAACTCGCGGGCCAGGTTGTAGCCCGCAAGGCCAGTGCCAATGATGACGACAGGTGCGCTCATGCCTTACTCCTTTGTTTTTCTTGCTTAGTTGATTTCGATCATTTCGAAGTCCAGCTTGCCGACGCCGCAGTCCGGGCACAGCCAGTCTTCCGGCACGTCCTGCCACAGGGTGCCCGGCGCAATGCCGTCCTCCGGCCAGCCGTCGGCTTCGTTGTAGATCAGGCCGCAGACCACACATTGCCACTTTTTCATTCAGGTACTTCCTCAGGGTTCAGGCTTGGTGCCGGCGCGGACGGTCGATGGGTGTTGCACTGCCATCCGGCTCAGGGCGTTTTGTACTGATGGAGCCGGTCAGATGCAAGCCTGTTCGACGCAATGGCGACCCGGATCAATCAATAGCGCAACTCGCCATGGTAAGCTCGCCGCCTCATTTGCGGCCAATAATGACTCATTGTGCAACATTCAAATGCCTGCCCGACCCCGCTCTGGCTGACCCAAAGCCGACTGACGCCCCTCCCCGATTCGTTGACCCTCGACTGGTTGTTCGACGAAGGCTCCCTGACCCGCCGCCTGACCCAGCTGTCCGACGATGGCTTCAGCGTTACGCCGTTGTTCGAAGGCTGGGACACCCTGCGCACTGACGAATGTGCAGCGCTGGATCTGGCTGAGGGCAGCGAAGGCTGGGTGCGCGAAGTGTATTTGCGCGGCCACGGTGAAGCCTGGGTGTTTGCCCGCAGCGTCGCCTCACGCGCCGCCTTGCAGGGTGACGGCTTGCACATGGACGAGTTGGGCAGTCGCTCGCTGGGCGAACTGTTGTTTTGCGATCAGGCGTTCCAGCGCCGCGCCCTCGAAGTTTGCCACTACCCTGAACAATGGCTGCCGCCCGCCGCCAAAACGCCTGAGCTGTGGGGGCGTCGTTCGCGCTTTGATCGTGGCGCGCTGAGCGTCCTGGTTGCGGAAATCTTCCTGCCGAGCCTGTGGACCGCCGCCCGCGCCCATCCGGAGAACTGCTGATGTATCAGAGCCTGCTCAAGTCGCTGAACCGCTTGAACCCGCGCGCCTGGGATTTCATTCAGTTGACCCGGATGGACAAGCCGATCGGCATTTACCTGCTGCTATGGCCGACCCTGTGGGCACTGTGGATCGCTGGTAAAGGTTCGCCGTCGCTGGCCAACGTGGTGATTTTCGTCCTCGGCGTGGTGCTGACCCGCGCCGGCGGCTGCGTGATCAACGACTGGGCCGATCGCAAGGTCGACGGCCACGTCAAACGTACCGCGCAGCGGCCATTGGCTGCCGGCAGAATCAGTTCGAAAGAAGCGCTGGTGTTCTTCGCCCTGTTGATGGGCGTGAGTTTTCTGCTGGTGCTGTGCACCAACGCGCCGACCATTTGGTTATCGCTGGGCGGTCTGGCGCTGGCCTTCACTTATCCATTCATGAAGCGCTACACCTATTACCCGCAAGTGGTGCTGGGCGCGGCGTTTTCGTGGGGCATGCCGATGGCGTTCACCGCCGAGACCGGTGAGCTGCCGGCGGCGGCGTGGCTGCTGTGGATCGCCAATCTGCTGTGGACGGTGGGTTACGACACCTATTACGCGATGACCGATCGCGATGACGATTTGAAGATTGGCGTGAAATCCACGGCGATTCTGTTCGGCGAGGCGGATCGGGTGATCATCCTGAGCTTGCAGGCGTTGTCGCTGGGCTGTCTGTTGCTGGCGGGCTCCAGATTTGAGCTGGGGATCTGGTTCCATCTCGGCTTGCTGGTGGCCGCTGGCTGCTATGCGTGGGAGTTCTGGTACACCCGCGATCGTGACCGCATGCGTTGTTTCAAGGCGTTTTTGCACAACCACTGGGCCGGGTTGGCGATTTTTGTCGGGATCGTGCTGGATTACGCATTGCGCTGAAGATTTAAACCTGTGGGAGTGAGCTTGCTCGCGAAAGCATTGGGTCAGTTGCCACATAGGCTGACTGAGACGACACCTTCGCGAGCAAGCTCGCTCCACAGGGGATTTGCGTTTATTTGTGCTCGTGCACTACGTGCCAAACTTCCTTCATGCCATCGCCTTTCATTTCTCCAGGCTTCTCATCCTTCATGAAGGTATACAGCGGCTTGCCGTCGTAGGCGTATTGCATCATGCCGTCATCGCGCTTGATCACTGTCCATTTGCCTTCAGCCTTGGCACCCGCCGGCGCCATCATCGGCGGCCAGTTCTTCGCGCAATCGCCGTTGCACATCGACTTGCCGCCAGCGTCCTTGTCGAACGTATAAACGGTCATGCCTTTGTGGTCGACCATCATGCCGTCCTTCATCATGGCCGGCTCGGCGGCCATGGCAAATCCAGGCAGAGTCAGGGCCGCAGCCATCAGCAGTGCTTTAAAAGAAACAGTCATTTGAGTCATGGAAGCCTTCTTTTGTGGTTGTCAGGATTCGGACTTAGAGCTTAGTTCAGGATTTGCACAATCGCTGCCGGACTAAAATACTGTCACACGACTGCAATAATTCCGTTATCTAATGCGGCGCAAGACAGTTAAATGACAAGAGGATTAAGGCATGGTTGGCAGGAGCATTCTGATCGTCGACGACGAAGCGCCCATTCGCGAAATGATCGCCGTTGCGTTGGAAATGGCCGGCTATGACTGCCTCGAGGCAGAGAACTCGCAGCAGGCACACGCCATCATCGTTGACCGCAAGCCAGACCTGATTCTGCTCGACTGGATGCTGCCGGGCACCTCGGGCATCGAGCTGGCCCGTCGTCTGAAGCGTGACGAGCTGACCGGGGACATCCCGATCATCATGCTCACCGCCAAGGGCGAAGAGGACAACAAGATCCAGGGTCTGGAAGTCGGCGCCGACGACTACATCACCAAACCGTTTTCCCCGCGCGAACTGGTCGCCCGTCTCAAAGCCGTGCTGCGCCGCGCCGGCCCGACCGACGGAGAAGCGCCGATCGAAGTTGGCGGTCTGCTGCTCGACCCGATCAGCCACCGCGTGACCATCGACGGCAAACCAGCCGAGATGGGCCCGACCGAATACCGTCTGCTGCAATTCTTCATGACCCACCAGGAACGCGCCTACACCCGTGGCCAGTTGCTGGATCAGGTCTGGGGCGGCAACGTCTATGTTGAAGAGCGCACCGTCGACGTGCACATCCGCCGCCTGCGCAAGGCCCTCGGCGACGCCTACGAAAATCTGGTACAAACCGTGCGCGGCACCGGCTACCGGTTTTCCACCAAAGCATAAAAAAACAGCTGCAAGCTTCTAGCTGTAAGCGGCAAGAAACTGCGAGCCGCTCAAGCTTGTAGCTTGCAGCTTGAAACTTGAAGCTGCGGCTAAGGACGCCCCCGTGAATCAAAACTGGCATGGCACCCTGATTCGCCACATGCTGCTGCTGGTCACCGCCTGCCTGGTGATCGGCCTGATCACCGGCTATTACGGCTGGAGCCTCGCGGTGGGTCTGGGGATTTATCTGGGCTGGACGCTCAAGCAATTGCTGCGGCTGCACGAATGGCTGCGCCAGCACCAACCCGACGAAGCACCGCCCGATGGCTATGGCCTGTGGGGTGAGGTGTTCGACAGCATTTACCATCTGCAACGCCGCGATCAACGCGTGCGCGGGCGCCTGCAAGCGGTGATCGACCGGGTTCAGGAATCCACTGCTGCGCTGAAAGACGCGGTGATCATGCTCGACAGCGACGGCAACCTGGAATGGTGGAACCGCGCCGCCGAAACCCTGCTCGGTCTCAAGACCCCGCAAGACAGTGGCCAACCGGTGACCAACCTGGTGCGCCATCCGCGCTTCAAGGAATACTTCGAGCAGGACAGCTACGCCGAGCCGTTGGAAATCCCCTCGCCGACCAATGATCGCGTACGCATTCAGCTGTACCTGACCCGCTACGGCAACAACGAACACTTGATGCTGGTGCGCGACGTCACGCGCATTCATCAGCTGGAACAAATGCGCAAAGACTTCATCGCCAACGTCTCCCACGAATTGCGCACACCGCTGACGGTGATCTGCGGCTATCTGGAAACCCTGCTCGACAACGTCGAGGAAGTGAATCCGCGCTGGAGCCGCGCCCTGCAGCAGATGCAACAACAGGGCGGGCGCATGCAGACGCTGCTCAACGACTTGTTGCTGCTGGCGAAACTGGAAGCCACTGATTACCCGTCGGACAACCAGCCGGTGCAGGTCGACACCTTGCTGCAATCGATCAAAAGCGATGCGCAGCAATTGTCCGGATCGAAAAACCAGCGCATCACGCTGGAAGCCGACGCCGGCCTGTTGCTCAAGGGCAGCGAGGCGGAATTGCGCAGTGCGTTTTCCAATCTGGTGTTCAACGCGGTGAAGTACACCCCGGCCGAGGGCAACATCCGCATTCGCTGGTGGGGCGACGATCAGGGCGCGCACCTGAGCGTGCAGGATTCCGGGATCGGCATCGACAGCAAACACCTGCCGCGCCTGACCGAACGCTTCTACCGCGTCGACTCCAGCCGCAACTCCAACACCGGCGGCACCGGGCTGGGTCTGGCCATCGTCAAACATGTGTTGCTGCGCCATCGCGCGCGCATGGAGATCAGCAGCGTGCCCGGTCACGGCAGCACGTTCACCTGCCATTTCGCCCCGGCTCAGGTCGCCCAGGCACGGCCGATCAGCGCCGCTGAGTAATGTCGCACTAGGCAATCGCCAGGTCAGCCGCTACATTGGCTGACTTGTGCCTGCCTTTCAGGCACGACTTTTCTCTCTCTTGAATCACACGGAACCCGCAAAACTCCATCATGGACCCTTCCCCTGGCTTGTCCCTCGCAACAATATTCGCCGATTTCGGCATGATCCTTTTTGCTCTGATCCTGGTTTTGCTCAACGGCTTTTTCGTTGCGGCAGAATTCGCCATGGTCAAACTGCGCTCGACCCGGGTCGAGGCCATCGCTGATCAGAACGGCTGGCGCGGACACATCCTGCGCACCGTACACAGTCAGCTCGATGCGTACCTCTCGGCGTGTCAGCTCGGTATCACTCTCGCCTCCCTCGGCCTCGGCTGGGTCGGTGAACCGGCCTTTGCGCACATTCTCGAGCCGCTGCTGAGCGCGGTCGGCGTGCAATCGCCGGAAATCGTCAAGGGTGTGTCGTTCTTCACTGCGTTCTTCATCATTTCGTACCTGCACATCGTGGTCGGCGAACTGGCTCCGAAATCCTGGGCGATCCGCAAACCCGAGCTGCTGTCGCTGTGGACGGCGGTGCCGCTGTACCTGTTCTACTGGGCGATGTACCCGGCGATCTACCTGCTCAACGCCAGCGCCAACGCGATTCTGCGTATCGCCGGCCAGGGCGAACCCGGCCCGCACCACGAACACCATTACAGCCGTGAAGAACTGAAACTGATTCTGCACTCCAGCCGTGGCCAGGATCCGAGCGATCAGGGCATGCGCGTTTTGGCCTCAGCGGTGGAAATGGGCGAGCTGGAGGTGGTTGACTGGGCCAACTCCCGTGAAGACCTGATCACCCTCGAATTCAACGCGCCACTGAAAGAAATCCTCGCGATGTTCCGTCGCCACAAGTTCAGCCGTTATCCGGTCTACGACAGCGAACGCCAGGAGTTCGTCGGCCTGCTGCACATCAAGGATCTGCTGCTGGAACTGGCGGCGCTGGACCACATTCCCGAGTCATTCAACCTGGCCGAGCTGACCCGACCGCTGGAGCGCGTGTCGCGGCACATGCCGCTGTCGCAGTTGCTGGAGCAGTTCCGCAAGGGCGGCTCGCACTTCGCCGTGGTCGAGGAGGCTGACGGCAACATCATCGGCTACCTGACCATGGAAGACGTGCTTGAGGTGCTGGTCGGCGACATTCAGGATGAACACCGCAAGGCTGAACGCGGGATCCTCGCCTATCAGCCGGGCAAGCTCTTGGTGCGTGGCGACACGCCGCTGTTCAAGGTTGAACGCCTGCTGGGTATCGACCTTGATCACATTGAAGCGGAAACCCTTGCCGGGCTGGTCTACGAGACTTTGAAGCGCGTACCTGAAGAGGAAGAAGTGCTGGAAGTCGAAGGCCTGCGGATCATCATCAAGAAGATGAAAGGGCCGAAGATTGTCCTGGCGAAGGTGTTGATGCTGGATTGATGGGCTGATCCGGCACAGCGCCGCCCCTATCGTGAGCAGGCGCGCTCCCATGCTTTCCAGGGTGGGAGCGAGCCTGCTCGCGAAGGCGTCAGATCAGACACCTCATCACTGCTTGCCCAGCGCAAAGTTGGGCAACGCCCCCAGTGGCTGAACGAACTGATACGGGATCGACACCAGCCCCTCCCCCGTATTGCGCTGCACCACAAAGTGCAAGTGCGGGCCACTGCTATTGCCGGTATTACCGGACAGCGCCAACGGACTGCCCACCGCCACCCGTTGCCCCTCACGCACGCTCACCGAACCCTGCTTGAGGTGCAGGTACACGCCCATCGTGCCATCGTCGTGCAGCACCCGCACAAAGTTGCCGGACGCATCGTTGCCGCGTCCGCTCTGTGCGTTTTCGGTTTTCACCACCACCCCGGCCCGCGCGGCAATGATCGGCGTGCCTACCGGCATGGCGATGTCCATCGCATAACGATTCTTCGGCCCATAGTGGCTGTATTGGCCGTTGGCGCCCTGACTCAGGCGGAACGGCCCGCCTCGCCATGGCAGCGGATAGCGATAGCCCTGCGCGATGCCAGCGGGGTCGCCGAGAGAATAGTGAAATTGTGGCGTGTACACCAACGGTTGCTTGCCAGACACCGCCGTCAGCAGCGCCAACCGGGTATTGCTGCGCGCTGGCAGCACGCGGTGGATGGTTTGCGCCGGGGCGCCACGCACATTGCTCAGTCCGGTGAATGCCAGGGCAATTTTGACTGGCGCATACAGATCGTTGCGCACGAAGACCACGTCAGTGCCCTTCTGCTTCTTGATATCGAGGTACACCTGGCGCTCCAGGCGTTCGACCATGCGGTCCTGAAAGACGAACACCTGCGCACCTTTGCTCGGCCGGTCGCTGTAGGAGACCACGCCGTTGGCATCGGTGGATTTGTAAATGGTCATGGCCACAGCCGAGGTGCAGGCCATGAAGAGACCACAGAAAAACAGCAGGCGCGCGAGCATGGGCAAGAGTCTGTCGAAAGGAAGGCCTGGAAATGAGCCTAGCAGGTGAAGCAGACCAGGCTAGTCGACAGATGTTTCAAATTAGGCAGTCTGGAAAATGGATGGCGTATGGGATGGCCCCTTCGCGAGCAGGCTCGCTCCCACATTTGGAATGCATTCCAAGGTGGGAGCGAGCCTGCTCGCGATAGCGGACTGTCAGGCGACGAAAATTACGCGCCCGGAACGAAGTGCTTCTGCGCCGTGCCGCGCGCGATCAGGCGGGAGATGTAGTCGAGCTTTTGCGCATCCTGATCGACGAAACGGAAGGTCAGTTGCAGCCATTCGCTGTCCGGTTTCTGCTCAAACGCGACGACCGCGTGCAGGTAACCATTGAGACGGGCAATCTCGGCGTTGTCGCCCTGCTCCAGATCGAGCACGGCGCTGTCGAGGATCTGCGGCAGGGTGTCGGTGCGTTTCACCACCAACAACGCTTCCTTGATGCTCAGAGCCTTGATCACACATTGCTGAGTACCACTTGGCAGGCGCAACTGACCCTGGCCACGACCGCTGGCCGGCGCCGACGCGGCGACTGGCGCCTTGACCGGTGGGCTGTTAAGCAAACCACGCGATGGCGCAGCGGCGGGTGCTGGCGCGGCAGCAGCCGGCTTGGCAAACGGGTTGACCGCCGCTGCTGCCGGTGCACCGCCGACCACGGCAGGCTTGCCGCCGGTCAAGGCGCTCAGGGAATCGTTGCCGAACGCCGAGTTCATCTTGGTCGGCGCGCTGTTCATCAGGGTGTCGAGTTTGCCAACCTTGTTCAGCGCCTGTTTGACCTTGGTCAGCAGTTGCTCGTTGGTGAACGGCTTGCTGACGTAGCCGGAAACGCCGGCCTGAATCGCCTGCACGACGTTTTCCTTGTCGCCACGGCTGGTGACCATGACGAACGGCATGGTCTTGAGGTTGTCTTGCTCGCGGCACCAGGTCAGCAGTTCGAGGCCAGACATTTCCGGCATTTCCCAGTCGCACAGGACCAGGTCGAACGCCTCTCTGGCCAGCATGGCCTGGGCCTTTTTACCGTTGACGGCGTCCTCGGTGCGGATCCCCGGGAAGTAATTACGCAGGCACTTTTTCACCAGGTCACGAATGAACGAAGCATCGTCCACGACCAACACACTGATCTTGCTCATCCAACACCCCTATTAAAATCCCGGCAAGCATAACGCTGGCTGATGGCACATTGCCAAAACTCTTCAGTCACGCCGGGACTTTTCGTTCGCGGGTGCTGCTTTTTAATTCGCTTCTGCCTATGAAAAGCACAAACAAAAACGCCCGGCCAAAGGGCCGGGCGCTTTTCTCAGGCAATCTTACTTATCGTCAGCATCGCCCGGAACATTAGCGGTTTCGCCGCTTGTACCTTCAACTTCTTCTTTCATGCGCTTGAGGCCCATGTGGCGCACGTCGGTGCCGCGCACCAGGTAAATGACCAGTTCGGAGATGTTGCGCGCGTGATCGCCGATGCGTTCCAGCGAACGCAGCACCCAGATAATGCTCAAGACCCGCGAGATAGAGCGCGGGTCTTCCATCATGTAGGTGGCCAGCTCACGCAGCGCGGTCTTGTATTCGCGGTCGATGATCTTGTCGTACTGCGCCACCGACAACGCCAGATCGGCGTCGAAACGGGCAAACGCGTCCAGCGCATCGCGGACCATGTTGCGCACCTGGTCGCCAATGTGACGAACCTCGACGTAACCGCGCGGCGCTTCGCCTTCTTCGCACAGTTGAATCGCTCGACGAGCGATCTTGGTCGCTTCGTCGCCGATGCGCTCGAGGTCGATCACCGACTTGGAAATGCTGATGATCAAACGCAGGTCGGATGCTGCCGGCTGGCGACGGGCGAGAATGCGCAGGCATTCTTCGTCGATGTTGCGTTCCATCTGGTTGATCTGGTCGTCGATCTCACGCACCTGCTGAGCCAGACCGGAATCGGCCTCGATCAGCGCGGTCACCGCGTCATTGACCTGCTTCTCGACCAGCCCGCCCATGGCCAGGAGGTGGCTGCGCACTTCCTCAAGCTCAGCGTTGAACTGCGCGGAGATGTGATGAGTGAGGCCTTCTTTGGAAATCATGCATTCGCTCCGAAAAAGCGTTTAACCAAAAGCTGCAAGCTACAAGCTGCAAGCTGTTATGTGGTGATCCATGCCGCTTCGCTTCTAACTTGCCGCTTGAAGCTTGCCGCTCGCAACTGCTTCAATCAGCCATAACGACCGGTGATGTAGTCTTCGGTCTGCTTCTTCGCCGGATTGGTGAACAAGGTATCGGTGTCGCCGAATTCCACCAGTTTGCCCATGTACATGAACGCCGTGTAGTCGGACACCCGCGCGGCCTGTTGCATGTTGTGCGTGACGATGACGATGGTGAACTTGGACTTCAGCTCGTAGATCAGCTCTTCGACTTTCAGCGTCGAGATCGGGTCGAGGGCCGAGCACGGTTCGTCGAGCAGCAGCACTTCCGGCTCAACCGCGATGGTGCGGGCGATGACCAGACGCTGTTGCTGACCACCGGACAGACCGAGTGCCGATTCATGCAGACGGTCTTTGACTTCGTCCCACAGCGCCGCGCCTTTCAATGCCCACTCGACCGCTTCGTCGAGGACGCGCTTCTTGTTGATGCCCTGAATGCGCAGGCCATAGACCACGTTTTCGTAGATGGTCTTCGGGAACGGGTTGGGCTTCTGGAACACCATGCCGACACGACGACGCAACTCTGCAACGTCTTCGCCTTTGCGATAGATGTTGTTGCCGTACAGGTTGATCGCGCCTTCTACGCGGCAGCCGTCAACCAGATCGTTCATGCGGTTGAAGGTGCGCAGCAGCGTGGATTTACCGCAGCCGGACGGGCCGATGAACGCGGTCACGCGCTGTTTCGGGATGTTCATGCTGACGTCGAACAGTGCCTGTTTCTCGCCGTAGTACAGGCTCAGGCCCGGTACTTCGATGGCCACGGTTTCCTGTTCGAGGTTCAGGCTCTGCTTGTCGCGGCCCAGGGCGGACATGTTGATGCCGTGGGTATGTGTTTCGTGCTGCATGGGAGGCTCCCTGTGCTAACAAATTCGGTTCGGAACACTGCTTGTTGCAGCTTCCATCAATATTCCAGTGGACGCGGTTCAATGTGGGAGCGAGCTTGCTCGCGAAGGGGCCCTTACGGCCGCCAAAAGCTTCGCGAGCAAGCTCGCTCCCACAGGGTTCGTGTCGTCCTTAGCTATCCAGTGCTTTGTATTTTTCACGCAGGTGGTTGCGGATATACACCGCCGACAGGTTCAACGTGGCGATCACCAGCACCAGCAACAGCGCCGTGGCGTACACCAGCGGACGCGCCGCCTCGACGTTCGGGCTCTGGAAGCCGACGTCATAGATGTGGAAGCCCAGGTGCATGATTTTCTGGTCCAGGTGCAGGTACGGGTAGTTGCCGTCCACCGGCAGCGACGGCGCCAGTTTCACCACACCCACCAGCATCAGCGGCGCCACTTCACCGGCGGCGCGGGCGACGGCGAGGATCATGCCGGTCATCATCGCCGGGCTGGCCATCGGGATAACGATCTTCCACAAGGTTTCAGCCTTGGTCGCGCCGAGGGCCAAAGAGCCTTCACGCACGGTACGCGGAATACGTGCCAGACCTTCTTCAGTCGCGACGATCACCACCGGCACCGCCAGCAGTGCCAAAGTCAGCGAGGCCCAGAGCAGACCCGGTGTACCGAAGGTCGGCGCCGGCAGCGCTTCGGGGAAGAACAAGCGGTCGACCGAACCACCCAGCACGTAAACGAAGAAGCCCAGACCGAACACGCCGTAAACGATCGCCGGAACACCGGCGAGGTTGTTCACCGCGATACGGATGATCCGAGTCAGGGTGTTCTGCTTGGCGTACTCACGCAGGTACACCGCTGCCAGCACGCCGAACGGGGTGACGATCATCGCCATGATCAACGTCATCATCACGGTGCCGAAGATTGCCGGGAAAATCCCGCCTTCGGTGTTCGCTTCACGCGGGTCGTCGGAGAGGAATTCCCAGATCTTGCCGAAGTAGAAACCGACTTTGGTGAAGGTGCTCATCGCGTTCGGCTGGTAGGCGTGAACCACTTTGCCCAGACCGATTTCAATCTCTTTGCCGTTGGCATCGCGAGCGGTCAAGGCATCGCGGTTGAACTGCGCATGCAGATCGGCCAGACGCGCTTCGATGTCCTGATAACGCGCATTCAGCTCGGCACGCTCGGATTCCATGTCCGCTTGTGCGGTGGCGTCGAGTTTGCCTTCCAGTTCCAGCTTGCGACCGTGCAGACGGATGCGCTCCAGGCCTGCGTTGATCGCACCGATATCAGTCTTTTCCAGCGACTTCAGTTGCGACGCCAGACCGTTCACACGGTTGATCCGCGCTTGCAGCTCAGGCCAGGCCGCCTCGCCCTCGGCGATGACTTTGCCGTCCTGTTTGACGTTGACCAGGTAGCCGTAGAAGTTGCCCCACTCGCGACGTTCGATCGCCATCAGTTCTGGCGGCGTGGTCTGGTTGGTCAGCCACTCGCCGACGATCCAGGTGAAGTCGTTGCCATTCAAATCACGGTTGCCGACCTTGATCAGCTCGCGGGTCATGAATTCCGGACCTTCATCCGGCACCGGCAAACCGGCGCTCTTCAGACGGGCACGGGGTACTTCTTCCTTCTGTACCACCTCACCGATGACCAGGTGATTGGCCTGACCCGGTACGTCGTAATTGGCATGCACCAGATCCGCCGGCCAGAAATGGCCCAGACCGCGCACGGCAATCACGGCCAGCAGGCCAATGGTCATGATGACCGCGATGGACACCGCGCCACCGCTGATCCAGACGCCCGGGGCGCCGCTCTTGAACCATCCTTTCAGGGAGTTCTGTTTCACAGACTTCTACCTTTGCTTAAAGCGACGAGTATTTCTTGCGCAGACGCTGACGAATCAGTTCTGCGAGGGTGTTCATGACGAAGGTGAACAACAGCAACACCAGCGCCGAGAGGAACAGCACGCGGTAGTGGCTGCCGCCGACTTCCGACTCGGGCATTTCCACCGCGACGTTGGCGGCCAGGGTGCGCAGGCCTTCGAACAGGTTCATTTCCATGACCGGGGTGTTACCGGTGGCCATCAGCACGATCATGGTTTCGCCGACCGCACGGCCCATGCCGATCATCAGCGCCGAGAAGATCCCCGGGCTGGCGGTCAGGATCACCACGCGGGTCATGGTCTGCCACGGCGTGGCGCCGAGGGCCAGCGAGCCGAGGGTCAGGCCGCGAGGCACACTGAACACGGCGTCTTCAGCAATCGAGTAGATGTTCGGGATCACCGCAAAACCCATGGCCAGACCGACCACCAGTGCGTTGCGCTGGTCGTAGGTGATGCCCAGATCGTGGGAGATCCACATGCGCATGTCGCCGCCGAAGAACCAGTTCTCCATGAACGGGCTCATGTACAGCGACAGCCAGCCAACGAACAGAATCACCGGAATCAGCAGCGCACTTTCCCAACCGTCCGGGACTTTCAGGCGGATCGATTCAGGCAGACGGCTGAAGGTGAAACCGGCGACCAGAATGCCGATCGGCAACAACATCAGCAGGCTGAAGATGCCCGGCAGATGCCCTTCTACATAAGGTGCGAGGAACAGGCCGGCGAAGAAACCGAGGATCACCGTCGGCATCGCTTCCATCAGCTCGATCACCGGCTTGACCTTGCGGCGCATGCCCGGGGCCATGAAGTAGGCGGTGTAGATCGCCGCGGCAACGGCCAGTGGCGCGGCCAGCAGCATCGCGTAGAACGCGGCTTTCAGGGTGCCGAAGGTCAGTGGCGAGAGGCTCAGTTTCGGTTCGAAATCGGTGTTGGCGGCGGTCGATTGCCAGACGTATTTAGGCTCGTCGTAGTTCTCGTACCAGACCTTGCTCCACAGCGCGCTCCAGGAAACTTCCGGGTGCGGGTTGTCGAGCAGCAATGGTTGCAGCTTGCCGCCGGCTTCGACGATGACACGGTTGGCGCGCGGTGACAGGCCGAATACGCCTTGACCATCGACCACCTGATCAACCAGCAGCGTGCGGTGTGCGGTGCTGTGGAACACGCCGAGCTTGCCGCTGGCATCCAGGGCGAGGAAGCCTTTGCGCCGCTCTTCGGCGGTGATTTCAACGATCGGCGTGGTGCCCATCTGGAAGGTGCGGATCTGCTTCAGGCGCAGCTCGCCATCGGTGTCGCGGGCCATGAACCACTGGGCCAGACCACCCTTGGAGTCGCCGACGATCAGCGAGATGCCACCGACCAGTTGCGTGGTTGCGGTGACTTCGGCGTCAGCGTTTTCCAGCAGTTTGTAGCGACCGTTGAGGCTCTTGTCGCGCAGGCTGAACACATCGGCCTGGGCGCGACCGTTGACCACGTACAGCCACTGCTGGCGCGGGTCGACGAAGATGTTTTTCACCGGTTCAGTCATCTGCGGCAGATCGATACGCTTCTGCTCGTTGGTGACTTCGCCGGTCATCATGTTTTCTTCGCTGGTCAGCGACAACACATTGAGTTGCGAACCGGTCGAACCGACCAGCATCAGCGTCGTGTCGGTGGCATTCAGGCTGACATGCTCCAGCGCACCGCCGGCTTCGTTCAGGGCGATCGGCGTCTCGCCATATGGATACTCGATGGCCGGGCTGATGGTTTTCTTGCCATCGGGGTAGCTGACTTTATAGGTGTGACGGAACACCAGCGCCTGACCGTTGGACAGGCCCACGGCCACCAGCGGATGGCCCGGCTGGTCCTCACCAATGGAAGTCACGGTGGCACCGGCCGGTACCGGCAGATCGACACGCTTCAGCTCAGCGCCACTGTCGATGTCAAAGAACAATGCCTGGCCCTTGTCGGAAACGCGCATGGCCACCTGATTCTGCTCTTCGAGCGAAATCATCAGTGGCTTGCCGGCGTCCTGCATCCAGGCTGGGGTGATCGAGTCTTTCGCGGTCAGGTCGGCACCCTGGAACAGCGGCGCAACCACGTAGGCGAGGAAGAAGAAGATCAGGGTGATGGCTGCCAGCACCGCGAGACCGCCAACGAGGACGTACCAACGGGTGAAGCGATCCTTGAGCGCGCGAATGCGGCGCTTGCGTTGCAGCTCAGGCGTATTGAAATCAATGCGCTTGGGAGGATTAGTAGTCATGTGGGAATTGGCCAGATCATTCATGCGCTCACCCTAGCGATCCTGTATGACAGAAAGATGACAATGCAGTGACGCAGCAAATCCACCGCCAGCGGGACTGGCAGAGGATCAAAAATTTGAGGTGTGGAAAAGGCCGGCCTGCAAGCAGATCCGGCCTTTTACCTGAGTCCGGTGGGGTTCACCCCGGACTCAATTTGTTACTTCTTTGCGACTTCAGCGCCGCCTTCCTGCAGACCCAGGTCAGCCAGTGCTTTTGCAGCAACCTTGGCTGGCAGCGGGATGTAGCCGTCTTTCACTACCACTTCCTGGCCCTGTTTCGACAGCACCAGTTTCACGAACTCAGCTTCCAGCGGAGCCAGAGGCTTGTTCGGGGCTTTGTTGACGTACACGTAGAGGAAACGCGACAGCGGGTACTTGCCGTTCAGGGCGTTTTCTTCGGTGTCTTCGATGAAGTCAGTGCTGCCCTTCTTCGACAGCGCAACGGTTTTCACGCTGGCAGTCTTGTAGCCGATGCCCGAGTAACCGATGCCGTTCAGCGAGGAGCTGATCGACTGCACAACCGACGCCGAACCTGGTTGTTCGTTGACGTTTGGCTTGTAGTCGCCTTTGCACAGGGCTTCTTCTTTGAAGTAGCCGTAGGTGCCGGATACCGAGTTACGACCGAACAGCTGCACTGGCTTGTTGGCCAGGTCGCCAGTCACACCCAGGTCACCCCAGGTTTTCACGTCGGCTTTGGCGCCGCACAGACGAGTGGACGAGAAGATCGCGTCAACCTGTTCCATGGTCAGGTGCTGGATCGGGTTGTCCTTGTGCACGAATACGGCCAAGGCATCCACGGCCACCGGGATAGCGGTTGGCTTATAGCCGTACTTTTGCTCGAAGGCCGCCAGTTCGGTGTCCTTCATCTTGCGGCTCATCGGGCCCAGGTTGGAGGTGCCTTCAGTCAGCGCAGGTGGCGCCGTGGCGGAGCCAGCGGCCTGAATCTGGATATTTACGTTCGGGTATTCTTTTTTGTAGTTCTCAGCCCAGAGGGTCATGAGGTTGGCCAAGGTATCGGAACCGACGCTGGACAGGTTGCCCGACACACCAGTGGTCTTGGTGTAGCTCGGGATAGCAGGGTCAACAGCGGCGAACGCGTTGGCAGTCGCAACGCCAGCAGCGACAAAAGTCATTGCCGCCATCAAACGCTTCAGTTTCATGCCTTACTCCTAGCAGATAGGGTGTGTTAAGTCGGGGCCAAGTATCAGCAGGCCGTGTGAACACTCTATGGCTGAAATATGACAATTGGATGAAAGGCCAGCATTCGGGTTTTACAAGATGATTCGTGGTGCCCTCATTCGCGAGCAGGCTCGCTCCCACAGTTGAAATGCATTCCAAATGTAGGAGCGAGCCTGCTCGCGAAAGGGCCGGTATTACTGGAGGAAATTGCGGATCAGCGCCCCTTCTTCCAGAGCCACGCCCCCACCAGAATCCCCATCGCGCACAGCACCGCCACATAGTAGGCAGGCCCCATCGCACTTTCTTTCAGCAGAAGGCTGACCACCATCGGCGTCAACCCGCCGAAGATCGCGTAAGCCACGTTGTACGAGAACGACAAGCCGCTAAAGCGCACCACCGGCGGAAACGCTTTCACCATCACATACGGCACCGCACCAATCGTGCCGACCAGAAAACCGGTCAGCGCATACAGCGGGAACAGCCAGCTCGGGTGATCGGCGAGGCTGTGATAGAACGTCCATGAGCTGATCAGCAAGCCCAGGCAACCGAACACAAACACGCGGCCGGCACCAAAGCGATCCGCCAGTGCGCCGGAAATGATGCAGCCGATGCTCAGGAACACGATCGCCAGACTGTTCGATTGCAGCGACTCGGTTGGCGAGAAGTGATAGACCGTTTGCAGCACGGTCGGGGTCATCAGGATCACCACAACGATGCCAGCGGAGAGCAACCAGGTCAGCAGCATCGAGATCGCAATCGCCCCGCGATGATCACGCAGCACAGCGCGCAGCGGCACTTCTTCAGCCAAGGCTTTACGCAACTGCAGTTCGGCGAACACTGGGGTTTCGTGCAGCCAGCGGCGCAGGTAGACCGAGAACAGGCCGAACACACCGCCCAGCAGGAAAGGAATCCGCCAGGCGTAATCGGAAACCTCGGCAGGCGTATAAATGCTGTTGATCGCCGTGGCGACCAGCGAGCCGAGCAGAATGCCGGCGGTCAGGCCGCTGGTGAGGGTGCCGCAGGCATAACCCATGTGCTTTTGCGGGACGTGTTCGGAAACGAAGACCCACGCCCCCGGCACTTCCCCGCCAATCGCCGCGCCCTGAATCACCCGCATCAATAAAAGAAGAATCGGCGCCCACATGCCGATCTGCGCATACGTTGGCAGCAGACCCATGATCAGGGTCGGCACGGCCATCATGAAAATGCTCAGGGTGAACATCTTCTTGCGCCCCAGCAGATCACCGAAGTGCGCCATGACGATGCCGCCCAGCGGCCGCGCGAGGTAGCCGGCGGCGAAGATGCCGAAGGTCTGCATCAGGCGCAGCCACTCGGGCATGTCGGCCGGGAAGAACAGCTTGCCGACCACGGTGGCGAAGAAGACGAAGATGATGAAATCGTAGAATTCCAGCGCGCCGCCAAGAGCGGACAGCGACAGAGTCTTGTAGTCATTGCGGGTCAACGGTCGTGCGGGTTGCTCGGGCTGCGCGAGGCTCGAAGGCGCTGTGGTCATGGCAAGGGCTTCTCTTATAGTCGGATCTGCCGCCACAACAACGCTGGCGGTGGCTTGGGCAGGTTCGGCACCATAGCAAATTGTTCGAAAAAGCACATAGAGGCGCGTAATTGACGGTCGAAATGAGAACCGGATGGTCGTCGCGGAGTCTACCGACCGATATACTCGCAACCTGCTCCGGTTTGTAGGGGGTTGCTGTGCGAAAACGTCGTTGGCCCGGCCTTTGCTCGGGATTAGCCGGTTTCGCAGAGTTTCTCCTTAGGCGCCTGATGGAAAACGTGACGAACGTAGTAGGTTCGGTGCTGAATCGTTTTTCCCGAAGACGGCTACCACCCGCAATACCAACAAGAGTCACGGGTCAGAGGCACCCTCGGCATGATAGAGCTCGAACAAGAAGATCCGATCCCGCAAGGCGACCTGGCCTTGCAAATCACCGCACTTCCACGCGAAACCAACGGCTTTGGCGATATTTTCGGCGGCTGGCTGGTGGCGCAGATGGATTTGGCCGGTACCGCAATGGCCAGCCGTGTCGCCGGTGGCCGTGTCGCGACCGTGGCCATCGACCGCATGGCGTTCCTTGTGCCTGTGGCAGTCGGCGCGCAATTGTCCTTTTATACCCAGACCCTGGAAATCGGCCGCAGCTCGATCCAGATGATGGTCGAAGTGTGGAGCGACGATCCGCTGTCCAGCGAGTGGCGTAAAGTGACCGAAGCGGTGTTCGTCTTCGTCGCCATCGACGGCAGCGGCCGCACTCGCTCGGTTCCGCCACGCGCGCGTTAAACCTCGCGGCCGTTTTGCGGTCGATAATCGTCCCAAGTGTCTGATCGAGAGCTGTCCCATGAACACGCCCAACGTTGAAGCGGTGAAACTGGATGAACTGAACTGCTGGCGCATTCGCCACGGTCAGGCCGAAGTGCTGGTGGCCCAGCAAGGCGCGCACATCCTCAGTTATCAGATCGATGGCCAGCCGCCGATCATCTGGCTCAACGACAAGGCCGACTTCAAGACAAGCAAAAGCATTCGCGCCGGCGTGCCGGTGTGCTGGCCGTGGTTCGGCAAGTTCGAACGCAACCCGCAGAGCGTGCAGGCCATGTACACCGGCGAGCAACCGGCACCCGCGCACGGTCTGGTGCGGGCGATGGATTGGGAGCTGGGTGGCATCGAAGCCGAAGAACATGGCATCAAAGTCGAGTTCAAACTGCCCTACCCCGACGGTGGCCTGCCGGGCTGGCCGCATCAGGTCGATCTGACCCTGACCCTGCATTTGTCCGAGCAACTGAGTTTCAGCCTGACCAGCCACAACCGTGGCAGTGACACCGTCAGCCTGAGTCAGGCGCTGCACACTTATTTCGCAGTGAGTGATGTGCGCAATGTGCATGTCGACGGCGTGGATGGCTTGAAGTACATCGAGACGCTGGATGACTGGAAAACCAACAGCCAGCAAGGCGACCTGCAGTTTGCCGGTGAGACCGACCGCATCTACCTCGACGCTCCGCCACAACTGAGCATCGTCGATCCGGCCTGGGAACGGCGCATTGTGCTGACGGCTACCGGTTCACGCACGGCGGTGATCTGGAACCCGTGGATCGACCGCGCGGCAGCGCTGGCGGATATGGATAACGATGGCTGGCAGCGCATGCTGTGCATCGAGACCGCGAACGTGATGGACGACATCGTCACGCTGTCACCGGGGGCGAGCCATACCATGGGCGTCAGCGTCGCGAGCAAATCACTCTAACCAGCACCGCAATACAAAATGTGGGAGCGAGCCTGCTCGCGAAGGCGTTGTATCAGTCGACATTCAAATGTCTGACACACCGCTTTCGCGAGCAAGCTCGCTCCCACAGTTGTTTTGTGGTGACTGTTAGAGATCAGACTCCTGCACCACCCGCACCTTGTCCGCTTCCAGCGCATACGCCGCGTCCGCCAGATCATTGCTGACCTTTTCAACCTTCAGCGTGCCGGTCACCCACAGCGGCGTGTAAATATCGTCCAGCTTCAAACCCTTCGGATAACGCACCAGCACCAGTTGATTCGGCGGCGGTGGCGGCACGTGGATGCACGCGCCCGGATACGGCACGAGGAAGAACAGCGTGCTGCGACCTTTGGCATCGGATTCCAGCGGCACCGGATAACCACCGATGCGGATGTGTTTGTCGTTCATCGACGCCACGGTTTTGGTCGAATACATCACCGCCGGCAGACCTTTGGCCTGTTTCATCCCGCCCTTCTCGGTGAAGGTGCCGGTGGCTTCCGGGGAGTTGTGGTCGATTTCAGGCATGGCCTCGAGGGCCTTTTGATCCGACTTGGGCATCAATTCGAGCCAGTCGGTTTCCGGCAGTTCGCCGGCGTGGGCCAAACCGCTGCCCAGAAAAAAAAGAGTCAACAGAAGACGGCGCATGAAGGTGCTCGGTATAGAAAGGAAGGAACAGTGAATCGCCGAGCATTCTAGCCCTCCCGGCCACTTTGGCAGAGAGGGCTTTGTCGCTTTGGATCAGTTCTTTTTGATCAGGCCGTAGATCACCAGCAACACGATCGCGCCGACCAGTGCGCCGATGAAGCCTGCGCCCTGACCTGCCTGATAAATACCCAGAGCCTGGCCGCCGTAAGTGGCTGCCAGCGAACCGCCGATACCGAGCAGGATGGTCATGATCCAGCCCATGCTGTCATCGCCCGGTTTCAGGAACCGCGCCAGCAGGCCGACGATCAAGCCGATAAAGATGGTTCCGATAATTCCCATGGCAATTCCCTCTCAGTAGTAGATATGCGAAGCCTAGTCAGACTTTGGCATCCTGCCATGAGAGAACGGCGGCCCCTGAATGGTTCCGCCGCTGCCACATGAAACTGCCGTTACTCGGCGATCAGCGCTTCGACCTTGACGATCTGCGCCTGCAGCGTGGCCATGTCGGCGCAACGCAGGTTGGCGTGACCGACCTTGCGCCCGGCCTTGAAGGCTTTGCCGTAGTGATGCAGATGGCAGTCTTCGATGGCGATGACTTTCTCAACCGGCGGTACCACGCCGATGAAGTTGAGCATCGCGCTCTCGCCGACCTTGGCCGTCGAACCCAGCGGCAGGCCGGCAACGGCGCGCAGGTGGTTTTCGAACTGGCTGCACTCGGCGCCTTCGGTGGTCCAGTGCCCGGAGTTGTGCACGCGCGGGGCGATTTCGTTGGCTTTCAGGCCACCGTCGACTTCAAAGAACTCGAACGCCATCACGCCAACGTAGTTCAACTGCTTGAGCACACGGCTCGAGTAGTCTTCGGCCAACGCCTGCAACGGGTGATCGGTGCTGGCCACCGACAGCTTGAGAATGCCGCTGTCGTGGGTGTTGTGCACCAACGGATAGAACCTGGTTTCACCATCACGAGCACGCACAGCGATCAGCGAGACTTCACCGGTGAACGGCACAAAGCCTTCCAACAGGCAGGAGACGCTGCCCAGTTCGGCGAAGGTGTCGACCACGTCTTCCGGCTTGCGCAGGACTTTCTGGCCCTTGCCGTCATAACCCAGGGTGCGGGTTTTCAGCACGGCCGGCAGACCGATCGAAGCCACTGCAGCATCCAGATCGGCTTGCGATTGAATGTCGGCGAAGGCGGGAGTCGGGATGCCCAGATCCTTGAACATGCTCTTTTCGAACCAGCGATCGCGAGCGATGCGCAGAGCTTCGGCGCTCGGGTAGACCGGGACGAATTGCGACAGGAATGCCACGGTTTCGGCCGGGACGCTTTCGAACTCGAAGGTCACCAGATCGACTTCATCGGCGAGTTGGCGCAGATGATCCTGATCGCCGTAATCGGCCCGCAGGTGTTCGCCCAGTGCCGCGGCGCAAGCGTCCGGCGCAGGGTCGAGAAAAGCGAAGTTCATGCCCAGCGAAGTACCCGCCAGGGCCAACATGCGGCCCAACTGGCCGCCACCGATTACACCGATCTTCATCTCAACAACCTCAGGCAATACGTGGGTCTGGATTGTCCAGGACGCTGTCTGTCTGCTCGGCACGGAAGGTTTTCAGCACCGCGTGGAACTGTGGATGCTTGGCACCGAGGATGCTCGCCGAGAGCAAGGCTGCGTTGATTGCGCCGGCCTTGCCGATAGCGAGGGTGGCGACCGGAATGCCTGCTGGCATCTGCACAATCGACAGCAGCGAGTCGACGCCCGAGAGCATGGCCGACTGCACTGGCACGCCCAGCACCGGCAGGTGGGTCTTGGCCGCACACATGCCTGGCAAGTGGGCTGCGCCACCCGCACCGGCGATAATCACCTCGATGCCGCGGCTTTCAGCCTCTTCGGCGTACTGGAACAGCAGATCCGGGGTACGGTGGGCAGAGACCACTTTGACCTCGTACGGGATGCCGAGCTTTTCCAGCATATCGGCGGTGTGGCTAAGGGTGGACCAATCGGACTTGGAGCCCATGATCACGCCAACCAGTGCACTCATCGTCGCGCCTCTTCTCTCTGGAGCGCCAGCAGGCGCGTCATAAAACAACAAGCCACGCAGGTTGCGTGGCTTGATTGTACGAAAAATGGCCGGACGTGCCGGCCGAAGGCCGCGCAGTATACCGCAAAGAAAGCAATAAACAGCCCCCCGCGCGACCATCTGTCATCTGCTGCAAATGCCCGGTTTTATTGACTTGAAGGTCAGCGCAGAGACACCCCCCGATCCCTGTGGGAGCTGGCTTGCCAGCGATGGCGTCGCATCAGTAAAAAGAGAGGGTGACTGACCCTCTGCAATCGCTGGCAAGCCAGCTCCCACAGGGTTTTTCATCAACCTCAGGTTCCGGTTGTACCTTGTGCAGCGCCGCCCTCAAGCTTGCGCCACAACAGGCGAACGTTGGCCTTGCGCACCAGCGCGCAGCGATACAGGCGAATCTCCAGCGGCACATGCCATTGCGGGCCACCGCAGACCACCAGTTCGCCACGCGCCAGCTCAGCACGCACGCTCAGTTGCGGCACCCACGCAATCCCAAGTCCTTCCAGCGCCATGCTTTTCAGGCTGTCAGCCATTGCGGTTTCATAGATGGTGGTGAAGCGCAGCTGACGCTGACGCAGCAAGCCATTCACCGAGCGACCGAGAAACGCCCCAGCGCTATAGGCCAGCAACGGCACGCTCGCCTCCCCTTCAAGATCGAACAACGGCTTGCCATCAACATCCGCCGCGCACACCGGCAACATCTCGGTCTGGCCCAAATGCAACGAGGGGAAAATCTCCGGATCCATTTGCATCGCCGCATCCGGGTCATAGAACGCCAGCATCAGATCGCAGCCGCCTTCACGCAACGCATGCACCGCGTCGCCAACGTTGGTCGCGACCAACCGCGTGGCGATGTTCAAGCCTTCATTACGCAGTTGCGCGATCCAGCGCGGAAAGAAACCCAGGGCCAGCGAGTGAGCGGCAGCGACTTGCATCACCTCGCCCTGCCCGCCTTCCAGATGATGAAGGTGACGCAGCACCTCGCCGAGCTGTTCGACCACGGTGCGTGCGGTCACCAGAAACAGTTGCCCCGCCGCCGTCAGTTCGATCGGCGTGCGCGAGCGATTGACCAGGGTCAGCCCCAGCGCAGCCTCCAGACTGCGGATCCGCCGACTGAACGCCGGCTGGGTCACGAAGCGCCGTTCGGCCGCTTGCGAGAAGCTGCGGGTGGCGGCCAGAGCACTGAAGTCCTCGAGCCATTTGCTTTCCAGATTCATCACGTCCTCCCGGACACGCACCAAAACAGGTCACACGTCTGCCGCACGCGCGGCGTCACATGGGCATTATGCCGAATGTGCATAGGGCAGTGCTTAACAGCATTGGCCCAAAATTTCCCACAAGCCTAGCATCGCAGCGTTCCGGCACAGACCGGGTCCATATCGAGATGATTTCTATCATGTCCTCCGCTGCATCTTTCCGCACAGAAAACGACCTGCTTGGCGCCCTCGAAGTACCGGCTCAAGCGTATTACGGCATCCAGACCCTGCGAGCGGTGAACAACTTCCGTCTCTCCGGCGTTCCGATTTCGCATTACCCGAAACTGGTTGTCGGTCTGGCAATGGTCAAACAGGCCGCTGCTGACGCCAACCGCGAGTTGGGTCACCTGAGCGAAGCCAAGCACGCTGCCATCAGCGAAGCCTGTGCCCGATTGATCCGCGGTGATTACCACGAAGAGTTCGTGGTCGACATGATTCAAGGTGGCGCCGGTACTTCCACCAACATGAACGCCAACGAAGTGATCGCCAACATTGCACTCGAAGCAATGGGCCACGAGAAAGGCGAGTACCAGTTCCTGCACCCGAACGACGACGTCAACATGGCGCAGTCGACCAACGACGCCTACCCAACGGCGATCCGTCTGGGTCTGTTGCTCGGTCACGACACCCTGCTGGCCAGCCTCGACAGCCTGATTCAGGCGTTCGCAGCCAAGGGCAAAGAATTCGATCACGTCCTGAAAATGGGCCGTACCCAGCTGCAAGACGCCGTACCGATGACATTGGGTCAAGAATTCCGTGCCTTCGCCACCACCATGGGCGAAGACCTGGCCCGTCTGAAGACGCTGGCCCCGGAACTGCTGACTGAAGTGAACCTGGGCGGCACCGCGATCGGTACCGGCATCAACGCCGACCCGCGTTATCAAGCGCTGGCGGTACAGCGTCTGGCCCTGATCAGCGGTCAACCGCTGGTTCCAGCCGCCGACCTGATCGAAGCGACTTCCGACATGGGCGCCTTCGTGCTGTTCTCCGGCATGCTCAAGCGCACTGCGGTGAAGCTGTCGAAGATCTGCAACGACCTGCGCCTGTTGTCCAGCGGCCCACGCACCGGCATCAACGAAATCAACCTGCCAGCGCGTCAGCCAGGCAGCTCGATCATGCCCGGCAAGGTCAACCCGGTCATTCCGGAAGCTGTGAACCAGGTTGCGTTCCAGGTCATCGGTAACGACCTGGCGCTGACCATGGCAGCCGAAGGCGGCCAACTGCAGCTGAACGTGATGGAGCCGCTGATCGCTTTCAAGATCTTCGACTCGATCCGCCTGCTGCAACGCGCCATGGACATGCTGCGCGAGCACTGCATCGTCGGCATCACCGCCAACGAAGCGCGCTGCCGTGAACTGGTCGAACACTCGATCGGTCTGGTCACCGCACTGAACCCGTACATCGGCTACAAAAACGCCACCCGTATCGCCGGCCTCGCCCTTGAAAGCGGCCGCGGCGTGCTGGAACTGGTGCGCGAAGAAGGTTTGCTCGACGAAGCCATGCTCGCCGACATCCTGCGCCCGGAAAACATGATTGCTCCACGTCTGGTTCCGCTGAAAGCCTGAACCGACACATTACTTGTAGCACCGCTCACCAGGTCGAGGGACTAGACACCTCTCACCTTTTGAGGGCTTGGGGATTTAGTCCCCAGGCCCTTTTTTTTAACTTCTTTGCGGGCAGGACGTTAAATGTTTTGTTTATTTGATACCGCCAAGATCGCAGCCTTCGGCAGCTCCTACATTGATTGACGTACACCTGTAGAAGCTGCCGAAGGCTGCGATCTTTTGATCTTTCAGCACCCTCGTTTCGTCGCTTGCACCACTACCGTGCAGACGGGCGCGTCACTGATCGGTATAGTGCCGCCCCTCTTCGCATGAGCGGTCGTCGGTAACGAGGCCACAACCCATGTGAAACCCGAACTAATAACAAACCCGCGAAATGGACCGGGACGAAACCTTCGCCTCACCCGTCGTGCCGCGCGCACACCGGTGTAACACGATGTTTCTCCCATCCAGCATTTGCTTACACAATAAACAGCGAGGAAAAATCCATGCTCGAAGTCATTAACGACTTCCTCTCAGGGAAAGTACTGATCGTGCTCATTGTCGGGCTCGGTAGCTACTTCACGATTCGCTCGCGTTTCGTTCAATTGCGTCACTTCTTC
The DNA here is from genome assembly GCF_979258595.1 of Pseudomonas sp. AC172. Taxonomy (NCBI): domain Bacteria; kingdom Pseudomonadati; phylum Pseudomonadota; class Gammaproteobacteria; order Pseudomonadales; family Pseudomonadaceae; genus Pseudomonas; species Pseudomonas sp. AC172. The sequence continues at coordinate 5,215,126 of NZ_OZ409868.1, forward strand.
CACATGTTCGCGGTGTTCCGCGACAGCCTCAAGGGTAGCGCCGGGCAACTCAGCTCGTTCCAGGCCCTAATGCTCAGCCTTGCCGGCCGCGTCGGTGCAGGCAACATCGCCGGTGTCGGCATCGCCGTGACCTTGGGTGGTCCAGGTGCAGTGTTCTGGATGTGGGTGACCGCACTGGTCGGCATGTCCAGCAGCTTCTTCGAGTGCACCCTGGCCCAAGTCTACAAGCGCGCCGATGGCGACGGCCTGTACCGTGGCGGCCCGGCCTACTACATCCAGCACGGCCTTAAACTCAAAGGCATGGCTGTAGTGTTCTCCGTCCTGCTGCTGGTCACCTACGGCTTCGCCTTCATTGGCCTGCAGTCCTACACCGTGACCCACTCGCTGCAGAACGCGTTTGAATTCAACCCACAACACACCGGTATCGTCCTCGCGGTACTGCTGGCCATCACCTTCATCGGCGGCATCAAGCGCATCGCCTCGGTGTCCGACCTGCTGGTGCCGGTCAAGACGCTGGCCTATATCGGCGTGACCCTGTACGTGATCGGCACCCAGATCGAACACGTGCCAGCCATGCTGGAAACCATCTTCAAGAGCGCCTTCGGCCTCGACCCGGCCTTTGGCGGCCTGCTCGGCAGCGCCATCGTCATGGGCGTGAAGCGTGGCGTGTTCGCCAACGAAGCGGGCCTGGGCAGTGCGCCGAACGTCGCCGCCGTGGCCGCCGTGAAACACCCGGGCGCGCAGGGCGTGGTTCAGGCTTTCAGCGTGTTCCTCGACACCTTCGTGATCTGCACCTGCACCGCGCTGCTGATTCTGCTGTCGGGTTTCTACACCCCGGGCTTCGAAGGTGACGGCATCGTCCTGACCCAGAACTCGCTGGCCGCCGTGGTCGGTGACTGGGGTCGCATGTTCGTCAGCGTCGCGCTGTCGCTGTTCGTCTTCACCTGCATCCTCTACAACTACTACCTGGGCGAAAACAGCCTGCAGTTCCTCACCCGCAACCGCGCCGCGCTGATGATTTTCCGCGGCCTGGTGCTGGCGCTGGTGGTCTGGGGTTCGATGCAGGATCTTTCGACCGTGTTCGCCTTCGCCGACATCACCATGACCTGCCTGGCCTTCGTCAACCTGGTGGCCCTGGCCATGCTGTTCAAGGTCGGCATGCGCGTGATGCGCGACTACGACGGGCAGCGTCGCGCCGGCGTCAAACAGCCGGTGTTCGACTCCAGCAAATTTGCTGATCTGGACCTCGACCTTAAAGCCTGGCCGACCAACCCGTCTGCCGCTGCCGGCAAGACCGAAGCCGAGCCGCAAGGCGTACCTGCAGCGCAACGCTGACAGGTAAATGACGGGCGCATCCCCTGCGCCCGTCAGTTATTGTGGTGCAATAACTTGTAGGAGCGAGCCTGCTCGCGATAGCTGACTTTCAACCAACATCAATGTTGAATGATGAACCGCCATCGCGACCAGGCTCGCTCCCACAAGGACCTCATCCTTCCGGAGAATCCCCATGAATTCGTCGACCTACCCCGCCGCTCAAAACGTCATGGTGCTCTACACCGGCGGCACCATCGGCATGCAGGCCAGCGCCAATGGCCTGGCCCCGGCGTCCGGTTTCGAAGCGCGGATGCGCGAATACCTGCACAGCCAGCCTGAGCTCGTCGTGCCGCAGTGGCGCTTCCGCGAAATGTCGCCGCTGATCGACAGCGCCAACATGACGCCGGCCTATTGGCAGCAATTGCGTGAAGCGGTGGTCGATGCTGTTGATGTGCAAGGCTGCGACAGCGTGCTGATCCTGCACGGCACCGACACCCTGGCTTACAGTGCGGCGGCGATGAGCTTCCAGTTACTGGGGCTGAATGCTCGCGTGTGTTTCACCGGTTCCATGCTGCCTGCCGGTGTTACCGACAGCGATGCCTGGGAAAATCTCGGCGGTGCGCTGGTTGGCCTGGGCCAAGGTCTGGCGCCGGGTGTTCACTTGTACTTCCACGGCGAACTGCTGGCGCCGACCCGTTGCGCGAAAGTGCGTAGCTTTGGCCGTCACCCGTTCAAGCGTCTGGAGCGTCAGGGCGGCGGTGTAAAAGCGCCTTCGATTCCAGCGTCGCTGAATTACACCCAGCCGAAGCAACTGGCCAAGGTTGCCGTGTTGCCACTGTTCCCCGGCATCAGTGCCGAAGTGCTCGACGGCCTCCTCGACAGCGGCATTCAAGGTCTGGTGCTGGAATGCTACGGCAGCGGTACAGGGCCGAGCGACAACCCTGAGTTTCTGGCAAGCCTTGGCCGGGCGCGGGATAACGGCGTGGTGGTGGTTGCCGTGACGCAATGCCATGAGGGTGGCGTCGAGCTGGATGTTTACGAGGCTGGCAGTCGCTTGCGCGGTGTCGGCGTATTGTCCGGTGGCGGCATGACCCGTGAGGCGGCGTTTGGCAAGTTGCACGGGGTGCTCGGTGCGGGGCTGGAACCCGCGGAAGTGCGTCGGCTGATCGAACTGGATTTGTGTGGTGAGTTGCTCTGAGCAAGGCTCTGGAATGGCCCTCACCCTAGCCCTCTCTCGGAGGAAGGGGGGGACTGACCTTAGTGTCTGGCGCTATACGCCGACCTCAAAAAAACAGTCGATTATGGATTCGCCAGCGTTTTTTCAGGTCGGCGTATCTGGCCAATATTCCCCAATCGGCCCCCTCTCCCTTTGGGAGAGGGTTGGGGTGAGGGGCTGCTGCGGCATGCAACTTGCTGCATTCCAGCCATCCTCAGGCTGGAAGATCTTATGCTCCACTCCCACCTCACCACCCTCAACGCCGTCTCGCTGATCCTCAACACCTTCAAAGCCGAAGGCCTGTCGAGCGAAGCGCTGCTGGCCGGCAGCGGGATCAGTGCGGCGGATCTCAGCCGTGCCGACACGCGCATCACCACCAATCAGGAGATGCAGGTCTGCGCCAACGCGGTCGCGCTCAAGCGCGATATCGGTCTGGAATTGGGCCGGCGCATGCATGTTTCCTGCTACGGCATCCTCGGTTACGCACTGTTGACCTGTGCCACCTTCGGTGACGCTTTGCGCCTGGCGATCCGTTATCCGGCTCTGCTGGGAACACTTTTCGAACTGAGTCTGGAAGACGATGGCGAGCACGTCTGGTTCGTCGCCGCCGATTACCGCGAGAGCCCGGCGATGGCGGTGTTCAACGCCGAGTTCTGCCTGGTGTCGTTGAAAGTCATTTGCGATGACTTGCTCGGGCATCCGCTGCCCTTGCGCGCGACGCGGTTCGAGCACGCCGCGCCGGACTATCGCGACAGCTATGCCGAGCACTTCGACAGCCCGCTGCACTTCACCGCCAAGGACAACGCCTTTGCCTTCGACCGCCACTGGCTCGATCAACCGCTGCCGCTGGCCGATCTCATCACTCATCAAGCCATGGCCGAACGCTGCCGCAAGCAGAACCTGGAATTCACCGGGCGTCAGGCGTGGCTGGGGCGGATTCGGCAGCTGCTCAGCGCGCAGTTGAACGCAGCACCGGGGCTGGAAGGTCTGGCGCAACAGATGAAGTGTTCGCCACGCACCTTGCGCCGGCATCTCAAGGACATGGGCAGCAGCTATCAGGAACTGCTCGACGAACTGCGCTTCGAGCGGGCCAAGCAGATGTTGTGTGAGGACCAGTTGCCGATCTACCGCATCGCAGAAACTCTGGGCTTCAGCGAGACAGCGAGCTTCCGCCATGCGTTTGTGCGCTGGAGCGGCGTGGCGCCGAGTCAGTTCAGGACCTGAAGGGGCGAATTTCGGTCATGATTTTTGGCCATATCCATCCCCTTTTGGCCTTTCCTGCCGTTCTCCGATTCAGCTCGCACCGCAACACTGGGAGCAACCGAATCAGCCCTGCGGAGAACAACAAATGCTGACGATCTACTCGGACGATCACCACCTGCACCATGGCCGCTGTGAACTCATCGATGGCCAGCTCAAGCCGTGCTTCGAGATGCCGTCGCGCGCCGACCACGTCCTGCAGCGCGTCGAGAACCAGAACCTCGGCCCGGTCGAGGCGCCACAGGATTTCGGCCTGGAACCCATCGCCCGGATCCACAGCCGCGACTACCTCGACTTCTTCAAAGGCGCATGGGCGCGCTGGACTGAATTCAATACCGACGGTGACTTGCTGCCCTACACCTGGCCGGCGCGCACCCTGCGTGCAATCAAACCGACCAGCCTGCACGGCCAGCTCGGTTACTACAGTTTCGACGGTGGCGCACCGATCACCGCTGGTACCTGGCAAGCGGCCTACAGCGCGGCACAGGTCGCCCTGACCGCACAAGCGCAAATCCAGCGTGGCGCACGCAGCGCCTTCGCCCTGTGCCGCCCACCTGGACACCACGCCGCGAGCGATTTGATGGGCGGTTATTGCTACCTCAACAACGCTGCCATCGCCGCGCAGGCGTTCCTTGATCAGGGCCACAAGAAGGTCGCGATCCTCGACGTCGACTATCACCACGGCAATGGCACGCAGTCGATTTTCTACGAGCGCAGCGACGTGCTGTTCACCTCGATCCACGGCCATCCGGAAGCGGAGTTTCCGTTCTTCCTCGGCTACGACGATGAGCGTGGTGAAGGCGCCGGCGAAGGTTTCAATTTCAACTATCCGCTGCCCGCCGGCTCCGGCTGGGACGTGTGGAGCGCGGCGCTGGATCAGGCCTGCGACGAGATCGACCGCTACGGCGCCGACGTGATTGTCGTGTCGCTCGGCGTCGACACGTTCAAGGACGATCCGATCTCGCAGTTCAAACTCGACAGCCCGGATTATCTGGCGATGGGCAAGCGCATTGCCGCCCTCGGTAAACCGACGCTGTTCGTCATGGAAGGTGGCTACGCCGTAGAAGAAATCGGCATCAATGCGGTGAACGTGCTTGAAGGGTTCGAGCAATAAACGGATTCAAGCCAGACACACAAAACCAGACCTGCCGGTGCGGGTCTTTTTTTGGCCCGCTATATTTATCTACCGCACGCTTCACGCCGCCTGCCTCTACCTTGCCCGGATTCGCCGCCGTCCCGGCGCGCGCCCATCAGTGCAGAGGTGTTGCCCATGCCCGAAATCCCCTCGCCCAGCGCCGTAGATATCCTGACCCAACTGGTGACCGGCCCTTCGCTGCGAGAAGTTGCCTCGAAAGCGTTGCGACCGGCACTCAAGACGCTGTACCCGGACCTCGATATCGACCCTCAACTGGCCATGGTGGTGAGACCGGCCTGGGTCATTCAGGATAATGAGGTCGTCCCCGGACGCCACTTGATTGAATCGCTCACCGACACACTGGTGCGCCTGGGCCTCTCCGGCACTGCCGTGACATACCTCGACGGCGAACATTATCTGACCTTGCAGCCCGACCAGCCCGCCGCCATCCAGTTGCCGGTGAAAATCAGCGCCGTCGGCAAACTGCTCAACGAACTGGCACCTTTGTTGTTCATTGCCTTCAAGGAACAGCAAGTCGACTATTGGGACGAGTTCACCTACCCGGGGCAACCACGCTGGCAGCAACTGTCGCAAGCCTTGCGCAACCTGTGGAACGTCGAGGCCCATCCCGACTGGAATGCCAACCAGCGTGCCATGATCGAGGCGGTCTACCGGCACCCGGACAAACACCAGCGCCTGCCAACCGGCAAATACCAGGTACGCGCCTGCCTGATTGATCTGGACCGTAACGAGGGTCACGACCCAGAGCATCTGGCCCTGCTCGATACGGCGGTGCTGATCGGTACCGACGGCGAAAGCACCTGGATCATGACGTATTCCGTGATTCAGGGTTTCGAGTCTTTCGAATCACTGGATGAACTCGGCAAAGCCTTGCCCCGTCGCTACTGGAAAGAAGCCTCCGGTGCCGGGTTGAAATGGCGCTTGTTCGAACCACAGGGCAACTTCTTCGACTATCAGGCCTGTACCTTGATCGCGCTTGAAGCGGACGCCCTCGGCGAGATCAGTTTTTTTCAGGATTCGAACGCCAACCCGCTCTACCCGCATGCCGGGACGGTCGGCGATCCTCGAGAGCCGACACCACGCCTCAAACCTCATTTCGAGCGCTTGCGTCCGATGCTGCCCGCCTGGCTCGACAACGCGGCGCCTGCCGATCAAACCCGTTACAGCCGACATCTGCTGGACCTGACCATGGTGCAGCATACGAACAAGGGAAAATCCTTCCAGAGCGAAGTCATCAGCCTGCACGCCTTCGCCCGTGATGCCCTGAAACAACAGATGCTCAAGGAGCATCCGAACGCCGCCGAGGTAAAGATCGAGGACATCGAAATCAGCGTCACCAGCCTCGTGGTCTGGGGCACATTCGTGCTGCCCGGCAACACTCAGACCCAGACGCTGTCGCTGATTGAACTTGCCCTGCAAAACCTCGCGGGACAACCGATGGGCAATAAAACCGTACGCTACAAGGATGGCAGCGAGTTGCCTGACTGGATGACCGCGAGCTACCTGGAACAACTGGTGAGCACCGTCGATATCGGCCAGACCTACACCGCGCACCTGCAAAACCTGTTGATTGACGACAGCGAGCAAGCGCCGATTCTTCAAGGCCTCTACACCAGCCAGTTACCCATCGAACTGCCGCTGCTGGCGTTGCAGCAAAAAATACAAGGCAAGGCCGGCATCACTGATCAGGGCTACCGCTATGTGGTTGCAGCACTGTCCGGTAGCAGCGATGAACGCCATGTTGATCGTGAGGAAATCGTCATTCGTCCGCTGGCTTTCGTCGTCCACCGCACCACCTCAAAAGCCGACACTGTCTACAACATGTTTGTCATCGGTCCACGCGACGTCGACAAAGGTCCCTGTGTGCTTTACCGGCCGCTGTTCGAGATGGCGCTGATGCAGTTCCCTTCGCATGCCAACCTGCTGTACGAAATCCAGCAATCTCGCCATCTGCGTGAGTCGATTCTGGCCTGGTTGCCGGACGACGTGCGTTTCAATTACAGCCAGTTTGTCTTCACCGCGAGACTGCCTTCGGTTTGGACGATTCCGCAATTGCTCATCAACCCCAGTACCGCCCTCGATATGTCCGGTCCCGTTGCCCTGGGCACTGCGACGATTGAACAGGATGTGCTGGCGACGCTGCACAACAGCAACGTCCAGGCGCTGATGACCCAGGCCGACCGACAGTCGGTCTCCGATGCAGAGGCGCGCTGGGCCACGCTGAAACACGGCGGCTGGATGCTGTTCAACGCGGCATTGCCGTTCCTCGGCCGCAGCGTCGGTACAGCGGCGTGGATCTGGCAGATCATGGACGACCTGCAAGAAGTCAGCGATGTCGCCAATGAGCAATCCGGCAAGACCGCCTGGACGGCTATCGCCGACATCCTGCTGGCGTTGGGCATGGTACTCGCCCATTGCGCAGCGGTCGGCGACAAACCACACCGCGAATCGATCACGCTGGAAGACTCCACCCAGCCCATCACGACCACCCCGGTCATCAGCAAAACACTGCAGCTGCCGGATATCACCGGCAGCGCGCTGCCCGGCGCTCATCAAATATCGATCAACCCTTTTGCCGCACTGAAGCGATCGCCCGTCGCGCTGACCACGTTGCTCGACAGTTTTCAGATTGCCAAACCCAGGGGCATCGGCGATGCCACCAGCGAGGGCACGCACAGACACCTGCATGCGCGCCAGAAACAATGGTTCGCCCCCGTCGGCAAGCGCTGGTTCGAAGTCACGCTCAACGAACACGCGGATGTCCAGATCATCGACTCACGCCCACCGACGCGGCGGCTCGGGCCCTTGCTGAGCCGAACCGCCAATGGTCAATGGGTGGTCGATCTGCGCTTGCGTTTGCGCGGCGGCGGACTCGACTCAGCGCTTGAGAAAGCTCAGGACTTCAGTAAAAAAACCGCCAAACAGTTGAGCATCACCATCAGCGCTTTCGACAAGACGATGAAAGCCAAAGGCACTCAGCGTGACGCCGACCACGACGCGTTCAACAACGCACCAGCGCAAGACCGTGCGCAAGCGCGTCAGCGGTATCTGGATACGCTCGACTCACAGCACAAGGCCTATGGTGCGAGCATCGAACAGATCAAAGCGTTGAATAACAAGGAAACCATTCCCAACTACCGGGAGGTCATGATTCAACGACTTGAAATGCAGTTGTTCCTCGGCCAGGAATGGCTCCAGCTGCATACCAAGGAGTTCCAGGCGAGTCTGGAGACGATGCAGACAATGATTGCCGATGAAAGCGGTTTCGCCGTAGAGGTGTTTGTTCAGTCGTTCGAAACAATGACCGATCAGACCCAGGCCATTATTGAAAAGATAGAGTCGGCCCAGACCCGCTTTGACGAGCTGATGTTGCTGGGAAGTGATGCGGCCAAGGTGACTCAAACCTATCGCGAAGTGCTGCCCAAATATGATCTGAATGACCTCAAGCTGTTGCAGATCAGCCTCGGCCAGGAGATCTGCATCAAGGCAGGTGATACCACCACGGGCACCAACGCCTATCAGACCCTGTCCACGCTCATCGAAGATGCTGCACTGAATATCCAGAGCGCATTGAACCTGACCGCCGATGAAAGCCTCGACAACCTGCGCGAACGCAAGGACGCCTTGAGCAATGTTGCCGAACAATTTACCTCGATCAATCAACGTTTTGGCGATCTGCTGATCGACTATCCCGATCGGATCAACACCGAGCGACTGATGCATGTGCGCAATCGCGTCAAAGCGTTCAAGGCCCGCACAGATATAAAGTTGGCCGATTTGCTGCGCTACAAGCATTTGCTGGAACCGGCAGGGGGTCCTTCCCGGCAAACCTCGGCACGACAGATCATCAAAACCAAATCCAGACGTACGCTGGTTGGCCAGCGCAAACAAAGTCTCGAAGGCCAGGACACCGATCAGGTGGAAGTGCGGACCGCCCTGACGGGGGTCATCGCCACATTTGAGGAAGAATCACCCGGTGTCTGGGTCGAACAGCGCAGAGCCACACCGCAGCCACCCAGAATCCGTTCTGACCTCAACCACAGCATCCGGGATGGCCAGGCCCTGCTCGACGGCTTGGCCGCGTTCCACCGGCGTATCGAAGCCCAACTCAAACGAGGACCACGGATACCTGTCGAGATCGAAGAGCAATACCACAACCATGCCACCGCTTTGCGAGACGCCAACGCGGCCATCGACGAAGCCCTGACCCTGAGCAATCTGACGGCCGACCTGAAGAAACCCACCGAAGCACTCGGCCACAAACTCGACGAGGCTGCTCACACCCTTGAAACCAAAGGCACCGCCACGCGTATCAGGATGGTCAAGCAACAATTGCCGACGGCGGCCGGGATCGAGTGGCTGAAGAACAAGGGAGAGGTGACGATCGCACAAACCGTGACTCGACACCGACTCAACGTCCAGGCCAGAGACTTTCTCGATGAATATGAAATTCGCGATGCTCACACGCACAAAGTGTTGTGCTACGCCCATTTCCATTACAGCAGCGCACAAGCGCCTGTCGCCCCTTTCCCCGTCGGGCACATGAAAACCGTAGCGCAACGGTATATGCGCGGTGCCTATGAGCCACGTTTACTGAACGATCAGGCTCTGATCAATGTTCATCGCAGCGGCATTTCCAACCTGTCCGCGCAGGCGCTGTTCCTCACACTTGCCAGGCCTGTCGCAACCGAGCCAACGCAGCGTTGATCGCTGGCTCAGGAACGGCGGCGAAGCCCAGCACCAGTCCAGCGCGTTGCGCCAAAGGTGTCGTGGAATCGGGCAGCCAGTAGCTGCTCAAGCCGTTGATCTCGACATCGACGCGAGCAGCTTGCGCAATCAACTGCTGCTCGCGCTCGATGCTGTTAACAGCCACGGTCAGATGCAGCCCGGCGGACACCGCGGGCAAGTCGCCCACGCCGGCAATGGCGGTCGGCCAACCGTCGAGCAAGGTATTGCGCCGGCTCAGGGCGGCGCGGCGCATTCGCCGGATATGCCGCTGGAAATGCCCGGCCGCCATGAACTCGGCCATCACCGCTTGCGTACTCACCTCGGAATGCCGGACGTCCACGGCCCGGCGTTGCGAGAAGGCATCGACCAGCGCCGGGGGCAATACCAGATAACCGAGGCGCAATGCCGGGAACGCAACCTTGCCGAACGTTCCGACATACAGCACCCGCCCCTGACGATCGAGTGCCGCCAACGGTGCCAGCGGCGCCCCGGTGTAGCGGTACTCGCCATCGTAGTCATCCTCGACGATCCAGCCTTGGTTGCGCTCGGCCCAGGCGAGCAGTTCGAGGCGTCGGGCAAGGCTCATCACTACACCGGTCGGGTATTGATGAGAGGGCGTCACATAGGCCACGCGGCAATTGCCAGTGGCCGACAACGCCGAGCAATCCATGCCCTCTTCATCCACGGCAATACCGTGCAAACGAGCGCCCGCCACGGCGAACGCATGACCGGCCGCGCGGTAGCCCGGATTCTCGATCGCCACACCGTCGCCCGGCTCCACCAGCAACTGTGCACAAAGGCTAATGCCCTGCTGTGCGCCGCTGGTGATCACAATTTGTTCAGGCGAACACTGCATGCCGCGCGAACTGCGCAAATAAGCGGCGATCATTGCACGCAGGCGCGCATCGCCGGACGGATCGCCGTAACACAGTTGCTCCAGATCCGGTTTACGCCAGAAAGCCGCATTCAGCTTGGCCCACACCTCGAACGGGAACAGATCAAACGCCGGAACCCCCACCCTGAACGCTCGCGGCGGACCACTCGGTGGCCGGGCCAAATGGTTCTTTTCAATGCGCGAAAAACCACCGCTGTGGATAACTTTACTGGATGAAAGCACAGGTAAATCCAGCCAATTTGTGGATAAGGCTGTGGGTAAGCCTGTTGAAAACCCTGTGGATACTTTTGTGGATAGTTTTTTTGCTGGAGCCGTTATCGGCATCAATTGCGCGACATAAGTCCCGTCCCCGACCCGCCCTTCGATAAACCCTTCGGCATACAGTTGATCGTAGGCGCGCACCACGCTGTTACGCGAAATCCCCAACGCCGCCGCCAGATCGCGACTGGCCGGCAACCGCGTACCACTCGCCAACCGCCCATCCAGCACCCGCAGGCGCAACGCCTGATAAAGCTGACGACTCAATCCCTGGCGGCGATCAAGCTCGATACCGGCAGGGTTGAAGGGCATGGATAGCGTCGGCGAATCGGGCATGGCAATGGACCTATGAAATTGGTCATCAATGGCTCTTACAACAGACCAATAGCCTGCCTACGATGCAGGCATTCGCCAAGGAAAATCTGTCCATGTACACGCCACGCGCCTTTGCCATCGAAGACCTGTCCCAACTGCACGAACTGATCCTTGCTACCCGCCTCGCCATTCTGGTGACCCATGGCGAAAGTGGCTTGCAGGCCAGCCACGTGCCGGTGCTGCTGCATTGCGAACAAGGCGAGTACGGCACGCTGTACGGGCACCTGGCCCGCGCCAACCCACAGTGGAAAGACTTGCGCGACGGTGCCGAAGCCATGCTGATCTTCGCCGGCGCCGATGCCTACGTCAGCCCGGGCTTTTATCCGAGCAAGGCCGAGCACGGCAAAGTCGTGCCGACCTGGAACTACATCGCCGTGCATGCCTATGGCCACGCCGAAACTTTCAGCGACGGCGGACGCCTGCTCGACATCGTCAGCACCCTCACCGATCGTCATGAAGCCGGCCGCGCGCAACCGTGGTCCGTCGCCGATGCGCCTGCCGATTACATCGACGGCATGCTCAAAGCGATTGTCGGTTTCGCCATTCCCATCGACCGCCTCGAAGGCAAACGCAAGCTCAGCCAGAACCGCAGCGCCGAAGACATTGCCGGCGTACGCGAAGGCCTGGCGGCCAGCCCGGAAATCAATGATCAAACCCTCGCCCGATTGATGCGCTAAGGAAATCACCATGAGTCAGATCGACATTCGCCAGGTCAGCGCCGACGACCACGCCGCGTGGCTGCCGCTGTGGCAGGCCTACCTGCGGTTCTACAATAGCGAACTGCCGGAAGCTGTGACGGCAAGCACCTGGCAACGTTTTCTCGAACCGAGCGAACCGACCCACGCGGCATTGGCCTGGGCCGATGGCAAAGCGGTGGGCATGGTGCATTACATCTACCATCGCTCGAACTGGAGCATCGAAAACTCCTGCTACCTGCAGGATCTGCTGGTGGCGCCGGAGACTCGTGGCAGCGGTGTCGGCCGCCTGTTGATCGAACACGTTTACGCCACGGCCAAGGCTGACGGCTGCTGCAAAGTGCACTGGCTGACCCACGAATCCAACACCACCGCGATCCAGCTCTACGAGCGCATCGCCGAACGCCCGGGCTTCATCCAGTTTCGCAAAGCCATTTAAGGAGACGCGTACATGACCGCATCACTCGCTGACTGGAAAGGCGTCCCCGCCCCTACCGCCACCCTGCTCGAAGGTCGCTTCATTCGCCTGGAACGACTCGACCCGGCGCGCCATGGCGACGAATTGTTCGCCGCCCTCGAAGGCCCCGGCGCCGACCCGAAACTCTGGGATTACTTGCCCTATGGACCTTTTCCGGAACGCCGCACTTTCGACGCTTGGCTGAACAACCACGCGGCCGCCAGCGACCCGTATTTCTTCAGTGTTATCGACCGCGCGACCAATCAGGTGCAAGGCATTCTCAGCCTGATGTCGATCGTCCCGGGCCAGGGTCGCATCGAAATCGGCCACGTCACCTTCGGCGCGCCAATGCAGCGCTCGCCGAGAAGTACAGAGGCGGTGTACCTGCTGGCCAAGCATTCCTTCGACCTTGGCTACCGCCGCCTCGAATGGAAATGCAACAACGGCAACGCCCGCTCCAAGTACGCCGCCGAACGTCTGGGTTTCAGCTTCGAAGGCGTGTTCCGTCAGCACATGGTGGTCAAGGGTCAGAACCGCGATACCGCGTGGTACTCGATTCTGGATGGAGAGTGGCCGGCAATTGCGGCAGGTTTCGAGCAGTGGCTGTCGGATGAGAATCAGACGTCCGACGGGCAGGTGAAAGGCTTGGTCGAGTGCCGTAGTTAAATCGTCAAAGCAAAAGATCGTCCGAACGCGGCCTGAGCCTTCGGCAGCTCCTACACGGGATTGACGTTCACCGTGTAGGAGCTGCCGCAGGCTGCGATCTTTTGATCTGTTTTCAGCCCAGCTTTTGCGCAAGCACCGCGATGTGTTCCGGCCCGATCCCGCAGCACCCGCCCAAATGGCTGGCACCGCGCTGCTGCCAATCAATTGCCCAATGCAAGTAACCCGGCGGATCCAGATCCTCACGCAACGGATCGAGCCCGTCATTGGCCGTGGCTTCTTTTGGCTGCGGTGGAAACGCGTTGGCATAAGCGCCAATCTGAATCTTCACCCCCAGACGCTCGAAGGTGTCACGCGCGGCATCAATCGCGGCACCGATCACTTCCGGCTGACTGCAATTGAACAACAATGTTTCGACGCCCAATTCAGCCGCGACCGCAGCGGCTTCGGCGACTGGCTCTCCAGAGCGCAGGCGCGGCACTTCGTCGGTGTCTTCATCCTTCAAGGTGAACGACAACCAGAATGGTTTGCCATCCTTCGGCAACCCGGCGTGAATGGCTCGCGCCTCGATGATCGAACTCTGGGTTTCCGCCAGCCACAGATCAACGTGGGGGGCCAGGCCATTGACCAAGGGCGCCAGCAACTCGGTCACTCGGGTGGCCTCGAACAGATCCGGACGATAGGAGCCGAACAGCGGCGGCAATGAGCCGGCCACCCGCACGGATTTTCCCGAGGCCTGCACCGCACGTCGCGCCAGCTCTCCGGCCAACGCGGCAAGCGCCTGACCTTCAGCGGCGAAGCGCGCTTCGCCAATATGGAACGGCACCACGGCATAACTGTTGGTGGTAATCACATTGGCGCCACTGGCGATATAAGCAGCATGTACCGCCTCCACCGCTTGTGGTGCTTCACTCAACGCCAGCGCCGACCACTCCGGCTGGCGAAATGGCGCACCGGCGCGCTGCAACTCACGGCCCATGCCACCATCGAGAATAATCGTGCTTGCTGCGCCCATATGCTTTTCACTCATATGCTTATGAAAATAACTCACTATCAGAGTCGTTCTTATAACTATTTAATACGCACCATCCGGTTAATAACAACCTCTTTTTTGCTCAGGGATCGACTGTGAAACTTCAACCGCTACTGGCCCTGGGCCTGACCATTCTGGCCGCCTCCACGCAAGCCTTTGCTGGCACCACGCTGGACCGTATCGAGCAAAAAAAAGAACTGGTCGGCGTGCTGATGGAAAGCTATCCACCGTTCTCGTTTCTCAATGACCAGAACCAGCTTGATGGCTTCGACGTTGATGTCGCCAAAGCCGTGGCTGACAAGTTAGGCGTCAAGCTGCGACTGGAAACGCCGTCCTGGGACGTCATTGCCGCCGGCCGCTGGAGCGGGCGCTACGATATCTGCATCTGCTCGATGACACCGAGCAAGGCCCGCGCCGAGGTGTTCGATTTCCCGGTCGAGTACTACGCTTCGCCAGCGGTGATCGTGGTCAACGCCAAGGATGAGCGGATCCACAATGCCAGGGATCTGAGTGGCAAAAAAGTCGGCCTCACCAGCGCGTCCAGTTACGAAAGCTATCTGAACAAGAACCTGGTCATCGAAGGTGCCGAAGACACGCAGCTGCAATACCCGTTCGAAGATGTGCAGGTCGCGCCGTACGATACCGACAACGTCGCCTTCCAGGATTTGGGTCTGGGCGCCGGCGTGCGCCTGGATGCGATCCTCACCAACCTCGTCACCGCGCAGCCACGCCTGAACCAAGACAAACGCTTTAAACTGGCCGGCACGCCGCTGTATTCAGAGCCGAACTCGGTGGCCATCGAAAAGGGTGACGCGCAATGGGATGCCAAAGTGCGCGAGGTGTTCGCGCAACTGAAACAGGACGGCACCCTGAGCAAGCTGTCGCAAAAATGGATCGGCGCTGATATCAGCCAATGACTTCTTTCCCGACACCGCCACAGCCACCGCAACCGGTGGCTGAATCACGCCTGCAACGCTTGTTCGGTTTTCGTACGCGGCTGTACCTGACCTGGGCAACGCTGTTCTGCCTGTTCGCCGGGTTCTTCCTGAGTTTCGATCTGAAGTTCTCGATCATCCTCGACAAACTGCCCAATCTGGTCGGCCTGCACCTGGCGCCCAACGGTTTTCTACAGGGTGCGGCGCTGACGCTTTTCCTCTGTGTGTGCTCGATTGTCGCCTCGTCCCTGCTGGGCTTCATCACAGCATTGGCACGCCTGTCGAACAGCGCCGTGGCGTTCGGCATCGCCAGTTTTTACACCTCGTTCTTTCGCGGCACGCCACTGCTCATACAGATCCTGCTGATCTACCTGGGCTTGCCGCAACTGGGCATCGTGCCTGGCGCCATCGTCGCGGGCATCATTGCCCTGTCGTTGAACTACGGCGCCTACCTCAGCGAGATCTTTCGCGCCGGCATCCTCGGAGTCGACCACGGCCAACGCGAAGCTTCGCTGGCATTGGGAATGCGCGAGACGGTGATTTTCTGGCGCATCACCCTGCCGCAAGCCATGCGCACGATGATCCCGCCCACCACCAACCAGTTCATCTCGATGCTCAAGGACTCGTCACTGATCTCGGTGATGGGCGTCTGGGAAGTGATGTTTCTCGCGCAGTCCTATGGACGCTCAAGTTACCGCTATATCGAAATGCTGACGACGGCGGCGATCATTTACTGGTTGATGTCGATTGGCCTGGAGTTGATTCAGGCACGAATGGAGCGGCATTACGGCAAGGCTTACGTGCGGCGGAGCTAGGGGGATCGGCACCTTGCGGGCTGCGTCGGGTTTTAATGGGGCTCTCGGCGTACCCGCACAACGCCCATTTTCAGGCCAAACGGACGAAACACTGCATTCAACGATTTAAGTGTCTGGTTGCCCTCGCCGTGTTCGATATGCACCAGCGTGCGCACCGATATTTTGCACATCTTCGCAAACTGGGTCTGATGCAGACCGGTCACTTCCACGCGCAAACGGCGAACGGCTTCACCGATCTCCAGTGTCCCTTGGGCCAGCGCCTCTTGAATGCTTTCGATGAGCACCGTGCGCTCAGCTACCGTCATGCTCATTGCAGATCCCACTCTTTCAAGCGTTGCTCCAGATTTTTCAGATGAATGCCTGGGTGGTTCATGGTTCTGTCGGGCAAACCACTGGCCGTCAATATGTCTGGCAGCGCCGCCAGACGTTGGGCATCTTCGCGCAATCGTTCGAAAAGAGCCGGCGCATCACATAGCGCTGCCAGTGGGTCATCCGGTTCAGCAATGTCCGCCAATGCGCGGCAAACTCCACGCCAATCGACGTCTCCCGCTCGCTCCAGATCTCTTGGCCACTTGGTCGTACGGGTCACGCCCTCGTCATCCATGACCATAGGCGCCAGGTCATAAATCGGCGCCAGGCGAAAGTTGTTTGCCTGACGAATGATCGCGGTGTTACGACCATGGTTATCCGAGTTACCAAGGATTTTGTTGATCAGATCCCGGCGTAAGTAGTCCGTCACAAGAGCGGGTATCTGGCTGGCCTGCCCTGCTCTGCGCCAGAGCCCGGCGAGCATGTGAATGACCTCCATATGGTTCATCGCACTTCCCGGCGTCGTCACTTGAGCCAACGAGTAAATCGATTCGACAGCCAAGCGGCTTACCTCGCCGTCGCTCACCTTGCGATCAAAACGCTGCATCCACAAACTTGGTTTGTTCGCTTCTTCCAGTGCCAAGCCTTCGGCCGCGATCGTTTCGATACCGAGCTTCTGAAGCGCCTTGTAGTAATGGAATTCGCTTCGCAGGATGTCTTGATCGGTCAGACCGCCTCTGTTTCTGGCAAATTTCACAAACCAGTGCTGTCTGACTTTGTTGTCATCCAATACGGCATCGGGATACAGGAGACCAGCCTTGTTCTCGGCCAATAAAAGCTTCGGCGCTTCACCACCCGCGCCGGTAGCTCCACCGATTGCCGCACCCAGCTCATAGGCATATTCGAGAAAGCGGTTGTCACGCTGGATGACATCCTCACGCTTGAATCCGATTGGCTTGCGCTCATCGATCACCTCGGCCGACTCTTTTATGCGCATATTGCCGATGGGGGCTGGCGTGCTGCGACCGAGCAGATATAAATCGGCGCTGATGTTCGCCGGTTTTTCTTGACCTAGACGTGCAAGCAAAAAGCGTTTGGCTGCCCCTGCGGGAGCAATGTCGTGCACAAATGCCGGCGTTTTGGAACGATAGCCGTCCCAATCCAGTGGGTACAACGCACTGACGGCCTTGGAAAACGGAGAACCTATGACTTCAATATTTTCAGCAAGGTAGGCCGTTTCGTAGCCAAAACTGCAGCGACTCTCGAAACCCTTTTCAGGATCGTCGAAACTCAGAATCATCGCGTCTTGCCATCTACCCGCCGTGAATATCTGTAAGGTCAGGTTGTACATACTTTCCCACCTGCATTTAAATGCATTTCAGCAAAAGCTTTTTTACTGTTAGATGCAATATAGTGCATTTTAAAGCCAATAGAGCGCATAAATCTGCAACAAAATGCAGATAAAACCCTGATCATCAAGCTCTGAACGCAAAACAATGCAGATCAACCACCGACATCATTCTGTAAAAACCCTTCGCTATACAGGACGGCCCGCTTATAACAAAAAGGCCGTCCGACCATGCCGTTCCCGCCCCAGCGTCTGTCCCTCGCCATTGCCCTGTTGATCGCTGCCACATCGGCAAACGCTAAAACCGTGCAGATCGACACAGCCACCACTTCAGCGCAAACGCTGGGTGGTAGCGACACATTGACGATTTCCGCGCCGGGCAGCATCACCAACAGCGGCAAGGCCGTGAGCCTGAAAGACAAGACCAGTGGTGCGGGTGTGGTGATCGATAACGCCGGCAAAATCGTTTCCAGCGGTGGTCGGGCCATCGACAGCAGCGGCGACCTGACCCAGGCTCGCAACTACACGATTTACAACCGCAGCGGCGGGCAGATTCTCGGCGCCAACGACGCCTTGCGCATCGACAGCAACTTCGTCAGCGGCAGCCTGTTGATCGACAACAGCGGCGTGATTCGCTCCACCACTGGCCAGGGGCTGGACCTCGATGCGCTACGCAGCGACGGGGTGAAGACCACCATCATCAACCGTGCCGGCGGACTGATTCGCGGCGACGCCAGTGACGGCATGAAGACCGGTGCCAACGCGGCCATTACCAACTACGGCGAGATTTCCACCGGCGATTCGCACAATGCCGACGAGAAGTTCGACGGCATTGACATCGATTCCGCGAGCGGTGTCAGCGTGACCAACTACGGAGTGATTTCCGGCGGCCGTCACGGCATCACCACCGATCTTGGCGCGACGCTGATCAACTACGGGCAGATCACTGGCCGCAACGGTTCGGGTTTCGGCTCCGACGGCGATGGCACGGTGATCAACCACGGCACCATCACTGGCGCTTACTCAGGCTTGCAAGCAAACGGTGATGGCGATGGCGTGGACATCGACAAGATCGCCCATATCGAAAACTACGGGACCCTTCAGGGCGTCGGTGCCGGCGGGGTGGACAAGGGCGGTTTCGCCAACGGCAGCGAAGGTATCGCGCTGGGTGGCGGTTACATCCTCAACGCCAGCAACGCTTTGATCAGCGGTGCCGACAGCGCCATTCTGGTCGACGATGGCAGCGGCGGCTCCGGGCTGGCGGCGACCACGCTGGAAAACTTCGGCAACATTCAAGGCCTCAACGGTTTCGGCGTGAAGCTCGTCGGTGAATTCGCCGACAACGTCATCAACGCCGGCACGATCAGTGGCAGCAATGGCCTGGCGCTGGATCTGGGTGGCGGTAACGACAGTCTGACCCTGCGCAACGGCAGTCGCTTTGTCGGCGTGGTGGATGGCGGCAGCGGTTATGACCGTGTGGTGATGGAGGACGCGGCCGGTGGCAGCTTCGGCGCCAGTCGCAACTTCGAATGGCTGGAGGTCAAGCAAGGCGCGTGGACGCTGACCGGCCATGATGATTTCAGCGACGGCGGCGCGGTGCGCAACGGTGCCACACTGGTCAACCAAGGCAGTATCGCCGGCAACCTGACCGTGGATGCCGGCGGTGTGTATGCCGGTGGCGGTTCGGTGGGCAGCCTCACTGTCAACGGTACATTGCGCACCGATACCAGCCTCGGCCGCGCCACGATTGTTCGCGATTTGACCATGGGCAGCACCGCCACCCTCGCCTACGGCGTCAACGCCGATGGCAGCAGCGTGCCGGTACAGGTCGGCGGCATCGCCAATCTCAACGGCGCAACGCTTGCGGTGAATCCCGGCAGCGGCACCTATCCATGGCAGAGCCACTACACCGTGCTGCAAGCGGCACAGGTCAACGGCACCTTCGGCAAGGTCAGCAGCGACTACGCGTTCCTGACGCCGACCCTCGCCTACACGCCAACGCAGGTCGATCTGACCTACACCCGCAATGACGTGGCGTTCAATGAGTTCGCCGCGACCGGTAACGCCAGCAACGCCGCCAACAGCCTCGCCTCGATCGGTAAAAACAATGCGTTGTACAACGCCCTGCTCAATACCAGCCAAAGCAGTGCCGGCGCGGCGATCGAGCAACTGGCCGGTGCCAGCAACGCCAACCTGACCAGCGCCACCCTCGGCGCCAGCAGTCAGGTCGGCAGCAGCATGCTCTCGGCGATGCAGCAAATGGGCGGCAGCCCGGGATTGATGGTCGGTCTCGATCAGGGTGACACCCCCGTGCTGGCGGCCAATGGGGTGCCCTCCGAGGCGCGTAATCTGAACGATCCGAATGCGCGCGGCCGGCTCTGGCTGCAAGGTATCGGCGGCTACGGCAAGCTCGATGGCGAACACGGCAGCAGCGGTCTGGAACAACGCACCAAGGGCAGCGTGCTGGGCGCCGACTGGGTGCTGAGTCCGGCGTGGCGCCTGGGCGTACTGGGCGGCTATTCGAAAACCGATCTGGACGCGACCGGCGTCGACGGCAACGTCGAGAGCTGGCACGCCGGCGTCTATGCGTTGCATCAGAACGGCCCGATCTCGCTGCGTCTCGGCGCGGCGTACAGCGGCCATCAAGGTGAAAGCAAACGCACCATCGCCTTCAATGGTTTCAGCGACCGCCCGAAAGGCGACTACGACGCCGACAGCCAGCAAGCCTTCGCCGAACTCGGCTATGCCATGGGCAGCGGCCGCCTCAGCGCCGAACCGTTCGCCAGCCTCGGTTATCAGCGTTACCACCGCGACAGCTACAAGGAAAAAGGTGGCGCCGCCGCGCTGCAAGTCGACGGCCAGACCCAGGACAACTTCAGCAGTACTTTCGGCCTGCGCCTGGCGCACCTGAGCAGCCTGGACAACGGCATGAGCGTGACCCCGCGCATGGCCGCTGGCTGGAAGCACACCTACGGCGATGTCGGCAGCTCTACGCGTCAGGCGTTTGTGACTGGCGGCACGGCGTTCAGTGTCGATGGCAGCTCGCTGGATCGTGACAGCCTGGTGCTGGAAGCCGGGCTGGATGTGGGCATCTCGGCGCGGCATACATTGGGTGTGGGTTACAGTGGCGAGATCGGCAGCAACAGTCGCAATCATGGGTTGATCGGGCAGTGGCAGATGAGTTTTTGAGGGTTGAACAGCCGGCGGTGTCTGGAATGGTTGTAGGAAAAGGCGCCGCAGAAACCGAGTAAAACTTCGGGTTCCAGATCACACGGTCATTTTCTACAAAATGATCCGATGTCGCCTGCAAGCCTGCGGGAAGCAGCCGACATCGGATGTTTGAGCACATCAATAGAGTTGAGTCTTCTGTTCATCGAGACTCAACTCAATGCCCCTTCAACATTCGTTCAAACCAAAACACTTGGCTTTGGCCATTTCGCTGACGCTGACTTGCGTGGAGCTTGCCAATGCTCAGCAACCTTCTGAAGTCGCTGATTCAGCCGCAGTAGTGAATGCCACTGAATTCCCCGAAACCAGCGCTAAAGAAATGGCGCTTGAACGACTCAAGGGATTTCTCACCGACCCAAGTACGGTACCCATCGCTTTTAAAACCCCTGAAGAAACGTTTACAGGTACCGCTGTAAACGATTTGATAACGCTCACGGACGGCGCAAGCTTTACCGGCCTGCTGGATGGTGGCGGGGGAGATAACGTCCTGTTCCTGGATGCAGCGGCTGGCGGCGAGCTGAAAGACACGCGTAATTTCAACGGGCTGTTCGTCAGCCGGGGCGAATGGACGCTGAGTTCGAAGGCAGACTTCAAGGAAGGCGTGCTGGTGAACAGCGGTAGCGCTTTGACCAACCTGGGGAGCATCAAGGGCGACGTCTATGTCGAAAGAGGTGGCAGCTTTGCAGGTAAAGGCGCTGTGGGGAGCCTGGAGGTGGCCGGCCTGCTCACCGTCAACGGGGTACTAGGCAGCCCGCGCGTGAAAGGCGACTTGCGCTTGTCCCCAACCGCCGAACTGGCTTATGAGGTCACGCCCAGTGGCAGTCAAACGATCAAGGTCGATGGCACTGCCAGGCTGGAAGGTGCAACCCTGAACGTCGTTGCCGTTCCAGGAGAATTTCCGCAAAGTCGCCAGTACAAAATCATCGAAGCCGGAAAGATAGAAGGTGAATTCGGCAAGGTCGTTAACAACCTCGCCTTCATGGCTGCCACACCTCAGTACAACAAAAAATCCGTCGGACTGACTTACGCCCGCAACGGTGAGCCGCTTGCAAGCGTTGCCACGACAGGCAACGGTCGTTCAGTTGGCGACAGCATTGTCGAACCACAAGCGCCTGCGCCATCCGCAACGCCAACGCCAACGCCAACGCCAACGCCATTGACGGCATCTGCGCCGGTTCCAGTTCCAGTTGCGACTTCAACGACGACTGCTGTTGCAGACTCCGTCCCATCGCCAAGGCCGGACGAACCTCTTACTGCGCAAGTTAACGAGTCCGCCGAACAGCCCGCACCTGCGCCAATAAAACCTGCAAACGCAGCAGTCGCCGCGCTTCTGACCAGCGACAAAACCACCGCACCGGTCGCCCTCGAACAACTCGCCGCCGGCAGCAACGCCAACCTCGCCAAAGCCACACTGAGCAGCATCACTCCCGTAAGCGCGAGCATGCTCTCGGCCATGCAGCAACTGAATAGCCGTTACGGCTCTGCCTACAGCTCCGGCAACTCACCGCGGCAGGCGACCGGCGCGGCCGATTCCGGTCGGGTGTGGATTCAGGCGCTCGGCCATGGCGGCAAGGTCGATCGCGAGTTCGACAGCACCCTCAAACACGCCACTCAAGGTCTGGTCATGGGCGCCGACTGGCGGCTCGATGAGCAATGGCATATCGGCCTGGTCGGCGGAAAATCGCAGACCAGAATCGATGCCCGGCAATACGATGGCGACCTCGACAGCTGGCACCTCGGTGCCTACGCCGTGCGTCAGGACGGACCGTTCTCACTGCGTCTCGGGGCGACCTATGCCAGTCATGACGGCGACAGCAAACGTCGCGTGGCCTTCAACGGCTTCAGCGATCGTCTCAAAGGCAACTACGACGCCAACACTCAGCAAGCCTTTGCCGAACTGGCGGTCAATGTTGGCCGCCACAATGCGACACTCGAACCGTTCGCCAGCCTCGGCTATCAACGCTACCAGCGCGACAGCTACAGTGAAAAAGGCGGGGATGCAGCGCTGAAAGTCTTTGGGCAAACTCGCGACAATCTCAGCAGCACCTTCGGCCTGCGCACGGCGAAAATCACTCGGCTGGATAACGGCATGACGCTGACACCTCGATTCAGTGCCGGCTGGAAACACACCTTTGGCGAGATCGAAGGCGACACCCGCCAGCAACTGGTCAAGGGTGGCAAGCGGTTTGAGGTTGCCGGTGCAGCGCTGGATCGAAACAGCCTGTCGGTGGATGCCGGCCTCGATCTGGGGCTGTCAGCCAATCACTCTGTCGGCGTTGGTCTCACCGGTGAAATGGCCACTGACAGCCGCACCTACGGCGTGATGGGCCAATGGCGCATGGCGTTCTGATGGATTGAACATCGTCACTGTGGGAACGAGCCTGCTCGCGAATGCGATCTGTCAGTTGAATAAATATCGACTGACACTCCTCTTCGCGAGCAGGCTCGCTCCCACATAGGCCTCATGTGATGCAGACAAATTCCGCATAAAAAAAGGGGGGCACATGCCCCCCCGAGGTTTAAAGCGTTGGATCGCGGCGGTTATCTCAGCCTTCGATCTCGATCAGAATTTCGCCCGGGTTGACCCGGTCACCCTTGGCCACATGAATCGCGGTGACCTTGCCGGCAATCGCAGCCTGGACTTCGGTTTCCATCTTCATCGCTTCGGTGATCAACACAGCCTGGCCGGCCTTGACGGTGTCGCCTTCCTTGACCAGCACATCGACGATGTTGCCCGGCATGGTGGTGCTGACGTGACCCGGGGCCGACGCTTGTTTGCGCTTGCTGCTGCCACCGCCGACGAATTCGTTGAGTGGCTCGAACACCACTTCTTCCGGCATCCCAT
This sequence comes from Pseudomonas sp. AC172, assembly GCF_979258595.1. Lineage (NCBI taxonomy): Bacteria > Pseudomonadati > Pseudomonadota > Gammaproteobacteria > Pseudomonadales > Pseudomonadaceae > Pseudomonas > Pseudomonas sp. AC172. The sequence goes on from NZ_OZ409868.1 coordinate 5,238,656, forward strand.
CGATGGACAGGTAGAAGTGACGCTTGCCTTCCGCCTTCACACCGACACCGGTGATGTCGACGCGGTAGGTTTCGCCGTGGACGTCGATGACGAACTCGGTCGGCACGCCTTCGCCGCCCGCTTTTGTCACACCGCCCGCTTCAGGAATCGGCAACAGCACTTCCGGCGTCAGGGTGCCGGCAGCACGCTCTTCGAGGAACTTGCGGCCGATGTCCGGGAACATCGCAAAGGTCAGCACGTCTTCTTCGGACTTGGCCAGTGCACCGATGTCGGCACGCAGTTTGGTCATTTCCGGCTTGAGCAGATCGGCCGGACGTACGTCGATGACTTCTTCACTGCCGATCGCCTGACGACGCAGTTTTTCGTTCACTACGCCCGGCGCTTTGCCGTAGCCGCCCTGCAGGTAGAGCTTCACTTCGTTGGTGATGGTCTTGTAACGCTCGCCGGCCAGCACGTTGAAGAACGCCTGGGTGCCGACAATTTGCGAGGTCGGGGTCACCAGCGGCGGGAAGCCGAGGTCTTCACGCACCCGCGGGATTTCCGCCAGCACTTCGGCCATGCGATTCAGGGCGCCCTGCTCTTTCAGCTGGTTGGCGAGGTTGGAGATCATCCCGCCCGGCACCTGGTTTACTTGCACACGGGTGTCGACGGCGGTGAATTCGCTTTCGAACTGGTGGTACTTCTTGCGCACGGCGTAGAAGTACAGGCCGATCTCTTGCAGCAGTTCGAGGTTCAGACCGGTGTCGTACTCGGTGCCCTTGAGCGCGGCGACCATCGACTCGGTGCCCGGGTGGCTGGTGCCCGAAGCGAAGCTGGAGATCGCGGTGTCGATATGGTCGGCGCCGTTTTCGATAGCCTTGAGCTGGCACATGGTCGCAAGACCGGCCGTGTCGTGGGAGTGGATGAACACCGGCAGCGATTGCTCGGCTTTCAACGCACGCACCAGTTCACCGGTGGCGTACGGGGTCAGCAGACCAGCCATGTCCTTGATCGCCACCGAGTCGCAACCCATGGCTTCCATTTGCTTGGCTTGTGCCACAAACGCATCGATGGTGTGCACCGGGCTGGTGGTGTAAGCGATGGTGCCTTGGGCATGTTTGCCGGCAGCCTTAACCGCTTCGATGGCCACGCGCAGGTTACGCACGTCGTTCATCGCGTCGAAGATACGGAACACGTCGATGCCATTCACCGCAGCCTTGGCGACGAAGGCTTTGACCACGTCGTCGCTGTAGTGGCGGTAGCCGAGCAGGTTCTGCCCGCGCAGGAGCATTTGCAGACGGGTGTTAGGCAACGCCGCGCGCAGTTGGCGCAGACGCTCCCACGGATCTTCCTTCAGGAAGCGGACGCAGGCGTCGAAGGTCGCGCCGCCCCAGCATTCCAGCGACCAGTAGCCGACTTTGTCGAGCTTGTCGCAGATCGGCAGCATGTCTTCGGTGCGCATGCGGGTGGCGAGCAGCGATTGGTGAGCGTCGCGCAGGATGGTATCGGTGACAAAGATCTTCTTGGACATTGTTGTATTCCTCACAGGCCTGCGTGGGCGGCGATGGCGGCGGCGATGGCCAGGGCCAGCTCTTCGGGTTTGCGCTTGATCGAGTAGTTGGTCAGCTCAGGGTGGCTTTCAACGAAGCTGGTATTGAACTGGCCGCTACGGAATTCCGGGTTGCGCAGGATTTCCTGGTAGTACGCGGCGGTGGTCTTCACGCCTTGCAGACGCATGTCGTCGAGGGCGCGCAGGCCACGGTCCATTGCCTCTTCCCAAGTCAGTGCCCAGACCACCAGTTTCAGGCACATCGAATCGTAGAACGGCGGAATGGTGTAGCCGGTGTAGATCGCTGTATCGGTGCGCACGCCCGGACCGCCGGGGGCGTAGTAACGGGTGATCTTGCCGAAGCTCGGCAGGAAGTTGTTCTTCGGGTCTTCGGCGTTGATACGGAACTGCAACGCGAAACCACGGTGCTGAATGTCTTCCTGTTTCACCGACAGCGGCAGGCCGGAGGCGATGCGAATCTGTTCGCGGACGATGTCGATCCCGGTGATTTCTTCGGTGATGGTGTGCTCCACCTGCACCCGGGTGTTCATCTCCATGAAGTACACCTCGCCCTCGGCGAGCAGGAACTCCACGGTTCCGGCGTTCTCGTAACCCACGGCCTTGGCCGCACGCACCGACAGGTCGCCGATGTAGGCGCGTTGCTCTGGAGTCAGCTGCGGGCTCGGAGCGATTTCGATGAGCTTCTGGTTGCGACGCTGGATCGAGCAGTCACGCTCGAACAGGTGCACGACGTTGCCGAAGCTGTCGCCGAGAATCTGCGCTTCGATGTGCTTGGGGTTGACGATGCATTTTTCCAGGAACACTTCGGCCGAACCGAAGGCCTTGGTCGCTTCGGAAATCACTCGAGGGAAATTCTGTTCGAGTTCTTCGCGGCTGTTGCAGCGACGGATGCCACGACCGCCACCACCGGAAGTGGCTTTGAGCATGACCGGGTACCCGATGCGGTCGCCCTCGACCAAGGCTTCTTCGATGTCTGCTACGTTGCCTTCAGTGCCCGGCGTCACCGGTACGCCCGCCTTGATCATGCTGCGGCGCGCTTCGGTCTTGTCGCCCATGCGGCGAATGACTTCTGCCGAAGGGCCAATGAATTTGATCCCGCGTTCGGCACAGATATCAGCCAGCTCGGCGTTTTCCGAGAGGAAACCGTAACCGGGGTGCAGTGCATCGCAGCCGGTTTCAACCGCCAGGTTCACCAGTTTGCGCGGGTTGAGGTAACCGGCCAGTGGCTCGGCACCAATGCTGTGGGCCTCATCCGCACGCTTCACATGCAACGCATGGCGGTCGGCGTCGGAAAAAATCGCAACCGAGCGAATGCCCATTTCGGCGCAGGCTCGCACGATTCGTACGGCAATCTCACCACGGTTGGCGATCAGGATCTTTGTTATCACTTGGAGGTTCCCTTGAGCCGGTGGCACCACGACCTGCTAGACCCAGGTCGACGCGTGACCAAATGTTTCAATTTAGTCGCAGGTCCACACTAGCGCTCATGAGGGATTAACAAAAATGAATAAAAATTGGGTCAGGCATAAGTAAAGACTTATAGTTGAAACATCAGCCCGCCGTCAGAGCTTGTAAAAAATGCGTAAGTCCTTGATGCGTATGACATTGCGTCAATTGCAGATCTTCAACGAAGTGTGTGATTTACGCTCCTACAGCCGCGCGGCCGAGGAAATGTCTCTCACACAACCGGCTGTCAGCCTACAGATTCGTCAGCTCGAGGAGCTGATCGGCCAGCCATTATTCGATTATGTCGGCAAAAAACTCTACATGACCGAGGCTGCCGAAGCACTCCAGCGCGCCAGCCGAGACATTTTCGGCCGCCTGGAAAACCTCGATATGCAGCTGTCGGACATGCAAGGATCTCTGCAAGGTCAGCTGAAACTGGCGGTAGAGTCCAGCGCCAAGTATTTCGTCCCGCACCTGTTCGCCGCGTTCAAACGTCAGCACCCGGAAGTGAATCTGCAACTGACCGTGGTCAACCGCGGCCAGGTCATCCGCAGGCTTTCCGACAACCGCGACGATCTGGTGATCATGTCGATGGTGCCGCAGGACATGGGTCTGGAATTCCTGCCGTTCCTCAACAACCCGATTGTTGCTGTGGCGCGCCCGGATCATCCGCTGGCGCATATGGGCCCGCTGCGCTTGCAGGATCTTGAACCCTATACATTGCTGATCCGTGAACCGGGTTCGGGCACGCGACTGGCGTGCGAAGAGTATTTCAAAGAGAAGCGCGTGCACTTCACCCAGACCCAGGAAGTGGCCTCGGCCGAAGCGCAGCGTGAATGTGTGCAGGCGGGTTTGGGCCTGGCGCTGTTGACGCGCCACGCCCTGAACCTGGAGCTGGCGACCGGCGGCCTCGTCGAGTTGCCGGTCGAGGAATTGCCGCTACTGCGTAGCTGGTGTCTGGTGCAAGCGAAAGCCAAACGCTTGTCACCGGTGGCGCACGCCTTCCTGGCGTTTATCCGCAGCGAACGGGTGCAGATCAGCGCGCTGGTTGAGCGTTTCGACGGGAAGCTGCGGGTGCCGCCTGCCAATGAGTGATCTCGGGAAAGTCGCCGATTTCGGCTTGAAGCTGACGGAGTTCGAAGCGATCTTCGATAGCGCGGCGAAATTCCATGCGGCGCTGGTCTTCCTGCTGACGACGGGTTTTCGCGGCGCTGTTGCGTTCTTCGTAGGGCTGAGCCATTTCGAGTCTCCCAAGGCGATGACGGGAGTTTCACGATAGGCGTGGGGGATGACGGTTTGGCTGCGCGCGGATGACAGTGCGATGAAACTTGTGGTGTTTTTGAGGACGCCTTCGCGAGCAGGCTCGCTCCCACATTTGATCTTGGTATGACACAAAATTGTGTTCACAGAAGATTCTCTGTGGAAGCGAGCCTGCTCGCAAATAAGGTCGGAACGACCTTAGATGGCTTCAGTCATCCAGCGCTTTGGCGGCTTTTGGCGACAAGCGCAAGCTGCGCAAACTGCGCTTCACGCTCTTGAGGTGATTGACCAGGCTCGGCCCGCGCGCCATGGCCACGCCCATCGCCAGCACATCGATCACCACCAGGTGGGCGATCCGCGACGTCAGCGGCGTATAGATTTCCGTATCTTCATGCACATCGATCGCCAGATTGACGGTCGACAATTCGGCCAGAGGTGTCTGGCTCGGGCACAAGGTAATCAGCGAAGCGCCGCTCTCACGCACCAGATTGGCGGTGATCAGCAAATCCTTGGAACGCCCGGATTGCGAAATACAAATCGCCACATCGGTCGGTTTCAACGTCACTGCTGACATCGCCTGCATGTGCGGATCGGAATACGCCGCCGCCGTCAGCAGCAAACGGAAGAACTTGTGCTGCGCATCCGCTGCCACTGCACCCGAGGCACCAAAACCGTAAAACTCGACCCGCTGCGCCTGCGACATCAGTGTCACCGCACGCTGCAACTCGATCGGATCGAGCCTCTCGCGAACCTCCATCAAGGTGTGCAAGGTGGTGTCGAAAATCTTCAGGCTGTAATCGGCGACCGAGTCGTCTTCATGGATCGCAAACTGGCCGAAGCTCGCACCGGCGGCCAGGCTTTGCGCCAGCTTGAGTTTCAGGTCCTGAAAACCGGAGCAGCCGATGGCGCGACAGAAGCGCACGATGGTCGGCTCGCTGATGCCGACGCTGTGGGCCAGGTCGGCCATGGAACTGTGCATCACCGCCGCAGGGTCAAGCAGCACGTGGTCGGCGACCTTGAGCTCCGACTTGCGTAACAGGTGACGTGACTGGGCAATGTGTTGCAGCAGATTCAAGGGGCTGGACTCTTCTTATGGGCAAGGATGTAGCACGCTTGTAGTTATACTACATGAATTGGCTTTTTGCCTGCTCAATGCGTAACTCGATGTCCCCATATCAGGCGCGATGAGGTGCATGTAGCCCTTAAAACGGTTTTTCCTGTTCACGCAAAAGCCCGGCCAGGCTGTCAGCCTCCACGGGCCGGCTGATCAGATAGCCCTGCACTTCATCGCAACGCTCGGCGCGTAAAAACTCCAGCTGATCCTGTCGCTCGACGCCTTCAGCCACTACTTTCAACGACAGCCCATGGGCCATGGCAATGATCGCGCGAGTGATCGCCGCATCTTCGCTACCCTCACCCAACCCGCGTATGAACGCCTGATCGATCTTCACGTAATCCACCGGAATGCGCTTGAGGTAACTCAACGACGAATACCCGGTGCCGAAGTCGTCGATGGCCAGTTTCACCCCCAGATCGCGCAACTGCTGGAAGGTCGCGATGATGTGTTCGACGCTATCGAGCAACTGGCTTTCGGTCAGCTCCAGCTCGAGGTAGTGCGGCGCCAGACCGGTTTCCTCCAGCACCTGGCGCACCAGACTGACCAGCTTGCCCTGACGCAATTGATGCACCGACAGATTCACCGAAACGCGGATCGGCTCCAGTCCCTGACGCTGCCATTCGCAGGCCTGCCAGCACGCCTGGCGCAGGACGAATTCGCCGATTGGCCCGATCAGCCCGGTTTCCTCGGCCAGCCCGATGAAATCCCCCGGCGGTACTCGGCCCATGGTCGGGTGATCCCAGCGCACCAGCGCTTCCGCCGCATTCAGCCGTCCGGTTTGCAGGCACAGCTTCGGTTGATAAAACACCTTCAGCTGCTTTTCCTCGATGGCTTTGCGCAACTGGTTTTCCAGCTGCAAGCGCTCAAGGGTGCTGGCCTGCAGGCTGTCGGTGTAGAACTGGAAGTTGTTACCGCCCAAGTGTTTGGCGTGTTGCATCGCCATGTTCGACTGGCTGACCAGCGCAGAAATCTCCCGGGCATTGTCCGGCAGCATGCTGATGCCCATCGAGGCGCTGACCACCAATTCATGACCTTCAACCGTCAGCGGTAAACGCAGCTTGGTCGACAAGCGCGTGGCGACCCGGGCCAGACTCGACAGGTTGCCATAGGCATCGAACAACACCGCGAATTCATCCCCGGACAAGCGGGCGATGGTGTCGGCTTCCGGCAAGGCGTTGACTAATCGGCGCGCCATTTTCTGCAGTAACTGGTCGGCAATCTCATGGCCAAGGCTGTCGTTAAGCAATTTGAAACGATCGAGATTGATGTGCAGCAACGCCAGACTGCGTCGACCCTGACGCGAGCGCTGATGCGCTTCGTGCAAGCGCTCGCGGAACAGCGAGCGGTTAGCCAGTCCGGTGAGTTCGTCGTAGTGGGTCAGATAACGCATGCGCTCTTCGGACTCACGCCGCGCCGACAGATCGGCGAAGAAGCCAACGATATGACTGACACTTCCCCGACCATCACGCACCGCATTCAGTTGCAGCCACTGCGGATACAGCTCGCCGTTCTTGCGCGTCTCCACCAGTTCGCCCTGCCAACTGCCGTGCTGCTCCAATGCATGACGGATCGCCACGTAATGGCGACGAGCATCGCGGCTGCATGGCAGCTCGACGACGTTGCGCCCGAGCATGTCCTCGATGTCGTAACCGGTAACATGGCTGAACGCCTGATTGATCGCGATCAGCGCGTAATTCGGGTCGAGAATCACGATGCCTTCACTGGCCGCTTCGAACACCGTTGCCGCCAGCCGCTGCTGCTCTTCGAGACTTTTACTGGAGCTGATGTCGCGCCGGGTGCCGACCATGCGGATTACCCGGCCACTTTCGCTGCGCTCTACCGCGCGGCCACGGTCTTCGATCCAGACCCAATGGCCATCGCTGTGACGTACGCGGTATTCGATCTGGTAGTCCTCGGTGCGTCCCTTCAAATGCTCGATCAACGCGTATTTCAGCGTCGGCACATCGTCTGGATGCAGACGTGGCTTGAGGTCGCGCAGGAGCGCCGTGACGTATTCCGGAGCGAGGCCGAACAGTTCCTGAATCTGCGTGTGGTGGACTTCGTCGGTTTGCAGGTTCCAGTCCCACAGCCCCAGCTCACTGGCCTTCAACGCCAGCGCCAGGCGTGCTTCGCTTTTGCTCAAGGCCTGATTGGCGGCGTCCAGTTCTCGGCTGCGCTGGGCAACGCGGTCTTCGAGTTCGACCTGGGCTTCGCGCAGCTTGCCCTCGGCGCAGCGGCGCTGGTCGATTTCCTTGGCCAGTTCCAGATTGAGCTGCTCGCTGCGCGACTGCGTCTGTTGCATGTGTTCGATCAAGTGCTGGTTCTGGAAGCGCCGCAGTAAACCGCGATCAATCAGCCGATTGACCTGCCACGCCACCACGCTCAGGGAGCCGAGCAGGATCAGCCCGAGCCAGCCCCAACCGCGCGCCTGTTCGTCGCCGCCCCAGAACAGATAACCGATCGCCGGCAACAGGCAGGGCAAGGTAAACGACAGAAACGCCGGTAGGCTAACCGCATAGGCAACGCTGGCCGACAGGGTTGCAGCGCCAATCAGGCCGAACACCCAGGCTTGTTGCATGAAATTGTCGGCGGGCACCAAGGCGATGCCGGCGCCGGCCAGGGTCAGGCCGGTCATGGTCGAGCCGAGCAGAAACATCCGCCGCCAGATCGGTTGTGCCTGCCGATCAGGGATTGCCGAGTCGAACGCTGCGACCTGAATCACCCGCAACGCGACCAGCGACAGCAACCACACCAGCCAGACGCTGACCACGAAATAGCGCTGCGGGCTCCATAGCAAAGCGGCGCAGACCAGACCATTGATCAACATGAAAAGTGTGGGCAGCAACGAGCCTTGATACAGCAGACGCGTGCGCTCGACCGCCATTTCGACGGCATAGTGCTTGCGGATAACCCGGGGTTCCACGGAGGGGCCCGACAGTTCGGAGCTGAGGGTCATGGGCAACGTTCTTGTTCTTATAAGGAGGGCGTGCGCCCGAAACGTGGACGGAGCATACACAAGCCGATCCCGTTGCCAAACTGCTCCAGATCATAATTTCAGCGAAACTTTTCCGTCCTTTGCCACCAGCCAAACCCTTGGAGCGCGGCGGGCCGATGCCTGTAGGCAGTGACCGACCGGTCGTCATCGACAGCAGTTTCATCGGCTAATGCAAAGCTCGGTTTGCCCGGGCCTGCGGCGCACCCTAGAATGCCCCGATGCGCGATGATCTCTCCCTTCTGCTGAACTCCCTCAACGATGCCCAACGCCAGGCCGTAGCAGCCCCCGTTGGCCGTCAGTTGGTCCTGGCCGGTGCTGGCTCCGGTAAAACCCGAGTGCTGGTGCACCGTATCGCCTGGTTGATCCAGGTCGAAAACGCCTCGCCCCACTCCATTCTGTCGGTGACCTTCACCAACAAGGCCGCTGCCGAGATGCGTCATCGCATCGAGCAGTTGCTGGGTATCAACCCGGCCGGCATGTGGGTCGGCACCTTCCACGGCCTGGCGCACCGCTTGCTGCGGGCACACTGGCAGGAAGCCGGCTTGAGCCAGACTTTCCAGATTCTCGACAGCGACGACCAGCAACGGCTGGTCAAGCGGGTGATCCGCGAGCTGGGCCTGGACGAGCAACGCTGGCCCGCGCGTCAGGCGCAGTGGTTCATCAACGGCCAGAAAGACGAAGGTCTGCGCCCGCAACACATTCAGGCCAGCGGCGATTTGTATCTGGCGACCATGCGCGGCATTTACGAAGCCTACGAGGCGGCGTGCCAGCGTGCCGGCGTCATCGACTTCTCCGAACTGCTCCTGCGCGCCCTCGACTTGTGGCGCGATCACCCGGGCCTGCTGGCGCATTATCAAAAGCGCTTCCGGCATATTCTGGTGGATGAGTTCCAGGACACCAACGCCGTGCAGTACGCCTGGTTGCGCCTGCTCGGCAAGGGCGGCGACAGCCTGATGGTGGTCGGCGACGATGACCAGTCGATTTACGGCTGGCGCGGCGCGAAGATCGAAAACATTCATCAGTACTCGTCCGACTTCGCCGACTCGGTGACCATTCGTCTGGAGCAGAATTACCGCTCCACCGCCGGCATCCTCAAAGCCGCCAACGCACTGATCGCCAACAACACCGGACGTCTCGGCAAAGAACTGTGGACCGACGGGGGTGATGGCGAAGCAATCAATCTGTACGCCGCGTTCAATGAACACGACGAAGCACGCTACGTTGTCGAAACCATCGAAAGCGCGCTGAAAACCGGCTTGGCTCGCAGCGATATTGCGATTTTGTATCGCTCCAACGCCCAATCGCGCGTTCTGGAAGAAGCCTTGCTGCGCGAGCGCATTCCGTACCGCATCTATGGTGGTCAGCGCTTCTTCGAGCGTGCGGAAATCAAGAACGCCATGGCATATCTGCGCTTGCTCGAAGGTCGCGGCAACGATGCGGCGCTGGAGCGGGTGATCAACGTGCCGGCCCGTGGCATTGGCGAAAAAACCGTCGAAGCGATCCGCGATCACGCACGCCACAGCGACGTGTCGATGTGGGAGGCGATGCGCCAACTGGTCGCCAACAAAGGCCTGACCGGTCGCGCGGCGGGTGCGCTGGGTGCGTTTATCGAGCTGATCGAGAACCTCGCCGCCAAGTGCATGGAAATGCCGCTGCACCTGATGACGCAAACCGTCATCGAGCAGTCCGGCCTCATTGCCTACCACGAAGCGGAAAAAGGTGAGAAAGGCCAGGCCCGGGTAGAAAACCTTGAGGAACTGGTCAGCGCCGCGCGCAACTTCGAGAACACCGAAGAAGACGAAGAACTGACGCCACTGGCGGCATTCCTCGGCCACGCTTCGCTGGAGGCTGGCGACACTCAGGCTGACGAACACGAAGACAGCATTCAGCTGATGACCCTGCACAGCGCCAAAGGCCTGGAATTCCCTTACGTGTTCCTCGTGGGTATGGAAGAAGGCCTGTTCCCGCACAAGATGAGTCTGGAAGAACCAGGACGTCTTGAGGAAGAGCGACGCCTGGCCTACGTCGGCATCACCCGGGCGATGCAGAATCTGGTGATGACCTATGCTGAAACCCGACGCCTGTACGGCAGCGAGACTTACAACAAAGTCTCTCGTTTCGTACGCGAGGTGCCGAAGGGTCTGATTCAGGAAGTGCGTTTGTCGAACAGCGTCAGCCGTCCGTTCGGCGGCAACCAGTCGATGAGCGGCAGCAACCTGTTCAGTGGCAGCGAAATCCCGGAAACGGGTTTCAGCCTCGGTCAGGCGGTGCGCCACTCGATCTTTGGTGACGGTGTGATCCTCAACTTCGAAGGTGCCGGCGCGCAGGCACGGGTGCAGGTCAACTTCAGCGAAGGCAGCAAGTGGCTGATGCTCGGTTACGCCAAGCTGGAAGCTATCTAAAAGCGAAAAAAGATCGCAGCCTTCGGCAGCTCCTACAGGGAATTGGGTGTATCTGTAGGAGCTGCCGGGGCTGCGATCTTTTGATCTAAACCCATCCGGAACAGGGCAGTGCAAATGGGCTCAGGCTTCTTTTCTTCCTGGACATTCTGGGCCCTGCTCTCGGCCACTTTCGCCGCATTGACGGCGATCTTCGCCAAAGTCGGCATCGAAAACGTCAATTCCGACTTCGCCACTCTGCTGCGCACCATCGTGGTACTGGTCAGTCTGGCCTTGATTTTGTACGCAACGGGCCAATATCAGTCATTAGGATCGATCTCCGCCAAGAGCTACCTGTTCCTGCTGTTGTCCGGACTGGGCACCGGCGCGTCGTGGCTATGCTACTTCCGCGCGTTGAAAGTCGGCCCGGCCTCGCTGGTCGCACCGGTGGATAAACTCAGCGTGGTGCTGGTGGCGGTGCTCGGCGTGATCCTGCTGGGCGAGAAACTTGATCTGCGCCAGTGGGGCGGTATCGGCCTTATCACCGCCGGTGTGGTGTTGCTGGCGTTTCGTCGCTAAACAGTTTTCGCACTGAATCTGACGCGATTTCCTACAGCCAAAAGTACATGGCCTTATTGCCCCGACCGAGCTGAACGTAACCTGTCAGGCAAAAGCCCGAAACACTCTCTCGCTAGCCAGTAACACTTCAGCTGTGCAACATGGCGCGCGTGTCTCCACAAACGGGAATTCCCTTTATGAAACGTTTTCTTAGCATCGCCATGGCGTTGTGCATCGGCCTGACGATGAGCCTCGACGCCAACGCCAAGCGCTTTGGTGGTGGCAAAAGCGCCGGCGCTGCGCCGACGCACCAGACCAGCCAGATGGCTCCTTCTTCTCCAGGTGTCGGCGGCGCTGCTGCGACCGCAGGTGCTGCCGGTGCCGCAGGCGCTGCCGCCAAGGCCGGCGGTGCTTCGAAATGGCTCGGCCCTCTGGCCGGTATCGCCGCCGGTGGCCTGCTGGCGTCCATGTTCATGGGCGGCGGCTTCCAGGGCATGCAGATCTTCGACATTCTGATCATGGCCGTGATCGCATTCGTGATCTTCCGCTTCATCGCCGCGCGTCGACGCAAGCAGCAGGAGCAATTCGCTCCGGCCGGCGCGCCGATGCAGCGTGAAGCGTTCGAGCACAAGCCTGCGGCCATGGGTTCGATCTTCGGTGGTTCGGCTGCACCTGCTGCCGCCCGTCCGGTGATCAACGCGCCGGCCTGGTTCAACGAGCAGAACTTCCTTGAAGCTGCACGCAGCCACTTCCAGTCGCTGCAGCAGCACTGGGATGCCAACGAAATGGACAAGATCGCCGAGTTCGTGACCCCGCAAATGCTCGAGTTCCTCAAGCGTGAGCGTGCGGATCTGGGCGACGCGTTCCAGTCGACCTACATCGACAACCTCCAGGTACAACTGGATGGCGTGGATGACCGTGCCGACAAGACCATCGCCACCCTGACCTTCAGCGGTGTGTCGAAGACCTCGCGCTTCGACCAGGGCGAAGTGTTCAGCGAAAGCTGGAACATGGAACGTCCGCAGGGCGACAACCAGCCTTGGCTGGTTGCCGGTATCCGCCAGAACGGCTGATCCCTCGCGCGCTTCACTTGCTGTAATAAAAACCCCAGCCTCGGCTGGGGTTTTCTATTTCGCGGTTGCATCTATAGCGAGCTACTGTATAAACCGGCCCATATAAACCGCGCCATTCAAGCAAGAGGATCCCGGACGTGGAAGAAATCATCGAACAACTGCGTGAAGCCAACGAACCCGTGCCGGTTCCTTTGGAATTGCCTGACGAAGACCAACTGGTGGAAGTCGAAGAAGAACTCTTCATCAACATTCCGTTCGTCTTCAAAGAGTTTTTGCTGACCGTCAGCGACGTGGTGTACGGCAGCCTGGAGCCGGTGACTGTCACCGACCCGCAATCGCACACCTATCTGCCGGAGGTTGCGGCCAATGCCTGGGACATCGGCGTACCGCGTGACCTGATCCCGATCTGCCAGGATGGTGAGAACTACTACTGCGTCGAGGAAGACGGCACTGTGGTGCTGTGGTCCGGCGAAGAAGAGCTGATCACCGAAGAGTCCTGGGAATCGGTGTGGCACTGGGCGCGGGACGTCTGGCTGGAAAGCTGATCGGCCAGCCGCCCCGGCAGGTCAGTGCCCCGACGACTCCTTGTGGTTGTCGAGGGTTTCCAGCAGCGCCACCTGCATCCGCGTGTGCACGCGGATGAACCAGCGCCAGAGCAGCGCCGCCACGGCGGCCGCGACCACGGCGATCAGGACCAGCAACTTGTTGGTTGGCAAGATACTGGCCGACAAGGCTGCCAACAGCAGGAAAATCACCAGCAGCGAGAGAATCGGGATCACTTCGGAGATCACCCGACGCACTCGCTGCGTGTGACGCCCGGCCATCTCTGGCTTCACCCCCATCTCCGCCAGCAGCATCGACAACGCCTTGAGCTTGCGATACGCCGCAATCAAAAACGGCAGAGAGACCAGCAACGCCCCGCCCCAGATCAACGCCTTCTGCCAGCTCGGATCGCTGATCCAGTCTTGCAGCGACATCGAGATGCGTTCGGCGAAATACGCGCCGGCGAAGAAGATCGCGATGACCAGCGCCAGATTGACCCCGACCTGCAGCAAGATTTTGCGAATGATTGAAGCCAGCATCGCGCCCTCGCCTTGCGGCTGGATACTGCGCAACCATTCGCCGTACATACCCAGCACGCGACCGAGACGCTTGGGCACGGCCGCCGACAACTTGATCGACAGCGGATCTGCCGCACGAATCAGATACGGTGTCAGTAGCGTCGTAATCACCGATACCGCGACGGCGACCGGATAGAGGAAGTTACTGGTGACCTGCAAGGTCATCCCCAGCGCGGCAATAATGAAGGAAAATTCGCCGATCTGTGACAGCCCCATCCCGACGCGCAGTGAGGTGCGTCCGTCATTGCCGGCGATAAAGGCCCCGAGGCCGCAGGACAACATCTTGCCGAGCACAACAGCGACGGTGATCACTGCAATCGGCCACGCGTATTGCAGCAGAATCAGCGGATCAAGCATCAGTCCGATGGCCACAAAGAAGATTGCGCTGAACAAGTCGCGAACCGGCTCGATCAGCCGCTCGATCTTCAGCAATTGCCGCGACTCGGCCATGATCGCACCGATCAGGAAGGCACCGAGGACCATGCTGTATTCGAGTTTGACCACCAGCAGGCAGAAGCCGAAACACAGGCCGAGCACGGTGATCAGCAGCATCTCGTTGCTTTCGAATTTGGCCACATAGGCCAGCAGGCGCGGCACCAGCAAAATGCCGATGACCAGCGCGACGATCATGAACAGCGACAGCTTGCCGACCGTGGAAAACACTTCACCGGAGCTGACGGTGCCACTCACTGCGATGCTCGACAGTAGCGCGATGATGCCGATGCCGAGGATGTCTTCGACGATCAGCACGCCGAAGATCAACTGCGCGAAACGCTCATTCTTCATCTTCAGGTCATTGAGTGCCTTGACGATGATAGTGGTCGAGGAGATCGCCAGAATTGCGCCGAGGAACAGCGAGTCCATGGTGTTCCAGTCGAACCAGCGGCCGATTTCGTAGCCGATCCAGATCATCAGGACGATTTCCAGGAACGCCGCAATAAACGCCGTGGCGCCGACCTTGAACAGCTTGCGCAGGCTGAACTCCAGGCCGAGGCAGAACATCAGGAAGATCACCCCGAGTTCGGCGAGGGTTTTGATGGTTTCTTCGTCGTGGATCAGGCCGAACGGCGGCGTATGCGGGCCGATGATAAAGCCGGCGACGATATAGCCAAGCACCACCGGCTGCTTGAAGCGATGAAACAACACGGTCACCACACCTGCGACCAACATGATCACTGCCAGGTCCTGAATAAAACTGATGGCATGCATGGCGTGGGCTCCCTGAATGACAAGGCTCGCGGGCAGACGTCAGAAAAGTCTGGGCGAGCTAGGTAAAAATCCGCTTTTGGTGTGGGAATTGCCCTTGAGGCGGGCTTTTGCAGGGTAACACCGCGACTTCCGCCTGGAAGGCGGTGCAATATATGGAAACAGATCGATTCCGGCGTGACGGCGGCCAGTCGCCCGGCGTCCCGATAACGGTGCTTTTGAAAAAGCGACCAGGCACCCGCAGAGGTGCTTCCAGCAACCAGCCTTGATCCGTGAGAACGTTATGGAACCCGGAAACGCCCAGCTGTCGATGACGGTACTGATGACCCCCGACATGGCCAACTTCTCTGGCAATGTCCACGGCGGCACCCTGCTCAAATACCTCGACGAAGTGGCTTATGCCTGCGCGAGCCGCTATGCCGGCCGCTACGTGGTGACCCTGTCGGTGGATCAGGTGATTTTCCGCGAGCCGATCCATGTCGGCGAACTGGTGACCTTCCTCGCTTCGGTCAACTACACCGGCAACACGTCGATGGAAGTCGGCATCAAAGTGGTGACCGAAAACATCCGCGAACGCTCGGTGCGCCACACCAACAGCTGCTTCTTCACCATGGTGGCGGTGGATGACCAACGCAAGCCGGCAGCGGTGCCGCCGCTGCAACCGCAGAACAGTGAAGACAAGCGTCGTTACATGCAGGCGCAGCAGCGTCGGCAGATTCGTCAGGAGCTGGAGAAGCGCTATCAGGAGATCAAGGGCGACGCCTGAGATTTTTAGCGCTCAGACCGCTTTCGCGAGCAGGCTCGCTCCCACATTGGTTCTGCGGCGTACACAAAACTAAATGTGGGAGTGAGCTTGCTCGCGAATGGGGGCAGCGCGGTCTTAAAGACTGATTGCAGTAGCCTCGAACTTCACCCGCGGATGCGCAATCCGATCCTGCGCCCGCACCAGTTGCAACTCATAACTGGCGCAGGCCTGAGTCTCCAGCAGCACCTCATGCACCGCCGCCGCCGTGAACTCAAACGCGGCCACCAGACTGTCGCCCAGCAGCACCCGCGCCAGAAACAGGCCGGACGTCAGGTCGCCCACACCGACTGGCTGACGCGGAAATGCCAGCAGCGGACGGCGCAAGTGCCAGCTGCCCTCGGCCGTCACCAGCAACATCTCAAAGCCATCGGCCGGTTTGCCCGGATAATCCAGATGCTTGACCAGCACCGCTTTCGGCCCACGTGCCAGCAACGCCCGCGCCATCGCCAGGCAATCGAACAGCGACTGCGGCTTGCGCCCGGAAAAGCTGTCCAGCTCCAACTGGTTGGGGCACATGATGTCCGCCACGGCCGCCGCCTCGTCCAGGAGGAAGTCGCTGACCTCGGTCGGCACGCTACAACCCTTCTCCGGGTGGCCCATCACCGGATCACACAGATACAGCGCTTTCGGATTGACCGATTTGATGCGCTCGACGCCGCTGAGAATTGCCCGGCCCTGCGCCGCGCTGCCGAGGTATCCGGACAGCACCGCATCGCAGTTGCCCAGCTCGCCAATCGCGGCGATGCCTTCGACCAGCTCGGGAATCTGCTGCGGCGCCAACACTTCGCCGGCCCATTGGCCGTACTGGGTGTGGTTGGAAAACTGCACGGTGTTGAGCGGCCAGACATTGACCCCGACCCGCTGCATCGGAAAAACCGCGGCGCTGTTGCCGGCGTGGCCGAACACCACGTGGGACTGAATGGCGAGCAGATGAGGCGTACGTTTCATTCGGGTCATTCCGTAAAACGATTGAAATTCAAGCCGCGCAGTATGCGACGAAACGCAGCCTGTACGACAGACCAGCGACGCAGTTAAGCTGACGCTATCTTTTGGAGTTCGATGTTGATGCTGACCCTGGAAAACATCTTCGTGCTGATACTGTTTGCCGCTGCCGGCGCATGGCTATGGCACAACCACGGCTTGCGCGAACGCGCGCTGGAGCGGGTCAAACAGCATTGTCTGAACGTGCGGGTCGAGCTGCTCGACGGCAACGTTGCACTGAAGAAGATCGGTTTCATCAAAGACGCCAACGGTCGCCGGCGACTGGCGCGGGTGTACAACTTCGAGTTCACCGTGACTGGCGAAACCCGTCATAACGGCACCATCACCCAGTTTGGCGCGCACAGTGCGCAGATCGAACTGGCACCCTACCCGGCACCGTTCGACGACACACCACCGGTGGTTGAAGTGCACAAGCCTCGAGCGGAAGTTATCGAGCTAAGCCAGTGGCGGCAGGAACACACCAAGTGGAAGCCTTGAGCTGACTCACTGAATCCGGCATAACGCCAAGCCCTTCTGCAATTCAGCGATATTGTGCAGATCGACGAAGATCAGCTCGATTCGCGAATCTTTCCGCCATTCGCTAGCCTGCCAAATCAGCTCTCTGTTATCCAAAGCATTCGCAGACACCCAGCCCTCCGAGCTGTGGATAACCAGTTTCGCCCGCTGCCAATTGAGGCTGGCTAGCCAGTCAGCCAAGCGCCGCTTGTCGAACGTCTGCCCCGGATGCCAACGCCAACCTATGCTCCAGCCCCCCTCCTGCGCCTGACTCAGGCAAATCGGCAGCGTCGGATCAGTCCAGACGGCCGGTATTTGTCCTGATCCCTTGGGTACAGCCAGGTTATCCACACCGTTGAGCGCTTTTGCGGCCAGGCCCGGCAATTCGCTAAGGCTCAATTGCGCCTCTCGAGTCCAGATCAACGGCACTGCCGGCAACTGGCTGGCGATTTTTTCCCTGGCCCTGTCATCAAGGTTTTCAGCCTTGTTCAACAACAGCAGACCAGCGGTTGCCAAGGCTCCCTGTTGCGCTGCGGGCAAGTCTTTCCCCGCTTCAAGCGCCTGAGCGTCCAGCACCAAAACACACGGCTGCACCGCCAGTACACCCAACCACGGCGCCTCATTCAATTGCTTGAGCAACTGTACTGGATGCCCCAGCCCGGACGGCTCGATAAACAGTCGGTGGGGCTTGGCCTTGCGCAACAAACGCCCCAGGCCAATCTGAAACGGCGCGCCATTGACGCAACACAGGCAGCCTCCGGCCACTTCGCCCAGTGCGATACCATCGGCATCACTCGTCAGCAGCGCGGCATCGAGGCCGATCTGGCCGAACTCGTTGATCAGCACCGCCCAGCGCTCGCCGGCCGGCCGCTGGGTCATCAACTGACGAATCAGGCTGGTCTTGCCGGCACCCAAAGGGCCAGCAATGACATGGGTAGGAATGTTCTGCAACATGGCCGGGAGCTTTCTTGGGAGATTCAAAAGATGCGTTGGATAGGATGGTCGTTGCTGTTGACGCTGCTGTCGAGCGAAGCGTGGGCTCAGGCCTGCGTAGTGCACAGTCAGGGCGAGCGGCTCGACGTCAAAGTCTGTCAGCAGAACCGCAATATTCCTGAAAAACTGTTCAACGACGGCTTCTGCCAGCCAACCCTGGCCGGGCAAAAAGTCGAGGTGCAATACGCCGATGAATGCCCGAGAGGCGCGTTTGGCGTGTGCAGCAACGCGCAAGTCGCCAATATGCCTTATCGCCAGGATATCCACTATTACGGCGTCGCCACGGATGCCGCGTATCTGAAGCCGTACTGCGAAGGCCAGAGCCAGGGTTCGTGGCTCAAGCCTTGAGCGTCAGCCGAGCCAGTCCAGGGTCAGTATCAAGCGACGCT
The DNA here is from genome assembly GCF_979258595.1 of Pseudomonas sp. AC172. NCBI lineage: Bacteria > Pseudomonadati > Pseudomonadota > Gammaproteobacteria > Pseudomonadales > Pseudomonadaceae > Pseudomonas > Pseudomonas sp. AC172. The sequence goes on from NZ_OZ409868.1 coordinate 5,257,043, forward strand.
CGCCTGCGGCCGGTTGCGGCGAACGGTGAATCAGACCGAAGCCTTCATTGCCGTGCCATTTCTCGCCTTTCAGTAAGGCGACGTCGCCGCTCTTGAGTTGCTGTATTTGCGCTTGGGGTTCGGCGTTGGCCTGCCCCAATTGACTGCGATCCATCGCGCCTTCCTTGAGCCATTGGCTGCCGGCGCCGGCGTAGGTCGTGATCAGCCGCACCGGCACATGATCAACGTGGAAGCGCGGGCACATGGCTTTATCCAGCACCCGCAGGCGCAGGCCGATTCGCCGCGCACCGAGCAAGCAGGCGAAGGCACTGACTAACCATTTCAGGTCGGCGATAAAGCCTTCGTAGCCCTCCAGATCGCGCAAGCCCAGAGCCAGACCGGCAAGATCAGGCTCCACGTCTTCATCTGGCAACTCCAGACACAGCGACTCCGCCAGAGGCTCGTTGAGCGACAGGAGCAAGTGGGCAAACTCGCTGATGTGCAAAGGCAGTTGACGCTGCCAGACAGCGAGGTTGGTGTCGTCTTCCAGAATCCGTGCCAGTGCTTTCGGCGTCGGATCTTGATGTTGATGGCGGTTACGGTTTTGCAGCAGTTTGAGTGCAAGCATCAGGCGGCCTCTTCGTGCCAAGGGCCGAATGGATCTGGCAACAATCGCCAGCCTTCGACACCTAGCGCCATTTCTTCATCGGTGAGCTGACAAGCATCGAGTTCGGCAGAGAGCTGCAGGAAATCAATGTTCTGCCCGATGAACACCAGTTCCTGGCGGCAGTCTCCTACGCTCGGCATCCAGTTTTCCATGATGGCTGCGGTGCTTTCCTGATCTTGTGGCCACTGATCCTTCGGTACAAAACGCCACCAGCGCCCGGCAAAACCGTGGCGCATCAGACCGCCGGCCTGCGACCAGCTGCCGGCATCGGTGGGCTTGCTCGCGAGCCAGAAGAAGCCTTTGGAGCGCAGCAACTTGCCGTTCAACCACGGACGGTCAATGAAGCTGAAGAAGCGTTGCGGATGAAACGGGCGACGCGCGCGGTACGCCGTTGAAGCGATGCCGTATTCGTCGGTTTCCGGCACGTGTTCACCTCGCAGCTCTTGCAGCCAACCCGGCGCTTGCGCGGCTCTTTCGAAGTCAAAACGACCGGTATTGAGGATCTTTTCCAGCGGCACCTCGCCCATCACCATCGGGATGATTTCGGCCTGAGCGTTGAGGCGCTTGAGGATGGCCGTCAGTTCTTCGCGCTGGCTTTGGCTGATCAGGTCGATTTTGCTGATCAACAGCACATCGGCGAATTCGATTTGTTCGATCAACAGATCGGTGATCGAGCGTTCGTCTTCTTCGCCGAGAATCTCGCCACGGGAGGCGAGACTCTCGGCCGCGTGGTAGTCCGGCAGGAAATTCAAGCCGTCGACTACAGTGACCATGGTGTCGAGACGCGCGATGTCGGAGAGGCTCTGGCCGTGTTCATCGCGGAAGGTAAAGGTTTCGGCCACGGGCAGTGGTTCGGAGATTCCGGTGGATTCGATCAACAAATAGTCGAAGCGGCCCTCACGGGCGAGTTTGCTGACCTCTTCAAGCAGGTCTTCGCGTAACGTACAGCAGATACAGCCGTTACTCATTTCTACAATTTTTTCTTCTGCGCGGTTTAAGCTGACATCACGCTGAACTTCGCTGCCATCGATATTGATCTCGCTCATATCATTGACGATGACGGCTACACGCAAACCCTTGCGATTACGTAGTACGTAATTCAAAAGTGTACTTTTTCCAGCGCCAAGAAATCCTGAAAGTACGGTAACGGGCAATTCGGCTGACATTGGATAATCCTCTTTAAATCGCAGCCGATTAGCGCTTTGCTGGCGCTTGGCGTTTTTGTGCTTCATGCGATGGTTTTCGCTGAAAGTAAACGCTTGGAATCGGCTTGCTCAGGCTCGGTCATCATTTATGTTATAGTATAACACCACTAATAAACCAGCCTTCCTCTTGTCTTGAGCGATAAACCGCAGGAAGCTGAGTCGATACCACTCCGGAATTCGTAATGAAGACTGCGCTGAAATGCTCGTTGTTGAGCCTTGGATTGTTGATGATCGGCCATGCATCGGCTCAGGTACCGGCGCTTGCGACCTGCACACGCAGCGCAAATCTGTTGGCCTGCGTCGATGTCGACGGCGACGCCTATAGCGTCAATACCGTCGGCAGCACCCTTTATCTGCGTGGGTTTGAAAAGGCTGGCCAGCGTTATTGGGCGCAAACCAATAGCCGTTTCGGCCAATTGACGTTCTTCACCGGCATCGCCTCTGACGGCGAAGCCTGGGTCGGCTACACACGACGCGTCGGTTGGACGACGATCAATCGCTTCTCCAGCTCGGGTGGTAGCAGCGCGAAGTTCACTTGCAGCCGGATTACCGGCTGTTAGACCTGCGCCTTATGCTGCTCTTGCTGCCAGGCAAGGTAGCTGTCAACGGGAGGATTCTTTTCAAAGTAGCGCTGTAACCCTTTGAACAACCCGTCTGCCACGGCTTGCTGATGCCGAGCGGTGACCAGACGCTGACTGTCGCGCACATTGGAAATGAAGCCGGTTTCCACCAGAATTGAAGGCACGTCCGGCGATTTCAGTACTGCGAATCCGGCCTGTTCCACGCGCTTCTGGTGCAGAGTCGTAATGTTGGCAAGGCTGCCCAGCACCGTGCTGCCGAGCTGCAAACTGGCAGCAATTGTCGCGTTCATCGACATATCGAGAATCACCCCGGCGAGCATCGGATCCTTATCTTTCAAATTGAGCAGGCTTGTCGCACCAAGCAGGTCCGCGCCGTTCTCTTGCTGCGCCATGAAGCGTGCAGTCGCCGACGTTGCGCCACCCTCAGAAAGGCAATATACCGATGCGCCAGATGCCGTCAGACGCGGCGCTGCATCGGCATGCACCGAGATAAAAATGTCGGCTTTGTGCTGACGGGCGATCGCCACGCGCTTGCGCAATGGAACGAAAAAGTCATCATTGCGTACCAGTTTTACGTCGAAGCCTTTCTCTTTTTTCAAACGCCTAGCCAGCATCTGCGCGATGGAAAGCACTACATCTTTTTCCCGTTCGCCCTTGGCGCCAACCGCGCCGGGATCCTTGCCGCCATGTCCCGGATCAACGACTACGATGATGTCGCGCTTCGGATGAGCGCTAATCTGCGGTGTTTCACGTGGAACCTTTGGGGCTACTGGCATCGGATTCGCGCTGACCAAATCCAATACCAAGCGATGACTTTGCCCGTCTTGCGGCGCCAAAAGGAAACTGTTCAGCAGCACGGGATTGCTTAGATCAAGAACAATCCGCGTATCACCCAGACCAAAAGGCCCGGATCGAATCGACCGTATAACCGAGCCATCCAGCGCTAACTGACTGAAATCGCCGCTCAAGCTAGCCCCACTCACATCAATGATTAGCCGTTCAGGCGCATTGAGTGTGAAGGTCCTGTAGCGAACCGGCCCGCTCAAGTCGAACACCAACTGGACTTTGTCCTCAGATCGCCAAAGTCGTGCCTGGCGAATTTGCGTAGCTGACACACTGAAGGGCAAAGCGAAAGCAGCGCTGGCCAAAATCAGATTGAGCACGTGACGTCTGTGCATATGAAAACCCGTTCATGAAAAAGACATCGTGATTCGCATTGTTATAATGTAACATTGAATTGAATCACCATGATGGTCCCGAACATGAATTCGCTTTCACTCCCGGATATCGCCGCGCAGACCGCTCGCCAAGTTCTGCCACTCGAATGGGTGGGCATGCACGGAATCGCATTACCTGTTTTATTGGAAGGCCAACACCTGAGTGCCAAGGCTGACGCCGGAGTGAGTCTGGATGACGGCGAGGCGCGCGGCATTCATATGTCGCGACTGTATTTGGCTCTGGAAGCGCTCGAACAGAAGCGCGTGACACCCGCTCTTCTGCACCAGGTGCTCAAGCGTTTTCTGGAAAGCCACGAAGGTTTATCCAGCCGTGCTTACCTGAATATTCACACTGATCTGCTGATGAAAAGGCCAGCGTTGATCAGTCCATTGGCTGGCTGGAAGTCCTATCCAGCGACGATTTTGGCCAGCCTGAAAAACAAAGTGTTCCACGTGGAACTCCAAATAGAAGTGCCCTACTCCTCGACTTGCCCGTGCTCCGCGGCACTGGCCCGGCAGTTGATCCAGCAGCAATTCATCGACGACTTTGCCAATAAAAGCCTTCATCACGCAGACGTTCTGGCCTGGCTCGGCTCCACCCATGGCATCGTCGCAACGCCTCACAGCCAGCGCAGCACCGCGCGACTGCATCTACATCTCGACGAGTTCATCGATGAGCTCCCATTGAGCGTGATTATCAATGACGCCGAAGCGGCCCTTGGCACCGCTGTACAAACCGCAGTAAAACGCGCGGACGAACAAGCCTTCGCCCTCGCTAACGGCCAGAACCTGATGTTCTGTGAAGATGCCGCGCGTCGGCTGAATCTGGCATTGCGTCGCACCCCAGGAGTCAGCGCATTCAACCTCCGAGTCATTCACGCCGAAAGCCTGCACGCCCACGATGCCGTCGCCGAAAGCCACTGGCAGCGTGAACAAGCATGATCCGCTGCCAATCCCTGAGTTGGGGCGCACCCGGCCAACCACTAACGACCCCGCTGAGTCTTGAGTTCGACAGTGGCAGCTTGACCGCCATTATCGGTGCCAATGGCTGCGGCAAGAGCAGCCTGTTGAAGGTCATCGCCGGATTGCAAAAACCTTTGGCAGGTAACGTTGCCCTCAGTGTTCCACGTCAAAGCGGATTGTCCTTCCTGCCCCAGCAACAGCATCTGGATCGCCAATTCCCCATCAGCCTCGAAGAACTGGTCGTCGCTGGTTTCTGGGGACGAAGACTATCGACTCAACTACGAAACCAGCGCTTCAAAGACGCACTGGAAAACTGGCACCTCAGCGGCCTTGAACAGCGTCCACTCATGGCCCTATCCGGCGGGGAACTACAACGTGCCCTACTCGCTCGTCTGAGTTTGACCGACGCTGCGGTGCTACTGCTCGACGAACCCCACGCAGCACTCGATGAGCTCGGCCAACAACTGCTTTGGCAGCACATCCATACCTGGCATGGCGAAGGTCGAACACTGGTCGTCGTGTGTCACGACCTCGCCGCCGTACGCCAGCACATCCCGCAAACCTTGCTGATCAAAAACCGCGAATGCGTGTTCGGAGCCAGCAACGAATTGATCCAGCAAACCCCTCACACGCAGGTGGCCTGATGCTCGCCGTCACTCACCTTTGGCAACCGTTCAACGAATTCGTGTTCATGCGTCGCGCCCTGCTCGGCGGTCTTGTATTAGCGTGCAGCACCGCGCCGCTCGGCGTGTTCTTGATCCTGCGACGGATGAGCCTGATCGGTGATGCAGTGGCCCACGGAATACTTCCCGGCGCTGCATTGGGTTTCTGGTTCGCCGGTCTGAGTCTGCCTGCACTGTCGCTCGGCGGTCTTGGGGCCGGCCTTAGCATGGCCGGCCTCGCCGCCTGGATCACCCGCCGCACAGGCCTGCGCGAAGACGCCAGTCTCGCTGCGATCTACCCCATTTCTCTCGCCAGCGGCGTACTGATTCTCGGCATCGCCGGCAAACGCCTTGATCTGTTGCATCTGCTGTTCGGCTCGGCGTTAGCCGTCGATGGCCCGACCCTCGCCGGCATGTTATGGGTTTCGGGATTCAGCCTGATCGCCATGGCGCTGATCTACAAGCCGCTGTTGCTCGACACCCTCGACCCGTTGTTCTTGAGAACGGTCAGCCGCCTCGGCCCTATCGCCCACGGCGTCTTTCTGACTCTGGTCGTACTCAATCTGGTGATCGGCTTTCAGGCCATCGGCGCTCTGATGGTGGTTGGACTGATGATGCTTCCCGCCGTCGCTTCGCGATTCTGGAGCCGCCGTCTGCCGATCCTGATTGCTATCGCGGCCGTCATAGGTTGCCTCTCGGTGTGGTTCGGCTTGCTGCTGTCGTTCTACTACTCGCTGCCCAGCGGCCCGGCCATCGTGCTGGTCGCGGGCCTCGGCTATCTGCTGTCCGTGGTGTTCGGGCCGGTTCACGGTTTGTTGCGCCGCCCGCCTTTGCTCACATCCCAATGAGGTGTTTCCCGATGCGCGCTCTACTCGTGTTGCTCAGCCTGATGCTGTCGATGTCCTTGTCGGCGGCGGAAAAATTACCGGTGGTCACCAGCTTCAGCATCCTCGCCGACATGGTGCATCAGGTCGGCGGCGAGCATATCCAGATCACCAACATGGTCGGCCCGGACGCTGACGCACACACCTACGAGCCGACACCGGACGATGCCAAAGCGTTGCTCGGCGCCAAACTGATCATCAAGAACGGCCTCGGGTTCGAGCCGTGGCTGGACCGGCTGGTAACCAGCACCGAGACCAAAGCCACAGTGGTCAGTGCCAGTCATGGCGTGATTCCCCGCTCACTGGATGAGGACGGCGAAACCGTTCCAGACCCGCACGCTTGGCATAATCTGGCGAACGCCGAGTTGTATATCGCCAATATCACCAAAGCACTCGTCGCTGCGGATCCTGCGAACAAAGCCGACTACGAACGCAACAGCAAAACTTACCTGAAGCAGATCTATGCCCTGCTCGCCGATGCCAAAGCCAAACTCGGGGCGCTGCCTCCGGGCAACCGCAAAATCGTCACCAGCCACGATGCCTTCGGTTATCTCGGTCAGGCGTACGGTATCGACTTCATGGCACCGCAAGGCCTTTCCACCGAACGCGAACCCTCGGCCGCCGAAGTCGCTGCGCTGATTACTCAGATTCGCCAAGCCCACGTCAAAGCCGTGTTCATGGAAAACATCAAAGACGCGCGCCTGCTCAAACAGATCGTCGACGAAAGCGGCGCACACATTGGTGGCACGCTCTACTCCGACGCCCTCGCCGCGAGTGGTCCGGCCAGCACCTTTACCGGTCTGTTCCAATACAACCTCAACACCCTCTACAACGCGCTGAGCCAACCATGATCCGCAAAAACCCATCAGGTGATTTGCCACAAATTGCCGAGTCAGCCTACGTCGACAATACCGCAATCATCTGCGGCAAAGTGGTGATCGGTGAGAACGTGTTCGTCGGTCCCTACGCGGTGATCCGCGCCGACGAAGTAGATGCCTCGGGTGAAATGGAGCCGATCACCATCGGTGCCAATTCGAATATCCAGGATGGCGTGGTCATCCATTCCAAGTCGGGCGCAGCAGTGACCATCGGTGAGTCCACGTCCATCGCCCACCGCTCGATCGTGCACGGCCCCTGCGTCGTTGGCGACCGCGTGTTCATCGGTTTCAACAGCGTGTTGTTCAACTGCGTCGTCGGCAATGGTTGCGTAGTGCGACACAACTCAGTGGTCGACGGCCGCGATTTGCCGGCCGCCTTCTATGTGCCCTCCACGACTCGCATCGGCCCGAATACCGACCTCTCGCAATTTCCACCGGTGAGTGTCAGCGCTTCGGAGTTTTCCGAAGACGTGGCGCGAACCAACGTCGATCTGGTGCGCGGCTACAAAGCCTTGCAGAACGAGTTCTGAACCATGAGCAGCGTGCTGATTCGCAATGCAAGGCTGGTCAATGAAGGACGTGAGTTCGACGGCGATCTATTGGTCAGCAACGGGCGCATCGTCAAGATTGCTCGCAGCATCGAAGGCGAAAGCGCCAAGGTGGAAATCGACGCGAATGGCCAATGGTTGTTGCCTGGGATGATTGACGACCAAGTGCACTTTCGTGAGCCTGGTGCGCCAGCCAAGGGCAGCATTCATAGCGAATCTCGGGCGGCGGTTGCCGGCGGCATCACCAGTTTCATGGACATGCCCAATACCAACCCGGCCACCCTCACCCTCGAAGCGCTGGCCGACAAAAAGCGCCGGGCGGCGCTCGGTTCGGTGGCCAATTACGGCTTTCACTTTGGCGTGAGTCAGGACAACCTCGACGCGGTTGCGGCTCTCAATCCCTGCGAAGTGGCCGGGGTGAAAGTGTTTATGGGCGCGTCCACCGGCAATATGTTGGTGGATGATCCGCAAATTCTTGAGCGACTGTTCGCCGAGGTGCCAACGATCCTGTTGGCCCACTGCGAACACACCCCGAGTATCGACGCAAATGCGGCCAACCTGCGTGAGCTGTTCGGCGAACGAATCCCGCCCGGTGCTCACCCGCTCATTCGCAATACCGAGGCGTGTTATCGCTCCTCTTCACTGGCGGTCCAGTTAGCCAAACGGCACGGTACTCGGCTCCATGTTTTGCACCTGACCACAGCGCGTGAACTGGCGTTGTTCGAGGACAAAGCGCTGGCGCAAAAACGCATCAGCGCTGAAGTCTGTCTGCATCATTTGCTGTTTGATGATCGCGATTACCCAAGCCTCGGGAACTTGATCAAGTGCAACCCGGCGATCAAGACTCAGACCGATCGCGATGCGTTGCGCGCGGCCCTGAACAGCAATCTACTGGACGTGATCGGCAGTGACCACGCGCCACATACCTGGGAAGAAAAGCAGCGAGCTTATGCGCAGGCACCTTCTGGATTACCGCTGGTACAACATGCGTTGCCAGCGTTAATGGAGCTGGTGGCGGATGGGGTTTTGCCAATCACCACACTGGTGGCGAAGACCAGCCATCGCGTCGCGGATCTGTTTGCGATTCCGGATCGGGGTTATTTACGGGAAGGGTATTGGGCGGATCTGGTGCTGGCTGAACGGCAAACGCTGGAGGTCGATCGACAACCGATTCTGTCGCAGTGTGGATGGACACCGTTTGCCGGGCGCAGTTTTCGGCATCGGGTGAATGCGACGATTGTTTCGGGGCAGATTGCCTGGCGGGAGGGCCGGGTGAATGAGGGTTGTCGCGGGTTGGCGCTGAGGTTTATGCGCTGAACGTTATGATGCCTTCGCGAGCAGGTCGAATCGTCGCACCTGCTCGCGAAGCTTTTAAGCCCTAGGCTTCACAGCGCCGCAATCCTGGCCCAGCCAAACTGCGCGAGTCTCCAGACTGCCCTTCTGATTGATCCCGATCGCGTTGAACGTGCCGTTGGCCACGGTGGTGAACTCACGATCACTGAGGAACGTTGCCACTCCGGTGCCCTGCGCTTTCGGGCAACTGAAACGGAATTTCCACTGGTTGCCCGTGCGATCGGTGATCTGCTGTTTGCAACCCGATTGCGGGTCGGCCAACGGGATATCATTGGTCGCCACTTGCTCCGGCGTCAGACACGCGCGGATGCCTTTGCCGCCGATATTGATCCCGTTCTTTTCCAGCGCCGCGCGTTGCTGCGGGGTCATCTGACCTTGCAGCTGGCCAAGGATTGATTGCACATCCATCGGCTGGTCATCGACCTTGACGTTGCTCGATGTCATTTCCCACAGCCCCGGCTGCAGCATCTGCGCCTGCGCAACCACCGGCAATGCCAAACCCAGGCCCAGCGCCAAACCCAGCAGACGAACGTTCATCGAAAAACTCCTGATCAGTAGTGGCCGTTAGACGTCGGCCGATTGCTTCGGTTCATGCACCAATTAAATAGCGACATTCGCGACAGAACATGGTCTGTTAAGCATTGAATCTTCCGGAGCAAGGCTGCCCCATGGATTATTTTGGACCGCACATTTTCGGTTATCTGATCGCCCTGATACACACCCTCGGCTTGATCGCAGCCGTTCACGCGGTGCTCACCGTACGCACGGCTCAAGGCTCGATCGCCTGGGCATTGTCGCTGATCTTCATTCCCTACCTCACGCTTATTCCGTACCTGGTGTTCGGCCGCAGCACTTTTGATGGTTACATCAAGGCGCGGCGTCAGGCCAACGAACAGATGCGTCAGGCGATCTCCGAACTGAACTGGCGCCCGTGGGTGGAAGAAGCCCTGACCGCGCGCGCCTCGAATGCCTACGCCTCGTTACGCGCGATGCCCAAACTGGGACGTATGCCGTGCCTGGCGAACAATGAAGTGCAATTGCTGATAAACGGCACGGCCACCTTCGAGGCGATTTTCCAGGCCATCGATCAGGCGAAAGAAGCGGTGCTGATCCAGTTTTTCATCATTCACGATGATCGACTCGGCCAACGTCTGCGCGACCTGCTGCTGAAGAAAGCCGCCGAAGGTGTGTCGATCCATCTGCTCTACGACCGCATCGGCAGTCATGCCCTGCCCCACAACTATGTGCAGGCATTGCGCGATGGCGGCGTTGAGGTCAAAGCCTTCGCCACGCGCAGCGGCTGGCTCAATCGCTTTCAGGTCAACTTCCGTAACCACCGCAAGATCGTCGTGGTCGATGGCGTGGTCGGCTTTGTCGGAGGGCATAACGTCGGCGATGAGTACATGGGTGAAAAACCACCGCTGGCACCGTGGCGCGATACCCATGTGAAAGTACGTGGACCGGTGGTCGCATGCATGCAGGAGTCGTTTGCCGAGGACTGGTTCTGGGCTGCGCGTACCCTGCCGCCGCTGATACTGCCGGATGAATACCCGGATGACGGCGTGCTCTGCCAATTGCTCGCCAGCGGCCCTGCTGATGCCTATGAAACCTGCTCGCTGTTTTTTGTTGAAGCGATCCATGCGGCGACCGAACGGGTGTGGATCACCAGCCCGTATTTCATCCCCGATGAGGCGGTATTCGCAGCGTTAAGATTGGCGGTCTTACGCGGTGTCGATGTGCGATTACTGCTGCCGTCGCGTCCCGATCACCGCATCGTTTACGCCGCTTCCAGCCTCTACGCCTTCGAAGCCGTGCGCGCCGGTGTGCGGGTGTTCCGTTACGAACCCGGTTTCCTGCATCAGAAAGTGGTGTTGATCGACAGCGAAATCAGCGCCATTGGCAGTGCCAATCTGGACAACCGTTCGTTCCGCCTGAATTTTGAAGTGATGCTGCTGACCGTCGACAGCGACTTCGCCGCCAGCGTGGAAAGCATGCTTATTGCCGATTTCGAACAAGCCTACGAAGTTGCCAAAGAAGAAAGCCGGGAGATCCACCGCCTGCAACAGGTCGGCATGCGGATCGCCCGGCTGATTTCGCCGATTCTCTAAAAACCCCTCACCCTGACCCTCTCCCAGAGGGAGAGGGGATTATTCAGTGTCAAGGGTTATAGATATCGTCGCGCGTCCATGGCAGTTCATGGCTGCCATCCGGATGCGCCTTCACCGCGAGGATCTGGTGCAAATTGATCCAGCCCCGGGCAAATGCATAAGCACAGCCGGCAAGGTACAGCCGCCAGATGCGCAGCGCCTGATCCGGCACCAGTTTGCCAGCAGCTTCAAGGTTGTCCTCCAGCCGCTCGCTCCAGTGATCCAGCGTACGCGCGTAGTGCAAGCGCAGACTTTCGACGTCGACAATCTCCAGGCCCGCTTCGCTGATCTCGGCCGAGATCATCGCCAGGTGCGGCAACTCGCCGTTGGGGAAGACGTATTTCTCGATGAAATCCCCGGCACCGCGTCCCACCGGTCGGCCATCGGTGTGTTTGGCGGTGATGCCGTGATTCATCACCAGACCGCCCTCCTTCACCGCGCCGAACAGGGTTTTGCAGTACTCGGCGAGATTGGCGTGACCAACGTGCTCGAACATGCCGACGCTGACTACCTTGTCGAAACGCCCGTCCTGCGGCAGATCGCGATAGTCGAGCAACTGCAGTTCGACCTGGTCTTCCAGGCCTTCGGCTTTTACGCGCTCACGCGCCAATTCCAGTTGTTCCTTGCTCAGGGTGATGCCAAAGACTTTGGCACCGAATTCCCGCGCGGCATACCGCGCCAGCCCACCCCAGCCGCAACCGACGTCCAGCAGATAGTCACCCGGCTGCAAACGCAGCTTGCGGCACAGGTGGCGGAATTTGGCTTGTTGCGCCTGTTCGAGGGTTTCGCTGCCCGTTTCGAAATACGCGCAGGAATACGCCATGTCGCTGTCCAGCCATAGCTGGTAGAACGCATTGGACAGGTCGTAGTGGTAGGAAATGGCTTTAGCGTCCGTTTCCTTGTCGTGCACCGAACGTACTGGCTGGCTGTCGTCATCTTCACCGAGCAAAGCGTTGCTCAATTCGTCGCAGACCCGGATGACTTCGCTGATCGAGCCCTCCAGTTCAAGTTTGCCTTCAACGAAAGCCGCTCCGAGCGCATCCAGGCTTGGATGGGTGAACTGGCTGACCATCTGCGGGTCCTTGACCACGATGGTGACGCTGGGCGCCGGCCCCAGATTAAACTCATGGCCATCCCAGAGTCGCAGGCGAAGCGGAAGCTGCAAATTCTGTAAGGCCGGTGGAAGTTGCGCGAGCATGGAAAATCCCCCCTTGTTTCAGACGTCAGATCTGAGGGTAGACCATCCCGGAAAAATAGCAGGCTATCGATTTGATTAGCCTTGACTATCGTTGCAGACGCTCCAGCAAACCTTCCTGAATCCACTGTTTTAGCCAGGTAACGGCTTGAAGTGGCGCGCCCTCACCATAAGTGACTGCCAACTCGGCGCACAGTTCGGCGAAACTCCAGCCTTCGTTGAGCAAGCCATCGAGGGCCGTGGCTTGCGCCGGATCGAGGCTGCGGTAACTGCAGATCAACTGGTTGCGCCAGATCAGACAGGTCTGTGGGATGTCGAGCTCCATGCTGTCAGGGAATTCCGACTCCTCCTTTACCGAACGCCATAGCGAAAGACTGTTGAAGCGGCATTCCAGGCACTGCAGCGATGGCGTTGGCTTCACCCGCAGCTCAGGCCATTCCTCTGGGGCCAGCGTCGCCATTGATTCCAGCGTCAACGGCTGCCCAGCCGGCGCATCGAACGCCAGTGTAAACGCCCATTCAAGCGAGGCCAGTTCGGCAAGTGGCGCGCTTTGTTCCGGCACCAGATGCTCACGGATAAAGCCTTCGAAGCCTTTGCCCAGCCAGCGCAAACTGTAATGCCCTGACGGGTAATGGCGGATGTAAGAACTGGCGAGCCGATCGAATTCGTCGTCACCCATCCAGTGCAAGATCGCTACGAAGTCATTGCGCAAAACTTCGAGCAGACGCGCCTTGTAAGCGTTGTAATAGATCGCCAGTCCCGTGCCGACATCGAGTGTCGGGCCACCGATCAGGCTTTTGCCCAAGCCCGGATTCGCCGTAGCGTCGTCGTCGAGCAGAAACGACTCGAATGCCAGTTGCCATTCTTTCAGGCGCATTGCTGCCTCCCGGCCAGAACCTTGTTACCCAGCTCACGTGCCTTTTGCAGTTCATCGAGCAATTCGTCGAAGGGCGGAAAATGATCGTCACGCTCCAGCAATGTGGCCAAGGGGCCGAAGTGTTCGAGTGTGCGTTGGTAAAGCGCCCAGACCGGATCGCTCACCGGATGGTCGTGGGTGTCGATCACGTAATCGCCGTAATCGCTGTGCCCCGCCAGATGCAGTTGGCGGACTTTATCGACGGGCAGGCTACTGATAAAGGCCCACGGATCGAAGCCATGATTGCGTGAACTGACGTAGACATTGTTCACGTCGAGTAGCACTTCGCAGCCGCTCACGCGACTAAGCAAAGCGAGAAATTCCCACTCAGTGAAATCATCCGAGGCGGCACGGACATAACTGGAGACGTTCTCCAGCACCAGCGGACGCTGCAAAATATCCTGAACCTGCATCACCCGAGCGGCAATGTAATCCAGGCTTTCTTCGGTGTAAGGCAGCGGCAGCAGATCATGTAAATGATGGGCATTGCCACGGCTCCAGCACAAATGGTCGGAGATCCATGCCGGTTTGACCCGTTCGGCCAATTGCTTGAGTTGTTTGAGATAGTCCCGATCGAGGGCATGCGGCCCGCCGATGGACAGGGATACGCCGTGCATCACCAGCGGGTAGCGCTCGGCGATAGCGTCGAGGTAATACAGGGCCTTACCGCCCTGCACCATGAAATTTTCCGAGACCACTTCGAACCAGTCGACGTCTGGCGACTGCTCAAGGATCTGCTGATAATAAGCGCTGCGCAAACCCAGGCCATAACCCAGGAAAGCAATAGAAGCAGACATGCGCGGACTCCTGATAAAAAGTGGCCGCAGTGGCGCCAACCACTGCGGCGACACTTGCCGGTCAGTTATTCGCCGACCTTGCCACCGGCTTTTTCGCATGCCGCTTGAGTCATCGCCTTGAAGCCCTGGCCTTTGCAGGAACCCATGCCTTTGCAGGCGTGGTCTTTGGTCTTGCAGTCGTTCTGACCTTTGCAAGCGTTCACGCCGTAGCAGTGAACATTGGCATCGGCAGCCATCGCGTTTGTGGCAACACCGGCAAACATCGTGGCGGCAGCCAACGCGAGAGCGGCACCGGCAGCAGCGGATTTGATCGTCATTTTTTTATCCTCGGTCATCGTCAGGGGTGTCGGCTGGAAGGTTTGTTCAGTCCCGACATAGCACTAGAGAGAGCCGCCCCAACGGCGTTACAGCGGATCGAAAAATAATTTCAAAGGTCTTTCTTGAGCTTCAGTAGCGGCTCTTGAAAGCGCAGCAACCGCCCGGCATTTCCGAGTACCAGCAAGGTACTGAGGTTATGCAGCAGCGCGGCAATCATCGCCCCTGCTGCACCCAACCAGCCGAATGCGGCAAACACCACAATGGCCAGCGTCCAGCCCAGACCGATGATCACGTTGACCTGCAACGTCCGGCGGCACTGGCGGCTGAGGCGCACGCAGGTGCCGAGTCGGCGCAGGTCGCTGCCAATCAAGACGATGTCCGCCGAGGCCAGCGCAATGTCTGCACCACCGGCGCCCATTGCCACACCGACCACCCCCGCCTTCAGCGCGAGCGAATCATTAATGCCGTCACCGACCACCATCGGCCGGAAACCATTGTCGATTTCCTTGAGCACGCGATTGAGTTTGTCCTCGGGCAAGGCCTGGGCTTCGACCTGATGCAAACCGACCTCTTTGGCCAGCGATTGAGCCACGCTGTGTCGATCTCCCGTGAGCAACAGTTGTCGTCCAAGGCCCAACTCACGCAATTCACTGAGGGCAAATCGGGCTTCCGGTTTGACGCTGTCAGCAAGCAACAGCCAGGCGAGGAATTCACCGTTCAGCGCCAGACCGGCGATGGGGCCGTCATGATCGGGAACCTGGGTCGTGGCAATGCCCAATTGCGCGAACAATTCTGGTCGACCGAGCGCCGCTTCGCCCTGCCCGGTCGTGGCGACTACACCGAGCCCCTGACGCTCGTGAATATCACTCAGTGTTAGATATTGATCCTGACTGACCAACCCTGCGAGTGCACGACTGACAGGATGACTACTCGCCGCGCCGAGGCTGGCGGCAAGCGCCATGACCGCAGACGACTCTGCTTGCGGGCTGTTGATCGCCTGCAAACGCAAGGTGCCGTAAGTCAGCGTCCCTGTCTTGTCGACGACCAGCGATGTCAGGTCAGCCAGTTCTTCGAGAAACGCCGAACTGCGGATAAGAATCCCGTGACGCGCTGCCACCGCGACACCGGCAATCGCCGTCGCCGGAGCAGACAACACCAACGCGCACGGACAAGCTGCGACCAACACCGCGAGCATTGCCTGCGCATCGTTGGTGATAAACCAGGTCACCGCCGCCAGCAACAACACCAGCACCATGTAACTGCCGGCATAACGTTCGAGCAATCGCGTGATCGGTGGCTTCGAGCGCTCGGCGTTCTGCATCAGCGCGATGACTTTGCCGAGGGTCGACTCATCGCCAGTGCGGGTCACTTCTATGCGCAACAAACCGTCGAGATTGATCGCACCGCCGAACACCGTCATGCCCACACCCGCCTCGACTGGCACTGATTCACCGGTAATCGAAGCCGTATCGAGACTGGCTTGACCAGACAAAACCCGACCGTCCGCCGGCACCCGGTCACCTGCTCGCACCTCAACGGTGTCGCCCGCTTTCAACGTGCCGTTGTCCACCTCGATGATCGTGCCGTCGGCCTGAATCTTGCGCGCATGGCTGCGGGTCAATTGGCCTAGGGCGTGAATCGCTTCCTGCGAACCGATGACGCTGCGCTCCTCCAGGACATGACCGAAGATCATGATGATCGGCAGCAATGCCGCCGTCAGCAGATCGCCAGTCGCCCATGCACCGAGCATCGCCAAGGCAATCAGCTGATCGGTGATGCCATGCAGGCTCGGATAACGCAGGCTGTACCACGCCGAACGCATCACCGGCACCGCGACCAACAAAGACGCAACACCCAACAGTAACTGGCTGACCCCGGTTTGCTCCGGGACCCGCCAACGCCAGATCAAACCCAGACCCAGAAGACCCAACGCAAGCATCGCCAAAGTCAGTTGCCGTGCGGCGCGGCGTTGTTCGGCCGAGGACAACAGGCTCGGTGCAGCGGTCGTCGCATTCATTTACTGGCTCCCTGAATGATCAGGCGGGAATCGTCTTTCGGGTCGACCGTTGTGACCGATCCGGCTTGGCCGAGGATCTTTGGCATACGCTCGCGGTAAAGGCGCAGGAGCATTTGCGGGTCGGCACTTTTTGCCAGACTCGTCACCGTGGCAGTATCGGCAGAGGCTTTGGCCAAGCGCTCACCGGCCTGCGCGTGAGCGACTTGCAGTGTGCGGTCGGCCTGTTCGTTGGCGGTCTGTGTGAGTTTCTCGGCGTCGGTACGCGCATTGGCCACGGCTTTTTCGGCCTGCTGACTGGCGGTCAATACCGCGTTAAATGCACTGACCGCAGGATTGGGCAGACTCGATTGCACATCGACCCGTGCCACTTCAATCCCGATGCCCTGCCCGCTTGCCTTCAACTCGGCCAAGCGCTTGTTGATGCCCTGCACCAGGTCACCACGGAGCTTTTCACGACGTTCGGCAGCCTGATTGTCGGTGCCGATCAACTCCGGACGAGCGACCAGAATGGTGTCCAGATCCCTGGCAGCGGTCAGTGCCACGGCGCTACGAGTGACCAATCGATCGAGCGCCGGCAGCACATGATCGGCCTGCAACACGAAGTCGTAAGGGTCAGTGACTTTGTAGAACACCCGCACATCCAGCTGCACGACGCCGGCATCACCGGTCAATAAATAACCAGATCCCGCCAGCGCATCGCTGATTGGTGCGGCAAAGGAAGCGACCCGATCAGCCTTGAGGGCCTCATCGCTGCGCAACAGGTTTTCCACCCGCCGCTCGATCACCCGATCCGCAGCTGGCAATAAAACCACCTGTTCGAACGGCTGAGGCCAAGCCAGCAACAGCCCCGCGTTCTGCACGCGATCCAGTGCACCAAAGTGCAAAACCACAGCACGATTCTGCGGATCGATTTGTCGCACATTGGAAAAAGCCCAAGCCAATGCGGCCAACACTGTCACCGCGTACAGGGCGAGAAATGCCAAACGACCGGCCTGAATCCACGGACTGTTCAGTGAATGTGTTCCACGTGGAACTTCTTCATTCATGGCTGCGATCCGGATTTACTGTCGAGTGTTGGCGGGCCGTCGACCAGCACGCGGAATGGCGCCGCGTCAGTGCGCAAGATCAGTTTGGTGTCCGGTGTGACGATGGTGCCAAGGGTGTCCAGCGAGCGCAGCAAGTTGTAGAGCTGCGGCGAACTGGCGTAAGCACGGCCATAAATCTGCGCCGCTTCGACGCGAGACTGCGCCTCGATTTCTGCTGCTTTCACAGTCGCATCAGCCTGCACGATTCGCGCATCGCGTTCAGCAGCGGAACGGATCTGCGCAGCCTCACGTTTTCCGATCGCCGTACGTTCGGTAGCGATTGTTTCACGCTCGGCGCGCATGCGATCGACCGTAGCGGTGAGTGTTACAGACGGCAAGGTCAAACGCTCAATGCCGACTTGCACAACGCGCACGCCATAGGTGGCGAGCAATTGCTGATCGATCTGCTGACGCAACTGCGCTTCGAATTCAGCGATATGCACCTGACTGGCATCGGTGTTCACCAGGTTCGCCAGATCGAAACTGCTCGCGGTGGTTTCCAACGCCGAACCGACAAATGTACGAATCTGCCGCGCCGCTTCGTCCGGCTGGTTCTGTACCGCGCGCATGAAGCGCTGCACATTGTCTGGATCACCTTGCACCTGCCACGCCACATAGGCCTGCACGATAATGCGTAAACCGTCGCGGGTGCCGACATCCTGCAAGCCGCTGGAGGTGGTGCGCAAACGCAGATCCACCGGGATCGCAGCTTCGAACGGCGCTGGCCAACGCCAGCTCAAACCCGGATCAAGCAGTACCCGCGATGGATTACCGAAGCGGGTAATCACAGTAGCTTCACCCGAGCGCACTTGCACCAGGCTCGCTGCCGCGATGGCAAAGGCCACCAGCAACACTGCCCAGCCCATGCGTCTCCACGGGAAAGGCCCCGCCTCTTCCGGCGCGCCGTGGTGATGGTGATGATGGTGATGTCCGCCGTGGCCATGATCGTGGCCGCTGTGATCATGCGGTTCGTGAGTATGCGACTGGCTCAATGGGCGACTCCTGGTTGAGCAATGGTGCGCGCGGGCGTCGGGTCAGCCGGCAGCGTGAAGGTCCGCAGGTCGATGGTCGGCGCATTGCTGCTGCCACCGAGACGATGATCGAGCACCAGCAATTTGGCTTTACTCAGGCCTTGGCCGAGCTGATCGAAATATTGCTCGAGCACGAAAGCCTGACCGGCACTGGCGTAAGCTTTTTGTTCGGCCGTGAACTTCAGATCCGCCGCCTGCGCGGTGGCACTGGTTTCCCGGGCATTGGCGCTGGCCTGATCGCGAGCAAGGCTGGCCTGCAATTGCGCCTGATTGCTCGCTTCGGCCGCCGCACCACGCTCCCGGGAAATCAACGCCTGGGCGCCGATCTGCGCGGCTTGCACGCTGTGATAGGCATTGGCGGCACCGGCCGGCGGGTGGATGGCTTCGACCACCGTGGCGAGAATTTCCACGCCACTGTTGAGTTGTTGCAGATCACTTTGCACCGCGCGACCGATCTCCTCGCCCAGCCCGACCCGATCTTCACCGAGCAAACCGTCGAGCGTGCGCGAGGCAAAGTCGTGCACCAGGATCCGGCTCGCCGTGCTGCGGATCAGCGTTGGCACATCGGCACTGTTATAGGTAGCGGCCAGCGCGGCCTGATCGGTCAAGCCAATGCGATAGACGAAACGCACGTCCATGTTGACGATCTGAAAGCTCTGTTGAGCGCCATGGCTGCTGGCGATGACTTGCGACTTGTCGTTGACATGGCTGGCGTCCCACAAGCGGTTGGCTGTAATCGGCGCCGGGCCCTCGGCGGGATCAACTTGCAGCGGCGCCGGGTTTTCGCCAACGCTGGTGGCCAATTCGCGCACCACGCCGTTTTCGACGATCAATACTCGGCCCAACGGCCACGGCAAACCTGTGTGCAATCCCGGGCCGAACACCTGCACCGGTTCGCCGAAACGCTCATAAATACCGCGACCCTGTAGGGGGATTTCATGGATACCGGTGAGCAACCAACCCACCGCTGCGACGAGCGCCAGCACTGGCAGAAACGCTCGGCGCATGTAGCTGAACGCCCAGATCTGGCGCAGATCGATGCCAAAGCGGTTGTGCAATTCGTGCTGCAACGCGAGTAAAGGCTGAGGTGGCCAACGCAGCATGTCGGCAACAAAACTGCGCGCCAGCAACGTTGGCTCAAGCTGGTCGCGACGAGGGCTGAAGACTGAAAGAACAGCGCGCAATAGCAACTCGATCGCGACCAATCCCGGCAAGATACCCATCAGTACAGAAACGCGAACTGGCCAAACGGCATTCTCGCCAGCGAACAACAAACACAGCGCGCCGAGCACCAGACTGATGATCGCCACGCGCGTCAGTTGCGCCAACGCGCCTGCTCCCGGCCATTGCGCCGGGTTTTCCTGAGCCAGTTGTCGCTCCAGCACCAACAAGCCGAACGCCAGCAGCAACGCCAACGCTGCGCCCACAGTGGCAGACAATCCAACGGCTGCGGCGGGCAGCGCCAGGCTCCATACCTGTTCGATGCTCAGTGCCACCAACAACGCCCAGCCACCTAACCACAGCGTCGCTGCACCGATCTGGCCAAGCACATGCAAACCACGCTGGCTGAGGCGATCCAGCAGGCGCTCGTACCACCCATCCGGCGCAGAGAACTCCTCATCGACGTTCGGCGCCAGCACAACAGGATTTATCACCCGCGCGCGCCATTGAGTCACCCACCACGCTGATTGCAACCCGGCGACCAACACCAGCAGCGCCGCGCTCTGATTAACCAGCAGCGGTAGCCACAATGATTGCGGCGCGAACAGCCCGACAAAAAACGCCATCACCCAGCCAGCCCCGGCCAATGAGCCGAGGCCCAAAGCCCAGCGCCGCAGACGTCTGCCCTGCGTGGCCGCCTGCTGAAAACGCGGCAGTGCGGTCACTTGCGTGCCTTCCACCTCCAGATCAACTTGCATATCACCCCAATATCATTGGCTCGCGGTTCATATCGTTACGATATAACGGAAAACGTGAAATATTCGTACACAATTACGCGTATTCAAAGATGCCCAACCTGTCGCTTGCCTGAAGCCTTGACCGAAATGCCTGGAAACGCACATATTACGTTCGTAATTTTTATTCAGAACTACTTTTAGCGATCCGCATTCATCCATCAGGAGCCAGTGCATGAGCAACTATGACCTAGTGATTCTGGGCGGCGGCCCCGGCGGCTATAACGCGGCGATCCGCGCGGGGCAGTTGGGCCTCAAGGCCGCCTGCGTGGAAGGTCGTGCGACCCTTGGCGGCACCTGCCTGAACGTCGGTTGCATGCCATCCAAAGCGTTGTTGCATGCTTCAGAGCTGTACGAGGCGGCGACGGGTGCGGAATTCGCCAACCTCGGCATCGAAGTCAAACCGACGCTGAACCTCGCGCAAATGATGAAACAGAAAGACGAGAGCGTGGTCGGCCTGACCAAAGGCATCGAGTTTCTCTTTCGCAAGAACAAGGTCGACTGGATCAAGGGCTGGGGCCACATCGACGGCCCGGGCAAGGTCACGGTGACCGACGATCAGGGCGGCAAAGTCGAACTGACCGCCAAGGACATCATCATCGCCACCGGTTCCGAGCCCACTCCACTTCCCGGCGTCGAGATCGACAACAAACGTATCCTTGATTCGACCGGTGCGCTTTCCCTCAGTGAAGTACCCAAACACTTGGTCGTGATCGGCGCCGGCGTCATCGGCCTTGAACTGGGCTCGGTATGGCGGCGCCTGGGCGCGCAGGTCACCGTGGTCGAATACCTCGACCGCATCTGCCCCGGCGTCGATGGCGAGGCCGGCAAGACCCTGCAACGCTCACTGAGCAAACAGGGCATTGCGTTCAAGTTGAGCTCGAAAGTCACCGGCGCCACCTCTTCCGCCAATGGTGTGCAACTCAGCGTCGAGCCGGCCGCTGGCGGTACGGCCGAGTTGCTTGAAGCCGATTACGTGCTGGTCGCTATAGGTCGTCGCCCGTACACCCAAGGCCTCGGTCTGGAAAACGTCGGTCTGAGCACGGACAAGCGCGGCATGCTCGCCAACAGACAGCACCGCACCGAAGCCGCCGGGGTCTGGGTGATTGGCGACGTGACCTCCGGGCCGATGCTCGCGCACAAGGCTGAAGATGAAGCGATGGCGTGCGTCGAGCAGATCCATGGCAAGGCTGGCGAGGTCAACTACGACTTGATCCCCAACGTCATCTACACCAGACCGGAGCTGGCCAGCGTCGGCAAGACAGAAGAGCAACTCAAGACCGAGGGCCGTGCCTACAAGGTCGGCAAGTTTCCCTTCACCGCCAATAGCCGGGCGAAGATCAACCATGAGACCGAGGGTTTCGCCAAAGTCCTCGCTGATGAACGCACCGATGAAGTCCTCGGCGTACACCTGGTCGGCCCGAGCGTGAGTGAAATGATTGGCGAGTTTTGTGTGGCAATGGAGTTCAGCGCGTCGGCTGAGGACATTGCGTTGACGTGCCATCCGCATCCAACGCGGTCGGAGGCGTTGCGTCAGGCGGCGATGAATGTCGAGGGGATGGCGACGCAGATGTAGGCTTCTGAAATCTTTATTGACCGGACTGCCGCTTTCGCGAGCAAGCTCGCTCCCACATTTGACCGTGATACGCCTGAAAGAGCGCGGTCACTGTGGGAGCGAGCTTGCTCGCGAAGGATGCGACTCGGTCTATAGAGGAAGATGTCCGAGCGGCAACGCCCCCGGCGTCTTCACCGTATGAATCGCAAAATTGCTGCGAATGTCACTCACCCCCGGCAGCTTCAGCAGGCATCCGCTGAGAAAACGGTCGTACGCACGCAAATCCGGCACCACCACTTGCAGCAGAAAGTCCGATTCTCCCGACACCAGAAACGCCGAGATCACTTCCGGCAACGCCGTCACTGCGGTGTAAAACGCCTCGGCCTGTTCATCGTTGTGGCGCTCGACCTTGACCCCCACAAACACCGTCAGTCCCAGCCCGACTTCATCGCGATCGAGATTGGCCTGATAGCCGCGAATCACCCCGGCCTCTTCCAGCATCCGCACCCGGCGCAGACACGGCGAGGCCGACAGGCCGATTTCATCCGCCAGCTCGACATTGCTCAGACGCCCGTTACGTTGCAGGGCCGCGAGAATCTTGCGATCAAAGGCGTCAAGTTTCATGTTTGGCAGATCCTGATAGTTGTTACATCGAAAGCCAGCAGGTTATGCCAAAACAGCAGGCTTTTGAAGCGGACTACGCAAGCACCTACCTCACCTTTCGGCCCTAGACTTGGCTCACCGAATCGACAACGAAAGGGGTGTAGCGTGGCGAGTCTCTGGCTGTTTTTCCTGGCGTTGGCGGTGGTCTATCTGCTGCCCGGCCCGGATATGATCCTGCTTTTGCAAACCGGTGCCCGGCAAGGCCGCGGCGCGGCGCTGGCCACCGCAGTCGGCCTAGGCGTTGCCCGTGGTTGTCACGTGGCGCTGGCGGCATTGGGGCTGGCCGCGCTGTTCAGAGCCGCGCCGTGGACATTCGAGGTGGTGCGATTGGCGGGGGCAGCGTACCTGTTGTGGATCGGCGTTCAATGCCTGCGCAGCACCCTGCTGCCGAACCTGAATGCTGGCGAGCCTGGCGATTCCCGCGGGCAATGGCGCGAAGCGATCCGCCGCGGATTGCTGACTAACCTTCTCAATCCCAAAGCGTTGTTGTTCTGTTCGGTGCTGCTGCCGCAATTCATCGTCAATGATGGTGCGCCGGTGTTAAGCCAGTTTGCCGTGCTGGGCATGCTGCTGGTCGGCGTTGGCCTGCTGTTCGACAGTGCTTACGCCTTGACCGGCGCAGCGCTGGGTCGTTGGCTGCAACACAGTCCAACGGCCCAACGCTTACAACAATGGCTGTTCGGCAGTCTGTTGATCGGTTTTGCCGTACGCCTGACCTTCGTCCAGCAGGCTTAGCTTTTGCGGGCCTTGCGCTGGCGACGGCTGATCAAGAGCAAGGCAGCGGCGGAGACCAGCACACCGGCACCGATCTGCACCGGCCACTTGTACGGCCTCAGCGACGAGCGCACAGCATCGGTGACTTGGGTAACGTAACGCTTGTCGGCGTTTTCGAAATCCGGGTACGGGCACTGATTGCCGAAGTCCACCGCCCACGGTACGAAGGGGCCTTCCTTGATGTAACGCTGATACAGCGCACTCTGATCTTCCAGGCTGCTGTTCCAGCCGGCAGCGTTGCACAGCACAGCCGCAAACGCCTGACTGGTATGCGGCAGGTTGTCAGCGGCGCGCCCGGCAAGCTCGGTCGCGACGAAACGGTAGTGATAGCGCTGATCCGGCTTCGCTGCACTGGCGCCCTGCCGTTGCACTTCGGCCTCGCTCACTAGCGGACCGACTTTCAACTCAACACTTTCCAGGCTGTAGTTGCCACCGAACGTGGCGTAGTCCGGCGCCATCTCGTAACCGAGAATGTCCATGCCCCACTCGCGAGCTGTCCACGCGGCGTTGTACAGCGCACTCGCACGTTTGGTCGGCCACCACGCGGCATCGGCCTTCAGCCGTTGTTCGCCGTAAAGTCGGGCCTTGTTTTGCAGGTCGGGATTATCGAAATAAGCGACCGCATCGGCGTAATGCCCTTCGCGCAGCAAACGCCGGCCGAGCAGATTGCGCAGGCTCGCGGCGACCGGCAACGGTACGTAGTTGTCACGCTCCTGCTGAGTCAACGCGGGCGGAGCCGGGACGTTTTCGTCGACGTATTTTTTCAGCTCATCGACCGTCAGCACACGCTCGGCCACGGTCGCGGCATCGAACCAATAGACACTGTTGCTGCGATACAACTGCACGAACGCTTGCAGATATTCGCCGCGCTGCAAGGCGAGAATCGCACTTTCGCCCTCGACCCGACACTTCGGCTGAACAGTTTCAAACGCCCAGTCCGGCGTACGCCGATAACCCCAGTCTTCGCTCTGCGGGAAAGCTTGCGCGGCTTTCGAATAGGCTGCGGCGGCGGTATTTTTATCACCGTCACGCACCGCCAGTTTCGCCCGCAGCCACCACGCCAGCCCGCCGTCACCGGCGTTCTCGAGGAAAGCCTTGGCGCCGGCGTAATCGCCTTGTTGATAACTCATCGCCGCCAGACGATCCGCGTTTTCCAGACTGCCACGGGTGCTGTTTTGCAGCAGCTTGACCAGTTTCTTTTCGTTCGGCGGCTCGTCGCCAAACGACCAGCCTTGACGGCTCACCAGCGATGCCGTGACCAATTGCTGCACGGCTTTGTGCTGCAGCAACCCGGCGAGCTCGGCCTCGGGCAACTGCGCCAGTTCATTCATCAATTGCTTGAGCGAGGTGTAACCCACGGCCGAGCCGTGCAGGTTCTGCGCTTCATACAATTCAATGGCGCCGTTCCAGTCGCCAGCCGTGCGCAATGCCCGCGCCTCTTCACCGAGGCTGGCAACGCCCAACTCCAGCGGATCGCTAAAACCGTCGATGCTCATCTGCCGGGCCTGCCGGAATGCATCACGCGATCGCTCCAGCGCCACGACTGAATCCCCGGCCCCACTGCTCATGGCGAACAAGGTACGCCCGAGAGAATACGCCGCCCACGTACTGCGCAACGGACGCTGCGCCGCCGGCAACGCCAGCAGCTTGTCGAAATACGCGACGGCGAGTTGATGATCGCCCGTGGCAAACGCCACCGCACCCGCCACATACAAGCGGATTTCCGCCGGCAGACTGGCCCCTTGCACCTCGACCTGACGCGCATCGGTCAGGCCGCGCAGTTGTTTGACCAACGCTTGCTGCTCGGCGCTCAGTCCAACCTGCTCGGCTTTCTCCCGTGCCTCGACGGCCGCATTTTCTTCACCGTACATATCGTTCGGATTGTGCGTTGCAGCGGTGACGTTCTTCAGCCCGGCGATGGCTTTGCCGAGGCGACTGAGTTCGAAGTTGAAGTTGCCCTCAGGCAGATCCGCCAGGGTCTGCCCGCGATTGTCGAGCAGGCGCATCGGGAAATCCGGTCCGCAGGCCAGCACCGAACCGAGTGGCAAACAGAGGCTCAGGCAGAGCAGATGGCGGGGCCAGTTACGGGTCAACATGCGAACCTCCTTGATCAATATTGGCGCAACGCGCCCAACCGATAGCGCGTTGGCCGCCCGCCGGCAAACGGCCGTCGCGCAGGCGGGTGAAGGTAAGCAGATCCGGGCTTTGTTGCAATGAGTAACCGGCGAGCGCATCGGCGCCTTCACAGCTTTGTGCCTTCAGCGTGATCCGCGCTGGCCAGGCACTGTCGAGGTTGCCCGGGTTGTCGAGTTTGATGTCGTAGAGACCGCTGTGTTCGCTGAACATCATACCGAGCTGACTGCTGAGTTGATCACCCCGGGCCACCGCACGCAGGGTGGTCAGACTCCAGGCGCGACGATCATTGACCAGCGGCAGGCGAAACCAGATCAATCCGGCCAGATGCGCCGGCGGGTCTTCGCGCAAGGCCTGACCGAGCTGGCTCAGTTGCAGCGGATCAGCCAGCAGCTCCCGGCGCTGCCCACCCCGCTCAAGTTGCACTTCGCTTTCCACCACCGGCGCCCCGCCATCATCGGGCAACAGCGCAACGCCGTATGCCGGCAGCGCCAGATAGAACGGTTTGTCAGTGACACGCGCCCAGGCCTTGGCCCATTTCAACGCCTGATCAGGATCGAACAAACCGCGGCGCGGATCGCTGACGGCGTGCACTTGCAGCACGCTGCTGTCGACGGTTTGCAGGAGTGTTGGCAATTGCGCACTGCCGAGCCAGGCCGGCAGTGCCGTGATGCTCAAAGGCAGATTCGTCGGTAAGGCCGAGCGCAGATGTCTGAGAAATTCAGCGTACGCCGGCAACCGCGCATTACCCGCGTCGTGGTCGATTTCGACACCGCTCAACGTAAGGCCTTGCGTTTGCCAATCGGCAAGCACCTGCAGAATCTGCACAGTGACCTGATCCTGATCCAGCGACTTGAGCTGGCCGTCGAGACGAATCACCGCAATCAACGGACGACCATCGGCTTTCAATAATTGCGCATCGATCCGCGCCCGGTTCCATCGCGCATTGGGAAAGGCCTGCAGCGCCAGCACGCGCAGCGTCGAGAAGTCATCGCGGCTGTCACGCAGCGACGCCGCGTGGGCCGGCGTCCATTGGCGTTGCCAGACGTAGAGTTGTTGCTCGAGGGGTGGCGCGTCCTGCGGCTTGCAAGCAGACAGCACCATCAAAGCCAACAGACCGACAATAAACCGCATACCTTCCAGATCCCAGACACCACCAGGCTGCAAGGTTACACAAATCCATGTGCGAGCGAGCCTGCTCGCGAAGGCGCTGTATCAGCCGAAAGCCCTGCTACTGACACAGCCTCTTCGCGAGCAAGCTCGCTCCCACCTCGATCAGGACGTCACTTCAGAAGACGCTACGTTCGCTCGCGACGTCCCGAGCCGTTGCACCAGCGCGGCACCGCGAATCCGCATAGGCATTTCAATGAAGCGATAATTCAGCTCGCTGAGCAAAACAATCAGGCCGGCGGCAAACAGCAAAGTAACGACCGGGTGTCCCGCCGGACTCGGCAGGCCTGCCCCCTGCAAACGGAAAATCACTTCACGCACCAGGAAATACACCGGAATGTGGATCAGGTAGATGCCGTAGGAACGATTGCCCACCCACGCCATTGCCCGCTGCAAGCGCCCGGCCGGTAACAGATAATCGCCGTTGTAGGAGGCGATCCATACCAGTACGGCACTGAGAATGGCGATGGCGCCGATGCGATAGGGCGCCGTAGTAAAGCGCTCGGCGCCCAGGTAACTCAGCAGCAGGCCGACAATGACCAGCAATGAAATCCCGGCCCATGGACGGCGCAGAAACGTCGGCTGCCAGCGTCGATAACCCGGTTGCACACTCCACATGGCCAACAAAACACCCAAGGCAAGCGCGTCGGTTCGAACGGACATCAACAGCGACGTACGCACCATGAATAGTTGCACCGCTACCAGCGCCAGTAACACCCACACCAAGTGTTTGCGGCAGAGCAGGATCAGCAGCGGAAACAGCAGGTAAAACTGTTCCTCCAGCGCCAGACTCCAGTAGACGAAACTGCTGCCGTACTCGTAATTGAAAATAGCATCGGCAAAGCGGAAATTGGCGTACTGGAATACCCCCGCAAGCGTGGCCTGCACGTTGGCCTGCACCGTGCCGAACGCCCCGGAGCGATTAAAGAAAACGCACAGCAGCAGCATCAGTGCCAGCCACAACCAGGCCGATGGCAGCAGGCGAAAGGCTCGCCGCAACCAGAAATTACGCGTTTGCTCCCAGTACTCCTGACGGTTGCGGCAACTGCGCAGCGCAGGAATCAGACTGCGGGCAATGACGAATCCGGAAATCGCGAAAAAAAGATCCACCCCCCACCACAGCCCTACCCAGTCACGCATGACTCCGATCAGGGGTACGGGGTCGCTGAACAGCCCTTGCAAGTGATGAAACAGCACCCCAAGCACTGCAATGGCGCGCAGCACCTCGATATCCATGATTCGCTTACTGCCCATCCCGCGCCCCTGTATCCAGCGGTTTACGGGCAATGATCACCTGACTCTTGGGCATGAACTGGTCGAGTATCTGTTTGATCGCCAGTCCGTCGGGCCGGTCGAGCATCTCTTCCCAGGTTCGGGCCCACCCACCCATCAAATGCGGGAACGGCGCGTGAATGCGATCGCGCACCGCACCGCCCGGATCCTTGCCGGCAGCCTTTTCGCTGGCCCAGAAAAAAATCATCCCCATCACCCAGAAAAACCCGGTGGCTTGCCGATGTTCGATGACCAACCCGGCATCCTCGACCATCGCCTCGAAGCGCTCCGGGGTGAAAATCTGTACATGGTTGGGTGACTGGTAATAACTCGCAGGGGCGATGCCTTTCTGCAAATGCTCGCCAACCGGTGCCGGCACACTGAGCAGATACAACGCACCGGGACGCCCCATACGTGCCAGTTCGGCCATGAACGGCTCGGGTTCATCGACGTGCTCCAACACCTCCATGCACACCACCCTGCTCGCGCAGCCATCGGCCAAAGGCAATGGCAGGCTGTTGCTGACCAGCCCCAGACTCGGCCTGGAGCTTGTGGCTTCAACCTGACGCGCCAGCTCGCTCACTTTGTCGTGCTCGCTGTCGGTGAAGATCACGGATGCGCCCTGACGTACCGCAAACAAGGTCGCGGCACCCTCGCCGCAACCGACATCGAGCAAGGTGTCGTCCGGCGTTATCGCAAAGCCTTTGAGCAATTCGCCGCTGTCATTGAGAAACCAGCCGTCCAGGACTGCATCACGCAAGCCGACATCGCGCGGTGACCAGGTGAACAAGGGTTCAGGTTCAGATTCGGGTGTCTGCTCAACCACCGGTTCGATGACCGGTTCAATGGCAAGCGGCGGTTGCGGTTCGGCTAAAAAGCGCTGGAGCAGTCGACGTATCATGCTCCGCTCACCTCCCTGGTTGATTCAGTACGCCGCTCGAGCAGTTGCGCAAAAAACACCTGCAAGCGCTGTTCGGCCACGGCTTGACTGCAAAATCCTTGCAGACTCTGCACAGCCTTCGCCGACATTTGCGCATAACGCTGTGGATCGTTTTTGGCCACCTCGTAGCTGGCTCGATAGGCCATGCAAATCGAGGCCCAATTGGCCGCGTAGCGCAGGGTCCGGTAAGCCGAGCGTGGATCGTGCGGCCAGGCCGTAAACTCCTCGGTCGACTCGATCAGGAACGCATTATCAGCATTCAGATAGTCGATCATCGCCGTCGTGCATGGCGCCACGGCCGGTTTGCCGCAAGACATGAACTCCATCAGCGGCAGGCACTGGCCTTCGCCATAGGACGTGTTGACGACGTAGCGGGTCGCCTGCACCAGCCGTTCGTAATCCGCGTCCGCCAGATAGCCATAGACCAGCACGACGCGGCAGTGATAGGGCTGGTTTTTGTACAGATGATGCAGGATGTCGGTGAGCGCTTCTTCGGCGTCGTGGTGAGTGAGTTTAAGCACCAGCGTTGCGTCATCGTTCTCGCGGAAAGTCGCGCAGAAGGCACTGATCATGTCCTCCCAGTTCTTGCGGCCGTCGCGCGGATTGAACACTGAGGTGTAGACCACGCCTTCGAGCAACAACGTCTGCTCGGTGACCGGTGCGAGGAAGTCGATGCCCGCGCCACTGCGCAGATGAACCGGGCCGAAGGCATCCAGATCAATCTCACGACTGTCGACCACCAGGCCTTTGATCGTCAATCGTACCGAATCGACCGCCGGTTGCCCTTGCAACTGAACGCCACGCGCGGCAAATCGATCCCAGACGGGGGCGGGTACGGCGACAACCGGGTAATCGGTGGTCATCGCTTCGCGCACCGCATCGACCGTGTAGCTGGAGTGGGTGATCGCGGCTCCACAGGCGTTGAGTACCGTGCGCCAGTCGTTCAACGGATCGCCGGCGAACGGCTCGTTGGGGATGGTGCTGAATTCCCAGGCAAAGACAGGCAACGTCGGGCAGGCCAGATGCACCGGGGTGCGGTGCGGTGGCGAGAACGACAGAAACACACAAGGCTCGCCTCGGGACTGGCAATCCGCGTACAGCGCATCGACTTCAGTGTTCGGGTCCATGACTTCGATCACCCGCCCAAGTCGCTCCAGGACCGGCCGATATTCTTTGAGAACGAAGTAATAGCTGTACTCCGAACGCCCGAGGTTGCGGCTGATGGTGTGCTGGTTGGTTTCCGAATGGATGATGATCAGCATGAGGCGTTATCCGTAATCGGGGCAACGTTTTCGACCGGTGATGCCAGCCCGAAAAAATCGGCGACACGCTTTTGCAACGCCGGTTGCGCGCAGTAATCGTGCATGCGTTCGACCGCCGCCAGCGACATGCGCTGATACTCCCGGGGTTGTGTCTTGGCCATCCGGTAACTGTTTTCGTAGGCCTTCTTCAATGACCCCCAGTCCGGTCGATGCCGTTGTGCGCGAAAGAGCATTCGCGGGTCATGGGGCCAGGTGCAAGCCTCTAGGCTGGAGCCGACCACGAACGCCACAGACGCGTCGATGTAATCCTGCATCGCCGTGTGATCGGGAGCGATCACCGGTTTGCCGCACGCCATGAACTCCATCAGTGGCAGGCACAGACCTTCACAGTGCGAAGCGTTGACGTAAAAACTCGCGGCCTGATAAAGCCGCGCATATTCGGCATCGTCCAGATAGCCGTGAATCATCACGACCCGGCAGGAGAACGGTGCCAGTTGCGCCAGCGGTGTCATCAGGTGTGCGTAGACGGCCTCCAGATCGCTCTGGGTAAATTTCATCACCAGTGTGGCGTCGGGGGTGTCACGAAACGCTGCGCAAAAAGCCGTCAGGATCTGTAGCCAGTTCTTGCGCCCGTCATCGGGGCGGAACACCGTCACATAGACCACACCGTCCACACGGGTCTGCACCGTTAATGAACTGTCCGGCATATCTCGGGGTGGCGGTTGGACCGCTACCGGTAAAGGCTGTGGGCCTGCGATGTTTGGCAGACGTTTGCCGAGCCAGTCATGCAAAGTCTCTGGAACCAGATCGCGAATCCCTTCCCAGTACCAGTTCTGCAGAAACCTCACGCGTGGCACTGGTGGTTCCTGCTCGTGACCCGGATTAAGCAACCATAACCGCAGGAAATGCCGGGCAATGACAAAGCGCCGCTTCAAGGTCAGCGGTGGTGGACGCGAGGCCTCCAGCTGTGCCTCGATTTCGGCCAGTTCTTCAGGGGTCAGCGGCTCGGGCAGCAGGTTATCCGGATGCAGGTTCATCTGGCGAGAATCAAAGATGCAACCTTTGACCGTCAATGTCGTACCCGCATTGACCGGCGCGTTGACGTGTTGCTCGCGAATCGCTGCAAAGTGCTCCCACAGCGGCGCCGGCAAGACTAGCACCGGGAAGTCTTCGCCCATGGTGCGACGGATCGCCCGGGCACTATGGCTGGACAGTGTGATCACGCGGCCATGTTTGGCCAGCATGCGTGTCCAGTCTTGGCGTGGATCATTGCCCCACTGCTCGTTGGGGATGGAATCGTACTCCCACGTCACAACACAAACGGTCGGGCACTGGAGATCCGTCAGGGCTTTCTGTGGTCGGGTGAACGAGAGGAAAACACTCTCCTGACCGGCGGTGAGCAATTGCCGGAAGAGCGGGTCCACTTCTGTGACAGTCGCCACCACGTGGACTTGCCCGAGCGTTTCGAGCAAAGGCCGATAAGCCTTCAGAACAAAATAATAACTGGAGTCTGGATGCCCCAGATTCCGGCTGATGGAAAGGTCGTTGATGTCCGAGTAAAGAATGAAATTCATGGCATTCCACGATGAAACTGCCATCCCGGCAGCCTCACACTATGACGGCCAAGCGTTGAATCGGATCGGTGTCCGTCCTTCGTCTTCGGTCCCGTCTTGTTCTTGTTTTAGTGGTCAGTTTCACCTTTTTTCACGACGAACCCGACGAACCCGGCCAATCGTGACAAGGCGCATTCTAAACACATCCGCAAAGGGTTCGTGAACCGCTCGGCGAGAATAAACCGGACTACGCTGACGAGAACTGACCGGTCACGGTTTGGCCTGTTGAAATTGCCGAGCAATTGGCACAGATTGGCAACAAACAACTACAACAACTGACTTCGCCTGTCTTTTCACTGGTTTTTCTACCGATCTGACAGACCTTCCCTCAAAGCCTGTGGGAAAGTGGCGCAAGTTCAAGACCAAGGGGTCGCTGTTTGAAAAAGCGTCTGTTCGTCACGGGTCTCAGTGGATTCGTGGGACAACATATCCAGTCGCGTCTGGCATTGCCGGATTTGTCGTGGGAGCTGCTGCCTGCCGCTGTGCCCTACGACCTCACCGATGCGCGCAGCCTCACCGACCTGTGGCCGCAATTGCCAGATGCTGTCATTCATCTGGCCGGGCAGACTTTCGTTCCCGAAGCCTTCCGCGATCCGGCACGCACACTCGAAACCAATCTGCTCGGTACGCTCAACCTGTTGCAAGCCCTCAAGGCGCGCGGTTTTGCCGGTACGTTCCTGTATGTCAGTTCTGGCGATGTTTACGGCCAGGTGGGCGAAAGTGATCTGCCCATCACCGAACAACAACCGCCCTGCCCGCGTAACCCCTACGCGGTGAGCAAGCTTTCGGCGGAATTTCTCAGCCTGCAATGGGGCCTGAGCGAAGGTTGGCCAATACTGGTCGCACGACCGTTCAATCACATGGGCAGCGGACAGAACCCAGGCTTTGTGATTGCCAGTGCCGCGCGCCAGATCAATCGCATCAAACAGGGCCTGCAAACACCGCAACTGGAAGTTGGCGATATCGACGTAACGCGGGATTTCCTCGATGTCGGCGATGTGATTTCGGCCTACCTGGCGCTGCTGGAGAAAGGTACTCCGGGACAGGTCTACAACATCTGCTCGGGCCGAGAGCAAAGCATTCGCAGCCTGATCGAGCAGCTCGGCGAGCTGGCCGAGGTCGAAATGCAACTGGTTCAGGACCCTGCGCGCCTGCGCCGCGCCGATCAGCGTCGCGTTTGCGGCAGCCATGCCAGGCTGACCCGGACCACAGGATGGACGCCTGAAATCACTACACAACAATCCCTGCGGGCGATCCTGTCCGACTGGGAGACGCGAGTAAGACAAGAATGACAAAAAGTGCACTGATCACAGGGATCACCGGCCAGGACGGCGCGTATCTGGCCAAGCTGTTGCTCGACAAGGGCTACAAGGTTCATGGCCTCGTTGCACGGCGCAGCAGCGATTCGCGCTGGCGCCTGCGTGAGATGGGGGTCGAAGCCGACATCGTCTATCTGGACGGTGACATGGCCGATGCCTGTTCGGTACAGCGTGCAGTCATTCAATCGGCGCCGGACGAGGTCTATAACCTCGCGGCGCAGAGCTTTGTCGCCGCCTCCTGGAGTCAACCGGTGACCACCGGGATCGTCGACGGCCTGGGCGTTACCCACCTGCTCGAAGCGATCCGCCAGTTCAGCCCGCACACCCGGTTTTATCAGGCATCGACCAGCGAAATGTTCGGTCTGATCCAGGCCGAGCAGCAGGACGAGAACACCCCGTTCTACCCGCGTAGCCCTTACGGTGTGGCCAAACTGTACGGTCACTGGATCACCGTCAACTACCGCGAAAGTTTCAACCTGCACGCCAGTAGCGGCATCCTCTTCAACCACGAATCACCGCTGCGCGGCATCGAATTCGTGACCCGCAAGGTCACCGACGCTGCCGCACGCATCAAGCAAGGCAAACAGCAGGAGCTGGCCTTGGGCAACATCGATGCGAAACGCGATTGGGGGTTTGCCGGCGATTACGTCGAAGCCATGTGGCTGATGCTGCAGCAGGACAAGCCTGACGACTTTGTGGTCGCCACCGGCGTTACCACCACCGTGCGGGAAATGTGCCGCATCGCCTTCGATCACGTCGGCCTCAACTACCGCGACTACGTGAAGATCGACCCGGCGTTTTTCCGCCCGGCCGAAGTTGAAGTGCTGCTCGGCAATCCGGCCAAGGCTCAGCGCGTGCTGGGCTGGAAGCCGAAAACCGACCTGGATACCTTGATCCGCATGATGATGGATGCGGACATGAAACGCGTCGCCAAGGAGTAGGCCATGCTGATCCCCGTGATTCTGTCCGGCGGTGCCGGCACCCGTTTGTGGCCGGTGTCCCGCGAGGGCCATCCGAAACCGTTCATGAGTTTGCCCGACGGCCAGTCGCTGCTGGGCAAGACCTACCAGCGTGCCGCAGCGTTGCTCGACGGCTGGGGCGATATCGTCACGGTGACCAACCGCGAGTACTACTTCCAGAGCAAGGATCACTATTGCGCCGCTCATGTGTCACGCCATCGCGGGCACTTTCTGCTGGAGCCTACCGGACGCAACACCGCACCGGCCATTGCTGCAGCCGCGTTGTCGCTGCAAGCGCTGCACGGTGACGACGCGATCATGGTGGTGATGCCCGCCGACCATTTGATCGTCAATCAGGACGCGCTGAAAACGGCCGTCGAGCACGCGGTCAATCTGGCCAAAGACGGTTATCTGGTGACCTTCGGCGTAATCCCGACGGCGCCGGAAACCGGCTTTGGCTACATCGAAACCGGTGCCCCGCTGGATGCCAGAGGCGCGGCGAAAGTGCAGCGCTTCGTCGAGAAACCCGATCTGCAAACCGCTACGCATTATCTGGAGAGCGGCAAGTTCCTGTGGAATTCGGGAATGTTCTGCTTCACCACCGCCACCGTGATTGCCGAGCTGCAACTGCACGCACCTGAACTGCTGGAGCAGACCCGTGCCTGCATGGCTGCCAGTGCGCCTGTCGAAACGGTTGGTTGCCTGCAACAGGAACTGTCACCGGCGCTGTTCGCTGAAATTACCGACATATCCATCGACTACGCGTTGATGGAGCGTTCGGAAAAAGTCGTCGTCGTGCCCGCCGGTTTCGACTGGAGCGACATCGGTTCGTGGGGCGCCGTCGCGGCACTGGTGCCGGCCGACGCCGACAACAACCGCGCCAGCGGCGAAGCGATATTCATCGACAGCCACAACAACTTCGTCCAGAGCGAAGGTCGCCTGGTGGCGACGGTGGGTGTGGATAACCTGATCGTGGTCGACACTGCCGACGCGGTACTGGTGGCCCATGCCGACCGTGCGCAAGACGTACGCCGGGTGGCCAAGCAACTCAAGGACAAATCCCACGAAGCCTATCGCCTGCACCGTACCGTCAGCCGTCCTTGGGGCACTTACACCGTGCTCGAAGAAGGGCCGCGCTTCAAGATCAAACGCATCGTGGTCAAGCCTGGCGGCAAGTTGTCGCTGCAAATGCACCACCACCGCAATGAACACTGGGTGGTGGTCGAGGGCATGGCCAAGGTCACCAACAATGGCTCCGGCACGACGCTGGTGGCCAAGAACGAATCGACCTTCATTGCCGCGGGCCACAAACATCGCCTGGAAAATCCCGGAGTGATCGATCTGGTGATCATCGAAGTGCAAAGCGGCGAATACCTGGGAGAGGACGACATCGTCCGCTTCGAAGACCAGTACGGCAGGACGGTTTAGATGCTGCTTTCCCTGTGCCGCTCACTGCATGAATACCGGGGTTTCATCCTCGGCAGCGTGCAACGAGAGTTTCAAGCGCGTTATCGCAATTCGCTGTTTGGCGCGCTGTGGCCGATATTCAATCCGCTGTCGATGATCATCGTTTACACCGTGATCTTTTCCCACATCATGCGCGCCCGCTTGCCCGGTGTGGATGACGGCATGGCCTACAGTATTTACCTGTGCGCCGGCCTGCTGGCGTGGGGGCTGTTTTCGGAAATCACGTTGCGCAGCCAGAACATGTTTCTGGACAACGCGAACCTGCTGAAGAAAATCAGTTTCCCGAGAGTCTGTCTGCCGGTGATCGTGTTGATCAATGCCGGGATAAATTTCGCCATCATCATCGGCTTGTTTCTCGGTTTTCTACTCGTCACCGGACGCTGGCCGGGTATGGCATTGCTGGCGCTGGTGCCACTGGTCGCCCTGCAAATGATGCTCTGCGCAGGCCTTGGCATGGTGCTGGGCGTTCTCAACGTATTCTTCCGGGATGTCGGTCAACTCTTTGGTATTTGCCTGCAATTCTGGTTCTGGCTGACACCCATCGTTTACCCCATCAGCATATTGCCGGAGTGGCTGCAGAACCTGCTGCAATTCAACCCGCTGACCAACCTGATCGCCAGCTACCAGAACGTGTTCCTCTACGGTCAATGGCCACTCTGGAGTTCGCTGCTGCCGGCATTCGTGATCGGAGCAGTGTTCTGCGTCACAGGTCTGCGCCTGTTCCGCCAACGGGTCGGTGAAATGGTGGATGAGCTCTGATGGGACATATCCGTGTTACCGGGCTGGGCAAAGCCTATAAACAATACCCCAGCCGCTGGAGTCGCCTGGCCGAATGGCTGATTCCTTTTGCAGCTCTGCGTCACCGCCAGCATTGGGTACTCAAGGACCTCACGTTCGAGATCCCGGCCGGCGAGGCTGTGGGCATCGTCGGGGTCAATGGCGCAGGCAAGAGCACGCTGCTGAAGATGATCACCGGCACCAGCCGACAGACGTGCGGCAGCATTGAGCTATCGGGCCGGGTCGCCGCGTTGCTGGAACTGGGCATGGGCTTTCACCCGGACTTCACCGGCCGGCAAAACGCCGTGATGGCCGGGCAACTGCTCGGCATGCAACTCGATGAAATCAACGCATTGATGCCCCAGATCGAGACCTTCGCTGAAATCGGCGAGGCGATTGATCATCCGGTGCGCACCTACTCCAGTGGCATGCAGATGCGTTTGGCATTCAGCGTCGCCACCGCACGCCGCCCCGATATTCTGATCGTCGACGAAGCCTTGTCAGTCGGTGATGCCTACTTCCAGCATAAAAGCTTCGAACGCATCCGTGGCTTCCGCGCGGCCGGCACCACCCTGCTGATCGTGTCCCACGACCGCTCGGCGATTCAATCGATCTGCGATTCAGCGATTCTGCTTGATGGCGGCCGCATGGCCATGCACGACAGGCCTGAAGCGGTGCTGGACTACTACAACGCCTTGCTCGCCGAACGTGAAGGCCAGACGGTGCGCCAGGAAATGCTCAGCGACGGCCAGGTGCAAACCGTGTCGGGCACCGGTGAGGCCGGCATTCTGCGCGTGCGCCTGCTGGACGAGTCCGAACGCTCCATCGAAGCCGCCGAAGTCGGCCAGTCTGTGGTGCTGGCCGTGGACGTCGAGGTTCGTCAGGACATCGAACGGCTGGTACTGGGGTTCATGATCAAGGATCGCCTCGGCCAGCCCATGTATGGAATCAACACCCATCGCCAGAACCAGGCACTGGAAAACCTGCGAGCCGGCGAGCGCATCACCTATCGCTTTGCGTTCGTCATGGGGCTGGGCAAAGGCAATTACTCTGTGGCCCTGAGCCTGTCGCGGCTGGACTCGCACCTGGATCGAAATTATGAATGGCGTGATCTCGGGCTGGTGTTTCATGTCATCAACAATCGACGCGAAGATTTCGTCGGTTGCGCATGGCTGAACGCACAGACCACGGTCAGCCGTGATACCGAAGTCGTCCATGTCGAGCGCACACCATGACCCGCTTGCTGGTGGAATGCACCCATGTGTTTAAACACCCGGCGGTCAACTCGGGCATTCAGCGCGTGGTACGCAATGTCATCAAGCAACTGCCCGCCAGTGCGGAAGGCGCCGATTGCATGCCGGTGGTGGTGCTTGATGGCGAACTCTATCGAGTGTTGCAACTGGCACCGCTCGATACACCTTTTTTCAACAGGCTGGAAACCTTCGGTGGACGCCTGGAGCGCCTCGCCCATCGCTTCTGGCAGTGGCATCAGCGTCGTGATGCGCAACTCACCTCGAAACTGGCGCGGCGGATTTTGTATGTCGGCTACCGACTGACCGTCTTCGGTGCGTTCGGCCTGCCGATCCGCCTGATCCGGCGGATCAACCGTACGCAATTGCTCAAGCGTTGTTCGCCACTGCAGCATCAGCCGGGCGATCAACTGGTACTGCTGGATTCGTCCTGGCATTCGGATTTTTTCGCCCACGTCGAACGGCTCAAACGCGACGGCGTCAGCATCATCGCGGTGATTTACGACCTGATTCCACTGACTCATCCGCAGTTTTACGACACGCGCCTGGTCGAGGTGTTCAGCGAGTGGTTCGACTGGATCACCCGCACGGCCGATGGCTACATGGCGATTTCCGCCACAGTGCGCGATCAGGTGCGTGAAGAATTGCAGCGCCGAATGGGTGCCGAACAAACCGACCAGCGGTGGTTCGATTTCTTTCATCTGGGTTCCGAACTGGATCTGCACAACGCCGAGGCAACGATTGATCCGCGCCTGAAGCAATTGTTCACGACAACAGACCCTGTTTACCTGATGGTCAGCACCATCGAGCCACGCAAGAACCATGCGTATCTGCTCGATGCCTTCGAACACGCCTGGGCAACAGGCTCGACCGCACGGCTGTGTATCGCCGGGCGGGTCGGCTGGAAATGTGACGCCCTCCTCGCTCGGGTGCGCAATCATCCCGAACTGAATCAGCGTCTGTTCATGTTCAACGACCTCAGCGACACCAGCCTTGAACACGCTTACGCTCACGCCAGTGCGCTGGTGTTCCCCTCGTTCGTCGAAGGCTTTGGTTTGCCCTTGGTGGAAGCCATGCAGCGTGGTTTGCCGGCGATGGGCAGCGATATCGCGGTGTTCCGCGAAATCGGCGGCGAGTTCATGGCGTACTTTGATCTGCAGGATCCGCAATGCCTTGCCGACTTGATCAACCAATTCCAGCGCAGCGGCCAGTTCCCCGCTGCTCGCGATGTCGCGGACTGGCAGTGGATCGGCTGGCGCGAAGCCAGTCTGCAACTGGCCGAACGCAGTGTGCGGAATGTTCTGCAAGCGCCGGCGGCGCCAGCGAGGCAGCATGCGCATAGCGCTTAACGCTCGCATTCTCCAGGCGCCGCGCACCGGCATCGGCCATTACGTTGCCGAGCTGGTCAACGCTTTGCGCAGCGAGCCCGACGTTGATGTGACGTTGTTCCACGGCTGGGGCTGGAGCTCGGCACTGCCAGAAGCGGCCATGCCCGGTTACTCGCGCCTGACGCCGCTATTGCGGCAGATACCCGGGGCCTATCAGGCACGTCGCTGGCTGGAGCAGAAACGCTTCGATCAAGGCCGCGCGCAAGGTATCGACCTCTATCACGAACCGAGCCTGTGGCCGCTGGCCTTCGACGGCCCGACCGTGATCACCCTGCACGACCTGACTCACCTGCATTTCCCCGAAACCCAGCCCCCGGCGCGGCTCAAGGAAATCGAGCGCCGGTTGGCCGTGGGTGTGCAGCAGGCGCAGGTCATTCTCACCGACTCGCAAGCCATTGCCGAGGAAGCTCAAACCTATTTCGGTCTGCCTGCCGAGCGTTTTGTCGTCGCGCCACTGGGGGTCGCCGAGCGCTTTCATCCGCGCGAGGCGAGTGCCATTGACGCGGTGCTCAAGGCGCACGCGGTTGAGGCGCGGGAGTATTTTCTATGCGTCGGTACGCTGGAGCCCCGCAAGAACCTTGGGCTGGCCCTGCGCGCCCATGCCCTGTTACCCGAAGCCGTGCGCCAGAGTTTTCCGCTGCTGATAGTCGGCATGGCCGGGTGGGAGCGCGAGCAGTTCAGCGAACCTTTGCGTCAGGCGCTGGCCAGCGGTCATGTGTGCCTGCTCGGTTATTTGCCCGATGACCAGGTCGCGCAACTACTGGCCGGCGCGCGGGCGCTGATTTTTCCGTCGTTATATGAAGGTTTTGGCCTGCCGGTGCTGGAGGCCATGGCCAGCGGCACACCGGTGGTGCTCACGCGGTCTTCGGCGATGCCGGAAGTCGCGGGCGCAGCGGGCAACTATATTGAAGCTGACGATGCAGAAGGCCTGCGTGATGCGCTGAGCCGACTGATCGACGATCAAGTGCATTGGCAGGCATGCCAAGAAGCCGGGTTGCAGCAGTCACGGCTTTTTTCCTGGGAGCGTTGTGCACAGGCCACGGCCAGTGCCTACCGCCAGGCCATGGGAGGTTGAATGCGAGTTCTTCATTTTTTCAAGACGTACCTGCCTGACTCGGTCGGCGGCATTGAGCAAGTGATCTTCCAACTGTGCGAAAGCGGCGCCCAGCACGGGATCGACGGCCAGGTGCTGACGCTTAGCGCGGATCCGACGCCAGCGGTGGTGAAATTGGGTCAGCACGAAGTGCACCGGGCCAGACTCGACATCCAGTTTGCCTCCACCGGTTTTTCCTGGAGCGTGTTCAAACAGTTTCGCGAGATGGCAGCCGAGGCCGACGTGGTCAATTACCACTTCCCGTGGCCGTTCATGGACCTGGTGCATTTCGCCAGCGCCAGGAACAAGCCCACTGTGGTGACCTACCACTCGGACATCATTCGCCAAAAGCACCTGCTCAAACTCTATCGGCCACTGATGAACCGCTTCCTCGCCAGCGCCGACCGCATCGTTGCCGCTTCGCCGAACTACCTGCACACCAGCGATGTGCTACAGCAGTTCCAGGACAAGACCCGAGTGATTCCCTACGGTTTGAACAAGGCCGGTTATCCACAGCCGGATGCCGAGCGGATGAATCGCTGGCGCCAGCAGCTTGGGGATAAGTTTTTCCTGTTTGTCGGCGTGATGCGTTATTACAAAGGCCTGCACATTTTGCTGGAGGCCTTGAAAGACGTGGACTACCCCGTAGTCATTGTCGGCGCCGGGCCGCTGGAACTGGAACTGCACGCTCAGGCGCAGGCGTTGGGCCTGCGCAACATTCATTTCCTAGGGCGCCTGGGTGACGAGGATAAGGTCGCGCTGCTGCAACTGAGCTACGCCATCGTCTTCCCTTCGCACCTGCGCTCGGAAGCTTTCGGCATTTCTTTGCTGGAGGGTGCGATGTACGGCAAACCGATGATTTCCAGCGAGATTGGCACTGGCACCAGTTACATCAATATCCACAACGAAACCGGGCTGGTGGTCCCACCCAGTCATCCACAGGCATTTCGCGAGGCGATGCGCACGCTGTGGGAAGACCCGGTGCGCGCCGCCGCCATGGGTGTCAAAGCCGAAGCGCGCTATCGGCAGTTATTCACAGCCGATGACATGGGGCGCAAGTGGACGGAGCTGTATCAGGAATTGCTCGAAGAAAAAGACCTGTCCTACGCCTGAAAAATTTAAACCAAAAGGATTACAGGGTCATTGATCAATGACCCTGTAATTTAAAAAGACAATCTTAAGAAAGTACTGCTTTCATATGAGCAGCAAGCTTAGCAAGAAGCTCCCCCAATTCATCATATGTAACTTCTTTATTCTTCAAGTTTAGATAAACCCAAGAAACAAACCTATCGCTCAAGTCAACCTCCCAAGGATCGTCTCCAACGCCAAACTTAGCAGGTAGAACCATAAAAGACTGACCAGGGCATTCAGTTCTAACAACCCGAGCCCAATGGATTAACTTATTTATTTCCAACTTCCGGTACTCGCCCCAAACTGGGAACAGGACGCGATTGCCAATTTCCCAGAATACGCTTGCTTCGCCAGTCAAAACATTTTTAAAATAGTCATCATCCACAGGGCAAACGTCCTCTTGATAAAAGGAGTAAACCATTGAAGAAATTCCTTTTTCCTGAGGAGTACTTGCCTGCAATCTAATACCAACTTCACTTGCCAGCTTTAATATTATTCGTAAGCTAGCTCGCTCGGCCCCACCAAACAGAACATACATTGCCCCATCATATTCTCTCTCGATTTTTTGTTGAGAGAGATTTGTCATTACACTTCTTATCGTGCCGTCTTCAATTAAGCCAAGAACATCAGCCATTTTTATTGGCTCGACTTTTTCAAAGCTAACAAGGTAATCCATCACATAACTTTTATACCTGTTTTTAGTATTTTCATCAGATTGGTTGAGCGTGTAGAAAAGTGCAGCGAACGATTTCTCTTCCTGGGAGAGCTTCGAAAAGTGAAGATCAACATACTCCAATAGACTGCCGAGGAGATCCTCGACAGCTTTTTCTTTAGCCTCTGCTAAAATTTTTTCTCTATTATAAGAAAGAAAATCGCTTGCTTGGTAACCGTAATAATCAACACAACATCCAACCATTGAAATAGAAGGATGCAAGTCTTCAAACTTCTGACCTCTAAAAAGAGTCTTGCATCTAGCAGCATCATTATCAAAGAATACAACTTGCGACAGAACCGTGTTGTACCTTTTGCTAAAGTACTCAACACTTTCCACTCTATTCAGAACTTCATTGGAAGAAACTATCTTTATGGGGCTTCCTTTACTGAACTCATGAACTGCACGAAAAAGATTTATTTCTTCATATCCGCTTAAATCCGTTTCTTCATCAGTAAAATCATAGACATTTAGTTTCCGCAGTAGCTGTTCTCCTTCTGTTCCATACGGAATACTCATCCTAGATGGAAAAGGTAGAACATCTATATCGACGGCTACCGTTGCGCCATAATCTATGGCATGAGCAGGCAAATCCTCAATTACTACAGGATTATCAGTTGATTTAGAAAAACTAATTCTGATTGCCTCATGCGTAAAAATACTTTTCGTAGTAATCGAGAAGCTATCAGACAGCAAATATAAACTTTGCAAACCAATACCAAAATTCCCTGAAGGTCTAAACCACAGCGGCATGTCCCTAACTAAATCG
This sequence comes from Pseudomonas sp. AC172, assembly GCF_979258595.1. Lineage (NCBI taxonomy): Bacteria > Pseudomonadati > Pseudomonadota > Gammaproteobacteria > Pseudomonadales > Pseudomonadaceae > Pseudomonas > Pseudomonas sp. AC172. The sequence goes on from NZ_OZ409868.1 coordinate 5,299,688, forward strand.
TATTTTATTTTATTCTTCGTCGATCCACCAACCTTCAAAATGGCTTTAAGTTCACTTTTGCTAATGCCAGCACCCATATCTTTTACAAACAAACTTAAAACTTTATTTTCATCATTAATAGAAAAATTCACATCTATTTTCTTTGCGTCATAAATCTCACGTAAAGACTCTGAAACGGGAGTCGAGCAATTAATAAAGTCCTTATGCTTCACCCAAATAGATAAAAGTGTTGAATCAACAGCATTTTGTAAAACCTCCCGCACACTTTCAAACCTTGAAGAATACAGCCCTGTACTCCGTAAGAGCTTCAATATCTCTTCTTGGTCAACGTTGAACGCTGGTTTCTTTCCTTTCTCCAGAACGACATAGGGATTTACCAATGAGACGTCAGGTGGCGAAAGCGTGGGCAATCTACCAAGTTTTTTTGATGGTACGATTTTGTGCCATCTTTGAGATTGTTTGTGATACTCACTCTCCAGCCACTGAAACCACTCATGCGCAATTACATATGATTCTGGAGTGGGGCACACCGCCTCAATTTCTATCCTTTCTGAATTCAATCTAAAATGGCGAATACTTTTATGTTTCTCTAAATGGTTATAACTAATAGATGGCAGTCTTTCTCCACTCATTCGCATCATAACAGGGCAAAATCGATTATCATCAATATCAAGCAAATCACCCATTCTCAGAAGTGCTGCCACATATCTAGGGTGACAGTCTTCTGTAGCCATACCCGCCTCAGCGAACGGAAGCTTCATCATATCTTCAAAACTTTGTCCATGTGCTTTGCAAATAGAAGCAAGCGTACCAAACAACCGGTTAGGCAACAGTTCATTACGCGGAGAATCAAGACCTATTTCATAAAAAGGATCATTAACTACATTAGCGGAGTTTTCGGGGTGCTTCCGTCGATACCACTCTGCAATAAGTTGAATATATTCATTAAAAAATCTATGCGCGGCAGTCCCATTAGGCAATACCGCCGTTTCATCAAGCCATTTCTCGGCAAACTGGTGAAGTGGATTGTCTTTTTGTTCGGCAATATCTTTAACAAATTCCGCGAATGCTGGAGTCTCCATATCCTGAATTTGTTTATGTGTTACAACCATCCCAATATCATGATTATAAGCTGCCTCCAAAATCAACCACATATCTGTTGCGCTAAGATATTCAATTTTGTCGCCAAGCAAACGTTCAATATTTACGATAATCTGTTTGGAATGCGATGCGTCATGACGACTATAATGAGGAAATATACTGCTAATATTTTGCAGAGCCTTAGAGATAAGTTCTTTATCAAACCGCCACTGAGACTCTAAAAGCTTGAGATGTGGATGCCGACGACAAGATTTCCTAAAAGCAGCTTCCAAGCTTATAATTCGCATTATTTCATGCACTCCTCGAATGTTTCCTCTATATTGGCATAAAATAATTTTAGGACAAAGCCACTATCGTACTTAAAAATACGAGTTTTAAATAAGCGACGCTCGTTACGTTTTTTCTCCAGTTAATACGGGGTTATAGATCCAATATCAACGGTTGGGTACTCTGTGCCGGAACCGCGCAGCAAATCAGCACATGCCCCGCTTCCGGGATATCCGCCGGCACCTGTGGATAATTCACCGCACCGCTGACCAGCCGGGTCTTGCAGGTACCGCACGAACCGCCACGGCAGCTGAACTCGGGGCGCAATCCGCGGCTTTCCGCCAGCTCCAGCAAACTCCCGCCATCGGGCTGCCAGCGCGCCTCTTTCGCCGAGCGCTCGAACACTACCGGCACCGATGTGGTCGCTGCGGGCGGTTGTTCGATCACGATCGCGTCCGGATCGGCCTGACGCTTCAGCGTCGACGGACCAAAGGTTTCCGCATGAATCTGTGCGTCGCGCACATCCAGTTCGCGCAGGGTGTCGTACAAACCCTGGGTAAATCCACCGGGGCCGCAAAGGACAAAGTCGAGCTGGTCGAAATCCTCGCCATCCAGCACGTTTCTTAGCACTTGCGCGTCGATACGCCCCGGCAGATCGAAATCCTCACCTTCATGCAGGTCGGCTTCCGGCTGGCTGAGCAACCGCAGAACTCGCACAGAGTCGCCCGCCGTTTCGAGCAACCGATCCAGCTCCTTGCGAAATGGCTGGTCCGCCAGACTGCGCGAACTCTGCAACAACAATGTCGGACGAATTCCCCGCGTCCGCAGGCCTTGGTAGACCACCTCGCGAAGCATCGACAGCAACGGCGTGATGCCTACCCCGGCGGCCAATAAAACCAACGGCCTGTGTTCCAGTGGCGCGACGGTGAAATGCCCTTGCGGCGCCCGCGCTTCAAGAACGTCGCCAAGGCGAATCTGCTCATGCAGATGCGACGAAATCAGTCCTTCGCGCTTCACGCTGATGCGGTAGAAACCATCCGATGGCGCGCTTGAAAGGCTGTAAGTACGAATATGCACCTCGCCACCGAGCGTGAAACGCAGCGGCAAATGCTGACCCGCGAGAAATACCGGCAAACCGGCGCCATCGGCCGGCTCCAGGTAGATCGAGCGGATATGGCGACTTTCCGCTTCGATCTTCGCCACCCGCAGCGGCCGCCATTGATTGCCCAGCGCCTGCGCCTGCAAACGCGCATCGGCCTCGGCCCAGTTACCGGTCAACAGACTGGTCGGCGACATGCCATCGAAGCGCCAGCGCAACGCCAGGGCTGCCGGGCGCCGCACCAGTTTTTCCACCTCAAATGTCCACAGCCGTTCCGCCCCTTGAAAGGCTTCGATCTGCGGGTCTTCGAGAAGAATCTCGGTACGCCCGCTGAGTTGCAGCAGATCACCCGTGGAAAAGTCGATGAACAGCAAGCCGGCCTTGGGATTGAGCAGCAGATTGCCCAAGGTGTTGAAATGCAGATTGCCGGCGAAATCGGGGATGGTCAGACGATTGCCTTCCACCCGCACGAAACCGGCCTGCCCGCCACGGTGAGAAACATCCACCGCACGCTGGCCCTCGACATCCACATAACTGGCGACAAAAAACGTGTCGGCGCCAGCGATCAACGCCGTAGCGGTGTCATCGAGACCGTTCAGATGCTCGGCCGGACGAGTCTTCGGATCCGTCAGCGGCACACGTTGAAACTGGCGCAACTGAATGTACTGCGGGCAATTGCCGAAAGCCTGATCCACGCTCACGTCGAACCCGTCGGCCGTCAGATTGCCAACATGACCGTTAAGGCGATTGCGCCGACGGGTGTGCAACTCGATACCGAGCAAACCGATCGGCTCGCCGTTACGCAGTTGCGCGGGATCATCGGCAGCGGGTTGGCTGGCGAAATGCAGATGTTCAGGATCGGGCGAATGGGCAAACCCCGGCGCGCCTTCGAGCACGCTGGCCCATGGACGTCCATCCGCATCGACTGCGCCGTACAGCATGAAGGGCAGTTGCTGATAGAACTCACGGTGCTGATCCGGCATCCAGCTGCGAATCACCTTGCGCCCAAAGCCTTCCATGCGTTCGGCAACGCCGACATGGGCCTGCAATTGCTGTTCGCCAGCGTGCCACGGTGAACGTTCCATCACGACCTCTCCCCTGCACCGTCGGCACAGTGTGGATTACGAAAATCAGGCAGTGGTTTGCAGACCGGCAACCGTGCGCGGCATGCCGACGAAACCCGGCAGTGCTTCAACTCGGGCCAGCCAGGCGCGAACGTTGCCGTAGTCGTCCAGCGACACATTGCCTTCCGGTGCGTGGGCGATGTAACTGTAGGCGGAAACGTCGGCAATGGTCGGTTCGGTGCCGGCCAGATAAGGCGTTTTGCCTAATTCGGCGTCCATCACTTTGAGCAGGTTGTGCGCACGGGTAATCGCTTCTTCTGCATTCAGTTGGGCACCAAACACCGTGACCAGGCGCGCAGCGGCGGGGCCGAAAGCAATCGGCCCCGCGGCAGCCGACAACCAGCGCTGCACCCGTGCGGCGCCGACAGGATCGGTTGGCAGCCAACGACCGTGGCCGTATTTCTGCGCCAGATACACCAGAATTGCGTTGGAGTCGGCGAGCACCACACCGTCGTCATCGATGGCCGGCACCTGGCCGAAACTGTTGATCGCGAGATATGCCGGCTGCTTGTGCGCACCTTTGGCCAGATCGACGAAGATCAGCTCGGTCGGCAATTGCAGCAGGGACAACATCAGCTCGACACGGTGGGCGTGGCCGGAGCGTGGAAAGTTGTAGAGTTTGATCGCTTGCATGGTCGACTCCGCTGAACAGGGGCGCCGCTGCGGGGATGAGCGCGCCGATGGAGGCCATCTTGCGCCGATCGCGAAAACAACAGAATCACCAGCAAATACAATCGATTATTTCACTGGGTGCAATAACGCTGCATTTTTCAACGCTGGAAGTTCGCGCAAAGCCTCCGCCGTAAAATCGACAAAACTGCGGATCCGCGCTGGAGCCTTTCGCCCCCCCTGATACACGACATGGATCGGCAGCGGCGGCAGTTCGAATTCCGCGAGGACGATTTCCAGTGCACCGGCGGCAACCTGGCTCGCCACTTGATAGGACAACACTCGAGTCAAACCCAAGCCCGTGCAAGCTGCTGTAATCGCAGCCTGATTGGCGGTAACGATCAAACGCGGCTCGGGACGCACACTCAGCGGTTCGCCATCATCGAGAAACGGCCAACTGCGTTGCTGACCAATCGCTGAAGTCGCCACCACTGGCGCCCCCGCCAACGCGTGGGGGTGAAGCGGTCGACCATGCTCGGCAAAGTATTTCGGCGAGCCGCAAATGACCCGACGCACCTCACCGACCCGAATCGCATGCTGATTGCTGTCCGGCAGATCACCGATGCGCACCGCGACATCAATGCCCTCCTCAACCATGTTGACGATCCTATCGACTAGTACGGCGTTGATCGTGACATCCGGATACTGCGCGAGATAACTCGCCATCACCGGCGTCACAAACAAATCACCGAACAACACCGGCGCCGTCACCGTCAGTTGCCCACGCGGCTGGGCATGGCTGCCCGCCGCCGAATCCTCGGCCTCCTGCACCTCGGCGAGAATCCGCCGGCAATCTTCCAGATACCGCTGCCCCGCTTCGCTCAAATGCACACTGCGCGTAGTACGAATCAGCAACTGCGTACCGATGCGCTGCTCCAGCGCCGCCACCGCCCGCGTTACACTGGCCGCTGACAAACCCAGACGCCGCGCCGCCGCTGAGAAGCCTTGCTCCTGGGCGACAGTGGTGAAGATGTGCATTTCCTGGAAGCGGTCCATTCCTTGACTCCTACGTCGCAGCGTTCATCCGCTGGTGCAAATCCGGGAACAACAACTGAGCAAACCAGATCGGTAAACCTGGATAAAGATCACGCGCTTTCGGTGTCGCACTTTCGACCAAACCCAACTGAACCAAGCCTTTCAACTGATCCGTGGCTAGGCGATCCGACAGTCCGGTGAAAATCTTGAAGTCGGCTCGACTCAACGTTCCCTGAGTCAGCAGAACATGCAATGCCCGCGCAGCCTCAGGCTTGATTCCGGCGATTTTGATTCGCTCGTGCCACACAAAAATGCTGTGCAACCTTTCGCGCATATTCGATATGTTCAGCGCCCGTTCGGTATAACGCATCTGGTCGAGACAGGTTTCCAACATGAAGCCGACAAACTCGAACAAGCCTGCTTGAGTCAGCTGACCACGACCGTCAAGATCTCCGCGGCGGGATTTGTCGGCATTGGCTAATCGGGCGTAATACGTTCCCTGCTGTCGAGCGAGACCGCGAGATAACGACCAGAGAGGTGAGACCAGCCCAAGTTTTTGCAGTTGAAGATGAGTAAGTAACCTGATGGTTCGCCCGTTGCCATCGATAAATGGATGTACCCAAGCCAGTCGATGGTGATACGCCATCACCGAAAGCAATCGACTCCGCGCATCCGGCAAACGCCCGTACACGTTCTGCATTCGAGCGAGCATCGGACCCACGGATTGGCAGGGTGGTGCAGCATGATCGCCGACCAGAACGTCTCGTCCGCTCACATCGCGCAATTCGCCGGGCACCAAGTGGCTACCGTCGCTCAACATCAATTGATCTTCGAGGGTTCCGTAGAAGAGTCTTTTGTGCAAACGCGTAACGAACGCCGGACTGAAGAGAGCTTCCCAAGAAAGACTCTTATGCATTGACAACGCGCGCTCGAAAGCCTGCTGCGTACCGATGTGCGTCATCGCCAGTTCGGTCAGTTCCTTGCGTTGCCGTTTGGGAGACGTCGGGGCGAGAGTCACCGGCTCGGTGAACTGGCCTTCAATCAAGTTACTGTAAAAACTGCTGGTTACCCGAAGTAACCCGCCGACCCGCTGCAGCATAGGGGGAGAAACCATCGCACTGAGCTTCCCAGCCTGAAACGGCACCTGCTCAGCCAAATGCAGTATTTCATTCGGAAATACCGGCATAAGCGGCTCAAGCCAATGGGTTCCCAAGACTGTTTCAGCACACATCCAACCTCCTGAATCGCGGATTTATCTGCGGATTCAAGAATACGCTCAAGGCCTATATTTACCTAGCCTTTAGTCCTGTAGGAGGTTTCTCGTACTGAGGTAATTCGCGGATTATTTTTCGAATTTTTTGCCAGAAGAAAACGCAGAAGTGAGAGTCTGATTCCAATGTCCTACACGAGAGCGCGAAATCTCGCGCTCTCGTGCAAAAACCGTTACTCCACCGTGACCGACTTCGCCAAATTACGTGGCTGATCCACATCCGTGCCTTTAAGCACAGCCACGTAGTACGACAGCAACTGCAGCGGGATCGTGTAGAGGATCGGCGAGAGGATGTCGTGGATGTGCGGCATCTGCACCACGTGGGTGCCTTCGCCGTTGGTCATGCCGGCTTTCTCGTCGGCGAACACGATCAGTTCGCCGCCACGGGCGCGGACTTCCTGCAGGTTGGATTTGAGCTTTTCCAGCAGTTCGTTGTTCGGCGCCACGGTGACGACTGGCATGTCGTTATCCACAAGTGCCAGCGGGCCGTGTTTCAGTTCACCGGCCGGGTAGGCTTCGGCGTGGATGTAGGAGATTTCCTTGAGTTTCAGGGCGCCTTCCATTGCCACCGGGAATTGCGCGCCACGACCGAGGAACAGGGTGTGGTTCTTTTCGGCGAACAGCTCGGCGATTTTCTCCACGGTGCTGTCCATGGCCAGTGCTTCACCGAGACGGGTTGGCAGGCGACGCAGTTCTTCCACCAGACGTGCTTCGACGCCGTCGGCCAAGGTGCCCCGCACCTGGCCCAGCGACAGGGTCAGCAGCAATAGACCGACCAATTGCGTGGTGAAGGCTTTGGTTGAGGCGACGCCGATTTCACGGCCGGCCTGAGTCAGCAGGGTCAGGTCGGATTCGCGCACCAGCGAGCTGATGCCGACGTTGCAAATGGCCAGACTGGCGAGGAAGCCGAGTTCCTTGGCGTTGCGCAGGGCAGCCAGGGTGTCGGCGGTTTCGCCGGACTGCGAGATGGTCACGAACAAGGTGTCCGGCTGCACCACCACTTTGCGATAGCGGAATTCACTGGCGACTTCGACCTGGCACGGGATCCCGGCCAGTTCTTCCAGCCAGTAACGCGCAACCATACCGGCGTGATAACTGGTGCCGCAGGCGACGATCTGTACATTGCGCACCTTGGCGAACAGCTCGGCCGCTTGTGGGCCGAACGCTTGCACCAGCACCTGATCATTGCTGAGGCGACCTTCAAGGGTGCGCTGAACTACGGCCGGTTGCTCGTGGATTTCCTTGAGCATGTAGTGGCGGTATTCACCTTTGTCGGCAGCTTCGGCACCGTCGCTGTACTGTACGGTCTGGCGCTCGACGGCATTGCCGTTGACGTCCCAGATCTGCACGTTATCGCGGCGAATTTCGGCGATATCGCCTTCTTCCAGGTACATAAAGCGGTCGGTGACCTGACGCAACGCCAACTGGTCAGATGCGAGGAAGTTCTCGCCCAGACCCAGGCCAATCACCAACGGACTGCCACTGCGTGCGGCCACCAGACGATCCGGTTGTTTGGCGTTGATCACCGCTAGACCATAAGCACCGTGCAGTTCCTTGACGGTCGCTTTAAGCGCAACGCTCAGGTCCGGCTGGCCCTTGAGTTTGTGATTGAGCAGGTGGGCGATGACTTCGGTATCGGTGTCCGAAGTAAACACATAACCCAGCGCTTTCAGTTGTTCGCGCAGGGCTTCGTGGTTTTCGATGATGCCGTTGTGCACCACCGCGATATCGCCGGAGAAATGTGGGTGGGCGTTACGCTCACAAGGCGCGCCGTGGGTGGCCCAACGGGTGTGAGCAATGCCGAGACGGCCAACCAGCGGATGCTCGGCCAATGCGGCTTCGAGCTCGCTGACTTTGCCCGGGCGGCGCATGCGCTCGAGGGTTTCGTCGTTGGTGTACACCGCGACACCGGCGCTGTCATAGCCGCGGTATTCAAGGCGCTTGAGGCCTTCGAGCAGGATGGCGGTGATATTACGTTCAGCAACTGCGCCGACAATTCCACACATGCTTATTTCTCCTGACTGACAGCCGCGCAAATCACGGTGATACCGCGGGCCTGAATCTGATCGCGTGCCTCGCTAGGCAGGCGATCATCGGTAATTAGGGTATGGACGCTGCTCCATGGCAGCTCCAGGTTGGGAATCTTGCGGCCGATCTTGTCGGCTTCGACCATGACGATAACTTCCCGCGCCACTTCCGCCATCACTCTGCTCAGACCGAGCAGTTCATTGAAGGTGGTGGTGCCGCGCACCAGATCTATGCCATCGGCGCCAATGAACAACTGGTCGAAGTCGTAAGAGCGTAGTACCTGCTCGGCCACCTGGCCCTGAAAGGATTCCGAATGCGGATCCCAGGTGCCACCGGTCATCAACAGCACCGGTTCGTGTTCGAGTTCGCTCAAGGCGTTGGCGACGTGCAGGGAGTTGGTCATCACCACCAGACCGGGCTGTTGGCCAAGTTCCGGGATCATCGCGGCGGTGGTGCTGCCGCTGTCGATGATAATCCGCGCATGCTCGCGGATGCGTTTCACTGCCGCGCGGGCAATCGCCTGTTTGTATTTGGAAACGCTCTGCGCGGTTTCCGCGACCAGTTCCTGCGGCATGGTGATCGCCCCGCCGTAGCGGCGCAGCAACAGACCATGACTTTCCAGCGCAGCCAGATCCTTGCGAATCGTAACTTCAGAGGTTTCGAAGCGCTTGGCCAGTTCATCCACACTGACTTCGCCCTGCTCGTTGAGCAAGGCGAGAATGTTGTGACGGCGTTGCGGCGTGTTGCGTTTCGACATGGCGATTTAAGTTTCGATTCGAAAGATAACGGAAGCAATCAAAACCTATCGGCCCTAAATCGTCAAGCAGTCACCCAAAAAAAATCGCAGCCCTCAACAGTCCTGTAGGAGCTGCCGAAGGCTGCGATCTCTTGATCTTCAAGAAGCCGCTGTGGATAACTCAGCTCTTCTTGATCTTCTCCGGCCGCTTCCAGCCGTCGATGTTCTTCTGCCGCGCACGGCCGACGGCCAACTGCGCGTTATCCACGTTCTGTGTAATGGTCGAACCGGCTGCCGTGGTCGCACCGGCAGAGATATCCACAGGCGCGACAAGCGAATTATTGGAACCGATGAACACGTCCGCACCCAACACGGTTTTCCACTTATTGGCGCCGTCGTAGTTGCAGGTGATGGTGCCTGCGCCGATGTTGGTGCGCGCACCGATCTCGGCATCGCCCAGATACGTGAGGTGACCGGCCTTGGCGCCTTCGCCCATGTGGGCATTTTTCAATTCAACAAAGTTACCCACATGTGCACGAGCTTCGAGCACGGTGCCTGGACGCAGACGCGCGAACGGGCCGGCATCGCTACCCTCGCCCAGAACGGCGCCTTCAATATGCGAGTTGGCCTTGATCACCACACCTTTGCGCAGGGTGCTGTCCTTGATCACGCAGTTCGGACCGATCTCCACATCATCTTCGATGACCACGTTGCCTTCGAGGATCACGTTGATGTCGATCAGCACGTCACGGCCCACGGTGACTTCGCCTCGCACATCGAAACGCGCTGGGTCACGCAGAGTCACGCCTTGCGCCATCAACCGGCGGCCGACGCGCAACTGGTAGTGACGCTCCAGCTCGGACAACTGCTTGCGATCATTGGCGCCCTGCACTTCCATCGGATCGTGCGGTTGTTCGGTGGCGACAACCAGGCCATCGCTGACCGCCATTTCGATCACGTCGGTCAGGTAATACTCGCCCTGAGCGTTGTTGTTCGACAGACGGCTCATCCAGTCGGCCAGACGATTGGCCGGCACCGCGAGGATGCCGGTGTTGCCTTCGGTAATCGCGCGTTGCGCTTCGCTGGCATCTTTGTGCTCAACGATGGCAGCGACCTTGCCGTCGGCATCGCGCACGATGCGGCCATAACCGGTCGGGTCGTCCAGCTCGACGGTGAGCAAACCCATCTGCCCCGGCACGACATGCTTGAGCAGCCGTTGCAGGGTTTCGACTTCGATCAGCGGCACGTCACCGTAGAGGATCAACACGGTGTCGGCGGTAATGAAGGGCACAGCCTGGGCGGTGGCGTGGCCGGTGCCGAGTTGCTTGTCCTGCAGGACGAAATTCAGATCCTCAGCGGCCAGGCGTTCACGCACCACGTCGGCGCCATGGCCGATCACCACATGAATGCGTTGTGGATCAAGTTGCCGGGCGCTGTGGATAACATGACCCAGCATGGAGTTGCCGGCAATCGGATGCAGCACTTTCGGCAGCGCCGAACGCATACGGGTGCCTTGACCGGCCGCGAGGATAACGATTTCAAGAGACATGACTGGCTACCAATCCTGGGTGGTCAGCAACTGCGACCGGGTTTTGGGAATTCAGAAAAGAAAAAAGGGTAGCCGAGGCTACCCTTTTTTATCAATCGCACAACAAGTGGCTGACGGATTAACCGCCAAACTTCTTGCGGATCTGCTGGACGGTGCGCAGCTGAGCTGCAGCCTCGGCCAGACGTGCTGACGCAGCGCTGTAGTCGAAATCAGCGCCTTTTTCATGCAGAGCATGCTCGGCAGCCTTGAGAGCTGCTTGAGCCTGAGCTTCATCCAGATCGGCGGCACGTTGCACGGTATCGGCAAGCACCTTGACCATGTTCGGCTGAACCTCGAGGAAACCACCAGAGATGTAGAACACCTCGGGCTCCCCGCCTTGCTTGATCAGGCGGATCGGACCTGGCTTCAGATTAGTGATCAGCGGCGCGTGTCCCAGAGCGATACCAAGATCACCCAGTGCACCGTGCGCAATCACCATCTCGACCAGGCCGGAAAAGATTTCTCCTTCCGCGCTGACGATATCGCAATGGACTGTCATAGCCATCTGATTGCCTCAACCTAAATGAGCGCCCGTTGCCGGGCGCCGGGATTACAGTTTCTTGGCTTTCTCGATCGCTTCTTCGATGCCGCCAACCATGTAGAACGCTTGTTCTGGCAGGTGGTCGTAGTCACCGTTGAGGATGCCTTTGAAGCCAGCAATGGTGTCTTTCAGGGAAACGTATTTACCCGAAGCACCGGTGAAGACTTCAGCCACGAAGAACGGCTGCGACAAGAAGCGCTGGATCTTACGAGCACGGTTTACCAACTGCTTGTCGGCTTCCGACAGCTCGTCCATACCCAGGATCGCGATGATGTCCTTCAGCTCTTTGTAACGTTGCAGAACGTACTGAACGCCGCGAGCGGTGTCGTAGTGGTCCTGGCCGATTACGTTCGGGTCCAGCTGGCGCGAAGTCGAATCCAGTGGATCTACCGCTGGGTAGATACCCAGGGAAGCGATGTCACGGGACAGAACGACGGTGGCGTCCAAGTGGGCGAAGGTGGTCGCTGGCGACGGGTCGGTCAAGTCATCCGCAGGTACGTATACCGCTTGGATCGAGGTGATCGAACCTTCCTTGGTCGAAGTGATACGTTCTTGCAGAACGCCCATCTCTTCAGCCAGGGTCGGCTGGTAACCTACTGCCGAAGGCATACGGCCCAGCAGTGCGGATACTTCAGTACCGGCCAGGGTGTAACGATAGATGTTGTCGACGAACAGCAGAACGTCGTTACCTTCGTCACGGAACTTCTCGGCCATGGTCAGGCCGGTCAGTGCTACGCGCAGACGGTTACCCGGCGGCTCGTTCATCTGACCGTAAACCAGTGCCACTTTGTCCAGAACGTTGGAGTCCTTCATCTCGTGGTAGAAGTCGTTACCCTCACGGGTACGCTCACCCACACCGGCGAACACGGAATAACCGCTGTGCTCGATGGCGATGTTACGGATCAGTTCCATCATGTTTACGGTTTTGCCTACACCGGCACCACCGAACAGACCAACTTTACCGCCTTTGGCAAACGGGCAAACCAGGTCGATAACCTTGATGCCGGTTTCCAGCAGGTCGTTGCCGCCTGCCTGTTCAGCGAACGAAGGCGCTGGACGGTGAATGCCCCAACGCTCTTCGGTGTCGATCGGGCCAGCTTCGTCGATCGGGTTACCGAGGACGTCCATGATCCGGCCCAGGGTCGCTTTACCGACCGGTACGGAGATGGCTGCGCCAGAATCGGTAACTTCCAGACCGCGCTTCAAGCCCTCGGTGGAACCCATCGCAATGGTACGAACCACGCCGTCGCCCAGCTGCTGCTGAACTTCCAGAGTGGTGCCGGCATCGCTTTTGACTTTCAAAGCGTTGTAGATGCTCGGTACGCTGTCGCGTGGAAATTCCACGTCGATAACGGCGCCGATGATTTGAACGATACGTCCGCTACTCATAGCTGGATCCTCTGAATATTTGAACCGTTAAACCGCGGCAGCGCCGCCGACGATTTCCGAGATCTCTTGGGTGATCGCAGCCTGACGCGCCTTGTTGTAGATCAGCTGCAAATCGCTGATCAAATCACCGGCGTTGTCGGTAGCGTTCTTCATCGCGATCATCCGCGCAGCTTGTTCAGCCGCGTTGTTCTCGACCACCGCCTGGTAGACCTGCGACTCAACGTAGCGGACCATCAAGCCGTCAAGCAGCTCTTTGGCATCCGGTTCGTAGAGATAGTCCCAGTGGTGCTTGAGATCCTGATCCGGGGTGGCCACCAGTGGAATCAATTGCTCCACGGTAGGCTGTTGCGTCATGGTGTTGATGAACTTGTTGGACACCACGGACAGGCGGTCAATACGGCCGTCCAGGTAGGCATCCAGCATCACCTTGACGCTGCCGATCAGATCATTGATCGACGGCTCTTCACCCAGGTGGCTGATAGCTGCAACGACGTTACCGCCGAAGTTGCGGAAAAAGGCCGCACCCTTGCTACCAACAACACACAGATCAATCTCGACGCCGTTTTCGCGGTTTACCGCCATGTCCTTGACCAGGGCCTTGAACAGGTTGGTATTCAAGCCGCCGCACAGACCACGGTCACTGCTCACCACAACATAACCAACGCGCTTGATTTCGCGGTCGATCATGAACGGGTGGCGGTATTCCGGGTTGGCGTTGGCCAGATGCCCAATAACCTGGCGGATACGCTCCGCATAAGGACGGCTAGCAGCCATGCGCATTTGTGCCTTGCGCATTTTGCTGACCGCCACTTTTTCCATGGCGCTGGTAATCTTTTGCGTGCTTTTGATGCTCGCAATCTTACTGCGAATCTCTTTTGCGCCTGCCATGTAACACCTATCAGGTTAGCAAGCGGGAGCCTCGCGGCTCCCGCTGCGGCTTACCAGGTTTGGGTGGCCTTGAACTTCTCGATACCGGCTTTCATGCCAGCGTCGATTTCGTCATTGAAGTCACCTTTAACGTTGATCTTGGCCATCAAATCGGCGTGATCGCGGTTGAAGAAAGCGATCAGCGCTTGTTCGAAGCTGCCGATCTTGGCGATTTCAATGTCAGTCAGGAACCCACGCTCAGCGGCATACAGCGACAGCGCCATGTCAGCGATCGACATTGGTGCGTATTGCTTCTGCTTCATCAGCTCGGTAACGCGCTGACCATGCTCAAGTTGCTTACGGGTCGCTTCGTCCAGGTCAGAAGCGAACTGGGCGAATGCCGCCAGTTCACGGTACTGAGCCAGAGCGGTACGGATACCACCGGACAGCTTCTTGATGATCTTGGTCTGAGCGGCACCACCCACACGGGATACCGAAACACCGGCGTTCACTGCAGGGCGGATGCCCGAGTTGAACATGGCCGATTCCAGGAAGATCTGACCGTCGGTGATGGAAATCACGTTGGTCGGAACGAACGCGGAAACGTCGCCAGCCTGGGTTTCGATGATCGGCAGTGCGGTCAGGGAACCGGTTTTGCCGGTCACTGCGCCGTTGGTGAACTTCTCTACGTATTCTTCCGAAACGCGGGATGCGCGCTCCAGCAGACGGGAGTGGAGATAGAACACGTCGCCTGGGTAAGCTTCACGGCCTGGTGGACGGCGCAGCAGCAGGGAAATCTGGCGGTAAGCCACTGCTTGCTTGGACAGATCGTCATAAACGATCAGCGCGTCTTCACCGCGGTCGCGGAAGAATTCACCCATGGTGCAACCGGAGTACGGTGCCAGGAATTGCAGCGCAGGAGATTCCGAAGCACTGGCAGCCACGATGATCGTGTTGGCCAGAGCGCCGTTTTCTTCCAGCTTGCGAACCACGTTGGCGATGGTCGATTGTTTCTGACCAATAGCTACGTAGACGCAGAAAATGCCGCTGTCTTTCTGGTTGATGATCGCGTCGATCGCCAGAGCGGTTTTACCGATCTGACGGTCACCGATGATCAGCTCACGCTGGCCACGGCCGACAGGGATCATGGCATCGACAGCCTTGTAGCCAGTCTGTACAGGCTGGTCTACCGACTTACGCCAGATCACGCCCGGAGCAACTTTCTCGACCGCGTCGGTCTCGGTGTTGCCCAGTGGACCTTTGCCGTCAACAGGGTTACCCAGTGCGTCGACTACGCGACCCAGCAGTTCCTTACCAACAGGAACTTCGAGGATGCGGCCAGTGCACTTGGCGCTCATGCCTTCAGCCAGAGACTGGTAAGCGCCCAATACAACGGCACCTACGGAGTCTTGCTCCAGGTTGAGGGCCATACCGTAGACGCCGCCCGGAAACTCGATCATCTCGCCGTACATGACGTCGGCCAGACCGTGAATCCGCACGATGCCGTCAGATACGCTGACGACAGTGCCTTCGTTACGGGCTTGGGAGGTCACATCGAGCTTGTCGATGCGGCCCTTGATAATTTCACTTATTTCGGAAGGATTGAGTTGCTGCATTGCTCTGCTGCCCCTTCAAACTCAAGATTTCAATGCTTCGGCAAGTTTCGCGATTTTGCCGCGAATCGAGCCATCGATAACCAGGTCGCCGGCGCGGATAACGACACCACCTATAAGGGCAGCATCCTCCGCAACTTGCAGGCGCACTTCCCGGTTGAGTCGTGCACTGAGAACCTTGGCGAGTTTGTCTTGCTGTTCTTGGTTCAATGCAAAAGCACTGGTCACTTCAACGTCTACCGACTTCTCTTGTTCGGCCTTGTACAGGTCGAAAAGAGCGGCAATCTCCGGCAGAAGCGGGAGACGGTCGTTTTCGGCAACGACATTGATGAAGTTCTGTGCCTTGGCATCAAACTTGTCGCCGCACACGTCAATAAACGTGGCGGCCTTTTCTGCGCTCGTCAGTCGCGGGGCCTTGAGCACGCGCTGCATGGTGTCGTCTTGCGACACCGCTGCAGCCAGGCCGAGCATGGCTGACCAATTGGCCAGTTGCTGGTGGGCCTGAGCGTGCTCGAAGGCCGCCTTAGCGTAAGGTCGGGCCAACGTGGTCAGTTCTGCCATGATCGCCCTCGCTTAGATTTCAGCAGCCAGTTGGTTAACCAGCTCTGCGTGCGCGTTTTGATCGATTGTGGCACCCAGGATCTTCTCGGCGCCGCCGACAGCCAGCAAACCCACTTGGGCGCGCAGCTTGTCTTTGACACTGTTCAGTTCCTGTTCGATCTCGGCTTGAGCCTGAACCTTCACACGGTCAGCGTCGACACGGGCCTTTTCAACGGCCTCTTCGACAATCTGGTTACCGCGTTTCTTGGCTTGCTCGATGATTTCAGCTGCCTGAGCTTTCGCTTCGCGCAGTTGCTGACCCGCTTTTTCTTGGGCCAACTCCAGGTCGCGAGCTGCACGGCTGGCAGCGTCCAGACCATCAGCGATCTTCTTTTGACGTTCGTGCAGTGCAGCGATGACCGGAGGCCATACATACTTCATGCAGAACAGTACAAAAATCAGGAACGCAACGGACTGGCCAATCAGGGTCGCATTAATGTTCACGCCAACACCTCGCAGTTACGTTGTCCATCACATCAAATTACTCGGAAGAATCCGGGTAATTAGCCAGCGATCTGACCAACGAACGGGTTCGCAAAGGTGAAGAACAGAGCGATACCAACACCGATCATGGTTACGGCGTCGAGCAGACCGGCAACGATGAACATTTTAACTTGCAGCATTGGAACCATTTCTGGCTGACGCGCTGCGCCTTCCAGGAACTTGCCGCCCAGCAGGCCGAAACCAATTGCGGTACCCAGTGCGCCCAGGCCGATCAACAGTGCAACAGCGATAGCGGTTAGACCAACTACAGTTTCCATCTTTCCTCCCGACTTTTACGTCGTATGGTTTAGGTTTTTTAGATTAAAGCGGTAAAACAAATCGTTTCAGGTGCCCTGTGAAGAGCCCCTTCCCGTTTGACCGGGAAGGACATCAGACTAGTCGAGACTGGCCTTAATGGTTTTCTTCGTGCGCCATCGACAAGTAGACGATGGTCAGCATCATGAAGATGAACGCCTGCAGGGTGATGATCAGGATGTGGAACACAGCCCACGCCCACTGCAGAACAACGCCCAGGCCACTCAGCCAGAGCAGACCGCTGCCGAACATCACAGCGATCAGAATGAACACCAGCTCACCGGCATACATGTTGCCGAACAGACGCAGAGCCAGAGAGATCGGTTTAGCGATCAGGGTCACGAATTCGAGCAGGAAGTTCACCGGGATCAGCAGCGCCTGAACAAAGATGTTCTTGCTACCAAACGGGTGCAGGGTCAGTTCGCCGATGAAGCCGCCGATGCCCTTGACCTTGATGCTGTAGAAAATGATCAGTGCGAAAACCGACAACGCCATGCCCAGAGTCGCGTTCGGGTCGGTAGTCGACACGGCGCGGAACGGGATGTGGTGATCACCGGTGATCAGGATGGCCAGCTGAGGAATCCAGTCGACCGGGATCAGGTCGACGGCGTTCATCAGAAACACCCAGACGAAGATGGTCAGTGCCAGCGGCGCAATCACCGGGCTACGGCCATGGAAGCTGTCTTTCACGCTGCCATCGACGAATTCGACCAATACTTCAACGAAGTTCTGCAAAGCACCCGGCTGACCCGAAGTCGCTTTCTTTGCCGCCATGCGGAAAAGAAATACGAAGATCAGACCCAACGCGACCGACCAGCCGAGGGTATCGACGTGGAAAGCCCAGAAGCCCATTTCTTTGGCTTCTGCTGCGGTATGGGCAAAGCCCCAGCCGCCGTTAGGTAGCTGACCGAAGGTCAGGTTCTGCAAGTGGTGCTGGATATAGCCCGAAGCGGTTGTTTCTGCCATGGTTGCCTCAAACGCCCTAAGGTCTCGAAAGTCTTGTTCTCATCAGCAGGGGAGCGAACCAGCTGACCGACTGAGTCAGCACGAACACGCCGAATACTGCTATCGGCGCCAGTGGCTTCACACCTGCAAACACCAGCGCAAAAAGCACTGCTGTCAAAATCAGTTTGCCTGCCTCGCCGGCATAAAAAGACCGGACGATGGACTGGGCTGCTCGGGCGCCGGAAAACCGAAATGCCTTGTGAGCGAAATAAACATTGGGCAGCAAGGCTATCAGGCCTCCGCAAAGTCCCGAGTATCCGGCAACGACTCCATGCCACTGCCAGAGCGCCAAAGCGGCAATGAGCAAAATGACAAATTGAGCCATCAACACCGGAAAAACCGCCAGGCGATGGAACGGCAGGCGGTTTGGCTTGCGGGTTTCCATCACTATTGCTCTCCAATGGTCGGCTGCCAGAATTCAATAACTTGGCATAATTTGTGCCGACAAAATGCGCGCAGAGTATAGGGGCGGTTCTGCCCCTATTCAACTGTCAGGTAGTGATTTCCGACTGCGCGCTACATGAGGAAATGTTTCAGCGGATGTGTGCGAGCACACCTTGAAGCTCATCGAGGGAGTTGTAACCAATCACCAACTGACCCTTTCCCTTCTTGCCGTGGCGAATCTGCACCGCAGAGCCTAGGCGCTCGGCCAGACGCTGTTCGAGACGGGCGATATCCGGGTCGGGTTTGGTCGCTTCCACAGGCTCCGGTTTGCCACTCAACCACTGGCGAACCAGTGCCTCAGTTTGGCGCACGGTGAGACCGCGTGCGACAACATGTCGCGCCCCTTCAACCTGTTGATTGTCCGGCAGACCGAGCAAAGCACGGGCATGGCCCATTTCCAGGTCGCCGTGAGACAACATGGTCTTGATGACTTCCGGCAATGCAATAAGCCGCAACAGGTTAGCCACAGTGACACGGGACTTACCCACAGCCTCGGCGACCTGTTGCTGGGTCAGCTGGAATTCCTGCTGCAGACGCTGCAGGGCCACCGCTTCTTCGATGGGATTGAGGTCTTCGCGCTGGATGTTCTCGATCAGCGCAATGGCGATCGCGGTTTCATCCGGCACATCGCGGACCATTGCCGGAATGGTTTCCTGCCCGGCTTGCTGGCTCGCACGCCAGCGACGTTCACCGGCGATGATCTCGAAGCGGCCACCGCCAATCGGGCGCACCACGATCGGCTGCATCACGCCTTGCGCCTTGATCGAGGCCGCCAGTTCTTCCAGCGCCTGCGGGTCCATGTCCCGGCGCGGCTGGTATTTACCGCGCTGCAGCAGGTCCAGCGGCAAGTGTTGCAATTCACGGGTGTCAGCTTGCGCGGCTTGTTCTTCCAGCGCGCTGACGGTCGGACCACTCAGCAGTGCATCCAGTCCACGTCCGAGACCTCGTTTCTTGACGGCCATGGGGATTCCTTAAGTTGCCTGAGCGGCGGCGATGCGTGAATTTTTGCGCTGACGGCGAACCATCTCGCCGGCCAGGGCCAGATAAGCCAGGGCGCCACGCGATTGCTTGTCGTAGGCCAGCGCCGGCATGCCGTAGCTTGGCGCTTCGGCCAGACGGATGTTGCGCGGAATCACCGTGTCATAGAGCTGCTCGCCGAAGTGTTCCTTGAGCTGCGCCGAAACGTCGTTCATCAGGCTCAGGCGCGGGTCGTACATCGTGCGCAGCAAACCTTCGACTTTCAGGTTCGGGTTCAGCAGTTCAGCGATGCGCTTGATGTTATCCACAAGGTCGCTCAAGCCTTCGAGCGCAAAGTACTCGCACTGCATGGGGATAATCACCCCGTCAGCGGCGACCAGTGCGTTCAGCGTGAGCATCGACAGCGACGGCGGGCAGTCGATCAGGATGTAATCGTAATTTTCACGGATCGGCGCCAGCGCGCTGCGCAGACGGCTTTCCTTCATCTGCATTTCCAGCAGCACCACTTCGGCCGCGGTCAAATCGCGGTTGGCCGGCAGCAGTTGATAACCGCCGTGCTCCGAATAGTGCATGGCCTCGGCCAGATCGCATTCGCCGATCAGCAGGTCGTAGACCGAGTTTTCCAGGCCGTGTTTATCCACACCGCTACCCATGGTGGCGTTGCCCTGTGGATCGAGATCGATCAACAGCACCCGGCGCTTGGTCGCGACCAGGGATGCTGCGAGGTTGATGCAGGTGGTGGTCTTGCCCACACCACCCTTTTGGTTCGCTATCGCGAATACCTTAGCCATTCTTGCTTGTGTTCCCAATCATGCCGTGCGGCGCAGTATCAGCAGATGGCGTTGGCCTTGGCAACCGGGTACGGCCAGGGCGTGTTCGCTATCGAGTTTGAAGTCTGCCGGCAATGCTACCAGCTCATCGGCCGGATGAACGCCCTTCATTGCCAGCCAGCGTGTATCGGCATCGCCGAGGTGGCGAGTCCAGTTGGTGAAGTTCTCCATGCTGCTGAACGCCCGGGAAATGATCCCGTTGAACGGCTGCGCAGGCTGGAAGGCTTCGACACGACTGTGGATAACTTGCAGGTTATCCAGTTTGAGTTCGAGTTTGACCTGAGTCAGGAAGCGGGTTTTCTTGCCGTTGCTGTCCAGGCAGGTCACTTGCGAATCCGGGTACAGGATCGCTAACGGGATCCCCGGCATGCCGCCGCCACTGCCGACGTCGAGCCAGCGACCGTTTTCGATGAACGACATGACGCTGAGACTATCGAGCAAGTGCCGCGAAACCATTTCGTCCGGATCGCGCACGGCGGTCAGGTTGTAAGCCTGGTTCCATTTGATCAACAGAGCCAGATAACCCAGCAGCAATTCGTGCTGGATTTCAGTGAGGTTGACACCGAGCTCGCGGGCTCCTGTGGATAACTCTTCGGCGTGTTGCGAAGTGACCTTAGAACTCAAGCGCTTTGCTCCAACTGACGGCCCGCGCCGCGTTTTTTCAAATGAATCATCAACAGCGAAATCGCTGCCGGGGTCACACCCGGGATCCGCGAAGCCTGGCCAAGCGTCTCTGGACGAGTCGCGCCGAGCTTGCTCTGGATCTCCTTGGAGAGACCGGAAATGTTGGTGTAATCGATATCCACAGGCAATTTCGTGTCTTCACTGGCGCGCAGACGGGCGATTTCGTCCTGTTGACGATCGATGTAACCGGCGTATTTGGTCTTGATTTCAACCTGCTCGGCGACCTGTGGATCTTCCGCGCCATTGCCGGTCACTTCGACCAGACCAGCGTAGTCGATTTCCGGACGGCTCAAGAGGTTGAGCAAGTTGTATTCGTGGGTCAGCGGTGTGCCGAATTTCTCGGCAATCGCATCGCCCTGCTGCGTATTCGGACGAACCCAAGTGCTTTTCAGGCGTTGTTCTTCGAGTTCGATGCTTTCGCGTTTCTTGCAGAAGGCCGCCCAACGCGCGTCATCGACCAGACCCAGCTCGCGACCTTTTTCGGTCAGACGCAGGTCGGCGTTGTCCTCACGCAGAATCAGGCGGTACTCGGCACGGGAAGTGAACATGCGGTACGGCTCTTGGGTGCCGAGGGTGATCAGGTCGTCGACCAACACACCGATGTACGCTTCATCGCGACGCGGACACCAGGCTTCTTTGCCCTTGGCGCGCAGTGCGGCGTTGGCGCCAGCGAGCAAACCCTGGGCGCCGGCTTCTTCGTAACCGGTGGTGCCGTTGATTTGCCCGGCGAAGAACAGACCGCCGATGACTTTGGTTTCCAGGCTGTACTTCAGGTCGCGCGGATCGAAGTAGTCGTACTCGATCGCATAACCCGGACGCACGATGTGCGCGTTTTCCATGCCGCGGATCGATTGCACGATCTGCAATTGCACGTCGAACGGCAAGCTGGTGGATATCCCGTTGGGATACAGCTCGTGGGTAGTCAAACCTTCCGGTTCGATAAACACCTGATGGCTTTCCTTGTCGGCAAAGCGGTGGATCTTGTCTTCGATCGACGGGCAATAACGCGGGCCGATGCCCTCGATTTCACCGGCAGCCGAATACATCGGCGAACGATCGAGGTTCGCTGCGATGATTTCATGAGTGCGGGCGTTGGTGTGAGTAATCCAGCAGCTGACCTGGCGTGGATGCTGTTCTTTGTTGCCCATGAACGACATCACCGGGATCGGCGTATCGCCTGGTTGCTCGGTCATTACTGAGAAATCCACAGACTTGCCATCGATACGCGGCGGTGTACCGGTTTTCAGGCGACCGACACGCAGTGGCATTTCACGCAAACGGTGAGCCAAGGCGATCGACGGCGGATCACCGGCGCGACCGCCGGAAAAATTCTGCAAACCGATGTGGATAAGTCCGCCAAGGAAGGTACCGGTGGTCAACACCACGGAATCGGCGAAGAACCGCAGACCCATTTGCGTGACAACACCACGGACTTGTTCCTGCTCGACGATCAGGTCATCAGCGGCTTGTTGAAATATCCACAGGTTCGGCTGGTTTTCCAGTATTTCGCGGACAGCGGCTTTGTAAAGAATACGGTCGGCCTGAGCGCGGGTAGCACGCACGGCCGGGCCTTT
This sequence comes from Pseudomonas sp. AC172, assembly GCF_979258595.1. Classification (NCBI taxonomy): domain Bacteria; kingdom Pseudomonadati; phylum Pseudomonadota; class Gammaproteobacteria; order Pseudomonadales; family Pseudomonadaceae; genus Pseudomonas; species Pseudomonas sp. AC172. The sequence continues at coordinate 5,321,868 of NZ_OZ409868.1, forward strand.
ACGGCTGTTCAACACACGAAACTGGATGCCTCCCAAATCGGTAGCCGTGGCCATCGCGCCGCCGAGGGCATCGATTTCCTTGACCAGATGGCTTTTGCCAATGCCACCGATGGCAGGGTTGCAACTCATGGCACCGAGGGTTTCCACGTTATGCGTCAGCAACAGGGTTTTTGCCCCCATACGTGCTGAGGCCAGTGCTGCCTCGGTACCGGCATGACCGCCGCCGATGACGATCACTTCAAAACGGGAAGGGAAATCCACCACGCACCTCGTGCCTGCTTAAGTAGGTAATTCAGGAATAGTTTGAGATCAGGTTTCTGGACCTGGTCGACAAGTATAGGGACTTCGCCCTTCCTAAAGAACCCTTTGCACAAAATTTAACCAGCTGTGGAGAACTCGAGGTTAAAAGAATAAAAAAGAGAGAAATTTATAAAACCTTTGTTTTTATGTTTATTCTTACTGAGCCACCTTTCTGTGGATAGATTGCTACAGGCCTTTATATTCAATATGTACAGAGTTTCAAAACCCTGTGCTCATGTGCCAATAAGGCCCTTGGATAACCGGTGTAAGCCTGTGGATGAAAGGGGTGGTTATCCACAGATAGGGTTATATCCAGTTTTGAGGCCCTGTTATCAACCGACCTCAGTGGCAGTTATTCACAGAGTTTAATCCACAGAAAATCGACCAAATGGCTTTTTCAGGGCACAGAAAAAAGCGCCACCGAAAGATCGGTGACGACCAGGAAGCCGATGGAGGGATGTGAACGGGCTATTGTGAGAGAACGTAACAGAGGCTAATAATAGCTATTATCATTAACTCGCCAGTTTTCCCCCATGTCCCTACCCGCCCATAACGCTGCGATCGAGCAAATCTACGAGCAACACCATTCGTGGCTATATGGATGGCTCAAGGGAAAATTGCATGACGCCTGCGATGCTGCCGATGTGGCGCATGACACGTTTGTGCGAATTCTGGCTGCGCGTAACGCTGCACAGATCCGTGAGCCGCGGGATTATCTGACCACCGTTGCACGCGGATTGGTCATAGATCGGTATAGAAGGCGCGCCATAGAAAGCGCGTATCTGCAAACGCTTGCGGCCAGACCCGAGGCGACGGCCATCAGCGAAGAAGACAAAGCGCTGATCATCGAAACCCTGGTTGCTGTGGATAAAGCCCTGGCCGCTCTTGGCCCGCGAACCCGGGAGATCTTCATGCTTTCGCAGATCGACGGCCTGACTTATCAACAGATCGCTGTGCAGTTGAAGGTTTCCCTGACCACAGTAAAGAAGCACATGATCCGCGCTTTGACGGAATGTGCCCTGATCATGGCGCAGCGCTGATGGCCATAGCCCCCAACCGCAAAGTTTTCGAAGCCGCTGCCGGTTGGTACGTGCAGTTTCAGGCCGATTCGCCGACGCCAGCCGAACAGAAAGCCTGGCAGCTGTGGATAGATAGCGATCCAGCGCACTTGGCGGCGTGGAACCAGATGGAACAATTGCAGCGTCATCTCGGCACTCTGCCGCAGGATTTGAAACGTCGCGCGCTGAATACCGGCCACCAACGGCGCCAGGTACTGAAGCTGTTGCTGCTCGCGACCGGGACAGGGTTCTTGGGTTGGAACGCTCAGCAACATACATCCTTGGGGAATGTCTGGGCCGACTACAAAACCAGCGTTGGCCAGCGTCGTAGCATTTCATTGGCAGATGGCAGCCAGATCCGGCTCAACACCGACACCGCCATTGATGTGTCCTTCGATGCGGTGCAGCGCCTGATTCGCTTGCGCTCGGGTGAGATCCTCATTCAAACCGGCAAGCTTGGCGATCAGCGGCCGTTTTTTGTCGAGACCCACGATGGCCGGATTCAAGCGTTGGGCACGCGTTTTTCCGTGCATCAGCTGTCGGGCTCAACGCGGGTCGGCGTGCTGGAAGATCGGGTCAGCGTGCAACCCGCTGATCCATCAACGCCCGCGATGATCTTGAAAGCAGGCGAAGGCGCTGACTTTGATAGGCGGCATATCGGTCGCCTTCATCCCTATAAATCCTCGGCAGTGGCGTGGACCAACGGCCAGCTGATTGTGCTCGATGCACGGTTGGGCGAGGTGATCGAAGAGCTGGGGCGTTATCGCAGCGGTGTTCTGCACTGCGATAGCCGCGTCCGGGATCTGCGGGTATCCGGCACTTTTCGACTCGATTCCACCGATGCAGTGCTGGCCAATCTCCAGGCCTCGTTACCGATCAACGTCCGCTACTTCACCCGTTACTGGGTCTCGATCAGCCACAACGTCTGATCGAAAACCACCTGGGGAAAATAAATCGAAAACAGGGTTATCTTTTTTTGCCCTGACCCGGCCCTACAGGTAATCGCGATAAACGCGGCTCTTCGCCACCTTCAGGGCTTATTCACACATGCGTCTTCCCACGTTCCGTCAGCGTTTTTCCCACCACTGCATTGCATACAGCTTACTGATGACCAGCGCCGCATCCTGCCTGATCATGAGCAACAGCGCCTTCGCTGCGACGGCAACCCAGCGTTACGACATCGCTGCCGGCCCGCTGGATATCGCTTTGAGCCAGTTCGCCTCGGCCGCGAACGTGATTTTGTCGTTCTCACCACAACAGACCAGCCGCTTGCGTAGCACCGGGCTGAACGGCAGCTTCACCGTCGAACAAGGCTTCGCCCAACTGCTGCAAGGTTCGGGGTTGCAAGCCGTGCCGCAGGCGCCGGGCAGTTACATTCTGCAGGCGCTACCCAATGGTGACTCACTGGAACTGGCCCCGACCAATATCAACGGTCAGTTGGCGAACCCGATGAACCTCGTTTACGCCGCCGACGTTGGATACAAGGCGCAAAACAGCCGGATCGGTACGAAAACCAGCACACCGTTGTCGGAAACGCCCCGCTCGGTGTCAGTTGTAACCGCGCAACGCATGAAAGATCAGAAATCTCAGACGCTGACCGAGGTGCTTGGCTACGTGCCGGGGATCTTCGCCCCACCGTTTGCCGCCGGCGACAGTCTGGCCGGGGACCTGTTTTATATTCGCGGTTTCAACGCCACCGATTATGGCTACGGTCTGTTGCGCGATGGGCTGCGTGTACAAGGCAACCGCTATGACACCAGCACCGAGCCTTATGGACTTGAGCGGGTGGAGATTTTCCGTGGCCCGTCCTCACTGCTCTATGGGGAAAACGCGCCGGGCGGTCTGGTCAATCTGGTCAGCAAACGGCCAACCGCGGCACCGCAAGGCGAAGTGCAATTGGGTTATGGCTCGAACAACCGCCGGCAGATCGGCGTCGATGTTTCCGGCCCGCTCAATGACAGCGGCAACGTGCTCGGACGCGTGGTGATGCTTGGCCGCAAGTCCGACACCCAGACCGATCACGTTCCGGACGACCGTATCTACATCGCGCCATCGCTGACCCTGAATTTCGACGATTACAACACACTGACCCTACTGGCCAACTACCAGAAGGATCACACCAACATGGAACTTGGCCTACCCGCTGCAGGGACTTTGCTGACAAACCCCAATGGCAAGTTATCCAAAGGCACCATGCTCGGCGACCCGGACTGGAACACTTTCGAACGGGAAACCTGGAGCACCGGTTACGAGTTCAGCCACTCGTTCAACGACGACTGGCAGTTCCGCCAGAACTCGCGCTACATGCAGTCGCGCATTACCCGCCACGAAACCTGGCCGGGCAACCTCAACAACGCCGGGTTTGGCACACGCCTGAACATGACGGCGTACGATCGCTTCAACAAGTCGATGGTGTACTCGCTGGATAACCAACTGGAAGGCAAATTCCAGGTCGGCGGTCTGGAGAACACCGTGTTGTTCGGCGCCAGCTACGATCGCACCTCTTTTAATCAGGACTGGAACGCCGGCATCGTCGGGCCGATCGATGTGTATAACCCGGTGTACCTGCGCGATCCGACCACACCGATTGCGGTGCAAAACACCTTGCTTGAGCAACAGATGAAAGGGGTTTATGCACAGATCCAGAGCAAGTACGACCATTGGCTGTTCCTGCTCGGTGGCCGCCAGGATTGGGTCGACAGTGATTTTCGCGACAAGGTCGCCCAGTCGAGCGACATCAGCTCCGAGGACAAGAAATTCACCTATCAGGGCGGCGTGATGTACCAGTTCGACAACGGCATGACGCCGTATGTCAGCTATTCCACCTCATTCGTGCCGGTACAGCAGATCTCCAATGCCGGCGCGCCACTCGACCCCATCACCAGCAGCCAATATGAAGTGGGCCTGAAGTACGAACCGATCGGCTGGGACACTGCTTTCACTGCATCGGTGTACGACCTGCGTAAAAAAGACGACACCTACTTCGACGCCACTACATCGAGCTACCGCCAGGTGGGCGAAAGCCGTTCCAAGGGTGTGGAACTGGAACTCAACAGCAACCTGACGCAGAACCTCAACGTGACTGCGGCTTATACCTACACCGACGCGCGAATCACCAAGGATGCCGCGACGTCATTGGTCAAAGGCCATCAAATGACCGGCGTGCCACGTAATCAGGCTTCGGTCTGGGCGAAATACCGTTTCCTCGATGGCGACTTGAAAGGTTTGTATGTGGGCGGTGGTGTGCGTTACTTCGACAGTGCCTTCGCTTACACCTCGCCTTCTCTCTACGGAAAGCTGGATGCCGGCGACGTTACCTTGGTGGATGCGGCCATCGGTTATCAGATCGATACGCACTGGAGCGTCGACCTAAATGCGAAGAACCTGTTCGACAAGGAATATGTGTCGGGTTGCAACGACGCGGGTCGCTGCTATTGGGGTGAAGATCGCACCCTTCTCGGTACGGTTTCCTACAACTGGTAAAACGAAAAAGGGGCTGTGGATAAATTGTCCACAGCCCCTTTTGTCATTTGCCGATACAGAAACTGGAAAAGATTCGTCCCAACAGATCATCAGAGCTGAAAGCCCCGGTGATTTCGCCGAGAGAATGCTGGGCCTGGCGCAAATCCTCGGCCAGCAACTCTCCGGCGCCAGCCAAGGTCAGCTGAGCGCGGCCGTGTTCCAGTGCCGCACTGGCGTGGCGCAAGGCCTCCAGATGCCGGCGACGTGCACTGAAACTGCTTTCCGACGTCTGCTCGTAACCCATGCAGGCTTTGAGATGATCGCGCAACAGATCCAGACCTTCACCGGCCGATTTGGCGCTGAGACTGATCGTCACGTGCCCGTCTTCGCTGGTTTCCAAAACAATGGCTTCGCCCGTTAGATCGGCCTTGTTGCGGATCAAAGTAACTTTGGCCGGATCTGGTCGGGTTTCGAGGAATTCAGGCCACAAGGCAAACGGATCCAGCGCTTCCGGAGCGGTCGCATCGACCACCAGCAGTACCCGATCGGCTTCGCCAATGGCTTTCAATGCCCGTTCAACACCTATCTTTTCCACCTGATCATCGGTATCGCGCAGTCCAGCCGTATCGACAACGTGCAACGGCATGCCGTCGATGTGGATATGTTCACGGAGGATGTCGCGGGTGGTGCCGGCAATCTCGGTAACGATTGCCGCTTCGCGACCGGCCAACGCATTCAACAGGCTGGATTTGCCAGCATTCGGACGGCCGGCGATCACTACGGTCATGCCATCGCGCAGCAACGCGCCCTGCCCGGCTTCGCGCAGCACTGTAGATAATTCATCGCGCACTTTGTCGAGCATGCTCAGCACATGGCCATCGGCGAGGAAGTCGATTTCTTCTTCCGGAAAGTCGATGGCGGCTTCAACGTAGATACGCAAACCGATCAACTGCTCGGTCAAGTTATGCACACGCTGGGAAAACGCGCCTTGTAATGAGCGCAACGCATTACGCGCAGCCTGTGCAGAACTGGCTTCGATCAAATCGGCAATCGCCTCGGCCTGGGCCAGGTCGAGTTTGTCATTGAGGAAGGCGCGTTCGCTGAATTCACCAGGACGGGCCAAGCGACATCCCAGTTCCAGGCAGCGTTTGAGCAACATATCCAGAACGATTGGGCCGCCGTGGCCTTGCAGTTCCAGCACGTCTTCACCGGTGAACGAATTCGGCCCCGGGAAATACAGCGCCAGACCTTCATCAAGCACTTGTTGTTCGTCGCTGAAAAACGGCCCGTAATGGGCGTAACGCGGTTTCAGTTCGCGGCCGCTGATGGCTTTTGCCGCGACACTGGCCAATGGCCCGGAAATACGGACGATGCCGACACCACCGCGACCTTGAGCGGTGGCGACAGCGGCGATGGTTTCACGAGGTACGCTCATTAACCGGAATCCAGACAAAAATGACAGATAGCAAAACGCCCCACTAGGGGGCGTTTTGAGTGGTTATCCACAGTGTAAATCAAGCGGCTGCTTTGGTAGCCCGTTCGATCTTACGTGTGATGTACCACTGTTGGGTGATGGACAGGCAGTTGTTCACAACCCAGTACAGCACCAGACCAGCCGGGAACCACAGGAAGAAGAAGGTGAAGATGATTGGCATCATTTTCATGACCTTCGCCTGCATCGGATCCGGAGGAGTCGGGTTCAACTGCTGCTGGATGAACATGGTTGCGCCCATGATGATCGGCAGAATGAAGAACGGATCCTTGATCGACAGGTCTGTGATCCACAGCATGAACGGCGCTTGGCGCATTTCCACGCTTTCCAGCAGAACCCAGTACAGCGAAAGGAAAACCGGCATCTGCACGAGGATTGGCAAGCAACCACCCAGCGGATTGATCTTCTCTTTCTTGTACAGCTCCATCATGGCTTGCGACATTTTCTGCCGGTCATCGCCATGTTGCTCTTTCAGAGCAGCCAGTTTCGGTGCAACGGCACGCATGCGCGCCATCGATTTGTAGCTGGCAGCCGACAGAGGGAAGAAGAGACCCTTGATCAGCATGGTCAGGAAGATGATCGACCAGCCCCAGTTACCGACAATGGCGTGGATATGTTGCAGCAACCAGAAGATTGGCTGGGCAATGAACCACAGAATGCCGTAGTCGACGGTCAGTTCCAGACCTGGGGACAACTCTTTCAGCACAGCCTGGCTTTTCGGACCGGCATATAGCACAGCGCTGGTTTCAACTTTGGCACCTGGCGCAGCGGTCAATGTAGGACCGGTGTAACCGATGATGTAGTTGCCTTTGCTGTCTTTACGGGTCTGGACGACGTTGTTTTCGCCCTTCGCCGGAATCCACGCGGTCACGAAGTAGTGTTGCAGCCAGGCTACCCAACCACCGGTGACGGTTTCTTTCAGCTGCGCCTTGTCCATGTCCTTCATGGACACTTTCTTGTACGGCTCCGAACTTGTCCACAGGGCAGCGCCCAGGTAAGTCGCGGTGCCAGTAGCAGTAGTGGACGAAGGATCGGCACTGTTGTCGCGCTTCAACTGAGCAAACATTGCGCCGTTCCAGGGCTGAGCGCTCTGGTTATCCACAATGTAGGAAACGGCTACGTCATACAGGCCGCGTTTCAGGGTGAAACGCTTGATGTAATTGACGCCGTCCTTGCTGAACTTCAGGTCGACGACCAGTTGGTCCTGACCGTCAGCCAGTTGATAAGTCTTCTTCTCCGAGGAGTAGACCGGACGACCGGCAGGATTTGCATCCGGGCCGTTGGTGCCGATCAGACCGCTTTGGGCCAGATAAACACGTTCGCCGCCGTTATCGAACAGCTGGAACGGAACATCAGGACGATCCTGACGACGTGGATACAGAGGCAAGGTCAGTTGAGCGACATCGCCACCTTGTGGATCGATCGCGAGATCGAGCACGTCGGTTTTGATCTGGATCAGGTCCTTGCTGGCGGCTACCGGCGTTTCGGCAGGTGCGCTGGTATCGCTAGCGGCGCGCGGAATATCGTCACTGGCGGCAGCATTATTGCCAGTGGCGGTATCCGGCAAACCGGATGTAGTCGTACTGGAAGCAACATTCTGAGTCGGCAGGGCAGCCTGACCATAGTCCTGGTTCCATTTAAGGACCATAACGTAGGCCACGATTGCCAGGGCGACGATCAGGATCGTGCGTTTGATATCCATGATTACTCGGCCATCGAAGAAGAACGGGAGGTAGGGATAGGTGGAACCGGGTCATAACCACCGGGATTCCACGGATGACAGCGACCTAAACGACGAAAGGTCAGCCAGCCACCGCGCAGAAGGCCATGATTTTCGATGGCTTCATACGCGTAGCAGGAACAACTGGGGTAGAAACGACAGTGACTGGCCATCAAAGGACTAATGGCATAGCGATAAAACTGGATCGGAACGAGGGCCAGTTTACGCATCGGTACTGTCTACCCCTACAGTTTCGGTTTTGACTTCTGGAACTGGCTTGCTGCGTGCCAGACGCTTCCAGAGCTTGCCGAAATGCTGAATCAATTCGGGGTTTTCTACATCGCCCAGACCTTTGCGCGCGACGATAACGATGTCCCAGCCGCCCAGTGAATCCTGGTGCAGACGGAACGATTCGCGCATCAAACGTTTGAGGCGATTGCGCTCAACGGAGAGCTTTACGCTCTTTTTCCCGATAACCAGCCCGAGACGGGGGTGATCAAGATCGTTGTTGCGTGCAAGGAGCAGGAGATTTTTCCCCGGAACCTTGCCGGTAGGGGAGTCAAAGACTGCCTTGAAATGCCGGGGAGTAAGCAGACGCTTTTCCCGACTGAAGTCCTGACTCACCTCCAGTACCGGATTATCAAACTGCCAGACGCGCACGACCTTTGGCGCGGCGACGCGACAGGACTGCACGGCCGTTCTTGGTAGCCATGCGAGCACGGAAACCGTGGGTACGGGCGCGTTTGATAGTGCTTGGTTGGAAAGTACGTTTCATGTCGTGTTACCTGGTTCGTCCACAACGGGCCGGAATGGCCCCCGTTTTAAGAGACCGGGGATTCTAGAGAAAGCAAGCCTTCAGGTCAATTTCCAACCAGCGTTTCCTTATAAATAGATATCGGGGCTCTCTCTGCCTGAAAGCTTGTCTGCCAAATATAAAAATAAAGAAGGGAATTATTTAAAGCTTTTCTGTAAAGCTTATAAAAGCTAGGCACGACCTCTTCTGTGGATAAGTGACATCAGCCCATGTTTTACCTGATGTACAGAGAATGACAACTACGGTGGAAAACCGTGTTCAGCCTGTGCTGCGCTATCGGATAACCTGTGCGTGGAATGGGCTGTTATCCACAGGCAGGTTATCCACCGAGTTCAACCCCCAGTTGTCCAGTGCCCTTAGAGGCGGTTATCCACAGAGCTTATTCACACACCGTTGGTCGCCTTTTTCTGATTTAACGCATTGATAAATCATGGTCACCGGGCAACCTGCATGTGGATAAGTGGACGGCTCGCCGCTACAATGGCCGCTTGTTTTTGCCTCACCGGCTTTCAACTTAGGGGATATCCGTGTCAGTGGAACTTTGGCAGCAGTGCGTGGAGCTTTTGCGCGAGGAGCTGCCTGCCCAACAATTCAACACCTGGATCCGTCCACTACAGGTCGAAGCCGAAGGCGACGAGTTGCGCGTCTACGCACCAAACCGTTTTGTGCTGGACTGGGTCAACGAAAAGTACCTGGGACGGGTCCTTGAGCTGCTGGATGAGCACGGCAACGGCATGGCGCCTGCGCTTTCCTTATTAATAGGCAGCAAACGCAGTTCCGCTCCGCGTGCCGCACCGAATGCGCCGCTGGCCGCCGCACAGGTTTCTCAGGCTCAGGCCAATGCCGCGCCTGCGAACACGCCGGCACCCTCGCAGACGCCTGCACCGACGGCCAAGCGTTCGACGCAGAAAAGCCCTGAAGTCAGCGATGAACCGTCTCGCGACAGTTTCGACCCGATGTCCGGTGCCGCTTCGCAGCAAGCCCCGGTCCGCGCCGAACAGCGCACCGTGCAGGTCGAAGGCGCGCTCAAGCACACCAGTTACCTGAACCGCACTTTCACCTTCGAAAACTTCGTCGAAGGTAAATCCAACCAGCTCGCCCGCGCGGCGGCCTGGCAAGTGGCGGACAACCCCAAGCATGGCTACAACCCACTGTTCCTTTATGGTGGCGTTGGTCTGGGTAAAACCCACTTGATGCACGCGGTGGGTAACCATCTATTAAAGAAGAACCCGAATGCCAAGGTCGTGTACCTGCATTCCGAGCGTTTCGTGGCCGACATGGTCAAGGCCCTGCAACTGAACGCGATCAACGAGTTCAAGCGTTTCTACCGTTCGGTGGATGCTTTGCTGATCGACGACATTCAGTTCTTCGCCCGCAAAGAGCGCTCGCAGGAAGAGTTTTTCCACACCTTCAACGCCCTGCTTGAAGGTGGTCAGCAGGTCATTCTTACCAGTGACCGCTACCCGAAAGAAATCGAAGGCCTTGAAGAGCGCCTTAAATCCCGCTTCGGCTGGGGCCTGACGGTTGCCGTCGAGCCGCCCGAACTGGAAACCCGCGTGGCGATCTTGATGAAGAAGGCCGACCAGGCCAAAGTCGACTTGCCGCACGACGCCGCGTTCTTTATCGCCCAGCGTATTCGCTCCAACGTCCGCGAGCTGGAAGGCGCGCTGAAACGCGTGATCGCCCACTCGCACTTCATGGGCCGCGACATCACCATCGAGCTGATTCGCGAATCCCTGAAAGACCTGCTGGCGTTGCAGGACAAACTGGTCTCTGTGGATAACATTCAGCGCACCGTCGCCGAGTACTACAAGATCAAGATCTCGGATCTGCTGTCCAAGCGCCGTTCGCGCTCGGTTGCGCGTCCGCGTCAGGTGGCCATGGCGTTGTCCAAGGAACTGACCAACCACAGCCTGCCGGAAATCGGCGATGTGTTTGGCGGCCGTGACCACACCACCGTGTTGCACGCCTGCCGCAAGATCAACGAACTTAAGGAATCCGACGCGGACATCCGCGAGGACTACAAGAACCTGCTGCGTACACTGACCACTTGATGAACACCAGCGCAGCTTATTAAGGCAAGGGACTAGACCATGCATTTCACCATTCAACGCGAAGCCCTGTTGAAACCCCTGCAACTGGTCGCAGGCGTCGTCGAGCGCCGACAGACCTTGCCGGTACTCTCCAACGTGCTGCTGGTTGTCGAAGGCCAGCAGTTGTCGCTGACCGGTACCGACCTGGAAGTCGAGCTGGTCGGTCGTGTGCAACTTGAAGAGCCGGCTGAAACAGGTTCCATCACCGTGCCTGCGCGCAAGCTGATGGATATCTGCAAAAGCTTGCCCAACGATGCGCTGATAGACATCAAGGTCGACGAGCAGAAGCTGGTCGTGAAGGCTGGTCGTAGCCGTTTCACTCTGTCGACTTTGCCAGCCAACGATTTCCCGACCGTTGAAGAAGGTCCAGGCTCGCTGACTTGCAGCCTCGAGCAAAGCAAACTGCGTCGCCTGATCGAGCGCACCAGCTTCGCCATGGCTCAGCAGGACGTGCGTTACTACCTCAACGGTATGCTGCTGGAAGTGTCCGAGGGCATCATTCGCGCCGTGGCCACCGACGGTCACCGCCTTGCCATGTGCTCGATGAAGGCCGATATCGGCCAGCCGGATCGCCATCAAGTGATCGTGCCCCGCAAAGGTATCCTTGAACTGGCACGTCTGCTCACCGAGCCGGACGGCAACGTCAGTATCGTATTGGGCCAGCACCACATCCGCGCCACTACCGGCGAATTCACCTTCACCTCGAAACTGGTCGACGGCAAGTTTCCGGACTACGAGCGCGTTCTGCCGAAGGGCGGCGACAAGTTGGTACTGGGCGATCGTCAGGCTCTGCGTGAAGCATTCAGCCGCACCGCGATTCTGTCCAACGAGAAGTACCGTGGTATTCGTCTGCAACTGGCCAGCGGTCAGTTGAAGATCCAGGCCAACAACCCGGAGCAGGAAGAAGCGGAAGAAGAAGTGGGCGTTGAATACAACGGCGGTTCGCTGGAAATCGGCTTCAACGTGAGCTATTTGCTCGACGTGCTGGGCGTGATGACCACCGAGCAGGTTCGTCTGATCCTGTCCGACTCCAACAGCAGTGCGCTGGTGCAAGAGTCCGACAACGACGATTCGGCTTACGTTGTCATGCCGATGCGTCTGTAATCAGCTGACCCTGGATGTCCTTAAGTCGTGTTTCGGTCACCGCGGTGCGCAATCTGCACCCGGTGACCTTCTCCCCCTCCCCCCGCATCAACATTCTTTACGGCGCCAACGGCAGCGGCAAAACCAGTGTTCTGGAAGCCATTCATCTGCTGGGGCTTGCCCGTTCGTTTCGTAGCACGCGGCTGTTGCCGGTCATCCAGTACGAACAGCTCGCCTGTACCGTGTTCGGTCAGGTCGAACTGGCCGAGGGTGGGCACAGCGCTTTGGGTATCTCGCGCGATCGTCAGGGCGAGTTCCAGATCCGCATCGACGGCCAGAACGCCCGCAGCGCTGCGCAACTGGCGGAGATCCTGCCACTGCAGTTGATCAACCCCGACAGCTTCCGCCTGCTTGAAGGCGCGCCGAAGATTCGCCGGCAGTTTCTCGACTGGGGCGTGTTCCACGTCGAGCCACGGTTCATGGCCACTTGGCAGCGTTTGCAGAAGGCCTTGCGCCAGAGAAACTCATGGCTGCGGCATGGTACACTTGACGCCGTTTCGCAAGCGGTTTGGGACAGGGAACTGTGCCAGGCCAGCGCTGAAATCGATGAATACCGCCGCGCTTACATCAAAGCCTTGAAACCAGTCTTTGAACAAACCTTGAGCGAACTGGTTGAGCTCGAAGGTTTGACGCTCAGCTATTACCGAGGCTGGGACAAAGACCGGGAGTTGAGCGCCGTACTGGCCGGTTCCGTGCAACGGGACCAGCAAATGGGTCATACCCAGGCAGGACCGCAACGGGCTGATTTGCGTCTTAGATTGGGCGCACACAACGCCGCGGACATTTTGTCCCGAGGTCAGCAGAAGTTGGTGGTCTGTGCACTGCGGATTGCCCAAGGGCATCTAGTCAGCCAGGCCCGACGCGGTCAGTGTATTTATCTGGTGGATGACTTGCCGTCCGAGCTGGACGAGAGCCATCGTCGCGCGCTGTGCCGCTTGCTGGAAGACTTACGCTGCCAGGTGTTTATCACCTGTGTAGATCACGAATTATTGAGGGAAGGCTGGCAGACGGAAACGCCAGTCGCTTTGTTCCACGTGGAACAGGGCCGTATCACCCAGACCCACGACCATCGGGAGTGAAGGCATTGAGCGAAGAAAATACGTACGACTCAACGAGCATTAAAGTGCTGAAAGGCCTGGATGCCGTACGCAAACGTCCCGGTATGTACATTGGTGACACCGACGATGGCAGCGGTCTGCACCACATGGTGTTCGAGGTGGTCGACAACTCGATCGACGAAGCCCTCGCCGGCCACTGCGACGACATCAGCATCATCATCCACCCGGATGAGTCCATCACCGTTAAAGACAACGGCCGTGGCATCCCGGTAGACGTGCACAAAGAGGAAGGCGTTTCCGCCGCCGAGGTCATCATGACCGTCCTCCACGCTGGCGGTAAGTTCGACGACAACTCCTACAAAGTATCCGGCGGTCTGCACGGTGTAGGTGTGTCGGTAGTGAACGCACTGTCCGAAGAACTGGTTCTGACCGTTCGCCGCAGCGGCAAGATCTGGGAACAGACCTACGTCCACGGCGTACCTCAGGCGCCGATGGCCATCGTTGGCGACAGCGAAACCACCGGTACCCAGATTCATTTCAAGGCGTCCAGCGAAACCTTCAAGAACATTCACTTCAGCTGGGACATCCTGGCCAAGCGCATTCGTGAACTGTCCTTCCTCAACTCCGGTGTCGGCATCGTCCTCAAGGATGAGCGCAGCGGCAAGGAAGAGCTGTTCAAGTACGAAGGCGGTTTGCGTGCGTTCGTTGAATACCTGAACACCAACAAGACTGCGGTCAACCAGGTGTTCCACTTCAACATCCAGCGTGAAGACGGCATCGGCGTGGAAATCGCCCTGCAGTGGAACGACAGCTTCAACGAGAACCTGTTGTGCTTCACCAACAACATTCCGCAGCGCGATGGCGGCACTCACTTGGTGGGCTTCCGTTCAGCACTCACGCGTAACCTGAACAACTACATCGAGCAGGAAGGTCTGGCGAAGAAGCACAAAGTCGCGACCACCGGTGACGATGCCCGTGAAGGCCTGACCGCGATCATCTCGGTGAAAGTACCGGATCCGAAGTTCAGCTCGCAGACCAAAGACAAGCTGGTCTCTTCCGAAGTGAAGACCGCGGTCGAACAGGAAATGGGCAAGTACTTCTCCGACTTCCTCCTGGAAAACCCGAACGAAGCCAAGCTGGTCGTCGGCAAGATGATCGACGCTGCCCGTGCCCGTGAAGCGGCGCGCAAGGCCCGTGAGATGACCCGCCGCAAAGGCGCGCTGGACATCGCCGGCCTGCCGGGCAAGCTCGCTGATTGCCAGGAAAAAGACCCTGCACTCTCCGAACTGTACCTGGTGGAAGGTGACTCCGCGGGCGGCTCTGCCAAGCAGGGACGTAACCGCAAGACCCAGGCGATCCTGCCGTTGAAGGGCAAGATCCTCAACGTCGAGAAAGCGCGTTTCGACAAGATGATCTCTTCCCAGGAGGTGGGCACCTTGATCACCGCACTGGGCTGCGGTATCGGTCGCGACGAGTACAACATCGACAAACTGCGTTATCACAACATCATCATCATGACCGATGCTGACGTCGACGGTTCGCACATCCGTACTCTGCTGCTGACCTTCTTCTTCCGTCAGTTGCCGGAGCTGATCGAGCGCGGCTACATCTATATCGCCCAGCCGCCGCTGTACAAAGTCAAGAAAGGCAAGCAAGAGCAATACATCAAAGACGACGACGCCATGGAAGAGTACATGACGCAGTCGGCCCTGGAAGACGCGAGCCTGCACCTGAACGAAGAAGCCCCGGGCATTTCCGGTGAAGCGCTGGAACGTCTGGTGAACGACTTCCGCATGGTAATGAAGACCCTCAAGCGTCTGTCGCGCTTGTACCCGCAGGAATTGACCGAGCACTTCATCTATCTGCCGGCCGTGAGCCTGGAAAAGCTCGGCGACCACGCCGCGATGCAGGAGTGGCTGGCCCAGTACGAAGCGCGTCTGCGTACCGTGGAAAAATCCGGTCTGGTCTACAAGGCCAGCCTGCGTGAAGATCGTGAACGTGGTGTGTGGCTGCCAGAGGTCGAACTGATCTCCCACGGCCTGTCGAACTACGTCACCTTCAACCGCGACTTCTTCGGCAGCAACGACTACAAAACCGTCGTCACCCTCGGCGCTCAGCTGAGCACCCTGCTCGACGAAGGCGCGTACATCCAGCGTGGCGAGCGCAAGAAAGCGGTCACCGAGTTCAAGGAAGCACTGGACTGGTTGATGGCTGAAAGCACCAAGCGCCACACCATTCAGCGATACAAAGGTCTGGGCGAAATGAACCCGGATCAGCTGTGGGAAACCACCATGGACCCAAGCGTGCGCCGCATGCTGAAAGTCACCATCGAAGACGCCATTGGCGCAGACCAGATCTTCAACACCCTGATGGGTGATGCGGTCGAACCTCGCCGTGACTTCATCGAGAGCAATGCGCTGGCGGTTTCGAACCTGGATTTCTGATTCAGGTATCAACAACCATCAGGATATAAATGGCCGGGTTACTACCGCCCTTTAAAACAAAACCCCGGCCTAATGCCGGGGTTTTTGTTTTTGTGGGATCTCGCGTTTTATCCCAGCGCATCTGAGCGCTTACGCCGATTCAGACGCTTTCGCGCAGGCACCAAAAGATCACTGCGCAAAGCTTCAAATGGAAGATTTTTTGTAAACGGCGATGCGTCCCGCCATTCGCGCAAACACCAATCCATAGCGCTCGGGATTGGCACGTACATGTTTTCCGAAGCGATGCCGTGTAGTGCGAAACAGTGGCGCCCAAGGCTCTTCGCCAATGATCTCGCGAATTTTACGTTCTTGACCAAGCGGCATGGCCTTTACGTTTTGCATCAGCGTTTCTGAAATCTTGTTCCATTCGATAATCTGCAAGGTATTCATCCCTCTCACCTTAAAAGTTGCAACTTTCATGTTAGTCGATGTCGCTGATTCGAAACTATCCATGAATAGTGATTTCGATGTTATCGATGTCCACGCCAAAAGTGAGCGCCAGTCCCGCTTTGGCTTGCGCCAACGTCAGTGCTGCAACCCCTCCACCTTCAGGGGTTTTACGGGTATTTCCACCGTTGGAATCAAGAGGCGTTTGCACTAGCGATGCCAGTAACTCAGCTGGAATTTCGTACCCGAGTGCTTTGTTCAAAGCAATCCAGGTGGTATCGACTCGAGGTCGAGCGAACTCTCCGCAGTCAGGTTCTTCGTAGCGACGTGGCATGACCACATGGATGTTGGCTTCTCGGGCCAACGCTGAGCGGCTCATGCCCAACGACTCTCGGCGGGCTTTCAGGGCTGCCGGAAACTCCGGAGAAGATGGGTTGGGAAGCATGATGATTCCTTTTGAAATGGCGGTGACAGGAATCAAAGTATCTTTTCAGTGGTAACTTGTCAATAAAAGTGCAACTTAAAGGTTTTGCTCATCGTGCAAAATTGCATTTTACGTCGCTGTTGCGATGTTTGTGTGGTCATGCGAATATAAAGGCAGGTCAAGGACGCTCCTTGGCGCCTTTTCCGGGAGTATGGCTCGATGATTGATTCAGTGAAAAAAGGTGATTTAGCGCGTAAAGCGCGCATGGTCATAGGTGCCAGCACGGCTGAAGCAGCCCAATTGGTACATGTCGCCAAGCGCACCTGGGAAATCTGGGAGTCCGGTCAACGCGAAATGCCAGATGCGGCTCTCGAGCTTTTTACCCATAAAATCACACAAGGCATCACTGCAACGGAAGATCGGGAACTGGTCGTTGTGGTTGGCGACAACCAGATGGCTCTGGACGTCATTTCGAGTGACACCTTCCTTCACCTCAAGGATGCCGGTGATGGCTTCGCTGAAATCAGTTCCATGGCGGTTAGTCGGGCAACAGGTCGCCAGTACATTCATCGCACTTCATTCAAAATCAAGCCGCACAATGCGCATGTTCTGATATTCGCTGACAAGTACTGTCAGTGGAGCTGACTCGGCAAGAGGCCCGCGTAAGCGGGCTTTTTTTTGAGCGTACTTATTCGCTCACCGTTGCCACACTCTCCAACCGATACCCATACCCATAAATCGTCAGCAACTGCCAACCCCGATCCGCCGTCAGCCCGAGCTTGTTCCGCAACCGGTAGATATGCGTATCCAAAGGTCGCGACGACGCCATCTCTTCATGCGGCCAGAATCGCTCATATAGATAATCCCGCGACAACGGCCGGCCCAGATTGCTGAACAGACACCGCGCCAGTCGATACTCACGTTCTGTCATGACAATGGGATTGCCCTCCCGGGTGACGGTCAGTTCGGCGTCATCGAAGGTCAAGTCGTTAAAAATCAGCACTTCGGTAGCAGCCGCACGTTGCTGGCTATGCCGACGCAGCACCGCAGCAACGCGCGCTTTCAGTTCATTCGGCCGGAATGGCTTGCTGACGTAATCATCGGCCCCGGCATTCAACGCCTGAACAATATCGCTCTCACCATCGCGACTGGTCAGCATGATCGCCGCGGGTGGCGCTTCCATATGCTCGCGAGTCCAGCGCAGCAGGGCCAGTCCGGTGAGGTCGGGCAGTTGCCAGTCGAGGATCAGCAGGTCGAAGGTTTCCCGACGCAATTGCCGCAGCAGATCCTCACCGCGTTCGAAGCTGTGCAGTGACCACGGCTGTTCGCCGGCATCGGCCATTTGCTGCAGGGTTTGCTCCACCCGGCGCAGTTCGGCGGGTTCGTCGTCCAGTATCGCAACGCGCATACGCGGTGATTCCTTGTTGCTTGGGCAGTTGGCGGACAACCATAGTCGCTCGGCCCTCGCTATGAAAGTAAGCAGCCCCCGTCGGTCGACGTCCGCTATGATTCTTCGGTCTACGTCTCAGACCTGTGGCCTATGAAACCATTCACACTGCCCTGCCCTTTTTCCACATGAACCATGATCGTCGGCGTGAAAGCCGAGAGCCGAGCCAAGTGCAACGCCTGTTTCGTCAGTTGGTGCGCGAATGGTTGTGGATAAGTCTAGTGCTGTTGCCGCTGACTGCGCTGTTGTCTTATCGCGCACAGATCAACTTGCACGATTCGTCTGCGGCCATGGGCGCCTTGTTGTCGGTAGCCTTGGTGGCCGGCAGTCTTGGCCTGCTGTTGTGGCGTCCGCGCTGGGCGCTGTGGGTCACGTTGATCGGCATGGCGTGCGCGCTGTTGGCCAGTGCAGGTTTAGCGGAGATGCGTCGTTGGTGGTCGCCGACGCCAGCGGTGCTGGGGATGTTGTTTGGTTATCTGATCTGGAACTGGCGGCGCCTGAGTGTGGTGCTGACTTATTTTGGGTGGGAATTGGCACGGCTGGACAGCGAACCGAAGGTTTTCCCCGAACGCCGTCGCTCGCAATTCACGGGTACTGATCGCTTACAGGGCCAGATCATGGCGCTTGAGCAGGCCATGAGCCGTACCCGCGATACCCGACGGTTCATCGCCGATGGCCTGGAATACCTGCCCGTCGCTACGCTGATCAGTGATCCCAAGGGGCAGATCCTGCTGGGTAACCGCAAGGCCCGCGCGCTGTTTGATCATGTTCTTGTGGGGGATGACGTGCTTGATCAGCTGGAGCGCCTGGGTTATCCGGAATTATCCACCGACGTGCGACCGACGTTGTCCGCCCTGCCGCTGTTGGAGTTTCGCGATAGCAAGGAACGCAGCCTGCGCCTCGAGCGTGCCGCGTTGCTGCCGGTGGACGGCGACACCCCGATAGGCTGGTTGCTCAGCCTGACCGACCTCAGCGCCGAACGCGCCGCCGAGGAGCAACGCGGAGTTTTGCTGCGGTTCCTCTCGCACGATCTGCGTGCCCCACACTCGGCGATCCTTGCCTTGCTCGATGTCCACCGGCACCAGGCTGGCGCCGATACACCGCTGTTCGAACAGATCGAACGTCAGGTACGTCGCGCGTTGGACCTCACCGACGGTTTCGTTTTACTGGCGAGGGCCGAATCCGAGGCGTATCAGTTCCAGCCAAGTCTGTTCGCGATGTTGGTGCTGGACGTGCTGGACCAGGCTCTGCCCATCGCCCAGCAGAAACGCATTGAGCTGCTCCACAACATGGATGAGGAATCCCAAGAGCGGCTGATCTCGGCTGACCAAGGCTTGCTGACCCGTGCACTGTTCAACTTGCTGGAAAACGCCATCAAGTACAGTCCGTCAGACACCACTGTCCAGTTGCATGTGAGCTGTGAGGAGGAATGGTTACGTTGCGAACTGTCGGATCAAGGCAAGGGCATCGCCGCCGATGAATTGCCCGACCTTTTCACCCAGTACCGGCGTTTTTCCTCCGCTCAAGGCATCGATGGCGTGGGCTTGGGACTGTCGATGGTCAAAGCAGTGATCGATCACCATGGCGGGAAAATCGAATGCTTGAGTGTGGTCGATCAAGGCACCACGTTCCTGCTCGAATTACCGCTGATCCCCGAGTGAACAGGCACAAAAAAACCGGCTATATCAGCCGGTTTTTTTACATCCGAAAAAACTTATGCACGTTTTACAAGATTTTATGAGCTTGAGAAATATATAAGCAGATCAATCACTTAAGATAAAAATTCAAGCCTTTTCAACAAAACCGTACACAGGTTATCCACAAAATGTCAGGCCGGCACTTGCTCATCTGCAACGGGGGCCTGCGGGGCCGGTGGCAGCGAGCCCATTTCACGCTGAGTCTTCTCGTTCCAGGCTTGTACCCGGTCGTTCAACTCGGCGATGGCGCGCGGGCCCGTGCCTTCGGCATACATCGGCTCACCGATGACGACGGTGATCACCCCGGACTTCTTGCCCCAGCCTATTTTCGGCCAGAACTTGCCGGCATTGTGTGCAATCGGCAGCACCGGAAGCGCCGCATTCACCGCCAAAGCGCTACCACTGCGGGAGAACTTGCCGACAGTGCCAAACGGAACGCGTGTGCCTTCCGGGAAGATCAGCACCCAAACGTTGTCCTTGAGCAGCTCATCACCCTTGGCGGCGACTTGTTTCAATGCAGCTTTCGGGTTGTCGCGGTCAATCGCGATAGGCCGCAACATGGCCATGGCCCAGCCGAAGAACGGTACATACAGCAGTTCGCGTTTGAGCACTTGGCTCAGCGGAGAGAAATAAGCGGAGAGAAAGAACGTCTCCCAGGTGCTCTGGTGGTTCGACTGAATCACGCAGGGCCGGTCAGGCACGTTTTGCGCACCTTTGATTTCGTAACGGATACCGAGGAACACCTTGGTCAACCACAAGGCGCAACGGCACCAGTACACGTTGATAAAACGATAACGCGCCTTGAATGGCAAAAACGGCGCGATAAAAAAACTCAAGCTGCACCACAGCAGGGAGGTGGTGCCCAGCAGCAGGTAAAAGAGAAAAATCCTGATGGCCCGCAGTATCGACATAGTGACGTTTACCGTTACGGGGCAATGCCCGACTGTTCAAGCGCACTCCCGATCAATCCCTGGTCAGGAACTTCAGAAGTACTCTAGTTGTGGATAAGTTCTGCGGCAATCGCCGCCAGATCGTCAAAAATCAGAGTGCCAACCGGCAGGGTTTTGCCCTGAGTCTTTGCGCCTTTTCCGGTCTTTACCAAAACTGGCTGTGAATCGACGGCTTTGGCGGCCTCCAGGTCACCAAGGCTGTCGCCGACGAACCAGACATTGGTCAGCTCGACGTTGTAATGCGCAGCGATGGTTTTCAACATCCCCGGTTTCGGCTTGCGGCAATCGCAACCTTCGTCCGGCCCATGCGGGCAATACACGATCAGCCCGACTTCACCGCCCTGCTCCGCTACCAGTTCGCGCAGGCGCGCATGCATGGCATCCAGGGTGGCGAGGTCGTAGTAGCCGCGAGCAATGCCCGACTGGTTAGTGGCGACCGCCACCGTCCAGCCGGCCTTGCTCAACTGCGCAATCGCTTCGATCGAGCCGGGCAACGGCATCCACTCCGCCACGGACTTGATGTAAGCGTCGGAGTCGTAATTGATCACTCCGTCCCGATCGAGAATCAGCAGTTTCAACAGCAATCCCTCAACCCAGCAGCGAAATGTCGGCAACACCGAGGAACAGACCACGCAGACGCGCCAGCAGCGCGTAACGGTTGGCCCGCACATTGGCGTCGTCGGCATTGACCATCACCGCGTCGAAGAACGCATCCACCGGTTCACGCAATGCCGCCAGGCGTGCCAGTGATTCGTTGTACTGACGCGCTGCAGCCATTGGCTGAACCGCTTGATCCGCTTGCTGGATCGCCGAGTACAGCGAGAACTCGTTGGCGTTGTCGAAGTACTTGGCTTGCACCTCGGTCGGTACCGCGCCTTCGAGTTTGCTCAACAAGTTCGACACACGCTTGTTCACCGCCGCCAGCGCTGCCGCTTCCGGCAGTTTGCGGAAGGCCTGAACCGCTTGCACACGCTGATCGAAATCCAGCGCCGAACCGGGCTTCAGGGCACGTACCGACAGGTAAGTGGCCACTTCAACGCCTTCGTCTTCGTAACGCGCACGCAGACGGTCGAAGATGAATTCCAGCACCGCTTCGTTGAGACCGGCTGCCTTGACCTTGGCACCGAACGCATTCACCGCGAATGCGACAGCGTCGTTCAGATCCAGATCGAGTTTCTTCTCGATCAGGATACGCAGCACACCGAGTGCCGCGCGGCGCAGGGCATACGGGTCTTTGCTGCCGGTTGGCAGCATGCCGATACCGAAGATACCGACCAGGGTGTCAAGCTTGTCAGCGATGGCAACGGCCGCACCGGTCAGGGTGGCTGGCAGTTCTGCACCGGCACCGCGTGGCATGTACTGCTCGTTGAGCGCCAGCGCGACGTCTTCCGGCTCGCCGTCATTGAGGGCGTAGTAGTAACCGGCGACACCTTGCATTTCCGGGAACTCGCCGACCATTTCGGTGGCCAGGTCGCATTTCGACAGCAGGCCTGCACGGGCAGCCCAAGAAGCGTTGCCGCCAATGCGCGCGGCGATGTACGCAGCCAGTTTCGATACGCGTTCGGCCTTGTCGTAGACGCTGCCGAGTTTTTCCTGGAACACCACGTTCTTCAGGCGATCGTTGAACGCTTCGAGTTTCTGCTTCTTGTCTTGCTTGAAGAAGAACTCGGCGTCGGTCAGGCGTGGGCGAACCACTTTCTCGTTACCGGCGATGATCTGCTGCGGATCTTTGCTTTCGATGTTGGCCACAGTGATGAAGCGTGGCAGCAACTTGCCGTCGGCATCCAGCAGGCAGAAGTACTTCTGGTTGTCCTGCATGGTGGTGATCAGCGCTTCTTGCGGCACGTCGAGGAAGCGTTCCTCGAACGAGCACACCAGCGGCACCGGCCATTCAACCAGCGCGGTCACTTCGTCGAGCAGTGCCGGCGGCACGATGGCCGTGCCTTCCTGACGGGTGGCCAGCTCTTCGGTGCGCTTGCTGATGATCTCGCGACGCTCGTTGGCGTCGGCCAGTACGTAGGCGGCGCGCAGGTCAGCCAGGTAGCTCGACGGCGAACCGATGCGCACGCTTTCCGGGTGATGGAAGCGGTGACCACGGGAATCACGGCCAGCTTTTTGCGCGAGGATGGTGCAGTCGATGACCTGGTCACCGAGCAGCATCACCAGCCATTGGGTCGGACGCACGAACTCTTCCTTGCGCGCACCCCAACGCATGCGTTTCGGGATCGGCAGGTCGTTCAGCGAATCTTCGACGATGGTCGGCAGCAGGCTCGCGGTCGGCTTGCCAGCGATGCTCTGGCTGTAGCGCAGTTTCGGGCCGCTCTGATCAATTTCGCTCAGATCGACGCCGCACTTCTTGGCGAAGCCCAGTGCTGCTTGCGTTGGATTGCCTTCAGCGTCGAACGCCGCCTGACGCGGCGGGCCGTCGAGGTTGATGCTGCGATCCGGTTGCTGGGTAGCCAGCGCGGTGATCAGCACAGCCAGACGACGCGGTGCGGCGTAAACGGTTTTGGTCTCGTAGCTCAGGCCAGCGGCTTGCAGGCCCTTGTCGATACCGGCGAGGAACGCCTCAGCCAAGGTGTTCAGGGCTTTCGGTGGCAGTTCTTCGGTGCCCAGTTCAACCAGAAAATCTTGCGCACTCATTGTGCTGCCTCCAGCTTGGCCAGTACTTCGTCACGCAGGTCCGGGGTCGCCATCGGGAAGCCCAGCTTGGCGCGTGCCAGCAGGTAGGCTTGCGCAACGGAACGCGCCAGGGTGCGTACGCGCAGAATGTATTGCTGACGCGCGGTCACCGAGATCGCCCGGCGTGCATCCAGCAGGTTGAAGGTGTGCGAGGCCTTCAACACCATTTCGTAGCTCGGTAACGGCAGCGGCTGATCGAGTTCGATCAGGCGCTTGGCTTCGCTTTCATAGAAGTCGAACAGTTCGAACAGCTTGTCGACGTTGGCATGTTCGAAGTTGTAAGTGGACTGCTCCACTTCGTTCTGGTGGAACACGTCGCCGTAGGTGACTTTGCCCATCGGGCCGTCAGCCCAGACCAGGTCGTAGACCGAATCCACGCCCTGCAGGTACATGGCCAGACGCTCAAGACCGTAAGTGATCTCGCCGGTCACCGGGTAGCATTCGATGCCGCCCGCCTGCTGGAAGTAGGTGAACTGAGTCACTTCCATGCCGTTCAGCCAGACTTCCCAGCCCAGACCCCAGGCGCCGAGGGTCGGCGATTCCCAGTTGTCTTCGACGAAGCGAATGTCGTGAACCAACGGGTCCAGGCCGACATGCTTGAGGGAGCCCAGGTACAGTTCCTGGAAGTTGTCCGGGTTCGGCTTCAGCACGACCTGGAACTGATAGTAGTGCTGCAGACGGTTCGGGTTTTCGCCGTAACGGCCGTCAGTCGGACGGCGGCTTGGCTGCACGTAAGCGGCGTTCCAGGTTTCCGGGCCGATGGCACGGAGGAAGGTCGCGGTGTGGAAAGTGCCGGCGCCTACTTCCATATCGTAGGGCTGAAGTACCACGCAACCTTGCTCGGCCCAGTATTGCTGGAGCGCGAGGATCAAGTCTTGGAAGGTACGCACGGCTGGCGTAGGCTGGCTCACGAAATTCACCTGTTTCTTGGGCTGCGATTTAAAGAGCGGGAGTATACCCGATTCATTGCTGCGCACGCCCCCTGGAGCCTTATGCCACGCTGCTTTTGGTGTACCGAAGATCCGCTGTACATGGCTTATCACGACCAGGAGTGGGGCACGCCGCTACGCGATGCGCAGGGTTTGTTCGAGTTGCTTTTGCTCGAAGGGTTCCAGGCCGGGCTGTCGTGGATCACCGTGCTGCGCAAACGCGAGCGTTATCGCGAAGTGTTATTCGGCTTCGACGTACAGCGCGTGGCGCAGATGAGCGACGCTGAAATCGACGAATTGATGCTTGATCCGGGGATCATTCGCAACCGCCTCAAACTCAACGCCGCCCGCCGTAACGCCCAGGCCTGGCTGGCGCTGGAGGATCCGGTGGCGTTTCTCTGGTCGTTTGTAAACGACCAACCGATCATCAATCATTTCAAGGATCGCAGCGAAGTCCCGGCGATCACCCCCGAAGCGCTGGCGATGAGCAAAGCCCTGAAAAAGGCCGGGTTCACGTTCGTCGGCCCGACCATTTGCTACGCGCTGATGCAGGCCTCGGGCATGGTCATGGACCACACCCAGGACTGCGACCGCTACGCGCAGCTCGCCATCGGCGGTTAGAATGGCCGCCTCGCGCACCGCACAAGATCAGGAGTGACCTGTGGAAAAGTTTAAAGGCGCCTTGCTGGTAGGCGCTCTGCGGCTGTTTGCCCTGCTGCCATGGCGGGCCGTGCAGGCCGTGGGTTCGGCGATCGGCTGGATCATGTGGAAAACCCCCAACCGCTCCCGCGACGTGGTGCGGATCAACCTCGCCAAATGTTTTCCACAGATGGATCCGGCCGAGCGTGAGCGTTTGGTCGGGCAGAGCCTGAAAGACATCGGCAAATCGCTGACCGAAAGCGCCTGCGCGTGGATCTGGCCGGCGCAGCGTTCGATCGACCTGGTACGCGAAGTCGAAGGACTCGACGTGCTAAAAGACGCCTTGGCCTCGGGCAAGGGCGTGGTTGGCATCACCAGCCACCTCGGCAACTGGGAAGTGCTCAACCACTTCTATTGCAGCCAGTGCAAACCGATCATTTTCTACCGCCCGCCGAAGCTCAAGGCTGTGGATGAATTGCTGCGCAAACAGCGCGTGCAACTGGGCAACAAAGTCGCTGCTTCCACCAAGGAAGGCATCCTCAGCGTGATCAAGGAAGTGCGCAAAGGTGGTGCAGTGGGCATTCCCGCTGACCCGGAACCGGCCGAATCCGCCGGGGTCTTTGTGCCGTTCTTCGCGACTCAAGCGCTGACCAGCAAATTCGTGCCGAATATGCTCGCCGGTGGCAAAGCCGTCGGCGTGTTCCTGCATGCGCTGCGCCTGCCCGACGGTTCTGGCTACAAAGTGATCCTGGAAGCCGCGCCCGAAGCCATGTACAGCACCGATACTGCCGAGTCCTGCGCGGCGATGAGCAAAGTCGTCGAGCGTTATGTCGCGGCGTATCCGAGCCAGTACATGTGGAGCATGAAGCGCTTCAAGAAACGTCCGCCGGGCGAAGAGCGCTGGTACTGAGCTGATTGGCATGATCTGTGGATAACCTCACTAGTGAAGTTATCCACAACCGTTCATCAAAGGGCGCAACAAGATGTCCGAACAACGCAAATCCTTCCGCATAAAAATCACCCACGACAGCTTTGGCGAATGCCTCGGGCAGACTCGCAACCTGTCGCCTACCGGGGTGTTCGTGCAGCATCCGACCTTGGCATCGTTGCCCAAAGGCGCGGTGGTCTATGGCCAGGTACAGGGTTTACCCACAGGCGCACCCAGCGTACGAATGGAAGTGGTGACGGTGGATGCCGACGGGATCGGCCTTCGTTACCTCTGAATCACTGCGCCTGACGATCGAGCTTCTTCAGAAACACCGTCATTTCCTTCTCGGCCTGCTTGTCGCCATGGGCACGGGCTGTTTCCAGACCTTGTTCCCACGCATTACGCGCGGCGACGGTGTCGCCCAGCGCCAGCTGCGCCTTGCCCAACAATTTCCACGCCGCCGAATACTTCGGGTCGAAACCGACACAGCGCTGGAAATGCTCGGCGGCCTTGGCGTTTTCGCCCAGATCCAGATAGCCCTTGCCCAGACCGAAGCGCAAAAGGGAGTTATCCACACCCTTGGCGAGCATTTTTTCCAGGGATTCGAGCATTGGTGGATTCCTTTTCGGGTGTGTCAGGGGAAACTCGTGGCGCCGCCATCGCTGGCAAGCCAGCTCCCACAGGGTTTTGGGTTGTTCACAAATGTGATGTACACCGAAGATCCATGTGGGAGCTGGCTTGCCAGCGATGAGGCCATAACAGACACAGAAAATTCCGCATCAGAAGAAGCTCAACCCCACATGGAACAGCTTCTCCACATCGCGAATATGCTTTTTATCCACAAGGAACAGAATCACATGGTCGCCCGCTTCGATCACCGTGTCATCGTGGGCGATGATCACTTGTTCATTGCGGATCACCGCACCAATCGTGGTGCCCGGCGGCAGGCCGATTTTCTCGATGGGCTTGCCGATGACCTTGCTCGACTTCGCATCACCGTGGGCAATTGCCTCGATCGCCTCCGCCGCACCGCGACGCAGTGAGTGCACGCTGACGATATCGCCACGCCGTACGTGGGCCAGCAGGGTGCCGATGGTCGCCAGTTGCGGGCTGATGGCGATGTCGATGTCGCCGCCCTGAATCAGGTCGACATAGGCCGGGTTATTGATGATCGTCATGACCTTCTTCGCCCCCAGCCGTTTGGCCAGCAACGACGACATGATGTTGGCTTCGTCATCGTTGGTCAGGGCGAGGAAGATGTCGGCGTCGGCGATGTTCTCTTCCAGCAGCAGATCACGGTCGGAGGCGCTGCCCTGCAACACTACGGTGCTGTCGAGGGTGTCGGAGAGATAACGGCAACGCGCCGGGTTCATCTCGATGATCTTCACCTGATAACGGCTTTCGATGGCCTCGGCCAGCCGTTCACCGATCTGCCCGCCGCCAGCGATGACGATGCGTTTGTAGGTTTCGTCGAGACGGCGCATTTCGCTCATGACCGCGCGAATATTCTCACGGGCGGCGATGAAAAAGACTTCGTCATCCGCCTCGATCACCGTATCGCCTTGGGGCAGGATCGGACGGTCACGGCGGAAAATCGCTGCAACGCGGGTCTCGACATTCGGCATGTGCTCACGCAACTGGCGCAGTTGCTGACCCACCAGCGGCCCGCCGTAATAGGCACGCACCGCCACCAGTTGCGCCGCGCCTTCGGCGAAGTCGATCACCTGCAGGGCACCGGGATGCTGGATCAGACGCTTGATGTAGTTGGTCACCACTTGCTCGGGGCTGATCAGCACGTCGACCGGAATCGCTTCGTTCTGGAACAGCTGTTCTTCGCGATGGAGGTAGGACGCTTCGCGCACCCGGGCGATCTTGGTCGGGGTGTGGAACAACGTGTGGGCAACCTGGCAGGCGACCATGTTGGTCTCGTCGCTGTTGGTTACCGCGACCAGCATGTCGGCGTCGTCGGCACCGGCCTGACGCAGCACCGACGGCAGCGAACCACGGCCCTGCACGGTACGAATATCGAGCCGATCGCCGAGGTCGCGCAGGCGCTCGCCGTCGGTGTCGACCACCGTGATGTCGTTGGCTTCACTGGCCAAATGCTCGGCCAGCGAACCGCCGACCTGTCCCGCACCGAGGATGATGATTTTCATCCAGTCACTCCGTTGAATCCGTTTAGCCGCGCGCGGCAGCGATCTTGATCAGCTTGGCGTAGTAGAACCCGTCATGCCCGCCCTGCTGGGCCAGCAATTGGCGACCATGCGGCTGTTTGATCCCGGCCGTGGTGGCCAGATCCAGTTCACGGGCGCCGGGTGTGCGCTCAAGGAACGCGGCGATGACCTCGGTATTCTCGGTCGGCAACGTCGAGCAGGTGGCGTACAGCAGGATGCCGCCGACTTCGAGGGTTTTCCACATGGCGTCGAGCAACTCGCCTTGTAGTTGCGCGAGGGCAACGATGTCGTCCGGCTGACGGGTCAGCTTGATGTCCGGATGGCGGCGGATCACGCCAGTGGCCGAGCAAGGCGCGTCGAGCAGAATGCGCTGGAACGGTTTGCCGTCCCACCACGTTTCTGTATCGCGCCCGTCGGCGGCGATCAGGTCGGCGTTTAGACCGAGGCGTTCAAGGTTTTCCTTAACGCGCACCAGTCTTTTGGCTTCCAGATCCACCGCCACTACGCCGGCCAGCGCCGGTTCGGCTTCGAGGATGTGGCAGGTCTTGCCACCGGGGGCGCAGCAGGCGTCGAGCACGCGTTGCCCCGGCGCCAGATCGAGCAGGTCGGCGGCCAGTTGCGCGGCTTCGTCCTGCACGCTGATCCAGCCTTCGGCGAAACCCGGCAGGCTGCGCACGTCGGCAGCGGCTTCGAGAATGATGCCGTCGCGGCTGTAAATGCACGGTGTTGCGGCAATCCCGGCTTCTGTGAGCAGACCAAGGTAGGCGTCGCGGTTGTGGTGGCGGCGATTGACCCGCAGGATCATCGGCGGATGCGCGTTGTTCGCTTCGCAGATGGCTTCCCACTGCTCAGGCCAGAAAGCTTTGAGGGATTTTTGCAGCCAGCGCGGGTGAGCAGTGCGCACCACCGGATCACGTTCCAGCTCAGCGAAAATTGTTTCGCTTTCGCGCTGGGCGTTGCGTAACACGGCGTTGAGCAGGCCTTTGGCCCACGGCTTTTTCAGCTTGTCGGCGCAACCCACGGTTTCGCCGATGGCGGCGTGGGCTGGCACGCGGGTGTAGAGCAATTGGTAGAGACCGACCAGCAGCAGCGCTTCGACATCGGCGTCGGCAGCCTTGAACGGTTTCTGCAGGAGTTTCTCGGCCAGCGCCGACAGGCGTGGCTGCCAGCGCGCGGTGCCAAAGGCCAGATCCTGAGTGAAACCGCGATCGCGATCCTCGACCTTGTCCAGTTGCGTCGGCAAGGAGCTGTTCAGCGAGGCTTTGCCGCTGAGGACGGCGGCGAGTGCCTTGGCGGCGGCCAAACGCGGGTTCATTGTGCGTCCACCGCTGCGCCGAGCACCGTGCCGACAGCGAATTTCTCCCGACGGCTGTTGAACAGGTCGCTGAAGTTCAGCGCCTTGCCGCCGGGGAGTTGCAAGCGGGTCAGGCACAGGGCTTGTTCGCCGCAGGCGACGATCAGGCCGTCCTTGCTGGCGCTGAGGATTTCACCCGGCGCGCCTTTACCGTCGGCGAGTGTTGCCGCCAGCACTTTCAGCGCTTCACCGTTGAGGGTGCTGTGAGTGACCGGCCATGGATTGAAGGCGCGCACCAGACGTTCCAGCTCAACCGCCGGGCGGCTCCAGTCAATGCGTGCTTCGTCTTTGTTCAGCTTATGCGCGTAAGTGGCGAGCTCATCGTTTTGCACTTCGCCTTCCAGCGTGCCAGCAGCCAGACCGGCAATCGCTTGCACCACGGCCGGTGGGCCCATTTCGGCGAGGCGGTCATGCAGACTGCCGCCAGTGTCTTCAGCGCTGATCGGGGTGACGACCTTGAGCAGCATCGGCCCGGTGTCGAGGCCGGCTTCCATGCGCATCACGGTCACGCCGCTTTCAGCATCACCGTGTTCCACAGCGCGTTGAATCGGTGCCGCACCGCGCCAGCGTGGCAGCAGGGACGCGTGACTGTTGATGCAGCCCAGACGCGGAATATCCAGCACCACTTGCGGCAGGATCAAGCCGTAGGCGACCACGACCAGCAAGTCCGGCTTCAACGCGGCCAGCTCGGCTTGAGCGTCAGCGTTGCGCAACGTCGGCGGCTGCAACACCTGGATATTGTTTTCCAGCGCGAGCTGTTTGACCGGGCTCGGCATCAGTTTTTGCCCGCGACCGGCCGGACGATCCGGTTGGGTGTAGACCGCAACGATCTCGTAGGGGCTGTTCAGCAGGGCCTTGAGGTGTTCGGCGGCGAATTCCGGGGTGCCGGCAAAAACGATGCGCAGTGGCTCAGTCATGAAGGGCGTCTCTTGAAAAGAAAAAGGCTTGCCGCAGCAAGCCTTTGAAGGAGGGGCATCAAGCGTTCTGGCGGTGCTGCTTTTCCAGTTTCTTCTTGATCCGGTCGCGTTTGAGCGTGGACAGGTAATCGACGAACAATTTGCCGTTGAGGTGGTCGCATTCGTGCTGGATGCACACCGCGAGCAGGCCTTCGGCGATCAGTTCATAGGGCTTGCCGTCACGGTCCAGCGCCTTGATCCTGACCTTTTGCGGGCGATCGACGTTTTCGTAGAAACCCGGTACCGAGAGGCAACCTTCCTGGTATTGCTCCATTTCCTCGGTCAGCGATTCGAACTCGGGGTTGATGAACACCCGCGGTTCGGTACGGTCTTCGGAAAGGTCCATCACGACGATACGTTTGTGCACGTTGACCTGGGTCGCGGCAAGGCCGATGCCCGGCGCTTCATACATTGTTTCAAACATGTCATCGACCAACTGACGCACTTCGTCGTCCACTACAGCCACAGGCTTGGCGATAGTGCGCAGACGCGGGTCCGGGAATTCGAGGATGTTTAAAATGGCCATAGGCTTTGATTGCTGCACACGTTGAGTAAAGTCGGGCGATGGCCTGGCAGGTCCGAAGATGCAGGCTACCGTTGTGAAGCGTAGCTTGTGCATTTTGCACAAGCGAGCCACGGGGGCTCTGACGGTTCACGCGAATGCACATGATAAAGGGATTCACCGCATGAGGAAAACACTACTCGCCCTGCTGCTGTTGGCTTCGGCCGGCGTGGCGCAAGGGCAAGTGCAACTCAGGGATGGTTTTCCACAGCAATACACGGTGGTTTCGGGGGATACGCTCTGGGACATTTCCGGCAAATACCTGCGCGAGCCCTGGCAGTGGCCACAACTGTGGCGGGCCAATCCGCAAATTGAAAACCCCAACCTGATCTATCCCGGCGACACGCTGACGCTCAGCTACGTCAACGGCCAGCCACAACTGATGCTCAATCGAGGCGAATCGCGCGGCACCATCAAGCTCTCGCCACGGATCCGCACCAGCCCGGTGGCCGAGGCGATTCCGAGCATTCCGCTGAAATCCATCAACAGCTTTCTGCTGAGCAACCGCATCGTCGACAAGGTCGAGGATTTCGACAAGGCACCGTACATCGTCGCCGGCGATGCCGAACGCGTGCTCAGCGGCACCGGTGACCGCATCTTCGCGCGCGGCCATTTCGACCCGAATCAACCGGTCTACGGCATCTTCCGTCAGGGCAAGGTCTACACCGATCCGCAGACCAAGGAGTTTCTCGGGATCAACGCCGACGACATCGGCGGCGGTGAAATCATCGCCACCGAAGGTGACGTTGCCACCCTCGCTCTGCAACGCACCACTCAGGAAGTGCGCCTCGGCGACCGCTTGTTCAGCGGCGAAGAGCGTTCGATCAACTCGACCTTCATGCCCAGCGCACCGACCACCAGTATCAACGGCGTGATCATCGATGTGCCGCGCGGCGTCACCCAGATTGGCGTGATGGACGTGGTCACATTAAACAAAGGCAAGCGCGATGGTCTCGCCGAAGGCAATGTTTTGGTGGTGATGAAAACCGGCGAAACCGTGCGTGACCGCATTACCGGGCAGCCACTGAAAATTCCCGACGAACGCGCCGGGTTGCTGATGGTGTTCCGCACCTACGACAAACTCAGTTATGGCCTCGTTCTCAACGCATCGCGCTCGCTGGCGGTGCTCGACAAGGTGCGAAATCCGTAAGCTTGCTTCACAAGTTACCAACAGAGTTATCCACAGCTTGTTCCGAATGGTTCGGGGCTTATAACGATCAAGGATGATCCATGATGCTGTCTGTCTGCACGTCGGTTTCGCCGGCGGAACTGGAAGCGCGTCTGCGCCTGCACCGCTTGCCGGATGTCGGCCCGAAACGCTTTGCCAAATTGCTCGAGGCCTTTGGCTCGGCCTCCAAAGCCATCAGCGCGCCGGCCAGCGCCTGGCGTTCTCTGGGTTTACCGGCGGCGAGCGCCGAAGCGCGGCGCTGCCCCGAAGTTCGCGATGGCGCCAGCCACGCAATGCGCTGGCTAGAGCGGCCGGAGCATCATCTGCTGATGTGGGATCAGCCGGATTACCCGGCGCTGCTGGCGCAGATTCCTGATCCGCCGCCGTTGCTGTTTGTCGCGGGTGATCCGCTGATTCTGGAAAAACCGCAGTTGGCGATGGTCGGCAGTCGCCGCGCTTCTCGTCCGGGATTGGATACGGCGATCGCGTTTTCCCGCAGCCTCGCCGGGGCCGGTTTTGTCATCACCAGCGGTTTGGCGTTGGGTATCGATGCCGCTGCGCATCAGGCTGCTCTGGATGTTGGCGGGCTGACCGTGGGCGTACTCGGCACGGGGCTGGAAAACTTTTATCCACAGCGCAATCAACGTCTGGCGGATGCAATGATTGCGTCCGGCAGCGCGGTGCTTTCGGAGTTTCCACTGGATGCTGGGCCAACCGCGAGCAACTTCCCGCGACGCAACCGCATCATCAGTGGATTGTCCCTTGGCGTTCTGGTAGTCGAGGCGAGCGTTGCCAGCGGCTCTTTGATTACCGCACGGCTGGCAGCGGAACAGGGGCGCGAGGTTTACGCGATTCCCGGTTCGATCCATCACCCCGGTGCGCGCGGCTGCCACCAGTTGATTCGCGACGGAGCGGTGCTGGTGGAAACCATCGAACACATACTCGAAGCCCTGCGCGGTTGGCAGCATCTGCCGCTATCCACCGACACGGCGAAAGTCGATCACCCGTTGCTCGCCCTGCTCCACGCCGCTCCGCACACCAGTGAAGGATTGGCCGACAGTAGCGGCTGGGCGTTGCCCAAGGTGCTGGCGGCGCTCACCGAACTGGAAATGGACGGCCGCGCGGTATGCGAAAACGGTCGCTGGTTGGCCAGGACGCGCTAGGTTTTACAAGGAAGATCGGTAAACTGCGCGAAACCTGATTGCGGAGAGTTTTTTCATGGTCAACAGTTGGCGTGTGCAACAAGCCGCACGAGAGATTCGCGCCGGGGCGGTGATTGCCTATCCAACCGAAGCCGTCTGGGGGCTGGGTTGCGACCCGTGGAACGAAGAGGCAGTGGATCGATTGCTGGCGATCAAGAATCGATCGGTGGTCAAAGGGCTGATTCTGGTTGCCGACAACATTCGCCAGTTCGACTTCCTGTTCGAAGACTTCCCGCAAGAATGGATCGACCGCATGGCCAGCACCTGGCCAGGGCCGAACACCTGGCTGGTGCCACATCAGGGCTTGTTGCCGGAATGGGTGACGGGGGTGCACGACACCGTGGCGCTGCGGGTCAGCGATCATCCGCAAGTGCGCGATCTGTGCTCGATGGTCGGGCCGTTGATTTCGACTTCGGCCAACCCGCAGGGCCGCCCGGCGGCGCGCACGCGATTGCGTGTCGAACAATATTTCCGTGGGCAGATCGATCTGATACTGGGCGGGCAACTGGGTGGGCGCAAGAACCCCAGCGTGATCCGTGATCTGGCGACTGGCAAAGTCATTCGTCCCGACTGATCCAGCCTCGAACATTTGTAATGTGAATACTCCTCGCCTTGACGGCAAGGGGTACTACGCATGCCTGCGATTTATCCTGCACTGGTGCTGCTTGTTGCGTCGGAAAAGTCGCCAACTGCCGGGATTAACTGAATTTTCCCACCTGATTCTCAGACCTCGTTTCGTGGCGGTATCGCCAAAAGCAACCATCCTTTCCCTGCACTCGGAACACTTCGATAAGTTAAGGTCTGCGGAGAAAGAATGGACACTACGGATTTGCAACTCACGGATTACCTGCAGACGCTTCAGGTGACGTTAAACAGTCATCATGAGGGCTGTCGTATCGTGATGCTTGAAGCGGGGTCGGATACCCAAGTGTTCGATCGGTTTATCGATCGGCAATTTCGGCTTCGGCTGCAGCACTACATGCTGACGTCCAGGGCGCGGATGCTCGAAACGCAACTGGCGACAAGGTCACGCAGTACCCACTTTCTGTTGTATCGGCACGAGCAGTTGCTGGCGGTATTGAGGGCCACTCCGGCGCCGTTCGAGTGGGCATCGCTGGCGCGGCAACATGTTTCACCCACGGTGGCGTTGTCACGCCATGTCGAACTCAGTCGCTTGATCTCGCAGGTGCCCGGTCAACAGCCCATTGCCGTCAACAGTCTGCTGGCGGCCGCTGCCGAGTGGGCGATAAAACAGGGCTATCAAGGTGTCACAGCGTTGTGCAGGGCATCGCAGTTGCGCTTGTACCAGCGTTTCGGTTTGATGCCGGTCGCCTCCAATCCCTTGCAGATTGAACAGCGCGCACACGGTGATTACTGGGTGTTGTCAGCCGAGTGGCGGCAAATCCTCGCAGCGGTTCAACAGCCTGATCACACGACTATCGGCCACTGGGCGCAAAAACCATTGGCGAGTCATCTACCGAGGTTCTGAACGCGCCCGAAGCGTCCTGCCAGTCGTGGTTGTGAAACCCTGACTGGCCGGACGCCGGAAGGTATCAGGGCAGCAGAACGGTGGAGCCGGTGGTGCGTCGCGCCGAGAGTTCGGTTTGCGCCTTCGCCGCATCAGCCAGTGAGTAACGCTGGCTGATGTCTACCTTCAACTTGCCGCTGATGATCATCTCGAACAATTCATCGGCCATCCGCTGCAGGTTTTCGGCGTTGTTGGCATAAGTCGCCAGCGTCGGTCGGGTCACGTACAGCGAGCCCTTGGCGGAGAGAATCCCCAGATTCACGCCGTCCACCGCACCAGAGGCATTACCGAAGCTCACGACCAGGCCACGCGGCGACACGCTGTCGAGGGACGTCAGCCAGGTGTCCTTGCCGACACCGTCATAAACCACCGGGACTTTCTTGCCGTCGGTCAATTCCAGCACGCGTTGCGCAACATTTTCGTGGCTGTAATCGATCGTCGCCCAGGCGCCGTTGGCCTTGGCCAGTTCAGCTTTTTCTTTGGAGCTGACGGTGCCGATCAGCTTCACGCCCAAGGCCTTTGCCCACTGACAGGCCAGCGAACCAACACCACCGGCTGCCGCGTGGAACAGAATGGTTTCGCCACTCTTGAGTTCATAGGTCTGGCGCAACAGGTATTGGACGGTCAGGCCTTTGAGCATGACCCCGGCAGCGGCTTCGAAACTGATTTCGTCGGGAAGGTGCACCAGATTGTCCTGGGGCAACACGTGCAATTCGCTGTAAGCCCCCAACGGGCCGCTGCCGTACGCCACGCGATCACCGACTTTGAACCGGGTGACGTCGCTGCCCACGGCATCGACGATGCCCGCACCTTCAGCGCCCAGGCCGGATGGCAAGGTTGGCGGCGCGTACAGGCCGCTACGGAAATAGGTGTCGATGAAGTTCAGGCCAATCGCCTTGTTGGCCACGCGCACTTGATTCGGGCCGGGTGCGGCGGGTTGGTAATCAACATATTCGAGCACTTCGGGGCCGCCATGGGCGCGGAACTGGATACGCTTTGCCATCTGCCTGCTCTCCTTGGGTCTTTTGTGAGCCCCCTATCCAACTCCCATGCTTGATCTTCGTCAACTGCGGCGCGTCGTTGTGCGGTGGTATGCTACGCGCCCATTTGCGTCGCCCGTCTGCCGGGGCGCCGCCCGATTCAAGGTGAAGCCATGACGACCCGCACCGACGCCGTAAAGGCCTATCTGCTCGATCTGCAAGACCGCATCTGCGCGGCTCTTGAAACCGAAGACGGCGGCACGCGCTTCGTCGAAGACGCCTGGGCCCGGCCCGCCGGCGGTGGCGGTCGCACCCGGGTGATCGAGAACGGCACGCTGATCGAAAAGGGCGGCGTCAACTTTTCCCACGTCTTTGGCAGTGGTTTGCCGCCGTCAGCCAGCGCTCACCGTCCTGAACTGGCCGGTCGCGGTTTTGAAGCCCTCGGCGTGTCGCTGGTGATTCACCCACACAACCCGCATGTGCCGACCTCCCATGCCAATGTGCGCTTTTTCATCGCCGAGAAAGAAGGTGAAGAGCCGGTCTGGTGGTTTGGTGGCGGCTTCGACCTGACCCCGTATTACGGCAACGAAGAAGACTGCATTCATTGGCACCGCGTTGCCGAGCAGGCTTGCGCGCCGTTCGGCCCTGACGTCTACCCGCGTTACAAGGCCTGGTGCGACACCTACTTCCATATCAAGCATCGCCACGAGCCGCGTGGCATTGGCGGTTTGTTCTTCGATGACCTGAACGAGTGGGACTTCGATACCAGCTTCGCCTTCTTGCGGGCCATCGGCGATGCTTACATTGATGCGTATCTGCCAATCGTGCAGCGCCGCAAGAACGATGCATTTACCGCTCAGCAGCGTGAATTCCAGGAGTTCCGTCGTGGCCGCTACGTCGAGTTCAACCTGGTGTACGACCGTGGCACGCTGTTCGGCCTGCAATCGGGCGGTCGTACCGAGTCGATTCTGATGTCGCTGCCGCCACAAGTGCGCTGGGGTTATGATTGGAAGGCCGAGCCTGGCAGCGAAGAAGCACGCCTGACCGAGTACTTCCTGCAAGACCGCGACTGGCTGGCTCAGGACTGAGGATTTCTGATGGATCGTTACGTCGTTTTCGGTAACCCGATCGGTCATAGCAAATCGCCGATGATTCACAAGTTGTTTGCCGAACAGACCGGCCAGCACCTCGACTACAGCACCCTGCTGGCTCCGCTTGATGATTTCGCTGGCTGCGCCACAGCGTTTTTCCAGGAAGGTCGCGGCGCCAACGTCACCGTGCCGTTCAAGGAAGACGCTTACCGTTTGGCCAACAGCCTGACCGCGCGCGCACAACGGGCCGGCGCGGTGAACACCTTGAGCAAACTGGCCGATGGCTCGCTGCTCGGTGACAACACCGACGGCGCCGGGCTGGTGCGAGATCTGACGGTGAACGCCGGGTTCAGCCTGAGCGGCAAACGCATCCTGCTGCTGGGTGCCGGTGGCGCAGTGCGCGGTGCGTTGGAACCGTTGTTGGCGGAGAAACCGGCGTCGGTGATCATCGCCAATCGCACAGTGGACAAGGCTGAGTTGCTGGCGGAGTTGTTCTGCGACCTGGGGCCAGTGTCGGCCAGTGGTTTTGACTGGTTGCGTGAGCCGGTGGACGTGATCATCAACGCCACGTCGGCTAGCCTGACCGGTGAAGTGCCGCCGATTGCGCCGAGCCTGATCGAGCCGGGCAAGACCCTGTGCTACGACATGATGTACGGCAAGGAGCCGACAGCGTTCTGCCGCTGGGCCAGTGAACAGGGCGCGGCGGTGGCGATGGATGGCTTGGGAATGCTCGCCGAGCAGGCCGCCGAGGCGTTCTTTTTGTGGCGCGGTGTGCGCCCAGACACGGCGCCTGTGCTCACAGAGATGCGTCGACAACTGGCCCTTTAAAAGCTTCGCGAGCAAGCTCGCTCCCACAGTGGAAGGCGATCAAATGTGGGAGCGAGCTTGCTCGCGAATGGCCGCACTGCCGGTCTTTGATCAATCCTCAAACCGGATCGGGCATTTCTCCGGCCCCTCAAGCTTCCTTAACTCCTCCACCACCTGCGGCCGCGCCCGGCGCATGGTCAGGCTGCGATCCTGGCTCAGCAAGCGCCGCGCCTCCTGATGCAGCATCTCCACTCCCGAATAATCGATGAAGTTGATCTGCTGCGCCTCGATCACCACCCGCGCGCCTTGCATGCGTTGCAGACGCACCTGAAGGTAATGGCTGGCGCCGAAAAAGATCGACCCGCCGACGCGCAAAACATCGTCCTCGCCATCGCGCCAGTGCTGGACCCGCGGTTGCGAGGTGCGTTTGAGGTAGAAGAACAACGAGGCCAGCACACCGGCATAAATCGCTGTCTGCAACTCCAGCAGCAACGTCGCCAGGCAAGTCAGGGCCATCACCACGAATTCGGCACGGCTGACCCGCAGCAAGGCGCGAATTGCGCGATGATCAACCAGGCCCCAGGCAATCAAAAGAATGCTGCCCGCCATCGCCGGAATCGGAATGTGCGAAATCAGCCCCGCGCCGAAAATGGCAAACAACGCCACCCATATCGCCGAAAAAATCCCGGCCAGCGGCGAGCAGGCGCCTGCCTCGTAACTCAAACCGGAACGGGTAAACGATCCGGCCGACAACGACCCGGAAAAGAACGCCCCGACGATATTCGACAAGCCCTGCGCGCGGACTTCCTGATTGGCGTCGAGCAATTGCTGCGAGCGCGCGGAAATCGAACGGGCGATCGACAGGCTGGTAACTAGCCCGAGCATGCCTACCGCCACGGCGCTGGGCAGCAAGCGCAGGATCAAATCCAGATCCAGTGGCAATTCGCTGAATGGCGGCAATCGCCCGACAAACGCGCTGACCAGGTGCACATGGCCGAACATCGCCGGCCAAAGCCACACCAGCAGGCTGGCCAATGCGAGGGTTATCAACAGCGTCGGCCAGCGCGGCAACAATTGTTTCAACACGACACCGACGACCACCGTGGCCAAACCCAATGCCAGCGAAGGCTTATCCACAGTCCAGAGGTGTTGCAGCAGATCCATCAGACTCGCCAGCGCCGTAGCCTTGGCCGGCAGATCCAGCCCTAGCAGATTCGGCAATTGCCCGATGGCAATCACCACGGCCGCGCCGAGGGTGAACCCCAGCACCACCGAGTGCGAGACGAAATTCACCAAAGCGCCGAAGCGCAGCAGGCCGAGCAGCCACTGGAAAATCCCGGCGAGGAAAGTCAGTAGCAGAATCAGTGTGATGTAGTCCTGTGATGCGGGTACGGCCAAAGGGCTGACGCTGGCGTACAGCACGATCGAAATGGCCGCTGTCGGGCCGCAGATCAGATGCCACGATGAACCCCACAGGCAAGCGATCAATACCGGAATGATTGCGGCGTAGAGACCATATTCGGGTGGCAGGCCGGCGATCAGTGCGTAGGCAATCGACTGAGGTAACGCGAGAATCGCACCGCTGAGGCCGACGATCAGATCCCGTCCGACGCTGGCGCGGGTTTGCCGCGATAGCCAGGTGAGGAAGGGGAAGAGAGAGTGGCGGCTGGGGAAGGCCATGGGTCCTCGCGGTTGGGGTTTTGTTCAAGGTTATCAGGGTGGCAGGGAAAGGGCCCTCACCCTAGCCCTCTCCCGGAGGGAGAGGGGACTGACCGAGGTGATTGGACTGGCTACATCGACCTGAGGAATCAGCGTCGAACTCAGGTTTCGAATCAAACAAAGATCGGCTCCCTTTCCCCCTCGCCCCCTGGGGGAGAGGGCTGGGGTGAGGGGGCAAAAATCTCAAGCAAAACCCGATTCCAGCCACCCCCCGATCAAAGCTTCGCCTTCACCGCCGCCAACGCATCTTTCCCGTCAGCTGTCTTCACCCCATCCAGCCACTTGTCCAACACCGCCGGATTCGCCTTGATCCACGCCTTCGCCGCTTCGGAATTGCTAACCTTCTTGTTCACCACCTCAGCCATGATGCTGTTCTCCATCTCCTGCGTGAACGAAAGATTAGTCAGCAATTTACCCACATTCGGACACGCCTCGGCGTAGCCCTTGCGCGTCAACGTAAACACGCTGCCAGTGTCGCCAAAATACTTCTCGCCGCCCTTCAGGTAATGCATCTTCAACTGCACGTTCATCGGGTGTGGGGTCCAGCCGAGGAAGGTGACGAATTTCTGCTTCTTCACCGCTCGCGACACTTCCGCCAGCATCGCCTGTTCGCTGGACTCGATCAGCTTCCACTGGCCCATGTCGAAGTCGTTCTTCTTGATGATCTCCTGCAGCGAGATATTCGCTGGCGCGCCGGAGCCGATGCCGTAGATCTTCTTGTCGAACTTGTCGGCGTATTTGTTCAGGTCGGCAAAGTTATGCACACCCGCGTCCCACACATAGTCAGGGACGGCGAGGGTGAACTCAGTGCCGTCGAGGTTCTTCGCCAGCTGCGTGACATCGCCGGTGGCGACGAACTTGTCGTAGAAGCCCTGCTGCGCCGGCATCCAGTTGCCAAGGAACACATCTACCTGGCCATCCTTCAAACCGCCAAAGGTGATCGGCACCGCGAGGGTGTCGACCTTGGCTTTGTAGCCCATGCCATCCAGCAGAAATCCGGTGATGGCGTTGGTCGCGGCGATGTCGCTCCAGCCCGGATCAGCCATTTTCACCGTGTCGCAGCTCTGCTCGGCGAAGGCCGGAGTGCTGCTCAACGCGATCAGGCCAACCGTCACTACTGTGGATAACTTGCGCATGGACTTCCCCTTAACATTATTGGTTTTGGCAGGGTTGTGGATAACGTGCTTTGCGTTCCAGATCATCGAGGTCGATGTGGTTGCGCATGTACTGCTGACTGGCGTCGACCAGGGGCTGGTGATCCCAGCTCTTCAGCTTGCCGATGGTTAACGCGTCGGCGACAAAACGTCGGCGGCGTTGACTGGCCAGTACTTCCTGGTGAATCGCCGGAATGTCCCACTTGCCCCGCGCTTCGGCGAGAAAATCGTCGAACAGCTGGTGATGTTGTGGCGATTGACTGAGTTCTTCCAGTTCGCGCGGATCGTTGTCTACGTCGAAGAGTAGGCAAGGGTCGCTTTCACTGTAGATAAATTTGTAGGCGCCGCGGCGGATCATCATCAATGGGCTGATGGTGCCTTCGGCCATGTATTCGCCGAACACTTCGTCATGGCCGCCCTGCCCTTGCAGGTGCGATACCAGCGAGCGGCCATCCAGTGGCAGACCCGGTTCCAGCGTACCGCCGGCCAGTTCAACGAATGTCGGCAGCAGGTCGGCGGTCGACACGGCAGCGCTGACGCGGCCTGACTCGAATTGCCCCGGCGCACTGATCAACAGCGGCACACGGGCTGCCATTTCGTACCAGTGC
Organism: Pseudomonas sp. AC172; assembly: GCF_979258595.1. Classification (NCBI taxonomy): domain Bacteria; kingdom Pseudomonadati; phylum Pseudomonadota; class Gammaproteobacteria; order Pseudomonadales; family Pseudomonadaceae; genus Pseudomonas; species Pseudomonas sp. AC172. Next base: position 5,362,877 of record NZ_OZ409868.1, read on the forward strand.
ATTTTGTACCAGAGGCCTTTCTCGCCAAGCATGTCGCCGTGGTCGCCGGAGAAGACAATGATGGTGTCATCGATTAATCCGGTTTCTTCCAGCGTTTGCAGGAGTTTGCCGACGTTGGCGTCGATATAGCTGCACGCACCAAAATACGCCCGACGCGCATCGCGAATCTTATCCACAGGCAGCGGCTTGTCCCACAGGTCGTAGACCTTGAGCAGGCGCTGCGAGTGCGGATCGAGTTCATGTTGATCCGGCGTGACCGGTAGCGGGATATCGCCATCGTCGTACAAATCCCAGAAGGCCTTGGGAATCGTGTACGGGTCGTGTGGGTGAGTCATCGAAACGGTCAGGCAGAACGGTTGATCACCCTCCTCGCGAATGTGATCGAACAGGTATTGCTGCGCCTTGAATACCACCTCTTCATCGAAATCCAGTTGATTAGTGCGCACGCAGGGCCCGGCCTGCAGCACCGATGACATGTTGTGATACCAGGTCGGCCGCACGTCCGGCTCATCCCAGTTCACGGCCCAACCGTAATCGGCCGGGTAGATATCGCTGGTCAGACGCTCTTCATAGCCGTGCAATTGATCCGGGCCGCAGAAGTGCATCTTGCCGGACAGTGCGGTGCGGTAGCCGAGGCGGCGCAGGTAGTGAGCGTAGGTGGGAACATCGGCAGGGAAGTCGGCAGCGTTGTCATAGGCGCCGATCTTGCTCGGCAACTGGCCGCTGACCAGGGTAAACCGCGACGGCGCGCACAACGGGCTGTTGCAGTAAGCGGCGTCGAACACCACGCCTTGGGCGGCGAGGCGGGAAAGATTCGGCAGTTTGATCGGCGAAGGGCCGTAGAAAGGCAACATTGGCGCGGCCATCTGATCGGCCATGATGAAAAGAATATTCTTGCGCTTCATGTGATCGCGGCATTCCATAGTGAATATTTATGCGACTTTGCTGCGATCGAGCATGGAGTCCATGCTCTGTCGGGTAAAGCCCGCGCCGGGCAATGACTAGGATAAGCACAGCTTATGTATGAAGCCTTGGGTGATCTGTCCCTCGACCTGTTGCGCGCCTTTGAGGCGGCCGCTCGCCAGCGCAGTTTTACCGCGGCAGCGGTTGAACTGGGCACCACGCAACCAGCGATCAGTCAGCAGATCAAACGGCTGGAAGACCAGCTTGGCACGCGGCTATTTGATCGCATCTATCGTGGGATTGAATTGACCGAGGTCGGCGCGATACTGTTTGAGCAAGTTGCCCTAGGTTTGCAGAATATCGATGCAGGATTGAGCGCGATCAGCGCACAGCAGCAACATGAGGTCCTGCAAGTTGCCACCGATTTCGCCTTCGCCGCGTATTGGCTGATGCCACGCTTGCACCGTTTTCACGAAGCCAATCCGCAGGTCGACGTCAGCCTGGTGACCAGTGAACGCAACCACAACATGCTGCGCACCGATATCGACGTGGCGATCCTGTTCGGCGATGGGCGTTTCAAACAGGGCGAAAGCCATTGGCTGTTCAGCGAAGAAGTATTTCCGGTATGCAGCCCGCAACTGCTCAAGGATCGCGCCCTTCCCTTGCCGGCTCTGGCGTTGCTGGAGTTTCCACTGCTGCATCTGCGCGGTGAAAACAGCAGCAACTGGTTTGACTGGAGTGGTCTGTTCCGCGAGTTGGGCATCTCCACACCACCAGCGCCGGGGCAATTGCGCTTCGACAATTACACGCTGCTGATTCAAGCGGCGATTGGCGGTCAAGGCGTGGCCATCGGTTGGCGGCACCTTGTGGATAACTTGCTGAGTCAGGGTTTGCTGTGCCGACCCATAGGCGAAACGACCCTGTCGCGCCTCGGTTATTACGTAGTGCTGCCGCAACGCAAACGCCGGGGTGCATTGATTCAGCAGTTTGTCGATTGGTTGATGGCGGAACAGGCGAGAAGCGCTGAATCCCTCAATGGACTCGTACTGCCCTCTATCGCCGTTTAGAGGTTTATTCGCTGGCGGCGACGAAGTTCACATGCTGGCCCACGTGCAAATTAAGCCGCAGTTCATCGGCAATCCCCACCGCCACGCGATTCAAGCGTTCCAATGGCTCGGCCAGTCCCGGTTCGAGGTTACTGCCGACCTGACTGAAATGCTCGATGGTCAGCCCGGCCACGCCATGGGGCGCATTGACAAGCGTCCAGTGCAGCGGGCTGCTTTGCACGGCTTCGCGAATTTCTTCGGCAGCATGACGTTGCAGGCGATCATCGACATCCGGGTCATCAAGGACGGCAAAATCTCCCACCAGAAACAGCCGCGACACATTGGCCGCTTGCAGCCCATCGACCAATGCGTCGACGGCCAGTACCTGTTCGACCGGTCCCAGCACTACGGACCGTTCAACGTGATCGCTACTGAACGGCAACCCCGGCGCATCCAATAAACAGATGACCACCGAACTGCCGGCCACACTCTGGTTGACCCGCTCCGAGTCGAACAAATCGCCCGTTTTGGTACGTAACCCCGGACGCGGTGCGAGTGCGGTCAAATCGTCGAGAATCGCGATGACTTCGTGCTGACGCCGCAGCAATTCAGCCATCAACGCGCTGCCCAGGCTACTCATGGCACCATAGAGCACCACTTTTACCGCCGGGGTTTCGGCATTTTTCATGGCTGATCCCTTTTCTTGTCCCTTGTATGGCGTGTGACATACGGGCAGCGCCGAGGGTTCGAACCGATTTCCGAGGGTTTGCAATGCAAGCGATCAAGGGCTACCACGCCCACGTCTATTTCGACGCCAGTACCATTGAGCAGGCACGGGCCTTGTGTGAGCAGGCCGCGCAGTTGTTTCCATTGAAAATGGGCCGCGTCCACGAGCGCCCGGTCGGGCCGCATCCGGACTGGAGTTGCCAATTGGCCTTCGGCCCCGAGCTGATTACTGATGTGCTGCCATGGCTGGCGCTGAACCGCAAAGGCCTGGTGGTGTTTTTGCACCCGGATACTGGCGATGACTTGCTCGATCATACGGAGCACGCGATCTGGATGGGCGCGATCCGAACGCTGGATTTGTCTATTTTTTGATCAAAGCGTTTCTTCTGATTCGCCTGGCAGATGCTCGTCCAGATGCAGCCAGGGCAATTGGCTGGCCGTCCAGATATGTCGCTCGGCGGGCGCCCGTTCCGGGTGATCGAGGGTAGCAATGGTCACGTCGATGCTCTCAGGGCTGAGCAATGTCACCAGCGCCAGTTGTGCGCCGCACTGCGGACAGAAGTACCGCGTGCAACTGTCGGATGAGTCATAACGCGCCGGCGTACCGGCCAGCCATTGAAAACTCACCGCCGGCACGCTGATCCACGTCGTGACAATCCCGCCGCTGACTTTGCGGCAAATCGAGCAATGGCAGTGGGCGATGTCCTGCAACGCCCCACTGAACTGATAACGAATGTGTCCGCAATGGCAGCCGCCGCTGTGCACTTGGCTCATGACCCAAGCCCTCCTTCCCGTGTTTATTGACTTTAGTTCGCATCCGACGACCGGTTGACCGTTCATTCAAAGCTTTCTCCAGCGAAAGGTAGCTGAAAGCTTCCGCGATTAGGATCGCCTCCACTTCCGGCAACAGACCGGTTGGCCAACGCGTGTGATACCTCGCACGAACGGCCCAATTAACAACAACAATGGTGATTCTGATGTCCTCTGTAGCCCGCCTTTGCGCTGTCACTCCGCCCGTATGTCTCGTGCTTCCCGTTCTGTGCTGATCGGCCCGATCTGCTCATTTAACTAGCCGCGCTACGCCTGGAGTATTCCCATGCTGACTTTCCTTGGCTTCGCCATGGTCATCACGTTCATGTTCCTGATCATGACCAAGCGCCTGTCCGCGCTGATCGCTCTGATCATCATCCCGATTGTCTTCGCCCTGTTCGGCGGTTTCGCGCCGAAGATCGGCCCGATGATGCTCGAAGGCATCACCAAGCTCGCGCCGACCGGCGTGATGTTGATGTTCGCCATTCTCTATTTCGCCTTGATGATCGACTCCGGCCTGTTCGACCCGGCCGTGCGCAAGATCCTCAAACTGGTCAAGGGCGACCCGCTGAAGGTTTCGGTCGGCACCGCCGTACTGGCGCTCGTCGTTTCCCTCGATGGTGACGGCGCGACCACTTACATGATCTGCGTGGCCGCCATGCTGCCGCTGTACAGCCGCATTGGCATGAGCCCGCGGATCATGGCCGGTCTGATCATCCTCGCCGGTGGCGTGATGAACATGACCCCGTGGGGTGGCCCGACCGCCCGTGCGGCGAGTGCGCTGCATGTCGATCCATCGGACATTTTCGTGCCGATGATCCCGGCGATGGCTGCCGGTGTGGTGGCGATCCTGCTGATTGCCTACTTCTACGGTAAACGTGAGCGTGCGCGTCTCGGTGAACTGCACCTGGCCGGCGATGATATTGATCACAGCGAAATCAGCGTGTCGCAGTTCCCGGATGCCCGCCGTCCAAAACTGATCTGGTTCAACGGCGCCCTGACTTTCGGCCTGATGTGTACCCTGATTGCCGGCCTGCTGCCATTGCCCGTGCTGTTCATGGTCGCATTCAGTATTGCCATGATCGTCAACTACCCTTGCCTGCAGATGCAGAAGGATCGTGTTGCGGCTCACGCCGGCAGCGTGCTGGCAGTGGTCGGACTGATCTTTGCCGCCGGTATCTTCACCGGTATCCTGTCGGGCACCGGCATGGTCGATGCGATGTCGAAAAGCCTGTTGGCGGTGATTCCGGATTTCCTCGGCCCGTACCTGGCCGTGATCACGGCGCTGGTGAGCATGCCGTTCACCTTCTTCATGTCCAACGATGCGTTCTACTATGGCGTGTTGCCGGTGTTGGCCGAAGCCGCCAGCCACTACGGGATCACCGCAGTGGAAATGGCCCGTGCCTCGATCGTCGGTCAGCCTGTCCACTTGCTGAGCCCGTTGGTGCCATCGACGTATCTGTTGGTGGCCTTGGCCGGCATTGATTTCGGTGATCACCAGCGTTTCACCCTCAAATGGGCGATCCTGGTGTGCATCTGCATCCTGATTGCTGCACTGCTGTTGGGGACTTTCCCGGTGTTCAGCACTCTATAAGCCCAAGACTCACCGTTTCGGGTCCTGGCTTCGCGGTTTGAAGCCCGGACCTTTTTCGGTTTAACAATTGCTCAAAGGAATACACATGGAATGGCTGACCAACCCCGAAATCTGGGTTGCCTTCTTCACCCTGACCGCCCTGGAAATCGTCCTCGGCATCGATAACATCATCATGATTTCGATCCTGGTCAGCCGCATGCCCAAGCACATGCAGCAGCGCACCCGGATCTTCGGTCTTGGCCTGGCCATGATCACCCGCATTCTGTTGCTGCTGTCGATCACCTGGGTCATGCGCCTCACCGCCGACCTGTTCGAGGTGTTCGGCCAGGGCATTTCCGGCCGCGACCTGATCCTGTTCTTCGGTGGTTTGTTCCTGCTTTGGAAGAGCTCGCAAGAGATGTACCACGCGCTGGAAGGCGAAGACGAAAGCGACGACACCCCCGGCGGCAAGGGTGGCAACTTCCTCTACACCATCATTCAGATCGCGATCATCGACATTGTCTTCTCGCTGGATTCGGTGATCACGGCGGTGGGTATGGTTTCCCATGTGCCGGTGATGGTTGCGGCGATCGTTGTGGCGGTGCTGGTGATGATGCTGGCGTCGGGCAAGATCAGCGAGTTCATCGACAAGCACCCGTCGCTGAAGATGCTGGCGCTGTCGTTCCTGCTGGTGGTCGGTACCGTGCTGATTGCCGAGTCGTTCGACGTGCATGTGCCGAAGGGCTACGTCTACTTCGCCATGGCGTTCTCGCTGGCGGTAGAGGCGATCAACATCAAGTTGCGCGGCGCGATGGCCAAGAAAAAACAGCAGCAAGACCCGGTGAAACTGCGCAAGGACATCCCGGGCCAGTAATCCGCTAGTCCGGCAATACGCAGTACCCCTGTGGGAGCGAGCCTGCTCGCGAAGACGGAGTGTCAGTCGACAGAAATGTTGGCTGGCCCACCGCTTTCGCGAGCAGGCTCGCTCCCACATTTGTTTTGGGCAACACACGGGAACCGTGTCGGATTCAGGTGTGTGTATTGAACCCATTTTCATGACACTTTTGTTTCAATCGGCACTTTAGCTGTGCAATGCTGGCGCCCAGACCGTTAGCCAACTACAGCTTAATTATCAAAACGTAGAAAACGCGCGGTACCGTCCACTTGCCCCGCTGGGGCGCTGCTATTACAGGGGGTTTGTATGCTCACCCTGCTCAATCTGCTTTCCGCCGTGGCCCTGCTGATCTGGGGCACGCACATCGTCCGAACCGGCATCCTGCGGGTGTACGGCACCAACCTGCGCCATGTGATCGGCCAGAACATGTCCAAGCGCTGGCTGGCCTTTGTCGCCGGCATCGTCGTCACCGCGATGGTGCAGAGCAGCAACGCTACCGCCATGCTCGTCACTTCCTTCGTCGGCCAAGGCCTGATGGCGCTGACCCCGGCGCTGGCGACCATGCTCGGCGCCGACGTCGGTACTGCGCTGATGGCGCGGGTGTTGACGTTCGACCTGTCGTGGTTGTCGCCGCTGCTGATTTTCCTCGGGGTGATTTTCTTTTTGTCGCGCAAGCAGACGCGCCTTGGGCAGATGGGCCGGGTGTCCATCGGGCTGGGGCTGATCATTCTCGCGCTGCAATTGATCGTTGAGGCTGCTGCGCCAATCACCCACGCTCAAGGCGTAAAGGTGATTTTCGCCTCGCTGACCGGCGACATCCTCCTCGACGCCTTGGTCGGCGCCTTGTTCGCGATGATTTCCTACTCCAGTCTCGCCGCCGTACTGCTCACCGCGACCCTGGCCGGCGCCAGTGTGATCAGCCTGCCGGTGGCGATCGGTCTGGTGATTGGCGCCAACATCGGCAGCGGCGTGCTGGCGTTCATGAGCACCAGCATGCAGAACGCCGCCGGCCGGCAAGTGGCGCTGGGTAGCCTGTTGTACAAACTGATCGGCCTGTTGCTGATCATTCCGGTGCTCGACCCGCTGGTGCACTGGATCGACAGCCTCGATTTCAGCCCGCAGGAAATGGTCATCGGCTTCCACCTGCTCTACAACACCGCGCGTTGCCTGATTCTGCTGCCGAGCGTCGGCCCGATGGCGCGACTCTGCGCGTGGTTGCTGCCGGAACGCCCGGAGGTCAACGGTACGGCCAAGCCGCGTCACCTCGACGCGACGGCACTGGTCACGCCGAGTCTGGCGCTGGCCAACGCCGCGCGGGAAACCCTGCGCATGGGTGATCTGCTGGAGAACATGCTCGACGCCACCCTTGATGTACTGCGCGGCAAGCAGACCGCTGTCACCCAGGAAATACGTCGGCTGACCGATGACATCGAATCCTTGTACAGCGCGATCAAGCTCTACCTGGCGCAGATGCCCCGCGAAGACCTCGGCGAGCAGGACAGTCGGCGCTGGGCCGAAATCATCGAGCTGGCGATCAACCTGAAACTGGCCAGCGACCTGATCGAACGCATGCTGCGCAAGATCCAGCAGCAGAAGACCTCGCAGCGCCGTTCGTTTTCTGAAGAAGGACTGGAGGATCTGGCCGGTCTGCAACAGCAATTGATCTCTAACTTGCGTTTAGGGCTGTCGGTTTTCCTCAGTGGTGACCGCGAAAGTGCCCGGCAGTTGCTCCGCGAGAAACGCCGTTTTCGCGCCCAGGAACGCCGTTTGGCCCACGCGCATGTCAGCCGTTTGCAACGCAAGATCGTGCAGAGTATCGAGACCAGTTCGCTGCACCTGGAGTTGATTGCCGACATGAAACGCTTGAATTCGCTGTTTTGCGGCAGTGCGTATGTGGTGCTGGAAACGGCGGATACCGGGGCGCTGGCGGCGGATGATATTGCCGACATTACGCATTCGCCTTGAACGTCTGGGGCTGAGGTCAGTCAGTAACCTTGATTCAGCCTTAAGACCTTCGCGAGCAAGCTCGCTCCCACATTTGAAATGTATTCCCCTGTGGGAGCGACGGTGCGACGATTCGACTTGCTCGCGAATGGCGGCCTGAATAGCGACACGGATCTCCAAATCAGCCGTATGGAAGCCTGTTATGCGTTGCCTGTTGTTCGCCTGTCTGTTGCTCGGTTCCCTGCCCGCCTTTGCCCTGGATCGTTTTCAGGTCGAAGGCTATGCGCTGCCCAACGGTTTGCAGTTGCTGCTCAAACCCGGCACCGAGCGCGGGCATGTGGCGATCCGGCTGGTAGTCGGCGTCGGCCTCGATGATTTCGACTGCGATGAAAAAGAGCTGCCGCATCTGCTTGAGCACTTGTTGTTCAGTGGCATCGATGCCACTGGCGAAGGTGGTCTGGAAGAACGCATGCAAGCGTTGGGCGGTGACTGGAATGCCTTCACCAGCAACGCCGACACCACCTTCGTCATCGAAGCGCCGGCGAAAAACCAGCGCAAAGTGCTTGATCTGCTGCTTGCTTTGCTTACGCAAACGCGTATCGACGATAACGCCATCAATGCGGCCAAGCGTGTGGTCGAGCGCGAGGACGGTGGCCATTACACCCGCCTGCAACGCTTTCTCGATCGTCAGGACCTCGGCCACACCGCGAGCAATCAGCTCGCCGTCGAACTGGGTCTGAAGTGCCCGCAGCGCGCCGAGGTCGGCCATCTGACTCAGGAACAACTGGAGAAGGTACGCAAGGCCTGGTACGCGCCAAACAACATGACGCTGATCGTCGTCGGCGAACTCGACAAACTGCTGCCGGCCTATCTGGAACGCACCTGGGGCGCGCTCGACGCGGTCGATCCGAGCGAGCATCGTGCGCTGCCAGACATCAGCACCAGCGCCGCCCATGAGCGCACCCTCACCCGTGGCTTTATCGGCGACAGCGCCAAGCTGCACTGGCTGGTGCCGGAGCCGGTGATCGATGATCAGTACGACCAGACGTTCGACATTCTCAAGGATTACCTGGACTGGGCGTTGTACCGACAGATCCGCCTCAACCACGGTTTGTCGTACGGGCCGTGGGCCGAGCGTGAAGTGTTTGGTGGCGTTGGCTTCATGAGCCTGAATGCCGATCTTGATCGCGATGACGTCGACGAAGCTATCCACGTGCTGGAAGACCTCAAGGCTGATCTGCTGAAAAACGGCCTCGACCCTGACACGTTCGCGCGGATCAAACAGGCTTCGATCGCGCATCAGGCGTGGGCGGTGCAAGGCAACAGCGCGATGGCGGATTATTACTGGAGCGCACTGAGTGATTACGAGGATGGCCGCTTCGCCAACCCGGCGCGGGAGCTGCAAGGCGTGACGCTGGAGGCGGCAAACAAGGCCATGCGCGAGTTGTTGTTGCAACCGGGGTATCTGCGGATCGAGAAGCCGTTGCTCAGTGATGATCAGGTGTTGTGGTTGAGTGCGGGTGGCTTGGGTCTGGTGTTGTTGGTCCTGATCGGCTGGCGCCTGCACCACCGCCGAAAACCCGCCGAACACTAACCCCGAGCAGGCTCACTCCTACAGGGGAATGTGTTGGCTTTAAGTGACCGGCAGCCTCGCCACAGCGCCCGGCGGGCGCTACTCTGTCGAGGTTTTTTCCTATCCAGTTGTGAACCGCCCAAATGCCAAAAATACAGCTCCTGATCCAGCGCATTCTTGAACTGATGAAGCGCTATCCCGGGGTCATTGCGCTTGGCGGTTTCATCTCCGGGGTCGGCAGTTTCATCATGGTCGATCGTCAGCAAGGGCTGGCGAGCTGGATCACCGTGATCATGCTGCTCAGCTGGATCTGGCTGATGCTGGAGAACACCCTCACCGGCCTCTTCACCCGCGTGTTCAAACGCGAGATTCCCCAGCCGCTGCTGCGTTATGCGACGCAGATGATCCATCAGGAGAGTCTGTTCTTCGTTCTGCCGTTTTTCTTTATCACCACGACGTGGAACAGCGGCCAGTTGTTTTTCACCGGCCTCCTCAGCGTCGCGGCACTGATCTCGATCGTTGATCCGCTTTACTACAAATGGCTGGCGCCACGGCGCTGGGCGTTTCTCGCGCTGCACACCCTGACCCTGTTCGCCGCCCTGCTCACCGCGTTGCCGGTGATCATGCACCTGACCACCGCGCAGAGCTTCAAATGGGCGCTGGGGATTGCCGTGCTGTTGTCGTTCCCGAGTCTGGCGTCGATCTTCCCGATCCGCACGGTGCGCAACGCGCTGGCGATCCTCTGTATCACCGTCGGCATCGGTGGCGTTGGTTGGGCGCTGCGTTCGTGGGTACCGCCGGCGACGCTGTGGATGACCGACGTGGCGATCAGCACGCAAATGCAGGATCGCACCCCCGGTGCCAGCCTCGACACGGTCAGCGCCGAGCAGATTCGTGGCGATGGCCTCTACGCCTACACCGCGATCAACGCGCCGCGCGGGCTCGATGAGCGGATTTATCACGTCTGGCAGTTCAACGGCAAAGAGGTCGACCGCATCGCCCTCGATATCCATGGCGGGCGCAAGGAAGGCTACCGCGCGTGGACGCATAAACAGAATTTCCCAGGCAACCCGGCAGGCAAGTGGCAAGTGCGCGTGCTGACCGAAGACGGCCAGGTGATCGGCGTGTTGCGCTTCGAAGTCACGGACAGCACAGCGATCAAAGAAAAGTAACCCGGTTCGTGCTATTACGTTAGTTCGCTTAGCAGACGAACAAGCACGGAGCTTATGACCAGCAGCTCGATCAGCGGGAATGCCCAACTGGACACGTCCATCAGCCCTGCCCGCCTGCGGGTCACGGGGGACTGGACGCTTGCCCATTACGCCGAGCTCAAGCAGCTGAGCGAAAAGCTCCACGGCCAGTACGACGCCAACACGCCGATCGATCTGAACAGCCTCGGCGCCCTCGATACCGCTGGCGCTTCGTTGCTGGTCGAACTGCTCGGCTCCGAGCGCCTCGGCAAATCCGCTGAACACCCCGATTGCACGCTGACCTCCGCCGACCGCGCGCTGCTGCAAACCGTGTACTGCTCGATGACCGATTTTTGCGTGCCGATCAAGGAGCCGGAAATCAGCGTCAGCGTGCAATTGCTGACGCGCATCGGTCGCGCCGTCGACACGGTCTGGCAAGACACCCTGCAACTGCTCGGTTTCGTCGGCCTGATTCTGGAAACCATCGCTCGCAGCCTGTTCCGACCCAAGCGCTGGCGGATCACACCGATGATCGCGCACATCGAACAGACCGGCCTCGACGCCGCGCCGATCGTGGCGTTGCTGACTTTTCTGGTCGGTGCGGTGGTGGCGTTTCTCGGCGCGACGGTGCTGGCCAGTTTTGGCGCGACGATTTTTACCGTGGACCTGGTGGGCTTCTCGTTTCTGCGCGAATTCGGTGTGCTGCTCACGGCGATTCTGATGGCCGGCCGCACCGCCAGTGCCTTCACCGCGCAGATCGGCTCGATGAAGGCCAACGAGGAAATCGACGCGATCCGCACCCTCGGCCTCGACCCGATGGAGCTGCTGGTGGTGCCGCGCGTGCTGGCGATGCTGGTGGCGCTGCCGATGCTGACCTTTCTGGCGATGCTCTGCGGGATCATCGGTGGTGGCGTGGTCTGCGCGGTGTCGCTGGATATCTCGCCGGCGATGTTCCTGACGTTGTTGCAGTCAGACATCGGCGTTCAGCACTTTCTCGTAGGCTTGGTCAAAGCGCCAATCTTCGCCTTCATCATTGCCGCGATTGGTTGCCTGGAAGGTTTCAAGGTCAGCGGCAGTGCCGAGTCGGTCGGCGCCCACACCACCTCCGCTGTGGTCCAATCGATTTTTGTGGTGATCGTGCTCGATGCGGTGGCCGCGCTGTTCTTCATGGAGATGGGCTGGTGAGTCGTCTACCCCGCGCGCCCTCGGAGGCGGTGATCGAGGTTCGTGGCCTGTGCAATCGCTTCGGCAGCCAGAGCGTGCACGAAAACCTTGATCTGGATTTGTACAAAGGCGAAATCCTCGCCGTGGTCGGCGGATCCGGCAGCGGCAAATCGGTGCTGTTGCGCAGCATTGTCGGTTTGCGCCGGCCCAGCGAAGGTATGGTCAAAGTGTTTGGCAAGAACCTGCCGAGCCTTTCCGAGCATGAGCGCTCGCTGGTTGAACGGCGCTTCGGTGTGCTGTTCCAGAAAGGCGCGCTGTTCTCCTCGCTGACGGTTACCGAGAACGTCGCCCTGCCCCTTATCGAACACGCCGGCCTCAGCCGCAACGACGCCGAGCACTTGGCCGCCGTGAAGCTGGCGCTGGCCGGGCTGCCGCTGTCGGCGGCGGACAAATACCCGGCGTCGCTGTCCGGCGGCATGATCAAACGCGCCGCGCTGGCGCGGGCCCTGGCGCTGGATCCGGACATTCTGTTTCTCGATGAACCCACTGCTGGCCTCGATCCGATTGGCGCGGCGCAGTTCGATCAATTGATTCTGACCCTGCGCGATGCGCTCGGCCTCAGCGTGTTTCTGGTGACCCACGACCTCGACACGCTCTACACCATCACCGACCGCGTGGCGGTGCTGGCGCAGAAAAAAGTGTTGGTGGCAGGTCCCATCGACGTCGTCTCGGAAACCGACGACGCGTGGATTCACGAATACTTCCACGGCCCGCGCGGCCGCTCGGCGCTGGACGCCGCCAAATTGCTTAACGAGGTCTGACATGGAAACCCGAGCGCATCATGTGTTGATCGGCCTGTTCACCGTGATAGTGGTTGCAGGCGCCCTGCTCTTCGGTCTGTTTCTGGCCAAGTCCAGCGTCGACACCGAATTCAAGGATTACGAGATTGTCTTCAGCGAGGCGGTCAGCGGGCTGTCCAAGGGCAGCCCGGTGCAGTACAGCGGGATCAAGGTCGGCGATGTGATCAACTTGCGCCTTGATCCGAAAGACCCGCGGCGGGTGCTGGCGCGGATTCGTCTGGCCGGTGACACACCGGTCAAGGAGGACACCCAGGCCAAGCTGGCGCTGGCGGGGATCACCGGTACGTCGATTATTCAGCTCAGCGGTGGCACACCGGAAAGCCCGAAACTGCGTGGGCATGACGGTAATCTGCCGACCATCGTTGCATCGCCCTCGCCTATTTCGCGCTTGCTCAATGACTCCAACGATTTGATGACCGGCATCACTGCGCTGCTGCAAAACGCCAATCAGATGTTCTCTGCCGAGAACGTCGAGCGCGTGAGCAAAACCCTCGCCCATCTGGAGCAGACCACCGGCACGATCAACGATCAGCGCGGTGACATCAAACAGGCCATGCAGCAACTGGCGACCGTCGGCAAACAGGCCGGCAGCATGCTCGAACAGACGTCGCTGCTGATGCGCAACGCCAACGGTTTGATCAACGATCAGGGCAAGCAAGCGCTGGGCAGCGCGGAGCAAGCGATGAAGTCGCTTGAGCAAAGCACGAACACCATCAGCACCTTGCTCAGCAAAAATGAAAACTCCCTCGACAACGGCATGCAGGGTCTCAATGGCCTGGCCCCGGCGATCCGTGAGCTGCGTGAGACGCTGACCTCGCTGCGGGCCATCTCGCAACGCCTTGAGGCCAACCCCAGCGGCTACCTGCTGGGCCGTGACAAGAACAAGGAATTCACGCCATGAAGCTGATTCGACTTGCCCTCCTCGCCGGCTTCACGCTGATCAGTGCCTGCTCAATTCTGCCCCAGTCCGAGCCGTCGGATGTCTATCGCTTGCCAACCGCACAGGCGCCCGCCTCGGCCAGTTCAGCGGCGACGCAGCAGTGGTCGCTGCGGCTGAACAAGTTACAGGCCAGTGAGGCGTTGAACCGGCCGACGATTGCGGTGATTCCACAGGGCGATGTGATCAGCAGCTACAAAGGCTCGCGCTGGAGTGATCCGGCGCCGGTGCTGGTGCGTAATCGCTTGCTCGACGGCTTCGCGCGTGACGGTCGGGTGACGTTGCTCAGTACCGATGACAGCAACTTTGCGGCGGACCTTGAGCTGGGCGGGAGTTTGCAGGCGTTTCAGACCGAGTATCAGGGCACGCAGGCCAGCGTCGTGGTGCGCGTCGATGCATTGCTGGTGCGTGGCTATGATCAGCGCATTCTGGCCAGTCGACGGTTTGAGGAGCGTCAGCCATTGAACGATGTGCAGGTGCCGGCGGTAGTGGCCGGGTTTGGCCAGGCCAGTGATCGCCTGACTGCGAAAGTCGTCTCGTGGGCCGTCGATCAAGGCCAAAAACTCGCCCCACCGAAACCCTGAACCAAACACAAAGCCCCTGTGGGAGCGAGCTTGCTCGCGAATGCGGTGGGTCATTCAGCGATGATGTTGACTGACCGGACGCCTTCGCGAGCAAGCTCGCTCCCACAGGGTGTATGTGCTTAGCCGAAGAACCAGTAGCAGACGGCAATGGCGCCAACGACCCCGGCAAACTCCGCCAGCAACGCACACCCCACCGCATGCCGCGCGCGCTGAATCCCCACCGCGCCGAAATACACCGCCAGCACATAGAACGTCGTTTCGGTACTGCCCTGCACCGTCGCCGCGACCAGCGCCGGGAAGCTGTCGACGCCCGAAGTCTTCATCGTCTCAATCAACATCGCCCGCGCCGCGCTGCCGGAGAACGGTTTGACCATCGCCGTCGGCAGCGCATCGACAAACCGCGTGTCCCAACCGGCCCACTCGACCAGATGCCGAATGCCGTCCAGACCAAAGTCCAGTGCCCCGGAGGCGCGCAGCACGCCGACCGCACAGAGCATCGCCACCAGATACGGCAGCAGGTTCTTCGCGACGTCAAAGCCTTCTTTGGCGCCTTCAACGAACGCCTCGTAGACCTTGACCTTCTTTAACGCGCCGATCAGCAAAAACAGCATGATCAACCCAAACAGCGTGAGATTACCGAGGATCGACGACAGTCCCGCCAAAGCGGTCGCTGAAAGCGTGCCCAACAGCGCCATGAACCCACCGAGAATCAGCGCGCCGGGAATCAGATACGCCAACACCACTGGATCCCAGATCCGCAAACGCTGCATGAACGCCACCGACAGGAAGCCGACAATCGTTGAGCAACTGGTCGCCAGCAGGATCGGCAGGAACACCAGCGTCGGGTCCGGCGCGCCTTGCTGGGCGCGGTACATGAAGATCGTCACCGGCAGCAGGGTCAGGGAGGAGGCGTTGAGCACCAGGAAGAGGATTTGCGCGTTACTGGCGATGGTGGCACTGGGATTGAGCTCCTGCAGCGCCTTCATGGCTTTCAGGCCGATGGGCGTGGCTGCGTTATCGAGGCCCAGACCGTTGGCGGCGAAGTTCAGGGTGATCAGGCCAAGGGCAGGGTGACCGGCCGGTACTTCCGGCATCAGCCGCAGGAACAGCGGGCCGAGCACCTTGGCCAACCATTCGACAATGCCGGCCTTCTCGGCAATGCGCAGAAAGCCCAGCCACAGGGTGAGGGTGCCGAACAGCAGCACCATGACTTCGACCGAGAGCTTGGCCATGGCGAAAATGCTTTCCACCATCGCCGCAAAGATCCCGGCGTTGCCGCCGATCAGCCACTGCGCCAGCGCCGATACGGCTGCCACGATGAAGAAGCCAAGCCACAGGCCATTAAGCATCAGTCAAATCCCCCGAAGAATGCGGCGAATGATAGCGGGGTCACCAGAAACGACAAACCCCGGATTTCTCCGGGGTTTGTTGGTAAGCCCTGCATCAATCACTGTGGGAGCGAGCTTGCTCGCGAAGGCGGTGTGTCAATCAACATAATTGTTGAATGTGCCGGCCTCTTCGCGAGCAAACTCGCTCCCACAGGGTTTTGCATTACGGCTTGGAGATTTCGCCTGCTGGCAGTTTTTCCTTGCTGCGCCAGTGTGGCAGGGAGTTCCAGTAGCGCTCGCCCTTGGCGTCGTCGTACATGCCTTCCCAGCGCGAGATCACCAGCACGGCCAGCGCGTTGCCAATCACGTTCAGTGCGGTACGGGCCATGTCCATGATGCGGTCGACACCGGCGATGAACGCCAGACCTTCCAGCGGAATACCGACGCTGCCCAGAGTGGCCAGCAGCACCACGAAGGACACGCCCGGTACACCGGCGATGCCTTTGGAGGTGACCATCAGGGTCAGCACCAGCAGCAGTTGCTGGCTGATCGACAGGTCGATGCCATACAGCTGCGCAATGAAGATCGCCGCGATGCTCTGGTACAGGGTCGAACCGTCGAGGTTGAACGAGTAACCGGTCGGTACCACGAAGCTGCAGATGGCTTTCGGTGCGCCGTAGGCTTCCATCTTCTCGATCACGCGTGGCAGCACGGTTTCCGAGGAGGCAGTGGAGTAGGCCAGCACCAGCTCATCCTTGAAGATGCGCATCAGCTTGATCACCGAGAAGCCGAACAGCTTGGCGATCAGGCCCAGTACCACAAAGGCGAAGAAGGCGATGGCGACGTAAACCAGGATCACCAGTTTTGCCAGCGGCAGAAGGGACGCGAAGCCGAAATTGGCGACGGTTACCGCGATCAGTGCGAACACGCCGATCGGCGCATAGTTCATGATCATGTGGGTGACTTTGAACATGCTTTCCGAGACGCCCTGGAACATCTTCACCAGCGGCTCGCGCAGGTCCGACTGCAGGCTCGACAGACCGAGGCCGAACAGTACGGAGAAGAAGATGATCGGCAGCATTTCGCCGCGGGCCATGGCCGCGAAGATGTTCGACGGGATCAGGTTGAGGATGGTCTCGATGAACGCGTGTTCATGTTGCACTTCGGCGGCGGTCGCCTGGTACTTGGAGATATCCACCGTGCCGAGGGTGCTCATGTCGATGCCCGTGCCCGGATGGAACAGGTTGGCCAGCAGCAGGCCGACAACGATAGCGATGGTGGTGACGATTTCGAAATAGATGATCGTCTTCAGGCCGATACGCCCGAGTTTCTTGGCGTCGCCCACGCCGGCGATGCCGACGATCAGGGAAGAGATGACGATCGGAATCACGATCATCTTGATCAGACGGATAAAGATATCGCCTGCCGGTTGCAGGACATTGCTGATCCACCAGGCCTTCTCGGCACTGAAGTGGTTGAGCAACGCACCAATTGCAATACCCAAAACCAGACCGATGAGGATCTGCCAGGCGAGGCTAATTTTTGCCTTCTTCATTATCTTTACCCTTACTTGCGTTTGACTCAGGCACATGCAGGAACTGGAACGCTCTTTAGCGGAAAAGTCTGTGCATCTGCCTCCGTATAAGGTGCCCCGAAGCGCTTGTTTACGGCTCTTCGGCAGGCGAAAAAAGGCGCAACTATTCCGATGCAAGGTTGCGCCGTCTAATGCCGTAAACGCCTACCCTATGCCGAATCGGCATGAGCTTTTTTAATTGAAACTGGCGTCCCAACCGGTTCGATTGTGACATTTCGGCCGGCATAAGTGCCGTGAACCGGCCATCACAGCGCAGGTTGGTTATTTTTTAAACGAGAAAAAGCGACGAAAAATTTAGGAAAAAGCCTACACAGCAAGACTAGAAGTCCTATTGTTTAACAGGTCTCTTTGTCGATATACGGTCGCCGTGAAACACCGCGTAATGTTTTCGCGCGCAGTGTCAGCGATAAAAAAGGTGAGCTGGACGCTCTGGATCAATGTTTTGCGTGTTTGAAAGCTCAGCGCAAGTCCGTCGAGCCACTGTGGGTCGGCGAACCTGCGGCGCAGCTTTTACCCTGACCCGGCCCTTGCGCAGGTACTCCCTGTACCCGTAGGTCACTCCGACCCTGTAACAGTCAGAACGTCCCGGCCCCTTGGTCATGCGCCTGCCTTCCTCAGGTGGGCGCAATGGAAAGCAGCAGGGCTGCTGCCTTCATGTTCGAATCAGTACCACTTCGGATCTTTCTTCAGGGTTTCCATCAGCAGATCCTGCATGCCCTGATCGGGTTTGCCGAGGAAGCGGTAGGTGGCATGTCGCGTTGGCGACTTGTCGGCCGGCAGTCCTTCGGGCACATCGACGAGCATGGCGTATGCGTCTTTCTTGTCGAAACTGAACGCGACGATCAAGCGGTGGTTCAGGCACTTGTCTGCGGATTCGCAGAGCGGGCCGACCAGATACTGGTCGCCATCTTCAGTCACGGCATTCATCTGTTGGTCAGGCGTGCCGGACAGGTTCATCACCCATTCCGGCAGGCGTTCTTCCTTCTTCACCACGCCTTCCCAGGTTTCGCGGTATTGCGGGTCGGAACTCAACAGTTCGTTGACCCGCGTCTGGCCGTCATTGGCCGCCATCGCCATGGCACTGCCGCCCAGAAGCAGGGCGGCTGCCAGTGTCTTTAAAGCACTCATCGTTAACCTCGGCCGCGACGGCCAAAGAAGAAGGAAGCGATGAACATCACCAGGAACACGACAAAGAGAATCTTGGCGATACCCGTGGCGGTGCCCGCGATACCACCGAAGCCCAGTACTGCAGCGATGATGGCAATGATCAAGAATGTAATTGCCCAGCTCAACATGGTGATTCTCCTTACTTCTCTATTTAGGGGTGTTACGTGTTCCGGCGCTGTGCGCCAGAATTCGGTGCTCTTTAGAAAACCCAACGCTCTTCACGTGGCAGTTGATCCAGTGGCTGCGCCTGATCGACGTCCATCATGCGCATTGAGGCGCTTTCGGCCTGGCTGCTGCTGACGGCGCTGAAGTGCTTTTGCGTGCTGTGCTGGATCGAGATCAGCGGTTCACCCT
The DNA here is from genome assembly GCF_979258595.1 of Pseudomonas sp. AC172. Taxonomy (NCBI): domain Bacteria; kingdom Pseudomonadati; phylum Pseudomonadota; class Gammaproteobacteria; order Pseudomonadales; family Pseudomonadaceae; genus Pseudomonas; species Pseudomonas sp. AC172. The sequence goes on from NZ_OZ409868.1 coordinate 5,381,525, forward strand.
GTTGGCTGTTTTCCCAAAGCAGGTATTGCTGACAGGCGATCAGGGTGATCAACAGCGCCAGTACGCCAAACAGACCTTGCTGGATGTGCAGTGGCGAGATACGCACTTGGGCGGCACGTTGGCGAGTCATCCTGGGTTCCTCACTCTTATTCGGTTGGGGCAGTTCATGTTCTGCCCGGGCTGAATGAGTTATTGCAGCCTGCATGCCAGTTTTTTATCTGAAAAATATTCAATAAAAACAATAAGTTATAAGTGTTGTGAAAAGTCTTGGCGACGCATCCTGCACGATGGGTCATCTGGGGTCGTGCGCAATGCACGATTTTTTCGTAGGAGATTTCATTCTTATGGAATTGAGAGCAGGGCGCAGATGTCAGAAAAGTACGCAAGGAATGCCCTGCAAATTTGCATTTGTTTAAAAAACCAACAAAATCAAGGTATTGGCTGTAAAGGCAGGAGAGAGCTACCCTCCTATGGCTGGCATCGTTCAGAATCAACCATGCAACTTGCCCGATTTTTCCGGGACTAACCCAAGACCAATCACTATGGAGCGTAGGAAAAATGGAATCTGCCGCTGAGCATCAAGGCCGCATTCTGCTGGTAGACGATGAATCTGCCATCCTGCGTACCTTCCGTTATTGCCTCGAAGATGAAGGCTATACGGTTGCCACAGCCAACAGCGCGGCTCAGGCCGACGCCTTGTTGCAACGTCAGGTCTTCGACCTGTGCTTCCTTGATTTACGCCTGGGCGAAGACAACGGCCTCGACGTGCTGGCGCAGATGCGCATTCAGGCACCATGGATGCGTGTGGTGATTGTGACCGCGCATTCGGCTGTCGATACTGCTGTAGATGCGATCCAGGCTGGCGCCGCCGACTATCTGGTCAAACCGTGCAGCCCGGATCAGTTGCGCCTGGCCACCGCCAAGCAACTGGAAGTGCGTCAACTGTCAGCGCGCCTCGAGGCGCTGGAAGGCGAGATCCGCAAGCCGAAAGACGGTCTCGATTCCCACAGCCCGGCGATGAAAGTCGTACTCGAAACCGCGCGCCAGGTCGCCGGCACCGACGCCAACATTCTTATCCTCGGCGAGTCCGGTACCGGTAAAGGCGAGCTGGCCCGAGCGATTCATGGCTGGAGCAAGCGCGAGAAAAAATCCTGCGTGACCATCAACTGCCCCTCGCTGACGGCGGAATTGATGGAGAGCGAGCTGTTCGGTCACAGTCGCGGTGCGTTTACCGGCGCCAGCGAAAGTACCTTGGGCCGGGTCAATCAAGCGGATGGCGGTACGCTGTTTCTCGACGAGATCGGCGATTTTCCCCTGACATTACAACCCAAGTTGCTGCGCTTCATTCAAGACAAGGAATACGAGCGGGTAGGGGATCCGGTCACCCGCCGCGCCGACGTGCGCATTTTGGCGGCGACCAATCTCAACCTTGAAGACATGGTTCGTGACGGGCGTTTCCGTGAGGACCTGCTCTATCGCCTGAATGTCATCACTCTGCACCTGCCGCCACTGCGCGAGCGCGCCGAGGACATCCTGACCCTGGCCGATCGCTTCCTCGCCCGTTTCGTCAAAGAGTACGCGCGTCCGGCTCGGGGCTTCAGCGACGAGGCTCGCGAGGCACTGCTCGGCTATCGCTGGCCGGGCAACATTCGCGAGCTGCGCAACGTGGTCGAGCGGGCGAGCATCATCTGCCCGCAGGAACGTGTGGAAATCAGCCACCTCGGCATGGCCGAGCAACCCGCCAACAACGCCCCTCGCGTCGGCGCGGCGCTGAGTCTTGACGAGTTGGAAAAAGCTCACATCGGCGCAGTTCTCGCCACCGCCGGCACCCTCGATCAAGCGGCGAAAACCCTCGGCATCGACGCTTCGACCCTGTATCGCAAGCGCAAGCAGTACAACCTGTGAGTGCCGGGCGATGAAACTGGCGATGAAGTTGCGGACCCGTTTGTTCTTGAGCATTTCCGCGCTGATCACAGTGGCGTTGCTCGGGCTGCTGCTCGGGCTGGTCAGCGTGATGCAGATGGCCGGCACTCAAGAAGCTTTGGTACGCAGCAACTTCGTCACTCTGGATCTGGGGCTCAAGTTGCGGCAGACGCTGGGTGATCAACTGATCATCATGCTCGCGGAAAAGCCCGATCCGGTGGCGTTCGAAGCGTCGAAACAACATTACTTCCAATTGCTGGACCAAGGCATCGCCCAAGAGCAAGACGGCGATGGCCGGCTATACGGCTTCAGCCGGGCAAAAGCGGATTATCTGAGCTTCCTGGAAGCTTTCGATTTGTCCCGTGACCCGGCCAGCTCGATGAGCAGCAGCGCCGACTTCCGGGAGCGCTTCAACACCTTGCGCAACGGACTGATCACCGAACACAAGCATGCACTGGACAACATCAACGCGGTACAGCATGAGGCGCGCGACCGCGCCTTGTTGATTGCCGGCCTGCTGGGGTTTGTCGGGCTGGCGGTGTTGATCATCGGGTTTATCACGGCCCACGGGATTGCCCGGCGTTTCGGCGCGCCGATCGAGGCGCTGGCGCAAGCGGCGGACAATATCGGCCAAGGCAATTTTGAAGTGACCCTGCCGATTTCGTCAGCGATGGAAATGAATCAGCTGACCAAACGCTTCGGCCTGATGGCCGAAGCACTGCGTGAGCATCAGGCGACTAACGTCGATGAACTGTTGGCCGGTCAGCAACGCTTGCAGGCAGTGCTCGACAGCATCGACGATGGTTTGTTGATGATCGACCGCCAGGGGCATCTGGAGCACCTCAACCCGGTCGCTCAACGCCAGTTGGGTTGGGACGATGATCGCCTCGGCCAAGGCTTGGGCACGGCGCTGCAGCGGCCGGAGCTGGATGCACAGCTGCAGCTGGTGTTGCGCGGCGGTACGCTGGAACGCGCACCGGAAGACCTGAGCATCGAGGTCGACGGCGAATCACGCCTGCTCACTTACAGTCTGACGCCGGTGAGCCACACGCAAGGGCATATTCTCGGTGCGGTGATGGTCTTGCATGACGTCACCGAGCAACGCGCCTTTGAACGCGTGCGCAGCGAATTCGTCCTGCGCGCGTCCCATGAATTGCGCACACCGGTCACCGGCATGCACATGGCCTTCGGGCTTTTCCGCGAGCGGGCGAAGTTTGCCCCGGAATCACGCGAAGCCGATCTGCTCGACACGGTCAACGAAGAAATGCAGCGCTTGATGCAGTTGATCAACGACTTGCTCAATTTCTCGCGCTACCAGAACGGTTTGCAGAAACTCACCCTGGCACCATGCTCCATCGAAGACTTGCTGGAACAAGCGCAGCTGCGCTTTGCCGAGTCGGCTGCCGACAAAGGCATCGCCTTGAATGTTGAAGTGCAGAGCCCGCTGCCGCGTTTGCAGGCGGATCAGGCGCAACTCGATCGCGTGCTCGACAACCTGATCGACAACGCCCTGCGCCATACCGCCCGCGACGGCCAGATCCGCTTGCAGGCGCGCCGTCACGGTGAGCGTGTGATCATCAGCGTCGAAGACAATGGCGAAGGCATTGCCTACGGCCAGCAAGGGCGAATCTTCGAGCCGTTCGTGCAGGTCGGCCGCAAAAAGGGCGGCGCCGGACTGGGTCTGGCGCTGTGCAAGGAAATCGTCCAGCTGCATGGCGGCCGTATGGGGGTTTATTCGCGGCCGGGGCAGGGCACGCAGTTCTATATGGCGCTCGCCGTTTAGGCTTCGTCGTCCATACGCCTTCCCGCGAGGCGTCGGCCACGGGTAATCAGTTCGATGAATTGCACCGCGCTCAGTGCATGGGCGAACAACCAGCCCTGACCGAACTTCACTCCTTCGCTGCTGAGCAATTGCGCTTGTGATTCCAGCTCGATGCCTTCGGCAATCACCTTCAGATCCAGCGCCTGGGCCATGTGAATGATGTGCGGGGCGACGCCGCTGCTCGCTGCGTCATGGCCCAGTGCATCGATAAATGCTTTGTCGATTTTCAGGCAATCGACCGGCAAGGTCTGCAGGTAGGCGAGGCTGCAATAGCCGGTGCCGAAGTCATCGATCAACACTTGATGGCCGACATCGCGCAAGGCTTGCAGGTTTTCCCGCGCCACCACCACATCAATCAAGCCACGTTCGGTAACCTCGAAGGCAATCTGCCGCGCGGCCACCCGATGCAGTGTGAGCAGCCGCGCCATGACCTGACCGATGCGCGGCACCATCACGTCGCAGGCAGCGAGGTTAACCGAGATATACAGCTGCGGATTGGCGCGCAGCAACTGGCCCAGTTGCTCCAGCAGGCGCTGCAGGACGAAGTCGGTCATCTGGCGGATCTGCCCGGTGTTTTCCGCCATAGGAATAAACAGGTCGGGACTGGTCAGCGTGCCATCGGGGCGGCGCCAGCGCAGCAGGGCCTCGGCGCCGACGCAGTTACGGCTGTCGAGATCGAATATGGGTTGATAGAGCACCTGCAGCTCGCCGCGCCGGATCGCGCCATGCAGTTCGGCATCCAGTGACTGGCGTTGGCGCACCAGCAAAAAAACGAAGAACCCCAAAAATGCGCCAAGCAGCAGACAGGCCGGGATCATCCACCACCAGATAGCCGGAATGTGCATGCCGGTTCTGGGTGTGATCAGGACCAGTTGGTATTCCGGGTTGTCGGTGGGCATGCGGTAGATCAGCCGGGTTTGCGTGACTTGCAGGGCATCGTGGCTTTTCGGTGGCCAGTGTTCCGTGGGTGGCCAGTCTTGCGCCATGCCGAGCACCGGGATGGCCCGGGTGCCGTGATCGAGCACTACCAAAAGGCTGCTACCGGGGGACAGATCGACCATGTCGGTCAGGTGCCCACGCGAGGTGGCCACTCGGAAATTGCCGCGCCCGAGCATCAGCGCCGCGCGGTTTTCATCGGGTTCAGTGGTGGTGTTCAGCCAATAGCTGTAGGTCGGGCCTTTGATATCGGGCGCACGAACCACCGACAGACCTTCCTGGCGTGGGCGGTTGGAACAGATCCGCGAGGCGTCCATGTAAGCCGCTTCGTAGACGAAGCGATAGTTGAAGGTGACTTGCTGCAAGGTGGCGATCATTTCATCGTCACAACTGCGCAATGGCTGCGCTTCGAGATCGTCGAGACTTTCACGCAACTGGCCGAACAATTGTTCGAGGCGGGCGAGGAAACGTTCGCCTTGCGCGTTCATTTCCAGACTTTCGCTTTGCTCGACCTGACGCATTGCCACGAACATTCCGCCGGCGATCAACAGGCTGGCACTAAGGACAGCAGCGATCATCGCCAAAAACCAAGGGCGATAGAACCAGCTACGCAGCGTCTCTCGGGTAGCAACCATCATGGAATATCCGAAGAATTACCAATGAGTTATAGCTGCTGATTGCGATTTCGCCCTGACCGTCGGGCGGGCGTCATTATTTTGTCTGATTGAGGACCAGCAACAACGCCGCCGTTTGCGCATCCGGCGTGCCATCGAAGCGCGAAGGACGGAAGTGCATCTGAAACGCGGCGAGGACATGACGCGTCGCAACGTCCAGTTCGCCGGTCTGCGGCGTGTCGTAGCCCAAGTGCGCCAATTGCGCCTGGAACCAGCTGATGCTCGGCAGTTCACTACTGTTGAACAGCGCTTGCTGACGCTCCACCGCTTGTTCGTTTGGCCACAGGCCCAGACCTTCAGCGGCGAGGCGTTTCCACGGGAACAGTGGCCCCGGATCGAGTTTGCGCAGCGGTGCGATGTCACTGTGACCGATGATATGGCGCGGGCTGATGCCGTTACGCTTGCTGATGTCCTTGAGGAGGGCGATCAGCGATTGAATCTGCGCTTCGCTGTACGGATACCACAGACGCCCGGTCGGGGTGTCCTTGAAGCCTGGATTGACGATTTCGATGCCGATCGAACTGGAATTGAGCCAGGTGCGGCCCTGCCATTGGCTTTCGCCTGCGTGCCAGGCGCGCTGGTTTTCGTCCATCAGCTTGTACACGGTGCCGCTCTTGTCGTCGCCAATCAGATAATGGCTGCTGACTTCGCCGTGGGTCAGCAATTGCAGCGAGCGCTCCAGTGAGGCCGACGTGTAATGCACGATCACGAACTGGATGCGGCTGTCGTAATTGGCGGACGGATGGCTGGTGTCATACCGGGGGCTGCCGGCACAACCGGCCAGAACGAGCAGCGAAGCGATGAGGGCAAAGAATTTCATGGCAGAAGGCAGTACACGCAAGTCAATAATGCAACAGTGTAACGTACTGCCTTGCGTCTCGACGGTCAGCGGGCGGATTTAAACAAAATGGAACAATTTGCTTAGCCGAGCTCGACCCGGTTGCGTCCTGCATTTTTAGCGCGGTAAAGCGCCTGATCGGCTCTTTTCAACACGAGATCGCTGTGTTCTCCGGCACGGAATGTCGCCAGCCCCATCGAGAGGGTGATCGTCACCCGCTCGCCCTTGAAATGGAACGGGCAGGCTTCGATGGCTGCGCGCAGGGTTTCCAGCAGCTTGGCGCCGACTGCCGGCGGTGTTGCCGGCATCAACAGAACGAACTCCTCACCGCCGAAACGGGCGATGAAATCGGAGCCGCGCAGACGCTTGCGCAGCACGGTGGCAATAATCTTCAGCACCTTGTCGCCGGCCAGATGGCCGTAGTTGTCGTTGATCCGTTTAAAGTGATCAAGGTCGAGCATGGCCAGGCTCAGGGTGTTGCCGTGCTGCTGCCACTGCTTGATCTCATGCTCGAGACGTTCGCTCCACGCGGCGCGGTTGGGCAGGCCGGTGAGTGGGTCGATCAAGGCTTTCTGGCGCTGTACTTCAAGGTGTTCGCGGAAGCCCTGGGCTTCCTGCTCCATATGTGCCACGCGTTCGGACAGGCTTTTGAGCCGCGTGGCGACTTCCTGTTCGCGGGCGTCGCGCTGCTTCTGGTGCTGATCCATGGTGCCGATCAAACCTTCAAGATGGTTCTCCAGCACTTGCTTGAGGTCATCCAGATCGGCGGCTTCCTGGACGCTGGTCTGCAAGCCGTCGACTTGCTCGCGGATCTGCGTGTCCATGGCCCGCGCCGCCGAACTGTTGTCGGCATGGCCTTCGCTGGCGGCTTGCAGGTTGCTCTGGAATGCTTCGAGGCGTTCGTTGAGCTGCTGCAGGTAGGCTTCGAATTCGTGCTGACCGCTGTCGGTGATCGCCAGCATCAATGTTGCGAGATCGTCGAGGATCGGGATCAGTTCGTACCAGTTCAAACCGTGTTTGAGCCGTTCGCGCATGGCTTCGGCTTGCGGACGGTGACGTTCCGGCAGGGTCAGGTCATCGAGGAGACCGATCAGGGTGTCTTCGATGTGCTTGGCCACCGAGCTGTAGGACGGCTCGGGGGTGTCAGGCAGGGCGAACAGGATGTCGTGCTCGGGCTGCTCCGGGTCGATGGCGGCCAGTGCCTGGGCAATTGGCTCGGGCAGTGGCAGGCTGTCCAGGATCAGTGGTGTCGGATCGCCGGGGTGGATCAGTTCATCAGGATTGAAGGCGGCAGGCGCGATTTCATTCTGAGCAGGAGCCAGGGTGAAATCAGGCTCGGGCTCGAAATGCTCAGCCTGCTGTTCGACCGGAGGACTGCTGTCTGTGCTGACGACCTTCGGTGGCACAAAGGTAACCACTTCTGCCGGTTCCGGTTCCAACTGAGCCTGGGCGGCTGGCGTCGTTGTGTCGGCAGGTACAGGTGCTTCGATGGCGGAAGGTGCCGTCACGGCTTCGATCGCCGCGACAGGGGCGGGCTGTGCGGCTTCTGCTTCAGGCGCCGGTGGGGCAAGCGGTTGTGGCGGCGTGGCTTGCAGAGGCGTGGGTGCTTCTGTCGCTGGCGCTTCTTCGCTGTCGCGGCTACCGAACAGCCGTTGCAGCAGACCCGGGCGACCCGGCTCTGCCGGGGTGTCCAACTGACTTAATGCCTTGCCCTGCAAGCCGCTGAGTTCGCTCAGCAGCAATGGCATTTCTCGCGCAGAGCCGACGCGGCCATCCAGTTGTTTGGCGAACTTCTTCAAGGGCTGGGCGACTTCACGCGGCAGCGGCAACGCCTGCAACTGGGTGACCAGCGACGTCAGCGCGCTACTGACCTGATCGATGCGGGTTTCGCGGCGTTGCTCGGAATCGAGCACGGCTTTTTCCAGGCGCGGCAGGAGGGCGGCGAGGCCGGCGTCCATGTCATCAGTGCGCACCACGTCGCGCATTTCTTTCATGCATTGATCAACGACCTTGTCGGTGCCTTCAGCCGCCAGTGTGCTGCGCACCAGGCCGCGACGCAGCAAATCGAGCCTGGCGGCCCATCGCCGTTCAAGCTTGTCCTGTTGTTCGATGCTTTTGAGGTACTTCTCTTTCCAGCGCTGGGCGTCGTCGCTCATTCAGGGGTTCCGCGAGGGGCAGGACTCAACGCGGGCAATGCATCGGCCGTGAGCGAACCCGGCAGACGAATCTCTACCGCGACCGGCAGGTGATCGGAAATCGGTTGTGCCAGCACTTCGACCTTTTCCAGGGTCAGGGTCGGGCTGAGCAAAATATGATCAAGGCAACGCTGCGGACGCCAGCTGGGGAATGTCGCTTCCACCTGCGGGGCGAGCAGGCCGAGATCGCGTAACGGAGAATGTTGTAGCAGATCGCTGGCGTGGGTGTTCATGTCACCCATCAACACTTGATGTTTATAGCCACCGATCAGCTCACGAATATAGGCCAGTTGCAGGCTGCGGGTTCGCGCGCCAAGGGCCAGGTGCATCATTACCACCACCAGCGCTTCCGGGCCTTCGCCGAAACGCAGCAGAATCGCGCCACGACCTTTCGGGCCGGGCAGCGGGTGATCTTCAATCGCCGATGGTTTCAGACGACTGAGTACGCCATTGCTGTGCTGAGCAAGTCGGCCGAGGTTGCGATTGAGTTGTTGATACCAGTAGGGGAAGGCGCCGAGTTGGGCCAGATGTTCCACCTGATTGACGTAGCCCGAACGCAGGCTGCCGCCATCGGCTTCCTGCAGGGCGACCAGATCGAAGTCGCCGAGCAGGTCGCCGATCTTTTGCAGATTGCCTGAGCGCCCGGTGTGCGGCAGCAGGTGCTGCCAGCTACGCGTCAGGTAATGCCGATAGCGCTCGGTGCTGATGCCGACCTGGATATTGAAACTGAGCAGACGCAAACGCTGGTCTGCGGGCAGGCCCGTGGACTCCAGGTGATGCTCGTTGACCTGCGGGTCATGCAGGCCAACGATGCGTTCAGACTTCCAGCGGCGCATGGCGGTTGCCGCGCTTAGTTGGCAGCAGCCTTGGTCGCCGCTCGCTCTTTGGCGACCAGTTGGTCAGCCAGTTGCAGCGCTTGTTCGGCACCGCCGGCGGAGCCGATGTCGAAGCGGTACTTGCCGTTGACGATCATGGTTGGCACGCCAGTGATTTCGTACTTCTTGGCCAGTTCGCGAGCTTTTACGATCTGACCTTTGATGGCGAACGAATCGAAGGTGGCGAGGAATTTGTCCTTGTCCACGCCTTGGGTGGCGAGGAAGTCAGCCATGTCGTTCTTGTCGGTCAGCTTCTTGTGTTCTTTCTGGATCGCGTTGAACACGGCGTTGTGAACCTTGTGCTCGACACCCATGGCTTCGAGGGTCAGGAACATCTGGCCGTGAGCGTCCCATGGGCCGCCGAACATCGCCGGAATACGCACGAAGTTGACGTCGGAAGGCAGTTTTTCAACCCATGGGTTGATCACTGGCTCAAAAGCGTAGCAGTGCGGGCAGCCGTACCAGAACAGCTCGACCACTTCGATCTTGCCAGGCTCTGCAACCGGAACCGGGTTGGCCAGTTCCACGTAAGGGGCGGCTGGGGCTTCAGCGGCTTGAGCGGTCACGCCGAACAGGCTGGCAGCGACGAGAGCGGCGCTGATGATCAGATTACGCATGCTTTACTCCTGGACAATTTGGGTCGCCTCGCGCGACCTGTTTTCAGACAGATCCTGGCGGGCATGAGTTCTGTAGTGTAACGGTAGCGGCCACAAAAAAGGGCGGCCAAAGCCACCCTTTTTATACTTGCTGCGACGGATTAATCGAGCGTTAACGTTGCGCGAGATCTATCGCTGCGAAATGCTCTTAGTGCAGACCTTGGATGTAGCTGGAGACTGCAGCGATGTCTTCGTCGCTCAGGCGCTTGGCGATGGTCTGCATGGTCATGGTGTCGCCGTCGTTGGTACGACCGCCTTCTTCCTTGCGGAAATCGGTCAGTTGCTTGGCGATGTATTGAGCGTGTTGGCCGCCGAGATGCGGGAAACCGGCAGCGGCGTTGCCGGCGCCGTTCGGTGAGTGGCAGCCGGTGCAGGCTGGCAGGCCCTTGGCCAGGTTGCCGCCACGGAACAGCGCTTCACCGCGTGCGACAATCTTCGGATCCGCGGCGCCGACGCTGCCTTTCTGGCTGGCGAAGTAGGCGGCGATGTCGGCCAGGTCCTGATCGCTCAGGTTGGTCAGCAGGCCAGTCATTTCCAGAACGGTGCGCTTGCCCGACTTGATGTCGTGCAGTTGCTTGGTCAGGTAGCGTTCACCTTGACCGGCCAGTTTCGGAAAGTTTGGCGCCATGCTGTTCCCGTCCGGGCCATGGCAGGCTCCGCAGACGGCGGCTTTTGCCTGGCCCGCTGCGGCATCACCGGCAGCATGGGCGAAGCCTGAGATTCCCACGGTCAACAGCAGACTCACGATCAATTTGTTCATCAGCTAATCCAACTACGGCTAAGGGTTAAGTTATGGACCGGGTTTACTCGCTCATCCAAAGGATGATGGCTTGGTAATCCTCGGCACTGCAGTCCATGCACAAACCACGCGGCGGCATCGCCTTGAAACCCTGGGTCACGTGTTGCACCAGCGTCCCCATACCTTTCGCCAACCTCGGCGTCCAAGCTTCCTGATCGCCTCTTTTGGGCGCCATGGGTAGTTGGCCGGAATGACAGGCACCACAAACACGGTTGTACACAGCTTCCGGATCCTGTGTAGCCTGTGCGCTGTAAAGCGGCATCAAGACTCCGGCAGCCAGCAGCCATTTCGTCATAAAACGACCTTTTCAGGGTTGAGAGCGTTCTGCGTTCTAATGCGCAATCAAGGTCTGTCGCTCTCGTGAACTTCATCCTACGCTGGGACAAAGCACACACAAAATCTGCGGCATTATATACTGGCGTCACTGAAACGGAAGCGACACCGCGTTCCGCGCCCAATCCCGGCGCCGCCCACATCGGAAATCCCATGCAACTCAAGAATCCCATCCTCGGCCTGTGCCAACAGTCCACGTTCATGCTCAGTGCCGCCAAAGTCGATCAATGCCCTGACGACGAAGGCTTCGAAGTGGCGTTTGCCGGTCGTTCCAACGCCGGCAAATCCAGCGCACTGAACACCCTGACTCACGCCAGCCTGGCGCGCACCTCGAAAACTCCGGGTCGCACACAGCTGTTGAACTTCTTCAAGCTAGACGAAGATCGCCGTCTGGTCGACCTGCCGGGCTACGGTTACGCAAAAGTACCGATCCCGTTGAAGATGCACTGGCAGCGTCACCTTGAGGCTTACCTCGGTGGCCGCGAGAGTTTGAAGGGTTTGATCCTGATGATGGACATCCGTCATCCAATGACCGACTTCGACTTGCTGATGCTCGACTGGGCTGTTGCCGCCGGCATGCCGATGCACATCCTGTTGACCAAGGCTGACAAGCTGACCTATGGCGCGGCCAAGAACACCTTGCTCAAAGTGCAGTCGGAAATTCGCAAAGGCTGGGGCGATCTGGTCACCATCCAGCTGTTCTCGGCACCAAAACGCATGGGCCTGGAAGAGGCCTACACTGTACTGGCCGGCTGGATGGAACTGGCAGACAAAGGCGCCGAGGCGGCTGAGTAAACAGGGATTAGAAAATTGGCTGTGGTGCGCGCAGGCAAGGCGAAAGCACGGCTAAAAAGCGGAGTTTAGGGTACCTAAATGAGCATTTTTAGCTGTGCTTTCAACGCAGTCTGAGCGTGCCACAGCCAATTTTCGGGCAAAAAAAGCCCCGGACTTCATTGGGGAGGGAGAAGTTCCGGGGTTTAAGTTCCGAACCGCTAGGGCGGGGTTCAGATATCTGCCAACACTTAACACAACATAGGAGCATCGAAGGGCTTCACCAGCCATTCAGTATCTCTGAGTGGTGTACTTCCAGATTAGTTCAGATTTTTTTCAAAAAGCTTTGGAATAAATCCAAGCGCTTTTCGAAATAAGCAGGTTTTACCGGCGTTGCCGCGACAACGGGTCGCGGCAGACCGAGATCAATGGCTCAGTGAGCCTCATCCCAATTGTTGCCCACACCGACTTCGACCAGCAGCGGCACATCCAGTTTCGCCGCTTCGCTCATGTGTACGCGAATCTCGGCGCTGACCTGTTCGACCAGATCCTCACGAACCTCCAGCACCAATTCATCGTGCACCTGCAGAATGACTTTGGCGTCCAGCCCGGACGTCGCCAGCCAGTTATCCACCGCGACCATGGCTTTCTTGATGATGTCGGCAGCCGTGCCCTGCATCGGCGCGTTGATCGCCGTGCGCTCGGCGGCAGCGCGTTCCTGCGGCTTGTTCGAGTTGATCTCCGGCAGGTACAGACGACGCCCGAAGAAGGTCTCGACATAACCCTGATCCGCCGCCTGTGTGCGGGTGCGATCCATGTACTCGCGAACCCCCGGGTAACGGGCGAAGTAGGTATCGATGTAAGCCTTGGCGGTCTTGGTGTCGACGCCGATGTCCTTGCCGAGTTTCTGCGCGCCCATGCCGTAGATCAGACCGAAGTTGATCGCCTTGGCGCCACGGCGCTGGTCGGAGGTGACTTCGTTGAGTTCGACCTTGAACACTTCGGCAGCGGTGGCGGTGTGCACGTCGAGGTTGTTGCGGAAGGCGTTCATCAGGCCTTCGTCCCTGGACAGGTGCGCCATGATCCGCAGTTCGATCTGCGAATAGTCCGCCGCCAGCAGTTTGTAGCCTTTCGGCGCCACGAACGCCTGACGAATGCGCCGGCCTTCAGCGGTTCGCACCGGGATGTTCTGCAGGTTCGGATCGCTGGAGGACAAGCGACCGGTCGACGCCACAGCCTGGTGATACGAGGTGTGGATACGGCCGGTGCGAGGGTTGATCTGCTCCGGCAGGCGATCGGTGTAGGTGCTTTTCAGCTTGCTCATCGAGCGGTGCTCCATCAGCACCTTCGGCAAGCGGTGATCGTCTTCAGCGAGTTTCGCCAGTACTTCTTCGGCAGTGGACGGCTGACCTTTGGCGGTCTTTTTCAGCACCGGCAGGCCGAGTTTCTCGTAGAGAATCACGCCCAGTTGTTTCGGCGAGCCAAGGTTGAATTCTTCCCCGGCGATCTCGAACGCTTCGCGCTCCAGCGCAACCATTTTGTTGCCCAGCTCGATGCTCTGGATGCCGAGCAGCTCAGCGTCGACAAACGCACCTTGGCGCTCGATGCGCGCCAGTACCGGCACCAGCGGAATCTCGATGTCGGTCAAAACGCTGGCCAGACTCGGAATGGCGCTGAGTTTTTCGAACAGCGTCTGGTGCAGACGCAGGGTGATATCAGCGTCTTCGGCGGCATACGGCCCGGCCTGCTCCAGCGCGATCTGGTCGAAGGTCAGCTGCTTGGCGCCTTTGCCGGCGATGTCCTGGAAGCTCACGGTGGTGTGATCCAGGTACTTCTGCGCGAGGCTGTCCATGTCGTGACGGGTGGCGGTGGAGTTGAGCACGTAAGACTCAAGCATCGTGTCGAAGGCAATGCCGCGCACGGTGATGCCTTGGCTCTGATCGCCACCGATGGCGCAGTTAGCCAGGATGTTCATGTCGAACTTGGCGTGCTGGCCGACCTTGAGCTTGCTCGGGTCTTCCAGAATCGGCTTCAACGCGCGCAGCACGGTGTCGCGATCCAGCTGCTCCGGCACGCCGATGTAGGAGTGGGTCAGCGGAATGTACGCGGCCTCGTTGGCCTGCACGGCGAACGACAGACCGACCAGTTGCGCCTGCTGCGCGTCGATGCCGGTGGTTTCGGTGTCGAAAGCGAACAGCTTGGCGTTATTGAGTTTTTCCAGCCAGACGTCGAAACGTGCCTGATCGAGGATGGTTTCGTACGCCGCTTCAGTCGAAGCGGCGGGCGCTTCGGCTTCTGGCGCGCTGAACAGATCGCCGGCCGGTGCAGGCTCGCTGGCTGCGCTCAGCTCCAGGCGTTTGGCGTCGCGATCCAGATCATTGATCCAGCTTTTGAATTCCAGCAGGGAGTACAGCTCGTAGAGCTTTGCCGGGTCTTCCGCGCCCATCTGCAGATCGTCGAGTTCGACGTCCAGTGGCACGTCGACCTTGATGGTCGCCAGTTGATAGGAGAGGAACGCCATCTCCTTATGCTCTTCGAGCTTGGCCGGCAGGGTTTTTGCGCCGCGAATCGGCAGGGTCGGGACGATGTCGAGATTGGCGTACAGCTCGGTGAGGCCGCCATTGACCCCGACCAGCAGGCCGGATGCGGTCTTCGGGCCGATGCCCGGAACGCCCGGAATGTTGTCGGACGAATCGCCCATCAGCGCCAGATAATCGATGATCTGCTCCGGTGCGACGCCGAATTTCTCCTTCACGCCTTCCACGTCCATCGAACTACCGGACATCGTATTGACCAAGGTAATGTGGCCATCGACCAGTTGCGCCATGTCCTTGTCGCCGGTGGAGATGATCACTGGGCGATCCGCCGCCGCGCTGCTACGGGCGAGGGTGCCGATCACGTCATCAGCCTCGACGCCTTCGACGCAAAGCAGCGGGAAACCGAGGGCGATCACGCTCTGGTGCAGCGGCTCGATCTGCACGCGCATGTCGTCGGGCATGCTTGGGCGATTGGCTTTGTATTCGGCGTACATTTCATCGCGAAATGTCCCGCCCTTGGCGTCGAACACCACGGCGAACGGGCTGTCCGGGTACTGCTTGCGCAGACTCTTGAGCATGTTCAGCACGCCTTTGACCGCACCGGTCGGCAGGCCTTTGGAAGTGGTCAGTGGTGGCAGCGCGTGAAACGCGCGGTACAGGTAAGACGAACCGTCCACCAGGACGAGGGGGGCTTGGCTCATGAGCAGAATCAACCTTTTCGGCGGGTCCGGCGCTAGAATAGCGGGACCGTTGACGACAAAGGGACAAGGTTATCATGCGTACGTTAAATCGCTTGCTGCTGGTCGGTCTGATTGCTGCCTCACCGTTGGCCGCGATGGCGGCGGACGATGCGCCCGCCTCGGAGCCGGAAGTTACGATCAACACGCACACGGAAGGCGACAAGGTCATCCAGGAATACAGTCGCAGTGGCTTCGTCTACGCGATCAAGGTCACGCCGAAGGGCGGCAAACCGTATTTCCTGGTGCGCGCCGATGGTACGGACGCGAACTACATTCGCTCCGACCAGCCGGATATGCTGATTCCGTCGTGGGAAATCTTTACCTGGAAGTAAGTTTCCCGACTTTTAATCGGCGTCGCCTGAGCGCGACGCCTGAACTGAGCAGTTTTTAAACATGTCTGTGTTCACTCCCCTGGCTCGGCCCGAGCTGGAAACCTTTCTCGCCCCTTACGGGCTTGGCCGTCTGCTTGATTTCCAGGGGATCGCCGCCGGCAGCGAAAACACCAACTTCTTCATCAGTCTGGAGCAGGGCGAATTCGTCCTGACCCTGGTCGAACGCGGTCCGGTGCAGGAGATGCCGTTTTTCATCGAACTGCTCGACGTGCTCCACGAAGCCGATCTGCCCGTGCCTTACGCACTGCGCACCACCGACGGCGTGGCGTTGCGTGAGCTGAAAGGCAAACCGGCACTGCTGCAACCGCGCTTGTCCGGCAAGCACATCAAGGTCGCCAATGCCCAGCATTGCGCGCAGGTCGGCGAGCTGCAGGCGCACCTGCACCTGGCGACGCAGGGCGAGCGCATGATCAAGCGCAAGACCGATCGGGGCCTGGACTGGATGCAGGAGGAGGGCAACGAGTTTCTCTCGCACCTGAGCGATGAACCGCGCGCCTTGCTGCAAAAGGCGCTGGATGAAATCACCGAGCGCAAAGAGAAGATTCTCGCGCTGCCGCGGGCGAACATTCACGCCGACCTGTTTCGCGACAACGCGATGTTCGAAGGCACGCACCTGACCGGGCTGATCGACTTCTACAACGCCTGCTCGGGGCCGATGCTGTATGACGTGGCGATTGCCTTGAATGACTGGTGTTCGGACGAGGACGGTTTGATCGATGGCCCGCGTGCCCGGGCATTTCTTGGCGCTTATGCGGCGCTGCGCCCGTTTACCGCGGCGGAGGCTGAGTTGTGGCCGACGATGCTGCGCGTGGCGTGTGTGCGGTTTTGGCTGTCGCGATTGATCGCGGCGGAGCAGTTTGCCGGGCAGGACGTGTTGATTCACGATCCGCAGGAGTTTGAGCAGCGCTTGGCGCAGCGGCAGCAGGTTCACACACCGTTGCCTTTCGCCCTCTAAAAGCTTCGTCGGAACGCCGCCCGGAGCAGGCTCGCTCCCACAGGATTTCGGTGATCCTGTGGGAGCGAGCCTGCTCGCGAATGGGGGCAACACCTATGCCGGGGGTTAAAGAGATTCCAGGCATCCCGCTAAATCATTGCCCAACTTTTCCAACACTTGCTCATAACCCTGAGCCGTCGCCGGGGTGTACCCGCCCAGCGCATCCAGTTCCGCCAGTTTCACTGGCAGGCCCGCCACCAATGTCTCCGCCAGACGCGGACGCAACGGCGGTTCGCTGAACACACAGGTCTTGCCCACTTCCTGCAAACGCTTGCGCATCGCCGCGACATGCTGCGCGCCCGGCTGCACTTCGGCGGCGACGCTGAACACGCCGGTGTGCTTCAGGCCATAAGCCTCTTCAAAGTAATCGAACGCCTCGTGAAAGACGAAGTACGGCTTGCCTTCAACGCTGGCCAGACGCTTTTTCAATCGCTGATCCAGTGCATCCAGACGCTGATCAAACGTCTTGGCATTGCTCTGATAACGCTCGGCATTCGCCGGATCAACGGCACTCAAATCAGTGGCCATTTTGTCGGCAATCACCCGCGCATTGACCGGCGATAGCCACAAATGCGCATCCAGCGTGCCCGGACGATGATCGTGATCATGCTCGTCGGCATCTTCGGCGTGGGAATGGCTGTCCTCCGCAAAATGCCGCAGCTTCATCCCCGGCAGGTCCTGCACGGCGATGCTCGGCAGCGTCCGACCGTTGAGCACGCGCGGCAGGAAACCTTCCATGTCCGGGCCGATCCAGTAGAGCAGATCCACCGATTGCACCTTCCGTACGTCGGATGGGCGCAGTGCGTAATTGTGTGGCGAGGCACCCGGTGGCAGCAGCACTTCGGGAATTGCCACGCCGTCCTGCACGGCCGCTGCAATCAGCTGCAACGGTTTGATGCTGGTGAGGACTTTGACCTCGGCCTGAGCCGAACCGATCAGCAGGAAACTGGCGACAAAAGCCACAAAAACAGAAAAAAGTCGGGACACGATGACCACTCAAGGAGGCGAGAACGGGTAACATAATAACGTCTCTATCAAAACTCGTCGCCGCCCATGCCTATTACACCGATTGCCAGCCGTCCCCACGACCACTCTCATTGCGTGCACAGCGCTTTGTCCGAGGCCGATACCTTGTGCGCCCAGAAAGGCTTGCGCCTGACCGCGTTGCGCCGCCGGGTACTGGAACTGGTGTGGCAGAGCCACAAACCGCTGGGCGCCTACGACATTCTCGCTGTGCTCAGCGAGCAGGACGGCCGCCGCGCCGCGCCGCCGACCGTGTACCGCGCGCTGGATTTCCTCCTGGAAAACGGCCTGGTACACCGCATCTCCTCGCTCAACGCTTTCGTCGGCTGCGTGCACCCGGAACACGCGCATCAGGGCCAATTCCTGATCTGCCGTGATTGCCACGCCGCCATCGAGCTTGAGCAAAAAGTGATCAGCGACGCGATCATCAACAGCGCCAAAGACGTCGGTTTCATCGTCGAAGCGCAGACCGTCGAAGTCGTCGGCCTGTGCTCCGGTTGCCAGGGGGCTTGATGAGCAATGCGCTGATCCGTCTGGAACAGGTCGCCGTCACGTTTGCCGGGCAGGCTGTGCTGGACAACATTGAGCTGAGCGTCGAGCCGGGGCAGATCGTCACCCTGATCGGCCCCAACGGCGCCGGCAAGACCACCTTGGTGCGCGCGGTGCTCGGCTTGCTCAAGCCGGACAGCGGCAGCGTCTGGCGCAAGCCAAAACTGCGCGTCGGCTACATGCCGCAGAAACTTCACGTCGATCCGACCTTGCCGCTTTCGGTGCTGCGCTTTCTGCGTCTGGTGCCGGGCGTTGATCGTCCGCGCGCGCTGGGCGCGCTGAAAGAAGTTGGCGCCGAACACGTCATCGACAGCCCGGTGCAAAGCGTTTCCGGCGGTGAAATGCAGCGTGTGCTGCTGGCGCGGGCACTGCTGCGCGAGCCGGAATTGCTGGTACTCGACGAGCCGGTGCAAGGCGTCGACGTCGCCGGCCAGGCCGAGCTGTACAGCCTGATCACCCGCCTGCGCGATCGCCATGGTTGCGGCGTGCTGATGGTGTCCCACGATTTGCATCTGGTGATGAGCACCACCGATCAAGTGGTCTGTCTCAACCGTCACGTCTGCTGCTCCGGGCATCCCGAGCAGGTCAGCGGTGATCCAGCATTCGTCGAACTATTCGGCAAGAACGCGCAGAGCCTGGCGGTCTATCACCACCATCACGACCACGCTCACGACCTGCACGGTTCGGTGGTCAAAGGGCCGGTTATTGGCCAACCTCACGTTCACGGAGACAACTGCAAGCATGGCTGATTTTCTGTTGTATGCCCTGCTTGCAGGTCTGGCGTTGGCGATCGTTGCAGGTCCGCTGGGTTCGTTTGTGGTCTGGCGGCGCATGGCGTATTTCGGCGACACCCTGTCCCACGCCGCATTGCTCGGCGTGGCTTTGGGCTTTCTGCTGGATGTCAGCCCGACCGTTGCGGTGACCGTAGGTTGCCTGCTGCTGGCGGTGCTGTTGGTCACGCTGCAACAGCGCCAACCGCTGGCGTCTGACACGCTGTTGGGAATTCTCGCACCGAGCACGCTCTCTCTCGGTCTGGTGGTACTAAGCTTCATGCATGAAGTGCGGATCGACCTCATGGCCTATCTGTTTGGCGACTTGCTGGCGATCAGCCCGACCGATCTGGCGTGGATCCTCGGCGGCAGTGCGGCGGTGCTGGTGTTGCTGGTGACGCTATGGCGGCCATTGCTGGCGATCACCGTGCACGAAGAGTTGGCCAAAGTCGAAGGCCTGCCGGTGGCGGGTCTGCGCATGGCGCTGATGCTGTTGATCGCGGTGGTGATCGCGGTGGCGATGAAAATCGTCGGTGTATTGCTGATTACGTCGCTGTTGATCATTCCGGCGGCTGCGGCACAGCGTCACGCCCGTTCCCCGGAGCAGATGGCACTGGGCGCGAGCTTGCTGGGCATGCTCGCCGTGTGTGGCGGGCTGGCGTTGTCGTGGTTCAAGGACACCCCGGCCGGGCCGTCAATCGTTGTGACGGCGGCCGCACTGTTTCTGCTGAGTTTTGTTCTGCCCCGTCGCGGGGTGTAGACTTGGCCGCTTTTTGCGCAAATAGAGAGTCGCAGGAATGAAGCCGTTCGCCTCCCGTTATCTGCTCCTTGTCGCATTTTCAGTGCTGCTGGGCGCCTGCCAAAGTACGCCGCCGGTGGCTGAAGTCCCCGATGCGCGGGCTACGGCCATCGCACAGCTGGAGCAAAGCCTGGCCAGCAGCGAACTGGCCACGGCAGAAGACCAATTGGCCGCTTTGCAGAAAGAAACTCCAAACGACCAATCCCTTGAGCAATACCAGCGGCAGCTTGCCGAGGCGTATCTGCGTCGCAGCCAGATTGTGCTGCAGAAGGGTGATGTGAATGCCGCTGCCACAGCGTTGAGCCGCGCTCGCGTGCTGATGCCGAAAGCCCCGGCGCTGACAGGTGGCGTCAATGGTGCCATCACTGAAGCGCGCAAGGCTGAGCTGGAAAAGGCTGAAGCAGCGCTGCTGGCCGCTGAAGCCAAGCCGAAAGCCAAGGTGATCGATCCGACGGCCGAGAGCACCACGGTGGCGCTGAATATCACCGATAGTCACAAACTTCGCCGGCAACTCGATGCGATCGCCGCTGATGTTGTGAATTATGAGTGTGGGGTGACCATTCAGGCGCCGCGGACCGATGATTATCCGTGGCTGGCAACGTTGCTGACCAAACGGGTCAAGAAATTGAATCCGGATTTTGATCTGAAGATTGTGAAGCAGACCGTACGCACCGTACCGGCGCAGATGGTTCTGAGTCCGCGTAAACCTTAAAAGCTTCGCGAGCAAGCTCGCTCCCACAGTAGATTTTCGTCGATCACAAGATTTGTGGTCACTGAAAATCCCAATGTGGGAGCGAGCTTGCTCGCGAAAGCGTCCTGTCAACCAACGAAGATCTTAAGCTGGAATGGCCTTGGCCTTAGGCTCCCGCTCCCAAACCCGATGCTGCCCGATCGCCGCAAAGAACGGTTTGGTCAACGCGCCAACATCCTTGCCCTGCAGCAACCCGGCATCCGCTTCCAGCTTCAGCAAATCCTGCAGCTGCTTGGCTTCCCCGTGCAGTGCAATCGCCTTCAAATGCTTGTAAGCCTCCAGCAGGTAATGCAACGCCACGCCGTCGCCGCTCAATGCCTTCACCGACGCCGCGCCACCCGGCACAAACACCGCATCGAAAATCACTGATGGCATGCCTTCCATGGACGCATCCACTGGCAGGCTTTTCCCGTCAGCGGTTTGCACTGGCGCCGAAGTCGGCCCAAGTAACTTGGCATGCGCTCCTTCAGCCGCCAATGCTTTCTTCATCGCATCAATCGCCGCACCATCGACGCCGTTAGCAGCAAGAATCGCCACTTTTCGCGTTTTGATGTTTTCCGGCAGCAGATTCGCCTGGCTCAGTGCTGGCGAGTGATCGAACGACACCTTGCGCGCATCCACTGTGCCTTTGGTAGGTGCAGGCAGCCCCAGATTGGCCGCCACACGCTTGGCCAGTTCCAGGTCAATGTTGGCCAGAATCTCGTTCACTTCCCGCGCCCGGATGAACTCGCGCTCAACCTTGCCCAGCTCGAAGCTGTAGGCGGCAATGATGTGCTCTTTCTCGTGGTCGCTCATGCTGTTAAAGAACAACGTCGCTTGGGAAAAGTGATCGCTGAACGACTCGCTGCGCTGGCGGATCTTGTTCGCATCAATGCGCTCTGGATAACTTTCGAAGCCACCGTCCTGCGCGGCTGGCGGCGTTTCTTTCGGCCAGCCGCCATCAATCGAGTTCGGCTCATAAGATGCACGACCCTTGTCGATCACCGTGCGGTGCTGCGCATCGCGTTGGCCGTTGTGGAACGGCGCGACCGGCCGGTTGATCGGCAGCTCGTGAAAATTCGGCCCACCGAGTCGGCTGATTTGCGTATCGGTGTAGGAAAACAGCCGACCTTGCAGTAGCGGATCGTTGGAGAAGTCGATGCCCGGCACGATGTGGCCAGGGCAGAACGCGACCTGCTCGGTCTCGGCGAAAAAGTTGTCCGGATTGCGGTTCAACGTCATTTTGCCCAGCGGCG
The DNA here is from genome assembly GCF_979258595.1 of Pseudomonas sp. AC172. NCBI lineage: Bacteria > Pseudomonadati > Pseudomonadota > Gammaproteobacteria > Pseudomonadales > Pseudomonadaceae > Pseudomonas > Pseudomonas sp. AC172. Next base: position 5,403,137 of record NZ_OZ409868.1, read on the forward strand.
TGATCGGCACAATTTCTTCGGGGATCAGCTTGGTCGGGTCGAGGATGTCGAAATCAAAGTCGTGCTCGTTTTCTTCTTCGATGACCTGCACGCCCAACTCCCATTCCGGGTAGTCGCCCATCTCGATCGCTTCCCAAAGGTCGCGACGGTGATAGTCGGTGTCCTTACCGGCGAGCTTCTGCGCCTCGTCCCACACCAGCGAGCAAGTGCCGGCAGTAGGGCGCCAGTGGAATTTGACGAAGCGTGACTTGCCTTCAGCGTTGATCAATCGGAAGGTGTGCACGCCGAAGCCCTGCATGCTGCGCAGGCTTTTCGGGATCGCGCGGTCGGACATCGCCCAGATCACCATGTGTGCCGATTCCGGCACCAGCGAAACGAAGTCCCAGAAGGTATCGTGGGCCGAGCCGCCGGTAGGGATTTCATTGTGCGGCTCGGGTTTTACCGCGTGGACGAAGTCGGGAAACTTGATCGCGTCCTGAATGAAAAACACCGGCATGTTATTGCCGACCAGGTCGAAGTTGCCTTCGTCGGTGAAGAACTTCACCGCGAAACCACGCACGTCACGCACGGTGTCGCCGGAACCACGCGGGCCCTGCACCGTGGAAAAGCGCACGAACACGGGCGTTTTTTTCCCCGGATCCTGTAGGAAACCCGCCTTGGTCAGCTCCGAATGGTTCTCGTAGGCTTGAAAGAAACCATGGGCGCCAGTGCCGCGTGCGTGGACGATGCGCTCCGGAATTCGCTCATGGTCAAAATGCGTGATCTTTTCCCGCATGATGAAGTCTTCAAGCAGCGACGGCCCACGGGGGCCGGCCTTGAGGGTGTTCTGGTTGTCGGCGATCTTCACGCCTTGGTTGGTACGCAGGGCCTGGCCGGTGGCGTCGGAGCGAAACTTCTCGAGGCTGTCGAGTTTGGCGTTGGTGTTGGCGCGATCCGGTGTATCGGTTCCGGCCATCTGGCTTTTATCGGACGTAGGCTTCTTGCTCATCAGTCGTAAACTCCTCGGTTGACCCCGATGTTTGCCGGGGACTCTTGAGTGGTTCCCGGGCACGGCACCCAGGGTTTTCAAGTCGCTTACTTAGTGACTGATGGGCTGCTTTGGACGTTCCTTTTTTATGACCTTTGATCTTGTTATTGCCAAATCGAAGGTTAATTGCGAAATAAATGCTAAGAACCTCTATACGGACAGGCTAAAATGCGCGCCCGGCTAACCGCTGATCCTTTTCTAACGCGCCCCACAAGGTTCGCTACGTGATCGAGTTTCAAAACGTCCACAAGACTTACCGCGTCGCCGGTAAGGATATTCCCGCGCTGCACCCGACCAGTCTCTCTATCGAGAACGGGCAGGTGTTCGGCCTGATCGGCCATTCCGGCGCGGGCAAAAGTACCCTGCTGCGTCTGATCAATCGCCTGGAGAACTCCAGCGGCGGCAAGATCATCGTCGACGGCGAAGAAGTCACCGCGCTGGACGCCAACGGCCTGCGCCGTTTCCGCCAGCAAGTCGGGATGATCTTCCAGCACTTCAATCTGCTCGCCTCCAAGACTGTCGCTGACAACGTAGCGTTGCCGCTGACCCTGGCCGGCGAACTGTCGAGCAGTGACATCGACAAGCGCGTTGCCGAGTTGCTGGCGCGAGTCGGTCTGTCCGATCACGCGAAAAAGTACCCGGCGCAATTGTCCGGTGGCCAGAAGCAGCGCGTCGGCATCGCCCGCGCCCTGGCAACCAAGCCGAAGATTCTGCTGTGCGACGAGGCCACCAGTGCCCTCGACCCGCAGACCACCGCGTCGGTCCTGCAACTGCTGGCCGAGATCAACCGCGAACTGAAGCTGACCATCGTCCTCATCACGCACGAGATGGATGTGATCCGTCGCGTCTGTGATCAAGTGGCGGTGATGGATGCCGGCGTGATCGTCGAGCAAGGTTCGGTGGCCGATGTGTTCCTGCATCCGAAGCACCCGACCACCAAGCGTTTCGTCCAGGAAAGCGAGCAGATCGACGAAAGCGAGCAGCGTGATGACTTCGCTCACGTGCCGGGCCGCATCGTGCGTCTGACCTTCCAGGGCGAAGCGACTTACGCGCCGCTGCTCGGTACTGTCGCCCGGGAAACCGGTGTCGACTACAGCATCCTTGCTGGTCGCATCGACCGCATCAAAGACATTCCTTACGGGCAATTGACTCTCGCCGTCACCGGTGGCGACATGGAAGCGGCCTTCGCCCGCTTCACCGCCGCTGACGTTCACATGGAGGTATTGCGCTAATGGAAGACCTGATCAGTTTCTTCACCAATATCGACTGGTACGAAATCTGGCTGGCCACCGGCGACACGATGCTGATGCTTGGCGGTTCGCTGCTGTTCACCGTGCTGCTCGGCCTGCCGCTGGGCGTGTTGCTGTTCCTGTGCAGTCCGCGTCAGCTCCTGGAAAGCCGTGGCCTGTACGCGTTCATGTCGCTGGCGGTGAACATCCTGCGTTCGCTGCCGTTCATTATTCTGTTGATCGTGATGATCCCGTTCACCGTGCTGATCACCGGCACGTCACTGGGCGTGGCCGGTGCGATTCCGCCGTTGGTAGTCGGTGCCACACCGTTCTTCGCACGTCTGGTGGAAACCGCGCTGCGTGAAGTCGATCGCGGCATCATCGAAGCGACACAGTCGATGGGCGCGACCACCCGGCAGATCATCATGAACGCCCTGCTGCCAGAGGCCCGCCCGGGCATCTTCGCGGCGATTACGGTGACGGCGATTACACTGGTGTCCTACACGGCGATGGCCGGTGTGGTAGGTGCCGGTGGTCTGGGTGACCTGGCGATCCGTTTCGGTTACCAGCGTTTCCAGACCGACGTGATGATCGTCACCGTGGTATTGCTGTTGATTCTGGTGCAAGTGTTGCAGATGGTCGGTGATCGACTGGTCGTGCACTTCTCGCGTAAATAACCGGTTTTGTATTGAACAGATGAGCCGGCCATTCGCTGGCAGGCGCCAGACGGGCGCCTCATAAGGAGTTAGCTGAATGAAAAAACTGATCGCTGCTTTTGCTGCCGTTGCAGCATTCTCGGCCCACGCCGAAACCCTGACCGTTGCCGCCACTCCGGTGCCGCACGCAGAAATCCTCGAGTTCGTGAAACCAGCCCTGGCCAAAGAAGGCGTGGAACTGAAGGTCAAGGTCTTCACCGACTACATTCAGCCTAACGTACAGGTCGCGGAAAAGCGCCTGGACGCCAACTTCTTCCAGCATCAGCCGTACCTTGATGAGTTCAACAAGGCCAAGGGCACCAGCCTGGTCGCCGTGACCGGCGTGCATCTGGAGCCACTGGGCGCCTACTCGAGCAAGCTCAAGGATTTGAAGGATCTGCCAAGCGGCGCCAACGTGGTCATCCCGAACGACGCCACCAACGGCGGCCGTGCGCTGTTGCTGCTGGCCAAGGCGGGCGTGATCACTCTGAAGGATCCGAGCAACATCCTGTCGACCGTCAAAGACATCGCGCAGAACCCGAAAGACCTGAAGATCCGTGAACTGGAAGCCGCGACCATCCCGCGCGTGCTGACCCAGGTTGATCTGGCGCTGATCAACACCAACTACGCGCTGGAAGCCAAGCTCGATCCGTCCAAGGATGCGCTGGTGATTGAAGGCAACGACTCGCCGTACGTGAACATCCTCGTGTCCCGTGCGGACAACAAGGACAGCGACGCGATGCAGAAACTCGCTGCTGCGCTGCACAGCCCGGAAGTGAAGAAATTCATCACCGAGAAGTACAAAGGCGCGGTATTGCCGGCGTTCTGATTTCAGATGGCTGCAATGAAAAAGGGGACGCCGTGAGCGTCCCCTTTTTTGTGTCTGGTGTCTGGCTTTTGACCAGCTTTGAAGCTGCCTCTCACCCCAGCCCTCTCCCGAAGGAGAGGGGGCCGACCGAGCTGTCTGGCGTCATACATCGACCTGAAAAATCTTGGCGATTATGGATTCAGCATATAACTTTCAGGTCTGCGTATTTCTTCACCATCCCCCATTCAGTCCCCTCTCCCTCCGGGAGAGGGTTAGGGTGAGGGGCTTTTGGCTTTTAAACTGTCACTTACGGTTAAGCATCACCGGAAGCTGCGCCACCAGTTTGGCGTTATTCAACGGCGCCCGAATAAACCCACGCTGCGTCCCATCCGGGCCAATCACCGCCAGATTGCCGCTATGGTCGACGGTGTAATTCGGCTTGCTCGTATCCGCCGGAATAAACGGAATACTCACCGCGTTCGCCACCTTCTGCAGCTCTTCAATCGAGGTCGGTGTCAGGCCGATGAACTGCGGATCAAAGTAGCCCAGATACTGCTTCAACTGCTTCGGGCTATCGCGGTTCGGGTCAACGCTGACCAGCACGATCTGTAACTTGTCCACAGCGTCTTTGGGCAACTCGCTCTTGATCTGACGCAGCTGCGCCAACGTGGTCGGGCAGATGTCCGGGCAGAAGGTGTAGCCGAAGAACAACAGACTCCACTTACCTTTCAACTCATTGATCGCCACCGGTTTACCGTCCTGATCGGTCATCGTCACGTCCGGCAGATTACGGCTTTGCGGCAGCAGAATAATGCCGGCGTCGATCAGCGCAGTCGGATCGCCCTGGCCCTTGCCGCTCAGCACTTTGTTGACGGTAAGTCCCAGGATCAGCGCGATCACGGCGACGAGGATGAAGACGGTTTTCTGGGTTCGAGTCATAGGTTCAACAGTAAGTAGTGGTCTACGAGCAGGGCGATGAACAACAGGAACAAGTACCAAATAGAGTACTTGAAGGTGTTGATCGCCGCGTGCGGCCGAGTGCCACGGTACAGCACCACGGCCCATTGCAGAAACCTTGCGCCGAGAGCGAGCGCGCAAATCAGGTAGAGCACGCCGCTCATGTGGATAACGTACGGCAGCAGGCTCACCGCCAGCAGCGCGAAGGTGTACAGCAGAATGTGCACTTTGGTGTAGTGCTCGCCGTGGGTGACCGGCAGCATCGGAATGTCGGCTTTGGCGTATTCCTCTTTGCGATGAATCGCCAGCGCCCAGAAGTGCGGCGGCGTCCAGGCGAAGATGATCAGCACCAGCAGCAACGGTTCGGCGCTGACGTGGCCGGTGGCAGCGGTCCAGCCCAGCAGCGGTGGCGCAGCGCCGGCGAGGCCACCGATGACGATGTTCTGCGGCGTCGCGCGTTTGAGGAAGCCGGTGTAGATGACGGCGTAACCAAGCAGCGAGGCCAAGGTCAGCCAAGCGGTCAGCGGATTGGTGAAGGTCAGCAACAAGGCCTGACCGAGCAGCGCCAGCACCAGCGCAAACGTCAGCGCCGCCGCCGGTGAAACCCGACCTTCGGCCAGCGGCCGTTTATGCGTACGCGCCATCACCGCATCGATGCGCCGATCCACCACATGATTGACCGCCGCTGCCCCGCCGGCACACAGGGCAATCCCCAGATTGCCGAACACTAGCACCGTCCACGGCACCCCGGCTCGGGTCGCGAGGAACATGCCGACCAGCGAGGTGATCAGCATCAGCACCACGACTTTCGGTTTGGTCAGTTCCAGATAATCACGCCAGATCGCCTGCTGCTGGCGTTCGCCAATCAGAATCGCCACGGCGTTTCTCCTTTTATTGTGATGGGCGCGGCGGAATGTTTGCGCGGGCTCAGGCGCCAGCGCGCGAGCACCGGTTGTTTGACCCGGACCAGGCTGGTGCGCGCGTGATAATTGACCAGCACCATGGTCAGCAACAGCGCAGCACCACCGGCGTTATGCGCGACCGCCACCGGCAGGGGCAGATGGAACAGCACGTTGCTGATGCCGAGGGTGATTTGTGTGGCGAGGGCAATCAGCACCAGACCGGCCAGCCGCGTCATGCCGACCACTTTCAATTGCCACGCCAGACCGAGCAGCACCAGCGTCACCAGCAAAGCGCCGATCCGGTGAGTGAGGTGAATCGCCGTGCGCGCATCGCTGTCGAGTTGTCCGCCAAGATAATTCGGGCCGATGTGTTGCGTCAGATGAAACCCATTGGCGAAATCCGCTGGCGGTAGCCACTGCCCGTGACATGTGGGGAAGTCGATGCAGGCCACCGCCGCGTAGTTGGAACTGACCCAGCCGCCCAGCGCAATCTGGCCAATCACCAACAAAAGTCCCGCCGTCGCCCAATACTGCAAACGCTTGGGCACGGTCAGCGCCGGCAGCACGCCGGACAATCGCAACGTCAGCAAAAACAGCAGACTCAAGGTCGCAAACCCGCCGAGCAAATGCCCGGTGACCACCTGCGGCCAAAGCTTGAGCGTCACCGTCCACATGCCGAACGCCGCTTGCGCAAACACCACCGCCAGCAGAAACAGTGGCAGCTTCAACGGCTGCCCCGGATGACGCCGGTTGACCCAAGCGCGCCCGGCGAGAATCGAAATCAGCAGGCCGAGGGTACCGGCAAAGTAGCGGTGGATCATCTCGTTCCAGCCCTTGTGCGCCTCCACCGGCGAGTCCGGGTAATGCAGTTCGGCATGGGCCAGTTGCGCTTCGCTTTTCGGCACGCTGATAAAACCGTAGCAGCCCGGCCAGTCCGGACAGCCGAGGCCGGCGTGGGTCAGGCGCGTATAAGCGCCGAGCAGCACCACAATCAGCGCCAGCAGGGTGGCAAACAGCGCGAGGCGAAATCCAGGTTTGGCCATGACGATGCCCTTATCCGATGTTCGACAGTTTCAGCAGGTGACGCAGGTCGTTGAGCAGATCCTTGCCTTTCACATTCGGTTCGTAACGCAGCACGAGGTTGCCGTGCGGGTCGATGATCCACAGCTGCGGCGTGGCCTTGTCGCCCGTCGTCTTGCTGAACACACCGGCGTCCAGCGGATAGCGCTGCAGTTGCGGATATTCACGGGTCAGCTTGGTTTCGTAATCGGCGCTGACGGGTTGCGCAGCGGCGAGGGCATGGCTGGCGCGGCCGGCATCGCGGCCGAGGCCGATCTGGATCTGCCGCGCCAGGTACACCAGTTGCTGGCAATCCACCGCGCAATCCTTCGGCGCGGTAACCAGCATCTGCCAGCGATCCTCGTCGGCTTGCACGCCGAGGTCGGCGCGGGTCTGGCCGTTGCCGATCAGTTCGCCGTGATAGCTGCGACCTTCCGGTACCCAGAACTGCAACTTGTACATGCCAGTGGCGAGCACCATCGGGCCGATCACGCCGAGCAAAATCAGCAGCAATTGAATGCGCCCGCGACGGCGGGTGGCGGCAGGTTTCGCCTCAGACATGCTGGGTGGATTCATGGCCGTTCCCATGGTGTTTCTCCTTTGCGTTGTGCAAGCCCAAATAGACGTAGAGGCCGAGCAGGGCGGTGGCCATGGCGAACCACTGCACGGCGTAACCGAGGTGTTTTTCCGGGCCCATGGCGACCACCGGCCAATCGGCCTCGTAGCTGGCCGGGCCGGGTTCGGCGCGTAATTCGTAGGCGAAGCCGTCACGCTCGAGGGTTTGCCACAGCTTGGCGGGTTCGACGGCGGTGATGGTTTGCGGCCAGGTGCTGCTGACAGGATCGGCATGCAACTGGAAGGTCGCGCCGGGGGCGACGTAGACCCAGGCATCGACATTCAACGCCTCAGTAGGCGTAGTGTATTGCGGCGGTACACGGCGATCCGGCCACGGCAACCAACCGCGATTGACCAGCAGCCACAAACCGCTGCGTTGATCCTGAAACGGTTGCAGCAGCTCGACGCCGACCTTGCCGTTACGCTGGCGGTTATCCAGCAACAGACTGTGCGCGGCATCGAACTGGCCGTGCAGATGCACACGGCGATAAGCCGGATCGGCGCTATTAAGGAGTTCGGTGCTGGCCATCGGTTCAGCGGCGCGGCGTTCGGCGTAACTGGCGAGCAGGGCGGTTTTCTCGGCGCCCCGGCTCAGTTGCCAGAAGCCCAGCGACACCAGCAGCGGCAGCAACAGCGCCACCACCACGGTCGGAATCACGCCCGGGCGAAAACGCTTCATGGCTGCGCCACAAAGTCAGTCGTTGCGCTCGCTATACTCAACTGCATCGCCTGTCCCCCGGAGTTCTTCCCATGCTCAAAACAGCGATCGTCCTGATGCTGATTGCCACGGTGATCAGCCTGTTCAGCGGCCTGTTTTTCCTGGTCAAGGACGACAGCAGTTCCAATCGCCTGGTCATCGCCTTGAGTGTTCGGGTGGCATTGGCCGCTGCCACCGTCGGCTTGATCGCCTGGGGCTTTTACAGCGGCCAATTGGTCTCGCATGCGCCTTGGTAGCGTTGATCCTCAGAGCACGTAAACGAAGATAAACAGGCCGATCCACACCACATCGACGAAGTGCCAATACCAGCTCGCCGCTTCGAAGCCGAACTGGTGCTCGTTGTCGAAGTGGCCCTTCATGATCCGCATCAGCATCACAAACAGAATGATCGTGCCGATGGTCACGTGGGCGCCGTGGAAACCGGTGAGCATGAAGAACGTTGCGCCATAAATGCCCGAACCGAGGGTCAGCCCCAGTTCGTGATAGGCGTGCATGTATTCTTCAGCCTGGAAACCGAGAAACGCGCAGCCCAGCAGTACGGTGATCGCCAGCCAGATTTTCAGTGCGCCGCGATGGCCCTTCTTCAAGGCATGGTGGGCGATGGTGATGGTCACGCTGGAACTGACCAGCAGAATCGTGTTGATCAGCGGCAGGCCCCACGGGCTGATGACTTCTTTCGGCGGCGGGAACAGTTTCGGGTCCGGCGTGTGCAGCAGCGGCCAGGTGAACTGGAAGTTCGGCCAGAGCATGTGCGCGATACCTTTGGTGCCCTCACCGCCGAGCGCCGGTCCGGAGACGTGTCGCACGTAAAACAGCGCACCGAAGAAAGCGATGAAGAACATCACCTCGGAGAAGATGAACCAACTCATGCCCCAGCGAAACGAGCGATCCAGCTGTGCGCTGTAAAGTCCCGCGCGGCTTTCCTTGATCACCGTGCCGAACCAGCCGAACAGCATGTAAGCCAGCAACAGGCCACCGACGAAAAAGATGTACGGGCCGTGGGATTCCGGGCGCGCTGCCTTCAGATCGTTGAACCAGACGGCAAGGCCGTACACGGTAATGGCCATGCCGAAAGTGGCGATGATTGGCCATTTGCTCTGGGCCGGTACGTAATAGTGCTCATGAGTTGCCATTTATTGTTCTCCTTATCGGGCACGCTCAACCGCCAGTGTTTACAGCCACTGGCGGATGTCGGGCGGTGATATCGAACAGCGTGTAGGACAGCGTCAGGTGCTTCACATCCTTGGGCATGTCGCGGTCAACAATGAAACGCACCGGCATCTCGATCTGTTGACCGGGCTGCAGCACCTGCTGGGTAAAGCAAAAGCATTCGGTCTTGTGGAAATACGCCGCTGCGCTGCTCGGCGCGATGCTCGGCACGGCTTGCGCACTCATCGGTTTGTCGGTCGGGTTACGCGCGATGAAGATCATCTCGTTGACCGCGCCGGGGTTGGCGGTGAGTTCGTCATGCTTGGGGTAGAAGTCCCACGGCATGTCGACGTTGTTGGTCGACAGAAACTGCACACGCACCTGGCGCGAGGTGTCGACCACTTGCTCACCCTCGTACTGCCCGGCGGTCTTGCCGTTGATGCCGAAGGCTTTGCACATCACGTCGTAGATCGGCACCAGGGCAAAGCCGAAGACAAACATCGCCACCACTACACCGAGCAGACGGGTGACGAGTTTTTTCATCGAGATCGAGTCAGCCATGATTCGTGCCTCTCATCAGATCCCTTGTGGGAGCGAGCCTGCTCGCGAAGCAGACAACTCGGCGCACCAGATGAACCGCGTCATCGTTCTTCGCGAGCAGGCTCGCTCCCACAGGGAGATCTGTGTTCATTTCACTTCCGGCGGTGTGGTGAAGGTGTGATACGGGGCCGGTGACGGCACGCTCCACTCCAGACCTTCCGCACCATCCCAAGGCTTGGCCGGTGCTGGCGGGCCGCCGCGAATGGTCTTGATCACAATGAACAGGAAGAAAATCTGCGTCGCACCGAACATGAACGCGCCGATCGAGGAGACCATGTTGAAGTCGGCGAACTGCAGGTTGTAGTCCGGAATCCGCCGAGGCATCCCCGCAAGACCGACGAAGTGCATCGGGAAAAAGGTCAGGTTCATGCCGACAAACGACAGCCAGAAATGCAGCTTGCCGAGGGTTTCGTCGTACATGTGGCCGGTCCATTTCGGCAGCCAGTAGTAGGTCGAGGCGAAGATCCCGAAGATCGCCCCCGGCACCAGCACGTAGTGGAAGTGCGCGACCACAAAGTAGGTGTCCTGATACTGGAAGTCCGCCGGAGCGATGGCCAGCATCAGCCCGGAGAAACCACCGATGGAGAACAGGATCACGAACGCCACGGCAAACAGCATCGGCGTCTCGAAGGTCAGCGAGCCTTGCCACATGGTGCTGGCCCAGTTGAACACCTTCACCCCGGTCGGCACCGCGATCAGCAGCGTGGCGTACATGAAGAACAGCTCGCCCACCAACGGAATGCCGACCACGAACATGTGGTGCGCCCAGACGATGAACGACAGAAACGCGATGCTCGCCGTCGCATAGACCATCGAGGTGTAGCCGAACAGCGGCTTGCGCGAGAAGGTCGGGATGATCGAGCTGACGGCGCCGAACGCCGGCAGGATCATGATGTACACCTCGGGATGCCCGAAAAACCAGAACACATGCTGGAATAGCACCGGGTCACCGCCACCGGCAGCGCTGAAGAAGCTGGTGCCGAAGTGGATATCCATCAGCATCATCGTCACGCACCCGGCCAGCACCGGCATCACCGCGATCAGCAAAAACGCAGTGATCAGCCAGGTCCAGACGAACAGTGGCATTTTCATCAGCGTCATGCCGGGGGCGCGCAGGTTGAGGATGGTCGCGATCACGTTAATCGCGCCCATGATCGAACTGATCCCCATCAAATGGATGGCGAAGATGAAGAAGGTCACGCTTTCCGGTGCGTATGTCGTCGACAGCGGCGCATAGAACGTCCAGCCGAAGTTCGGCCCGCCACCGGGAGTGAACAGGGTCGACACCAGGATGAGGAACGCCGCCGGCAATAGCCAGAAGCTGAAGTTGTTCATCCGGGGCAGGGCCATGTCCGGCGCGCCGATCATTAACGGGATCATCCAGTTGGCGAGGCCGACGAAGGCCGGCATCACCGCACCGAAGACCATCACCAGACCGTGCATGGTGGTCATCTGGTTGAAAAATGCCGGTTCGACGATCTGCAAGCCGGGCTGGAACAGTTCGGCGCGAATCACCATCGCGAACGTACCGCCGAGCAGGAACATGGAAAACGCAAACCACAGGTACAGCGTGCCGATGTCCTTGTGGTTGGTGGTCAGCACCCAGCGCATCAGGCCTTTGGCGGGGCCGTGGGCGTGGTCGGCATGACCGTGGTCATCGATGACAGCGCTCATGGCCGGTCTCCTTTACGTGAGTGGACGGGGCAGGCCGGGGCGCGTTGCCCCGACCGGTTCACGAAGTACGCGATAGACCGGCTCATTTGCTTTCCGCCTGTTTCAGCTCCAGCACTTCTTTCGGCGTGACCATGTCGCCCTTGTTGTTGCCCCAGGCGTTACGTTCGTAGGTCACGACCGCTGCGATATCGACTTCCGACAGCTGTTTGCCGAACGCCGCCATGGCGGTGCCGGGCTTGCCGTGGAAGACAATGCTCAAGTGGCCTTCTTTCGGTCCGGTGGCGATTTTCGAGCCCTTGAGTGCCGGGAACATCGGCGGCAGACCCTGACCTTCGGCCTGGTGACAGGCCACGCAGGTGGTGTGATAGATCTTGTCGCCACGTTCCTTGAGTTCGTCGAGGGTCCATTCCTTGCTGGTCAGCTCTTTCAACTGCGCGGCTTCGGCTTTACGGTCGGCGAGCCACTTGTCGTAATCGGCCTTGTCTTTGACCTCGACCACGATCGGCATGAAGCCGTGATCCTTGCCGCACAGTTCGGCGCACTGGCCACGGTAGATGCCGGGCTTGTCGATGCGCGTCCACGCCTCGTTGACGAACCCCGGAATCGCATCGCGTTTCACCGCGAAGGCCGGCACCCACCACGAGTGGATAACGTCGGCGGAGGTCACGAGGAAGCGCACCTTGGCCCCGGTCGGCAGCACGAGCGGCTTGTCGACCTCGAGCAAGTAGTGCTCGCCCTTGGCCTCCTTGTTGTGGATTTGCTCGGCGGGGGTGGCCAGGTTGCTGAAGAACTCGACGTCCTGACCCAGGTATTTGTAGTGCCACTTCCACTGATAACCGGTGATCTGGATATCGATATCCGGTTCACTGGTGTCATACATCTTGATCAGGGTGGCAGTCGCCGGCACGGCCATCGCCACCAGAATCAGAAACGGTACGACGGTCCAGAGAATTTCGACGGTGGTGCTTTCGTGGAATTTTGCGGCGACCTGCCCGGTAGAACGGCGGTGCACCATCATCGACCAGAACATGGCGCCGAAGACGATGATCCCGATCACCACACAGATCCAGAAAATGGTCATGTGCAGGTCGAATACTGCGTGACTGATTTCAGTCGCTCCAGGCGCCATATTCACAGTCCAGGCGGCGTGCGCAGGACTGAAAATCGACCACAACAGGAGGCCCATCCAGACGTGTGGATGTCGCATCATTGCGGGTTCCCCTTATCGTTCTTGTTATCCCGCCGGCTTTCGCCTGCGGCAAGGGAGCGGCTGCATCAGACTACGAACTTGAATCGCCGGGCCTTGCTGCGGGTGCAGTCGGGCGTCATCAGCTAACTCCATTCATTGGCGAGTATAGACAGCGACGGGAAATTGCAATGTGTGGACGTAAATGATCTGAAACAGCTGGCACTTGCGTTCAAGGGCACGAATGGAGAAGGATGCAGACGAGTGGTGGCAAACCGATATAACGCAGGTGCATCAAGGATGAAATAATTATGACAAATGCGTCTTAGCATTTTTCGTAAGCCAGCTAAGTTATGTCTTCCCTATTTCATTGCCTTGTTTCCTGGAGTTTTCATGAACACCGCCGCATTGCGCGAGCAGATCCAAAAAGCCCAACAACACGAAAAAGAAACCGGCCTGCTGACCCGTCAGCTGGAAAGCAAGCTGCCTCATTTACACCCGGCGATCCAATTGCCGGAAGCCGACGCCAATGGTGTGCTGACGCGTTTTGTCGCCGCCTATATCGATGAAGTGCCAGACCTGCTGGATGCAGCCAATGAAGTTGCCAGGGAAGCGGGAATCGAATCGCAGATCAAACCGGTGCTGAAAATCGCCGAGCAGTATTTCCTCCAGCCACCCGCCATCATGGCCGGGCACGTTGGCCTGGACAGCCTGCTCGACGAAGCCTATCTCGCGCACCGTTTTGTCGAAGAGGTCAACGACCTGTACATCAAGCATTTCGGCCAGCCACTGATCCCCCTGGACATGACAGTCGCCAACTTGATTGCTCACCAATTGATCGGTGAGGAATTTGCCAACCAACTGGACGAAGCGGTGCATCACGCCATCGACGAGATGCTCAACGACGAGAGTTTTGCGCTGGAATCGGTAGAAGTTTACCGGGAAAAACTCAGCAGCCCGGACACCGGCGCTGCGTGGAAACGCTGGCCGTGCATGGGCCGCCGACTGGGTGTGGGCCTGGAACTGGATCAGCCTGCTGCGTAACCCAGAAACACTTCAACACCTGTGGGAGCTGGCTTGCCAGCGATAGCGGTGGATCAGTCAGCATGGTCAGTGACTGACACTCCGTCATCGCTGGCAAGCCAGCTCCCACAGGGTTTGTGTTCAGGCGGGGAGATTTAGCCGGCTGCACCGATGCCTGTTGTTGTGCGAATCCGTCCCTCAAGCCTGCGCTTCAATCCACGCGACTCAATCAACAGTTTCGACCCTTTCGCCGCATTCGCCCGGCCCCACTCTTCCAGCAACTCCAGACACGAATGGTCGATGTAGCTCAGATTATTGAGCGGTACATGCACCGTCGTCCCCTGCGGAATACTGCCCAGCACTTGGGTCAGTGCCGGAACCTTGAGGAAGGTCGCCGCGCCGACCAGACGCAACTCCATCTCACCATCCTGTGGCAGATCGATCAGGCTGATCTTCAATCGCGACGCCTTGAACGCCAGTTTCAGCAGGGTCAGACCGAAACCGATCAGCACACCCGTCAGCAGGTCCGTGAAGATGATCGCCAGCGCCGTCGCCGCGTAGGTGAACATCGGCATCCGTCCATAACGACCCAGGCCTCGAAACGCCTTGAGATCGACCAGTTTGAAACCGGTATAGACCAGCACGCCCGCCAGACTCGCCACCGGAATGCTTTGCAGCACGCTCGACAGCAACAGCACGAACGCCAGCAGCCACAGGCCATGGAAGATCGTCGAATAACGCGTGGTCGCGCCGGCCTGGACGTTGGCCGAACTGCGCACGATCACCCCGGTCATCGGCAGCGCGCCGACCAGACCGCAGAGCATGTTGCCGACCCCTTGCGCCGACAGTTCACGGTCGAAGTCCGAGCGTACGCCGCTGTGCATGCGATCCACCGCTGCGGCGGATAAAAGGGTTTCTGCGCTGGCGATAAACGCCACGGCGAAGGCGGCGATCAGCAGCGTCGGATCGGCCAGGCTGAGCAGATCTGCAGGCTTGAGCCAATCGATGGCCTCCGCCAGATTCGCCGGCACTTCAACACGCTTCACCTGCAAAGCGAGCAACAGACTTGCGCCGGTCGCCAGACCGACGCCGAGCAATGCCCCAGGCACGAAGCGCAGCGAATGTGGGCGAAACTTCTCCCACAACCACATCACCGCAATCGTCGACAGCCCCAACAGCCCGGCCTGCCAGCCGAACGACGGCAAGGCCTGCGCCACAGCCGCCGGGAACGCCGTGAGGTTATCCAGGCCAGAGGGCTTCGGTGACGCATCAAGCATCACATGCACCTGCGACAGCACGATCAATACGCCAATCCCCGCCAGCATCCCGTACACCACCGCTGGCGCCGTGACGCGAAACCAGCAACCGAGCTTCAAGCGCCCGGCGACCAGTTGCAGAAAACCGGCGAGCAACAGAATCGGCCCGAGCATCTCGATGCCGTGCTGACGCACCAGTTCAAACACCAACACCGCCAGCCCCGCCGCCGGCCCGCTGACCTGTAACGGCGACCCCGCCAGCCAGCCGACCACCAGACCACCGATGATCCCGGTAATCAGCCCTTTGGCCGGCGGCAGCCCTGAGGCGATCGCAATACCCATGCACAGCGGCAGGGCGACCAGAAACACAACCACTGAAGCGAGCAGCTCCCGTGGCAACACCGCTTTCAATTGAGCCGCACGCATGGCGATTCTCCCGAAGTTTTCTTCAGGCATGGCGAGGCCGGGTCGCTGAATCAGCGACCGGCGTCAAACCACACAGATGTTTAGGAGGATTTAGAAGCGCGCTTTAGGCGTCGCCACCGGAATCGGATGGCTGCCGTCGAGCGGCAGGAAACGTCCCTGATCCGCGTCGTAAGCTTTGATTTCGCTGGTTTCGATGTCGTAGACCCAGCCATGGATGAACAAATGACCGTTCGCCATGCGCGAGGCTACCGAAGGATGGGTACGCAAGTGCTGCAATTGGGCGATGACGTTTTCCTCGGTGAGGATCGGCATGCTTTCTTTTTCGTCGGCGCAGTTACAGTTCTCATGCACCATGGTTTTCGCGACTTCAGCGTGGCGCAGCCAGGCTTTGACCGTCGGCATTTTTTCCAGGCTGTCCGGGTTGAGCACCGCACGCATGGCGCCGCAATCGGAGTGGCCGCAGATGATAATGTGCTGCACGCCGAGCGCCAGTACCGCGTATTCGATTGCGGTGGAAACGCCGCCGTTCATCTGCCCGTAAGGTGGCACGACGTTGCCGACGTTACGGGTCACGAACAGATCGCCGGGCGAGCTGTGGGTAATCAGCTCGGGGACGATGCGCGAGTCAGCGCAGGTGATGAACATCGCCTTGGGCGCTTGGGCCGTGGCGAGTTTCTTGAAGAGTTCTTCCTGCTGTGGGAAGACCTCATGATGAAAATGCAAAAAGCCGTCTACGATCTGTCGCAGCGCTGCATCGGCGGATTCCGCTTCAGGGGTTTGCGCCGACGCAGCCAACGGCTGTTTATCCTTGTCACTCATGATTCATCCTCTTTGGCGGATTAGGGGAGTCATTCCCATGTATTCCGGTATGAAGCCAGTGGCTGTTTAAACATCCGGGTCATCCCGACCCGTCAGTCACTCGATGAACAAGGTAGCCGCCGAAACTTAACTCAAACTGAATCAAACGCTCTAGCACGTGTGTTCCAGGTCACAAAAAACGTGACTGGGTGATTTCGGCGGAAGGATTCCAACCCCTCAACCATAGGCCAATTGTCGCTAAATCAACGACATCTGGCGACCCGGCGGACAGAAGGCCGTGCAATCGAGGTTATAGCCCTCGCGATGATTCAAGCCAAGACGCTTGATCGCTTTGGCAAACCGCTGCGCGAGCAGATCGGCGAACACCCCTTCGCCGCGCATGCGTGCACCAAAACGGCTGTCGTAGAGTTCGCCGCCACGGCTCTGGCGGATCAGGCTCAGCACGTGCGCAGCGCGTTGCGGGTAGTGCGCGGCCAGCCATTCTTCGAACAGCGGCGCCACTTCCAGCGGAAGGCGCAACATCATGTACGCCGCGCTTTGTGCACCGGCGGCGTGGGCTTCGCTGAGCAGACTCTCGATTTCGCTGTCGTTGATCATCGGAATCATCGGCGAACACAGCACGCCGACCGGAATGCCTGCTTCGCGCATTACCCGAATAGCGCGCAACCGCGCTTTGGGTGCAGCGGCGCGTGGTTCCAGAATGCGTTTGAGTTCGTCGTCCAGGGTGGTCAGGCTGATCATCACCGCCACCAGCCGTTGCTGCGCCAGTTCGGTGAGCAGGTCGAGGTCGCGCAGGATCAGCGAGCCTTTGGTGACGATGGTCACCGGATGCTTATAGCGCAGCAGCACTTCGAGGGTCTGGCGGGTGATTTTGTGTTCACGCTCGATCGGCTGATACGGGTCAGTGTTGGAGCCCAGGTTGATCGGCGCACATTGATAGCCTTTTTTCCCAAGCTGTTCTTCCAGCACTTGGGCGGCGTTGGTTTTGGCGATCAGCTTCGTTTCGAAATCCAGCCCCGGCGACATGTCCCAATAGGCGTGGCTCGGCCGTGCGTAGCAATAGATGCAGCCGTGTTCGCAACCGCGATAAGGATTGATCGAGCGGTCAAAGGGCAGATCGGGAGACGTATTGCGGGTGATGATGGTTTTCGCGGTTTCGATCATCACCTCGGTGCCTTGGGTCAGCGGCACTTCCTGATACCAGCCGTCATCCTCGGCCACCGAGCGGTTCGGCGCGAAGCGGTTATGCGGGTTGGTCGCGGTGCCGCGACCCCGGGGCGGGAGAGGATTGATCATTGGGTGGGCTCCTGATCTGTATATGCATACAGTACCCGAGCGCGCCCTGTGTGATCCAGTACCGTTCAGCGATGGGGCTTTTGAAATTCTAAAGTTTATAGAGAGGTGCAAAGTCTAAATACAACCCGAGATACAGTTGTTCCATTGTCGCGACAAGTTATCGAATATAGTCTTGGCCACTTCCATCGGCACTTGTCCGATTATTAGATTAAAAGGATTTAATTCATGTCTTTTCTCAATCAGCGTGGCGTCTTTATGCAATTGATGCTGCCCAATGCATCGGAACCCAATACCATTGTTTCGATGCAACTTGCGCGCAAGGAGCTGGGCTGGAACGCCGAGCAGGAGCTGCCGACCGAGACTCTGGTTGACTCGATCTACGTGGTGGCGGTGTCCAGCGACCGCGGCAAGACCTTCACTATTCGCACCAACAAGAAAGATGTAGACGGTGATGGCGATATTGATAACGATGACAAGGCGAAGTTGATTGCACTGGCGAAGGCTTATGTCAGTATCGTTAATCCTTGATCTCGAAGTTTGTTGCGATATACGTATATTAAAAACCCTGCATGAACGGTTCATGCAGGGTTGCTGTTTTTAATGATGGTCTGTTACTTGGCCAAGATCATCGGTGGACGTTGTTTTCAAATCGTCACTGCGTAAGGCAGCAACCTCTTTGGCACTGATCGGCGCGCCTTTGTTGCCCCAACTGCCACGGATGAAACTCACCACATCCGCCACTTCCTGATCCGACAGTCGCCAGGCGAAACCGGGCATGGTGAAAGTCGACGGCGCCGTGTGCGTGGCTGGCAACGTACCGCCCTTGAGCACGATGTGAATGAGCGAGGTCGGGTCTTTCGATTGCAACACCGGATTGCCCGCCAGCGCCGGGAATACCCGAGTGTAGCCGTGGCCATCGGTGCGGTGGCACGCCGCGCAGTTGTCGATGTACACCGAGGCGCCGCGCTGGCTGTCGTCGCCATTCCACAAGGCTTTCGCGGCTTTCTCTTCGTACTGATGCGGCTGATCGGCAGGATCAGTGGCCGGCAGTGACTTGAGGTAGCGGGCAATCGCCGTCAGGTCGGCGTCGGTCATGTACTGCATGCTGTGGGTGACCACATCACTCATGCCGCCAAACACCGCGCTGCGATCGCTGCGTCCAGTCTTGAGGAACTGCACCAGTTGCTCTTCGCTCCAGCCGCCGAGACCATCCTTGTGATCGCCGCGCAAACTCTTGGCGATCCAGCCTTCCAGCGGCGCACTGCCGGCGAGGAAGGTTGTACCGTCAGCGGCGCTCAGGGATTTTTCCTGCATGGTCAGCGCGCGCGGGGTATGGCAGGCACCACAGTGGCCGAGGCCTTCGACCAGATACGCGCCACGATCGATCACCGGGTCGGCACTCGTTGCTTGGTAGTCCTCGACCTTCGGCGCAAACATCCAGCGCCAGCCCATCAGCGGCCAGCGCATGCTCAATGGCCAGGGAATGTCGCTCGCCTTGTTTTCCTGCGCCACCGGTTCTACGCCGTGGATAAAGTACGCGTACAGCGCCTGCATGTCGGTTTCACTGACACGCGCATAGGACGGATACGGCATCGCCGGGTACAACGTACTGCCGTTTTTGGCGACGCCATGGCGCACGGCCTGATCGAAGTCGGCGAAGCTGTAATCACCGACGCCAGTCTTGTCCGGGGTGATGTTGGTCGAGTAGATCGTGCCGATCGGGGTTTCCATCGGCAGACCACCGGCGAACGGCTTGCCGCCCTTGGCGGTGTGGCAAGCCACGCAATCACCGGCGCGGGCCAGGTATTCGCCCTGTTTGATCAACGCTTGATCAACGTCAGCCGCATGAATCGAGGCGCTGCCGAGCAGCGCCAGAGCCGCGATAACGAGATTTTTCATGGTCATCGCTCCTTAAGCCTGAACCAGCGGGCCGGGGTTTTTCAGGTACTGCTCGCGGATCGCCTTCGCCGACCAGTAGGTCAGTGCCGCAACCAGCCCGGTCGGGTTGTAACCGAGGCCTTGCGGGAACGCCGAGGCGCCCGGAACGAAGACGTTGTGCACGTCCCAGCTCTGCAGGTAGCGGTTCAGCGCGCTCTTCTTCGGATCGGTGCCCATGATCGCGCCGCCGTTGAGGTGGGTGGTCTGGTAAGAGGCGGTGTTGAAGTGGTCGCCGACTTTTTTGCCGATCACCGCGATGGCTTTCGGGCCCATCGCTTCGGCGACCTTGCCCATTTTCTCGACCATGAAGCGGTTCATCTTGATGTCGTTTTCCTGCCAGTCGAAGGTCATTCGCAGCAGCGGCAAGCCGTAGGCATCGCGGTACACCGGGTCGAGATCGAGGTAATTGCCTCGGTAAGACTGATGCGCGCCGTGGGCATCCATCGACACCTGGTGGGTGTAGTAATCGGCGGTCGCGCGTTTCCAGTCACTGCCCCAGGCCGGGGTGCCCGGTGGGTTCGAGGTGCCGGCAATCGGCCGGCTGCCGGCCTGGTTGACCCACATCGGCGAGCCGCCGACGAAGCCGTGCGGGCCGTGGTCGAAGTTGTCGGCGTTGAAGTCGTCCAGCGCCACGCCATTGCCGCCCGCACCGATGAAGTTGTTGGTGTGGGTGTCCTTGTCGAAGAACGCCTTGATGGTCGCCATGTTCTGGTAGGCGAAGTTACGCCCGACCACGCCTTCGCCGGTGATCGGGTCGTACGGTTTGCCGATGCCCGAAAGCAGCATCAAACGCACGTTGTGCAGCTGGAACGCGCCGAGAATCACCAGATCCGCCGGTTGCTCGATCTCGCGACCCTGAGCATCGACGTAGGTGACGCCGGTGGCTTTGCTCTTGGTGCTGTCGAGGTTGATGCGCAACACGTGGGCGTTGGCGCGCAGCTCGAAATTCGGCAGCGGTTTCAGCGCCGGCAGAATGTTCACGTTCGGCGAAGCCTTGGAATACATGTAGCAGACGTAACCGCTGCAGAAACCGCAGAAGTTGCACGGGCCCATCTGCGCGCCGTAAGGGTTGGTGTACGGCCCCGACGTATTTGCGGACGGCAGGTTGTAGGGTTTGTACCCGACTTCTGTAGCCGCTTTGCCGAACAGCTGTGCGGACACGGTGTTCTTCTGCGCTTCCAGCGGGAACGGGTTGGAGCGATCGGGCGCATAAGGGTTGCCACCCTTGCCCTGACCGACCAGTTGACCTTTCACCGTCCACGCCTGGCCGGAGGTGCCGAAGACTTTTTCGGCGAAATCGAAGAACGGCTCCAGTTCTTCATAGCTGACGCCGAAGTCCTGGATGGTCATGTCCTTGGGGATAAAGCTTTTGCCGTAGCGTTCTTCGTAGTGGCTGCGCATGCGCAACTCGATCGGGTCGACCCGGAAATGCACGCCCGACCAGTGCAGACCGGCGCCGCCGACGCCATTGCCCGGCAGGAACGCGCCCAACTGGCGGTTCGGCAGAGCAATGTCGTTGACGCTGTGGCGAATGGTGACGGTCTCTTTGGAGATGTCCTGAAAGAGTTTTTTCCGCACGCTGTAGGTGAGTTCGTCGATCACCTGTGGATAGTTGCCGTCTGGGTAAGTGTCCTGCATCGGCCCGCGCTCCAGCGCCAGCACGTTGAGCCCCGCTTCGGTGAGTTCCTTGGCCATGATCGCGCCGGTCCAGCCGAAACCGACGATGACCGCATCTACCTTCTTCATTACCGTTGCCATGCTTACGCCCTCTCGCCGCGAATCGACACTGCCGGGAAGGGGTATTGCTCGTTGCGTTCCACCCAATCCATGAAATCGGCGCGGGCGCCGGGGAAGCCGATCATGGTCCAGCCGACCATGCCTTTGTTGCCGCCATGGATCGGGTCGCAGAAGAACCCTTCCTTGGTGTTTTGCAGCAGCAGGTTGAAGAAAATCTTCGCCGGAACCGCGTCAAACTGAGGTTTGCCGGCTTCAAGTTGCTTGAGCAGATCGTCTCGGGTAGCGCTGTCTTGGTCAGCAAATACTTTACCGTTGAGGGATTTTGCCCACTGGTCCGTGGCGGCGATGCCGAGGCGATAGATCTCTTTGGGCACCAGTTTGCTCTGCCAGCCCATTTCCGGAGCAGCGTCGGCGTTGAACGGGCCTTGCATGTACCACAAGGCACCGGCGGCGTACGGCGTGTTCATCTGGCGATCGATGTATTCCGGTACCCCGGCTTCGAGGGCGCCCGGGCCTTGGGCATCGTTGGGGATCAACTGCGCGACGGCAGCATTGATGAACGCCCATTCTTCGGCGGTGAAGTAGTTCGGTTGGTAAACACCGGCATCAGCGCGGACCGGGTGCGGCGCGGATGCAGCGGGTGTGGCTTCGGGCGCTGCTTGCAGCACGCTGCTGCCCAGACCGGTACCGGCCAGGGTGACCACCGGGATCAGGGTCAGGGATTTGCGCAAAAACTCACGCCGTGGGTTGTCTCGACTTTCATCAGACATGGAGTGCACCTCATCAGGCATCAGGGGTAGCCGTTTCTGCGAACGGCTTGAGGATTTATCGTCGAGACGGATTCGGTCTGACCCGGAAAAGGGGGACGCGTCTGCAACATCGTGTGACAAATGGTAGCAGGCTAAGCTTCTGGATGAACCGATTCATCAGAAAAAAACACCGGTTTTCTGAGTAGCGATGAATGAAACCGTGCCGATTCACGATTCTTTGACAGGCGCCTCACAGGGCTTTGACCGCGCAACGCCGAAGCTGCGTTTCCTAACACCGATGAACCCCGACACGGTTACCCCAGCATGTCCCGAGTGCGTTTTTTCCCTGCTTTGTGTTTATCGCTTGTAGCGCTTTTGCCCTGGATGCCGGCCCATGCATCGACGGTTCGCCCGACTGAATGGGCGCAACCGGTCGAAGTGCAATACAACCTGTTCCAGATGTCGCCGACGCTCTACCGCAGCGCGTTGCCGGATGGCGGCGCAGTGCCGTTGCTGAAAAATCTCAAAGTCGCCACGGTGATCAACTTCCTCCCGGAAACCGATAGCAACTGGTTGTCCGAGCCTGGCATCAATCAAGTGCAACTGCCGTATCGCACCAACCACGTTGACGACGCCGATGTGCTCAAGACCCTGCGGGCTATTCAGTCTGCCGAAGCCAACGGTCCAGTGCTGATGCATTGCAAACACGGTTCCGATCGCACCGGCCTGATGGCGGCGATGTATCGGGTGGTGGTGCAGGGCTGGAGCAAGGAAGATGCCTTGAGCGAGATGACCCAGGGCGGATTTGGTGAGAGTGGGCACTTTCGCGACAGCGTGCGCTACGTGATGCAGGCCGATGTCGACAAGCTGCGCACGGCGCTGGCCAATGGTGATTGCAGCACCAGCGCGTTCGCTACCTGCTCGATGAAAAGCTGGTTTCAGTCGGTCAATCTGAAGTAGTCGCGACCTTCCACGACATTGCGTCGTGGAAGGTGTTCAGCAGCGACTCAGTCTTCGGACTTTTTCTTCAGCTTCGGATTCGGGAAGAACTGCACCGCCTGCACGGACTTGTCCGGCGCAGGTTTGTTCAGCGCGCTGGTGTTGACCCGCGTGCCCAGCTCTTTCGGCACCGACAGCCCTTGCTCGTTGAGCGTGTCGGAGTAACCGCAAGCCACGCATTCACGGTGCGGCACGCTGTCTTCATTCCACATCATCAATTTGTCCGGCTCGCTGCACGCCGGGCAGACCGCCCCGGCGATAAAGCGTTTTTTGGTAATCACAGGCCCCTCACTCATGCTGCCGCGTCCTCACTCAGGCCGCTGTGGCGCAACAGTGCGTCAATCGACGGTTCACGGCCACGGAAGTCGACGAACAGCACCATCGGTGCCTGCGAACCGCCGCGCGCCAGAATCGCTTCGCGGAAGGCGCGACCGGTTTCAGCGTTGAGCACGCCGTCTTCTTCAAACTTCGAGAAGGCATCGGCCGAGAGCACTTCAGCCCACTTGTAGCTGTAGTAACCCGCCGCGTAACCGCCGGCGAAAATGTGCGCGAAACTGTTCGGGAAGCGGTTGTAGGCCGGCGGACGCATCACCGACACCTCGTCACGCACGCCTTCGAGCACTTGCAACGGACTGCGGCCGTCACCGTGGGTGGCGTGCAGTTCGAAGTCGAACAGCGAGAACTCGAGCTGACGGACCATCATCAGGCCGGACTGGAAGTTTTTCGCCGCGAGCATTTTTTCCAGCAGATCCTGTGGCAACGGCTCGCCGCTTTCGTAGTGACCGGAAATCAGCGCGAGGCCTTCCGGCTCCCAGCACCAGTTTTCCATGAACTGGCTCGGCAGCTCGACCGCATCCCACGCCACGCCGTTGATGCCGGAAACACCGGCGTGATCAACGCGGGTCAGCAGGTGATGCAGGCCATGACCGAATTCGTGGAACAGCGTGGTCACTTCATCGTGGGTCAGCAGCGCAGGCTTGCCGCTGTCGGCCGGGGTGAAGTTGCACACCAGATTGGCCACCGGGCTTTGCAGCACGCCGTCGACAGTGCGGCGGCGGTCACGGGCGCCGTCCATCCACGCACCGCCACGCTTGTTGGCGCGGGCGTAGAGGTCGAAGAAGAAGCGGCCGACGTGCTGGCCGTTTTCCTTGATCTCGAACAGGCGCACGTCCGGGTGCCAGGTGTCGAAGCCTTTCTGTTCGGCGATTTCGATGCCGTACAGGCGCTGAACGATGGCGAACAGACCGCCCAGTACTTTATCGATCGGGAAGTACGCACGCAGGGTTTCCTGAGCAACGCTGTAGCGTTGTTCGCGAAGTTTTTCGCCGTAGAAACCGCTGTCCCAGCTTTGCAGATCGGCGCAGCCCTGTTCGGCGGCGTAAGCGCGCAGCTGTTGCAGATCCTGCGCGGCGAACGGTTTGCTGCGCTTGGCCAGATCGCGCAGGAAGCTCAGTACCTGATCGCTGGATTCAGCCATTTTCGTGGCCAGGCTCAGCTCGGAGAAGCTGGCGAAGCCCAACAGCTTGGCCAGTTCCTGACGCAGGTCGAGGATCTCTTCCATCACCGGGCCGTTGTCGTTCTGGCCGGCGTTCGGGCCTTGATCCGAGGCGCGGGTGCAGTAGGCGGCGTAGACTTCTTCACGCAACGCACGGTCTTGCGCGTAGGTCATCACCGCGTAGTAGCTCGGGAATTCCAGGGTGATCAGCCAGCCATCGAGGCCTTTGGCCTGTGCGGCGGCCGCCATCTGCGCCTTGGCCGAATCGGTCAGGCCGGCAAGGGCGGTTTCGTCGCTGACGTGCTTGGTCCACGCCTGCGTAGCGTCGAGTAGTTGGTTGGAGAAACGGCTGCCCAGCTCGGACAGTTTGCTTTGCACTTCGGCGTAGCGTTTCTGCTCGGCTTCCGGCAGATCGATACCCGACAGACGGAAGTCACGCAGGGCGTGTTCCAGAATAGTCTTTTGCGCCACGTCGAAGCCGGCGGCTTCCGGGCTGTTGGCCAGGGCTTCATAAGCCTGGAACAGTTCGCGGTTCTGGCCCATCTCAGTGGAGTAGGCGCTCAGGGCTGGCAGGCAGGACTCGTAGGCTTCACGCAGTTCGGCGCTGTTGCAAACGGCATTGAGGTGGCTGACCGGGCTCCAGGCAGCGCCGAGGCGGTCATTGAGTTCGTCCATCGCCAGAACCAGGCCGGCCCAGGTCGGGTTCTTGACTTGGGTCTTGAGGATTTCGGCAATGGCGGCGCGGTTGTCGGCCAGGATCGTTTCGATGGCGGGCAGGACGTGTTCGGCACGGATCGTGGAGAACGGTGGCAGGTCATAGGACTGCAGCAGAGGGTTGTTCACGCTCACGGTTGGCACCTTGGCTGGGGAAACATTGCCCCATCTTAATTACAATCGGCATCATCCGCAGCTATCGGCGACAGAGAGAGAAATTATCGTGTCCGTTCGCAAGTACCAGAATCACACCCCGCGCTTGAGCAAAGGCGCTTTTGTCGACGGCTCGGCGGTGGTTATCGGCGACGTCGAAATCGGTGAAGACAGCTCGGTCTGGCCGCTGACCGTGATCCGTGGCGACATGCACCGCATCCGCATCGGTGCGCGCACCAGCGTCCAGGACGGCTGCGTGCTGCACATCACCCACGCCGGCCCGTTCAACCCTGACGGCTTCCCGCTGCTGATCGGCGATGATGTGACCATCGCCCACAAAGTCATGCTGCACGGCTGCAGCGTTGGCAGCCGCGTGTTGATCGGCATGGGCAGCATCGTCATGGACGGCGCGGTAGTCGAGGACGATGTGATCATCGGCGCCGGCAGCCTGGTGCCACCGGGCAAGCGTCTGCAAAGTGGCTTCCTTTATGTCGGCAGCCCGGTGAAACAGGTCCGTCCGCTCACCGACAAGGAAAAAGCCTTCTTCACCTACAGCGCCGCCAACTACGTGAAGCTCAAGGATCTGCATCTGGCCGAAGGCTACGACCAAATCTGAATCGAATTCGCGACTGCTCAGGAATACTCATGCATTACAAGACTGTACTGTTCGACCTCGATGGCACCCTGACCGACCCGCGTGAGGGCATCACCCGTTCCATTCAGTTTGCCCTCGCCAAGCTCGGTATTGACGAGCCGGATCTGACCAAACTCGAACACTTCATCGGCCCGCCACTGCTGCAGGCATTTATGCAGTTCTATGAGTTTGACGAGGCCAAGGCGTGGCAGGCGGTGAATTTCTATCGTGAGCGCTTCAAAGTCACGGGCCTGTATGAAAACCGCGTGTTCGACGGCGTTACGCCGTTGCTGGAAACCCTCAGTGGCCAAGGCCGACAGCTTTATATCGCCACTTCGAAACCATGGGAATTTGCCCGCGAGATTGCCCGTCACTTCGACTTTGCACGGCACTTCAAGGTGATCTACGGCAGTGAGCTGGATGGCACCCGGACCAACAAGGTTGAGCTGATTGCTCACTTGATGGCTGAAGAAGGGCTGGACCCGGCGAATACGCTGATGATCGGCGACCGTAAGCACGACCTGATCGGCGCGCGCAGTAATGGCCTGGATGCGGCGGCGGTTGGTTATGGGTTTGGCAGTTTTGAAGAGTTGAATGCCGAAGCACCTGCTTATCACTTTGAAACACTGGACGAGTTGCATCAGGCGTTTTTGCAGCGCTGATCAGTACGCCTTCGCTGGCAAGCCAGCTCCCACGGGTGAGCGATGTGCTCAGGCTCACCGCTGTCCCTGTGGGAGCTGGCTTGCCAGCGATGAGGCCAGATCAGCCACTGATATCTCATCATCTGCCAACGCTTTCAGTGCCGCCTTACGCTCAGCCGCCGGCAACCCACCCAACCGCTCAACCTCCGCATAAAACCTCCCCCAATCCCCCCCGACCTTTTTGAATAACGCCGTAAACGCCGGCACCCATTGGTCATACAGCCCAAACGGCAACAGCCGCGCATTGTTCAGCGGCGCATTCACCCAAGCGTCATAACGCTTATCCCCGGCCCACTGGCTGTCCCTTATCACCCGATAATCCCGGCGAAACTGTTCGAACTCGGCTGCTTTGCGCTCGCGCATTTGCTCAACCGGCATTGACTGCGCGTAGAGCTTTTCCAGCCGTGAGCGGGTATCGAGCACCAACTCAATAAACTGATCGCGCTGCTTCAGCCGTGAATCGGTATCCGCCGGTAACCGCCGAAACGCCCGCCACTGCCGCGTACCCTCCTGCTCGACAAACGTGGCAAAAGACTCGTTGAACTCGGTGTCATCCTTTACATAGAAACGCTGATGCGCCAGTTCATGGAAGATCAGCGTGGCCAGGCGCTCATCACCCCAGCCCATCATCGAATTAAGGATTGGGTCGTTGAACCAGCCCAGCGTCGAATAGGCCTCAACGCCGCCAATCGAAACGTCCATGCCCTGCAAGCGCTGAATTGCCGCCTCGCCACGAGCCGCGCTCTGGCTGTAGTAGCCGCGATAGGCCACACACCCGGCAATCGGGAAGCAATGGTTCTGCGGCGTCAGGGAGAACTCCTGAGTGGCGAACACATTCCACACCACATACGGGCGATGGATATCGGCGTAAAGACGATAACTCTGGTTATCCGGCAGGTGCAGATGCTCGCTGGCGAAGGCGCGGGCCTTCTGCGATTGCGCCAGATGTGTGCGCAGTGTCGCGTCGCGGCTCGGGTCGTTGATCACCTTTTCCACTGGCTCGCGCGCCCGCAGCAATTGCAACTGACCGCTGGCCAACTGAGCGTAATAGCTGACGCTGGCGCAACCGTTGAGCAACAAAAACAACACACCCGGAAACAAAACCCGAAAAACGCGATCAAGTAACCCAAGGCTTGGAAACGGCCTGATCAAAATAAGAAATCCCCCGGAGAGTCTGCCCGCAAGACTATCCCGCCTTAAGGAGCACCGCTATGCGCATGTTGATGCTGTCAGGAGGCCTGCTGACGTTGGCCGGTTGTGCCAATTTCGGAATGCCTGATCCTGATCCCTCGCAAGCCTGGATCGACCTCGATGCCCGGCAGCAAGACACGGCGCTGCAAGCGCTGCAAGTCGATACTCAGATGACCACTGACAAACGCTACTTCGAAGTACAGCCCGGCAGTCATGAGCTGAAAGTGCGTTATCAATTCCCGGTAGAGGCGACCAACATCGGTCCCGATGCAGAGCCGCTGTGGCGCGATTGCCAATTGAGCGTGAAATTCAAGGACTTCAATGCCGGCCAGCGTTATCAGTTGCAGGCTGGCAGTATCGGTTTCCGGCCATGGGCCAAGCTCTATGACGAGCAGCGCAAAGTGGTAGGCCAAGGCACGCCGGCAGGCTGTCAGAGCAGCTGATCGGCGCTATGCTGAATATTCAGATCTGTGGATATCCATCATGCGCCATTTGCTGTTGTTGCTCGTTGCCAGTCTCGTGGCCGGATGCCAGACGCCACTTCCTCCGGTCGATCCGCACATGGCCTGGGTCGATTTTTCGACGCCGACACCGGGCGGCAAAGTCCTGATGGCCGAGCGCCTCGACAAACAACGACTGAATGACGGGCGCTACTTTCAGGTCACCCCCGGCAGTCACGAATTGCGCGTGCGCTTCGATTTCGAAGTGTTTGGCGTTGGCGGCAGCTTGATGAACGGCCCGGTAGAGCGGTTGTGTTACCTGTACATCCGCTACGACCATTTCGAGGCCGGCCAGCGTTACACGCTGGAGGGCCGTTCGCTGGCGTTCACCCCGAGTGCCCGGCTCTACAACGCCAAGCGCGAAATCGTCGCCGAGGATTATGACTACAACTGCATTATCTGAGGCGACTCAGCTGTCGTTCTTCTGATAGATGATTTTCTTGCGGCCATAATCGCAAGTGCCGACAACCATGGCGATATCGTGTTTTGCAGCCTCTTTCTTGCTGACGATTTCCAGCGTGTAGGAGGGCACGGCTTTGGCCTGAATCTTCACTTCGATTTCTTTCTTCAGTTCCTCGCAGTCTTTGGGCGCCGCAATTACAGAGGTGGCCAGTGCACTGCAAAGGATCGCCAAGCCAATACGTTTCATGAGTGAAGCTCCCTGAGGCAGCGCGCACGGGCGTGCGCTGAAGCTGCTGTCATTTATTCGACCACATTTTTACAGCGAGGGTTCTGACTTCGCTCACAAGTTGTGTTTTCGATTTCAAGCTCCGGGTTGATTGTGAAATCGCCTTCGCGAGCAAGCTCGCTCCCACATTGGTCCTGGCTAGACCCGTTCATTGTGGGAGCGAGCTTGCTCGCGAAGGCGTCGGCAAAGCCAACGCCTGATTCGAACCTTAAGAAATCAGTGAAGCCTCAAGCGTAATCTTCGCATTCAGCACTTTCGACACCGGGCACCCTTCCTTGGCCTTGTTGCTCAGTTCTTCGAACTGCGCCTGAGTCGCCCCCGGGATTTTCGCCTTCAGGATCAGCTTCACCGCGGTGATCGCGAACCCACCGTCCACCTGGTCAAGGGTCACTTCAGCCTGAGTGTCGATGCTGTCGGCCTTGAGGCCCGCATCGCCCAGAATCATCGAAAACGCCATGGAGAAACAGCCGGCGTGCGCCGCGCCGATCAGTTCTTCCGGATTGGTGCCTTTGCCGCCTTCAAAGCGGGCCTTGAAGCCGTAAGGCGCCTCTCTGAGGACACCGGTTTCGGTGGAGATCGAGCCGATACCGGTTTTCAGATCGCCTGCCCAATGCGCGGATGCTTTCTTCACGATAGCCATGTCTGCCTCCTCAATATCTGGCGCGGAAACGCCGCGCCGTCGTGGTTCTTACTTGCAAGGCTTCTGAGGATAGACGCCGGAACAAAGTTCAGCCCGGCTGAATCGTTGACTTTTTTAGTAGGAAATTTCATCACTGCTATTGAAACTCGGGTATATGCCCTCATTGCACAAAACACGCTTATGGATTTGGCAGGTTTTCGTTCGCAAGAAAAGCCTGCCTCCTCACTCGGAGACGCAGGTTTATGAAACAACTGTCCGACGTAAAATTTTCCACCCTCGATCTGGTACCGGTGCGCGAGAATGGCAGCCCGGCGCAGTCGCTGCGCAATTCGCTGGATCTGGCGCAGCACGTCGAAAAATTCGGCTACACGCGGTTCTGGGTGGCGGAACACCACAACATGGACGGCATCGCCAGCTCGGCGACGTCTGTGCTGCTCGGTTATCTGGCTGGCGGTACGTCGACCATTCGTGTCGGCTCCGGCGGTGTGATGCTGCCCAATCATGCGCCGCTGGTGATTGCCGAGCAGTTCGGCACCCTCGAAAGTCTGTATCCGGGCCGGATCGACCTCGGCCTGGGCCGTGCGCCGGGTTCCGATCAGATGACCGCCCGTGCCTTGCGCCGTGAGCGCTCTGGTAGCGCTGATGATTTCCCCGAGGACGTCGCCGAACTGGTGCGCTACCTCGGCCCGCGTACCCCGGATCAGCGCGTGATTGCCATGCCGGGCACCGGCACCAACGTGCCGATCTGGCTGCTCGGTTCCAGCCTGTTCAGTGCGCAACTGGCCGGTGAGCGTGGGTTGCCTTACGCCTTCGCCTCGCATTTCGCACCGCGTTTCATGCACGAGGCGATCCGCATTTATCGCAATCACTTCAAGCCGTCGGCGGTGCTCGACAAGCCGTATGTGATGCTCGGTGTGCCGTTGGTGGCGGCGGATACCGATGAACAAGCCGATTACCTGGCGACCTCGGTGTACCAGCGCATTCTCGCGTTGATGCGTGGGCAAAGCCTGGTGCAGCGTCCGCCGGTGAAAACCATGGATGGCTTGTGGTTGCCGCATGAGCGTGAGGCGGTGGGGGATTTCCTTGGGCTGGCGATGGTCGGCAGTCCGCAGAAGATTCGCGCGAAGCTGGAGGTGCTGGTTGAGCAGACGCAGGCGGATGAGCTGATTTTTACCAGCGATTTGTATGAACACGCTGATCGTGTGCATTCGTACGACTTGCTGGCGCAGGTGATGAAGGGCTGAAAAGCCGAAAGGCACCCTCACCCTAGCCCTCTCCCGGAGGGAGAGGGGACTGACCGGGGTGAGGGGGTTCGATTTCAAATCCACAAAAATCTCAAATCCCGGACACAAAAAAGCCGACGCCTTCACGTCGGCTTTTGTATTTCAGGCGCAATCAACCGCGCTTGTAGACGATTTCCTTGGAGCCAGCTTCGCAGGTGCCAACGACCTTGGCGCCTGCATCTGCACCCTTATCGACAATCTCCAGCGAATACCCGGAAACGCCCTTGGCATCCAGCTTCGCCGCAATCTCGCTTTTCAGATCTTCACAAGGCTTACCGGCAGCAAACGCACCACCCGCAAGGCTCAACAAACCTACTGCCAACATGAACTTCTTCATCGGTCGCACTCCCTGGTCGGATTAAAAGAGGCGGGCATCGAGGTTTCACCCGATGCACTCACCCTGTAGCGCTTTGCCATTCCTATGGCACTCGGCCAGCGCGCAAGTTCAGAAGACTAGACCAAACTCAGCTGCTGGCAATGCGGAAGCCGACTTTCAGCGTCACTTGAAAGTGCGCAGCCTTGCCGTCCTTGATGTGGCCACGGGTGTCAACCACTTCAAACCACTCAAGATGCTTGATGCTCTTGTTGGCTTCGGCCAGCGCGTTGTTGATAGCGTCTTCGATGCTGCTGGCGGACGAACCGACCAGCTCGACTTTCTTGTACGTGTGATGGTCACTCATGGCGATCTCCTTGGCGTGTGGAATTGAGACTAGCAGTGAATCTGCACTGTTGATTTCGGTGGCGGCGCGCAAGCGAAGTTCAGATTTTCTGCACTTTCTCAAACCGCTGAAGTCCCAACCAACACACGCCACTCATCACCAATGCAGGAGAGCCACCATGGCCAACACCTCTTTACGTAAAGCCTCGTTGCAAAGCATGGAAGCCGAGATCGAGAGTCTGCTCAAATCGTTGGAAAGCTTGAAGGACGACGCTTCGGACGAGTCGCGCAAGACCCTCAAGGCGCTGAAAAGCAATGCTGAAAGCGCGCTGAAACATTCGCGCCACCTGCTCAGCGATGCCTATGAAGAAGTCAAAGTGAAAACCCGCGAAACCGGAATCGCCACCCGTGATTACGCGCAGGAACATCCGTGGACGACCGCCGGTGTTGCGGTCGGTGCGATCGGTCTGCTGGCCGCTTACTTGCTGTTCAAGCGCGGCGAGTGATCGCTCTGGCGCAGCTCGTTCTTGAGCCACTGCGCCAGTTGCCGGGCGCGCCCGTCTGCGGCGCGCTTGGGTAGCCACAACGCCAGTTGCGCCGGGGTTTCACAGAAACCCCACGGCGCAACCAGGCGACCGGCCTTCAAATCTTCAGCCACCAGCGGTTCCGGCGCGATTGCCACGCCAAGACCCGCGACCGCGGCCTCCAGCAAATAATACAAATGCTCGAAACTTTGCCCCAGCTTCAACGCTTTTGCGTCGAGTGCGTTCTGCTGCGCCCAACTCGGCCAGGCTTGCGGGCGCGAAGTGGTGTGCAGCAACGGCTCATTGAGCAGCGCCGAGGCACGAGCGGCTTGCAGACGTTGATAACCGCTGAACAGTGGGCTCATGACCGGGCCGATGCGTTCTGCGGCCAGTTCGTAAACCTGCATGTCCGTTGGCCATGGCGGCTCGGCGAACAGCAACAGGGCATCCAGTCCCGGACGACGGGGATCGAGATCGCCTTCGCCCGCCGACAGGTGCAAGCGCAAATCCGGCAGATCGGCATTCAACCTACCCAAACGCGGAATGAACCAGCGCGCCAACAAGCTTCCGGAGCAGCCGAGTACAAACGGGGCATCGGCAGTACTTTGTGTGAGCTCGGCACAAACATTGCGCAAGCGATCAAACGCCTCCCCGCTGGCATCGCGCAAGCGCACGCCGGCATCTGTGAGTTTCAAGCCGCGCCCTTCCTTGACGAACAAGCTGACGCCAAGGTGCTCTTCCAGCACTTTCAACTGCCGACTGACCGCACCATGGGTGACGTGCAGCTGTTCGGCAGCCTGACTGACGCTGTTCAACCGGGCGGTGGCTTCGAATGCACGCAAGGCGTTCAACGGGGGAAGGTCGTGGCTCATGGTATCTGTGAGTTTTCCTGACAGGTTGTGGCGATCTTATCGGTTTTCAGCTTAGAAGGTCAGAGGTAGAGTGGTCGTCATTGTCTTTTGACCCGAATTCACCTGGAGCGACCCATGACCCAGACTTCGAACACCTCTGATCTGCGTAACGGCCCGGACGATAACGGCCTGTTCGGCTCGTTTGGTGGCCGCTACGTGGCGGAAACCCTGATGCCGTTGATCCTCGATCTGGCCCGCGAATACGAAGCGGCCAAGGAAGATCCTGCATTCAAAGAAGAACTGGCCTACTTCCAGCGTGATTACGTCGGACGTCCGAGCCCGCTGTATTTCGCTGAACGCCTGACTGAGTTCTGCGGCGGCGCGAAGATCTATCTCAAGCGCGAAGAGCTGAACCACACCGGCGCGCACAAGATCAACAACTGCATCGGTCAGATCCTCCTGGCGCGACGCATGGGCAAGAAACGCATCATCGCCGAGACCGGCGCCGGCATGCACGGCGTGGCCACTGCCACCGTCGCCGCACGTTTCGGTCTGGATTGCGTGATCTACATGGGTACCACTGACATTGAACGTCAGCAGGCCAACGTCTTCCGCATGAAATTGCTGGGCGCTGAAGTGATTCCAGTGGTTGCCGGCACCGGCACTCTGAAAGACGCGATGAACGAAGCGCTGCGTGACTGGGTAACCAACGTCGACAACACCTTCTACCTGATCGGCACTGTGGCCGGCCCGCACCCGTATCCCGCGATGGTTCGCGACTTCCAGGCCGTGATCGGCAAGGAAACCCGCGATCAGTTGCAGGCTCAGGAAGGTCGTTTACCGGACAGCCTGGTGGCGTGCATCGGTGGCGGCTCCAATGCCATGGGCCTGTTCCACCCGTTCCTCGACGACAAGAGCGTTGAAATCATCGGCGTTGAAGCGGCGGGTTACGGCATCGAAACCGGCAAGCACGCGGCGAGCCTGAACGGCGGCGTTCCGGGTGTGTTGCACGGTAACCGCACCTTCCTGCTGCAGGACGACGACGGCCAGATCATCGACGCCCACTCGATTTCCGCCGGCCTCGACTATCCAGGCATCGGCCCGGAACATGCGTGGTTGCATGACATCGGCCGTGTTCAGTACACCTCGGTGACCGATGACGAAGCCCTCGACGCGTTCCACAAATGCTGCCGTCTGGAAGGGATCATTCCTGCCCTGGAAAGCGCCCACGCCTTGGCTGAAGTGTTCAAACGCGCACCGAAGCTGCCGAAGGATCACCTGATGGTGGTCAACCTGTCGGGCCGTGGCGACAAAGACATGCAGACCGTCATGCATCACATGGAACAGTCTAAGCAGGAGAAACACTGATGAGCCGCCTGCAAACCCGTTTTGCCGACCTCAAAGAACAGAACCGTGCCGCGCTGGTGACCTTCGTCACCGCCGGTGATCCGGACTACGACACTTCGCTGGCGATCCTCAAAGGTTTGCCGGGTGCCGGCGCCGACGTGATCGAGCTGGGCATGCCGTTCACCGACCCGATGGCCGATGGCCCGGCGATCCAGTTGGCGAACATCCGTGCCTTGGGCGCCAAACAGAACCTGGTGAAAACCCTGCAAATGGTTCGCGAATTCCGCGAAGGCAACAGTGACACGCCGCTGGTGCTGATGGGCTACTTCAACCCGATCCACATGTATGGCGTTGAGCGCTTTATCGCTGACGCGAAAGAGGCCGGCGTTGACGGCCTGATCGTGGTCGACATGCCACCTGAGCACAACGCCGAGCTGTGCGACCCGGCGCAGGCTGCCGGTCTGGACTTTATCCGTCTGACCACG
Source organism: Pseudomonas sp. AC172 (assembly GCF_979258595.1). Lineage (NCBI taxonomy): Bacteria > Pseudomonadati > Pseudomonadota > Gammaproteobacteria > Pseudomonadales > Pseudomonadaceae > Pseudomonas > Pseudomonas sp. AC172. The sequence continues at coordinate 5,437,863 of NZ_OZ409868.1, forward strand.
CCGACCACCGACGATGCGCGCCTGCCGAAGGTACTCAATGGCAGTTCCGGTTTCGTTTACTACGTGTCGGTGGCCGGTGTGACCGGTGCTGGCGCCGCAACACTGGAGCATGTCGAAGAGGCGGTGACCCGTCTGCGTCGTCATACCGATCTGCCGATCAGCATCGGTTTCGGCATCCGTACCCCGGAGCAAGCAGCGGCCATCGCACGTCTGGCTGATGGTGTTGTGGTGGGCTCGGCGTTGATCGATCACATCGCCAATGCAACGACGCCAGCCCAGGCCATCGACGGTGTACTGAGCCTGTGCTCGGCACTCTCCGAAGGCGTGCGTAAGGCCCGCGTCAGCTGAAGGTAAAGTTCCTGATACAGAGGAATTAGCGCCTTGCGGCACAGACTAAATGAACAAGACCGAGGGCTTCAGAACGTCGTTCTGAAGCCCTTTTTGCTGTTTGTGCCGTGAGGAAAGACCCGATGAAAATGCCGAAACGTCTGATGGCCGGATTGGGCGTGCTGTTGATCAGTGCGACTCCGCTGCTGGCAAGCGCTGATCCGCGCGACGATCACGACCACGGCGGCCCACAACAAGGCCACTATGATAACCATGGCGACAATCACGGTGACGACCACCGTGGCCCACAGAATGATCACCATGGTGGGCCGCCGCCTCATGACTTCGGGCCTGTACGCCAGACCATTCGTGACAATCATGGCTACTTTGTGCGCGGTGCGCCGCCGCCTCCGGGCATTCATCTGGAGCGTGGGCGACCATTGCCGCACGGCTATTACGGCGAGCGTCTGGATAATCGCGCGTTGGGTCGTTTGCCGGTGTATCCGGGTTATGAATGGCGCCGCGCTGGGGGCGACATCGTGCTGATCGCGGTGGGCACCGGGATCGTCTATGAAATTCTCGATGGCGTTTTGTATTGATCGGCAGGCAATAAAAAAACCGCAGCCAATGGCTGCGGTCTTTTTTCAGGGCAGCTCCAGTCCGCCGGAGGCCTTGTGCAGTCTGCGCAGATGCGCGCCGATCTGCTTCACATTCTCCTCACTGGCCGCAATCTCGGCAGCCCGCTTGGGCTCCAGCAACTTGCGCACTTCGGCGTCGAGATCGCCGGACAGTGCCAGCAGCTTCTTCTGCCGCTGACTGCTTTCCGCTTCCAGTCGAGTGAACTCGGTCGGCTGCGGTAATCCGTATCCCTTGGCGTCGAGCAATTCTGCCGGACGGCTGAGGAAGCCACTGTTGGCGAGAATCTCCTGCAAGGTCGCATTGGCCTTGTCCATGCCGCCGTTTTCCAGTTCACGAGCGCCCAGGTAGCGCTGCTTGACCTCATCCTGAGCCAGCAACAACTGGCGTCGATAGCTGGCCTGCTCCAACAGCAGCAGGGCGGCGCTGGTGCGCAGGTCGGCGCGTTCGAACCACTCACGGCGTTCTTCGGCTGTCAGCGAAAGCCATTCCTCAACGGTGTTCTGCTTGATCGGCAATTGCTTCTTCAGCACATCGAACATCGCCTGATAGCGGTCACGGAATGAGTCGAAGCGATAACCCAGACGTAGCGCTTCTTTCGGATCATCCAGCACGCTGGTGTCCGCCAGACCACGGCCCTTCATCACTTCCAGCAAGCCGTTGGGCATGATGCTGTCCAGACCCACAAACTGCGAGTTGTTGCTGCCGCTGCGCAACAGCTTCAGCCCTTCCACCGCACAGTTGTTGGAGAGGAAGAAGTAATTGCCGTCGTAGCTCCAGTGCATCTCGGCAGCGTGTTCGACCACGCCTTCGATCTCTTCCCGTGAAAGGTTGATCGGCACGGAAGCGAGGCTGCGCAATTCGGTCTTGGTGTATTCGTCGATCACTTGCGCCAGCGGCAGTACGAACAGCCGTGACGGGTATTTGCCGACCAGTCCATCCCAGCTCGACAGCTGTACATCGCCAACGAACGCCCGGTAGGACAACACCAGATGCTGGTCCAGATCGAGCCGGCAATCCGGCCCGCGCGGGCGGCCCGGTGCGCAGATCACCAGACGCAACATGCTGTGGCCCCAGCGGCTGACCCAGTTTTGATTGGCCTCAGCCAGCAGATAGTCGACGGCATACACCCGTTCAGGATCAACTTGCCCCAATGGCTGTTTGGCGAAGTCGTTGCCAGCATTGAGGAAGGAGAAGGTCTTGCTGCAAGTGTCCTTGGCCGGCGGCGCCCAGCCAAAGTGTTGCTGGTAATAGCGATACAGCGCCGGACGGCGGCAGGCGTAGCTCGGGTCGAGGAGGAAATACTCCATGTTGACCGCGACGAACTCCTTCGGGCTGGAGATTTCGTACAGGTCCGGGCTGCGGGCGATCTGGCGGTTGTGTTGTTCACGTTCACCGCGACGACCGACGTATTGTTGCCAACCGGCGAGGTCGAGCAGGCGCGGATCATCGCTGAGGGTGAAGCGACGCCCGTTCTGGCCACGACACTCATCGGGAATGCCGATCAGCCCGGCGCTGTCGAAGCGGCGCGTGCAGCGCTGGATCAGCGTGCGCTCGGCATCCGGCCATAAGCGGGCACGGTCATAGATATGGGTAATTTCGTGCAGCACCGTGGCGAGCAATTCTTGCCGAACCGTGCCGTGAGGGCGATTGGTTTTTTCTTTGGCTGCGCTGCCGTCGGTGAGGCCGGCGAGCAGTTTGCGGTTCAGGTCAAGTTCGGAAACCAGCGTGGCCTGGCCGTAGGCATTGGGGGGCATGTCGTCGGTCCAGCCGACATCAATGCGCCGATCCAGCCGCTCGATAAAGCTCGGCGGCAGCTTTTGCATTGCCTCATCGATCAGCGCCTGGCTGGCCTGTTGTTGGGCGGGGCTAAGACCGTCGGCCTTGAGCCGCAATTGCAGGCCGGCGTGGGCGCTGTTGCCAAGCAGCAACAACGCCCCGGCCAGCAGCCAGGTGCCGAGTGACTTCACAGTGCGAGAATGGCTTCGGCGAGAACCTGATCGCTGGCGTCACGCGCTTCCGGCACACGAGTGCGCAGGGTGTTCAGCGCGGCTTCCAGATGCGCGCCACGGATATCACCGTTAGTGGCGACGAAACTGGCAGCGTCGTCGTGGGCTTCGCGGATGATTTTCGAATCGCGAATCGACGTAGTGGTGTCGGAGGTGAAATCGATAGTGCGCTGGGAGGCACGAACGATGATGTTACTGGTGGCTACCAGGGTGTGCGCCTGGGCCATGTCGGCCAACAAAAACAGGCCAAGGGCGGCAGCAATCAGCGGGCTACGCATGGAACGACTCCGGAAGGGCAAGGATAACTGGGGGTACAGGATAACTATTGGACGAGAATTGCTTCTGCCAGTTCAAGGTCGCTGACATGAAGTTTCGGCCGTGTTTTGCGCAGGTAATGCAGTGCGGATTCCAGACGAGCACCTCGCCATTCACCGTCACTGGCAACAAATGCGGCCGCGTCATCATGGGCGGCGAGCAGCAGTTTACGGTCGAAAGGCGCGGAAGACACCATGCTGGTGGCGTAACCACTGACGACGGTGCCTTGTGTCGACGCGTTGAAAGCATCAAAGGCATTGACCGGCGCCGTCCAGCAGGCGGTGAACAATACGGAGGGAATCAGTAGATTTGGAAGAAAGCGCATCGGACTCGGTAATTTTTGGTGAGCCCAAAGGCTAGCGCAATGCCCGGGCCAGAGCCAGCGCCGAAACATCGGGACACGACCGGCGTGTCCCGATGAGTACCTGGCGCTTAGATCGTCAGGATGGCCTGAGCCAGTTGTGCATCAGTGGCTTGCAGCTGTGGCACCTGGTGACGGATGTGATCCAGCGCGCTTTCCAGTTTCACGCCACGGATTTCACCTTCGCTGGCCACGAAGCTGGCAGCGTCGTCACGGGCGGCAAGAACGATCTTGTCGTCACGGAACGACGAGGTGACGTCGGAGGTAGCGTCGGACGAGGATTTCAGAGCGCCGACAACGGCGTCGGTGGTCACGATGAAGCTGGTGGCGCTGGCGTTGGCAGCCACAGCCAGCAGGGCGGCAGCACTGAGCAGACGAAGACGGGACATGGTGTAACTCCTTTGGATAAACCGTAGAGAGGTGGCTCGGTATCTGAGGAGTCAGACGCCAGTGACACAGCATTCGCCACGTTCTGCGTGGATATTAGGCCTGCTGGCGAGGTTCGGACAGTGGGCAGAATGCTAGCGCCAGAAGGGTTTATCCAGTTCATTCAGGCGATCGGCGTGGCTGAGGCCTAAATCGGCTAGATCTCGACTGTCGAGTTGAAACAGCAGGCGCCGCGTTCTGGCGCGCTCCAGGGACTTCCACCAGCCGCGAAACAAGCGCCGTAGAGCGTTGGGACGAGCCGGCAGGCTCGAAGTTTCTGAAACATCCTGTAAGTCTTTCATGGCGTATTCCTTTTACCGGTGAAGGCGGAAGGTCATGTTGAGCCTGTTACAGACGAAGTTGCAGATACACTCGAGCAAAATTGTACTGGTTCAGATACCGATTAAATAAAACTGTACCTGTATGCTGTATCAGCAGGTGTACCGGGATTTCCCCCGCCCCAAAACGACAAAACCCGTCGTGGTTTCCCACGACGGGTCTTGTTTGTTCAATTCGGGTTGCTGGCGGTGGGTCTAACGACCAGAGCCAGCGACGCTACTTAGCGCCAGAACGGCTTGCTCAGCTCTTCGTAGCGTTGTGCTTCGCTGATACCGGCGTCAGCCAGCAGACGCGAATCCAGACGAGCCAGTTGGTGGCGGCTGGAGATGCGGCGCTGCCACAACATCAGGTTGGCGATAACGCGCAGAGGCAGGGAAGCCTGGGTGTTTACAGCTTTGTCTTCGAAGAACAGTTCGGAACTGAGTGTACGTTCCATGGTTGACATCCTTCCGCTTGTGGCGGGATCAGGTAGTGGTTTGACTGGTGCCCATGATCCTCTCGTTTGCCAAGTCTCTCTAGATACAGTTCAACTGTATTGTGAGTGACCAGTTAACTGTTTATAGGGGGTGTACGGGTCAAAATCGAGCAAACTGTACCTATCGGCACTAAGTTGGTGCGAATATGCACAATTTGATCAAAATCGTAGGGAAATACTGTAGGAAAAGACCGGTACAGCAGTACAGTTTTTGTCAGCTTGGAGGCTTGCGAGATTCCGCTGGCGCAAACTGTGTTTGCGTCAGCGGTTTATCTGTGTGAATCAGACCGCAAGCATGCGCCCGGTTTCTTCCAGGTTCATGTGCCAGCTCAAGGCTTCACGCAAGATGTGCGGGGTGTGGCCACCGATGGCACAGGCCGCCGTGAAGTAGTCATTCAGCGCCTCACGGAAGTCCGGGTGCACACAATTGTCGATGATCACCCGTGCGCGTTCACGTGGCGCAAGGCCGCGCAGGTCGGCCAGACCGACTTCGGTCACTAGAATGTCGACATCGTGCTCGGTGTGGTCGACGTGGCTAACCATCGGCACCACGCTGGAAATAGCCCCACCCTTGGCGATCGATTTGGTCACGAACACCGCCAGATGCGCGTTGCGCGCGAAGTCGCCCGAACCGCCAATGCCGTTCATCATCCGCGTACCGCAGACGTGCGTGGAATTGACGTTGCCGTAGATGTCGAACTCCAGCGCCGTGTTGATGCCGATGATGCCCAGGCGACGCACCACCTCCGGGTGGTTGGAAATCTCCTGCGGACGCAGCACCAGTTTGTCCTTGTACTTCTCCAGATTGCCGAACACGTCGCTGTTGCGGCGCTCCGACAAAGTGATCGAGCTGCCCGAAGCAAAGCTTAGCTTGCCGGCGTCGATCAGGTCGAAGGTCGAATCCTGCAGCACTTCGGAGTACATGGTCAGGTCTTCGAACGGCGAATCGATCAGGCCACACATCACCGCGTTGGCGATGTTGCCGATCCCCGCCTGCAGCGGGCCAAGCTTGTTGGTCATGCGCCCGGCGTCGACTTCTTGTTTGAAGAAAGTGATCAGGTGCTCGGCGATCGCGTTGGTATCGACATCCGGGGTCGACACGGTGGACGGCGAATCCGCCTGCTGGGTAATAACGATGGCGACAATCTTCTCCGGCGGAATCGGAATCGCCGTGCTGCCAATACGGTCTTCGACTTTTACCAGCGGGATCGGCGTGCGCGTCGGGCGGTAGGTCGGGATATAGATGTCGTGCAGGCCTTCGAGGTTGGCGTTGTGCGCCAGGTTGATCTCGACGATCACCTGTTTGGCAAAAATCGCGAAGCTCGCCGAGTTGCCCACCGAAGTGGTCGGCACGATATGGCCTTGTTCAGTGATGGCCACGGCTTCGATGACCGCGATGTCCGGCAGCTTCAGTTGTTGGTTGCGCAGTTGCTCAACGGTTTCCGACAAATGCTGGTCGATGAACATCACCTGGCCGGCGTTGATCGCCTTGCGCAAAGTGCTGTCGACCTGGAACGGCATGCGCCGCGACAGTACGCCGGCTTCGGTCAATTGCTTGTCGAGGTCGTTGCCCAGGCTTGCGCCGGTCATCAGGCTGATCTTCAGCGGCGTGACCTTGGCGCGCTCGGCCAATGCGTGAGGGACGGCTTTGGCTTCGCCGGCACGGGTGAAACCGCTCATGCCGACGGTCATGCCGTCTTCAATCAGAGCGGCGGCGTCGGCAGCGCTCATCACTTTATCCAACAACGAAGGCAGGCGAATACGGTCACGGTACATGGATTATTATCTCGGGCAACGAGTAGCAGGATGCGCAGTCTAGTGAATTTGACGGGCGCCTGTCCCGCTACCAAGGTCGCAAACGAGGCGTCTATTTAGCGGGTTTCAAGTAAAACACCGTTACCGGATCTGCAACAACGCGGCATATTGTCCGACTGTTTGTGCAAACAAAAACGCCCCGACAAGTCGGGGCGTTCGGTATTGCAGCGGGAAATTACTCGACCGCTTTGACCATGTCTTCGATGACTTTCTTCGCGTCGCCGAACACCATCATGGTCTTGTCCAGGTAGAACAGTTCGTTGTCCAGACCGGCGTAGCCGCTGGCCATCGAGCGCTTGTTGACGATGATGGTCTTGGCCTTGAACGCTTCGAGAATCGGCATGCCGGCAATCGGCGACTTCGGATCATTCTTCGCGGCCGGGTTGACCACGTCGTTTGCGCCGAGCACCAGCACCACGTCGGCCTGGCCGAACTCGGAGTTGATGTCTTCCATCTCGAACACCTGATCATAAGGCACTTCGGCCTCGGCGAGCAGAACGTTCATGTGCCCCGGCATACGGCCGGCAACCGGGTGGATCGCGTACTTCACGGTCACGCCACGGTGAGTCAGCTTCTCGGTCAGCTCTTTCAGTGCATGTTGCGCACGTGCCACTGCCAGACCGTAGCCGGGCACGATGATCACGGTGTCGGCGTTGGTCAGCAGGAAGGTCGCGTCGTCAGCCGAACCGGATTTCACCGGACGAGCTTCTTTTGCACCGGCCGGGCCAGCATCCGCCGTGTTGCCGAAACCGCCGAGCAGTACATTAAAGAAGGAACGGTTCATCGCCTTGCACATGATGTACGAGAGGATCGCGCCACTCGAACCCACCAAGGAACCGGCAATGATCAGCATCGAGTTGTTCAGCGAGAAGCCGATACCTGCCGCTGCCCAGCCCGAATAGCTGTTGAGCATCGACACCACGACCGGCATGTCGGCACCGCCAATCGGGATGATGATCAGCACGCCCATCACGAACGCCAGCGCCAGCATCAGCGCGAACGCGGTGAGGTTGCCGGTGAACATGAAGGTCAGGCCGAGAGCCAGTGTCGCCAAGCCCAGCACTGCGTTCAGCTTATGCTGACCGGTAAACTGTACCGGTGCGCCCTGAAACAGACGGAACTTGTACTTGCCCGACAGTTTGCCAAACGCAATCACCGAACCGGAAAAGGTGATCGCACCGATGGCTGCACCGAGGAACAGCTCCAGACGGTTGCCCGTCGGGATCGAGTCGCCCAACTGTTTAACGATGCCCAGCGATTGCGGCTCAACCACCGCAGCGATAGCGATGAACACTGCCGCGAGGCCGATCATGCTGTGCATGAAGGCGACCAGTTCCGGCATCTTGGTCATTTCAACGCGTTTGGCCATGATCGAACCGGCGGTGCCGCCGACCAAAAGGCCAACGATCACGTAACCGATACCGGCGGTCGCGAGCTCAGCGCCCAACTTATAGATGAGGCCGACGGTGGTGAGGATCGCCAACGCCATGCCGAGCATGCCGAACAGGTTGCCGCGCCGCGAAGTTGTCGGGTGCGACAGGCCTTTGAGGGCCTGGATGAAGCAGATCGACGCGATCAGGTAGAGCGTCGTGACGAGATTCATGCTCATTACTTCGGCGCCTCTTCTTTTACTTTCGGGGCTTTCTTCTTGAACATCTCAAGCATGCGACGGGTGACCAGGAAGCCACCAAACACGTTGACCGCCGCCAGTGCCACCGCGAGGGTGCCCATGGTTTTGCCCAGCGGCGTGACGGTCAGTGCGGCCGCCAGCATGGCGCCGACAATCACGATCGCTGAGATCGCGTTGGTCACCGCCATCAAAGGCGTGTGCAGCGCAGGTGTAACGTTCCAGACCACGTGGTAACCGACATAAATCGCCAGCACGAAGATGATCAGGTTGTAGATACCGGGGGAGATAAGCTCTTCCATCGTCTGAATCCCTGCTTAGGCGTTTTTGCGGATGACTTGGCCGTCGCGGCACATCAGGCACGCGGCGACGATGTCGTCTTCGAGGTTGACGTCGAACTGGCCTTCTTTGATGAAAACCAGCTTGAGGAAGTCCAGCAGGTTGCGCGCGTACAGCGCCGAAGCGTCTGCAGCGACGTCGCCGGCCAGATTGGTCGGGCCGCAAATGGTCACGCCATTCTCGACGACGACCTGATCGGCCACGGTCAGCGGGCAGTTGCCACCCTGAGCGGCGGCGAGGTCGATAACCACCGAGCCCGGTTTCATCTGCGCCACAGTCTCCGCGCTCAACAGCGTCGGCGCCTTGCGGCCCGGAATCAGCGCGGTAGTGATGACGATGTCAGCCTGTTTCGCGCGCTCGTGCACAGCCTGCGCTTGACGCTGCATCCAGCTCGCTGGCATTGGCCGCGCGTAACCGCCGACACCGACGGCGCATTCACGCTCTTCATCGGTCTCGTAAGGGACGTCGACAAACTTGGCGCCGAGGGACTCAATCTGTTCCTTAACCGCCGGACGTACGTCAGACGCTTCGATCACAGCACCCAGACGTTTCGCCGTAGCAATCGCCTGCAACCCGGCCACGCCAGCACCGAGAATCAGCACGCGCGCCGCTTTCACGGTGCCCGCAGCGGTCATCAACATCGGCATGAAACGTGGATAGTGGTGAGCGGCCAGCAACACAGCCTTATAGCCGGCAATGTTCGCCTGTGACGACAACACATCGAGGCTCTGCGCGCGCGAGGTGCGCGGCGCCGCTTCGAGGGCGAATGCGGTAATGCCGCACTCGGCCATCTTCGCGATGATTTCGTTGTTGAACGGGTTGAGCATGCCCACCAGCACCGTACCGCGCTTGATCAGCGTCAGTTCGGCATCGCTGGGGGCGACCACTTTGAGAATCAGCTCGGCGCCAAACGCGTCATTGGCACTGCCAATGGTTGCGCCTGCCGCTTCATAGGCACTGTCGACAACACTGGCTTTAACGCCGGCGCCGGTTTGCACAGTGACCTTATGACCTTGGCTGATCAGCTTTTTAATGGTTTCCGGGGTTGCAGCAACCCGTGTTTCACCGGTCTGGGTTTCGAGAGGAACACCAATGTGCACGTCAAATCTCCTGCGTGATCTTATTGAGTAAACCCATGCACTACGGATGGTGCGACTGGGGCGGCCGATCAGCACGATCCCGCCAAATCAGGGCGGGGCGCGGCATTTTGCAGGCGAACTTTATGCCCTTCAAGGGATTATGACGGGTGACGGAAAATTAACTACAAGTCATGCCGTGACCGAATGTCGCACGTGGCCGGTCGAATCCCTTACAGGCCGTGCCCTGCAAGGATTCTGGCTGAATATCGAAAAATTTCTTATCGGTGGCGTGAATAGGTAGTAATGAGTCGTTGATTAAGGCTCAAAGCCACGTGGTCAGGCGCTTGTGGGACGTCTGTACGACTTTTGGGTACAGTCAGTGAAATTGCGACAAATAGTTATATCTGTAGGGCTTCTATTTTCCTGACTACGGGGTTAGTTATCGCTGTAAGCCTTTATCCTTCTAGGCTGTAGCTCTGCGCCTGATTCACCAACCAGTCACGAAATGCCTTTAACGACGCCGATTCGACTTTTCGCTCGGGAATCATCAGGTAATAGGCCTTGATGCTGGAGAGTGCCTGCGGGTTGGCAATCACCAAGCGCTTCTCGGCCAGCTCGCGCTGAATCAGGAACGGCGGAATCAGCGCAATGCCCATGTCGTGCATGGCGGCCTGGGCGAGCATGGAGAATAGCTCGTAGCGCGGGCCTGTCATGTCGCGGGGGATATTCAGCTGTTGCGAGTTGAACCATTGGCGCCAGGCATAAGGGCGAGTGGTCTGTTGCAAAAGCGGCAGATCGGCAATCTCATCGGCTGTCAGAAGCGTCTTGTTGTCGAGTAGGGCGGGGCTGCACACCGGCATCGGATTTTCTCCCATCAGCCTGTGGGATTCGGTACCCGACCAGTCGGCATCGCCAAAGTAGATCGCAGCATCGAATTCGGTATCGGCAAACAGAAAGGGCCGGGTGCGGTTGGTCAGGTTGACCGTAACCTCCGGGTGCCTGAGCTGAAAGTCTTTGAGGCGCGGGAGCAACCATTGCGTGCCGAAAGTCGGCACTACCGCCAGTTCGATTACGTTGGTGCCTTGCTGGCCCATCACTGAGAGGGTGTCGCGCTCAACCGCATCGAGTTGCGTCGCGACTCGGCGGCTGTAGGAAAGTCCCGCCTCGGTCAGTTTCACGCCCCGCCGCGAGCGTCGGAACAGTTCCACGCTGAGGAACTCCTCAAGGCTGGCAATCTGTCGGCAAATGGCGCTTTGCGTGAGGGAAAGTTCTTCCGCCGCGCGGGTGAAGCTCTCGTGACGTGCGGCGGCTTCAAAACTGATCAGGGCGGTGGTGCTGGGAATCTTCCTGCGCATGTACTTCAACCTCACTAATGCGCCGCATAAAAGGCATTTCGCGACGTTTCGGAGTGAGAAATTAGCACAACAGAATGCGAAATCCTCGTTTGCCGCGACGGCGAACCGCGCCTAGGATCATTGCCACGTTAATTCACCGATTTGCGAGGACACACTCATGGGCGGTAAAGCTAGCTTCAACTGGATCGATCCCCTGCTGCTGGATCAACAGCTTACTGAAGAGGAGCGCATGATCCGCGACACCGCCGAGCAGTTCGCTCAGCAGAAGCTCGCGCCGCGTGTTCTTGAAGCTTTCCGTCATGAGAAGACTGATCCGGCGATCTTCCGCGAAATGGGCGAAGTCGGCCTGTTGGGTGCGACCATCCCTGAGCAATACGGTGGCAGCGGCCTCAACTACGTGAGCTACGGCCTGATTGCTCGCGAAGTGGAGCGTGTCGACTCCGGCTACCGTTCGATGATGAGCGTGCAGTCTTCCCTGGTGATGGTGCCGATCAACGAATTCGGAACCGAAGCACAGAAACAGAAATACTTGCCGAAACTGGCGTCCGGCGAATGGATCGGCTGCTTCGGCCTGACCGAGCCCAACCACGGCTCCGACCCAGGCGCGATGATCACTCGGGCACGCAAAGTCGAAGGCGGCTACAGCCTGAGCGGCGCGAAAATGTGGATCACTAACAGCCCGATCGCCGACGTGTTCGTGGTCTGGGGTAAGGACGATGCCGGCGACATCCGTGGCTTCGTCCTGGAAAAGGGCTGGAAAGGCCTGAGCGCTCCGGCGATACACGGCAAGGTCGGCCTGCGTGCGTCGATCACCGGTGAGATCGTCATGGACAACGTGTTCGTGCCGGAAGAGAACATCTTCCCGGACGTGCGCGGTTTGAAAGGCCCGTTCACCTGCCTCAACTCTGCACGCTACGGCATCTCCTGGGGCGCACTGGGCGCTGCCGAGTTCTGCTGGCACACCGCTCGCCAATACACGCTGGATCGCCAGCAGTTCGGTCGCCCGTTGGCCGCCACTCAGCTGATCCAGAAGAA
>NZ_OZ409868.1:5455000-6504687 GCF_979258595.1 Pseudomonas sp. AC172
CTCATGTATCACTGTAGGGGGTAGAGCACTGTTTCGGCTAGGGGGTCATCCCGACTTACCAAACCGATGCAAACTCCGAATACCTACAAGTGCCGAGCATGGGAGACACACGGCGGGTGCTAACGTCCGTCGTGAAAAGGGAAACAACCCAGACCGTCAGCTAAGGTCCCAAAGTTATGGTTAAGTGGGAAACGATGTGGGAAGGCTTAGACAGCTAGGAGGTTGGCTTAGAAGCAGCCACCCTTTAAAGAAAGCGTAATAGCTCACTAGTCGAGTCGGCCTGCGCGGAAGATGTAACGGGGCTCAAACCATACACCGAAGCTACGGGTATCATCTTCGGATGATGCGGTAGAGGAGCGTTCTGTAAGCCTGTGAAGGTGAGTTGAGAAGCTTGCTGGAGGTATCAGAAGTGCGAATGCTGACATGAGTAACGACAATGGGTGTGAAAAACACCCACGCCGAAAGACCAAGGTTTCCTGCGCAACGTTAATCGACGCAGGGTTAGTCGGTCCCTAAGGCGAGGCTGAAAAGCGTAGTCGATGGAAAACAGGTTAATATTCCTGTACTTCTGGTTATTGCGATGGAGGGACGGAGAAGGCTAGGCCAGCTTGGCGTTGGTTGTCCAAGTTTAAGGTGGTAGGCTGAGATCTTAGGTAAATCCGGGATCTTAAGGCCGAGAGCTGATGACGAGTGTTCTTTTAGAACACGAAGTGGTTGATGCCATGCTTCCAAGAAAAGCTTCTAAGCTTCAGGTAACCAGGAACCGTACCCCAAACCGACACAGGTGGTTGGGTAGAGAATACCAAGGCGCTTGAGAGAACTCGGGTGAAGGAACTAGGCAAAATGGCACCGTAACTTCGGGAGAAGGTGCGCCGGTGAGGGTGAAGGACTTGCTCCGTAAGCTCATGCCGGTCGAAGATACCAGGCCGCTGCGACTGTTTATTAAAAACACAGCACTCTGCAAACACGAAAGTGGACGTATAGGGTGTGACGCCTGCCCGGTGCCGGAAGGTTAATTGATGGGGTTAGCTAACGCGAAGCTCTTGATCGAAGCCCCGGTAAACGGCGGCCGTAACTATAACGGTCCTAAGGTAGCGAAATTCCTTGTCGGGTAAGTTCCGACCTGCACGAATGGCGTAACGATGGCGGCGCTGTCTCCACCCGAGACTCAGTGAAATTGAAATCGCTGTGAAGATGCAGTGTATCCGCGGCTAGACGGAAAGACCCCGTGAACCTTTACTATAGCTTTGCACTGGACTTTGAATTTGCTTGTGTAGGATAGGTGGGAGGCTTTGAAGCGTGGACGCCAGTTCGCGTGGAGCCATCCTTGAAATACCACCCTGGCAACTTTGAGGTTCTAACTCAGGTCCGTTATCCGGATCGAGGACAGTGTATGGTGGGTAGTTTGACTGGGGCGGTCTCCTCCTAAAGAGTAACGGAGGAGTACGAAGGTGCGCTCAGACCGGTCGGAAATCGGTCGTAGAGTATAAAGGCAAAAGCGCGCTTGACTGCGAGACAGACACGTCGAGCAGGTACGAAAGTAGGTCTTAGTGATCCGGTGGTTCTGTATGGAAGGGCCATCGCTCAACGGATAAAAGGTACTCCGGGGATAACAGGCTGATACCGCCCAAGAGTTCATATCGACGGCGGTGTTTGGCACCTCGATGTCGGCTCATCACATCCTGGGGCTGAAGCCGGTCCCAAGGGTATGGCTGTTCGCCATTTAAAGTGGTACGCGAGCTGGGTTTAGAACGTCGTGAGACAGTTCGGTCCCTATCTGCCGTGGACGTTTGAGATTTGAGAGGGGCTGCTCCTAGTACGAGAGGACCGGAGTGGACGAACCTCTGGTGTTCCGGTTGTCACGCCAGTGGCATTGCCGGGTAGCTATGTTCGGGAAAGATAACCGCTGAAAGCATCTAAGCGGGAAACTTGCCTCAAGATGAGATCTCACTGGAACCTTGAGTTCCCTGAAGGGCCGTCGAAGACTACGACGTTGATAGGTTGGGTGTGTAAGCGCTGTGAGGCGTTGAGCTAACCAATACTAATTGCCCGTGAGGCTTGACCATATAACACCCAAGCAATTTGCGTCGGCTCTCTAAACCAGAGCAACCAGATTGCGGTGTGTGAAGACGAAACGAACCGAAAGTTCGAAAGACTCACAAAACACCGAAAACTATCACATACCCAATTTGCTGAAGCGAGGCCATCTGGTCACGACTCAGTACCCGAATTTCTTGACGACCATAGAGCGTTGGAACCACCTGATCCCATCCCGAACTCAGCAGTGAAACGATGCATCGCCGATGGTAGTGTGGGGTTTCCCCATGTGAGAGTAGGTCATCGTCAAGATTAAATTCCGAAACCCCAATTGCGAAAGCAGTTGGGGTTTTGTTTTAGTAGAAGTAACCGTTTTTGCTGGCTCGTTACCGTGTTGACGAGTCAGATACAGAATTTCTTGACGACCATAGAGCGTTGGAACCACCTGATCCCATCCCGAACTCAGCAGTGAAACGATGCATCGCCGATGGTAGTGTGGGGTTTCCCCATGTGAGAGTAGGTCATCGTCAAGATTAAATTCCGAAACCCCTGTCTGCTAACGCAAACAGGGGTTTTGTTATTTCAGGGCTCACATAATCATTGATCAAACAGCTTTACGCGCCTTGCTGATGCGCCGAGCCTGCCATTTGTGCCACCAGATGTAGACGCCAGTCCCCGACAAACCCGCAATCAAAATACCTAACACCGCGATCATTAGCTGACCTGTAACTCCAATGATCCGTCCTCCATGTATCGGTAACTGCAACCGATAAAACCGCTCCCCCAACGTTCCCTGCCCAGCAATCTCCTGCCCTAATAACCGCCCATCCGTACCATGAAAGAACAACCAAGATTTGCCATGCGCTTCGGTGTCATGCTGTCCAAATCCTGCGCCGTAGAAGTTGTACTCAAAGCTGTAATACAACTCCCCGATCGCCGCTGTCAGTCCTAACCTTTTCCCCTCCTGTAACGCCCTCTCGTATGCCTGTTGATAACTCAGTTGCGTCACCCCCAACGACGAGGGCGACATACGCCCCCGAGCCTCATAGACGCTCGGCTCAATCGGTGAAAACAACGAAACCGCAGGCTTGAACACCTGACTCGGTAAGTTCATCGCCACGCTGCTGACGGCGATCGGCAGCAACAACAGCCACAGCCACAATCCCCCTGCGCGATGCAGGTCGAAGTTGAGCCGATAGACGTGCCCTCCCTTGACCTTCCAGGCGGTCGACCACTTCTTCCAGAACGGCTTGCCACGCGGCAACGTCAGCCAAAGCGCAACGAAACAATCGATCACCCAGGCAACGGCAACCAAGCCCATCAATAACAATCCCCAGTTTCCCGGCAACGTCAGGTTGTAGTGAAATTCAAGAATGAACGGGACAAAATTCTCCCGCTGAAAACAGCACCCACCCCAATACCGCTGGCCCTTTTGCTCAGCACTCACCGGGTCCAGATAAAACACCTGATTACGTTCGTCGAATGGCTTACCCGTCGCCGGATCATTACGTGGAACGGCCGCCAGCAAAGCGGTATGCCCCGCCTCATGCGGATACTCCATGTACCAGACCTGCAGCTTCGGATGCGCAGATTGCAACGCATCAACCAATTCACCCGGCGGCAGTCGAGAGCCCTGCGCGGAGGCAGCATAAAACTCCGGGTTCAACCATTCATCCAATTCATGATTGAACGCAAGAATGCTTCCGGTAAGTCCCGCGAGCAGCAAAAACACTGCCGTGGCCAGGCCGATATAACGGTGCAACAACACCAAAAACGCACGCATGAGAATTTCCCCACAGAAACGACAAAGCCAGCCCCTGAACATTCAGGGGCTGGCTTTTTTATGCACAGGACAAAAGGCTTAGAACTGGTAGCTGACCGTCGCCGCCACGTTGCGCTCTTCGCCCA
Source organism: Pseudomonas sp. AC172 (assembly GCF_979258595.1). Lineage (NCBI taxonomy): Bacteria > Pseudomonadati > Pseudomonadota > Gammaproteobacteria > Pseudomonadales > Pseudomonadaceae > Pseudomonas > Pseudomonas sp. AC172. The sequence continues at coordinate 5,458,946 of NZ_OZ409868.1, forward strand.
TGTAGCAGAAGTTCAGGCTCGCGCAGGAAGCAACGTAGGATTCATTGGTCAGGTTGTTCGCATTCAGACGCACATCAACGCCCTTCAAGCCGACCTTGCCCAAGTCATAGCCAATCGAGGCATCGAACAGCGTATAGGAAGGCACCTTCAGGGTGTTTTCCGCATCCGCCCAACTGTAGCCGACATAACGCACGCCGCCGCCGAGTCGCAGGCCATCGAGTGCCGCGTTGTCGAACTTGTAGTCCGCCCACAACGACGCCATATGACGCGGGGCCTGCGTCGGCGAGTTGCCCTTGTTCTCGATTACGTTTGTCGGCGTACTCAAGGTGCTGACCATCGACTTCGAGTATTCGATATCAGTGAAGGTGTAGCTGCCGAGGACTTTGAGGTTATCGGTCAACTGCATGTGCGCTTCCAGTTCCAGGCCTTGGGAGCGCACAGCCCCCACCGCGCGATAGAAGTTTTCCTGCGGTAGCTTGGTCGCCAGGTTTTCCTGATCGATGCGGAACAGCGAGGCGGTGAACAGGTTGTCAGTGCCCGGCGGCTGGTACTTCAAACCGACTTCCCATTGTGTTCCGTCGGTAGGTGCCAGCGGGTTACCTGCACTGTCGGCATAGGAGTTTGGGTTAAACGACTCGGAGTAGCTGATGTAAGGCGCCAAGCCGCTATCAAACAGATACAACGCGCCGGCACGGCCAGTGAGCTTGGTGCGTCGATCATTGATTTCCGTGCCGACCGGACGTCCGGCTTCAGCGATACGGTTTTCGTCCGAAGTCTCGACCCAGTCCTGACGCAAGCCCAGCGAGAAGCGCCACTTGTCCATCTCGATCAGGTCTTGCAGATAAATCCCGGTCTGCTCCAGACGGCGCAGGTAACGGGTCTCGCCATACATATCGATCGCTGAGTTGCCGTACACCGGGTTGAACGCATTGATCGGTGCAAGGCCGCCGCTGGTCCAGTCGACCACGGTTTTGCGCCGCTGATAGTCAGCGCCGATGAGCACCGTGTGTTTGGTCGCGCCGGTGAAAAATTCAGCCTGGAGCATGTTGTCGACGATAAACGCATGCAGACGCTCATCCCCTCCGGTGTAATAGCGGTTCAGCTCGTCGCTGGTCGGTGAGGTCCAGCCGTAGGCGTAGACCTGATCCATGTTCACCTTGGAGTCGAGGTAGCGGAAGTTCTGCCGCGCGGTGAAGACGTCGTTGAAGCGGTGCTCAAATTGATAACCGAACGACTGCTGATCACGCGAATAGCCATCGACACCCGGCTCGCCTTCGAAGAAGTGTGGAGAGATGCGCTTGCCATTACGTTGATGAATGGTGCCGTCGGCCGGTACACCGCCGTGGTAGCCGCCATCCGGATCGTGTTGCAGATAAGCCTGCAAGGTCAGCGAAGTGTCTTCACTGAAATCGATACTCAGCGTGGGTGCGAAGGCGAAGCGCTTTTCCTTGTTGTGGTCGAATTGCGTGTCGGATTGATCCGTTAACCCGGTCAGACGATAGGCGATACGCTTGTCGTCATCGACCGGACCGCTGAAGTCAAAACCGACCCCACGCTGGCCCTGAGTGCCCACCGTCGCTTGCACCTGATGGTAAGCCTCATATAACGGTTTCTTGCTAGTCAGTGCCACCAGGCCGCCCGGCGAACTGCGGCCGTACAGCACCGACGAGGGGCCCTTGAGGATGTCCACGCGCTCAAGGAAATACGGATCGACCTGCATGGTGCTGTAAGTGCCGCTGTCGCCCATCGACTTGAGGCCGTCGAGGTAAATATTGTCCACCGAGCCGTCGTTGAAACCGCGCATGGCCACATAGTCGTATCGGTGAGTGGCGCCGTAGGGATTGGTCAGCACGCCGGGTGTATAGCGCATGGTTTGGGAAACGGTTTGCGAGCCTTGGTCGTCCATTTGCTCGCGAGTGACCACGGACACGCTCTGTGAGGTTTCCAGCAACGCGGTACTGGTCTTGGTGGCGATCTGGCTGTGAGTGGCGTTGTAGCCGTCCATGCTGCCCAAGGCGTTGCCGAGGGCGAAGCCTTTGATGTCGGTGGTCGGCAAGGCCAGCGCTTCGTTCTCAGCGAGCGGGCGCAGGACGTAGCTGCTGCCGTCCTGACTGACCGCTTCCAGACCCGAGCCGCCGAGCAAATGGCTCAGTGCTTGATCGGCTGAATATTCGCCCTGAACGCCCGGCGATTGTAGGCCCTGAGTCTGCTGCGGGGTCATCGACAACGTGATGCCGGCCTGACGGGCAAACTGATTCAGCGCCTCACCGAGAGGGCCCGCAGCCACGTTGTAGCGATGGCTGACTTCACTGCCAGCGGGCGTCGCCGCGATGCTTAAAGCAGGCATCACACCAACGCCCAGCGCAGTCGAAAACAGCGCCGCGCGAATAGCGTGGCGCAGCAGTCCCGATTCGGCAGTGAAATTCAGAGGGTTCTTACAGGTGGCGCGGACAGTCATTGTAGGTTTCCGTAGGAAGTCGCAAACGCTTGAGTTGAAGTGCTTACTGACTAAGCCGGACCAGCTGCGAAAACCCGCCAAAATAATTTCAGGCGACGCGCTCCAGCGTCACCCACCAGCGTGTGCGATAGCGCAATTGCACCGGCAATGTCTGCGGCAGAATTGCCAGCAGTTTGTCGGTGTCTTCCAGGCGAAATACGCCCGACAGGCGCAACTCGGAAACGTCAGACGCACAACTCAGAAAGCCCTGACGATAACGGCTGACTTCGCTGAGAAAATCACCCAGACGCATATTGCGCGTGACGATCAAACCATCGACCCAGGCACCAGCGTCCATATCCAGCTTCGGGGCCGGGCGTACCTGGTGGTGGTCGATCAGATAACTCTGCCCGGCGAGTGCTTCTACCGAAGTGCCGCCGGAGTGGATGGCAACCTGGCCTTGGGTGACGCTGAGCCGCGTGCAATCATGTTCCTGACGCAGGATGAACCGGGCATCGGCGGGCTCATAAGTCCCGTGACGATTTTGTACACGCAGCGGCCGATCAGACGGCGCGCCCTCGTCGGAGCCACCACACGTGACAATGATCTCGCCGCGAGTCAGTTTGATCAGGCGCTGTTGCGCCGTGTAATCCAGATCCACGGCGCTGGCAGTGTTCAACTCGATCCGGGTACCGTCCGGCAACTGGAAGCCGCGCCGCTCGCCCGTCGCCGTAGCGTAATCGGCGCTCCATTGTTGCCACGCGGCAGTATCCTTGGCCAGCCATGTGGCGGACCCCATCAGCAATGCGCCAGACAGTAGCTTCAACGCCTGTCGCCGGCCCAAACCCTGCGCGCTGTTTTCCAGCGTATTGAACGCCACTTGCGCACCAGGTACCGCGCGCAGATTGTTACTCAGTTCTGCTTGCAGCGACTGCACCCGTTGCCAGGCCAGTTCGTGCTCATGGTGTTCGGCACGCCACTGTTCGCACTGGCGGTTCAGGCGCGGATTGCCGTGATTGTTGCGCAGTCGCAACAGCCAGTGAATGGCCTGCTTGACCACCTTTTGCTGCGGCTCGGTGCGACGGCCAAGAGAAAGATTATCCACCGGCATCAGCTTTCGTACCGCAGTACGTAGCAGTGATAGAGCGCATCGGCGACGTAACGCTCAACCGAACGCAACGACAGCCCCATCTGTTCGGCAATCTGCTTGTGGGTCAAACCTTCGCACTGCGCCAGCAGAAAGGCCTGACGCACTTTTGGCTTCAGTCCTTCAAGCATCCGCGCGATGCTTTCCAGCAGTTCGATCACCAGCGCCCGGGCTTCGGCGCTCGGTGTTTCTGCTTCAGGCCAATGGGCGATCGTTTCGAGGTAGGCACGTTCGATTTCCTCACGGCGCCAATGATCGATCACCAGCCCACGCGCAATCGTGCGCAGGAAGGCGCGGGGTGCTTTGAGTTCGAGGCGTTCGGTGCGTTGCAGCAGACGCAGGAAAGTGTCCTGGGCCAGATCCGCCGCATCCGCCGCATTACCCAGCCGCGCGCGCAGCCAAGCGTTGAGCCAGCCGTGATGACTACTGTAAAGCGCCTGTACTGCAAACTCAGGTGAGGACATGAACGCGAACGTCACAAATGATAATTAGTCGCATTGTCATCAAGGGATACGAAATTTGCAACTGCCACCCGAACATCAGCACTGAAAAACATCGGGGCGAACGCTCTGGCACGCCGTTCGGCGGGAATCCGGCAGAAATGCCATCCATTTCCCGCTCAGCCCTAAGATTTCTCCGACACGTGCCGACAGACTGGTGAGACATGCGTGCACCAAAGTAGAGCGGCCAGAAGAACGCTGCCTGCGCTGTACATGGAATGTTGCATCCGGAACGCATCCCCACTTTTGGCATAAGAAGTCCCATGAAATGAATCTCAAGTTCAGCCATAAAATCCTGTTGGCCGCCTCGGGCGTCGTGGTCCTGGCGTTCGCGCTGTTCACCCTCTACAACGACTATCTGCAGCGAAACACCATTCGCCAGAACCTTCAGTCTTCCGTGCAGCAGGCCGGTGACCTGACCGCCAGCAGCGTGCAGAACTGGATGAGCGGGCGGATTCTGGTGCTGGAAAATCTCGCGCAAAACGTCGCCCATCAGGGCAAGGACGCGGATTTCCCGGGTCTGGTCGATCAACCAGCATTCACCTCGAACTTCCAGTTCACCTACGTTGGCCAAGCCAATGGTGTGTTCACCCAGCGTCCTGACGCGAAGATGCCGGACGGTTACGACCCACGTCAGCGCCCTTGGTACAAGCAAGCAGTCACTGCCGACAAAACCATGCTGACGCCGCCGTACATGGCTGCTGTCGGCGGGCTGGTGGTGACCATCGCCATGCCGGTGAAAAAGAACGGCGAGCTGCTGGGCGTGGTCGGTGGTGACCTGAGCCTGGAAACCCTGGTGAAGATCATCAACTCGGTGGACTTCGGTGGCCTCGGACACGCGTTCCTGGTCAGCGCCGACGGTCAGGTGATCGTCAGCCCGGACAAAGACCAGGTCATGAAAAACCTGAAAGACATCTATCCGAACACCAGCGTGCGCATCGAGAAGGGCAACCAGAACGTCGTGCTCAACGGTCAGGAACGCATTCTGTCGTTCACCCCGGTCAGCGATCTGCCGAATGCGCAGTGGTACATCGGTCTGTCGATCGACCGCGACAAAGCCTACGCCGCACTCAGCCAATTCCGCACGTCGGCACTGATCGCGATGTTTGTCGCTGTCGGCGCGATTGCCCTGCTGCTGAGCCTGTTGATCAACGTGCTAATGCGTCCGCTGACCACCATGGGCCGCGCGATGAAAGATATCGCTCAGGGCGAAGGTGATCTGACCCGTCGTCTGGTGGTCGAGAGCAAAGACGAGTTCGGTGAATTGGGCAGCGCGTTCAACCAGTTCGTTGAACGGATTCACGCGTCGATTTCCGAGGTGTCCTCGGCGACCCGTCACGTGCATGACCTGTCGCAACGGGTGATGGCGTCGTCCAACGCCTCGATCGTCGGTTCCGACGAACAAAGTGCGCGGACCAACAGCGTGGCTGCGGCGATCAACGAGTTGGGCGCCGCCACGCAGGAAATTGCCCGCAACGCCGCCGATGCTTCGCAGCACGCCAGCGGCGCGAGCGAGCAGGCCGATGACGGTCGTCAGGTGGTTGAGCAGACGATCCAGGCGATGACCGAGCTGTCGCAGAAGATCAGCCTGTCGTGCACGCAGATCGAAACCCTTAACGCCAGCACCGACAACATCGGCCACATCCTCGATGTGATCAAAGGGATTTCGCAACAGACCAACCTGTTGGCGCTCAACGCCGCGATCGAAGCCGCCCGTGCCGGTGAAGCCGGACGTGGTTTTGCCGTGGTGGCGGATGAGGTGCGTAACCTCGCCCATCGCACCCAGGAATCGGCGGAAGAGATCCACAAGATGATCACCTCGCTGCAGATCGGTTCGCGCGAAGCGGTGACCACCATGAACGCTAGCCAAGCCTCCAGCGAGCAAAGCGTGGAAGTGGCCAACCAGGCCGGTTTGCGCTTGGTCAGCGTGACTCAGCGCATTGGTGAAATCGACGGGATGAACCAGTCGGTGGCAGCGGCCACTGAAGAGCAGACCGCCGTGGTGGAAACCCTCAACGTCGACGTTAACCAGATCAACCTGCTGAACCAGCAGAGCGTGGCCAACCTCAACGAGACGTTGAAGGATTGTGATGCGTTGTCGCAGCAGGCTAACCGCCTGAAGCAGTTGGTCGACAGCTTCAAGATCTGATTTTTCAGATTGGAGACCGCGTTATCGTTCTTCGCGAGCAGGCTCGCTCCCACAGGATTTTGGTTGAACACAACATGTGTGAACACCCAATACCCTGTGGGAGCGAGCTTGCTCGCGAAAGCGGTGGTGCATTCACCGCAAAGCCGAAGCCTTAGACAAACAGCTTCAAAACATTCCCCATCGCATCATCCGCAAACCCCTGCACGAAATCCTTGAACCCTGGCAACGCCTCTTCCCCCCCCGAAGCCGGCTCGGCAATGATCGTCCAGGTCGCCCGGGATTTGCCTTCGCCCAGCGCTTCCACGTTCATCGCCGCCCACAGATTCGCCACCCCCAACGTGTTGTAAATCGTCGTCCAGGTCATGCTTCGTGCCTGCTCATCGCGGGAGTTGAGTTGCTCGACGACAACATTGCCATCCTTGAAGCATTTCTTGCGCAGCGAGGACACGCCTTCGCCGATTGTTTCGATGTGCGACAGCGCCGGAATGAAACGGTCGAAACCGCCGAAGTGGCCGACCACCGCCCAGACTTGCGTCGCGTCCGCTGGCACTTCCACCGACGACACTACGTGGCAGCCATGCGGGTTTTTGATCAGGGTATCGGGTTGCAGAGTGCTCATGGTGTTGCTCCTTTTTTGTGGCTTCAGATGAAGTTGATTTGTTTCAGGTAATCGCAGCCGCGACGCAGCAGCGCCGGGGATTTCTGCGGGTAATGCGCGCCCATCTGCTGCACGCCGGCTTCAGCGTTGGCGTGGCCGATCAGGGAGATGTCACCGATGTCTTCTTCGAAGCCGTTGAGGTAGAAACCGAGCACGCCGAACAGCGCGTTGTCGGCGTCGACACGGCCCAGTTGCTGTTGCCAGTCGGCGACGCTGACCAGCGCGAACTCGCTGCCGGTTTCGCGGAACGACGCGACGTAGGCGTCCCAGCTCAAAGGCTCGGGGTTATGCAGGTTGAACACCGCACGCTCGGGCGCGTAACGGCTGGCGTGGAAGGCGATGAAACGGGCGAGAAAGTCCACTGGCATCAGGTCGAAATTCAGTGCGAAGGCCGGCACCTGGCCGAGCTGAATCGAGCCTTTGAGCATCAACATCAAACGGTTTTTGTGCGGCTGACAAACGCCGCTCAAGCTGTTGAAACTGATATTGCCGGGGCGATACAGATTGACCCGAACGCCGCGCTCCCGCGCCCGTTCGAGGATGCGCTCGCCGACCCATTTCGACAGGTTGTAGCCGTTGCGGATGTAGATCGGTGGCGTCAGCGCGGCGGGCAGTTCCAGCACCCGTCCCGCATCATCGACCGTGCTTGAAGCCGACAGTGTCGAGACAAAATTGAAGACCTTTTTGCTTTGCCCTTCGCACAAGCGCAGCAGCGCGAAAATCGGCTCGACGTTGTCCGCCGCCAGCGACTCGTAATCGAGTACGTGATTGACGTTGGCAGCGTTGTGCACCAGCGCGCCGAACTCGCGATCGAGGCGCTGATAGTCTTCGTCGTTCAGGCCCAACTGCGGCTGCGTAATATCTGCCGCGTAAACCCGCACACGACTCAGATCCAGATGCTCCAGGCGGTTTTCCCGCAGGGACTCGGTAAAGCGCTGCGCCGCCGTTTGCCCACCGCTATCGCGAACCAGACACGCCACTTCGCTGGCGCCCCAGCCGAGCAGTGCCTCGACGATGTGCACGCCGACAAAGCTGTTGGCGCCGGTGACGATGACCTTGTGCACATCGCCCATGCGGCTGATCGGCAGCGGTTCGATTTCCAGCACACGTTCGGCGTCGGCCATGGCCTGAGCGCTGAGCACCGCGCTGTCATCGGTGCCACGCACCAGCGTTGCGAGTTTGATGATGGTCGGCAGTTCGATGAAGCGATTGATCGAAATGCTGCGACCGAACTCCTCACGCAGCCGCAGCAACATTCGCGACAGCAGGATCGAGTGACCGCCGAGATTGAAGAAGCTTTCGTCGGTGGAAATATCGCTGTTCGGCAGCTCCAGCAACTCGGCCCATATCTCCAGCAATAGCGCTTCGTCCGCATTCGCTGGCAGGCATTTCGGCCCGTTGTCCTGCACGCTCACTGGCAGTGCCAGCAGCGCTTTACGGTCGACCTTGCCGTTGCTGGCGAAGGGCATGCTCGGCAGCTCAGTCCACGCCACGGGTTGCATGTAGTCGGGCAGAAACTGCCGGGCGTGGACCTTCAGTGCTTCGCGTGCGGTGTCCGATTGCGGCTGGGCGAGGAACGCCAGAATCCGTCGCTGAGTGTCGATCATTACTGCGATTTGCCGGTACAACTGGCTCTCGCGCAGGCAACGTTCGATCTCTTCCGGCTCGACCCGGAAGCCACGGATCTTCACTTGGTTATCGCGCCGTCCGCACAGCTCGATACCGTGCTCGCCCCACTTGGCCATGTCGCCGCTGCGGTAGGCGCGCAGCGTTTGGCCGTCGGGCAGGTTCAGGGTCAGATAACGCTCGGCGGTCTGCTGTGGGTTGTTCAGATAACCGAGGCAGACGCCGGGGCCAACGATGAACAATTCACCGACGGTGTGCTCCGGCACCGGTTGCAAATCATCATCGAGAATCAGCACCTGACTGTTGGCGATTGGCGCGCCGAGTGTGCGATTACTGTCGCCGGGTTCGAGTTGCCGCGCAGTGATGAGCACGGTGGCTTCGGTCGGACCGTAAAGGTTGTGCAGCGTGCCCTGACGGGTCAGTTGCTCGATGACGAACGGCTCGCAGACGTCGCCACCGGTCATCACTTGCACGCCCTCTAACTGCTCCAGCGGCAGAATGCTCAACAGCGCGGGCGGCAGGAATGCGTGGGTCAGTTGCCGTCGGCGGATCAGCGCGACCAGTTGCAGCGGATCACGCCGCTGCGTGTCATCGGGCACCACCAGTTCGGCACCTTCGAGCAGGGTTGGGAAGATGTCGATCAGCGACGAATCGAAGCTCAGCGAAGAGAACTGCAGCACCCGGCTCTCAGCCTGTAACTGCACGTAATCGGCGTACCACGCAGTGAAGTGCGCAAGGTTGGCCTGACTGAGCAACACACCCTTCGGATGCCCGGTGGTGCCCGAGGTGTAGAGCGCCATGCAGGGCGCTTCAAGTTCGGGTTGCTGACGCATCAACGGTTGGCTGAGATCCGCTTCAGCACTGTCGATACAACTGACATCCAGTCCCGCCATGGTTGTGCTGAGTGGATGCTCGCCGTCATGCAGCAACAACAGTGCGCCAGCGTTCTGCAGAATGTATTGCTGGCGCTGCAACGGATGGCTCGGCTCCAGCGGCAGGTACACCGCACCGCTGCCGAGGATCGCCAGAATCGAGGCGAACAGCGCCGGGCTTTTCGGCAGACAGATACCGACCACCCACGGCTGTGGATGCTGCTCAAGGAAGGGCTGCAAGCGCTGTTGGATCGCGCGGCTGTGGGCGTGCAGTTGGCGGTAGCTGATCGACTGTTCAGCGAGGTGCAACGCCGGTCGTTCGGCATGACGGATCAGGCTTTGTTGCAGGCGCTCGATCACCGGGATCTGCGCCTGTTGCAGCAGCACTGAATTGGCCGTGTCATTGAAGCGATGGACGTAAGCCAGTCTGTCGAGGAACAACAGGTTTTCCATCCGCTCGAAATCCGGCGTTCTGACCAGTGTGGCTTGCTGAAGATAGTCGGCGTCGCGGGAGAAGCGGCTGACCAGCAGCGCCACTTCGTCCACCACCTGCGTCAGCACTCGCTGGCGCAGGGCCTGACCGTTGCCGGACGGCTCATCGGCAACCGGCACGCGGCTGATCAGGGATGAGCCGAGGAAGCACAGCAGATCGAGTGTCGGTAAACCCGCCGCGCTTTGCGCACCGACTCCCAAACGCAGATGCAGGTGCGGGATGGCGCAGAAGTCACCCGCACCAATGAAGCCATCGTCGATGATCAAATCCACCGTCGATGCCGCCACGCCGCTGCGCTGCAATGAATGACCGTGTTGTTCCAGTTCCTGCGCCAGCTCGGTCATGGCCTGGCTGGCACCAATCAGCAAAATGTCGAGACGTTTCATGTCGGCCTCCTCATCAAACCAGGTAGTCACGCAAGGCGTGCTGCACGCACGGCGTGTCGAGCAGCGAGCTGTTGTGGAAGAACTTGACGATGTTGCCCACCAGTGGATGGTGGCGATTGATCGGGAACGCCAGCCCGGCCATTTCATCCCTGAGCGAACGGCGCGTGGCCTCGCTGACCGGCAGTGCATCGATCAGGCGAAGATCGAAGGATTTCTGGATGTCGTTGGTCAGGTAATGGCCGATGAACACCGGCAGGATTTGCGCGATGGTTTCTCGATCCGCCGCGCTGGCGGTGTGCCAATAGATACGCACCATTCGCGCCCAGAAACTCGAATGGCGCCCTTCATCGAGCAAGTGATCGGCCATCAGGCCTTTGATCGACGGCTTGACCGTATCGTCGCGGGCGAACGCGGCTACATCGCCGGTCACGGTGTTTTCGGCGATGGCCACACAGATCAATTCCACCGCACTGCGCAGGTGCTCCGGCGCCAGCGCTACCGCCACAGGAATCGCCCGGCTCAACTCGATTTCATCGGGCAACCGAATCGGCTCGATGCCGGTCATTGCCACCGTTTGTTGCATGAAATCCATCGCCACCAGCGCGTGGTAATCCTCGTCGACCACCACGGTCATCGCGTCGTAACGACAGGCAAACGGGAAGCCTACGGCGAAGCGATTCTTGGCGATGCTGCGGGCGGTCTTGTCGACGATTTCCGTCTCGAAAATCACTACGTCATTGATGAATTTGTACAGCGTTTGCACCAAGGCAAAATCACGCTGCTGTGGGCACTCGCGCAGGAAGGTTTCGCTGAGCACCAGCGGTTGGCGGCTGAGCGGGTAGATCAGCCGCTCATCGTCTTCGAGTACGCGACGCGGGCGTGTGCGGATGGTCGCGCGGGTCTCCCAGGCGTCTGCAAAGGATTGATAGTCGGCGGCATTCATCGGGCCACCTCCGCCAACGGTTCCCGCATGCTCAAGCGCAGGCCGTCCCATAAGGCGATGCGGCTTTCCACGGCAGCGACGGCGCTGGCGTAGACCTCGGCTTCCCGTTGCGGATCGCCGTCGACCAGGCGCTCGAGCAGGTGCTCCGCCGCCGGGCCGTGGTCTTCGGAGTCGACCTCGATGTGGCGTTCCAGGTAGTAACGGAAGGTCGGCGCCTGCTCGATACCGATGCCCCAGTCGTCAAGAATGCGCTGGAACATGGTCGGGATCACGCTCTCGCGACCATGCAGAAACGCCGCCGCCACGCTGTGTCCCGGTGCATGCAGGGCGGTACGCAAGGTGTTGCGGACAAACTGCGCGGCGGCCGGATCAACCTCGACGCTTTGCAGCGCGACGTCATAGCTCACGCCTTCCTGTTGCAGGGCGACAAAGCGCTCCACGGCCGTGGTACTCGCGCCGATTTCGCGCATCGCATCCAGGTACAACTCGAAATGGCTGTAATGACCTTTGGTCAGGCGATCATCCGATTCTTCACCCAGAACGATCTCGTTGATCAACCTGGCGGCGTGAGGGTCACGCGGCGGTAGCCACGGCAAACGCGTGCAGGTCAGTTCCTGCTGCAGGCGTTTGGTCAGCGACATGAAATCCCACACGGCAAACACGTGGGTTTCCATGAAACGACGCAAGACCGATAACGAAGTGATCTCGGAAAAGATCGGGTGAATACTAAGTTCGGCTTTCTTCAGGGCGAGTTGGTTCTTAGTGGGCATCATGATGTCCTTTATCGTTGATGTTAAATGGAACTGCTCTGACAACACGCAATCAGTGGAACGACGGCTTACTTGTTTTCTGTCGACGGACGACAGCCTTCCTTGCTGATAGGTAAATGTGGATCGATATACCTGTTACATGGCGTTATGTCTGCCCATAAGGCGCTGCTGATGTGCCGCAGGCATTGGGCTGATGCCGAGGTGAAGGGCGAAATTCACACTTGGCGAGGAAAAACTAATACACCGACAAAGTGTTTAACAAGTACATTTTTAATTATTTTAAGTTTGCTGTTTTTTGAAGTTGAGTTGTTCCGATAAAACTTTTGAGTAAAGTTTTATTTGGGCGTAGTTGCTCCTTTCGGCGAATAACGGCCAAAATTGATCGACAAGAGTGAATGCCTCACTCGAAGCAACTTTCCAGTAATAAGAATTGAATGATTAAAAGGGGCGGAAGTTGGCCGTGACCCCGCGCCATGACTTCCTTTTTCCCGTGGCAAGGCTCCTTCCGTAGGTTCCTGGTGCGGGGACTGCGCCGTCAGTGCGACGCGTCGCCCGTTCTTTATGGGGTTGGCCGTTCAAGAGTGCGGGTAAATGACCGCCACGGCTATGACCGATTCTTCATTGGCGAGGTGCAAATATCGGGCTGGGTGGCGCGCAGGAGGTTAGAGCGGGCACGCGGATCCGCCCACCCGAGGTCGGGCAGATCGCTTGGGGATTTGTAAGCGGGTGATTCGCGGGAGGCGCGCGTTCAGCGCGCGGCTTTGCGGCTTTGTGCGGCGGGGGTGGCGAGATAGCGGGTAATCACGTCGACACCGCGATTGAGATGCTGCTCAAGGAGTTTGATTGACAGTTGAATATCACGGTCACGGACGGCTTGCAGCATCGCCCGGTGATCGTCCTGGGACAATTTGCCCAGACCCATGGCCTCAAGGTTGAAACGCAGAAAGCGCTCCTCTTCGTTGAGGCCGTCTTCGACCAGGCGCAGTAAGCGTTTATTGGGCGCCTTGCTGTACAGGGCCATGTGGAACAAACGGTTGAGCCGGCCGATTTCCGTGTAATCGTGTTGCGCCTCCAGCTCTTCGATATAACCGGCCGCGAGGGCGTGATCGGCAGCCGTCAGCAGCGGAATCGACTGCCGCATGGCTTCGGATTCGAGCAAGATGCGCAGTTCGTAGGTTTGCGTGGCATCGCCTTGAATCAATGGGGCAACCACTGCGCCTTTGTGCGCAGTAACGCTGAGCAGTTCCTGGGCTTCGAGCTGGCGCAGGGCTTCGCGCACCGGCATGCGGCTGACACCGAACAAATCGGCCAGATCCTGCTGACGTAGCGCCGTGCCACAGGGCAGACGCCCATCGAGGATTGCCGAACGCAGGGTTTCTTCGATCACCGACCGGGCCAGATGCGCAGGAATCGGTCCATCGACTTTAATGCTGTGCAGCGGTTTGGGCTTCTGTGTCACGACTACGCACCCTGTATGTCGGCCTGATTTGGATCCAAATGACACTAGTGATTGCTCTACAGGTTGTCAAACCTTGTAAAACAATGCGCTGGCAACTGAAGTCTAGCGCGCCGGCGATGATCTCATGGTGCCATTGTTTTTTCGCCGGCTAAGCTTCACCATCAAACGCTTTCCTTCCTGCCCCCGGAAACCTGCTGTGGCGGTACGTTTCGCGATCCCCCGGACACTGCGCTGGCTAGGCTGCGCACTGCTGCTGGCCGGCGTCATGCTGGGCGGTCTGCATGCCGATTGGGATTTTTCCACGATCAGCCGCAAAGCCACGGCGCTCTACGGGCCGCTGGGTGCCGGGCAACAGCGCATCGATGCCTGGCAAAATCTGTTGGCCACCCAGAAGCAAGTCAGCGAGATGGAAAAGCTCAAAGTGGTGAACCTGTTCTTCAACAAACAGGTGCGCTACGTCGAGGACATCGATCTGTGGCACGAGGTCGACTATTGGGAAACGCCGATCGAAGCCTTATGGAAAGGCGCCGGCGACTGCGAAGACTACGCGATCGCCAAGTATTTCAGCCTGCGCCACCTCGGGGTTTCCAGCGACAAGCTGCGCATCACCTACGTCAAGGCCCTGCGCCAGAACCGCGCGCACATGGTGCTGACGTACTATGCCACCCCCGATGCCATGCCGCTGGTGCTCGACAGCCTGATCGACCCGATCCAGCCGGCGTCGCAGCGAACCGATTTGCTCCCGGTCTACTCTTTCAATGCCGAAGGGTTGTACCTGCCGGGCGCCAAGGGCAATAAAAAGGTCGGTGATACCAAACGCCTGTCACGCTGGCAGGATGTGTTGAAGAAAATGCAGGCCGAAGGTTTCCCGGTCGAGACGACTAACTAGGAGCACGCGCTCAGATGTCTTTGTTCAAACAGCTGTTGATCGCTATCTGTCTGTTCCTGGTGGTCGCCTTCACCGGCAGCTTCATGGTCAGTCTGGAGAGCTCGCGCACCCAGTACGTCAACCAGTTGCGTTCCCACGCGCAGGACGCCGCGACGGCGCTGGCCTTGTCGCTGACGCCGAATATCGACGACCCGGCCATGGTCGAGTTGCTGGTCAGTTCGATTTTCGACAGCGGTTATTACGCGAGCATCCGCGTGGTGGATCTGAAAACCGATCAAACGATCGTCGAGCGCAGCGGTATTCCAGCCGTCACTAACGTGCCCGACTGGTTCGTCAAACTGATTGGTCTGGAACCTGCCGGTGGCGACGCGCTGGTCAGCCGTGGCTGGGAGCAGGCGGCGCGGGTCGAGGTGGTCAGCCATCCGATGTTTGCTGTGGCCAAGCTGTGGCAGAGCGCGTTGGGCAGCCTCGGTTGGTTGCTGATCTGCGGCGCAGTGAGTGCGGTGCTCGGGGCACTGCTGCTGCGCCGGCAGTTGAAGCCGCTGGATTACATGGTCAAGCAGTCTCACGCCATCGCCCGTCGCGAGTTCCTCAGCCTGCCGCAATTGCCGCGCACACCAGAGTTGCGCCGGGTGGTGCAGGCGATGAACCAGATGGTCGAGAAGCTCAAGGCGCTGTTCCAGGAGCAGGCCGAGCGCAGTGAAAAACTGCGGGCCGAGTCTTATCAGGACAACCTGACGGGGTTGGCCAACCGCCGCTATTTCGAGATGCAGTTGAATAATCGCGTGAGCAACCCGGAGCAGGCCAGCTCCGGTTATCTGCTGCTGTTGCGGGTCAAGGATCTGGCCGGGCTCAACCAGCGTCTCGGTGGTCAGCGCACCGATGAACTGTTGAAAGCAGTTGGTGAACAATTGTCCCGCGAATGCGCCAAGTACCCGGAAACCCAGAACCTTGTCACGCGAATTCGTGGCGGCGAATTCGCCGTGCTGGCGCCGGGGCTGGTGCGTGAAGAAGCGCTGCAACTGGCGCAGAACCTCGACAATGCCTTGAGCAGTCTGCACGCCACCGGTGCGACCGACGTGGCTGCCGTGGCGTCGATCGGCCTGGCGCCATTCACCCACGGCGATTCGCCGCAACAAGTGCTGACACTCGGCGATCAGGCGCTGGCGCAAGCCGAAGGGCAGGGTGAGCAGAACTGGGCCTGCATTGATCAGAGCCTGACGGCGGATGTCGGCGACGATCATCACGCCTGGCACCGCTTGCTCGATCAGGCCTTGAGTCAGCAGCGTTTCGAGCTGTATTTCCAACCGGTGGTCGCCGCCGCAGACACGCAACTGGTGCTGCATTACAAAGTGCTCTCGCGCTTGCTCGATGATCAGGGCCAGACCATTCCGGCCGGGCGCTTCCTGCCGTGGCTGGAGCGCTTTGGCTGGACCGCGCGGCTTGATCGCCTGATGCTCGAACGCGTGCTGGAGCAGATGAAAGAACATGAAGATTCGCTGGCGCTGAACCTGTCCTCGGCGACCCTCGCTGATCCGCAGGCGCTGAACAAAGTCTTCGAGATTCTGCGTGCGCATTCCAACCTCGGCGCGCGCCTGACCCTGGAGATTGGTGAGGAGCAATTGCCCGAACAAGCGGTGCTGGAGCAGTTGACCCGGCGCCTGCGTGAACTCGGTTTCTCACTGAGCCTGCAACGCTTTGGTGGACGCTTCAGCATGATCGGCAACCTGGCGCGGCTGGGGCTGGCGTATTTGAAGATCGATGGCAGTTACATTCGAGCGATTGATCAGGAGAGTGACAAGCGTCTGTTCATTGAGGCGATTCAGCGCGCGGCGCACAGCATTGATCTGCCGCTGATTGCCGAGCGGGTGGAGACTGAAGGCGAGTTGTCGGTGATTCGCGAGATGGGCTTGTATGGGGTTCAGGGGCAGTTGTTGGGTGAGCCGAAGCCTTGGCGGTGAGTCATCGCAGCAACCCTCACCCTAGCCCTCCCGAAACGTCGGACCGCCCAGAGGGAGAGGGGACTGATTGGGGGATATTCGGGAAGTACGCCGACGTGAGCGATTTGTCTTGAATCCATAATCGACCCGGTTTTCAGGTCGATGTATAGCGCCAGACAACTTGATCGGCTCCCTCTCCCTCTGGGAGAGGGCTGGGGTGAGGGGCTTTTGATTCTGAGCGGATCAGATCAACCCGCCCTCATCCTCATCGATCAACTGGCTCAACCCACCCAACGCCTCACGCGCCTGGGTCCGGTCCATCAGTTTGGCCTGGGCCGCCGGCGGCAGATCGGTGACGCGGATCACGCCTTTCTGGGTCAGCACCTGAATCAGGTCGTCGAGTACCCGAATCATTTCGAAGTCGCTCTGTTTGAGCTGTTTCAGGCTGGTTTCCACCACTTCGTTGGCGAACCAGGCCTGGATTTCATGGCTGTCGGCCGGCAGCGTTTCCGTGGCCTCGGCGTAGGCCGCGGCTTCCACGCGAATCAACAGACCTTGCGCATCGCGTTGCACGTAAAACATTGAGCATCCCTCAGAAATGAACCAGCGTCATGCTGTCAGCAGCATAGCCAACTGTGCGCGAGTATGCGGTGCGGCGACGCGATCGTCACCGGTCCGGTCAGCACAAACGTGACGGCCGCCCCATTGGGGCAGCCGTTCTGTTCACGTATCAGCTGTTGTTGTGGTCGACTTTGATGGTCGGGTCGCTGCCGGCAATCAGGTTGTGAATGTTGGCGCTCGACCAGTTGTTGCCTTCCAGTTTGATCGTCACGTCCGGGGTTGCCGCAGCGGCGTCGCCCGAATTGAATTTGCCCGCCGAGCTGACTTGCAGCGACGACGTGCCGTCGACCGTGGTGATCTTCAGGAAGTTGTCGATGGTGCTGCCGGTCTCGCCCTGCAACAGATCGCGCAGATCGATACGGTCACCGTCGGCGGCCTTGAAGTCCTTGATCACGTCGTTGCCGGTGTCGCCCGCCTTCCAGACGAAGGTGTCGGCACCCGAACCGCCGATGAGGATGTCGTTGCCCTGACCGCCGATCAGCGTGTCGTTGCCGGTGCCGCCGAGCAGGATGTCATTGCCTTTGCCGCCATCGAGCAGGTCATTGCCGCCCGAGCCGAACAGGATGTCATTGCCCGCGCCGCCCAGAAGCGTGTCATTACCGTCATGCGCGCCGGAGACATCGAACGCCTGATAGTGCTCGGTGATGTATTGGTGCACGTTGCTGGTGGTGACTTTGCTGACGTCAACGCCGGTTTGCTGCGCGACGAACGCCTGCATCGCCTGATAACCCTCACCGGCAATGCCGTTGAAGCTCACCAGATCGCCGAACAGGATGTCATTGCCGTCGCCACCGCTGACGGTGTCGTTGCCCGGCAGCGTCGCTTCGGTGTGGCCGATGATCGAGTTGGCCAGATCCTTCGGATCAATGTTGGTCTGCGGGGTTTTGTCCGAGTCGTACGGTTTCAGGTCATTGAGGCTGACGCCGCTGTTCAGGCCGATGGCTTCAACGTTCGACAGGCCACTGAGCAACGCGAAGCTGCTGGTCGAGTTGTCGGTGGTGGTCGAGGTGGTGCTGCTGCCGCTACCGGCCAGACTCGACAACTCGTAAGTGCCGTCGCCCTGCGCGTGAACGTTGCCCAGATTGGTGGTGCTCCAGCCATAACGTGCCGTGTAGGTCTGCAACTGAGCAAAACCGCTGGCGTTGATGCTCAGGTAATGCGTGTTGTCGATATAGGTGCTGAAGGTGTCGCCCAGCTTGTAGTTGCTGGTGGTCACCACGCTGTCGAACTTCACGCTGCCGTACAGCGTCGGGTTGGTCTGCTCGCCGCTCTGGTAGTAGGTCGGCTGGCCGTCGGTGATGAAGTACGTGAGGTTTTTCGCCCCGGTGTTGGCCACAGCGTCGGCGCTCTGGAACCAGTTGGCCGTGGTCTTGAACACGTCCTCATAGTTGGTACCGCCGCCGGAAGCCATCGAGTCCAGTACCGCTTTGAGCTGCGTCAGCGCGTTCGGGTCGTTGAGGTTCACCGACACCGACTTGTTGACCTGAGTATCGAAGTCGACGAGGAAGATGTTCACCGTGCCCGAGTTGCTGCCGCCCAGGCTCTGCTTGAGGGTGTTGAACACCGACGTCAGCGAGTCCTTGGCCGCGTTGATCGACGAGCTGCTCATACTGCCGGAGCTGTCGACCATGAACGCGATGTTGTAGTTGGTGCCCGGGACAACGGTCAGACCACCGATGTCGGCGACCATAATGTCGTTGCCATCGGTGCCGCTGAAGGTGTCGTCGCCCGAGGTCGCCACCACGGCGTTATAGACCGCCGGAACCACAGTGACCGGAATGGTCGCAGTGCTGCTGGCCGAGCCGCCGACCATCTCGGTGGAGGTCGAGGTCACGGTCAGATTGAACTGGCCGTTGTAGTACGGCGGTGGCGTTACGGTCAGGCTGCCGAGGTTCCAGCCGGTGACGTTGGCGTCGCCGCTGCTGGCGGTGACGGTGAAGGTATGACCCGCACCATCGCTGAGCACCGAGCCGACTGGCGCGCCGCTGATCTTCACGCTCAGGGTTTCCGAACCATCGGTGTCCGTCAGCGCGGTGGTGATTGCCGACAGTTTCACCGTGGTGCCTTCGGCGCCGGTGTTGAGTTTGTAGCCGTCGTAATAGCCTTCGCCGTTAGTGCCGTGCAGATCGGAGACAGTCACGCCCGAATTCACCAGATCCTGTACGCCGGTGTAGATCGGTACGCCGGTGGTGCTCAGGTCGATCGGCGTGCTGCCGTTGACCGACAGGTTTACGTCATAGCTGCCCGGGCCACTCTGGTTGTGGTGGTAGATGTCCAGGGTGTAATAGCCGCTGGTGGTCGGGGTGAACGAACCGTTGAGGTTGCCGCCCGCGCCCCACGTGGTCGAGGCCACGTTCTTGCCACCGATGGTCACCAACAGGCTGTCATCGCCGATACCGCTGAAGGTGTAAGTCTTGCCGGCTTCCAGATAGATCAGGCCGGAAGTCTTCGACGCCGTGCCTGCGGTCACGCTGCCGTCAGACTGCACGTTGTTCACGTTAGTGCTGGTGTTCGGTGTGCCAGCGCCGTCGATCACATTTTTCAACGTGGTCGAATCCGCGCCATTGCCGTTGGTGCCCAGACCCGACAGACCGGTCCAGACTTCCTTGATCAGGCCGGTCGACTTCACGCTGTTGTCGGCGACGCTCACAGTCGGTGCGTCGGCCACTGGCGTGATGTCGATCTTCACGGTGCCGGTGTTACCCAGCAGCTGGCCGTCGGTTGGCTGGAACTTGATTTGTGCGTAGTCCGCCTGGTTGTTGCCCAGGCCAGTGCCGCCGTAACCGTTCACACCCGATTCATTGGTGTCTGGCAGGAAGCGCAGCTTGCCCGCGTCGATATCGGCTTTGCTGAAGGTCTGGTTGTTGGCGACGTCTTTCCAGGTCGAGCCGTCCAGGTACTGCAGTTTGCCTTCGCCCGGCAGCTGGGTGATTTTCACCCCGAGGCTGCTGGCCGGACTGTCGACGTCAGTTACACCGAAGGTCGACCAACCGAGGATCAGTGGTGTGTCTTCAGTGCCGGTGACGTTGACCGGTGCAGCAACCGGGGCATCGTTGATCGCGACCACGTTGACCGTGGTAGTCGCGGTGTTCGAATAATTGCCGCCATCGGTCACGGTCACGGTGATGATCCGCGGCACGGTGCTCGGGTCGTCACTGCTGTTGGTGAAGCTGATGTTCTTGATCGCCTGCATGTAGTCGGCCAGCGTCGCGTTGCCCGACAAGGTCAGGGTCACGGTGCCGTTGGTGCTGTTGGCATTGATCGTGATGCCGTTGACGCTGTTGCCCAGGTTCAGCGCATCGCCGTCCTGACGGTTGGTCAGCACTACAGTGGCGCCGGTCAGCATGGTGCTGTCCGGGTCGGTGATCTTGATATCGGTGTCGGCAATCGACACGCCCGCGCCCGGAGTGTTTTCGGTGAAGGTCACCTTGTAGTCGGCACCGGTGGCGCCGCTGGAGTTGTTGGCATCGAGGTCGATGACCGGCGGCGCATCGTTGTCGATGATCGAGGTGCTGACGCTGCCATTGGTGCTGCTGACCGCGAGGTTTTCGAAGTTGCCGCCGGTGGCCGAATCGATCTTGACCACGAAGTTCTCGGTGCCTTCGGTGATCTTGTCATCGATGGTGGCGACGTTGAACTGCGCGCTGCTCGCGCCTGCCGGAATCTTCACGGTGTACACGCCGGTGAAGTCCGAACCGTCGGCGGCGGTGCCGCTGTAGACGATTTTCAGGGTCACTTCGGTTTGCGCCGGGTGGTTCAGGCTGACCGTGTAGCTGGCGGTCTGGCCTTCGGTCACCGAGCTGCTGCCGGTGATGCTGACAGTGGTGGTGTCGATCGTATCGGTGACGCTCGTAACGGCTGGTGTATTGCTGGTCACCAGATTTTCGAAGCCGCCACCGCTGGTTCCGGTGATGCTTGCCTGCACGTTGCCGGCGTCTTTGTAGACGTCATCGACCGGAGCCGGGACGGTCACGGTACCGGTGGTTTTACCCGCATCGATGGTGATCACCGAGCCATTGCTCAGGGTGACCATGACTGGCGAGCCAGCGGCGTTGGTCAGGGTCGCGGTGTAGGTGATCTGACCACCTTCGGCCACGGTGCCGGTCGCGGACAGCGTCAGGTTGGTGGTGTCGACGGTGTCGGTCACGGTGGTGCTGACCGGGGTTTTGTCGGCGACGAGATTTTCGTAGTTGCCGCCAGTCACGTTGGTGATCGAGTTGGTCAGCGGGGCGTGGCCGGTCAATGCGTCGTTCGGCGCAGTGGTGGTCGCGGTGCCAGTGGTCTGGCCGACGCCGATGGTGATGGTTTGACCGTTGGCCAGGCTCACTACGACTGGCGAACCGGTTACTGGTGCGCCAACCGTGGCGGTGTAGACGACGTTGCCGCCTTCAGCCGCTGTACCGGTGGCGGTCAGTTTCACGGTGGTGGTGTCGATGGTGTCGGTGACGCTGGTCACAGCCGGCGTCGTGCTTGGCACCAGGTTTTCGAAGTTGCCACCGGTGGCGGTGCTGATCGTGGCCTGCACGGTGCCGGCGTCTTTGTAGACGTCGTCAGCCGGGGCGGGAACAGTCACGGTGCCCGTGGTTTTACCCGCATCGATGGTGATTACCGAGCCATTGCTCAGGGTGACCGTGACTGGCGAGCCAGCGGCGTTGGTCAGGGTCGCGGTGTAGGTGATCTGACCACCTTCGGCCACGGTGCCGGTCGCGGACAGCGTCAGGTTGGTGGTGTCGACGGTGTCGGTCACGGTGGTGCTGACCGGGGTTTTGTCGGCGACGAGATTTTCGTAGTTGCCGCCAGTCACATTGGTGATCGAGTTGGTCAGCGGCGCGTGACCGGTCAACGCGTCATTCGGCGCGGTGGTGGTCGCGGTGCCAGTGGTCTGGCCAACACCGATGGTGATGGTCTGACCGTTGGCCAGCGTCACGGTGACTGGGGAACCGGTGACCGGAGCACCAACAGTGGCGGTGTAGACGACGTTGCCGCCTTCGGCCGCTGTAGCCGTTGCCGTCAACTTCACGCTGGTGGTGTCGATGGTGTCGGTGACGCTGGTGATGGCCGGCGTCGTGCTCGGCACCAGGTTTTCGAAGTTGCCACCGGTGGCGGTGCTGATCGTTGCCTGCACGGTGCCGGCGTCTTTGTAGACGTCGTCAGCCGGAGCCGGGACGGTCACGGTACCGGTGGTTTTACCCGCATCGATGGTGATTACGGCGCCGTTCGACAGGGTCACGGTCACTGGTGAGCCGGCAGCGTTGGTCAAGGTCGCGGTGTAGACGATCGAGCCGCCTTCGGCCACGGTGCCGGTCGCCGTCAGCGACAGGTTGGTGGTGTCGACAGTGTCGGTCACGTTCGTGCTGACCGGCGTTTTGTCGGCCACGAGGTTTTCGTAGTTGCCGCCAGTCACGTTGGTGATCGAGTTGGTCAGCGGTGCGTGGCCAGTCAGTGCGTCGTTGGGCGCAGTGGCGGTTGCGGTGCCCGTGGTCTGGCCAACACCAATGGTGATGGTCTGCCCGTTCGACAGGGTTACCACGACTGGCGAGCCCGTCACTGGCGCGCCGACAGTCGCGGTGTAGACGACATTACCGCCTTCAGCGGCAGTGGCGGTGGCCGTCAGCTTCACGGTGGTGGTGTCGATGGTATCGGTGACGCTGGTGATGGCCGGAGTCGTACTCGGCACCAGGTTTTCGAAGTTGCCACCGGTGGCGGTGCTGATAGTCGCTTGCACGGTGCCGGCGTCTTTGTAGACGTCATCGGCCGGTGCTGGAACGGTCACGGTGCCGGTGGTTTTACCCGCATCGATGGTGATTACGGCGCCGTTCGACAGGGTCACGGTCACTGGTGAGCCAGCGGCGTTGGTCAGGGTTGCGGTGTAAGTGATCTGGCCACCTTCGGCCACGGTGCCAGTCGCAGACAGCGACAGGTTGGTGGTGTCGATGGTGTCGGTCACAGTGGTGCTGACCGGCGTTTTGTCAGCCACGAGGTTTTCGTAGTTGCCGCCAGTCACGTTGGTGATCGAGTTGGTCAGCGGGGCGTGGCCAGTCAGTGCGTCGTTGGGCGCAGTGGCGGTTGCGGTGCCCGTGGTCTGGCCGATACCAATGGTGATGGTCTGACCGTTGGCCAGAGTTACGACGACAGGCGAGCCGGTCACTGGAGCACCGACAGTCGCGGTGTAGACGACATTGCCGCCTTCAGCAGCAGTGGCCGTTGCCGTCAGTTTCACCGTGGTGGTGTCGATGGTGTCGGTGACGCTGGTCACAGCCGGCGTCGTGCTTGGCACCAGGTTTTCGAAGCCGCCACCGCTGGTTCCGGTGATGCTTGCCTGCACGTTGCCGGCGTCTTTGTAGACGTCATCGACCGGAGCCGGGACGGTCACGGTACCGGTGGTTTTACCCGCATCGATGGTGATCACCGAGCCATTGCTCAGGGTGACCGTGACTGGCGAGCCAGCGGCGTTGGTCAGGGTCGCGGTGTAGGTGATCTGACCACCTTCGGCCACGGTGCCGGTCGCGGACAGCGTCAGGTTGGTGGTGTCGACGGTGTCGGTCACGGTGGTGCTGACCGGGGTTTTGTCGGCGACGAGATTTTCGTAGTTGCCGCCAGTCACGTTGGTGATCGAGTTGGTCAGCGGCGCGTGACCGGTCAACGCGTCATTCGGCGCGGTGGTGGTCGCGGTGCCAGTGGTCTGGCCAACACCGATGGTGATGGTCTGACCGTTGGCCAGCGTCACGGTGACTGGGGAACCGGTGACCGGAGCACCAACAGTGGCGGTGTAGACGACGTTGCCGCCTTCGGCCGCCGTCGCGGTGGCCGTCAGTTTCACGGTGGTGGTGTCGATGGTGTCGGTGACGTTGGTCACAGCAGGTACGGTGCTTGGTACCAGATTTTCGAAGTTGCCACCGGTGGCGGTCGAAATGGTCGCTTCGACTTTGCCGGCGTCTTTGTAAACGTCATCGGCAGGTGCTGCGACGGTTACGGTGCCCGTGGTTTTTCCGGCTTCGATGGTGATGACGGCGCCGTTGCTCAACGTTACGGTCACTGGCGAACCAGCGGCGTTGGTCAGCGTCGCGGTGTAGACGATCGAGCCGCCTTCAGCGACCGAGCCGGTCGCGCTCAGCGACAAGTTAGTGGTGTCGACCGTGTCGGTCACAGTGGTGCTGACCGGCGTCTTGTCGGCCACGAGGTTTTCGTAGTTGCCGCCGCTGACGTTGGTGATGGCGTTGGTCAGTGGTGCGTGGCCAGTCAATGCGTCGTTTGGCGCAGTGGTGGTCGCGGTCCCAGTGGTCTGGCCAACACCAATGGTGATGGTCTGACCGTTGGCCAGCGTCACGGTGACTGGGGAACCGGTGACCGGAGCACCAATAGTGGCGGTGTAGGTGACGGTGCCACCTTCAGCAGCCGATTCGGTGGCGGTCAGTTTGACGGTCGTGGTATCGATGGTGTCGGTCACATTAGTGACGGCCGGAATGGTGCTCGGCACCAGGCTCTCGAAGTTGCCACCGGTGGCGGTCGAAATGGTCGCTTCGACTTTGCCAGCGTCTTTGTAAACGTCGTCGGCCGGAGCTGCGACGGTTACGGTGCCGGTGGTTTTACCGGCCTCGATGGTGATCACGGCGCCGTTGCTCAACGTTACGGTGACTGGCGAGCCAGCGGCGTTAGTCAGCGTCGCGGTGTAAACAATCGAACCGCCCTCGGCCACAGAACCGGTCGCGGACAGCGACAGGTTGGTGGTGTCGACGGTGTCGGTCACAGTGGTGCTGACCGGCGTTTTGTCAGCCACGAGGTTTTCGTAGTTGCCGCCGGTAACACCGGTAATCGCGTTGGTAATCGGCGCATGACCAGTCAACGCGTCGTTCGGTGCGGTGGTAGTAACGGTACCGGTGGTTTTGCCGACTTCGATGGTGATGTTTTGACCGTTGGCCAAAGTCACGGTGACCGGCGAACCGGTTACTGGCGCGCCAACGGTGGCGGTGTAAGTGACCGTACCGCCTTCAGCAACCGACGTATCGGCGGTGAGTTTGACCGTCGAGGTGTCGATCGTATCGGTAACGTCGGTGACCGCAGGCGTGGTGCTCGGAACGAGGTTCTCGAAGTTGCCGCCCGTGGCGTCCTTGATCGTCACTTCGACTTTGCCGGCGTCCTTGTAGACGTCGTCGGCAGGGGCTGCAACGGTCACGGTGCCGGTGGTTTTGCCGGCCTCGATAGTGATTACCGCGCCATTGCTCAGGGTCACGGTGACGGGAGAGCCGGCAGCGTTGGTCAGGGTCGCGGTGTAGGTGATCTGGCCACCTTCGGCAACGGTGCCAGTTGCGGACAGCGACAGGTTGGTGGTGTCGACGGTGTCAGTGACGTTGGTCGAAACCGGGGTCTTGTCGGCCACGAGGTTTTCGTAGTTGCCGCCAGTGACGCCGGTGATCGAGTTGGTCACAGGCGCGTGACCGGTCAACGCATCGTTTGGTGCAGTGAAGGTTACGGTGCCGGTGGTTTTGCCGACTTCGATGGTGATGTGTTGACCGTTGGCCAGGGTCACGACAACCGGTGAACCGGTGACTGGTGCGCCCACGGTAGCGGTATAGGTGACGGTACCGCCTTCAGCCACCGAGGTATCGGCCGTCAGTTTCACGGTCGACGTGTCGATGGTATCGGTGATCTGAGTCACCGCAGGAACAGTGCTCGGCACCAGGCTTTCGAAGTTGCCGCCAGTAGCAGTCGAAATGGTTGCTTCGACTTTGCCCGCGTCCTTGTAGACGTCATCGACTGGCGCTGGAACAGACACGGTGCCCGTGGTTTTGCCGGCTTCGATGGTGATCACCGCGCCATTGCTTAACGTCACGGTCACTGGCGAGCCAGCGGCATTGGTCAGGGTCGCGGTGTAGATGATCGAACCACCCTCGGCCACGGAGCCGGTCGCGGTCAGCGACAGGTTGGTGGTGTCGACGGTGTCGGTCACGTTGGTGCTGACCGGCGTTTTGTCGGCAACGAGGTTTTCGTAATTGCCGCCGCTGATGCCAGTGATGGCGTTGGTCAGTGGCGCATGACCGGTCAACGCATCGTTCGGTGCAATGGTGGTCACGGTGCCGGTGGTTTTGCCGACTTCGATGGTGATGTTCTGGCCGTTGGCCAAGGTCACCACGACTGGCGAACCGGTCACCGGCGCGCCGACGGTGGCGGTGTAAGTGACGGTGCCGCCCTCAGCGGCAGACTCGGTGGCGGTCAGTTTGACCGTCGAGGTATCGATGGTGTCAGAGACGTCAGTTACCGCAGGCGTGGTGCTCGGAACGAGGTTCTCGAAGTTGCCGCCCGTGGCGTCCTTGATGGTCACTTCAACTTTACCGGCGTCCTTGTAGACGTCATCGGCTGGCGCCGCGACGGTCACGGTGCCGGTGGTTTTACCCGCTTCGATAGTGATGACCGAACCGTTGGAAAGGGTCACGGTCACCGGGGTGCCGGCCGGGTTGGTCAGGGTCGCGGTGTAAACAATAGAGCCACCTTCGGCCACGGAACCGGTCGCGGTCAGCGACAGATTGGTGGTGTCGACGGTGTCGGTCACGTTGGTCGAAACCGGGGTCTTGTCGGCCACGAGGTTTTCGTAGTTGCCGCCAGTGACGCCGGTGATCGAGTTGGTCACAGGCGCGTGACCGGTCAACGCATCGTTCGGTGCGGTGGTGGTCACGGTGCCGGTGGTTTTGCCCACTTCGATGGTGATGTTCTGGCCGTTGGCCAAGGTCACGGTCACCGGAGCACCGGTCACTGGCGCGCCCACCGTCGCGGTGTAAGTAACAGTGCCGCCCTCCGCCGCCGACTCGGTCGCGGTGAGTTTGACGGTGGTGGTGTCGATGGTGTCGGTGACGTTGGTCACGGCCGGCACGGTGCTCGGCACCAGATTCTCGAAGTTGCCGCCCGTTGCATCCTTGATCGTCACTTCGACTTTGCCGGCGTCTTTGTAGACGTCGTCGGCTGGAGCCGCGACGGTTACGGTGCCGGTGGTTTTACCGGCTTCGATGGTGATCACCGAACCGTTCGACAGCGTCACGGTTACCGGCGTGCCAGCCGGGTTGGTCAGCGTCGCGGTATAAACGATCGAACCGCCTTCAGCCACCGAATCGGTCGCGGTCAGGTTCAGGTTGGTGGTGTCGGTGGTGTCCGAAACCGCGGTGTCGGCGGACTTGCCGTCGACCGCCAGTTTTTCGTAGTTGCCGCCGGTGGCGCCGTCGATGGTCACGCTCAGCGAGCTACCGCCGGCCAGAGGGCTGTTTGGCGCAACGAAGTTCACCGTGCCGGTGGTTTCACCGACGGCGATGGTGATGGTCTGACCGTTGGACAGGGTCACGACAACCGGTGAACCCGTCACGGGTGCGGTCACGGTCGCGGTGTAGACCACGGTTTCGCCTTCGGCGACGTTGGCGGTGGCGGTCAGCGACACGGTGGAGGTGTCGATGGTGTCGTTGACGGTGGTGACGGCCGGGGCAGTGCTGGTGACGAGGTTTTCAAAATCGCCACCGGTTGCGCCTTTGATGGTCGCTTCAACAGTGCCGGCGTCTTTGTAGACGTCATCTTTCGGCGCGTCGACGGTCACGGTGCCGGTGGTTTCGCCAGCCTTGATGGTGATTACCGATCCGTTGCTCAGGGTCACGGTGACTGGCGAGCCCGCGGCGTTGGTCAAGGTCGCGGTGTAGGTGATCTGGCCGCCTTCGTCCACAGTGCCAGTCGCGGTCAGCGACAGATTGGTGGTGTCGGTGGTGTCGGTCACGGTGGTGCTGACCGGGGTTTTATCGGCGACGAGGTTTTCGTAGTTGCCGCCGGAAACGTCGGTGATCGAGTTGGTCAGCGGCGCATGGCCGGTGAGCGCATCGTTCGGCGCGGTGGTGGTCACGGTGCCGGTGGTTTTGCCGACTTCGATGGTGATGTTCTGACCGTTGGCCAATGTCACGACGACAGGCGAACCCGTCACTGGCGCGCCAACGGTGGCGGTGTAGGTGACGGTGCCACCTTCAGCGGCGGATTCGGTCGCAGTCAGTTTGACGGTCGAAGTGTCGATGGTGTCAGTCACATCGGTAACGGCTGGCGTGGTGCTCGGCACCAAGTTCTCGAAGTTGCCGCCAGTCGCATCCTTGATGGTGACTTCGACTTTGCCGGCGTCTTTATAGACGTCATCGGCCGGTGCAGCGACGGTCACGGTGCCAGTGGTCTTACCCGCTTCGATGGTAATCACCGAACCATTGCTCAGTGTCACGGTAACTGGCGTGCCCGCCGGGTTGGTCAGGGTCGCGGTGTAAACAATCGAACCGCCTTCAGCCACGGTGCCAGTCGCGGAAAGCGACAGGTTGGTGGTGTCGACGGTGTCGGTGACGGTGGTCGAAACCGGCGTCTTGTCGGCGACCAGGTTCTCGTAGTTACCGCCGCTTACATCAGTGATTGCGTTGGTCAGCGGCGTGTGGCCGTTCAACGCATCATTCGGTGCGGTGGTGGTAACGGTGCCGGTGGTTTTGCCGATTTCGATGGTGATGTTTTGGCCGTTCGCCAAGGTCACGACGACAGGCGAGCCGTTGACTGGTGCGCCGACAGTGGCGGTGTAAGTGACGGTGCCACCTTCAGCCGCAGATTCGGTGGCGGTCAGTTTGACCGTCGAGGTGTCGATGGTGTCTGTGACGTCGGTGACGGCTGGAACGGTGCTTGGCACCAGATTCTCGAAGTTGCCGCCGGTAGCGTCCTTGATCGTCACTTCGACCTTGCCAGCGTCTTTGTAAACGTCATCGGCAGGCGCGGCGACGGTGACGGTACCAGTGGTTTTGCCCGCTTCGATGGTGATCACCGCACCGTTCGACAAGGTCACGGTGACCGGCGTGCCGGCCGGGTTGGTCAGCGTCGCGGTGTAAATGATCGAACCGCCCTCGGCGACCGAATTGGTCGCGCTGAGGGATAGATCGGTGGTATCGACGGTGTCAGTGACCGTGGTCGAAACCGGAGTCTTGTCGGCCACGAGGTTTTCGTAGTTGCCGCCGGAAACGTTGGTGATCGAGTTGCCCAGCGAGGCTTGGCCGTTCAGCGCGTCGTTCGGCGCGGTGGTGGTCACGGTGCCGGTGGTCTTGCCGACTTCGATGGTGATGCTCTGGCCGTTGGCCAGAGTCACGACGACTGGCGAGCCGGTGACCGGCGCGCCGACTGTAGCGGTGTAAGTAACAGTGCCGCCTTCAGCCACAGTAGTGTCGGCCGTCAGTTTGACGGTCGAGGTATCGATGGTGTCAGTAACGTCGGTCACGGCTGGCGTGGTGCTCGGAACGAGGTTCTCGAAGTTGCCGCCCGTTGCATCCTTGATGGTGACTTCGACTTTGCCGGCGTCCTTGTAGACGTCATCGGCAGGCGCTGCGACGGTCACGGTACCGATAGTTTTACCAGCGTCGATGGTGATCACCGAACCGTTGCTCAATGTAACGGTGACTGGCGTGCCAGCCGGGTTGGTCAGCGTTGCGGTGTAAACAATCGAACCGCCTTCAGCCACAGAACCCGTCGCGCTGAGCGTCAGGTTGGTGGTGTCGACGGTATCGCTCACCGAGGTCACGGCCGGGGTTTTGTCGGCCACGAGGTTTTCGTAATTGCCGCCGCTGGCGCCGTCGATTTTCACGCTCAGCGTGTTGCCGCCGGCCAGGGCATCGTTCGGCGCGGTGAAGTTGACGCTGCCGCTGCTGGCGCCGACCGCAATGGTGATGGTCTGGCCGTTGGACAGGGTCACGACAACCGGCGCGCCGGTGACTGGAGCGGTTACGGACGCGGTGTAAACCACCACGCCGCCTTCAACGGTGCTAGCCGTCGCGGTCAGGGAAACGGTGCTGTTATCGATGGTGTCGGTCACGTCGGTGACCGCCGGGGTCTTGTCGACCACCAGGTTCTCGAAGTTGCCGCCAGTGGTCTTGGTGATGCTCGCATCGACTTTGCCAGCGTCCTTGTACACGTCATCGGCCGGTGCTGCGACGGTCGCGGTGCCGGTGGTCGCGCCTTTGGCGATGTTGATCACTGCGCCGTTGCTCAGGGTCACGGTCATGGCCGTGCCAGCAGCGTTGGTCAGGGTCGCGGTGTAGACGATCGAGCCGCCCTCGGCGACCGAAGGGGTGGCGCTGAGGCTGATGTTGGTGGTGTCGACGGTGTCGGTCACTTGGGTGACGACGGCGGAACGGTTGGCATCGACCTGTTCGAAGTTGCCGCCGCTGTGACTGGCGATCGCGGTCTGTACCTTGCTGCCATCGATGTACGGCGTGTTCGCAGGCGCGGCGAAATTCACCGAGCCGCTGGTGGCGCCTGCAGCGATGTTGATCACTGCGCCGTTGGCCAGGGTCACGGTCATGGCGGTGCCGGCCGGATTGCTCAGGGTCGCGGTGTAGGTGATCTGGCCACCTTCGCTGACGGTGTCGCTGGCGCTGAGGGTCAGCGTGGTTTTGTCGATGGTGTCATTGACGGTGGTGCTGACCGGCGTTTTGCTGACGTCGAGTTTCTCGAAGTTGCCGCCAGTGGCATCGGTCATGGTCACGGTGAGCTTGCTGACGTCTTTGTAGACGTCATCGCTCGGCGCGGCGATGGTCACCGAACCGCTGGTTTTGCCAGCCTCGATGGTGATGGTCTGGCCGTTGCTCAGGTTGACGGTCACCGGCGTTTGCGCAGCGTTGGTCAGGGTCGCGGTGTACGTGATCGAGGTGCCTTCGAGCACATAGCTTTCAGCGCTGAGGGTCAGGTGTGTGGTGTTGATGGTGTCGGCAACGTTGGTCACCGCTGGCGTTGGGTTGGCCACCAGGTTTTCAAAATTGCCGCCCGAGGTTTCCTTGATGGTCACTTCGAGTTTGCCGGCGTCTTTGTAGACGTCATCGGCCGGTGCTGGGACGGTCACGGTGCCGGTGGTCTTGCCTGCGTCGATGGTGATGGTCGAACCGTTGCTCAGGGTCACGGTCACCGGGGTGCCGGCCGGATTGGTCAGCGTCGCGGTGTAGACGATCGAACCGCCTTCGTTGACGTTGCCGGTGGCGGTCAGCGAAACAGTGGTGGTGTCGACGGTGTCGGTCACGGTGGTGCTGACCGGGGTTTTGTCGGCGACCAGATTTTCGTAGTTACCGCCGCTGACGTTGGTGATCGAGTTGGTCAGCGGGGCATGGCCGGTCAGTACGTCGTTCGGTGCGGTGGTGGTCACGGTGCCGCTGGTTTTGCCGACTTCGATGGTGATGTTCTGGCCATTGGCCAAAGTCACGACCACAGGCGAACCGGTGACTGGCGCGCCGACGGTGGCGGTGTAGGTGACGGTGCCACCTTCAGCGGCGGTCTCGGTGGCGGTCAGTTTGACCGTCGAAGTGTCGATGGTGTCAGTGACGTCGGTCACGGCTGGAACGGTGCTTGGCACCAGATTTTCGAAGTTGCCGCCAGCCGCGTCTTTGATAGTGACTTCGACTTTGCCGGCGTCTTTGTAGACGTCATCGGCTGGGGCCGCAACGGTCACCGTGCCAGTGGTCTTGCCCGCTTCGATGGTGATTACCGAGCCGTTTGACAGGGTCACGGTTACCGGGGTGCCCGCCGGATGGGTCAGGGTCGCGGTGTAAACGATCGAGCCGCCTTCAGCCACGGTGCCGGTGGCGCTGAGGGTCAGGTTGGTGGTGTCGGTGGTGTCAGTCACGGTGGTGCTGACTGGAGTCTTGTCGGCAACCAGGTTTTCGTAGTTGCCGCCCGTTACGCCGGTAATCGAGTTGGTCAGTGGTGCATGACCATTCAGCGCGTCGTTTGGCGCGGTGGTGGTCACGGTGCCGGTGGTTTTGCCGACTTCGATGGTGATGTTCTGACCATTGGCCAAAGTCACCACGACTGGCGAACCGGTGACCGGCGCACCCACCGTAGCGGTGTAGGTGACGGTGCCACCTTCAGCGGCCGTCTCGGTGGCGGTCAGTTTGACCGTCGAGGTGTCGATGGTGTCAGTGACGTCGGTGACGGCTGGAACGGTGCTTGGCACCAGGTTCTCGAAGTTGCCGCCAGTGGCGTCCCTGATGGTCACTTCGACTTTGCCGGCGTCTTTGTAGACGTCATCGGCAGGTGCCGCGACGGTCACAGTGCCGGTGGTTTTGCCGGCCTCGATGGTGATTACCGAACCGTTCGACAGGGTCACGGTAACAGGCGAGCCCGCGGCGTTGGTCAGGGTGGCGGTATAAGTGATCTGGCCGCCTTCAGCCACTGTGCCGGTCGCGCTCAGCGTCAGGTCGGTGGTGTCGGTGGTGTCCGTGACAGTGGTGCTGACCGGGGTTTTGTCAGCCACCAGATCTTCGTAATTACCGCCGCTCACGCCCGTGATCGCGTTGGTGATCGGTGCATGGCCGGTCAACGCGTCATTCGGTGCAGTAGTGGTCACGGTGCCAGTGGTTTTGCCGACTTCGATGGTGATGTTCTGACCGTTGGCCAAAGTCACGATCACTGGCGAACCGGTCACTGGTGCGCCAACAGTGGCTGTGTAGGTGACGGTGCCACCTTCAGCGGCCGTCTCGGTGGCGGTCAGTTTGACCGTCGAGGTGTCGATGGTGTCAGTGACGTCGGTGACGGCTGGAACGGTGCTTGGCACCAGGTTCTCGAAGTTGCCGCCAGTGGCGTCCTTGATGGTCACTTCGACTTTGCCGGCGTCTTTATAGACGTCATCGGCAGGTGCCGCGACGGTCACAGTGCCGGTGGTTTTGCCGGCTTCGATGGTGATCACCGAACCGTTCGACAGGGTCACAGTGACCGGCGAGCCTGCGGCGTTGGTCAGGGTCGCGGTGTAGGTGATCTGGCCACCCTCAGCCACAGAACCGGTCGCACTCAGCGACAGGTTGGTGGTGTCGGAAACATCGGTAACGCTGGTCGAAACCGGGGTCTTGTCGGCCACCAGATCTTCGTAATTGCCGCCGGAAACACCGGTGATCGAGTTGGTCAGCGGTGCATTGCCGGTCAACGCATCGTTCGGCGCGGTGGTGGTCACGGTGCCGGTGGTTTTGCCGACTTCGATGGTGATGCTCTGGCCGTTGGCCAGGGTTACCACGACTGGCGAGCCAGTGACCGGTGCGCCAACGGTGGCGGTGTAAGTGACGGTGCCACCTTCAGCAACCGAGGTGTCGGCCGTCAGCTTCACGGTCGAGGTGTCGATCGTGTCGGTCACTTCGGTCACGGCCGGGACAGTGCTCGGCACCAGATTCTCGAAGTTGCCGCCAGTCGCATCCTTGATGGTGACTTCGACTTTGCCGGCGTCTTTATAGACATCATCCGCAGGCGCCGGAACGGTCACGGTGCCAGTGGTTTTGCCCGCTTCGATGGTGATTACCGAACCGTTGGAAAGCGTCACGGTTACTGGAGTGCCCGCCGGATTGGTCAGGGTCGCGGTGTAAACGATCGAACCGCCTTCGGCTACGCTCCCGGTCGCTGACAGCGACAGATTGGTGTCGTCGATCGAATCGGTAATGGTGGTGGTCGCTGGCGTCGTATTCGGCACCAGGTTTTCGAAGTTGCCACCGGTGGTCCCGGTAATTGTGGTGCTGACGGTGCTGCCATTGTTGTAAACGTCGTTGGCCGCGGTCGGCACATTGACGCTGCCGGTGGTTTTGCCGGCTTCGATGGTGATGGTCGAGCCGTTCGACAGGGTGATCGTCACCGGGGTTTGCGCTGCGTTGGTCAGCGTCGCGGTGTAAGTGATCTGGCCACCTTCGACGACGGTGCCGGTGGCGGTAAGGCTCACGCTGGTGGTGTCGATCGAGTCGGTAACGGTGGTGGTTGCTGGCGTTGTGTTTGGCACCAGGCTTTCAAAGTTGCCGCCGCTAGCGCCGGTAATGGTGGTGCTGACGGTGCCGCCATTGTTGTAAACGTCATTGGCCGCCGTCGGCACATTGACTGTGCCCGTGGTCTGGCCAGCTTCAATGGTGATGGTCGAACCGTTCGACAGGGTCACGGTCACCGGGGTTTGCGCCGGGTTGGTCAGGGTCGCGGTATAGGTGATCTGGCCACCTTCGACCACTGTGCCAGTGGCAGTCAGGGTCAGATTGGTGGTGTCAATCGAGTCGGTGATGGTGGTCACCGCTGGCGTCAGGTTCGGCACCAGGTTTTCGAAGTTGCCGCCGGTAGCATCGGTGATGGTGGTGGTGACGGTGCTGCCGTTGTTGTAAACGTCATTGGCCGGGGTCGGCACGTTGACGGTGCCGGTGGTCTGCCCGGCGCCGATGGTGATGGTCGAACCGTTCGACAGGGTGACGGTCACCGGGGTTTGCGCCGGGTTGGTCAGGGTCGCGGTGTAAGTGATCTGGCCACCTTCGGTGACACTCGGCCCGGCCGTCAGGGTGACGGTGGTGGTGTCGATGGTGTCGGTGACCTGCGTCGTGGCCGGGGTGGTCGGCGGCGTGACGGTGATGCCGTTGCCGCCGGTGGTGCCGGTGACGGTCACGTCGATCTGGGTCGGGTCGTTATAAACAGTGTCGTTCGGCGCCAGCGGCACGTTGACCGTGCCAGTGGTGGATCCGGCCGGAATCACAATCACCGAGCCGTTGGACAGGGTGATGGTCAGGTCGGTCAGCGGCGCCTGAGTCAGGGTCGCGGTGTACACCAGCACGCCGCCGGCTTCGGTGATGGTCGGCGTGGCGCTGAGGCTCAGGGTCGAATCACGCAGGGCGTTGGTAGTGGTGTCAGTGGCCTGGCCGCCAGTAATGTTCTGCGCAGATTGACCGGCAGCGTTGATGCCTGCGGTCGGGAAGCCAATGGTCGGGTCAACGCGACCAGCGGTGGCGTCGAGCATCACGAAGCTGTGACCGCCACCGGCGGCACCGCCCGTGCCTGCGGCGCTCGGTCCTGCAGCAGTGGCGTCAAGCGCGGTAGTCGGGTCGACACCGGCGGCGATGGCTTGCTGCAGTTCTGCTACCGACGGCGCAGCCTGCGCGGTGGCTTCGGCCAGGTCAGTGCTGGAGTCGGGTGCGTTGGCGCTCCACTGGGTTTCGCGGCCCAGGTCCAGTGTGCGGCCATCGGCCAATTCAAGCGACACAGCGCCAGACAGACCGGTATCGATCTGGTCGCCGACAAACAGGCGATCGCCTTCAACGAGTACGCGACGCACGCCCTCTGGGGACACCACGAATACCTGACCGACAATGCTTTTGACGATGGCAACAACACTGCTCATTGAAGACTCTCCGGGTGTCACGTTCAGTTGACTTCCATGGACCTGATGGCATGGGCGCCGATTCAGTCTGGACGTACTTTAAAAATTTGCGAAACAAGTTTGACGCGTCTATTCGTCAATATTTTGGCTATATTCTTTCGCTATTAACTTTATGCCAAACTATTGACCTTATGGGTGCCATCCTAAACAATCGCCCCACTAATGTCACATTGATATTTCCGCGGCGACCTGTCCTTTAGCGTGTGATCCAGTTCCTGTTTTGAACTTTCCGACATACGGTCAATCTGGTTGCCATCATCCGACGCAGCGCCACGTTTTGCTGTGATTCAAGACAAGAAGTTCTGGGAAATTCCTACCATGCGTTCGCCC
Organism: Pseudomonas sp. AC172; assembly: GCF_979258595.1. Lineage (NCBI taxonomy): Bacteria > Pseudomonadati > Pseudomonadota > Gammaproteobacteria > Pseudomonadales > Pseudomonadaceae > Pseudomonas > Pseudomonas sp. AC172. Next base: position 5,494,353 of record NZ_OZ409868.1, read on the forward strand.
CTGCTTTTCGCCGTACCCTTCGCTCTCGCTGCCTCTTTTGTACAAGCACAATCCTTACCAGAAGCCATGCAGCAGGCACTGGATGTCCATCCGGAAATCCAGGCAGGGGTCAACAGTCGTTTGGCTGCGGATTATCAATTAAGAGCGGCTAAAGGTGGATACCTGCCGAAGGTCGATCTGCTCGGCGGTTATGGCCGTGAAGGCACCGACAGCGTCACCACCCGCGCCAACTCCGGCGGCAACCACTACGAAACCCTGAACCGCAGTGAGTCAAGTTTACGTCTCTCGCAAATGGTCTTTGACGGTTTTGCAACGTCCAGCGAAGTCGGGCGTCAACAAGCCACCGTTAACTCCCGCGCTTACTCCTTGCTCGGCACTTCCGAGCGCACCGCGCTGACCGTCGCCCAGGTTTACCTGGACGTGCTGACCCGCCGCGAATTCGTGCGTCTGGCCGAAGACAACCTCAAGAGCCACCAGCGCATCTATGACCAGATCCAGTTGCGCACCCAGCGCGGTGTCGGCAGCGGTGCCGACCTCGATCAGGCCGAAGCGCGGATGGCTCAGGCCCGCAACAACCTGATCACCGAGCAGACCAACCTCGCTGACTCGGAAACCAACTTCCTCAGCGCCGTCGGCCAGATGCCCGATCAACTGGAGCGTCCGACGCCGTTCATAGCGATGATGCCGGCCAACCTCAATGAAGCGCGCCAGCAGATGCTGGAAAACAGCCCGATCCTGCGCTCGGCCGAGTCCGACATCGCCGCTGCCGAGAAGCAGTACGAAACCGCCAAGTCGACCTTCTACCCACGTTTCGACGCCGAACTGGGTCGCACCGCTGACAACGATCTCGATGGCCAGAACGGCCACAACAACGAGTGGCAGGCGATGCTGCGCATGCGCTTCAACCTCTATTCCGGTGGCAGCAACAAGGCCGATCTGGAATCCAAGTCGTACCTGTCGAATCAGGCGCTGGACATCCGCAACAACGCCTTGCGTCAGTTGAACGAAGAGCTGGGTCTGGCCTGGAACGCCTTGAATAATGCCAACGCACAAGTGCCGATCGCTCAGCAATACGTCGACCACAGCACCTCGGTGCGCACCGCTTACCAGCGTCAGTTCAGCCTCGGCGAGCGAACCCTGCTCGATTTGCTCGACAGCGAAAACGAGTTGTTCACCGCTTCGCGGCGTCTGGCTGAAATCAAAAACATTCAGTTATTTACTCAGTACCGAATCAAGGCGACCATGGGCGAGTTGCTCAGAAGCCAGGGAGTGGTCGCACCGTTGGCATCCGTTGTGCAGAACGACGTGAAGCCCAAGGTCCAGCTGCCTGGGATGAATTGAGTTATCCCTTTTCAACTGTCAAAGAGTGTCGAGCGTGGAATCAGAAGTCAGTCGAGTTCATCTCAGTCATGATCCACGCGCGTTGCACGACGATCCGTTACTGGACGGTCTGCTCGCCCTTTGCATGCTGCACCAGAAGCCCGCCAGCGCCGCGATGCTGACCACCGGCCTGCCGCTGCCCAAACAACGCTTGAGTGTCGAGCTGCTGCCCCGTGCGGCGGCTCGCGCCGGCCTGCAAGGTCGGGTGCTGCAGCGCAAACTGGAAGAAATTCCGGCGATCGCCATGCCGGCCTTGCTGCTGCTCAAGGATGGCCGCAGCGCCGTCCTGCTCGGCTGGCAGGGCGACAATGAAGCACGAGTCCTGCTCAGCGAAACCGACGGCGGCGAGTCCATCGTCAGCCGCGAACTGCTCGCCGACGATTACACCGGCAAAGTCTTCTTCGCTCAGCCGCAACACAAATTCGACGTCAACCACGGCACGCTGATTCCGCGTGCACGCTCGTGGTTCCGCGACACCCTCAAGCGTTCGCGCTGGCTGTACGCTGATGCCATCGCCGCGAGTTTCCTGATCAACATCATCGCCATGGCCGCGCCGCTGTTCGTGATGAACGTCTACGACCGCGTCGTGCCGAACCAGGCCGAAGCAACCCTCTGGGTGCTGGCGCTGGGCATCACTGGCGCCTACATCTTCGACCTGGTCCTCAAGAGTCTGCGCGCCCTGTGCCTGGACCTGGCCGGGAAGAAAACCGACCTGATCATCTCCGCGACGCTGTTCGAACGCATCGTCGGCATGGCCATGAAGTACCGTCCGGCACGGGTCGGCAGCTTTGCGCAGAACATCCATGAGTTTCAGAGCCTGCGCGACTTCCTCGCTTCGCTGACGCTGACCAGCCTGATCGATCTGCCGTTCACCATCCTCATCTTTATTGTGATCGCCATTCTCGGCGGGCATCTGGTGTGGATCCCTGTGTTGGCGTTCCCGATTGCCCTGCTGATCGGCTATGCGTTGCAGAAGCCGCTGGTGGCCACCATGGAACGCACCATGGCCCTCGGCGCCGAGCGCCAATCCAGCCTGATCGAAACCCTCGCCGGCCTCGACGCGGTGAAGGTCAACAATGCCGAAAGCGAACGCCAGTACCAGTGGGAACAGACCATCGGCACCCTCAGCCGCCTCGAGCTGCGGGTGAAAATGCTCTCCGGTCTGGCGATGAACATCACCTTGCTGATCCAGCAACTGGCCGGGGTGATCATGATCGTCTTCGGCGTCTACCAGATCATCGCCGGCAACCTGAGCATGGGCGGTCTGATTGCCTGCTACATGCTCAGTGGCCGCGCCCTCAGCCCGCTGGCGTCGCTTTCCGGTCTGCTGACCCGTTATCAGCAGGCACGGGTAACCATGACTTCGGTCGACCAGATGATGGAGCTGCCGCAAGAGCGCAACTTCGAAGAGCGCCCGCTGAGCCGCAAGGTTTTGCAGGGTGCCATCGAGTGCCGCCAGCTCAACTTCACTTACCCGGAGCAACAGAACCCGGCGTTGAAGAACATCAATCTGGTGATCCGTCCCGGCGAGAAGATCGGCATCATCGGCCGCAGCGGCTCGGGCAAGAGTTCACTGGCGAAATTGCTCGTCGGCCTGTATCAGCCGGACGATGGCGCGCTGCTGGTCGACGGTGTGGATATCCGCCAGATCGACGTCAGCGAACTGCGCTACAACATTGGCTACGTGCCGCAAGACATCCAACTGCTGGCCGGCACCCTGCGTGACAACCTGGTTTCCGGTGCACGTTATGTAGAAGACGAACTCGTCCTGCAAGCCGCCGAATTGGCTGGCGTCCACGAATTCGCCCGTCTGCATCCGCAAGGTTATGAGCTGCAAGTCGGCGAGCGCGGGCAGAACCTCTCCGGTGGCCAACGACAAAACGTCGCGCTGGCCCGGGCGCTGTTGCTCAATCCGCCGATCCTGTTGATGGACGAGCCGACCAGCGCCATGGATAACACCGGTGAAGAGCGCCTCAAACAACGCCTTGCGGCCGTGATTGAAAACAAGACCGTGGTGCTGGTGACGCACCGGGCTTCACTGTTGTCGCTGGTCGATCGTCTGCTGGTGATCGACCGTGGACAAATTCTCGCCGATGGCCCGAAAGCCGCCGTGATGGAAGCGTTGAAGAAGGGGCAGATCAGTGTTGCTTAAGTCGGGTTTCAAGGATTCGATCCGTCGCTACTTCAAAGGCTCGGCATCGCTGCAGGGCCAGCCGCTGCCGGAGGTTAACAAGGCGCTGATCGAAGACGCCCCGCGCGTCGTGCGCCTGACCATCTGGGCGATCATCGGCTTCTTCATCTTCCTGCTGCTGTGGGCCAACTTCGCCGTGATCGACGAAGTGACCAAGGGCGACGGCAAGGCGATTCCGTCGTCGAAGATTCAGAAAATCCAGAACCTCGAAGGCGGGATCATCTCCGAACTGTTCGTCAAGGAAGGCCAGATCGTCGAAGCCGGCGCCCCGCTGATTCGCCTCGACGACACGCGATTTGCCTCCAACGTCGGCGAAACCGAGGCCGATCGCCTGTCGATGCTGCTGCGCGTGGAACGTCTGAGCGCCGAAGTCGATGATCGTCCGCTGAATTTCCCTGAGGACGTGCTCAAAGCCGTGCCGGGACAGGCAAAAAGCGAAGAATCGCTGTACATCAGCCGCCGCCAGCAACTGCACGACGAGATTGGCGGTTTGCAGGAGCAGTTGATCCAGCGTCAGCAAGAGCTGCGTGAGTTCGGCTCCAAGCAAGCGCAGTACCGTCAGCAACTCGGCTTGCAGCGTCAGGAAATCAACATGTCCGAGCCGCTGGTCGCCCAGGGCGCGGTGTCCCCGGTGGAAGTCTTGCGTTTGAAGCGTGCCGAGGTGGAAACCCGCGGCCAGCTGGATGCGACGACGCTGGCGATTCCGCGTGCCGAATCGGCGATCAAGGAAGTGCAGCGCAAGATCGACGAGACGCGCGGCAAATTCCGCAGCGAAGCGCTGACCCAGCTTAATGAGGCGCGCACCGACCTGAACAAGGCCAGCGCGACCGGCAAGGCACTGGAAGACCGCGTCAGCCGGACGCTGGTGACTTCGCCAGTGCGCGGCATCGTCAACAAGCTGCTGGTCAACACCATCGGCGGCGTGATTCAGCCGGGCAGCGACATGGTCGAAATCGTACCGCTGGACGACACCTTGCTGGTCGAAGCGAAGATCCGTCCGCAGGACATTGCCTTTCTGCATCCGGGACAGGAAGCGATCGTGAAATTCACTGCGTACGACTACACCATCTACGGCGGGCTCAAAGCCAAGCTTGAGCAGATCGGTGCCGACACCATCACTGACGAAGACAAGAAAACCACCTACTACATCATCAAGGTGCGCACTGAGCGCAGCCATTTGGGCACGGACGAGAAGCCTTTGCTGATCATTCCGGGGATGGTTGCGTCGGTAGACATCATTACAGGCAAGAAGTCGGTGTTGAGTTATCTGCTCAAGCCGATCATTCGCGCGCGGGCTGAGGCGTTGCACGAGCGCTAGATCTTCAGCGCTGCTGCCGGCCTCTTCGCGAGCAAGCTCGCTCCCACATTGGATCTTCTGTGGTCACAGATTTTGTGTTCGACAAATAACTAATGTGGGAGCGAGCTTGCTCGCGAAGGCGTCAGTCGGATCGCTGCATCTGTCAGTAAGTGACAAAAACCGTCACTCACCATCCCGTCCATTCCTCACCATTCGCCATATCGTTATTCAATAACGGTATTTAATCTCCAGTTCTTATAGCTATAAAGTCATCTCCCTGCGTACCTGCCGACCAATCGGCGCGCCGCACGACCTGAACCAACACGCAATCCAGCGTGAGTGTCTGATCGACGAGCGCGACCGTGAGCGCGCCGTGCGTGGGAGATGGAAAGATGTCCGCAGCTACTGTTACCCCGAGCGCCGCGACCGCCGCGGCGCAAACCTTCGAAATTCGCCCGTTCAGCGGTGCCGTCGGCGCCGAGATCATTGGCCTTGACCTCACCCGGCCGATCAATGATCAGGACTTTGCGCGCATTCATCGCGCGCACCTGGATCACCACGTCGTGGTGTTCCGCGACCAGCAAATCACCCCGCAACAGCAAATCGACTTCAGCCGCCGCTTCGGTGTGTTGCAGATCCATGTGCTCAAGCAGTTTCTGCTGGCCGACCACCCGGAAATCCTTATCGTTTCCAACATCATCGAAAACGGCCAGAACATCGGTCTCGGTGATGCCGGCAAGTTCTGGCACTCCGACCTCTCCTATAAAGCGCTGCCAAGCCTCGGCTCGATGCTCCACGCACAGGAGCTGCCAGAGGAGGGCGGCGACACGCTGTTCGCCGACATGCACAAAGCCTGGGACAACTTGCCCGAAGCGTTGCGCAAAGCGGTCGAAGGCCGCTTTGCCGCGCACTCCTACACGGCGCGTTACAGCGAGACCAAATTCGAAGGCAACTGGCGCCCGACCCTGACCCCGGTGCAACTGGCTCAGGTCGCGGAAGTGGTGCACCCGGTGGTGCGTACGCACCCGGAAAACGGCCGCAAGGCGTTGTTCGTCAGCGAAGGTTTCACCACGCGCATCGTCGGCCTGCCCGAGGACGAGAGCCAGCAATTGCTGACTGAGCTCTACGCCCACAGCGTGCTGCCGCAAAACATCTACCGCCATCAGTGGCAGCCCCACGACCTGGTGTTCTGGGACAACCGTTCACTGATCCATCTCGCCGCCGGCTGCCCCGCGCACCTGCGTCGCAAGCTGTATCGCACGACCATTCAGGGCGACGCGCCTTTCTGATTCGCCGGAGATTGATCAAACCATGAACGCTCCCTTGCCAGGCCACGCGGCCAGCAACCCGATCGCCGGCAGCGACGCGTTGCTGGCGGTCGATCACGTCAGCCTCGAATACCGCACGCCGCAACGTGTGGTGCGCGCCACCTACCAGGTCAGTTTTGAAATCGATCCGGCCGATCGTTACGTGCTGCTCGGCCCGTCCGGTTGCGGTAAATCCACCTTGCTCAAAGCGGTGGCCGGCTTCATCCAACCGTGCGAGGGCGAAATCCGCCTGCAAGGCCAGCGCGTCGACGCACCGGGGCCGGACCGGATCGTGGTGTTTCAGGAATTCGACCAACTGCCACCGTGGAAAACCGTCAAACAGAACGTGATGTTTCCGCTGCTTGCATCGCGGACCCTTAAGAAAAAAGAAGCCGAAGAACGCGCGTTGCACTATCTGGAAAAAGTGGGTCTGGAGGCGTTCGCCGATGCCTATCCGCACACTTTGTCCGGCGGCATGAAGGCGCGGGTGGCGATTGCCCGGGCGTTGGCGATGCAGCCGAAAATCCTCTTGATGGACGAACCGTTCGCCGCGCTCGATGCGCTGACCCGGCGCAAGATGCAGGAAGAATTGCTGCTGCTCTGGGAAGAGGTGCGTTTCACATTGTTGTTCGTTACCCACTCGATTGAAGAGGCGCTGGTGGTGGGCAACCGCATCCTGCTGTTGTCGCCCCATCCGGGCCGGGTGCGCGCCGAGGTGCACAGCCATCAATACGATCTGCACAGCCTCGGTGGCGTGGCGTTTCAGGAATCGGCGCGGCGCATTCATCGTCTGCTGTTCGATGAAGGCCAGTCGCCGGAAACCGAGCGAGATCACGACTTCAACGACATTCGCATCGCCTATTGAGCGGCCAGGAGGACTACCCGATGAGCCAATCATCATCTGCGCGTGAAGAGTTCGAAATTATGCTGGAGCCGCTGACCGAGGTGCCAGTCGAGCGTGAGCTGTCGCTCGGTACGCGGCTGTGGCAACAGGGCTGGCTGCGCAAAAGCCTGATCCTGATTGTGCTGGCGGTGCTGTGGGAAGTGGTTGCGCGGATTCAGAACAATGATTTGATGCTGCCGAGTTTCCTGCAGACCAGCCATGCGTTGTTCGAGGGGCTGCTCAGTGGTGAATTGCTGGCCAAGGTATGGATATCGTTGGTGGTGCTGATCAAGGGGTATCTGATCGGCATTGTGCTGGCATTTGCTCTGACGACACTGGCGGTGTCGACGCAGTTGGGCCGCGATCTGCTGAGCACGATGACCTCGATGTTCAACCCGCTGCCGGCGATTGCTCTGCTGCCGCTGGCGTTGCTGTGGTTTGGTCTGGGGCAGAACAGCCTGATTTTTGTGCTGGTGCATTCGGTGTTGTGGGCGTTGGCGTTGAACACTTATGCGGGGTTTCTCGGCGTTTCCGAGACGCTGCGCATGGCCGGGCGCAATTACGGTTTGAAGGGTTTGCGGCTGGTGCTGTTCATCCTGATCCCGGCGGCGCTGCCCTCGATTCTGGCCGGGTTGAAGATCGGCTGGGCGTTTGCCTGGCGCACATTGATCGCGGCGGAACTGGTGTTTGGTGCGACCAGTGGCAAGGGTGGGCTGGGTTGGTACATCTTTCAGAATCGCAATGAGCTTTACACCGATAAGGTGTTTGCCGGGTTGGCGGTGGTGATTTTGATCGGGTTGCTGGTGGAGAATCTGGTGTTCGATACGCTGGAGCGGGTGACGGTCAAACGTTGGGGTATGCAGCGGTAATTCTGTGGCGTTGCGACTGGCCCTTTCGCGAGCAAGCTCGCTCCCGCAGGAGAATGCATTCCAAATGTGGGAGCGAGCTTGCTCGCGAAGGCGTCAGTAAGATCAACGCCTACTCTGAAAGATGTTTGCTAGCATTGCACCCGGATCAATCCTGACCCGCCACGAGTGCTCAGCATGCAACTCCCGGACATGAACCTTCTGGTCGCCCTCGACGCCTTGCTCGACGAGGGCAGTGTGGTTGGCGCCGCGCGGCGGATGAACCTCAGCCCGGCCGCCATGAGCCGAACCCTGACGCGGATCCGCGAAGCGATCGGTGATCCGATACTCGTGCGTGCCGGACGTGGCTTGGTGCCGACACCCAAGGCGCTGGAGTTGCGCGAACAAGTGCGCGACGTGGTCGAGCAGGCGGCGCTGTTGTTCCGTTCCGCCGACACCGTGGAGTTGGGCACACTACGCCGGCGCTTCAGCATCCGCGCCAACGACTTCTTCATCGGCGTCTACGGCGGCAAGCTGTTCGACACCCTCGATCAACTCGCGCCGCACTGCGAATTGCGCTTCGTCCCCGAAGGCGATGTCGATGATGAAGCTCTGCGCGAAGGCCGCATCGATTTGAGCGTCAGTAACACCCGCCCTGTCACCCCTGAAGTCAAAGTACAGAACCTGTTCTCCACTCACTTCGTGGGCCTGGTGCGCGAAGACCATCCATTGCTCGACGGCGAAATCACCGCCGAGCGTTACGCCGGGTTTTCCCACATCAGCATGTCGCGCCGTGGCATCGCTCGCGGCCCCATCGATACGGCGCTGAATGCGCTGGGCCTGGAGCGGCGCGTGGCAGTGATTGCGCCGAGTTTTCACGCGGCGATGTTTGCGCTACCGGATTCCGACCTGATTCTGCCAGTGCCCAAGGAAGCGCTGCTGAGTGTGCGCCGGCTCGGTTTGAAACTGCGTTCGTTCGACCTGCCGATCCCCTTGCCGACGCTAATGCTGACCCAAGCCTGGCACCCGCGCTTCGACAAGGATCCGGCGCACCGTTGGCTGCGGGAAACGCTCAAGGCCTGCTGCGACGAAACCTGGCTGGCTGCACAACCCTAAGATCAAAAGATCGCAGCCTTCGGCAGCTCCTATATTGGAATGCATATCCGTTTAGGAGCTGCCGAAGGCTGCGATCTTTTGCGTTTAACAATTGCGTCTGACGCACTTATAAGCTGCCAATAAGTCAATTTTCGTCATTGCCAAGCCCGACTAAGATGCTCCGGTATTTTTCCCTCCGGAGTGTGTATTCATGACATCCCTGACGGCGGCGGCGCCCATCGCTGCGGCCAGCCCGGCGAAGGCGATCACGCCACCGGTGTTCGGGGCGCGGATCATCATCGGCCTGGTCGGCGTGCTGCTGGCGGTGCTGGTGTCGGGCCTCAATGAGATGGTGACCAAGGTCGCCCTCGCCGATATTCGCGGCGCGCTGCATATCGGTTACGACGAAGGCACCTGGCTGGTGGCCAGTTACACCGCCACTTCGGTCGCGGCCATGGCCTTCGCGCCGTGGTGTTCGGTGACCTTCTCGCTGCGCCGCTTCACCCTCTGTGCGATTGGTTTGTTCACCTTGCTGGGCGTGCTGTGCCCGTTCGCGCCGAATTACGAAAGCCTGCTCCTGATGCGTATCCTGCAAGGCCTGGCCGGCGGCGCACTGCCACCGATGCTGATGACCGTCGCCCTGCGCTTTTTGCCGGCGAACATCAAACTCTACGGTCTGGCCGGTTACGCCCTGACGGCGACATTCGGCCCCGGTCTTGGCACACCGCTGGCCGGGTTGTGGACCGAATACGTCGGCTGGCAATGGACGTTCTGGCAAATCATCGTGCCGTGCCTGATCGCGATAGTGATGGTGGCTTACGGTCTCCCGCAGGATCCGCTGCGCCTGGATCGCCTCAAGTCATTTAACTGGAAGGGCCTGCTGCTGGGCTTTCCGGCGATCTGCATGCTGGTGATCGGTGTATTGCAGGGCAATCGCCTGGACTGGTTCGAATCGAGCCTGATCTGTGGATTGCTCGGCGCCGGCTCGCTGTTGCTGGTGGCTTTTCTGATCAACGAGTGGTCGCAGCCGATTCCGTTTTTCAAATTGCAGATGCTCGGCATTCGCAACCTGTCGTTCGCCTTGATGACGTTGGCCGGTGTGCTGGTCGTTCTGCAGGCGGTGGTGTTGATTCCGTCGAGTTATCTGGCGCAGGTGCAGGGTTATCGCCCGGCGCAGACCGCGCCGATCATGCTGATCGCCGCAGTGCCGCAGCTGATTGCGCTGCCGTTGGTGGCAGCGCTGTGCAACCTGCGCTGGGTCGATTGCCGCTGGGTGCTTGGCATCGGTTTGAGCATGCTGGTGCTGTCCTGCCTCGGAGGCTCGCTGCTGACCTCGGAATGGATTCGCGACAACTTCTACGTTCTGCAATGGCTGCAGATCTTCGGTCAACCGATGTCGGTGTTGCCGCTGTTGATGCTCTCGACCGGCAGCATCCAGCCAACGGACGGTCCGTTTGCCTCCGCGTGGTTCAACACCGTGAAAGGTCTGGCAGCAGTGGTCGCCACCGGGGTGATCGAAGCGCTGACCACCGCGCGCCTGCATTTCCACTCGACCATGTTGGTCGACAGCCTGGGCAATTCGCCGTTGGCCGATCGCAGCGATCCGGGCCTTGCCCATCGCCTGCACGAACAGGCCGTGGTGCTGACCTCTTCCGATCTCTACGTGTGCATGGCCGGCGTCGCGGTGGCGCTGATCCTGCTGATTTTCTGGCTGCCGACGCGGATCTTTCCGCCCCGCGCGCCGACCTGATTGCTGCACTGAACAATGAAGGTTTTTATGACGACTCAAGCAAAGCAAAAACTCGCGGTGGCCGTAGCGGCCGCACTGGCGGTCGGCGTGCTGATGTATCTGGCGCTACCCGGCGTGTTTGGCAAACGTACCCAGCAAAACACCAACGACGCCTTTGTCTCTGCCGACTACACCCTGGTGGTGCCGCGCGTGGCCGGTTTCATCAAGGAAGTGCTGGTGGACGACAACCAGCAAGTGAAGGCCGGGCAGTTGCTGGCGCTGATCGATGATCGCGATCTGCGCGCGTCAGCCGAAGCGGCGGACGCGCAAACCCTGGTCGCGCGGGCGCAGTTGCAGAACGCCAAAGCGACGCTGGAGCGCCAGACGTCGGTGATCGCCCAGGCGCAAGCTTCGGTGGTGTCGGCCAAGGCTGAAATGGCCTTTGCCCAGCAGGAATTGAACCGCTACAACCACCTCGCCGGCGTCGGCGCCGGCACGGTGCAGAACGCGCAACAGGCGCGCACTCGCATCGATCAGGCCACGGCGCATCTCGACACCGCTACCGCGAAGCTGGCAGCAGAGCGCAAGCAAGTCGATATCCTCACCGCTCAACGTGACGCCGCCGAAGGTAGTCTGAAGCACGCACAAGCGGCACTGGAAATCGCCAGTTTCGAACTCTCCTACACGCGCATCACTGCGCCGCAGGACGGCATGATCGGCGAACGGGCCGTGCGCGTCGGTGCCTATGTGACGCCGGGTAGCAAGCTGTTGGCGGTGGTGCCGCTGAAGCAGGCGTATGTAGTGGCGAATTTTCAGGAGACGCAACTGACCGATGTGCAGCCGGGACAGGACGTGCAGGTGCGTGTCGACAGCCTCGGCGGCGAGGCCTTGAGCGGTCGGGTCGAGAGCATTGCCCCAGCGACCGGCGTGACCTTTGCGGCGGTGAAACCGGATAACGCAACGGGCAACTTCACCAAGGTGGTGCAGCGGATTCCGGTGAAGATCATGCTGGAACCGGGCCAGCCGTTGGCCGAACGCTTGCGCGTGGGAATGTCGGTGGAGGCGAGTATTGATACCAAAAGCTCGGCGACCTCCGTGCGTGAGGTGACTCAGCGATGATTTGTGGTAATTCGACTGGCCTCATCGCTGGCAAGCCAGCTCCCACAGGTTCCGTCGGTGGGGCTATGCAATTTGGACAATCTGCACAATCCCTGTGGGAGCTGGCTTGCCAGCGATGGGGCCAGTGGCAGCAAATCAGTTTGAGTGCCTTGCTCACAGTCACTCTCACCGCCTGCACCGTCGGCCCAGACTTCCAGAAGCCCGAAACCACACAAATCGCCGACTGGGCCAAACCGGCCAAGTCCGCGCCCAGCCAAGCCGTCAGCGAACCGTTGAACGAACGCTGGTGGGAAGTCTTTCACGACCCACAACTCTCCGCGCTCACCCAGCGCGCCGTCCGCAGCAACCTCGACCTGCAACTGGCCAGTAGCCGCCTGCAACAAAGCCGTGCCGCTCGCCAAGTCATCAGCGCTGACCGTTATCCGAACACCGCCGCCACCGGCAGCTACGCGCGCGAACGCAACAGCAGCAAAGGTCTGAGCGACCCGTCCGGACACAACGGCGATTCCGCCTTCAACCTGTGGGACGCCGGTTTCTCCGCCTCGTGGGAACTGGATTTCTGGGGCCGCGTGCGCCGTGAAACCGAAGCTGCCGATGCCAACCTCGAAGTCGCCGAAAACGACCGTCGCGGGGTGTTGCTGGCAGTGCTTGCCGACACGGCGCAAAACTATATTCAACTGCGCGGCGTGCAGAACACCCGCGCCGTCACCGAGCAGAACCTCGACGTCGCGCGGCACAGTCTGAAACTCTCGCAACTGCGTCTGGCTGACGGCGTGGCAACTGATCTCGACGTCGCCGAAGCCGCCGCGCAAGTCGCGGCCATCGAATCGCGCCTGCCTGCGCTGGAACAACGTCAATCGCAGTTGATCAACGCGATAAGCCTGCTGATGGGCGAACCGCCGCAAGCCTTGGCCAAAGAGTTATCCACCGACGCCGCCGTGCCGCGGTCGCCGCTGCAAGTCGCTATCGGCCTGCCGTCGCAACTGGCCGAACGCCGCCCGGACATCCGTCAGGCCGAAGCGCGCTTGCACGCCGCGACTGCCAATATCGGCGTGGCCAAGGGCGATTTCTATCCGCGTATTACCCTATCGGGCAACCTCAGCTCCCAAGCCATGCAACTCAGCGATTTCGGCTCGTGGAGCTCGCGCGCCTTCGGCATCGGTCCGCAATTCAGCCTGCCGTTGTTCGACGGCGGACGCCTGCGCGGCATGCTGCAACTGCGCGAAGCGCAACAACAGGAAGCCGCCGTCGCCTATCAGCAAACCGTGCTGCGCGCGTGGCATGAAATCGACGATCAACTGACCGCCTACAACGCCAGCCAGCGCCGGCGCGACAGCCTCGCCGAAGCCGTACGCCAGAACCAGATCGCCCTGCGCACTGCGCAACAGCAATACGTCGAAGGCGTGGTCGATTTCGTCAACGTGCTCACCGTGCAAGGCGCGCTGCTGGCGACGCAGGAGCAGTGGGTGGAGAGTTCGGCCGGCGTTTCGTTGGCGATGGTCGGGTTGTACAAGGCGTTGGGCGGGGGGTGGGAGTCGGTGTATCCGGCGCAAGTACCTACCAATAATCCGGTTTGATCGCTGGTTTTTTGTGAGTGGCTACTCGGTTTGGAAACTGATGAAGTCGCAGCTCTTCAGTCGAAATAACGCGTCTCAACCAGTGTGAATTGTCTTTCAATGAACCTGGGGGCGGGCGGATAGATCCAGTCCGATGAGGAAGGATCACTCCAATGATCAGTGCAGGAAAATCTGTTCGGAGCGCCTTCAGAGCAGGTGTCATGTCGGTATCACTGGAAACCAGAATGATTTGATCAATGCGCCCTGCACCTTCGGACATTGTTTGCCGGCTTGCAGTGCGATACATGCTGATTGCTATATGAACATCGGTTTCTTTTTCTTCCAGTTTCCAGATATCGACTTTGTCCTGACGTGATGCATGGGTGTTTCTATCTATAAACCTTGGTGCTTTGGCTGGCTCTAATTGATGCCGTCCGAAATGCACGGTGACTTTGCTCGCTCGCAATGCCCTCACGTACGCATCTTGTGCTTCCTTGGAAACGCGGCCGCGAGTTGCCAGCTGGGGTTTGATTGGAGAGGTGAAGTAGTCAATCGAGACTATTGAGCTCTGAGGGTTTTCGATGAGGGCAATATGCGTCAGCAGGCTGTTCAAGTTCAGCCATTTATAGGGTGTGCCAGCGAGCAAGCCGTAAAACAGGTTGTAGCCATCAACAAAAAATGCGGTGCGCACAAAAAATCCTCAGAAACGAAAAAACCGGCCTAGGCCGGTTTTTTCATCCCCAACTGCCAGCGAACTGAATCGCTACGTACGGGGTTGAGTAAGGCAATCCTAGATTGAGCGCGTCATGCAGGTCAACCACCAAATAATTGCACGCTCACTCCGCTGGTTTAGCCTCAGCACCGGCTTGTCAGTTTTGGTTGCTGGTATCCGCCATGGTCAAGCCATTTAAGGGCTTGTGTGTTAGAGGTTGTTGCAGAGAGAGGTAAATTCGCACCGCGCCTATTTGCATAGATAGCCTGTCTATCGCCGTTTTCGCAGTGAGTAATCAGTAGTATCCCCAACTCGTGTAGGACGCCGGAATTTGCCTACATCTTTTAAACGGTCATAGAGCGGCTTTCTCTTTTGAAACATTACATTTCCGAAGAGTGATGGCCTTTCGCTTGACGCTAACCCCCGCTGTCGTAGACTCCGCACATCCGTCAGGGAGTAACGGTTATGCAGCGTTTTCGTGGTTGGGTTGTGGGATTAACCTTGGTTGCGTGTGCAGTTCAGGCGCAAACGCCCGGGCCAGACGATCCGCTGCTGGATAACCCGGTGCCCGGGGCGGCCCCTGCGAGCAGTGAGGCGCGGGGGGTGTTGCGGGCGCGTGATCAGGCGACGCTGGCCAGTGAGCTTTCCGGGCGGATTGTCGAGTTGCCGTTCAGCGAGGGCGAGTCGTTCAAGAAGGGCGATACGCTGGCACGTTTCGACTGTTCGGCCTATCAGGCCCAGCTCAATGCTGCGCAGGCGGCCAGTCGTGGTGCCGGTGAAGAGCTGGCGCACAACAAGCAGTTGGCGGCACTCAATTCCGTCGGGCGGTTCGAAGTGGCGCGGGCCGAGGCCAAGGTCAGCGAAACCCAGGCGCAATCCCAGGTTTATCAAGTGCAGGTCAAGCGCTGCAGCGTGATCGCGCCGTTCGATGGGCAAGTGGTCGAGCGCAAAGTGCAGCGGTATGAGAGCGTACCGGCCGGCGCGCCGCTGCTCGATGTCGTCGATAACCGTACCCTCGAAATACATCTGCTGGTGCCATCACGCTGGATGGCCAGACTCAAACCCGGCCAGACCTTCAGCTTCGTTCCCGATGAAACCGGTCAGCCGATCGACGCCACGGTGAAACGTCTCGGCGCGCGCATCGATGAGGGCAGTCAGACCCTGTTGCTGGTCGCAACACTCCCTGAAGCCAAAGGCCTGCTCGCCGGCATGAGCGGCACCGCGCGTTTCCCGGAGCTTAAGTGAACGCCCCGGTGAGCGGCGCCGCCGAGCAGGTGTTCGCGCGGTTTCTCGATCTGGAACGCCAGACCCGCGCCGCCCGCGATGCCGCGCAGCTGGCCTACAGTCTGGTCAACGACGGCCAGTCGCTGTTTGGTTTTCGCCATGCCGCGTTGTTGATTGCCGGCAAGGTGCAAGCGGTAACCGGCGTCAGTGCGGTCGAGCCGAATGCGCCGTTCGTGGCGTTCGTCGAGCAGGCCGTGGCGCAGTTGTTCAAGCAGGATGTGCTGAAGCAGGCGCGAGTGATTGCGCCGCAGCTGCTCAGCGAATCAATCCAGACGGACTGGCGCAGTCTGTCCGCTGCGCAGGTGTTCTGGTTACCGCTGGTTGATCGTGATGGGCAGATGTTTGGCGGCTTGTGGCTGGCCCGTGATGTGCCGTGGAATCCTTCCGAACAAGTTTTGCTGTCGCAATTGGGCGACACCTACAGCCATGCCTGGCTGGCGCTGCAACCGCGTAAACCGTGGCGACTGCGCTGGACCCGTAAACGTCAGGTGGCACTGGTCGCGCTGCTGTTGCTCGGGCTGTTGATCCCGGTGCGTCAATCGGTGCTGGCCCCGGCCGAAGTGGTGCCGCTGGGCGGGCGCGTGGTGGCGGCGCCGCTGGACGGGGTGATCGCCGAGTTTCTGGTCAAACCCAATCAGGTGGTAAAAACCGGCGATGTGCTGGTGCGTTTCGAAAGCACCACGCTCAAGGCGCAGGCCGATGTCGCCGAACGTGCACTGGGTGTAGCCGAAGCTGAATTGAAATCCAATTCGCAGCGCTCGTTCGCCGATGCCGAATCAAGCGCAAAAGTCGATTTGCTCGCCGCCCGTGTTGAGCAGAAACGCGCCGAACGCGACTACGCCCGCGAGCTGCTCAAGCGCAGCGAAGTGCGCGCCGAACGTGACGGCATCGCGGTGTTCGCCGACGCCGAACGTTTGACCGGCAAACCGGTACAGACCGGCGAACGCCTGATGGAAATCGCCGATCCGAGCCAGGCTGAACTGCGCATCGAACTGGCGGTGGGCGATGCGCTCTCGTTGGAGCATGGTGCCGAAGTGGCGCTGTTTCTCGACAGCGATCCGCTGAAGCGCCATCTCGCCACACTGGAACGCTCGGCGTACGAGGCGCAGCCGACGGCGGGCGGGCAACTGGCCTATCGGCTCGACGCCAATTTTACCGAGGCGCCGCCGCGTATCGGCCTGCGCGGCACAGCGAAAATCTTCGGTGATCGCGCGCCACTGGCCCTGTACCTGCTGCGCCGGCCATTGGCCGGTTTGCGCCAGAGCGTGGGCCTCTAAATGAACCTGCCGAGCCTGCGTGCCGACCTGCAATTGTCGCCCGCGGCGCCGGCCCTGGACGGTTCGCCGCGCTGGACCCTGGCCGATCCGGTGCGCGGGCGTTATTTCAAACTCGGCAGCGCGGCGATGCGTCTGTTGCGCCACTGGTCGCTGGGTGATGCCGAACAAGTTTTGCACGCGGCCAATCGCGAGCCTGGCTTGCCGCTGGATGGCACGGAGCTTGA
Organism: Pseudomonas sp. AC172; assembly: GCF_979258595.1. NCBI lineage: Bacteria > Pseudomonadati > Pseudomonadota > Gammaproteobacteria > Pseudomonadales > Pseudomonadaceae > Pseudomonas > Pseudomonas sp. AC172. Next base: position 5,511,252 of record NZ_OZ409868.1, read on the forward strand.
GCAGTTGCTGGAATTTCTTCGCGGCCACGATTTGATCTCTGCGCTCGACGATCAACAACGCGCCAGCTACCGCTTCAAGGCCTTGGCGCAGAAGCAAAGTCTGTGGCAAATCCTCCTGCATCAATACCTGTTCTTCCGCATACCGCTGTGGCGCCCGGACACATTTCTCAATCGGGCCTGGCCGTGGCTGGAGCGCTTCGGCCCGCGTCTGCTGCGCTACGGTTTGCCGACGACGTTGGCGCTGGGCGTGTTTCTGGTCTCGCGCGACTGGCAGCGTTTTATCGGCACCTTTCCGCACCTGTTCAGCCTCGGTGGCGCATTGGCATTTGGCGTGGCGTTGTTCTTTGCCAAGCTCTGTCACGAATTCGGCCATGCGTTCATGGCCAAGCGCGCGGGCTGTCGGGTACAGAGCATGGGCGTGGCGTTTATGGTTTTGCTGCCGATGTTCTACACCGATGTCAGCGATGCCTGGCGGGTCAATGATCGCCGTGCGCGATTGCTGATCGGTGCCGGCGGTGTGCTGGCGGAATTGCTGTTGGCATGTATCGCGTTGCTGGCGTGGTCGTTGCTGCCGGATGGGCCGGGACGCACGGCGGCGTTCATGCTCGCCAGCGCCACGTGGATCACCACGCTGGTGGTCAACCTCAATCCGTTCATGCGCTTTGATGGTTATTTTCTGATCAGTGATTTCTGGGAAGTCGACAATTTGCAGGGCCGCGCGTTTGCCCTCTGTCGCTGGCGCTTGCGTGAGTTTTTGTTTGGCTATGGCGCACCGGCGCCGGAGCCGTGGTCGCCGAAGATGCAACGGCGTTTGCTGATCTGGGGGTATGGCTCATGGTTGTGGCGTGCGGCGTTGTTTTTCGGGATCGCGCTGGCGGTCTATCACCTGTTCTTCAAGGTGTTGGGGATCTTCCTGATGCTGGTGGAACTGGTGTGGTTCATTTTTTTGCCAATCATGCGTGAGTGGCGCCAGTGGTGGAGACACCGCGAACAGGCGCACGGCCCGCGTGTGTTGCTCAGTGCGCTGGCGCTGCTCGGGTTGTTGCTGGTGCTGATTGTGCCGTGGCGCAGTTCGGTGGAGTTGCCGACCATGCTTGAGGCCGGGCGCGCCAGTGCCCTGCACGCACCAACGGCGGCGCGGGTCAAAGCGGTAAACGTGACGGACGGGCAGAAGGTTGCTCAGGGCGATGTGCTGATTGAACTGGAATCGCCCGATCTCGAGTCGCGGCTGGCGATCGTGCGCCGGGAAATCCAGATCCAGCAGTTGCTGATGCGCCGCCAGGCCAGTCGCAGCGAAACCGCTGCCGATGCGGGCATTGTCGAGCAGCGATTGGCCGAAGCGGTCGCCGAATATCGGGGGCTGACGGCGCAACGTGAGCGCCTGTTGCTGCGCGCACCGCAAGCCGGCAGCGTGCGTGATCTGCTGCCGAACATGACGGTCGGGCGCTGGCTGTCGACTCGCGATGCGCTGGCCCGAGTGGTTGAAGATGGCGCGCGCCTGCGCGGTTATCTCGCCGAAGCCGAATTGTGGCGAGTCAAACCCGGTGCCAGCGGCCGCTTCATCGCCGATGACCCGATGCACCCGGCGCTGGCCGTGCAGTTGAATGAAATCGACACCAACGGCGTGGCCTACGTCGATCAGGAGGCGCTGACCTCCGATCACCACGGGCCGATTGCCGTGCGCCGCGATCAACAGCAGCGGGCCGAACCGGTGCAGGCGCAATACGGCGCGCGGCTCAGCGTGCTTGACGATGCGTCGACACCGCCGCAACCGTTGCGCGGTGTCGTGATCTTGCAAGGCAGCGGCGAATCGTTGCTCGGTGTCGCATGGCGCCGAATGGCGGCGCTGGGGGTCAGGGAAAGCGGTTTCTAACGGAGAGCACGATGGCGGACAACGCAGCAGTGGCGGCAGAAGGATTGGTGGTGCGGCCTTCGCGGGCAACCGATGGGCCGTTTTTGCAAAGCCTGTATCAGACCGCGCGGCCGGACCTGCAATGGATCGACGGTGAGCAGGAACAGGTGCAGCAAGTGGTCGCCCAGCAGTTTCAGGTGCAGGAGCTGGGCATGGGCGACAACTACCCCAACGCCATGCACTACGTGGTGGAAAAGCTCGGCACCGCGATCGGAGCATTGAGTACTGATTTCGGCGCTAACGAGATTCGCGTGTTGTATCTGGCGTTCATCCCAAAGGCGCGTGGCCAGGGCTTTGGTCGCGTCGTGCTGCAAGGTGTACAGAAAGCCGCGCAGCAGATTCGCTGCCCGGTGGCGACGGTGGTCTGGACCAGCAATCCCCATGCGCGACGGCATTACCTCGCGCTCGGGTTTGCGGTTGAAGAAAGCAATCCGGCGGCGGAGCGACTGGTCTGGTATCCCCGGTAATTTCCGTGCAGGAGCTGCCGAAGGCTGCTCCTTGGGTTCGGGTCAGTTGAAGGTGATGTGGAAGTAAGCCAGCTCTGGCGGCCGCCCCATCGGTGGTACCCGCGACACGAAGATGCCGTCCACTCGCCCCAGTTCAGGCAACTCCAGTGCACATAAACCATCGACGAATTCAGTCGCTTCCAGGCTGCTCAATTCGACGCTGAATGGCATGCGCTCGCTGTAACGCATTTGCGCCAGCGGTTTCTCTGCGAGTTCGCCGATATGGATTTGCAATGCGCTGCCATCGGGCAGATACAGGGTGCCGATCCGCCCGAGAAGGGCCTGGAAATGTTGGCTTTTAACCGATTGCAGCATGGTCTCGCTCCGGCAAAGTGGGGAACCGGGGGATGTGATCCCCCGGTGGTCGATCAGTTACGCGAAGGGAAAATGCCGTTCAGCGCGATGCTGAAGTTGAGCACCAGATACGGGTTCATGATGGGCAGCGGCAGGCCGTTGCCAGTTGGCGAGATCGTGCCGCTGATGGTGGTCGCGGCGCCTTTGAGCGGCACGGGGGATGCGCCCTGGGCATCGGAAAAGATATTCGCCAGACCCGGCCCGGTGCCCGAAGCACCAATGTAGGCGTTGGTCGCCGTCGGCGCGCCCGCCGGATTGCTGGCCGGGTTGGCCAGTTGCACGGTGGTGGTGGCGGTGAGGCCGGCGAGGGTGTGGGTGTGATTCGGCAGGTTGTTGAGGGTGGCGGTGACTTGTTCGGCGCCTGAGATTTCTCCCATGACTCTCGGCGTCAGGCCCCCGCCATTGCCTTGGCAGATCGGCATGCGGCTCTGCAGGTTGGGCAGGCCGAAGTTGACGGTGCCGTTGCCGCCGTAGGTGGTGCCCAGCAATGCAAACAGCGCCTGGTTCTGGTTGATTCCGATGATCTGACCGTTGCACAAGGCCCAGCCGCTGGGCGCGTAGTTGAAGGCAAACGTCAGAACAGTGCCCATGTAAACGTCCATAAAGTCCTTATCCTTCTGATTGGTTGTCGGCGGGCCGCTAGTGGGATCAGGCTGATGCTATTGCCTTGGCACTCCGTGGCCAGGTCACGCCACGCCAGAGCGTAGACGCGGATTGGCAAGGTTGCCGGGTGTCGTGAAGTCGCAAATCGGCATCGACGGTGCTCCTGCGCCTGACCTAGAGTGACTGGCAGGTTCTGGCTCATACAGGCGTGGTGTCGTGGCACGGCAAGAGGAAGCAATGGCGGTCAACAGAGTGACACCGGTGGGCGACACACAGGATCCGCATGCAACACCGGGGTCGTGGTTTGCCCGCTTGCGCTTGATCCGCTGGGCCAGGGAACACTGGATGCTGCCGATCCTGCTCTTGGCCGCCGCTGTGCGTTTTTACGATCTGACCGCTGCGGCGATTTGGGGTGATGAAGGTTCCAGCCTGTTGCTGGCGCGCTATTCGTTGGCCGATATCTGGCGCCACGCCGCATTCGATGTGCACCCGCCGCTGTACTTCATGCTGCTGCATGGCTGGATCGAACTGTTCGGCGACGGCATTTTTGCCATTCGCTGTCTCAGCGCTCTGGCCGGGATTGCGGCGGTCGGCATGGGCGTCTGGCTGGTGGATCGCCTGGCCACGCGCCGCGCGGCGATCCTCGCCGGGCTGCTGTTGGCGCTGTTGCCGACGGCGGTGCGCTACAGCCAGGAAGTGCGCATGTATTCGCTGCTCGGCCTGTTGTTGATCGCCGCGACGCTGGCGCTGGTCTACTGGATCCGCCGGCCGCAGCGCCATCGCTATCTGGCGATTTATGCGCTGTTGATGACGGCGGCGCTCTACACACATTACTTCGCGGTGCTGGCGGCGCTGTGTCACTGGATTTATCTGACGGTGATTCGGTTCCAGCGCGGCTATCGCTTGCGACATATCCAGCACCCGGGCTGGTGGCTGGCGAATCTGGCCATCGCGGCGGTTTACTTGCCGTGGCTACCCAACTTGCTCGATCTGACGCAGCACATGGAGCAGCTCAAGGTCGGTGGCGATGTCGGCTGGGAGGACCCGGTGACGCTGGCGTCGTTGCCGTCGATGATCTGGACATGGTTGATCCAGGATGACGGCGAACGCTTGCCGTTGCTGGTGTTCGGCGCATTGCCGCTGGTGTTGCTGCTGCTGGCGGCGGTGGCGGTCATTCGTGATCGCAGCGTGTCGCGCGGCAGTGTCCTGCTGGCGTTGTACACCGGCTTACCGCTGTTGCTGGTGTTTGCGGTGTCGTTCATCACACCGGTATTCATCGAGCGCTATCTGACCGCTTATGCCCTGGGTTTGCCGCTGCTGACAGCACTGGCCATCGACCGTTTGTACAGTCGCGTGCGGGTCTTCGCGTTAGCGGTGCTGGTGGCGTTACTCGGGGTGGAAATGGTCGGCCTGAACAACAATGCCGCGGTCGACAGCAATGATCAGTTCGATCGCGTGGTGCACTACGTCAATCAGCATTTCCAGCCCGGTGATCGCATCGTTACCAGCGACATGCTCTGGTACTTGAGTTACGTCTACTACGATCGAACTGGCGCAAAGGTGCGGCTGTACACGCCGCCGGCTGCGGATGGCCGTTCGACGCGCCCGAATGAATATGGCTTCGGTACGCTGGTCAGCGACGATGTCTACCTCGACAGCCTTGCCGAGGTTGCTGGCAATGCCCGGATATGGCTGGTCGGCACCTTCGATGACCCGGCAGAATTTGCACCGTTGCCCGCCACCTGGCAGATCAGCGCGCAAGTCCATGCGGGCGGGGCGCAAGCGCGGTTGATCACGCCGCAATCTGCAGCCAAATAGGTGCGGGTCAGACTAAAACGTTTCACCTTCAAATTCGCGATTAAAAACTAACTTATTAGTTCTTTTTGCTCTTGGTTGATATCAAAACACTACTAGTCGCAAGGTGGTTGTTGGACTACGCTTTGTCGGACAAAGGGACTTTAGATCAGGGTGAAGGGATTGCAGCAGTTCCACTTTATCTCCGGCTTGCCGCGTTCAGGCTCCACCCTGCTTTCTGCAATTCTTTTGCAGAACCCGCGCTTTCATGCCGGCATGACCAGCCCGGTCGGATCGCTGTTCTCAAGTGTCCTCGAGCAATGCAGCGCCGGCAGCGAGTACGGTGCGGTGATCGACACCGACATGCGCCGTCGCCTGTTGCGTGGTCTGTTCGACTCCTGCTACGCCGACAAGGCCGACAAACCGGTGGTGTTCGACACCAACCGGCAGTGGAGCTCGCGTCTGCCGGCACTCAACGACCTGTTTCCTCACGCCAAAGTCATCGCCTGCGTGCGCAATGTCGCCTGGGTGATGGACAGTATCGAGCGGCTGTACCGCGCCAATCCCTTTGAAAACACCAAACTGTTTGGCGATGCCGTGGAGCGCAACACGGTGTACAGCCGTTGCGAAACCCTGGCTCAGCGCAATCGCCTGGTAGGTTTTGCCTGGGCGGCGCTCAAGGAAGCCTATTACGGCGAGCACGCGGACTCACTGCTGATCATCGATTACGACTTGTTGACCCAGGCGCCGGAACGCGTGCTGCGGCTGGTCTATGAATTCATCGGTGAACCCTGGTTCGAGCACGATTTCGAACATCTGGCCTACGACGCGCCGGAGTTCGACCAAGGCCTTGGCCTGGCCGGCCTGCACAAGGTCAAACCCAAGGTGGCTTTGCAGTCACGGCGCACCATTTTGCCGCCTGACCTGTTCAAGCAATACGCTGATTTGTCCTTTTGGCTCGATGGCTCAGCCAGCGCCGCCAATGTCATTCGTATGAAATCCGACGCCGCGATCAGTTGATCGCGGCGTTTTTCATTGATGCCTTACGTACCTTCGTTCGAGTTCGGGTGAGCAACATGTGGTGGAGCATTTTTGGCGGTGCAAAAGTCAGGTCTCGGGTAACCGCAGGTCAGCGTTCGCTGGCCGCGCCGATGATCATGTCGCTGGAACCGCGCATGCTGTTCGACGGCGCGGTGGCCGCCACCGTGGCCGATACCGCTGCGCAAGCCGACAGCCATGCAGCCACCGCTGCCGATGCGGCCAAGGCGCCGGCAGCCGATCATCCCGTTGCGAGCAAAGACACCCACGGCCAGGCCGATGCCACGCCGGCCGCCGGCCCCGTCGCGGTGCCAGGCCAGAGTGTGGTGTTCGTCGATTCGCGGGTGAAGGATGCCGACAGCCTGCTGCAAGGGATTGCTCCTGGCACTCAAGTGGTGAAACTCGACGCGACCAAGGACGGTTTGCAGCAGATTGCCGACTTCCTTGATCAGCATCACGGCGTCAGCTCGGTGCAGATTATTGCCCACGGCAATGCCGGTGATTTGTGGCTGGGCAACAGTTATCTCTCGGTAGACAACGTCGCCCAGCGCAGCGCGGTTCTCGCGGAAATCGGCAAGGACATGAACGCCGGTGGCGACATCCTGATTTACGGCTGCTACACCGCTGAAGGCGATCGTGGCTTGAGTTTCGTCGATTCGCTGGCGCAGTTGACCGGACGTGATGTGGCCGCTTCGAACAATCGCACCGGTGTCGGCGGCGACTGGGATCTGGAGATCGCCACCGGCACCATCGAAAGCGCCAACGTGCTGTCGAGCAAAGCCATGAGCGAGTACCAGTGGGGCCTGGCCACCTGGACGGCGACCAATAACCTCAACTCGGGTGTCGGCTCGCTGCGCGCGGCGCTGGCTTCGGCGCAGAACGGCGATATCGTCACGTTCAGTTCCGGCATGACTATTCAGCTCACTTCGGAGCTGCTGATCAACAAGAGCCTCACCGTTGACGGCGACCTGAATAATGACGGCGTGGCTGACGTGACCCTCGATGGTCAGTACAAAACCCGCGTGGTGGAAGTCACCTCCGGCAGCACCGTGACCCTCGACGGCCTGGTGATCACCAAAGGTCTGGTCGCCGGCAACGGTGGTAATGGCGGCTCTGCGGCGGCGGGCGCCATGGGCGGCGGCATTTTCAACGCCGGCATTCTTACCCTGAACAACGTCACTGTGACTGCGAACGCTGCTTCCGGCGGTGGTGGTGGCGGTGGTGTGACCGGCGGTTATGTCGGCGGTGGCGGTGGCGGCGGTGCGGGTATCGGTGGCCAGACCGGTGGCCATGGCGGTACTTCTGGCCCGGGCACCGGCACTTATGCCGGGGGGGCGGGCGGTGCCAATGCCGGCGGCTATGGCGGTGGTTACAGCCCGACCGACATGGGCGGCCGGGGTGGCACCAGTACTGGTGGCGTGGGCGGCAATGGCGGCAGCGCCGGTGCCGGTTACAGTCATGGCGGCAATGGTGGTTCGGCGAGCAATGGCAGCCTGTCGATTGGCGGCGGAGGTGGCGGTTCCGGTTGGGACAAAGTCGGCGGCGTCGGCGGCAATGCGGCCGGCGGTATCTACAACGCTGCGAGCGGCACCCTGAAAGTCATCGGCACCTCGGTCATCAGCAACAACATTGCTGCCGGCGGCGGTGGTGGGGGTGGCGGTGGTGTCGGCAGCAATGGTGCCGATGGCGGTGCCGGCGGTCGCGGCGTCGGGGCGATCTGGAACAACGGCGGTGTGGTGCTGATCACCGCGAGCAACTTCGCCGCGATCAGCGGCAACGGCGCCGCTAGCGGTGCCGGTGGTCTTTCCAACGGTGGTTCGACCGGCACAACGCCGAGCGCACTGGTGGGGATCTACAACAACGGCGGTACGCTCAACACCGCTTACGTGGAGCCGCCGACCGCCACCATCGTGGTCGCCGACACCGCGCTGAATATTGGCGAAACCTCGCTGGTGACCATCACCTTCAGTCGCGCAGTAAACGGTTTTACCAACGCCGACCTGACCATTGCCAACGGCACGCTGACCAGTGTTTCCAGCGCCGACGGCGGAATCACCTGGACGGCGACCTTCACGCCGACCAACAACATCACCGACACCACTAACCTCATCACCCTCGACAACACCGGGGTGACGGCAGTCTCCGACAGCGTGGCAGGCGTCGGCACCACCAACTCGAACAATTACGCGATCGATACCCAGCGCCCGACTGCGACCATCGCCATGGCCGACACCGCGCTGAAAATCGGTGACACCTCACTGGTGACCATCACTTTCAGTGAAGCGGTGAGCGGTTTCACCAACGCCGACCTGACGATTGCCAACGGTACGCTGACCAATGTCTCCAGTGCTGACGGCGGCATTACCTGGACGGCGACCTTCACGCCGACCAGCAGCATCAATGACGCGACCAACCTGATCACCCTTAGCAACAGCGGTGTCGCGGATCTGGCCGGCAACGCCGGCAGCGGCACCACCGATTCAGCCAATTACGCCATCGACACCGTGCGTCCGACGGCCACCATCGTGGTTGCGGACAACGCGCTGAATCTCAGCGAGACGTCCTTGGTAACCATCACTTTCAGCGAAGCCGTGAGCGGTTTCACCAACGCCGACCTGACGATTGCCAACGGTACGCTGACCAATGTCTCCAGCGCTGATGGCGGCATTACCTGGACGGCAACCTTTACGCCGAACAGCAACATCACCGACGCGACCAACCTGATTACCCTGAACAACACCGGGGTCGCGGATCTGGCCGGCAACACTGGTACCGGCACCACCGATTCCAACAACTATGCGATCGATACGCTACGGCCGACGGCAACCATCGTGGTCGCCGACACTGCGCTGAAAATCGGCGAAACCTCGTTGGTAACCATCACCTTCAGCGAGGCGGTCAGCGGTTTCACCAACGCCGATCTGAGCATTGCCAATGGTACGCTGAGCGCAGTCAGCAGCGCGGATGGCGGCATCACCTGGACGGCGACTTTCACACCGACCAGCAGCATTACCGACGCCACCAACCTGATCACCCTGAATAACAGCGGGGTCGCCGATCTTTCGGGCAACACCGGCACCGGCACCACTGATTCCAACAATTACGCGGTCGACACCGTGCGGCCGACCGCCACTGTGGTGTTCGCGCAAAACACGTTGAAAATCGGCGATACCTCGCTGGTGACCATCACCTTCAGCGAAGCGGTGAGCGGTTTCACCAACGCCGACCTGACCATCGCCAACGGCAGCCTGACGGCGGTCAGCAGTGCGGACGGCGGGATTACCTGGACGGCGACGTTTACGCCGAGCGCGAACATCACCGATGCCACCAATCTGGTGACGCTGGACAACACCGGCGTGGCCGACCTGGCTGGCAACGCTGGCAGCGGCACCACCGATTCGAACAACTACAGCATCGACACCCAGCGTCCGACCGCGACCATCGTCATGGCCGATCCTGCCCTTAGCGCCGGTGAAACTTCGCTGGTGACGATTACCTTCAGCGAGGCGGTCAGCGGTTTCACCAACGCCGATCTGGTCGTGCCCAACGGCACGCTCACGGCGGTCAGCAGCGCGGACGGCGGCATCACCTGGACGGCGACGTTCACACCCACCGTCGGGGTCAACGACAGCAGCAACATCATCACCCTGGCCAACACCGGGATCGCTGACCTGGCCGGCAACGCCGGCACGGGCACGACCAACTCCGGCAACTTCACCATCAACACCGTGGCTCCGACCGCCACCATCGTCGTTGCGGACAACAGCCTGACCATCGGCGAAACGTCGCTGGTGACCATCACCTTCAGCGAAGCGGTGACCGGTTTCAATAACGCCGACCTGACGATTGCCAACGGTACGCTGACGGCGGTGAGCAGCAGCGATGGCGGTATCACCTGGACAGCGACTTTCACCCCGACCAGCAACATCACTGACGCGAGCAACCTGATCACCCTCGACAACAGTGGTGTGCAAAACGCTTCCGGCAACGCTGGCAATGGCACCACCAATTCGAACAACTACGCCATCGATACCCAGCGCCCAACCGCGACCATTGCACTCGCCGATTCGGCATTGGGCGTCGGCCAGACCACCACCGTGACCATCACCTTCAGCGAGGCCGTCAGCGGTTTGACCCTGGCCGACCTGACCGTGGCCAACGGCACGCTCTCCGGGCTGAGCACCTCGGACAACATCACCTACACGGCGACGTTTACGCCGTCGGCGAGCGTCACCGACACCAGCAACATCATCACCCTGGACAACACCGGCATCGCCGACATCGCGGGCAACACCGGCAGCGGCACCACCGACTCGGCCAACTACGTCATCGACAGCCAGCGTCCGACTGCCACCATCGTCATCAGTGACACCGAGCTGCGTCCCGGTGAAACCGCGCTCGTCACCATCACCTTCTCCGAGGCGGTCAGCGGCTTCGACAACAGCGACCTGAGCGTCGCCAACGGCACGCTGAGCAATGTCTCGTCGAGCGACGGCGGCATCACTTGGACAGCGACGTTCACGCCGACCATCGGCGTCAGCGATGCCACTAACCTGATCGTGCTGAATAACAGTGGCATCAGCGATCTGGCTGGCAATGCGGGCATCGGCATCACCAACTCGGCCAACTATGCGGTGCAGACCGAAGTGCCGACCGCGACCATCGTCGTCGCGGATACCGCGCTCAAGGCCGGCGAAACCTCGGCGGTGACCATCACCTTCAGCGAGGCCGTCAGCGGTTTCACCAATGCGGACCTGACCATTGCGAATGGCACCCTAAGTAACGTCACCTCCAGTGACGGAGGCATCACCTGGACGGCGACATTCACCCCGAACGCCAACATCACCGACACCAGCAACCTGATCACCCTCGATAACAGTGGGGTAGCCAACGCTTCCGGCAACAGTGGCGTCGGCACCACCGATTCGAACAATTTCGCCATCGACACGGCGTTGCCGACCGCAACCATTGTGGTCGCCGACAATCGTCTGGGCATTGGTGAAACCACCACGGTGACCATCACCTTCAGTGAGCCGGTCAGTGGTTTCGATCTGTCGGACATCAGCGTCGCCAACGGCACACTGGCGAACCTGACCAGCAGCGACGGCGGCATCACCTGGACCGCCACGCTGACGCCGACGGCGAACGTCAATGACACCACCAACCTGATCATCGTCGACACCGCCGGCGTTCAGGATCTGGCCGGCAACCTGGGCGCCAGCATCGCCATTTCCAACAATTACGCGCTGGATGCGACGCGGCCTACCGTGGACATCGTGGTCGCCAATCCGCACTTGGGTATCGGCCAGACCACCACGGTGACCTTCACTTTCAGCGAGGCGGTGAGCAATTTTGACTTGTCCGACCTGAGCGTGACCAACGGTGATCTGAGCAACCTCAGCAGCAGTGATGGCGGCAAGACCTGGACCGCGACGTTCACGCCGACCGCCAATGTTACCGACCCAAGCAACTTCATTGCGCTGGACACCAGCAACGTCACTGATCTGGCGGGCAACGTCGGCAGCACGGTGGCGGTGTCGAACAACTATGCGCTGGACAGTGAGCGCCCGACGGCCACGGTGGTCATCGGCACTCCGAATCTGGGCATCGGCCAGACCTCGCAGGTGACCATCACCTTCAATGAGGCGGTCAGTGGTTTTGATCTGGCGGACATCAATGTCGGCAACGGCAGCCTGTCCAACCTGAGCAGCAGCGACGGCGGCAAAACCTGGACCGCGACCCTGACGCCGAATGCCAACGTCAACAGCGCCAGCAATGCCATCAGCGTCAACAGTGCCGGGGTCAGTGATCTGTCAAGCAACAGCGGCAGCGGTGTCAGCAGCTCCAACAATTACGCGATCAACACCGTGCCGCCGCTCGTTCCTCCCACTACGTCAACCAGTGTGGTGATTCCCGACCCACTGATTCGCAGCAGCGATCCGGTGGTGCCAGCACCGCCACCGAGCTTGCCGCTGCAACCGATCATCTTCACTTCGCCCACTGGCGATCTCGGCTCACCGCTGACTTTTGCACCGCTGTTCGAGCAGCGGGTGATCGGCAACGGCATTCGCCCGCTGGGCGATATTTTCATGAACCACGGCGCCTTGAGCCCAAGCTTCATCGCTCAGGTATTCGGTAGCAGCGACAACGCGGGTGACGGCTCCGGCCACGGCTTCCTCGGCTTTGGCGGTGGTGACGGTGGCGTGTTCGGCAGCAGCACGCTGGCGAACCTGTTCAATCAGGACAGCGCCGCCGAGCGCGATTCGCTGAACGCGTTCGGCAGTCACTCACTCAAGGCCGGCGATATTTCCCAGGGCCTGCGCGGCGTGTTTGGCGCGCCGACACTCGGGCAGCAACTGCAAGAACTCAAGGACAACGAACAGCACCGGGTCGACAACCTGGCGGCAGCACTGCAACAGGTCGGTATCAGCGAAATATCGGCTTGAACCAACCATTACTCAACACTGTGCGGGACCTAGGGGCAATCCAGGGATGAAGAAAAGTCAGAAGTTGTTCGGCGCCAGCCTGCTGGCGCTGGCGATCAGCGGATGTGCAGTGACCAGTGAACCGATTGAACGCAGCGTCAGTGAACAGCGCGCCAAGACCGACCTGCAAAGCATGTACAAGGATCAGGAGCCGCTGCGCGGTCCGTTGACCCTGCACCAGGCCATGGCCCGCGCCGTGAAATATAATCTCGAAGGCCGCTTGAAGATCATGGAGGAAGCACTGGCCAAGCGACAGCTCGACCTCGCCAGTTTCGACATGCTGCCGCGCATGGCGCTGGACGCCGGTTACGTCGGACGCAACAACGTCAACGCCTCCAGCAGCCAGAGCGTGCGCACCGGCACCCAGTCTCTGGAGCCGTCGACTTCGCAGGATCGTGATCGCGAAGTTGCCGACCTGACCATGGTCTGGAACGTCCTCGACTTCGGCGTCAGCTATATCAGCGCCAAGCAGCAGGGCGATCAGCGTCTGATCGTCCAGGAACGGCGCCGCAAAGTGATCAACACCATCGTTCAGGACGTGCGCTCGGCCTATTGGCGGGCGATGGCCGCTGAACGTCTGCTCAAGCAGATCGATAGCCTGATGGCGCGGGTACAGACCGCTCGCGACAACAGCCAGACCCTGAGCGATCAACGCATTGGTGATCCGGTGCAATCGCTCGGTTACCAGCGCTCGTTGATCGAAGCGACCCGGCAACTGGAAGAACAGCGCCGTGCCTTGTCGCTGGCGAAAACCGAACTGGCGACGCTGATCAACTTGCCGCTGGGCACCAATCTGACCTTGGCCACCGATGACGGTTATCAGATTCCCGAGCTCAAGGTCGATCTGGCCAAACTCGAACAGGAAGCCCTGACCAGTCGCCCGGAACTGCGTGAACAGGATTACCAGACGCGCATCAGCGCCGCCGAAACCCGCAAGGCCATGTTGCGCTTGCTGCCAGGCCTTGAGTTTTCTGCTGGCGGCCACTACGACAGCAACTCTTTCCTCGTCGAACAAGGCTGGGCCGACTATGGCGTCAAGGTCACCTGGAACCTGTTCAATGTGATCTCCGCACCGGCGGCGATCAATGTCGCCAAGGCTGGCGAAGAAGTCGCCACTGCACGCCGTCAGGCGATGTCGATCGCAGTGCTCGCGCAGTTGTATGTGGCGAATGCCAACTATCAAGAAGCCATGCGTCAGTTCAAGACCAATCAACAACTGTCGGACATCGACGGGCAAATCGTCGGTCAATTGCGCAACCGCCATCAGGCAGCCGGGATTGGTGAGCTGGAGCTTATTCAAGGCGAGCTGAACAACCTGCAAGCAGACTTGCGCCGCGATCTGTCGTACGCCGATTTACGCAATGCCTACGGCCAGATCTTCGCCAGCGCCGGCCTCGATCCGTTGCCGGATCAGGTGCAGTCGACCGAAGTGCAGTCAATCGCCACCGCGCTGGCCAATCGCGAGTCGGCGTGGGCGTCGGGGGATATTTCGGTGCCGGTGGTGGCGCATGCCCCAGCGCAGTGATGTGCTGGCGCCCGCCGCCAGTATCAGCCGCACGCAACGCGAGACTCGCAATGGTCATCGGGGTGCGGCGATTCTGCTGACCGGTTTACCGGCGGCAGGCAAATCGACATTGGCGCAAGCGCTGCAGGCCACACTGTTCGGGTGTGGCCGGCAAAGTATGGTGCTCGATGGCGACAGTTTGCGGATCGGGCTCAACCGGGATTTGGGCTTCAGCGATGCCGATCGCCAGGAAAACATTCGCCGCGCCAGCGAACTGGCGGCGCTGCTGGTGGACAACGGACAGGTCGTGATTCTGGCGATGATTGCGCCGCTGGCCGAGCTGCGTGAGGTGTTTGCACAGCGCTTGGGTGACGACTATCGCGAGGTCTGGTGCAGCGCGTCACTGGCGGTGTGCGAGCAGCGTGATCCGAAGGGGCATTACGCCCGCGCCCGACGCGGCGACCTGCCCGGGTTTACCGGCATTTCCGCGCCCTATGAGCCACCGGCGCAGCCGTCATTGGTGCTCGACACCGGCGTGCAATCGGTCGACGCCTGTCTCGATCGTCTGCTGACCTGGCTCGGCGAATGTTCGGTGTTGCCCAAGGCATGAGCCGCCCGGCGTATTCGCGATTGCCGGTAACGGTGGATTTGCCTTTGCTGCTGCAGGCACTGGCAGCGATTGCCGACGACGCCTGGCGAAGCCATTTCAATACAGATTATTTTTCCGGCGACTGGAGCGGTGTGGCGCTCATTTCGGCGGTCGATGCGCTGACCGAGCTGTCCCCCGGGCGCGGTGAGCCGGTGCACCGTGGCCCTTGGCTGAGTGATGAGCGCTGGCCACAAGGGCTGCAAAATCTTTCCCTGGACATCGTCAGCGCGCGACTGCTGCGCCTGGGGCCTGGTGGACGAATTCACCCGCATCGCGATTACGACCTTGATGGCCCGCAGGCCGATCGGCGTTTGCACATTCCGTTGCTCAGTCCGCCGAACGTCGATTTCTGTCTCGACGGGCAGCGCATGCCCATGCAGGCCGGCGAATGCTGGTTTCTTGATCTCGCTCGTCCACATCGTGTGGATAACCGCGATACATCGGCGCGGGTTCATCTGGTGCTCGATTGCCGGCCCGGTGCGTGGCTTGAGCAGATGATCAGCGCAGGAGTGGGCAGCACACCGGAACCGGGGGCGGTGGATACGCCGTTGCAGCGCTTTCAGAGGCTGGTGGCTGAAGATGCTTCGCTGTCTCTGGCCTTGCGTACGCTGCACGATCCAGACGTTTTCATCAATCGAGCGCTGGAATTGGGCGTTGAGCATGGTTTGTCGTTCTCTTACGAGCAATTGCGTGCAGCGATGCGCGACGGCCGTCGACAATGGAACGAACAATGGAGCGGGTGAATTTCGACGGCTGGTTGCCGATTCGTGTCTGGCTGGTTGATGGGCAGTGGCAGGTGGACTGGTGCTGGTTCGATGACACGCCGCTGCATCAGCCGTTTTTTCGCGACGCGGTCGAAGATGCATTACGATTGCCGTTCAATCAGGCGTTCCGGCGCCAGACACCGCTGACAGCGCTGAGCGAATGGCGAGCGCAGAGCCCCGGGCTTGCACCGAGCGCATTTGTGCTGCACGCCTCGCGCTGCGGTTCGACGCTGATCAGCCAGATGCTCGCCCGACTCGACGATCACATCGTTGTGTCCGAGCCACCGCCGCTAGACGCCTTGTTACGCAGTGATTTACCCGCCGGCGAACGCCGGGCCGCCATCATCGGATTGCTCTCGGCCTATGGGCAGCCCCGGCGCGGTGTGGAAAAACGCCTGGTGATCAAACTCGACGCCTGGAATATCGGTGAATGGCCGCTATTACAGAATTGTTTCGCGGATACGCCTTGGCTGTTTCTCTATCGAGATCCGCTGGAAATTGCCGTTTCTCATCTGCGCCGGCCCGGGATGCACATGGTGCCGGGGATGTTGGGCGAGTGTGTGCTGGAGGATGGTTTGCCGTTCGAAGGGCGCGAAGACTTCATCGCCCGACGCTTGGGGCGATTGTTGGCGGCGGGGGTGGTGCATTGCCGTGACTCGGGTGGTTTACCGGTCAATTACAGCGAGTTGCCCGAGGCGATGGCGGGGCGGTTGGCCAGGTTTTTCCGCTTGAACGATGAACAGTGCAAGCAGGTCTTCGCCGCGACCATGCAGCATGCGAAACAGCCCTCGCAAGCTTTCATTGCCGACGGCGAAGACAAACGCCGCGAAGCTTCGGCACTGTTGCGAATGCACGTACGGAATTACACCCGAGCGCCCTACGAGGCGTTGGAAAAACTTCGTCTGAGCGCCACAGGGTTTGCTTCATGACTTGCCGGACAAATCCGCCATGCCCTTGAGCAATTCGATCGGTAACGGAAAGACAATCGTCGAACTCTTGTCCCCGGCAATCGAACTCAAGGTCTGCATATAGCGCAACTGCATCGCCCCGGGCTGGCGGCCGAGCATTTCTGCCGCCTGCATGAGTTTTTCCGAGGCTTGCAGTTCGCCTTCGGCGTGAATCACCTTGGCCCGCCGCTCGCGCTCGGCTTCTGCCTGTTTGGCGATGGCGCGGACCATCGACTCGTTGAGGTCGACATGCTTGATCTCGACGTTGGCGACCTTGATGCCCCAGGCGTCGGTCTGCGCGTCGAGTACCTGCTGGATGTCGATATTCAACTGCTCGCGTTCGGCCAACAGTTCATCCAGTTCGTGCTTGCCGAGCACCGCACGCAGGGTGGTTTGCGCCAGTTGGCTGGTGGCAGAAAGATAATCCTCGACCTGAATAATCGCCTTCTGCGGATCCAGTACGCGGAAATACAGCACGGCGTTGACCTTCACCGAGACGTTGTCGCGGGTGATCACGTCCTGCGGCGGCACGTCGAGCACCACCGTGCGCAGGTCGACCCGGACCATTTGCTGGACCACCGGGATCAGCAGGATCAGACCGGGGCCTTTGACCTGCCAAAAGCGTCCGAGCTGGAACACCACACCGCGTTCGTATTCGCGCAAGATGCGAAACGTCGAGCCGGCCAGGGCAATCACCAACAGCAGCAGCGCAACAAAACCGATTTGCAGACCCATGATCACTCTCCGAGCGGCGCCGCGTCAGTCGCGGCCACTTGCAGCAACAATCCCTTGCGCCCCACCACGCGCACTGATTGCCCGGTGTGCAGCGGTGTCGCGCTGAGCACTTGCCAGCGCTCACCTTGCAGTTGCACCCAGCCGTTACTCGCATCGCCCGGTTGCACCGTGGTGATCGCGGTCACACTGCCGAGCAGGCCGGCGTCGCCACTGACGGCGTGGCGCGGACGAGTTTTCAGGGCGCGGATCAGCAGTCCGATCAACAGCAGGGCGCTGATCAGACCGAGGCCGATCATCAGCGGCACCGGTAGTTCGGCGTTGCTGAGGATCAGCGCGCCGATGACGAACATGATGATCCCGCCCAAACCGATCACCCCATAGTTGGGCAGCGCGGCTTCGGCGATCAGAAAGACGACGCCCAAGGTGATCATCCACAAACCCACCGGACTCATTGCCGGCAACAGGGTGTCGGCAGCCAGGGCTGATCCGCTGATCAGCAGGAGCAAGGCAAACGCACAACATCGACTGTTCACGTGACCCTCCGCGAGCGTCATGTCTGGTTCTTACAGTCTAGTTGAGGGTTGCGCTGGCTGAATGTTGATCAATGTGCGGATGTGTCCAGTGGGCGGATTTACCGGCAACAGCACGCCGTCGAACTAGACTCAAAGACACGGCAACCACCGTTCAGCGCAACATCGAGGTGCATCATGCGTATGGCAAAAAAAGTCCAGAGCAGCCTGAAGCGCGCGCACTGCGAATACGACATCGTCGCCCACCGACACTCGTCCAGCAGCCTGGAAACCGCACGGGTCGCCGGGGTACCCGCCGAGCGCGTGGCCAAATCGATCATCCTCGACGACCACCACGGCCATTACCTGATGGCCGTGCTGCCGGCCAGTCGTCATCTGGACCTGAGCAAGGTACGCACCAGCGGCGAATGGCAATTGACCCGCGAAAGCAATCTGGCGCACATCTTTGATGACTGCGAACGCGGTGCGGTGCCGCCATTGGGTGATTCCTACGGGCTGGATATGGTCATCGACCCGTTGCTGACGCGTCAGAAGGATATCTACCTGGAGGCGGGCAACCACAATTACCTGCTGCACATGAGCATGCCGGAGTTTCTGAAAATGGTGCCGCATGCCGAGGTGCGGGAGTTGAGTGATTAGGTTTTGTGGCGCCGGCACTGACGCCTTCGCGAGCAGGTTGATCGCATTCCCCTGTGGGAGCGAGCCTGCTCGCGAATAATCTTCCAAACACCCCATTTTTGAAGGAGCTCAGCAATGGAGCAACCAACCCATAGCCTCCCATCCCTGTTCAAACAACTCGGCCTGGACAACGACCCGACCAGCATCGACCAATTCATTGCTACCCATTCCCCGCTCAAACCCGACCTGCATATGGCTGATGCGTTTTTCTGGACGAAGAGCCAAGCGGAGTTTTTACGGGACGAGATTCTGGATGACGCCGACTGGGCGGAGGTGGTGGATCAGTTGGATGTCTTGTTGCGAAAGGGCAGAAGTGTGTAAAAAAAATTGTAGGAAAAGGCTGAAATGTAAAAAAAACATGCGCGATGTAAAAAAAACTGGGCTTTAATCGTCGCAGTGAATTTTTTATGTGGACGATGACGATGCCAACTGTTGGATATGCCCACCTGCGTGATGCGCTGAAGCTTAATGCATTTGCCCCCAAGCGCATTGCGATGATCAAACCGGTTACCCGGATTACCTTGATCGGTGAGTGTCTAGCGGTTCCAAACGGCGTCGCGCCGGCACAGGGTTCGACACTTGAGCACATCTTGTTTGCTCTGAAGCATGAGGGAATAAACCTGTGCATTCTTGCTCAGGCGCTTGAAACCGTTGAAGCGGACGAGTTGCTAGGTGAGTTGAGCCGATCACCTAACGGGGTATTTATCCGCAAGGCCTGTTTTCTTTGGGAAAGTTTCACGGGCAAACAGCTGGAATATTCCGTACCGGTTCGGGGCAACGTTGTCGCTTTGTTTGATCCCAAGCGTTATGTCACCGGGCCTGCAATTCGAAATAGTCGTTGGCGGGTAGATTTTAACGGGTTGGGGTCAATGCGTTACTGCGCCACAGTCGAGCGTACGACGGAGCTGCAGGCGCTGCTTGATCTGGACATCCTTGGTCGAGCCCAGGCTTTTATGGCGACGTTGCCGCCGGAAATGATGGATCGGGCAATCAATTGGGCCTATCTGCATGAGACCCGCGATTCTTTCGCCATTGAGAAAGAAGAGCCCAACGAAGAAAAGTCGCGCCGTTTTGTTCGGCTTCTCCGCCAAGCCCATGAGCGAACAGAGTTGAGCGAAGACTATTTGGTCGAGTTGCAGAACAGTACGGTTTCCAATCCTTTCGATAAAGCTGTGCTTTTCCGTCATGAACAGAACCATTTACACAACGGCTTGAGAGGCGCAGCTGGCGTCAGCTATGTCCCGCCTCCACCGCAATTGTGCAGGGAGTTGATGGACGAGTTGATGAGTTTTGCCAATCACTCAGCCAAGCAGGTTGATCCGTTGATAGCTGCAGCGGTTGTGGCTTTCGGGTTTGTCTTTCTTCACCCGTTCATGGATGGCAATGGTCGACTTTCACGTTTCCTGATTCACCAGACGCTTTGCCATTCTGGCGCTCTAAAAAATGGTTTGTTGTTACCGGTTTCGGTAGCGATGAAACACGAAGAGTCTGGCTATCTCGAAGCGTTAAAGGAGTTCTCGAAACCCACAAGAGAGTTCTGGAATGTCACTTGGCTGGACGCTGATCAGATGGCTTTCGATTTTATTGGGCACGACTCAATCTATCGATTCTGGGACGGGACTCAATGTGCAGAATTTACCTTGCAGATGGCCTTGCGAGCATTGGAAGTGGAGCTGCGCGAGGAGACCGAGTTTCTTGAAAAATACGACTACGTCATCAAAGAGGTGAATGGGCGTTTTGACGTACGGGGGAGCGACCTCTCGAAACTGGTAATGATGTGTCTGGACAACGGTGACAAAGTTTCAAAGCATCGACGTAAGCAGTTCCAGTTCAGCGTGCCGGAGGAGGTTTTCGATTTCATTGAGCAGATAGCGGGTGATTTCGATTCGGTAGGCTAACCCTGAACAGGCAATTTGTTTCAAAACTTGACTGAAATTCCCCTCCAATGCGATATTGATAGTTAGCAAACTAACAGTGTGCATTTCCCCGTGCCGAACGATCTCGACGCTCTCCAGATGAACATCAGCAGTGCCATGGTGGTGGCCGCCAGGCATTGGCGGAAGATCTGCCAGACCACGCTGGTCAACTATGGAATCTCCGAAGCCTGCGCCGTGCCGCTGTTGATGATCGGCCGTTTGGGCGAGGGTGTGCGGCAGGTGCAAGTGGCGCAGGCGTCCGGGATGGAGAGTCCGTCGCTGGTGCGTCTGCTCGATCAGCTGTGCCATTCCGGTTACGTCTGCCGCACCGAAGATGCTCAGGATCGCCGCGCCAAGTGCCTGAGCCTGACCGACACCGGACGTGAACTGGTGCAAGCGGTCGAGATCGAACTGGTGCGCTTGCGTCATGAGGTGCTCGAAGGCATCGATCAAAGCGATCTGGAAGCTACGCTTCGGGTACTCAGAGCTTTTGAGGCGGCCAATCCGCCTGTGGTGGTCAATTCTTGAACGGTTTTTTCTCCGGCATTCCGCCGGCCCGCGACTGGTTCTACGGGATCCGGACTTTTGCAGCGTCGATGATCGCGCTGTACATCGCCTTGCTCATGCAAATGCCGCGTCCGTATTGGGCGATGGCCACGGTTTACATCGTCTCCAGCCCGTTTCTCGGGCCGACCAGTTCCAAGGCGTTATACCGCGCAATCGGTACCTTTCTCGGCGCGGCGGCGGCGGTTTTTTTCGTGCCGATGTTCGTCCAGAGCCCGTATGTGCTGGTGGTGGTCATCGCGCTGTGGACGGGGATTTTGCTGTTCATGTCCCTGCATCTGCGCACGGCCAACAGCTACGCGCTGATGCTCGCCGGTTACACCTTGCCGCTGATTGCCTTGCCGGTGGTGGATAACCCGCTGGCGGTGTGGGACGTGGCGGAAGCGCGTACAGAGGAAATTTTTCTCGGCATCGCCGTCGCTGCCGTGGTCGGTGCGATGTTCTGGCCGCGACGCTTGGCGCCGGTGTTCAACGATGCCGTGAGCAAGTGGTTCGCCGACGCGACCACCTACAGCCTGAAATTCCTCAGTCGCGACGTGCAGCCCGAAGAAGTCACCGCGCTGCGCATGGCCATGGTCGCCAACTTCAACAGCCTCGAATTGATGATCGGCCAGTTGCCGCACGAAGGCTCGCGACCGCAAACCGTGCGCAACACCAAAGAATTACGTGGACGAATGATTCATCTGCTGCCGGTGATTGATGCGCTGGAAGATTCGCTCTATGCCCTCGAACGGCGTACGCCAGAGCTGGTGGATAAATTCGAACCACTGCTCGTCGCGACCCGCGAATGGCTGGGCCACCAAGACGCCGATCTCGACCGCTGGCAAGCACTGAAAGATCAGCTCGAAGCCCTGCAACCGAGCGTCGAGGCGCTTGAGGATCGCAGGCAATTGCTGTTCTCCAACTCGATTTACCGCCTCGGTGAATTCATCGATCTGTGGCAGGACTGCCGCAGCCTGCAGGACGCAATTCTCTGCGAGCGCCAGGACAGCTGGCGCGCGGTGTATCGCCATTGGCGTTTGGGTCGGCTGACACCGTTTATCGACCGTGGCTTGATGCTCTATTCGGTGGCCTCGACGATTCTGGCGATCATCACCGCCTCGGTGTTGTGGATTCTGCTCGGCTGGCCGGACGGCGGCAGTGCGGTGATTCTGGCGGCGGTGGCGTGCAGCTTCTTCGCTTCGATGGACGACCCGGCGCCGCAGATCTACCGGTTCTTCTTCTGGACCGGGATGTCGGTGCTGTTCGCCAGCCTTTACCTGTTTTTGATTCTGCCCAACCTGCACGATTTCCCGATGCTGGTGCTGGCGTTCTCGATTCCGTTCATCTGCGTCGGCACGCTGACGGTGCAGCCGCGTTTCTACCTCGGCATGCTGCTGACGCTGGTCAACACCTCGTCGTTCATCAGCATTCAGGGCGCTTACGACGCGGACTTTTTTGCCTTCGTGAACTCCAACCTGGCGGGGCCGATCGGTCTGCTGTTCGCCTTTATCTGGACGCTGGTGGCGCGCCCGTTCGGTGCAGAACTGGCGGCCAAGCGCCTGACCCGTTTCAGCTGGAAAGACATCGTCCACATGACCGAGCCGGCCAACCTCGCCGAACACCGGCAGTTGGGTGTGCAGTTGCTCGATCGACTGATGCAACACTTGCCGCGTCTGGCGCTGACTGGCCAGGACACCGGCATTGCCATGCGTGAAGTGCGCGTCGGCCTGAACCTGCTCGATTTGCTCGCCTATACCCCACGGGTAACGGGCGCGCCGAACGTGTTGTTGCAGCAAGTGGTCAGTGAAGTCGGCGAGTATTTCCGTGCCTGCCTCAAGGCCGGTGAACGCTTGCCGGCGCCAGCCCCGTTGCTGATGACCCTGGATCGCACCCGCCGCGCACTCAATGGCCACGGTGACGATGAAACCCGGCTAAACCTGTTGCACGCCTTGAGCGGTTTGCGTCTGGCGTTGTTGCCCGGCGTCGAATTCGTCTCCAGCGCCGAGCCCGAAGAACCGCTGCCCGATGGAGCGCCCCTATGATCGGTGATCTGGACATCAGCGGCATTTTCCTGCCGACTCTGCTGGTGTTGATGGGCATCACTTATGTGCTGTTTTTGCTGGTGCATGCCGTGCTCACGCGCGTGCACTTTTACCGTCTGGTCTGGCACCGGGCATTGTTCAACGTGGCCCTCTACGCGGTACTGCTGTACGGCGTGGACTCACTCAGTCGATACCTGATGACATGAAAAAACCGTTTTTGACCATCGGTCGCGTGGTACTGACCCTGCTGATCGTGACTTTTGCCGTTGTCCTCGTCTGGCGCATGGTGATGTATTACATGTTCGCGCCGTGGACCCGCGACGGCCACATTCGCGCCGACATCATCCAGATCGCCCCGGACGTGTCCGGTTTGATTCAGCAGGTTGAAGTGAAGGACAACCAGTTGATCAAGCGCGGCCAGGTGTTGTTCAGCATCGACCAGGATCGTTTCAAACTTGCCCTGCGTCAGGCCAAAGCGGCTGTCGCCGATCGCGAAGAAACCCTGGCTCAAGCCCAGCGTGAAGCCAAGCGTAACCGTGGCCTCGGTAATCTGGTGCCGGCTGAGCAACTGGAAGAAAGCCAGTCGAAGGTCGCTCGCGCGCAATCAGCACTGGCCGAAGCCATGGTCACCGTGGACAGCGCGCAGCTCAACCTCGACCGCTCGATAATCCGCAGCCCGGTGGACGGTTACGTCAACGACCGCGCGCCGCGTCCACAGGAGTTCGTCACCGCTGGGCGTCCGGTGCTGTCGGTAGTCGACAGCAACTCGTTCCACATCGACGGCTATTTCGAAGAGACCAAACTTGACGGTATTCATGTCGGCCAGTCGGTGGATATTCGTGTGATCGGTGACCGCGCCAAGCTGCGCGGGCATGTCGAAAGCATCGTCGCCGGTATCGAAGACCGCGACCGCACCAGCGGCAGCAACCTGCTGCCGAACGTCAACCCGGCGTTCAGCTGGGTGCGGTTGGCGCAGCGGATTCCGGTGCGGATTGCTTTTGACGATGTGCCGGAAGATTTCCGCATGATCGCCGGGCGCACTGCCACGGTATCCATTATCGATGACGCAAAAGTCGACGATAAAAAGCAGGAGCCCGCGCAATGAGCAGGGCGCTGATGATCGCCGGGTTGGGCGTGATGCTGTCGGCTTGTCAGATGGTCGGGCCGGATTATCACGTGCCTGAGGAGGCAGCGGTTCAACGCAAGGATTTTCAGGGCGAGCTGGCGGTGGCAGGTAAGCCGGTGGTCTCGGCGCCGGTGCCGGCGGATTGGTGGCGGCTGTATAGAGACCCGCGCCTCGATCAACTGGTGCAGCAGGCCATGGCCTCCAACACCGATCTGCGCGTAGCCGCCGCCAACTTGCAGCGCGCCCGCGCTCAGGTCGATGAGGCCGAGGCCGCTGGCGGCTGGAGCGCCGGGGTGAAAATGGGTGCTCAGCGTTTGCAGGAATCCGGACAGGCATTCCTGTTGCCAGAGAAGGTGCCAGTG
Source organism: Pseudomonas sp. AC172 (assembly GCF_979258595.1). NCBI lineage: Bacteria > Pseudomonadati > Pseudomonadota > Gammaproteobacteria > Pseudomonadales > Pseudomonadaceae > Pseudomonas > Pseudomonas sp. AC172. Next base: position 5,535,743 of record NZ_OZ409868.1, read on the forward strand.
GCCAACGTCGGCGATATCGGCATCAGCGCCTCATACCAATTCGACCTGTGGGGAACGTTGCAACGCGGCATCGAAGGCGCCAAGGCCAATGCCGACGCGACACAAGCCGCCGCTGATACCGCGCGCATCACGTTGGTGGCGGACGTTGTGCGTGCCTATACGCAAGTCTGCGCGGCCAACGAAGAGCGCGAAATCGCCCAGCATTCCCTCGACCTGCAATCGCAAGGCACCACGCTGATTCAGCGTCTGCGCGATGCCGGGCGTGGCGACGAAACCCAGGTCACCCGTTCGCAAACCCAATTCAAATCCCTGCGCGCCGATATGCCGCGCTATGAAGCGGCGCGTCAGGCCGGATTGTTCCGCCTGTCGATGCTGCTGGCGAAACCAGTCGATCAATTGCCAGCCGGGACGGCGACTTGCGCCGAACTGCCGAAAATCGCCCAACTGGTGCCGGTTGGTGATGGTGCCGCACTGCTCAAACGGCGTCCGGATATCCGTCAGGCTGAACGACGTCTGGCCGCTGCGACCGCCGGCATCGGCGTCGCCACTGGCGAGCTGTACCCGGACATCAGCATCGGCGCGACCATTGGCACCGTCGGCATCATCGATGACCTTGGTGATCCGTCGACCAACCGCTGGGGTTTCGGCCCGTCGCTGAGCTGGAAGGTGCCGACCAACGGCGCGCGCGCGCGCATCCGTGAAGCTGAAGCGACGACTCAAGGTGCGCTCGCGCACTTCGACGGCGTGGTGCTCAACGCCCTTCGCGAAACCCAGACTGGCCTCGCTCAGTACACCGCACTACTTCAGCGGCGCGACGCACTGGCCGATGCCGAGCAATCGGCGAAACTGGCTGCCGACCAGACCCACCGCTTCTTCCAGGCCGGCCGCGAGTCATTCCTCGCCGACCTGCAAGCAACCCGCACCTACACCGACGTCACCGCGCAACTGGCCGCCGCCAATACTCAAGTTGCGATGAGTCAGATCGATTTGTTCCTCGCCCTCGGCGGCGGTTGGGAAAGCGGACGAACGCACGCACCAAGCCCCAGCAAACCCTGAGGCCGTTGCTATGCTTTGAAGTGTTGGAAGGGCGCCCCGTGCAAAGCACCCTTCCAGCGCACATCGCTAGCGCTGGTCTAGGGGAAACCAATAATGAAAAACCCTTACGCTCTCGGCTTCTGGTGCGCCCTCGCAGCGCTGGTGCTGCTCTCGGCCACCTATTTCTACGGCATCATGCTGGCCCATCAGATCGACAAGGCCATGATCTTTCTCGACAGCGCTACGGCGTTGATCGCTGTCATGGCAATCGTTGTGGTGGCGTGGGCATCGCTTCAGGTGCAGCGCGTCAAGAAACGCCAGCTCGAACAGGGCAAGACCCTGGTGCTGATCTGGGACACCAAAGTCGCCCTGCGCCGGGTCGAAACCGTGTTCGACCGGTATTTCTGGGGCAGCTACTGGCAACCCGGGCGGACCTTCGCCGAAGTCATGGGCGAACTCACCGGCACACCGCTGGAAAAAAGCCTCGAAGCGCTGAAAAAGCAGTGCCTGGAACTCGACAAGCAGATTGCCGACGAGGGCTGGCACTGGCTCAACAATGCCCGTGAACTGTCCGATGTCGCCACGGCCATGGCTCGTGAGCGTTATCAACTGGACTTCTGCGACCCGCGCGCCGACGGGCCGGGCGGTGCGGTGATCGATCGGGATTTTGAAGTGCTGGTGTACACGTGGACCGCACGGCTGAAAAGCTTTGATCATCAGCTGGATGAGATCGAGGTTCAGTATTCCTGATCGTCTGGGAATCAACTGGCTTTATCGCTGGCAAGCCAGCTCCCACAAGGTTTTGTGATGTTCACAGAACTTGTGTTCGCTGAAGATCCTTGTGGGAGCTGGCTTGCCAGCGATGGCGTCCGCAAAAACAGCGAAACTCTTCCTGCCCGACCACTGTCCACAATTCCCATAGACACTCTTTAACCTTTAAACATTGGGCCGTCTTGCGCGCCCGGTGCTAATCTCCACCGCTGAATTCAGCGCAGTCGAGCCGCGACCCGGTCACGGGTTCAGGGAAGACGACCACACTCACAGCCACGGAAATCGATCAGGTCATTCATGAATAAATCAGCAGGCGTGCTCCTCGGAATTGTTGTTGCCATCGGCGCGATCAGCGCAGGCGGGGCCTGGTACACCGGGACCAAGATCGAAGGCGTGCTCAACAACGCGGTCAGCAATGCCAACCAGGAGCTGCAAACCGCCATGGCCGGCTCCAACGGCACCGCGTCGCTGGAACTGGTGTCGCTGGAACGCCACACCTTCACCAGCACCGCGCACTACCGCCTCAAAGGTGAAGGCGAGATGTTCGGTGATGCGCCGGTCGAATTGCTGTTTGTTGACCACATCGAGCATGGCCCGCTGCCGTTCTCGCGTCTGGTTTCGCTGAAATGGCTGCCGGTCATGGCCACCAGCAACTACGAGCTGGAAAAGAACCCGGTCACCGAAAAGTGGTTCGCCGCGACCAAAGGCGCTGCACCGCTCAAGGGCGTGACCAGCATCGGCTACGACGAATCCAGCACCAGCACCCTCAATCTGCTGCCGTTCGAAACTGCACTGGATGAACAATCGAGTCTGAGGTTTTCCGGCCTGACCATGAACATTTCTGCCAGCGCCAAAGCGCAGAAGGTCAAGGCAGACGGCTACATGGACAACCTGAAACTGGTGACTGTGGCTGAAGACCAGGCGCCGGTACAGGTCGAACTCAACGGTCTGACCCTGGCCAGCAACCTCGCCAAGAGCAGCTACGGCTACTACACCGGGGAAAACACCCTGGTGCTGACCAACAGCAAAACCACCTTCGGCACCAAGCAATCGGTGCTCGGTGTGAAGAACTTCGAAATGAAGAACCTCACCGAAGAAAACGGCAGCAATGCGTCTGGCCGTGCGGACTACAAGATTGGCGAAGTCAGCCTCAACGACAAGAAAATCGGCTCGGCGAACATGGCCATGAGCCTGAAAAACCTCGACATCCCGTCGACGATGTCGCTGATGCAGATCTACCAGACCAAATTGCAGCCGTATGAAAAGGCTGCTGCCGAAGCCGCCGCTCAAGGTTTGCCAGCACCTGAGCTGAACCTGACCGACGCTGAAAACGCCCAGGTCAAAGCCGATCTGCAAAAACTTCTGGCGGCCGGCCCGCAGATTGCCCTGGAAAACCTCTCGTTCAACACCGCCAACGGTGAGAGCAAGGCCAATCTGGTGATCGATCTGACCAAGCCGCAATCGATGGACTTGCCGCCGGATCAACTGGGCAAACAACTGATCGCATTGCTGGATCTGAATATCCAGGTGTCCAAGCCAATGCTGGTCGATCTGCTCAGCGTGCAGGCGCAACTCGACGGTCAGACCGATGCCAAAGCCATCGTCGATCAGTCCAAGGAAGCGGCTGACATGTTCGCAGGCATGGCCGTCGGTTCGCAGCTTGCGGTCGTCGACGGCACCAACGTGGTGACCAAGCTGCATTACGCCGCCAATCAGGTCGAATTCAACGGCCAGAAGATGACCGTCGAGCAGTTCGTCGGCTTCCTGATGAGCAAGTTCGCAGGCGTCACGCAAGTGCAGTAATTCTGCGTTCTTAATAGCAACGCCCGGCCTCTGTGTTGAACAGACGCCGGGCGTTTTGCTGTCTGGTGTTCGGGTTTTTGGCGTTGCGGCTGAGCCGTCGCGAGGATTCTGAACAATTATTGTGTTCTGGATTCTGGTCTACGCTTGCGTGCAAGACTGCCTGACTAAGCTTGGCCGTTGGATGTGCATTGGCGGCCACCGTTACGAATGGGCAAGGAGGGCATTGCGACCCGGCTGGCCATGTAAGGATGCTGACGAATGCCGCGTATTGATGTTCCTGTATTACATCGTGGTTTACGCCCTTTGTTCCGAGTTGCGCTGTGTAGCCAATTGCTTTGGCCGGCGCTGGCGTTTGCCGACACACCCTACGATCAGATGGTGCGCGACGCCCGTGCCGGGCAGTACGCGCCTGCGCTGACGGTGCTGCGTCAGGTGCCGCCCGGCCAGTCGACCACCGGGCAGATCAGCGATCACCTGCAAATCGCCAGTTGGGCCGGCCTCGATGCCGAAGTGGTGCAGGTCTATGAAACCCAGGGCCGTGATCGGGTCCTGCCGGTGCAGGCGCTGACTGCCACTGCACGCGCCTATCGCAACCTCAAGCGCTGGGATCAGGCCACTCAGGTCTACAACAAAGCCCTGGCGCTGGAACCGGACAACGCCGACCTGCAATTGGGCCTGGCCCTGACCCAGGCTGACGCCGGCAAGCCCGACGAAGCGGTGAGCCGCGCCAAAGCGCTGGTGGCGGCCAAACCTGATGATCCGTCTCGTCGTCTCGCCTTGGGCTACGCCCTGACCCGCGACAACAAACCCTACGACGCCCTGTTCGAATACGATCAAGCCTTCAAACGCGCCGGCAGCAAACCGGAAGTCGCCCGTGAATACGTGGTCGCCCTGCAAAAGGCGCGTCTGCCGGAACCGGCGCTGCGTCTGGCCAATCAGCGTCCGGGGTTGATCGATCCGGTCACGTTGCGTCGCCTCGAAGGCGATCTCGCCGCCGAGCGCGTACGCCTGGCCGAACTCGCCACGCGCAGTGAAAAAGAACGCTATGTCATCGCCGACCGCGCGCTGGCCGACTACGACAAACTGCTCGCCACCTGGACGCCTGACGCGACCGCTCATGATGACGTGACCCGTTGGCGCATCGACCGCATGGGCGCGCTCAAGGCCCGCGCACGCACCGCCGACGTCATCACTGAGTACCAGAAGCTGCAAACCGAAGGCGTGAAGATTCCGACTTACGCCCTGCGCTGGGTGGCGGCGTCGTATCTGGATCAACGCCAGCCGGAAATCGCCACCGACCTCTATCGCCAAGTGCTGGCGGCGCCGGACGCCGATGTTGGTGATCGCCTCGAAGACACCACGGCGCTGTACTACGCGTTGCTGGAAAGCGACCGCAACGATGAAGCGCGCAAAGTCGCTGAAGACGCCGCCAAGTCCCAGCGCCCGCGTATCGAACTGAAAGGCTTGCCGATCGGCAACCCCAACGATGAATGGATGGATGCCCAGCAACTCGCCGCGCAGGCCGGGACTTACGGTTCCGATTTGCCTCACGGTGAGGAGCGCTTGCAGACCCTGGTCGATCAGGCGCCGGGCAACGTCGGTTTACGTCTGGCTCAGGCCGATTTGTACCTCGCCCGCAACTGGCCGCGCCGCGCAGAAATGCAGCTCAAGGAAACCGAGAGCATGGTGCCGCGGGACATGGGCCTGGAAATTGGTCAGGCTCACACGGCCATGGAACTGCAGGAATGGCGGCAAATGGATGCACTGACTGACGACGTCGTCGCACGTTATCCGGACAACCGCCAGGTGCAGCGTCTGGCCCGCGAACGCGAAGTGCATGACATGTCCGAGCTGCGCGTCGAAGCCTACGGCGGCAAGGCCAATGGCGGCGGCAGTGGCGATGCCGGCGCCGTCAGCGGCAGCCGCGATTTTGGCATTCAGACCACCCTGTACAGCCCGCCCATCGATGAAGACTGGCGCGTGTTCGCCGGGGCCGGTTATGCCACCGGCGACTTCGCTGAAGGCACCGGTAACCATCGCTTCCAGCGTGTTGGCCTGGAGCGGCGCACCCGCGACATGACCCTTGAAGCGGAAGTTTCCAACCACTCCTACGGTTTCGGCGACAAACAGGGCGCGCGTCTGGCGATCGCCCGTGACATCAACGACAACTGGCAATACGGCGGCAGCCTCGAATATCTGTCGGCCGAGACACCGTTGCGCGCGCTTAACAGCGACATCAAGGCCAACGGCGGCAGCGGTTTCATCCGCTGGCGCGCCAACGAGAGCCGCGAGTGGCGCTTGTCGGTCAGCCCCTCGCACTTCAGCGACGGCAACAACCGCGTCGAAGCCTTGCTCACCGGCCGCGAGGGCGTCTACAGCGCGCCGAACGTGCAGGTCGATGCCGGTCTGGAAGTCGGCACCAGTCACAACTCCATGTCCGATGACGTGCCGTACTTCAACCCCAAATCCGACTTCAGCGTGATGCCGCTGGTCAACGTCAATCACGTGCTCTACCACCGCTACGAAACGGCCTGGAGCCAGCAATTCCAGGCCGGCGCGGGGACGTACAGCCAGCGTGATCACGGTACCGGCGGCATGGCCTTGCTCGGCTACGGCCAGCGTTATGCCTGGAACGACGTGTTCGAGGTGGGCGGTTTGTTCAGTGTGATCAACCGGCCTTACGACGGTGATCGGGAGACCGATCTGCGTCTGCTCGTCGACCTCACTTTCCGCTTCTAGAAGAGTTTGAAGATGCCTTTGATTTCGCGTTTCATCCTTCTGCTGGGAGCGCTTCTGATCAGCGCCTGCGCCCAGCAAGCTCCGGCCTTCGCGCCGCCGTCCGAGCGTCCGCTGGCGGCCAGCGAAAAACCGTGGCCGAAAAACCACGTGCTCGGCATCGCCTATCACGATGTCGAAGACCGTGACCCCGATCAGGCGGTTGTGGCGGTGCGCACCGAGCGCATGATCGAGCAGCTTGCCTGGTTGCGCGAGAACGGCTACAAACCGGTGACGGTCGACCAGATCATGGCCGCGCGCAAGGGCGGCCCGGAACTGCCGGCGAAAGCGATTTTGCTCAGTTTCGACGACGGTTATTCGAGCTTCTATACCCGTGTGCTGCCGGTACTACGCGCCTATAACTGGCACGCGCTGCTGGCGCCGGTCGGCAGCTGGATCGACACGCCGCTCAATCAGCCAGTGGACTTCGCCGGTGCCCCACGCGTACGTTCCGACTTCCTGACTTGGGATCAAGTGCGCGAGATTTCGCAATCCGGTCTGGTAGAAATCGCCGCGCACACCGACGCCAATCACAAAGGGATTCTGGCCAATCCGCAGGGCAATATGCAGCCGGCTGCGGCGACCCGGCGCTACGATCCGCTGACCAAACGCTATGAATCCGAGGCTGACTTCCAGGCGCGGATTCGCACCGACGTGAACAACATCTCGGAAAAAATCCGCAAGGTTACCGGCAAGAAACCGCGTGTCTGGGTGTGGCCGTATGGCACGGCGGACGGTACTTCGCTGACCGTGGTCGGTGAGCAGGGCTATGAAATGGCCCTGACGCTGGACGACGGTCTCGACGCCCTCGACAACCTGATGAGCAGCCCGCGCTTCCTCGTCGCCTCCGACCCTGATGGTGAGCATTTCGCCAACAGCGTCGTCGGCGTGCAATCGGATTTCGTCATGCGCGTGGTCCATGTTGATCTGGACAACGTCTACGACCCGGACCCGGCGCAACAGGACATCAACCTCGGCAAACTGGTGCAGCGCATGGCCGACATGGGTGCCAACACGGTATTCCTGCAGGCCTTCGCTGATCCTAAAGGTGATGGTCTGGTGCACTCGCTGTACTTCCCCAATCGCCACTTGCCGGTGCGCGCCGACATCTTCGACCGCGTTGCCTGGCAACTGCGCACTCGCGCTCATGTGAAGGTGTTTGCGTGGATGCCGGTTCTGAGTTTCGGCCTCGATTCCAAACTGCCTCGCGTTACCCGCTGGGACCCGAAAACCGGCACTACTGCGGTGGACCCGAATCAGTACCAGCGCCTGTCGCCCTTCGATCCCGAGGTGCGGCGGCTCATCGGTGAAATCTACGAGGACGTGGCGCGCCTGACCTCGGTCGACGGCATCCTCTATCACGACGATGCGCTGCTGTCGGACTTTGAAGATGCCAGCCCTGAAGCTTTGAAAGCCTACGCAGCCCAAGGTTTGCCCGGCTCGATTGCCGCGCTGCGCGATGACCCGGCCGCGATGCAGCGCTGGACGCGCTTCAAGAGCAAATACCTCATCGACTTCACCAACGAGCTGACCGCGAAAGTCCGTGCAATTCGTGGCCCGCAGGTGCAGACCGCACGCAATATTTTCGCCGAGCCGATGCTCAATCCACACAGCGAAGAGTGGTACGCACAGAACCTCGATGACTTCCTCGCGACCTACGACTGGACGGCGCCGATGGCCATGCCGCTGATGGAAAAACAGACCCAGGCAGAGTCCGGCCCGTGGCTGGAAGCGTTGGTGGCCACGGTCAAGAAGCGCCCCGGCGCGCTGGATCGCACGGTGTTCGAATTGCAGGCCCGCGATTGGACCAAGAAGGATCAGGCCGACATCGACGGCGCGCATCTGGCCGATTGGATGGGTCGCCTCAAGCGTCAGGGCGCGACCAGTTTCGGTTATTACCCGGACAACTTCCTCGACAACCTGCCGGACCTGAAAACCCTAAGGCCTGCGCTCTCCAACAAATGGAATCCATAACATGCTGGATAGACTGTTAGCCCTGCTTGTTCTGGCGCTCGTCCTCGGGGTGCCGCTGGGCCTGATCTTCCTGGTCACCGGGCAGTTCCTGATGGACTTCGTGTTCTTCTACCCGCTGTTCATGTCCGGGTTGTGGATTGCAGGTGGTCTGTATTTCTGGCTGCACTGGGAGCGGCACTGGCCGTGGAAGGACGACACCTTGCCGCCACCGCTGGAAGGCGAGCCGCTGATCTCGATTCTGATCCCTTGCTACAACGAAGGTGACAACGCCGCCGACACCATCCACGCGGCGCTGGCCCAGCATTACCCGAACATCGAAGTCATTGCGATCAACGACGGCTCCAAGGACAACACCGCCCAAGTGCTCGATGCGCTGGCCAAGGAAGATCCGCGCCTGCGCGTGCTGCACCTGGCGGAAAACCAGGGCAAGGCTGTGGCCCTGCGTATGGGAGCGATCGCTGCGCGTAGTGAGTATCTGGTGTGCATCGATGGTGATGCGTTGCTGGCGCCGAACACCGCGGCATATCTGGTCGCACCCATGCTGGATAACGCACGTCTTGGCGCGGTGACCGGCAACCCACGGATTCGCACGCGTTCGACGCTGGTCGGGCGAGTGCAGGTTGGCGAGTTCTCCTCGATTATCGGTTTGATCAAACGCACGCAACGGGTCTTTGGACGGATCTTCACCGTGTCCGGCGTGATCGTCGCGTTCCGCCGTAGCGCGCTGAACCGGGTCGGTTACTGGAGCCCGGACATGATCACCGAAGACATCGACATCAGCTGGAAACTGCAACTGGATCACTGGAGCATCTTCTACGAGCCGCGCGCGCTGTGCTGGATCCTGATGCCGGAAACCCTCGGTGGTTTGTGGAAGCAGCGTTTGCGCTGGGCGCAGGGCGGCGCCGAAGTGCTGTTCAAAAACATCCGTGGCATCTGGCAGTACCGTCACCGTTACCTGTGGCCGCTGCTGTTCGAATACTGCCTGTCGACCGGTTGGGCGTTCACTTTCCTGTTGTCGGTGATTTTCTGGGGCGTCGGCAAGTTCGTGGTCATGCCCGAGGCCATCGCGGTGGATCACCTGATGCCGCCAGCGTTTACCGGGTTGCTGCTGGCGTTTGTTTGTCTGGTGCAGTTCGCCGTCAGCATCATTATCGACCGCCGCTACGAGCCGGGACTGGGCAAAACCATGTTCTGGGTGGTCTGGTACCCGATTGCATTCTGGCTTGTCAGTTTGCTGACCACACTGGTCAGCTTCCCGAAAGTCTTGTTCGGCCAACATCAGAAACGTGCGCGCTGGGTCAGTCCTGACCGGGGTATCAAACCGATCGGCGACGACGAAGAGGAGGTCATCAAATGAAAATCATCCGGACCCGCCAGCGACCTTTTCTGGTCGTGGTCGATGTGGTGCTTACCGTGGTTGCGTGGGTGGGGCTGCTGTTCTTGCTGATACGCGGGTTGTGGCCGCTGATTGAAACCCACGCCGGTGGGCCGCGCATCGACAACTCGGCATTCGATGCGCTGGGCACTTTGCAGATTTATCTGTGGGTGGCGTTGGTCAACGCGGTGATTCTGATTTCCTGGGCGCGTTATCAGCAGCGCAAGAGTCGCAGTTTTGCCCAGCGGCGGTTGCCTTCGCCGGTGATCGACGATGAAGGGTTGAGCAAGAGTTTCAAACTTTGCGATGACCGCTTTCAGAAACTGCGCACGCCCGGGGTGATGACCATTCACAACGATCAGGAAGGCGACATCAGCCATGTGGTGACGCATTTCTGGCCGGTGCAGCAGGAAGAATTGCCGCCGCCGCTGGCACCGCTGGAGCATCCGCGGGTGATTTTTCTGCATGCCGAGGATGACGATAATCGCGAACCTCTTCCCCGTTAATTGATCGTTCCCACGCAGGAGCGTAGGAACGATCAATCGGCCGCTAATCGCGGATCAGTTCCCAAGCCTCTTCCATCGGCAGCGGTTGCTTCATGCGCTCGGTGAGTAACGCCATCGCTCTTTCTTTCTCGCAAGCCACGGCGGCAACTACCACACCGTTTCTACCGAACAGCCCAATGAATGGCGGATGTTCAGGCTCGCCGAGAAACTCCACCTCATCCCAGTGCTCAGCGTGGCCGAGGTAGTCGTAATTCTTGCCGAAGTGCCAGGTCCAGAAGAACGGCACGTCCAGATAATGCTCCTCGCCACCCAGCATGTTGGTAGCCGCGATTCGCGCGTGCTGCTGGGCCAGACGCCAATGTTCGATGCGTTGCGGCTGACCATGCAGCGCAAAAGTAGCGATGTCACCGATGGCCCACAGACTTTCGCTCACACGCATGCCGTCGTCGACGCGCAATGACTGGTCCTTTTCCCTCGGCAGTGAGGCGAATGCTTCGGTCGCCGGACGCACGCCGATCCCAGCCAGTACCAAGTCGGCTGAAAGCCGCAGACCATTGTCCAGCAGCACCGCTTCGACCTTGCCCTCACCGATGATCTCGGTGGCTTCGTGCTCGGTGATGAACTTCACTCCGTTTTCCTCGTGCAAAGCGCGGATGGCTTTGCCCACGGCCTCGCCAAATTGCGCGGCGAAGGGAATCGCGTGGCGAGCCAGCACCGTGACATCGAGGCCATACTGGCGCAGGGCCGAGGCGCACTCGAGGGCGATGAAGCTGTCACCGATGATCACGGCGCGTTGATCGGGGCTGGCCGCTTTCATGATCTGTTCGGCTTGGGCTTTTGAGCGCAGCACGAACACCTGCGGAAGTTCGGCTCCGGGTAACTTCAGCGGGTTGGGCTCACCGCCGGTGGCCAGCACGGCCGCGTCGTAGCGCAAGATCTGGCCATCGCTGAGGTGCAAAACCTTGCTTGAGGCGTCGAGCGAGGTGATTTCGTTTTCCAGTCGCTCAATACGCTGCTCTTTATAAAAAGCTTCATCTCGCAGCGGTGGGGTTTCCTCGGGGGGCATTTCTCCAGCGAGGACAAATTTGCTCAGCACCGTGCGGTCGTAACCGGCATCTGCCTCGCGATCGATCATCACGATCCGGCCACCAAAACCTTTTTCCCGCAGCGCCGCCGCACACGCGGTGCCGGCCGCACCCGCGCCGACAATCACGAACGTGCGCGAATCATCCGCCGGCGGCGTGTGCGGATCCGCCAACGGCTGATCATCGACCCAGACCTCATCGCCACGCAGTTCCAGTGGATAACGCTTGAGGCTGTCGAGCGCCGGTGGCTCGCACAACGCGCCATCCTCCGCGCGAAACGCAGCCTTGTGCCACGGGCAGATCAGCCGTCCGTGACACACCGCGCCCTCAGCCAACGGCGCGCCGGCATGGGGGCATTCGCCCTGAAAGGCGCGTAACTGCCCACCGGCGCGCAACAGCACAATCTTGCAGTCGCCTATTTCAACTTGCAGGCCACGGTCTTCAGGGACATCGGCAAAACGGGCGACGCGGTGCAGGGACATGTTCGGCTTCCTCGCGGGCATTTCTCTTGTGAGTTTGCGCGGCAGTGCGAGGTTCAGCCATTTGCCACTGCCACGGCACCAACGGTACAGCTATAGTTTGCATGCCGACGACGGCCCCACTGCACAAGGTGCTCCCGGAATGACCCGATTGACCTCTCTCAACCCATGGCTGGCAGCCCTCGCCGTCACCCTTTGCGTGCAGTTTCCGGCGCAGGCCCAAGAGCGTTTCACCCTGAGCATCCCGGGTGTTTCCGATAACCGCCTGTTCACCTCGGCAGCCGCCAGCGATGCGGCCGGCTGCGGCGGCAAGAACCAGTCGCCGGCCCTGAGCTGGAACGCCGGCCCCGCCGGCACCCAGAGTTACGCGATCGTCATGCATGACCCGGACGGCCAGAAAGGCCTGGGCGTCGATCACTGGATTCATTACGGCATCAAAGCCACCACGCACCAGATCGCGGCGGGCGTGGGTGCCAAATCCGCATTCGAAGGTGTTGGCGGCACCAACAGCAAGGGCAACACCCATTACATGGGGCCGTGCCCGCCAGTGGGCGACAGTGCGCATCACTACATCATCCAGATCTACGCACTTGATCTTGCGCCGGACGCCTTGCCGGCCGGTTTGACCCGTGCCGAGCTGATGGAAAAAATCAAAGGCCATGTGCTGCGTAACAGCAGTGCGGTGCGGCGTTATCACCGCTGAGAATATTTTTAGCGGCGTTTAACCCGAACTGAAAGGGCTGCCCGTCTCAGTGGATGAATGATCAATTTCATCCCGAGGTCAGCCCCCATGTCACTTCCTCTCATGCGTCCTGTTGCGGTTGCTGTGCTGCTGGTGCTCGCCGGTTGCGGTGCTTCGTCCACACCCGATTCCGCTGCTGTGCCAGCGCCGGCGCAGTCCGAAGTTCTAGTTCGCCAGGAAGCGGTCATGGCTGACACCTCAATGGCCAAGCGCGCGCTGTACAAGGTGCCCAATGCGGGCAGTGCGCCGATGCCGTTGAGTGAAAGTTATCCACAAGGCTATCGCGACGAGCAGCGCGAGCAGTATCAGACGCTGGCCGATAACCCGATCCACAGCGTCGCCGAGACGCCGGTTTCTACCTTCAGTGCCGACGTCGACACGGGCGCTTATGCCAACGTCCGTCGCCTGCTCAATCAAGGCCGATTGCCGCCGGAAGGCGCGGTACGGCTGGAGGAAATGGTCAATTACTTCTCCTATGACTACGCGCTGCCCAGCGACGGCTCGCCGTTTGGCGTGACCACTGAACTGGCCGTATCTCCGTGGAACCCGCACACACGCCTGCTGCGCATCGGCATCAAGGCGTCCGACCGCGCGGTGGCGGAATTGACCCCGGCCAATCTGGTGTTTCTGGTCGACGTGTCCGGCTCGATGGATCGCCGTGAAGGCCTGCCGATGGTCAAAAGCACGCTGAAATTGCTGGTTGATCAGTTGCGCGATCAGGATCGCGTGTCATTGGTGGTGTATGCCGGTGAATCGAAAGTGGTGCTGGAGCCGACTTCCGGACGGGATAAAGCGAAAATTCGTACAGCCATTGAGCAATTGACTGCGGGCGGATCGACCGCCGGTGCTTCAGGCATTGAATTGGCCTACCAAAAGGCACAGCAGGCCTTCATTCCCAAAGGCATCAACCGCATCCTCCTGGCCACCGATGGCGACTTCAATGTCGGCGTCAGCGACTTCGACAGCCTCAAACAAATGGCTGTGGATAAACGCAAAAGCGGAATTTCGCTGACGACGCTGGGTTTCGGTGTGGATAACTACAATGAACACCTGATGGAGCAACTGGCCGATGCCGGCGACGGTAATTACGCCTACATCGATAATCTGCGCGAGGCGCGCAAAGTGTTGGTGGATCAGTTGAGTTCGACGCTTGCCGTGGTGGCGAAAAACGTCAAATTGCAGGTGGAATTCAACCCGGCGCAGGTCAGCGAATATCGCCTGCTTGGCTATGAGAACCGCGCGTTGAAGCGTGAGGATTTCAGCAATGACAAGGTCGATGCCGGCGAAATCGGCGCAGGACACACGGTGACCGCGCTGTACGAAATTGTTCCGACGGGTGAGAAGGGCTGGTTGGAGCCGCTGCGTTACGGCAAGTCGGAGCCGGTTGTTTCCGGAAAAAGCGGAGAATTGGCAATGCTGCGTGTGCGTTATCAACAGCCTGCAGGTGGGAAAAGTCTGCTGATCGAGCGGCCGATTGCCTATCAGGTTGCAACCGCCAGCGAGGATCTGCGCTTTGCCGCCGCCGTTGCCGCGTTCTCCCAACAACTCAAGGACGGTCGTTACACCGGCGACTTCAGCCTGAAAGACACCGAGGCATTGGCCCGTGGCGCTCGCGGTGATGATCGCTTCGGCTTGCGCAATGAGTTCGTGCAACTGGTCGAACTGGCGCAGAGTTTGCGCAGCTCAACCGCATCGAATGCGCTGGCCACTGAACGACGGATCGAATAAGTGAGTCGTCTGAAAGGCTTTATCAGTCAGCTGTTTGCATCGGCAGACAGCTCAACCGCCAGCAGCGATGAATCGCTGCTGGCGCGTTATCGCGACGGCGACGGCACGGCGTTCGAGATCTTGTACGCGCGCCATCGTCAAGGGCTGTATCGGTTTCTACTCGGATTGAGCGGCAAACCGGAACTGGCCGACGAGGTATTTCAGGAAACCTGGCTGAGCCTGATCCGCAGTGCCAGTCAGCCACAAGGCCGGGCGACATTTCGTACATGGCTGTTCCAGATCGCGCGCAATCGCCTGATCGACCACTGGCGCAAACACGGCGCTCGGCAACCGCTGCACGACAGCTACGACGAGCAAAATCACGCTGTCACCGACGAGGCGAACGATCCCGAACAACTGCTCAGCCTCAGTCGCGACAGCCAGCGCCTTGAAAGCGCCCTGCAAACCCTGCCTGCCGACCAGCGCGAAGTTTTCCTGCTGCGCGCCCACGGCGACCTCGACCTGGCACAAATCGCCAGCCTCACCGAAACACCGCTGGAAACGGTCAAAAGCCGCTTGCGCTACGCCCAGCAAAAACTGCGTCGGCTGCTGGCCGAGGAGGTACTGACATGACTGACGCCCGCCAGATACCCGAAGATCCGCTGATCAAACATGTGCGAGAACAGCACAATGCCGAACCGCCAGCGCACCTCGATGCGTTCATCCTCAACGCTGCGCAGCGTCAAACCCCTGCGCCGAAACCAACCCTATGGCAACGCTGGCTCGACGCCTGCCGCAAACCCCGCTGGCAAATCGCGTTCGCCAGCCTCGTCGGCGTGGCATTGATGTTGTCGCTGGTGCAGCGCACCCCCGAGCCGCTGCGCCAGTACGACTACGCCCCAGCCCCCGAACTTGCCGTACCCATGACCGACACGGACTCGGCGCAACTGCACCGATTGTCCGCCCCGGCCGGCGCCATGCCTGCACCTGTGCCGATGATGGAAATGGCCGCGCCGATGCAAAATCAGGCCATCAGCGCCGATGAAGCCAAATTCAGCAAACGCGCCACCGCCCCGGCCAATGGCCTCGACGCGCAACTGCGCGAAGTCCTGCGCCTGCGCCAATCCGGACAGTCGCAAGCAGCTGACAGCCTGTTCAACAACCTGCACAAACGCTACCCGAACGCCGATCTCGACGCCCGACTCGAACAGTTGCAAGAAAAATGACCCTGTAAACCTCAGCCATTTGGCAATGCCCCGCAAAAACGCGCACTATCGGGGCATTGCCAATACGCTGGAGGACAACGTGGCATCGAAAATTGACCGCATTGCCCAATTGCTCAACTGCCCGGAAAAGGGCGAAGAGATGCGGCGCGCTATTACCGAGGCACGGAAGGAATTTCTGCTGAACCAGCCGGAAGAAGACGTCGTTGATGAGGACGAGGTTTTTGAGGAGGTTGAGGGGGAAGAGGACGACGATGAATATGATGAGTTTGATTGGACGACGGAATGAATTGAGCTTCAGGCGCTTGCTCAGTTTTTGGTCGCCTGATCCAAGGCAGTGGGCTCAGTGCCGACTCTTTTGTGAAATGTGGCGAAGTGCTTCAATGGCTGACCGTTCGCCTTCTGTCTCTTTCAGAGCCCTGCGTCGTTCGGCATAAATTTCATATTCAGCTCGGGCTTTTTCTTCCGCTGCTTGATTAGTTGTGTGCCCCGATCCTTGCAAAATCTGGCGGCTGTTGAATTCCAAAAACTGGTTCAACTTCTCCTGCCAATCCCGCAGAAAAACCTGTTTGCGCATCATTGCTTGGTCTTCGGCGAAATCCAGCCACATCGTAACGATGCGATTGAGAGCATTGATTTCTTCTTGGATGAGGTAGTTTTTAGCGATTGTGACATCGCTTTTGCGCACTTCATCTCCCTTGAAGTTGGTTAGACCCATATATGGTTTTGAGGCGTCAACGCGCTGGAAGATTAACTCGGCGGCAGTCAGGCCAGTGCTGGCGAAATGAAGCTTGTTTTGGATGATCTGAAAGAACGCAGTCGTATCTTTGTTGGACGGCACATAATCGGCCGCCATCGCGAAGATATCCTTCACCCTTAAATAAACCCGTCTTTCGCTGGCTCGAATATCTCGGATGCGCTCAAGCAGTTCGTCAAAATAGTCAGGTACCTGTGAGTGCCCCACTGGAGGGTTTCTCAATCGCTCATCGTCCATGGCGAAGCCCTTGACCAGATATTCTTGAATTACCTGGGTGGCCCATCGACGGAATTGGGTTCCTCGCTTGGAACGGACGCGGTATCCCACCGCGATAATCAAGGGCAGGCTGAAATATTTGACGTTGTAAGGTTTGTTGTCGGCGGCAGTTGTTCGGTAAAACCGAACAACTGAATCCTCTGACAACTCGCCCTCGGCAAAAATATGGCTGATATGTTCGCTGATGGTTGCTTTGGCCTTACCGTACAGTTCACAAATCATCGACTGAGATAGCCAAAGCGTTTCGGACTCGAATCGACATTCCAGGCGTACCTGACCTTCGGAGCTTTCAAAAAGCAAAAGCTCCCCTTGAGGGGCTGCAGGATAGGCTGTGTCGTTCTGATCAATCATTGGGCTGTCCGCGACCAGTTCTGGCGAGTCTTTACATTGATCGCAAAGGCTCAGGTTTGGCTACGTAGTGTGGCGAAAACCGCTGGCCTAATGAACCCGATTGTCGTGTAATTTTGTTTCCAACCGATCTTTTCATAAAACCATCGCCCACAAAAAAGCCCCGGACTTCATCAGTCCGGGGCTTTCTCGTTTAAATCAATGGCGCACCAGGCGGGATTCGAACCCACGACCCCTGCCTTCGGAGGGCAGTACTCTATCCAGCTGAGCTACTGGTGCAGCGGGCGACATCATACCTAGGTCGGCTCGGGGCGTCCATGCTGGGTTTGAGCAGGTATTGTCAGTGCGCGTGTCGGCGCAAATCGCTGCATTCCTTAAAGCTGTAACGTCCTGCAAAACCCTCGCTTGGCGCTTTGGCGGGGTTGATCTAAGGTTTTCCTGCGATGGGGGCTTTTGGCTCGTTGATCTGAAAAATTCCACAAACACGGCGTTTTTGTTCTTTTTTTCGAACGACCTATTGTCCTTTAACCCCTTTGATCCTACGATCCGTTTGAGATTTCAAACGCTCGTTGACGGGATGTTGAAGCGCAGGTGCTACCAATAGTGCACTGTTGATGCGCCACACCCGGTCACTGATTTCCCTGACGGCAGCCTTGCGAGGCGCCTTTCTACAATCATAATTTGCTCCGCGCAGGCCGCGGTGCTGTTAAGGAAAGCCGACATGCAGCTTAAAGACACCCTGTTGTTCCGCCAGCAAGCCTTCATTGATGGCGCTTGGGTCGATGCGGATAACGGTCAGACGATCAAGGTCAACAACCCGGCCACCGGCGAAATCCTCGGTACCGTGCCAAAAATGGGCGCCGCCGAAACCCGCCGTGCCATCGAAGCCGCTGACAAAGCGCTGCCGGCCTGGCGTGCACTGACCGCCAAAGAGCGTGCCGGCAAGCTGCGTCGCTGGTTCGAATTGATGATCGAGAACCAGGACGACCTCGCGCGTCTGATGACCCTCGAGCAGGGCAAGCCACTGGCCGAAGCCAAGGGCGAAATCGTTTACGCCGCTTCGTTCATCGAGTGGTTCGCCGAAGAAGCCAAGCGCATCTACGGTGACGTGATTCCGGGCCACCAGCCCGACAAGCGCCTGATCGTGATCAAGCAGCCAATCGGCGTGACCGCCGCGATCACCCCGTGGAACTTCCCGGCCGCGATGATCACCCGTAAAGCCGGCCCGGCACTGGCCGCCGGTTGCACCATGGTGCTCAAGCCTGCTTCGCAAACACCGTTTTCCGCTTTCGCCCTGGCCGAACTGGCTCAGCGTGCGGGCATTCCTGCGGGCGTTTTCAGCGTGGTGTCCGGCAGCGCCGGCGACATCGGCAGCGAGCTGACCAGCAACCCGATCGTGCGCAAACTGTCGTTCACCGGTTCGACCGAAATCGGTCGCCAACTGATGTCGGAATGCGCCAAGGACATCAAGAAAGTCTCGCTGGAACTGGGCGGTAACGCGCCGTTCATCGTGTTCGACGACGCGGACCTGGATAAGGCCGTCGAAGGCGCGATCATTTCCAAGTACCGCAACAACGGCCAGACCTGCGTCTGCGCCAACCGTCTGTACATTCAGGATTCGGTCTACGACGCGTTCGCCGAGAAGCTGAAAGTGGCTGTAGCCAAACTGAAGATCGGCAACGGTCTGGAAGATGGCACCACCACTGGCCCGCTGATCGACGAAAAAGCGGTGGCCAAGGTGCAAGAACACATTGCTGACGCTGTGGCCAAAGGCGCAACCGTACTGGCCGGTGGCAAGCCGATGGAAGGCAACTTCTTCGAGCCGACCATCCTCACCAACGTGCCGAAAAACGCTGCGGTGGCCAAGGAAGAAACCTTTGGTCCGCTGGCGCCGCTGTTCCGCTTCAAAGACGAAGCCGAAGTGATCGCGATGTCCAACGACACCGAGTTCGGTCTGGCTTCGTACTTCTATGCTCGCGACCTCGGTCGTGTGTTCCGTGTCGCTGAAGCGCTGGAATACGGCATGGTCGGCGTCAACACCGGGCTGATCTCCAACGAAGTCGCGCCGTTCGGCGGCATCAAGGCCTCGGGCCTGGGCCGTGAAGGCTCCAAGTACGGCATCGAAGACTATCTGGAAATCAAATACCTCTGCCTGGGCATCTAAGCCCGGACAAGGATCGCTGCAAACGCAAAGGGCACGAGAGCGCTGTCCCTTTGCGTCGTATCAAACCGGAATTTTCTCTGCGGCCAGGAACGCCGTGGCAGTCGATCATCGCATGCTGCCACCGTCGATTCCTCCCGCTTAATCCTTGAACCACGCCGCCCGATGAGCGGCGAATGAGGACTGTAATGAGCAAGACTAACGCTGAACTGATGGCCCGTCGTACCGCAGCTGTTCCACGTGGTGTTGGCCAGATTCACCCGATCTTCGCTGAATCGGCAAAAAACGCTACCGTGACTGACGTTGAAGGTCGTGAGTTCATCGACTTCGCCGGCGGCATCGCTGTTTTGAACACCGGCCACGTGCACCCGAAAATCATCGCTGCCGTCACCGAACAGCTGAACAAGCTGACCCACACCTGCTTCCAGGTACTGGCTTACGAGCCGTACGTTGAGCTGTGCGAAAAGATCAACGCCAAGGTTCCGGGTGATTTCGCCAAGAAAACCCTGCTGGTCACCACCGGTTCCGAAGCCGTAGAAAACGCCGTGAAAATCGCCCGTGCCGCCACTGGCCGTGCTGGCGTGATCGCCTTCACCGGCGCTTACCACGGTCGTACCATGATGACCCTGGGCCTGACCGGTAAAGTCGTGCCTTACTCGGCCGGCATGGGCCTGATGCCAGGTGGCATCTTCCGCGCGCTGTACCCGAACGAACTGCACGGCGTGAGCATCGACGACTCGATCGCTTCCATCGAACGCATCTTCAAGAACGACGCCGAGCCGAAAGACATCGCCGCGATCATCATCGAGCCGGTTCAAGGCGAAGGTGGTTTCTACGTTGCGCCGAAGGAATTCATGAAGCGTCTGCGCGCGCTGTGCGACCAGCACGGCATCCTGCTGATCGCTGATGAAGTTCAGACCGGCGCTGGCCGTACCGGTACGTTCTTCGCCATGGAACAGATGGGCGTTGCTGCCGACCTGACCACGTTCGCCAAATCCATCGCTGGCGGCTTCCCGCTCGCCGGTGTTTGCGGCAAGGCCGAATACATGGATGCTATCGCGCCAGGCGGCCTGGGCGGCACCTACGCCGGTAGCCCGATCGCTTGCGCCGCTGCTCTGGCGGTGATGGAAGTGTTCGAAGAAGAACAACTGCTGGATCGCTGCAAGGCTGTCGGCGAGCGTCTGGTCACCGGCCTGAAAGCTATCCAGGCCAAGTACCCGGTGATCGGTGAAGTCCGTGCCCTGGGCGCGATGATCGCGGTCGAGCTATTCGAAAACGGCGACAGCCACAAGCCGAACGCTGCAGCAGTAGCCTCGGTTGTGGCCAAGGCGCGCGACAAGGGGCTGATCCTGCTGTCCTGCGGCACCTACGGCAACGTTCTGCGCGTACTCGTACCGCTGACCTCGCCGGACGAGCAACTGGACAAAGGTCTGGCGATCATCGAAGAGTGCTTCTCCGAGCTTTGATCACCCCGTGTGACCTGATCGACAAAAAACCCGCTTTGGCGGGTTTTTTTACGCCCCTTGAAACACATCGGACGCTTTAGCATTGTATCGAATGGCCAGCATTGGCTAAGGTTCAGGCATTGCAAGGGAGAGCGCGCATGACTGCCGTCGATTTACCCGCCGTACCGCGAGTGCTGATTGCCGAGGCCGATCCGTGGTCCCGCGACCTGCTCAAACAAGTGTTGCTGAACGTGCGCTGCGATGCGCGGCTGGATCTGTGTGCCGATGGCCAGCAAGCCTTGTCGATGCTCAGCGAAATTCCTTATGACCTGGCCATCGTTGATTGGGAGCTACCCGGTGTCGATGGCTTGAGCGTGTTGCGCAGCGTGCGGCAGCGCAAACGCAATCCGCCGCTGCCGTTCATCCTGATGAGCAGCCGCAACGACAGCGCCAGTGTGCGCGAAGCGATTCCGCTGGCGCCGACGGCGTATCTGACCAAACCGTTGAACATGGAAAGCCTGACCGAGCGATTACAGGGCTTGCTGCTCAATGCCGGTGAGGAAGTGTTCTGTGAGGTGCCGGCATTGGCACCGGGCATGACTCTGTCGGTTTTCCTTGAGCGCCGCCGAGAGCAGGCTGACGGCGCGCCGCTGATGACCGACGTGCAAGTGGCGGTGAAGCGCAGCCTCAATCCCAATGGCCTCGATCTGAAGCTGTTGGAAGATGAGATCAAAACCGATCCACAAATCACTGCAGTGCTGATCGCTGCAGCCAACAGCGCCGCGCAGCACCATGGCGCACCGGTACAGACACTGGCTCAAGCCCTGCATCGCCTGGGCACCGGGCAGAGCATGAACCTGATTCTGGGGTTGGCGCTCAAGCGCAGCGCCAAGCTCAGTGATCCGTGTCTGGCGGATTACGCCGAGCGCTACTGGGGGCTGTCGCTGCACACCGCTGAATACGCGCGCACCCTGGCGCGCTTGCTCGATCTGGATCAGGAGCGCTGTTACTGCGCGGGCATGCTCCATCGTCTCGGCGATCTGGCGTTGCTGCGTTGTTTGCAGGAATGGCAGCAGGCTGGCGGTGCGCTGGATGAGCTGGAGGAAGTCGGCGAGGCGTTGGCCGAGTTTGGTGCGGCTTATGGTTCGGCGTTGCGCACCCGCTGGCGATTGCCGCTGGAGCTGCGTGAGCTGATTGCGTCGGTGTACCAGCTCGGCGGCGGTGTGTATTCCCGTGAGGCGCTGGTGATGAACATGGCGGCGCAGATGGCGCATCTGACCGAGCATGAAGGCGTTGAGGAATTGGCGAAGAGCCGCACGGCGCGGTTGCTGAAGATCGGCTTGCCGGAATTGATGCGGATGCGCAAATAACATTGATACACAGCAAAACCATGTGGGAGCGAGCTTGCTCGCGAAAGCGGTGTGTCATTTAGCGCTACGTTGACAGACAAGACGCCTTCGCGAGCAAGCTCGCTCCCACAGTAGTTATGTGTTGGGTTGAGGTATTGGGCTCAGGCAGAAATGATGCGGTTCTTGCCCTGCCGTTTGGCCTCATACATCGCCGCATCCGCGCGGGCGAACAGGCTGTCGAGGCTGTCGTCTGCCTCTGTAAGGCTGGTCAACCCCTGGCTGACGGTGATGCCGAACGTCTGGCCGTCATGGCTGAAACTCAAGCGCTGAATCTCCTGCTGCAGCCGCTCGGCCACCTGCATGGCCATGTCCGGTGCGCAGCCCGGAAACACCGCTGCAAATTCTTCCCCGCCAATCCGCCCGAACAGATCACCGCGACGTAACGAGCCGCGCCCGCACTCGGCGATTCGCTGCAACACGTTGTCGCCTTCGGGATGGCCATAACTGTCGTTGATCACTTTAAAATCATCGATATCGAGCAGCAAAAACGCCATGGGCGAACCTTGCACGCGCGCTTCTTCGAACTCACGGTTGGCGCATTCGAAAAAATGCCGGCGATTGCTGCTTTGCGTCAGCACGTCGGTGGTCGCCAAGCGATGCAGCTCGGTTTCCATCTGCTTCTTGTCGGTGATGTCTTCGGCGATGCCGACAATGATCACCGGTTGCCCTGGCTCGTCTTGACGGTTGATGAAACATTTGTCGCTGAGCCAGCGCACCTGGCCGTCGGCGGCGATGATCCTGTATTCGCGATCTTCCACCGCACCTTTGTGCAGCACTTCGGCGAGGCTGCGTTCGGCGTATTCCAGGTCGTCGGGGTAGATGCTGTCACGCCACTGATTGTAATCGGCGAGCAGGAGGCCGGCAGAGCGGCCAAAAATCCGTTCGTAGGCGGGGCTGACGTACAGCACCTGACGGGTTTCCCAGTTGAAAGCCCAGAGCACGGCGTTGACGCTGACCAGCAATGAGCTGAACAACTGCTCGCGTTCGCTTAGCCGAGCGACTTCGCCTTGGGCGTGCATCAACGCCATCAGGGTTTGCGCGGCCTCGGGCCACTGCGGGAAGGATGAGTCTTTTTGATTGTTGTTGACCATCGGCACAGATCTCAAAGGACGTGCCGCAATTCGACAACGGCCACAGTACAGCCCGCCGGGATGGCGAAGTGTCTTTGAGATAGGCGATTTTTAGCGAAGTTCCGAAGGGTGCACCCGGGAGCCGGGTGCACCGATCAACGGTCTCAGACCGCCGCAGGGCGCAGCGAGTAGGTTTTCAACTGATCAGCAAATTCACGCAGGGACTGGATGCCACTGGCTTCTGCCTCGTGAATCCACTCTTTGATGGCGGCGAGCATGTCGTGGCCATTTGCGCTGGTCTTGACCCAGATCTGCTGCAGGGCCAGGCGTTTTTCGTAAATTACCTTTAGAGCCTGACTATGCTCGAGCATGGTCTGGATGCGCAGGTGATGACGGTCTTCCAGCAGGCTGGTTTCCCGCGACAGCAGACGCTTGGCGCGGTGGAACTGGTGGCGCACCGAATGATCGACCTTGGCCAGCTCTTGCTTGACCAGCGGACCGATTACCAGCTTGCGGTACTGGGCCATGATCTGGAAGCGGTTGTTGAGGATGGCCATGGCGGTGTCCATGTCCAGATTGCCCTTGCCTTCAACACGGTGGGCGATCGGCGCTACACGCTGAACCTTGGCCAAGCGCAGGAAACTGAAGACTTTGATCCACGCCCAACCGAGGTCGAACTCCCACTTCTTCACCGACAGCTTGGCCGAGTTAGGGTAGGTGTGATGGTTGTTGTGCAGTTCTTCGCCGCCGATCAGGATGCCCCAAGGCACCAGATTGGTCGCTGCGTCGCGGCATTCGAAGTTGCGGTAGCCAACGGCATGGCCGAGACCGTTGATCACGCCAGCAGCCCACACCGGGATCCACATCATCTGGATCGCCCAGATGGTGATGCCGATGGTGCCGAACAGCAGCAGGTCGATGACGCCCATGATTGC
Source organism: Pseudomonas sp. AC172 (assembly GCF_979258595.1). NCBI lineage: Bacteria > Pseudomonadati > Pseudomonadota > Gammaproteobacteria > Pseudomonadales > Pseudomonadaceae > Pseudomonas > Pseudomonas sp. AC172. Next base: position 5,559,619 of record NZ_OZ409868.1, read on the forward strand.
CACGCCCAGCAGCGGGTAGCGGCTGTAGACGTTGCGTTCGATCCAGTCTTCTGGGCAGTTCTTGCCGTAGATGCGCAGGGTTTCCGGGTTCTGCGCTTCGGCGCGATACAACTCGGCGCCGGTGCGCAGTACCGTCGACAAACCCTTGATGACCGGGCTGTGCGGGTCGTCTTCGGTTTCGCACTTGGCGTGGTGTTTACGGTGGATGGCGGTCCACTCGCGGGTGTTCTGCGCCGTGGTCAGCCAAAGCCAGAAACGGAAAAAGTGCTTCAGGCCGGCATTCAGCTCCAGGGAGCGATGGGCCGAGTAGCGGTGCAGATAGACCGTGACGGCAACAATTGTCACGTGGGTCATCAGCAGGGTGACTGCGACCAGAGACCAGGCCGACAAGCCAAGAAAACCTTCGTACCACATAGGCTATAGGGCCCTCGATAAAGAAAAAAACAGCCGTTGCATTATCACCAAGCACACAGATAAAACCAGTCGCCCTTTCAGATAAGAGTCGCTGGATGTTTCTTGACCTATAATTCCAACCTTTTTGTAGGGACATGGACAGCCGAATGCCTGCCACTTACCGCGATGCATTGCGTGCAGCGCTGCTCTATCTCGTGCTTGCCGCTGCCTGGCTGCAAGGCACTGATCATTTATTAAACAATTTCTTCGATAACTCCGTCGATCTTGCGCAGTGGCAACTGATCAACGGTTACCTGTTTGCAGCCGTCAGCGCGGGGCTGATTTTCCTGGCGCGAGCGCGTTTGTGCACGTTTCTCGGGATCGGTGCACGGTTGCGCGAGCGCCACGTCGATCGCGAACGCCTGCGTCAGGCCGCGGCGGTATTCGATTGCACCCGCGAGGGCGTGTTGGTGACCAACCATCATGGCCTGATCGTTCACGTCAATCGCGCCTTCATGGAGATCACCGGTTATCAGCGTGAAGAAGTCATTGGGCAGCCGCCGAGCCTGTTCAAATCCGGCCACCATCCGCCAGGGTTCTATCAGGCAATGTTTGCCACGCTTGAGTCGCAAGGCGAATGGAGCGGTGAAATCTGGAACCGGCGAAAAAGCGGTGAGATTTATCCACAGTGGCAAACCATCCGGGTCATTCACGATGATCAGGGCCGGCTCAGCCATTACGTCGCGGTGTTCTCCGACATCAGCGCGATCAAGAATTCCGAACATGAGCTCAAACACCTCGCGCACCACGATCCACTGACCGATCTGCCCAATCGCTTGCTGTTCAGCGACCGCGCCGAACAGGCGCTGGCCTCAGCGCAAAACCATAAGCGCGGTTGTGCACTGCTGATGCTCGATCTCGATCACTTCAAAATGATCAACGACAGCCTCGGGCATAACATCGGCGATCGCTTGCTCAAGGCTGTGGCGGCGCGTTTGCAGGCGCTGTTCGGCCCCGGCATCACCCTGGCGCGGCTCGGTGGCGACGAGTTCGCGGTGCTGGCGGAAAGTTGTCCACAGCTGGTGCAGGCCGCGGCGCTGGCGCAGCGCATTCTCGATGCATTGAAGGAGCCATTCTGCATCGATGGCCATGAACTGTTCATCAACGCCAGTATCGGCATCAGCCTGTTCCCCAGTGACGCGTTGAGCGCCGAGCAGCTGTTGCGCAACGCCGACGCGGCGCTGTTCAAAGCCAAGAGCAGCGGCCGCAACGGTTACGCCTTGTACACCGAAGAACTCACCGCCCACGCCCAGCAACGGGTCGAAATCGCTTTCGAACTGCGCCGCGCGCTTGAGCAGCAGGAGCTGCGGGTTTACTACCAACCGGTGCATGACTTGAAAACCAGTCGCTTGATTGGCGTCGAAGCGTTGGTGCGCTGGCAGCATCCGGCGCGTGGTCTGGTGTCGCCGGCGGAGTTCATTCCTATTGCTGAGCGCACCGGGCTGATTGCCGAAATCGACGCGTGGGTGATGCAGCAGGCGTGCCGGCAGATGTGCCAGTGGCAGCAGGCCGGGATCGTGTTGTCATTTGTCGCGGTGAACGTGTCGTCGCGTTTGTTCGCCCGACGTGAGCTTTATCAACAGGTCGCGCAGGTCCTGCATGACACCGGGCTGAATCCGGCGTATCTGGAGCTGGAAGTGACGGAAAGCGCGGTGATGGACGATCCGGAAGTGGCGCTGGAGCAGATGCATCGGCTGCGTGAGCTTGGCATTCGCCTGGCCATCGATGATTTCGGTACGGGCTATTCGTCGCTGCTGCGGCTTAAGCGTTTGCCGGTGCAGAAACTGAAGATCGATCAGGGCTTCGTCGCCGGACTGCCGTGGGATGAGGACGACGCGGCGATTGTCCGGGTGATCATCGCATTGGCCCGGAGCATGGGCATGCAGGTGCATGCCGAGGGTATCGAGCAGGTTGAGCAGGCGGCGTTTCTGCTCGAGCAGGAATGCGATCTGGGGCAGGGATATTGGTTTGGACGGCCGAGTCCGGCGCAGGAGATAGATTGGGCAATAGCACCAGTGATCGGCTGAAAGTGTTCGCACATTTCGCGTGGGAATGCTGCCCCGAGACGCTCCCTGTCCGCTGCAAAAATCGTAGCGCAGAGCGCCGCCGGCTGCATTCCCGCGTGGAACGTGGGAGCGATCAGTTTTTCGGTTATATAAACATTCTTAAATAGTCTTTTTAAGAATATCCGCGCCTCTCTTATATTGCTCCTACGCCGAACGCAGTGCCGCCCACTGCCAGGCAAATCCCATTCAAAGGAGCAGCACCATGAGCGCATCCCTTCGCAGCGTTGACGGTCAGGACGAAAGCACCATCTTGCGTGAAATCCAGAGCGCCCTGCGCGATCTGCGTTTCGGCGCGGTGGAGATCACTGTGCATAACGCCCAAGTCGTGCAGATCGAACGCAAAGAGAAATTCCGTTTGCAGCAACCGGGCAAACAACCGGGCTGAGTTGAAGATCAAAAGATCGCAGCCTGCGGCAGCTCCTATAGGGGGCTGTGTGTAGGAGCTGCCGAAGGCTCGGGCCGCGATCGGACGATCTTTAGCCGGCACACCCGATTCCAGATAATCATAAGAAAAAGCCACCACCAAGAATTCCAGGAGCTTTCACCATGTCGTCGATTCGCCGTTACGCTTTGGCCGCCCTGGCCAGCGCTGTGTTTGCCGGTTCCGCGGTTGCCAAGGATTACGAACTGCTCAACGTGTCGTATGACCCGACGCGCGAGCTGTATCAGGACTACAACGCTGAATTCATCAAGTTCTGGCAGAAAGATCACGCCGGCGACACCGTGAAAATCCAGCAATCCCACGGTGGTTCGGGCAAACAGGGCCGCGCGGTGATCGACGGTCTGCGCGCTGACGTTGTAACCCTGGCCCTGGCCGGTGACATCGACGAAATTGCCAAACTCGGCAAGACCCTGCCCGCCGACTGGCAGAAGCGTCTGCCGGAAGCGAGCACGCCGTACACCTCGACCATCGTCTTCCTGGTGCGCAAGGGCAACCCGAAAGGCATCAAGGACTGGGGCGATCTGGTCAAGAACGACGTGTCGGTGATTACCCCGAACCCGAAAACTTCCGGCGGCGCACGCTGGAACTTCCTCGCCGCCTGGGCCTATGGCCTGAAAGCCAACGGCGGTGACGAAGCCAAAGCCAAAGAATATGTGCAGACCCTGTTCAAGCACGTGCCGATCCTCGATACCGGTGCGCGCGGTTCGACCATCACCTTCGTCAACAACGGTCAGGGTGACGTGTTGCTGGCCTGGGAAAACGAAGCGTTCCTGGCGCTGAAAGAAGATGGCGGCGCCGACAAGTTCGACATCGTCGTGCCTTCGCTGTCGATCCTCGCCGAACCGCCAGTGGCCGTGGTCGACAAGAACGCCGAGAAGAAAGGCAACGAGCAGATCGCCGAAGCTTACCTGAAGCACCTGTACAGCCCGGCCGGTCAGGAAATTGCCGCGAAGAACTTCTACCGTCCGCGTGACAAGGACGTGGCCGCCAAGTACGCCCAGCAGTTCCCGAAACTGGAACTGGTGACCATCGACAAGGACTTCGGCGGCTGGAAAACCGCGCAGCCGAAATTCTTTAACGACGGTGGCGTGTTCGACCAGATTTATCAGGCGCAGTAATCTGACTTCAGCCACACATCAAGCCTGAAGCCAGGCGCGGAAATGTGGGAGCGAGCTTGCTCGCGAAAGCGGAGTGTCAGACGACGTAGAGTTGGCTGATACTCCCTCTTCGCGAGCAAGCTCGCTCCCACATTGGTGCGTTCAGCGGAATGCTTTTTAACCAAGGACTTTTATGTCGCGTCGTATCTCCCCCGTCATACCCGGCTTCGGGCTGACGCTGGGTTACACCTTGGTGTACCTCAGCCTGATTGTGCTTATCCCGCTGGCGGCGATGTTCGTCCACGCCGCTCAACTCACCTGGGATCAGTTCTGGGCGATCATCTCCGCACCACGGGTACTCGCGGCATTGAAGCTGAGCTTCGGCACCGCGCTGTGCGCCGCGATCATCAACGGCATCATCGGCACGCTGCTGGCGTGGGTGCTGGTGCGCTACACCTTCCCGGGGCGCAAAGTGATCGACGCGATGATCGATCTACCGTTCGCCCTGCCGACAGCGGTGGCCGGCATTGCGCTGACTGCGCTGTACGCGCCGGCCGGTCTGGTCGGGCAATTCGCCGCTGACCTCGGTTTCAAAATCGCTTACACCCCGCTCGGTATCACTTTGGCGCTGACCTTCGTCACGCTGCCGTTCGTGGTGCGCACGGTGCAGCCTGTGCTGGCCGACATTCCCCGTGAAGTCGAAGAAGCCGCGGCGTGCCTCGGTGCGAAACCGTTGCAGGTGTTCCGCCACATCCTCGTTCCCGCATTGCTGCCCGCCTGGCTGACCGGTTTTGCCCTGGCGTTCGCCCGTGGCGTCGGCGAGTACGGTTCGGTGATTTTCATCGCCGGCAACATGCCGATGAAAACCGAGATCCTGCCGCTGCTGATCATGGTCAAACTCGATCAATACGATTACACCGGCGCTACCGCTATCGGCGTGCTGATGCTGGTGGTTTCCTTCGTCCTGTTGCTGCTGATCAACTTGCTGCAGCGGCGCATCGAAACCCCATAAGGAGGCGCGAACCATGTCCCAATCGTCTATTGCGGCCGCCTCTTCGGCCAACGCTGCACGCCGTGGCAGTGCCACTTCGCGCAGAATCCTGATCGGCCTTGGCTGGCTGGTTTTTTTCCTGTTTCTGCTGCTGCCGTTGTTCATCGTCGTATCGCAGGGTTTGAAGAATGGCCTCGGCGCATTTTTCACCGCGATCTTTGAACCGGACGCGCTTTCGGCGTTGAAACTCACCGTGTTCGCCGTGCTGATTTCGGTGCCGCTGAACCTGGTGTTCGGCGTCAGCGCTGCGTGGTGCGTGAGCAAATACTCGTTCCGCGGCAAAAGCATGCTGGTGACCCTGATTGACCTGCCGTTTTCGGTGTCGCCAGTGATCGCCGGTCTGGTCTACGTGCTGATGTTTGGTGCGCAGGGCCTGTTCGGGCCGTGGCTGCAGGATCACGACATCCAGATCGTCTTCGCCTTGCCGGGCATCGTGCTGGCGACGATCTTCGTCACCGTGCCGTTCGTGGCCCGTGAGCTGATCCCGCTGATGCAGGAACAAGGCACGCAGGAAGAGGAAGCCGCGCGCTTGCTCGGCGCCAATGGCTGGCAGATGTTCTGGCATGTCACTGTGCCGAACATCAAGTGGGGCCTGATTTATGGCGTGGTGCTGTGTACCGCACGGGCCATGGGTGAATTCGGTGCGGTGTCGGTGGTCTCCGGGCACATTCGCGGGGTGACCAACACCTTGCCGCTGCACGTCGAGATCCTCTACAACGAATACAACCACGTGGCCGCGTTCGCCGTGGCGAGCCTGTTGCTGATCCTGGCGCTCTTCATCCTGCTGGCCAAGCAGTGGAGCGAAAACCGTATCAACCGCCTGCGCGCCAGCGCCGCGGAGGAATAATTCATGTCGATCGAAGTGCGTAACGTCAGCAAGAATTTCAATGCCTTCAAGGCGCTGGACAACATCAGCCTGGACATCCACAGCGGTGAGCTGGTGGCGCTGCTCGGCCCGTCGGGCTGCGGCAAGACCACGCTGTTGCGGATCATCGCCGGTCTGGAAACCCCGGATCAGGGCAACATCGTCTTCCACGGTGAAGACGTTTCCGGCCACGACGTGCGTGATCGCAACGTCGGTTTCGTGTTCCAGCACTACGCCTTGTTCCGCCACATGACGGTGTTCGACAACGTCGCGTTCGGTTTGCGCATGAAGCCGAAAAACCAGCGCCCAAGCGAAAGCCAGATCGCGGTCAAGGTGCACGAACTGCTGAACATGGTGCAGCTGGACTGGTTGTCGGATCGTTATCCGGAACAATTGTCCGGTGGCCAGCGTCAGCGGATTGCTTTGGCCCGTGCCCTGGCGGTGGAGCCGAAGGTGCTGCTGTTGGATGAGCCGTTCGGCGCCCTCGACGCCAAGGTGCGTAAAGAACTGCGTCGCTGGTTGGCGCGGTTGCACGAAGACATCAACCTGACGTCGGTATTCGTGACCCACGACCAGGAAGAAGCGATGGAAGTCGCCGACCGTATCGTGGTGATGAACAAGGGCGTGATCGAGCAGATCGGCTCACCGGGCGACGTCTACGAAAACCCGGCCAGCGATTTCGTTTATCACTTCCTCGGCGATTCGAACCGCTTGCTGCTGAGCGACGACAATCACGTGCTGTTCCGTCCGCATGAAGTGTCGTTGTCCAAACATGAGCTGGAGGATCACCATGCGGCTGAGGTGCGTGATATTCGGCCATTGGGCGCGACCACACGGGTGACGTTGAAGGTTGAGGGGCAGACTGATTTGATCGAGGCAGAAGTGGTCAAGGATCACGACAGCCTGATCGGGTTGGCCAAGGGTGAGACCTTGTTCTTCAAGCCGAAGGTCTGGCAGAAAGTCGCCAGTCTCTAAGATCAAAAGCTTCGCGAGCAGGCTCGCTCCCACAGTGGATGAGTGTTGAGCACAAAATGTGTGAACAACCAAAATCCCTGTGGGAGCGAGCCTGCTCGCGAAATGCGGTCTAGACAGCCGCACGATTCGGATTAACCCGCACAACCCCCGCCCGCGCCTCGATCTGCTCCTTCAATTCATGCCGCATCCCGAGCATGAACGCCAACTCGGCCACCACAAACAACGGCCCGACAATCAGCCCCGACACATCATCGACAAACGCCGGTTTGCGCCCTTCATAGTGATGCCCGACAAACTGGATCACCCAGCCAATCACAAACAGCGCCAGGCCGCTGCTCAACCAGACCATGGTGCTTTGCTGTGCCAGCACATGCCCGGCCCATACGGATAAGCCCATCAGCACCGTCATCAGCACGCCCAACTTCACCTCAAGACGCAGATAAAACCACGCCGAGGCCAGCGCCAACACAACGGCCGGAGATATCCACAACCCGCCCAGCGACCATTCCGGTCGCGACAACAAAACTGCCACCGCCACCACAATCAGCGGAATGCCGATAAAGTGGCTGGCGATGTTGCGCGGATCGCGGTGGTAGGCGGCGTATTGACTGAGGTGGTCGACGAGGCTTTTCATTGTTGTTCCTCCGGTAGGGTTGATCGCATCATCCCTCGGGATCAGGGTTCGCTCTGTCAGGCAGGCGACAATCCAGGAGTGTTTATGCAAATTCGTTCGCGGCTGATGCATGGCCAGTGGTTCAGTCATCTGCCGGTGTCCTTTCAGGATAGCTTGCTGGCGGCGGCGCGAGAGCGGCGGCTGACGGCGGGGCAGCGCTTGTTCCAGCGTGGTGATGCGCCGTGCGGCTTGTACGCGGTGCTCGATGGCGCCGTGCGCATCGGTGCGGTGAGCGAGCAGGGCAAGGAGGCGTTGTTGAGTCTGGTGGAAGCGCCGCACTGGTTCGGCGAAATCTGCCTGTTCGATGGCCAGCCGCGTACTCATGATGCCTACGCAGTCGGGCCGTGCACCTTGCTCAATATTCCACAGGCGACCCTGCTGAAACTGCTTGATGAACAGCCGGTGTACTGGCGGCATCTGGCGCTGCTGATGAGCCACAAACTACGCCTGACCTTTATCAATCTGGAACAACTTAGTCTGCTGCCAGCCCCGGCGCGTCTGGCCCATCGAGTGCTGATGATCGCCGAAGGCTACGGCGAACTCGACGCGCCACGTCGTGTGCTGCAATTGCCGCAGGAGCAGTTGGCGTCGATGCTGTCGCTGTCGCGGCAGACCACCAACCAGATCCTCAAGGATTTGCAGGGGCAGGGGATTATCGGGCTCGGGTATGGCGAGATCGAAATCCTCGACGCCACGCGATTGCGCGCCCTGGCCACGATCTGACAATGCACCCGAACCCTGTGGGAGCTGGCTTGCCAGCGATAGCGGTGGATCAGCCGACATCGATGTCTGCTGAACGGACGCCATCGCTGGAAGCCAGCTCCCACAGGGTTTTCCACCGTCCACGATATCTCAGGCAAACCACAAAGCCTGTGGGAGTGGGGCTCAGGAACCGCGATAGGTCGAGAAGCCATACGGGCTGAGCAGCAGCGGAATGTGGTAATGCTGATCCGTCTGCTTCACTTCAAAAATCACCGGAATCTCCGGGAAGAAGGTGTCGTGCTTGACCTTCTTGAAGTACTCGCCGGTTTTGAACACCACGCGGTATTCACCCGCTTCGAAAGGCTGCTTGGTCGGGAACAGCTCGGCAATTCGCCCTTGTTCATTGGTCGTGCCCTGAGCCAGTGGCTGCCAGTTCTGGCCGACGTGTTTCTCCAGCGTCACGTTGATGCCCGGCGACGGCAGGCCGTTTTCCAGATTGAGCACGTGCACGCTCAAGGGGTTGCCAGCGGCCAGCGCCAGGCTTGAAAAAACGCTCAGGCCGAGCGCGGCCAGGGTCATGCGCACAGTAGTCATGGATGAAACTCCTTATTGGGAACGGGTGGTGGCCAGACCGGTTTTTTCGGCAGCCTTGATCGCACAGTTTTCGTCTTGCTCTCCGCCGCCAGAGCCGGCCACGCCCATGGCGCCCACCATTTCAGAACCGAGGAACAGCGGAATACCGCCGCCAAGCAGCAACAATTCATCGAGGGTGTTGAGGTTGGCGGTTTCCGGATTACTACGAGCACGCTCGGCGAACAATCGGGTCGCGGTTTTGGTCGACAGCGCGGTGTACGCCTTGCGTTGGCTGGCGGCAGTGTTATGTGGGCCGACCCCATCGCCGCGCAAGGTCACCAGCAGATTGCCGCCCCGATCGAGCACCGACACCGTGCCGGTGCAGTTGGCTATCGCCGTGTCGGCGAGCAGCCGTGCAGTTTTAAGATCAAGGTCGGCGTGACGCGGCAGTTCCGGGCCGGCGAACACGCTGGCGCTGAGGCCGATGGCCAGGCTGGCTACAAGGTATTTGACGGTCATGGACAGGCTCCAAAAACGAAGGTCGCCACCTTAATCGCCAGTCTTCGTCAGAACCTCGTCAGTCTGATTACAAGTTTGTAATGGGCAACGCCGCCGAAGGCGCCTAGCCTGTGTGCCTATCAATCGAGGTGTGCCATGCGTTTGCTGGTCGTAGAAGATGAAGCCAAAACCGCGAATTTCCTCGCCAAAGGCCTGGGTGAGTCGGGTTTTGCCGTGGACGTGGCGCTCAACGGCCTCGATGGACGCTACTTTATCGAGCAGCAGGAATATGACCTGATCATCCTCGACGTGATGCTCCCCGGCCTCAATGGCTGGCAATTGCTACAGTTGATCCGCCAGCGCGGCGCCACGCCGGTGCTGTTTCTCACCGCCAAGGACGCCATCGAAGACCGCGTGCGCGGCCTTGAGCTGGGCGCCGACGATTATTTGCTCAAACCCTTCGCCTTCGCCGAACTGCTCGCGCGGGTACGCACGTTGCTGCGGCGCGGGCCGATGCGCGAAGCCGAGTCGTACACCATCGCCGATCTGGAAATCGATGTGCTGCGCCGCCGCGTCAGTCGCGGTGGCCAGCGCATTGCCCTGACCAACAAGGAATTCGCCCTGCTGCAACTGCTCGCCAGCCGTCAGGGCGAAGTGCTGTCGCGCACGCTGATTGCCTCGCAGGTGTGGAACCTGAATTTCGACAGCGACACCAACATGGTTGAAGTCGCCGTGCGGCGTTTGCGCTCCAAAGTTGATGATCCGTATATGCCGAAACTGATCCACACCGTGCGCGGTGTCGGCTATCAACTGGAAGCGCCCGACGATGCGCTCTAGGTCGATCGCCTGGCGTCTGGCGCTGGCGTTCGCATTGGTTTGCGCCTTGGTGTTGAGTGCTATCGGCGTATTTCTCTACCGCTCGCTGGCCTCGGAAATCGCCTACCGCGACGACCTAGCGTTGCTCGGTCGACTGGAGCAGGTGCGCGCGTTGCTCGCCGACAGCGACAGCCTCGACGCTTTGCAGGCGCGGCCACGGCTGTATCAGAACATGCTCGGTAACCTCGACAGCCTGTTGCTGGTGCGCCGCGCCGACGGTTCGAGCGTGATCGCGATCAATCCCCGTCAACGCGAGTTGCCCGCGCTGAATGCCATCCCCCGCGAACAAACGCCGCAGCGTCCCGATGTGCTCACGTGGCAAGCACCGGACGGTGCCGAGCTGGCGCTGTTATCCGGCGAAGCGCAGGGGCCGAACGGCGAGCCGCTGACCGTCATCGCCGGCAAGGTACTGAGCGAGCGCGAGCAGATGCTTGGCAGCTATCGCCTGCGCTTGTATCTATCGGTTGGACTCGGCGCGTTGCTCGCTTTTGCCTTGGGTTTACTGCTGCTACGACGGGGCCTGCAACCGTTGCGTCAGTTGAGCGAAGCGGTACGCGGCATCGATCTGCGTAGCCTCGATCAACGCCTGCCAGCCCATGGCACGCCCGCCGAACTGCTCGAACCGGTGCAGGCGCTCAACGGCATGCTGACGCGGCTGGACGACAGCGTGCAGCGCCTGTCGCAGTTCTCCGCCGACCTCGCCCATGAGATTCGCACGCCGCTACACACCTTGCTGGCGAGCAACGGTCAGGCGCTGAATCATCCGCGCACAGCGGCGGAATATCAGGAAGTCCTGGCCTCGAACATGGAAGAGTTCGAGCGGCTCAAGCGCATGGCGGAAAACCTGATGTTCCTTGCCCGCGCCGAGCAGGCCGAGCGCGCGCTCAATCTGCAAACGCTAAATTTGCACAGCGTTGGCGGTGAGCTGTGTGATTATTTTGAAGTCTTGGCCGATGACCGCGAGTTGCGTCTGGACAATCAACTGCATGGTGAACTGCTCGCTGATCAGCAATTGCTGCAACGGGCGCTCGGGAATTTATTGGCCAATGCCGTGCGCCACGCTGACTCCGGATCCGTGATCAGCCTGCGTCGTCGCGATGAGGCGGGTTGGTGCTGGTTGCAGGTGCACAACCACGGGCCGGCGATTGCCCCCGAGCATTTGGGCAAACTGTTCGACCGCTTCTACCGCGTCGATTCTTCTCGGGCAGAGCCGGGGGATTCAGGCGGGTTGGGGTTGGCGATCGTGCAGTCGATCATGCAACTGCATGGGGGACAGGTGCGGGTGAGCAGTGATGCTGATGGCACCATTTTTGAGCTGGGTTTTGAGGTGAACAGGTGATTACTTCTTGCTCACTCGAAATTAGGCTAATGTTGCTCACTGACTGCATCAAATGCGATGCAAATTGAGTAAATGTCTAAATTTGCACCGTATTTGATGCAGGAAATAACATGGAACAGCTTGGTGAATTGATCAAGGCCCTTCGCAAGGCGAACAAAATGACTCAGCAGGCACTGGCTCAGCAATACGGAATGAGCCGCGCGACGATTTCGGGGATCGAAAACAACACTATTTCGGAAATCGGCCTGCGCAAAGTAGAAGCGATCCTCAACGGGTTTGGCTATGAGCTGACGGCGGTTCCACGTCAGTCTCGTCGACCGACACTTGATACGCTGCAAAAGGTTAACTTCCATGACTGAGTCGTCAGATCGATTAAATGTCTGTGTCGGCGGGCAAGCCGCGGGAACGTTGGCGCGCGGGCAAGATCGAGTCGACAGCGTCTTCAATTACCGCGAACAAGCCAGTGCCGAAAACGCCGTGTCACTGACAATGCCGTCCCGGCTGGAAAGTTATGTTTGGGAAGGTGGCATACATCCGGTTTTCGAAATGAATTTGCCGGAAGGTGCGCTTCGTGATGAGCTGGTTCGTCGTTTCAGCAAGGCGGTTCGTGGTTTCGATGACTTCGCACTGCTGGCCATTGTGGGCCCCTTTCAGCTGGGTCGGATGTCAATTACCGAAGCATCGACAGTGGATCGACCACCCGAAACGTCATTGGCCGATTTGCTCGTGCACGATGGTGCGCAGGGCCTGTTCGAGGATCTATTGAAAACCTACGGCCAGTATTCCGGAGTGTCTGGGGTGCAGCCAAAAGTGCTGGTACGTGACAGCGCTGCCGCGATTGATCGCCTGACTCATCGGGGATCGACCCATCTGGTCAAGGCGTTTCGTGCCAATGAGTATCCGCAGTTGGCGACCAACGAATACTTCTGCATGCGCGCCGCGCAACACAGCGGGCTTGAGGTGCCGCAGTTTGAGTTGAGCGAGCAGGGCAAGTTTCTGGTTATCGAGCGATTTGACTTGAGTGGCACGGGCTACTTGGGTTTCGAGGACTTCTGCGTGCTCAACGGCTGGCCGTCGAAAGCCAAATACGACGGTTCTTACGAAGGTGCGGCTCGGCAGATCAAGGCATTTGTTTCACCCGCGTTGCTCAATCATGCGCTCGAAGCATTTTTCAAAATTGTGGCTTTGTCCGCAGGTCTGAAAAACGGCGACGCTCATCTTAAAAACTTCGGTGTGCTGTACGAAGACTGTGGCGAGGAATCGACAATCAGACTCGCACCCGCATACGACATCATCACCACATCGGTCTACATAAAGAACGACAGTATGGCGTTGCTGTTGGGGGGTTCGAAGGCCTGGCCAAAGCACAAAATGCTGGTACGCTTTGGTCGAACTGCCTGCAATCTGACCGAGGCGCGTTGCAATGAATTACTGCAGCAAGTGGCTAACGGTATGCAGGTGGCAATGGGCGAAATGGCGGAGTACAGCGCAAGTCATCCAGCGTTCGCCGAGATGGGATCTGCCATGATCGAGCAATGGTCATCCGGTATGGAACGCAGTCTGGCTAAAGGCTGACGATCAGCGCAACCCATCCCGAAACTGCCCCGGCGTCATCCCCGTCCAGCGCTTGAACGCGCGGCTGAAACTGCTGGTATCAGCGAACCCCAGCAAATAACTCACCTCACTCAACGAACACTGCGGATCGCGCAGATGCAGCAACGCAAGATTCTCGCGACTCTCATTGAGCAACGTATCAAAACGACAACCCTCATCCGCCAGATGCCGTTGCAGGCTGCGCAAACTCAGGTGCAAGGCTTGGGCAATGCGTTCGGCGCTGGGCTCACCTTCCGGCAGTTGTTCTTCAATGGCATCGCGCACCTTGCGCTCCCAGGTCAGCGGCTGGAGCTGGGCCATCGTGCGTTTGAGCACCGCTTCGTTGTGTTCGGCGAGTTCCGGGTTGGCGTCGTCAAGGTGGCTGTCGAAGTCGGTGAGGGCGAACTCCAGACGATCCTCGGTACAGCCGAAATGCACCGGGGCGCGGAAGACTTTGTGCCATTGCTGCGCATCGTTCGGCTCCGGCCGGCGCAGGTAAACCGCCAGCGGCGCGTAATCGCGACCAAGACGATTACGGCAGGTGCGCACGTAGATCGCGGTAAACGCATCGATGGCTTCGAAGGCTGGCGCCGGATTGCCTGACGGAATTTTCAGACGAAATTGATAACGGTCGTCGTTGCGGCTCAGCTCTAGTTCCAGCGCATCGCTGACCACCGGGTGATAACGCACGATGCGCTCGAACACCTCGCGCAGACTGCCGCTGGCGACCAGCGCATAACCGAGCGCATGGAACGTGGTCGGGCTGACAAAGCGTGACACGCGCAGACCAATTGCCGGGTCGCCGCTGACCTGCACGGCGATTTCCCACAGCCGTGTGGTGCCGGACAGTGGATAGCGCGCGTTGGGATCGTCCATCAAATTGGGGTCGAGCCCGGCCTGTTGGCACAGGGCAATGCTGTCCAGCCCCAGCGCATCAAGTTGCTTGCGCAAGGCACGGGTCCAGCTGGCGAGGGAGGTCGGTTCCTTCATGCTGATTGGCGCTTCCGGTCAACAGGTTGGCGTTCTCGGCTACCGCAATTGAAGCCTTGGCGAGGCACGATGCGAACATCATAAACCCGAGGATGGAAGCATGGACGGTACTTCTGCAAGTCCCCAGCGACACAATGCGGCCCAGCGATCAGCGCATATTCGCGAAGTGGTGCTGGCGAAAGGCGTCGAACTGCGCGAGCGCTACCCGATTCTCAAGCATCAGGATGCGCTGGGGGCGGGGATTCTGGCCTTTGCGCTGATCGGGATGATTGGTTCGGCGACGCTGTACATCAGCGGCCATATGGCGTGGTGGGTTTGTCTGTTGCTCAATGCGTTTTTCGCGTCGCTGACCCATGAGCTTGAGCACGATCTGATCCACAGCATGTACTTCCGCAAGCAGCGTGTGCCGCACAATTTGATGATGGGCCTGGTGTGGCTGGCGCGGCCGAGCACGATCAATCCGTGGATTCGTCGGCATCTGCACCTCAATCACCACAAAGTCTCCGGTACTGAAACCGACATGGAAGAACGCGCGATCACCAACGGCGAGCCGTGGGGGTTTGCGCGGTTGCTGATGGTCGGCGACAACGTGATGTCGGCGTTTATCCGCATGCTGCGGGCCAAGACCTGGGCGCACAAGTTCAGCATCATCAAGCGCACCCTGAAGGTCTATGCGCCACTGGCGCTGGTGCATTGGGGCGCGTGGTATGTGTTTCTCGGTTTTCACGCGGCCAATGGCATTGCCTATCTGCTGGGTTCGCCAATCGAGTGGTCGGCGACGACGTTATCGGTGATGCAGGTGATCGATATCGCCGCCGTGGTGATCATCGGTCCTAACGTGTTGCGCACGTTTTGCCTGCACTTCATCAGCTCGAACATGCATTACTACGGCGATGTTGAATTGGGCAATGTGCTGCAGCAGTGTCAGGTGCTCAACCCTTGGTGGCTGTGGCCGTTGCAGGCGTTCTGCTTCAACTTTGGCAGCAGTCACGGGATTCATCATTTTGTGGTGAAGGAGCCGTTTTACATTCGTCAGATGACCGTGCCGGTGGCGCATAAGGTGATGCGTGAAATGGGGGTTCGGTTTAATGATTTCGGGACGTTTGGGCGGGCGAACCGGTTTGTTCGTCGGGATGAAATCGCGGTGTCTGGTAAGGCGGTGGAGGCCTGACAAGCGGCCCTCACCCTAGCCCTCTCCCAGAGGGAGAGGGGACTGACCGAGTTGTTTGCGCTTGATACATCGACCTGAAACTGCGAGTCGAACTCAGGTTTGAAGAGCATGAAGATCTGCTCCCTTTCCCCCTCTCCCTCTGGGAGAGGGCTGGGGTGAGGGGCTTTTGATCTTCCCCTCAATCCGGCTGAAACGGCGACTCGCTGAGAATCACCCCGGTCTCCTCGACATATTGCTGCCAATGCCCGATCAACGCGCTGAGCTTGTCCGGGTGACTCACCGCCAGATCATGAATCTCCCCCGGATCACTGCTCAAATCATACAGCTGCCACGTCGCCGGCCCCACCGGCCCAGGAATCCACACCGCTTTCCACGACCCCTGCCGAATCGCCCTGCGCCCGAACAATTCCCAACCCGTGACCGTGTGCTCGTCATGCACCTGCGCAGTCTCACCCGACAAGAACCCCAGCCACGATTTACCGCGTAACGGCGCCACCGGTTTACCGTGCCAAAGCTTGCCCGGATGACGCACACCCGCCAGATCAAGAATCGTCGGCGTGATGTCCATCACCGTGCCGAAACCATGGCTGATCTGCCCTTTGATCGCCAGCTGCGGATAGTGCAGCAACGCCGGCACACGAATGCCGCCCTCAGTGGTAAACGCCTTGAACAACCGTGATGGCGCGGTCGCGACCTGCGCCCAGTTCGGCCCGTACCAGACGTAAGAGTTGGCCCGGCCAATGTTGTCGAGGCTGTTGTCGTAATGCTGACTGAGGTACGTCACCAGTTCCGGGCCGAATTTGGGGAACGCTTCAAGCAGCGCGCCTTCGGCGCCGTTGTCGGACATGAACAGGATGAAGGTGTTGTCGAGCTGCCCTTGCTGGCGCAGGTAATCGACCACCCGGCCAATGTTCCAGTCCATGCGCTCGACCATCGCCGCGTAGACCTCCATCGCCCGCGCGGAAATCTGCTTTTGCTCGTCGCTCAATGCGTCCCACTGTTGGGTTAATTGAATCAGCGGGTGCGGTTCTACGTCCGGTTCAATCAGGCCGAGGGCTTTGAGTTTTTCCAGACGCTCCAGGCGCAGCACTTCGGGGCCCGCGTCATAGCGGCCACGGTATTTCTCGACGATGTCGGCGGGCGCCTGCAACGGCCAGTGCGGCGCGGAGAACGGCAAGTAGGCGAAGAACGGCCGGGTCTGATCACGCTCCTTGAGGTATTGCAGCAATTTGTCGCCAAAGGCATCGGAGGAATAAAAGTCCTTCGGCAATTCATCAAGGAAAATATCGTCCTCAATGTACAGCGCCGGCGTGGATTTCAGCAGGCCGGGGGTTTGCTCATCGTAGGTCGGCTCGAAACCATAGTGGTTGGCCGCGCCCGGCAGCAGCGAAAACGAGCGCTCGAAACCCCGTGCATGGGGCGCCAGTTCGGCCTTCAAACCGAGGTGCCATTTGCCGCTCATCAACGTTTGATAACCGGCCTCGCGCAGCAGCTCCGGCAGCGCCACCACGCGATCATTGAGGTATCCCTCATAACCCGGTTTGCCGATCAGTTCAGGCGTGAGCGTTTCGGCCATGGTGCCGATGCCGGCGATGTGGTGGTCGGTGCCGGTCAACAGCATCGAGCGGGTTGGCGAGCAGGTCGGCGCGGTATGAAAATCGGTCAAGCGCAGGCCATTGTTGGCCAAGGCATCGAGGTGCGGCGTGGCGATTTCGCCGCCGAACGCACCGATGTCGGAGAAGCCTAGATCGTCGGCCAGAATCACCAGAAAATTGGGACGTTGCGGCATCGCAAAACTCCTGTTCAGCAGGCAATGAACGTCAGCGGCAGATCGCGGATCTGCACCGGTACGCTCGGTTGGTAATGGTCGTCGCTGGTCAGTTCGTGCAGCAGCTCTTCACGCAACTGATGGAAGTCGAAACTGCTGCGCTGACGCGGATGCGGCAGGGCGATGTCGACCACTTGCTTGATCCGCCCCGGTCGCGGCTCCATCACCACGACGCGATCGGCGAGGAAGATCGCTTCCTCGACGTCGTGGGTGACGAGGATCGTGGTGATTTTTGCGCGGTCACGGATCGCCAGCAGCTCGTCCTGCATCTGCTGGCGAGTCAGCGCGTCAAGGGCGCCGAAGGGTTCGTCGAGCAGCAGAATGCGTGGGCTGGCGACGAGGCCGCGAGCAATCGCCACACGCTGCGCCATGCCGCCGGAGAGCTGGTGCGGATAGGCGCGAGTGAAGTCGCGCAGGCCGACCAGATCGATGAAATCGTTGATGCGCTGTTGCTTCTGCGCAGCGCTCAGCGGCTCATTGACCAGGCCCAGACCGATGTTGTCGGCGACGGTCAGCCACGGAAACAAACGGTGCTCCTGAAAGACGATGCCGCGCTCGCCGCCGATGCCACTGACGGCTTTGCCGTCCACGGTAATCTGCCCGCGAAACTGCGTATCAAGGCCCACCAATAACCGCAGTAACGTCGATTTACCGCAGCCGCTGGAACCGACAATCGCGACAAACTCGCCCTCGGCAATGTCCAGGTTGAATTCGCGAATCGCCTCCAGTTCGAAACCGTCGACGTCGAAGGATTTGCCTACATGTTTGAAGCTGACAATCGGTGCGTTCATGCGTGTCTCCAGCGGGTCGCGCGAATTTCCAGGCGTTGGCCAATGAGGTTGAGCAGGGCGCCGGTGAGGCCGACGAAGAGCATGCCGGCCATGATCAGGTCCATGCGCAGCAGTTGTTGTGCGCCGATCATCTGGCTGCCGATGCCGCCATTGGACGGCATGAAATATTCCGCGCCGATGGTGCCGAGCCAGGCGTAGATCAGGCTCAATCTGAGGCCTGCGAAAATCCCCGGCGCAGCGCCCGGCAACACCAGTCGACGCAGTCGCTGGCCGAGGCTCAGGCGCAACACTTGTGCGGCTTCGTTGAGTTGTGGCGAGAGGTTGGCGACGCTGCGTTGCGTGGCGATAAACAACGGAAAGAAGGCGGCGAGGGCGACGAACACCCACTTCGCCAATTCGCCGAGACCGAACCAGGCAGTGAGCAGTGGTACCCAGGCGAAAATTGCAATTTGGCGGATAGCCGCGAGGGTCGGACCGAGCAGGCGTTCGCTGGTGCGGGACAGTCCGAGCAACAGGCCGAGGGCGAAACCGAGCCCGCCGCCCAACAGCAAACCGCCGAGGGTGCGACCGAGGCTAAGCGCCATGCCGCTGATCAACGTGCCGTCAATCAGACCGTTCCTTGCCGTACTCAAAACGGCCAGCGGGCTGACCAGAATGCTGCTATCGACCCACTGCAGTTCATTCGCCAGTTGCCACAGCGCCAACAAGCCCAGCGGCAGCAGCCATGGTTGCAGACGCTGCCAGCCTTCATAACGCGGGCCGCGACGAATTTCAGCGGTGGCCGGATGCGGCCAGTGCACCAGTTTCTTGTCCAGCAGACCGATGCCGCGATCCATCGCCACACCGATTACACCGATCACCACAATGCAGACGAAAACGATGTCGAGCATGAACAATTGCCGTGCCCAGACCATCAGGTAACCGATGCCTTCGCTGGAGGCCAGCAGTTCGACGGCCAGCAACGAAGTCCATCCGGCGGCCAGCGCCAGACGTACGCCAGCCATGAACGCGGGGAGGGCGGCGGGCAACACCAGGCGACGGATCAGCAGGTGTGGTGGCAAGCGTAAAACAGCGGCGGCTTCACGCAATTTCGGCTGTGCATCCCTTACGCCGACCAGTGTGTGCAAAGTCACCGGCACCACGATTGCTTTGATCAGCACCACCAGTTTCAGCACTTCGCCGATGCCGAAAAACACCATGAACAGCGGGATCCACGCCAGCGTCGGCACCTGCGACAGACCGGCGAAAGTCGGGAAAATCAAACGTTCCAGACGGCGACTGAAACCCAGTGCTGCACCGAGCACCGCTCCCGCTGAAATCCCCGCGAGCAAGCCCCAGAACAAACGCTGCAGACTGATCCACAGATGGCCCCACAACTCGCCTTGCGACAACTCGACAGCACTGTTCCACACCAGCGACGGCGCGGGCAGGATCTGCTCGCTCATCCACTCATTACGCGCGGCCAGCCACCACAGCGCGAACAGGCAAAGGGGCAGCAGCCACGGCAACAGGCGTTGGTTCAGGCTTGGCCAGGTACGGCGGCTTTTCAGCGGCGGCGCGGGGAGTGGGAGACTGAGCAAGGATTGGCGGGCCATGGGTGACCTTCGTTGTCGGGTTGGCTCAAGATCTTTAGCGGCATTAGCTAAAAACAAAAAGTTATAAAAGTATCGGTATAGATTCTTTTAAGAGATAAGCGAGGCCATTTAAGGCTTCCAGCCCACACGCATCCAATGCATTCGAAGAATATTTTCGATGCTGTTAATGCATACGCCGCTGCAGGCCCCGTTATTACTTGCTTAGAGTTAAAAGCTATAAAAATGTGCATTTATAGTATTTAAACGAGGGTATTCATTCGGCCTACTTTCGGCTCCTCAACGCCCGTCGTGATCAAGGAGCTGCACCCATGAACCTCCCCTTCAAGCGTGTTTTCAGTCTGTTTGCCGTTCCTGCTCTGGCGGGACTGCTGGCGTTTACCGCGCATGCCGACGAACTCAAGGAAATCAGAATCGCCGTGCCCGACCTGAGCGCCGGCACTCAGCACAGCGGTGGCGGTGTGGTTGATGTGTTGCGCGATCAGCAGATCTTGGAAAAAGCCTTTGCTGATCAGGGCATCAAGATTCAGTGGAGTTTTTTCAAAGGTGCCGGGCCGGTGATCAATGAGGCGTTTGCCAACGGTCAAGTCGATCTGGCGTATCTGGGCGATCTGGCGGCAATCATCGGCAAGTCCAATGGCCTCGATACTCGCTTGCTCAGCGCCAGTGCGCGTGGGGTGAAGCAGTATCTGGGCGTGGTGCCGGGGTCAGGGATCAAGACTCTGCAGGATCTGAAAGGCAAGCGCGTGGCGATCTTCCGCGGTACCGCAACGCAGCTGTCGTTTGATGCAGCACTGGCCAGCCAAGGCTTGAGCGAGAAGGATCTGAAAGTCATCAACCTCGACTTCACCGGCGCGACCGCTGCGTTGGCAGCGAAACAGATCGATGCGTCGTGGGGCAGTTCCGGATTGGCGGCGCTACAGACCAAGGGCCTGGCCGAGTTGCCGCTGAACACCAAGGATCTCGGTGGTGCGGGCAGTGTGCAGTCGGTATTGGTTGGCACGGGCAACTTTGTCGATGCGCACCCGGAGGCAGTGGCGAAATTGCTCAAGGCGCAGCAGCAGGCGGTGGAGTGGCTGACCCAGGACAGCAACAAGGCTGCGTATGTGCAGCTGGTGTCGGGTTTGGCGAGTTATCCGCCGGTGATCCTGACCCAGGATCTGAAAGATCAGAAACTCAGTGAAGTGTTCCCGTCGACGCTGGATCCCGCGTTCTTGGGCAGCTTGCAGGACAAGGTGGATCTGGCGGCGCAGCAGAAGCTGATTCGCAAGCCATTCAAGGTCAATGATTGGGTGGCGCCTGAGTTGGCTGCTGCCAAGCTCTGAATCTTTAGCGCCTGCTCTGGCCTCTTCGCGAGCAGGCTCGCTCCCACAGGGAAATGCATTCCAATTGTGGGAGCGAGCCTGCTCGCGAAAGGGCCCTAAACGGCGACGCTGACGTCCTGCCGATCCACCGCCACCAACGTCTCGATCAGCGCCCGCGCCGCCGGCGACAGCCGAAACCCGGTGCGACTGACGATCCCGCAGCGCGCATTCATGCTTTCCAGGTTCTGCGGCAGATTGCGCCAGTGCAGCAACACCAGCGAACCCTTAGCGACGTCCTCAACAAACGCTTCTTCCGTGCCCACGCCAATCGCATTGGATTGCAGCACCACCTTCACCAGTGCCGGAAAGTGCTCGGTCTCGATGGTTGGTGAAAAATCGATGCGGCCACTGAGGTTCGCCAGCAGTTTACGAATGCCCGGCGGGATCAGCGTGGTCGCCAGCGGGTAGTCGAACATGTCATTGGTCGACAGGCTCTCCTTGGCCAGCAACGGATGGCCCGGCCGGCAGAAAAACACCCCGCGTTTCGGCGTTAACGCCTGGGTCTGGAAGTTCGGATCGGATTCGAAATGGCGGATGTCGGCGATGAAGAACTCGATCTCTTCACGGCTCAGGGCGCGACTGAGCTTTTCCCAGTTATCCACCTGAAAACAGGTGCGCACTTTCGGGTGCGCATTGATGAATTGCGCCACCGCGTCGGGCACCAGTTTCACTGCTGGTGCCGGGCCGCAACCGAAGTGCACCTCGCCGGCATCGAGCTTGGTCATCTGCGTCACTTCGGCGCTGAGCAACGCCGCGCCTTGCACCAGGCTCAGGGCGTGTTGCAGCACCACCTGGCCTTCGGGCGTGGGGCGCAAATCCTTGTTGCCGCGATCCACCAGCACGCAGCCGAACTCCTGCTCAAGCCCCTGAATGCTGCGGCTGAACGCCGGTTGAGTGATGCCCATTGCGTCCGCCGCGCGGACAAAACTGCGGTGTTCGTTAAGGGCGATGAAGTAACGCAACTGGCGAAGATCCATATGCTTTTCCGGCATCCTAAAAATAGCTCGAAGGCATTTGCGACGAGGGTTGCTAGAGGTTTTAAATGCAAGCTCTTATTCCGTCAACGAAGCATACGTATATCTATTAGATGTAAATGGAATATAGATAGAGCGTTGTTTCGCTGCCGTCCAAACCGTAAGCAGTCGATGAGGGTCTACCCATGAGCAATGCCGCACTCGCCGTAAAACCCGCTGTCCACGCGCTGGAAATTCATCCGGTGGCCGGTCGTATCGGCGCCGAGATCCGTGGCGTGCATTTGTCCGGTGAGCTGGACGCCGCCACTGTCGAAGCGATTCAACAGGCGCTGGTTCAGTACAAAGTCGTGTTCTTCCGTGAGCAGACCCAGCTTGATGATCAGCGTCAGGAAGCCTTCGCCCATCTGCTCGGCGAGCCAGTGGCGCACCCGACCGTGCCGTCGCGTGAAGGCACGCGTTATCTGCTTGAGCTGGACGGCGCTGAAGGTCAGCGCGCCAACTCCTGGCACACCGACGTGACCTTCGTCGACGCCTACCCCAAAGCCTCGATCCTGCGCTCGGTGGTGGCCCCGGCATTCGGTGGCGACACCCTGTGGGCCAACACCGCGACGGCGTACAACGGCTTGCCGACCGAGCTGCGTGAACTGGCCGACAAACTGGTCGCCGTGCACAGCAACGAATACGACTATGCCAGCGCCAAGCCGGACGTCTCGGCGGAGAAGCTTGAGCGCTATCGCAAAGTCTTCACTTCGACCGTCTACGAGACTGAGCACCCGGTGGTGCGTGTGCACCCGATCAGCGGTGAGAAAAGCTTGCTGCTGGGGCATTTCGTCAAGCGCATCAAAGGCTACTCGCAGGCGGACTCGGCGCATCTGTTCGGGCTGTTGCAGAGCCATGTGATTCGCCAGGAAAACACCGTGCGCTGGCGCTGGAAGGCGGGTGACGTGGCGATCTGGGATAACCGCTCGACGCAGCACTATGCGATTGATGATTACGGCACTCAGGATCGGGTGGTGCGTCGTGTCACGTTGAAAGGTGAAGTGCCGGTGGGCGCAAACGGGCAGCGCAGTCAGACCATCAAAGGCGCGGATATCGTCGGCGTCTGATCGGGCCCCTTCGCGAGCAGGCTCGCTCCCACAGTGGATTTGTACTGAACACAATGGATGTGAACGGCACAAAACCTTTGGGAGCGAGCCTGCTCGCGAAGGACTTTCACCACACACCGATCTGAACGACTTTCTCGGTTTCCGGCTCACCGTAGCGAAACCTCTGCCCACGCAAATCAATTTCCTGATGACTGATGGTCGTGCGCCGTTTCAAACCCCGCACCCACTCAAACAAATACCCCGCATGCTCCTCGCGCACCGCCGCGAATTTCGGGTCATCACCCAAATCACGCAGCTCCTGCGGATCATTCAGCAGATCAAACAACTGTGGGCGAAAACCGTCGTACGCCAGGTATTTCCAGCGCTCGCTGCGCACCATGGTCATCCGGCAACGATCGATCGGCTGGCCCAAACGCTCACGCGCCGGGGCCTGAAAGGCGTAGTCGTATTCGCTGATCGCATAGTGGCGCCAGTCCGGGTTTTCGCCGTGCATCAGCGGAATCAGTGAGCGGCCTTCAAGCCGGTGTTGCGCCGCCGGCAATCCCAAGGCTTGAAGAAACGTCGGCAACGCATCGATGGTTTCCGCGAGGCGATCATCCACCGTCCCGCGAGTGCCATCTGCTGCCGCCCGAGGGTCGCGCACGATCAGTGGTACGCCCACCGCCTGCTCCAGCAAAAACTCCTTCTCGCCGAGCCAGTGATCGCCCAGAAAGTCGCCGTGATCGCTGGTGAACACGATCAGCGTGTCATCCCAACGGCCATTGCTCTGCAGAAAATCGAACAGTCGCCCGAGCTGATCATCCACTTGCTTGATCAGGCCCATATACGTAGGAATTACAGTCAATCGTACTGAGTCTTGGGAGAAGTTGAGGCTTTCCTCATGCTGGCGAAAGGCAGTGTATACGGGGTGTTTGCTGGCTTCGGAGGGCGTCGCACGGATCGGTTCGAGAGTCGATTCCGTACTGTACAAGGCGTGGTATGGCGCTGGTACGATATAGGGCCAGTGCGGTTTGATATACGAGAGGTGTAAACACCACGATTTCTCGCCTTGTTCGGTGATGAAGTCGATGGCTCGATTTGTAGTGTAGACAGTCTCTGAGTGTTGCTCGGGAATTCGTGCTGGCAAATTCGCATGACGCATTTGCCAGCCACTGAGGATTTCGCCGTTCTCGCCTTCGGCGGCGTTGGCCCAGTCGTGCCAAGGGTTTTTGCCGTCAAAGCCGTGTTCACGCAGGTAATGGGTGTAGGGCGCGGATTCGCGTTTGTCGTCGAACAGCGGATCGTCGGGGTAGATGCCGTCGTGGCGTATGTAGGGTTCGAAGCCGACTTCGTTGAGGGTTTCGGCCTGTTCGCTCTCGGGGTTGATCGCCAGGCGTTGCAAGGCATCGATATTCGCCGTCGCGTGGGTCTTGCCGACCAAGGCCGTACGGATGCCGTGCGGGCGCAGGTAATCGCCGATGGTCAGTTCTTCCAGTGGCAACGGCACAGCGTTCCACGCGACTTGATGGCTGCTGACATAACGTCCGGTGTAGGCCGACATCCGCGACGGGCCGCAGATCGTGCCTTGGGTGTACGCGCGGCTGAAACGTACGCCGGCGGCGGCGAGGCGATCGATGTTCGGTGTGTGCAGGTGCGGGTGGCCGTAGCAGGACAGGTAATCGCGGCGCAGTTGATCGCACATGATGTACAGCACATTGCGCACAGGGTTTGGCGGGGTGGGCATGGGGTTCACCGGTCAAAGGGACAGGCGAGGTATTTCGCTTTCGCCGGGGGTGTTCGGCAAGTGCATTTGGGGAATGGGTTTTATGCAGGAAATGCATCGGTGCCTGCACTGCCGCTATCGCTGGCAAGCCAGCTCCCACAAGTATTAGGGGTGTTCACATGGTTTGTGCTCGGCGCGAATCATGTGGGAGCTGGCTTGCCAGCGATAGCGGTGGATCAGACAGCGAGATTCTGCAGCGAGCAAACCTCCTCATCCTGCTGATCAATCTCTTTTATCTGCTCGATCATTGCCTCGGCCAACGGCGACAACCGATACCCCGCGCGGCTGACAATCCCATAGCGGGTGTACAACTCTTCAAGATCATCGGCCAACCCTTCAATGCGCAAACACACCAGCTCACCCTTGGCCTGATGCAGTGCATCCGAATACGCGCCAACAATCCCGATCGCATCCGAACGCAGCACCACGCTGAGCAGACTTGAGCTGTTTTCACACTCCACATTCGGCGTGAAATCCGGCCTTCCGCTGAGATCGACAATAACTTTTCGCAGGTTCGGCGGGCGAATACTCACCGCCAGCGCATAGCTCATCAATTGCTCGGCGGTGACCCGATCAAACCCGGCCAATGGATGCCCCGCGCGGCAACAGAAATGCCACTTGCGCGGTCGCAGCCGGTACGTCAGGTAATCCGGATCCGCCTCGAATTGCCGAGTGTCAGCGACAAAGAATTCAAACTCTTCGCTGAGTAACCGCTTGCTCAGACTCTGCCAGTCATCGACCTGAAACTGCACCCGCGCTTTCGGATAGCGCCCGATGAAGCTGCCAATCGCCCGAGGGATCAATCCCGCCGCCGGCGCCGGGCCACAACCGAAGCGTAATTCCCCGGCCTCCAGCCCGTTGAACTGGCTTATCTCGTTGGCCATCTGCTGCGCGCCGCTGACCAGTCGCCGCGCGTGTTCCAGCAGCACCTGGCCCTGTTTGGTCGGCGGTAATTCCTTGCGTCCGCGATCAACCAACTGACAGCCGACGCTGTGCTCCAGCGCCTGAATGCTACGGCTGAACGCTGACTGCGACAGGTTCACCGCCTGCGCGCCGGCGACGAAGCTGCGTTGTTCAGTCAGGGCAATGAAATGACGAAGTTGACGCAAGTCGATATGCATTTTTCACATAAAAAATATCCGGGAAATGCATTGGATATGCATTACGTCGACTCCTTATAAAGGCAATCTCTTATGCAGTAAATATTTGTAAATCCATAAATAAATAACTTAAAAGAATATACAGCGCTGGAGATGGCTGTGTGTTTTTTGACCAGGAGCCGCGCCATGAGTCCGTTGAACCTTGCGTCACCCTTAACGCCACGACGGCTTAAACGCCTGCCTCTGGCCCTGTTGCTGGCAGGGAGCGCGAGCTGGACTCACGGTTATGCCGCCGAAGCAGAAACCTCGGCGCCAGTGCCGGTCGGCAAGCCTGTCGCCAACAGTTCGCAACTGGAAACCGTGACCGTCACCACTCGCCGCCGCGAAGAAAGTTCGCAAGATGTGCCGACGCCCATGAGTGTGGTCAGCGGGCAGAATCTGGAGACGCAACGGGTCTACCGGATTCAGGATTTGCAGCAATTGGTGCCTAGCGTCAACGTCGCCTACATGCACGCACGCCAGTCCAGCGTGTCGATCCGAGGCCTGGGCAATAACCCGGCCAGTGATGGTCTGGAAGGTAGCGTCGGCCTGTACATCGACAACGTTTATCTGGGCCGTCCGGGGATGGCGGTGTTTGATTTGATGGACATCGAACAGCTCGAAGTCTTGCGTGGGCCGCAGGGCACGCTGTTCGGCAAAAACACCACCGCCGGGGTGATCAATATCAGCACCCGCGCGCCGACCTTTACGCCCGAACGCAGCATCGAAACGTCGGTCGGCGAGGACGGTTACTTCCAGACCAAGGGCACCATTTCCGGCCCGCTCAACGATCAACTGGCCGGGCGATTTTCGGCCTACCGTACGCGCAGCGACGGTGACATCAAAAACGAATACGACGGCCATGATCTCAACGGCGGCTCGCGCGACGGCTTCCGCGCGCAACTGCTGTTCAAGCCAAATGAAGATTTCAACCTGCGCTGGATCGGCGACTACAACGAAGAGGACTCCAGCGCCGGCACCCGCGTGTTGTACAACACCGGGCCGACCATCAACGGAGTCAACCTTTACCAGGCGCGGGCCAATGCGGCTGGCGCAACATTGGTCAACGGCTCGCACCGCAAGGTCAATCTGGACAACGACCAGCATGTCACCGTGCATCAGGGTGGCACGTCGGTGGAGGCCAACTGGACGCTGCCGAGCGATTTCACGCTGACCTCGATCAGTTCCTATCGCTTCTGGAATTTCACCCCGCGCAACGACGACGGCCTCAACGTGCCGGCGAGCTACAACGCCGGGGTGTCGGTGGAAGACAAACAGTACTCGCAGGAATTTCGCCTGGCCTCGCCCAAGGGAGAGTTCTTCGATTACGTGGTCGGTGCCTATTACTTCGGCTCGGATCTGGACAACAAATCGTTCGCCTATTACGGCCCCCAGGCCGATATCTGGAATGGCACGCCGGCCGGCGCACTGGCCAACGTCACCAGCGTCGGCAACGGCCATATCAAGACCGACAGTTTTGCGCTGTTTGCCCAAGGCACATGGCACCTCACCGAGCGGCTGGACTTCACCGCCGGGGTGCGTGGCACTTATGAAGAAAAATCCGCTTGGGTCACGAGGGATGCGCCGATTGGTGGCACTGCTGTAACAGGCGCGGCGGCCACGGCGCGACGCGGGCGTGCCGGCGCTTACGATTCCGGCGATTTGAATCAGTACAGCTCCAGCCCGTCCGGGCTGCTCAACCTTAGCTATCGCATCACCGATGATGTATTGGGTTATGCAACGTTGTCCCACGGCGAGAAATCCGGCGGGGTTAACCTCGCCGTCGGTTCCGCTCCGGTGGCCGGCGCCGATTCGCTGCTGATCGGCACCGAACGTGCGAACAACGCCGAACTCGGCTTCAAGAGCACGCTGTGGGACCACCGTCTGCAACTCAACGCCAACGTCTTCTGGACGCAGGTCAACGCTTACCAGACCAATGCCTACGACGCGGAAAATCGCGTGCAGTACCTGACCAACGCCGGTTCCGTACGTTCGCGCGGCGTCGAGTTCGAAAGCACGGTGATCCCGTTGCGCGGGCTGACCCTGAACATCAACGGCTCCTACAACGACGTCAGTTATCTCTCGTACAAAGATGCCCCGTGCCCGCCGGAAGTCAGCCAGGCGCCGGGTGCTCCAGCCTCATGTGACCTCAGTGGTCATCAAGTGGTCGGCGCCTCGAAATGGATCGGCAACGCCAACGGCGAATACAAATGGAATCTGGATAACGGCTTCGAACCCTACGTTACGGCCAGCTATGCGTTCCGCTCGAAAGCGGTGGGCACGGTCGAAGATTCCGACTACGGCCAAATCCCGAGTTACGCCGTGGTCAACTTCTCCACCGGCCTGCGCGGAGACTTCAACCAAGGTCAGTGGGACGTGTCGCTGTGGCTGAAAAACGCCTTCGACAAAACCTATTACACGACCCTGTGGACGGGCGGCAACGGCGGCTATGAAGGCCTGCTCGGCACGCCGCGCACCCTCGGCGTCACCGGTCGCTACGACTTCTGATTCGTCACTCAAGGAGCTGCATCATGTTGCGCATCAAAACGGCTTTGCCGGTGTTGCTGTCCGGCGCAGTGCTCAGTGCCGGCGCCTTCGCCGCACCGAGTGTTTACCCGACTGGCGTCACCCGCTACGACCCGAACAAGGCCTTCAATCAGTATGTGATTTTCAGCGGCGCCGACAAACAGACGCACCTGATCGACATGAACGGCAACGAGGTGAAAACCTGGCCGCAGGCGGGTTTCCCGTCGGCGATCATCGATCCAAAACTGGTCGGCGGCGAACGCGGGCATGTGCTGCTGCAATTGAGTGAAAAGGATCCCGGCAAACTCGGTTCGGCCGGCAACGGTCTGGGCAATCAGAGCGTCGGTGAGCTGGACTGGCACGGCAAAGTCGTCTGGCAATGGGGCGACAAGGCCCCCGGCGGCGCGGCGCAGCAGCATCATGATCAACGTCGTTTGAGCAACGGCAACACCGTGGTACTGGCGAACAAGGTGCACAAGGTCAAAGGCTTTAAAGTGCCCGAGGTGATCGACGATGCAATCTACGAAGTCAGCCCCGACGGCGCGGTGAAATGGCAATGGCTGGCCTCGGAACATCTCAATGAATTCGGCTTCACCGCCGAGCAGCTGAAGCTGGTGCGCGCCAGCGAAAACCCGGACTACCTGCACATCAACGACCTCAGTCTGGTCGGGCCGAACAAGTGGTTCGATGCCGGTGACAAGCGCTTCAATCCGGACAACCTGCTGATCGATTCACGCAACGCCAACTTCATCGCGATCATCGACAAACACAGCGGCAAAGTGGTCTGGCGTCTCGGCCCGAACCTGCCGCTGATCAACCCGAAAGCCGCGCAGAAACTGCCGCGCCCGGTGGATCAGTTTGTCGGTCAGCATGATGCACACATCATTCCCGCCGGACTGCCTGGCGCTGGTAACGTCCTGGTGTTCGACAACCAGGGTTCAGCGGGTTATCCGAACGTCCCCCTCGGCTTGATTTCCGGCTCGCGCGTGTTGGAAATCGACCCTGTAAAAAATGAAATCGTCTGGCAGTACAGCGCGGCGGATTCGAAGCAGCCGGGCTGGGCGTTCTACAGCTCGTTCATCAGCAGTGCGCGGCGCTTGCCCAATGGCAATACGCTGATCGACGAAGGCATGAACGGGCGCTTTTTCCAGGTGACGGCCAACGGTGAAAACGTCTGGGAATACGTCAGCCCGTATCTCGGCAAAGCGCCGGGCGGCGATGCGATCAGCAACTGGGTGTATCGGGCGCTCCCTGTGAGTTATGACTGGGTGCCAACGGGCGCGCCACGCTCCGAGACGGCGGTTAACGCACCGGTTGTTGGCGTGCACCAAACCAATACCAGTCGTTAGTTGAAATGGAATTAGTGCTCGAACGAACGGCGATAAGTTATGACCGGGTTGAACAGTGCTTATTGCAATTTCGTTAGTAACTCGCGTGGACAATAGTTGAATGTCCAACCATCCTGACTGTCGTGAGTTTCCAGGAGGAAACTTGCTCTCATCGGAAGACACTTATCCAACGATAAAGGAAATCTCGTTATGTCGAGCATTAATGGCAATTATGTAAACGCTAACGCTGGCGCCAAACTGACGATTACCGATGGCAACGATTCCAACGGCACCTTCAGCGGCAAATTCAGCCAGAACGGCGTGAATTACGACATTGCTTACGGGCACTACCATTTCCAGAACAGCACCGGGCAGCCTACGATCATCACGTTCACGGCTCTGAATGACGGCACTGGTTATCAGTCCTGGACATTGTTCTCGCCAGATCACAATTACTCAAAAGTTCGTGCGGTGGGTTCGCGCACAAACTTTGATGGTGATGTTGTTGGTGTGGCAGGGGAGTTCGTCAAGCAATAAAAGCTGATTAAACAAAAAGGCCGGCGCACGACAGTGTGCCGGCCTTTTTTATTTCAGGAAAGATAATAATCAAGTATCTACTTGGTATTAGTTGTCCAGCAAAACCCGGCCAGACGAATTTGATGCGTTGCATGAATACTTTCGATGCCTGAAAAGCATGCGTTTTTTCACCTGTCGCCGCAGCCCGCGTGGCACGTGGCTTTGGTGGAATTGATCAATTCTTATATTCCATAAAAGCCTATGCATAACGTTAAAGATTACTTTCGGAGATAAGCGTCAAGCCCAATGATTCACAAATCGATCCACCGTGGGGGCTTCAGTAAACGGTCGATCGGCAGTTTTTGTAGAGAACGCAAAAAGACCGCAGGGAGTGAATCAATGGGCAATGTCCAGACCGCCGCCAGCGCAGAGGAATTGCTGTGGCGTCAGACGCCGGGTGGCGAGTTGGTCGATCTCGGCCGGCCGCATCGTGTGCCGTTGGGGCAGTTGCGTTTGCAGCGTGCGCCCAAGGGCATTCTGAGCCGGCGCGAAACAATTCTGCTCGGCGTGCTCGCGCTGGTGGTGCATGGCGCGGTGATCTACTGGATCAGCCAGAAGCCGACGCCGGTGCTGCCGATCGTGCCGCCGGAAATTCCGCCGATGACCATCGAGTTTTCACGTCCGGCACCGCCCGCGCCACCGGTCGCCGAGCCGCCACCACCTGCGCCGGTGGTTGAACCGCCACCGCCAGTGGAAGACGAACTGGCGGTAAAACCACCGCCGCCAAAACCGGTTCCGAAACCCAAGCCGGAGGTGAAACAGGCACCCAAACCAGCACCGAAAGCGGTAGAGCAACCACCGGCGCCGCCACAACCGGCAGCCCCGGTTGCAGCGCCAGCGCCACCTGCTCCTCCCGCGCCGGCACCGGTAACCCCGGCATCAGCGAATGCTGCGTACCTGAAAAACCCGGCGCCGGAATACCCGTCACTGGCCCAGCGTCGCGGTTGGGAAGGCACGGTGTTGTTACGAGTGCACGTGTTGGCCAGCGGCAAACCGGGTGAGATCCAGATTGCAAAAAGCAGTGGCCGGCAGCAGCTCGATGACGCGGCGCTGAACGCCGTGAAACGTTGGAGTTTCGTCCCGGCCAAGCAGGGTGATGTCGCCCAGGACGGCTGGGTCAGCGTGCCCATCGATTTCAAGATTCATTAAACCGAAACCAAATTCGCGCGAAATGTTTACACGAGGGAATACATCATGACGTTACTGGCATCTCCACTGGAATCCATCGAAAGCGCGGTGATCTGGCTGCTGGTGGTTTTTTCCGTCGCCACCTGGGGCCTCGCATTGCTCAAGGCTTTCCAGTTCGGTCGTCTGAAGGCACAGGATCGCCGTTTTCATAAACGTTTCTGGGCGGCGTCGAGTCTGGATTCGGCCGCTGAATTGAGCGAGACCCAACCCGGCGCTGCGGCCCGGGTGGCACAGGCCGGTTACGCGGCGATTCAGGTGGGTGAGGCGCCACAGGCCAATGATTTGAGCCAGGCGATCAACCATCAGGATCGCCTCGAGCGCGCCTTGCGCCAGCAGATCGTCCGCGAACGGCGTTCGCTGGAAACCGGTCTAGCGGTGGTTGCGAGTATTGGCAGCACCTCGCCGTTCATTGGTTTGTTCGGCACGGTGTGGGGAATCATGGAGGCGTTGAAAGGCATCAGCGCGGCCGGTTCGGCAAGTCTGGAAACAGTCGCCGGCCCGATCGGTGCAGCCCTGGTTGCAACGGGTGTGGGGATCGCCGTCGCGGTGCCAGCAGTGCTGGTTTACAACTACTTTTTGCGTCGGTTGAAACTGACGGCGGCGGATCTCGATGACTTTGCCCACGACTTCTACAGCCTGGCGCAGAAGAGTGCATTCCGCGTGTTGATCCACCCGACGGCGCACAAGGTTGCAGCCTCGGGCAATGCGGCAAAAGTGAAGGAGGCGTCCTGATATGGCCTTTTCCACGCAAGACAGTGACGAGGTACTCAGCGAGATCAACGTGACGCCGCTGGTGGATGTGATGCTGGTGCTGCTGGTGGTGTTTATCGTCACCGCGCCACTGCTGACCAACGCGATTCCGATCAATCTGCCGAAGACCGAAGCGGTGGCGCCGGTCGAGCAGAAAGATCCGCTGGTGGTGAGCATCGATGGTGCCGGCAAACTGTTTATCAACAAGGATGAGATTCAAGCGGACTTGCTGGAATTCAACCTGAAATCGGCCAAGGCCAAGGACCCGGAAGTGCGCGTGCAGTTGCAGGCGGATGATGGGGTGAACTACGGCGAAGTGGCGCGGGCAATGGCTTCGATTGAACGGGCGGGGATTACCAAGTTGTCGGTGATTACTGCGCGGTAACAGAATTTACGTTTTTCCGGGGCCGTCTCCTTGGCAGGGTGCGGCCCTTTTTTTATTTCTGGCATTAGAAGCGAAGCCCTCTCCCGGAGGGAGAGGGGACTGACCGTGGTGATTGTTCAAGGTAC
This sequence comes from Pseudomonas sp. AC172, assembly GCF_979258595.1. Classification (NCBI taxonomy): domain Bacteria; kingdom Pseudomonadati; phylum Pseudomonadota; class Gammaproteobacteria; order Pseudomonadales; family Pseudomonadaceae; genus Pseudomonas; species Pseudomonas sp. AC172. Next base: position 5,592,417 of record NZ_OZ409868.1, read on the forward strand.
GCCGACCTGAGGTTTCGAGCCGAACTCAAGATTTGAACAGCACAGAGATCGGCTCCCTTTTCCCTCGCCCCCATGGGGGGAGAGGGTTGGGGTGAGGGGGAAAAGATTTCAAGCCATGCACAAATCTTATATTCATTTCAGATCTTAATAAATAGCTTCTTATTCCTTAACGAATATAAATCCCCTCCCTATACTCGTTCAGGAACAGACACGACGCAGGAGAGCTCCCCATGCGCAACGAATCAATCCGCTACCTGATTGTGCCGGGCTGGCAAGGATCGCCAGATGATCATTGGCAAAGCCATTGGCAAAACAGCCTGCCGAACAGTGCGCGGGTCGAACAGGCCGATTGGCTGACGCCGCGTCGTGAAGACTGGGTCGCGGCATTGGCCGAGGCGATTGCCGCCGACAGTACGCCGGTGATCCTTATCGCTCACAGCCTTGGCTGCGTCACGGTTGCCCATTGGGCGGCCACGGCGCCGTTGCAATACCTGCGTCAGGTGCGCGGTGCCTTGCTGGTCGCGCCGGCGGATGTCGAGCGCCCGACCTGCGCGCCGGCGCTGCGTAACTTCGCACCGATTCCGACCGATCTGCTGCCATTTCCAAGCCAAGTGGTCAGCTCCGATAACGACGCCGCCGTGAGTGCGCCGCGCGCGCTGGAACTGGCGCGCAACTGGGGCGCCGAGGCGGGGATTCTCGCCGGTGCCGGGCATATCAACGTCAAGTCCGGGCATCAGCGTTGGGAGCAGGGTTTTGCCTATCTCTATCGCCTGCAAAACCGCATGGAACACCACGCTCGCCGTCGCGCCTGATTTTTATTTCTTTCAACGCCCCCGTCTCCCGGCGGTTTTGGGCGGGAGTCTGCCATGAGTTTCGAAACATTCGGTCAGCCGTTGCTGACCTTTCCCGACGCTGAAAAAAGTCCCCTGAGCATTCGCGCCAAAGCGCTGGTGTTTGTCGACCCGCGCTCGCGTCAGTTGCGCGAAGAACTGGAGCAATTGGCGCCGCGCTCGACCTCGGTATTGATCCGTGGCGAGACCGGTACGGGTAAAGAATTGCTCGCCCGGCACATCCATCGCGCCAGTGACCGCAGCGGCTTATTCGTCTCGGTCAATTGCGGTGCGATCAGCCCGACCTACGCCGATGCCGAACTGTTCGGCTATGCCGCGGGCACCTACAGCGGTTCGGCCAGCAGCCGTGCAGGCTGGTTCGGCTCGGCCAATGGCGGCACCTTGTATCTGGATGAAATCGGCGACTTGCCGCTGCCCATCCAGATCAAATTGCTTGCCGCGTTGGAGAACCACGAAGTCACCCGTGTCGGTGCGCATCAGCCGAGCCCGGTGGATGTGCGCCTGGTCGCGGCCACCAGTATCGATCTGGCGCAAGCAGTGGACGCCGGGAAATTCCACGAGCGGCTTTATCACTACCTCAGCGAAGGTCATCTCGAGTTGCCGGCGTTGCGCGCGCGTATCGGCGATATCCTTTCGCTGGCCGAGTACTTCCTTGGCATCTACAGCCAGCGTCTCGACCTCCCTGTGCCGCTGATCAGCGAAGCCGCGCAGCATGTACTCGAACAGCACAGCTGGCCGGGCAACACACGCGAGCTGGAAAACGTCATTCATTTTGCGTTGCTGGTGAGTACCGGCGAGGAGATTTTGCCGGAGCACCTGAACCTGCCCGCGGTGTCTGGGCCGCAGCTTCAGATCGAACGGCTGGTTGCACAAATCAACATCGGCGGCAGCGTCGATGAGCGTAAGGCATTGAAAGCTTTACTGTTGAGCTTGAGTGAGGCGCTGTGACCCTTTCGTTCAACATGAACAAAATGGAATATGAAGCTGAATAAACGTTATTGTCCGGGAATAAAAAATCCCGGTATTGTCCGACCCACGCCAGCGATATCACTTCACTGGCACACGTATTAATGCCGTCGTCGATGACGACCGTGATTTTCGATAAGGACACTGCATGAAAAAGGTTCTGTTGTTTACCGCATTGGCGGCTGCGCTGACTGCTTCCCTGGCCAATGCCGGCGAGAAACTGGTGGTTGCTGCGACCCCGGTGCCGCACGCTGAAATCCTTGAGCTGATCAAACCGACCCTGGCCAAAGAAGGCGTGGATCTGGAAATCAAAGTGTTCACCGACTACGTTCAGCCGAACGTACAAGTGGGCGAGAAGCGTCTGGACGCCAACTACTTCCAGACCCTGCCTTACCTGAACAGCTTCAACCAGGGTAAATACAAGGACGACAAGTCCAAGTACCTGGTGACTGTGCAGGGTGTTCACGTTGAACCGTTCGGTGGCTACTCGAGCAAGTACAAGACCCTGGCTGAACTGCCGGACGGCGCCACCATCGCCATTCCGAACGAAGGCAGCAACAGCGGTCGTGCGCTGATCCTGCTGCAGAAGGCTGGCCTGATCGAATTGAAAGACCCGAAAAACGCTCTGGCAACGCCGAAAGACATTGCCAAGAACCCGCACAACTTCAAGTTCAAGGAACTGGAATCGGCCCTGCTGCCACGCGTTCTGAAGGAAGTTGATCTGGACATGATCAACACCAACTACGCGCTGGAAGCCAAGTTGAACCCGACCAAGGACGCCCTGGTAATCGAAGGCGCTGACTCGCCATACGTGAACTTCCTGGTGGCCCGTGAGGACAACAAGAACAGCGACGCGATCCAGAAACTGGCCAAAGCCCTGACCAGCCCGGAAGTCAAAGCGTTCATCGAGAAGAAATACAACGGCGCGGTACTGCCGGCGTTCTGACCTGACGCTTGAACCACCCCCTTCAAGGTGTGAAAACGCCGATGGCCAGTGATGGTCATCGGCGTTTTTGTGTGCGTGCGCAAAGCGGCCCTCACCCTAACCCTCCCGAAACGTCGGACCGCCCAGAGGTTGAGGGGACTGAATGGGGGATATTGACGCAATACGCCGACGTGAAAGATCTCCGCCGAATCCATAATCGACTCGGTCTTTCAGGTCGATGTATGACGCCAGACACCTCGGTCAGCCCCCTCTCCCTCGGGGAGAGGGCTGGGGTGAGGGTGCTCTTGATTCTCAGGCAACCTGAGCCTTCAACGCCCGGCGCAACGCCACGAGCAATTTCACAATGTCCTGCGGATCCAGTCGCTGCGGCACTTTTACGTCCATGTTTTCTTCCTTGTTATGGGTTTGGCCGGAGGAGTCTGGCCAAAAGCTGTTCGTCCTTGGAGGGCTTTCGTGAAAAAAAGATCCGTCCTACAGCGCAAAGGAAAATAGCCTTCTTATTCCTTCCCGGCAAACCCACAGGATAGTTTTTTGGGTGATATCAATATGCTTTAACGGTATTTAAATTCTTGTTTTTATATCTATAAAGTCGGTGCTTGCCGGACAGTCATCCGCTGTCCATGGACTGCACCACCGTCGCTTACCGAGCGGCGTCAGGACGCTTCATGACTTTCGATTACGCATTTATCCTCAGCACCCTGCCGGCATTTCTCAAAGCCGTGGGTGTGACGCTACAGGTCGGATTTATTGCCATTGGCACCTCATTGCTGGTGGCGCTGCTTAACGCAACGATTCTGGTGTTTCGCACGCCTTACCTGCAAAAACTGGTGGGCCTGTATGTGGAACTGGCGCGCAACACACCGCTGTTGATCCAGTTGTTTTTTGTCTACTTTGCCTTGCCGGCAGTGGGGATTCAGGTTTCCGGTTTCACCGCCGCGATCATCACCATGACCTTCCTCGGCGGCGCTTACCTCACCGAGGTGCTGCGCGCGGGTGTCGATGCCGTGCCGCAGGCGCAACTAGAGTCGGGGCGCTCCATCGGCCTGTCCCACGGCCAATTGCTGCGCTATGTGATCCTGCCGCAAGCGGGAATCCTCAGCCTGCCGTCGCTGTTCGCCAATTTCATTTTCCTGCTCAAGGAAACCACCGTGGTCTCGGCGGTGGCGGTGCCGGAAATTCTCTACACCACCAAGAGCTACATCGCGCTCTACTACAAAACCTACGAAATGCTCGCCGTGCTGACGCTCATCTGCGTGCTGTTGTTCCTGCCGCTGTCGCTGCTGCTCAACCGTCTGGAAAGGAGGCTCCAGCATGGCCAGTTCGGGTCTTGAGTTGCTCTGGGTGTCGTTGCCGCAATTGGCCAAGGGCGCCGGGCAAACCTTGTCGATCTCGTTTCTGAGCATCGCCATCAGCACCATCGGTGGTGTGCTCTACGGCGTGTTGCGCACGCTCAACATCACTTGGCTGAACGCGATTCTGCGGGTGTATCTGGAGCTGTTCCGGGCGATTCCGGTGCTGGTCTGGTTGTATCTGTTGTTTTTTGGCTTGCCGATTTTCTTCGGCCTGAGCCTGCCAGGTTTCTGGTGCGCGGTGCTGGTGCTGTCGTTGTGGGGCGCGAGTGAGGTCGGCGAAGTCGCGCGCGGTGCGCTGCATTCGTTGCCACGCGGGCAGCGTGAAGCGGGGCTGTCGATCGGTCTGAACGCCGCGCAACTCTACGGCTACGTGCTGCTGCCGCAAGCGCTGAAACGCATGACGCCGCCGACTATCAATGTCTACACGCGGATCATCAAGACCAGCTCGCTGGCGGTGCTGATCGGCGTGGTCGACGTGATCAAGGTCGGCCAGCAGATCATCGAGCGCACTTACGAATCGGTGTTGATCTACGGCGCACTGTTCCTGTTTTTCTTTTTCATCTGCTACCCGCTGTCGGCCGCCTCGCGCGTGCTGGAGCGGCGCTGGACGCAAGCATGAGCGCATTGATCGAGTTTCACGGCTTCAACAAATTCTATGGCGAGCAACAGGTGCTCACCGGCATTGATCTGCAAGTGCAGAGCGGCGAAGTGATCGTCATCCTCGGCCCCAGTGGTTGCGGCAAAAGTACCTTGCTGCGTTGCCTCAACGGTCTGGAAGAGGCTCACAGCGGCAGCCTGAAATTTGTCGGCCGCGAGCTGCTGGGCAAGTCCACTGACTGGCGCGAGATCCGTCAGCAGATCGGCATGGTGTTCCAGAGTTATCACCTGTTCCCGCACATGAGCGTGCTCGACAACCTGCTGCTCGGCCCGCTCAAGGTGCAGAAGCGCCAGCGTCGCGAAGCGCAGCAGCAAGCCGAAGCGCTGCTCGAACGCGTTGGCCTGGCAGACAAGCGCGATGCCTTCCCGCGCCAGCTCTCCGGCGGCCAGCAACAACGCATCGCTATCGTCCGTTCGCTGTGCATGAACCCCCGCGTGATGCTCTTCGACGAAGTCACCGCCGCCCTCGACCCGGAGATGGTCAAGGAAGTGTTGCAAGTCATTCAGGGCCTGGCCCGTGAAGGCATGACCCTGTTGATCGTCACCCACGAAATGGCCTTCGCCCGCGCGGTGGCCGACCGCATCGTGTTCATGGATGCCGGGCGCATCCTTGAACAGACCCCGCCCGAGATTTTCTTTACGAACCCGCAAACCGCACGCGCGCAGCAGTTTCTGGAGAAGTTCTCCTTCGTTGCAACACTGCCAAAAACGAATCCGACAAAGGAACTGGAACTGTTATGAAAACTGCCGCTTTTTTACTGCCCTTGCTCAGCCTCGCACTGCTTGCCGGTTGCAGCAAAACCGAAGAACCGCCGAAGCCGAAGGTTGCCAGCGAAAGCACCGCGCCAGCTGGTTATCTGGACAAGATCAAGGCCCGCGACAAGTTGATTGTCGGCGTGTTCACCGACAAGCCACCGTTCGGTTTTGTCGACGAGGCCGGGCGCTACGTCGGCTTTGATACTGATATCGGTCGGCGTTTCGCCAAGGATCTGCTCGGCGATGAAAACAAGGTCGAGTTCGTGGCCGTCGAGCCGGCGAGCCGCATTCCGTTTCTGCAGAGCGACAAGGTCGACCTGATCCTCGCCAACATGACCGTCACGCCTGAGCGCAAGGAAGCGGTGGAATTCACCAACCCGAATCTCAAGGTCGCGGTGCAGGCGCTGGTTCCGCAAAGCAGCGCGGTGAAAAACCTCGATGATCTGGCGACCCGCACTACCATCGTCACTACGGGCACGACTGCTGATATCTGGCTGACCAAGAATCACCCGGACTGGAAACTGCTGAAGTTCGAGAAAAACTCCGAGTCGTTGCAAGCCCTGGCCAATGGCCGTGGCGATGCTTATGCACAGGACAACCTGGTGCTGTTCAGCTGGGCCAAGCAGAACCCGGGTTATCGCGTACTGGATGACAAGCTGGGCGCCGAAGCGCCGATTGCGCCGGCGGTGAAGAAGGGCAATATCGAGCTGCGTGACTGGGTGAACACCGAGCTGACAAAGCTGGGTGAGGAGAAGTATCTGCTCAAGCTGTACGACCAATATGTGCGTAAAGAGCTGAGCGATGACACCAAGCCTGAGAGCGTGATTGTCGAAGGGGGCAAGTGGCAGGGGTGATTGCCTGTCAGGTCGGTGGTGAGGCCTGCCCCTCACCCCAGCCCTCTCCCGAGGGAGAGGGAGCCGATTTCTGGGCTTTCAAAACTTGAGTTCAACTCGAGACTTTCATGTCGGCGAAGTTCGAAAGAACAACCCGGTCAGTCCCCTCTCCCTCCGGGAGAGGGTTAGGGTGAGGGGCTTTGCCTGAATCACTCAATCGGGCCAGTTCCACGCCGGCTCATCCAGCACCCGCTGCCCGACAATCCCGGTCTGTCCCAGGGTTTTCTCCAGCACGATGCAATTGCACTCCGGGTCTTCCTGCAACGCTGAAATCAACCGCCGCGCATGGGAAACCACCCACACCTGACACTGCTCCGAGGCCCGGATAATCAACCGCGCCAGCGCCGGCAACAGATCCGGGTGCAGACTGGTTTCCGGTTCGTTCAGCACCATTAATGACGGTGGCCGTGGCGTCAGCAGCGCTGCGACCAGCAGCAGATAGCGCAACGTCCCGTCCGACAATTCCGCCGCCGACAATGGCCGCAACAAACCTTCCTGATAAAACTCGATGGCAAAACGTCCACCGGCCTGCGCTTCGATATGCACGCGTGCGCCCGGAAACGCATCGGTAATCGCCGCACGCATCGCGTCGCCGTCACCAATCTCAATGATGGTCTGCAACGCCGCCGCCAGATCACGCCCATCGTGATGCAGCACCGGCGTGCGCGTGCCCAGTTGCGGTTGGCGCACCGGCGCGTCGGCATCGCTGCGAAAATGATCGTAGAAGCGCCAGCGGCGGATGAACTCACGCATCTGGAACACTTCCGGCGAGCTGCGCAGGCTGCCGACCTGATCGAACAGGCTGTCAAAGTTCGGCGTGTGCTGTGCCAGCACATCCCATTTGCGCTCGGCGCGTGCGCGGATCATCGGACCGTCGCGGTCCACCAACAGGCTGGCGGGCCGATAATGCGGGCCGGCCCAAATGCATTCGCGCTTGATCTGCGGGTCGAGGCTGAAGCGCGAGGGAATGGGACGCGAATGTTCGGGCAGCATGAAATGCCCATTGGAGTCGGGCAGGCCGAGGCTGATCGAGTAACTGAAATCTTCCCCGGCAAACCCCAGGCGCAATCGTTTCACCCCTTGGCGCACTGTCGACTGGATTGGCACCTCACCGTTACGCATGCGTCGGCTGATGGTTTCCGGCCCGGCCCAGAAGGTCGAATCCAGCCCACCCTCACGGGCCAGGGCATTGACCACGCCGCCCTGAGCGGTTTCCGCCAGCAGGCGCAAGGCCCGGTAAAGATTGGACTTGCCGCTGCCGTTGGGGCCGGTGATCAGGTTCAGGCGGCCGAGCGGGATTACCAATTTGTTGATCGAGCGGTAATTGGCCACCGCCAAAGTGTTGAGCATGTCAGGCCTTTTTTCAGGTGCGGCTGATGGATCAGAGGATACCCGTTACCGACACGCCAAGCTTTTCTTCATAAGACCTGCGTGCAAGCGGGGAACCCTGTTCTAAGCTCTGAAGTCGTATCGTCCCGATAGTCTCGAAAAATGCCAAGGAGTCTGCATGGCGGGTCCCGGATTGAAAGTGGTGGTGGCCCTGAGTGCCATGGCCTTGCTGACCGCTTGCGGCGACAAGAAGCCCGCGCAGGAATACTTGCCACGGGTCTTCGTACAGGAAGTGAAACCCACGGACTACGCGGCTTCGGTGACGTTGACCGGCGATGTTCAGGCGCGCGTGCAGACTGAATTGTCGTTTCGTGTTGGCGGCAAGATCATCCAGCGCATGGTCGACGTCGGCGATCGGGTCACGGCCAAACAGGTATTGGCCAAACTCGACCCCAAGGATTTGCAGACCAACGTCGATTCGGCCCAAGCCCAGGTCGTCGCTGAACAAGCCCGAGTGAAACAGAGCGCTGCGGCGTTCGTGCGTCAGCAAAAGCTCCTGCCCAAGGGCTACACCAGCCAGAGCGAATACGATTCCGCCCAAGCGGCGTTGCGCAGCAGCCAGAGCGCCTTGAGCGCGGCGCAGGCGCAATTGGCCAATGCGAAGGACCAACTCAGCTACACCGCGTTGATTGCCGATGCTCCGGGCGTGATCACCGAGCGTCAGGCCGAAGTCGGCCAAGTGGTCCAGGCCACCGCGCCGATTTTCAGCCTGGCCCGCGATGGTGATCGCGATGCGGTGTTCAACGTGTATGAATCACTGCTCGCCGAGCGTCCCACGGACAACAAGATCACCGTCAGCCTGCTCGACAACCCCGAGATCAAAACCACCGGTACCGTGCGCGAAGTCACCCCGGCGGTATCGGCGCAATCCGGAACCGTGCAAGTCAAAGTCACCCTCGACAAACTGCCGCCGGGCATGCAACTCGGCTCGGTGGTCAGCGCCACGGCGAAAGGGTCGGGCAAATCGGCAGTCGAGCTGCCGTGGTCAGCATTGACGAAAAACATCAGCGATACCGCGGTGTGGATGGTTGACGACAAGGGCGAAGCGCAATTGCACGACGTCACGGTAGGCCGTTACCTGACCGGCAAAGTCATCATCAGCGAAGGCCTCAAGCGTGGCGAGAAAGTCATCGTCGCCGGTGGGCAGTTGTTGCACCCGGGAATGAAAGTCGAGATCGCCGAAAACACCTACAAGGATCTGCAACCGGGAGCACAGCCATGAAGCGTCTGTGGCTGTTACCCATGGCTGTGTTGTTGGCCGCGTGCTCAAAGAAAGAGCCGCCGCCCGAGCCGGTACGTCCGGTGCTGTCGGTCAAGGTCGAAGCGTTGAGCGAGGAAAACCTCGGGCGTTTCGCCGGCAGCATTCAGGCGCGCTACGAGAGCAACACCGGTTTCCGCGTCGGTGGTCGTATTGCCAGCCGTAACGTCGATGTCGGCGCCGAGGTGGAGAAGGGCACGCTGCTCGCCACCCTCGATCCGTCCGATCAGCAGAACCAGTTGCGCTCGGCCCAGGGCGATCTGGCCAAAGTCCAGGCGCAACTGATCAATGCGCAAGCCAACGCTCGGCGTCAGCAGGCGCTGTTCGACCGTGGCGTCGGCGCGCAGGCCCAACTGGACATTGCCATGACCGATCTGAAAACCACCCAGGCCTCGCTGGATCAGGCGCGGGCGGCGGTCAACCAGAGCAAGGACCAACTCGGCTATACCGAATTGCGCTCCGACCATCGCGCCGTGGTCACCGCATGGAATGCCGAGGCCGGGCAGGTCGTCACGGCTGGCCAGCAAGTGGTGACCCTGGCGCAACCGGACATCAAGGAAGCGGTGATCGATCTGCCGGATACATTGGTCGATCAGATCCCCAGCGACGTGGTGTTCTCGGTGGCCGCGCAACTTGATCCGAGCATCAACACCACGGCGATCATTCGCGAAATCGAACCACAGGCGCAGAGCGCCACGCGCACCCGGCGAGCACGCCTGACCCTGGCCGACACGCCCGACGGCTTTCGCCTCGGCACGGCGATCAGCGTCACCCTGAGTTCGGCAATCAAACCGCGTATCGAATTGCCCGCCACGGCGTTGCAGGAGGTCGATGGCAAACCGCGAATCTGGGTAATCGATACGCAAAACAAAACCGTCAGCCCCCGCGATGTCACGGTCATCAGCCGTACCGACAACAGCGTCGTACTGGCGGGCGGCGTGAAGAACGGCGAGCGTGTGGTCAGCGCCGGCGTCAACAGTCTCAAACCCGGACAGTCGGTGAAACTTGACGAGGACAGTCAATGAAAGGCTCTTTCAATCTCTCCGAATGGGCCCTCAAGCATCAGTCTTTCGTCTGGTATCTGATGTTCGTCGGATTGCTCATGGGGGTGTTCTCGTACTTCAATCTGGGGCGCGAAGAAGACCCGTCGTTCACCATCAAGACCATGGTGATCCAGACCAAATGGCCGGGCGCGACCCAAGAGGAAACCCTCAAGCAGGTCACCGACCGCATCGAGAAAAAACTCGAAGAGCTCGACTCCCTCGACTACGTGAAAAGCTACACGCGCCCAGGCGAATCGACGGTGTACGTGTACCTGCGCGACACCACCAGTGCCAAGGACATCCCGGAGATCTGGTATCAGGTGCGCAAGAAGATCGACGACATCCGCGGGCAGTTTCCCCAGGGCATTCAGGGGCCGGGATTCAACGACGAGTTCGGTGATGTGTTCGGCTCGGTGTATGCCTTTACCGCTGATGGCCTGACCATGCGCCAGCTGCGCGACTATGTGGAGCAGGCCCGCGCCGAGATCCGCAATGTGCCGGGGCTGGGCAAGATCGAAATGGTCGGCCAGCAGGACGAAGTGATTTACCTGAACTTCTCCACGCGCAAACTCGCCGCGCTGGGCATTGACCAACGACAGGTGGTGGAAAGCCTGCAATCGCAGAACGCCGTGACGCCGGCAGGCGTGATCGAGGCCGGGCCCGAGCGGATTTCCGTGCGGACGTCGGGGCAGTTTGCGTCGGAGAAGGATCTGGCTGAGGTCAATCTCAAGCTCAATGATCGTTTCTATCGTCTGGCCGATATTGCCGACATCAGCCGTGGTTACGTCGATCCGGCCACTCCGGAGTTTCGCTTCGACGGCAAACCGGCCATCGGCCTCGCCATTGCCATGCAGAAGGGCGGCAACGTTCAGGAATTCGGCAAGGCCTTGCATGCGCGCATCGACCAACTGACGGCGGACTTGCCGGTCGGCGTTGGCGTGCACACCGTGTCCGATCAGGCGGTGGTGGTGGAAGAGGCCGTTGGCGGCTTCACCAGCGCGCTGTTCGAAGCAGTGATCATCGTGCTGGTGGTCAGCTTCATCAGCCTTGGCGTGCGCGCCGGCCTGGTGGTGGCGTGCTCGATTCCGCTGGTGCTGGCGATGGTGTTTGTGTTCATGGAATACAGTGGCATCACCATGCAGCGGATTTCTCTCGGGGCTTTGATCATCGCCCTCGGCCTGTTGGTGGACGATGCGATGATCACCGTGGAGATGATGGTCACGCGCCTGGAGATGGGCGAGACCAAGGAGCAGGCGGCGACGTTCGCCTACACCTCGACGGCGTTCCCGATGCTCACCGGGACGTTGGTGACGGTCGCCGGTTTCGTGCCCATCGGCCTCAACGCCAGTTCCGCCGGTGAATACACCTACACGCTGTTTGCGGTGATTGCCGTGGCCATGATTGTGTCGTGGATTGTGGCGGTGTTCTTCGCTCCGGTGATCGGCGTGCACATTCTCAGCGCCAACGTGAAACCCCATGAAGCCGAGCCGGGCCGCGTCGGGCGTGCATTCAATGGCGGTCTGTTGTGGGCGATGCGCAATCGCTGGTGGGCAATCGGTATCACTGTGCTGTTGTTTGCCTTGTCGATTTTTTGCATGCGCTTTGTGCAGAACCAGTTCTTCCCGTCCTCGGACCGCCCGGAAATCCTCGTTGACCTCAACCTGCCGCAAAACGCCTCGATCGACGAAACCCGCAAGGCTGTCGACAAGCTTGAGGCGACGCTCAAAGGCGACCCGGACATCGTGCGCTGGAGCACCTACATCGGTCAGGGCGCGATCCGTTTCTACCTGCCCCTCGATCAGCAACTCCAGAATCCGTACTACGCGCAACTGGTGATCGTCAGCAAGGATTTCGAAGCTCGCGAAGCCTTGAGCCAGCGACTGCGCGAGCGTTTGCACAAAGAGTTCGTCGGCATCGGCAGCTATGTGCAAGCGCTGGAAATGGGCCCGCCGGTGGGGCGTCCGATCCAGTACCGGGTCAGCGGCAAGGACATCGATCAAGTGCGCAAACACGCCATCGATCTCGCGACCGAACTGGACAAGAACTCGCACATCGGCGAGATCATTTACGACTGGAACGAGCCGGGCAAAGTCCTGCGCATCGACATCGCCCAGGACAAGGCCCGGCAGCTCGGGTTGTCGTCCGAAGACGTGGCGAACCTGATGAACAGCATCGTCAGTGGCTCGCCGTTGACCCAGGTCGATGACGATATCTACCTGATCAACGTGGTCGGTCGTGCGGTGGATTCCGAACGCGGCACGCCGGAAACCCTGCAAAACCTGCAGATCGTCACGCCGAGCGGCACCTCGATTCCGCTGCTGGCGTTCGCTACGGTCCGTTATGAACTGGAGCAGCCGCTGGTGTGGCGTCGCGACCGTTTGCCGACGATCACCATCAAGGCGTCGGTGCGCGACGAGATCCAGCCGACCGATCTGGTGAAAATCCTCAAGCCGTCCATTGACGCCTTTGCCGAGAAACTGCCGGTCGGCTACAAAGTCGCCACCGGCGGTACGGTCGAGGAAAGCGGCAAGGCCCAAGGGCCGATTGCCAAGGTCCTGCCGTTGATGCTGTTCCTGATGGCCACATTCCTGATGATCCAGTTGCACAGCGTGCAGAAGATGTTCCTCGTCGCGAGTGTCGCGCCGCTGGGGCTGATCGGCGTGGTGCTGGCGCTGGTGCCGACCGGCACGCCGATGGGTTTCGTGGCGATTCTGGGGATTCTCGCGCTGATCGGCATCATCATCCGTAACTCGGTGATTCTGGTGACGCAGATCGATGAGTTCGAGAAAAAGGGCTATGCGCCGTGGGATGCAGTCGTCGAGGCGACCGAGCATCGACGCCGGCCGATTCTGCTGACCGCAGCGGCGGCGAGCATGGGCATGATCCCGATCGCCCGCGAAGTGTTCTGGGGGCCGATGGCGTACGCGATGATTGGCGGGATTGTGGTCGCGACGTTGTTGACGCTGCTGTTTTTGCCGGCGCTGTATGTGGCCTGGTACAAGATTCGCGAACCGAAGAAGGATTGAGTCAACAGCAGCCCCTCACCCTAACCCTCTCCCAAGGGAGAGGGGACTGATTGGGGGATGCCTTGGAGATACGCCGACCTGAAATATCTTCGTTGAATCCATAATCGACTCGGTCTCTCAGGTCGATGTATGAAGCGAGGCATCTCGGTCGGCCCCCTCTCCCTGTGGGAGAGGGCTGGGCGGGCGGCGTTCCGATGAGGGGCTTTTCCTGACTCAACTCAGTCCTTGCGCCAGACGCTGGCCAACCAAGGCTGCTGCTCTCGCGGCAGCCCTGCCGGGCGGTAGTAATGCTCAAGCTCGACAAACCCCGCCGCCGACAGCAACCCTTGCCACGCCGCCAGATCGTGATACGAGCCATACCGCGGCCCGTTCCAGCCCTCACGATTATCCCCACGTGGATTGGAACTGAACAACACGCCACCCGGTTTCAACGCGCCGTGCAGTTGCTTGAGTACCCGTGGTAATTCCTGCAACGGCACATGAAACAGCACCGCGTTGGCGAAGATTCCGTCGAAACGTTCGGCCGGCAGATCCAGTTTCAGAAAATCCTGCTGCAACACCTCACAGCCACTGTCCTCACGGGCCATTCGCGCAAATTCCTGCGAACCGTCGAGGCCGACCGCGATGTGACCCATTCGTGTAAACGTTTGCAAATCCCGGCCCGGGCCGCAGCCGAAATCCAGAATCGTGAAGGGCGCTGAGACCTGGATATGCCGCAGCAACGCATTGATGTTCTGGCTGACATCGTGATCGCGCGTGCCTTCACGAAAATCTTCGGCCACCGAGTTGTAGTGGCCGAGGGTGGTGGCGGTGATCTGTTCGAGATCGTTGGGGGTTTGCTTCATGGTCGGGTGCATGTTCAGGGAGAGATGTGCCGACTATAAGCGAAAAGATCGCAGCCTGCGGCAGCTCCTACAGGGGCCGATTGCACCGTTCATCCAACGGTCGACGTCGATCCTGCAGGAGCTGCCGCAGGCTGCGATCTTTTGATCTTGCCTCACCGCTTATTCAACCCCCGAGCCAACCGATCCCCACCCAACTGAATCACCGCCACCAACGCCACCAGCAAGACAATCACCGTCAACATGATCTGGCTGTCAAAGCGCTGATAGCCGTAGCGATAGGCGATATCGCCCAACCCGCCAGCACCAATTGCCCCGGCCATTGCCGAGGAGTTGATCATTGTCACCAAGGTAATGGTGAAACCGCCGACAATTCCCGGAAGCGCCTCCGGCAACAACACATGCCAGACAATGTGCCAACGGCGGCAACCCATCGCCTGCGCGGCTTCGATCAGACCATGATCAACCTCACGCAGACTGACTTCAGCAATCCGCGCAAAGAACGGCGTCGCGGCAATCGTCAGCGGTACCACCGCTGCCCAGACACCGTATGTAGTGCCGACAATCAACCGGGTAAACGGAATCAGCGCGACCATCAGAATCAGAAACGGGATCGAGCGGAACAGGTTCACGAACGCGCCCAAGGCACGGTTCAAAACCGGCGCTTCGTAGATGCCGCCCTTGTCGCTGGTGACCAGGATCACCGCCATGGGAATCCCCACCAGCAGCGCGATCAGCGACGAAACACCGACCATCAGGAACGTGTCGATAAACCCCTGCAGCAAGCGATCAAACCACATAACCCACTACCTCCACTCGCTGCGCCCACGGTGCGGCGCGCTCGCGCAATTGTTCGGCGCTGAACGCTGAGTCGCTGATAGCCAACAACAGTTGCCCCAATGCGTGCCCCTGAATCCGTTCGACGCCGCCCTGAAGCAACTTCACCCGGCCACCTAATGCTGCGAACAGTGCCGCCAGATCCGGCTCGTCACTGGCGCTGCCGGTGAACTGCAAGCGCAGCACCACAGCGGCGTCGGAGGACGGCGCTTGGGCTTGCAAACGACTCTGCAGTTCTTCCGGCAACGCGTGTTGCAGCGGCGCGAGCAAGGTCTGGCTGACCTCATGCTGCGGGTTGCCGAACACTTCCCATACCGGGCCTTGCTCGACGACGCGGCCGTGCTCAAGCACGACGACGCGATCGCAGATTTCGCGGATCACTGCCATCTCATGAGTAATCAGAACGATGGTCAGACCCAGGCGTTTGTTGATCTCGCGCAGCAGGCCGAGGATCGACTGGGTGGTCTCCGGGTCGAGCGCCGAAGTGGCCTCGTCACAGAGCAAAATATCCGGGTCATGCACCAACGCGCGGGCGATGCCTACGCGTTGTTTCTGCCCGCCGGACAGCTGCGCAGGATAGGCCTTGTGCTTGGCTTGCAGGCCGACCAGCTCGAGCAGTTCACGCACCTTTTTCTCGCGTTGTTCTTTCGGCACGCCCGCGACTTTCAGCGGCAGTTCGACGTTCTGCCAAACAGTCTTGGCCGACATCAGATTGAAGTGCTGAAAAATCATGCCGATACGCCGGCGCAGGGCGACAAGACGGTCTTCATCGAACTCGCCGATGTCGACTTGATCGATCAACACCCGCCCTGAGGTCGGTTGCTCCAGACGATTGATCGTGCGAATCAGCGACGACTTGCCGGCGCCGCTGCGGCCGATAATGCCGAACACTTCGCCGCGCTGAATTGCCAGATCGATGCCCTGCAAAGCCGCGACCGGGCCTTGCCGGCCGTTGTAGGTTTTACCCAGGCCGATGAAACGTACGTGGGCGCGATTCAACTCGGGGTGCAGCTCGGTTTTTTCAGCATTGTGGGGCTCTGGAATCTCCAGTCGCCGTTGGATCGCGGCCGTCATGCTCAGCTTTCCCAACCGGCTTGATACAGCTTGCCGTGGGCCTTATCCAGTGCCGCGCGAACGGCTGGCGAGTGCTGGTAGATGTCGACGAACTTGATCAGGCGCGGATCGGTTTTGCTCTTCGGCTGGATAACAAACTGGATCACGTATTCCTTGTGGTCGAGGCCGTCGAACAGCAGCGCCGAACCGGCATCGAAGGTCTTCGCCAGACGAATGTAGGCCGGGTAGCCCTGGACCAGATCGGCATCGTCGTAAGCGCGCACCAGTTGTACGGCTTCGACCTGGAGGATTTTGATTTTCTTCGGATTTGCGATGATATCGTCTTCGGTAGCCTTGTAGCCGACGCCCGGTTTTAGCGTGATCAAACCGGCCTTGGCCAGCAGTTGCAGGCCGCGTCCGCTGTTGATCGGATCGTTGGCGATAGCGACGCTGGCGCCTTCGGGCAGCTCGTCGAAGCTTTTGTATTTTTTCGAATAAAGGCCGACGTTGTTGATGATCCCCGGCGCGAATGGCACCAGATCAAAACCCGAAGCGGCTTTGGCGTTTTCGAGGAACGGGATGTGCTGGAAGTAGTTCACGTCGATGTCGCCGGCGGCGAGGCTGACGTTCGGTGCGATCCAGTCGGTGAACTCCACCAGTTCGACTTTCAAGCCTTGTTTGGAAGCTTCTTCTACGGCGGCTTCCAGCGGGATGGCGAAGGCGGCGGTGGTGCCGATTTTCAACGGAGCGTCGGCGGCGTAGACCGCCGAGCTGAACAGGCCGAGGGCCAGGGCCAGTGCTTTGACTGGGTTGGACAGGGTTTTCTTGGTCATGATGAGTTTCCAGTCAGTGCATAAATTTTTGGTGTCTGGTCGGGCCTCTTCGCGAGCAGGCTCGCTCCCACAGGGGAAATGCATTCCCAATGTGGGAGCGAGCCTGCTCGCGAAGCTTTTAATGTCGGTATGAAGATCCGGTGTGTTGCTCGGGCAACTGCGCCTCACCGTGAAACAACTTCTCGCGCAAGCTGCCGTTGTCGTACGCGGTCTTGTACGACCCGCGCCGCTGCAACTCCGGAATCACCAGCTCAATGAAATCGACATAACTTTCCGGGGTAACAATGCGGGTTAGGTTGAAACCATCGAGGCCGGTCTCGGCAATCCACGATTCCAGCTCATCCGCGACTTTCTCAGGCGAGCCGACCACGGTGATGTAGCGACCACCAAGGGCGTGCTGTTCAAGCAACTTGCGCCTGGTCCAGTCGTTGTTTTGCAGGTTCTTGGTGGCCGACTGAATGGCGTTGCTCTTCACGTACTGGATCGGTTCGTCGATCTCGTACTGGGAAAAGTCGATGCCGGTGGAGGCGGAAAAGTGCGCCACGCCGGCTTCGGCGCTGGCGTAGCTCAGGTATTCGGCGTGTTTGGCCCATGCCGCCTCTTCGGTCGCGCCGACGATCACATTCAGGCCCATGAACACCTTGATGTCCTCAGGATTACGCCCCGCTTCAACAGCGCTGGCACGCACTTTGTCGACCTGAACTTTGGTCGACGGTTTGTTCTGACCGCTGATGAACACGCACTCGGCATGGCGCCCGGCGAACAGCAAACCGCGATCGGAACTGCCGGCCTGAAACAGCACTGGTGTGCGCTGTGGCGATGGCTCGCAGAGGTGATAACCCTCGACCTGATAGAACTCGCCCTTGTGCTCGACCTTGTGCACTTTTTCCGGGTTGGCGTAGATGCGCTGCTCGCGGTCATTGAGCACCGCGCCGTTTTCCCAGCTGCCTTCCCAGAGTTTGTAGAGCACTTCCAGGTACTCGTCGGCCTGATCGTAGCGACGGTCATGTTCGACCTGTTCGCGCAGACCCATGGCTTTGGCGGCGCTGTCGAGATAACCGGTGACGATGTTCCAGCCCACACGACCACGGCTCAAATGATCGAGCGTCGACATGCGTCGGGCGAACAGATACGGCGGCTCATAAGTGAGATTTGCGGTCAGACCGAACCCCAGATTTTTGGTCACGGCAGCCATGGCTGAAACCAGCAGCAGCGGGTCGTTGACCGGCAGCTGGATCGACTCTTTCAGCGGCACTTCGACCGAATTCTGGTAGACGTCGTACACACCAACGATGTCGGCGATGAACAAGCCGTCGAACAGCCCGCGCTCCAGCAATTGCGCCAGGTCCGTCCAGTATTCGAGGGTGTTGTAGCGCGTCGAGGTGTCACGCGGATGCGTCCACAGGCCATGGTTTATGTGGCCGATGCAGTTCATGTTGAACGCGTTGAGCAAGATCTTCTTTTTCGCCGCGCTCATCAGATCGTCCCTCGTAGTGGAGGGTTTTCATCGTTGAGGTAGTAGTTGCCCACCGCGTGATACTTCCAGCGCACCGGGTCATGCAGGGTGTGCACGCGGGCATTGCGCCAGTGGCGGTCGAGGCCGTGTTCGATCAGGGTCGCCTGGCTGCCGGCCAGTTCGAACAGGGTGCTGCCGGCGGCCAAAGAGATTTCAGTGCTGATTGCCCGTGCTTCGGCGACTGCAATCGAAGCGGCGGCGACGGTTTCTACGTTGGTCTCGGCTTGCGCGGCGTCGAGGAATTCGCCAGCACGTTCAAGCAAGGCTTCGGTGGCGTGCAGGCGAATGCTCAAGTGGCCGAAGCTCTTCAGCGTCAGCGGGTCTTCGGTGGCTTTGTCGTTGCCGGAATCGATCCATGGGCGGGTCTTGCTGCGCACGAAGTGCAGCGCCTCTTCGTAAGCGGCGCGGGCGATGCCGGTGTCGATGGCGGCGTGAAGGATTTGTGCCAACGGGCCGACCGTGGTTGGGCGTTCGAAGGCGCTTTGAAACGACAGCACGTCTTCGGCGGCAACGAATACATCTTCGAACACCACCGAACCGCTACCGGTGGTGCGTTGGCCAAAGCCGCTCCAGTCGTCGATCACGGTCAGGCCTTTGCTGTCACGCGGGACGAAAGCCAATTGCTGTACGCCGTTTTCATCCACCACAGAAGTCGGAATGCGCTGAGCGTAAATCGCCCCGGTCGCGTAGAACTTGCGACCGTTGATGCGATAACCGTCACCGTCGGGCTTGAGGCTGGTGACGCGGTCGTGGGCGGTTTTGGTGCCCAGTTCCGCCAAGGCATTGCCGAAGCGTTGGCCGGCGAGAACTTCGGCGTACAGCCGTTGTTTTTGCGCGTGGCTACCGTTTACGCGCAGCACTTCCAGTGCGTAAAAATGGTTTTGCGGAATCTGTCCGAGCGAGCCGTCGGCCTGAGCGATCAGGGCGATGACTTTGGCCAAGGTAACGCTGGACACACCTGCGCCGCCGTATTCCTTGGGCACGCTGATGCCCCATAGACCGGAGCGGGAAAATACATCGAGTTCCGGCAGTGGCAAGCGACGCTCACGGTCGCGCAGGGCGCTGTCGCGTTTAAAGTCTTCGGCCAGGTCGCTGGCGACGATCAGGGCTTGCTCATCGCTGGTGATGACCGCGACGTGATGGGAAAAAGTCATAGGTTTCTCCAGATGTCTGGTTGTCAGATCCAGGAATGGCGAGCCGGCAAAGTGCCGTTGAGGCGATAGGCGCCAATCGCGTGATATTTCCAGCGCACCGGGTCATGCAACGTATGCACGCGGGCGTTGCGCCAGTGGCGGTCGAGATTGAATTCGGCGAGGGTCGCGCGGCTGCCGGCCAGTTCGAAAAGCTTTTCGCTGGCGAGTAGAGAAATCTCGGTGGTCAGCACCTTCGCTTCGGCCACGGCAATCGAGGCGCGTGCGGCAGAGTCGGCAGTGAGCGGCGCGGCGTGCACTTGATCGAGAACTTTGCCAGCCTTGCGCAACAGCGCTTCGGCGGCGTGAAGTTCGATTTTCAGTTTGCCGATGTCGGCGATTACGTAGAGGTCATCGCTGGCGCGATCAACCTTGGCATCGATCCATGGTCGCGCGCGGGTTTTGACGAACTCGATGGCGTCGTCGATGGCGCCACGGGCGATGCCGGCGTCGATGGCCGCTTGAATCAGCTGCGACACCGCGCCTTGGGTATTCGGGGTTTCGTTGATCTTCCAGTTGTCGACGACCAGGCTCGACTCGACGCGCACATTGTTCAGCAGAATCGTGCCGCTGGCGGTGGTGCGCTGACCGAAGCCTGACCAGTCATCAACGATGCGCAGGCCCGGCGTGCCGCGACGAACGAAGGCCAGCACTTGCTTGCCGTCATCGTTGAGTGCCTTGACCGCGACCCAGTGCGCAAACAGCGCGCCGGTGGAATAGAACTTCTGGCCGTTGATCACGTAATCATCGCCGTCGGCGGTGATCCGTGCTTTCAATTCCAGAGTGTTTTTGGTGCCGCGTTCCGGGCCGGCATTGCCGATGCGCCAGCCTTCCAGGACGCTCTGGAGCAGCTGTTTTTTCTGCGCTTCGGTGGCGCTACCGAGCACCAGATTGATGATGCCGAACTGGTTCTGCGGGATCTGCCCCAACGCTGGATCGGCGGCGGAAATGATCGCGAACACCTCGGCCAAAGTGACAAAGGAAACCTGCGGGCCACCGTATTCACGCGGGATGGCAATGCTGCCTAAACCGCTGCGGGTGAACTGTTCGATTTCCGACCACGGCAGCTTGCGCTGACGGTCGCGTTTGGCGGCCTGCACGCGGGCGACTTGCGCCAGTTCATGGGCGGCCTTGATGGCTTGAGCGTCGTTGCGCAAAACCTGCGCGGGCAACAACAACGGGGCGATGTCCAGATCCGACTGAACGTTTGCGTCTGCCAGACTGGACATCAGTGCCGCTCCTTGGCTGCACGCAATGCCCTGGCGATCTGCACTGGGGTGATTGTGTTCCGGACCATACTACCTACCTCACATCTCATGAAAAACGCCGCAAAGTGCGGCGAATGAAAGAATGTCCGGTGGTCCGGTTCATATACCCTAAGCGTGTATAAATATTAAATAAACTAACTTTTAGGAATATGTATAGAAGGGGTGATGGTCGGGTTGGTTAAGAGTTTCAAGTGAGGGGGCTCACCCCCCCCTTCACTAGCAAGGCGCCTCAGGCCTTGCGCGATTCGGCCGCCTTGAGTTCCTGCCTCAGAGGGACTTTCAGATAAGGATTTACACAACCGATCTTCAAGGTACGTGGCGGCGCCCAGCGTGAGTTGTTACCGACCCGATCGAGAATGCAATACGTCACGTCCAGGCGCAGATCCTCGCCGGCTTCGACAATCACCGAAGGAGGTACCCAGACCTGAATCGGTAACCCGATATCCGCAGCGGTGATTGGTACCAGATCCATGCGCACATCACCCCAGCGCAAGGTGATGGCGTCGTCCTCGGCCATGTTCAGGTACGGCTCGATGGTCAGCGGCACACCGCGTTTGATCTGGTTTGGATTCACACCTTGGCGGCGAATGGGGTCAGGGATGGTCACGGGGGCCAACTGCTGGTTTTCGTCGTCGCTGAGCGCTGAAGGTTGTCCGCCCGGGCAGTCCAGTTTGACCTGCACTCGCGTCGCCGCCGACAACGCCGGGCCCTCACCGATCTGCATCACCCGATAGTGAATGCGTGCGGTGCCATTGGCGATGAAGCTCTCTGGCACGCGCAGGCTGATGGCCGTGCCGACGTCTTCTGCCGTCAGTAACCTGGAGGCGACATAGCATTTGTTCCAGAACAGCTCGATGAGGTCTCCGCTATCCATATCAGGGTAAGGCGACACCTCGACCAGCAAATGGGCGGCGGCGGTCAGGTTGATGCCGTTTTTTTGCGCTGGCGCCAGGATCGGCGCTGCCAGTTCGGGGGTATGCGAAGTGCGGGTCATCGATTTCTCTCCTTGAAGCCTTGCAGCGAAGTCCGTTTCTGGAAGAACAAAAGGCGTGAATAAACTGGCAATAAAACTTTGAACTTTTATTCAAGTTGAATACGGGTTGATTGAACTAAGTGGTGCCAGTTGTCGACTAGATAAGAGTGTGCGGGATGGGGTGTCAATAGACGATATTAGTTAATCCGCGAATTACAAATTAATCAGAAGTTTCCTACGCTATCATGGTCATCTGCCTAGGTGCTCAGGCGAAATGAGCCACGGAACTCAGGGCTTTTTGGCGGGTTTTGCGCATGTTTATTCAAGCGCTGTCATGTCGGGTGGGGCGGGATTGAGGCGGGTATTATCTGTTGCAGAACATATATCTGTACCGCTTCGGATATGTTTTGTCTGGATAGGGTGTTGATGAGGTGGGGTTTTGATAAAGGTAACTTCCGTCCGTGGAAGTTGCCGGTATTGCAATAAAAGTTCTCAGGCGTGATTCAAGAACTTGCTGAGAAACTGTTGAGTGCGTTGTTCTGTCGGGTTGGCAAACAACGCTTTCGCTTCGCCTTGCTCGACGATCACGCCTTTGTCGAAAAACACCACGCGGTTGGCCACGTCCCGGGCAAAACCCATTTCGTGGGTAACGATGACCATGGTGCGTTTTTCTTCGGCGAGCCCCCGAATGGTCGCCAGCACTTCACCGACCAGTTCCGGGTCGAGGGCCGAAGTCGGTTCGTCGAACAGGATCACTTCCGGCTCCATCGCCAGCGCTCTGGCTATCGCCACGCGCTGTTGCTGACCACCAGAGAGACGACGCGGATAAGCATCTTCCTTACCGGCGAGTCCGACCTTGGCCAGCAGCTTCTTGCCCAGAGCAACCGCCTCTTCGCGCGGTATCTTCTTGACCACGATCGGGCCTTCGATGACGTTTTCCAGTGCGGTGCGATGGGGGAACAGGTTGAAGTTCTGAAAGACGAAGCCAACGTGCTGGCGCAGGTTGCGCACCAGACTCTGCTGCTGGTTCAGCGGGCGACTGGTATCAATTTCGATATCGCCGACCTTGATCCGACCGCTGGTGGGTTGTTCAAGGAAATTCAGGCAACGCAGGAACGTCGTTTTCCCCGAGCCGCTGGGGCCGATGATTGCGACGACTTCGCCTTCCTTCACCTCGAGGTCGATGCCGTTGAGCACGACCTGACCCTTGAATTGCTTGGTCAGTTTTTCCACGACAATCATCGTCATGACTCCTGGTCGTGCCGATTGACCCGCTCTTCCAACTTGTTCTGGAAGTGCGAAAGCACTGTGGCCAGAATCCAGTAGATCAGCGCGGCGGCAAGATACATGGTGAAGACTTCGAAAGTCCGGGCGGTAATCAGTTGCGCCTGACGGAACAGCTCCGGCACCTGAATGGTGGCGGCCAGTGCGGTGTCCTTGACCAGCGAAATGAAGCTGTTGCCCAGCGGCGGCAACGCCGTGCGCATCGCTTGCGGCAGGATGGCCCGGCGCAGGGTTTGCGCGCGGGTCATGCCGATGCTCGCAGCCGCTTCCCACTGGCCACGTTCGATGGAACCGATCGCGGCGCGGAGGATTTCACAGGCGTAAGCGGCCATGTTCAGCGAGAAGCCGATCAGCGCCGCTGGCAGCGGATCCAGTTCGATTCCCAGTTGCGGGAAGCCGTAATAGATCACGAACAGTTGCACCAGCAACGGCGTGCCGCGAAAGAACGACACGTAGATGCGCGCCAGCCAGCTCACCGATTTGAAGCGCGACAGGCGCATCAACGCCAGGCCGAAGCCGAGCAGCAAGCCGAAGAACATCCCGCCGAGGCTGAGAACTACCGTGTAATACGCGCCCTTGAGCAGAAAGGGCGCGGAGTCCAGTAACAGCGCCGATGTTTCGGCGAGTTGCTGGCTCAACTGCGGGAAGTGCGCTTCGAATTGAAATCCAACTTCCATTATTTAGTGACGTCTGCGTTGAAGTACTTCTCGGACAGCTTCTTCAAAGTGCCGTCTGCACGCAGTTCGTCGATGGCCTTGTTCACGGCAGCCAGCAGTTCCGGCTCACCTTTACGCAAGGCAACACCGGCTTCCTGGCGGGAGAAGGCTTCACCGGCAGCGACGGTTTTCGGTGCTTTCTTGGCGTATTCAAGCGCGGCCAGACGGTCGATCAGGATGGCGTCGGTACGGCCGTTGTTCAGGTCGGCAAACTTGGTCGGATCATCATCGTAGGTGCGCACGTCAGCGCCCGGCACGTTGGCGCGAACCCATTGTTCGTAGTTGGTGCCCAGGCCTACACCGACTTTTTTGCCGGACAGGTCATTGGCGGTCTTGATGTTCAGCGCCGCTTCTTTGCTCTTCAGCACCAGCGCCTGAATACCGGAAACGGTGTACGGCTCGGAGAAGTCATACTTCTTCTTGCGCTCGTCGGAGATGGTCACCTGGTTGACTACAACGTCCAGACGCTTGGATTCCAGCGCGGCGAGGATGCCGTCCCACTTGGTCGGCTGAATCTTGGCTTTGACACCGAGTTTTTGCGCCAGCGCTTCAGAGAGTTCAACTTCGAAACCGGACAGTTTGCCGTCGGCATCGACGAAGCTGAACGGTGGATAAGTGCCTTCCAGGCCGACGTTGATAACGCCTTTGTCCTTGATCTGTTGCAGCTGCTCACCGGCTACTGCCTGGCTGATCAGGCCGGCGCTCAGCGCTAGGCCCAGCGAACCCACCAGCAGATTGCGACGTAGTGCGGAAAAATTCATGACGAGCCCCTGTGTTTTCTTATGGAAGACGCTTAAGGAAAGTTGGCGAATGGGTGATTCGTGCGCCTGCGTTATCGTGCCCTAAAGCAGCTTATGCGTCTTGCGCGAAATTCGCCTGCGGCGAGACTATAAGATGTCTGCGTTAGACTTGAAAATACTTAATATTCGAAATGTTATTCCTTGTTGGAATATAAGAATTGCTCCCACGCAGAGCGCGGGAACGAGCTCGCTACAGGAAATCCTTGTAGGCAAACAAGGCTGGCGCGCCACCGGTATGCAGGAAGATGATCGGGCCTTCATCAAAACGCTGACGACCAATCCCATCAAGCAAACCCGCCATCGCCTTGCCGGTGTACACCGGATCGAGCAACACCGCTTCCTGACTCGCCAACAGCTTCACCGCCGCCAATGTCCCGGCATTCGGTTCGCCATAACGCGGACCGAAATATTCATCCCACAACTCGATCTTGAAACCCTCAGGAAGCGCCACACCGAGCAGTTCAGCCGTACGTTCGGCCAGCCCCTGAACCTTCGGGCGCTGATCTTCTTCACTGCGCGAAACTGTCACCCCAATCACCGGCAATTGCGGCAATACTTCGCTCAACGCCAATGCCAGACCGCTGTGCGTTCCGGCACTGCCCGAGGCCAATACCACCGCAGCGAAATCCACACCGGTGTCCTTTATCTGTTCGGCCAGCTCCAGACCGGCGCGCACATAACCCAAGGCGCCGAGCGCATTGGAGCCGCCGATTGGCACCAGGTACGGTTTCTTGCCATTGCTGCGCAGTCGTACGGCGAGGGCGGCGAGTTGTTCGTCGGCGTTGTCGAGGTTGTCGACCAGTTCGACTTTGGTATCGAACAGATCCAGCAGCAGGCGATTGCCGTTGCCGGTGTAGTTGCTATCGGCGGTACCCAACGGGTTTTCCAGCAGTGCTACACAGCCGAGACCGAGTTTGGCGGCCAGTGCGGCGGTCTGGCGAACGTGGTTCGATTGCAGCGCACCGGCAGTGATCAGCGTGTCGGCGCCTTGCGCCAAGGCGTCTGCGGCGAGGTATTCGAGCTTGCGCAGCTTGTTGCCGCCCATGGCCAGCGGCGTCAGGTCATCGCGCTTGATGTACACCTCGCGGCCGAGCCAGGTGGACAGCCGTTCGAGTTTTTCCAGCGGCGTCGGGTGATTGAGCAGGTCGAGGCGGGCAAAGCGGTCCAGCTGTTGTTTGATCATGAGTCCGTACTGGCGGAGAAAGATGAAAGGACTATAGGCACGCGCTTTTGCAGGAGCAACCGCCAATCGCTTATAGCTAAATCGACTGACCCCAGCACTATCGGTTCTTAATTCGCTCTCCTGACCTTGCCGTAAAGTAGTCGCCGTTGACGCGGCCAGACAGTCCGGCCGCCCGTGAGGAGTCTTTACCGTGAGCGAGCGTTCCAGCCATTGGCAATTGCAGACCATCGTCAGTCAACTGCGCAGCGCGCGGGATCAGTGGCGGGCACAGAACGGCCGGGCGTCCGGCGAGCAGGGTGGTCGCGAGTTGCCATCGCGGGCTGCGATGGCGGAGATTCTCGAAGCACTGTGTGGGGCGTTGTTCCCGATGCGTTTGGGGCCGGTGGATCTGCGCGAAGAGAGTGAAGATTTCTACGTCGGCCACACCCTCGATGTGGCGCTAAATGCGTTATTGGCGCAGACCCGTCTGGAACTGCGTTACGTCGCCCGCCACAGCGCTTCGGCTGACACCGAAGTCGAGGCCCGTGCGATTCAGATTATTCAGGACTTTGCCCTGGCCTTGCCGGGCTTGCGCACGCTGCTCGACACCGATGTGCTGGCCGCTTATCACGGTGATCCGGCGGCGCGCAGTGTCGATGAAGTGCTGCTGTGCTACCCGGGAATTCTGGCGGTGATTCACCATCGTCTCGCCCACCATTTGTATCGCGCAGGCTTGCCGTTGCTGGCGCGGATCAGCGCAGAAATTGCCCATTCCGCGACCGGTATCGATATCCATCCGGGCGCGCAGATCGGCCGCAGTTTCTTTATCGATCACGGCACGGGTGTGGTGATTGGCGAGACGGCGATCATTGGTGAGCGGGTGCGGATTTATCAGGCGGTGACGTTGGGCGCCAAGCGCTTCCCGGCGGATGAAGACGGTCAGTTGCAGAAGGGCCATCCGCGTCATCCGATTGTTGAGGATGACGTGGTGATTTATGCCGGGGCGACGATTCTCGGGCGGATCACCATTGGCAAGGGTTCGACCATTGGCGGCAATGTGTGGCTGACGCGCAGTGTGCCGGCGGGGTGCAATTTGACTCAGGCGAATTTGCAGCATGATGACGGGACGCAGAAGTAGGCTTCTGAATTTGCTTCGCGGCTGCTGACCTTCGCGAGCAAGCTCGCTCCCACAATGGAATGCATTTCAACTGTGGGAGCGAGCCTGCTCGCGAATGCTCTTCAGGCTGAAATCGGAATAATGGCCTTCAGCCAATTCTCCAGTGAACGAATCCCCTTAAACCCACGTCATACCCCTCCTTGAGCTAGCGTAGGAAAACTACCGCCTGGCCGTACGATTAGTCCTTGCAACCCTATCCATGTTTAACTTGAACGTTCATTCAAGTTAAACCGGTGGTTCGCTGCCCGCTCACAACAGGAGGCTTGCCTTTGCTGAGTCCGATCATTTCAGCCACGTTTCAACCCCTCGAGGTGCACGTTTCATGAGTGCATCGTCCACCCCCGCCAGCGGTCTGGTACGCATGAATCCGCCGGTGTTCTATTTCGCCGCGACGGTCATTCTGCTGTTTGGTCTCGTTGTCATCGCCATGCCTGAGCAGGCCGGCGCCTGGCTGCTGGAAGCGCAAAACTGGGCGGCCAATACGGTCGGCTGGTACTACATGCTTGCGATGACGCTGTATCTGGTCTTCGTGGTGGTCACCGCCTTATCCGGCTACGGCAAGATAAAACTCGGTGCCGACCACGACGAGCCCGAATTCAGTTACCTGTCCTGGGCCGGCATGCTGTTCGCCGCCGGGATCAGCATCACGCTGTTTTTCTTCTGCGTCTCTGAGCCGCTGACCCACATGCTCCAGCCGCCGCAAGGCGAGGCGGGCACGGCGGATGCGGCGCGCCAGGCCATGCAGATTCTGTTTTTGCACTGGGGCCTGCATGGCTGGGGCGTGTTCGCCTTTGTCGGTATGGCGCTGGCCTATTTCGCTTACCGCCACAACCTGCCACTGGCTCTGCGCTCGGCGCTGTATCCGCTGATCGGCAAACGCATCAACGGCCCCATCGGTTATGCGGTGGACGGCTTCGGGATTATCGCCACGGTGTTCGGTCTGGGTGCCGACATGGGTTTTGGTGTGCTGCACCTCAACTCCGGTCTCGACTACCTGTTCGGCATCGCTCACACCCAGTGGATTCAGGTCGGCCTGATCACGCTGATGATGGGCGCAGCGATCATCGTTGCCGTTTCCGGCGTCGATAAAGGCGTGCGGGTGATGTCCGACATCAACATGCTGCTGGCCTGTGCGCTGCTGCTGTTTGTGTTGTTCGCCGGGCCTACCCAGCACCTGCTCAACACCTTGATCCAGAACATCGGCGACTACCTCGGCGCCTTGCCGATGAAGAGTTTCGACCTCTACGCCTACGACAAGCCGAGCGACTGGCTCGGCGGCTGGACAGTGTTTTACTGGGCCTGGTGGATTGCATGGTCGCCGTTCGTGGGCCTGTTCATCGCCCGGATTTCCCGTGGCCGCACCATCCGCGAATTCGTTTTCGGCGTGCTGCTTATTCCGCTTGGTTTCACCCTCGCGTGGATGTCGATCTTCGGCAACAGCGCCATCGATCAGGTACTCAACCACGGCATGAGCGCGCTGGGCATGTCGGCCCTCGACAACCCGTCGATGAGTATTTACCTGTTGCTGGAAACCTACCCGTGGAGCAAAACCGTCATCGCCGTGACGGTGTTTATCAGCTTCGTGTTCTTCGTCACCTCAGCTGACTCCGGCACCGTGGTGCTCTCGACGCTGTCGGCCAAGGGTGGCAACCCGGATGAAGACGGGCCGAAATGGCTGCGGGTGTTCTGGGGCGCGATGACGGCGTTGATCACCAGTGCGCTGCTGTTCTCCGGCAGCATCGATGCGCTGAAGTCAGCGGTAGTGCTGACTTCGTTGCCGTTCTCGCTGATTCTGCTGCTGATGATGTGGGGCCTGCACAAGGCGTTCTATCTGGAGTCGCAGAAACAGATCGCGCAATTGCATTCGCTGGCACCGGTCTCCGGTTCGCGGCGCGGCACGGGTGGGTGGCGCCAACGCCTGAGTCAGGCTGTGCACTTCCCGTCGCGGGACGAGGTGTACCGCTTCATGGACACCACGGTGCGCCCGGCGATTGAAGAAGTGACGGCGGTGTTCGTCGAGAAAGGCCTGAACGTGGTCACCCAGCCGGATCCGGCGAATGACAGCGTTAGCCTGGAAATCGGCCACGGCGATGCGCATCCGTTCATCTACCAGGTGCAGATGCGCGGCTACTTCACGCCGTCGTTCGCGCGTGGCGGGATGGGCTCGAAGCAGCTAAACAATCGTCGCTACTACCGCGCCGAAGTGCACTTGAGCGAGGGCAGTCAGGATTACGATCTGGTCGGCTATACCAAAGAGCAGATCATCAACGACATCCTCGACCAGTACGAACGCCACATGCAGTTCCTGCATCTGGTGCGTTGATCGGGAGCTGAGCGTCGGGACGTTTTTATGACTCGGCGCTCAGCACCATGAACAACACCATCGCCGCCATCGGCACGCCGAATACCGCACTGCCAATCGCTATTTCCGAACCCAGCGGTTGTTTCGCATGCACCACACCCACCGCGCCATTAATCACCGTCAACGCCAGCCACAGAGCGGCGAAGCCGTAGGCCATGGTCTGACGGCTGAATCCGATGCGCTCGCCGATGTAGAGCATCAGCGCGAGCAGGATCAGGCCGAATAAAATGATGATGGCGGTGTGCATGGCGAGCTCTGTCTGGTGGATGAGTATTGCCTGAAAGACCGCTATCGCGAGCAGGCTCGCTCCTACAGTGGAGCGCTCTGTGGTCAGCCCCGTTCCCTGTAGGAGTGAGCCTGCTCGCGATAGGGCCACCTCGGTAGTCTTTAAAGCATAGCCAATCCCGCCCCCGCCATATTCATCAGGTGCTTTCGCGTCCGATGACTTGGCACTGCAGCAGATTCAGCCGTTGCACCTCCTCGCTTGGTAATACCCCAAGGCTTTCCAGCACTCGTGTCGCGGCGAGTACGCCAATCTCCAGCGCCGGTGGTTTGATCGTGCTCAGGCTCGGCAGCAGCATCTCGGCGAAGGGGTAGTCGCCGAAGCCGAGGACGGCGCAGTCTTCAGGGATTTTCAAACCGGCGCGTTGCCCGGCGAGCAGGCCACCGGCGGCGAGGTTGTCGTTGGCGAAGATGATCGCGTCGGGGGGCGGTGAGGCGTTCATCAGGGCGTCCATCGCCTGTTTGCCGGCCTCGAATGGAGGGCGATCAGCGTCGGGGGCGAAGACCCACGGTGCCAGGCCCGATTCCCGTAAGGTCGCCGCGTAACCGTCGCGGCGTTCCAAGGCGCTGAAGTCGCCCGTAGCGCTGTTCTGCACAAAGGCGATACGTCGATAACCTTTTCCCAGCAGATACTTCGCCGCCGTCACGCCCACGTCGAAATGCGAAAAACCGATCTGCATCGGCTCGCGATCCGGCTGGTAATCCCAGGTTTCGATCACCGGCACATCGGCTTCGGCAATCATCTTTTCGGTACCGGCACTGTGAAAGTGACTGGTCAGCACCAACGCCGCTGGCGACCAGCCGAGAAACGCGCGCACCGCGTTTTCTTCCTGCTCGGTACTGAAGTAACTCGACGCCAGTAACAGCTGATAGCCATGGCGGCTAAGCGTATCGCTGAACCCTTGAAGGGTATTGGCGAAGATCGGCCCGGAGATGTTCGGGATCACCATGCCGACGATTTTCCCCCGCGCCGAAGCCAATCCGCCGGCCACCAGATTCGGCACGTAACCCAACTCAGCCACCACCGCCGCAATACGCTCGCGGCGCTCGGGCGAAACCTGCTCGGGCTGATTGAAATAGCGCGACACGGTAATCGCCGAAACCCCGGCCTCACGTGCCACCGCATTCAGGGTCACGCGTCCGGCGCCACGGCGTTTGCGCGGTTTTTCTTCGCTCAAGGCTCGATCCTTCTTAAAAACCAAATCGCATATAAAAGTAATTTTTCAGTATTGGACGCTCTATGCGTGGCTTGCCAATACTGTCGATGGTAGCGCTAACAAAGCGCGCTGTCTGCTACTCGCTCGAGCGAATGCCCAAGACGACACCGATTCAGGCGCTGTCGTCGCAGAACGGCAGCGGTTAAGGGCCAATTTCGAGCGGGCAAACATGCACAACATTCCTGGGGCGACACACACACTGGCGCAGTCGATTCGCGCCGCGGGCTGGTTATTCACGGGGTTGGCGGCGCTGCCGTTGCCCAACGCATTCGCTGGCGAGAGCAGTGATCAGGAGCCGACACTCAAATCCGTGACCGTCACTGCCACGCGCCGCGAAGAGTCGCTGCAAAAAGTGCCAGTCGCGGTGTCGGTGATCGACGGCGAACAGCTTGAACGCGATAACCGCAACGGCGTGGCGAGCATCGTCCAGCAAGTGCCGTCGCTGAACTTCCGCACTGGCGCTTCGAACAAGGACACCTCGTTGTTCGTGCGCGGTGTCGGCACGATTTCCACCTCGCCGGGCGTCGAGCCGACCGTGGCGACGGTGATCGATGGTGTGGTCTACGCACGCCCTGGCCAATCCACTCTCGACTTGCTGGATCTGGAGCGCGTCGAGGTTTTGCGCGGTCCGCAAGGCACGCTGTTCGGCAAGAACGCCTCGGCCGGCGTGCTCAACATCACCAGTAAGGCGCCGACCGCCGAGACTCACGGTTACATCGATCAGTCGTACTACAGCGGCAACGAAAGCCGCACCCGGTTCGGCATTGGCGGCAGCCTGATTCCGGAGACGTTGAAGGGCTCTATCAGCACGCTGTTCGGCACCTACGATGGCAACGTCGACAACCAACACAACGGTCAGGAGGTCAACGGCTACAACCATCGCGGCGTACGCGGAAAACTCGAATTCACTCCGAATGACGACGTCACTTTCACGCTGATCGCCGACTACATGCAGTCCCACGACGACGGCCCCAACGGCGTGGTCAGCAAGTCGCTGACCCCGGCCTTCGCCAATGCACTGAGCCCGGTCAATGCGAGCAGCCATAACCGCGACATCAACACCGACACCCGTTCACACGTCGAGGACATCAACAAAGGTTTGTCCGGCCAGCTCGACTGGCAATTGGGTGATTACACGCTGACCTCGATTACCGCATGGCGCGGCTGGGACAACACCCAGTATCAGGACGGGGACCGTCTTGGCACGGTAACGACGGCGTTCCCCGGCACGGCGGACAAGGGCGATCTGGCCTTCGATCAATATTCGCAAGAGCTGCGTCTGGCCTCGCCGAAAGGCGAGTTCCTCGAATACGTTGGCGGCCTGTTCTACATGCACGGCAAGGACGACGAGACCTATCAGCGCACGCTGACTACCACCACGCGCACCGACCGTGGTGTCGCCGATTACAGCACCACCAGCGACAGTTACGCTGTGTTCGGCGAGAGCACACTGAACTTCACCTCCGACTTTCGCGGCATCGCTGGCCTGCGCTACACCCACGATGATCTCGAATACGATCACCGCCGCGTTTCGACTTCGGCGACCACCGTCAGCGGTATTCAACCGGCCACCAGCAGTTCAGGTTCGGTGGACGAAGATGGCTGGTCCGGCCGCCTCGGTGTGCAGTACGACCTGAGCGATACAGTCACTACATACCTGACCTATTCGCGTGGCTACAAAGGCCCGGCCTACAACGTGTTCTTCAATATGCAGCCGCGCGATACCGAAGCGCTAAAACCGGAGACCT
Source organism: Pseudomonas sp. AC172 (assembly GCF_979258595.1). Lineage (NCBI taxonomy): Bacteria > Pseudomonadati > Pseudomonadota > Gammaproteobacteria > Pseudomonadales > Pseudomonadaceae > Pseudomonas > Pseudomonas sp. AC172. The sequence continues at coordinate 5,624,814 of NZ_OZ409868.1, forward strand.
CCAACACGTGGGAAGCGGGGATCAAGGCGACGAGCTGGCACAATCGCCTGACCACCAATCTGGCGGTATTTCACAGCGACTACGACAACTATCAGGCGAACTTCTTTGACACTGTCGCCGGTCAGGTCGTAACACGTTTGATCAACGCCGGCAGCGTCAGCACCGAGGGCGTCGAACTCGATTACGCCTTGCAAGCGACCCAGCAATTGAAGCTGTCCGGCGCACTCGCCTACACCCGCGCGCGCATCGACGAATTCGCCTGCCCGGCGGGCGCGGCGGCGTCGTGCAACGTCAACGGCAAACCGCTGCCGTTCAGTCCGGACTGGAAAAGCTACGTGCGCGCCGATTACACCATCCCGCTGGATAACGGTCTGGATATCGAGCTCGGCACCGACTACAGCTGGCAGAGCGAAGTGCAGTACGACATCAGCCAGAACGTCGACACCAAACAGGGTGCCTACGGCCTGTGGAACGCCAGCGTCGCCCTGGCCGATTACAGCAATGGCTGGCGCGTCGCGCTACTGGGCAAGAACCTCACTGACAAATCCTATTCGCCATTGCTCGCCAGCGGCGGCAATTACATCTACCGCGCCGTGCCACGGGATGACGAGCGCTACTTTGGCGTGCAACTGCGCAAGGATTTCTGAGATGAGCAGACAGTTGAAACTCGGCGCGTTCCTCATGGCTACCGGGCACCACGTGGCGGCGTGGCGTCATCCTGATGTACCGGCCAATGCGGGTCTGGATTTCGCTCATTACAAACGGCTGGCGCAGATTGCCGAGGCGGCGAAGTTCGATGCGTTGTTTGTTGCCGACAGCGTCGCCGCGCCAACTCAGGACATCGCCAGTCGCATGGCGCGTTCCGATCACTTTGAGCCGCTGACATTGCTCTCGGCGCTGAGTGCGGTAACCGAGCACATCGGCCTGATCGCCACGGCGACCACCAGCTACAACGAGCCGTATCACGTGGCGCGTAAATTCGCTTCGCTTGATCACCTTTCGGGTGGGCGTGCGGGGTGGAATCTGGTGACCTCGGACAATGCTGCCGAGGCGCTGAATTTCGGTCGTGATGAACACATTGGTCATGCCGAACGCTATAGCCGTGCCCGCGAATTTCATCAGGTGGTGACCGGGCTTTGGGATAGCTGGGAAGATGATGCCTTCTTTCGCGACAAGGCCAGCGGAGCGTACTACGACCCTTCGAAGCTGCATGTGCTAGATCACGTCGGCGAACACTTCCGGGTCAAAGGCCCGCTGAACGTTGCGCGCTCGCCGCAGGGGCAGCCGGTGATTGTACAGGCCGGCTCTTCGGAAACCGGACGCGAATTGGCGGCGCAGACCGCTGAAGTGGTGTTCACCGCGCAGACCTCGCTGGCCAATGCCCAGGCGTTCTACGCCGATCTCAAAGGGCGCTTGCCGAAATACGGGCGCAGCGCCGAATCGTTGAAAATCATGCCCGGAGTTTTTGTCGTCGTCGGCCGCACCGAAGCTCAGGCGCAGGAAAAATGTGAAACGTTTCAGCAATTAGTCGAACCCGAGGTTGGCGTCGCCTTGCTTGGGCGTATGCTGGGCAACTTCGATTTGTCGAAGTACCCGCTGGATGGGCCGTTGCCGGAGTTGCCGCTGACGGAAAGCGGTCAGCAGAGCCGGCAAAAATTGCTCACTGAATTGGCGGGTCGGGAAAACCTGAGCCTTGCCGAACTGGGCCGCAAGATTGCAGGTGGGCGAGGGCATTACAGCCTGGTCGGTACGCCGGAGCAGATTGCTGATCGTTTGCAGGAATGGTTTGAACAAGGCGCGGCGGACGGCTTCAACGTGCTGGTACCGCACCTGCCGGGTGGGCTCGAAGACTTCGCCGGTGGCGTGGTCCCGGAACTGCAACGGCGTGGTTTGTTCAGAACGGAGTATGAGGGCCGGACGTTGCGCGAGAACCTTGGCCTGGCCCGACCCGGCAATCGATTTGTGTAACACCCTTCGCGAGCAAGCTCGCTCCCACAGGGAAATGCATTCCAAAGGTGGGAGCGAGCCTGCTCGCGAAGCAGTCGACACCCATTTCAAAACAGACAAGAGAGGATTCGATGACATACACCGCTGCCGAAAACCGCTATGACTCCATCCCTTACCGCCGCGTCGGCCGCAGCGGTCTGGTGCTGCCGGCGTTGTCGCTGGGCCTGTGGCACAACTTCGGCGACAGTACGCCGATCGACACCCAACGCGCCTTGCTGCGCACCGCGTTCGATCTGGGCATCAACCACTTCGACCTGGCCAACAACTATGGCCCGCCGTACGGCAGCGCCGAGACTAATTTCGGCCGCTTGCTGCGTGAAGACTTCAAGCAGTACCGCGATGAGCTGATCATCTCCAGCAAGGCCGGTTGGGACATGTGGCCCGGCCCTTACGGTCAGGGCGGTGGCTCGCGCAAATACGTGCTGGCCAGCCTCGACCAGAGCCTGCAACGCCTCGGGCTCGACTATGTGGATATTTTCTATTCGCACCGCTTCGACCCGGACACCCCACTGGAAGAAACCGCCAGCGCCCTCGCCACTGCCGTGCAACAGGGCAAGGCGTTGTACATCGGTATCTCGTCGTATTCCGGGGTGAAAACCCGCGAGATCGCTGCGCTGTTGAAAGATTGGAAAGTACCGCTGCTGATTCATCAGCCGGCCTACAACTTGCTCAATCGCTGGGTGGAAAAAGATCTGCTCGATACCACTGATGAACTCGGCACGGGCGTGATCGCTTTCACTCCGCTGGCGCAAGGTCTGCTCACCGATAAATACCTTAACGGCGTACCGGCGGATGCACGGGTCAACCGTCCGGGCGGTGGTTCGTTGCAGGCTTCGCACTTGTCCGACGCCAACATTGCTCACGTGCGCGCGTTGAATGAAATCGCCAAGCGTCGTAGTCAGAGTCTTGCGCAACTGGCGCTGGCGTGGACGCTGCGCGATCCGCGGGTGACCTCGGCACTGATTGGTGCGAGCCGGCCGGAGCAGATTATCGAGAACGTCGGGGCGTTGAAGAATTTGAGTTTCAGTGCTGAAGAGCTGGCGGAGATTGACCGGTTTGCCCAAGAGGGCGGGATCAATCTTTGGGAGAAGCCTTCGACGGCGGAGTGATGAAGATTGGGTCGGGTCAGCAAGATCCAACCCCCTCACCCCAGCCCTCTCCCCAGGGGGGCGAGGGGGAAAGGGAGCCGATCTTCATGCTTTTCAATACTTGAATTCAACCCGATATTTCAGGTCGATGTAGCTCGTACAAACACCTCGGTCAGTCCCCTCTCCCTCGGGGAGAGGGTTAGGGTGAGGGGCTTTGGCTGTAAAAACGGCTCAACGAAAAAACGGCACATCCCCCAACACCGTCGCCCGCTGCATCACCCGTCGCGCCGGTCGGTAGTCATCTACCGCGTAATGCTGTGTCACGCGGTTGTCCCAGAACGCAATGTCGTCCTGCTGCCAGCGCCAGCGAATGGTGAATTCCGGCCGCGTTGCATGGGCGAACAGAAACTTCAGAATCGCTTCGCTCTCGGTTTCCGACAGCTCATTGATCTTCGACGTGAAACCTTCATTGACGAACAACGAGCGCCGCCCGCTGACCGGATGCGTACGGATCACCGGGTGCGACAGCGGTGGATTCTTGCGCCGAGCCTCTTCCCACTGCGCCAGCGCTTCAGGCGTGTTGCCATAGCGCTCCAGCGGAAACGAGCGTGTGAAATCGTGGGTTGCAGTCAGCCCTTCCAGCAAGCCTTTCAGCGGCGCCGACAGCGCTTCATACGCGGCAATGCCGCTGGCCCACAACGTGTCGCCACCGAACTCCGGCAGCAACTTGGCGCTGAGCACCGCGCCCATCGCCGGCGTTGGCAGGAAGGTCACGTCGGTGTGCCAGATCGCATTGTCGCGCACGTCGGTGACGGCGGTGTCGAGGATCAGCACTTCCGGTTGTTCCGGCACGTTCGGGTAGATCGGGTGGATGTGCAGGTCGCCGAAATAGGCGGCGAAGCGCGCCTGTTGAGGCGGCTCGATTGGCTGATTGCGGAAGAATAAAACCTGATATTTGAGCAGCGCCTGCTCAATCGCGTCGCGGTGTTCCAGGCTCAATGGCTGGCTGATGTCGACGCCGCTGATTTGTGCGCCGAGGGCTGAGCTTAACGGGGTGATGTTGAGGCTGCTCATGGTCTTTCTCTTCGAATTCGGGGTTCTGGCTTTTGTGGGAGCGAGCCTGCTCGCGAATGCTGAGTGTCTGGCGAAAGTGCAGTGACTGATCCGACGCTTTCGCGAGCAGGCTCGCTCCCACAGGGGGATTTCATATGGCGACTTAGTGGGCCTGGCCGTGCCATGGCACCAGTTTGTGCTGCAGGGCGCGCAGGCCCATTTCCATGGCGAAGGCGATCAGGGCGATGACCAGAATCCCCAGCACCACCACATCGGTGACCAGAAATTGCGCGGCCGACTGCACCATGAAACCCAAACCGCTGGTCGCGGCAATCAATTCGGCAGCGACCAACGTCGACCAGCCAACGCCCAGACCAATGCGCACGCCTGTCAAAATGTCCGGCAGGGCACTCGGCAAAATCACATGACGAATCAGCTGCAAACGCGTCGCACCCAACGACTGCGCCGCGCGCAATTTTGCCGGATCAACCGTACGAACACCGGTAGCGGTAGCGATGGCAATCGGTGCGAAAATCGCCAGATAAATCAGCAGCACTTTCGACAACTCGCCGATGCCGCACCAGATCACGATCAGCGGCAAATAGGCTAGCGGCGGAATCGGCCGGTAGAACTCGATCAGCGGATCGAGCACGCCACGGGCAATGCGATTGGCCCCGATGGCAATGCCCACCGGCACGGCGGTCAGGATCGCAAAGCCGAGGCCCAGACCGATGCGGCTCAGGCTGGCGCCCAAGTGCTGCCACAACGTCGAATCCATGTAACCGGTAGTCGCCAGCAACCAGCCTTTTTGCAGCACGGCGGACGGTGGCGGCAGGAACAGCGGCTCGATCAATCCAGTGGCCGTCACCGCCCACCAGATCGCCAACAATGCAAACAAGGTCAGCAGGCTGATCCAGCGCGTGCTGAGGCTGCGGCGTACGGGAATCGCCACCGACGGTGTCGCGGGTTTTACCGCAGTCGAGGAAACGTCGTAACTGCTCATGCGCGCTCCTGCCGTTGTGCGGCGCTGCGTTGCGAGAACACTTTGCTCAGCACGTGTTCGCGGGTTTCGATAAAGCGCGGATCGGATTTGATCGCACGTGCTGACTCGCCAGCGGCGTAGCGCTGACCGAAGTCCAGCTGCAGCCGCTCAACGATCTGCCCCGGATTCGGCGCGAGCAGAATCAGGTCAGTGGCGAGGAACACCGCTTCTTCAATGTCATGGGTAATCAGGAAAACCGGCTTGGCCGTGCGCTGCCAGACTTGTAGCAACAGCTCCTGCATCTGTTCGCGAGTGAACGCGTCGAGGGCGCCGAAAGGCTCGTCCATCAGTAATACGCGCGGGTCAGCGGCGAGGGCGCGGGCGAGGCCGACGCGCTGTTTCTGGCCACCGGAAAGCTGCCAGATCCGACGGCTTTCGAAACCGGAAAGATCAACCAGCGCGAGCATCTCGCGGGCGATCTTTTCGCGTTTGTCTTTGGCGACACCGGCCAGTTCCAGACCGAACGCGACGTTGGCCAACACATTCTGCCAAGGCAGTAACGCGTCATCCTGGAACACCACGCCACGTTCGGCGCTCGGGCCTTTGACCGGCACGCCGTCGAGGGTGATGCGCCCGGCGCTCGGTTCGACGAAACCGGCAATCAGGTTCAACAGCGAAGTCTTGCCACTGCCGGACGGGCCGAGGGCGACCAGCAATTGCTGAGGCCCCAGGGTCAGAGAAATATCCGCCAGCACCGGTGTCGGGCTGCCCGGGTACTGTGCGCTGATGCGCTCCAGCTGAAGCAAGGCCATCGCGGTTAACTCCCGATCAGTTGGTGATGAATTTGGCGCTGACGTACGGCGCGTAGTCCGGCAGAACGGCTTCGACCTTGCCTTGTTCCTTGAGGAACGCGGCGGTATCGGTGATGGCTTTGGTGGTCGGCGCGCCTAGGGTGACGACTTGATCCGCCGCCAGCGGGTAGACGTTGCCTTGCAGCAGCAACGGAATATCGCTGGCCTTGGCACCGGAGAGTTTCACCAGCTTGTCGACGTTGGACTGATCGGCGAGCCAGGCTTTCGGGTCTTTGCGGTAGTCGGCGTAGGCGTCGAGGGTGACCTTGGCGAACGCGGTGACGATTTCCGGGTGCTTCTCGGCGAAGTCTTTGCGCACGATCCACGCATCGAAGGTCGGCGCGCCGAACTTGGCCAGCTCGCCGGAGGTGATCAGCACTTTGCCGTTTTCCTTGGCCACGCCCAGCGCCGGATCCCACACGTAAGTGGCGTCGATGTCACCGCGTTTCCACGCAGCAATGATCGCTGGCGGAGCAAGGTTGAGCACGGTGACTTTCGACGGGTCGATGTTCCAGTGCTTCAGCGCGGCGAGCAGGCTGTAGTGACCGGTGGATACGAACGGCACGGCGATTTTCTTGCCGATCAGATCTTGCGGGGTCTTGATGCCGGAACCGTCGCGGGCGACCAGTGCTTCGGCGGCGCCGATCTGAGTGGCGATGAGGAAAGTTTCGACCGGGACTTTGCGGGTGATCGCTGCGGTCAGCGGGCTCGAACCGAGGTAGCCGATCTGCACGTCACCGGAGGCGATGGCGGCGATGATGTCGGCGCCGTTGTCGAACTTGCGCCAGGCGATATCGGTTTTGGTGGCTTTTTCGTAAGCGCCGTCGGACTGGGCGACTTTCGCCGGGTCAACGGTGGTTTGGTAGGCGACGGTAAGGTCGGCGGCCTGAGCCAGAAAACTCGCGGCAGCCAGAGAGGCTACGGCGAGCAGGCGAAGCGGGAAATTCAGTTTCATTGAACAGCTCCATATCAGGCGACCGAGCGTCGGCGTGAAAGGAGACTAAATGATCTAAGAATCAGTAAATAAATAACTTTTTCGAATGAGCTTATGAGCGGAAAAATCTAAGCGGGGGGAAGTTTGTGGGCGGTTCGGATTTTTCGTTCGGCGTTAGATCTTGCCCCCTCACCCCAGCCCTCTCCCCCAGGGGGGCGAGGGGAAAGGGAGCCGATCTCTGTGCTTTTCAAAACCTGAGTTCGGCGCGGTAGTTCAGGTCGGTGTACTTCGCATCAACAACGCGGTCAGTCCCCTCTCCCTCTGGGAGAGGGTTAGGGTGAGGGGCTCTTCAGTTGCTGATCGCCAAAATACTCGCCTGATACGACCCGACAAACACATCAAAATCCCCCACCTCGTTCTGCTCCAGCTCAGCCTGCTCAGCCAGCGAAGTACGCGCCAGCTCCTCAAACTTCGCCTGTTCATCCGCCGCCAGAGGCTCGCTGCGGAAAAACTCGGCATGCGCCTGGCTCTGACGCAAGGAGAACTGCGCAAAGCTTTCCTTGTGCTCAGCCATCGCCGCCAGCACCTGCGCGGATGGCGTCAGGGACGGATCGCTGACCTTGGCCAGTTGCGCATCCAGCGCCTTGCTGTGTGCATCGCCGCCATGGCTTTGATCCAGCAACGCCGCCAGCGGGGCGATCTGCTCCAGCAGTTCGGCCGCCCAAGTCTTCATCTCCACCGATTCACCGTCACGCTGCAATTGCAGGCCCGGACGACGACCTTCCTTGACCACGCTGAGGAAGTTCGACGTCGCGTTGCCGCAAGACGTGTTGGTCAACAACGGACTGTCGTTCAGCGCGCAATACAGCAGGAACGCATCGAGGAAGCGCGACTCGGTCAGGTCGATGCCCATCGGCAGGAACGGGTTGATGTCCAGGCAACGCACTTCAACGTACTGAATGCCACGGGCCACCAGCGCCTGAATCGGCCGTTCGCCGGTATAGGTCACGCGTTTCGGGCGGATGTTGGAGTAGTACTCGTTTTCGATTTGCAGGATGTTGGTGTTGAGCTGAACCCACTCACCATCCTTGTGCGTGCCGACTTCAACGTACGGCGCGTACGGCGTGGCCACGGCTTTGCGCAAGCTGTCGGTGTAGCTCGCCAGATCGTTGTAGCAGGGCGTCAGACCGGCCTGGGCGTTGCTCTGATAACCGAGGTCGCTCATGCGCAGGCTGGTCGCGTACGGCAGATACAGGGTGTCCGGATCGAGTTGTTCGAGTTGATGCGAACGCCCCCGCAGAAACCCTGCGTCCAGCGCTGGCGATGCACCGAACAGGTACATCAGCAGCCAGCTGTAGCGACGGAAGTTGCGGATCAGCGCGATGTAGGAAACCGACTGGAAGTCGCGATCCGTGCCGACAAAACCTTCGGTTTCGCGCAGCAACGGCCAGAGCTTTTCCGGCAGGGAGAAGTTGTAGTGAATCCCGGCAATGCACTGCATGGTCTTGCCATAACGCAGGGCCAGGCCCTTGCGATAGACGTACTTGAGCTGACCAATGTTGGAGGTGCCGTAATAGGCGATCGGAATATCTTCCTCGGCCGGCAACGGGCACGGCATCGATGGACTCCACAGGTACTCGTTGCCGAGTTTGCTGTAGGCAAAGCGGTGAATCTTGTCCAGGCTCGCCAGCGTATCGGCCGGGTCGGGCAGGGCGGGCGTGATGAATTCCAGCAGCGACTCGGAGTAGTCGGTGGTGATCTGTTCGTTGGTCAGCGCGGAACCCAAGGCTTCGGGGTGCGGCGTTTGCGCCAGGCGACCTTCGCTGGTCACGCGCAGGCATTCACGTTCGATACCGTGCAGGCACTGCTCGAGCAGAGAGAGGTTAGCGCGCTCGCCGAGCAGAGCCAGGCGGCGGTTGAGAAGTTCGCTCAATTTGGATTCCTTCACGCGTCAGTCGCCCCAATATGGGGGTGGGCAGGACGGTCTACAAGGGTGAAGTTGAAACTGGCGTTATCGCCTGGTTTTGTAGCGGCAGGCCATTTGCCGGTCAGTCAGGAACTGCACAATCCCTGTGGGAGCGAGCCTGCTCGCGAAGGCGGTGTGTCAGCCAACATCTTCATTTGCTGATACACCCTCTTCGCGAGCAGGCTCGCTCCCACAAGATTCGTTGCGCCGAAATTAACTCAAAATGATGACCGGTAGCTACAGGACAGCGAACGTGCCTTGCGCTTTTGCGACCAGTTTGTCGCCCTGCATCACGTCGGCTTCGACCACCAACGTGCGCCGGCCCGGGTGGATGACCCGTGCCGTGCACATGACCTCGCCGTCGGAAACGGCGCGGATATAGTTGATCTTGCACTCGATGGTCGCGCTCTGCTGATCGAAGCCATGGGTGCTGGAACAGGCCAGCCCCATGGCGATGTCGACCAGACTGAACAGCGCGCCACCGTGCAATTTGCCGCCGCGATTGCGCAGTTCCGGTTCCAGCACCAGGGCGACTTGCGCCACCCCGGTTTCCAGGCTGTGCAGGCGGCAGCCCAACAGCTTGAAAAACGCGCTCTCGACGAGCCCGGCCGGAATCTCCATCAGCGTTTCTTCAACTGCTTGGCGTTGGCGAACAGCGAGGCCATCGCATTGTTCACTGGCGCTGCAGTCGCAGTTTCTTTGCGTGGCGCGTTGTTCGAAGGCTGGCGCTGGGCCGAGCCCGGACGCGAGCCACGGGCACCGTCGATTTTCTCGCCCGGGGTGTCGCCCATGCGCATCGACAGACCGACGCGTTTGCGCGGAATGTCGACTTCCATGACCTTCACTTTCACCACGTCGCCGGCCTTCACCGCTTCGCGCGGATCCTTGATGAACTTCTCCGACAGCGCCGAGATGTGCACCAGGCCGTCCTGATGCACGCCGATGTCGACGAATGCCCCGAACGCGGTCACGTTGGTGACGACGCCTTCGAGGATCATCCCCAATTGCAGGTCTTTCAGGTCTTCGACGCCTTCCTGGAACTCGGCCGTCTTGAACTCAGGACGCGGGTCGCGGCCCGGTTTTTCCAGTTCCTGGATGATGTCGGTCACGGTTGGCAGACCGAAGGTCTCGTCGGTGAATTTCTTCGGATCCAGACGCTTGAGGAAACTGGCGTCGCCGATCAGCGAGCGGATGTCGCGGTCGGTTTCAGCGGCAATGCGCTGTACCAGCGGATAGGCTTCGGGGTGAACCGCCGACGAATCCAGTGGGTTGTCGCCGTTCATCACGCGCAAGAAACCGGCAGCTTGTTCGAAAGTTTTTTCGCCCAGACGCGCGACTTTCTTCAGGGCTGCACGGGTTTTGAACGCGCCGTGCTCATCGCGGTGCGCGACGATGTTTTGCGCCAGCGTCGCGTTGAGGCCGGAGATACGGGCCAGCAGCGCCACCGAAGCGGTGTTCACATCAACGCCGACGGCGTTCACGCAATCCTCGACCACGGCGTCCAGACCACGCGCCAGTTTCAGCTGCGAAACGTCGTGCTGGTACTGGCCGACACCGATGGATTTCGGATCGATTTTCACCAGTTCAGCCAGTGGATCCTGCAGACGACGGGCGATGGACACCGCGCCACGGATCGACACATCCAGATCCGGGAATTCCTTGGCCGCCAGTTCCGATGCCGAGTACACCGATGCACCGGCCTCGGAAACCATGACCTTGGTCATCTTCATCGCTGGATATTTTTTGATCAGCTCGATCGCCAGTTTATCGGTCTCGCGGCTGGCGGTGCCGTTGCCGATGGCGATCAGGTCAACCGAGTGCTTGGCGCACAGGGCGGCCAGAATGGCGATGGTCTGATCCCACTTGTTGTGCGGCACGTGCGGATAAACCGTGGCGTGATCCAGCAGCTTGCCGGTCGAATCGACCACGGCGACCTTGCAGCCGGTACGCAGGCCCGGGTCGAGACCGAGGGTTGCGCGCGGGCCAGCCGGGGCGGCCAGCAGCAAGTCGTGCAGGTTGTGGGCGAACACGTTGATCGCCTCGGTTTCGGCACCGTCACGCAGCTCGCCGAGCAGGTCGGTTTCCAGATGCGTGTAGAGCTTGACCTTCCACGTCCAGCGCACCACTTCGCCGAGCCATTTGTCGGCCGGGCGGTTCTGGTTCTGGATGTTGAATTGCTGGCCGATCATGCCTTCGCACGGGTGCATGGTGCCCGGCAGTTCGTCGCCGACTTTCAGCGCGGAGCTGAGGATGCCTTCGTTGCGGCCACGGAAAATGGCGAGCGCGCGGTGCGACGGCATGCTTTTCAGCGGCTCATCGTGTTCGAAGTAATCGCGGAATTTGGCGCCTTCCTCTTCTTTGCCGGCGATAACGCGGGCACTGAGGGTCGCTTCCTGCTTAAGGTAGTTGCGCAGTTTTTCCAGCAGGCTGGCGTCTTCGGCGAAGCGCTCCATGAGGATGTACTTGGCGCCTTCCAGCGCGGCCTTCACATCGGCCACGCCTTTTTCGGCATCGACGAAGCGTGCGGCTTCGGTTTCCGGGGCCAGATTCGGGTCGTTGAACAAGCCATCGGCAAGGTCGCCGAGGCCGGCTTCCAGGGCAATCTGGCCCTTGGTGCGGCGCTTCTGCTTGTACGGCAGGTACAAGTCTTCGAGGCGGGTCTTGGTGTCGGCGAGTTTGATGTCGCGTTCGAGGGCTGGGGTGAGTTTGCCCTGCTCTTCGATGCTGGCGAGGATGCTGATGCGCCGTTCGTCGAGTTCTCGCAGGTAGCGCAGACGCTCTTCCAGATGACGCAACTGGGTGTCATCGAGGCTGCCGGTAACTTCTTTCCGGTAACGGGCGATGAAGGGAACGGTAGAGCCTTCATCGAGTAGCGCGACGGCCGCTTCGACCTGTTGTGGGCGTACGCCGAGCTCCTCGGCAATGCGGCTGTTGATGCTGTCCATAAAACCACCTGACATATTGTGAAATCAGGCTCGCAGGCACGGAAATAAAGGCCCGGAGTCTGGTTGAGCGGCTAGAAAATTGCCGCTGCCTGGGTCAAAAGGCAGCCCATTGACCCGTGAAATCGAACAATTACTGCGCGCGACAGGAAAAAAAGCCTGCCACCTGCGGTAACGATTCAGACGTTGCCTGGCACAAAACGCCGCGCATTATAACCAGCGTTCTGTCATTCGGGGGCGTCGCAGTCTGTAGGCATAAACCCCGGTTTTCTGGCAGTGAAGGAAAAATCTGCTAACAATGCACACGGTGCGTATAACGGCAGCTACGCCATAATGCGCGCCGAGCTAAAAGGAGCATCCAATGAGCAGCACTGCACAAACTGCTGAAGGCGAAAAAATTCTCATCGTTGACGACGATCCGGGGCTGAGCAGCCTGCTGGAACGTTTTTTCGTCAGCAAGGGCTACCGTGCCCGCACCGTACCGAACACCGAACAGATGGATCGTCTGCTGTCGCGTGAAGTCTTCAATCTTGTGGTCCTCGACCTCATGCTGCCCGGCGAAGACGGTCTGACCGCTTGCCGCCGCCTGCGTGGCGCGAACAATCAGATTCCGATCATCATGCTCACCGCCAAGGGCGATGAGTTGAGCCGCATCAAGGGCCTGGAACTGGGCGCCGACGATTATCTGGCCAAGCCGTTCAACCCGGACGAGCTGATGGCCCGGGTCAAAGCTGTCCTGCGTCGTCAGGCCGCACCGGTGCCTGGCGCGCCGGGCAGTGAAGACGAAAACGTCACTTTCGGTGATTACGTGTTGTCGCTGGCCACCCGCGAACTGAAACGCGGCGACGAAGTGCACATGCTCACCACCGGTGAGTTTGCGGTACTCAAGGCACTGGTGATGAACGCGCGTCAGCCGCTGACCCGCGACAAACTGATGAACCTGGCCCGTGGCCGCGAGTGGGATGCCCTTGAGCGTTCAATCGACGTGCAGATCTCCCGTCTGCGCCGCATGATCGAGCCTGATCCATCGAAGCCGCGTTATATCCAGACCGTCTGGGGCGTGGGTTACGTGTTCGTACCCGATGGTGCCGCCACCAAGTGATCGGTGATTTGTAGGAGCGGGTCTGCAGGTTTTGGTCGAACGGCCATGCCCGCAGACTCGCAATCCGCAATATGCGAGCATTGCTCGCTCCTGCAAGTGTGTAGCGGTTATAGATGAAGACCCCCGTCTGGTTCCCCCAAAGTTTTTTCTCCCGCACCCTCTGGCTGGTGCTTATCGTCGTGTTGTTCTCCAAGGCGCTGACCCTGGTTTATCTGTTGATGAACGAGGACGTGCTGGTGGACCGCCAATACAGCCACGGCGTCGCCCTGACGTTGCGCGCCTATTGGGCCGCCGATGAAGAAAACCGCGCGAAGATCGCTGATGCCGCCACCCTGATCCGGGTAGTCGGCGCCGGTGTGCCGGAAGGCGAGCAGCACTGGCCGTACAGCGAAATCTACCAGCGGCAGATGCAGGCGGAGTTGGGCGCCGACACTGAAGTGCGTTTGCGCATGCACTCGCCGCCGGCTTTGTGGGTGCGTGCTCCGAGCCTTGGTGACGGCTGGCTCAAGGTGCCGCTGTATCCGCACCCGTTGCGCGGCCAGAAAATCTGGAACGTGCTCGGCTGGTTCCTCGCCATCGGCTTGTTGTCGACAGCGTCGGCATGGATTTTCGTCAGCCAGCTCAACCAACCCTTGAAGCGTCTGGTCTATGCCGCCCGGCAACTCGGTCAGGGTCGCAGCGTACGTCTGCCGATCAGCGACACGCCGAGCGAAATGACCGAGGTGTATCGCGCCTTCAACCAGATGGCTGAAGACGTCGAGCAGGCCGGCCGCGAGCGCGAGTTGATGCTGGCCGGCGTGTCCCATGACCTGCGCACACCGTTGACGCGGTTGCGGCTGTCGCTGGAGTTGATGGGCGACCGCAACGACCTGACCGACGACATGGTGCGCGACATCGAAGACATGGACGCGATTCTTGACCAGTTCCTCGCGTTCATTCGCGATGGTCGTGACGAGTCGGTGGAAGAAGTGGATCTGACTGATCTGGTGCGTGAAGTGGCGGCGCCGTACAACCAGAACGAAGAGAAGGTACGGTTGCGTCTGGAGCCGATTCAGCCGTTTCCGTTGCGGCGGGTATCGATGAAACGCTTGCTGAACAACCTGATCGGCAACGCCTTGAACCATGCCGGCGGTCACGTTGAAGTCGCGGCTTATGTGTCCGGTGACGTCAGTGCGCCGTATGTGGTGCTGAGTGTGATGGATCGAGGGGCGGGGATCGATCCTTCGGAGCTGGAGGCGATTTTCAACCCGTTTACCCGTGGCGATCGTGCCCGGGGTGGCAAGGGCACCGGGTTGGGCCTGGCGATTGTGAAGCGGATTGCTTCGATGCATGGCGGCAATGTTGAACTGCGCAATCGGTCCGGTGGTGGGCTGGAAGCGCGGGTGAGGTTGCCGTTGGGGTTGATGTTGCCTAGGGACGCTGTGTAGATCAAAAGCCCCTCACCCCAACCCTCTCCCGGAGGGAGAGGGGGCAGACCGAGGTGTTTTGTGTCATACATCGACCTGAAAGACTGAGTCGATTATGGATCCGGTACAGCAAGATCAAGTCGGCGTATCTCTTAATCATCCCCAATCGGCCCCCTCTCCCGAGGGAGAGGGGGCCGACCTAGGTGTCTGGCGTCATACATCAACCCGAAATTCCGAGTCGATTATGGATTCGGCACAGCAGGATCAGGTCGGCGTATCTCTTAAGCATCCCCCAATCAGTCCCCTCTCCCTCTGGGAGAGGGTTAGGGTGAGGGGCTGTTGCTCTTGGCTCTAGCCTTTGCCTTTTGTCCGAGTCATATTCGGCCCGCCATTTTTCTCAAGATGCTCAATGATGATCCCCGCCACATTCTTCCCTGTGGTGGTCTCGATCCCTTCCAGCCCCGGCGACGAGTTCACTTCCATCACCAGCGGCCCGTGATTGGAGCGCAGGATATCCACACCCGCCACGGCCAGGCCCATGACCTTCGCTGCGCGCAACGCGGTCATGCGTTCTTCCGGGGTGATCTTGATCAGGCTGGCGCTGCCGCCGCGATGCAGGTTGGACCGGAATTCACCCGGTTTGGCCTGACGCTTCATCGCCGCGATGACCTTGTCGCCGACCACGAAGCAACGAATATCCGCACCGCCCGCTTCCTTGATGTACTCCTGAACCATGATGTTCTGCTTCAGGCCCATGAAGGCCTCGATCACCGATTCCGCCGCCGTGGCGGTTTCGCACAGCACCACACCGATACCTTGAGTGCCTTCCAGTACCTTGATCACCAGCGGCGCGCCGTTGACCATGTCGATCAAATCGGGAATGTCATCCGGCGAGTGGGCAAACCCGGTCACCGGCAGACCGATGCCGCGTCGCGACAGCAATTGCAGCGAACGCAATTTGTCCCGCGAACGTGCGATCGCCACAGATTCGTTGAGCGGGAACACCCCCATCATTTCGAACTGACGCAACACCGCGCAACCATAAAACGTCACCGACGCGCCGATCCGCGGAATCACCGCATCGAAGCCTTCCAGCGGTTTGCCGCGATAGTGGATCTGCGGCTTGTGGCTGGCGATGTTCATGTAGGCGCGCAAGGTGTCGATCACTACCATTTCATGCCCGCGCTCGGTTCCGGCTTCGACCAGACGGCGGGTGGAATACAGACGCGGGTTCCGCGACAGCACAGCGATCTTCATGCAACACCTGTGGAGGAGGTAGATACCGGGAACACCGGCTTGTCTTGTACATATTTGATACCCGGATTGACCACCAACTGGCCATCGATCAGGGCTTTGGAACCGAGCAGCAGGCGGTAGCGCATCGACTTGCGGCAGGCGAGGGTGAACTCGACCGGCCACACTCGATCACCCAACGCCAGGGTGGTGCTGATCACGTAGCGTACCTGCGCATGGCCGTTGGAGCTTTTGATGGTTTTGCGGGTTACCAGCGGTGCTTCGCAGCGGCGGTGACGCAACTGCACCACCGTGCCCAGGTGCGCGGTAAAGCGCACCCACTTCTCGCCGTCGCGTTCGAAGGGCTCGATGTCGGTGGCGTGCAGGCTGGAGGTGCTGGCGCCGGTGTCGATCTTCGCCCGCAGGCCTGCGACTCCCAAATCCGGAAGCGCCACCCACTCGCGCAGACCGACAACGGTCAAATGGTCAAATGTCTTCAATAGAAAAAACCAACGATTAACGCGTCCAGGCTTCAGGTGAAACCTGGGTCAACGCTTTGAATGCAGGTTTGGCGAACCAGTAGCCCTGCATCAGAAATATTCCACAGTCCGCCAGGAAGTCCCGTTCACCGGCGCTCTCAATGCCTTCGGCAATGACTGTAACGTCCAACTCCGCACAGATTGTGACAATCCCCCGAACGATCGCCTGACGAACACGGTCTTGATCGACATCGCGGATCAGCGCCATGTCGAGTTTGATCAGGTCCGGTTGGAAATCAGCCAGCAGATTGAGCCCCGAATAACCGGCACCGAAATCGTCGATGGCGGTCTTGAAGCCGAATTCGCGGTATTCACGCAGAATATTGGTCAAATGGCGATAGTTATCTACGTGCTCGCTTTCCAGGGTTTCGAAAATCAGTCGGTCGATAGGGAAACGGTGTTTTTTTGCCGCCTCGAGCGTACTGCGAATGCATAGCTCTGGACGATAGACCGCGTTGGGCATGAAGTTGATCGACAAGTGTGTCTGCATATTTAGATTGGCCGCGCCTTCGATGGCGCGGGTCCGGCAGAGCTGGTCGAAACGGTAGCGGTTATCTTCTGTAACCTGATCCAGCACAGTGAATGCGCCTTCACCGGCCACACCACGAACCAACGCTTCATGGGCGAAAACCGATTGGTCGCGCAAATCAACGATGGGTTGGTAGGCGAAGGCAAAATCGAAGCCCAGCGGCTCGCTTTGCTGGCAGCCCTGGCAACCGGCCTTGGGCGAGATTAATGAAGATGGAAATTTAGTCACTCGATCACTCCATGCCGATGAACCGGCCAAGATCACAGTCTATCTGGAGGGCCGAGTTCTTGCGCCCGACAGAAACGGTAGTACAGTTCCGACTACTGGCTGAACGAGGAATTCACATGGCGCAAAAACAGGAAGAGGACGACAAGGTTCGTCTGGACAAGTGGCTGTGGGCTGCGCGATTTTACAAAACCCGTGCCCTCGCCAAAGCGGCGATCGAGAGTGGCAAGGTGCATTGTCGCGGTGAGCGCTGCAAGCCTGGCAAAGAGCCACGCGTCGGCGATGAGTTCGAGATTCGTACCGGGTTTGAAGTGCGTACGGTGAAGGTTGAGGCATTGTCGATTGTGCGGCGCGGCGCACCGGAGGCGCAGACGTTGTACGCGGAGACTGAGGCGAGTATTGCCAAGCGTGAAGCGGCTGCGGCAATGCGTAAGGCGGGGGCGCTGGGCGTTACCACTGATGGCAAACCGAGCAAAAAACAGCGGCGGGATTTGTTCAGGTTTCGAGGCGGCAGTAACGACGAGTAAGCGGGGTGTTTTTGCGTTGTTGGTGCCGGCCTCTTCGCGAGCAGGCTCGCTCCCACAGGAGATTGCATTCCAATGTGGGAGCGAGCCTGCTCGCGAATCGAGGGCGCAGCCCTCGCCGAAGACAGTTCGGTATCAGGCGCTACGCACCACACTCATCCGCGACACCAGCGGCAACTTGCCCAGCAAAGCAAAGATCGGCGCGGTCACCTTCAACCAGAAGTTCGAGGCGTGATACGCAAACGGCGTGTAGTAACCCCAACCCAACGCCCACACCGCCAGCAGCAAACCGCCGATGTAATCGTCCTGCCCCCAATGCGCACCGGCCACCAGTCGCGGCAGCATAAACAATAGCGCCAGGCCCCAGATCGTCAAAAACTGCCCGACGGTGCGACTAAACACGCCCATGAACAGCGCCCAGATCAGCAATACCGAAGCGTGGTCACCCGGGAAACTCTGACTCGAGCGATCCTTCAGCTCCCAGGTCTTCTCCAGATGCGGGAAGTAGTCGCTGATATGCACCGCACCTTCCAGCACCATCGACGGGCTGCTGTGCTGCCAATCCATATGATCGGCGAACTTGGAAAACAGCGCGCGGATCACCACCATCAACAGCAGGATCGAGAAAAAACCGAAGAATGCGCGACGCACATCAATGGCCTTGAACACCCAGTCGCCCTTGATCAGCAGCGTCAGCAGAATCAGGCCGACGACAATGTCGAACGGTCGCAGACTTGCAATTGCTCAGATGTGGAGCCATATGGGGTTGCGGGCCAGCGGTGCATTGAGCGAGCGGAACAGCCACTCGTCGAAAATCACACACAGCGAGTTGCCCGTAGGCCATAACCAGAAAGCCAGTAGCGCCAACGGCACTACGTTGCACAGAACCAGCCGGCCGAGGTTCCACCTAGATTGGAACAAACCCGGATTGTTCATAAAATGCCTCCCATGGCAGAGCAGTCGGCACCAAAAAGAGTGCCAAGAAGCGCAAATTTTCACGTCTTGTAACCATTTTGTCACCACATTCAGATACCCAAAATTATGACCGAGCTAGCGGATACCGATTTCACCCAACGTTTCATCTTCGATGACAGTGACACCCGCGGCGAATTGGTGGCGCTTGAGCGCAGCTACGCCGAAGTCCTCGCCAAGCACCCGTACCCGGAGCCGGTGGCGCAATTGCTCGGCGAATTGATGGCGGCGGCATCGTTGCTGGTGGGCACACTGAAGTTCGACGGCTTGCTGATTCTGCAGGCGCGTTCCGAAGGGCCAATTCCGATGCTGATGATCGAGTGCTCCAGCGAGCGTGAAATCCGTGGCCTGGCGCGTTACGACGCCGAGCAGATCGCGGCGGACGCGACCCTCGCTGACCTGATGCCGAATGGCGTTCTGGCCCTGACTGTCGACCCGACTGTCGGCCAGCGTTATCAGGGCATCGTCGACCTCGACGGCGAAACCCTCTCCGACTGCTTCACCAACTATTTCGTCATGTCGCAACAGGTTGGCACCCGCTTCAAGCTGTTTGCCGACGGTCGTCGCGCTCGTGGCCTGCTGCTGCAGCAACTGCCGGCCGATCGTCTGAAAGACGAAGAAGATCGCGCCGCCAGCTGGCAGCACATCACCGCACTGGCCACCACCCTGACCGCCGATGAATTGCTCAGCCTGGATAACGAAACCGTATTGCATCGCCTCTACCACGAAGAGCAGGTTCGTCTGTTCGATGTGCAGAAACTGCGCTTCCGTTGCAGCTGCTCGCGGGAACGCTCAGGCAATGCGTTGGTCAGTCTCGGTCTGGAAGATGCGCAGCAATTGGTGGTCGAACACGGTGGCAACATCGAGGTTGATTGCCAGTTCTGTAACGAGCGCTACCTGTTCGATGCCACGGATGTTGCTCAATTGTTCGCTGGCGCAGGCGTGGACACGCCGTCAGATACCCGGCACTAAAACGGTTCAGCGCAGGTAAATTCACTGCGTAACGACGGAATATCGCCGTTACGACGGGAGGACCCTACTCTTTTTGGGCGTTTCTGGCATAATCCGGCCCACTTTTTGTCGCGGTAGTAGTGCACGACTTTCTACTACAAAACGTTTGGAGCACACTCGGCCACTGGCCGACGGGGAATCTCATGACGCAAGCCAATAACGCCGTGTACACCGATCTGAGTGTTGATGATCTGGTAAAAGAAGCCTTGAACCGCGGTGAGGGCGAGCTTGCCGATACCGGCGCTCTGGTTGTTCGCACTGGTCACCGCACCGGTCGTTCGCCTGTTGACCGTTTCATCGTTGAAGAGCCTTCCACCCAGGCCGCTATCGCCTGGGGCCCGATCAACCGCAAGTTCCCGGCCGACAAGTTCGATGCCCTGTGGGCTCGCGTTGAGGCGTTCAACAACGCGCAAGAGCACTTTGTTTCCCACGTGCATGTAGGCGCGGCGGAAGATCACTACCTGGCCGTGAAAATGACCACCCAGACTGCCTGGCAGAATCTGTTCGGTCGTTGCCTGTTCATCAACCCGGCCCAGTACAACCCGGCCGGTCGTGAAGAGTGGCAAGTGCTCAACGTGGCCAACTTCGAGTGCGTGCCTGAGCGTGACGGCACCAACTCCGACGGTTGCGTGATCCTCAACTTCGCACAGAAGAAAGTGCTGATCGCTGGCATGCGTTACGCCGGTGAGATGAAGAAAGCCATGTTCTCCGTGCAGAACTTCCTGCTGCCGGCCGCTGACGTGCTGCCAATGCACTGCGCTGCCAACATAGGCGAAGAAGGCGACGTGACCCTGTTCTTCGGTCTGTCGGGCACCGGTAAAACCACCCTGTCGGCTGACGAAAGCCGTTACCTGATCGGTGACGACGAACACGGTTGGGGTGAAGGCGTGGTGTTCAACATCGAAGGCGGTTGCTATGCCAAGTGCATCGACCTCTCCGAGAAGAACGAGCCGGTTATCTGGAAAGCCATCAAGCATGGCGCTGTGTTGGAAAACGTCGTTATCGACGACGCCAAGCACGCCGACTACGCCGATGTCAGCCTGACCCAGAACAGCCGCGCCGCGTACCCGCTGGAGCACGTTGCCAAGCGTTCCGAGCACAACCTCGGTGGCGAGCCAAACGCGGTGATCTTCCTGACCTGCGACCTGACCGGCGTACTGCCACCAGTGTCGATCCTCAACGAAGAACAAGCGGCCTACCACTTCCTGTCCGGCTACACCGCACTGGTGGGCTCGACTGAAATGGGTTCGGGCAGCGGCATCAAGTCGACCTTCTCCACCTGCTTCGGCGCACCGTTCTTCCCACGTCCGGCTGGCGAATACGCCGAGCTGCTGATCAAGCGCATCCGCGGCTTCGGCTCCAAGGTTTACCTGGTCAACACCGGCTGGACCGGTGGCGGCTACGGCGTCGGCAAACGCTTCAACATCCCGACCACCCGCGCAGTGATCGCAGCGATCCAGAGCGGCGCGCTGATCGGTGCAGCCACCGAACACCTCGACACCATCAACCTCGACGTGCCACTGGCCGTACCGGGCGTCGAAACCAACCTGCTCAACCCACGCAACACCTGGGCTGACAAGGCTGCGTACGACGAGGCAGCGAAAGCACTGGCCGGTCTGTTCATCGAGAACTTCAAGAAGTTCGAAGTGAGCGACGCGATCAAGGCTGCTGGGCCGAAGTTGTAAGATTGGTTTTTTGTGAATGAAAAAGCCGCCCTTTAGGGGCGGCTTTTTTGTGGGCGAAAACAAGACTAACTGGCAATATTCCCGCAGAAAATGGCCTTAACTACCAGAATACTGCCACTTAAAGAGCCAGCTTTTCGCCAATGCAACGGTCAAAGATCGCCACTAGCCCCCGATAATCACATGACACAGCATCAATGTTTGCTGGGACCCAAGCGTCATCTTTAACCAGCCACCAATCGACTGGGAAGCCTGCGTTAATAATGATTTGTTCAAATAATAGGCGTTGCGCTCGGCCATTACCTTCGCGAAAAGGATGGATGACATTCAAATCGCCATAAGCCTCAGCGATGTTCACCACAAGTTCTGGTTTGCCCATTCCCAAGAACCACGCCGAGCGCTCCATCACGCTAAAGATTTTTTGCGCTTCTGGAAGAATTCGCTCTGCAGTGCAGAAAAATGTTTGTCCCTTTTTGATGTTAACGGTACGCAACTGCCCGGCCCAATCGTAAACATCGCAAAAAAGAGTTTTATGGGCGTGCTGCAGGACACTTAAATCATAAGGAGGGGGGAGAAGACGAAATCGACTGATCGAGATTTCCGAGAGCTCTCGCTCTGCTTTTTGCAGTTCTTCTTCACAGTGGATGTCGAGCAAGTTACGCAGAACATCACTATGAGGGTAGCAATAGGGGTCTTGTCCGACCCCATATTTGTCCGTCATTAACGTGCAGTCTGACGATATTTTTCGATGACCGATTCCCTTGATGGAAGCGGTTTCTCGGCATCGGCACGGCTGGTATCGAAACCTTCCAGACGTAAGCTCGCCAGATAGTTTGACCGGCGTACTTTGTCGTAATAAGCCTGCTTCTGCTGGAACGTCAATTCGCTCATTTCATAGGCCTCTTGGTGCAGGACTCCAGTGTAGCGCAATCGTGTGGAGTGATAGGTTGGGATTTTCGATCCTTAAAGCGAGGCTGTTCATCGAGAGTCTGTTGGTTTTTTTGAATCATTTTGCCAGCCTTGGATATACGCGATGGTGCACATTCACCACGCAGAATTTCGTCCATTTCTCGCACGCTTTCCATCAGCTCATCAAAGAATTTGCTCATGGTTGCTCCCATGTTTGATTACCGTTTTTTGATCGCTCTCACAGAGTGCATAAGAGCGATACGAGCACTCAATTTCAGGCTGGAGCCTTCCAATTGAGCATCCGCTGCTGCGCAACCTGCAGCAGGTCGCAGCCATCCTGCGTCAGCAGATAGAGGGCGTGGGTGATGTGGGGGATGTCTTCGACGTCGGCTTGTTTGAAGCTGAGGCAGTAGAGGGTGCGTAGCAGATCGGCGGAGGCGCGCAGGCGCTGGACGGCGCATTCGAGGATGTCTTGTGGATTGGCCGTTGTGTCGATGATCAGGGGCTTGGTGTCGGTGAGGTTGGATTCGAGGGGGCGGTAGCGTTCGGTAAGAAACTGATTCCATGTTTTCATTTTTAGATATCTCTGAAGGTATCGAAAAACCGCTGCTACCGTGACCAAGCGGTGGAGGCGGGCTGTGTTCAAGTTGGTCAAACCGGCAGAGATAACCCGGTACGCCGAAGCGTCCCAAACACAGCCGCCATAAAGCGTGCCGACAGAATGTGCTGGCAGCATACAAGGGCATGCATCAGTTATCTCTGTTTTCAGGTGAC
The DNA here is from genome assembly GCF_979258595.1 of Pseudomonas sp. AC172. NCBI lineage: Bacteria > Pseudomonadati > Pseudomonadota > Gammaproteobacteria > Pseudomonadales > Pseudomonadaceae > Pseudomonas > Pseudomonas sp. AC172. The sequence goes on from NZ_OZ409868.1 coordinate 5,647,543, forward strand.
CAAACCTGAGCCGCTGATTGCTTAGCGACAGCCACGACTATAGGTTCGCGCCCTCAAGTCGCGATAGGCGACAAAGCGTCGGGTTGCGTAGGAACGGGACGAAGATTTCATCAGACGTTCCTACCAACTCGTCATCATTTTTCAACGCAGATGTTTATATGCCGAAACATCCAACGAACTCGTCGTCAGCCCCGTTGCCGGCGCGTAGATCGAACCCTTTACCGCCGAAAACGGCACCCCTTTGCTACCCAGCGAAACATAGCGCTCACCTTTATCCAGTTCGGTGAAGTAGGTGTAGGAAACGCTGTGCATCTGCTTGTAGCGCGCTTCGTCGGCGACGATGGCGCCCGTCAGGCGCAGGAGGTCGGCCTCGCTCAGGTTCAGGGTTTTGTTCAGTTGTACGCCCCAGCGTTTGAGGCAGGTTTCGGCGAGGTGGCGAACGATGCGGCCAGGTTCCACCAGGGTTTTCAGGTCGCTTGCGCTGGCAGGCACGCCACCGTCAGCTGTGGCGTTGCCGGCCATGGTCGCGTGGCGACCGGCCATCGGGTACACGCAGGTTTTAGTGCCGGTGGCGGTTTGTGGAATGACGCAGCTAAACCCTTTGGAACGCTCATCGCGGGCATAGAAGGCGACATATTCTTTAACGTTGGCACCGAGCTTGACGCGCTGATCCTGGAAGTTGCCGATTCCCGGGACTGGATCAAGGGCGAATATATTCACCGGGATATTGTTGAGTTGAGGATCATTTAACATTGCATTGGCCAGCATATGGCAACTTATTCCGCCTCGACTCCAGCCCACCAGATTGACCTGGGTGGGAGTAACGCCGTCCTTGCGAAATGTTTTGATGATCTGCTCCTGTAACTTCTGCTGGGTCACGCTGCGATCGCCGTAGTTATATTTGCGCCAGAACCACGAACCCTCGACTTTTACGTCTTCAATAGGAATGCCGGCGGCTTTAAGGCGGTTGTATTCAGTCTCGGTCAGTTGCTCGCGCTGCCAGTCGCATTTGCCCTTGATGATATTGATGGCATGCTGCACGTTTTCTTCCCAGCCTTTGCCAAACAGCGTGCCGGTAAGGCCGTACTCCTTGGTTTTGGTAAACAGGTCGTCGGCTTGCAGGTTGCCACTGCCAGGTCCGTCGACGACGATCCATTCTGCGAACTCGCGGCCGGTATGGTTGGAAGCCAGCGTGGAAACCAGTTCGCCGTCCCAGAAGTTTTCATGGGCGGTATCGAACTTGTTGGAACCCGTACCGCAAAAAAATATAGTTAAAATTGTCATGGTGTTGCTCTCGTTTAGTTGTAAGAGCGAACAAGTTAGTGTCGGTTGCATCTATAAATAAAGAGTTCTGGTGTTTCCGGATTTGTAGCGCGTTTTAGTTGTATGTTGTTTGGGGTGGTTTTTGTTTGGCAACTTCAAGCAAATCGCAACTGTCCTGTACCAATAAATAAAGGGCATTGACGATGTTGGGAATATCTTTCACGTCAGCTTGTTTGAAACACAAACAATAGAGCGTTTCCAGCAAATCTCCGGCCGCGCGTAAACGCTGATCGGCGGCATTGATCAGGTCAGTCTGGCTGGAGTGGCTGTCGATAAGCAGTACCGGCTTTTCGCTGTAGCAAGTCTTGAGGGGGCGATAGCGATTGATCATGGTGAGGCGTGTCCTGTTCGAAGGCGCTGGGGCGGGCCGGCAGAGTGTTTGCAGCCGCGCCGGCCACTATAGAAGGGCGTTTCGCGGTGGGACAAGACAGCCGCAATGGACAGTATTCGTAGGGGTTTTTCCGTGTTTTGAGGAAATGCCCTACGTGATTTCGCAGCATTTTCGAGGCAAAACCCTTAGGCGTAATAATTCCTACGGGATTGTCAGGCGATTCGCGGTAAACCACTGTATCGTGCGCGCCAGAATCTGTAGGGCGTTTCCAAACGTCTGACACGCGCTTAAAGGGAATTAGGTATGCACTGGCTACGAATGGCCGCAATTTTATTGCTCGGGCTGGGCACTTGCCGTTTGGCCATGGCCTCGGACGTTGGCAATGCGTGGGTGCTGGATCGCCTCGATCGCACCGATTGGCCGGAGGCACTCATCAGCCAGGCGAGCATGGACACGGCGTCGCGCGGTGAAGTGTTGATGTTCGCCAAAGCTCTGTTGGCCAGCGAAGCGCTGGATGAAGAGGGGCTTGAGCAGCGACTCGGTGTGCTCCACGTGCAACTGAAGTCGATTCGCCACGTGCGCGACGGCCTCTGGGAGGGTTTGCTGAGTATCTATCGCAACGCCAGTCAGAACTGTGATGAGCAACCGTTCTGCCCGCGTGTGCGCAGCGTCGCTGATCTGCGTCAGTTGGCGGCAGCTTTTACTGGCGACATCAGCCCGGCCCATGCGCTGTGGGCGAGCAAGAGCCAAGGTGTGCATGAGCAGATGCTGAATGAGCAGTTGCGGGTGGCGGTGTTGCGTCCCTGAACTTCAGGATTTGTTTTGTTCTGAATGGCCTCTTCGCGAGCAGGCTCGCTCCCACAGGGGCCGTGGCGTTCAAGTAATCGCTGTATCATTCCGAATCGATTTGGGCCCGACCTTTTCTCGACTCGCTGCGATCGCCCGCTAGGCTGTTGGCATGGCAGCAGTCAATGGAGTGACAGCGAATGCACAACACCCTGGAACAGGTTTTTGGTTTTCCACAGTTTCGACCCGGGCAAGAGGCGGCGATCAGCGCAGTGCTGGCCAGGCGCTCGGCGGCGGCGATTTTTCCCACCGGTTCCGGCAAGTCAATTTGTTATCAACTGCCGGCGCTGATGCTGCCGCACCTGACGTTGGTGGTCTCGCCGTTACTGGCGCTGATGCAGGATCAGTTGGCCTTCTTGCAGCGTCATGGCATCTCGGCGGGCAGCATTGATTCGGCGCAGAGCCGCGATGATGCCAATGACGTGATGGCCCGCGCCCGTTCGGGTGAACTCAAGATTCTGATGATCTCGGTGGAGCGCTTGAAAAACGAGCGTTTTCGCAACTTTTTGCAGCAGGTGCCGATCTCGCTATTGGTGGTGGACGAGGCGCATTGCATCTCGGAATGGGGCCACAACTTCCGGCCCGATTATCTCAAGCTGCCGGACTATCAACGTCAGTTCAATATCCCGCAAACCTTGCTGCTGACCGCTACGGCAACACCGAAAGTCATCGCCGACATGCAGGCTAAATTCGCGATCGCCGCCGCTGATGTGGTGACCACCGGTTTCTATCGGCCCAACCTCAATCTGCTGGTGGAGCCGGTACGTGGCCAGGACAAGCGCCGGCGGCTGGTGGAGTGGATGGCCGAGCGCCCGGGGCAGCCGAGCATCGTCTACGTGACCTTGCAGAAAACCGCTGAGCACATCGCCGAACACCTTGAGCGCAACGGCATTCAGGCCGAGGCGTATCACGCAGGTTTAGCCCACGACAAACGCGAAGCGATCCAGAAACGCTTCATGGCCGGGCACTCCAATTGCATCGTCGCGACCATCGCGTTCGGCATGGGCATCGACAAGAGTGACATCCGCAATGTGGTGCACTTTGACCTGCCCAAATCCATCGAAAACTACAGTCAGGAAATCGGCCGCGCCGGACGCGACGGGCAGCCGTCGGACTGTCTGGTGTTGGCCAATCGCGACAGCCTCAACGTGCTGGAAAACTTCGTCTACGGCGATACGCCGGAGCGCGACGGCATTCGCTATGTACTCGACGAACTGAAGGCCTCAGTACCGGAAGGACAGTGGGAGTTTCTGCTCGGGCCGCTGGCGGATCAGAGCAACATTCGCGCACTCCCGTTGAAAACCTTGTTGGTACAACTGGAGCTGCGCGGTTTGATCGCGCCGCGCTACGCCTATTACGCCGAATACCGTTTCAAATACCTGTTGGAGCCTGAAGCGCTGCTTGAGCGTTTCGACGGTGAGCGCAGGGATTTTGTCGGCGCGATCATTCAGACCTCGCCTCGTGCGCGCACTTGGGCCACGGTGAATTTCGAGGCGATGTACTCGCAGTATTCCGCCGAGCGCAATCGAGTGGTGAAGGCGCTGGATTACTTTCAGGAAAAGGGCTGGGTCGAACTGGAAAGCAAGCAGATGACCGAGGTCTACAGCCTTCTGAACAGCGACTTTGACAGCGATGCCTTGAGCGCTGAGCTGCATGAATACTTCACGCGGCATGAGCAGGCCGAAGTGGCGCGCATCCACGCGATGCTTGAAGTCTTCGCCAGCGAGCGCTGCCTGGGCTATCGCCTGGCCGAGTATTTCGGTGATCACAATGCGCCTGAGCAGTGCGGGCATTGCTCGGTGTGTCATGGCCAGGTGGCGCGGTTGCCGGCACCACCGGAATTGCCCGCGCTTGTGGATAAAAACTTTGCGGCGCTGTGTGGCGACTTTATCCACAGGCATGAGCAGCACACCGGGGTCATCCCGACAGCAGAGCGGCTGACGCGGTTCCTGTGCGGAATCAGCGTGCCGTTGTTCACCAAGCTCAAGGCGCGAGCGATTCCGGGGTTTGCGGCATTGGAAGAGTATCCCTATGCCGAAGTCCGCAACTGGGCTGATGATCATTTGCTCGATTAAACATAAATCCTGTGGGAGTCAGGGCGCCTGTATCCATCCGCTGAATGTCGATCATCACGGTAATAAACTTCAAAAACCGTCGTTGGCTGACTATGGTGAGACCAGTCTTTGGATCGCCAACAAGAGAACAATATGAGCCAGACATCCTTCGATATTCAGCAGGCCGCCGTGATCGGTGCGGGCACCATGGGGCGCGGCATTGTCATGTGCCTGGCCAACGCCGGCGTGAGCGTGCGGTGGGTGGATAACAATCCACAGATGCTTGAACAGGCACTCACCACCGTGGCCGAGACTTATGCACACAACGTGCGTCAGGGGCGGATTGATCAGGCCGAGGCGGATGCGCGTTTGGCGCGGGTCAGTGCGGCGGCGGATTACGCGGCGATTCGCAATGTTGATCTGGTGATCGAGGCGGTGTACGAAAATCTTGAGCTGAAGCAGAAGATCTTTCGCGAGCTCGATGGCTTGCTCAAGCCAGAGGCATTGTTGGCGAGTAATACCTCGGCGCTGGACATCGATGCGATTGCTGCCGCGACGAGGCGTCCGGAGCAAGTGCTGGGCCTGCATTTCTTCAGTCCGGCGCACATTATGAAACTGCTGGAAATCGTTCGCGGCGCGCAGACTTCTGCGACGGTGCTGGACGCGGCGCTGGCTCTGGGCAAGCGCATGGGTAAGGTCAGTGTGGTGTCGGGCAACTGCCACGGGTTTATCGGCAATCGCATGCTGCACCCGTATGTACTGGAGGCGCGCAAGATGTTGCTTGAAGGCGCTTATCCACAGCAGGTCGACGCGGCGCTGCAAGGTTTCGGTTTTGCCATGGGGCCGTTTCGCATGTACGACGTAGTCGGCATCGATCTGGAGTGGCGTGCGCGCGAATTGGCCGGCAAATACCAGGATGCGCCGGAGGTGCAGGTAGATAACCGCTTGTGCGAGATGGGCCGGTTTGGCCAGAAGTCCGGCAATGGCTATTACCATTACGAGCCGGGTAGTCGTCAGGCTGAGCACGATCCTGAGGTCGATGCGCTGGTGTTGCAGGTCAGCGAAGGGTTGGGCTTCCAGCGCCGCGAGATTGGTCCGCAGGAGATTCTGGAGCGCTGCCTGCTGGCACTGGTCAACGAGGGTGCAAAGATTTTGCAGGAAGGCATCGCCCAATCGGCACACGACATCGATCTGGTGTATCTGAACGGCTACGGCTTCCCGGCGGACAAGGGCGGGCCGATGGCCTGGGCGGATCAGCAAGGGCTGGCGGACATTCATCAGCGCTTGCTGGCGCTGGAGACGCGGCAGGGCGATCAGTGGAAACCGGCGCGGTTGATTGGTGAATTGGCGGCGCAGGGCAAGGGATTTGCAGATCGTTAGGTTTGGCGGCGGTGCTGACGCCTTCGCGAGCAGGCTCGCTCCCACAGGAGAGCGCATTTCAAATGTGGGAGCGAGCCTGCTCGCGAAGGGTGCGGCGCGATTTTGAATTAGACTCGCCCATTAACTTCAGGGATTGTTGAGCAATGTCCAACCCGATGCCTCAGCGCACCGACTACCCTCACTTCCAGCCCATCACCACGCGCTGGCACGACAACGACGCCTACGGTCACGTCAACAACGTCACCTACTACAGCTTCTTCGACACGGCGGTGAACACCTACCTGATTCAGGTCGGCGGTCTGGATATCCATGACGGCGAGGTGGTGGGATTTGTGGTCAGTTCTGCGTGTGATTACTTCGCCTCGATCGCCTTTCCGGATCTGATCGAGATCGGTCTGCGGGTCGGCAAGTTGGGCAACAGTTCGGTGCAGTACGAATTGGCGGTGTTCAAGGTCGGTGAAAGCGAGGCCTGTGCGGCCGGGCGATTCGTGCATGTATTCGTCGATCGGGCGAGCAATCAGCCAGTGCCGATCCCTGCCGAATTGCGGCAGGCACTGGAATATCTGGTGGTGTAAACGGCAAAAAAAATCGCAGCCCTCGGGCTGCGATTTTTGTTCAAGCATTCACATTAACGGTGGCGATAGTACTTGTGATGCTTGCGATGGCCATAGGCATGGCCGCGACCACGGTGGTCGTCGCGGTAGTAGCGACGGTCATCATGACGACGGTCGTAACGACGATCATCGTCATCGCTCTTGTTGCCCATGTAGTTACCCAGCGCGCCACCCGCGCCGCCGCCTGCTGCGGAGCCGATCAGGCTGCCGGTGGTGCCGCCCATGCTGCGGCCGACTACGTTGCCGCCGGCTGCGCCCAGCGCACCACCGATGGCGGCTTCGCCACGGCTGCGTTTGTCGGCACCAACCGCACTACCACCCGCGCCGCCAAGGGCTGCGCCGATGGTGGAACCTGTATTGCCGCCTAAAGACTGACCGACGACCGAGCCAAGAACCCCGCCCAATGCGCCGCCCACACCTGCTTCGGTGGTGCCGCCAGCAGACGCAAAGCCACTGACCAGGCCAAGGGACAACAAGAGAATCGAGGAGAACTTCATAGAGGAGCCTCAAAGGGATGACGGCGCCGATCCTGAGGCTCTGGAATGGGTGTGACAATCGAAATCCGACGAATAACACGACTTGTATACAATTTTGCAAGTTACTGTTTTTTCACCGGAACTTAACCGATTTTCGCCGGTCTTTAGCTACTTCTGACAGGCCGCTTTTGTGAAAAAGCGGCCTTTTTTGTGGGCGTTTGAAAAGTGCGGGCTGGGAAGAAATGTATTGAATGTCCCACCGCCTTCGCGAGCAAGCTCGCTCCCACATTTGAACTGCATTCCAATGTGGGAGCGAGCCTGCTCGCGAAGGGGCTGATTCAAGCGCCGCGTTAAGCGGATTTGGCCATGATCAACCCGGTCTCACTCGCCGCTTCCAGTCGAATCGCAATGAACTTCGACGTTGGCGTATGGCTGCCATCCCCGGTGCTCTCCAGCGGCACCAGCGGATTCACTTCCGGGTAATACGCCGCCGCTTGCCCCGCCGGAATATCAAATGCCAGCAGTGTGAAGCCCTTCACTCGACGCTCACGGCCATCATCCCACAGCGAAACGATGTCAGCCTTTTGCCCCGGACGGAAGCCCAGACGAATGATGTCCGCCTCGTTGGCGAACAACACATCGCGCTGACCCTTGACCCCGCGATAACGGTCGTCGAGACCATAAATCGTCGTGTTGTACTGATCGTGGGAGCGCATCGATTGCAGGATCAGGTCTGGCAGTTGCCCGGTGGCGCGGGTGCGCTCGTGCACCAGATCTTTCGGCAGCATATTGGCGCGGAAATTGGCCCGGCCCGACGGCGTATTCCACTTGCGCGCGCCAGCGCTGTTGCCCAGGTAGAAACCGCCCGGGTTCTTGATCTTCTCGTTGAACTCTTTGAAGTTGGGAATGGTGTCGGCGATCAGTTCGCGGATGCGCCCGTAATCGGCCACCAGCCAGTTCCAGTCCACCGGTTTGCTGCCCAGCGTGGCGGCAGCGATGCCGGCGATGATCGACGGTTCGGAGCGCATCTGGTTCGACAGCGGCTGCAGCTGACCGTTGGAAGCGTGAACCATGCTGAACGAGTCTTCCACGGTGACCGCTTGCGGGCCTTCGGTCTGGATGTCGATGTCGGTACGACCCAGGCACGGCAGGATCAATGCGTCTTTGCCGTGAGCCAAGTGACTACGGTTGAGTTTGGTGCTGATCTGCACGGTCAGGTCGCAATTGCTCAGTGCTTCGAATGTGCGCGGGCTGTCCGGCGTGGCCTGGGCGAAGTTGCCGCCCAGACCGATAAAGACTTTAGCGCGGCCTTCAGCCATTGCGTGGATCGCTTCGACCACATTGTGGCCGTTGTGGCGCGGCACCTTGAACTGGAAGCGGCGTTCCAGCGAATCAAGGAACGCCACCGGCGGACGCTCGTTGATGCCCATCGTGCGGTCGCCCTGCACATTACTGTGGCCGCGCACCGGACACAGGCCGGCGCCCGGTTTGCCGATGTTGCCGCGCAGCAGCATCAGGTTGGCGATTTCCTGAATGGTCGGTACCGAATGGCGATGCTGGGTGATGCCCATTGCCCAGCACATGATCACGTTCTTGCCTTTGGCGTACATGCGCGCAGCTTGCTCGACCTCCACCAGGGTCAGGCCAGATTGCTCGACGATTTGCTCCCACGGCGTGTCATCGACCACGCCCAGGTACTCGAGCACGTTGGCGCTGTGGGCGTTGAGGAAGTCGTGATCGAACACGGCAGGTTCGCCCGCCTTCTGCGCGTCACGCTCCCACTGCAGAAGGAACTTGGCCATGCCGCGCAGCAGCGCCATGTCACCGCCCAGTGCTGGACGGAAGTAGGCGGTGTTGGTCGGCTTGTCACCGTTGGTGAGCATTTCGATCGGGTGTTGCGGGTGCTGGAAACGTTCTAGGCCGCGTTCCTTCAACGGGTTGATGCACACCACTTGCGCGCCGCGTTTCACCGCTTCACGCAGCGGTTCGAGCATGCGTGGGTGGTTGGTTCCGGGGTTCTGGCCCCAGACGAAAATCGCGTCGGCGTGTTCGAAATCGTCAAAGGTCACGGTGCCTTTGCCGACGCCAACGCTCTGCGCCAAGGCGACACCACTGGCTTCGTGGCACATGTTCGAGCAGTCAGGGAAGTTGTTGGTGCCGTAAGCGCGCACGAACAGCTGATAAAGATACGCCGCCTCGTTGCTGGCGCGACCCGAGGTGTAGAACTCGGCCAGGTCCGGGCTCGGCAGGCTTTGCAGGTGCTTGGCGATCAGGGTGTAGGCGTCGTCCCAACTGATCGGCTTGTAGCGATCGGTTTCGGCATCGTAGACCATCGGCTCGGTCAGGCGACCCTGATACTCGAGCCAGTAATCGCTCTGCTGCAGCAGCGAAGTGACGCTGTGCTTGGCGAAGAACTTGGCATCGACGCGGCGCTTGGTGGCTTCCCAGTTCACCGCTTTCGCGCCGTTCTCACAGAACTTGACCATGCCGCTTTCCGGCGAATCGCCCCACGCGCAACCCGGGCAGTCGAAGCCGCCGTTCTGGTTGGTCTTGAGCATCATGCGCAGGTTTTTCAGGGCGTTGTCGCTGGTCAACCAGGCCTGAGCCACGCTGATCAGGGCACCCCAGCCGCCGGCGGCACCTTTGTAAGGCTTGTAGCGCGGGACAGGTTTCTGGTCGGCTTGATGATGTTGGCTCACGCTTGATTCTCCATCGCGGGGCTATACACCCGCGGCGCACTTTTCTGCGGCAGGTGGATGAGATTGAGGTTGTGTCGACGGGCCCATTGCACGGCAAGGCCGGTGGGTGCGGACAGGCTGACCAAGGTCTGGATGCCGGCGCGCAAGACTTTCTGGATCAATTCGAGGCTGCAACGGCTGGTGACAATCGCCAGGCCGCCTTCTTTGGATATCTTTTGCCGGATCAGCCCGCCAATCAGCTTGTCAAGGGCGTTGTGCCGGCCGATGTCTTCGCGGCCGAGCAGCAATTCACCGCTGGCGTTCATGAATACCGCCGCGTGTACCGCACCGCAGTACTGACCCAAAGGCTGAAACGCACTGATGCGCTGACGCAAACCGTCGAGCCATTCAATCGGCGGCAATGGCGCACCGGGCAACACCTTCAGATCGGGCAGTGCCTGCTCGACCGCTTCAACGCCGCACAATCCGCAACCGCTGGTGCCCGCCATTTGCCGACGTTGCTGCTTGAGGTTCCAGAAGGCGCGATTGGCGATGGTCACTTGCGCGTATTGCGCCGAGCCGGCGCCTGTCAGTTGCAGGTCATAGATGTCGGTCGCGTCTTCGATGATGCCGCTGCCGAGGCTGAAGCCGACGATGAAGTCTTCCAGGTCGGTCGGTGTCACCAGCATCACCGCCTGACTGATGCCGTTGTAGGCGATCGCCAACGCGACTTCCTCGGCGAGCGCAGTGCTGGTCGATTCCTCGCGGGGTAAATCGCTGTAACTGTAAGTCTGGCTGGCGGCAGGCGCGGGCGTTTCAAGTGCAGGCGCCGCGCAGGCTGGGCGCTTGGCGTTCATGGCATCACCGACGGTTTGATCAACGTTAAGACTAGGCGCGGCAACTTGTCGCGTCTAATCGCTACTGTCGATCTATCGATAGATGCCGTCGATCAAGGGGCCGTTGGCGATTTCTGATACAGCGCGAAACAGGCCTCGGCCAACGCTGAACGCGGGGCACCGCGGCGCATGATCAGGCCCAGCGGCGCGAGGGTTTGAGCGTTTTCGATGGGTTGCAGGCGCAGGTGGTCAGTGAGTTTTTCCAGGCCGCCGTCGAGCGGCATGATCGCGCAGCAGAAACCGCCGTGTACCGCTTGTAACAATTGATGCACAGCGTCGGTTTGCAGCAAGGGTTGCGGGGTCAGGCTGCGGCTGTGGAAGTTGTGGTCGATGGACTGGCGAAAATGCATGCCGCTGGTGAGCATGCCCAGCGGCAGTTCGATCAGCGATTCCCAGCTCAACGGTGCGTCACCGAAGGTAAAGGTTCGCTGGTCGTATAAAAGACCCATGCGGGTTTCGTTGAAGGCCAGTGATTCGAAGCGTTCGTGATCCAGTCGGTCGAGATAAGAAACCCCGATGTCGATTCGGTTGTTCGCTAGATGCTCAAGAATTTGCTCGGAGCTTAGCGCTGACATTTCAAAACGCAGGTTCGGGTGTGCGGCATGCAGGCGTTGCATCACCGGCAGCGGATCGAAACTCGACAGCGGCACCACGCCCAGTCGCAGCGTGCCGATCAGATTGCCGCGACACGCCGCTGCTTCCGCGTGCAAACCGTCATAGGCCGCCATCACCGAACGTGCCCACGCCAGCACGCGCTCGCCCGGCGCGGTGAAACCTTCGAAACGCTGGCCACGGTTGACCAGCGGCAGGTCGAGTTCTTCTTCGAGGCTGCGCAGGCGCATCGACAGGGTTGGCTGGGTGATGTGGCAACGCGCGGCGGCCTGGCCGAAGTGGCGGGTTTCGTCGAGGGCGATGAGGAATTTCAGCTGCTTGATGTCCATCTTCGCTCCGGGCGCTGGCAGGGTTGGGGGATTCTACCGCTTGCGCGGTGGCAGGGTCATTGGTCGGCTTGGAACCGGGTTTGTCTGCGGTGGTCTAGGCTTGGACGACTGAACCTTTATTCCATGGAGAGAACCACGATGAGCCTTTTTAGTTTTGTTAAAGAAGCCGGTGAGAAGTTGATCGATCTGCTGACCCCGGGCAACGCCAATGCCAGTGAGCAGTTGAAGGAACACATCAGCAAGGTCGGCCTGGGCAATCCGAATGTGCAGGCAACGGTGGATGGCGACAAGGTGACCGTCACCGGTGAAGTCGCGAGTCAGGAAGAGAAAGAAAAGATTTTGCTGGCGGTGGGCAATATTGCCGGGGTTGGCAGCGTGGATGATCAGATCACCGTGACCGGCCCGGTGGTGGCTGCAGCAAAATTTGTCGTGGTGAAAAAAGGCGACACCCTCAGCGCGATTTCCCTCGCTGTGTATGGCAACGCCAACCAGTACAACAAGATCTTCGAGGCCAACAAACCGCTGCTGTCGCATCCGGACAAAATCTATCCAGGGCAGACACTGCGTATTCCTGAGTAACACGTCGGAGCGCCGCCCGGAGCAGGCTCGCTCCCACATTGGACCGCATTCCAAATGTGGGAGCGAGCCTGCTCGCGAATGGAACAACTCGGTATCAAAGCCCGGCAATCAAATCCCGATAATCCTCAACCGCCGCAAACTCAGCCGTGTCCTTGGGTCCCTTGCGGCTGTCCGGCTCTTTCACCGCCAGCAAATGCGCCACACCAAAGTCCCGCGCACTGCGCAGAATCGGCAGCGTATCGTCGATAAACAGACTGCGCGCCGGATCAAATCCGATATCCGCCTGCAAGGCATCCCAGAATTGCGGGTTCTCCTTGGGAAAACCGTAATCGTGGGAGCTGATCAGCCGCTCAAAATACGGCGCCAGCTCAATCCGTTCCAGCTTCAGAGACAGTGAGTCGCGGTGTGCATTGGTGATCATGATCACCCGTTTGCCGGCGCGTTTGATCGCCGCCAGAAACGTATCGGCATCCGGGCGCAGGGCAATCAGGTGCGCGGTTTCCTGTTTCAACTCACGCACCGACAACTTCAACTCGGCACTCCAGAAATCCAGGCAGTACCACTGCAACTGGCCGGCATGGCGTTCGAACAGCGGTTGCAATTCCATCTCGGCCATGGCCCGGCTGACCCCGTGCAGTTCGGCGTAGCGCTGCGGCAGGTGTTCCAGCCAGAAATGATTGTCGAAGTGCAGATCCAGCAGCGTGCCGTCCATGTCGAGCAGAACGGTATCGATGTCGGACCACGGTAATGAAGGCATGGCAACGTCTCGAACGGTAGAAAGATATCCGACATAAACAATCGGGAAAGCCGCGTTATAGTAGCGCGTTCACGCCAAGGAGCTTTGCATGCGCCAGAAACCCACCGTACTTGCCCGCGAGATCGTCGCCACCAGTCGCCTGTTTTGCGTCGAAGAACTCAAGCTGCGCTTTTCCAACGGCGTGGAACGCACGTATGAGCGTCTGGTCGGCAAAGGTGCGGGTTACGGCGCGGTCATGATTGTGGCAATGCTGGATGCCGAACACGCGGTGTTGGTCGAAGAGTATTGCGGCGGCACTGATGAATACGAGTTGTCCCTGCCCAAAGGTTTGATCGAACCGGGCGAGGATGTGTTGGCAGCGGCCGAACGTGAACTCAAGGAAGAGGCCGGTTTTGGCGCGCGGCAACTGGAACATCTGACCGAGCTGTCGCTGTCGCCCGGTTACATGAGCCAGAAAATTCAGGTGGTCCTGGCCACTGACTTGTACGAAGAACGTTTGGAAGGTGATGAGCCTGAGCCGATGCGTGTCGATAAAGTGAACCTGCGCGAACTGTCGTCGCTGGCGCTTAATCCTCAATTCTCTGAAGGTCGCGCCCTGGCTGCACTGTATCTGACCCGCGATCTGCTGACCCAACGCGGGTTCTTTCCAGCATGAGTGAGATATCGATGAAGTTTCCCCACCCGTTGATGGCGCCGGTCGTTGAGCTGGCATTGCAGGCAGGCGAGGCGATTTTGCCGTTCTGGCGTGTTGGCGTTGAGGTCACGGCCAAGTCCGATGATTCGCCGGTGACGGCGGCGGATCTGGCCGCGCATCACCTGATCGTCGCCGGGCTGACGGCGCTGGATCCGAGCATTCCGGTGTTATCGGAAGAGGACGCCAACATCCCTCAGGACGTGCGCGCCGGCTGGCAGCGCTGGTGGTTGGTAGATCCGCTGGATGGCACCAAGGAGTTCATCAGCGGCAGTGAAGAGTTCACGGTCAACATCGCGCTGATCGAAAACGGTCGGGTGGTGTTTGGCGTGGTGTCGATGCCGACCAATGGTCGTTTTTACGTTGGCGGCGCCGGGCTTGGCGCATGGCGCTGCGACAAGGACGGCACGCCGGTTGCGATTCAGGTGCGTGATGTGCCAGGGGCGGGAGAGGCGTTTACCGTGGTGGCCAGCCGTCGGCATTCGAGTCCCGAGCAGGAGCGCTTGCTGGCAGGGTTGAGTGCGAGTCTGGGCGAGTTGCAATTGGCGAATATTGGCAGCTCGCTGAAATTCTGCCTGCTGGCTGAAGGCGCGGCGGATTGCTATCCGCGCCTGGCGCCGACTTCGCAGTGGGACACGGCGGCGGCGCAAGGTGTGCTGGAAGGGGCTGGCGGTGAGGTGTTGGATCTGCGCGGGGAAGCGTTCTGCTATCCGGCGCGGGAATCGCTGTTGAACGAGTTCTTTTTGGCGCTGCCTGCGAAGGCGGCCTGGCGTTCCAGATTGTTGGAGTTGGCTCGGGGTTAAGTGGGCTGATCCGCAATCCCCCTCACCCCAGCCCTCTCCCCCAGGAGAGGGAGCCGATCGAGGGATATTGGAAAGCAGCGCTGACCTGGTCGAGGTTTGCTGAATCCATAATCGCTGCGATCTTTCAGGTCGATGCACAACGCAAGACACCTCGGTCAGTCCCCTCTCCCTCCAGGAGAGGGTTAGGGTGAGGGTTTTTTGATCTTCAGCGGTGCAAAACGTACTGGCCGGTAAACCTCACTGCATCCTCATCGCTACCCGCATTGACGATCCGCGTATTCAACGTCAACCGCGCCCGCCCATAACGCTGATACATCGCCAGAAACTTCTTCCACACCTTCGCATCAGGCGCTGGGCAAATCGCCGTGGCATCGCCAGTAACTGGCAGCGGGTAACTGATCTGCCCCTCCTGAATCACGATGTGTCCGTCGGCGATGCCTTCTTCCTTCAAACGCAAATGCAACCAGCCCCAACCGGCCAGCACCGCGCCACAGTAAAGGCTGCCGCCGAACATGGTGCTCTTGTGATTGACGTTCGGCTCAAGTGGCAAATGCAGACTCAACTGCTGTTCATGCCAGTCGAGCACTTTGAGGCCCATGTCCCGTGTCAGCGGGATGTCGTGATGCAGGACCGACTCCAGATAGCGAGTGTCTGTGCTCATTCGTTCTCGTCCCCATGGCTGCTGTCGCCGAAGTTGAGACCATGCTTGCGCAATTTGTCATGCAGAGTCTTGCGCGGAATACCCAAGGCTTCGGCGAGGCTGCGCACCGAACTGTGCGAGCGCGCCAGTTCGGCGGCGATCAACGACTTCTCGAAGTTTTCCACCTGCTCGCTGAGCCCGCCATTGATAACCTCGACCGTGGTGCTTCCATTGCCTTCGCCAGCGTTATCCAGCGCCAGTTCCAGGCCGAGGGCGAAACGTTCGGCGGCATTCTGCAGTTCGCGCACGTTGCCCGGCCAGGTGTGGCGCAGCAGCAAGGCGCGTTGTGCCGGTTGCAGTTCGTGGGGCGGCAGTCCGTGGCGGGCGCTGGCTTCATCGGCGTAATGCTGGAACAGCACCAGCGCATCTTCGCCACGTTCGCGCAGCGGCGGAATGCGCAGTGGCGCAACATTGAGGCGGTAATACAGGTCGGCGCGGAAGCGGCCCTGATCGGCAGCCTGACGCAGGTCTTCCTTGGTCGCGGCAATCACGCGGATGTCCAGCGGGATCAGTTGATTACCGCCCAGACGCTCGACCACGCGCTCTTGCAGCATGCGCAGCAACTTCACCTGCACGTCCATGCTCATGCTTTCGATTTCATCGAGAAACAGCGTGCCGCCATTGGCGAATTCGAATTTGCCGATCCGGCGTTTTTGCGCACCGGTGAACGCGCCGGGTTCGTGGCCGAACAGTTCGCTTTCCACCACCGACTCGGCCAGTGCGCCGGCGTTGATCGCCACGAACGGGCCGTTACGGCGGCTGGATAAATCGTGCAGTGCGCGGGCGACGACTTCTTTGCCGGCACCGGTCTCGCCGAGGATCAGCACATCAGCCTTGGTCGCGGCCAGCGCGCCGATCTGTTCACGCAGGCGCAGCATCGGCGTCGAATGGCCGACCAGTCGTGCACTCAATTCGTTGCGGTCGCTGAGGGCCAGACGCAGGCTGCGGTTGTCCAGCACCAGTCGGCGCAGGGCCAGCGCGCGACGCACGCTGTCGAGCAGCGCATCGCTGGCGAAAGGTTTTTCGAGAAAGTCATAAGCGCCGGCGCGCATGGCCTGCACCGCCAGCGGCACGTCGCCGTGGCCGGTGATCAGCAGCACGGGCAGCTCAGGGTCCTGGGCATGCAATTCGCTCAACAATTCGAGGCCATCCATGCCCGGCATGCGGATATCGCTGACCACCACACCCGGCCAGTCACGCTCCAGCTGTGCGGCCAGACCCTTGGCTTCGGACAGCGGCAGAATTTTCAGGCCGGCCAGATCCAGGGTCTGGCCGAGGGCCTGACGCAGGTGCGGATCGTCGTCGATCAACACCACCTGAATGCGATTGTCGATGGTCATGTACTTCGATCCTCGGACGGTTGCAGGCTGACCCCGGGCGCACCGGCGCGCAGCCGCAGGGTAATCAAGGCGCCACCTTGCTTGTGGTTGGCGAACGACAGTTCACCGCCGAAGGCGCGCATCAGCGTTTCACAAATGGCCAGCCCCAGACCAAGGCCCTGCGTGCGGGTCTTGGTGGTGTAAAAGGGCTCGCTGGCGCGGCCAAGGGCTTCCATGCAAAAGCCCGGGCCGTTGTCGCGAATGTACAGATTGACGCCCTCGGCGGTGGATTCGGCACTCAGCCAGAGTTTGCGCGGCGGACCTTTCTCGGTGAGCGCGTCGAGGGCATTGGCGAGCAGATTGCCAAGCACCTGACGCAGGCGCGTTTCCCCGGCCTCGACCCACAGCGTGGCGGCGGGTAGATCGCGGATCAGCTCGACTTCCATGCTCCGGCGCCGTTTGGCCAGCAGTGCCAAGGCATCGTCGAGCGCCGGTTGCAGGGCAACGCTTTCCGGCGCGTGGCGATCACGGCGGGCAAAGGCGCGCAGGTGGGCGATGATCGAGGCCATGCGCCCGGTCAGTTCGCTGATCAGTTTGAGGTTGCCGCGTGCATCGTCGGTGCGTTGATGATCGAGCAGTACTTCGGCGTTTTCCGCGTAGCTGCGGATCGCCGCCAGCGGCTGATTGAGTTCGTGGCTGATGCTCGCTGACATGGTCCCCAGCGCCGACAGCTTGCCGGCCTGGACCAAATCATCCTGGGCGCGCACCAGCTCCTGCTGGGCCTGTTCACGTTCCAGCACCTCCTCCTTCAAACGCCGGTTGAGGCCTTCGAGGTCGCTGGTGCGCTCGGCGACGCGGCCTTCCAGTTCGCGGCGTGCCTTTGCCTCGAACGCGATGCGTTCCAGATAATGGCGACGGCGCTGCATCATCAGACCGAGCAACAACATCACCACCAACAGCGTGGCGCCGCCGATGGCCACTACGGTTCGCACCGGACGGTCGATCAGCGTGCGCGGGGCAAGGATACTCACGCTCCAGCCGGTTTCGGCGATGTCGTGGGTCTGGATCAGCCACGCGCTGGGGCTGAGGTTCAATGGGCGCGGCTCGCGGGTCGGGTAGGGCTGGATGGCGGTGATCGCTGAGCGTTCGCCGTCGCTCAAGTCGCGGGTCGAGCGAAAGCGCCATTCCGGACGCGAGGTGAGGATGACCACGCCGTTGTGGTCGGTCACCAGCAGTTGTTCCGGGGTTTTACCCCACAGGCTTTCGGTGTGGTCGAGGTCAACCTTGATCACCAGCACGCCGATGATTTTTTCGCCGTTACGCACGGCGGCGGCAAAGAAATAACCGCGTTTGGCAGACGTTGTACCGAGACCGAAGAAGCGCCCGAGGCGTCCGGCCATGGCTTCACTGAAATACGGCCGGAAGGAGAAATTGCGGCCGACAAAACTGTCGTGCTTGTCCCAGTTCGACGCCGCCAGCGTCTGACCGCTGGTGTCCATCAGGTACATGACTTCGGCGCCGGTCTGCGCGGCAATGTTCTTCAGCAGGCGATTGGCATTGCCTTGGCTGACGCCGTCGTCCGGCGCGCCGAGTACCGCACGCAGCGCCGGCAGATCGCCAAGGATTTGCGGCAGCACTTCATAGCGGTGCAGGGTGCCCAGCAGGTTGGCAACGTACAGGTCGAGGGTCTGGCGGTTTTGTCCGGCCAGTTCACTGCGGTAATAGCGCTCGGCAAGATGTTCCAGCGGCCACAGCAGCGGCGCCAGACACAGGGCCAGCAGGGCGAGGCTGCGCCAGCGGGGTCTGCGGGGGAGGGTTGGTTTCATGAGCCGGATGCGCCTGTAGTGACAGGCGCATTATGCCCGGCCTCAGGCGAAGACGTCTGCGTCCTTGAGCAGGGCTGCGGCTTGATCCTTGGCGGACAGCTTCGGCGCTTCGTCCAGCTGCCAGTCGATGCCCAGAGCGGGGTCATCCCAGCGAATGCTGCGCTCGGACGATGGATCGTAGTAGTTGGTGGTCTTGTAGAGGAATTCGGCGAACTCGCTCAGCACCACGAAACCATGGGCGAAACCTTCCGGCACCCACAGTTGACGATGATTGTCGGCAGTAAGACGTACCGCTACGGATTTGCCGAAATGCGGCGAGCTGCGGCGAATGTCCACGGCCACATCCAATACTTCGCCAACCGTCACACGGACCAGTTTGCCCTGGGTGTTTTGCAACTGGTAATGCAGGCCGCGCAATACGCCTTTTTGCGAGCGCGAGTGGTTGTCCTGAACGAATTGCGTGTCCAGACCGGTGGCGTCCTGAAACGCCTTGGCATTGAAACTCTCGTAGAAAAAACCGCGCTCGTCACCAAACACCTTCGGTTCGATGATCAGGACACCGGGCAGGTCGGTGGTGATTACATTCATGGGGATTTCCATAGACAGGTGTGAATGGTCGACATTCTTGCGCAAAGTGCCGAAGGGTGCGAGTGCTGGAAGACAAATAGCCCGGATGCCTTTACGCGGTTGGGGGTTGCGGATACAGCGCAGCAATGGCGATATAGGCGCCTAATAAAATTTCAGGGGTCGTTTCATGCCGCTCGCCACGTTGATTCATCGCGCCAGTTTGCCCAGCCCGCAGGTATCTACCGAGCAGGCCCGGCAATGGCTGGCGGAGCATTACGGCCTCAGCGGCACGTTGCAGGCCCTTGGCAGTCAGCAGGATCTGAATTTTCGCGTCGACAGTCCGCGCGGGCGCTTTGTGCTGAAAATCTGTCGTGGCGATTACGCCTTGGTGGAGCTGCAAGCCCAGCATGCCGGCCTCAAGTACCTGGCCGAGCACGCGGCGGTGACGGTACCGCGGGTGATCGCGGCCAATAACGGCCAGGATCTGCTGTCACTGGAGGTCGGGGGCGAAGCCGTCCATGTGCGACTGCTGGATTACATCGAGGGCCAGCCGCTCACGCATTTCGATCACTTGGGACGCGACGTTGTAGCGGGGTTCGGCCGGCTCTGCGGTGAGATGGATCTGGCGCTGGCCGGGTTCGACCATCCGGGCCTTGAGCGCACGTTGCAGTGGGATGCCCGCCACGCCAGTGCACTGATCAGCCATCTGCTGCCGGTGATCAAGGATGAGCAACAACGCACATTGATTGCCGATGCGGCCGAACAGGCCGAGCGCCGTTTGCAGCCGTTGCAGGGCAAGCTGCCGGTACAGGCGATCCACATGGATATCACCGATGACAATGCCGTCTGGGCGCGCGATGTCCAGCGTCATTGGCAGTTGCAGGGCGTGATCGACTTTGGCGATCTGGTGCGCACCTGGCGCATCACCGATCTGTCGGTGACCTGTGCAGCGTTGCTGCATCACGCCGGTGGTGATCCGTTTGTCATATTGCCGGCGGTTCAGGCGTATCACGCGGTCAACCCGCTGCAAAACGAAGAGCTGCAAGCGCTGTGGCCATTGATCGTCGCGCGTGCGGCGGTGCTGGTACTCAGTGGCGAGCAGCAGGTCAGCATCGACCCCGCGAATACTTACAGCCGCGACAATCTCACCCATGAGTGGGAGATCTTCCGCGTGGCCACTTCGGTGCCGCAGGCACTGATGGAAGCGGCGATCCTCACGGCCGTCGGTCACGCATTGCCGGCGATCGACAGCGAAGGTTTTGCGCCCTTGCTGCCCGGTCTGGTCGGTTGCGAATTTGCGCTGATTGATCTTGGTGTCCTGAGTCCGCATTTCGATGCCGGCAACTGGGAACAGCAGGGTATCGATCAGCGCCTGCTGACTGAAGCTGCTGCAGTGCATGGTCTGGCGGCGAGTCGTTACGGTCAGTACCGTTTGTCGCGCACTCGTCCGGACAGTGCCGTAGAGCCGGACACATTTCCGCTGCACGTGGAATTGCGCGTGCCCGATGCCGCCACCGTGGAGGCGCCGTTCGCTGGCGTCGTGCATCAGGCGGCAGACGGTGTGCTGCAACTGGATGGCCCGCAACTCAGCCTGCGGCTGTGGGGCGTGACACCTTCGCTGCACAGCGGCGCGGCGCTGGTCAAAGGTCAGGTACTGGGCGCGGTCAGCGGCCCGTTGCGGGTGCAGTTGTGCCGTGGCGCGCAACTCAATGCGCCGTTGTTTTGCACCCCTGCGCATGCAGCCGCGTGGCAGGCCCTGTGCCCGTCGCCAGCGGCGCTGTTAGGACTGGCCTGTGATGCCGAGCCGGAGCTGGATGGTAAAACCCTGCTGGAACGGCGCGACGCCAGTTTTGCCCGCACGCAAAAACACTACTACGCCGATCCGCCGCGAATCGAACGCGGCTGGCGCAATCACCTGATCGACATGCAGGGCCGTTCCTATCTGGACATGCTCAACAACGTAGCAGTGCTCGGTCACGGCCACCCGCGCATGGCGGCGGTCGCTGCGCGGCAGTGGTCGCTGCTCAACACTAACTCGCGGTTCAACTATGCGGCGGTAGCGGAGTTTTCCGAGCGCTTGCTGAAACTGGCGCCGCAGGGCATGGATCGGGTGTTTCTGGTCAACAGCGGCAGCGAGGCCAATGACCTGGCAATACGTCTGGCCTGGGCCTACAGCGGCGGGCGCGACATGATCAGTGTGCTTGAGGCCTATCACGGTTGGACGGTCGGTGCCGATGCGGTTTCGACCTCGATTGCCGACAACCCGAAAGCCTTGGAAAGCCGCCCGGACTGGGTGCATCCGGTGTCTGCGCCAAACACCTATCGCGGTGAATTCCGTGGCCTCGATTCGGCGCCGGATTACGTGCGCAGCGTTGAGCATCATTTGGAAACGCTCGCCGAACAGAAGCGCCAACTGGCCGGATTCATCTGCGAACCGGTGTATGGCAATGCCGGCGGCATTTCGCTGCCGCCGGGATATTTGAAACAGGTGTACGGGTTGGTACGCGCGCAGGGCGGCGTATGCATCGCCGACGAAGTGCAGGTTGGTTACGGGCGCATGGGTCACTTCTTCTGGGGTTTTGAAGAGCAGGGCGTGGTGCCGGACATCATCTGCATGGCCAAGGGCATGGGCAACGGTCAACCGCTGGGCGCGGTTATCACCCGCCGGGAAATCGCCGAGGCGCTAGAGGCAGAAGGTTACTTTTTCTCCTCGGCGGGTGGCAGTCCGGTGAGTTGCCAGATCGGCATGGCGGTGCTCGATGTCATGGAAGAAGAAAAGCTCTGGGAGAACGCGCAAGTGGTCGGTGGCCACTTCAAGGCGCGGCTCGAAGCGTTGGCCGATAAACATCCGCTGGTGGGCGCAGTGCACGGTTCAGGGTTCTATCTCGGACTTGAGCTGATCCGCAATCGCGAGACGCTGCAACCGGCGACCGAAGAGACGGCGTTGCTCTGCGATCGCTTGCGTGAGCTGGGGATTTTCATGCAGCCGACCGGTGATGATCTGAACATTCTCAAGATCAAACCGCCGATGGTGACGTCGCGCCAGAGTGTGGATTTCTTTGTCGATATGCTCGACCGAGTTCTCAGCGAAGGTCTGTAAGCCCTCACCCGAACCCCTGTGGGAGCGAGCAAGCTCACTCCCACATTTTTTCTTGAGTTGTTAATTCGATTTGTATCGGCTTTTGTTGGGTGTATTTAGACGAAATGCTATTTTACAGCTTCTAAGGTCGATATTTATCGGTTATAAAGTCGCCATTGCTCCGGCATGGCGATCTCATGTCCGGTGCGCGCGTTTTTCTTTTCGGTCGAATTCTCGGCCGTCAAAGCACTTGCCCGGAGATGATTCATGAGCCGTATCGTTACCGTTGCCGCCACTCAGATGGCCTGTTCCTGGGATCTTGAAGCCAACCTCGAAATCGCTGAAAGGCTGGTGCGTGAAGCCGCCGCCAAAGGCGCGCAGATCATCCTGATCCAGGAGCTGTTCGAGGCGCCGTACTTCTGCCAGAAGCCAAACCCGGACTTCCTGCAACTGGCGACGACGGCGGAAGAAAACGTCGCGATCAAACATTTCCAGAAAATCGCCAAAGAGCTGCAAGTGGTGCTGCCGATCAGCTTCTACGAACTGGCCGGCCGCGCGCGTTTCAACAGCATCGCGATCATCGACGCCGACGGCAGCAACCTCGGGATTTATCGTAAAAGCCACATCCCGGATGGCCCGGGCTACCACGAGAAGTATTACTTCAACCCGGGCGACACCGGTTTCAAAGTGTGGAACACCCGTTACGCGAAGATCGGCGTGGGCATCTGCTGGGATCAGTGGTTCCCGGAAGCCGCACGCAGCATGGCGTTGCAAGGCGCGGAAATCCTCTTTTATCCAACCGCAATCGGCAGCGAGCCGCACGACAAGACCATCTCGTCGCGCGATCACTGGCAGCGTGTGCAGCAGGGCCATGCCGGCGCCAACCTGATGCCGCTGATCGCCAGCAACCGCATCGGCAACGAAGAACAGGACGGCTACGACATTACGTTCTACGGCTCTTCGTTCATCGCCGACCAGTTCGGCGAAAAAGTGCAGGAGCTGAATAAAACCGAACAAGGTATTCTTGTGCACACTTTCAACCTCGACGAGCTCGAACACATTCGCAGCGCGTGGGGTTCATTCCGTGACCGCCGTCCGAACCTGTACGGCGCGTTGAAAACCCTCGACGGTTCCCTGGAGTCCTGATCCCGATGACCACCTTGAAAAGTACCCCGCGCGCCGACGGCTTTCACATGCCGGCCGAGTGGGCGCCGCAAACGCAGACCTGGATGATCTGGCCTGAGCGCCCGGACAACTGGCGTCTGGGCGGCAAACCGGCGCAAGCCGCACACGCAGCGGTGGCCAAAGCCATCGCGCGTTTTGAACCGGTGACCGTTGCCGTTTCCGCTGGCCAATACGAAAACGCCCGCGCGCGCCTCGACGTGCCGAATATCCGCGTGGTCGAGATGTCCAGCGATGACGCCTGGGTACGCGACAGCGGCCCGACCTTCGTCATCAACAACAGCGGCGAAGTGCGCGGTGTGAACTGGGACTTCAACGCCTGGGGTGGCTTCGACGGCGGTCTGTACTCGCCGTGGAACCGTGATTCGCAGGTCGGCGGCAAGATCCTCGAGATCGAGCGCAGCCCGCGTTACCGCACTGAAGGCTTCGTGCTTGAAGGCGGTTCGATTCACGTCGACGGCGAAGGCACGCTGATCACCACCGAAGAATGCCTGCTCAACCGCAATCGCAACCCGCACCTGGGCCGCGAAGAAATTGAAGCGGTGCTCAGCGCCAATTTGGCTGTGGATAAGATCATCTGGCTGCCGGACGGTTTGTTCAACGACGAAACCGACGGCCATGTGGATAACTTCTGCTGCTACGTGCGTCCGGGTGAAGTGCTGCTGGCATGGACCGATGATCCGCAAGATCCGAACTACCCGCGCTGCCAGGCGGCGATGAACGTGCTGCAAAACAGCACCGATGCCAAGGGTCGCCCGTTCACGGTGCATAAAATGCCGATTCCGGGGCCGCTGTACGCGACCGAAGAAGAGTGCGCTGGTGTCGATCCGGTGAACGGCACGCAGGAGCGCAATCCGTCTGTGCGCCTGGCTGGCTCCTACGTGAACTTCCTGATCGTCAATGGCGGCATCATCGCGCCGAGCTTCGACGATCCGATGGATGCGCCGGCAAAAGAGATTTTGCAGAAGCTGTTCCCGCAGCACGAAGTGGTGCTGGTGCCGGGCCGCGAACTGTTACTGGGTGGCGGCAATATCCACTGCCTTACCCAGCAGCAGCCGGCACCGCACAAAGAGTGAGTTGAGTCGTAACAGCTTGAGTTGATTAATAAATCAGCCGGGTAATGATTAGCTCGCTATGCATCAACCGAGGCCCGCACTCCGACAGGATGGCGGGCTTCTTTGTATCCACTTGTCGACAACAGAGAAACATTGGCATAGCTCTTGTATTCATCACCCGTGCACTAGGGAGGGGGAAGAACTTCAACAGTTCTGTCATAAACCTTGGATAACGTAGCCGCTCATGAACGGGGAGAGAGCGCTGAAATGAACGCCGAAGTGAACGTAGTCAGCGAGCGGACGTTGCATCCCATGGCCGTTAACGGCGAATCGCTCCAGATTGTCGCGCACTGGTTGAAGTCCAATGGAACGCGTCAGATCAGGGAACCTGATCCGCGCCGGACGATGATCGAGCGTTACCCCGCTGGCCTGTTCAGCGAGGCCGAACTGGATGCGTTGTGGGCTGTGATGGAAGGATAAGAAGAACAACAGGGATTGGTCAAAGCGCTGCCGGGATGGCGGCGCTTTTTTATTCGCGATTATTTTGTACGCACCCGTTCACAGTGGGAGCGAGCTAGCTCGCGAAAGCGTCCGGTCAGTCGACATCGTCGTTGAATGACCCTCCGCATTCGCGAGCAAGCTCGCTCCCGCAGGTTTGGTGTGCAATCAGAAACTGTAGGTGCCGGTCATCACGACGCTGCGTGGCGCACCCGGCTGGATCTGATACTGGCTGGTGGCCGACGCGTAGTACTCACGATCAGTGATGTTGTTCAGTGCCGCGCGCAAGTCCCAATCCTTCAAGCGGTAACCGACCAGCGCATCCCAGCGACCATAACCCGGCAACACCGTGGTGTTGGCGTTATCGGCATAACGCTGGCCAACCAGGGTCAGCCCGGTTTCGCCGTACCAGCCCATTTCCGGTTTCCAGGTCAGGAACAGGCTGCCGTTGTGCTTGGCAACGTTGTTGATGCGTTTGCCTTCCAGGCCGTTGTTGTCCTTCTCGATCTTCGCGTCCTGCATGCCGACGCCACCGCGCATGTACCAGTTGCCGACGATGTTGCCGGTGGCGGTCAACTCGATCCCGCGCGAGCGCTGCAGACCGGACATCACGGTCAGGGTCGGGTCGTTCGGATCAGTGGTGCGGCGGTTGTAGAGTTCCAGGTCATAGATCGCCAGCGTGGTGCTCAAGCGGTCATCGAGCCAGTCACTCTTCACGCCAATCTCTTTTTGCTTGGTCAACTCGGGACTCAGGTCGTTGGTATTGCCAGTCGCACCCGGAGTGATGCCGATCAAGCCACCACCCACTGGCGAAAAGGTCTTCGACCACGAGGCGTAGAACGAATGGTTCTGCAGCGGCGTCCAGACCAGGCCCACGCGCGGACTGGTGCTGTGGCTATCACGGTCTTCGGAAATGTTGCGCAGCTTGTTGGTCGATTCGATATCGAAGGTGTCGTAGCGCAGACCGCCGAGCAATTGCCACTGATCATTCAGGCGTAGTTGATCCTGCACGTACACCGCACGGCTTTCGACTTCGGTGTGGCTGCTGCTGGAAACCTGCATGCTGCCGGTGTGGCGCAGATCGCGGTTCGGGTTGTACAGGTCGAGTGCCGGTACCGGCTGCGCGCCCGGCGTTCTGCCGGTGGCGGCGTTATACAGCGTCGGATCGCGGCGCTGACTGCCGATCTCCACGCCGGTCAGCAGACGATGTTCAAGGCCGAAGGTATCGAATCCGCCCTCCAGTTCAACATTGTTATAGACGTTGCGAGTGGTCAGATCCTGCTGCCAGTGCTGGCGCGTAACTTTGTTGGTCGCTGGCGTGTAACCGGTGAGGTAGGTGTTGTCGAAATCACTGTCGAGCTTGAACACGCCGAGGGTCTGGCGCAGTTGCCAGTTGTCGTTGATTTCGTAAGTGAGTTTCGAGCGCAAGGACTGCGACTTGTCATCGATAAAATCGTGATCGTTGCCGTAGGTGGTGTCACGACCGACATCGGCTGGGCGCCCGTTGACGCCGGGAATACCACGATCCGGGGTGCGGTTGTAGCGGCTGTATTCGTATTGCACCAGCCAGTTCAGGTCCGGCGTCAGTTGCCAGCTCATCGACGGCGCGAACAGTTGGCGATTGCCGCTGACGCCATCACGGAAGCTGTTTTCATCCATGTTGCCCATGTTCAGGCGCAGGCTGATGTTTTCGCTCGGGTCAGTACTGAGGTCGGCGTAAAGACTGCGCAAATCTTCGCTGCCACCCTGGGCTTCGATGGTCGAGCGACGGCCGAACTCCGGCATTTTGCTCACGCGATTGACGATCCCGCCCTGACTGCCACGGCCGTACAACACGGCGGCCGGGCCTTTAAGGACTTCGACGCGTTCGATGTTGTGCAGATCGCGTTTGTATTGGCTGTCGTCGCGGATGCCGTCGAGATAGAAATCGTTGCTGGCATCGAAGCCGCGAATGCGCAGGCTGTCGAAGCGGGTGTCGGCGCTGCTGCTGACGTTGGGCATGCCGCTCAAGGCGTCGGCGATGTCGTTGGTGCCGTAGTTGGCGACGTTCGAGGTCTTGATCGAATCAATGGCCTGCGGCACATAACGCACGGGCGTTGAGGTGCGGGTCGCGGTGCTGCTGAGCTTCACCCGTGGGTCATCGGCTTGCGCTTCGGCGCTGATCGCGGTGGCAGGTAACTCGGTCGCGGAGTAGGCAAAACCGCTGGACAGAAAAGCAGAAAGCCCAAGAGTGACGGGCGTAAGACGGAACGGGGCAGGCATTGAACAGCGCATCCGAAAGGGTGGAAGAATTCGATCGCGCGAATGGTAATGCTTTGCATTTACTTCCGTTAATTATTCCTTATAAGTTCCCCTGTCTGATTGTTTCAATTTGTGTCCGCATCGACACAATCTGACCGGTCGGCCAATTCGACCGATTCATGAAACAGACTGAAAGCCTTTCCAGCATTTTTCCGCATGAGTGCAGGGACTAATCTGCCGCCATCGATTTCTCTCACTTTTGCCGGAGCTTTCCCCATGATTCTTCATTACATCTACGACCCGTTGTGTGGCTGGTGTTATGGCGCCAAGCCGCTGGTAGAAGCGGCGCAGGCTGTGTTGCCAGTGGTCGCCCATGCAGGGGGCATGATGAGTGGCGCCAACCGCCAGCCTGTTTCCTCGCAACTGCGCAATTACGTCATGCCCCACGACAGACGCATTGCCGAGTACACCGGCCAGCCTTTTGGCGAAGCATATTTCGAAGGTTTGCTGCGCGATCACTCGGCGGTGTTCGATTCGACGCCACCGATTGCTGCGGTCATGGCGGCCGAAGCCATCGACCGAGGCGGTCTGCGCATGATGGGGCGGTTGCAGACCGCGCACTATGTGGAAGGGCGACGCATCGCTGATTCAGCCGTGCTGTTGGAATTGGCGATGCAGATGGGCTATGCGCAGGAAGATTTCCACATTGCGCTGGAGTCGGTTGACAGCGAGGGGCATGTAAAAGCCAGTCGCCAGTTTCTGGCTCAATTGGGCGGCCAGGGTTTTCCGACAATGGCTCTGGAACAGAACGGGACATTTCAATTGATCGACATAAGCCCTTGGCTGGGCAAGCCGCAGGCATTTGCCGATTGGTTGCAACAGGCAATCGTCCTCGATGAAACCGTTAAAACTTCTGCATTTTGTTCCATCGATGGTTGCGCCTGATACGCGCTGGATTCACTGACTGTTTGCATTTCCCAGCAAGGACTCAGCGCAAAATTTACGTTTCTTAGACGATTTTTACCTATTTAAAGACGATTCTTGAAATTGACACATTGTTCAGGGCACGGCTACGATTCGGCCCAACGCCTGTGGCCAACCGCCATGACTCAAAATAATGAGCAGGCCCGCCATGACATGTCGTGGGCGGGTCTTTTTGTTTCGGGGTGAATAAAAGAGTGCAAAAGCGCCGTTTCCGCCGTTCGACACAGCGCGTTTCAACCCGTAATAAGGAAAACAAAATGTTGAACAAGCGAATCAGTCTGATCGCACTGGGGATGTTGAGTGCCACTCAGGCCATGGCTAACGACCAGGCCGAGTCCAAGGGTTTTGTTGAAGACAGCAGCCTCAAGGTGCTGCTGCGCAATGCTTACATCAATCGTGATTACAAAGACGGCAACCCGGACAAAGCCGAGTGGGGCCAAGCGGCCATCGGTACGTTCTCGTCCGGCTTCACCCAAGGCACCGTGGGTGTCGGTGTGGATGCTTTCGGTCTGTACGCACTGCGTCTGGATGGCGGCAAGGGTCGCAGCGGCGCCGGTGGTATCGACTTCTTCAAACAGGAAAACAGCTACGTAGAAGGCCATAACGGCAGCGCGGCCAACGACCTGGCCAAGGGCGGCGCGGCGGTGAAGTTCCGCTTCTCCAATACTGTGCTGACCTACGGCGACCAGATGCCGGCCCTGCCGGTGCTGAACTACGACAACTCCCGCCTGCTGCCGGAAAGCTACACCGGTACCCTGATCACTTCCAAAGAGATCAAAGGCCTGGAACTGAACGCCGGTCGTTTCACCGCTGAATCGCGCAAGAGCGATGAAGGCCGTGACAGCGGTGGTCTGAAGTCGATCAACGTGTTGGGCGGTAGTTACCAGTTCACCGAGAACTTCAAAGGTGCGTTGTACGCTTCCGACGTCGAAGACGTATTGAAGAAACAATACGTGAATGCCAACTACGTGTTGCCGTTCAATAAGGATCAGTCTCTGACCCTGGACTTCAACGGTTACCGCACCAAGCTCGACAGT
Organism: Pseudomonas sp. AC172; assembly: GCF_979258595.1. Taxonomy (NCBI): domain Bacteria; kingdom Pseudomonadati; phylum Pseudomonadota; class Gammaproteobacteria; order Pseudomonadales; family Pseudomonadaceae; genus Pseudomonas; species Pseudomonas sp. AC172. The sequence continues at coordinate 5,676,400 of NZ_OZ409868.1, forward strand.
TCGTACGTTCGCGAAAACACCATTCCCGGCGAAAGCATCGTGACCGGTCGCGACAACAAGATCTGGAGCCTGGCAGCAACGTTCGCCACTGGCCCACACTCGTTCACTGTGGCCCACCAGCGCTCCACCGGCGACAGCAACCTCGGCTACGCCTACGGTGGTTACCAGAAAGATCAACATCGCGTTGGCGACGGTGGTAACACCATCTACCTGGCCAACTCCTACTGGTCCGACTTCAACGCTGAAGACGAACGCAGCTGGCAGTTGGGCTACGGCCTGGATTTCGGCGCATTCGGCGTGCCGGGCCTGAGCTACAACTTCGCTTACGTGCGTGGCGACAACATCACCACCTCCACCAGCGAAGGCGGCACTGAGCGCGAGATCTTCAACCAGTTCAAATACGTCGTGCAATCTGGCCCGGCCAAAGACCTGAGCGTGAAACTGCGTAGCTCGATCCTGCGTGTTTCGCAGAAATCCAGCGAGTACAACGTCAGCGGTAACGAACTGCGCGTATTCGTGGATTATCCGATCAACATCTTCTGATGCCTGATCAAGTGTAAGAAACATGAGAAAAACCCCGACTGGTTCAGGGTTTTTTTTCGACGGTTTTTCGACGAAAACCGGAAAAAACCCGTGTTTTTGTCATGTAAAAGTTGTTTTTGAGACGCTGCAAACGCCGTTTCAAGCAGGGCTTTAAATGCCTGAAATTCTTTCTCATGGACGCAAATTCTCCACCTAATAGATTAGGCCGCTCAACGCAGCGGAGAATTTGGTAATGATCGTTTTGAACAGAGAAGTGGGCGAATCGCTACGGCGCGACAAATATGTCAACGTCCAGGGTGGTGACTTCAATCTCTACGGTCATTTTGCCGACTTCGTCAGACTGACCAAAAGTTGGGAAAACATGGAGCCTGACAGCTACTACGGTCAGGCCGAAGCCGGCATGCGTTACCGTCGTTACAGCGACTTTGAGTACAACCCCAAGACTCGCGAGTTGAAGCAGCTCGAGCATCGCGCCTACGTGCAGTCGAAAGAGAACAACGCCTATGTTGGCGGCCTGGTGCGGCACTTTCAGGACTTCTCCGACGAAGTGATTACTTCACCAGTGATGCGCAGCCTGATCGACACCGATTTCGAAGTGTACAAAAGCGTGCTGCCGGAAGAGCTGCACGATGAAATCTGGCAGTGCCAGATTCATCAGATCCGCATCGAGATCAAACCCGGCAAACAGCTGGAAATCACCCCTGAAGGGATTCACTGCGACGGTTATCCGTTCAGCGGTGTGCACTTCTGGGGCCGCAATAACGTCGAGGGTGCGGAGAGTCGCCTGTACGACATCCATGAGCATCAACTGGCGTCGACCACGTATCAGGAAATTCTCGACACCACTTACTTCCTCGACCGCGACATGCGCCACTACGTGACCCCGGCGCGCAACACCCACACGCATGCCATGGCGTATCGGCAGATTCTGGCGATTTCCTTCTCGCGGCCCGGGACCGCTTTCGACATTGTTCGCTAATCAGATCACCCCAATCGACGGCGTCGAGTGCTCGACGCCGGTGGTGCTGCGACGCGCCACGGCCAAGGATGCGCAGCGCATGGAGCGCTTCTTCCGCCAGTTCGACGAAGTGTCCTTCTGCGAATGGCAGGACGCCAAGTGCCTGCGCGGCGTGCTGATCCAGAAAACCACCACGGCCTATCTCGCCTTCGACGTCTCTGGCGAAATCGTCGGCGCTGTGCTCGGCGGTATGCTCGGCAGTCGCGGCACTATCAACCATTTGGCCGTGAGCCCGCGCTATCGCAGCCAGGGCGTCGGTCAACGCCTGGTTGAAGCGGCGTCCTCCGACATGAAGCGCGTCGGTGTGTTGCGGATGTTTCTGTTCGTCGACGATGCTAACCTCGCGGGCAAGCGTTTTTGGACTGCCCAGGGTTTTTGCGAGCCTCATGGCGAACGGACATTTGAGAGGGATCTATGAATGAAACGTCCGGCAGTGCGCCGCTGATGGCTGCCCATCAGCCGTCGCGCACGTTTGCCGAAGCCAGTCCGGTCGTCGCTGGCTACTTCACGGTGTCATTCGTGTTCGGGTTGATGGCCGTCAACGCCGGACTGCCGATGTGGCTGCCAGTGGCGATGTGCTTGTTCGTCTACGCCGGCGCTTCGCAATTCGCCGCGCTGGCGCTGATCTCCAGCGGTGCGTCGCTGACCACCATCGTGCTGACCACGTTCCTGATCAATGCGCGGCACATGCTGATGTCGGTGTACATGGCCAAGGCCCTGCGCGCACTCGGCTTGAGCCGCATGGAGCGCTGGGCTTACGCCGGTGGTCTGACGGACGAATCCTTCGCGTTCCACAGCGTCAAACTCGGCACCGGTGCGCCGGTCAACGTGCGTTATCTGATTGGCTTCAACCTGTTCTGCCACACCTCGTGGGTGCTCGGCGGTTTGCTCGGCGCGGTTTGCGCGCAGTACGCGGCGCACCTGATCAAATATCAGCTCGACTACGCCCTGACCGCGATGATGCTCTACGTGCTGGTGTCGCTGTGCAACACCCGCAACAAACTCATCGCCGCTGCGGCCGCTGTGCTGTGCATGGGCGCGCTGAGTCTGGTCGGCAGCTCGCCGTTCAATGTGTTTATCGCCACGTTTGTGGGCTGCGGAGTGGGTGTATGCCTGACCAAACGTTCCTGATTCTGGTCGTCGCGCTGATGATGGCTGTGACCTTTCTGCCACGCGCGCTGCCACTGCAAGTCAATACCGAGCACTGGCCGCCGTTCGTTGCGCGGGCGCTGGAATACTTGCCGGTGGCGATCGTCGCTGCGATCAGCCTGACACCCTTGTTGATCAAGGATCAGCACATACAGCTCGACCGCCCGGAATTCTATGCCGCGATTCCGACGTTGTTATGTGCGTATTTCAGCAAAAACCTCTTTCTCAGTGTGGCGGTTGGGACGGCTGCGTACATTGCGCTCGGCTCGTTCATGTAGCGGCAGATCGACGACGTCGCTCAGCGCCTGGCTCGACAGCTCCGGATTGTTCACCGCCAGGCGCACCTCGAGGAAGTCCTCGAAACCGGGGAAAATCGTCAGGCCGTTTTTTTGCGCGGCCTCACGGGAGACCATGCCGACCGCGTCCATCTGCGTGATCAAAGACAACGTCAACGTTTCACTGCACGAATAAACCATACGTTGACCGTTCTCGTGATTGCCCAACCCGGCGTCGAGAAAACGCAAAAAGCTGTGGGAATACGGACAATCTTCCGCAGGACGCACCTGAAACTTGTTGCCCAGCAACGTCAGCGGATCGTTCTCTTGGCCGCAGTGCGCGCCGACCACCTGCACCTGTACATCCGGCAAGACAATGCTCGGCAACCCCGGCCGCTGCGGGCCGATCAGCACCGCAAGGTCAAAGTCTTCGTTCTTCAGCTTGCTGAGATTTTCCATCGACTCGGCGTAGCTGAATTCCATCTGGTAATCGGGAAACACCTCGATCAGTCGCCCGATCATTCGCCGGTTGAAGTCAGTTGATAAGGTATTGTTCAACGCAACCTTCAACGTCCGCTGCCCCGGCACTTTCAGCGCCTCGACCTTTTCTTCCATCTGTCGCGTGGCAATCAGCACCTTGTCCATATAAGGCGTCAGCTCAGTGCCTTGCGGCGTCAGCGTCAGCCCTTTGTTGGAACGACGAAACAAGCGGAAACCGAACTGCTCTTCGACCTTGTTCAACTGCGCGGCCAACGCCTGCACAGTCAGGCACGAATGCTCGGCTGCGGCCGACAACGAGCCGGTCTGCACGATGCGCATGAGGTTGCGTAAGGTTCTGCTATCCATGGGTAATGCCCTCTGAAGTGGGCTGGGTATTGTTGTTTACGAGACTGCCGGTCAGGCGCCATATGCTGGCTATATTCCTGCACCTGAGCATAGTTGTCGCGGGTTTAGTAGCGAATCGATGTCTCCGCCGATGGCTGGAGGCTGACACAGGATCGGGGTTTTTGGTGACGTGGGGGTGATGGGGGTCAAAAAAAGTGTGTGGTTTTGGTGCGAGGGGCGGTTTTCGTCGCCCATTTCTGCCGAAAATCTTATTCGTTTAAGTATTGAAGATTAATTTTTATCCGTATCTGTACTAGGCTCATGTTCAGGCACCCAATCACGGAGGCGGCCACATGCCCACCTCATCGCAGGCCATAACCCCTCGCGAACAACTCGACGCCCCCGAAGCCGGTCGCGTCGCGCTGAAGTTCTTCTTTAACCTCATGGAGCGCTGGGGCTGCAGCGCTGAGCAGCAACGCACATTGCTGGGCGGCGTTGGCAACACCACGTTCTACAAATACAAACACCTTCCGAACATACGTCTGCCTAATGACACCCTTGAGCGCATCTCCTACCTGATGGGTATTCACAAGGCGCTGAGCATCATCTTCAGCAACAGCCGTGAGCGTGCCTACACGTGGGTTAGTAGTCCGAACACGGCAGCGCCATTCAATGGGCAAACGGCGCTGGATTACATGCTCGCCGGGCGCGTGGTCGACATCGCCGATGTGCGTCGCTATCTCGATGGGGTGCGCGGTTGAAGGCGCCCGATTTGGTTGATGTGGCGTGGACGCGAGCCTATCGGATCGTCAACAGCAGCTTCCCGCCCATTGCGTTGTTCGAAGACGTGCTCGATCCCGAAGACCTGGAAGTTGCTTACGCGATTGAAGCGCTGACCAATGATCGTCTGATCGAGCAGGCCGGGGTTCTCGCCCGAGTGCGACCCGAAGATCGACTCTCCGGCCCCGGTTCGACGCCGGTGATGGCTGCGTTTACCCACATCGGCAAACGCAGTCGTTTCTGCGACGGTACCTTCGGCGTTTACTACGCTGCGAGCAGTCAGGCTGCTGCCATCGCCGAGACCTGTTATCACCAGGAGCGATTTCTAGCTGCTACACAGGAAGCAGATCTTGAGTTGACCATGCGGACTTACGTCAATCGGGTGGTTAAAGCGTTACACGACATTCGTCACGATCACCCCGAGCTGCACAATCCGGATCCGGAGGCTTATGGGCCGTCTCAGCTATTCGCCCGGCAACTGCGCGAAACCGAGTCGTGGGGACTGCTCTACAACAGCGTTCGCTTACCGGGCCATGAATGCGTCGCCGCGTTTCGGCCGCCAGCGGTATCGATTCCGAAGCAGGGAAAGCATTTGCGCTATGTGTGGAGTGCGAGTCAGCAGAAAATTTCGTTCGTGTTTGAGATCAGCCAAGTCTGAAACGCAAAAAGCCCTCGCATCAGCGAGGGCCTGACACCGGCGTTTACATCAACGGCTTGTCCGGCGGCGCATCCATCACTTTCACGACATCATCGATCAACGCCTTGCTTAACTCCTGCAAATACTGCGAGGCATAAGCGTGAAGATCAGGGTCGCGAGAAACTGAAGTGTCCGCAGTGAGCAGTCGTGAAATGTGAAGCAAGTGTGAGGCGTGGGAAAGGGCGGCGATTACCGGCACACCACGGTTGGTGCGGAACATCGCTTGATTGGAGTGGAAGGAAAAGTGGGTGAGGCCGAGGGTTTTCAGATCTTGAGAATGGGTCATTTCGCTTCACCTGCCTTTCGAGAAGGGCGTCGTGAAGTGACCGGGGGTACTGACGGATAAATGGCATTCATTTGTGAACTCCCTGTATCAAATGAGAGCTGCCAATTCGTTATCAGACGAATGGGTGGCAGCTATGCGCGGGCTGATAAACCGGAGATACAGGAACCCGGCAGACCCGAAGGTCTCCCACGCACAGCCGCCATTGCACGGTAATGCAGACACAAAAAATGCGCCGGCAAACGTGAGTTGGGGCGCTGGTGCGCCTGTATCTTACCCGGGTTATCAGGCCCGGTCGCTGAATTGGCAGCGACGAACTGAACGGTAGCTTTGCGAGGGGCGAATGAGCAACGGTGGCTAGTAGTGGCTTGTCGTTACAACAGATTTCACAAGGCTTCGCGCCATGCATTTCGTCGATCTGTCCCTATAAACGTTTATGGTTTGTTTGTACGGCGTAGCCGTATAGTCAGGTTCATGTATACAATCATCGAAACGGAAATGTTCAAGCGCTATGCAGACGCCATATGGGTCGATGGTGAGCGCCATGAATTCATAAATTGGCTTGCTGCAAATCCTCTGGCTGGTGATGTCGTGCCTGGCAGTGGAGGTTTGCGCAAGGTGCGGTGGACTCGCAACGGCATGGGTAAGCGAGGCGGTACACGTGTCATTTATTACAACACGCTTTCTGAAGGCTCGATCTGGTTACTCATTGCCTACACCAAGGCAAAGTTTGACGATTTGCCCTTAGCCTTCCTTAAGCAACTGAAGGAGGAAATCAGCGATGGTCGATGAACTGGAGCAATTCCAGCAGGACTTGCTGGAATCTGTACGTCAGATGAAGGCTGGAAAGGCTGCGCGCGTGACTCAAGTGCCGCTCTCTGCGGCAGCAGAAGCGCGTGCCAAAGTGGGCGTTTCTCAAAGTGCGTTTGCCAAACTGATCGGTGTGAGTCTGCGGACTTTGCAGGATTGGGAGCAGGGTCGCCGGCAGCCGACGGGTGCGGCTCAAACTCTCCTTAGGGTCGCCAGCCAGCATCCGGAAGCTTTGCGGGATCTGCATCCTGCTTGATACCACTTAAAACCTTTGGGCAGACTTCTGCTACAGAAAACAACGAAGCCCCTGCATTTCTGCAGGGGCTTCGTCTTGTATGGTGCGGCACCAGGAGTCGAATCAAAAAATAACAGCATGATATTAAAAGAATTAACTAGATTGAGTTTCGTGTGCTATCCCTATTTTTACCCTCAAGATAAAGTTTTGTTAAGAGGGTGTCAGTTAGGGCTCACTTCTTCGCTTGGAATTTTAATGTAAATTGTTATTTGGACTGAGAGAGTCACTCAATGTAAACGCCAATGATGTCGCGAAATAGCACTTGGCCGTTAGCATCTTTAACTTGGGCTTCCATAGTGTGTAGTCCACGATAGGAAGTCGATTCGTTCTCAATAACTGTTTGGCCACGAAAGAAACCGCTGGTAATATCTTGGTGAGTGATAGTAACCGGTATCTCCGTTTTTTGAAAAACTCCTGCCTGTGTTTTTAATTGCGCCTCTCGGCCATAGTTTCTTTTTGTGAATTTTACCGATAATGGAAAGTTATATTTTTTATATGAAACTCTTGAAATAAGTACTTTGAATTGTAAGTCGACATTTTTCTTTAGCGATTGCGAGACGGAATAGTACTCTTTAAAGTTTTCTCCGTCTTTAGCGTAACATTTGTAATCTATACCCTCGGCAGAAACTATTTTGGTTCCTGGGAACTCTTGCTTTAAATCTGGGGTGTACGGCAGAAGATCTCTGTATGCATCATGTTTTAATTCTCTTACTTTGTAGCGATGTTGTAGGCCATCCCGGTCGCTATATACTTTATTTAGATGATCAACTTCGGTGCGCTCGCCCTTTACCGTAATGACTTTCTTTTGAACATAATCATTAGGGAAGTCGATGGTGTCTAAGATGTTTTCTCCAAGCATTGCGGTATTTTTGCGCGCCATGCTCTGGAGTTTAGCAGCTACGTCTACATAAAAGGATGTAGCAGTTATTTCATTTACTTCCTTGAATCCATACGATGCCCATAATACCTTTTCATCAGGTCCGAAGTCTAAACCGATTCTGAACCCAAGATAAGCCGCATCAAAGTTCCTGCTCTCTAAAAATGGTATGATAGTCCCAACCATCAAAGATTCAAGTACTGCTGCGCAGTTTATAGCGTCAATTATACTGTCATCTCTATTTTTGTTTTTACTTCCGAAAAAGGCTAAGAGAGCGTCTCCCATGAAACGATGTACGTATCCATCCATTCCTCTAACTGTTTCTGATGCGGCTTTCAATATACTGTCTTTAATCCATACCACATCCTCGAGATCATATAGAAACGACAGTCGAGTTGAGTTTTTTATGTCAAGAAAAAGTGAAGATATATGATGGTATTCTTGATCCTTAGTTCCGACGAGGTGGGCGAAGTCAGGATGTGTTCCAATGGATGCTGAGTTTTCTCCTGACCTCCCGAATGCTCGACGGATGTCTTTTTGTAACGTGTCTTCTGTTTGTATTTCTATAGCATTATCTGTTGCGAAAGCACGCTCATAAATTTGTTGTTCAAATGATTCAGTACCCATCCCGAAAGACTTGGTAATGCTTTTGCGTTTTAAGGCGTTCTCGACAATGGCCTCAAAACCCCTCGAGGAAAATCCTTTTTTCATACTAAACCCCTACAAATAACTGAGTGGATTACACATGAGATTAGTAGAATCACTAACGGAAGAAAATTTAGCCATATAAGAAGGCTTGAGATGGTTTGGATTTTTGAGAATTTATCCGACGCGATTTTAGACACCGTAAAGATTTGTTGACTGAGATCTTTTATAAAGTCGTCCTCTGTAATTTCTTGCAATTTTAGATGGTATCCTCCAGCTCCACCGTTAAAGGTAGCAACGTCACCATAGAAAATTACTGAATCGCCTTTAGATCTTTCAACGGAGCTGAAAGTAATCGGGAATATAACTTTTATTGCCAAGAACATGCATGCCACCCCTGTAGCGAAAACAAAACAACATATCGCGCCAAAAAAATACAGGAATAGATTGTTTTCTATAGTTGGTATCACTCTGTATGTGCTTAAAGCTACAATGCCGATTGCAGCTGCGCAATAAGACATGATTAGCGTGCATTTGGTATTTGTCGTACCTATATAGGAGTCTACCCTCTTTAGAACTTCAAATAGATGTTTTATATATTGGTCGTTCGTCAGTTTGTCTGTCCCGCGCATTGAGCTGATTCCGTGTGCTGATTTCTAGGCTAATGAAATAGATTGACTGCGTGGTATAACATTTTGGAGTGAGTGATAAATATAGTATATCTAAACATTTATCACTACATGTCAATGCTTTGCTTTAACCAAGGTACATAGGCTGATTAAATTGCGGGAAGCTCGGCAGCCACTCTTCGTCGCCATCAGTCAAACTGTATCGATAGCTGGTGGTGGAGAAAATTATCTGCGCGTTACAGTCTCTGGCAATTTGCTTTAGTAGTTGCATATAGTCATCGAGATCCTCTATCTGCAGTTCATGCTGGCGCGGAGTGTCCAATATTAAGAACCTGAAGCCGCTATCAGTACGTGATAATAATTGAGAAAATAGCGCGGCATGGTATGCCAGTACGGTGCGCGCCTTGGAGCTGCCTTTGAATACTTTTAGTTTTTCTTCGCCAAGTATTGGTTTGAACTCTGAGTCTATTTTAACCTCTCGAGAGATTGTCATTGAACGTAATGTGTCTAACCAGTCGGCCATTTGGATTGCAAGATTCCGACGAAACGTTATCATTTCGGCAGATGGTTCTCTTGATCCTTGCATCGACTCCTCTAGCGAGATGTTCCTGTCACGTTCTAACTGTAGGTTTAAGTAGTTAGACTCTTGCTGTTTAATTTGCAATAGCTTGGTTTTCTGTAACTCAAGATCGAAAATGCTAGATGATATTTGACTTATTGCCTTAACAAACAAGTCGATACCTTCTTTGGATACCGCTTGACCTCGCTCTTCAGACAGCTCCTGTATCGACTTCTCAATGACAGTTCTTTCTGCTGTCATCATATCGAGGCGCTGTTGGTTTGTTGCGGTGGAGGTGGCTAAGTCTTTAATCTGATCTTTTAGATAAAGTAGGCTTTTTCCATAGGATTCAGAACTGGCAAAAAACATGCCGCAGTTCGGAGTGGAGCAAATTTCAGAGAGAGTTCTGAAGGCGCTCAACGACTCTTCATTTAAGGCGAGCGTTTCTATCTCTGACTCAATTTCTTTTTGTATTGATTTTGAGCTGCTTATTTTTGATTGGAGATCACGCTCCTCTGAAATAACTTCTCGGAGTTGAGATCTTAATTTATGAATAAGTACGTCAAAACTATTTAATGCTTCTGATTTTATATCTTTCGTATTTTTTAAGTTTTCTAAATTTTTCTTTAGTGTGTCAACTTCTGAATTTATATTGTCAATATTTCGACCTTGTACATTTACTTCTCCTCGTAGGCGCTGGAGAAGCTTTCTACTGTCGATGATAGTATGGTCTAAATATTTTAAGGTGTTTCTTACCTCAATTACTTTTTCTTTGCGGTCGTATGAGTTTATTGGAGGGAAGCCCGCGGCGAGTCGGACCATCTCTGGGAATTGGTTTTTTATAAAAAAGCTATTTGCTGGGAAATAATATTCAGAATAACCACGATCTTGATCTAGGTAAAATATCGGGATTACTGCCGACACGTATGGCGGTGACGGCTGATTGCTCGTTGTAACTAATCTGTCTTGGGCATACCCTAAAGCAGGCAGGATAAACTTTGAAAAATCAGCCTCATTGTAAAATCTATGAATTTCGAGATTGTCTTTTTTTACAGTCAAATCAAACTTTGAGTCATATCGGCGGATGAAAACATATTCGACGCCTTCTATTTCCACGACTAGATTTGCAGAGGCACAATGCTTGATTATGTCGGCTCTGAAATCTACTGGATATCCCAGGCAGAAAATAATCGATTGGATTATGGGTGTCTTACCACTTTCGTTTTTTGCGTAAAGCTGCGTGATATCATTTCCGAAGTTTAGTATCGGAGACGCCCAGCCTGAAATAGGATTTGGCTTAATTTCTAGCGACAAAAGTTTCATTCAAGCTCCAGCTCTATAGTCCGCTCTTTGCAGATGTTGCGATAAGCTCTTTTGATTTTAAGTAAACTTATTGAAAGTTGGGTACCTTCTTCGATTACCTTGTCAACGATTTTTCGTCCCTCTTCAGTTGACTGTAATTTTCCAGTCGTCTGATCTTTTATGATAAGACGTGAAACCTCAAGAAATGTAACTGCCTTTACTGTCCGTATTCTTAAATTGGCAGACCAGCCGAGACCTTGAGATGAGCCCTTAAAGCCAGCAAGTGTCTGCTCGAAGCATTCTCCGATAATCTGCCCGATCTCTTCTGCTTTAGGCTTTGATCGACCCTTGGTCAGGGTAAGTACAGCCATGGCAATAAGTGGGATGTGAAAGAGAGATTCATTTTGAAATGGATCTTTTCTTAACTCCGGAATGTTTTCGGCTTGGATGAACCTAGCCTCCGTGGAGGCTTTCTCCAATACAGATCGTAGGTTCATGCACCTTCTCCCCTGACCAGCTCGGCGAGAATACTACCCATTACTTGGTTTTCATTAATGGTTAGCATTCCAGGAGTGGTTTTTCCTAGAGAAAATAATGTCTCAACTTCATCGTATAATTTTTGGATGTCTAGGCTGCCGCAGGCAAGTTTTCTAGCGATTTCCGTTGCCTGCTCTAAGTAGACAATAAACTTAAAACTAGGAATGATATGTCGGTTGGTTCTGAACCAAGTGTCCCAATCGCTTTTATATTGCGCAAAAATATTTATCGTTTCTTGAGAGAAATTTGATTTTTTTAACGTTCTTTGCAAAATAGAAGCGCTTTTTATGGCGTGCTCATCGCCCCCGTCTTTAAGTATCTCGAATGCCGTTTTTGAAATGCTAAGTAGACTAAGTATATCGTCGAGGCAGATCGACGTGATCTGGTCTAGTTCTAATTGTGACATCCCCTCCAAGATTGAAGTCGAAGATTTTTTCCGCACTAGGTCGACCAAGCTATCTACAATTTTCAAAACTTCGGGAGGGGATAAGTGTACCTCGCTATATTTATATATTTTGGTTGACGCTTGCATGACGAAAAGGTCTTTTTCGTCGTCTAGAATGTGCTCTCTGGGGCTAAGCTTAAGCGCGGAAAATTTCTTTAATATAGTACTGTCGTCGATTGCTTCTAAGGTGGGGAAATTAGCGCGTAGCTCACTTATCAATGCGGCGGAGTATTTCGCGAACTGAGATCCATCATTTAGGTCTTTTTCAAGCGCAAGTACGTCGTCGTCAAAACTTATATTGGTCGAAAGCTGAACACAGCTACACGCAGGCCCGAAATTTTCAATGTGTAAAAATAATCTGCCAGCGAAGCTAGATTTTAAATCGTGAATCGCCCCTTTCTTCGGTTTTTTCTTTATGCCGAAAATTTCTAGAGGAGACCATAAACTATTCAGTTTGCCGTTGGTCTTTACTTGGACGAATCTGTAGGATGGGCCAGAAGCAGATATGTAACGAACGACATAATCATCATGAAAGTCACAGAATACTCTGTCGATATTATAATGGTCGAGAAGTTGTAGGCTTTCAAGCGCGGCAGCCTTGAATTGCGCTTCAAACCTACGGGTGGTTTCACGGCCAACAATTTCTCTAGGTTTGATTTCGGTGATGTTCAATTACAAACTTCCGTGTGTGTTGTTCCAGCATAATAACGACACTGAGGTTATTAAATTGTATTGACCTGCATGCAGATGGTCAGTACTTAGTCTCTCCTCAGGTTCATCCTTTACCGAGTAGGTCCGAGCCGGCAAAGAAAAGCATAGCGCCAATCTTGGGTTGCTGGCCAGTATTTTGCCATGTGGTTGGTTCAATAAAGGGAGAGCGTAAGCCGCTTAATGCCAAATCCACTTTTTACCTAGCCGTAGCGTGATCAGGCGTACGGTCAGCAGGTAGTAATAGCGCGTGTCCATGGCGCTGCCGCCAATTCCGCGCGAGAGAAACCACGCTAGATGTTTTCGTTGCCACGTCCAAGGGTTCTCGCGCTTCCAGCGCCGTACGATTTCAACCTGGATTGCTTTTGCCTGCCTCAAATGTCTACTGCGAGTTGCTTCAGAGCCAGTGAGCACGCCACTGAGGAAAAGGACTAGTCATATTTGTCCACCGATGTAAGCCGATACCACGTCGATACGACCGTGCCCCAGCTCATAGCTGATTTGTACTCGGGCCTCCTGGTCGAGGTTCCGGCCAAGCTGGTTACAATCGCCCCGTTTGACGGGCGCAAGATAATGGGTGATTTGCTCATAGCGTTCGCACGCGTAGGCTGCCCGCAATTCGTGAAAACCTTTGAGGTTAAGCGTATGGAGGATGTCCCGTGCGGGGCGGACGATTCGTTGTTGAAAATCGAGGTAGCTTTCATTCGGAGCGAGCAAATTTCGGCTCCCAGTGGGGGAAGTCAGCTCGGCATACCGGAGCGCTTTGCGAATATTGTCATTCACCCAGAGCCAGCGAGGTGCTAATGCACCTGAGCGGCCACCTTTAGTGCCATCCTGAATGTTGATCCTGCCGTATTGCACTGCCTCACGTTTTAGGCGGGGAAGATTGGCCAGGATGGCTTCGCGTAGACGCATACCGGTGGCTCGAGCCAAGTACACAATAGCCGCAGCACGCGGCAGTTGTTGTTCGCGGAGCGCATTGGCAATCAGCATCACTTGGTCACGATCCTGACCCAGCGGGGCCGTAGTGCGAACAGTGGTGCGCTGCATTCCAAGCGCCTTGCTCGGACTCGCCACCCTTACATACTCATCACCACGAAGCGCTGCCATGGTTCGGTTGACGCTGGACAATCGGTTTTGCGCAGTCGCGATGGCAAGCTCACCATGTTCAACTTGCTGGCGCAGATACCCGGCGTAGTCCAGCAAGGTCTGCCGGTCGATCTTCCTCGCATCGTTGAATCCCGGCCCATCTTCGGACCGACACCAGCGCACAAACGCTTGCCAGCGATCAGTGTGTGCTTTGACAGTCCCGTAATGCCCACCGCCGAACATGTCTTTCAACGCTTGCGGCCCGGCGTAGCTCAGCTGTCGTCCATACCCAAAATTGCGCCCATCCCGTTTACCGACCAACGCCATGATCAAACTCCTCTCGAAGTCAAAACGTTGAAGATTTTCCCCACGTCATCCCGCCAAGAATGTTGAGTGTTATCAGGGATCAAGGCCCCTGCAACCTGTGAGGGTTGTCCACTAACGCGGGACTTGCGGCTCCTTACGACCGGGAGCTTGGGCATCTCATGATCTGACCTCCTGAGCACTTCTGAAGAAGTGGGCGGGTGGAGGCTGCACTGGCTGACGAGATCAGCGCCGCGAGATCCTGAGTCGGGTGAAGGCAGTGATGAGATGACCGGGGCATGCCTGACTGTCAGTCAGGTGCAACCCATTCCTTGGGCTGCGGCACCATCATCTGCATTGCTGTTGCTGGTGACCTCGGTGTTTGTCACGCCGATTGTCACAAGGGGGAATGCCGCAAAGCCTTGTACGAGTTGGGCTGCAGCAGCGGTAGGAGCGCCCGTCTCTTTCCGGGAGAAAGAGACGGGCGCAGGTTGGCGCAAGAAATGGCCAAGCGGATAGGTTGCTGCAGGACAGCTATGAAAGGGGATGAGTTGCCGCAGTGGGCACACTGGTAAAAGTAGGCATCCATCACATTGCTGTGACCGTGCGAGCCGTCGGACGCTAATCGCACTTTGGGAGAACCACCACGGTGTGGCGTAGCCTTAAAGGTTCTGGCTACCTGGGTTGCTGTCAACGACAGCGCTTTGCCCGATCTTTTCTACGTCTGTGGATAGTTCGTCATCTTGATCTTGGAGGAGTGACGTTCGCCCCGAACTGGCTCACTGAGATGATTGCGTTAACTGCACAGCAGAAATGCCGTCACTGAATAAAAATCAGCCCGCAGCCTAACTCCCCTCAATCAAAGCCCGCTCCTCCAGCCAGATCTCTTGAACAAACTGATCTGTAATCGCGTAAATCCCATGCCCGCGTCGCATGATGATGTTCTCGGCAACCAGCGCAATCACTACCGGTTGAATCTCTTCGACCCGCACCTCTCGCCCGACTGACTTTGAATATTCAGCCGCTGCGTCTGTGGAAAAAATTCCGCGAGCATCGCCTTCTGTAGATGCGATCTTGTTGAAAACGGCTTGAGCCAGGCTACCCAATTGCTCGACTTTTTCCAGCTCGATGCTCGCCGCCGCCGAGCGTAGTGTGCTTGCGATTACTGGTAGGAACACATCGGGCTCGCCCTCTTGCTGTAAGAGTTGGCGTAGGGCCTTCAGCATTTCTTCAGGTCGATTGCCCAAAGTGTCGAACGCTTCGACAGCGGCTTCGAGGGACGGCAACTTGTCCTTCTTCACTGTCATTGCGAGTCGGTTGAGCAGGAATTCAACGTAATCGCCTTTCAGCAATGGATAGGCTGCTGACGTGGCTCCGGAAAAGGCATGGTTGCGTTTGGCGGTCAGTTCGCTGACTTGCGCTCTGTGCGAACCTGTTCCGATAAATAGAAAGTATCCCGGCGTTTTCGGACGAGGGTTGATTGCATCGCGGGCGGCTTTGAGTGCCAGGAGCAGTTGATTGCCGTCGTCTGAGGAAATGGCGTGCTGCACCTCGTCAATGATCAACACCAGATCAGTCTTGGCTTGATCTACGACTTCGGTGAGTGCTTGCGCCAGTGTTGGGCCGTCGACGTTGCCAATGCTGTCGAGTTTGAAGCCGAACTTGAATCCAGCGGCGCCGATTTCAACATTGCTGACTCGCTTGAATGTTTCCAGGGCAGAGGAGCCCGGCGTTTGCAGGTCTTTCAGGGTTTTCTGGATGGCGTTGTGCACGAGCGTTGCCGGGTTGGCCAGGGTGTCGCTCCATAAGTCGACGTAAATGACTAAAGCACCTGCTGCTTCCAAGGCAGGGATGAGGTCATTTCTCAAAAAAGTCGTTTTACCTGTGCGACGCAGGCCAGATAGAAATAGACCTGATCGCAGACCTTCATCGAGTACGCCTGGATTGAGAAGCTGGTTTGCCATTGACTCAGCCAGTTCAGGGCGCTGAAAAATGCTGCTCATACGATTACACCTTTTTATGTGTACACCATAATTATTGCTATTTCATAATTTAGCATAAAGATGGAAATGTGAACCGTCGGTTCAAAGTCCGCGCTTTCGATGTGTGTAAGAGGAAGTGTGGCTAATCGCGCGAAGTGCGAGGGGAGAAGCTATTTTCACCGAGGGTAAAACTGCCAGGAATATAAACACCCCAGAAACAACAAAGCCCCTGCATTTCTGCAGGGGCTTCGTTTTGTATGGTGCCGGCACCAGGAGTCGAACCCGGGACCTACTGATTACAAGTCAGTTGCTCTACCAACTGAGCTATACCGGCGTTGTGGGCGACGATTATAGCGATTGGGAAGATCCTGTAAACCCCTGAATTCAGACTATTTTTGCATCGCGGTAAATTAAGTCCTGTGCAATGCGAAACGCAGCATTTGCTCCTGACGCACGAGAGGGCTGTTTTGTAGGGAATGCAATTTGTGTTTCGGCGTTCGCGAGGCCGCGATTCTTCGCTCGGTAAGCCCATTATTCGGCAGTTATGTCGTTTTGATTGGCAGCTTATGCACAACTGAGAGGCGCGAAAGCGGGCTTGGATAAGGGTTTGTGAACCCGTTCTCATTTTGTTCGCAAATCCCTGTTTTACAGGTTTTTTATTTATATGAACAAAAAATGATCAGCTCTGTTAAAGCCGCGAAACAGGCACGGATATTGGATCCATGGGAAAACCATCAACAGAGTTATCCACAGGCTGTAACGTTTTAAGCGCGTTCGGCGAGCAGCAGTAAATTACGCGGTGTGAGCGAGGTGTCGCAAAAGATGCCGAGGCGTACGACGTAGCCCTGCTCGACGAGGAAAAGCGCTCGATCCAGATTCAGCCAAAGTTCCAGCGGCCGTCGGAACAATCCGCGAAGCAATTCCAGGTTGCGAACTTCGGCCAACCGCTGCCAACCGGCGGCTTCGAGTGCAGACCAATCTGGCGCACCGATTGTGGATAACTCTTTGAGCGCAGCCAGATCTCGACAGTAATCAGCAAACGGTTTTTCCAGCCAGGCGCTGGGCAGGGAGGGCGTTGGCAAGTATTCGTCGACGCCACGCACTTGCCGTTGCAGCAGGTCGAAAGCCAGACGGCGGGCCATTGAGGTGTCGCGCTGACGTCGGACACGGGCACCGGCGGTGACGGTTTCGCTCATCGGCAGCGCCAGATCTTCCAGCGAGAGACGTAGGAGGGTTTCCGATCCGTCCGAGGACAATGGCTGATATTCGTGGCTGGTGGTGCGGTTGTAGCAGCAAGGAGCGATCGCCATGTGTTGGCAACCGGCAGCACTGGCCAGTTGCATCAAGCGTACATGCAGGTCACCGCAAGCGTGGAGGGCGACGGGCGTGTGAGCAGCGCTCAATACGGTTGAGGCGTCAGCCGCCAACACGTCCTGTTCGACATGCAGGGCGTGTAAATGATGACGCTGACTCAATGCCTGGCCGCTGGCGACCAATGCCGGATCGTACTCAACGCAAGTCAGCTGTTGCCCGGCGGCCAGTAACCGCCGTCCCAGGTGTCCTTTGCCGGAGCACCAGTCCAGCCAATGCGTTGGCTGCGCAGCAAAGGACAAACGACTGGCGAATGCTTCGATCTGCTGCCATTTACGCCCCGGTACATCGACATTCAATCGATGGCCCGCAGCTTCCAGTGCATGCCCCGGCAACTCACCAACTGCACTCAACTCAGCCGACAGCGCCGCCAATGAAGCGAACGGCTCCGGCGCATCGACAAGTTCGGCAGGTTGATTGTGAGCGTTTTCCGCGTCTTCCAGCGACCGTCCGCGTAGCCACAAGGCCAGCTCCGGGTAGGACGCTTCCCAGGCAAGCGAAAGATGAGTGAAAGGGCGCGGTTTCCACAGCGCCTGATGCTCAATCAAGAAAGCATCCAGCGCCGTGAAGCGGGCGAGTAGGTCCTCGCCCGTCAGCACGTGGGAAGGATCAACGCCCTTGGCAGGCATCGACGCGCAGCCAGCGCTCCAGCAGCTTGAAGCCGCGCACCAGCACGTAAGCCATCAGCAGATAGAACACACCCGCAGCAAAGAAGATCTCTACCGGCAGATAGGTGCGGGCAATGATCGTGCGCGCCATGCCAGTCAGTTCCAGTAAGGTCACGGTACTGGCCAGCGCACTGGCCTTGAGCATCAGGATCACTTCGTTGCTGTAGGCCGGCAGGCCGATGCGCGCGGCACGCGGGAGGATGATGTAGAACATCGCTTTCGGCTTGGACATGCCCAACGCTCGCGCCGCTTCGATCTCGCCCGGCGGAATCGCCTGAATCGCCCCGCGCAGAATCTCGGCGATGTACGCCGCCGTGTGCAGGGTCATGGTCACGGTCGCACACCAGAACGGGTCGCGCAGGTACGGCCACAACGCACTTTCACGAACCGCGTCGAACTGCGCCAGGCCGTAATAGACCAGGAACAGTTGAACCAGCAACGGTGTGCCACGGAAAAAGAAGATGTAGGCGTAAGGCAGCGAGCGCACGTACCACAGCTTCGAAGAGCGGGCGATGCCCAGCGGAATCGCCAGCAGCAGACCGGCGATTACAGCGATGGCTACCAGTTCCAGGGTCAGGGTCGCGCCCTGCGCCAGTTTCGGCAGCCACTTGATGATGACTTCCCAGTTCATTCAGGCGCTCCTCGCAAAGCCGCGAGCGGCGCGTTTTTCCAGGAAGTGCATGCCGGTCATCGCCAGCACGGTCAGGCCCAGGTACATGATCGCGGCGACCATATAGAAGGTGAACGGTTGTTTCGACACGGTCACGCCGATTTGCGCGTGACGCATGATTTCTTCCAGGCCAATCACCGAAACCAGCGCGGTGTCTTTCATCAGGATCATGAACAGATTGCCCAGGCCGGGCAGGGCGATGCGCCACATCTGCGGCATGATCAGCCGGGTGAAGATCCGCCATTTCGACAGGCCCAGGGCCTGGCCGGCCTCACGGTGGCCTTTGGGAATGGCGAGGATCGCACCACGGAACACTTCCGTGGCGTAAGCGCCGAAGCACAGACCGAGGGCGATGACGCCGGCGGCGAAGGCGTTGAGTTGCAGGTCGGGGTTGCCGAAGTACTCACCAAGGGCGCGCATCAGGTTGACCGTACCGAAGTAGATCAACAGCACCCAGAGCAATTCCGGAACGCCACGCACCAGGGTCGAATACGTGCCGCCAAGCCATTGCAACGGCTTGTACGGGGAAGTCTTGGCCAAGGCGCCGAGCAGGCCGAGCACCAGTCCCAGGCACAGGGCCGTGAGGGCCAGTTGGACGGTCATCAGCGCGCCGGCAGCGAGGGCCGGGCCGAATCCGTAGAGGTCGATAATCATGGGTTTCTGTTCAAATTGCGGCAGGCAAAGTCGGGAGCCGGCGCCGTTGCATCACAGCGCCAGTCCCACAGGTCAGGATCAGTAGATGCTGAACGGGAAGTACTTGTCGTTGATCTTCTTGTAGGTACCGTCGGCGACGATTTCCTTCAGAGCAGCGTTCAGCTTCTCACGCAGTGGGTCGCCTTTGCGCACAGCGATGCCGATCTTGTCGCTTTCTACGACCGGGTCACCTTTGAACTCGTAGTTCTTGCCGGCGTCGCTTTTCAGCCAGTCATAGTTGGCGTACTTGTCGGCGAGGATCGCGTCGACACGACCGGAGGTCAGGTCGAGGTAGGCGTTTTCCTGGGTGTCGTAGAGGCTGACTTTGATGTCATCGGCGTAGGTATCTTCCAGCCAGGTACCGGCCAGAGTGGCACGCTGGGTACCGATGGTCTTGCCTTTCAGCGAGTCCTTGTCGGTTTTGAAGTCGACGTTTTTCGGGGCGATGAACTGCAGCTTGTTCGAGTAGTACGGGTCGGTGAAGTCCACCGCGCCTTTGCGCTCTTCGGTGATCGACAGCGAGGAGATCAGGAAGTCGAACTTCTTCGCGTTCAGGGCCGGGATGATGCCGTCCCAATCGGAAGTGACCACGGTGCACTCGACTTTCATCTTCGCGCACAGGGCGTCGCCGATGTCTTTGTCGAAGCCGACCACGTTGCCGCTGGCGTCTTTGTTGTTGAACGGCGGGTAGGCCGCTTCGATGCCCATCTTCAGGGTTTCAGCCATGGCACCGGCGCTGAACGCGAGGGTGACGGCCGCGGCCAGGAAGACCTTCTTGAAATTCTGCATGCATGTTGCTCCGTTAGCGGTTGCTGGACATGAATTGTTTGCAGCGCGCCGAAAGCGGGTTTTCGAACACCTGCTGAGGCGATCCTTGCTCTTCTATAAGGCCTTGGTGAAGGAACACCACTTCGCTGGAGACCTGACGGGCAAAACCCATTTCGTGAGTCACGAGCAGCATGGTGCGGCCTTCTTCGGCCAATGCGCGGATGACACTAAGTACTTCCTGAACCATTTCCGGGTCAAGCGCCGAGGTGGGCTCGTCGAACAGGATCACCTTCGGCTGCATCGCCAGCGTGCGGGCAATCGCTGCGCGTTGTTGCTGGCCACCGGACAATTGCGCCGGGTACGCGTGGCGCTTGTCGGCGATGCCGACCTTGGCCAGTAGCGCTTCGGCGACTTCTATGGCTTCGGCCTTGCTCTGGCCGAGCACGCGACGCGGTGCCTCGATGATGTTGTCGAGGATGCTCATGTGCGGCCACAGATTAAAGTTTTGAAACACAAAACCAATCTCGGAGCGCAGGCGGTTGATCTGTTTACCATCGGCGGCAACCAGTTCGCCATTTTTGGCGGCCTTGAGCTTGAGTTCTTCACCGGCCACCAGAATCTGGCCCTGGTGCGGGTTTTCCAGCAGGTTGATGCAACGCAGGAACGTGGACTTGCCGGAACCGGAGGAACCGAGGATCGAGATCACATCGCCGTCGCGGGCGGTCAGCGAGATGCCTTTAAGCACCTCAAGCTGTCCGTAGCGTTTGTGCAGGTTGCGGATTTCAAGCGCGGGCGTGGCCTCAGCCATGTGCGTTCCTCATATATGTTGCGCTCCAGCTGTTGGATGGCCGTCCTGGCGAGGCGGCCAAGCTAGCATAGCGTTTCAATGGCAGCCAACAGCGCTACGAGCGGTTAACGGGTGGCATGTGGCAGGTTGTCGCATCGGCACAGCAGACTGTCGCCCCATCAACAACCGAACGGGTGTTTGATCGTGCAAACCCGTGGGTGTCGCGTAAAAAAAGGCGCGATGTTGCCAGCTTTGGCGGGGTGTTGGAAGCGCTATCCGGCCGAACGTTCCTGATTCGCCCTTTTATTGTGCATCCCACACTTTTTCAGTGTGTTTCTGGTGCGCTGATTCGTCATGAAAGTGAGTCGCAGGGTAACGTTCTGGCGAATAGCCATTAATCTCAAGGACTTGCGCTGACTGTCCGGTCGCGCGCAAAGCCCCGAGTCTGAAGACTTTGAAACATTTTGGCGCATTTATTGCGTGCAGAATCCGGAACGCCCTGTTGGTTTCTTTTTACGAGAAAGAACACACCAGACAGGACGGACTGAATCGCTTTCCTTGCAAAGGTAGTTTCGATGAGCAGTACCCCAAGCTCCAATGGCCTCGAACAGGGGCTCAAACCGCGTCATGTGACCATGTTGTCGATCGCCGGTGTAATCGGCGCCGGTCTGTTCGTTGGCTCCGGCCACGCCATCGCTGCCGCCGGCCCTGCCGTGCTGCTGGCTTATGCCGCCGCCGGTACCCTGGTGGTGTTGGTGATGCGCATGCTCGGCGAAATGGCTGTTGCCTCGCCGGACACCGGTTCGTTCTCGACTTACGCCGACCGCGCCATCGGGCACTGGGCCGGTTTCACCATTGGCTGGTTGTACTGGTGGTTCTGGGTCTTGGTGATTCCGCTGGAAGCCAACGCCGCTGCGACCATCCTCCACGCATGGTTCCCGGGTGTGGGCATCTGGGCTTTCGCGTTGATCATCACCATGCTGCTCACCGTGACGAACCTGTTCAGTGTGAAGAATTACGGTGAATTCGAATTCTGGTTTGCCCTGATCAAAGTGCTGGCGATCATCGGCTTCATCGCCCTCGGTCTTGCAGCGATCTTCGGCTACCTGCCGAACAGCCAGGTCAGCGGTGTGTCGCACCTGTTTGACAGCGGCGGCTTCCTGCCAAACGGCATGGGCGCAGTGTTGGGCGCGATCCTGACCACCATGTTCTCCTTCATGGGTACCGAAATCGTGACCATCGCGGCCGCGGAATCGAAGAACCCGGGCAAGCAGATCTCCAAAGCCACCAACTCGGTAATCTGGCGGATCGGCTTGTTCTATCTCGTGTCGATCTTCATCGTTGTGGCCTTGGTGCCATGGAACGATCCTACGCTGGCCAACCTCGGTTCCTACCAGACTGTGCTTGAGCGCATGGGCATTCCTAACGCCAAGATGATCGTCGACATCGTGGTTCTGGTCGCGGTGACCAGCTGCCTGAACTCGGCGCTGTACACCTCGTCGCGCATGCTCTTCTCCCTCGGCAAGCGTGGCGATGCCCCGGCCATGTCGACCCGTACCAACAAAAGCGGCACGCCTTACTGGGCGGTCATGCTGTCCACTGGTGCGGCGTTCCTCTGCACCTTCGCCAACTACGTAGCCCCGGCTGCGGTGTTCGAATTCCTGCTGGCCAGCTCCGGCGCGATCGCACTGTTGGTGTACCTGGTAATCGCGTTCTCGCAACTGCGTATGCGCAAACAGCGCATGGCACGCGGCGAGAAAATCGTCTTCAGCATGTGGCTGTTCCCGGGCCTGACCTACGCGGTGATCATCTTCATCGTCGCGGCCCTGACCATCATGTTGTTCCAGGAAGCGCATCGCGTGGAGATCCTCGCGACTGGCCTGCTGAGCCTGATGGTGGTGGCTGCCGGTCTGCTGGTGGCCCGCCGTCGCAAGCTGGAAAAACGTGGTGCGGTGGTGTTGAACTGATCCGTAACGCGTAATGCAAAACGGCCGCTGTCAGTGATGACTAGCGGCCGTTTTTGTTTGTGAGAGGGGTTATTCGCTCTTTTCTTCCTGGGTGTCCACTGACTTGCCATACGCATCCAGCGCCACCCCGAAATCGGTGATGAACTGCGGCTCGCTCAGCCAGGCCTGGGCCTCTTCAATCGTTACGCCTTCGGCCCACATGCGGTAGTCGATCAGCATGTCGGCGGCCAGGTGGGTGGCGGCCATGCCTTCGTTGTCGGCGTTTTCCATGTCGAGCAGTTCTGGATGATCAACGATGACGAACGCCAGTTCGCGCAGCAGGGTCAGCAGCATCTCGTTGCGGCTGATGGCTTCGGCGTCGCGCATTTTGCTGAACATCGCCAGGGTGTATTCCGGGATCGGCTCGGCGAGGTGGTCGAGGTCTTCGTCCTGTTCCAGCGGCTTGCGGCCGACCATACGGATTTGTTTGGCTTTGGCCTTGGCGCGTTTGGCGCGTTTCTGTTGCTTGTTCAGGGATGCCATGGGAACTCAGTTCTTCTGTTGGGTTTGCGCGGCGATCGCGTCGGACGCCGCCACATAGTCGGCCTGGAAGGCCGGGGATTCGATCCAGGCCAGCGCGCCGGCCTCATCGGTTTCCTGCGACCACTGGCGATACTCGATCAGCGCGGCAAGGATGAAATCCATCGCGCCTTCTTCGCCTTCCTGTTCGTAAACCAGTTCCAGCAGGGGATCCTCGAGGAACGCGGCGCACAGGGCTTGCTGGCTGATCTTCTCGGCGTCGATCATCTTTTTGAACAGTTCGGTCAGATCCACCGACTCGAAGTCGATGCGGTCGTCGTTCGGGTCCAGCTCGACCGGCGCTTCCGCGCGCTTGGTGCGGTTCTGCTTGGCCTTGGCTTTGGCCCGAGTGGCGCGTTTTTGCTGCTTGTTGGCGGAGGCCATGATGTGTTCCGTCGTGCGTTGAGAGGGCTCAGCTGCGTGGGACTTGCCGCCCGGGTGTGTCGGGGGCCAGTGCGCCGGTTTGCAGCCAGGTCAGAGCGATGGGCCATAGTGTGGCTTGGTATGCGCTGCGAAAAAAGGCGAAATGTCCGACTTGTTGTTCGCCGATGTCCTGCGGCTCGATGCGCAGGTGGGTTTTTGCAGCGTGATCGAAGTAGCCGAGCAGGCGTTCGATCGCCGCAATTGTGCCGTAAGGGTCGTCGCTGATGCTGATCGCCAAGGTCTGCGCTCGAACATCGGCGAAGGGCAGGGTCCCCTTCTTTTTCATCAGTGCGCGACCACTGGGGCGCTGTTCGTAACGCGCGGTGGGCGTGCTCCAGTCGCGCACAACGCCGGTTGGCGTATCCTCCAGCCAACCGAGTCGCTTGCCGGGGAAAAAACCGCAAAGCAGCGTCAGCAACGGCATCACCACATGCCATTTGCCGAACATGCGCCAGCGATGTTCAGGCGCGTAATCGCGCCAGTAGGCGAACTGCGCGCCAACGGTGACCAGCCGTCGGATAACCCGCCCGGACTCGCCGAGCCCCGCCGCGCAACCGCCAAAACTGTGGCCGACCACGTCGATCGGCTGACCGGGAAACTCCCGTTGTGCGCGTTTGAGCATCGCTTCGAAATCCAGGGCGCCCCAATCTGTCCAAGTAGCGTTCAAGCCTTTGATCGAAGCGGATCGCGATTCGCCGATGCCGCGGTAGTCGTAGGTCATCACGTCGCAGCCATTGGTGAACAGGTATGCCGCGAAGCGCGAGTAGTGGCGGCAACGCACTGAGGTGGCGGCGTTGATGATGACCACCGGGCGCTGAGTATCGGGTGATGCGTGGCGCCAGGTAAAACCGGCAAGGACATACCCGTCGGCAGCCGATTCCTTGAAAGGCTCCCCTGGCGTTGCAGCCAAAGTCGGTGACCTTGACTGCACATTCTGCGTTGCGGGCATGTCCTGACAGCTCATGACTCTCGACCTTGACGGGTAAGCTGCCAACGATAGTCGCCGTGCCGCCCGGGAACAATCCGCAGGTTTTATTCAGTGGATTGAGTGAGCATTCGTTCTTCGATCAAGGCCTGTTCGCGATTGAGTTCTGCACGCAGCTCTTCTTCACTCGGCAGGATCGTCTTGTAACTGCTGGCGAACAGTTGCTCATTACCTTTGAGCATTGAGTAGCGCGCCACCGATTCGTTGCTCTCGGCAGACAGAATGATGCCAACAGTCGGCTTGTCGCCCTCGCTGCGTATGAGCTCGTCGTACATGCGCACATACATGTCCATCTGCCCGACATCGCGGGCGCTGAGCTTGCCGCGTTTGAGGTCAATGATCACAAAGCATTTGAGCAGGTAGTTGTAGAACACCAGATCGATGTACAGATCGACGCCGTCGGTACTGATGCGTTGCTGGCGGGCAACGAAGGAAAAGCCTTTGCCCAGCTCGAGCAGAAAGCCCTGCAGATGGTCGATGAGGGCTTGTTCGAGACCGCTTTCCCTGACCTTGCCTGCTGAGGGCAGACCGAGAAACTCGAGCATCACGGGGTCGCGAATGAATTCACGCGGGTTGCATTTCATTGCTTCGATGTTGGTGGTGGCTTCTTCGATGACATCGGCTTTGTCGCGACTCATGAGAAGCCGCTCGTAGTAGAGCGTGAGGATCTGGCGGTCGAGGGCGCGGCTTGACCAGTTCAGGTTGGCGCATTCGTCCATGTACCAATGGCGGGCTTTTTCATTGGTTACGCCCAGAAGCCGACGATAGTGGGTCCAGCTCAATTCGGAACGCACTGCGTTCCAAATTGGAAACAACTGATAAAAGCTGCGCATGTATCGCAGATTACGATCATCAAACCCTTTACCAAACTGCGCCGTCAGATCCTTCGCCAACAACGCCAACAACTGTTTTCCATAGCCCGCGCGATGGGCTCCCTTCTGTTCAAACTCGACAATATGCTTGCCGATCTGCCAGCAGGTCTGCACTTGAATCGTATCCACCGCACGCAGCACTTTTTGCCGCGCCTGGCGAATCAGTTCGCCAAGCTCCCCCAGCAATGAATCGATTTTCGGGTCTTGCGTGTCAGCAGGTTTTAGCGGGCTCATCGGCTCTTCCACTTCGTTGGAAACAGGCGTCAAAGCATGCCAAGAGCCGTCGCGCGGGTATGTCGGGCGAGACGGTGATGTGGGAAGGAAGAAGGGATTGATGTTGCAGGACGTTGCCGATGAAAGAGGCGTCAGAGATCAATGGTCTGTAGTCCATTTCGTACATGCGCCAAGTTCCAAACAATCTGAAACGCACCCCGATACGCAAAATCTAAAAGGAGTAACGGTTGGGTTCTACAAGAACCCGGGAGTCGTGATCATGAAACGCGTTCTTTCATTCATGCTGCCCATCGCCGCTGTCGCTGCACTGTTGTTTCCGGTGATGTTGCAGGCAGCCAGTCTTGAGCCCATCGACAGCGCGGGGGTGCAAGTTCAGCAGCAACAACAGAACGGCGTCACTTATCTGGCCGGCGGGATCGGTGAGGATGAGGCGAAGGCCATTCAACAAACCAGTGGTTACAACCTGCACATGACGTTCGCAGTCGGCGCGCAAGACGAGTACACCGCTGATGTCGATGTGATGATTCAAACGTCGCCGGGGCAAACCGTACTGACGCTCAACCAGACGGGCCCGTTGGTATATGTGCAACTACCACCCGGCAAGTACACGGTGGTGGCCACGCGTAAAGGCGAAACGCGCCACGACGTGACCGAGGTTGGCAGCGGCACGGCGCGCAACCTGGTGTTCCACTGGAATGATGCCGGATAGCGATAGGTGTGATTGCAGTGTTGAGGCGCGGGTACAATCCCGCGCCTCATATTGTGTGATGTAAGGAAACGCTGGTTTGAAAGGGATTTTGCGTACTGTTGGTGTCATCGGCCTGTTATTGCAGTTGGCCGGCTGCGGAACGTTTATCGGGCGTTTGAATGACGGTTTGTCCGATGCCCAGTATTACCGAGGCGTTGATGGCAACCTGCACCTGCTGGGTGTGCGTGGCGGCGGCAGCGATGGCATGCCGGCGGCGATCGTCTGTTACATGATGATTGTCTGTCCGCTCATTACCGTCGTATCCCTGCCAGTGGATGCCGCGCTGGATACGGTTCTGTTGCCGATCGATTACATCAATACGCTTTAGGTTTTCTTTGCGCGGCGTTTGCTTTTCGGTGTGTGCGCGGGCTCTTGAACCTTGCGATAGATCCACACGCCGAACACTCCAACTGCCAGCAGAAACACTGTGCCAACGCTCTGCCAGAAAAACTCGAACCAGAACTGCCGCGGTTGCAGCGCCAGGGTGTAGGTGCTTCGCGGGCCGCGATTATTGGTGGTGATGGAACCCGTGATCCAGCTGTCGACCAGCATCCAGATCGACAACCCGATGGCTAAAGTAATCAGCAGAGCAACGAGAACAGTCAGCCAGTAAGTCACACGACTTGGGCGATAGGGCGGCGGATGGGGCAGTGGGACGCGGGTTTTCCTTTGATTCATGACGCTTGGGACCTGTTTCCGGCATTGATGAACTGCGCTATCTCGCTTGCCAACTCCACTGCGCGCGGCGGGTTTTCCCTGAGCCATGTTGATACCGCGTGGTCGCAGCCTGGCAGGACGATTTTTCTCAACTGATGAGGGGCCAGGCTCTTTTCAATGGCCTCGATGACCTCATAGGGAATGGCGCTATTGATCGCGCGCGCGCTCATTTGCTGCGTCCCGGCAGATGTACCGGGAATCCCGCCAAAAGCGGTTGATCGAATGCCATCGTATTCGCCGATCACCAGCAAGACCTTCCCGTCGAACGTACGCAGGAAATCCAGCGATGGCGAATCGAGAAAACCGTAAGGCACCGAAATGGCGCTTTTGAAGGGTGACCCAAACGGTTGCTGCCAGGCCGCCTCCGCGTACAGGGCCGGACAGAACAGCACGATGCGTCTGACTGAAGCTCGATGCGCTTGCGCCACTTTGAGTGCCAGTGCGCCGCCCAGACTGTGACCGATCACCGTGTCGAGTTCAGCGCCCAACTGACCGGCAAACTGCAAAGCCTCCTGAAGGTTGTGCGTCAGTGAAGTGTCCTCCAGGGCGACGTCAGCGCTGGGACCGTGGCCGGAAAGATTGAAGCTCAGGCTGGCAATGCCCAGCGCCTGCAAGGGATACAGGATTGCGTTGAGTCGCGAATAGTCAGAGCGGGCGCCGTGAATGGCCAGCACCTTCGGCGTTGACGTTTCTGCGGCGGAGCCGGCCAATACGCGACCTTCCAGTTGGTAGCCGGCGAAGGTTTGCGCAAAGAAAAACTCAGGGCCGGTTGGCGCCTCGTCGAAATGCAACCGAGACCGAAGTCGAGATGCGCCGGTCAACGCCAACCGATTGATCACAGGGCCGCCAGGGTGTGCAGGACTGCAACACGCAATGGATTGGTCTCCACGCTCAGCAGCTTGATCGCCAGGGCGCAGCAGACCACGATCAACATGGGCTTGATCAAGCGCGGGCCGACCCGGACAGCGGCTCTTGCGCCCAGTTGTGCGCCGACGAAGGCCGCCAGCGCCATGGCAATCGCGATCGGCCAGATGATTACGCCTTTGGTGATGAAGACTGACAGCGACCCCAGGTTGCACGAAGCGTTGGCCAGTTTGGTGAAGCTCATGGCCCGCATCATGCCAAGCCCGCAGAGCAGCACGAAACCGACTATAAAGAACGAACCTACACCAGGACCGAAGATGCCGTCGTAGAAGCCCAGGATCGGCGCCACGGTGAACGAGAACAGCAGAATGCCGATTCTCTTGCGTCGATCCTCATTGGCCAGTTTCGGCGAGAGCGCAAAGTAAATCGCCACCAGAATAAGCATGACGGGCACGCACACCTCCAGATAGCGCTTATCAATAGAGCTGACCAAGAGAGCCCCGCTGGCGCCCCCCAGGAACGCGCAGATAACCAGGAAGCGCCCCTCGCGCCACTCAATCATGCCTTTGCGAGCGAACGTGACCGTAGCTGAAATAGTGGCCGACGCGGCCTGAAACTTGTTTGTGGCAATCGCACTGATCGGGTCGACACCGGCCAGGAACAAGGCAGGCAAAGTAATCAATCCCCCACCCCCGGCAATCGCATCAAAAAAACCGGCGCAAAAAGCCACGAGCGCCAACATGCCAATTACATCCCAAGCCATTACATTTTCCCTTTTATAGTTATTGGCCAGACATCCACATGACTGGCCATGCTGCAGCTTTGACGTGCGCTAAGTATCAGCCCTGAATCAGCAGCGGATCGTCTGAGATGACAATGGGGGATGAGAACTTCGACAGGCCGAAGATGCGCACCAGTACACGTCGATTGTCTTTGATGACATCACGACAGTGCAGGGCCCGGACGTTATTGATCACCATGGCCGATTCTTGCGTCAGTGTGTATTGAACCGGTGTTGCTTTACCCACGCTTTGGCAAAGTGCGGAATAAGCCTCTTTTACAAAGTCCGAGGCATTTTCGTTGACCGAAAAACGGTACGAGTTGAATCGCGCGGCGAATCCGACGTTGTCATCGAACTCCAGAATCGAAACATTACGGCCATCCTCGCCCTTGCCACTGACGAAAGAATCACTGCGGGTGAACTGGAAGCTGCCCGTTGTGAGTGCGAGGCATCCAGTAACGCCGATTTCGTCCAGCAGAGGTGGCAACGGAATCACCGAGGTCGGTTCCAGGCCTGGATTCCACAGCGCCGATAGAATCAACGACGAAGGCGAGGGCGAGTGCCCGTCTTTCGCGTTGACGGCGCACCAGTACGGCGCCTCGGTGTGCGGGCCGAGCGCGAGACCGGAGTGGGAACTCAGCTCTTTGATTTCCGGTTCATCATGGATTTTGGTCAGTCCGCCGCCCTTGAAGTTAGCGACGAGCCGGACCAGTTTGCCTTCGTTGTCCATGTCGTAGGCAAAGGAGCTGTTATCCACCAGTTTCAACAGAATCTGATTGCGTGACGCCAGACACAGTACGTCGTGACGATTCTCCAGAGCGGCCAGCTCGGGAAGTTCTTCCGGTGGGCTGGATTCGGTGAATGCTTGCATGCCCTCAAAAATCAGCAGGGAAACGAGGCCGTCGGAGTACGCGCCAAGCAGTTCGCATTGATCCTTGGAAAACGAAAACTTCAACTCGGTCGCTGCCAGCGAGGCCTTGGACTTGGCACCGGCGACTTGTGGCCCGCCCATGGCTGCCAGTTCTTCAGAGAAGGTGTGCAGCAGCTTGGCTTGTTGCGTGTCAAAACTGAAAGTTCTGACTTCCTGTTCAACTAAAGACTCAACGGTTTTATTGGTCTGTTGTAGGACTTCGGTCATTGGTTACATCCCTGTCGTATCCGCTCCCCTTATATTTTTTGTGGGAGCTGTTGGCTGTTTCGATGATGCAATGCGTGCCAGAGCGCACGCACAGATCCGGACGTGGGCGAGTTGATACAGGTCTGGTTTTTTCGGGAGGGCACAGGGCGCTGTGACGGGACAGTTCAAACAAGTGTTGAATGCCGGGTCCGTGTTTGCTGTCGCTTGCCTGACAGTTGAAACAACAGCAGGTGACCTGCGCTGAGGTCTTGTCCTCCATGACAACTTTATGAGGGGGCTTGGTTCTGCGAGCGATCCTGCTCGCAGACGCAACTTCCTGCGGCCTGCAATAACCTCGATAGGTTCCGAGGGTTCGAGGGCGCGGAGTGCGTTATTCGGGTAATGCGTTAAATGCCGGTCATCAGGACTGAAGTACTCGGCGATTATTTCGGGCAGTCAATAATGACCTGCCGGAAAAAGCTGACGGAGCCTAACATCAAAATAATGGCCAGCAAAAGCACTGGAAGAGGGGGTGAGGTGTGGCTTATCAAATCGCAAGCATAAAAAAACCCTGAATCTTGCGATTCAGGGTTTTCGGTATTTGGTGCCCAGAGACGGAATCGAACCGCCGACACGGGGATTTTCAATCCCCTGCTCTACCGACTGAGCTATCTGGGCAACGGGGCGCATTAAAAGGGTTTTTCGGATTTACGTCAACGACTTTTTTAAAATTTCTTAAATTAATTCCGTCGCTTACGATCCGACCCCCGATTTAGCGGGGTTTACTCTGCAGGCGGAACGTAGCCTTCGGCCTTGGCGTATTCCTCGCCGGAGAAGTACTTGTCCATTTCGCCCTGAAGATATTTTCGGTCTTCGGCGTTCATCATGTTCAGACGCTTTTCGTTGATCAGCAGGGTCTGGTGTTTCTGCCAGTCAGCCCAGGCCTTGGCGGAGACGTGGTCGAAAATGTCCTGACCTTTGGCGCCCGGGAAAGGGGTGCGCTCCAGCGCGGGTAATTCTTCTTTGTACTTGCGGCACATTACGGTGCGGGTCATGGCGACTCTCCTGCATTCAAGACGGCGGCCGCGCGTTCGAGCAAGGTTTTGACCGGGGCGGCGAGGCCCAGGCGCGGCGGGGTGGCGAGGTTATACCAGAGCCAGTCGGCCTCGGCCACGTGATGGGCGGCCTCCTGTACCTGAACCAGCCAGGGTTCGATGGACAGCTGGAAATGGCTGAACGTGTGGACAAGACTCGGCAGCGCCTGCTGCTCGCCCATGGTCAGCGAGTGCTGATCGACAAGATGTTGCAGGTCATCGAGGTCATCGAGTTCCGGCAGGCTCCACAAACCGCCCCACAAGCCGCTGGAAGGGCGGCGGTAAAGCAGAATCGCGCCGTCGCCGTTGGCCAGCATCGGCATCAGCGTGCGCTTCTGCGGGATGGCTTTGCGCGGTTTGGGAATCGGGTAGCGGGTTTCGAGGCCGAGCATGTGCGCCTCGCAACCACGCTCCAGCGGACACAACAGGCAACTCGGCTTGCTGCGCGTGCAGAGTGTGGCGCCGAGATCCATCATCGCCTGGGTGTAGGCGTTGACCCGATCGTGCGGCGTAAAGCGCTCAGCGTTGGCCCAGAGCTGTTTGGCGACTTTCGGCTCGCCGGGATAACCCTCTTGCGCAGTAAAGCGCGCCAGCACGCGTTTGACGTTGCCGTCGAGAATCGGCGCGCGCAGGCCCATGCTGATGCTGGCGATGGCGCCAGCGGTGGACAGGCCAATGCCCGGCAAGTCTGTAAGCTTTTCGACGTCCCGTGGAAACTCGCCGCCGTACTGGCTGACGACGATCTTGGCGGTCTTCTGCAGATTGCGTGCACGGGTGTAGTAACCGAGCCCGGTCCACAGGTGCAGTACTTCGTCTTCGGGGGCTTCGGCCAGCGCTTCGACCGTCGGCAGCGCGGCCATGAAACGGTCGAAGTAATTGAGCACGGTGCTGACCTGGGTTTGCTGCAACATGATCTCCGACACCCACACCCGATACGGGTTGATGTCCTGCTGCCAAGGCAAATCGTGGCGGCCGTGGCGGTCGAACCAATCCAGCACCGCCGTGGAAAATTGCTCCGCTCTCATCGCTTGAACAGCCCCTTCAATGCGTTTTTCAATTCCGGGCTGACCTTGTCACCGAGTTTCTCGTCAATCTTCTCGCTGAGCTTGTCGCCGGCCAGTTTGGTTGCGACCTGACCGAGGCGATCGTTGTCGATGCGGCAGGCCTTGGCGCCGAGTTCCAGCGGGCCACGGCAGCGCAGCGGCCACTCGATGCCGACGAACTTGTCGCCGACCTGACAGGCTGGATCCGGCATGGCGCTGGTGTCGCCTTCAACGATGATGCCAACGCGATAATCCATGCCGAGCACGCGCAGGTCGATGTCGCCGTCACCGTTGACGGTCATGCCGGGGATGCGCACTTTCAGGTCCGGATTGTTGGCAATGCCGTTGCGGAAAGTCAGGTTGCCCTTGAGTTCCTGGAATGGCGTGTCTTTGCCGCGTGGCTCGCCGCTGAGGGTTTTGCGGTTGAGCGTGGCGATGCCTTTGCACAGTTGCTGCTCAAGGTTAGCGTTGAGCAGTACGCCGTTGTTGATCACGAAACTGGCGTTGCCGTTCAGCGTTTCGATCAGCGCCTGCTGGCTGTTGCCGCTGCCAGTGACATTGCTGGTGAGGGTCACCAGGCCTTTGACGGGCGGGTTCTTGCCTTGGCTTTCGAGGATTTTTTCTACAGGCACGCGATTGAGCTTGGTCTGCAGGTTCAGCACAGGCGTGTTCGGACGCACATCGAGGGTGCCGTTGGCTGCAAAACCACCGTTGTACAACTCGCCGCTCAGGTTGGTCAGGGTCAGCAAGCCGCCCTGGCCGGTGGCTTTCAGTGCGGCGTTCTGGATTGGCAGTTTGTCGAGGGTCAGTTGGCCGAAGGTCAGGTCGGCATCGACGTCGAGTTTGGTCAGGCGTTCAACCGGCAACAGGCGCTCGGTGCTCCAGGCGGTTTTGCTCGGTTTGTCCGGCAGAGGCGTTGAGCCCGCGCCGGCCATGGCATCGGCTTCAGTACTGGCAACTTCGGCCTGGCGCGTTTGTGTGGCGTTGGCGGCTTTTTCCGATTTTGGTGGCAGGTAACGGTCAGCGTTGAACGTGTCAGCCTTGAGAATCGCCCGCAACGATTGCTTGGCGAAGTCCTCGACAGCGATGCGGCCGCTGAAGCTGCTGTCGTCGAGTTTCAGATTGATATTGTCGAAGGCAATGCTGGTTGGCGTGGCCGCCACGCGGCTGACCAGTTCGACCTTGCTCAGGCTGCCTTCGGCCATGGCCGGAAGTTTCTGGCCAACGCTGTCGACGAATTTCGCCAGATCGAACTGGGCGATGGAGATGCCGCCGGTGATCTGCGGGGTCTTGTCGAGGTCGTTGGCTTTCAGCTCGCCCAGTGCGCGCAACTGGTTGGCGGAAATCTTGATGCCGGTCCATTCGGCGACGTTCGCGGCTTTATCCAGCAACAATTGACCTTGGGCAGCGAAGGTCATGGTCTTGCCTTGCAACGGATCGCCAGCCAGTTCGCCGGAGAGCTTCATATCCTCGAACTTGTAGCGTTGCAGTGCGCGCTCGATGCGCAGTTCGCCGGTGAGTTCTGTGCGCACGCGCAGAACCGGCTGATTGGTGCCGAGGAATGCCGTGGCTTTCACCGGAATATTCGTCGAATCGTGTACCGGGCCGGTGCTCAACTGGATACTTTCGGCACTGAACTGTTTGCCGGTCTTCTCGTCGTTGTACTCAACGCGGGCGTTGTTGACGGTCAGGCTGTCGATGTCGAGGCGGATCGGCTGTGGTGGTTTTTCCACCGCAACTGGGGCTTCGCTGGCCGGTTGGCCTGGAGTAGCAGCTGGCGGCGTCGCTCCGGCGGGGGCGGGCACCTTGCCGATGTCTTCCCAGTTGCCGTGGCCGTCCTTGTCGCGGTTCAGGCGCAGGTTCAGGCCTTCGACGCGCACATCGCTCATTTGCACTTCGCGACGCAGCAGCGGCAGCACGCGCACGGACAGACCAAGCATCTGCAAATCGGCAAACGGTTCGGCAGGTTTGACCAGGGTGGCGACGCTGGCCTCGTGCAATTCCAGGCCAAGCCACGGGAACAGGCTCCAGCCGATATCGCCATTGAGCGTCAGCTCGATGTGGGCCTTGTCGCGGGCTATCTGGCGAATCTCGTCTTTGTAGTCGTTGGGATCGAAGAGGTGGGTCAGGGCAAAACCTGCCGCCACAATGATCAGCAACAGCCCGAGAAGTACCAGACCCAGGATTTTGCCGAACGCTTTCATGGGCGAGTCCTTGTAATTAGTCGAATTCGTAATTTAGCCGGGGAGTATAGCGCTGCAAATGCCCGGTTCGGTGTGGCGTCATGTTGCCAGTGCCTCCAGCGGGACGTGCAACTTCGCGGCGATGGCCTGAGCTTCAAGATGCCCGGCAGGCGCCAGGAGGCGCAGTTCGGCCCCCGCTTGCGACGCCATTTCCTGCGCTTGGTTCACCAGCCGTTCAGCGACCCCACGGCGACGGGTAACTTTTCGTACGCATAAATGGGACAAGTACCAAACGTCATGGTGCCTTTGCAGGCGCGCGGCGCCGAGCAGGCGATCATTGAAACGTCCGGCAATAAAACAACCGTCAGCCAGGCTGCGCTCGATCAGATCGATCTCCCCGGAAAACGGCGCGAACAGCCACGGCGGCGCGTCGCGGTAGATTTTCTGCAAATCCTGCTGATCCTGATAACTGCTGACTTCAAGCGCCTGAACGATGATTGGCATGCGTTTCCCCGGGATAGAGATCAGATGACATGAAAAAAGGTGATATCAGTTTGGTTTTTCTGTCACCTGCAAATGGTAACCTTCGCCCGTTCGTCCGTCCTTCTGCGACTTAACGTCGCGCCTTCAAGGAGCTTCACCCAAAAAAACGGTCATGCCTGCGTGCATAAAGGCCGGGGGTGAACAGTGGCTGGCGAACCATACTAATAATTGGGGGATACACAATGAGCACGAGCATCACGGCGGACGGCCTCAAAGCCGATCAGCCCGCGTTCCTGTCCAAGGAACGCATCATCGCCAAGCCCGGTTTCAACCGTTGGCTGGTTCCACCGGCCGCTCTGGCCATCCACCTGTGCATCGGCATGGCCTACGGCTTCTCGGTGTTCTGGTTGCCGCTGTCCAAGGCGCTGGGCGTGACTGCTCCGGTGGCTTGCGCACCGGACATGAGCTTCCTCGCACAAGTGTTCTCGTCGCAATGCGACTGGCCGATCTCGATGCTCGGCTGGATCTACACGCTGTTCTTCATCTTCCTCGGCTGCTCGGCAGCGATCTGGGGTGGCTGGCTGGAGCACGCAGGTCCGCGCAAGGCCGGTGTGGTATCGGCACTGTGCTGGTGCGGCGGTCTGCTGATTTCGGCGCTGGGTATTTATACCCACCAGATCTGGCTGATGTGGATCGGCTCCGGCGTGATCGGTGGTATTGGTCTCGGCTTGGGCTATATCTCGCCGGTCTCGACCCTGATCAAGTGGTTCCCGGACAAGCGTGGCATGGCGACGGGCATGGCAATCATGGGCTTCGGTGGCGGCGCGATGGTCGGTGCACCGCTGGCAACTGCACTGATGAGCCACTTCGGCTCGGCTGAAGGTGTCGGCGTCTGGCAGAGCTTCGTGGCCATGGCTGCTATCTACTTTGTGTTCATGATCGGCGGCGCTCTGGCTTACCGCGTGCCGCCAACCGGCTGGAAACCTGAAGGCTGGACCGCGCCGGCGAAGAAAGCCGCAAACGCGATGATCACCAATCGCCACGTGCACGTGAATGTGGCGTGGAAAACTCCGCAATTCCGTCTGGTCTGGCTGGTGCTGTGCCTGAACGTATCTGCCGGTATCGGCATCCTCGGCATGGCTTCGCCACTGCTGCAGGAAGTGTTCGGCGGCAAACTGCTGGGTGTTGATGTGCCGTTTGGCCAGCTCGATGCCGGCCAACTGGCTTCGATCGCCGCGATTGCTGCCGGTTTCACCGGTCTGCTGAGCCTGTTCAACATCGGTGGTCGCTTCTTCTGGGCCTCGTTCTCGGACTACCTGGGCCGCAAAAACACCTACTTCGTGTTCTTCGCCCTGGGTTTTGCCCTGTACGCGCTGATTCCGAACATGGGTCACCTCGGCAACGTTGCGCTGTTCGTGGCGGCGTTCTGCATCATTCTGTCGATGTACGGCGGCGGTTTCGCCACTGTGCCGGCGTATCTGGCCGACCTGTTCGGTACGCAGATGGTTGGTGCGATCCACGGTCGTCTGCTGACCGCCTGGGCTGCCGCTGGCGTGCTCGGCCCGGTGCTGGTGAACTACTTGCGTGAATATCAGTTGAGCATCGGCGTTGAACGCGCCGCCGCTTACGACATCACCTTGTACATCCTCGCCGGCCTGCTGGTGCTGGGTTTCCTGT
Organism: Pseudomonas sp. AC172; assembly: GCF_979258595.1. NCBI lineage: Bacteria > Pseudomonadati > Pseudomonadota > Gammaproteobacteria > Pseudomonadales > Pseudomonadaceae > Pseudomonas > Pseudomonas sp. AC172. The sequence continues at coordinate 5,712,854 of NZ_OZ409868.1, forward strand.
GCAATCTGATGGTGCGTCCGGTGGCCGACAAGTACTTCATGTCCGACGCTGAACTGGCTGCCGAACAGGCACTGGGTCACGACAAAGGTGCTGACGCCAGCACCGTTCTGGAGTGGAAAGCCGCGCCGGGCAGCAAGCCGCTGGCGATCGCTGCGTGGCTGGTGGTGGGTATTCCGTTGGCGTGGGGTGTGTGGGTGACCCTGCAGAAAACGGCGGTACTGTTTCACTAAGGTGTTAGCTGGATAAACACCGAACCTGTGGGAGCGAGCTTGCTCGCGAAGGCGGAATGTCAGTCGACATCAGTGTTGGCTGAACTACCGCTTTCGCGAGCAAGCTCGCTCCCACATTTGTTTTTGGTGCACCTGTAATGGCTTGTATGGACATGTCTACCCGCGACAGCCGGGGGTTCTATCCGTCAGCCATCTCACCTCTCGTGTTTCTGTTTCGGCCCCGCGTGCCTATAATGGCTGCCTTTTTCGCCCAATGATTTTGCGGAGCTGGTGATGGCCGAACGTAAGGCTTCTGTCGAGCGCGACACTCTGGAAACCCAGATCAAAGCCTCGATCAACCTTGATGGCACCGGAAAGGCCCGATTCGATATCGGTGTTCCTTTTCTTGAGCACATGCTGGATCAGATCGCCCGTCACGGGTTGATCGACCTGGATATCGAATGCAAGGGCGATCTGCATATCGACGACCACCATACGGTGGAAGACGTCGGTATCACCCTCGGCCAGGCATTTGCCAAAGCCATCGGCGATAAAAAAGGCATCCGTCGCTACGGTCATGCCTACGTGCCGCTCGATGAAGCGCTGTCGCGTGTGGTCATCGACTTCTCCGGTCGTCCAGGCCTGCAGATGCACGTGCCGTACACCCGCGCCACCGTCGGCGGTTTCGACGTTGACCTGTTCCAGGAATTTTTCCAGGGCTTCGTCAACCATGCGTTGGTCAGCCTGCACATCGACAACCTGCGTGGCACCAACACTCACCACCAGATCGAAACCGTGTTCAAGGCTTTCGGCCGCGCGCTGCGCATGGCCGTCGAGCTGGATGAGCGTATGGCCGGGCAAATGCCATCGACCAAAGGCGTTCTGTAATGCAGACGGTTGCAGTTATCGATTACGGCATGGGTAACCTGCACTCGGTGGCCAAGGCCCTCGAGCACGTCGGTGCCGGCAAGGTGCTGATCACCAGCGATGCCAACGTGATTCGTGAAGCTGACCGCGTGGTGTTCCCCGGTGTTGGTGCGATTCGCGATTGCATGGCGGAGATCCGTCGCCTCGGTTTCGATTCGCTGGTGCGCGAAGTCAGTCAGGATCGTCCGTTTCTCGGCATCTGTGTCGGCATGCAAGCCTTGCTCGACACCAGCGAAGAGAACGATGGCGTTGACTGCATCGGTCTGTTTCCGGGCGCGGTGAAGTTCTTCGGTAAAGACCTGCACGAAGACGGCGAGCACCTGAAAGTCCCGCACATGGGCTGGAACGAAGTGAAGCAGAAGGTCAGCCACCCGCTGTGGCATGACATTCCGGACATGGCGCGTTTCTACTTCGTGCACAGCTATTACATCGCTGCCGCTAACGCGCGGCAAGTGGTGGGTGGCGGTCATTACGGCGTCGATTTCGCTGCAGCGCTGGCCGACGGTTCACGTTTCGCCGTGCAGTTCCACCCGGAGAAAAGCCATACCCATGGCCTGCAATTGCTGCAGAACTTCGCTGCGTGGGACGGTCGCTGGTAAATGGCTGCCAAGAAATCCAGACCGCCGATTCTGACCCTCACTCCCGAACAGGAGAACGAGGCCAATCGCAAGATTCAGCGGTTCATGGAAGACCGTTTCGAGCTCGATCTGGGATCGTTCGAAGCGGGGGAAATTCTTGAGCTGTTTACCCGCGAAATTGCTCCGCACTATTACAACAGGGCGATTTTCGATGTGCAGACCCACCTCAAAGAGCGGTTTGAAAGCATCGAAAGCGACCTGTGGGCGCTCGAGAAAAACTGATTTCCGAGCCAAGCTGAACATTCAAATTTGAAGGTTTGCCAGATGCTGATTATTCCCGCTATCGATCTTAAAGACGGTGCCTGCGTACGTCTGCGCCAGGGCCGCATGGAAGATTCCACAGTGTTCTCCGATGACCCGGTGAGCATGGCTGCCAAGTGGGTGGAGGGCGGCTGCCGCCGTCTGCATCTGGTCGATCTGAACGGTGCTTTCGAAGGTCAGCCAGTCAATGGCGAAGTGGTCACCGCAATCGCCAAACGCTACCCGACCCTGCCGATCCAGATCGGCGGCGGCATCCGTTCGCTGGAAACTATCGAACACTATGTCAAGGCGGGCGTGAGCTACGTGATCATCGGCACCAAAGCCGTTAAAGATCCTGCATTCGTCGCTGAAGCCTGCCGCGCGTTTCCGGGCAAGATCATCGTCGGTCTGGATGCTAAAGACGGTTTTGTTGCGACCGATGGCTGGGCTGAAATCAGCACCGTGCAAGTCATTGATCTGGCCAAGCAGTTTGAAGCCGACGGCGTCTCCTCGATCGTTTATACCGACATCGCCAAAGACGGCATGATGCAGGGCTGCAACGTGCCGTTCACCGCTGCCCTGGCCGCGGCCACCAAGATCCCGGTGATCGCTTCCGGCGGCATCCACAATCTGGGTGACATCAAGTCGCTGCTCGACGCCAAGGCGCCGGGCATCATCGGCGCCATCACCGGCCGCGCGATCTACGAAGGCACCCTCGACGTCGCCGAAGCGCAAGCTTTCTGCGATTCGTACAAAGGCTGAGGACTGACCATGGCGCTGGCCAAACGCATCATCCCTTGCCTGGACGTGGACAACGGCCGGGTCGTCAAAGGTGTGAAGTTCGAGAACATCCGCGATGCCGGTGACCCGGTGGAAATCGCCCGGCGTTACGACGAGCAGGGCGCCGACGAGATTACCTTTCTCGACATCACCGCCAGCGTCGATGGCCGCGACACCACGCTGCATACCGTCGAGCGCATGGCCAGTCAGGTGTTCATTCCGCTGACCGTCGGCGGTGGCGTGCGTACCGTGCAGGACATTCGCAATCTGCTGAATGCCGGTGCGGACAAGGTGTCGATCAACACTGCGGCCGTGTTCAACCCGGAATTCGTTGGCGAAGCCGCGCAGCATTTTGGCTCGCAATGCATCGTCGTCGCCATCGACGCCAAGAAGGTTTCCGGCCCGGGCGAAACCCCGCGCTGGGAAATCTTCACCCACGGCGGGCGCAAGCCGACCGGCCTCGACGCGGTCGAGTGGGCGAAGAAAATGGAAGGCCTCGGTGCCGGCGAGATCCTGCTGACCAGCATGGATCAGGACGGCATGAAAAACGGTTTCGACCTCGGCGTAACCCGCGCGATCAGCGATGCGCTGGGCATTCCGGTGATTGCTTCCGGCGGTGTCGGCAACCTGCAGCATCTGGCTGACGGTATTCTCGAAGGCCACGCCAGTGCTGTATTGGCGGCGAGTATTTTCCACTTCGGCGAATACACCGTGCAGGAAGCCAAGGCCTACATGGCCAAACGCGGCATCGTGATGCGCTGATCAGGCTGAGTTTGCGTACTACCGGGCGGAACTCCATGAGGGTTATTCACCGCCCGGCTTGTTGACGCACGACGGCTCAAGGTTTTTGTAGTGTATCTGTACGCACAGTTGACGTATTGAAATCGCGATCCATGGTGTAGCTGCACAGCGTCAGTGGCAGGGCATCATTGGGTACCAGAAAACTGTCGTCTATCTTGCTGTAACTTCTGGAATCGATGGCGGCACAGTCCGTTGAGTTCACAGCCCCAACGTATATCTGAGTCCAGATATTGCGATCTGTGGTTTCACGGTATTCGATCAACAGATCTTCACTACCAGATTTGATGTGCGGGGTTGGCTCAGGCAGTCGAATTCCGCCGGGATTGACCAGTCGTGCCGGCAGAATTTGTGCATTGCGCAGTTTTCCCTCGATAATTTCTTGATCGACTGAGTCGACACCCATCAGGCACAGATAATATAAACCCGCTTCGCTGCCGATCGTTTTATTAATAAGGCCGGCACTGATCTTAATCGGGTCGCTGTAGTGTTCTGGTAAGTAACAGGCCTGTGCGTCGCGCACAGTTTTAAAACGAAAGAAGTCGGTGTTCATTGAAAACCTGACGTCCCAGGTTGGCCCGTTTTCATGGCCTTTGTTCGGTGCTTTATAAAGAGTAACGTCTGCGTTGTTTCTGGCTCTGAAGTTAAAGTCGGGCTTTAGCGTACAGGCAGCTGCGTCCTTGTTGAAGCGACCCGCCGAGAAGCAGGACATCAGGTAATCGATGGGAAAACTTTGACTGGCCTCGTCAGGCAATATGGATTGACGGGGAGGGTTTGCACAGAGTCCATGCCAGAAGCACAAATCGTCTGCTGTGATGCCGTAGGTGGTTCCCGACATCACACCGGTGACTTCCCTTGTTGCGATGTCCATGACCGGGGAGCCGGACGAGCCCGGTTCGATGCCTTTGCAATCCTGCTTCTGATAATCGGTATGGACGGTCAGGTACTTGATCAGCGTGGTGTTTGCCGGCTCTTGAGTGCAGGACGAAAGCCTGAGGCCCGGGGCGCTCAAGGGTGCGCCAATGACATTGACCGGACCGGGTTTTTCAGGCGCGTTGCGTCCCAGCTTGAGTGGACTGATGCCGTCGTCGATCACCGCTTGCAGCGAAGTGTTCAATTCCATAACCGCGACATCGGTGCCGGCGAGGCTTGCCCACTTGACCTGTTGAATATCGTAAAGCCTGGCATCGAGAAGAGTGTCTTGAAAATAGTTGAATTGCATTTGGCCCTGATAGGCCATATCAGCGGCTGTTCCAATCCAGATTGAGGCGCAGTGTCCGCTGGTCAGGATATACGCCGGGCCGTTCGAGTTATTGTCAGAGTCGCGGGTGTCGATAAGAAAAGCGGTGCAATAGCGACGGTCTCCTTTGATGATCTGCCCGATGCCATTTAAATGATTGTTCTGGCCGTCAGCATTATTCAAAAGAACAGGCTCCGCGGCTTCCGGAAAACTGTATGCGCAAGACGTCAGCGTGAATGTAATTGTTAGCAGTGCGAGAGTTGTTGTCAGTTTTGATCTGTAATTCATGACCGATCCCTGGTCTAGCGTGGAAGTTATGTTGGTTGTTGTTGGAACTTTAATTTAATTCGTTTTTTTGGTGTTGTTGGCGCTGTAGCAAAATGTGAGTTGCAGGCTCTTCAAAACTGGTTTTATTGGTTGATAAACAACTGAAAAAAACGTCCTGCTGACGCTTGTCACTCGAGCGCAGTGCATTGACTCCGTACAGGCCAGTGGACAGCATGGCGCACCCAAGGCACTCTTGGGCACGCCATGGATTTCGGTAGCCCGACATGATCAAACGCCTGCTTCTTGTTCTCGCCAGCACATCAATGTTGCTCATCAACACTGTCCGGGCCGAAAACAGTCCCGACACCGATCTGGTGCTTCTCACCGAAAACTTCCCGCCGTACAACATGGCGAAAGATGGCAAGAACTTCGCCAAAGGCGAGAACATCAATGGCATCGCCACTGACATCGTCCGTGAAGTGTTCCAGCGTGCCGGCATCACCTATAGCCTGACCCTGCGTTTTCCATGGGAGCGTGTCTATAAACTTGCGCTGGAAAATCCCGGTTATGGCGCCTTTGTGATGGCGCGTCTGCCGGACCGTGAAAAACTCTTCAAATGGGTTGGTCCCATCGGACCTGATGACTGGATCATGTTGGCCAAGGCTGACAGCAAGATCACCCTCGAGACTCTCGACGACGCGCGCAAGTACAAGGTTGGCGCCTACAAGGGCGATGCGATTGCCGAGACGTTGGCCAAACAAGGCCTGAAGCCGATTGTGGTGCTGCGCGATCAGGACAACGCGAAGAAACTGGTCAATGGTCAGATTGATCTGTGGGCCACCGGTGATCCTGCCGGGCGCTATCTGGCGCGGCAGGATGGGGTCACCGGCCTGAAAACCGTGCTGCGCTTCAACAGTGCCGAGTTGTACCTGGCGCTGAACAAGGACGTCTCCGATGAAGTCGTCGCCAGGCTTCAGGCTGCGCTGGATCAGCTGCGCAAGGAAGGGGTGGTCGACGAAATCATGGCGCGCTATCTATAGCAACCTCCAGGTCCGGTTGTGGTTGCGCGCTAACGTTGGTGCCATCGATGTCCGGATCTGCCGGGGTGTCTGTCGTCAGTGGCGGACATGCACTGACGACCTCGACGGACTCCGGCGGATATTGCGTCAACAGCACGCTTGAATCGTCGGTATAACCAAAGTCGACCGCTACTTGAGTGCCGTCTTCCCGTACCAACTCGTAATGGCTTTGCATGTGATAAACCGCGACGGCTGTTTGCTTCGGCGCCATGCCAATCACCACTTGAGGTCGTAGCTCGTTCCAGCCGCTGGAAGACGTCTCGGTGTGGGTCAAACTCTTCGTCAGGCAGGCTGAGAACTTTGTCAGGCGGATATCGCTGAGAGGCATGGTCGGCCAGGCTTTGACGATTTCCATGGCGGTAAAACCCTGGAACATGCGCATCGTCACCGCGTCTTGCGCACGCGGCGCCGTCCATTTAACGACCCGATACTTGTCCGATTCATTGTGCTCGTGACCAATGAGCACGTATTCGTCAGTTCTTTTCAGTTCGTAGTAGGGCGAATTGCGAAATTGTTCGCCGGGATGAGCATGGTCTCGCACTACAAACCAAGGCAGGCGGGCAATCTGGGTGACGGTGGCAGGTTCGTTTACTGCGGGCTTCGCGTACCCGGTCAGAGTCGGAATTGGCGGCGGTGCGCTGACTTGTAGCGGGATTTGCATGCGCAGGCTGTACGCCGTCGAGGGTGCTACAGGCTTGCTATAACCCTGGATGCCCACGAAGGTGCAGGGCGCAAAATGGATGTCGCCTGCGGCGGCAGTCGGCGGTTCGATGCCAAAGGCGCTGAAACTGAGTTTGGCGCCGCTGCCCTTGTCATTCCAGATCAACTCGCCGACGTTCGCTGCGATCACCAGGTCGAGCCTGACGCAGCGCACCGAGTTCAACGAAGGTTTGCAGTGATCGTTGGAGCACACGAGCCCCAGAGCAACGTAGCCGACAGGGGCCAAAGGTCGCCAGATCGACATGGGCGTGACACTGGGCGCCCCGGTTTCTTTCCAGACCAGGTCAAAATCGACAGGGCGGGCAAGGGCCTTTCCTTTAGTGCTTACGGCCCCCTCCATATCTTTCTCGCAGACCACGGCTGCGACCATTTCGCCATTGATATTGGTGTTGCCGGGAATGAGCACGTCGCCCAGCGGAAAGTAACCCGGCAATGCATCCGGAGCAGGGGTGGGGTGCCAGAACGTGGCGGTTTTTGCTTTTGAACCGTTGGTGCTCCAGACCCGGTGGAACTCCGTGGTGAAGTTGATCAGCAGATTGTCCTGCGTGATCGGTTCCATCTGTTTGGGATGGGCTGTGGTGCTGTTTTCGATAGTCATGATGATTCCTGATAGTTGAAAGCGACGCGAGGGCGTCACGACCTGTTGCAGGTCGCACTATCGGGAACGGAGATGGTTATCGGGTAGTAACTATGTATGTGTCAGCGTCACAAAGTGCTACCGATACACGCCGTCCTTGCCATGGCCAGCCATGGCGCGATTGCTGCGCAGGCTGATCATCTGTTTGATATCGATCCACTCGATGCCCTGAGCCTTCAACTTCGGCAGTTCGCGCTCCAGTACTGCCAGCGTTTGCGGATACGGATGGCCAATCATCACCGCCGAACCCTGTTTGCGCGCCAGGCTGATCGCAGTCTGCAGTTGCGTGTAGATCGCCGCTTCAGTGCGTTCGTCATCGAGAAATACATCCCGTGACACACTCGCCAGATCGATCTTCTGTGCCTGCTGGGCGGCGACGGTCTGGGCGCTGGTGCGGCTGTCGACGAAGAACTTGTGCCGGCGCTGCAATTGGCCCATCAACCACGCCATCGCCACCGGTTGCGCGGTCATGCGACTGCCCATGTGGTTATTGATGCCAGCAGTGTAGGGGACCATTTTGAACGCGGCGTTCAGGCGTTTTTCCAGCTCTTCGATGGGCAGCTCCGGGTGCCAGGCATAAGGCCCGGTAGCCGGATCCATGGGCATGTGCAGGATGACAATCTTGCCGGCGCGATGGGCCTCGCGGGCGAACTCGGTGGCGTGAGGGGTATCAGGCATGATCGCCGTGGTCACCGGGCCGGGCAGGGCCAGCACGCGGCGATCCCGGGGCAGGTTCTGCCCCAGGTCATCGATGATCAGTGTCAGGTAGGCTTTGTGCGATGTTGAACTGGCGGGCTCCGCATGAGCAGCACCCGCCAGACAGCACAACAGAACGAAGACGAAACGCAAAGGCATCCTCAGCGGCCGGATGTGATGCTCAGCCCTTTGAGCAGGCTCAGGGCCTGGGCCAATTGGTAATCGTCATCCTGTGGCATGGCTTTGGGCTTGGCACCGGAACCGGTCGGTTTGTCCGCGCCGCCGTTGCCGTTGCCCAAGTGACCTTGCAGGTCGGCTTCCTTGAAGTAATCGCCATCGGCCTCGTTGGTGATCTTGGCCTTGCGTACTTCGATGTCAGGGACGATGCCCTGGGCCTGAATCGAGCGGCCGTTCGGCGTGAAGTACAGCGCCGTGGTGATTTTCAGGGCGCGGTCGTTGTTCAGCGGCAGCACGGTTTGTACCGAGCCCTTGCCGAAACTGGTGGTGCCCATGACCACGGCGCGTTTCTGGTCCTGCAGGGCGCCGGCGACGATTTCCGACGCCGAGGCGCTGCCACCGTTGATCAGCACAACCATTGGCACCGCTTCGCTTTCGTCTTTGCCGGTGGCAGAGAAGCGCAGTTCGGAGTTGGCGATGCGGCCTTTGGTGTAGACGATCAGGCCTTTGGTGATGAAGTGGTCGACCACTTCCACCGCCGCCTGCAACACGCCGCCCGGGTTGTTGCGCAGGTCGAGAATGATACCGTTGAGCTTCTTGCCGTTGTCCTTGCGCAGCTTGGCCAGGGCCTTGGAGACCTCCTCGCCGGTCTTGACCTGGAACTGGGTGATGCGGATGTACGCGTAGCCGGTTTCCAGCAGCTGCGCCTTGACGCTCTTCACCTGAATCACCGCGCGTGCCAGCGTTACGTCGAACGGCGTGCCACCATCGCGCACCAGGGTCAGGGTGATTTTCTGGCCGATCTTGCCGCGCATCTTGTCGACGGCTTCGGTCATGGTCTGGCCACGTGTCGGCTGACCGTTGATCTTGACGATGAAGTCACCAGCCTGAATGCCGGCCTTCGACGCCGGGGTGTCATCGATTGGCGAGACGACTTTGATGAAACCGTCTTCGGCGCCGACTTCAATACCCAGGCCACCGAACTCACCGCTGGTGCTTTCCTGCAGCTCGGTGAAGTCTTCAGGGCCGAGGTAGGCCGAGTGCGGATCAAGGTTGCTGAGCATGCCCTTGATCGCGTTTTCCAGCAGGGTCTTGTCGTCCACCGGCTCGACGTAAGCGGCTTTGATCCGGTCCATGACCTCGGCAAAGGTGCGCAACTCTTCCAGCGGCAACGGCGCCTTGGAGGTCGCGGCAGTGCCTGCCGGAGCGACGGCCGGGGCCGGTTGCGCGGCGAACGCCAAAGGCGCGCCGATCACCAGGGCGATCGTCAGGGCCAGCGAGGTAAGGCGGGACAAATGCAGCATGTCGAACGAACTCCTGAATTAGATGGTGCGCTTATCCTTGCGCACGACACCATTGCGCCGGATCACTCGGGTGACCCTGCTGACGAATTGCGAAATACAGCGCTGATGTATCCTGGCCGCCACTGTTACCGACAGTGGAGATGGACTCACCGGCTTTTACCACGTCACCGGCCGACTTGAGCAGCGTCTGGTTGTGACCGTAAAGACTCAGAAAACCGTTGCCGTGATCAAGGATCACCAGCAGCCCGGCACCGCGCAGCCAGTCGGCGAACACCACGCGACCACCGTGTACGGCATGCACCTGGCTGCCGGCGGAGGCGCTGATCATCACGCCGTCCCACTTGGTGCGAGCGTCGTCGCCACGGCTTTCGCCGAAGCGTGCCAGCAGTCGACCATCAACCGGCCATGGAAGTTTTCCCCGGGTTGCAGCAAAAGGACCACCGAAGGTCTCGCCGCTGCTGGAGACCAGCGCGCCGGGAGTGGATTTGACCGGTTTCCGTGGGGCGTCGCTGTTTTCAGCCTGCGCCTCACGCAAACGCTTTTTTTCCGCTTCCTGCTGGGCGATCAGCGCTTTCTGCCGCGCCTCTTCTGCCTCACGGGCCTGGCGGGCCAGGGTTTCTTCAATGGTTTTAAGGACTTTAGACAGGTCTGCCTGATCCTGCTCGCGCGCAGCCAATTTCTGATCGCGGGCTTTCACGTCATCGTTGAGCTTGGCGAGGACCTGCTGACGTTCCTTGCGAACATTTTCCAGTTCGTCGCGCTGGGTATCGAGGCTGCTTTTCTGCACCAGCAACTGCGCCTGCTGGGCGGCAATGTCTTTTTCGACATTGGCCAGTTGGCGCAGGGTCTCGTTGAAGTTCTTCAACTGCTCCAGGCGGGCCTGGCTCAGGTAATCGTAATAGGTGAGGGTGCGGGCGAATTTCTCGGGATTCTGCTGGTTGAGCAGCAGCTTGAGGTATTCCTGCCGACCGTTCTGATAGGCCGCTCGGGCCTGAATGGCGATCAGTCGCTGCTGTTCAGTGCGCGCGCTCTGGAGTTTTTTTTTCTCTGCATCGAGTCGCTGCAGCTCGGATTCGCTTTTCTGCAGTTCTTTCTGCAGTGCGTCGACCTGCTTCTGCAACTTGCCCAGCTCGGTTTCGGTGCCCTTGAGCTCTTTCTGCACGCCGGATTTTTCTTCCTGGACTTTGCCCAGCAGCTTTTTCAGCTCGGCAATGTCCTGACGCGTGGCGTCCAACTGCTGTTGGGTTTGCGCGCGCTCGTCAGCGAAGGCCGGTTGGAGCAGGCAGGTCAGAGCGAGGGCGATCAGGACGCGGAGCATAGAGGCGGGCGGCACCAGGGTAAGGGACGGCCTAGTATGCCCGCCCGAGGCTGCAAAAAAAACGCCCAATTGGGGCTGTGTGATAACTGGAGCTAGCAATAGACCCGATTCCATTTCGAAAACTCCATAAACCACTGTGGGAGCTGGCTTGCCGGCGATGGCTTCTGCACCTTCAACATAGATGTTGGCTGTCAGATTGCTATCGCTGGCAAGCCAGCTCCCACAGGGTTTTGCGGTGTTTTGGCGATTCGGGTCAGACCAGAATCGAACTGCCGGTCATTTCCGCCGGTTTTTCCAGTCCCAACAGCTTGAGCATGGTCGGCGCCACATCCGCCAGCACGCCGCCTTCACGCACTTTCAAATCGCGCTTGCCGACATAAATGAACGGCACCGGCTCGGTGGTGTGCGCGGTGTGCGCTTGGTGGGTTTCTTCATCGGCCATTTTTTCGACGTTGCCGTGGTCAGCGGTGATCAGCGCTTCGCCGCCGACCTTTTCCAGTGCTTCAACGATGCGACCGACGCAGGTGTCGAGGCATTCAACCGCTTTCACTGCTGCGTCGAATACACCGCTGTGGCCGACCATGTCGCCGTTGGCGTAGTTGACCACGATCACGTCGTAACGCTGGTTTTCGATGGCCTCGACAATGCGGTCGGTCACCTCAGGCGCGCTCATTTCAGGCTGCAAGTCGTAAGTGGCGACTTTCGGCGAAGGGATCAGGATGCGCTCTTCGCCCGGGAACGGTTCTTCACGACCGCCGGAGAAGAAGAACGTCACGTGCGCATATTTCTCGGTTTCAGCAATGCGCAGCTGGGTTTTGCCGTTTTTCGCCAGATAGTCACCGAGGACGTTCTCCAGGCTGCCCGCCGCGAACGCCGACGGTGCCGGAATGCTGGCGGCGTATTGGGTCAGCATGACAAAACCGGCCAGTTTTGGCTGGCGGACGCGCTCGAAATCCTTGAAATCGTCCTCAACGAACACGCGGGTCAGTTCACGGGCGCGGTCGGCGCGGAAGTTCATGAACACCACGGCGTCGCCGTCTTCGACTTTCACCGGCTCACCGATGGTCGTGGCTTTGACGAATTCGTCGCTCTCACCGCGAGCGTAAGCCGCGTCCAGACCTTCCTGCGCGGTGGCGGCATTGAATTCGCTGTTGCCGTCGACAATCAGGTTGTAGGCCTGAGCGACACGATCCCAACGGTTGTCACGGTCCATGGCGAAGTAACGGCCGATAATGCTGGCGATGCGGCCCTTGCCCAGTGCCTGGAAGGTCGCATCGAGCAGTTCGATCGACGAGGCTGCGCTTTTCGGCGGCGTGTCGCGGCCATCGAGGAAGGCGTGCAGGTAAATTTTCTCGGCGCCGCGCTTGAAGGCCAGTTCGGCCATGGCGATCAGGTGATCCTGGTGGCTGTGCACGCCACCATCGGAGAGCAGACCCATGAAATGCACGGCCTTGCCGGCGGCCACGGCTTTATCCACAGCGGCGCAAATGGTCGGGTTCTCGAAGAATTCGCCGTCGCGGATCGATTTGGTCACGCGGGTGAAGTCCTGATACACCACGCGGCCGGCGCCGAGGTTCATATGGCCGACTTCAGAGTTGCCCATCTGGCCGTCCGGCAGACCGACGTCCATGCCGCTGCCCGAGATCAAGCCATTCGGCACGCTGGCCCAGAGGCGATCGAGAACAGGCTTCTTCGCCGCGAAAACGGCGTTGGATTCGGGGCTGTCGCTGTGACCGAAGCCGTCGAGAATCATCAGGACCAAAGGTTTAGGCGTGGTAGTCATGGAATCCACTCGTGGCTAATAAAGAAGAGGGCGATGGAAAAGGGAGTTGGAGTTTAAAGCTAAGTTCCGACCGCGTCACCGCCGGACGGGGTTTGGCCGACCATAGTGGCTGTGTATACTGGCCGACATTTTAACGCCCTGGAACCTCCTTCGATGGTTGCTCACCTGATTGAATTTGCCACTAACCACTACATTCTTGTCGGTATCTTCGTCGTACTGCTGGCTCTGCTGCTGGCGCACACGATGCAGGGCGGCGGTAAAAGCCTGAGCACCGGCGAGCTGACCGCACTGGTCAATAAAGATGCAGGCGTGGTGGTGGACATCCGTCCGGCCAAGGATTTCGCTGCCGGCCACATCGTTGGTGCGATCAACATTCCCCAGGACAAACTGGCTGCGCGCACCGCCGAGCTGGAAAAGCACAAGGCCAAGACCATCATTCTGGTCGACGCTCTGGGCCAGACCGCCGGCACCCACGCCCGCGAACTGATGAAATCCGGCTTCACCGCCGCCAAGCTGTCCGGCGGGATCTCCAGCTGGAAAGGCGATAACCTGCCGCTGGTGAAGTGATATGAGCGAAGTCATCGTCTACTCCAGCGATTACTGCCCTTACTGCTCGCGCGCCAAGTACCTGCTCGAGAACAAAGGCGTGGCCTTCAAAGAGATCAAGGTCGATGGCAAGCCGCAGGTGCGCGCCGAAATGGCCCAGAAAGCCGGGCGCACGTCCGTGCCGCAGATCTGGATCGGCAGCAAGCACATCGGCGGTTGTGATGATTTGTATGCCTTGGAGCGCGCCGGCAAGCTCGACGCGCTGCTCAAGGCCTGAACGGCTGCACCCACGTACAGCAATCCCTAAAAGACCCAAGATCGATAAGGATCTGAGATGACTGACCAACAGAACACTGCAGCCAGCGAAGAAGAAACCGCACCGCAATTCTCCTTGCAGCGCATCTACGTACGCGACCTGTCCTTCGAAGCCCCGAAAAGCCCGGCGATCTTTCGCCAGCAGTGGGATCCGGCAGTCGCGCTGGATCTGAACACTCGCCAGAAAGCACTGGAAGGTGATTTCTACGAAGTCGTGCTGACTCTGTCCGTCACCGTGAAAAACGGTGAAGAAGTCGCCTTCATCGCTGAAGTGCAACAGGCCGGTATTTTCCTGATCAAGAACCTCGATGCGGCTTCGATGAGCCACACCCTGGGTGCGTTCTGCCCGAACATCCTGTTCCCGTACGCGCGCGAAACCCTGGACAGCCTGGTGACCCGTGGTTCGTTCCCGGCGCTGATGCTGGCCCCGGTGAACTTCGACGCTCTGTACGCGCAAGAATTGCAGCGCATGCAGGAAAGCGGCGAGACGCCAACCGTTCAGTAAGACGGTTTAGCAACACCCCATGTGGGAGCGAGCTTGCTCGCGATAGCGGTCTGTCAGACACATCAATGTTGACTGACACTCCGTAATCGCGAGCAGGCTCGCTCCCACATTTGTTTTGCGGTGTTACTTGAAGTCGTTCTGGCGCCAGGCTTCGTATACAGCGACGGCGACGGTGTTGGACAGGTTCAGGCTGCGGCAGCCTTCGCGCATCGGCAGACGCAGGCGCTGTTCCGGCGGCAGCGCGTCGAGTACTTCCGGCGGCAGGCCACGGCTTTCCGGGCCGAAGATGAACGCATCGCCAGGAACAAACGCGGCATCATGAAACGGCCGCGAGCCTTTGGTGGTGAACGCGAACAGCCGTGGATTACCCAGGCTTTCCAGGCAACTTGCCAGGTCCGCGTGACGCTGCAGCGTGGCATATTCGTGGTAATCGAGACCGGCACGGCGCAAGCGCTTGTCGTCCATCTCGAAACCCAACGGTTCGATCAAATGCAGGTGGCAGCCGCTGTTGGCGCACAGCCTGATAACGTTGCCGGTATTCGGCGGAATTTCTGGTTGAAAAAGGATGACGTGAAACATGCACGGCTCCGAAGGTAAAGATGAGCGGCATTCTACGCCGCCTGTGGACAACCGTTCGAAACTATTCCCGCGTGTCATCGGTTCGCTGGCGATTGTTGGCGTGATGATCGGTTTGATGATTGGTCGCCTGACCACGCCGGATCCGACGGTGTTGCAGCAGGTCGAGGTCACGGATCAAGGGTTGGTGGTGTGGTTCAACAATGAGCCCAAGCTGCACGGTGAAATCATTGATGGCACGGTGGCGCTGTTGTTCCAGGCTGAAGGCAAAGCGCAGAAAGGCCAACTCAGGCTCAACGGCAAAGACGTGAATTGGCGTACGCGCAGGAGTGACGGTGGCTTGCTGCTGACGGTGCTGGCGGCGCGGCCACTACAGGGCGACTGGGCCGGCAGCAAGGTCGACGACCGCTGGCGGCTGGAGATCCGTTTGCGAATGAACTGATCGCAAACCTGTCGTTCCTCTCTTGTACTCCTACGTTTCCTGGCGTTGTTTCCCACTTCGCCAGTCTGCCTTTCCTATCTCCTTCAACACCTGCGCACGCTATCGTGCGCTCCTCTTTCAAATCGGCAGGATGCCGATCCCTTCGTTCCTTAGGCAAATGCGGAGGGCGACTTTTTCAAGGATGAAAAAACATGCCAGTAAAACCACCGCGCGGTAGCGGTACCCACGTGGATGTTCCCGGCAGCTCGAATCGATCGGTGGAGGTGGACACTTCGCTCCCCGGTCCCTCAGGCCGCAGAGGCGTCGACTCAGGTATTACTCTCGACAATCCGCAGTCGCGAGCCAGCGCTACAGACATTGATGTCATTCATCCGGCTCCGACCGTCGAAGTTCAGACGATTCCCGCTGAAACTCGTCTGCCAGCATCTCAGCCTTCGCTGGACCATTACGTAGTCAATGCCCGAGCAATACTTCCAGAAGTCAACAGTGAAGGTTTAAGGGTTTTTAACAAGCGTACTTACGCTGACGTGGCTGGTGGCGACCTTGTTCTTGTCGCCGTGGATCCGGAAACGGGATTGCATCGAGCCCGACGGACAAGCGAGTTGCTTTTGGGTCCGGTGATGCTGCGCGATGCCGACAGCGGCCTCTGGTACCAGCGTGAGGTCGTTGAGCCAGCCACACGAGCGCAGGTTAAACAGTATTTTCCGGATTCGACCGATCAACACGCAGATGACTTTATCGCCCGGTTCAGTGACAGGGATGTGGCAGATGTGGAGCTTAAGCATATTCAACTTGGGCTTGCTCAAATGGGCAGCGAACACGTCAGCATCCCCCGCCACCAAAATCACGTTCCAGGGGACCATGAGATACATGAGGCGTTTGCCATGTGGAGCACGCTACGCCAATTGTACAAGTGGCAAAGTCAGCCTGATCAGCGGGTCTATAGCGATGGGCGGCTATCGGGTTTCAAGCTGGATATCAATCTCACGCTATGGCCAGTCGATAAGTTGCTTTCATTGAGGTTCAACTCAGTCGTTGCTCTTACGTTAAGAGGTAATGCACCGCTGAACCCTGAGGTTTTTTTTGCGCAGTTTCCAAACATTGAAAGTCTGACGGTAACAAGCCAGCTAATCACCAGAAGATCCTTCGGCGCCTCTCTATATGAGCGGGCTTACTCAAGATTCAATATGGATTCGCGCTTTACCGAGCAATTAGTGAAGCTCCCCCATTTACGAGAATTGAACCTGCAGGATTGTGATTTACAGGCAAGTTTTTCGCTGAGGGGCATGACCAGACTGCAGGTATTGAGGCTTGGTAGCACACAGGGACCAGCGGTGAATGATTTGCCCGGTGCGTTGCGGTTTGGGGTACCTGTTCAACGCCAGAACGATTCTTTGCAAACGGATCCTGATATTTCCGGGATGACCGAGTTGCGTGTGCTGGATCTGACGGGAGCTGGAATACGCCGAATACCTATCGGGCTTGATGCCGACAACGGCCGGTCAAGCCTGGAAGTATTAAGGCTTGGCAGCAATGCGCTTTCTGTCGCACCTTCACTCAAAGCAATGACTGCGTTGCAGGAGCTGGATCTTTCCAACATGGGGTTAGACAGATTTCCGGAGGGCATCACCAACGAGATTCCCGGGAAACTGTTGAACCTGGCGAACAATCGGATTACCTCGATCCCGGAATCCGTTGAACTCAGAGCAGGCTTCAATCTCATCGGCAATCCAATAACGGATCCGGCCTCACTCCGGCGGTTGATAGGTGCACGGATAAAAATCGACTCCGATATTTGGTTGGGAGCAGAAAGTAATGATGTGTCGGCAAAACTTTGGTTGCAGCATGTGCCGACAGAGGACGTACCAAGAAAACAGGAACTCTGGGCCAGTGTTGGTGATCTTTCCAGCAGGCTTCGGAAACTGAGTCGTACGCCTGAGTTTCACGTTGAGTATCCGCTTCTGCAGCGGCGGGTCTGGTGGTTTCTCGAGGTTTACGTCAAAGCTGACGCTAGCGATAAGGCACGGCTGACAGACATTCTGATCAGTGAACCCAGCCCTGGAAAAATGCTCGACAGGCTTGAAACACAAATACGGGAATATGACTCGGGGCGGCAAAACCAGCCCCTGCACCATTTACCCAAACGTCCGAAGCTTGATTAACGCCGGGCTGAACGCCCGGCGAGGGGTGTAAAAGCGGGAATCCCTGACCTGCCTGTATCAGGGTTCCCAAAAGGGTGGACTTCGCTGTTGGCGTCGGTCCGGTGTAAAGAGGGAACCCCCGGCCTGCCTGTACCAAGGATCCCAAAAGGGTGGGCTCGTCGCGTAGCGGTGTGAGCCCGGAGTAAAGAGGGGAATCCCCGGCCTGCCTGTACCAAGGTCCCCGAAACGGGTGGTGAATCGAATCACCTGTCAGAGGTATTGCAGGGGACGTGCCAGGTTTTAATTTGTTGAAACAAAAATGCTGATCGGAAACGCGAAAGCCCCGGGGTTCGGGGCTTTCGTGTTTTTGGAAAGTGGTTTTTTTGGTGTTGTCGGAAGCGAGTGGGGGATCCGGCTGTGCTCAATCGCGGGTCATCGTGCATTGATGCGGTGCACAGTGGCCCTCACCCTAACCCTCTCCCAGAGGGGGAGGGGACTGACCGCGGGGTTTGTGAGAAATACGCCGACGTGAAATACCGAGTCGAACTCAGATTTTGAGAATTGCACGAATCGGCTCCCTTTCCCCCTCTCCCACTGGGGGGAGAGGGGGATGGATCCTGAGTACACAACCATCTTCAAGCGAACAAACCGTTAACCCTCATCCCCCTCATCATCATCGCCACCATCAACCTTCATCCCCAATTCCTTGATCTT
Organism: Pseudomonas sp. AC172; assembly: GCF_979258595.1. Taxonomy (NCBI): domain Bacteria; kingdom Pseudomonadati; phylum Pseudomonadota; class Gammaproteobacteria; order Pseudomonadales; family Pseudomonadaceae; genus Pseudomonas; species Pseudomonas sp. AC172. The sequence continues at coordinate 5,730,906 of NZ_OZ409868.1, forward strand.
GCGCGTCAGGGTATTACGCCCCCAACCCAGCAAAACCGCCGCATCACGCCGACGCCCGGCGGTGTGTTTCAGGGCAGTCTCGATCATGATCCGCTCAAACGCCGGCACCGCACTGTCGAGCAGGCTCGACTGGCCGCGCGCCAAGGCCTGATCCGCCCACTGGCGCAGCGCCTGCTCCCAGTTGGTCACTGGCGCCGAGTCTTGCGGCAGGTTCAGCAGTTCTGGCGGCAGGTCGCTGATGTGCACTTCGCGCCCGGACGCCATCACGGTGATCCAGCGGCACGTGTTCTCCAGCTGACGCACGTTACCGCCCCACGGCAGGTTCTTCAGGTATTCCTCGGTCTCGCTCTTCAGCAGCTTCGGCTCCACCGCCAGTTCTTGCGCGGCGCGGCTGAGGAAGTGCTTGGCCAGGGTCGGGATGTCTTCACGACGATCCGAGAGGCGCGGGATGTGGATGCGGATCACGTTGAGGCGATGGAACAAGTCCTCACGGAATTTGCCAGCGTGCACCAGGGTTTCCAGATTCTGGTGCGTCGCGGCGATGATCCGTACGTCGACCTTGACCGGCACATGCCCGCCCACGCGATAGAACTCGCCATCCGCCAAAACTCGCAGCAAACGGGTTTGCGTATCTGCCGGCATGTCGCCGATTTCGTCGAGGAACAGCGTGCCGCCGTCAGCCTGCTCAAAACGGCCGCGACGCAGATTCGCCGCGCCGGTGAACGCGCCTTTCTCATGGCCGAACAGCTCGGATTCCATCAGATCCTTGGGGATCGCCGCCATGTTCAGCGCGATGAATGGCGAGGCCGCGCGCGGGCTGTGGCGGTGCAGGGCGTGGGCGACCAGTTCTTTACCGGTGCCGGATTCGCCGTTGATCAGCACGGTGATGTTGGAATGGCTCAAGCGGCCGATGGCGCGAAACACTTCCTGCATCGCCGGCGCTTCGCCGATGATTTCCGGGGTGCGGGTCAGTGCCGGCACGACTTCCAGGCCTTGCTGCTCTTGTGCGTGCTGATTGGCGCGCTTGACCAGCGATACCGCTTCATCAACGTCGAACGGTTTTGGCAGGTACTCGAAGGCGCCGCCCTGATAGGAGGCGACAGCGCTGTCCAGATCGGAATGAGCGGTCATGATGATGACCGGCAACCGTGGATGCTGTTCGCGAATCCGCGCCAGGAGGTCCAGACCGCTGGCACCGGGCATGCGGATGTCGGAGATGATCACATCAGGCTGCTGACGGGCCAGGCGACTCATCACGCCGTCGGCGCTGTCGAAGCTCTGGGTGGTCATGCCTTCCTGCTGCAAGGCCTTTTCCAGAACCCAACGGATAGAACGGTCGTCATCGACGATCCATACGGTTTCACTACGGCTCATGTCGATGTGGCTCCTTGTTCCAGTGGCAGAAAGATCGAGAACGTGGTGTGGCCTGGATGGCTGTCACACTCGATCAGACCCTGGTGCTGGCTGATGATGTTCTGGGTAATGGCCAGACCGAGCCCGGTACCGTCCGGGCGTCCGCTGACCATGGGAAAGAAAATGGTTTCCTGAAGTTCCGCCGGGATCCCGGGACCGTTGTCGATGATCTCGATCTTGGTCACCAGGCGATGGCGGATGTGGCCGATGGTGAACTGGCGCATCGCGCGGGTGCGCAGGCTGATGCGGCCCAGGCGCAGCTCGTTCTGGCTGCTGATCGCCTGCATCGCGTTGCGCACGATGTTCAACACGGCTTGAATCATTTGCTCGCGATCGATCAACACGTCGGGAATGCTTGGGTCGTAATCGCGCACCAAGGTGATGCAGCCCTGACTTTCCGCTTCAACCAGTTGGCAGACGCGCTCCAGTACTTCGTGGACGTTGCACATCGCCAGCGAAGGCAGCTTGTTCGAGCCGAGCATGCGGTCGACCAGATTGCGCAGGCGGTCGGCTTCTTCAATGATCACGTTGGTGTAGTCGCGCAGGCTGTCTTCCGGCAGCTCGCGAGCGAGCAATTGCGCAGCGCCACGGATGCCGCCGAGCGGGTTCTTGATCTCGTGGGCGAGGCCGCGCACCAGCATCTTGCTGGTTTCCTGCTTGGACAGCTGCGCCTCTTCCTTGGTGATCCGCAGCAGGCGGTCACGCGGGTGGACTTCCAGCAGAAGCATGGTCGCGCCGTTGCTGAGGATTGGCGTCACCGCGTAATCAACGGTCAACGTCTGGCCGGTGAGGGCAGTGAGCATCGCTTCGCGCTTGGTGAACGGGTGCGCCTGCTCTACCGCTTGGCGCAACGAATTCAGCGCTTCTGTGGATTCAGTGAACAGCTCGCTGATGAACTGCCCATGGCTGCGCTGCCCGCTGATGGCGAGCAGCATCTCCGCCGCCGGGTTCATGTACTCGAGGCGCAATTCGGCGTCGAGCAGGATGGTGGCGGTGGTCAGGTTGTCGAGCAGCAAACGGTGGATTGCGTCGCTAATGGTCATCGGAGCCTCTTTTGGGGGCGGAGCGTGCGCAACAAGCAAGCGTCGGTATCGGGAAAATGCAAAAACCAAACCAAGGCTCTGAAAAGAAGCGTTCAACGCCTGAAACAGGCGTTTGACGCTCGTTTGCGTGGCACATGGCCTGCTCTGGCGGGTAGTTTCGAACCAAAATGGGTTGGAATGTGAGTACAGTGCAGGCCATTGCACCAATATAGTGCGCAAAGCTGAACGACGTTAGAAGAAACGCAGAAAGGGATTTTTCGGCTCGGGCGGTTTGTCTTTCAAGGGGCATTCCGGGCGTACGCCGTAGTCGTCGGCGACGCAGGGTTTGACCTGGCGTTTCTGCGCGAGGGAAATGCGCAGCATGTGGAATGGCTGGTTGGCAGTGCGCTCGACGGTGCGACCCTCCATGTCGAGGATTTCAACCGAGAGATTGTGGCTGCCGCGATCAACGTTGTTCAGCGGGAAAACCGGGCTCAGGCCGGGTTCGCCGGTGGCTTGGCCGTCCAGTAACAGGCGATAGCGGTGGCCGCGTTGCAGGCCCGGTTCGCTGGTGACACTGACGATAATTTCCCCGGCGCTGCTGCGAATGGTTGCGTCGGGTTCGGGCACCAGAATCCGCAGCATGTCGTAATGGAAGGGCGGTTGTTCGACGGTTTTTTTCGCGGTGGTGATCGGCGCGGCGGCGGTCGGGTTGGCCGACATGCGGTTACTGGTGGCGATCGGCACTCGCTTGGCATTGCCGCGCGGTTGGTCGGTGTAGACGCGATTGCCTTGCGCGTTGGTATAAGTGAAGACCTCGGCTGAGGTTTGCAGCGACATCAGCGCCGACAGGACGACCAACCACGCGCGGATCATGGCTTGTGCACCCGCTGCACGCTAAGGGCGACGGGTGGGCTCTGCTGGATGATCGTCTGTCCGTCGATCACCTGCACCGCGAGTCGGTGTTCGCCGCGATCGACGTTCACCAGTTGCAGGATCGGCACATTGCTGGGCTGGCCATAAGGCATATCATCCAGGACTAGTCTCAATTGATGTGGTGGTTGCAGGCGCGGCTTGATCAGCACCTGGACGGTGAACGTGCCGTTATTGGCGCGCAGGGCTTCTTCGCTGGGGAGGCCGGCGAGTTCGAGAATGTCGTAGGCGTTGCGCGCAGGTTCACGGTTGGCGGTTTCGGGCGCGGGTGGTGCGCTGGGCGCCTGAGGCTCGACCCGATTGAGCGGCGGCAATTCCACCGGTTGTGCCTGCACGCCGTCCGGCGAGTGATCGCTGTACACCGTGTTGCCGTTGGCATCGGTGTACTTGTAGATCTGCGCCGCGGCGGGCAGGGCGATCAGCAGTAGAATGTAGAGAAAGGTGCGACCCATGAAATCGACCGGGATTGAAAGCGATGGGGTGCAGCATAGGCCAGGTGCGGCGGTTGGCCCAACTTGGTAAACATCTGGTAACGCCCTCACCCTAACCCTCTCCCTCTGGGAGAGGGTTAGGGTTAGGGTGAGGGTTTTTTGATCTGCAATAAAAAAGGCCTCCCGAAGGAGGCCTCTTTTTGTCACGCCGAGAAACGCGGCGCTACCGGATCAGCAGCTGTAGTACAGCTCATATTCCAGTGGGTGTACGAAGGTGCGAACCTTGATTTCTTCTTCCGATTTCAGCGCGATGTAAGCGTCGATGAAGTCGTCGGAGAACACGCCGCCCTTGGTCAGGAACGCGCGGCCCTTGTCCAGCTCTTCCAGGGCTTCTTTCAGGCTGCCGCAAACTTGCGGGATCTCTTTCGCCTCTTCAGGCGGCAGGTCGTACAGGTTTTTGTCAGCAGCGTCGCCTGGGTGGATCTTGTTCTGGATACCGTCCAGACCGGCCATCAGCAGTGCTGCGAAGGCCAGGTACGGGTTGGCAGCCGGATCCGGGAAACGTGCTTCGATACGGCGGGCTTTCGGGCTCGACACGTAAGGAATACGGATCGAAGCGGAACGGTTGCGAGCCGAGTAGGCCAGCATTACCGGAGCTTCGAAGCCTGGTACCAGACGCTTGTAGGAGTTGGTCGCCGGGTTGGTGAAGCCGTTCAGGGCCTTACCGTGCTTGATGATGCCGCCGATGAAGTACAGAGCGGTATCGGACAGGCCGGCATAGCCTTCGCCTGCGAAGGTGTTCTTGCCGTCTTTCCAGATCGACATGTGTACGTGCATGCCCGAACCGTTGTCGCCGTACAGTGGCTTCGGCATGAAGGTCGCGGTGCGGCCGTAAGCGTCAGCAACGTTGTGCACAACGTACTTCAGGGTTTGGGTTTCGTCGGCTTTCTTCACCAGGGTGTTGAACTTGACGCCGATTTCGTTCTGGCCGGCAGTCGCCACTTCGTGGTGGTGAACTTCAACGGTCAGGCCCATTTCTTCCAGTGCGTTGCACATGGAGGTACGGATTTCGTGGTCGTGGTCGAACGGTGGAACCGGGAAGTAGCCGCCTTTGACGCCTGGACGGTGACCCTTGTTGCCGCCTTCGATGTCCTGGTCGGACATCCACGAACCTTGCTCGGAGTAGATCTTGAACATCGAGCCGGAAATGTCCGACTTGAATTTCACCGAGTCAAAGATGAAGAACTCAGGCTCAGGACCAGCGAACACGGTGTCACCGATACCGGTGGCTTTCAGGTGTTCTTCGGCGCGCTTGGCGATCGCACGTGGGTCGCGGTCGTAGCCTTGCATGCTCGAAGGTTCGATGATGTCGCACACCAGGATCAGGGTGGCGTCTTCGGTGAACGGGTCGAGAACGGCCGTTTCGTCAACCGGCATCAGGATCATGTCGGAGGCTTCGATGCCTTTCCAGCCAGCAATGGAGGAACCGTCGAACATCTTGCCGACTTCGAAGAAGTCTTCATCCAGCGCATCGCGAGCCGGCATGGTCACGTGGTGCTGAGTGCCTTTGGTGTCCGTGAAGCGCAGATCAATCCACTTGACGTCATGATCTTTGATGAGTTGAACCGTCTTCGACATATGTCCTCCGGGTGGCTTCGGGCTTGGTAGTGGATGCCCTTGAATTTGGGTGATGCCGGCGCGAATACTCTGCCAAGGCAACCTGCCTCACAAGGGAGCAAATTGCATGCCAGTGCCCCAGCATGGGTTTTTTGCCCCAAATTCACGCTTATAAAGGTGCAAAGCGCCTGAATGCGGAAAATCTCGCCCTTTAATGTAGCGCTATAAATCGAAAATGACCCGTTTTGGTGCATGCAAAACCTTCTGCACATTAACTGGTTAAACCTTGAGCAATTTCCGCTATAATCCGCGCCCCCCTTTTTCGGCTGGCCGTTCGCGCGCTGTTTTCATGAAACTAATCGTAAAAGTCTTCCCCGAGATCACCATCAAAAGCCGACCTGTCCGGACGAAGTTCATCCGCCAGTTGGCCAAGAACATCCGCACCGTGCTCCGCGACCTGGACCCGGCCGTGGTGGTGAACGGTGTGTGGGACAATCTCGAGCTGGAAACCCGCGTTACCGACGCCAAAGCCTTGAAAGAGATGGGTGAGCGCTTGACCTGCATGCCGGGCATCGCGCACTTTCTGCAGATCGACGAGTACCCTCTGGGCGACTTCGACGACATCACCGATAAGTGCAAACAGCACTACGGCGCTGCACTGGCCGGGAAGATTTTCTCGGTGCGCTGCAAGCGTGCCGGCAAGCACGCGTTCAGCTCGATGGACGTCGAAAAATACGTCGGCAGCAAGCTGCGCCGTGAGTGCGGTGCCGCCGGTATCGACCTGAAAGCGCCGGAGATCGAAGTCCGTATCGAAGTTCGCGACAAACGGTTGTTCGTCATTCACAGCCAGCACAATGGTATCGGCGGCTACCCGCTCGGCGCTCTGGAGCAGACGCTGGTATTGATGTCCGGCGGCTTTGACTCGACCGTTGCGGCTTACCAGATCATTCGTCGCGGCCTGATGACGCACTTCTGCTTCTTCAATCTGGGCGGTCGTGCCCACGAATTGGGTGTAATGGAAGTCGCGCATTTCATCTGGAAGAAGTACGGCAGCTCGCAACGCGTGCTATTTGTCAGTGTTCCGTTCGAAGAAGTGTTGGGCGAAATTCTCGGCAAAGTCGATAACAGTCATATGGGCGTCGTATTGAAGCGTATGATGTTGCGCGCGGCGTCCAACATCGCCGAACGTCTGCAGATCGAGGCGCTGGTCACCGGCGAGGCGATCTCCCAGGTGTCGAGCCAGACACTGCCGAACCTGTCGGTGATCGACTGCGTGACCGACAAACTGGTCCTGCGTCCGCTGATCGTGGCGCACAAGCAGGACATCATCGACACCGCCAACGAGATCGGCACCGCCGATTTCGCCCGGCACATGCCGGAATACTGCGGGGTCATTTCGGTCAACCCGAAGACCGCCGCCAAGCGCGGGCGTGTTGAACACGAAGAGAAAGAATTCGACATGGCAGTGCTCGAGCGTGCGCTCGAAAACGCCAAGCTGGTGCCGATCGATCGGGTGATCGACGAATTGGGCCAGGACGTACAGATTGAAGAAGTCAGCGAAGCACTGGCCGGCCAGATCGTGATCGACATCCGTCACCCGGATGCCGCCGAGGATGAGCCGCTGGAACTCGCTGGCGTAGAAGTACAGACGATGCCGTTCTACGCAGTGAACGCTCGTTTCAAGGAGCTGGATCCGACTCGCCAGTACCTGCTGTATTGCGACAAAGGCGTGATGAGTCGCCTGCATGCTCACCATTTGCTCAGTGAGGGGCATGCCAATGTGCGCGTTTATCGACCGAGCTAAGTGCCCGGGGCTGTTTGCCTGTGGCCTGCGTCACCGGCCCCCCGACACCGCCGTCAAGCTGTAACGGCCATGCCGGACACTACTGCTAATCGCTGCCAAGACTTGTCAGCAAACCGAATCCTCTGATCGAGATACACAAGTGATCGAAAATCTACGCAACATCGCCATCATTGCCCACGTTGACCATGGTAAAACCACCCTGGTAGACAAACTCCTGCGTCAATCCGGCACTCTGGAGCGCAACGAGCTCAACGACGAGCGCGTGATGGACTCCAACGACCAGGAAAAAGAGCGCGGTATTACCATTCTGGCGAAAAACACCGCCATCAACTGGAACGGCTACCACATCAACATCGTGGACACCCCGGGCCACGCCGACTTCGGCGGCGAAGTTGAACGCGTAATGTCGATGGTTGACTCCGTTCTGCTGCTGGTTGACGCTCAAGACGGCCCTATGCCGCAAACCCGTTTCGTGACCAAGAAGGCTTTCGAAGCCGGCCTGCGTCCAATCGTGGTGATCAACAAGGTTGACCGTCCAGGCGCGCGTCCGGACTGGGTTCTGGACCAGATCTTCGACCTGTTCGACAACCTCGGTGCTACCGAAGAACAACTGGACTTCCAGGTTGTTTACGCCTCGGCCCTGAACGGCATTGCCGGTCTGGATCACACCGCCATGGCTGAAGACATGACCCCGCTGTACCAAGCGGTAGTCGACCACGTTCCGCCTCCGGCCGTTGACCGTGACGGTGCGTTCCAGATGCAGATCTCCGCTCTGGACTACAACAGCTTCCTGGGTGTTATCGGCGTTGGCCGTATCGCCCGTGGCCGCGTCAAGCCGAACACCCCGGTTGTAGCGATCGGTGCTGACGGCAAGCGCCGTAACGGCCGTATCCTGAAACTGATGGGTCACCACGGTCTGCACCGCATCGACGTTGAAGAAGCTGCAGCAGGCGATATCGTTTGCATCAGCGGTATGGACTCGCTGTTCATCTCCGACACCCTGTGCCACCCGGACACTGTCGAGGCGATGAAGCCTCTGACCGTTGACGAGCCAACCGTTTCGATGACCTTCCAGGTAAACGACTCGCCATTCTGCGGTAAAGAAGGCAAGTTCGTGACGTCCCGTAACATCAAGGACCGTCTGGACAAAGAGCTGCTGTACAACGTTGCACTGCGCGTTGAAGAAGGCGACACCGCTGACAAGTTCAAGGTTTCCGGCCGTGGTGAGCTGCACCTCTCGGTACTGATCGAAACCATGCGTCGCGAAGGCTTCGAGCTGGCCCTGGGCCGTCCTGAAGTGATCATTCGTGAAGTTGACGGCGTCAAGCAAGAGCCGTTCGAAAACGTCACCATCGACATCCCTGAAGAAGCTCAGGGCAAGGTCATGGAAGAGATGGGTCTGCGTAAAGGCGACCTGAGCAACATGGTGCCGGATGGCAAGGGCCGTGTTCGTCTGGAATACAACATCCCTGCTCGCGGTCTGATCGGTTTCCGTAACCAGTTCCTGACCCTGACCAACGGTGCTGGCATCCTGACCTCGATCTTCGATCGTTACGACACCGTCAAGTCGGGCCACATGTCCGGCCGTCAGAACGGCGTTCTGGTTTCGGTTGAAACCGGCAAGGCACTGACCTACTCGCTGGAAACCCTGCAGGCTCGTGGCAAGCTGTTCGTAGAACACGGCCAGGAGATCTACAACGGTCAAATCGTTGGTCAGAACAGCCGCGACAACGACCTGGGTGTAAACCCGACCAAAGGCAAGAAGCTCGACAACATGCGTGCTTCGGGTAAAGACGAAACCATCGCTCTGGTTCCACCAGTGAAGTTCACTCTGGAACAGGCTCTGGAATACATCCAGGAAGACGAGCTGTGCGAAGTTACTCCTAAGTCCATCCGTCTTCGCAAGAAGATCCTGGACGAAAGCGAGCGTACCCGCGCTGCCAAGAAAGCCAAGAACTGAGTCATTAGTTCCGGCTGAATGAAAACGCCCCCGGTCGAGAGACCGGGGGCGTTTTTGTTTGTCTGGAGGAAATGCAGGTTGGGTCTTGATGATCAAGAGCCCCTCACCCTAGCCCTCCCGAAACGTCGGACCGCCCGTAGGGAGAGGGGACTGAATGGGGGATATTCGTGAGATGCACCGACTTGCAAGAATTCTGCTGAATCCATAATCGATTTGGTGGGGCTTTATCGAATCCATAATCGACTGGGTGTTTCGGGTCGATGTATGGCGCCAGACACCTCGGTCGGCTCCCTCTCCCTCCGGGAGAGGGCTGGGCGGGCGGCGTTCCGATGAGGGTAAGCTTTTAAAACTTCTCGATTGCGCGGAAATTCTGCTCGCGCACCACTTCCTTCGGCTTATACGCGCAATACCCCGGTCGCGGCCCGATCTTCGGGTGATTGCGGCAGGTATCCGGGCGCTTGTCATAAATGGTGCACAGCCGGCTCTTACGATCCAGGTAGTAGCAATCGTTGTTGCTCATGCGCTGCAGGGTAAAGATGCCGGACTTCTGATTGAAGCGCTCGACCAGGCCTTCCTTTTGCAGACGCTTGGCGATGTTCTTCGGCGGGTCGCCGAGTTCGAACTCGTCGACCACACCGATGCGCACCAGATCCTTGATCTTCACCTCAACCGGCAGCGTGCAGCAGCTGGACACGCAGGAACCGCACATCGGGGCTGAGTATTTTGCCCACGTATCGAGACGATCGATCTCGGCGGCGGCAATCAGGTTGGGCTTCATCATCGGGAGTTACCAGGCGTGTGTGCATCAGGGCGCGCGATCATACCGGGACTGGTGGATTTTTGAACAACCTTTCGCCAGATTTTTTCTGCATACAGGCACATTGCCGGACAATTCGGCACGGCCCCTGCATTCATTAGCTCACTCGCCAAGGTAATGCCGGGCTATCTCACAGTCTCGGGAAAAACTGCCGAACCAGAGCCGCTACCGTCGGTCAGACCGTCTAGGCTCAGACAATTCCCCGCTCGCTCGAGGTCCTATCGATGACTCAAGAACCACTAGTTCGCGAAGCAGAGGTGGCCGCATTCCGCGACGCCGTCCTGACCAAACTCACCTACGCGGTGGGCAAAGACCCCGATCACGCCTTCGATCATGACTGGTTCGAAGCCATCGCGTTAGCTGCGCGCGATCACATGGTAGAGCACTGGATGGACCACACCCGGCAGATCTACCGCAAAGGCCAGAAACGGGTGTATTACCTCTCGCTGGAATTTCTCATCGGCCGTTTGCTCTACGACAGCCTGAGCAATCTTGGTCTGCTCGACGTCGCCCGTGAAGCGTTGACCGAACTCGGCGTTGATCTGGAACGCATCCGTTTGCTGGAGCCCGACGCCGCGCTTGGCAACGGCGGCCTCGGTCGTCTGGCGGCGTGCTTCATGGAGAGCATGTCGACCCTCGGCATCGCCGGCCACGGTTACGGCATTCGTTATGAACATGGCTTGTTCCGCCAGGCCATCGTCGATGGCTGGCAGCAGGAGCAGACCGAGCACTGGCTGGATTTCGGCAACCCGTGGGAGTTTGAACGGCCGGAAGTCGTCTACTCCATCGGCTTCGGCGGCAGCGTTGAAACCGTCACCGATGTTTCCGGCAAATCCAAACAAGTCTGGTCGCCGGCGGAAACTGTCCGCGCGATTGCCTACGACACGCCGGTGGTCGGCTGGCGCGGGGCGAGCGTCAACACCTTGCGACTGTGGCGTGCCCGCGCCATGGAAGACTTGCACCTGGAGCGCTTCAACGCCGGTGACCACTTGGGCGCCGTCGCCGAAGTGGCCCGCGCCGAAAGTATCTCCCGCGTCCTCTACCCGGCGGACAGCACCGAAGCGGGGCAGGAACTGCGCTTGCGCCAGGAATACTTCTTTGTCGCCGCGTCGCTGCAGGATCTGCTGCGCCGTCACCGCAACATGCACACCTCGGTGTTGACCCTGGGCGATCACGCGGCAATCCAGCTCAACGACACCCACCCCTCGATTGCCGTCGCCGAATTGATGCGCCAACTGGTCGACGTCTACGACGTAGCGTGGGATGCGGCATGGCAAGTTACCGTCGACACGCTGTCGTACACCAACCACACACTGCTGCCGGAGGCGCTGGAGACCTGGCCGGTGGGCCTGATGGAACGCATGCTGCCACGGCACATGCAGATCATTTACCTGATCAATGCCCAGCACATTGATTCGCTGCGGGCCAAGGGCATTCACGATTTCGACGTGCTGCGCGCGGTGTCGCTGATCGAGGAAGACAACGGTCGACGCGTGCGCATGGGTAACCTCGCGTTCCTTGGTTCGCATAGCGTCAATGGCGTGTCCGGGTTGCACACGCAGTTGATGCGTAAAACCGTGTTCGCCGAACTGCACAAGCTCTACCCGGAGCGGATCAACAACAAAACCAACGGCATCACGTTCCGCCGCTGGCTGTATCAGGCCAACTCGGAACTGACCTCGATGCTGGTCGATGCGCTCGGCCCGGATTTGTTGGATAACCCTGAAGAGCGCTTGCTCGATCTCGAACCGTTCGCCGAGAAACCCGCATTCCGCAAAGCCTTCGCCGAGCAACGGCTGCACAGCAAAAAGGCGCTGGCCTATCTGATTCATGAACGCTTGGGCATCGCGGTCAACCCGGCGGCGATGTTCGACGTGCAGGTCAAACGGATACACGAATACAAACGCCAGTTGCTCAACCTGCTGCACACCGTGGCGTTGTATCAGGCGATTCGCGCCGAGCCGGAAGTCGACTGGGTGCCACGGGTGAAAATCTTCGCCGGCAAAGCGGCGGCGAGTTATCACCAGGCCAAGCTGATCATCAAGCTGACTAACGACATCGCCCGGGTGGTAAATAACGACCCGACCGTGCGCGGCCTGCTGAAAGTGGTGTTCCTGCCCAACTACAACGTCAGTCTGGCGGAGAGCATCATTCCGGCGGCGGACTTGTCCGAGCAGATTTCCACTGCCGGGTTCGAGGCGTCGGGCACCAGTAACATGAAGTTCGGCCTTAACGGCGCACTGACCATCGGCACGCTGGACGGCGCCAACGTCGAGATGTGCGAGCGTATCGGTGCCGAGCACATGTTTATCTTCGGTCTCAGCGCGCAGCAGGTTGAAGCGCGTAAACAGAACCACGAGTTCAGCGCCTTGCCGGACATCGCCGCGTCCCATCGTTTGAACGATGTGTTGCAAGCGATCCGCAGTGGGGTGTTCTCGCCGGACGACACTTCGCGCTATACCGGGTTGATCGACTCGCTGGTGGATTACGACCGCTTCCTGGTCTGCGCCGATTTCGACTCGTATTGGGAAGCGCAGAAACGCGTTGAGGCGCATTGGCACGACTCGAACAACTGGTGGCGCTCGGCGGTGCTCAACACGGCGCGGATGGGCTGGTTCTCTTCGGACCGGACGATTCGCGAGTACGCCACGGATATCTGGAAAGCGCTGGAGTAACTTTCCACTACAAATGTGCGCAAGGCCCAACGTTTGTTGGGCCGGATCGATATACTGAGCGCCGGTTACCGGATGCTCCAGTCACCACCGATCCAATGTGGGAGCGAGCCTGCTCGCGAAGCGGTTGTCATGTTAAACAGAAATGTTGGCTGACAAACCGCTTTCGCGAGCGGGCTCGCTCCCACTGGGTTTGTGCCTAGACTGAAGCAATCGCCGGACTTGCCCTGTCTTGGGGCTGCTTAGGGATATCGACCATGCAATGGATGTTCATGTTGATCGGGCTGGTGCTCGGCTGGCTGCTCGACGAGTCGTTCAGCGATGCGCTGTTGGGCGCATTGCTGGGGCTGGTGATCGGACAGACGATCCGCATCGCGCGGCTGGGCTCGCAGGCGATGGAGCAGCAACGTCAACTTGAGCAGGCGAAGGTCGCTTTGCAGGGCGTCGAACAGCGCCTGTTTCTGCTCGAAGGTGCACCGGTTCGTTCCGCGTCGCCACCGACCGCGTCGCCAGTGACCGAGCCCGTCGTTGAGCCGGTCAAAGTCGCCGAAGAAGCCCCGGCCCCCGAACTGGTCTGGGAACTGCCGCCCGAACTCGAACCGATTTCCGCCGTCGCCAGTGAAACCAGTCAACCACTGCCTGCTGATGTGTGGCGCCTCGACGCCGTCACGCCCGAGCCGTCAAAACCCGCCGAACCTCGTGGCCCGAACCTGATCGAACGCGGCATCAGTGCTGCGCGTAACTGGCTGTTCGGCGGCAACACCGTACTGCGCGTTGGCGTGGTGTTGTTGTTCTTCGGTCTGGCGTTCCTGCTGCGCTACGCCACCGAAGGCATGGTCGTGCCGATCGAATTGCGTTACGCCGGTGTCGCGGCCGCGGCGTTGGGCCTGCTCGCGCTGGGCTGGTGGCTACGCCGGCGCAACAGCAATTACGCGTTAATGCTGCAAGGCACAGGGATCGCGGTGTTGTACCTGACGGTGTTTGCGGCGATGCGTCTGCATCCGTTGCTTGATCCATCGGCCGCGCTCGGCCTGCTGGTGGCGGTCACTGTTTTCTCGGCGATCCTCGCCATCACTCAAGATGCTTTAGGGCTTGCCGCAGCGGCGGCGCTGGGCGGTTTTGCCGCGCCGATCCTGACCTCGACCGGCGCGGGCAACCACGTCGCGCTGTTCGGATATTTCGCGCTGCTCAACGCCGGCATTCTCGCCATCGCCTGGTTCAAGGCCTGGCGTCTGCTCAACCTGATCGGCTTCGTCGGCACCTTCGGTATCGGCTTCGCCTGGGGCCTGCGTTCGTATGCGCCGGAGCTGTTGTGGAGCACTGAACCGTTCCTGATTCTGTTCTTGCTGATGTACCTCGCCATCGGCTTGTTGTTCGCTCGGCGCAAACTGCTCGATATGCCCGATGCCCCGGCGGAGGGCGATCGCGAGGCGCTGCTGCACTGGTCGGCGCGCAAAGGCGATTATGTCGACGGGACGATGCTGTTCGGTCCGCCGATCATTGGCTTCGGTTTGCAGTTTGCGCTGGTGCAGCATCTGGAATTTGCCGCCGCGCTCAGTGCGCTGGCGCTGGGCATGATCTACATGACGCTGGCCAAGGTGTTGATGGGCGGGCGCGCGGTGCTGCTGGGTGAAACCTGTCTGGCGCTCGGGGTTATTTTTACCAGTCTGGCCATTCCGCTGGGGCTGGATGCACGGTGGACCTCGGCAGCGTGGGCGGTGGAAGGCGCGGGGATTTTCTGGCTCGGTTTGCGTCAGCATCGGCCGTTTGCCCGGGCCTTTGCCTTGCTGCTGCAACTGGGTTCCGCGTTAGCTTTCCTCGGTCAGTTGCGGGTGGGCGAAAGCAGTCTGCTCGACGGTGCGCCGCTGGGCGCGTTGATGCTCGGGATTGCGTTGCTGTTCAGCTTCTATCAATTGCGCAAGGCCGCGCCGGAACAGGCATCACCTTGGGAGCGTCAAGGCTTGCCGGTGTTGGCCTGTCTGGGCCTGACCTTCCTCTATCTGCTGGCGCCGCTGTTCTTCTTCGTCCAGGCCACGGCAATCAGTTGGGCGCTGGCCGGGTTGGCGACTCTGTTTGTCGGTCTGCGGATTCAATCGCGCACGTTTCTGTTCAGCGCGTTTGCCGTGCAGTTGCTGGGTGGCGCGTTGTTTCTGTTGCGTCTGCAAGGTGCGGGCGAGGACTCGACGGCGGTGTTCAATGCCGGTTGGAGCGGTTTGTTCAGTGCGTCGTTAATCGGTCTGGCATTGATCGCCGGCATGCTGTTGGCGGCTCGCGATGAAATGGTGCATGGCGATTTGCGTCTGCGGCGCGGTCTGTCGGTGGTACTGCTCGCCGGGTTGATGCTGATCAATCTGGCAGTGCTGTTTGTGCTGCCGTGGCAAACGGCGAGTGCAGTGTGGGCCGCGAGTGGTTTGCTGATCATCTGGTTGAGCCTGTACCTCAAGCAGCGCGTGAGTTTTGTCTTCGGTTTGTTGTTGCAGGTGATCGGCGGCGCGGCGTTTTTGCTGGCCGGTCCCGAGTTGCTCGGACCGTTGTCCAGCGAAGGTTTGAAACCGTTGGCCCATGGCGGATTCTGGACGCCGCTGGTGCTCGGACTGGCCGCAATGATCGGTGCGTGGCGCCTGCAACTGGGCAATCACGCCTCGGCATTCGATGCGTTGAGCTTGCAGCGTTTGTCAGAAGTGTTGCTGGTGTGGGGCGCCGGTTGGTGGGCGTTGGCGTGGGTCAGCGAGGTGCTGCGTTTTGCGTCGCCGAATCTGCAAGGTACGTTGTTGCTGTTGGTCGCAGCGTTCAGTGTTGCGCTGTGGACGCTGTTATCGCTGCGCTTGAAATGGCCGGCGCTGGGTTTGCTCTGTACGTTGTTGATTCCGGTGGCTGTTCTTGTGCTGCTCGGCGCCTGGCATTCGCGTTATCACCCGGCGGCCGATTTCGGCTGGCTGGCGTGGGCAACGGTATTCGCCGTGCATTTCTTCAGTCTGCGACGCTTGGCGCCGATGCTGCCCGTGCGGGCCTTGAGCACGGCGCATGTGCTCGGCTGCTGGCTGCTGATCGGCGTGCTGGCACTGGAAATGCGCTACGGCCTGCTGCTGTTGTCCGAGCAATACAACGCCTGGCGTTGGCTGGGCTGGGCGATTCTGCCGAGCGTCTATCTGTTGCTGGCGGCGGCACCGCGCACCTGGCCGTGGCCGGTTGCAGCGTTTGCCCGCGAGTACCGCTTGTACGCCGCCGCGCCGCTGGCGGTGCTGATGCTCGCGTGGTTCTGGCTGGCAAATGGAATCAGCGATGGTAATGCCGAGCCACTTCCTTACGTGCCGCTGCTCAATCCATTAGAGTTGGGTTTGCTGTTCGCATTGTTCGGCGTCTATGTCTGGTCGCGCAGTGTGATTTCGCAGTTGTCCATCCGTCAGGACTACGCCGATTACGCCACGCAACTGATCGCCGGAGTTTCGCTGTTCGCCTTCTGCACAGCGTTGGTTACTCGCGCCGCGCACCATTGGGCCGGGATCCCGTTCGAGCTGGATACGCTGCTCGCCTCGATGCTGGTGCAGGCTGGATTGTCGATCGTCTGGACGCTCATGGCGCTCGGGCTGATGATCGGCGGCCACCTGCGCCATCGCCGCGAGGTCTGGCTGATCGGCGCGGCGCTGATTGCACTGGTGGTGGCCAAACTGATTTTTGTCGAATTGAGCAACCGTGGCGGCCTCGCCCGGATCGTCTCGTTTATCGGCGTTGGTGTATTGCTGCTGGTGGTTGGCTATTTCGCACCGCTGCCGCCCAAACGCGCTGAAGCTGAACCGGCGGCGGACAAACCGGCCCCGAACACCGAAGGAGTTTCATCTTGAGTCGCATGCGAAATCTGGGTTGGTTGGCGTTGGGCGTGATGCTGGCGGCCAGCGCCCAGGAAAAACCGGCAGACTTTGCCACGCAGGTGCCGCTGGCGGTCAGCGGCAACGGCCCGTGGTATCGCCTCGAATTGCCGCTGAACGTGCAATTGCAGGCGCGCCAGACCGATCTCAGTGATCTGCGTGTGTTCAACGCCGCCGGTGAACCGCAGGCTTACGCCTTGGCACGCGAATCGGCACAGACCCGCGATGACGGTCAGTTGCACGAGGTGAAGTGGTTCCCGCTGTACAACGCCGCCGACGCCAGCGAACGCGCGCCGAACGTGCGCGTGCAATCGACCACCAACGGCACGCTGGTCGAAGTGCAGCCGTCCAGCCAGTTGGAGGCGGGTGAAGAAGTGCTGCGTGGCTGGCTGCTGGATGCGAGCGCGATCAAGGCGCCGTTGCAGCAATTGATCCTCGACTGGACCAGCGAACGCGATGGCTTCCAGCGCTTCAGCATCGAGGCCAGCGATGACTTGCAGCACTGGCAGCCGTGGGGCGAAGGTCAGGTGGCGCGCCTGACCTTTTCCGATGAGCGCATCGAGCAGCATGAAGTGACGTTGCCGGGGCAATCGGCGCGCTATGTGCGGTTGCTGTGGGAGTCGCCGAATTCGGCGCCGATTCTGACGGCGGCACAATTGAAAAGCACTGACCCGCGCAACGTTCCGCTGCCGTTGGTCTGGTCACAGGCACTGGCCGGCAATAGCAGCAAGGCCGGGGAATACACCTGGCAATTGCCGATGGGGCTGAATGTCGAGCGGGTGCAGGTCGAAATCAAACAACCGAACAGTCTGGCGCCGGTGACATTGGCGGGTCGGCGCGAAAGCAGTTTGCCGTGGCAGACGCTGAGCAGTGGTTTGCTCTATCGCCTGACCCAGAATAATCAGGACGTGCAGCAGAACGAATTGCAGCTCTACGGGCAGACGGTGCAGCAATTGAAGCTGACGGTGGATGAGCGCGGCGGTGGTCTGGGCGAGCAGGCGCCAAGCGTGAAATACGCGGTGCGCGCGACGCAGGTGATCTTCCTGGCGCGGGGGGAGGGGCCTTACAGTTTGGCGTTGGGCAATTCGAGCGTTAAAACGGCGAATCTGCCGTTGGCGACGCTGATTCCGGGTTTCAAACCGGAGAAACTGGCGGCGTTGGGCAAGGCCGCTGTTCAGGGTGAGGCGGTTGTTACGCAGACTTCTACGGCTACCACGGCGGCGGTGGCCGAGACCAACTGGAAGAAGATTGGTTTGTGGGCCGTGTTGTTGCTGAGCGTGGTTTTTCTCGGGGCGATGGCGTTCAGCTTGTTGCGCAAGCCTCCGACCAATACCTGAGAATGGCTGGCGCTGCGTGCCATTCGCGAGCAGGCTCGCTCCCACACTGGATCTTCAGTGGGCGCCAACTTTGTGTTCACTCAAATTCCCTGTAGGAGCGAGCCTGCTCGCGAAAGCGGTCTCTTAATCAATACATATCCCAAACCGCTCACCTCATTCTGGTTACCTTCGTCCGATTTCCAACTACGCTAAACCCGCTACCTGAACTCTCCACCCACATTCACGTCTCATGCAGGCAAATACTCCCCAACGCATGTTACCGGGCGTCTTCGCTCGCTACGTTTTCAGACTCCCTGTAAACTGCGCGGGTTTTTAGCCCCCCATTCCACCGGAGCCGTCCATGTCCCGCGTTACCCTGAGTCGCTATTTGATTGAGCAGACCCGCAGCAATAACACTCCTGCCGATCTGCGTTTCCTGATCGAAGTGGTGGCGCGTGCCTGCAAGGAGATCAACCACGCCGTTTCCAAAGGCGCCCTGGGTGGTGTTCTGGGCAGCATGGGCACCGAAAACGTTCAGGGCGAAGTGCAGAAGAAGCTCGACGTGATCTCCAACGAGATCCTGCTCGAAGCCAACGAATGGGGCGGTCACCTGGCCGGCATGGCGTCCGAAGAAATGGACAATGCCTACCAGATCCCGGGCAAATACCCGAAAGGCGCGTACCTGCTGGTATTCGACCCACTGGACGGTTCGTCGAACATCGACATCAACGCCCCGGTCGGTACCATTTTCTCGGTACTGCGTTGCCCGAACGAATACCTGAGCCAGAACGAGCCGCTGAACGAGAAAGCGTTCCTGCAGCCAGGCACCCAGCAGGTTGCCGCCGGTTACGCGATCTACGGCCCGCAAACCATGCTGATCCTGACCTTGGGCGACGGCGTCAAAGGCTTCACCCTGGACCGTGAAATGGGCAGCTTCGTGCTGACTCACGAAAACATCACCATTCCTGAATCGACCCAGGAATTCGCCATCAACATGTCCAACCAGCGTCACTGGGAAGCTCCGGTACAACGCTACGTCGGCGAGTTGCTGGCCGGTGAAGAAGGTCCGCTGAAAAAGAACTACAACATGCGTTGGGTCGCGGCGATGGTTGCCGACGTGCACCGTATCCTGACCCGTGGCGGTCTGTTCATGTACCCGCGCGACAGCCGTGAGCCATCCAAGCCAGGCAAACTGCGTCTGATGTACGAAGCCAACCCGATGTCGTTCCTGGTGGAACAAGCGGGCGGCGCGTCCACCGACGGTCACCAGCGCATTCTCGACATCCAGCCGGAAGGCCTGCACCAGCGCGTTGCGGTGTTCCTCGGCTCGAAAGAAGAAGTCGCCCGCGCTACGGCCTACCACAAGGAATAAACCATGACTGCGCCCTGGCAGCCGTTGCTCGACTGGTGGTTCGGACATGCCGAATCACCGGATGAGATATCGGCTGACAAGGGCAAGTTGTGGTTCGGTAAGCGAGATAGCCAAGACCTCGAAGCGCGGACGCGTTTCGGGGTCTTTGTCGATCAGGCCCTGGTCGGCGAATTGACCGAGTGGACGCAACGTCCCGAAGGTTGGTTGGCCGTGGTGCTATTGCTCGATCAACTGCCGCGAATGATCTTTCGCGACACCCCCAAAGCCTTCTCCGGTGATCTGCGCGCGCAGAAGCTCGTCGCCCAAGGCATTGCTGCGGATTTCGATCGGCAGTTGAAACCGATCCAGCGTGTGTTCATTTATCTGGTGTTCGAACACTGCGAAAACCTCGCGGTGCAGAATGAGGCGGTTTCCAGATTTATTGAGCTGGTGGCTGAACAGCCGGAAGGTGAGCGGGCGGTGTTTGCCGACAATCTGGATTATGCCGAGCGGCATCAAAAGGTGATCGCGCGGTTTGGCCGGTTTCCGCATCGCAATGCGGTGTTGGGGCGGGAGTCTACGGCGGAGGAGTTGGTGTTTCTCGGTGAGCCTGGATCACGGTTCTAAATCAAGGATTGCCTCGTAGAAGCCGTTTCATCAACAGTGCCGGCAGGCTTTTTCGCGTATCGACAATGATATGGATGAAAACCGTTCTTTCTCGCACCTCATAAATAATCCGGTTCATTCCCAAAACAATCTGGCGGTATTGGCCGAGATTGAGCTTTTCGATTTCTTCGGGGATTGATCCTGAATAGGGCAGATCGGCGAGGCCGAGAATCGCAGTCTTGAGATCGGCATAAGTGCTTTGCCAAATTTGCAACGAGAACCGTCTGACGAGGTAGGTGCGAAGTTCTTTGAGATCTGCTTGTGCGGACTGGAGAATAACGACCTTTAAACTCATTGATGATCGGCCTTGTCCATTTCGGCAAACACATCTTCAGCATCACTGAACTTGCCTTCTTCGATCTCCCGATTACCCATCGCCAACAGTTTCAGCAAAGCCATTGTGCCTTCTTGCTCTTCAAAGCTTTTGACATCCATAACCACTAGCTTGGCTTCACCGTTTTGAGTGATTACCAGCGGCTCGCGACTTTCTGTGATTGATTTGACGATTTCGGCCGTGTGGCTTTTCAGGTAACTGATCGGTTTGATTTGCGATGAAAGCTTCATGATTGAACCCCGCCAAATTGAACAGGACTGAGTTTAGTCCTAATTCAGTCCAGCGTCAGTGCGAGCTGACCAACGTGTTCCAATTTCCACATTTCTTCGTCTCTGATGTCGCCTTCGCGAGAAAACTCGGCTCCTACAGTGGATCTGTGAACGATACAGAACCATTGTAGGAGCGAGCTTGCTCGCGAAGGGGCCAGAAGCAGCGCCGCTTAAATGCGGAAACTACCCACCAATTGCTTCAACCGCGCCGCCTGCTGCTCCAGATCCGAGCACGCCCGCAACGTCGCCTGCAAGTTCTCCACGCCTTCCTGATTCAGCGTGTTGATCTCGTTGATATCGACATTGATCGACTCCACCACCGCCGTCTGCTCTTCCGTCGCGGTCGCCACCGACTGGTTCATCCCGTCGATCTCACCGATCCGCTGGGTCACGCTGCCCAACCGCTCGCCGGCCTGGTTGGCGATGCCGACGCTGCTTTCGCTCTCGCGCTGGCTCTCGGTCATGATGGTGACTGCCTGACGTGCGCCGACTTGCAGCTCTTCGATCATCTTCTGCACTTGCTGCGCCGAATCCTGGGTGCGGTGCGCCAGATTACGCACCTCGTCGGCGACCACGGCGAAACCACGACCGGCTTCACCGGCACGCGCGGCTTCGATCGCGGCGTTGAGCGCGAGCAAATTGGTCTGCTGGGAAATGCTGGTGATCACTTCAAGAATCTGACCGATGTTCACCGTGTTGCTGTTCAGCGTTTCGATGTTGCCGCACGAGTCGCTGATCTTCGCCGACAGCTGTTGCATGGCCTGAATGGTTTTATCCACCACCTGCTGACCGTCGACCGCAAGGCTGCGCGCATCGCTCGAATGCTGCGAAGCGAGGGCGGCGTTCTGGGCGATTTCCTGGGCGGCGGCGCCGAGCTGGTTGATCGCGGCGGCGACGCTGTTGGTGCGGGTGGCTTGCTGATCCGAGTTGTACATCGACGAGTTCGACGCCGCGACTACGCGCAGGGCGACTTCGTTGACCTGGCCGGTGGCCGAAGACACTTCACGGATCGAGGTGTGAATACGCTCAACGAAGCGGTTGAACGAAGTGCCCAGCGCGCCGAATTCGTCGTTGCCGTGAATTACCAGACGTTTGGTCAAATCGCCTTCACCTTCGGCGATGTCGTGCATCGCGCGGCCCATGGTCAGCAACGGTTGCATCAGCACGCGGATGAGCATGCCGAGCAGGGCGATGATGATCACCACGGCTATGACCATGGCGATCAACGCCGAGGTGCGAAATTCGCTGAGCATCGAAAACGCGGTGTCTTTATCGAGCACCAGCGCCACGTACCAGTCGGCCGAGGGCACGCCGTTGACGTGGGTGAAGGAAATCAGCTGGGTCTTGCCGTCGAACTCGACTTCTTTCAGGCCCGGGCTGACTTTCGGCGCGCCGTTTGGATAAGCCTCGGCGAGGGTTTTGAGCACCAGTTTGCTGTCCGGGTGGATCAGGATCTTGCCGTCTGCGCTGACGATGAACGCGTGGCCGTGGCCGCCGAAATTCAGCGAGTTGATGATCGCGCTGACGCTGGTCAGGTCGATGTCGGCACCGGCAACACCGAGCATCTGCCCTTGGCGCTGTACCGGGGTGGCGACGGTGATCACCAGTTTGCCCGAGGAGGCGGCGATGTACGGTTCAGTGACGATGGTCTGCTGTGCGCTGTTGGCCGCTTTGTACCAGCCACGGGCGCGTGGATCGTAGTCCGGCGCGCGGTTGCCGGTCGGCACCGAGAACATTACACCGTCGGCGCCGCCGAAATAACTGAGCTGGAAATTGCCGGTGTAGGCGGGCAGATCAATGATGCGTTTCAGGCTGGCCGGGGCGTTGCCATCGACGGCCACTTGCTGCGACAGCGATTGCAGCAATTGAATGCGGCTTTCCAGCCAGGTCTGGATGTTGCTGGTGGTCAGGCTGCCCAGCTCCTGCATAGAGGCTTCGGTGCTGCTGCTCAGGGCTTCGCGCTGTCGATAGTCGTTGAAGAAAATGAAACAGGCGAACGCAACGGCCACCACGAGGGCGGCAGCCAACAAGATCTTGTGGCTGAATTTCATGTTTCTGGTCATCGAATGAACTACCGCGAAGGGGCTGGTCAAGAAAGGGCGGCAATTTGCCACACTCGGGGGCTTTGCGCTGCTCTTATTTCGACCGCGGCGCGCCAAAGATTAGGCGTCTTTGGTGAAATGCGACGAAATGCTCAATAGCCCTACAAAGTGTCTGATTTATCGGCAAATGCCGGACGGGCGGGCTAATAAATAGCCGTTCCTCCACGGAACCAGATGAGGGTTTTCTCTTCTAAGCTTCTGGTTGGCACCATGCCATCCCCCCTCGTTCCAGGAGTTACACCATGTCGCTGCGATCTCTCGCCCTTCTGACGTTTTGCGTGCTGCTGACCGCATGCAGCAAGGTCAATCAGGAAAACTACTCGAAGCTCTCGGCCGGTATGGCCAAGGCCGAAGTCGAGACTCTGCTCGGCAAGCCCACCGATTGCTCGGGCGCGCTCGGCATGTCCAGTTGCACCTGGGGCGACAAGAACAGCTTTATCAGCGTGCAGTACGCCGGTGACAAAGTGCTGATGTTTTCCGGCCAAGGCCTGAAGTAAACCGGGGCTTCGCGCCCACGGAGAAGAAAAATGAAGCGGTTATTGCTGATCCTTTTTGCCGGCCTGGTACTGGCCGGCTGCGCCACTTCCGGCGTCGACCCGTTGGCGCCGAAAACCGTCAACAGCGTCAATCTCAAGCGCTATCAGGGCACCTGGTACGAGCTGGCGCGCTTGCCGATGTATTTCCAGCGCAATTGCGCGCAATCCGAAGCGCATTACACCCTCAAGCCTGACGGCAATGTCGCGGTGCTCAATCGCTGCCTGACGCCGGACTGGCAGTGGGAGGAGGCCAAGGGCACGGCTTATCCACAGGTGCCGGGAAAGACCGACAAGCTCTGGGTCGAATTCGATACCTGGTTCTCGCGGCTGATTCCGGGTGTGGCGAAAGGCGAATACTGGGTGTTGTACGTCAGCGATGACTACAAGACCGCCATCGTCGGCGACCCGAGTCGCAAGTACATGTGGCTGCTGTCGCGCACGCCGACCGTCAACGGTGTGGTGCGTGAAGAACTGCTGAGCAAGGCGCGTCAGCAGGGCTATGACACCACGCGCTTGATCTGGCGGGCGTCGGATCGGCAGATGGCCAAGACCTCGAACTAAATAACACCATCAAACAAATGTGGGAGCGAGCCTGCTCGCGAAGAGGGCGTGTCAGTTAACGAAAAGTTGCTGATACACCGCTTTCGCGAGCAGGCTCGCTCCCACATTTTTGTTTTGTGTCAGCCTAAAAGGTCGCGCAGAACCTGGGTGAAGGCGCGCGCACTGTCTTCTTCGCCAGCATGCCGTCCATCGCGCACAACCCACTGGCCGTTGACCAGCACATCGCGCACCTGACGATCGCCACCGGCAAACAACCAGCGATTCAAAATCCCGTCGCCACTGGCCGTCGCCAGATACGGATCATTGCCATCGAGCACGATCCAGTCCGCCCGCTTGCCCACTTCCAACGCACCAATCGGCTGCCCCAATGCCTGCGCGCCACCGTCCAGCGCCGCGTCATACAACGTACGCCCGACCATCGGCTGATCTGCACCGTACAAACGGTTACGCCGCTGATCACGCAGACGCTGGCCGTATTCCAGCCAACGCAATTCTTCCACCACACTGAGCGAGACATGGCTGTCGGAACCGATGCCCATACGTCCGCCCTGAGCGAGGAAATCCACCGCAGGGAAAATCCCGTCGCCCAGGTTCGCTTCGGTGGTCAGGCACAGACCGGCGATGGCGCGACTCTTGGCCATCAGCGTGACTTCTTCAGCGTTGGCATGAGTGGCGTGGACCAGGCACCAGCGCTGATCGACTTCGGCATTTTCGTAGAGCCATTGCAACGGGCGACGACCGCTCCAGCTCATGCAGTCATCGACTTCTTTCTGTTGTTCGGCGATGTGAATATGCACAGGGCATTGCTTATCGCTCGCCGCCAAGACTTCGCTGATCTGCTGTGGCGTGACCGCACGCAACGAGTGGAAGCACAGACCCAGCGATTGCGCCTTTTGCTGCGCGAGCAATGGTTGCAAACGTGATTGCAGATTCAGGTAATTTTCGGTGCTGTTGATAAAACGGCGCTGGCCATCGTTGGGCGTCTGGCCGCCAAAACCGGAGTGGCTGTAGAGCACTGGCAGCAGGGTCAGGCCAATGCCGCTTTCGCTCGCGGCCTGACTGATGCGCAACGCCAGTTCAGCTGGGTCGGCATACGGCTGACCGTTGCTGTCGTGGTGCACGTAATGAAATTCGGCCACCGATGTGTAACCGGCCTTGAGCATTTCGATGTACAGCTGACGGGCAATGACGCCGAGCTGATCCGGGCTGATTTTTCCGACGAGCCGATACATCAGATCGCGCCACGTCCAGAAACTGTCATTCGGATTACCGGCCACTTCGGCCAGACCCGCCATCGCTCGCTGGAAGGCGTGGGAGTGCAGATTAGGCATACCCGGCAGCAGCGGGCCGCTCAGCCGTTCGGCGCCATCTGCGGTGGAGTCGGCCTGGATTTGGGTCAGCAGGCCCTCGGCGCTGACCTCAAGACGTACATTGTTGGCCCATCCGTTAGGCAGCAGCGCGCGTTCGGCAAAGAAGGCGGACATGGTTCAGCACCCCATCGTGTGTTATTTGTATATACATATACAGACGTTTGCCTGCCCGGTAAACTCCGGCAAGCTAGCCACTTTCATCAATGAACAGGGATCCACCGTGCCGACTCCGCCTCCAGTCTCCCCGTTGGCCGCGAACATGGGCGACAGTCCGGCGCCCTTGTACGCCCGCGTCAAACAGATGATCACCCAGCAGATCGACAGCGGAAACTGGCCGCCTCACTACCGAGTGCCGTCCGAGAGCGAGCTGGTCAATCAACTCGGTTTCAGCCGCATGACTATCAACCGCGCGCTGCGCGAGATGACCGCCGACGGCCTGTTGGTGCGCATGCAAGGCGTCGGCACTTTTGTCGCCGAACCGAAGAGCCAGTCCGCGCTGTTCGAAGTCCACAACATTGCCGACGAAATCGCCTCCCGTGGTCATCGCCACACCTGTCAGGTCATCACCCTCGAAGAAGAGGCCGCCGGTTCCGAGCGCGCGCTGGCGCTGGACATGCGCGAGGGGCAGAAGGTGTTCCACTCGCTAATCGTGCATTACGAAAACGACATTCCGGTGCAAATCGAAGACCGTTTCGTCAACGCGCTGGTGGCCCCGGAATACCTCAAGCAGGACTTCACCCTGCAAACGCCTTACGCCTATCTCAACCAAGTGGCGCCGCTGACCGAAGGCGAACACGTGGTCGAAGCGATCCTTGCCGAGTCGTCCGAGTGCAAGTTGCTGCAGATTGAAAAGGGCGAGCCGTGCCTGCTGATTCGTCGCCGCACGTGGTCGGGGCGTCAGCCGGTGACCGCTGCTCGTCTGATCCATCCCGGTTCTCGTCATCGTCTGGAAGGACGCTTTCACAAATGAATGGTTTGAAGGTTTTACGCGCCGAAGGCTACCCGCGCATGCCGTGGAAAAACGGCGGTGGCAGCACTGAAGAAATCACCCGTGATGCGGGCGCCGGTCTGGACGGTTTTGGCTGGCGCCTGTCGATTGCCGACATCGCCGAGTCGGGTGGTTTCTCGACTTTCGCCGGTTACCAGCGAGTGATCACCGTGTTGCAGGGTGACGGCATGACCCTGTGCGTCGACGGCGACGACACTCGGCCGCTGTTACCGCTCGACCCGTTCGCGTTCTGCGGGGAAAGCCAGGTGTCTTGCACTTTGCTCGGTGGTGCGATTCGCGACTTCAACCTGATTTACGC
The DNA here is from genome assembly GCF_979258595.1 of Pseudomonas sp. AC172. Taxonomy (NCBI): domain Bacteria; kingdom Pseudomonadati; phylum Pseudomonadota; class Gammaproteobacteria; order Pseudomonadales; family Pseudomonadaceae; genus Pseudomonas; species Pseudomonas sp. AC172. The sequence goes on from NZ_OZ409868.1 coordinate 5,757,253, forward strand.
GCCACAGCGCTACAGCGCGCGCTTGCAGTGGCTGGGTGGCGAGCAACGGTTCTTCAGTTCTGCGGGGACGGTGTTGGTGTTCAGTGTCAGTGAGCTGCTGAAAGTGCAGGTCGGTGATACTGCATCACAACTCGGTCGCCATGATTGCCTGCAACTGGACGGTAACGCCGGACTGGTTGAAGTCACCACCAATGCCGCTTGCTGTGTTATTGAGCTGACGGCGCGCTGATTCAAAAATCTTAAAAGATCGCAGCCTTCGGCAGCTCCAGTGTGTACATCAATTCCACTGTAGGAGCTGCCGAAGGCTGCGATCTTTTGCTTTTGGGGTGTTCCCAACCCACGCACCAACTTGTTACCGAACGCCCCAGAGTGGCGCAAAACCTCGCTTTCGTAACAATCCCCAACCCCCTCCATCAATACCCTCGAAATATTTCATCAGCGCCAGAACCCTTGATTCAGGCGCTCTCCAGCCCTGGCCGCGATTTTTCTTGAACGGCACTCCAACAAGTTGGCCGCTTGATTGCATATGCTTGTATGTACAAGTAAAGACGTATGCGTATGAGTCGTTCGAGACTCTCTGCAGCGTCCACTGATTCGCTTGTCGCGCATTGATGCACGCAGGCTGCTTGCCCACTGCCAGGGTTGGTTTGAATTGATCGCTGAGGAGTCTTTTTCGTGACTGACAATAAGCCTACTAAGGTTCGTAACGTCGAAATCCGTGCATCGCGCGGTAACAAGCTGACCGCCAAGAGCTGGCTGACCGAAGCGCCGCTGCGCATGCTGATGAACAACCTCGACCCGGAAGTCGCCGAGAACCCGAAAGAACTGGTGGTTTACGGAGGTATCGGTCGCGCCGCGCGTAACTGGGAGTGCTACGACAAAATCGTCGAGAGCCTCACCAACCTGAACGACGACGAGACCCTGCTGGTGCAGTCCGGCAAGCCGGTCGGCGTGTTCAAGACCCACAGTAACGCCCCGCGCGTACTGATCGCCAACTCCAACCTCGTCCCGCACTGGGCAAGCTGGGAGCACTTCAACGAACTCGACGCCAAAGGCCTGGCCATGTACGGCCAGATGACCGCCGGCAGCTGGATCTACATCGGCAGCCAGGGCATCGTTCAAGGCACCTACGAAACCTTCGTTGAAGCCGGTCGCCAGCACTACAACGACAACCTCACCGGCAAGTGGGTTTTGACTGCCGGTCTGGGCGGTATGGGCGGCGCACAACCGCTGGCTGCAACCTTGGCTGGCGCGTGCTCGCTGAACATCGAATGCCAACAAGTCAGTATCGATTTCCGCCTGAAAAGCCGCTATGTCGACGAGCAAGCCAAAGACCTCGACGACGCTCTGGCGCGCATCGACAAGTACACCAAAGAAGGCAAAGCGATCTCCATCGCGCTGCTGGGTAACGCCGCAGAAATTCTGCCGGAACTGGTCAAGCGCGGCGTGCGCCCGGACATGGTCACCGACCAGACCAGCGCCCACGACCCGCTCAACGGTTACCTGCCCGCCGGCTGGACCTGGGACGAATACCGCGCCCGCGCCAAGACTGAACCGGCCGCTGTGATCAAAGCCGCCAAGCAGTCGATGGCCGTGCACGTTAAAGCGATGCTGGAATTCCAGAAACAGGGTATTCCGACCTTCGACTACGGCAACAACATCCGTCAGATGGCGCAGGAAGAAGGCGTCGAAAACGCCTTCGACTTCCCGGGTTTCGTACCAGCCTACATCCGTCCGCTGTTCTGCCGTGGCATCGGCCCGTTCCGCTGGGCTGCACTGTCGGGCGATCCGCAAGACATCTACAAAACCGACGCCAAGGTCAAAGAGTTGATCCCGGACGACGCGCACCTGCACAACTGGCTGGACATGGCCCGTGAGCGCATCAGCTTCCAGGGTCTGCCGGCGCGTATCTGCTGGGTCGGCCTGGGTCTGCGCGCCAAGCTCGGTCTGGCCTTCAACGAGATGGTGCGCAGCGGTGAGCTGTCGGCGCCGATCGTCATCGGTCGCGACCACCTCGACTCTGGCTCGGTGGCCAGCCCGAACCGTGAAACCGAATCGATGCAGGACGGCTCCGACGCTGTGTCCGACTGGCCACTGCTCAACGCTCTGCTGAATACCGCGAGCGGCGCGACCTGGGTTTCCCTGCACCACGGCGGCGGCGTTGGCATGGGCTTCTCGCAGCACTCGGGCATGGTAATTGTCTGCGATGGTACTGACGAAGCGGCCGAGCGCATTGCGCGCGTACTGCACAACGACCCGGCCACTGGCGTTATGCGCCACGCCGATGCCGGTTACCAGATCGCCATCGACTGCGCCAAGGAGCAGGGTCTGAACCTGCCGATGATTACCGGTAAATAAATGCAAAACCCCTGTAGGAGCTGCCGCAGGCTGCGATCTTTTGATGTTGGTTTTTCAAGATCAAAAGATCGCAGCCTGCGGCAGCTCCTACAGAGAATCTAACAATCCACAGAGGTTGAATCATGGCTGTCAACACCGATCGTGCAAGCAACAAACCGTTGATCGAAAGGCGTTCGATCGACTACATCCCGGAAGCGGAAAGACACGGTCGTCTGTTCAGCCAATTCACTCTGTGGATGGGTGCCAACCTGCAAATCACCGCGATCGTCACCGGGGCTTTGGCCGTGGTGTTGGGCGGTGATGTGTTCTGGTCGCTGATCGGTCTGTTGATCGGTCAATTGCTCGGCGGTGGCGTGATGGCGCTGCATGCCGCGCAAGGGCCGAAACTCGGTTTGCCGCAGATGATCTCCAGCCGCGTGCAGTTCGGCGTTTATGGCGCGGCGATCCCGATCGTTTTGGTGTGCCTGATGTACCTGGGTTTCACCGCAACGGGGACGGTGCTTTCCGGTCAGGCGCTGGGTCAGTTGTTTAACGTCAGCGACAGCGTCGGCATCCTGATTTTCGCCAGTGTGATCGTGGTGGTCACAGTGCTCGGCTATCGGGTGATCCACTGGATCGGCCGTGTCGCCAGCGTCATTGGCGTGATCGCTTTCGTCTTCCTGTTCTGGCGGCTGATGAGCCAGACCGACGTCGGCGCACTCCTGCAAATCCGTCATTTCAGCTGGAGCAGCTTCCTGCTCGCGGTGTCGCTCGCGGCCTCCTGGCAGATCGCGTTTGGCCCGTACGTAGCTGACTATTCCCGTTACCTGCCGAGCAACACCTCGGCGGTGAAAACCTTCTTCGCCGCCGGTGCCGGTTCAGTGGTCGGCGCGCAAGTGGCGATGATCCTCGGCGTGTTCGCGGCGGCTTCGGCCAACGGCCAGTTCGCCGGTCACGAAGTCGCCTACATCGTCGGTCTGGGCGGCACCGGAGCCACCGCTGCGCTGCTGTACTTCAGCATCGCATTCGGCAAGGTGACCATCTCGACGCTGAACTCCTACGGCAGCTTCATGTGCATCGCGACCATCATCAGTGGTTTCAAAGGCCATCTGACCGTTACGCGCATGCAGCGTCTGGTGTTCGTGCTGGTGATCGTTGGCGCAGCGACGCTGATCGCGCTGCTTGGTCAGCACTCGTTCCTCGGTGCATTCAAGTCCTTCATCCTGTTCCTGCTCGCCTTCTTCACACCCTGGAGCGCGATCAACCTTGTGGATTACTACTGCATCACCCGTGAGCGCTACGACGTGCCGGCGCTGGCCGATCCGAACGGTCGCTACGGTCGCTGGAACCTGCTCGGTATCAGCGTCTATGTGTTCGGCGTGCTGGTGCAGTTGCCGTTCATCGCCACCAAGTTCTACACCGGTCCGCTGGTGGCTGCCCTCGGTGATGTGGACATTTCCTGGATCATCGGCCTGGTGCTGCCGGCCGTCGTCTACTACGTGTGCGCAAAAAAATGGCACAGCGCGGTACCCGATCAACTGATTCTGCCGGTCGAGCAGAACAGCGTTGTACAACCTAAAACAAGCGGGGCCGGTCGCGCTGCGGCGCAGGCCTGATTGGACGTGGACAGGGCTGGATGCCTCTTGACTGCCGTAAGCCAATTCATGATTAGGAGCGTCACAACAATGAAATCGAACAAGACCCTGCTGACCACATTGCTGTCCATGGGCCTGTTGGCCAGTGCTGGCGCGACTCAGGCCGCCGGCTGGTGCGAATCGGGCAAACCGGTGAAATTCGCCGGGCTGAACTGGGAAAGCGGCATGCTGCTGACCGACGTGCTGCAAGTGGTGCTGGAAAAAGGTTACGACTGCAAGACCGACAGTCTGCCGGGCAACTCCATCACCATGGAAAACGCCCTGAGCAGCAACGATATTCAAGTGTTCGCCGAAGAATGGGTCGGCCGCAGCGAGGTCTGGAACAAGGCCGAGAAGGCCGGCAAGGTCGTCGGTGTCGGCGCTCCGGTAGTGGGCGCGGTGGAAGGCTGGTACGTGCCGCGCTACGTGATCGGAGGCGACGCCAAGCGCAAGCTCGAACCCAAAGCCCCTGACCTGAAAAACATCGCTGATCTGGGCAAGTACGCCGCCGTGTTCAAGGACGCCGAAGAACCATCCAAGGGCCGTTTCTACAACTGCCCGGCCGGTTGGACTTGCGAACTCGACAACAGCGAAATGCTGAAAAGCTACGGTCTGGAAAGCAGCTACACCAACTTCCGCCCGGGCACCGGCCCGGCGCTGGATGCGGCGGTGCTGTCGAGCTACAAGCGCGGCGAGCCGATCCTGTTCTACTACTGGTCGCCAACTCCGCTGATGGGCCAGGTTGACCTGGTCAAACTCGAAGAAAAACCCGGCGTCGACAAGTCCGTGAGCATCAAGGTCGGCCTGTCCAAGACCTTCCACGACGAAGCCCCGGAACTGGTGGCCGTGCTGGAAAAGGTCAACCTGCCGATCGACCTGCTGAACCAGAATCTGGGACGCATGGCCAAGGAACGCATCGAGTCGCCAAAACTGGCGAAAATCTTCCTCAAGGAACATCCTGAGGTCTGGCATGCGTGGGTCAGTGACGACGCAGCCAAGAAAATCGACGCGGCGCTGTAGGTCGATACCTCCCGGCCAACCGAGAGGCAGGCCGGGAGATATGCCGTAAACGCTTGATTGAGATTTCTGATTGAGAGCCGCTTATGTTTCCCGAGAGCTTTACCTTTTCCATCGCCGACTGGGTCAACGGTTGGGTCGATTCACTGGTCACCAACTACGGTGATGTGTTCCGCCATATCTCCGACACCCTGCTGTGGGCCATCGTCAACCTCGAAGGCTTGCTGCGTGCGGCGCCGTGGTGGTTGATGTTGGCGATCGTCGGTGTGGTTGCCTGGCACGCCACGCGCAAGGTGGTGACCACAGCGGTCATCGTCGGTCTGTTGTTCCTCGTCGGCGCTGTCGGCTTGTGGGACAAACTCATGCAGACGCTGGCGCTGATGATGGTCGCGACGATCATTTCGGTTCTGATCGGCATTCCGCTGGGGATTCTCTCGGCGCGCAGCAATCGCCTGCGTTCGGTGCTGATGCCGCTGCTCGACATCATGCAAACCATGCCGAGTTTCGTGTACCTGATCCCGGTACTGATGTTGTTCGGTCTGGGCAAGGTGCCGGCGATTTTCGCTACCGTGATCTACGCCGCACCGCCGCTGATTCGCCTGACTGATCTGGGCATTCGCCAGGTTGACGGCGAGGTGATGGAAGCGATCAACGCCTTCGGCGCCAACCGCTGGCAGCAACTGTTCGGCGTGCAACTGCCGCTGGCCCTGCCGAGCATCATGGCCGGAATCAACCAGACCACCATGATGGCCCTGTCGATGGTGGTGATCGCCTCGATGATCGGCGCCCGTGGCTTGGGTGAAGATGTGCTGGTGGGGATTCAGACCCTCAACGTCGGGCGTGGCCTTGAGGCCGGTCTGGCGATCGTGATTCTCGCAGTGGTCATCGACCGCATTACTCAGGCGTACGGTCGGCCACGGCATGAGGTGAGCAAATGAGCAACGCAACCGTGAGCAAGATCGAAGTCAAAAACGTCTTCAAGATTTTCGGCAATCGCGCCAAGGATGCGTTGGCCATGGTTGGTCAGGGCAAGACCAAGGATCAGGTGCTAAGCGAAACCGGTTGCGTGGTCGGTGTCAACGACCTGTCGCTGAGCATCGGCACCGGCGAAATCTTCGTGATCATGGGCCTGTCCGGCTCGGGAAAATCGACGCTGGTGCGCCACTTCAATCGGCTGATCGACCCGACCAGCGGCGCGATCCTCGTCGACGGCGTCGACATCCTGCAATACGACATGGACGCCCTGCGCGAATTTCGCCGGCACAAGATCAGCATGGTGTTCCAGAGCTTCGGCCTGCTGCCACACAAGACTGTGCTCGACAACGTCGCTTACGGCCTGAAAGTCCGCGGCGAGAGCAAGCAGATGTGCTCGGAACGCGCGCTGCACTGGATCAACACCGTCGGCCTCAAAGGCTACGAAAACAAATATCCGCACCAGCTCTCCGGCGGCATGCGCCAGCGTGTCGGTCTGGCCCGCGCATTGGCGGCGGACACCGACATCATCCTGATGGACGAAGCGTTCAGTGCGCTGGACCCGCTGATCCGCGCCGAGATGCAGGACCAGTTGCTGGAGCTGCAGAAGACTTTGCACAAGACCATCGTCTTCATTACCCACGACCTTGATGAGGCGGTGCGTATTGGTAACCGCATTGCGATTCTCAAGGATGGCCGCCTGATTCAGGTCGGTACACCGCGCGAGATCCTGCATTCGCCGGCGGATGAGTACGTTGACCGGTTCGTGCAGCGGCGGGCGGCGGTGGTTTAACAGACTTGCGGTGAGGCTGCCGGCCCCTTCGCGAGCAAGCTCGCTCCCACAGGAGACCGCATTCCAATGTGGGAGCGAGCTTGCTCGCGAAGGGGCCGGCAGAGCTGCATCAATATTACGGTTGAGGTTTTAGATGTCCCAGGCTGAAAAAATCGTTATCACCGGCGCCCCTCTGCGTTGGCAGGACGTGGTCGCCGTCGCTCGTCACGGCGCGCAACTCGAGCTGTCCAGCGACACCTGGGCGCGTATCGAAAACGCCCAAGGCATCGTTCAGCGCATCGTCGAAAGCGGCGAACGCGCCTATGGCGTCAACACTGGCCTGGGTGGTTTGTCCAACGTTTCGCTCAAAGACGAACAACTCAGCCAGCTCTCGCGCAACACGTTACTCAGCCATGCCTGCGGCGTCGGCCCGGTACTCGCCGACGAGCAGACCCGCGCGATTATCTGCGCGGCGATCCACAACTACAGCCACGGCAAATCCGGCATTCATCGCCGCGTCGTCGAAGGGCTGTTGGCGCTGCTCAATCGCGGCATCACCCCGCAAGTGCCGTCGCAAGGTTCGGTGGGTTATCTGACCCACATGGCGCACATCGGCATCGCGTTGCTCGGTGTCGGCAATGTCAGCTATCGCGGCCAGGTTATTTCCGCACAACAGGCGCTGGCCGAAGAAGGCCTGCAACCAGTGCAACCCGGTGCGAAGGACGGTTTGTGCCTGGTCAACGGCACGCCGTGCATGACCGGCCTCAGCTGTCTGGCGATTGCCGATGCGACGCGTCTGGTGCAGTGGGCCGACGTCATCGGCGCCATGAGCTTCGAAGCCCAGCGCGGCCAGATCGACGCCTTCGATGCCGAGATCATCGCGCTGAAACCGCACCCGGGCATGCAGCAGGTCGGCATCAATCTGCGTGCGTTGCTCGAAGGCAGCGAAGTGATCGCTTCGAGCAAAGGCATTCGCACTCAGGATGCGCTGAGCATTCGTTCGATCCCGCAGGTACACGGTGCGGCGCGCGATCAACTGGAACATGCGATCAAGCAGGTCGAGGCCGAACTCAATGGCTGCACCGACAACCCGCTGTTGCTCGGCACGCCGGACAACTTCCGCGTCATGTCGCAAGCCAACCCGCACGGTCAATCGGTGGCGATGGCGGCGGATTTGCTGGCGATTGCCATGGCCGAAATCGGCTCGATTGCCGAGCGTCGCCTCGACCGTTTGGTGAACCCGCACGTCAGCGGTCTGCCGGCGTTTCTGGTGGCCAATCCCGGGGTGAACTCGGGAATGATGATCGTCCAATACGTGGCCGCGTCGCTGTGTGCGGAAAACCGCCAATTGGCGCAACCGGCGGTGCTCGACAACTACATCACCTCGGGCCTGCAGGAAGACCACTTGAGCATGGGCACCAACGCCGCGCTGAAGCTGCATCGCGCGCTGGAAAACTGCACGCAGATCCTTGCCATCGAATACCTGCTGGCGGCGCAGGCGTTTGAATTCCTCAAGGAACAACGCTTCGGCGCGGGCACCGATATCGCTTGGCGACTGCTGCGCGAAAAAGTCCCGGCCTACGATCAGGATCGCTGGCTGGCGCCGGATATCGCTGCCGCTGCGAGCGTGTTGAAAGCCCCGAATCTGCTGGGCAACGTTTTACCGAATTTGCACTGAAAAATACCCACGCCAGCGTGCCAAGGCGCGACTCCCCAAAAGGCGAGACGCGACGGACAACGGACATCTCCGGAGCGTCTGGCGAGTTAATAACAAACTCTCAAAAGGAGCACAAAATGACTGCGCTGAACCTGATTCCCGGCCAACTGAGCCTGGCCCAACTGCGTGACGTCTACCTCAACCCGGTCAAGCTGACGCTCGACAACAGCGCATCGCAGCAGATCGAAGCCAGCGTCGCCTGTGTCGAGCAGATCCTCGCCGAGAACCGCACCGCTTACGGCATCAACACCGGTTTCGGCCTGCTGGCCTCGACGCGCATTGCCAGCGAAGATCTGGAAAACCTGCAGCGCTCGCTGGTGCTGTCCCACGCTGCCGGTGTCGGCCAGCCGATCAGCGATGAGCTGGTACGACTGATCATGGTGCTCAAGGTCAATAGCCTCAGCCGTGGTTTCTCCGGCATCCGCCGCGTGGTGATCGATGCGCTGATCGCGCTGATCAACGCCGAGGTTTACCCGCATATTCCGCTGAAGGGTTCGGTCGGCGCTTCGGGTGATCTGGCACCGCTGGCGCATATGTCGCTGGTGCTGCTGGGCGAGGGCAAGGCGCGCTACAAGGGCGAGTGGATGGAAGCCGTTGAAGCGCTGAAAGTCGCCGGCCTGACGCCGCTGACTTTAGCGGCTAAAGAAGGTCTAGCGCTGCTCAACGGGACTCAGGTTTCCACCGCGTTCGCTCTTCGTGGTCTGTTTGAAGGTGAAGACCTGTTTGCCGGTGCTTTGGCGCTGGGCGGTCTGACGGTTGAAGCGGTATTGGGTTCGCGCTCGCCATTCGACGCACGTATTCACGCCGCGCGTGGCCAGAAAGGTCAGATCGACGCGGCTGCCGCTTACCGCGATCTGCTCGGTGAACGCAGTGAAGTCTCCGACTCGCACCAGAACTGCGAGAAGGTTCAGGATCCTTACTCGCTGCGTTGCCAGCCGCAAGTCATGGGCGCTTGTCTGACCCAGTTCCGTCAGGCTGCTGAAGTATTGGCCATCGAAGCCAACGCCGTTTCCGATAATCCGTTGGTATTTGCCGCTGAAGGCGACGTGATTTCCGGCGGTAACTTCCACGCTGAACCAGTGGCCATGGCCGCTGACAACATGGCGCTGGCCATCGCCGAAATCGGCTCGCTGAGCGAGCGCCGTATCTCGCTGATGATGGACAAGCACATGTCGCAACTGCCGCCGTTTCTGGTGGCCAATGGCGGCGTGAATTCCGGTTTCATGATCGCTCAGGTGACCGCTGCGGCACTGGCCAGTGAGAACAAGGCGTTGTCCCATCCGCATTCGGTGGACAGTCTGCCGACCTCGGCCAACCAGGAAGACCACGTGTCGATGGCGCCGGCGGCTGGCAAGCGTTTGTGGGAAATGGCTGAAAACACTCGCGGGATTCTTGCGGTGGAATGGCTGGCGGCGGTGCAGGGGCTGGATCTGCGCAATGGTCTGAAGACCTCGGCGAAGCTGGAACAGGCGCGGGCGATTTTGCGTAAGGAAGTGCCGTTCTATGAGAAGGACCGTTTCTTTGCGCCAGACATTAACGCGGCGACTGAACTGTTGGCTTCGCGGTGTTTGACTGAGCTGGTTTCGGCGAAGCTTTTGCCTAGTTTGTAAGTGGGCTTTCAGGGGGGGCGTAGTTGCTGAAATCGATCCCCCTCACCCCAGCCCTCTCCCCCAAGGGGGAGAGGGGGAAGGGAGCAGATCTTCAGGGTTTTCAGAATTTGATTTCGGCTCAGGAATTTCAGGTCGATGTATTTCGACAGAACAACCCGGTCAGTCCCCTCTCCATCTGGGAGAGGGCTAGGGTGAGGGGCTACTCAGGGCCACCCACCAAACCAGCCCCAACGGAGGCCAACAGTGAAAACCCTCTGGCAACACTGCCACGTCGCAACCATGGCGCAAGGCGTCTACTCGATAATCGAGGACGCGGCCATCGTGACGTCCGGTGCGCTCATCGAGTGGATCGGCCCGCGCAATCAGTTACCGTCCGGCGAATACCCGGCGGTCAATGATCTGCAAGGCGCGTGGGTCACCCCCGGCTTGATCGACTGCCACACCCACACCGTGTTCGGCGGCAACCGCAGTGGCGAGTTTGAAAAGCGCCTGCAGGGCGTCAGCTATGCGGAAATCGCAGCGTCCGGCGGCGGCATTGCCAGCACCGTGCGCGCGACTCGCGAAGCAAGCGAAGAAGAGCTGTTCGCCAGCGCCGCCAAACGTCTGAAAAGCCTGATGCGCGACGGCGTGACCACGGTTGAAATGAAGTCCGGTTACGGCCTCGATCTGGCTAACGAACGCAAAATCCTCCGGGTCATTCGTCGCCTGTCCAAAGAGCTGCCGATCAGTGTGCGTAGCACCTGTCTGGCCGCTCACGCGTTGCCCCCGGAGTACAAGGATCGCGCCGACGATTACATCGATCTGGTCTGCAACGGAATGCTCCCCGCGCTGGCTGCCGAAGGGCTGGTCGACGCCGTGGACGCGTTCTGCGAATACCTGGCGTTCTCCCCTGAGCAAGTCGAACGCGTGTTCATCGCCGCACAAAAACTCGGCCTGCCAGTGAAGCTGCACGCCGAACAACTGTCGTCGCTGCACGGCTCCAGCCTTGCGGCGCGCTACAAGGCGCTGTCTGCGGATCACCTGGAATTCATGGACGAAGCCGACGCCATCGCCATGGCCGCAGCTGACACCGTCGCGGTGCTGCTGCCGGGCGCGTTCTATTTCCTGCGTGAAACCCAGTTGCCACCGATGGACGCCCTGCGCAAGCACAAGGTGAAAATCGCCATCGCCAGCGACCTCAACCCCGGCACCTCGCCGGCGCTGTCGTTGCGCCTGATGCTGAACATGGCCTGCACCTGCTTTCGCATGACCCCGGAAGAAGCCCTGGCCGGCGCGACGATTCATGCCGCGCAAGCACTGGGCATGGCTGACACCCACGGTTCGCTGGAAGTCGGCAAGGTCGCAGATTTCGTTGCCTGGCACATCGATCGTCCGGCGGACCTGGCCTATTGGCTCGGTGGTGATCTGGACAAACGCGTCGTGCGTCACGGCGTCGAATCAAATCTGTAGGAGAGCAGATGTGGATAAGGTTCTGAACTTCAAACAAGGCCGCGTGCCGTTGCTGATCAGCATGCCGCATGCCGGGGTGCGGTTAACGTCTGCGGTGGAAGCCGGGTTGATCCCGGACGCGAAAAGCCTGCCGGACACCGACTGGCACATTCCGCAGCTGTACGACTTCGCCGAAGAACTGGGCGCGAGCACGTTGGCGGCTGAGTACTCTCGGTTCGTCATCGATTTGAATCGTCCGTCCGACGACAAGCCGCTGTACGCCGGGGCGACCACCGGGCTGTATCCGGCGACGCTGTTCGATGGCATTCCGTTGTTCCGCGAAGGGCACGAGCCGTCTAAGGAAGAACGCGCGACGTATCTGGAGCAAATCTGGACGCCGTATCACCGCACTCTGCAAGAAGAGTTGGCGCGATTGAAGGCCGAGTTCGGTTACGCGCTGCTGTTCGATGCGCACTCGATCCGTTCGATCATCCCGCATCTGTTTGACGGCAAACTGCCGGACTTCAACCTCGGCACCTTCAACGGCGCCAGTTGCGATCCAAAACTGGCCGCGCAACTGGAAGCGATCTGCGCGCGCCACGACGATTACAGCCACGTGCTCAACGGCCGCTTCAAGGGCGGCCACATCACCCGCCAATACGGCAACCCGGCCGAGAACATCCACGCGGTGCAACTGGAGTTGTGCCAGAGCACCTACATGGAAGAGTTCGAACCGTTCCGCTACCGCGCGGATCTGGCCGAACCGACGCGGGTGGTGCTCAAGGAATTGCTGCAAGGCTATCTGGCTTGGGGCCAAGAACACTACAGCGAGTAATCACGCGGTTCCCTGTGGGAGCGAGCTTGCTCGCGAAGGCGTAGGGTCATTCGACATCTGAGTTGAATGACGCACCGCTTTCGCGAGCAAGCTCGCTCCCACAGGTTTGTTGCTAGGCCAGACAGCTTTGGTTTATGGCTGACAAGCGGTAACAGCGGACAGGCATGCTCATTGACGTAAATCGGGTTTATGATGCCCAACGGCAGAATAATAGAAGTCCCCCCAGGGATGACCTCGACCCCTCACGGAGCGCGCAATGCAGACTTTGTTTCCGCAGATCAAACCTCACGCCCGGCACGATCTGGCTGTCGATGACACCCATACGCTGTACGTCGACGAAAGCGGTTCACCGGAGGGTTTGCCGGTTGTGTTCATTCACGGCGGCCCCGGCGCCGGCTGCGACGCGCAAAGTCGCCGCTATTTCGATCCGAACCTGTATCGCATTGTCACATTCGACCAGCGTGGCTGCGGGCGTTCCACGCCGCACGCTAGCCTGGAAAACAACACCACCTGGGATTTGGTCGCCGACCTTGAGCGCATCCGCAAACACCTGGGCATCGATAAATGGGTGCTGTTCGGCGGTTCGTGGGGTTCGACCCTGGCGCTGGCTTATGCGCAAACCCACCCTGAGCGCGTTCACGGTCTGATCCTGCGTGGGATCTTTCTCTGCCGTCCGCAGGAAATCGAGTGGTTCTATCAGGCCGGCGCCAGCCGTCTGTTCCCCGATTACTGGCAGGACTACATTGCACCGATTCCGCTGGACGAGCGCGATGACTTGCTCAGCGCTTTCCATAAACGCTTGACCGGCAACGACCAGATCGCCCAGATGCACGCGGCCAAAGCCTGGTCGACCTGGGAAGGGCGCACCGCAACGCTGCGGCCGAACCCGCTGGTGGTCGATCGCTTCTCCGAGCCGCAGCGCGCGCTGTCGATTGCGCGGATCGAATGCCACTACTTCACCAACAACGCCTTCCTTGAGCCGAACCAGCTGATTCGCGACATGGGCAAGATCGCCCATCTGCCGGGCGTGATCATTCACGGCCGTTATGACGTGATCTGCCCGCTCGACAATGCTTGGGAGTTGCATCAAGCCTGGCCGAACAGCGAATTGCAGGTAATCCGCGATGCCGGCCACGCCGCGTCCGAACCGGGTATCACCGATGCACTGGTGCGTGCGGCGGGCAACATGGCTCGGCGCCTGCTCGACCTGCCGCCCGAAGAAGCATGAAGGGGCTTTTACAGCGCGTACGCGGTGCGCGTGTCGAAGTCGCGGGTGAGGTAGTCGGGGCGGTGGATCAAGGTTTGTTGGTGCTGGTGGCGGTAGAACCCGACGACACGCGTGTCAGCGCCGACAAACTTCTGCATAAGCTGCTTAACTATCGGGTATTCAGTGACGCGGAGGGCAAGATGAACTTGTCCCTCGCCGATGTCGGCGGTGGGTTGCTGCTGGTCTCTCAGTTCACCCTCGCGGCCGACACCAAAAGCGGGTTGCGCCCGAGCTTTTCGACGGCCGCGCCTCCGGCCTTGGGCGAGGAATTGTTCGACTATCTATTAAGCAGTGCGAAACAGGTGCATGGCACTGTGGCATCAGGTAGATTCGGCGCCGATATGCAGGTGCATTTGGTCAACGATGGCCCGGTTACCTTTTTGTTACAGACCTGAAAGCGCTTGAAACACCTTTTTGGGAAATTTCGACTGTTTTTAAGGTGTTTTCGCGATAAATACTTTGTTACCCCTGATGCGTTGTCATGCGGGCTACTAGATAATCGCGCGCACTGGGATCAGCGTTCGCTGGTTCATTTTTGACTTAGGTAGAGACTTGTCTGGATCCGATTGGGGAATCATTTTGCCCCTGCGGAGTCGGAACAATGCTCGCCAACCTGGCATATAGATAGCTAGCCGTTGGTTTATTGATCTGTTTTCGGCGAGGGTTGCTCGTGATTGTTAGTCCCTGTAATGCAGCAAAAATGTCTGCCAAACGCATGCGAAGTGCCCTGGTAGCGGGTTCGGCGCTCCTGTGCCTGCTCAGCGCCGGTCAGCTTTGGGCGTTCAATCTTGACGATGTATCGGCCAAGGCGAAAGAGCTGGCCGGGCAGAAATTTGAAGCCCCACGCAGCAACCTGCCGAACGAATTTCGCGACATGAAGTTCGCGGATTATCAGAAAATCCGCTTCCTCACCGAAAAGGCTGAGTGGGCTGATCAGAAGACCCCGTTCAAACTGTCTTTCTATCACCAGGGTATGCACTTCGATACACCGGTGAAAATCAACGAAATCACGGCGAACACCGTCGAAGAGATCAAATACGATCCGACGCGCTTCGATTTCGGTGACCTGAAATTTGATCCGAAAGCCACCGAACAACTGGGTTATGCCGGTTTCCGTGTGCTGTACCCGATCAACAAGGCCGACAAGCAAGACGAAATCATGACCATGCTCGGCGCGAGTTACTTCCGCGTTGTCGGCAAGGGCCACACCTACGGCCTCTCGGCGCGTGGTCTGGCGATTGATACCGCGCTACCGTCGGGTGAGGAATTCCCGCGTTTCCGCGAGTTCTGGATTCAACAGCCGAAGCCGGGCGACAAGCACTTGGTGATCTTCGCCTTGCTGGATTCGCCGCGCGCCACCGGTGCCTACCGTCTGATCCTGCGTCCGGGCAGCGACACCATTGTCGACGTCAAAGCGCAGATGTTCCTGCGTGACAAGGTCGGCAAACTGGGCATCGCACCGCTGACCAGCATGTTCCTGTTCGGCGCCAACCAGCCGTCGAAAGTGCTCAACTACCGTCGTGAACTGCACGACTCCAGCGGTCTGTCGATCCATGCCGGTAACGGCGAGTGGATCTGGCGCCCACTGAACAACCCGAAACACCTGGCCGTGAGCAACTTCAGCATCGAGAACCCGCGTGGTTTCGGTCTGCTGCAACGTGGTCGCGACTTCAGCCACTACGAAGACCTCGACGACCGTTACGACAAGCGTCCAAGTGCCTGGATCGAGCCGAAGGGCGAGTGGGGCAAAGGCACGGTTGATCTGGTAGAAATTCCGACTGCCGACGAAACCAACGACAACATCGTTGCGTTCTGGAGCCCGGAAAAAATGCCGGAGCCGGGCCAGCCGCTGGACTTCGCTTACCGCATGCACTGGACCATGGACGAAGCGGCGATTCACGCGCCGGACAGCGCCTGGGTTTCGCAGACTCTGCGTTCGACCGGTGACGTCAAGCAATCGAACCTGATCCGTCAGCCGGACGGCAGCGTTGCCTACCTCGTCGATTTCGAAGGTCCATCGCTGGCCGCTCTGACGCCGGATGCCGACGTTCGCAGTCAGGTCAGCGTCGGCGACAACGCCGAGCTGGTTGAAAACAGCGTGCGCTACAACCCGGAAACCAAGGGCTGGCGCTTGACCCTGCGGATGAAAATCAAGGACGCGGGCAAGTCGACCGAAATGCGTGCTGCCCTGGTTCAGCCAGTCGTGACCGCTGATCTGGCGAAGTCGGTGCCGGCGTCCAACTCGTCCGTCGCCAAGGCCGACAAGGTTGCCGCCAAGCAACAAGAGAAACTCGACAAGGAAGCCAAGGCAGCCGAGGCCAAACAGGCCGACGCCAAGCCAGCAGCAGATGCCAAGGACAAGGCCAACAAAGACGCCAAGCAGCCAGTTGCTGCCGACGCGGCCCCAGCCACACCGGAATCGGCACCGACTGAAGAAGTCCTGACCGAGACCTGGAGCTATCAGTTGCCTGCCGATGAGTAACTCTCAAGTACAGCCAGAGACTCTCTCCGAGTATCTGGCGCATCTGCCGATGACCGACGAGCAGCGCGCGGAACTCGCGGGCTGCCAGTCGTTCAGCGAGCTGCATCAACGCCTGTCATCTTCAACGTTTGACGCGCCTGCCGAGGCCGCCCAGGCTTCGGTCGGCAAGCGCCTGGTTCTGAGCACTGCCGAACAGCTGGAAGAAGCGGAGATGCTGGTGCTCGACGCCAGCGGTCGCGTCAGCCTGAAGGCAACGCCGCCGATCCGCCGCACCAAGGTTGTACCGGAGCCATGGCGCACCAATATTCTGGTGCGTGGCTGGCGCCGTATGACCGGTCGCACCAACCCGCCGCAGCCACCGAAGGATGAAAACGTCCTGCCGGCCGCGCGCTGGCGCACCGTCGGTTCGATCCGCCGCTACATTCTGTTGCTGCTGATGCTCGGCCAGACCATCGTCGCCGGCTGGTACATGAAAGGCATCATGCCGTACCAGGGCTGGTCGTTCGTCGACCTTGATGAAGTTCTGCACCAGCCGCTGCTGCAAACCGCCACGCAAGTGCTGCCGTATGCGCTGCAAACCAGCATTCTGATTCTGTTCGGGATTCTGTTCTGCTGGGTATCGGCTGGTTTCTGGACGGCACTGATGGGCTTCCTCGAGTTGCTCACCGGTCACGATAAATACCGTATCTCCGGCAAAAGCGCCGGCAATGAGCCGATTGCCAAAGACGCGCGTACCGCGTTGGTGATGCCGATCTGCAACGAAGACGTACCGCGGGTATTCGCCGGTCTGCGCGCAACGTTCGAATCGGTCGCTGCCACCGGTGATCTGGACCGCTTCGACTTCTTCGTTCTCAGCGACAGTAACGACACCGATATCTGTGTCGCCGAGCAACAGGCCTGGCTGGACGTCTGCCGTGAAGCCAAGGGCTTCGGCAAGATTTTCTACCGCCGCCGTCGCCGTCGTGTGAAGCGCAAGAGCGGCAACCTCGACGACTTCTGCCGTCGTTGGGGCGGTGACTACAAGTACATGGTTGTGCTCGACGCTGACTCGGTAATGAGCGGCGAGTGCCTGACCAGCCTGGTGCGCTTGATGGAAGCCACGCCGGACGCCGGGATCATCCAGACCGCGCCGCGTGCGTCGGGCATGGACACCCTGTATGCACGCATGCAGCAGTTTGCGACCCGTGTTTACGGCCCGCTGTTTACTGCCGGTCTGCACTTCTGGCAGTTGGGTGAATCCCACTACTGGGGTCACAACGCAATCATCCGCATGAAGCCGTTTATCGACCACTGCGCCCTGGCGCCGTTGCCGGGTAAAGGCGCGTTCTCCGGTGCGATTCTGTCTCACGACTTCGTTGAGGCCGCGCTCATGCGCCGTGCCGGTTGGGGCGTATGGATCGCCTACGACTTGCCGGGCAGCTACGAAGAACTGCCGCCGAACCTGCTCGACGAACTCAAGCGTGACCGTCGCTGGTGCCACGGCAACCTGATGAACTTCCGCCTGTTCCTGGTCAAAGGCATGCACCCGGTGCACCGTGCGGTGTTCCTCACCGGCGTGATGTCGTACCTGTCGGCGCCGTTGTGGTTCTTCTTCCTGGTGTTGTCGACCGCGCTGCTGGCGGTGAACACGCTGATGGAGCCGCAGTACTTCCTCGAACCGCGCCAGCTCTATCCGCTGTGGCCACAATGGCACCCGGACAAGGCGATCGCGCTGTTCTCGACGACCATCGTGCTGCTGTTCCTCCCGAAACTGTTGAGCATCATCCTGATCTGGGCCAAGGGCGCGAAAGAGTTCGGCGGCAAGTTCAAGGTGACCCTGTCGATGCTGCTGGAGATGCTGTTCTCCATGCTGCTGGCGCCGGTGCGGATGATTTTCCACACCCGGTTCGTCCTCGCCGCGTTCCTCGGCTGGGCAGCGACCTGGAACTCGCCGCAACGTGACGACGACTCGACGCCTTGGAGTGAGGCGGTCAAGCGCCACGGCCCGCAGACCCTGCTGGGCTTCTGCTGGGCGCTATTGGTGATCTGGCTGAACCCGAGCTTCCTCTGGTGGCTGGTGCCGATCGTCGGTTCGCTGATGCTGTCGATCCCGGTCTCGGTGATCTCCAGCCGTGTTGGTCTGGGCCTGAAGTCCCGTGACGAGAGCCTGTTCCTCATCCCTGAGGAATACAATCCGCCACAGGCGCTGCTGGCGACTGATCAGTACACCCACGAAAATCGTTATCACGCCCTCAACGACGGCTTTGTCCGCGCGGTGGTCGATCCACAGCAGAACGCTTTGGCGTGCTCGCTGGCGACCTCGCGTCACGGTCAGGCCGAGCCGATTGAATGGCTGCGTCAGGAGCGTGTGCGTCACGCGATCAAGGTTGGCCCCGCCGGGCTGAATAACCATGATCGTCTGCAACTGCTGAGCGACCCTGTGGCGCTGGCGCGTCTGCATGAGCAGGTCTGGGCGGAAGGTCATGCCGAGTGGCTGGATGCGTGGCGCGCTTCGGTGAAAGCCGATCCGCATGCGCCGTTGTTGCCGCTGCGACCGCTGAGTATGCAGGCGCAACCGGCCTGATGAAGAAACCCCGCGATGTTGCGGGGTTTTTTTTGGCCTGCTGAAAAGGCCCTCACCCTAACCCTCTCCCAGAGGGAGAGGGGACTGACCGGGGGATGCTTCAGAGTTACGCCGACCTGATCCTGCTTTGCCGAATCCATAATCGACTCGATCTTTCAGGTCGGCGTATAGCTTGAGACAACCCGGTCGGCCCCCTCTCCCGGAGGGAGAGGGCCGGGGTGAGGGACAGCCCTTGATTGTTAAACAAATCGTCCATTAAGCCTTGTGCAAAAAAACGAGTGCGTTAGCATCCGTCCCCGAATTGGCGCACCCGGGCTTTTTTGCCCGTCACTGTTGGTTTTCGCGCCGCACACGCAATGGTTTTGGGGACTTGAAGATGAAGAAGTATCTGTCGATGCTGCTGGTCGGCGTCACGGCACTGGTTGCAGTCAATGCGGCTCAGGCTGGCGCAATCGATGACGCGGTCAAGCGCGGCACGTTGAAAGTCGGTATGGATCCGACCTACATGCCGTTCGAAATGACCAACAAGCGCGGCGAAATCATCGGCTTCGAAGTCGACATCCTCAAAGCCATGTCCAAGGCCATGGGCGTCAAGCTGGAACTGGTTTCCACCGGTTACGACGGCATCATCCCGGCGCTGATGACCGACAAGTTCGACATGATCGGCAGCGGCATGACCCTGACTCAGGAGCGCAACCTTCGCCTGAACTTCAGCGAACCGTTCATCGTCGTCGGCCAGACCCTGCTGATCCGCAAAGAGCTTGAAGGCACCATCAAATCGTATAAAGACCTGAACACCGCCGACTACCGCATCACCTCCAAGCTCGGCACCACTGGTGAAATGGTTACCAAGAAACTGATTTCCAAAGCCAAGTACCACGGCTACGACAACGAGCAGGAAGCGGTGCTCGACGTGGTCAACGGCAAGGCTGATGCCTTCATCTACGATGCGCCGTACAACGTTGTCGCGGTGACCAAGGTCGGCGCCGGCAAACTGGTGTTTCTCGACAAGCCGTTCACCTACGAGCCTTTGGCGTTTGGTCTGAAGAAGGGCGATTACGACAGCCTCAACTTCATCAACAACTTCCTGCACCAGATCCACGAAGACGGCACCTACGATCGCATCCATGACAAGTGGTTCAAGAGCACCGAGTGGCTCAAGGACATGGAATAAGCCCGGTCAGATAGACCGAGTCGCCTCATTCGCGAGCAAGCTCGCTCCCACATTGGAATGCGTTCCTCTGTGGGAGCGAGCTTGCTCGCGAAGGGGCCATCCAGAGCAACACAAAATCCGGAACCTGCAATGAAACAGAAAAAAGCCCAATGGCCCTGGCACGTCCTCACCGTGCTGGTGCTGGTCGGCCTGGCGGGCGCGTTGTATTACGCGACGTCGCTGATGTCTTACGAATGGCGCTGGAACCGTGTGCCGCAGTACTTCGCCTATCAGGCGGAAGAAACCCAGCGTGCCACCGACATCTCCACCGTCACCGAACTTGTGCGCAAGGGCAACAGCGCGCAAGTCACCTTGCGCAACGAAGCCGGTGACGAACAGCACCTGACGGTCGACGAGAACAGCCTGCAATTCGCTCAGGGCGACGATGTGGCTGAAGGCGACGTCGTGGGTGTCACTCGCCATTGGGCGGCAGGGCCGCTGTTGTGGGGGCTGTGGACCACGCTTTGGCTGTCAGTTGTTTCCGGTGTCCTGGGTTTGCTGATCGGTCTGGTCACAGGCCTGTGCCGGCTATCGAACAACCCGACCCTGCGCGACCTCTCGACCATTTACGTCGAACTGGTACGCGGCACGCCGCTGCTGGTACAGATCTTCATTTTCTACTTCTTCATCGGCACGGTGATGAACCTGTCCCGCGAATTCGCCGGGATCGCCGCACTGTCGCTATTCACTGGCGCTTACGTGGCCGAGATTATCCGCTCCGGCGTGCAATCGATCGCCCGTGGCCAGAACGAAGCGGCGCGTTCGCTCGGTCTGAGTGCCGGCCAGTCGATGCGCCACGTGGTGCTGCCGCAAGCGCTGAAGCGCGTGCTGCCGCCGCTGGCCGGGCAGTTCATCAGTCTGGTCAAGGACACCTCGCTGGTGTCGGTGATCGCCATCACCGAGCTACTGAAAAGCGGCCGTGAGGTGATCACCACCTCGTTCTCGCCGTTCGAGATTCTGTTCTGCGTCGCCGGCCTGTACCTGTTGATCAACCTGCCGCTGTCGAAAATCGCCAGCCGGCTTGAGCGGAGGCTCGCGCAAAGTGATTGAAGTCCGCGATCTGGTAAAAGTCTTCGACACCCGTGGGCAAGTAGTGCGCGCGGTGGATAACGTCAGCACCACGGTAGCCAAGGGCGAAGTGCTGGTGGTGATCGGCCCGTCCGGCTCCGGCAAGTCGACCTTCCTGCGCTGCCTCAATGGCCTGGAAGAGTTCGATTCCGGCTCGGTGAGCATCGACGGCCTGCAACTGGCTGATCCGAAAACCGACGTCAACGCCTACCGCCGCGAAGTCGGCATGGTCTTTCAGCATTTCAATCTGTTCCCGCACATGACCGTGCTGGAAAACCTCTGTCTGGCGCAGAAAGTCGTGCGCAAGCGCGGCAAGAAAGAGCGCGAAGCCAAGGCGATGGAATTGCTGAAAAAGGTCGGTATCGCGCAGAAGGCCAACGAGTTTCCGTCACGCCTGTCCGGCGGTCAGCAGCAGCGCGTGGCGATTGCCCGGGCGCTGGCGATGGAGCCGAAGGTCATGTTGTTCGATGAGCCAACCTCGGCGCTTGACCCTGAGATGGTCGGTGAGGTGTTGGACGTGATGAAAAACCTGGCCGTGGAAGGCATGACCATGGTCTGCGTGACCCACGAGATGGGCTTTGCCCGGGAAGTGGCGGATCGGGTGTTGTTCTTCGATCACGGCAAACTGCTGGAAGATGCGGCGCCGGCAGAATTTTTCGATGCGCCGAAAGACCCGCGCGCTCAGGCATTCCTGCGCCAGGTTCTGTAACTGCGGCGTACTCTCGGACGCCATCGCTGGCAAGCCAGCTCCCACAGGGTTTGTAGTCGATCACAAAGTTTGTGTTCAGCTAATTCACTGTGGGAGCTGGCTTGCCAGCGATAGCATCACCCCGGTCCCAAGCGAACCGAGGTGGATGAATCACCTCAAACCTTGAACCGACCCACCAGCATCTGCAGATGCGTCCCCAGCCGCGCCAGCTCAACGCTGGACGCCGCAGTCTCTTCACTCGCCGCCGATGTCTGATCCGACACATCCCGCACATTCAGCACGCTACGGTTGATCTCTTCCGCCACCGCGCTCTGCTGCTCGGCCGCTGCCGCAATCTGCTGGTTCATCGCCTGGATCGCCGACACGGTGCGGGTGATGCTTTCCAGCGAGCCGCCAGCACGACGGGTCAGCTCGACGCTGCTGTCAGTCAGGGTGCGGCTGTTGTCCATGATCGTCGCGACTTGCTGGGTGCCGTTCTGCAGGCCGACGATCAGCTCTTCGATCTCTTCGGTGGACTTCTGCGTGCGCTGGGCGAGGCTGCGCACTTCATCGGCAACCACGGCAAAGCCACGTCCCGCTTCACCGGCACGCGCCGCCTCGATGGCTGCGTTGAGCGCCAGCAGGTTGGTTTGCTGGGCCACGGATTTAATCACGTCGAGGACGCTGCCGATCTTGTCGCTTTCGCGCTTCAGTTCGCCCATGGCCTCGGTGGAATGACCGACTTCAACGGCCAGACGCTCGATTTGCGCGATCGCTTCGCCCACTACTTTGTCGCCTTCGCGGGCCTGTTGGTCAGCGGCAACGGCAGCTTCGGAAGCTTCTTCGGCGTTACGCGCGACTTCCTGCACGGTGGCGGCCATTTCGTTCATGGCGGTGGCGACCTGATCGGTCTCGATTTTCTGATTGTTGACCCCGGCACTGGTCTGCTCGGTCACCGCCGACAGTTCTTCGGCAGCGCTGGCGATCTGGGTGACGCCATCGCTGATCCCTCCAACCAGTTCGCGCAGACCCTGAG
This sequence comes from Pseudomonas sp. AC172, assembly GCF_979258595.1. Taxonomy (NCBI): domain Bacteria; kingdom Pseudomonadati; phylum Pseudomonadota; class Gammaproteobacteria; order Pseudomonadales; family Pseudomonadaceae; genus Pseudomonas; species Pseudomonas sp. AC172. The sequence goes on from NZ_OZ409868.1 coordinate 5,779,892, forward strand.
TCATGCTTTGCATCGAGCGTTGCAGTTGGCCCAATTCGTCACGACGCAGGGACACCAGATTGTGGGTCAGGTCACCGGCAGCGACGCGCTCGGCAACGTTCAAGGTCTGGTTCAGCGGGATGATGATCTGGCGAGTGATTGCCCAGGCGGCCAGCAAGCCGAACGCGACGGCCAGCAAGGTGGCGATGATCAGCATGTTCTTGGCGTGAGCGGCATCGGTGTCGCGCACCACGGTCTGCGATTCAGTGAGTTTCTTGCTGACGTCGATGAGGATGTCACCCTGAGTCGACATGCGCGCAGCGGCCTTGGCGTTGTTGACCTGCGAGTCGCGGAACTGTGCAACTGCCGCGCGATAGGCTTTGATCGAGTCGGTGGCCTGTTGCAGGTTGGCGATGTGCTGTTCCGGCAGTTTTGCCGGCAGGCTGTCGAGGTTTTTCAGGGCGTTGTCGATGGCGTCCAGCGCCGGTTGCTCAGCTTCGGCCTTACCGCTGTAGGTGTAGCCGCGCACTTGGTAGCGTGCTTGCTGCAGCAGTTTGCTCAACTCGATCACGCTGTTGAATTGCGCGACGCTGTCACCCGCCAGCATGGATTTTTCCACTTCTGCGACTTTCGCCACGGCATTGTCGGCACTGGCGCCGAGCTTGCTGCGGGCGTCTTCGCGCTGCACGGTGGCTTGGGTCATGTCGGCAAAAGCGCGTTTGTATTCGGCAACGGCGGCCAGTTGTTGATCGACCATCGCCGCGTCGGACGGCTGTTCAATCAGGCTGCGCGCGGTTTGCAGGCCGCTGTCGAGTTTGTTGAGCAAATCGGTGACCGCGCCCGGGCCTTGTTCGCCACGGCGTGCTTCATAGTCCAGACGCGCGAGGCGCAGGTCCTTGGTCAGCTCATTGAGGCTGGAGATAAAACCGAGCTTGTCACCACGGCTGATAATGCCGCTCATGCCGGTCCAGCCGGTGAAGGTGATCAACAGTGTCAGCAACAGCACCAGGCCGAAACCGATTCCCAGCTTGCGTTTGACGCTGACGTTTCCAAGATTCTCGGCTAACCAACGGTACATGCGACGACTCCCCGACCACTAATTGGACTTATGGGGAGGGTATCGGCCGAATGATGGCAATCTGTAACACCATTTATCCGCCGGACCCGCACGGTATCAATGTAGGAGCGGTGTTTGGTTAGAAGAGGCGGGCGAGCAGGGCGGTGACGGCGGTTTCGACGCGCAGGATGCGTTCGCCCAGTTGCACCGGTTGCAGGCCGGACTTGGCCAGCAGATCGATTTCGTAGGGAATCCAGCCGCCTTCAGGGCCGATGGCCAGTGTCACCGGTTCGCTGAGCGCGCGCGGGCACGGCGGGTAGTTGCCAGGATGGCCGACCAGCCCGAGTGTGCCTTCGGTAATCGCCGGCAGCCGGTCTTCAACGAAAGGCTTGAAGCGCTTTTCGATGATGATTTCCGGCAACACGGTATCGCGGGCCTGTTCGAGGCCGAGGATCACATTTTCGCGAATCGCCTCAGGCTCAAGAAACGGTGTCTGCCAGAAGCTTTTTTCGACCCGATAGCTGTTGACCAGAATCACCTTGGACACGCCCATGGTCGCCACCGTCTGAAACACCCGACGGAGCATCTTCGGACGCGGCAGCGCCAGCACCAGCGTCAACGGCAATTTGGCCGGTGGCGGCTGATCAAGACAGACGCGCAACTCGGCTTCACCCGCTTCCAGACGCAGCAACTCGGCCGAACCCATCAGCCCATTGATCCGGCCAACGCGCAGGCTGTCCCCGACTTCCGAGCGGTGGACCTCCTGCAAGTGCGTCAGACGTCGATCACGCAGCACCACGCGGTCGGCCGCAATGAAATCGGCCTCTTCGAGCAACAGCAGGTTCATGCCTGGGTCGCTGGCGGCTGGTCATTGTGGTCGTCGGCCGGGGTTTCGTCCGGGCGTTCGCGCTTGCTGATCAAACCACCGAACAGAATGCCGATTTCAAACAGCATCCACATCGGCACGGCCAGCAGGGTCTGCGAGAAGATGTCCGGCGGCGTCAGGATCATGCCGACCACGAAGCAGCCGATGATCACGTACGGGCGGATTTTCTTCAGGTATTTGACGTCGACCACGCCGATCCATACCAGCAGCACCACGGCCACCGGGATCTCGAACGCCACGCCGAAGGCGAAGAACAGCGTCATGACGAAATCGAGGTAACTGGCGATGTCGGTCATCATTTCCACGCCGGCCGGGGTGGCAGCGGCGAAGAATTTGAAGATCAGCGGGAACACGAAGTAATAGGCGAACGCCATGCCGGTATAGAACAGCAAGATGCTGGACACCAGCAGCGGCACCGCGATGCGCTTCTCATGCTTGTACAGGCCCGGCGCGATAAAGCCCCAGATCTGATGCAGGATCACCGGAATCGCGAGGAACAGCGAGACCATCATCGTCAGCTTCAGTGGCGTCAGGAACGGCGACGACACGTCGGTGGCGATCATCGTCGCGCCGACTGGCAGGTACTGGCGCAGCGGCGTCGAGACGAAGGTGTAGATCTGCTGGGTGAACGCGAACAGCCCGGCGAAGATGATGAAAATCGCCGCCACACAACGCAGCAGGCGGGTGCGCAACTCGGTGAGGTGCGAAACCAGCGGCATGTGCTGGTCGTTTTCGGGGAGATCGCTCATGGGGCTCGCGGCGGCAATGTGGGGTCGTGAGGCGCTGGTGTGATCGGCGCGGCGGTTGGAGATACGTGTTCAACCGAGGTTTCTGCGGCTGCCGGTTCTGTCGGCGCTACAACGGCAGCAGGTACAGGTGCGGCTACAGTGGGCGCGGCGGGCGCATGAATCGTCTGCTCGCCTACATGCTCAACCGGCGTCGGCTCCTGCTGAACCGGCGTGAAAATCTTCCGCGCCTCCTGCTCCAGCGACAGAATGTGCTCGTTGTGCAGTTGCCGACGTATTTCGTCGGCACCGATTTCACGTTCAACTTCCTGTTTGATCGCGTTGAAGCTGCGCTTCAGCCGTCCGACCCACAGGCCAGCGGTGCGCGCAGCGCCCGGCAGACGCTCGGGGCCCAGCACCAGCAGGGCGACGAGGCCGACGAGCAGCAGTTCAGAGAAGCTGATACCAAACATTAGTCAGTGCTCACACGTCTTTGCGGATCGGCTCTTCGACTTTCTGCGCCTGCACGTCGATGGTGTGCGGCGGATTGGCCTGAGCGGTGGCTTGCGGCTGCACCGGTGGCACTGGTTGCGCAGGCGTCACGGTTGGATCAGCGGCCGGTTTTTCGTCATCGTTCATGGCTTTACGGAAGCCCTTGATCGACTCGCCAACGTCGGTGCCGAGGTTTTTCAGTTTCTTGGTGCCGAACACCAACACCACGACTACCAGAATGACGATCCAGTGTTTCCAGTCAAAAATGCCCATGTTGCTGTTCCTCTCTAAAAGTTGTTCAGGCGGACGGACGCGAGGCTTTCTCGACGTGTCCGGACAGACCGAAGCGGCGATCCAGTTCATCCAGCACAGCCTGCGGATGCTGCCCCAGTTGGGCGAGCATGACCATGCTGTGGAACCACAGGTCGGCGGTCTCGTAGATCACGTCGCTGCAATCGCCACTGATCGCGGCGTCCTTGGCGGCAATAATGGTTTCGACCGACTCTTCGCCGACTTTCTCCAGAATCTTGTTCAAACCCTTGTGGTACAGACTGGCCACATACGAGCTGTCGGCGGCTGCGCCTTTGCGCTCTTCTAGTACCTGAGCGAGGCGGGTCAGGGTGTCACTCATGTGTGTGTCCTGCGGAATAAATGGCGTTCGGATCTTTGAGGACCGGGTCGACTGTCTTCCAGTCGCCGTTTTCGAAGACACGGTAAAAGCAGCTTTGACGGCCGGTATGGCAAGCGATGTCGCCGATCTGTTCAACCATCAGGATGATCACGTCGGCGTCACAGTCCAGACGCATTTCATGCAGCGTCTGTACATGGCCGGACTCTTCGCCCTTGCGCCACAGCTTGCCACGGGAACGTGACCAGTAGATTGCACGGTTTTGCGCCGCGGTCAGTTCGAGCGCTTCGCGGTTCATCCAGGCCATCATCAATACACGTCCGGTCTTGTGATCCTGGGCAATCGCCGGCACCAGGCCATCAGCGTCCCACTTGATCTCGTCCAGCCAGTTTTTCATCTTCAATTCCTGACAGAAGCAGCTTCGAGTTGCGAGCTTCACGCTGCAAGTAAAAGCAGTTGCGGTGTGCTTGTAGCTTCAAGCTTGCAGCTCGCAGCTTATAACTTGCAGCTGATTCGTGCTATCGGCGAACGACCAGATACAAGCCGACTGCCACCATGATTCCGGCCGGCCAATGCCCCAACGCGTTAAGCGGGCCACCGATGGCGAGGATCACCCCGCCGGCCAGATGCGCGCAACCGAGTAAACGCAGGAACCAGTCGTCCTTGCGTTTATGCCATGGTGGCGGCGGGTCGTAGGCGTGTGGTTGCGACATGCGTTCGAGCAGATCGCGGGCCATGTTGGCCAGGTGCGGCAGCTGTTCGAACTGGCTCTGCACGTTGCCGAGCAAGGCTTTCGGGCTGACGCGTTCGCGCATCCAGCGCTCCAGAAACGGCTGCGCGGTGTTCCACAGATCCAGATCCGGATACAGCTGACGGCCGAGGCCTTCGATGTTCAGCAAGGTCTTTTGCAGCAGCACGAGTTGCGGCTGCACTTCCATGTTGAAGCGCCGCGCGGTCTGGAACAGGCGCATCAGCACCTGGCCAAATGAAATATCTTTTAACGGTTTTTCGAAGATCGGTTCGCAGACGGTGCGGATCGCCGCTTCGAATTCGTTGAGTTTGGTTTCCGCCGGCACCCAGCCCGAATCGATGTGCAGTTGCGCCACACGCCGGTAGTCACGCTTGAAGAACGCGAACAGGTTGCGCGCCAGGTAATCCTGGTCTTCCGGGGTCAGGCTGCCGACGATGCCGCAGTCGATTGCGATGTACTGCGGGCTCCACGGATTGACGGTGCTGACGAAAATGTTGCCCGGATGCATGTCGGCGTGGAAAAAGCTGTCGCGGAACACTTGGGTGAAGAAAATCTCCACGCCGCGCTCGGCGAGCATTTTCATGTCGGTGCGCTGGTCGGCGAGGGTCGCCAGATCCGTCACCTGGATGCCGTAGATGCGCTCCATCACCAGCACTTTCGGCCGGCACCAGTCCCAATAGACCTGCGGCACGTAGAGCAGCGGCGAACCTTCGAAGTTGCGCTTCAACTGGCTGGCGTTGGCCGCCTCGCGCAGCAGATCGAGTTCGTCGTAAATGGTTTTTTCGTAGTCCTGGACCACGTCGACCGGGTGCAGCAGACGCGCGTCGGCGGAGAGCTTTTCAGCGGCGCGGGCAAGGATGAACAGCCACGCCAGATCCTGTGCGATCACCGTTTTCAAACCGGGGCGGATCACCTTCACCACCACTTCTTCGCCGGTTTTCAGCTGCGCGGCATGCACCTGCGCCACCGAGGCCGAGGCCAGTGGTTCGACATCGAAGCGGCTGAACACGTCGCTGATTTTCTTGCCCAGCTGTTCTTCGATCAGCTTGATCGACAGCTGCGAGTCGAATGGCGGAACGCGATCCTGCAACAGCATCAGCTCATCGGCGATGTCTTCCGGCAACAGGTCGCGGCGGGTCGAAAGAATCTGCCCGAACTTGATGAAAATCGGCCCGAGATCCTGCAACGCCAAGCGCAGACGCGCGCCCCGGCTAAGGTCCAGCGGCTTGCGCGGGAACCAGCGCCACGGCAGCACATAGCGCAGCGCCAGGAGAAACCAGGGCAGCGGCAGATCGAACAGCAGGTCATCGAGGCGGTAGCGGATCACGACGCGCTGGATGCGCAACAGACGGCGGACGGCAAGCAGCTTCATGCGTTATCGCTTGGGTCGAGGGATCGGGAAAGGCGCTCGAAACGCGCCTCGAGGCGTTCCAGATCAAGTTTGATCCGGTCCAGTTCGCTGAACCGCGCTTCGGCTTCGCGCTGCCCGACGAGGGTGCGCGATTCTTCGGCGAGGTATTCGGCGAGATTCTGGTTGAGGCTGGCAAATCCTTGTTGATACCAGCGCGCGCGGCTGCGCAGATGGCCACCGACCAGTTGCGTGGCGACCGGGCCGAGCCAGCGCGAGAGTTCGTACTCCCAGTCCAGCTCAAGATCCTGCAACACACCGGCCAGCTCCAGCAGCACGCCGCTGTCGCCATCGAGTTCGACTTCCGGGGCGTGCAGCACCGCCGTCTTGTCTTTGCTCACGGCCAGTTTGATCAGGCTTGAAGCCGGCGCACGCAGGGTGCAGTCGACAGCGGTTTCCCAGTGCGAAGCCAGCATCAAACCTTCGTCGCTCGGCAGGATGAACAATTGCAGTGCCGGGCTGCGGCAGTCGACGGCAATCACCTTGCCGGTCAAATGCGCCAGCCGCGGCAGCGCCGTGCTGTCGAGACGCAGCACCCGGTTGAGGCCGAGTTCGACGCTGGCGAGCAGCCCGGTGAGCAACATCAGGGCTTGATGCCGCGGTGCAGGGCGACGATACCTGCGGTCATGTTGTGATAGGTCACGCGGTCGAAACCGGCGTCGACCATCATCGACTTCAGCGTTTCCTGATTCGGGTGCATGCGGATCGATTCGGCCAGGTAGCGATAGCTTTCCGAGTCGTTGGTGATCAGCTTGCCCATCAGCGGCATGAAGGCGAACGAGTAGGCGTCGTAGGCTTTCGACATCAGCGCGTTGGTCGGCTTGGAGAATTCCAGCACCAGCAAACGACCGCCGGGCTTGAGTACGCGCAACATCGAACGCAGGGCGTCTTCCTTGTGCGTCACGTTGCGCAGGCCGAAAGCGATGGTCACACAGTCGAAGTGGTTGTCCGGGAACGGCAGCTTTTCGGCGTCCGCCTGAACGAATTCGACATTGCCGGCAACACCCAGATCGAGCAGGCGGTCACGACCGACCTTGAGCATCGATTCGTTGATGTCGGCCAACACGACCTGACCGGTCGGGCCGACCAGGTGCGAGAATTTTTTGGTCAGGTCACCGGTACCGCCGGCGATGTCCAGCACGCGGTTACCGCTGCGCACGCCCGAGAGTTCGATCGCAAAACGCTTCCACAGACGGTGCATGCCGCCCGACAGAAGGTCGTTCATCAGGTCGTACTTGGCGGCTACCGAGTGGAAAACCTCAGCGACTTTTTCCGCTTTCTGGCTTTCCGGAACGTTTTTGAAGCCGAAGTGAGTGGTGGGTTCGGCATCGCTGCCTTTGCGCTGATCAGTCATATCGCTGTCACCAAAAGAGAATGCGCGACATTCTAATCCCCAAGCCATGCTTTGTCTTGGAATGGCTAAAGGTAAGATGGGCAACCTTCGGGACGATTTGCCGCAGCGGCGGTCAAGATTTACCGGTACATCTTTTTAAATCAGGAGTCATGTAATGGCCAAAATCACTGTTGAGCGTGCCCACAATCTGGGTAAGGAAGCCGCCCGCGAGAAGGCCGACAAGCTGGCGCAAAAACTCTCCGATCAATATGGCCTGGAGCCGCAATGGTCCGGCGACACCCTGAACCTCAAACGTTCGGGCGTGAAAGGCGCGGTGCATGTGGCGGACGATTCGATCAAGGTCGACGTCGAGCTGGGCATCATGATGTCGGCCATGAGCGGCATGATCAAAGCCGAAATCGAGAAGGCCCTCGATAAAGCGTTGGTCTGAAACACGATTCCCTGTAGGAGTGAGCCTGCTCGCGATAGCGGTCTGTCAGTCGACATCATTTTTGACTGATACACCGCTATCGCGAGCAGGCTCACTCCTACATTTATTTTGTGGTGCACCCGAGCTTTTATGTCAGTTGTTAGGGTGCCGTTTCTAATTTTTCTGCCTACTTTGTGCCAGAGCCCGACACTTTCGCGGGCAGTTCCTCAAACCTTCTGCGCGTGAGGTGCACCATGGCCAAAGTTATTTTGAAGAAAAAAATCGACGCTTCGACTTCTGCTCTGAGCGACGTCAAATCCTATGCCCGCAAGATATGGCTGGCAGGCCTGGGTGCCTACGCCAAGGTCGGCCAAGAGGGCAGCGAGTACTTTCAAGAGTTGATCAAGGCTGGTCAAGCTGTTGAAAAGAAAGGCAAAAAAGCCGTCACCGAAAAACTCGAAGCGGCCAACGCCGAGATCGATGAAGCCAAGAACGAAGTGAGTTCTTTCAAAGGTCGTGTCGAAGTTCAACTCGACAAGGTCGAGAAGGCATTCGACACCCGTGTAGCAAGCGCCTTGAATCGTATCGGCATTCCGTCTAAACATGACGTTGAGACACTCTCTGCTAAGCTCGATGAGCTGACGGCATTGCTCGAACGCGTCGCGCGTAAATCTTAAGGAGAACGGGATGGCTGGTAAAAAGAACACCGATAAAGAAGGCAGCTCGTGGATCGGGAAAGTCGAAGACTACTCCCGCAAAATCTGGCTGGCTGGTTTAGGCGTGTACTCGAAGATCGACACTGACGGCAGCAAGCTCTTCGATACATTGGTCAAAGACGGCGAGAAAGCCGAGAAGCTCACCAAGTCCGCAGTCGGCAAAAAAGTCGATGCCGCCAAGGACTCTGCTTCCTCGGCCAAGTCGCGCATCAGCGGCGTGAAAGATCGCGCACTGGGCAAGTGGGACGAGCTGGAAGGGGCTTTCGACAAGCGCCTGAACAGCGCGATTTCGCGCTTGGGCGTACCGAGCCGCAATGAAGTCAAAGCGCTCAACAGCAAGGTCGACACACTGACCAAGCAGATCGAGAAACTCACCGGTCTGAAAGCTCAGCCTGTGGCGGCGAAAACCGCAGCGGCAAAACCGGCAGCGAAAACTGCGGCGGCCAAACCAGCAGCAAAATCCGCTGCCAAGCCACTGGCCAAAGCGGCGGCTAAACCCGCTGCAAAAGCCGCGGCTAAACCGGCTGCGAAAACTGCTGCCGCCAAGCCAGCAGCAAAAGCAGCAGCCAAACCGGTTGCCGCCAAAGCCGCTGCCAAGCCGGCAGCTAAGCCTGCGGCCAAAACTGCAGCAAAACCTGCCGCCAAGCCAGCAGCGAAAACCGCTGCCGCCAAACCGGCTGCCAAGCCTGCGGCGAAACCGGCAGCAGCGAAGAAACCAGCGGTGAAAAAACCGGCGGCACCGAAAGCCGCAGCGCCGAAGCCAGCAGGACCTGCTGCAGCCAAGCCGGCCACTCCGGCAGCCCCGGTGAGCGCGTCGAACTCCGCCGCGGCACCGACTCCGGTGGCTACCCCGACTGTTGCATCGACGCCGTCGACGCCGACCAGTCAGTCCTGATTCTTCAGGGCAAAACAAAACGCCCGGCCTGTGAAGGTCGGGCGTTTTTGTTTGTGCGTTTTTAAAGCTTGCCCTCACCCCAACCCTCTCCCGGAGGGAGAGGGGGCCGACCGAGGTGTCTGGCGCTATACATCGACCTGAAAGATCGAGTCGATTATGGATTCAGCGCTTGGTTTTCACGTCGGCGTAATTCCCGAATATCCCCCAATCAGTCCCCTCTCCCTCTGGGAGAGGGCTAGGGTGAGGGGCTTTTGATTTCAGTCGTGATCTTCAAGGTACTGCAGGGCCATCCGTTCGGTAGCCACCTTCACCGGCGGCAGCAAATGCGGCGCCACCAGCATCATGATCTGGTACACGACCAACCTGACCTCACCCTCACGATCCAGAATCCGCTGATAATCCAGCGAAAACAGCAACGTCATGGTGATCTGCTCAACCAGTTGCCCCAACGCCTGCGTATCACTGACCAACTGCCCCCCCGCCTTCAACCGCGCCAGCAACGACGCCAGCGTGCGCTTCAGTGCATTGAGCAGATGACGAATCCCCTTGGCCAGTTTCGGCAATCGCCCGGCCAGGTTCGACAGGTCTTGAAACAGAAACCGATACTGCGCCAACCGCTCGACGATCAAATGCAAAAACAGCCAGTAATCTTCCGGCGCCAGTTCCACATCTGCCGGCGGATCGAGCAGTGGCGCCAGTTCATTCTGGAAGCGTTCGAACAACCCGAGAATCAGCGGTTCCTTGCCGTGGAAGTGGTAGTAGAGATTGCCCGGGCTGATCCCCATTTCGTTGGCCACCTCCATGGTGGAGACGTTCGGCTCGCCCTTTTCGTTGAACAGTTGCAAAGCACATTCGAGAATCCGGTCGCGGGTTTTCATCCAGTCTTCTTAGAAAAATTCGGTTAAGCGTCAGCGCACACGCACATAAGTACCGGGCGCGGCCTCCATCGGTGGATAGTTCGGGTTGCCAAGGGTGAACAAGGTTTCGTGCTGCGCACCGGAACGCTGTTGAATCCATTCCAGCCACTGCGGCCACCAACTGCCGTCAACGTGCTTGCCGTCGTAGTACCAGGCGCGCGGGTCGCTGCTCATCTTGCCGTTCTCGACGTAGGCGGCTTTCGGGTTGCTCGGCGGGTTGAGAATGCTCTGCACATGGCCGCTGTTGGACAGCACGAAACGTCGCTCGCCACCCAGCAGCAGGGTCGAGCGATACACTGCGTCCCACGGCGTGATGTGGTCGTTCATACCGGCGACGCTGAAGCTGTCGACGGTGACTTTCTGCAGATCGATTGGCGTGCCGCAGACTTCCAGACCACCCGGATGGGTCAGCGGGTTGTGCTTGAAAAAGTCCAGCAGGTCGCCGTGAAACGCCGCCGGCAGACGGGTGTTGTCGTTGTTCCAGTAGAGGATGTCGAAGGCTGGCGGCTCTTTGCCCAGCAGGTAATTGTTGACGAAGTAGCTCCAGATCAAATCGTTGGGGCGCATCCAGGCGAAGACCTTGGCCATGTCTCGACCGTCGAGCACGCCTTTCTGGTAGGAGCGACGCTTGGCGGCTTCGAGGGTTTGTTCGTCGGCGAAGAGGGTGGCCGGGGTTTCGATCTGGCTGTCAAGCAGGCTAACCAGGTAGGTCGCACTGGAGACGCGACGCAGTTGCCGTTTGGCCTGCAAATGCCCTTGCAGAGCGGCGATGGTAAGCCCGCCGGCGCAGGCGCCCATCAGGTTGACCTCGCGGGCGCCGGTGATCGTCCGGCAGATGTTCATCGCTTCTTCCACGGCTTCGACGTAGGTCGACAGACCCCATTCGCGATGGCGCACATCGGGATTGCGCCAGCTGATCATGAAGGTCTGCAGGCCGTTTTTCAGTGCGTACTGGACGAAGCTGTTCTGCGGGCTGAGGTCGAAAATGTAGTACTTGTTGATTTGCGGCGGCACCACCAGCAGCGGCTTGGCGTACTGCTTTTCGCTCATCGGTTTGTACTGGATCAGCTCAAGCATCTCGTTGCGAAACACCACCGAGCCAGTGGTGGTGGCGACGGTCTTGCCGACCTCGAAAGCCTGTTTGGTCACCTGACGGGGCAAACCGTCGTTGTGCAGCAGATCATCGAACAAATGACTGAGGCCGCGCACCAGACTGTGCCCGCCTGAGTTGAACAGCTCCTTGACCGCCAGCGGGTTGAGCAAGGTGTTCGATGGCGCCACGGCGTCGTTGAGCAAGGTGAAGGCGAAGTGCGCGCGGGCGCGATCGTCATCGTTCATGTTGCTTTCATCGATCCAGCTTTTGACCTGTTTCTGCCAGGCCAGATAGGCCTGCAGGCTGCGCCGGTAGAACGGATTGAGGCTCCACGCCGGGTCAGCGAAACGGCTGTCGTTCGGATTGGTCGGGTGCAAGGTTTCGCCGAGCAGCACGCGACCCAGTTGGCCACCCAGTTTCAAGGCGTGCTTCGCACTGTGAATCGGGTTGCGCAGGCCATGGGCGGCGACGCTGCGCAAGGTCGAAATCAAATCCCGCCCACGCAGGCCGGTAATCGCACTTTGTGCGTTGATGAACACGGCGGGGCTGGGCACCACGCCCGTCGCTGGTTTGTCGCGCATGACTCAACACTCCTTCGTCTTCAGGCCAAAAACAAACTCACCGAACCAGAACACCATAGACGCTGTTGCGGGTTGCTGCCTGCGCGGCGTCCTGCCACGCACTCTTTGCCAAAGGCCTGCATAAAGCCTGCCGCCGGAGTTAACCGCCGAGCGGTGTCGGATGCGGATGCATCACCGCGCGCTGACGTTCCTCCTGGAGAAACTTCATGATGATCGGCGCCACCGCTTCGGCGCGGGTGATCAGGAACAGATGACCGTCGTCGATGATGTGCAGTTGGGCGTTGGGAATGCGCCAGGCGAGCATGCGCATGTTGATCAATGGGATCAGCGGATCGTCATCGCCGGCCAGCACCAGCGTCGGCTGATGGATCTTGTGCAGCCAGTGAATGCTGGTCCAGCCGAGGCCGGCGAAGAGCTGCCAGTAGTAACCGAGCTTGCCCGCCGAACGCACTTTGGCGGCGTGGCTGGCCGCCAGCGTCGGGTCGCGGCGGAACGAGCCGCCGTAGATAAGCGGGGCGATGCGGATCACGTGCGAAGGCTGAATGTAGCGCCGTGGACTGGCCATCATCCACAGCACTTTCGGTTTGCCCGGCACCATCACCGCACCTGCCGCGGTCGCCGCCAGCACCAGTTTCTTGCAGCGCTCGGGGTAGTCGTAGGCGAACTGCTGCGCGAGGGCGCCGCCCCACGACACGCCGATAACGTTGACTTGCCCATAGTCGAGGTAATCGAGCATGCGCGAGGTCAGCTTGGCCAGACCGGGAAAGCGATACGGCCGATTAGGCGTGGACGAGCCGCCGACACCGGGGACGTCGAAAGCGATCACTTCCAGGTCCGGGTCCAGCGCCGCGACAAACGGAAACACCAGCTCCAGGTTGGCGCCAATGCCGTTGAAAATCAGCAAGGGCGTCAAGTGAGGCTTGCCGGGGCGTACCGCCGTGCGGAGGGTCTGGCCATCCAGATCGACGGTACGGAATATGAACGGTTGCGGCATGCTTCAGGCCCTGTGGATGGAGTCTGTTTCTCAAATTTATAACTGTGGGAGCGAGCTTGCTCGCGAATACGATCAATCATTCAACATTGATGGTGACTGACACGACGCTTTCGCGAGCAAGCTCGCTCCCACAGGTTTTACCGCTCGTGAACGTAAGTGCCCGGCGATGCTTCACCCGCCGGATACGCCTTGTTGCCCAGTTTCAGCGGGGCCTTTTTCAGGTTGCCCGAGCGTTCGGCCTGCCACGCCTGCCAGTACAGCCACCAGGAATCAGTGTGCTTGGTCGAGTTTTCTTGCCACTCATCGGCATTGGCCGCCATTTCTTCGCCGGTCATGTAGCGCGATTTCGGGTTGCCCGGCGGGTTCAGAATGCTCTGGATATGTCCGCTGCTCGACAGCACGAATTCGACCTTGCCACCAAACAACTGCGCCGACTTGTAGCAGGACTTCCACGGTGTGATGTGGTCGTTGGTGCCAGCCAGCGAAAAGATGTCGGCCGTGACCTGCTTGAGGTCGATCGCTGTGCCGCACACTTCCAGTGCATTCGGGCGGATCAGTGGGTTGTTTTTGAACATCTCGATCAGGTCACCGTGGAACGCCGCCGGCAACCGTGTGGTGTCGTTGTTCCAGAACAGGATGTCGAACACCGGCGGCTCGTTGCCGAGCAGGTAGTTGTTGACCCAGTAGTTCCAGATCAGATCGTTCGGGCGCATCCAGGCGAAAACCTTGGCCATGTCTTTGCCTTCGAGCACGCCGGCCTGGTACGAATGGCGCTTGGCGGTCTCCAGGGTCTGCTCGTCGACGAACAGGGCGACGTCGCTGTCCAGCGTCGTGTCGAGCACGCTGACCAGCAGCGTGAGGGCATTGACCTTCTTCTCGCCGATCGCCGCGTAGTGGCCGAGCAGGGCGGTGCAGGTGATGCCGCCGGAGCAAGCGCCGAGCATGTTCACATCTTTACTGCCGGTAATCGCGGTGACCACGTCGACCGCTTCTTTCAGCGCATCGATATACGTCGACAGGCCCCACTCGCGCTGGGCCTTGGTCGGGTTGCGCCAGCTGACGATGAACGTCTGCACGTTATTGCGCAGGCAGAAACGCGCCAGACTTTTGTCCGGGCTCAAATCGAATACGTAGAATTTGTTGATCTGCGGCGGCACCACCAGCAACGGGCGCTCGTGGACTTGCTCGGTGATCGGCTTGTACTGGATCAGCTCCAGCACGTCGTTGCGAAACACCACCGCGCCTTCAGTGACACCGAGACTCTTGCCGACCTCGAACGCGCCCATGTTGACCTGGCTCGGCATGCCGCCGTTGTGCACCAGGTCCTTGGCCAGATGCGAGAGACCGTCGAGCAGGCTCTTGCCGCCGGTTTCGAAGAAGCGTTTCACGGCGGCCGGGTTGGCGGCGGTGTTGGTCGGGGCCATGGCTTCGGTCATCAGGTTGATGACGAAGTGGCCGCGGGCGATATCTTTGGGTGACAGACTACTGTCATCGATCCAGGAATGGAGTTCCTTGCGCCATGCCAGGTAAGTTTGCAGATAACGTTTGTAGAGCGGGTTCTGGCTCCACGCAGGATCAGCGAAGCGACGGTCATCGCCAGCCGGTTGCAGTTCGGATTTGCCAAACAGCACGTTCTTCAGTTCGAGGCCGAAATGGGTGACGTGCTTGACGCTATGGATCGGTTGTTTAATGGCCTGTTTGAGCACCATACGAGCAGAGGCCAGCAGATCCTTTCCGCGTAGCCCAACGACGGGATTAAGCCCCAGGGTGTTTTCCGAGGCTTGGTACTTCAGGTCATCGTTATTCTTGTTACTCATCTACGACGCTCCATTGTCCTGAGACGAGTACCCGGTTTTCTGCTGTGCAGTTCCACAGCCAATGCCAGGTACTACTGCTCGGGTGACCGTTAATTCTGCATAGCTGCTTTACAGTCGTAGAGCACTGCAGGGAACTTGCCAGCTCCATTGGTTACCCGAGTTTAATTTTTTTCGCAAGCGGGCCGATCCTCGGCCACACAGCGGAGCATTCAAACAGATGAATTTAGAAAATGCCCTCTAATGAGCGCGAGGCTCGGGCTAGAGCATCAGCTTGACGATGGACTCGTTCGGGTCGCGGGTTTTTCCGGCGGCTTTGAGCTCGGCCAGATAATCGGCCCAGAGTGCGTCATAACGTCGCCCCAGCTCGTAGAGATAATCCCAGGTGAAGAGGCCGCTGTCGTGACCATCGTCGAAGGTCAGTTTCAGTGCGTAGTGACCGGCCGGTTCCAGTTTGCTCAGGCCGACATTGATCTTGCCGAATTGCAGGATTGGTTTGCCGTGGCCCTGGACCTCGGCGGAGGGGGAATGCACGCGCAAGAATTCGGCGGGCAGGGTGTACTCCTCGCCGGACGCGTAGGTGAGCGTTAGGGTTTTCGAGGCTTTGTGCAGTTTGATGTCGGTAGGAATCATAAAAACAGCCCTGAGCTGCAAGCAACAAGCTGCAAGCTTAACTCAGCTTGCCGCTTGTAGCTCGGAGCTTGCCGCTCTACAGAATGTAGCGGGACAGGTCTTCGTTCTGCGCCAATTCGCCGAGGTGGCTGTTGACGTATTCGGCGTCGATCAGAATCGGCTTCTCATCGTGCGTGCTGGCCAGATCGCCGGCGCTGAACGACACCTCTTCGAGCAGACGCTCAAGCAGTGTGTGCAGGCGGCGGGCACCGATGTTCTCGGTCTTCTCGTTGACCTGCCAGGCGATCTCCGCCAGACGCTTGATGCCTTCCGGCTGGAACTGGATGTTCAGGCCTTCGGTTTTCAGCAGCGCGCAGTATTGCTCGGTAAGCGAGGCGTGCGGTTCGCTGAGGATACGTTCGAAGTCCGACGGGCTCAGCGCTTTGAGTTCAACGCGGATCGGCAGACGACCTTGCAGCTCAGGCACCAGATCGCTCGGTTTGCTCAGGTGGAACGCGCCGGAGGCGATGAACAGGATGTGGTCAGTCTTGACCATGCCCAGCTTGGTGTTGACGGTGCAGCCTTCGATCAGCGGCAGCAGGTCGCGCTGCACGCCTTCACGGGAGACATCGGCGCCGCCGACATTGCCACGCTTGGCGACTTTGTCGATCTCGTCGATGAAGACGATGCCGTGCTGTTCAACCGCTTCCAGCGCTTTGGCTTTCAGCTCTTCTTCGTTGACCAGACGCCCGGCTTCTTCGTCGCGCACCAGTTTCAGCGCTTCTTTGACCTTGAGCTTGCGCGCCTTCTTCTTGCCCTTGCCCATGTTGGCGAACAGCGACTGCAACTGGTTGGTCATCTCTTCCATGCCGGGCGGCGTGGCGATTTCGATGCCGGCGACTTCAGCGACTTCGATCTCGATTTCCTTGTCATCCAGCTGACCTTCGCGCAGACGCTTGCGGAACAGCTGACGGGTGTTGGAATCGGAGCTCGGTGCTTCTTCATTGCTGAAGCCCATGCGGGCCGGCGGCAGCAGCGCGTCGAGGATACGATCCTCGGCAGCGTCTTCGGCGCGGTGACGCACGCGAGTCATTTCCTGCTCGCGGAGCATCTTGATCGCGGCGTCGGCCAGATCACGGATGATCGATTCGACGTCACGACCGACGTAACCGACTTCGGTGAACTTGGTCGCTTCGACCTTGATGAACGGCGCGTTGGCCAGTTTCGCCAGGCGACGGGCGATTTCGGTTTTACCGACACCAGTCGGGCCGATCATCAGGATGTTTTTCGGGGTCACTTCAACGCGCAGCTCTTCAGGTAGCTGCATGCGGCGCCAGCGGTTGCGCAGGGCAATCGCGACGGCGCGCTTGGCATCGTCCTGGCCGATGATGTGGCGGTTGAGTTCGTGGACGATTTCGCGGGGAGTCATGGACATAATAGTTGACGGTCCTCAAGCAGAAACAAGCCGTGGCACAGGGCCGCGTCAGGCTTATTCAGCGAGATCCTGCTCCTCAATGGTCTGGGTGTGGTTGGTGAATACACAGATGTCGCCGGCGATGCCAAGGGCGGTTTCGACGATTTCGCGTGCCGACAGGTCGGTCTTTTTCAACAGGGCGCTGGCCGCAGCCTGCGCGTAACCGCCGCCGGAACCCATGGCGATCAGGCCGTCTTCGGGTTCGACCACGTCACCGTTGCCGGTGATGATCAGCGAAGCGTCTTTGTTGGCGACGGCGAGCATGGCTTCGAGGCGGCTCAGGGAGCGGTCGGTGCGCCATTCTTTGGCGAGTTCGACAGCGGCGCGCACCAGGTGGCCCTGATGTTTTTCAAGCTGGCCTTCGAAACGTTCGAAGAGGGTAAAGGCGTCGGCGGTGGCACCGGCAAAACCGGCGATGACCTGGCCGTGGTACAGGCGACGAACTTTTTTCGCGTTGCCTTTCATCACGGTATTGCCGAGAGAAACCTGGCCGTCGCCGCCCATGACGACTTTGCCGTGACGGCGAACTGAAACGATGGTGGTCAAGGGAAGAGTCTCCACACAGCGGGGCGAAAGTGCCTTATGCCCATTCATATGGGGGTGCTGGAGAGGATTTCAACCGGAGAGGGTGCGGAGGGACGAACGGCGGGGACTGATCAGGGATATGTGGTGTGGCAAACATTGCCTTCGCGAGCAGGCTCGCTCCCAAAGGGACAGCGCATATCCTGTGGGAGCGAGCTTGCTCGCGAAGAACGATGAAGCGGTGACTCTGACGAAATCAGCGGCTCTGGCGTTGTTGTAACAACAGGTTGCTGAAGCCGGCCCCGGCCAGTTGTTTCTGCGCAGTAGTCAGCTGTTCACGGTTGCTGAACGGCCCGACCAAAACGCGGTACCAGGTTTCATCCTTCACTGTGCCGGACTCAACCGCCACCGCCTGACCGAGCAGAATGATCTGCGCGCGGACCTTGTCGGCATCGGTTTCCTTGCGGAACGAGCCAGCCTGCAGGAAGAACTTCGTCACCGGCGCGGCTTTGCTCACCGGCGGTGCTGGCGGCGGGGTAATCCCGGCCAAGGCTGCCTGAGCGCGCGCGGTGTCGATCTTCGCCGCTTCTGCCGGTGTCACCGGCGTGGTCGGGATGGCCGGCACTTGTGGCGTCGGCAAAGTCTTCTCCGGCACCGCGTCCGGCGGCACGATCACTTCCGATTCTGGCAACAGTGTGTAGAAGTCGTACTTCGGCTTGACCGGCTGAGTCGGGCTCGGCGGGGTCTTGTTGGCCTCGGCGATTTTCGACGCTTTCTGCTGTTGCGCCTGCTCGACCTTCTCACGCTTGACCGTGTCGCTGCCCTTGCCCGGCTCCAGCTTCATCAGAAACACGATGAACGCGCCGACCGTCAGGCCGATGGCCATCCACAGCCAGCCCGGAATCGGTTGCTTCGCAGGAGCTTGGTAACGGCTGGCGCCACGCTTGGGTGCAGGTTTTTTCTTGGCAGCCAACTTACATACGCTCCAGAGTTTCCAGACCCAACAGCTCCAGGCCTTGCTTGAGGGTGCGACCGGTCAGCGCGGCCAGGCGCAGACGGCTCTGCATCTGGGCCGGGGTTTCGGCGGCGAGGATCGGGCAGTTCTCGTAGAAGCTTGAGAACAGACCGGCAACGTCGTACAGGTAAGTGCAGAGAATGTGCGGCGTGCCTTTCTCGGACACGTTGTTCAACACTTCACCGAACTGCGCCAGTTTTGCCGCCAGCTCTTGTTCGTGCGCCGCGTCGAGGACGATCTGGCCATCGACTTCGCTGAAATCCTTGCCCAGTTTGCGGAACACGCCGGCCACGCGGGTGTAGGCGTAGAGCAGATACGGCGCGGTGTTGCCTTCGAAATTCAGCATCAGATCGAAGTTGAAGCTGTAGTCGCTGGTGCGGTGCTTCGACAGGTCGGCGTACTTCACCGCGCCGATGCCGACGACTTTGGCGATGTTGCGCAGCTCGTCTTCGGCCAGCTCCGGGTTCTTCTCTTTCACCAGGTTGTAGGCACGCTCCTGCGCTTCAGTCAGCAGGTCGATCAGCTTCACGGTGCCGCCGTCACGGGTCTTGAACGGACGGCCGTCCGCGCCGTTCATGGTGCCGAAGCCCATGTGTTCCATCTCCATCGGATGGGTGACGAAACCGGCCTTGCGCGCCACGGCGAACACTTGCTGGAAGTGCAGGGCCTGACGCTGATCGACGAAGTACAGCGCGCGATCGGCTTTCAGTTTGCCGCTGCGGTAGCGCACGGCCGCGAGGTCAGTGGTGGCGTAGAGGTAACCGCCGTCAGCCTTGACGATGATCACCGGCAGCGGGTCGCCGTCGGCGTTCTTGAACTCGTCGAGGAACACGCACTGCGCGCCGTTGCTCTCGACCAGCATGCCGGCGGCTTTCAGATCGTTGACCACGTTGATCAGGTCGTCGTTGTAGGCGCTTTCGCCCATCACGTCGGCCATGGTCAGTTTGACGTTGAGCAGTTCGTAGATCTTCTGGCAGTGCGACAGCGAGATGTCCTTGAACTTGGTCCACAGCGCCAGGCACTCGGCGTCGCCGGCCTGCAGCTTGACCACCAGACCACGGGCGCGGTCGGCGAATTCTGCGGATTCATCGAAACGCTGTTTTGCGGCGCGGTAGAAGTTTTCCAGATCGGACAGCTCGTCGCTGGTGATCGGGTTTTCCTGCAGATAGGCCATCAGCATGCCGAACTGAGTACCCCAGTCGCCGACGTGGTTCTGCCGGATCACTTCGTCGCCGAGGAATTCGAGGACGCGGGCCACGCCGTCGCCAATGATGGTCGAGCGCAAGTGGCCAACGTGCATCTCTTTGGCCAGATTCGGTGCCGACAGGTCGACCACGGTGCGCTGCGCCGGGCCGGCCTTGCGCACGCCAACATGGGCATCAGCCAATGCAGCGTCGAGACGCGAGGCCAGCGCCTGGGTGTTCTGGAAGAAGTTGATGAAGCCCGGGCCGGCGATTTCGGCCTTGGTGACGTTTTCGTCAGCCGGCAGCGCGGCGATGATTTTTTCCGCCAGATCGCGCGGCTTCATGCCCGCAGGCTTGGCCAGCATCATCGCGATATTGCTGGCGAAGTCGCCGTGGGTCTTGTCGCGGGCGTTCTCCACCTGGATCGCCGGCGACAGGCCTTCAGGCAACACACCTTCGTTGACGAGTTGGGTGAGGGCTTGTTGGATCAGCTGGCGAATGGTGTCTTTCATGGTCTTCTCTTTCGACCGCAAGCGCGGCGGGCGCATCGATGCGCGGGTGGAAAAACTGGGCATTATCCGTTGCGAAGACGGGCTTGCCAACCTTAGCAGGCAGCTTATGGATATGTGGTGACATTCAGATCAAAAGATCGCAGCCTTCGGCAGCTCCTACACGGGGATACGCATTTTCCTGTAGGAGCTGCCGAAGGCTGCGATCTTTTGATCTTCAATATAAATCGACGGGATCGACATCCAGCGACCAGCGCACCGCGCGTCCGCTTGGCATCTGCTCCAGCACCAGCAACCAACTCGCCAGCAAACGATGCAACGGTGCCCGCGCCGTCGCCTGCAACAAAAGCTGCGCGCGATAGCGGCCAGCACGGCGCTCCATCGGTGCTGGCACCGGCCCGAGCAATTCAATCCCGCTCAGATTCTGCTCGGCCAGCAAACGCTCGGCTTCGCTACACGCTTCATCAAGAAAGCCTTCCGCCTGCCCCGGTTTGTGCGCCTCGGCACGCAACAGCGCCAGATGCGCAAACGGTGGCAGCCCGGCAGCCCGGCGCTCGCTCAAGGCCTGCTCGGCGAAGGCGAAATAACCTTGCTCGGTCAGTTGTACCAATAATGGATGGTCGGCGAGGTGCGTCTGAATGATCACCTTGCCTGGCTCCTCGGCACGCCCGGCACGTCCGGCCACCTGCACGATCAACTGCGCCATGCGCTCGCTGGCGCGGAAGTCGCCGGAAAACAGGCCTCCGTCGGCATCCAGAATCGACACCAGCGTCACCCGTGGAAAATGGTGCCCTTTGGCCAACATCTGTGTGCCGACCAGAATGCACGGCTGGCCCTTCTGAATCGTCGCGAACAACTGATTCATCGCGTCCTTGCGCGATGTGCTGTCGCGATCAACGCGCAGCACCGGATAATCGGGGAACAGAATCGCCAAGCGTTCTTCGGCGCGCTCGGTGCCGGCGCCCACGGGCCGCAAGTCAACCTTGTTGCACTTCGGGCACTGGCGCGGGGTGCGCTCGACGTAGCCGCAATGGTGGCAACGTAATTCGCCGTAACGCTGATGCACGGTCATTCGCGCGTCGCAGCGCGAACACTCGGACATCCAGCCGCAATCGTGGCAGAGCAACGTCGGCGCAAAGCCGCGACGGTTGAGGAACACCAGCACTTGTTGCCCATTCGCCAGTGTCTGGCCGATGGCTTGCTGCATCGGTCCGGAGATTCCGCTGTCCAGTGGACGGCTTTTTACATCGAGGCGCAGGAAACGCGGCTGCTTGGCGCCGCCGGCACGTTCATTCAGGCGTAGGAGGCCGTAACGGCCGGTGTAGGCGTTGTGCAGACTTTCCAGAGATGGCGTGGCGGAACCGAGCACGATCGGGATGTTTTCCTGCCGTGCACGTACCAACGCCAGATCGCGGGCGTGGTAACGCAGGCCTTCCTGCTGTTTATAAGAGCCGTCGTGCTCTTCGTCGATGATGATCAGCCCGGGATTTTTCATCGGCGTGAACAGCGCCGAGCGGGTGCCGATAATAATGTCGGCCTCGCCATCGCGCGCCGCGAGCCAGGCGTCGAGACGCTCGCGGTCGTTGACCGCCGAGTGCAGCAGGGCGATGCGCGCATTGAAGCGCTGCTCGAAGCGCGCCAGGGTCTGCGGGCCGAGGTTGATCTCAGGGATCAGCACCAGCGCCTGTTTGCCGGCTTCGAGGGTTTCACGGATCAGCTGCAAATAGACTTCGGTCTTGCCGCTGCCGGTGACCCCGGCCAAGAGGAACGCGTGATAACTGTCGAAACCGGCACGGATCGCTTCGTAGGCGGCACGCTGTTCGGCGTTGAGCGGCAATTCTGGTTGCGCAAGCCAGTGTTCGTGGCGCGCACCGGGTGCATGGCGGCGGATTTCCACCTGCACCAGATTTTTCGCCAGCAGCAGATCGAGGCTGTCTTTGCTCAGCATCAGTTTGCTCAGCAACTGATGGGCGACGCCGTGCGGGTGTTGAGCGAGGGTGGCGAGTGCTTCACGCTGGCGCGGCGCGCGGGCGATGCGCGGATCATCAAGGCTGGCGCCGGGTGTGATCGACCAGAAACGCTCCTGCCGGGCCTCGGCCAGTTCGCCTTGGCGCAGCAGTACCGGCAGTGCCCAGCTCAGGGTGTCGCCGAGGCTGTGCTGATAATACTGCGACGTCCACAGGCACAACTTGAACAGCGCTGGCGGCAGTGGCGGCGTGGCATCGAGCAGGGCCAGCGCCGGTTTGAGTTTCTCCACCGGCACTTCGCTGGTGTCGGTGATCTCGACCAGAATCCCGATCATCTCGCGCCGACCGAACGGTACCCGCAAGCGCATGCCCGGCTGCAATTGCTCGCGCAGCACGCCGGCCGGCGCCCGATAGTCGAACAGGCGGCGCAGGGGCGAAGGCAAGGCGAGGCGCAAAATGGCGTCGGGCACGCGGCGGGATCTCTATAAACGCAAAAGAAGGGTTGAGCGCAGATCAATTGTGGGAGCGAGCTTGCTCGCGAAGACGGAGTATCAGGCGCTTGAGCATTGACTGACACAACGCATTCGCGAGCAAGCTCGCTCCCACAGGGAATGCGTTCAAGGCCGGGAGCCTAGCAGACGGTCGGTCTCGGTGACAGCTTGCGTGTTTGAAAAGGTCTGGTAGAATCCGCGGCCTAATTACGTGCGGTATTCAACAATAGTGTTGGGTGGCGGCACGCTAGCTGAGGAAGACACCATGAAAGCTGATATCCACCCGAATTACCCAGTCATCGCTGTTACCTGCAGCTGTGGCAACAAGTTCGAAACCCGTTCGACTTTCGGCAAAGCTCTGCCAATCGACGTTTGCAACGAATGCCACCCGTTCTACACCGGTAAGCAGAAGACTCTGGACACTGGCGGCCGCGTTCAGCGCTTCGCAGACCGTTTCGGTGCTTTCGGCAAGAAACCTGCTGCTGCAGAGTAAGGTTGAAGGGCCCGGTGGGCTTTTCCTCGTTGCTGAAAAAGGCGTCCCTCGCGGGCGCCTTTTTTGTGTCTGCGATTTGGCTGTCCGGCGCGCAGGCCTTCTGCCCGGCGCCTGCGGGACTGACCGGCGTCACGGTGCAGCGCGTGGTCGATGGCGACACGTTGCGCCTGAGCGACGGTCGCAGCGTACGCATGATCGGTCTCAACACGCCTGAGCTGGGCAGACAGGGCCGCAGCGATGAACCCTTCGCGGTAGCGGCACGCAAGCGCCTGCAAACGCTGGTCGATGCCAGCGGCGGACGTGTCGGTTTACTCCCCGGCAAGCAAGCCAAAGACCATTACGGGCGTACGCTCGCGCATATTTACAGCGCCAGCGGCGCCAGCCTCGAAGCGCAAATGCTCGCCGACGGCCTCGGTTTTCAGGTCGCGGTGGCGCCGAATGTCGATCTTGTCGCCTGCCAGCAAGCCGCCGAACGCAGCGCGCGGAAGGCTGGTCTGGGCCTCTGGCGGCAATCGCCTGTACTGAAAGCGGAGCAGATCCAGCGCTCGGGTTTCGCCGTGATCAGTGGCCGTGTGAGCAAGGTTCAGCGCAATCGAGGCGGAATCTGGATCGAGTTGCAGGGTTCGCTTGTATTGCGCGTTGCACCCAATCTGGTCGGACAATTCGACAATACCCGGTTGCAGGCGCTGAAAGGCAAGCAGATCGAGGCTCGCGGATGGATCGTTGATCGTTCGCGGCGCGATGGATTGCAATCCGGACAGTCACGTTGGCTACTTCCGCTGACAGATCCATCGATGTTGCAAACGCCGCGCTGAAGAAAAAATTGTAGACATTTTTTATGTCGATTGTGAACAGTCCAGCCCTTATGCGCCGTGGCTCTTGGCCCAAAGTCGTAGGGCAGGGCGCTTGACAGGGGTGACCGCTCAGTCTTGTGGGGACTTTGCGAGGCGCGTATCCTCGCTGACCAGTCTGTCCAACAGTAAAAAGCGGAATGCCAAAATGTCTGATCTGAAAACTGCCGCTCTCGAATATCATGCCAATCCTCGTCCAGGGAAGCTGAGTGTCGAGCTCACCAAGGCCACTGCTACCGCTCGCGACTTGTCGCTGGCGTACAGCCCCGGCGTAGCTGAACCAGTGCGTGAGATCGCCCGCGATCCTGAACTGGCCTACAAATACACCGGCAAGGGCAACCTGGTTGCAGTCATTTCCGATGGCACCGCGATTCTCGGTCTGGGCAACCTCGGCCCATTGGCCTCCAAGCCAGTGATGGAAGGTAAAGGCGTACTGTTCAAGCGCTTCGCCGGCATCGACGTTTTTGACATCGAAGTCGACTCCGAAAGCCCTCAAGCCTTCATCGACACCGTAAAACGCATCTCCATCACCTTCGGTGGCATCAACCTGGAAGACATCAAGGCACCCGAGTGCTTTGAGATCGAACGCGCTCTGATCGAGCAGTGCGACATTCCGGTATTCCACGATGACCAGCACGGTACCGCGATCGTGACCGCTGCGGGCATGATCAACGCCCTGGAAATCGCTGGCAAAACCCTGCCGGACGCCAAGATCGTCTGCCTTGGCGCCGGCGCTGCGGCCATCTCCTGCATGAAACTGCTGGTGAGCATGGGCGCACGCATCGAAAACATCTTCATGGTTGACCGTACCGGCGTGATCCACTCCGGCCGTGACGATCTGAACCAGTACAAAGCAGTATTCGCTCACGCCACTGACAAGCGCAGCCTGGCTGACGCACTGGCAGGCGCTGACGTGTTCGTCGGTCTGTCCGGCCCGAACCTGCTGAGCGCTGAAGGCCTGCTGTCGATGGCCCCTAACCCGATCGTGTTCGCCTGCTCGAACCCGGATCCGGAAATCTCCCCGGAGCTGGCGCACGCGACCCGTAGCGACGTGATCATGGCCACTGGCCGTTCGGACTATCCGAACCAGGTCAACAATGTGCTGGGCTTCCCGTTCATCTTCCGTGGTGCTCTGGACGTTCGCGCCAAGCGCATCAACGAAGAAATGAAAGTGGCTGCGGCCAACGCCCTGCGTGAACTGGCCAAGCTGCCTGTGCCTCAGGACGTGTGCGATGCCTACGGTGGCGCGCCGCTGGAATTCGGTCGTGAGTACATCATTCCGAAGCCAATGGACAAGCGCCTGATCACCCTGATCTCCGACGCTGTGGCCAAGGCCGCGATCGAGACTGGTGTAGCGACCCTGCCGTATCCGAAGAACTACCCGCTGAAAAGCGTGGATGACGTGTTCAACGGCTAAGTCGTTGTAGCGCTTCAACTGAAAGCCCCGGCTCGTGAGAGTCGGGGTTTTTTTGTGGGTCAAAAGCAACCCTCACCCTAACCCTCTCCCGGAGGGAGAGGGGACTGATTGGGGATGTTCGGGAGTTACGCCGACCTGAACGTATTGTTTTGAATCCATAATCGACACAGCTCTCTCAGGTCGATGTAGAGCGCAAGACAACTCGGTCAGTCCCCTCTCCCTCTGGGAGAGGGCTAGGGTGAGGGGCTCTTGATCTTCAGCCATAAAAAAGCCCCGCACTTCTCTCGAAGGCGGGGCTTTTCAGTGACGCTGGATCAGAACAAATCGATCGGCGCCTGTTCATCCGCCGGCAGCGGGCTACCCGGCGCTGTGCCATTGCCCAGTTCATTCACCGACGGCGGCGTGTCCTCAGACTTGAACAGCTCGAAGTACGCGCCCGGCGTGCTCGGCGTAGCTGCACGGCCACTGACCGGATCCACGCGCAGGCTCAGCAAGCCTTCCGGCTCAGGCTGAACGTGCGGCGGCTTGTCCTTCAGCGCAGCCGACATGTAGTTCATCCAGATTGGCAACGCCACGGTGCCGCCGAACTCGCGACGACCAAGGCTTTCCGGCTGGTCGAAACCGGTCCATACCGTGGTTACGTAATCGGCGTTGTAACCGGAGAACCAGGCATCTTTCGATTCGTTGGTGGTACCGGTTTTGCCAGCGATATCGCTGCGGCCCATAGCCAGTGCGCGCCGGCCGGTGCCGAGCTTGATCACGTCCTGCAACATGCTATTGAGGATGTACGTGGTGCGACCATCAACAATACGCTCAGCCACTGCCGGCGTTTGTGGTACGGCTGCGTTACCCGGTACTTCACCTGCCACTGGTGTTGCGTTGACCGTAAACGACTCGCTGTTCGGTGCTGCGATACCGTCCGTCGCCGAACCACCCTGAGGCACGGTCGGCGGGTTGGCAACGAACAGCGTGTCACCGTTGCGGCTTTCGATCTTGTCGATGATGTAGGGGGTGATCTTGTAGCCGCCGTTGGCGAACGTACTCCAACCGGTGGCAATCTCCATCGGCGTCAGCGTTGCGGTGCCCAGCGCCAGCGACAGGTTTGGCGGCAGGTCCTGCTTGTTGAAACCGAAGCGGGTAATGTAGTCGATGGTCTTGCCCACGCCCATCGCCTGCAGCAAGCGGATCGATACGAGGTTGCGCGACTTGTACAGCGCCTCACGCAAGCGGATCGGGCCGAGGAAGGTGTTGGTGTCGTTCTTCGGACGCCAGACCTTGTCCAGATACTCGTCGACGAACACGATCGGCGCGTCATTGACCAGCGTCGCAGCGGTGTAGCCGCTGTCCAGTGCGGCGCTGTAGACGAACGGTTTGAAGCTCGAACCCGGCTGACGCTTGGCCTGCATGGCGCGGTTGTAGTTGCTCTGCTCAAAGGCGAAACCGCCGACCAGCGAGCGAATCGCGCCGTTTTGCGGATCCAGCGACACCAGC
Source organism: Pseudomonas sp. AC172 (assembly GCF_979258595.1). NCBI lineage: Bacteria > Pseudomonadati > Pseudomonadota > Gammaproteobacteria > Pseudomonadales > Pseudomonadaceae > Pseudomonas > Pseudomonas sp. AC172. The sequence goes on from NZ_OZ409868.1 coordinate 5,806,617, forward strand.
GCACCTTGTGCCTGCGGGATCTGGCTGAACTTCAGCGAGTTGTCTTTTTGACGCTGCACGCGGACCAGATCACCGACCTGCGCGACATCCGACGGCTGGCGCGGGTTGGCGCCCATGCTGTTGGTGTTGAGGAACGGACGCGCCCATTTCATGGTGTCCCAGGCGACGTGCTCTTCGCCGGTGCGGGTCAGCACTTGCAGGCCGTTTTTGTCGACCTGAGTAACGATGGCCGGTTCAAGGCTGCTGATGGTGCGTTGTTTGGTCAGCTCACTGGCCCAGGCTTCGCGGGTTTTGCCTGGCAGTCTCGATTCGGGGCCACGGTAGCCATGACGCTGGTCGTAGGTCATCAAACCTTCGTGCAGCGCGGTGTTGGCCATTTCCTGCAGGTTGCTCGGCACCGTGGTGGTGACGCGGAAACCTTCGGTGTAAGCGTCGCTGCCATAGCGGCCGACCATTTCGGCGCGGGCCATCTCGGCGATGTACGGCGCGTTCACTTCCGGGGTTGGCACGTGATAGCTGGCGTTCAGCGGCTCGTTGATCGCAGCGGTGTAGTCCGCCTCGCTGATCTTGCCGAGCTTGTACATGCGCCCGAGGATCCAGTCGCGGCGTTCTTTACTGCGCGCCGGGTTGGCCAGCGGGTTGAAGCGCGACGGCGCTTTCGGCAGGCCGGCGATCATCGCCATCTGCGCCAGGCTGACATCACGAATCGACTTGCCGTAATACACCTGCGCCGCCGCTTCGATGCCGTAGGCGCGGTTGCCCAGATAGATCTTGTTCACGTACAGCTCAAGGATCTCGTCCTTGGTCAGCTGTCGTTCGATCTGCAGGGCCAGAAGAATTTCAGTGGTTTTGCGCGAGAAGCTGCGTTCGCTGGTCAGGAAGAAGTTCTTCGCCACCTGCATGGTGATGGTGCTGCCGCCGGACTGAATGTGACCGCTTTTGACCAATTGGGTCGCGGCGCGCATCAGGCTGCTCGGATCGACGCCATAGTGATTGGCGAAATTGTCGTCTTCAGCACTTAGTAACGCATTAATGAAATTGGGCGGAATGTCGGCGAAACGGATCGGTGTACGGCGCATTTCGCCAAACTCTGCGATCAACTTGTTGTCGCTGGAATAGACCCGCAACGGAATCTGCAACTGAATGCTTCGCAGAGCCTCCACAGACGGCAAACCCGGACTAAGGTAAAGAAACGCGCCGCTGAGACCTAAAAGCAGTCCGCAGAAAACGGCGACGATGGACCAACCGAAAAATTTCAGCAGACGAATCAAGGCGTTTGGACATCCAGTGCAAAGAATGAATTTGGCGACGGGGTTCCGGCTACACACAGAACCATCCGCGCAGGCAGTAAAAAGCGGAAAAAAACGCTGGGCATTATAAGCACTTTTCTGCTGGGGGCGTCATTTGCGCTTCTGTCAAGACGGGGTGAAGGAACGCAATGCGTATTACAGAGTCCGTAACTCACGGAAAGTCATAGGGAATTGGTAGTGCTGGGACTCTTCAATAAAAAGACCAATACGGTACTGGGGATCGACATCAGCTCTACGTCAGTGAAGCTGCTGGAACTGAGCCGTCAGGGTGATCGCTACCGCGTCGAGGCGTACGCGGTAGAGCCATTGCCGGTCAACGCCGTGGTCGAAAAGAACATCGCCGAGCTTGAAGGCGTTGGTCAGGCCCTGAGCCGCGTGCTGGTCAAGGCGCGCACCGCGCTCAAGAGCGTGGCGGTGGCGGTGGCCGGTTCCGCCGTGATCACCAAAGTCATCGAAATGGATGCCGGGCTGTCCGACGACGAGCTGGAAAATCAGCTCAAGATCGAAGCCGACCAATACATTCCCTATCCGCTGGACGAAGTCGCTATCGATTTCGAAGTCCAGGGCGTGTCGCCGCGCAATCCCGAGCGGGTCAACGTGTTGCTGGCTGCCTGTCGCAAGGAAAACGTCGAAGTCCGTGAAGCGGCGTTGGCTTTGGCCGGGCTGACCGCGCGGGTGGTCGATGTCGAGGCCTATGCACTGGAGCGCTCGTTCGGCTTGCTGGCGACGCAACTGGCCGCGTCGCAGGAGCGCCTGACGGTCGCGGTGGTCGACATCGGCGCGACTATGACCACCCTCAGCGTTCTGCACAACGGCAAGATCATCTACACCCGCGAGCAATTGTTCGGCGGCCGGCAACTGACCGAAGAAATCCAGCGCCGCTACGGCCTGACCCTCGAGCAGGCGGGGCTGGCGAAAAAGCAGGGCGGTCTGCCCGATGATTACATCAGCGAGGTCTTGCAGCCGTTTCGCGAGGCATTGGTGCAGCAGGTGTCGCGCTCATTGCAGTTCTTCTTCGCCTCCGGGCAATACAATGCAGTCGATCACATTCTGCTGGCCGGCGGCACGGCGTCGGTGCCGGGGCTGGACCGCTTGATCGAGCAACGCCTGAGCACGCCAACGCAAGTGGCCAACCCGTTTGCCAACATGGCCTTGAGCAGCAAGGTCAACGCCGGAGCGCTGGCCAGTGACGCGCCGGCGTTGATGATCGCCTGCGGGCTCGCGCTCAGGAGTTTCGACTGATGGCGCGGATCAACCTCCTACCCTGGCGCGAGGAGCGTCGTGAAGAACGGCGCAAGCGCTTCCTGCTGAGCTTGATCGGTGTGGTGGTCGGCTCGGTCGGTGCGGTACTCATCGCCGACCAGATCATCAGTGCGGCCATTGAGCGGCAAGTGGCGCGCAACGACTACATCGGCAAGCAGATCGCGGTGGTCGACGAACGGATCAAGCAGATCAGTGAACTCAAGGCGCGCCGTCAGCAACTGGTCGAACGCATGCGCATCATTCAGGATTTGCAGGGTAACCGGCAGATCAGCGGGCGAATCTTCGACCAACTGGCGCGGACATTGCCGGACGGTGTGTATTTCACTGACGTGAAGATGGTTGGCAAAACCTTGTCGATCAGCGGCGCTGCAGAATCGAACAACCGGGTCTCCGAGCTGATGCGCAATCTGGATGCTTCCGACTGGTTCGACGCACCGAGCCTCAATGAGGTGAAAGCGACGACCGCCGGCCAGGTGGATCAGGCCAACACTTTTGAACTGACCGTTCGGCAGACTCAACCCAAGACCCTGGAGGACGAGCAATGAAGCCGTCCGAATGGCTGGAAAGTCTGCGCGACATCGATTTCAACGACCTCGATACGAGCAACATCGGCTCGTGGCCAGCGGCAGTGAAAGCCATCGCCGGGGCGCTGTTGATGGTGCTGGTATTGGCGCTTGGCTATAACTTTTTTATCAGTGATATGGAGAACCAGCTGGAGGCCAAGCGCGAGGAAGAGGCCACGCTCAAGGAGCAGTTCGCCAGCAAGGCGCGCCTGTCAGCCAACCTTGAGTTGTACACCCAGCAAATGAAGGAGATGGAAAACACCTTCGGCGTGTTGTTGCGGCAATTGCCCAGTGACACCGAAGTGCCGGGGCTGCTTGAGGACATCACGCGTACCGGTCTGGGCAGTGGCCTGGAGTTCGAGGAAATCAAACTGCTGCCGGAGGTCACCCAGCAGTTCTACATAGAGCTGCCGATTCAGATCACGGTCACCGGCGCCTATCACGATCTCGCCACTTTCGTCAGTGGTGTGGCCGGGCTGCCGCGCATCGTTACCTTGCACGACTTCGAACTCGCTCCTGCCGATAAAGAAGGCGGGCCGAAGCTGCGCATGAGCATCCTTGCCAAGACCTACCGCTATAACGACAAGGGGCTGCAGAAATGACCCCGCTTCGTTACATCGTGTTGTCGATGACGCTGCTCGCGTTGAACGGTTGTGGTGGCAGCGATGACTTCAGTGACCTCGATGCCTATATGAATGAAGTGCGCCTGCGCCCGGCAGGCAAGATTGAACCAACCCCGACATTCCGGTCTTACCCCACATTCACTTACAGCGCAGCCAATCTGCGCAGTCCGTTCTCGCGCCAGGTGCGGGTCGATCTGGCCGGGCAGAAACACGGGTCACGCAACGTCAAACCCGACCCCAATCGGGTCAAGCAATACCTCGAAGGTTTCAACATCGAGCAGTTCGAGATGGTCGGCACGATTGCCAATGCTTCCGGCTCTTTCGCGTTGTTGCGCGGGGCGGGCGGGGTGCATCGGCTGAAAGTCGGCGACTACTTGGGGCGCAACGACGGGCGCATTGTTGCCATCAGTGCGACCCAGGTCGATGTGGTCGAAATCGTTCCCGACGGCGAAGGCGCCTGGCTGGAGCGTCCGCGCACCATTCCTTTGAAAGAGCACTCATAGTGGAAGTCGAACAATGAACAGGATTTTCTCCACCCTCGGTTTTTCGCTATGGATAGCGCTGATGTCGCCGATGGTACTCGCGGCCAATCTGAAGACGCTGGACGTGGCGGCGTTGCCGGGTGATCGCGTCGAGCTGAAGTTGTCGTTCGACGGTCCTCCGCCGCAACCCAAGGGCTACACCACTGAATCACCGGCGCGGATTGCGCTGGATCTGCCCGGTGTCGCCAGTCAGTTGGCCAGCAAAAATCTTGATCTGGGCAGTGGTAATGCGCGCACGGCCACGGTGGTCGAGGCCAAGGAGCGGACTCGGCTGATTGTCAGTCTCACGCAACTGGCGCCTTACACCACGCGGGTCGAAGGCAATAACCTGTTCGTGGTGGTCGGTCAGGGCGCACCGGCAGCGGCGGCGCGTCCTGCTGCCGTCGCACCTCGTGCTACCGCTAAAGCGGTTGCACCTGCCAAGGCCTTTGTGCCGAAAAACCGGGCGATTCGCGGTGTGGACTTCCAGCGCGGTACGGCAGGTGAAGGCAATGTCGTCATCGACCTGTCCGACCCGACCATTGCACCGGATATTCAGGAGCATGACGGCAAGATCATCCTCAGCTTCGCCCGCACGCAGCTGCCGGACAAGCTGCGGGTACGCCTCGACGTCAAGGATTTCGCCACCCCGGTGCAGTTCGTCAATGCCGGAGTGACCGCTGATCGCACGGTTATTACCGTTGAGCCCAGTGGCACTTACGAATACTCGACCTTCCAGACCGACAACAAACTGACCGTCAGCATCCGTCCGATGACCATCGATGACCTGCAAAAGCGCAACGCTGACCGTCAGGCTTACGTCGGCGAAAAGCTCTCGCTGAACTTCCAGGACATTGATGTGCGCTCGGTGCTGCAACTGATCGCCGACTTCACCAACCTCAATCTCGTCGCCAGCGATACAGTGCAGGGTGGCATTACCTTGCGCCTGCAAAACGTGCCGTGGGATCAGGCGCTGGATCTCGTGTTGAAAACCAAAGGCCTGGATAAACGCAAGATCGGCAATGTGCTGCTGGTGGCTCCGGCCGATGAAATCGCTGCCCGCGAGCGCCAGGAGCTGGAGTCGCAAAAACAGATCGCCGAGCTGGCGCCGTTGCGCCGTGAACTACTGCAAGTGAACTACGCCAAGGCGGCGGACATCGCCAAACTGTTCCAGTCAGTCACCAGTGCCGAGGCGAAAATCGACGAACGCGGTTCGATTACCGTGGATGAACGGACCAATAACATCATTGCCTATCAGACTCAGGATCGACTCGATGAGCTGCGGCGGATCGTGGCGCAGCTGGATATTCCGGTGCGTCAGGTGATGATCGAGGCGCGGATCGTCGAGGCCAACGTCGATTACGACAAAAGCCTGGGCGTACGCTGGGGTGGCTCGATCCAGAACAAGGGCAACTGGAACACTTCCGGGGTGAGCAATGGCTCATCGACCACCATCGGTACGCCGGGCAGCACCAGCACCAACTCGCCGTTCGTCGACATGGGTACAGTGGGCAATACCTCAGGGATCGGCATCGCCTTCATTACCGACAACGTGCTGCTCGATCTCGAACTGACCGCGATGGAGAAAACCGGCAACGGTGAAATCGTCTCGCAGCCGAAAGTGGTCACCTCCGACAAGGAAACCGCAAAAATCCTCAAGGGCACCGAGATTCCGTATCAGGAAGCCAGCTCCAGCGGCGCGACGTCGGTGTCGTTCAAGGAGGCCTCGCTGTCGCTGGAAGTCACCCCGCAGATCACCCCGGACAACCGCATCATCATGGAGGTCAAGGTCACCAAGGACGAACCGGACTACCTGAACAAAGTGCAGGATGTGCCGCCGATCAAGAAAAACGAGGTCAACGCCAAGGTACTGGTGAACGACGGCGAAACCATCGTGATTGGCGGTGTTTTCTCAAATACTCAAAGCAAGGTCGTAGATAAGGTGCCATTTCTTGGCGATGTGCCGTATCTTGGCCGCCTTTTCCGGCGTGATGTGGTTTCGGAGAAAAAATCCGAGCTGCTGGTATTTCTCACACCACGTATCATGAATAACCAGGCGATTGCTGTGAGTCGTTGATTCTGTGCGAAATTTGATTCTTGTAGGACCGATGGGCGCTGGCAAAAGCACCATCGGCCGGTTGCTGGCCAAAGAGCTGCGCCTGCCGTTCAAAGATTCCGACAAGGAAATTGAACTGCGCACGGGCGCCAATATCCCGTGGATCTTCGACAAGGAAGGCGAACCCGGCTTTCGTGACCGTGAGCAGGCGATGATTGCCGAGCTGTGCGCGTTCGATGGCGTGGTGCTGGCGACCGGCGGTGGCGCCGTCATGCGCGATGCCAATCGCAAGGCCCTGCATGAGGGGGGGCGAGTGGTGTATCTGCACGCCTCCGTTGAACAGCAGGTCGGCCGCACCTCGCGCGACCGCAATCGACCGTTGCTGCGCACTGCCAATCCGGAGAAAACCCTGCGTGACCTGCTCGCGATCCGCGATCCGCTGTATCGGGAAATCGCCGATCTGGTGGTGGAAACCGACGAACGGCCGCCACGCATGGTGGTGCTCGACATTCTCGATCGTCTGGCGCAACTTCCTCCCCGTTAAAGCAGCGCTCGAAATGCGCTATCCTCGGCGTCCTGTCATAGCCCGCCGAGGTTGTGGCGGATGGCGTGCGAGCGGCGTCATACCCGCTATAGGCCGCAGATAACCAATAATTCAGGGCAGGACGCCTGCTTCCATCTTCACTGTGGGGACACATGCAGACACTCAAGGTCGATCTAGGCGAGCGCAGCTACCCGATTCATATTGGCGAAGGTTTGTTGGATCAGCCCGAGTTGCTGGCGCCGCATATCCATGGGCGGCAGGTGGCAATCATCTCCAACGAGACCGTTGCGCCGCTCTATCTTGAACGTCTGACCCGCAGCCTCGCGCAGTTCTCGGTAATCTCCGTGGTGCTGCCGGACGGCGAAGCCTTCAAGAACTGGGAAACCCTGCAACTGATCTTCGACGGTCTGCTGACCGCCCGTCATGATCGCCGCACCACCGTGATCGCCCTCGGCGGCGGTGTGATCGGCGACATGGCCGGTTTCGCCGCTGCCTGCTACCAGCGCGGCGTCGACTTTATCCAGATCCCTACGACATTGTTGTCCCAGGTCGATTCGTCGGTGGGCGGCAAGACCGGCATCAATCATCCGCTGGGCAAGAATATGGTCGGCGCGTTCTATCAGCCGAACGTCGTGCTGATCGATACGGCGTCCCTGAAAACCCTGCCAGAGCGCGAGCTGTCCGCCGGTCTGGCCGAAGTCATCAAGTACGGGCTGATTTGTGACGAGCCGTTCCTGACCTGGCTCGAAGACAACGTCGATGCCCTGCGTGCGCTGGATCAGAAAGCCCTGACTTACGCAATCGAGCGCTCCTGCGCAGCCAAGGCTGCGGTGGTCGGCGCCGATGAGAAGGAAACCGGTGTGCGCGCCACGCTCAACCTTGGCCACACCTTCGGCCACGCCATCGAGACCCACATGGGCTATGGTGTCTGGTTGCACGGGGAAGCGGTCGCTGCTGGCACCGTGATGGCGCTGGAAATGTCCGCGCGTCTGGGCTGGATCAGTGACGCGGAGCGTGATCGCGGCATTCGTCTGTTTCAGCGTGCCGGTCTGCCAGTGGTGCCGCCGACTGAAATGACCGAAGCCGATTTTCTTCAACACATGGCAATCGACAAAAAAGTGATCGACGGTCGTCTGCGACTGGTGCTGCTGCGCCGGATGGGCGAAGCGGTAGTGACCGACGATTATCCGAAAGAGGTTCTACAGGCCACGCTGGGAGCGGATTACCGCGCCCTGGCTCAGCTTAAAGGTTAATAAGATTCCGATGACTAGTTTGCATGCCGACGAGGCGTTCCTCGGCCATTTCCAGTTAAGCCACGACCCGTTCGCGCCGCGTGTGCCGGGCTTCAAGTTCTTCCCGGCCCAGCGCAAACCGGTGCTGGGTCAACTGCATCATCTGGCGCGTTACAGCCAGTTGTTGCTGGTGGTCACCGGGCCGCAAGGCAGTGGCAAGACGTTGCTGCGTCAGGCGCTGGTCGCCAGCACCAACAAGCAGTCGGTGCAGAGTGTGGTGGTTTCCGCCCGTGGCGCCGGTGATGCCGCTGGAGTGCTGCGCCAGGTGGCGCAGGCGCTGAACGTCGCTCAGGCCGAAGTTGGCGCGATTCTGGATCAAGTGGTGCAACTCGCACTGACCGGTCAGGAAGTCTATCTGCTGGTGGACGACGCCGAGCAGCTCGACGAATCCGCCCTCGAAGCGTTGATGGCGCTGGGTGCCGGCGCACCGGAAGGTCGCCCGCACGTGTTCCTGTTCGGCGAGTCGTCACTGATTGCTCAGCTCGAGGCGTTGCACCTTGAGGAAGAGCGCTTTCACGTCATCGAATTGCAGCCGTACACCGAAGAAGAGACCCGCGAGTATCTCGACCAACGGCTCGAAGGTGCTGGCCGGGGTGTCGAACTTTTCACCGCAGATCAGATCTCTGATATTCACGAAAGTGCCGAGGGTTGGCCGGGCAACATCAACCAGGTCGCTCGCGATGCTCTGATCGAAGTCATGATTGCCAGCCGCTCAGCGGTCAAGCGTCCAAGTATGGGGTTCAACATGCCGAAGAAACACGTATTGGCGATTTCCGCCGTCGTTGTGGTCGCGGTCGCCGCCGCCTGGCTGATGCCGGGTCGCAACAAGGCGCCGACCACCGGTGCACCGGCCAATGAGCAGGCACAGTTGCCATTGGGCCAGGGTGCAGCCAATGGCGGCGCGCCGAATGTCGAGTTCGCCGGCAATACGCAACCGATGCCGTTGCCGCTGGTCGGCAACTCGCAACCGGTGATGCGCGGCCCGCTGGCCGAAGCGGCCGGTGGCATTACCGAAGGCGACGATGGCGTGCCGCTGGAAGGTTCCAGCGCTACTCCGCCGACCGTGACCACCTCCGCACCGCCTGCGGGCGTTTCGGCCGGTCCTGCGCCGACGCCTGTTCCGTTGCCAGCCGCCAAGCCGACCCCGGCGCCGACGCAAATTGCCACCGCCAAGCCTGCTCCGGCCGCACCGGCCGCCAAACCGGCTCCAGCGCCGGCCAAGCCAGTCGTCGCTGCCAAACCGGCGGAGAAGCCGGTTACCGTCGCCAAAGCGGCCGGTGGCAGCTGGTACGCCGGTCAGCCGACCAGCAACTACGTGGTGCAGATCCTCGGCACCAGCTCCGAAACTGCCGCGCAAAACTTCGTCAAGGAGCAGGGCGGCGAGTACCGTTATTTCAAGAAAGTCCTCAACGGCAAGCCTCTCTATGTGATCACCTACGGCAACTTCGCCAATCGTGATGCAGCCGTTTCTGCCATCAAGGCCTTGCCAGCGAAGGTTCAGGCTGGTAAACCTTGGCCTCGCACTGTCGCCAGCGTCCAACAGGAACTGGCAACAACTCGCTGAAGATTCGGCGGCCTTACCCAGGCCGCCTCTCCAAGCACCTCAAAATTTCTACGAGTGCGCGCCGTCTCCAGGGACGGTTGGCGCTTGCTGACGACCGCGACGCCGCCCCATTTTTTGCTGGGCAAGGCGCGAGGAACGCAGTTTGGTTTTTCCAAATAAGTTCCGAGCAACGCTGCCCAGCGAAAAATGGGGCGCGTCCCTTCGGGTTGCGCGCCAACGTGTGCGAGGCTGCGTTGCGGGATTTGCCAAGGGAACAACCATTGGCAGCATCCCGCGCCTTGCCTCGCACACGTTGGCGTGCAACGCGGTTCGCCAGCAAGCGCCAACCGTCCCTGCGACCGCGTGCCTTGTGGTGTCTGCGTTACAGTAGTCTTTGAGTCGTTGCGGTCAAAATTAAAAAAGTTTTGACTAGCACAGCAGATCGCTTTAAACCTTTCACAAATGCGACATGAATTTGCGACATTTCGTCGTCAAATTTGTGAGCCTCTGTGTCGCTGTGTACAATGACCACCCTTTTGCCCCCGCCAAGCCGGCGTACGTTCGGCGCGGAATGCAAGTGGTTGAATTGAAAAGAAATTTGCCTCGAAAAGAGGCAGCCTGGTGAGAAAGTGTCTATGAAAGCAGGTCTGTACCAACCAGATGAATTCAAGGATAACTGCGGTTTCGGCCTGATAGCCCATATGCAGGGCGAGCCCAGTCATACCCTTTTGCAAACGGCCATCGAGGCCCTGACCTGCATGACCCACCGCGGTGGGATTAATGCCGACGGCAAGACCGGTGACGGTTGCGGTCTGCTGATTCAAAAGCCTGACGCGTTCCTGCGGGCCATTGCCCAGGAAACCTTCAGCGTTGAGCTGCCCAAGCAATATGCAGTGGGCATGGTCTTCTTCAACCAGGATCCGGCCAAGGCCGAAGCCGCTCGCGAGAACATGAACCGCGAGATCCTCGCTGAAGGCCTGCAACTGATCGGCTGGCGCAAAGTGCCCATCGACACCAGCGTCCTCGGCCGCCTGGCCCTTGAGCGCCTGCCGCAAATCGAGCAGGTGTACATCGGCGGCGAAGGCCTGAGCGATCAGGACATGGCCGTGAAGCTGTTCAGTGCACGTCGTCGTTCGTCGGTGGCCAACGCCGTCGACTCCGACCACTACATCTGCAGCTTTTCGCACAAGACCATCATCTATAAAGGCCTGATGATGCCGGCCGATCTGGCCGCGTTTTATCCAGACCTGAGCGACGAGCGCCTGCAAACCGCGATCTGCGTGTTCCACCAGCGCTTCTCCACCAACACCCTGCCGAAATGGCCGCTGGCTCAGCCGTTCCGCTTCCTCGCCCACAACGGCGAGATCAACACCATCACCGGCAACCGTAACTGGGCGCAGGCCCGTCGGACCAAGTTCACCAATGATCTGATGGATCTGGAAGAACTCGGCCCGCTGGTCAACCGTGTCGGTTCCGACTCGTCGAGCATGGACAACATGCTCGAGCTGATGGTCACCGGTGGCATCGACCTGTTCCGTGGCGTGCGGATGATCATCCCGCCAGCGTGGCAGAACGTCGAAACCATGGACCCGGATCTGCGTGCGTTCTACGAGTACAACTCGATGCACATGGAGCCGTGGGACGGCCCGGCCGGTGTGGTCATGACCGACGGTCGCTACGCGGTGTGCCTGCTCGACCGTAACGGTCTGCGCCCGGCGCGCTGGGTGACCACCACCAACGGTTTCATCACCCTGGCGTCGGAAATCGGCGTGTGGGACTACAAGCCGGAAGACGTGATTGCCAAGGGCCGTGTCGGCCCTGGCCAGATCTTCGCGGTGGACACCGAAACCGGGCAGATCCTCGACACCGATGCGATCGACAACCGTCTGAAATCCCGTCATCCGTACAAGCAATGGCTGCGCAAGAATGCCCTGCGCATTCAGGCGACCATGGAAGACAACGACCACGGTTCGGCGTTTTACGACGTCGATCAGCTCAAGCAATACATGAAGATGTATCAGGTCACGTTCGAAGAGCGCGATCAGGTCCTGCGTCCGCTCGGCGAGCAAGGCTATGAAGCCGTTGGTTCGATGGGTGACGACACGCCGATGGCCGTGCTCTCGCAGCGTGTGCGTACGCCGTACGACTACTTCCGTCAGCAGTTCGCGCAGGTCACCAACCCGCCGATCGACCCGCTGCGTGAAGCGATCGTGATGTCGCTGGAAATCTGCCTCGGTGCCGAGCGCAATATTTTCCAGGAGTCGCCGGAACACGCTTCGCGCGTGATCCTCAGCTCGCCAGTGATCTCGCCGGCCAAGTGGCGCTCGCTGATGAACCTTGACCGCCCGGGTTTCGAGCGGCAGATCATCGATCTCAACTACGACGAAAGCGTCGGCCTCGAAGCGGCGATCCGCAATGTGGCCGATCAGGCTGAAGAAGCCGTGCGCGCCGGTCGCACCCAGATCGTTCTGAGCGACCGTCATATCGCCCCGGGCAAGCTGCCGATCCACGCTTCGCTGGCGACCGGTGCGGTGCACCACCGCCTGACCGAAAAGGGCCTGCGCTGCGACTCCAACATCCTCGTTGAAACCGCGACCGCCCGTGACCCGCATCACTTCGCCGTGCTGATCGGTTTCGGCGCCTCGGCGGTGTATCCGTTCCTGGCTTACGAAGTGCTGGGCGACCTGATCCGTACCGGTGAAGTACTGGGCGACCTCTACGAGGTGTTCAAGAACTACCGCAAAGGCATCACCAAAGGTCTGCTGAAGATCCTGTCGAAGATGGGTATCTCGACCATCGCTTCGTACCGCGGTGCGCAGCTGTTCGAGGCCATCGGCCTGTCCGAAGAAGTCTGCGACCTGAGCTTCCGTGGCGTGCCGAGCCGCATCAAGGGTGCGCGTTTCGTCGACATCGAAGCCGAACAGAAAGCACTCGCCAGCGAAGCCTGGAGTCCGCGCAAGCCGATCCAGCAGGGCGGTCTGCTGAAGTTCGTCCACGGTGGCGAATATCACGCCTACAACCCGGACGTGGTCAACACCCTGCAAGCCGCCGTGCAGCAGGGCGACTACGCCAAGTTCAAGGAATACACCTCGCTGGTGGACAACCGTCCGGTGTCGATGATCCGCGACCTGTTCAAGGTCAAGACCCTCGACACGCCGCTGGACATCAGTGAAATCGAGCCGCTGGAATCGGTGCTCAAGCGCTTCGACTCCGCCGGTATCTCGCTGGGCGCCTTGTCGCCGGAAGCTCACGAAGCCCTGGCCGAAGCCATGAACCGCCTCGGTGCGCGTTCCAACTCCGGCGAAGGTGGTGAAGACCCGGCGCGTTACGGCACCATCAAGAGCTCGAAAATCAAGCAGGTTGCGACTGGCCGTTTCGGCGTGACCCCGGAATACCTGGTCAACGCCGAAGTGCTGCAGATCAAGGTCGCGCAAGGCGCCAAGCCGGGCGAGGGCGGGCAACTGCCGGGCGGTAAAGTGAATGGTTTGATCGCCAAGCTGCGTTATGCGGTGCCGGGCGTAACCCTGATTTCGCCACCGCCGCACCACGACATCTATTCGATCGAAGACTTGTCGCAGCTGATTTTCGACTTGAAACAGGTCAACCCGAAGGCGCTGGTTTCGGTCAAATTGGTAGCCGAAGCGGGCGTCGGCACCATCGCCGCTGGTGTGGCCAAGGCCTATGCGGACTTAATCACCATTTCCGGCTACGACGGTGGCACCGGTGCTTCGCCGCTGACCTCGATCAAATACGCTGGCGCACCGTGGGAACTCGGCCTCGCCGAAACCCACCAGACCCTGCGTGGCAACGACCTGCGCGGCAAAGTCCGGGTGCAGACCGACGGTGGCTTGAAAACCGGCCTCGACGTGATCAAGGCAGCGATCCTCGGCGCCGAAAGCTTCGGCTTCGGTACCGCGCCAATGATCGCGCTGGGTTGCAAATACCTGCGAATCTGCCACCTGAACAACTGCGCCACCGGCGTTGCGACTCAGAACGAGAAGCTGCGCAAGGATCACTACATCGGTACCGTCGACATGGTGGTGAATTTCTTCACCTACGTCGCCGAAGAAACCCGTGAGTGGCTGGCCAAGCTCGGCGTGCGCTCCCTCGAAGAGCTGATCGGTCGTACTGATCTGCTGGAAATCCTCGAAGGCCAGACCGCCAAGCAAAACCATCTGGATCTGACGCCGCTGTTGGGCAGCGATCACATTCCGGCGGACAAGCCACAGTTCTGCGGCGTTGAGCGCAACCCGCCGTTCGACAAAGGTCTGCTGGCCGAGAAAATGGTCGAGATGGCTTCGTCGGCGATCAACGACATGAGCGGCGCCGAGTTCGATCTGGATATCTGCAACTGCGATCGTTCGATCGGCGCGCGGATCTCCGGGGAAATCGCGCGCAAGCACGGCAACCAAGGGATGGCGAAAGCGCCGATCACCTTCCGCTTCAAGGGCACTGCCGGTCAGAGCTTCGGCGTGTGGAACGCCGGCGGTCTGAACATGTATCTGGAAGGCGACGCCAACGACTACGTCGGCAAAGGCATGACCGGTGGCAAGCTGACCATCGTGCCGCCGAAGGGCAGCGTTTACAAAACTCAGGAAAGCGCCATCATCGGCAACACCTGCCTGTACGGCGCGACCGGCGGCAAGCTGTTCGCCGCTGGCACCGCAGGCGAGCGTTTCGCCGTGCGTAACTCCGGTGCCCACACGGTTGTGGAAGGCACTGGCGATCACTGCTGTGAGTACATGACCGGTGGTTTCGTCTGCGTTCTGGGCAAGACCGGTTACAACTTCGGCTCTGGCATGACCGGTGGTTTCGCCTACGTGCTCGATCAGGACAACACCTTCGTTGACCGGGTCAACCACGAACTGGTGGAAATCCAGCGGATCAGCGGCGAGGCGATGGAAGCCTATCGCAGCCACCTGCAAAACGTGCTGAACGAGTACGTCGCGGAAACCGACAGCGAGTGGGGTCGTGAACTCGCCGAAAACCTCGATGACTACCTGCGCCGTTTCTGGCTGGTCAAGCCCAAGGCTGCCAACCTGAAGTCGTTGCTTTCCAGCACTCGTGCCAACCCGCAGTGATATGCGCCTGAAGAGTTTGATGAGGTTTTAACAATGGCTGAACGTCTGAATAACGACTTCCAGTTCATCGATGTCGGGCGCAAAGATCCGAAGAAGAAACTGTTGCGTCAACGCAAGAAAGAGTTCGTCGAAATCTACGAACCGTTCAAACCCCAGCAGTCGGCCGATCAGGCCCACCGCTGCCTGGGTTGCGGCAACCCGTATTGCGAATGGAAGTGCCCGGTGCACAACTTCATTCCGAACTGGCTGAAGCTGGTGGCCGAAGGCAACATCCTTCAGGCCGCCGAGCTGTCGCACCAGACCAATACCCTGCCGGAAGTCTGCGGCCGCGTGTGCCCGCAGGATCGTCTGTGTGAGGGTGCCTGCACCCTTAACGACGGCTTCGGCGCGGTGACCATCGGTTCGGTCGAGAAGTACATCACCGACACCGCGTTCGCCATGGGCTGGCGCCCGGACATGTCCAAGGTCAAACCGACCGGCAAACGTGTCGCGATCATCGGCGCGGGCCCGGCAGGTCTGGGCTGTGCCGACGTGCTGGTACGCGGCGGCGTGACCCCGGTGGTGTTCGACAAGAACCCGGAAATCGGTGGTTTGCTGACCTTCGGCATCCCCGAGTTCAAGCTGGAAAAGACCGTGCTGAGCAATCGTCGCGAAGTCTTCACCGGCATGGGCATCGAGTTCCGTCTGAATACCGAAGTCGGCAAAGACGTGACCATGGAGCAACTGCTCGCCGAATACGATGCAGTGTTCATGGGCATGGGCACCTACACCTACATGAAGGGCGGTTTTGCCGGTGAAGATCTGCCGGGCGTTTATGACGCGCTGGACTTCCTGATCGCCAACGTCAATCGCAACCTGGGCTTTGAAAAGTCGCCGGAAGATTTCGTCGACATGAAAGGCAAAAAGGTTGTGGTTCTCGGCGGCGGCGACACGGCGATGGACTGCAACCGCACGTCGATCCGTCAGGGCGCCAAATCGGTGACCTGCGCTTATCGTCGTGACGAAGCGAACATGCCCGGCTCGCGCAAAGAGGTGAAGAACGCCAAGGAAGAAGGCGTGAAATTCCTCTACAACCGCCAGCCGATCGCCATCGTCGGCGAAGATAAGGTTGAAGGCGTCAAAGTGGTCGAGACCCGTCTCGGCGAACCGGACGCCCGTGGCCGTCGCAGCCCCGAGCCGATCCCGGGCTCCGAAGAGATCATCCCGGCCGACGCCGTGGTCATCGCGTTCGGTTTCCGCCCGAGCCCGGCGCCGTGGTTCGAGCAGTTCGAGATCCAGACCGACAGCCAGGGCCGCGTAGTCGCGCCTGAGCAAGGTCAGTACAAGCACCAGACCAGCAACCCGAAAATCTTCGCCGGTGGCGACATGGTGCGCGGTTCGGACCTGGTGGTGACGGCGATCTTCGAAGGCCGCAATGCTGCCGAAGGGATCCTTGATTACCTGGGCGTCTGATCCCGTCTAGCTGACTGCAATGCAATACCTGTGGGAGCTGGCTTGCCAGCGATAGCATCACCTCGCTTAATCTGGCACACCGAGGTGTCCGCATCGCTGGCAAGCCAGCTCCCACAGTGTTTTGTGGTGTTGCAAAATCTGCTTTCCAACGCAATAAATTGACCCGATAGACAAAAGGCTGACCTGCATCCGTGCCTTTTGCGTCGCGCTCTGAGAAAATGCCCGCACTTTTTTTCCGGATGCCGACATGACTGCCCTGAAGAACGACCGTTTCCTCCGCGCCCTGCTCAAGCAACCCGTAGACGTCACCCCGGTGTGGATGATGCGTCAGGCCGGTCGCTACCTGCCTGAATACCGCGCCAGCCGCGCCCAGGCCGGTGATTTCATGAGCCTGTGCATGAATCCGGAATTCGCCTGCGAAGTCACCATGCAACCGCTCGACCGCTATCCACAACTGGACGCGGCGATCCTGTTTTCCGACATCCTCACCATCCCCGATGCCATGGGCCAAGGCCTGTACTTCGAGACCGGTGAAGGTCCGCGTTTCAAGAAAGTCGTCAGCACGATGGCTGATATCGAAGCCCTGCCGATCCCTGATCCGCACAAAGACCTCGGCTACGTCATGGACGCGGTCAGCACCATCCGTCGCGAACTGAACGGCCGTGTACCGCTGATCGGCTTCTCCGGCAGCCCGTGGACACTGGCTACCTACATGGTTGAAGGCGGCTCGTCGAAAGATTTCCGCAAGACCAAAGCCATGCTCTACGACAACCCGCAAGCCATGCACCTGCTGCTGGATAAACTGGCGCAGTCGGTGACCTCGTACCTCAACGGTCAGATCATGGCCGGCGCGCAAGCGGTGCAGATCTTCGATACCTGGGGCGGCAACCTGTCGGCGGCGGCGTACCAGGAGTTCTCGCTGGCTTACATGAAAAAAATCGTCAGCGGCCTGATCCGCGAACACGACGGTCGCAAAGTGCCGGTGATCCTCTTCACCAAAAACGGCGGCCTGTGGCTGGAAAGTATCGCCGAGGCTGGCGCCGACGCACTGGGCCTGGACTGGACCTGCGACATCGGCAACGCCCGCGCCCGCGTTGGCGACAAGGTTGCCCTGCAAGGCAACATGGACCCGACCGTGCTCTACGCCAAACCGGAAGCGATCCGCACGGAAGTCGGGCGCATTCTGGCCAGCTACGGCAAGGGCAGCGGCCACGTGTTCAACCTCGGCCATGGCATCACGCCAGAGGTTGATCCGGAGCACGCCGGTGCCTTCCTGCGCGCGGTGCATGAGTTGTCGGCGCAGTATCACGAGTGATCGCCACATAATAAAAAATGCCCGGCCAGTGCCGGGCGTTTTTTTGGACAACCTTCAACGGCCGAGCAGTTGCTCGGCGTAGCGGGCAATGATGTGGTCGAAAGGCTTCTGATCGTAGGCTTTTGCTGCTCGAATCACATCGACGAGATGCTCGAGATCTTCTTTGCTGACACTCGCGATGAATTCACCATCAAAAAGTCGACGGATCGTGTCTCGGCGTCGGTTGTTCAGGTAGGCAATATCCAGCGCTAGAATTTCAATCATTTCAGCGGCTGGCAAATCCTCAGAATCCGTCGGCTGAATCTCGCCATTTTGCAGGTATCTGAAGCGCAGTTCGCATTGCTCATCCATTGGAGATATGTGCAGCGCTTCTTCAAACCAGTTTCCTTTGCGGTGTCCACAATGCAGTGGATTGCCGGGTCTGGTTTCGCGCAGACAAGACGCTAAAAGATTTTCGTAGTCCAGCGCGAGCGCTTCAAAGTGCTCTTGAGGCCGGAAATGTTCGATGTGACTGGTGGCCGCTTCTATCTCTCTGCCGCAATAACAACATAGTGATCCTTGTTCCTGTAACAAGGCCTCGTGTAGCTCTCGCTTTTGCGGGTTTTGCAGAGTGGGGTAGGTTGGAACCCATTCATCGTTCGCCGAGCTTTTCCATTCTGTAAATGAAGCAGGTTCAGTTCCTTTGAGCACTCGCTTCATTTGCCCAGAATCTCCTTGCGCCTGAGGAGTGCCTCTGCACCGGCAAACTCCGGAAGATCCGGAGCCTTCTTCTTCAAGGCCTCAAGCTGCGATTTCGCCCTTTTCAGGTCGTTGTCTTCCAGGGTTGAAAAAAGCTCGGAGAGGAGGTTTTCAATCTCGGGTTCGCGCTGGTCAACGCCCATGACTTCCTCGAGCACGCTGCTGGAGTCCAGACCATAGGTGACGCGAGGGTGTGAGGATTCGCCATTGTGCAGGACGATCACCTCTTCTGGCTTCAAGCTGCCGATGATTTGGGGGGAGTGACTGGCGGCGATGAACTGGACTTTGGGGAATGCTTTCGTCAATGCTGGAACTATGCTGCGTTGCCAAGCGGGATGCAGATGGATATCCAGTTCATCAATGATGATCACGCCTGAAGTATTCTTCAGGACGTCCTTGCCCATATGAGGGTTGAGGATGCACATGCGGCGGGCAATGTCGGTAAAAAGGGCGATCATGCCGCGCTGACCGTCACTGAGTTCATTGAAGGGAATGGTTTTTTGGTCAATGTCGATCAGCAAGCTTTGCAACCTGAGGTCATAGCGCAGATTCTGTGCATGAGGGATTGCGCAAGCTATAGCACTATTGACCCAAACCAGTTCGTCGTTGAAATCTGCAGAGTGTTGATTGGCATCCAAGAGATCCTGCATTCGTTCCAGTGTTCTGCTGATCAGCCAGCTTTCGAAATCACTGAGATCTGCCACCGCATCGAACCAGTTTGCATATCCATCAAAGCGCGACAGGCGTTGTTTGGCCGCAAACTCTGCGGATACGCCTGCGCCTTGCCAGCGACGATTGGAGCGATAGAACGCCAGCACCGGTAAATCGATCGGCATAGCCAAGTTGATCTTCTGCTTGAGCTTGACCATCTCAGCGTCAAAAGCTGAATTCACGAGTGGGGGAAAGCTGTCTCCGTCTCGTTTCAGAATCCATTCGGTTGCGCCAAAAAAAAGCCCCGTCCCTTGTACCTGCAACGGGTACTGACGTTCGAAACGACTTCTGTTCTCAAAGCGGTCAATTACGAAGCGAATATCTTCATCTTTTATTGAGATCTGACTCGGCTTTACCGCGTTGCCGAATTCGATGAAGGAAACAGCGATGGCCTGGAGCAATGATGTCTTCCCGCTCCCATTAACCCCCACCACCAGATTGAACCCAGGCTGAAAGTCGAACGTAGCATCTTCGTAGCAACGAAAATTCTTAATGTGGAGACGGTCCAGGCGCATTCTGGCTTCCCTTTACCAAAGCAGACGAATGCCGTCAGTGTACCTTGGCCCGTGATTACCGCTAGGGCGCAGTTGTCGCTAAACCTTTGCTCCCCCCGGGAGTGGCGGCAACTTTGCTAGCTTCAATGCGACCAGCAGCGCGATCAGCAACAGCGCACCAATAAACAGGCCGATGCCATTCCACCCGCCCAGATGCCAGAACACCCCACCTGCCGTCCCGGCAATGCTCGACCCTGCGTAATAGCTGAACAGATACAACGACGACGCCTGCCCCTTGGCCTTGGTCGCGCGACGACCGATCCAGCTACTCGCCACCGAATGCGCGCCAAAGAAGCCAAAGGTGAAAATCAACATGCCGACAATCACCAGCAGCAAAGGCGTAAACATCGTTAACGCAAGGCCAGCAAACATCAGCGCAATGGTCGCCCACAACACCTTGCGTCGCCCCAGCTTATCCGCCAGCGAGCCAATTTTCGCCGAGCTGTAGATCCCCGACAGGTACACCACCGACAGCAAACCCACGAACACCTGATCGAGGTTGTACGGCGCGGCCAGCAAGCGATAGCCGATGTAGTTGAACAGCGTTACAAACGCGCCCATCAGCACGAATGCCTCAAGAAACAGCAGCGGTAGACCGGCGTCGCGAAAGTGCATGGTGAAGCCGTCAAGCAAACTGCGCGGATGCAGCGAGCGTGAACGGAAGTTGCGCGACTCGGGCAGGATCTTCCAGAACACCGCTGCGGCAATCATCGCCAAACCACCGATCACCAGCATTGCCGTGTGCCAGCTGACGAAGTCGATCAGCACGCCGGTGATCAAGCGCCCGCTCATCCCGCCAATCGCGTTGCCGCCGATGTACAAACCCATCGCCAGGCCGATGTGTTGCGGATGAATTTCTTCGCTCAGGTAAGTCATTGCCACTGCTGCCAACCCGCTCAGCGACAGTCCGATCAGTGCGCGCATGATCAGCACACCTTCCCAACTCGGCATCATTGCACTGGCCATGGTGCACAGCGCCGCCGCGAACAGCGCAGTCACCATCACCGGTTTGCGCCCGACCCGATCGGAAATTGGCCCGGTGATCAGCAGGCCGATGGCGAGCATGCCGGTGGCCACCGAAAGGATCAGGCTGCTCTGCGCGGCGTTGATCCCATATTCGTGGGACAGCAGCGGCATCATCGGCTGCACGCAATAGAGCAGGGCGAACGTCGCGAAGCCGCCGCTGAACAGCGCCAGCACCGTGCGCATGAACATCGGCGTGCCTTTTTCGATGTAGATCTCTTGCAGCTCGGCGACGACATCGTCCGCCGCAGCGGGCGGGACTTCATGGGCTAGGGGCGCGACAGCAGTTTTCACTTCAGACCTCGGAGGGCACGACCAGGCAGGCAATGAAAAAATCATATAGCTGGCTAATGTTTCTATCCAATATATTGTTCGACCTGTTTGATAGCTTTAACGACCTAATGGAGTTTTCATGGAATTGCGTCATCTGCGCTACTTCATCGCCGTCGCCGAAGAACTGCATTTTGGCCGTGCCGCGCAGGTGCTGGGCATCTCGCAGCCGCCGCTGAGCCAACAGATTCAGGCGCTGGAGCAAGAGGTTGGCGCGAGGTTGTTCGAGCGGACCAATCGTCGGGTCGAGCTGAGTGAGGCGGGGCGATTGTTTCTGGAAGAGGCGCGCTTGGTGCTGGCGCAGGTCGATAAAGCAGCGGACGTCGCCCGACGTGCGCAACTCGGTGAACTGGGCGAGTTGAAGATTGGCTTCACCTCGTCGGCACCGTTCAACTCGACCATTCCCCAAGCGATCTTTGCCTTTCGCCAGCGTTTTCCGGCGGTGCACCTCAACCTTCGTGAGATGAGCAGCACGCAAGTCGCCGAGGGGCTGGTAGATGAGTCGATCGAGGTCGGGATCATGCGCCCGCTGGGTTTGCCCGATTCGCTCAGCGTGGTGGAGTTGATGCGTGAGCCGCTGGTCGCCGTGCTCGGTTCCAAGCATCCATTGGCGCAGGGGTCGGAGGAGGGCTTGTTCCTCTCGGCGCTGGCGCTGGAGCCGTTCGTGTTCTTTCCGCGCAGTTACGGCAGCGGGCTGTATGCGCAATTGCTGAGTCTGGCGCGTGATGCCGGGTTCAGCCCGCACTTCGCCCAAGAGGCGGGCGAAGCGATGACCATTATCGGTCTGGTCGCAGCGGGGCTGGGGGTTTCGGTGCTGCCGGCGTCCTATCAGCGGATGCGCATCGACGGCGTGGTCTACCGACCGTTGCTCGATCCGGAAGCGGTGTCTGCGGTGTGGCTGGTGCAGCGCAAGGATCAGAAGTCACCGATGGCCAAGGCGTTTGTCGAGCTGCTCACACGCAAGGTTGAACCATCAAAGGTGTGATTGCTGCGCAATCAAATCGCGAGCAGGCTCGCTCCCACAGGGAACGCATTCCAAGGTGGGAGCGAGCCTTCTCGCGAAGACGTCAGTCCAAGCCCCCAACCTTTCAGGGCAACCGCACCAAATCCCCCTTCAGCGCTACTCGCGTGACAAATATCCCCGCCCGGCACTCGTAGGTATTCAAATCCTTGCGCACATGCTGGTCGTAGTAACTGACGATATTCACTACCGCATTCGCCCCGACCCGCTTGGCATCAGCCTGTAACTTAATCAGATTTGACTGCAACACCCACTCGCAGGAATCGTGGTCACTCTTGTTGAAACCGTTGGTTTTCAGATCACTGACTACCCCACGCCGCAACAACTGCTGCGTGCCCTGCGGCCCATTGCCGAGCAGATAGAACTTCACACTGCCATCCAGCCGCCCGGCGCGAATCGCGTCCGACAGCACGGTTTCGAAGGGCATGTACATCAGGTTGGTGGCGTGGCTGGCGCTGGGCAGTAGCGCGAAAAGCGCAGCGGCGATCAGGGCTTTCACTTGCATGGTCATCTCCTTGACGGTGAAAGAGAACCGCGAGTGCAGGGCTGATGGGCTCGCCGTTCCACCAGGCGCGGTGCGACGGCCTGTCAGGACGAGTGTAGATGCTGAAACGAGCAGGGCGCCGAATGGCGCCCTTTTTGTAGTAAAGGGCTAGCTAGCTTCTATCGGGTAGTGCTGCGAATCCAAAAAACTGATATTGCGATCTGTCAGTAAAAGCGTGCCGTTGGTTTTTCATGACTGATGTGCAGCCAAGCGGTAGCGAGATCTTTCACCAAAGTGCTTGCCAGGATAAATGATCATTGTTTGCCGGGGGTAGCGTCAGGAGACGCCACAACGACTGGTGCCGCTGGCAGGGATTGCAGGGGAACAGTCGTCCTGCGTAGGAGCTCCCGCCGACTTCGTTGCTCGGGACTCAGGTTTTCAGCTTCTTCTGCAGTCAAGTTCAGGAGCTTTTCATCAGTGAGTTCTGGGCTTGCCATTTTTTCACCTGCTTTGTGGATGTAGGATTTGACCCCGTCATCATCGGTCTGATGAAAAAATGCGGCACCTGTAAGAACTAACAGGTTTTTAGACGTTTTTACGATAGTGATCATTCGCAATAATTTAAGGATCAACTCGGTCAGCTCGCAAAAAAAAGGGCGCCGAATGGCGCCCTTTGTCGTTTCTACAATCCCATCAATCCACGTGCGCCAAGTCCCCGCGCAATGCCACGCTCGACACCACCAGCCCGGCACGGCACTGGAATTTCTCGGTGTCTTTGTACAGATCGCGCTGGTCGACGCTGGCGATGTTGATCACCGCATTGGCGTCGGCTTTTTTCGCAGCGTTCTGCAGGGTGGCCAGCGCCGATTGCAGAGCCCAGAAGCAGGCGTCTTCGTCGGATTTGTTCGAGCCGTTGGTCTTGCGGCTGCTGCTCACGGTGTCGAGTTTGCGCACTTGCTTGGGCAGCGTTTCGCCGGCCAGGTAGAACTTTACGCTGCCGTCGAGCAGGCCGGCGTCGGTAGCGCGTTTGACGCCTTCGCGGAAGCTCAGGTAGGTCGGCTCGTCGGCGCCCTGTTTAACGATGCCCAGATCGTTGACGAACTCGATGTCGGGGTTGATCGACAGCTCTTTGAGCACGTTGTCGCGCAGGCGGTTGACCCAGCGGTTGTAGTTGCCGTGGATCTTGCCGTCCTTGGCGTCGAGGCCGTAGCTGCTGCGGTAGTCGATTTCGAACGAAGTCGGGGTGAACGGGATGTCGACTTCGGCGTGATGGCGACCGCGTACAGTGATTGCCGCTTTGATCATGCCCGGACGCACCGACTGCACGACCCACTGGCGATCGTTCAGTGCAGTGACGATGGCGCGGCTCATCTGTTGCTGGGTGAAGCCGAGGTTGGGCGAGAACTCTTCCTTGGCGTTGTAAACCGGTTTGCTGGTGCAACCGCCGAGCACAAAAGCCAGTGCCAACAGAGCGGCGATGCGGTGAAACTGAGTCATTCCCTTCACTCCAAACGTGTTGCGGTCAGTGCCAGCGGCGAAAAATCAACGAGGTGTTGACGCCACCAAAAGCGAAATTGTTGTTCATCACGTAGTCGTGATGCATCTGGCGGAATTCACCGCGCAGGTAATCGAGTTTGCCGCAGTGCGGATCGACCTCGTCGAGGTTGAACGTGTGCACGTACAGATCGCGGTTCATCATCTCGATGCTGAACCATGACTCCAGCGCACCGCAGGCGCCGAGGGTGTGGCCGAGGAAGCTCTTCTGCGAACTGATCGGCATGTGTTCACCGAACAAACTGCTGGTCGCCAGTGTTTCGGCAATGTCGCCCTGTTCTGTAGCGGTGCCGTGGCCATTTACATAACCGATGGCATCCGGGGTCAGGCCGGCGTCTTCCAGCGCCAGTTCCATTGCACGGCGCATGGTCACTTGTTCCGGGCGCGTGGTGTGCTGGCCGTCGGCGTTGCTGCCGAAGCCGACGATCTCGGCGTGGATGCGCGCACCACGGGCGAGGGCGTGTTCCAGCTCTTCGAGCACGAGCATGCCGCCACCTTCACCGATCACCAGACCATCGCGGCCCTTGTCGTACGGGCGTGGACTGGTCTGCGGCGCATCGTTTTTCAGGCTGGTGGCGTAGAGCGCGTCGAAGACCATGGCTTCGGTCGGGCACAGCTCTTCGGCGCCGCCGGCGAGCATCAACGGCAGGCGCCCGAACTTGATCGCCTCGTAGGCGTAACCGATGCCCTGACTGCCGCTGGTGCAGGCGCTGGACGTCGGGATCAGCCGCCCGGTCAGGCCAAAAAAGATGCTGATGTTGGCGGCGGTGGTGTGCGGCATCATCCGCACGTAGGAGTTGGCGTTGAGGCCTTCAGCCACCGAGTTGAGCAGCATGTTGCCGAACGCTTTGATCTCGTCGGTGCTGCCGGTGGACGAGCCGCAGGCCACGCCCATGCGGCCATCCTTGATCGATTCGTCACCGAGCAAACCGGCGTCAGCCAGGGCGTTTTCTGCCGCACGAACCGCCAGCCGCGATACCCGGCCCATGCTGCGCAATTGCTTGCGGGTCCAGTGCGCAGGCACTGCAAAATCATCGATCGGCCCGGCCAGGCGCGTGTTGAGTTCGCTGAACCGATCCCACTCGTCCATCCGGCGGATGCCGCTGCGGTTGGCCGCGAAATTGCCGGCGATGGTCTCCCAGTCGCTGCCCAGCGAGGTGATGCCGGCCATGCCGGTGACGACGACGCGCTTCATCAGCACAGGCCTCCGTTGACCGCCAGCACCTGGCGGGTGATGTACGAAGCTTCCGCTGACATCAGGAAATTCACCGCACTGGCGACTTCTTCCGGGGTGCCCATGCGTTGCGCGGGGATCATCTTCATCAATTCCTCCACCGGCACGTTTTCATCGAGCATCGCCGTGTCGATCAGGCCCGGCGCGACGCAGTTAACCGTGATTTTGCGCTTGCCCAACTCAATCGCCAATGCCTTTGCCGCGCCTATCACCCCGGCCTTGGAGGCGCTGTAGTTGACTTGGCCTCGGTTGCCGATCAGCCCCGACACCGAGGTGATGCAGACAATGCGACCAGCGGCACGGCGGCGGATCATCGGCATCATCACCGGGTGGAGAACGTTGTAGAAGCCGTCGAGGTTGGTGCGTAACACCACGTCCCAATCGTCGTCGCTCAGCGCCGGAAAGGCACCGTCACGGGTCAGCCCGGCGTTCAACACTACGCCGTAATAGGCGCCATGGATTTCGACGTCGGTTTCCAGAATGGTTTTGCAGGTTTCGCGGTCGGCGACGTCGAATTGCAGGATCCGCGCCTTGCGCCCCAGCGCTTCGACTTCAGCCTGAACGGCTTGCGCTTCGGCCATGCCACTGCGGCAATGCAGGACGATATCGTGCCCGGCCTGCGCCAGACGCAAAGCAATGGCGCGGCCGATGCCACGGCTGGAGCCGGTGACCAGTACGGATTCAGTCATCGTTCGACTCCTGTGTCTGTTGCAGATATTGGGATGGCTGGGGTGGGCGGAACACGTTCAACCGCGCGCTGGCATGGATGCCGGCGCCGTGGATATGACATTCGAAGACGCCCATGCCGTTGTCGTCTTCCAGCGAGCGCAGACCATGAATGGTCAGATCGCTACCGGCGGGAAAGGCTTCGACGTTGCATTCAAACTTGCGCGTGCCGAGCAGGAACCCGAGCTCCACCGGATTGTCTTTGAGTCGCGCGTGGCAACCGGCAAACGCGGCGACGCTCTGCGCCATCAGCTCGACGCCGACCCACGCCGGCAGGCTGCCGTCGGGCAGGCTGAACAGGCCATCTGGCTTGACCGTAAGGCGGGTGAAAATCTGCTCCTCGTCAAAGCTGAGGATGCTGTCGATCAGAATCATGTCGCCGGCATGGGGCAGCAGTTCGGCGAGCGGCCAGTCAGTCATGGGGCGTCTCCGATAATCAGGCTGACGTTGTTGCCGCCGAAGGCAAACGAGTTGCTCATCAGGTAGCGGGGTGCAATGGACGTCAGGCGCTCGCTTGCGGTCACCCATTTGAGTGGCGGCAGCGCGGGATCGGCCTGACCGTCCCAGACGTGTGGTGGCAAGGCGTGGTCGGGGTTGTCGGCGCTCAGGCTCAACCAGCAAAACGCGGCTTCCAGTGCGCCGGCCGCACCGAGGGTGTGGCCGGTCAGCGGTTTGGTCGACGAGCAGGCCACGCCTGCGGGGAACAGTTCGGCGACCGCCAGACTTTCCATGGCGTCGTTGTGTTGGGTGGCGGTGCCGTGCAGGTTCAGGTAGCTGATCTGCGTGGCATGCAGGTGTGCGCGGTTCAAGGCTTTCTGCATGGCTTGCAGCGCGCCGCGCCCGGTCGGCTCAGGGGCGGAAATGTGATGGGCGTCGGAACTGGCGCCGGCGCCGAGCAGGGCAATGGCCGGGCCTTCACCTTGCTGTTTGCTCATGACGAACAACACCGCCGCCTCGCCAATATTGATGCCGTTGCGATTGGCCGAGAACGGATTGCAGCGTTCGTCCGACACGGCTTCCAGCGACGAAAAACCGTTAAGCGTCAGCTTGCACAAACTGTCGACGCCGCCGCACAGCACGGCGTCGCACAAGCCCAGATCGAGCAGGCGCTGAGCGCTCATCAAGGCGCGGGCGCTGGAAGTACAAGCGGTGGAAATCACGTAGGCCGGGCCGCTCAGTTGCAGCCAGTCGGCGAGGAAATTTGCTGGCGCGCCGAGTTCCTGCTGACGGTAATCGTATTCCGCCGGGAACTGCTGCTCGCGAATGTAATGCGCCAGGCCACGGCTGGCCTCGTCGATGCCCGAGGTGCTGGTGCCGAGCACGACACCGATGCGGTCGCGGCCGTAGGTCTGGATCGTTTGATCAATGTCATCGCGAATCTGCAGTGCCGCTTCCAGCAACAGCTGATTATTGCGGCTGCGTTGATCGGCAAGTTCAGGCGGAATCGGCGCCAGTTCGCCTTGCACGGCAGCGACGGGTAACACACGCTCGGGCACCCAGCCGGACTCATGGCGCATGCCCGAGCAGTCGCCAGCGAATAAATTGCGCGCGACTTGTTGCTTGTCGCGACCCAGCGCACAGATCACGCCGAGGGCATTCAGGTAGGCGGTCATGGCGTCGGTTCACCCAGCGGTGAAACCCGATAGTGCGGGCCTTGGGGCAGGTTCAATTGAAAGCTCAACGGTTGTGAATAGTGAATATCCCAGCGCGACGGCAGGGAGCGTTGCCCGGCCTGTACCTGCGCAGTGGGGTAATTGCGCAGCAGTTCACCGGACGGGGTCAGGGCAAACAACAGTGCGGCAAACAATTCCCGGGCTTCCGGGTTTGGCGGCAGCAGACCATCGGCTTGCCAGTGGCCGTCGATCAGTTGCTGACGCGCCTGGGGAATGCCCAGCGGATCCATCATCGACCAGCGGATGCCCGGGCCTTCACGCTGGATCACCAGAAGCCAGTCCTGGCGTTGTTCGGCTTGTTGGCGTTCGATGTGCAGTTGCAGAGGCAGGGGCAATGTCGGGTTGGCTGCTGGCAGCGGCGCCAGGCTGGCGCAGGCACTCAACAGAAGCATCACGCCGACCACAAAAAGTCGCCACACCGCAGACACTGTGGGAGCGAGCTTGCTCGCGAATGCGGTCTCACATTCAACAGTTCTGGTGACTGATACACCGCTTTCGCGAGCAAGCTCGCTCCCACAGGTTATAGGTAGCATCAGGAAACCCCTGTCAACGGCTTGCGCGCAACTACGTTGACCAACGTCTCTTCGCGCTGCCCGAACGGCTTGGGTTTGAGTAAGCCAAACCGCTCCAGCAAACCAAAATCCTTCGACCGGCTCCACCACAAATAAGGGTACGAGACATTCTTCTCGGCAAACTCAAACCCCTGGGCACGAATCATCTGCAGATACTGCGCCGCACTCTTCTGCACATGCATCGGATGGCGGAACAGCCAGCGAATCACCCACGTATCAATGTAAGCCTCGGTGGACTCGGCGAACAGCAGATAGCCACCCGGTTTCAGCACCCGGTAAAACTCGGCCAAGGCCTTTTCCTGCTCGACCAGATGATGAAAGGTCTGGTGACAGAACAGCAGATCGACACTGGCGTCCGGCACATTGAGCGTCGCACAATCGCTGCCGATCAGCTCCACGTCCAGCCCTTGGCGTGCCGCTTCTGCGCCGCTCAATTCAAGGCTGTGCGGGTCGGCATCAATGCCGATCAGACGCTGTGGCGCAAAGGTCTGGCGCAGATGGCCGAAGGACTTGCCCTGACCGCAACCGGCATCCAGCAACACGGGATGATCCGGCAGGGCTTCACTGAACAGCCCGCGCAGATCATTGATCGCCACGCGCAACACGTGGTGCTGCCAGGTGTGGCTGCGCAGGAACCAGAAACCGAAACGGGTTTCCTCGACGTAGCTGTCGCTCAAGTAATTCATGTGGCGTCCTTTGCACAGAGTTCGGAAATCATCTTCAAGCGGCGGCGCGCTTCGCTGACGAACGGGTTGCGTTCATCCCAGGCGTAACCGGCGAGGATCGAGCAGATCATTCGACGGATTTCCGCCTGGCTGTGTTCGTAGAAAATCACGTCTTGAAAGGTGCCGGCGTACCAGCCCTCGACGTAGCAGCGGAAGGTGTCGACGCCGCGCTTGAGCGGCTCGGCGAATTCGCTTTGCCAGTCGACGGTTTCGCCCTGCAACTGACGGTGCAAAACCGCTGCCGCCATGCTCGCCGAGCGCATGGCGATGGTCACCCCGGAGGAGAACACCGGGTCGAGAAATTCTGCCGCGTTGCCGAGCAAGGCGAAGCCCGGCCCGTGCAAGGTTTTCACATTGGCCGCGTAGCCGCCGAGGGTGCGTGCCGGGGTGTCCCAGACAGCGTTGTTGAGCACGCCGGCAAGGCTCGGGGTTTCGGCGATGAAGCTGCGCAGGCAGGCATCCAGATCGCTGTCGCGGCCGTTGAAATGCTCTTGCGCCGCGACCACGCCCACCGAGCAACGACCGTTGCTGAACGGAATTGTCCAGAACCAGACATCGCGGTGCTCCGGATGGGTGGTGACGAGAATTTTTTCGCGGTCGAACGCCGGGTTGTCGATGTGATCTTCGACGTGGGTGAAGACAGCCTGGCGCACCGGGAAATTCGATGGTGCTTCCAGGTCCAGCAAGCGTGACAGCACACGACCATAGCCGCTGGCATCCAGCACGAAATCCGCTTCGACGCGATACTCGCTGCCGTCCTCGCGACGCACATCCAGCTGCGGTTTCGTCCGGTCGAAATCGACGCTGACGATGGCATCGCCGTAGCGGATTTGCGCGCCCTGCAACGCCGCTTGATCGGCCAGCAGTTTGTCGAAGTCGGCGCGTTGCACCTGAAACGTGGTCGGTTTGCCGCCGGTAAAGGTGTCACCGAAATCGAAGTCGCTGTAGCGCTCGCCCCAGGCGAATGCGGCGCCGGTCTTGCGCTGGAAGCCGGCGGCATTGACGGCGTCGAGCATGCCGGCCTCTTCGACGAAATCCAGGCAATGGCTTAGCAGGCTTTCGCCGATCGAAAAACGCGGAAAGTGCTGGCGCTCGATCACCAGCACATCGTGGCCCTTGCGCTTGAGCAACGCCGCAGCGATAGCGCCGGACGGGCCAGCGCCGATGATCACGACCTGACGGGATTCCATTTCAACGATTGGCACGTGAACTCCGGGGCAAAGGATGTTGCAGATTCAATGGCGCGCGATGCAGACCGATCAGGGCCGGTAGCAGCGTCGCGATCAGGCCCATCAGCATCAGCGCGAAGTACAGCGCCGGGGTGATGAGTTGTTGTTGCAAGAGCAGATTGAGGAAGACGATTTCGCTCAGGCCACGAATATTCAGCAGCACGCTTTCACGCCAGCGGCTGGCGCCTTCGAACGAGGCGCCGGCCCAGCCGAGGCCGAGCCAGTTGCCGAGCAGTTTACTGGCAATCGGCAACAGCAGCAGCGCCGCCCATTGCAGCGGACCAAGGCTGGAGAGGGCACTGTGCACGTCGATCTGGACGATGCCGAACGTCAGAATCAGCGGAATCGCCAGCCACGTTTGCAAACGGCTCATCCAGCGCGCCGGCAATGGCAACACCAGCGGCACTTTCAGCGCGGCCATGCACAGCAGATAGCCGATGCCGAAGATCAGCGCGTTGAGTTTGTAGTGCTCGGCCATCACCAAAAGCGCAAAGAACCCGAGGCTGTAGGTCAGCGGCCGACGCACACGCAACAGACTTAAAAACAACGGCACACACGCGAGTCCCAGCGGCAGCAACAGACTGCTCAAATGCAGACTGCCCTGGGCGAGGCCGAACAGCGTCCAGCAGGTCAGGTCAATGAGGATCGCGGTCTGCACCAACCGGCGAGTGGCAGCGGGCGGGTAATCGATGTGGCGCAGATACAGGTACAGCACCGGGATCGCGGTAATCGCGAACACCAGGCCGATGGCCAGCGTGTTGAGCCACGGTTGCGCCGGCAGTAGCCAATAAGCCGCGGCAAGACCACCGGCGAACGGCACGGCGAAACTCGGCACGGCGATTTTCACACTCTGCCGATCCAGTTTCAGATCGATCACATCACTGAGAATGTGCCCGAGCAGCAGGGCAAAGCTCAGGCTGTAGAGGTTTTTCAGCCAGTCTGGCGCGATCAGTTCGGCGCCGCTGAGCTGCCAGCCCGGTTCGATCCAGAAGTACATCAGCAGCGGCAAGCCGAAGCTCGCCAGCAGCAACTGGCTGACAATCGGAATCAGGCCGAAGTGGCGGCCAACACGAGTGGCCACGGCGAACAAGGTCATGGCCAGCAGCCAGAAAACGACAACCATCATGCCGCTGGCTCCGCGACTGTCGCGGTGTGTTCGTGGCGTCCGGCCCAGGGTGCGAGGATGAAGCTGAACGCCAGACCGAGGCTCACCGAGAGGCCGAAGTTGCTCACCGCCGGCGTGCTGGACACCGCCAGCAAACCAAACGACAGCCACGTCGTCACAGCGGCCAGCAAGGTGCCGAGCAGGCTCACCGCCGCACCACCGACTTGTTCACGCATGAGAATCGCGTAATCGACGCTGATTGCCGTCACCAGCAGCAGGCCGAACAGGCTGAACAGGGTCAGTGGCTGACCGAGCCAGCCAAGGCTGGCCAGACTGCACAGCGCAGCGAGCAGCGGCAGGGCGACAATGCGCAGTGCCCCGCCGAGGCCGAACGGCAGCATCAGCACCAGCACGATCAACGCGCAGGAAGCGAGTTTCAATTCAGCGGCGCTGATCTGCGTTGCCGCAAAAACTTCATTCAATTCACCGAGGCGATCGACCAGCATCACTCCCGGCAAGTCCAGCGCTTGCACGCGCAACAGCGCCGGGTTGTTCAAGCCTTGCAGGCTGGTCATCGCCGCCACGCCGTCTTCGGTCGGGCCGAGCCAGAGCGTGCGATAAGGCTCGCCGAGCGGGCCGGCCAATGCCGCGTCGATGTCTTCGGCGGGCACGGTCTGCAACTGTTGCAGTTCGGTTTGCAGCGCGGTGAGCGGTACGCCGAGGTCAAGCAGTGGCTGCCAGTATTGCGGCAGTTTGTTCAGCGCCTCGCGCACCTGTTCTTGCTGGTTCGGCGGGCTGACCAGTTGATCGAGGGCCAGATAACCTTGCAGCTTGTCGAGGTTGACCAGTTGCTGCAGACGCTCGCTCAGCGCGGCCTGACGCTCGAGCAGTTGCTGCTGATTGTCGGCGCGCACGAGGAAGAACTGGCTGGTGGGCTGATAGCCGGTGATGCGCGCGATGGCCTGCGCTTCGTCGGTCAGATGATGCGGTGCGCCGACCCATTGGCGGATGTCATTCTTGCTTTGCAGCTGTACCAGACCGCCCACGCAGAACGCGATCAGCAGCGCCAGCAACACCGGTGTGCGCACGCGCTCGAGAAGTTTTTCGCGCAGGTTGACCATGCGCTCGGCCAAAAGCAGCGGCCACTGCGCGGGGCGCAGTTCGACGTTTTTCAACAGCGCCGGCAACAGGCATACCGCCGACAAATAGGCACCGAGCAATCCAGCGGCAGAGAACACGGCGATTTGCGTCAGTGCCGGGAACGGCGTCCACGCCAGCGCCAGATAACCGATGGCGCTGGTGATCAGGCTCAGGGTCAGCCCGGACAAGGTCAAGCGCAACGCCGGCCAACTGCGCCAAGGCTTCAGGCTCCAGCTCTTCGACAGATAGTGCAGCGGATAATCCACGGCCACGCCGATCAGGCTGGAACCGAGCACCAATGTCATCACATGCATATGGCCGAACAGCGCCACACAGGCCACCGCGCCAAACAACATGCCGACCAGTACCGGCACGAACGCCAGCAGCACGCGCCAGCGGCGAAAAGCGAGCAACAGCAGCAACAGAATGCCGACGGTGGCACCGCCGCCAACCCACGTCATCTCGCGAGTGGCTTGCTGCTGACCGTTGGCCGCGTACAGCAAGCCGCTGGCAGCCAGCAGTTGCACGTCGGATTTCGCGGCCTGTTCGCGACTCTGTTGCAGCAGTGCGGCGACTTGCAGCGGCAGGTTCATGTCGAAGGCGTTGCCGGTGGTGCGTGCGCGCAGCAGTAACCAGCTCTTGCCGTCGGCGTCGGCAATCAACGCGCCGCTGCCGATATCCAGTTGCACCGAGCCGTGCTGCGGCTGGCTGTTCTGAATGCGCCCGGTCAGGCCCAGCCAGTCATCCTGACTCGGCACCAGACTGAAACCGCTGAACGGGTCGAACAGGGCTTGTACGCGCTGCTGAATGAATGCGTCGGGGTGTTCGATCAGCAATTGACGATCATCCGCCGAGAGCATCGCCAGCCGCCCTTGCAGCAGTTGCGTGCGCAGCGCTGGCAGGTCTGCTTGCAGGTTCCACTGCACCTTTTCGAACAACCCGCTGGCCTGCCATTGCTCGCCCAGGGTCTGCGCCATGGTGACCGCTTGCTGGCGATCGGCGTGGCCGACCAACACCAGCATTTCGCGATTGAGCGGTTCTTGCATGCGCTGCTCGGCGCGCTGTTCAAGAGCGTCCGGATGAGTGCCGGGCACCAGCTCCATCAGGTTCGCCGACAGCGGCGCACCGTCGCGCCATTGCCAACCGGCCAGCGCGACGACCGCCAGCAGCAGGATCAGGAAAAGCCATGGCAGCCTGCGTTCACTCGGCAAAGTCATGTTGCTCCGCGTCGCTCAACGGTTGACTGGCGCTGTTGTCCTGCATGCGCAGCACAGTGCTGTCGCCTTGGGTTTCCAGCAGTTCGATGGTCTGCACCAGCGCGCCGCCGTCGATGGTGATCTGCTTGAACACTTGCTTGAGCAACAGTGAACGCGGGGTCAGGGTCAGTTTCCACTGTTGTGCATCGCCTCTCAGCGCCAGTTCGAAATCCCGTTGCAGGCCGCTGCTGTCGCCTTGCAGCACGGCGAGGAACAAGCGGTTCTGCTCAGCCCCGGCGCTCTTGTTCGGCAACATTTGCCAGCCGTTGTCGTCGCGGCGGGCGATGCCATTGGCGCTGATGCGGTAATCCTGCTGCAGCGGAGTTTTCAGCAGCCAGAGCAGGCCGTGGTTTTTGGCGAGGACGAAACTGCCCTTGCTGATCAGCGGCTGCGGTAGCGCGCGCAGGTGTTTTTCCTGAATGAACTGGCCGTGGATCACGTCCGGCTTCGCCAGTTGTGCGCTGAGTTGTTGCAGGTCGAAGGCGTTGGCCAGCGCTGACAGCGTCAGCAGCGCCAATACGCTCAGGCTTTTAATAAAAACGTTCATCGCAGCATCCTTTCCACGGCATCGGTGAAGACCTTCGGCGAAGCCAGTTGCATCTCGCGGCTGCTGACTTCAACGGCGACCTGCACCGAGCTGGCGCGGGTCAGGCGTTCGCCGCTGTGCAGGTCGGTGATCAGGTAATTGATCTTCAGACGGTTTTCCCACTCGACCAGACTGGCACGCACATTCAGGCGCTGGCCGAATACTGCGCCGCGCACATAGCGCAGTTGCAGGTCGATGATCGGCCAGGCGAACCCGGACTCGACCATGTGCGTGTAGTTGTGGCCGATCTTGTCGAGCAGCGCGCAACGCGCCACTTCCAGATACTTGACGTAATGGCCGTGCCAGACGACGTGCATGGTGTCGACGTCGAAGAACGGCACGAGGATCTCGGTGTCGGCGTGAAGCACTCCGGCGCTACGCATGCAGCCTCCAGTGTTGCGCGGCGATGCGTTGCAGGCACAGACGCAATTCGCCTTCCAGTGCGCGGTCTTCGATGACTGGCGGGAAGTCCTTGGCCAGCTCTTCGTGCATCGCTGCCAGCGACGGCGGCAGTGGTCGGGCGTCTTCGGCTTGAGCACGCAGCCACACGCCTTGGTTGGCGGCGAGCAATGTCGCGGCGGCGACCTGTTCGGTCAGCTCCAGCACGCGGATCGCATCGCGGGCAGCGATTGTGCCCATGCTCACCTTGTCCTGGTTGTGGCACTCGGTGGAGCGCGAGAACACGCTGGCCGGCATGGTGTTTTTCAGCGCTTCGGCGGTCCAGGCGCTGGTGCCGATCTGCACGGCTTTGAAACCATGGTTGATCATTGCGCGATCCGCCGGAGCACCGGAGAGGTTGCTCGGCAGACCGTGGTTGTAACGCTCATCCACCAGCAGCGCAAGTTGCCGGTCAAGCAGGTCAGCAACGTTGGCCACCAGGTTTTTCAGGCTGTCCATGGCGAACGCAATATGCCCGCCGTAGAAGTGCCCGCCGTGCAGCACACGCTCGGCTTCGGCGTCGATGATCGGGTTGTCGTTGGCGCTGTTCAGCTCTGTTTCGATGAACGAACGCAGCCAGTTCAGGCTGTCGGCCAATACGCCGAGCACGTGCGGGGCGCAACGCAACGAGTAGCGATCCTGCAGGCGATGCAGCGGCGCGGTCGGCGCGTCGATCGCCAGATCCTTGCGCAGCCACGCGGCGACCTGCATTTGCCCCGGATGCGGTTTGGCGGCGAACAGGCGTTCGTCAAAGTGCTCCGGGTTGCCTTGCAGCGCCACCACGTTGAGCGCGGTGATGCGCGTGGCCAGTTGCAGCAGATAGTCGGCGCGGGCGAAAGCGAGGCAGGCAAGGCCGGTCATCACGGCGGTGCCGTTCATCAGCGCCAGCGCTTCTTTCGGACGCAGCACCAAAGGCGTCCAGCCGAGTTCGCGATGCACGTCTGCCGCCTGACGGCGTTCGCCACGGAACATCACTTCACGCTCGCCGGACAGTGTTGCGGCTACGTAAGACAGCGGCGTCAGATCGCCGCTGGCGCCGACCGAACCTTCCTCTGGAATCAGCGGCAGGATGTCGTATTCGAGAAATGCGTGCAGACGTTCGAGCAGTTCCACGCGCACCCCGGACACGCCGTGGCACAACGACTGCAAACGTGCCGCCAACACGGCGCGGGTCGCCTGTGCGTCGAGCAGTTTGCCCAGTCCGCAACCGTGGAAGGTGTAGAGGTGACGCGGCAACGCTTCGACGTGATGCAGCGGCACCGCGACCACGCAGGAATCGCCGTAACCGGTGGTGACGCCGTAGATCACGCCTTCCTTGTCCAGCAGCGAATCGAGGAACCGTGCGCCCTTGGCGATGCGCTCGCGATACGCGGCGTCGCTCTGCAACTGCACGGGCGCCTGACGGTTGGCCAGGGCCAGCACGTCTTCGATGCGCAAAGGGCGTTCGCCGAAGGTTACCGGCTCATGGGTTGGCGTCGTCATCGATCTTCCAGAAAGGGTAAAAGTTGAACCATTGTTGCGGCGCTTCGAGGCAATAGTGACTCAGGCGCTGCGCATAGCGGGTGGCCCACTGATGAATGACCTGCTCGCGCTCGCTGCGCTTCCACACCACGGCGTCGGCGAAGGGTTCGAGGGTCAGGCGATAGTGGCCGTCCGGTTGCTTGAGGCACATCAACAGATTGACCGGGCATTTGAGCAAACCGGCGAGCAACCACGGGCCTTGCGGGAATGGCGCCGGGTGGCCGAGGAAGTCCACGGTCACGCTACGCCCGCCGTGCAGCGGCACGCGGTCGCCGGCGATCGCCAGCCACTCGCCGCGCTCCAGCCGTTCGTGCAGTTGCAGCATGATCACCGGGTCGAGTTCGCTGACCTGAATCAGGCGCAGATTGGTCGCCCCGGCTTCACCGAGCAGGCGATTGAATTGCTCGGCGTGCTTGGTGTGCACCAGCACATTCATCGTGACCTTTTCGCCAATCTCCGCCAGTGCGCGACAGACTTCGAGATTGCCCAGGTGCGCGCCGACCAATAGTTGCCCGCGACTGCCGCGCAACTGGTTGCGCAGCAGCGCCGGGTCGATGATTTCGATCTGCTCAATGCTGAGTTTGCCGTTCCACACGTCGAGCTTGTCGAGCATCGAATCGGCGAACGACATGAACTGGCCGAACACCCGCCATTGAGTAGGGCGCAACGCTTCGCGCTGACTCCAAGCGGCCAGGCGCTGCTGGTATTGCCACGCACTGCGCCGAGCGGTGCGGCCGAACAGGAAGAAGTACAGGACGATGCCATACAGCAATGGGCTGAGCAGGCGTCGGCCAAGGACTTTTGCGGCGAACGCGGTGAATTTCATCAGCAGGAAACTGCCGCGTTCTTCGCGGTCGGCCCAGTGCTTCTTGTCGGTCTCGCAGGTCATGCTCGCCACCGCCGCCAGAGGATCACCGGGAAGCGCAGCAACATGCCGAGAAACAGCCGCGTGTGCATGCTGGAAATCAGTGCGTTGTCGTGGAACAGGCGAAAGTGCGACACACCGTCCAGCGGGTAGTGCACGCTGGTTTGCAGCCAGCGCATCGGCTGATTGCGCCACGACAGGCGTACGAGGATGTCTGAGTCGAAATCCATGCGTTTGCCGACTTTCGCCGAATCGATCACCGCCAGCGTCGGGGCCAGCGGATAGACGCGGAAACCGCACATCGAATCGCGGATCTGCAGCGACAGCGTGTTGATCCAGACCATCACGTGGGTCAGATAGCGCGCGTACAAACGGCCCTTGGGCACGCTCTCGTCGAACAACGGATAACCGCAGATCATCGCTTCGGGATGGGCGCGGGATTCCTCGACGAAACGGGCGACATCGTGCAAATCGTGCTGACCGTCGGCATCGACCTGCAGTGCATGGCTGAAGCCCAATAGCGAAGCTTCGCGCAAACCGGTCATCACCGCACCGCCCTTGCCCTGATTGACAGTTAGACGGACGAGATGCACGTTGTCGTGCTCGGCCAGTGCGTCGAGGACCCTGGCGCAAGATGGCGTGCTGGCGTCGTCCACCAGAATGCACGGCAGGCCTTGCGCGAGCAGAGCGTCGACCACGGTGGTGACCGCAGTTTCGTGATTGTAGACCGGGATCACGGCGCAAGGGTTATGCATCAGTGGCCCCCAGAATGATCCGCCCACTTGAGCAGGTCGCCGTGTCATTGCGGTAGGCGAAATACAATTTGCTGCGCTCCGGATCGAAACGCAGGTGCAACTGGATTTCATCGCCGGGGCGCACCAATTGCTGAAACTTCAGCACTTCCATGCCGGCAAACGGGCCGGTCAGGTTGAGCAATTGTCGACCCAGGTTCAACGCCCATTCCACTTGCACCACGCCGGGCAATACCGGCGCCTTGGGGAAGTGGCCGCTGAAGTAGGCCAGATCCGCTGGCACGCTCAGTTGCAGGCTCCACTCGCCAGCGCTTTCGACTTGTTCCAGCACCTCGGGCGCTTTCGGTCGCGGCGCCATCAGCAGCGCTTCGATATCGACCTGCGGCAGCTTGCCTTGGCTGTTCAACGGCAATTGCCGCACTAGCCGCCAGCGTCGAGGCAACGCCAGCGCTTCGCAGTGTTGGCGCAAATGCTGGCGCAGGGTTTCGGTCAGGCTGCGACGGCCGTGTTCACGCAAAGCAAACAAGCCTGCATCGCTGAGCACCAGCACTGCCCCGAGGGAGGCGCGGTTTTCCTGGACCACGCCCAAGCGGGCTTCGGCGACCCAGGCATGGGCAACCAGGGCTTGTTCGAGCATGGGCAGAGAGATGCGTTTTTCTTCGAGTTTGACGATCCGGTCCAGTCGCCCCAACAGTTCGAAACGACCATCGGCGGCGATGCGCGCGGCGTCGGCGGTGTGCTCAACGTGCCCGGCCGGTAAGTAAGGTGAAGCGATCAGCAGGGCGCCGTCGCTGTCCTGGCTCAGTTCGACACCGGCGAACGGTTGCCACAGTTGTTCGCCCTGACGCCAGGCGATTCCGCCGGTTTCCGAGCTGCCGAGGATTTCCGTCGGCCATTGCTGCAAACGTTGTTGCAGGCTCTGCGCAGCTTCAAAGGGCAACGCGCCACCGGAGGAAAACACCCGGCGCACGGCGCTGAGGGCAGGCCAGTCAAGGTTGTCGCCCATACGCTTGAGCAACGCCGGGCTGGCGACCCAGGCGAAGGCCGGATGTTCGCGGCTGGCGCGCTGCATATCTTCCGGGAAGGCCAGTTGCTGTCGCACAAAAGTGCGCCCGGCGCACAGCGGCCACAGCACGCGAAACAACAAACCGTAGATGTGCTGGGTGGCGACGCTGCCGATGATGCAGGCCTCACCGAGGTCCGCGCCCCACAGTTGCTCCAGCGCCAGGACTTCGTTGGCCAGTTGGCGCAGGGACTTGTCGATGCGCTTGGGCTCGCCGCTGGAGCCGGACGTACACAGGCTCAAACGGCACTGGTCGAGATCCAGCTCGGCGCCATGCAACGGCGGCTGATGAAAGTCGCTCAGATGCGCGTCATCGGCGTGATCCGTCAGCCACAGGTCGACTTCGCCCGACCAGCGCTGGCGGGTTTGTGCTTGCAGGTCCGAGGGCAGCAGCACACTGACGCCGGCACGCCATGCGCCCAGCAAAGCGACGGCCAGTTCTGCGGCATCTTCCAGGTGCACAGCCAGGCGCTTCACGCCCTGAGCTTGCAGACCGGCGGCAACGCTCAACGCCTGCTCGCACAGTTGTGCGTGTTCGAGGGCCGGTGCGTGGCTGATGGCCCGCGCCGGCACAGGCTTGAGCAACAGCTGCTCAAGTTTTATCCAGTTCATGTACGGCCTCTTACCCGTTGTCGTATCAGCCATTCAATGGCAAACATCAGGCCGATCAATCCGTAGGAGATCAGGCCGGTGTACAACATCCACCAATTCAGCGGCGCCCACAGGGTCAGCAGGGCGGCGCACAAACCGTTGCAGAAGAAAAACACGCTCCAGGCCACCGTGACCTTTCGCGTGTAGCGAATCGCAATGTCCGGCAACTGTGGTTCACGCAAGCGCGCCAGGCGCTCGACCATCGGCGGGCCGAATTTCAGGCTCAGGCTGAACAGCACCAGCATGAAACCGCTGATCAGCACCGGATACCAGCGCAGCAGCAACGGACTGTCGAACAGCGCCAATAACCCGCAGAAGATGATCGCCACACAGGCCATCCACAGGCTGCCGGGCTTGCGTTCGCCGGTCAGTGCCCGCGCCAGCCACAAACCGCCCAGCAGCAGCCCGAACTGCCACGGAGCAAAATGCTCCATGCCGAAATACACCGCAAAGGGGTACAGCAGGCCGGCCAGCAGCAGGCCGAGGCCAATCAATCGGCTCATGCGGCCGGTTGGACCAGACGGTAAACCGCCTCGACCACGTCGCCGACCGTGCGCACCGATTTGAACTCTTCGGCGGCGATTTTCTTGCCGGTCTGGCGTTTGATGTGATCGATCAGATCGACCGCGTCGATGCTGTCGATTTCCAGATCCTGATACAGGTTGGACTCCAGGCTCACACGGGCCGGATCCAGTTCGAACAGCTCGACCAAGGCATCGCGCAGGGTGTTGAAAATATCGTCACGAGTTTGCATGGTCCGGTCTCAAGCTGCCTGTTTTGCCGTGACGAACGCCGCAAGGCTCGCCACGTTGGTGAAATGGTTGCGGGTGTCTTTGGCGTCGGCGTCGATCTTGATGCCGTATTTTTTCTGGATCGCCAAACCCAGTTCCAGTGCGTCGACGGAATCCAGGCCGAGGCCTTCGCCGAACAGCGTCTGCTCGTCGCCGATGTCGTCGGCGCTGATATCTTCGAGGCCGAGGGCATCGATGATTAGCAGTTTGATATCACGATTCAGATCGCTCATCTTCGGCGAGCTCCTTAATAAAGTAGGTGTGCAAATAATCGTTGAGCTTGCGCGAGGCTTGCGGGGCTGGCCCCTGCGCGGCGAAAGTCTGTGGGTCTATATCGGCCCCGACGCGAAAACTGAAGTGCACGCGGCGGCTGGGGATCCGATACCAGGGTTCGGCTTTGGTCAGCGTGGTCGGGTTGACCTTGATGATCACCGGCGTGACTATTTTCGCACCGCGCAGGGCAATCGCTGCCGCCCCGCGATGAAAGGCCGGCGCCTGACCTGGCTGGGTGCGCGTGCCTTCGGGAAAGATGATCAGGGTCTGGCCGTTTTGCAGGGACTGGGCAGCGGCATCGAGCATGTCCATGCTGCCGTCGTTGCTGATGTATTCGGTGCTGCGCAGCGGGCCACGGGTGAAGGGGTTTTCCCACAGGGTTTTCTTCACCACGCAATTGGCCTGGCGCACCAGACCGATCAGGAACACCACGTCGATCAGCGACGGGTGGTTGGCGATGATCATCTGCCCGGGACGGCCAAGACGTTCGGCTCCCTGAATGTCGTAGGTCAGCACGCCAGCGCGGGCCATGAAACGCACGAAAAACCAGAACAACCGGCTGACGGTCTGCCGCGCGCGTCGGCGATGTGCAAGGGCGTCACCGGGCAGGCAGCCCAGCAGTGGAAACACCAACACACGCAGGCACAGCCCGCCAAGCCCGAACAGGGCGAAGCTTGCGGCGGTGGCCAGCAGGCGCCAGTAATAGGCGTCGCGGTTTTTCTCGATCACGGGTTGCGTTGCCAGGTCCATACACGATTTTTCCAGGCATGTTGGCAAAGGGGTTGCTGGCCGAGCAGGGTGCGCAACAGATTCAGCGCGTGGGGCCAGTGCGCTTTTGACCGTGTTTCTGTGATGCTGTTCAGGGTCAGCCGCCAGTCGGTACCGGGGGTGAGTAACAGGCCGAGGGCATAAGGAAACGGCACGTCGTCGATCCACGCCGAATACGCTGCGGGCGGCTGTTCTTCGGTGATTACCAGCAACACTGCCGGGGCACCTTCATTGAGCAGCGCCGCGGCTTCGAGCATGCCGTTTTCGAGACCGTCGCCAGCGGCGGCAATGGCGGTCATTTCGCTGGTTTCTCCGCGCATGATCGACCACAGACCAATGATCGCGTTGTGCACCGACAGGCTGAACTGCGTCGGCGACAGCGGCTGTTCGTTGGCCAGATCGCTGAGGATCTCGTAGGTACGCGGGGTTTCGCCGTGACGCGAAACAAACACCAGTGGCAGATTCTCCCGTCCGTCGGCGAGGGGCCAGCCAACGCTGAACGCCATGCGTGCCAGTCGGCTGAGGCGGCGGCGCTGCATGGCCGGCAAAAACGACACATCGGGCGCGGCATCACTGCGCTGGAGCACGACCGGTTGTCGGCTCCAGGCCTGCCAGGCGTCCACGCTGTCGAGGCCTGGGGCCCACGCGCGCCATTGGGCGATGTTGAAGTTGATCACGGACATTCATCCCGCCCCTGCGGGCTTTCGTTGACGCGTTTAGTCGCCAAAGCCGCAGCAGGCTTGACGTGACGCAGGGCGCCGAGTGGCGCGCATTATCCCGGTGCGACGAGTGTGTAGCAAATGCTGGTTACATTTTGCGCAACGAAATGTACCGAATGGTTCGCAAGAAAACTGTCACTTGGCCATTATCCAGATTGTCGGCGGCTTGTCTGTCGGGTATCTCGGCGATCAATGGCGGTTTTTGCGCTAACTGTCCGTGGATTTTTGCCCCTGACGCTGTAGTCCACGTCCATGAAGGTAGCGAAGCGAGGTCGAGCGCATCTACACTCGGTCATTCTTTGATACACGGAGGTTTGGTCATGCGGCGCGTGGTGTTCAATCAGAAAGGTGGCGTAGGCAAGTCCAGCATTGCCTGCAATCTGGCGGCGGTCAGCGCCAGCGAGGGTTATCGCACGCTGTTGGTGGATCTCGATGCCCAGGCCAACTCCACTCAATATCTGACCGGGCTGACCGGCAACGACATCCCGATGGGTATTGCCGACTTCTTCAAGCAGACGCTGTCATCTGGGCCGTTCTCGAAGAAGAACCAGGCGGACATCTACGAAACGCCGTTCGACAACCTGCACATCATTACCGCGACGGCCGAGCTGGCCGATTTGCAGCCCAAGCTTGAGGCCAAGCACAAGATCAACAAACTGCGTAAGTTGCTCGATGAGTTGTCCGAAGATTACGACCGCATCTACCTCGATACGCCGCCAGCGCTGAACTTCTATGCGGTGTCGGCACTGATTGCCGCTGATCGCGTGCTGATTCCCTTCGATTGCGACAGCTTTTCCCGCCAGGCCCTGTACGGACTGATCGCAGAGATCGAAGAGCTGAAGGACGACCACAACGAAGGTCTGGAAGTAGAAGGCATTGTGGTCAATCAGTTTCAGGCCCGGGCAAGCCTGCCGCAGCAGATGCTCGATGAGTTGATTGCTGAAGGTTTGCCAGTATTGCCGGTGTATCTGAGCAGTTCTGTGCGCATGCGCGAATCGCACCAGGCCAGCATGCCGCTGATTCACCTCGACCCACGACACAAGCTGACCCAGCAGTTCGTTGAACTGCACAATCTGCTCGAAGATCACTGATCTCCTGAGCTATCCATGAACCCCTGTGGGAGCGAGCTTGCTCGCGAATGCGTCAGTTCAGTCGACATCCTCGTTAACTGATCTGCCGCTTTCGCGAGCAAGCTCGCTCCCACAGTGGGTTCTGGGTGTGTCAGATGCCCTGGCTGCGCAGCCACGCCATCAGCTGCGGCAGCGGAAATGCACCACTCTGCCGCGCCACTTCCTTGCCGTTCTTGAACAGAATCAAACTCGGAATCGAGCGAATCCCCAATTGCGCCGACAACTGCTGATTCGCCTCGCTATCGAGCTTGGCCAAGCGGCACTTGCCGGCCAGCTGTGCCGCCGCCTGCTCGAACACCGGCGCAAACGACTTGCACGGCCCACACCACTGCGCCCAGACATCCACCAACAGCGGCAGATCGCCCTTGATCTGGCTGGCGTAATCGCCTTGCTTGAGTTCGAACGGTTTGCTCAGCAACACGGCGGATTTGCAGCGTCCGCACTTGGGCTGGTCCGCGAGGCGCTCGGCGGGGATGCGGTTGAGGCCGTTGCAGGAGGGGCAGGGGATGAGGAGTGGTTCGGACATGATGGGTTCTCAGGCAGGACGTCTATGAGACTGATCTGGAGGCAAAGTCACGATTATCAAGGAATTGATCTGTAGGTCGCTACCTTCCTCAGTTGAGGAAAGGGCCTACGCACGTCTGCGCGGAGGCTGACTATCTGTATTTTATCTAATCGGTCATCTTGTGCAGAACTGAGCGAAATACCTTCCTATGACCGCCAAGACCGTTAAACGCCTTCCACTCTCGGAGCTTTTGAAGGGCTCTGAATATCTAAAAACCTTAAATGCCCGGACGAGTTGTTCGCTCACCGGGGACTCTGTTGGCTTTGAAAGTGTTTGCCTTGATTCCGGTGCGGACCAAGGTCCGGGTCTCTTTACTCGTTTTCTGCAGTTGCCAGAAAACGAAGACGACTACGATGCCTTGGTGTTGGCGGTCGACGAACTGCTGGAAATTACCGGTGATGACGAGTCTCATCCGTTGATGAGCTTGGTGGATATCATTGGTGACTGGATTGAAGAATGGGATCAAACGCATCACCCGGTCCCAAAACCTCCGGGTTTTGAAGTATTGGGATATCTGATGCGTGAGCATGGTTTGACCCAGAGCGACTTGCCTGGAGTGGGCACTCAGTCAGTCGTCTCTGAGATCCTGAGCGGCAAGCGGCAACTAAACCTGCGACAGGTTCGATGGTTGGCGGAGTACTTCAAGCTGCCTGTAGACGTGTTTATCTAGGCCGCCTCAGGAAGAACAACTGATCTCCAAATGCTTGCCCCACTCCGGCGGCCGCTCGGCATAACCCTCCATTCCCGGCTGCTCCTCAAACGGTTTGCTCAGCACCGCGTGCAACCGGCGTACTTCTGAGTAATCCCCCTGCTCTGCCGCGTCGATGGCTTTTTGCGCCAGATAATTGCGCAGGATGTACAGCGGATTGACCGCGTGCATGCGGATGCGGCGCTGTTCCTGATCGGCATCACCATCGCGGGCAACCCGGGCGACATAGCGCTCGCCCCAAGCATCAAAACCTTTGA
This sequence comes from Pseudomonas sp. AC172, assembly GCF_979258595.1. Taxonomy (NCBI): domain Bacteria; kingdom Pseudomonadati; phylum Pseudomonadota; class Gammaproteobacteria; order Pseudomonadales; family Pseudomonadaceae; genus Pseudomonas; species Pseudomonas sp. AC172. The sequence continues at coordinate 5,851,343 of NZ_OZ409868.1, forward strand.
TGTCGACGAAATCATCACGCAAGCGGGCGACTGCCTGCTGAGGTGAGTCTTCGCCAAGTCGGCGGAAAAACAGCGTGTAATCGACGCCGCTGTTCTGCATCAGTTGCAGCAGATCCTCCAGCAGTTTCTGGTCGTCATCTTCAGCCGTGTTGAAGCCAAAGCGCCGGCGCATCAGGTCGAGGTAGTGGGCCTGGAACAGTGGCAGGTACAAACCGAGGGTTTCGCGCAGGGCTTCGACGCTGATGAACGGCGTCAGTGCCTGCGCCAGTGCACTGAGGTTCCACTGGCCGACCGGCACCTGATTGCTGAACGAGTAACGCCCCTGATCATCGGAATGGTTGCAGATGAAGTTGGCGTCGAAATCATCGAGAAAGGCGAACGGGCCGAAGTCGAAGGTGATGCCGAGGATCGACATGTTGTCGGTGTTCATCACACCGTGGCAGAAGCCGTAGGCCTGCCACTTGGCGATCAGTTCGGCGTTGCGTTCGACGATCTCGCGGAACATCGCCAGATACGGTTCCGGTTGTTCCAGGCACTCAGGGAAATGCATTGCCAACACGTGCTCGCCGAGTTGCTTTTGCTGCTCGGGACGCTTGGTGTAGTAGAAATACTCGAAATGGCCGAAGCGGATATGGCTTGGCGCCAGACGCAGGACCATCGCTGCGCGTTCCTGCTTTTCGCGCCAGACCGGGGTGTCGGAACCGATCACGCACGCCGCGCGCGACGAAGGAATGTTCAGCGCGAATAAGGCTTCGGAGGCGAGGAACTCGCGGATCGACGAACGCAGCACCGCACGGCCATCGCCCATGCGTGAAAACGGCGTTTGCCCGGCGCCCTTCAGGTGCAGATCCCAATGCTCGCCGGCGGTGTTGTAGACCTCTCCGAGCAGCAGCCCGCGACCATCGCCCAGTTGCGGCGTATAGCCGCCGAACTGGTGCCCGGAATAGACCATCGCCCGCGGTTCGGCATCGGCCCACAGCTTGTGGCCGCCAAACAATTCGGCAAATTCCTGGGTTTCAGCGGTCGCCGGGTCGAGATCCAGCAAGGCCAGGGCAGCCGGACTGGCGACGACCAGGCGCGGATTGTCGATCGGCTCGGGCAGCACGTGGGCGGAGAACGCGTCGCCCAGGCGGGCGAAGCGATTGTCGAAGGTCAGTTCGTCGAGGGCTTTCAAGGGCCGGCTCCAGCAGAATGTCCGAGCATTCTGCTGGGATTAGACCGGTTAGTCGAGTTTGGCCGGCGGCGGCTCTTGCAGCGGTTTCTGATCGTCGGCAACCGGCACGATGGTTTTCGTTTCCGGCTCGATCGGCACCATCTTGTATTCCTGACCGTGAAGGTTCTTAAGGTACACCTCCATCTGGCGGAACGAGATGTTGATGTGCTGCTTCTTGAACTCGCGGTTGATGAAGCGGTTGACCTCATCGAGCACCGGGTTGCGGTCACCGAGGTCGCGCACGTGCATGCGCAACTCGTGGTCGAGGGTGCTTTCGCCAAAGTTGAGGAAGTACACGTGCGGCTCAGGCTCTTTGAGTACGCGCGGGTTCTCGCGGGCAGCCTTGAGCAGCAGTTCCTTGACCAGATCCAGGTCCGAGCCGTAATCGACGCCGAGTTTCAGCGTGACGCGGGTGATGGTGTCGGTCAGCGACCAGTTGATCAGTTGCCCGGTGATGAACGTCTTGTTCGGGACAATGATGTCCTTGCGGTCGAAGTCGGTGATGGTCGTGGCGCGGATGCGGATCTTGCTCACCGTGCCCGACAGGTTGCCGATGGTGATGGTGTCACCGATCCGCACCGGGCGTTCGAAGAGGATCATGATGCCGGAAATGAAGTTCGCAAAGATCTCCTGCATGCCGAAACCGAGGCCGACCGACAGCGCCGCCACCAGCCATTGCAACTTGTCCCAGCTCACGCCAAGGGTCGACAGGGTCGAGACGAAACCGACACCGGCGATCACGTACGACAGCAACGTCGTAGTCGCGTAGGCACTACCCTGAGCCAGATTAAGCTTGGACAGCACAAACACTTCTAGCAGGCCGGGCAGGTTGCGCGCGAGGGCGAAGGTAATGCCGATGATGATCAGTGCACCAAGCATGTCGCCGATGCTGATTGGCACCATGCTCATGTTGGCGCCGGTGCCGCTGGTGTATTCGTACAGGGTGATGTTGTCGAGGTACGAGAACACTGAAATCAGGTCCGACCAGACCCAGTACAACGCGGCGATAAATCCGCCGAGCAGAGCAAGACGGATCAGGCGCAGGGACTGTTCGTTGACCTTTTCAATGTCCAGCGTGGGCTCTTCGATCACCGCTTCGCCGTCGCCAGCCTCTTTCGCCGCCTGACGTTTGGCCAGGGCGCGCTGGTAGGCCAGACGTCGTGCGGCAACACTCAGGCCACGGACGAACGTCGCTTCGATCACCAGCCAGAACATCAGCAGGTACAGGGTGTTGATCAGTCGGTCGCTGAGCTTCAGTGCGGTGTAGTAGTAGCCGAAGCACACCGCGACGAACAACGCGATCGGCAGCAGGGTGAACATCACGCCGACCGCTTTACGGAACAGCGAAGTATTCTCGTGGGCCGGGCTGCTGATCAGCAGGCGGCTGAGCAGCCAGGCCATCAGGGCGTAGCAAGTCAGCACCACCGGCATGCCGAGCACGTCGTCGGCCAGTGCGGCCGGTTGCAATTCGGCCACGGCAACAATGGTCACCAGCGCCATGACCACCAGACCCAGTCGACGAATCCAGCCTTGGAGGAATTCGACCTGCGGTTTTTCCCAACGGAAGTGCAATTCCGCCACGCCGCCCGGCGCGAGAATCCGGTAAGCGGTGTAGAACACCAGCCACGCCTGGCCCATTTGCAGCAGCGCCGCGCCCATGTTGGCGTTCTGCCCACGGGCGTCGATTTGCAACGCCAGACCACACAAGGCCAGGCCCAACGCGACCGGCATCGCCAGCAGAATATTGATCAGAATCGCCTGCGGCGTGTGCCACTGGCTGTCGCGTTTGAAGTGGCCGATGTCCTGGTGAACCTTGTTCAAGCGCGCGTACAGATTTTTGCGCCGCCATAGCAGCGCGCCGATCAACAGTGCCAGCGGCAGGAACAGCAGCGGCCGCTGGGTCAGACCGTCGGTCAGCTCGCTGAGGCTGGAGGCCCATGGCAGGGTGTCGACCTGACGTTTCAGGCGCTCCGGCACCGCGCGCATCCATTCCAGATCCAGCGGCTTGTTGCTCGGAATCCAGAACATCTGCTCATCGAGCGTCGCACGCAGACCTTGCGCGGTGCTCAGCAGTTGTTTCTGGTTGAGTTGCAGGGTGATCGACTCGTTGAGCATGGCGCTCAGTTCGCGATTCAGACGTTCCAGCAGGTCGGCGCGGGTGTTGGCCAGATCCAGCAGGTTTTTGCGCAATTGCGGCGTGACCTGCTCCGGCGGCTGTGTGGCCAGCAGGTTGTCGACATAGGCGGCCGGATTACTCAGTTGCTCACGCTGCTGGCTGACGTCGAATTGCCACAGACGAATGTCGGCGATCTGATCGGCCAGGTCGCGGTCGACCTTGAGCCGCGGCAGGGCCTGTTTCTGTTTATAGAGAATCTTCGACAGCAACAGGCTGCCCTTGAGCACGCTGATCTGCTCGTCCAGCGCGGAATCGCTTTGGGTCAGGCTGTCGAGTTGTTGTTTGGTCTGCAGATTCTGCTGGGTGACTTCGTTGAGGCGGTCAGTGCTTTTGAGCAGGTAGTCGGAGAGCTTGAGGTTCGCCGTGCTTTCGATGGCCAGCAGACTGCTGCTCCCGGCCTTCTGCGCTTCGATCGATTGCTGGGTAACGGTTTCCTGCGACTGTGCCAGACGTTTCTGGTTGATCAGGGTTTGCAGTTCCTGGATCTCGCGGTCGAGGCGCTCGGATTTCTCCGAAAGCAGGTCATGCTGAGCGTTGCCCAGATCCTGCAACTGGCTGTTGCCGGCCAGCTCCTGACGACGCAGCGGGATCAGCGCATTCAGCGCCGCCAGTTCGGCGTTCAACTGGTCGCGCTGCTCGGCGGTGACGGTTTTGCCCGCATCCTTGCCGGACTTGAGGATGTTGTTGATCTGCTGGATGCGCGTCTGGCTGGCGGAAATCTCCGCTTGCGCGCGCTCGGGGCGAGTCTGCGCAGTGATGATCAGGCTGTTGGCGTCGGCGAGGGCTTTTTGCAGGTCACTTTGCTGAGTCGAGCGATCGGTGAGGATTTGCTCCAGTTGCTGAATCGACTCTTTGGGAAAACGCTGTGCCACTGGCACCACGGCCGTAGCCTTGAGGCGCGTCAGTTCGCGGGTACTTTCAATCGTCTGCTTGGGCGCGGTCGCCAGTTGCTGCTTGAGATCGATCAGCTTCTGCTCGTAATCACGCTGATTGTTCAGTTGATTGAGTGTGTTCTGCAGGACCGTTTGCAGGCTCTTTTTATCGGCATCCGGCAGTTTGCTGTCGGCCAGTTTGTCGAGACTCGCCTGCACGGCGTCGCTGGACGGTGGTTCGGCAGCGTACAGCGGGCCGACAGTAAGACTCAGGCCCAGCAGGGCCGCGACGAAAAAGGAGCGCAGGGTAGGCATAGAGACCGGTCAAGCAAGTGAGAGTGGACGCAGTTTAGAGGAAGAGCCCGGGGCCCGGGCGACTTCCTTCGGGGAATCTGACGCCCACTTTGCCGATCTTGTTCCCGTCCATGACCGCAACCGTCCAGTGGGTGTTGTTCCACTCCACCTGGTCACCGACGATCGGTGCACCACCCACTTTGTGGGCAATAAAGGCGCCCAGGGTCATGTCCGGATCGATGCCCTCGGCTGGCAAGCCATAGAGCGCCGCAACCGCTTTAAGCTGGGCGTCTCCTTCGAGCACGAAATCACCGAAGAAGCGCAGATCGAGACCCCGTTGCGGCGCTTGGCTGAACAGTTTTCCGAGCGCGCCAAGGTTGTGTTCATGGCCGATAACACACAGCAAATCATCGACTTCCAGCACCGTACTACCCGACGGATGGAGCAATTGCTGGCCACGAAACAGTGCGGCGATACGTGTGCCTTCGGGCATTTTCAGCTCACGCAGGGGCGAACCGATGCACCATTTCTCCGCACCGAGCTTATAAACGAACAGCTCCCACTCGCTGGTGACGTGGACTTCCAGCGCCGCCCGGGAAATCGGCGCGGGCTCTGGCGGTACCGTCACCTTCAACAGCTTGGCCACCCACGGCAGGCTCGTGCCCTGCACCAGCAGCGACACCAGCACGATGAAGAACGCGAGGTTGAAGTACAGCTGCGCATTTGGCAGCCCAGCCATCAGCGGGAACACCGCGAGAATGATCGGCACCGCGCCGCGCAGGCCGACCCAGGAAATAAAGGCTTTTTCGCGGCCATGGAAGGCCTTGAACGGCAGCAGGCCGACCATCACCGACAGTGGCCGCGCAAACAGAATCATCCACAGCGCCAGACCGAGGGCGGGCAGGGCGATCGGCAGCAAATCGTGCGGTGTGACCAGCAGCCCCAGCACGAGGAACATGCCGATCTGCGCCAGCCACGCCATGCCGTCAAGCATGTGCAGAATGCCGTGGCGGCTGCGCACCGGGCGGTTGCCGATCACCAGACCGCAAAGATAAACCGCGAGGAAGCCGCTGCCATGCAAGGCGTTGGTCAAGGCGAACACCACCAGACCGCCGGCGATGACCAGAATCGGATACAGACCGGCAGCGAGGTTGATCCGGTTGACCAGTTGCAGCATCAGCCAGCCGCCGCCGAGGCCGATCACGCCGCCGATGCCGAACTCGCGGATCAGGTGCGTCAGCAGACTCCAGTGCAGACCGGTCTGGCCACTGGCGAGCATGTCGATCAGAGTCACAGTGAGAAACACCGCCATCGGGTCGTTGCTGCCGGATTCGATTTCCAGACTGGCGGTAACCCGTTCGTTCAGGCCTTTGCCACCGAGCAGCGAAAACACCGCCGCGGCGTCGGTTGAGCCAACGATGGCGCCGATCAGCAGGCCTTGAATCAGGTTAAGGTCGAATAACCAGGCGGCGGCCATGCCGGTCAGCCCGGTGGTGATCAACACGCCGACCGTGGCCAGCGACAGCGCCGGCCATAACGCCACGCGGAAACTCGACACCCGTGTACGCAAGCCGCCGTCGAGGAGGATCACCGCGAGTGCGAGGTTGCCGACCAGATAGGCTGTCGGGTAGTTATCGAAAATGATCCCGCCGCCATCGACCCCGGCAGCCATACCGACCGCAAGAATAATGACCAGAATCGGGATGCCGAGACGGGAAGAAAGAGAACTGACAAGAATGCTTGCGCCTACCAGCAACGCGCCGATCAAGAACAGGCTGTTGATGGTCGTCGCATTCAAAGGCAGTACTCCAGAAGCGTAAAGACGGGCACAAACTGACCATGCAGTCTGCGTGCCAGCGATTCTAACCTGTTGAAATGTGATGCTGTCAAAAAGGTTTTTCAGTGTGGCATCAGGTTTTGTGTTCGGCGGGCGATTGCTGCCCTCACCCTAGCCCTCTCCCGGGGGGAGAGGGGACTGACTGAGGTGTTTGTGCGAGGTACGCCGACCTGAAATTCCGAGTCGAATTCAGGTTTTGAAAACACGAAGATCTGCCCCCTCACCCCAGCCCTCTCCCTCTGGGAGAGGGCTGGGGTGAGGGGCTTTTGATCTAGATCTCAAAATTTACAGGCTGAACCGCCCAACCATGTTGTTCAGGTCCAGCGCCAACCGCGACAGTTCATTACTCGCCGCGCTGGTCTGATTCGCCCCGGTCGCCGATTGCACCGACAAATCACGAATATTCACCAGATTACGATCCACTTCCCGCGCCACTTGCGCCTGTTCTTCGGCGGCGCTGGCGATCACTAGGTTACGCTCGTTGATCTCGACGATGGCGGTGTTGATGGTGTCCAGCGACATGCCGGCACCACGGGCGATGTTGAGGGTCGACTCGGCACGCTCGGTGCTGTTGCGCATCGAATCCACGGCGTGTTCGGTGCCGCTCTGAATGCTGCCGATCATCCGCTCGATTTCGCTGGTCGACTGCTGCGTGCGGTGCGCCAAGGCACGTACTTCATCCGCCACCACAGCAAAACCACGACCGGCTTCACCGGCACGTGCCGCTTCAATCGCCGCGTTCAGTGCCAGCAGGTTGGTTTGATCGGCCAGACCACGAATCACATCCAGCACCTTGCCGATGTCACGGGATTCATTGGCCAGATCACCGATCAACGACGCAGTGCTCTGCACATCGGCGCTCATGCGTTCGATCGCGCTGACGGTTTCCTGCACCAGGTCACGACCATCACCGGCCGAAGTTGTAGCGTTCTTCGAGGCTTCCGAAGTGCTCACGGCGTTGCGTGCGACTTCTTCCACGGCGCTGGTCATCTCGTTGACTGCAGTGGCTGCCTGTTCGATTTCGTTGTTCTGCTGAGTCAGGCCGCGCGCACTTTCGTCGGTGACGCTGTTCAGTTCTTCCGCTGCCGAAGCCAACTGGGTGGCCGAGCCGGAAATGCGCTGCAGGGTGTCACGCAGTTTCGATTGCATCTTCGCCATGGCTGCCAGCAGGCGGCCGGCTTCGTCCGAACCATCGACATGGATGGGCTGGGTCAGGTTGCCTTCAGCGATGGTTTCCGCAGCTTCCAATGCTTTGGAAATTGGCTTGGTGATGCTGGTGGTCAGCAGCCAGGCGAACAGGAAGGTCAGGCCAGTGGCGATCACCAGCAGGGTCACCACCAGATCAAACGCCGAAGAGTACTGATCGGCCGCTTGCTGATTGGTCTCGCTGATCTGCTCGCCATTGATTTGCATCAGACGGTTGAGCACGGTATTCACCGCTTCGGAGTTGTTCAGCAACTCGGTGTTGAGCAAGGTGCGCAGCTCATCCACCTGATTATTGCGCGACAGGCTCTTCATGCGATCTTCGATCTGGCGATACTGGCCGAGCAGTTGCACGTACTGGTCGTATGCTGCACGTTCCTCAGGGCTGCCGATCAGTGGCTCGTAGGCCGTTTGAGCCGCGCGAATCTGCTGGTTACGCATGTCCAGCAACTCGACGGTTTTCTGCTGCACATCCGGTTCGCGGTTGACCAGCAAGCGGTACGACAGCACGCGCAGGCGCAGGGTCAGCTGGGTGAATTCGTCGAGGTTCTTGATGCTCGGCACGCTGCTGGAGGAAATGTCCTCGGCGGCGCCGCGGATTTTGCTCATCTGGTTCAGGGCGAACACACCGAGAATCAGCATCAGGCCGCCGATCAGGGCGAAGCCGGTGAACGCCCGTGGGGCGATATTCATATTGCGAAGGGACATGGGCGGATACCGAAAAAGGGCCGCATCCATGCGGGCTGAGACTGCTGTATGGATGACTTATCGGTCATACGACTAAAGTCTTGAGGCGGTGTGCGTATTTGTCGCAGAAGGGCTCGGGCGACGAAGTGCAGGAACCAGATCGGCAGATCACAGTCTTTAAAACTCGCAGGAACGGTCCGCCACCAGGAAAATCAAGGCCTTGCGCCGGTTTAACCCTGGCATCCGTGGTGACTTTTCTTTATCGTACGCGCCCTTTGAAAAACGCTTGGAAGATCAAAATGTTGGAAGCATCCCTCAGCCAATTGGAACAGCTCGTCAGCGACCTGGTGCAACAGAACCAGAGCCTTGCGCAAACCAACCAGACCCTGTCCACGGAACTGGCCCAGGCCAAGGATGAAAACGAAAGCCTGCAACTGAACCTGATGGAGCAGGAAGAAAAGCACGGCGCCACCGCCGCCCGCATTCAAGCCCTGGTTGATCGCGTCAACGCAGGTCCTGTCAGCGCATGAACCACCACACAGCAGGGGTAAAAGTCGTCTCCATTCTCGGGGAGGACTATTCGATCAAGGCACCGGCCGGGGAAGAACAGACCCTGCTGGACGCGGCCCTGATGCTCAAGGCTGCGCTGGATGACACCAAGCGCAAATACCCGACATTGATCGGTGACCGCTTGCTGGTACTGGCAGCGATGAATCTGTGCTCGCAGCAGATCGAAATGAAGAAGCAGCACCAGGAAGAACTCGACCGTTACCAAGAGCAAGTCAGCGCCACGGTCGACACTATTGCCAAGACCATTAATCAGGGTTGATGGAGCTGCGCACAACCAAAGAATAGATTGTCGACTGGGTTGTATACAATCGGCACGGCTGTTGCATTGTTTCAGCCTCTTATTCTTTGGGGGTGCTCCATGCAGTTGTGGCGACGCAGTATTCAATGGCAGCTGATTCTCAGCATGGGCACCGCCCTGCTGGTCAGTATCCTGATCGTGGTTGGCATTTATACCCTGGTGGTCAACCGCCTCGCCCAGAGCTATCTGGTCGAGCAAGCGCTGCCGTCAAGCATTGAAGCGACGCGCAACGATATCGAACGCATCCTCGTCCAGCCGCTGACGGCGGCCAAGGATATTGCCAGCAACACGATGGTCCGCGACTGGCTCGCTACTGGCGAAGACAGCAGCAAAACGGCGGGCTTCGCGCAGTATCTGGAAGGCATCCGCGCCGAACATAAAGCCTTTACCGCTTTGATCATCGGCACCGAATCCAATCACTACATCACCGAAAAAGGCCTGGATCGCACCCTCAGTCGTTCCAAACCGGCTGACGCGTGGTTCTATTCTTTCCTCGATGGCGATCAGCCGCGCACCCTCAATATCGACAACGACGGGGCGACCGGAGAGTTGGCGCTGTTCATCGATTTGAAGGTTGAGCAGGCCGGTAAAGTCGTCGGTGTGGCCGGGCTCGGTTTGAGCATGAAAGAGCTGTCTGTGCTGATTCACAACTTCAGTTTTGGCGAGCGCGGCAAGGTCTATCTCGTGCGTTCCGACGGTTTGATCCAGGTGCATCCCGAAGCGCAGTTCAGTGGTAAACGCACGCTAACGGAGCAGATTGGTGCCTCGGCTGCCCAAGCCGTAATGGGTCAGAAAAATGCCGTAAGCAGCAGCTTCCTGCGTGATGGCGAAGACTTTCTCGCCTTCAGCCTGCCGCTGCGCGATTTAGGCTGGACCCTGGTGGCCGAAGTGCCGCAGTCGCAGATCTACGCCGAAGCCCGTAAAGCGATGTGGATGAGCGGCGGCATCGGCCTTACCGTGGCGCTGGTGTGCCTCGGTTTGGTGGTGTGGTTGGCTCAAGGGTTAGTGCGGCCGATTCGCCAAGTAACAGCCGCGCTGGTAGCAATCGGTAGCGGTGGTGGAGATTTGACCCACCGGTTAGATTCCAGTCGTGCCGATGAGTTGGGCGACCTCGCGCGCGGTTTCAACCGTTTCCTCGACAGTCAGCGCGGGATAATCGGCGAAGTGCTGACCACCAGTGAGCGTTTGCGCACTGCTGTGGGGCAAGTGGCGAAAGTGGTGGAGAACACTGCGGAGCGTTCCGGTCGTCAACAGGAAATGACCGACATGGTCGCGACTGCCGTTCACGAGATGGGCCTGACCGTGCAGGAGATCGCGCAGAACGCCGGTAATGCGGCGCTGGCCTCGCAAACCGCTCGGGATGAGGCGATGCAGGCGCGGGAAGTGGTCGGCGGCTCGATCAAGCATATTGAAAGCATGTCCGATGAGATTGGTCTGGCGGCGGGCGCGGTGGGTGAGCTGGCGCACCAAGTGGCGTCGATTGATTCGGTACTTGCGGTGATTCGCGGGGTGTCCGAGCAGACCAACCTGTTGGCGCTCAACGCCGCCATCGAAGCGGCGCGCGCCGGTGATATGGGGCGCGGGTTTGCCGTGGTGGCGGATGAAGTGCGCACCCTGGCACGACGCACGCAGGCGTCTACCGATGAAATCCAGCAGATGATCGGCAGCCTCAAGCAGGGTGCAGAAAATGCCGTGTCGTCGATGCGCACGGGGCAGGCCGCAACCGGCACCGGGGTTGAGTCGAGCCAGCGCACCGGAGCGTCGCTGACGGCAATTACCGGGCAGGTCGAGCGCATCAGTGACATGAACCATCAGGTCGCGACGGCGACCGAAGAGCAGTCGGCGGTAACGGAAGAGATCAACCGCAATGTGCAGGGGATTTCTGATCTGGCGCGGGCGACGGCGGGGGAGGTTCGGGCCTGTCGCGAGGATTGTCAGATGTTGCAGAAGTTGGCAGATGACCTGGCGCGGCAGATGGGCGGGTTCCGACTGAATTGATAGCGTTTGCTTTTTCAGTTCGACGCGCCGGATGAGGCGCGTCGGGCGATTACTGCGCAGCTTTTATCAAGCGGAGTTCTCTACCGTAAAACTCTATTCCGCCCAAGGTAAGCAAGTAGTAAACCTGTTTCTCCTTGACCAGCCACTCGGCTGACTCATCAACGTAAAGATCGTCTGACGCCAATGTTCTGAACATGTCGTCGTTATTGAAAGTCTTGGAGTTGATATAGGTCTTATAAGGGGTCGCAATTTCATTGCTGTAAAGATTGTTGGCTAATTTTGTGTAGGTTTTTTTGCTGATACGCTCTTGGCTGCCCTCATCTTTCACGTTGTCATTGACTCTGGCCGCCATGAAAAACTGATATTCGCTGAGCATGACATAGGGGTCTATTAACGATTCTGACGTGTCATTAATCAATGGAGTGCCGTACACCGTAGCGTTCCATTGATTGTCTTGCATGTGGGTGAAGTCCTTGAAGGTGACACGATGTGTCGATAAATAGTGATCGCCCACAGACGTCACTTCAAACATTGCTGTTGCGGTAGTTGTAGTACCAAGTTCGTTATCGCCTGGAGCCATTACGATACTGATCAGGGTTTGTTCATCCGACAATCGTTGATGATTTTTGCTGATGACGGTGGATCCGGTTGAGTCCTTATTCGTCCAGATCGTACCGTTGCGCAGGGACGTGGCTGAGGTGGAGGCGAGAATGCAGTAGTCCTCGGTCACAACCCCCGGAAGCTTGATGGATCGTTCTTCGAATGTTTTGCTGCTCATGATGTCTGACCCGCTCGGAGTGGAAGGTGTACAACAAATCCATACTTGCCGGGCAAACTGCATGTCAGGCGAGAACAGCCTATCGCCAGCTCCTGATTTGCACACCTGTAAAACCTGATAGGTGTGCAAATGCGTTAAGTGTGAGTGGATAACTCAACGGCTTGTTCAGAACCACTCGTCCCGCATCGCCAGGCACGTATCATCCCGCGCCTCCAGCAACGCCAGTTCATGGTGACAACCCGGCACTTCCCACGTCAGAAAATACCGCGCCGCCTGCAGCTTGCCCTTATAGAAGTCAGCATCCGCTGCATTCCCTTTGGCCAATCCTTCCTCGGCACGAATCGCCTGTTCCAGCCAGCGCCAGCCAATTACCGTGTGGCCGAACACCTTAAGGTACAACGCCGAGTTCGCCAGACTGCTATTGACCTTGCCCTGCGCCAGATCGGTCAACAAACCAATGGTCACCGTTTGCAGGCGCGCCACCAGTTTTTCCAGTGGTTCACGCAGTGCGGTTAGCGATTCGTATGCTGTAGCGCGTTCAGCGGTGGTGGCGATCAGGCGAATCAGTTGCTTCAGCCCTGCGCCACCGTTCTGCGCCAGTTTGCGCCCGAGCAAGTCCAGCGACTGAATGCCGTGGGTGCCTTCGTGGATCGGGTTCAAGCGGTTGTCACGGTAATACTGCTCCACCGGATACTCACGGGTGTAACCGTGACCGCCAAGAATCTGGATCGCCAGTTCATTGGCCTTGAGGCAGAACTCCGACGGCCAGGATTTGACGATTGGCGTCAGCAGATCCAGCAATTCATGAGCCTGTTTGCGCTCGGCTTCAGACTCAAGCGTCGTGGTGTCATCGAACAGGCGAGCGGCGTACAGGCCGAGGTCAAATGCACCTTCGACATAGGATTTTTGCGTCAACAGCATACGTCTGACATCGGCGTGCTGAATGATCGCCACCGGCGCGGTGGTCGGGTCCTTGCTGTCCGGCACGCGACCCTGCGGACGTTCGCGGGCGTACTCCAGCGAATACAGATAACCGGCATAACCGAGCATCACCGCGCCCATGCCGACACCGATCCGCGCCTCGTTCATCATCTGGAACATATAGCTCAAACCGCGATGCGGCTCGCCCACCAGATAGCCGACACACTCACCGTTATCGCCGAAGTTCAGCGCCGTGGAGGTGGTGCCGCGCCAGCCCATCTTGTGGAACAGTCCTGCCAGCAGCACGTCATTGCGTGGGCCGAGGCTGCCGTCATCGTTGACCAGAAACTTCGGCACGATGAACAGCGAAATGCCTTTAACGCCCGCGGGTGCGTCCGGCAGTTTGGCCAGGACCATGTGCACGATGTTTTCCGACAGTGGGTGATCGCCGCCGGAGATGAAGATCTTGTTGCCCTTGAGGCGATAGGTGCCGTCGGACGCAGGCTCGGCGCGTGTACGAATATCCGACAGGGACGAACCGGCATGGGGTTCGGTCAGGGCCATGGTGCCGAAGAAGCGGCCATCGATCATCGGTTGCAGGAAGCGTTGTTTCTGTTCTTCGGTACCGAAGCTCTCGATCAGGTTTGCCGCGCCCATGGTCAGGAACGGGTACGAAGTCGACGCAGCGTTGGCCGACTGAAAATGCGCGAAGCAGGCTTGCGACAGCAATGTAGGAAGTTGCATGCCGCCGGCGTCGAAACTTCTCGCGGCGTTGAGGAATCCGGCTTCAAGGAAGGCATCCACAGCCGGTTTTACCTCAGGAATCAGAATCGCCTTACCGTCCTCGTAGCGCGGCTCGTTCTCGTCGCCCTTGCGGTTGTGCGGGGCGAAATACTTCTCGGCGATGTTGCGCGCGGTGCCGATGGCGGCGTCGAAGGTCTCGCGGTTGTGCTCGGCAAAGCGCTCACGCCGGGTCAGGCCCTCGGCATCAAGGACTTCATACAGCTCGAAAGCCAGATTGCGGGAACTGAGCAGCGTGTCGGACATGGCGGCCTACCTGAAATTGGGGTTGGGCCGAGTCTAAGGTGGGGGAATAGAGGCTGGATAGGATGATTGATCGCGGTGATGTTAGAGCCGAGCAACTACTTAACAAACACCCCAAAACACTGTGGGAGCGAGCTTGCTCGCGAAGAGGTCGGCACATTCAACAGATGAGTTGACTGGCTAACCGCTTTCGCGAGCAAGCTCGCTCCCACAGGGATTGTTACTATGTCGGGCATCTAAGCAGGTGCCCGGTTTATCGGTATTAGCCGATAGTCATCAAGCTGGCATTACCACCCGCCGCAGCGGTGTTAACGCTCAATGCGCGCTCAATCACCAGACGCTCCAGGGCAATGTTGGTTTCGCCCTGGGACAAGCCCTGAACGCCAACGATCGCGCCGGCACGCTTGGCAATCTGCTGGCATACGCCGCGCAACTGGTCGGAGTGGCCGTGATGCAGAACCGCATCAAATACCACGTCGTCTTTATTCCAGTCGGCAACCAGTTTGATCCGCGCCTGAATGTCCTTCGGCAGGCGTGCGAACAAGGCCTTGCTGATGTCGGACTCCGGCCATACCGCCGAACCGCCTACCGCCAATACCGCAGCCAGTTGCGTCAACAGATCACCTTCAACCTCGGCCAGGCACAACACGTGCTCGCGCGGCAGGATCGCGTAGCTGTTTTTCTCACCGGTCGGGCCGGCCAGCACGCGGGTAATCCCGCTTTGCGATTGCGCAGCGTACTGCGCGCACAGGGTGCTCAGGTCAGCGAACTTGTTGCTATCGGCCCACGCTTTCAGTGCGTTCAGCGGTTTGCTCATGGCGTCGCGCAAACGAACGTCCGGGGCGATAACGGCATCACCGCGAGCGAAGGATTGTTCGATGGCATCTGTAGGACGGGTCGCCAGCAATCGGTACAGGTACAGCGGGCCACCGGCTTTCGGGCCAGTACCCGACAGGCCTTCGCCGCCGAATGGCTGCACGCCGACCACTGCACCAACGATGTTGCGGTTAACGTAGACGTTACCGGCATTGACGTTGTCGATCACCTTGGCGATGGTCTCGTCGATGCGCGTGTGCACGCCCAGTGTCAGGCCATAACCGGAAGCGTTGATCTGGCCGATCAGTTGATCGATCTCTTTGCGCTTGTAGCGCACCACGTGCAGCACCGGGCCGAAGATCTCGCGTTGCAGCTCGTCGAAGCTTTCCAGTTCGATCAGGGTCGGCATGACGAAGGTGCCGCGTTTGACCTCTTCGGTGTCGGCGATCGCGACCTGATACACGTTGCGACCTTTGTCGCGCATGCCCTGGATGTGCTTGTCGATGCCAGCCTTGGCTTCGGCGTCGATCACCGGGCCGATGTCCACGGACAAGCGCTCAGGGTTGCCGAGACGGCTTTCGGCCATGGCACCTTTGAGCATTTCGATGACGCGATCGGCGGAATCTTCCTGCAGGCACAGGACCCGCAGCGCCGAGCAACGCTGACCCGCGCTGTCAAAGGCCGAGGACACCACGTCGATCACAACTTGTTCGGTCAGTGCCGAGGAGTCGACGATCATTGCGTTCTGGCCACCGGTTTCGGCGATCAGCGGAATCGGACGGCCCTGGCTGTCGAGACGGCCAGCGATGTTGCGTTGCAGCAGGCGCGCGACTTCGGTGGAACCTGTGAACATCACGCCTTTTACGCGCTCATCACCCACCAGACCGGCGCCGACGGTTTCACCGCGACCCGGCAGCAATTGCAGAACGCCTTCCGGAATCCCGGCTTCAAGCATCAGGCGTACAGCCTGAGCGGCAACCAGCGGAGTCTGTTCAGCCGGTTTGGCCAATACCGGGTTACCGGCAGCCAGTGCGGCAGCGACTTGGCCACTGAAGATCGCCAATGGGAAGTTCCACGGGCTGATGCACACGACTGGGCCCAATGGACGGTGGGCGTCGTTGCTGAAATCGTTGCGCGCCTGCACGGCGTAGTAGCGCAGGAAGTCGACGGCTTCGCGGACTTCGGCGATGGCGTTGGCGAAGGTCTTGCCGGCTTCGCGAGCCAACAGGCCCATCAGCGGCTGGATCTCGCCTTCCATCAAGTCAGCGGCACGTTCCAGAATCGCTGCACGTTCGGCCGGCGGGGTGGCCTGCCAGATCGGTGCAGCGTTCAGTGCGCACTGGATAGCGTTGTCGACGTCTTCGACGGTGGCTTCCTGAACATGACCGACCACATCGCGGTGATCCGACGGGTTCAGAACGGCTGCCGACGTTTCGTTGCTGGAGGCGCAACCGAGCATCGGCGCGGCTTTCCAGTCGTTGTGTGCAGTGGCGAGCAAGGCACAGGACAGCGAAGCCAGACGATGTTCGTTGGCCATGTCGATGCCGCTGGAGTTGGCGCGTTCTGCACCGTAGAGGTCACGCGGCAGCGGGATGCGCGGGTGCGGCAGGCCGAAGCCACCTTCCACGGTCGCCATCTGCTCGATCTGCGCCACCGGATCGGCCACCAGTTCCTGAATCGAAATCGACTGGTCAGCGATGCGGTTGACGAACGAAGTGTTCGCGCCGTTTTCCAGCAGACGACGCACGAGGTACGCCAGCAGGGTCTCGTGGGTGCCGACCGGTGCGTACACGCGGCACGGACGGTTCAGCTTGCCTTCGGAAACTTTGCCTACAACTTGTTCGTAAAGCGGTTCGCCCATGCCGTGCAGGCACTGGAATTCGTACTGGCCGGGGTAATAGTTCTGACCGGCGATGTGGTAAATCGCCGACAGGGTGTGGGCGTTGTGCGTGGCGAACTGCGGGTAGATGACTTCCGGCACCGACAGCAGTTTGCGTGCGCAAGCGATGTAGGAAACGTCGGTGTACACCTTGCGGGTGTAGACCGGATAGCCTTCCAGGCCTTCGACCTGGGCGCGCTTGATTTCGCTGTCCCAGTAGGCGCCTTTGACCAGGCGGATCATCAGGCGATGACGGCTGCGGCGAGCCAGGTCGATCACGTAGTCGATCACATACGGGCAACGCTTCTGGTAAGCCTGGATAACGAAACCGATGCCGTTCCAGCCGGTCAGTTGCGGCTCGAAACACAGGCGCTCCAGCAGATCCAGCGACAGTTCGAGACGGTCGGCTTCTTCGGCGTCGATGTTCAGGCCGATATCGTATTGCTTGGCCAGCAAGGTCAGCGACAGCAGGCGCGGGTACAACTCGTCCATCACACGTTCGTACTGCGCACGGCTGTAACGCGGGTGCAGTGCCGAGAGCTTGATGGAAATGCCCGGGCCTTCGTAAATCCCACGACCGTGGGAGGCTTTGCCGATCGAGTGAATGGCTTGTTCGTACGACGCCAGGTATTTCTGCGCGTCGTGTTCGGTCAGCGCCGCTTCACCGAGCATGTCGTAGGAATAACGGAAGCCTTTGGCTTCGAACTTGCTCGCGTTGGCCAGTGCTTCGGCGATGGTTTCGCCGGTAACGAACTGCTCGCCCATCAGGCGCATGGCCATGTCGACGCCCTTGCGGATCATCGGCTCACCGCTCTTGCCGATGATGCGGCTGAGCGAAGAAGTCAGGCCGGCTTCGTTGTGCGTCGAGACCAGTTTGCCGGTCAGCAGCAGACCCCAGGTGGCCGCGTTGACGAACAGCGACGGGCTGTTGCCCAAGTGCGGATGCCAGTTGCCGGTGCTGATCTTGTCGCGGATCAGTGCATCGCGAGTGCCCTTGTCCGGGATACGCAGCAGCGCTTCGGCCAGGCACATCAGCGCTACGCCTTCCTGGGAAGACAGGGAAAATTCCTGCAGCAGACCCTGAACAATGCCTGCACGACCGCCGGCACTTTTCTGGTTACGCAGTTTTTCCGCGATGGACGCGGCGAGTTTGTTGGTGGCTTCAGCCATGGCGACCGGCAGGCGGGCCTGCTCGATCAGCATCGGCACGACTTCCGGCTCAGGGCGACGGTAAGCGGCAGTGATCGAAGCGCGCAGAACGGATTGCGGCAGGATGCTTTCGGCGAATTCGAGGAAGCATTGGTGGGCGTGATCGGTGTGCACTTCGCCCGCCTCATCGGCGTCCTTGGCGGTCAAACCGTTCAGCTCGGTCAGGGTTGCACCACCCTCGAGTTTTTCCAGGTAATTGAAAATTGCCTGCTTGATCAGCCAGTGCGGCGTGCGATCAATCGAGGTTGCGGCTGCCTTCAGGCGTTCGCGGGTCGGGTCATCGAGTTTGACCCCAAGGGTGGTGGTAGCCATATTTTTATCCTCATGGTTGCCACAGTTGCGTGGCATCAGCTGGCGGCAAGATTAGCCGTGCGCTGAAAGAGGTGCAACCGGGTGCAACCCTTTTTTTGTCGGAATAATAGGCAGCTCGTCAGGAATTATTTTCTGGTACGAAAGTGCTGCTCCTGCTTGGTGCTTTTGCTTCTAGCAAAGGGCCATGACTGCCACAAAAGGGAGCAAAAACGGGGTGATCGTCGATAAATCCGACTAGGTGCAACTAATTCTCGCGAAACTGGTTGCACCTTATTTGATTTGTTGCATAGCATTCGCGCCCTAGGTGCAACCGGGAATAACCCGGTGTGCCGGCTGATGGCTTTCCTGGGGAAACATCAGTCCTAAATGCGCGGGATCCCGGATCGTCTGCCAAACGTCGTCGTTTGCGTGCGGTTCACCACCGCCGCTACATAAAAACAAAGCCAGGGCGTAACTCAATGAGCGTAAGCAATCCAACCCTGATCACGTTCGTGATCTACATCGCAGCAATGGTGCTGATCGGCTTGATGGCCTATCGCTCCACCAACAACCTTTCTGACTATATTCTCGGTGGTCGCAGCCTGGGCAGCGTCGTCACCGCGCTGTCTGCCGGTGCCTCCGACATGAGCGGCTGGTTGCTGATGGGCCTGCCGGGCGCCATCTACATGTCCGGTCTGTCCGAAAGCTGGATCGCCATCGGTCTGATCATCGGTGCCTACCTGAACTGGCTGTTCGTTGCCGGCCGTCTGCGCGTGCAGACCGAGCACAACGGCGATGCCCTGACCCTGCCGGATTACTTCGCCAGCCGTTTCGAAGACAAAAGCGGTCTGCTGCGGATCATCTCGGCGATCGTGATTCTGGTGTTCTTCACCATCTACTGCGCTTCCGGCATCGTGGCCGGTGCCCGTCTGTTCGAAAGCACCTTCGGCATGTCCTACGAGACCGCGCTGTGGGCCGGTGCTGCGGCGACGATTGCTTACACCTTTATTGGTGGTTTCCTCGCGGTGAGCTGGACCGACACCGTACAAGCCACGCTAATGATTTTCGCGCTGATCCTGACGCCGATCATCGTCCTGCTGGCTACTGGTGGCGTCGATACCACGTTCCTGGCGATCGAAGCACAAGATCCAAGCAACTTCGACATGCTCAAAGGCACTACCTTCATCGGCATCATCTCGCTGATGGGCTGGGGGCTGGGCTACTTCGGTCAGCCGCACATCCTCGCGCGTTTCATGGCCGCGGATTCGGTGAAATCGATCGCCAAGGCGCGTCGCATTTCCATGACCTGGATGATCCTGTGCCTGGGCGGCACCGTGGCCGTGGGCTTCTTCGGTATCGCTTACTTCTCGGCGCACCCGGAACTGGCCGGTCCCGTGACCGAGAACCACGAGCGCGTGTTCATCGAACTGGCGAAAATCCTCTTCAATCCTTGGATTGCCGGTGTACTGCTGTCGGCCATTCTGGCTGCTGTGATGAGCACCCTGAGCTGCCAGTTGCTGGTGTGCTCAAGCGCTCTGACCGAAGACTTCTACAAAACTTTCCTGCGTAAATCCGCTTCCCAGGTTGAACTGGTGTGGGTCGGCCGCGCGATGGTACTACTGGTTGCCCTGATCGCAATCGGTCTGGCCGCCAACCCGGAAAACCGCGTACTGGGCCTGGTGTCCTACGCCTGGGCCGGCTTCGGTGCTGCGTTCGGTCCGGTTGTGCTGATCTCGGTGGTCTGGAAAGGCATGACCCGCGACGGCGCACTGGCCGGTATCCTGGTCGGCGCGATCACCGTGGTGGTCTGGAAGCATTTCGAACTGCTGGGTCTGTACGAAATCATCCCGGGCTTCATCTTCGCCAGCCTGGCTATCCTGATCGTCAGCAAGCTCGGCACGCCGACTGCTGGCATGGTGCAGCGCTTCGAAGCGGCGGAAAAAGATTTCCACCTGAACAAGTAATGCCCTGAGCTTCGGCTCACCCGAAAACGGCCCGTTTCCTACAGGAGACGGGCCGTTTTTTTGTGCCTGTGATTTCTTGCGGACACTGGAGAAACCTGTGGGAGCTGGCTTGCCAGCGATGAGGTCGACACATCCCACACATTGGGTGACTGATACACCGCCATCGCTGGCAAGCCAGCTCCCACAGGGTTTGTTGGTGAAGTTGGGGGATTTGTCTGTAGTTGCATGCGCCAACTTTTGCAGGGTTTTTCGTCAATGAAAGTAGGGCAAATCTGATTTTCCCGTCACCCACTCATCACCCCTTGCCCCTCATGCAGAATCGCCCGCCCTTCATTTTGCAGAGAGACATCGGATGTTCGCGCCTGCCAATCAACCGCGTTTCACGTTGACCCTCGAAGGCGCCCAACATGACCTCAAAGTCCTTGAGTTCACGGGCAAGGAAGCCATCAGCCAACCCTTTCGTTTCGAGCTGGAACTGGTCAGTGAGCGACCGGATCTGGACCTCGAAAGCCTGCTGCACTGTCAGGCGTTTCTGAGCTTTGATGCTCAGGGTTCTGGTATTCACGGTCAGATTTATCAGGTCGGGCAGGGCGATTCCGGGAAACGTCTGACGCGTTATCACCTGAGCCTCGTCCCGCGTCTGACGTATCTGGGGCACCGCATCAATCAGCGGATTTTCCAGCATCAGAGCGTGCCGCAAATTATTGCGCAGGTGCTTAAGGATCACGCGATCCTTCGCGATGCGTTCGAGTTTCGGTTAGGCAGCGAATACCCGGTTCGTGAGTATTGTGTGCAGTACGCCGAGAGCGACTTGGCGTTCATCCAGCGCCTGTGTGCCGAAGTCGGTATTCATTACCACTTTCAACACAGCCCCGACGCGCACGTATTGGTGTTCGGTGATGACCAGACGGTGTTTCCAAAACTGGCCACGCCGACCCTTTATCTGCCGGGCAGTGGCATGTCTGCCGACGCCCCGGCGGTTCAGCGTTTCAACGTTCGTGTGGAAACCCGCACCAGCGTGGTTACCCGGCGCGACTACAACTTTGAAAAACCACGCCTGAACCTGCAAAGTCGTGTCGACGGCGAACAGCGCCCAGTGCTGGAGGACTATCACTTCCCTGGCCAATTCAACGATCGGGAAACCGGCAAACATCTCGCTCAGCGCGCACTTGAGCGACATGTCGCCGATTACCGTCAGGCCGAAGGCATCAGCGACGAATCCGCGTTGGTTTGCGGACATTTCCTGCAACTGAGCGAGCATCCGCGCCATGACTGGAATGACCTGTGGCTGCTGACCGCCGTTGAACACCATGGCCGCCAGCCGCAAGTGCTGGAGGAATCGGCGACCAGCGATGGCGAGGGATTTCAGGGGTACCGTAATACCTTTCTCGCCACGCCGTGGGACGTGTTCTTTCGCCCGGCGCTGGGGCTGGAAAAACCACGCATGCTCGGTTATCAACCAGCGGTTGTGACCGGGCCGAAAGACACCGAAATCCACTGTGACGAGTATGGTCGGGTCAAGGTGCAACTGGCTTGGGATCGCGACGGTGAATTGAATGAGCATTCCAGCTGCTGGCTGCGCGTTGCCAGCGGTTGGGCCCACGACCGTTATGGCAGCGTGTTGATCCCGCGAGTCGGCATGGAAGTGCTGGTCGGTTTCATCGATGCCGACGCCGACAAACCTTTGGTCGTGGGCTGCCTGCCCAACGCCGCGACGCCGATACCGCTGGATCTGCCGGCGGACAAGACCCGCAGCATTTTCCGCAGCCAGAGCAGCCCCGGCGGTGGCGGCTACAACGAACTGCGCATCGAGGATCGCAAAGGCGCCGAGGAAATCTACCTGCGTGCCCAACGCAACTGGACGCAGCATGTGTTGCATGACCAACAGGTGCAGGTCGATAACCAGCGCAGCATCGTCGTCACCGGCACCGCCCGCCATGAGTTGAAGGCTGATGAGCAGCGCATCACCCACGGCCAGCGCCAGACCGAAGTGAAACAGGACGATCATCTGACCGTCAGCGGCAGTCGACATATCAAAGTCGCTAATCAGGCGACCAGCGCCAGCCAGCAGTTCCACGTCAGCGCCGGTCAGCAAGTGGTCATCGACGGTGGCGCGAGTGCGACGATTCAGGCCGGCGGGCAGTGGATCAATATCGGCCCGGGCGGGATTTTCAGCAGTGTGCCGATTGTCGTGGGGGGCGCACCGATGGCGGCGATGAGTGCCGCGCCGGTTGTACCGGGATTGCCGGAGAAACTGGTCGCTGCGCCGGCAGCCATGCTGACTGCTGCACAAATCATGAGCTTCAAGGGTGATGCGCCATTCTGCGAAGAGTGCGAGCGTTGCAAGGACGGTCTCTGTGCAGCCTGATTTCCTTTTGCCTGCCGATTGGCTGGCGCGTGAACCGTTGCGTGCATCCGAGCAATTGTTCGCGGTGTTCAGCAATGCCAGTGCGGCGAAACCGCTCAGGGCTTGGCCAGACATGGCGAGTCCGATCTGGACCGAGACGATCTATGCCGAGTGGGAGGCGGTGATGCCTTACGTGGGAATTGTCGCTGCTGACAGTGAGTTTCTGCATTGGGTCGCCACTACCGAGTCGCTGGATTGGGGATGGTTGGCGGTTTCTTCGGCGAGTCTTGAAGAGGTGGTGGCGCACTTTCGCAGCCTCACCCAAGTGCTGATGCCGGACGGCAAAACGGTGTTTTTTCGTTTCTGGGACGGACGGTTTCTGTTGCCGATTTTGCAGGCTGGTGAGGTGGAGGCGGCACAACTGTTTCCGCTGATCGGGCGTTGTTTGATCAATGGTCAGGCGCTGGAAATCGGTGGCAGGGCGCATGTTTCGGGGCGGGCATTCCCTTGGTGGCAGGTGCCGGAGTCGGTGCTGGCGCAGCAGGGTAATGACGTTCAAACGGCCAATGCGTTGCAGTGGTTGAGCGAAGATCATCCGACGCTTTTCGAGGCCTTTCCGGAGGGGGTTTTGCGTTGCAAGGTGAGGCGGTTTTTTCAGGTTTCAATGTCGGAAGAATCGTCGCAATCGGCGTTGCTGGCGTTTTTGCTGGCAGAGTCAGAGTGAGTTGTCGGGGCGAAGGTCTCGGACGATTCCTTCGAGTTGCGGCGGTTTTCATGAACTGGTGGGCGGTGGGTTGCAGGGATAGTCTTAAAAGGTCACCGCAGATGCGGCGACAGGGTGTAGGAGCCTTGAGACTAGAAGAGTGCATAAGCATCGTTGCCCGGTTTGCGGCAGTCTACGTGCGTCCGTAAGATCATTTGCGGCGGTTATGTGCGGGCACGCTTCGGCGTGGCCGAGTTCTCTGGTCTCGGTACTCCTACCCCGCGCATGGCTGCCACCCAAACCCGTAGGAGGGCGATGGTGGAAGCTCATTTCACTACCAGAGGTTCAAAAATGAAAACGCTAACACCCGATCCACCCTACGAAAAAATCATCCCCCATCCCGACAACCGCTTCATGGCCCTGACCGGCAATTGCAGCGACATGCCGACCCTGTTCATCGACACCCACGTGCCCCTCGACATCCTCATGGACGCCGCCAACCATCGCCTGCGCGCCGTGATCCAGGTGCTGGAAAACATGTGCATGCGCGGCTCGGTCGAATGCGACTCCGTCATCCTCAGCGACTTCGCCCAGCTCTGCGTGATCCCTTTGCGCGACGGCTGTGATGTGCTTGATGTCATCGGCAGGCGCCTGCGCGGCATGACCGCCTGAAAAAGATCAAAAGATCGCAGCCTGCAGCAGCTCCTACACGGGATTGGTGTTCACTCTGTGGCTGCCGAAGGCTGCGATCTTTTGACTTTGATGGATGGAATGTACGCATCCTGCGTTTTGATAAAGCGGTTGAACGCCTCGGAGTTGTAGACCTTCAGGCACGCAAGGAACACTACTTTTTCATTCGAGTATATGCTGGTTGAAGGTGTCTGCTCGTAAGCCGTTAATACGTAGTTTCGGGTTTCTTTGTAGGGATCGTGCAGCACTTGCAGCGTGTCTTCATTTTGCAGGATGGTGTGCATGCCTTTACCCATGAACGAATAGGCATTGGCGGACAGTGCAATGTCTTTTTCCAGCGCGGAGCGTTCGTTGAATGGCTTTAGGATGCAGTGGCTCAGGCCGTAGTTCTTTAGTGTCTGGCGTGCCTGTTCAATGTGGGTTTCTTCGGCAAAGGCGAGGTATGGGCCAAGCAGGCTGAATAAGCAGATGATCAGATATCGCATGAGTTTTTGACTTCCTGTCGTTCATGGTTAGCCAGTTTAACGCCATAAAAGCAAAGCCCCTCACCCTAACCCTCTCCCAGAGGGAGAGGGGACTGACCGAGTTGTCTGGGTGATGTACGCCGACTTGCGACTTCAGTGGTGAACTTCGTTTGGCCAAGCCTGGATGGGGTGTTGTTTCGAGGGACTGACCGAGTTGTCTGGGTGATGTACGCCGACTTGCGACTTCCGCGGTGAACTTCGCTTGGTCAAGCCTGGAGGGTGGTGTTCTTTCGGGGGGACTGACCGAGTTGTCTGGGCGGTGTACGCCGACTTGCGACTTCAGTGGTGAACTTCGCTTGGCCAAGCCTGAGATCACGCTGATCATTCAGGTCGATGTAACTCGCAAAATCACCACCGTCAGTCCCCTCTCCCTCCGGGAGAGGGTTAGGGTGAGGGCAGGCTTTTGTCCGCTCGGCTGCGAACCCCTGACTTGCCGCGCGGTAAAAGGTAAACTTTGCGCCCTTCGCAGGAGCAGCCATGAATTATCGTCACGCCTTCCATGCCGGCAATCACGCCGATGTGTTCAAACACCTGACCTTGACCCGCCTCATCGCCCTGATGTCGCGCAAGGAGCAGCCGTTTGCCTATCTCGACACACACGCCGGCATCGGTCTGTATGACTTGCAGGGCGATCAGGCCAACCGTACCGGTGAATACCTGGAAGGCATCGCGCGTTTGTGGGAGCAGCCGGATCTGCCGGCGCTGACCGCCGACTACATGAAGGTGCTGCACGAGATGAACCCGGATGGCCAGTTGCGCTACTACCCGGGTTCGCCGGAGCTGGCGCGGCGCCTGACCCGCCCACAGGATCGGGTGATGCTCAACGAGAAGCACCCGGAAGACGGCGTGCTGCTCAAGGACAACATGGCCGGTGATCGTCGGGTCAAAGTTCATCTCGGTGAGGGCTGGCACGTCGCGCGGGCGATGTTGCCGGTGCAGGAGAAGCGCGCGGTGATGTTGATTGATCCGCCGTTCGAACAGCTCGACGAGATGCAGCGTTGCGCGGCGTCGTTGAAAGAGGCGATTGGCCGGATGCGTCAAACCGTGGCGGCGATCTGGTATCCGGTGAAGGACCAGCGTGCGTTGCGCCGCTTCTATCAGGATCTGGCCGGCACCGGTGCGCCGAAGTTGTTGCGCGTGGAACTGCTGGTGCATCCGCTGGATACGCCGAACAGCCTGAACGGCTCGGGTATGGCGATTGCCAATCCACCGTGGGGGCTTGAGGAAGAATTGCGCGAGCTGCTGCCGTGGTTGTCGAAGAAGCTTGGGCAGACCCAGGGCGGCTGGCAGATGGATTGGCTAATAGCGGAATGAAGTTGCGAGCTACAAGCTACAAGGTGAAGCGAGCGACGCTTGTAGCTTGTAGCTTGTAACTCGAGCTTAGTTGCCTGCCAGGCTAGGTGGCATGCACACGCCGGTGCCGCCAATCCCGCAATAGCCTTCAGGATTCTTCGCCAGGTACTGCTGGTGATACGCCTCGGCGAAGTACACGGTCGGTGCCTGTTCGATCTCGGTGCTGATTTCGCCCAGACCTGCCTTCGACAGCTCAGCCTGATAGGTCGCTTTGCTTTTCAGTGCAGCATCCAGATGCTCAGGCGAGGTCGCGTAGATCACCGAGCGGTACTGCGTGCCGATGTCGTTA
Organism: Pseudomonas sp. AC172; assembly: GCF_979258595.1. Taxonomy (NCBI): domain Bacteria; kingdom Pseudomonadati; phylum Pseudomonadota; class Gammaproteobacteria; order Pseudomonadales; family Pseudomonadaceae; genus Pseudomonas; species Pseudomonas sp. AC172. The sequence goes on from NZ_OZ409868.1 coordinate 5,877,299, forward strand.
CCTTGGCGCATGCCCTGCGTCGGGTTGTGCAGTTCCCAGAACATCGCCAACAACTCTTCGTAGCTGACTTTATCTTTGTCATACACCACCAGCACCACTTCCGCGTGACCGGTCAGGCCCGAGCAGACTTCTTCATAGGTCGGATTCGGCGTGAAACCACCGGCATAACCGACGACCGTGCTGACCACGCCTTCGCGCTGCCAGAAGCGGCGCTCGGCGCCCCAGAAGCAGCCCAGACCGAAAATCGCAAAATCGACGTCCTGGAAAAACGGGCCAAGCAGCGGGGTTTCTTCGAAGACGAAGTGCTTTTCAGGCAGGGTCATCGCGGTTTCGCGGCCGGGCAGAGCTTGTTCTTTAGTCGGGAGCACGTTTTTGTTCACCAGAATTTCCGAGCGCAGAACCATGATCGTTCCTCTCAGTCAGGTTGGATGTAAAAAGTCAGACCGCCAGTGTGCCCAATGATGCCCGATTTCGCACTCTTCAAATGTGGGGGCGACGGTGCGACGATTCGACCTGCTCGCGAAAGCGGTGTGTCAGGCGACGATGATGTCGACGCTTTTATCGCCTTCGCGAGCAGGCTCGCTCCCACAGGGGATCTTCGACAGATGGGATTTACAGGCAGAGCGGGCCGCGCGGGTAGCGCTTGAGGGCCTGGATCAGTTCGGCGCCGGGGATTGGGCGGTCGAACAGGTAGCCCTGGCCTACATCGCAACGATGCCGACGGAGGAACGCCAGTTGCTCGGCAGTCTCGATACCTTCGGCCACGACCTTGAGCTTCAGGTTGTGCGCCATGGCAATCACCGCCGAGGTGATTTCCATGTCGTCCTGGTTGTCGGGGATTTCATGGATGAAGCTGCGATCGATCTTGATGATGTCGATCGGGAATTTCTTCAAATAACTCAGCGACGAATAACCGGTGCCGAAGTCGTCCATGGCCAGGGTCAGGCCGAGACGCTTGAGCTGGTCGAGCTGCAAGTGCGTGTCTTCGGTGGCTTCCAGCAGCAAGCCTTCGGTCAGCTCCAGCTCAAGCAGATTGGCCGGCAGCGCTTCTTCCTTGAGGATGTTGGCGATGGAGGCGACCAGGTCCGGGTCGGAGAACTGTTTCGGCGACAGGTTGATCGCCACTTGCAGGTTGCCCATCCCGGCAGCGGTCAGCGCTTTGCTCATACGGCAGGCCTGACGGGCGATCCACTTGCCGATCGGAATGATCAGGCCGGTTTCTTCGGCGACGCTAATGAACTGGTCCGGGCGGATCATGCCGCGCTCCGGGTGATTCCAGCGCAACAGCGCTTCCATACCCAGCAAGCGTCCGCTGCGCAGGCACAGCTTGGGCTGGTAGAACACGTCCAGCTCGTTCTGGGTCAGGGCGCGGCGCAGATTGTTTTCGACGAACAGTTTGTAGCTAGCTTCAGCGTTCAGTGCTTCGGTGAAAACTTGCACCTGATGTTTGCCGTTGGCCTTGGCCTTGTGCAGCGCCAGCCCGGCGTTACGCATCAGCGTTTGCGGGTCGCGGCCATGCAGCGGCGCGCACGCCAGGCCGACCGAACCGGTAACGCTGATCAACTGGTTATCGACGAACATCGGTTTATCCAGCGTCGCCAGCAATTGGTTGGCGATCTGCTGACCGGTCGCCAGATCCGTGTCGTCGAGCAGCACGGCAAATTCGTTACTGGCGAATCGCGCGAGGCTGCCGCTCGGGCTGAGGCTGTTGCGCAGACGTCGGGCCAGGCTGATCAGCAGTTTGTCGCCGGTCTGGTGACCGAGGCTGTCGTTGATCCGCTTGAAGTTGTCGATGTCGACCAGCAGCAGGCTGATCGGGGTATCGCTATCGCGGGCGAAGCGTTCGTCCAGATTGCGGATAAACGCCGGGCGATTGCCGAGGTTGGTCAGGTTGTCGGTGTAGGCCAGACGTTCGATGCGCTGCTGCGCGAGCTTGGTCTGGGTGATGTCTTCGTAGATGCCGATGTAATGCGTCAGTTCGCGGTTGTCGCCATAGACTTTGGAGATCGACAGCTGGCCCCAGTACGGTTCGAGGTTTTTCCGGCGGCTCTTGAATTCACCCTGCCAGCTGTTGCTCTTGGCCAGCGCCGAGGGCGCGTCGAACAACAGCTCGCTGAGGTTTTCCAGCGCTGGCAGCTCGGATAGACGCTGGCCGTGAACTTCCTCGGTGGTGTACTGGGTGATCGCGGTGAAGCTCGGGTTGACGTACTCGACCACGCCGTCGCAATTGACCAGCAAAAACGCGTTGGCGCTTTGCTCGACCGCACGCTGGAACAGGTGCAGGGCGCTGGTGGCGGTGCGGCGGTTGTGGTTGTTGATGACTTGCGCGAATTGGTCGGCCAGCTCGCCGGCAAAGGCGATTTCGTCGGACTGCCAGGCGCGGGTGACGCCAGTCTGCTCCAGGCACAGCACGCCGACCACTTGGCCATCGACGCGAATGCTGGCATCGAGCATGGCGTTGACATCACGCGGGCGCAGGGCTTCGGCCATCTCACGGGTGCGTGGGTCGCGCATTGCATTGTGTGCGTCGATGGCGCGGCTGCCGTGCAGGGCGTCCATGTAATCCGGGAAGCTGCTGATGTCGATCACGTCCGGGAGGATGTACTCCTGGGTCGCGCGGTGGTACGCGGAGATCGGCACCAGATGCTGGCCTTCGAGGTTCCACAGGCTGGCGCAGTCGATTTCATAGATATCGCAGGCGCAGCGGGTGATCAGTTCGGCGGCTTCCTGCAGCGAGTTGTGCGTGCTGTAGCGCTGGCGCGCGAGCAGCAGAATCAGGTCCTGCTGGGCGCGTACGCGCTCCAGGTGCTGCAGTTGTTCTTGCTGGGCCCGTTGATTGAGTTCAAGGGCGATCTGCAGGCGGGAGTTCTGGGTTTCGAGGTCAACGGAGGGCAGTGGCGGCGCTTCGTCGAAGACGTGATCGACCGCCAGCAGATAGCCGCGCAGCAGATGACGGTTGTGTTGTTTGTAGGCTTCACCCAGTTCCAGGATGCTCAGCGCACCGGCCGCCGTGTGCAAGGTGTAACGCACCAGATAATGCGGGCTGGCGGTCAGCTGTTGCTGGATCGCGTCGTGCAGTTGATAGCGCGCTTCCGGTTCCATCAGGCTGGCGTAGGGCGAGCCGACCAGCGCGCAGAGTTCGACGGCCGGCTGGCCGAACTGACGTTCACAGTTGGGATCGAGGAACAGCATGGCCCAACTGGCTTCATTCAAGCGCTCGAAACGCAGCATGCCGAGCCGCGAGGGCACAGGCAACTGCGTCACTACCTCGGCCGCCATACGGCTGGCGGCATCGGGTTGGCTCTTCATGAAGGGAACTCGCTTGGAAATATGCTGAACGCGCCGGGCTCTCGCCCTCTTTACTGTTGCCTGCGGCAAGGTTGCATCATTGCGGCACCGACTGACAAGAGAGATGAAGGCCAAGTGCTATAAGAATATGTCGGCTGCGCTGAACATTTCTCCAGCCCGTGGTTGAAAAGAGCCAAAGATTGCAGCCTGCTCCAGTGTCTACAGGGGAATGCGCCCTCTGCAGGCGCTGCCGAAGGCTGCGTTCTTCAAGGCTTAGCGCAGTTTTATGACGATCGACTGCAGCTGTTTGCCATCGCGGTCGTGGTAATTGACCTGAATCTGCCCGGCCTCGACCACCACATGAGCGAAATTGTCCTCACTCACCACTGTGCTGGTCAGCTCATGCCGATAATTGCCCGCCGCTGTACGCACCAGCGGCTGATCGAGAATGAACGTGGACGCTTTGGCATACGGCAGCAGTTTGCTGTTGCACAGCGGTGAGGACACCACGGTGTGGACTTCGAAGTCCGGGTCTTCGCTGTGGGTCAAGCGAGCGGTCAGCGAGCCATGCACGTCCCCCGAAATGAACACGACATTCTTGATGCGCCGGGTGCGGATGGTTTCCAGCAAGCGCAGGCGCTGCTCGGGAAAGGCTTTCCAGGCGTCATCGCCGTGGAGCTTGCGATCCGGATAGAACATCACGCTGGTGACCACGAACTTGACCCGCGCCGTGCTGTTGCTCAACCATTTGAGCAGGGCCTGCTCCTGCGCCTCGTCGAGGATGCGTCGATCATCGCCTGACAAGTTGCGGCGGGTGCGACTGTCGGTGACAAACCATTCGATATCGCCATCGCTGAACTGATACCAGTAATGCTCAAGTGTTGCGTGATCTATTTCGCCGTTAGTTGTCAATGGGTGTGCTGGACTGTGACTGGCCTGATACAACTCATAAGCGGCCATGGCGTTACGATATAAGTCAATGTCGGCCTTGCTGGCATTGGCGGGCCAGTTATCTTCGATTTCGTGATCATCAAGAATCATGTAAGTCGAAGTGCCGGACATCAAACGTTGAATATTCGGTTGGGAGAACGCTGCGCGGTATTTATTGAGGATGTCTTTGTATTCGCGGTCCGGTGCGACCACATTCAGATCGTCCACGTAAATTTGATCGCCGGTCATCAATACCGCACTGATCGGCGGTTGTATGCCTTCGATCACCTGATTGATGGATGCAAAGATCCGGTCGCCCAGTTGCGGCAGAGATGCGATACCGGCGGTCATGCGCAGGTAGCGGCAGGAACCGACAATATAGGCTCTGGGTTGCAGGGCTTTGCTGGAGCGGGTGCGCAGGCGATAGATTTCCCGCGGCCATTGCAGCGGCAACTCGGCAACGCTATCCGGCGTGTGCACCGGATTCATCGGGCTGAACCAGCCAGTCTGATATTCATATTCGGTATCGCTGCTCAAATTGTTGAGGGCGAATACTTGCGACATGTCGCGTAATTCGCTCAGGCGGGAAAAGTTACCTTTCGACCATTGGTTTGTGCCGGATGCGCGATAACGAATTCCAGCAAATACCCGTGCATTGTTCTGCAGGTCGCCGCGCATGAATATGCGTGCGTGATTAGTTGTAATGTGGCCGACAATTGGGCCGATAGTTGGTTTTAACATGTCGAATCCATTCGAATGAATTTGAATAAATGTGAGTTTTTCGAAGTTTGTTTAGTTGAATTTACTGCGCCTAGATTAGTTGCGTATCGAATGAAAAAGATCGGCGTCAAGTCGATTGAGGCTGTGGCCGATATCAGCGCAATGTGTGGGAAAAAGACCAGGATGAGTTTTCTTCAGGCAAAAAAAAGCCCCGCCAAACTGACGGGGTTGAGGTACGAGCGTGTGGCGCTCGAAAGGGTGCAGCAATCGGCCCTCTGTCGCCGGAGGGCCGATCGAGTTACAGCAGGATCGTGCGAATGTCCGCCAGCAGGCTGCCCAGACGCTGGGTGAAGCGTGCGGCAGCGGCGCCGTTGATCACACGGTGATCGTAGGACAGCGATAGCGGCAGCATCAGTTTCGGCTGGAAGGCTTTGCCGTCCCAGACTGGCTGGATGGTTGCCTTGGAAACACCGAGGATCGCCACTTCCGGCGCGTTGACGATCGGCGTGAAGCCGGTGCCGCCAATGTGGCCGAGACTGGAAATGGTGAAGCAGGCGCCTTGCATGTCGTCAGCGGTGAGCTTCTTGTCGCGGGCTTTGGCGGCCAGCGCAGCGGCTTCGGCTGCCAGTTGCAACAGGCTCTTCTGGTCGACGTTCTTGATGACCGGTACCAGCAGGCCATCCGGGGTGTCGACGGCGAAGCCGATGTTCACGTATTTCTTGCGGATGATCGCTTTGCCGCTTGGTGCCAGCGAACTGTTGAAGTCCGGCAGCTCCTTGAGCATGTGCGCGCACGACTTGAGCAGCAGTGGCAGGATGGTCAGCTTGACGCCGGCCTTCTCTGCAACGGCTTTCTGCGCGACGCGGAACGCTTCCAGCTCGGTGATATCAGCCGAATCGAACTGAGTCACGTGCGGGATGTTCAGCCAGCTGCGGTGCAGGCTCGACGCGCCGATCTGCATCAGGCGAGTCATTGGCACTTCTTCGATTTCGCCGAAACGGCTGAAGTCGACGACCGGAATCGGCGGGATGCCCGCGCCACCGGTTGCGCCAGCAGCAGCGGCCGGTGCTTCCTTGGCCTTCTGCATCATCGCTTTGACGTAAACCTGCACGTCTTCTTTCAAGATACGCCCGTGCGGGCCACTGGCGCCGACAGCGTTCAGCTCGACGCCGAACTCGCGGGCCAGTTGACGCACGGCTGGGCCGGCGTGAACTTTCGCGCCCGGCTTGGCCGGTGCGGCGGCTGGAGCGGCAGCAGGTGCAGGCGCAGCGGCAGCCGGAGCAGCAGCGGCAGGCGCACTTGGAGCAGCGGCGGCAGCTGGCGCCGGGGCAGCAGCAGGGGCCGCGCCTTTGACTTTCAGCTTCAGAATCAGGTCGCCGGTACCGACTTCGTCATCCAGCTTGATGGAAACGCTTTCCACCACGCCAGCGGCAGGCGATGGAATTTCCATGCTCGCCTTGTCGGATTCCAGGGTGATCAGCGACTGGTCGGCTTCAACGGTGTCGCCAGCCTTGACCAACACTTCGATGATCTTGGCTTTGCCCGACGAACCGATGTCCGGAACGTGGATGTCCTGAACGCTGTCAGCAACCGGAGCGGCTGGCGCGGCTGCCGGAGCAGGCGCAGCGGCAGCGGCCGGTGCAGCAGCCTGAGCCGGAGCGGCCGCAGCAGGGGCCGCAGCACCCGCCACTTCCAGATCCAGAATCAGGTCGCCAGTGCCGACTTCGTCGTTGAGCTTGACGCTGATGGCCTTGACCACGCCAGCGGCAGGCGACGGGATTTCCATGCTCGCCTTGTCGGATTCCAGCGTGATCAGCGATTGATCAGCTTCGACGGTGTCGCCGACCTTGACCTGAATCTCGATGATCTGTGCCTTGCCCGACGAACCGATGTCCGGCACGTGCACTTGCTGAACCGAAGCGGCAGCAGGGGCAGCGGCTGGCGCGGCAGCAGCAGGAGCGGCGGCCGGTTTTTCTTCAGCCTTTTTAGCCGGTGCAGCAGCCGGAGCAGGGGCCGCTTCAGCGGCGCCCTCGACTTCCAGCTCAAGCAGTTCGTCGCCTTCTTTCAGACGGTCGCCCAGCTTCACTTTCAGGCTTTTGATGACGCCGGCTTTCGGGGCCGGCACTTCCATGCTGGCCTTGTCCGATTCCAGGGTCAGGATGCTCTGGTCGGCTTCGATACGGTCGCCGACCTTCACAAACAGTTCAATTACTTCACCTTCACCGCTGCCGATGTCAGGTACGCGAATGAGTTCGCTCACAAAATGTCTCCTCAGCAGTCTAGTGGGTTGCGTTTTTCCGGGTCGATGCCGAACTTGGTGATGGCTTCAGCCACAACCTTAGGTTCGATATCACCACGGTCAGCCAGTGCTTCCAGGGCTGCCAACACCACGAAATGACGGTCAACTTCGAAGAAATGACGCAGTTTCTTGCGGCTGTCGCTGCGGCCGAAACCGTCGGTGCCGAGGACTTTGAATTCCTTGGACGGTACCCACTGACGGATCTGCTCGGCGAACAGTTTCATGTAGTCGGTAGAGGCGATGACCGGACCTTTACGGCCGTTCAGGCACTCTTCGACGTAGCTCAGCTTCGGCTTCTGGCCCGGCTTCAGACGGTTGCTGCGCTCTACAGCGAGGCCGTCGCGACGCAGTTCGTTGAAGCTGGTAACGCTCCAGACGTCAGCGCCAACGTTGAACTCTTCACGCAGGATCTTCGCCGCTTCACGGACTTCACGCAGGATGGTGCCGGAGCCCATCAGCTGTACGTGATGCGCCGCATCGCGGGTGTCTTCTTCGAGCAGGTACATGCCTTTCTTGATGCCTTCTTCGGCACCGGCCGGCATGGCTGGCTGCTGGTACGACTCGTTCATCACGGTGATGTAGTAGAAGATGTCCTGTTGCTCTTCGGTCATCTTCTTCATGCCGTCCTGAATGATCACCGCCAGCTCGTAGCCGTAGGTTGGATCGTAGGTGCGGCAGTTCGGGATAGTCGCGGCCAGCAGGTGGCTGTGACCGTCTTCGTGTTGCAGGCCTTCACCGTTCAGGGTGGTACGGCCGGCGGTGCCGCCGATCAGGAAGCCACGGGTACGGCTGTCGCCGGCAGCCCAGGCCAGGTCGCCAATCCGCTGGAAGCCGAACATCGAGTAGAAGATGTAGAACGGCAGCATCGGCTGGTTGTGGCTGGAGTACGAAGTACCGGCAGCGATGAAGGAGCTCATGGCGCCTGCTTCGTTGATGCCTTCTTCAAGGATCTGACCTTTCTGGTCTTCCTTGTAGAACATCACCTGGTCTTTATCGACTGGCTCGTAGAGCTGGCCGACGGACGAGTAGATGCCGAGCTGACGGAACATGCCTTCCATACCGAAGGTACGGGCTTCGTCCGGGATGATCGGAACGATGCGCGGGCCGATTTCCTTGTCCTTGACCAGTTGCGCGAGGATCCGCACGAAGGCCATGGTGGTGGAAATTTCACGGTCACCGGAGCCGTCAAGGATGGCCTTGAGGGTGTCCAGGTCCGGGGTTGGCACGCTGAAGCTTTGTGCGCGGCGCTGAGGTACGAAACCGCCCAGTGCAGTGCGACGCTCGCTGAGGTAGCGGGCTTCGGCGCTGTTTGGCTCTGGCTTGAAGAACGGCAGGTTCTCCAGCTCTTCGTCCTTGACCGGGATGTCGAAGCGGTCGCGGAACAACTTCAGGCTGTCGACGTCGACTTTCTTGGTGTTGTGCGCAGTGTTTTTCGCTTCGCCGGCACCAGTGCCATAACCTTTGATGGTCTTGGCGAGGATGACGGTTGGTTGTTCTTTATGGTTGACCGCTTCGTGGTACGCCGCATAGACCTTGTACGGGTCGTGGCCGCCACGGTTGAGTTTCCAGATCTCGTCGTCGGACAGATCAGCAACCATCGCCTTGAGTTCTGGCGTGTTGAAGAAGTGCTCGCGAACGAACGCGCCGTCTTTGGCTTTGTAGTTCTGGTACTCGCCGTCGATGACTTCGTCCATGCGACGTTGCAGGATGCCGTCGACGTCTTTGGCCAGCAGTGGGTCCCAGAAACGGCCCCAGATGACTTTGGTCACGTTCCACTGAGCACCACGGAACACGCCTTCGAGTTCCTGGATGATCTTGCCGTTGCCGCGAACCGGGCCGTCGAGGCGCTGCAGGTTGCAGTTGATGACGAAGATCAGGTTGTCGAGCTTCTCGCGGCCGGCCAGGGAGATCGCGCCCAGGGATTCCGGCTCGTCGCACTCGCCGTCGCCCAGGAAGCACCAGACTTTCTGTTTGCCTGGCTGGATGAAACCGCGGTGTTCCAGGTACTTCATGAAGCGTGCCTGGTAGATCGCCTGGATCGGACCCAGACCCATGGATACGGTCGGGAACTGCCAGAAGTCAGGCATCAGCCAAGGGTGCGGGTAGGACGACAGGCCCTGACCGTCGACTTCCTGGCGGAAGTTGTTCATCTGGTCTTCGGTGATGCGGCCTTCCATGAATGCACGGGCGTAAACGCCTGGCGAGGTGTGGCCCTGGAAGTAGATCAGGTCGCCGCCGTGTTCGTCGGTCGGGGCCTGGAAGAAGTAGTTGAAGCCGATGTCATACAGGGTCGCACTGGAAGCGAAGCTGGAGATGTGACCACCCAGGTCAGAATCTTTCAGGTTCGTACGCATTACCATGGCCATCGCGTTCCAGCGCACCAGCGAGCGAATGCGGCGTTCCATGAACAGGTCGCCAGGCATGCGTGCTTCGTGGGTTACCGGGATGGTGTTGCGGTAAGGCGTGGTGATGGCGTAAGGGAGTTGCGAGCCGCTGCGGGTCGCGAGTTCGCCCATACGGGTCATCAGATAGTGAGCACGGTCTTCGCCTTCTTTGTCGAGAACCGATTCCAGGGCGTCCAGCCATTCCTGGGTTTCGACGGGATCGAGGTCTTGCATGGCTTGCTCCAGGGCGGAAAGGCTTCCAGAATCGGTTGCCTGAGTTTGCGACTGGCCTTGTGGGCAGACGATTTAAAATTCTTGGATTGCCGATAGGTTGTTCCGGCGGCGTGTAGTTTTACTACAAATCTTCCGGCATTTCAGCCTTTCGAATGTATAGACGAGTAGTAAAACTACAGAAGAATGGCTTGTGGCCTCCGGCTGCGTTGTGAGAATAATCGTTAAGGTTGGTCTTTTGCCATCCGAAAAAGGTGAAACTTTGATGTTCGCTGCCAAAGAGAAAGAAATTTCAGCTATTTCTAACTTTTGTTCGACAGTCCTCCGGGTAGCGGGTTTTCACCAATCACTACAAGCGGCCATTTACACGCCGATCAAGGATAGACCATGACCCTGCCCGTGCTTGCCGAACTGCCCGCCATTCTCCTGCCGTTGGTCACTCGATCCGAGCAGTCGTTCCGTACGGCCGTCGCCGCGCTGGAAGACGATCACGGCTTGGTGAACTGGACGCCAGAGCGCTGGGCGCAGTTCGCCCGCGTCACCGCCGCCAGCGAATTCGTCATTGAACAGAGCGTTCGTGACCCTTTGATGTTGCTTGCGCTGGTGCAGTCCGGCGAACTCGACCGGGCTTTCGCGCCGGGTGAGTTGTGTGCGCAGATTGCCGCTGCGGTGAACGCCGCTCAGAGCGAAGATGAGCTTGGCCGTGCGTTACGCCGCCAACGTGCTCGCCATCAAGTGCGGATCATCTGGCGCGATCTCACGCGTCAGGCTGACCTGGTGCAGACCTGCCGCGATCTCTCGGACATGGCCGACGCCACCATCGATCAGGCTTATCAATGGTTGTACAGCCGCCATTGCGAACAGTTCGGCACGCCGACCGGCCGCCGCAGCGGTGAGCCGCAGCAAATGGTCATCCTCGGCATGGGCAAGCTCGGCGCCGTCGAGTTGAACCTGTCTTCGGATATCGATCTGATCTTCGCCTACCCCGAGGGTGGCGAAACCGTCGGCGTGAAGCGCTCGCTGGATAATCAGGAATTCTTCATTCGTCTCGGCCAGCGCCTGATCAAGGCGCTCGATCCAATGACGGTCGATGGTTTCGTCTTCCGTGTCGACATGCGCCTGCGCCCGTACGGCTCGTCCGGCGCGCTGGTGCTGAGCTTCAATGCGCTGGAGCAGTATTACCAGGATCAGGGCCGTGACTGGGAACGCTACGCGATGATCAAGGCGCGAGTGGTGGCCGGCGATCAGGTCGCGGGCGCGCAGTTGCTCGACATGCTGCGGCCGTTCGTTTACCGACGTTACCTCGACTTCTCGGCGATCGAAGCGCTGCGCACCATGAAGCAGCTGATCCAGCAGGAAGTGCGGCGTAAGGGCATGGCCGACAACATCAAGTTGGGCTCTGGCGGTATCCGCGAGGTCGAGTTCATTGCTCAGGCCTTTCAGTTGATCCACGGTGGCCGGGACTTGAGTCTGCAACAACGTCCTCTATTAAAGGTGTTGAGTACGCTGGAAGGGCAGGGTTATCTGCCACCGGCGGTGATCAGCGAGTTGCGCGAGGGCTACGAATTTCTCCGTTACACCGAGCACGCGATTCAGGCGATCGCCGACCGCCAGACCCAGATGCTGCCGGATGGCGCGCAGGATCAGGCACGCATTGCCTTCATGCTCGGTTTCGCCGATTGGGATGCCTTCCACGAAAAACTGATGTTCTGGCGCGGTCGTGTCGCCTGGCACTTCGCCCAGGTAATTGCCGATCCCGACGAGGATGAAGGCGCCGAAAGCGAAGTGGTGGTCGGCGGTGAATGGCTGCCGCTGTGGGAAGAGGCGCAGGACGAAGAAGCGGCGTGCCGGCAGTTGGAGGAGGGCGGTTTTGCCGATGCCAGCAAAGCTCTGAAAGCCTTGGCCGGATTGCGCAGCAGCCCGCAATTGCGCGCGATGCAGCGGCTGGGGCGCGAGCGCCTTGATGCTTTTATTCCGCGTCTGCTCGCGCAGGCCGTGGAGCATGCCAATCCCGATCTGGTACTTGAACGGGTGTTGCCGCTGGTGGAAGCGGTCGCTCGGCGTTCGGCTTATCTGGTTTTGCTGACGGAAAACCCCGGTGCGTTGCGCCGCTTGCTGACGTTGTGCGCGGCGAGCCCGTGGATCGCTGAGCAGATCACCCGCTTCCCGCTGCTGCTCGACGAATTGCTTAATGAAGGTCGCCTGTTCAAGCCGCCGCTGGCGCCGGAACTGGCAGCTGAACTGCGCGAGCGGCTGACGCGGATTCCCGAGGACGATCTCGAACAACAAATGGAAGCCCTGCGTCATTTCAAGCTGGCGCACCGCTTGCGCGTCGCCGCCTCGGAAATCGCCGGCAGCCTGCCGCTGATGAAAGTCAGCGATTACCTGACCTGGCTGGCCGAGGCGATTCTTGAGCAAGTGCTGGCCCTGGCCTGGCGCCAGACCGTGGCCAAGTACGGCACGCCGCTGCGCACCGACGGCACGTTGTGCGATCCCGGCTTCATCATTGTCGGTTACGGTAAAGTCGGCGGTCTGGAGCTGGGGCATGGTTCCGATCTCGATCTGGTGTTTATCCACGACGGCGATCCACAGGCGGAAACCGACGGGCCGAAGTCGATCGATGGCGCCCAGTTCTTCACGCGGCTGGGGCAGCGCATCATTCACTTGCTGACGGCGCAGACCAACTCGGGTCAGCTCTATGAAGTGGATATGCGTTTGCGGCCGTCCGGTGCTTCGGGGCTATTGGTGAGTTCGCTCGGCGCGTTTGCCCGCTATCAGGAAAATGAAGCCTGGACGTGGGAGCATCAGGCCTTGGTTCGCGCGCGAGTGCTGGTCGGCAGTCAGGATGTCGGTCAGGCGTTCGAGAAGGTTCGCGCCCAGGTGCTGGGCAAGGCGCGTGATCTGGCGAAGTTGCAACAGGAAGTCAGCGAGATGCGCGCGAAGATGCGCGACAACCTCGGCACCAAGAGCACCGCAGCCGGAACGGCAGCAAATGCTTTCGACGCCTCGGCGCCGTTCGACCTCAAGCAGGACGCCGGTGGTATCGTCGATATTGAATTTATGGTGCAATACGCGGCTCTGGCGTGGTCACAAAGCCATCCGCCACTGCTGCGCTGGACCGATAACATTCGCATTCTGGAAGAGCTGGAACACGAAGGGCTGATGCCTGCCGAAGACGCCAGCCTGTTGCGCGAGGCCTATAAAGCCTACCGCTCCGCCGCCCACCGACAGGCCTTGCAGAAGGACGCCGGGGTGATACCGGGCGACCAGTTTGCCGACGAACGCCGGCAGGTTTTACGGATCTGGAAAGAGTTGGGGCTAAGCTGAAAGCGGTTTGTGCAGCACCCAATACCCTGTGGGAGCGAGCTTGCTCGCGAAGACGGAGTGTCAGACGACACCGATGTCGGATGTAACGGCCCCTTCGCGAGCAAGCTCGCTCCCACAGTGGATCTACAGTGTCTGTAGATCTGAAGCAGGACGAACAAACAATGTGGGAGCGAGCCTGCTCGCGATAGCGGAGTGACAGTCGACAGTCATGTTGAAGGTAATGACCCATCGCCAGAAGCGCCGCTCCCTCAGTGATTCTCGAGGCGGGGAGGCGTAAATGCCTCCCCGGTTCGTTTTTGGAAACCACATGAATATTTTGATCGTTGGGCCCAGTTGGGTCGGTGACATGGTGATGGCGCAGACACTGTTTCAGTGTCTCAAGCAGCGCCACCCACAGTGCGAAATCGACGTGCTGGCCCCCGAGTGGAGCCGGCCGATCCTTGAGCGCATGCCCGAAGTGCGCAAGGCCTTGAGCTTCCCGCTCGGCCACGGCGCGCTGGAACTGGCAACGCGTCGGCGCATCGGCAAATCCCTGCGCGGTCAGTACGATCAGGCGATCCTGCTGCCCAACTCGCTGAAGTCGGCGCTGGTGCCGTTTTTCGCCGGCATCCCGAAACGCACCGGCTGGCGTGGTGAGTTCCGCTACGGCTTGCTCAATGATGTGCGCACCCTCGATAAAGAACGCTATCCGCTGATGATCGAGCGCTTCATGGCCTTGGCCTATGAAGCCAATGCCGAGCTGCCGAAGCCGTATCCGCGCCCGAGCCTGCAAATTGATCCGGTCACCCGCGAAGCGGCGCTGGCCAAATTCGGCCTGAGCCTCGATCGCCCGGTGTTGGCCCTGTGCCCCGGCGCAGAGTTCGGCGAGTCCAAGCGTTGGCCGTCCGAGCACTACGCCAAAGTCGCCGAAGCGCGTATCCGCGAAGGCTGGCAGGTGTGGCTGTTCGGCTCGAAAAACGATCACGCGGTCGGCGAAGACATCCGCGCACGGCTGATCCCGGGCCTGCGTGAAGAGTCGGTCAACCTCAGCGGCGGCACCTCGCTGGCCGAGGCCATCGACCTGATGTCCTGCGCCGACGCGGTGGTCTCCAACGATTCCGGCCTGATGCATGTTGCCGCCGCGCTGAATCGCCCACTGGTCGCCGTCTACGGCTCGACTTCGCCGGGCTTCACCCCGCCGCTGGCCGAGCACGTCGAAGTGGTACGTCTGGGCCTCGATTGCAGCCCGTGCTTCGACCGTACCTGCCGCTTCGGCCATTACAACTGCCTGCGCCAGCTGATGCCGAACGCGGTCAACGATGCCTTGCAGAAGTTGCAGGGCTCTGTGGTCGAGGTTCATTAAATTGCGGGTACTGTTGATCAAGACTTCATCGCTGGGCGACGTGATTCATGCGTTGCCGGCGCTGACCGACGCCGCCCGGGCCATCCCCGGGATCAAGTTCGACTGGGTCGTGGAAGAAGGCTTTGCCGAGATCCCGACCTGGCACCCGGCCGTTGGCAAAGTGATTCCGGTGGCGATCCGTCGCTGGCGTAAAAACATCTGGAAAACCATCACCAGCGGCGAGTGGAAACGCTTCAAGCAAAGCGTGCGCGCGAACAAATACGACTTGGTGATCGACGCCCAAGGCCTGCTGAAAAGTGCCTGGCTGACCCGTTATGTCAAAGCCCCGGTGGCCGGACTCGACAAAGGTTCGGCCCGTGAGCCGATGGCCTCGCGTTTCTATGACCGCAAACTGGCCGTGGCCCGTGGTCAACACGCGGTCGAGCGTGTACGGCAGTTGTTCGCCATCGCCCTCGGTTACGATCTGCCAAAAGGCCTGGGCGATTACGGCCTCAACGTCGAACGTCTGGTCGAGCTGCCGCGCAAAAACGCCTTTGTGGTGTTCCTGCATGGCACTACTTGGGACACCAAACACTGGCCGGAAAGTTACTGGCGCGAACTGACCGAACGCGTCGGTTATCTCGGCGTCGGCGTCAAGCTGCCCTGGGGCAACCCGCAGGAAAAGGCCCGCGCTGAGCGCATCGCTGCCGGTTTCAAACACGCCGAAGTGCTGCCAAAACTGAATCTGGCCGGCGTCGGCAAAGTCCTCGCCGGCGCGCAAGCGTGCGTGGCGGTGGACACCGGTCTCGGCCACTTGGCCGCGGCGCTGGATGTGCCGACCATTTCGCTGTTCGGTCCGACCAACCCGGGCCTGACCGGCGCTTACGGCAAGTTGCAGATTCACTTGGCCAGCGACTTCCCGTGCGCACCTTGCCTGCAAAAGAAATGTACCTATCAACCGACCGCGCAGGATGCCCGTCAGTTTGACCTTAAGCGTGAACAGCCTTTGTGCTTCACGCGTCTGAACCCCGAGCGTGTCGCCAGCCGACTGAGCACGTTGTTAATGGCTGAGGAGCTGCGCTGATGCAATTGGCATTCGTCCTGTACAAATATTTCCCGTTCGGTGGCTTGCAGCGCGACTTCATGCGCATCGCCCTCGAATGCCAGAAGCGCGGTCATAAGATCCGCGTCTACACGCTGATCTGGGAAGGCGACGTGCCGCCCGGTTTCGAAGTGCTGGTGGCGCCGGTCAAGGCGTTCTTCAATCACCGTCGCAACGAAAAGCTCAGCGCATGGATGGAAGCGGATCTGGCCAAGCGCCCGGTTGATCGCTTGATCGGTTTCAACAAGATGCCGGGTCTGGACGTCTATTACGCCGCCGATGGCTGCTTCGAAGACAAGGCGCAGAACCTGCGCCATTCGCTGTATCGCCGCTGGGGCCGTTATCGCCACTTTGCCGAATACGAGCGCGCAGTATTCGCCAAAGACGCAAAGACCGAAGTGCTGATGATTTCCGAAGTGCAGCAACCGCTGTTCATCAAGCATTACGACACGCCGCTTGAGCGTTTCCACCTGTTGCCGCCGGGCATTGCCCAGGATCGTCGCCGCCCGGCGGATGCCGATGAGATTCGCGCCGGGTTCCGCGCTGAATTCAATCTCAAGGACGACGAACTGCTGCTGGTGCAGATCGGCTCCGGGTTCAAGACCAAAGGTGTCGATCGCAGCCTGAAAGCACTGGCTGCATTGCCTGCCGAACTGAAGAAACGCACCCGGCTGTTTGTAATCGGCCAGGATGACCCCAAATTGTTCCAGATGCAGAGCGCGACATTGGGCTTGGGCGATAACGTGACGTTTCTTAAAGGACGCAGCGATATCCCGCGCTTCCTGCTTGGCGCCGATCTGTTGATCCACCCGGCGTACAACGAAAACACCGGTACCGTGTTGCTTGAAGCGCTGGTCGCCGGTTTGCCGGTGCTGGTCAGCGCGGTCTGCGGTTACGCCCATTACATTGCCGAGGCGGATGCCGGGCGAGTGCTGGACGAGCCGTTCGATCAAGCGCAGCTGACGCAATACCTGACTGAAATGTTGCATGACGACGCTGCACGCGCGGCCTGGAGCCGCCATGGTCTGGCTTTCGCCGAGACGGCCGACCTCTACAGCATGCCGCAGCACGCGGCCGATGTGATTCTGGCGGAGCACGCTTAATGAAGTTGATGCTGGCTGAACCGTTCAAAAGCCTGTGGGCCGGGCGCGATCCGTTCGCCGAGGTCGAAGGCTTGCAGGGCGAGGTATACCGCGAGCTGGAAGCACGCCGGACACTGCGCACGGAAGTCGACGGCAACGGATTTTTTGTCAAGATCCACCGTGGCATCGGCTGGGGCGAAATCTTCAAGAACCTGCTGACCGCCAAGCTGCCGGTACTCGGCGCAGGCCAGGAGTGGAAAGCCATCCAGCGTCTGCAGGATGCCGGCGTGCCGACCATGACCGCCGTTGCGTACGGCGAGAAGGGCAGCAACCCGGCGGATCAGCACTCGTTCATCGTCACCGAAGAACTGGCGCCGACCATCAGCCTCGAAGACTTCAGTATCGACTGGGTCAGGCAGCCGCCCGAGCCAAAACTCAAGCACGCACTGATCGCCGAGGTCGCGCGCATGACCGGCATGATGCATCGTGCCGGCGTCAACCATCGCGACTGCTACATCTGCCACTTCCTGCTGCACACCGATAAACCGGTGACACCTGAAGAGTTCAAACTCTCGGTGATCGATCTGCACCGCGCCCAGACCCGCGCAAAGATTACCCAACGCTGGCGTAATAAAGATCTGGCAGCGCTGTACTTTTCCGCACTGGACATCGGCCTGACCCGCCGCGACAAGCTGCGTTTCCTCAAGGGCTATTTCCAGCAACCGCTGCGCCAGATACTGGCTGAAGAAGCGCCGCTGCTGAGCTGGCTGGAAGGCAAGGCCAACAAACTCTATGCGCGTAAACAGCGTTACGGGGATGCGCTCTGATGGCTGGTTGGACTCTCGAGCCGCAATACAGCGAGCTCGCCGAAGACTTCGGCAGCCTCGAAGCGGTATTTGCGTTGCAGGGCGAACGCCTGACCCGTGACCCGCTGTCGGAAGTGATTCGCGTGCAGCGCAACGGCGTCAACTATTACGTCAAACGCTATGTCGGCGCCGGTAAAGGCTTGCGCCGCTACCTCGGCAAGCCGCGAGTAAAGATGGAATGGCAGAACCTCAAACGCTTCGCCAAGTGGGGTATTCCCACCGCTGAAGTGGTGGCCTGGGGCCTGGAGCGACGCGGCGCGGCGTATGATCGTGGCGCGATGATCACTCGCGAATTGCCCAACACCGAAGACCTCTCGGCGCTCGCCGAGCGCAAGGATCCGAAGCTCAAGGATCGCGCCTGGGTCGACGGCGTCAGCCGGCAACTGGCCGGTTATACCCGGACGATGCATGATCACCGATTTACCCATAACGATCTGAAATGGCGCAACCTGTTGATCGATGGTCAGGCTCGGATATTTCTGATCGATTGCCCTAACGGCGAGTTCTGGCGAGGCTTCTGGCTCAAGTATCGGATCACCAAGGATCTGGCCTGTCTCGATAAACTCGCCAAATACCACCTGTCCAATACCCAACGCCTGCGCTTCTATAAGCAATACCGCCAGTGCGATCGGCTTGATAACGCCGACAAGAAACGGATTCGGCACGTGGTGAGATTTTTCGAGGGACGCGAATGACTGATTTTCTCGCCGCTGAAGACCGCGCACTGCTTGAGCGCCATGGTCTCGGCACTTTCGACGCATTGTGGGCCAAGCAGCTTGAAGCTGTGGATGAACCCAATACCGCCCGTGGTGGCTGGAGTAGCGTCTTCCGTCTGGACCTGGAAGGCCAGGGCTATTACCTCAAGCGCCAGAGCAATTACCTGACGCGCACTTTGCACGCGCCTTTCGGCGAACCCAGTTTTGCCCGTGAGTTTCGTAACATCAGTCGCTATCGCAAGCTCGGTATTCCGGCGCTGCAAGCGGCGTTCTTCGGTGAGCGCAAGGTTGACGGTGAAGTTCGCGCCATTCTGCTGACCCGGGCGCTGGACGGCTGGAGCGATCTGGAATCGCTGTTGCAACGCTGGTCGCAACTCAGTGCTGCACAGCATTCAGCCATTCTCAAGGCTTGCGGTCTGCTGGCTCGACATCTGCACGGTGTGCGCCAGGTACACGGCTGTTTCTACCCTAAGCATATTTTTCTGCGGGCCACCGGTGACGCGTATCAGGCGCAATTGATCGACCTGGAAAAAACCCGTCCTTTATTGTTCGGCATGCGTGACCGGATCAAGGATCTGGAGCCGCTGCAACGCCGTGCGCCGGAATGGAACGAGGCGCAACTGCGTGAATTGCTCGCGGCTTATCTCGATCAGCCAAGCGATAGCTCGCTGCTCGACAGCTGGCTCGCCCGGCTGACCGCGCGCCGCAGTCACAAGGAGACCCGCTGATGCAATTGTCCGAGCTGGCCGGTGTCGGGCGAACCCCGCAACTGCCGCTGACGGTGACTCTGGCCGATGCCGCTGGCAGTGCGGATCTGCAATTGCTCAGTCTGCTGCGAGTCCTGCCGGGGCAGCGTTACGTCGGCGCCGGTATCTGGCGCGGGCGTCCTGTGCTGGCCAAATTGCTGGTCGGCGGCAAGGCCGCCCGGCATTTTCAGCGCGAGCTGGAAGGCGTGCGCTTGCTGGCGGCGCAAGGCATGACAACACCGCTGCTGCTGGCCGACGGCTTGCAGAATGGCGAAGGTGGCTGGCTGCTGTTCGATTTCCTTGAAGGTGCCGAAAGCCTTGGCGATGCCTGGGCGAAAGTCGAGTCGCTGCCAGTGCTGGCCGACGAGCAATCGGCGGTGTTGGCCGAGGCGCTGGGCGCCATTGCCCGGTTGCACGGCAAGGGGCTTTGGCAGGAAGACCTGCATCTGGACAATCTGCTGCGTCACGGCGGCCAGTTGTACTTGATTGACGGTGCCGGGATTTGCGCAGAAACCGCCGGTCAGCCGCTATCGCGGCAAAAAGTCCTGGAAAATCTCGGGGTGTTTTTCGCCCAGTTACCCAAGGCGCTCGAGCCGTTCACTGAAGAATTGCTGGTGTATTACTTGTTGAGCAACAGTGAGCACGCGCTGCCGCTGGAAGCCTTGCAGAAGCAGATCGACAAAGTGCGCCGCTGGCGTTTGAAAGACTTTCTGATCAAGGTCGGTCGCGAGTGCACATTGTTCAGCGTGCAGCGTGGAGCGTTCGGACTGCGCGCGATTCGTCGCGAAGAAGAGCCGGCCATGCTGCCGGTGCTTGCGCAGGCCGATGCGTTGCTCGATCAGGGGCATCTGTACAAGACCGGTGGTGCGGCGAGCGTCGGCAAGGTTCAGGCCGGTGCGCGTACGCTGGTGATCAAGCGCTACAACATCAAGGGCTTGGCCCATTGGCTCAAGCGTTTCTGGCGCCCGAGTCGCGCCTGGCATTCGTGGCGCGAAGGCAATCGCCTGGCGTTTCTCGGTATCGCCACTCCGAAACCGCTGGCGGTGCTGGAGAAACGCTTTTTCTGGCTGCGCAGTCGGGCGTATCTGGTGACCGAGTACCTCCCCGGGCCGGATATCATCGAGCGTTTTGCGCCGTACATTGAGAATGGTGACGCACCAGAAGTGGAGCTGCAGGCGCTGGACCGACTGTTCGCGCGCTTGATTGCCGAGCGCATCAGCCATGGCGACTTCAAGGGCCACAACCTGTTCTGGCAGCAGGATCGCTGGGCGCTGATCGATCTGGATTCGATGTGCCAGCATGGGTCTGTGGGCAGTTTTGCCCCGGCCTATGCCCGTGACCGTGCGCGATTCATGCGTAACTGGCCGGAAAGCAGCGCGTTGTACCAGGTTATTGATCAGCGTTTGCCGAAAGACATTTCCAGCGCGGCCTGAATCAAACTCCGGAGGACAAGATTTAGCGACTTGTCCTACGGCTTCTACAGAAAGCATGAACTGTGCCCTGCTCAGCGCCGATGCTAATTTGCCCGACGACCTTGGAGGGCAAATCTTGACCATCAAACAGGCTGTAACGCTGGGTGTTTTTTCATGGCTTTTAGCGGGTTGCGGCAGCGTCCTGAGCGTACTGCAAGACGATGCCGACGTCGCCCGTGACATGCGCAAACAAAAAACCTACTGCCAGTCCATTCCGAGGGTTTACAGCGGTCTGGCCTTCGATTTCTGCGCATTGAACGCGCCCCCCGATCCCAGCGGTTTTCTTGTGCCGTTCGTGCTGCTGGATCTGCCATTGTCCGGTGTATTCGATACAGTGGCGTTGCCCTATACGGTTTATCGTCAGGTCACCGACGGTAATCTTGGTATTTACTGGCGCAAGGGCGGTTATTGAGTCGTAGGGCCAGGTTTCTTCAAACCATTCACCCTGGGGCAATCGCGCAGGGTAATTCCCCACTCGTTTACGCTATAATCCCGCCCTTTAGCTGTCACTCGCCGTGTGCGAGGGCACATCAATATTCAAGGCGCATCGCGCCTGCACGCAGACTAAAGAGGCTAGACCCCTGTGGCATTGACGATTCTTGGCCTGTCCGGCGCCCTTAGCCATGACCCTTCAGCAGCCTTGTACATCGACGGCAAGCTGGTGGCGGCGGCTGAAGAAGAGCGCTTCGTACGCGATAAGCATGCAAAGAACCGCATGCCCTACGAATCGGCGAAGTTCTGTCTTGAACAGGCCGGCATCAAGCCGTCCGACGTTGACGTGGTAGCAATCCCGTTTGCCCCGATCAGCCTGTTCGGCAAGGCGCGCTGGCACTACGCCAAGCGTTACTGGTACGCGCCGGATCGTGCCCTTGATGCGATCCTGATGGGCAACCGTCGCTACAAGCGCTACCGCAACAAGATTGTCTGGTGCCTGGAGCAACTGGGTTTTGATCCGAAAAAGATCAAGATCGAGCCGGTCGAACACCACTTGGCTCACGCTTCCAGCGCCTACCACTGTTCCGGCTTCAAGGAAAAAACCGCGATCCTCGGTATCGACGGCAAGGGCGAGTACGCCACGACCTTCTTTGGCTACGGCGAAAACGGCAAGATTCACAAGATCAAGGAATTCTTCGATCCTGACTCCCTCGGCGGCCTGTACGGTGCGATCACCGAGTTCCTCGGTTTCGAGATGCTCGACGGTGAGTTCAAGGTCATGGGCATGGCGCCGTACGGCGACGCCAGCAAGTACGACTTCTCGCGTCTGGCCTCGTTCGAGAACGGTGAGCTGGTGATCAACACCGACTACGCCAACGTCATCGGCCTGCGTCGCTACAAAGAGAAGGGCAAAGGCTTCTACTTCTCGCCGAAGCTGATCGAGTGGCTGGGTCCGAAGCGCGAAGGCGACATCGCTGACGAGCCGTACATCCACTACGCCGCGAGCATGCAAGCGCTGTTCGAGAAACTGGCGCTGCAGATGATCGATCACTACCTGGGCGACGTGCTCAAGGAAACCGGCAAGCTGGCATTCGCCGGTGGCTGTGCATTGAACGTCAAGCTGAACCAGAAAATCATTGCCCGCGACGACATCACGGAACTGTTCGTGCAGCCTGCGTCCGGCGATGCCGGCACTGCGGTCGGCGCCGCTGCCTACGTGTCTCACGCTCGTGGCGTACCGGTCGAGAAGATGGAGCACGTCTACCTTGGTCCGTCGTACAGCAACGAAGACGTCATCGCTGCCTGCGCCCGTCACGAGAGCAAGCCGACCTGGCGCAAGCTCGACAACATGCCTGAGCAGATCGCCAAAATCATGGTCGATGGCAACCCGGTGGCCTGGTTCCAGGGGCGCATGGAATTTGGCCCGCGTGCATTGGGTGGCCGTTCGATCATCGGTTGCCCGAGCGTTGCCGGTGTGGCTGACCGCATCAACCACCAGATCAAGTTCCGCGAGCGCTGGAGGCCTTTCTGCCCGTCGATGCTCGACACCGTTGCGCCGCAAATGATCAAGATCGATCACCCGGCACCGTTCATGACTTTCACCTTCGAAGTGGCTGAAGAGTGGAAGGCCCGCGTGCCGGAAGTTGTCCACGAAGATGGCACCTCTCGCGCCCAGGTGCTCAAGCGCGAATACAACCCGCGCTACTACGACATGATGAAAGCGCTGGAAAATCTGACCGGTAATGGTGTATCGCTGAACACCTCGCTCAACCGTCGTGGCGAACCGATGATTTGCTCGCCGACTGACGCGCTGAACATGTTTTTCGGTTCGGATCTGGAATACCTGATCATGGAAGATATTCTGGTCGTAAAAGAGGGTGTAAAAGGATACGAACTTGACTGAAACACTGATCAGCGTCGTTATTCCGGTATACAACTACGCGCGAACCCTGCCACGTGCAGTGGAGTCGGTGTTGGCGCAGTTGGATGAAGCGACGGCGGATCTGCTGGTCATCGACGACGGGTCGACGGACGATACGCCTGAGGTAGTAGAACACCTCCTGCTCAAACATGGCGGGCGTTTTCGCGCGCTGCGCAAAAGCAACGGCGGCTTGTCGTCGGTGCGCAATCGGGGGCTGGAAGAGACAGCCGGACGGTATCTGGTGTTTCTCGACTCCGATGATGAAATGGCGCCAGGTGCCTTGGCTGCACTTTCGCAGCACATCGAAAGTAATCCACACAGCCTGATGGTGATCGGCGCGCACTGGTCGGTGTTTGCAGACGGGCGACGCAGCTTGCAGGCGTCCAGGCCGCTGCCTGTGACGCCCCGCCAGCGACTGCAGGGTTACCTGCTGAACAAGACGGTATCGATTTCCAACGGTGCCTGTGCGATGCACCGCGACGTATTCGTTTTGGGTAATTACCCGGAACATTTGCGCAACGTCGAGGACTTGCCAGTATTCGCCCAAGTGCTGGCGCGCTACCCCTGCACCGTTCTGGACAAGCCCCTGGCGCTGATCTACAAGCACGCCGACAGCATGCGCCATGATCTGCGCCAAAGCCTTGCCGCCGGCACGGAGCAGGTGGTCAGCGAAGTCTTTTCCAGTCGACGGATGCCCGAGGAAATGGGTGATTTGCGCCAAGCGTTTCTGGCGCAGCGCTGCCTGTCATTGTTTCGTGACTGTTACTCCCATGGCGAATACAAACTGGCCAAGTCGTTTTACTTTCAGGCCTTGCGTGCAGACTGGCGAACGTTTTCGCGTTGGTCCTACACCCGCAAGGCGTTGCGGTTGCTGTTTCGGTAAACGGGTCGCGGAGACTATGCGGACCCTGTAATGGATGTCGGTGAGGTGGCTGGGTGAAAGGTACGGGCAATAGCGTGGCAACTAGAGTCTCCAGAATCATCGACGAATACCCGGTCTGGCTGGCGTTTCTGGGCAGTGCGCTGCTATCACTGATAGCGGTCCTGGGCACTGCGACAGTGGGGCGTGATGCCGCGCTGTACATTGATATCGCGCAACAGGTTACCGAGCACGGGCCTAATGTGGCTTGGGCTTCTTTCGACTGGCCATGGTTTTCCTTTCTGCTGGCCGGTACGCATACCATCCTGCATTTGCCCCTGGAACTGAGCGCCTATCTTTGGTGCGCGTTGTTTTTTGCGGGCACCAGCGCGCTGATGGTCGATTGCGTTCGTCAGCGATCTGCGCAGGTCACCCGTTGGGCGTGCCTGGTGGTTTTGGCAATGCCGGCGGTGAATGCCTTTCGCAATGACATCATCCGTGAATGCGGTTTCTGGTTCTTCTGCACGCTGACGCTCTGGCTCGCGCTGCGCTGGCAAGCCCGGGGTGGCTGGCTGCGGGCGGCATGCATTCACTTGGCGATTGTCGCAGCAGCGTTGTTTCGTCTGGAAGCCTTGCTGCTGATACCCGCGTTAGCCCTGTGGCAGTTGCCCAATCTGTGGTCTTCGACCCGACGGATACAATTCTTCCAGTTTTCGCTGCTGCCGATTTTGGGGCTGCTGGCCGTTTCGGTCTCAGGTGTGCTCATGTCGGCGCGCGTGATGCTGTATATGGACATGATTGCGCCGCACAGTGTGTTTGCTTCCTTTCAGATGCTGTGCGATCAGTTTGCCAATTCGCTCATCAACAAGTATTCCCAGGATGAAGCCGGGCGGATCATTTTCTTCGGCATTCTGGCGACCATGGCCATCACCTTTGTGAAATTGATGGGGCCGTTCGCCGTACCCTTCGTGCTGCGACGCAATTGGGGGGTTCTAGGGACTTACTGGCGCGACTATCGCCCCTTTGCCTGGGCGGCGCTGCTGTATCTGGTGGTGCTGGTGCTGTTTTTCATCAAGCAGCAGTTCATGAATGCGCGCTACCTGAGCTTTCTGAACCTGTTGTTTGTGCCTGTGCTGGCGATGGGGCTGGCGGCGTTCGTTCGCGAGTTTCCGCGTTGCGGCAAATGGCTGGTGGTTCTGGGGTTGCTGGTGATGCTGTCGAACGTTGTTTCCACCGGGGCTGGCAAAACGCATTACGTCGAGGCTGGCCGCTGGATGTCGGCCCATCTCGAGCCAGGGGCGAAGACCTATTTCGAGGATGGTCGGATCAGCTATTACGCCGGTCGCGGCTATGTGATGCCGGTACTGACCGCAGAGGAAGCGATGTCGGCAGCGCACGCTGGTGACTATCAATACTTCCTCATCGAGGCCAAAGGTGACGAGCCATGGCTGAATGAGTGGCTTGTGGCGCACCAGATGCGCATCATCGAACATTTCGCCAATCGCAAAGGCGCCACCGTGGTGGTCATCGGCCGCTAGGGTTTAGCCGAGCAGCGGACGCAGGCGCGAGATCAATGGCGCTTGTCGGTGGCTCGGCAGTGCCTGGCGATAGCCTTCGACAAATGTTTCGCCGGCATCCTGGCCGAGCAACCATTGGCGGTCTTCCTTGTAGCGCAGCAAGTGCGCGAAGTTACGCAGGCGTTTGCTGTCACTGAGTGCGCGTTTCTGGCAACGCAGGTCGGCGATATCGATCAGGCCCAAGCGGTTGTCGGGGGTCAGCACGACGTTGCCGAAATGCAGCGATCGAAAGTACACACCTTTTTCGTGCAGCAACGCGAAGTACCCGCCCAGCTGGAATCTCAGTGTGTCAGCCTCATCGCCAGCGCTCTGCAACTGACGCACTGTGTCGCCTTCCAGCGGGCTGTAATACACGCAGTCACGTTCGATGCTCGGAATACGATAGACCGCAATGACTTTCGGGCAGAGGATGCCGCGTTGTTCGAGTGCCCGGGTGTTGTCGGCAAAGCGTTGTGCATAGGGATAGAACAGCGCCGAACTGAGCAACCGCTTGCGGCGGAACAGCTTGAGCATGCGTCCATCGGCCAATCTGAGCACCTTGTCGCCGGAACCGTCGGCCTCCAATACGTGTGCACCTTTGCGCAGTGCCTCGTAAGTGCTGTGATCAATCGATTGCATATCCGGCTCCCCATCATTAGCGGGGTATCTTAACCGACTTGGTCGAAGGCTGGCTTGAAGTCATGTTTATCGGGGCAAAAACGCGTGTGATATCATCAGCGCCTCACTGAATTGCGCGGATCACCATGAGCAGTCCTGAACCGAAAGCCCAGTCCACGCTGGCGATCTATTTCCGCCTTTTGGCTTACGTGCGGCCTTACGCCGGCCTTTTCCTTCTCAGCATCGTCGGGTTTCTGATCTTCGCATCGACTCAACCGATGCTCGCTTACATCCTCAAATACTTTGTCGACGGTCTGGCCAATCCTGAGGCCAGTCTGTTTCCGGGCAACCCGTATCTGGGCAAGTTGCAGCTGCTCGAATCCGTGCCGCTGATGATTGTGTTCATTGCGGTGTGGCAGGGGGTGGGCTCGTACCTGGGCAACTTCTTCCTGGCGCGGGTTTCTCTGGGTCTGGTGCATGACCTGCGGGTGGTGCTGTTCAACAAATTGCTGGAGTTGCCCAATCGCTTCTTCGACAAGAACAATTCCGGCCATCTGATTTCCCGGATCACCTTCAACGTGACCATGGTCACCGGTGCAGCAACGGATGCGATCAAAGTTGTCATCCGTGAAGGCATGACCGTGATTTTCCTGTTCTGCACACTGTTGTGGATGAACTGGAAACTCACTTTGGTGATGGTCGCCATCCTGCCGTTGATCGGCTTGATGGTGAACAGCACCAGCAAAAAATTCCGCAAGCAGAGCAAGAAGATCCAGGTCTCGATGGGGAACGTCACGCACGTCGCCTCCGAGACCATTCATGGCTACCGCGTTGTGCGCAGCTTCGGCGGCGAGCAGTACGAAAAGGACCGCTTTCGCGATGCCAGCCAGAGCAACACCGACAAGCAGTTGACGATGACCAAGACCGGCGCGGTTTATACGCCGATGTTGCAACTGGTGACTTACAGCGCGATGGCCGTGGTCATGTTCCTTGTGCTGTACCTTCGCGGTGACGCATCGCCGGGCGATCTGGTGGCTTACATCACCATGGCGGGCCTGCTGCCAAAACCAATTCGTCAATTGTCGGAAGTCAGTTCGACTATCCAGAAGGGCGTCGCCGGTGCCGAGAGCATTTTCGAGCAACTGGATGAGCCGGCGGAAGTGGATCAGGGTACGGTCGAGCAGGATCGTCTCGAAGGCCGTCTGGAAGTGCGTAACCTCAGCTTCCACTATCCCGATACCGAAAAACCGGTACTCAACGACATCAGCTTCGTTGTCGAGCCGGGGCAAATGGTCGCTTTGGTGGGGCGCTCGGGCAGTGGCAAGTCGACCCTGGCCAGCCTGATTCCGCGGTTTTACCAGCATGATCATGCCCAGGGCCAGATCCTGCTTGATGGCGTGCAGGTGCAGGATTTCACCCTGCGCAGCCTGCGTCGACAGATCGCTCTGGTGACCCAGCAGGTCACGCTGTTCAACGATACGGTGACCAACAACATCGCTTACGGTGATCTGGCTGGCGCGCCGTTCGATGAGGTCAAGCGCGCGGCCACCGAGGCCTATGCCGATGAGTTCATCATCAAGATGCCGCAAGGTTACGAAACCATGGTCGGCGAAAACGGTGTGCTGCTCTCCGGTGGCCAGCGTCAGCGTATCGCCATTGCCCGGGCGCTGCTCAAGGATGCACCGCTGCTGATTCTTGACGAGGCCACTTCCGCGCTCGATACCGAGTCGGAACGGCATATCCAGGCCGCGCTGGATCATGTGGTGAAGAACCGCACGACCCTGGTCATTGCCCACCGCTTGAGCACCATCGAGAAAGCCGACCTGATTCTGGTCATGGATGAGGGGCGCATTGTTGAACGTGGCTCTCACACGCAATTGCTCGAGCAAAACGGCTATTACGCCCGTCTGCATGCCAAAGAGTTTGAAGAGGGTGACGAACCTCAGCCGGCACACGCGACCGACGTATGCTGAAGATGTTTCGCAGCTTTCGCGAACGTGGCTGGACCGAGATCGACCGGGACAGCTACGCCCGGGCCTGGCAGCGATTTGGCGGCAGCTTTGCCACGCATCCCGAAGTCGTCGAGCGCTTGTCGACATTTCTAGGCATCGAGTTGCGTTACCTGGGCTGGATCGTTGGTGGTGATGTGCTGGCCGCCATCCCTTGCTGGGGGCGGCATGTCGCTTTGTCCAAGGAAGTGCTCAAGCGCGAGAGCAAGCGTGGCTTGCTGGACATGGGCAATGCGGAAATCATTCTGCCGATTGCGCCAGATGTCAGCGTGCCGGTGCGCCAGCGCATGGCGTATGTGTCCCAGCTCAATGCCGAGCAGATCAGCACGTTGAAGCCGCAACCCGAGGGCCTGGCCCTGGCTCGGCTCCCGGAAGAGTATTCGAAGAAATTCCGTTATAACCAGCGTCGCGAGCAGCGCCTGCTGGAAGAGGCGGGCGGATCGCTGGTGCCGATGTCCGACTTTACCCCGCAGGAGCAGGCCGCGGCTTACGGCGATCTGTTTCAGCGGCGCTGGGGCTTTGAAGTGCCGGGCAAGGCCGGGCTGGTCGAGGTCTTCACCTTGCTGCGCGAGTTCATGACCGGTTCGGTGGTGATGCTCGATTCGGCGCCCGTGGCCATTCAGGTGCTGTACCGCGTCGAGGCCCCGCAATGGGTCTCGCTGGAGTACATCAATGGTGGCGTCGATCCGCAGAGCCGCGAGTTCAGTCCCGGCAGTGTGCTGAGTTTCGTCAACACCCAAGAGGCCTGGGCGCACGCGCAGGCGCTGGGCAAGCCTTTGCGTTATTCATTCGGTCGTGCCGACCGTGAGTACAAGGATCGCTGGTGCCACACGGTGCCGGTCTACAAGGTCTGAATTCATGAGTGCTCGCAAGCAACAGCTTCTCAAGGCCCATCGACGCAACAAGCGTCTGTTCCTGATTGCTTTTCTGGTGGGGTTGTTGCTGATCGGATGGCTGGTTGCGTGGTGGCTGGTGCCGTTGTTGCTGGTGCTGGCCTGGGTCGCACACGAGGCCTGGTTCGCCGATCATCTGTTCTATCGGCCTTCTGACGACTATCACTACGACTTTCCTGCACACGCGTCGCGTCAGGCAGTGAACCTTGCGGATGGCGTGATTCGCCTGAGCGAACCGCTGACAGCGGGTGAGACGCTAGTCCTCGAAGTACAATTGAAAAGCGCTTGGCTGGGCCGCTGGCTCGATCCATACGTTGCCGTCGGCGATGATCGTCAGGATTTCGAGCGCGGGGTCAAAGGGCGGCGTTTCCTTAATCTTTCCGGGCAGGCAGCGGCACTGGCACGAGGTGCGTTGACGTTGCGCGCTCGCTATTGCGCGGTCGGGGCTACGGGCACTTTGTGGGTCATGGCCAATCCTGATTACAGCCGCCAGCGCGTGATGGTTCTGGCGCCCCACGCCGATGATGCGGAGTTGGCGGCGTTCGGTCTCTACAGTCGTTGCGAAGACGTCAGTATCATCACCCTGACTCAGGGCGAGATCGAGGCTGAAGATTACCAGCGTCTGGGTCTGGATCAGGCCGCGGCTGCGCGGTTGAAGGGGCGCTTGCGCAGTTGGGACAGCCTGACGATTCCGCTGTGGGGCGGCGTGCCTGCCGAGCGTTGTGTGCAACTGGGTTATTACTGCCTGCAGTTGCCGGCAATGGCGCAAGAGCCAGGCAAATCGTTCGGCTCCCGCGAGTCGCAGGAAGCCGATGTGCGCAGTGTCCGCCGGCATAACCCGCTGGCCCTGCCGGCCGACTCTGATGGTCAGCCGACCTGGCGCAACCTTGTCGCGGATCTGACGGCACTGCTTGAGCATTACCGTCCCGAAGTGGTTGTGACGCCGCATCCGGAGTTGGATCCCCATAGTGATCATGTGGCCTCGACCCAGGCGCTGCGTGAGGCTATCGCGCTGAGTAGCTGGAAACCGGCCACCCTGCTGATGTACGCCAATCACCTGCACGACAATGATCGTTGGCCGATGGGTCCTGCCGGTGCCGGTATTGCGCTGCCGCCGGCCATCGAGCCGTTGCCGGCCGACCGGCTGTGGAGTCCGCTGTTGTCAGCGGATGTGCAGCTGGACAAGGCCATGGCGCTGGCCATGGAGCACGACTTGCAGGGTGGGCAAGGGTTCAAGCGGCAATTGCGCCGCTGGATCCAGCAAGGTCTGGCGGGTCGCCGCTGGCCTGACACAGGCAGTAACGAGTTTTTCCGCAAGGCGGTCCGGCGCCACGAATTGTTCTGGGTACGCGACCTTTCAGATTGAGGCGGACGGCGCTTTACCCTGTGTTAATATCGCGCCCCTGTTCATTTTGTATGTGGGTTGCTCCATGAAGTTGTCCATGCCGCGTTTCGATCAAGCCCCGGTCTTGGTAGTCGGCGATGTCATGCTCGACCGTTACTGGCATGGCGGAACCTCACGGATTTCCCCTGAGGCGCCGGTGCCGGTCGTTAAGGTCGAGCAGATCGAAGACCGTCCGGGTGGCGCCGCGAACGTTGCCTTGAACATTGCCGCGCTGGGTGCGCCGGCGTCGCTGGTCGGTGTGACCGGTGACGACGAAGCCGCCGACAGCCTGAGCAACAGTCTCAAAGGCGCGGGCGTACGTGCCCTGTTCCAGCGCATCGCGCACCAGCCAACCATCGTCAAGCTGCGGGTCATGAGCCGGCACCAGCAACTGCTGCGTATCGACTTTGAAGAACCGTTCGCCACCGACGCCCTGGCCCTCGGTTCGCAGGTCGACGACCTGCTCGAAGGCATCAAGGTGCTGGTACTTTCCGACTACGGCAAAGGCGCCCTGAAAAACCATCAGGCGTTGATCCAGGCCGCCCGCGCGAAGAACATCCCGGTGCTGGCCGACCCGAAGGGCAAGGATTTCTCGATCTATCGTGGCGCCAGCCTGATTACCCCGAACCTCAGCGAATTCGAAGCCATCGTCGGCGGTTGTGTCGACGAGCATGAGCTGGTGAGCAAGGGCGCCGCCCTGATGCACGACCTCGAACTCGGTGCGCTGCTGGTGACACGCGGTGAACACGGCATGACCTTGCTGCGTCCGGACCAGCCGGCGCTGCACCTGCCGGCCCGTGCCCGTGAAGTGTTCGACGTAACCGGTGCCGGTGACACCGTGATCTCCACCCTGGCTGCAGCGATTGCCGCCGGTGAAGACCTGCCCCACGCCGTTGCGCTGGCCAATCTGGCCGCCGGCATCGTGGTTGGCAAGCTCGGTACGGCCGCCATCAGTGCTCCGGAACTGCGTCGCGCCATCCAGCGTGAAGAAGGCTCCGAGCGTGGTGTGCTCGGTCTTGAACAGTTGCTGCTCGCCGTGGCCGATGCCCGCGCGCACAACGAAAAGATCGTCTTCACCAACGGCTGTTTCGACATCCTGCATGCCGGTCATGTGACCTATCTGGAGCAGGCGCGGGCACAGGGCGATCGTCTGATTGTCGCGGTCAACGATGATGCTTCGGTCAGCCGCCTCAAAGGTCCGGGCCGTCCGATCAACAGCGTTGATCGACGCATGGCGGTTCTCGCCGGCCTCGGCGCGGTGGACTGGGTGATCAGTTTCCCTGAAGGTACTCCGGAAAACCTGCTGCGCGAGGTCAAGCCGGACGTACTGGTCAAGGGCGGCGATTACGGCATTGATCAGGTGGTCGGCGCCGATATTGTCAGCGCTTATGGCGGCACCGTGAAGGTCTTGGGACTTGTGGAAAACAGCTCGACAACTGCGATTGTCGAGAAGATCCGCAGTCGTTGATCAGATGAATTTTTACCGTTGTGTACTGCGTGTGAACGGATTTTGCCTTGGGGATTTTACCGTTTCCGTTGATGTAGGCAGCTTTGAATCCGATGCGCTTGCCTGTCTACGTCGTGTGGTCAATTAACTTATGAAAGTCATGCTCCTGGTGATGGACGAGCAGCGGGTCATTCTCGACCGGCTCTACGACATCGTGCAGCAGAACTGTGATGAATGTTTCATCTTTCGTTTGAGCAAACAGCAGCAGTTGAATCTGGGATCGTTTTTGACCTCGGTCGATTACCAGACCTTCGATCGCGTGGTGATTTTCTCCCGGGTCAAGCGTCTGGCCACGCAACTGCAGGTGCTTAAATGCATTCCCGGGCTGGTCTTTCTCGAGCACGATGCCTACCAGAACTACATGCCGGCGAGTAAGTATCGGGGCGTGTATTCACGGCTTTACCGTCGTCTGCCAAGTTGTCGGGCGCTGGTGTCCGGGGCTGTGGTCGCGCGCAAGATGCTCGCCGAAGGCATCGACACGGTGTTCGTCTCCAAAGGCTATGACGAGCAGATGCTGCACAACACCGGCGTTGAGCGGGACATTCCGATCGGCTTTCTTGGCAGCCTGAAAAGCACTGAGTATGCCGAGCGCAAAGCCATGCTCGAGTCGCTCTCCAAGCGCACCGGGATGCTGGTGACCCGCACCAAGTCGGGTGAGGAGTACCTGCAGACGCTCAATCGCATCAGGATTTTCGTCAGTGCCGACATCGGCATGAACGAGTTCATGATCAAGAACTTTGAAGCCATGGCCTGCGGCTGTGTGCTGCTGGCCTGGAGCCAGGGCGAAGAAGACCGCTTGCTCGGTTTTGAAGACATGCACAACACCGTGTTCTACCGCAGCGAAGAAGAGGCGGTGGAAAAGATCAAGCTGCTGCAAAGCGATCCGGAACTGGCAGAGCGCATTGCCCGCAACGGCCAGGAGTTCGCGCAAAGCCGCTATTCCTTCGCCCGTGTCGGTCAGGCACTGGCCACGGCAATCCAGCGTGAGATGCGCCCATGGCAGCCGCCTTCGGCGTTCACGCGGTTCTGGGTGAAACTGCGTTACGGGATGAAGGTGCCAGTCTGAATGAAGGATCATCAATCGTCGCAACCCGGCGAACACATGGCGCTGGATGCGCTGCCTGGTGGTGACCAGTCCGTTCTGGGGGCTTTGCCCACAGAATTTCTCGACTGTCTGAGCCGCGCGCCCCGCGTCGTGCTGATTGCCAACAATCCGGCCATCACCGCAGCGGACTTTCAGGCACTGAACATTGGCGTCGATGACGTCGTCGTCAGTTTCAATACCTGCATCAAGGCAGCGCTGCTCAACGAGCAGAGCGTCAATGTCTTCGTGCATGGCTACAACGCGCCGGACGCGTATTTTTTTGGTCTGCCTTACGCGCCGCCGGTGCAGCAGATGTTCGAACAGGCGAGTGAACGTTGTTTCAGCATGCTGGTGGGCTGCGCCGCACCAATGTGTCCACTGCCACGCGTGGCCATGTATTGGGATCGCATTCCACTGCCGCCACTATGGAACTACCCGGTCGATCGCCCGGGTGGCAAGCGCTACGTCGGGCCTTCCACCGGTTTCAACACGCTGGTGTTGTTCGACTGGTTGCGGGCTCATGCCGGTTGTACCTATCAGCTCATGACCCTGGGGTTTTCCAACGAAGCCGGAAAGCTGTGGGGCGGTCATGCCTGGGATTATGAGCGCGACTGGCTGCAGAAATCGGACATCATCGTGGTGCCACTGCAACCCCGTCGCTGGTGGCAAAAGCTGTTTCGGCCAAAGTAAGCGATATCGTCTATCCGGTTGCCAGCAGGCCCGAACTACTTTCAAAAGGTGCTGTTGAGTGTTGAAAATTGCCGTGGCTTTTTTCGGAATCCCGAGAAATTCGCAGATATGTTTCCCCTCCATCGAGCAGAACGTGCTGGCGCAGTTGCCTGCGGGCAGCGATGTAAAGTGCTTCTACCATCTGTACAAGATCGATGAGGTACAGAACACGCGGTCCGGCGAGAAGGGCGAGCTGACGGCGGATAATTACCAGCCCTTCGAATCCATGACCGGCACGCTGACCACGACCGAGGGTGTGCTGGAGCGCTGGGATTTCGAACAGGTCAA
This sequence comes from Pseudomonas sp. AC172, assembly GCF_979258595.1. Lineage (NCBI taxonomy): Bacteria > Pseudomonadati > Pseudomonadota > Gammaproteobacteria > Pseudomonadales > Pseudomonadaceae > Pseudomonas > Pseudomonas sp. AC172. Next base: position 5,911,066 of record NZ_OZ409868.1, read on the forward strand.
AGCGCAGGGTGATACCTGGGCCGATGACTATGCGTCGCTGCGCAATCTGATCTATCAGCTCAACTCATTGCACACTGTGACCAGCATGATCGAGCCGTTCAATCCGGATTTCGTCGTGTTCGTGCGCCCGGACAATTTCTTTCACAACGCATTGCCTGCTTATGTCTTCGCTCACCCTGTGGTTCGCAAGCACAACGCTTATATTCCGGACTGGCAGTGGTGGGGCGGCTTGAACGACCGTTTTGCTGTGTGCGGACGCGATACGTATGTCGCTTACGGCAAGCGGATCGAGCGCATTTTCGATTTCTGCAAGGCGACAGGCCGAAAGCTGCATTCCGAGCGGCTGCTCAAATATGCACTGCAGCAGGCGGATGCCAAAATCTGCACGCTGCCGACCCAGGCGTCACGGGTGCGCATTACCGGTGCCTTTGCCGAAGAATCGTTCTCGCCCAAACGCGGCATGGGCAAGCGCGAAAATCGCTACTTCCATTTCTTCGCCGGGTTGCGCACGTGGTGGGATCGCCGGCGCTAAACCGCTATTTGGCGGTTTTTTTGCCCAGCCCGATTATTCGCAGCGCCTTGATACTCAACTGCTTGAGCCCCTGACGCGGGGCTTTCGCCGGTTGCAGGCCCTGTTGCACCAGCCAGTCCTTCCAGCGAATCCGCTCCTCGCGCACGACCCAACCGGTTTGTGTCGCAAAGCTCTCGGCCAGATACAGACCTCGGGTGCCGGCGGCAACGAGTTTGTCGCGCTTGAGCGTGTACAACTCGGCCAGTGGCGCGCCGTCCTTGAGTGGCATCAAGTACAGGTCGGGGCGCTTGCGGTCGAGTCGGGCCACCAGTTGATCACCCTCCAGACGCTCGTCGACGTGGAACAGGCTCAGGGACTTGGCTTCCTTGGGCACATCCAGGCGCAAGTCATAGATCAGTTGCAATGAGGCGGTCGGCAGATGCACGTAGGCCCGAGGCCGTTCGAGCAATTGCAGATTGGCGCAACGGATCGGTCGCGCCGAGCCGGACAACGGCGTCAGGCGAAACGGCAGAGCCTCGCGATAATGCAGCGCTGCGGAGTAGGGCGCTGGCAGCCAGGTGTCGTTGAAGCGCCCGCCGAGCCAGCCTTCCGGTGTCTCGAGCAAACACTCTTCGGCAATTTCCTGAATGGCGGTGTGCAGCGGAATATTCAGTTCGTGCGCCGGCACGTAACCGGAAATCAACTTGAGCACGACGTCGCCACGATCCTGTCGGCGCTGGCGCACCAGTACCCAATAGTCGCGGTTCTGCCAATGCAGGGTCAGGCGCACCGAGACTCCGAGGTTGGCCAATTCCAGCGAGAAGCGCTCGGCATCGGCCACGCTCACCGGTTTGCGCCGCTGCAAGGTTTGCGCGAAGTTCAGCGGCATGCCGACGCTTTGGTAGGTCAGGCCTTCCGGGGTAGCTTCGACGAACAGCGGCAGGGTCTTGAAGTTGCTCGGGTTCTTTCTGATGAGCGTGCGCGGCATATCGGCTCCTGCTTAAGGCCGCGAAGCGGCGTCAGTGACCACGCAGGACCTGGGCAACGGTCGCAACGTTGTGGGCGAGGTGCAGCGGGTTGATCGTGCCGACAATAGCACTGGCCACGCCAGGTTGCGCGAACAGCAATTCGAAGCTGGCGCGCACCGGATCGACGCCCGGGCTCAGGCAAACATGACCGCTGGCCAAGGCTTTTTTCACCAGAATGGCTTTGCCGTGGGCAGCAGCATAGTCAATGACAGCCTTCTCGTTTTGTTCGTTCAGATTGTAGGTGACCATCGCGCAGTCGCCTTGCTCCAGTGCTTTCAAGCCACCTTCGACAGTCTTGCCGGAGAAGCCGAAGCCGCGAATCTTGCCCTCGGCCTTGAGCGCCGCGAGTGTCGCGTAAACCTCTTCGTGTTCGAGGATCGCCATGTCGTTGCCGTCGGAGTGCACCAGCACCAGGTCGATAAAATCGGTTTCAAGACGTTGCAGGCTGCGCTCCACCGACATCCGTGTGTGCGCCGCGCTGAAGTCGTGGCGCGACAGGCCATCGGCAAACTCTTCGCCGACCTTGCTGACGATTACCCAGTCTTGCCGCTGGCCGCGTAGCAACGGGCCAAGGCGTTCTTCGCTGCGGCCATAGGCCGGGGCGGTGTCGATGAGGTTGATGCCCAGATCTTGCGCCTGACGCAGCAACATTCGCGCTTCATCGTCACCGGGAATCTGAAAACCGTTGGGGTATTTCACCCCTTGGTCACGGCCGAGTTTGACCGTGCCCAGACCCAGTGGCGAAACCGTCAGACCGGTGCTGCCCAGCGAACGGTGGAAGTCATGCAGGCTGGCAATGGTCATGGCAGCAATTGCTCCCAGGCAGGAATGCCCATTGGTGGTTTTGGCAGGGCCGGTAGCGGTTCGGTGGTTTGCGGCTGGATGCCGTCGCGTTCAAGAGAGGCGATCACGCGATCGGCAAAGTCCGGCGCCAGTGCCAGTTTGGTCGGCCAGCCGACCAGCAAGCGACCCTGTTCGGCAAGGAAAGCGTTGTCCGGGCGAGTCAGCCCGGTTTGCAACGGCTCGGCGCGGTCAACGCGCAAGGTCGCCCATTGCGTGGTGCTGAGGTCGATCCACGGTAACAACTGTGCGATCTCTTTCTGCGCGGTGGCGATCTGCTCGGCCGGTTCGCGGTGCACGCCTTCGCTCTCGGCGATGTCGCCACCCATGTACCAGACCCACTGGCCGTCAGCGGCCGGATGCGTGGTCACGGTGATGCGCGGTTTGGTGCCACCGCCCAGGCAATGGGCGTAAAGCGGTTTCAGGCCCGGGCCTTTGGCGATGATCATGTGCAATGGCCGGCGTTGCATGGCCGGCTGGCTCAAACCAAGATTTTCGAGCAGTTGGGCGGTACCGGCGCCGGCGCTGAGGACGATGCGTTGCGCGCGGATTTCGCGGCCATCGACTTTCAAACCCACCAGCACGCCGGCTTCCAGAAGAGGCTCGATGGTTTGCCCGGCGAGCAGGCCATCGCCGGCCAGATCGGCCAGACGCTGAATCAGGCTCGGCACGTCGACCACCAGTTCGGCGAGGCGGTAGACCTTGCCCTTGAAGCGTTTGTCTTGCAGGGCTGGCGGCAGTTGCTCGCCCTTGACCTGATCGACCCGGCCGCGCACGGCTTTACTGGCGAAGAAACTGGTGAGGTTGCCCGCCAGAGTGCCCGGAGACCACAAATAGTGAGCTTCGGACAGCAGGCGTACGCCGGACAGATCCAGTTCGCCATTGCCGGCCAGCGCCTCACGCCAGCGGCGTGGCATATCGGCGATGGCTTCAGAGGCGCCGGTCAGTGCACCGTGCAACGCGTATTTGGCGCCGCCGTGGATGATGCCCTGGGACTTCACGGTCTGCCCGCCGCCGAGGCTGGCGCTTTCCACCAGTACGGTCGAAAAACCCTGACGGCGCAGACGCGCGTTCAGCCAGAGGCCGGCGACACCAGCGCCGACAATCAGAACGTCGGTGGAAATAACGGATGGCATGCAGCGACCTCAGTGTTCAAGACGAGGGCGCAGTATACAGACTCGGGAAAGCGCGGGATTTGTCGATGATCAACACGTGGAATACAGAACCTGTAGGAGTGAGCCTGCTCGCGATAGCGGTCTTTCATTCAACAGTTATGTTGTCTGATACATAGCTATCGCGAGCAGGCTCACTCCTACAGGGGGATGTGTTTTGGCTTTAGTGGCCGGCGGTCTTGGAGAACAGCTGGATCACGACGACGCCGAGCACGATCAACGCCATCCCCAGCATCGCCGGGATATCCAGCTTCTGCCCGTAGATGAACAGCGCCGCGACGCTGACCATCACGATGCCCATGCCGGCCCAGACCGCGTAGGCCACCCCAACCGGAACGGTGCGCACCACCAGTGTCAGCATCCAGAACGCAATCGCGTAACCGACGATAACCAGCACCAACGGCAGCGGCGTGCTGATGCCTTTGACGGCTTTCATCGACACAGTGGCGATCACTTCGGCGCAAATGGCAATGGCCAGGTAGGCGTAGGCGTTCATGGTTCAAATCCTCATGTAAAACGTTGCTTGCTGACGCGGCATTCTAGTGATTCGCCAGATGGGGTAAAGTCATTACCTATCTGCTACAGAGATGGGTTGGTAAATAGGCATGCAATGGAATCTAGATCAGCTACGGGTGTTTGTCGGCGTTGCTGAGCAGTGCTCGTTTTCCGCTGTAGCGCGTCAGCAGCGCAAAGCGCAGTCGGCGATCAGCAGCGCGATTGCCATGCTTGAAGATGACTTGGGCGTCAGCCTGTTTGAGCGTAGCAGCGGTCGCCAGCCAACCCTCACCGAAGCGGGTGAAGCGTTGCTGGAAGAAGCACGTGAAGTCCTGCGCCAGTGCGAGCGTCTGAATGGCCGGGCGATGGCAATGATGCGTGGCCAGGAAGCGCAACTGCGCGTGGCACAGGATGAAGCCATGCCGTATCAGGCGCTGGTGGAAAGCTTCGGAGAACTGGCCGAGCAATTCCCTAGCCTCGAAGTGCAACTGACCAGCGCCGCCCAAGGCGAAGTCGCGCACAAACTGGTCGAGCACCGCGCCGACCTCGGTCTGCTGTTCTATCACGATGAAATCCCCGAGGCGCTGGAGCGCCGCGTGCTGGGCAGCGTGGAAATGGTCACCGTCTGCGGGATCAATCATCCGTTAGCGACGCAGTCCTACGTGACCTGCCAGCAACTGGCGCAACACCGGCAGTTGCTGATGTCGACGCAAACCAGTGTCTACCCCGGCAACGAGCCGGCCAGCCCACAGGTGTGGCGTGCCGACAGTTTTTACGTGATGTCTGAATGGCTGGTGCGTGATCTCGGCTGGGCCTGGTTGCCCCGGCATGTGGTGCAGTACTCGGCCTATCAAGGTTTGATGGTCGAACTCGACAGCGAATGGACGCCACCGGCGCTGGTGGTGGAACTGGTCTGGCGCCGCGACGAACCCCTCGGCCCGGCCGCGCGCTGGCTGGCCGAACGTTTTGCCGTGCACTTGCGCGCGATCGGCGACAAAAGCCGATAAACTCCGCCGCCATGAATAGAACTCTGTACACCGCGCTGTTTTACCTGGGGCTGCCATTGGTGGCGATTCGGCTATGGCTGCGAGCGCGCAAGGCGCCGGCGTATGCCAAACGAATTGGCGAACGTTTCTCCTGCGGCATGCCGAAATTGCAACCCGGCGGCATCTGGGTGCACGCGGTATCGGTGGGCGAAAGCATCGCCGCCGCGCCGATGATTCGCGCCTTGCTGCAACGTTATCCACAGTTGCCGATCACCGTGACCTGCATGACGCCGACCGGTTCGGAGCGGATTCAGGCGCTGTTCGCCAATGAGCCGCGCATCCAGCATTGCTATCTGCCGTATGACTTGCCGTGTGCGGCGGCGCGGTTTCTTGATCGCGCTCAGCCCAAGCTTGCGGTGATCATGGAAACCGAGCTGTGGCCCAACCACATTCATCAGTGCGCCAAGCGTGGAATCCCGGTGGCGCTGGCCAACGGGCGCTTGTCCGAGCGTTCGGCACGCGGCTATGGCCGCTTCAGCAAGCTGACCGCGCCAATGCTTGCCGAAATGAGTTTTTTCGCAATCCAGACCGAAACCGAAGCCCAGCGCTTCCGTGATCTGGGCGCGCGCCCGGAGACAGTCGAGGTCACCGGTTCGATCAAGTTCGACCTGACCATCGACCCGCAACTGTTGCAACGCGCCGCCGAACTGCGCGGGCAGTGGCAGGCGCTGGAGCGCCCAGTGTGGATCGCCGCCAGCACCCACGAAGGCGAGGACGAAGTGGTGCTCGATGCCCACCGTCGCTTGCTGGCCAATCACCCTGATGCGCTGCTGATCCTGGTGCCACGTCACCCGGAACGCTTCAACTCGGTGTTCGAACTGTGCCAGCGCGAAGGCTTCGCCACGGTGCGGCGTTCGACCGCTGCCAATGTCGATGCGCAGACTGGCGTGCTGCTCGGCGACACCATGGGCGAATTGCTGTTTCTCTATGCCTTGGCGGACAGTGCGTTTGTCGGCGGTAGCCTGGTCGCCAACGGTGGGCACAACCTACTGGAGCCGGCAGCCTTGGCGAAACCGGTAATCAGTGGCCCGCACCTGTTCAACTTCCTCGACATCGCCGCGCAATTGCGTGAAGCCGGGGCGTTGGCCGAGGTCGATGATGCCGAAGGGCTGGCGGTGGAGGTGCAGCGCTTGTTCGAGTTGCCGCGTGACGCGCAGCGCATGGCCGAAGCCGGGCTGGCGGTAATGCGCCGTAATCAGGGCGCGTTGCAGCGCTTGCTGGATGGCTTGGGCCGACTGATCAAATAAAGCAAAAAGATCGCAGCCTTCGGCAGCTCCTGCATTGGAATACGTTTCCTGTAGGAGCCGCCGAAGGCTGCGATCTTTTGTTTTTAAGGCTTAAGGCCGTGCCTTGAGCTGCGCTTCGGCGGCCTTGGCCAGATCCGGCGGGAGGAAATCCTTGTCCGGGTTGTAGTCAGCCTTCAGATAACGCCGCAGATCTTCCAGGTCCCCCGGATTCAAAGTTCCCGCCGCCTGCTTCAAGCGCAGGTTGTCGAGGATGTAGTCGTAGCGGGTGTTGTTGTAATTGCGCACCGAGGTGTACAGCTGACGCTGCGCATCGAGCACGTCAACGATGTTTCGGGTGCCGACCTGATAACCGATCTCCGTAGCTTCCACTGCGCTCTGGTTGGAGATGATCGACTGGCGGCGCGCCTGCACTTGCTCAACGTCGGTGTTCACTGCGCGGTGCAGGTTGCGAGTGTTCTCGACGATCTGCCGACGCAGCGATTCGCGCTGTTGTTCGCTCTGATTCAGTTGTTCATACGACTGGCGCACTTGCGAGCTGGTCAGCCCGCCGCTGTAGATCGGGATGTTCAGTTGCAAACCGACTGTGCTCTGCTCGACGTTGTCGCGGTATGGCACACCGAAAGCGTTCGGGTTGGAAAAACCGAGGGCGTCGTTGTCACCCTTTTCGTATTTGGCCACCGCATCGAGGGTCGGCAAGTGGCCGGCCTTGCGTTGCTTGAGGGTCTGTTCGGCGGAGCTGACGGCAAAGTTGCTCGCCAGCAAATTGAGGTTCTGTTTCGCCGCTGTGTCGACCCAGGCCTTGGCGTCGTTCGGCGCCGGCGGCAGGATCGGCAACGTGTGGACGATGCCCTGAATCGAGTTGTACTGGCGGTTCGTCAGGGTGATCAGCGCTTCGAACGCATCGTCGACCTGACGTTGCGCAACGATGCGGTTGGCGCGAGCGGTGTCGTAACTGGCTTGCGATTGCAGCACGTCAGTCTTGTCCGACAGGCCCACGTCGAAACGCTCATTGGACTGGTCGAGCTGGCGCTTGAATGCGGCTTCTTCAGCCTTGGTTGAAGCGAGGTTGTCCTGGCTGCGCAGCACGTTGAAATAGCTCTCGGCCGATTGCAGGATCAGGTTCTGCTCGGTCGCCGACAGTTGCAGCGCGGCTTGCTCGTTGACGTCCTTCGCGGCCTGATACTGGAACCAGCGATCGGCGCGGAACAACGGCTGAGCCAGGGTTGCCTGATACGAGTGAGCGCTGCGATTGGCTGTGGCCGAAGGCTGATCGATCGACGTACGCACATTGGCAACTTCGGCACCGCCCGACAGATTCGGCAGCAGCCCCGCGCGTGCCTGCGGCACCACTTCTTTCTGTGCGCCGTACTGAGCGCGCGCAGCGGCCAGATCGGCGTTATTGTCGACCGCCTCCTGATAGACACTGACCAGGTCGGTTTTGGTCGACAAGGGCGCTTCTGCTGCCCAGGCCATTGCGTTGGACGCACAAGACACGGCAAGAGCCAGTGAGAGTTTGCGCAGCATGAGGCGATCCCTAGCATTAATATTATGGAAGTAATCCGGGCGCCAAGGCTACGGCGCAGGCCCCACAGCGTCAAGGCGCGACAGGGCAAGGCGAGTGTAGTTGGGCAATCGAATCACAACAATCGGCCCAACCTGTGTATTTGCGCCATTCATCATGGTGTTTGCTGCGGTGTTGGCGTTCTTTGCCGGTTGTGTCTAGACTGGCCGGGTTCTTGTCGGGGTGCCTTGCTATGAGGCTGAGATCGAATAATTTCGGATCCCGTTGAACCTGATCAGGTTAGCGCCTGCGTAGGGAACAAGATTTCTCGTCACCCGGCGAGTCCTCTTGTGCTTCGTCCGGGAAATTGTTCGACAATCGAACGCTCGACGACGATGCACAGCACCGGTTCTGGTGCGTCCGTGCCTTTCAGGTTCTGCTCCGACAATCCACTGCCTGGATGCTGTCTGGAGAGCCCGTGATGACTACGAAATCAAAAAACGCGATCAACCTGAGTGACTCGGCCAAGGTCGACGAGCAATCGGTCAAGCCGTTCACCCGTTCGCAAAAAGTCTACGTTCAGGGCTCGCGCCCGGACATCCTCGTGCCGATGCGCGAAATCACCCTCGACGTGACCCCGACCGACTTCGGCGGCGAAATCAACGCGCCGGTCACCGTCTATGACACCTCCGGCCCGTACACCGATCCAAACGTGGTCATCGATGTGCGCAAAGGCCTGGCCGATGTGCGTTCGGCGTGGATCGACGACCGTGGCGACACTGAACGCCTGGCGGGCCTGAGTTCCAACTTCGGTCGCGAGCGCCTCGCCGATCCGGAACTGACCAAACTGCGCTTTGCCCACGTCAACAATCCGCGCCGCGCCAAGGCCGGTGGCAATGTCACGCAAATGCACTACGCGCGTCAGGGCATCATCACGCCCGAGATGGAATTCGTCGCCATCCGCGAAAACATGAAACTTGAAGTGGCCCGCGCCGCTGGCCTGCTGGATCAGCAACACCCGGGTCACAGCTTCGGCGCCAGCGTGCCAAAAATCATCACCCCTGAATTTGTCCGTGAAGAGATCGCCCGTGGCCGCGCAATCATTCCGGCCAACATCAACCACACCGAACTGGAACCGATGATCATCGGCCGTAACTTCCTGGTGAAGATCAACGGCAACATCGGCAACAGTGCTTTGGGTTCGTCCATCGAAGAAGAAGTGGCGAAACTGACCTGGGGTATTCGCTGGGGCGCGGACAACATCATGGACTTGTCCACTGGCAAGCACATTCACGAAACCCGCGAGTGGATCATCCGCAACTCGCCGGTGCCGATCGGCACGGTGCCGATCTATCAGGCGCTGGAAAAAGTCGGCGGCGCGGCCGAAGACCTGACCTGGGAGTTGTTCCGCGACACGCTGATCGAGCAGGCCGAGCAGGGCGTCGACTACTTCACCATTCACGCCGGCGTGTTGCTGCGCTACGTGCCGCTGACCGCCAAACGCGTGACCGGTATCGTTTCCCGTGGCGGTTCGATCATGGCCAAGTGGTGCCTGGCGCACCACAAAGAGAACTTCGCCTACACGCATTTCGAAGAAATCTGCGAAATCATGAAAGCCTATGACGTCAGCTTCTCGCTGGGCGATGGCTTGCGTCCGGGGTCAATTGCCGACGCCAACGATGCTGCTCAGTTCGGCGAACTGGAAACCCTCGGCGAGCTGACCAAGATCGCCTGGAAGCACGACGTGCAAACCATGATCGAAGGCCCGGGCCACGTGCCGATGCAGTTGATCAAAGAAAACATGGACAAGCAGCTGGAGTGCTGCGACGAGGCGCCGTTCTACACCCTCGGCCCACTGACCACCGACATCGCGCCGGGTTACGACCACATCACCTCGGGTATCGGTGCGGCGATGATCGGCTGGTTCGGTTGCGCGATGCTTTGCTACGTGACGCCGAAGGAGCACTTGGGCCTGCCGAACAAGGATGACGTGAAGACCGGGATCATCACTTACAAGATCGCGGCGCATGCGGCGGACTTGGCCAAAGGACATCCGGGCGCGCAGATTCGCGACAACGCCTTGAGCAAGGCGCGCTTCGAATTCCGTTGGGAAGACCAGTTCAACCTGGGACTTGATCCGGACACCGCCCGTTCGTATCACGATGAAACCCTGCCGAAGGATTCGGCCAAGGTCGCGCATTTCTGTTCGATGTGCGGGCCGAAATTCTGCTCGATGAAGATCACTCAGGAAGTCCGCGAGTATGCGGCCAACCAGCGGATCGACGCGGTCGACGTGGACGTCGCCCAAGGCCTGGCGGAACAGGCCGAGCGGTTCAAGAAGGAAGGCAGTCAGCTGTACAAGAAAGTCTAGCCCCGAGCGGCAAGCTGCAAGCTGCAAGATTAGAAGCAGTCCGCGCACTGCTTCTAACTTGTAGCTCGCAGCATGCAGCTTTTTCTCTGCTCTTTTTTGAGATAACCCCCTTGAGCATTCAACCCAGCACTTACTCCCCCGATCTCGCCGTACCCGCCGACAAGCGTGTATTCGGTGGTCGTGATCTGTTTTCCCTGTGGTTCTCCCTCGGCATCGGCCTGATGGTTCTGCAGACCGGCGCATTGCTCGCACCAGGTCTGGGCCTGTCCGGTTCGTTGCTGGCGATTTTCCTCGGCACGCTGGTCGGCGTACTGCTGCTGGCCGCTGTCGGCGTGATCGGCAGCGACACCGGCCTGTCGTCGATGGCCGCGCTGAAACTCAGCCTCGGCAGCAAAGGCGCGAGCCTGCCGGCGTTGCTCAACTTGCTGCAATTGATCGGTTGGGGTTCGTTCGAAATCATCGTCATGCGCGATGCGGCCAGCCTGCTCGGCACCCGCGCGTTCAGCGAAGGTTCGCTGTGGTCGAACCCGGTGTTGTGGACACTGTTTTTCGGTGCTCTGGCGACCTTGCTCGCGGTCAGTGGGCCGCTGACTTTCGTCCGGCAGATCCTGCGCAAATGGGGCATCTGGCTGTTGCTCGCCGCGTGCCTGTGGCTGACCTGGAACCTGTTTGCCAAAGCCGATCTGGCCGATCTCTGGTCGCGTGCCGGTGACGGTTCGATGCCGTTCGCCGTGGGCTTCGACATCGCTATTGCGATGCCGCTGTCATGGCTGCCGCTGATCGCCGACTACTCGCGTTTCGGCAAGCGGGCGAAGAATGTTTTCGGTGGCACCGCTGTCGGTTTCTTCATCGGCAACTTCTGGCTGATGAGCCTTGGCGTTGCCTACACCCTGGCCTTCGCGCCGAGCGGTGAAGTCAACGCACTGTTGCTGGCACTGGCCGGGGCTGGGCTGGGCATTCCGTTGCTACTGATTCTGTTGGATGAGTCGGAAAACGCCTTCGCCGATATTCACTCGGCGGCGGTATCGAGCGGGATTCTGTTGCGCCTGAAAGTCGAGCATCTGGCCTTGGCCATCGGCGTGATCTGCACGCTGATCGCCCTGCTGGCGCCGTTGGCGCAGTACCAGAATTTCCTGTTGCTGATCGGTTCGGTGTTTGCGCCGCTGTTTGGCGTGGTGCTGGTGGATCACTTCATCCTGCGCAAGCGCAGTGCTCAGGTCGCATCGGCTGCATTGCGCTGGCCGGCGTTGTTGGCGTGGCTGGGTGGCGTGAGCACCTACCACTTGCTGGCGAATCTGTATCCGGATGTCGGCGCAACCCTGCCGGCGCTGGTGCTGGCAGGGCTGTTGCAGCTGGTACTGGGTCGGGCCTTCAGTTACGGCCGGGAAACAGCTCAGGCTTGAGAATGCCGTTCAGACGCGGATAAGGGATCTTCAGTTCGACGTGGCCCAGCGCGTAAGGCGCAATGGTGCTCACGTCGTACTTGAGGATCACGCCGCCATAGGTCAGCGCCACGTTCGGGGTTTTCACGAACGGCCAGCTCTTCACAAAGTCCGCTTCCTGGTCGAGCTTGGTGCTGATCAACCAGCTGTTGTGCGCGACTTGCGCCGCTTTCCAGAAAGCGTCTTCCTGACCCGGCACAAGCATGTCGGACAGGTTCAGCACCTTGTGCTGCTGGCGCGAATAGTTGATGAAACCGCGACCCGGTGTGCCATGGGCGCCGCCGGTATCCAGGTAGCTCGACACTTCGATGATCACCAAGCCGTCATGCTGCTCGCGTACTTTCGCTTGCAGGTAGCTGCTGTTGCGCGGGCCGGCAGTGGCCAGAAACTGATCGCGATAGGCCGCCAGAGTCGGTGCCACCGGGGCATTTTTCTCGGTGCGGGTCATTTGCAGCAGACGTTTTTCGATGATGCCGTCCAGCGCAGGTTCGGCCGGGAAGCGCAGAGTGTCGATGTTCACCAGCGGGCAATCCGGGTTGGAACAGCCCGGTTTCAGTTGTTCCGACGCATCGCGAGTGGTTTCCAGCGGCGTGCGGTAGTTGGGCTGGAACAGGCTTGCGCACGCGCCGAGGGTCAGGGCGATGGCGGCCACGGAGGCAATTTTGAAAAGCGACATGGGCGTCCTTTCGAAAGCAGGGGAAGGCAAAAAGATATCCGCTTCGACTCTCGCAGAAGCAGTCAGTTCGCCACTAAGCTAATTAGAGTGGGTTTCGCCTCCACCGTCCATCCCGCTGACGGTAAAGGGGCTGCATCAAACCGTTCGGGCGCGTTAGGATGGCGCGAAGTCGAGGTTGCCAGTGACAACCAGCAACCTCGTATTGGATCTGTAGTAAGAGGATGCTCATGACTGATTTTGCCAACGCCATTCCGGCCGCCGTCGACGTCGTGCGACGCGAACGCTGCTACGAGGGTTTTTACAAACTCGACCGTTTGCACCTGCGCCATGAGTTGTTCGCCGGTGGCATGAGCCGTGAGATCAACCGTGAAGTGTTTGTGCGCCACGACGCGGTGTGCATGCTGCCCTACGATCCGCAGCGCGACGAAGTGGTGTTGATCGAGCAGTTCCGCGTCGGTGCCATGGGCAAGACCGATAATCCGTGGCTGATTGAACTGGTCGCTGGTCTGATCGACAAGGCAGAAGTGCCGGAAGAAGTTGCTCACCGCGAGGCGCAGGAGGAAGCTGGACTGGACATCAAAGCCTTGTGGCCGATGACCAAATATTTCCCGTCGCCGGGCGGCAGCAACGAGTTCGTGCATTTGTACTTGGGGCGTTGCAGTACCGACGGCGTTGGCGGCCTGCATGGCCTGGAAGAAGAGGCAGAAGATATCCGCGTCACGGTCTGGGCTTTTGAAGATGCCTTGCAGGCCGTCCGTGACGGACGCATTGCCAATGCGGCGAGCATCATCGCCTTGCAATGGCTGGCGCTGAACCGCGCCGAAGTGAGGGGGTTATGGTCGTAAACAAATTGCGCGATCGCTATCGAGTAGACCTCGTGGGGCTGCAGGCCGCCTGCGAGGCCAACTACGCGCGCCTGATGCGACTGCTGCCGGACATGCGCAACGAGCCCGAGGCGCGGCGCATTGCCGTGACCCAGGGCGAGCAGATGCTCGGCGTGCTGGCCCTCGAAGTACTGCAAACCTGTCCTTACACCACGACGCTGCAAGTGCGTCAGGAACACAGCCTGCCCTGGCTGCCGGTGCCGCAACTGGAAGTGCAGGTCTATCACGACGCGCGCATGGCCGAAGTGGTCAGCGCCGAACATGCGCGACGCTTTCGCGGCATCTATCCTTATCCGAATGCGGCGATGCATCAGCCGGATGAAAAGGCTCAGCTCAATCTGTTCTTGGGGGAATGGCTGAGTCATTGCCTGGCGTTGGGGCACGAGTACGAAGTCGTACGCTAGTTGTGAACTGCGTCCGGTTCGGCGGTTTCCTCTTTCAGTCATCCCCCAGCATAATTGCGGCACTTGATCGATTCCGTGCTTTTGCCTTGGGAGAACGCCTTGCCGAGCGTATCCACGTTGACCACCGCCGATCCGGCGCTGCTGGTGCAGTTGTCCGACAGCCATCTGTTCGCTGAAGCGGACGGTACGCTGCTGGGCATGAATACCCGCGAGAGCCTGCAAAAGGTCATTGAGCTGGTGCTGGGGCAACAACCGCAGATCGATCTGATTCTGGCTACCGGGGATATTTCCCAGGACGGCACGCTGGAGTCGTATCAGCAGTTTCGCCAGATGAGCGCGCAGATCGCTGCGCCGGCGCGCTGGATTCCCGGCAATCACGACGAACCGATGATCATGGCCGAGGCTGCCGTGCAAAGCACGCTGCTGGAGCCGGTGGTCGATATCGGTAACTGGCGCGTGACGCTGCTGGATTCGGCGGTGCCGGGTTCGGTGCCGGGGTACTTGCAGGACGATCAACTGCAACTGCTGGCGCGCTCGCTGAGCGAAGCGCCGGAGCGGCATCACCTGGTGTGCTTCCACCATCACCCGGTGTCGATCGGTTGTGCGTGGATGGAGCCGATCGGTTTGCGCAATCCTGAGGCGTTTTTCGAGGTGCTGGATCGTTTCCCACAGGTCCGCGCGGTGTTGTGGGGGCATGTGCATCAGGAGATTGATCGTCAGCGCAATGGCGTGCGCTTGATGGCTTCGCCTTCGACGTGCATTCAGTTCGAGCCGGGGAGTGAGGATTTCAAGGTAGGGGAGCAGGCGCCGGGGTATCGGTGGTTGCGGTTGTTGCCGGATGGGCGGTTGGAGACTGGCGTGGAGCGTGTTTCCGGGTTCGACTTTACCGTCGATTACGGCTCCGAAGGTTACTGAGACTACACTGGCCTCTTCGCGAGCAGGCTCGCTCCCACGTTGAAATGCATTCCCCCTGTGGGAGCGAGCCTGCTCGCGAAGGCGTCCGCACAAACACCCACGATTCCTCTGACTCCCTGTAAACTCCGCTATCTTTGGCCGACACTCAGGGAGCTCAAATGTCCGGTTCGATCCTCTATATCCACGGTTTCAACAGCGCCCCAGCCTCGAAAAAGGCCTGTCAGCTGGTAACGGTGATGGAGCAACTGGGTTTGAGCGATAAACTGCGCGTTCCGGCCCTGCATCACCACCCGCGCGAAGCCATCGGTCAGTTGGAACAAGCGATTGCCGAACTGGGCAGCCCGCTGCTGGTGGGAAGCTCACTCGGCGGCTACTATGCGACTCACCTGGCCGAGCGCCATGGCCTGAAAGCCCTGCTGGTCAACCCGGCGGTCAGCCCGCACCGGATGTTCGACGGCTATCTGGGCACACAGAAAAACCTGTATACCGCTGAAACCTGGGAATTGACCCACGACCACGTCACCGCTCTGGCTGAACTGGAAGTGCCGGCGCCTCAGGATGCGCAGCGTTATCAGGTGTGGTTGCAGACCGGCGATGAAACACTGGATTATCGCCTCGCCCAGCAGTATTACCGCGCCTGCTCCTTGCGCATTCAGGCCGGCGGCGACCACAGTTTCCAGGGTTTTGCCGGGCAATTGCCGGCGTTGCTGAGTTTTGCCGGCATTGGCGCCGATTTGTATCAGGCAATCGATTTCACCGCACTGTGAAGTCTTGCCCCTATTTCATGAATGACTGACGACGAGACCCTATGGCCACTCCCAGCGCTAGCTCTTATAACGCCGACGCCATCGAAGTCCTCTCGGGCCTCGACCCGGTGCGCAAACGCCCCGGCATGTATACCGACACCAGTCGGCCGAACCACCTCGCCCAGGAAGTCATCGACAACAGTGTCGACGAAGCCTTGGCCGGCCATGCCAAATCGGTACAGGTCATCCTGCACGCCGACCACTCGCTGGAAGTCAGCGACGACGGCCGTGGCATGCCGGTCGACATCCACCCGGAAGAGGGTGTGTCCGGCGTCGAGCTGATCCTCACCAAGCTCCACGCGGGCGGCAAGTTCTCGAACAAGAACTACCAGTTCTCCGGCGGTCTGCACGGCGTGGGTATTTCCGTGGTCAACGCCTTGTCGACCGAAGTCCGCGTGCGCGTCAAGCGTGACGGCAACGAATACCAGATGACTTTCAACGATGGTTTCAAAGCCTCGGAACTGGAAATCGTCGGCACCGTCGGCAAGCGCAATACCGGCACCAGCGTGTACTTCGCGCCGGATCCGAAATACTTCGATTCACCGAAATTCTCCATCAGCCGTCTCAAGCATGTGCTCAAGGCCAAGGCTGTGTTGTGCCCGGGCCTGCTGGTCAGCTTCGAAGACAAAGGCACCGGCGAGAAAGTCGAGTGGCATTACGAAGACGGCCTGCGCTCGTATCTGGTCGACGCCGTCAACGAATTCGAACGCCTGCCGGACGAGCCATTCTGCGGCGCTTTCGCCGGTAATAAAGAGGCGGTCGACTGGGCGCTGCTGTGGCTGCCGGAAGGTGGCGACGCAGTGCAGGAAAGCTACGTCAACCTGATCCCGACGGCGCAGGGCGGTACCCACGTCAACGGTTTGCGTCAGGGCCTGCTCGACGCGATGCGCGAGTTCTGTGAATTCCGCAGCCTGCTGCCGCGCGGCGTGAAGCTGGCGCCGGAAGACGTCTGGGAGCGCATCGCCTTCGTCCTGTCGATGAAAATGCAGGAGCCGCAATTCTCTGGCCAGACCAAAGAGCGTCTGTCATCCCGTGAAGCGGCGGCGTTTGTCTCTGGTGTGGTCAAGGATGCGTTCAGCCTGTGGCTCAACGCCAACCCGGAAACCGGTCTGGCGCTGGCCGAACTGGCTATCAACAACGCCGGTCGTCGTCTCAAGGCGAGCAAAAAGGTCGAGCGCAAACGCGTCACTCAGGGCCCCGCATTGCCGGGCAAACTGGCTGACTGCGCCGGGCAGGACCCGATGCGTTCCGAACTGTTCCTGGTCGAAGGTGATTCCGCCGGTGGTTCCGCCAAGCAAGCGCGGGACAAGGAGTTCCAGGCGATCCTGCCGTTGCGCGGCAAGATCCTCAACACCTGGGAAGTCGACGGCAGCGAAGTGCTCGCCAGTCAGGAAGTGCACAACATTGCCGTGGCCATCGGTGTCGATCCAGGCGCGGCGGACATGAGCCAGCTGCGTTACGGCAAGATCTGCATCCTCGCCGACGCCGACTCCGACGGCCTGCACATTGCCACGCTGCTGTGCGCGTTGTTCGTCCAGCATTTCCGCCCGCTGGTGGATGCCGGTCACGTCTATGTGGCGATGCCGCCGCTGTACCGCATCGACTTGGGCAAAGAGATTTACTACGCCCTCGACGAAGCCGAGCGTGACGGCATTCTCGATCGTCTGGTCGCCGAGAAGAAACGCGGCAAACCACAGGTCACCCGATTCAAAGGTCTGGGTGAAATGAACCCGCCGCAGCTGCGCGAAACCACCATGGACCCGAACACTCGACGTCTGGTGCAACTGACGCTGGGCGAAGATTTTGCCGAAACCTCGGAAATGATGGACATGCTGCTGGCGAAGAAACGCGCCGGTGACCGCAAGACCTGGCTCGAATCCAAAGGCAACCTCGCCGAGGTGCTGGCCTGATGCGGTTTGGCTGGGCCTTGGCAGGTGCCTTGCTGTTGAGTGCGATGACCGTGTCGGCCGAGCCGTTACAGGAATTGCGCCTGCTCTCCGAGCATCCGGTCGACGGCATGCGCGGCGGCAATTTGTCGGGGCTGGCGCTGTGCGGCAATGAGTTGTGGACGGTGTCCGACCGCGATGACGACCAGATATATCGGCTTAAAACCGCTGATCATGTCTGGCAGGCGGAAACTGTGCACATCGACGTGCCGCCGGTGCCGGACAGCGGTTTGCCGTGGGGCTTGAGTTCGCGCACCTGGGCGGCGTCGTTCATTCGTGGCGGTGATCTGGATTTCGAAGGCATTAGCTGCGACAGCGCCGGCAATCGCTACATCGTCAGCGAGGCCCATGCCGCCGTGTTGCAGGTGCCGCCACAAGGCCCGGCCTCGTGGCTGAAAATCTCGCCAATGCTGGTGAAAGAAGCCCGGGCCAGTGGCATGTTGCTGCACTTCAATGCGCTGTTCGAAGGGCTGGCGATCAACCCGGCGGGCGATCAGTTATGGCTGGCCGCCGAGCGTGAGCGTCGTGGCCTGCTGAAGATCAGGCGCCAGCAAACGGTCTGGGATTGCGACGGTGCTTGCGTGCTGCTCAGCGAAGCCGGGGTCGAGATGCAGCCGCCGCAGTTTCCCAAGGCCCGCGCCGTAACTCGCGACTTTGCTGATCTGTCGCTGTTCAACGGCAAGTTGTTCACACTTGAGCGCAACGCCTTTCAAATTTGTCGTCGTGATGCCGTGACGGCGAAGGTCGAACAATGCTGGTCGTACGCCGATGATGCTTTGCAGCCACAGCGCCTTTATTCACAGGCCTATGGCCTGGCGGAAGCGCTTATCGTGGACGCGCAAGGTGCATGGATTGGCCTGGACAACAACGATGGCGTGCGTGCCGACGGCGAGAAACGCCCGATCGTCTGGCGCTTCGCCGCACCTGATGGCGGCTGGAGCGCCAAGCGATGAGTCAACAGCCGCCGGGCAAGCGCGCCGGTCGGGTGCTTATGATTCTGGCGTGGTGCGCTGCGCTGTTTCTGGCCACGCGGTTTTTCGGTCAGTGGGAGCAGCACCAGCAGAATCCGAACGTCGTAGTCAGTTCGGAGCAGGGCGAAGGTTTTATCGAAGTGAAGCTGGCCGGCAACGCCCAAGGGCATTTTGTCGCCAGCGGTCAGATCAACGGTGAGCCGGTGGAGTTCATGCTCGACACCGGCGCAACCGACGTGGCGATCCCGGCGGATCTGGGCAAGCGCTTGAAGCTGGAAGAAGGTTTCGGAGTGACCCTGAGCACGGCCAATGGCCTGAGCCAAGGCTACCGGACCAAAATCGACCGCTTGCAACTGGGTGACATCGTGCTGCGGGACGTCCGTGCACTGGTGGCGCCGGGGCTGCATGGCGATCAGGTGTTGCTCGGCATGAGCGCCCTGAACAAACTTGAATTTACTCAGCGCGGTGGCACCATGCTGCTGCGCCAGACAACGAACCGATGAGGCCTGCATGAGCAACCCCCTTGATCTCAGCCTGGACGGTGTAGAACGCCGCTCGCTGGCCGACTTCACCGAAAGTGCCTACCTCAATTACTCCATGTACGTGATCATGGACCGTGCCTTGCCGCATATCGGCGACGGCCTGAAACCGGTACAGCGTCGCATCATTTATGCGATGAGTGAGCTGGGGCTGGACGCCGATTCCAAGCACAAGAAGTCGGCGCGAACCGTCGGCGACGTGCTCGGTAAATTCCACCCGCACGGCGACTCGGCGTGCTACGAAGCGATGGTGCTGATGGCCCAGCCGTTCAGCTATCGCTACACGCTGGTCGACGGCCAGGGTAACTGGGGTGCGCCGGATGATCCGAAGTCCTTCGCCGCCATGCGTTACACCGAAGCACGCTTGTCGCGTTATTCCGAAGTACTGCTCAGTGAACTGGGCCAAGGCACTGCCGACTGGGGCCCGAACTTCGACGGGACCCTGCAAGAGCCGCTGGTGCTGCCAGCGCGCCTGCCGAACATCCTGCTCAACGGCACCACCGGTATTGCCGTAGGCATGGCCACCGACGTGCCACCGCACAACCTGCGCGAAGTCGCGACAGCGTGCGTGCGTCTGCTCGATGAGCCGAAAGCCACGGTCGAGCAGCTCTGCGAACACATTCAGGGCCCGGACTATCCGACCGAAGCGGAAATCATCACGCCGCGCGCCGACCTGCTGAAAATGTACGAAACCGGCAAGGGCTCGGTGCGCATGCGCGCCGTGTACCACGTCGAGGACGGCGACATCATCGTCACTGCACTGCCGCACCAGGTCTCCGGTGCGAAAGTGCTGGAGCAGATCGCTGCGCTGATGCAGGCGAAACCGTCGAAAGCGCCGCAGATCGCTGACCTGCGTGACGAATCCGACCACGAAAACCCGTGCCGCATCGTGATCATTCCGGTCAACAGCCGCGTCGATCACGAAGCGCTGATGCAGCACTTGTTCGCCAGCACCGAGCTGGAGTCGACCTACCGGGTCAACGTCAACATCATCGGCCTGGACGGCAAGCCACAGCTGAAAAACCTGCGCGCGCTGCTGGTCGAATGGCTGGAATTCCGCGTGCAGACCGTGCGTCGCCGCCTGCAATTCCGCCTCGACAAGGTCGAGCGTCGTCTGCACCTGTTGGACGGTTTGTTGATTGCCTACCTCAACCTGGATGAAGTGATCCACATCATCCGTACCGAGGAACACCCGAAAGCCAAGCTGATCGAGCGTTTCGCCCTCAGCGAGATTCAGGCCGACTACATCCTCGACACCCGTCTGCGTCAGTTGGCGCGACTGGAAGAGATGAAGCTGCGCGACGAGCAGGACGAACTGCTCAAGGAACAAGCCAAGCTGCAAGCCCTTCTGGGCAGCGAAGCCAAGCTGAAGAAGCTGGTGCGTACCGAGCTGATCAAAGACGCTGAAACCTATGGCGACGATCGCCGCTCGCCAATCGTCGAGCGAACCGAAGCCAAAGCGTTGACCGAGCACGATTTGCTGCCGAACGAAAAAGTCACCGTGGTGCTGTCGGAAAAAGGCTGGATTCGTTCGGCCAAGGGTCACGAGATCGACGCCACCGGCCTGTCGTACAAGGCTGGCGATGGCTTCAAGACCTCAGCGGCGGGGCGTTCCAACCAGTCTGCCGTGGTGATTGATTCCACCGGCCGCAGCTATTCGGTTGCCGCGCATACGCTGCCGTCGGCGCGTGGCCAGGGCGAACCGTTGACCGGTCGTCTGACACCGCCACCGGGCGCGACCTTCGAATGCGTGCTGATGCCGGAAGACGACGCGTTATACGTGATCGCCTCCGACGCCGGGTACGGTTTCGTGGTGAAAGGCGAAGACCTGCAAGCCAAGAACAAGGCCGGTAAGGCCCTGTTGAGCCTGCCGAACAACGCCAAGGTTATTGCTCCGCGGCCGGTGGCGGATCGTGAGCACAACTGGCTGGCCTCGGTTACTACCGAAGGTCGCCTGCTGATCTTCAAAATCAGCGATCTGCCACAATTAGGGAAGGGCAAAGGCAACAAGATCATCGGTATTCCCGGTGAGCGTGTGGCCAGTCGCGAAGAATATGTCACGGACATCGCCGTCATTCCGGAAGGCGCCACCTTGATATTGCAGGCCGGAAAACGGACCCTGTCGCTCAAGGCCGACGACCTCGAACACTACAAAGGTGAACGTGGACGTCGTGGCAACAAGCTTCCAAGGGGCTTCCAGAGAGTGGATGCGCTGCTCGTCGAAAACCTCAATTAGGCGTCCTAGAGGCGTCGATCCACGATTTAACGCGTAGATCGACGCTTTGGCGCTGGAGTCGGAACGCATATTCACGGATGATATGGCCTTTCCAAGCGCCGGCGTGGCCGAGCGTTCTTCATATTTATTGAGTATTTTCACTGTGGTCAGCCTTGTGGCGGCCACCTGGACGGGATGATGACTGCTCTGCGCCCCCTTATTTTCCTGCTCGCCGGCGTTTTGGGCCTGGCGGGTTGCAGCGTTCACCAGCCGGTGTCGCTGTATCAACTGGACAGCGGAAGTCCGGTTCAGCCTGCGCAAAGCGCAGGCATGGCTGTTTTATTGGGCCCGGTAGTCGTTGCCGATTACCTGCAACGTGAGACATTGCTGCAACGTCAACCGGACGGCAGTCTGCAAGCGGCGACCGACGGTCGTTGGGCTGGCAGCCTTTCGTCGGATATTGATCAGTTGTTGATGCGCCAGGTGGCGGGTCATCTGGACAGCCAGCGTGTGGTGCTGGCACCGGCCACGAGCGGATTTACTCCGGACGTGCAGGTGTTGCTGACTATCACGCGTCTGGACTCCGGCGCGAAACAACCGGCGATTCTTGATGCACAGTGGCGCCTGATCGATCGTCGTGGTCAGGTGCGCGATAACCGCATCGTGCATCTGCAGGAGCTGCATGCTGGCAGTACGGCTTCGCAGGTTCAGGCACAAGGGATTTTGCTGCAGCGTCTGGCCGAACAGTTGTCGGTAGCGCTGAAGCCGTTGGCCAATCAGCCACCGGTGGCAGAGGCCCCGCGTAAATCGGCACCGAAACCGGCCGCGCCAGCGGCGGAAGCCGAGAAGCAGCCGAAGATTCCGATGGCATCGCCGATTCGGACGGATATGGAAGTGTTCCGCTTCTAAGTCTGGACCGAGTCAGAACAGAGCCCGCCTTGTGCGGGCTTTGTTGTGTCTGGGGGGGGTGGAGAGACCAAAAACCCCTCGCCCCAGCCCTCTCCCCGAGGGAGAGGGAGACGACCGAGGTGTCTGGCGCTATGCATTGACCTGAAGGAGCTTGGCGATTATGGGGACGGTAGGGCAGGGGCCGACCGTGGTGTCTGGCGCTATACTTCGACGATCCTGGCGATTATGGATTCACAGCTGGGCGTTCAAGTTGCTGCAGGTCTTCAATATCCCCGGATCGGTTCCCTCTCCCTCTGGGGGAGAGGGCCAGGGTGAGGGGGAACGTGCAGGCAACAAAAAAGCCCGCAGACAATCACTTGTCTGCGGGCTTCTGTGTCAAGCCTAAAACTTAAGCCCGACGCTCGTGCATCCGCGCCAGCTGCCGTTCGAGCATCGACGGATAAGGCTCCATCAACCGCTCCACGCAGCAAGCACCCTCAGGGCTGGCAATCGGGCGGATTCGCGCACGCTGGCGGATCAGCGCGTCATCACTGATCTTGCGCTCAACCAGCAGCAGGTTGCGGCTGTGTTGCGACAAGGCCAACGCATCCTGTGCCGAATCGGTCAGCAGCAGATCAATCTGGCTCAGGCCAAACAGCTCGTCACCCAAGGTCAGGCCCAACTGCAATTGCAGGGTGATGCCGCTGTCAGCGACTTCAATCTGCAATTGATGGCCCAGCGCCCGCAGCAGTTCGCCGCAGCAGATCGCGTTGGTCAGGTAGTCATCGCCGCTGTCTTCGGTGTGAAACAGCATCAGCGTGCTGCCGTCGTTCAGGGTTTCGATTTCGCCCTGATACAACGAGGCAGCCTGATCGAGGCAGTCGCGATAGCGCTCCTGCAACTCTTCCAGACGTGCCCGTGGCAAGCGGCGCAGTTGTTCCTGCGAGCCCAGTTGCACGGCCAGCACGGCGGTGTGCTGCGGCACGCTTGGCGACGGTTTACGGACCACGGGTTGGGGCGCGCCACTGAGCGATTCGTCGCGCAGGTCGGCGAATGCGTCATCGTCATCATCGTCTTCGACGGTGCTGACCAGATGTCGCGGTGCAGGCTTCTGCGCGGCCATCGGACGGGTTTCGTCGAAACTCGGATCACGCAAGTTGCGCACCTCGAATTCCGGCTCGTCTTCTTCGTCCTCGAACTCAGGCTCCGGTTCCGGTGCAGGCTCCGGCGCGTAGTTGGCGTGCAACTGACGCGCCAGATCGCCAATCTCATCCTGACGATCGATGCCCGGCGTGTGTTCGTCGATGCGGCGCAGCCAGACGCGCAATTGCAGCAGCGGCGTCGACAGATAGCGGCCCATGCGCAGGCTCAGGGCCAGCGACAGCGCCAGCAGAATCCCGCTGAGAATGCCCATGCTTTGCAGGCTGATGGTCATCGGCTGCTGGAATTGATCCATATCCAGGCTGATGCGCAGTTGCCCGGCAGTCACGTCCTGGAAAGTGATCTTGCTCTCGTACATGCCTTCGGCTTCGCCCAGCAGGCTGTGCTTGGGCCGCTGACCGGACTCGGCGAGGATGCGGTTATCCACGCTGTAGATCGCCGCGTGGGCCACCAGTTTGTTCTTGGTCAGGTTGTTGAGCAGCACATTGAGGCTGAGGATGTCGTTGGACACCAACAGCTCCGTGGCAGAGGTCGCGGTCTGCGTGGTCAGGCTTTCGCCCAGCGCATCGGCCTGCTGGTGCATGGCCTGCTTGAATTGCAAACCCATCACGCCGGCATAGATCACCAGGGCCAGAGCGACCAGGATCACGTTATGGCTGGCAATGCGCAATGCAATCGGTACACGGCGGTGGCGCAGTGCACGGAAGATCAGCAGGAAGAAGTTATCGGTTTTAACTGGCGTGGGCCGGTTCACTGAGCTCGGCTCTTTTGTCCGTGAAGTTGACGCGCAGTATAGCGACAGGCCCTAGACCGGCAAAGCGCTCGCGGTGCCCGATGGTCACTGAAAGTGGGTAGAATGCGGTTTTTTTCCAGTTGCGGGGGTGCGCGTTGCGCGAAATCGTCCTGATTAACATCACGGGAGTCGACCGTCCGGGTCTGACTGCGGCCATTACCGGCGTTCTGGCACAAGGTGGTGTGAACATTCTCGACATCGGTCAGGCGGTGATCCACGACACCCTGTCGTTCGGCATCCTGGTTGAAATCCCCGATTCCGAGCAAGGCAAGTCCGTGCTCAAGGACATTCTGTTCAAGGGCTACGAGCTCGACCAGCAGGTGCGCTTCACGCCGGTGTCCGAAGAGGATTACCAGCAATGGGTGGGCAATCAGGGCAAGAAACGCCACATCGTCACCCTGTTGACGCGCAAAGTGACCGCCGGCCAATTGCAGGCGGTCAGCTCGATCACCGCCAAATATGGCCTGAACATCGATCACATCGACCGTCTGTCGGGTCGTATGCCTCTGGATACGCCGGCCGATAAAGGCAAAGGCTGCATCGAGTTTTCCGTGCGTGGCGAAGCGGCCGATCCGCAGGCACTGCGGGCCGAATTCCTCAGCGTTGCCCAAGAACTGAACGTCGACATCGCTTTCCAGGAAGATTCGCTGTTCCGTCGTAATCGTCGCCTGGCGGTGTTCGACATGGACTCGACGCTGATCGAAGCCGAGGTCATCGACGAATTGGCCAAGGCCGCCGGCGTTGGCGAGCAAGTATCGGAAATCACCGAACGGGCGATGGCTGGCGAACTGGATTTTCGCGCCAGTTTCAAAGAGCGTCTGGCTTTGCTCAAAGGTCTGGATGTCAGCGTGCTGGATTCGATCGGTGCCTCGCTGCGTCTGACCGAGGGCGCAGAAACGCTGTTCGCCGAACTCAAGCGTCTGGGCTACAAGACCGCGATCCTCTCGGGCGGCTTCACCTATTTCGCCAAGCAGTTGCAGGCCAAACTCGGCATCGATTACGTGTTTGCCAATGAACTGGAAGTGGTCGACGGCAAGTGCACTGGCGTTGCGATCGAGCCGATTGTCGATGCGCAGCGCAAGGCTGATTTGCTGAAAGAGCTGGCGCACAAGGAAGGTTTGCGTCTGGAGCAGACCATCGCGGTCGGCGACGGCGCGAATGACCTGCCGATGCTGGCGATTGCCGGGCTGGGCGTGGCGTTTCGCGCCAAGCCACTGGTCAAGCAGTCGGCGAAGCAGGCGATTTCGACGTTGGGTCTGGATGGCGTGCTGTATCTGCTGGGTTTCCGTGATCGCGACGGCCAGCTCTGAGTTCTCTATCGCCTGACTTGGCCTCTTCGCGAGCAGGCTCGTTCCCACAGTTGAAATGCATTCCATGTGGGAGCGAGCCTGCTCGCGAAGGTAGCGCCGCCGATTCATCGGCGGGTACTTAAAGCGACTTCCACAGCGAATCAAAATCCTCCTCGCTCCCGCCATTGCGCGTAGCCTCCAGCGAGCGATAGGCAAACTGATTGAAACTGTGCGTACTCGCCACCCGGCGATCCAGCCCGGCGCGGTGCTCCTCGCCCAAGGTGTTGATCATCACCTTGTTGCCTTCCTGAAACGGCAATCGCGGCGCCAGCAAGGTTGCCGGTAGATCGATCGCGCTGATCTCCGGTAACAATAATCCGCGCAAATACTGACTGTGGTCGTCCCGCGAACGCACCAGTTGCAAACCGCAGGGCTGCGCGTGCGGTGCCACCAGTTCAATGCCCATCTGCGTGCCGCCGCCGCGCACCTGTCGAATCCAGCGGATCACCGCAATGCTCCAGCCCAGGCCGATACTGTCCTGAATCCCAAGCATTTCTCCGGCCTGTAACTCGGCGGGCACTTCACTTGGCCACGCCAGACAGTAACCGCCGGGGCTGTGATTGATCACCGGCAGGGCATGGGTCGGGTAATGCGGTGTGCTGTCGGTGGCGCCTTCATCCTCGAGCAAATGGTCGTACTGAATTTCCTCGTAGGGTAAAAACTCATCGGCCTTGCTCTGCGGTGCTGCGTCGAAGGCCTGACTCCAACTGTCCTTTTCACCTTGGGCGACGGCATGGCTGAAATTCGCCGAGCTTGCACCTGGATGCTTGAGCAGTTCGCTGAAACTGCGCTCGCCGCCGAGGTAGAAGTGCAGGGCGCTCATGCCGACGCACACGGTCAGATTGCCTTGGCCGACAGTGCGCTGAAAACTGCGTTCTGCAGCCTGACCCCAGGCTGCATGCAGGTGCTGCAAGGTATCGAAGCTCAGCCCGGCCGGGACGGGCAGCGGCGTCGACGTCGACGTGTGCTGATGCAGCAAATGCGCTTCGATGGCATTCACCAGCGGCTGCGGATCGAAGCCAAGTAATCCACGCTGTTGCTCGCTGCGAAACATGCTGCGATAGCGAGGACCCGCATCCAGTTCCGCGCTGATCGCCAACAGGCCAGCGTCCGGGCTTGCGGGATGCAGTTTGAGCAATGCACTCCACGGCTCCAGCACTTCAGCCAGGCGGGCGATCTGGTTCTGCCGCAACTGATTGCAACGGGCGCTGCCCAGCAAGAGTGCAGCAATGTAGGTCTGTTCCAGGCTCAACTCTGTTGTCAGGCTGGCCAGATCGTCGTGCACGCGGCGGTGTTGCAGTTGTAATTCAGCGGCGCTGCGATACAGCTGATGCAGTTCGAACCACAGATGTTCCGGCGGCGAGCTGTATAACTGCGTGGCGCGCAGCAACTGGCCTTTGAGCGCATGGGCTGCCCGTTGCAGGGCCATGCTGACCAATGCAGCGCGATCCTTGCTGTACTTCGGTGCAATGCGTAGCACGATCTGTTTGTAGCCGACAGCCAGATGGCTTTGCAGTGCCTGACAAAGATTACTGATCTTTCGCGAACGCTCGTCGAGCATGATCGCCTGGTGCAGGAAATGCCGCTCCAGATGCTGGCAGACGAAATACACTTCGGGGCGTATCAGCTCCAGCAGGTTGAGGCGGTTGTCGCTGGGCGTGAGCAACAGATTCAGTTCGCCCAAGGCTTGATAAAGCAGGCGGGCGGTTTCGCCGATGTTGGCTTTTGGCAGGTCGGCAATCCAGCGCTTGAGGTCGCGCGAAGTCGCTTCGCAAAACGACAGGCGCGTTTGCGACGGGGTTGGCGCGTGAAGGGACAGCGGGGAGTTGGTCTGGCTCATGCCAAAAACCATAGCAGCAAATAATGCAATCTGCGGGAGCGCCTGAGGCGACTCCCGCAATGGTCAATCAGGCTTTTGGCAGCGCCAGGCCTTGGCCCATCTGCACCGGCGAACCGGCGACCAGGTCTTCAGCCCATTTAACCTGATCCGGCCCGAACAGCACGATCGCGGTCGAACCCAGCTTGAAGCGACCCAGTTCGGCGCCTTTTTCCAGATGGATCGGGGCACGGGCGGCTTCGTCGTAGCGGAAGGTTTTCAGTTCGCGCTTCGGCGGGGTGACCAGACCGGCCCACACGGTTTCGATCGAAGCGACGATCATCGCGCCCACCAGTACAACGGCCATCGGCCCGCGCTCGGTGTCGAAGATGCACGCCACGCGCTCGTTGCGGGCGAACAGTTCCGGAACGTTTTCGGCCGTGGTCTGGTTGACCGAGAAGATGCGGCCCGGGATGTAGACCATCTCGCGCAGGGTGCCGGCCAGCGGCATGTGCACGCGGTGGTAGTCCTTCGGAGACAGGTAGATGGTGGCGAAGTCGCCGCCCATGAACGGCGCTGCATTGGCCGCATCTCCGCCGAGCAGTTCCAGCACGCTGAAGCTGTGGCCCTTGGCCTGGAACACGCGACCGTGCTCGATCGGGCCGAGCTGGCTGACCGCTCCGTCGGCCGGGCTGAGGATCGCGCCCGGAGTCTCGTCCAGTGGCCGCGCGCCGTCTTTCAGGGCGCGGGTGAAGAAAGCGTTGAAGTGCTCGTAAGCGGTCAGGTCTTCGACCAGCGCTTGTGACATGTCCACCTGGTAGCGTTTGGCGAACCACTGGGTGAAGGCATTCTTGAACCAGCGCACGCGGCACTCGGCAATGCAGCCGGCCAGGCGCGACAGCAGGTGATGAGGCAGCAGGTACTGGCTGAGGATAAACAGACGCTCTTTCATTAGTTGTCCTTAAAAACCTTAAATCTCGACAGGCGTGTCAGGGTGGTTGCCCCATTCGCCCCAGGAACCGGCGTAGCCCTTGACCCGCGGATAACCGAGGGACTTGGCCACCAGATAAGTGAAGCCCGACCGGTGATGGGTCTGGCAGTGGGTAATTATTTCTTTGTCCTTGGTGATCCCGAGGTCTTCGAGGATCTGCGGCATGTCTGTGCGAATACGCAGCTGACGGGCCTTGTCCATGCCGGCGGTCCATTCGAAGTTGACCGCGCCCGGAATGTGCCCGGCCTTGGCGGCCAGGACTTTCTCGCCGGAGTACTCCAGCGGCCCGCGCGCGTCCCAGATCGCCAGATCGGCAGCACCGAGACGGCTTTGCAAGTATTCACGGGTGGCGGTCGGCGCTTCGTGCAGGGTCAACGACAACGGACCGCCAACGGCTGCCGGTACCTGGATCGACATCGGCATGCCATCCGCCAGCCACGCCGGCAGACCACCGTCTATATAGTGGTACTTGTCGTGACCGATGACGTCGAGCAGCCAGATGAAGCGGCCGGCCCAGCCGCCGCCTTCGTCGTCATACACGACGTAGACCGCGTCCTTGCGATGGCCCAGTTCACCGAACAACGCTTCCAGATCGGCTTTGGCCGGCAGCAATCCCGGCGCCGGCGGCTGGCCGAGCTGGGTGCGTTTCGGATCGACAAAGCGTGCGCCGGGCAGATGACCTTCGGTGTAGCGGGCAGCGCTGGTCAGATCCACCAGAATCAGTTCAGGGGAGTCGAGGCGCGGGAGCAGGTCGCTCGGCTCGATGACGAGCGGCAAGCCAGAGAAGTCAGACATGTGAGGTCTCCAGGGCACAAAGGGGAGGATTGTAGCGCAGCCTCATCGGCCACGGCTGCTAAAGCTGTGCAGTGCTTTCTCGATGCACTGCGCGGTTTTGCCAAAGGCTTGCACGGTGATGTCGGCGAACGGCCCGCCGCCCTGATCGGCGACGACGATCATGATCACCCGGCCGTTGTTCACCAGCGAGCGCAGGAACAGATGCTCGCCGCGAAACAGTGCGCGCAGGCCCGGTGGCAGCAGCGCGGAGAATTGTGCGTTGTTGTCCGGGGTAATCCGCACTTGCGCTTGTTGCGCCAAAAGCCGCTGCAGCACGCTGCTCTGGCTGACGACAAAATTCAGGGCGGCCGCTTCTTTCGGCAGCCCGGCGGTTTGATTCACGCGCAGACTCGACTGCGTGCGATCGGCCATCAGGATCATCACCCGGCGCATGCCGCTGGCAACCAGTGCATCGCGAGCGGCGACGGTCAGGCTCATCGCATTGGTGAAGCGGCTCGGTTCGGCCAGCAGTTCGGCGCATTGCTTGCGCCATTGACCGAGGTCTTCAGCGGAGGGCGCGGCGGCCGGCAACATGCCCGCCGGCAAGCGCCGCGTGCCCCACGGCCACAGCAGCGAAACCGCCGGGTGCCACAGATCCGGCATCGCATGATAACGGGCGCTGTTGGCAGCCTGCTGATGCAGTTGTTGCTGCACTTCATCCATCGAGATCTGCAGATAAAGGCTGGTCAGATACTGCCAGCGTTCGCTGTGCGGACTGTCCCAGGCCTGCTGCGCCGACAGCGCCAGACCGTTGGCCAGCAGCACGGTGTTGGCTGGCTGGTTGAGCCAGCGGCGCAACGTCGGGTCATCGTCGAGGCGATTTTGCTGGCGCAGCGGATGTTCGCTGTCGCGGGCGATGCGCAGCACTTTCACCAGTTCACGCTGTTCACTGAGCAGCAGTTTATAACCCTGCTGCACCCAGATCGGCAGGTGCCAGGCCTGCACCAGCGCTTCTGCGATTTTCAGCAGGCGTACACCAAACAATTGTTTTTCGACCACGCGCGCCGATTCGCCCTTGTGGATAACCCGCAGCTCCCACTCTTCGAGCAATTGCGGATACGTCAGCGCCAATGGCCACAGTGGCGACAAAAACAGCAGGCTGCCCCAATGAATGTCTTGCCACAGCCGCGCCAGGCGACTGGCAAAAAAACCGTTGGCCTGCTGCGTCGCGTGCTGGCTGATCATCTGCAACTGGCGCAGGGCTTTGGGAATTTGTATCAGCGGTTCGGCGGGCAGGCGCGCCAGCAGCTCTTCGGTGCGGGCGAGGCCCAGACGATTGATCGCCACCTCAAGATTCTCTGCCGGCGTGGCCATGGTCCCGTGGGTGTGACGATTCGCCTCACGAATGATGCTCAAGGCCAGCGCCGGGCTGTCCTGCATCAGGTCGGCGATGTCGCGCAACGAGCTGCGATTGTCGCGGATCGCCCGGCAGACCTTGTCGTGAGCCTCTTGCGGGACGGGCAGGCGGACGCTGTCGAGCAACTTGACCCAGCCGTCGAGCGTGGTCGGTTTTGCGTGTGGGACGTTCGTTTCATTAGCCATGTCTGGAGGGGATCTTCACTGACTGTAGACGCGCCCGGCATGGGCTAAATTGGCTTTTCGCCTGAACTGGCTATAGTCTGGCGCAGTTTTGCCGATAAGTAGAAGAAGAGATTTTTTAACTTCCGAATATGACCTTGAACCCGACTTAAGTAAGTACTTTCTACCTATGGCTAAAATTATCGGCATCATCGTCGTATTCGCGAGCGTGCTCGGCGGATACGTGCTCTCCCACGGCAAGATTGCCGCCCTGATCCAGCCTTTCGAGGTGATGATCATCGGCGGTGCGGCACTGGGTGCATTCCTCCAGGCCAACCCCGGTTACATGACGATGCACGTGCTCAAGAAATCCCTGAGCATGTTCAGTTCGCGTTTCAGCCACACGTTCTACCTGGAAGTGCTCGGGCTGATCTACGAGATCCTCAACAAGAGCCGCCGCGAAGGCATGATGGCCATCGAGGGCGACATCGAAGATGCCGCCGCGAGCCCGATCTTCGCCAAGTATCCGGCGGTGCTCAAAGACGAGCGCATGACTGCGTTCATCTGCGATTACCTGCGCATCATGTCGTCCGGCAACATGGCCCCGCACGAGCTGGAAGGCTTGTTCGATATGGAACTGTACAGCCTCAAAGAAGACCTTGAGCATCCGTCCCACGCGGTGAACGGCATCGCCGACGCCATGCCCGGTTTCGGTATTGTTGCGGCGGTTCTCGGTATCGTGGTGACCATGGCCTCGCTGGGTGAAGGTGATCAGAAGTCCATTGGTCTGCACGTCGGTGCGGCACTGGTCGGTACCTTCTTCGGTATTCTCGCGGCGTACGGTTTCTTCGGCCCGCTGGCGCATTCCCTGGCCCACGATGCCAAGGAAGAGCTGAACGTCTACGAAGCCATCAAGGCCTCGCTGGTCGCTTCTGCTTCCGGCATGCCACCGTCGCTGGCAGTCGAGTTCGGTCGCAAGGTGCTGTACCCGGCCCACCGTCCAAGCTTTGCCGAGCTGGAACAAGCCGTTCGCGGTCGCTAAGAAATGGAAAATAATCAGCCGATTATCATCAAGCGCGTCAAGCGCATAGCCGGCGGGCATCACGGCGGGGCGTGGAAAATCGCCTTCGCCGACTTCGCCACGGCGATGATGGCGTTCTTCCTGGTGTTGTGGCTGCTGTCCACGGCAACTCCGGAGCAGAAGATCGCCATCGCCGGTTACTTCAAAGACCCGGTCGGCTTCTCCGAAAGCGGCACGCCGTACATTATCGACCTGGGCGGCACGCCGACTCTGGCGCCGGAAAACACCCTCAACCCGGAAGTGAAGTCGCAACCGCAGCCCGACAAGGTCACGGTCGACACCGAGCAGGTTGAAGGCATGGCCGAGCAGGTCGAGAAGGAACGTCTGGAACTGCTCCTGCAAGAACTGCAGAACAAGGTCGACGAGAACCCGCAACTGCAGAAGTTCAAGGACCAGATCCTCTTCGAGATCACGCCGAACGGCTTGCGCATCCAGATCATGGATGCCGAGAACCGGCCGATGTTCGACTCGGGTTCTGCACGCCTGAAGCCATACTTCGAAGACATCCTGCTGGCCATGGCCGACACCATCAAAGCGGTGCCGAACAAGATCAGCATCAGCGGTCACACGGACGCCAAGCCGTACACCGGTACCGGTGATTTCGGTAACTGGGAGTTGTCGGCCAACCGTGCCAACGCCGCCCGTCGTGCCTTGGTCGCCGGTAGCTATCCGGATGCGCAAGTGGCGCGGGTTGTCGGTTATGCCTCGTCGGCGTTGTTCGACAAGGAAAACCCGTTCAACCCGGTCAACCGCCGGATCGACATTGTGGTGCTGACCAAGAAAGCCCAGGCGGCGATCGAAGGTGCGCAAGGTGCGGATCCGGCGAAACCGGCGGATCAAGGTCAGAACGGTGCTGCTCCGGCAGCGCCGGTCGACCCGAATGCACTGCCGGCGGATCAGCAACCGGTGCCGGCGCATGAACTGCGCGAACGGCTGAACCTGTTCGACGACGCGGCGCCGAAACCGGCTGAGCCGGGCAGTGCGGCGCCACCCGCCACGGCCCCAACGACTGCCCCGGCGCCCGCGCCCAAGCAGTGATCCACAAAAAGCCACGGTCACCGTGGCTTTTTTGTTTCTGCCTGCGTCGCAATCACCAGTCGCAGTTTTCGCAATCACGGAAGATCAGTTATGGAAAGACTCAAAGCCTATTTTCAACGGCACGGCAACGCACCCTTCAAGTTTGGTGAAGGGCGGGTCAGTGGCTACATTTCAGCCACCCTCGGGCTGTTGAGCCTGCTGGCAGTGTTCTGCTTCCTGTTTCCCGAATGGCTGACCACGGCCGAACTGCGCAAGGTCTATGACGAGCAGTTCGCGCGCACCACGCTGTTGCTCGGTCTAGTGCTGTCATTCAGCCTCGGCACCCTGAATATCCTGCTCAACAAACGTAAACGCCTGGGAATTACCGGTCTGGTTGCATCGGGGTTGGCAGTGTTCCTCGGTGGCACCAATGTCCAGGTCAGTTCGATCGGACAGACTCCGTACTCGCTGGGCCTGGACTGGTTTGTGCTGGCGTTGCTGGTATCTGCGATCGTGTTCATTCCTCTCGAGAAGCTCTACTCCAAGGACCCCGAGCAAAACATCCTGCGCCCGCACTGGCGCACCGACCTGACCTACTTCTTCGTCAGCCACATGCTGGTGCAGTTCATCCTGATCTTCATCACCGCTTCTTCGAGTTACATCGCCGGTTGGGCGATGTCGCCGAGTTTGCAGGCCAGCGTGCAAAGCCTGCCGCTGCTGGTGCAGTTCCTGCTCGCGGTGCTGGTCGCCGATCTCGGCCAATACTGGCTGCACCGGCTCTACCATGTGGTGCCGTGGCTGTGGCGCATCCACGCAGTGCATCACTCCAGCACGCACATGGACTGGCTCGCGGGTTCGCGCGTGCACTTCATCGAAATCCTGCTGACCCGCACTGGCGTGCTGGTGCCTCTGATGTTGCTGGGCTTCGCGCCTCAGGCACTCAACGCCTACGTGATTCTGGTCGGCGTACAGGCAGTACTGGCGCACGCCAACGTGCGGATCAATGGTGGCGGGCTGAACTACCTGATCGTGCTGCCGCGCTACCACCATTGGCACCACGCCCGGCACAAGGATTACATCTACAAAAACTACGCGATCCATACGCCACTGGTGGACATGCTATTCGGCACGTTCAAGCTACCGCCAAAGGAATGGCCTGTGCGTTATGGCGTGTTCGGCAAGGAATTGCCGGGCGGGATTGTGCGTCAGCATCTGTATGCGTTTCAGAAGCCTGAGCCGAAAGTGGTCGTGCCAAAACCGCCCGCCAGCGTTTGAGGCAAAAAAAAGCCGCGAGATGATCGCGGCTTTTTTGTGTCTGGCTACTCAGTAGCCGTTTTCCGGCAAACTGGCGATGATCGAGCGGTAGCTGTTCATCCGTTGCTGCTGGATGCGACCGTCTTCCAGCGCTTTGAGCAACGCACAGCCCGGTTCGCGATCATGCTTGCAGTCGCGGAAACGGCAAGTGCCGAGCAAGTCATCGAACTCGATAAAGCCGGCTTCGACATCGGCGCGGCTGACGTGGCCCAAACCGAATTCACGGATACCCGGTGAGTCGATCAATTCGCCGCCGCCGGGGAAGTGGAACAACCGCGCGGTGGTCGTGGTGTGCGTGCCCTGGCCAGACAGCTCGGACAACGGCCCGACGCGGGTTTCAACCTCTGGCAGCAGGCTGTTGACCAGCGACGACTTACCGACGCCGGACTGGCCGACGAACACGCTGATGCGTCCGTCGAGCTGCTGTTGCAGTTGCTCCATACCGTTGCCATGGTGCGCCGACACTTCCAGTACCGGATAACCGAGGGTGCGATAAACCGCCAGCAGGGCATTGAGCGCCGGGGCGTTCTGCTCGTCGATCAGGTCGAACTTGTTCAACAGCAGCAACGGACGGATGCCGGCGTGTTCGGCGGCGACCAGATAACGGTCGATCAGGTTGGCATGCGGCTCGGGCAGGGGGGCAAAAACGATGACGATCATGTCAACGTTGGCGGCCACCGGTTTGAGCTGGCCACGGCTGTCCGGACGGCACAGTTCGGTGGTGCGCGGCAACTGCGCGACGATCACACCGATGCCCTGATTGCCGGCACGCCAGACGACTGTGTCGCCGGTTACCAGCGCGGGCAGGTTGGCGCGCAAGTGGCAGCGGAACACCTGGCCGGCCTGATCACCGTCAACGGCCTCGACCTCGACCTGCACACCGAAGTGGGCGATCACCAGACCGGTCTGTTCCGGGCCCAGGTCGCCGCCCTCAAGGGCTTCGACCGCCGAGGACTCGCGTTTGGCGGCGCGTGCGGCGCGTTCGCCCTGAATCTTTTCGATGCGCCAGTTTTGACGACGATTGAGTTGGCGTTTGGCCATGGGTGTTCCGTCTGAAGAATGCAGCGATTAGGTAAAACGGCCGCGAGTTTAGCACGCCCGGCCACCGGCCTAGGCTAAACTGCGCAGCATTGCCTAGGAGCCGAAATATGCCAAACCCGCAGAACCTGATCTGGATCGACCTGGAAATGACCGGTCTGGATCCGGAAAACGACGTCATCATCGAGATGGCCACCATCGTCACCGACAGCGATCTCAACACGCTGGCCGAAGGCCCGGTGATCGCCATCCACCACAGCGACGAAGTGCTCGCGCGCATGGACGAGTGGAACACCCGCACCCACGGTAACTCCGGCCTGACCCAGCGCGTGCGCGACAGCCGCATCAGCATGGCCGAGGCAGAAGCCGAAACCATCGCCTTCCTGGAAAAGTGGGTGCCGAAGGGCAAATCGCCGATCTGCGGCAACAGCATCTGCCAGGATCGCCGCTTCCTTTATACGCACATGAAAGGGCTGGAAAGCTACTTCCACTACCGCAACCTCGATGTCTCCACGCTCAAGGAACTGGCTGCTCGCTGGGCGCCAGACGTGCGCGACAGCTTCAAGAAGGGCAGCACGCACCTGGCGCTGGACGACATCCGCGAATCGATCGCCGAGTTGCAGCATTACCGCAAGCATTTCATCAAGTTTTGATGTGGTTTGTGCAGGAGCTGCCACCGGTTGCTCCTGCATTGAAACGTGTCGGTGGCATCTGTTGCAATGACATCCCGCTAATCTTTCCAGGTAAATTTTATCCACGCATTATTGTTGCAAATATTCTAATGTTGAATGTTGTGACTTTATTCTGCGCGTGAACAAAATAATGGCTTTGATGGGTTTCAATTAAGTGTCTGCTTGAGTTGAAGGTGTAATCATCTTTTGTTTTTTCTTACACTTTTGAGAAAAGGATTTCCCTGGCGCATGTTATTACTGGCGCTCTGTATTTTCGAACGCTCGGAGTGTTCGATTTGATGTCTATCAAGGAAGAAATTCATGAATGAAACGTTGAGTACATTACGGCAAGCTGTTGAGTCAGGTGCGGCAGAAAGCATCGGTAGTTTTGCCGTAAAGTTTGACGCGGGTGCATCCAGTCGCAGCAAAGTGTTATACGCCAATGGACGCATGCAGGTAAAGGTGCAGGTAGTAGTGGCTGGTCTGGATCGCGATGGTAACATCGTTGCTGTTTCCGACGAGGTCATGGAGAGTATTCGTCTTATTCACTATGACAGCGGCAAAACTTTGCGCAATGGTTGGCGAGCCAGTACGGAGCAGGGCCGTTTCACCTTGGCAGTAGCGCACTCCGCCACCGTTATGGAGGATGATGGGGACGAGGATCCTTCAGGCCAGCGACGGGTACGCACGTTCTGGGTCTCCAGTGAAAATGTTGAAGCCATCCAGATCGGTGCGTCCATAAAGTTTGATAACACAGTCATCCGCAGTAACGGAACTACTCTGCTGAGCAGGCATGACAGCAGTATCAGCATTGAGGCCATCCTGCCGGTCACCTATGCGATTGAGCAATTCCGTTGGGAAAATGTCTGGTACGACGGCGGGTTTAAAAGTCAGCGTATTTACAAATACTACCTTGGCTTATATCCCCATGCACAACAAGTAAAGTTGGTGGAATGGATTGCTGAGGGTGCTGATGAGAGCGTTGTATTTGCCTTCGGCAATGAAGTCGATGGATGGAATGCAGCGTTTCAGGCAGGAGTTCTGATCCACCCGGACCGGCACACTTTTAACCTGTCGTTACCATTTGTCGAGGCTTCCGGTGTGTCGCCTGAGTCCATCAGGTTTATTCATCATGAAAAGGACTATGCGGTTAAAGTCAACGATCGCATCGGAGAGCTGACTGTTGTCCAGGCACTGTCCCCGTCAGCACGAAATCAACCGCCCGTCGACAGGTCGGAAGTTTTCCGCTTCACTGTTCTGGATCAGTTTGGAACTAAACATGAACTGGCTATCCGCACTAACTTTAAAGAGCGAAGCTTTAGGCTGGAACGAGGCTGATACCTTCATTATTTCTACAATGCCAAACAGACAAATTGCCTGTAAGCATTTGTACAAGAAATCCCGGAGTTGTAGGTTGTAGTGGTTCCTCTGGATGCAATTTGCCGATTCGAAGCGCCGCTGGTGGTGACTCCGGCTAGCCGTTCCTTCATCAATGACGGCGGTTCTAAACTGGAGCGAGGTTAGCGTCATCTCTGTTGGTGCCGGCGCGTAGTGGCTAAACTGCGCGCCTTACTGCCAGGATTGCCACCATGTTGCTGATGCTCTATTTGATCGCCATTACCGCTGAAGCCATGACTGGCGCCCTCTCTGCCGGACGGCGCGG
Source organism: Pseudomonas sp. AC172 (assembly GCF_979258595.1). Lineage (NCBI taxonomy): Bacteria > Pseudomonadati > Pseudomonadota > Gammaproteobacteria > Pseudomonadales > Pseudomonadaceae > Pseudomonas > Pseudomonas sp. AC172. Next base: position 5,948,209 of record NZ_OZ409868.1, read on the forward strand.
CATGGACTGGTTCGGCGTGGTGCTGATCGCCTGCGTGACAGCCTTGGGCGGAGGCTCGGTGCGCGATGTGCTGCTCGGGCATTACCCACTGACTTGGGTCAAACACCCGGAATACCTCGTGCTCACCTCGGTCGCAGCAATGTTCACGGTATTCACCGCACGCTGGATGCGTCACTTGCGTTCGCTGTTTCTGGTGCTCGACGCCGTCGGCCTGGTGGCGTTCACCCTGATCGGCTGCATGACCGCACTGGAAATGGGCCACGGCATGCTGGTGGCGTCGGTCAGCGGCGTGATCACGGGGGTGTTCGGCGGCATCCTGCGCGATATTTTCTGCAACGACATTCCACTGATCTTTCGCCGCGAGCTGTATGCGAGCGTCTCCTTCGCCGCAGCGTGGTGCTACATGCTGTGCCTGTATCTGAATGTGCCCGGTGAGCAAGCCATTCTGATCACTCTGTTCGGCGGCTTTTTGTTACGTCTGCTGGCCATTCGATTTCATTGGGAAATGCCCAAGTTTGTTTATAACGATGAGCATTGATACGTGTTGCAGTCCGGTAGTGTCTGCTGAAAGCCGCTGATGGACTAGTGGCTTGCAAGTGTATGTTTCTTACATTTTTCACTTTGCTGTTTATTTGAAAGGTATGTAACTTTTTTGTTGGCATCTTTTTACTGTCAATATTTAATTATATCTCTTGAAGGTAATGCATTATGAGTGAAAGCATGGACGCTACACCCGATCAGCAAACCGATATGCCCATTTTTGCGGGCCTTTCCAGTATGAAGGTCAAGTTTGATGCCAGCGACAATGCTCGCAGCAAGTCACTGTTCGGTAATGGCCGGATGCAGCTGAAAGTCGTGCAAGGGCGTTTTACCATTGAGGCACGACCTTCACTGACTGCCGGCGAGGGTCACGACGATGATCTGGAAAATGACAGCGTCCATCCTCAGGTTCGCACGTTCTGGGTATCCTCATCGAGCGCTGGTACGACCCAGATCGGCGCACGCTTGTCGCTGAACGGGGTGAGGATTATCACTAACGGAACCACCCTTTCCAGTGTTCATGACAGCAGTGTAACGCTCGAAGCACAAACACCTGCGACCTATGCGGTGGAGCAATTTCGCTGGTATCAGACCCGGCGCGGCAATGAACAGCCCGGCAATCGTATCTGGAACTATTATCTGGGGCTGTATCCGCAGGGGCAGCAGATCAAAATGGTCGATTGGCTTGTCGATGGAGTTGACGCAGGCGTTGACCAGCCCTTTGTGGGCGGTAACAAACTTCACGAATCTAAAACCAATTATATGCTGGCCACTCTTGTTCGACCCGAAAGAAGAGAGCTGAATGTGTACTTGCCGTTTAACGGAAATTCGATCGCGTACGTTTTTCCTGATGCCATAACAAGGGAAAGCAAACGTTATTCTGTAAGGGTCAATGATCGCGATGGAGAACTGACCGTCGTGCAGGCCCTGTCCGAGTACTCGGAAAATTTGCCGAAATCCAGACACGACGATGTCCTTCACTTGCGCGCTATTGACCAACATGGCACGGAACATAAGCTGGCGATTCGCGCGAACTTCTATGAGCGTAATTTATATCTGGAACGCGGCTAAGCAACACGTTCACTGATGCAATTTCGGTGGATGTAGTAGATATATATGCTTTTTGCTATAGCAACTAGCAATAAGCTGTGGTGTTCACTTGTCAGGTAATCGCACTCGACGTGCTTTTACTTATATCGATTGTTGGCCCTTCAGTTACGCAGGGCCAACACAACCACATCTCAAGGATGAGTCGTCATGACTGGCAAACCGCCAAAGGCCAAGCCTGCCCCAACCAAAATCCCCGATTTCAGCGTCGAGGGAACTCATCGCCCAACTTCCGCTGCTTCAGCAATTCCCCGACCGCCCAGACCGCATCGCCTGGAACCCTTGCATCCTTTTTTCGGGCCTGAATCGGTTGCAGTGACGCCAGCGATCAGGGTGAGTATGGACTCGAGGTTTTCCGCGATCGGCGAGTTCGCGAAGCATGCCGCGAAGTCCTCACTGGCAGATTACGGGATACCCACACCCCAAAGCCTCGGCGAGGCCGATGCGCACGGCATCCGGGTTGTGAAGCAGCGTCAGTATGTCGCCGTAACTGATGATCAGATCGTGCAAGTGGTGCTGGACGCCGAGAGTGGTCTGTTTCGCGCCACGCTGGCCAGTGAACTCGAGCCCTCCGGCCCGCTATTGAAGCCGGACAGCGAGGGTCGATTCTGGGTCCCGCTGGACAGCGATGTCGCTAGTTTCACCGATTCGATATCAGTACAAACCGCACAGCTTTTTCGCCGGATGGGCCATTCCGTGACGCAGTTTGCCGACGCCACGGTTGCACGCCTGCTGGCAGTGAGCGGGGTCAATGAATCAGTGCTGCGCGATGTGCTCGTCAATGATCGTCCTGCGCCATTTTTACTGGAGGACAGCATCAGGCGATTCCAGCTTGATCAGGCGCTTCAGGCGCAAGGACGCGGAGCCGCGCCTGAGCGGTTCAAGCGGTTCAAAGATCTGGAGGATGCCTTTGAATCCCATTGCGATGAAAACACTTTGCGGATGCGCCGGGTGTTTCCACATCTACCGAAAACGGCTGCGCTGGCAATATGGCGCGATACGAGCGCTGCGGAGCGTTTGTACATGCACAACCAACCGGGCATGCCACAGCGAGTGGCGAAAGAGGCACTGGTGGCGCTGCGAGACATTCGCTTGGCGAGGGCCGCAGAAGGCATTTATTTAGAGGCAATAACCAACCCGGACAGTGATCGTTTAGTGCTGCATATGCTTGGAAATCTGGCGAACTGGCCGCGACAGACTCGTATCGAGATTCGCCAAGGGGCGATGGACGGGGATGTCCTCAGCGCTATCGGCAATGCTCGATCGTCGTTTCATCACATACTGATTCGTCAGGGTCATGGCTATGTCATCCAGAGCCGCGACGCCCAATCCCCTCAGGGATCGAAGGATCTTTATTCAACACTCTGGCTTCTGTTGTTGCCCAGGGATCGTCAGTTGCTGGGTGTGACAGAAGGCGCAGGTGCGGCGTTGCAACAGTTGATCCGTGCTCAACCATTGCCGCCACGCCAAATCGTGAGTGAATTGTTGGGGCTCGCGCCGCTGCCCGTTATCGTCGATCCTGCCACCGCGCAATTCAGACAAGCAGGGCAATTGCGGGGGGGAGGTGACAACGATCCGGTATCGCCAAAATCCGTCGTAGAGCGTGTACGTGATCTTTATCCGCAGATTTCGGATGAGCAGGTGACGACGTTTACCAAAGAACGTTTGAAGAGTGATGCCTCCGGCGTATTGACTCGCCTGGAAACAGAGCTTGCAACGTTGCGAGATGAACTGGCGATATGGACTGCCGAAGGGACATCCCCTCATGCGCAGCCGTTAGAACCAGAAGGCACGCCGACAAACGCCGAACGACGCCAGGCTCGCGAGCAGTTCAGCGCAAAGCTGCAAGATATCTGGCGGCGCAAGTCGGTTTCGAAGTGGGGGGAGGGAGAGGATCATTTTTCTCACTATGTCGATTTCTCGGGTGAGTTACCGAGGTTGTCCACCCGATTTGAGTATGTAACAGAGTTATTATTGACCGCCAATGAACCGGGTGCACGGATAGGCGCGTTTCTTGACAGTTTTCCAAATATTCAATGTTTGGGAGTCTTTGGCATAAAAATGGAGGAGTTCCCGTCAGGAATATTTCAAATGCGCGAATTAAGCGAGCTTACGCTGGACGGGTGCTCGCTGAAACTATCCGAGGTGACAGTTGAAGGATTGTCCAGAATCGAAACGCTTACCCGGTTGAACCTGGCAAACAACCCTCTGGCAGTTGCTCCGCATGTAGGCTACATGGCAGGTTTAACTGGATTGATGCTAAACAACGCAAATCTTTCCAGCGTTCCTTCAGGTATAGATAAGCTCAGCAAGCTGCGTGTCGTGGCATTGCATGAAAATAATATTTCCGACGTAGGATATGAGTTGTTTGAGATTCCGGATACACAGGATCTGTTCGTTGGTTTATTGAATAATCCGCTGAGTGACGCGTCAAGGCAACGGATTAGTCATTATCTGGAAAGCTCCAGTATGGATCGAAAGGTGGAAATCCAGACGGAGGATGTGGTTACAGAGTCTGACTTGGACAGTGAGTCCTCGGAGAGCGGTTTTTCGACAGGTTCAGACAGTGACTGAATATTGGTGAAAGTAACGACTCCTTTGTTTGTCTAACATAGACAGACAAGAAATAAACCGCTCGAAGGCCCCCCTTCTGATTATTTTTAGTTTAGCTCGGAAGGGGGGCAATCATTGAGTGCTGGAACCAAAGGGGGGAATGAACGTTGTGACGCTCGGCATCATAAAGTTCACGGTTTTTCAAAGTGTTAGTATTTATGTTGGTTGTTTGGGGTGGTGTTTAAATGTTGCCTCCTCACAATTTGTCGAATGTCGCAGCTGTTTTTATTTAAATCGAACCTCAATACTTTGCTGAGCCCTTAAAGGGCGAAATCTATTAATCAGCAAGGTACTGTTAAATGCTCGATGATCAAGTTGGTATTTCCCGTATTGAAGTAAAACTCGACGCCACGCGGTCTGGTCAGCATAAAGTGCTTTATGCCAACGGTCGCATGCAAGTGCGTGTGTTGGTGCTTCTGCACGGGATCGATAACAATGGCGACGGCGCATCGCTGTATGGGCATCCGGCTTTGCAATCACTGCAATTGATTGCCTATAACGGCGCTCGGCCTCTTGAGGGTGACTGGAGTGTCTCACGGCAGGAAAATCGTTACGCCCATGAAATGTCGGGTGGTGCACCGCGGATTGCCGAAGTTCCACGTGCCACGCACAACCGGATAAGTGACGACTCTGATTCGGTGCAGATTTTCCAGTTTTGGGTTTCGGCCACCAGGCCCGGGATCATGGAAGTGGCCGCCGAAATTCTCATCAATGGTGTGTTATTGCGAAGTAACGGAATCGGCTTTGACAGCAGTATTACGCTGGAGGCAATTCCGCCTAATGTATATTCGCGGAAGAGCTTTACGTTCAACGAATATGGTGGCAAGCAGCAGAAAGCGCAATATGACTGGCTTCAACGTTTTCATATCGGGCTGTATGCGGAGGGTAGACAGATTCACCTGCTTGACTGGTACAGCAGTGAGGTGAAACTTGATCCTTATGATTCCGAAGATGCGGTGCAGGTCTATGCGTCCGGAAACATACCCGGCACTCAGGATGGGCGCAGAAACTTTTACGGCTACATGGCACCCATCTACGGGTTGAAAGCAACGTTTCGCAGTCCCCTTGGCACTATGCTTGCGCCGATTAACAACGTACCGGGGCAGTTGACGTTTATTCAATACACTTCCGCGGATCTGCAAGTAGGTCGAGAAAGCGAAGGCGCATTCGAGTTTGCTGTGATTGATGAATTTGGTACGAAGCACAGACTGTGTATCGACGGTGATAAAGAACAGCGCGCTTTTATTCTGAGTGATTCCAAGCGGCCAATGAAACAGGTCCCCTGATTTTACGATGTGGTCAGCGGTTTTTAGCTGACCAACTTGACTTGCCCCTATCTGCATCTGGAATAAAGGAGATTTTTTCTATGGAGAGTCATTCATCATCCGCTGTTCATTCAAACGCTTTTAACTTCGGTGAATTTGTTTCCGGAGGCGTTGATCCGCGCACGGGCATGTACACGTGCTCCTTTTCGTTGGGGAAGTTGCACTCGGCGGATCTCAATGGTCCTGAGCTTACACTTTCAATGGGCTTCAATCCGCTCAATCAGGCCGACTCCGGTTTTGGCATTGGCTGGTCGTTGACCCTGACCAATTACGACCTGCGCAGCAAAGTCATGACATTGTCCAACGGCGAGCGTTACAGGGCTGTGGAGACGTCTAGCGGTCTGAAGTTCAAGGAAATGAAACTGCAAACGGCAAAGGTGTCAGTGACTGGAGCAGGGCGCTATGAAGTTCGATACAAGGATGGTCGGCGTGAGCTGCTCAAAATTCTGGCTGGCACTCAAGTCGCCGTAGCGGAAAAAATAATCGCCGCGAACGGTGTCAGCATCGCCTTGAAGCACGAGTTGTTCAACCAGTTCCCCAGGTTGAGCGAAGTCCGTGACGCCAAACGATGTCTGTTGAGAATCACCCGCAATGCAGGCCAGGTCACATTGACCCGGCATCCCGATACCTCATCCAGTTCCGCCTACAAGTTGATTTTGAAGAACGCTCGGGTAACGGCGATCGAGCTTCCGGTCGGTAAAGGTTGGGAGCTGGAATATGAAGTTATCGAAGAGGCCAGCTATTTGCACCGCGTCGTCAATCCATTGCGCGGCGTGGAAATCATTCGCTACAAGCGCCAGGGTCATAGCTTCGTAAATGGCGTGGAACAGACACTGCCGTTTGTTATCGCTCACGATATCTATCCTGGCCGCGGCCAACCCAGACTCTGCAAGACCTACACGTACTCCGACCATAACTTCCTTGGGCAGGGCCTGCTCCCGGCCAGGGATAATGACCTGGATCCGCTCTATCTGGCGCCCGGCGACTATGTCTACACCTCGGACGAGCAGCTGTTACTGAGCGACAAAGTACATACGCGCATTAAACGCACCTACAACAAATTCCATCTGTTGGTGGCTGAAGTTACAACCTGTGGCGACGCCCGGATCGCCACCTCCACCGAGTATCACTGTTCCGTCACCAAGCCTTTCAATGAGCAGTTGGCTCAGTTCCGTATGCCGAAAGTCCATACGGTGACTCACCTTGATCGGCGCACCCAACAGCAGCGTGTGGAAACCACCGTCACCGAGTTTGATGGCGAAGGAAACTTGCTCAAGCATATTGAGCCAAGTGGGGTGACGACTTCGACGGAATTTTATCCGGCAATTGGTGGCGATAGTTGCCCGGAGGATCCGCTGGGTTTTTCCAGGTTTCCGAAAAAGAGGACGGTCACCGCTGCCGCGTCGGGTGGTACTTCGACAGTCACGTACTACGACTATGCCTTGCATCCCGCGCTGGAAGGAGCGCAACTGGCCTGCGTGTTACCGGTTGGGGAACGTTTTTTCGAAGTCGTGGAAGGTGTTGAGGTCTTGCGTTCGAAAACCGAACGCAGTTATCTGAACTCGCCAAAAGATCCACTCAAGCACGGGGCCACGAAACAGCAGAGTGTCATCCTCAATGACAAAAAAACCGCTCTCGAATTTTCCTATGAGCTTGAGGGCGACAGGTTACGGGTCAAGTCCAGCACACGCGGGTTTGACGATGCCCTGCAGACCAGTGAGAAAGTGCTTTCGACGCTGAGCGGATTGCTGGTGTCGGAGGTCGGTGTCGATGGCGAGCACATCGAACATGAATACGACGCCATCGGCCGGGCAGTGCGCAAAACGGTTGCTTCCGGGAGTCCTTATGCGGCCGCTACCCAGTGGGCCTATCTGGCCGCCAGTAAACAGCAGCCGGCCACAATGGTGACCACGGATCCCGTCGGCGGTGAGCAACGAGTGAGCTATGACGGCCTGGAGCGGGTGATCACTGTTCAGGAAAAGGACTGCGACCTCCCCGACAAAGACGGGCTGATGCAGGCTCGCACAATTTATTCCGCGCTGCATGATTCGGTCGGTCACACGGTGAAAGTGACGCTGACCGATTGGCGTGATGGCAAGCCTTGTCCGGTCAGTAGCCATTACGAATTCGATTCCTGGGGCCAGATCAGCAAGACGCTGCATGCTGACGGGCGTATCGAGCACAGCGAGGCGAATCCGGTACTTCGCCAGCAAACCAATTGGCTCCAGGGGATGGGCAAGACACTCACCCTCGTCAATGAGTTCGGTAAACCGCTCAGCATCGAGCGCTTCAATCTGAAGAACAAGAGTCTGGGCAAAACCGTTTACACCTATGACGGGTACGGGCGCACAACCAGCGAGACAGATCCTGTCGGCAATACCACGCGATATGAATACGACGTTTTTGACCGGATAATTCGCACTGTCTTGCCTGACGCCAGTGCGGTAGTGACCGACTACGCCGAGCATAGCGATGAAGGGTTACCGATCGGTATAAAGGTCGGTGACAAAGTGTTGGGGCAGCAAACGTATGACGGATTGAGTCGTTTGACACAAAGTACCGTGGGCGGGCGAAAGTCCGAGGCGGGTTATGAAGCGGGCTTCACTCAGCCTCAGTGGTGCAAGAGTGCTGATGGCAAAAAAACCGAATTCACCTATTTGCGCGATCTGGGCGGTTTGCTGACGGAGCGCAAGGCAGGGGAGCTGGTCACCACCCTGACTTATGACAACGTCAGTGGCAATCCCTTGACCTGTGCCGAAAATGGCAGGGAACGCAGCTTTACCTATTACCCTTCCGGACGCCTAAAATCCGAAACGACGACCTTCGGCGCGATCACGAAAGCAACGTCCAGTACCTGGTCCCTGCAGGGGCGACCGATCACCCATGTTGATGTACTCGGAGCCGAAAGCAGATCGGAATACGATGAGCACGGTCGCCTGCTATCGACCTTGCAGGGGGCGCTGAAAACCGAATTCCACTACAACGTCCAGACAGGTTTGCCGGACTGGACGAAAACCGAAGACACGTCGATCAAGCGGCAGATGATCACCCGGTTTGCCTATGACGATGTCGGTCGTGAAACCCGCCGTACATTCGAAATTCAGGGGCAACCTGACCAGACGCTGGAATCGACTTACACCCTCGCTGGCAAACTGGCGCAGAAAGTGTCCAGGCGCGGCACGCAACTATTGCGTGATGAACAATTCTCCTACGATGTGCGCGGACGTCTGATCCGGTACGACTGTGCCGGCACCCAAAAGCCCCGCGATCCGTATGGCAAGGAAATTCTCCAGCAGACGTTCACCTTCGATGCGCTGGACAACATGCTTACCGTGCAGACGAAGTTCCCGCTAGGCGTGAATCTGACCACGTTCAGTTATGACAATCCCGATCCTGCGCAGCTCAGCGCAGTCAAACATTCCCATGTCGACTATCCACCGGCAGTGACGCTGGAATACGACGCCAACGGCAGGATGATCAAGGATGATCAGGCGCGAACCCTGGCCTATGACGCATTCGGACGTCTCGAGCAATTGTCCGGCGCAGGGGGATCAGTCATTCGCGGCTACCATTACGACGGTTTCGACGATCTGGTTGAACTGTCGCAACCCGGGAAGGTTACTGCGCAGCGTTACTACCACGCAGGCCGGGTCGCCAATGAGGTGAGTGGTGAAAATTCATTCAGCGTTGTACGTCACGGTGGAGCGCTGGTGGGGCAGCAGCAACTCGGTTTGAACGCCGGCGCGCAGCTGTTTGGTACCGATCAGCAGCAAAGCGTGCTGGCAACGCTGGGCAAGGAACAGCTCACCGATTGCGCCTACAGCCCTTACGGGCATCGTCCTGCCGAAGGTGGCTTGTTCAGCCTCGCCGGGTTTAACGGCGAGCAGCTGGATCCGGTGACCGGGCTGTATCTGCTGGGTAACGGTTACAGAGCGTATAGCCCGACATTGATGCGATTCCTCGCCCCCGACAGCATGAGTCCGTTCGGCGCGGGTGGATTGAATGCCTACAGTTATTGCCTGGGCGACCCTGTCAATCGTGTCGACCCTACCGGGCATATATCCTGGCAATCGATCCTGGGCATCGGGCTCGGTGTTCTCGGGGTTGTTGCCAGCGTGTTGACGATGGGCGCGGCGACGCCATGGGCCGCGGCGGCACTGGGGCTGGCGGTGACTTCAGGTCTGGCGGGTATTGTCAGCGAGGTGGTCAATGAGCTGGCACCGGGTTCTCAAGCGGGCGAGATATTGGGCTGGATCAGTTTCGGTCTTGGGCTGGCTTCGCTCGGTGCAGGTTTGGCGGCGGGTGCAAAAGCTGCTGTGAATGCTGGCAGGAAGATGGCTTCAGCCTTTAGCAAAGGTCTCAGCCCCGATGGCAAGGACACAGCCAAAGCGGCAAAACATTTCAAGAAGCCTGGAAAAGGTGCCAAGGCTGCTGCCAAAAAAGCCAAGGCACCCGGGGAGGCCGTGCCGGATGAACCTTGGCAGTTGATCGGGGCCGAGGTAGAAAATGTGCATAAAAATCATCAGCCAATGGCCTTGGAATTCTACAAGCGCGTGGAAAGCAACATGTCCCCCAGACAAGCAGCGGGCTTGACCGAGATGTATTACGAGGAGTTCGGCGCAGCCGGCAATGGAAGAAAAGTAACGCATGTTTTTTTTGCGAGGTCGAAAGGACGTGGGGAGCGTATTTACCTTCTAGAGGACAGTAATACGAGAGTTTGCAAAGTCCTCCAGGCGGGCGGTCATTGGTCCGACGGCCAGACCAACGCAATAATGAGATCGGCCAAAAGCATGGATACAACGCGCATATGAGCAGCCTGAGTATTTTGCCCTACCTTTTATGGGTTTGAACGTCTGGCGTGTTGTTCCAGTGCCCACTCCACATGTTCTCTAACCAATTCTGACGGATAATCCCGTCGCGCCTTCAACGCCTCCAGCACCGGAATCGTTGAAGGCGCATTGCCCAGACCCACCGCCAGATTCCTCAACCAACGCTCATACCCCGCACGCCGCAACGGCGAACCTTCAGTGCTGCTCAAGAACTTCTCCTCATCCCACAAAAACAACTCGGCCAGCTCGGCGTTGTCGAGGTTGTGCCGCGGTTTGAAATCGCTCTCCCCGGAAGGCTTGGCGAAACGGTTCCACGGACAGACAATCTGGCAGTCATCGCAACCGAACACGCGATTGCCGATCAGTGATCGCAACTCTTCAGGGATGGCGCTTTTCAGTTCGATGGTCAGATAGGAAATGCAGCGCCGCGCATCCAGCACATACGGGCCGACGAAGGCGTTGGTCGGGCAAATGTCCAGGCACGCGGTGCAGCGGCCGCAATGTTCAGTGCTGTGCGGCTCATCCACCGGTAACGGTAGATCGACAAACAACTCGCTCAGGAAGAAATAGCTACCGGCCTTACGGTTCAGCACCAAGGTGTTTTTACCGATCCAGCCCAGCCCGGCCTGTTCGGCGATGGCTTTCTCCAGAACCGGGGCGCTGTCGACAAAGGCGCGGAAACCGAACGGGCCAATCTCCGATTGAATCTTGTCGGCCAATTGCTGCACACGTTTACGGATCAATTTGTGGTAATCGCGGCCCAAGGCATAACGCGACACGTAGGCTTTTTCCGGTTGCGCGAGCATTTGCGCCATTTGTGTGTCGCCGGGCAGGTAATCCATGCGCAGCGAAACCACGCGCAACGTGCCCGGCACCAGCTCTTCGGGGTGCGAGCGTTTGCTGCCATGGGCGCCCATGTAGTCCATTTCGCCGTGGTAGCCGGCCTTGAGCCAGCGCTCCAGGTGCTGTTCATGCTCGGCGAGATCCAGACCGCTGATGCCGACTTGCTGAAAGCCCAGCTCGCGGCCCCAATCCTTGATCGATTGGGCGAGGGCGGGCAGGTCTGTGGTGATGGCGGACATGAGGCGAGAGAAACCGGAGCTGAGGTGCGTATAATTCTGCCAGACATCGGAGCCCGAAGACGCATGCCACACACGAAAGATCAATTACCCGACGCGCTGTATGGCGCCGCACAGGTGCGCGAACTCGATGCACGGCTGATTGCCGCCGGCACGCCGGGCTTCGAATTGATGCAACGTGCCGCGCATGCGACGTGGCGAGCGCTGGTGCGGCAATGGCCGGCGGCAACCGAACTGACGGTGCTTGCCGGGCATGGCAACAATGCCGGTGACGGTTATCTGGTCGCTGCAATGGCGCAGCGGGCCGGGTGGTTGGTGCGCGTATTGGCGGTCGGCGATCCACAGCGCTTGCAGGGTGATGCTGCGCTGGCCCATGCCGAGGCGTTCGCTGAAGGTGTTGCGGTGCAGGGCTGGCAGGCTGAAGGCGAATTGCGCGGTGTCATTCTCGATGCATTGCTCGGCACGGGGCTGGGCGGGGATGTGCGCGAGCCTTACGTGTCGGCGATCAAAGCCATCAACGCCAGCGGATTGCCGGTGACAGCTGTCGATATTCCTTCTGGATTAAGCGCTGACACTGGGCACATGCTCGGTGCCGCCGTGCGGGCCGATCTGACGGTGACCTTTATCGGGCTGAAAACCGGCCTGTTCACCGGCGACGCGGCGGATCACGTCGGCCAATTGGTATTTAACGATTTACAGGCAAGTGCCGACATCTATCGTGACATTCCAGTCATCGCCCGAAGGCTCAACACGGCTAATCTTCCGAGGTTGGCGGCGCGTGCCCCGTCTTCGCACAAGGGCCGATTCGGCCACGTTCTGCTGATCGGTGGCGATCACGGTTTTGGCGGGGCGATCCTGCTCAGCACCGAAACGGCATTGCGCAGCGGCGCGGGCATGGTGTCGCTGGCGACTCGTCCTGAACATGTCCCGGCAGCGTTGATGCGAGTGCCGGAGGCCATGGTGCTCGGCACTTCCTCGGCCAATCAGTTGATGGGGTTGTTGGAGAAGGTCTCGACGCTGGTCGTCGGCCCGGGACTTGGGCAGGCCAGTTGGGGCCGCGCACTGTTGTCGGCGGCCGCCAGCGCGGCATTGCCGCAAGTGTGGGATGCCGACGCTCTGAACCTGCTGGCCAGCGGTTTAGTTGAGTTGCCCAAGGATTGCGTGATCACCCCGCATCCGGGCGAGGCGGCGCGTTTGCTCGGAATCAGCACAGTGCAGGTGCAGGCGGATCGTCCGGCCGCGGCGCTGGCGTTGAGCAAAAAATATACGGCAGTGGTTGTGTTGAAAGGCGCTGGCAGTCTGATCGCGCATCCCGATGGCCGTCTGGCGTTGTGTCACCAAGGTCATCCGGCCATGGCCACCGCCGGGCTGGGTGATGTGCTGGCGGGCTTGACCGGTGCGCTGCTGGCACAAGGCATGGACGGCTTCGACGCCGCCTGCCTGGCGGTCTGGCTGCACGCCAATGCAGGTAGGCAACAAGGAAAATTCGGCCGTGGGCTGGCGGCCAGTGATCTGATTCCAGTCATTCGTCAGTTGTTGGAGGAGCAAGCACCGTGTCTGAAGTAACCCTGTACCTGGCCGATGAACAGGCCATGAGCGACTTTGGCGCACGGATCGCCCGCGTGACCCGGGGCCATGGCCTGATTTTTCTCGAAGGCAACCTGGGGATGGGCAAAACCACGCTCTCACGGGGCATCATTCGCGGCTTGGGTCATGTCGGTGCGGTAAAAAGTCCGACCTTCACCTTGGTCGAACCCTACGAAATCGGCGACGTCCGCGCCTTCCACTTCGACCTGTATCGCCTGGTCGATCCGGAAGAGCTGGAGTTTCTCGGCATCCGCGACTACTTCGAAGACGACGCGATGTGCCTGATCGAATGGCCTGATAAAGGTGCAGGCTTTTTGCCAAAGCCTGACCTGACCATTACCATTAGCCCGCAAGACAGCGGGCGTTCGCTGAAAATTTTATCCCAGGGCTCGCGTGGCGAGGCCTGGTGTGCCGCTTTGGCATTGGAATCCAATTAAATGATGGGGTTAGGTATGCGCTTTCGCGCGTTGGTGGCTGCCGCTGGACTGTTGTTGATGGCAGTAACCGTCAACGCTGTGGCCGATTCGAAGGTCAACAGCGTGCGCCTTTGGCGGGCGCCGGACAACACGCGACTGGTCTTCGACCTGAGCGGCCCGGTGCAGCACAGCGTGTTTACCCTGACCGCACCGGATCGATTGGTCATCGACATCAACGGCGCCACCCTCGGTGCGCCACTGAATGTGCAGACTGCGAACACGCCAATCACCGCAATGCGTTCGGCCCAGCGCACGCCGACCGATCTGCGCGTGGTCATCGACCTGAAGAAAGCCGTCACGCCGAAAAGCTTCTCGCTGGCGCCGAACGCGCAGTACGGCAACCGATTGGTGGTCGACCTGTTCGATAACCCGGCCGACGCCGCACCGCCGCCTGCGCCAACCCCGCAGGTTGCGACCGTGCCGGCAGTGCCGGTGACCCCGACTGAACCGGCCATCAAGTTGCCGCCAGCCCCGGCCGGCAAGCGCGACATCATTGTCGTGATCGACGCCGGCCACGGTGGCGAAGATCCGGGTGCGTCGGGCTCGCGCGGCCAGCGTGAGAAAGACGTGGTACTGCAGATCGCCCGTGAGTTGCAGCGTCAGGTCAACGGCATGAAAGGCTTCCGCGCCGAACTGACCCGTACCGGCGACTACTTCATCCCGTTGCGCGGCCGTACCGAAATCGCCCGCAAGAAGGGCGCCGACCTGTTCGTGTCGATTCATGCTGACGCCGCGCCGTCTGCCGCCGCCTTCGGTGCCTCCGTGTTTGCCCTGTCTGATCGCGGTGCTACGTCGGAGACCGCGCGTTGGCTGGCCGACAGCGAAAACCGTTCCGACTTGATCGGTGGTGCCGGCAACGTCAGCCTCGACGACAAGGATCGCATGCTCGCGGGCGTACTGCTCGACCTGTCGATGACCGCCTCGCTGACTTCCAGCCTCAACGTCGGCCAGAAAGTGCTGACCAACATTGGTCGCGTCACGCCGCTGCACAAACAGCGTGTGGAACAGGCCGGGTTTATGGTGTTGAAGTCGCCGGACATTCCGTCGATCCTGGTCGAAACAGGGTTCATTTCCAACGCCAACGAAGCGAACAAGCTCTCGGCATCGAGCCACCAGCAAGCGCTGGCCCGCTCGATCAGCAGCGGCGTGCGTCAGTTCTTCCAGCAGAACCCGCCACCGGGCACCTACATCGCCTGGCTGCGTGACTCCGGCAAAATCGCCCAGGGCCCTCGTGATCACCGCGTCGGCCCGGGTGAAACGCTGGCAATGATCGGCGTGCGCTATCAGGTGTCGCCTGCCACGTTGCGCGCGGCCAACAACCTGAAAAGTGATGAGCTGAAAGTCGGTCAGCATTTGACCATTCCAGGCACCGAACTGGCGTCCAAAGAATGAACGAAGTGTTGAACGTGGCTGCCCGCATCGAACTGCTCAGTCCACGGCTGGCGAACCAGATCGCCGCTGGTGAGGTGGTTGAACGCCCGGCTTCGGTGATCAAGGAGTTGCTGGAAAACAGCCTCGACTCTGGCGCCAAGCGTATTGATGTCGATGTCGAACAGGGCGGGGTCAAGTTGCTGCGCGTGCGTGACGACGGTAGCGGGATTTCCGCCGATGACCTGCCGCTGGCGCTGGCCCGTCACGCCACCAGCAAGATTCGCAACCTCGAAGACCTTGAACAGGTGATGAGCCTGGGTTTCCGTGGTGAAGCACTGGCGTCGATCAGCTCCGTGGCGCGCCTGACCCTGACCTCGCGCACCCGCGATGCCGATCAAGCCTGGCAAGTCGAAACCGAAGGCCGCGACATGGCGCCTCGGGTTCAACCGGCAGCGCATCCGGTTGGCACCTCGGTGGAAGTTCGCGATCTGTTCTTCAACACCCCAGCGCGGCGCAAATTCCTCAAGACCGAAAAAACCGAGTTCGATCATCTCCAAGAAGTGATCAAGCGTCTGGCACTGGCGCGTTTCGATGTGGCGTTTCATTTGCGTCACAACGGCAAAACCATCCTCAGCCTGCACGAGGCTCATGATGATGCGGCTCGTGCCCGGCGTGTGGCGGCGATCTGCGGCTCGGGATTCCTTGAGCAGGCATTGCCGATCGAGATCGAGCGCAACGGCTTGCACCTGTGGGGCTGGGTCGGTTTGCCGACCTTCAACCGTAGCCAGGCGGATTTGCAGTATTTCTTTGTGAATGGCCGAGCGGTGCGCGACAAATTGGTGGCCCACGCGGTGCGTCAGGCCTATCGCGACGTGCTGTTCAACGGTCGCCATCCGACGTTTGCGTTGTTCTTCGAGGTTGATCCGGCGGCCGTCGACGTCAACGTGCACCCGACCAAACACGAAGTGCGCTTTCGTGACGGGCGCATGGTGCATGACTTCCTTTATGGCACCTTGCACCGCGCGTTGGGCGATGTGCGTCCGGAAGATCAGCTTGCCGGTTCTGTCACCACTGCGATCGTCCGTCCGACAGGGCTTGATGCCGGTGAATTCGGCCCGCAGGGTGAAATGCGTCTGGCGGCCAATGCGCTGCTGGAGCAACCGCAGCCGCAACCGGCGTTCAATACGTCGTCCGCTGCCAGTGCTGGCGGCGCTTATCAGTATCAATACACGCCACGTCCGCAATCGGCGGTGCCGCCGGCGGCTGAGGCGCAGGCCGCATACCGCGAGTTTTTCGCGCCGCTGCCTGAGGCCAATGCCAACGCATTGCCGGCCGGTCAGGAAGACATTCCGCCGCTCGGTTACGCGCTGGCGCAGCTCAAAGGCATTTATATTCTGTCCGAGAACGCCCAAGGTCTGGTGCTGGTGGACATGCATGCCGCCCACGAGCGGATCATGTATGAGCGCCTGAAAATCGCCATGGCCAGCGAAGGCCTAAGTGGCCAGCCGCTGCTGGTGCCGGAATCCCTGGCCGTCAGCCAGCGCGAGGCCGATTGCGCTGAAGAGCACGCTGCATGGTTCCAGCGTCTGGGCTTCGAATTGCAGCGTCTGGGCCCGGAAACCCTGGCGATTCGCCAGATTCCCGCGTTGTTGAAGCAGGCCGAAGCCAATCGCCTGGTCGGTGACGTGCTGTCGGATCTGATGGAGTACGGCACCAGCGATCGGATTCAGGCGCACCTCAACGAATTGCTCGGCACCATGGCCTGTCACGGCGCGATTCGCGCCAACCGGCGCCTGGCCCTGCCGGAAATGAACGGCTTGCTGCGTGACATGGAAAACACCGAACGCAGCGGTCAATGCAACCATGGCCGACCGACCTGGACCCAATTGGGCCTGGACGATCTGGACAAACTGTTCTTGCGCGGTCGTTGATGAGCCAGCTCCCTCCAGCGATTTTCCTGATGGGCCCGACCGCTGCGGGCAAGACCGATCTGGCTATCGAGCTGACCAAGGTGCTGCCGTGCGAGTTGATCAGTGTCGATTCGGCGCTGGTCTATCGCGGCATGGACATCGGCACCGCCAAGCCTTCGAAAGAATTGCTGGCCGAATATCCGCACCGTCTGATCGATATTCTCGATCCGGCCGAAGCCTATTCCGCTGCGGATTTCCGTCGTGATGCCCTGCAAGCCATGGACGAAATCACCGCGCGCGGAAAAATTCCGCTGCTGGTCGGCGGCACGATGCTCTATTACAAGGCTTTGGTCGAAGGCCTGGCGGACATGCCTGCCGCCGACCCCGAGATCCGTGCGCAGATCGAAGAGGAGGCTGCACGCCTTGGCTGGCAAGCCTTGCACGACCAATTGGCGGTTATCGATCCGGTATCAGCGGCGCGAATTCATCCGAACGATCCGCAGCGCCTGAGTCGCGCGCTGGAAGTTTATCGGGTCAGCGGTCAGAGCATGACCGAGTTGCGCCAGCAACAATCTGCGCAAAGTACTGAAGCAGCCGCTTCGGGACTGCAACAATTGCCCTATACTGTCGCGAACTTGGCCATTGCCCCGGCAAATCGTCAGGTATTGCACGAGCGCATTAAACAAAGATTCACAAATATGTTGGAACAGGGGTTCATCGACGAGGTCGTAGCCCTGCGTAAAAGAAGTGACCTGCATTCGGGGTTGCCGTCTATACGTGCGGTAGGCTACCGCCAAGTCTGGGACTACCTGGATGGCAAGCTGACATTGGCCGAAATGCAGGAGCGCGGCATCATCGCCACGCGCCAATTGGCCAAGCGCCAGTTCACCTGGCTGCGCAGCTGGGAAGATATACACTGGCTGGACAGTCTTGATTGCGACAATCTGCCACGCGCCTTGAAATACCTTGGGACCATCTCCATATTGAGCTGAGTCCTTGCAATTGCCGTCTATCCTTGGGGGTGTGACGGCCAAAGCCATCTGAATTACCTATTTTTATTATTGAATCCTTAAAGGAGTGCGGCACATGTCAAAAGGGCATTCGCTACAAGACCCTTACTTGAATACTTTACGTAAAGAGAAAGTTGGGGTTTCCATCTACCTGGTCAACGGTATCAAACTGCAAGGCACGATCGAGTCGTTCGACCAGTTCGTGATCCTGCTGAAAAACACCGTGAGCCAGATGGTTTACAAACACGCTATCTCGACAGTAGTGCCGGTTCGTCCAATTCGTCTGCCTAGCGCAACCGAATCCGAAGCAGGTGACGCTGAGCCAGGTAACGCCTGATAGGAGTCTCCTTTGTTCTTTGAGCGCCACGGTGGTGGTGAACGAGTCATCCTCGTTCACTTGGATGGACAGGACCCTGAGGCGCGCGAAGATCCGCAGGAGTTTCAGGAATTGGCTAATTCGGCCGGCGCCGAGACCGTTGCGTTTTTTAACGTGCCGCGTCATCGGCCAACCGCCAAATATCTGATCGGCAGCGGCAAGGTCGAGGAACTGCGCGACCTGGTCAAGGCTGAAGAAGCTGATCTGGTGATTTTCAATCACATCCTCACGCCCAGTCAGGAACGTAACCTCGAACGTGTTTTCGAGTGTCGCGTGATCGACCGTACCGGTCTGATTCTCGATATTTTCGCCCAACGCGCCCGTACCCATGAAGGCAAGCTCCAGGTCGAACTGGCCCAGCTTGACCACATGAGCACCCGGCTGGTTCGCGGCTGGACTCACCTTGAACGTCAGGGTGGCGGTATCGGCATGCGCGGTCCAGGTGAAACCCAACTGGAAACCGACCGCCGTTTGCTGCGGGTTCGCTTGCGCCAGATCAAGGGCCGGCTGGAGAAGGTGCGCAGCCAGCGCGAGCAATCGCGACGTGGTCGCTCCCGTGCGGATATTCCGACCGTATCTCTGGTGGGATATACCAACGCCGGTAAGTCCACACTCTTCAACAACGTGACGAAATCCGACGTCTACGCGGCCGACCAATTGTTCGCCACGCTGGACCCGACCTTGCGCCGTCTCGACATTGACGACCTGGGGCCGATCGTCCTGGCGGACACGGTGGGCTTCATTCGTCACTTGCCGCACAAGCTGGTCGAAGCATTTCGGTCTACCCTCGAAGAGTCGAGCAATTCCGATCTGCTGTTGCACGTGATCGATGCGGCCGAACCGGATCGCATGTTGCAGATCGAGCAGGTGATGGTAGTACTGGGCGAGATTGGTGCCCAGGACTTGCCGATCCTCGAGGTCTATAACAAACTCGATTTGCTTGAAGGCGTTGAGCCACAAATCCAGCGCGACGAAAACGGCAAGCCCCAGCGGGTCTGGCTTTCGGCGCGTGATGGCAGTGGTCTGGAATTGCTTGAACAAGCCATCGCCGAATTACTCGGCAGTGATTTGTTTGTCGGTACCCTGCGCTTGCCGCAACAATTCGCCCGACTGCGTGCGCAGTTTTTCGAACTCGGTGCGGTGCAGAAAGAAGAGCATGACGAAGAAGGCATCAGTCTGCTGGCCGTTCGTTTGCCCCGTGTCGAGTTGAATCGACTGGTAAGCCGCGAAGGATTGCAGCCGATGGAGTTCATCGAGCAACACACTTTGCAATAAAAGCCTGAAAAAGCGGTTGTGCCGCAACGGCAGGCATTCTGTAGCATTGGTCGGCGCGCCGTGGGTGCGTCTTTGCTTTATCAGATGGAGAGCGCTATGGCTTGGAATGAGCCGGGTGGCAACTCGAATAATCAGGATCCTTGGGGTGGCAAGCGCCGCAATAACGGCGACCGCAAGGGGCCACCGGATCTCGACGAGGCCTTCCGAAAGCTGCAGGAAAGCCTGAACGGGTTGTTCGGTGGTGGTAAGAAACGTGGTGATGACGGCGGTGGTTCAGGCAAGAGCAGTGGCGGCTTCGGCGGTCTGCTCGGCATCGGCCTCGTTGTGCTGGCGGCTGTCTGGCTGTACAGCGCGGTCTACGTGGTCGACGAGCAGGAGCAAGCCGTGGTGCTGCGCTTCGGCAAGTACTACGAGACTGTCGGCCCGGGCCTGAACATCTACTTCCCGCCGATCGATAAAAAGTACATGGAAAACGTCACGCGTGAGCGTGCCTACACCAAGCAGGGCCAGATGCTGACCGAAGACGAGAACATCGTCGAAGTCCCACTGACCGTGCAGTACAAGATCAGCAACCTGCAGGATTTCGTGCTGAACGTCGATCAGCCGGAAATCAGCCTGCAGCATGCGACCGACAGTGCATTGCGCCATGTGGTGGGTTCCACCGCGATGGACCAGGTGCTGACCGAGGGTCGTGAACTGATGGCCAGCGAAATCAAGGAGCGTCTGCAACGATTCCTCGATACCTATCGCACCGGTATCACCGTTACCCAGGTCAACGTACAGAGCGCAGCGGCACCGCGTGAAGTACAGGAAGCCTTCGATGACGTGATCCGCGCCCGTGAAGACGAGCAGCGTTCGCGCAACCAGGCTGAAACCTACGCCAACGGCGTCGTGCCGGAAGCCCGTGGTCAGGCCCAGCGCATCCTTGAAGATGCCAACGGTTACCGCGACGAAACGGTCTCGCGCGCCAAGGGTGAGGCTGACCGCTTTACCAAACTGGTCGCCGAATATCGCAAGGCACCTGAAGTCACCCGCCAGCGTCTGTACCTGGACACCATGCAGGAAGTCTTCAGTAGCACCAGCAAGGTACTCGTGACCGGTAACAAGAATGGCCAGAGCAACCTGCTTTACCTGCCGTTGGACAAGATGATTCAGAACAGTTCGGGCAGCAATGCGCCGGTCACCGGTTCGGCCGCCGCCAGTAACAACACGGATGCCGCGCCGCATGTCACTGACCTGCCGCAGTCGCGCACAAGGGAGACCCGCTGATGAGCAATAAATCGCTGATCGCCCTTATTGTTGGCGTCGTTGTCGTGCTGGTGGGCTGGAACTGCTTCTACATCGTCGCTCAGACCGAGCGTGCGGTACTGCTGCAATTCGGTCGCGTGGTTCAGGCGGATGTTCAGCCAGGTCTGCATGTGAAAGTGCCTTACGTTAACCAGGTGCGTAAATTCGACGCACGCCTGATGACGCTGGATGCACCGACACAGCGTTTCCTGACCCTGGAAAAGAAAGCCGTGATGGTCGATGCCTACGCCAAGTGGCGCGTGAAAGATGCCGAGCGCTTCTACACCGCGACTTCCGGCCTCAAGCAGATCGCCGACGAGCGTCTGTCCCGTCGTCTGGAATCCGGTCTGCGTGACCAGTTCGGCAAGCGCACCCTGCACGAAGTGGTGTCGGGTGAGCGTGACGCACTGATGGCTGACATCACTGCATCGCTGAACAAGATGGCGGAAAAAGAGTTGGGTATCGAAGTTGTCGATGTCCGGGTCAAAGCCATCGATCTGCCGAAAGAAGTAAACCGCAGCGTGTTCGAGCGTATGAGCACCGAACGTGAGCGTGAAGCTCGCGAGCACCGCGCCAAGGGTAACGAGCTGGCCGAAGGCATCCGCGCCGACGCCGATCGTCAACGCCGCGTGCTGCTGGCTGAAGCCTATCGTGAATCTGAAGAGGTTCGCGGTGATGGTGACGCCCAGGCGGCTGCGATCTACTCCAAGGCCTACGGTCAGGATCAGGAGTTCTACGGTTTCTACCGTAGCCTGCGCGCCTACCGTGAAAGCTTCGCGAACAAATCCGACGTACTGGTCCTCGACCCAAGCAGCGACTTCTTCCGTTACCTGGAAAAGTCCAAGCCTTGATACGACGTTGACCTGAATCATTCCGCCCGGCGGCTAATACCTCGGGCGGGGTGATCCTTTGGGAAAACGTGTGTATGATGCGGCAGCCGGGAAATTCCCGGCTTTTTTGCGTCTGCACGTTTGATTGCTGTTTTTTGTTGCAGGCATCGGGTTGAATGGCCCGAGAGTTTTTCGAGGAAAGTGATGGGCGAAGCCGTTAACAGGCCTTTCGCCGCGTCGTTCATGCGCGTGCGTTTTGAACGGACCGGTCATTTTCTGCTTCACTCAAGGCTCGCCCGCAGGCTGGCCGCCCGGATCAAAGGGGAATGGCGTAATGGCAACGGTAGACCGCTGGCTGCTGCCAGATGGCATCGAAGAAGTACTGCCACCGGAAGCGGCGCGCATTGAAGTTGCGCGTCGTCAGGTGTTGGATCTGTTCCAGAGCTGGGGTTACGAGTTTGTCGTGACTCCCCATATCGAGTACCTGGAATCCCTGCTGACCGGCGCGGGCCAGGACCTGGATCTGCGTAC
The DNA here is from genome assembly GCF_979258595.1 of Pseudomonas sp. AC172. NCBI lineage: Bacteria > Pseudomonadati > Pseudomonadota > Gammaproteobacteria > Pseudomonadales > Pseudomonadaceae > Pseudomonas > Pseudomonas sp. AC172. The sequence goes on from NZ_OZ409868.1 coordinate 5,970,355, forward strand.
CTTCAAGGTCATCGACCCGCAATCGGGCCGGCAGATGGGTTTCCGTGCCGACATCACGCCGCAAGTGGCGCGCATCGATGCGCATACCCTGCGTCGCGAAGGCCCGAGCCGTCTGTGCTACGCCGGCAGCGTGCTGCATGCGCAGCCGCGTGCATTGTCGTCCTCGCGCAGCCCGATCCAGTTGGGCGCCGAGTTGTACGGCGATGCCAGCCCGAGCAGCGACGTTGAAGTGATCAGCCTGATGCTGGCCATGCTGCAACTGGCCGATGTGCCGGATGTGCACATGGACCTCGGTCATGTCGGCATCTACCGTGGTCTGGCGCGTGCCGCCGGTCTGTCCGGTGAAGTCGAGCAGCAGTTGTTCGATGCGTTGCAACGCAAGGCCATCGACGAGGTCATTACCTTGACCGAAGGCTTGCCGGCCGACTTGTCCGGCATGCTGCGCGCGCTGGTCGATCTGTGCGGAGGCCGTGAAGTGTTGAGCGCTGCCCGCGAGCGTCTGGCCAATGCGCCGGCGCCGGTTTTGGCGGCACTGGAAGACTTGCTGGCGATCGCCGAGCGTCTGTCGGCGCGCTTCCCGGAGTTGCCGCTGTACTTCGATCTGGGCGAGTTGCGTGGCTACCACTACCACACCGGTGTGGTGTTCGCGGTGTTCGTGCCGGGCGTTGGCCAGTCCATCGCTCAGGGCGGTCGCTACGACGACATCGGCGCGGATTTTGGTCGTGCGCGTCCGGCGACTGGCTTTTCCACCGATTTGAAAACCCTGGTGACCCTGGGGCGTGCTGAGATCGAGCTACCGTCTGGCGGTATCTGGATGCCTGACAGTACGGATGCGGCACTCTGGCAGCAGGTTTGCCAGTTGCGCAGTGAGGGTCAGCGTGTCGTTCAGGCGTTGCCTGGACAACCTTTGGCCGCCGCCCGTGATGCGGACTGCGACCGGCAATTGATTCAGCAGAACGGGCTTTGGCAAGTATCGCCACTGGCTTCTTGAGTTTTCCTGCCGGCCATCGCCGGCACCAAGTTTGCGCGAATGAGGACAAGTGTTATGGGTAAGAATGTCGTAGTCCTGGGCACCCAATGGGGTGATGAGGGCAAAGGCAAGATCGTTGATCTGCTGACCGAACATGCTGCCGCCGTAGTGCGCTACCAGGGTGGCCACAACGCTGGTCACACCTTGGTGATCGACGGCGAAAAAACCGTTTTGCACCTGATTCCGTCGGGCGTGCTGCGCGAAGGCGTGCAGTGCCTGATCGGCAACGGCGTGGTGGTTGCACCTGACGCCTTGCTGCGCGAAATCACCAAGCTGGAAGAGAAAGGCGTACCGGTGCGCGAGCGTCTGCGTATCAGCCCGTCCTGCCCGCTGATCCTGTCCTTCCACGTGGCGCTGGACCAGGCCCGTGAAAAGGCCCGCGGCGAGCTGAAGATCGGTACCACCGGTCGCGGCATCGGCCCGGCTTACGAAGACAAGGTTGCCCGTCGTGGCCTGCGTGTTGGCGACCTGCTGAACATGCCGCGTTTCGAAGACAAGCTGCGTGAACTGGTGGATTACCACAACTTCATGCTGGTTGGTTACTACAAAGAGCCGGCCATCGAGTTCGAGAAAACCCTGGCCGAGTGCAAGGAATACGCCGAGCTGCTCAAGCCGCTGATGCTCGACGTCACTGCCGAGCTGCACGACCTGCGTCGCGCCGGCAAAGACATCATGTTCGAAGGCGCCCAGGGTTCGTTGCTCGACATCGACCACGGCACCTACCCGTACGTGACCAGCTCCAACACCACCGCTGGTGGCGTGGCGACCGGTTCCGGCGTTGGCCCGATGTTCCTGGACTACATCCTGGGCATCACCAAGGCTTACACCACTCGCGTCGGTTCGGGTCCATTCCCGACTGAGCTGTTTGACGATGTCGGTGCACACCTGGCCAAGCAAGGTCACGAGTTTGGTGCGACCACCGGCCGTGCCCGTCGTTGTGGCTGGTTCGATGCCGTTATCCTGCGTCGCGCTATCGATGTGAACAGCATCTCGGGCATCTGCCTGACCAAGCTGGACGTACTCGACGGCCTGGAAACCATCAATATCTGCGTCGGCTACAAAGATGCGCAGGGCAATGCCGTTGCTCCGACCGATGCTGACAGCTACGTAGGCCTGCAGCCTGTGTACGAAGAAGTGCCGGGCTGGACCGAATCGACCGTGGGTGCAAAAACCCTGGAAGAGCTGCCGGCTAACGCTCGTGCCTACATCAAGCGCGTTGAAGAGTTGATCGGCGCACCGATCGACATTATTTCGACGGGCCCGGACCGCAACGAAACCATCGTTCTGCGTCATCCGTTTGCTTGATAAGTCGTTGATGTAAAAACACAAAGGCCCCTTCATCGGGGCCTTTGTCGTTTATGCCTGTTGGACGGCATGACCTTTGCTGTGAATCTGTCTACAAGAGTGCCATCAAATTAATGGCGTCAGAAGTAGAGGTATTCACAGTGTCGGCCGTTCTCTCACTGTTACAAAGCCGTTTGTTGCGCCCAGTGTTCGTTACCCTTGGTATCGCCCTTTTGGTGCAGGTGCTGGTGGCCGTTGCCCTGACGCGGAGCACCGTCACGGCGCTGGAAGCTGATTTGGCAGTGCGCCTCGGCGCTGACAGCCAGAAACTCTCGGGCGAGCTGGAGCAGGCCGGGCGTGAGGTCACGTCGAGCCTTGATGCTTTGTCTGCCAGTACCCGTCAGCGCCTGACTGCTGGTTTGTCAGCGCGTTTGAAGGACGAGCAGGCGCAGTTGCGTGCGACGCTGGAAAAGGATCTGAAGGATTCGGCCAATGACATGGCCCAGTTGCTGGCCTCGGTTGCGCCGCGCGCCATGTGGGACAGCGACGTGCCGACCCTGTCCGAGTTCGCCCGCCGGGCCCAGCGCAATCCCAATGTGTTGTTCGTGGTCTACGACGACGCTACCGGCCAGCACCTGACTCGCTATCTCAATCGCGAAAACCCGATCAACAAGGCCTTGCTGGAAAAAGGCCAGGGCGAGCGTGCGCTCGATAAAGTGCTGGATGCGGCCAAGAACGATCCGTCGGTTTACTACCTCGAAGCCTCGATCAATCCCAACGGCGTGGAAATCGGCAAAGTGCTGATGGGTGTGTCCACGGCCTCGGTGGAAACCGATCTGGCGGCGCTGGACAAGCGCTTCTCGGCGTTGATCGCCAGCAGTGATCAGTTGGTCGGCGACAGTCTCAAGGGCGCCGCCGCAGACAGTGCCAAAGCCATGCAGTCGCGCCTGCAATCGGCGCAGTCCACCGCGACCGAGATGAAATCCAATACCGCCAACACCGTTCAGGAAGCAGCGGCAACCTTGCGCTGGCGTATTGGCCTGGGTCTGGCGCTGGTCGGTTGCGGTGTGCTGTTGTTGCTGGCGGTAGTGTTGGGCCATCGCGTGGTCAATCGCCTGAAGATGCTTAACGCAGCCATGGATGACCTGGCAGCGGGCGAGGGCGATCTGACCAAACGTGTGCAGATCAACAGCAAGGACGAAATCGGCGACATGGCTTCGGCGGTCAACCGCTTTGTGGATAAGTTGCAGCCGATCGTGCGCGAGGCGGGCGATGTCGCGCAGCGTACCGGCGTAGAAATCGGCGCGATGACCCTGCGCAATGCCGGTGCCGATGCGGCGGCGGGCATGCAGCGTGATGAAGTGGCGGAAAGCCTGCGCGCACTGTCGCAAATGGCTGATGAGGCGCAGTCGGAAAGCCATGCCATGCAGGCCGCGTTGAAGCAGGTGGTGGATATTCGCCAGGCGACTGACGAGAACACTCGCACGTCCGCCAAGGTCGGCAGCCTGATCGAAGCGCTGGCGGGGCAGGTCGATACCGGGGCGAAAGTCATCGAGCGGCTGGCACAGCAGAGTGAGCAGATTGAAGTGGTGTTGACGGTGATTCACGGAATTGCCGAGCAGACCAACCTGCTGGCGCTCAATGCTGCGATTGAAGCAGCGCGCGCTGGCGAAACCGGGCGTGGTTTTGCGGTGGTGGCCGACGAAGTACGTGCACTGGCGAGCAAGACACAAAGCTCTACCGGCGACATTCAGGCGCACATCGTCGCTCTACAGCAGGGCGCACGTGAGGCGGTCGAGGCGATCGGTCAGGCCGGGCGGCAGGCTAGCGAAGGTTTGCTGGTGTTGCGTGACAGTGCGCGGTTGCAGCAATCGGTGCAGACGTCGGTCGAGCAGGTGCACGCGGCGATTGGCCTTGCGACGCAGGCTGCGGCACATCAAGCGCAAGGTGCGCAAGCGGTACGCGGGCGGGTCGAGACGATTCATGCCCAGGCCGAGAAAGCGGCGCAGGCGGTGGTGGAAACCACGGCCAGTGGCAAGGTGCTGGATGGTTTGGCGGCGCAGCTTAAGGCCAGTCTGGGGCAGTTCAGGGCTTGAGTTTGTCCGGGCTGGCCTCTTCGCGAGCAGGCTCGCTCCCACATTGGAATGCGTTTCTCTGTGGGAGCGAGCCTGCTCACGAAAGCGGTGTCAGCGGCTCAGATACATCCGCGTCGTCAGCAGATAAACCGGCAGCCCGGAAACCAGAATCAACAACGCCGCATAAGGCGCCGCCGCCGCGAACTCGACATTCGCCGTATGCGCCCACACCTCGGTCGCCAGCGTATTAAGCCCGGTCGGGCTCAATAGCAGCGTCGCCGTCAACTCCTTCATCGCATCCAGAAACACCAGCGCAAACGCCGCGCCCAGTGCCGGGAAGATAATCGGCAACGTCACCCGACAAAACGCCGTGAACGACGAAGCCCCCAGCGTGCGCGCGGCCTCTTCCAGTTGCGGCGCAGCCTTGTTCAGCGCTGTACGAATCGGCGCCTGCGCCAGCGGCAAAAACAACAACGCATAAGCGATCAGCAGCAATCCCGACGTCTGGTACAGCGCCGGCACGTAATGCAGGGCGAAATACACCAGCGTCAGCGCAATCACCAAACCTGGCAGGGCATGTAGCAGATACGGCAAGCGCTCGGCCCAAATCGCCAGTTGGCCTTTGTAGCGCACCACCAGCAAGCCGACCGGCACGGCCAGCACCAGGCACAGCGCCGCACCGCCAAGAGAAAGTGCCAAGGAAGAAAGCAGCGCTTCAGTGATTGCGGCGACCGGGAATGCTGCCGAGGAACCAACCGCCAGCCAGTACGCCAGCATTCCCAGCGGAATCCCGCTGCCGACAATCGCCAGCATCAGGCAATACGCCTGACCAACCGCCGCCCATGGCCCCAGTCGGACTTGCTCAGCCTGACGTGCCGCACCCTGTCCGGTGCGCACATGCCGACCCTTGCCGCGTACGCGCAACTCCAGCCACAGCAGCGCCAGACACAGCGCCAGCAGCACGGCCGAAAGCATCGCTGCGTTGGCGTTGCTGAATTCCAGTTCGAATTGCTGGTAGATCGCCGTGGTGAAGGTTTGCAGGCCGATAATCGACAGCGCGCCGAACTCCACTAGCATATGCAGGGCAATCAGCAGCGAGCCCGCCAGCAGTGATGGCCAGAGCAGCGGCAGAGTGACACGGAAAAACACGCCCCAGCGATTCTGCCCGAGGGTGCGGGCCGATTCTTCAAGGGAGGGATCGAGATTGCGCAGCGTCGCCGCCACCGGCAGAAAGATCAGCGGGTACTTCGACAGGCTCATCACCAGAATCGCCCCGCCGAGCCCTTCGAACTGCGCGCTCAAAGAGACCCAGGTGAAACTGCTGACAAATGCCGGCACCGCGAACGGCAGGCACAAAATCACCCCCCACAGACGGCGCCCCGGCAAATTGCTGCGTTCCAGCAGCCAGGCCAGCGACAGGCCGATCACGCCGCAGGTGATCGTCACGCCTACCATCAATGCCAAGGTGTTGCGCAGCAGGCCGAACACATACGGGCGCCACAGCAAGTGCAGCGCCTCGGCCCAACCGGCCTGCCAGGCTTTGACTCCGACGTAGGCCAGCGGCAAAAGGCTCAGCACCACCAGCAACAATACCGGCAGCACCAGCCAGATCGATGGCCGCTTGCGTTTTGGTACGTAACCCCCGCGCGCGGCGGGGGCGGATAACGATGCGGCCATCAGTTCAGGCCAACTTCACGTTCCAGTTCCAGTGCTTCTTCAGCATTGCCCAGATCGGCTGGCGTGACGTTCGGCGCTTCCAGCTCGCTGAACGGCTTGAGTCCGCGATCCGACTCCATACCTTTGTGCAGCGGGTATTCGGCGGTGGTCTGAGTGATCACGCGCTGACCTTCTTCGCTGGCCATGTAGGCAAGAAATTGCTGGGCTTCTTTTGGATATTTGCTGGATTTCAGCACGGCTGCGCTGGATACAGTGATCAGGCCGCCGACGTCGCCGCCGGTGAAGTAATGCAGTTTTGAATCCAGTTTGCCTTTCTCACGCTGCAGGGCGAACCAGTAGTAGTTGTTCACCAGCACAGTGGCGACTTCCCCGTTTTCCACCGCTTTAAGGGCGACCATGTTGTTGCTGTAGGTCTTGCCGAAGGCGCGCAGGCCGGTGAGCCATTCTTCGGCGGCGTCACGACCGTGCAGCTTGATGATCGCCACAGCCTGTTCCTGGAACGCGCCGCTGGTCGGTACGAAGCCGACTTTGCCCTGCCACTTCGGATCGGAGAATTCCATTACCGATTTCGGCAGGTCTTTTTCGTCGACCAGTTTCGGGTTGTAAGCGACTACGCGAACGCGCGCCGTCACGCCGATCCACGTGCCGTTACCAGCGACATATTTTTCTGGCAAAACGGCGAGGGTGGCGTCGTCGGTCTTGGCTAGCAGGCCCAGTTCACCGAGATTATTCAATGGCGGCGATTCTTCGGTGTAGATCACGTCGGCAGGGGAGCGGTCGCCTTCTTCGATGATCTGGCTGGCGAGCTGATTGCTGCTGCCTTTACGCACGTTGACATGAATGCCGGTCTTGGCTTCGAAGGCTTTGGCGATCGCATCGCCGACTTCCTTGTGTTGGCCGTTGTAGAGAGTCAGGGAAACCGCGTCGGCAGCCTGGGTGAGGGGAGTGGCGAGCGCCAGGCCGAGGAGGGTAAAGGTCAAGCCTCGGCGCAGGGTATTTCGAAACGTCATTCGCAGGGTTCCTCACTGTCGCATTGCAAAAACTTGCAACAATGATAAACGATATTGTTTCTCAAGTGCGCCTTGCGGTGGGGTTGGCGTTTTGATAGGCGTGGTGATGGATTTCTGGAAGCCAGAAACGCAAAAACCCGCTTTCGCGGGTTTCTGTGAAATCCAGGGTCGTAACCTTGAATTTGAATTGGTGCCCAGAAGAAGACTCGAACTTCCACGACCGTAAGGTCACCAGCACCTGAAGCTGGCGTGTCTACCAATTTCACCATCTGGGCAATCATCGCAAGCGTTGCCGCTGTTGATGTGGCGCACTATACGGAGCGCCTTTTGATCTGTAAACCCCTGATTTAATTTTAATAAATCAGTTTTAAGAAAACCCGGGCTTAGAATGCAAAAAACCCGCTTTCGCGGGTTTTGTGTGAGCCTTGAAACTGATCTAGTCTCAAGCTCGAAATTGGTGCCCAGAAGAAGACTCGAACTTCCACGACCGTAAGGTCACCAGCACCTGAAGCTGGCGTGTCTACCAATTTCACCATCTGGGCAGTATCGGCAACGCTGTGCGTCGTCGATGGCGCGCACTATACGGAGCGTCTTTTTAACTGTAAACCCCTCTCAGCAAAAAATATGATTTTTTTTACCAGCGGTGTGCAAAACGGCTTTCAAGCGTCGATACAGGCCATCAGTTGGGCCTTATATAGTCGGAAATTTCCCGTTTCATGGCGCCTATGCCAAACTAACCCGCATATAGACAAGGTGAAAACTCTCTAATGGCCGATTGGCAGTCCCTCGATCCCGAGGCCGCTCGTGAAGCGGAAAAATATGAAAACCCTATTCCTAGCCGCGAACTGATCCTGGCGCATCTCGCCGATCGGGGTTCGCCTGCTGCCCGCGAGCAACTGGTCGAAGAGTTTGGTCTGACCACAGAAGACCAGATCGAAGCCCTGCGCCGCCGCCTGCGCGCCATGGAGCGCGACGCTCAATTGATCTACACCCGCCGTGGCACTTACGCGCCGGTAGACAAGCTCGACCTGATCCTCGGCCGCATCAGCGGTCACCGTGACGGTTTTGGCTTCCTCGTCCCTGACGATGGCAGCGACGACCTGTTCATGAGCCCGGCGCAAATGCGTCTGGTATTCGACGGTGACCGTGCGCTGGCCCGTGTTTCCGGTCTGGACCGTCGCGGTCGCCGCGAAGGCGTGATCGTTGAAGTGGTGTCGCGTGCTCACGAAACCATCGTCGGTCGCTACTTTGAAGAAGGCGGCATCGGCTTCGTCGTCGCGGACAACCCGAAGATCCAGCAGGAAGTGCTGGTTACCCCGGGCCGCAACGCCAACGCGCAGATCGGTCAGTTCGTCGAGGTGAAAATCACCCATTGGCCGACGCCGCGCTTCCAGCCGCAAGGCGATGTGGTCGAAGTGGTCGGCAACTACATGGCGCCAGGCATGGAAATCGATGTCGCCCTGCGCACCTACGACATTCCTCATGTCTGGCCTGAAGCCGTTCTGAAAGAAGCCGCCAAGCTCAAGCCGGAAGTCGAAGAAAAAGACAAAGAGAAGCGCGTCGATCTGCGCCATCTGCCGTTCGTCACCATTGACGGCGAAGATGCCCGCGACTTCGACGATGCTGTTTATTGCGAAGCCAAACCGGGCAAGCTGCGCCTGTTCTCTGGCGGCTGGAAGTTGTACGTGGCGATTGCCGACGTTTCCAGCTACGTGAAAATCGGTTCGGCGCTGGATAATGAAGCGCAAGTGCGCGGCAACTCGGTGTACTTCCCCGAGCGCGTCGTGCCGATGCTGCCTGAGCAGCTATCCAACGGTCTGTGCTCGCTGAACCCGCACGTCGATCGCCTGGCCATGGTTTGCGAGATGACCATCTCCAAGTCCGGCGAAATGACCGATTACTGCTTCTATGAAGCGGTGATCCATTCCCACGCTCGTCTGACGTACAACAAAGTCAGCGCGATGCTGGAAACGCCGAAAATCACCGAAGCACGTCAGCTTCGCGGTGAGTACAACGACGTTCTGCCGCATCTCAAGCAGCTTTATGCGCTGTACAAGGTGCTGCTGGCTGCTCGTCACGTCCGTGGCGCGATTGATTTCGAAACGCAGGAAACCCGAATCATCTTCGGTACCGAGCGCAAGATTGCCGAAATCCGTCCAACCACCCGCAACGACGCGCACAAGCTCATCGAAGAATGCATGCTGGCGGCCAACGTGGCCACTGCCGAATTCCTCAAGAAGCACGAAATCCCTGCGTTGTACCGCGTCCACGACGGTCCTCCACCGGAGCGTCTGGAAAAGTTGCGTGCTTTCCTCGGCGAGCTTGGCCTGTCCCTGCATAAAGGCAAGGACGGCCCATCGCCGAAGGACTATCAGGCACTGCTGGCGAGCATCAAGGATCGTCCGGATTTCCACCTGATCCAGACCGTAATGCTGCGTTCGCTGAGCCAGGCGGTGTACAGCGCTGACAATCAGGGCCACTTCGGCCTGAATTATGAAGCCTATACCCACTTCACCTCGCCGATCCGTCGTTACCCGGACCTGCTGACGCACCGCGCAATCCGCAGCGTGATCCATTCGAAACAGGACACCCCGCACGTTCGTCGTGCTGGCGCGATGACCATTCCGAAGGCGCGTATCTATCCGTACGACGAAGCGGCGCTGGAACAACTCGGCGAGCAATGCTCGATGAGCGAGCGCCGTGCCGACGAAGCGACCCGTGACGTAGTGAACTGGCTCAAGTGCGAGTTCATGAAGGATCGCGTAGGCGAATCGTTCCCGGGCGTGATCACCGCAGTGACCGGTTTTGGTCTGTTCGTCGAACTGACCGATATCTATGTCGAAGGCCTGGTGCACGTCACCGCGCTGCCGGGCGATTACTACCACTTCGATCCTGTGCATCACCGCCTGGCGGGCGAGCGCACCGGTCGCAGCTTCCGTCTTGGGGATACCGTTGAAGTGCGCGTGATGCGCGTTGATCTCGACGAACGCAAGATCGACTTCGAGATGGCTGAAAAAACCATCAGCGCGCCGATCGGTCGCAAAAAGCGTGGTGCTGAAACTGCCGCACCCGCCGCGAAGGAAAAAGCCGAAGCGGCTCCAGCGAAAACCGCTGGTCGTCGTCCGGCCAAAGAAAAGGCTGCCGAAGCCTATCGCCCAAGCGACGCCGTGGCGAAGAACGCCGAGCTGCGCAAAAGCCGTGAAATGAAGAAAGCGCTGCTTTCCGACGCTAAAAACGGTGGTAAAGCGGCGTCCGGGGGAAAGACCGGACGGTCGGCGCCTGAACAGGCCTCCGGCGGCAAGCCAGCGAAACCGAGCAAACACCGTAAAGGCCCGCCAAAAGCGGGTTCGGCTCCAGCCAAAAGCGGCGGGGCACGTAAACCGAAGGCGAAGTCATGAGTCAGTTGGAAAAAATCTACGGCGTTCACGCGGTAGAAGCGTTGCTGCGTCACCACCCGAAGCGCGTCAAGCAGATCTGGCTGGCGGAAAGCCGCAACGATCCGCGCGTGCAGACACTGGTTGAACTGGCTAACGAAAATCGCGTTCAGGTCGGCCAGGCCGAGCGCCGCGAAATGGATGCCTGGGTTGAAGGCGTGCATCAGGGTGTGGTCGCGGAAGTCAGCCCAAGCCAGGTCTGGGGCGAAGCAATGCTCGACGAGCTGCTCGACCGTACCGAAGGTGCGCCACTGTTGCTGGTGCTCGACGGTGTGACCGATCCGCACAACCTCGGCGCTTGCTTGCGTTCGGCCGATGCGGCCGGTGCGCTGGCGGTGATCGTGCCGAAAGACAAGTCGGCAACTTTGACGCCGGTCGTGCGTAAAGTCGCTTGCGGCGCGGCGGAAGTGATTCCATTGGTTGCAGTGACTAACCTCGCTCGCACCCTGGAAAAACTTCAGCAGCGCGGTCTGTGGATTGTCGGCACGGCAGGTGAGGCGGAGGTCAGCATCTATGACCAGGATCTGACTGGCCCGACCATTCTGATCATGGGCGCTGAAGGCAAAGGCATGCGTCGCCTGACCCGCGAACACTGCGACTATCTGGTGAAGCTGCCGATGGCCGGTAGCGTCAGCAGCCTCAACGTGTCCGTAGCCACCGGCGTTTGCCTGTTCGAAGCCCAGCGTCAGCGCGGTGCGAAAGCCAAGGCGAGCGCTTCGCGCAAGCCATAAGCCTATAGCTGCAAGCCTCAAGCTAAAAGCGGACCCGCTTGCAGCTTGAGGCTCGATGCTTACAGCTGCTGTTCAAATATTCACCAATTGCCTTGCACCTCTCTTGTCCCTTCTCTACAATTGCGCCCCTTGCTGTGACGGCAGGCACGCATGTGCCCCGCGCCAGCAAGTCCATAAGTGTCATTCACTCCTTGTCTGACCGTTTTTGAGCGGCAGGCTACAACCCGTAAGGAGCATTCATGCGTCATTACGAAATCATCTTTTTGGTCCACCCGGATCAAAGCGAGCAAGTCGGCGGCATGGTTGAGCGTTACACCAAGCTGATCGAAGAAGACGGCGGCAAAATCCACCGTCTGGAAGATTGGGGCCGTCGTCAACTGGCCTACGCAATCAACAATGTTCACAAGGCTCACTACGTGATGCTGAACGTTGAGTGCACTGGCAAGGCCCTGGCCGAGCTGGAAGACAACTTCCGCTACAACGATGCAGTGATCCGTAACCTGGTCATCCGTCGCGACGAAGCCGTTACCGGCCAGTCCGAGATGCTCAAGGCTGAAGAAAACCGCAGTGAGCGCCGTGAGCGTCGCGATCGTCCTGAGCACGAAGGCGCTGAAAGCGCTGAAGGCGAAGAGAACGACAGCGATAACGCTGACGAGTAATCCACGGACCTTATTAAGGAGCCTATCAAATGGCACGTTTCTTCCGTCGTCGTAAATTCTGCCGTTTCACCGCTGAAGACGTGAAAGAGATCGATTACAAAGATCTCAACACTCTGAAAGCCTACGTATCCGAGACCGGCAAAATCGTTCCAAGCCGCATCACCGGTACCAAAGCTCGTTATCAGCGTCAGCTGGCCACCGCTATCAAGCGCGCCCGCTTCCTGGCCCTGCTGGCCTACACCGACAGCCACGGCCGCTGAGACCGGGCAGTCGACAAGTAGCAAAGGATTGAATGCATGCGTGCCTTAGCTGAGTTCATCATGCGAGGCCGTATGCAGGCCACTCTCGTGGTGGCCGGATGTGCAACATTGCCGTTGTTGTATTGGTTGGGCGCTGCCGCCGCAAGCCTTGTGCTGCTGCGGCGCGGACTGACGGACGCCCTGGGTGTTCTGTCTCTGGGGCTGCTGCCGGCATTGATCTGGTGGCTGTATGCCGATGACCCACGGGCACTTCTGGTGCTGCTGGGGTCTTCGGGACTTGCGTTGGTTTTGCGCGCAAGTGAGTCCTGGGTTCGCACGCTGCTGGTCAGCGTAGTGATTGGAGTGGTGTTTTCGGTGGTGCTCGGGGCTGCGTTTGCGGCCCAGATCGAGATGCTCGCGCAGGCCTTGATAAAGGTCATGCCAGCGCTTCTTGGTGAGACCTACAAGCAATTGTCGGTCGATGAGCAAGCGCGTTTCGCGTCCCTGATCGCACCAGTCCTGACCGGACTGATTGCGGCTTTGTTGCAAATCGTCAGCGTGCTGAGCCTGATTGTCGGGCGGCATTGGCAGGCGTTGTTGTACAACCCGGGTGGTTTTGGTCGCGAGTTTCGCGCCATCCGAATCCCGCTGGGACCGGCGATGTTGCTGCTGGCGTTGATGCTTCTGGGCCCGAATCTCGGTGCACAGATGGCCATGTTGACGCCGTTGTGCAGTGTACCGCTGGTGTTCGCCGGACTTGCCCTGATTCACGGGCTGGTCGGGCAAAAGCGACTGGCCGGTTTCTGGCTGGTGGGGTTGTACGTCACGCTGCTGCTGTTCATGCAGCTGATCTATCCGTTGCTGGTGGTCCTGGCCATTGTCGACAGCCTGATTGATTTTCGCGGTCGTCACGTGTCGAAAGACACCGACAGCGCGAACGGTGAAGGTTAAAAGTTAGAGGATTTTCACATGCAACTGATCCTTCTGGAAAAAGTCACCAACCTGGGCAACCTGGGTGACAAAGTAAACGTTAAGGCCGGTTACGGTCGTAACTACCTGCTGCCTTATGGCAAAGCTACCGCCGCGACCCCAGCGAACATCGCTGCGTTCGAAGAGCGTCGTGCCGAGCTGGAAAAAGCTGCTGCAGACCGTAAAGCATCGGCTGAAAGCCGTGCTGCCCAACTGGCCGAGCTGGAAGTGACCATCACTGCCACCGCTGGCGACGAAGGCAAGCTGTTCGGTTCGATCGGTACTCACGACATCGCTGACGCACTGACCGCCTCCGGCGTTGAAGTGCAGAAGAGCGAAGTTCGTCTGCCGAACGGCACCATCCGCAACGTGGGTGAATTCGACGTGGCTGTGCACCTGCACGCCGAAGTTGAAGCCACCGTACGCGTTGTCGTGGTAGCAGCTTAAGCAACACTGATCGGCTGGCGGCTTGTCCGTCAGACGGTTAACATCGGGCACGATCCTGTTTACAGGTCGTGCCCTTTGTCTTTCTGAATTCCCTGTTTTTCCAAACAACACAAGTGGCCATGAACGATATCTCCGCTCCCGAGCAATACGATCTGCAAACCGCTGCCCTGAAGGTGCCGCCGCATTCCATCGAAGCCGAACAGGCTGTACTCGGTGGTCTGATGCTGGACAACAACGCCTGGGAACGCGTGCTCGATCAAGTCTCCGACGGCGATTTCTATCGACATGACCACCGCCTGATCTTCCGTGCGATCGCCAAACTGGCTGATCAGAACTCCCCGATCGACGTCGTGACCCTTGCCGAGCAATTGGACAAGGAAGGTCAGACTTCGCAAGTCGGCGGCCTCGGTTACCTCGGCGAGCTGGCGAAAAACACGCCATCCGTCGCCAACATCAAGGCCTATGCGCAGATCGTTCGCCAGCGCGCGACGTTGCGCCAACTGATCGGCATCAGCACCGAGATTGCCGACAGCGCCTTCAACCCGGAAGGTCGCACCGCCGAGGAGATCCTCGATGAAGCCGAGCGGCAGATCTTCGCGATTGCCGAGGCCCGGCCGAAAACCGGTGGCCCTGTCGGTGTGAACGACTTGCTGACGAAGGCCATCGACCGCATCGACACCTTGTTCAACACCGACAACGCCATCACCGGCCTGTCTACCGGTTACACCGACCTCGACGAGAAAACCAGCGGCCTGCAACCTGCCGACCTGATCATCGTCGCCGGTCGTCCGTCGATGGGTAAAACCACCTTCGCGATGAACCTGGTGGAAAACGCGGTACTGCGCAGCGATAAAGCGGTTCTGGTGTATTCCCTCGAGATGCCAGGTGAATCGCTGGTCATGCGTATGCTCTCCTCGCTTGGCCGGATCGACCAGACCAAGGTGCGTTCCGGTCAGTTGGAGGATGATGACTGGCCGCGCCTGACCTCGGCGGTCAACCTGCTCAATGACCGCAAGCTGTTCATCGACGACACAGCCGGTATCAGCCCTTCGGAAATGCGTGCGCGTACCCGGCGTCTGGCGCGTGAGCACGGTGAGATCGGCCTGATCATGATCGACTACCTTCAGTTGATGCAGATTCCAGGTTCCGGCGGCGACAACCGGACCAACGAGATTTCTGAAATCTCGCGTTCCCTGAAAGCTCTGGCCAAGGAATTCAACTGCCCGGTGGTGGCGCTGTCTCAGCTCAACCGTTCCCTCGAGCAACGACCGAACAAGCGGCCAATCAACTCCGACCTCCGGGAATCCGGAGCGATCGAGCAGGACGCCGACGTGATCATGTTCGTGTACCGCGACGAGGTGTATCACCCGGAAACCGAACACAAGGGCATCGCCGAAATCATCATCGGCAAGCAGCGTAACGGCCCGATCGGTTTTATCCGTCTGGCGTTTATCGGCAAGTACACGCGCTTCGAAAACCTTGCGCCGGGCAGTTACAACTTCGACGACGACGAGTGACAGCTGGCCGAAGTCATTCGACCTGCTGCCACGCGGTATCGATTACACCGTTGCGCCGCTCGGCCCCGGAGTTTCATCCGCCGGCGTGACGTTGGCAGAAGGCGTCTCGATGGTTGTTCGAGGCTGCAGCTCCTGTCGCGTCAGCGTCTGGATCAATGTTGCTTCGACAATTGCCAGTTGCGCGGTCACATCATCGGTTTGTGAATCGTATTGAGCCTCGCTCAGCAGGCGCTGCGCTGACTGGCTGTCCAGAATCTCTTGCCGATCCTGAAACGGCTGTCGGCCCGCATCGAATTGCGCCTGGTATTTGTGGATGATGAAGTCCTGCCAGAAATCCATCGATACCAATGCCTGAAACTCTTCGGGCGAACCATTCAAGGCAATAACCTTTTGATAAGCCACCTCCAGCATGGCCGGAGTGACGCCGGCCATGCCGATAAAGGAAAGTGACTGCGGCTGAAACGGTAATTGCAGCCGATCCTTGAGGCCAAAGCGGTAAGCCATGGTCATTTCATGGGGATCGCGTATGCGCAGGCTGTGGCTGTTTCGCAGCTCCCGGGATGTGGCCGGGTCGTCGATGATTGCCCGGCTCGATGCGATCTCTGCCGCCGCGAACTCGTCAACCTGCTTTAGCCGGAACAAGCCTTTGGACAACTCAACCAATGGCCCGCCATTCATATCTTGTCTGGCCTGCACGCGAGCCTTGTGAGTCATGGCCAGCACTTGCAGATCGGTGAAGGTCGCTGCAGCGAGGTCAGTGCAGCCGGCTTCGCACGCACGATCGAACAGCTCCCTGCGCAAGGTGTGCGACTGCGGATTGTCTTCGGTGATGACATCAATCACGTCCCAGGCCTGGCGCCGGAAATCGGCATGGTGAACGCGGCTCGCGAGGATGTTGAAGAAGCCGTCCGAGCCTTCCTGTTCACGCAATGTGCGCCATTGAGCTTTTCTGAGGGAGACGTCATCGACAGTCAATCCCGCGGTCCATTTCGGGTCCGGCTCCAGAGTGTTTCTCGCAATGGGGCGTTGTGTAACGGTGAGAGACGTCGAGATAAGGTTGGGTGTTCGGTTCAGAGGCGTCCCGGCAAACCTCAGTCGTTCCCCATAGATCCGCAACTGCAGGCGGCTGGCGTCCGACAACGGATTGTTGCTCACCAGAGTACCGCTGTTGACCTGGATCGAATGCACCAGACGCTCCGGCATCGGTGCAGCAACAAAGTCAGGAATCGTTGTGATCCGGTTGTTGCTCAGGTCGATCCCGGTCAGCAGGGGTTGATCAAACAGGCCGGTTGGCCACTGCGTGATTCCGGTGTTCGCCAGATTGACCTCGCGCATGTCGGTGATCTGGCTGAAATCCGGTATCACGCCAAGCTGGGGGTTGTTGTCTATCCAGAGCGCTCTGAGCGTTATGCGCCCGGCCAGTATCCGCGCTGTTTGCGCATTGAGTTCCAGTTGGTTGTGCTGCAAAAACAGACGCGTCATGCCGTGCATTTCTCCAACCGCCGGGGGCAGGTCCCTGAGCCGGTTGTTCGACATGTCCAGCCAGCGCACATGGCGAAAACGGGTGAGGAAACCTTCCGGAGACGCCGTCAGATTCATGCTGCTCAACCGCAGTGAGCCAACATGGCTGAAGTCCATGCTCAGATCTGGCAGGGTCGGCAACGTCAGACCGCTCAAATCCAGTTCCAGGCCGATCGGCGTGCCGTCGAAGGCGTGCTTCTGCGCCGTCTCACGTCGCCAGCAACTGATGATTCGCTCGCGCGCTGTGGTGCGGTCATTACGGGTTGTGGCATTGATTTGCAACTGATTGGCTCGAACGTAACGCAGCCGATTGCCGCCCCCGGAAAAGACCCAATCGTCGAGCTGGGTTTTCAGCAGGTCAAACTCTTGCTCCAACGCGAGCAAGCGTGGTGCAACGGTGCCACTGTCCTGATTCCAGATGAACTCCCGGCACTCTTTGATGCTCTTGGTCGGGTAAAGATTTCGATAACGCTGCGCCCTGGAGTTTTCGCTGTCGAACGCGCCGGGAGTAGCCGGCTCCATCAGCTCAGGGTGAGACTCTTTCAGGTGTCGCCAGTAGATGTCGAATTTTCTCCAGTAAGCAGAGGGGAAGTCGTTGCCCTCGAGCCGCGTGACATTGTTGATCCGCGCGACTACGGACAGGGTTTCGGGAGCAGGGTTGAGGTTTGCCTGGGGGACTTGGCTCAAGCGATTATCACGAAGGTCCAGGCTGGTCAGGCCAACTTTGTCCAGCAGCCCGGCAGGCCACTGACGGATACCTGTGTTTTTCAGGTTCAAGCTCTGTAACCCGGACATGGCGCTGAAGTCGGGCAGTGTGCGCAACTGATTGTTGGACAGATCGATCTGTTTCAACTGGTGCAGTCCACTTAGCGCCAAAGCGCTTTGCTCATCCAGTCTTATCTGGTTCGAACGCAGGTTCAGAGAGTTGAGTTTGTCCATCTCGGCAATTTTGACGGGCAATTTATCAAGGCCGGAATGGACAATGGTCAGGCTTTCCAGGTTGGGGCAGTTGGACAGAAGCGTATTGGCGGTATCCGACCAGGCAATCGAGTCGAGACTGAGGGATTTGACGTGACTGAAGTCCACGGTCAGCAAGGGCAGTGGTCCGTGCAGCGGAGGCAGTTTCAGGACGCCGTCCGATTCGCCCAGCCAGCAGCCTCTGATGACTCTTGCCAGGCGCGTTGCGTAGAGTCGTTCCGGCCCCATGGTGCTGGCTGGGCCGGTTTGACTGTCGGCTATGTAGGCTTGCAGTTGCGTTTCCAGTAAATCGAAATCGGCAAGGCGTTGGGCTATCTGATCTTCGGCGCCATCACCCAAGCCGATCAGATACTCCCTGGCAGCTTGCAGGTCCTTGTCCGGGTACATGCGCCGCACCATCGCAACTTCAGGGATGTCGCCATCCAGTCTGAACGCGTCTGCGCGCGAGCCCGTGCGAATAGCCGGATAGTCGGTCACTACACGGCGCCAATACACTTCGAGCGATCGCCAATAACCGTTAGGGAAGGGGTTGCCTTCTATCAGCGTAACCGCGTTGATACGGGCGAAGGCCAAGAGCTGATCGCTTGGCGGGTTGAGGATCGCCTGTGGAATTTCGCGCAGTTGGTTGTTGCGCAAGTCGACCACCTCCAGCGTGACTTGCTCTTGTAAACCGCTGGGCCATTGCTCCAGCCGGGTGTTGTTCAGGTTCAATGACTGGAGTTGTGCCATGCCGCTGAAATCCGGTGTTCTACCCAGCGGGTTGCCCGACAGATCGAGGTGCTCGAGCTGGTTGAGCGCTCCCAGTCTCAACGCCGTTTGCTCACTCAACTCGATGCGGTTCGAGTTCAGATCCAGAGCCTTGAGACCGGACTTCTGCGCGATGCCCGGCGGCAGCTTATCCAGTGTGGAGTGGGTCACTGACAGTTTTTCGAGGTTGGGGAAACTGCCAAGAAATGTCTCAGCGGTGTCCGACCAGGTGACCGCGTTCAGCTCCAGCGTCCGCACATGGCTGAAATCAGCGGTCAGCGGCGCAAGGATCGCATCCCCCAAATCCAGTTTCAGCGTCGTCCCGGTCTGCCGTTTCCAGCAGCGTTTGACTTCTTCGGCGGCGCGTTCCACCGAAGGATGTGCGGCTTCAGTGGGCGCTTGCGAGGAAGTCTTCTTGATCCAGGAATCGAGATCCGCCTTGAGCGATTTGTACCTGGCCTCGCGCTGGTTCAGATAACCGCGCACATCATCGCCTTGCGAGCGCAGAAGCTGAGTAATTTCCTCGTCATTGAGGGTCGGGAAGAGTTTTCGCGCGCGGGACTCTGGTGTGCGCAATTGATTGATCGCCGTGGCAAGCCGTTGCAGCAGACCGGGGTGCGCGGGGCTGCCTGACTCGCTACGGAACATCCCGCCGGCACCACCGACCTCGGTGCCCAGCCAGCCTTCGCGGGCATCGAAAATAATCGGCTCCGACCGCCCCGTGCGGGTGGCGATATAGGTATTGGTACTGTCGCCGGCAACCGGATCTTGTTCACGGACAATGCGCATCACCGCTGTCGACGGGGTCGAAGCGTCAATGTCGTGCAGTACCTGATAACTGAAACTATCGATCACCGCATAAAGTTTTCCGTTGAAGCGGTGGAGTCCATCGTTGCCACGTTCAACGTTGCTGAAGTCCAGTGGTGTACGGAAAGCCTCCAGGCGGGTGGCCGATAACGGCACACCGATCGGCTCGAACTGTTCCAGCTCATGCCAGACACCTGAGCTGGAATCGCGCAGCAGCACAGGTCCCGAGGGCTTGGACTCGCTGGGCAGCCTGGCTCGATACAGTCCCGTTTCCGGATCTCTGCCGACCAGCACGATGCCACCGGGCACGTCGGCGTATTGGCGACCCTTGTGCGTTTTCAAACCGTCAGCATTGCTATCCGACAAACCGATGGCAGAGGGAACCCAGTAGTGCTCCAGCGAATGATTCAGCGAGCGCGGACTTTCAAGCGGCACTGTGGGTTGATGGACCGTGATGATGGGGGCCGGTTCGATTGCGTCGATGTCGGCTTGCGTTGGTAATCTTCCTGGTCGCGGCAAATGCTCGCCCGGCGTCGAGATATCGACATCGGTACGCGTGGGCAAGTCGAGGCGCGGTGTGTCCACGTCTGGCAAAGCGTGTTGTCGAACCGGCGTGGCACCGGAGCTGCTGCCTTTGGGAGGCGATTTAACGGGCATGTCTTTCTATCCTTGTAGTTTGCACATCAGCTCACCTGAATCGGATCTGATGGCAGGGGCGGCGTCATTGCCTGATTGATCGTCTAATGCCAGTGCCCTTCACTCGGGCACGGCAGTCGGGCTGGCCAGTGCAAATATCTTTGTTGCTGTCTTGCCATCGAAGGTCTGGCGCCAGATGGAGACATGGGGCAGGCCGGCCTGCTCGTCGCGGCGCTGGGACTCGATGCCGCGTCTGCTCTGTTCGAGGGTTTTCAGATGGCTTCCCCTGATGGTGAAATTCAGTGGTTCGCTGTCGTGTTTGTCATAGTGAAAGTGCGCTTCCCACAACGGCGCGCCGTCGACGCGGTCCCGGATCGAATAGACATCGAGAAACGACTTGTCCTTGCCTTTGCCCTGTTGTTTGCGATCAACCGTTTTGACGGTATTGAGCTCAGCGTGATCGATCAGGTAGTTCAGTCGCAAAATGTCCAGCACGTCCTTGTTCTTGTACATCCGCACCAGGACCTCCTGTCCTTGCGCGGTCAGCGAGTCGGCGGCCGTGCGCAGGCGCGTGGCCAGCGTGTTGATCTCGAGATTGGCAGCCGTCGATCCGTGGTGCTCCAGGCGCCGGGCCTGTTCGTTGAGTTGGTCGGTCGCCTTGCCCAGATCCTCGATGATGTCCGTCGGGTTGTATTGTCTGGCCTCATGAGCCTTGGCCAGAGCGATGTGTTCACCGACGCCGTTGAGCAAGCGCTTGGCCTCGTCGATGAGTTGTGGTCTGGCTGCGCGAGTGATCGGTTGCCGTACCGGCAACCATTCACCTTGTCTTTTTTCATAGCGCAGGGGCTGGCGGTCCGGGCGCAAAGGATCGGCGACCTTGATGGTGACGCTGCCGTCCCGAGCCGTTTCGGTATCGCCTACCAGCAATCGGTAAGTACCGTGCTGGCGCGTGCGGAATACTTTTCTTGCCGGAGCGGGATGGGCCTGCCCGCTGTCGACGGGTTGCGGCGGGATGAAGTCGAAGTCGATGTCCTGATCGAGCCTCGGCAGTACGGTGTCGCCATCGAACGAATCGAAAATGTCCGTCAGCCGGTTTTCAATACGAGTTTCGAATGGACCAATCAGTGCGAGAATTTCCCTGATGTATCCGGTGTCAGGGCTATTGGCGGCCAGCAGCCGTTCAAATCGGCTCCTGTCGTTTTTCAGCTGTTCGAGGGTCAAGACCAGCGCCATGGGATGTTCGCGTTCGGGAACGTTGGCCAGGTCCCCGGTGAGCAGGTCGATGGATGACAGCGAAGGCATGGTCAGGTGTGGCGAATGGTCAGGCGTGCCGGCAAACAGGTGAACGTACAGGGTCAGCTTGTTGAAGTTGATGCGCTCGGCACTGGGCACCTGCGCGCTGAGCTCGGCGAGTTTCGGCGCCGCCCCGGGATTGGCCTTTCTGATGTGTTCGATCACGACCTGACGTTCTTCGAGGAACTTCAGTTTTTTGTGCAGATTGGCGATGCATTTTCTGCAGGTTTCGGCGCTCAGATTCAACTCCGTCGGCCGGGTCCGCAAATCCATGACAGCCATGAGCCGGTTCAGGTATTCCACTCTTTCAATGCGGAAGGTCTGCAGCTCTTCTTTGAATCTTGCACTCGTTTTCAGGCGCACCAGCCAGGTTCTGTTGTCGATAAGCGACTGCACAAACTCGGTTTGTTTTCTGATGTGCTTGAGCATATGAACTTCTAAAGCGATCAGCTTTTCGGCTTGCACCGCGCTGCCCGCTGGCAGTGCTCGGGCTTCGCTCCACAGGACGTCATAGCGCTCGACGGATTCGGTCAGTGCTGCGTGAGCATTCTGAATCGGCACGTATTGCTGCAACAGCACGGGCAGATCCGCCGTCGCGCGTTCTTGACCACGCCGCATGCCACCCCGCAGCCCCGGAGATGCCGCCACCCAGTGATTGTTCTCGCTGCGCGTAACGGCATGGGTCAGACCACTGCGGCTGGCGCGGTAGAGATTTTCGCTGTCGGCAGCCACCGGATCCTGCGGCTTGACCACGCGCCACACCGCTTGCCTGGGGCTGGAGGCATCGACATCGAGCATGATCTGATACGCGTGGTTGTGGATCAGCGCATAGCACCTGCCGCCATGCCGGAACACCCCATCGCTGTCGGGTTGCACAGCGCTGAAATCAAGACCCGTGCGAAAGGCTTGCAGGCTGGTTTCGCTCAATGATGCGGTGGCGGAACCTTCCGAACGTGACGAGTGCCACAAGCCGCTGTCAGCCACGCGCTGCAACAGCGGCCCGGAAGGCGCCCGTTCACTGGGGAGTCTGGCGCGGTACTGGCCGGTGCCCGCATCCAGCCCGATCAGCACGGTGCCGCCATCGACCATGTCGACGTAGCGGCGGCCCTTGTGCGTTCTGAACCCTTCGGCATCCGCCGCCGGCAACTGCGTCGCAACGGCGAGACGGTAATGCTCGATCGATTGCTGTATGGCTGGCACATTTTCCGTGTGAGCCAACACCGTTTCGATTCTGACGGTCGGAACCTGCCGGATGGCATCCGGATCGGCATCAACGTCAAGTCTTGTTGCCGGCCCATACCGGCCGGTGCCCGGAATGCTTGAGTCGAATCGAGGCCCGGTCTCTACGCGCGCAACGGTCACCTCTTGTGTTTGATGCGGGCGCGTATGCACCTGGACTGCAGTGCTGCCCCTGACGGGCGTTCTTGAAACCATGTTTTTCATCCTTGAAAAGTGGTCCCTGGCATTTGGTCCAGGGACAGGCCGTTTTATGAGGCCAGCTGGAAAATTTTCTGCGCGGTCGACAGGTCGATGTCTTCTCGCCAAATCCGCACATGCGCGCGACCGGCCTGTTCATCCCGGCGTTGCGATGACGTTCCCAACCGGTTTTGCTCACGGGTTTTCAGGTGGCCGCGGCGCTGCATGAAGTCCAGCGCCGGCGTGTCTTTTTCGGCGTAGTGAAAGTGCGCGTACCAGAGTGTCTTGCCGGTTTGTCGGTCGTTCAGCGCGTAGACGTCGAGGAAATCCTTCTTGTTGCCCTTGCCCAGTTGCACCCGCGATTGAGTACGGCTGACGCCGAGATGACCCTGGCTGAGGAGAAACGCGACCCGATCTACGCTCAGGTAGCCAGGGTCCTTGTACAGGCGTACGCGAATCTCCTGGCCTTCATCGAGCAGACGTTGACTGTCATGGTTCAGCCGTTGCAGCAAAGGCGCAATCTCGCGGTTGCCCGGATTCGGCGCGCGCTCGATTTGCCGGGCCAGATCGCCCAGATGGTCAGCGCGCTCGGTCAGGAATTCGACAATGCTGTTGGCGTTGATCTTCGCCCTCTCATCGCGCAGGGCGGTAGTCAGACGGGGCTCGGTTTGATCGAGCAATGCGGTGGCCTGATCGGTGAGGGTCGACAGGTTTTTCTCTTGTCTGGCCACTTGTCGGCGCCACTCTCCCTCCCGACGCTCATAGGTGTGCATGACCTGAGTCGGATCATGGGGGTTGACCACATCAATCACCTCTTCGCCAGCGTGAGTGCGGCGTGGCCTGCCGACGCGGATCTTGTAGACACCATGTTGTTTGCTGCGGAACATTTTTCTCGACACTGCCGCCTGCTGGTTTTGCAGCTGGGGCGGGATGAAATCGAAATCGATGGGTTGTTCGTGCGGTGGCAATGCCGGGGTTGTCTCCTGCTCGTGGTGATACCGATTGAGGTGCTGATCCAGCGTGCTTTCGAAAGCGTGCATGGCCTCGACGATTTCGCTGCGCGAGCTGACATGCTCCGGGCCGGGCGGCAGGGGCAGATGTTCGTATGACCCCCTGATGGCAGATGTCTGATCCAGCAGGTCACTGAGTACTGAAATACGCGCCTCGGCAGGAATGCTGTCGAGAGCCCGAAATGCAAACGTTACCTGACCAAATGAATAGGCGAGGTATCGGGCATTGGCATTGTTGACATCGACCGTCGCATGCTCATCGAGCAGCAGCCGGCTTTTGGCATAGACCCAAAAGGCTACGTGGTCGTGCAACTCGATCGGGTCGAATGCAGTTTCTTGCAACTCGTCTGGCGACACATGCCACTTGTTCGTCAACTCTTCGGCGATGGCCTGGCGTTTTTTCAGGATGACCAGTTTGCTCGACAGGTGCGCCGCGACAGCCGGATGCTCCGACACGGGGCCGCCGAAGATCGGGCCGTCGAGTAATTTGCAGGAGTCGCTGGCAATCATGAGCTGGTTGTACGTCAGCATTCGGCCCTTTTGCAGCATGACCATTTTGTCTCGATAGACAGTACGGCCTCTGGCCGCAACGATCTGCGCCTTTTGCTCGTTGTGCAGTTGGAGTGATTCTTCCAGAAGCGCCAGCTCGCGCTGGTGGTGCGCTTCGAGGCGCCCCAATACATTGCGTTCGTGCTCCGTGCCTTTCACTGCTCGCCACAGCATTTGCAGACGCTCTCCTGCAGCCATCGCCTGATCAAACTGCAGATCCAGGGTCTGCAGCTGGAACAGGAGATCAGCCGCTTGCACGGTGCCACTCTGTTCCACTTTTCGACGCATGCCGCCCGCCCCACCGACCAGCGTCCCCAGCCAGCCGTCCAGGACATCAAAGACAATCGGTTCCGATCTTCCCGGACGGGTCGCGACGTAAACATTCCCGGGGTCGGCAGCCACGGGATCTTCGGGACGCACGATGCGCATGACGGTCATTGCCGGTGAGGATGCATCGAGATCATGCAAGACCTGATAGGCGAGGTCGTCGATGACCACATAGAGTTTGTTGGCGTAACGATGCAGGTGATCCCCGGCGAGTGGCGCAGCGCTGAAATCCATGTCCGTGGCAAACGCCTGCAGACGCGTGCCGGACAAGGGAAAGGTGATCGGCGCGAACATCTCCAGTGGATACCAGAGCAGGTTTTCCGGATCACGCAGAAGCGTCGGTCCGGAGGGTGTCAGCTCGCTCGGCAGCCTCGCCCTGTAAAGCCCGGTCTGAGGGTCCGCCGCAACATGCACGATGGCACCGCCCGATACATCAACGTAGCGACGGCCCTTGAGTATTCTGAATCCTGCTGCGTCGGGATCGGGCAACAGGGTCTGTTCGTTGATTCGATAATGCTCCAGCGTCAGCTTTACGGCAGGCTGAGGGTTTGCCGGCGAGGCGGTCTGACTGATGACGACCGAGGGCATTGGTGCGATGGCGTCGAGATCAGCGGCCACTGCGGTTCTGCCCTGCGTGGAGACGGTGCGCGCGGGTGGGGCGCCGGCTTGAACGAACGGGCGCGGGACAGACACGACCGCCGGTTCGCCGCGACGTGGATGGACATCGACAGTGATGACGCCCTTCAAAGGTAGTTTTGGTGACATTTCTTCATCCTTGAAGAAGAGGTGGAACAGCGGTTCAGCACGGGTTTCACGACGCCAGGTCGAAGATTTTCTGCGCTGTTTTACGGTCGAGGTTCAGCCTCCAGATGGCGACATGCGGACGCCCGGCCTGTTCATCCCGACGTTGGGACGCGATGCCCGAACGGGCCTGCTCAAGGGTTTTCAAGTGCCCCCCCGCGTCCTTGAACGCCATGACCGGGCTGTCCTTTTTTCCATAGTGGAAATGGACTTCCCACAAGGGCTCATCGGTGCGTTTGTCGTGCAGCGAGTAGACGTCGAGAAAATCTTTTTTCTGCGCTTTACCGAGCACCACGCGGCTTTGGGTTCGCGTTACTTGCAATTCATCGTGCCGGAGCAGGTACACGACCCGGTCGGCGCTCAGATATTGCTTGTCCTTGTACAGTCGGATACGAATCGCTTCACCCTCATTGCGCAGGCGTTGGCTGTCATGTGTGAGGCGCTGAAGAACCGACGCGACATCGAGAGTCGCAGGAGTGGGAGCACCTTCCATCTGCAGACAAAGATCATCAAGAACCTCGGCTTTTCCACCCAGAAACTCGACGATGCTCGAAGCGTTGTGTCTGGTGGCTTCGTCCTGCCAGGCCTGGCGCAAATACAGGTCTGTCTGTTCAAGATGCTGCTGTGCCTGTCGGGTCAGGATCGACAGGTTTTTTTCCTGAGCGGCCACGACCCGACGCCACTGCCCCTCCCGTCGCTCATACGTCTGCAAGACTTCGGCGGGGCGGTGGGGGTGCATGACATCGATCAGCTCTTCGCCAATTTCGCTGCGCCGCGCCTGGCCGACTCGAATCCGGTCGACACCGTGGTGCCTGCTGCGAAACATGCGTCTGGGCGCCGCCGCTGGCTGATCTTTGCCTTGCGCCGGAATAAAGTCGAAGTCAATGGACTCCTCCGAGACGGGCAATGAGGCGATGTCTTCGAGATCCTGGTGATAAAGCGCCAGTCGCTGCTCCAGCGTGTTTTCGAACGCCTTGACGGCCTCGATCATGTCCAGCCGTGCGACAGTGTGGGCAGCGTCGTTCGGGACTTCGAGAAATTCAAACGAAGCGCGGACCGAGGCGCACTGTTCTAGCAGGTCGCTCAGCACCGGCATGCGCGATTGCAGCGGGATGTTGTCGATGTTGCGGAAGGCGAGAGTGGTTTCGGAAAACGACAACGAGAGAAAGACCGGCGCGCGATCGTGCTGATCAGCGGCCATCAACTGGCTTTTTGCGTGGAGCCAGTCCGCGGTGTTTTCGTGTATCTCCATGGGGTCGTAACCCATTTCTGTAAACTCGCTTTCCAGATAGCGCGATTTTTTCAGAACTTCCTCGACAATGGCCTGACGTTTTTGCAGCAGCGTCAATTTGCCCTTCAAGTAACCCGCGATCGAACGATGATGATCAAGCGTGAATTGACTCCCGGGTGGTATATCCAGTTGTTTGCGCCAATCACCGGCCCGCATCAGC
The DNA here is from genome assembly GCF_979258595.1 of Pseudomonas sp. AC172. Lineage (NCBI taxonomy): Bacteria > Pseudomonadati > Pseudomonadota > Gammaproteobacteria > Pseudomonadales > Pseudomonadaceae > Pseudomonas > Pseudomonas sp. AC172. The sequence continues at coordinate 5,996,963 of NZ_OZ409868.1, forward strand.
CGGGTGTAGATTTCAATTTGCCTCTGCTGAATTTTCAGGAACTCGGCTTCATATTCGCCGGGTCCTTTGTAAATCAGCAGCGACACCTGTTCCTTTGTGTAGAAATCGAGGGCCTTTTGCAGAATCGCCAGATGGCGGTGACACTGCACTTCGAATTGAACCAGCGCGATTCTCTCGCCTGCGTCCCCCACTTGGGCGTGCCAGGCGAGCTGCAGCTGCTTGGTCGCGTCCGCCGAGTCGTCTACCCGCTTGAAGTGGACGTCCAGCTCACGGTTCAGATCGTCCATCTGGAGAATGGGCAATTTGCCCTTCGAGTACTCCAGCGGCTGCCAGAGTTTGCTGTCAGGGTCACGCATCAATAACGGACCTGACGGGGTTCGCTCGCTTGCCAGCCTGGCTCGGTACAGGCCGATATTGGGGTCTATCAACACCTGCACCAGGTGCCCGCCTGACACCTCGACGTAGCGGCGCCCCTTGAAAATTCGAAAGCCCTGAGTGTCGGTAGCCGGAAGGGGTGCCTCGCTGGCTATCCAGTAATCCTGCAGCGGTCGACGTACAGCAGTGGATACCATGGCCGCGCCGGACTCGTTGCGGCTGACGATGACGGCAGGCTGAGAGCCGCTGAATCTGTCAACGCTGGTGGATGCTGCTCCCGGCCTGATGGTCGACGGGCTATCAGTGCCGACGTGGGGTGTGCTGACGGAAGGACGTGCAGGGGTGGCGATTGATGGCGAGGGACGTGTTCCGGTGTCGCTCCTGAGGGTGGCCTTGGCAGGCAGTTTTGGTGACATTTCTTCATCCTTGAAGGGTTGTCACATCAGCCAGCGTCAGCGCTGGCCGATGAGTGTCTGATTTGATTGACGATTTTCGTCTCCGGTTGCCGAGCAAGATGTGTACCGCGAAGGCCGTAAGAGAAACCGACCATTGCCGTCGGAATTGGTCAAAATTTGTGCTATATTCCGCGCCCGCGATTTTTCACTTCAACACCGGTCGTCGACATGCAAGCAGCCAAGCCGTTATTTGACTATCCAAAATATTGGGCCGAATGTTTCGGGCCAGCGCCATTCCTGCCAATGAGCAGGGAGGAGATGGATCAGCTTGGCTGGGATTCCTGTGACATCATCATTGTTACCGGAGATGCCTACGTCGATCACCCGTCGTTCGGCATGGCGATCATTGGCCGGCTGCTGGAGTCTCAGGGCTTTCGCGTCGGGATCATTGCGCAGCCGAACTGGCAGTCCAAAGACGACTTCATGAAGCTCGGCGAGCCGAACCTGTTCTTCGGGGTTGCGGCGGGCAACATGGACTCGATGATCAACCGCTACACCGCGGACAAGAAAATCCGTTCCGACGACGCTTATACGCCAGGCGGTATGGCCGGCAAGCGTCCGGACCGCGCGAGCCTGGTTTACAGCCAGCGCTGCAAGGAAGCCTACAAGCACGTGCCGATTGTCCTTGGCGGCATCGAAGCTTCCCTGCGCCGCATCGCCCACTACGATTACTGGCAGGATCGCGTGCGCAACTCGATCCTGATCGACGCCAGCGCCGACATTCTGTTGTACGGCAACGCCGAACGCGCGATTGTTGAGGTCGCTCAGCGTCTGTCCTACGGGCACAAGATCGAAGACATCACCGACGTGCGCGGCACCGCGTTCATTCGTCGCGATACGCCGAAAGACTGGTACGAAGTCGATTCGACGCGCATCGACCGTCCGGGCAAGGTCGACAAGATCATCAACCCGTACGTGAACACTCAGGACACCCAGGCCTGCGCCATCGAACAGGAAAAGGGGCCGGTCGAAGATCCGCAGGAAGCCAAGGTCGTACAGATCCTGGCCAGCCCGCGCATGACTCGCGACAAGACCGTGATTCGTCTGCCATCGGTTGAAAAGGTTCGTGGTGACGCCGTTTTGTATGCTCACGCCAACCGCGTGCTGCACCTTGAAACCAACCCGGGCAACGCCCGCGCGCTGGTGCAGAAGCATGGCGAAGTCGACGTCTGGTTCAATCCGCCGCCGATTCCGATGACCACTGAAGAAATGGACTACGTGTTCGGCATGCCTTACGCGCGCGTTCCGCACCCGGCGTACGGCAAGGAGAAGATCCCGGCCTACGACATGATCCGTTTCTCGGTGAACATCATGCGTGGCTGCTTCGGCGGCTGCACCTTCTGCTCGATCACCGAGCACGAAGGCCGGATCATCCAGAACCGTTCCGAAGAGTCGATCATTCGCGAGATCGAAGAGATCCGCGACAAGGTGCCAGGCTTCACCGGCGTCATTTCCGACCTCGGCGGCCCAACCGCGAACATGTACCGCATCGCCTGCAAAACGCCGGAAATCGAATCCGCGTGCCGCAAGCCGTCCTGCGTGTTCCCGGGCATCTGCCCGAACCTGAACACCGACCACTCGTCGCTGATTCAGCTGTACCGCAGCGCCCGTGCCTTGCCAGGTGTGAAGAAGATTCTGATTGCTTCCGGCCTGCGTTACGACCTCGCGGTCGAGTCGCCGGAATACGTCAAAGAGCTGGTGACCCACCACGTTGGCGGTTACCTGAAGATCGCCCCGGAACACACCGAGGAAGGTCCGCTCAACCAGATGATGAAGCCGGGCATTGGCAGCTATGACAAGTTCAAGCGCATGTTCGAGAAGTACACCAAGGAAGCGGGCAAAGAGCAGTACCTGATTCCGTACTTCATCGCCGCCCACCCGGGCACCACCGACGAAGACATGATGAACCTGGCCTTGTGGCTCAAGGGCAATGGCTTCCGTGCTGACCAGGTGCAGGCGTTCTACCCGTCGCCGATGGCCACTGCCACCGCGATGTACCACTCGGGCAAGAACCCGCTGCGCAAGGTCACCTACAAGAGCGACGGCGTGACCATCGTCAAGAGCGAAGAGCAGCGTCGTCTGCACAAGGCGTTCTTGCGTTATCACGACCCGAAAGGCTGGCCGATGCTGCGCGAAGCGTTGATCCGCATGGGCCGTGGTGACCTGATCGGTTCGGGCAAGGATCAGTTGATCCCGACGCACCAGCCGGCTACCGACAGCTACCAGAGCGCCCGTCGCAAGAACTCGACGCCGGCCGGCAGCCATAAAGTGGCGAAGGAAGGCAAAGAGAAGACCACCAAGATCCTCACCCAGCACACCGGCCTGCCGCCGCGTGCCAGTGATGGTGGCAATCCTTGGGACAAGCGTGAACAGGCCAAGGCTGCGGCGTTTGCCCGCAACCAGCAGGCGGCCAAGGAGCGCAAGGACGCCGCGAAAGGCAAAGGGCCGAAGCCGACGCGCAAGCCGGTCGTTCCGCGCTAAACATCGCTTGAGCTGAACAGAACGCCAACCTTCGGGTTGGCGTTTTGCATTTCTGCCGTTGGATTTATGCAGGCCGCAAGATCCATCCCCCTCACCCCAGCCCTCCCGAAACGTCGGACCGCCCCCAAGGGGGCGAGGGGGAAGGGAGCAGAACTCTGTGCCTTTCAAAATCTGAGTTCGACTCAAGACTTTCAAGTCGGCGTATCTCCAACATCCAGCGCGATCAGTCCCCTCTCCCTCCGGGAGAGGGTTAGGGTGAGGGGCTCTTCGCAGCAGATCTCCATGCTTTTCAAACCTGAGTTCGACTCAAGACTTCCACGTCGGCGTATCTTCAACATCCAGCGCGATCAGTCCCCTCTCCCTCCGGGAGAGGGCTAGGGTGAGGGGGGCTCTCGCAACATTTACGTGCAATGAGCCCAAACCATTTCCCCGCATCGCCCGATTTTGGTGCTGTACTGCCTTAAGCATTCCGGGAAAGCGCCCAAGCCCTCTGCATGGCATAAGTCTTGCGCGCTTTCGAATACGCTTAGGCTCGCAGGAGGCACGCCGTGTCGATTCATGTCGCATTGCATCACGTCACGCATTACCGCTACGACCGCGCTGTCGAACTCGGCCCGCAGATCGTTCGCCTGCGCCCGGCTGCCCACAGCCGCACGCGGATTCTTTCGTATGCGCTGAAAGTCTCGCCCGAGCAGCATTTCATCAATTGGCAGCAAGACCCGCAGGGCAACTACCTCGCCCGGCTGGTGTTCCCCGAGAAAACCAATGAGCTGCGCATCGAAGTCGATCTGCTCGCCGAGATGGCGGTGTTCAATCCGTTCGACTTTTTCCTCGAACCCTACGCCGAGAAAATCCCCTTCGCCTACGCGGCCGATGAGCGCAAGGAACTGGCGCCGTACCTCGAAACCCTGCCGCTGACGCCGAAATTCAAAGCCTATCTGGACGCTATCGACCGCACGCCATTGCCTGCGGTGGATTTTCTGGTGGCGCTCAACCAGCGTCTGAGTGAAGACATCGGCTATCTGATCCGCATGGAGCCGGGCGTGCAAACCCCGGAACACACCCTCGAACACGCCTCGGGTTCCTGCCGGGATTCGGCGTGGCTGCTGGTGCAACTGCTGCGTAACCTCGGCCTGGCTGCACGATTCGTCTCCGGCTACCTGATTCAACTGACCGCCGATGTGAAAAGCCTCGATGGCCCGTCCGGCACCGAAGTGGATTTCACCGACCTGCACGCCTGGTGCGAGGTGTATTTGCCAGGCGCCGGCTGGATCGGTCTGGATGCGACGTCAGGGCTCTTTGCCGGCGAAGGGCATATCCCGTTGGCCTGCAGTCCCGATCCGTCCTCGGCGGCACCGATCAGTGGCTTGGTCGAGCCGTGCGAATGTGAGTTCAGCCATGAAATGTCGGTGGAGCGGATCTGGGAGGCGCCGCGCGTCACCAAGCCCTACACCGATGAGCAATGGCTGGCGATTCAGGCGCTCGGCCGGCAGATCGATGCCGACCTGCTGGCGGATGACGTGCGCCTGACCATGGGCGGCGAGCCGACTTTCGTTTCCATCGATGACCCGGATGGCGCCGAGTGGAACACCGCTGCGTTAGGCGCGGACAAGCGCCGGCTCTCTGCCGAACTGTTCCAGCGCATGCGCAAACATTACGCGCCGAAAGGTCTGGTGCATTTCGGTCAGGGCAAGTGGTATCCCGGCGAGCAATTGCCGCGCTGGTCGCTCAATTGCTACTGGCGCCCTGACGGTGTGCCGATCTGGCACAACGATGCCTTGATCGCCGACGAGCAACAGGATTACGGTGCTAATGGCGAATTGGCCGGGCGCTTCCTCGCCAGTGTCGCCGAACGCCTGAAACTGCCTACACGTTTTGTGTTTCCGGCCTACGAGGATAATTTCTATTACCTCTGGCGCGAGGGTACATTGCCGAGCAACGTCAGCGCCGAAGATTCGCGCCTGGAGGAGCCGCTTGAGCGCGCACGCCTGCGCAAGGTCTTCAGTCAGGGCCTGAACAAGGTGATCGGCCAGGTGCTGCCGCTGGCGCGCACGGCCAAGGGCGATCAATGGCAGAGCGGGCGCTGGTATCTGCGTGATGAGCACTGCCGACTGGTGCCCGGGGATTCGCCGCTGGGCTATCGCTTGCCGTTGGGTTCTCAGCCCTGGGTGAAAGCGGCCGAGTATCCGTTTATTCATCCACAGGATCCGAATCAGGATTTTCCTGGGCTGCCGGAAACCGCGCAGCTCAACCGTCACGGCGAACCGGCTGCGACTGACGAACACGCGCCGAAAATCGACGAGTCCGCTGACTGGCTGACCCGCACTGCATTCTGCGCCGAGGCTCGCGAGGGCCGCTTGTACCTGTTCATGCCGCCGCTGGAGCGGGTCGAGGATTATCTGGAACTGGTCGCGGCCATCGAGGCCACCGCCGAGGAATTGCATTGCCCGGTGCTGCTGGAAGGCTACGAGCCGCCGGCTGATCAGCGCTTGAGCAATTTCCGCATCACCCCCGATCCGGGCGTGATCGAGGTCAACGTGCAGCCGTCGGCATCATGGGACGAGTTGGTCGAGCGCACCGAGTTTCTCTATGAAGAGGCGCGGCAAACTCGCCTGACCACCGAGAAATTCATGATCGACGGCCGCCACACAGGCACCGGCGGCGGTAACCACTTCGTTCTCGGTGGTGCGACGCCGGCGGACTCACCGTTTCTGCGTCGCCCGGACCTGCTGCGCAGCCTGATCAGTTACTGGCACAACCATCCATCGTTGTCGTATCTGTTTTCCGGACTTTTCATCGGCCCGACGTCTCAGGCCCCGCGCGTTGACGAGGCGCGCAATGACGCGCTGTACGAACTGGAAATCGCTTTCGCGCAGATGCCCGAACCGGGCGAGGAATGCGCGCCATGGCTGGTTGACCGACTACTGCGCAACCTGCTGATCGACGTCACCGGCAATACGCACCGTGCCGAGTTCTGCATCGACAAACTGTACTCGCCGGACGGCGCCACCGGGCGTCTCGGCTTGCTGGAACTGCGTGCCTTTGAAATGCCGCCGCACGCGCGCATGAGCCTCGCTCAACAGCTGTTACTGCGGGCGCTGGTCGCACATTTCTGGCGCGAACCCTATGCGCCGCCGAAACTGGCGCGCTGGGGCACCGAGTTGCACGACCGATTTTTGCTGCCGCACTTTATCGAACAGGACTTCGCCGACGTCATCGTCGAACTGAACAACGCCGGTTATCCGCTGCGGGCAGAATGGTTCGCCGCGCATCTGGAATTTCGTTTTCCCAAGGTCGGCGATTACGCCGTCAACGGTATCGAGCTCGAATTGCGTCAAGCCTTGGAACCGTGGCATGTCCTCGGCGAGGAGGGCGCGGCGGGCGGCACGGTGCGTTACGTGGATTCATCGCTGGAGCGCTTGCAGGTCAAACTCAAAGGGCTGCCGCCGCAGCGTTATCTGCTGACCTGTAATGGCATCGCCGTGCCATTGCATCCGACCGGACGCGTGGGAGAGTTCGTCGCTGGGGTGCGTTATCGCGCGTGGCAACCGGCTAACTGCTTGCAGCCGACCATCCCGGTGCACGCGCCGCTGGTGTTCGATCTGCTCGATACCTGGATGGGGCGGTCGCTGGGCGGTTGTCAGTACCATGTCGCCCATCCGGGCGGGCGCAATTACGAGACATTGCCAGTCAACGCCAACGAAGCGGAAAGCCGGCGTATGGCGCGGTTCTTCCGCGTCGGACACACGCCGGGGAAACTTCCGATACCGAACGTAGAAATCAGTGACGAGCTACCGATGACAATCGATTTGCGACGTTTCTAAGGCCTACACGACACGCGGATTTTTCGTATATCCGCGCGTCATCTGCCTGCGTTAGTCTGACCGTTCCTTGCTGTCTGCCGAGCTTTCCATGCCTGACCTGCTAGACCGCTACCCGCTTACGGCGGGCACTTATCATGAACTGCTCGACGGCAGTGGCGCGGTGCGCCCGCACTGGCGGCGGCTGTTCGATCAGTTGCAGCGCAACACCCCGGCGCAACTGGTGCAGCGGCAGGCATTGCTGGCGCGGCAGATTCAGGAAAATGGTGTCACCTATAACGTCTATGCCGACCCGAAAGGTGCGGACCGGCCGTGGGAGCTGGATTTGCTGCCCCACGTGATTGCCGCCGATGAGTGGCAGCAATTATCGGCAGGCATCGCCCAGCGTGCGCGCCTGCTCAATGCTGTGTTGGCGGACTTGTACGGCCCGCAAAGGCTGATCAGCGAAGGTTTGTTGCCGGCAGAGCTGGTCTTTGGGCACAACAATTTTCTTTGGCCGTGTCAGCATATCGCGCCGCCGGAAGAGATATTTCTGCACCTGTACGCCGTGGATCTGGCACGTACGCCGGACGGGCGTTGGTGGGTGACTGCCGATCGCACACAAGCGCCATCGGGCGCCGGGTATGCGCTGGAAAACCGCACCATCGTGTCCCGTGCCTTTCCCGAGTTGTACCGGGATCTGAAGGTGCAGCATCTGGCAGGCTTTTTCCGCACATTGCAGGAAACCCTCACGCGACAGGCGCCGTGTGACGATGACGCACCGCTGGTGGTACTGCTCACGCCGGGGCGCTTCAACGAAAGTTATTTCGAACATTTGTATCTGGCTCGCCAGCTCGGTTATCCATTGGTGGAGGGCGGCGATCTGACCGTGCGCGATGCCACGGTCTACCTGAAAACCCTCAGCGGTCTGCGCCGGGTGCACGCGATCATGCGCCGGCTCGATGATGATTTCTGCGATCCGCTGGAGCTGCGTACGGATTCGGCGCTCGGTGTTCCCGGTCTGCTCGAAGCGGTGCGTCAGGGCCGCGTGCTGGTGGCCAACGCATTGGGTAGTGGGGTGCTGGAGTCGCCGGGATTGCTTGGGTTTCTGCCTAAGATCAATCATTACCTGTTTGGCGAAGAACTGATCCTGCCGTCGATCGCGACGTGGTGGTGTGGTGAGGCGCCGGTATTGGCGCAAGCCCTGGAAAAACTGCCCGAGCTGCTGATCAAACCGGCGTTCCCCTCGCAAAGCTTCACGCCGGTGTTCGGCCGTGATCTGAGTGAAAAACAGCGTCAGACGCTAGGCGAGCGCATGCAGGCGCGCCCTTATGCCTACGTTGCGCAAGAATTGGCTCAGTTGTCGCAAGCGCCGATCTGGCAGGCCGACAATGGTCAGCTGCAACCGCGGGCGATCGGCATGCGCATGTACGCGGTGGCCGGTAGTGACGGTTATCGCGTGCTTCCCGGTGGTCTGACCCGGGTGGCCGCCGAGGCCGATGCCGAAGTGGTATCAATGCAGCGCGGCGGCGCCAGCAAGGACACTTGGGTGCTCGGTGATCGCCCACCCAGTGGCGAGCAATGGAAGAGTCAGCGAAACGTCGGTGTGCACGATCTGGTGCGCCGCGACCCTTATCTCCCGTCGCGAGTCGTTGAGAACCTGTTCTGGTTCGGCCGTTACTGTGAGCGCTGTGACGACAGTGCGCGACTGCTGCGGATCATGCTCGCACGGTATGTCGATGGTGATGACCCGCAAGCGTTGCAGGCGGCGGTCGACCTCGGTGAGCGGCTGACGTTGCTGCCGGACGAAGGTGAACTACCTGAGCGTCTGTTGGCAGCGCTGCTGGGTGAGGACTGGTCATTCAGTCTGCGTTCCAACCTGCAGCGTTTGCAGTGGGCGGCCTCGCAGGTGCGTGGCAAGCTCTCGCGCGAGAACTGGCAGGCGTTGGTGGAGTTGCAGCGCGAAGCGATGGACCTGGATACCGACGAACCCGACTTCGGCGAGCTGCTGGATTTCCTCAACCGGCTGGTGATGTCGCTGGCGGCGCTGTCCGGATTTGCCCTCGACGACATGACTCGCGACGAAGGCTGGCGCTTTCTGATGATTGGCCGGCGCATCGAGCGACTGCAGTTTCTCAGCAGCAGCCTGGCGGCATTCCTGCGTGGTGCCGGCGCATTCGATCAGGCAGGCCTGGAGTGGCTGCTGGAGCTGGGCAACAGTAGCATCACCTACCGCTCACGTTATCTGGCAGTGGCGCAATTGATTCCGGTGCTCGACCTGTTGCTGCTGGACGAGCAGAACCCGCACGCGGTGTTGTTCCAGTTGAAGCTGGTGACCCGTACGTTAAAGCGTTTGAATGATGACTTCGGTGTCCCACGGGAAGCGGGGTTGCCGCAGCTGGTCGAGCGTCTTGCGCATTTTGATCTGGGTTGCCTGGAGAATCCATTGTTCGGGGAGGCCAGCGTACGAGCGGCGCTCAATGGTCTGGCGGATCTGCTGCAGGATATTGCCGACGCCAGTGGTCAGGTCTCGGATCGTCTGGCTCTGCGCCATTTCGCCCATGTCGATGACGTCAGCCAACGCACGGTGTCTGTCTGATGAATGCTCGATACCAGATCTTCCACGACACCTGTTACCACTACGACAGCCCGGTTTCCCTCGCGCAGCAACTGGCGCACCTGTGGCCGCGTGAATGCGGCTGGCAGCGCTGCACCGAGCAGCAATTGCTGATTAGCCCGGACCCGACAGCGCGGCGCGATGAGCTGGATGTGTTTGGTAATCCGTTGACCCGATTGGCCTTTGAGCGGCCGCATGACGAATTGCAGGTCAATGCACAACTCACCGTTGAAGTGCTGGCGCGACCTGTGCTGGATTTCAATCAGTCGCCCGCCTGGGAGCAGACCCGCGATGCGCTGACCTATAGCAGTCAGCCGTTATCCGCGGATGTGCTTGAGGCTTGTCGTTATCGTTTTCAGTCACCGTATGTGCATTTGAAAAGTAGCTTCGTCGAGTTTTCGCAAAGCTGTTTCCCGCTGGGGCGGCCATTGCTGTTCGGTGTACAGGCGTTGATGCAGAAGATTTTCAGCGAATTCACTTTCGATGCCGAGGCGACCCAGGTGGCGACACCGCTGGTGGAGGTGCTGGAGCGGCGACGCGGGGTTTGTCAGGACTTCGCCCATTTAATGCTGGCGTGCGTGCGTTCGCGAGGATTGGCGGCGCGCTATGTCAGTGGATATTTGCTGACGCAGCCGCCGCCGGGGCAGCCACGCTTGATCGGCGCCGACGCGTCGCATGCGTGGGTGTCAGTATTTTGTCCGGTGCTGGGCTGGGTGGATTTTGATCCGACCAACAATGTGCAACCGGCGCTGGAGCACATTACATTGGCGTGGGGGCGGGATTTTTCCGATGTGTCACCGTTGCGCGGAGTGATTCTTGGCGGCGGCAATCACGATCCGGAAGTGCGCGTTACCGTGATGCCGCTGGATTAGCGACGATCAAAAAAAATGTGGGAGCGAGCCTGCTCGCGAAGGCGTCAGTCAGTCAACTTGTTTGTGACTGATACACCGCTTTCGCGAGCAGGCTCGCTCCCACATGGGATTGGGTGTACCTGGAATGGAAGGCTGTGAGGGCCGGCAGTGAAACCGCCAGCCCCGTCACAAATCCGCAGGGTCTGATTCGATCATCAAACCCGGTGGGGCTCAGGCATCGGGCGCCTGATCTTTCGGTGCTTCGGTTGCATCAACATCATCTTCCGGTGCCACTTCACCCTCAGGGTTCAGTGCTGCTTCTTCAGCGGTTTGTTTCTTGCGCTGAAGCTTTTCCTCTTTCTTCTGTTCCTTTGCCAGGTCTCGTTGACGTTTGGCGAAGGAGTAATTGGGTTTGGCCATGGGCGTTCCTCTTGGTCGAAGGTGAGGTTGAGCGGCGCGTATTCTGCCCTGTATCGGTGCCCGGTGGTTAGCCGGGTTTTTGGTCGACCCACTTTGGCGTGACGGTCGGCTTCCAGTTGTCCAGGGCATCGAGCAGCGTTTGCGGCGACTCGCTCACTTGCAGCATGTCACGGTGTGGCGCTCGAACGAAGCCTTCGCCGACGATATGGTCAAGAAAAGCGGTGAGTTTGCTGTAGAAACCATTCACTTCCAGCAGGCCCAAAGGTTTGCCGTGGTAGCCGAGCTGGCCCCAGGTCCAGACTTCGAACAGCTCTTCCAGCGTGCCGAGGCCGCCGGGCAGGGCGATGAAGGCGTCGCTCAGTTCAGCCATTCGCGCCTTGCGCGCGTGCATGCCATCGACCACTTCCAGGCGCGTCAGGCTCTTGTGGCCGATTTCCTTGTCCATCAGGCTTTGCGGGATGATGCCGATCACTTCGCCGCCAGCGGCCAGCGCGGCGTCGGCAACAATGCCCATCAAGCCCACAGCACCACCGCCGTAGACCAGGGTCAACTTGCGTTCAGCCAAGGCCCGGCCAAGGGCGACGGCAGCATCGGTATAGGCCGGGATGGTGCCGGCGTTGGCACCACAAAATACACACACGGATTTTAGAGACATGCCTTCCTCCTGGGTCAATCCGTCACAGGGTAATGGCTGGCACGCCTTGATCCAAGGCCTAAACTTCGCGTTCAGGCGATTCAAAGGTACCGCTGGCGCCACAGGCGTAAGCGGCAAGCAAACTGCATAACAAACCGTTAAAGAACATGATCGGCACTCCGTCTCAGTAGATGCGCCGATCATAGGGCCGGCCGGGAAATCTGGCCGTTAGATTGTGTCGATGAGTGTCATAGCCTGAAAGTTGTATACAATTTTTGACTCAAGTCATAGGAACTTGCGAAGATTTCAGGCAGTCTTTCCATCATTCGTGTTTTTGTTAACCCTGCCTTGGAGATTCACCATGTTTTCCAAAGTTGTTGCGGTATCCCTGCTGGCGCTGGCCAGCAGCCAATTGATGGCTGCCGAGTGCAAAACCACCGTTGACTCCACCGATCAGATGTCCTTCAACACCAAGGAAATCGTGATCGACAAGAGCTGCAAGACCTTCACCGTCGAACTGACCCACTCCGGCAGCCTGCCGAAGAACGTCATGGGCCATAACCTGGTGATCAGCAAAGAAGCTGACATGCAGCCGATCGCTACCGCTGGCCTGGCCGCCGGTATCGACAAGAACTACCTGCCGGAAGGTGACGCGCGCATCATCGCTCACACCAAGATCATCGGCGCCAAGGAAACCGATTCGCTGACCTTTGACGTGGCCAAGATTGCTGATGGTGGCTACGGCTTCTTCTGCTCGTTCCCGGGTCACATCTCGATGATGAAAGGCACGATTACTGTTAAGTAAGCCGATCAACCGCGTCATCGTTCTTCGCGAGCAGGCTCGCTCCCACAGGTTCGCGCCGTCAATGTGGGAGCGAGCCTGCTCGCGAAGGGGTCATCCGCATCAATGAATGCAATGGCCAAAGAAAAGCCCGCTGAGGATCACTCCTCAGCGGGCTTTTTCATGCCATCAGCACTTACGGCGCAAACGGCATCACACGCTTGTGATGCGTCTTGTTGTAAGTCGCAACGATGATGTCGAACGCTTCCTGACGCACCGGCTCACCTTGCAGGAACGCGTCAATCTCGGCGTACGTCACGCCATGGGACGCTTCGTCGGGTTTGCCCGGCGACAGATCCTCAAGGTCCGCCGTCGGCACTTTCTCGACCAACGACTCCGGCGCGCCAAAGCTGCGTGCAATCGCCCGCACCTGATTCTTCACCAGACCGCTGAGCGGTGCCAGATCACAAGCGCCGTCACCAAACTTGGTGAAGAACCCCATCACCGCTTCCGCCGCATGATCAGTGCCGATCACCAGCCCGTGCGCCGCGCCGGCGATGGTGTACTGGGCGACCATGCGCATCCGCGCTTTGGTATTGCCCAGCACGAAGTCCACCGACACCGCGTGCTTGCCTTCAAACGCCGCCACTTCACTGGCCAGCGATTTCACCGCTGGGCCGATGTTGACCGTGTGGCGCTCATCCGGAGCGATGAAATCCACCGAGGCCTGGGCATCGTGTTCATCGAACTGTGTTTCGTACGGCAGGCGCACGGCGATGAATTTGTAGCTGTTGTCGCCGGTCTGGTCGCGCAGCTCACGCATCGCGCGCTGGGCCAACAGGCCGGCGGTCAGCGAATCGACGCCGCCACTGATGCCCAGCACCAGTGTCTTGAGCCCCGAATTGACCAGGCAATCCTGAATAAAGGTAATACGCCGGGCGACTTCGGCCTGCAGGGCCTTGTAGTCGGAGAACGGCGGTTGCACCTTGAGCTGCTCAGCAATCTCACGCTGTACGGCTTGCATGAATTCACTCCTTGCTAGATAGACTGGAATCGGCAGGAACCTGGAACACGTGTCGCAAATAGGCAACAAAATTGGGGTCTTTGCAGTGCGACTTGCCTGGCTCGTCGGAGATCTTCGCCACCGGTTGGCCGTTGCAGGCAGTCATTTTAAGCACGATGCTCATCGGTTCGACACCCGGAATGTCACAGGTGAGGTTGGTGCCGATGCCGAAGCTGACGTTGATCCGACCGTGCAGCGCGCGGAAGATCTCCAGCGACCTGGGCAGGGTCAGGCTGTCGGAGAACACCAGGGTCTTGCTCATCGGGTCGATGCCAAGCCTGTGATAGTGCGCGATGCATTTTTCGCCCCACACCACAGGGTCGCCAGAGTCGTGGCGCAGACCGTCGAACAGCTTGGCGAAGAACAGATCGAAATCGCCGAGGAAGGCATCGGTGGTGATGCAATCGGTGAGCGCGATGCCCAGCAGACCACGGTACTCGCGGACCCAGCAATCGAGTGCGGCGATCTGGCTGTCGATCAGCCGTGGACCGAGCTGCTGATGGGCCATGATCCATTCGTGGGCCATGGTGCCCAGCGGTTTCATGTCCAGTTCGCGCGACAGATGCACATTGCTGGTGCCGACGAAACGGCCAGGGAAGTCGTGCTTGAGCACATTCACCACTTCAGCCTGCACGCCGAACGAAAACCGCCGACGGGTGCCGAAATCGGCGACCTGCAGCTGCGATAACTCGTCGGCCGAGGCATTGGCGGTCAGCCAGTCGAATTTGCGATAGAGCTGCTCGCGCGCCTGTTCCAGCACGGTTTCGCGGTAGCGATAGCGGTTACGCACTTCGCTGACGATCGCCAGCAATGGCACTTCATAGAGAATCACATGCAGCCACGGCCCGCGCAGACGGATGAACAGCTCGCCGTTCTCGATGCCGGTGTGCACGTAGCGCAGGTTGAAGCGGAACAGGCCGAGAAAGCGCAGGAAATCCGGTTTGAGGAAGCTGATGCGCTCGAGAAAACTCAGTTGATCGGCGCTCAGGCTCAGCTCGGCCAGCCGCTCGATCTGAAAACGGATCTCGGCCAGATACGGGCGCAGATCCTCGCTGTTACGGCAACGAAACTCCCATTCGACTTCGACGTTGGGGTAGTTGTGCAGCACCGCCTGCATCATCGTCAGTTTGTAGAAGTCGGTGTCGAGCAGGTTCTGCACGATGCGATCGGCAAACACACTCTCGCTCATAACGGGGTCTCCAGGTGCGCCGCGCCTGTGCGCGGTCTCAAACAATGGCGCTAGTGGCGCATATCAGGGACGAAGATTGCCAGCAATTTTTTAGATCACCGCAGATCCCTTGTGGGAGCGAGCCTGCTCGCGAAGGCGTCATTTCAGTCGAAATGGGTATTGAATGTGTCGGCCCCTTCGCGAGCAAGCTCGCTCCCACAGGGGGAGTCAAGGCAGCTCATGCTGGGCTGTCGATCTGCTCCAGCATCCACTTTACAAAGTCGCGCACCTTTGGCACTTCCGCTGCGTGTTCCGGGTACGCCAGGTAATAGGCGTCGGAACTGGGCATTGCATGCTGCCAGGGAATGACCAGTTTGCCGTCAGCCAATTCCTCTTCCACCAGAAACCGTGGCAATAACGCCACACCGCAACCAACCTGCGCGGCACGAATGCACATATAAAAGGTTTCGAAACGCGGCCCGTGGTAGCTGTGTTCGGTCTGGTAGCCCTGACTGTCGAACCAGTCGTGCCACGCTTGTGGGCGCGAGGCGTTTTGCAGCAGCACCAGATCGGTGAGTTGCGTCGGGTCAGTAAACGGTGTGTCCGGCAGGCTGCCCGGTGCACAAACAGGAACAAGCTCTTCGCCGAACAGCTTCAGACATTCAGTCCCTGGCCGTGAACCCTGACCGAAGTAGAACGCCAGATCACTGCGTCCTTGCAGCAGATCATCGGCTTCCTGCTCGTTGCACAAATCCAGATGAATCGACGGATGGCGCAGACGCCAGCCTTTCAAACGCGGCACCAGCCAGCGCGCGCCGAAGGTCGATGGCGTAGACACGCGCAGGACTTCTGTTTCGCCGCCGTAGGAGCGCAGGTAATGCGTCGACATTTCCACTTGGGTGAGGATTTTTCGTACTTCAACCAAGTACAAATCCCCGGCCGGGGTCATTTGCAAACGCCGACGCACGCGGAGGAACAACAAGTGCTGTAACAACTCTTCCAGCTGCGCGACCTGCTTGCTGACCGCACTCTGGGTCAGGTTCAGTTCTTCGGCGGCGCGGGTGAAACTCAGGTGACGGGTCACGGCCTCGAAACACTGCAATGCGGTGATCGAGGGCAAGTGGCGTTTGTTCAGCATGGCCGATCCTTTTCTTGTCTTTCTATGCCCAGCATGAATAAACGGAATGATATCTCGCGTAAAGGTCGTTTGTTGCCTCGCCATTGTGACGCTACAACTAAAGGCCTGCCCGGTCGCGAAAAAGCGCCCGCACACATTCAGTTTTTTGCTTGAGGAGTGACCCATGGTTGCCGCATTGCTTGATCGCCTAGGTGTGAACCCGGCCCTTTATCAGAACGGCAAAGTGCCGGTGCATTCGCCGATCGACGGCAGCCGCATCGCCGCCGTGAACTGGGAAGGCCCGGCCGAAGTCGAGCAGAACATCAGTCGCGCAGATCATGCGTTCGAGCAATGGCGCAAGGTGCCGGCCCCGCGTCGCGGCGAGCTGGTGCGTCAATTCGGTGAAGTGCTGCGCGAATACAAGGCTGATCTCGGTGAACTGGTTTCCTGGGAAGCGGGCAAGATCACTCAGGAAGGTCTGGGTGAAGTCCAGGAGATGATCGACATCTGCGACTTCGCCGTCGGTCTGTCTCGCCAACTGTACGGTTTGACCATCGCCTCCGAGCGTCCGGGCCACCACATGCGCGAAACCTGGCATCCGCTGGGCGTGGTCGGGGTGATCAGCGCGTTCAACTTCCCGGTCGCGGTGTGGGCTTGGAACACCACGCTGGCGCTGGTCTGCGGCAACCCGGTGGTGTGGAAGCCTTCGGAGAAAACCCCGCTGACCGCGCTGGCCTGCCAAGCGCTGTTTGATCGTGTGGTGAAGAATTTTACTGATGCGCCGGCGAACCTTTGCCAAGTGATCATTGGTGGTCGAGATGCCGGCGAAGCACTGGTCGATGACCCGCGGGTTGCGCTGATCAGTGCCACCGGCAGCACGCGCATGGGCCGTGAAGTGGCACCGAAAGTCGCCGCGCGTTTTGCCCGCAGCATTCTCGAACTGGGCGGCAACAACGCGATGATCCTCGGCCCAAGCGCTGATCTCGACATGGCGGTGCGCGCGATTCTGTTCAGTGCCGTCGGCACCGCCGGGCAGCGTTGCACTACCCTGCGTCGACTGATTGCCCATGAGTCGGTGAAGGAAGAAATCGTCACGCGTCTCAAGGCTGCTTACTCGAAAGTGCGCATCGGCAACCCGCTGGAAGGCAATCTGGTCGGCCCGCTGATCGACAAACACAGCTTCGAAAACATGCAGGACGCGCTGGAGCAGGCGTTGAGCGAGGGCGGTCGAGTGTTTGGCGGCAAGCGCCAACTGGAAGATCAATTCCCTAACGCCTATTACGTGTCGCCGGCCATCGTTGAAATGCCGGAGCAGAGTGACGTGGTCTGCAGCGAAACCTTCGCACCGATTCTGTACGTGGTCGGCTACAGCGATTTCCAGGAAGCACTGCGCCTGAACAATGCCGTGCCGCAAGGCTTGTCGTCGTGCATTTTTACCACTGACGTGCGCGAGGCTGAGCAGTTCATGTCGGCAGTGGGCAGCGACTGTGGCATCGCCAACGTCAACATCGGCCCGAGCGGTGCCGAGATTGGTGGTGCGTTTGGCGGCGAGAAGGAAACTGGAGGTGGACGTGAGTCTGGTTCGGATGCGTGGCGCGGCTACATGCGTCGCCAGACCAATACCGTGAACTACTCGCTGGAGTTGCCGCTGGCGCAGGGCATTACGTTCGACTGAGTACTCCCGTCAAATGGAGATCCCCTGTGGGAGCGAGCCTGCTCGCGAATACGGTGGGTCAGTCGACATAGATGTTGGCTGATATACCGCTTTCGCGAGCAGGCTCGCTCCCACAGGGTATGCAGTGTTTGTTAGGTTTCTGTTGGAGTCTGGCAATGCCGTTACGCGAAGAATGTCTGTGGGAAAAACTCACGCCGCAACGCCCGGATAACACCGCGCTCAGGGGCGAAGTCAAAGTCGATGTCTGCGTGATCGGCGCCGGGTTCACCGGGTTGTCTGCAGCGCTGCATCTGTTGGAAAAAGGCAAAAGCGTCTGCGTGCTGGAAGCTCATCGCGCCGGTCATGGCGGTTCCGGACGCAACGTCGGGCTGGTCAACGCCGGCATGTGGATTCCACCGGACGAGATCGAAGCCGGGTTTGGCGAAGCGGTCGGCAGTCAACTCAACCGCATGCTCGGGGCCGCGCCGGCACTGGTGTTCAGCCTTGTGGACAAGTACGACATCGATTGCCAGTTACGCCGTGAAGGCACGTTGCACATGGCGCACAACGCCAAGGGCGAGGCGGATCTGCGCAGTCGGGAGCAACAATGGAAACGCCGTGGTGCGCCGGTCGAACTGCTGACCGGCAAGGCATGCGAACAAGCCACCGGCACGCAAAAGATCGCTGCGGCTTTGCTCGATCGCCGCGCCGGTACGCTCAATCCGATGGCGTATGTCACCGGGCTGGCCAATGCGGTAAGCGGTCTCGGCGGGCAACTGTTCGATCATTCTCCGGTCACTCGGCTTGAGCGTCAGGGCTCAAACTGGTCAGTGCAGACTGAGCACGGTTCAGTATTGGCCGAACAAGTGGTCATCGCCTCCAACGCCTACACCGAAGGCGACTGGACCGAACTCAAGCGCAACTTCTTCCCCGGTTATTACTATCAGGTCGCTTCGGTGCCGCTAAGCGAAGACGCCGCCCAGGAAATCCTTCCGGGCGGGCAGGGCTCGTGGGACACCCGCCAAGTCCTGAGCAGCATTCGCCGCGACAAAGAAGGGCGGTTATTGCTGGGTAGTCTGGGCAATGGCAATCAGAAACCGACGTGGTTTCTCAAGGCTTGGGCCGACCGCGTGCAGCAGCATTACTTCCCCAATCTGAAACCGGTCGAGTGGGAATGCACCTGGACCGGGCGCATCGCATTCACGCCTGATCACCTCATGCGCCTGTTCGAGCCGGCACCGGGTCTGGTGGCCGTCACCGGTTACAACGGCCGTGGCGTCACTACTGGCACCGTGGTCGGCAAAGCCTTTGCCGACTACCTGTGTAACGGCAATCCGCAAGCGCTGCCGATTCCCTTCGCACCGATGCAGCCCCTGGCCGGCGTGGGCTTGCGCAGTTGCCTGTACGAAGCCGGGTTCTCGCTGTATCACGCGGGCCAGTGCCTGCGCATTGTAATTTGAGTGTTGAAATATGTTGCCGGAAGCGGCGCTTTTCGATGTAGCGACTAGCCTGTAATGGTGCGGGTTGTAGCAGTCCCGCACCAGCAGTGTGCAGTTCGGTGACGCGGGCTGTTACAGGCTGGTTGCACGTCGTTTGGCGCCGCGGTTGCAATGATGGCGCGTGCGGGTTGCGCCTGAAAAAATAAATGGTTTCACCTTCCGCGGTTTAGACGGTTGCACGCCCAATGAAAATGGGAACGAAACAGTCGAAATAACAAGAAAGCAGCGACTTTTTGAAGAATAAAAAACCGATGGCACGGCCCTTGCTCAGAGCATTCAGTGAAGTGAAGTCGCAGTGCCAACTAAAAAAAACCTTGGAGCACCACCTCATGTCCCAGACGTTTTACAAGAAAGGCTTTCTGGCCCTCGCAGTGGCTACTGCGTTGGGTGTTTCTGCGTTTGCTCAAGCTGATGTGAAAATCGGTGTAGCGGGTCCAATGACTGGCGCCAACGCGGCATTTGGCGAGCAGTACATGAAGGGTGCACAGGCAGCGGCGGACGCGGTCAACGCGGCAGGCGGCGTCAACGGGGAAAAAATCGTACTGGTCAAGGGCGATGATGCCTGCGAACCGAAGCAGGCCGTGACGGTCGCCAAGGACCTGGTCAATCAGAAAGTCGCTGGCGTGGTCGGTCACTTCTGCTCTTCTTCGACCATTCCAGCCTCGGAAATCTACGACGAAGCCGGTGTGATCGCGATCACTCCAGGCTCCACCAACCCGCAAGTGACCGAGCGCGGCCTCAGCGCCATGTTCCGTATGTGCGGGCGTGACGACCAGCAAGGTATCGTCGCCGGCGACTACATCGTCGACGTGCTCAAAGGCAAAAAGGTTGCCGTGCTGCACGACAAGGACACCTACGGCCAAGGCCTGGCGGATGCCACCAAGGCACAGCTTGAGAAGCGTGGCGTGAAGCCAGTGCTGTACGAAGGCCTGACCCGTGGCGAGAAAGACTTCAGCGCCGTGGTCACCAAGATCCGCGCGGCTGGCGCCGATGTCGTCTACTTCGGCGGTCTGCACCCGGAGGCCGGTCCACTGGTCAAACAACTGCGCACCGAAGGCCTGAAAGACGTGAAGTTCATGTCTGACGACGGCATCGTCACCGACGAACTCGTGACCACCGCTGGTGGCCCGCAATACGTCGACGGTGTGCTGATGACCTTCGGCGCCGACCCGCGTCTGCTGCCGGAAAGTAAAACCGTCGTCGATGCCTTCCGCAAGGCCGGTACCGAACCAGAAGGCTACACCCTGTATGCCTACGCCTCGGTTCAGACCCTGGCAGCCGCCTTCAATGGCGCCAAGTCCAACAGTGGCGAGAAAGCCGCCGAGTGGCTGAAAGCCAACCCGGTGAAAACCGTCATGGGCGAGAAAGCCTGGGACAAGAAGGGCGACCTGAAAGTCTCCGACTACGTGGTGTACCAGTGGGACGCGACTGGCAAATATCACCAGCTGGAAAAACAGAAGTAAGGGCTGACGCGATCAGCTGATCCCCACCAATCCAATGTGGGAGCGAGCCTGCTCGCGAAGACGGAATGACTGCCAACACATGTGTTGAATGATCGACCGCTTTCGCTAGCAGGCTCGCTCCCACAAGGATCAGTGGGTATCGGGCTGATCGTGGCTGACATTGCTCCGACGTAAATCTGTATTTTTCCTAGAAGAGCCGCACATCCCAGGTGTGCAGGTTCTCACTGCGTGAGATTGCGTTATGGATGGTATTTTCCTGCAGCAACTGGTCAACGGCCTGACCCTCGGGTCGGTCTATGGCCTGATCGCCATCGGCTACACAATGGTCTACGGCATCATCGGCATGATCAACTTCGCCCACGGCGAGGTTTACATGATTTCTGCTTACCTGGCGGCAATCAGTCTGGCTCTGCTGGCGTACTTCGGTATTGAATCCTTCCCGCTGCTGATGCTCGGCACTCTGATCTTCACCATCGTCGTTACGGCGGTGTATGGCTGGGTCATTGAACGAGTCGCTTACAAACCCCTGCGCAACTCCACCCGACTGGCACCGCTGATCAGCGCCATCGGTATCTCCCTGATTCTGCAAAACTATGCCCAGATCAGCCAGGGCGCCCGCCAACAGGGTGTTCCGACGCTGCTTACCGGCGCCTGGCGCGTCGACATCGGTACCGGTTTCGTTCAGCTCACTTACACCAAGATCTTCATCCTGGTGGCCGCGTTCGTCGGCATGGGGCTGCTGACCTACGTGATCAAGTACACCAAGCTCGGCCGCATGTGCCGCGCCACTCAGCAAGATCGCAAGATGGCCTCGATTCTGGGGATCAACACCGACCGCGTTATCTCCTACGTGTTCATCATCGGCGCAGCCATGGCGGCGTTGGCCGGCGTGCTGATTACCATGAACTACGGCACGTTCGACTTCTACGCCGGCTTCGTCATCGGCATCAAGGCGTTCACTGCGGCGGTACTCGGCGGGATCGGTTCGCTGCCGGGCGCGATGCTGGGCGGGATCATTCTCGGTATCTCCGAGTCGCTGTTCTCCGGTCTGGTCAACTCCGACTACAAAGACGTGTTCAGCTTCTCGCTGCTCGTACTTGTTCTGGTCTTCCGGCCGCAGGGCCTGTTGGGCCGTCCTCTTGTGTCGAAGGTGTAAGCGATGTCTTCAACCACTCAAAAAAGCATTGATATCAAAAAAAGCCTGGTTGAGGCGATTCTGGCCGGCCTGATTGCCCTGATTGTTTTCGGGCCGATTGTCGGCGTCGTACTCGAGGGTTACAGCTTCAATCTTGAACCGACTCGCGTGGCCTGGATCATCGGCATTGTCATGATCGGCCGCTTTGCCCTCAGCCTGTTCCTGCAAACGCCCAAGGGCCTGAAGATTCTCGATGGATTCGAGAGCACCGGCTCCGGCGTGCATGTGCTGCCAGCCGATCACAAAACGCGCCTGCGCTGGATCATCCCCTTGCTGATTGTGCTGGCGATCATCGTGCCGTTTGTCTCCAACTCCTATCTGCTCGGCGTGGTCATCCTCGGGTTGATCTATGTGCTGCTGGGGCTGGGATTGAACATCGTGGTCGGCCTGGCCGGTCTGCTCGACCTCGGTTACGTGGCGTTCTACGCCATCGGCGCCTACGGTCTGGCGCTCGGTTATCAGTACCTCGGCCTGGGATTCTGGACGGTGCTGCCGCTGGCGGCGATCACGGCAGGTCTGGCCGGTTGCATCCTTGGCTTCCCGGTGCTGCGTCTGCACGGCGACTATCTGGCAATCGTGACCCTGGGCTTTGGTGAAATCATTCGCCTGATCCTCAACAACTGGCTGTCGCTGACCGGCGGCCCGAACGGCATGCCGGCGCCGCTGCCGACGTTCTTCGGTCTGGAGTTCGGCAAACGGGCGAAGGATGGCGGGGTGCCGTTCCACGAGTTCTTCGGCATCGCCTACAACCCGGACGTGAAGTACTACTTCATCTACGCGGTGCTGTTCCTCGTGGTGTTGGCGGTGCTGTACGTCAAGCATCGACTGGTGAAAATGCCGGTGGGCCGCGCCTGGGAAGCTCTGCGTGAAGATGAAATCGCCTGCCGCTCGATGGGCCTCAACCACGTGCTGGTCAAGCTCTCGGCGTTCACCATCGGTGCGTCGACAGCTGGTCTGGCCGGGGTGTTTTTCGCCACCTACCAAGGCTTCGTCAACCCGACCTCGTTCACCTTCTTCGAGTCGGCGCTGATCCTCGCCATCGTCGTGCTTGGCGGCATGGGCTCGACCATCGGTGTGGTGATCGCTGCATTCGTGCTGACTGTCGCTCCTGAACTGCTGCGCGGCTTCGCCGAATATCGCGTGCTGCTGTTCGGCATCCTGATGGTGTTGATGATGATCTGGCGACCACGCGGGCTGATTCGCATCAGCCGTACCGGGGTCACTCCACGCAAAGGTGCCATTCACTATGAGAGGACTGCGCCATGAGTGAAGTCGTACTCTCTGTTGAAAAACTGATGATGCATTTCGGTGGCATCAAGGCCTTGAGCGATGTCAGCCTGAAGGTCAAACGCAACTCGATCTTCGCCCTGATCGGCCCCAACGGCGCCGGCAAGACCACGGTGTTCAACTGCCTGACCGGGTTCTACAAGGCCTCCGGCGGCAAGATCGAACTCAACGTGCGTGGGCAGCAGACCAACGTCATCCAGTTGCTCGGCGAGTCGTTCAAACCGACCGACTTCGTCTCGCCAAAATCCTTCCTCAGCCGTCTGTATTACAAGATGTTCGGCGGCACGCATCTGGTGAACCGTGCAGGCCTGGCGCGGACCTTCCAGAACATTCGCCTGTTCAAGGAAATGTCGGTGCTGGAAAACCTGCTGGTGGCCCAGCACATGTGGGTCAACCGCAACATGCTCGCCGGCATCCTCAACACCAAGGGCTACCGCAAGGCCGAAAGCGACGCGCTGGACTGCGCCTTCTACTGGCTGGAAGTGGTCGATCTGGTCGACTGCGCCAACCGTCTCGCCGGTGAACTCTCGTACGGCCAACAGCGCCGTCTGGAGATTGCCCGGGCCATGTGCACACGGCCGCAGATCATCTGCCTCGACGAACCGGCCGCCGGCCTCAACCCTCAGGAAACCGAAGCGCTGAGCGCGATGATCCGGCTGCTGCGTGACGAGCACGATCTGACCGTGGTGCTGATCGAACACGACATGGGCATGGTTATGAGCATTTCCGACCACATCGTGGTGCTGGACCACGGCATCGTCATCGCCGAGGGCGGGCCTGAAGCGATCCGTAACGATCCGAAAGTGATTGCCGCCTATCTGGGCGCCGACGAAGAGGAACTGGTATGACGCAACCAATCCTCGAACTCAAAGACCTCGACGTGTTCTACGGACCGATCCAGGCGCTCAAAGGTGTTTCGCTGCAGATCAACGAAGGTGAAACGGTCAGCCTGATCGGCTCCAACGGCGCGGGCAAATCGACGTTGCTGATGTCGATCTTCGGCCAGCCACGGGCGGCGGGCGGGCAGATTCTCTATCAAGGTGTCGACATTACCCACAAATCCTCGCACTACATCGCCTCCAACGGCATTGCGCAGTCGCCGGAAGGACGGCGGGTATTCCCCGACATGACCGTCGAGGAAAACCTGCTGATGGGCACCATCCCGATTGGCGACAAGTACGCCAAAGAGGACATGCAGCGCATGTTCACGCTGTTTCCACGGCTGGAAGAGCGGCGCACCCAGCGGGCGATGACCATGTCCGGCGGTGAGCAGCAAATGCTCGCCATTGCCCGAGCACTGATGAGTCGGCCGAAGTTGTTGCTGCTCGATGAGCCGAGCCTCGGGTTGGCGCCGATTGTGGTGAAGCAGATCTTTGCGACCCTGCGGGAATTGGCGAAAACCGGGATGACGATTTTCCTGGTCGAGCAAAACGCCAACCATGCGCTGAAGCTGTCGGACAGGGCGTATGTGATGGTTAACGGCGAGATTCGCCTGACTGGCACGGGTAAAGAGCTATTGGTGAATGAGGAAGTGCGTAACGCCTATCTGGGCGGGCACTGATTTTTCCAGCGCTATACACAGCCCCGGCGACGCGAGTCCCGGGGCTTTTTATATCTCAAACCCACCTCAACCCCCTGTGGGAGCTGGCTTGCCAGCGATAGCGGTTCATCATTCAACAATGATGCCGGGAGTGACGTCCTCATCGCTGGCAAGCCAGCTCCCACAGGTTAAGCGGTGACCTTCAGTGGAATTGTGGAAAACAAATTCCCCAAGCTGCCAAAGCGCGACATATAGACGCTGCAAATGGCTGTTTTTCCACAGTTTTGACTTGTCCCCGTTTGCTGTGGAGCCGGCTGTGAATAACGTGGGTGTATCTGGCTGTAGGCCTTGTAAAACGTGGCTTTCAGGGGTGTGGTTGTTTTTTGATCAGGGTTTTTTACAAGGCTTGACGTCGTCGTTGTCAACCTTTTTATAGGGGCGTGGGGAGCAGCGATTACAGGTGAGCAAGCCTGTGGATAAGTCTGTGATTAAACTCTGGAAAGACTCCGCTAAGCGGCGTAATTACTGGCCCCGCGCAATCACCGCAGTGACCCGTCGGTCGTGCAAAATGCCATCTCCCGCACATCCTCCGCTTCAGGGTCAAGCAAAAAACTTTCTATTTCGCCCGCAAAGCCTTGTGTGGCGCGGCTTTGCGCGTTTGCACTTGCCCCCGGAAACTGTGGAAGGGACTGTGGATAACATGCGTGCACATGGCTACAGGCCACGGTGGCTATGGTGTTGGTACGCTTGGTTGTTTTTTGTACAGTTTGTGGGTGTTGCCCGTGAAAGCGCGGGCGGGCATGCTGCCTGCTGATTTTCTATTCCAAGGGCTGCCCCCGGCGGCCGAAGCAAGGAGAACACGATGTCCAACACCCTGTTTATCACCGGCGCGACGTCCGGATTTGGTGAAGCCTGTGCCCGCCGTTTTGCCGAGGCTGGCTGGAAACTGGTGCTGACCGGTCGTCGTGAAGAACGCCTCAATGCGCTGTGCGCCGAACTGTCGAAGCAGACCGAAGTGCATGGCCTGGTGCTCGATGTGCGTGACCGCAAGGCGATGGAGGAGGCGATTGCCAATCTGCCGCCGTCGTTCGCAAAGCTTCGCGGGCTGATCAACAACGCAGGTTTAGCGCTGGGCGTGGACCCGGCGCCGAAGTGCGATCTGGACGATTGGGATACCATGGTCGACACCAACGTCAAAGGCCTGATGTACGCAACCCGCCTGCTGCTGCCGCGCCTGATCGCCCATGGTCGTGGCGCCGGCATCGTCAACCTCGGCTCCATCGCCGGCAACTATCCGTACCCGGGCAGCCACGTGTATGGCGCGACCAAAGCGTTCGTTAAACAGTTCTCGCTGAACCTGCGTTGCGATTTGCAAGGCACCGGCGTGCGGGTCAGCAACATCGAGCCGGGGCTGTGTGAGAGCGAGTTCTCGCTGGTGCGTTTTGCTGGTGATCAGGAGCGTTACAACGCCACATACGCCGGTGCCGAGCCGATCCAGCCGCAGGACATTGCCGAGACGATTTTCTGGGTGATGAATGCACCGGCGCATATCAACATCAACAGCCTGGAATTGATGCCGGTGAGCCAGACTTGGGCGGGTTTCGCCATCGAGCGCAACAAGGCCTGACACCGCGTCACGGCCAATCGCTGGCAAGCCAGCTCCCACAAGTACCGAGTCGCTCACAAGATTCGTGTGCACCGATAACCCTGTGGGAGCTGGCTTGCCAGCGATGAGGCCATAACAGGCAAAAAATGGCGATAAGGTAAACTCCCCTCGCAACAACCCAACCGCACCCCCGCGGTTTTCAAGGTTTTTCGAGGAGTCAAAGTGAGTAACCGAGGTGAGCAGGCACTGCTCAAACAATCGACCATTCTGATGTTCGCCGTGGCGATTGCCGGGATCGTCACCGGTTTTGTTTCAGGTTCGCAATCCATCCTGTTCGATGGTTTTTTCTCGCTGATCGCAACGTTCATCAAAGTTCTGATGCTGATCACCGCCAAGCTGATCGCCAAGGAAAGCAATCACCGGTTCCAGTTCGGTTTCTGGCATCTGGAGCCAATGGTGCTGCTGATCGAAGGCAGCTTCCTGATGTTGATCGCGATCTACGCGTTCCTCAACGGCGTGTTCGGCATCATTAACGGTGGTCGCGACATCGAGTTGGGGCTGGTGATCGTTTATGCCGCGGTGTTTACCGTGGTCGAATTCGCCTACTTCTTCTACGTACGGCAGCGCAATCGCAAGCTCAAATCGAGCCTGATCCAGTTCGACAACATCAGTTGGCTGGTGGATGCGATGCTGTCTGTGGGCCTGTTGATCAGTTTCCTTGCGGCGCTGCTGCTCAAGTCTCAGGGTTATGGCCAGTGGGCGGTGTATGTCGACCCGCTGATCCTGATCGTGCTGGCGCTGACCATGTTGCCACCGGCGTTCAAGATCCTTGGCCCGGCGCTGCGTGATGTCTTGGGGATCGCCCCGGATACGCTGGATGATCAGGTCCGCCAGGTAATGGACACGGCGAAAACCGAACACGGTTTCGACGATTACGTGTCGTACGTGCAGAAGCACGGTCGGGCGCGGTTTATCGAGATTCATGTGGTGTTGCCAGCGGATTATGCGTTGAGCAATGTCGGACAACTGGATGCGTTACGCGAAGAGATTTCGGCGAAGCTGGGCACGCCGGATGCGGCGCGCTGGTTGACCATCAGCTTCACTGGCGACAAGAAGTGGATCGCCTAGAGACCGCGTAACGGCCATTCGCGAGCAGGCTCGCTCCCACATTGGAATTGCGCCGAACACACTATTTGTGAACGGCACAAATCAACTGTGGGAGCGAGCCTGCTCGCGAAAGCGATCTATAAGTCAGCGAAGATATTCAGCCAGACCGTGGTAGCAAGTCGCCAAGTGATACGGCGTAGTCGAAGGCATATCCTTTCGGCTGACTTCCCCCAACTGATCCCGACACTCATGCCAGCCACCTGCATGCAGAAACCGCTGCTGCAACGCCTGCAATTGGCGCAGCACCACCGCTTCACTGCCCTGACGCAACGTCAGCGCGCGCAGATATTCCGCCTGAGCCCAGATCCGCTGAGTCGAGTCTCGCGGGCGCCCGTCCGTTTCCAGATCGAGCATGGCCCGCACCGCGCCGGATGACTGCACCACACCGTATTGCTCGGTAAAGGCAAACGCCCGATCCAGCGCCGCATGCAGTTTCGAACCGCGCAACAACGGCGACGATTCCAGCAGGAAATACCATTCGAACTGATGCCCCGGCTCATACCAGTTATCCACAGCGCCGAGCGGCTTCTCCATCAACACGCCATATTGCGGATCGACGAACTGCTTGTGCATGGCTGTGCATAACTCCAGCAATGCCTGCTGCGTCTGGGCATCTTCGTGAACCGCCAGGGTGGCCAGAAACGCTTCGGCCAGATGCATCAATGGATTCTGCAGCGGACCGGTTTGCAGGGTGATCCAGTCGCGCTCCAGGCACGCTTCATACAAGCCATCGCCGGTGGCAAAGCGTCGGCCAATGATTTCCAGCGCCGCGTTGAGCGTCGACTCAGCCAATGGATCGCCGGACTTTTCCCAGTAATGCGCGCAGGCAAACAGGATGAAGGCGTGGGTATAGAGGTCCTTGCGCTGATCCAGCGGCTTGCCTTGGGCGTCGATGCTGTAGAACCAGCCGCCGTGTTCGGCATCATGGAAGTGCCGTTGCAGTGAACGAAACAGCGCCGCGGCACGAACCTCAGCGTTATCCACAACCCCGATCAGACTGGAAAACAGGTACAGCTGCCGTGCGCAGGCCATCGCCCGATAGCGCTGCGGTGGCAGCGGCTGATGCGCGGCGTCCAGCGCCTCGTAGGGTAACGCCATGTCGGCGTTCCAGCCCGGGCCTTGCCAGAGGGGCACTATGACGTTGACGAAGTGCTGCTGCACAGCGCCGAACAGGGCGGTCAATTCGGGCAGGGAGGTGGAGCGGGAAGCGTGGGGCATGGGCGGACGTCGTCACGGCTGGGGCGATTGCGCGACATGGTAGCAGAGAGACCGGCATCAGAGATGCGGCGTCTGATCGGCCGCCTTCGCGAGCAGGCTCGCTCCCACAGTGGATTTGCAGCGTACACAAAACCTGTGGGAGCGAGCTTGCTCGCGAAGGGGCCCGTTCAGACAATAAAAACTAGCCTGCGAGCAACCAAACACCAGTCGCCGCCGAAGCGGCACCTGCAAGGCGCACCAACGGTGCAGCAGCCTGAGGCAGGAAACGCACCACGGCATAACCCGCCGCATGCAATGCAGCCGTCGCGGCAACGAAACCCGCCGCATACGCCCAAGGGCTGCTCATGTCCGGCAGTTCCAAGCCATGCGCCACACCATGGAACAGCGCAAACACAGCGGTCGCCACCACCGCCATCACCAACGGCGGACGCACCGCGAGCGCCACGGCCAGACCCAGCGCCAACACCGACGCGGCAATCCCGCTTTCCAGTGCCGGCAGTTCCAGCCCTTCAAACCCGAACATGCCGCCAATCAACATGGTGCCAACAAACGTGCACGGCAGCGCCCAACGCGCTGCGCCTTGTTGCTGCGCGGCCCACAAGCCAACAGCCACCATCGCCAGCAAATGGTCGAGGCCGCCGATCGGGTGGCTGATGCCGGCGATCAAACCGCTGTCGCCATGCCCCGGGTGGGCGAAGGCCAATGCCGGGGTCAGGAGCAGCGCCACGGCGCCAAGAATTCGTTTGAGTGTCATGAATTGGCTTCCTTGTTGATCAGTGAATCAGGCTGCAGTCAGCAGGCCCTGGCGTTCGATGAAGGCGATGATTTGCTCAAGACCCTGACCGGTTTTCTGGTTGCTGAAAACGAACGGCTTGCCGTTGCGCATGCGTTGGGTGTCGCTGTCCATCATTTCCAGCGAAGCGCCTACCAGCGGCGCAAGGTCGATCTTGTTGATCACCAGCAAGTCGGACTTGCAGATCCCCGGTCCGCCCTTGCGCGGCAGCTTGTCGCCGGCCGAGACGTCGATCACGTAGATGGTCAGGTCGGACAGTTCCGGGCTGAAGGTCGCCGAAAGGTTGTCGCCGCCGGATTCCACCAGAATCAGATCCAGCCCCGGAAAGCGCCGGTTCAGTTGATCCACCGCTTCGAGGTTGATCGAGGCGTCTTCGCGGATTGCCGTGTGCGGGCAGCCACCGGTTTCCACGCCGATGATCCGCTCGGGGGCGAGGGCTTCATTGCGCACGAGAAAATCGGCGTCTTCGCGGGTGTAGATATCGTTGGTGACCACGGCGAGGTTGTAGCGCTCGCGCAGGGCCAGGCACAGGGCCAGGGTCAACGCGGTTTTGCCGGAGCCGACCGGGCCGCCGATGCCGACGCGCAGGGGTTGTGTGTTCATTAATATTTCTCCTAGGAGCGAAAGAGGCGGCTGTACTGGCGCTCGTGGGCCATGCACGCCAAGGACAGGCCGAACGCGGCGCTGCCGATGTGTTCGGGGTTGATTCGGGTCGCGTCCTGCTGCGCCTGTTGCAGTAACGGCAGCAATTCGCTGGTCAGGCGCTGGGCGGCTTGCTGGCCCAGCGGCAGGGTTTTCATCAGCACGGCGAGCTGGTTTTCCAGCCAGCTCCACAGCCATGCGGCGAGGGCGTCCTGCGGGTTGATGCCCCACGAGCGAGCGGCCAACGCCCAGCACAGAGCCAAATGCGGTTCAGTGCATTGATCAAGAAAGTCGCGGGCGGGCGCGTCGAGTTCAGGCAAACCGCTGAGCAGTTGCTGCAACGAATAGCCCATCTGCCGGCTCTCCAGATGCAACTCGCGCGTCTCGCGGCTGGCGCGATGGCTTTCGCACAGAATCTGCAACTCGGCCCATTGTTCATCCGCCGCCGCTTGGCAATGGGCGAGCAGCAGTGGCGCCTCGAAGCGGGCGAGGTTGAGCAACAATTGATCGCTGATCCAGCGCCGCGCGCTGTCCGGGTTGTTCACGCGGCCGTTATCCACCGCCATTTCCAGGCCTTGCGAATAGCTGTAACCGCCAATCGGCAATTGCGGACTGGCCAGGCGCAGCAGCGCCCAGGCCGGATTCACAGGCGTACGCCGAACTGATGGAGTTTCGGCGCGTAGTTGAAGTCTTCGTCGCCGTGGCGTGAATGATGATGGCCGCCGCCATAGGCACCGTGTTCCGGCTGGAACGGTGCTTCAATGGCTTCGACCTGCGCGCCGAGTTGTTCGAGCATCGCTTTGAGTACGTAATCGTCGAGCAGACGCAGCCAGCCGTCGCCAACCTGCAAGGCGACGTGGCGGTTACCCAGGTGATAAGCCGCGCGGGTCAGTTCGAAGGCGTTGGCGCAGGTGACGTGCAGCAATTGCTCGGGGCGGGCGCAGACACGGACGATGCGGCCGTCTTCAGCCTGCAGGCATTCGCCGTCATACAGCGGCGGCTGGCCGCGCTCCAAAAACAACCCGACGTCTTCGCCCTCGGCACTGAAACAGCGCAAACGGCTTTTGCTGCGCGCTTCGAAGGTCAGGTGCAACTCGGCGGCCCAGACGGGTTGAGGGTCGATTCTGCGGTGAATCACCAGCATCGGAAAGCTTCCAGCTATGGACAATACTCTGGCTAGAGCAAGGGCCTTGCCAATCGGACGAGATGTAGGAAATCCCTGTCGGAGCGTAGTGGATGTTTCAAGATGTTGCGGGAATATGGAAGGTTTTGGTGCGTGAAGATTTTTTTATGCACCAAATGGAGGCCGATGCGCCGAACCAAGTGTGGGAGCGAGCTTGCTCGCGAATGCAGAGGGTCAGAGATATAGATGTTGACTGACACGACGCCTTCGCGAGCAAGCTCGCTCCCACAGGGAATCTGGTGTGCCAGTCATAAAAGGTAGTTACTCGGTACTGCCTAGCCCTTGCCAGTGCTTGAGGCCGATAAAGATGAAGCGCAGTTGCTGGGTGATCTTCGCCTGTGGCGTCAGATGTTCCGGCAAGGCTTCGGCGGGCGGGTCGATGATGTCGGGGAGGGTGGCAAACACCGATTTGACGATCAGATCTGCCATCACGCTCAGGCCCTCGGCGTCCAGATGCTGAAGCTTGGGCATCATCGTCAAGTCAGCCGCGAGGTCGGAACTGATGTTCTCGCGCAACCGGCCGATTGCCTGACGCACCGGCAGCGAACCGCCGTATTGCTCACGGGCAAGAAACAGGAATTGCGAGCGATTGGCGCTGACCACGTCGAGGAAGATCCGCACCGAAGCATCGATGATGCCGCCCATGACGAATTCGTTGTGCCGTACCAAGCGGATGGTCTCGCGGAAGGTCTGGCCGACTTCGCTGACCAGTACCAGGCCCAGCTCATCCATATCGGCAAAATGCCGGTAGAAACCGGTGGGCACGATCCCGGCGGTTTTGGTCACTTCGCGCAGGCTCAGGCTGCCGAATCCTCGGCCGCTTTCCATAAGGTGGCGGGCAGCGTCCATCAAGGCGTTGCGGGTCTGTTGTTTCTGTTCGGCGCGGGGCAGCATCGCAGGGTGTGTTCTTTGGCAGGACAAGCGCCGCACTCTAGCAAATCGGCTTTGTCGGCGTCGAACGGGAGGGCATGCAGCGAAAGATTTTATCGAGCCGGAAAAGTCAAAAGCCCAATCCGGTGATTGGGCTTTTTTTCGAGGCCGCCATGGGCTTAGCTCAAGGCGCTGTTGCGTTCGATTACACGGTCACCACCACCTTCGGCAAGGGTTTGGCCTTGTGGAGTGCGGTCGCCGCCATCAGAAGCCAGGGTTTGGCCTTGTGGAGTGCGGTCGCCGCCATCAGAAGCCAGGGTTTGACCTTGTGGAGTGCGGTCGCCGCCATCGGAAGCCAGGGTTTGGCCTTGTGGGGTGCGGTCGCCGCCATCAGATGCCAGGGTCTGACCTTGTGGAGTCTTGTCGTAGCCGTCTTGCACCAGACCTTTCTCTTCCAGACGATCACGGCCGCCTTCAGCCAGGGTCTGGCCTTGTGGCGTGCGGTCGCCACCATCAGCGGCTACGGTTTGGCTGAATACCGAGTGGCTGGATTTCACTTGCGGGGTAGCCTGATCGGCAGCGGGCAGGGCGAAAGCAGTGCTGGCTAGCATCGACAGGGTAAGGCTGAGCAGTAATTGGCGTTTCATGATGGGTTGCTCCTTGGGAGGGCGATAAAGTGGGTACGAGGGCAATGCTACTCTCGATAAGTCGATATAAAAGTTCATAAACGCAATGGTAATAATCAACAGAATTGATTGTTCTGTCGGGAGGCTCTAGATAGGGCCTTTCAGAGCAACGGTTTTGCACCGAGGTGGGTATTTCCGACCCACTCGCGCCTCGCAAAAGTGCGGGCGCGGTAACACTGTTCGACTGATCGGTCAGATTCGCGCGACTTTTTGCGCGGTAATCGACCTTTCGATTAAACCTGCGGCGGGTTTGCCAGTCGTAGATTTCATGAGGGCCGCTTTGGCCCGTCGTTTCAGCCGTACGCCGCAGTCTTTGCGTGCGGTCGTGATCAGGAGCTTTGTGCATGACGCGCACTGGAAAAATCTTCAGCTGGACTTTCGCCATCCTCGTGCTGCTACTGGCCGTGCTGGTATTGATCATCGTGTTCTTCGACTGGAACCGGATCAAACCGCCGCTCAACGCCAAAGTCTCGGAAGAACTGCACCGACCGTTTGCCATCAATGGCAACCTCGCGGTGATCTGGCAGCGCGAGCCGGACGAGGGCGGCTGGCGTGCGTGGGTGCCGTGGCCGCACGTGGTCGCCGAGGACTTGAGCCTGGGCAACCCGGACTGGTCGAAGAAAGCGCAGATGGTCACGCTCAAGCGCGTCGAGTTGCGTATTTCTCCATTGGCGCTGCTGGCACAACGGGTGGTGATTCCACGCATCGACCTGACCGAACCGAATGCCGAGTTGCAGCGCCTGGCCGACGGCCGCGCCAACTGGACGTTCAAGTTCGATCCGAAAGACCCGAATGCAGAGCCCTCGAACTGGGTGGTCGACATCGGTGCCATCGGTTTCGACAAGGGCCATGTCACCCTCGACGATCAAACGCTCAAGACCAATCTTGATGTGCTGATCGACCCACTGGGCAAGCCGATTCCCTACAGCGACATCGTTGGCGCCAAAGCCGCAAAATCCGCACAGGACAAGGGCGGCGCACCGCAGGATTATGCGTTTGCCTTGAAGGTCAAAGGCCAATACCACGGCCAGAACCTCACCGGCCAAGGCAAGATCGGCGGCCTGCTCGCCTTGCAGGACGCGAGCAAGCCCTTTCCGTTGCAAGCCCAGGCGAAGATCGGCGACACCAGCATCGAACTGGCCGGCACGCTGACCGATCCGCTGAATCTCGGCGCTCTCGATCTGCGCCTGAAACTGGCCGGCGCCAGCCTCGGCAATCTTTATCCGCTGACTGGGGTGACTCTGCCGGACACGCCGCCGTATGCCACCGACGGCCATTTGATCGCCAAGCTGCATGACGCGGTCGGGGCGAAATTCACTTATGAGCAGTTCAACGGCAAAATCGGCAGCAGTGATATTCATGGCGACCTGACTTACGTCGCCAGCCAGCCACGGCCGAAACTCAGTGGCGCATTGCTCTCCAATCAACTGCTGTTCGCCGACCTTGCGCCACTGATCGGCGCCGATTCCAATGACAAGCAAAAGGCCCGCGGCGGCGAGAGCAAGCAACCGGCCGATAAAGTCCTGCCGGTGGAGGAGTTCAAGACCGATCGCTGGCGCGCGATGGACGCCGACGTCGAGTTCACCGGCAAGCGCATCGTTCACAGCGAGAAACTGCCGTTCAACGACCTCTATACCCACCTGAAACTCAACGACGGCGAGCTCAGCCTTGAGCCGCTGCGCTTCGGCGTGGCGGGCGGCAATCTTGATGCACAGATCCGCCTCAACGGCCGCACCGAGCCGCTCGAAGGCCGGGCGAAACTGACCGCCCGTGGCTTCAAGCTCAAAGAGTTGTTCCCGACCTTTGAACCGATGAAAACCAGTTTCGGTGAGCTCAACGGCGACGCCGATATCAGCGGTCGCGGCAACTCGGTGGCCAAGCTGCTCGGCGGGGCCAACGGCAAATTGAAGATGTTGATCAACGACGGCGCGATCAGTCGTGAGTTGATGGAGCTGGCCGGGCTCAACGTCGGTAACTACGTGGTCGGCAAGATCTTTGGCGACAAGGAAGTGAAGATCAATTGCGCAGCGGCGGATTTCGACATCAAGACCGGTCTGGCCACCACGCAGTTGTTTGTCTTCGATACCGAGAACGCGATCATTTATATCGACGGCACGGCGAACATGGCCACCGAGCAGCTCGACCTGACGGTGACACCGGAATCCAAGGGCTGGCGTTTGATTTCTCTGCGTTCACCGCTGTATGTGCGGGGCAAGTTCATCAAGCCGGATGCCGGCGTGAAGGCCGTGCCGCTGATGTTGCGCGGGGCGGGGATGGTTGCGCTGGGCGTGATCGCCGCGCCGGCGGCGGGGCTGTTGGCGCTGGTGGCGCCGAGTGGTGGTGAGCCGAATCAGTGTGCGCCGTTGCTGGAGCAAATGAAGGCGGGCAAGGCGCCGGTCACCGTTAAACCGACTAAATAGTCGGTGCCCGTAAGGGCCCTTTCGCGAGCAAGCTCGCTCCCCCACGGGACCGCATTCCTTCAGATGGATGCGGTCGAGTGTGGGAGCGAGCTTGCTCGCGAAGGCGGTTTAGAAAGTTTACAGGTCGTTCAGGATGTCAGCCATGTCATCGGCATGCTCTTCTTCCTGCGCCAGAATATCTTCGAAGATACGCCGCGTAGTCGGGTCTTTCTCGCCGATGTACTGAATGATCTCGCGATAGCTGTCGATGGCGATGCGCTCGGCAACGAGGTCTTCGTAGACCATCTCTTTGAGGGTGTTACCGGCCACGTATTGCGCGTGGGACATTTTCGACAGCATGTCGGGGTTGAACTCCGGCTCGCCGCCCAATTGCACAATGCGCTCGGCCAGGCGGTCAGCGTGCTGGGCTTCCTGGGTGGCGTGTTCGAGAAACT
Organism: Pseudomonas sp. AC172; assembly: GCF_979258595.1. Classification (NCBI taxonomy): domain Bacteria; kingdom Pseudomonadati; phylum Pseudomonadota; class Gammaproteobacteria; order Pseudomonadales; family Pseudomonadaceae; genus Pseudomonas; species Pseudomonas sp. AC172. The sequence continues at coordinate 6,032,382 of NZ_OZ409868.1, forward strand.
CTTCGGCGGCCACATGGGCTTTTACGCCATTGGCCATGAAGTAGTGACGCTTGTAGCGCAAGACGCAGACCAGTTCAGTGGCCAGCGATTCATTGAGCAAGCGCAGTACCTCTTCACGGTCGGCGCTGTAGCCCTCGGTGACGGCGCCGTTTTCGACGTGTTGGCGCGCACGATCGCGCAAGGTTTGAACATCTGACAGATGCAGGTCGTCGCTCATTTCGATCTCCTGGAGGCTAATCCGATGGGCGCCACGTTCTACAGACGCGGTCGCTACCTAAGCTGTGAGTCATGAGCGTTGCAAAAAGTTTTATCGGTTTACGCAACCCCTGTAGGAGCTGCCGAAGGCTGCGCTTTTGGCGCCAGCCCGGACAAAACTGCTTCCTCGCGCAACCAGGCAAAAAACGCCCGCACCGGCGGATGCCGCTCCCGCCCCGGAACACACAACGCGCTGTACCCGGCACCATCGACTTGGACCTGGCCCATGAACGGCAGCAGCAAACCACTGGCGACGCTTTCCGAGACCAGAATATTGCTCGCCAGCACCAGCCCTTGCCCGGCGATCGCCGCTTGCAGGGCGTAATGCTCTTCATCGTATTCGCGGACTGCCGGTTGCAGGTTCAGCCAGTTTGCGCTGGCCTTCGCGCACCACGCTTCCCAGCCATGGGCATACAGTTTCGAGTTGTGCCAACGCACGCTGATCAACGTCGGCGTGCGCCGAGCGGCCAGCGCCACTTGCTCGGGCGAGCCGTACACGCCGAAAGATTCATCGAACAGGCACAAACCGTAGAGGTTCGGGTAATCGTCGAGGCTGTAACGCAACACCAGATCGACGCTGGCGTCCTGATGCAGATCGATGACTTCGCAGTGGGTGTCGAGGCGCACGTTGATGTTCGGATGCTGCGCATAAAAGCGGCCGAGACGCGGCACCAGCCACAGCGCGGCAAACGCGGCGGTGGTCGATAGCGTCAGCGTGCTGGCGTTGCGCTGCGGGCGCAGGGTGTCGACGCTTTGCGCCACTTCCAGCAGCGCGCCATGCAGGCTGCGAAACAGGCGTTCGCCACCCTCGGTCAGGCGCACCTGACGGGGCAGGCGTTCGAACAGCGCAACGCCGAGCCAGTCTTCCAGCGAACGAATCTGGTGCGAAATCGCCGTCGGCGTGACCGACAGTTCTTCGGCGGCAGCCTTGAAGCTGAGCAGTCGTGATGCCGATTCAAAGGCGCGCAGGGCGGTGAGTGGCAGCGAGGCAAACATTGAAATCTCCATGGATGAAATCAATTCATCCAGACTGACTTTTGCTCATTTGAGGCTTTGGCGTGGCGCCTGCAATCTGCAGCGACACAGCAATCAAAGTCTAGTCTCAAGGAGTTTAAGATGAGCAAAATTCTTGCGATCCATGCCAGCCCACGTGGCGACCGTTCGCACTCGCGGCGGCTGGCGGAAAGTTTTCTCAGCGCCTGGCAGGTGCGTCATCCACAAGCGCAGGTGACTCGACGTGAAGTCGGTCGTGCGCCGATTCCGCCGGTCAACGAAGCCTTTGTCGCCGCCGCTTTTTATCCACAGCCTGAAGCACGCCCACTGTCGATGCAGGCCGATCTGGCCCTGAGCGATCAATTGGTCGGCGAGTTGTTCGATCACGAGCTGCTGCTGATTTCCACGCCGATGTACAACTTCAACGTGCCCAGCGGCCTCAAGGCCTGGGTCGATCAGATCGTGCGGCTGGGTCTGACCTTCGATCACACGCTGGACAATGGCGTCGCCCAATACACCCCGCTGTTGCAGGGCAAAAAGGCGCTGATCGTCACCAGTCGCGGCGGCTTCGGCTTCGGCCCGGGTGGCGAGCTGGAAGCCTTGAACCACGCCGATCCATGGCTGCGCACGGCGCTGGGTTTTATCGGCATCAACGACGTCACCGTGGTTGCGGCTGAGGGTGAAGAATCCGCCGAACGCACCTTCGCGGTGTCGGTGGCCGAGGCGGAGCAGCGTTTGTTCACCCTCGCCCGGGAGTTCTAGGTGGCCTGGCTGTTCCTGCTGATCGCCGCCGGGTTTGAAGTGACCTTCGCCATGGGCATGAAGTACGCCGAGGGCTTCACCCGGCTCTGGCCGTCGTTGATTACGGTGATTGCGGCGATTGGCGGCATCTACTTTCTCACGCTGGCGATGCGCGAGTTGCCAGTGAGCATTGCCTACCCGATCTGGACGGCGATTGGCTCACTGGGCACGGTGTTTCTCGGTTTCGCCTTGCTGGGCGAGAGCCTGACTCTGGTCAAACTGCTTTCGGTAGGGCTGATTGTGGCGGGGGTGGTGGGCCTGAAGTAGGCTGGTGGTTGAGTTGTCATCATCAGGGAGGATGCTTGGCGGGCGTTTTGCACGCCTTGCATCCACTCACCGACCACAAGGATGTTTGCCCATGTCGACGCGTTATCCACTGGTGCTGGTGCCCGGCATGCTCGGGTTTATCCGGCTGATCCTCTATCCGTATTGGTACGGCATCATCAAGGCATTGCGCCGGGGTGGTGCGAAGGTGATTGCGGTGCAGGTGTCTCCGCTCCATTCGACGGAGGTGCGTGGCGAGCAGTTGCTCTCGCGCATTGATGAAATTTTGCGTGAGACCGGGGCGCAAAAGGTCAACCTGTTCGGCCACAGTCAGGGCTCGCTGACGGCTCGCTATGCGGCGGCGAAACGGCCGGATCTGGTGGCTTCAGTGACGTCGGTGGCCGGACCGAATCATGGCTCGGAACTGGCTGATTACCTGGCAAAACATTACCCGGCGAACAGTGCCAAAGGGCGGATCCTTGAGGCGTTGTTGCGTTTTGTCGGTTGGCTGATGGCGTTACTGGAGACCGGTTATCACGGGCCGAAACTGCCGGTGGATATTCACGCCTCGCACCAATCGCTGACGACTGAGGGTGTGGCGCTGTTCAACCAGCGTTATCCACAGGGCCTGCCGGAAACGTGGGGCGGGCACGGGCCGGAAGAAGTTAACGGCGTGCGCTACTACTCGTGGTCGGGGACGTTGCAGCCGGGCAAGACCGACCGTGGCGGTAATCTGTTTGACGGGACCAATCGCAGTTGTCGCTTGTTCGCGAAAACCTTTGTGCGTGAGCCGGGGCAGTGCGACGGGATGGTCGGGCGCTACAGCTCGCATCTGGGCACGGTGATTGGTGATGACTATCCGCTGGATCACTTCGACATTGTTAACCAGTCGCTGGGGCTGGTCGGCAAGGGCGCGGATCCGGTGCGGCTGTTTGTCGAGCATGCGGCGCGGCTTGAGGCTGCCGGGGTTTAACCGTCAGACCGCGTTATCGTTCATCGCTGGCAAGCCAGCCCCCACAGGGTTGGGATCGAACACAAATCTTGTGAACGCCCAAATCACTGTGGGAGCTGGCTTGCCAGCGATGGGGCCCTATCAGGCAACGCTGATCCGGCGGCCCAACACGGTGGTCCAGCGCTCGGAAAGAATTACCCCGCCCAAGGTCAACAATCCGCCGACCAAGTGATACATCGCCAACTGCTCCTTCAACACCACCGCCGCAATCAGCGCGGTAATCAACGGCAACAAGTTGAAGAACAACGTCGTCCGGCTCGGCCCCAGGCGTTGCACCGCCTGCATCCACGCCAACGGCGCAACCATCGACGCCAGCAAGCACGCATACAACACCAGCGGAATGTTCTGCAGGGTCAAACCGGTTTTCGGCGACGCCGCATACAGCGGAAACAACACGACAATCGCCACCAGCACCTGCAAATACAGCAACACCAGCGGCGGCAAGCGCAGCTGCCATTTCTTCAGCAGAGTGCTGTAAATCGCGTAAGCCAGCGTCGCGATCAACATCATCGCATCGCCCATGTTCAGGCCGTGCTGCAACAACGCGCCAAGGCTGCCCGACGACACCACTACCAGCACGCCAGCAAACGACAGCACAGCGCCGACCAGCGCACCGGCGGTCAGACGTTGACCGAGGCTGATGATTGCCATGGCCAGCGACATCAACGGCATCAGCGACAAAATGATGCCCATATTGGTCGCGGTGGTCAGGGTCGCCGCGAAGTAAGCGAGGCTCTGATACACCGCCATGCCGAGCACGCCGAGGACGAAAATCTTGCCGAGGTTCGGGCGAATCTGCGGCCAGTGCGCGATCACCGCTTTGAGCATGAATGGCGTGAACAACAACCCGGCGAGTAGCCAGCGATAGAAACCGATCTCGGCGGGGAAAATTGCCCCGACCGCGAGTTTGTTTATCACGGTATTGCCGGCCCAGATAAAAATCGCCAGCAGCGGAAACGCGTATTGCATGAGTTGAAACCAGTACGTTGATGAGCGGCAATTATCCCTTGTCTGGATGCAGGCCTATACTTCGAACCGGACAACCTGCCTCTGAAACCGGACAGCATGAACAGCAAACACATCGATCTGCTGGAATTCAGCGAACTGCCATCGGCGGTGTACTTCCGCTATGCCGACTTCAACGCCCATGAATTCGCCGCGCCGCACCGCCATCCGTGGGGCACTCTGGAATACGCGGCCCATGGTGTGTTGCACATGGACGTCGACGGCAACCGCTTTATGTCGCCGCCGCAGTACGCGGTGTGGGTGCCGCCGCAGGTCGAGCACAGTTTCTACAGCCATCAACCGGTCAACTATCGTGCGGTGTGCCTTGACCCCAAGGTCTGCGCCGAACTGCCGACACGCGCCTGTACTCTGGCGATCAGCGACATCCTCAAGGCGATTCTCAAGGACTTCGCCGCCCGCGACGTGAAGATTCCCGAGCTCGATGCCGATCAGCGCCTGGCCCAGGTGTTGGTCGATCAATTGCAACAGGCGCCGGTGCATGAGTGTTATCTGCCCTACGCCAGTAGTCCGGGATTGCTGGCAATCCTCGAAACCTTGCAGGCCGAGCCGGGCAACAATCAGCCGCTGGCGCATTGGGCACTGCAAGTGCATGTCAGCGAACGCACGCTGGCGCGGCAATTTGTTCGTGAGCTGGGGATGAGTTTTGGCGAGTGGCGTCAGCGCTTGCGTTACCTCGCTGCGATCGAGGCGCTGGAAACTTCGCGCAGTGTGCAGGAAATTGCCTTCGACCTCGGTTACAGCAGCGGCTCGGCATTTATCGCCATGTTCGCCCGTCAGGCCGGTTGCACGCCGGAGCAGTATCGCCGTAGCCATCTCGAAGGCAGGAAGGTGTAACAAGATTTGGCTACACTCCAGCAGAGGCCGCCCCCATCGGTGCGGCGACAAGGAGAAAACTCCATGAAGATGTTGCGTGTGCCGTTGTTGATGATTGGTTTGCTCCTGTGTTCACAAGGTTTCGCCGCCACGGCGCAACAGAACAAAATGACCACCTGCAATGCCGATGCGACCGCCAAGAGTCTGAAAGGCGATGAGCGCAAAACCTTCATGAGCACCTGCCTCAAGGCAGCGCCGGCGGCCAACGATGCCAAGGCCCTGACCCCGCAGCAGCAGAAAATGACCACCTGCAACGCCGATGCGAAAACCAAGGCGCTGACCGGCGATGCGCGCAAGGCGTTCATGAGTGATTGCCTGAAGAAAAAATAACTTGATTCGGTGGGGTAACTGGTCGACGCGTCCGCTTGAGATTTGCCCTCACCCTAACCCTCTCCCAGAGGGAGAGGGGACTGACCGCGTCGTTTTCAGATATTCATCGACCTGAACTATCTGGCCGATTCTGAATTCAATACAGCACTGGCAGGGTCGCCGGATTTCTTCGCCATTCCTCGATCGGTTCCCTCTCCCTCTGGGAGAGGGCTAGGGTGAGGGGGGTTGAAGCACCGCATATTTCTAGTGCTCACCCCGGAACGCTGGCAGACTGCCAATCCTTTTACGCCGTTCGTTTTGAGGCTGTATGCCAACGTTTTCTGAGCGTCATGTAGTGTTCTGGGTCAGTTGCATCATCATTTTCGGCGGTTTGCTGCTGGTGCTGCCGCTGCGCTTGTTGCCCAGTCTGTTGGCCGGTTTGTTGGTCTATGAACTGGTCAACATGCTCACCCCGCAACTGCAACGGCTGATCGAAGGCCGTCGCGCACGCTGGCTGGCGGTGGCTTTGCTCGGCACGCTAGTGGTAAGTGTGTTGGCGCTGATCTTCGCCGGCGCTATCAGTTTTCTTCTGCACGAAGCGGAAAATCCCGGCGCTTCCCTCGACAAATTCATGGGCGTGGTTGATCGCGCACGCGGGCAATTGCCGCCGTTCATCGACGCCTATCTGCCGGCCAGTGCTGCCGAGTTTCGTGTGGCGATTGGCGAGTGGATGAGCAAACACCTGTCCGACCTGCAACTGGTCGGCAAGGACGCCGCGCACATGTTCGTGACGTTGCTGATTGGCATGGTGCTCGGCGCAATCATCGCCTTGCAGCGCATCCCCGACGTTACTAAACGCAAACCGCTGGCCGCCGCGCTGTTCGACCGTTTGCACCTGTTGGTGCAGGCGTTCCGCAACATCGTCTTTGCGCAGATCAAGATTTCCCTGCTCAATACCTTCTTCACCGGGATCTTCCTCGCGGTGATCCTGCCGATGTTCGGCATCAAACTGCCGCTGACCAAAACCCTGATCGTACTGACCTTCCTGCTCGGCCTGCTGCCGGTGATCGGCAATCTGATGTCGAACACCCTGATCACCATCGTCGGCCTGTCACTGTCGATCTGGGTGGCATTGGCGGCGCTGGGTTATCTGATCTTTATCCACAAGCTCGAGTACTTCCTCAACGCGCGGATTGTCGGCGGGCAGATCAGTGCCAAGTCGTGGGAGTTGCTGCTGGCGATGCTGGTGTTCGAGGCCGCGTTCGGCCTGCCGGGGGTGGTGGCGGGGCCGATTTATTATGCGTACCTGAAGAGTGAGTTGAAGCTGGGCGGGATGGTTTGATCCGATAACTGTATTGCCTTAGCTGACGCCATCGCTGGCAAGCCAGCTCCCACAGGATTGATACCGCTTTCGAAAGCGGCGCAGAACCTGTGGGAGCTGGCTTGCCAGCGATGGGCGCAACGCGGTCTTGGATCAGTTCATGGCGCCATAGCGTTTCATGGCTTCAATCGCCAAACCGCTACCAATGCTGCCGAAGATATTCCCTTCAACATGCCGTGCATTCGGCAGCATCGCCGAGACGCTGTTGCGCAGCGCCGGAATCCCGCTCGAACCACCGGTGAAGAACACGGTATCGACCTGATCCACTGCGACACCGGCATCGTTCAACAGCTGCGTAACACTGCCGCGCACGCGCTCCAGCAGCGCATCGATTGCCGATTCAAACAGCGCCCGGCTCAGTTCCACACTCAAACCGGCTTCGATTCGATCCAGCGGCACATGGCGGCTGTCGGTGTGGGTCAGCTGGATCTTGGTTTCTTCGACTTCCATCGCCAGCCAGTGCCCGGCGCGCTGTTCGATCAACTTGAACAAGCGATCGATGCCGCCGGTGTCTTCGATGTCGTAGCGCATGCTGCCCAGCGCCAGGCTGGATTTCTGCGAGTACACCGAGTTGATGGTGTGCCAGGTCGCGAGGTTCATGTGGTGGCTGGTCGGCATGTAGGCGCCGCTCTTCATGCGGCTGCCGTAACCGAACAGCGGCATCAAGCCTTGCAGGCTCAATTGCTTGTCGAAGTCGGTCCCGCCGATGTGCACACCGCCAGTGGCGAGGATGTCGTCGTGACGGTTGTCGTAACCACGACGCTCCGGCGACAGGCGCACCAGCGAGAAGTCGGACGTACCACCGCCGATGTCGACGATCAGTACCAGCTCTTCTTTCTCGATGGTCGACTCGTAGTCGAAGGCTGCCGCAATCGGTTCGTACTGGAACGAGACCTCTTTGAAGCCGATCTTCTTCGCCACATCGACCAGGGTGTCTTCAGCTTCCTGGTCCGCCAGCGGATCGTCATCGACAAAGAACACCGGGCGACCGAGCACCACTTGCTCGAATTCCCGACCAGCGGCGGTTTCCGCACGGCTCTTCAACTGGCCGATGAACAGACCGAGCAAGTCCTTGAACGGCATTGCGGTGCCGAGAACGCTGGTGTCGTGCTTGATCAGCTTGGAACCGAGCAGGCTTTTCAGCGAGCGCATCAGCCGGCCTTCATAGCCTTCCAGGTACTCGTGCAGCGCCAGACGACCGTAAACCGGGCGGCGTTCCTCGATGTTGAAGAAGACCACCGACGGCAGAGTGATCTTGTCGTCTTCCAGCGCGATCATCGTTTCCATGCCGGGGCGCAGCCAGCCGACGGTGGAGTTGGACGTGCCGAAGTCGATGCCGCAGGCACGGGCTGGAGAGGCGTCTTTCATGTCTTTCGGTTCCGGTCAAAAAAACGGCCGCGCAGTGTATGTCAGTGCGCGCCAGAATCGAAGGCCGGTCATCTGCTATTTCACGACTAAACTGGTTGAAAATCGCAGCTTCGCCCCAAACTTGCTGGCATGGGCCGGCAGAACCACCGGCGGTCGCAAGAACCGTCGTCCACTGCCGATAAACTTCTGCTGCGCCACCCGGTCACAACCTTGAGATCGGTCAACCTGGCACGCGCGAATCAGCGCATGCTGGCATCGGCGCGAAATCGATAACGGATGGTGATTCCTTCAATGGACTTCAAAGACTATTACAAGATACTCGGCGTGGAGCCGACAGCAGACGACAAGGCAATCAAGGCTGCCTATCGCAAGCTGGCGCGCAAATACCACCCCGATGTCAGCAAGGAAAAGGACGCCGAGGCCAAATTCAAAGACGCCTCGGAAGCCTATGAAGCGCTGAAAAGCGCCGACAAACGCGCCGAATACGACGAGCTGCGCCGCTATGGCCAGCACGGTCAGCCGTTCCAGGGGCCACCGGGCTGGCAGAGCCGTGGCGGCTTTGGTGGCGGCGGTGGCGACACCGGCGACTTTTCGGACTTCTTCAGTTCGATCTTCGGCAATCGCGGTCCCGGTTTCGGTGGCGGCGATGGTCGCCAACAACGCAGTGCAGGGCGCCGAGGGCAAGACGTGGAAATGGAACTGCCGATCTTCCTCGAGGAGACGCTGTCGAACGAATCGAAGAAGGTCACCTTCCAGGTGCCGCAATACAACGCCAACGGCCAGCACGTCAGCAACACCAGCAAAAGCCTGAACGTGAAGATTCCGGCGGGCGTGACCGACGGCGAGCGTATCCGCCTCAAAGGCCAGGGCGCACCGGGCGTTGGTGGCGGGGCGAATGGTGATCTGTACCTGACCATTCGTTTTGCGCCGCACCCGAAATTCGATGTCGAAGGCGAAAACCTGATCATCACCCTGCCACTGGCGCCGTGGGAACTGGCGCTGGGTGCCGAAGTGGCGGTGCCGACCCTGACTGGCAAGATCAACCTCAAGGTCCCGGCCGGCAGCCAGAACGGCCAGCGCATGCGCGCCAAAGGCCATGGCCTGAAAAACAAGGCCGGCGAGCGCGGTTACCTGTTTGTGCAACTTAAAGCGGTGATGCCGAAAGCGGCCGACGACGAGGTCAAGGCGCTGTGGCAGGAACTGGCAAAGAAAGCCGCGTTCAACCCGCGAGAGAACTTCTGAATCCGACGACGGAGTAGCCCATCATGAGCAGCCCCCTGATCGTTCAACTGGACCTGGCAGAATTCTGTGAGGCGGCCGATTTGTCGGACGTCTACGTGATCGAAATCGTCGAGCACGGCATCCTCGAACCTCAGGGCGCGCAGCCCCGGGAATGGCGGTTCACCGACTACGAATTGGCCCTGGCCAAGCGTGCGGCGAAGTTGCGCCGGGATCTGGAGCTGGAGTGGGAAGGGGTTGCGCTGGCGCTGGATCTGCTGGAAGAAGTGCGCGAGTTGCGTGCCGAAAACCGCATGTTGCGGCAGCGGTTAGGGCGGTTGGTGGTGGAGTAGTCGGTCAGAGGTTTTCCGGTTGGCTGATCGGGCCTCCGCGAGCAGGCTCGCTCCCACATTGGATTGCATTTCAACTGAAGGAATGCGGGAAAAATGTGGGAGCGAGCTTGCTCGCGAAGAACGATAACGCGGAGTTTCTGACTCAACACTGAAAAGGCCCCGAAGGGCCTTTTTTTGTGGTCAGAACAGAAAGTACCGCTGCGCCATCGGCAACGTTTCCGCCGGTTCACACCACAGCAGCACGCCATCAGCCTTGACCTGATACGTCTGCGGATCGACATCGATGTCCGGCAGATAGTCGTTGTGGATCAGGTCGGTTTTCTGCACGTCACGGCAACCTTTGACCACGGCGATTTTCTTCTTCAACCCCAACGCTTCCGGCAATCCGGCTTCCTGCGCCGCCTGGCTGATAAAGGTCAGGCTGGTAGCGTGCAGCGAGCCGCCGTAGCTGGCAAACATCGGGCGGTAATGCACCGGTTGCGGGGTCGGAATCGAGGCGTTGGCATCGCCCATCAGGCTGGCGGCAATCGCGCCGCCCTTGAGAATCAGCGTCGGTTTCACGCCAAAGAACGCCGGGCGCCATAGCACCAGATCCGCCCACTTGCCGACCTCGATCGAACCGACTTCATGGCTGATGCCATGGGTGATCGCCGGGTTGATGGTGTATTTGGCAATGTAGCGTTTGGCACGGAAGTTGTCGTTGCCTGCGCCGTCCAGGGGCAGCGGGCCGCGCTGCTTTTTCATTTTGTCGGCGGTCTGCCAGGTGCGCGTGATGACTTCACCGACACGGCCCATGGCCTGACTGTCGGAGCTGATCATCGAGAACGCGCCGAGGTCGTGGAGAATGTCTTCGGCGGCAATCGTTTCGCGGCGGATACGGCTTTCGGCAAACGCGACGTCTTCGGCAATGCTCGGATCGAGGTGGTGGCAGACCATCAGCATGTCGAGGTGTTCGTCGATGGTGTTGCGGGTGAACGGCCGGGTCGGGTTGGTCGAACTCGGCAGCACATTGGGGAAGCCGCAGGCCTTGATGATGTCCGGCGCGTGACCGCCGCCGGCACCTTCGGTGTGATAGGTGTGGATGGTGCGGCCCTTGAACGCGCCCAACGTGGTTTCGACGAAACCCGATTCGTTGAGGGTGTCGGTGTGGATCGCCACCTGCACGTCGTATTGGTCGGCGACGCTCAGGCAGTTGTCGATGCTCGCTGGCGTGGTGCCCCAGTCCTCGTGCAACTTGAGGCCGATGGCGCCGGCCTTGACCTGCTCGATCAGCGGCTCCGGCAGGCTGGCGTTGCCTTTGCCGGTGAGGCCGATGTTCATCGGGAACGCATCGGCGGCCTGAAGCATGCGCGCCAGGTGCCACGGACCGGAGGTGCACGTCGTGGCGTTGGTGCCGGTGGCCGGGCCGGTGCCGCCGCCGATCATCGTGGTGACGCCGCTCATCAGCGCCTCTTCGATCTGCTGCGGGCAGATGAAGTGGATGTGCGTGTCGATGCCGCCAGCGGTGAGGATCATGCCTTCGCCGGCGATCACTTCAGTGCCGGCGCCGATGGCGATGGTCACGTTGGGCTGCACGTCGGGGTTGCCGGCCTTGCCGATCGCGGCGATGCGCCCGTCCTTGAGGCCGACGTCGGCCTTGACGATGCCCCAGTGGTCGATGATCAGCGCGTTGGTGATCAGTGTGTCGACGACCTCGGCGGCCAGCAGCTGGCTTTGGCCCTGGCCGTCGCGGATGACTTTGCCGCCGCCGAATTTCACTTCTTCGCCGTAGGTGGTGAAGTCTTTTTCCACTTCGATCCACAGCTCGGTGTCGGCCAGGCGCACCTTGTCGCCGACGGTGGGGCCGAACATGTCGGCGTAGGCTTGACGGGAGATCTTCATTCGTTCGCCTTGAGATTCAATTGGTTTTGAGATCGCTCGCATTACTCGCTTTCGCGAGCAGGCTCGCTCCCACATTTGATCGCGTTCTCATGTGGGAGCGAGCCTGCTCGCGAAGGGGCCAGTGCGGACACCGCGTTAGTTACAGGTCGCCCATGATCCGTCCGGCAAACCCGAACACCCGCCGATGCCCGGCGTAATCGACCAGCTCGACTTCGCGGCTCTGCCCCGGCTCAAAGCGCACGGCGGTGCCGGCCGGAATATTCAGGCGCATGCCACGGCTTGCGGCGCGATCAAAGGTCAGCGCGTCGTTGGTTTCAAAAAAGTGATAGTGCGACCCCACCTGAATCGGCCGGTCGCCGCTGTTGGCGACTTTCAGGCTGAGGGTGCGGCGGCCGACGTTGAGTTCGATGTCACCGGGCTGGATCTGGTACTCGCCAGGAATCATCACTGGGCTCCTTGCAGAATCTTGTAATAGAGGGCGGTCGCCCGGTATGTGCCGTGTGGGTCGCAGGCGTAATCGGGGATCTGGCCCGCGCGGGTGTAACCCAACGCCTTGTAGAAATCCTCGGCGGGCGAGCCGGCCTCGGTGTCGAGGTAGAGCATGCCGCGCTTGTGTTTGGGCGCTTCGAGTTCCAGCGCACTCATCAGTTGCTGGCCGAGGCCGCGACGCCGCGCGTGTTCGCGCACCAGCAGTTTCTGCACTTCGGCGCGGTTGAGGCCGTTGGCCTTCTGGCACAGACCCAACTGAACACTGGCCAGCACCTGCTCGTCCTTGACCACCACCCAGAGCAGCACGCTGCCCTTGTTGACGCTGTCCTGCACCTCATCGAAATAAGCGCGCGCCTGCGCGGCATCGAGATCGGCCATGAAGCCGACGCTGGCGCCGTACCCCACCGCATCGAGCAGCAGATCGATCAGACCCTGACGGTAATGCGCAAAACTTTCAGCATTGACGCGGCGCAGCTGGGCGGCGTTCATCGGTGTCACTCCTTGATGGTGTCAGGCGGCTCCGCGCCAGGATTGAGGGTCAGTTGCATAAAGGTCAGATCGAGCCAGCGGCCGAACTTGGTGCCGACTTGCGGCATCTGCCCGGTGCTGATGAAACCGGCTCGCTCGTGCAAGCGAATCGAAGCGGCGTTGCCACTTTCGATGGCGGCGACCATCACGTGCTTGCCGCAGGTCTTCGCCCGTTCGATCAGTGCGGTCATCAGTTGCGGGCCGAGGCCGTTGCCACGCTGGTCGCTGCGCACATACACCGAGTGCTCGACGGTGTGGCGAAAGCCATCGAACGGCCGCCAGTCACCGAACGAAGCGTAGCCGAGCACGCTGTTGTCGGCGTCGACGATTACCAGAATCGGATAGGCCTGAGCCTGACGCGCGCTGAACCACGCCTGACGGTTGCCGAGGTCGACGGCTTGTTCATTCCAGATCGCCGTGGTGTTGAGCACGGCATCGTTGTAGATGTCGCGGATCGCCGGCAGATCGGCGTGGACGGCATCGCGAATGGTGTAAGTCATGGCGCGGCCTCAGACGATCGGTTGGTGAACGGTGACCAGTTTGGTGCCGTCGGGGAACGTCGCTTCGACCTGGATCTCCGGGATCATTTCCGCGATGCCTTCCATCACTTGTTCGCGGCTGAGCAGGGTGGTGCCGAAGTGCATCAGCTCAGCCACGGTCTGGCCGTCACGCGCGCCTTCGAGCAGGGCTGCGGAGATGTAGGCCATGGCTTCCGGGTAATTGAGTTTCACACCGCGTGCCAACCGCCGCTCGGCGACGAGGCCGGCGGTGAAGATCAGCAGCTTGTCTTTTTCGCGTGGGGTCAGGTCCATTGTGGGGTTCCGTCAGGGTAGATTTGTGAGGTTCTTGCGGGCGCGGGGTGCCAGTCGGAGCAGCCCCTCACCCTAGCCCTCTCCCGAGGGAGAGGGGACTGATCTCGGTTGTTTTCAATGGCCGGTTCAGTCAGCAGTGTTCTTTCAGGCAGTTGAATTCATTTCAGGCAACTCGGTCAGGCTCCCTCTCCCTCCGGGAGAGGGCGGGGGGTGAGGGTCGCTTTCAGGTGCTCCATATTCTGGGAGATACCGCCTCGCGACCGAGCAGCGCCGGTCTGAGCAAGCGCCATAAATCGATGAGCCAAGCGCGGGCTAGCAACGCTTCAGACGACAGACAACGGGCTACCAAAAAGCCGGGCAGTTGCGTCAAATCCCCGCGCACTTCGTGGCCGAGCGAGCGGCAACGTTCGAGCAACTCAGCGTCAATTTCACCGGTCACCAACAACGTCGCAAACACCGGATGGCCATCCAGCCCGATCGGCGAATCGAGCAAGCCATCACCGCCGACAATGCGCTGGCGTTCATGCCAGAGCAAACGGCCGTCGCGACGAATATCCAGGTGCGCCTGAAAGTGCCCACGGTCGAAACGCTCACCACTCGCCGGGCGACCCAGCGCCACCACATCCCAGTAGAACAGCCGCGCATCACCCTGCAGATCGATCGAAGTCGTGAGTTCGGCTTGGGCGGCGCTGTAGACGATGGTTTCCTGTGGCAGCCATTCCAGGGTCGCCCCGGCCGCCACCTGCAAGTCGAGTTTCTGGTAGGCCGGGCCACCAGCGCGATACCACTTGGCCGCGCCGGGGCTGGTGATCTGCGCCCAGGCGCCAGGTTCGACGCGGGCGCTGATGTCCAGCCGATCACCGCCGGCAATCCCGCCCGGCGGGTGGACGATGATGTGCTGGCAGACCTCGGGGCCTTCGGCGTACAGATGCTTTTGTACGCGCAGCGGGCCGAGGTGCCGGCGCATGACCGGGCGCGTGCAGTCGCCGAAACGGGCGTAAGCGAGTTCCAGCTCGGCATGCCAGCTCGGGGTAAACAAGACAGGTACAACAGTCGAATTCATGATTTGTAATTATCGTTAGGACGCTACAGATTAGTTCGTTGTACTAGATCGTTACCAGCCCGCGCACACCCTCGGCCTCCATATTTTCACCGCGACCCTGCTGGACGATCTCGCCCCGGGACATCACCAGATACTGATCGGCCAGTTCCGCCGCGAAATCGTAGAACTGCTCGACCAGCAAAATCGCCATGTCACCGCGCGCCGCAAGTTGCTTGATCACCGCGCCGATTTCCTTGATCACCGAGGGTTGGATGCCTTCGGTGGGCTCATCGAGGATCAGTAACCGTGGACGACTGGCCAATGCGCGACCAATTGCCAATTGCTGTTGCTGACCGCCGGAGAGGTCACCGCCGCGACGCTGCTTCATTTGTAGCAGCACCGGGAACAATTCGTAGATGAAACTTGGGACTTCTTTGGCTTCACTGCCGGGGAAGCGCGAAAGGCCCATCAACAGATTTTCTTCAACGGTCAGGCGTCCGAAGATCTCCCGGCCCTGTGGCACGTAGGCGATGCCGGCGTGAACGCGCTGGTGCGGCTTGAACGTGGTGATCGGTTTGCCCTCCCAATTCACCGCGCCTTCTTTGGCCGGCAGCAGGCCCATCAGGCACTTGAGCAGGGTGGTCTTGCCGACGCCGTTACGGCCGAGCAGGCAGGTGACTTCGCCGACCTTCACGTCGAACGAGAGACCGCGCAGGATGTGACTACCGCCGTAGTACTGGTGCAGCTTGTCGACTTGCAGCATGTTCAAATTCCTTCTGTTGCACACAGAACCCTGTGGGAGCTGGCTTGCCAGCGATAGCGGTGGATCAGTCGGCATTAATGCTGGATGTGCCGGCCTCATCGCTGGCAAGCCAGCTCCCACAGTTTTGATGAGTGTTTGCAGTTCAGCGGCCGAGGTAAACCTCGATCACGCGCTCGTTTTCCTGCACTTGCTCAAGCGAGCCTTCCGCCAAAACGCTGCCCTGATGCAGCACGGTTACATGATCAGCAATCGAGCCGACGAAGCCCATGTCATGCTCCACCACCATCAGCGAATGCTTGCCTGCCAGCGACTTGAACAGTTCGGCAGTGAACTCGGTTTCCGCATCGGTCATCCCCGCCACCGGCTCATCGAGCAGCAACAGTTGCGGGTCCTGCATCAGCAACATGCCGATCTCGAGAAACTGCTTCTGCCCGTGGGACAACAACCCGGCCTGACGATTGACCGAGGTGGTCAGGCGAATCGTCTCCAGCACTTCGCTGATCCGGTCTTTCTGTTCGCCACTCAATCGCGCATGCAAACTGGCCCACACTGACTTGTCGGTTTTCTGCGCCAATTCAAGGTTTTCAAACACGCTCAGCGCTTCGAACACCGTCGGTTTCTGGAACTTGCGACCGATGCCGGCCTGGGCGATTTGCACTTCGCTCATCTGCGTCAGATCCAGCGTTTCACCGAACCAGGCCTTGCCGTGACTCGGGCGAGTCTTGCCGGTGATCACGTCCATCAGCGTGGTTTTACCCGCGCCGTTAGGGCCGATGATGCAGCGCAATTCGCCGACGCCGATGTACAGGTTGAGATTGTTCAGTGCACGGAAGCCGTCGAAGCTGACGCTGATGTCTTCCAGGGTGAGGATCGTGCCGTGACGGGTGTCGAGGCCCGGGCCGACGCGCTGGCCGAGGCCGATCGAGTCGC
Source organism: Pseudomonas sp. AC172 (assembly GCF_979258595.1). Classification (NCBI taxonomy): domain Bacteria; kingdom Pseudomonadati; phylum Pseudomonadota; class Gammaproteobacteria; order Pseudomonadales; family Pseudomonadaceae; genus Pseudomonas; species Pseudomonas sp. AC172. The sequence goes on from NZ_OZ409868.1 coordinate 6,048,680, forward strand.
GGCTGGTGCCGGCGTCCTTGTTCGGTTCCACGGGAAAAAAGGCCGGTTCCAACATGAATTCAGCGCTCGCCGTGACTCTCATTGTTCACCTCGTTTCTTCAGCAGACCGATCACGCCTTTGGGCAAGTACAGCGTCACGACGATGAACAGCGCGCCGAGGAAGAACAGCCAGTATTCCGGGAACGCCACGGTGAACCAGCTCTTCATGCCATTGACCACACCGGCACCGAGCAACGGACCGATCAAGGTACCGCGACCGCCGAGGGCCACCCACACCGCCGCTTCAATCGAGTTGGTCGGCGACATTTCGCTCGGGTTGATGATGCCGACTTGCGGCACATACAACGCTCCGGCCAGACCACACAACACCGCACTCAAGACCCACACGAACAGCTTGAAACCGCGCGGGTCGTAGCCGCAGAACATCAAGCGGTTTTCCGCATCGCGCAACGCGGTCAACACGCGGCCGAACTTGCTCTGCGCCAGGCGCCAGCCGATAAACAGGCTCGCCACCAGCAATAACACCGTGGCCAGAAACAGCACCGCGCGCGTCCCCGGTTCAGTGATACCGAAACCGAGGATCGTGCGGAAATTGGTGAAGCCGTTGTTGCCGCCAAACCCGGTCTCGTTGCGGAAAAACAGGAGCATGCCGGCGAAGGTCAGGGCTTGGGTCATGATCGAGAAATACACGCCTTTGATCCGCGAACGGAAGGCGAAGAACCCGAACACCAGCGCCAGCGACCCCGGCGCCAACACCACCAGACACATCGCCCAGACGAAGCTGCTGGTACCGGTCCAGTACCACGGCAATTCGCTCCATGACAGGAAGGTCATGAACGCCGGCAAGCCATCGCCGGCAGCCTGACGCATCAGGTACATGCCCATCGCATAACCGCCGAGGGCGAAGAACAATCCGTGGCCCAGCGACAGCAAACCGGCGTAACCCCAGACCAGATCCAGCGCCAGGGCGACGATGGCATAGCAGAGGATTTTGCCGACCAGGGTCAGCGTGTACGCCGAGACCGACAGTGCATTTTCCGCCGGCAACAGTGACAGCAGCGGTAGGGCGATCAGCAGGGCGAGGATCACCGCACCGACGGCGATCGTAACTTTCGGGCCGGCCTTTTGTGTGGCCGTGACTAACAGAGGCTGGTTCATCAGTCGATCACCCGTCCTTTCAGTGCGAAGAGGCCTTGCGGACGTTTCTGGATAAACAGAATGATCAGCGCGAGGATCAGGATCTTGCCGAGCACCGCACCGATCTGCGGTTCGAGAATCTTGTTGGCGATGCCGAGGCCGAATGCCGCGAGCACGCTACCGGCGAGTTGCCCGACGCCGCCGAGCACCACGACAAGGAACGAGTCGATGATGTAGCTCTGGCCAAGATCCGGGCCGACGTTGCCGATCTGGCTCAGCGCGACACCGCCGAGGCCGGCGATGCCCGAGCCGAGGCCGAAGGCGAGCATGTCCACGCGCCCGGTCGGCACGCCGCAGCAGGCGGCCATGTTGCGATTCTGGGTGACGGCGCGGACGTTGAGGCCCAAGCGCGTTTTATTCAGCAGCAACCAGGTCAGTACGACGACGAACAGTGCGAACGCGATGATGACGATGCGGTTGTACGGCAAGACCAGATTCGGCAGCACTTGAATGCCGCCGGACAGCCATGCCGGATTGGCGACTTCGACGTTCTGCGCGCCGAACAACAAACGTACAAGCTGAATCAGCATCAGACTGATGCCCCACGTCGCGAGCAGTGTTTCCAGCGGTCGGCCGTAGAGGTGACGAATCACCGTGCGCTCCAGCGCCATGCCGATCGCCGCCGTGACGAAGAACGCCACCGGCAGCGCGATCAACGGGTAGAACTCAATCGCTTGCGGTGCGTAGCGCTGGAACATCAACTGCACCACATACGTCGAGTAGGCACCGAGCATCAGCATCTCGCCGTGGGCCATGTTGATCACGCCGAGCAGGCCGAACGTGATGGCCAGACCGAGCGCTGCCAACAGCAGAATCGAACCGAGGGACATGCCGCTGAAGGCCTGGCCGAGGATCTCGCCGATCAGCAGTTTGCGTTTGACCTGGGCGAGGCTGGTTTCGGCCGCCGTGCGTACGCCGGCATCGTTCTCGACGCCGGGTTCGAGCAAGCCTTCGAGGCGGGTACGGGCGAGTGGATCGCCGGTTTCGCCGAGCAGGCGTACTGCGGCAAGACGCACCGTCGGGTCAGTGTCGACCAGTTGCAGATTGGCCAGCGCCAGGCTCAGCGCGGCGTGGACGCTTTCGTCTTTTTCGCCAGCCAGTTGCTGGTCGAGGAATTTCAGCTGCGCGGGTTTCGCGCTTTTCTGCAATTGCTGCGCGGCAGTCAGACGGATTTTGGCGTCGGCGGCGAGCAATTGGTGGCTGGCCATGGCGGTGTCGATCAGACCCCGCAGGCGATTGTTCAGGCGCAGGGTTTTCGGTTGGCCGTCGATGGTCAGCTCGCCTTGTTGCAGGGCGTTGAGCAATTCGATACGGGCCGGGTCGGGCTGCGCAGCCCAGGTTTCGAGGAGTTTGGCCTGTTGCACGGGATTGGCCGCGACGAAGTCTTCGGCGTCGCCGGCGTGGGCCAGCATTGGCAGCAAGAGTGCGATGGCTATGAGCAAGCGGTGTATGGCAGTGGGCATTAGTGGTGTCCTGTTCAACCGCCCCCTCACCCTAACCCTCTCCCGGAGGGAGAGGGGACTGACCGAGGTGTCTGGACGATGTGCTGCGACCTGCGAATTCGAGCCGAACTCAGGCTTTGAAAAGCATGAAGATCAGCTCCCTTTCCCCCCTCTCCCTCTTGAAATTGAGGGGACTGACCGAGGTGTTTGGGCGATGTGCTGCGACCAACGAATTCGAGCCGAACTCAGGCTTTGAAGAGCATGAAGATCTGCTCCCTTTCCCCCTCTCCCTGAGGGAGAGGGAGAGGGCTGGGGTGAGGGGGAAATCTCAAGCCCGCCTCAATGACTGAATCCGCCTCAGTTGCTCTTCACCGCATAATCCGGCTTCTTGTCGTTGCCCTGAATGAACGGGCTCCACGGTTGCGCGCGGATTGGCCCCTCGGTCTGCCACACCACGTTGAACTGACCATCGGCCTGAATCTCGCCGATCATCACAGGTTTGTGCAGGTGGTGGTTGGTCTTGTCCATGGTCAACGTGTAACCCGACGGCGCCGCAAACGTCTGCCCGGCCAGCGCTTCACGCACTTTGTCGACATCGGTGGATTTGGCTTTCTCAACCGCCTGCGCCCACATGTGGATACCGACGTAAGTGGCCTCCATCGGGTCGTTGGTCACGGCTTTGTCCGCGCCCGGCAGGTTGTGTTTCTTCGCGTAGGCTTTCCAGTCGGCGACGAATTTCTTGTTCTGCGGGTTCTCTACCGACTCGAAGTAGTTCCACGCCGCGAGGTTGCCCACCAGCGGTTTGGTGTCGATGCCGCGCAGTTCTTCTTCGCCGACCGAGAACGCTACTACCGGCACGTCGGTCGCCTTCAGACCCTGGTTGGCCAGCTCTTTGTAGAACGGCACGTTGGAGTCGCCGTTGACCGTCGAGATGACCGCAGTCTTGCCGCCGGCCGAGAATTTTTTGATGTTGGCGACGATGGTTTGATAGTCGCTATGACCGAACGGCGTGTAGACCTCTTCGATGTCCTTGTCGGCCACGCCTTTGGAATGGAGGAACGAACGCAGAATCTTGTTGGTGGTGCGCGGGTAGACGTAGTCGGTGCCGAGCAGGAAGTAGCGCTTGGCGTTGCCGCCTTCTTCACTCATCAAATATTCAACGGCGGGGATCGCTTGCTGATTAGGCGCGGCGCCGGTGTAGAAGACGTTCGGCGACATCTCTTCGCCTTCGTATTGCACCGGGTAGAACAGCAGGCCATTTAGCTCTTCGAACACCGGCAACACCGATTTACGCGACACCGAAGTCCAGCAGCCGAACACCACGGCGACCTTGTCCTGAGTCAGCAACTGCCGGCCTTTTTCGGCGAACAGCGGCCAGTTCGACGCTGGATCCACCACCACCGGCTCAAGCATCTTGCCGTTCACACCACCCTTGGCGTTGATCTCGTCGATGGTCATCAGCGCCATGTCTTTGAGCGACGTTTCGGAGATCGCCATGGTGCCGGACAACGAATGCAGAATCCCGACCTTGATGGTCTCGGCGGCCTGGACAGTCCAGGTCATGCCCATCGCGGCAATGGATGCCGTGAGTGTGAAAGCCTTGATCAAACTGCGACGCTTCATTGTGCGATCTCCATGAACGTTTGAAGTTTTTTTGGTTGGCAGATGCGGACGACTGAAGGGTGTTTTGCAAGGGCTGTGCCCGGTCGGGTTTTGGCAAGAAAATGTCGTGTTAGAGCGGTTGGTTGCGTAGCGCATGCACCACGAAGGAACGCCTATGGCGCATTGGTGCAGGCCGCCGCGCCAGATTGGGGCGCAAAAAAATCCCGTGTGGGGCGGCCCACACGGGATTGGTTTTGAAGAAGAGCGGGGCGGTATCAGGTCGAGGCCGATTCGGTTTGTCCACCCAGTCGCGCCAGCAGCAATCGATCCAGCAACCACACCACCACCAGCGAAGCGCCTACCAGCGGAAACACCACCGCCAGCGCCAGCATGATCACCACGCCGGTTTTCCATTTCGGCAGGTCATGGCGCAGCGGCGGCACGCCGACTTTGCCCTGTGGCCGGCGCTTCCACCAGATCACCACGCCGCTGACGGCGCTGAGCAGAATCATCAGGCAGATCAGCAGTACGACGATCTGGTTGAAGGTGCCGAACATCTTGCCCTCGTGGAGCATCACGCCGATCTCAGTGGCGCGGGCGACCGTGCCGTACTGCTCGAAACGCACATCGGCGAGGACTTTGCCGGTGTACTGATCGACATGCAGAGTGGCATCGTTGCGCGGGTCATCGGCGAACACGGCGATGGTGAACACGCCGGTAGCGGTGGTCGGCAGGGTGATGCTGTAACCGGGTTCGACCTTGCGCTGGGTGGCGATGTTCTGCACGTCTTGCAGGCTGATGGCGGGCGCTGCGGGGCCAGCGTTGGTGGCGCCGTGGTTCATGTGTTCGGCGTGGTCGCCGGACATCGGCATCGGCGTGTTTTCCATCGCCCACGGCACGGTCTGGCGCGTGGCGGTGTTGAGGCTGCGCGCCTCGACGTCGGAGGTCGGCACGTTGTCCCACATCGCCGCCGGGAACACGTTCCACACCTGGGCGTATTGCTTGCCCCAGAACCCGGTCCAGGTCATGCCGCTGAGCAACATCACCAGCAACAGGGTCGCGCCCCAGAACCCGGTGACCGCGTGCAGATCACGCCACAACACGCGACCGCGACTGTTCAGGCGCGGCCACAAAATGCCCGCAGCCTGACCGCGCGGCCACCACAGGAACAGGCCGGACACCACCAGCACCACGCCCCAACCGGCGGCCATTTCGATGAGCCGATCACCAACGGTGCCGATCATCAATTCGCCATGAATTGCCCGGGCGATGGCTTGCAGATTTTGCTTGGCATCCTGTTCGCCAAGGATGTCGCCGTGGTACGGATCGATGAATACGTTGAGTTCGTGACCTGCGTTCTTGACGACAAACTGCGCGCTGCGTTCGGCGTTGACCGGCGGCAGGTATTGGGTGACCTGGCCTTGTGGATAGGCGCTTTTTACTCGTTGCAGCAGGTCATCGGCCGAGACGGTGTGATGGCCGGCGGGGACGTTGAGCAGGCTGCTGTACATCAGCGAATCGAGCTGCGGTTTGAACAGATAAATGATGCCGGTCAGGGCCAGCATCACCATGAACGGGGCGACGAACAGGCCGGCGTAAAAATGCCAACGCCAGGCCAGGTTGTAGAAATTCGGTTTGGGCTGTTTCATCACGTGTGCTCCGCTTGGCTTGGATCTTCTAGTTGTTCTGCGACCCTGTGGGAGCGAGCCTGCTCGCGAAGGCGTCGTATCAGACGACATCAATGTTGAATGTGCCGTCCCCTTCGCGAGCAAGCTCGCTCCCACATGGGTGGGTGTTAGAAACTCATGTCCACCTTGGTCCAGAGCGTGCGCCCCGGTTCATTGACCGCTTGCGGGTCATTGGCGGGGTAGCCGAACCCGGCGTTGCCCGCCAGGTTCAGGTGTTCGGCGTAAGCCTTGCCGAACAGGTTGTCGACGCCGCTGCTGACCTTCCAGTGCTTGTTGATCCGATAGGCACCGTTGAGTGAGAACACGCCGAAGCCCGAACTCTTGTCGTAATCCTTGCCGACCACGTTGCCTTTGTTCTGGTCGATACGGTTTTGCGCGGCAACCACCCTCCACAGTGCGCCAGCGCTCCAGTTGTCTTCGGTATAGGTCAGACCGAAGCGTGCATCCATTGGCGGCATTTGCGGCAGGGCCGAACCGTCGCTGCTGTTCTTGCCCCAGGCGTAGGCCAGGGTCGCATCGGCTTTCCAGTGGTCGGTAAGTCTGTACGCGGCACCGAGTTCACCGCCCATGATCCGCGCGTCGATGTTCTCGGCGCGCGAGGTGCTCATGCCCATCATTCCCGGGGTGTAGTCGAAGAGGATGTAATCGCGCACCACGCCGATATAGCCCGAGGCCCAGGCTTCGAGGTCGGCGCTCTTGTAGTTCACGCCAAAGTCGAACTGGGTAGTCTTTTCCGGTTTGATCGAATCGAACGCATTGACCGATCCGGCCGGGCCGGACTTGGGCGAAAACAGCTCCCAATAATCCGGAAAGCGCTGTGCATGACCGAGGCCTGCATAGAGCGTGGTCGGACTGTCGGCGAGATCATGCTCGTAGCGGATGAACCCGCTAGGCAGGGTGTCGGCGCGGGTGTCGTCGGCGGTCGGGTTCGGGCGGGACATCATTCCCGAACCGGTGGTTTGCCGGTAATCCTTGGCCGAAGCACGGTCGACGCGGGCACCGCTGATCAGCCGGTCACGGTCGGCGGCGTACCAGGTCATTTCGCTGAATACGCCGTAGTTATGGAAATCAGCGTCCTTGGTGTACGGCTGATCCTTGTAGGTATCGATGCCCATGCCGCTGCGCTGGCGGTGCTCGTTGGTCTGCGCGTCGAGGCCAGTGATCAACTGGATATCAGCCCAGCGCCACGTCGCTTTGATCCGTGCGCCGAGGGTGCGACGGTCGACGTTGGACGCCATGGGCCCGGCCATCATCCCGGTGCCGGACGGCGTGCGCAGGGTGTAGTTGTCCATCACGTGGTCGGCGTAGTTGTAGTAGACCTGCGCTTCGAGTTTCTCCAGCACGTCAGTGATGTTGGATTTCTCGAAACGCAGGCCGAGGCTTTCACGCAGGAACTGCGAGCCGTCCATGCCGCGTCCGGCGTAGCGCGCTTCGCCATCGCCCTTGCCGGCGGTGAGTTCGATCAAGGTGTCGGCGTCCGGGGTCCAACCGATCGCGATGTCACCGTTCCACTTGTCGTAGCGCGAGGCGACGATGTCGTTGTTGCCGTCACGGTAATCGTCGGAATGCGCAGTGTTGCCGATCACCCGCACGTAGCCCAACGGCCCGCCGGCAGCGGCGTCGACGACCTTGTCGAAGCGTCCGTGAGAGCCGGCGAGAATGCTCGCGTTCACACGGGTGCCGAGTTCGCCGAAGCTCTCCGGTTCACGATCGAACAGCACCGTACCCGCCGACGCGCCCGGGCCATACAGCACGGTTTGCGGGCCTTTGATCACGGTGAGTTTGTCGTAGGTTTCCGGCGAGATGTACGAAGTCGGCGCGTCCATTCGGCCGGGGCAGGCGCCGAGCATCATACTGCCATTGGTGAGGATGTTCAGGCGTGAGCCGAACATGCCGCGCAGCACCGGATCACCGTTGGTGCCGCCATTGCGTACTAGCGCAAAACCCGGAATGGTCTTCAGATAATCGCCACCGTCGCTGGCCGGCACCGGTTGGCGCGGGTCTTTTGGATTGGTGACGATGGTCAGCGGCGAGCTCGGCGCAATTGCGGTGATCACCGTCGGGCTCAGTTCTTCCTGGTGACTGGCGTGATCATCGGCCAGCACCAGCGGGGACAGCAGGACGCCGCAAAGGACGGCGGTAGCGTGCCTGAAGCGAATCCGCGATTCGTTCAAAGCGAAGGACGCCGGGGCACAGCCCGAGCGTGGAACAGCAGCAAACCTGGACATGACAATTTCCATCAAACAGTCGTAAACGACACGGCCGGCAGCCTGAAGCTGTCTTCTCAACCGTGTGCAATCAAAGGTGCGTGTTTACGCTGCGATGGGCGGGGCGCGACTGCGGGCTCCGGGGAAGAAGGGTTGCCGGGCGTGGCCCAGGCGCGGGGAGGGCGGGGTGAAGGTGTTCAGCGGCAGGATATTGAAGGCAACGAAATCGCCACCGCCGGTCAGCGCCGGGCAATTGAACAGCAGGCTGCAGTAGCCGCACTTTTCCCAGAGCACGTGGTGCGAGGATTGTGGCGGGCAGTGTTCAGCGGAAGGCTTGGCGTCATGGCCCGAGTGATCCATGCCGGGCATGTCCATCGACATGTCCATGCTCATCGGCATGGAAGTCGAGGCGTGTTGATCCATCGGCATCGACTGAGAAATCAGTGGGCCGATGAAAATCATCAACATGGCGAACAGGGCGATCCAGCTGCCGCCGGTCAGGTATTGAGTCTGACGGCGTTGCCGGGAGGGCCTGGCGCTCAGCGGGCGCATGGGCGGAGTCTGCCGGAAGGCTTACTGGGCGTGCGCGTGGGCCTGCGTGGTTTCCGGTGGCTTCTTCTGCACCGAGACTTCGACGGTGACGTCACCGGCCTTCTCGAAATGCATCGTCAGCGGGAAGCGTTTGCCGTCGCTGAGCAGGCTGCGATCAGTCGGGTTGAGCAGCATCACGTGATAGGCCATCGGCGCAAACGTCACGTTGCCGCCGGCCGGAATGGCCACGCTTGGCACTTGTTGCATCTTCATCAGATCGCCCTGCATCACGTGCTCGTGCAGTTGCGCTTCAGGAGCAATCGGCGAGTCGACGCTGAGCAGGCGGTCGTCAGTCTTGCCTGCGTTGTGAATGATGAAGTAGGCGGCGATCGTTGGCGCATTCGGCGGCAACTCTTGCGACCACGGATGAGCGATTTCCAGCTCGCCCGCCTTGTATTCGTGAGCATGGGCAAAGCACGCCGGCAACAGCAGCGCAGCGACGATGATGAGTTTGTTCAACATGGCAGTTCTCCAGAACGATTTGAAACGCAGGTCAATTGCGCGAACAAATCAAACCAGAGGGGAGGCGCGGGGATTGAGGCTTGGCCATTGCTGGCGCGGAGTAGGTGTTTGCAGTGAGGCGGGCGCGACGCTGCGATTGCTTTCGTAGCGGGCGAAATACAGCTGCGGCGAATGCCCTGGCAGCGCCACCAAGGGCGCCGAGCCTGAGCAACACCAGCAATGCTGCATGTTCGAATGTGTATCGTTGGCCGGGGCTTTTTGATCGGTGGTGCCGATGTTGATCGCCACCATCTTCGTCCCGCTGCCGGTGCAGAAACTGCTCCAGAGCAACTGTTCGGCCGGTGAACTGGCCGCCTGCGCCATCGCCCCGGTCATCGGCATGGCGAGCATGTTGAACAGCACTGCAAAGCAGGCGATCCAGGCAATTGCTAGCCGGTGTCGGTTCATGGGACAGATCCATTGGGTGGGCGATCAGGCGCGGCTATTTAGCCTGATCAGGGCCGATAAGTAAAAAAGCGTCGTGCGGTTTGGTGTCGCAGCGCTTCCTGCAAGAGCTTGAGAAGCCTGCGCCCCAGCTCGATTTCGCCGTTATAAATGAGTGTAGCGGCTTCGATTCGCATTGCCTGGGCGAAATTCGAGTCGCTTTCTATTCGTGCACGAATGGTCTGCTTGACGTCTCGAAGTGCTACCCGGTTGAGCTGCCCATCACCCGAGTCTTCGATTTCACAGCCCTTGATGTATTCGCTAAGATCGACAGGTGTTTTTAGGTAATCCTTGACGTCGAAACGGGAGAATTTATCTGACATTGAATGTGTACGCCCTTGGAATCAAAGACGTTGAGCGTAGAGGTGGACACTGACTGCCGATAGTCAGCGATTCGCTAAGTTGTTGTGGGCAGTGTCCGGCGCGTTTGTAGGATTAAAGTCAGATATCCGGCCGAGCCCGTGACATTGTGGGAGCGAGCCTGCTCGCGAAAGCGGTGGGTCAGGCAATGATGTGCGGACTTTGCCGACGTCTTCGCGAGCAGGCTCGCTCCCACACTGGTCGGTGGCGAACACGTAGTCTGTGTACGTCGCGAACCTTGTGGAAGCGGCGGTGCGACGATTCGACTTGCTCGCGAAGGCGTCCGTGAGAACTGCGCTTGTTTTTAGATAAGGTTAAGGGGCGCAAGGGCCATGAGGATTGCGTCGACCGAGGCAAACTCCCGATCAACCCCCGGCAACCCCGGGCGCTTCAACACCAGCACCGGAACCCCACGCTCGCGCGCCACTTCCAGCTTTGGCTCGGTGGCGGTGCTGCCGCTGTTCTTGCTGATCAGCACATCGATCTGCCGTCGCTCGAACAGCGCACGCTCATCCTCCAGCAGAAACGGCCCACGGGCGCCGATCACTTCGCAGCGTTCGTTGCCGGGATAAACGTCGAGGGCGCGCAGGGTCCAGAACTGCTCGGAGGGGATTTCGTCGAGGTGTTGCAGCGGTTCGCGGCCAAGGGTGAACAAGGGGCGATGGAAGGGTTTGAGGGCAGTGATCAGCTCGGCCCAGTCACCAACTTCGCGCCAATCATCACCCGGCTGCGGCTGCCACGCCGGACGGCGCAATGCCCAGCAGGGTATGCCGGACAGTCGCGCGGCGGTCGCGACGTTCTGGCTGATCTGTGCGGCATAGGGATGCGTGGCGTCGAGCAGCAGATCGATGCCTTCGTCATGAATGAATTGCGCCAGACCTTCGGCACCGCCATAACCACCGACGCGCACCTGACAGCTCAGATCGGTCGGCACCCGGCCAACACCGGCGAGGCTATAGATATGCTGCGGCCCCAGCGTGCGAGCAATCGCCAGCGCTTCCGTCACGCCGCCGAGCAGCAAAATCCGTTTCATGCAAAACCTCCGGCATGCCCGACAATCCCACCTTGACGATCAATCGCAAACACCTCGACCTGCACCTGCGCGGGCACCACGCTGCGGGCGAAATTCAACGCATGTCGACAGACTTCATCGCCGAGGGCGATCCCCGCCGCACTGGACATGGCCAGCGCCTGCTGACTGGTATTGGCTTCACGAATGCCTTGCTGCAACGCCTCATCCGCGCCAATCGCCGCCGCCCACTCCGCCAGTTGCGGCAAATCAATACTGGAATGCCGCGAATGCAAATCCATGTGCCCGGCCGCCAGTTTGCTGATCTTGCCGAAACCGCCGCACAGGCTGAGTTTATCCACAGGTACTTTGCGCAAATGCTTGAGCACCGCGCCGACGAAGTCGCCCATTTCGATCAGGGCGATTTCCGGCAGGTTATAGACCCGGCGCATGGTGTCTTCGCTGGCGTTGCCGGTACAGGCAGCGATGTGCAGGTAGCCGTTGGTTTTCGCCACATCGATGCCCTGATGAATCGAGGCGATATAGGCCGCGCAAGAGAACGGCCGGACGATGCCGCTGGTGCCGAGGATCGATAATCCACCGAGGATGCCCAGTCGCGGATTCATGGTTTTCAGCGCCAGCGCTTCGCCGCCCTCGACGTTGACGGTGACGTCGAAGCCGCCGCCGTAACCGGTCTCGGCAGCGAGCAGCGTCAGGTGGTCGCTGATCATTTTGCGCGGCACCGGGTTGATCGCCGGTTCGCCGACACCCAGCACCAGCCCCGGCCGAGTCACGGTGCCCACGCCGGAACCGGCATTGAAGCGAATTCCCGGTTCGGCCATTAGCCGTACCCGCGAATAGAGCAGCGCACCGTGGGTCACGTCGGGATCGTCGCCAGCATCCTTGATCGTTCCGGCCTCGGCGCCGTCATCGGTCAGGCGACAGAATTCCAGGCGCATCTGCACTTGTTTGCCTTTGGGCAACACGATCTGCACCGCATCGGCCGACAGCCCGCCGAGCAGCAGGCGTGCGGCGGCGAGGCTGGTGGCGGTGGCGCAGCTGCCGGTGGTCAGGCCGCTACGCAAGGGCGCGGGTTGTTCGGCGGTTTCGTCACGCATCGAGGGGTTTGACCAGATCGAGCAAAGTGATTGGCAGCGCCTGCCGCCAGGTATCGAACTCGCCAAGTGGCTGCGCGTGGGCGACATGGATGCGCGTCAGTTCGCCGCCGAAGCGCTCGCGCCAGTTCATCAGGGCCACTTCGCTTTGCAGGGTCACCGCGTTGGCGACCAGACGGCCACCGGGCTTCAGGTGTTCCCAACAGGTTTCGAAGACGCCCTCTCGGGTCACGCCGCCGCCGATGAAAATCGCGTCCGGGCGTTCCAGTCCGTCCAGCGCCTGCGGCGCCTTGCCGCAAATCAATTGCAGGCCGGGCACGCCCAAGGCATCGCGGTTGTGCTCGATCAATTGCTGACGGCCATCATCGGCCTCGATGGCCAAGGCGCGGCAACTCGGGTGCGCGCGCATCCACTCGATACCGATCGAACCGCAGCCGGCGCCGACATCCCAAAGCAATTGACCGGGGGTCGGGGCGAGGCGGGCGAGGGTGATGGCGCGCACATCGCGTTTGGTCAGTTGGCCGTCATGCTGGAAGGCCGAGTCGGGCAGCCCGGCCAAACGTGACAGGCGCGGAGCCTGTGCGTCGGCCAGGCATTCGATGGCGATGACATTGAGGTCTGCTATCGGCGCGTCGTCCCAAGCGTCGGCGCTGCTGTCGATGCGCCGCTCGGCGTCACCGCCCAGATGCTCGAGAACACTCATGCGACTCGAACCGAAACCGCGCTCGCGCAGCAACGTCGCGACTGCCGCCGGACTCTGACCGTCGTTGCTCAACAGCAACAGCCGCACGCCACTGAACAATTGCGCATTGAGCGCCGCCAGTGGCCGGGCCACCAGCGACAGCGTCACCACGTCCTGCAACGGCCAGCCAAGACGCGCGGCGGCCAGCGAACAGGACGACGGTGCCGGCAGGATCAGCATTTCCTCGCTCGGCACCTGGCGGGCAAGGCTGGCACCGACGCCGAAGAACATCGGGTCACCGCTGGCCAGCACACACACTGCTTCGCCACGTTGCTCCAGCACCGGCGCGAGAGAAAACGGGCTCGGCCACAACTGCCGCTCACCGCGAATACACACCGGCAGCAAATCCAGTTGACGCTGGCCACCGACGATCCGCGAGGCGCCCATCAGGGCACGCCGGGCGTTTTTGCCCAGGCCTTTAAAGCCATCCTCAGTTACGCCTACAACTGTTAGCCAAGGGGTCATGCCGTTCCTCGATTACGCGCTTGTCTTTGCGGATCAACATGATAACGCGACGCCAGTGAACTGACTGCAATAACTTTCATAGAGTGACGGAAATGAAATGTCCATATTGTTTTTTTCAAGGTTGTCAGTGGGTTGTTAGTTTGTTGTGGTTTGGCCATTTCGGAGAATGGCATGACACTTCTGGTGTGCAGTTATAAATATAATGAAAGTAATCGAATGAGGTGTTTCATGGTGGAAGTTTACAGTGGGTCGGGCTTGTTGCCTGATGAAGGCTGCTCGGCAGTGATGGGAAGTAATCTCCTGTCGTTCTTTTCTGACGTGACGAAGGAGGACAAGCGATTTATAAAAAATAGCATGCGTTGGGCTGAATGCGAGGCTGATCTTCGCTTCAATAGAAGGCGAGAATCTGCTGCCTGGTTTGAACATTACTCAGGCGTCATGTGGTCTGTTGGTTGGAGTCTGGACCACGCCCCTGTGATCGTTTCAGACAGAAATTTTTCCGGTGACATTCTGCAAGTGTGGGAAAAGTCTTTGTCTATGCAACTAAGTCGGGAAAAGCTCAAGAGAATGAAAGAAACCTTTCAATCGCTTGAGCTTGATTTGAACGGCACCGATGTGTTCACCAGCAGCACGCAAAAAACGGGGGATTTTCGCTTCTCTCCCGCTGGTTATAATCTTCATAAGGAGCTGGAGATCGTTATCAGCAATGTACGTCTGTTAAGTTCTGAATGGGTGTCCACCTATTTGTTCTGGAAAATAAAACACGAAGGTTCGCAGCTGGATATTCAGTCCAGGCGCTTTGTCATCACGCCGGGGCAGATCAATAAATACCGCGAGCAGTTAAATCTGGCTGTAATCGAAAGACGGTTGAGAGAAGTCGAGTTGGCGAGATAGTCTTGAAGTGTTCTTGTTTGAAGGGTTGTTTGAAATTTATTGAATAATGTCCGAGTTGAATATTTTGTTGGTAGTGGATAATTTGCTCTGGTGCCATGAGGGCGCATTAATAATTGAAGGAGTATTATTGTGAATGATGTAAATGAAAAAGTGATGTCCGCTGCTGAGCGTATTGCCGCGATTGAAGAGTGCAATGCATTTATTGGCGCGCAACCCATTTTGAGATCGCGAGCTGCCCGTGTCGGTGTTGAATTGCCTATCGATAAGGATGAGTTGAACGCAGCTATTATGGGAGCGGGTATTGCCGGCTTTGATGCGAGTATGTCCAAGCGTAGTAAGCGAATTGTCAAAAACTCTTATATGTACGCCGACCTTGCAGCGTTATTTAAATTCCCCGCGGCTAGCCAAAAAGAGCAGCGTTACGACGAGTTCCTGCGGCTGATGAAACTGGCGGGTTGGTTTCCTTTCAGCAGCCCCTATAACCGTTATGAAGCCGGGTCGGCGAAAGTGACAATGGACAATATCGCTTTGTCGCTTATTCATAGTGCCGTGGGCGCTGCTGTCGGCCAAGGCCAGGCGGCATTGAAAGTGCTTTCGACGGTGGCGGACTCGACCATGGAAGCGCTGAAGAAAGAACCGGAAGCACTGGTGCTTTTTGAGAAGAACTCTAAAAAAGCCGAAGGTGGAAACTTCTGCCTGACAAGTTCCAAAGAGGATGCAGATGGCGCGATCACGATGGCGGTGGCTGCTGTGCAGTATTTTGCCAAAGCTCAGCAGACCAAGGTGTTGTTTGTAGAGTGGGTACCTACCGACGTGCAGATTTACAATGCTGCCGCCACGATGGAGATTGAAGAGGAAGACTATCTGATTGCAGAGCCACTGATCGTGAAGGCACTGACCGCGCAGCGCGAAAAAGCACTCACCATGGAGTTTGGCAAAAGCGCCTGAACTTGATTAAAGCCAGAGGTCTGAACCTCTGGCTTTTTAGGGAGTTGCAAATGAGTCGAGATCCGAGTTGTTCAGCTTTCGTATGTGGCTGCGCGTTGGTGCTGGTGGCCGACGATTTATCGAGTCAGGAGCGTCAGGATGCACTGGATGCGCTGCTTTATTCGCAAACGGCCGCGTCCCGTAAAGTGTTGGAGCTTTCTGCAGTGGAGTCGTGGGCGCATGCCAATAAGATGGCGATGAGAGTGGCGGGTGCGGTGCTGGCAGATGATCGAGAGATCAACGTTCCCTTGTCAGCGTCAGGGGCATTTACATTGTTGGAAATAGTGCAGGAAATAAACAATTCCTCGGAGCCTCCAATAAAAATCCCCGGTGGGCACTGGATGTCAGCTTTGAAACTGGAGGAAACGTCGCCGACCCTTGACGTACTTCAGAAGCATGTCGTTCATGAAGGCAGATGGATAAGATTCATGTTCGCTGTTTTTTCTCCAGGAATCACCATTACTACGGTTGTTATCTCTTTTGAATGCTCCGAGATTATGGGTACGAATATTTTTCAACACCGTTTCAGCGCGGACGAAGTAGTGGGTAACATTTCCGTCTCTACCAGCACGGCCCTTATGGATGGCGATGACTATGATTTCTCCCGGGCAACGGTGATCTCCTTGCTCGGTGAGCGGCGTCACGAGCAAATCATCGCCTTGACTTGAAAGCCGTCACACCTGCGGCGGTAGAGGAATGAGGTTTGTCCGCCGGAAAGCATTCCGACGGGCAGACTTTTCATGCCAGCGGACAAAGCAGGCATAATACCGCGCCTTCGCCCGCGAAGCGCCTTTCCCACGCAGCCGGTCAGCCCCTTGAACGAACGCCCGATGTCCACCGCTTTACGTCCCTCGGCCTGTCCGGGGTTGCTGCGTATCGTCCAGGCACTGGATGGTGGTATCTGTCGGATCAAGCTCAATGGCGGGTCGATCAGTGCCGATCAGGCTGATGCAGTGGCCGATGCAGCCGAACAGTTCGGCGGGGCTATCGAAGCGACCAACCGCGCCAATCTGCAGATTCGTGGGATCGGCCCGCAGTCTGTTGCGCTGATTGACCGCTTGCTCGCCGCCGGTCTCGGCCCGCGCACGGCGGCCGCTGACGATGTGCGCAACCTGATGCTCAGCCCCGCTGCCGGGATTGATCGGCAGATGCACTTCGACACCCGGCCCCTCGCCGAACAGATCCTCGACACGCTGCAAAGCCATCCCCGTTTCCACGAGCTGAGCGCCAAGTCCGCCGTGCAACTGGATGGCGGCGAAGCGCTGGCGATGCTTGAGCACCCCCATGACCTGTGGTTGTCAGCATTCGAGCGTGAGGGTGAAGTGTTACTGGCGTTCGGTCTGGCCGGCTGCCCGACGGATCGCGCGATCGGCGCGGTGTCGCTGGAACACGGCCATGCACTGGTGGTTGCGGTGCTGGAATTGTTTCTTGAGTCGGCGCGTCCCGAGCAGACGCGCATGCGCCATTTGCTCGACGAATTGCCGATACCAGCGTTTCTCGAACAACTGAGCGCGCGACTGCCGATCAATACGATCGGCCAATGGCAGCGCACAGCCGTTGCGGACGATCTGCACATCGGCGTTCATCCACAGAATACGGCGGGTCAGGTGTACATCGGTGCGGTGCCGGCGCTGGGCCGTCTCGATCCGGCGATGCTGCGCGGGGCGGCGCGACTGGCCCGCCAGTTCGGCAATGGCAGCTTGCGTTTCACACCTTGGCAAAGCCTGCTGCTGCCGGATGTCAAAGCAAGCGATGCGGCTCAAGTGATCGAGGGACTTGAACAACTGAACCTGTTGACCCGCGCTGCCGAACCCCTGGCACGCCTGATCGCCTGCACCGGCTCCAATGGCTGCGGCAAAGGCCTGGCCGACACCAAGCAGGACGCGCGTCATCTGGCGACGTTGCTGCCCTCGGCCCTCAACGTCCACCTCAGCGGCTGCACGCGCTCTTGCGCCGCTGCCCACTGTGCCCCGGTGACGTTGCTGGCCGTCAGTCCCGGTCATTACGACCTCTATTTTCGCGATGCAACGCTGCCGGGTTTCGGCGCGCTGCACGCACGCAACCTTACTATTGAAGCGGCCGCGACCCTGCTCGCCGCCCGCTCTCGGAGCCCCATTGATGCTTGATTACATCCGCGATGGTCAGGAGATTTATCGCAACTCCTTCGCGATCATTCGCAGCGAAGCCAATCTGGCGCGCATCCCGGCCGATCTGGAGAAACTCGCGGTGCGGGTGATCCACGCCTGCGGCATGGTCGAAGCCGTCGACGGTCTGCAGTTCTCCGAGGGTGCGGGCAAGGCCGGGCGCGATGCGCTGGCGGCCGGTGCGCCGATCCTCTGTGACGCGCGGATGGTCTCCGAAGGCGTGACCCGTGCACGCCTGCCGGCCAACAATGAAGTGATCTGCACACTGCGCGACGACAGCGTGCCGGAACTGGCCCGCGAGTTGGGCAACACCCGTTCTGCTGCCGCGCTGGAGCTGTGGCGTCCGCATCTGGAAGGCAGCGTCGTGGTAATCGGCAACGCGCCGACCGCACTGTTCTATCTGCTGGAAATGCTTGATGCCGGCGCCCCGAAACCGGCGTTGATTCTTGGTTTTCCGGTCGGCTTCGTCGGCGCTGCCGAATCGAAGGCCGCACTGGCCGCCGACAGCCGTGGCGTACCGTTCGTGATCATGCAGGGTCGCCTCGGTGGCAGCGCCATGGCCGCCGCCGCCGTTAACGCCCTCGCCACGGAGATCGAATGATGCAGGCCAAAGGACGTTTGATTGGCCTGGGCGTCGGCCCGGGGGATCCGGAATTGATTACCGTCAAAGCCCTGCGCCTGCTGCGCGAGTCGCCGGTGGTGGCGTACTTCGTCGCCAAGGGCAAAAAGGGCAATGCGTTCGGCATCATCGAGGCGCACCTGCAAGAGGCACAGAACCTGTTGCCGCTGGTCTACCCGGTGACCACCGAAGCGCTGCCGGCGCCGCTCTCCTACGAGCAAGTCATCAGCGATTTCTACGATGAGGCCGCCGAGACGGTGGCCGCGCATCTGGATGCCGGTCGCGATGTCGCGGTGATCTGTGAAGGTGATCCGTTCTTCTACGGTTCCTACATGTACCTGCACGATCGCCTCGCCACCCGCTATGAAGCCCAAGTGGTGCCGGGCGTCTGCTCGATGCTCGGTGGCGCTTCGGTGCTGGGCGCGCCGCTGGTGTATCGCAATCAGAGCCTGTCGGTGCTCTCCGGCGTGTTGCCCCATGAAGAATTGAAACGCCGACTGGCCGACGCCGACGCGGCGGTGATCATGAAGCTGGGGCGCAACTTCCCGAAAGTGCGTCAGGTGCTTGAAGAACTCGGTCTGGCCGAGCGCGCGCTGTACGTCGAGCGTGCGACCATGGCCAATCAGAAGATCGTGCCGATGGATCAGGTCGAGCCGATGTCGTCGCCGTACTTCTCGCTGATCATCGTGCCAGGCGAACGGTGGCAAGGCTGATGACTCAATCCACCCCCGCCATCGTCATTCTTGGTCAGGGCAGCCTGGCCACCGCGCGGCGCATTCAGCAGGTCTATCCAGCAGCGCAGATCCACGGCCTCGCCGGGCGCGTCGAAGGCGCCGATTGCACCTATCAGGAATTCGGCGCGACCCTGCGCGCGCTGTATCAGCAGGACACGCCGATCATTGCCCTGTGCGCCGCTGGCATCGTCATCCGCACGCTGGCGCCGCTGTTGCTGGAAAAGGGCGCCGAACCGGCAGTGCTCGCCGTGGCCGAAGACGGCAGCGCCGTAGTGCCATTGTTGGGCGGCCTCGGCGGGGTGAATGTCATGGCGCGAGAGATTGCTGCCGGGCTGCACGTCGCCGCGGCGATCACCACCAGCGGCGAGTTGCGTTTTGGTACGTGCTTGCTCAATCCGCCGAGTGGTTACGCACTGGGCGATCTGGAGCTGGGCAAGCGTTTTGTCTCCGATCTGTTGGCTGGCCACAGTGTGCGCATCGAAGGCGCGGCGCCGTGGCTGGATCAGGCGCAGTTGCCGGAAGATCCGCAGGCACAGCGTTCGATTCATGTCGGCAGTGCCGCGCGCGAAGCGAGTGCCAGTGAGTTACTGATCTATCCACGCAGCGTGGCGGTGGCAGTGAGTGCCGAAACGGCGGACTTGGCGGATGCCGTTCGCAGCGCATTGCAGCAGGCGAAAATTGCCGTGCATTCGCTGGCCTGTCTGCTGGCCAGCGAGACACAAATGGCTTCGCCGCTTTTGCGTGAAGCGGCGCTTGAACTGGGTGTGCCGCTGCGCTTTGTCGCGGCACAAAGCAACCTCGAAACCCTGGCGCATGCCGCAGTGCCAGCGGCAACCGTCCTGATTGGCCACGGCATGGCAATCGCGGTCGCCGAGCAGCCTTTGGAGGTTTGCAGCATTGGCCGGCCACGCGGTCGTCTCGCCGTGATCGGCCTCGGCCCCGGCGCTGCCGAGCTGATGGTGCCGGCGGTAAAAGCCGAACTGGCTCGCGCTACCGATGTGCTCGGTTACGAAACATACGTGCGCATGGCCGGGCCGTTTCGCGACGATCAAGTGCAGCACTGCACCGACAACCGCGAAGAAATGCAACGCGCCCGTCATGCCTTCAGGCTGGCTGCCAAGGGGCGCTCGGTGATCGTTGTGTCCTCGGGCGATCCGGGTGTGTTCGCCATGGCTGCCGCAGTGCTCGAAGCGTTGCACGAGTCGGCCGATCCGGCGTGGCACAGCGTCGATCTGGAAATCCTTCCGGGCGTTTCCGCTTCGCTGGCCACCGCCGCGCAAGCCGGCGCACCGCTGGGCCATGACTTCTGCGTGATGTCGCTGTCGGACAACCTGAAGCCCTGGTCGATCATCGAAAAGCGTCTGGATCTGGCCGCTGAAGCGGATCTGGCCTTGGCGTTCTACAACCCCATCTCCCGCGCGCGGCCATGGCAATTGGGCCGGGCGCTGGAGATTGTCGCGCAGCATCGCACGCCGCAAACACCGGTGGTGTTGGGCCGCGACATCGGTCGGCCCGGCCAGACTCTGCGCACTACGACACTGGGCGCGTTGACCCCGGAGCAAGTGGACATGCGCACCATGGTGCTGATTGGTTCGTCCACCACCTGCACATTTGCGCGTGCCAGCGGCGGTGATTGGGTTTACACGCCGCGCTGGTACGGCGAAAAGCCGCTTTCCTGAGTGCCGAGCCGAGGCAAGTTGTAAATAAGTTGCCTCGGTGTGACATCAAGTCGAACTTCGTTACCGGACGATTAAGTTTAAATTACAGCGGTACATCCGTTGGGAGCGCCGCTTCGTTTGTTTATCGAACGACGGGTCATGCGTCTGTTTGTTACCGAATCATGCGCGGAAGCAACGCGTCTGTTGTTTGATGTTTCTTGGGAAATTATTTGAGTTTTGTGCTTTTTGAAGTTCCCCCGCGGGCAGACTAACTTCGTTGAGGATTCTCTCAACGAATAAAGGATTAAGTCTGATGGGTATCATGGAGCAATATGTTGACGAGTTTAATTTTATTTCGGTCGATGAATACTCCGCGTTAAAGCGTGCATTCAAGGTGTTTTCCGCTTCTGCCGAATATGCAATGTTGGTGGCGCTTTACGAACAGGCCGGCCAAGCCACGAGCCTCGCTGAAAAGCTGCAGGTTGTAGCGCTCTTTCTGGAAAATTTTGAACGCTTGGCAAAGCGTAACTCAGCGCCCGCAATAGCGTTGGTCGATACCGTCGAAGAACAATTGCGCGATTACACAGCCCGTTTGGCAGGCACTGTAAACATGCTCAGTGAGGTGCCCGGTCCGATACCCGCAATCATGCACTTTGTCTGGGTGGGCGGCAGTGAGGTTGGCAATATCCAGCGCGATTACATGAATATCTGGCGTCAGGTGCTGGCTGCCGAGAATTACCAGTTCAATCTCTGGTACGACAGCGATGCGTTACTGGCTTTCGAAATGAATCGGGTTATATCCGACAGCGCCAGAGTTGCTGCGATGGAGTCTGGCGGGGACACCGTGACCAACCCCGATGAACTTGCAAAGATGATCGAAGATCGTGCGCGTGTATTGAAGCGCGAAATGTTCGAGTACCTGCAACAACCGCAATGGCAAGGGAACGCTGATCAGGCCCGGATCGACCTGATGGTGCGCGCTTACGGCAAAGAACGCACGACGCTGGAAGCCTTTCGTCAACGCTGCTTGCAAAGCCATCAGCAAATGGCCGGCAGCGACTTGCAGTTGCGTGATGTTCGGCGGGAGTTCGCCGGGCACTTTCTAGAGGATGTCTATCAACGCGAAGTATCAATGCGCGGTAACTTTGCGGCGGCAAGTGACGTTGTTCGCTTGCAGGCCGAATATGCCGAAGGCGGGCGTTACAGTGACATGGATTACTTGCCGCCGCTGGCTGACAGACTGGGCGGTGTCGACATCAGTGGGTTCAGTGACGAGCAACGGCTAGGGGTTTTGCAGCTTTTGCTCAATCATGATGAAACGTTGATGCCCGGTCGCGATCGTCTGCGCTACACCGATCACACGGATGCATTGCCTGCCGCACATCGCGAGGCCCTGCTGGTCTTTGCCCGCAGCAAGCCCGGCGTCGAGCATATATTTGTCGCACCGCCTGAAGTCCACAGCCCGCAGCATGGCCTGCGTATGGGCGCGCAATTCAGCCGGGAGATGAACGCTTATCTGCTCGCACAACCGCAAAGCGAGATGACGCTCGCGGTCATGCAATTGATCCGCTTCAACTATGACTGCCTCCAGGCGGTTGAACAGTCGGCCATCGCTTCGTCGGTAGACTGGTCACAGACTGAACGATTGCTCGATGTCATAGAAAACGTCATGAACGAGAAAATCGAGCAGGGGCAGCTGACGCGTACGCTGCAGGATTTTCTGGGTAAGTTGAGCGAGGCCATTTTAAGTTACTACCGTGACGGCATTCGCGTCGGAGCGCGCGGCACCATTGCGCTTACCGGGCCCGGAGCGGCGGTTACCGGGTTGAAAAACTATGTCGAGACTCACCTCCTGCCGGACAACGAGATTACGGTTCAGGAGCGCTTGCGACTGGCCGAGGGTTACAACGTGCAGACCGAGGAGGAAGCGATCTCCGGTTGGACCGTCAATGATGATGCCGAGCAATGGCTGGCCAAAGAGCAGGAAAAGTGGAAAACCGGCAAACTCATATCACGCTACACCGGGCAACTGGCGGTTCTGCTTCAGCCGCAACAGACGCTGACGTTCAAACAAGGCTGGCCCGTAGTCGGCGGTAAAGCGGTGCTGCTGACGTCGGTCCTGCAACAACTGATGGATGATCTGGGTGAGCCCTTTGTGCGAGCCATGAGGGACAAGCTCAGCGGTGACATCACCTTCACCAAGCACTTTTCCATCGGCTTCGATAATCGTCAGTTGATCCTTGCGCAACCTGTGCGTGAACTGCCCGTTTCCCATGGCGCCGAATCCTCAAGCAACCTCAACGAACTGCTCAGCCGCATTGCCCATGATTCCCTGCCGCTGGAACAACTCAGCCCGTTAGTGCGCGTCATGCTGGGGGGCATTTTCGGGGCGACAAGTCTGGACGACGCGAGCTTTGCCAGCGTCTGGCAAACCGTGCGCGACCTCGCTGTCGACACTGACGGCGACGGTACTTTCGCGCGTTATGATGCGGTTGAAAAAGCCCTGCGTCAGCGGCAGTCGCCCGCCTTCGAGGCCGCGCTGGTGGGTGGACAGGTGCATGGCCTCCTGACGGCCCGCGAACTCAAGGTTCAGGCACTGTTTGAAGCACTGACCTTGCGCCAATGGGGCGAGCGTATCGGACAGATCACGCGCACGGCGCAAGGTGAATACCGTTCGCGAATTCTTCAGCGCAGTGCGCAGGTGCGCGAGATGTTCGTCGAGGCCGGCGCGACCTCGGCCCGGCAACTGTCGCAGGATTTACTGATGCACACGAGCAGTGATCCGGGACGTCGGTGTTATCCGCTGGCGTTGCTGATGGGCGCAGCGGTGGCTGCCGGCGAGTCGGCCGAACGGACATTGGTAGGGCATGTCGCCACGGCCAACGTCAACCATCAGGAACCGAGTTCGCAGGCTTTGCTCAGTGCGTTGAATGAACTGCGGGCCTTGCCCACCAGTGCTATTGGTGACTCCCGCGGCTTGCAGAGTCTGGGCTCGGTCATCCAGACACTTGAGGCGAAAAGTGCGGCTACCGTCCTGTTGCTCGACACCGGCGATCACGCCTTGCTGGTGGCGAAAGTGCAGACAGCAGGCCAATTCGTCTATCGATTCTACGACCCGAACTTTGCCATTTATGCGTTCGCCGAAGGTGCGCAGGTGAAACTAGGCATTGAGCGTTATCTGAGCGCAGGCGACAGTGCCCTGGCCAGGCTCTACGGTCTGGGCGAGATGGCCGGGGCGCGATTCAACGTGATCGAGTTGAACACCCAGGCGATGGCGGCCCGCGAGCTTTCGACGGGTTTGCGTCTGGACAGTTTTTTGCGCATTCCTTCAAATGATTCACGCCGTGTCCCGGTCTGGGCAAAACAGGCCGTGGCGCGCCAGCGTTCGCTCGGCGAAAACGCGCGGATGGGGGCCAGCCTGGCACAGGTGGATGCGCGCTATTGGGCGCAGGCGTTTGATCAGGCCACGGAGCAGTTGCGCAGTGAACATTCACTCGGGCGGGAATATTTGCCTTTGCTGGAAACGCTCAAACCGCAGGCGGACGGCGGTTTTTCGCTGACGTTGGTCGATGCACAGAATCCGCATCAAGTGCGAACAGCGACCACGGCCGACCCGCGCTTCACTCAGCTCAAGCAGCATTTGCATCAGAGGATGAAGGCAGGCAAACCGAGTGCTCCGCCCGAGGCGGATGGAGGCAGCCGCTTGAGTTTCGCCTTTGCGATCCAGACGCTGATCAGTGAAATGCGTCATCGTGAATACCAGGCCGGTGATCAGTTGCCAGCCTTGTCGATTGCGTTGCAGGTTCAGGTTTACGTCAGCTATGCGCAGTTGGGTTTTGGTGTACTCAGCGATACCGCGCAGATGATCAACCTGGTGCGGCAAGTGGTGGCCAGTGAACAGGCGCTGCGCTTGCGCCAGTCGTCGTTGTCCGCCGGTGTGCTCGGTCGCGCGGCAACTGGCGTTGGTTTTGCGTTTTCGCTGGTCAACATCGGCTTCGACATTCACAACCTGTCACTGGCGCAAAATCACGAGCAGCGCTCGCGGTTCTCCACGTCTCTGGCGTTCAACGCAGTGGCGTTGGGACTGGATGTTGTGGCATTGGCGGCAGGCGGAACGGTTGGCGCCGCGGCGGCTTTTCTGTCTGTGCCGCTGCTCGGTATCGGCATCGGTGCCACGGCCATCGGCAGCAATCTTGGGCAGATTGCCGACAAGGCAACAGCGGTCGGCAATCATTTGCGAGCCATCCACAACGCCTACAAACCGGGCGCTTTCACTGTCAAAGACGGGGTGTTGCAGTTCCCGCTGGAAGCCGTCATCACCCATCTGGATTTGCAGGATCGGCGGGTGCGCTTTGACAGTCAGCGCTTTTATCCGTGGGGCGGCGGCGCACTCGAATTGCCGCAATACAACGATGATCCGCAGCAGATACACCGTTCCCTCAATATCCGGCACGCTTTCGGTCTACCCGAGAGCATAGCCCTGAATATCCAAGGGACTGCCGCACTGCATACCGTGGTGTTGCCTTGCACGCCGGTTTGTTATTACGGCTACGAATATCAACTGGGAGGTGCGGGCTATGTGTATGAGCCACTGCCGGGAGAGCAAGTTGGACCGCGCCACACCAGTGAAATGCCTGAGCCACACTGGTACTCGTTTTTCAATCCGTTCACGGTGCTGGGCGATACGCTGACGACTCATCTGGATAAGCGCATCCACACACGCTATCCGCAATTGCGCAACAGTGAGGCGGACAAGCTGGAATACGACGAGCAGGGTAAACGGCGCTTTTATCTGCACAGTACGCCGTCGCTCAAGCACATCCTGTACAAACTGCATCCGGTCTACAAACCGACAACGATCAGCGTGGTGCTGGACGAGCAGGTGCGCCAACTGGCGGTGCCGACCTTGCCGATGGAGTGCCAGCAAAAGCTGTCCTACGAAATCAGCGCCACGTCAGAACGCTGCCAGCTTCGTCTGACGCCGGGACTGAACACCGTGAAATTCAATGGAGCGACCCAATGGCTGGTGCATGCCCCTTGGGCCAGCATCAAGCAGGTCTGCTTTGATGACGTTCCCATGTTGGATGACGGCGCCCCGCAGACATACCTGGCGGGGCGTCAACTAACGGTCGACGGTATCGTGCTGTCGGCATTCGAGGGGCTGATCGAACTGGCCGGGGGAGAGTTGTTTCAACTGGACTGGCAGCGTCAGGCGCTGCGCCTGGTTTCCATCACTCTCGACGATGATAAAACCATTGCGCGTGATGTCCTTGTCCGTCTCCGCCAGCGAGACCATGAGGGGCGCCTGGGCACTGGTTACGTCACGCTTCACCGGTTCAAGGTTCCGTTCAATCCGGCCAGCAACGCTGTGCGCACAACGGCCTTTTACGACGTCGCTCAAAAACGCCTGTTATACGCGCGCGATCTGCCGCGCAAGGTCAACGACGGCCTGATGCTGGGCGCCGCCAACGCTGCCCATGCATGGTTTTATCATCCCGAGCATGCCACGGTCTGGCGTGTCGATGTGATCACCGGCCTGGTCGTGCATCGTTATCGGTTACTGAGCGTGGAACCCGGTACGAAAATCAGCGCTTTCGCACAACTGGCGGATGGCACTCTGCGAGTTTCGCAGCAGTTGGTTGAGCAAGCACCCATGAACGTGCGCACGACACTGGAATTCCATCTGACCGACCGCGAAGTGACCCTGACGGACATCCACATGTGGTCGCCCGGTCTGGAAAACTCTTTCCTCAAGCCCGAGGAGGGCACGAGAATCGGGTTTTTCCGCCATCGCCAGAAACAACGTCGTCCCTACGCAGACGAGACACCCGGCATGGCTTCGCCCATCAGCACGTGGACCTACGCGCCATACATTCACGCCCGTGCCTGGTCCTTCGATCAGCTGCTTGAGCGGGCATGGGTTGCCGCGCATCACGACAGGTACTTCCGGGCGGGCGCCGACAGTGACGCGGACTGGGTGTTGCTGATGCCTCGAGCCTCTGATCCCGCCGCTGCGCTGCTGTTTTACAGCCGGCAAACTCAAATGCTCAGTCATGGCATCGAGCTGCGTGACGACGTGGTGTGGCACAAGGCGCTTGCGAAGGGTGTGATCGATGTTACGCGCGTTGGCGAAAGCTTCCTGGCCATCCAGGACGACGGGCGACTCTTCGAAATCGACCTCGGCGCCACGGACGACAATTGGCTGTCCGAGCTTGATAGAGATGTGCTGAAGTTTGTCGGCCTCGGCCAGCGTTGGCTGCAACAAAATCCCGATTGGCTGACGGCATTATCGGCGCTTGCCAAGGAATACAGCCGCGCCGCGTTTGCCATCATCGGCCTGCGTGCCCAAGTGGGTCAGACGTTTCTGCCCGTATGGTGTATTGACGAAAAGCTTGTGCTGATGGACTCCATGGGTAACCACGAGCTGACGTTGCTGGGGCTGACGCCCGACCGGCAGGCCGTTTGGCTGTTTGATGTTTCTTCCGGGCAGCTGTGGCGCCAGACGCTCGTGGCCCTCGAACAGATGCGCACGGCGTTCGGCAACGGCAGCGTGTTGCTGCATCGCCAAGCGTTGCCGCAGGCCGAGCGAGTCTGGGCGTCGTGGGCGTTTTGCGAAGTGCTGCCGCATGGCGACGGGCTGCTCGGGCGTACCCGCGAAGGTGTGACGCTGCAACTGCAGGATCAGCAACCGGCGCGAATTGTCGGCATGGAAAACCGCTGGTCATACGTCCCTGACCAGACGCCTGCGCAATTGCAGGAGCGTTTAAAACAGTGGCTGGACGGGCAAGACCATGCCGCGTTTCTCCCCGTCGAAAATACCGGCAATCGTTACCAATACTACGTGCCGAAGCTTGATCGACTATTCGAGGTGTCTGCTCGGAACGATGCAAAATGGCCGACGTTCCTCGGTACGCGTGATGCGGCCAATCCGCTGCTGTTCGACCCGACTGACCCATTGATCTTCAGCGCCGGAACGGTCGATGGCGTCTGGTTGCCGGGTAGCTACGCCCACCGTGACGAGGAGGTCATGGTGCTGGAAGTGAGTGATGACCTCACCGAGGTGCAGCCATTGCTTCCTGACAATATCGAAAGGTTGATTCTGACCTTTGGTTCGCACACAGAGGGTTATCGGATATCGGCCGCAACCTGGCAGCGTCTGGATTGCATCGTTGTTGATGTACGGCGCCCTTCCGGGGAGCAGGAGACGGAACCTGGCTTGCTGGTGCTGGATATGCCTGAGTGTGGGCATTGGCTGA
This sequence comes from Pseudomonas sp. AC172, assembly GCF_979258595.1. Taxonomy (NCBI): domain Bacteria; kingdom Pseudomonadati; phylum Pseudomonadota; class Gammaproteobacteria; order Pseudomonadales; family Pseudomonadaceae; genus Pseudomonas; species Pseudomonas sp. AC172. Next base: position 6,076,335 of record NZ_OZ409868.1, read on the forward strand.
TGTCGCGGGTCGAAGGCCACCTGGTACTCGCCGACCCGGACAATGGCCACAGTCTGATCGTCCGCGGGAGTGAGGAGCAGGGTTCATGCGAACTGGCTGTCAAAATCGCTGGCTCTGAGTACGTGTTCGCATTCGAACAATGGTTGAAGGCCTTTGCGAGCGTGCAGGGCAATGAGGTAATCGCCAGTCTGGTCGTGGTGGCTGAGCGTTTGCCCTGACCGGTGAATTCAACTGAAAGCAAAACGCCGCGAACGTTGTCGTTCACGGCGTTTTAATTTGACCGGCGCTCGGGGGCCGGCCTCAGGGCACCAAATAGCCTTTGATCCCGGTAAAAATGATCTGCGCCGCCAGGGCGCAGACAAACAGTCCCATCAAACGACTGACGATCTGCAAACCCTGATCACCCAGAATCCGCTCGATACGATTGGACAGGTACAGCACCACGCCCACGGTGAAGCTGGCGAGCGTGATACTGATGATCGCGGTGAGCTTGTCGTCCCAGTGCGGCTGGCTGACGCCCATCACCAGCAAGGCGCCGATGGTGCCCGGGCCAACGGTCAGCGGAATGGTCAGCGGCACAATGGTGACGTCCTGCTGCACGTTGTCGGCCTGCACTGCCGGTTTGCCCTGCGCCATGCCCAGCGCCGAAATGAACAGCACGCTGCCGGCGCCGATGCGGAATGCATCCACAGTGATGCCGAACACATCGAAAATCACTCGCCCGAACAGATACAACAAGACGCTGGAGACCAGCGTGGCCACCGCAACTTTCCAGGCCAGGCGCCGTTGCTCCTTGCGCGAATAACCGCGGGTCAGGCTGATAAAGCAAGAGAGCACGAAGAACGGGCTGTAGAGCACCAGCATCTTCAGGTAAACGCTGAATAACACATGGAGCATGGTGCAAGCTCACTGGCGAGGGAAGTCGTGGGGGAGTCTATCAGGCGCTACGGGGTCTGTCGGCTCAGGAGGTGGGCGTTGCGGCGCGACTCTGCTGATCACGCTGGGCAACCCAGTGCTCGATCAGCTCGCGCAATTGCGACAACTCGACGGGCTTGGACATGTGCCCATCCATCCCGGCCTGACGCGCGCGTTCCTTGTGTTCGGCGAGAATATGCGCCGTCAATGCCACGATCGGTGTGCGGATGCGTTGGTTGCTGACTTCCCAGGCGCGCAATTGCTGGGTTGCTGAGAAGCCATCAAGGATCGGCATTTCGCAGTCCATCAACACCAGGTCGTAACGCTGGGCTTTCATCGCCTGCAGCGCTTCTTCGCCGTTGGCAGCAGTGTCCGGTTGCAGGTTGAGCTTGCCGAGCATGCCGCGAATCACTTTGGTCGAAATCGTGTTGTCTTCGGCGACGAGGATGCGGAAGTCGCTGGGTACTTTGGCGGCCGTGGCGGCGGTGACCACTTGCGGCTGGAACACCACCTGACCTTTGTTGCGCTGGTTGAGTTCGTCGGCGAGGGTGGTCTTGAGGGTGTAGCCGGCCACCGGTTTGGCGAGGATGCGTTTGATCCCCGAATTGCGCGCGATGATCTTGCTCGGCGCATTACTGATGCCAGTGAGCATGATCAGCAGGATGTCGTGGTTCAGGCTTGGGTCTTCCTTGATCTTGGCCGCGAGCTGCATGCCGGTCATGCCCGGCATGTTCTGATCGAGCAGCACCACATCAAAGTAATCTCGCAGGTGCGCTTTGGTTCGCAGCAAGGCCAATGCTTCTTTGCCGGAAGGCACGGCGCTGACATTCAACCCCCACGCACTGCATTGCTGGACCAGCACTTTGCGGCAGGTGTCATTGTCGTCGACCACCAGCACCCGCGCGCCTTGCAGCGGGCTGTCAAGATCGGAGGTCGGGTGTTCGAGGCGATCCGGATCCAGCGGCAAGGTCAGCCACAGCGTGCTGCCTTGAGTGGCGCCGCTCTTGATGCCGAATTCGCCCTGCATCAAACGAATCAGTTGCCGCGCGATCACCAGCCCCAGATTGCCACCCAGGCGATTGGCCGACAGGAAGTGTTTGCTGTGCAGTTCGGCGTGCATCAGCGCGTCGCGTTCTTCCTGCTCCATTGGCGCGCCACTGTCCTGCACGGCGATGCGCAGGCGTGGTTTGCTGCTGCGTTCGTCGAGCGCGACGACAATCAGCACTTCGCCTTCATCGGTTTTCTTCAGGGCGTTTTCCAGCAGGCTCAGCAGGGTCTGGCGCAGGCGTGTCGGGTCGCCGCTGATTACTCGCGGCACTTGCGGCTGGATAAAGCTGATCAGCTCGACGTTCTGTTGTTCGGCCTTGGCGCGGTAGATGCTCAAACAGTCATCGATCAGGGCATTGAGATCGAACTGCACATCGTCCAGTTCGATCTGCCCGGATTCGAGCTTGGAGATGTCGAGAATCTCGTTGATCAGCGTTAGCAGTTCGTTGCCCGCGCTATGGATGGTCTGCACGTAGTCGCGTTGCTTGACCGACAGCGGCGTACCCAGCAGCAGTTCGGTCATGCCCAGCACACCGTTCATCGGCGTGCGGATTTCGTGGCTGATCTTGGCGAGGAACTCGGCTTTGGCGTTGATCTCGGCATTGCTTGCGGCGAGGTCGCGGCTGACGCTGAAACGGCTTTCGGTGATGCTGCGCTGACGCTCGCCGAGGGCGATGCTCATCAACAGGCCGCTGATGCAGATGAACGCCATCAGGGTCATGATCAGGCCTTGCGGCGACACCAGTGTCAGCCCCAACAGGGCAGGCAGAATGATCAATGTACCGATGTTGAACACGACCATGGCGGCGACGAACAGGCGCGCCGGACGGTAGCCCTTCTGCCAGTGGTAGAACGCGACGAACAACATGCTCAGGCCGGCGAGCGCTACCAGTGCATAGGTAATGATGTTCAGCGGCAGAGTGTTGACGAACAACAGCAACAGGCTGCAGGTCACGATAAACAGGATGTCGCCGATCAACAGCTTGTTTAGCGGGTGCGGGCCGAGCGGAGCGAAGAAGCGATAGGCGAACATCAATCCGGCCGGAGCGGTCAGCAGCAACGCCAGATAGGCGCCCGGCGTCTGCACCGCATGCCAGTTCGGCAGCCACGGGCCGGCGAGATTGAGCAGCAGCAACAGACTCAGCCCCAGCAAGCCTTCACAGACCGCCAGCCACAAACTGCTGCGCGAGCGGGAGTAGGCGTAGCGCACCAGGTTGTGCAACAACAGCATGCCGAGGCAGCCGAACAACAAGCCGAAGACCAGCGTCTGATTGTGGTTAGCCGCGCTCATCACCGCCGATTGCAGAGTGACATGCGGGCGCAACTGATGGTCGGAAACCAGACGCAGATAGACGTCGAGAGGTTTGTCGCTCTGCGGCAGTGGCAGCATGAAGTCGCTGCTCGGCAACGGTCGTTCGGCCTGCGGCTGATCGGTGCCGGTGTTGCGTTGCTCGACCAGCTTGTCGCCGTCGAGTACGTAGAGATTGAGCTGGGACAGATCGGGGGCGAAGATGCGCAGCACTTGTTCGTGTTTGCCGGGCGCCAGCCTGAATCGCAGCCACAAGGCGCCATCGGGCTCGGACGCGGTGAGGCGGTCAAGGTCGATGGGGCTGAATTGATTGGTGTAACGAGTGGAGCGGATGTCGCTCAGTTGCAGATTGCCCTGATCATCAAGCAATACCGACCAGCCACTGCCTTGCGCGGCCTGGGCCGGGAGCATGCAGAGCAAGGTCAGCAACGTGACGGTGAAGCTTATGGCAATCCTGAGCCAGCGCACGGCGAAATCCCTTCGTAGGTTGATGCCAGAATATAACGATGCGCGGCGGCGGAACAGCCCGGCGAGGAACGGTATCCCTCGCCGGACTTGAGGTACAGCTTATTCCTGGGTTTCGCCACGCTCACGGGCAATGGCGCGGTAGCCAATGTCCTTGCGGTAGAAGCAGCCTTCCCAGTCGATTGCTGCCGCGAGCTTGTAGGCTTGCTGCTGCGCTTCACCGACGCTTGCGCCCATTGCGGTGGCGCACAGTACGCGACCGCCGGCGGTGACGACGTTGCCGTCCTTCAATGCGGTACCGGCGTGGAAGACTTTGCCTTCCAGGCTGGCGGCTGCATCCAGACCGTTGATCGCCGCGCCCTTGGCGTAGTCGCCCGGGTAGCCGCCAGCAGCCAGCACAATGCCGACGCTCGGGCGTGGATCCCACTGCGCTTCAACCTTGTCCAGCGCTTGCGCCAATGCGGCTTCAACCAGCAGCACCAGGCTCGACTGCAGACGCAGCATTACCGGTTGGGTTTCCGGATCGCCGAAGCGGCAGTTGAACTCGATAACCTTCGGATTGCCAGCCTTGTCGATCATCAGACCGGCATAGAGGAAACCGGTGTAGACGTTGCCTTCCTCAGCCATGCCACGCACGGTCGGCCAGATCACCAGATCCATCACGCGCTTGTGCACGTCGGCGGTAACCACCGGGGCAGGGGAGTAAGCCCCCATGCCGCCTGTGTTCGGGCCGCTGTCGCCGTCGCCAACACGTTTGTGGTCCTGGCTGGTGGCCATCGGCAGCACATTCTTGCCGTCGACCATGACGATGAACGAAGCTTCTTCGCCGTCGAGGAATTCTTCGATGACCACGCGCGAACCGGCGTCACCGAAAGCGTTGCCCGCGAGCATGTCACGCACGGCGTCTTCGGCTTCGGCCAGGGTCATGGCGACGATCACGCCTTTACCGGCGGCCAGGCCATCGGCCTTGATCACGATCGGTGCGCCTTTTTCACGCAGATAAGCCAGTGCCGGCTCGATCTCGGTGAAGTTCTGGTAGTCGGCCGTCGGGATCTTGTGGCGTGCGAGGAAATCCTTGGTGAAGGCTTTCGAACCTTCCAGCTGCGCAGCACCGGCGGTCGGGCCGAAGCAGTCCAGACCACGGGAGCGGAACAGGTCGACGACTCCAGCTACCAGCGGTACTTCCGGGCCGACGATGGTCAGGGAAACGTTTTTCTCGGCGAAGTCGGCCAGTTGCTCAAGGGCCAGCACGTCGATGGCGACGTTCTCGCACTTGGCTTCAATGGCGGTGCCAGCGTTGCCCGGTGCAACGAAAACCTTTTGCACGCGCGGATCCTGAGCCACTTTCCAGGCCAGGGCGTGTTCACGGCCACCGCTGCCAATGATCAAAACATTCATTTCAAAAACCTCGGATGACGCTAATTCTGTGGGTACGATCAAGCAATAATCAGTGACGGAAGTGACGCATGCCGGTGAATACCATAGCGATGCCGGCCTCGTCAGCAGCAGCAATCACTTCAGCATCACGCATCGAGCCGCCCGGCTGGATCACCGCAGTGATACCGACCTTGGCTGCGTTATCCAGGCCGTCGCGGAACGGGAAGAACGCGTCCGATGCCATCACCGAACCGGCAACTTGCAGGCCGGCATGCTCAGCCTTGATCGCGGCGATACGCGCCGAGTTTACGCGGCTCATCTGGCCAGCGCCGACACCGATGGTCTGACGGTTCTTGGCGTAGACGATAGCGTTGGACTTAACGTACTTGGCGACTTTCCAGGCGAAGATCAGGTCGTGGATTTCCTGTTCGGTCGGGGCGCGCTTGGTTACGACTTTCAGGTCATCGGCGCTGATCATGCCGATGTCGCGGCTCTGTACCAGCAGGCCGCCGTTGACGCGCTTGTAGTCCCACGCTGCAGCGCGGTCAGCCGACCACTCGCCGCAGGCCAGCAGGCGCACGTTGGCTTTGGCCGCAACAATCGCACGAGCTTCTTCGCTGACGCTTGGGGCGATGATCACTTCGACGAACTGACGTTCGACGATCGCTTTGGCGGTCTCGGCATCCAGTTCACGGTTGAAGGCGATGATCCCGCCGAACGCCGACTCGGTGTCGGTGGCGTAGGCCAGTTCGTAGGCCTGACGAATGCCGCCTTCAGCGTCCGGGCTGACTGCCACGCCGCACGGGTTGGCGTGCTTGACGATCACGCAGGCTGGTTTGACGAAGCTCTTCACGCATTCCAGCGCAGCGTCGGTGTCGGCCACGTTGTTGTACGAGAGTTCTTTGCCTTGCAGTTGGGTCGCGGTGGCGATGCCGACTTCGGCAGGCTTGGCTTCCACGTAGAACGCCGCGCTCTGGTGCGGGTTCTCGCCGTAGCGCATTTCCTGCGCTTTGATGAACTGGCTGTTGAAGGTGCGCGGGAATTCGCTGCGGCCGGAGGTCGACAGGGTTTCAGCCGCCTGATTCACGGTGCCCATGTAGTTGGCGATCATGCCGTCGTAGGCCGCGGTGTGTTCGAAGGCTTTCAGCATCAGGTCGAAACGCTGAGCGTAGGTCAGGCCGCCGGCCTTGAGGCCTTCCAGCACGCTGGCGTAATCGCTGGCATTCACCACGATCGCTACGTCTTTATGGTTTTTCGCTGCCGAACGGACCATGGTCGGGCCGCCGATGTCGATGTTTTCGATAGCGGTCGGCAGGTCGCAGCCTGGCTTGTTGATGGTGGCTTCGAACGGGTAGAGGTTAACGGCAACCAGATCGATCGGCTTGATGCCGTGCTCGCTCATGATTGCGTCGTCGATACCACGACGACCGAGGATGCCGCCGTGGATTTTCGGGTGCAGGGTTTTCACCCGACCGTCCATCATCTCGGCGAAACCGGTGTAATCCGCGACTTCCACTGCAGCAACACCGTTGTCGCGCAGCAGCTTGAACGTCCCGCCGGTGGAGAGGATCTCGACGCCCAGAGCTTCAAGCTCCTTGGCGAATTCGAGGATCCCGGTCTTGTCGGAAACGCTGATCAAGGCGCGGCGGATCGGCAGGCGGGTAGTCTGGTCGGTCATCTCAATTTCCATCAAAAGCAAAGGAAGTCAGCAAAAAAGGCGACCGTTTTTTACGCGGGCGCCTTTCTGGTTTGATTGAATGCTTACAGCAGATCGTACTGCTTGAGTTTCTTGCGCAGCGTGCCGCGGTTAAGTCCCAGCAGCTCACTGGCCTTGGTCTGGTTGCCCTTGACGTAGTTCATCACGCTTTCGAGCAGGGGAGCCTCGACTTCGGAGAGCACCAGGTTGTACACATCCGTGACGGACGCGCCCTCAAGGTGGGCGAAATAATTGTGCAGCGCCTTCTCGACACTCCCGCGAAGGGTCTGACCTTCTTCGCTCGGGGTATTGAGGTGCTGTTTCAAATTCACGTTGTCGCTCACGGGTGTTGTTCCACTCACTAAAGTCTCGGTCATCATCGTCATGCGGCCACCCCTTCTTCGTCCCCTGTCAGGCTCTTGTAACGTTCGGCGAAGAACTCCCGAACGTTGGCGCATTGTGTTTCCGTACCATCCAAACGATTGAAGTGGGCGCGAAATTCCCTGGCGCCCGGCAAGGTTGCGAGATACCAGCCCACATGCTTGCGCGCAATGCGCACGCCCATCACGTCCCCATAGAAAGCGTGAAGTGCGGCCAGATGCTCCAGCAGAATGTGTTCCACCTCGACCAGCTCCGGCGCCGGCAATTTCTCACCGGTGCGCAGGAAGTGTTCGATCTCGCGAAAAATCCATGGCTGCCCTTGGGCAGCGCGGCCTATCAACAGGCCATCGGCACCGGTTGCGTCGAGGACGTAACGGGCCTTTTCCGGCGAATCGATATCGCCATTGGCAAACACCGGGATCGACACGGCCTGCTTGATCGCAGCAATCGTGTCGTACTCGGCTTCACCCTTGTACAGATCGGCGCGAGTGCGGCCATGCACTGCCAGCGCGGTGATCCCGGCCTGCTCGGCGATCTTCGCCACGGTCAGACCGTTCTTGTTGTCGCGATCCCAACCGGTGCGGATCTTCAGGGTGACCGGCACATCAACCGCAGCCACGACGGCCTGCAGGATCTCGGTCACCAGTGCTTCGTCCTTCAACAACGCGGAACCGGCGGCCTTGTTGCAGACCTTCTTTGCCGGGCAACCCATGTTGATATCAATAATCTGTGCGCCCAGTTCGACGTTGGCCCGGGCTGCATCCGCCAGCATCTGTGCATCACCACCGGCAATCTGCACCGAGCGTGGCTCGGGATCGCCTTCGTGGATCATGCGCATGCGCGACTTGCGGGTGTTCCACAGGCTCATGTCACTGGTGACCATTTCCGAGACTACAAGCCCTGCGCCCAAACGCTTGCACAGCTGACGAAAGGGCTGATCGGTGACGCCCGCCATCGGGGCGAGAATCAAGCCGTTCTGCAATGTGTATGGGCCGATGCGTACCGCCGACATAGGACTTCCCTGAGGTGGGGCCGGATCATGAGAGTTCGAAAAAGGGTTGGCATGATACCCGCTCTCGATGACTGGATAAAGGCTGAATTGAACAAAATCTGAACAGTTATTCTGTTATCGCCACCGGTTTGGTTGTGGGTAGCAAAGTCAGAAAACCGCCGTCAATTCGAAAGCGACACAAGGATTCACTCGGGCGAGTGGAAACTCAGGCTGTAATTCACCGCTTTGGGGCCTGGATCGAGAATATCCAGCGCGATGTGGATCGGCGTCTGCGGCGGCATTTCCGCCAGACCTTCGAGGTCCCCTCTCAGGTATTCGCCGGGTTTGAAGCGACGACTGGCGATCAGGTGGCCGTTTAGGTCGGCAAAGCGCAGTTCCAGTAATGGAAACGGCTGAGAGAACGTCGCACGGTTGTAAATGATCGCATCGACCACCAGCGCGCCGTTGAACTCCGGATGGCTGCGCACCACCAGATTGCTGCTCTTGATTCGGGCGATATCGACTTTGGACGGCACCGTGCAGCCGATCTGCGGGCAGATTTGCTGGAACCACGGGCGATATTGATCCTGTCGGGCCAGCTCATCGAAGTGATAAGAGATGTACTGGGCAGCCAGTCCTCCCGCCGCCAGCAGCACCAACAGCAGCCAGAGCATGCGTCGGCCCCACGGTGAGCGGCGTTTCTGCCAGTCCAGTTGCAACGGGTCGTCGGTCAGGTCTTGCAGGACTTCGGCGCGTACGCCGGGTTCTGCGCGCTCGCGTTTTTTGCGCAGCGGTTCGATCGATGGTAAGTCAGCATCGACTTCGTCGCTGGCCGACACGCGTTCGCGGCGAGCATTGGGGTCGATCGGGTCGTGCAGGCGCAGATGCGGAATCGCCGGCTCGTCATCCAGATCCACCGGTTCCAGTGACAGCGAGGGCTCGGTGCGTTCACGGGTGAGCGGCTCAATGTCGTCGACTTGTGGCTCGTCGTCCGGCTCAGGGATCCGTTCATCGGCGGGTTCGCTGAAGAGGCTGCCAGGCCACGCGGCATCATCGGGCTCGGGGCTGTCGCGACGGGCACTCAGGGACTCTTCGCGCGGGCGGCCAAGTTCGGTAGCGGGCTGGATTTCCCGTTGTTCGAGACGAGCCAGTTCTTCGTCCAGGTCGAGGCTGTCGAGATCAAGCGCCGAGGCGCTCCATTGTTTCTGGCTGGTGGCACGCGGTGCCGCAGGTTCAATGGCGGGTGACTCGACAACAGGCGGCGCGGCACTGTTCGGCGACGCCTCGACCGGCAGCTCGGCGAGCGGTGGTGCAACCGGTGTCACCGCGTCCTTGCCGGCATGTTGTTCCAGCAGCTGCTTGGCGGCGTTGAACACTTGCAGGCAGGAGCCGCAGCGAACCACCCCGCGGGCCACGCTCAATTGAGCATGGCTGACACGGAAACTGGTTTGGCAATGCGGGCACTGGGTGACGAAGCTGTCGGTCATGCGGCGATCCGGATTATGCAGGCGGTCATATTAACGCCGACGGCCGGTGATGCGCACCCAGCCATCGCGATTGGCGATCGGGTCGAGATCAAAGTCCTGCGCATAAGCGGCAGCGACTTCATCACCTTGTTCGGCGAGGATACCTGACAGCGCCAGACGTCCACCGGACTTGACCAGCCCGCAGAGTTGCGGCGCCAGCGAAACCAGCGGGCCGGCGAGAATGTTGGCGACCAGCACGTCGGCTTGAACTTGCGGCAGATCTTCCGGCAAGTACAGCGGGAACAGCTCATCGGCAATGTTGTTGCGCCCGGCGTTGTCGCGCGAAGCTTCCAGCGCCTGCACGTCGATGTCGGTGCCAACCGCTTCTTTCGCGCCGAGCAGCAGGGCGGCGATCGCCAGAATCCCCGAGCCGCAACCGAAGTCGAGCACGTTGCTGTCTTTCAGGTCCTGACCGTCGAGCCATTCCAGGCACAGCGCGGTGGTCGGGTGCGTGCCGGTGCCGAAGGCCAGGCCCGGATCGAGCAGCAAGTTGACCGCATCAGGTTCCGGCGCGGCGTGCCAGCTCGGCACGATCCACAGGCGCTGGCCGAAACGCATCGGCTCAAACCCGTCCATCCAGCTGCGTTCCCAGTCCTGATCTTCGATGACTTCGCTGTGATGCTCAGGCAGCGGGCTGCCGGTCAGCAGTTCCAGATGGGCCAGAACCGGTGCCGGTTCGGTGCCGCCTTCGAACAGCGCCAACAGGTGGGTGTGTGCCCACAGCGGTGTGGTATTGAGTTCCGGCTCGAAGATCGGCTGATCTTCGGCGTCCATGAATGTCACCGAAACGGCGCCCACTTCAAGGAAAGCGTCTTCGTAGGTTTCGGCTTGTTCCGGGCTGATGGCGAGACGTACTTGCAGCCAAGGCATGGCGGGCACCTTTGAAAAATATTGATTGCAGCCTAGCGGCCGGCGAGAAGCGCGCAAGTTTACGCGAGCGCGCGCGGTTTGTGGGAGGAGCATTTGTAGCGCAGATGTTGTGTGGCTTGAAACCTGTGGGAGCGAGCCTGCTCGCGAATGCGGTGGATCAGCAATGAAGATGGAGACTGTTACGGCCTCTTCGCGAGCAGGCTCGCTCCCACAAGGGATTTGTGAAGCCTGCACAAACAACAAAGCCGCCCGAGGGCGGCTTTGTCTGGTGCGGGCTGAAGCTTAGTGCTTCTCGCCAGCCAGCTTGTGCTCAAGGTAGTGAATGTTCACACCACCCTTGCAGAAGCCTTCGTCACGAACCAGATCACGGTGCAGCGGGATGTTGGTCTTGATCCCGTCAACCACGATTTCGTCCAGGGCATTGCGCATGCGAGCCATGGCTTCGTCGCGGGTCGCGCCGTAAGTGATCAGCTTGCCGATCAGCGAGTCGTAGTTCGGTGGAACCGCATAACCGCTGTACAGGTGCGAATCGACGCGAACGCCGTTGCCGCCTGGGGCGTGGAAATGCTTGACCGTGCCCGGGCTCGGCATGAAGGTTTTCGGGTCTTCAGCGTTGATCCGGCATTCCAGCGAGTGACCGCGGATTACCACGTCATCCTGAGTGAACGACAACTTGTTGCCAGCGGCGATGCTGAGCATCTCCTTGACGATGTCGATACCGGTGACCATTTCCGAAACCGGGTGCTCCACCTGAACACGGGTGTTCATTTCGATGAAGTAGAAACGACCGTTCTCGTAGAGGAACTCGAAAGTACCGGCGCCACGGTAGCCGATGTCGATGCACGCCTTGACGCAGCGAGCCAGTACTTCCTCGCGAGCCTTCTCGTCGATGCCCGGTGCCGGCGCTTCTTCGAGGACTTTCTGGTGACGACGTTGCAGCGAGCAATCGCGGTCGCCCAGATGGATCGCGTGACCCTGACCGTCGGAAAGAACCTGCACTTCCACGTGACGCGGGTTGGTCAGGAATTTTTCCAGATAGACCATCGGGTTGCCGAACGCCGCGCCAGCTTCGGTGCGGGTCAGTTTGGCGAAGGCGATCAGGTCTTCTTCCTTGTGCACGACGCGCATGCCGCGACCACCACCGCCGCCAGCGGCTTTGATGATCACCGGGTAGCCGACTTCGCGACCGATGCGCAGCGCCGTTTCTTCGTCTTCCGGCAATGGGCCGTCAGAACCTGGAACGGTCGGTACGCCTGCTTCGATCATCGCGTGCTTGGCCGAGACCTTGTCACCCATCAGGCGAATGGTGTCGGCTTTCGGGCCGATGAAGGCGAAGCCGGAGTTCTCGACCTGCTCGGCAAAATCGGCGTTTTCCGCGAGGAAACCGTAGCCTGGGTGAATGGCGGTAGCGCCAGTCACTTCAGCAGCCGCGATGATGGCCGGGATGTGCAGGTAGGACTGAGCGGCAGACGCCGGGCCGATGCAGACGGATTCGTCTGCCAGACCCAGGTGCATCAGCTCTTTGTCGGCCTTGGAGTAAACGGCGACGGTCTTGATGCCCATCTCTTTGCAGGCACGCAGAATCCGCAGGGCGATCTCACCGCGGTTAGCGATCAGAACTTTTTCCAACTTCGCAGTCATCAAAGGCTCTCCGCAGTTCAAACGATGGTGAACAGCGGTTGGTCGTACTCAACCGGCTGGCCGTCTTCGACGAGGATGGACTCGATCACACCGCTGGTTTCAGCTTCGATGTGGTTCATCATCTTCATGGCTTCGACGATGCACAGAGTGTCGCCTTTCTTCACGGTCTGGCCGACTTCAACGAAGGCTGGCGAGGCTGGCGAAGATTTACGGTAGAAGGTGCCGACCATCGGCGAACGGGCAACAGTGCCGTTCAGCGCTGGAGCAGCAGCGGCCGCCGGGGCTGCAGCAGCAACCGGAGCAGCAACAGGCGCAGCGGCCGGTGCTTGCATCGGAGCCGGTGCGTAGTACTGCTGAGCTGGGGTCTTGCTGTGACGGCTGATGCGTACGGACTCTTCGCCTTCCTTGATCTCGAGCTCGTCGATGCCGGACTCTTCCAGCAATTCGATCAGTTTCTTAACTTTACGGATATCCATGAATCATCAACTCCCAAGGGTCGGTCAGGGGCGCTTAACGCTTGTAGTTCAAGTCGTTGCCTGTGTTTCAAGCTGTTCTAGTGCAGCCTCCAGGGCCAGTCGGTAACCGCTGGCGCCAAGGCCGCAGATCACTCCCACCGCTACGTCGGAGAAGTAAGAGTGATGGCGGAAAGGTTCGCGTTTGTGCACGTTGGACAAATGCACTTCGATGAATGGGATGCTCACTCCCAGCAACGCGTCACGTAATGCGACACTTGTATGCGTAAAAGCCGCCGGATTGATCAGAATGAAATCGACGCCTTCGCCGCGCGCGGCGTGGATGCGGTCGATCAATTCGTACTCGGCATTGCTTTGCAGATACAGCAGATGATGGCCGGCTTCACGGGCGCGGCGCTCCAGATCCTGATTGATCTGCGCCAGGGTCGTTGAACCGTAAGTACCGGGTTCGCGGGTGCCGAGCAGGTTCAGGTTGGGGCCGTGCAGCACCAGTAGGGTTGCCATCTGCGTTGTCCTTGTTATGGGTGAGCAAAGCTCAGAACCCGGCGACTATGCCGCAAAGACTTTGTGACTGTCCAGTTCTATGCAATAGCCAGCACGATGGCCGATGTTTGCGCGAAATATGTGACCGAGTGATGTGATCCGGTCACTTGTGGTGTCTGGACTGACGCCTTCGCGAGCAAGCTCGCTCCCACTGGGTATGCATTCCAACGTAGGAGTGAGCCTGCTCGCGATAGCGGTCTATCAAACGCGAAAGGCTTGTACGGCCGTATGCAATTGCCCGCCCAATACCAGCAGATTCTCACCCTGTTCGCGCCCACGACCGATACGCACCAGATTATCCCCACCCAATTGATGAATCCGCTCGCTGTGATCGCGAATCTCGCTGACCGCGCCACTCTGCTGCGCAGTGACATCGGCAATGCGGATCGCCGTGTCGGAAATGGTCTGGATCGCACCGACAATTTTATCCAGCGCACCGTCCGCCGCTTGCGCCTGATTGGCTGTGGCTTCGGCATGTTCAACCTGTGCGCGCATGCCTTCGACCGATTGCCGCGCCGCCGTTTGCAGGCCAGCGATCAGCGTCTGAATCTCGGCTGTCGCGCCTGCGGTGCGTTGTGCCAGTGAGCGCACTTCCTCGGCCACTACGGCAAAACCACGACCCATTTCCCCGGCGCGTGCCGCTTCAATTGCCGCGTTCAGTGCCAGCAGGTTGGTCTGGTCGGCAATCGAGCGAATCACCGTCAACACGCCGCCGATGGTCGCCGACTCTTCAGCCAGATGCTCGATCATTTGTGCGTTGCCCTGAACCTCACCAACCAGCGCATGCAGTCCGGTCAGGCTCTGGCCGATAACGGTTTGACCATGCTCGACGGCCAGTCCGGCATGACGGCTGGCATCGGCGGCCTGCTGCGCATCGCCTGCCACTTGCTGAATGGTCGCTTCCAGTTCACCGAGAGAGTCGCGGATCAGCGCAGTATCGCCGGCCTGAAGTTCGGCGCCGCTGTGCAGGTCGTTACTGAGTTCGGCAAGGGTACGACTACTGCCCGCGACTTGCTCGGCATTGCCGCGAATCGTCCCGACCAGATCGACCAGGTACGCGCGCAAGCGATTGAGCGAGGCTTCAATGTCGTGCAGTTCACGGTTGGTCTTGCCCAGTTGAATATCGCGGCTGAAATCGCCTTCGGCCCAGGTCGACAATGCCGGAGCGAGATTGGTCAGCGTACTGGCCAGCCGCCGTTGCAAGGTGTCGATTAGCAAACCAATCAGCAGAATCAGGCCGATCATCACGCCTTGCATCAGGCGCACTTCGCCTTGAATTTGCCCGTGCTGGGCGCGTACGACCGGCTCAAGTCCGGCGATGGCCTGCTGTACGGCGGCGATTTTCTGGTGCGTCGCCGTGCTGAGGTCGGCGCGTTTCTGGATCTGCTCACTAGTGCGCGCCAACTCTGCCGGGTAGCGGCTGAGGAGGCTGTTGAGTTCACGTTTGGGGCCGACACCGGCGTCTTCGGCAACAGTTTTCTCAGTGTTTTCGATACCCATCATCGCGGCGAAATCGTCGCTGCCCGATTCGTTGCTGGAGACGACGCCGAGCAAGGGCAGGGCATCAATCGCCTGCGCCTGAGTACGGATATTGCTGACTTCACGCTCAACGTCGGCCGCCAGTTCGCTGCGACCGCTGCTGACCAGTTTGTCCCGTGCCAGCGACAGTTTGCCCAAGTGCTGCGAGGCAACCAGCAGCGGCGTCATATAAGCCGCGTTACCGTTGGCATAAGTGCTGAGTTGCTCAAGGCTGGCGCTCAATTCGCGCTCGGCCTGCAACAGCAAGGCCTGCGGATCTCCGGCCAGTTTGCCGGCCGCGAGCAGGTCGGTTTTGCTGAACTCATCCAGGCCCGACAGGCTCGGGCGCAGCGTTTCAGCCAGCGCCGGCGGCAACTCATCGAGTTCTTTGCGCAGGCTATCGATGGCCTGACTGGCGCTGCTCAGGCGCAGGGCATCACCGCTGCCGAGGTAGTCCTCAACGTTGCGCGCGACCTCGTTCTGAAATTGCTGCGACAGGCCAAGATAACGCTCCATCAACAGGTACGGGCGTTCGAGGGCTTTTTGCGACCACCACAGCGTCGCGCCGAGTGCGAGGCACACGGCGACCAGCAGCAGCGTATTGAGATTGGTGAGCAACTTCAGGCGCATGACGGCTACCAACGGCAGAAATGGTAAGCGCCTGAATTTATTGCGGTTCTGTTACAGGGTTATGACCGATTCAGTGGAATCCGATGAAAAAGTGGCACTTTGCTTTGAGTCGCGCGCAGTCTGCACGCGATTGCGCCCGGCACCCTTGGCGCGGTACAGCGCTTCGTCGGCCTGACTGGCCATCATCAGGCTGTCGCAGTCGTCGTGCATTTCCACCACGCCGGCACTGAAGGTGCACCACAAATCCTGCGGCTGCGCCGGGTAATGAATTTCGGCGAAGCGCTGGCGAATTTCATCGAGCACTTTGTGCGCCGCTTCTATATCGGTGTCGGGCATGACGATGGCGAACTCTTCACCGCCGTAGCGGCCGATGAAGTCGGTTTTGCGTAAACGCTGTTTGAGAAACAACGCCAGGCTTTTGATCACCCGGTCGCCCATTGGGTGGCCGTGGCTGTCGTTGACCCGTTTGAAGTGGTCGATGTCGAGCATGGCAAAGCTCAGCGGCTTGTTCTCGCGGCGGGCGCGGAACGAGCAGTCTTCGAGCAATTGCAGAATATGTGTGTGGTTATACAAACCGGTGAGGCTGTCGCGGACCATGCGCGCTTTCAGGTTGCGCGCACGGGCGGCGCGGTTGCGCACGGTAGTGATCAGGTGGCGCGGCTTGATCGGTTTGGTCAGGAAGTCATCGCCGCCTTCGCTCATGGCGTCGAGCTGCTTGTCCAGATCGTCTTCGGCCGACAGATAGATGATCGGCACACTGACATAGCGGTCGTTGTGGCGAATCACTTTGGCCAGTTCGGTACCGGTGCAGGCCGGCATGTACATGTCGAGGATGATCAGATCCGGCTGGAAGTCCGCCAGTTCGGCCATCGCCTGAATCGGTTCGATCAAGGTGCGCGTGACGATGCCGGCGCTGTTGAGCAGGCGTTCAGTGTGCAAGGCCTGCGCACGCGAGTCGTCGATGATCAACACTTTATAAGGCTCGTACTGGGCGACACAGGTGAGGACTTCGATCTTCTCCAGCAGGCTCGACGCTTCGAGAGTGCCGGTGAGGAATTCCTGGCCACCGGCACGCACGGCGGCGAGACGAGTAGGCGTGTCGGTTTCGTGCAGGCTGAAAAACAGCAGCGGCAGCGGTTCTTCCAGGCCGACTTGGGCTTCGGCGGCGAGTTTCAGGCCGATGCCGGCACCACTGAAATCCACGTCCATGACGATGGCGGCCGGTAAGCGCTCGACCATCGAGGAGCGAAACGCCGAAACACTGTCCAGCGCCTGCGCGCTCAAGCCGAAAAACTCCAGTTGCTTGGCCAGTCGCTCGGCGCGGTCGTGGTCCTGCAGCATCACGTAGATCGGTTTGCGCAGCGGCGGCAGGAAGGTCTGGTCGAGTTGATCGCCATGGCGCAGGCCGGTGCGCGACAAGCGTTGCATCAAGCGATTGAGGTCAGTGATCAGGCCGCTGCTGAGGCGGCCGCGATTGGCGTCCACTGCTTCCAGCGACTGGCTGATGTGGCGCGCGAGCTGAGTGTGTTCCGGCTGTTCGAAGCGCTCGGCAAAACGTAGCAGGCGCAGGTTGGCCTCGCTCAGTTCGGCGAGGTCGACAGTGGACCACTCACTGCGTTGCAGGCGTTGCCATATCTCAAGAATCTGACGTGCCTGATGAATTACCCGCTGGGCAAAGTGGTGCTTGAGACGCTCACGGCTGGGGTCTTCTGGCTCGGTCATATCCTGACTACTAGTTAGGCTGCATGCTGAGATCGACTGGTGGCTCTATGCTAGCACCTCTTTTCCCTTACACGAGTGTCGTACGTCAATAATCTGCAGTGCGTCACCATTCAGTTTATGACCGGGCGGTTTTATTTTTGACCTTGGCGTCGCTCAAGTCCCCTTAAGTCGGGCTTTTCGCCGGAAAACAAGCTGCGCGAGATGAAAGGGTGTTGCGCTTCGATCTGCGCATTGGATGAACTGGCGGAGGGTTTTTACCGCTCTGGCTTCCGTTTGGCTGAGATGCGCGTATCGGGGATTCCCCTAGTGATCGTCGAAGCGTCATTCGCCCACATGATTTGCGGCTTATCGTTACGCGCGGGTGCCCGGCTCTGGCACGTTGTTGTATGGTTGTGGTCGAACCGTTGAACCCAAGATTTGAAAGGATATCGCCATGCTGGACTGGAAAAACCGCGCGGGCAGCGCGCCTGAACGAGCCGCCGAGCCGAAGTCGGCCGCCCGCAGCTATGTGGGCGGGCTGCTGTTCAGCCGTGCGCTGGCCACGCTGATCGGCATTTATCTGTTGGTGACCATTGGCCTGGGCTGGTACTGGAGCCAGGAGCCGGCGCTGTTTCCGGTCGCACAAAATGCCCAGGTGGCGGCCGAGAAAGAAGGCAAGCAGATGGTGATCGGCTACACCACTGTCGAAACCCTGAAGACCGTCGCCGGCACCTTGCTCAACAAGCCGGGCGGCTATATTTCCAACGACCGCTTCCCGCCAGGCCTGTGGATGGACAACACGCCGAGCTGGGAATACGGCGTGCTGGTACAGGTGCGTGACCTGACCCGCGCTCTGCGCAAAGACTTTGCCCGTTCGCAATCGCAGTCGGCGGAAGACGCCGATCTGGCCAAGGCCGAACCGCGCTTCAACTTCGACAACAAGAGCTGGATCCTGCCGTCGAGTGAGTCGGAGTACCAGGAAGGCATCAACTCCCTGAGCCGCTATCAGGCGCGTCTGTCCGATCCGACCCAGAAAAACGCGCTGTTCTATGCCCGCGCCGACAACCTGAATAACTGGCTGGGCGATGTCGGCACCCGTCTCGGCTCGCTGTCGCAACGTCTGTCGGCCAGTGTCGGTCGGGTCAAACTCAACACCGCGCTGAAAACCGAAGTGCCGGCCATCGGCGAAGTGCCGCAGGTTGACGAAGAGGTCGTCGAGACCCCGTGGATGCAGATCGACAACGTGTTCTACGAAGCACGCGGTCAGGCTTGGGCGCTGTCGCACCTGCTGCGCGCCATTGAAGTCGATTTCGCCGATGTGCTGGCGAAGAAAAACGCCACGGTCAGCGTGCGTCAGATCATCCGTGAACTGGAAGCCTCGCAGGAACCGGTCTGGAGTCCTATGATTCTTAACGGGAGCGGCTTCGGCGTGCTGGCCAACCACTCGCTGGTCATGGCCAACTATATTTCCCGTGCCAACGCTGCTGTGATCGATTTGCGTCAACTGCTCAATCAGGGCTGATTCATGAGCCAGAACGCCAAAGAGGCGGCCCATCGCGCCGCCTCCGATGCCGAACAGATCGCCTGGGTCGACGAGCAGGACAACCTGCTCGGCGCTCTGGTGCGCGCCGATCTACGCGAGCGCGGGCTGATCGGTCGTGGCACGTACATCATGTTGTTCAATTCCGCCGGCGACCTTTGTGTACATCGGCGCACGTTGAGCAAGGCGATTTATCCCGGTTACTGGGATGTCGCGGCAGGCGGCATGGTGCAGGCGGACGAGACTTACGCCGAGTCGGCGGCCCGAGAGCTGGAAGAGGAGTTGGGTGTCAGCGGCGTAGAGCTGACGGCCCATGACCATTTCTACTTCGAGGACACCGGCAATCGTCTTTGGTGTTCGGCGTTTTCCGCTGTATGGGACGGTCCGCTCAGACTGCAGCCTGAAGAAGTCCTCGAAGCACGCTTTATTCCGGTCGGGCAGGTCATGCTGGAAATCGAGCAGAAGCCTTATTGTCCGGACTCTCTGGCCGCGTTGAAGCGCTATCTGAAGGCGCAGCAAAGCGACGTCGCAAAGAACACATAAATTGGCGCCGATTGGCACTTAGCAATCGGGATTTTTGCCGTTACACTGCGCGACCTTTTCAAGCTGCACCGTCCTGCTTTTATTGAAGCATCCGGTGCAGTAGCGCTGCCCCTGCCTGAGTGGGGCTTCGCGGTCGCTGACCTTGCCCAAGGTTGCGATCAGTCTTTGTCCTCCGAAGAGGATTGCCGGTGGCCAAAAAAGCCGCATCCTTCGCCGCCTTGGGTGGCCTGGTATTTTCCACCGACGCAGGTCGTCATTGCCCGGAATGCAGCAAGCCGGTGGACGCCTGTATCTGCAAACAAACCGTGATCCCGGCCGGCGATGGCATTGCCCGCGTGCGTCGCGAGAGCAAGGGCCGTGGCGGCAAGACGGTGACCACCATCACTGGCGTGCCACTGGCCGAAGACGCGCTCAAAGAGTTGGCGACAACGTTGAAGAAACGTTGCGGCACCGGCGGGGCGTTGAAAGACGGCATCATCGAAATCCAGGGCGATCATGTCGAGCTACTCTTGGCTGAGCTGATCAAACACGGTTTCAAAGCGAAGAAATCCGGCGGCTAGCAGCCTCTGTGAAATCCATCTACGGCTTGATCCGGCGCTGAAACATTGCAGATCCGGCGTCGTCTCCATGGTTTTCACAGAGCCTGTTCATGACCGGTTTCTAAACTCCACGCAGTCAGTGCGGTCTACCGCCGCGCTGACGAACCGTCATTTTCATACTTTAGACTGCGCCGGCCTGCGATCAGGCGACGCACTATGACTTCTTTATAGGGGACTTCGATGTCCGTACGACGCACACGCAAAGACGATGGCAGCCAATGGACAGTTGCGGACAGCCGCAGTGTTTACGGGATTCGCCATTGGGGGGCCGGGTATTTCGCGATCAATGACGCCGGTCGCGTCGAAGTTCGTCCGAACGGCCCGAGCAGCTCGCCTATCGACCTGTTCGAGCAAGTCGACCAACTGCGCAAAAGCGGTTTGTCCTTGCCGTTGCTGGTTCGTTTTCCCGACATCCTGCAAGACCGTGTCCGTCAGTTGACCGGCGCCTTCGATGCGAACATCGAACGTCTGGAATACCAGAGCAAGTACACCGCGCTGTACCCGATCAAGGTTAACCAGCAAGAAGCGGTGATCGAGAACATCATCGCCACCCAGGACGTTTCCATCGGTCTGGAAGCCGGCTCCAAGCCTGAACTGCTGGCCGTGCTGGCACTGGCGCCGAAGGGCGGCACCATCGTCTGCAATGGTTACAAGGACCGCGAGTTCATCCGTCTGGCGCTGATGGGCCAGAAGCTCGGCCACAATGTGTTCATCGTGATCGAGAAAGAATCCGAAGTTGGCCTGGTGATCGAAGAAGCCGCCTCGCTGAAGGTCAAGCCACAGGTTGGCCTGCGCGTGCGTCTGTCGTCGCTGGCGTCGTCGAAGTGGGCCGACACCGGTGGCGAGAAATCCAAGTTCGGTCTGTCGGCGGCACAACTGCTATCGGTGGTCGAGCGTTTCCGCGCGGCCGGTCTGGATCAGGGCATTCGCCTGTTGCACTTCCACATGGGTTCGCAGATCGCCAACCTGGCCGACTACCAGCACGGCTTCAAGGAAGCGATCCGTTACTACGGAGAGCTGCGCAACCTGGGTCTGCCGGTCGATCACATCGACGTCGGCGGCGGTCTGGGCGTCGACTACGACGGCACGCACTCGCGCAACGCCAGCTCGATCAACTACGACATGGATGATTACGCCGGCGTCGTGGTCGGCATGCTCAAGGAATTCTGCGACGCGCAGGCCTTGCCGCACCCGCACATCTTCTCTGAAAGCGGCCGCTCGCTGACCGCGCACCACGCGATGCTGGTGGTGCAGGTCACCGACGTCGAGAAGCACAACGACGAAATTCCGCAGATCGAAAACAAGGAGTCGTTGCCGGAAACCGTGCAGTGGCTGGTTGACCTGCTCGGCCCGACCGACATCGAAATGGTCACCGAAACCTACTGGCGCGCCACTCACTACATGAGCGATGTGGCTGCGCAGTACGCCGACGGCAAACTGACCCTGGCTGAAAAAGCCCTGGCCGAGCAGTGCTACTTCGCCGTGTGCCGTCGCCTGCACAACTCACTCAAAGCGCGTCAGCGTTCGCACCGTCAGGTGCTCGACGAGCTCAATGACAAGCTGGCCGACAAGTACATCTGCAACTTCTCGGTGTTCCAGAGCCTGCCGGATACCTGGGCGATCGACCAGGTGCTGCCGATCATCCCGCTGCACCGTCTCGACGAAGAGCCGCTGCGTCGTGCGGTGCTGCAGGATCTGACCTGCGACTCCGACGGCAAGATCAACCAGTATGTCGACGAGCAGAGCATCGAAACCAGCCTGCCGGTACACGGTTTGAATGAAGGCGAAGACTACTTGCTGGGCGTGTTCCTCGTTGGCGCCTATCAGGAAATCCTCGGTGACATGCACAACCTGTTCGGTGACACCGACTCGGTGAACATCTACCAGAACGCCGATGGCAGCGTGTACCACGCTGGCATCGAGACCCACGACACCATCGAAGACATGCTGCGTTACGTGCACTTGTCGCCGGAAGAACTGATGACTCACTACCGCGACAAGTGCGCCAGTGCCCGCATCAGTGCCAGCGAGCGCACGCAATTTCTCGATGCCTTGCGTCTGGGCCTGACCCGCTCCTCCTACCTGTCTTCCTGAGGTCAGGTCGCGATCTCGCCGGGTTGTGTGAATTTTTCCTGTAGGTGGTGGAAAATTCGCATGACTCGGTGGGATATCTCCCAATATCTTTGCGAAAGGCTTGGCATTCCCGGCCAGAAAAGTCATCCGGTCTGCTTTTCGCGTAGGTCATTTCCTAAGTTGTACTTCAGCTCTCTACTCGGCCATGGCTCTCGGCGAGAATCCCCGGCCGCCCCTCCTGTAGAGATCCGCCCATGTTCGAACCAGTCAACGAGTCGTCGTTTCGTCTCGATGTAGCGGGCCTGTCCGACCCCTTCGAAGTCCTGGCCTTTACCGGTAGCGAAGCCCTCAGCGAATCTTTTGCGTTCGAGATCGATGTGCTGATCGACGATCCGCACTTGGATCTCGCCGGCCTGCTGTACCGTTCGGCATTCCTGTGTTTCGGGCCGTCGGGGGAGGGTGTGCACGGGCAATTGCAGAGCCTTGTCCAGCATGAGCATGGACAAGGTTTGCGGTTGAGCCGGATCCGTCTGGGGCCGAAACTCGATTGCCTGGCGCTGCGCTTCAGCCAGCGAATCTTCAGTGGCCGTTCGGTGCCGCAGATCATCGAACAGGTGCTCAGGGAGCACGGGATCGTAGGTGCCCAGCGCCGCTTCGAGTTACGCGGGGAGTACGCGCCCCGGACGTTCTGCACTCAATACCGCGAGTCCGATCTGCAACTGCTCCAGCGCTTGTGCGCGCAGGCGCGGATTCACTATTACTTTGAGCACGACCGTGACCGGCACTGTCTGGTTTTTGCCGATGATCCGACGCAGTTGCCCTTGGCCGGTGCCGCGCGGTATCAGCGTGAGGACGATGGGCATAACGCTTCGTGCACCTTGCACCAATGGCAGTTGCAAGAGACCGTGCAGGCCAGCTCATCGAGCCTGCACCAGGCCGAAGGTCAAAGTGAGCTGGCGGCGTTGCGCAGCGGTCATTGGCTGCGATTGGCCGGTCATCCTTTCGCCGAATGCAATCGCCCATGGTTGCTCACACGCATAGAACATCGCGCCGATCCCTCCCTCGAACGCCCCTATGCCAATCGCTTGTACGGGGCGCTGCAGGTGCCGTGTGCATCAGCCACAGCGCCATCGCGCATGCACAGCCTGCAACGGGCCTGGGTGGTGGCAGTGGACGAACCGCAGCCTGATTGCCTGCGACCGGTGGCGGTGCAATTCGATTGGCTCTATCAAGGCGAAGGCGCCGCGCCGAGTCACTGCTGGCTACCGCTCGCGCCGTCCCTGGCGCAAACGCCCATGGCGGCACTGAGCGATGGCGTCGAGGTGGTGGTGAGTTTCTTCGAAGGCGATCCGGATCAGCCGATGATCAGCGGGGTGCTGCACCCGCCATTTGCCGTCACCGACACCGACGATGCCCCGCCACTGCCCGACAGTCTGGTGAGTGAAGGTCTGCAGCAACTACTGGCGTCCGGTGAGCCGTTGCTGCTGTTGTGCCTGATCCCCGGCGGCGGCAGTTTCAGCCACTGTCTGGAGCCAGTGTGCAGTTGTCGACTGGTCACCGCCCTTGAACAGAGCGGCGCAACATGAGTGGCGCGGCGCTTGAGCCCATGGCGCAGTGGCTATTGCTTGATGGCCCGGATGCACCGCAAGCCTTGCGGGTACTGCGCCAGGCCTTTGTCGACGTGCGGTGCTTCAAGCTGTTTGATGGCACCGAGTTTGAGCCGGTCAGCGAGCATGGTCCGCGGTTGATCGAGTTGCGCGATTGCCCGGCGCTAGCAGCGCTGTGTCAGAGCGATCCGAACACATGGCGCGGGCTGTTGCTGGGCAGTGAAGCCACAGCACAACAACTGCTGAGGCACTTGCAGCGCATGCTCACGGTGTCGTTCGGCTTGAGTCATCGGGCCTTGCTCAGCTATTACAACCGGCAGACCGCGAGCTATTTCTTCGACGCCTGTGATGCCTCTGAACTGAGCCGCTGGCTCGGGCCGATCCGTCAGTTGCGCTGGTTCGGCGGCACCTGGGCCGACCGCGCGATTGGCAGTCAGGGCTGGCAACAATTGCGCAACCCCGGGCTTGCCGTCGAACCGCTGAGCATCGAAGAAAGCCTGACCCGGCGCCAGCGCGAACGGCTGCAGACCTGCCTGCTGGAGCAACACATCTGGCGCTGGTGCCAATCGCTGGGAACCGATTACGCGACGATGTCCTCCCATGTTCAACAAGGCCTGGCGTTGGGATTCAGCGATCGTACCGTGCTCGATGGCTGGTTATGGCTACGCTTGCTGCATCCGCGTGCCGTGCTGGTGCCACCGCCGGTGGGTCTGACTCAACAACAGCGGCTTGACCATGTGCGGCGCCAGTGGCACGGCGATCAGTCCTGAAGCGAGGTTCGGCGCGTATGGCAGGTTTATTCCGGCAAGGGTTCGGCGCAATGTTCGGCAGTGTATTGCTGCTGGTGCTGAGCGGTTGTTCGCCGGTCCAGTTGCTCAATGCGCTGACCCCGGACAGCACGTACGACAAAACCGCGGGCATTGCGTATGGCGACGACCCTCGGCAGAAGCTCGATGTGTATGTGCCGCATCAACCGATGCCGGGTGCGCCAGTGGTGGTGTTTTTCTATGGCGGCAGCTGGAACAGCGGTTCGCGCCTCGACTACAGCTTTATCGGTGAGGCGCTGGCGTCGCGGGGGATAGTCACGGTCGTGGCGGATTACCGCTTGTATCCGCAGGTGCGTTATCCACTGTTTTTGCAGGACGGCGCGCGGGCGGTAGCGTGGACCAAAACGCATATTCGCGAGTTTTCCGGCAACCCGCAGCGCTTGTATGTGATGGGGCACAGCTCCGGCGGATATAACGCGGCGATGCTCGCGCTGGATGGCGAATGGCTTGCGGCGGTGGACATGTCGCCCAGAGATTTGCAGGGCTGGATCGGTCTGGCCGGGCCTTATGATTTTCTGCCGATCAAGAACCCTGAGGTGCGCCCGGTGTTCTTCTGGCCGGACTCACCGCCACAATCGCAGCCGATCAATCATGTCAGTCACGGCGCACCACCCGC
Source organism: Pseudomonas sp. AC172 (assembly GCF_979258595.1). Taxonomy (NCBI): domain Bacteria; kingdom Pseudomonadati; phylum Pseudomonadota; class Gammaproteobacteria; order Pseudomonadales; family Pseudomonadaceae; genus Pseudomonas; species Pseudomonas sp. AC172. The sequence continues at coordinate 6,101,223 of NZ_OZ409868.1, forward strand.
GCTGCTGATTGCGGCAAGCAAAGATGATCTGGTCAACCCGACCCGCAACACCGGCGGCCTTGCGAGCAAGCTGCGCGCGGCCGGCGTGCCGGTGCAGGACCTGTATTACTCGCGTCCCAGTCACATAACCTTGGTCGCCAGTCTGTCACGACCGTTGCGGCAACTGGCGCCGGTGCTCGATCAGGTGGTCGGGTTTATCGCCCACACTCCATCTCAGTGAACGCCGCCACTGAACCAGCCATCGCTGCGCTTGAGCCACCAGGCTTGCGCACCAAGGGTGAGGCTGCGCAACACCATGAACAGCAGAAAAGTTATCCACAGGCCGTGATTGCCCAGACCTTGCAATGCCCAGGCGAACGGCATTAACAGCGCCACGGTGATCAGCATGCCGTTGCGCATTTCCCGCGCGCGGGTGGCGCCGATGAACAGGCCGTCGAGCAGGTAGCTCCAGACCGCAATCAGCGGCAGCACGGCGAGGTAGGGCAGGTAGGCGAACGCCGTGTCGCGCACGCTCTGGATGTCGGTCTGCATCTCGATGAACAGGTGCCCGGCGAGCAGAAACAGTGTGGCAAAGCCGAGGCTGGCGATCAGTGACCAGCCGCCGGCCACTACCAGCGAACGTCGCAGAGCCAGACGATCACGGGCGCCGATGGCGTGTCCGCACAGGGCCTCGACGGCATGGGCCAGGCCGTCCAGCGCATGTGCGGTCAGCAGCAAGCCATTGAGCAGCAGCGCGTTGGCGGCCACCGTCGAATCGCCCAGCCGCGCGCCTTGCACGGTGATCAGGAAAAACACCGATTGCAATGCCAGGCTGCGAATGAAGATATCGCGGTTGACCGCCAGCAACGGGCGCCAGCTCTGCCAGATCTTCAGCGCCGCCCAGACAATGTGCCCCGGATACGCCCGCAACGCATTGCGAGTCAGTAGCAGGCCGAGCAGGGCGCCGCTCCATTCGGCAATCACCGAGGCCCGCGCCGAACCGACCACGCCCCAGTCCAGGCCGATGACGAACCACAGATTGAGGGCGATGTTGATCAGGTTGGTGGTCAGCAGAATCGCCAGCGGCGCCCGGGCGTTCTGCGTGCCGAGAAACCAACCGACCAGCGCATAACTGGCCAGCGCCGCCGGCAGGCCGAACAGGCGGGTGTGGAAAAAATCCCGGGTGAGCTGATCCAGCTCCGCCGACGGTTGCATGAAGTGCAGTGCAACTCCGCTCAGCGGCACACCCAAAGTGCCAAGCACCAGCGCCAGCCCCATCGCCAACAGCAAACCCTGCAACAGAATCTGCCGCAACGCTGCACCGTCGCTGCGCCCGGCGGCCTGCGCGGCAAATCCGGTGGTGCCCATGCGCAGAAAACCCATGGCCCAGGCGAGAAAGGTGTAAAGGCTGGCACCGACCGCCACCGCACCTAATTGATGGGCGTGGGGCAAATGGCCGATCACGGTGCTGTCGACCAGCGCCACCAGCGGCACAGAAATATTGGAAAGAATCATGGGCGCGGCGAGTGCCCAGACCTTGCGGTGCGTCGGGCGGTCGCGCCAGTCGGCGATCAGAGTGGACATGCGGGCTCCTTGGGGGGCGGCATTGTAGCGGTAGAAGCCACCCTCACCCCAGTACTCTCCCAGAGGGAGAGGGGGCCGATCTCTGGCGTTTTCAAAACCTGAGTTCGACTCGGTATCGCAAGTCGGCGTATTTCTGCAGAACAACCCGGTCAGTCCCCTCGCCCTCCGGGAGAGGGTTAGGGTGAGGGGCTCTTATAAGGCCTAATGAATAATCCAGCTAAGCAACCACAACCCCAGCAGCAACCAGATAATCCCGGCAATGATCGACGCATTCATGAACGCCCGAATCGCCGACCACAACAGCATCAGCCCGACGATCAGCGCGATGATGCTGATGATCGAGGTGTCCATCCCCAGTGTCTTGGCCAACCCGTCGACAAAGTTGCCGCCGGCATTGCTCAGAATGTTGAACAGGCCGCTGAGGCCGTCGACGATAAAGCGGATGACCGAGCCGAGCGCCTGGCCGAGCCATTCGAAAAAGCTTTCTACCTGCATGTGTGCATCCTGATGAAAGAGCTGAGCCTTGGGCCACAACGCGGGTGGCCGAGTTCCCTGCATGATAGAAGGTTTGCATCAATCCTGTGTGGGAGCGAGCCTGCTCGCGAATACGGTGGATCAGATAACTGATGGGGTGAAGGACACACCGCTTTCGCGAGCAGGCTCGCTCCCACAATAGAACATCTGCGCTGCTTGCCTTTGGTGGGTATCCCCCCGAAGCTATACGCCTTCAGGAGAGCCCGATGAACCTTGTTGAACTGACCGAACGCCTGCACGCCATCCGCGACCGCAATGACTGGCGGCAATTTCACAGCCCGAAAAACCTCGCCATGGCCGCCAGTGTCGAGATGTCCGAGCTGGTGGAAATCTTCCAGTGGCTGACTGAAGACCAGTCGCGCCACTTGCCCGCAGACAAACTCGCCCACGCCGGGCAGGAAGTCGGCGATGTCGTGCTGTACCTGTTGCTGCTGTGCAGCGAGTTGGGGCTGGACATGAATGAAGTGGTGCGCGCCAAGCTCGCCGACAGCGAACGGCGGTTCAGCTGATGAGCGACCGGCATTTCGATCAGTTGGCGACGCGTTTCGCCGAAAAAATCTACGGTGGCGCCAAAGGCGCGATCCGCCTGGCGGTGTTGCAGGCTGACCTGGCCGAAGCGCTGCCGGATCGCCCGTTGCGGGTGCTCGACATTGGCGGCGGCCTCGGTCATATGTCGCTGTGGCTGGCCGAGCGCGGCCACGACGTGACCTTCACCGAACCGGCCGCGCCGATGCTCGAAGGCGCGCGCCAGCGTTTCGCTGAAGCCGGGCAAACCGCGACGTTCATTCAGGCACCGTGGCAGGAACTGCTCGGGCAACTCACCGAACCGTACGATCTGGTGATCTGCCACGCGGTGCTTGAATGGCTCGCCGAACCCCACGCGATCCTGCCGGTATTGCATCAACTGACCAAACCCGGAGGCTGGCTGTCGCTGGCGTTCTACAACCGCGACGCGCTGATCTACCGCAACTTGCTCAAGGGCCATTTCAAGAAAATGCGCAAGAACGTCATGGCCGGCGAAAAGCAGAGCCTGACGCCGCAGCAACCCCTCGATCCCCGGGAATTGGCGACGCAACTCGACGGCTTGTGGCAGGTCGAAACCCAGAGCGGGATCCGCGTTTTCCACGACTACATGCCGGTGGAATTTCAGGCTCGCGCCGAACTTGTGGATTTGCTCGAGATGGAGCTCGCACACCGTCGTCACCCAAGCTTCGCCGGGCTTGGGCGTTACTTGCACTGGATCTGTCGGCCGATCTGATCGGAGCGCGAAATGAAAGCTCAATCCGGGTTACTGCTGATGTGTCTGGGGTTGGCTGCTTGCCAGAGCAGCAACCCCTACGTGGCCCAATCGCGGCCCTTGCCGCCGGCGCCGCCACAGGCCGCCACCACTTTCGACCGGAGCGCATACCCGGCGCCGCCGCGTGATTATGGACGCTATCGCAGTTGGGCCTGGCTCAACGGGCAACTGCCGCCAGGCACGGCGTGGGCAGATTCGGCGCAGGTGGCCGAAGCGGTGAGCAATGCGCTGGATCAGCGCGGCCTGCGCCCGTTACATGACCAACGCCCGGCCGACCTGCTGGTCAGCGCCAGTCTGCGTCTGGAAACCCGCTTGCGTCAGGTCCAGGACGACTACGGTTATTACGGCGGCGGATACGGCGGCTATGATCGTTATGGACGCGGTTACGGCATGTACAACACGGTGCCGATCGTGCGCACGTATTCCGAGCAGGTCGTGGTGGTGCAGGTCAATCTGTTTGATGCCGGCACTGGGCAACCTGTGTGGAGCGCCAGTGCCGAAACCGCGAACAAGGGCAGCGAAATCGATCGCACCGATTCGATCCGCGAGGCTGTGGAAAAGGCCATGTCGGCGTATCCTCCCAGTTAGCTTCCTGCCCATCAGAAGCTGCCGCAGGTTCATGTCTTCAACCGGAGAAAAATCATGTTCCGCCGTCTCGCTCTACTGGCCATGGCCGCGTTGCTCAGCGCTTGCGCCGCCAACCAGGTCAATCATGACTTCGATGCCAGCCGCGACTTTGCAGCCTATCGCAGCTGGAGCTGGAAAGACCCCGCCCTGCAATATCGCCCCGATGATCCGCGAATCAAAAGCGACCTGACCGAGCAACGCATCCGCCAGGCCGTCGCCGATCAACTTGACCAGCGCGGTTTGCGTCCAGCTGCGGCGGGCGGCAAGGGTGACTTGAGTGTGCAGACTTACCTGATCGTCGAGGATCGTCAGCAGCAAGTGACGACCAACTACGGCGGCGGCTGGGGCGGCCCGTGGAACGGCTACTGGGGCGCGCCGATGTACAACGAAACGCGCAACATCACCTACAAGGTCGCGACCATCCAGATCGACCTGCTCGACGGCAAGGACGGCAAACTGGTGTGGCGCGGCAGCGATGAGCAGATGCTCGCCAGCAGGCCGAATCCGGAGGATCGCAGCAATGCCATTCGTGAGACGGTCGGGCGGATTCTGGCCAACTATCCACCGCGTTGAATCCGTTAAAAAAGTGGGAGCTGTTGAGCTTCCATTTTTTTGTTCCACCCTGAATTCTAATGTGGGAGCGAGCCTGCTCGCGAAAGCAGGGCGTCATTCAACTGTTATTTATCTGACATGACGCCTTCGCGAGCAGGCTCGCTCCCACAGGGATGATTGTCTGTTCGAAATGGCGCGTTGCCATTAGGCGCGTCTACACTCAGTTACACCAATGGAGCTAGCGGCAAAGGAGTGCGCCATGTCGCCTCGTTCGCGATTCAACGGCCCGGCTCGCCAGCGCGGGGCGATTGGCTTGATGGCGGCGGCCACCCTCAGTCTGGCGGTGGTGATGCTGCTGTTGGTGGTCGACACCGGCCGCCTGTACATGGAACAGCGCAAATTGCAGCGCGTGGTCGACAACGCCGCCCTCGAAGCCGTCAGCCGTGGCGGTAATTGCCTGCCGGGCCTGAGCGCCGCCAGTTATGCCGGGCAAAGCGCCGTGCGCAATGGCTACATCGTTGATGCCAGCAACACCCTCGCCACCACATGCGGCACCTTGGTGACGGCCGCCACCGGCCTGCGCACATTCACGGTGGATGCCATGCAAGCGGCGGCGGTCAAAGTCGTCGCCAGTCGCACCGTGACCACCAGTATTGCCGGCGGCGTGCAGGCCTTGTTCAGCGGCACACCGGTCAGTCTCAATACCACGCTCAATGCCTCGGCGGTGGCTGCCAAACCGCAGCCGACGGTGGCGCAACTGAATATTCGCAGCACCCTGGCCAGCATTGATACGGCCCAGTCGAACATCCTCGACCCGCTGTTTTCCGGGCTGCTCGGCGGCAACGTCAACCTCACGGCGCTGGGCTGGGATGGTCTGCTGAACACCGACATCAACTTGCTTAAATACCTTGATCAACTGGCGATCAATCTCAACGTCGCGGCGGGCAATTACACACAGTTACTCAATACCCAAGCCACCGTCACGCAACTGATTCAGGCTGCGGCGACCGTGGTGCAACTCAATGGTGCGACCGCTCAGGTGATCACTGCGCTGGGCCAATTGCAGGTGGCCGCGATCAATGCCGCGCCGGTCAAACTGGGTGACATCCTGCAATTGCAGACCGGCACTACGTCGGCAGGATTAGACGCCAATCTGCAACTGCTGCAGCTGGTTCAGGGCGTGGTGCAACTGGCCAACAGCAAGAGTGCGGTGGCGGCGACGTTGCCGATCAATGTGCTGGGGCTGGCGAATGTCACGGTGCGGGTGAAAGTGATCGAGCCACCGCAGTTCTCTGCGATTGGCGATCCGGCGCGGGCCAAGGCCAACCCGACCGGGCCGGACCGGATTTATGTGCGTACGGCGCAGATCCGCACGCTGGTTTCAGTGAATCTGCCGGTATTGTCCGGCGTGACGGGGCTGACGAATGCTGTGTTGGGATTGGTCGGCGCACTGACCCCGACGCTTAACGCGCTGCTCAGTCTGAACCTGGCGGCAACACTCAATTCAGTGCTTTGCCTGCTCGGTGCCGGGTGTGAGCAACTGGCCCCGAGGCTGTTGCCTTCGCCGCAAATCGATATCAGCCTTGATGCCGGCGGTGCGAAAAGCTATGTCACCGATTACAGCTGCCCGACGGGTAACACGGGCAGCAAAAGCCTTACGGCACACACCATCACATCCATCGCCGACCTCAAGCTGGGCAAGATCGACCCCACCAACGCTTTTTCTTCAGCAGCCGAGCCTACCGTCGCGCCATTGGCGTTGATCGATTTGGGCATCGAGACTTGTTACGGACTGTTCGGCTGTAATGCCAATTCCCATGTGCAATTCGGTGCGGGCGGCATTGCGATAAAACTCGACACCAGCGTCGCGCAAAACTCACAAGACCTGGTGTTCTCCAGCAGCACACCGTTCGCCACCCCGGCCAACCTCAAACTGCCGCCGAGCATCTTGCCGGCAGCGCCAGCCAACAACATCGTCGGCAGCCTGTCGAACACCCTCGCGGGGATCAATCTGATCGTCTACAAACCGCAGGGCAGCAATCCGTTGGGCTCCGTTGTCACCGGCGTCGCTTCGTTGATCAGCGATGTCACCAGCAAATTGCTGCCGGTGGTGACCAACCTGATCAGCCCGTTGCTCGATCCGCTGCTGAACAACCTGCTCAAAGGTCTGGGTATCAACCTGATGGATGTCGACGTCGGCGCCAACATGACCTGCGGCCAGACCGGTAAGGCCTATCTGGTGATCTAGGCATCAGGGGCAATCGGCAATTCGATGCAGAACCGCGCGCCCTCCACCGAGTTGCGCACGCTCAACCGGCCGCTCATGTTGTCGATGATGCCGTAGCTCACCGACAACCCCAGCCCGGTGCCGACGCCGATCGGTTTGGTGGTGAAAAACGGCTCGAAGATCCGCTCCAGCAAACGAGGGTCGATACCGCCACCGTTGTCCTCGACCCACAGCCGCACGTACTGTTCATCACGTTCGGCATAGATCGAAATCCACGGTTTGAAGGATGAATCCTTCTCGCGTTTGCCCAGCAACGCATCGCGCGCGTTGACCATCAGGTTGATCAGCACCTGCTCAATCTGATCAACGTAGCCACGCACCTGAACCTCAAACCCGGTCTCACTGATGCGCAAGTCCACGCCTTTGCCGCGCATGCCTTCGGCCAGCAGCGACAGGGTGCCTTCGATGGCCGAGGCCGGGTTGAACAATTGCTGCTCGATCTCCGAACGCCGGCCGAATACGCGCATGTGGTCGACGACTTTCGCCGCGCGCTGCACCTGTGCATCGATGCGATTGAGCTTGTCGGTGAGGTAGTCAATCTGCACATCGCCGTTGCCCAGACGCTTGAGCACGTTGACGATGGCCATGCGCATCACGTTCAGCGGCTGATTGATTTCATGGGCGAGGCCGGTGGCCATTTCGCCAAGGGTGGCCATTTTCGCGCTTTGTGTGAGCTGTTGCTGCGAGCGGCGCACCTCGGTGTTGTCGCGGCCCACCGCTTGCACTTCGATCAATTGACCGTGTTCATCAAACACGCCGCGATCGGACCAGACCCACCAGGCGTGTTCGCGGCCGGGCAGTTGCAGGCTGATTTCTGCGGTACTTACCGGGTGCTCCGCCGTCAGTGATCCGAGACGCTGGACGAATGCGGCGCGTTGTTCCTCGGACATCCAACTGCCCAGATCGACCCCCGGCAGTTCCTCCGGCGTGCATTCCAGATACGTCGCCAGCGGCCGATTGCCGAATGTCAGAATCAGGTCTGGACGATAACGACAGATCATCGCCGGTGAGTCCTCCACCAGAATCCGGTAGCGCTCTTCACTCTTTTTCACCTGCTCGGCCGCCAGGGTCGCTTCGGTGACGTCCAGCCACAAACCGACGGCTTCTACCGGCAGACCGAGGTCATTGCGCAGCAGTTTGGCTTCATCAAGCAGCCAGTGATATTCACCATGCCGGTCGCGCAGCCGATAACGCGCGCGCACTGAACCCTCGCGCAACAGCTGGCGGCTGCGGGCGAAATACAGGTCACGATCGTCAGGGTGGATCATGTCGATCAGTGCACTGTTGCCACAGTCCTCAAGACTCCAGCCCAGCAGCGGTTGCAGGCTGGCACTGAAGAACGCCGGGATCAGCGCGCCTTCGTGATACCGCTGGACGTAAATCACCGCCGGTGAACTGGCGATCAGGTTGTCGAGCCGCGCATGTGCGGCGGCGGCCCGTTGTTGCTGGTTCTGGATGTCGCTGATATCGAGCATGAAGCCGACCAGCCGCCGCTGCTCAGCGTTGCCAATCACTTGGCCCTGCACGCGATACCACGTGGGCGCCTGCGCGGGATCGCCACCGTGCAGGCGTACCGAGAGCGTCAGGGCCTCACCGTGTTGCTGCAAGGCCTGCAGACGGCTGCGCAGCTCTTCGCGGTCGGCGGGATGGATTTGCGCCAGCCAGTTTTCCAGCGGTAATCCGCCAGGGTTCACGCTCAGGGCCGCCGCCAACGCAGGCGCCAGTTGAATGTGCTTGTCACCGGCAAGGATCTCCCACCAACCGGTGCCCAGCAGGGTTTGCAGCGACTCGATACGTTCCAGTTGCAGGTGATGTTGCTGTTCGCGCAGGCGCCCCAGCAATGGTCCGGCCAGTGCGCCGACCAGCGTCATCCAGTCGCGCTCGGTCAGGTACGGCGCGGCGCTGTCCACGGGATAAAACCCGAACAGCAGCCAGGCCACCACACCGCGTTCATCGCTGTACGGCACCGCGAAACCTTCGGCACTGCCGAACAAAGCCTGCACCCGCGAATGTTCATCGAGGCCATGGTGTGCGCCGATGCGTTGCGGCACGGCGCCGTTGAGGCTGTCCAGCGGCGTGCCCAGGCGCTGGCCGTCATGCCACAGGATCGGTGCATCGTGGGCGCGATACTGCTGATAAATCTGCCACCCTTGTTCCTCATCATCCAGCAGGGCCAGCGCCAGACAAGGGATGTGCCAGCGCTGGGCAATCACTTGCAATTGCTCGCTGGCGATCACCGGCAAACGCATCTGGCTGCACGCGCGTAACTGTTCGCTGATTTGCCCGGCAATCAATTGGCAGGCATCACGCTGGCGCGATTGTTGGCGTTCCAACAACAAGTCGGCGATGTCGATCAGCTGCATCAGCCAGCCCTCGCCCTGCGGCTGCACCCAGCCGCGCAGGTGCACGGTTTGCTCGCCCAGACCGAAGAAGTCGAGGTCCAGCAAGAGCCCCTGCCACTCCCTCGGGCGACCTTCGATGGTCAACATGCTGTGGGGCAGCAGATAGGTGCTGAGTGGCAAGGGTTGATCTTGAGGTTTGAACGGCGCCAGCAGATGCCGCAGCGGCCCGGCCATTTGCAGCACGCCACCGTCATCGTTCAGGTACAGGTGCAAGCCTGTCGCGGGGGAGCCGAGTGGGTCGGGCAATTCGTGGGTGGCGGGCGGTGTGCGTTTGAGCAGGCGCCCGAACAGTTTGTCCCCCGACGTCAAAATTGCAGACTCGACGAGGCGGTCAGGTAAGGGGGCAGATTGGGCACCGTGCCGATACCCGGCAGCACCAGAAACGGCATGACCTGATTGAGTTTGCTGACTGGGTAATTCACTTGCACCGTCAGCAGGCCGGAGGCGCTGTACTGGACACTGGTGTCAACGCCGACCACCAGATTGAATATCGGCCGGATCCAGGACAATTGCTGGGTCAGCGTGGCATTCGCGGTGTTGATCACCACCGTTGAGTAGTTGGGCGTGTTGGGATCGACCGCGACACTGCGGCGAACCGCCTCGGACGTGGCCTGGTTGAACGATTGCATCATCACCAAGGGCAGGCTGTAACTGACCAGGCCGTAAAACACGGCGAAAAAAATGATGAACACCAAGGCGAACTCGATCGCCACCGCACCTTTTTGCGACTTCCGAAAGCCGGTTTTCATGAGTGCGTCTACCCTGACTGTCACTGCGTAGTATCAGCATAGAATCATTCCGCAAAAATGGACGGTTTTTACCCGATGTACAGTTTTGTCCTCTTGATCTGGCTGGGGCTGTGCGCGGCGCAAGACGCCCGCCAGCGGCGCATTGCCAATGGATTGACCCTCGGTGTAGCGGCGTTGGCGTTGATCTATCTGCTGTGGACTGGCAGCACCTGGCTGGGCGCTGACGCAGGGCAGGGCGGTTGGGCCTGCCTGATCGCACTGGTGCTGACCCTGCCGGGGTTTTTCATGGGCCGGATGGGGGCCGGCGATGTGAAATTAATGACAGCTCTTGGCCTTGCGACGGACGGTCTGTTCATTCTGGGCGTGTTTATTGGTGCGGGGGTCGCCAGCCTGATCTGGCTGCTGCTGGCGCCAAGAGTCTGGCTCCATATGAGTCAAGGGCTTAGAGAACGCCTGCGATATCTGGCCCCTGACCTGTCAAAAAAGCTGCCATTTGCGCCGTTCGTGCTGATCGGGTCGGTGCTCGCGCTGCTTTGGATCCATTAGTCGCCAAGCGCCATTAGTTCTATGTACATAGTCGGAAAGTGCGTCTACTTTCAAAGGAACTGGTTATACAGCCAAAGGCTGGCAGTACAGGAATGGTCAGCTTTGGCCTGGGACATGGAGTAGCACGTGAACAAGCTTACGTCTGCGGTAAAAGTCCTCGTGGTCGACGATCAGCCATTGATTGTGGAGGAGCTGTGCGAGTTTCTTGAAAGTAACGGGTATCGCTGTGTGCCCTGCGAATCCAGTCTGCAGGCGATTGAGCGTTTCAGTGAGGACGCGGAAATCGGTCTGGTGCTGAGTGATCTGCACATGCCGGACATGGATGGCATTCAGTTGATTCAGGCGTTGCAGCGGCTGTCCGGCAAGCATCGGGCGTTCGAGGCGATCATGCTCACTGGGCGTGCCGACAAGCAGGATGTGATCAAGGCGTTGCGTGCCGGGATTGCCGATTATTATCAGAAACCGATTGATATGGACGAGTTGCTCGAAGGGGTGCGGCGACAGGAGGTGGCGTTGCAGGAGCGGCAGAAGAATCTGCAACTGGGGCATTTGAATCAGAAGTTGCAGTATTTGTCTGAATCGATCGATGACCTTTATCAGGATCTGGACAAGGTGCGGCGCAGTCCGTCGGCGGTGGTTCGCGATGTGTTGGGTGGTGAGCCTGTCGAGGCCGAGGCGCAGGAGATGCCGGCGATTTTCAATCAGTTGTCGCCGCGGCAATTGGATGTGGCGCGGTTGGTGGGCAAGGGGCAGACCAATTATCAGATTGCCTGTGAGTTGGGGATTACCGAGAACACTGTGAAGCTTTATGTTTCGCAGGTGTTGCGGTTGACGCATATGCATAATCGGACGCAGTTGGCTTTGGCTCTGTCGCCGAGTGCTTCTGCTTCTCGGCAGCGGGTTACGGCGCATTGACTTGGCGGCCTGTGGGCCGACCATGTTGTGGGTGGTTTGGGTGAATATCCGTTTTTGCGGGTGTTGCCGCTGGCGGTTCCGCTCTTACAGCGGGTCACTTTTTCAGACGCCAAAAAGTAACCAAAAGGCTGGGCCCCGGCGTTCGGCCCCTCGCTGGGGCTCGGGGTTCCTTCGCTCCGGGATCGATCCGGGGGCATCGCTTCCGGTTTGCTTCGCTGCACCTCCTTTCGATGTGTTCGACTTCGTCGAACGGCGCTGCGCGCCTACCCCCCGGATCAATCCCTGCGCTCAGCCTGCCGAAGGGGCCAGCAGATCAAAAGCTGCAGCCGAGCTAACGCTCATCCTGTTGAGTGGTTAGGAGCGGGTGAGGGGCTTTTGATCTGTTTCAGAATCTGAATTCGACTCGGTATTTCATGTCGGCGTAGCTCTCCCAGACAACGCGGTCAGTCCCCTCTCCCTCCGGGAGAGGGCTAGCGTGAGGGGCTTTTGATCTGTTTCAGAATCTGAATTCGACTCGGTATTTCATGTCGGCGTAGCTCTCCCAGACAACGCGGTCAGTCCCCTCTCCCTCCGGGAGAGGGCTAGCGTGAGGGGCTTTTGATCTGTTTCAGAATCTGAATTCGACTCGGTATTTCCCGTCGGCGTAGCTCTCCCAGACAACGCGGTCAGTCCCCTCTCCCTCCGGGAGAGGGCTAGCGTGAGGGGCTTTTGATCTGTTTCAGAATCTGAATTCGACTCGGTATTTCATGTCGGCGTAGCTCTCCCAGACAACGCGGTCAGTCCCCTCTCCCTCCGGGAGAGGGCTAGCGTGAGGGGCTTTTGATCTGTTTCAGAATCTGAATTCGACTCGGTATTTCATGTCGGCGTAGCTCTCCCAGACAACGCGGTCAGTCCCCTCTCCCTCCGGGAGAGGGCTAGCGTGAGGGGCTTTTGATCTGTTTCAGAATCTGAATTCGACTCGGTATTTCCCGTCGGCGTAGCTCTCCCAGACAACGCGGTCAGTCCCCTCTCCCTCCGGGAGAGGGCTAGGGTGAGGGTTGCCTTTTGGCTGTTTAAATTTGTCGCAGATAACCGGAACCTTCCCACACGGTTTTCAGGTTGTCCGTCGGACGTGCGCTCTCTAGTCTCTGGCTGTCGCTGAACACTCAGCGATCGGGTGTGAGAACCCGGCAATTTATGGTCATCCAGTTTCTGTGCACGCATAATCGCCGCTAGCTTGTCTGCTGTCTGCAATGTGTCATGGCGGCTGTGTGCGGGCAGACTTCGGTCTGGCCGGGTGTCCATAACCGGTATTCTCACCCCGCATACAGCTGCCACCTATTGCCCCGTGAGAATGGCAGTGGGTGGCGGCAAAGACTTTGGAGTTGTTTCAATGGACAAACTGATCCCCGACCCACCCACCGAACCCACCACCCCGCTCGAAGAAGCCATCCGCGTCGACAACCTCGCCAAAAACCGAGAAGCCATCAAGCGCGCTCTGGACTTCTATCTCTGCCCCGAACCCGCAAAACCCCGCCAGCCCAGCACGATGTTTCTCATCCATCCGAAAATCGATAGCGAAAGCCTGCTTGCTCACGCCTGCGAATCCCTGGCTTCGGCCAATACGCTGGCGGGTAACTTTGCCGATCAACTGGGGCGGCCCGAGCGCAATACCGCGCTGGCGATTCAGCAGATCATCATGCTCGCCGAACTGGCAGTAAACCGGGCACTGGATCGGGTGGATCCGCAGACCTGAACCGGCTGAAACACCGCGTCATCGTTCTTCGCCAGCAGGCTGGCTCCCACAGGTGCAATGCATTTCAAAAGGTGGGAGCGAGCCTGCTCGCGAAAGCGCCCGCAAGGTCACCACATCACTAATTCCTGGTCTCGATCTTCCCACCCGCATCCGGATCATAAAAATCCGGAATCTCATATTTGTACTTCTTCAGCCAGCGCTGCATCGCCAGATCCCGTTCGGTCGCAGTTGCCGCTTGTGGCTTGGGCGAGGCGGCTTTGTTGCGGCTTTGCAGGACCAGCCAGCCTTCGGTTTCCTGTTGTTGCGCCGAGGCGGGGCCGGCGTCGATGGCAGCGGCGCTGAGGGGCAGGCTGAGCAGGGTCAGGTAGCACAGGCCTTTGAAGGGATGCATGGCTGTCTCCTTATTTGAGCGATGACGGCAACGGGTCAGCGACGGCGGCCACTTGATTGCTGGTGGCCGGTTTGGCTTTGACCGGGGCTTTGAGTTTTTCTGCGCGCTCCTGGGCTTCGGTGAATTGTTCCGGAGTCAGTTTCGCGCGGCTGACGATTTCGGCGGCTTGTGGCCAATCGTTCTGGTACAGCAGCAGGGTGACCATGTTCAGGGTTGCCAGTTGGTTGTTCTGCTTGAGTTCGATGGCGGTGAGGAACTCGAAACGGGCGTCGTTCAGGCGCAGTTGGTTGAGGTAGACCACGCCGAGGTCGTTGCGGATTTTTTCGTCGGTGGGGGCGAGGCGGGCGGCGCGTTGCAGGTGAGCCTGGGCCTGGCCGTTGTCGCCGCGGGCGGCATAGAGTTGGCCGAGGCCGTGTTCGGCTTCGGCGGTCAGGCAGCCACCGAGCAGGCCGCGGTACAACGGTTCGGCTTCGCTGCGGCCGAGCAGGCGGTAGACCTTGGCTTTACGCAAGCGCACTTCGCTGATGTTGTCCGGCAGGCTTTGCAGGTTGGCCAGGCTGGCGTGCAGTTTGCCATCGCTGGCCAGGTCGTCCGCGAGGTTCAGGGCCAGTTCCTGCTCCTGAGTCATTTTGCTGCAACTGCTCGGCGACAGCAGCGCTGTCCACGGTGCCTGGCCGTCGGTGGCGCAACCACCGAGCAGCAACAGACTTGCCATGACTATCAGTACTTTCATCAAACGCTCTCCATGAGCAAGGTCAGTTTGCGAATGCCCGGGCTATCGCGGTGAAGCCCGGGCCGGCGAGGACGATCAGCAGTGCCGGAAACAGAAACAGCATCATCACCACCGACATCTTCGCCGACATTTTCGAAATGTATTCCTGCAAGCGGGTCAGGCGCCGGTCGTCCAGCAGTTGCTTGAGCGCCAGCAGCGATTTCATCGCGCCGCCGCCCTGTTGAATCAGTTGCTGGAGGATCACACAGGTGTCGCTGAACTCGTCGACGGCGAGCATCACCGCGGCTTTGTTCAACTCCTGGCCGAGCTCCAGGCCGCTGTCGACACGGGTCAGGATCAGGCGCAATTCGCTGGTCAGTTCCGGCAACAATTTTTGCGCTTCAGTACTGAGTACGCGCAGGGCTTGTTCGACGGCCATGCCGGATTCGAAAAGGATGCGCAGCAGTGGAATGAACGTCGACACCTCCACGGCGATGGTTTTCTGCCGCCGCGTCGCTGCGTAAGCCAGCAGACGCTTGGGCAGCAGATAGCCGCCACCGGTGGCGAGCATCGGCACGATCCAGCGGTTGTCAGCCTGCGGGAAAAACACCTCCTGCAGAAAAATCGCCAAACCCAACGTCAGCAACGGCGTGCCGATCTGGCAGGCGGCGTACAGCGCCCGTTCGCTGGAGCGGCGCCAGCCGATGCGGTTGAGCAGGGTCTGGGTTTCGCTGTCGATGCTCACCGAGCGTTGCCCGAACTTACTGCCGCCCAGTGCGCGTAGCCAACTGCCGAAGCGGTTTTCACGCACCAGATGCCCTTGCAAGCGCTGATTGACCTGACGCACCCGACGCCGTTCGGTCAGCAAGTGATTGACCACCAGCAGCAGGGCGCCGAGCAGCAGCATGAGAGCGGCGAGGTAGACCATGTCAGACGCTCCGTAACATGCGCCACAGCGCGAGGCTTCCGAACACTTGCAACACGGCGGCGCTGATCAGCATGTGCTGCCCGCTCGCGTCGTTCCACATCCCGAGCATGTAGCCGGGGTTGGTCAGCATGAAGTAACTCACCAGCAGCAACGGCAACGAACCGAGTACCCAGGCGGTCATGCGCGTTTCGCCGGTCAGCGCGCGCAGTTGCCGCGCACCCTGGTCGCGTTCGCGGATCAGTTTGATCAGGTTCTCCAGCAGCTCGCTGGCGTTGCCGCCGTAGCGGTGGTTGACCTTGAGGCCGAGGGCGAACATGCGCAGTTCGTCCTGTTCATACAGCTCGGCGAAATCGCTGACCGCGTCGGGCAGGTTCACCCCCAGTTGCACGTTGCGCTGGACCCGGCCCATGGCTTTTTTCAACGGATCTTCGCTGGCTTCAATGCCGCCCATGACCGCGTCGCTCAGGGTGCGCCCGGACTTCAGGCTACGCACGGTGTGATCGAGCAACTGCGGCAGTTGCTCGATCATGCGCTTGATCCGGCGCTGGTAAAGGAAGGCGATGTACAGCCGCAACGTCAGTGGCGGTAAGAAGATCATCAGCAGCAGGCCGACCCAGTCGGCGAGAAAATAACCCAGCGACATCGCCAGCGCCCACAGGCTCAGCCACAGGCCGAAACGCTCGGTCGGGCGGCCCAGTCCGGCACGCAGGAACATGCGTTCAAGTCCGACCCACACAGGTTTTTCAGGCGCCAGTTGCGGTTGTCCGGCGGCGAGTCGGTTGAGGACTTTTTCCGTGGCAGTCTTGCGCAAACCTTGCAGGAACAGGCGAATCGACAGCCCGAGCAACATCAGGCAGATAACGATGAGAATGATCGGTCCCAGCATGCTCGGTGCTCCTTGCCGTCAGCCCAGATGCGTCTCGTGGCGCAGCTTGTCGCCGGCCGGATTGACGGCTTCGCGCAGGAAGCCGAAGCCCGTGCGGCGGTCGAGGCGGAACAGGGTGTTGGTGACGTAGACATCTTCGCGAATACCGACCACTTCCACCACCTCACTGACGCAGCGGCGCCCGTCAGGCATGCGCGTCAACTGGATGATCACGTCGAGGGCGGCGCAGATCATCTGGCGCAGCGTGCGTTCGGCGATGGAACGGCCCGTCAGGCCGACCAGTGTTTCCAGGCGCAGCAGGGCATCCTGCGCATTGTTGGCGTGCACGGTGCTCATCGAACCGTCGTGACCGGTGTTCATCGCGGTGAGGACGTCGACCACTTCGACGCCGCGAATCTCGCCGAGGATGATCCGGTCGGGGCGCATCCGCAGGGCGTTACGGATCAGGTCGCTGGCCTTCACTTCACCGTGGCCTTCGGCATTCGGCGGGCGGGTTTCCAGGCGCACCACGTGCGGGTGACCGAGCTGCAATTCGGCGACATCTTCGATGGTCACCAGACGTTCATGCGGGTTGATCAACTGGCTGAGAATATTCAGCAGCGTGGTTTTGCCGGTGCCCGTGCCGCCACTGATCAGGATGTTGCAGCGCTTGCCGACCGCATCCTGAAAAAACTCGAAGATCGACAGGTCGATGGTTTGCATCGCCATCAGGTCGCTGCTTTTGAGCATGTCCTTGCGAAATTTACGGATCGACAGGCATGGGCCATCGAGGGCAATCGGCGGAATGATCGCGTTGACCCGGCTGCCATCCGGCAGGCGCGCATCGACCATCGGCGAAGATTCGTCGAGGCGCCGGCCGAGTGGCGCGAGGATACGCTGCATCACGCGTTCGACGTGATGCGCGTCGATAAACCGCAGGTCACTCTGGTGCAGCACACCGTCGCGTTCGATGAACACCCGGTGCGGGCCGTTGACCAGAATTTCGGTCACCGACTGATCGCGCAGCAACACTTCCAGCGGGCCGAAACCGGTGAGTTCGTCGACGATCTCTTCGGCCAGCCGCTCCATTTCGTAGCGAGAAATTGCCAAGTGCAAACGTGCGATGTACTCGGCGACTTTGTCGGTGACAAATTGCGCGAGTTGCTGGCGTGAACCTTCCAGCAGGTTTTTACCGGACTCTTCGAGGGCATCAATGATGTAGCGATGCAGGACCAGTTTCAGGCCTTCGTGATCGCTGTTGCCGACGCCACTGCGGGGTGTCGCGCCGAAGAGTTTTTCTGCGCTCATGAGGTGCCTCGCAAACGGTCGAACCAGGTCACTTTGGGCTTGGCCAGGCCTTCGGAACGTTTGGCCAGACGTTCGCCGAGGGCGCGCAGGCTCTGGGTGAGTTTTTCTCGCGGGGCCAGTTCGAACAGGCTTATGCCCTGATTTTTGGCGTTGAGGCGCACTTCTGGAGTGAGGGCCAGCGTGGCGATCACTTCCAGGTTGAAGGTCTTGCCGAGGGTTTCCGAATTGGGCGCGACGTTGCTCAGGTAGCGGTCGATCAGCAGGCGTCCGTGGTCGAGCTTCATGCCTTTTTCCCGCCACAGATTGAGCACGGCGAGGTTGCGTCGGCAGTTCAGTACGTTCTGGTCGGTGTACCAGAGCAACTTGTCGCAGTGGCTGACAAAGGTGCGCAATGCTTCGCTATCGGTCTGTCCGGTGAGGTTCACGACGATGTGCTGGAAGTGCTGGCGCAAGGCGCTGAGCAACATGTACAGCTCGGCGGCGCTGGTGTTTTCCAGCGGCTCGTCGTTGCTGGCGTAGGCGAGAATCCGCAGGCCGGCTTCGGCACTGGTGAAGGCGCTGTCGATCAGCGTGGCGTCGAGCCTTCGCAAGTGGCGCAAGGCATCGCCGAAGTGAAACGAACTCTCAAGCCCGAGCAGGGCGAGGCTGTCACCGCGCGGCAAACCGAGATCAAGCAACAAGGTCTGCTGACCGCTCTTTTGCACCACCAAGGCCATGTGATTGGCCAGCAGTGCGCCGTCGGAACTGCTCTGCACGCCATACATCACCGTGAGGCCACCCAGTTGCGTGTTCGGTGCCACGGGCGGCAGGCGTTTGCTCAAGCGCCGCACCAGCCCGGCGACTTCACTGGAACGCGAACCGTAGGCGACAAAATCCCGGGCGCCGGCGCGCATGGCATTGAGCACCAGCTGATTGTCCATGCCGTCACCAAGGGCCACGATCGCCAGCATCGGTTTGGCCTCCAGCGCGCCTTCGATCAACGCGCTTTGGGCGACCACGTGCTCGCGATCAAGGCCGACGAACACAAGATTGGCAAAGGTCACGTCCACCAGCGCGAGCAGTTCGTCGAGGCTGCCGCCACCGGCGCTGACCACCTGGCCCAACGGTGCGAGCGCGCCTTGCAGCCACTCCAGATCGGTGCTGTTGCGGGTGATGGCGAGAAAGGTCTGGCTCAGGCTCTGGCTCATTGCGATAACCCGCTGCGCTTGTCGAAGTTGCCGTTTTCAAGGAAGAACATGCGGTAGAAATTCGGATCGTAATTGCGCAGTTTTTCGCCCGGTAGCGACGGCAGCTGCGCATCGGCGGCCAGTGGCTGGACCAGATGCGGGGTGACGATCATCAACAGTTCGCGTTCTTCGCGCTTGATCTGCGAGCCTTTGAAAAAGGCGCCGAGCACCGGGATGTCGCCGAGGCCGGGAAACTTGTTCACTTGCGAACTGTTGGTGGTGCTGATCAAGCCGCTGATGACGAAGCTTTCGCCATCGCCCAGCGACACGCTGGTGTCGGTGCGGCGGATGGTCAGGGCGGGCACGGTGGTGCCGGCGATCTGCACCGCGTTGCTGAAGTCCAGCTCACTGACTTCCGGAGCGACCTTCAAGGCGATGCGATCGCGGCCGATGATGGTCGGTGTCAGGGTCAGGCGGATACCGAATTCCTTGTATTCGATCGAGACGCTGTCGCTGCCGGAACTGGGCACCGGAATCGGAATTTCTCCGCCGGCCAGAAAGCTTGCGCTCTGCCCGTTCAGTGCCACCAGACTTGGCCGCGCGAGGGTATAGGCGAAGCCGCTGGTCTCCAGCGCATTGATGATCGCCATGGTCTTGCCGCCGACCCACGAGAAGTTGAACAGCGAGTTGTCCACCGGCAGGCGGGGCTGCGGCACACCATCAATCGGTGGCAGGGTGCCGGGCGAACCAAACAGAAAGTTGCCGCGCGTGCCGATCAGTGAGGCGGTGGCTTCCTTGAGTTTGGTGCGGCTGACTTCGACGAAACGGATGTCGGTCTGCACTTGCGACGGCAGGCTCGGGTCATCCGAGGGTAGGGTGCCGGTCATGGCGGCAGTGGCGGCGCCTTGAACAAAGACCATGCTTTGGCGCGGCTCGCTTGAACACGACGTCCAGACCATCAGGCTGGTGGCCCCGGGCGCCACACCGGTGAGCAAAAAGGACGAACTGCCGTTGGCGTGCACGTCGGCAATTTTCGGATCGCCAATCGCCAGACGGGTGATCGCCACCGGCGACTGCACGTCTTGTTGGAAGCCTTCGCCGATTTCGATCACCGGCGGCATGCGCCCCAGTGCCGAACAATTGCCGAGTGCTGCCAATGCGGCGTCCATCGACAGTCCCATCAGTAGCAGGGCGCGCAGCATGGATTTGAATGTCGGCCTGAAACGACTCTGCATGCCCTTGGATCCTTGCGCAGTCATGGGTTTTGTTGGGTGATCTGATTGCCGCGAATGATTTCCACGGCAGGCCTCGGGGCTGCGCCGGAACCACCGCCAGTAGGCGCTTTCGGTCCGGCACCCAAGGCCAGTTGGGTGAACTGGAAGAGTTGGCTGTTGGCGGTGTTCAGATGTGCCGGCGCCTGAGTTTCGCCGGCCCAGTATTTGGCCAGACGTTGTTCGTCGCTGCTGCGTACGGCCAGACGCAAGGTGCCGACTTGCGTTGCCAGCATCAGTCGGCTGAGCAGTTGTTCCGGCACCGCCAGCACCACGGTGCGCGCGGCGATGCGGCGTTGATCCTGTTTGAGTTTTTCCTCGGTGCTCAGGGCCGGCGAGGCCGGTTGGCCGTCGTTGGTCAGTCCATATTGATCGCCAACCCCGAGCACGCGCATGGCCGGGACGACGATCTGCGCCGACTGTTCGAGATTGCTGGTGTCCTGGCGCAGATACAGCAGCACATCGACGTAATCGCCGGGGATCAGTTGTCCGGCCGCGCCGATCACTTCGTCGACGGCCACGGTGAGGGCGCGTTCATCACTGTGAATCATGCGTGCCAGTGAGCCGCCGGCAGTGAAGCTTTCATCGTTCAGCCAAGTGCCGGCGCTGAGGTGCCGCCAGGGCGTGCGGCCGACGGCCTGATCGACGTTGCTCAAGCTGCCGGCCGGTGCGCTGCGCAGTTTTTCCACCGCGACATCGGCTGCCGTCAGCGCGGTGAACGGCGGTACATCGTGCAGCAACACCACCACCGGTTGGCGAGTCTGGTCTTCGGCGATCGCGACAGTTTTTTCAACGGTGACGGCTGTGGCAACCGGGGCTTCGACGACGGGTGCCGGCTGACGGCTGAGGACCAGGCCCCAATAGCCGACAAATATGGCTCCCAGTAAAAGTACGGCTGCAAGGCCCATGGTGACGCGACTGTTCATGACGGCTCTCCCTTTCCTGCTGCACTACCCACCGCACTTGCTTACGAGAGAAGTTCCCAATCCGGCAGCTATGAACATGCAACTATTTCGCTATTTCCACGCTAGCTGATCCGAGCCAAAACGCCATTAGTGACAGGAAAATAACCCACTAAAGTATGAGTCTTGGCCAATTAACAGCAGCAATCGGCAACTTCGCGATGTGATTAATCCTTTGTGATTAATCCGTTCTTACAGTTGTTGGGTGGGGCTTTGTTGACAATGCTCAAATGGCACGGTGGAACCTTGCCGCTGTAATGCGACATCGGCGCCAGAGGCGCGAAGGAGTGGATGTATGTTCCAGATGATTGTTGATTATTTGATGGCCCGAGTCCGTCTGTTGTGCAGAAACGAGGAGGCTGCTTCGGCTATTGAGTACGCGATCGTGGTGGCGATGGTGGCTGTGGTGGTTGTGGCATTCGTCACCCCGCTGGGTAATCGGGTGCTGTTTTACTTCAACAACATCCTGACCGGACTGGGCGGCACTGCCGTGACCCGGCCTTGACCACTGAGGAGAACTGCGATGCTCTTTGAGTACCTGATGATTCGTGCCCGCAGTTTCCTGGCCAACGAAGACGCAGCATCGGCCATCGAGTATGCGATTGTGGTAGCGATGGTAGCGGTGGTCGTCATCGTGTTCGTCACGCCGGTGGGTGGCCGTGTGCTGGTCATGTTCAATAACCTGCTGGTAGCGCTGGGCGGAACGGCCGTGTCGACCACGCCTGCACCGTCGCCCTGAGCTGAACGAAGCTCAATGCCCGGCGAATGTCGGGCTACACTCGGGTTCACTTTCAGTTTTCAGGGATTGCCCATGACTGCTTCCTCGCTGCCGCGCCAACAGTTGCTTCTGGTTGACGATGAAGAGGACGCGTTGCTGGAGCTGGCGGAGTTGCTGGAGGGTGAGGGGTTTGTCTGTCATACGGCGACGTCGGTGAAGCTGGCGTTGCATCATCTGACGCGCCATCCCGATATTGCGTTGGTGATTACTGATTTGCGTATGCCGGAGGAGTCCGGGATGTCGTTGATCAAGCGCTTGCGTGAACATACCTCTCGGCAGCATTTGCCGGTGATTGTGATGTCGGGGCATGCGGATATGGAGGATGTCAGTGATTTGTTGCGGTTGCAGGTGGTGGACCTGTTTCGCAAGCCGATTTATTACGTCAGGTTGTTGGAGACTCTGGATAATCTGTTTCCCAAGCCTAAGGTTCAGGTTGGCTGAGGTTGAACTCGGCGGCCTTTGGGCCGACCGTGCTTTGGGGTGTTTTTGGTGAATATCCGTTTTTTTGGGTGTTGCGGCTGGCGGTTTCGCCCTTACGGCGAGGCACTTTTTCCAGACGCCGAAAAAGTACCCAAAAAGGCTTGCTCCTACGTGCGGCCCACTCGCTAAAGCTCGGGGTTCCTTCGCTCCGGGATCGATCCGGGCGCAGCGCCTACGGTTTGCTTCGCTGCACCTCCTCTCGCTGTGTTTGGCTGCGCCAAACGGTCGCTGCGCTCCCACCCCCGGATCAACCCCTCCGCTCAGCCTTCCGACGTCGCCCGTGGATCAAGATCAAGAGCTGCAGCCGAGCTAACGCTCATCCTGTTGAGTGGTGAGAAGCGACGCGGTGCGAGGTGGGCTAACCGACCCATTTCTCTCTGTATGCACCAGTTCAATTGTGGGAGCGAGCTTGTTCGCGAAGGCGGCCTGACAGCCGACCCATTTCTCTCTGGATGCACCTAATTCAACTGTGGGAGCTAGCCTGCTAGCGAAGGCGGCCTGCAAGCCGACCCATTTCTGCCGGTTGTACATTCCACCCGCCGTTGCCGAAGCCTCCTTGGCGTTTCAGCTTACAACTGATAACTGAAACTGATGCTGTACCGGGGCTTGCGATTGAAGGTGTCCAGCGCTTCATCCGACATCGCCTTCGCCGCCTCCAGCGCGATGTTGTAGTACTTGGCATCGCCAAAGCGCAGCCCTATTGCCGCCGATGACAGATTGTTGGCCCGCACCGGCAATTCGTTGAACCAACTGCGCGAGCGATCGAGCACGACATACGGTTGCAGGATGCGCACCCAGTTGCCGTCGCGGTTGAAGCTGTAGTTGACCTCGTACGCCACACCCCAGCCCTTGTCGCCGGACGCTTGATCGTCGGGATAGCCGCGACCGAAATTCTGCCCGCCGAAAACCGCGCGTTCGCTGTCGGGCAGGGTGTCGTCACTCCAGTACAGCGCGGCGGACAGCACGCCTTGCCAGTTGTCGAAGAACTTGTCGCTCTGTACGCCAGACAGCCGCACCCGAAAGAAGTCCAGGTCGATGGCGTCGTTGTTGGTTTTCGCGCCCATGCTGTCGAGGCCTTGGTACACGCCGCCGCTGAGGATTCGGAGTTGCCGGGCGTCGGCCTTGCGCCAGTCGCTCTCGAAGGCGAGGGCGCGGATGTCGGTGCGTTCTTCAACACTCAGCGGGAAGCCGATCACGTTGTAGCGGGTCTTGTCGTTGACCGCGTAAAGCCTTGATCCGGCGGTCAGCAGTTCGTTGGAGGCGGCAATCAGCGGCAGCGTGATGCCGATGGAGTAGCGATCGTTTTCGCGGTGCGGTTTGAGTTGCAGGCCATTGTCGAGCAGCACATTGGTGCCGGGGTCGGCGCGGTAGCGTGAAGCCGACAAGGCCAGTTGCGCGCCCTCGTCATTGACGAACTGGTTGTAGTCGAGGCGGTAGTAATGTTCGTGATCGTCACCAGGTGGAAACAGGCCACTGAGCGTCAGTTGCTCACCCATCGATGTTTGCGAGTTGCTGCTGACGCCGAGCAAGGCCTGGGTGCCGTTGCGGTTGTCTTCGGTGGTGCTTAGCGTGCTGGTAAAGGGTTTGCGACTGGCCTGGGCGACCAGCGTTGTCGCGCCGTCGGTGGTACCGGGCGGTGGTACCTGGGCCTGGATCGTCACGCCGGGAATACGCGTCATCAGGGTGGTGTAGCGCTCGAAGGTCTTGCGGGTCAGCGGCCGTTCGGCCTGGATTTTCGCCGCCAGTTTGTCGAGCAGGTTTTTGACCCGGCCAACATCGCCCTGGATCTGGACGTCGCGTACGTAGCCTTCCACCAGTACCACGCGCGCTACGCCGTCATTGAAATTTTGCTGCGGCAAGAACGCGTAGGACAGCAGATAACCGTCCTGCTGATAGCGCCGGGTGATGCTGCGGGTGGCTTCGATCAGCTCGGCGAGGTTGCTTTGGCGGCCGATCAGGGGCTTGTAGATTTCAGCGAGTTCGTTGAGCGGGTAGAGGGTTCCGCCTTCGATCTGCACGGTTTGCAGATTGATTTTGGTGTCCATCAACAGGGGCTGCGCGGCGGCTGCACCGGCGTCCGGCACTTGCACCGGTGTGGCACTCGGTCGATAGGCGTCCGCCGGCAAGTTCGGCACCGGCAGGTTGCGGATGGTTTCATTGCTGTTGAGAAAGCTCGGCAGGGTGTCGGCGAGGGCGGCGGAACTGAGACTGAGGAACAGCAGGGATGCCATTACGCGCATAGGACACTCCATGGTCAGATCACAGCGCAGGGCTGATTTCTCCTAAGAAAAAAGGCGGAAGATTCGTGGGAATCTTCCGCCCTCAACCAAGCGTAGGCGCTGTAGGTGAGGCCGTCGAATCGGCCAGGTGCAATTTAGCGTTTGTTGCCTCCCAGGGTGCCAGTCAGACCACCGAGTACACCGCCCAGACCGCCTCCGGTAGTGCCCCCGCTGGCACCGCCGTTGACCAGTCCACCGACGGCGGCGACAGTACCGCCGACGTTGCTGACCAGACCACCGACTGCTGTGGTGACCGGGTTGTTGGTGGCGGCAATCGCGCCACCAATATTGCTGACAGCGCCGCCGACCTGACCGGTTAGACCTGCGACAGGCGAGCCGAGACCGGTGGCGCCGCCGACTTGCTGAGTCAAGTTGGTGACACCACTGGTGACCGGATTCAGAGCGTTGCCCAACACGCCGCCAGCGGTGGCCAGTGGTGAAGTCGTTGCGGTGATCGGTGAACCCGAGCCGCCGAGTACGGTGTTGAGCGAAGCGACGGTGTTGCCCAAGCCAACAGCAGTGACACCGCCGGCACTGACCACGCCATTGGTATTACCGGCATTCAAGCCTGCGCCGACGTTGACCACTGCGCCGCCCACCGTTTGCAGCAGGCCAGTTCCACCGAGGCCGCCGCCCACGCCGCCAGTGCCTGAACCTGTGCCGTTGGACACCAGACCGCCAGCCTTGCCGACCGCTGTGCCGGTATTGCTCAAGGCGCCACCGAGCGTATTCGTCACGGCATTGCCGTTACCGGCATCGGTGACCTTGTCACCCAGGCCATCGACGGCGCCACCGACTTTCGCCACCACGCCTTTGAGCGGGTCGCCCAGGCCGGTTGCATCGCCGATTTTGTCTGTTGTGCTTTCGACCATGGCGATTACAGGCACCAGGCTACCGCCGAGTTTATTGGTCAATTGACTGGTCGGGCCGCTGGTCAGCGTGGTGTCGAGGGTATTACCGAGCATGGTGACTTTCTCACCGACACCATCGAGCAGCGGCGCGACTTTGGTGACGACTCCGCCGACCACCGGCACGCTGCTCGTGGCGGTTGCCAGTTTGCCGCTGAGGTCGGAGACGCCATTGCCGACATCCGTGACCACGCCGCCGACGGAGGCCACGGTGGTGGTCAGGCCATTAGGGTCGGTGGCCAGTTTGCCGACGCCGTTGCCAATGCCATCACCCAGGGTAGTGACGACATTGCCGGCGGTTCTGGCCGCACTCTGTACCACGCCACCGACCACCGGAACGCTGCTCAGGGAGTCGCCGATCTGGCCGACGCCATCGCCAACACCGGCCACGGTGGTGCCGACATCCTGCACCAGCGTGGTGGTCACCAACGGCGTAGGGTTTGGATTGGTCGGGTTGGTCGGATCCGTTGGATTTGTCGGGTTGGTCGGATCGGTGCCACCGGTTCCGCCAGTACCGCCCGTGCCTCCGGTCCCGCCAGTGCCTGCGGTATCACCAGTGCCACCCGTGCCGCCAGTACCCGATGTACCGCCAGTGCCAGCGGTGCCGTCCGCCGACGAACTGCCGGAGCTACTGTGATGGCCGCCACCGCCGCTGCTGCAGCCGGCGAGGCCAAGGGAGAAAATCAATGCCAGAGCGATTGCTGATTTGCACCACACGTCTTGAGTTTTCATGATCGAGATTCCTTGCACCTGTCACAACGTACGTTGTATTCGATGGCTCGCCGGTCTGTTGCCGGTGATGCCTTCGCCCGTTGTGCTCAATCTCAGTCCAGGAGCAGGTTTCAGACCATTCTCAAGTTGGTATTAACGCCTTATATACAAGGCGAAACTCAGTGCCTAAGAACTAATACCCAGGTGATAGCCACGCAAAAAAAGGCCTTGATAATCAAGGCCCGGGGTTTTTCGGCGGAGGAGGAGAGGGCGGGAAAAACTTAAGTGATATACACACAATTAACGGTGTTCCGGGTGCTCAGGCAATCGGTTGCCACTGCCCGACCATGTGTTCCAGCTCTTGTGCACCGACCAGGCGCAACTCACCACTGGCCCCCACGGCGCTCGCCAGCAGCGTCACTTCACTGGGCAGGCGCACCGGTTTGCGAAAGTGCACGGCGATTTCGAAGTTGGCCTTGGGCAAATGATCGCTCAGCGCCGCGAGTGTTCGTGCCTTGTTCCACAGACCATGGGCGATGGCTGTTGGAAAGCCGAACAGCCTTGCACTCGCCGCGCTCAAGTGGATCGGGTTGTAGTCTCCGGACACTTTGGCGTATTGCCGACCGATATCGGCCGGGGCTTTCCAGCGCGCCACTTCCGCCTGCAATTGTGAGGGCTCCCAGGTTTGCTCGACAGCCTCGCCCTCAAGCTTCACGCCCCGACAGAGCATCTGGCTTTCGGCTTCCCACAACGGCCCGAGTTGGTCATCCAGCGTGGTCAGCAGATCGAACGTCGCACCTTTGGGATGCGCTTGCAGATTCATCACGCGCACGCTCACCTGTGCCCGACCGATCCCGCCCATCGGTCGCAACACGCGAATGCGATTGCTCAGATGGATCAACCCCAACAGAGGAAACGGAAACTCCCTGGCGGTGAGCAATTGCATCTGCAAGGCGAAGGCGAGGATGTGCGGATACGTCGGTGGCAGCAGGCCGTCATCGACGAATCCGCACACCTTGCGATAAGCCGCCAGACGCTTGCCATCGACATCGACCCAACAGCGCAAGCCGCCGTCAGGCAAGTGTGTGCAGGTGATTTTGCGACGAGTCGCCGCCCGTGCGTACAGCCTGGGCAGACTCGGTTCACGATCCAGCGTGTGCCATTCGATGCTCATGCCTAAGCCCCCAGAACACTTTGTCCACAGACCCGCAGCGCTTGCCCGGTAAATGCGCCGGTGCCTGGTTGCGCCAGCCACGCGACCGCTTCGGCGACGTCTTGCGGCAAGCCGCCCTGACCGAGCGAACTCATGCGCCGCCCGGCCTCGCGCAG
This sequence comes from Pseudomonas sp. AC172, assembly GCF_979258595.1. Taxonomy (NCBI): domain Bacteria; kingdom Pseudomonadati; phylum Pseudomonadota; class Gammaproteobacteria; order Pseudomonadales; family Pseudomonadaceae; genus Pseudomonas; species Pseudomonas sp. AC172. The sequence goes on from NZ_OZ409868.1 coordinate 6,128,518, forward strand.
GCCGAACGGAATGTGTGCGGTCATCTGCGTTTCGATAAAACCAGGCGCGACGGCGTTGATGCTGATGCCGCGTGCCAGCAGCGTGGGCGCCCAGGCCTGCGCCAGACCGATCAGCCCGGCCTTGCTCGCGGCGTAGTTGGTTTGCCCACGGTTGCCGGCGATGCCACTGATCGAAGCCAGCAGAATCACCCGCGCGTCATCGTGCAGCGTGCCGCTGTCGAGCAGGGCTTTGGTCAGCACTTGCGGGGCATTGAGGTTGACCGCCAGCACAGCGTCCCAGAATTCCGGGGTCATATTGGCCAGGGTTTTGTCGCGGGTAATACCGGCGTTGTGCACCAGAATATCGAGGCCGTCAGGCAGGTGTTCGACCAGTTGCGCGGCGGCGTCTTCGGCGCAGATATCGAGGGTAATCGCACGACCGCCGAGGCGCGCGGCGAGGGCTTCCAGATCGGTTTTGGCTGGGGGAACATCGAGCAGGATCACGTCGGCGCCATCACGGGCCAGCGTTTCGGCAATGGACGCACCGATGCCGCGTGCAGCACCGGTGACCAGCGCCTTGCGCCCGGCCAGTGGCCGCGTCCAGTCAGTCACTGGCGTCGCACAAGCTGTCAGGCGAATGACTTGTCCGGACACGAACGCGCTTTTCGGCGAGAGGAAAAACCGCAGCGGACCTTCCAGTTGATCTTCCGCACCGTCGCCGACGTAGATCAGTTGCAGCGTGCCGCCGCTGCGCAGCTCTTTGGCCAGCGAACGGGAAAACCCTTCCAGCGCTCGCTGCGCACTCGCGGCAAACGGGTCAGTCAGGGTTTCCGGCGCACGACCAAGAATTACCAGATGGGCGCTGTGCTCAAGATTCTTCATCAACGGCTGGAAGAATTCGCGCAGCTGTTTGAGCTGGTCGGTGTGCAGTAATTCACTGGCGTCGAATACCACAGCTTTGAGTTTCGGGCCGTGGCCGGGAATCCATTCGGTGGCGGTCGCCGGTTGCTCGCCGTAGCGGTAGATACTCTCGGTCAAACGGTTGGCGAAAGCGTTGACGCGCTCCGCCAGCGGCCCGCCGCCGATCAGGAGTGCACCTTCAACCGGTCGCAGGCGCCCGGCCTGCCAGCGTTCCAGTCGCACCGGCGACGGCAGGCCCAGCGCCCCGACCAGACGATGGCCGATGGACGAATTGGCGAAGTCGATATAGCGGTCAGACATGGAACGCTCTCCAGAAGTTGGGGTTCAAAGTGTGGACTGTCGATGGCAATCAATCGTTCGATCCAAGCAATAAGGCCTACGCTAGACACTGAGGTTTAGCAGGTCTTGCAGATATGCGCGGACCCTGTGGGAGCGAGCTTGCTCGCGAAGGCGTCGTATCAGTCAGAAAAATGGGTGAATGTGCCGCGCTCCTCGCGAGCAAGCTCGTTCCCACAGGGATTGTTTCAACCCGAAATTTTCTAAGGAGTCATTCATGAGTCAGCTGCGCCGCGTCGCGATCATTGGCGGTAACCGTATCCCCTTCGCCCGCTCCAACGGGCCGTACGCCACGGCCAGCAATCAGGCGATGCTCACCGCCGCCCTCGAAGGCCTGATCGAACGCTACAACCTGCACGGCCTGCGCATTGGCGAAGTGGTGGCAGGCGCGGTGCTGAAATTGTCACGAGATATGAACCTGACCCGTGAATGCGTGCTCGGCTCGCGCCTGTCACCAGCGACGCCCGCCTACGACATTCAGCAAGCCTGCGGCACTGGCCTGGAAGCGGCGATCCTGGTGGCGAACAAGATCGCCCTCGGCCAGATCGACTGCGGCATCGCCGGCGGTGTCGACACCACCTCGGACGCGCCGATCAGTGTCAGCGAGGGCCTGCGCAAAATTCTCCTGCAAGCCAACCGCGCCAAAACCACCGGCGACAAGCTGAAAACCTTTCTGCAACTGCGGCCGCAACACCTGATCCCGGAATTTCCGCGCAACGGCGAACCGCGCACGGGCCTGTCGATGGGCCAGCACTGTGAGCTGATGGCGCAGACTTGGCACATCCCGCGTGAAGAGCAGGATCAGCTGGCTCTCGAAAGTCACCACAAGCTGGCTGCGTCCTACAGCGAAGGCTGGCACAACGACTTGATGACGCCGTTCCTTGGTCTGACTCGCGACAACAATTTGCGCCCGGACCTGACCCTGGAAAAACTCGCGACGCTGAAACCGGCGTTCGAAAAAAGCGCCAGAGGCACGCTGACGGCGGGCAATTCCACGCCGCTGACCGATGGCGCGTCGGTGGTATTGCTCGGCAGTGAAGAGTGGGCGAAAGAGCGCGGCTTGCCGATCCTGGCTTATCTGCGCGATGGCGAGGCGGCGGCGGTAGATTTCGTCAACGGAACGGAAGGCCTGTTGATGGCGCCGGTGTATGCCGTGCCACGGCTGCTGGCGCGTAATGGCATGACCCTGCAGGATTTTGACTACTACGAAATTCATGAAGCGTTTGCGGCGCAGGTGCTATGCACACTGAAGGCCTGGGAGGATCCCGAATACTGCAAAACCCGTCTGGGCCTTGACGCGCCGCTGGGCTCTATCGATCGCAGTCGACTCAATGTGAAGGGCAGTTCGCTGGCGGCCGGGCATCCGTTTGCGGCGACCGGTGGGCGCATCGTCGCGAACCTGGCGAAATTGCTGGACGCGGCGGGCAAGGGCCGGGGGCTGATCTCGATTTGCGCGGCGGGTGGGCAGGGCGTCACTGCCATTATCGAACGCTGACGCTTGAAGAGCCCCTCACCCTAGCCCTCTCCCGGAGGGAGAGGGGACTGATTGGGGGATGCTTCAGAGTTACACCGACCTGAGAGAGTTGTGCTGAATCCGGAATCGAACTGATTTGGAGAATTCTGCCAAGCCATATTCGACACGGTATTTCAGGTCGATGTATAACGCCAGACACCTCGGTCAGCCCCCTCTCCCTTCGGGAGAGGGCTGGGCGGGCGGCGTTCCGATGAGGGTGGCTGTTGAGGTCGCAACAATCTCAGGTACGAAACCGTCTGACCAACCCATCCAGCTCATTCGACAATCCCGCCAGACTCTGCGAATCCAGACGCGCCGAGTTGGCCAGTTCCGCCACCAACTGCGCATCCCCGTGAATCTGGCTGATGTGCCGATTGATGTCCTCAGCCACTTGATGCTGTTCTTCAGCGGCGGTGGCGATCTGCGTGTTCATGTCACGGATCACGTCCACCGACTCGCGGATCTGCCCGAAACTCTCGCGCGCCTCGCCGATGCGCGTCACCGACTGCTGCGACACCTGCAGGCTGGCGTGCATCTGCTGCGTGACCTGGCTGGTGCGCTTGGCCAGATTGCCGAGCAAACCGTCGATTTCCGCCGTTGAATCCGCCGTGCGTTTGGCCAGGGCGCGCACCTCATCGGCGACCACGGCAAAACCGCGGCCCTGCTCACCGGCGCGCGCTGCTTCGATGGCGGCGTTGAGCGCCAGCAGGTTGGTCTGCTCGGCGATGGAACGAATGGTGCCGAGGATCGACTGGATATCATTGCTGTCGCGCTCCAGTTGCTGCATCGACTGCGCCGATTGCTCCAGCTCCTGGCTTAATTGGTCGACGCTGTTTACCGCCGCATCAATCTGCTGCTGACCTTGACGGGCCTGACGCTGGCCGCTGTCGGCCGAGTCCGCCGCTTGACTGCACGAGCGCGCGACTTCGTTGGCGGTGGCGACCATTTCGTGGAACGCGGTCGAGACCATGTCGACGGCTTCGCGCTGACGCCCGGCCGCTTCGGCCATGTCGCTCGAGACTCGGGTCGAGCTCTGCGAGGTCGCGAGGATTTTCCCGGCGGCGCCGCCGATGTGCTGGATCAGGTTGCGAATCGCGGTGAGGAACTGATTGAACCAGTTAGCCAGTTGCGCGGTTTCATCGTTGCCACGGATGTCGAGGTTTTTGGTCAGGTCGCCTTCGCCCTGCGCGATGCCTTCCAGACCACTGGCAACGCTGCGGATCGGGCGTACGATCAGGCTGGCAAAACTGGCGCCGACCACGGCGAACAGCACGGCCAGCACGGCGGCGATGATCGCGATCAGCCAGGTCAGTTGCGTGGCGGCGCTCATTACATCGCTCTGCTTGATCAGGCCGACGAAGGTCCAGCCCAATTGCTCCGACGGCCAGACGTTGGCCATATAGCGCTCACCGTTAAGCTCGACCTCCACCAGACCTTTGCCGGCCTTGGCCAGTTGTGCATAGCCTTCACCGAGGCTGTCCAGCGGCTTGAAGTTGTGTTCCGGCTGCTTCGGATCGACCAGCACCGTGCCGCTGTTTTCCAGAAGCATCAGGTAGCCGGTTTCGCCCAGTTTGATCTGCTTGACGATCTCGGTGAGCTGCTTGAGCGTCACGTCAATGCTGACCACGCCGCCATTGCTGCCGAGTTTGTTGTCGATGGTGCGCACGGTGCTGACGTAGGTTGCATCGTCCTGCGCCCAGTAATAAGCGGCGGTACGGAACGGCTTGCCCGGTTTGGCCTGGGCGGCCTTGTACCACGGCCGCTGACGCGGGTCGTAGTTGTTGAGTTTGGGGTCGTCCGGCCACGACACATATCCGCCGGCAGCGGTGCCGACGATGGCGTAGGCGTAAGCCGGGTGGGCGTTGCCCAGATCCTGGAGAAACGCGAAGACCTTTTTGTCCATCTCGCCCTGCGGGATGGATTCGGCGTTGCCGCTCATGTAAGTCTTGAGGCTGTCGTCGGTGTTTTTGATCAGCGGTTGCGACGCCAGGTAATCGACGTTCTGGCTGATGCCGTCAAAAAACAGCTGCATGGCATTGCTGACCTGACGGATCTCGCGGCCGCTGCTGTCGACAAAGCTGTCCCGGGCATCGCTGCGCAAGTTCATCACCACCAGGGTCGCGACCAGCACCACCGGCAAGCAGGCGATGATTGCAAACGCCCACGTCAATTTCTGTTTGATGTTCATCCGCGCTCCAGATTTTCTTGTAGGCCCACGCAGTGCAGATGACTTGTGGTTTATTGGCAGCCGAAAACGTTGTGAATCACCCGTTTCCCTGAGTACGGCATCGCTGATTGTTTTTGAACGATTGTCGGACAAATCCCTCTGTCATTGAGGGCTTCGGCTGCAAAACAGGGAAATTGAGGCGACTTTGCGAAAATCTTCCGAAGGGTTATCAGCCGGATGTCAGATTCTGTCGCAAATGCCCTTGAAGACATGTACCAACAAGTACAACGGCCTCGGCTATGATTCCCCACGGTCGATGCGCGAGCGCAGAGTTGGCCCTGTTCAATCCGGCACAGTGTGTGCATTCTCAACGTTCACAGGTCGGCAACCCTTCCCCGTGATGCGAGGATTGCCGTATAACGAGTGACATTCGCGTGTTTGGTAATAAAGGACCCACAATAAAAGCTGATGAAGACTCCAAAACGCATTGAACCCCTGATCGAGGACGGTCTGGTCGACGAAGTGCTGCGCCCACTGATGAGTGGTAAAGAAGCAGCTGTTTATGTGGTGCGCTGCGGCAATCAGTTACGTTGCGCAAAGGTCTACAAGGAGGCGAACAAACGCAGTTTCCGCCAGGCGGCCGAGTATCAGGAAGGCCGCAAGGTGCGCAACAGCCGACAGGCTCGCGCAATGGCAAAAGGCTCCAAGTTCGGTCGCAAAGAGACCGAAGATGCCTGGCAGAACGCCGAAGTGGCGGCACTGTTCCGTCTGGCCGGTGCCGGGGTGCGCGTGCCCAAGCCGTACGACTTCCTTGATGGCGTGCTGCTGATGGAACTGGTCGCCGACGAATTCGGCGACGCTGCGCCGCGTCTGAACGACGTGGTGCTGGAGCCGGATCAGGCGCGCGAGTATCACGCGTTCCTGATTTCGCAGATCGTGCTGATGTTGTGTACCGGTCTGGTGCACGGTGACCTCTCGGAGTTCAACGTGCTGCTGACGCCGACCGGCCCGGTCATCATCGACCTGCCGCAGGCCGTCGATGCTGCCGGCAACAACCACGCGTTCAGCATGCTGGAGCGCGATGTCGGCAACATGGCTTCGTACTTCGGTCGCTTTGCGCCGGAATTGAAACTGACCAAGTACGCGAAGGAAATGTGGGCGCTGTACGAAGCCGGCACCTTGCACCCGAACAGTGTGCTGACCGGTGAGTTCGATGATCCGGAAGACCTGGCCGATGTTGGCGGGGTGTTGCGCGAGATCGAAGCGGCGCGCCTCGACGAGGAACGCAAGCAGGCGATCCGCGCGGCGGACGACGAGCCGAAAGGCAAGTCCGACGAACCACCGCCACCACCGTGGATGCAGTGATTGCTTGACGAGAAACCCGGCTTCGGCCGGGTTTTTTGTTTGAATCAGAAGCCCCCAAAGCCCTTACCCCAGCCCACTCCCGGAGGGAGAGGGGGCTGACCGAGGTGAACTGCGTTATACATCGACCTGAAATACCGAGTCGATTATGGATCGGATGAGGTCAGCATTTGGACTTGTCTGGATTCGGTAAAGAAATTTCAGGTCGGCGTATCTCCCCAGCATCCCCCAATCAGTCCCCTCTCCCCCCGGGAGAGGGTTAGGGTGAGGGCCTCTTTCGGATCCCCGCAAATTCAAGTCTACTGTCCACCGCTCCAACCACACTCAAGGACTGAATGTGACCACCCGCCGCAACACCCACCTGATCGTCACCGCTCGACTGATCTCCGATTTCGGCGCCTTCCTCAACATGGTCGCGCTGGCCACCTACGTCTACCTGCTGAGCAACAGCGCCATGAGTGTCGGAATCTTTCTCGCCAGTCGCGTCGGCGGGGGGATCTTTGCCAGTCTGATCGGCACCGCGTTTTACCGTCGATGCAGCGGACGCGCACCGCTGATCGCGTTCGATCTGCTGCGCGCCAGCGTGCTCGGTTTGCTGTTGATCGTGCCCGTCAGCCAGCAAGCCATGCTGTTGCCGGTGATTGCCTTCGGTCTGGGCCTGGGCAATTCGATGTTTGCCATCGGCCTCAACAGCCAGTTGCCGCGTCTGATCCCCGCTGATCAATTGCTCAAGGCCAACGCCTGGATCACCTCGGCGTCATCCGCCGCAATGGTCGGTGGCAGCCTGGTTTCAGGTTTGCTGGTCGCGGGTTTTGGCTTTGAAACGGTGTTTGCCCTGAATGCGCTGACCTATCTGCTGGCTGCGTTGTTGATTGTGCCGCTGCGATTCGCGCCAGCCACAGTCAACGAAGCACCCGAACGCGGCGAATGGACCGCACTCAAGCAAGGCCTGCGCTCTGCACCGGTGATTGCCGCGATGCTCGCGGTGACCATGGCCGACACCTTGGGTAGCGCCGCACACAACGTCGGCTTCCCGATCATCTCCAAACTGCTCACGCCGGAATCGGCGAGCACCACGTTGGGTCTGATGCTCGCGGTGTGGGCCAGCGGCAAACTGCTGGGTGCGCGAATCGCCAGCCGTCTCGAAGGCTCGGACAACATTCATCTGGAGCGACGGTTTTTCTTCGGCGTGGCGCTGATGTCCTGCGGCTTTATCCTGATGTTCCAGCAACACAGCCTCTACGGTCTGCTGCTGTTTTCCTTGCCGGCGGGGCTCGGTGACGGTTTTTCCGAAGTCGGGCTGATGTCGCGTCTGCAACGCGAACCCGAGCAGTTGCGTCTGCCGATTTTCAGCGTCCTGACCTTGCTACAAATGACCGGATTCGGCATCGGCATGCTGATCGCCGCGCCGTTCTACGCGTGGTGGACGCCGGGGGCCGTGGTCATGCTGTTCCACGGCATTCCCCTCGGCACATTGCTCACGGTGAAGCTGTTGGCGCTCAAGCGCGGGCGGGTTGCGCGCAGCAGCCCGAGGCCAGTTCCTTGAGGATCGGGCAGTCGGGGCGGTGGTCGCCGTTGCAGTGCTCGACGAGGTCTTGCAGGGTGTCGCGCAACTCGCCGAGTTCGCGGATCTTCTGATTCAACTCGTCGATGTGCTGGCGCGCCAAGGCCTTTACATCGGCGCTGGCCCGTTGGCGATCCTGCCAGAGGGTCAGCAGTTTGCCGACCTCTTCCAGCGAAAAGCCCAGGTCCCGCGAGCGCTTGATAAATGCCAGCGTGTGCAGGTCATCGTCACCGTAGACCCGATAACCGCTGTCGGTGCGATGGGCTGCTTTGAGCAGGCCGATCGACTCGTAATAGCGGATCATTTTCGCGCTCAGGCCACTATGTCTGGCTGCTTGACCGATGTTCATCGGTGCTCCTCCAGGTCCTTGGGTTTCCAGGTTTTCAACAGTAGCGCATTGCTCACCACACTGACGCTCGACAGCGCCATGGCCGCACCGGCCAGCACCGGATTGAGGAAGCCGAACGCCGCCAGCGGAATGCCGATCAGGTTGTAGACGAAGGCCCAGAACAGGTTCTGACGGATCTTTGCATAAGTCTTGCGGCTGATTTCCAGCGCCGCTGGCACCAGCCGTGGATCGCCGCGCATCAAGGTGATGCCCGCCGCGTGCATGGCCACGTCGGTGCCGCCGCCCATGGCGATGCCGATGTCGGCAGCGGCGAGGGCCGGAGCGTCGTTGATGCCGTCGCCGACCATGGCGACTACACCGGTTTTTTTCAGCTCGGTGACGGTCGCGGCTTTGTCGGCTGGCAGCACTTCGGCGTGGACATTGCTGATGCCCAAGGCTTCGGCGACGACTTTGGCACTGCCGCGATTGTCGCCGGTGAGCAGATGGCTGTGGATATCCCGGGCGGCGAGTTGTTGCACGGCTTCCAGTGCGCCGGGTTTCAAGGTGTCACCGAAGGCGAACAAACCGAGTACTTTCGGTTCAGGACTTTGTTCGATTAACCACGACAGGGTGCGGCCCTCGGCCTCCCATGCCTGGGCAGATTCGCTGAGGTTGCCCGCGCTCAAAGCACTTTCTTCGAGCATCCGCCGATTGCCCAGCGCCAGACGTCGACCATCGAGACTGCCGGCGATGCCACGACCGGTCAGCGACTGGCTGTCGCTGACATCGGGCACCGTCAGGCCGCGCTCGGCGGCTGCATCCAGCACTGCTTTGGCCAACGGGTGTTCGCTGCCGCGCTGCAGTGCGCCGGCCAATCTCAGCAGGTGGTTTTCATCACCATCGACCGCACTGAAATGGGCGATGCGCGGCGTGCCGGAAGTCAGCGTGCCGGTCTTGTCGAACACCACACTGCTGACTTCATGGGCGCGCTCCAGTGCTTCGGCGTCCTTGATCAAAATGCCGTGGCGCGCCGCTACGCCGGTGCCGGCCATTATCGCCGTCGGCGTCGCAAGACCCAATGCACATGGGCAAGCGATGACCAGAACAGCAACCGCATTGATCAGCGCCGTTTCGATTGACGCGCCGTAGAGCCACCAGCCGATCAGTGTCACCACGGCAATCAATAACACCGTCGGCACGAAGATCTGGCTGACTTTATCCACCAGTTTCTGGATCGGTGCCTTGGCGGCCTGAGCGTCCTCGACCAGACGAATGATCCGCGCGAGTACGGTTTCCGCACCGAGCGCCTGAGTGCGCACCAGCAAGCGCCCTTCAACATTGATCGCGCCGCCGGTGACTTTGTCGCCCGGCTGTTTCGGTACCGGCAGACTTTCACCACTGATCAACGCTTCATCGGCATGACTCTGGCCTTCGATGACTTCGCCATCGACCGGGAAGCGTTCGCCGGGTTTGACCAGAACCAGGTCGTTCAGGCGCAACGCGCTGATGGCGACATCCTGCTCGCGTCCGTCGGTCACTTGAATCGCCCGCTCTGGACGCAACGCTTCCAGCGCGCGTATGGCGCTGGCAGTCTGGCGTTTGGCGCGGCTCTCCAGGTATTTGCCAAGCAGCACCAAAGCGATAACCACTGCCGACGCTTCGAAATACAGGTGCGGCATGCGCCCGGCAGCGGTGGCCCATTCGTAAAGGCTCAAACCATAACCGGCACTGGTGCCGAGAGCGACCAGCAAGTCCATGTTGCCAGCGCCGGCGCGCACGGCTTTCCACGCGGCGACGTAGAAGCGTGCACCGAAAATGAATTGCACCGGCGTGGCGAGGGCAAATTGTGCCCAGGCCGGGAGCATCCAGTGAATGCCAAACGGTTGTAGCAACATCGGCGCCACCAGGGGCAGGGCGAGAGCGATCGCGCAGATCAGCGCCCAGCGCTCATGTTTCAGCTTCTGTTGCTGGTTATCGGTTTGCGGGTGTTCGGCTTGCCAGACGCTGGCCGAATATCCGGCCTTGGTGACGGCGTCGAGAAGGGTTTGGGGAACAACATGGTCGAGTAATTCGAGGTGGGCGCGTTCGTTGGAGAGATTGACGCTGACGCTTTTCACCCCGGGGACTTTATTCAGGGCACGCTCGACGCGACCGACGCACGAGGCGCAAGTCATGCCTTCGATATTCAATTCGATTGTCTGCTGCGGCACGCTGTAACCGGCGCGCTCAACCGCCGCCATCAAGGCCGGCAGGCTGTCACCCGGCGCCTGCACGCGGGCCTGCTCGGTGGCAAGATTGACGCTGACAGCACTGGCGCCGCTGACTTTGCTCAACGCTCGCTCGACACGGCCAGCGCAACTGGCGCAGGTCATGCCGGCAATCGGCAGATCGAACATGATGGAATCGGACATCGGTCTTACTCCCTGTAGTAGATGCCTACAAGGATCAACCTTGCCATGCGGGCAAGGTCAAGCGCCATTATTTGACGCGCCGCAAAACCAACTGTGGGAGCGAGCCTGCTCGCGAAAGCGACGGGTCAGTCAACATCATCGCTGAATGACACACCGTATTCGCGAGCAGGCTCGTTCCCACAGGTCTGGATTTGCTTAATAGCCGAGATCGGCGCGCTTGAGGTACATGCCTTCCTGCGTCATCGCTATCCGGTACTTCTGCACATCGCCCGCTTGCAGTTTTATTTCCTGCGAGCCCGGTGCGAGCAAGCCTGGATTGCAACCCGGTACTTGCCCCGGCAGCAGTTTCAAACGCAGCGATACAGTGCCCGGTGGCAGGTTGAAAGACGTGCTCTGTTCCTGAAACAGGCGCGCCGAAAGCTGATCCTGGATATACACACCGATTTCGCAGGAGGTTGCCACTTCAAGGCGCTCGCGGGAAATGATCAGAACGCCGTAATCCTCTCCGGCAGCTTGCACTTGAGGAACGGCGGCAAAGAGGCTGAGAAAGCCAAACAGGCTGAAAGCTGACCAGCGCATGGCTGAATCTCCTGAATCGAGTCATTGATGTACACAGCTTGGCCGAGCGCGGCGCCGATTGCCAGCCCGGCAGTTTATTCAAGAACTTGACCTTGCCATCGTGGCAAGCTCGAAACTGCCGGCAACCTCACTCAAAGGAGTCATTCCATGCAAGTGTTCAATGTTCAAGGCATGTCCTGTGGTCACTGCGTTAAAGCCATCACCAATGCCGTGCAGGCCAAGGACCCGGCGGCCAGTGTGCGTGTCGACCTGGCCGCGAAAGAGGTCGGCGTCGAAAGTGCGCTGAGCGCCGAGCAGGTGATTGAGGTCATCAGTGAAGAAGGCTACGCAGTGAAACCCGTCTGAAGTTTTATAGTTAGCGAGCTATCGGAATGTTCAAGGCGTCCGGGCGCGGCTAGACTGTCGGGCTGCCGACTTGCCAACCTGGATGCCTGATGAACTTCCGTACCATTCTGATTCTCGGTGCCTTGACCGCCTTCGGGCCCTTGGCGATCGACTTCTATTTACCTGCATTTCCCTCGATGGCGCTGGCGTTCGGCACCGACGAGAAACACGTGCAGATGACGCTGGCGGCGTATTTCGCCGGCTTGTCCATCGGCCAACTGGCCTATGGCCCAGTGGCGGATCGTTTTGGCCGACGTATTCCGTTACTTGTGGGCCTTACGCTGTTCACCCTGGCATCCCTGGCCTGCGCTTATGCGCCAAACCTCGAATGGCTTATCGCTGCGCGTTTCGTCCAGGCATTGGGCGGCTGTGCGGGGATGGTGATTTCGCGGGCCGTGGTCAGTGACAAATGCGACGCGGTGGGCTCGGCGAAAGTCTTTTCGCAATTGATGCTGGTGATGGGCCTGGCGCCGATTCTGGCGCCGATGCTCGGCGGTCTGCTGGTCAATACCACAGGCTGGCAGTCGATCTTCCTGGTGCTGACCGGGTTCAGTGCGCTGGCCGGATTGGCCGTGGCGCTGGGGCTGCCGGAAAGTATGCCCGCGCACATGCCGCGCCAGCCGTTGTCCGGCGCACTGCGCCAGTACGGGCGCTTGCTCAAGGATCGGGTTTACCTCGGTCATGCCCTGACCGGCGGCATCGCCATCGCCGGGATGTTTGCTTACATCGCCGGCTCGCCGTTCATTTTCATCAAACTGTATGGAGTGCCGGCCGAACATTTCGGCTGGCTGTTCGGCACCAACGCGGCGGGTTTCATTCTGGTGGCGCAGGTCAATGCGCGGCTGTTGGCCAAACGTGGCCCGGCCTTCCTGTTGTCGCGGGCGGTGTGGGTGTATTTCGCTGCCGGGCTGACGCTGCTCGCGGTCAGCGCAATGCACACCGAATCCTTGTGGCCGCTGCTGATTCCACTGTTCATCTGCGTATCGAGCCTGGGTTGCATCAGCCCCAACGCCGCCGCTTGCGCGATGAACGGGCAGGGCGCACGGGCCGGCAGTGCTTCGGCGCTGCTCGGCTGCATGCAATTCAGTGTCGCCGCCGGCGCTTCGGCGCTGGTGGGGGTGTTGCACGACGGCACCGCCGTGCCGATGGCCATGGTCATCAGTCTGTGCGGTTTGCTGGTGGTGTGCGTGGCGCTGCTCACCCGCCGTCTGCAGAATGCCCGGGCTTTGGCGCAAGCTCAGGCCGAGGTATAAAAAGCCTCAGCCGGCGGCGCGCTGCTGGCTGCGGTCGGGAATCTGATGGGGCGCGCAAAGTCGCGCTTCGAGGGTGCGGGTGAAGGCCAATGCTTCGGCTTCACTGCGGAATGTCACGGCGTGTTGGTCCAGACGAACCTGCCATTGAGACTTTGCCACTTCTTTTATCAGGATCTTCATTGCTGACCTCCCTTGCGTAAAAGATGTATCGCAGAGGCTTCGATTGTAGACCTGAATACGATCGCGATTGTGACAACGGTCAAGCATCGGACTGACGGCAAAAAACCCCCGGCAGCCACTGTAGGAGCTGCCGAAGGCTACGATCTTTTGATCTTAGAAACCTTCTAAAACAATTTTCCCCTTGGCTTTGCCACTTTCCAGCAGCTCATGGGCGCGACGCAGGTTCGCCGCATTGATCGTGCCGAAATGCTCGCCCACCGTGGTCTTCAACGTCCCGGCATCAATCAGCTCAGCCACGCGATTGAGCAGTTTGTGCTGCTCGATCATGTCCGGCGTTTCGAACAGCGAGCGGGTGTACATGAACTCCCAGTGCAGCGACAGGCTCTTGCGCTTGAGTTTGCTGATGTCCAGCGACTTCGGATCGTCGATCAGTGCCAGTTTGCCTTGCGGCGCCAGCGCCTCGACCAGTTGATCCAGGTGCTGGTCGGTCTGGGTCAGGCTGGCAACGTGGGTCACGCTGTCGATCCCGGCGCGCTTGAGCTCTTCGCTCAGCGGTTGGCTGTGATCGATGACCAGGTCGGCGCCCAGTTCTTTGACCCAATCGCGGGTCTGCTCGCGGGACGCAGTGCCGATGACTTCAAGAGCGGTCAATTGCCTGGCCAATTGCGTGAGGATCGAGCCAACCCCGCCGGCCGCACCGACGATCAGCAGGCGCTGGTCTTCATTGGTTTTGCTTTCGCGGATTTGCAGACGTTCGAAGAGCAATTCCCACGCGGTGATCGCGGTCAGCGGCAGCGCGGCGGCTTCGGCAAAACCGAGGGATTGCGGCATATGGCCGACGATGCGCTCATCCACCACGTGCAGTTCGCTGTTGCCGCCGGCACGGGCGATGGAGCCGGCGTAAAAGACCTTGTCGCCGGTCTTGAACAACGTCACTTCGCTGCCAACAGCCTTGACCACACCGGCAACGTCCCAGCCCAGCACTTTCGCCGCGCCGTTTTCCGGCGCCACGTTCTGCCTCACTTTGGTGTCGACCGGGTTGACCGAGATGGCTTTGACCTCCACCAGCAGGTCGCGCGGGCCGGCGACCGGCTCTGGCAGTTCGATGTCTTGCAGGGATTTGGCGTCGCTGATCGGCAGGGACGCGTAATAGGCGATGGCTTTCATGAGTGGCTCCGTAAAGGTAATAGCAGAAGGGATCAGGCAATCGCGCTGAGGCGCTTGAGCTGGAAGTGTTCGATGCTGTGGCCGGCGCTGGCCTGGAAGTGCTGGAAATGCGCGCTGGCGTTGTGCGCTTCAAGAATCGCTTCGCTGGCCCAGTGCTCGATCACATAGAACACCTGTGGGTCGGCGAGATCGCGGTGCAAGTCGTACTGGCTGCAACCTTCTTCGGCACGACTCGGTTCAACCAGTGCGCGCAGGCCCTGTTCAAGAAGATCCTGTTGGCCCGGTTTGGCAATCAGGGTGGCGATAGCGGTGAACGGATGGGACATGCTCGGCTCCAGAGAAGCGGGATGAATGCGATGGAGCGATGATTGGCTATTTCTCTACAAGATAAAACCGGCTAAAAGAGTAGTCTCTTTCAATATTTTTTTGATAATCGAGGCTGAGCATGCTGCGTTTTGACGACTTGCAGTTGTTTGTCCGGGCGGCGGATCTGGGCAGTCTTTCGGCGGCCGCGCGGGTCATGGACATGTCTGCAGCCGTCGCCAGTGCGGCGTTGAAGCGAATAGAACAGCAGCTCGGTGCGCGCTTGCTCGCTCGCTCGACCCGCAGTCTGCGCCTGACGGCCGAGGGCGAAGGCTTTCTTGAATATGCGCGTGCGGCACTGAGCAACCTCGATGAAGGCCGGCGTCTGTTGGCCAGCGGGCAGGATCAGGTCAGCGGGGTGTTGCAGTTGTCGGCGCCTTCGGACTTCGGCCGCAACCTGTTGCTGCCGTGGCTCGATGAGTTCCAGCGCGAGCACCCGAAGCTGACCGTGCGTTTGCTGCTTGGCGACCGCATCGCCGATCTGTTTCGGCAACCGGTGGACGTCGCCTTGCGCTATGGCGAGCCGGAAGACTCAAGTCTGGTCGCCTTACCCATCGCCCCGCATAACCGGCGTGTGCTGTGCGCCTCGCCGGCGTATCTGTCCCGGCACGGCGAACCACGTCAGCTTGAGCAATTGGCCCAGCACAACTGCCTGCTGTACATGCTCGGCAGCCGGGTTCATGACCACTGGAGTTTTCACGACGGTAAACGTGAAGTCGGTCTGACCGTCAGTGGTGACCGTTTCAGCGATGACGCCGACGTTGTGCGCCTGTGGGCGGTGGCCGGCGCCGGGATTGCCTACAAGTCGTGGCTGGACGTGGGTGCCGATGTGCTCGCCGGGCGGCTCAAAGTACTGCTGCCAGAGCTCCTTTGTGAGCGCGCACCGCTGAATTTGCTGTGCGCCCATCGCGCCCAATTGAGTAAGCCGGTGAACCTTCTGAGGGAAATGCTCGCCAGCCGATGCGCTGAATTGAGTAGTCAATTTCCCGTTTTTTCGGAAGTTGATCATTAGTCGCAGGTAAATAGAGAAATTTCTGTCAGGAACAATCACCACCTGTGCAGGCCCCGGCGCGGGACGCGGGAGCTAACCCGCTTATACTAGCGGCCGCCTCATGCCAGCACCGACACCCCGGCCCGGAGACCCACGCATCGCGTCGCCAGTCTTCGAGTGACGGTCGCGCAACTGCTGCGGGTTCTGTGCCGGAGCAGGCTGCGTCAGCGGCTTGCCTCGCCCCGGTTCATGGCGATTTTCGCGTCTTGGCCGATGACTCATTACCGGCCAAGATGTCTCCGAGCAGTAGACGATACGATTCAACAGGGAGTGAACACATGGAACATGCACCTTGCATCAGCCAGATTGCCACGCTGCTGGCCGACCCCAAGCGCAGCGCGATGATGTGGGCGTTGATGGATGGCTCGGCCCGGCAAACCGAGGAGCTTGCGCTACTGGCAGGGCTGTCGCCGTCGTCGGCCAGCGCACATCTGGCGCGGCTTTCCACGGGTGGTCTGTTGAAGGTCGAAGTCCGTGGTCGCAAACGCTTTTTCCGTCTCTCGGCACCGGAGGTCGGGGCCGCGATAGAAGCATTGGCCAGCGCGACCATCGCCAGTGCTCCAAGGGAAATTCCCGAAGTATTCAAACGCACCACCCCCATGGCCAAACCGCAGACTGCGCCGTCTTCGTTGTTGCGTGCGCGTTTTTGCGATGACCACCTCGGCGGCACGCTGGCGGCGGATCTGTATCAGCGGCTGCTCGATGCCGGCTGGATCGAGCAGCTTGAACAACGCGTCGTGGTGACCCACAAAGGAGCGAAATTGTTGGCCGGGCGCGGCGTGTTCATTCAGGCGCTGGCTCATCGCAACGTACAAGTGGCGTGCGCTTGCCCGGACTGGAGCGAGCGCCGTCCGCACATGGGTGGCTCACTCGGCGCGGCGTTGTTGCAACTGTTCATGCAGTCCGGTTGGCTGACACTGCCCAACGACTCAAGAGCCTTGCAATTGACGGCCACTGGCCAACGGGAACTGCACCGCTTCGCCAGGGAAACCGAGCTGGAAATGGCGTTGTAGGGCACTCGCATTCGACGTCAGCATTCTGGCGTCGTCCACGGCTGCGAACAGGTCGCATCCAGCACGAACGCCGTGTCGCTATCGCGCACACTCGATCCGGGGACATTTCGGATGGGGGAGGCGGCATGGACACACACGGCTATAGCGCAGCAGAACGTTTGGAACGACTGCCCATCAGCGGTTATCACCGGATCATTTTCATCATCATCGCCCTGGCGTTTTTCTTCGACTCCATGGACCTGGCGATGATGACGTTCCTGCTCGGCTCGATCAAAGCCGAGTTCGGTCTGAGCAGTGCACAAGCGGGCCTGCTCGCCAGTTCGAGCTTCTTCGGCATGGTGCTGGGGGCGTCGCTGTCCGGCATGCTCGCCGATCGCTTCGGGCGCAAACCGGTGTTTCAGTGGAGCATCGTGTTGTGGGGCGTGGCCAGTTATCTGTGCTCGACGGCGCAAACGGTCGAGACGCTGACGCTGTTCCGCATCTTGCTGGGAATTGGCATGGGCATGGAGTTTCCGATCGCCCAGTCGATGTTGTCCGAGCTGATTCCGGCGCAACGACGCGGGCGTTACATCGCGTTGATGGATGGTTTCTGGCCGCTCGGTTTCGTGGCGGCCGGCGTACTGTCCTACTTTCTGCTGCCGTTGATTGGCTGGCGCGACATCTTTCTGGTGTTGGCAGTGCCGGCAGTGTTTGTGTTGGCGATCCGCTTTTTCATTCCCGAGTCACCGCGCTGGCTGGAGCAGGCCGGACGCGATGACGCAGCGGACAAAGTGTTGAACGGGATCGAAGCGCGGGTGCGTGCCTCGCTGGGCGGCGCGGCATTGCCGCAACCGATTCGTCTGCCGCGCACGGTGACGCCGCCGGGCAACTTCTTCTCGGCGCTCAAGCAGATCTGGTCGCCACAGTATCGCCAGCGTACGACGATGATCTGGAGTCTGTGGTTCTTTGCGCTGCTGGGATTTTATGGTCTGACGTCCTGGCTCAGCGCGCTGCTGCAACAATCAGGTTTCGCCGTGACGCAGTCGGTGTATTACACGGTGCTGATATCCCTTGGCGGGATCCCCGGATTTCTCATGGCGGCGTGGCTGGTCGAGCGTTGGGGGCGTAAACCGGTGTGCATCGTCACGTTGCTCGGCGGCGGGGTGATGGCGTTTCTGTATGGGCAGAGCGCGGTGTTCGGCGGCAACGTGGCGCTGCTGATCAGTACCGGATTGTTGATGCAGTTTTTCCTGTTCGGCATGTGGGCGGTGCTTTACACCTACACGCCGGAGTTGTATCCGACTTCCGCGCGCGCAACCGGCTCGGGGTTTGCCTCGGCGATTGGCCGCGTCGGTTCATTGCTCGGGCCGTTGGTGACCGGGCTGGTGTTCCCGATAACCGGGCAGGGCGGGGTGTTTGCGCTGGGCGCGGCGTGTTTTGCGATTGCGGCGGGGGTGGTGTGGTTGTTCGGGATGGAGACGCGGGGGAAAACCCTGGAAGAGCTGACTGAAGCAGAAGTTATTGGCTGAACCCTAAACCAACTGTGGGAGCGAGCTTGCTCGCGAAAGCGGTGTATCAAACAACATCATTCGTTGAATGACAGACCGTATTCGCGAGCAAGCTCGCTCCCACATGGGTTATGCAGTGTTGCTTACGGTTTTACCAGTCGCGCATCCAGGCTGTTTTGCGCCAGACGCTTGGCCTGATCCTGGGTCATGCCCAAATGCTCATGCAGCGCGTAGAAGTTCTCGGTCACATAACCACCGAAGTACGCCGGGTCATCGGAGTTCACCGTGACCTTCACGCCACGCTCGAGCATGTCGAGAATGTTGTGCTGGGACATGTGATCGAACACGCAAAGCTTGGTGTTCGACAGCGGACACACGGTCAGCGGGATCTGCTCGTCGATGATCCGCTGCATCAGACGCTCGTCTTCGATAGCGCGTACGCCATGGTCAATGCGCTGGATTTTCAGCAGGTCGATGGCTTCCCAGATGTACTCCGGCGGGCCTTCTTCGCCAGCGTGAGCGACGGTCAGAAAGCCTTCGTGACGGGCACGATCAAACACGCGCTGGAACTTGCTCGGCGGATGGCCCATCTCGGAACTGTCCAGACCGACCGCGACAAACGCGTCACGGAACGGCAGCGCCTGATCGAGGGTTTTCTCGGCTTCTTCTTCGCTGAGGTGGCGCAGGAAGCTGAGGATCAAACCACTGGTGATGCCCAGTTGCTGCTCGCCATCCTTCAATGCCGCCGCGATGCCGTTGAGCACCACTTCAAACGGGATACCCCGGTCGGTGTGGGTCTGCGGGTCGAAGAACGGTTCGGTGTGAATCACGTTCTGCGCCTTGCAACGCAACAGGTAGGCCCAGGTCAGGTCGTAGAAGTCCTGCGAGGTGCGCAGCACGTCCGCGCCCTGGTAATACAGGTCGAGGAACTCCTGCAGGTTGTTGAAGGCGTAAGCCTTGCGCAGGGTTTCCACGTCATTCCACGGCAGGGCAATCTTGTTGCGCTCGGCCAAAGCGAACAGCAACTCGGGCTCCAGCGAGCCTTCCAGGTGCAGGTGCAGTTCAGCCTTGGGCAAGGCGTTGAGCCAGTCGTACATATTCTTTTCTCATCAGGTGCAATGACGGCATTCTACAGATGCTCGCCGAAACAATTGGCAAAACCTGACCAAGCGATCCATCACACAGCTTCTTGCTCACGGCGATAAGCGTAGGTATCGGAAAAGCGTGACAGCAGGAATTCGGCGCAGGTGGTGGCCGGATATTTCGCTGGATGCTGTGCGTCCTGACAACCGGGCAGGCATTCGATGCGTGTATCCGGGTGCGGTTCGGCGAAGAACGGCATCGAATAGCGATCCACCCCGAGCGGGCTGATCACCCGGTGCGGGGTCGAGCGATAACGATCGTTGCTCCAGCGCGCCATCATGTCGCCGAGGTTGACCACGAAGGTGTCGTCGATCGGTGGAGCATCGATCCATTCACCCTTGACGTTCTTCACTTGCAGGCCGCCGGCGCTGTCCTGATAGAGCAGGGTGATGCAGCCGTAATCGGTGTGCGCGCCGGCGCCTTGCTGCTCGGCGGAGCTGGCGGTGTGGCGCGGTGGGTAATGGATCATGCGCAGGACGCTGACCGGATCAACGAAGCGGCTGTCGAAGAAGTCGCGCTCGATGCCGAGGGCGATAGTCATAGCCCGTAACAGGGTTTGCGCGAGGGCCTGCATGTCGAGGTAATGCTGCTCCATCAGGGTTTCCCAACCCGCTTGTGACGGATGCCGGTTTGGCCCGCGCAATGGTTTTTCTGCGAGCACGTCAGGATGGTTGGCCGGCAGGTGCAGACCCATGTCGAAGGTTTCTTTGAGGTCGCTGGGTTTGCTCGGGTCGAGTTGCTCGGTGGCGATGGCGCCGTAGCCGCGATGGTGGCGGGTCTGGGTGATGTCGATCTTGAGTTTTTCTGCTGTTGGCAGGGCAAAAAAACGGTGAGTCTGATCGAGCACCGCGTCGATGCGTTGCGCCGAAATCGGGTGACCCTTGATGTAGAAGAAACCCCATTCGCGGCAGGCGAGGTCGATTTTTTCTGCCACGGCAGGCCAGGCATTGTGGTCGTCGCTGTACAGCGGGCTGATATCGATGATCGGAAGACTGTTCATGCACGGGTCCTGAAGAAACGCAGACTGGAGAACACTGAAGAACTCTGTGGGAGCTGGCTTGCCAGCGATGAGGCCATCACATTCAACATCAATGCTGCCTGTCAGACCGCTATCGCTGGCAAGCCAGCTCCCACAGGGTCGGTGTGTTTTGCGGTGGATTACTTCGGCATCTCAGCCTTCATGCCTTCAACGTAATAGTTCATCGACGCCAGTTCCGCATTGGTCGCACTCACGCCCGCCGGGATCTTTTCGACACCGGCCTGATCCTTGATCGGCCCGGTAAACGGCTGCAACGCGCCGCTCTTGATATCGGCAATGATCTGCTCAGCCTCGGCTTTCACCGGCGCCGGCACCAGGTCGCTGATCGGCAGTTCAACCGTGCCTTCCTTCAGCCCACCCCAGTAATCCTGAGGTTTCCAGCTGTGATCGATCACGCTCTGCGTCGCCTGAATGTAATGCGGCGCCCAGTCGTTGACGATCGACGTCAGCACCGCTTTCGGCCCGAAGTGCGCCATGTCCGAGGCGTAACCCACCGCGTACACGCCACGACGTTCAGCCGCTTGAATCGGCGCCGGGCTGTCGGTGTGCTGGAACACCACGTCGACGCCCTGATCGATCAGCGCGTTGGCCGCATCGGCTTCCTTGCCCGGGTCGAACCAGGAATTGACCCACACCACTTTGATCTCGGTGCCCGGGTTGTACTTGTTCAAGGCCAGTTGAATCGCGTTGATATCGCGGATCACCTCAGGGATCGGGAACGAAGCGACGTAACCGATTTTCTTGGTCTTGGTCATCTTCGCCGCGAGGAAACCGCCGACGTAGCGACCTTCATAGGTGCGCGCCAGATAGGTGCCGAGGTTCTTGTCCTGTTTGTAGCCGGTAGCGTGTTCGAAGGTCACTTTGGGAAATTGCTTGGCGACTTTCACCGTCGGGTTCATGTAGCCGAAAGAGGTGGTGAAGATCAGGTCGTACTTGTCCTTGGCCATGTTGCGGATCACTCGCTCGGCGTCCGCACCTTCGGCGACGTTCTCGACGTAGTTGGTGGTGATCTGATTGCCGAATTTCTCGGCGAGTGCCTTGCGCCCCTGCTCATGCTGATACGTCCAGCCGTGGTCACCGATCGGGCCGATGTAAACGAAACCGACCTTCAGCGGATCGGCAGCGCTGGCGCTCAGGCTGATCCCCAGACCGAGGGCGGCGCACAGCAGTTTGTGCAGCGGACGTATTTGCATGAATTGGAGCTCCATTTTGTTGTGTGTGGTCAGGGTCAATGCAAATTGCTGACCAACAGGACAACAAACAATCCGAAACCGCGGTGCGGCCTTCGCGAGCAAGCTCGCTCCCACATTGAAATGCGTTCACCTGTGGGAGCGAGCTTGCTCGCGAAGGGGCCGGCAGGGCCGATAAAAGTGCATGCCTGAAACCAGCTGCTATTGGTTGGTGCGCTAAGGTGTAACGAAACGTTAGCGCCGCCCCGCAGTCAGTACCTCATTCGCACTCTTCGGCAAAAGGCCCGCCATGCTCACCATCCTCAAACAAGAAAGCTTTCTGCTACTGGCCGTCATCGCCGCGTGCGTCGCCTATCCGTTTGAACACTGGATGTTGCACAGCGGCCAGATCGTCGCGCTGACTGCCGGTCTGGTGCTGATCGCTTTCATCGTCGCCGCCTCGATGCGCGTCGCCCATCACGCCGAATTGCTCGCCGAAAAGGTTGGCGACCCTTACGGCACGATGATCCTGACCCTCGCGGCTGTTCTGGTCGAAGTGGTGATCCTCGCGATCATGATGAGCAACGAAGCTTCGGCCACGTTGGTGCGCGACACGATCTATTCCGCCGTGATGCTCGACATTAACGGCATCCTCGGCCTCGCGGCGCTGATGGGCGGAATCAAACATGGCGAGCAGTCCTACAACGACGATTCCGCGCGCAGCTACAGCGTGATGATCCTCACCGCCATGGGCGTTTCGATGGTGGTGCCGGAGTTTATTCCCGAGGCCAACTGGAAGATTTATTCGGCGTTCACCATCGGCGCGATGGTAGTGCTTTACGCGCTGTTTCTGCGCATGCAGGTCGGCCCGCACAGTTACTTTTTCAGCTACAGCTACCCGGACAAACGCCGCAAGAAAGAACCGCAGGACGCGCAGGCGAAAGCACCGAGCATCGGCCTGTCGATCGGTATTCTGGTGTTTGGCATTGTGGTGATCGGCGCCTTGGCCGAAGTGATGTCGAAGACCCTCGATCTGGGCCTGGAAGGCACGGGCGCACCGCCGGTGATCACGGCGATTCTGGTAGCGGCGATTTCCGCTGCGCCGGAGATTCTGACTGCGTTGCGCGCAGCGTTGGCCAACCGTATGCAGTCGGTGGTGAACATTGCGATGGGCGCGTCATTGTCGACGGTGATTCTGACCGTGCCAGTGATGGAGGCGATGGCGCTGTACACCGGCCAGCCGTTTCAGATGGCGATGACGCCGGTGCAGACGGTGATGATTTTCCTGACGTTGATCGTCAGCGCGATCAACCTCAACGACGGCGAGACCAATGCCATTGAGGGCATGACGCACTTCGTATTGTTTGCGACCTTCATCATGCTGTCCCTGCTCGGCCTCTGAACCTGACGCAAAACAACTGTGGGAGCGAGCTTGCTCGCGAAAGCTGAGTATCAGTCAACTCAAGTACTGACTGACACGACGTCTTCGCGAGCAAGCTCGCTCCCACAGGGATTGGTGATCGGATCAGGTACCGGCGATCAGTTGGCGTGCCGCCTGGCTGTGATCGGCGATCAGGCCTTTGAGGTCAAGGCCTTCAACCTGGCCATCAACCACACGCCATTTGCCACCAATCATCACCCGATCCGCCCGATCCGCGCCGCACAACAGCAACGCCGAAACCGGATCATGGCTGCCGGAGAAGCGCAGCTCATCGAGCTTGAACAGCGCCAGATCCGCCTGCTTGCCCACAGCAATCTCACCAATGTCAGTACGACCCAACAAGCTCGCCGAACCCTTGGTCGCCCAGCCCAGCACACGTTCCGGTGTGATCTTCTCGGCGCCGTAACGCAGGCGCTGGATGTACAGCGCCTGACGCGCTTCGAGAATCATGTTCGACGCATCGTTGGACGCCGAACCGTCGACGCCCAGACCAAACAAAGCACCCGCGTCAGTCAGATCGATACTTGGGCAAATACCAGAGGCCAGGCGCATGTTCGAGCTCGGGCAATGGCAAATCCCGGTGCCAGCCTGACCCAGGCGAGCGATTTCGTCCGGGTTGAAATGAATGCCGTGCGCCAGCCAGGTGCGCGGGCCGAGCCAGCCGACGCTGTCGAGATAATCGACAGTGCGCAGACCGAAACGCTGCAGGCAGAAATCTTCTTCATCGAGGGTTTCGGCCAAGTGCGTGTGCAGACGCACGTCGAGTTTGTTCGCCAGTTCAGCGCTGGCCGACATGATTTCCGGGGTCACCGAGAACGGCGAGCACGGCGCCAGTGCGATCTGGATCTGCGCGCCGTCGCCACGTTCGTGGTACTCGTGAATCAGGCGTTGACTGTCGTCGAGAATCACTTGGCCTTCCTGCACGGTTTGCTGTGGGGGCAGGCCACCGTCCTTCTCGCCGAGGCTCATCGAGCCGCGAGTGAGCATGGCGCGCATGCCCAGTTCACGCACGGTTTCGACTTGCACGTCGATGGCGTTCTCCAAGCCATCCGGGAACAGGTAGTGGTGGTCGGCAGCGGTGGTGCAACCCGACAACAGCAATTCGGCCAAAGCGACTTTGGTCGCGAGGGCGAGTTTCTCAGGCGTCAGGCGCGCCCACACTGGGTAAAGGGTTTTCAGCCACGGGAACAACGGTTGATTGACCACCGGCGCCCAGGCGCGAGTCAGGGTTTGATAGAAGTGGTGATGGGTGTTGATCAGGCCAGGCAGGATCACATGCTCGCGGGCATCGAACACTGCATTGCACGGCGCCGACGGCTGTTGGCCGGCCGCAAGCACTTCGACGATGACACCGTCTTGCACGACAAGACCGCCACGGGCGTCGAGCTCGTTGGAAGTGAAAATGGCGAGGGGATTTTTTAACCAGGTACGGGTCGCGGGCATGTTGCCGGCTCCTCTGAAAATGGGGTTCAGGGTTGCCAGCTCAGTGATGCCCTGTCTGCTGATCCAGGGTCGCCGCGGGGGACGAGGTGCGCAGTTTCAAACAAAACGCCGCATCGGGCAAGCCCAACCCGACCATTCACCACACAACCCTTGTGGGAGCGAGCCTGCTCCGGGCGGCGTTCCGACGAAGGCGTCGTATCAGTCGAGACATCCATTGTCTGACACACCGCATTCGCGAGCAGGCTCGCTCCCACATTGGGATCTTCAGTGTTTACCAGGGAATCGTTTCGCCTTTGTAATTGATGAAGTGATGCCCACCCTTGCCGGTGTACGCATTCACCTGATCGACCAAGCCTCGGGTGCTGGTTTCCACGTCAAGGTCAGCTCCTTCGCCGCCCATATCGGTCTTCACCCAACCCGGATGCAGCGACAACACTGTCATCTTCTGCTCACCCAATTGCGTGACAAAACTGTTGGTCATCGAATTCAGCGCAGCTTTGCTCGCTTTGTACAACGCCAGCTCCGGCGCGTCCGGCACGGTGACGCTGCCCAGTCCGGAACTCATGAACGCCAGCACACCGCTGCCGTCACGAATCTGCCCAGCAAAACGCTGAGCCAGATTGATCGGCGCCACCGCGTTGGTGAAAAACAACTGACCGACTTCAGCCAGTGTCGCACCGCCCGGGGTCTGATCGGCCGGGCCTTTGACCCCGGCGTTGACGAACAGCAAGTCAAACGTTTCGCCCTTGAGTTGTTGGCTCAAGGCGATCACCGCTTGCTGATCATCCATGTCGAGCTTCTCGATCCGCACCTTGCCCAGCGCTTGCAGCGCCTCGGCGTTTTGCGGATTGCGCACGGTGGCGGTGACTTGCCAGCCGTCGGCCAGCAGGGTTTTCACCAGACCGAGGCCCAGGCCCCGGGAGGCGCCGATGATCAGTGCGTTTTTTGCAGACATGAAGGGCTTCCTTGATGAATGAGGATCATGGATTCAATGGACAGGCCTGACCGAGGCGAAGTTGCAATTCCTGCCGCAGCGCATCAAGTTCGCGCATGCGGGTTTCGATCAATTGCAGTTTGTCGCGCAGCAACTGCGCCACGGCGTTGTCCGGATTGGGCGCATTCCACAACGCGGCAACGCTGTCGCCGATCTCGCCGAGGGTAAATCCCAGACGCTGCGCCGTTTTGATATAGAGCACCAGTTGCACCATCTCCGGTGGATAGTCGCGATAACCGTTGGCGCTGCGCTGCGCCGCGATCAACCCGCGCTGCTCGTAGAAGCGCAGGGTGTCACGGCTGACGGCGCTGGCCTGGGCTAATTCACCGATGCGCATGGCGGGTCTCAAAAGGGCTATTGACCCTGGAGCATACTCCAGGCTTTACCGTGGTGGCTCCCTGAATTTCCGGAGCATGGATGATGTGGACTTCAACGCAGTATCGCAACGTGGTGCGCGGCAGTGCCTGGTATGACTTGATCGTCACGGCGGCGTTTGCAACGCCGTGGAGTTTTGCGCTGGTGCATGGGGTGTTGAGCGCGCTGGATTTGCCCGGCGAGCTGCCGGCGTTTCAGCCTGTGCATATGTTGATGGCGAATCTGCTGGGGTCGGTGGTGTGTGTTTGGGCGGTGCTGCGGATTCGTGATCCGCAGGCGCTTTATGGACGGTATGACGCGGTGGCGCGGTTTCTGTTTGCGGCTTGGCAGGCGTATGCCTTGTTGCACGGCGCCAGTTCGACTCTGATTGTTTTCCTGGTCTTCGAACTGGCGTGGGGCATTGCTCAGGTGTTGCCTGTGAGGGCCTCATCGCTGGCAAGCCAGCTCCCACAGTGTCCGAGTAGTGCGCAAAATTTGTGATCAGCACTAAACCTGTGGGAGCTGGCTTGCCAGCGATGGGGCCATTGACATCACTACATTAATGCCCCGCCTGCCAAGGCTGCCCCAGCGACACCGGCGCATACAGCCGCGTGCGCAGCGCATCCCGCGACAACAGCACCAACACCAAAATCGTCGCGACATACGGCAGCATCGCCAGCAAACTCGACGGAATCGCCAGCCCCAACCCCTGCGCCACCAAATGCAGGATGCTGGCGAGGCCAAACAGATACGCCCCAAGCAACAACCGCCACACCCGCCAACTGGCAAACACCACCAGCGCCAACGCGATCCAGCCGCGCCCGGCAGTCATGTTCTCCGCCCACATCGGCGTGTACGCCAGCGACAGATACGCCCCGGCCAACCCGGCCATCGCCCCGCCAAAAAGCACCGCCAGGGTACGTACGGTCAACACCGGCAAGCCCATCGCACTGGCGGCATCCGGGTTCTCGCCGACTGCTTGAATAATCAACCCGACACGACTTTTGATGATCACCCACGCCACCAGCGCAAACAGCGCGAACGACAGATACACCAGCAGATCCTGAGCAAACAGCATCCGCCCGATCAGCGGAATCTCACTCAGATAAGGAATCGCCAACGGCTCAAAACCGGCCAGCGGTTTGCCCACCCAAGCCGCGCCGACAAAGGTCGACAGCCCGACACCAAAAATCGTCAGCGCCAGCCCGGTCGCCACCTGATTGGCGTTGAAGACCAGTGCCACCAAGGCAAACAGCGACGACAGCAACATCCCCGCGAGCATCGCCAACAACACGCCAAGCCACAGGTTGCCGCTGTTCAGCGCGACGATAAAACCGATCACCGCGCCAAACAGCATCATCCCTTCCTGGCCGAGGTTGAGCACGCCGCTCTTCTCGCAGATCAGTTCACCCAACGCCACCAGCAACAGCGGCGTGCCGCAACGCACCATGGCGTAGAAAATATTGCTCAACAGATCGATATCCATCACAGCGCTCCGGCGGTTACAGCGGTGGTCGACGTGCGCTTTACCCAGCGCAGGTTCAGGCGTGGCCGATAGAGAATCAGCACGTCACAAGCGAGCAGGAAAAACAGCATCATTCCCTGGAATAACTGGGTGATCGCTTGCGGCAGGTTCATCGTCATTTGCGCGCTCTCGCCACCGATGTACAGCAGCGCCATCAACAGACTCGAAAACAGAATCCCGATCGGATTCAGACGCCCAAGAAACGCCACGGTAATTGCCGCATAGCCATAACCCGGCGACACCTGCGGCACCAATTGGCCAATCGGTCCGGTCACTTCGCAGACACCCGCCAGCCCGGCCAAACCGCCACTGATCAACAGCGCCAGCCAGATCAGCCGCTTCTCGCGAAAGCCGACAAACCCCGCCGCACGCTTGTCCAGCCCAAGCACTTTGATCTGGAAACCGACAAAGCTTTTCTGCAACAACACCCACACCACAACCAGCGCAAGCAGGGCGAAATACACCCCGGCATGCACGCGGCCATCCTCCATCAACAGTGGTAAGCGACTGGCGTCGCCGAACATCGCCGACTCGGGAAAATTGAAGCCGGCGGGATCCTTCAGTGGCCCGTGCACGCAGAACAGCAGCAGGTTCAGCGCGATGTAATTGAGCATGATGCTGGTGAGGATTTCGTTGGCGTTGAAGCGCGTGCGCAACCACGCGGTGAGCCCGGCCCACGCCGCGCCAGCGAAGGTGCCAGTGAACAGAATCAACACCAGCGCCCAACGACTTTGCATGCCGATGATGTTTACCGCCAAGGCACTGCCGGCGAGCGCGCCGAGGAGCAATTGACCTTCGGCGCCGATGTTCCAGATCCGCGCCTGATAGGCCACGGCCAGGCCCAGTGCGCAGAGCAGAATCGGCAGCGCCTTGACCAGCAATTCAGAGACGCCATACAAGTCGCTGACCGGAGCGATCAGCAGTGTGTGCAAGGTTTGCAGCGGGTCATGACCGAGGGCGATGAACAACAGTGAGCCGCAGCCAAGTGTCAGCGCCGCTGCCAGTAAAGGCGAGCACCACAGCATCAAGCGCGATT
The DNA here is from genome assembly GCF_979258595.1 of Pseudomonas sp. AC172. Classification (NCBI taxonomy): domain Bacteria; kingdom Pseudomonadati; phylum Pseudomonadota; class Gammaproteobacteria; order Pseudomonadales; family Pseudomonadaceae; genus Pseudomonas; species Pseudomonas sp. AC172. The sequence continues at coordinate 6,156,720 of NZ_OZ409868.1, forward strand.
GCTGGCCACGGGGTTCGAGGGAAAGCAGCATGTGTATAACTCCGTTAAACCGTAGCGGCTGAAGGTGCGTGGTCGAACTGACCGGCCATCCAGCCGCCGACGTCGCTGAGTTGCGTATCGGTGGTGTTCTGTAATGCGGACAGGCGCCCATCACACAAGGCGCCGAGGCGGTCGCTGATCTGGAACAGTTCGTCGAGGTCTTCGGAAATCACCAGAATTGCCGCGCCGGCATCGCGCAATGCAATCAGTGCACGGTGGATGGTCGCGGCAGCACCGACGTCGACGCCCCAGGTTGGGTGCGCGGCGATCAGCAGTTTCGGTTGCTGGAGGATTTCCCTGCCGAGGATGAATTTCTGCAGGTTGCCGCCGGACAGGCTGCGCGCGGCGGTTTGCGTATCCGGGGTTTTTACGCCGAAGCGCTGGATGATCTGCTGAGCGAGGGCATCGACTTTGCCGCGTTCGATCAATCCATGGCTGACCAGGCCTTGCTGGAATGCGGTGAGCAGGGCGTTGTCCGCCAGGCTCAATTCCGGCACCGCACCATGGCCGAGACGCTCCGCCGGAACGAACGCCAGTCCCAGTTTGCGTCGCGCATCCGGGCGTAAATCGGCGACGTTTTGCTCGGCGAATTGAATGCTCGCAGCTTCGACGCGGGGCAGGCTTTGCTCGCCGCTGAGCAGGGCAAGCAACTCATCCTGACCATTACCGGCGACCCCGGCGATGCCGACGATTTCACCGCTGCGCACTTGCAGGTTGATGTCTTTCAGCGAGCAGCCAAACGGGTCCGGGTTGTGCCAACTCAATCCGCTCATTCGTAAAAAAGTCGGGCCGCCACTGACCTTCGGGTAATCGCCAATCAACGCCGCCGCTTCGCCGACCATCAGCTGCGCCAACTGCTGATCCGAACATTCGGCTGGCACGCAATGTCCGGCAACTCGCCCGCCGCGCAAAACCGTCGCACTGTGACACAGCGCCCGGACTTCGCCGAGTTTGTGGCTGATAAACAGAATGCTGCAGCCTTCGGCGGCGAGACGGCGCAGGGTGATGAACAATTCGTCTGCCTCCTGCGGCGTCAGTACCGAGGTCGGTTCGTCGAGAATCAGCAGGCGAATGTCCTGCATCAGGCAGCGAATGATTTCCACGCGCTGGCGCTCACCGATCGACAGGCTGTGGACAAGTCGCTCGGGTTCCAGCGCCATGCCATAACGGCGCGACACTTCGCGAATTTTCGGTTCCAGTTGTTTCGGTGTGCCGGCCGCAGCGCCCATCGCCAGCGCTATGTTCTGCGCCACGCTGAGGGTTTCGAACAGTGAGAAATGCTGGAACACCATGCCGATACCCAGATGCCGCGCCTGTGCCGGGTTGCGGATGTTGACCCGCTGACCCTGCCAGAGCATCTCGCCCGAATCGGCCTGGGTAACGCCGTAGATGATCTTCATCAACGTACTCTTGCCCGCACCGTTTTCACCGAGCAGGGCATGGATTTCCCCTGGCGCGATGCTCAGGTCGATGGCGTCGTTGGCCAGGCAACCGGGGTAGCGTTTACTGATGTGGCGCAGTTGCAGGCGCGGGAGGGGTGGCGCGATTGGCATGACAGGCTCGACTGGCTTGGAGTTGTGCCTGTGGATAAAGCAATTTCCTGGCCATTGAGTCAGGAACGCTAGCGGGCTGTGTGTGCCGGTACTTGGCGTAGAGCATTGCGCTGCAAATCGAGCGCCCGCACAGCACCAATTCAGCGCAAAGCCGTTGATCGGGCTCCAGTTTTGCCCGTCGGCAACTGATCAAAAAACGAGCAACCGCGTGGGAGCTAGGCAGAACCTGCGACTGCGACGGTCATGAACGGCTTATCCACAGGTTGCTCCACAGTTATTGTGTGCAAGCCGAAACGCCGGGTATAAGCAATGTGGTGCTTTCTTCTAATGGTGCTAAACGTCGCTAACTGATTGTTTATGTTTGAATTTTACGTTTCGTCGGGTGAATTGAACGAAAAGTGAACAAACCGCGCAAAGCCACGTGACAAAAGGGTTACAGCGGAATGTACTCAGGTTATCCACAGTCGGGTGCACAGCAGATGTGGGCAAGTCTGTTGAATAAGGAAAACGGGGGATGCCCTAAAAGATCGCAGCCTTCGGCAGCTCCTGCAGGGTGAGCGCATTTCAAGTGTAGGAGCTGCGGAACGCTGCGATCTTTTGATCTTGCTTCACCGCTGCAACAAAATCCGTCCACGGCTCAAATCAGCTAACTGCGTTTGCAAGACATCGATCTGCGCTTCGCCCACCGCCAACTTCAACTCAACGCCATTAGCGGTAAAGTTTTCTTCAACGACCAATCCACCCAGATCCGCCACCCGCAACTTCACCAACGCCAACTCGGCAAACCCGCAAGCACAACTCAACGGCACCCTACTGATCAACTCAACCTTGGCCGCCGTCTGCAAACACTTGTTCGCGCCACCGCCATACGCCCGGGCCAAACCGCCCGTGCCCAATTGAATGCCGCCGTACCAACGAATCACCAACACCGCGACCTGATCGCAATGCTGCGCTTCAATCGCCGCCAGAATCGGCCGACCCGCCGTGCCGCCCGGTTCGCCGTCATCATTGCTACGGTATTGATCGCCGAGTTTCCACGCCCAGCAATTGTGCGAGGCGTTGAGATCGCTGTGTTGTTCGAAAAAAGCCTGCGCCTCGGCAGGGCTGCCGATCGGCGTGGCGAAAGTGATAAAGCGGCTTTTGCGAATTTCTTCGCGGTACTCGCAAAAACCGCTGAGGGTGAAAGGCATAAACGTCTTATAGAGGAGGAGTGAGGCCGCAGCCTTTGAGAATGATACGGATCAGGTTGTTGCCAGCGTCTTCCATATCCTGCTTGGTCAACTTGCTGCGACCGCTGACGCGGCAGATCTGCGTGGCGAAGTCGGCATAGTGCTGAGTGCTGCCCCACAACAGAAAGATCAGATGCACCGGATCGACCGGGTCCATTTTGCCCGCGTCGATCCACGCCTGAAACACTGCCGCGCGGCCGGTGAACCAGGCGCGGTAATCCTGATTGAAATATTCGCTGAGGCATTCGCCGCCGCTGATCACTTCCATCGCAAAGATCCGCGAGGCCTGCGGCTGACGACGGGAGAATTCCATTTTTGCGCGGATGTAACGGGTCAGCGCTTCGGCAGGATCGTCCTCGGCCGTTAGCGTGTTGAAGGTGCTGTCCCACAGCTCGATGATGTTGCTCAGCACGGCCACGTACAAACCGAGTTTGTTGGTGAAGTAGTAATGCAGGTTGGCCTTGGGCAACCCGGCATTCTGCGCGATGGTGTTCATGCTGGTGCCTTTGTACCCGTGACGGGCGAACTCGTCTTCGGCGGCTTTGAGGATGGTCTCTTCGTTCTTCTGACGAATGCGGCTGGCGGGTTTGCCGCCGTGGGCTGGGACTTCAAAGGTCATAGGCACTTCCGGGTTTGTCTGTGGGTGCAACCAGTTGCGTTGATAGCGCACCCACAGGCATCCGACAAGTCCTTGCGCGATAAAACCGTTACGCCTGTTCGATCTTGTTCAGCGGCGCGGGTACTTCAGCTGCCTCGGTTTTCGACTCCGGCAGCAATAGGCACAGGATGATCGCGGTCAGACCGCCGCTGGTGATCGCCGAGTCGAACAGGTTCTGCACCAGTTTCGGCAGCAGGTGCAGCAGGTTCGGTTGCGCGGCGATACCCAGGCCCACGCCGAACGAGGTGGCGATGATCAACATGCTGCGCCGATCCAGCGGCGATTGCGCGAGGATGCGCACGCCGGCAGCGGCCACCGCGCCGAACATCACCAGGGTTGCGCCGCCGAGTACCGGTTTCGGAATCTGTTGCAGCACCGCGCCGATCATCGGGAACATGCCGAGACAAAACAGGATTGCACCGATGTATAAGCCAACGTAGCGGCTGGCGACGCCGGTCAACTGGATCACGCCGTTGTTCTGCGCAAACGTGGTGTTGGGGAAAGCGCTGAAGGTTGCGGCGATCATGCAGCTCACGCCATCACCGAGCACGCCACCGCGCAGGCGGCTGATATAAGAAGGGCCGCTGATGGGCTGGCGGGCGAGCATGCAGTTGGCGGTCAGGTCGCCGACGGTTTCGATGGTGCTGATCAGATAAATCAGCGCGACCGGCAGGAAAGCCGTCCAGTCAAAGCTGAATCCGAACTTGAACGGTGTAGGAAAACTCACCAGCGGCAAGTCAGGCAATGGTTGCGGCACCAGTTTCCCACTGAACCACGCGGCCAGACTGCCCAGCACCAAACCGATGATGATCGCCGACAGACGCACCCACGGCGTATTTGAGCGGTTGAGCAGAATGATCGTCAGCAGCACAAACACGCCCAGTGCCAGATTGCCCGGCGCACCGAAGTCCGGCGCATTGAAACCACCGCCCAGATCGGTGATGCCAACTTTGATCAGACTGATGCCGATCAGAGTGATAACGATCCCTGTCACCAGCGGCGTAACGACTCGACGCAATTGACCGATGAAACGACTGAGGACGATCTGCACGATCGCGCCGAAAAAGCACACACCGAAAATCATCGCCAGAATGTCTTCCGGGCTACCGCCACGTTGTTTGACCAGAAACCCCGCCGACAGCACCGCACCGAGAAAGGCGAAACTGGTGCCCTGCAAACAGATCATCCCCGCACCAATCCCGAACGGCCGCCGCGCCTGAATAAAGGTGCCGACGCCCGAAACCATCAAGGCCATGCTGATCAGGTAGGGCAAATGCGCGGTCAGCCCGAGGGCCGAGCCGATCACCAATGGCGGGGTGATGATGCCGACAAAACTGGCGAGCACGTGTTGCAGCGCCGCGAGGGTTGCGGCGAGTGGTTTGGGGCGGTCGTTGAGGCCGTAGATCAGGTCGCTGGACGGTGCGGAATCTGGCTGCATGGCTTAGGGCTTCTTGTTGAAGGATCGGGGTTGATCCTGCTTTGCAAAAAGCTGTCCACTTGCTCAAGTTATTTTTTGAATTTGTCGCCAAGGCCCAACGCTGGCGGGCTTCTGAAGATTTTCAACGCGTCGCCGCCAAACTCTCCAGAAAGCTCTCCAGCACCAAATGAGGGCGGCGCCCCTTGCGCGTGACCGATGCGAGGCTCAGGTCGTAGAAACGTGTTTGCGATTTCAGCGCACGCAAGCGACCTTGCTGCACCCAGAGGCTGGCGTAGTGATCCGGCAGATAACCGATGTAGCGCCCGGTCAAAATCAAAAACGCCATGCCTTCCCGGTCAGAAGCACTGGCCGTGCAATTGAGCGCCTGGTAATGCGCCTGAATATCCGCTGGCAAACGAAAGGTCGGCGCAATCGCGTCCTGACTGTTCAGACGTTCGTCATCGAGCTGTTTGTCATCGACATAAAACAACGGATGACCCACCGCGCAATAAAGCAGCGAACGCTCGCTGTACAGCGGCTGATATTCCAGTCCCGACAACGCACTGGCCTGCGGCACCACGCCGACATGCAGACGCCCATCGAGCACGCCTTGCTCGACTTCATTCGGCGCAATCATGCGGATCTGAATCTGCACATCCGGGCCGCGCTCCTTCAACTGGGCGAGGGCGTGGGTGATGCGCATGTGGGGGAGGGTGACGAGGTTGTCGGTCAGGCCAATGATCAGTTCGCCACGCAAATGCTGGTGCAGGCCGTTGACCTCGGTGCGGAAGCTTTCCAGCGCGCTCAGTAGTTGAAGCGCCGACTGATACACCTCGCGACCTTCCTCGGTCAGCGAGAACCCCGCGCGACCCCGCTGACACAAGCGCAAACCGAGTCGCTGCTCGAGATCGCTCATCTGCTGACTGATTGCCGAGCGCCCAATGCCGAGCACGGTTTCCGCTGCCGAAAAGCCGCCGCACTCCACCACGCTGCGAAAAATCCGCAGCAAGCGGATATCAAAGTCACTGACCTGGGCCAGCGGATCGGGGCGGCGGCTGCTCATCTTATTGTTCTCATTGTTTAGCAAAGTTCTAACTGAAGGTTAGAAGAGTTGAATTTCACCGACTTTATCCGCGTGGCAATTTAGCTGCAACAACGCTTTTTATCTCCCTGACGCTTATGCCCTGCGAGGTTTTGCCCGATGAACATGCCTGAAAACGCGCCGTCGCCACTGGCCAGCCAACTGAAGCTGGACGCGCACTGGATGCCGTACACCGCCAACCGCAACTTCCAGCGCGACCCGCGCTTGATCGTTGGCGCCGAAGGCAGCTGGCTGATAGACGACAAGGGCCGCCGGGTATATGACTCGTTGTCCGGTCTGTGGACGTGCGGCGCCGGCCACACTCGCAAGGAAATTCAGGAAGCCGTCTCCAAACAGTTGGGCACCCTCGATTACTCGCCGGGTTTCCAGTACGGTCATCCGCTGTCGTTCCAGCTGGCCGAGAAGATCACCGAGCTGACCCCGGGCAACCTCAACCACGTGTTCTTCACTGACTCGGGTTCCGAGTGCGCCGACACCGCGGTGAAAATGGTGCGTGCCTACTGGCGCTTGAAAGGTCAGGCGACCAAAACCAAAATGATCGGTCGTGCCCGTGGCTACCACGGTGTGAACATTGCCGGCACCAGTCTTGGCGGCGTCAACGGCAACCGCAAGCTGTTCGGTCAATCGATGATGGACGTCGATCACCTGCCGCACACGCTGCTGGCGAGCAACGCATTTTCCCGTGGCATGCCGGAGCAGGGTGGTATTGCACTGGCCGATGAGCTGCTGAAGCTTATCGAATTGCACGATGCCTCGAACATCGCCGCCGTATTCGTAGAGCCTATGGCCGGTTCCGCCGGCGTGCTGGTGCCACCGCAGGGTTACCTGAAACGCCTGCGCGAGATCTGCGACCAGCACAGCATTCTATTGGTCTTCGACGAAGTGATCACCGGTTTCGGCCGCACCGGCAATATGTTCGGCGCTGACACTTTTGGCGTGACCCCGGACCTGATGTGCATCGCCAAGCAAGTCACCAACGGCGCGATCCCGATGGGCGCGGTGATTGCCAGCTCCGAGATCTACCAGACGTTCATGAACCAGCCGACGCCGGAATACGCCGTGGAATTCCCGCACGGCTACACCTACTCGGCACACCCGGTGGCTTGCGCCGCAGGTCTTGCAGCACTCGACCTGCTGCAAAAGGAAAACCTGGTGCAGAGCGTTGCAGAAGTCGCTCCGCATTTTGAAAATGCACTGCACGGGCTGAAAGGTTCGAAGAACGTTATCGACATCCGTAACTTCGGCCTGGCCGGTGCCATCCAGATTGCCGGTCGTGACGGCGACGCCATTGTGCGTCCTTTCGAAGCGGGTATGGCCCTGTGGAAAGCCGGGTTCTACGTGCGCTTCGGCGGCGACACCCTGCAGTTCGGCCCAACCTTCAACAGCAAGCCGCAAGACCTCGATCGCCTGTTCGACGCGGTCGGCGAAGTGCTGAACAAGCTCGACTGATTTTTCTTCTATATAGCTATGCAAATAGCAGGCGCCTCTTGCGGGCGCCTGCGCACAAGAATTCAGGAGTTTTCGATGAGCGTTATCCCGCATTTGATCAATGGCGAACTGGTGACCGAGAACGGTCGCGCGGTAGATGTGTTCAACCCGTCCACCGGTCAGGCGATCCACAAGCTGCCACTGGCCAGCCAGGCAACCATCCAGAAAGCCATCGATGCCGCCAAGGCTGCGTTCCCGGCCTGGCGCAACACGCCGCCGGCCAAACGCGCCCAGGTGATGTTCCGCTTCAAGCAACTGCTGGAGCAGAACGAAGCACGCATCTCGCAATTGATCAGTGAAGAACACGGCAAGACTCTGGAAGACGCCGCCGGTGAATTGAAGCGCGGTATCGAGAACGTCGAGTTCGCCTGCGCCGCGCCAGAAATCCTCAAGGGCGAGTACAGCCGCAACGTCGGCCCGAACATCGACGCATGGTCGGACTTCCAGCCACTGGGCATTGTGGCCGGTATCACCCCGTTCAACTTCCCGGCCATGGTGCCGCTGTGGATGTACCCGCTGGCGATCGTCTGCGGCAACTGCTTTATCCTCAAGCCGTCCGAGCGCGATCCAAGCTCCACTCTGCTGATCGCCCAGCTGCTGCTGGAAGCCGGTCTGCCGAAAGGCGTGATGAGCGTGGTTCACGGTGACAAGACTGCAGTAGACGCGCTGATCGAAGCGCCGGAAGTCAAAGCGCTGAGCTTCGTTGGTTCGACGCCGATTGCTGAATACATCTACGCCGAAGGCACCAAGCGCGGCAAACGCGTTCAGGCACTGGGCGGCGCGAAGAACCACGCGGTGCTGATGCCGGATGCCGATCTGGATAACGCGGTCAGCGCACTGATGGGCGCGGCTTACGGTTCGTGCGGCGAGCGCTGCATGGCGATCTCGGTTGCTGTGTGTGTGGGTGACCAGGTCGCGGATGCGCTGGTGGCGAAACTGGTTCCACAGATCAAGGCGCTGAAAATCGGTGCCGGCACTTCGTGCGGTCTGGACATGGGCCCACTGGTAACCGGTCAGGCGCGCGACAAAGTCAGCGGTTACGTGGATGACGGCGTGGCGGCGGGCGCGACCCTGGTGGTCGACGGTCGCGGTTTCAGCGTGGCCGGTCATGAAGAAGGCTTCTTTCTCGGTGGCTGCCTGTTCGACAACGTCACCCCGGAGATGCGCATCTATAAAGAAGAGATATTCGGCCCGGTACTGTGCATCGTTCGCGTGAACAGTCTGGAAGAGGCAATGCAGTTGATCAACGATCACGAATACGGCAACGGCACCTGCATCTTCACCCGTGACGGTGAAGCGGCGCGTCTGTTCTGCGATGAGATCGAAGTCGGCATGGTTGGCGTCAACGTGCCGCTGCCGGTGCCGGTGGCTTATCACAGTTTCGGCGGCTGGAAGCGTTCGCTGTTTGGCGACCTGCACGCTTATGGTCCGGATGGTGTGCGCTTCTATACACGTCGCAAGGCAATCACCCAGCGCTGGCCGCAACGTGCGAGCCATGAGGCTTCGCAGTTCGCCTTCCCTAGCTTGTAAGTAGAAGGGCAATGCAATGAAGGCCGACCCCTCGGGGTCGGCCTTCGTGTTTTCGGGGTTTTTTGACCGATGTGACAGATTTATGAAAATAGGTGTTGACGGCAGATCTCAGGTGTCTATAATTCGCCCCACTTCCGGCGCAGTCTAAACGGAAAACTCCTTGAGATTCAAAGAGTTATGTGGGTTTCGGCAGCAGGTTGCTTCAGTTCATCGAAGCCAAAAGGAAGTTGAAAAAGAGGTGTTGACAGCAGCGTGTAACGCTGTAGAATTCGCCTCCCGCTGACGAGAGATCGGAAGCGCAAGTGGTTGAAGTTGTTGAAGAATTCTTCGAAAACTTCTGAAAATAATCACTTGACAGCAAATGAGGCTGCTGTAGAATGCGCGCCTCGGTTGAGACGAAAGATCTTAACCAACCGCTCTTTAACAACTGAATCAAGCAATTCGTGTGGGTGCTTGTGGAGTTAGACTGATAGTCAACAAGATTATCAGCATCACAAGTTACTCCGCGAGAAATCAAAGATGTAACCAACGATTGCTGAGCCAAGTTTAGGGTTTCTTAAAAACCCAAAGATGTTTGAACTGAAGAGTTTGATCATGGCTCAGATTGAACGCTGGCGGCAGGCCTAACACATGCAAGTCGAGCGGATGAGAGGAGCTTGCTCCTGGATTCAGCGGCGGACGGGTGAGTAATGCCTAGGAATCTGCCTGGTAGTGGGGGACAACGTTTCGAAAGGAACGCTAATACCGCATACGTCCTACGGGAGAAAGCAGGGGACCTTCGGGCCTTGCGCTATCAGATGAGCCTAGGTCGGATTAGCTAGTTGGTGAGGTAATGGCTCACCAAGGCGACGATCCGTAACTGGTCTGAGAGGATGATCAGTCACACTGGAACTGAGACACGGTCCAGACTCCTACGGGAGGCAGCAGTGGGGAATATTGGACAATGGGCGAAAGCCTGATCCAGCCATGCCGCGTGTGTGAAGAAGGTCTTCGGATTGTAAAGCACTTTAAGTTGGGAGGAAGGGCAGTAACTTAATACGTTGCTGTTTTGACGTTACCGACAGAATAAGCACCGGCTAACTCTGTGCCAGCAGCCGCGGTAATACAGAGGGTGCAAGCGTTAATCGGAATTACTGGGCGTAAAGCGCGCGTAGGTGGTTCGTTAAGTTGGATGTGAAATCCCCGGGCTCAACCTGGGAACTGCATTCAAAACTGTCGAGCTAGAGTATGGTAGAGGGTGGTGGAATTTCCTGTGTAGCGGTGAAATGCGTAGATATAGGAAGGAACACCAGTGGCGAAGGCGACCACCTGGACTGATACTGACACTGAGGTGCGAAAGCGTGGGGAGCAAACAGGATTAGATACCCTGGTAGTCCACGCCGTAAACGATGTCAACTAGCCGTTGGGAGCCTTGAGCTCTTAGTGGCGCAGCTAACGCATTAAGTTGACCGCCTGGGGAGTACGGCCGCAAGGTTAAAACTCAAATGAATTGACGGGGGCCCGCACAAGCGGTGGAGCATGTGGTTTAATTCGAAGCAACGCGAAGAACCTTACCAGGCCTTGACATCCAATGAACTTTCCAGAGATGGATTGGTGCCTTCGGGAGCATTGAGACAGGTGCTGCATGGCTGTCGTCAGCTCGTGTCGTGAGATGTTGGGTTAAGTCCCGTAACGAGCGCAACCCTTGTCCTTAGTTACCAGCACGTTATGGTGGGCACTCTAAGGAGACTGCCGGTGACAAACCGGAGGAAGGTGGGGATGACGTCAAGTCATCATGGCCCTTACGGCCTGGGCTACACACGTGCTACAATGGTCGGTACAAAGGGTTGCCAAGCCGCGAGGTGGAGCTAATCCCATAAAACCGATCGTAGTCCGGATCGCAGTCTGCAACTCGACTGCGTGAAGTCGGAATCGCTAGTAATCGTGAATCAGAATGTCACGGTGAATACGTTCCCGGGCCTTGTACACACCGCCCGTCACACCATGGGAGTGGGTTGCACCAGAAGTAGCTAGTCTAACCTTCGGGAGGACGGTTACCACGGTGTGATTCATGACTGGGGTGAAGTCGTAACAAGGTAGCCGTAGGGGAACCTGCGGCTGGATCACCTCCTTAATCGACGACATCAGCTGCTCCATAAGTTCCCACACGAATTGCTTGATTCATTGAAGAAGACGAAAGAAGCAGCCCGAAATTGGGTCTGTAGCTCAGTTGGTTAGAGCGCACCCCTGATAAGGGTGAGGTCGGCAGTTCGAATCTGCCCAGACCCACCAATTTTGTGTGGGAAACGCCTGTAGAAATACGGGGCCATAGCTCAGCTGGGAGAGCGCCTGCCTTGCACGCAGGAGGTCAACGGTTCGATCCCGTTTGGCTCCACCACTACTGCTTCTCTTGTATAAAGCTTAGAAATGAGCATTCCATCGTGGTGATGGTGAATGTTGATTTCTAGTCTTTGACTAGTTCGTTCTTTAAAAATTTGGGTATGTGATAGAAAGATAGACTGAACGTTACTTTCACTGGTAACGGATCAGGCTAAGGTAAAATTTGTGAGTTCTCTTAGTTGAGAAATTCGAATTTTCGGCGAATGTCGTCTTCACAGTATAACCAGATTGCTTGGGGTTATATGGTCAAGTGAAGAAGCGCATACGGTGGATGCCTTGGCAGTCAGAGGCGATGAAAGACGTGGTAGCCTGCGAAAAGCTTCGGGGAGTCGGCAAACAGACTTTGATCCGGAGATGTCTGAATGGGGGAACCCAGCCATCATAAGATGGTTATCTTGTACTGAATACATAGGTGCAAGAGGCGAACCAGGGGAACTGAAACATCTAAGTACCCTGAGGAAAAGAAATCAACCGAGATTCCCTTAGTAGTGGCGAGCGAACGGGGACTAGCCCTTAAGTGGCTTTGAGATTAGCGGAACGCTCTGGAAAGTGCGGCCATAGTGGGTGATAGCCCTGTACGCGAAAATCTCTTAGTCATGAAATCGAGTAGGACGGAGCACGAGAAACTTTGTCTGAATATGGGGGGACCATCCTCCAAGGCTAAATACTACTGACTGACCGATAGTGAACTAGTACCGTGAGGGAAAGGCGAAAAGAACCCCGGAGAGGGGAGTGAAATAGATCCTGAAACCGTATGCGTACAAGCAGTGGGAGCAGACTTTGTTCTGTGACTGCGTACCTTTTGTATAATGGGTCAGCGACTTATTTTCAGTGGCGAGCTTAACCGAATAGGGGAGGCGTAGCGAAAGCGAGTCTTAATAGGGCGTCTAGTCGCTGGGAATAGACCCGAAACCGGGCGATCTATCCATGGGCAGGTTGAAGGTTGGGTAACACTAACTGGAGGACCGAACCGACTACCGTTGAAAAGTTAGCGGATGACCTGTGGATCGGAGTGAAAGGCTAATCAAGCTCGGAGATAGCTGGTTCTCCTCGAAAGCTATTTAGGTAGCGCCTCATGTATCACTGTAGGGGGTAGAGCACTGTTTCGGCTAGGGGGTCATCCCGACTTACCAAACCGATGCAAACTCCGAATACCTACAAGTGCCGAGCATGGGAGACACACGGCGGGTGCTAACGTCCGTCGTGAAAAGGGAAACAACCCAGACCGTCAGCTAAGGTCCCAAAGTTATGGTTAAGTGGGAAACGATGTGGGAAGGCTTAGACAGCTAGGAGGTTGGCTTAGAAGCAGCCACCCTTTAAAGAAAGCGTAATAGCTCACTAGTCGAGTCGGCCTGCGCGGAAGATGTAACGGGGCTCAAACCATACACCGAAGCTACGGGTATCATCTTCGGATGATGCGGTAGAGGAGCGTTCTGTAAGCCTGTGAAGGTGAGTTGAGAAGCTTGCTGGAGGTATCAGAAGTGCGAATGCTGACATGAGTAACGACAATGGGTGTGAAAAACACCCACGCCGAAAGACCAAGGTTTCCTGCGCAACGTTAATCGACGCAGGGTTAGTCGGTCCCTAAGGCGAGGCTGAAAAGCGTAGTCGATGGAAAACAGGTTAATATTCCTGTACTTCTGGTTATTGCGATGGAGGGACGGAGAAGGCTAGGCCAGCTTGGCGTTGGTTGTCCAAGTTTAAGGTGGTAGGCTGAGATCTTAGGTAAATCCGGGATCTTAAGGCCGAGAGCTGATGACGAGTGTTCTTTTAGAACACGAAGTGGTTGATGCCATGCTTCCAAGAAAAGCTTCTAAGCTTCAGGTAACCAGGAACCGTACCCCAAACCGACACAGGTGGTTGGGTAGAGAATACCAAGGCGCTTGAGAGAACTCGGGTGAAGGAACTAGGCAAAATGGCACCGTAACTTCGGGAGAAGGTGCGCCGGTGAGGGTGAAGGACTTGCTCCGTAAGCTCATGCCGGTCGAAGATACCAGGCCGCTGCGACTGTTTATTAAAAACACAGCACTCTGCAAACACGAAAGTGGACGTATAGGGTGTGACGCCTGCCCGGTGCCGGAAGGTTAATTGATGGGGTTAGCTAACGCGAAGCTCTTGATCGAAGCCCCGGTAAACGGCGGCCGTAACTATAACGGTCCTAAGGTAGCGAAATTCCTTGTCGGGTAAGTTCCGACCTGCACGAATGGCGTAACGATGGCGGCGCTGTCTCCACCCGAGACTCAGTGAAATTGAAATCGCTGTGAAGATGCAGTGTATCCGCGGCTAGACGGAAAGACCCCGTGAACCTTTACTATAGCTTTGCACTGGACTTTGAATTTGCTTGTGTAGGATAGGTGGGAGGCTTTGAAGCGTGGACGCCAGTTCGCGTGGAGCCATCCTTGAAATACCACCCTGGCAACTTTGAGGTTCTAACTCAGGTCCGTTATCCGGATCGAGGACAGTGTATGGTGGGTAGTTTGACTGGGGCGGTCTCCTCCTAAAGAGTAACGGAGGAGTACGAAGGTGCGCTCAGACCGGTCGGAAATCGGTCGTAGAGTATAAAGGCAAAAGCGCGCTTGACTGCGAGACAGACACGTCGAGCAGGTACGAAAGTAGGTCTTAGTGATCCGGTGGTTCTGTATGGAAGGGCCATCGCTCAACGGATAAAAGGTACTCCGGGGATAACAGGCTGATACCGCCCAAGAGTTCATATCGACGGCGGTGTTTGGCACCTCGATGTCGGCTCATCACATCCTGGGGCTGAAGCCGGTCCCAAGGGTATGGCTGTTCGCCATTTAAAGTGGTACGCGAGCTGGGTTTAGAACGTCGTGAGACAGTTCGGTCCCTATCTGCCGTGGACGTTTGAGATTTGAGAGGGGCTGCTCCTAGTACGAGAGGACCGGAGTGGACGAACCTCTGGTGTTCCGGTTGTCACGCCAGTGGCATTGCCGGGTAGCTATGTTCGGGAAAGATAACCGCTGAAAGCATCTAAGCGGGAAACTTGCCTCAAGATGAGATCTCACTGGAACCTTGAGTTCCCTGAAGGGCCGTCGAAGACTACGACGTTGATAGGTTGGGTGTGTAAGCGCTGTGAGGCGTTGAGCTAACCAATACTAATTGCCCGTGAGGCTTGACCATATAACACCCAAGCAATTTGCATGCTCCGAGCTGAAAAGCGAGCGAGACCAGATTGCGGTGTGTGAAGACGAAACGAACCGAAAGTTCGAAAGACTCGCAAAACACCGAAAACTATCACATACCCAATTTGCTGAAGCGAGGCCATCTGGTCACGACTCAGTACCCGAATTTCTTGACGACCATAGAGCGTTGGAACCACCTGATCCCATCCCGAACTCAGCAGTGAAACGATGCATCGCCGATGGTAGTGTGGGGTTTCCCCATGTGAGAGTAGGTCATCGTCAAGATTAAATTCCGAAACCCCAATTGCGAAAGCAGTTGGGGTTTTGTTTTGCCCGCAGGAAAGTTCGTACAGCATTCACGGACGCCGTCCGGCTGTCACAACCTGCCGACAATGCTAAGGTTCTGCCCTGGCTTTCGTACTTTCCAAGGAATCCTTTATGCCGGACGCTCAGTCCCTCAACGCTGCATTCATGGTCGTCCAGAGCAACAGCCTGGACGAACTGCGCAGCCTTGTGATCAGCATCATGCGGCGCTATCCGCTGGCTCCTCTGGAAAACGAAATTGCGCTTGTGCAGAGCAACGGCATTGCCCAGTGGCTCAAATTGGCCCTGGCCGAAGACCCTGAGGAAGACGACCTTGGCGGTTGCGGTATTGCCGCAGCGATTGATGTGCAACTGCCGGGCAGTTTCATGTGGCAGCTGTACCGCATGGTACTGGGCCGAGATGAAATTCCTCCCAAGTCCCTGCTCGATAAAGCCCCGCTGACCTGGCGCCTCATGCGCCTGCTGCCCCAGGTCATTGCTCGCCCGCATTTCGAGCCCTTGCAACGCTTCCTTACCCATGACACCGACCTGCGCAAGCGCTATCAATTGTCCGAACGTTTGGCGGATCTGTTCGACCAGTATCAGGTTTACCGGGCCGACTGGCTGGAGGACTGGGCCGAAGGTCGGCATCAGTTGCGTAGCGTCAGGGGAGAAGTAAAACCACTGCCCCCGACCAGTTGCTGGCAGGCAGAGTTGTGGCGTGAGCTGCTGGATGACGTGGGGGAACAGGGTATGGCGCAGAGTCGTGCCGGCGTTCACCAACGGTTCATCGAGCGCATCAACAATCTTGCCGAAGCTCCTGCGGGACTGCCTTCGCGGGTAATCGTTTTCGGTATTTCTTCGTTGCCAGCCCAAGTGCTTGAAGCACTGGCCGGGCTTGCACGTTTCAGTCAGGTCCTGCTGTGTGTACACAACCCGTGCCGACACCACTGGGCCGATATTGTCGCCGACAAGGATCTGCTGCGGCATCAATACAAACGGCAATCGCGCAAGACCGGAATGCCCACAGTGCTGGACCCTGATGCACTGCATCAACACGCCCATCCGCTATTGGCTGCATGGGGTAAACAGGGGCGGGACTACATCAACCTGCTCGACAGTTATGACGACCCCAACAGCTATCGGGCGGCTTTTCGCGATGGCCGCATAGACCTGTTCAGCGACACTCAGCCACACAACCTGCTCACTCAATTACAGGACGACATCCTGGAGTTGCGCCCACTCAATGAAACCCGTGAACACTGGTCCGCTGTTGATCTGGTACAGGACGAGTCAATCCGTTTTCACATTGCCCACAGCGCTCAGCGTGAAGTCGAAATACTGCACGATCAGCTCCTTTCTCGCTTCAGCGCCAACCCGGACCTGCGTCCTCGCGATGTGATCGTGATGGTGCCTGACATCGATAGCTACGCGCCGCATATCCGCGCGGTGTTTGGTCAGCTTGATCGGCAGGATGCGCGGTTCATCCCTTTTACATTGGCCGATCAAGGGCAACGTGGTCGTGATCCACTGTTGATCGCAGTCGAACATCTGCTCAAGCTTCCCGACAGTCGCTTTCCGGTCAGTGAAATCCTCGACCTGCTCGACGTGCCCGCACTTCGTGCTCGCTTTGGTGTGGAGGAGCGCGACCTGCCGACACTGCACCGCTGGATCGAAGGCGCCGGCGTGCGCTGGGGCATGAATGCCGAGCAACGCGCGGGCCTGGGTCTGCCCGACGAGCTCGAGCAAAACAGCTGGCATTTCGGTCTGCGCCGCATGCTTCTGGGCTACGCCGTAGGCAGCGCCAACGCATGTGAAGGGATCGAACCTTATGATGAAATTGGTGGACTCGACGCCGCACTGATCGGGCCGTTGGTGGCCCTGCTCGATGCCTTGGAACTTGCCCATCAGCAGCTCACTCAACCCGCTCAGCCCAAGGAGTGGGGATATCGATTGCAAGCGCTGATGCAACTGTTCTTCAAAGCCAGCAACGAGCATGACGACTACTTGTTGACCCAACTGGAAGAGCTTCGCGAAACCTGGCTGGAAACGTGTGGGGCTGTAGGTTTGACGGATGAGCTACCACTGACAGTCGTTCGCGAAGCCTGGCTAGCCGGCCTTGATCAGGGTCGTCTGTCTCAGCGCTTCCTGGCCGGTGCCGTGAACTTTTGTACGCTGATGCCCATGCGCGCCATTCCATTCAAACTGGTCTGCCTGCTGGGGATGAACGACGGCGACTATCCCCGCGCACAGCCGCCACTGGACTTCGACCTCATGGGCAGCGATTACCGTCCGGGAGATCGCTCGCGGCGTGAAGACGACCGTTATCTTTTGCTTGAGGCGCTGTTGTCTGCACGTCATCAGCTTTATATCAGTTGGGTCGGCCGCAGCATCCGCGACAACAGTGAGCGACCGGCCTCAGTACTGATCGGCCAGTTGCGCGATCACCTGGCCAGCGGCTGGCGATTGCTCGACGAAAACCGCGATCTGTTGAGTGCCATGACACAAGAGCATCCGCTGCAACCGTTCAGTGCGCGCTATTTTCATGAAGGCGATCAACTCTTCAGCTATGCCAGCGAATGGCAGGTTCTGCATCAACAGCACGAATCTCAAAACGAAGCACAGTTACTCAGCCCTTATGTGCAAGAGGAACCGCTGAGCCTCGCATTGTTGCAGGACTTTTTGCGTAACCCGGTCCGGCACTTTTTCACCCAACGTCTGAAGGTGTATTTCGAGGCTGCCGAAGCACCGCTGGCCGACGAGGAGCCCTTCGTACTGGACGCATTGCAGCGCTATACACTCAGCGACAGTCTGCTCGAAGCCGCACTCAGGCAGCCGGACAATGTCGATCAGGCGCTCACTGCCCAAGCCCGACGCCTGCAGAACAGCGGTCTGCTACCAATGGCCGGGTTCGGCGAGTGCCTGCAACGTGAGCTGATCGAACCTTTGCCGGATTTGCTGCAGCGTTATCAACAACTGCTGACGCTCTGGCCTGTCCCTTTGAGCAGCGCGATGCCGGTCAACCTTGAACTGCAGGGTTTGCGTCTGGAAGGATGGCTTGCGGGTTTGCATCAGCGTGCCGATGGGGGACTGTTGTCGGTCACCACTATTCCCAACAGCATTGGCTCGATCAAAAACCGCAAATGGCATCGCCTTGCCAAACCGTGGGTCAATCATCTGGTGGCCTGCGCCAGCGGGCTTTCCTTGAGCACTGCATTGGTAGCCAGTGACGACACGTTGTTGCTTGAACCCATGACGCCAGAACGAGCGATACGTTTCCTTGGCGATTTGCTCCTCGCCTGGCAGGCAGGAATGCGACAGCCACTGCCGATCGCAGTAAAAACGGCTTTTGCCTGGCTTTCCCAGACTGACCCGCTGAAGGCCGAAGCGGCAGCGCGTAAAGCCTATGAAGGTGACGGGCAGACCAGCGAGGGTGAGCGCCGCGAGAGCCCCGCGTTGTCCCGGCAATATGCCGACTTCGATGCATTGCTTGAGGACGAAACCTTCTCCGGTTGGTGCGACGCGTTGTATCGCCCACTGCTTGAAGCACCGTGGCGTTCACTGTCCACTGAAGGGGTTCGCGCATGAGTACCAAGACACCCCTCGCACTGGCCTTTCCGTTACAGGGTAGCCAGTTGATCGAAGCCAGTGCCGGTACCGGTAAAACCTTCACGATTTCTGCGCTCTACCTGCGGCTTATTCTGGGGCACGGTGACGAGTCGAGCGGGTTCGGACGCGAATTGTTGCCGCCGCAGATTCTCGTGGTGACCTTCACCGATGCAGCGACCAAGGAACTGCGTGAGCGCATACGCACGCGCCTGGCTGAAGCCGCTCGATTCTTTCGCGACGAAACGCCTGCACCCGATGGACTGATCGCCGAATTACGTGATCAGTTCGGCGCTCAACAATGGCCCGGTTGTGCCAACCGTCTCGATGTCGCTGCACAATGGATGGACGAGGCCGCCGTTTCGACCATCCACAGTTGGTGTCAGCGCATGCTGCGTGAGCACGCGTTCGACAGCGGCAGCTTGTTCACTCAATCCCTGGAAACCGATCACAGCGACTTGCTCGGCGAAGTGTTGCGTGATTACTGGCGGCTGTTCTGTTACCCGATGCAGGGCGACGCCTTGAATTGGGTGCGCAGCAACTGGGGCGGGCCGGCGACCTTGTTGCCTCGTGTGCGCGGCCTGTTCGCCAATGAGCGTGACAGCGACGAAGGAAAGGCTCCCGCAGAGCTGATCGATGAATGCCTGCAAGAACGCCGTGCAGCGCTGATCGAACTGAAAATGCCATGGCGTCAGTGGGCAGACGAGTTGCTCGCCATTTGCCATCAAGGTGTTGCGAGCAAGTCCGTAGACGGGCGCAAGATGCAGGCGCGTTACTTCGAACCCTGGTTTGAAAAGCTCAAGGCATGGGCCGAAGACGAGTCCCTGGAGCAACTGGATATCGGCACCGGTTTCACCCGACTGACCCCCGACGGCATGGCCGAAGCGTGGAAAGGTCAGGCCCCGAGCCACCCGGGCCTGGACGCCATGCCGACACTCAAATCGAGCCTCGATGCATTGCCGACCCCCGATGCCGCTGTGCTGCAACATGCCGCTAAGTGGGTAGGTGCACGCTTTGAAGAAGAGAAGCGGCGGCGCGCTGAGATGGGCTTCGACGACATGCTGTTGCGCCTTGATGCCGCTTTGCAATCCGACGGTGGCGAACGTCTTGCGACGTTGATTCGCGAACAGTTCCCGGTCGCGCTGATCGACGAGTTCCAGGACACTGACCCGGTGCAGTACCGAATCTTTGAAAGTATCTATCGCATTGAGGAAAACAGTCCTGACACCGGGCTGTTTCTGATCGGTGATCCCAAGCAGGCGATCTATGCTTTTCGGGGTGCAGACATCTACACCTACTTGCGCGCACGTCAGGCCACCACTGGCCGACTGCATACGCTGGGCACCAACTTCCGTTCCAGCCACGGCATGGTCAACGCGGTCAATCATGTGTTCGCACGTGCCGAGTCCCGAGAGCTGGGCCGTGGCGCGTTTTTGTTCCGGGAGAAAAACGGCGACAATCCGGTGCCGTTCCTGCCCGTGGAATCCCAGGGGCGCAAGGAACAACTGCAGGTTGGCGGGCAAGATGTCGCGGCGTTGAATGTCTGGCACCTGTCCAGCGACCAGCCACTGTCCAGCGTGGTCTATCGCGAGCAATTGGCCGCCGCGTGCGCCAGCGAAATCACCGCGCTGCTCAATGGCGGGCAAAGCGCTAACGCGGGGTTCGTGCAGGATGGCAAAGACTTCAGAGGTCTGAGGCCGTCCGACATTGCGATTCTCGTGCGCGACGGCAAAGAAGCCCAGGCCGTACGCAGTGAACTTGCCGCCCGCGGCGTGCGCAGTGTTTATCTGTCGGACAAGGATTCGGTGTTCGCGGCGCAAGAGGCTCACGACCTGTTGTCCTGGCTCAAGGCCTGTGCCGAACCGGATGTCGAACGTTCACTGAAAGCCGCACTGGCCTGTATCACCCTGAACCTGCCATTGGCAGAGCTGGAACGTCTGAACCAGGACGAGCTGGTATGGGAAACCCGGGTCATGCAGTTCCGTGGCTATCGCGAGCTATGGCGCAAACAAGGTGTACTGCCGATGTTGCGGCGCCTGCTGCATGACTTCCATCTGCCGCAAACCTTGATGACACGCACGGATGGCGAGCGGGTACTGACCAACCTTTTGCATCTATCGGAATTGATGCAGCAAGCGGCTGCGGAGCTGGACGGTGAGCAAGCGCTGATTCGTCATCTGGCCGAGCTGCTGGCTGTGTCCGGTCAGGCTGGCGAAGAGCAGATTCTGCGTCTGGAAAGTGACGAACAACTGGTCAAAGTGGTGACCATCCACAAGTCCAAAGGCCTGGAATATCCCTTGGTGTTCCTGCCGTTCATTTGTTCGACGAAACCCGTGGATGGCAGTCGCTTGCCGTTGCATTACCACGACGGCGCGGGGAAGGCTCAGATAAGTCTCAAGCCAACCGCCGAACTGATTGCGCAAGCGGACGACGAGCGTCTGGCCGAAGACCTGCGCCTGCTCTACGTTGCCCTGACGCGCGCGCAGCATGCCTGCTGGTTGGGTGTGACGGATCTCAAGCGGGGCAATAACAACAGCTCGGTGCTGCACCTTTCTGCGCTGGGTTATTTGCTCGGTGGTGGCGCATCTCCAAGCGAGTCCAGCGAGCTGAAACGCTGGCTGCAAGACCTGCAACGAGACTGCCCGGCCATCGACGTCGCTGAAATGCCGCAACCCACCGACGAGCTTTATCAGCCGCCACGCAATGACGCCGTGCTGAGCGCCATGCTGTTGCCCAAGCGCAAGGCCAGTGAAAACTGGTGGATCGCGTCTTACAGTGCGCTGCGCATCAGCGATGTGCTGAGTGTCGGCAGCGATGAAGCGCCGGACAGTCCGCAAGCGCAAAAGCTGTTTGATGACGAACGCCTAGACCCCGATGCTCCGCGAGAAATCATTGCCGGTGGCGCCGATATCCACCGCTTCCCGCGCGGCCCGAATCCGGGAACGTTTCTTCACGGTTTGCTGGAATGGGCCGGAAACGACGGCTTTGCCGTTACCCGCGAGGCGCTGGAAGATGCGATCGCCCGTCGCTGCAACTTGCGTGGCTGGGAAGGCTGGATCACGACTCTGAGCGATTGGCTGCAGCACCTGCTCAAGTCGCCACTGCCAGTTGCAGGCGGGCAGCCGCCTGTTGTTCTGGAACAGCTGAAGCAATACCGGGTCGAGATGGAATTCTGGTTCGCCAGCCATAAAGTCGATGTACTCAAACTCGACGAACTGGTGCGTCAGCACACTCACAGGGGCGTGGCTCGTGTAGCGGCAGAGTCGGTGCAACTCAACGGCATGTTCAAAGGCTTTATCGACCTGACCTTTGAACACAATGGCCGTTACTACGTGGCCGACTACAAATCCAACTGGCTCGGCGTGGATGACCTGGCCTACACCGAGCAGGCCATGGAACAGTCGATCCTCGACAACCGTTATGACCTGCAATACGTGTTGTACCTGCTGGCGTTGCACCGCCAACTCAAAGCCCGGCTGCCAGATTACGACTACGACCGGCATGTCGGCGGGGCGTTGTATCTGTTTCTGCGTGGCACCCGCGCGGATAGTCGCGGTGTGTATTTTGTTCGTCCGCCCCGTGAACTGATCGAACGTCTCGACCGAATGTTTCAAGGCAAACCCGAACCCAAGACCGAACCCGCCTGGGAACAGGGAGTCCTGCTATGAGCCGCACCTTTGCCGATCTGCTCCCTACGCCGCTGGCTGCTGACAGTCTGTCGAGGTTATCGCCCCTTACCAGCGCCGATGACCTTTTGGTCTTGTTGACCCGGTGGGTCGAGCGCGGCTGGTTGCGAGCGCTGGACAAAGCATTCGTCGCGTTCCTTCACGAACTTGAGCGCGATACGGATCCGCTGGTATTGCTCGCGGCCGCCCTGACCAGCCATCAACTTGGCCACGGTCATGTCTGTCTGGATTTGTACGAAACCCTGAAAGCTCCTGACTTCGCTCTGTCGCTGCCCCCCGAAGGAGACGTGCAAGGTGGGGTGTTGCTGCTACCTTCGCAATTGCTCGAGGCGCTTGATGGCGCTCACTGGTGCCAGGTTCTGGCGGGCAGCTCTCTGGTTGCACTGTCGGCGGATAGCAGCGATTCAGCACAACAACGTCCGTTGGTAATCGCGGGGAAACGCCTGTATCTACGACGCTACTGGACGTACGAGCGGCGCATCGATACGGCGTTGCGTCAGCGTCTGCAGCAAGTCGAGCCGACGCCGGGCGATCTGCCGCAGCGCTTGAACGAGCTGTTCGGATCAGCGAAAACGGGTGAAGTGACCGACTGGCAGAAACTCGCCTGCGCCCTCGCCACTCGTGGCGCTTTCAGCATTGTCACCGGCGGTCCGGGCACCGGCAAAACCACCACCGTGGTGCGTTTGCTGGCCCTGCTTCAAGCGCCTGCGGTTGCCACTGGTCATCCGCTGCGAATTCGTTTGGCGGCACCGACGGGCAAGGCTGCGGCGCGGCTGACCGAGTCCATCAGCCAGCAAGTGCAGTCACTGAAAGTCAGCGAAGCGGTGCGGGCGAAAATCCCTTGCGACGTCACCACCGTGCATCGCTTGCTGGGCAGCCGTCCCGGCACCCGACACTTCCGTCACCACGCCGGCAACCGCTTGCCACTGGATGTACTGGTGGTCGATGAAGCTTCAATGATCGACCTGGAAATGATGGCCAACCTGCTGGATGCATTGCCCACGCATGCTCGACTGGTTTTACTCGGCGACAAGGATCAATTGGCCTCCGTGGAGGCTGGTGCGGTGCTGGGGGATTTGTGCCGTGACGCCGAGGGTGGCTGGTACAACCCGCAGACCCGACAGTGGCTGGAGTCGGTCAGCGGTGAGTCGCTGCAGGACAGCGGTTTGCATGAAGACGTCGATGGCACCCACCCGCTGGCCCAGCAAGTGGTGATGTTGCGCCACTCGCGGCGCTTCGGCGAGGGCAGCGGGATCGGCCAGCTCGCGCGTCGGGTCAACCAACAGCTGCCGGATGAAGCGCGCCTGTTGCTTACGGCCGGCCACTACGATGATGTGTATTCGTTGCCGCTCAAGGGCGAGCACGATCACAAGCTGGAGCGACTGTTGCTGGAGGGACATGGCGACGGCCCACAAGGCTACCGCCATTACCTGACTGTGCTGCGTGATCATCGTCCACCCGCGGGCCGGCCACTCGAACATCCGGACTGGGTCATTTGGGCCCGTGACGTTCTGCAGGCGTTCGACACCTTCCAGTTGCTATGCGCCGTGCGCAAAGGGCCGTGGGGCGTCGAAGGTCTGAATCAACGCATCACCGCCGCGCTGCTCAAAGTACGTCTGATCGAAAACGATCAGCAATGGTACGAAGGCCGGCCCGTGCTGATGACCCGCAATGACTACGGTCTGGGCTTGATGAACGGCGACATCGGCATCGCTCTCAAGCTGCCCGAGCGTGAAGGACCCGACGCGGGCAAACCCGTGTTGCGCGTGGCGTTCCCGCGCAACGATGGTCAGGGCGGTGTGCGCTTCGTATTGCCGAGCCGCCTCAATGACGTCGAAACCGTCTATGCGATGACGGTGCACAAGTCCCAAGGCTCGGAATTTGCCCACACAGCGCTGATTCTTCCCGACGCCTTGAATCCGGTGCTGACCAAAGAACTGATCTACACCGGCATCACCCGGGCCAAGCATTGGTTCACCCTGATCGAATCCCGCCCGGGGGTGTTCGAGGAGGCGGTGCAGCGCAGGGTCAAACGCCTGAGCGGGCTGATGCTGGAACTGGAGGAGGGCGCCGTGCCTCGGGGGTGAAAATCCCTGCGATTGGCGGCGTTTACTGACCAACCGGTCAGAGGTCACTGTCTCGCTGGTGTTTCACTGCTGTGCTATCGTTGCGGCATCATTTCGCTACGATCCAAGAGAATCCCTGCATGAAGGTGTCTGTCTGGGCGACAGAGCGCGTAGTGGTCTGCAAGCACGCGTTGCTTGTCGGTCTGCTCTGGTTGTTGACGGGTGCAGCTTTCGCGCAACCACAAGCGCCGACGGGCATGGCCGAACAACGGGCCAAATCTGTCACGCAGGTAGTTCTTGGCATTCTCAGTTACGCGCGCTGGCCAGTGGAGCCGGCGCAATTGCGCCTGTGCATCGTCGGCCCGACCGAATACACCGACGATCTGGTCAAAGGCACCACTCAAGCCACCGGCCGGCCGGTCACCGTACGTCGTCTGCTGGCGGATAACCCGGCCATCGTCAGCGAATGCGATGCGGTGTATATCGGCAAACTCACCGCGGATGAACGCACCCGCTTGTTCGCTTCGCTGATCGGTCATCCGGTGTTGAGCATCAGCGAAGGTGGCGATCAATGCACGGTCGGCAGCCTGTTCTGTCTGCGCGTTGGCGATGAGCAAGTGTCCTTCGAGGTCAATCTCGACTCCGTTGCCCGCAGCGGCGTGCGCATTCACCCCAGTGTGCTGCAATTGTCGCGTCGCAAACCGGCGGCGCCATGAACCTGTTCAGATCGAATAGCCGCCCAACGCTGGGCTCGGTCATTGGCCGAGGGCATTTGACGGTCGCGCTGGTGGGCGTGACGATGGCCAGCGTTTCACTGACGTTGCTCGGCGTACTGGCTTTACGGGTGTACGCCGATCACAACCTGCACTTGATCGCCCGTTCGATCAGCTACACCGTGGAAGCCGCGGTGGTGTTCAACGACAAGACGGCCGCCAACGAATCGCTGGCGCTGATTGCTTCCACCGAAGAGGTCGCTGACGCCCAGGTGCTGGACAGTCAGGGACAACTGCTCGCGCATTGGCAACGCCCGGAAAACGGGTTGTTCTCTGAGCTGGAAATGCAGATCACTCGCGCCATCCTGGAAAAGCCTGTCAGCCTGCCGATCGAGCATCAGGACCGTGAAATCGGTCGTGTGCTGCTCACCGGTCATGGCGGCAGCCTGATGCGTTTTTTGCTCAGCGGTCTGGCGGGGATCATCCTCTGTACCGCAATCAGCGCATGGGTTGCGCTCTACCTGGCACGGCGCCAGTTACGCGCGATCACCGGTCCCTTGCGCAGTCTGGCCAATGTGGCCCACGCCGCGCGCAGCGAACGAGCGCTGGACCGCCGCGTGCCACAAGCGCAGATCGCCGAACTCGACAACCTGGGCAATGACTTCAACGCCTTGCTCGACGAACTGGAGTCGTGGCAAACCCATCTGCAAAACGAAAACGAAACCCTCGCTCACCAGGCCAGTCACGACAGCCTGACCGGTCTGCCAAACCGAGCGTTTTTCGAAGGGCGCTTGATCCGTGCGTTGCGCAATGCCAGCAAACACGACGAGCGCGTTGCCGTGTTGTTTCTCGACAGCGACCGCTTCAAAGGCATCAACGACAACTTCGGCCATGCCGCCGGTGATGCGGTGCTGGTGGCGGTGGCCAACCGCGTTCGTGCGCAGTTGCGCGAAGAGGATCTGGTGGCGCGCTTGGGCGGTGACGAGTTCGCCGTGCTGCTCACGCCGCTGCACAAGGTCGAAGATGCCGAGCGCATTGCCGACAAGATACTCGCCAGCATGGACATGCCCATCGCGCTGCCGGGCGACACCAGTGTCGTGACCTCGCTCAGTATCGGCATTGCGGTTTTTCCCGATCATGGTGTCACGCCGGGGGCCTTGCTCGATGCCGCCGATGCGGCCATGTATCAAGCCAAGCGTCTGTCGCGCGGCGCCCAATTCACGGCTGGGGCGGAGCACCCGGTCGATTCCGTTCAAACCAGGAGCTGACTCTCGTGTTCACACTGTCCATTCGATCTTTTTACGCTGTGCTGTTGATCGCCGTACTGGCCCTGACCGGTTGCCAGACTGCGCCGCAAAATGGCCTGACCCCGGCGCAAGTCGCGGTCCTAAAACAACAGGGCTTTGAGCTGACCGACGAGGGCTGGGAGTTTGGCTTGTCCGGTAAGGTGCTGTTTGGCAGCGACGTCGAAAGCCTGAACCCGCAAAGCACCGAGATCGTCGAGCGCATTGGTAAAGCATTGCTGGGTGTCGGCATTGAGCGTGTGCGGGTTGATGGCCATACCGACGCATCGGGTAAAGAAACCTACAACCAGCAACTGTCGCTGCGCCGCGCAAAGAGTGTCGCGAAAGTGCTGGGCACGGTCGGCATGAAACAAGAGAACATCCAGCTGCAGGGCCTGGGCAGCAAAGAGCCGGTAGCGTCCAACGATACGGCGGCCGGTCGCACGGAAAACCGCCGCGTGTCGATTGTGGTCAGCGCCGACTAGTCGGCGAACTGCATTTCGCCGGTCTGCCCCATCAGCAGACCCTGATTGCGCTCGGTCACTTCGCGGATGTAATCCCACAGCAAGGTGATCCGCTTCAACTTCCTCAAATCCTCCCGGCAGTACATCCAGAACTGTCGGGTGATGTCGATTTCCTCCGGCAACACCGGCAGCAGGCGTGGATCCTGCGCGGCGAGGAAGCAAGGCAGAATCGCCAGTGAGCGCCCTTGCTGCGCGGCGACGAACTGCGCGATCACGCTGGTGCTGCGCAAGTTGGCGCTGGCGCCGGGCAGCACGTTCGCCAGGTAGAGCAGCTCCGAGCTGAACGCCAGATCATCCACATAACTGATGAATTGATGCTTGCCCAAGTCTGCCGGGCGGCGGATCGGTGGGTGTTTGTCCAGATAGTCCTGAGTCGCGTAGAGCTGCAAACGGTAGTCGCAGAGTTTGCAGCAGACATACGGCCCATGCTCCGGCCGTTCCAGTGCAATGACGATGTCGGCTTCGCGCTTGGACAGGCTGATGAAGTGCGGCAGCGGCAGAATGTCCACCGAGATCGCCGGGTAGGCGTCGACGAAATGGCTCAACTGCGGCGTGATGAAAAAACTGCCGAAACCTTCGGTGCAGCCCATGCGCACATGCCCTGACAACGCGACGCCGGAGCCTGACACCTGCTCGCAGGCCATGTGCAAGGTGCTTTCGATGGACTCGGCATAACCGAGCAAACGCTGGCCTTCGGTGGTCAGCACGAAGCCGCTGGTCCGCGACTTTTCGAACAGCAAGGTGCCGAGTGCCGCTTCCAGCGAACTGATCCGCCTCGACACTGTGGTGTAGTCGACGGCCAGCCGTTTGGCAGCAGTACTGGCCTTGCGGGTGCGGGCGACTTCGAGGAAAAACTTGAGGTCGTCCCAGTTCAGCGAGCCTAGCGATGTGATGTTTTTTTGCATGATGGACGGGCTTATATGTGCGTTCTTATTAGAAGTTTGCACATCTATACTCCAAAAACAGTCCGACAACCAATTCGTGACACACGCCTCATCTCAAGGCGAACCTTTCGCCTTGGCTCCTACGATAAAAACAAGTTTCGGAGACCAGCATGAACGCATCGCTTACGCCCAACGAAACCACGGTCCAGAAGGTCAAGCTGCTGATCAATGGCGAATGGGTCGAGTCGCAGACCACCGAGTGGCACGACATCGTCAACCCGGCCACCCAGCAAGTGCTGGCGAAAGTCCCGTTCGCCACCGCCGCTGAGGTCCATGCTGCCGTCAGCGCTGCCCAGCACGCCTTCCAGACCTGGAAACTGACCCCGATCGGCGCGCGCATGCGCATCATGCTCAAGCTGCAAGCGCTGATCCGCGAACACTCCAAACGCATCGCCGTGGTGCTGAGCGCCGAGCAGGGCAAAACCATTGCCGACGCCGAGGGCGATATTTTCCGTGGTCTGGAAGTGGTCGAGCACGCGTGCTCCATCGGCACCCTGCAAATGGGCGAGTTCGCCGAGAACGTCGCCGGCGGCGTTGATACTTACACCCTGCGCCAGCCGATCGGAGTGTGCGCCGGCATCACCCCATTCAACTTCCCGGCGATGATTCCGCTGTGGATGTTCCCGATGGCCATCGCCTGCGGCAACACTTTCGTCTTGAAACCGTCCGAACAGGATCCGCTGTCGACCATGCTGTTGGTGGAACTGGCGATCGAGGCCGGCGTTCCGGCGGGCGTGTTGAACGTGGTTCACGGCGGTAAGGACGTGGTCGATGGCCTGTGCACGCACAAG
This sequence comes from Pseudomonas sp. AC172, assembly GCF_979258595.1. NCBI lineage: Bacteria > Pseudomonadati > Pseudomonadota > Gammaproteobacteria > Pseudomonadales > Pseudomonadaceae > Pseudomonas > Pseudomonas sp. AC172. The sequence continues at coordinate 6,185,171 of NZ_OZ409868.1, forward strand.
GACATCAAAGCCGTGTCCTTCGTCGGTTCGACCGCGGTCGGCACCCATGTTTACGACTTGGCCGGTAAACACGGCAAACGCGTGCAATCGATGATGGGCGCGAAGAACCACGCTGTGGTGCTGGCCGATGCCAATCGCGAACAAGCGCTGAATGCGCTGGTCGGCGCCGGTTTCGGTGCGGCCGGGCAACGTTGCATGGCCACCTCGGTGGTGGTGCTGGTCGGCGCGGCGAAACAATGGCTACCGGACCTGAAAGCGCTGGCGCAGAAACTCACCGTCAACGCCGGCAACGAGCCGGGTACTGATGTCGGCCCGGTGATCTCGAAGAAAGCCAAGGCGCGCATTCTCGATCTGATCGAAAGCGGCATCAAGGAAGGCGCCAAACTTGAGCTAGACGGTCGCGACATCAAGGTGCCGGGCTACGAGCAAGGCAACTTTGTCGGCCCGACCCTGTTCTCGGGCGTGACCACCGACATGCAGATTTACACCCAGGAAATCTTCGGCCCGGTGCTGGTGGTGCTGGAAGTCGATACCCTTGATCAGGCAATTGCGCTGGTCAACGCCAACCCGTTCGGCAACGGCACCGGCCTGTTCACCCAGAGCGGCGCAGCGGCGCGTAAATTCCAGACGGAAATCGACGTCGGCCAGGTCGGCATCAACATCCCGATTCCAGTACCGGTGCCGTTCTTCAGCTTCACCGGTTCGCGCGGTTCGAAACTCGGCGACCTCGGCCCGTACGGCAAGCAAGTGGTGCAGTTCTACACGCAGACCAAAACGGTCACGGCGCGCTGGTTCGATGACGACAGCGTCAACGACGGCGTGAACACCACCATCAACCTGCGCTGAGGAACTGCCATGAAAATCGCATTTATCGGTCTGGGTAACATGGGCGCGCCGATGGCGCGCAACCTGATCAAGGCTGGCCATTCGCTGAACCTGGTCGACCTGAACAAAACCGTGCTGGCGGAACTGGAGCAACTGGGCGGCAGCATTCGTGCCTCGGCCCGTGAAGCCGCCGAAGACGCCGAACTGGTGATCACCATGCTGCCGGCGGCGGTGCATGTGCGCAGCGTCTGGCTCGGTGAAGACGGCGTGCTCGCAGGTATCGGCAAAGGCGTGCCAGCGGTGGATTGCAGCACCATTGATCCGCAGACGGCCCGCGATGTGGCAACGGCTGCTGAGAAACAAGGCGTGGCCATGGCCGACGCACCAGTGTCCGGTGGCACCGGTGGTGCAACCGCCGGCACGCTGACCTTCATGGTCGGCGCCACCCCGGAACTGTTCGCCACGCTGCAACCGGTGCTGGCGCAGATGGGCCGCAACATCGTGCATTGCGGTGAAGTCGGCACCGGGCAGATCGCAAAGATCTGCAACAACCTGCTGCTGGCGATTTCGATGGTGGGGGTCAGTGAGGCGATGGCGCTGGGCGATGCGTTGGGCATCGATACCTCGGTGCTGGCCGGGATCATCAATAGCTCGACTGGGCGCTGCTGGAGTTCGGAGATGTACAACCCCTGGCCAGGCATCGTTGAAACAGCGCCGGCTTCGCGCGGTTATACCGGTGGTTTCGGTGCCGAGTTGATGCTCAAGGATCTGGGCCTGGCCACGGAAGCGGCACGTCAGGCGCACCAACCGGTGGTGCTCGGCGCGGTGGCGCAGCAGTTGTATCAGGCGATGAGTCAGCGTGGAGATGGCGGGAAAGATTTCTCGGCGATCATCAACAGCTATCGCAAGCCTGCAATAGAAGGACAGCGTTGAACAAAGTGTGGGAGCTAGCCTGCTCGCGATGACGGCGGTCGCTTCAACGAGGAAGTGACTGACCATCCGCTTTCGCGAGCAGGCTCGCTCCCACAGGGAACTTGTGTGTATCAGACATTGTTTGCCGGGAAATCACGTCGGGTGATCTCCCGGCTTTTTTGCATCAGGCGAACACGAAATATTTGCGCACGGTCTCAACCACTTCCCACGTACCTTTCATGCCCGGTTCAACCACGAAGATATCGCCGGCACGCAGGTGAATCGGCGCCATGCCGTCCGGGGTGATCACGCAGTAGCCTTCCTGGAAATGGCAATACTCCCACTTCACATAATCGACGCGCCATTTGCCGGGGGTGCAGATCCACGTGCCCATGATCTTGCTGCCGTCTTCGCTGGTGTAGGCGTTGAGGTTGACGGTGTGCGGGTCGCCTTCGAGTTTTTCCCATTTGCAGGCATCGAGAACCGGCAGCGGATGTGTGTCGCGCAGAACAGTGATAGGGGCGGTCGCGGTCATGAGGACTCCGGGCAGTGGGCTTGAGGAATGAACTCGCACCCTATAGCGCCCGGTCGGCGCTCAGATGTCTGGGGTCGACATCAAGCTGCTCAGAAACGCGCGCAGGCTTAAAGTTTTTCCAGCGGGCATTCGGCTCGGGCCTGCTCCAGGCTGGATTCGAATACCTCCAATTGCGCGAATTGTCGGGTGAGTTCGGCCATGGTGCTGCTGATTTCGTTTTTCTTCGCCTCGATGGCCTGCTGCGCACGTGCCCAAGGCATCGCTTGACCCTGATGGTCGGCCAAAATCACCTGCAATTCCTTGAGACGGAAACCCATGTCTTTGGCGCATTTTATGAACACCAGCAACTCGACGGTCTGCTGGTCGTAGAGACGATAATTGCCCTGACGCCGGGGCTTGGGCAGCAGGCCGATCGACTCGTAATGACGGATGCTTTTAATGGTGGTGCCGGAGCGTTGCGCGGCTTGGCCGATGTACATAAAAGTCCTTTTTGATCTGAACAGCGCGCCGTATTATCAGCAGAGTCAGTGCGCGGCGATAGCCTGCGCCTGCCCCAGCCAGGTTTTTCGCTGGGGTTCACTTGAGTCGAGTACCGGACCAAACGTCAGTGTGCGCAGCGGTTTGATCCCGCAGAATTCGAGCGTGGTTTTGCGTACCTGATGCAGTCCGGGCATGCGATAAAACCAGCGGTAGTACCAGGGTGGCGTGTCCATGGTCACCAATAAATGTGCGGTGCGACCCTTCAGCAGCTTGTCGGGGAAGGCTTTGCCTTTACGGTATTTGAAGGCGAAACCGGGCAGGAATACCCGGTCAAAAAAGCCTTTGAGCAGCGCAGGAATACCACCCCACCAGATCGGGTAAACCAGCGTCAGGTGTTCGGCCCAGAGGATGTCGGTCTGCGCCGCGCTCAAGTCATCTTCCAGCGCCTGAATCTGTTGATAGCCCTCGCGCAGCACCGGATCAAAATTCATTTCGCCGAGGCGCAACTGGCGGACTTCGTGGCCGGCGTCCATCGCTGACTGCGCGTAGCACTCGGCCAGTGCGGCACAAAAACTCGCGGAGGAGGGATGGCCGAGAATCAGCAGAATGCGTTTGCCCATCGTCTTTGTCCGTGCTGAAGAAAAGCCAAGGATGAAGTCTGCCCCTTAGGGGAGAGTCAAGGCGTGCAGCAGGGCTTTGGCGTAACCGGGCAGGGCGGTGAAATCCTTGGCGCAGAGCATCAAGGTCCGACGCGCCCAAGGCTCATTCAATGTCACGCTGTTGAATGAGCGTTGCCCCGCGCGTTCGACGGCGGCCAGCGGCACGATGGCCAGTCCGGCGCCACGGCCGACCATGCGCATTACCCCGTCGAAACCGTCAGCGCGGATACGCACCTGCATGCGCGCGCCGCTGTGCAGGGCCTGTTCTTCCAGATAGATCGCCAAAGCGCTGTTGGCGCTGAGTCCGACGAAGTCATGGTGCAAAGCGTCGCTGAAACTGACCTCAGCGGCGTCAGACATTGGGTGGTCGAAGGGCAGAATCAGCACCAGCGGATCGTCGCGAAATGGCCGGATCTCTAGGTCGCTGGTGTCAACCGCGTCGGACACAATGCCGAGATCCGCTGCGCTCTGGCGCAAGGCGTGGGTGATGCGGGCGCTGGGCAGTTCCTGCAAATCGATGTCGAGATTGGGATGATCGCGCAGGAAGTCCGCGAGTACTTCCGGCAGGTATTCAGTGATCGCCGTGGTGTTGCACAGCAACCGTACCTGACCTTTGACGCCTTGGGCATAGTCGGCCAGATCCTGCTGCATGCGTTCGGTCTGTTGCAGAAGGATGCGCGCATGCTGGGCGAGGGCCTTGCCGGCCGGCGTCGGCGTGACACCACGGCGGCCGCGCTCGAGGAAATCGGCGCCGAGCGAGGCTTCCATGGCGCGAATTCTGGCGCTCGCGGCGGCCAGGGATAAATGGCTACGGGCGGCGCCGGCGGTGATGTTGCCGGTGTCGAGGATGTGCAGGTAGAGGCGCAGGTCGGTGAGGTCGAAGTGCATGGTGGCAGCCTCTGGTTTTAGTGTGTTCGGGCTGGCCCCTTCGCGAGCAAGCTCGCTCCCACAGGGGGAGTGTGTACGACACACATCCTATGTGGGAGCGAGCCTGCTCGCGAAGAGGCCAGAAACCTCAAAGAAAATATCAGCCTCTTGTATGGAGAGAGGCAGCCTCAGTATATGGCAGATTTCCAGCCAACCCCGAATGGCGCACAGTAGCGCCATGCACACACTCACAGATTTCTACCAACACCTTGGTCTGGCCCTGTCTATGCTGGTCATCGCGACCTTCATTCTTGCCGGCCTGATCAAAGGCGTGATCGGCCTCGGCCTGCCCACCGTTGCCATGGGCTTGCTCGGTCTGGCTATGGCGCCGTCGCAGGCAGCCGCGTTGCTGATCATCCCGGCAACCCTGACCAATGTCTGGCAACTGGCATTCGGCGGACATTTGAAAGGACTGATCAAACGCCTCTGGCCAATGCTGCTGATGATCTTCCTCGGCACTGGAATCGGCACCTTGTGGATTGGCATGGCGGGCGGGCATTGGGTGGTGCGTGGGCTGGGCGCGGCTTTGTTGCTCTACGCGTTGATCGGACTGTTTTTACCAACGCTGCACATCAAGCCGCGCCATGAAAACTGGCTCGGCCCCTTGTGCGGATTGATCACCGGCATCATCACTTCGGCCACCGGCGTCTTCGTGATTCCGGCGGTGCCGTACCTGCAAGCACTGGGCTTGAATCGCGATCAACTGGTGCAGGCGCTGGGCCTTTCCTTCACCGTGTCGACGTTGGCGCTGGCCGCTGGATTGCTCTGGCGTGGCGCTCTCGGAGGCGGCGAACTCAGTGCTTCGCTGCTGGCGCTGATCCCGGCCATTCTCGGCATGCTGCTCGGCCAATGGCTGCGCGAGCGCATCAGCGCCACGCTGTTCAAGCGGGTTTTCTTTGTCGGTCTGGGCGCGCTCGGCGCCCATCTGCTGATCAGCGGTTAGCCGAGGCTTCGCTGAGCATGTCGATCTGGCGGATATCAAAATCGCGCTCCAGATAATCCATGCGTCGCTCAAAGAATGCCTTCATGTGCGGCAGATTCGAGTGCACATCCAGGTGCGCCTGCGACGCCCAGATCTCGTAAAAGATGAACAGCGTCGGATCTTCCTTATCGCGCAGCATGTGGTACTCGATGCAGCCCGGTTCCGCGCGGCTTGGCTCAACGTAGGCGCGAAACAGCGCTTCGAAAGTCTCGGCCTGTTCCGGGCGGGTCTGGGCGTGCAGGATAAAGCCCAAGCGTTCGCTCATTGCAACAACTCCTCAAATGCAGATGGCTGCGAATCCTATTGCAACAATCGGCATTTGATTCGTGCCTTTCAGTCAAATGTATTTTGCGCAATCACGGCTTATTCCGCGCGAGGCGGATCGTTAATCTGCCGCCATTCCATTTTCCCTTCTCCCTCCAGCCCTGTGGCTGCGCCGAGGCTTTCTCATGAAAAAAGTGCTGTTGCTCAATGGCGGTAAAAAATTCGCTCACTCCGACGGTCGCTACAACACCACCCTGCACGAAGCCGCACTGAGCGTGCTCGATCGCGGCGGTGCCGACGTCAAAACCACCTTTATCGACGAGGGCTACGACGTTGCTGAAGAAGTGGCGAAATTTCTCTGGGCCGACGTGATCATTTATCAGATGCCGGGCTGGTGGATGGGTGCGCCATGGACGGTGAAAAAGTACCTCGACGAAGTGTTCACCGAAGGTCACGGTAGCCTCTACGCCAGCGATGGCCGCACCCGTTCCGATGCATCGCAGAAGTACGGCAGCGGTGGCCTGATTCAGGGCAAGCAATACATGCTGTCGCTGACCTGGAACGCACCGCAGCAGGCCTTCGATGACCCGACTGATTTCTTTGAAGCCAAAGGCGTCGACGCGGTGTACTTCCCGTTTCACAAGGCCAACGAGTTTCTCGGTATGACCGGTTTGCCGACGTTCCTCTGTGTGGACGTGATGAAGCGGCCGAACATCGAGGCTGATGTGGTGCGTTATGAGCAGCATTTGACCGAGGTGTTTGGCCTCAAGGGCTGATGCTCGGCTACTATCGAAGGCCTGAGCCTGCGGTGCAGGCCAATCGATTTGAGGACACCCGTGAAAGCCAGATCCGATGAGTTGCAGATTTTCGTCTGCGTGATCGAATGCGGTTCGATTTCCGCCGCCGCCGAGCAGGTCGGGCAAACGCCGTCGGCGGTCAGCCGCACGTTGTCGAAGCTGGAAGCCAAGCTCGACACCACGCTGATCAACCGCACCACGCGGCGCATGGACCTGACCGAAGAGGGCAAGTATTTCTTCGAGCAGGCCAAGCTGATTCTCGATCAAATGGATCAACTCGAAGAGCGCCTGTCCTCGCGCCAGCAAACCCCGTCCGGGCGCCTGCGGATCAACGCCGCATCGCCGTTCATGCTCCACGCAGTCGTCCCGTACATCGACGAATTCCGCCGGCTCTATCCGGACATCCAGCTCGAACTCAACAGCAATGACCTGATCATTGACCTGCTGGAACAAAGCACCGACATCGCCATCCGTATCGGCACCCTCGCCGACTCGACGTTGCACGCACGCTCGCTCGGTTGCAGTCCGCTGCTGATCGTCGCCAGTCCCGCCTATCTGGAAAAACACGGCGCGCCGCAGCAAGTCGCCGATTTGAGTGAACACACCTTGCTCGGCTTCACCCAGAACGAAGGCCTCAACCAATGGCCGCTGCGCTATGTGCATGGAGACCGCTGGCCGACTACCCCGGTGATCAGCGCTTCCAGTGGCGAGACCGTGCGCCATTTGGCGCTCGAAGGGCAGGGCATTGCCTGCCTGTCGCACTTCATGACCATCGATGACATTCGTGCCGGGCGCTTGAAAGTCCTGCTTGGCGAATTCAACAGCGGCTATCGCCAGCCGATCAATGCCGTGTACTACCGTAACTCGCAACTGGCGCTGCGCATTCAGTGCTTCCTCGACTTCATCCAGAGCAAACTCGCCGCTTACGCCAGCGCCGATTTCAAGGGCTGATTCGTGACCTCTGCGCAAGAGTGAATTGGGCGAGGGCGGGTTTTTCCCTCCGGCTCATGGGCTGATACTCGTCCCATCACTTACTCACGCAGGGAGTTTCTCCATGAATGTATTCGTCACCGGCGCTGCCGGTTTTATTGGCGGCTCGATCGCTACGGGTCTGGTTCAGGCTGGTCACACTGTCACCGGTCTGGTGCGCAGCGCCGAACAGGCTGAAGAGCTGAAAGCCATCGGGATCATCCCCGTCATCGGCACTCTCGACGACAAAACTCTGCTCGCCGAACAGGCCCACGCTGCCGACGCGGTGATCAACGCCGCCAGCAGCGACCATCGCGGTGCAGTTGAAGCGTTGCTCGATGCCTTGCGCGGGTCGAACAAAGTGTTCCTGCACACCAGCGGTTCGAGCATCGTCGGTGATGCCTCGGGCGGTAAATCCAGCGACGTCATCTACTACGAGGACAACCTGCCGGAGCCGACCGTCGACAAGGCCGCCCGCGTGGCCATCGACAACTTGATCCTCGCCGCGGCAAAGGATGGCGTGAACTCCGCCGTCATCTGCAACACGCTGATCTACGGCCACAGCCTGGGCGTCAATCGCGACAGCGTGCAACTGCCGCGTCTGCTTAAACAGGCGCGCAAAAGCGGCGTAGTGCGCCACGTCGGCCCAGGCCAGAACATCTGGTCCAACGTGCACATCGAAGACGTCGTCGCCCTGTATCTGCTGGCACTGACCAAAAACGTCCCGGGCACGTTCTACTTTGTCGAAAGCGGCGAAGCGTCGTTCATCGACATGACCACCGCCATGGCCGAAGCCCTGAACCTGGGCCAACCGCAAGACTGGCCACTGCAAGACGCCGAAGCCGAATGGGGCTACGAAATGGCCAACTACGGCCTCGGCTCCAACAGCCGAGTGCGCGGCAAACACGCTCGTGAACTGCTGGGCTGGGCACCGAAGCGTACATCGGTGGTTGAATGGATTCGTAACGAAATGGTGTGATTCGCGCTGCGTAAGCCATCAGTAACGGTGGCTTGAAGATGGCCGCCTTCTGGGTGGCCTTTTTTTGTTTGATTTTCTAGCGGCGCTGAAGGAGAAAAATTATCGATCTTTGTGCAAACGGCACTTGCCAGAGTTGATCGGTAGAAATGAGCGTTATCTGTTGTCCTGCTTGCTTTAACGAAATGGCTTGAGCGCGGTGATTGCGCGATGGCTTCCCAGCAAAGAGAATGTACGCTTACTGCTGGTGCATCGACTGTCCACAATTCATATGGCAACAACCAGCTCAGGGTTTGGTGATTACGGCTTGGAGTGTTGAATGATAAAAAATATTGTGATCAAAGGATTCAAGTCGATACCCGAACTTAACCTCGATTTAGGACGTGTCAATTGCTTTATCGGCGCTAATGGCGTGGGCAAAAGCAATATTCTTGAGGCAATCGGCGTACTCGGTGCCGCCGCTAACGGTGTAGTAGATAGTGAGTCTTTGCAGCGGCGAGGCGTCCGACCGGGATTGCCGAGATTGTATAAAAGCTCGTTTGAGGGTGAAAGGATTCAACCGGACATCCGCCTGACCGCTCAAGGTCATGAGAATGAAGAGTACCGGATTTCAATTCTCAACCCCATTGAGAATCCTGAACCAGCCTGGACATTTAAAACTGAATGCCTTTTGGATGGTACTCAAGAGATTTTGAAGAGAGGCGTTCGTAGTGCAAAAAACCTAAAGCCAACAGCGGGGCTGGCTGCGCTCAAACTGGTAGAGCTGGAACCGGAAAATCTTGCAGCCCTGCTCATGCAGGATTTACAGGAATTCGCTATTTACAGCCCGAATACACCAACGCTGCGGGCTATATCGCCTGACCTGCAGAACAGGGAACCTTTGGGGTTATCAGGTGGACGTCTGGCCGAAGCATTTGCCGAATTAAAGAAAAATGTTTTGAGCCAGGATGATGAGCTTCTGGATTCGGTTCTAGAACTTATCGATTGGGTTGCTGATATCGACTCCAATCATGTTGTAACGGGTCTTGCTCGTAGCCAAGAGCTGAAAATAACTGATCGCTTCATGAAGAAGGGGCGAAACACACTCAGTGCTTATGATGCAAGTGAAGGCGCCCTGTATGTATTGTTCAGCGCAATTCTCTGTCTTTCCCCCGCGTCGCCAAAGATATTTGCCATTGATAATCTTGATCAGGCGCTGAACCCTCACCTGGCTCGCCTTCTTACCCAAAAGCTGGCGGGATGGTTGAAATCAGCTGGTAAGCCTCGGCAGTTACTCTTCACGACCCATAATCCAGCAGTTCTCGATGGCCTCAATTTGCTGGATGACGACATCCGTTTGTTCGCTGTCGACCGAAATAGCAAAGGGCATACCAGTGTTCGTCGAATTGAACTAAGTGGTGAACTCCGGGAAATGAACAAGGATTACCCATTGTCCAGACTCTGGATGATGAAGCATCTTGGGGCTGTGCCAAATGTCTGATCTGCGAATCGCGTTGATTGCAGAAGGGCCAACTGATCGAATCCTCATTGAGGCTGCTCTCAGTGCGATTATCCCGACTCCTTTTGTTCTTACATTGATTCAACCAGAGCAAACACTGGATCAGGTTGGAGGAATCGGTGGCGGTTGGGGAGGTGTGTGCGAGTGGTGCCACCGAAGCGTTTTGAGAGGAAAAGGAGTACTTGAAGACGATCCGACGCTCTTATACGACCTGTTCATCGTTCACCTGGATGCTGATGTTGCAGGAATGCGGTATAGCGACTGCCGACCTCCTAAAGATGGAGTGGCACAGGACAACCAGTGGGCCCAGTTGCCCTGTGCACTGCCGTGTCCTTCGCCACAAGACTCAGTGACTCCTCTGAGAACGGTGCTTCTTTCCTGGCTTGGCAATGTTACCCCAGGCCAAAGAACCATCATCTGTATCCCATCCAAAGCTGTTGAGTCCTGGCTGGCGGCAGCGGTTTTACCTGTGGGTGCGCCTCTACTCGACAATCTTGAGTGCAACTTGAATATGGAGAACGGGTTGAAAATTTTGCCTAAAGCCCTTCGAATCAAGAAAAGTCGGCCGGAGTATTTAAAACATGCTCGCACCGTCCAGCAGCAGTGGGAGCGCGTCAGAGAGCTGTGCTCTCAGGCCGAGATTTTCCATCATGACGTGGCATCGGCATTTCAAAATTTCGCTGGAAACCAGCCTTGATTTTTTAAATTGTGCTCAGGGCAATGAAATAAAGTGATGAAAGTCACACTCATCAATTTTCATTAATCACGACAAGACATACCCATCAGCGACATGCCTTACCTCTCCACGAAAATTACTTTCATGTGGTTTGAAATCTCGATCTCGAAATGATTTATGAGTTTCACAACCCATTCGAACGTGACCCTTTCGAGGAGTACCGCATGACGCCTGACTTCGGCTATTGGCTGCTGGTTTATGCAGCCGTTGCCATCATCGCTTTGATCGTCCTGATCGCTCGTTACCGGCTCAATCCGTTCATTGTCATTACCTTGATTTCCATTGGCCTGGCGCTGGTGGCCGGGATGCCGGCCTCGGGTGTGGTGGGGGCGTATGAGGCTGGGGTTGGCAAAACGCTGGGGCATATTGCGCTGGTGGTGGCGCTGGGTACGATGCTCGGCAAGATGATGGCCGAGTCCGGTGGCGCCGAGCAGATGGCGCGCACGCTGATCGATAAATTCGGCGAGAAGAACGCGCATTGGGCGATGGTTTGCATCGCGTTTCTGGTCGGGCTGCCGCTGTTCTTCGAAGTCGGTTTCGTCTTGCTGGTGCCCATTGCGTTTACCGTGGCGCGGCGGGTTGGCGTGTCGATTCTGATGGTCGGTTTGCCGATGGTCGCCGGCCTGTCGGTGGTGCATGCGCTGGTGCCGCCGCACCCGGCGGCGATGCTGGCGGTGCAGGCCTATCAGGCTTCGGTCGGGCAGACCTTGCTGTACGCGATTGCCATCGGCATTCCGACGGCGATCATCGCCGGCCCGTTGTACGCCAAATTCATCGTGCCGCGCATTCAACTGCCGACGGATAACCCGCTGGAAAAGCAATTTCTCGACCGCGAACCGCGCGACAAATTGCCGGGTTTCGGCATCACCATGGCGACCATTCTGTTGCCGGTGGTGTTGATGCTGATCGGCGGCTGGGCCAACCTGATTTCTACGCCGGGCAGCGGCTTCAACCAGTTCCTGTTATTCATTGGCAACTCGGTGATTGCGCTGCTGCTGGCGACCTTGTTGAGTTTCTGGACGCTGGGTATCGCCCAGGGTTTCAACCGCGAATCGATCCTCAAATTCACCAACGAATGCCTGGCGCCCACCGCCAGTATCACCCTGCTGGTGGGCGCTGGCGGTGGCTTGAACCGCATTCTTGTGGACGCAGGCGTGACCGATCAGATCGTCGGCCTCGCGCACGAATTTCACCTGTCGCCGCTGATCATGGGCTGGCTGTTCGCCGCGTTGATGCGCATCGCCACCGGCTCCGCGACTGTGGCCATGACCACCGCGTCCGGCGTGGTCGCGCCGGTGGCCATTGGTCTGGGTTATCCACACCCTGAGCTGTTGGTGCTGGCGACCGGCGCCGGCTCGGTTATCTTTTCCCATGTCAACGACGGCGGCTTCTGGTTGATCAAGGAATACTTCAACATGACGGTCGCGCAGACGTTCAAGACCTGGACCGTGCTCGAGACGCTGATCTCGGTAGTCGCGTTCGGCCTGACCGTCGGCCTTTCTTACCTGCTGTAACCGGAGCCCGCCGCCCATGGACATCCTCTACCAGATCCGCGCACGTCAGGATTCCTTTAGCGCCGGAGAAGGTCGCATCGCTCGTCTGATGCTCGAAGACGTTGGTTTTGCCGCGAGCGCCAGCCTCGAAGACCTCGCCCAACGCGCCGAAGTCAGCACCGCCACGCTGTCGCGTTTTGCCCGCACGGTTGGCTGTCGCGACCTGCGTGATCTGCGTCTGCAACTGGCTCAGGCCAGCGGCGTTGGCAGCCGTTTTCTCGACCCGGCGGGCACGCCTGAGCAGTCGGCGTTCTACGGGCAGATCGTCGGCGATATCGAAACCACGTTGCGTCAGCATCTGGCCGGATTCGATGAATCACGCTTCGCCGATGCGGTGAAACTGCTTGGCCAGGCACGGATGATTCACGCCTTCGGCATGGGCGGTTGCTCGACCCTGTGCAGCGATGAATTGCAGGTACGCCTGGTGCGCCTCGGCTACCCGATTGCGGTGTGTCATGACGCGGTGATGATGCGTGTCACCGCCGCCAGCCTGAACGCTGAGCAAGTGCTTATCGTCTGTTCGCTGACCGGCATCACCCCGGAGCTGCTCGAGACCGTGGAACTGGCGCGCAACTACGGCGCGCGCATTCTCGCCATCACCCGCGCCGACTCGCCGCTGGCCGAACTGGCCGACATCGTCCTGCCGTTGCAAGGCGCAGAAACCTCGTTCATCTACAAACCGACGGCGGCGCGCTACGGCATGCTGCTCGCCATCGACGTACTCGCGACCGAACTGGCGCTGGCCAATCCTGAAGACAATCAAGAGCGTCTGCGGCGGATCAAACTCGCCCTCGACGAATACCGTGGCGGCGACGATCACCTGCCGCTGGGAGACTGACATGCTGTACGACACCCTGATTCGCAATGCCCTGATCATCGATGGCAGCAACACCCCCGGTTACCGCGCTGACGTGGCGATTCGCGATGGCCGCATCGAGCATATCGGCGACTTGCACGAGGCCACGGCGACCGAAGAAATCGACGCGGCCGGTCGTGTGCTGGCGCCCGGTTTTATCGATGTGCACACCCACGATGACACCGTGGTGATTCGTCAGCCAGAGATGCTGCCCAAGCTCAGTCAGGGCGTGACCACGGTGATTGTCGGTAACTGCGGGATCAGCGCGTCGCCGGTCAGTCTGAAGGGCAATCCACCGGATCCGATGAACCTGCTCGGCACGGCGGCGGCATTTGTTTATCCACGCTTCAGCGATTACCGCGCGGCGGTCGAAGCGGCGAATACCACGCTGAACGTGGCGGCACTGGTCGGCCATACGGCGCTGCGCAGTAATCATCTGGATGACCTGTTCCGCACCGCGACCCCGGATGAAATTGCCGCGATGCGTGAGCAGTTGCGCGAAAGCCTTGAGGACGGCGCGTTGGGTTTATCCACAGGCCTGGCCTACGCCAGCGCCTTCAGCGCCTCCACCGATGAAGTGATGCAACTGACCGAAGAACTCACGGCATTCGGCGCGGTGTACACCACCCATCTGCGCAGCGAATTCGCCCCGGTGCTGGAGGCGATGGAGGAGGCCTTTCAAATCGGTCGACATGCGAAATCGCCAGTGATCATTTCTCACCTCAAATGCGCTGGCGTCGGTAATTGGGGGCGCAGTCCGCAGTTGCTCGCCTCATTGGAAGAAGCGGCAAAAAACCACCCTGTCGGCTGCGATTGCTACCCCTACGCGGCGAGTTCTTCGACGCTGGATTTGAAGCAAGTCACCGACGCGCATCGCATCACCATCACCTGGTCGACGCCGCACCCGCAAGTCAGTGGTCGCGACCTGATCGACATCGCTGCCGACTGGAACGTGCCGCTGGTCGACGCCGCCAAGCGCCTGCAACCGGCAGGTGCGGTGTACTACGGCATGGACGAGGCGGATGTACGAAGAATCCTCGCGCATCCGTTGTCGATGGTCGGCTCTGACGGACTGCCGGAAGACCCGTTCCCGCATCCGCGTCTTTGGGGGGCTTTCCCACGGGTTCTCGGACATTTCAGTCGTGACGTCGGCCTGTTTCCGCTGCACACCGCCGTGCACAAGATGACCGGGTTGTCGGCGGCGCGGTTTGGTTTGAAGGAGCGGGGCGAGATTCGTGAAGGTTATTGGGCGGATCTGGTGTTGTTCGAACCGGCGACGGTGCGTGATGTCGCCGATTTCAATGATCCGCAACGACCGGCGCAGGGGATTGACGGGGTATGGATCAACGGCGTGTTGAGTTACCGCGACGGGCAGGCGAACGGGCGCAGGGAAGGACGGTTTTTGGCGCGGGAAGGGGATTTGCGCAAGGGGTTTCAGTGATTGCGATTTGAACTGCGTCTCATAGTGGCACTGTGCAATTAAAGAAACGCCAGCCCAAGCCGAATTGCTGACATCCACCCCGTCTACACTGTGGGGCCAATCAGTCAGGGAGCACCCCATGAGCTTCGGCAAAACCACCCCGATCCTGCGGATCTTCGATGAAGCCAAGGCTGTCGAGTTTTACGTCGACTTTCTGGGTTTCAAGATCGACTGGCAGCATCGCTTCGAGGCGAATTTTCCGTTGTATCTGCAGGTGTCGCGCGGTGAATGTGTGCTGCATTTGTCCGAGCATCATGGCGATGCGTGCCCGGGTTCGGCGCTGCGTATCGAGACGGATGAGCTGGAGGCGTTTGAGCAGCAGTTGGTGGCCAAGGATTACAAGTTCTCGCATCCGGGGATTCAGGCGATGCCGTGGGGTAGCCAGGACATGACCATCGTTGATCCGTTTGGTAATCGGCTGGTGTTTACCAATGCGATCTGTCTCTGAAGCGAAAAGCCCCTCACCCTAACCCTCTCCCGGAGGGAGAGGGGACTGACCGAGTTGTCTGACGCTAGACATCGACCTGAAAGATCTGCAGCGATTATGGATTCACGGCAGCACTTTCAGGTCGGTGTATTTAGCGAACATCCTACGGTCGGCCCTCACCCTAGCCCTCTCCCGGAGGGCGAGGGGACCGATCCGGGGATGCTTGAGAGATACATCGACCTGAACCTGCTCGGTCGAATCCATAATCGACTCGGTCATTCAGGTCGATGTATAGCGCCAGACAGCTCGGTCGGCCCCCTCTCCCTCCGGGAGAGGGCTGGGGTGAGGGGGAAATGGCACACCGCAAAAAGAAGCCCGCCACCTAACCATCACAGTTGGGGTCGCGGGCTTTTCGTTACTCGGTCGGCACTAACCTGTCCAACACGCGATTGACGGCCATTTCCGCCACCATTACCACTTGCGCAATGCCCTGCAGGGTTTTGCGGTGCGTGCCTTCGACTTGCGCGGCGTGATTATTGAGCATGACGGTCGCCGAACCCAGGGTTTCGCTGGCGTCGGCCAGCAGGGATTCGGTGTCGGCATTGGGGTTGGCCATGTACAGCGTGTTGGGGGTGTAGGGCGTGGCCATGAGGTCGGCGTTCGTCGGACCGAGATAATGGTCGAGCGCGCGCTCGGCGGCTTCGTGAAATTTCTTTGAATCGGCGGATTTGTAAGGGGAGGCCGGGTCGGTGACCGGCGGGTTTGGCGTTACTTTGAACATGGGAGCGTACCTTTTAAAGCCGCATCCATTTAGCCGCTAAGCAAAAGGGAGGCAGCTGTGCGCAAGTTAGCGGACCGGTCGCATCCCACCCCGGCGCACCCGAAGGTGCCATGCGCACAGCCACCATTAAGCGCAGGCAAATACCTGACTGGATGATATTCGTGCAGCGGGGAGCGAATGTAGCCGAGCCGCTAAGCTCGATCACTGGGAATCAGTGACGCAATCAAGTTACGCAGCATGCTCAGGGCGCACAAGCCGGCGGATTCTGGCGCAGGCGTAGGTTACGGCGCAAGGATTTGTGGGCTGTTTCGCGTAACGCTGAGTGTCTTTAAACACCTGTGGTGCGGGATGTTTATTGCGCTCAAGTATCGAAGATTTACCTGTAGGAAGTGTTGGCTGCCACTGACGCCATCGCTGGCAAGCCAGCTCCCACAGGTTTACGTGCAAGCAATCGATTTTGTGGACGACTCGGACACTGTGGGAGCTGGGTTGCCAGCGAAGGGGCCCGAACATTCATCCCCGATGCATCTGCCGAAACTCCCCCGGCGGCATCCCCCGCCGACTCTTGAACGTGCGGTGAAACGACCTCGGTTCGGTAAACCCCAGATACTGCGCAATGTCCTGAATCGGCAAGGCGCTATTGAGCAAATAATGCTCGGCCAGCTCCTGGCGCAAATCATCCAGAATCTGCTGATACGACGTCCCCGCCTGATGCAACTGGCGCTGCAACGTCCGCACGGAAACAGCGAGCTGCTCGGCGACCTGCTCCTTGCGCGGCAACCCTTCCTTGAGCAACTGCCGCAGTATGTTTTTCACTTGCTGTTCGAGCGACGCATCCTCCAGCGTCGCCATCAAGCCCAGCGCATGTTCTTCCAGCGTCCGCAGCAACTGCGCATCCGCCTGACGCAACGGCAACTGCAAATACGCCAGGGGCACGACCAGCGCCGAATACGGCTGGTCGAACAACACCGGGCAATCGAAAAACGCTTCGTACTGCGCCGGCGTGATCTCCGCCGGGCATGAATGTTCGAGCCAGACCCCGGCCGGCGACATCTGCGTGTCGGCGATCCAGCGCGCATATTGGAGCCACGAACCGAGTACGTTTTCCACCAGATGCCGACGAATCCGTGGACGCTGATACCGGCAGGTCCAGATCAGATGCACGTGGCCGTCCTGCACCTCGGCGCGGCTGACGCCCATGTCCCCCACCAGTTTCTCGAACGGCATGATCCGGCTCATCGCATCACCCAGCGTCGCGCAGTTCATGGTGATGTAACCGAGCACGCTCCACGAGTTGGGCAGGACGAAATTCGCCGCGTTAAGCCCGAACAGCGGATCACCCGAGTGTTCGCAGAAATAATCCAGCAAGCGTTCATGCGCTTCACCGGGCAAACGCAGGGTGTTGTCGCTCAACTGCTGCGCGTGCAAACCCGCCGCCGCCAACGCAGGCTCGATGGCCATGCCCAGCTGTTCGGCATGGCGCATGTACTTGAGCAGCGGCGGAACCGAGGTGAAGCCGAGCGATTGCATGATCCCATTCCTTTGATCAATGGCGGCGGATGCGGACGAATAGCCTGAAAGGTAATTTGAAACCCCGACTAAAGTAAATGGCTGACGCTTGCGCGACGTTTGACTCAATTGGCTACACGAACTGGCCGGATGCGACCGTGACACTTGGCGGCCGCTGGCTAGTATGGAGGCCTGAAATATCACTGATTCGACGGCAAAAAAGGACACACGCATGCGACGCTGGAACGGCTGGGGAGAGGCAAGCACGGTGGTCGAACTGCCGGCCCAGGGCGCGGAGTTTCTTCATGAACGCCTGGGCGAGGGGCGCGCGCTGCCCGATGCCACGCTTGAAGCGGCATTGGCCCGCGTGCCGGCATCGCGATTGCCGGCGCACACGTTGTACAGCGTCGATTCCCATGACCGCTTGCTGCATGCCCGAGGCCAGAGCCTGCCGGACTGGCTGGCGTTGCGCGAAGGTGCGCTGGGCAATTATCCGGATGCGGTGGCGTTCCCCGAGACCGCTGAGCATATTCGCCAGTTGCTGGCGCTCGCTCACGAACAGGACTTGTGCCTGATCCCTTACGGCGGCGGCACGTCGGTGGCCGGGCATATCAATCCGCCAAATTCTGCGCGGCCCGTCGTGACGGTTTCACTGGCGCGGATGAATCGCCTGATCGACCTCGACGAACAGAGTCTGCTGGCGACGTTTGGTCCCGGTGCGAGTGGCCCGCAGGTCGAGAGCCAGCTGCGCGCGAAAGGCTACACGCTGGGGCATTTCCCGCAGTCGTGGGAGTTGTCGACGTTGGGTGGCTGGGTCGCCAGCCGATCGAGCGGTCAGCAGTCGTTGCGCTATGGTCGGATTGAGCAATTGTTTGCGGGCGGAACCTTGGAAACCTTTGCCGGGTCTTTGGAAATTCCAACTTTCCCGGCTTCGGCTGCCGGCCCTGATCTGCGCGAAGTAGTGCTCGGTTGCGAGGGCCGTTTCGGGATTATTTCCGAGGTCAAGGTGCGGGTCAGCGCGCTGCCTGCCGATGAACGTTTCTACGGTGTGTTTCTACCCGACTGGCCGCAGGCACTCAGCGCCATCCGCCAATTAGCTCAGGCGCGCGTACCACTGTCGATGTTGCGTTTATCCAACGCCGTGGAGACCGAAACGCAACTGGCGCTGGCCGGTCATCCACAGCAAATCGCCTGGCTGGAAAAGTACCTGAAGCTAAGGGGGGCGGCAGAGGGTAAATGCCTGCTGACCTTCGGCGTCACCGGCAATCGCCGACAAAATGCATTGTCGCTGACGCAGGCGCGGCAGCATCTGAAGGCCTTCGGCGGCGTATTCACCGGCACCTTGCTCGGCAAGAAATGGGCGCAGAACCGCTTCCGATTCCCCTACCTGCGCGAGAACCTGTGGAACGCCGGTTACGTGGTCGATACCCTGGAAACCGCTACCGACTGGAGCAACGTCGACAACCTGCTCAACCTCATCGAAAACAGCCTGCGCGACGCCTTGGCCGCCGAGGGCGAACGCGTGCATGTGTTCACCCACTTGTCGCACGTCTACGGCGAAGGTTCGAGCATCTACACCACCTACGTGTTTCGCCCGGCGGCGGACTACCCCGCGACGCTGGCGCGCTGGAAAGCGCTCAAACATGCGGCCAGCCAGACCATCGTCGATAACCACGGCACCATCAGTCATCAGCACGGCGTCGGCAAGGATCACGCGCCGTACCTGTTGCGTGAGAAGGGCGCACTGGCGATGGACACCTTGCAGGCGCTGAGCAAACACTTCGATCCGGCCGGGCGCCTCAACCCCGGCACGCTGCTGCCGGAGTGACGGCCATGAGTCAGGACTGGAACGCCGCGTGGCGCCAGCAGATTCTACCGACGCTGGCCGAGGAAACCTGGGATCTGATCGTCATCGGCGGCGGCATCAGCGGCGCCGGAATACTGCGTGAAGCGGCGCGTCGTGGCTGGCGCTGCCTGCTGCTGGAGCAACGCGATTTCGCCTGGGGCACCTCCAGCCGATCCTCGAAAATGGTTCATGGCGGTTTGCGTTACATCGCCAAAGGCCAGTGGCGCCTGACCCGTGATTCGGTACGCGAGCGCCAGCGCTTGCTCGACGAAGCGCCGGGGCTGGTCGAACCGATGAGTTTCATGATGCCGCACTATCGCGGCGGCTTTCCCGGGCCTCGGGTGCTGGGTGGTTTGCTGAGCGTATACGACGCTTTGGCGGGACGGCGCAGCCATCGCTTTCATGATGCGCAACAGCTTCGATATCTGGCGCCGGGCGTGAGAGAAAATGACCTGCTCGGCGGCACCAGTTTTGTCGATGCGCTGACCGACGATGCGCGGCTGGTGATGCGTGTGTTGAGCGAAGCGCGGGCCGAGGGAGCGGTCGTGGTCAATGGCGTGCGCGTCGAACAGCTGCTGCGTGAAAACGGCCGAGTGTGCGGCGTTCAAATCGAAGATTGCGAGGCCGGTTCGTCACAGCAGTTGCGCTGCGGCGTGCTCGCTGTGGCCACCGGCGCATGGGCCGAACGCTTGCGACCGACTGAGGCACCACGGCAATTACGGCCGTTGCGCGGCAGTCATTTATTGCTGCCGGGTTGGCGTCTGCCGGTGGCGCAGGCGTTCACGTTTCTGCATGAGCGCGATCGTCGCCCGGTGTTTGTTTTTCCGTGGGAAGGCGCAACGGTGGTCGGCACCACGGACCTCGATCATCACAAGGATCTGGATCAGAGCGCGAGCATCAGCGGCGAAGAGCTCGACTATCTGCTGGCCGCCTGCACACAACAGTTTCCCGGCGCAGAAGTGACGGCGAATGATGTGCTGTCGACCTGGTCTGGCGTGCGTCCGGTGGTGGGCAGCGCAGGTGCGCATCAAGACAAACCGTCGAACGAAACCCGCGAGCATGTGCTTTGGCAGGAGCCCGGTTGCGTGACACTGGCCGGCGGTAAACTCACCACGTTTCGCCCGCAAGCCATCGAAGTGCTCAAGGCCTGCGCGAGCATGCTGGACCGTCCCTTTGTCGATGACGCCGCGCCGGTGTTTGCCGCAGTCCCTGCGCTGGCGATTGCAGAGTTGAGCAGCCATCAGTGGCGACGTCTGGCCGGAAGGCATGGCCGAGAACTGCCAAGGCTGGCGCAACTGATCAAAGACGTCGGCCACGAAGCGGTCGGCGCCACGGATACGTTGTGGGCAGAATTGGCCTTCGCCTGCGAGAGTGAAATGGTTCTGCACATGGATGATTTACTGCTGCGCCGCACGCGTCTGGGCCTGCTGTTGCCTCGTGGTGGCGAAGAATATTTCACCGCAATCCGTCAACTCTGCCAGCCACGATTGGGTTGGAGCGATGAACACTGGCAGCAAGAAATTCAGCGTTATCGGGCGTTGTGGCAACGCCATCACGGTTTGCCGGATGCCACGCCTTGATGCCCCTTGAAGAGAGCTCCATGGATAACCACCCGAACAAGCGTTACCTGCTGGCCATCGACAACGGCACCCAGAGCGTGCGCGCGCTGCTCTTCGATTTGCAGGGCAATCTGCTCGGTAAGGGCAAGGTCGAATTGCAGGCGTATTACTCGACGCAACCGGGCTGGGCCGAGCAGGATCCGGAGTATTACTGGGCGAAATTGGGCGAGGCGTGCCAGCAAGTCTGGGCGCAGACCGGCATTGATCGCTCGCAGATTGCCGGTGTTTCCCTGACCACACAGCGCGGCACGGTGATCAACGTCGATGCTGAGGGCAAGCCATTGCGTCCGGCGATTCTGTGGCTCGATCAGCGTCAGAGCGAAGTCGAGGGCGGGATCAAAGGGCCGTGGGGCTGGCTGTTCAAACTGGTCGGTGCGCAGGGCACTGTGGATTATTTTCGCGCTCAGGCCGAGGCGAACTGGATTGCTCAACATCAACCTGAAGTGTGGGCGGCGACTGACAAGTTTTTACTGCTCTCGGGGTTTCTGACTCATCGACTTTGCGGGCGCTTTGTCGACTCGGTGGGCTGCTGCGTCGGCTACCTGCCGTTCGATTTCAAACGGCTGAAATGGGCCGCGCCGAATGACTGGAAATGGCAGGCACTGTCGGTGCGCCCCGAGCAATTGCCAGGCCTGCACAAACCCGGTGAAACCCTCGGCTACATCACCGCTGAAGCGGCTCGCCATACGGGTATTCCCGAAGGCTTGCCGTTGATTGCTGCCGGTGCCGACAAGGCCTGCGAAGTGGTGGGTGCCGGCGTGGTCGATGCGGGCACGGTGTGCCTGTCCTACGGCACCACGGCGACGATCACCAGCACCCGATCGCGCTATCTGGAAATCGTCCCGTTGATTCCGCCGTACCCCTCGGCGGTGCCGGATCAGTACAACTGCGAGGTGATGATTTATCGCGGTTACTGGATGGTCAGCTGGTTCAAGAACGAGTTCGGCTTGCGCGAGATGCAGCAGGCCAAAGAGCAGGGCATTGAGCCGGAGCAGTTGTTCGATGCACTGGTTGAGGCGGTGCCGCCGGGCTCGATGGGTTTGATGCTGCAACCGTACTGGTCGCCGGGGATTCGCGAGCCGGGTGTGGAAGCGAAAGGCGCGATGATCGGCTTCGGTGATGTACACACCCGCGCGCATATTTACCGGGCGATTCTTGAGGGACTGGCGTATGCGTTGCGTCAGGGCATGGAGAATATCGAGCGGCGTTCGAAGGTCTCGATCAAGCGATTGCGCGTGGCCGGTGGCGGTTCGCAAAGTGATGCGGCGATGCAATTGACGGCGAATATTTTCGGCCTGCCGGCGGAGCGTCCGCATGTGTATGAAGCGTCCGGTCTGGGCGCGGCGATCTGCTGTGCGGTGGGGCTTGGGTTGCACGCGGATTTTCCCACCGCTATCGCGGCAATGACCCGCGTCGGTGCGGTTTTTACCCCACAACCCGAAGCGCAGAAAATCTACGAACAACTGTACAAAGAGGTCTACCTGCGCATGTACCGCCAGCTCAAGCCGCTGTACCAGAGCATTCGTAAAATCACCGGTTACCCCGCCTGAGAAAACAACACCAATCCTTGTGGGAGCGAGCTTGCTCGCGAATGCGGAGTGTCAGTCAATATTGTCTTGTCTGACCCACCGCTTTCGCGAGCAAGCTCGCTCCCACAAGGTTATGCGATGGAACCGGATCCTCTTATGTGGCGCCATCGGAGAGTTTTTCTGGTGAGATCGGACAGTGTCACCAGCGGGGTCGGTTGTTAGGCTCACCCCCCACGGCACCGCCAATAAGAACGAAAAGCAATGAAGCTGACCTTCCTCCTGTTGCTGCTTTGTGCAACCGCCCCGAGCGCCTGGGGCTGGTCGAACCATACGGTCGGCAGCTATCTGGCGTTGCAGGATCTGCCGGCGTTGCGCGATGCGCCACCGGTTGAAGTCGAGCCACTGGAGCAGTTTCTCACTGAGCAATACCCGGCCGTGCTGGCGCTGTTGGAACAGCAGGAAAGCTTCGCCCGCGAGCACTTCGCTCAGTACCCGCCACGCCCCGACAATCTGAAGTTGCCGGCGGTGCCGAGTGACAATCTGCGCCACGACTTTCTCACTGCGCTGCGCATCAATCCCGAGATTCATCTGGCGATGGTCATCCAGCCATTACCCGGCAAAGACCTGCCTGAACGTGAGCACTTGCAGGCCCATCAAGTGATGGTCGAGCAGACCCTGTCACCGTGGAATCGCCAACGTTTCATCGTTGTCGCCGATCACGAAAAAGTCGCACCGCTGGCCGTGCTCGCCAGTGCCGCCGACGAACCGGATTACGGCCACGACATCAACTTGTTCAGCGACAACCCTGGCAACGTCGGCACGCTCTACGGTTTCGGCCCGCAACCGTTCGGTGATGCGCGCTTCCAGTACAGCTCGCAGGCGCCGTTTCATATGGGCTTCTTCCATGAAAGTCCTGTGGTGTACGCCGCTGCCGGTTTCCTCGAACGCAGCTGGCCGGACTGGCGCGCGTATCAATACATGGGCCTGGCGCGACTGGCGTTTGCCAGCGGTCATCCGTACTGGGGCTATCGTTTTCTCGGCTGGGGCCTGCACCATATTCAGGACCTGACCCAGCCGTATCACGCCAAGCCATTACCCGGCGTCGACCTCGCCAGTCTTCTGTTGCTGGAAGGCAAGGCGCTGGCCGGTTTCGCCGCCGACAAACAAGCCTCGATCGAACGCGTTGCCACTCGACATATGGAAGTGGAGAAGTACCAGTCGACCTGGCTGCGGCGCTTGCTGCGCGCCGGTCAGCCGCACCCGATGCTCGCGGCTTACGCCGATGTGGCTCAGGACAAAACCTATCCGCCGTACTCGGTCGACTACCTGCGCGAAGTGGTCAGTGCCGAGTCCGTCAATGACTCGGCAGCGTTTGATGAGGCCATCGGACAGTGGCTGGAAGCAGCGCCCGTGAGCAGCGATTTCAGCAGCGGCAATCAGCTGCATCGCGAAGATTTCGACCATCCGGCACTTAACCGGCAACTGTTCAAGTTGCTGGGGCATTTCGGCTCGCACAGTCGAATCTACGTCAGCGCGGGATTGGCGCCCTAGCCCTCGCGGCAGGACAAAAAAACAATAAAAAAACAGGGAAGGAGGAACACATGATCAACTCTCGATTGCGCCTGACGGGCGCGGCGCTCCCCGGTGTCGGCCTGGCCGGGCTGCTGCAACTGTGCGCAGTCGATGCGGCGCACGCGGTGGAATTCAGCCTGATGGACAAACAGGTCACCGGCTCCCTCGACACGACCTTGTCTTACGGTCGTTTGTGGCGGGTACAGGGCCGCGACAAGACTAACGATGACGTCAACACCAACGACGGCAATCGCAACTTCGACACCGGACTGGTTTCCGAGGTGTACAAGATCACCTCCGAACTTGAAGCCAACTATCAGAACTACGGTGTGTTCGTGCGCGGCACCGCGTTTTACGACACGCAACTGATGGACAAGCGCAACGACTACTACGACAACAACAGCCCGTCGCAGCCGAGCCAGAGCTACCCGCAGGACGATCATTTCACCAGCCAGACCCGCGACATCGCCGGCAGCCGCATCGAGATGCTTGACGCCTACGTGCATGGCAGCTGGGACGTTGCGCAAATGCCGGTGACCGCGCGTGTCGGTCGGCAGGTATTCAACTGGGGCGAGGGGATTTTCTATCGTGGCGGGATCAACACCACCAACCCGGTGGACGCCGCCAAGTACCGTTTGCCCGGCGCCGAAGTCAAGGAAGTGCTGGTGCCGGTCGAGGCACTGAGTTTCAACATCGGCCTCACCGATTCGCTGACCATGGAGAGTTTCTACCAGACCAACTGGAAGGAAACCCGCATTGATCCGGTCGGCACGTTCTACTCGCAGACCGACCTGTTCGCCGACGGTGGCAACACCGGTTACAACAACTTCAGCGGCACAGCGCTCGATACGCCAGTGCCGGGGTTTGGCAACGTCATCGGTTTGTACAGTGCGCTGGGCAACAACCCGTTGCTGAACTCCGCCCTGCAAACCACTGGCCTGTACGCCAACGGCGTGACACCGGCCTATGGCAATACGCTGAAAGTGGCGAGCATCGGCAAGGACTACAACGCGCGCAACGATGGCCAGTTCGGCTTCGCCTTTCGCTACATCGCCGAACAGCTCAACAGCACCGAGTTTGGCTTGTACATGGTCAATTACCACGCCAAGGAACCGACCATCGCTGCCGATCTGGGCGGCTACAAAGGCATCGACATGGATGTGCTGACCAATCTGCTGGCGGGCGTCGCTGGCAGTCAGGCCGGGGCGCTGGCCAACGGTCTGGCCACGGCGGATGTGATGGGCAATATCCAGGCGCATCGGCGTTACGCCGAAGATATTCGCATGTACGGCTTCAGCTTCAACACCACGTTGGGTGAGGCGTCGGTATTCGGTGAAATCGCTTATCGGCCGAACTTGCCGATCGGCGTCGCGGCCACCAATGATCTGATCGGTGACCTGGCCAACGGCGCAGCGGCAGCGGTGACCGGCAGGTCGATCAACGTCGGCGGGCAGATGGTGACGCTCGACAGCCAGATCAATAACGCCGAGCGTGTGGAAGCGTTCAACACCTCCGTCGGCACCATCTACAACTTCGGCCCGACGGCATCGTTCGACTCACTGTTCGGCATCTTCGAACTGGCCTCCGAACACCTGCGCGGCAGCAGTCTGCAATACACCGCCTACGACGGCAGTCGTCGTTACTACGCCGGCACGGGCAACTATTCCTATGTCTCCGGCGGTGATCGCGACGATCAGGTCAACCGCAATTCCTACAGCTACACGGCGATGCTCAACGGCACATGGAACGATGTGTACGCCGGGGTCAACGTCTCGCCGTACATCGTTTACAAGGACGATTTCGAAGGCAACAGCTATCAGGCCGGCAACACCATCGAAGGGCGCAAGGCTTACACACTGGGGATCAAGGCCAACTACCAGAACAAGCTTGAAGCCGAACTGCAATACACCGAGTTCTATGGCGGCGGGCAAAACAACGGCATTCGCGACCGCGACAACGTCGGGTTCAACCTCAAGTATTTCCTTTAAAGGCTACACACAGCCCCTGTGGGAGCGAGCCTGCTCGCGAAGAGGCCGGCACATTCAATATTGATGTCGACTGACCCACCGCTTTCGCGAGCAGGCTCGCTCCCACAGGTTTTTGTATTTTGGAGAAGATCATGGTTCACACTTCGAGATTGACCAAAGCTTCGCTAGGGCTTGTTTTAGGCCTTGTCGCCAGCAGCGTCTTCGCGGCCATCACCCCACAACAAGCCGAACAACTGAAAACCACCCTGACCCCCATGGGCGCCGAGCGCGCCGGCAACGCCGCCGGCACCATCCCCGCGTGGACCGGCGGCATCACTCAAGCCCCGGCCGGCTACAAACCGGGCCAGCATCACCCGGATCCGTACGCGGCCGACAAACCGCTGTTCACCATCACCAAAGCCAATCTCGACCAGTACAAGGCCCACCTCAGCCCCGGTCAGATCGCCCTGTTCAATAGCTACCCCGACACCTTCCAGATGCCAATCTATCCGTCCCGCCGCTCCGGCTCGGCGCCGCAATGGCTGTACGACAACACCCTGAAAAACGCGACCTCGGCCAAGTTGCTCGAAGGCGGCAGCGGCTTCTCCGATGCCTACGGCGGCGTGCCGTTCCCGGTGCCCAAGGACGGTGTTGAAGTGCTGTGGAACCACATCACCCGCTATCGCGGCATCTACGTCGTGCGCCGCGCCTCGGAAGCACCGGTCCAGCGCAATGGCAGCTTCGCGCTGGTGACCTCGCAGCAGGAAGCGCTGTTCAACTACTACCGCCCGAACGGCCAGTTCGCCGACCTGAAAAACATCCTGTTCTACTATCTCGCCTTCGTGAAAAGCCCCGCACGACTGGCCGGCGGTGCCGCACTGGTGCACGAAACCCTCGATCAACTCAAAGATGCGCGCCAAGCCTGGATCTACGACGCCGGCCAACGCCGCGTGCGCCGCGCACCGAACCTCGCCTACGACACGCCGATCGCATCCTCCGATGGCTTGCGCACCGCCGACGACACCGACCTGTTCAACGGCTCGCCGGATCGCTACGAGTGGAAGCTCAAGGGCAAACAGGAAATCTACATCCCCTACAACAACTACAAGGTCGGCAGCCCCGAGGTGAAATACGCGCAACTGCTCACCCCGGGCCACCTCAACCCGCAATACACCCGCTATGAACTGCACCGGGTCTGGGTGGTGGAAGGCAACCTGAAACCGGGCTCGCGGCACATCTATTCCAAGCGTGTGCTGTTTCTCGATGAAGACAGCTGGGGCGCCGCGCTGGTTGATCAATACGATGGGCGAGGGGAGTTGTGGCGCGTGTCGATGGCTTACCTGAAGAACTTCTACGACCTGCCCACCACGTGGAGTGCGCTGGATGTTTTCCATGATTTGCAGGCACGGCGTTACTACGTGCAGAACCTTGATAATGAAGAGGCGGAGACTGTGGATTTCGCGCAGCCGGTGCCCGAGGATGCTTACTTTATGCCGTCGGCGTTGCGGCAGCGTGGGACGCGGTGATGGCTGAAGTCTTAGTCCACCACTGACAGAAAAAGCCCGAATCCACTGATGCATTTGGCTTCGGGTTTTTTCTATAGAGCTAAAAATATCTGCTTTACAGATATCTGTATTTGAGATAATTTGGCCGCATGTAGGGATACCAGAACCGAAAATTGTATGAGAGTGATCACAAAAGCGACGGTTGCGCGGGCCATTGAGACTCATGGCCAGTGGAGAGATCCTCTCACCTTGTGGCTAACCATCTTCGACAGAGCATCGTTGCGCTTCGAGTCGTTTGAGAAGCTTCGTCAAGACTGGGTCAGCGCCTCAGGTTGGAACGTCGATCGTATCCCTCACTCGAAGCTGAGGCTGACGAGCAAGAAAGGTCCGCTTGATATTTACGTTTTTGATATCAAGAAAAACGAGTGCCGTGTCATTACGTGGATCAACACGAAGACTGGCACTATCTATATCAAGGACATTCTTCCCCATTCCGGATATGACAAATGGTGGAAGGGTGATGTCAAGTAGTTGGCCAGAATGAAATACGCTATTTATGTTTAACGAAAATACAGGTGATCTCAATGAAGCGTAATAAAGTCGAAGCGACAGGACTGGATTCCTTCATAGCCGATATTTCACCCATGCTTGAGGGGCTGGGCGATCAGCTAGCGACTTTGTCCAAGTTGTTGTCTGCCTGCCATGATCCGATAAAAAATGATGACGATCTGCAAGTGCGAATGGCCCTGATTGATGAGCTTTATTCACACGCAAACACCGAGGATCATGCTGCGGCACGGTTTGCGGAGTTTGTGGCTGATCGGGTTTATGAGTACGAGAATGAAACGGTGTTGATTGCTTATTCGTCTCAATCTGAAGCGCTGGCGTTTCTGCTTTCGGAAAGAGGCGTCAAACAGAAGGACTTGTCTGAGATCGCAACTCAGAGTGCTGTTTCAGAGATATTGAATAACAAGCGAAAGATGACCGTTGCCCAGATAAAGGGATTCGCGGAGTTCTTTAAAGTGCCGGTCGAGTTTTTTATGCACGGTGTGGTTTGACGTGAAACGGTGAAAGGCCTGACGCAATCGCGGGCAAGCCCGCTCCCACAGGTCATGAGTCGAACACAACATCTGTGAACGACTCCAAACCCTGTGGGAGCGGGCTTGCCCGCGATTGGTTTTTGGCTTCAGCGCGAAATCAGGATCAAACGCGGAAGTGGCTGACCATCTGCTGCAACTGACCACCCAGACGCGCCAATTCAACACTCGACGCTGCCGTCTCATCACTCGCCGCTGCGGTCTGTTCCGACACGTCGCGCACATTGATGATGCTGCGGCTGATCTCTTCCGCCACGGCGCTCTGCTGTTCGGCAGCAGCGGCGATCTGCTGGTTCATCGACTGGATGTTTGACACCGTGCGGGTGATGTTTTCCAGCGATGCGCCAGCCTTGCGCGTCAGGGCGACGCTGCTGTCGGTCAGCGCGCGGCTGTTGCTCATCACGGCCGAGACTTGCTGGGTGCCGTTCTGCAGACCGGCGACCAGGCCTTCGATTTCTTCGGTGGACTTCTGCGTGCGCTGGGCCAAACCACGCACTTCGTCGGCGACCACGGCAAAACCACGACCGGCTTCACCGGCACGCGCGGCTTCGATTGCAGCGTTGAGGGCGAGCAGGTTGGTTTGTTCGGCCACAGCCTTGATCACGTCCATGACGCTGCCGATCTTGTCGCTTTCCTGTTGCAGCACGCTCATCGCTTCGGTGGAGCGCACCACTTCGCTGGCCAGACGTTCGATCTGAGCGATGGCTTCGTTGACCACTTTGTCGCCTTCACGGGCTTCGCCGTCAGCGGCGGCAGCGGCTTGCGAAGCTTCTTCGGCATTGCGCGCGACTTCCTGCACGGTGGCAGTCATCTCGTGCATGGCGGTGGCGACCTGATCGGTCTCTACCTTCTGGCTGTTCACACCGGCGCTGGTCTGCTCGGTCACGGCGGACAGTTCTTCGGCGGCGCTGGCAATCTGGGTGACGCCGTCGCGGATGCCGCTGATCAAGTCACGCAGGGTCACACCCATGCGGGCGATGCCTTGTTGCAGCACACCGAGTTCGTCGCGGCGGGTGACGGTGACGTTCTGGGTCAGGTCGCCGCTGGCGATGCGCTCGACCACGGCCAGGGTTTCTTGCAGCGGACGGGTGATCTGACGGGTGATGATCACCGCAGCAATCACGCCAACCAGCAGCGCCAGCAGGGTGCTGATCAACTGGAAGGTTCGCGCCTGAGCACTTTCGACATCGCGACGGTCGAGTTGAATCTGATACAGCTGCTCGCTGGTGTTGACGATCGCGGTGCCTTGATCGGTCATTTCCTTACGGGCCTGCACGGCGTCAGTGTTGGCATTTTTATAAGCCATCAATGCGCTGCGATAGTTGACCAGTGCGGTTTCCAGCTGACGCAACGCGTCTTGCTGAGACTCAGCGAAATGCACGTTCAGTTGCTTGAGGCTGGCGATCGCCACGTCCAGTTGGCCAACGGCTTTCTGTTCGGTTTCGGCGTTGGTGGTAGCGGTGTAGCCACGCACCTCGTAGCGCGCGAGGATGAACGCTTCCTTGGCGGCGGTGATCGCCTGGAACTGTTCGAAGCGCTGTTCGCTCATGTCCATCTGCTGCACGCGTTTGCTGATCGATTCGATCTGGTTGTACGCGGTCTCGGCACTCACACTCATGCTGTCGCGGGCACTGTTGCCGGTGCGGTAGGCATTGCGCATTTTGTTCAGCGACGTCTGGTATTCAGCGATGGTCGCTGCCTGCTCCTTGAGCAGTTTGACGTTTTCCGGGCTCTTGAAGCTGTTGATCAGCTTCTGTTGCTGCGCGGCAAAGCTTTCGAGGGTGGTTTGCACATTCTGTGCGGCGGTTTCATCGCCATTGGTCAGCATGTATTGCAGGCGCACCACGCGCAGTTTGGTCAGACCGGCATTGAGCTGGGTGATGTCGCTCATCCAGTTGCTGCGGTCGATCAGGCCACCGAGACTGGTCCAGCCCGTCAGGGCCAGCACGCAGGTCAGGGCCAGCACTAGGCCGAAGCCCAGGCCCAGTTTCATGTTCACGCTGATGTTGCCGAACCAGCTATTCATCAAAAATCCTCCAGAAACGTTGGGTTTCTTGTCGTCGGTTAGGCTGGAAGATTGTTGTTTTTTTGAGCCAGCAAGGGTGTTAGCAGGTTTGTATCGGCCGCATTTCCCAGAGCTGAAAGGATTTTGTCCTACGGAATTTGTAACAACGGATCCCAAGACTTTTTTCACATGAGTTTCACTGGCTGCCCACGCGCGCCTCTGTACCTTCGCCGCATCGAATGAACCCGTGATGCAGAGTGGCGAGGCAGTTTTTGTGGAATTGAGACTGAGTCTGTTCGGCGTCAAACGCTCGATCGATCTGAGCTTTTTGGCGCGTTTTCGCAACACCTGGGTGGTGTTGGCGGCATCGGTATTGGTGATCCCGCTGACCCTGTGGTTGCTCGCGCCGGCGGCGGTGCCGGATCTCGCGCATGGCAATGTCGCCGGTGCGCAGGCGCTGGCAGCCGGTTGGGCCAAGGGCGAGATGATCGTGCTGGTGCGTCATGTCGAGCGCTGCGATCACTCCAAAGCGGCGTGCCTGAGTGGCAACGACGGCATCACCGATCGCTCACGCAGTGTCGCGGTGGCGGTCGGTGCAAGGTTCGAACAACTGGGCCTGAACAACGCCGACATCTACAACAGCCCGTCGGTGCGCACGGTGCAGACCGCCGGTTACATGTTCAACCATGCCGCCAGCGGCGAAGACTGGTTGATCGATTGCCGAGGGCGCATGTTGCAGGATGCACTGGCCCACAAGGTTCCCGGTCGAAATCTGGTACTGGTGACCCACAGCGAATGCATGGCGCAAATCGAGAAAGACCTCAAAGTGCCCACCTCGGACATGGGTTATGGCTCGTCATTGTTTGTTTCCGCTGCCAGCCCGGCGGCTCCCAAGATGCTCGGCTTTATTGAAGCCTCCGACTGGCGCACGGTGACCACCCGATGAAATCCCGTTTCTACGCTTACAACTTTGGCATTCCGTTAGTCTGTGCGGCGCTGGTGTTCCTGATGTTCGACATGACCAGAATCGACATCGCCTTCAGCAACCTGCTGTTCGATCCGCTGACCCAGACCTTTCCGCTCGACAAAATCCACTTCTTTGAAAAGCTCACCCACAAATGGGCGCGGATCATTCCGAACTGGACGGCGGAAATCGCTCTGATCGGCGCGCTGCTGTCGGTGGTCTGGCCATTGGCCAATCCGCACAAACGTCCGCGTCTCGGTGCGATGCTGGAACGCAGCAAAGTCGCGCCAGTGCTGCGATTTGCCGCTGATCATCGTAGGGATTTTCTGTTTGTGGTGGTCGCATTCGCGGTCTGCACCGGGGTGATCCATTTCCTCAAATCCCACACCAGCGTTTACTGCCCGATCGAGACCACGCTGTACGGCGGAAAAATGGCCCACATTGAGTGGTACAGCAACTTTCAACTGTTCCACGAAGCCGGTAGTGGCCGGTGCTGGCCAGGTGGTCATGCGTCGGGCGGCTTCACCATGCTGGCGCTGTATTTCGTGGCGCGGCGCTATCAATGGCGTTTTTCCAGTGCCATCTTGTGGGGCTCACTGTTGCTGGGGTTCGTTTATGGCACTACTCGCGTCCTGCAGGGCTGGCATTACATGTCCCACACGTTCTGGGCCGGAATCTTTGTGTGGCTGGCGTGTTTGCTGACGGCGCTGGCCTTCTACGGGCGGGCACGGCTGGAGGTGCCGGTGCTGGGTAAGCGTGAGGAGAAGGCTTTCGGTGCTCAGCCTGAGGTCTCTCTCTGAACCCGATCGGATGAAATGAAAAACCCGCCAATCACCGGCGGGTTTTTTTATGGGCTGCACAGGCCTCAATAGCCGACGAAGTAATACGCCTGACGTCCGACCATCATGGTCTTGAGTACTTTTAGTGGCGGCGCGGGTTCGCTGTCGCCGGCCATCACCACGACATGCGAGGGCGAGGCCGTGAGGAAGTCTCGCAACTGCGCCTCGGTATCCAGCCCTTTGAGTACTTGCTGGGTATAGAAGACCGTCGCGCCACCGACCCGCTCATTGGCCTGAAACAGTGCGACTTGATGCCCGGTGGTCTGCAGGGTCTGAATTTCTGCGCTCAACGGCAGGAACGAAAGCTTTTTGTCGGCGTGGGGGAGTGCCCATTGCGCGGCGGCGAGATAACTGCCGATCACCAGCGTGAGCACAGTCACTGCCAATGTCTGACGGTGACGGGCGATTCGGCCTACGAATCCATTGCCGGATTCATACCGCTTCAAGCGCTCGAAGAGCACACCCACATACTCCGCCGCGATCAGCGCAGCGGCCGGTGTCATCGACATCAGATACACCGTGCGTTTGCTCGACGCCAACGTCAGCATCACGAACTGCGCAACGATCCACAGGCTGAAAAACAACAGGTAACGGTTGGCCTTCAATTGTGTACGGAAATGCCAGAGCCCCAGGTAGACCAGAATATTCCACGGCAGGAAGGCTTCCGGCAGTTTGGCGAGGTAGTAATAGAACGGTTCATAGTGCCCGGCCTCGACGAACGATCCGCTGAAGCGCCCGACGCTGTTGGTCAGCAGCACTTCTCTGACGGCCTGCGCGCCGCCGTGCTGGAAGAGGATGACGAGCCAGATCAGCAGCGGAATCAAACCGACCAGGGTCAGTAAGCCCGGTCGCAGCCAGTCGGCGATTTTCAGGCGCTTGTCCATCAGGTTGTCGGTCAGCAGATAAGCAAAAATCACCACCCCCGGCATCGCCAGCCCCAGCACACCCTTGCTCAATGTGGCGATGGCGATCCCGACGACAAACAACAGCGAGTTGCCGAGAGTCGATGCTCGTTGAGCCTGGAAAAAGGCCAGCAAGGCCGTGGTCACGCCGAGGGCGAGCAATGCGTCTTCACCGACGCCGCGCACATTGCTCCAGTAACTGGCCATGGTCGCGAGCAGAATGCCCGCCGTCCAGGCAATCATCTTCGGCCGTTCAAAGCGGCGCAACATGCCGTACAGCAGCATCACACTGAGCAAGCCAGCCACCGCCGACGCCAGTCGCACGGCCCACGGTGAAACGCCGAACACGCGCATCGCGCCAGCGTCGAGCCACAGACTCAGCGGTGGTTTTTCCAGAAACGGTTCGCCGAACAGGCGCGGCGTCACCCAGTCGTCGTCCAGATGCATCTCCATGGCGATGCCGGCGACGCGGGCCTCGGTGGAGCCTTGCAATTGATGGCCGCCCAAGGCGAAGAAAAACAGCAGGGCGGCAAGCAGAAACAGCGAAGTGACGGCACGCGACATAGGGTTCAGGCAACCGAAAGGGGCGGGAGGCCTGAGCATACGACGGCAATCCTTAACGAATTGTGAAACTCACGCCAATGGTTTCGACCAGCGCTTTTCCGGTGTTTCGAACCTTGAATTGACCAGCGCCGTCAGCACATGATCCTGCCAGCGCCCGGCAATGTTCAGATACGCCTTGGCGTAACCCTCGCGTTCGAAGCCCAACCGCTCAAGCAAGCGCTCACTGCGCTCGTTGCCGGGAATGTAGTTAGCCATGATCCGATGCAGGTTCTGGATATCGAACATGTAGTCGATGCCAGCCTCCAGTGCTTCCTGCATCAAGCCCTGTCCCTGTTGGGCTTTATCAATGTGATAGCCCAGATAGCACGCCTGAAAGGCCCCGCGAATGATGCCGCTGAAGTTGCACGCGCCGATCATCTGCTGGCCGTCCTGCGTCAGCAGCGCGAAATGCATAGCCAGACCGGCCTCGAACGCGCTGGCCTGTATTTCAAGGCGTCGGCGAATCTGTTCGGTGGAAAAATATTCGGTGGTACGGATCGGCGACCATGGCGCGAGGTGGCGCAGGTTGCGTCGGTAGAACTCGCTTTCAAGTTCGGCCTGGTCCGGAGCCAGTATCGCGAGCGTCAGGCGTTGGCAGGGCAGGGTCAACAGCGGCATCGGGCGCTCCGGCTTGTGGGATCTGCTCGCAGAGTCGCGCAATCACCGGGGTTACGGCAAGTTGTGGCGAAGAAGGGGTTTTGTTTCAGGCAAAAAAAAGCCCGCAGGAGCGCGGGCGAACCGTAGTTTCTTGAATGAGCGAGCGGACTGTACAAGGCTTGGCCGCGTAGCTGCAGTGAAGAAAAATTCATCTCGATGGGCGGCGGCAATGCAGTCCGATGCACAACCGAGCGTCGGGGTTTTGCCCGTCAATGGCGGGTTTCAGGCCCGGTAGTGTTCTGCGGTTTCTGCGGATCAAGATTGTCCCGTGCCCGACAAATCAGGATCTCGGCCAGTGCGCTCAATTGCTTCATGGCCACCGCCACGTGGCGTTTCGAACCGTCGAACTCATCGGCAAAGTTTGCGCTGATGGCCGCGAGGGAATCGAGAATTTCGCTGGCGTGGGTGAGCAGGGTCAGTGTGTCGACATCGTCGCGCACTCTGATGAGCTGATTGAGCGGGACGCTACGACGCCGACGGGGCGCCTCGGTGCGTGTGGTGGTATTCGACTGAGGTTGGGTGCTGGAAGCTGGCGCGTCGGAAGGTGCCGAGCCAACCAGCGAAAGTTGTGGGGTCTTTTTCATGACGTAGCTCCGTGGAGTGAACATTCACTGCAGTTGCGGCTGCCAAACCGTCCGCTGGTTGGCAGTGGTCGTGGAGCGTAACGCCCTGAGGAAGTGTTCACCAGTTCATCAAAGTCGACGCGTGTTGCGGGAATTTTCCTAGGACGTTCGGTGTGGGAAGGAGGGCGTGGCGATAAAACCAAACAGCGTTCGTGATGATCATGCAAAGTCATTTCAAGGCATGTGGTCAGCGGGCGGAACGGTTCACATAATGCTCACCTGAGTTTTGCCATGATCGTTGCCAATATTTCATCGGCCCGAGCGAGTGATCCCTTCATGAATGTGAGCGTGCTCTACGCGTTGGTTGCGGCTGCGTTGTTTGGCGCCAGTACGCCACTCGCCAAGCTGTTGGGCGTACAGATTTCACCGATTCTATTGGCCGGGTTGCTCTATCTGGGCAGCGGGCTGGGTTTGACCGTCCTGCGTTTTGCCCGTGATCGAGGCTGGCAGCGTTCCGGACTCAGCACCAGCGAATGGCCGTGGCTGATCGGTGCCATAGGCTTCGGCGGTGTGCTGGCGCCGGTGGCATTAATGTTCGGTTTGACCAGAACGTCCGGCGCGAGCGCGTCACTGATGCTCAATCTGGAATCAGTGCTCACGGCGCTGCTGGCGTGGCTAGTGTTCAAGGAAAACGCCGATCGGCGAATCGTGATCGGCATGCTCGCCATCGTGGCCGGCGGTGTCGTGTTGTCATGGCCGCAAGAGGCCGTGTCGGCGCAAGACTGGACCGGCCCGCTGGCCGTCGCCTTCGCCTGCTTTTGCTGGGCCATCGACAACAACCTGACGCGTAAGGTCTCTGCCTCGGATGCACTGTTTATCGCGGGCAGCAAAGGTCTTGTGGCGGGGTTGGTTAACTGCAGCCTGGCCTTGTTCATCGGCAAACAACTGCCCGCAACCGCCTCGCTGGTGCCAATCCTGCTGGTCGGGTTTCTCGGTTACGGCGTCAGCCTGGTGATGTTCGTCCTCGCCCTGCGCGGGCTGGGCAGTGCACGCACCGGCGCATACTTTTCCACCGCGCCGTTTCTGGGCGCCGGTATCTCGATTCTGCTGCTGGGCGAGTCGGTATCGCTGATGTTCCTGCTCGCTGCCGCGTTAATGGCCGTGGGGGTATGGATTCACTTGATGGAGAACCATGTTCATGAGCATCAGCACGAACGGCTCGAGCATGAACATCGCCACACACACGACGAGCATCACCAGCATGTGCATGGGTTTGAATGGGACGGAACGGAGCCGCACAGTCATCCGCATGTGCATACGTCGATGCGGCATCGGCATGCGCATTTTCCGGATGTGCATCATCGGCATGAGCATTGAGGTGTGTGGGCGGGGTTGGTTTTCGGAAGGAGCTGGACGGGGCGGCCAGATGCGACAAAGCCCGCACTTGGCGGGCTTTGTCGTTGAGAGTTGGGCCGGGAGGATTTGAGCCCCCGTCTAAGCCCTATGCTACAAGGCTTTCAGAGCTCAAACTGCCATTCTGCTGCCATTTGCGTTCGCCGTTCACCGGCCACCGCCCCAAACTCGGGGAACAAATCCCTTACCGAGCATGAGATAAGTTCTATCGAGAACGTACACATCAATTCCTGCAGGAGTTTTCCATTTGAATTGACCCCTATCACCAATCGCGGACGGCTCTCCTAGGGCTTTGGTCGCTGCGAGTTCTAAGAAACGCTTGCCAAAATCTTTCGCATAATTCAACGGGAAAGAAATAGAGGTTATCTTCTTGGTAACTGGGTCGTAACTATAGTTAACTTCTTCGAAAACTGAATTTTCAAGTTTTACTGTTATCTGCGGCTGTGACGGTCGATCATCACGGAGAGATATCTTTTTGCTGTCGTGGTTCTCATATATTTTTGATATGTCGGAACCTACAGAAACAACGTCAATTGTTGCGGGATAAACTGAGTTTTTAACGAATAAGTCGCTATATTCAATCTGGGATATTTTTTCTCTAGCTTTTTCCAGTTCTGACTTTGTTTTCTCTAATTCATTTGCAATATCTAACTGAGAATCGAGTTTAGCTGTAAGCTTGTCAATTTGTTGTTTTGACTCAAAAACCTTCATTGGAGTTATGAACTGATCATGAAGAACATGTACAGCAGTAGCGGTAGTAGTTATCGCGCCTAATAACAATCCTCCGACCCACACTATCGTACTTTTCTCGATAGAGTCCGCCATTATTTCTCCTTCCTTAGGATGATTTGATAGAAATTCTCTCACAGAGCGTAGAGTAGAACGCGTCCGCCGCCTACTGCCAGCGGAATCGCCTCCAGACGGCAGCCACCAACGTAGACCTTGGCAATCATCGTTAATGCCCGTTGAGGCGCCCGAACTCTGATGCATGGTCTCTGACCAGTTGATCGTAAGCTTGAGCTGTCTCTCTGAAAGTGGAGAAATATCCACGCTTCCTGGCCACGCCGCTGACGGTTAGCCGTGCGTTCCAGAAAACTCCCTTGAACCCAGAGCTGCTGGTGGATGAGCGATCACGGTTTAGGCTGTTTAGAGTCCTTCTCGCGACACGCAGATTGCTTCTGAGGTTGTTGAGGCCATTACCATCTCGGTGATCGACGTCCATTCCCGCAGGAAAACAACGTGTACCGGTGGAATGAAGGAGTACAGCCTGACCGATGATTTGGCGCTGGTGATCGATGACGCCGTGGCACGTCTGATCAATCGGGACTCGCAGATGGATGATTTCATCTGGCTCTACTTCGGTGCGAAGTGGCCGGCACTGCGTATCGCTCGGGAGTCTGGCATCGGTGAAGCTAAGGTTCGGGAGGTGATCAAGGCCGGAGTAGCTTGGGTTGATTGCGCGCTGAAGCGAATTCGAGAGGCTGCGTAAAAAGTCTTTCCACGCGGATAAACACCTGTTTTCATGGCACCGTGTTCAGCTTTTCAAGCGCGACACAACAGACACAGCCAGACTATTGCGTCGGGCTTTCTTCTTGCTCGAAAGGATTCAGCTCGTGGTATACACCGCATCTACTCTAGCCGCCGAATTGAAGCATCAGATCATCAGGCAGTTGCCGTCCAGGCCGCTGGTCGGTGGCGGATTTCGTCATTTTGAACTCAAAGCATCGGTCGAGGCTGAAGTCAGCGTTGAAGTGTCCTGCGAAGCGTTTGAGACGGTGTTGCTGGATTTGAGCGCCGAATGCCCGGAGTGGGAAATAGAGCTTGAAGGCGGCCATGACAACCTGAAGGCGACCTTCACCAGATAGGCCGCGTATGTAGTTCAGGCTGCAAGGCAGCGTAGTACCGGGACGCCCCAGCCACTGCGACGGGCTTTTTTTTGCTGGAGTATTCTGGCACTCTTGCGAAAATTGCATTAAGGAACTCTGCAAGTGACTGAAGCTACGAAGTTCAAGGCTCTTCAAGACATATATGTAAGCAAGAAACTGGCTGACGATTTTTATTGGATAGACATGATCAGTAGCCTGAGCGAAATTCTAGAAGATTTCGGAAAGTACTTAGGTGCACCTCCTCCTTATACTTCTGAGGCCGGTCGGAAAGAGTACTACGTAAGATTTTTTTCCTATAACGGAGAGAAAATGGTTCCTCTTGATGCGAAAAAGATCCAGAAAAAAGGTCAAGCTTTCGATTTTAGATTGGATCTCGCTTTAGATTCTGTGAAGAGTGAGAACGAGCGTGTGAGCGAAATTGTCTCTGCCGAGGTCAGAGTAGAGATGCCTGAGAAGGGGCAGCTTTCTTTCCTCGTCGGAAGTCCACCCAAAGCAGTAACGGTTACCACTCGAGCTCCTGAGCCTTTCTATGATGCGGTTTATGCGGTATTTAAATCCCAAATTGAACGCCCAGTGACGCTTCCAGATATCAAGTAAAAGAAGATGTAATAAATACCAGTGACCAGTCCCCTCAGGGCTTTTTGCTTTCTAATCCAAGGCCTCGCCATCGTGCGGGGCTTTTTCGTTTTCGGCTCCACGACACACATTGCTCAAGCTGGGAGTGCTGCTGGAGCTGACCTACATCTAGGCTCATCATGTCGGCGGCCTTTTTCGTTTCTGGGGCATTCGATGCAAAGCCACGATCATGTGACCGTTGTCTGCGTTCGGAAGCTTGATAAGTAATCCTCATTGATGCGCGCCACGTTTTCGAGAGTTTCAGTTCGTGGCGCTATGGATGCCCCATTCTCAGATCGCCAGGTCTGATTCTGGTGGGTGATGCTGTTATGATGGCCATCACTCAAATCAGCGTTTTAGAGGGATCTTATGCAGTCGTTTTTGTCGAAGACTTTTGGCGGGCTAACCCCCAGCTACTACATCCGGCAGCTTATTTTTGGGTCGTTGTTTACGATTCTGATTTTGTCGGTCGCGGCCAATAGCCCAACTGGTCTGACGGGTAAGCCTGGGCTGATTGTGATGTCGGTCATCTGCACGCTGCTCTACCCATACTCTCGGTTCGTATATGAAAGCGTCGTAAGCTACGTGATGGGCGGGAACGTATTCTTCATCAACGCCATTCTTATGCTGATGGTGAAAGGATTCACGATGGCGATGTGCTGGTCGTTTGCAATTTTCATTGCACCGATTGGCTTGGCGTATCTCTACTGGCACAACAGTCGCCAGGTTTCTTGAGTACGAAAGCCCAGCCATCGAGCTGGGCTTTTTGTGGTCGTGATTCTACTTGTGATGCTTGAAGAAGTCGTTCATTGCGTCAGATACGGGTTCGTTGAACTCAACCTAAATCAAGTCTTCGCCTCGTTGCTTCAAACGGTAGAAATTCAAACCGCCCTGAAAGATGACCTCGGTGTCCCTTGACTCTCTATTCAGTGCATCGAGCAATTCACCCACAGTGATTTTTCGTCCTTCGTTCATAGCGCACTCCAGATAATTGAGGCGCTATTTTGTCATGACTGAAAAAGCAGCGTTTCGCATGGTTGCCGCGACTGTCACGGTAGTCCAGCAACTTTCTGAGCCTCGGCAGTTACCGGGGCGTTTTGTTTTTGATTCCACCATGCTCATTGGGGGCACATCCTCTCCGAGCGAGCTGATGAGCGTTTTATGCCCTATGCCCCCGCCATGGGATGCCCTGGGATTAAATGGGAAAACGCGGGCAAGAAAAAAGCCGTAAAGCTTTGATTTCTCAAGGCTTTACGGCTTTTTTGGGTCTTCCTAGGAAGACTAAATGGTGGGCCGGGGTAATTTGAATCGAATTAATAAGCTTTTGATAAATAACATTAATTTCAAAGACGATTTCTGTTTGGAATACCGATTGGAATACTACTTTCAGTCTAATAGTCATGTGAACTATGTGATGGTCGTGCTTCGTGGCTCTTGTTGGGGGTAACGATTACAATCGGTCCACCTTTAAGTAGTGAATTACTGTCAGGGCGCGTGGTCTGCGCCGAACTGTATCGGTGGGACCCCGTGCTGTTTTACGGCCTTGTCGCGTAGTAGTACGCGATTTCAATAACGTGTATCTAACAATAAAATAGAACTCATAGGTATCGATGTGGATTTTAAATGATCTAACGGAATTTGCTTTTGCCTGATTTAACTCTGCTGCAATATATTATTGTCGGGTTTTTATGGGTTTTGTACTAATAGTGTTTACGGTGGACGTAGAGAAACTAGGGAGGCGTCTTCAGGTTGGAGTTGATATGGGTTTATTATTTTAGTGGTAAGCGCTATTTGTAGCGTTTACGGGTGATCTATAATTTTTCATAACTGTTTTATGCTTTTAGTGTCAGAAAAGTATGTGGGTGTCGTCGAGTTAGGTTGTAGTTGGTGTTTTGGACTATGTGAGTGAATTTGATTCAGTTTTAAACATCGGTGTCCGTTCTATAAAACCCAAGGGAGGATTACTCAGAACGTCACCGATTGATATGAAAAATCGCTACATGGCTTAGGACTTCATTTTTCATGGTTGTCTTTGAACAAGCCAAATACAAAGTTAACAGTATAGGTTGTAAGTATTTTTTATGATCTTAACTCTATGACGAGTTCTTTCTTCAGTTTTGGGGGGATATGTAGAGAAAACCAAGTTACATCAAATACGTTTGCGCTAGACGGATCGCCTGCTTTGATCCCCAAGTTGAAACGTCTAAGCTGCAATGTGATTCTATCTTTAAATATATAGCTTTTGTCATTAACTGTATTGGCGCTCAGGCTGAAATACTGGTTTATGGGAGCGTTGAAATCTTCACGAGAATAGCCTCTAGAGTTTTCCCTTGTACGATACTGGGATTCCAAGCCATTCATTAAAAAGACATCAACTGAGGCTTTTGAATTAAGACGTAGGAGCTCTGCCAACGAAACCAAAATGGCACTGTGCAACTCTGCATCACGAGTGTCTTTTACTTTAAGCGTTAGCAGGAAGTCACTTAGAACGTTTAGAAGTGGAACATTTTCAATGACGGTTGTTGTTGAGTTGGTCCGTTGGAATTGGGGGAAGGATGAGCAGTTTGTAGGTGATCCAAAGCTAGAGGACCAATCAGTAACAACTTTATTTAACAAGGTTTTGTTTTCTGATACGGCTTCAGAATCTCGGTGTAACGCTTTGGGATATATCCAGCCATCCACAGATATTTTTCTGGTATCTAGACCTATTACATTTGGCCTCGTGGGTTTCATTAGAGCACTTAAAACAAAATCGCGTCGCCATTCAATAAGTGGGCGGCCTCGGTGCTCCATTAGGGCTGTGCGTACAAACTCCTCATGTTCTACATAGTTTGAAAATGCACGCTTTACATCCGCTTGAACGAAAACACGGCAAAGCCCAAGATAACCTTTCTTATAACCGAAGAAGCGGGCTCTCTGTTGCAGAGTATCTGCTGCTGCCGCATTTCCCAAGGGCCTTGGCATATACGTTATAGCAAGCCCTTCTACAGTATATCCCCTATCAAGCTTTGCACCACCTACTACGATCCAATAAGGAGACAGTTTCCAGTCAATTTTTTTCTCTGCATCTGGAGTGCCGTTAACTTCCACGATCGTAATATCATCAAGTACTTCTTCGATCATTTCTTGCAGGAGATTGCTTAATGGCAGAATTTTTGGGAATGTCGTTTTTAATGAAGAGTACTCAACCTCAAACCTTTTCTC
This sequence comes from Pseudomonas sp. AC172, assembly GCF_979258595.1. Classification (NCBI taxonomy): domain Bacteria; kingdom Pseudomonadati; phylum Pseudomonadota; class Gammaproteobacteria; order Pseudomonadales; family Pseudomonadaceae; genus Pseudomonas; species Pseudomonas sp. AC172. The sequence continues at coordinate 6,227,123 of NZ_OZ409868.1, forward strand.
GATCTCTGCGGGAGAATTAGTATAGTTACTTAAAATAGTCCCTTTCAGCGCCTTGAAGGATCTATCTAACCAGGTTTTATAGGCTTTGTGTGAAGCAGTCTGCATCGCAGGATGAACCATCATAGACCGATTTTTGTCTTTTCCCTTGGTTTGCGTAAGGGAATGTTGGGCTGCGATCAGCAAAAAATATCTAAGTGCACTGAGAAGGCTTTTTGGCGATTTATCAAGAACATTATCTTTGTTCGGAACTTCAGTTGCAGGAATGTCTTTGATTAGTGCTGGATTATCTCTGAAAAATGCTTTGCCCCCCGTATAAGCTGGGCCAGGTGTGACTAATTCGGCAAAGGAGGGGTTCAAAATATCGGCATGAGCGAGCAATAGGTTTGCTTGTGGCGTCGCTGTATATTGGAGAAAAGAATGGGAGGCAAACTGACCGCGTATCAAACAAACTCGGTCATATGTAGCGCTTTTTGTATCTTCGTCAACTTGGTTGGTGCGGATTTTAGCCGCATTTGTATTTAGGCTGGCTTGATCGCTTTCATCATCTATGATCAATACAGGTACTCCCTCAAGAGGAAGTTCTTTTAACAAATTACACAGGTTGTCCAAATGATTTATTTGTTTAAGTACCGTAATTAAAGTCGCGCGTTTTATTTTTGGTCTTCTTTTCCATGCGCCAATTTTATCAGATATTTGACTGCTCGCACCTTTTGTAGGATTTGAAAAAAGATGCCAGTTCTCGCCTTCCTCAATTCCTAAGTCTTTTTTCAATCTGTCTTCAGACTGCTCTCTTAGATTGGTCTTGGTTCCCGCAAAAACAATAACCAATCCAAAGCCATTGTCCCTAGCCAAAGAGATAACTGTTTCAAAGGACATAGTCTTACCACTTTGTACATATCCGATGACCAGCCCTGTTTCACTACCCTTCTTGCAGCTTGGCGGTAGGCAACGCCCCAGTATCCTTTTTGCTTCAGCTAAAACTGAATCATCGCCTTGGGTTAAATCGTCATAGCTAGGATTTTGATCCTTTGTTTTATTTCGGAGAAATTCCTCTGTAACTTCTAATACTTGAGGTTCCCACAACAGACCGTGAGCGTTGTCCATAACTAGATTTCCTTGCGTCTAAGGGCGCCTCTCAAGAGGCTATTCAAGTGACAAAGTACTACATGAGGAGGTTCAGATGTTAGATCCTCAGAAAGTACTAGCGAGATACAGACCGCAGTAGCGATGCGTAGAAATAGCTCGATATTTTTGTTATCGGGACCTAAAAACTCAGAAGAGAAGGGATGAGCTAGAGACACATCTATGCTAATGCGCCGTAGTCGAGTCGAATCATTCATATCGTTTTCAGTTTTTGAAAGGCTTAGCCAATCATTGACTGCTGGATCTATCGATGTTCTGAGCGTTATAACCCAATTCCAATCCCCATCGTCGACACAGACTATTTTTTCTGACGCTTGTAATGGGCTTGATTCAAGCTCTAATGGTAGCGGGACAGGCGAGGCCGGTTGTTGCCGCGCTTCGACGATTATAGGGGCGACAGTAGACTCAATATAATCCGCGACAATCTGAGTCGCCTCTATAGCATTCTGTTCTATGGTGTTTTTCGTGGGTAATGCTCGATAGTTTTCGGCTTGAGCTAATAGATCTAGAGGAGCTGCGCTGATCTCATTTTTGAGCAGCTCTAAAAAAATATCTTCGTATTCCTCCCACCGGAAACCATCTTTAGTATGACTGACCTCAAATCCTTCTATATGAAGCTCACCGAAGAGTCTCTGATACGGATAGCTGTTAGTGTTCTTAAAAATAAATGAGGGTCGGTATGTTTCATCATGACTACCTACGATAAGTCTGTTTCGCCTAAATAGCGCAAAGCCAGCTAAAGGGGTTGAACCGATTTTTCGTAGTGCAACGAACCCAGAAACCTTTTGTCCCGCACCGAAGTCTAGGCTAATGTCTTTCTTCCACTCAATCTCCGGGCCGTCTAAATCGGAAATTTGACCTGGAGCAGAGTATTTCTTACTTTTCAAAATTGGCGGTGAAATATAAAGTAACTCTTCTCCGTTGAATCTTATAGTTATATCGCGATTGCGTAAAAAAACTCGGTAAATACTTGTGAGATGCTCCTTGATTTTACCGACGGTTCGTCCCTGCGGAAGATGATGTAAGTTCTGTAAATCGACGACCGTATAATGTGAAGATAAATTTACGGATCTGCTTTCTACTTCAAGTTGTTCAATGTTGTTGGTTATAATGTTTTGAACGTCGAAGTGTATCGATCTTTCTGCTGCATCATTTAAAGCCTTAGTTCTGACGCTCCACTTCTCAGCGAACCAACATGCGGCGCTTTTCATTCCCATCCCGAACTCTGAAAGTCCTCCTTTCATGTCAGGGGCTTGAGCGGTTTTGAATGCACGAGGGAAATCAATAAGGGAAATTCCCGCTGCATTATCTGTAATAATCAAGCTGCCAGGTTTTGTGGTGTTAAGCCGTATATCAACAACTAGTCTATAGGTGGCGTCGTTTTCTTTTAATAAATCATAGTTTGATATCGAGCTTTGAATCGCGTTGTCTATAAATTCGGCAATTGCAAACCATGCTTTATAGTTTAAATGTCGAAGCACAGAAAGTATTGTTACTTCTGGTCGAATTTCAATAGGTGTGATAGCTTTGGTATTGAGGTTGTTCATACGGCTATCAAGTTTTCAGGCTGTTGATTTTGTTTCGGAATGTCCATTATAGTTCGCTCCTTGTTTGACATAAGCAACGCACTTGCAACCGCTTCAACAACTTTCGTATTTACTGCGTTGCCTAGTGCTTTAAAGGCTTGCGTAGAAGTATCCGGAAGAAATCTAAGTTCTTCCATGCTTTGAAGGCGTGCGCACTCTCTAGGAGTCATGTATCGTTTTTCCCACCCAATTATTGGTACTTGGGTTGCCGTCATGGCTATGAGGCTAGGAGCGGTTGTACGTCTTTTCACACGTACACCCGAAGCGCGCATTTGGATAACATATTGCCATATATCCTGAACGCCACCGTGCACGTTCCATTCCAACTTCTGATGACTAGAAGCAAAACTTAGTATTTTGGGGAGCCAGGGATCAATCCAATCTTTATTGTCTTGATAGAACTGTCTATTTTGTCTAATAAATGTTCGCTTCCAGGTTGGAAACCTCATTTGTTCAGTTCTGGCATGACTCGGTATAGCCAGCCATTTTTCATCGATATTATCAAGAAGGTCTAAATCAGCACCATGATTTCCTTTATACCCATTTAAAGCCTTACCTCCTTTGAGGATCCGTAACGAGTAAGGAGTTTCGTTTTCAAACGGGTAGGTCGCCCCCCATTCCATGGACCATAAAGGATATGATGGAAGTCTAACGCTTTCAGGGCATGCCTCAAGAAAGTCATTCCACACGTTAAGGCTGTCTGCTATTCGCGTGGAGAACTTTTTGGCGTCTAGAGGGCTCTTATCAAGTACACTCTCTATCGTGGTTTCTGCGTTTGTTTTTATGGGCCAATGAAAGTCATCTAATGAGTTTTTTGAACCAACAATATAAACACGCTCACGAATTTGAGGTATGCCAAAATTATGAGGAGACAGCTTTGTTGCTTTTACATGATATCCTAAACCGTCAAGCCCTAAAATTTCTTGTATTTTTTCCCAGGTGCGTCCGTCGTCATGCTTAAGCAAGTTGGGAACGTTCTCAAGAATGAAGAAGGTTGGTTTTTTTTCTTTTAAAATTGCTTCAACATCAAAAAATAGGCCGCCTTGCTTTGTGCATTCAAAGCCCAGTTGCTCCCCAGCCTTTGAAAAGGGCTGACATGGAAAACCTGCAGCAAGTAAGTCGTGATCCGGAACGTCTACTGGAGAAATTAGTGTCAGATCACCAGCAGGGCGAATTCCAAAATTTTTCTCGTAAAGATCTTGAAGATGAGACTTCCACTCAGCTGCAAATACGCACTCCCCACCTAGTCGATTTAAGGCGAGGTGAAAGCCACCAAGGCCAGAGAATAAATCGATAAAACGGAAGTTGGACCCTAGCATGATATAAACCCAAGCAAGCGAGGTAAACGCACCAAAAAAAACATCTCCATTGACTCCCGGCTCCGTGGGTATTGCATCATACTGCTAGCTCATTCATTCTGGGATGTCCTAAACTCGCAATATACTATACTCTCAATGGATTTTCACGAAATTTCAGATAATAATAGCTTCCCATTGTCATGTCCGCGCTATTATTTTGCTCCGTATTTCAGTATTAGCATCATCAGCTTGCTCACGCGAAAAAATGTTAGTGCGCAGTAAGATAAAGAAAAAAACCAGATATAATAAAACTGAGAGTTAAGTGTGGTTATGAAAAATCCTACTAAAGAGAGTGCAACAAAAAAAGTTGCGCCAATCATAGCTGCTGCGAAACAGTTCACTAGGTCATGTATATAACCGCTGGATCGCAATCTTGATAGAAGTCCCGCTTCCGGCAAAGTCATTAAGATTGCTTGAGATGTCGCGATAAATCCTGTCAAAATCGCTCCTAAGCTCATAGACGCTGAAAGAAAGGCAGAGCGGTCTTTAGTCTCGTAAGTGAAATCTAGCAATGTTGGAATTTGTGTTGTAAGTATAGCTAATACCAATGATATTAAGGTGGGGTACCATTTGTGAAATAATCTATGTTTGATATTCATGGATTTATCACGGACTGCCAGTCTGCTAGTGCGCGCTCTAACATGTTCCAGCGTTGAGCTTGTGTAATTCTACCTCTTGATTTTTCAGATATGTCAAACGCCTTGGATAATTTTCCTTCAAGTAAGTCAATTGGTTCTGGTCTTTGGGTTCCATCACTCGCTTTCACTTCAGCAGCTTCTAATGCATCACTTCGGGCAAGCTTCTTTAACCATTCAATCATAGGTAGAACACTTAGCCCATTTTCTTCCTTGCGCTTGCGCGTAGAAACTTCAATAGTGATGTAATCGCCATGTATGGGCATCGAAGCCGCAAGCGCGCTCTGAATAGATAGTTTTCCATCCAAGAGGTCCGAGGTTAGAGAAGCAGTAGCTACCTTTACTCTAATCTTTGTAAAGTGCTTCGCTTGTTCTAATCGTGCGAATGCATCTTCTCGCATCTTTACACTTAATTCATAAACGCATGATTGGCTGTCGTTTAGATATATGCTCAGATATTTTTCGATCGCAGAAGCTCTGGCGCCGTTATGATTGTGTTGAACTAGTAACCAGCCTCGACCATCTTGTCCTCTAACAAAAAGAGCAGCTGTGTCTTCAGCAAAAGAATGCCCGTCTGTCAAAGTGATATCTTTAATGTGGGTAGTCCGTCCCCCTTGTCCTGGACCATCCCAGCGAAATTTTCCAAAATCCATTAGCCAGTAAGCTTTTTTATCAGAAGGTTGTTCTATTTGATCGATACGAAGTTCGTAGTCGGTAAAGGGTCTAAGTCTATCTTCAAGTGAGGCAGAGCTTATAGATTCCAGTACTGTTTCAACTTTTAATTTAGCTCGGCGCTCATCAAGTGCAAACAGATGCACGCGAATTGTTTTTTTTGCCATACTGTTTTTCCCTAAACTTATTCGGTCGTGTGCTTTGTTTTCCGCTTGGACCCGCCTTTCCCTTCCTTTGGCACGGTAGCATAAAGCCACTTCTTTGCCATCTCGTTTGTCATTCATCGGCCTGGTGGGCATTCAGATTCATCGAAGAATACGAGCTAGGATGGTTATTTCTAGGATATTGCATGCTTGTGTTGTAGCTGTTTCGCCTTTAGGCTTTATACCGCCACGGTCAATCCCGTGGTCGGGTGTCGCAACCTGAATCGAAACCAAGGCGCGGTATGTGCCATATCGCACAGTCAGCACTTCAAGTGCTAGCTGCTGCTTTTCTATGGCGCACCGTGCAGGGCAGGCTTCGGCCTGGCCGGGTTCCTTGGTTTCCGGTTTGCGACCCCTGTACGGTGTGCCACCCATTCGTGTCGCAACGGTGGATGGCATTCCTTAATCAAACCAAGGAGATAAGGAAAATGACCTGTCCCCCTTTTAAGCTCGCGCGCCGCCCTGGCCGTTTTTTTAGTTCTGCAAACTATCTCGGAGGATTCCGTGATGTTTGATCTCTCGCTTCTCATCGGCCTCCCCAAACCCCACAGCATCGATACCGCGTTGCTTACCCCTCAAGATGCCGCGATTAAACTGCGGCAGGCTGCCACTCTTCGGCTTAATGGAGCGCAGAGTATTCTGCTTCATTTTCCGCAAGACGTTGAGCTGGCGGTAGAATTGTTGGATGACGCGGCAGTGCTGTTCGACAAAGCATTCCGATATCTGTCGGGTATCCCTGCTCAGCGCGTTCATCAAGAGATTGGTGAGTACGTATCTGTCCCTTCCGCTGAAGGCTGTCCCGGTCTTCGAACACCATGGGGCAATGAATTCCGCCCGATGATTGAGGACGGCGTTCGGTGCGCTGAGACCTGGCTCGATGGCTCATCATTGCCGCTGTGGTGGGCACTGGCGCAAAACCGAAAGCATCATCGTCCAGGTGATCCCCAAGAAGCATTTGAAGCAGGTTTTCTGCTGCGGTTGCAGCAGACGTTGATTATGCGACGTGAGGCAGTCACTTCCCAATCAACGAGCTTCGATGCCTGAGTTTGTAATTGACGTTTGAGACTTTGCTTTTCCCGCCAAACCCTCCGATCAAGCGATCTTTGATCGCGCCGATCGGAGGGTTCACTCGCTTTTTCTTGCAGCCACCGCGTTCCCCCCTTTCATTTCAAATTTGATCAGCGCCAGCCTTCTTTTACCCGTCAGTAATTGCTCGTGATCTGTATCGGGCGCAGAGCCGTTTCAGTGTTAAAGCGGATCCTTTCGTTGGGCATGGATATAGGTATGGCGACAACGGCGACAGTGGCGACAACTCGCGTATAACGTGGTCTGGAGCATGGCGACAGAAGTGGCGACAGTCGCCACTTTCTCAGCGCATTGGCGGTGCCGCTTGACCGCCTTTTCGAGTGGGTATAACAATTGGCGCACGGATCGCTGTCGTTGACAGTACCTGCCCAGGTAGCCAGAACCTTTAAGGCTAAGCCACTCGCGTGGTGGTTCTTCCCCAAGTGCGATTAGCGTCCGGCGGCTCGCACGGTCACTCCCAAGAGTGATGGATGCCTACTCGACCAATCTGCCTACTGCGGCAGACGATGGACCTTCCTCACTGCACTGCAGCAACCTCACCTCTTGGCACACTTCGCTGCGCCAATCCGCGCCCGTCTCTTTCTTCTGGAAAGAGACGGGCGCTCGTACCACTGCTGCAAGCCACGTCGTACAGGGCATTGCCGCAACTCTCCTCGTGACAATCGATCTGACAAATCCGATTCGTCGCCATCCGCAACGACACAGGCACCGGTGCCGCAGCCAATGGAAAGGCTGCATCTGACTGACAGTCAGGCATGCCCCAGGTGTCCATGTCGTTGCCTTCTCCTACTCCAGATCTCCAGGTGCCGAACTCGTCAGTCGGCACAGCCTCTACCCGCCCGCATCTTCGGATGCGACTAAGGAGGCCAGACTCATGGGGTTATGCCCTCGCTCCCGGTTGTAAGGAGCCGTGCGTTCCGCGTCAGTGAACACCTCGCAGGCCGCAGGGGCCTTGATCCCTGATAACACTCAACAGTCGTGGCGGGACTACGTGAGGACAACCAGCAATCACCGAGGAGAGGACCCATGCAGCAGTTAGATCCGAAGCTTGAACTATCACGACCGCCTCGACCGTTGATTGAGTCGAACCCCGTACCTCAGCCTTATCCGGTGCAGGCACTGGGTGGGATTCTTGGGCCTGCGGTTGAGCGCATGGCCGAGGTCATCGGCGTGCCCCAAGCACTGGCCGCGCAATCGGTGTTGGCCGCCTCGGCCCTGGCCACTCAAGGTCATGCGGGCTTACAACTCGACGGGAGACATTATCCCCTGTCGTTGTACCTGATCACGGTGGCTGCGTCCGGTGATCGCAAGACCGCGGCAGACCGATCCGCACTGCTGCCAGCGCGCCAATGGGAGCGTGAACAGTGGCAACACTATCGTGAGCAGCTCTTTCGGTACCGTGCCGCACAGCGACAAGCGCAGCGTATCAATCCTGCCGATCCCGCCCCCACAAACAGCGTACCGCTCGAAGCGGAGCCTTCGGCCCCTCGGCTGATCACCACAGACCCGACGATCGAGGCCCTGATCAAGGGGCTCTGCCATGACTTGCCGAGCATGGGGCTGTTCTGTGACGAGGGCGGACAATTCCTTGGCAGCAGCACTATGAGTCGGGACAACCGTTTGAAAGCGGTCACGACCTTGTCGTCACTCTGGGACGGTAGCCCGATTGATCGTGCTCGCTCTATGGCAGGCGAAAGCCTAAGAGCCTATGACCGACGCCTGAGCCTGCACCTGATGCTGCAACCGTTTTTGGCCATGCAGTTACTCAGTGACCCGTTGCTGCAGGGGCAAGGCATTCTCGGGCGCTGCTTGATGACCTGGCCCACCAGCCTAGCCGGGCAACGTAGCTACCAGGCTGTCGACTTGTCCAAAGACGCCGCCCTCAAGCGCTATCATCACCGCCTTTCGGCTCTGTTTTATCAGCCTTGGTCACTTTCCGCTGACGGAGCCTTGCAGCTATCAAAGCTGAGCCTCAGTCCGCTGGCGCGTCGTCGCTGGATTGATTTGCATGATGCTATCGAAGCTCAGCTGGGGGAGTTTGGCGAGCTGGCCAGCGTACGGCCCAGCGGATCAAAGGCCGCAGATAACCTGCTGCGCGTCGCCGGCATTCTTGCAGTTGTGGAGGAGAGCAGCGTCGTGGAGGTCGACCATATCCAACGGGCCTCCGCTTTAGTCGGCTATTACCTCAACGAGATCCAGCGCCTGACTGAGCAGGAGCCGGTGTGTCGAGTAAAAGAGGAGGCAGACCGGCTGCTGCGATGGCTACAGGTCAAAGATTGGAAGCGTTTCAGTATTCGTGAATTGAATCGCAACGGTCCCCGCTTTGCCCGCAAGAGCAGTCGTCATGCCGCCAAGCTGCTGGTCGAGTTGACTGATCATCAGTGGTTGATCACTGATGGCCACACCTTCGAGGTGCGCCATGTTTAATCTTGATGAAGCGCTGCGCAACCATCTGGCTCAGCGTCAAAAGGAGCCTAAAGCGCGACTTGTCGCCGCTACTGTCGCCACTTTGTCGCCACGCTCAAAACCAGGCAGGACAAGGGTTGTCGCCGCTGTCGCCAGTGTCGCCACCACCCATAAAGCTATCGCCTCTACGACAGCCATTATTCAATGGTTGAAAGAGGAGGGTGCGCATCTTTACGTCACCGACAACACGCTGTGTTTTCGCCCGACTGATTGGGCTCAGTTCGCGATTGTAAGTGCGCACTGGCGAGCCCTTTTGCATGATCTCGCGGTAGTCGATCAGGAACAGAAAAATGGCTCGGGTCGGTAAGCGAGCGGGGCGCAATTTCGGCTTCGGTCGCCAGCTTAGCTATGCTGGACCGCAAGCACTGAAAGACCTGTTTGGCGACGGCCATTTTGCTACCGTCAAAGCCCATAGTGATCGCTGGCAGGCGTTCGTGCATTGGTGTCGATCCGATGAAGGACCGAGGGTCAACGACGCGCGCCAGATAGACCGCGAGATCCTCATGCGGTACGCCGTCCACGTGCGGGAGCAGTTTGATCAGGGCAACGTCGGCATTGCCACCGCGCAGAACCGACTGTCCAGCGTGAACCGAACGATGGCGGCGCTACGCGGTGATCAGTACGTCAAAATCCCGAGTCCGAGTAAGGCGCTTTGCCTGCAGCGCTCAAGCGTGCGTAGTGAGGCTCCGCAAGGCCAAGACCGTGCGCAGGTCGAGTTGATCGCGCGGGCTCTGTCAGATCGTCAGCAATCGAGGGTGAGTGCCATTGTGCTCCTCGCCCGTGAGACTGGTATGCGCCTGCGCGAAGCGATCCTGGCCGATCTGCCCCGACTGCAACGTGAGGTTCGGCAACTGGGCAAGATTAACATCCAGGATGGCACCAAAGGTGGTCGATCAGGGGCCTCGGCACCGCGCTGGATTACGGCAACGGATCAAGTTCGCGATGCCCTGGATTGGGCCAGCGCGACCTCACCCAATGGCAGCCGGAATTTGTTGGCGCCCGACGAAAGCTATAAAGACTTTATGCAGGCAGTTGTGCGACCGGCACGGGACATCCTGCATGAGTATGGATTGAAAGGTTTTCATGAGCTGCGGGCGGCCTACGCCTGTGAGCGCTATGAGCAGCTAATCGGCTTTCCTGCACCCGTTAATGGTGGTCGTGTTCATCAAGAGGATCGAGCACTTGATCAGCGAGCCCGTAAGCAGATCAGCCACGAGTTGGGACATAACCGCATCGATGTGGTGAGTGCCTACATCGGAGGTCGGCGATGACCTCTGAGTTCGACATAGCGTTGTTTCTGAGCCCTGTGCTCAAAGGTGCGCATGCCACGCGGCAGCGGCACATCAGGCAAGCAGAAAGGATGCACGAGGTGATTCGTGAACGCTGGGGTTGCGCGACTCCCTGGTCCTGGAGAGAAAAGCACGTGAGATGGTTTCTGGAGCACTATTTACGATGCTCAGCTCCAGCTACCATCTACTACTACGAGTTAACAGCGGGGTTGATCCGCCGTAGAAAGGCAAAAGTCGTGGTTGCCTGATAGACCTTTAAGCGTGAGCCCCTGAGTATGGGAATGCGGAGCCTTCCCATACTCAGGGGCTTGGCTTAAAAGGCGCAGGCATACCAGAGATCTGGCAACTGTCGTCACTCCTTTCGCCCTACACGACACGGATCGTAGCCGGTGGCGCATACCTTTCGGATGTTCAGCGAATCGGTACGACGTTGCGGTCCCTGGTTTGATTGATGGCAGATGCCGACAGGCTTCCAGTGGCTGCCTTCTGAATATGCTCACTCCACCAGGCCATCATCGGACGCCGGCGTTCGATGTAATCCGCCCTGTTGTAGGCGCTACGAACTTCGTCCTTGTCGACATGCGCCAGTGCGACCTCGATCAGTTCCGGATCCCAGCCATGCTCATTCAGGATGGTACTCGCCATCGAGCGCAAGCCGTGGCTGACCAGACGGTCCTGAAAGCCCATGCGCTTCAATGCCATGTTGGCGGTCTGGCTATTGGCATGGGTGCGGGGATTTCTATCTGAGGGGAACACGTACTCTCTGTTACCACTGAGTTGCTTGAGCGTCTCCAGTAACGAAAGTGCCTGATCGGTAAGGGGGATTGTGTGCGGGCGACGCTTTTTCATGCGCTCTGGCGGAATGGTCCAAATGCGCTTTTGGAAGTCGATATCTGCCCATCGTGTGGTGGCTGCTTCGGCAGGGCGGGTCATCGTATGCAACTGCCATTCGATCAAGCAGCGGGTCGTGCGTTTGATGCTGGCATTCGCGATTTCCATCATGAGCTCGGGAAGCTCCTCAGGTGGTAGCGCAGCCATGTTCTCTTTCTTGGGTTTCTTGAACACCGCCCGAATTCCATTGAGGGGGTTCGCAAATATCAGCCCGGAGTTGACCCCGTAGGTCATGATCTCGTTGAGTCGTTGGCTCAATCGTTTCACGGTTTCGAGGCTCCCTTTGGCCTCGATTGGGCGAAGGATCTTGATAACCATCGGAGCAGTGATTTGAGAGAGCGGCGTTGTTTTCATGCTTGGGAAAACATGAAGCGTCAGCGATCTCCAAATGTCTTCGGCGTAGGCTTTGGTTACGGAGTCTTTCTTCAGCTCGAACCAGGCAGTGGCCACCTTCTCGAAAGTGTGTTCAGTCTCAGCAAGTTTGGCTTGCCTTGCCTCATCGCGCTGGGTTTTGGGATCAGTGCCCAAAGCGAGCAACTCACGCGCCTCTGCGGCTTTCTTCCGGGCGTTGGCTAGCGAGAGATCGGGGTATGGACCAAGTGCCATGTTGATACGGCTTCTGGTCAACGGCTCGCGGTAATTGAAATTCCACATCATTGAGCCGCTCGCGCGTACTCGAAGCTGTAAGCCATCGCCGTCGCTGAGGACGAAGTCTTTACCAGTTGCCTTGACTGCCTTGAGCTGGCGATCGGAGAGGCGGGTTGCGTTAGTAGGCATGGGGGCTACCTCCAGCACCGTTTTGGTATCCTGAAAATAGCATTTGGTGGTCCGGGATACCACCTGGGATACCAAAGCGCCTGGAACTCAGAAACTCTCCAAAGACCCCAAAGGCGCCGAAACCCTTGTATTCATTGGATTTCAGGCACAAAAAAAGACGTCCGTGGACGTCTTTAGATGATGAAGTGGTGGAGCCGGGGGGATTTGAACCCCCGTCCGCCAGTACTCCGCTGTCGGTACTACATGCGTAGCCGTTTCTATTAAGTTAACCCTCAGCGACCCGAAGGGCAGGGTGCTTTGGGCGAGTTGTGTAAGTTTTAGCCGCTTCGTCCACAACGTACTGCACGGCGATTCTGTTCTATATGACAATCATTTTGGGTTTACAGACATCCCCTGATGATTGCTGGACCCGAAGGTACCAGGAGCATTGTCAGCTGCAATTAAGCAGCGAGAGCAACACCGTATTGGTCGTCATTGGCAACTATAAGTAGTTGCAACAGTGGATTTACGACTTCTGTTACCAAGTCGGCATGCACCTAGAGTTTCGCAACCGGCGTCGAATCCTAAACGGCCCCGAACTCATTGCTCAGTACATCTGTTTGAGCAACAAGCCTGCGCAGTGTACGCCAATCGGCCCACAAGGCCAACCCGAAGGTTGGCCGGGACGCTGATCAGTTGTTGGTACCGGTGGATTTGCGCAGTTCCACGATGGTTTGCGAGGTTTCCGCAATGCAATCGTCGATTTTGCCTTGAGCCTTGAGCGCCTTGGCCTTGGCCACACTGGTTTCAGCGCGCTGAGTCAGTTCCGGATTCGCTGACAATTGCCCCTTGGCATTCTCAATGGTCTGAATATTGGCATCGCACAGGTCCGCAGGTTTATCCGCAGCAAACGAAGTGGACGCCATCATCGATGCAGTAACGAACAGACCTAACAGTACAGAACGTTTCATGTGTATCTCCTTGAACCGAGTGGGTCCAGACGTCGCTGGCCGTCAGGACGGGCAACCGAATGGATGAAAAACCCCGATCAGCCGGGGTTAATCTGTTGACTACAGTCGAACTCAAGGGTTCTATTTTTCTTCAGCAGGCCTTCGCCCGGGTCACGCGATCCACCAGATAGACCAGCCCGTGGTAGTCAATTCCACCGTGTTGCGTCAGACCGATCTCACAGGTGCGGCTGGTGGAAATCCCCTCGCTGCAATGCTGCACCGCATCCTTGAGCGTGCGCAGCGAGTGGCTGTTCAGCTCCGGCGTGGTGAAGCCTTTGTCGCCGGCAAACCCACAGCAGTGAATGCCTTCCGGAATCACCACGGTGTTGCTGCACTTGCGCGCCAGATCAATCAACGCCTGGCTTTCGCCCAGATGTTGTGTGCTGCAGGTCACGTGTACGGCAATCGGTGCGTCTTGTGGCGTGAAGTCCAGTCGATCAAGAAGGTGCGTACGGATGAAGCGCACCGGGTCGTACAGATCCAGACGAACTTCTCCTACATCCTGCACCAGCCGCAACGTGCACGGACTGGTGTCGCAGTAAATCGGATCGAGCCCGCCGCGACTGGCGTGGAGCAATGCGCTGATCAGTTCCTGACGCTTGTGCTCTGCTTGCTCGGCGTAGCCTTTGGAGGCGAAGGGCTGACCGCAGCAAAGGTTGTCCTGATTGTCCGGGAAGACCACTTGGTAACCGGCCTTTTCCAGCAAACCACGGGTTTTGTCGTACAGCGATATCTGCTCTTTATCAGCCGCCGCCGGGCCCATGACCCGCGACACACAAGCCGCTAGATAGACAACGCGCGGGCGTTCGTCTGACACGCTTGGGCTGAAGCGAATGGCCTTCTCCGGTTGCGGCATCGCATTCGTCCACAGCGGCACCTGGCCTTTGGACAGCCGCGTAATCGTTGCCGAAAGTTTCGCCAGACGCGGCGCCCCGAGCATCATCCGCGCACCGTTGGCCACGTGCAGCGTGAAGCGAGCGCCCTGCAGAGTCTTGGCGAAATTTCCTTCAATCCAGTCAGCGGTTTTCTGATGCGTCGCGTGTCGGCCACGGAGCTTTTTCACAAGCTCGCCGGTATTGATACCTACAGGGCAACGCTGCGCGCACAGACCGGTGGCGGCGCAGGTTTCGATGCCTTGGTATTCGTAGGCTTTTTCCAGTTCGGTGGTGTCGACTCCTGCACGTTTTTTCGCCTGAATATCGCGCCAGATCACGATGCGCTGGCGCGGGCTCAGGGTCAGTCCTTTCGACGGGCAAACCGGCTCGCAGAAACCGCACTCAATGCACTTATCGACAATCTCGTCGGCCGCTGGCAGCGGTTTCAGGTGTTTGAGGTGGATCTGCGGATCTTCACTGAGCACCACGTCCGGGTTGAGAATGCCATTTGGGTCGAGCAGACGTTTGAGCTGCCACATCAGTTGATAGGCGTCGCTGCCCCATTCCAGTTCCACGAACGGCGCCATGTTGCGACCGGTGCCGTGTTCGGCTTTCAGCGAGCCACCGAATTCCACCGCGACCAGTTGCGCGACGTCGTCCATGAACGCTTGATAGCGTGCGACTTCTTCCGGGTTGTTGAAGCCTTGGGTGAAGACGAAGTGCAGATTGCCTTCCAGCGCGTGTCCGAAAAGGATCGCTTCGTCGTAGGCATGTTTGTCGAACAGCTCGATCAAGCGGTTTACGCCGATGGCCAGTTGTTCGACCGGGAAGGTCACGTCTTCGATGATCACCGTGGTGCCGGTTTTGCGTACGGCGCCGACAGCGGGGAAGGTGTCCTTGCGAATGGCCCAGAGCTTGGCGTTCTCGGCAGGATCTTCGGTGAAGTCGACCTGCTTTTCCACCGGGAAACCGCTGAGTGACGCCATGATCTGCGCCAGTTGCTCATGCAGAAGTGCGGAAGTTGCCGCGCGGGATTCGATCAACAGGGCGCAGGCATTGTTCGACAGTTGTTGTACGAAAGCGGGCATGCCCGGTTTGTCTTGCACCGACCGCAGGCTGCGCCGATCCAGCAGCTCTACGGCGGACACCGGTTGGCTTTTCAGTACGGTGACCGCGTTGCAGCAGGTTTCCACATCCGGAAACACGATCAGCGCCGAGGCTTTGTTCGGGTGATCGATCACGGTGTCGTAAGTCACCGAGCTGATGAAGCCGAGGGTGCCTTCGGAGCCGACCAGCAAGTGGCTCAAGATATCCACAGGCTCATCGAAATCCACCAAGGCATTCAGCGACAGGCCGGTGGTATTTTTCAGACGGTATTTGTGGCGGATTCGTGCAGCGAGTTCGGCATTGGCGCGGGTCTCGCGACCTAAAGTCGCCAAGCGCTCAAGCAGATCGCCGTGGCTGGCGTGGAATGCCGCGACATTGCCAGCGTCCTCGGTATCCAGACGTGTGCCATCGGCCAGCACCAGGCGAATACCGGCCAGCGTGTGATAGGTATTTTGCGCTGTACCGCAGCACATGCCGCT
The DNA here is from genome assembly GCF_979258595.1 of Pseudomonas sp. AC172. Classification (NCBI taxonomy): domain Bacteria; kingdom Pseudomonadati; phylum Pseudomonadota; class Gammaproteobacteria; order Pseudomonadales; family Pseudomonadaceae; genus Pseudomonas; species Pseudomonas sp. AC172. The sequence continues at coordinate 6,242,679 of NZ_OZ409868.1, forward strand.
GGCGTTGTTGGCAACGATGCCGCCGATCTTGCAGGCGTTGATCGACGCCGGATCCGGGCCGATCTTGCGCCCAAACGGTGCGAGCCACGCGTTGGCCTGTGCGCCGATCACGCCGGGTTGCAGGCGGATTTGCGTACCTTGGCCACGAATCTCGCGGGCGTTCCAGTTATCCCCAAGCACGATCAAAACGGAATCACTGATTGCCTGACCGGAGAGGCTGGTGCCCGCCGCACGGAAGGTCACCGGAACGTGGTCACGCTGAGCCAGTTTCAAAAGCGCCACAACTTCATCTTCGGATTCGACACGAATCACCAGTTTCGGAATCAGTCGATAAAAACTGGCATCCGTACCAAAGGCCAGGGTCGATAACGGGTCATCAAAACGGCGCTCGGCCGGAATCAGTTGTTGCGCATCACGCAGGAAATTCACCGGAAGCGTCATTGGTCCTCCAGGATCAGCACCACCAGGTCTTTCGGGCCATGGGCGCCGTAAGCCAGCACTTGCTCGATGTCGGCAGTTTTCGACGGGCCGGACACCAGCAACGCGTTGGTCGGCATGCCTTGGGCCCACTCGAATTCCTCTTGCACCTGATAGAAGTTGTCGCGGATTTCGCTGGCCTTGAGCAGGGCGAAATGCACCGGCGGCACCAGGCTCATCAAACGCGGTTCTTCGCGGGTTGGCCACAGAATCAGACTGCCGGTGGCGGCAATGGCGCCGAGGGTGCCGGTGAGACTGGCGGGCGTGTCGTTGAACAGTTCGGCTTTCCACTCTTCCATCGGACGGTCGTAAGACTTCAGCGTCGGAAAATCAGGATTGTTCGCCCAGTGCTGTGTGATTTTTTGCCCATGCGCTGTTGTCGGTGCGATCAACAAGCTCGGCAACTGACGATCACGTAACAATTGCGCAAGCAGCGCCGGCCACTCTTCGCCCGAAGTCAGGTGGATTTCGGTGTGCACCGCTTCCATCAGTTTGCGCAGTTGCGGAATGCGTTGTTCGGCAGTGTAGGTGTAGGGCCGCGTCACCAGATCGACATCGAAGTCGTCGGCAATCGGCATGGTGCCTGTCAGACTTTTCCGCAGTTTGCCGAGGATATTTTGCTTGGCGCTCATCAGCGGTCTCCCTGTTTGGCCAGATGGTCGCGGGCCATGTCGTGCAGTGAGCGAGCGGCGGGTTTTGGCGCGCTGTGGTTCTGTGTCCACGGGCCGACGTTGCTCGGGGTCAGTGCGCGCAAGCGCGTGGCGAAGAAACCGAACAATCGATACAAGGTTGGCGAGCTGTTGAGTTTGGCCCAGGCATTCCAGATAAAGCGTTCCTTGCGCGAATATTTGCTGCCCTGGCCGCGCATCACTTGATTCGGGCTGTCCGGGGCTTTGACGTTTTCTTCGCGCAGGCGCCGGAGGATCGCCGGGATCGGAATTTTTACCGGGCAGACTTCACCGCAAGCGCCGCACAGCGATGACGCGCTAGGGTGATCCGGAACCTTGGCCAGGCCAACCATGTGCGGTGTGATGATTTTGCCGATGGGCCCTGGATACACCTCGCCATAGGTGTGGCCACCGACGCGGGTGTACACCGGGCAATGATTCATGCAGGCGCCGCAGCGGATGCAGTTCAGGGTCTGGCGCAATTCGCTGTCGGCGAAAGCCTGGCTGCGACCGTTGTCGAGCAACACCAGATGCACTTCCTGCGGGCCGTCGAGTTCATGCTCCTTGCGCGGGCCGGAGATCATGTTGACGTAGGTGGTGATCGGAATACCCAGCGCCGAGCGCGTCAGCAGTGACAGCAGCGGCACCACGTCACGCAGGTTTTCGACAACCTTTTCGATCCCGGTGACGGCGATGTGCACTGGCGGCACGGTGGTGGTCATGCGGCCGTTGCCTTCGTTTTCCACCAGCAGCAGGGTGCCGGTTTCGGCCACGGCGAAGTTGACACCGGAGACGCCGATGTCCGCTTCGAAGAATTTCTGCCGCAGGACTCTGCGACCGATCTGAATGAGTTGGTCAACGTCCTTGGTGTATTCCACGCCAAGTTTGTCGTGGAACAAGGACGCGACCTGACCGGCATTCTTGTGGATCGCCGGCATAATGATGTGTGAAGGCTTCTCGTGGTCGAGCTGGACGATGTATTCCCCCATATCGGACTCCAGACATTCAATGTCCCGAGCCTCGAGGAAATGGTTCATCTCCATCTCTTCGCTGACCATCGATTTGCCCTTGATCACTTGCCGCGCCTCGTGAGCGCGGATGATCGATAAGACGATGCCATTGGCCTCGTCCACCGTTTCCGCCCAGTGCACTGTCACACCGTTGCGGGTCAGGTTTGTTTCCAGGTGCTCGAGCAGGTCGGGCAACTTGGACAGCGCGCGGGCCTTGATCGAATTGCCCAGTGCGCGCAAATGCTCTCTTTCATGGGGATCACTGAAAGCGGCTGCCCGCTTGACCATCAGTGAATCCATGGCAGTGCGGAAGTTGTTCCGTAGCTGCTGATCACCCAAGGCGTTGTGCGCCCGGGTGCGGAAATCTTCTTCTACGGCGACCGTAGGAATAATCGCGGAAGTGCTCATTGCGCACCCCCGGTTCGTTGCCACAAGAAGCTGGCGAGATGTTGCCCGCGCAGCGCTTCTTTTTGTTTCTCCAGTGCGCCGTTGATGTTCATCAAACAGCCACAATCGGCGCTCAAGACCTTATGCGCGCCGGAATCCTTCAACGCTTTGGTCTTGTCAGCCACCATCGCGCCGGAAATGTCTGGCATACGGACGCTGAATGTCCCACCGAAGCCACAGCATTCGCTTTCGTGGTCGTGGTTGACCCGTTCCACGTTGCTCAACTGCGCCAATAACTCGCGGCCGTGCAGGTGAGTGTTCATCTCGCGGCGTGCTGAACACGAAGTGTGCAGCGCGACTTTGACCGGCTCGCCGCTGTCCTTGAGCTGCACCTTGCAGACGAACAGCAGAAACTCGGCCAGTTCATAGGTACGAGCCGCGAGGGCCTGAACCTGTTTCAACGTTTCCGGCTCGTCCCTGAACAAGTCGGCGTAATGCTCGCGCAGCATGCCGGCGCAGGAACCCGATGGCACCACCACTGGATAATCCCCGGCAAACAGCGCCAGTTGCGAGCGCGCTACCGTCCGCGCCTGCTCGGTGTAACCCGAGGTATAGGCCGGTTGGCCGCAGCAGCTCTGTCCTTGCGGGTACTCGACCCGAATCCCTTCGCGCTCCAGCAAGTGGATCGCGTCCATCCCGGCTTCGGGGTAGAACAGATCGACCACACACGTGCCGAACAGATAGACCCGCGACGGTTTCTCGTTGGGGTATTGCCGAGGTTCGGGCAGTGGCGGTGCCACACGGGTCGCGTTCGGCACGGCGTTGTAAAAAAGCTCGCTCATCAGGCGTGTCTCCGGGTGGGCCCGGTTATCCGTCTGTTGCGGCTGCTGAATATAGAGAGCATTGCTTTCAGCAGCCTTACAGACCGGGTTGTGAATTGCTGACGCCGAAATCACGGATCGGCGTCGGTTATTTCTATTTCGCGTGTAGGTTTAGTGGACCAGCATGCCGGTGAACCAGTAGGCCTGGGCCAAGGTGATCAGACCGACAATCGTTGCAAAGAATAGGCTGTGCTTGAGGGTGAAGCGGAACAGATCCGATTCTTTGCCCACCAGCCCGGTCGCGGCACAAGCCACGGCGATCGATTGTGGCGAGATCATCTTGCCGGTCACGCCGCCGCTGGTATTGGCCGCCACCAGCAGAGTGTCGTTGACCCCGATCTGGTGCGCGGTGGTCGCCTGCAGCGAACTGAACAGAGCGTTGGACGAAGTATCAGAGCCAGTCAGGAACACGCCGAGCCAGCCGAGGAACGGCGAGAAGAACGGGAATGCTACGCCCGTACCGGCCAATACCAGAGCCATTGTCGAAGACATGCCGGAGTAGTTGGTGACGAAAGCGAACGCCAAGACCATGCCGATCGACAGGATTGGCCAGCGCAGTTCGTAGAAGGTCTCTTTCAAAGTGGTAAGACCAGTTTTGAAGTTGATCTTCAGCACCAGCATCGAGATCAGCGCGGAGAAGAAAATCGCCGTGCCGGTCGCGGAAATCGGGTCGAGTTTGAACACGGCCGGAATCGCTGTTGGAGCAGCCACGATCGGCGCGGTTTTGATCACCAGTTGATCAAGGTGCGGAATCGCGAAGTTGAACACCCAGCTGTACATCGAACCGCCAGCGGCGAACATCGCTTTGAAAGGCTTCAGCGTCCAGATGGTCACCAGTACGGTGAGGATCAGGAACGGCGACCACGCTTTGAAAATTTCCCCAAGGCTGTAAGGCGAAGCCACAGTAGTGCGTTTCTGACCGAAACCGCCGACGCTGGCGGTAATTGCTGCGCTGGAAGTGGCGCCAGCGATTTGCGCGCCGGCGGTGCGCTTCGGCTGCCAGACTTTCAGGAACAGGGTCAGGGAAATCAGGCTGGCCAAGGCCGAGGTGATGTCCGGCAACTCTGGGCCGATGAAGTTGGATGTGAAGTATTGAGTGACGGCGAAGCTCAGGCCCGCGACCAATGCAGCCGGCCAGGTTTCACGTACACCGCGCAGGCCGTCCATCATGAACACCAGCCAGAACGGCACGAACAGCGACAGCAACGGCAATTGCCGACCGGTCATGGCGCCGATTTTGAACGCGTCAATCCCGGTGACTTGGCCGGCAACGATGATCGGAATCCCCAGTGCGCCGAACGCGACCGGCGCGGTGTTGGCGATCAGGCACAGGCCGGCGGCATACAGCGGGTTGAAGCCCAGTCCGACAAGTAGCGCGGCAGTAATCGCCACGGGCGCGCCGAAACCGGCAGCACCTTCCAGAAATGCACCGAAGCAGAAACCGATCAGCAGCACTTGCAGGCGCTGGTCGTCAGTAATCGATAACACCGAACTGCGAATGACCTCGAACTGACCACTTTTGACCGTCAGTTTGTAGAGGAACACCGCCGCGACAATGATCCAGGCAATCGGCCACAGACCATAGGCGAAACCATAACCGGCGGCGGCGAAGGCCATGTCGACCGGCATCTGGAACGCGAAGATCGCTACGGCAATCGATAGGGCGAGGGTGATGCTCCCGGCCACATGGCCTTTGAGGCGGAATACCGCCAATGCGAGGAAAAAGAACACGATGGGGATGACGGCCGCGAGTGCGGACACGCCGAGACTGCCGAGCGGGCTGTAGAGCTGTTGCCAGGTTTGCATATGGGGTGGCCCCTAATTGTTGTTGGTCAGGCACTGTCAGCGTTCTTGGGTAATTGGTAATACCAATTTACAATCGCTGTTGGCTAGGGTAAAAGCCTTGATGTCGGTGTGTCAATTTGTCGCCCTGAAACTTTCGTCGAACAAGCGGTGCAGAGCGCATCTGATCCGGTTTCGGCAAGTGGCGTCTGGTAGGTGTCGACAAGGCGCCGATAGGCCAGAATAGAGAGCCCGGCGAGCGGTCGGGATCGTGGAGAAATGAGTTATGGGGTTTGATCAGATACGTCAGCGCCGTTTGTCTGACGATATTGTCGAGCGACTCGAGGGGATGATCCTTGAGGGCACGCTGAAGTCTGGTGAGCGGCTTCCGGCGGAGCGCACGCTGGCCGAGCAATTTGGCGTATCACGGCCGTCGCTGCGCGAAGCGATTCAGAAACTGGCGGCGAAAGGGCTGCTGGTCAGTCGCCAGGGTGGCGGCAATTTTGTGGTGGAGAGCCTGGGCTCGACGTTCAGTGATCCGCTGCTGCAGTTGCTCGAAAGCAATCCTGAAGCACAGCGTGATTTGCTCGAGTTTCGGCACACTCTGGAGGCGTCGTGCGCCTATTACGCAGCATTGCGCGCGACGGACGTTGATCGCGAGCGGCTGACGGCGGCGTTCGAAGAGTTGCAGGATTGCTATTCGCGCCACGACGAAGTCAGTCGGGCGGAAGAGGGCGCGGCGGATGCGAAATTCCATCTGGCGATTGCCGAAGCCAGTCATAACGCAGTGTTGCTGCACACCATTCGCGGGCTGTTCGATCTGCTCAAACGCAACGTGGTGACCAACATCGGCGGCATGTACAAGCAGCGCACGGAAACCCGCGACATGCTGATCACTCAGCATCGGGAATTGTATCTGGCGATTATCGAAGGTCGCGCGGAGCAAGCGCGTGAGGTTTCCAGCCGACATATTTTGTATGTGCAGGAAGTGCTGGAAGAGGTGCGGCAAGAGGTTCAGCGCATGGCTCGGGCGGAACGGCGCAAGGGGATGTGATCAGTTATTTCTGTGTTGATGCTGCAATAGCTTTCGCGAGCAGGCTCGCTCCTACAATTGGAATGCATTTCAATGTGGGAGCGAGCCTGATCGCGAATACGCTCTAAAGGCAGAAAAAATTAATCTTCCTTGCCCTTGTTGCGCACAGCACGCTGCAATTCACGACCGGCATCGCGTTCACGCTCGGTGTCACGCTTGTCGTATTCCTTCTTGCCCTTGCCCAGAGCAATCTCGCACTTGACCATGTGCTTGCTCCAGTACCAGGACAGGCAGACGCAGGCGTAACCCTTTTGCTGCACCATCGCTGCAAGCTTTTCCAGCTCGCGGCGGTTGAGCAGCAATTTGCGTGTGCGCACCGGGTCAGCGATGACGTGGGTGCTTGCGGTCATCAGAGGCGTGATGTGGCTGCCGAGCAACCACGCCTCGCCATCCTTGAGCAGGACATAGCTGTCGACCAGCTGTAGCTTGCTTGCCCGCAGACTTTTTACTTCCCAGCCGGCCAGGACCAGACCAGCCTCGAACTTATGCTCGATGAAGTAATCGTGTCGCGCCTTTTTGTTCTGCGCGATGGTCCCTGTTGGGTGTTTCTTCTGTTTAGCCATAGGGGCGGCATTATATGGAGATAAACGGCTGTCGGCTACGGTGATGCTGCGTGCTTGAGCAGGTTGAGTGAATCCCGGACAATGCGGCCTCTTTTCTAACGCTTGGGCGTGATAAACGATGTCGACAGACAAGGTTTCTGTCCACGGCAGTTGGGCTAGCCGCTGGGTATTCATACTCGCCGCGACCGGTTCGGCCGTGGGACTGGGTAGTATCTGGAAGTTCCCCTACATGGTCGGGGTCTACGGCGGCGGTGCGTTTGTACTGATGTTTCTGGCGTGCATCGCGCTGATCGGTGTCCCGGTCATGCTCGCTGAAACCCTGATTGGCCGGCGCGCCCGGCAAAGTCCGGCGAACGCTTTGAAGGTGCTGGCGCTGGAAGCCGGGCATTCGGGCAAGTGGTCGTGGGGCGCGTTTGCCGGGATGATCACGGCATTGTTGATCCTGTCTTTCTATAGTGTGGTCGGCGGCTGGTCGCTGGACTACATCGTCGATATGGGGCGCGGCGACTTCCAGGGCGCCACGGCCGATCAGGTCGGCGCTTATTTCGGCAATGTCATCTCCAATCCATGGCGCCTGACACTTTGGCACACGATTTTCATGCTGCTGTCGGCCTTCGTCATCGCCAAAGGCGTAGTCGCCGGGCTTGAGCGCAGCTTGCGCATCATGATGCCGCTGCTGTTCGTGATGATCCTGGTATTGCTGGGTTACAGCATGACCACCGGGCACTTCATGGAGGGCGTGCATTTCATGTTCGACTTCCACCCGGAAAAAGTCCTCGACGGCTTGTTGCCGGCGATGGGGCATGCGTTCTTCTCGCTGAGTGTCGGTGTCGGCTCGATCATGATCTACGGCGCTTATATGCCGAAGAGTTCGTCGTTGTCGGGCACCGTTGTTGGCGTGGCACTGCTCGATACCTTTGTGTCGCTGGTCGCCGGGCTGGCTCTGTTCCCGATTGTATTCGCCGGCGGCCTGAACCCTAGCGAAGGGCCGGGGCTGATGTTCGTCAGTCTGCCATTTGCCTTTGGTAACGTGGCGTTCGGTCAGTTGATGGGTGTGGTGTTCTTTGTTCTTGTGGCGATCGCTGCCTGGAGTTCGGCGATTTCCTTGCTGGAACCGATGGTTGCCTATCTGGTTGAGCGCACGAAAGTCAGCCGCGCGTGGGTGACGTTCTGGCTTGCCTTCACTTGCTGGTTCGTCGGTCTGGGCACGGTGTTCTCCTTCAATATCTGGAAGGAAGCCAAATTTTTCGTGAACGAAGGTGGGATGTTCCACCTCTACCAATGGGGTGCGCAGAGCGGTCTGGACTTCTTTGGCGTGATCGATTTCTTCACTTCGCGGATCATGTTGCCCCTCGGTGGCCTGTGTTTTGTGCTGTTTGCCGGATGGGTGATGGGGCGTGAAGCGGTACGCGACGAGTTGTCTATCCGCAATCCGCTACTGTTCGGCCTGTCTTTGTTCTTGATGCGCTACGTGGCGCCCATCGGCATTCTTGTAGTGTTTGCCGCTCAGCTCTGGAAGTAACGCTCACATGACGACACATATTCAACGATCAGCGCTGCTGCCTTACCCGGCGCAATTTCTCTACGACCTGGTCAACGACGTGGCGCGTTACCCGGAATTTCTGCCATGGTGCTCGTCCGCTGAAGTGCTGGAAAGTTCGCCGGAGCATATGCGCGCCAGTGTTGGCGTAGCCAAGGGCGGGCTCAGTCAGCATTTCGTGACGCGTAATACGCTGGTGCCGGGGCAGTCGATCGAGATGAACCTGGAAGAGGGGCCGTTCAATCAGTTGCACGGCGTCTGGGTGTTCAAGGTGTTGAACGAGAAGGCCTGCAAGATCAGTCTGGATTTGTCGTTCGATTACGCCGGGCCGCTGGTGCGCGCGACGTTGGGGCCGCTGTTCAATCAGGCCGCCAATACGCTGGTGGACGCATTCTGCCAGCGCGCCAAGCAGATGCATGGTTGAGCCGGTGATTCAGATAGAGGTGGTATACGCGGCCGTGTCTCGTCAGGTATTGCGCACTGTCAGCGTAAAACAGGGCGCGACGGTTCGCGCTGCGGTTCTGGCGTCAGGCATCGGTAGCGAATTCCCTGAGCTGAATCTGGCGGAGTCTCCGCTGGGTATTTTCGGCAAGGTGGTTGCTGACCCGGATTCCCGGTTGATTCAGGCAGGGGAGCGCATCGAGATTTACCGTCCATTGCTGGCCGATCCGAAAGAGGTACGACGCTTGCGGGCCGCCAAGGCTGCCGAAGCCAAAGCGCGAAACGCGTAAAAAACCAAATCGCAGGCAATAAAAAACCCGGAATTTCCGGGTTTTTTATTGCGTCGCAAATTATTGCGGCGAGGTGTCCAGCGGCTCTGGTGTCGGAACCGGAACGGTCTCCACACCATCGACGTCCTTCTGGATCTGATCCAGCAAGGAACCTGGCTTGACCGGTTTTTCCGGTTTTGGCTTCTCGGCGTTTTCAGCAGGAGCGGTCACGGTCGTGCCACTGTCCTTGCCGAGAATGGCTTCATCACGGCTTACGCCCGGCATAAAGTCACCGGACAGGCTGACAAGCTGGTCGTTTGAGTTGAAAATAACGCTGATGCGTTCCTGTTGGCGTTCACCGCCACCCGGTTGCAGGCTGTACAGATAATCCCAGCGATCGGCATGGAACGTGTCGACAAGCAGAGGGTTACCCATGATAAACCGTACTTGCGGCCGGGTCATTCCCGGGCGTAACTGGTCTATCATGTCCTGCGTGACGACATTGCCCTGCTGGATGTCGATTTTGTAAACCCCGGGGAATGAACAACCGGCGAGTGCGAGCAGTCCCACAAAGGTGAAACTGGTTAGCAAGAGCTTGGTGTTTTGCATCGGTGGGCGACTTCCACTATCTTGGCTGGGACAACGTAAACGCCGATCATACCCGCATTAAGAGAAGCTGCGAAGCAGCATCGCGAGAAAGCTGACCATGGTTGAAAATAGCGAACTACGCAAAGCCGGCCTCAAAGTGACCCTGCCACGGGTCAAGATCCTGCAAATGCTCGACTCCACCGAGCAGCGTCACATGAGTGCCGAGGACGTCTACAAGGCGTTGATGGAAGCTGGCGAGGACGTCGGTCTGGCCACGGTTTACCGTGTTCTGACCCAGTTCGAAGCCGCTGGCCTCGTGGTCCGTCACAACTTCGACGGCGGCCACGCGGTATTCGAATTGGCTGACGGTGGCCACCACGACCATATGGTCAACGTGGAAACCGGTGAAGTCGTCGAATTCGTCAGCATCGAAATTGAAAAGCTGCAGAAGGCAATTGCCGAAGAGCACGGTGTCGAGTTGGTTGATCACAACCTGGTGCTGTACGTGCGCAAGAAAAAGTAAGCATGTCGCGCGAATTTCACATTCGCGAAACGAACGAAGGCGACCCGAGGGTCGCCTTCGTGCTTTCTGTCGTTGTCAAACCTTGGCGGTGACGACCATTTTTTTCGCGTGAGCCAGGGACTCCTTGGTCAGATCAATACCGCCGAGCATGCGCGCCACTTCTTCTATACGGTCGCTTTTGCTCAGTTTGGAGACGGCAGTGTGAGTCGCCTCTTCACCGCGCACCTTATGCACGAACAGATGCTGATGGCCCTGCGCTGCCACTTGCGGCAAGTGCGTCACGGTCAATACCTGGCCGCGATCGCCGAGACGGCGCAACAGTTGGCCAACAATCTCAGCCGTCGGCCCACCAATGCCGACGTCCACTTCGTCGAATACCAGTGTTGGAACGCGGGACGTCTGCGCGGTGATCACCTGAATCGCCAGGCTGATTCGCGAAAGCTCACCGCCGGAAGCGACTTTTGCCAGTGCCTTCAGCGGCTGGCCCGGGTTGGCGCTGACCAGCAATTCGACCTGTTCCAGCCCGTTGGGTAGCAACTCGTCACTGCTGTTGGCCTTCAATTCGATGGTAAATCGGCCGCCAGGCATGCCCAGTCGCTGAATCTCCTGCTCAACCGCGCTGGCGAGACTGCCGGCGGCCTGATGACGCAAATCGCTCAGCTCTCGTGCCTTCTCTTGATAGTGGCGGGCATACGAGGCCAGTTCTTCACCCAGGCGCTCGATGGATTCGTCGTTGGCGTTGAGGGTTTCGATTTCATCCAGCAACTTCTGCTGCATCTCTCCCACTTCGGTCGGCTGGATCCGGTGCTTGCGCGCCAGGGTGTAGATCGCGTCGAGGCGTTCTTCCAGATACTGCAGGCGTGCCGGATCGGCATCGAAGTTATCGAGGAAGCGATTGAGTTCACCGACGGCCTCTTCGACCTGGATCTGCGCGCTGGTCAGCAGACTGCTGGCTTCGCCCAGTGCGCCGACGGAGTTATTCACGCTCGACAGGCGGTTGAGGCTGGCGGTCAGCGCATTCAACACATTGCCGGAATCGCTTTCGCTGCATTGCTCGACCACTTGCCGGCAAATGCCCAGCAGGGTTTCTGCGTTGGTCAGGTTTTTGTGTTCCTGCTCCAGTTGCTCCAGCTCGTTATCACCCAGACCGAGGTTTTCCAGCTCTTCAAGCTGATAGCTGAGCAATTGATGGCGCGCGCGTTGTTCGTCGCCGGAGTTGGAGAGGCGCTCCAGTTCCTGGCGAGTCTGCCGCCAGCGCTGGGCGGCGAGCTGAACCTGGCGGGCCAGATCGGTAGCGCCGGCGTACTCGTCCAGCAAGCGACGATGGGTATCGGTTTTCAGCAGGGACTGGTGTTCATGCTGGCTGTGGATATCGATCAGCAATTCGCCCAGCGACTTGAGGTCACCCAGCGGGCAAGGGGTGCCGTTGATATAGCCGCGCGAACGACCCTCCGAGGTGATCACCCGACGCAGAATGCACGGGCCATCAGTCTCCAGATCGCGCTCGGCCAGCCACGCGCTGGCTTCGGGAATGTCAGCCAGATCGAAAGTCGCGAGGATGTCGGCCTTGTCGGCGCCGGGACGAACCACGCCGCTGTCGGCACGATCACCGAGGGTCAGGCCCAGCGCGTCGAGCATGATCGATTTGCCAGCGCCGGTTTCACCCGTGATCACGCTCATCCCGCGATCAAGTTCGAGATCGAGATGTTCAACGATGGCGTAGTTATGTACGGACAGGTGCACCAGCATAAAAGGCCGCTCCCAAGCTAAAGGTCTGGTTATTTATACAGTGTTTTGTTTCGCGCTGACAATGCCCTCCCTTAGCTCGATTTGCTTGAACCACAAATCTGCTTAGCGCATCGAGGAATGAGGATTCGACACTTTTTTGTAGGGTTAATGTTTGAAGCCCCTTGAAGCCTGATTTTGCGGCCCCATATATCGGGACAGAAGCGCGAGTCAGGCTCGCGGACGAAATTGAAAGGAGAATTCTATGGCTGACGAACAGACAGTAGATACGCAAAACCCAGAAGCCAATCAGGCGCCCGAAGGTTCGGGTGATGACCTGGCGACCCGTGTACAAGTGCTCGAAGAGCAATTGGCCGCCGCGCAGGATCAGTCTCTGCGTGTTGCTGCCGATCTGCAGAACGTCCGTCGCCGTGCCGAGCAGGACGTCGAGAAGGCGCACAAGTTTGCCTTGGAAAAATTCGCCGGCGACCTGCTGCCGATCGTCGACAGCCTGGAGCGCGGCCTCGAGCTGTCGAACCCGGACGACGAAAGCATCCGTCCGATGCGCGAAGGTATCGAGCTGACGCTGAAAATGTTCCACGACACCCTCAAGCGTTATCAGCTGGAAGCGATCGATCCGCATGGCGAACCGTTCAACGCCGTTCAGCATCAGGCGATGGCCATGCAGGAAAGCGCTGACGTAGAACCGAACAGCGTTCTGAAGGTGTTCCAGAAGGGCTACCAGCTCAACGGTCGCCTGCTGCGCCCGGCCATGGTTGTGGTCAGCAAGGCGCCTGCGCCAGTTTCGCCTTCGATTGACGAGCAGGCTTGAAATTGGCCGTAAGGCCCCCATTTAGAAGTCAAGCGTTTAAGTATTACCGCAGACAGCCACCACTGCTGCGGCAAAAAAATCCAAAGTTTCGGGAGAGTTAACATGGGCAAAATTATCGGTATCGACCTGGGGACTACCAACTCCTGCGTCTCCGTGCTGGAAAACGGCAAAGCAAAAGTTATCGAAAACGCTGAAGGCGCGCGTACCACGCCGTCGATCATCGCTTACGCCAACGATGGCGAAATCCTGGTAGGTCAGTCGGCCAAGCGTCAGGCTGTGACCAACCCGCACAACACTCTGTACGCGGTAAAGCGTCTGATCGGTCGTCGTTTCGACGAAGAAGTTGTGCAGAAAGACATCCAGATGGTCCCTTACAAGATCGTCAAGGCTGACAACAACGACGCTTGGGTTGAAGTGAACGGCCAGAAAATGGCGCCGCCACAAATCTCGGCTGAAATCCTGAAAAAGATGAAGAAGACCGCCGAAGACTACCTCGGCGAGACCGTGACCGAAGCGGTGATCACCGTTCCGGCCTACTTCAACGACAGCCAGCGTCAGGCGACCAAAGACGCCGGCCGTATTGCTGGTCTGGACGTAAAACGTATCATCAACGAACCAACCGCAGCTGCTCTGGCTTACGGTATGGACAAGGCCAAGGGCGATCACACCGTGATTGTTTATGACCTGGGTGGCGGTACTTTCGACGTTTCCGTGATCGAGATCGCTGAAGTGGATGGCGAGCACCAGTTCGAAGTACTGGCTACCAACGGTGACACGTTCCTCGGCGGTGAAGACTTTGACATTCGTCTGATCGACTACCTCGTTGACGAATTCAAGAAAGAAAGCGGCATGAACCTCAAAGGTGACCCGCTGGCCATGCAGCGCCTGAAAGAAGCCGCTGAGAAAGCCAAGATCGAGCTGTCGTCCGCTCAGTCGACCGACGTCAACCTGCCGTACATCACTGCAGACGCGACCGGTCCTAAGCACCTGAACGTGAAGATCTCGCGTGCCAAGCTCGAAGCGCTGGTTGAAGACCTGGTTCAGCGCACCATCGAACCTTGCCGCATCGCCATGAAAGACGCAGGCCTGGACGTTGGCGCGATCAACGACGTGATCCTGGTCGGTGGTCAGACCCGTATGCCGCTGGTGCAGAAGCTGGTTACCGATTTCTTCGGTAAAGAAGCTCGCAAAGACGTTAACCCGGACGAAGCTGTTGCCATGGGTGCTGCGATTCAGGGCGCTGTTCTGGCCGGTGACGTGAAAGACGTTCTGCTGCTCGACGTCAGCCCGCTGACCCTGGGTATCGAAACCATGGGTGGCGTGATGACCGCGCTGATCGAGAAAAACACCACGATTCCTACCAAGAAATCGCAAGTGTTCTCGACTGCCGACGACAACCAGGGCGCTGTGACCATTCACGTGCTGCAGGGCGAGCGCAAGCAAGCCACTCAGAACAAGTCCCTGGGCAAGTTCGACCTGGCCGACATTCCACCTGCTCCACGTGGCGTGCCGCAGATCGAAGTGACCTTCGACATCGACGCTAACGGCATTCTGCACGTTGGTGCGAAAGACAAGGCAACCGGCAAGACCCAGTCGATCGTGATCAAGGCCAACTCCGGTCTGTCCGACGAAGAAATCGAGCGCATGGTGCGTGACGCCGAAGCGAACGCTGAGGAAGACCGCAAGTTCGAAGAGCTGGCCGCTGCCCGTAACCAGGGTGATGCACTGGTGCACTCGACACGCAAAATGATTGCTGACGCGGGCGACAAAGTCACCGCCGAAGAGAAGACTGCGATCGAAGCTGCTGTTGTTGCTCTGGAAGCCGCTGTCAAAGGCGACGACAAGGCTGCTATCGAAGCGAAGGTTGAAGAGCTGTCGAAAGTCTCCGCTCCGGTTGCTCAGAAGATGTACGCCGAACAGGCTCAGCCAGCTGATGGCGCAGCCCCGCAAGGCGAATCGGCTGAGAAGGCTGACGACGTTGTCGATGCAGAGTTCGAAGAAGTCAAAGACCACAAGTAAGTTGTTGGTCGGCCGGTTGACTGCCTTTAGGTAGTGACTGGTAGGATGTCGCCGCGCGGGAGCTAGCTCCCGCGTTGGCGTATCTGGAATACGCGAATTTTTACAGCATGCGACAAGGTTCGGATGTTGGCGGTATGGCCGGGAATGCTCCTGCTTTTCGTGCCGTAAGTACCGCATGAAACAAAGACCAGGATCGTTGAATTGACGTGAGTTGGGTCCGGGCCTGTATTGGGGCTCAACGAGTTTGGCCATCCTCAGGAGGGGTTTGCCGAACGTCCTCAAGAGTGCAGAAGACTTATGGCAAAGCGTGACTATTACGAAGTGTTGGGTGTTGAGCGCGGCTCAAGCGATGCGGACCTGAAGAAGGCTTACCGTCGTCTGGCGATGAAGCACCACCCGGACCGTAATCCCGATGACAAAGCGTCGGAAGACATGTTCAAAGAGGCCAATGAGGCCTACGAAGTGCTGTCCGATTCCAGCAAGCGCGCGGCGTACGACCAGTACGGTCATGCCGGAGTCGACCCGAGCATGGGCGGCGGTGGCGCCGGTTTCGGTGGTCAGAACTTCTCGGACATCTTCGGTGATGTCTTCAGTGATTTCTTCGGTGGCGGTCGCGGCGGTTCCCGTGGCGGCGCTCAGCGTGGCAGCGACTTACGCTACACCCTTGAGCTGAATCTGGAAGAGGCGGTGCGTGGCACATCGGTGAATATCCGCGTTCCGACACTGGTTAACTGCAAGCCGTGCGATGGTTCTGGCGCGAAGAAAGGCTCCTCTCCATCGACGTGCCCGACTTGCGGCGGCATCGGCCAGGTCCGCATGCAGCAAGGCTTCTTCTCGGTGCAGCAAACCTGCCCGCGCTGCCATGGCCAGGGCAAGATCATTTCCGATCCGTGCGACTCCTGCCACGGTGACGGCCGCGTTGAAGAGTACAAAACCCTGTCGGTCAAAGTGCCGGCCGGCGTCGATACCGGCGACCGCATTCGTCTGTCCGGCGAAGGCGAGGCGGGTACGCAGGGCGGCCCGACTGGCGACCTGTATGTGGTCATCAATGTTCGCGAACACGACATCTTCCAGCGCGATGGCAAGCACCTGTTCTGCGAAGTGCCGATCAGCTTCGTCGATGCGGCACTGGGCGGCGAGCTGGAAATTCCGACCCTCGACGGTCGCGTCAAACTGAAAATCCCCGAGGGCACTCAGACTGGCAAGCAGTTCCGTGTTCGCGGCAAAGGCGTGGCGCCGGTGCGTGGCGGTGGTGCAGGCGACTTGATGTGCCGTGTGGCGGTCGAGACTCCGGTCAACCTGAACCGTCGTCAACGTGAACTGCTGGAAGAATTCCGCAGCTCGCTGGCGGATGACAACAGCCATTCGCCAAAAACCACCGGTTGGTTCGACGGTGTGAAGCGTTTCTTCGGCGATCTGTAAGGAGTCGGCATGCGACGTATAGCTGTGATGGGCGCTGCTGGGCGCATGGGTAAGATTCTGGTCGAGGCCGTGCAGCAGCGCGCGCCGCTGACCGGTTTGACTGCTGCCGTGGTGCGCCCGGGCAGCACGCTGATCGGTGTCGACGCCGGTGAGCTGGCGTCGCTGGGTCGCATCGGCGTGCCGCTGTCCGGGCATATCGAGGCGGTGGCTGAAGAGTTCGATGTGTTGATCGACTTTACGCTGCCGGAAGTGATGCTGAAAAACCTCGCCTTCTGCCGCAAGGCCGGCAAGGCCATGGTCATCGGCACCACTGGCCTGGACGCTTCGCAGAAGCAGTTGTTGGTCGAGGCGGGCAAGGACATTCCGATCGTGTTCGCGGCCAACTTCAGTGTCGGCGTCAATCTGTCGCTGAAGTTGCTCGATATGGCGGCGCGGGTGTTGGGCGATGAAGCCGACATCGAAATCATCGAAGCTCATCACCGCCACAAGATCGATGCGCCGTCGGGTACGGCGTTGCGCATGGGTGAAGTGATTGCCGGTGCGCTGGATCGTGATTTGCAGAAAGTCGCGGTCTACGGTCGCGAGGGTCACACTGGCGCCCGTGAGCGTGAAACCATTGGTTTTGCAACCGTGCGCGGCGGTGATGTGGTGGGTGATCACACCGTACTGTTTGCCTGCGAAGGTGAGCGTCTGGAGATCACGCACAAGGCGTCGAGCCGCATGACGTTTGCCAAGGGCGCGGTGCGTGCGGCGCTGTGGCTGGACGGTCGCGAGCCGGGTCTGTACGACATGCAAGACGTGCTCGACCTGCGCTGATTCATTGCTGAACCCGGCGCAAACGCCCTGTTTGCGCTGGTTTTTCTCCGCTTGGCGACGACCTGTCGCATTCTCCGGCCTTTTAGGCTCTTTAGCGGTGGACCAAAAAAGCCTTTTTCTGTAAGCTACAGCTTTAGTGTGTCCACTAAAAGCGCGCAGAATAATTCAGTGAAGAAGCGGGGTGACGTGTCCATACGTCACTCCGCTTTTTTACAACCTGCGATCGCCCTTTCATGCGTTATTTACGGGAGGTCTTCTTGACTAAGCCAGCCATACTTGCCCTTGCTGATGGCAGCATTTTTCGCGGCGAAGCCATTGGTGCCGACGGTCAAACCGTTGGTGAGGTGGTGTTCAACACCGCAATGACCGGCTATCAGGAAATCCTTACCGATCCTTCCTACGCCCAACAGATCGTTACCCTGACTTACCCGCACATCGGCAACACCGGCACCACGCCGGAAGATGCCGAGTCCGATCGCGTCTGGTCCGCTGGCCTGGTCATCCGTGACCTGCCGCTGGTAGCGAGCAACTGGCGTAACACGATGTCCCTGTCCGACTACCTGAAAGCCAACAACGTTGTGGCAATCGCTGGTATCGACACCCGTCGCCTGACCCGCATCCTGCGTGAAAAAGGCGCACAGAACGGCTGCATCATGGCCGGCGACAACATCTCCGAAGAAGCGGCAATCGCCGCTGCGCAAGGCTTCCCTGGCCTGAAGGGCATGGATCTGGCGAAAGTCGTCAGCACCAAGACTCAATACGAATGGCGCTCGACTGTCTGGGATCTGAAGACCGACAGCCACGCGACCATCGACGCTTCCGAGCTGCCTTACCACGTGGTTGCCTACGACTACGGCGTCAAGGTCAACATCCTGCGCATGCTGGTCGAGCGCGGCTGCCGCGTCACCGTGGTACCTGCGCAGACGCCTGCCGCTGATGTGCTGGCACTGAAGCCGGACGGCGTGTTCCTGTCCAACGGCCCTGGTGATCCGGAGCCATGCGACTACGCGATCAAGGCGATCAAGGAAGTCCTGGAAACCGAAATTCCGGTATTCGGCATCTGCCTCGGCCACCAACTGTTGGCGCTGGCCTCCGGCGCCAAGACCCTGAAAATGGGCCACGGCCACCACGGTGCCAACCACCCGGTGCAGGATCTGGACACTGGCGTGGTGATGATCACCAGTCAGAACCACGGTTTTGCGGTCGACGAAGAAACCCTGCCAGCCAACGTGCGTGCGATCCACAAATCGCTGTTCGACGGCACGCTGCAAGGCATCGAGCGCACCGACAAGAGCGCGTTCAGCTTCCAGGGTCACCCTGAAGCGAGCCCGGGCCCGAACGACGTCGCGCCACTGTTCGACCGCTTCATCAACGAGATGGCCAAGCGACGCTAAGCGTTCGCCTTGAGACTGTAGAGAGAAGCCCCTCGAGGGCGGCCCCGAGACCGGTGGCCCCCTCGGGACTTCAGAAATCGATCAAGACGGCTTGCCGACTGACCTGCGGATTTGAGTGACAAACCCATGCCAAAACGTACAGACATTAAAAGCATCCTGATTCTCGGCGCTGGCCCGATCGTTATCGGCCAGGCCTGCGAATTCGACTACTCCGGCGCCCAGGCCTGTAAAGCCCTGCGCGAAGAGGGTTACCGCGTCATCCTGGTGAACTCCAACCCGGCCACCATCATGACCGACCCGGACATGGCCGACGCCACCTACATCGAGCCGATCAAGTGGCAGACCGTTGCCAAGATCATCGAAAAAGAGCGTCCGGACGCGGTGCTGCCAACCATGGGCGGCCAGACCGCTCTGAACTGCGCCCTGGACCTGGAGCGCGAAGGCGTTCTGGAGAAGTTCGGCGTAGAAATGATCGGCGCCAACGCCGACACCATCGACAAGGCTGAAGACCGTTCGCGTTTCGACAAGGCGATGAAATCCATCGGCCTGGCGTGCCCGCGTTCCGGTATCGCCCACAGCATGGAAGAAGCCAACGCGGTTCTTGAAACCCTGGGCTTCCCGTGCATCATCCGTCCGTCCTTCACCATGGGCGGCACCGGTGGCGGTATCGCCTACAACCGTGAAGAGTTCGAAGAAATCTGCGCCCGTGGTCTGGACCTGTCGCCGACCAAAGAGCTGCTGATCGACGAATCGCTGATCGGCTGGAAAGAATATGAAATGGAAGTTGTCCGCGACAAAAAGGACAACTGCATCATCGTCTGCTCGATCGAAAACTTCGACCCGATGGGCGTGCACACCGGTGACTCGATCACCGTCGCGCCAGCACAAACCCTGACCGACAAGGAATACCAGATCCTGCGTAACGCCTCGCTGGCGGTACTGCGCGAGATCGGCGTCGAGACTGGCGGTTCCAACGTGCAATTCGGTATCTGCCCGGACACTGGCCGTATGGTCGTGATCGAAATGAACCCGCGCGTATCGCGTTCCTCGGCCCTGGCTTCGAAAGCCACCGGTTTCCCGATCGCCAAAGTCGCGGCCAAACTGGCTGTGGGTTACACCCTCGACGAACTGTCGAACGACATCACCGGTGGCAAGACCCCGGCATCCTTCGAGCCGTCGATCGACTACGTCGTCACCAAGCTGCCACGTTTTGCCTTCGAAAAATTCGCCAAGGCTGACGCGCGCCTGACCACTCAGATGAAGTCGGTTGGTGAAGTCATGGCCATCGGCCGGACTTTCCAGGAATCTCTGCAGAAAGCCCTGCGCGGTCTGGAAGTCGGTGTTTGCGGTCTGGACGAGAAGCTCGACCTGAGCAACCCGGAAAGCATGAGCGTACTCAAGCGTGAACTGACCGTGCCGGGCGCCGAGCGCATCTGGTATGTGGCAGACGCTTTCCGCGCCGGCATGACTGTCGAAGAAATCTTCGCCATGAACATGATCGATCCTTGGTTCCTCGTGCAGATCGAGGATCTGATCAAGGACGAAGAGAAGGTCAAGACCCTCGGTCTCTCCGCTATCGACCGCGACCTGATGTACAAACTCAAGCGCAAAGGCTTCTCCGATCAGCGTCTGGCCAAGCTGCTGGGTGTGACCGAGAAGAACCTGCGCACGCACCGTCACAAGCTGGAAGTGTTCCCGGTCTACAAGCGCGTTGACACCTGCGCCGCCGAGTTCGCCACCGACACCGCTTACCTCTATTCGACTTACGAAGAAGAGTGTGAAGCCGCGCCGTCGGGCCGCGACAAGATCATGATTCTGGGCGGTGGCCCGAACCGAATCGGCCAAGGTATCGAGTTCGACTACTGCTGCGTTCACGCTGCCCTCGCACTGCGCGAAGACGGCTACGAAACCATCATGGTCAACTGCAACCCGGAAACTGTTTCCACCGACTACGACACCTCCGACCGTCTGTACTTCGAATCGGTAACCCTCGAAGACGTGCTGGAAATCTGCCGCGTCGAGAAACCAAAAGGCGTGATCGTCCAGTACGGCGGCCAGACTCCGCTGAAACTGGCTCGCGCTCTGGAAGCCGCTGGCGTGCCGATCATCGGCACCAGCCCTGATGCGATCGACCGTGCCGAAGACCGTGAGCGCTTCCAGCAAATGGTTGAGCGTCTGAACCTGCGTCAGCCGCCGAACGCCACCGTGCGCAGTGAAGACGAAGCAATTCGTGCCGCCAGCAAGATCGGTTACCCGTTGGTCGTACGCCCATCCTATGTACTGGGTGGTCGCGCGATGGAAATCGTTTACGAAGAAGAAGAACTCAAACGCTACCTGCGTGATGCGGTGAAAGTGTCCAACGACAGCCCGGTGCTGCTCGACCACTTCCTCAACTGCGCCATCGAAATGGACGTGGATGCTGTCTGCGACGGCAAAGACGTCGTCATCGGCGCGATCATGCAGCACATCGAACAGGCTGGCGTTCACTCCGGTGACTCGGCTTGCTCGCTGCCGCCGTACTCGCTGCCGGCGCACATCCAGGACGAGATGCGCGAACAGGTCAAGAAAATGGCCCTGGAACTGGGCGTTGTCGGTCTGATGAACGTGCAGTTGGCGCTGCAGGGCGAAGACATCTACGTCATCGAAGTCAACCCGCGCGCTTCGCGTACCGTGCCGTTCGTATCGAAGTGCATCGGTGTCTCCCTGGCCATGATCGCTGCTCGCGTGATGGCCGGTAAGACTCTGAAAGAAATTGGCTTCACCAAAGAAATCATTCCGAACTTCTACAGCGTGAAAGAGGCGGTGTTCCCGTTCGCCAAATTCCCTGGCGTTGACCCGATCCTCGGCCCGGAAATGAAGTCGACCGGTGAAGTGATGGGCGTCGGCGACACCTTCGGTGAAGCATTCGCCAAAGCCCAGATGGGCGCCAGCGAAGTGCTGCCGACCGGTGGTACCGCATTCATCAGCGTGCGCGATGACGACAAGCCGCTGGTTGCAGGTGTGGCCCGTGATCTGATCAACTTGGGCTTCGAAGTGGTTGCCACTGCCGGCACTGCCAAGCTGATCGAGGCTGCAGGTCTGAAAGTGCGCCGTGTGAACAAGGTGACCGAGGGTCGTCCGCACGTGGTCGACATGATCAAGAATGACGAAGTCACCCTGATCATCAACACCACCGAAGGGCGTCAGTCGATCGCTGATTCGTACTCCATTCGTCGTAATGCCTTGCAGCACAAGATTTACTGCACCACCACCATTGCTGCTGGCGAAGCTATCTGTGAAGCGCTGAAGTTCGGTCCGGAAAAAACCGTGCGCCGCTTGCAGGATCTACACGCAGGATTGAAGGCATGATCAAATACCCAATGACCGTCCAGGGCGCTAAAGCCCTGGAAGAAGAACACGCTCACCTGACCAAGGTCGTCCGTCCGAAGCTTAGCCAGGACATCGGTACGGCCCGCGAGTTGGGCGACTTGAAAGAAAACGCTGAATATCATGCCGCGCGCGAACAGCAAGGCATGGTCGAGGCGCGGATTCGTGACATCGAGGGCCGGATTCAGAATCAGGTCATCATTGACGTCACGTCGATTCCGCACACCGGCAAAGTGATTTTCGGTACTACCGTCGAAATCGCCAACGTCGAGACCGATGAAAGCGTCACTTACCACATCGTGGGTGAGGATGAGGCTGACTTCAAACTCGGCAAGATTTCCGTCGGCTCGCCTTTGGCCCGTGCCTTGATCGGCAAGGAAGAGGGCGATGTGGTCGCCGTGAAAACGCCAAGCGGCGTGATCGAGTACGAGATTGTCGAAGTCCGTCACATCTGAAAAAGGGCGCCCGCTGCATGCGGGCGCCATGCTTTGGCAGCTGGCCCAGATGCTTTGGGTTGGCGGTCTATGGCTGATTCATCTTGGTTTGCAGCCGGCGTTGGGCAAGATTGGCCTGGCACCGCTGCTGATCGATGAGGTGGCCAGTGCATTCGAAGTGCTGGTGGTGGGGTTCGCCGCCGCATGCGTTATTTTTCAGGCTTTGGTGCTGGTACAGGCCGAGGGCCTTGCCAGTCTATGGCGAGATTTTCGCGGTCAGGTGCTGCTGATGGCGTTGTATGCGTGTGCGATGTATGTCGCAGTGCGTGTCGGCTGGCCGGATGCGCAGCGCTGGCAGGTGTTCAGTTATCTGGTTCTGGGCTTTTCCGGGCTGGTGCTGGTGATGCAGCCGGTGCCGGGATGGAGTGGCAGGGTGCGCGAAGCACACCCTTGACCCTTTTCATCACTTGAAGCGATGAACGTTCGACAGCTGCTTGTTCGCGCTGAAGTTCCGACGGTAAATCAGTGCCATCTTGCCGATGACCTGCACCAGATCCGCTTTGCCAACCTTGCACAGTTCTGCGATGTGCGCCAGGCGCGATTCGCGATCGAGGATATTGAGCTTGATTTTGATCAGCTCGTGATCCGCCAAAGCGCGTTCAAGTTCGGCTAAAACACCTTCAGTCAAACCGTTGTCAGCCACCGTCAAAACCGGTTTCAGGTGGTGGCCAATGGATTTGTACTGTTTCTTCTGCTCTGGAGTGAGCGGCATAATCTGACCCTTTCGTCTGGATTCTGTAAAATGGCGGCCATTTTACCCGAGGGCTCGTGGATCCGCCCAATTAATCACGACCCTTATCAACGAGGTGCCCAATGGCGCGTTCCAAGACAAGCCTTGGTTGGCTGAAAAGACATGTCAATGATCCTTATGTGAAACAAGCGCAGAAGGATGGCTACCGCTCGCGTGCGAGTTACAAGCTTCTGGAGATCCAGGAGAAATACAAACTGATCCGTCCCGGCATGAGCGTTGTCGACCTGGGTGCAGCGCCCGGTGGCTGGTCGCAGGTCACCAGTCGGCTGATCGGCGGTCAAGGGCGTCTGATCGCCTCGGACATCCTGGAAATGGACAGCATTCCTGATGTGACCTTTATTCAGGGTGACTTTACCGAGGACGAAGTGCTCGGGCGGATTCTTGAGGCTGTGGGTAATTCGCAGGTGGACCTTGTGATTTCCGATATGGCCCCCAATATGAGTGGTACGCCTGAAGTGGATATGCCAAAAGCCATGTTCCTTTGCGAGTTGGCGCTTGATCTGGCGGAACGTATCCTCAAGCCGGGCGGTAATTTCGTCATCAAGATTTTTCAGGGTGAAGGGTTTGATGTTTACCTGAAGGATGCCCGCAAGAAGTTCGACAAGATCCAGATGATCAAGCCGGACTCCTCTCGTGGCAGCTCTCGCGAGCAATACATGTTGGCTTGGGGTTATCGCGGGCGTAGTGAGTAAAACGAGGTTTTTGTGCGGGGTGATAGGTTTTTAGTATTTCGCCCGGCTAGCATTAACGAATATTGTGTAGAAAGTGTTTCACAAAGGGTTACAGACGGCGCCTGCCAGAGTCGTAGGTAATGTAGTAAGTTAGGCCGGTGAATATCATGCGAAGCGCGCGCCAGTAGCGGAGCTTGCTTCAGAGGGTAGTTAATTGAACGATATGGCAAAGAATCTGATCCTGTGGTTGATCATCGCGGCTGTCCTGGTGACGGTGATGAACAACTTCTCCAGCCCTAACGAGCCGCAGACCCTCAACTATTCCGACTTCATCCAGCAGGTCAAGGATGGCAAGGTCGAGCGCGTAGCCGTTGACGGCTATGTGATTACCGGCAAACGCAACGATGGCGACAGCTTCAAGACCATTCGTCCGGCGATTCAGGACAATGGCCTGATCGGCGATCTGGTCGACAACCACGTTGTGGTCGAAGGCAAGCAGCCTGAGCAACAAAGCATCTGGACCCAGTTGCTGGTAGCCAGCTTCCCGATCCTGGTGATCATCGCGGTGTTCATGTTCTTCATGCGCCAGATGCAGGGCGGTGCCGGTGGCAAGGGCGGGCCGATGAGCTTCGGCAAGAGCAAGGCGCGCCTGCTTTCCGAAGATCAGGTGAAAACCACATTGGCTGACGTCGCTGGTTGCGACGAAGCCAAGGAAGAGGTCGGCGAGCTGGTTGAGTTCCTCCGTGATCCTGGCAAGTTCCAGCGTCTGGGCGGCCGCATTCCTCGCGGTGTGCTGATGGTCGGTCCACCGGGTACCGGTAAAACCTTGCTGGCCAAGGCGATTGCCGGCGAAGCCAAGGTTCCGTTTTTCACCATCTCCGGTTCCGATTTCGTCGAAATGTTCGTCGGTGTTGGTGCCAGCCGTGTACGTGACATGTTCGAGCAGGCGAAGAAACACGCGCCTTGCATCATCTTTATCGACGAAATCGACGCCGTCGGTCGCCATCGTGGCGCCGGCATGGGTGGCGGTCATGACGAGCGTGAGCAGACTCTCAACCAGTTGCTGGTCGAGATGGACGGCTTCGAGATGAATGACGGCATCATTGTGATCGCTGCAACCAACCGTCCTGACGTACTCGACCCCGCGCTGCTGCGTCCGGGCCGTTTCGACCGTCAGGTTGTGGTGGGACTGCCGGATATCCGTGGTCGCGAACAGATTCTCAAGGTGCACATGCGCAAAGTGCCAATGGGTGACGACGTTGCTCCGGCCGTTATTGCGCGTGGTACTCCGGGCTTCTCCGGTGCTGACCTGGCTAACCTGGTCAACGAGGCGTCGCTGTTCGCTGCACGCAGCGGCAAGCGCATCGTTGAAATGAAAGAGTTCGAACTGGCCAAAGACAAGATCATGATGGGCGCCGAGCGCAAATCGATGGTCATGTCCGAAAAAGAGAAACAGAACACTGCTTATCACGAAGCGGGTCACGCCATTGTTGGTCGCGTCGTGCCTGAGCATGATCCGGTGTACAAAGTATCGATCATCCCGCGCGGTCGTGCGTTGGGTGTGACGATGTTCCTGCCGGAAGAAGATCGCTACAGCCTGTCCAAGCGCGCGCTGATCAGCCAGATCTGTTCGCTGTACGGCGGTCGTATCGCTGAAGAAATGACCCTGGGCTTCGATGGTGTAACCACCGGCGCTTCCAACGACATCATGCGTGCCAGCCAGATCGCACGGAACATGGTGACCAAGTGGGGCCTGTCGGAAAAACTCGGTCCGTTGATGTATGCCGAAGAAGAAGGTGAGGTGTTCCTTGGTCGCGGCGGTGGTGGTCAGGCAGCCAGCTTCTCCGGTGAGACAGCCAAGCTGATCGACTCCGAAGTGCGCAGCATCATTGACCAGTGCTACGGCACGGCCAAGCAGATCCTCACGGACAACCGTGACAAGCTTGATGCGATGGCTGATGCCCTGATGAAATACGAAACGATCGATGCTGAACAGATCGACGACATCATGGCAGGTCGTACACCTCGCGAGCCTCGTGACTGGTCAGGTGGCACCGGTACGCCGCCGCCACCAGTGGTTCGAGACGAGCGTCCGGAAACACCGATTGGCGGCCCGGCTGCTGACGTTTAAGGTTTGAAATGACTTCTGTACAGTCCCTGACCCGGTTGCCTTGCGGCAACCGGGTTCTTGATTTGGCCCAGACGCATGTCATGGGCATTCTCAATGTCACCCCTGATTCTTTCTCCGATGGCGGCCAATACAGTCAGCTGGATGCGGCCTTGCGCCATGCAGAAGCAATGGTTGCCGCGGGTGCGACGCTGATTGATGTTGGTGGCGAATCCACGCGTCCTGGCGCGCGAGCAGTCTCTCCGCTTGAAGAGCTTGAGCGCGTCGCGCCGATCGTCGAGCTGATCAATCGCGAGCTTGATGTGATCATCTCGGTGGATACTTCTACACCTGCTGTCATGCGCGAAACCGCACGGTTGGGTGCCGGATTGATCAATGATGTGCGCTCGCTGCAGCGCGACGGCGCACTGGATGCTGCGGCGGCTACCGGTTTGCCGGTGTGTCTCATGCATATGCTCGGTGAGCCTGGAGATATGCAGGACAATCCGCAGTATCAGGACGTTACGCGTGAAGTCGGTGACTTTCTCGCTGAACGCATGGCGCAATGTGCGGCGGCAGGTATTCCTGCCGAGCGGATCATTCTAGATCCGGGGTTCGGTTTCGCCAAAAGCCTGCAGCACAATCTAAGCTTGTTCAAGCACATGGAAGCTCTGCATGCGTTGGGCAGACCCTTGTTGGTGGGTGTTTCTCGAAAGAGCATGATCGGCCACGCATTGAATCGCCCTGTCGGCGAGCGGTTGCATGGCGGCCTGGCGCTAGCGGCACTGGCGTCGGTGAAAGGTGCGCGTATATTGCGCGTCCATGATGTGGCGGAAACAGTAGACGTGGTGCGGATGATCGCGGCCGTGGAATCAGCCGAATAAGAATGATGGAGCACTTATGAGCAAGAAATACTTTGGTACTGACGGCATTCGTGGTCGCGTAGGTGAATACCCGATTACTCCTGACTTCATGCTCAAGCTCGGCTGGGCCGCCGGCATGGCGTTCCGCAAGATGGGCGCCTGCAAGGTGCTGGTCGGCAAGGACACGCGAATTTCCGGTTATATGTTCGAGTCGGCGCTTGAGGCCGGACTGACATCGGCCGGTGCCGATGTGATGCTGCTGGGTCCTATGCCGACGCCGGCCATCGCTTACCTGTCGCGAACGTTCCAGGCTGAGGCCGGTATCGTGATCAGTGCTTCGCACAATCCGCACGATGATAACGGCATCAAGTTTTTCTCCGGTAAAGGCACCAAGCTGCCAGATGAGCTGGAACTGATGATCGAGGAGCTGCTCGATACCCCGATGACTGTGGTCGAATCAAGCAAGATCGGCAAAGTATCGCGGATCAACGATGCATCAGGTCGTTATATCGAGTTTTGCAAAAGCAGCGTGCCAACGGGCACCAGTTTCTCTGGCCTCAAGATCGTTATCGACTGTGCGCATGGCGCGACCTACAAGGTAGCTCCGAGTGTCTTCCGGGAGCTGGGTGCGGAAGTGGTCGTGCTGTCAGCCCAGCCTAACGGTCTGAACATCAACGAGAATTGCGGCTCGACCCATATGGGGCAGCTGCAGGCTGCGGTGTTGGCTGAGCACGCCGATCTGGGTGTCGCGTTTGATGGCGACGGCGATCGGGTTTTGATGGTCGACCATACCGGTGCCATTGTTGATGGTGATGAACTGCTGTTCATCATTGCTCGTGATCTGCATGAGCGCGGGAAATTGCAGGGCGGCGTGGTTGGCACCCTGATGAGTAATCTGGGGCTGGAACTCGCGCTTGCAGAGCTTTCGATTCCATTTATTCGTGCCAATGTCGGCGACCGTTACGTGATTGCCGAGTTGCTTGAGCGCAACTGGCTGGTCGGTGGTGAGAATTCGGGGCATATCGTTTGCTTCAATCACACCACGACCGGTGATGCGATCATCGCGGCCTTGCAAGTGCTGATGGCCTTGAAGACCCGTAATGAAGGTTTGGCGCAAACGCGTCAGGCATTGCGCAAGTGTCCTCAGGTTCTGATCAATGTGCGTTTTGGTGGTGGCGAAAGCCCGCTGGAACACCCGGCTGTCAAGGAAGCCAGTGCGCGTGTCACCCAGGCAATGGCGGGTCGTGGTCGTGTGCTTTTGCGCAAGTCTGGCACAGAGCCTTTGGTGCGTGTGATGGTCGAGGGCGAGGACGAAACCCAGGTTCGCGGTTACGCCGAAGAACTGGCAAAACTGGTAACTGAAGTTTCTGCCTGATACGGCTTGCAAGCCATGATTGTGTTGGGTAACATCTGCGCCCACTTTGACCGACGAGGTACAGCATGCGTCGCCCTATGGTAGCTGGTAACTGGAAGATGCACGGTACCCGCGCCAGCGTCGCTGAGCTGATCAACGGCCTTCGTCATCTGGCCTTGCCAAGCGGTGTTGATGTCGCGGTATTCCCGCCTTGCTTGTATATCAATCAAGTGATTGATGGCTTGAAAGGCAAGTCGATTTCGGTCGGCGCGCAGAATTCTGCGGTGGAATCCATGCAAGGTGCGTTGACCGGTGAAATTGCTCCGAGTCAGTTGGTGGATGCAGGTTGTTCCCTGGTGCTTGTCGGGCACTCCGAACGCCGTCAGATAATGGGCGAGCGAGACGGAATGCTGAATCGCAAGTTCGCAGCGGCGCAGGCATGTGGCTTGATTCCGGTGTTGTGTATAGGGGAGACCCTCGAGCAGCGCGAAGCCGGAAAAACTCTTGAGGTTGTCGGGCGTCAGCTGGGCAGCATCATAGAGGAGCTGGGTGTTGGCGCTTTTGCCAAGGCAGTCATTGCTTACGAGCCTGTCTGGGCCATTGGTACCGGACTGACTGCAACGCCGCAGCAAGCTCAGGATGTGCACAAAGCCATTCGCGAGCAGTTGGGGGCAGAGAATTCTGAAGTCGCACGAGGTGTGCGGCTTCTATACGGCGGCAGCGTGAAGGCGGCCAATGCGGTCGAACTGTTCGGCATGCCGGATATCGATGGGGGGCTCATTGGTGGAGCTTCCCTGAATGCAGATGAGTTCGGTGCGATCTGTCGCGCCGCGGGAAACTGAAAAAATGCTGGAAACAGTCGTAGTCGTTTTTCATCTGCTGGGTGCATTGGGCGTAGTTGCTCTGGTTTTGCTGCAGCAGGGTAAGGGTGCGGACGCTGGCGCGTCTTTCGGAGCAGGTGCTTCAAATACTGTGTTCGGAAGCCAAGGTTCCTCTACCTTTCTTAGTAAGTTTACTGCTATACTTGCCGCCGGTTTCTTCATAACCAGCTTGGGGTTAGGTTACTTTGCTAAAGAGAAGGCTCATCAGCTGACTCAGGCAGGTCTCCCAAATCCAGCGGTGTTGGAAGTACCTAAGCAGCAACAACCGGCTTCTGATGATGTCCCGGTGCTTCAAGAGCAAAAGTCGGCTTCTCCAGCGACTGACGTACCTCCAGCTCAAGAGCAGAAGTAAGAAGGGTTTCAAACGTAGTTTTGCCGAGGTGGTGGAATTGGTAGACACGCAACCTTGAGGTGGTTGTGCCCATAGGGTGTAGGGGTTCGAGTCCCCTTCTCGGTACCAATTAGTCAGGAGAGCCCGCTGTTGCGGGCTTTCTTGCAGGTGGAAGGTTACATTGACCCTATAAGGGATCGGTCGTATACTTCCGCCCCAGCTTTGTCGCGGGGTGGAGCAGTCTGGTAGCTCGTCGGGCTCATAACCCGAAGGTCGTCGGTTCAAATCCGGCCCCCGCAACCAGTTTAAGGAGCCCCTTTTAAGGGGCTTTTTGTTAGCTGGACACTTTCAACGCCGCTGTTCGACGGCGTTTCAAGGATGGGCGTTTCGCCCATTTTTTTATTTTGCAACGCATGCACATATCATGCACTAGGGGGTTCAGGTGTCGAGCAAGCTAGAAGAGTTGCAGGCCTTGCTGGCCCCGGTGGTCGTGGCCCTGGGCTATGAATGCTGGGGTATCGAGTTTTCGGCTCAGGGTCGTCACTCGATGTTGCGCGTTTATATCGATAAAGAGGGCGGCGTGCTGGTGGACGATTGCGCCATTGTCAGCCGTCAGATCAGCGGTGTACTGGATGTTGAAGATCCAATCACCGTTGAATACACCCTTGAAGTTTCCTCGCCTGGCATGGAGCGCCCACTGTTCACTCTTGAGCAGTTTGCAAAGTTTGCCGGTGAACAAGTGAAGATCAAGCTGCGCTCGCCTTTTGAAGGTCGACGCAACTTTCAGGGCCTTCTGCGCGGTGTAGAAGAACAGGATGTCGTGGTGCAGGTAGACGACCAT
Organism: Pseudomonas sp. AC172; assembly: GCF_979258595.1. Classification (NCBI taxonomy): domain Bacteria; kingdom Pseudomonadati; phylum Pseudomonadota; class Gammaproteobacteria; order Pseudomonadales; family Pseudomonadaceae; genus Pseudomonas; species Pseudomonas sp. AC172. The sequence goes on from NZ_OZ409868.1 coordinate 6,272,768, forward strand.
GAGTTCCTGTTGCCGATCGATATGATCGACAAGGCCAACATTATTCCCAGTTTTGACTGAGACGCGGATCCCGCGGATCCAATGGCTTGCGAAAGGCGAGGCGTACGATGAGCAAAGAAGTACTGCTGGTTGTTGAGTCGGTATCCAATGAAAAGGGCGTACCGGCAAGCGTAATTTTTGAAGCGCTGGAGCTGGCTTTGGCCACTGCTACCAAAAAGCGTTTTGAAGACGAAGTTGACCTGCGTGTGGAAATTAACCGCCACACCGGGGCATACGAAACTTTCCGTCGCTGGACGGTCGTCGAAGAGAATGATCTCGACGATCCGGCCATCGAAACCTGGCCGAGCAAGGTTGCCGAAACGCATCCGGGTGCCAACGTTGGCGACGTCGTCGAAGAAAAGATCGAATCCATCGAGTTCGGCCGTATTGCTGCACAGACTGCCAAGCAGGTCATCGTGCAGAAAGTGCGTGAAGCCGAGCGTGCTCAAGTGGTTGACGCTTATCGCGAGCGCCTTGGAGAAATCATCTCCGGCACCGTGAAAAAGGTCACCCGCGACAACGTGATCGTCGATCTGGGTAACAACGCTGAAGCGTTGCTGGCCCGTGAGGACATCATTTCTCGCGAAACTTTCCGTGTTGGCGTGCGTCTGCGTGCGCTGCTCAAGGAAATCCGCACCGAGAACCGCGGCCCGCAGCTGATCCTGTCGCGTACTGCGCCGGAAATGCTGATCGAGCTGTTCCGCATCGAAGTGCCGGAAATTGCCGAAGGCCTGATCGAAGTAATGGCAGCGTCCCGCGATCCGGGTTCGCGCGCCAAGATCGCCGTCCGCTCCAAGGACAAGCGCATTGACCCACAAGGTGCTTGCATCGGTATGCGCGGTTCGCGCGTCCAGGCAGTGTCGGGTGAGTTGGGCGGTGAGCGTGTGGATATCGTTCTTTGGGACGACAACCCGGCTCAGTTCGTAATCAACGCCATGTCCCCGGCTGAGGTTGCGGCAATTATCGTTGACGAAGATGCCCACGCAATGGACATCGCCGTTGGCGCAGACAATCTGGCTCAGGCCATCGGTCGCGGTGGTCAGAACGTGCGTCTGGCTAGCCAGTTGACTGGCTGGACCCTGAACGTGATGACCGAATCGGACATCCAGGCTAAGCAGCAAGCAGAAACCGGCGACATCCTGCGCAACTTCATCGACGAGCTGGAAGTCGACGAAGACCTGGCACAGGTGCTGGTAGATGAAGGCTTCACCAGCCTGGAAGAGATTGCCTACGTACCGTTGGAAGAAATGCTCAACATCGACGGCTTTGACGAAGATACCGTCAACGAGCTTCGCGCTCGTGCCAAGGATCGTTTGTTGACCAAAGCCATCGCTACTGAGGAAAAGCTGGCAGACGCCCATCCGGCCGAAGACCTGCTCTCGCTTGAGGGTATGGACAAGGATTTGGCGATGGAACTGGCGGTGCGCGGCGTAATTACCCGCGAAGACCTGGCCGAGCAGTCTATTGACGACCTGCTCGACATCGACGGCATTGACGATGATCGTGCCGGCAAGTTGATCATGGCCGCCCGAGCCCACTGGTTCGAGTAATTAGGCGCGGCCTGAGGAGAGAAGTGCATGACGCAAGTCACGGTGAAACAACTGGCCGATGAGGTCAAAACACCGGTAGAGCGCCTGTTGCAGCAGATGCGTGAGGCAGGTCTGCCGCACACCGCCGCCGAAGAAAATGTGACTGACAGTGAGAAGCAGTCCCTGCTGACTCACTTGAAAAGCAGCCACAAGGCGAAAGTGGAAGAACCACGCAAGATCACGCTGCAGCGTAAAACCACCAGCACCCTGCGTGTGGCTGGTAGCAAAAGCATCAGCGTAGAAGTTCGCAAAAAGAAAGTTTTCGTACAGCGCAGCCCGGAAGAAATCGAAGCCGAGCGCAAGCGTGAACTGGATGAGCGTCGCGCAGTAGAAAATGCTGCCCGTCAGAAGGCTGAAGAAGAAGCCAAGCAACGCGCCGAAGTAGAAGCGCGTAATCAGCCTGCTGCTGCGCAGAACGCTAACAGCGCTGCCGTTGCGGCGCCGGTTGCCGCTGCAGAACCTGTTCGCGAAAGCGCGCCGGTGGTTGCCGCTGCTCCAGCTCCGTCTGCTGACGTTCGCAACAAGCAGAACGAACAGCGCCGTCCTGACAAGCCACGTGCCGACGACAACAATCGTCGCAGCGGTGGTGGTGATGGCGAGCGCAAAAACGCTCCGCATCGCGCATCGGTCAAGGAAAAAGCGCCAGCTCCACGTGTGGCACCACGCACTACCGACGAAGAAAGCGATGGCTTCCGTCGTGGTGGTCGCGGCAAGGCCAAGCTGAAGAAGCGCAACGCCCACGGTTTCCAGAGCCCAACCGGCCCTGTCGTGCGTGATGTGCAGATCGGCGAGACCATCACTGTTGGCGATCTCGCCAATCAGATGTCGGTCAAGGCAGCTGAAATCATCAAGTTCATGTTCAAACTGGGCACTCCAGCGACCATCAACCAAGTGCTTGATCAGGAAACTGCTCAGCTGGTAGCCGAAGAACTGGGCCACAAAGTGACCCTGGTCAGCGACACCGCCCTGGAAGATTCCCTGGCCGAGTCCCTGAAGTTTGAAGGTGAGTCGTTCTCCCGTGCGCCAGTTGTGACCGTAATGGGCCACGTTGACCACGGTAAAACGTCCCTGCTCGACTACATCCGTCGTGCCAAGGTAGCTGCTGGCGAAGCCGGTGGTATTACTCAGCACATCGGTGCATACCACGTTGAAACCGAACGCGGCATGGTCACCTTCCTCGACACCCCGGGTCACGCCGCGTTTACCGCAATGCGTGCTCGTGGTGCCAAGGCGACCGACATCGTGATTCTGGTGGTTGCAGCGGACGACGGCGTGATGCCGCAGACCATTGAAGCTGTTCAGCACGCTGTAGCGGCTGGCGTTCCACTGGTGGTAGCAGTGAACAAAATCGACAAGCCGGGCGCCGATCTCGATCGCATCCGTAGTGAACTGTCGGTTCACGGCGTGACTTCTGAAGAGTGGGGCGGTGATACGCCGTTCGTACCGGTTTCGGCGAAAGTCGGTACTGGCGTGGACGAGCTGCTTGAAGCCGTTCTGCTGCAAGCTGAAGTTCTCGAACTGAAAGCAACTCCATCGGCTCCTGGTCGCGGTGTTGTGGTTGAATCGCGTCTCGACAAAGGTCGTGGCCCGGTGGCAACCGTTCTGGTTCAAGACGGTACCCTGCGTCAAGGCGACATGGTCCTGGTCGGCTCGAACTATGGCCGCGTGCGTGCCATGCTCGACGAGAACGGCAAGCCAATCAAGGAAGCCGGTCCTTCCATCCCTGTCGAGATCCTCGGCCTGGACGGTACCCCGGACGCTGGCGACGAGATGAGTGTGGTTGCCGACGAGAAGAAAGCCCGTGAAGTGGCTCTGTTCCGTCAAGGCAAGTTCCGCGAAGTCAAACTGGCTCGCGCTCACGCCGGCAAGCTGGAAAACATCTTCGAAAACATGGGTCAGGCCGAGAAGAAGACGCTCAACATCGTCCTCAAATCCGACGTCCGTGGTTCGCTGGAAGCGTTGAACGGTGCCTTGAATGGCCTGGGCAACGATGAAGTACAAGTGCGCGTAGTGGGTGGCGGTGTCGGTGGTATCACCGAGTCCGACGCTAACCTGGCACTGGCTTCCAACGCTGTACTGTTCGGCTTCAACGTGCGTGCCGATGCTGGCGCACGGAAGATCGTCGAGCAGGAAGGTCTGGATATGCGTTACTACAACGTGATCTACGACATCATCGAAGACGTCAAGAAAGCCCTGACCGGCATGCTCGGCAGCGATGTTCGCGAGAACATCCTGGGTATCGCCGAAGTGCGTGACGTGTTCCGTTCGCCGAAGTTTGGCGCGATCGCGGGCTGCATGGTGATCGAAGGTGTTGTGCACCGTAACCGTCCGATCCGTGTACTGCGTGAAGACATCGTTATCTTCGAAGGCGAGCTGGAATCCCTGCGCCGCTTCAAGGATGACGCTTCCGAAGTACGTGCCGGCATGGAATGCGGTATCGGCGTGAAGAGCTACAACGACGTCAAAGTCGGCGACAAGATCGAAGTCTTCGAGAAGGTTCAGGTTGCTCGCAGCCTCTAACTCGCGCACTTCAGGAGCCGTGATGGTCGGCCGCACCCAACAGTGTGGCGCATCACCCGGACTCTAAACGCAACGCCCGGTCTGGCTTTTGTCAGGCCGGGCGTTTGCCGCTTTCAGACCTTGCGGGTTTCACCGCTGGGCAGTAACAGGTAACAAAATCATGGCAAAAGAATACAGCCGTACCCAACGTATCGGCGATCAGATGCAGCGTGAGCTGGCTCAACTGATCCGTCGCGAAGTCAAAGACCCGCGCGTCGGCCTGGTCACCATTACCGCAGTAGAAGTCAGCCGTGACGTCGGTCACGCGAAGATCTTCATCACCGTGATGGGCCAGGACAACGCCGAAGATATCGCGCAAAGCATCAAGGTGCTGAATGCCGCCGCAGGTTTCCTGCGTATGCAACTGGCCCGTGAAATGAAACTGCGCAGCGTGCCGCAATTGCACTTCCACTACGACGAATCCGTTGTCCGTGGTGCGCACCTGTCGGCCCTGATCGAGCGTGCCGTGGCTGAAGACAATCAGCATCCGGTCGCTGCTGAACCTGAAGACACCAAGGAGTAATTCGGTGGCTCAGGTCAAACGTATCCGTCGTAACGTCAGCGGTATCATCCTGCTCGACAAACCGTTGGGGTTCACCTCCAACGCCGCGTTGCAGAAGGTTCGCTGGCTGCTGAATGCCGAGAAAGCCGGTCACACCGGTAGCCTCGATCCATTGGCCACCGGTGTCTTGCCGTTGTGCTTTGGTGAGGCAACCAAGTTTTCGCAATACCTGCTCGATTCCGACAAGGGTTATGAAACCCTGGCGCAGCTGGGCAAGACCACCACCACGGCAGACGCCGAAGGTGAGGTTTTGCAGGAACGCCCGGTGACCGTTGGTCGCGCCGATGTCGAAGCGGCATTGCCGAAATTTCGCGGGCAAATCAGTCAGATACCGCCGATGTACTCGGCGCTCAAGCGTGATGGCCAGCCGCTGTACAAGCTGGCCCGTGCAGGCGAAGTAGTGGAGCGCGAACCGCGTTCTGTTACTATTGCGCGCTTGGAATTACTGGCCTTCGAAGGCGATACTGCGCGTCTTGCGGTGGATTGCAGCAAGGGCACCTATATTCGCACCCTGGTGGAGGATATCGGTGAGCAACTCGGTTGTGGTGCGTACGTCGCAGAATTGCGCCGTACCCAGGCCGGGCCTTTCACCCTGGCGCAGACGGTTACCCTCGAAGAGCTTGAAGCGGTACATGCCGAAGGCGGCAATGAAGCGGTCGACCGCTTCCTGATGCCATCGGACAGCGGCCTGCTGGATTGGCCGTTGCTGCACTTCTCGGAAGCGAGCGCGTTCTACTGGCTCAATGGCCAGCCAGTACGTGCCCCGGATGCTCCGAAGTTCGGCATGGTGCGGGTACAGGATCACAATGGTCGCTTCATCGGTATCGGTGAAGTGAGCGAAGACGGGCGCATCGCGCCACGTCGTTTGATTCGGTCAGAATGACCGGAACCGGCCTGTGTCACAGCAGGTCGGCGAGTGTGGCTGTTAACAGGCACGGTCACGACTCATTTATAGATACAGGGATTTGTCCCTGGCCTGTTGAAGCTGTTTCCCTGAAACAGTTTCCTGATAAAAGGATTGCCTCATGGCTCTCGACGTTCAAGAAAAAGCTCAAATCGTTGCTGACTACCAGCAAGCTGTTGGTGACACTGGTTCGCCAGAAGTGCAAGTTGCACTGCTGACCCACAACATCAACAAACTGCAAGGTCACTTCAAGGCCAACGGTAAAGATCACCACTCCCGTCGTGGTCTGATCCGCATGGTAAACCAGCGTCGCAAGCTGCTGGACTACCTGAAAGGCAAGGACGTGAGCCGTTACAGCGCTCTGATCGCTCGCCTGGGTCTGCGTCGCTAATCAGCGATTGCGCTATGAGGTTGGTTGTCTGCCAGACGTCTGCGGTTTACCGCTGGCGCCTTGCAGGCTCCCAGCCTCAAGTTTTATCTGGATACACGTTTTACCCTGGACAGGCGTTGGGCCGATTCCCGACATTGCCCAAGAATTCGCAAGAAACCGATTCCCCCAAGAGCCACAAAGAAGGTAGGACACCGTGAACCCGGTAATCAAAAAATTCCAGTTCGGTCAATCGACCGTTACCCTCGAGACTGGCCGTATCGCCCGTCAGGCCTCCGGCGCAGTATTGGTCACCGTTGACGAAGACGTCAGCGTATTGGTGACTGTAGTCGGTGCAAAACAAGCCGATCCAGGCAAGGGCTTCTTCCCTCTGTCGGTTCACTACCAGGAAAAGACTTACGCTGCCGGTAAGATCCCTGGCGGTTTCTTCAAGCGTGAAGGCCGTCCTTCCGAGAAAGAAACCCTGACTTCCCGACTGATCGACCGTCCGATCCGTCCGCTGTTCCCAGAAGGCTTCATGAACGAAGTGCAGGTAGTCTGCACCGTCGTTTCCACCAGCAAAAAGACCGATCCGGACATCGCTGCGATGATCGGTACCTCGGCTGCCCTGGCTATCTCGGGCATCCCGTTCGACGGCCCGATCGGCGCCGCTCGCGTTGCCTTCCACGAAAGCACCGGCTACCTGCTTAACCCGACTTACGAGCAGCAAGCTGCTTCGAGCCTGGACATGGTCGTTGCCGGTACTTCCGACGCCGTACTGATGGTTGAATCGGAAGCCAAAGAGCTGACCGAAGACCAGATGCTGGGCGCCGTACTGTTTGCTCACGACGAGTTCCAGGTGGTGATCAACGCTGTTAAAGAACTGGCCGCTGAAGCTGCCAAGCCAACCTGGACCTGGGCTCCGGCTCCAGAAGCCACCGAACTGCTGGGCGCTATTCGTGCCGAGTTCGGCGAAGCGATCTCCCAGGCTTACACCATTACCGTCAAGGCTGACCGTTACGCTCGCCTGGGTGAGCTGAAGGATCAAGTCGTTGCCAAACTGTCCGGTGAAGAAGGCCAGCCTTCGTCCAGCGAAGTCAAAGCCGCTTTCGGCGAAATCGAATACCGCACCGTTCGCGAAAACATCGTAAACGGCAAGCCACGTATCGACGGCCGCGACACCAAGACCGTACGTCCGCTGAACATCGAAGTCGGTGTTCTGCCGAAGACTCACGGTTCGGCGCTGTTCACCCGTGGTGAAACCCAGGCTCTGGTCGTTGCAACTCTGGGCACCGCCCGTGATGCACAGCTGCTGGACACCCTGGAAGGCGAGAAAAAAGACCCGTTCATGCTGCACTACAACTTCCCTCCGTTCTCGGTAGGTGAGTGTGGTCGCATGGGTGGTGCTGGTCGTCGTGAAATCGGTCACGGCCGTCTGGCCCGTCGTTCGGTTTCGGCCATGCTGCCAGCCGCTGACGTGTTCCCGTACACCATCCGTGTGGTGTCGGAAATCACCGAATCCAACGGTTCGAGCTCGATGGCTTCCGTTTGCGGTGCTTCCCTGGCCCTGATGGACGCTGGTGTACCGATGAAAGCACCGGTTGCCGGTATCGCCATGGGTCTGGTTAAAGAAGGCGAGAAGTTCGCCGTTCTGACCGACATCCTTGGTGACGAAGACCACCTGGGCGACATGGACTTCAAAGTAGCCGGTACCGCCAAAGGCGTTACTGCGCTGCAGATGGACATCAAGATCAAAGGCATCACCGAAGAAATCATGGAAATCGCTCTGGGCCAAGCCCTGGAAGCGCGCCTGAACATCCTCGGTCAGATGAACCAGATCATCGGCCAGTCGCGTACCGAACTGTCGGCCAACGCTCCGACCATGATCGCGATGAAAATCGACACCGACAAGATCCGTGACGTTATCGGTAAAGGTGGCGCGACCATCCGTGCGATCTGCGAAGAAACCAAGGCTTCGATCGACATCGAAGACGACGGTTCGATCAAGATCTTCGGCGAAACCAAGGAAGCTGCTGAAGCTGCACGTCAGCGCGTTCTGGGCATCACCGCTGAAGCCGAGATCGGCAAGATCTACGTCGGCAAGGTTGAGCGCATCGTCGACTTCGGCGCATTCGTCAACATCCTGCCGGGCAAGGATGGTCTGGTACACATCTCGATGCTGAGCGACGCTCGCGTAGAGAAAGTGACCGACATCCTGAAAGAAGGCCAGGAAGTGGAAGTGCTGGTACTGGACGTGGACAACCGCGGCCGTATCAAGCTATCCATCAAAGACGTGGCAGCGGCCAAGGCTTCGGGCGTTTAATCACCCCCAGGCTTTAGCGCAATGAGAATGCCCCGCCGTGAAAACGGCGGGGCATTTTTTTGTCCTGGAAATATCGAGACATTCTGGGAATTTGCCGGACTTCAAGAGCGGTGCTAGTTTTAGCCCACCGCCCGTGTAGCTCAGCCGGTAGAGCAGCGCACTCGTAACGCGAAGGTCGCAGGTTCGATTCCTGTCTCGGGCACCACATGCACTTTCGCCATCATTAGGCGAGTTCAGTACCCTCCCGGATCAAACCGTATATCCGGGCAGTTTTCTTTCGCTCCCTCGATCACAGCGTTGGGAGGAAAAGCGCACTGCGGTGGAAACGTTATCAAGCAGTTCGAGACCGAAGAAGGACGCTGCTTATGTTTCCGATCGGCGTCGGAGTCGAGGCTATCTGTAGATCAACCGGCGGGCGATAGTTTTCATCGCCTGCTGCCCATCGCAAATGTACACTTTCTGAAATAATCAAGATTGTTTCAGGGGAAAGGCAAGTGATGGGGTATGTCAAGGAGCACTGGAAATATTTGACCGGTGCAGGTGGGTATCCGGGAATCGATTTTCTGAGGGCTCTGGCGGTTTTGCTGGTAGCCTTCTACCACTTCCAGATGCTGCCTATGGGGTGGGTCGGGGTGGACATTTTTTTCGTGATCAGTGGTTTTCTGATCGGGGGTATTATTCTCGACAAGGTCAAGTCAGGGAGTTTTGACTTCGTCGACTTCTATAAAAAACGCGCTCTGCGCATTCTGCCAATCTATTATTTCATCATGCTGCTGTGCTTTATATTCAAGGCCGGCGGTGTCTTTGATTTTGCGGGGATTAAAAGCATTCTCTCCGGGATGTTGTTTCTGCAAACGACGGGCCCTTATTTCTTTCCAGGTTTCTTTACGGTCAATGACGCTTATATTCCTGCCGGTTCATGGAGTTTGGTCATTGAGGAAATGTTTTATCTCGTAGCGCCGCTGGCAATTGTCCTCGTCTCTTATCTTGCCGGTAAAAGACTTTGGTTCATCATTACCGTACTGGTGGTTGCGTTTGTATCTGGTATCGCTACCAGAATCGCGATGACCTCCGCATTCATGCCGGATGATTCAAGCTGGCACTTTGCGAGTTTTATTCAGTTTCACTCCCGTTACGACGAACTGGCCATTGGCGTCCTGGCTGCGGCCTACCTTCGCTTCGCCCGTGACGTAAAGGCCCAGTCTGCCTGGTGGATTGCTGCGGCGCTGACCCTGATCTTCCTGTTCCTGATGTACATTTTTGGAAAACCCGAGTTCTTGGCGAAGCCTTTCCTGATGACGCGTGACACCATCTGGTTGCCGACTTTGCTTGGCGCAATTGGGGCTTGCCTGGTGCTGGGCATTTACTGGATGCCGCTACAGGCGAAACCGATCGTTTTGCTTGCTCGACTTTCCTACCCGCTGTATCTGGTTCACATCTTTTTTCTGGAGATGACGAACCGTTACAGCCACGTGGGCATTTTGAAATGGATGTTTGAGGCCTTCACGGATCACGGTCGATCGGTGGTGCTGATCGCGGTCTGTGTGTTCCTGTCTTATCTGGCGTCACTGCTGGTGGAATACCCTTTCATTCGGATCTACAAGACGAAGAAAGCGCCGGCCACCATCGACTCGAAGCCCGAGGCTGTTGCTGCCTGACATCAATGGCCGTAAAAAAAAGCCCGCGTTAGCGGGCTTCTTTTTTACTTCAGCAAATGCCCCAGAATCCCCGAAAAGTACATTGTTCAGTACGCTGCTGCTCAAGGTTCCGAGTTATCCCCGGACAGGCTGGACGAATGTACTGGTTCCTCGTTCGGGCCCCCCGTTCCCTTATTTCACCTTGCGGCTCAATTCCTCTACGGTACGTTTGAGCTGATCCGTGGCGCGATCCTGATCGTTGATTTTTTGTTTCAGGCTGGGAATTTCGCTGCTGGCGGAATTCGAACTCGAGCCGCTGTTGCGCTTGAGATCTTCCACCTGACGTCCGAGGGTATCCAACTGACGGTCCTGTTCCCTGACCGTGTTCTTAAGATCGTCGATTTCTTTGCCGCTGGAGCTTGAACTGGAACCGCTGCTGCGTTTGAGTTCTTCGATCTGGCGTGATTGGTCGCGGACGGTATCGCGCATCTTTTGCAGTTCATCGATACTGATATCGCTCTTGATTACGACCTCTTTGCCGTAATCGTTGTGAATCAGTGAAACCTTGTCGCCATAGGATGAGCTACTGTTGCTCAGGTCGATAGCCATGGCGCTTGCCGGCAACATCAGGGTGGTAAGCAAGGCACTGGCAGACACAACGGAGCAGATCTTCGAAAAGCTGCGCATCACTGGTTTTCCTTGTGAACAGCGTGGGTGAGTGCCCAAGTGGCACAACGCTATGACTTGAAATCCGGATTTATGTTCCGCAGGTCAGCTTTTTGTGGGAGAGATGTAAAGAGCCGTGTAATTCGTCATGCAAACGTCCTATATTCGGAGCCTGCATGAGCATCGCCCAGCAGTTTTCAGATGATCCCGAATGGTTCCGAAGGCCGGAAAAATCCGCGTCAGAGAGATCCTTGATGATCCAGATCCATCCCCCATTCTTACGATCAGCGAGAACGCCATGACCGAATTAACTCAAGAGCAACGTCACGAACAAGCGCTGGAAAAGTACAGGCTTGATGCGCCGCAGCTGCTGGAAGAGATCAAGGACCTCAGTCCCGATGATCAGAAAGATCAGATTCAGTGGGCCTTCGAAGACGAGGCTGAAGCCCAGGGCCTGCAGCCGTGGGAGCTGACACTCAAGTACACGAGCACGCCGGAGGAGTTCGAGGCGCAGCGCCTCGTGCTGCACAAAGAGGCGGCCGAAGTGCTGGGTGTCGAGTGGGACGAGTACTGCGAGATGAATAATCTCGTCGTATAACAGCAGCTACAAGCTTTAAGCGGCAAGCTGCAAGTCAACGCAAAAGCGCTCTGGCTTGCAGCTTGTAACTCGCATCGTGCCGCTGCCTTTAGAGGCTGAGGCGCATCGACAGATCCACCGCTTTGACATCCTTGGTCATTGCGCCAATCGAAATGTAATCCACCCCGGTCTCGGCGATCGGCAGCAGCGTGCTTTCGTTGATGCCGCCGCTGGCTTCCAGCTTCGCCTTGCCGCCGTTCAGGCGCACGGCTTCGCGCATGTCGTCCAGGCTCAGTTCGTCGAGCATGATGATGTCGGCGCCGGCAGCCAGTGCTTCTTTCAGTTCATCCAGACTTTCCACTTCGATTTCCACCGGTTTGCCCGGCGCAATCTTGTGCGCGGCGGCAATGGCTTGTGGAATCCCACCGCTGGCAGCGATGTGGTTTTCCTTGATCAGGAACGCGTCGTACAGGCCGATGCGATGATTGTGGCAGCCACCGCAGGTCACCGCGTATTTTTGCGCCAGACGCAGACCCGGCAGGGTTTTGCGGGTGTCGAGCAGTTTGACCTGAGTGGTGCCGACGAAATCGGCAAGGTACTGCGCGCGCGTGGCTACGCCGGACAGTAGTTGCAGGAAATTCAGCGCACTGCGCTCACCGGTCAGCAGCGAGCGGGCCGGGCCTTCCAGATGAAACAGCGGCTGATTGGGTTTTACCCGCTCGCTATCGACCACTTGCCAATGCACCGCGACCCGCGGATCGAGCTGACGAAACACGGCATCAACCCACGCCGTACCGCAGATGACGGCGGCGTCGCGCGTAATGATGGTGGCTTTGGCCAGGCGTTCGGCCGGGATCAGTTGCGCGGTGATGTCGCCGCTGCCGATGTCTTCGAGCAACGCACGGCGCACGTTGGCTTCGATTTCGGCGGTCAAATCGGCGAGACGTAGATTCGGCATAACGGGCTCCACAAACAAAGTGGTTCGATTATAGGGGCATGACATGAGCCAACCCAAGGCGAGAACACGCGTGCTTGCCTGCATCCGGTCGATTTTCTTTGAGCAAACCTCGCCCGGACATGGTCAGTGAGGGGGCATAGGGGAAACCCTGACGGCTATGGCGTCGGGTACAAGTTATGAAAGATAATCCGCCTTGCATTTGACGTCATAGCTTTGACGTGCAATGCGGCCATACATAGTTGTTGAGACCTGTGGGAGCGAGCTTGCTGGCGAAAGCGCAGTGTCAGCCACCAACAATGTCACTGACCGATCGCCTTCGCGAGCAAGCTCGCTCCCACAGGAGGCTTATGTTGAAAGTGACCGAACGAATCACCGTTTCAGGAGGCTTGGATGCACAACGACGGGAAAGTGGTGCCTTTGCACAAAGGCACTGCCGATCAGGCGAATCACTCGCCGCTCGCCCGCCTGCCTGTGATTCTGCTTCAGGTTCGCGACAAGGCTGCCCAGCAACTGCGCCACGGTTTGCAGGAGCTGTTCGATAACGCCGACGACACGCTGTTCGAAATGGCCGACCGGGCGCGCAACGACGTCGAACAGAATATTTTTTTCGAAGCCATGCGCGACCTGCGCCTCAAGCGCAAAAACATCGAGCGCGGTTTCCTTGAGCAATTCTTTGAAGCTTTCGTTGGCCTGACACAATACGAACCCACGCAAAACACGCTGCCCCATGCCCTGATATATGACGAGTTGGCGCCACGCAGCGACGACATGGAGCGCAGCGTGGCGGTCGAGACCATGGTCGGTCGCGTACTCAAGCGTGACGGCTTCGCCCTCGGTCAACTGACCGCGCGGCTTAACGCGCTACTCGGCAATACCCTCGACGATCAACACAACCCGCTCGGCCCGGCGATGCTCTGCGAGTTTTTCCTCCAGGCCGGGCGCAACCTGGGCGTGGAAATCAAGGTCAAGCTGATCCTGCTCAAACTGTTCGAACGTTATGTCTTGGCCGATACCGAACAGCTTTACGCCGAAGCCAATCAATTGTTGCTCGCCACCGGTGTGTTGCCCGAGTTGAAAGCCGCCCCGGCGCGGCGCGCCATTGATCGTGCGATCGCCAGTGTGAACAACGATGAAAGCGACGACACCCCGCCCGTCGATGAAGGCGTGCAGGAGGTCTTCGCCGCGCTGCAGCAATTGCTCGCGCAGGTGCGTGGCAGTGTCGCGCCGACGCTGGAACCCAGCCTTGCCGCGCAACCGATTTCCACCCGCGACCTGCTCCGTCTGCTCTCGCATTTGCAACAATACGTACCGGCGCTGGCGGCTCAGGATGACTTCGATCTGCGCAATCAGCTCGAACAACTGCTGACCCGGGTCAGCGTCAGAAGTGGTAAATCGCGGATCGTCGGCGATGCGGATGAAGACGTGATCAACCTGATCGCGATGGTCTTCGACTGCATTCTTGAAGACCGCAATGTGCCGGATTCGCTCAAGGCTCTGATCGCGCGGTTGCAGATCCCGATGCTAAAGGTCGCAGTGCTCGACAAGAGTTTCTTCAGTCGCACCACCCATCCGGCGCGGCGCCTGCTCAACGAAATCGCCGAGGCGGCGATGGGCTGGGGCGACTGCGACGGTGAAGCACGCGACAGCTTGTACCTGCGTATCGAGCAAGTGGTGCAGCGCCTGCTGACTGACTTTGTTGATGACCCGGCGATTTTCTCTGAGTTGCTCGCCGATTTCCTCGCGTTCACCAGCGACGAACGCCGCCGCAGCGAGCTACTTGAACAGCGTCTGCGTGACGCCGAAGAAGGGCGGGCAAAAACCGAGTTGGCCCGGTGCCGGGTCGAGCGGGCGTTGAATCATGCATTGCTGGGTAAAACGCTGCCGCCCTCGGTGATCACCTTCGTCCAGGACGCCTGGAGCAAAGTACTCCTGCTGACCTGCCTCAAGCATGGCGATCAGTCAGCCGAATGGCAGGCCGACGTGCTAACCATGGAGCAACTGATCTGGAGTGTGCAGCGTCATGAAGACACTGAATCCAGTCTGCGTTTGCTGGCAATGGTGCCGGGGTTGCTCAAATCGCTGCGTGATGGCCTGAGCAGTTCGGCGTTCGATCCGTTCGCCACCAGCGAGTTTTTCAGTGAGCTGGAAGCATTGCATGTGCAGGTGCTTGAGCGTTCCGTCGAGGTGGATCAAGCAACGCCAATGGTCGAGGTGTCACAGCAGATTGTGCTGCAAACCGCTGACGAGGGCAGCGCGGTGTCGACGTCGGTTCGTTTGCCTCACGACGCCGCCGGATTGCGTCAGGTCGAACAACTGCGTATGGGCAGTTGGGTAGCTTTTCGAGAGGATGATGAAAACAGCCTGCGATGCAAGCTCGCGGCTATCATCGAAGCCACTGGCAAGTACGTGTTCGTCGATCGCACCGGGATGAAGGTGCTGGAACGCAGCCGCATTGCGCTGGCCGTGGAATTCCAGCGTGGCACGGCGCGTGCACTGGACGATACCTTGCTGTTCGACCGCGCACTCGAATCGGTGCTGGGCAATCTGCGGCGACTCAATCGCGGCAAGTGATCGCGCGCCGGGGGCCGATCACGGCATACTGGGCGCCAACACAGTCGGCGTTGAAGGAATCGGTATGCAGTTGGATCCCGCTAGCGGGTGGTGTCACGGGGTGCAGGTCTGCCCATCGCCCAACTTCAATGAACGCCCTGCGGGCGAAATTTCCCTGTTGGTGATCCACAACATCAGTTTGCCGCCGGCGCAGTTCGCCACGGGCAAGGTGCAGGAATTTTTCCAGAATCGTCTGGATGTCACTGAACATCCCTACTTTGCAGGGATCGCTGACCTACGCGTCTCGGCGCATTTTCTGATCGAACGTGACGGCAAGATCACCCAGTTTGTCTCCTGTCTTGAGCGGGCGTGGCATGCGGGTGTTTCGATTTTCGAAGGGCGCGAAACCTGTAACGATTTTTCCGTGGGCATCGAGCTCGAAGGCACCGATGATCTACCGTTCACCGACGCGCAGTATCAGGCGTTGACGGCGTTGACCCGCCAGTTGCAGACAGCATTTCCGGCCATCACCGGCGCCCGCATTTGTGGGCATAGCGACATAGCTCCCGGGCGTAAGACCGATCCTGGCCCGGCATTCGACTGGGCACGTTACCGCGCAGCCCTGGCACAAGAGGAAGGACAATGAGTTTTCTGGTGTTACTGCTGGCGCTGTGGATCGAGAAGTTTTCGGCCCTGCGTCATCGGGTTCAACGCGATGGCGGATGGATCCGCGAACTGAACAAACTCGAAAACAGCGAGCGGCTGGCGAAACAGCCATGGCTGGTGCTGAGCATTCTGGTGCTGTTTCCAGTGGCGTTGCTGGCGCTGTTGTTGGTGGTGCTGGAGCCGGTGGCCTACGGTCTGCTGGCGTTGCCGGTGCATTTGCTGGTGGTGATTTACAGCCTGGGGCGCGGCGACTTGCTTGGCGGTCTCGGGCCGTTTCGCGATGCCTGGCGCCGTGAGGATCTGCAAGCGGCGGCCCATGTCGCCAAGCGCGATTTGAACATTTGCGCCGACAGCGGCGAGCAGTTGCTTGAAAGCGTGCAGGGGCATCTGCTGTGGCAGGCCTACCAGAGTTTTTTTGCGGTGATCTTCTGGTATTTCGTGCTCGGCCCCGTGGCAGCGCTGGCGTATCGCTTGCTGGCACTGGCGCAGGAACACGGCCAGAACCCGGCGCTGGTCGAGCGCGCCGCGCAAATGCGGCATGCCTTTGACTGGCTGCCGGTACGCTTGCTGGCCGCGAGTCTGGCGCTGGTCGGCAACTTTGTCGCGGTCAGCCGGGTGATGCTGCATGAATTGCTCAACTGGAACATCAGCGCTGCGCAACTGATTAATCGGGTCGGTTTGGCGGCGGGCGAGATTCCACCTCCTGTGGTCGGGCCGGACGGCATCAACACCCTCGATTGCCTGTGGGAACTGCTGCTGCGTGCGGCGGTGCTGTGGTATGCCGGGTTTGCCTTGTGGACGGTTCTGATTCACTGATTCAAAGAAAGATCAAAAGATCGCAGCCTGCGGCAGCTCCTTGTATGTTGCCCTTACACCAGTCGATTGAGATCTAAGCTCGTTGGTGCGGACATACGAAGATGTGTTTCTGGGGGAGACCGATCGCTCCTAAAGGCAGGACTTGCTCCTGACCTTGTCTGTAGAGAGGTCCCCCCGCCTCATTGCCCACCACGAAGAGTATCGAGAAGCCGACAAGTCGGACTTCGCATTACAAGGTTGCAGTGGCATGAAGTTCGAGGTCAGGGGAACCAGGATGCATTTCTAACCCAGTTCACTCGGAGTTGAAAGCATGAGCATGCATGTCGGTTTGGATGTGGGGTCTCGCACGACCGCCATGGGCTGGCGCAACGACGGCCGTTTTGCAGGGGCCTGCAACATCGACCAAACGCCCGCCGGGCGCAAAGCAGCGGTCAACAGATTGCTCGAGCTCAAGCCTTTATCCGTAGTGATGGAGGCCACCGGCATCTATTACCTGGATTTGGCCATGGAGCTCACTGCAGCGGGTTTGCCCGTTTCGGTTATCAACCCGAAGAGCTTTCATAACTTCGCCAAGCTGATGCTGAAGAACAGCAAAACCGATGCGATCGATGCCCAGTTGCTAGCTGAATACGGCGAGCGCATGAGCCCCAGATTGTGGACGCCGCCCACGACCATACAGTTGGAACTGCGGGCTATCGGAAGGCATATCAATCGTCTGACGTGTCATCGCACCCGAGCCAAGAACGAGCTGCATGCGCTGAAAGCTACTCAAACAACCATGAAAATGCTGATTGAAGACGAAGAAGAAGCCATTGAGGCATTTGACAAGCGAATCGAGCGTTTCAGGCTCGCAGGTCGGGCGCTGATCGACAATTGCCCAACCCTAAGCGCCCAGTTCGGGCACATGATCGCAGCGCCGGGCATGGGCGAAATTTCAGTATTTGCGGCATTGGCTGAATTGACGACCTTGCCAGTGACGCTTAAGTCCGCGCAGGTCAGCCGACATGCAGGTCTCGATGTACGGCTTACGCAATCAGGTACCAGCATCGATAAACCTGGACGGATAAGTAAGGGCGGAAACGCCTACCTACGCTCAGCGATGTATATGCCAGCGCTGACTGCCATACGTTGCGACAGCAACGTGAAAGCCTTTTACGAAGCGCTGATCGGGCGAGGAAAGAGAAAAATGCAGGCCATCGTCGCCGTCATGCGCAAATACCTGACTGGGCTGTGGGCCTGCATGCGAGCCGGCGAAGATTTCAATACGGCCAAGCTTTTTAGCGAGAAACACCTCGCAAAAGCTTGACCGTGAACAGAGTATCTACAGGGAGATGTGTGTTTCGCGGGCTGCGATGTCGTTAACCTTAAGTTACAAAACCTCCCTTCGATTTGAGCTATACAGAGATGGCGCTCGATAGTGGCTATCTGCTGTCGCCCCGCGCCAGCCAATAAAAACAAGAAAAACCAAGGGAGACTTCCAGTGAAGAGCTTGCTCTATCCCGCTGTCTCGCTGATGAACCGTCTGAGCTTCGGCATGAAGTTCAGCCTGATCAGCGTGCTGTTCCTGGTGCCGATGCTGGTGACCAATTTCTATCTGGTGCGCGATTCCTATCGCGAATTCCAGGGAACCCGCGTCGAGCTGCAAAGCCTTGATCTGCTGGGCAGCAGCCTGGCCTTGCGCCGGGATCTGGAAACCCTCAACAACCTGGTGCAGATCAACGTCACCCTCGGCCAGTCCGGCAAGGCCGGGAATGTCGAGGCGCAGATCACCACGCTCGAACAAGCGGTACTCGACCGCCTGCAAGGGCTGACGCCAATGACCGACGATCCTGAGCAGATTCAAGTATTTGAAGGCAAGCGAGACGAAATGATCGCCGCGTTCAAGGCACAGCAAGTGGAGAACTCGCTACAGAGCAAAAGCGCGTTGATCGGCAAACTACTGGCCAGTGCGCAGATTTTCAGCCAGATCATCACCAGCCAGGCCGGGCTGAGCCGCGACAATCAGAGCGACATCCGTCAGCTCAGCGAACTGATCACCCTGATCACGCCGAGCGTCACGCAAACCCTCGGCGAAGGCCGGGCCATGGGCTCGTATTCATTGGGCCAGGGGTTTCTCAACAGCTCTTCAAGCACCCGTTTCGATGAGCTGTTGGTGCAGATCGAAAAACTCCAGGCCGAGTACGGTCTGAAACTGCAGGACGCCCTCGGCTCCAGCAAGGCCGCGCGGGACAACCTCAGCACGGCGGCCGACAGCAGCAAGGCCTCGCTGAAACAGGCCAGCGAACTGTTCGAAGAACAGGTGGTGATGGCTGACACCCTCGATGCGCCGTGGCAGGCGTTTTACGATCAAGTCACCGGGCTGATCGACAGGACTTACCAGCTCAACGACGCCACGCTGAAATTCCTCGACACTCAATTACAGCAACGCCTGGCGCAGAACCGCACGCACATGGTCTTGCAGGCAGTGGCGTTGACGGTGGTGTTCGTGCTGATTTTCTATCTCTACGGTGGTTTCTACGCCTCGACCCGCACCACACTTAAACGCTTGGGCGCGATGATGGACAGGGTCGCGGCCGGTGACATGACGGTCAACTTCAAAGCTAACAGCCAGGATGAACTCGGCGAGTTGGGCGAAGTGTTCAACGGTACGGTGAAGAAGATTCACGACTTGATCGAGCGGGTGGGGCAGACCGTCGGCGAGGTCGAGCGCCAGGCCGGGCAAGTTGAAAATGTCTCTGCGCAAAGCAATCAGGCAGTGGCGGGCCAACGGACGCAGATCGAGCAAGTGGCGACGGCAATGAACCAGATGTCGGCGACCTCACTGGAGGTGGCGCGCAGTGCCGCCGCGGCGGTGAGCAGTGCCCACAGCGTCAATGACGAGACCATCAGTGGTCGTGGCCTGGTCGAGTCGCAACAGGGCAGCATTGCCGCGCTGGCCAGCGAGATCGACCAATCGGTACGGGTGATCAACCAGTTGGCCAGCGACAGTCAGTCGATCAGCCGTGTACTGGAAGTGATCAAGAGCATCGCCGAACAAACCAACTTGTTGGCGCTTAATGCCGCGATCGAAGCGGCTCGCGCAGGCGAGCAGGGACGTGGTTTTGCTGTGGTCGCAGACGAAGTGCGCACCCTGGCCAAACGTACCCAGCAATCGACCGAAGAAATCGAACAGATGATCGCCAAGCTGCATGGCGGCGTCGGGGCGGCGGTAAAAGCCATGAGCGTCAGCCATCAGATGGCCAGTGGCACGGTGGGGCAGTCAGAGAAGGTCCAACAGGCGCTGGAAAATATCCTTGGTGCGGTCGGCATGATCGTCGATCAGAACCAGCAGATCGCTGCTGCGGTTGAACAGCAAACGGCGGTGGCCCATGACATCGACCAGAACATTGTCGAAATCAACCGCGCCGGCGAGCGCACGGCGCACGGTGCGCACCAGACCGAAGATGCCAGCCGGGCGTTGTCTGCCCAAGTTGTTCAGCTTAAACAACTGATCAGCGCCTTCCGCGTCTGAGTCGTACATACCACCTGTGTGCGAGCCTGCCCGCGAATGCAATCTGTCAGTGACATCTCTGTCACCTGACACACCGCCTTCGCGAGCAGGCTCGCTCCCACAGGGTCTCGCGTTTTATCAGAACTCTTTGTAGTACTTTTTCAGTTCCGGCCGTAAGCCCAATCCTGTTTCTCTGCAGACTCTGGCATTTCCCCAGCAATGAGCCAGTATCCCTACCCAATCGTTCGTGTAGAGGAGGCCGCTCATGTCTGTCGCAACCTTGGGAGTCCAGGGCCATTGTGCTCATTGTCAGACCACGCTGGTGCTCAGGCCCTGGCAGCTAAATGCCATCTCGATCAATGAACCGTTCACGTGCGAGCATTGCCAGCAAACGCTGGAATTGCGTTGCCCGCAACAGATCAAACGCTTCAAGTCCCTCGATTCACTGGCGCTGCTGCGTTTCAGCGCTTCGGTGACGGTGTGCACCGCGCTGATGGTGGCGTTGGTGATGGAGTGGGTGGGGCTTCTGAGCGTCACCGAACAACTGAACGCGTCACTGATCACGATCTTCGTGTACTTCGTGGTCGTCCGTTACGCGCGTCAGCGTCAGCATCTGACGCTGATTCTGGAGGCCGCCAAGGCGCACGCCGACTGATTACCAGCCGAATATCTCGCAGCTATTGGCGGTACTGGCCGTGGCCAGTTGTTGCGGGCTGATATTCAACAGTCCGGCCAGCGCCTCGCAGATCGCCGGCAAATGCGCCGGGCTGTTGCGCTGACCGGGAAACATCGCAGGCGCCATGTCCGGTGAATCTGTTTCCAGCACAATCGATTCCAGCGGCAGTTCCGCCAGCACCCGATGCATGCGCAACGCTTGCGGCCAGGTCGGTGCGCCACCGAGGCCCAGTTTGAAACCGAGTTTGATGTATTCCCGCGCTTCTTCACGGCTACCGGCAAAGGCGTGGATGATCCCTGCGCGTTGGAGCTTGAAGCGCTTGAGCGTCGCGATCACCGCCGCGTGGCTGCGCCGCACATGGATCAGCGCCGGCAGCTGAAAGTCAGCGGCCAATTGCAGTTGTGCCTCGAACAGCGCCTGTTGCCGCTCGCGGTCGAGGGTTTCGATGAAGTAATCCAGACCGATTTCGCCCACCGCACACAATTGCCGATGACCGCGCAAACGAGTCAGCCAATCACCGAGTGCCCGTAAATGCTCAGGACAATGCTGATCGAGATACACCGGGTGCAGACCGAATGCCGCATACAAATCCGCATCGCTCTGCACCAGATCCCACACCCGTTGCCAATTACCCTCATGCACACCCAATACCACCATCCGCCGCACCCCCAGGGCGCGGCTCTCGGCAAGCAACGCCGGGCGATCGGCATCGAAGTCGGGGAAGTCGAGGTGGGTGTGGCTGTCGATCAGCTCCACGGCTCAGTCCTGGTGGATACGCTGCTTGAAGGTCCGCGCAATGGCCTGCACACCGGGCTTGTACTCCGACTGTTCGACAGCGGCCAGCGCCAGTTCCAGCGCCTTGTCGGCAATCAACTGGTGCTGCTGGGCCATGGCGTTGACCGGCAGCGGCAGGAAATCCAGCAACTGCGTATCGCCGAAGGTGCCGAGGCGCAGCGGCCGCGATTTCAGCGGGAAGTCATGCAGTGCATCGAATACACCCTGCAGCAGCACGTAGGAAGTCGTCACCAGCGCATCGGGCAAATGCCCCAGACGTTGCAGGAGTTCTTCCATCAATTGCTTGCCGCATTCGCGGCTGAAGGACTCGGCGTGTTCGACCAGCACTTCGCCTTTGAAGTCGACCAGCGCCTCTTTGAAACCAGCGGCACGTTCCTGGCTGATACTCAGTTCCGAGCGCGCGCCGAGCAGCACGATTTGCTTCGGTTGCGGATCGAGCAGGCTCTGGGTCAGGTGCAGGCTGGCTTCGCGGTCGTCACTGATCACCGAGCAGAAATGCTCTGGCTCCATGACCCGGTCGATGGCGATGATCGGCGTGCCCTTGGCCTGCAACTGGCGATAGCTGTCATCGCCGGCCGGCAGGCAACTGGCAACGATCAGCGCATCGCAACGGCGCGCACGGAACAGTTGCAGCAATTGCCGTTCACTTTCAGGTGCATCATCGGAACTGGCGATCAGCAATTGATAGCCGCGCGCCCGCGCACCTTGCTCAAGCAGTTTGGCGATCCGCGCGTAACTGGGGTTTTCCAGATCCGGCAGAATAAAGCCCAGCGTGCGCGTGTGCCGACTGCGCAGCCCGGCCGCTTGAGGGTTTGGCGTGAAGCCGTGCAGATCGACCACGGCCCGCACCCGCTCGACGGTGGCGTTGCTGATGCGTTGCTGTTCGGCCTTGCCGTTGATGACGTAGCTGGCGGTGGTCACGGACACTCCGGCCAACCGCGCGATATCACTGAGTTTCAACCCGGTATTTCCTTGTTTTTTCGAGCTTGCCGCCACATTTTCGCCAATCCTACCCGATTAGGGCAGGCGACTATTGTCGCAGCGCATCCGACAAGTTGGACTTCAAGGATGGGACATTATCGAGTAACGTGCCGATCAATCTAGATTAAACGTTTCAGCAAGCGTATTTTCTACGTTTTAGACGTCTTTGGCCGGTTCTGCCGTGAAACCGCCAAAACTGCCGCTGAAAAGCAAAGCGGTAAAGCGCCTAAGCTGCAAACCATTCAAAACAATACCTGGCACCTTCATGTGCCAAAAAGGAGATCGCATGCTCGAGCTCACTATAGAGCAGATATCCATGGGCCAATCGGCTGTGGATAAACCCGCTGCCTTGCAACTGCTCGCCAATCACTTGGTGGCCGATGGTCTGGTTGCCGATGGTTACCTCGCTGGATTGCAGGCACGGGAAGCCCAGGGCTCGACCTTTCTCGGTCAAGGTATTGCCATTCCCCATGGCACCCCGGAAACCCGCGATCAGGTATTCGCCACCGGCGTGCGTCTGATGCAGTTCCCGGAAGGCGTGGATTGGGGCGATGGCCAGATCGTTTATCTGGCGATTGGCATCGCCGCCAAATCCGACGAACACCTGCGCCTGTTGCAACTGCTGACCCGTGCCCTCGGCGAGACCGATCTGGGTCAGGCTTTGCGTCGTGCGAGTTCGCCTGAAGCGCTGCTGAAACTGCTGCAAGGCGCGCCGCAGGAGCTGGCGCTGGATGCACAGATGATTGGCCTCGGCGTCTCCGCCGATGATTTCGAAGAGCTGGTCTGGCGTGGCGCGCGTCTGTTGCGTCAGGCCGATTGTGTGAGTAACGGTTTTGCCGGTGTGTTGCAGCAGGTCGAAGCGCTGCCGCTGGGTGATGGTTTGTGGTGGTTGCACAGCGAGCAAACCGTAAAGCGTCCAGGCCTGGCGTTCGTCACACCGGACAAACCGATGCGCTACCTCGGCCAGCCGCTCAGCGGTCTGTTCTGCTTGGCCAGTCTTGGCGAAGCGCATCAAGCGTTGCTTGAACGCCTGTGTGCGTTGCTGATCGAAGGTCGTGGCCATGAACTGGGCCGCGCTACCAGCAGTCGCAAAGTTCTCGAAGTGCTCGGCGGTGAATTGCCCGCCGATTGGCCGAGCGCTCGCATTGTGCTGGCCAACGCCCACGGCTTGCACGCGCGTCCGGCGAAGATTCTCGCGCAACTGGCAAAGAGTTTTGATGGTGAGATTCGTGTGCGCATCGTTGACGGTCAGGACAGCGCCGTGTCGGCGAAGAGCTTGAGCAAACTGCTCAGCCTTGGCGCCCGTCGCGGTCAGGTGCTGGAGCTGATTGCCGAGCCGAGCATCGCTGCCGACGCCTTGCCCGCGTTGCTTGCCGCGATCGAAGAAGGCCTTGGTGAAGAAGTCGAACCGCTGCCAGCAGTGAGTCAGCAGCGCGAAGTCATCGCCGACATCGCCGAAGTGGTCGTCGCCCCGGCTTCCGGCAGCCAGTTGCAAGCAATCCCCGCTGCCCCCGGCATCGCCATCGGCCCGGCACACATCCAAGTGCAGCAAACCATCGATTATCCGCTGCGGGGCGAGTCCGCCGCCGTTGAACGCGAACGTCTCAAGAAAGCGCTCAGTGACGTGCGCAGCGACATTCAAGGCCTGATCGAACGCAGCAAAGCCAAAGCCATCCGCGAAATCTTCATCACCCATCAGGAGATGCTCGACGACCCGGAACTCACCGACGAAGTCGACACCCGCCTCAAGCAGGGCGAAAGCGCCGAAGCGGCGTGGATGGCGGTGATCGAAGCGGCGGCCAAACAACAGGAGTCGCTGCAGGACGCGTTGCTCGCAGAGCGCGCTGCGGATCTGCGCGATATCGGTCGCCGCGTACTGGCGCAACTCTGTGGCGTGCAAACTGCGAGCGAGCCTGAGCAACCTTACATTCTGGTGATGGACGAGGTCGGCCCGTCCGACGTCGCGCGGCTGGATCCGGCACGCGTAGCGGGGATTCTCACCGCACGCGGCGGCGCCACGGCGCACAGTGCAATCGTTGCGCGAGCCCTCGGCATTCCGGCGCTGGTCGGCGCTGGCGCAGCGGTGTTGTTGCTGGCGCCGGGCACGCCGTTGCTGCTCGACGGTCAACGTGGTCGTCTTCACGTCGACGCCGATGCCGCGACCCTGCAACGCGCCACCGAAGAACGCGACACCCGCGAGCAACGCCTGAAGATTGCCGCCGAACAACGCCACCAACCGGCGCACACCACTGACGGTCATGCGGTCGAAGTGTTCGCCAACATCGGCGAAAGCGCGGGCGTGATCAGCGCGGTGGAGCAGGGCGCCGAAGGCATTGGTCTGCTGCGCACCGAACTGATTTTCATGGCCCATCCGCAAGCGCCGGACGAGGCCACGCAAGAAGCCGAATACCGCCGCGTTCTCGACGGTCTCGCCGGGCGTCCGCTGGTGGTGCGCACGCTGGATGTCGGCGGCGACAAACCGCTGCCGTATTGGCCGATCGCCAAGGAAGAAAACCCGTTCCTCGGCGTGCGCGGCATTCGCCTGACGTTGCAGCGTCCGCAGATTATGGAAGCGCAGTTGCGCGCATTGCTGCGCTCGGCGGACAACCGTCCGCTGCGGATCATGTTCCCAATGGTCGGCAGCGTCGAAGAGTGGCGTCAGGCCCGCGACATGACTGAGCGTCTGCGTCTGGAAATCCCGGTCGCCGATCTGCAGTTGGGGATCATGATCGAAGTACCGTCCGCCGCATTACTTGCCCCAGTATTGGCCAAGGAAGTCGACTTCTTCAGCGTCGGCACCAACGACCTGACCCAGTACACATTGGCCATCGATCGTGGTCACCCGACCCTGTCGGCGCAGGCGGACGGCTTGCACCCGGCGGTGCTGCAACTGATCGACATCACCGTGCGCGCGGCCCATGCCCACGGCAAATGGGTCGGCGTCTGTGGCGAACTGGCCGCGGACCCGCTGGCGGTGCCGGTGCTGGTCGGCCTCGGTGTCGATGAACTCAGTGTGTCCGGTCGCAGCATTGCCGAAGTCAAGGCACGCATCCGCGAACTCAGCCTGACGCAGGCGCAAACCCTTGCTCAACAGGCCCTGGCCGTGGGCAGCGCGAATGAAGTGCGCGCATTAGTGGAGGCCCTGTAATGGCCAAGATTCTTACCCTGACCCTCAACCCGGCGCTCGACCTCACCGTTGAGTTGCCACGGCTGGAGGCCGGTCAGGTCAATCGCAGCGACGAGATGCACACCCACGCCGCCGGCAAAGGTGTGAACGTTGCGCAGGTGCTCGCCGACCTCGGTCATCAACTGACGGTCAGTGGGTTTCTCGGCGAAGACAATCTGCAAGCGTTCGAAACGTTGTTCGCCAAGCGCGGTTTTGTCGACGCATTTATTCGCGTACCGGGCGAGACGCGCAGCAACATCAAGGTCGCCGAACAGGATGGCCGCATCACCGACATCAACGGCCCGGGGCCGGTGGTCGATGCCGCCGCGCAGCAGGCGTTGCTGGATCGCCTGGTGCAGATTGCACCGGGTCACGATGCGGTGGTGGTTGCCGGCAGTTTGCCGCGTGGCGTGACCGCGCAGTGGTTGCGTGAACTGATCGAACGGCTCAACCAGCTCGGTTTGAAAGTCGCCCTCGACTCCAGCGGCGAAGCGTTGCGCGAAGCATTGAAAGCCAGTCCATGGCTGATCAAACCGAACACTGAAGAGCTCGCTGACGCGCTTGGTTGCGAGGTGGTTTCCCACGCGGCGGAAGCGCAAGCAGCGGCGCGCTTGCATGCGCAAGGCATCGAACACGTGGTGATCTCCCACGGTGCTGACGGTGTGAATTGGTTCAGCGTCGGTTCGGCACTTCACGCCACGCCGCCGAAGGTCAGCGTCGCCAGCACGGTCGGTGCCGGTGATTCATTGCTGGCCGGCATGCTTCACGGTTTGCTCAGCGCTGATACCCCGGAGCAAACCCTGCGCACGGCCACGGCGATTGCCGCACTGGCCGTCACGCAGATCGGTTTCGGCATTAACGATGCTGCGCAATTGGCGCAGCTCGAACAGGGCGTGCGCGTGCGTCCCCTGACAGAACAATAAGAGGGTTTGTCATGAAATTAGCCATTGTTACGGCTTGCCCGAACGGCATGGTCACCAGTGTGCTGTGCGCGCGTTTGCTCGATGCGGCGGCGCAGCGTCAGGGCTGGAGCACCAGCGTTGAAGTGGTCGATGCGGCGCACCCGGAACGCGAGTTGTCGGCGGCGACCGTTGCAGCGGCCGAGTGGGTTTTGTTGGTCACCACAGGTGCGGTCGACATGAGCCGCTTTGTCGGCAAACGGGTGTTCCAGATTGCCCCGGCGCAGGCGTTGCAGGATGTCGAAGCGGTGCTGCGCCGTGGCGCTGAAGAGGCTGAGGTCTACGTCGCCAGCGCGGCTGAGCCGGTTGCTGATGCACCGCGTGTGCCACGCATCGTTGCCATCACCGCGTGCCCGACCGGTGTCGCCCATACCTTCATGGCCGCCGAAGCCTTGCAGCAAACCGCCAAGCGTCTGGGCTATGACTTGCAAGTCGAAACCCAAGGCTCGGTGGGCGCGAAAACCCCGTTGAGCGCAGCGGCAATTGCCGAAGCGGATGTGGTGTTGCTGGCGGCGGATATTGAGGTCGCCACCGAGCGTTTCGCCGGCAAGAAAATCTATCGTTGCGGCACCGGCATTGCGCTCAAACAATCGGAGGCGACGCTGAAAAAAGCCTTGGCCGAAGGCGCTGTGGAGAGCGCAGCAAGCGACGGCCACACACCGGCCAAACAAGAGAACACCGGCATCTACAAACACCTGCTGACTGGTGTCTCGTTCATGTTGCCGATGGTGGTGGCCGGCGGTTTGATGATCGCGCTGTCGTTCGTGTTCGGTATTACCGCGTTCAAGGAAGAGGGCACGCTGGCCGCTGCGCTGATGCAGATCGGCGGCGAGACCGCGTTCAAATTGATGGTGCCGTTGCTGGCCGGCTACGTCGCCTATTCGATTGCTGACCGTCCGGGCCTGGCGCCGGGGATGATTGGTGGTTTGCTCGCGAGTACGTTGGGCGCGGGGTTTATCGGTGGCATCGTCGCTGGTTTTATCGCCGGTTACGCGGCGAAAGCGATCAGCCGTTATGTCGCGTTGCCGCAAAGCCTTGAAGCGCTGAAACCGATTCTGATCATCCCGTTGTTCGCCAGTCTGTTCACCGGTCTGGTGATGATCTACGTGGTCGGCAAACCCGTCGCCGGGATGCTGTTGGCGCTGACGAATTTTCTCGACAGCATGGGCACCACCAACGCGATTCTGCTCGGTGTATTGCTCGGCGGCATGATGTGCGTCGACCTCGGCGGGCCGATCAACAAAGCCGCGTATGCGTTCTCGGTGGGGCTGCTGGCGTCGCAGAGTTATGCACCGATGGCGGCGACCATGGCGGCGGGTATGGTGCCGCCGATTGGCCTGGGCATTGCCACGTTTATCGCGCGGCGCAAGTTCGCCCAGACTGAGCGCGAGGCCGGGAAAGCGGCGCTGGTGCTGGGCCTGTGCTTTATCTCCGAAGGGGCGATTCCGTTTGCCGCGAAAGACCCGTTGCGGGTGATCCCGGCGAGCATTGCTGGTGGAGCGTTGACCGGTGCGTTGTCGATGTACTTCGGCTGCAAACTAATGGCGCCGCACGGTGGCTTGTTTGTGTTGGCGATTCCGAATGCGATCAATCATGCGTTGCTGTATTTGCTGGCGATTGTCGCGGGGAGTTTGTTGACCGCGATTGTGTACGCAACGGTCAAGCGCCCCGAGGCCGTCGAGCTGGCGCTGGAACCGGCCAAGGCTTAACTGGCACCACAAATCCCTGTGGGAGCGAGCTTGCTCGCGAAAGCGGTGTGTCAGCGAATAAGATTTCGACTGATAGGAAGCATTCGCGAGCAAGCTCGCTCCCACATTGGTTGTGTGGTGTTTCTGGTGTCATGGCGAGTTCATATAGGCGTGCTTAAGTTTTCCTTTTTTCAGGGAGAACACCATGAGCGATTTCAACCCCGGTCGCCGGCGCGTCGTGCAGGTTGTCGGCGCCGGATTACTGATGCCAGGCCTGGCGCCGGCGGTGATTGCATCGGTCAAGGACCGTCCACTTCTGACCGATGGCGTGCAGTCCGGCGACCTGCAGGGCGACCGCGCGATGATCTGGAGCCGCAGCGATCGCCCGGCGCATATGGTTGTCGAGTGGGACAACCGCAGCCAGTTTCGCCATCCGCGCCGGGTGGTCTCGGTGCTCGCCGATGCCCGCAGCGACTTCACCGCCCGCGTTGAACTCACCGGACTGCCCGCCGATCAGGCAATTTTCTATCGGGTGTATTTCAAGGACGCCCGCACCGGCGTTGCCAGCGAACCTTGGCTTGGCCACCTGCGCAGCGCACCGACGGCGCGGCGCAACATTCGTTTCGTCTGGAGCGGTGACACCGTCGGCCAGGGCTTCGGCATCAACCCGGACATCGGCGGCATGCGCATCTACGAAGCCATGCGCCTGCGTCTGCCGGACTTCTTTATCCACAGCGGCGACACCATCTACGCCGACGGCCCGGTGCCCGCGCAGCTCACCACCGAAGGTGGGCGCATCTGGCGCAACATCACGACCGAAGCCAAGAGCAAAGTCGCGCAGACCCTCGACGACTATCGCGGCAACTACCGCTACAACCTGATGGATGAAAACATCCGCCGCTTCAACGCTGAAGTGCCGCAGATCTGGCAGTGGGACGATCATGAGGTGGTCAACAACTGGTCGCCGGGCAAACAACTCGACGAGCGTTATCAGGAGAAAGATATCCACACCCTGGTCGGGCGCGCACGTAAGGCCTGGCTGGAATATTCGCCGATGCGTTTGCAGGCTGCCGACGGTGGCGGACGGATTTATCGCAAGCTCAGTTACGGGCCGATGCTCGATGTGTTCGTGCTCGACATGCGCAGTTATCGCGGCGCCAATGACGACAACCTTGGCGCGGCGAAACCGTTTCTGGGTCGCGAGCAACTGGACTGGCTCAAGCGCGGTTTGAAGAAATCCAGAGCCCAGTGGAAGGTCATTGCCGCTGACATGCCGATTGGTCTGGGCGTGCCTGATGGTGAGGTCAGTCCGGGTGTCGCGCGCTGGGAAGCGGTGGCCAATGGTGACCCAGGACCGGCGCAGGGGCGCGAACTGGAAATCGCTGAATTACTCGGATTCCTGCGTGCGCAGCAAGTGCGCAATTTTGTCTTCCTCACGGCCGACGTGCATTACTGCGCGGCGCATCACTATCACCCGGATCGGGCGGCGTTTCAGGATTTCGAACCGTTCTGGGAGTTTGTCGCCGGGCCGCTGAATGCCGGGAGTTTCGGGCCCAATCCGCTGGATAAAACCTTTGGCCCGGAGGTGGTGTTCGAGAAGGCGCCGCCGGAGCAGAACACTTCGCCGTTTGCCGGGTTTCAGTTTTTTGGCGAGGTGAATATTGAAGGGGGAAGTGGGGAGATGAATGTGGTGTTGCGGGATTTGAATGGGGTGGCGGTTTTCGAGAAAAAACTGCAACCGGTTTGATCAGCGCATCCTCTGTGGGAGCGAGCCTGCTCGCGAAAGCGGAGTGACATCCAACATCAATGTTGAGTGTTAAATCGCCTTCGCGAGCAGGCTCGCTCCCACAGTGGGGATGGTGTGGGGTCAGTAAACGTCGCGACGATAGCGGCCCTGCTCAATCAGTCGCTCGACTTCGGCGGCACCGAGGATGTCATTGAGCGCTTGATCTACGCCCGAGGCCATACCTTGCAAGCTGCCGCAGATATAAATAACGGCACTATCCGCCAGCCATTTCTTCAACTCACCCGCCGACTCACGCAAACGATCCTGCACATAAACCTTCTCCTCCTGATCCCGCGAAAACGCCAGATCCAGTCGCTCCAGGTCACCATTGATCAACCACTCCTCCAGTTCCGCGCGGCAGAGGAAATCGTGCTCACGATTGCGCTCGCCAAACAGCAACCACTGGCGCTGCTGACCGTCGGCAATCCGCGCTTTCAGCAAGCTGCGCAACCCGGCCAGACCGGTGCCGTTGCCCAGCAGAATCATCGGCACGGGTTCGTTCGGCAGGTGGAAACCACTGTTGCGGCGCACGCGCAGACTGATACTGCCGCCCACTGGCGCATGTTCGGTTAACCAGCCGGAAGCGATACCCAGATTGCCATCGGCGTGCTGTTCCTGACGTACGATCAGCTCCAAAACGCCGTCAGCGGCAATCGAGGCGATCGAGTATTCACGCATGGCCAACGGCACCATTGCATCGACCAGTGATTGCGCATGCAAACCGACCAGATGCGCGCGATGTTCAGGCAACTGACGCGAAGCCAATGCGACTTCCAGCGGCTCGTCGAGGCCGTTGATTTTCACCATGGTTTCGCCACGAATGCCGAGGCCGTCGAGGAAATGTTCGATGGCCCACGGGCAGTTGCGCGGCAGCACTTCGACCAGATCACCAGCCAGCCAGCTGCTGGTGTTCGGTGCGCTCAAGCCCAACAGATAAACCGGCGAACCGCTGCTGTCCGGATTCATCAGTTCGCGGCGGGTCAGCGTCCAGTTGTCGTAGCTCGGCGCTTGCCAGGTGTCGACCGGCGCTTGTCCGGTCAGCAGACCGAGTTGCGTCTGCCAGTGACGCAAGGCGTAGGGGTCGCCACCGTCGACTTCCACCGGCGCAAACAGCGTCTTGCCGCCATGCTCGCCGAGCCACTGATGCAGACGTTTGGCGAAACCGCAGAAGTGCTGATACTGACGATCACCGAGACCGAGCACCGAGTAATTCAGGCTGTCGAGTGTCGAGGCTTTGCTCAAGACTTTGCGCTCGAAACCACGGGCGCTGTCCGGTGCTTCGCCGTCGCCAAAGGTGCTGACCACAAACAGTGCGTTGTTCGATTCACGCAAATCCTGTTCGCTGACATTCGCCAGCGGCTGCACCTTCACCGGTAGTCCGGCGGCCTGCAATTGCCCGGCGGTCTGCCACGCCAGTTGTTCGGCAAAACCGCTCTGGCTGGCGAAACCGATCAGCCATGCCGGCGCATCGCTGGCCGGTTGCTCCAGGCCTTTGCGCGCATCCTTGATCTGCTTCTTCTTGCGCCGACGATCGAGGTACAGCAGCCAGCCAGTAATGAAGAACAACGGCATGCACACCGCCGCGAGGGTGATGATGATCCGCCCGACGAGGCCGAAGTAACTGCCGACGTGCAGCGCATAAATGCTGGTCAGCAGTTGCGCCTTGAAGCTCTTGTCGGCGTAGCGATCGACACGTTTGACGATGCCGGTGGCCGGGTCGAGGGTGATCTGGTTCAGCGCGCGATCATGCGGCGAGCTGTCGAGCAGATAGAACACTGTGGCCGGTTGACCAGCGACGGCCGGCATGCGGATGTTGTACGCCGCCAGACCTGGGCCAGCAGCGCTGTAAATGCTGCTCCACATCGCCGCGTAATCGGCCGTCGGCGCCGGGCCTTCCGGCGCCGGGCCGCGACCACCGCGCATGCGCTCGTTTTGCGGTGCGTCGGAAAGCAGCTTGGTCAGGCCTTTGTTGTACCACTCGTAGGACCACGACAACCCAGTCAACGCCAGCAGCAGATAGACCAGCAGGCACCAGGTGCCGGCCACCGAATGCAGATCCCAATTGAAGGCGCGACCCTTTTTCTTCCAGTCCAGCGTCAGCCACACGCGCCAGCTGTTCCACTGACGTGGCCAGCGCAGGTACAGACCGGAGAGGCAGAAAAACAACAGGATCAGCGTGCAGGCGCCGGTGATGTTGCGTCCGGTATCGCCCATCGCGAGGAAGCGGTGCAGTTGCAGCATCAGGCCAAAGAAATCCTGGCCGACGGCATCGCCCATGAATTCGGCGGTGTACGGGTCGAAGTAGCGCATTTCGCCACGACGTTCGCCTTTGGGTGGCGTGAAGTAGACGCGCGCGGCGTTGCCACTGTCGGTTTCAACCCAGAGCATCGAAACCTTTTTGCCGGATGTGGCTTCGATACGTTCCACCAGTTCGACGGGCGGCAGGACGCCGGCCACCTGCTTTTCCACTTGCAGGACGGACGGATTCAGCGCCCGCAGGATTTCGTCCTGAAACGAATAGGCCGCGCCGGTGATGCCCATCAACGCCAGCACCAGGCCTGCGGTGATGCCAAAAAACCAGTGCAACTGGAACAGGGTTTTCTTCAACACGTCACTCGCCGTCCGTTCGAAAATTGTCTTCACGGCGCGCATTATGCCGTGGGTTATCGAGAAGCGTTCTTTATTACGCACAAAAGCCCCGTTCAATTGAATGAACGGGGCCGAGCCTTGCGGCGCATACCTTGTGGGAGCGAGCCTGCTCGCGAAGGCGTCGTGTCAGTCAGCCTCTGCTTCACTGACCCACCGCTTTCGCGAGCAAGCTCGCTCCCACAGGTTTCCACATCGGTCAGAAGTGGAAGTTGGTGCTCAACAGTGCCGTACGCCCCGCCGCCTGGTTGGCGAAGTGGGTCGAGAAGGCTTTGTCGTAATAGGTTTCGTTGGTCAGGTTCTGCACGTTGAGTTGCAGGTCGACGTTCTTGGTCAGCTTGTAAGCCGCCATTGCGTCGTAACGAACATACGAGTCAACCATGGTGGTGTTGGCCACGCTGCCGTACACGTCGTCGACGTAGAACGCACCGCCACCGAGGGTCAGCTTCGGCGTGACCTGGTAAGTGGTCCACAGGCTGGCGCTGTTTTTCGGCGTGTTTGGCAATTGATTGCCGTCGGTGGCGCGGTTCAGCGGGCCGCCGTCGACTTGTTCGCTGTCCATGAAGGCGTAACCGGCGAACACTTGCCATTTGTCGGTGATCTTGCCGCTGGCCGACAGCTCGACACCTTGCACACGGGTCTTGCCGGCGTTTTCGTATGAGGTGGTGTCGACTTGCACACGAGCGTTTTCTTTCTCGGTGCGGAAGATGTCAGCGGTCAGCGACAGTCGATCATTGAGCAGATCCCACTTGGTACCGACTTCGTAGTTCTTGGTGGTTTCGGGCTCCATGTCGCTGCTCAGCAGGTTTTTGCTGCGATCGACGCTGCCGCCCAACGGGTTGCCGTCCATGCCTTCGCCCAGGGTATTGCCCGGTGGAGTGGCAGAGGTGGCATAGGAGGCGTAAATGCTGCCGTTCTCAGCCGGCTTGTAGACCACACCGAACTGGCCAGTGACAAATTCGCTGGTGTCCTTGCCTTTGGCTTCTACGCCTTTGTTGACGGTCGTCGAACCGTCGGCTTCATAGGAGCGGTACTTGGTGTCGAAGTGGTCGTAACGCAGACCCATGTTCACCAGCCATTGCTCGGACAACTCCAGGGTGTCGAATACGTACAGCGCGTAGGTGTTGGCTTTGGTGTCAGTGCCGGCGTAGTTGCGCGAGATCGCGCCGTTCCACGGATCGTTCGGGTTCGGGTTCGACAGCGAGGTGCAGTTGTAGCCGCTCGACGCACCGATCATTGATGGCGTGCAGTTGGTGCTCGCCGGCACGTTGGTGGTGCGCGGTGTGGTGTCAGTGTTGACGTTGTACGAAGACTTCTGGCTTTCCTCGCGGGTGTATTCGACACCGGTGGAGAAGCTGTTCTTGAAGCCGGCAACGTAGAAGTTGCCGAACAGGTCAGTCTGGTTGGTGGTGGTCTCGGTGTTGCTCACGCGAGTATTCGCACGGCGCCAGACGCTGCCGTTGTTGACATTGCCCTTGCTGTCGTCCGGCTGGGTGAGGATGTAATCCTGCATGCTGGTGCCATGACGCAGGGTGTTCTTGATCGTCAGCGAGTCGCTCAGGTCATGTTCGATGGCGAAGGTCGCGGTGTCGGTGCGGCCCTTGCGGAAGTCGCGATCCAGACCGTAGAAGTTGCTATGGTCACCGCCAGCGTACGGCTTGTCCGGGCTGGATTTGGCGCGTGGGCTGGACAGGGAATACGGCACGCCCGAATCCGGGGTGTCGTTGCTTTCGAGGTGATAGTAATCGAGGTTGACGCGGGTGTCGGTGCCCAGGCCAAACGCCAGGGACGGCGCGATACCCCAGCGGTCGTAGTCGACCTTGTCGCGACCGGCGACGTTGCTCTCGTGGCTCATCAGGTTCAGACGGCCAGCGGCGGTGTCGCTGAACTGGTAGTTGCCGTCGAGGGTGTAGCGCTGGGTCTGGTCGGAACCCCAGGTGAAACCACCGTCGAACGAGTTACCCAGGTGGGCTTTCTTGCTCACCAGGTTGATGCTGCCGCCTGCTGCGCCACGACCGCCGATGGCGGAGTTCGGGCCCTTGCTGACTTCAATGTTTTCCACGGCGAAGATTTCGCGGCTCTGCGAACCGGTGTCGCGCACGCCGTCGAGGTAGGTGTCGCCCTGGGCGTCGAAGCCACGGATGAACGGACGGTCGCCCTGTGGGTTGCCGCCTTCACCGGCGCCGAAGGTGATGCCCGGCACGGTGCGCAGCGCGTCCTGCATGTTCAGGGCGCCGGTGTCTTTGAGGACTTGTTGCGGAATAACGGTGACCGAGCGCGGCGTGTCGACCAGCGGCGCGGTGTACTTGGGCGAGGAGGCTTTTTCGACCTGGTAGGACGTCGAGTCCTGCGCTTCGCCGGTGATGGCAGTAGCGTCCAGGGCGATGGCATTGCCGGAGGCTTTGCTGTCGGTTTTTTCCGCAGCGAACACCATCTGGCCAGCGGAGCCGGCGGTGATTGCCACACCGATTGCAGAGGCGAGCAGACGTGGTGAACTGACCGGTAATTGTGCGTGTTGACGTGCCATTTTTATTCCCCTCCCCAAGGATTTGAGGCGGCGGAATATAGGTTAAACAAGTATTCGTATCAATTGCGAAACATTGTTATTCGCACTGAATTTACATTCTTTACAATTTAACCTTACGGTTTTTGCCAGTTCATTCGTCTCTCGTGTTTTACACAGTCAATAAGAATCAATACCATTGCCGCCTCTTTGCCATCAGGTGACATCGCCATGCTGCTGCACATTCCCGGACTGTTCGCAAAAGACGAAGTGCAGCGCATTCGTGAGGCGCTGGAGCAGGCCGATTGGGCCGATGGCAAGATTACCGCCGGCTTTCAATCGGCCAAGGCAAAGCACAATCTGCAACTGCCAGAAGGTCATCCGCTGGCCAAGGAAATCGGCGCGGCGATGTTGGAGCGGCTGTGGAAAAATCCGCTGTTCATGTCCGCCGCGCTGCCGCACAAAGTGTTCCCGCCGTTAGTGAACTGTTACACGGCCGGTGGCAGCTTCGATTTCCACATCGACAACGCTGTGCGCCAACCCAAGGGCAGCATCGAACGGGTGCGTACCGATGTGTCGGCGACGCTGTTCTTCAGCGAGCCTGAGGACTACGACGGTGGCGAGCTGGAAGTCCAGGACACCTATGGCATGCAGCGGGTGAAGTTGCCGGCCGGTGACATGGTTTTGTATCCCGGCACCAGTCTGCACAAGGTCAACGCGGTCACTCGTGGTGCGCGTTATGCGTCATTCTTCTGGACGCAAAGTCTGGTGCGCGAAGACAGCCAGCGTGCGTTGCTGTTCGAGATGGACGGGGCGATCCAGCAACTCACCCAGGACATGCCTGATCACCCGTCGCTGATTCGGCTCACTGGCACTTATCACAATCTGCTGCGCCGCTGGGTCGAGGTATGAGTTTCCTACTGCGCCGCGAGGAAGTCCTCAGCGGCGAGCAGCTCAGCGCCATGCTGGTAGAAAGCCCGGCACGCGCGGCGCAAGCGATTTTGCTCGCGGCAGGCGAGGGCGAGGTTGAAGCGCAGGCGTTGCTTGGGCAGATTCTTCTGGACGGTCAGGGCATCGCCAAGGATCAAGCGCTGGCGCTGCGCTGGTTTAGCATCGCTGCGGGACGCGGGCATTTGATGGCGCGCAACATGCTCGGGCGTTGTCATGAGCATGGTTGGGGCGTTGCTGCGGATGCGTCGGTTGCTGCGCAGCACTATCGGATCGCAGCGGAAGCCGGGCTGGATTGGGCAATGTACAACCTCGCGAATTTGCTGGCGACCGGTCGGGGCGTCGCGATGGATCATTCGCGGGCGTTGGCGCTGTATCGGTGCGCTGCCGAGCGGGGACATGCGAAATCGATGAACCTGCTTGGGCGGTATCTGGAAGAAGGGCAGGCATGCCCGGAGGATGCGGCGGCGGCTCGCGACTGGTATCGGCGCTCGGCCGAGGGCGGTGACTTCCGCGGGCAGTTCAGTTTTGCAGCGGTGCTGGCGGATGAGGGACGTGTCGAAGAAGCGATCGGCTGGCTGCGCAAGGCGCTGGTCGGGGGGAATTCCAAATTTCTCCGGGTTGCCAGTGAATCATTGACGAACGCTCGCCACGCGCAGATCCGTGCACTGGCAGACGAATACTTATTACGTCTGAATGAATGGATTGGCGAGTAAGGGTTTATTTGGGTTTTTAGTTGTTCGAAGGGCTTGTGGTTATTTAATTTGCCTTGCGGAAATATGGCTTTGTTCTTTGTTGTCTTGATTTTTAATATATTGACGCTTGTTTGTTCTTGTTTGGGTGCTCTAAGGTTTGTGTCGGCTTGGCGATAAAGAATGTCCGCTTCGCTGCCTGTTTGACAAATTAATCATCCAACTAAGACAAGGAGTCTTTTATGGAATCCACAATTGACAACAAGATTGTCGAGGCTGCCACCAAGGCGCCTCAAGCATTTGTTAATGCCTCTTTGGGCGACGGTGAAGAATACAATCGGGATACCGGTATTCAGTTAACCAAAGAGCAGATTATCAGTTTAAGAAAGTATGAAGTTCTAGGGCTGTCTCTGCCCGTCAGGTTGCAAGACGTTATTGCTTATTTGAATTACGGTGCCGGTGATACTGGTGGCGTAGGCCTCAAGCCCGCAGATTTTCTGCGCACCTTCACTACGACGTATGATCACGCCAAACGCTGGTCGCCGTTGCGTGAGCAAGTCATGCTCACCGGAACCGACCTGAAGATTTTCGCCGGCAGCATCATCCGCACAGGCAAAGGCATCGTCGAGATCTATGAGGATCTGAAAGCTTCGAGGTATCTGGAAGAGCACGATATCAACACGCCGGAACAATATCTGGAACTCAAGCGAGAGATTCCCAATCTGCCTGATCTTGCATTGCCGGCAGGGGATGTTCCGGAGATCAAGGCCTACCTTAACGACATGCTCGGCAAGGTCAGACAGTGTCATGAAAAAGCCGAACGGGTGCGGGCGCAACTGGACAGCTTTGGCATTGATATGCGCGAAAAAGTATTGCCGGAGATCAAGCTGCGCCTGGAGTTTGTGTCGCGAAATACTTACCAGGCGGACATTCAGGTCCTCCAGGGTGAGATTGACCAGCGCTCGAAAGAGATCGATGAACTCAACAAGCAGTATGACCAACTGGTTCAGGAAGCAATCAAATCTGCAGCGACCTTGAACATTGGTGGCTTGATTCTGGGTATCTATCAGGGCGTGAAAGCTGAAAAGATCCGCAAGGAACGAAATGTACTTAAAGAACAACAACAATCGGCTAACCAGAAAATGGCCAGTAAGAGCCAGACCCTGAGTTCGTTGAACAAAGTACGCGACGACTTGCAAAACCTGAGCTACGTCACCATCGAAGCTGAAGTCGCCACGCAAAACCTGATGCTGGTATGGAATGCGCTAAGTACTTATGTGAGTGCCTCTGTCAAAGAAGCTGACCTGCTCTTGGAGGCAACTTCCTTGCGGCGTTTCAAAAACCAGATTCTGGCTATTATTGATCCATGGGAACAGATTAAATCGAGTTCTGATCAACTGCTGGGCGTTTTCGCAGCGGCGGATAAAGAGTATGGAAACAGCTTTTCGGTATTCAGGAGCAAGACAGTGATGCTATCGCCATATAATACTAAAACCTACCCTGATTTAGATGTTACTGCTCTTCGAGAGCATGCTCTCGCGGTTCAGGAACGTAATGTTACAGCGCAAATGTTGTTTGAGCAGTTCGCCTATTTGCCGGGCACCGTCCGTACCATGAAAGAACTGGCCGATGCCATCCAGAAAACCGGCTTTGATATCCGTAATCAATCCCAGAACGATGTTATCGCTATGGAGCGCGCGCAGACCAAACTGAAGGGCTTTCAGGCTGAACTTGCTTATCCGGAAGATGCAGACGAAGTCCGTGAAGATATGGAAATCGAGCTCAAGAGCATCTACAAAAAAATCTGCGAACGCTTCGAAGATCTGAAAACTACCCGCAACGCTATGAGCACGGCCTATGACCGAGCCGCTTCGCAGGAATGGATTGCGACGCTGCAACAGGATCAGGGCATCTCGCAGGCGCTGAAAGTAAAAGCCGAGGAGAAAGTGATCGCTCTGGAAGTAGAAATGAAATCGGTGGCCGAAGGCATCGACTTGATTGCCAAGGCAGGCATAGAGAAGATCGGCAAGGAAACGCAATTATCCCTGGACAGTCTCAAAGCCTTGGGGATGGCGCCACCACAGGTCGCGGTCGCACTGCTGGCCGTCGACACGCTGAAAAAAATCATTACCGGGATTGGTGAATCGATTTCCTTCCTGAACATGCTGGCGGGCTACAACAAACTCCGGGACAAGGCCGCTGACTTGCGAGCGCAAGTCAAAAAATACGCGAACGAGATCGTCCAGACCGAGGGGAAAATTGAACTGGTCGAGGTGCTTGATCAATTGGATGACGGGCGTTGGAGCTATGTGAATGAGTTTTCGAATCTGGTCGCCGGTTTTGAATCGTTTTGCCGAGATTTCAAGCAGGACAGGGTTCAGCCGGTAGAAGACCGCGCAACCGACGCGATTGCCCGGATTACCGACGTCGTCAAGTATCTGAAAGCGGTTCAACAGTAAGGAGTTGGGGCGGTGGGCTGTGCGCCCATCGCCTCTTGAGTAGCGATGAATACACTTGCCTATGAGTTTTCTGCCGGGCAGCGGCGCGTACTGGATCGCTACACGGCGTTTCTTGGGTCTCTTGTGCCGACGTTTAACAATATTGCCGTGGTATTTGAGCGCTGCAGGGCCAGCGGTCATGCACCTGCCGTGTTAACCAGCGACTCGCGCTTGAACAACGCACGCTTCAATGAGCGTTATCTGCAAGAGTTCTGGGAATGGACTGATGAGGCCCGGGACTTGTGCAGGGCTTACGTTTCGGATCTCACCGTATTTACCCACGAAACCCGGGACATCAGCCAAAGTACCTCGAGGAGCGAGCTGCTCGAACAAGTTGATTTCAAGTTGTACAGCCTGTCCGCATCGCCAACGTGGAAGTTGTCTCCAGCCACTGACGTGCGGGGCCTGATCCAGGAGTTGACGCTGCGCTTTTATTCGCTCAGAGCGGTGATCCAACAACTGAAATACCCCATCGCAGAGGTGCATGATGAGTCGTTCGGATTGCACTCCGTGTTTGTCAGGGCAATGGACCATCGCATCTGCCAATGCCATGCCGAGCCGACAATTGTCCCGGAACTGTTCCGCGATACCCGCACAGTACCGGTTTGGGACATCACGTATTCGTCTTGGAATGCAGTCGTTCGCGCCGCAGAGTACAAGGCTGATGTTGCCCGGTTGTTTCACGGATTGGCTTCCGTGAGCGCGCAAATCAGCGTGTTTATCGAGGAGACCGTTTTACGCATAGACACTGCGATCAATGAGTTGTTGAAAGCCCAGCGCGTATCGACACTCAGAGAGTTGAATTTCCAATTAGCGGGTATAAAGGAAGGGGCCGACGAGTTCATGGCGATGGTCGATCACCTTGAGACATGGTTGCGCAAATAAAAAAGGCCCATGCATGCATGGGCCTCTTCATTCAGAGCATTGATTACACGTAGAACGACTTCAACGGCGGAAAGCCATTGAACTCAACCGCGCTGTAACTGGTGGTGTACGCACCGGTCGACAGCCAGTACAGACGATCACCGATCGCCAGGTTCAGCGGCAGGCCGTACTTGTAGTTCTCGTACATGATGTCGGCGCTGTCACAGGTCGGGCCGGCGATCACGACTTCTTCCATCTCGCCTTTCTTCTCGGTCCAGATCGGGAACTTGATCGCTTCGTCCATGGTTTCGATAAGGCCGGAGAACTTGCCCACGTCGGTATACACCCAACGCTCGACAGCGGTGCGCGACTTGCGTGCAACCAATACCACTTCGCTGACCAGAATACCGGCGTTGGCAATCAACGAACGGCCCGGCTCGAGAATGATTTCCGGCAGGTC
The DNA here is from genome assembly GCF_979258595.1 of Pseudomonas sp. AC172. Classification (NCBI taxonomy): domain Bacteria; kingdom Pseudomonadati; phylum Pseudomonadota; class Gammaproteobacteria; order Pseudomonadales; family Pseudomonadaceae; genus Pseudomonas; species Pseudomonas sp. AC172. The sequence goes on from NZ_OZ409868.1 coordinate 6,313,133, forward strand.
ATCACCGAAGTCTTCTTTTAGGAAGCGGATGATTTCTTCGGCGTAGGTTTCCAGGCTGTTGGTGCGGGTGATGTAGTTGGCCGGGAAGCCACCGCCCATGTTGATCAGCTTCAGGTGAATGCCGTCTTCTTCTTTCAGACGTTCAAAGATCACTTTGACCTTGGCGATCGCTGCGTCCCAGACGCTGATGTCGCGCTGTTGCGAACCGACGTGGAACGAGATGCCGTAAGGCACCAGGCCGAGGTCGCGAGCGAGGATCAGCAGGTCCATGGCCATGTCGGTCTGGCAGCCGAATTTGCGCGACAGTGGCCAGTCAGCCGTGGTCGAGCCTTCGGTGAGGATGCGCACATAGACTTTCGACCCCGGTGCAGCCTTGGCGATGTTGCGCAGGTCGGCTTCGGAGTCGGTGGAGAACAGACGCACGCCCTTCTCGTAGAAGTAGCGGATGTCCTTGGATTTCTTGATGGTGTTGCCGTAGCTGATACGGTCGGCGCTGACGCCGCGATCCATCACCTTGTCCAACTCGTAGATCGAGGCGATGTCGAAGCTCGAACCTTTCTCTTTGAGCAGGTCGATGATCTCGACGGCCGGGTTGGCCTTGACGGCGTAGTAGACCTTGGCGAATTCGAAACCGGCACGCAGGTCATCGTAGGCCTGGGCGATCATCGCGGTGTCGATCACCACGAACGGGGTTTCCTGTTTGTCGGCGAACGCCTTCATTTTGTCGAATGTAGCGCGCGCGAAATAGTCTTCGACCTGGATCGACATACTTGGGACTCCTAGTGGCAAACGTCGTTAATCAATGGGTGCAAATGAACGTCCTCCGTATCCCCACTTTGGTTCGCCTACTTCCCAAGGCATGTCGCCGAAAGCAAAAAGGCCATGGGTGGTTTTACCCTTGGCCTTGCTGTCTCGTCGTCAGTACTTGAGCCGGATGGATCGTTTCCAGCATGGACGTTCGGCGCGAACTTTAGGGCGTGAGGGGCCTGAGATCAACTAAAAATGTCGCGTTTTTGCACGCTTCTGACGTGCGTCGCGTTCATCACTCTTTGTAGCCGACCGAGATGACGGGCAGATGTTCCCCGAGAATTTTTGAGTGTTAAAAATATCTGCACGTTCGCGGATTATGTCGGCTAAGTCATGGGTAAGTGTGATCGCGTCAACATCGGCGACGTTGGCGGCGAAAGGTGGGGGTGAGGGGGATTTTGGCGGTTTTGAGCAGCAGGTTCGAGAACAATTCAGAGGAGCGGGTGTTGAGATTATTTTCCGCCTTGTAATAACGAAAATTCACACCCGATCCTGTAGGAGTGAGCCTGCTCGCGATGACATTTTTCAGTCAACATCTTCATCGACTGAAATTGCCAATCGCGAGCAGGCTCACTCCTACAGGGATTTGTGTTTCCATCCGAAAATCAGGCGACCACAGCCTCAGCTGGCGAGACGATGCTGGTCTTGCCGCCGCGAGATTTGCCGGAGCTCAGATACTCGGCAATCGACTCCTGCGTGACCTCGCCGAGGAACACCCGCTCGGCATCCATCACCGGCAACCAAGCACGATTGAACTCGTACATACGCGACAGCAAGATGCGCAAATGCTCGTCATACGCGGCGGTGGCGTTGAACTCACGCAGGAACTGCGCACAGGTGCCGGTCTGGCGGTGCAGGTCGCGGCGGCGCACATAACCCAACGCCTTGTTCTCGGCACAGGTGACCACGACATAACGGCGGTCATGCTCGTCCATCAACTCCAACGCATCGGCCACTGAAGTTTCCGGGCTCACCGACGGCGCGTTGTCCGCCGCATCTTCGGCTTTCACCAATAGCAGGCGCTTGAGCGTGCTGTCCTGTCCGACAAAGTTGCTGACAAAGTCGTCTGCCGGATGCGCCAGCAGGGTGTCCGGATGATCGATCTGCAGCAGTTTGCCGGCGCGGAAAATCGCAATCTTGTCGCCGAGTTTGATCGCTTCGTCGATGTCGTGGCTGACCATGATCACGGTCTTGTTCAGCGCGCGCTGCATTTCGAAGAACTCATTCTGGATCATCTCGCGGTTGATCGGATCGACCGCGCCGAACGGTTCATCCATCAACAACAGCGGTGCGTCAGCCGCCAGTGCGCGGATCACGCCGATGCGCTGTTGCTGGCCTCCGGACAATTCACGCGGATAACGATGCAGATACTGCTTGGGCTCCAGCTTGATCATGCTCATCAATTCGCGGGCGCGGTCGTGGCATTTCTGTTTGTCCCAGCCGAGCAGTTTCGGCACGACGACGATGTTTTCTTCAATGGTCATGTTCGGGAACAGACCAATCTGCTGGATCACGTAACCGATGTTGCGACGCAGGGTCACTTCGTCGAGATCGGTGGTGTCTTCGCCATTGATGAGGATCTTGCCCGAGGTCGGTTTGATCAGGCGGTTGATCATTTTCAGCGTGGTGCTTTTGCCGCAACCCGATGGCCCGAGGAACACACAGATTTCGCCTTCATTGACGGTCAGGCTCACCGAGTCCACGGCTTTGACATCTTTGCCGTTGCTTTGGAAAGTTTTGCTGAGGTTTTGAAGTTCGATCATTTGAGGAGTCCTTTTGGAGTCAGCGTACGTTGCAGCCACTGCAGGAGAAGGTCGGCGAAGATCGCCAGAAGACTGACCAGCAGTGCGCCGACGATGAGCATCGACATGTCACTGCGGCTGATGGAGGCGAGGATCAACACGCCGAGACCGCCGGCGCCGATGGTCGCGGCGATAGTCATCACGCCGATGTTCATCACCACGGCGGTGCGTACACCGGCGAGGATCACCGGCACGGCGATCGGCAATTCGACCATGCGCAGGCGCTGGCCGAAGGTCATGCCGATGCCGCGTGCGGCTTCACGGATACCGGGTTCGACGCCGGTGAGGGCGAGGTAGGTGTTGCGCATGATCGGCAGCAATGAATAAAGGAATACGGCGGTGATCGCCGGCATCGGGCCGAGGCCCTGGCCGAACTTGGAGTAGAACGGCAGCAGCAACCCGAACAGGGCAATCGACGGCACGGTCAGCAGCACCGTAGCGCTGGCCTGCAAAGGGCCGGCGAGGGTCGGAAACCGCGTCATCAGAATGCCCAGCGGCACGCCAACGACAATTGCCAGGGTCACGGCGATGCCGACGAGGGTGATGTGCTGCCAGGTCAGGTGCATCACCTGCTGCCAGTCGAGGTGGGAAAAGGCGTTCAGAAATTCCATGACTTTTCCTCCTTAGTTAAGTGGGTGCTGGCGCAGGAAGTCGGCGGCCACTTTCGAGGGGCTTTCGTGATCGACGTCGACCCGCGCGTTGAGTTGGCGCATGGTTTCGTCATCGAACAGTTCGGCCAGCGGCTTGAGTTGCTCGGCCAGTTGCGGGTGTGCGTCGAGGTAGGCCTGACGCACCACCGGCGCGGCGGTGTAGTCGGGGAAGTAGTGCTTGTCGTCTTCCAGCAGTTTCAGGCCGAAGGCATTGAGGCGACCGTCGGTGGTATAGACCAGACCGGCGAACACCTGGCCGTTGCGCAGCGCGGTGTAAACCAGTCCCGCGTCCATCTGGCGGATGTTCTTGCGGGTCAGGTTCATGCCGTAGAGATCGACCATGCCGATCAGGCCGTCGGAGCGGTTGGCGAACTCGGTGTCCAAAGCCACCAGATGATTGGTCTTGGCTTCGGCGCGCAGCACTTCGTTCAACTGGCTGATGTTGTTGATCTGCGGATATTCCTCGGCGACCTTTTGAGGGAGGGCGAGGGCGTAGGTGTTGCTGAATTTCGACGGCGTCAGCCAGACCAGGCCTTTTTTCGCGTCGAGTTCTTTCACCCGGGCGTAGGACTGGGCGCTGTCGAGTTTTTCGGTGACATGGTTGTAAGCCACCAGCGACACGCCGGTGTATTCCCAGAGCATGTCCAGTTGTCCACTTTCGTGGGCGCTGCGGGCGAGGTTGCTGCCCAGACCACCGGTGATCTGCGCGTCGTAGCCTTTGCTGCGCAGGTATTGCGCGGTGATTTCTGCGAGCAGGGTTTGCTCGGTGAATACTCGGGCGCCGAGGCGAATCACTGGTTTGTCGGCGGCTTGGGCGACACCTGCGAACAGCAGGATGCAACCTAAGATCAAACTAAGTCGTTTCATAATCATTCCTTCGCAAAAGCCTTAAGACGGGCGCAAACCACGTTCCAGCCAGAGGCGGCTGGCGAGGGTGACGACGCCATCGAGCAGCAAGGCCAGCAGCGCGGTGCACGCGGCGCCGAGCAGCAGTTGCGGCTGATTGTTCAGGGCGATGCCAGGGAAGATCAGGCTGCCGAGGCTGTTGGCGCCGATCAGGAACGCCAGTGGCGCGGTGCCGACATTGATCGCCAAAGCCACGCGCACGCCACCGACAATGATCGGCACGGCGTTGGGCAATTCGACTTTCCACAGCACCTGGCGCGGAGTCATGCCGATGCCGACGGCCGCTTCTTTCAGCGAGCCCTGGACGTTTTTCAGGCCTTCGTAGGTGTTGCGCACGATCGGTAGCAACGAAGCGAGGAATAAAGCGAAGATCGCCGGGCCACTGCCGATGCCGAGGACGCCCAGGGCGATCGCAAGCACGGCCAGCGGAGGCACGGTGTTGCCGATATTGAAGATTTGCATGAAGCGTTCAGCGCGGCCGACCATGGTCGGGCGACTGAGGAAGATGCCGGCGGGGATGCCCACGACAAGGGCGGCCAGCATTGAAGCGAGGACGAGAATCAGATGAGCTTGCAGGTAAAACAACAAATCGTCGCGGTAGTGTTCGATCGTGTTGATGCCGATCCAGTGGACCAGCAGGGCCAGGAGCGCGATCACCACCGCACCTCCCATCAGCCCTTTGCCATAGCGGATAGCCACAGGCGGACTCCTTTTTTTGTAGTCGGCGAACGCTCTCCCGTGTGGCATGCCATACATGGCTGCCGGGAATAAACGTTCGCGAGAAGCAGCTCCCTCAGCACCGGCAAAAAGCGGTCTGAAAGCGAGCCATGAGCGCAGCCTCGTCAGGCTAACTTGCTGATTTTTCAGCCCCTGACGAAAATTCGTAACAGGGGATGGACGTCTCCGTGCTTTAAAAGGTTCCCATCTGCGGCAGCATTTGGCCACCCTTAATGTGCTCAACGGTTCGGTTATTGCATCGAGTTGGGCTATAATCGCGGCCCTTTTTTGAATCACCGCCAGGCGATTTCCCATGACCAACCAGGCCGCCGAAGTCGCGAAACGCCGCACTTTCGCCATTATTTCCCACCCCGATGCCGGTAAAACCACGATCACCGAAAAGCTCCTGTTGATGGGCAAGGCGATTGCAGTGGCCGGTACGGTGAAATCCCGTAAATCCGATCGCCATGCGACATCCGACTGGATGGAGATGGAGAAGCAACGGGGTATTTCCATTACCACGTCGGTCATGCAGTTCCCGTATCGCGAACACATGATCAACCTGCTCGACACCCCGGGCCACGAAGACTTCTCCGAAGATACCTACCGCACCCTGACGGCGGTCGACTCGGCATTGATGGTTCTCGACGGCGGTAAAGGTGTCGAGCCACGGACCATTGCGCTGATGGATGTCTGCCGTCTGCGTGACACGCCGATCGTCAGCTTCATCAACAAACTCGACCGTGACATCCGCGACCCGATCGAACTGCTCGACGAGATCGAAGCCGTTCTGAAGATCAAGGCTGCCCCGATCACCTGGCCGATCGGTTGCTACCGCGACTTCAAGGGCGTGTACCACCTGGCCGACGACTACATCATTGTCTACACCGCCGGTCACGGTCACGAACGCACCGAAACCAAGATCATCGAGAAGCTCGACTCCGACGAGGCGCGCGCGCACCTGGGCGACGAGTACGAACGTTTCATCGAGCAGCTGGAACTGGTTCAAGGCGCCTGCCACGAATTCAACCAGCAGGAATTCCTCGACGGTCAGCTGACCCCGGTATTCTTCGGTACGGCGCTGGGCAACTTCGGTGTTGACCACGTTCTCGATGCTGTTGTTGATTGGGCGCCGCGTCCGCTGGCCCGTGTGGCCAACGAGCGCACCGTTGAGCCGGTGGAAGAGAAGTTCTCGGGCTTCATCTTCAAGATCCAGGCGAACATGGACCCGAAACACCGCGACCGCATCGCCTTCATGCGCATTTGCTCCGGCAAGTACGAGAAAGGCATGAAGATGCGCCACGTGCGCACCGGCAAGGACGTGCGCATCGGCGACGCCCTGACGTTCTTCTCCTCCGAGCGTGAGCAGCTTGAAGAAGCCTTTGCCGGCGACATTATCGGTTTGCACAACCACGGCACCATTCAGATCGGCGACACCTTCAGTGAAGGTGAAGTCCTTGGTTTCACCGGTATCCCGCACTTCGCTCCGGAGTTGTTCCGTCGTGTGCGTCTGCGTGATCCGCTGAAATCCAAGCAGTTGCGTCAGGGGCTGCAGCAGTTGGCGGAAGAGGGCGCGACGCAGGTGTTTTTCCCGGAGCGCAGCAACGACATCATTCTGGGCGCCGTGGGTGTGCTGCAGTTTGATGTGGTCGCCAGCCGTTTGAAAGAGGAATACAAGGTTGAGTGCTCGTATGAGCCGATCACTGTGTATTCCGCGCGCTGGATTGAATGCGCTGACAAGAAGAAGCTTGAGGAGTTTTCCAACAAGGCTGTGGAGAACCTGGCGGTTGATGGCGGTGGGCACCTGACTTACCTTGCGCCGACGCGGGTTAATCTGGCGTTGATGGAGGAGCGCTGGCCGGATGTGAAATTCCGGGCGACGCGTGAGCATCACTAAGCTTTTAGTTGGTTTGTTCGAAGCCCCCTAGGTGTATGCCTTGGGGGCTTTTTTGTTTGGTTGGTTTTGGGTGTATATCCGTTTCTGCGGGTGTTGCGGCTGACGGTTTCGCCCTTACGGCGACTCACTTTTTTTACAAACGCCTAAAAAAAGTAAGCAAAAAAACGCTTGCTCCTGCGTACGGCCCGCTCGCTGGGGCTCGGGGTTCCTTCGCTGCGGGATCGATCCGGGCGCAGCGACTACGGTTTGCTTCGCTGCACCTCCTCTCGCTGTGTTTGGCTGCGCCAAACGGTCGCTGCGCTCCCACGCCCGGATCAATCCCTCCACTCAGCCTTCCGACGTCGCCCGTGGATCAAGATCAAGATCAAGATCAAGAGCAGGCGAGCTGACACTCGGCCTAGTGAGTGGTGAAGAGCGCGGGGGTGTTCGGCTTTGGTTTTGTGGTGGATTTGCCCCTTACCCCAGCCCTCTCCCCAAGGAGAGGGGGGCCGATTTTTGTGCTTTTCAAAATCTGAGTTCAACGCGGAATCGCACGTCGGCGTATCTCTTCCATTCCATGCGGTCAGTCCCCTCTCCCTTTGGGAGAGGGTTAGGGTGAGGGGCTTTTGATCTTCGGCACGGTTTTATCGCGCGCAATGGCTGTAGTACGACTCCGTTTTTCGTGATCTCGATGCACTTCAGCGCGACAACCAGCCCGCCGGCCGTTAGTGTTCCAGCTCCACGCAAGTCGCTTTGAGAGGTCAATGGAATGACGAGTCGACTGACTCACCTGCTGCGCCTCGGCGGTTATTTCGGCGTGATGGCCTGGGTGCTCGCGGCGCTGTTGTTCATCAATCGGCTGAGCAGCATGGTCAAGTTGTTCATGGCGTTGTACCTGCGGCAGGAGCTGGGGCTGGCGATCGAGACGGTTGGCTGGTTGCTGTCGGCGTATGGCGCGGGGTTGCTGGTGGGGTCGATGCTCGGTGGCTGGCTCAGTGATCATGTGCGTACGGCGCGGCTGACGGCGGCGTTGTTCTTTATTTCGGTGTGGGTGCTGATGCTGCTGGGGCTGGTCACGCAGGTGCTGTTGCTCGCTGCATTGCTGTTGCTCAGCGGGACCATCGATGGGGCCATTCGCACGCTGCATCAGCGGCTGATCATGGAATATTGCGAAGTCGCTCAACGTTCGCGTGCGCAGGCCTTGAGCCGGGTGGCGCGTAATCTCGGCATGGCCGCTGCCGGGGTGGCGGGCGGGGTGTTGGCGCAGACCGATTTTCGCTGGGTGTTTTTCGGCAGCGCGGCGATGACGTTGCTGGCGTTGCTGTGGTTTGTTCGCACCACGTGGCAGCGGCCGGTGTTGATCAATGATGAGCCTTCCACGAGCGGCACAGGTGGATCGGGTGTGCCGTTTCGTGACAAACCTTTCCTGTGGTTGCTGGCGGCGACGGCCGTGCTCGGCATCGCGTTCGACACGGTCTACAGCACGCTGGGCAATTATCTGCGTGATTACTATCACCTGAGCACCGAGGCGATCGGTTGGCAATTCGGCCTCAATGCGTTGCTGGTGATCGCGCTGCAGATTCCGCTGTCGCACTGGGGCGAACGTTGGGGGATGCGCCGGCAAATGCTGCTCGGCAGTGTGTTGCTGGCGTGCGGGTTGGGCATGCTGCCGTTCGGTTCCGGACTGTTTTACGTCTGCCTGTCGACGCTGATCTGGACCTTGGGCGAGGCGTTTTTCATGCCGCCGCTGAATGTGCTGGCCATGCGTTTTGCCCAAGGCGGCAAAAGCGGTCAGTACTTCGGCCTGTTCTTTATGAGCTGGAGCGCAAGTGCGCTGTTGTCACCGGTGCTCAGTGGCCAGTTGTATGGTCAATTCGGGGGCCACAGTGTGTGGCTGGCGAGTGCGCTGATGGTGTTGATTTCCATCCCGCTGACTTGGCAGGCCACGCGCGTGCGCCCGGTCGCTTAGCTGATCCAGCTATTGGAATTATTCGAAAGCAATCTGTCTGTCGAGGGCATTTCTGCGTGCTCGTTAGCGTCCTGTCTGGTGAACCCGATGGATCAGAACTAGATTTCACACAGCGCCAGTCAGGCACGAATGTCTCACCTGAAAATGGATGGAGTCGGCTATGAAAAGCAGGTTGCTACGGGTTTTATTGCTTTTGAAAGTGATGGTCATGCTGTCCCTCGGCACCGCGACGGCCTGGGCCGAGTGCGAGGATCACGATTCCCAGGCCTTCAACGGGCAGGTCGGGCATAGCGGGTTGATGCTTGCCAAGTCCGAGTCCGAGCCGGGCGATCAGGGGCAGGGTGGCAGCGCCGATGACGACGACTCGACGACTGACGAACCGGACACTGATGATCCGGACGACGAAGGCGATAGCCAGACATAAATCGCAGGCAAAAGAAAACCCCTTCTGCCTCGACTGATGCGCAATCGAGGTGGAAGGGGTTTGGTTAACACGTCACTCTGTTTGAAAATGCGATCCCACAGTGTTTTGTATCGCTCTCCAGATTTGTTTACGCTGCGCCGTCGAGGAATTGCTCGGCGTAGTGGCAAGCCACCTGCCGGCTGTCGAGCTGGCGCAACGCCGGCTCTTCCGTGCTGCAACGCTCGGTCGCATATGGGCAACGCTTGTGGAAAGCACAGCCCGGTGGCGGGTTCAGCGGGTTGGGTAGTTCGCCGACGATCTTGATTTTCGGCTTGTTCGGGTCCGGGTGAATGGTTGGAGTCGCCGACAGCAGCGCCTGGGTGTACGGGTGCAACGGACGCTCGTAGATGTCGTTCTTCGGACCCAGTTCCACCGGGCGACCGAGGTACATCACCATCACGTCATCGGCCACGTGTTGCACCACCGCGAGGTTGTGCGAGATGAACACGTAAGCGGTGTTGAACTCCTGCTGCAGATCCATGAACAGGTTGAGTACCTGCGCCTGAATCGACACGTCGAGCGCCGAAGTCGGTTCATCCGCCACCAGCACTTTCGGTTGCAGCATCATGGCGCGAGCCAGGGCGATACGCTGACGCTGACCGCCGGAGAACATGTGCGGATAGCGCTGATAGTGCTCAGGGCGCAAGCCGACCTGCTTCATCATCGCCTGGACTTTCTCGCGACGCTCGGCGGCGGAGAGATTGGTGTTGATCAGCAGCGGCTCGCCGAGCTGATCACCGACCTTCTGCCGTGGGTTCAACGAGGCGTATGGACTTTGGAAGACCATCTGCACGTCTTTGCGCAGTTGCTTGCGCTGGGCCTTGTCGGCACCGGCGACTTCCTGGCCGGCGATTTTCAGCGAGCCGGAGGACGGATCTTCAATCAGTGTCAGAGCACGGGCGAGGGTGGATTTGCCGCAGCCTGACTCACCCACAACGGCGAGGGTCTTGCCGGCTTCCAGCTCGAACGACACACCGTTCAGTGCGCGCACGGTCGCGTGGCCCTTGAACAGGCCACGGGAAACTTCGTAGTGACGGGTCAGGTCGCGGGCGGTAAGTACGACGGCCATTACGCCACCTCCTGGTTCAGCGGGAAGAAGCAGCGGGCGAGGCTGTGGGCTTTCGGATCAAGGCCTGGACGCTGCGCGCGGCAGCTGTCCTGCACGTACGGGCAGCGCGGCGACAGCAGGCAACCCTGCGGACGGTCGTAGCGGCCCGGAACGATGCCCGGCAGGGTCGACAGGCGTGCGGCGCCGAGGCTGTGCTCGGGAATCGCCTTGAGCAGCGCTTCGCTGTACGGGTGCGCCGGGACGTCGAACAACTGCGGCACCTGACCGACTTCAACAGCCTGGCCGGCATACATCACGCAGACGCGCTGGGCGGTTTCCGCCACGACCGCGAGGTCGTGAGTGATCAGCACCAGGCCCATGTTCTGTTCTTTCTGCAATGCCAGCAGCAGATCCATGATCTGCGCCTGAATCGTCACGTCCAAAGCAGTGGTCGGTTCGTCGGCGATCAGCAGTTTCGGCTCGCCGGCAATCGCCATGGCGATTGCGACGCGCTGGCTCATACCGCCGGACAGTTGATGCGGGTAGGCGTCCATACGGCTGGCAGCGCCCGGGATTTCAACTTTTTCCAGCAGTTCGATCGCACGTTTGCGCGCTTGCTTGCCGGACATTTTCAGGTGCAGGCGCAGCACTTCTTCGATCTGGAAGCCGACGGTGTAGCTCGGGTTCAGCGCGGTCATCGGGTCCTGAAAGACCATCGACAGGTCTTTGCCGACGATCTGCCGACGCTGACGATTGCTCAGCTTGAGCATGTCTTTGCCGTCAAAGCTGAGCGAGTCGGCGGTGACGATGCCGGGATGCTCGATCAGGCCCATCAGCGCCATCATGGTCACGGATTTACCCGAACCCGACTCGCCAACGATGGCCAGCACTTCGCCTTTGTCGACTTTCAGGTCGAGGCCATCGACCACCGGGGTCGCGGTCTTGTCGCCGAAGCGAACGTTGAGATTCTTGATTTCTAACAGTGACATGGGAATCTCCTCAGGCGGCGTTCTTGAGTTTCGGGTCCAGCGCATCGCGCAGACCGTCGCCCATCAAGTTGATTGCCAGCACGCTGAGCAAAATGGTCAAACCAGGCAGACTCACCACCCACCAGGCGCGTTCGATGTAGTCGCGGGCCGAGGCCAGCATGGTGCCCCACTCAGGGGTTGGCGGTTGTACGCCGAGGCCGAGGAAGCCCAGAGCGGCGGCATCGAGAATCGCCGAGGAGAAGCTCAAGGTCGCCTGCACGATCAACGGTGCCATGCAGTTCGGCAGCACGGTGATGAACATCAGACGTGGCAGACCGGCACCGGCCAGGCGCGCGGCGGTCACGTAGTCGCGGTTCAGTTCGCCCATCACCGCAGCGCGGGTCAGACGTACGTAGGACGGCAGCGATACCACAGCAATGGCGATCACGGTGTTGATCAGGCCAGGGCCGAGGATGGCGACAATCGCCACAGCCAGCAGCAACGACGGCAGGGCCAACATGATGTCCATCAGACGCATGATGGTTGGGCCAATCATCTTCGGGAAGAAACCGGCGAACAGACCGAGGAGGATCCCTGGAATCAGCGACATCACTACCGACGACAAGCCGATCAGCAGCGACAGGCGCGAACCCTGGATCAGACGCGACAGCAGGTCACGCCCCAGTTCATCGGTGCCGAGCAGGAACTGCATCTGGCCGCCTTCCAGCCACGCCGGCGGCGTCAGCAAGAAGTCACGGTATTGCTCGCTCGGGTTGTGCGGCGCGACCCAAGGGGCGAACAGCGCGCAGAAAATCACCAGCAGCATGAACAGCAGGCCGGCAACCGCGCCCTTGTTCTTGGAGAAGGCTTGCCAGAATTCTTTGTACGGAGACGGGTACAGCAGGCTTTGATCCGCGTTTGGGGCGGACGTGGCTACTGAGGATGTTGGAGTGCTCATGGTTATTGACCTCAGCGCTGATGACGGATGCGTGGGTTGGCAAAGCCGTAGAGGATGTCCACTACGAAGTTGACCAGAATCACCAGGCAGGCGATTAACAGGATGCCGTTTTGCACAACCGGGTAGTCCCGGGCGCCGATGGCTTCGATCAGCCATTTACCGATGCCGGGCCAGGAGAAAATGGTTTCGGTCAGGACCGCACCGGCCAGCAGGGTGCCGACTTGCAGGCCGACCACGGTCAGCACCGGAATCAGCGCATTGCGCAGACCGTGCACGAACACCACGCGCGATGGCGACAGGCCTTTGGCCTTGGCGGTGCGGATGTAGTCTTCACGCAGCACTTCGAGCATCGACGAACGGGTCATCCGCGCGATCACCGCCAGCGGAATGGTGCCGAGCACGATGGCCGGCAGGATCAGGTGATGCAGCGCATCGAAGAACGCACCGACGTCATCGGCCAGCAGCGTGTCGATCAGCATGAAACCGGTGCGCGGCTCGATGTCGTAGAGCAAGTCGATCCGCCCGGAAACCGGCGTCCAGCCCAGGCTCACCGAGAAGAACATGATCAGGATCAGGCCCCACCAGAAGATCGGCATCGAATACCCCGCGAGGGAGATGCCCATCACCCCGTGGTCGAATAGGGATCCTCGCTTGAGTGCCGCGATCACCCCGGCCAGAAGCCCGAGAATGCCGGCGAACAGCAGGGCGGCCATGGACAGTTCCAAGGTCGCCGGGAAGAGGGAGGTGAACTCGGTCCACACGCTTTCACGGGTACGCAGGGATTCGCCGAGATCGCCTTGAGCCAGTTTGCCGATGTAGTCCAGATACTGGGCATACAACGGTTTGTTCAGACCTAGGCGTTCCATTGCCTGAGCGTGCATTTCGGGGTCGACCCGACGTTCGCCCATCATCACTTCCACGGGGTCGCCCGGAATCATGCGAATCAACGCGAAAGTCAGCAAGGTGATGCCGAAAAACGTGGGGATCAATAACCCCAGTCGGCGGGCAATAAAACTAAACATCTTGTGTGGTACCTCATCAGCCGGTTAGGCGTGCCCGGCGTCCCTGGGGTCAGGGACGCCGGGAGTTTCTTATCTACTTCACCTGGGTAGTGGCGAAGTTATTAGTGGTGAGAGGGCTGATGTGATAGCCCTCTACGTTGTTGCGCATTGCAGTAAACATCCGGGTGTGGGCCATGCTGATCCACGGTTGATCCTGATTAAACAGGACCTGAGCCTGCTCGTAGAGTTTCGCGCGTTCGGCCGGATCTACTTTAGCCCGTGCTTCGTCTAGCAGTGCCTGGAATTTCTCGTTGCACCAGCGTGCGTAGTTTTCGCCGTTCTTGGCAGCTTCGCAACTGAGCATAGGCGTCAGGAAGTTATCCGGGTCGCCGTTGTCGCCCGCCCATCCGGCCGAGACCATGTCGTGCTCACCGGCCTTGGCGCGCTTAAGCATTTCGCCCCATTCCATCACGCGGATGTCGATCTTGATCCCGACTTTCGCCAGGTCAGCCTGCATCATTTGCGCGCCGAGCATCGGGTTGGGGTTGGTCGGACCGCCGCCGTTACGGGTAAACAGGGTAAACACGGTGCCGTCCGGAACCCCGGCTTCCTTGAGCAAGGCGCGGGCCTTGTCGAGGTCGCGTGGCGGGTTCTTCAGGTCGTGGTTGTAGCCCAGCAGCGTCGGCGGGTACGGGTTGACCGCGACCGAAGCGTTGCCTTTGCCGAACAGGGCGTTGACGTAGGCTTCCTTGTCGAAGGCGATATCGATCGCCTTACGTACGCGCACGTCACTCATGTATTTGTGCTGGGTGTTCATGGCGATGTAGGACACGGTCATCGCGTCCAGTTCGTCGACTTTCAGGTTGCTGTCTTTCTTGATGCTCGGGATGTCATCCGGTTTCGGATACAGGGCGATCTGGCACTCGTTGGCCTTGAGCTTCTGCAGGCGCACGTTGTTGTCGGTGGCGATGGCCAGGATCAACGCGTCGGCCGGTGGCTTGCCACGGAAGTAATCCGGGTTGGCCTTGAAACGTACCTGAGCGTCTTTTGCGTAGCGCTGGAAGATGAACGGGCCAGTGCCGATCGGCTTGTTGTTGAGGTCGCCGGTCTTGTTGGCCTTGAGCAACTGGTCGGCGTATTCGGCTGGGTAGATCGAGGAGAACGCCATCGCGATGTCGGCCAGGAATGGCGCTTCGCGGCGGGTCAGGGTGAACTTGACCGTGTTGTCGTCGACTTTTTCGACGTTTTTCAGCAGTTCCTTGAAGCCCATGCTTTCAAAGTACGGGAAGCCCACGCTCGACAGTTTGTGCCATGGGTGATTCGGGGCCAGCTGGCGCTGGAAGCTCCAGACCACGTCGTCGGCGTTCATGTCGCGGGTCGGCTTGAAGTATTCGGTGGTGTGAAACTTGACGCCTTTGCGCAGGTGGAACGTGTAGTTCAGGCCGTCTTCACTGATGTCCCACGACTCGGCGAGTGCCGGGATCACTTCAGTAGTACCGGGCTTGAAGTCCGCCAGGCGGTTGAAGATGGTTTCGGCCACCGCATCGGCAGTGACTGCAGTCGTGTACTGAACCATATCGAAGCCTTCCGGACTGGCTTCGGTGCAGACCACCAAGGGTTTGGCCGAGACGCCGAGAGCGGCACTCAGCAAGGCGGCAGCGACGGCCGCACGTAGGGGAAGCATTTTCATCGATAACCCTCTGCAATCGGTTGAAGACAAAAAACCGAACGGCCGACTCATCATGAGTCAGCCGTCGGTTGGCGTTTTTTACAGGATGTTGAATGGAATCGTGGTCACGAGACGGAACTCGTTGATGTTGCCGTCAGCCTGATGCTCGCTGGCGCGGTGCGTGGTGTACGTCGCGCGAATCGCGGTGGCTTTGAGCGGACCGCTCTGCACGGCGTAGGAAGCACCGATGCCGTATTCGTAGTGGGATTCGCCGTCCATCAGACTCAGATCGCCGCGCTTGTCATCTGGAATGGTGTAAGCGGTGCCACGGTAGTGAGTACCGTCGATGCCCCATCCGCGAGCCTGGTAGATGTTGAACTTCAGGCCTGGCACGCCGTACTCGGCCATGTTGATGCCGTAGGCGATCTGGAAGGATTTCTCGTTCGGGCCGTTGAAGTCCGACAGCAGGGAGTTGGCCAGGTAGATGCCGTTGGTTTCGTGCAGGTAGTCGAAGTACTCGTTACCGTTCACTTGCTGATACGAGAAGGTCAGGCTGTGGGCCTGGTGGGTCAGTCCCAAGGACAGCGAGTAGGTATCGTTGTCGATGTTGCCCATCAACTTTTTGCCTTCGTCGACGGTCTTGTAGTAGTTCAGGCCGGTGGTCAGGCTCAATACCTGGCTGTCACCCAATTCGTGGGTTCCGCCGAAGTAGTACTGGTTCCAGAAGTCTTCGACGTTGGCGACGTACAGGCTGGTCTTCAGGCTTTTGAGCGGCTGATAGTTCACGCCCGCGGTGTAGACCTTGTCAGTTTCTTCGCCGTTGGCGCCGTATTCGGAACGGAATTTCGACAGGCTCTGCTCGGTACGTGGCGAGACGCGGTCGAAACCGGCGAGGTCGAACGACAGGTTGTTCAACTCTTCGCTATGCAGACTGATCCCTTCAAAGCTCGAAGGCAGCGGACGGTTGCCGATAACATCGACAATCGGCGTGCTGAAGTTCTGGCGACCTGCGGTCAACGTGGTGTTGGACACGCGGAACTTGACGTTGGCCAGACCCAGTTTGCTCCACTGGTCGACCGCATCACCGTCGGAATGGGCGAGGGTGCGGTTGGAGCCGCCAGCAATATCCTTGCGGTCACGGTCGAGAACGATGGCGTTGTAAGCGGCAACTTCGGTGCTCACGCCAACGGTGCCTTGGGTGAAGCCCGAGGTGTAGTTGACGATGGTGCCCTGAACCCAGTTGATACGACGCGGGGTCTTTGTTCTTACCGTTGGCGAGGTGTCTTTGTCGCTGTTTTTCACGTAGCTGAAGCTGTCGTCACGACGACGCAGTTCATTGGCGTACCAGTTACGGGTTGTGCCGCCCAGGCTTTGTCCATCGATAAAGCCTTTGGCCTCGCTTTGGGCGCTACTGCCGGCCAACGTGGTAGGGACGAACTCCTGACTTGCAGGTTCTGCGTACGCCGTGGCGGTGACGCTGCTGATGGCCAGGGCCAGTATCGCGGTGCTGCTCAGTTTCATGGGTGAAGCTCCTTTACTTTCTTTTTATGCCGGCTTTTTTTGGTATGCCGGTTATTGGTTTAGAACTCATTCACACATCGCAAACGTTTGCAAAAGGCCGGATTGGCGAATTTCGGCAAAGCGCTTGCGTGGGGGGCTAGACAGCGCCCCCAGCATTGCGGCTAATCGTCTGGTTTAATCGATACCGACACCCGAGAACACGTTGCGACCGAACGGGCTGACTTTGAAGCCCTCGATCCTCGCGCTTAACGGTTGGTTGACCGTCGAGTGGGCGACAGGCGTGATCGGCACTTGCTGTTTAAGCAATTGCTGCGCCTGTTTGTAGAGCACGGTGCGTTGGTCACGGTCGGTGACGACCTTGGCCTGTTTGATCAGCTTGTCGTAAGCCGGATCGCACCACATGGAGTAGTTGTTGCCGCCGATGGCATCGCAGCTGTACAGCGTGCCGAGCCAGTTGTCCGGATCGCCGTTGTCACCGGTCCAGCCAATCAGGCTGATGTCGTGCTCGCCGTTCTTGGTGCGCTTGATGTACTCGCCCCATTCGTAGCTGACGATCTTCACTTTCAGACCGATCTTGGCCCAGTCAGCCTGGAGCATTTCGGCCATCAGTTTGGCGTTCGGGTTGTACGGACGCTGCACCGGCATCGCCCACAGGGTGATTTCGGTGCCTTCTTTGACGCCGGCAGCCTTGAGCAGCTCTTTGGCTTTTTCCGGGTTGTAGGCGGCGTCTTTGATGCTGTCGTCGTAAGACCACTGGGTCGGCGGCATGGCGTTGACGGCCAGTTGGCCGGCGCCTTGATAAACAGCGTTGAGAATTCCTTGTTTATTCACCGCCATGTCCAGCGCCTGACGCACTTCGAGCTGGTCGAATGGCTTGTGGCGCACGTTATAGGCGATGTAGCCGAGGTTGAAACCCGGTTTGGAAATCAGTTGCAGTTTCGGATCGGCCTTCAGCGCTTCAACATCGGCAGGGCGCGGATGCAGGGTGATCTGGCATTCGCCGGCCTTGAGTTTCTGCACGCGCACCGAGGCGTCGGTGTTGATCGCAAAGATCAGATTGTCGAGTTTGACCCGACTCGGATCCCAGTAATGTTTATTACCGGTGTAACGGATGTTCGAGTCTTTCTGATAACTCTTGAACACGAACGGCCCGGTGCCGATCGGTTTCTGGTTGATGTCGCTCGGCTTGCCGTCAGCCAGCAGTTTGTCGGCGTATTCGGCGGACAGGATGGAGGCGAAGCTCATGGCGATATTCTGGATGAACGCGGCGTCGACGCTGTTGAGCGTGAACTCCACGGTCAGCGGCCCGGTCTTCTCGACCTTGGCGATGTTCTTGTTCAGGCTCATCCCGTTAAAGTACGGGAACTCGGTGGGATAAGCCTTACGGAAAGGTTGTTGCGCATCGAGCATGCGATTAAACGTGAACAGCACGTCGTCGGCGTTGAAATCGCGGGTCGGCTTGAAGTACGGCGTTGTATGAAACTTCACACCTTCACGCAGGTGAAAGGTGTACTTGAGACCATCCTCGGAAATATCCCACTGGGTTGCCAGGCCCGGGACGACATTGGTCGCGCCTTTTTCGAACTCGACCAGACGGTTGTAGATCGGTTCGGCGGCGTCGTTATCGGTCGCTGTCGTGTATTGCGCGGTATCAAAACCGGCGGGGCTGCCTTCGGAGCAGAACACCAGGCTCTTGCTGGCGGCGAAACTGGCGGACGAGGCGGCCATCAGGCCGGCGCCCAGCAATGCGGAAAAAATCAAGGTATGGCGCATGACGCTCCCTCTTTTTTAGTGTTGTTCAATGCGCCGCCGTCCCATCCTGAGACGTTTGGCTGCATCGAGCTCAATCCAGTACGTACGGCAAACCGGTGGCCCACGCAGAAACTGGTCAGTACCCGACGGTAGGGGCCGCGGTCCTGGCAGTAAATGCGTAAATGCCTTAAAGCTCGTAGGAAAAGGCGACGCGTCCTATACCACTGTGGTAATCCGCAGTGGAATTGGCTGTAGGCAATTTCCTAACTTCCCGGCAGGTAAAACAACGGCGACGTCAAAAACGTCGCCGTTGCAGTGCCTTATTTGCTGACGCTGACGCCGTAGAAGGAGTTCAAGCCGAATGGGCTGATCTTGAAGTCCTGCACGTTGGCGCGCATGGGTTGGTACACCGTCGAGTGAGCGATAGGTGTCATAGGGACTGCATCTTTGAGGACGTGTTGTGCCTCTTTGTACAGTTCGGTGCGCTTACCTTGGTCGGTTGTGCGCTTGGCTTCTTTGACGAGGCCATCGAACTTCTTGTCGCACCACTTGGAGAAGTTGTTGCCGCTGAGCGAGTCGCAGCCGAACAGCACGTTCAGCCAGTTGTCCGGATCACCATTGTCACCGCTCCAGCCAATGATCATGGCCTGGTTCTCGCCACCTTTGGAGCGCTTGATGTACTCGCCCCACTCGTAGCTGGTGATCTTCACTTTCAAGCCGATCTTGGCCCAGTCGGACTGGAGCATTTCAGCCATCAGTTTAGCGTTCGGGTTGTATGGACGCTGCACCGGCATCGCCCACAGCACGATCTCGGTACCTTCCTTGACTCCGGCTTCCTTGAGCAGCTGTTTGGCTTTCTCAGGATCGTACTTGGCATCCTTGATGGTGGTGTCGTAAGACCATTGGGTCGGCGGCATGGCGTTGACGGCCAGTTGGCCTGCGCCCTGGTAAACCGAGTCGATGATCTGTGGCTTGTTCACGGCCATGTCCAGCGCCTGACGTACGCGCAGGTCAGCCAGCGGGTTGGCCTCGTTGCTGCCCTTGACCTTGTCCATCACGTTGTAGGCGATGTAACCGAGGTTGAAACCAGCCTGGTCAGGCATCTTCAGGGTTTTGTCTTCTTTCAGCGCTTTCAGGTCGGCTGGACGCGGGAACAGGGTGACCTGGCACTCGTTCTTTTTCAGCTTCTGAATACGTACCGACGGGTCGGTGGTGATGGCGAAGATCAGGTTGTCGATCTTCACGTCATCCGGCTTCCAGTAGTCCTTGTTGCCGGTGTAACGGATGTTGGAATCTTTCTGGTAGCTCTTGAACACGAACGGACCAGTGCCGATCGGCTTCTGGTTGATGTCGGCAGCCTTGCCTTCTTTCAGCAGCTGCGCTGCGTACTCGGCGGACTGCACCGAGGCGAAGCTCATGGCCATGTTCTGGATGAACGCGGCATCGACTTCTTTCAACGTGAACTTGACGGTGTGGTCGTCGACTTTATCGATCTTGGTGATGTTGGTGTCCATCCCCATGTCGGTGAAGTACGGGAATTCGGTCGGATACGCCTTACGGAACGGGTCATCCTTGTTAATCATGCGATTGAAGGTGAACAGTACGTCGTCGGCGTTGAACTCACGAGTCGGCTTGAAATACGGGGTGGTGTGGAACTTGACGCCTTCACGCAGGTGGAAGGTGTAAGTCAGGCCATCATCGGAAATGTCCCACTTGGTCGCCAGACCAGGAATCACGGCGGTGCCGCCGCGCTCGAACTGGGTCAGACGGTTGAACATGGTTTCGGCTGAGGCGTCGAAGTCGGTTCCGGTGGTGTACTGGCCTGGGTCGAAACCGGCCGGGCTGCCTTCGGAGCAGAACACCAGGTTAGTCGCAGCGGATGCGAAAGGTGCGGAGGCTAACAAGCCTGCGCCGACTAAAAACGGAATGACCGCGTGTTTAAGCATGTTGGCCTCATGATTTGTTGTCATTTTTTAGTTGTGAGGTACGACCTCGTGAGTCGTGCCTGCGGATACTTATGCAGGGGCCATACCCATTGCAAGATCCAGAGCGACTGCCGGCCTCAAAGCGTGGCACGAACGTACCTTAATGTCGCATCTGTATAACTTCTGACGCATTTGACCGTTTGCGGGTGATTTTTACGGTGCAAATGAAGCCCCAAAACGGTGCATTGGTCACGTTGTGCGCGCCGCCTTGGGGCTTGGTGTTACTTATTTATACCCACGCCATAGAAGGGAGTAAGACCGAACGGGCTTATCCGGAAATCAGTGACTTCCTTGCGCAGTGGCTGGAACACCGTGGAGTTGGCGATCGGTGTGATCGGCACTTGCTGTTTAAGAATCAGTTGCGCCTGTTGATACAGCTTTACCCGCTGCTCTTTGTCGGTGGATAACTTGGCCTGTTGCACCAGCTTGTCGTAAGCCGGATCGCACCATTTGGCGTAGTTGCTGCCTTTTACCGCCGCGCAGCTGTAGAGCACGCCAAGCCAGTTGTCCGGGTCACCGTTGTCACCTGTCCAACCATAGATCATGGCGTCGTGTTCGCCATTTTTCGCACGTTTGATGTACTCGCCCCATTCATAGCTGACGATGTTGGCCTTGATGCCGATTTTCTCCCAATCCTGCTGGATCATCTGTGCCGACATCCGTGCATTCGGGTTCGAAGCGCGTTGCACTGTCATCGCCCAAAGGTTGATGGTTGTGCCCGGCGCAACCCCTGCTTCTTTCAGTAGCACCCGCGCTTTGACCGGGTCATAAGGGGCATCCTTGATGTTCGGGTCATACGACCATTGCGCTGGCGGCAAAGCGTTTTGGGCCAGCTGGCCGGCGCTCTGGTAAACGGCTTTGATGATTGCCGGTTTGTCGATGGCCATGTCCAGCGCCTGCCGAACCTTGAGCTTATCGAGTGGCGCGTGGGTGGTGTTGTAGGCGAGGAACCCGAGGTTGAAACCGGCCTGCTTGAGCACGCGCAGGTTCGGGTCTTTTTCCATCACTTCGATGTCGGCCGGGCGTGGGTAGCCGCTGACCTGGCATTCGCCGGCCTTGAGTTTTTGCAGGCGCACGGCGGCGTCGGGGGTGATCGAGAAGATCAGGTTGTCGATCTTCACGTCTTCGGGTTTCCAGTAGGCCGTGTTGGCGGCGTAGCGGATTTGTGAATCCTTCTGGTAGCGCTTGAACACGAACGGGCCGGTGCCGATCGGCTTCTGGTTGAGGTCGGCGGCTTTGTCTTCCTTCAACAGTTGGGCGGCGTATTCGGCTGATTGCACCGAGGCGAAGCTCATGGCGAGGTTTTGCACGAAGGCGGCGTCGACGTTGTTGAGGTTGAAGCGCACGGTCTGGTCGTCGAGTTTTTCTACCGATTTGATCGTGGTGTTCAGGCCCATGTCGGTGAAGTAGGGGGACTCGGCGGGGTAGGCCTTGCGGAAGGCGTTCTCCGGATCGAGCAGGCGCTGGAAGGTGAAGAGCACGTCGTCGGCGTTGAAGTCGCGGGTGGGTTTGAAGTAGTCGGTGGTGTGGAACTTTACGTTTTGGCGCAGGTGGAAGGTGTATTGCAGGCCATCCGGGGAGATGTCCCATTTTGTTGCCAGGCCGGGTTCGATGTCGGTGCCGCCGCGTTGGAATTGGGTGAGGCGGTTGAAGACGGTTTCGGCGGAGGCGTCGAAGTCGGTGCCGCTGGTGTATTGGCTGGGGTCGAAGCCTGCCGGGCTGGCTTCGGAGCAGTAGACCAGGGTTGTGGCGGCGTTGGCGATCGGGGCTATGGCGGTTAGTGCGAGGGAGATCAAGAGCGGTTTTAGGGTGGATCTTGGCATGGGGTCCCCGGGGAATCGGCGGTGGTAATCGTGGAAGAGTAGCTGGGGCGGGGGTGTTGGCGGAAATATCGTTTTTCCTGTTGAAGTGTCTATCTCGGTATATCTAGCGCTGTGTGTATATCCGTTGCTGCGGTAACGGCGGCTTAGGGTTTCGCCCTTACGGCGACTCACTTTTTTTCAAACGCCAAAAAAAGTAAGCAAAAAACGCTTGCTCCTGCGTGCGGCCCGCTCGCTGGGGCTCGGGGTTCCTTCGCTCCGGGATCGATCCGGGCGCAGCGCCTACGGTTTGCTTCGCTGCACCTCCTCTCGCTGTGTTTGGCTTCGCCAAACGGTCGCTGCGCTCCCACGCCCGGATCAATCCCTGCGCTCAGCCTTCCGACGTCGCCCGTGGATCAAGATCAAGAGCAGGCGAGCTGACACTCGGCCTAGTGAGTGGTGAAGAGCGCGGGGGTGTTCGGCTTTTGATTTGCGTTGTTGCTGCCCCTCACCCCAGCCCTCTCCCGAGGGAGAGGGGGCCGATTTGTGGGCTTTTCAAAGCTTGAGTTCAACGCGGTATCGAGCGTCGGCGTAGCTCTCGCAATCACCTCGGTCAGTCCCCTCTCCCTTTCGGAGAGGGCTAGGGTGAGGGGCTTTTGATCTGCTTCAGAATCTGAGTTCAACTCGGTATTTCGAGTCGGCGTAGCTCTCCCAAACACCACGGTCAGTCCCCTCTCCCTCCGGGAGAGGGCTAGGGTGAGGGTTGGCTTTTTGGCTGTTTAAATCCGTGTCAGATAACCAGAACCTTCCCACAATGTTTTCAGGTTGTCCGTCGGACGTCGGCTCTCTAGGCTCTGGGTGTCGCTGAAGACTCAGCGATCGGGAGGTGAGATTCCCGGTTATTGAATTTGGAAACCTGCACAAGCCCCTCCATAATCGCCGTCAGCTCATGCTGTCAGCAGTTTTTATGGCGGCTATGTACGGGCGGACTTCTGTCCGGCCGGGTTGGTTTCCTTACCGGTAATCTCACTCCGTACATAGTTGCCACCTCATTTCTCGAGTGAGATCGGAAATGAATGGCGTCAGTTCATAAGGAAATTTTTCCATGGATAAATTGATACCTGACCCACCCCTCGATACCCCACTCGAAGAAGCCATCCGCGCCGACGACCAGATCAAAACCCGCGAAGCCATCAAACGCGCCCTGGATTTCTACCTCAGCCCCGACCCGGTCAAGCCCCGGCAACCCAGCACGATGTTCCTGATCCAGCCAAACATCGACACCGAAAGCCTGCTGGCGCATGCCTGTGAGTCACTGGCATCGGCGAACACGCTGACGGGTAACTTTGCCGATCAGTTGGGCCGGCCCGAGCGCAATACGGCGTTGGCGATTCAGCAGATCATCATGCTGGCCGAGCTGGCCGTGAATCGGGCGCTGGATCGGGTTGATCCGCAGACCTGAGACCTCGTTATCGTTCTTCGCGAGCAGGCTCACTCCTACAGGGGAATACATTCCAAACTGTAGGAGTGAGCCTGCTCGCGATGGCGGCGGAACATTCACCACAAAATCCAGGCACAAAAAAACCGCCGACCCTTCACAGATCGGCGGTTTTTCATTGAGCTCACATCACTGCATCAACACTTCAATCGAGCCATCAGCCGTCATGCTGACCTGGCTGGTGCCCGCTTCAACTTCCGGTGTCACCGGCGCGGAATCCATCGCCGCCGCTTTCATCATCATTGGTGCGCGCAGGTACGGTTGTGGATAACCGTTGCTGTTGAGGTTCAGGTTGACGATTTTGTAGCCCTTGCCGCCCAGTGCATCGGTGGCCAGTTGGGCGCGGGCCTTGAAGGCGGTCACGGCTTCTTTGAGCAACTGGTCTTCACTGGATTTGCGGGTCGGGTCGGCGATGGCGAAGTCCATGCCGCCCATTTTCAGGTCGCCGAGCAACTCGCCAGTGAGTTTGGACAGGGCGGCGAAGTCAGAGCTTTCCAGGCGCAGTTCGGCGCGTTCACGCCAGCCGGTGATCTTCTGGCCCTTGGTGTCGTAGATCGGGTAGCTGTTGCGGCTGCCTTGGCGCAGGGTGATGTCTTTTACTTGCTTGGCTTGGGCCAACGCTTTATTCATGGTGGTGCTGACGTCGGCGGCGAGTTTGGCCGGGTCGGTGTTTTGCTCTTCGGTGTAGAGGGTGACGATCATCAGGTCGCGGGCGACTTCCGTGCTGACTTCGGCGCGCAGGGAAATCTGGTTGTAGTGCAGCTCATCGGCGGCCAGGGCCGGGAGGCTGGCGACGCTGCCGATGGTGAGGGCGAGAAGGGCGGCGCTGCGGCGAAATGTATGCATGAAAGCTCCTTGATGAGGGCGCAGGTGATGGTTCGGGGGCCTGCGTGAAACCATCAGACTCTAGCTTTTATGATCCGGTTCGCACAGTTACAACTTCTATACAGATGACCGGGACTGCTGCGCAGCCATTCGCGAGCAGGCTCGCTCCCACCTTTGAAATCCATTCCCCTGTGGGAGCGAGCCTGCTCGCGAAGGCGTTCTTATAGCCGCCGAAAATGTTTTCGCCATGTGGTCGTTTGCCGCACTTTCGCCTCTCGGGGGCGCGGCTTGGTTATACTCCGGCGATCCGCCTGGAGCGCTCATCAGGAGAGCTCATGCTCGCCCCCGTACAACTGACTTCCGCCACTCGCCAGAATCTCTGGCGGCTGACTTTCATCCGCACTCTGGTGCTCGCCGCGCAGGCTGGCTCCGTAGGCCTGGCCTACTGGCTGCAACTGCTGCCATTGCCGTGGGTGCAACTGGCGATGACCCTCGGCTGTTCGACGCTGCTGTGCGTGTTTACCGCCGTGCGCTTGCGCACTTCGTGGCCGGTAACCGAGCTTGAGTACGCGCTGCAACTGGCCTGTGATCTGGTGATCCACAGTGCGTTGCTGTACTTCTCCGGCGGTTCGACCAACCCGTTCGTTTCTTACTATCTGGTGCCGCTGACCATCGCTGCGGTGACGCTGCCGTGGCGTTATTCGGTGATCTTGTCCGGCATCGCGCTGGCGCTGTACACGGTGATGCTGACGCGCTTCTATCCGCTGGAAACCCTGCCGGTCGCCCGCGAGAACCTGCAGATCTACGGCATGTGGCTGAGCTTTGCACTGGCCGCTGCGGTGATCACCTTCTTTGCGGCACGCATGGCTGAGGAGCTGCGCCGTCAGGAAGAATTGCGCGCGATCCGCCGTGAAGAAGGCCTGCGTGACCAGCAATTGCTGGCCGTCGCCACCCAGGCCGCTGGCGCCGCCCATGAACTCGGCACGCCACTGGCGACCATGAGCGTGTTGCTCAAGGAGATGCAGCAGGATCATCCCGACCCGATGCTGCAGGACGATCTGAAGGTGCTGCAGGACCAGGTAAAACTCTGTAAAGAAACCTTGCAGCAACTGGTTCGCGCCGCCGAGGCCAACCGACGTCTGGCCATCGATATGCAGGATGTCACCGACTGGCTCGACGAAGCGTTGAACCGCTGGCACTTGATGCGTCCGGAGGCCAGTTATCGCTTCCACCGTCTCGGCCAAGGCACCGTCCCGCGCATGGCGCCGCCGCCGGATCTGACTCAGGCGCTGTTGAATTTGCTAAACAACGCCGCCGATGCTTGCCCGGAAAATCTCAAAGTGACCCTGGACTGGGACGTCGAGAACCTGACCATTAGCATTCGTGACCATGGCGCCGGTGTGCCGCTGGCCATCGCCGAACAGATCGGCAAACCGTTTTTTACCACCAAGGGCAAAGGTTTCGGCCTGGGCCTGTTTTTGAGCAAGGCCAGCGTGACACGCGCCGGCGGCTCAGTGAAACTCTATAGTCATGAGGAAGGCGGCACGCTCACCGAGCTGCGCCTGCCCCACGGCGCCCGAGGAGACCAACATGAGTGACGAAATCCAAGTCGAAGGCGAAGAACTGCCGCATTTGCTGCTGGTCGACGACGACGCAACGTTTACCCGAGTAATGGCCCGCGCCATGGCTCGTCGTGGCTTTCGCGTCAGCACTGCCGGCTCGGCCGAAGAGGGCCTGACCATCGCCCAGGCCGATGTGCCTGATTACGCCGCGCTCGACCTGAAAATGGACGGCGACTCCGGTCTGGTGCTGCTGCCCAAGCTGCTGGAGCTGGACCCGGAAATGCGCGTGGTGATCCTCACCGGTTATTCGAGCATTGCCACTGCGGTCGAAGCGATCAAGCGCGGCGCCTGCAACTACCTGTGCAAACCGGCCGACGCTGACGACGTGCTGGCCGCGCTGCTGTCCGAACACGCTGACCTCGACAGTCTGGTGCCGGAAAACCCGATGTCGGTCGACCGCCTGCAGTGGGAACACATCCAGCGCGTGCTCACCGAGCATGAAGGCAACATCTCCGCCACTGCCCGCGCCTTGGGCATGCATCGTCGCACCCTGCAGCGCAAATTGCAGAAGCGCCCGGTTCGTCGCTGAACCTGCGCTGAACGACTATCGCCAGCCCTCGCGATAAAACGCACCGATCAACTATGATCGGTGCGTGTCTGTTCTTTTCTATATCGAGCCTTATCCATGAATCAGAACGCTGAATATTCCGCGGTCAACGATGCTGTGCGCGGGCAGTTTTTTCGCAAAGTGTGGGCGATGACCACGCCTTACTGGCGCAGCGAAGAGAAGGGCAAGGCCTGGACATTGCTGATTGCCGTGATCGCGTTGTCGCTGTTCAGCGTGGCGATCTCGGTGTGGATCAACAGTTGGTACAAGGATTTCTACAACGCGCTGCAAAAGAAGGATGAAGCGGCGTTCTGGCAATTGATTCTGTATTTCTGCGGTATCGCCACTGTGGCGATCCTTGGTGCGGTGTATCGTCTGTACCTGACGCAGATGCTGACTATCCGCTGGCGGGCGTGGTTGACCGAGAACCACTTCAAGCGTTGGCTCGGCCACAAGAACTACTATCAGCTGGAGCATGGCGGTTACACCGATAACCCGGACCAGCGGATTTCCGAAGACCTCAATACCTTTACCGCCAACACCCTGAGTCTGGGCCTTGGGCTGATTCGCACGGTGGTCAGTCTGGTGTCGTTCTCGATCATTCTGTGGGGCGTGTCGGGCAGCATCGAAGTCTTCGGCATCGAGATTCCCGGCTACATGTTCTGGTGTGCGCTGATTTATGCCGCCGTCGGCAGCTGGCTGACGCACCTGATCGGTCGACGCTTGATCGGCCTGAACAACCAACAACAACGCTTCGAAGCGGACCTGCGCTTTTCCATGGTGCGCGTGCGCGAGAACGCCGAAAGCATTGCCTTGTACAACGGTGAGCCGAACGAAAATCGGCGTTTGAGCAGCCGTTTCGGGCTGGTCTGGCACAACTTCTGGGACATCATGCGCGTGTCCAAGCGCCTGACGTTCTTCACCTCGGGTTACGGCCAGATCGCAATCATCTTCCCGTTCATCGTCGCGGCCCCACGTTATCTGGCAGGCAAGATCGAACTGGGTGAGCTGATGCAAATCAACTCGGCATTCGGCAACGTGCAGGAGAATTTCAGCTGGTTCATCAGTGCCTATTCGGATCTGGCCGCGTGGCGCGCAACCTGTGATCGTTTGCTGAGTTTCCGCCAGGCCATGACCGACAACGAAGAGCGCACGCCGGCGATCGACGTGCAGAATCAGGGCAGCGAATTGCAGGTGCACAACCTCGGCCTGGATCTGGCCGATGGTCGTCATCTGCTGACCAATGCCGACATGACTGTGGAACCCGGCGAGCGAGTGATGCTCAGCGGCCGTTCCGGCAGCGGCAAGTCGACGCTGTTGCGAGCAATGGGCCATTTGTGGCCGGCGGGGCACGGCAACATCCGCCTGCCGGCGGCGCGGTATCTGTTCCTGCCGCAAAAGCCGTATCTGCCGATCGGCACCCTGCGCGAGGCGCTGAGTTATCCACAACCGGGTGACACCTACGCGTCTGAACGTTATGCACAAGTGCTGGAAACCTGCCGCTTGCCGCATCTGGTCGCGCGGCTGGACGAGGCCAATCATTGGCAGCGCATGCTCTCGCCGGGCGAGCAGCAACGACT
Source organism: Pseudomonas sp. AC172 (assembly GCF_979258595.1). Lineage (NCBI taxonomy): Bacteria > Pseudomonadati > Pseudomonadota > Gammaproteobacteria > Pseudomonadales > Pseudomonadaceae > Pseudomonas > Pseudomonas sp. AC172. The sequence goes on from NZ_OZ409868.1 coordinate 6,341,096, forward strand.
GGCCTTCGCCCGCGCAATGCTTTACGCGCCACAATGGCTGTACATGGACGAAGCCACTTCGGCGATGGATGAGGAAGACGAAGCGACCTTGTATCAAGCACTGATCGATCAGTTGCCGGGGCTGAGCATTGTCAGCGTTGGCCATCGCAGCAGTTTGAAACGCTTTCATCCACGGCATGTGCGGATCGACAGCGGCCATCTGGTTGAACAGACCGTGACTGCCTGATCAATACACATCCCATGTGGGAGCTGGCTTGCCAGCGATGGCGTTGGTTCAGTCGACATCTTCATCGACTGGTATGGCCTCATCGCTGGCAAGCCAGCTCCCACAGGTTTTGTATGGAAATGGAAAGTGATCGTACAACCCGCTTGAGCTATCATGCTCACAAGCCGAATTTTCGAGACAAGATGCACACCATGGAAAACCTGATCGACACCCCGCGCCTCCCGCGCAAGCGCCGCAGTCTGGCCCAGGAATTGGTGACAGTGCTGAGCGAGCAGATCCGCGATGGCCTGCTCAAGCGCGGTGACAAACTGCCTACCGAGTCGGCGATCATGGAAGCCCATGGCGTCAGTCGCACCGTGGTGCGCGAGGCAATTTCCCGTTTGCAGGCTGCAGGGCAAGTGGAAACCCGCCACGGCATCGGCACCTTCGTGCTCGACACGCCGAGCCCGAGTGGTTTCCGTATCGACCCGGCCACCGTCGTTACCCTGCGTGATGTGCTGGCCATTCTCGAATTGCGCATCAGCCTTGAAGTGGAATCTGCCGGCCTTGCCGCGCAACGTCGCAGCGCCGAGCAACTGGCGACCATGCGCGCCGCCCTCGATGCGCTCAACGAAAGCGCCGCCCATGCCAGTGATGCGGTCGCGTCGGACTTTGCTTTCCACCTGGAAATCGCCCTGTCCACCGGCAACCGCTACTTCACCGACATCATGACCCACCTGGGCACCAGCATCATTCCGCGTACGCGGCTGAACTCGGCGCGCCTGGCCCATGATGACCAGCAGCACTACATGAGCCGCCTGAGCCGTGAACACGAAGAAATCTACGACGCGATTGCCCGTCAGGATTCCGATGCAGCGCGTGCTGCGATGCGTCTGCACTTGACCAACAGCCGTGAAAGACTGCGCCAGGCTCATGAAGAGGCGCAGGCGCAGCGGGTTTGAATCGTCAGCACTCGATCCGTAAAGTCAACGGCTGCGAGAACGGCTCCATACTCGACTCATCACAAAACTTGTAGCGCAGCTCAACCTCTCTGTTCAGGTACGGACGCAGCGCCTCTTTAGGCAGCTGCAACTCGATTCCCGTGAGTTTCTCCATCTCGTCTTCAGCATCGTCCCAGGTGCCGGTGTCCACTTCTTCACCAATCCACTCCGGCTCTTCCGGGTCATCGCCGAGAATCGGGTAAACGCTCCAGTTCGCTGGAAAATCACTCGAATCCGGGACCTGGACGATCAATACATCGGGTAGCACGGATAGCTGAAGGGTGAGGGTGTCAGAGGCGGAAGAGGCGATTTGCGCGAGGGTCGGCGTAGCATAATTCACGAACATTTCAGTTTCCTTCGAAGGTCCGCCACGATCCTTCGTGGCAGTCGTCGCACCTTACCCGGCGTTTCTCCAGCGCTCAGTAAACGAATCTTGACCAGACATTTCCGCGCTAAAAGCCTTTAAACACAGGCGTTTGCGACGCGTCCTGCCAAGCCTTAAACAGTTTTGTCCGACAAAAAAACACCCACAACGATGAAATGCAGTTGACGGTTATTATTTAAGTTGTACGATGACCTACAACTTCAGCGAAGGCTGAACGGACCAATCACAAAAAACGTTGCTACCAGGGTGTTCGAATAATGAATCCACAAGAACTGAAGTCCATCCTCTCTGCCGGCCTGCTGTCTTTCCCGGTGACCGATTTCAACGCGCAGGGCGATTTCAACCGCGCGGGCTATATCAAACGCCTGGAATGGCTGGCACCGTATGGTGCTTCAGCCTTGTTCGCCGCCGGTGGCACCGGTGAGTTCTTCTCCCTCGCTGCCAGCGAATACTCGGAAATCATCAAGACCGCCGTCGACACCTGTGAAACCAGCGTACCGATCCTCGCCGGTGTCGGTGGTTCGACCCGTCAGGCCATCGAATACGCTCAGGAAGCCGAGCGTCTGGGCGCCAAAGGTCTGTTGCTGCTGCCGCACTACCTGACCGAAGCGAGCCAGGACGGTGTTGCCGCTCACGTTGAAGCTGTGTGTAAATCGGTCAACATCGGCGTAGTCGTTTACAACCGCAACGTTTGCCGCTTGACCGCGCCGCTGCTGGAACGTCTGGCCGAGCGCTGCCCGAACCTGATCGGTTACAAGGACGGTCTGGGTGATATCGAGTTGATGGTGTCGATCCGTCGCCGCCTCGGTGATCGCTTCAGCTATCTGGGTGGTCTGCCGACCGCCGAAGTCTATGCCGCTGCCTACAAGGCGCTGGGCGTGCCGGTCTATTCCTCGGCGGTGTTCAACTTCATCCCGAAAACCGCGATGGACTTCTACCACGCGATCGCCCGTGAAGATCACACCACCGTCGGCAAGATCATCGACGACTTCTTCCTGCCGTACCTCGACATCCGTAACCGCAAGGCCGGTTACGCCGTGAGCATCGTCAAGGCAGGCGCAAAAATCGCCGGCTATGACGCAGGCCCGGTGCGGGCGCCGCTGACCGATCTGACTGGCGAAGAGTACGAAATGCTCGCCGCGCTGATCGACAAGCAAGGTGCGCAGTAACACCCGACAAAAACGCGGCCGCTGAGTAATCAGCGGCTTTTTGCGTAAAGGCTTTTAGTTGTGAGGGCTGCCCCTGTGACAAATGCAAAACGCTACGACAACTACATCAACGGCGAATGGGTTGCCGGTGCCGACTACTCGGCCAACATCAACCCATCCGAACTGAGCGACACCATCGGCGACTACGCCAAGGCTGATCTGACTCAGGTTCACGCCGCCATCGACGCCGCCCGCGCGGCATTCCCGGCGTATTCGACCTCGGGTATTCAGGCCCGTCACGATTCGCTGGATAAAGTCGGCACGGAAATCCTTGCCCGTCGCGAGGAGCTCGGCACCCTGCTGGCCCGGGAAGAGGGCAAGACCCTGCCCGAAGCCATCGGCGAAGTGACCCGCGCCGGCAACATTTTCAAGTTCTTCGCCGGTGAATGCCTGCGCCTGTCTGGCGACTACGTGCCGTCGGTGCGCCCGGGCGTCAATGTTGAAGTGACTCGCGAAGCACTGGGTGTGGTCGGTCTGATCACCCCGTGGAACTTCCCGATTGCGATTCCGGCGTGGAAAATCGCGCCAGCCTTGGCCTACGGCAACTGCGTGGTGTTGAAACCAGCCGATCTGGTACCGGGCTGCGCTTGGGCACTGGCGGAAATCATCTCCCGCGCAGGCTTCCCGGCCGGCGTGTTCAACCTGGTGATGGGCAGCGGTCGTGTGGTTGGCGATGCGCTGGTGCAGAGCCCGAAAGTCGATGGCATCAGCTTCACCGGTTCGGTGGGCGTGGGTCGGCAGATCGCGGTCAACTGCGTGTCGCGCCAGGCCAAGGTTCAGCTGGAAATGGGTGGCAAGAACCCGCAGATCATTCTCGACGACGCCGACCTCAAGCAAGCGGTCGAGCTGTCGGTGCAGAGCGCGTTCTACTCCACCGGACAGCGTTGCACAGCCTCAAGCCGCTTGATCGTCACTGCCGGCATTCACGACAAATTCGTTGAGGCCATGGCCGAGCGCATGAAGTCGATCAAGGTCGGCCACGCCCTGAAATCCGGCACCGACATCGGTCCAGTGGTTTCCCAGGCGCAGCTTGAGCAGGACATGAAGTACATCGACATCGGCCAGTCCGAAGGTGCGCGTCTGGTCAGCGGTGGCGGTCTGGTGACTTGCGACACCGAAGGTTACTTCCTCGCGCCAACGCTGTTTGCCGACAGTGAAGCGTCGATGCGCATCAGTCGCGAAGAGATCTTCGGTCCGGTGGCCAACATCGTTCGTGTGGCCGATTACGACGCGGCGCTGGCGATGGCCAACGACACCGAATTCGGTCTGTCTGCGGGTATCGCGACCACTTCGCTGAAGTACGCCAACCACTTCAAACGCCATTCGCAAGCCGGGATGGTCATGGTCAATCTGCCGACCGCTGGTGTTGATTACCACGTTCCGTTTGGTGGGCGTAAAGGTTCATCCTATGGATCACGTGAGCAAGGCCGCTATGCGCAAGAGTTTTACACGGTGGTAAAAACTGCCTACATCGGATCGTAACCCGCTGCACCCGCGCCGGGCCTTCGCCTGAGGCCCTGCGCGGCACAAGACCAAAGAATGTTTTACCCGCATAAAAATAATCAGTGGGAGTACATCTACATGCAATCGTCCAAGCCGACTCACGTCCGCTATTTGATCCTGCTCATGCTGTTTCTGGTGACCACGATCAACTACGCCGACCGCGCCACGATCGCCATTGCCGGCTCCAGCCTGCAAAAAGATCTGGGCATCGACGCAGTCACCCTCGGCTATATCTTCTCCGCATTCGGTTGGGCCTATGTGGCCGGGCAAATCCCCGGCGGCTGGCTGCTCGATCGCTTCGGCTCGAAAAAAGTCTATGCCCTGAGCATTTTCACCTGGTCGCTGTTCACCGTGCTGCAAGGCTTTGTCGGTGAGTTCGGCATGTCCACCGCCATTGTTGCGCTGTTCATGCTGCGCTTCCTGGTCGGTCTGGCTGAAGCGCCATCCTTCCCCGGTAACGCGCGCATCGTCGCCGCTTGGTTCCCGACCGCCGAACGCGGCACCGCTTCGGCGATCTTCAACTCGGCGCAATACTTTGCCACCGTGTTGTTCGCACCGCTGATGGGCTGGATCGTTTACTCCTTCGGCTGGGAGCACGTGTTCATTGTCATGGGCCTGTTCGGCATCGTTTTCTCGGGGATCTGGCTGAAGGTTATCCACAGCCCGCGCCAACACCCGCTGGCCAACGAAGCCGAAGTACAGTTCATCGCCGACAACGGCGGCATGGTCGACATGGACGTCAAACAAGGCAAAAAGGCTGATGGCCCGAAGTGGGACTACATCCGTCAGTTGTTGACCAACCGCATGATGCTTGGCGTGTATCTGGGCCAGTACTGCATCAACGGCATCACCTATTTCTTCCTGACCTGGTTCCCGGTGTACCTGGTGCAAGAGCGTGGCATGACCATTCTCAAGGCTGGTTTCATTGCCTCGTTGCCGGCGATTTGCGGTTTCATCGGTGGCGTGCTCGGCGGGGTGATTTCCGATTACCTGCTGCGCAAGGGCCACTCGCTGACCTTCGCCCGTAAAGCACCGATCATTGCCGGTCTGCTGGTTTCCAGCAGCATCGTCGCCTGCAACTATGTTGATGTGGAATGGATGGTCGTCGGCTTCATGGCGTTGGCGTTCTTCGGCAAAGGCGTTGGCGCACTCGGTTGGGCAGTGGTCTCCGACACTTCGCCAAAACAGATCGCCGGTTTGAGCGGTGGCCTGTTCAACACCTTCGGCAACATCGCTTCGATTACCACGCCGATCGTGATTGGCTACATCATCAGCTCCACCGGTTCGTTCAAATGGGCGCTGGTGTTCGTCGGTGCCAACGCACTGGTGGCGGTGTTCAGCTATCTGGTCATCGTTGGCCCGATCAAACGTGTGGTACTCAAAGAGCCGCCAACCCATGGCGGTACTGAAGCCACCGGCAAATTGTCTCAAGCGCATTCCTGAGGAGCGGCGTCATGCAGTTGATTGAACATTCCGACTCGCCGCGCCACATCCGCCTGCACGAGCGGGACAATGTGGTGGTTGTGGTCAACGACCAGGGCGCACCGGCCGGCACTGAATTTGCCGATGGCCTGGTGACGCTGGAATTTGTGCCGCAGAGCCACAAAGTCACCCTCGAAGACATTCCCGAGGGCGGCCAGGTGATTCGCTACGGTCAGGTGATCGGCTACGCGTTGCAGCCGATTCGCCGTGGCAGTTGGGTCAAGGAAGATCAACTGCGCATGCCGACCGCGCCGCCGCTGGACAGCTTGCCGCTGTCCACCGAGGTGCCGGACGCACAGGCACCGCTGGAAGGCTTCACGTTCGAGGGTTATCGCAACGCTGACGGTACCGTCGGTACGCGCAATATTCTCGGCATCACCACCACCGTGCAGTGCGTTACCGGCGTGCTTGATCACGCGGTGAAACGCATCAAGGAAGAACTGCTGCCCAAGTATCCGCACGTCGATGACGTGGTGGCACTGACTCACAGTTACGGCTGCGGCGTGGCGATTACCGCCACCGACGCCTACATCCCGATCCGCACCGTGCGCAATCTGGCGCGCAACCCGAATCTGGGTGGCGAGGCGTTGGTGATCAGCCTTGGCTGCGAGAAATTGCAGGCCGGGCAGGTGATGCATGAGGACGATGCGTCGGTGGATCTCAGCGATCCATGGCTGTATCGCTTGCAGGATTCCAGTCACGGTTTCACCGAAATGATCGAGCAGATCATGGAGTTGGCCGAAGTCCGCTTGAAGAAACTCGACCAGCGCCGCCGCGAAACCGTGCCGGCGTCTGAGTTGATCCTCGGCATGCAGTGCGGCGGCAGTGATGCGTTCTCCGGAATCACCGCCAACCCGGCGCTGGGTTACGCCTCGGACTTGTTGCTGCGTGCAGGGGCGACGGTGATGTTTTCCGAAGTCACCGAAGTTCGCGATGCGATTTACCTGCTGACTTCGCGCGCCGAAACCAAGACCGTCGCTGAGGAACTGGTGCGCGAGATGGACTGGTACGACCGTTACCTGGCCAAGGGTGAAGCGGATCGCAGCGCGAATACCACGCCGGGCAACAAGAAGGGCGGACTGTCGAACATTGTCGAGAAGTCGCTGGGTTCGATCGTCAAATCCGGCAGCAGCGCAATCAACGGCGTGCTCGGCCCGGGTGAGCGTTTCAAGCAGAAGGGGCTGATTTTCTGTGCGACGCCGGCGAGTGATTTTGTCTGCGGTACGTTGCAATTGGCGGCAGGGATGAACCTGCATGTGTTCACCACCGGGCGTGGCACGCCGTATGGTTTGGCGATGGCGCCAGTGGTGAAGGTCTCGACGCGTACGGAATTGGCGCAGCGCTGGCCGGATCTGATCGATATCGACGCCGGACGGATTGCTACAGGGCGCGCGACCATCGAGGAATTGGGTTGGGAGTTGTTTCACTATTACCTGGATGTTGCGAGCGGCAAGCAGCAGACGTGGGCGGAGAAGCACAAGCTGCATAACGACATTACGTTGTTCAACCCGGCGCCGATTACTTGATGGTTTGGGGGGGCAAGAGCTTCCCTCACCCCAGCCCTCTCCCTGGGGGAGAGGGGGCCGACCGAGTTGTCTTGCGCTATACATCGACCCGAAGTGCCGAGTTGATTATGGACTCGACAAGCAGTTCTGGATTCAGTGGTGCCCTTTCAGGTCGGTGGAATTATTGAATATCCCGCGATCGGTCCCCTCTCCCTCGGGGAGAGGGCTAGGGTGAGGGGCTTTTGCTTTATCATTGGCATCCAACGACGCTCACCCAAGGCTCTCCGGCATGCTGGCAATTTTCCTCGAAACCCTGAACATCACCGCGCCGGTGTTTGCCATGCTGTTTCTCGGTGTGCTGCTCAAGCGCATCGACTGGATCAACGACAACTTCATCCACACCGCGTCGTCGCTGGTCTTCAACGTGACCATGCCGGCGTTGCTGTTTCTCGGCATCCTGCACGCCGATCTGCATGCTGCGCTGCAACCGTCCCTGCTGATCTACTTCTCCCTCGCCACGCTGGTGAGTTTTGCCGTGGCTTGGGGCTGGGCGATTTTGAAATGCCCGCGTGAAGATCGCGGTATCTACACCCAAGGCGCGTTTCGCGGCAACAACGGCGTGATTGGCCTGGCACTGGCGGCGAGCATGTACGGCGATTACGGAATTTCCCTCGGGGCGATTCTCGCGGCGCTGGTGATCCTGTTTTACAACACCCTGTCGACCATCGTGCTGGCGGTGTACAGCCCGGTGATCAAGTCCGATCCGTGGAGCATCTGCAAAAGCGTGTTCAGCAATCCGCTGATCATCAGCGTGATCGCGGCGGCGCCGTTTGCTTACTTCAAGATCGGTTTGCCGGGCTGGCTGGAAACCTCCGGGCAGTATCTGGCGCAGACCACCTTGCCATTGGCGCTGATCTGCATTGGCGGCACGTTGTCGCTGGCGGCGTTGCGCAAGAGCGGTAGCATGGCGCTCAGCTCCAGCCTGGTGAAGATGATCGGTTTGCCGGTGCTGGCGACGCTGGGTGCGTGGTTGTGGGGTTTTCGCGGGGCGGAGCTGGGGATTCTGTTTCTGTATTTCGGCAGCCCGACGGCGGCGGCGAGTTTTGTCATGGCCCGCGCGGCGCAGGGCAATCATGAGCTGGCGGCGGCGATTATCGTGATGACCACATTGATGGCGGCGATTACCACCAATGTCGGGATCTTTGTTTTGCAGTGGGGTGGGTGGATCTAGCCTGAATCTTGGGTTGCTCTCCCGGGCCTCTTCGCGAGCAAGTTCGCTCCGGGCGGCGTTCCGACGAAGGCGTCAGTTCAATCACTCAGGCTTCTGGTAGGTATCGATCACTTCCTGCGCCGCGCGAAACGCATCAATCGCCGCCGGCACGCCGGCATACACCGCGCAATGCAGCAGCGCCTCACGAATCTCGTCCACCGTGCAGCCATTGTTCAGCGCACCGCGCACGTGGCCCTTCAATTCTTGCGGGCACTTCAGCGCCGTCAGCGCGGCGAGGGTGATCAGGCTGCGGGTTTTCAACGGCAGACCCTCGCGATTCCATACGCCACCCCAGGCATGCTCATTGACGAAATCCTGCAGCGGTTGGGTGAACTCGGTGGCGTTGCCCAAGGCGCGATCAACAAACGCATTGCCCATTACCTGGCGACGGATTTCAACCCCGGACTTCTTCGATTCGGTCATGATTTTTCACTCTTGTGGTGTTGGCGGCGCCAGGCGCGGATCGACGTGAACAGCAAAAACGTCAACAGCGTCGGCAAGACATAAAACAGCATCAGCCGCTCCAGCTTGCCGGCCAGCGGCATGCCGGTGGTGAACGACACCACGTGCAGCCCGTAAACCAGATACAAACCGAGCAGCAACAAACCTTCGGCGCGCGTTACCCGATAGCCGGAATAGAACACCGGCAGGCACAGCGCGGCGACGCCGAGCATCACTGGCAGGTCGAAATCCAGCGCATTCGGCGATACCGACAGCGGCGTCGGCGCGATCAAAGCCGTGAGGCCGAGCACCCCGAGCAGATTGAACAGGTTGGCGCCGATCACGTTGCCGACGGCGATATCGCGTTGCCCGCGCAATGCGGCGATCAACGACGTGGCCAGTTCCGGCAGGGAGGTGCCGACAGCGACAACGGTCAGACCAATGACGCGCTCGGAAAATCCAAGATCAGTTGCCACCACCACGGCAGCTCCGAGCAGAAGATGTCCGGCGAAAACCAGCATCGCCAAACCGACAATGATCATCAGGGAACTGCCGATCCATGACGCCTGAGTTGTTTCAATTCGATCCGTATGTGGCCGCGCCGAATGCCGTGACTGGCGCAACAGTAAGCCGAGATACAACGCCAATGCGCCCAACAACAGGAGGCCGTCGAAACGCCCGATCTCTTCGTTCCACGCCAATACGAACACCAGCAGGCTGGCGCCGATCATCAGCGGAATATCCAGCCGCACCAATTGCCGCGAGACGCGCAGAGGAATGATCAGCGCTGACAGGCCGAGGGTGACGAGGATGTTGAAGATGCTGCTGCCGACCACGCTGCCAACGGCAATGTCCGGGTTATGCGCCAGTGCCGCTTGAAGACTGACGGCCATCTGCGGCGCACTGCTGCCGAGGGCGACAATGGTCAGACCGATGATCAGCGGCCGCACATGCAGACGCGCTGCCAGACGCACCGCTGCGCGCACCATCAGCTCTGCGCCGAAGATCAGCAGGCACAGGCCGGCGAGCAGTTCGATCACGCTGATCAGGGGTAGGTCGGCTAATCCGAAAATGGTCAGCGCTCCATCAGTCGAGGGCCTGCACGCGGACCCGTGCGGTGCCGCTGCGCAGCATGCCGAGCTGTTCGGCGGCCTCGCGGGAGACGTCGATCAGGCGTCCACGGGTATGCGGGCCACGGTCATTGATGCGGACCACGACGGACTCATCGTTTTTCAGGTTGGTGACCTTCACCCGTGTGCCGAAGGGTAGCTGGCGGTGGGCGGCGGTCAGGGAATTCTGGTTGAACGCTTCGCCGCTGGCGGTGCGTTTACCGTGGTGCTTTGCACCGTAATAGGAAGCGACGCCGGTCTGGTCGTAGCCGTGCGGGTCGATGGTGTCGGTGCTGGCGCAGCCGGCCAACAAGGAAAGCAGGGCGCAGGCGCCGAGCAGATGTTTCATTCGAAAGCTCCCAGATAACAATGTGGGAGCGAGCTTGCTCGCGAAGAGGCCGCCACATTCAGTACTCATGTTGAATGTCATGACGCCTTCGCGAGCAAGCTCGCTCCCACAGGGAATAGAGCCAGGCTTTGGATCTGGCTCCATTGTGGTCAGCCTTCGAGCTTGCTTTTCAGCAGTTCGTTCACTTGCTGCGGGTTGGCTTTGCCTTTCGACGCTTTCATCGCCTGACCGACGAAGAAGCCGAACATCTTGCCGCGCTTGGCTTCATCCGCCGCACGATACTGTTCAACCTGCTCGGCGTTGGCCGCGAGCATTTCGTCGAGTACCTTTTCGATGGCACCACTATCGCTAACTTGTTTTAGGCCGCGAACTTCAATGATCTGATCTGCGTCGCCTGCACCATTAGCTATAGCTTCAAAAACTACCTTTGCTACCTTTCCGCTAATAGTGAGGTCACGGATGTAGAGCAATAGCTCGCCGAGTTGCTTCGCAGTGACTGGTGTTTGGTCAAAACCTACTCCCAGCTTGTTGAGCAAGCTTCGCAACTCACCCATGACCCAGTTAGCGGCCAACTTGTAATCGCCGCATATTTCAGCGACCTGCTCAAAGTAATCTGCCTGTTCACGAATGGATGCAAGTACGTTGGCGTCGTACTCCGACAGACCGAGTTGGCTCTGGAAACGTTCGCGTTTCTGCGGTGGCAGTTCCGGCAGGGTGGCGCGCACCTCGCCGAGGAACGACTCTTCGATGACCACCGGCAGCAGGTCCGGATCGGGGAAGTAACGGTAGTCGTTGGCTTCCTCTTTCGAACGCATCGGACGGGTCTCGTCCTTGTTCGGATCGTACAGACGGGTCTGCTGGATCACTTTGCCGCCGTCTTCGATCAGCTCGATCTGACGCTGAATCTCGGAGTTGATCGCCTTCTCGATGAAACGGAACGAGTTGACGTTCTTGATCTCGCAACGCGTGCCGAACTCAACCTGGCCTTTTGGACGGATCGACACGTTGCAGTCGCAACGCAGCGAACCTTCGGCCATGTTGCCGTCGCAGATGCCCAGATAACGTACCAGCGCGTGGATCGCCTTGACGTAAGCCACGGCTTCCTTGGCGCTGCGCATGTCCGGCTCGGAAACGATTTCCAGCAGCGGCGTGCCGGCACGGTTCAGGTCGATACCGGTAGCACCGTTGAATTCTTCGTGCAGGCTCTTGCCGGCGTCTTCTTCCAGGTGCGCACGGGTGATGCCGACACGTTTGACAGTGCCGTCTTCCAGGGCGATGTCCAGGTGGCCCTTGCCGACGATCGGCAATTCCATCTGGCTGATCTGGTAACCCTTCGGCAGATCCGGGTAGAAATAGTTTTTGCGGGCGAACACGTTGTGCTGACCGATCTCGGCGTCAATCGCCAGACCGAACATCACCGCCATACGCACGGCTTCCTGGTTCAGCACTGGCAGAACGCCGGGCATACCCAGGTCGATCAGGCTGGCCTGGGTGTTCGGCTCGGAACCGAACGTGGTGGAACTACCGGAAAAGATTTTCGACCGGGTAGTGAGCTGAGTGTGAATCTCCAGCCCGATCACGACTTCCCATTGCATGTGTGTCTCCTCAGAAGCCGGTTGGGGTGCGGGTGTGCCAGTCAGTGTTCAACTGATACTGGTGCGCAACATTGAGCAAACGGCCTTCCTGGAAATACGGCGCGAGCAATTGCACGCCAACCGGCAAACCGTCGACAAAACCGGCCGGCATCGACAGGCCCGGCAGGCCCGCGAGGTTGGCGGTGATGGTGTAGACGTCTTCCAGATAGGCAGCGACCGGGTCGCTGTTCTTGGCGCCAAGCTTCCAGGCCGGGTTCGGCGTGGTTGGGCCGAGGATGATGTCGACTTCATTAAAGGCAGCCATGAAATCGTTCTTCACCAGACGACGGATCTTCTGCGCTTTCAGGTAGTAGGCGTCGTAGTAACCGGCGGACAGCGCGTAGGCACCGACCATGATCCGGCGCTGCACTTCCGGGCCGAAGCCTTCGCCACGTGAGCGCTTGTACAGGTCGATCAGATCTTTCGGTTGCTCGCAACGGTGGCCGAAACGCACGCCGTCGAAACGCGAAAGGTTGGAAGATGCTTCTGCCGGCGCGATCACGTAGTACGCAGGAATCGCGTGCTGCATGTTCGGCAGGCTGATTTCCTTGATCACGGCACCGAGCTTCTGCAGCTCTTTGATGCTGTTCTGGATCAGCTCGGCGATGCGCGGGTCGAGACCGGCGCTGAAGTATTCCTTCGGCACGCCAATACGCAGGCCTTGCAGCGAATCGCCGAGGCTGGCGGAGTAATCCGGCACGGGCTCATCGATGCTGGTGGAGTCGTTCTGATCGAAGCCGGCCATACCTTGCAACAAAATTGCGCAGTCTTCGGCAGTGCGCGCCAACGGGCCACCCTGGTCGAGGCTGGAGGCGTAGGCGATCATGCCCCAGCGCGAAACGCGACCGTAGGTCGGTTTCAGGCCAGTGAGGTTGGTGAACGCTGCTGGCTGACGGATCGAACCACCGGTGTCAGTGGCCGTGGCTGCTGGTAACAGACGAGCGGCAACTGCCGCCGCCGAACCACCGGACGATCCACCTGGAACGTGTTCCAGGTTCCACGGGTTTTTCACCGCGCCGTACCAGCTCGACTCGTTGGCCGAACCCATGGCGAATTCGTCCATATTGGTCTTGCCCAGGGTCACGGCACCGGCGGCCGCCAGTTTTGCGACCACGGTGGCGTCGTACGGCGCTTTGAAGTTGTCGAGCATCTTCGAGCCGCAGCTGGTGCGAATGCCCTGGGTGCAGAACAGGTCTTTGTGAGCGATCGGCGCGCCGAGCAGGGCGCCGCTCTCACCGTTGGCGCGGCGGGCATCGGCGGCTTTCGCCTGCTCGAGGGCCAGCTCTTCGGTGAGGCTGATGAAACTGTTGAGCTGCGGATCGAGCTGGGTGATACGCGCCAGCAGGACTTTGGTCAGCTCTTCGGAGGAAAACTTTTTATCGGCAAGACCGCGGGCGATCTCGGCCAGAGTCATTTGATGCATTGCAGGCTCTTTCCCTTTAGTCGATGACTTTCGGAACCAGATACAGGCCGTTTTCGACCGCTGGTGCGATGGACTGGTAGGCCTCGCGGTGATTGGTCTCGGTCACAACGTCGGCGCGCAGGCGCTGACTGGCTTCCAGCGGGTGGGCCAGAGGCTCGATTCCGTCGGTATTAACAGCCTGCATTTCGTCGACCAGACCGAGAATGCTGTTGAGAGCGGAAGTAATGTGTGGAAGATCGGCATCATTGAGGCCAAGGCAGGCCAGATGAGCGATTTTTTCCACGTCGGAGCGTTCTAGCGCCATCGGGATTCTCCTGTGGAAAACAGAACGGACGGCGTCCGTGTGTTAGATTGTCGGAACACTACCGCACTTCTACGGTCATAAGGCCGCGATTGTGGGGCTTGGTGCACAGAAAAGCGGCCAATTTAACATATTGGCGCCTTGCCCAAAATCCCTGTCGTTGTTAGAGTTTGCCGCACTTTTTTACCCACGCGTTGCCTAGGGTCCCTTTCCCATGTTCAAGAAACTGCGTGGCATGTTTTCCAGCGATCTTTCCATTGACCTGGGCACTGCCAACACCCTTATTTACGTGCGCGAGCGCGGTATCGTCCTGAATGAGCCATCGGTTGTGGCCATTCGGACACACGGTAACCAGAAAAGTGTCGTTGCTGTCGGCACCGAGGCCAAGCGCATGCTCGGCCGTACGCCGGGCAACATTGCTGCCATTCGTCCGATGAAGGACGGCGTGATCGCCGACTTCAGCGTCTGCGAAAAGATGCTGCAATACTTTATTAACAAGGTTCACGAAAACAGCTTTCTGCAGCCTAGCCCTCGTGTGCTGATCTGCGTTCCATGCAAGTCCACTCAGGTTGAGCGTCGTGCCATCCGTGAATCGGCCCTTGGTGCCGGTGCCCGTGAAGTGTTCCTGATCGAAGAGCCAATGGCTGCTGCGATCGGTGCCGGCCTGCCGGTAGAAGAAGCGCGCGGTTCGATGGTCGTGGATATCGGTGGTGGTACCACCGAAATCGCGCTGATCTCCCTGAACGGTGTGGTCTATGCCGAATCCGTGCGCGTTGGCGGCGACCGCTTCGACGAAGCGATCATCACCTACGTGCGTCGTAACTACGGCAGCCTGATCGGTGAATCCACCGCTGAGCGCATCAAGCAGGAAATCGGCACGGCCTACCCGGGCGGCGAAGTTCGCGAAGTCGACGTTCGCGGTCGCAACCTGGCCGAAGGCGTTCCACGCGCATTCACCCTGAACTCCAACGAAGTGCTGGAAGCTCTGCAAGAGTCCCTGGCCACTATCGTTCAGGCCGTGAAAAGTGCTTTGGAGCAATCGCCGCCGGAACTGGCTTCCGACATCGCCGAGCGTGGCCTGGTGCTGACCGGTGGTGGCGCGCTGCTGCGTGACCTCGACAAGTTGCTGGCCCAGGAAACCGGTCTGCCAGTGATCGTTGCCGAAGATCCGCTGACCTGTGTTGCTCGCGGCGGTGGCCGTGCATTGGAAATGATGGATAAGCACACCATGGACCTGCTCTCGAGCGAATAAGTCGCCGGGTGCAATACGTGGGTGAGCGCACAGGCAGCACTTTGCAGTGCTGCCTGTTGGCGTTTATCTTCTGTCAGTCTTCATCCAGGCCGGTTTGATGCCGTATGAATAAACAGAACATTTGCCTGGGAGGAGCGGCTTATTAAACCGCTTTTCGCCAAAGGCCCTTCGTTGGGTGTGCGCCTGTTGGTGCTGGCCGTGCTGTCGGTCGCACTGATGGTGGTCGATGCCCGCTTCGACCTGCTCAAGCCTGCGCGCAAACAAGCGTCGCTGGTGTTGATGGACGCCTACTGGATCACTGATCTGCCCGGACGGCTGTGGGAAGGGATTGCCAGTCAATTCGGCAGTCGCACCGAACTGGTCGCCGAAAACGAAAAACTCAAGACCGAAAATCTGCTGTATCAGGGCCGCATGCAAAAGCTTGCAGCACTGACCGAGCAGAACGTTCGGCTGCGCGAGTTGCTCAATTCCTCTGCGCTGGTCAATGAAAAGGTCGAAGTGGCCGAGTTGATCGGCATGGACCCCAACCCCTTCACACATCGCATCATCATCAATAAAGGTGAGCGCGACGGCGTGGTACTGGGGCAGCCGGTGCTTGATGCGCGCGGACTGATGGGGCAGGTGGTCGAGTTGATGCCGTACACTTCCCGTGTATTGCTGTTGACCGATACCACCCACAGCATTCCTGTGCAGGTGAACCGCAACGGCTTGCGTGCGATTGCCAGCGGCACCGGTAACCCGGAGCGTCTGGAATTGCGTCATGTCGCCGACACGGCAGATATCAAGGAAGGCGATCTGCTGGTCAGCTCCGGTCTCGGCCAGCGATTCCCGGCCGGTTACCCGGTCGCCACAGTGAAGGAAGTGATCCACGATTCCGGTCAGCCGTTCGCGATCGTCCGCGCCGTGCCGACTGCTGCACTCAATCGCAGCCGTTACCTGCTGTTGGTATTCAGCGACAACCGCACTGCCGAAGAGCGCGCCAACGATGTCGCGCAAGCACAGGAAAATCTTGACGCCTTTGGTGGCGGCCCGATTGTTCCGGCCACTGTGCCAAAAACGGTGACACCGCCTGCAGCTGCTGCGACGACGCCAGCGCCTGCCGCACCGGCCGCTGCCGCCAGCACCACACCGGCCAAACCCGCTGCCAGTAAACCGCCAGCGGCTGCCAAACCACCGGCCACTACGCCAGCGGCAACCAAACCTCCAGCTGCCCAGCCCGCTGCACGACCTGCGGCGAAACCGCCTGTCAGTGCGCCGGCGACAACCGGGAGACAAGAATAATGGTCGGGGCTACCGCATCGCGAAACGGCTGGATTGTCTGGCTGACGTTTCTCATCGGCATGTTGCTCAGCGTCTCACCGTTGCCGCAATTCATGGAAATCCTGCGTCCGCTATGGCTGGCACTGCTCCTGACATTCTGGGCGCTGTACATGCCACAAACGGTCGGCATGGTCACGGCGTTTTGCCTCGGACTGGCTGAAGATGTGCTCTACGGCACGCTGCTTGGGCAGAACGCATTGATCCTGACACTGATCACCTTCCTTGTGCTGTCGTTGCAACAACGCCTGCGGATGTTCCCGATGTGGCAGCAATGCCTGGTGATTCTGGTGATCTTCGGCCTCGCGCAACTGGTGCAGTTGTGGCTCAGTGCCTTGACCGGTAACCGTCAGCCAACCCTGGCGCTGGTGCTACCGGCGCTGGTCAGTGCCTTGCTTTGGCCGTGGGTCAGCTTTGCCCTACGCGGATTGCGCCGACGCTACAAAATCAATTGAGCCGGTGAAGCTGGGCACTGAACAGGGAGATGTTTTGATGAAGCCGCTTTACCTCGCCTCCGGATCGCCGCGCCGCCGTGAATTGCTCGCGCAGATAGGCGTTGCGTTCTCCGCCATCAGTGCGGATATCGACGAAACTCCATTACCCGAAGAATCGCCGTCGGCCTATGTCGAGCGTCTGGCGCGCGGCAAGGCCGAGGCCGGGCGTCGCACAGTCGTGTCCGCTCAGCCATTCTGCGTGCTGGGTGCCGACACCGCCGTGGTGCTGAACGGCAAAATTCTTGGCAAACCGGTGGACGAAGCCGACGCATGCGCCATGCTGATGATGTTGTCCGGCAAGGAGCACGAAGTGCTGACCGCCATCGCTGTGCTGGAAGACGAGCGCTGCGAGTCGCGGGTGGTGCACAGTCTGGTGCGGTTCCGCCCGATCAGCAGTAAAGAGGCCGCTGCCTACTGGGCCAGTGGCGAGCCGCGGGACAAGGCCGGCGGTTATGGCATTCAGGGGCTCGGCGCGGTGTTTGTCGCGGGGCTCAACGGCAGCTACTCGGCAGTGGTCGGGCTGCCGGTTTGCGAAACCGCAGAACTGTTAGGCCATTTCGGCATACCCTGTTGGCAAAACCTGAACGCGCAATAAGCGTCGTACGAATCCAGATGCGGCCATTATCGTGAACACGCCTGAACGAGATCCTGCCATGAGTGAAGAGATTCTGATCAACATCACGCCGATGGAGTCGCGCGTGGCGGTGGTCGAAAACGGTGTGCTGCAAGAAGTCCACGTCGAGCGCACGCAAAAACGCGGGATCGTCGGCAACATCTATAAAGGCAAGATTGTCCGGGTGCTGCCGGGCATGCAGGCAGCATTCGTCGACATCGGCCTGGATCGCGCGGCATTCATTCATGCTGCAGAAATCTCTCTGCGTGAAGGCCCAGCGGTGGAAAGCATCAGCGCGCTGGTGCACGAAGGCCAGAGCCTGGTGGTGCAAGTCACGAAGGATCCGATCGGCTCGAAAGGCGCGCGGTTGACTACGCAGCTGTCGATCCCGTCGCGCTATCTGGTGTACATGCCGCGCACCGCCCACGTCGGCATCTCGCTGAAAATCGAAGACGAAGCCGAACGCGAGCGCCTCAAGCAAGTGGTCAGCGATTGCGTGGCCAAAGAGGGGATCAAGGAGGCCGGCGGTTTTATTCTGCGCACCGCCGCCGAAGGCGCTGGCGCCGATGAAATCCTCATGGACATCCGTTACCTGCGTCGCCTGTGGGATCAGATCAACGAACAGATCAAAACCATCGCCGCGCCGAGCGTGATTTACGAAGACCTCGGTCTGGCGTTGCGTACGCTGCGTGATCTGGTCAACCCGAAAATCGAGAAGATCCGCATCGATTCCCGGGAAACCTTTCAGAAAACCACGCAGTTCGTCGCCGAACTGATGCCTGAAATCGCCGATCGTCTGGAACATTACCCGGGTGAGCGGCCGATTTTTGACCTGTACGGCGTCGAAGATGAAATCCAGAAAGCCCTCGAACGCAAGGTGCCGCTGAAATCCGGCGGCTATCTGGTGGTCGATCCTGCGGAAGCCATGACCACGATCGATGTGAATACTGGCGCGTTCGTCGGCCATCGCAACCTCGAAGAAACCATCTTCAAGACCAATCTCGAAGCGGCCACCGCGATTGCCCGGCAGATGCGCCTGCGCAATCTGGGCGGGATCATCATCATCGACTTCATCGACATGGAAGATGAGGAACACCAGCGCCAGGTGCTGCGCACGTTGGAAAAACAGCTGGAGCGTGATCACGCCAAGACCAACATCATCGGCATTACCGAGTTGGGTCTGGTGCAGATGACTCGCAAGCGCACGCGTGAAAGTCTCGAGCAGGTGCTGTGCGAACCGTGCAGCAGTTGCCAGGGGCGCGGCAAACTGAAAACCGCGGAAACCATCTGTTACGAGATCTTCCGCGAGATCCTCCGTGAAGCGCGTGCCTATCAGGCCGAGGGTTACCGGGTACTGGCGAACCAGAAAGTCGTCGATCGCTTGCTCGACGAAGAATCCGGTAACGTCGCCGAGCTTGAAGGGTTTATCGGTCGCACCATACGCTTCCAGGTGGAAACCATGTATTCCCAGGAACAATATGACGTGGTGCTGCTCTGATCCCCTGCGTCACGTTTATTCCACCGCGGCTGGCCTCAGCTTTTCGCAGTATTTTTGCCATGGGAGCCATCTGACATGGAGCGTCTGACACGCATTCTGGCCGCACTCACCCGTTGGGGGCTGGGCCTGTGCGCGTTGGTTCTGGTGTTGATGGCGTTATATGTCAGTCTCGGCCGCGAACTGACCCCGCTCGTGGCTGAATACCGCGCCGACATCGAAGACAAGGCCAGCGCCGCCCTTGGTATGCCCTTACAGATCGGCGAACTTGAAGGCAACTGGAGCGGTTTTGCGCCGATCCTGCTGGCTCATGACGTTATGGTCGGGGCTGGTGCCAATGCGTTGCGTCTGGACCACGTGCGAGCAGTGCCGGATCTCTGGGCCAGTCTGTTGGCGCGTGAAGTACGCATTGCCCACCTTGAACTCAACGGTCTGAAAATCAGCCTCAAGGAGGCCGAAGACGGCAGTTGGGCGCTGGAAGGTCTGCCGGTGCAAGACGATCAGCCGCTCGATCCGCAGCAGCTATTCAATCGCTCGCAGATGATTCAACAACTGTCGGTGCTCGACAGTCAGGTGACCTTGCAGCCGCAGGATCACGCTCCGCTGACGCTCACCTATGTCGGCCTGAATCTGAAAACCGGCGCCAGCCGTCAGCGGCTCGATGCGCGTTTGACCTTGCCCGATGGCCAGCCTGTTGCGTTGAGTCTGCGTACGCGAATTCGCCCGGAGCAATGGCAGGACAGTGTGGTGGAGGGGTATGCCAGTCTGCCGCAAAGCGACTGGTCCAAGTGGCTGCCGGAACGTCTGACCCAACAGTGGAATTTTTCCGAGATCAAGGCTGGCGGCGAACTTTGGGTCAATTGGGCCAAGGGCACGCTGCAAAGTGCGGCGCTCCGTTTGAACGCGCCGCAACTGACTGGCGCTTACGCCGAGCGCAAGCCGATCCAGATCAATAATCTGGCGCTTAACGCCTACTACGAGAACAGCGCCGAGGGCGCGACCGTTACCCTCGATTCGCTGGCGATGAGTTTCGGTGAAAACCGTTGGGAGTCGCATGTACAGCTGAAGCAGACGCGCGCGACCGACAAGGTGGACGAGCTCTGGCACTTGCAGGCGGATCGTCTCGATCTGACCCCGATCACTCCACTATTGAACGCTTTGGGGCCGCTGCCGCAGGGATTCGCCACGGCCGTCGATCATCTGAAGGTCACCGGTGGCCTGCGTAACGTGCTGCTGGATTTTCGCCCAAACGCCACCGATGGCAACAAATTCAGTTTCGCCACCAATCTGGATAACGTCGGTTTCGACGCCTATCACGGCGCTCCGGCAGCACGAAACGTCAGCGGTAGCCTCAGTGGCAACCTCGACGGTGGCGAGTTGCGCATGGACAGCAAGGATTTTGTCCTCCACCTGGACCCGATTTTCGCCAAGCCATGGCAGTACATTCAGGCCAACGCACGCCTGACCTGGAAACTCGATAAAGACGGCTTCACCCTGATCGCTCCATACCTGAAGGTGCTCGGCGAGGAGGGCAAGATTGCCGGCGACTTCCTGATTCGCCTGCATTTCGACCATAGCCAGGAAGATTACATGGACCTGCGCGTCGGTCTGGTTGAGGGCGATGGTCGCTATACGGCCAAATACCTGCCAGAAGTCTTGAGCCCGGCGCTCGACGAGTGGCTGCGTACGGCAATCCTCAAAGGTGCGGTCGACCAGGGTTTCTTCCAGTATCAGGGCTCGCTGAGCAAAAACGCCGGTGAGGCCGATCGCAGCATCAGTCTGTTCTTTAAGGTGCACGACGCTGAACTGGCCTTTCAGCCAGGCTGGCCGCACGTGAGCAAGGTCAGTGGTGACGTGTTCATCGAAGACAGTGGCGTGCGGATCTGGGCCGACAAGGGCCAATTGCTCGACACTCAGGTCAGCGATGTCTTCGTCAATATTCCTCACGTAGCGGCCGGGCAACACACGCACATGTATCTCGACGGCGGGTTTGCCGGCGGCCTCGGTGATGGCCTGAAAATTCTTCAGGACGCACCGATCGGCACGGGTGAGACCTTCGCCGGTTGGGAAGGGGCGGGGGATCTGCAAGGCAAGCTCAAGCTCGATATCCCGTTGGACAAGGGCGGCGACCAGCCGAAAATCCTCGTCGATTTCAAAACCGCCAATGCGCGGTTGAAACTGGCTGAGCCGAAGCTGGAGCTGACTCAACTCAAGGGCGATTTCCGTTTTGACAGTGCCAAAGGACTCAGCGGGCAGAACATCGCAGCGCGCGCATTCGACAAACCGGTGACTGCGCAGATCTTCGCCGATGGCAGCCCCGGCAAGCTCAAAACCCGGGTCGCGGCATCCGGGCAGGTCGAAGTGAAGAAACTCACCGACTGGCTGGGTGTGACGCAGCCATTGCCAGTGTCAGGGACGATTCCGTATCAACTGCAGTTGAATCTGGACGGCGCCGATAGCCAGTTGATGGTCAGTTCCAGCATGAAAGGTGTGGCGGTGGATCTGCCGGCACCGTTCGGCATGACGGCAGATGTTGGTCGCGATACCGTGTTCCGCATGACCTTGCAGGGGCAGGAGCGGCGTTATTGGGTCAATTACGACCAACTGGCTAATTTCACTTTTGCCGCGCCGCCGAGCAATTTTGCCGAGGGCCGTGGCGAGTTGTTCCTCGGTGCCGGTGAAGCGGTGCTGCCGGGCGCCAAGGGCTTGCGGATTCGCGGGGTGCTTTCGGAGCTGGACGTCGCGCCGTGGCAGGACCTGGTCAACAAATACGCCGGGCAGGATCCGGGCGGCAGCGCCAAGCAATTGCTCAACAGCGCTGATTTCAAGGTCGGCAAGCTCACCGCATTCGGAACTACGCTGGATCAGGCGTCGGTCCAGGTCAATCGCAAGCCGGGCGCGTGGAATCTGACCCTCGACAGCCAGCAGGCGAAAGGCTCGGCAAGCCTGCCGGACGCCAAGGGCGTACCGATTACGGTTAATCTGCAATACGTGAAACTGCCGGCGCCGGACCCGACGGTGCAGGCTGACGAGAATTCGCCGGATCCGTTGGTGTCGGTCGACCCGACGAAGATTCCGGCACTGGATATCACCGTCAATCAACTGTTTCTGGGACCGGATCTGGTCGGCGGCTGGTCGTTGAAGGTACGGCCGACTGTCAAGGGTATCGCCCTGAACAAACTCGACATGGGCCTCAAAGGCATCCTGTTGCAGGGCAACGGCGGCTGGGAAGGCACGCCGGGTGCGACCAACAGCTGGTTCAAGGGCCGGATCGGCGGCAAAAACCTCGCCGATGTCCTCAAGGGCTGGGGCTTTGCCCCGAGCGTGACCAGCGAAGAATTCCACATGGACGTCGATGGCCGTTGGCCGGGCTCGCCGGCATGGCTGGCGACCAAGCGCTTCTCCGGCACCCTCGATGCGTCGTTGAACAAAGGCCAGTTCGTTGAAGTGGAGGGTGGCGCACAGGCGTTGCGGGTGTTTGGGCTGCTCAACTTCAACTCTATCGGCCGGCGTTTGCGTCTGGACTTCTCCGACCTGTTCGGCAAAGGCTTGAGCTACGACCGGGTCAAAGGTCTGCTGGTGGCAAACAATGGTGTGTATGTCACCCGCGAGCCGATTCGCCTGACCGGCCCTTCAAGTAACCTTGAGCTGGACGGCACGCTGGATCTGGTCGGTGACCAGGTCGACGCCAAGTTGCTGGTGACGTTGCCGGTGACCAATAACCTGCCCATCGCTGCGCTGATTGTCGGTGCACCGGCGGTTGGCGGTGCGTTGTTCCTCATCGACAAGTTGATCGGTGACCGTGTGGCGCGCTTTGCCAGTGTGAAGTACACCGTCAAAGGCCCTTGGAAAGAGCCGAAAATCACCTTTGACAAGCCTTTTTGAACAGCCAGCCCCTGAACCGATGGAGTAGCATGGCCGCATACCTCTTGCGGAGTTCGCCATGTCTTTAGCGGTGATTCAAATGGTCAGCCAGAGCGACGTGCTGGCCAATCTGGTCCAGGCCCGGCGCCTGCTCGAGCAGGCTGCGGCCGGCGGTGCGAAGCTCGCGGTGCTACCGGAAAATTTCGCTGCCATGGGCCGTCGTGACGTCGCTGACATCGGTCGCGCCGAAGCGCTTGGCGAAGGGCCGATCCTGCCATGGTTGAAACAGACCGCCCGCGACCTCAAGTTATGGATAGTGGCCGGCACTTTGCCGTTGCCGCCGGTGGATCAACCAATGGCCAAGTCCAATGCCTGCTCGCTGCTGGTCGGTGATCAGGGCGAAATCGTTGCACGCTATGACAAGCTGCATCTGTTCGATGTCGATGTGGCGGACAATCGCGGCCGTTACCGCGAATCCGATGACTATGCTTATGGCAGTGGCGTCGTCGTTGCCGATACGCCGGTCGGCCGACTCGGTCTGACCGTGTGCTACGACTTGCGCTTTCCCGAGCTGTACAGCGAGTTGCGCGCCGCCGGTGCCGAATTGATTACCGCGCCGTCGGCCTTTACTGCGGTGACCGGCGCCGCGCATTGGGATGTGCTGATTCGCGCACGGGCCATCGAGACCCAATGTTATGTGCTGGCCGCAGCACAAGGCGGAACCCATCCGGGACCGCGCGAAACCTTTGGCCATGCGGCGATTATCGACCCGTGGGGCCGCGTGCTGGCGAGTCAGGATCAAGGCGAAGCGGTGTTGTTGGCCGAACGCGACAGTATTGAACAAGCGTCCATCAGGGCGCGAATGCCGGTGACCAGTCATCGGCGGTTTTTCTCGCAGGGCGCACAGCGGCCTGCTTCAGAACACGAATTTAAGGCGTAAACCTATGAGCGAGTTGTTGTCCTCAGTCAGTGATCACCTGTTGGCGCCCGGTGGCGTGACGATCGAGAGCCTGCAAGGCGTGCTCGGCGATCTGGCCGGCCCCGGCATCGACGCCGCCGACCTGTATTTCCAGGGCCAGATTTCCGAGTCGTGGGCGCTGGAAGACGGCATCGTCAAGGAAGGCAGCTTTAACCTCGACCAAGGTGTCGGCGTCCGCGCGCAGTCCGGTGAGAAAACCGGTTTTGCCTACAGCAACGCGATCACCCTCGAGGCCCTCGGCGCAGCCGCCCGAGCCGCGCGTTCGATCTCCCGCGCCGGGCAGAACGGCACGGTGCAGGCGTTCACCACGCAGGATGTCGCGCAACTGTACGCGCCGGACAACCCGCTGGAAGTGCTGAGCCGCGCCGAGAAGGTTGAACTGCTCAAGCGTATCGATGTGGCTACCCGCGCGCTTGACCCGCGTATTCAGCAGGTCAGCGTCAGCATGGCTGGCGTCTGGGAGCGGATTCTGGTGGCGTCCACCGACGGCGGCCTGGCGGCGGATGTGCGCCCGCTGGTGCGTTTCAACGTCAGTGTCATCGTCGAGCAGAATGGCCGTCGCGAGCGTGGCGGGCATGGCGGCGGCGGGCGTACCGATTACCGTTATTTCCTCGCCGAAGACCGCGCCATGGGTTATGCCCGCGAAGCGTTGCGCCAGGCGCTGGTGAATCTTGAAGCAATTCCGGCACCGGCCGGTACGTTGCCGGTGGTACTGGGCTCGGGCTGGTCTGGCGTGCTGCTGCACGAAGCCGTCGGTCACGGTCTGGAAGGCGATTTCAACCGCAAGGGCAGTTCCGCTTACAGCGGGCGCATGGGTGAAATGGTTGCCTCGAAGCTCTGCACCATTGTCGATGACGGTACCTTGAGCGGCCGTCGCGGTTCGCTGAGCGTTGACGACGAGGGCACCCCGACCGAGTGCACCACGCTGATCGAAAACGGCGTACTCAAGGGCTACATGCAGGACAAGCTCAATGCGCGTCTGATGGGGGTGGCTCGTACCGGTAACGGTCGTCGCGAGTCTTACGCGCATCTGCCGATGCCACGCATGACCAACACCTACATGCTCGGCGGCGAAAGCGATCCGGCGGAAATCATTGCTTCGGTGAAGAAGGGCATCTACTGCGCCAACCTCGGCGGCGGTCAGGTCGACATCACCAGCGGCAAGTTCGTGTTCTCCACCAGCGAGGCGTACCTGATCGAAGACGGCAAGATCACCGCGCCAGTCAAAGGTGCGACGTTGATCGGCAACGGCCCTGAGGCAATGAGCCGGGTGTCGATGGTCGGTAACGATCTGGCGCTGGACAGCGGTGTGGGCACGTGCGGCAAGGATGGGCAGTCGGTGCCGGTAGGCGTGGGTCAGCCGACGCTGAAAATCGATGCGATCACCGTGGGTGGCACGGGCGCATAAGAAGAGGTGGAGCTTCGGGTGGTGCGCAGGGCGACCACCCGGTGGCGAATATCAACGCAGACCGCGTTGAGTCTCGTCCAGCTCACGGATGTACTTGAAGATCTTGCGGCTGGAAGCAGGAGGTTTGTTTTGCGCAACCTCGTGCTGAGCCTGACGGATCAGGGAGCGCAATTGCTGGCGATCGGCGTCCGGGTACTCGACGACGAATTTCTCCAGCACGGCATCGTCGCCTGCGATCAGACGATCACGCCAGCGTTCGAGATTGTGGAAACGCTCGTTGTACTGGCGAGTGGAGGCATCGAGTTGATCGAGCAGCGTGAGAATCGCGTCAGTGTCCTGATCGCGCATCAGTTTGCCGATGAACTGCAGGTGCCGTTTACGCGCGATGTTCGCGGTGTGCTTGGGCGCATCGGCCAAGGCACGGCGCATCGCGTCGGTCAGTGGCAGTTTT
The DNA here is from genome assembly GCF_979258595.1 of Pseudomonas sp. AC172. NCBI lineage: Bacteria > Pseudomonadati > Pseudomonadota > Gammaproteobacteria > Pseudomonadales > Pseudomonadaceae > Pseudomonas > Pseudomonas sp. AC172. Next base: position 6,366,785 of record NZ_OZ409868.1, read on the forward strand.
GCGATCAAGTCAGGCTTGAGTGTTGTAAGGCGCTCGCCAAGGTCAACCAGAGCATGCAGCTCGCGTTTGACCTGAGATTTGCTTTTTTCTCCCGTATCGAGGGAGTCGTCGTAAGAATCAACCATGGTGGCAGTCCGCAAAGAAACGCCGCCATGATAACCAGTCGGGGGCCGCTTGTCCGGCCCGGTCGCTCGATGGCCCCAGCCGAAAGCAGAATTTGAGTGGAGATGAGCATGAGTGCAGTTGAAAGCGTCGGCCCGCAGGCATTGCCGGCACTGCAGGAACAAGTCGAGCAGATCATCGCCGAAGCCAAGCGTCAGGGCGCCAGCGCCTGCGAAGTAGCCGTGTCGCTCGAGCAGGGTCTGTCGACCTCGGTGCGTCAGCGCGAAGTCGAAACGGTAGAATTCAACCGTGATCAGGGCTTTGGCATCACGCTGTATGTGGGCCAGCGAAAAGGCTCGGCCAGCACCTCTGCCACCGGACCGGACGCCATTCGCGAAACCGTCGCGGCCGCACTGGCGATTGCCAAACATACCTCGGAAGACGAAGCCTCGGGTCTGGCTGACGCTGCGCTGATGGCCCGCGAGCAGCAGGATTTCGATCTGTTCCATGAATGGGATATCACTCCGGAGCAAGCCATCGAGAAAGCTCTGCTCTGTGAGGCGGCAGCATTCGACGCCGATTCGCGGATCAAGAACGCCGATGGCACCACGCTCAGCACCCATCAGGGTTGCCGCGTTTACGGCAACAGCCACGGTTTCATCGGCGGTTACGCGTCGACCCGGCACAGCCTGAGCTGCGTGATGATCGCCGAGGCCGATGGCCAGATGCAGCGCGATTACTGGTACGACGTGAGCCGCCAGGGCCAATTGCTGGCCGATCCGGTGAGCATCGGTCAGCGTGCTGCGCTACGGGCGGCAAGCCGTCTCGGCGCACGTCCGGTGCCGACTTGTGAAGTGCCGGTACTGTTTTCCGCAGAGCTGGCGGGCGGTTTGTTTGGCAGTTTCCTCTCGGCGGTATCCGGTGGCAGCCTGTATCGCAAATCGTCGTTCCTTGAGGGCTCGCTGGGGCAGAAGCTGTTCCCGGAATGGCTGACCATTGACGAGCGGCCGCATTTGATGCGTGCGATGGGTAGCGCTTCGTATGACGGTGACGGTCTGGCGACTTACGCTAAACCGTTCGTCGAAAAGGGCGAGTTGGTGTCGTACATCCTCGGCACTTACTCCGGGCGCAAACTCGGCATGCCGAGCACTGCCAACGCTGGCGGCGTACACAACCTGTTCGTCACCCATGGCGACGAAGACCAGGCGGCGCTGTTGAAGCGAATGGGCCGTGGCTTGTTGGTTACTGAGTTGATGGGCCATGGCCTGAACATGGTTACCGGCGACTATTCGCGCGGGGCGGCGGGGTTCTGGGTCGAAAACGGCGAAATCCAGTTCGCGGTGCAGGAAGTGACCATCGCCGGCAACATGCGTGACATGTTCAAGCAGATTGTTGCGGTGGGTAATGACCTGGAGCTGCGCAGCAACATTCGCACCGGCTCGGTGTTGATCGAACGGATGACTGTCGCGGGCAGCTAAGCTCCAGCCGTCATACACAAGGCGCGCCACCTAATCGGGTGGCGCGCCTTTTTTCTTGTCTCCACACAAAAACCTGTGGGAGCGAGCCTGCTCGCGAAAGCGATTTAACAGTCGACCGCAGCGGCGACGGACACGACGCCTTCGCGAGCAGGCTCGCTCCCACAATGAAGTGTGTGTCATCAAGCGCTCTTGTTTTGGTTCTCATTATCATCTAATAATAAATCTCATTATCGGATGAGCCCCGGATCATGAGTTCTGCCTTGCACGAGCAGCCGTACCTCGAAAGCTGGCGCTGGATGAGTCGCCAGATCCGTTGCGCGATGGATCCTGACGAGCCGCGCCTGATCGAACATTACCTGGCCGAAGGCCGATACCTGTCTTGTTGCACCGCGACCTCACCCTGGACGGTCGCCGAAACCTCCTTCCGTTTGCTGTTCGACACGGCCACCGACATCGCCTTGCCGTGGCACTGGCGCAGCCTCTGTCTTGATCAAGCCTGGCGCCCGTTGCGTGAAATGGAACGCCTCTCTTTGTGCAAATGCCGGCTTAAACGCTGGCAGCGGTACACCTGGCAGCTCGCCACTTGCGAGTTGCTTCCCTCGATTCCTCTCATTGAATTAGTCCAAGGATTTACCGATGACCAAGACACGTATTGAGCGCGACAGCATGGGCGAACTGCAGGTGCCGGTAGACGCTCTCTACGGCGCGCAAACCCAGCGCGCAGTGGATAACTTCCCGATCAGCGGCAAACCGATGCCGACGCAATTCATTCGCGCACTGATCCTCGCCAAAGCCGCCGCAGCTCGCGCCAACGTCGAGCTCAATCAGATTACAGCCGCGGAAGGTAAAGCCATCAGCGATGCCGCGCAAGGCCTGCTCGAAGGCGATTTCATGCAGCACTTTCCGGTGGATATCTTCCAGACCGGGTCCGGCACCAGCTCGAACATGAACGCTAACGAAGTGATCGCCACCCTGGCCAGCCGCCTGCTCGGTGAGCCGGTCAACGCCAACGATCACGTCAACTGCGGTCAGAGCAGCAACGACATCATCCCGACCACCATTCACGTCAGCGCTGCGCTGGCCCTGCACGAACAACTGCTGCCGGCGCTGCTGCACCTGGTGCAAGTGATCGAGCACAAGGCCGCGCAAGAGCATCACCACGTCAAAACCGGCCGCACACATTTGATGGACGCGATGCCGGTGCGCATGAGCCAGGTGCTCAACGGTTGGGCGCAGCAGCTCAAGGCCAACATCGGCCACCTGCAAGACTTGCTGCCAAGCCTGCAATCGCTAGCGCAGGGCGGCACGGCCGTCGGCACCGGGATCAACGCGCATCCTGAGTTCGCCGCACGTTTCAGTCGCCAGTTGAGCCAACTGACCGACGTGCAATTCACTCCGGGCAAGGATCTGTTCGCGCTGATCGGCTCGCAGGACACCGCCGTCGCCGTCTCTGGCCAGCTCAAGGCCACCGCTGTGTCGTTGATGAAAATCGCCAACGACCTGCGCTGGATGAACTCCGGCCCGCTCGCCGGCCTCGGCGAAATCGAACTGGAAGCCCTGCAACCGGGCTCGTCGATCATGCCGGGCAAGGTCAATCCAGTGATCCCGGAAGCCACCGCCATGGTCGCCGCGCAAGTGATCGGCAACGACTCGGTGATCACCATCGCCGGCCAGTCGGGCAATTTCGAATTGAACGTGATGCTGCCGATCATCGCGCAAAACCTGTTGAGCAGCATCGAACTGCTGGCCAACTCCAGCCGCCTGCTTGGCGACAAGGCCATCGCCAGCTTTAAGGTCAATGAGTCGCGCTTGAAAGAAGCGTTGTCGCGCAACCCGATTCTGGTCACCGCGCTCAACCCGATCATCGGTTACCAGAAAGCCGCCGAGATCGCCAAGCAGGCCTACAAGGAAGGCCGCGCGGTGATCGACGTCGCTCTGGAACACACCGACCTGTCGCGCAGCCAACTGGAAGAGTTGCTCAATCCCGAGAAACTCACCGCCGGCGGCGTGTAAACCCCGCAACCGCTTTGGAGGCTCACCATGGAGCACTGGAAACGCACGATCGAACGGGCCAATCGCTGCTTCATGCTCGGCGAATTGATCGACGCCCGTGAGGCTTACCTGCAAGCCCTGGCCCTGGCGCAAGTGTTGTTCGAACGCTGGGCGGATGCCGACGAAGCGGTGGCGGCCTGCGTCATCTCCCACCACAACCTCGCGGATCTGCACCTGCGCCTGAACCAGCCGGAGGAGAGTGCCGAATACCTCTGCGCGATCCATCAACGACTGTTGCAGACCATGCAGGACGAACGTCAGCGTCTGGCATTGCGTGAAGCAGCGCTGCGCCAGAGCAGCAAGACCTACGTCGAGCTGCTGAATTTCATCAGTGAACACGGCGAATACCCGCGCACCCAGCGTCTGCTGCACCCGGATACCGGCAATGCGCGCCGCGCGCCTGCCCCACATCACCTTGGAGTCCATTGAAATGGCTTTTACCTTGCCTGCCTTGCCTTACGCCTACGACGCCCTCGAACCGCATATCGATGCGCAGACCATGGAGATTCACTACACCAAGCATCACCAGACTTACATCAACAACTTAAACGCCGCCGTAGAGGGCACTGAATACGCAGAGTGGCCGGTTGAAAAACTGGTCGCCAGCGTTAAGGATCTGCCGGAAAAGCTCCGTGCGGCAGTGATCAATCAGGGCGGCGGTCACGCCAACCACTCGCTGTTCTGGGAAGTGATGGTGCCAAACGGCGGTGGTAAACCGGACGGCGCGCTGGCCAAGGCGATTGATGAACAACTGGGCGGTCTCGACAGCTTCAAGGAAGCCTTCACCAAAGCCGCGCTGACCCGTTTCGGCAGCGGCTGGGCCTGGCTCAGCGTGACCCCGGAGAAAAAGCTGATCGTGGAAAGCAGCGGCAATCAGGACAGCCCTTTGATGAACGGCAACACGCCGATTCTCGGTCTCGACGTCTGGGAGCACGCCTATTACCTGCGTTATCAGAACCGGCGTCCGGAATACATCAATGCGTTCTACAACGTGATCAATTGGCCTGAAGTGGCTGCGCGCTATCAGGCCGCACTGGTTTAAGTCTTCTATAAAAACAATTCAAGGCTGACTATGGGCACTGAAACACTGGCGATCGGAAGTGGGCGTATGTTTCGTTACGCAGTGGGATCGCTGTTGCTGTTGGCGGGCATGACCTTGCTGGTCGCCCACGGGCTGGAATGGCTGAATCTCGAGCCGAGGCTTTCGCGGGCGTTGCAGGGCGGCGCGATCTGCGCCCTCGGCACGGCGCTTGGTGCCGTCCCGGTGCTGGTGATTCGGCGCATGCCACAGGCACTCAGCGATACCTTGCTGGGTTTTGGCGCCGGGGTGATGCTGGCGGCGACGGCGTTTTCGTTGATCGTGCCGGGCATTGCCGCCGCGGAAAGCCTTGACCTGACACCGTGGGGCGCCAGTGGGCTGATCTGTTTCGGCATCATGCTCGGTGCGTTCGGGTTGTACCTGGTCGATCGTCAGTTGTCCGGAGCCTCGCCTGAAATGCTGGTGGGTACGCCGGAGCGTCCGGTGATTCCGCCACGAATCTGGCTGTTCGTGTTCGCCATCATTGCCCATAACATTCCTGAAGGCATGGCCGTTGGCGTTTCCGCCGGTGGCGGCATGCCGGATGCGGACAGTCTGGCCATGGGCATCGCCCTGCAGGATGTGCCGGAAGGTCTGGTGATTGCGCTGGTATTGGCCGGGGCGGGGATGTCGCGGGTCAAGGCGTTCCTGATCGGCGCGGCATCAGGGCTGGTCGAGCCAGTGTTTGCGTTGCTGTGTGCGTGGCTGGTCGGTCTGGCGCAGGTGCTGCTGCCATTAGGTCTGGCACTGGCGGCGGGGGCAATGTTGCTGGTGGTGACTCACGAGGTCATCCCGGAATCACGACGTCATGGTCATGACAAACTGGCCAGTCTTGGCCTGTTGATCGGATTTTGTTTGATGATGGTGATGGATACGGCGTTGGGTTGAAGAAGGTCAAAAGATCGCAGCCTTCGGCAGTTCCTGTATTGGAATGCGTTCCCGGTAGGAACTGCCGAAGGCTGCGATCTTTTGATTTTGGCTGTCAGCCACCTTCGTCGAAATAGTTGTTGATCAGCGCCACCAGCGCATCCAGCGCTTCCTGTTCCTGATGCCCTTCAGTACTCAAATGGATCTTGGTGCCCTTGCCAGCCGCCAGCATCATCATCGCCATGATGCTTTTACCATCGACCGTGGTCTCTGGCGTGCGGCCCACTCTGATCGAGCAATCCGGAAACTGCCCGGCCACGCCAACGAACTTGGCCGACGCGCGGGCATGCAGGCCCAGCTTGTTGATGATTTCGATTTCCAGAGCAGGCATCGCGGTGTGAATCCTTTAAGTGAGGTCGCGGTGGCGAACCTGGACGTTCTTCAGGGTTTTCTGCAGGGCCTGACCCAGTCGTTCAGTCAGGTAGACGGAGCGGTGATGCCCGCCGGTGCAGCCAATGGCAATGGTGACGTAGGCCCGGTTGCTCGCAGCGAAGCGCGGCAGCCACTTGTGCAGGTAGGTGAAAATGTCCTGGAACATTTCTTCGACCTCCGGCTGCGCCGCGAGGTACTCGGCCACCGGCGCATCAAGACCTGATTGCGCACGCAGTTCCGGCTTCCAGTAGGGATTGGGCAGGCAGCGCACATCGAATACCAGATCCGCGTCTACCGGCATGCCGCGTTTGAAGCCGAATGACTCGACCAGAAACGCTGTGCCCGGCTCGGGCTGATTCAGCAGGCGCAGCTTGATGCTGTCGCGCAACTGGTACAGGTTGAGGTTGGTGGTGTTGATTTTCAGGTCGGCGAGGTCGGCAATCGGGCCGAGCAGGGCGGTTTCATCCTGGATCGCTTCGGCCAGCGAGCGATTGGCGTTGCTCAGCGGGTGGCGGCGGCGGGTTTCGGAGAAACGCTTGAGCAAGGTTTCTTCGTCGGCGTCCAGATACAGGACATCGCACTGGATGTGCTTGGCCCGGACATCTTCAAGCAACTCGGGAAAGCGCGTCAGATGACTCGGCAGGTTGCGCGCATCGATCGATACGGCCACCAGCGGTTGCGCCAGCTCAGTGTGAATCAGCGCGCGTTCGGCCAGTTCCGGCAGCAAGCCTGCGGGCAGGTTGTCGATGCAGTAATAGCCGTTGTCTTCAAGGACATCCAGAGCCGTACTTTTACCCGAGCCGGAACGGCCGCTGACGATGATCAAGCGCATGATTAGTGCCCGTTCTGCTCGTCCAGGACAACCTGATACAAGGCTTCGTTGCTCTTGGCGTTACGCAGTTTATCGCGCACATCCTTGCGGTCGAGCATGCTGGCGATCTGGCGCAGTAACTCCAGGTGTGCATCGGTGGCGGCTTCCGGGACCAGCAATACGAACAGCAGGTCAACCGGAGCGCCATCGATGGCGTCGAAATCGATTGGCGTATCAAGGTGCATCAAGGCGCTGATAGGCGACTGGCACCCCTTGAGACGGCAGTGAGGAATGGCGATGCCGTTGCCAAAACCGGTGGAACCGAGTTTTTCACGGGCAATCAACGCCTCGAAGACATCTTGCATCTCCAGATCCGGCACTTCGCGGGCGATCAGGTTGGCAATTTGTTCGAGGGCTTTCTTCTTACTGCCGCCCGGCACGTTCACAAGGGAACGGCCGGGGGTCAGGATATTTTCAAGTCGGATCATGGAATGGGGGGTTATCGACCGGTCGCGCCCTGGAGGAGGCTCTGGGTCTTTTCCTTATGCTTTTTGAGTTGGCGATCCAGCTTGTCGGTCAGTGAGTCGATCGCAGCATACATATCAGTATCTTCTGCGTTGGCGACCACTTCGCTGCCGGGAATATGCAAGGTGGCTTCGATTTTCTGCTTCAGCTTTTCGACGCACATCGTGACTTGCACGTTGGTGATCTTGTCGAAATGTCGCTCCAGTCGTTGGAGCTTTTCCTCGATATAGGAACGCAGAGGTTGGGTCACTTCCAGTTGGTGTCCACTGATGTTGACTTGCATACAGCTTCTCCTTCGTTGCCAGTGCATAAAGCGGCAGGCTGGATAGCCTGCCACTGGAACGCTGTAACGTGGCTTACATCAACCGCTTGCGTTCGCTCGAAGGCGCGATCCCGAGGGATTCGCGGTACTTGGCGACGGTGCGGCGAGCCACCTGAATGCCTTGTGCCTCCAGTAAACCAGCGATCTTGCTGTCACTCAACGGCTTTTTCTGATTTTCCGCGGCAACCAGTTTTTTGATGATCGCGCGGATCGCCGTGGACGAGCATTCGCCGCCTTCGGAAGTGCTGACGTGGCTGGAGAAAAAGTATTTCAGCTCATAAATACCGCGCGGGGTATGCATGAATTTCTGCGTGGTCACCCGTGAAATCGTCGATTCGTGCATGCCGACCGCTTCGGCGATGTCATGCAGGACCAACGGCTTCATCGCTTCGTCGCCGTACTCCAGAAAACCGCGCTGATGCTCGACGATCTGGGTGGCAACTTTCATCAGGGTTTCGTTGCGGCTCTGCAGGCTCTTGATGAACCAGCGAGCCTCCTGCAACTGATTGCGCATGAAAGTGTTGTCGGCGCTGGTGTCGGCGCGGCGAACGAAACCAGCGTACTGGGCGTTGACGCGCAGGCGTGGTACCGACTCCTGGTTCAACTCGACAAGCCAGCGTTCGTTGTCCTTGCGCACGATCACGTCAGGGACGACGTATTCGGCTTCAGTGGACTCGATCTGTGAGCCCGGACGGGGATTGAGGCTTTGCACCAGCTCGATGACCTGGCGCAGTTCGTCTTCCTTGAGCTTCATGCGCCGCATCAACTGGCTGTAGTCGCGGCTGCCGAGCAGATCGATGTAATCGCTGACCAAGCGTTTCGCTTCTGCCAGCCATGGAGTCTTGGCAGGCAACTGGCGCAATTGCAGCAGCAGGCACTCGCCGAGATTGCGCGCGCCGATGCCGGCCGGTTCAAACTGCTGGATGCGGTGCAGGACGGCTTCGATTTCGTCCAGCTCAATGTCCAGCTCCGGATCGAACGCCTCAAGGATCTCTTCGAGGGTTTCGTCCAGGTAGCCCTGATTGTTGATGCAATCGATCAAAGTGACGGCAATCAGGCGATCGGTGTCGGACATCGGTGCAAGGTTCAGTTGCCACAGCAGGTGGCTTTGCAGGCTCTCGCCGGCGGACGTGCGTGTGGTGAAGTCCCACTCGTCATCGTCGCTGCTGGGCAGGCTGCTGGCGCTGGTCTGGTAGACGTCTTCCCAGGCCGTGTCGACCGGAAGCTCGTTGGGGATGCGCTCGTTCCATTCGCCGTCCTCGAGGTTGTCCACCGTCGGTGCGGTTTCCTGATACGAGGGCTCCTGGATCTCGGTGTTGGGCTTCTGTTCGGCGTTGTCGGCCATGGGGTCGGAATTGTCGAAGTCCTCGCCTTCTTCCTGGCGTTCGAGCATCGGATTGGATTCCAGAGCCTCCTGGATTTCCTGTTGCAGATCCAGGGTCGACAATTGGAGCAGGCGGATGGCCTGTTGCAGCTGCGGTGTCATCGTCAGCTGCTGGCCCATTCTCAAGACTAGCGATGGTTTCATGGCAGGGGCTTAACACCTTATTCGCCGGCGCTATGCGCCATCCACTACAGGGCGCCGGAGCGCCAAACTTAAGCAAATTATATGCCTGAAACTGAAGTGTTTGCCTAGAGCGCTGTAACAATTAAAGCGTATTAAATCCTGCTTGAATCGATACAGCGCCCGGGCGGCGCACCGGGCACTGTTGCGCTTACAGGCGGAACTCGTGGCCCAGATACACTTCCTTGACCAGATCGTTGGCCAGGATGGTTTCTGCATCGCCCTCGGCAATCAACTGGCCATCGTTGACGATGTAAGCGGTTTCGCAGATATCCAGCGTCTCACGGACGTTGTGGTCGGTGATCAATACACCGATGCCTTTGGCCTTGAGGTGGTGGATGATCTGCTTGATGTCGCCGACCGAAATCGGGTCGACACCGGCAAACGGTTCGTCGAGCAGGATGAATTTCGGTGCCGTTGCCAGCGCGCGAGCGATTTCCACGCGGCGACGTTCACCACCGGACAGGCTCATACCGAGGTTGTCGCGGATGTGGCTGATGTGGAATTCCTGCAGCAGGCTTTCCAGCTCTTTGCGGCGTCCGGCCTTGTCGAGTTCCTGACGGGTCTCGAGGATGGCCATGATGTTGTCTGCCACCGACAGTTTGCGGAAGATCGACGCTTCTTGCGGCAGATAGCCGATGCCGGCTTTTGCACGGCCGTGCATTGGCTGGTGGCTGACGTCCAGGTCATCGATCAGTACGCGGCCCTGATCGGCCTGCACCAGGCCGACGATCATGTAGAAGCAGGTCGTCTTGCCGGCACCGTTCGGGCCGAGCAGGCCGACGATCTGGCCGCTGTCGATCGACAGGCTGACATCACGCACGACCTGGCGGCTTTTATAGGCCTTGGCCAGGTGCTGAGCTTTCAGAGTTGCCATTACTGGGTTTTCTCGTCGGTTTTCTTCTTCGGCTGGATCACCATGTCGATGCGCGGACGCGCCTCGGTGACCTTGCTGCCGGTAGCGCGACCGGCGCTGGCGAGTTTCTTCACGGTGTCATAGACGATTTTCTCGCCTTGAGTCGTGTTGTTGTCCTTGTCGACAACCTTGGCCTTGTCGATCAGCACAACGCGGTTTTGCGCGGCGTGGTACTGGATCGTCACGCCCCAGCCCTGTACAGGCTTGGTGTCGCCAGCGGTCTGCAGTTGTTCGAAGTAGGCAAGGTTGCCCACCGACGTAACGACGTCGATATCGCCGGCCGGAGTGCGGGTGATGGTCACCGTGTTGCCTTTAACGATCATCGAACCCTGGGTGATGATCACATCACCTTTATAGGTGGCGATGCCGTTTTTGTCGTCCAGTTGGGCGTCGTCGGCTTGAATGCGGATAGGTTGCTGCTGATCGTTCGGCAGAGCCCAGGCGCTCACGCTTCCCAGTGCTGCGCCCAGACTGAGCAAAATAGGGAGGGTTTTAACGAGCCTCATACTGTCCTCTTACGTTCGATAGCAGGTGTATCCTGCTTTCCTTCAGGTACGCTTTCATTCCAACGCCAGTCGATACACCGCCAGCGCCGTCGATTCTAACGGGTTGCTCGGTCTGCGCATATTCCTGCTGCGGGAACACGGTCATGCGCGTGGACGTGATCAGGATGTCACGCTTCTTTTCATCGGTGCGCGCAACGCGTACCGAATCGATCAGTTCGACTTCGGTGCCGCCTGAGTTCACTTCGCCGCGCTCACTGGTCACGTGCCACGGAAATTCCGTTCCGCGGTACATGTTCAGGTCGGGTTTGGTCACGAGCGTGACGTCGGTTGCCTTCACGTGCTCGGCCTTTTCGGAGGTCATTTCATACTGCACTTTGCCATCCGGCAGGTATTGCAGGGTATGCGTGTTGGTTGCATACCAGTCGATAGGTGTCTCGATCGACGTAACCGGCGGTTTGTCGAGAAAGCGTTCAGGGCTGATGTTCCAGTAGCCCACCGCGGCAAATATCGCCGCGATACAGCCAAACAGCAGGAAGTTGCGAAATTTTTTGCTGAACATGGTTTGGCTCACAGGTACGCGGCGTGGGCCGCATCGAGGCGGCCCTGGGCGCGCAGGATCAATTCGCAGAATTCGCGGGCGGCGCCTTCGCCACCACGGGCGCGGGTGACGCCATGGGCGTGTTCGCGGACGAAATCGGCAGCGTTGGCCACGGCCATTCCCAGGCCTACACGGCGGATCACCGGCAGGTCGGGCAGGTCGTCACCGAGATAGGCAACCTCTTCGTAGCTTAGGCCCAGTTGCTCAAGAAGACCGTCGAGAACAACCAATTTGTCTTCACGACCCTGAAACAGGTGGGGAATCCCCAGGTTTTTCGCTCGACGCTCGACCACTGGGGTCTTGCGGCCGCTGATGATAGCGGTCTGCACACCGGCGTTCATCAGCATTTTGATGCCTTGGCCGTCGAGGGTATTGAAAGTCTTGAATTCGCTGCCGTCTTCAAGGAAATACAGGCGCCCGTCGGTGAGGACGCCGTCGACGTCGAAAACCGCCAGCTTGATCGCTTTGCCGCGTTGCAGCAGATCGTTACTCATTACATGACTCCTGCGCGCAGCAGATCGGAGAGGTTGAAGGCGCCGACCGGGCGATCTTCATCGTCCACAACAACCAGTGCGTTGATTCGGTGATCTTCCATGATTTTCAGGGCTTCGGCGGCCAGCATCTCTGGCCGTGCAGTCTTGCCATGGGCCGTCATTACCTGGTCGATGGTGGCGCTGCGAATGTCGATGCTGCGATCCAGCGTGCGGCGCAAGTCGCCGTCAGTGAAGATCCCGGCCAGTTTACCGTCAGTTTCAAGGATGACGGTCATGCCCAGACCTTTACGAGTCATTTCCATCAATGCGTCTTTAAGCAATGTGCCGCGTTGTACTTGCGGCAATTCCTGCCCGGCGTGCATGACGTTTTCCACTTTCAGCAACAGACGACGACCGAGCGCGCCGCCCGGGTGGGAGAATGCGAAGTCTTCGGCAGTGAAACCGCGTGCTTCCAGCAGCGCGACGGCCAATGCATCGCCCATGACCAGTGCCGCTGTCGTCGACGAGGTCGGCGCCAGATTCAGCGGGCAGGCTTCGTGCTCGACGTGAACGTTGAGATTGACCTCGGCAGCCTTGGCCAGCGGCGATTGCGGGTTGCCGGTGACGCTGATCAGCTGGATGCCCAGACGCTTGATCAGCGGCAGCAGGGTAACGATTTCATTGGTCGAGCCGGAGTTCGACAGGGCCAGGATCACGTCATCGCGAGTGATCATGCCCATGTCGCCATGACTGGCTTCTGCCGGGTGGACAAAAAAAGCAGGAGTGCCGGTGCTGGCCAGGGTCGCGGCAATCTTGTTGCCGATGTGCCCGGACTTGCCCATGCCGACCACCACTACACGGCCTTTACTGGCCAGAATCATCTCGCAAGCGCGTACGAAATCGGCGTCGATATGGGGCAACAAGCCTTGTACGGCCTCCACTTCGAGTTGGATGGTGCGTTGTGCCGATTGAATCAGGTCGCTGGATTGGCTCATGTCAGAAATCGTATAGCCCGATGAAAAGGCGGCGATTATAGCGGTTATGTTGCAAAGCCTCACGCAAGTTCGTCGTGCTTTGTCATTACTCGTTACCAAAACCCGGCAAAAGAGCCTGCGCACCTGTCAAATCGCCGAACACAGGCTGGTACAAGCCTTGGGCGCGTAGCCTTTGCAGTGATATAGTTCGCCGCCAGTTCGGCCTGCCCGGGATGTACGTACTTTTTAAGTAAAGACAGGCGTCCGAGTGAGAGGCTGCATCGCAAGGAGTTTAGATGAGTGCCGATAACGCCTACGCGGTCGAGCTGAAGGGAGTCTCCTTCAAGCGCGGTGCGCGCAGCATTTTCAATAACGTCGATATTCGCATCCCGCGCGGCAAGGTCACCGGCATCATGGGACCTTCCGGGTGTGGCAAGACCACGCTGCTGCGATTGATGGGCGCACAGTTGCGCCCTGCCAGCGGCGAAGTCTGGGTCAACGGCCAGAATCTGCCTGCGCTTTCGCGCAGCGATCTGTTCGATGCGCGAAAGCACATGGGTGTGCTGTTTCAAAGCGGCGCGCTGTTCACCGATCTCGATGTGTTCGAGAACGTGGCTTTCCCCCTGCGTGTTCATACCGATTTGCCGGAAGAAATGATCCGCGACATCGTCCTGCTCAAACTGCAGGCAGTCGGTCTGCGCGGTGCCATCGAGTTGATGCCGGATGAGCTGTCCGGTGGCATGAAGCGTCGTGTCGCGCTGGCACGGGCGATTGCGCTCGATCCGCAGATCCTCATGTACGATGAACCGTTCGTCGGCCAGGACCCGATCGCCATGGGCGTGCTGGTCCGTCTGATCCGCCTGCTCAACGACGCGCTGGGGATCACCAGTATCGTGGTGTCCCACGATCTGGCCGAAACCGCGAGCATCGCCGACTACATCTATGTCGTCGGTGATGGTCAGGTGCTGGGTCAGGGGACGCCGGACGAGTTGATGAACTCGGACGAACCGCGTATCCGTCAGTTCATGACCGGCGATCCCGATGGCCCGGTGCCGTACCATTTTCCAGCGACGGATTACCGCGCAGATCTTCTGGGGAAGCGCTGATGCGCAGAATTTCATTAATAGAACGCGTACGCCGGTTCGGCGAGGCGGCGATCGACGCCGTCGCGGTGTTCGGTCGGGCGACGCTGTTCCTGTTTCATGCTCTGCTGGGGCGCGGCGGGATCAGCGGCGGCTTCAGCCTGCTGGTCAAGCAATTGCATTCAGTCGGCGTGATGTCGCTGGTGATCATCGTCGTTTCCGGGATCTTCATCGGCATGGTGCTGGCGCTGCAGGGCTTCAGCATTCTGTCCAGCTACGGTTCGGAGCAGGCGGTGGGGCAAATGGTTGCGCTGACCCTGTTGCGTGAGCTCGGCCCGGTGGTGACCGCACTATTGTTCGCCGGTCGTGCCGGTTCGGCGTTGACCGCAGAGATCGGCAACATGAAGTCCACCGAACAGCTTTCCAGTCTGGAAATGATCGGCGTCGATCCGCTCAAGTACATCATTGCCCCGCGCCTGTGGGCCGGCTTTATTTCCCTGCCGGTGCTGGCGATGATTTTCAGCGTGGTCGGGATTTGGGGCGGTTCGTGGGTGGCCGTCGACTGGCTGGGTGTGTATGAAGGCTCTTATTGGGCAAACATGCAGAACAGCGTGAATTTCACCAGTGACGTGCTCAATGGCGTGATCAAAAGTATTGTTTTTGCCTTTGTAGTGACCTGGATCGCCGTATTTCAAGGCTACGACTGTGAGCCCACTTCCGAGGGAATCAGTCGTGCCACCACCAAGACCGTGGTGTTTGCCTCGCTGGCAGTGCTCGGCCTGGACTTTATTCTGACCGCTTTGATGTTTGGAGATTTCTGATGCAAAACCGCACCCTGGAAATCGGTGTCGGCCTGTTCCTGCTGGCAGGGATCCTGGCTTTGTTGCTGCTTGCTTTGCGGGTCAGTGGTCTGTCTCCGACGTCGACCACCGACACCTATAAACTCTATGCCTATTTCGACAATATCGCCGGTTTGACGGTCAGAGCCAAAGTGACCATGGCCGGTGTGACCATCGGCAAGGTCACGGCGATCGATCTGGATCGCGACAGCTTCACCGGTCGGGTCACCCTGCAAGTGGATAAAAAGGTCGACAATCTGCCGACTGACTCCACAGCGTCTATCCTGACCGCTGGTCTGCTGGGCGAGAAGTACATCGGTATCAGCGTCGGCGGAGAAGACAAGCCGTTGAAGGACGGCGGAACCATCCATGACACGCAGTCGTCACTGGTACTGGAAGACCTGATCGGTAAATTCCTGCTCAATACCGTTAGCAAAGACGCCAAATGAGGAGCTTTTGAATGATCTCTATCTTGCGACGCAGCCTGTTGGTGCTGTTGGCGGCCTTGCCGTTGATGGGTAACGCCGTGGCTGCTGCGACTTCGGCACATGATCTGGTTCAGGACACAACCACCCGGTTGCTGGCCGACCTGGCTGCCAACAAAGAGAAATACAAGCAGGATCCGACTGATTTCTACGCGGCGCTCAACAGCATCGTCGGTCCGGTGGTGGATGCCGAGGGCATTTCCAAGAGCATCATGACGGTCAAGTATTCGCGCAAGGCCACGCCAGCGCAAATGCAGACCTTCCAGGAAAACTTCAAGAAAGGCCTGTTCCAGTTCTACGGTAATGCCTTGCTCGAGTACAACAACCAGGGCATTACTGTTGACCCTGCCAAGGACGAATCGGGCGACCGCACCAGCGTCAACATGACCGTCAAGGGCAGCAGCGGCGCAATCTATCCTGTGCAGTACACGCTGGAGAAGATCAACGGCGAGTGGAAACTGCGCAACGTGATCATCAACGGCATCAACATCGGCAAGCTGTTCCGTGATCAGTTCGCTGACGCGATGCAGCGCAATGGCAACGACCTGGACAAGACCATCAACGGTTGGGCCGGTGAAGTGGCCAAGGCCAAGGAAGCCACTGAAAAGAATCCAGCACAATGAGTGAGGCCGCAGTTCGTATGAGTGATGTCGACGAGCTTCTGCTCAGTGGCGTGCTGGACTATCGCACCGGTGCCGACCTGCGCAAGGAAGGCCAGGCGCTGATCAAGTCCAGCAAGGCTGCTTCGCTGGTGATCGATTGCTCGGCGGTGAAGAAGTCCAGCAGCGTCGGCTTGTCGTTGCTGCTGTGCTTCATGCGCGATGCCAATGCGGCCGGAAAGGCTGTCAGCATTCGTGCGATGCCCGAAGACATGCGCGAAATTGCTCAGGTCAGTGAACTGACCGAACTGTTGGCGCACCCCTGAACCCGCATCAATAAAGAAGCCCCCCGTCAGAGTCCTGCCATGCGGGGTTCGCAGGCGCGGGGCTTTTTTGTATGATGTCCGACCCGTGCGCACAGGGCGCCGATTGAGGTTGAGCATGCAGGCCGTAGAAGTGAAGAGCTTCCTTGAAGGAAAGCTGCCCGGAACGTTGGTAGAAGTTGAGGGCGAAGGCTGCAATTTCCAGCTGAACGTGATTAGCGATGAACTGGCGGCGTTGAGCCCGGTAAAGCGTCAGCAGCAGATCTATG
The DNA here is from genome assembly GCF_979258595.1 of Pseudomonas sp. AC172. Taxonomy (NCBI): domain Bacteria; kingdom Pseudomonadati; phylum Pseudomonadota; class Gammaproteobacteria; order Pseudomonadales; family Pseudomonadaceae; genus Pseudomonas; species Pseudomonas sp. AC172. Next base: position 6,383,080 of record NZ_OZ409868.1, read on the forward strand.
CCCATTTGAACCCATGGATCACCGATGGCAGCATCCATGCGGTCACTATGAAATTTTTCAGCAGCGCGGCCTGGGCCGAGCGCACCTGAGCCTAAGGGCGTCGAGATTCTTATGGATAAATTGATTATTACCGGTGGCGCTCGTCTTGATGGCGAGATCCGCATTTCCGGCGCAAAAAACTCCGCCCTGCCGATCCTGGCGGCCACCCTGCTGTGCGATGGCCCGGTGACCGTTGGCAACTTGCCGCACCTGCACGACATCACCACCATGATCGAGCTGTTCGGTCGCATGGGCATTGAGCCGGTGATCGACGAGAAGCTGAGCGTCGAAATCGACCCGCGCACCATCAAGACCCTGATTGCTCCGTACGAGCTGGTGAAAACCATGCGTGCGTCGATTCTGGTGCTGGGCCCGATGGTTGCCCGTTTCGGTGAGGCCGAAGTCGCACTGCCTGGCGGTTGCGCCATCGGTTCGCGTCCGGTTGACCTGCACATCCGTGGTCTTGAAGCCATGGGCGCGGTGATCGACGTCGAAGGCGGCTACATCAAGGCCAAGGCGCCTGAAGGCGGCCTGCGCGGTGCGCACTTCTTCTTCGACACCGTCAGCGTGACCGGCACCGAAAACATCATGATGGCCGCTGCTCTGGCCAAGGGCCGCAGCGTGTTGCAGAACGCCGCTCGCGAACCTGAAGTGGTTGACCTGGCGAACTTCCTCAACGCCATGGGCGCCAAGGTGTCCGGTGCTGGCACCGACACCATCACCATCGATGGCGTCGAGCGTCTGGGTTCGGCTTTCTATAAGGTCATGCCTGACCGTATCGAAACCGGCACTTACCTGGTTGCCGCTGCCGTGACCGGTGGTCGCGTCAAGGTCAAGGACACCGATCCGACCATCCTCGAAGCGGTTCTGGAAAAACTCCGTGAAGCCGGCGCAGAAATCACCTGTGGTGAAGACTGGATCGAGCTGAACATGCACGGCAAGCGTCCGAAAGCAGTCAACGTGCGCACTGCGCCGTACCCTGCATTCCCGACCGACATGCAAGCGCAGTTCATCTCGCTCAACGCCATTGCCGAAGGCACCGGTGCGGTGATCGAGACGATCTTCGAAAACCGTTTCATGCACGTGTACGAACTGCACCGCATGGGCGCCAAGATCCAGGTCGAAGGCAACACTGCCATCGTTACCGGTACTGAAGTCCTCAAGGGCGCGCCAGTCATGGCGACCGACCTGCGTGCTTCGGCCAGTCTGGTGATCTCGGCTCTGGTTGCCGAAGGCGACACTTTGATCGACCGCATCTACCACATCGACCGTGGTTACGAGTGCATCGAAGAAAAACTGCAGATGCTGGGCGCCAAGATCCGTCGCGTTCCGGGCTGATTGCTGCATCGGGACACAGGGACGTGTCCACTGAATTCGTTTTGAGTCGAGCCGGTTTCCGGCTCGATGTGTGTCCGGCGCCGATTGCGACCGGACATGAGTACCTTGATAAGGACTGACGTTTCCCATGTTGACCATCGCACTGTCCAAGGGCCGCATCCTTGACGACACCCTGCCGCTTCTCGCCGAAGCGGGCATCGTGCCGACCGAGAATCCGGACAAGAGTCGCAAGCTGATCATCCCCACGACGCAGGACGATGTTCGTCTGCTGATCGTGCGTGCCACCGATGTGCCGACTTACGTTGAGCATGGCGCGGCTGACCTCGGCGTTGCCGGTAAAGACGTGCTGATGGAATACACCGGCCAGGGCTTGTACGAACCACTGGATCTGCAGATCGCTCAGTGCAAGCTGATGACCGCCGGCAAGATCGGCGCGCCTGAGCCCAAGGGCCGTCTGCGCGTGGCGACCAAGTTCGTCAACGTCGCCAAGCGTTATTACGCCGAACAGGGCCGTCAGGTCGATATCATCAAGCTCTACGGCTCGATGGAACTGGCGCCGCTGATCGGTCTCGCTGACAAGATCATCGACGTGGTCGACACCGGCAACACCTTGCGTGCCAATGGCCTGGAACCTCAGGAACTGATCGCCACGATCAGCTCGCGCCTGGTGGTCAACAAGGCTTCGATGAAGATGCAACACGCCCGAATCCAGGCGTTGATCGATACCCTGCGCAACGCAGTGGAATCGCGACACCGCGGCTGATTTACCTGCGCGACCCCAGGTCGCGCCGTCTATCCGCCTCATAGCCAGAATTCTCAGGTGCCTAAGCGGATCGAATGATAGTTTCGGGCGCCTGAGTTTTTTGCCATTCCTATGAGGCTCTCGCTATGACCGCAACGACTGCAATTCGCCGACTCAACGCTGCTGACCCGGATTTCGCGCATCATCTGGATCATCTGCTGAGCTGGGAAAGTGTGTCTGACGACTCGGTCAATCAGCGGGTGCTGGACATCATCAAGGCTGTGCGTGAGCGCGGTGACGCGGCGCTGGTCGAGTTCACCCAGAAGTTCGACGGCCTCGAAGTTGCTTCGATGGCTGACCTGATCCTGCCGCGCGAGCGACTGGAACTGGCTCTGACCCGAATCACCGTGCCACAGCGCGAAGCACTGGAAAAAGCCGCCGCGCGCGTGCGCAGCTACCACGAAAAACAGAAACAGGATTCCTGGAGCTACACCGAAGCCGACGGTACTGTGCTGGGCCAGAAGGTCACGCCGTTGGATCGTGCCGGTCTGTACGTGCCGGGCGGCAAGGCATCGTACCCGTCGTCGGTGTTGATGAATGCGATTCCGGCCAAAGTGGCGGGTGTGACCGAAGTGGTCATGGTCGTGCCAACGCCGCGCGGCGAAATCAACGAGCTGGTGCTGGCGGCGGCATGCATCGCTGGCGTTGACCGTGTGTTCACGATAGGTGGCGCACAAGCCGTCGCTGCGTTGGCCTACGGCACCGAAAGCGTGCCGAAGGTCGACAAAGTGGTTGGCCCGGGCAACATCTATGTCGCCACCGCCAAGCGTCACGTATTCGGTCAGGTCGGTATCGACATGATCGCCGGTCCTTCAGAAATTCTCGTGGTGTGCGACGGCCAGACCGATCCGGACTGGATCGCCATGGATCTGTTCTCGCAAGCTGAGCACGACGAAGACGCCCAGGCGATTCTGGTCAGCCCGGACGCCGAGTTCCTCGACAAGGTGGCGGCGAGCATCGACAAACTGCTGCCGACCATGGATCGCGCGACCATCATCGAAACGTCGATCAATGGCCGTGGTGCGCTGATTCACGTGCGCGATATGACGCAAGCCATCGAAGTCGCCAACCGCATTGCCCCGGAACACCTGGAGTTGTCGGTCGCTGACCCGCAAGCCTGGCTGCCGCAGATCCGCCACGCAGGCGCGATCTTCATGGGCCGTCATACTTCCGAAGCGCTGGGCGATTACTGCGCAGGTCCGAACCACGTATTGCCGACGTCCGGCACTGCGCGGTTCTCCTCACCGCTGGGCGTGTACGACTTCCAGAAGCGTTCGTCGATCATTTTCTGCTCCGAGGCCGGTGCTTCCGAGCTGGGTAAAACTGCATCGGTTCTGGCCCGTGGCGAATCCCTGAGCGCTCACGCGCGCAGCGCCGAATACCGCATCAAAGACGAATCGAAGGGGAACTGAACATGAGCAAATTCTGGAGCCCGTTCGTTAAAGATCTGGTGCCGTACGTGCCGGGCGAACAGCCAAAGCTGACCAAACTGGTCAAACTCAATACCAACGAAAACCCGTACGGCCCATCGCCAAAAGCCTTGGCGGCGATGCAGGTCGAACTGAATGACAACCTGCGTCTGTACCCGGACCCGAACAGTGATCTGCTGAAAACTGCGGTCGCCAACTACTACGGCGTGCAAAGCAATCAGGTCTTTCTGGGCAACGGTTCGGACGAAGTGCTCGCGCACATTTTCCATGGCTTGCTGCAACACGATCAGCCACTGCTGTTCCCGGACATCAGCTACAGCTTCTATCCGGTTTACTGCGGTTTGTACGGCATCGAGTTTGATGCGGTGCCGCTGGACGCGCAGTTCCAGATCAACCCGGCCGACTACGCCAAACCGAACGGCGGGATCATTTTCCCTAACCCGAACGCACCGACTGGTTGCCTGCTGGCGCTGGACGCGGTTGAACAAATCCTCAAGGCCAGCCCGGATTCGGTGGTTGTGGTGGACGAGGCGTACATCGATTTCGGCGGCGAGACGGCGATCAGTCTGGTCGATCGCTATCCGAATCTGCTGGTGACGCAGACGCTGTCAAAGTCGCGCTCGCTGGCCGGGCTGCGTGTGGGTCTGGCGGTCGGGCATCCGGACCTGATCGAGGCGCTGGAGCGGATCAAGAACAGTTTCAACTCTTATCCACTCGATCGTCTGGCGATTGTTGGCGCAGCGGCGGCGTTCGAGGATCGCGAGCATTTCGACAAGACGTGCCGCCTGGTGATCGAGAGCCGTGAGTGGGTGATCACGCAGTTGCAGGCCAAAGGATTTGAAGTGCTGCCGTCGGCGGCGAACTTCATTTTCGCCCGGCATCCGCAGCATGATGCGGCGGGTTTGGCGGCGAAGCTGCGTGAGCAGGGCGTGATTGTGCGGCACTTCAAGCAGGAGCGGATTGCGCAGTTCCTGCGGATTTCGATTGGCACGCCGGAGCAGAATCAGGCGCTGATTGATGGGCTTGGCAACCTCTAAAGGCAAGAGCCCCTCACCCTAGCCCTCTCCCAAAGGGAGAGGGGACTGATTGGGGGATATTGCAGAATAACGCCGACGTGAAAGTGCTGTACCGAATCCATAATCGACTCGGTCTTTCAGGTCGATGTACTTCGCAAGACAACTCGGTCGGCCCCCTCTCCCTCAGGGAGAGGGCTGGGGTGAGGGTGCGCTTTTATTCGTGATGCGCTTCGCCGAGGAACGTCAGTGAGGTGAACAACCCACGACTATCCACATCAGCGCTGCCCTTCACCGGCACCTCAACCTGCGCCGCAATCACATTCAAGCCTTCGTTCCTCACCAGCACCTGCGCACGGCCATCCTTGTCCGTCTCGGCACTCAACGTGTTCGGCGCGCTGCGATAGTCACCAATCAACTTCACCCCCGCTGCCGGTTTGCCATCGAGCAATACCCGCACCGGCAATGATTTCCCCGGCCCCACAGTCAACGGGTCAACCTCTGGCAAAATCAGCAACTTGATCTGATCAAGCTTGGGCAACTTCGCCCCCGGCTGGTAAATCGCCAGACTGTACTTAAACGTCTCCATCGCCTCGACAGCGCCCGGCACTTTGCTGCGGCCTTCGTTGACCCACTTCTTGTCAGCCGTTTGCGACCACATACCATTGTTCAGTGCCACGGCCATCACCGCCGGCGATTTCAAAGGTTTCAGACGAGCATGATCCGTCAGGCGCTCGACGCTGACCGGGATCATCTTGCCGGCAACGTCGTAAGCCCAAGCGCCGCGGATCTTCTGCGCTTTGAACGCATTGTCCTCAGCGCCATGACCGTAGACCACTTCGATATTGCCGCGACGCTCTTCGGTCCATAGACCATGGGCCGAGACTTCGCCTGCGAACAGCGCAGCGATGAGCACAAAGGTTTTGCCGTATTGCATGGTGACGTCCTTTTACAGGTTGAGTGTCAGGCTGACGGTGAAATTGCGCGGCTCGCCGGGGTTGACCCAGTAGTTGCTGTAGGAGCGCTCGTAATACTTTTCATCGAAGAGGTTGTTCAGGTTCAGGCCGACGGTGACGTTGTCGCTTGCCTTGTAATGCGCGAGCAGGTCGACGGTCTGGTAGGCCGGCAATTCAAAGTCGCTGCCGGATTCTCCGGAGCGGTCGCCGACATAAGTGAACGCTGCGCCGACGTCCGAGCCGCGCAGATGGCCATCCTGAAACTCATAAACGCCGAGCAGGCTGCCGCTGCGTTTGGCCACGCCGAGGATGCGACTGCCGGTGGGAATTACCGCGTCACCCTTGGTCACTTCTGCGTCGATGTAAGCAAAGGCGCCGATCACCCGCACTGCGTCAGTCACTTGTCCGGTGATTTGCAGATCGAAACCACGACTGCGCGCCTTGCCCATCGCCCGGCTGGTGTCGCTGGCCGGGTCGAGGGCGAGGACGTTTTCCTTGTCGATGTGGAAGAAGGCGAGGGTGCTGCTCAGGCGTTCGTCGAACAGCTCGTTCTTGATCCCGACTTCGTAGCCGACGCCTTCCTCCGGGTCGAAGGATTTGCCGGACGCGTCGAGGCCATTGTTCGGTTTGAACGAGGTCGAGGCGTTGGCGAACAGCCCGGTGTCCGGCGTCAGTTGATAGAGCAGGCCGGCGCGTTGGGTCAGGGCGTCCTGGCGCTGGTTGCTCGTGGCGTTGCGGCTGTGGTCGTCGATGTGCTGATCGAAGTGCTCGAAACGCCCACCGATCATCCCGCGCAATTTGTCGGTGAAGACGATCTGATCCTGCAGGTTCAGTGCATGACTTTCGACGTGTTCGAAAAAGTCGCTGCCCGAGCGGGCGCCGTTGGGTTTTGGCTGACCATAAGTCGGGTTGTAGATGTCGATGGCGTAAGGGCCGCCGGCGATGGTGGTGACGCGCTCGTTCTTGCGGAAGTTTTCGTATTCGCTGCCGATCAGCAGTTCGTGCTGCCACGGGCCGAGGTCGAACAGGCCGCGCAGCTCAAGCTGGGTGATGCTGTCATGCCAGTTGGTATCACGCTCGCGATAGCGGCGGTTGACGGTGTGGCCATCGGCGTTCAACGGACGGGATTCGGAAGCGTCGCCCCAGAGTTTACCTTCCTTGTAGTGGCTGGCCAGACGCAGCTTCCAGCTGTCGTTGAGGTGATGTTCCAGCGTGGCCTGCAGCAGGTTGTTGTGGTTGTCGATGTTGCCGTCGTTGGGCTCGCCGAGGAAGGTCGAGCGCGACACGCCGCTCCATTTGTTGTTCGGTGCGACGATGCCGCGATCGAAGGTGGAGCTGTGACGGACGATTTCGCTTTCCACCAACAGCGACGTGTCCGGGTTCAATTGCCAACTGATCGAGGGCGCGACGAATACGCGCTGGCTGTCGACGTGATCGCGGAAGCTGTGGTTGTCCTCGACCGCGAGGTTGATCCGCGAGAGCACATTACCCTGATCATCCAGCGGCGTGTTGACGTCCAGTGCGGTGCGATAACGGTCCCAGCTGCCGGCGCTGGTTTGCAGGGTGGTGAAGGCTTCAGGCTGCGGTTTCTTGGTGACGATGTTTACCGTGCCGCCGGGATCGCCTCGGCCATACAGGCTGGCGGCCGGGCCCTTGAGCACTTCGATGCGCTCGATGTTGGCCGCGTCGGGTGTGCTCGGATAACCGCGATTAGCGCTGAAACCGTCCTTGTAAAACTCGGAGGTGGTGAAGCCGCGCACGCTGTATTCGTACAGCGTCAGGCCGCCAAAGTTGTTTTGCTTCGATACGCCACCGGCGAAATCCAGCGCGCGCTCGACACTGGTGCTGCCCAGATCCTTGAGCACGCTGGCGGGTACTACGCTGATCGCCTGCGGGATATCGCGTATTGCGGTGTCGGTTTTGGTTGCGCTGGACGAACGTGTGGCGCGATAGCCCTTGACCGGGCCGGTCGGCGATTCGTAGTCGGAGATGACGCTGATGGCGTCGAGTTCGAGGGGTTGTGGTTCTTCGGCGAAGGCCGGATCAACCAGTAAACCGAGGCTCAGGCCGAGCAGGGAGGCCTTTGTTCGAGACGACATGTTATGTTGTTCCAATTCTTAGAATTGAAACAATATAACATGCCTGTTGAGAATTTCTTTTATTTGCGCGTTTGGCGCGAAGAAAGCTTTATTCTTCTTTTTCTTTCACCGGCGCCGGTGGCGGACGCAGGCCGATTTCTGCGGTGAGCTTGAGCTCTTTGCCGTTGCGCATCACCTGAATCGTCACTTTGTCAGTCGGTTTGATCCGCGCGACCTGGTTCATCGAACGACGGCCATCACCGGCCGGCTCGCCATCAATGCTCAGAATCACATCGCCCAATTGCAGGCCGGCCTTCTGCGCCGGGCCATCGCGGAAGATCCCCGCGACGACAATCCCCGGGCGTCCGGACAAACCGAACGACTCGGCCAGTTCCTGGGTCAGCGGTTGTACTTCAATGCCCAGCCAGCCACGAATTACCTGACCGTGCTCGATGATCGATTTCATCACCTCCATCGCCAGTTTCACCGGGATCGCAAAGCCGATGCCTTGCGAACCGCCGGACTTGGAGAAGATCGCTGTGTTGATTCCGGTGAGGTTGCCGTTGGCATCGACCAGCGCACCGCCGGAGTTACCCGGGTTGATTGCCGCGTCGGTCTGGATGAAGTCTTCGTAGTTGTTCAGGCCCAACTGATTACGCCCAGTGGCGCTGATGATGCCCATGGTCACGGTCTGGCCAACGCCGAACGGGTTGCCGATGGCCAGCGCGACGTCGCCGATGCGAATGTTGTCGGAGCGGCCGACTGTGATCGACGGCAGGGTTTTCAGGTCGATCTTCAACACCGCGAGATCGGTTTCCGGGTCGCTGCCGATCACCCGGGCGAGGGTTTCACGGCCATCCTTCAGGGCCACGACAATCTGATCGGCGCCGCTGGTCACGTGGTTGTTGGTGAGGATGTAGCCTTCCGGGCTCATGATCACGCCGGAACCGAGGCTCGATTCCATGCGTTTCTGCTTCGGCGAGTTATCACCGAAGAAGCGGCGGAACTGTGGATCTTCAAACAGCGGATGCGCCGGTTTGTTGATGACTTTGGTGGTGTACAGATTGACCACTGAAGGCGCGGCGATGGTCACCGCGTCCGCATAGGACACCGGCCCCTGCTGCACGCTGGTGGTCTGCGGGGCCTGTTGCAGGTTGACGTCGAGGCTCGGCAGCCCGACCCACTGCGGGTAACGCTGAATAATCAACAGAGCGATAAGCACACCGGCCAACAACGGCCAGCCCATAAAACGCAGCGCCTTGAACATTAAGCACGTCCTGGAAGAGTTGCAGGCGGGGTCAGACCGCCCATAATGTCGCGCATTATACGAGGCCGCGCGTGCCTCGGAACGGGATATTTAGGAGTCTTTCATGGCCGTTGCCCTCAGCACCCTCGTCGAAGAAGCCGACCGTTACCTTGGCAGTGCGAAAATTGCCGATTATTGCCCGAACGGATTGCAGGTCGAGGGCCGTCCTCAGGTGATGCGTATCGTCAGTGGCGTCACGGCCAGTCAAGCCTTGCTGGATGCCGCCGTTGAGGCCGAGGCCGATCTGGTGCTAGTGCATCACGGTTATTTCTGGAAGGGCGAGAATCCGTGCGTCACCGGCATGAAGCAGCGCCGGCTGAAGACCTTGCTCAAGCACGACATCAGTCTGCTCGCCTATCACTTGCCGCTGGATCTGCACCCGGACGTGGGCAATAACGTGCAACTGGCGCGGCAGTTGGATATCACGGTGGAAGGGCCGCTGGATCCCGAAAACCTGAAAATCGTCGGCCTGGTTGGCTCGTTGAAAGACCCCATGACCGCCCGCGATTTCGCCCGCAAGGTGCAAGAAGTCATGGGCCGCGAACCGTTGCTGATTGAAGGTAATCCGATGATCCGTCGGGTCGGCTGGTGCACTGGCGGCGGCCAGGGCTATATCGATCAAGCTGTCGCGGCGGGCGTCGATCTGTACCTGAGCGGTGAAGCGTCCGAGCAGACCTTCCACAGCGCCCGCGAAAACGACATCAGCTTCATCGCCGCCGGCCATCACGCCACCGAACGCTACGGCGTGCAGGCGCTGGGCGACTACCTGGCGAAGCGCTTCGCTCTCGAACACATTTTCATCGACTGCCCCAACCCGATCTGAAAACCACCGCAAATCCCGGTGGGAGCGAGCCCGCTCGCGAAGGCGTCAGACTTTCAATACAAAGGTGCCTGACACAGCGCTTTCGCGACCAGGCTCGCTCCCACAAGGGAACTGCTCGGCCGAACTGGCAGGCATATTCATATACCCTTTCGATCTAGTTGGCGTCCTGATTAGAAGAGGCCGCTGTGCTAGGATTTCCCGCTCGAACACGGCCCGCTGGCCGTTCATAAGAAAGTTTTCGTGAGTAGCCATGGTCGACAAACTGACGCATCTGAAACAGCTGGAGGCGGAAAGCATCCACATCATCCGCGAGGTGGCCGCCGAGTTCGATAACCCGGTGATGCTGTACTCCATCGGTAAAGACTCCGCCGTGATGCTGCACTTGGCACGCAAGGCATTCTTCCCGGGCAAACTGCCGTTTCCGGTGATGCACGTCGACACCCGCTGGAAATTCCAGGAGATGTACAAGTTCCGCGACAAGATGGTCGAAGAACTCGGCCTGGACCTGATCACCCACATCAACCCCGATGGCGTGGCGCAGAACATCAACCCGTTCACCCACGGCAGCGCCAAACACACCGACATCATGAAAACCGAAGGCCTGAAGCAGGCACTCGACAAACATGGTTTCGACGCAGCGTTCGGCGGGGCCCGTCGCGATGAAGAGAAATCCCGCGCCAAAGAGCGCGTGTACTCGTTCCGCGACAGCAAGCACCGCTGGGACCCGAAAAACCAGCGTCCAGAGCTGTGGAACGTCTACAACGGCAAGGTCAACAAGGGCGAATCCATTCGTGTGTTCCCTTTGTCGAACTGGACCGAACTGGACATCTGGCAGTACATCTACCTTGAAGGCATCCCGATTGTGCCGCTGTACTTCGCCGCCGAACGCGAGGTGATCGAGAAGAACGGCACGCTGATCATGATCGACGACGAACGCATCCTGGAACACCTGTCCGACGAAGACAAAGCGCGCATCGTCAAAAAGAAAGTGCGTTTCCGTACCCTTGGCTGCTACCCGTTGACGGGCGCCGTGGAGTCCGAGGCCGAAAGCCTCACGGACATCATCCAGGAAATGCTCCTGACGCGAACTTCCGAGCGCCAGGGCCGAGTCATCGACCACGATGGCGCAGGCTCGATGGAAGACAAAAAACGTCAGGGATACTTTTAAGCTTCGAGTTACAAGCGCCAAGCTGCAAGTTAAAGGCAGTATGCGTAACTTTGCGGTCTGGCGCTTGCGGCCGGTTGCTGCGAGCCGGAATCGGATGACTCGTAATGGATTTCGAGAAACTGGTTGTTTGGCAGCGAAGCAAATGTTTAGCGGTGGGGATTTTTAGAGAGTTTGCGCGATGCGGGGATTTTGGATTCAAGGATCAGATCACTCGCTCTGCACTGTCAGTGCCTTCCAATATTGCTGAAGGCATGGAGCGTCGGAGTTGCAAAGAAAAGGTTCACTTTCTTTGGATCGCGAAGGCTTCGTGCGGAGAGTTGCGCACCCAGATCCTGGTAGGCCGAGATATCGCTTACATCGCAGAACCGCTGGCTGAAAATTGGATTATGGAAACCCGTGAGCTTTCTAGAATGCTGGGCGGGTTGATCAACAAAATTTCTGACTAGCTGTACGCCGACAAGCTTGCCGCTTGAAGCTTACAGCTCGGAGCTTGAATGCAATGAGCCACGTATCTGATTTGATCAGCGAGGACATCCTCGCCTACCTGGGCCAGCACGAACGTAAAGAGCTGCTGCGCTTTTTGACTTGCGGTAACGTCGATGACGGCAAGAGCACCCTGATCGGGCGCCTGCTGCACGATTCGAAGATGATCTACGAAGATCACCTCGAAGCGATTACCCGCGACTCGAAGAAAGTCGGCACCACCGGTGATGACATCGACTTGGCGTTGCTGGTCGATGGCCTGCAGGCCGAGCGTGAGCAGGGCATCACCATTGATGTCGCTTACCGTTATTTCTCCACCGCGAAACGCAAATTCATCATCGCCGACACCCCCGGCCATGAGCAGTACACCCGCAACATGGCCACCGGTGCGTCCACCTGTGACCTGGCGATCATCCTTGTCGACGCGCGTTATGGCGTGCAGACCCAAACCCGTCGCCACAGCTTCATCGCCTCGTTGTTGGGGATCAAACACATCGTCGTCGCCATCAACAAGATGGACCTGAAAGACTTCGATGAAGGCGTGTTCGAGTCGATCAAGGCTGACTATCTGAAGTTCGCCGAAGGCTTGAAGATGAAGCCGACCAGCATGCACTTCGTGCCGATGTCTGCCCTCAAGGGCGACAACGTGGTCAATAAGTCCGAGCGCTCGCCTTGGTACAAAGGCCAGTCGCTGATGGAAATTCTCGAGACCGTGGAAGTCGCGGGCGACCGCAACTTCACCGATCTGCGTTTCCCGGTGCAGTACGTCAACCGTCCGAACCTGAACTTCCGTGGTTTCGCCGGCACGCTGGCCAGCGGCATCGTCAAGAAAGGCGACGAAGTTGTGGTGTTGCCCTCGGGCAAAAGCAGCCGTGTGAAATCCATCGTCACTTTCGAAGGTGAGCTGGAACACGCCGGTCCAGGCCAGGCTGTCACGCTGACCATGGAAGACGAAATCGACATCTCCCGTGGCGACCTGTTGGTGCATGCCGACAACGTGCCGCCGGTCACCGACAGCTTCGAAGCGATGCTGGTGTGGATGGCTGAAGAGCCGATGCTGCCGGGCAAGAAATACGACATCAAACGCGCCACCAGTTACGTGCCGGGCTCGATTGCCAGCATCGTCAACAAGGTCGACGTCAACACCCTGGAAGAAGGCCCGGCGAGCGCGTTGCAGCTCAACGAAATCGGCAAGGTGAAGATCGCGCTCGACGCGCCGATCGCCCTCGACGGTTACGAAAGCAACCGCACCACCGGTGCATTCATCATCATCGATCGCTTGACCAACGGCACCGTCGGCGCCGGCATGATCGTCGCCCAGCCTGTGTCGCATGGCACTGCCACGCACCACGGCAAACTGGCCCACGTGGCCACTGAAGAACGCGCTCAGCGCTTCGGTCAGCAACCGGCCACCGTGTTGTTCAGTGGCCTGTCGGGCGCGGGCAAGAGCACGCTGGCTTACGCGGTCGAGCGCAAGCTGTTCGACATGGGCCGTGCGGTGTTTGTGCTGGATGGTCAGAACCTGCGTCACGACCTCAACAAAGGTCTGCCACAGGATCGCGCCGGTCGTACCGAGAACTGGCGTCGTGCCGCGCACGTGGCGCGTCAGTTCAACGAAGCCGGTCTGCTGACGTTGGCCGCGTTTGTTGCACCGAGTGCTGAAGGGCGTGAGCAAGCCAAGGATCTGATCGGCAAGGATCGTCTGCTGACGGTCTACGTGCAGGCCTCGCCGGCCGTGTGCGCCGAGCGTGATCCGCAAGGTCTGTATGCCGCCGCTGGCGACAACATCCCTGGCGAATCCTTCCCGTACGACGTGCCGCTGAATGCCGATCTGGTGATCGACACGCAGACGTTGAGTCTGGAAGAGAGCGTCAAGCAAGTGCTGGATCTGCTGCGTCAGCGTGGCGCGATCTAAGCAATAAAGCAGCGACAAGCTTCTAGCTTCAAGCTGCAAGAAAAAGCCCGCCGATGAGCAATCATCGGCGGGTTTTTTTATTCGGGCATACAGCGATCAAAACTGTGGGAGCGAGCCTGCTCGCGAAAGCGTTATCTCATTCAACATCTTTGCAAGCTGATCCACTGCTTTCGCGAGCAGGCGCGCTCCCACAGGGGTTAGTGGTGATCGGGATATTCGCGGTGCATCTGTTCGAGTAACGCATCCTTGTCCAGCCACAGCTGATTGATCCAGCCCTGAAACTGCAATCGATATTCGCCGTCCTGATCGTAATTCTTGCCAATGAACTGCTGCGGAATTTTCAGCTCTTCAAAGTGCACCACCACGTCGCGCACATTGCCGCAAAGCAGATCCCAGAACCCCGGACGCCCGCTCGGATAGTGAATCGTCACGTTGACGATCGACTCCAGCTGCTCGCCCATCGCATCCAGTACAAACGCGATGCCGCCGGCCTTGGGCTTGAGCAGGTACTTGAACGGCGATTGCTGCTGCGCGTGCTTGCCGTCGGTAAATCGCGTGCCCTCGACAAAGTTGAAGATCCCCACCGGGTTATTACGAAACTTCGCGCAGGTCTTGCGCGTGGTTTCGAGGTCTTTGCCTTTCTTCTCCGGGTGCTTGGCCAGGTACGCCTTTGAGTAACGCTTCATGAACGGGAAGCCCAGCGCCCACCACGCAAGACCAATCACCGGCACCCAGATCAGCTCCTGCTTGAGGAAGAATTTCAGCGGCTGAATCCGACGGTTGAGCACGTATTGCAGCACCAGAATATCGACCCAGCTCTGGTGGTTGCTGGTGATCAGGTACGAGTGCTGATAATCAAGGCCTTGCAAGCCGCTGATGTGCCAGCGCGTGCGGCGTACCAGGTTCATCCAGCCCTTGTTATTGCTGATCCAGGCCTCATGGGTGTGGCTCATCAACCAGAGCGAAGCCCGCCGGGCGAAATCGAACGGCAGCACTTTGATCAGTGCCACGCAGAACAGAAACGAGCACAGCAGAATCGTATTGAGTGCCAATAGCAGCGAGGCAATCACGCCGCGCACGGGTGCAGGTAGAAAATCCAGCATTTATACATCCATAGGTCGGTTGGCGGCTTGAATCGCGGTGAGGGCGATGGTGTAGACGATGTCATCGACTTGCGCGCCGCGCGGCAAATCATTCACCGGTTTGCGCAGGCCTTGCAGCATCGGCCCGAGGCTGACGCAATCGGCGCTGCGCTGTACGGCTTTGTGCGTGGTGTTGCCAGTGTTCAGATCCGGGAAGACAAACACCGTGGCACGACCGGCCACCTGACTGTTCGGCGCCAGTTGCCGGGCGACTTCAGCGTTGGCCGCGGCGTCGTATTGCAGCGGGCCGTCGATCAGCAGCGAGTGCTGTTGCTCGTGGGCGAGCAGGGTGGCTTCGCGGACTTTCTCAACCTCTTCGCCAGTGGCTGATTCGCCGCTGGAGTAACTGATCATTGCCACGCGCGGAGTGATGCCGAACGCGGCTGCCGAGTCGGCGCTTTGCAGGGCAATTTCGGCCAGTTCGGTGGCACTCGGATGCGGGTTCATCACGCAGTCGCCGTAGACCAGCACTTCTTCCGGGAACAGCATGAAGAACACCGACGACACTAGCGTGCAGCCCGGTGCGGTCTTGATCAACTGCAAGGCCGGGCGGATGGTGTTGGCGGTGGTGTTGATCACACCCGAGACCAGACCGTCGACTTCATCCAGCGCGAGCATCATGGTGCCGATCACTACGGTGTCTTCCAGTTGCTGCTCGGCCATCGGCGCATTAAGGCTTTTGGTCTTGCGCAGGGCGACCATCGGCTCCACGTATCGCTCGCGGATCAGGTCCGGATCGAGAATCTCCAGCCCCGGCGGCAACACGATGCCTTGAGCGCGAGCGACCGCTTCGACGTCTTCCGGTTTGGCCAGCAACACGCAACGGGCAATCCCGCGCTCCTGACAGATCGCCGCCGCTTGCACGGTGAACGGCTCGCTGCCTTCGGGCAGGACGATGCGCTTGTTCGCGGCCTGCGCACGCTGGATCAATTGATAACGGAACACCGCTGGCGACAGGCGCATTTCCCGTGGCGTGCCGCAGCGCTGATGCAACCACTTGGCGTCGAGATGGCTGGCGACGAAATCAGTGATGATCTCCGCACGTTCGCGGTCGTCGATCGGGATTTCCTTGTTCAAACCGTTGAGCAGGTTGGCGGTGTCGTAGGAGCCAGTGCTCACCGACAACACCGGCAGACCGGCCTGCAACGCGCCACGGCACAGATCCATGATGCGCGGATCGGGCAGGGTGTCGCTGGTCAGCAACAGGCCGGCCAGCGGCACACCGTTGATCGCCGCGAGGCTGACGGCGAGGATAATGTCGTCGCGGTCCCCCGGCGTCACCACCAGCACGCCGGGCTTGAGCAGCTCGACGGTGTTGCGCATGGTCCGCGCGCAAATGATGATTTTGGTCATCCGCCGGGTTTCGTAGTCACCGGCGTTGAGCACTTGTGCGCCCATCAGGTCGGCAACGTCGCGGGTGCGTGGTGCGTTGAGTTCCGGCTGATAGGGAATGCAGCCGAGCAGGCGGAAATCACCGCTGCGCAGCAACGGCGAATGCTCCTTCAGACGCGCGGCGAAGGCGTCCATGCTCTCGTCGGTTTTGACCTTGTTGAGAATGACGCCGAGGACTTTGGGGTCTTTCGGCCCGCCGAACAATTGCGCCTGCAATTCGACACGGCCGGAGAGTTCTGCAAGCACTTCGTTTTCCGGCGCCGAGACCAGAATCACCTCGGCATCGAGGCTTTTGGCCAGGTGCAGGTTGACCCGCGCGGCATAGCTGGCGCTGCGGGTCGGCACCATGCCTTCGACGACCAGCACGTCTTTGCCGATGGCGGCTTGCTGATACAGGGTGATGATTTCTTCGAGCAGCTCATCGAGCTGACCGTCGCCGAGCATCCTCTCTACGTGAGCGAGGCCCAATGGTTGCGGCGGTTTCAGACCGTGGGTGCGCGCCACCAGTTCGGTGGAGCGCTCAGGGCCGGTGTCGCCCGGATGCGGCTGGGCGATCGGTTTGAAGAAGCCGACTTTCAAGCCGGCGCGCTCCAATGTACGCACCAGCCCGAGGCTGATGGAGGTCAGACCCACGCCAAAATCGGTGGGCGCGATAAAAAAAGTTTGCATGCGAATTCTCTAAGGGTGCATGGCAATGGTGTCAGCTTATGTCTGGCTGACTACCGAAATTCAGTCGCCAAGGTTATCGCTAACCGAGGCTTGAGCGCACCAACCGCAGGCAAAGGGTTGGCCTATTTTTTCAATACGTTGCGCCGGGTCAAGCACCCACGCCCGCGATTGCCAGGGCGGCTGGTGACGCAAGTGTTGGGTGTGGCCACAGGAAAGCTCGGCCACCCAATGACCTTCTTCGTCCTGATGGAAGCCAACAATCGTAGAAACCCGTTTGTCCGGGTTGTGTTCGCTTTCGCGCGATTGCTTCGCTAAACTTGGCCTTTCTATATTCTTCTGCAAAAGGTCTCGCCCCATGCTGATCGCCGCCAATAAGGCTGTCTCCATCGACTATACCCTGACCAACGACGCTGGTGAGGTCATCGACAGCTCCGCCGGCGGCGCTCCGCTGGTCTACCTGCAAGGCGCAGGCAACATCATCCCGGGCCTGGAAAAAGCTCTGGATGGCAAAGCTATCGGCGACGAACTGGAAGTTTCCGTTGAGCCGGAAGATGCTTACGGCGAATACGCCGCTGAACTGGTCAGCACCCTGAGCCGCAGCATGTTCGAAGGCGTTGACGAGCTGGAAGTCGGCATGCAGTTCCACGCTTCGGCGCCGGACGGCCAGATGCAGATCGTCACCATCCGTGACCTCGACGGCGACGACGTGACTGTTGACGGCAACCACCCGTTGGCCGGTCAGCGCCTGAACTTCAAAGTGAAGATCGTTGATATCCGTGATGCCAGCCAGGAAGAAATCGCTCATGGCCACGTCCATGGCGAAGGTGGCCATCACCACTGATTTTCTGCGCTAAGCTTCGAGTACTGGAGAGGCGCCTGCGGGCGCCTTTTTAGTCCGCGGCTGTCCTTGGTGGCCTCGCCAAGTGGCTGTTTCGAGTAGAACATCGGAATCCTGGAGTTCGTCATGAGTGCTTTTCACGACCTTAAGTTGACAGCCCTGGATGGTCAGGAGCTACCGCTGGCGCCGTTCAAGGGCCAAGTCGTGCTGGTGGTCAACGTCGCCTCCAAGTGCGGCTTGACGCCTCAGTACGCGGCGCTGGAAAACCTCTATCAGCAATTCAAAGGCAAAGGCTTCAGTGTGCTGGGCCTGCCGTGCAACCAGTTTGCCGGCCAGGAACCCGGTTCTGAAAAGGACATTCAGGATTTTTGCAGCCTCAACTATGGCGTGACGTTCCCGTTGTCGAGCAAGCTCGAAGTGAACGGCCACGAACGGCATCAACTCTACCGCCTGCTGGCGGGTGAGGGTGCTGAGTTTCCGGGTGACATCACCTGGAATTTCGAGAAATTCCTGCTTGGCAAGGATGGCCGGGTGCTGGCGCGGTTCTCGCCGCGCATGGCGCCGGATGATCCGACCATTGTTCATGCGATTGAAAAAGCGCTGGGCTGAAACACGAAAATCGTCGCCTTTGGGCGGCGATTTTTTTTGCCTGCCTTTTGACCCTTAATCATTCAGATCAATAATGCTATCGCGGCGACGTTGTCACGCATATTATCGCCGTCATATGGTTTTATGCCCTGTCGATAACGTTTTCGTGGAGCTTTTCGATGCCCGTTCAAGCCTTGTTCAAACCGTTCCACCTCGGTGCCCTCGAACTGCCGACCCGTGTGGTCATGGCGCCGATGACTCGCTCTTTCTCCCCGGGTGGCGTGCCCAATTCGAAAGTCATCGAGTACTACCGTCGTCGCGCGGCGGCCGGTGTTGGCTTGATCATCACCGAAGGCACCACCGTCGGCCACATTGCCTCCAACGGTTACCCGAATGTGCCGCAATTCTTCGGTGAAGCGCCATTGGCCGGCTGGAAGAAAGTCGTCGACGCCGTTCACGCGGAAGGCGGCAAGATCGTTCCGCAGCTGTGGCATGTGGGCAGCGTTCGCCGCATCGGCACCGAGCCGGACGCCAGCGTGCCGGGTTATGGCCCGTCGGAAAAACTCAAGGACGGCCAGGTCGTGGTGCACGGCATGACCAAACAAGATATTCAGGACGTGATCGCTGCGTTCGCCCAAGCGGCCAAAGATGCACAAGGCATCGGCATGGACGGCGTGGAAATCCACGGCGCCCACGGTTACCTGGTCGACCAGTTCTTCTGGGAAGGCAGCAACCAGCGCACCGACGAATATGGCGGCAGCCTGGCCAACCGTTCGCGCTTCGCCATCGAACTGATTCAAGCGGTGCGTGCGGCGGTCGGAGAAGGCTTCCCGATCATCTTCCGCTTCTCGCAGTGGAAGCAGCAGGATTACACCGCGCGTCTGGTGCAAACCCCGGAAGCACTGGGTGAATTCCTCAAGCCGCTGTCCGACGCTGGCGTGGATATTTTCCACTGCTCGACGCGCCGTTTCTGGGAGCCTGAGTTCGATGGCTCAGAGCTGAACCTTGCTGGCTGGACACGCAAGCTGACTGGCAAACCGACCATCACCGTCGGCAGCGTCGGTCTGGACGGCGAGTTCCTGCAGTTCATGGTCAACACCGACAAGGTCGCGCAACCGGCCAGTCTGGAGAACCTGCTGGAGCGTTTGAACAAAGAGGAGTTCGATCTGGTGGCAGTGGGCCGCGCGCTGCTGGTCGATCCGGACTGGGCGCAGAAAGTCCGCGAAGGGCGTGAGCAGGATATTCTGCCGTTCAGCCGTGAGGCGTTGATGACGCTGGTTTAACCGGCGCCCTTACTGACGCTATCGCTGGCAAGCCAGCTCCCACAGGTTTTATGGGTGTTCACACGACCTGTGGTCACTGGAAATCCCTGTGGGAGCTGGCTTGCCAGCGATGGCGGTTTCAAACGCAACAATAATTCAGGGAAGTGTCTGTGCATTCGGGACAACCTGCTCCCCCACACAAGCCCCGCGCAAATGCTTTTCAAACTGCTCGATAACCGCCGGCCAGCCTTGGCGACTCGCATGCTGCCGCGCATTCAAGCGCACGCACCGCAACGTCTCATCTTCTTCCAGCAACCACGCCGCCGCCTCGCAGAAGGCTTGCTCATCCCCCGGCATCGCCAACACGCCGTTGTAACCGTGGCGAATGTGCTGCGCCGCCGCAGCCTGATCGTAAGCCACCACACCCAGTCCCGAGGCCAGTGCTTCCAGCACCACATTGCCGAAGGTTTCGGTCAGGCTGGGAAACAGAAATATATCGCCGGACGCGTAGTGCGTCGCCAGTGCTTCACCACGCTGTGAGCCGCAGAAAATCGCCTCGGGCAAATCCTTTTCCAGCGCCACCCGTTGCGGCCCGTCCCCGACCACGATCAGTTTCAGATTGCGCTGTGGATACGTCTCGCGCAGGGTTGCGAAGCTGCGCTTGAGCAGGCCCAGGTTTTTCTCCGGAGCCAAACGTCCTACATTAATCACGGCAACGTCGCGCTCGCTCAGTCCCCATTGCTCGCGTAAAGCATTCAGCCGTTTGCTCGGATGAAACAACTGGCTGTCGACACCGCGCGACAACAGCGCCAACCGCTCGAAATGCCGCCGCTCCAGTTCCAGGCGCTGGCTGATGCTCGGCACCAACGTCATGGCCGAACGATTGTGGAACCAGCGCAGATAATGCGTGAGCATCCGCGTCAGCAGGCCGAGACCGTACTGACTGGTGTATTGCTGAAAATTGGTGTGAAAGCCGCTGACCACCGAAATGCCCAGACGCCGCGCCGCACGCAGGGCCGATAACCCGAGCGGTCCTTCCGTGGCGATGTACAGCACATCGGGACGCTGACGTTTCCAGCGTCTCAGCAGTTTGTGCATCGACGACTGACCCCATTGCAGGCCCGGATACCCCGGCAACGGCCAGCCACGGCACAACAGCAACGCGTCATCTTCACTGCGCTGCGGATCACCGGCCTGACGCGGGCGCACCAGTTCAACCTGATGCCCACGCGCGCGCAATCCATCGCACAAGCGGCCAAGGGTATTGGCCACGCCGTTGATTTCCGGTGGGAAGGTTTCGCTGATCAGGGTGATGTGTAGAGCTGTCGTCATGGCCTCAGTGTCGGCTGAGGCCATGTCGTGCTTGTGACGTTTGGATGATGGATTTGTGACGATCGGACCCGATTTTTCTAGTGGAATTGAAGTGTACGAAATTCGAGAATTTTTACGATGGTCCGGGGCGCCTTAAAAACGGCGCCAAAAAAATTGCATTTAATTTTGATAAGTGATCTTATTAAGCTATTACTGGTTGGATAGCCAGTATTTTTATCAGCTAAGAGAGGATTTGAATGCAGACATTTATGGATTTGGTCACAAACGCGAATTTGCAGGCTTGGATTTGGGGGCCGTTGATGGGCGTGCTATGTGGAGCACTCTTTGCCGGTATAACTAATCCGCCGACGGTAAATGCCCCTGTTACGGTTGTTCAAACCAAACAAACCTTTGTCACGAACATAACCAATAATGGTAAATCGACCACTAGCTCAGGTGGCGATGGAGCAGGCGCAATATTTTTTGGCCTGGCAATCGGTTTGATGTTTGTGGTTTGGAAATACGCAGTTTATGTTGATCTAATCCACTATTATCTCTGGGTGTCTCTATCAACTGTGCTTGCTTTCACGATAAGTACTGCTTTGGTGTCATTGATAAAAGGCCAGTTCACCTCCAGCAGTTGGGCGGTTTATATCGCGGCACCTCTTTTGATCCTCATGGGATGCGGGGGCATTATAGGACTGGCCAAGTCAACTATTGATCCTAATCTGACCATTCTGGCCTCTCAGAATACTTTTTACGACTTCTACATGCACAGTTTGACGGATTATGGTCGCTCTTTGATGATTAGCCATGTATTCGGTATGGTTGTAACTCTACTTGTTATGGTTTTTACAGGGGTAGCCTTGTTGCATTATCTAGCCCTTATGAATCAACGTAGCTATGGACCACTGCATCGTTTTTGGATGTTCCTGACCGGAGTTACAATATTTTTTTCCGGTAGAGCGTGGTTGTTCTTCATGATGTTTGGGATGCTGTTGGCGTATCTGCTAATAGAGCCTGAGTCTATACCATTGTGGATGACTCAGAAGTAATTGAGTTAAGCAGCTAGGCTGCGAAGCATTAATTAAATGCTTCGCAGCTTATTTTACTGTGTAATTAGATTCTCGGCACCGCGCTCACGCACCCAGAACAACGTCGCACCGGCCACGGCCGCCGGCATCATCAGGATGTTAACCACCGGAATCAGCAACACCAGATAGACGATTCCGCCAAAACTCATGCTCTGCCAGCGCTTCTGCCGCAGCCAGGCGAGCATCTCGTTCCAGCCCAGTTTGTGGTTGTCCGCCGGGTAGTCGATGTACTGGATCGCCATCATCCACACGCCGAACAGCAGCCACAGTGGCGCGGCGATGATGTTCACCACCGGGATGAACGAGAGGATGAACAGGCCTATCGCCCGTGGCAGGAAATAGCCGAGTTTGCGCATTTCCCGGGCCAGGGTGCGCGGAACCATGGCGATCAGTTCGCCCCAGCTGAACGCCGGGAAGTCATCGGTGCCGCGCACGACCACTTCGACTTTCTCCGCGAGGAAACCGTTGAACGGTGCGGCGATCACGTTGGCGAGCATGGTGAAGGTGAAGAACACCATCAGCGCCACCAGCACCACAAACAGTGGCCAGAGGATGTAGCTGAGGAAACTCAGCCATTCGGGCAGCGACGGCATCAACGTATCGACCCACAGGCTGAACTGGTGGCTGGCCAGATAGATCAATCCGACGAACAGCACCAGATTGATCGCCAGCGGCAATAACACGAACAGGCGCAAGCCAGGGCTGAGAACCAGTTTGAGGCCTTCGCGCAGATATTGCGGGCCGGACAGAACGGGGGCGGGCATAAGGTGCTCCGAGCAAGGGAAAACGCGCCGACCTTACCGACTTTGCATCGGGGGCGAAAGCGCGGCAGAGCGATCGACATTCACTGTAACAAAGATCTGAGGGGGCGCATTTGTTAGTGGATCGTTTACAGTCCGTGAGCTTTCTTAGGGGACTAATAGTCTTGGCTATGTCCTGAATTAGATCCTGAGGCGGGTGCTTGGATCCTATGAGGTTGTGCGTTTCGATAGAACGCTGTACCTCCGGCTTGTTCTCATCGAAGAATAAATGCGCCCTGCATTTCTGCCAGCCTGAGCATTGCGAATCGTTCCAGCAGTGGATAAAACTCCGCGAAATCTAAACTCAGCGGCTCATAGAGGGCGGTCAACTCCTCAAATGCGCTACGTAGCTGCTCAGGCTCCGATAATCGTTTGGATATGACGTCCAGCCCATGGCCGATCATTGAGAAGTCTCGATACGCCCCGAACCAATCCTCCGTAACGATCAAAGGCGCAACCCGAGCTAATGGCTCCGGCAAGGAAGGTTCGCTTTGTAGAAGCGCGTAAACCTTTTCCGAAAATTCCTTCAGGGTGGTTTCTGAGTACTGATCCCAATCCCGAGCCAAGCAGTGATCAAAAAACATGTCGAGGGCTATCCCACCATATCGACGTCGCGTGATCGTGAACCGATCTAAGGCTCGTTTCACCACAGCATGAGAATCAGTGAACGCGTCGATCTTGCGATGAAGGTGGATCGCTTCTTCTGTTTTTACAGAAAAGCGTCCAGAGAGTGCTCCCTTTACGAAATCTCCGTAAAGGCTTCCCAGCAGCTGTTCAGGGTGCTGCCCCCCGAGATTAAGGTGCGCTAGGTAGTTCATGGCCACTCGCTATCAAGATATGTGATTGATTTCATTTGGCCTGGGTGAGTGCCGCAGGACTTGTTGCGAAAGATACCATCCTAGAGGTAGGCAAAAAAATAGATCAATTATATTCAGCTTAATATCCTTGATATTGAATATCAACCAAACCACATTGTAGACCTACCTACTGGATGGTAGCTTATGGGTGAGTTTTCTGACTGCTTAGAAATCGTCGTCCTCCCATACCTGTGAGAATCCCCATGCAAGATTGGAAGCAAACCCGCAAAGACATCAACACACGGCTGGTTGAACTCAATGGCCTGTCCCCCGAGACCATGAAAGGCATGGCTGCGCTAGGCGCCGCTGGCGGCAAGACCAACCATCTGGACGCCAAGACCCGCGAGCTGATCTCTTTGGCCGTGGCTGTGACAACTCGTTGCGACGGATGCATCGCCTTTCACGCGGCGGAAGCCAAGAAGCTCGGTGTCACGAGCGAAGAGGTCGCGGAAGCGCTGGGCGTCGCCATCAACATGAACGCTGGTGCTGCGCTGGTCTACAGCACCCACGTGCTCGACGCGTTCGACAAATCCTGAATCACCGACCTTCCACGTTTAGTTACGTCGAGATAATCATGAATAAATTGTTCACTCCGTACGATCTGTCTGGTATTCCCCTGAGGAATCGCGTGGTCATGGCCCCCATGACACGGACCCGAACGCTAGACAACATTCCAAACGAATCCAATGCGCTTTACTACGCGCAACGAGCTTCCGCCGGCCTTCTGATCACCGAAGGGTTGCCAATTTCCGACGAAGCACGCGGATACCTTTACACGCCTGGTATTTACGCAGATGAGCACTTGCCAGGTTGGTGCAAAGTCACTGACGCGGTGCACGCCAAAGGCGGAAAGATTTTCGCGCAGTTGTGGCATGTAGGCCGAATGTCCCATGTCTCGGTGCATGGCATGGCACCTGTCTCCTCGGGGACTGTGCCTGCGGTGGACACCACTGTTTACGCTTGGGTCGAGCCTGGCAAATCAGGCCCGGTTCAGCCTAGCGCACCGCGTGCGCTGGAAACTGACGAAGTGAAACGCGTTATTGCGGACTTTGTGAAGTCTGCGCGCATGGCGATGGACGCCGGTTTTGACGGCATCGAAATCATGGCCGCCAACGGCTTTCTGTTCGATCAGTTCCTGAGTAGCGCCCTGAATACTCGCACCGACCAGTACGGTGGCTCTATCGCTAATCGTCAGCGTTTCTTGCTTGAAACCATCGACGCAATTGCAGCTGAAATTGGCGGTTCGAAGATTGGCGTACGTTTTTCCCCATTCGGACGCCTGTATGACTTCGGCGTGTACGAAGGCGAAGAAGAAACCTGGATGAGCATGGCGGCTGCGCTCAACGATCGCGAATTGGCGTTCGTTCACCTGAACTACCAGCCGACCATCCTCGCCGCGCAAACACCACCTGGTTTCGGAGCCGCATTCCGCGAGGCCTACAAAGGCACCTTGATGGCCGCCGGCGGCTTCACCAAAGAGATCGCCGAGTCGGAACTGGCCAAGGGTGAATTGGACCTGATCGCCTTCGGCACGGCCTACATTGCAAACCCGGATCTCGTAGAGCGCATGCAAAACGATTGGCCATTGGCCGAGGGTGATCGTGCGACCTACTACGGGGTCAGCGATTCGATTGATAAGGGTTATACCGACTATCCGGAATATGCCTCGGCTAAAGCCTGACAGTCCTTTTCCAGCATTCAGGAGCACACCATGCCACTCGTAACGATCAAAGGTATTGAAGGCGTTTTCTCCGATGAGCAAAAAGCCGAGGTCATTCGCAAAGTGACTGACGCCATGGTGTCGGTGGAAGGCGAAAACATGCGCGCCCTCACTTGGGTCATCTTTGAAGAGATCAAGAGCGGAGATTGGGGCATTGCCGGCAATCCCGTGACTGCGCAGGAAGTATTGAAGCTGCAAGCCGGTAAATAAGGGCTTCACCTTCAAGTCATTGGCTCCCCGGACATTGAGTGCACTCATGCTCAGCGTCCGGGGAGCTTTTTGCGTTCTAAAAGAGCGCCAGGTTTGTTGGGGATTAATCTGTGATTCTGATCATCTATGCCCATCCTTACCCTGAGAAATCTAACGTCAACAAGTTGATGCTCAGGCTCGCTGCCAATAATTCCGATGTCGTCATTCGCTCCCTTTACGACCTGTATCCCGATTTCAACATTGATGTCGAAGCTGAACAGAAGGCTGTCGAGCAAGCAGACCTGCTGGTTTTGCAACATCCACTTTATTGGTACAGCTACCCACCTCTTTTAAAGCTGTGGATCGACAAAGTGTTCACTCAGGGTTGGGCTTATGGCGAGGGTGCTACCGCTCTCAAAAACAAACACCTGCTATGGGCAGTGACTACGGGAGGAGAACACGATCACTTCGATATTGGCGATAACCCAGGGTTCGCTGTGCTCGCCCAACCTCTTCAGGCAACGGCCAATTACTGCGGAATGCGCTGGCTAAGCCCAGTAGCAGTCCACGGTGCTTACAGGGCTGATCAAACCGCGCTGCTTCCACAAGTTCGCCATTACGCCGCACGTCTCACCTCATGGATGACCAATTGAATGGACACTCACAGCCTCGTTGAAATGCTCATCTACCTAGGCTCAGCAGCATTGATTGTGCCCATTGCCGTGCGGTTAGGATTGGGCCCCGTGCTGGGTTATCTACTAGCTGGATGCCTGATAGGCCCATGGGGCCTGAAGCTAGTGACGGATGTGGAGTCCATCCTGCATTTTGCTGAAATCGGCGTGGTCTTGATGCTGTTCATCATTGGCCTCGAACTTGACCCCAAGCGTCTATGGGCCATGCGCCGCATGGTGTTCGGTGGCGGCGCCCTGCAGATGCTTGTGTGTGGTTTGGCAATTGCCGTTTTCTGCGCCGTGTTGGGCCTGAACTGGACAGCCGCACTGTTGGTGGGATTAACGCTGAGTCTCTCGTCGACCGCCATTGCCATGCAGGCCATGAACGAACGAAACATGATCCCAACTGCCGTGGGTCGCAGCAGTTTTGCCGTGCTGTTGTTTCAGGACATCGCAGCGATTCCACTGGTGGCAATGATTCCTTTGTTGGCCGCAAATGGTGGTACGCCTTCCGGCGCTGAACTCGCGCTGTCCATCGCAAAAATCGTCGGTGCGATTGTTGCGGTAGTGCTCTTGGGTCAGTACGTTTCCCGTCCAGTCCTTCGCTTCGTCGCGCGCTCAGGATTGCGTGAAATCTTCAGTGCCGTTGCGCTGTTTCTGGTGTTCGGATTCGGCTTGTTGTTGGAGGAGGCCGGATTGTCCATGGCCATGGGCGCCTTTCTCGCTGGTGTTCTGTTAGCGAGCTCGGAATACCGGCACGCACTGGAAAGTGACATCGAGCCATTCAAGGGGCTGCTGCTTGGTCTGTTCTTTATCGGCGTGGGCATGTCGATCGATTTCGGCACGCTGATCGATGCACCACTGAAAGTCTTGACGCTGACCTTGAGTTTTATCCTGATCAAGCTGCTGGTGATCAAACTCCTTGGTCGCTTCTTGAGTGTCCCCCCTGAACAACGCTCTTGGCAGGCTGTGTTTCTGGGTCAAGGCAGTGAGTTCGCTTTCGTCGTGTTTGGTGCCGCAACGGTTGCCGGGATTCTGGTCGACCCTTGGGGCAAAAGCCTGACTTTGGCGGTGGCGTTATCCATGTGCGTCACACCGCTGCTGATCTTGGTGCTTAATCGACTGGAATCCGCAAATAAACGGGGTAACCAGGAAGCGGACACCATCGAACAGAGCAATCCTCGGGTGATCATCGCCGGCTTTGGTCGATTCGGCCAAATTGCCGGCCGACTGCTTATGTCATGTGGGTTTGAAGTCGTAGTACTGGATCACGATCCCGATCATATCGAGACGTTGCGCAAGTTCGGAGTCAAGGTGTTCTACGGCGATGCGACCCGCCTCGATTTGCTCCACGCTGCCGGCGCAGCGCAGGCAGTGGTGCTGATTAACGCAATCGACAATCAGGAAGACAACCTGGCACTCACCAGGCTGGCTCAGGAGCATTTTCCATCTCTGAAGCTGGTGGTACGTGCTCGCGACATGGGGCACATCATCACCCTCCGCCAGATGGGGATTGAGGCAGTTGAGAGGGAAACTTTCGAAAGTGCATTGTCCTTGGGACGAAGAGCGCTGGAGCAGCTTGGGATCGGGCGCTACAAGGCTCGAGAGCGCGCGGATAGATTCCGCCGATTGAATCTGGAGATGCTTGAAGAAATGGCGGCCCAACCCGAAGACGACACCGACTTTAAGTACGACGCCTACAAGCGCGCTAATGCGCTGCTGACAGAAATATTCAATGAAGATCGTGCTCACCCGTTCGATAACGGGCCGGGAAAAATTCTACCTGCAATCAAGGGCAGAAACGTACCAGACTAAGCCATGGGGCTGAGGCTCGACTAACGAGCCTCTTCTAGTTCCGCCAGTATTACCTTCTTCAAGGCAGAGACGGACCGAGACCCAGGCATGACCCGCAAAAGTCGGCCCTGATGGAAGACCGCCAAAGACGGCACCGCGCGAATGCCATACATTTGCGCAATCGTCGGCGACACCGCGACGTCTATCTTCCCAAATACTGCCAAGGCGTGAAGCTTTTCCTCCAGCGCATGAAAGATCGGCTTCATCTCCTGACAAGGCTTACACCAGGACGCTGAAAACAGCACAATGCTGCTGCCTTTGGCAATAAATCGGGCGAACTGTGGAGCGCTTAACTCAACGATACGGCTCATGAGATCCTCTTGCTCCAGACTGTGGGAGGTGCGGTACTGCTAGGTACCGCACAACCAATGCCTATCAAACTTTGCAGCCATCGATACCGCAGACTTGTCCTGCAAAATCCTCTTCCTTGACCTGTACCTTTGCTTGCATCTTATTCAGCGCTTCGAGAAAAACGGCCTCAGGCTGAGCGCCGGACAACGAGAACTCGTTGTTGAAGACGAACATCGGCACGCCCGATCCCAATTGCGCAGCGAAGTGCTCGTCCTCTTCCATCTCAACGCGTAGTTCTACGGATGACCATGCGAGCTGGATCGATTCTTCCGACACGCCCACTTCCCGCGCAATCGCCTCCAGACTGGAGCGATCAAACAGTGACTTGCCATGGGTAGTGCTTTGTTCGTACAACGCTTCCATGAGACGCTTTTTCACTGTCGGTTCTTCAACTGCCTTGACCAGCACATGAGCGTCTGCGGTATCGCCAAACTGCATAGTCGCAAAGCGGTAATCAAGGCCGTCTG
Organism: Pseudomonas sp. AC172; assembly: GCF_979258595.1. NCBI lineage: Bacteria > Pseudomonadati > Pseudomonadota > Gammaproteobacteria > Pseudomonadales > Pseudomonadaceae > Pseudomonas > Pseudomonas sp. AC172. Next base: position 6,411,636 of record NZ_OZ409868.1, read on the forward strand.
CTTTACCGTATTTGAGTACGGTACTCATCATCGCTTCAGCGGTGTCTGCGTTCCCGAGCTTGCGCTTTAGAGCAGCAATCATGGGTTCAGGTGTGTGTTTCGCCGCCAAGCGATAAGCACGAATATTTATCTGAACGGCGTCTTTTTCGTCAAAGCGATCCAGCGCTTTTTCAAAGCGACGCTTTGCGACCCAGCACCAAGGGCAAACAAAATCAGACCAGATATCGACTACGTATTTTTTCGAAGTGGTTTGCATAAGTCATCCTGCGAGAAGAAATGAAGACCGCATTGCCAGCGACTCAAGCAAATGGTCAAAGCCAGCTAAAGGGTAGGTTGATCGGCCCAATGCCCAATCGATGAGGCTGAGCCCTCAAGCGTGCTCAGCAGCATGAAGGCGTATTCCTCAACGGGTTTATCCAGCAACCAGTGATGAAGTTGGACTGCGTCATTGAGGGTGGCTGTCAGCCAGTCGAGCTGAGACTCAAAGAACTCCCGAGTGAGCTCTTGCAGCGAAAGGGGCAATGCGGCCATTTCTGCCGCCAATGCACCACACAACGGCAGCAGCCCGTCATGGGCGCTGACGACGAACAGCCGCGAAAACTCACGTAGCCGCAACAGCGGATCGGGATGCCTGATTTCTATCGAGCCAAGCGTCTCTGTGAATCGATGGATGTAATCCCTGATCAATTCCGCGCCCAGACATTCCTTGGTCGGGAAGTGATGATGAATACTGGCTTTCCTGATGCCGATCTGTGCTGCTAGGTCGGCGTAACTGAACGCTGAGTAACCTCTGGAGCGCATCTGTGTTTCCGCGACATTCAACAGTGCGGCTTTTGTCGTGATAGACATTGGAGACTCCTCCGGCCAGCGTTCAGCCGTTTTTAGCCAAGGCAGCGATCCGGTGAGCGCCCTCCCGGAGGAGGGACATTCCATTTGCGCTGCACTTTCGGGTCAGGCACGTACGGCCATGATCCCTGCGTCCACGTCCCAGATTGCGCCTGTCACCCACGATGTCTTGTCCGACAGCAGGAACAGGATGGTATTGGCGACGTCTTCTGGAACACCGACTCGACCCAGCGGGTGGAAACCGTTCAGCGACTTCATGGCTTCTGGAATCGCTTCCTTGTCCATGAACCCCTCGTAGATCGAGGTGTGAACTATGCCTGGCGATACTGCATTGACGCGGATACCCGAATGAGCCAACTCGATGGCCAAGTTGCGTGTCAACGCATGCAAGCCTGCCTTTGCCATGGAGTATGCGGACGCAGGTGAACCGGCCAGTGCCGCCTGTGCACCGATGGAGCCGACATTGACGATCGAGCCTTCGCGCTTGGCAGCAAGCATGTTTTTGACCACTGCCTGGGTGATGAAGAAGGTCGCGCGGTTGAGCGACAGGTACATGTCGTACTCAGCTTCGTCGTGCTCGGTGAACGGTTTTGGAATGAAGATCCCGGCCGAGTTCACCATTAGGCTGATGTCGCTGTGCTTGGCATTGATTTCGTCGCGGACGAGGTTCATGCCTTCTTCAGTCATCAAGTTGGCCACGATCACCGAGACCGAACCCAGTGGGCTCAGCTCGTTACGAACGGCGTCAGCCTTGTCTTGCTTGCTGCCGGTGAGCACAACGCTACCGCCTGCCTTGAGAACCATGCGTGCGGTTTCGAGACCCATGCCACTGGTACCGCCGACGACCAACAGTTTCTTGCCTTTGAAAAAATCGTTCATTTCAGACTCCGGGTATCCAGATTTAGTAAGGGGGCACCAAACCAGCTTTCTGCCTGGTGCTCACAAGTTGTTTATCTCGATGAAGCAGACGATTTAGCCTTCAAGGACTTCGAGGGTTGGCACCATGCGGATGGCTTTCGAAAAGTTGGCGTAGTTGACCGATGTTTTCAGCACCACCTTGTGCAGTTCTTCAACGCGCTCGCGGGGGGCGTCGGTGTGCAGGCGAATCACGACGCTCACTTCGTCGTAGCCAGGGTTGACGGTTTCGTCGATGCCCAGGAAGCCGCGAAGGTCGAGGGTGCCGTCAGTCTCGATCTCAAGGCTGTGAATCTTGATGCCCATCATTGCCGCATTCGCTGCATAGCCGACCGACATGCAAGCGTTGAGCGCGGCCATCAGCAATTCCTGCGGGTTAGGCGCGGTGTTTTGGCCCAGCAATTCATTTGGCTCATCGGCGACAATTTCAAAATCGCGCGAGTAGGTTTCCCCGGCCAGGCTGTAGCGATTGACCTTCGCGACGGAACGGGTCTGGCCTTTCCACTCGGTCTTCACGTTAAAGCTTGCGTGACGCTTGGTCGCATCCTCAGCAACGCCTTGGGCGAACTGCTGGAGTGCGGCGACATCGATACCATTCAGATTGTTGCTCATGTGTTCGTTCCTCTTCGGATGGACCGGGCGTTTGACCCGGAAGAGAAACAAGCCTACCAACTAGTAGGTTGTGCATCAATAGGTTGTTTCCTTATAGCTGAGCGGCGCAAAAAAAACGTGCTCTACAGATATTCTGGAATAGGCGCGCTAGCGATCACCGTAGAGGTGTCGCAGCTCTCAAAGAAATTGGCTCGGGTTTGTTAGGGTAAAGAAGGGGAAAAGTGTCCGCGACTATTGCAGGACTCGATGTGCTCCCGATAGAAAGAGCGCGCGAATGCAGAATTCAGAGGATCGAGACAGGGAGATGAAACGATCACGAGGAGGCGGCCAGGCCGTGCTGGTCATAGCAGAGCCGAAGGCTTGGAAAGCGGAAGAAGCTGTTAGCCTTAGTGGCGCGTTCCCGCAGCCCTGAGCCCATCTAGAATGAATTCAAAACCAGAAAACTGCTCGTAGTTGTCGTTCAACGCCCAAGATACAAAGCTGCCGCCTTCCAATGTGTTCAAGATGAGCCTGGCGACCTTCACGCAGTCGAGATCTGCTTTGAGTTCGCCGGCTTCCTGGCCCTTCACGATATTTTCCTGAAGCCAGTTGAGGTGGATCTCGAAAAAATCTCTCGTCATTTGCTTTAGGCTATCGGGCAAAGCCAGCAACTCCGCTGCCAGTGCGCCGCAGAGTGGCAGCAGTGAGCTTTCGCTGCTTTTTGCGAACATCAGGGCGAAGGCATTGAGTCGATCAATAATGCCGGCACTTTCTACATTGATGCATTCCAGCTGACTTTTGAAGCGGAACAGATAGCTATCTACGATGGCGATCGCCAGACCTTCCTTGGTGGGAAAGTGATGATGAATACTCGCTTTCTTGATGCCTATCTCTTCAGCCAGATCGGCGTAACTGAAGGCCGCATAGCCTTTTGTACGCAACAGAATCTCTGCACTAGCGAGGAGGTCAGAACGTGTACTCATGATGCCGCTTCCAAATGAATCGATATGGCATCATAAATTAGTACTACTTCATAAGACAGCGCCCGACCTTCACAGCCCTGTCACATTTCAATGGCCGCTGTGCCTCATTGCACATGTTGAACGAGCAGAAGAGGGCGGCCAAAGAGCTGCATGATTCGCTCGTCACGGTTAATGTGAAAATTGGACCTTAAAGAGGGCCCTAGGCAAGGCGTTCCGATGAGGTGCACCCTTCGACATGGGTCTATCGTCTGGCTTTCCACCCGCATTTGCGATAAAAACACAAAAAATGTTACTGATATAAAAATCTTAAAAATCAATAAGATATTGATTGATAACTGTTAGGGTCATTCAGATACAGCGACGTCCATCTCGTCAGTGTGTCGGCATAGAGACCACCTATGAGCTGGATTGTTAAACCGTATTTCCTTAATCTTGCCCCCCTCGATACGCTGCACCCAACTTTTTACAGGACTGTCGAGCTCATACCTTCCCCAAGGTTATCCACAGTCCTTTTTTATTCCCGCCGGCAGTCCGGCGATCCGTGCCCTTTTTTTTGGCTCGGTCAACAGGAGCAGGTCATGTCTGAAGTCCGTCATTCGCGAGTGATTATTCTCGGTTCCGGCCCTGCCGGTTACAGTGCAGCGGTATACGCGGCCCGTGCAAACCTCAAGCCGCTGCTGATCACCGGCATGCAGGCTGGCGGTCAACTGACCACCACCACCGAAGTCGACAACTGGCCGGGCGACGTCCATGGCCTGACCGGTCCTGCACTGATGGAGCGCATGCGCGAGCACGCCGAGCGTTTTGAAACCGAGATCGTGTTCGATCACATCAACGCTGTGGATTTCGCTGCCAAGCCTTACACCCTGACCGGCGACAGCGCGACCTACACTTGCGACGCCCTGATCATCGCCACCGGCGCCAGCGCGCGTTACCTGGGCTTGCCGTCGGAAGAAGCGTTCATGGGCAAAGGCGTTTCGGCCTGCGCGACCTGTGACGGTTTCTTCTATCGCAACAAGCCTGTTGCAGTGGTCGGCGGCGGCAACACCGCTGTTGAAGAAGCACTGTACCTGGCTAACATCGCCAGCACCGTGACCCTGATCCACCGTCGTGAAACCTTCCGGGCCGAGAAGATCCTGATCGACAAGCTCAACGCTCGTGTGGCTGAAGGCAAGATCATCCTCAAGTTGAACGCTACTCTCGACGAAGTATTGGGCGATAACATGGGCGTGACCGGTGCGCGTCTGAAAAACAACGACGGCAGCTTCGACGAAATCACCGTTGACGGCGTGTTCATCGCTATCGGCCACACTCCGAACACCTCGCTGTTCGAAGGCCAACTGACCTTGAAAGACGGTTATCTGGTGGTGCACGGCGGCCGTGAAGGCAATGCGACTGCAACCAGCGTCGAAGGCATCTTCGCCGCCGGTGACGTGGCTGACCACGTTTACCGTCAAGCGATCACCTCGGCCGGTGCAGGCTGCATGGCGGCACTGGACACCGAGCGTTACCTGGACGGCCTGCAGAACGCTTCGTTCTAAATCGCAGACATAAAAAAACCGGCCAATTGGCCGGTTTTTTTGTGCCCGGGAATCACAGCCACGACAGATCAAATGTGGGAGCGAACCTGCTCGCGAAAGCGGAATATCAGTCGACATCAGTGTTGAATGTCGTATTCGCGAGCAGGCTCGCCCCCACAAGAGATTGTGGTTGCGTCTGGGATCAGCGGCGGGTCAGGGGTTGCGCGGTGAATTGGACGCCGGCCAGACCGTGCTGGATCAAAGCACGGATATTGCCGTGATCGCTGCCCTCTGGCGTCGCGACCACCGAGCGGTAATGCTCGCCGAATGCCAGCAGCGCTTCTTCATCGCTCAGACCTTCCAGCAGAGCCAGACCTAGAGTCTTGCACGAGCCTTCGTTCTGCCCGGCGGCGTTTTCCACGCCACCGTTGTTGAAGGCTTGCGGCTGGTAGTCGTAAGCGGCAGCGATGAAGTCCAGTGTGTCGGCGAAAGCGTGGTCGCCGCTCTTGAAGCTGGTGCGCAGGGTGTTCAGATCACTCATGGGTTTTCCCTTTGGCGAACGCCGCTTGCTGTTCGGCGTTGGCTTCTTGCTGAAATTGGGCTTTCCACTCGGCGTACGGCATGCCGTAAACCACTTCGCGGGCGTCATCGAGGCTGACCTCGATCTGGCGCTCGTCGGCTTCGGCCTTGTACCACTTCGACAGGCAGTTGCGGCAGAAGCCGGCGAGGTTCATCAAGTCGATGTTCTGCACGTCCTTGCGGCTGTCCAGATGGGCGACCAGCCGGCGGAAAGCGGCGGCTTCGAGTTCGAGGCGTTGTTGCTCGTTCATGGAGGTCTCTTCGAGACAGCTTCAAGCGGCGAGCTTCAAGCTGCAAGTTTGGATTGTGGGTGGCGGTAGCTTAACGCTTGCAGCTCGAAGCTTGAAGCTCAGCGGCTTGCCGCGAGCGTGATCGATACCGACTCGGCAAACCGCAGCGCATGCGGCTTGTCGACTTCGACTTCGGCGTACAGCACCGAGCCGTTGCTCATCACCAAGTCGAGCAATTCCTGAGTCAGGCGTTCGAGCAAGGCAAAGCGGTTGCCCTCGACGTGGGCGATGATCGCTTTGGTGATCGTGCGGTAATTCAGCGCATGATCAATGTCGTTGTCACGCACCGCTTCCTGCGCGGCGTACAGAATGGTCAGGTTGATCAGTACATCCTGCTTGTTGAGGATCTCGTCCTCGTTGATCCCGATAAAGGTGCGCAAGCGCAGATCCTTGACCCGGATGCGCGCCATTCCCGGCTGAAGTTGTGGCATTTACTTGCTCCGTCCAATCAATTGCAGGAACTCCTGGCGGGTGTTGCTCGACTCACGGAAGGCGCCAAGCATGACCGAGGTGTTCATGGTCGAATTCTGTTTTTCGACACCGCGCATCATCATGCACATGTGTCTGGCCTCGATCACCACGGCGACGCCCGCAGCATCGGTGACCTGTTGCACCGCATCGGCGATTTGCCGGGTGAGGTTTTCCTGAATCTGCAGGCGCCGGGCGAACATGTCCACCAGTCGCGCGATTTTCGACAGGCCCAGTACCTTGCCCGTCGGAATATAAGCCACATGGGCCTTGCCGATGAAGGGCAGCAGGTGATGTTCGCACAACGAGTACAACTCGATGTCGGCGACGATGATCATTTCGTCACTGTCTGAGTCAAACAGCGCGCCGTTAACAATGTCTGCGACGCTTTGTTCGTAACCGTGACACAGGTATTGCATGGCCTTGGCCGCGCGCGCTGGCGTATCGAGCAGTCCTTCGCGGTCGGGATTTTCACCGAGGCCGATGAGGATTTCGCGGTAATTCTCGGGCAGTGAGCGGGCCATGGAAATCCTCGCAGGCAGGCGTTATTTGATGTGCCGTCCGCCGTTGACGGTCAGGGTCGTACCGGTGACATAAGGGTTGTCGAGCAGATAGCGCAGGCTCTGATAGATCACTTCACTGCCGGGTTCGATGCCCAGTGCGGATTTGGCCAGGGCCTTGGCGCGGTACGCCGCGTCGTCGTCGGGATTGAACAATAGCAGGGCCGGCGCGATGCCGTTGACCTTGATTTGCGGCGCATAGCGGGCGGCGAAGGACAGCGTCAGGCTGTCGAGCCCGGCTTTGCTGGCGCAGTAGCCGATGTGCTTGCTGCTGCCTTTGCGGGTGACATCGTCGCTGATATGGATGATGTCGGCGGGGTTCGAGCGTTGCAGCAATTCACCACAGTGCAGGTTGATCAGATACGGCGCGAGCATGTGCAGATTGAACATGCGCGTGAAGGCTTCGGCCTCGCTGTCCGGGGTTTCGGCCAGCCATTCGGACGCGTTGTGCACGATGGCGCGCAGGCTGTCGGTGTGGGTTTTCAGCGTTTCGATGAAGGCGAGAATCCCGGCTTCGCTGGAGAAATCGGCGAACAGGCCGATGGCACCCAGATCGCGCAATGTCTGTACGCCCGGGCGTTCGCTGCGGTAGGTGAAGATGACGCGACAGCCTTCTTCGAGCAACCGCTGTGCGCAATGCAGACCGACACGCTGGCCGGCACCGGTGATAAGGATCGGGGCGGAGGAATCAGGCATGAACGGCTCGCATCGCGGTGGGAGCAAAAACTATAACAGCGACATGGCTTGCCCACCTATTGTCGGCTTTCCCCATTACTGTGGGAGCGAGCCTGCTCGCGAAAGCGGTGTCTCAGTCGACATCAATGTTGAAGGTCAGTCCGTATTCGCGAGCAGGCTCGCTCCCACACAGAGATCATCGATTCTGTGCAGAAGACGTCGCTGGCAACGGGCGCACCGGGGTGCTGTTCAGCCAGTTCGCCAGCAAGCGGGTCGATAATGGAATAAAGAAGTAAACCATCAACGGCGTCAGGCACGCCGTGCTGATCAGTACTCGTGGCAACAAACTCATGTCAGCGAGCAGCGGGCCGAGGATAAAGTTGAACAGCAACGACACCGGAAAGAACGCCAGCCAGATTGCGACAGCCTGCTTCCAGCGCGGTGGACGCTGACCTGCCGCGCCGAACCAGCCTTCGATACCGCTGACCCGATGTTCCTTCGGATGGGCAAACAGGTCGCTGCCACGATCCAGCCACGCCGTGCGCGAAGCGGAATGCTCCCACGCATGCAGCGTCTGTTCATCGACGAAACGGAAAATGATCTGGAACTCGTTATCACCGGGCGGCGGAGCGAGTACGCCAGAGCCGAGATAACCGGGAAAGTCAGTGGCCAGTTGTTCACCTTCGCGCAACCAGGCGATCAAATCCTGATAACGGCCGTCGGCGACGCGACGGGCGACCATCAACGTGACAGGGGAAGTAGACATTTTGTATCTCCGTATTTCGAGTGCGTCACTCCGGGTAGGAATTTCGCATGACGCAGAGCCGGGGTAGAGACCTGCGTTTTTCAACAAGCAAGGATTATTCCGGTTTTTCGTGATTAAACCAGCGACTTTCGTCGCATTTCATCACTTGAATCTGATTGGGGCATAAGCGTTAGAATAGGATCCATTGAACCGACATGGAAGTTGAACGCCATATGCCTGTGATCACGGACGCAAGCCCTTCCTTGCAGGCCTCTGTTGCGCTCGAGCGCGCCGATCTGTTCCCGATCCGTGAGGTCGCACGCCTGACAGGTGTCAACCCTGTCACCCTGCGCGCGTGGGAGCGGCGCTATGGTTTGATTCAGCCGACCCGCACCGAAAGCGGTCATCGGCTCTATTCGATGACCGATATCGAGCGCGTGCGCAGCATCGTCGACTGGATTGATCGTGGTGTTGCCGTGAGCAAAGTCGGCAAGATTCTGGCCAAGACCGAACCGATGAAGGTGCTGGCACACATCATCCCGGATGATCTGGTGCAAGCGGATTACCTGCAATGGCAGGAGCAGGTCCAGCAGGCGGTCAGTGCATTCGACGACCAGCAACTGGATCGCGTCTATGGGCAGATATTCTCTTCTTACGCGTTGCCCGTGGTGTTTCAGGACATCCTCATGCCGTTGTGGCTGCAATTGTTGCAGCGCCAGGAGGCTTTCGGGCAAACCAGCGAGTGGCTGTTCTTCGATGGATTCCTGCGGGCGCGCGTATTGCAGCGGGTTGTCATGCTGCGCGGCGCGCAACCGCGCCGGGTGATCGTCAGTGCGCTGGCCGGGCAGTGTCGGGAGCTGGAATTGCTGGTGGCGGCGTTGTTTCTCAGCGACAGCAATTCCGGTGTTCGGGTGCTGACGACAGGTCAGCCGTTCGATGAATTGACGCTGGTTTGCGAGAAAATCAAACCCCAAGCGCTGGTGCTGTTTTCCAATCACGCGCCCGGCGCCGATTTGCCTCGGCGTTTGAACCGGCTGGCGTTGAGTCTCGATTGTCAGTTGATGCTGGCGGGCGATGCGTCAGATCTGGCGCAGGACAATCTGGCCGGATCCTCTGTTGCATGCCTTGGAAATGAAGGTGGCAACATGCGGCAACGCATGCTGCAGTTTCTCGCCGGAAATCTGGATACCTGAACTCAGGTGTGCAGGGCAGGGTGGGTCAAGCGATGTTGTTGCAGGATGAATTGGCGCAGACGCTCGGTTTCGTCGGTGTCGGTCTGGCTCAGTTCGTAGGCGTAGAAACCGCTTTCGGTTTCCCGTTCGAAATTGCCGCGCAATGAAATCCGCTCGTAACCCGAAGGGCTGAACCACAGCGCGAAATGCTTGGGTGGTTTTGTCTTGTTGCGTACTTCCAGCAGCACACCTTTGTGCGACACCTCGTGCACCCACAACATGCCCGGCTGACCTTTGGCGTTTTCCAGAGCTACCGGCTCTTCAAGCACCAGTCGCCATGGCCGCACCATCGGGCCGTCTTCGTAAATACTCGGCACGCCGAGGCGCAAGTGCAGCGCGTGAAACTCGTCTTCCACAAGATGCAACGGGAAAGTCATCTGCTGATTTTCGAAGTTGGCCTGAATGGTCACTTGCTCGTGAGCGGCCAGGCGCGTGAGCAGATCACGGATCTGCGAACCGCCGTTAACCAGCAGACTCGACGTCGCATCCCGCACGTTCAGTTGCGGGTTGTGCTGCATGGTCTGGATGAAATCCAGCTCATCCTGAGTGAGGAGGGCGTCGCGCTGCATGGCTAACTCGAAAGATATAGTTACAAAGTCATTGGTGATTGTAGTTAATGACAATTAGTTCGCGATTTTGTTTTGACCGTTTGTCGCTTTCAATGCGGCCAGTTCTGCTTCGAGGGTTGCGACCTGTTCTTCAAGCTGGGCCACTCGCTGCTGAGCCTTGACCTGAACGGTGACGTCCTTCTGCACGCCGACGAAATAAGTCTGCCCGTCATCGGCGTTTTTCACCGTTGAAAGCGACAGTTCATTCCAGAACGGCGTGCCGTCCTTGCGATAGTTACGCAGGATTTCCCGGCATGAGCCGCCATTATTCAGTGCATCGCGAATCAGGTTCAGATTTCCCTGATCCCGATCACCGGCCTGCAGAAAACGGCAGTCCTGATAGAGGATTTCCTCGCTGGTGTAACCGGTCAGGCGCTCAAAAGCCGGGTTCACATAAATCAGGATATTGTCCTGCTCACCTTCCTTCTCGGCGACCACGATCCCGTCGTTCGACGCGTTGATCACCATTTGCAGCAAGCTTGCGTTGATCATCTTTGAATCCTTTCAGAGTTGTCAGTGGCACGCATTCTAGAAGAACCGTAGGCGCTGTCTACTGGCCATTAACGCCAATTGAGATCCAGTCGCAGCTTTGCGCTGGAGGCTGTTACTATCGCCGCTCTTTTTTTCCAGTTTCAGGATCAGATTGATGAAAGTCGCCATCCTCTCCGGTTCGGTCTACGGCACCGCCGAAGAAGTCGCCCGTCACGCCCAGAACCTGTTGAAAGCCACTGGCTTTGAAACCTTCTACAACTCGCGCGCCAGCCTCGCCGACATCCAGGCGTTCGGCCCCGAAGCGTTGCTCGCGGTGACCTCGACCACCGGCATGGGCGAATTGCCCGACAACCTGCAACCGCTGTATTCGGCGATTCGCGACCAGTTGCCAGCGGCATTGCTCGGTTTGCCTGGCGCAGTGATTGCCTTGGGCGACGCCAGTTATGGCGACACCTTCTGCGGTGGCGGTGAGCAAATGCGTGAGTTGTTCGGCGAACTGGGCGTGCGCGAAGTGCAGGACATGCTGCGCATCGACGCCAGTGAAAGTGTCACCCCGGAAACCGACGCCGAGCCTTGGCTGGCACAGTTGATCGACGCGCTCAAGGGCTGATCGCCCGCTCGCGCAGCAAGCTCAGCCACGCCTGCGCCGCTTTCGACAGATACGCGCCCCGACGCCAGATGAACGCGATATCCCAACGCAGATAATCTGGCGCGCGCAAGGTCAGGCGCATCACGCCTGGCCGCACCAGACCGCGTGCGACCACGCTGGGCAACAGCACCACGCCTTGCCCGGCGGCCACCAGCGCCGCAAGAAAGTCTGCCTGACCGCTGCGTCCGCCTTCCTTCGGCGTGAAGCCCAATTGCTGGCATGCCTGCAGCAAGCGGTCGTTGAGCACGAAGCTGCGCTGATAAAGAAGGAATGGCGTCTCGGCCAATTCCTCCAGACCAATCTCGCCGCGATCGGCCAGCGGATGATCCACTGGCAGCAGGGCGTCAAGTTGCTCATCGCAAAATGGCTGACAGTCGAATTGCGGATCCTTGGGCAACAGACTGCCGCCCAACTCCAGTTCCCCGCTCAACACTGCCTGCTCGATGTTGCGACTGCCGCCCTCGAGCAATTGCACGCTGATATTCGGATAGCGTCGCCGGTATTCGGCAAACAATCCGGCGAACAGCGCGTCACTGCCGAGCAGTGGCAGGCCGAGGCGCAGTTCACCACGCGCCAGATGACTGAGGTCGTCCAGTTCCGCGAGCAGTTCGTTGCGCAAACGCAGCATGCCCTCGGCCCGTTGCAACACCACGCTGCCGGCAGCGGTCAGGCGTAACTGTGAACCGAGCCGTTCGAGTAATGGCGTGCCGAGGCTCTGCTCCAGTTGCGCGATCTGTTTGCTCACCGCTGATTGGCTGATGTGCAGGGTTTTCGCGGCTTGAGTGAAACCGCCCTGATGCATGACTTCGACGAAACTGCGCAGCTGTTTGAATTCCATTGCCTGATTCCATTTTGGAATGGGTTTGAGTCTAACAATTCGCTTCGGGGATGGCAGGTCACTTCGTAAAATAGGCTTCTGTAAGGAGCCAACCTCATGAACGCCGCCCGCTTCAAACATCTTTCCCGTCTCTTCGTCGAACTCGCCGTGTTACTCGGTCTCTACTTGCTCGGCTGCCAACTCGCCGCATGGCTAGCCTGGCCGATTCCCGGGGGCGTGATTGGCATGGCGCTTTTGCTGCTGGCATTTGCCTTTGGCTGGGTCAAACCGGCGGCGCTGCAATTGGGCGCAGGAGTGCTGATGGCCGAGATGCTGTTGTTCTTTATCCCGGCGCTGATGAGTCTGCTCGACTACGGCGCGCTGTTGCGCAATGACGGCTGGCGCATCCTGCTGGTGATCGCAGCCAGCACCTTGATGGTGATGCTGGTCACCGCGTTCACCGTCGAGCTCGCGGTGCGTATGAGGCGTTCCCATGAAGCTTGAATGGATGCCGATGTTCTGGCTGGCCTTTACCTTGTTGGCATACCTGTTCAGTCGCTGGTTGTATCAGCGCACCGGGCGCTATGTATTGTCGCCGCTGATTCTGGTGCCGGCGTTGCTGCTGGCGCTTGCGGTGCCCCTGCACACCGCTTATGCGGAGTACTCCAGCAACACCCACTGGTTGATGCTGGTGCTCGGCCCAGTCACCGTCGCTTTTGCCGTGCCGATCTGGCAGCAACGTCGCTTATTGATGCGGCACTGGTCGGCACTGCTGCTGGGCATGGTGGCCGGCAGTGCGGCATCGATCGGTACTTCCTTCGGATTGGCCCAAGCGTTGGCGCTCGACAGCTCCGTGACGATGTCACTGGTGCCGCGCTCGATCACCACACCGTTCGCCATGCCGCTGGCACAGAACCTGGGTGGCGTGCCGGAGTTGACGGCAGTCTTTGTAATGTTCACCGGTGTGTTTGGCGCGATGCTCGGCGGCGTGTTGTTGAAGTGGTTGCCGTTGCGCAGTGCCTTGGCCCGCGGTGCGTTGTTCGGGGTTGGCGCGCACGGTGCCGGGGTCAGCCGGGCCCATGAAGTGGGCGGTGAAGAAGGCTCTGTCGCCGGGCTGGTGATGGTGCTCACCGGATTGCTCAATCTGTTTGCCGCGCCTTTGTTGGCGTCGTTGCTTTGACATGGATCCAAGGTGTTTGCGTTGCTGACTCGGTCAGTCATCAAGCTGGCTGCCAATGCAACTACGCGATCCTCTGCGCCTGACTAGACTGCTCGTACGTGCAGAACAATAAGAACGCAGAGGTGCATACAGTGAACGTAGCCCCCGTCCAATCGTCCCTTAATGTCAAAGACCAGGTCAGTACTGCGGAATGGCAGACCCGAGTCGATCTCGCCGCTTGTTATCGTCTGGTCGCGCTGCATGGCTGGGACGATCTGATCTTCACCCATATTTCCGCCAAAGTGCCGGGCACCGAAGACTTCCTGATCAACCCGTTCGGTCTCATGTTCCATGAGATCACCGCGTCGAGCCTGGTGAAAGTCGATCAGGCCGGCAACAAACTCATGGACAGCCCATACGAAATCAATCCCGCCGGTTACACCATCCACAGCGCCGTGCACGAAGTGCGGCACGATGTGGTTTGTGTGCTGCATACGCACACCGCGACCGGTGTCGCGGTGTCGGCGCAAAAGCAAGGTGTGTTGCCGATCAGTCAGCAGTCGCTGTTCGTTCTCTCGAGTCTGGCTTATCACGCCTATGAAGGGGTGGCGCTGAACCACGAAGAAAAGGCGCGCTTGCAGACCGATCTGGGCGAAAACAATTTCCTGATGCTGCACAACCACGGCCTGCTGACCTGTGGCGGCACCATCGCCGACACCTTTCTGATGATGTTCACCTTCCAGCGCGCGTGCGACATTCAGGTCATGGCGCAAACCGGCGGGGCTGAACTGATCGCCATCGAACCGCAAATTCTGGCAGGCGCCAAAGCGATGATCGCCGGCGTCACCAAAAGTGCTCAAGGCATGGGTGGCGCGCTGGCCTGGCCGGCGCTGCTGCGCAAACTCGATAAACAAGACCCCGGATATAAACTCTAATGCCTCTTGCCGAGATTCCTCTGTGTGTCTGGCGCAAACGCAGCCAGACGTTTGTCTTTCGTGGTCAGCCGATTCGCTACTGGACGGCGGGGCAGGGTGAGCCGCTGCTGCTGATCCACGGCTTCCCGACCGCCAGTTGGGACTGGCATTACCTGTGGCAGCCGCTGGCCCAGCGTTATCGGGTGATCGCCTGCGACATGCTCGGCTTTGGCGACTCGGCCAAGCCGCTCAATCACAGCTACAGCCTGCTTGAGCAAGCGGATTTGCAACAGGCCTTGCTCGCACATCTGCAGGTCGAGCAACCGGTGCATGTGCTGGCGCACGACTACGGTGACAGCGTCGCTCAGGAATTACTGGCGCGGCACTACGAAAACCAGATCGACGTGGCCAGCTGCGTATTCCTCAACGGTGGTCTGTTTCCGGAAACCCATCGCCCGGTACTGATGCAAAAATTGCTGCTCAGCCCGCTGGGCTGGATGATCGGTCGTGCGTTTACCCGCGACGGACTGGTGAAGAGTTTCCGCCAGATCTTCGGCCCGCAAACCCGCCCGAGCGAAAGTGAACTGGATGATTTCTGGAGTCTGGTCGAAAGCAATCGCGGCCCGCGAATCATGCACAAGTTGATCGGTTACATTCCGGAGCGCCGCGTGCAACGTGATCGTTGGGTGGCCGCCATGCAGCGTGGCGAAGTGCCGTTGCGCGTGATTGATGGCGAAGTCGATCCGATTTCCGGTGCGCACATGGTCGAGCGTTATCGCGAGCTGATCCCTGACGCCGACACGGTCCTGTTACCGGGTATCGGCCACTATCCACAGACCGAGGCGCCGGTGCAGGTGCTCAAGCACTACCTGGCGTTTCGTGAACGTTTTGTGCTGCCGCCACGCAAAGTGGCCTGCTCCTGACCAATCAAAAGATCGCAGCCTGCGATCTTTTGGTTTTTTTGCGCCTCATCATCCCCCAGCCTTATCGCGCACCATTCAGCCTCAGCCGTATTCATTGTGACCAAAAGCCGCGTGGCTGACACTCGGGGTCAATACTGGCCTGCTGGAGTTGCTGCGATGAATGAGTCTGTGCGTTTCGAAGATAAAGTTGTCATCGTCACCGGAGCCGGTGGCGGCCTCGGACGCGCCCACGCATTGTTGTTTGCCAAACAGGGCGCCAAGGTGTTGGTCAACGACCTCGGCGGCTCGACCCAGGGCGAGGGTGCCAATGCTTCCGCCGCCGATCATGTCGTTGCGGAAATTCGTGAGGCCGGCGGCATCGCCGAAGCCAACCACGACTCGGTCACCGACGGCGACAAACTCGTACAAAACGCCCTCGACGTCTTCGGTCGCGTCGATGTGGTGGTCAACAACGCCGGCATCCTGCGCGACAAGACATTCCACAAAATGGACGACGCCGACTGGGACCTGGTTTACCGCGTCCACGTCGAAGGCGCCTACAAAGTCACCCGCGCCGCCTGGCCGCACCTGCGCGAGCAAAACTACGGCCGGGTGATCTTCACCGCCTCGACCTCGGGCATTTACGGCAACTTCGGTCAGTCCAACTACGGCATGGCCAAACTGGGCCTTTACGGTTTGACCCGCACACTGGCCATCGAAGGTCGCAAGAACAACATCCTCGTCAACGCGATCGCGCCTACCGGCGGCACCCGCATGACCGAAGGCTTGATCCCGCCGCAAGTATTCGAGCAATTGAAACCAGAACTGGTCAGCCCGCTGGTGGTGTATCTGGCCAGTGAACAATGCCAGGAAACGTCAGGGCTGTTCGAAGTCGGTGGCGGCTGGATGGGCAAGGTGCGTTGGGAGCGCAGCCTCGGTGCCGGGTTTGATCCGCGGGTGGGCTTCTCGCCGGAAGATGTCGCGGCGCACTGGCAGCAGATTTGTGATTTCGAAGGGGCGGCGCATCCGAAGGACAATATTGAGGCGTTGAAAGAGATGATGGCGAATTTGCAGAAGTATTCGCTCTGACAATCAGGCATTAGTCGACAGGGCTTTCTTGAGTCCTGTCATCCCTCGCTGAAAATCCCTCTCGTTGCACAAAATTCATCGCCCATAAAAAAGGCCGCTGCAAACGCAGCGGCCAAGGTAAGACGTTGGATCAAGGAGCTACAAATCAACGTCAGTGAACACCGGGCGATAAACCGAACCTTCGATTTATCTGAAATCTGTTGCCAATCGCTTGAGTGACTCAGCGTAGCTGGCTTCGGGCTTTACGGCGTGTCCCGTGAAAGCGCGTTCAGAATAAGGTCTTGAGCGTGTAGGAAAAATACCGATTCCGGACATGCACTGTTGCGGGGCATGCAACAGTCCCGTGATCCGAAGCGCTCCATGCGCTGCACTGATGATCCTCCATCCAGCCGATCCATGACCGGCGCAAAGCCCCGCCGCGCAAGGCCATTCATCCTTTCGAGCGACAACGCGAATACCTCCTTGGTGCGCTTATCGACGCGGTTGCCCGGCAGTAGGGTGGGGCCTTCTGTCACTCACCGGGGAAGACGCATGACAAAAACAACAATGCGCGCCATCTTCACACCGCAGGCGCTGGCAGCCGCGGTGGCTCTGGGTTGCTGCGCCCAGGCGCAAGCGGTTGCGTTCAACATTGGCGAAATCGAGGGCACGTTCGACTCGTCGCTGTCGATCGGTGCGAGTTGGGGCATGCGCGATGCCGACAAGTCGCTGGTCGGCACGGTCAATGGTGGTACCGGGCAATCTTCGACTGGTGATGACGGACGTTTGAATTTCAAGAAGGGCGAGACCTTCTCGAAAATCTTCAAAGGCATTCACGACCTCGAACTCAAGTACGGCGACACCGGTGTCTTCGTGCGCGGCAAGTACTGGTATGACTTCGAGCTGAAGGATGAAGACCGCGAGTTCAAACCGATCAGCGACAGCGGCCGCAAGGAAGGCGCGAAGTCTTCCGGCGCACAAATTCTTGATGCATTCGTCTATCACAACTATTCCATCGCCGACCTGCCGGGCACCGTGCGCGCGGGCAAGCAGGTAGTGAGCTGGGGCGAAAGCACCTTCATCGGCAACTCGATCAATAGCATCAACCCGATCGACGTTTCAGCGTTTCGCCGTCCTGGTGCGGAGATCAAGGAAGGCCTGATTCCGGTCAACATGCTGTTTGGTTCGCAAGGCCTGACCGATCAACTGACCGTTGAAGGCTTCTATCAACTGGAATGGGACCAGACTGTTCTCGACAACTGCGGCACCTTCTTCGGTGTCGATGTGGCGGCGGACGGGTGCAACAACGGCTACACCGTCGGCAACCCGGCGATCGCACCGTTTGTTCCTCTGACCCAGGCCTTTGGACAAGGCATTCAGGTGACTCGCGAAGGCGTGGTGATTCCTCGTGGCGGTGACCGTGATGCACGGGATTCCGGTCAATGGGGTACGGCGTTGCGCTGGCTCGGTGACGACACTGAATACGGTCTCTACTTCATGAACTACCACAGCCGTACGCCGACGGTAGGCACCACCACGGCCGGTCTTTCGACGTTGGCGGCATTGCCGGGTATGGTCGGGATCGCCAATGGCCTGGCCCCCGGCAGCGGCTCCGGTCTGGCGCAGAGCGTCATGCTCGGACGTGGTGGGTATTACCTTGAATACCCGGAAGACATTCGTCTCTACGGCGCAAGTTTTTCCACCACATTGCCTACCGGCACGGCATGGACTGGCGAGATCAGCTACCGCCCGAACGCTCCGGTGCAGGTCAACACCAACGACCTGACACTGGCGCTGCTCAACCCGATTGCCGGTGGCACGGCGTCGCCACTTTCGACCTCACCGGGAGCGGACAACAAAGGCTATCGGCGCAAGGAAGTCACGCAGATCCAGAGCACGCTCACGCACTTTTTCGATCAGGTCTGGGGCGCTCAGCGTTTGACCCTGGTCGGTGAAGCGGCGGTGGTGCGGGTCGGCGGTCTGGAGTCGCGCGACAAGCTGCGTTATGGCCGCGACTCGGTGTATGGCCAATACGGTTTCGGCGGTGACACTGATGGTTTCGTCACCTCGACCTCGTGGGGCTATCGCGCCCGGGCAATCCTCGATTACGCCAACGTGATCGGCGGGATCAACCTCAAACCCAACCTGTCGTGGTCGCATGACGTCGCCGGTTACGGCCCCAACGGCCTGTTCAACGAAGGCGCGAAAGCGATCAGCGTCGGCGTCGATGCCGACTACCGCAACACCTACACCGCGAGCCTCAGTTACACCGACTTTTTCGGTGGTGATTACAACGTCCTCGAAGACCGTGACTTCGTGGCGCTGAGCTTCGGCGTGAACTTCTGATCTGCCCGAGAAGGATGACTGCAATGCGCAAAATGATTCTGCAATGTGGCGTGCTGGCCCTGAGTCTGCTGGCCGCCAACGTGATGGCGGCGGTGTCGCCAGACGAGGCCAACAAACTCGGCACCAGCCTGACGCCATTGGGTGCCGAGAAGGCTGGCAACGCTGACGGTTCGATTCCGGCATGGACCGGCGGCATCCCGAAAAATGCTGCAGCGGTGGACAGCAAAGGCTTTCTCGCTGACCCGTTCGCCAATGAAAAACCGCTGTTCACTATCACCGCAGCCAACGTCGACAAGTACAAGGACAAGCTCTCCGACGGCCAGGTGGCGATGTTCAAGCGCTACCCGGAGACCTACAAGATCCCGGTCTATCCGACCCACCGCACCGTCGCCGCACCGGCGGAAATCTACGAGTCGGCCAAGCGCAGCGCGCTCAACGTGACCACCATCAACGACGGTAACGGCCTGGCCAATTTCACCGGTAACCGTTACTACGCTTTCCCGATTCCGAAAAACGGCGTCGAGGTGCTGTGGAACCACATCACCCGATATCACGGCGGTAACGTCAGACGCATCATCACTCAGGTCACTCCGCAAACCAACGGCAGCTACACGCCGATCCGCTTCGAAGAAGAGATCGCCGTGCCGCAACTGATCAAGGATATCGACCCGGAAAAAGCCGCCAACGTGCTGACCTTCTTCAAGCAGTCGGTGACTGCGCCAGCGCGTCTGGCCGGTAACGTATTGCTGGTACACGAGACCCTCGATCAGGTGAAGGAACCGCGTCTGGCGTGGATCTACAATGCCGGCCAGCGCCGCGTGCGTCGTGCGCCGCAAGTCGCCTATGACGGTCCGGGCACCGCCGCCGATGGCCTGCGTACCTCGGATAACTTCGACATGTTCTCCGGCGCACCGGATCGCTACGACTGGAAACTGGTCGGCAAGAAGGAAATGTACATCCCGTACAACAGCTACAAACTCGATTCGCCGAAGCTCAAGTACGACGACATCGTCAAGGCCGGGCACATCAATCAGGACCTGACGCGCTATGAGTTACACCGGGTCTGGGAAGTGATCGGCACCGTCAAACCGAATGAGCGGCATATCTATGCCAAACGCCACATGTATATCGACGAGGACAGTTGGCAGGTTGCACTGGCCGACCACTACGACGGTCGCGGTCAACTCTGGCGCGTAGCCGAAGGCCACTCTGAATATCACTACGAGCATCAGGCACAGGCTTACACACTCGAAGCGCTCTACGACATCATTGCCGGCCGTTACATTGCCTTGGGGATGAAGAACGAAGAGAAGCACAGTTACGAATTCGGCTTTGAAGCCAAGGCTGCCGACTACACACCAGCGGCCTTGCGTGCAGAGGGTGTGCGGTAACGGTTCTGATACATCAGTTGCACAAGAGGCGACCGCTCGGTCGCCTTTTTTATGGGCGCCAATCAGCGCGCTGAATACTCGTCAACAAGCGCACGGGAGAGGGCTAGGGTGACTGCACAACGATAAAAAGGCTCACCCGATGACTGCCATGACACCCTGCCTGGATCGCCCCGGATTCTTGCCCAGACTTTCCTCACACCATCAGCTTCGCAGTCGCTTGAGTGCGCCTCTTCTGGCTACGAACGCGCGGGTCAGGCTGTTGTGCGCACCCGCTGGCAGTGGCAAAACCGCACTGCTCAGCGAATGTTTTCTGCAGGTGCGTGCAGACTGCGAGCCGATTTGGCTGCCGCTCGCGGGAGCAGCGCTCAACTGCGAGGAATTTTGCCTGCGTCTGACCCGAGCGCTCGGGCTGGTCGAAGACCTTGATGTTACGCAACTGATGGCGGAGCTGGCACGTTGGTCCAGGACGACTTCGCTGTTTATCGACGATTACAGTCGCCTGCCGGATCCGGCTCTGGATGCTTTACTGGATCGTTTGTTGGCGGTCAGCAGCCCGGCGCTCACCTGGTGGATCAGCACTCGTCGCCGGCCGCAGTGCAACTGGCCGCGCCTGTTGCTCGATGACGAACTCTACGAATCCGAGCGCGCCAGCCTGGCACTGACCCACGATGAGGTTGTACCGGTGTTGCGTCATTTGCCGCCAGACCAGGCGGACCACGTCGCCGCCCGTATCATCCAGCGCACCGGCGGCTGGTGCGCGGGTGCGCGCATGGCGCTCCTGCAAAAATGCGACTGGTCGCAAAACCTGCAGCCGCAACAGCGTGTCGATACCCTGCTCGATTATCTGCAGCACGAACTCTTCAGCAACCTGACGCCAGAGCAGGATGAGGCATGGCGTGTTCTGGCTCACCTGCCACGGTTCAACGCGCCATTATGCGAGCATTTGTTCGGTCCCGGCGAAGGCGCACAGCTGTTGCATGATCTGCAAGTGCTGGGCTGCTTTATCGAGCCTTGGCAGGAGTCCGCCGATTGGCTGCAGGTCTTTCGCCCGCTGTCGCGAATCATGCAGGAGTCGCATTGGCCGTGTGCGCGTTCGTGGCACCGGCGCGCCTGTCAGTGGTTCACTGCGGTGCAGGATTGGCGAGCTGCGTTCGAGCAAGCGTTGTTGGCCGAAGAGTACGAAACGGCCGTAAGCCTGTTGCAGCATTTGAGCTTCGAGGATTTGCTGGAAGACCAGACGGTCGTCCTGCTGTTGCGCTTGCATGAGCAGCAAAGCCGCGAGCTGACCTTGCTGACACCGCAATTGATCGGGCTCGTCACGGGGGCATTACTGTTTGCCGGCCGATTCGAACAGGCCGCGCAATGCATGGCCCATCTCGTCCGCTTCATGCCGCAGCCGACGAGGCATCTGGAGCAGCAACTGCTGGCACGTTGGCAGGCGCAACAAGGGTGGCTCTGCCACCTGCAAGGGCAAATGGAGCCGGCGCGTGCCTGTTTTCAGGAGGCATTGTCAGCGCTGACCGACGATGCCTGGCAGGCCCGTCTAATGTGTCTGTCGGGACTGACGCAGCAGGCGTTACTGTGCGGTGAACTTGATCAGGCCCATGCCCTCAACCGCGAGGCGCTGTGCCTGGCGCGCGCGCATGGCTCCTTGTTGTTCGAAGGTTTGCTCGAGCTTGATCATGCACAATGGCTCGAGCAGCGAGGAGCGCCCGTGCGTGCCGAAAGTCTGCTGGTGGACATAGAGCATTTGCTGCGCCAGCGCACTCTGGTGCCCACGCCGCTGCTGGGTCGAATTGCCCTGCGACGAGGACGGCTGGCGCTGTGCATGGGGCTTGAAGAGCAGGCTGCGGATCTGTTCAGCCGAGGCCTTGAAGATTGCTTGCGCAGTGCAGACAAGCGGGTGTTGTATGGCTACCTCGGGCAGGCTCAACTGGCCGGCAATCGAGGCGATTATGCCTGCGCTTTCGAGCGCCTGCGCGAGGCCGAAAGGGTCATGCAGCAGCGGCAGATTCCCGACACGGTCTATCGCGGTGTCGTGCTTCAGGTCAGCAGCCAGTTCTGGTTGCAGCAGGGGCGACCGCAATTGGTGCAAGAGGCCTTGGGTCGGCTGTTACGGCACTACCGCGGACCCTCTGCACTCCAGGCGCCGCCCGCGACATTTGAGCTGATTATCCGCATTGAATACTTGCTGGCCTGCGCGCATACGCAGTTGAATCCGGATGAAAACTGTCTGCCAACCATTAAACGATTGCTGAATCAGGCCCAGGCCAGAGGCATGTTGACGGCGGTAACGGAGTTGCTGCTGGTCTTCGCCCAGTTGGCCGAATCGAACGGTGACACTGAAGCGGCGCAGCATGCTTTCCAGCGTGCCGTAATGCTGGTGGAACGCTGCCAATTGCAGCACGCCATGCGGGAGTGGGAGTTACGCCGAGGCACAGTGTCTGACAAGCAGTTTCCTGCCTGGCAATGCGACAACCGTGATCTTGTTCCGGTCCTCAGTCGACGTGAGCGCGAAGTGCTGATGTTGATTGCTCAAGGTGCTTCGAATCAGCAAGTTGCCGAACAACTTTTTATTTCGTTGCATACAGTAAAAACCCATGCGAGACGGATTAATGGAAAGTTGGAGGTGGAGCGCAGGACTCAGGCTGTGGCGAAAGCAAAGTTGATGGGGATATTGGTTTGATGTTGCGGTTTTTTTTGTGGGGTGCAAATGTTTTAGTTGTTTGCTGGCACGTTTTGTAAATTGTTCTGGCTTCATGTTGATTGGAAAAGAAACTACCTTGCGGCTATCTACAGGGCTGTGCTCGCAGCTCTGGATAATCAAGTAAGGAAGTGTCATGGTTAAGTTGTTTAAAAGTCTTATGCGCGGTTCGAAGGGTGAGCAAGTGTCTTGGGCTGAAGAGTGGAACAAGGCAAACCAGGCAAAAGCAGACCTGTTCAAGATCATCGACGCGATGCCGAGCGTGCTGGATATTCTTCGCAACCTGCTTGAAAGTGAATTGAAACGTTTGGGTAAAACAGTCGATATCGACAAGGTCTATGTCAATACGGATCCTGCTTTTCCTGCAAATGAAAATCGACCTTCGGGCAGTCTTTGGGACGTCACTGTGCATTGTCTGAATAACAACGTCAGCCCCGCTTACATAGTGGGCGGTGATGGTGTGTTTTTTCTGCCTGACACGTTCAGTGAGCAATTCAAAGTCAATGTTCTAAATACGCTTGTTGTCGAAGATCTGATCGCTGCTGTAGCTGTCGGCCTGGAAAAAACGTTGCGAACCGAGATCACAAAGTTCTGGACGGCACCCGCGAAAAACATTCGCCCGGACACTACACCGCTGTCGAACAAGCAGACTTTCATCGAAGCGTACGCCGTGGTCACGAGCGCAGAGCTGTCCCTTTCGGTCATGGCCAACAATTTTGATGCCTGGTTGGGGGAGCGATTTGCCCATCTGCTCGACGCAGACGCCGGTCGCGCAGTGTTTGAAGTGAAGTTGCAACCGGCGCAGGATTACCTTCTGTCGCTCCAGCCCTGTTTCGTTCTGGACAATGCCGAGCGTCCGGAGGCAGAAATGCCGCTGGTCAACGAGTCGACTTCCTATCTTATGCACACGCCGGAAAACGGCTTCGAGTTCTTTGAAAAAAATACCGAACTGCACAGCAAACTACAGCAGCGGCTGTCTTTGGGTAGCCACCAGATCCGCTACCTGAAAGCCACACAAAGTCCTTACGCCTTCTGCGTAGAGGCTCATCTCAAAGGCCAGCTTGAAAGCGTGTCGGCCTTGCTTGGTGCCCGGGAACAACTGGAAAATCCGCTCACCTTCGCGCTGCAGGAAAATCAAGGCTTGCACGTGCTGCGCTACGGTATCAACACCCGCTTCTATCTGCTTTGGGCTGCATTGAAACGCACCGACTGGCCGCTTTGGCTGCATGCCGCCGGTAGCGATATTCAACAGCGATACAAAGAGCTTGAAGAATCCAAAGATGACTACCAGGCTGCTTATTCAACTGTCTTCGATGGGTACTTTTCGTTTAAGGAGTATGTGGTGCGTACGTTCGCCGAATGGGCGGACAGGACGCTCGGGGAACACCTTGATCCAGAATCGATAAGTGTCCACAGCTCGTACACTCTGCAAATTGCCGGGCGTACTGTCGAACAGGAAGACACCCGGACGCTGACGGAATTTATCGTTTTCGGACTGCATGACAATGGTTATAAAGCCGCGCTGACTATCATCGGCGTTCCCGACGGAAGTCGGCTGACGACGGTGGCGCTTGAGCAGTGGCTGGAAAATCGTAACCTGCGACTGGCATTTACCGGTAGCCTTGCATCCTCGCCCTCGATTGATTACCAGGAGGCTTACCGCAACTACCTCTTCAGCCAGATGGAGTTTGCAGTTTTTGTTGCTCGCCACTCAGGAAAGCTGGACTCCACCGATGCGAATATCATCGCGCGAGCCATGGCCAATGATCCTGCGGTGACTATCCAGGGATTGAAAATCAGTTATCAAGTACCCGCGTTGAAAGATGTTCTGGTTATTTCGGCCAGAGAATATGTACCGTCGCTGATGTTGGTCAAAACGCCTGTCGGGGAATTTGAACTGATAAAGTTTTCCGACATTTACGCGGCGCAACGCTGGCTGGAGACGGCATTCTCATCAGATCGTGAATACGCTGCACGGATGATCCATCCAGATTACCTTTACGAAGCAGGCGAGCTGCTCGGCAGAGATCGCACAGAGCTGAGCTACCGCTACGAACTCGATACCCGGCCAGTCAATCTTGGCCTGGATCCCACGGCACCGTTGGCGGACTATGTAAATACTGCTTACCGAGCCGAAGTTGCCCTGCACAAGGCGATTGCTCCGGTAGGTTATCGGGCGCTTGGTGTCGAAGGCCGCAAGCGCTACTCGCGTCTGACAACCGAACTCAAGGCATTGTCTACGGTTGATGAACGGGACAATGGTTTTCCGACATTCGAGCAGTTCACTTATGACGCGGTGAAAGCTCAGATAGAAGACATTTTGCGTCAGCGTGGCAGCAACGTTTCGGTCAATCCCGACCATATCATTGTGCAAACCGAAGATTTTCGTAAAAGCGTTACCGATGTTTTGCTCGAGGAACTCGCCTTTGAAGCGGTGCATCCGGCTTACGAAACCAAATTCAGCCCAAAATACTATTTAGTGAATGGTCATCCCGGCGTTGAAAAACTGGATATCCGAGACCTGTCCTCGCTGTCGAAAACTTTCCGTCCCGGCGACAGATATACCGCGATGCTGAAAGCGCAATATCAGGACAAGGCTCATCCTGATTACGCCTTCAAGCGCGCAGTACACGCCCAAAGAATTCGCTGTGAAATGTACTGCAGTGCTTTTGCCGACTTTATCAATGGCAGACTGTCAATAGAGTCTTTCTCTGCTATCCAGCGGACTATCGATAATCTGAAAGAAAGTGGCGGCTATCAGTCAATTGTGAATAGCGTCGCCGAAGGTGACGTCGGTCTGTATAAATTCAATATCGGTGAGCTGGGTTTGACGGCTGCCTCGGATCGCACCGTTGGCGGGGTTTATATTTTCCGATTGAAGATGTCTTCAGGGTTCGCCGATGTGCTCTATACGCCTGACGCGCCCGACCTGGTCAGCTTCCGGCCAATCGCTGATTTCATTCCTGCTATTCGTTTTCAATATGGCCCGTTCAGGAACTACTACAGCGAGCGGATACTGCTGGTCGACCAAAAGGTGGTAAACGACTATTTCGACAATCTGGTCGCAACCGTCGGTAGCAGACCGGTCATTCGCACGCAGCAGCGCTCGTTACTGCCTGATCTGTTCACTTTCCATGACGAGCGAGTGCGCCGTGTATTGAGTGATATCGACGAACGCACCACCAGTCTCAATGAAATCATCACCGGTATTGTTTACGAAAACCTGTTGAAGGCCGCGAACATCGTGAGCCTGCTGGTGCCTCCCGTGGGCACTGTCGTGGTGGCTGTGCAGATGATGAAAAGCATCTACGACGCTTCGCAGTCGCACCGACGGGGTGATTATTCCGCTGCGCTGGGACATATACGGGATGTATTGAGCGAACTGCTGACATTGGGTCAGGCTGCGGCGGCGGGCGCATCGGTTAAAGAGCTTACTCGCGCGCAACGCTCGTTCCTCAGTTTGTTTGAAGACGCTCGGACAGTCGCGGAACTCGTTACGTATTACACCGGCCATGAAGACCCCACAGATGAACTGATTGGTTTCTTCAAGTCACTGATGAAAGATGCTGACTCCGCATTGAGCAAGACCACGGTTCGTTGAGCCGTTTCGAGCGCTCTTAGTCCGCGGATTTATCTTTCATAACCCATCCGCCAACTCACGGCCCGCGTCGCCGCCAGTAACCGCTGCGCCGCCGGGCCGTTTTCGTCGGCGTGGAACAGTGAGGTCGGGCCGACAATGGTCAGCACGGCGGCGACGTGGCCGACGGCGTTGAACACCGGTGCGGACAATGCATCCACACCCGGCATCAGCAAACCATGCACATGATGCAGACCGCGTTCGCGGATCTGTTCGCACAGCGTCGCGTAGGCTTTTTCGTCCTTCAAAGGATGATCGACAGCGGCGATTTCCAGTTCGCGCAAATCGTCGGTCTCCCGATGCGGCAGGTAAGCGCTGAAGACCAGTCCGGTCGATGAACTGAGCAGCGGCAACACTGAACCCAATTGCGTCACCACCGTCACCGCACGCACCGCCGGTTCGATGTGCACCACGGTTGCGCCCTGATTGCCCCACACCGCCAAAAAGCAGGTTTCGTTGAGTTCATCGCGCAGTTCGGCCAGCGGCAGGGCGGCGACTTTCAGCACGTCCATACTGTTGAGGGCGGCCAGGCCCACGCGCAACGCTTCACGGCCGAGACCGTAATGGTTGGTGGCGGCGTTCTGCTCGGCAAAACCCGAGGCAATCAACGCCTGCAGATAGCGATGCACTTTGCTTGCTGGCATCTGCACATGCTCGGCCAGTCGCGACAACGAAGTGGACGGCGACAACTCGGCCAAGGCCTTGAGGATGTCGGTGCCGACTTCGGCGGAGCGGACTTTCTGTTTGCCGTTGCTGTCGCTGGTTTTTTCCATGATGCGGCCGGGTTCCGAAACGAATGGGCGTCTTTATAGCTTGACGCTGGATAGCGAGCAAATTACGTTATGCGTAATCGAATTACGATAATAACAACCCCGGCGTGCCGAAACCTCTGAGCCAGAGCGATGGGCCACTGCCGACTCCCTGTTCAGGAGGCTCCATGAACCTCGATTCAACCGCTCAGACGCTGGCGTATCAGTCCGGTTTCGGCAACGAATTCAGCTCTGAAGCGTTGCCCGGCGCGCTGCCCGTCGGCCAGAACTCCCCGCAAAAAGCCCCGTACGGTCTCTACACCGAATTGTTTTCCGGCACCGCGTTCACCATGACTCGCAGTGAAGCGCGGCGGACCTGGATGTACCGCATTCAGCCGTCGGCCAATCACCCGGCCTTCGCCAAACTGGAACGGCAACTGGCGGGCGGCCCATTGGGTGAAGTAACGCCCAATCGCCTGCGCTGGAACCCGCTGGAGATTCCGGCAGAACCGACCGATTTCATCGACGGACTGGTGAGCATGGCCGCCAACGCGGGTGCCGAGAAACCGTCCGGCATCAGCATCTACAACTATGCCGCCAACCGTTCGATGGAGCGCGTGTTCTTCAATGCCGACGGCGAACTGCTGCTGGTGCCGCAACTCGGCCGTCTGCGCATCGCCACTGAATTGGGTGTGCTGGAAGTCGCGCCACTGGAAATCGCCGTGCTGCCGCGTGGCCTGAAATTCCGCGTGGAATTGCTCGACCCGCAAGCACGCGGTTACGTCGCCGAAAACCACGGCGCGCCGCTGCGCTTGCCGGATCTCGGGCCGATCGGCAGTAACGGTCTGGCCAATCCGCGCGATTTCCTGAGCCCGGTCGCCGCCTACGAAAACCTGCAACAGCCGACCACGCTGGTGCAGAAATTCCTCGGCCAGTTGTGGGCCTGCGAACTCAATCACTCGCCGCTGAACGTGGTCGCCTGGCACGGCAACAACGTGCCGTACAAATACGATCTGCGCCGTTTCAACACCATCGGCACGGTGAGTTTTGATCACCCGGATCCGTCGATCTTCACCGTGCTGACTTCGCCGACCAGCGTGCACGGCCTGGCCAACCTCGACTTCGTGATCTTCCCGCCACGCTGGATGGTCGCTGAAAACACCTTCCGTCCACCGTGGTTCCACCGCAATCTGATGAACGAATTCATGGGCCTGATCCAGGGCGAATACGACGCCAAGGCTGAGGGCTTCGTGCCGGGCGGCGCCTCGCTGCACAGTTGCATGAGCGCCCACGGCCCGGATGGCGAGACCTGCACCAAAGCGATCAACGCCGAGCTCGAACCAGCGAAAATCGACAACACCATGGCCTTCATGTTCGAGACCAGCCAAGTGCTGCGCCCAAGCCGCTTCGCCCTCGACTGCCCGCAACTGCAATCCACTTACGACGCCTGCTGGGCTACTTTGCCCGCCACGTTCGACCCGACCCGGAGATAACCCATGACGCAGAATTCCATTACCCGCAGTTGGGTTGCCTCGGCCAACGGCCACACAGATTTCCCCTTGCAGAACCTGCCATTGGGTGTGTTCAGCAGCAACGGTGCGGCGCCGCGTGCTGGCGTGGCGATTGGCGAACACATCTTCGATCTGCAAGTAGCGCTGGAGGCCGGGCTGTTCGACGGCGTCGCGCGCAGCGCAGTCGAAGCCATGCATGGCGGCCAGTTGAACGCATTCTTTAACCTCGGTCGCGAGGCACGTGTAGCCTTGCGAGAGCGTCTGCTGGAACTGTTCAGTGAAGGCAGCACGCATCGCGGCAACATCGAAGCCCAAGGTGCGAAACTGCTGCCACTGGCCGCCGATTGCCAGTTGCACCTGCCGGCACGCATCAGTGATTACACCGATTTCTACGTCGGCATCGAACATGCGCAAAACGTCGGCAAACTGTTCCGTCCGGATAACCCGCTGCTGCCGAACTACAAGCATGTGCCGATCGGTTATCACGGTCGCGCCTCCACCGTGCGTGCATCCGGCACCGACGTGCGTCGCCCGAAAGGCCAGACGCTGCCGGCCGGTCAGACTGAGCCTGTGTTCGGCCCGTGCGCACGTTTGGACTATGAACTGGAACTGGGCATCTGGATCGGTCAGGGCAACGAGATGGGTGACTCGATCGCCATCGACGATGCCGCTGATCACATCGCCGGTTTCTGCCTGCTCAACGACTGGTCGGCGCGCGATATCCAGGCGTGGGAATACCAGCCGCTGGGCCCGTTCCTGTCGAAGAGTTTCATCACCAGCGTGTCGCCGTGGGTCGTAACAGCAGAAGCGCTGGCGCCATTCCGCACCGCGCAACCGAAGCGTCCGGAGGGTGATCCGCAGCCGCTGCCGTACCTGTTCGATCAACGCGATCAGGACGGCGGTGCCTTCGACATCGAACTGGAAGTGTGGCTGCTGACCGAAGGCATGCGCGAGCAGAACCTGCCGGCTCATCGCCTGACCCTGAGCAACACCCGCTACATGTACTGGACCGTCGCACAAATGGTCGCGCACCACAGCGTCAACGGTTGCCAGTTGCAGGCTGGTGACCTGTTCGGTTCGGGCACCTTGTCCGGCCCTGAAAACGGTCAGTTCGGCAGCCTGCTGGAAATCACCGAGGGCGGTAAAAAGCCAATCGAGCTGGCCTCCGGCGAGGTGCGTAAATTCCTCGAGGACGGTGATGAAATCATTCTGCGCGCTCGCTGCGTCCGTGATGGTTTTGCTTCGATCGGCTTCGGCGAATGCCGCGGCAAAGTGCTGGCGGCGCGCTGAGAGGAGCGGGTTATGGATCTTTATAC
The DNA here is from genome assembly GCF_979258595.1 of Pseudomonas sp. AC172. Classification (NCBI taxonomy): domain Bacteria; kingdom Pseudomonadati; phylum Pseudomonadota; class Gammaproteobacteria; order Pseudomonadales; family Pseudomonadaceae; genus Pseudomonas; species Pseudomonas sp. AC172. The sequence continues at coordinate 6,441,303 of NZ_OZ409868.1, forward strand.
CTATTACCGTTCGACCTCGTCGTACCGGGTGCGAATTGCGCTGGCGCTCAAAGGTCTGGACTACCGGGCGCTGCCGGTCAATCTGATCGCACCGCCGGGTGGCGAGCATCGGCAAGCGGCGTATCTGGCGATCAATCCGCAGGGCCGGGTGCCGGCCTTGCGCACTGACGAGGGCGGTTTGCTGATTCAGTCGCCGGCGATCATCGAGTACCTGGAAGAGCGTTATCCACAGGTGCCGTTGCTGCCGGAAGATCTGCTCGCCCGTGCACAAGTGCGCGGCGTGGCGGCGGTGATCGGTTGCGATGTACATCCGCTGCATAACGTCAGCGTGCTCAATCGCCTGCGCCAGTTGGGGCAGGATGAGCCGCAGGTGGTCGAGTGGATCAGTCACTGGATCGGCCAAGGGCTGGCGACAGTGGAGCAGTTGATTGGCGATGAGGGCTTTTGTTTCGGCGAGTGGCCGTGCGTGGCGGATGTTTACCTGATTCCACAGTTGTATGCGGCTGAGCGGTTCAACGTCAGTCTCGAGGCTTATCCAAAAATTCGTCGTGTGGCTGCACTGGCGGCTGAACATCCGGCGTTCATCAAGGCGCATCCAGCCAACCAACCCGATACACCGTAATTCACCCTGTGGGAGCGAGCTTGCTCGCGAAGACGGTCTGTCAGTCAGCATTTATGTAACTGATACACCGCTTTCGCGAGCAAGCTCGCTCCCACAAGGTTCGGCGTTGAACTACCCCAAAATCATAAAAACAAAACAGGTACCTTGCGATGCACAACCAGATCGCCAGCTTCCGCGCGGCACTCGACGCCCGTCCTGTGTCCCGCTATCAGTGGTTACTCTTGATCCTGCTCGCCTTGCTGCTGGTCACCGATGGCTATGACGCCCAAGTGCTCGGTTACGTGGTGCCCGCGCTGGCACAGGACTGGGGCCTGGAAAAGTCTGCGTTCGGGCCTGTGTTCAGTGCCAACCTGCTTGGCCTCACCCTCGGTTCGCTGGCCGTCACGCCGCTGGCTGACCGCTTTGGCGTGCGCCGGATTCTGCTCACCTGCGTGCTGATCTACGCCACGCTGACGGTGCTGATGGTTTTTGCCGATTCCTTGAACACACTGATGATCGCGCGCTTTATCTGCGGCATCGGCATGGGCGGGGCGATGCCCAGTGCCATGGCGCTGATGTCAGAATATTCGCCACCGCGGTTGCGCACCTTGATGGTGACGCTGGCGGCGTGTGGCTTCTCGTTCGGTGGCGCCGCGGGTGGTTTCGTCGCCGCCGGTTTTATCGACCAGTTCGGCTGGCAAGCGGTGTTCCTCGCCGGTGGCGTCACGCCGTTGCTGCTGTTTCCGTTTCTCTGGTGGATGCTGCCGGAATCGCTGCCGCGCCTGCTGCGTGATGCACCACCGTATGCGCGACTGCGCAAAGTCACCTCGCGCATGCTGCCGGATTGGCAACCGCCCGTTGCCAGCGTCGAACAGAACGAGCGCGAGCAGGGCAGCAAACTGACCGTGGTCGAGTTGTTCCGCAACGGTTACGCACGGCCGACCTTGCTGATCTGGGCGACGTTTTTCGTCAGCCTGATTCTGCTGTATTTCATGATCAGCTGGCTGCCGACACTGCTGCTGGAAAGCGGGTTGAAACTCAACGAAGCCAATCTGGTGACGTCAATGTTCCTGTTCGCCGGTACTTTGGGCGCGATTTGCATGGCCTGGTTTGCCGACCGCTTGAAGCGCAAGGTTCGTTTGTTGTCAGCGGTGTTGGCCGGTGCGGCGCTGTGCACGATTCTGCTCGGGCTCAACCACGACAACCCGCGTTATCTGGTGGCCTGCGTCTTCGCTGCCGGGTTCTGCATCATCGGCGGGCAACTGACGCTGAATGCGTTTGCCAGCAATTTCTACCCGGCGCATGTGCGTGCGACCGGCACCGGATGGGCATTGGGTGTGGGGCGGTTCGGTTCGATTCTCGGGCCGCTGTTTGGCAGCCTGCTGTTGGCGATGCACGTTCCGGTGGCGCAGATTTTCTTCTTCTGTGCGATTCCGGCGGTGATTGCTGCGTTGCTGATCATTCAGGTGCGCTCGCCCACTGACACAGTGCAATCTCCGGTGGGAGCTAGCCTGCTAGCGAAGAACGATAACGCGATCTAACTGAAAGACCGAGCCACCTGCATCGCTAGCAGCTAGCTCCCACAACGATCAGTGGACGACGGAATTGGGCGGCAGGTGACCGAGGCGCTCAGTCAGGCGCAGGCGTTGAATCGGGTCGTCACTCAGCAACAATGCGCGCTCCAGATCGAAGCGCTCGGCATTCGGGCAGTCGAGCCGCTGATACAGGCTGGCGCGGGCCAGATAATCAGCGACGCCCGCGTCACCCAGTTCGAGCACGCGTTCGGCGTCGATCAGCGCGGCAATGAAATCATCATGGGTCAGGTACAACTGCCGCAGGTTGCGCGACAGGCGCTGAAGCATCTGCTGGGGTGAGGCGGTCAGTAGATGCTCGGCATTGAGTTTCATGTTCGGCCCGTATTGGCGCTGCAATAATTCGCGGCAGTCATTGGGATACAAACGCCGGCCTGCGCACGGATCAAGCAAATGATCGGCCCCGGGCACCCGCAACAGGAAGTGTCCGGGGAAGTTGACCCCGACCAGAGGAATCTCCAGGCCCCGCGCCAGTTCCAGGGCAATCAAGGCCAATGCCAGTGGCTGGCCGCGACGGGTTTGCAACACTTTGTGCAGCAGCGCAGCCTGCGGGCGCAGTGGCAGAAAATCGTCCTGTGCAAAACCCAGATCGGTCATGCGGCGTAACAACGGTTGCGCCAGCTCACTCACCGGCAGCATCGGCAAGCCGTAGCTGACCCGTTGTTGCAGGCCTTTGAATTCTTGTAACAGGGCTTCGGGATCGACCGCTTTTTCGTGCTCGGCCGCCATCCACAGCGCGGCTTCGAACAGCGCGGGCGGTGAACGGTGCAGGCATTCGAAAAAACGTTGACGCGGACTCATTGAAATCTCCGTGGAATGCCTCGTTTTAGCCCGCTCCGCGAGATTCGTCCAGTGTCCCGCTGCGCAGGTGTCGGGTTATGCCGTAAAGCCGTTGTCTGCCCGGGCGCTTATTCCGGTGTGCTCCAGCAATTTTCAGGCGCAGGCCTATACTGGCGTTCTACAAGAAGTGATTCGGGAGCCCAACGATGTTTGCGCTCATGCAAAGCACTCGCCTGGAATCGCTGCACCTTAGCGTCGATCCGGTCACCGGGTTGAAGGCGGTCATTGCCATCCATAACAGTCGCCTCGGGCCAGCCTTGGGTGGATGTCGTTATCTTGCCTATCCCAATGACGAATCGGCTGTCGAAGACGCCATCCGCCTCGCTCAGGGCATGAGTTACAAGGCCGCGCTGGCGGGGCTGCCGCAAGGCGGTGGCGTTGCCGTGATCGTGCGTCCGGTGCATGTGGAAAACCGTGGTGCACTGTTCGAAGCGTTTGGCCGTTGCATCAATCAGCTTGATGGTCGCTACATCACCGCGATCGACAGCGGGACCTCGGTGGCGGACATGGACTGCATCGCTCAGCAGACCCAGCATGTCACCAGCACCACGTCGGCCGGTGATCCCGCACCACACGCAGCCATGGGCGTGTTTGCCGGCATTCGCGCAACGGCGATGGCCCGGCTGGGCAGCGATAACCTCGAAGGCTTGCGCATCGCGATTCAGGGCCTGGGCAATGTCGGCTTTGCTTTGGCCGAACAACTCCACGCCGCCGGGGCAGAACTGCTGGTCAGCGACATTGACCACGGCAAAGTACAACTGGCGATGGAGCAACTCAACGCGCACCCGATCGCTAACGACGCATTGCTCAGTACGCCGTGCGACATCCTTGCACCGTGCGGTCTGGGTGGTGTTCTGAACAGCCACACCGTCACGCAATTACGCTGTTCGGCAGTGGCAGGCTCTGCCAACAATCAGCTGACACATCTGGATGTGGCCGATCAACTGGAGCGGCGCGGGATTCTGTATGCGCCAGACTACGTGATCAATGCCGGTGGCTTGATCTACGTCTCGCTGAAACATCGTGGCGAGGAGTTGCCGACGATTACCGCGCATCTGTCGAAGATCAGCTCTCGACTCACCGAAGTATTTGCCCATGCACAGGCGGAAAAACGTTCGCCGGCGCGGGTGGCGGATGAGTTGGCGGAAAGAGTTTTGTATCGCTGAGTTTCACAGGCATGAAAAAGGCCCTGAGCCATTCGACTCAGGGCCTATTCAATTCGGGCGAGATTACTTTGCAGCCTTCGCCGCTTTGGCCGGTTTCGCCGGCGCGTCAACCGTTTCCACGGCTTCAGCTTTTTCGACTGGCTCGGCTGGTGCATTGAGCAGCTCGGACAGTGCATCCGGCTGGCTCTTGAACGCCCGGGCGAACACATCGCGATTCTTCGCCATGTAGATCCCGGCTTCTTCCACTTGCTGTTCAGTCAGGGACGGAACGGCTTTTTGCAGCACATCGGCCAGATATTCGGCCAATTCGAGCATTTTGTCATGACGGTCAGCTTCGGCTTTATCCATGAACAAGCGCTCCAGATCTCGGCTGCTGCGGTATACCACTTCGACGGCCATTCACCACCTCACATGCCTTCACATTAAGTTGTCTTGACGACTACTGTATCCATATACAGCGAAAAGGATAAGCGAATCCCTGCGCCATGGGTAGTGGCTTTTCAATGTAGACCGGATTTCGGGTTTGTCAGATGGACCTTATCGTCTGCATTCGCGAGCAGGCTCGCTCCCACAGGTTCAGCGCAAAGCTTATACCTGCGACCAAACGCCACGGCGCGGGTTTGGCGGCGGCTCGCCATGATGGCGTGGCCTCTTTTCTGCATGACAACCGTTACGTGCAGAAAACCGTCACGTCCAACACGCATCATCCGCTCGCATTCGAGCTAAGGAACATCATCGTGAAAATAAACTGGGCCGAGAAACTGCGGCAAAACGTGCATCAACTGGCCGAGTCCCTGGGCAACCTGTTCGTCGAGACCTTCCACTACCTGGCGTTGTTCGCCATCGGGGCGGTGACGGCGTGGGCGGCGGTGATGGAGTTTCTCGGGATGCTCGAGGAAGGCCACATCAAGATCGATGACATTCTCCTGCTGTTCATCTATCTCGAACTGGGTGCGATGGTCGGGATCTACTTCAAGACCAACCACATGCCGGTGCGCTTTCTGATCTACGTGGCGATCACCGCGCTGACCCGTTTGCTGATCTCCAATGTCTCGCACCACAACCCGCCGGACATGGGCATCATCTACCTGTGCGGCGGGATTCTGCTGCTGGCGTTCTCGATTCTGGTGGTGCGTTACGCCTCGTCGCAATTTCCGTCGGTGAAGATCGAGAAACCGCAGCGCAAACTTGGCGCCGGTTCCAGCGAGCATCCGGAAGTCGAGAAGGGCGAGCTTTAAAGCCCGGCCGCTTGTCCGGGCTGGCCGATGACGCGTGGCGGTGGCGGGGTCAGTCCGTCGCCGCTGGTCATCGCTTCGAGAATCGCCATGGCGCTGTGGCCCTGTTCGATGGCGATGCCGAATTGAATGCTTTGCACCAGGCGCTTGAGGCGCGCAGGGTCATTGCGCTGCTCGGCGCTGATCATGCGTTTGGCCACGATGTGGCCGCTGTTCGACAGGGTCAGCATGATGCTGCCGTCCAGGCCCTGAATGCTCAGGTTGATCTGATAGTCCGGCGCGAAGGCATCGGTAATGATCTGAAAAGGATTGTCCATGATGCGTCACCGCCTGATTGAACGTGCAGTTGTTGACCGGCCGTGATCGGGTTGGTTCGCCAAACCGGATCATCGGCCATTCCGTGGCCTGTATTTGTTGCTTCATGTAGGAACTGTCGAGTGAAACGAGGCTGCAATCTTTTGATCTTCGGTGTTTTGATTTCGATCATGAAGATCAAAAGATCGCAGCGTGCGACAGCTCTCACAGGGGAGTAGCAAGGGCTGTGCCGGGAAAATTGTCGAACAATGAACACGGGCATAAAAAAGGCGATCCACGTGGCTCGCCTTTTTTAATGGCCCGTTTTCAGGGCAGAACCGAGTAGATGATCGCTGACAGTGCAATCAGGCCGATCAACACCACAAACACGTTGGACACCTGGCCCGAATACTGGCGCAAGGCTGGCACGCGGCGGATGGCGTACATCGGCATCAGGAACAACAGGCAGGCAATCACCGGCCCGCCGAGGGTTTCGATCATGCCGAGGATGCTCGGGTTGAAGGTCGCCACGGCCCAGCAGCTGAGGATCATGAACACGGCGGTCGCGCGGTTCAGCCAGCTTGCCGACATCACCCGGCCACGGCTGCGCAGGCTTTTCACGATCATGCCCTGGAAGCCTTCGCTGGCACCGATGTAGTGGCCGAGGAAGGATTTGGTGATCGCCACCAGCGCAATCAACGGCGCGGCGTAAGCGATGACCGGGGTCTGGAAGTGGTTGGCCAGGTACGACAGGATCGAAATGTTCTGTGCCTTGGCTGCCGCGAGATCCGCCGGTGAAAGCGCCAGCACACAACTGAAGCAGAAGAACATCACCGTGACGACCATCATGCCGTGGGCCACCGCGAGAATGCCGCTGCTTTTGCGTTCGGCCTGCTCGCCGTAGCGTTGTTTCTGATCAACCGCGAACGCGGAGATGATCGGCGAATGGTTGAACGAGAACACCATCACCGGGATCGCCAGCCACATCGTCTTGAAGAACACCGACATCGGCATCGCCTCTTGAGCGCTGGCGAAAAACGCGCCGTTCCAGTTCGGAATCAGGCTGAGCGCGAGCAGCAGCAATGCCGCAACAAAGGGATAAACCAGCACGCTCATGGCTTTGACGATGACGCTTTGACCGCAGCGCACGATCGCCATCAGACCGAGAATCAACACCAGCGAGAGGATTGCCCTTGGCGGCGGGGCGATGTGCAACTGGTGTTCGAGGAAACTGCTCAGGGTGTTGGTCAGCGCGACGCTGTACACCAGCAGGATCGGGAAGATCGCGAAGAAATACAGCAGCGTGATCAGCTTGCCGGCACCGATGCCGAAGTGTTCTTCAACCACTTCGGTGATGTCCCCGGAACGTCCGGACAAGACGAAACGAGTCAGGCCACGGTGAGCGAAAAACGTCATGGGGAAGGCCAGTACCGCGAGAATCAGCAGCGGCCAGAAACCGCCGACACCGGCGTTGATCGGCAGGAACAACGTCCCGGCACCGATGGCCGTGCCGTACAGGCCGAGCATCCAGGTGGTGTCGAATTTGCTCCAGCCCGTGTGGGCTGTTTCTGTATAGCGTGTGCGGTCTACAGCGGGATTTTCGGCAGCAGGTGTACGTACATCGGTCATCGGTATCGCCTCGTTATTATTTTTGCTCGGGCTCACGGTTGGCAGACCGTCGAATGCGATCTGCCGGGGCGGTCAGGGAGTGCGCGTCAGCACTCCACCCAGTTCACAGCCAGGCCGCCCCGTGAAGTCTCTTTGTATTTGTCGTGCATGTCGGCGCCGGTATCGCGCATGGTGCGGATGACCCGGTCGAGGGAAATGAAGTGGTTGCCGTCACCGCGCAAGGCCATTTGCGTGGCATTGATCGCTTTCACCGCAGCGATGGCGTTGCGCTCGATGCACGGCACTTGTACCAGGCCGCCGACCGGGTCACAGGTCAGGCCGAGGTTGTGTTCCAGACCGATTTCGGCAGCGTTTTCCAATTGTTCCGGGGTGGCGCCGAGTACATCGGCAAGGCCGGCGGCAGCCATCGCACAGGCCGAACCGACTTCGCCCTGACAGCCGACTTCGGCGCCGGAGATCGAAGCATTTTTCTTGCACAGAATGCCGACGGCGGCCGCACCGAGGAAGAAAGCGACGACATCATCGTCAGACGCGTCCGGATTGAATTTCATGTAGTAGTGCAGAACGGCGGGAATGATCCCGGCTGCACCGTTGGTCGGCGCGGTGACCATGCGCCCGCCGGCCGCGTTCTCTTCGTTGACGGCGAGGGCGAACAGGTTGACCCATTCCATCGCCGACAGCGTCGAACTGATCACGTTCGGCTTGCCGATCTCCAGCAGGCTGCGATGCAGTTTCGCTGCACGACGCGGCACATGCAAACCACCGGGCAGGATGCCTTCGTGGCGCAGGCCCTGCTCCACACATTCACGCATCACCGACCAGATATGCAGCAGGCCTTGGCGGATTTGCGCGTCGCTACGCCAGGCGCGTTCGTTGGCCATCATCAGTTCGGACACGCGCAGGTTGTGCTGTTTGCACAGTGACAACAGTTCGGCGGCGCTGGAGAAATCGTACGGCAACACCACGTCGCCGGCCGGAGCGACACCGGACTCGGCTTCCGCCGCTTCGATGATGAAGCCGCCGCCAACCGAGTAGTACGTCTGCTCGAACAACTCGGCGGTTTCGCCAAAGGCTGTCAGCGACATGGCGTTGGGGTGGTAGGGCAGGCTCTCATCCAGGAGCAGGAGATCGCCCTGCCAGTTGAAGGCAATCGAGCGTTGCCCGGCGAGGGACAGTTGGCCTGTCTCGCGCAGTTGCTGAATGCGGGGATCGATGGTCGCCGGATCGATGCTGTCCGGCCATTCGCCCATCAGGCCCATCACCGTTGCGCGGTCAGTGGCGTGACCGACACCAGTGGCCGACAGCGAACCGTACAAACGGATTTCCACACGACGCACATCATTCAACAAATGCTGATCAATCAGCGCTTGAGCGAAGGTCGCTGCCGCCCGCATCGGGCCGACGGTGTGGGAACTGGACGGGCCTATGCCGACTTTGAAAAGATCGAAAACACTGATAGCCATGCTAAACCCTTACAAGCAATGGAGTAGGAATCGCTGCCATTTTTTGTAGGACAAGCGCAATGTCGGCGATACTGCCTACCTCGGTCCTACGTGACTAACGAAACTTCCTAAGTAAGCCTTTAGCAGGACTAAACGATGAGTCGTCAATTGCATGCCCAGACCTATGTCTGGCTACAGGTGTTTTCCTGTGCCGCACGGCATTTGTCGTTCACCCGGTGTGCCGAAGAACTGCACATCACCCCGGGGGCGGTCAGTCAGCAGATTCGGCAACTGGAAGAGCGCCTCGGTTTTCGTCTGTTTCATCGGCGCGCGCGCGGTGTGGAATTGAGTGCAGAAGGGCAGCGGTTGGCGATTACCGTCAATGAGGCGTATGGCAGCATTGATGCAGAATTGCGGCGACTGGACGCCGGGATGATCAGCGGGATTTTGCGTGTGCGCTCGATTCCGTCGTTCCTCAGCAAGTGGCTGACGCCGCGTCTGCCACGCCTGCAACAGCGCTATCCGGACATTCAACTGCGGCTCGTCGCCGAGGACAGCAGCGTGCCGTTGCACGAGGGGGACTTTGATCTGGCGATCGATCTGAACGATGGCAGTTACCCGGGATTGTTATCCACAGCCTTGCTCGACGAGCAGATCTTCCCGGTGTGTGCGCCGGGTTTGTTGCGCGGGCGCCCACCGCTTCATGGGCCAGCGGATCTGGTGCATTTCCCGTTGCTGCATGACATCACCGCCTGGCGTGGCAGCTATGAATACGCAGAGTGGGAATTCTATTTGAACGCGATCGGCTTTGAGGGGGCCGATGTACGGCGTGGGCACACCTTCAATCGCAATCACCTGACCATCGAAGCGGCGATTGCTGGCATGGGCGTGGCAATCGCACGACGCACATTGCTCAACGATGAGCTGGAGCGAGGGACGTTGATTGTGCCATTCGGCCTGTCGGTGCCCAATCACAAACGCTACGTGTTGCTCTATGCGCCGGGGGCGTTGAGCCATCCGGGCGTGCGTGCGGTGCATGATTGGCTGGTGGAGGAGGCGGGGATTTTTCGTGGTTTGCACCCGTTGAACGACGGGCAATTGTGAGCAAATTTTGCAGGGTTGCGAGGCGACCCAACTCCCGACCTTACCAGTGCTTTGCCCGGTTGTCCGGCTTTTTTTGCGAATGAATATTTATCTTTTTTCAGGGGTTGAAATGTTCGACGGTCGGGCCGATTGTTGTAACCAAGGGGTCAGGAAATTCAATTCAAGGCCCCTCGCGAGCTAGCTGAAATAAGGGATGAACTATGCAAATCCAAGTCAACAGTGATAACCATATTCAAAGCAGTAAACGACTGGAGGAGTGGGTACGTACAACCATTGAGAGCACGCTCGACCGTTATGAAGAAGACCTGACCCGTGTCGAAGTCCACCTGAGCGACGAGAACGGTGACAAACCAGGTCCCCATGACTTGCGCTGCCAACTGGAAGCGCGGCCAAAAGGCCATCAACCGATTTCCGTGACCCACAAGGCCGATTCGCTGGAACAGGCGATCGATGGCGCAGCCGAAAAACTCGAGCACGCCCTGGAGCACCTTTTCGGCAAACTGCGAGGTAAACCACGGGCCGCTGTGGTGCCATTTAGCAAGGCGAATGATGCTTTGCTGGAGGAAGAATTCCTTGAGAATGAACAGGCAGCGATCAACAGTTGATGCGCTGATTTCATAAGCCACCCAATGAGAACGGGCCTGCGGAAGCAGGCCCGTTTTTTGTTTGTAAGCAGAAAAGCCCCTCACCCCAGCCCTCTCCCGGAGGGAGAGGGAGCCGACCGAGGTGTCTGAAGAGGTACGTCGACCTGAAAGACTGCGTTGATTATGGATTCGGCACAGTTCTTTCAGGTCGATGAGTTTCTGAAGCATCCCGCAATCAGTTCCCTCTCCCTCTGGGAGAGGGTTAGGGTGAGGGCAATCTTCGAACTGCCGCAATTCGTATGATCTGCTCCAGTACTTCATCCATCTGCTGAAGTACCTCCAAATTACTGAAACGCACGGCTTCAATACCCTTTTGATTCAGGTAGCGTGTCCGGCGTTGGTCATGAATCAATCCCGACGTTTCAAAGTGCTGGCCCCCGTCCAGTTCAATCGCCAATTTCAGCTCGGCACAGTAAAAATCCAGCACGTAAGGCGGACACGGAAACTGCCGACGAAATTTCAGATTGGCAATTTGGCGGGAGCGAAGCTTTTGCCAGAGCAGGTATTCACAGTCGGTTTGCTGAACGCGTAACTGGCGGGCGAATTGGGCGAGGGTGGGGCGATTTTGCATGCTTCACGATCCTTGTGAAGTGGGTTTGAGATTTTACTGTAGCTGAGAACCCTCACCCCAGCCCTCCCGAAACGTCGGACCGCCCGTAGGGAGAGGGGGCCGACCGAGGTGTCTGGCGTTGTACATCGACCTGAAAGACCGAGTCGATTATGGATTCGGCAAAGCGGTTTCAGGTCAAGTCGATTATGGATTCGGCAAAGCAGAATCAGGTCGGCGTAGCTCGCAAGCATCCTCCAATCAGTCCCCTCTCCCTCCGGGAGAGGGTTAGGGTGAGGGGCTCTTCAATCCTCAGAACGCTACCGAAGTCTGCACATAGACCGTCCGCGGTTCCCCCACATATTTGCCTTTGTTGTTGTCATCAAACGAGCGCGTGAAGTACTGGGTGTTGAAGATGTTCTTCACCCCCACCGCCACGTTCAGATCCGACAACTGCGGCCCGAAGTCATACCCGGCGCGGCTGCTGAACAGCATGTAGCCCGGGATCTTGCCGGTGCTGCCATCGGCACTTTCCTTCGAGGTGTTGGCGTTATCGGCGAACTGGTCGCTCTGGAAGCTGCTGTCCAGATTCAACTTCCACGGGCCTTCGGTGTAACCGACGCCGATCGTGCCTTTGTGTTTCGACGAGAACGGTACGCGATTGCCCTTGTTCGGTCCGTCTTCGCGGATGGTCGCGTCAACATAAGCGTAAGTGGCGTAGATATCGAAACCGGCGAGCGCCGGGCTCAAGTCATCCAGCGCGTAATTGACGCTGGTCTCGATACCTTGATGGCGAGTTTCGCCTCGGGCAATCACCGAATCGTTGGTCTGATTACTTTCGTACTGGTTATCGAAGTTGATCAGGAATGCGCCAATCTCCGCTCGTAACGCACCGTTGTCATAGCGCGTGCCGAGTTCCCAGGTGCGCGCCTTTTCCGGTTTCACTTCGCCGCTGGTTACGCGGTTGGGCATCTGGCTGTATTGCACGCTGCCGAACGAGCCTTCGGTGTTGGCGTAGAGGTTCCAGCTATCAGTCAGGTGATAGAGCACGTTCAATGCTGGCAGTGCGGTGTTGTAGTCGCCCTTGTATTTGACGTTGGTCAGGTTGTTGGTCTGTTGCGACTCGATCATCTCGTAGCGCACGCCCGGGGTGATCGTCCATTTACCGATGTCGATGCGATCGTCGACGAAGAACGCATTGGCCTCGGTGCCGCCACGGGTGTCGCGGTCATTGCGGCTGCTGGTGGTCGGGTATTCGTTGCTGCTGATCGGCGTGCGATAGCGCAGCTCGTGGCCAGCCTCGTTGATGTAGCGGTAGCCGACGCCGACTTCATGGCTGGTCGGGCCGAGGTCGAAGCCTTGGGCGAAACGGGTTTCCAGACCGCGCACCCAATACTCGCGCGGCGACAGCGAAAGGAACGTGCCCTGATCGAGATAACCGCTGCGCAGGGTCTTGGTGAAGAAGGTGTTGGCGGTGAATTCGCGGCGATCTTCCTGATAGCGATAGCCGAAGTTGAACATCGTACGGCGGCCCCAGAACTGGTCTTTCGGCCGTGTCGACTGGTACGGATCGGCGTCGTAATCGGCAACGTTCAAACCGCCCGGCATGTCAGCCTTACCTTCGTAATACTGGGCCATGGCGTTGAAGCTGTTGGCTTCGTCGAGCTGGTATTTGCCCTTGAGGATCAGGTCGTCGATTTCAGTGTCGCTGTGCTCACGCCAGTCGCCGCCGCGGGTGCCGGAGTACAGCAGCGCGCCGCCGAGGCCATTGGCATTGGTGCCACCGGCCAGCAGGTTGGCACTGGTCTTGAAGCCGTCATGGCTCGACGATGGGCTGGTTTCCGTCTGGAAGCCGCCCTTGACCGTTGGCTGGTCGGGAATCGCCCGGGTCACGAAGTTGACCACGCCGCCGACGTTCTGCGGGCCGTAACGCACGGCGCCGCCGCCGCGCACCACGTCCACGGCATCCATGTTGCCCATGCTGATCGGCGCGAACGACAGTTGTGGCTGACCGTAAGGCGCGAACGGCACCGGAATGCCGTCCATCAACACCGTCGAGCGCGCGGCCAGGCGCGGATTCAACCCACGAATGCCGAAGTTCAGCGCCATGTCATGACTGCCGGTGCCGTTGTTTTCCGGGGCGTTGACGCCGGGGATACGGTTGAGCACATCACGGGCCTGCGTTGCGCCCTGACGTTCGAACTCTTCGCGACGGATCACATCACGGGCACCGGGATGTTCGAAGACGTTGATTTGCGCAGCATCGCCGAGCCAGTCGCCGACGACTTTCGACGTGTCCAGTTCCAGCGCGGTATCCGCCACCGGTTGCAGGCTGAACGCATTGTTGCCCTCGGCGCGCGCTTGCAGACCGGTGCCTGCAAGCAATGCATTCAAACCGTGCTCGGGCGTGTAGCTGCCTTCCAGGCCACTGCTTTGCACGCCGCTGGTGACTTGCGAACCAAACGAAATCAGCACGCCCGCTTCCCGGCCAAACTGGTTGAGGGCGTTCTCCAGCGATGACGGCGCGATGTGATAGGCCTTGGCATCAGCGGCCATCGCGGCGGGCACGGCGCTAAGGCTCAGGCTGGCGCCGAGGACGAGGTTGCGCAGGCTGCGGGCCAGTGGCGTGAGGCGGGTGGGGTGCATGGTGGATGATCCTGAGAAGGTTGAATCAAGGGGGGCTTTCCTTCTCTGTCACGCCAGATCCGAAAAACGGCTCATTTATTTTTAAATCAAAAGATCGCAGCCCGAGCCTTCGGACGATCTTCTGATCTCGCTCTTAAACCCGCGCTTCGACACTCACCCAGTAGCGGGTAAAGCGCTTCACCTTCACCGGCAAACTGATTTCCAGCAGGTCGAGAATCCGCTCGCTGTCATCCAGCGGGTAAGTCCCGGAGATCAGCAGGTCGGCGACGTTATTGGCGCAATTAAGCTGGCCGCGACGATAACGGCCTAGCTCATCGAGGAAGTCGCCCAGACGCATGTGCGCCGCCACCAGCATGCCGTCGGCCCAGGCGCCGCTGTTGGCATCCAGCGGTTTGGCTTCGCTGACAGATGTCGAGGTAAAGCTCAACTGACGCGCGAGCGGCAGCAACATCGGCGCGCGTCCGTTGCTGCTCAGCTCGACCCGGCCTTCAAACAGCGCAACCTGGGTGCGATCGGCAAATTGACGCACATTGAGGCGTGCGCCGTGACTTCTCAGAGTGCCTTGGGCCGTGCGCACTTCGAACGATTGCGCGGCAGTCAGGAGGATTTCACCTTCGAGCAAGCGGATCAGTCGCACCGAAGTGTCGACATCCGCAGCGCTGGCGGTATTGAGTTGCAACTGATCGCCGGCACCGAGCGCCACCTTGCGTCGTTGCCCGATCGGACTGCGGTAATCAGCGAGCAGCGATGGCAATGGATTGTGTTCGCGCATGCCCCAAGTGACCGCCGAGCCGGCGCCGAGAATCAGCAGCAGTTTCAGTGCCTGACGACGACTGCCGGACTTCGGCCCGTTCAACGCCGCGTGCGCCAGTGGCGAAGACACACCGCGCAAGCGCTGATTAACCCGCTGAATATGCTCCCACGCCCGCCGGTGCTCGCTGTGCGCGTCCAGCCATTGTTGCCAGGCGTTTTGCTGGCGCGGCGAGAGCGTGCCTTGCTGCATTTCCATCAACCAGTGCACGGCCTGTTCCGCCACCTGTGAGGAGAAATCCGGTGTGCGGTTCATAGGGCGAAGTAGCAGCGCATCGCCGCTTTGTTCAGATGACGCTTGACCGTGGCCACTGAGATGCCGAGTTCGGCGGCGATCTGTGGATACGTCAGGCCATCGACCTGCGCCAGCAAAAAAGCGCGTTTGACCTGACGCGGCAAACCGTCCAACAACTCATCCAGTTCCATCAGGGTTTGCAGGATGATCGCTTTGTGTTCTTCCGACGGCGCGACCATGTCTGGCATCTGCGCCAAGGTGTCGAGGTAGGCGCGCTCCAGATCCTGACGGCGGTAATGATTGAACAGGACGCGCTTGGCCAACGTCGTCAGAAAGGCGCGCGGCTCGATGATCACCGGCGGTTCGTGGGCGGTGAGCACTTTGATGAACGTGTCCTGCGCCAGATCCGCCGCGCTGTCCGGGCAGCCGAGTTTGCGCCGCAGCCAGCCAGTCAGCCAGCTGTGATGGGCCTGATAGAGCGATTCGACGGGATGGGCGGAGGACAACGGGATTACTCCGGGCGCTACGGGACGCGGTAGAGAGCATGCGTTAGAGAACAAGAACTGTTCGCATTGTAGGGGCTGAAGGTTGTTGCCGGCAATCAGATGCTTTTGCATATGAGAATATTTATCATTAATATTGGCCGCCTCTGGTTCGGCTTATCGGCCGGACGTTTTTCGTTTCAGGGTAGAAACATGAAAGACAAACTCGCCACACTTCCCATGTCCTATCGTCTGGCAGTCACCTCGCGGGTGCTGGCGGCGATTTTCGGTGGCTATCTGGTTGCGGCGCTGGCCAGTGTCACCCTGACGCTGTGGCTGCCGTTGAGCCGTGCCGAAGCGGTGGTGACCGGCATGACCGTTTCCTTTCTGGTCTATCTGGTGGCGGTGCTTTGGTGCTTCGCCTGTCGCACGGCTTGGTCGGCGTGGGTCGGATTGCTGGTGCCGAGCGTGATTCTGGCGACCATCTCCGGCGCGGCGCGTGGATTGGGACTGGCATGAAAGAGGGCTTCCGTCAGGCGATGGCCTGGCTGCACACCTGGACCGGACTGCTGTTCGGCTGGTTGCTGTTCGCGATTTTCCTGACCGGGACGCTGGCGTATTTCAAAGATGAAATCAGCCACTGGATGCAGCCGGAAATCCCCGCACGACCGGTGAGCGCCGAGACTAGCCTGACGCTGGCCCAGGATTATCTGCAGCAACACGCGGGCGGCGCGTCACGCTGGCTGATCGATTTACCTGATGCCCGAGATCCCGGCCTGACCGTGCGTTGGCAACAAGCGCCGGCCAATCCCGACGAGCGCGGGCGCTTTGAATCGAAAACCCTCGACGCGCAAACCGGCGCCGAAGTACAGGGTCGCGCAAGCATGGGCGGCGAGTTCTTCTACCGGTTTCACTTCCAGTTGCAAATGCCTTATCCGTGGGGCCGTTGGCTGGCGACCATTGCCGCGATGGTGATGTTTGTCGCCCTGATCAGCGGGATCATCACCCACAAGAAAATCTTCAAGGACTTCTTCACCTTCCGCCCGCGCAAGGGCCAGCGTTCCTGGCTCGACGGGCATAACGCGGTGGGTGTGCTGGTGCTGCCGTTTCACTTGATGATCACCTACAGCAGTCTGGTGATTTTCATGTCGATGGTCATGCCGGCGAGCATCGTCGCGTCGTATGGCAGTGACGTGCGCACGTTTTATGACGAAGTTTTCCCGGCGTCGAAGACCCTGGAACGCGCCAACATCGAGGCACCGTTGGCGGCCATGGCGCCGCTGTTGAGCAAGGCCAGCGAGCAATGGTCTGGCGGCCATACGGCGCGTCTGTCCGTGAATAATCCCGGAGATGCCAATGCCACCGTGGTGCTGTCGCGCGCGGGTGATCGCGTGGTGCATGATTTCGGCCGCGCCGTGACCTTCAACGGTGCGACCGGGCAGATGCTCGGCAGCACACCGGAGCAGCCGGTGGCGATGGCGGTGGGTGGCGCGTTCTATGGTTTGCACATGGGCCACTTTGCCGGGCCGCTCTTGCGTTGGCTGTATTTCATTTGCGGATTGGCCGGCACCGCGATGATCGGCACCGGGCTGGTGATCTGGCTAGGCAAGCGTCAACTTAAACACGCCAAGAGCGGCGTGATGCCGTTCGAACTGCGGCTGGTGGAAGTACTGAACATCGCCAGCATGGCCGGGCTGGTGTTGGCGGTCGCGGTGTTCTTCCTGGCCAATCGTCTATTGCCGGTGAATCTCGCCGGACGCGCAGATTGGGAAGTGAACGCGTTCTTCATCGCTTGGGGCTTGAGCGTGCTGCACGCGGTGTTACGACCAGGGCGCAAAGCCTGGGTTGAACAGCTTGTTTTGGGCGCTGCACTGTTTGTTGCGGTGCCGCTGATCAATGCCCTGACCACGCCTTGGAATATCGGCATCGCTTTGCTGCAACGCGATTGGGCGTTGGCCGGTTTTGATCTGACGTGCCTCGCAACAGGTTTTTTCCTCGCCTGGGCTGCATGGAAAATGCAGCGCGCCGGCAACACGGTTAGCGTAAAAAAGCCACGTCGCGAAACGCCACGGTCGATCACTCTTGAGCAAGGGGTTAACTGATGCTGCTGGCCCTGTTGCTCACCTACGCCGGATTCACCGCGTTGTGCCTGTCGATGCCTCGACACCACGAGGAACTGCTCGGCCGCAAACCTTCCACGCGTCGCCGTCAGGGCCTGAAACTGGCCGGGTGGTTTTTGTTGGGCTTGTCGCTGTGGGCTGCCGTTTCTGCCAACGGCTGGAGTTTCGGTCTGGTCGATTGGTTCGCCGTACTGATGCTCAGCGCCCTGGCGTTGGTATTGCTGCTGCCGTATCGCCCACGTCTGGCCTTGGCGCTGGCCGGGGCAAGTCTGCTCGCCAGTCCGGTCGCCGCATGGGCGCAGTGCTGAAGTGCTGATCGGTCTGCCACCGGAATCCCGCGACGATGAGCCGAGCGGGGCGCGTGCGCATTTTCTCCAAGTGTTCCTGTCTCAGCGTTCGCAAATGGAGGCGCTGGTGAACCGTCGCGTCGGTTGTCGGGCGACGGCGGCGGACCTGGTGCAGGATCTGTTTTTGCGGTTCTGGCGGCGGCCGCTGGTGCAGGTCGAAGAGCTCAGTACTTATCTGTTGCGTTGCGCCGGCAACATCGCCATCGACCATCTTCGCAGCGAAGGCACACGCACGCGCGTCAACGAAGGCTGGCAACCGGAGGCGCCGGACAGCCACGGCAGCGAGCCGCAAGCGGCGCTTGAAGCGGGCAATGATCTGCGCCATGTCGAAGCGGCGTTGCGCGCCTTGCCTGAGCGCACCCGGCAGATCTTTTTGCTCAATCGTATCCACGGCCGCAAGTACGCGGACATCGCCAAAGCCATGGGCCTGTCCCAAAGTGCCGTGGAAAAACATATGATGCGCGCCCTCGAGGCCTGCAAGGCCAGCCTGCGCGACCCCGCGCCACGCCTGCCAGGGAAAGCACCGTGAAGCCATCCGATTCCGTCACCCCGACGCCCGCTCAAGAGCAGGCCGCCTTTGCCTGGCTGAGCCTGTTGCATGATCGGCCGAGCGCCGGCGATCAATTGACCTTCAGCCAATGGCTACGGGCTGATCCGGCGCATGCCGAAGCTTACGCGCAGGCGCAGGTGGTCTGGGAATTGAGCGAAAGCCCGGCGCGAATGCTGGCTGATGAAGAAGCTTTGGCGTTGCAGGGCTATCTCGATGCGATGGATCGCCCGCGCCGTCCGCAGGTTTTACGTTGGTCGGGGGCGCTGGCAATGGCCGCGTGTCTGTTGCTGATGGTCAGCCTCGGCACCGGCTGGCAGCCGCAGCGCTGGATCGATGATCTGGGCGCGGATTACGTTTCAGCGCCGGGAGAAATTCGCACCGTGACCCTGGCTGATCAATCGCAAGTAACGCTGGATGCCGACAGTGCGATTGCCGTGGATTTCAGCCGCGGCGAGCGGCATGTTCAGTTGCGTCGTGGTGCCGGGTTTTTCACGGTTACGCACACCGGCGAGCCGTTTGTGGTCGAGGCCGAAAAGGGCGAGGCGCGCGTGCTCGGGACGCAGTTCGAAGTGCGACTGCAACCGCATGGCGCGCAGGTCACGGTGTTGTCCGGACGCGTTGGCGTGACGGCGGATCGCGACGGCGAACAGCAGATTCTCACCGCTGGCCAGCAGGTTGCTTACGGCGAAGGCACAGCGCAAAAGCTTCACGCGGTGGACAGCGAAGCGCAACTGGCCTGGCGTCAGGGCTGGCTGACGTATTACAAGTCGACGCTGGCCGATGTGGTCGAGGATCTGCGCCGTTATTACCCGGGGCGGATCGTGTTGCTCAACGATGAGCTGGCGGCGCGCAAGGTCAGTGGCAGTTTTCCGAGCAAGGATCCGCGGGCAGTGCTCAGCTCCCTGCAAGGGGTGATGGGGTTTGAGCAGCACCAGGTGTTGGGGCATCTGATTATTTTGCGTTAGGGCTGATGGCCTCTTCGCGAGCAAGCTCGCTCCCACAGAGGAACGCATTCCAAAATGTGGGAGCGAGCTTGCTCGCGAAGGCGTCAGACCCGACAACACATCTGCAAAAATATTTTCAGATTTGTGGTGAGGTAAACCCGAGCCCCATCCGTGTAGTGACTGAAACTGCGAGTCATTCGCATCCGTTGCGGTTCTACACAGGTCATTGAGTCATGAAGTCCAGGGCAAAATCGGGTTCGGTCAAACAGTGGTTAAGCGTGTCGGCATTGAGCTTTTCGGCATTGGCTTTGTTGCCAATGAGCGTGGCGCTCGGCGCCGATACCGGCAGCAGCCAGGCGCAAAAACAGTTCAATTTTTCCCTGGCCGCCAAACCGCTGCCGCAGGCCTTGAGCGACTTCAGCCGCGTCACCGGGCAAAGCGTGGTCTACACCGACGAAGCGCCTTACGGCCTCACCGCGCCGGCAGTCAATGGCCAGATGAGTGCCGAACAGGCACTGCAACGCTTGCTCAGTGGCTCTGGCCTCAACTTCCGCCGCACCGATAGCCACACGCTGGCACTGGAACCCAAACCCACCGAAGGCGCGTTGAACCTCGGCGCCACCACCATCACCTCGACGCGCGACGAGTCGATGAGCTATCAACCACCGGAAACCAGTTCGGTGATGCGTTCCTCAGCTTCGCTTCAGGAAATCCCGCAGACCGTCAATGTCATCCCGGCGCAGGTCATCCGCGATCAGGCGCCCCGCAATCTCGATGATGCACTGGCCAATGTCAGCGGCATCACCCAAGGCAACACCTTGGGCAGCACTCAGGATTCGGTGATGACCCGCGGTTTCGGTGACAACCGCAACGGCTCGATCATGCGCGACGGCATGCCGATCGTGCAGGGGCGCGGTATGAACGCCACCGTCGATCGTGTTGAAGTGCTCAAAGGCCCGGCCTCGTTGCTGTACGGCATTCAAGACCCGGGTGGCGTGGTCAACCTGGTCAGCAAGAAGCCTGAGCTGACGCAATACAATGCGTTGACCCTGCGCGGCTCGACCTACGGCGACGGCAAGTATGGCAGCGGCGGCACCTTCGACAGCACCGGCCCGCTGGGCGATTCCGGGCTGGCCTATCGCATGGTGCTCGACCACGAAGACGAAGATTACTGGCGCAACTTCGGTACCCACCGTGAAACCCTGATCGCACCGTCGCTGGCCTGGTTCGGCGAAAGCACCCAGCTGTTGTTCGCCTACGAGCACCGCGAATTTCTTACGCCGTTCGACCGTGGCACGCTGATCGATCCTCGGACCAATCACCCGTTGGACATCTCGCGTAAAGAACGCCTCGACGAGCCGTTCAACAACATGGAAGGCCGTTCGGATCTGTATCGCTTTGAAGCCGATCATGACCTCAACGACGACTGGAAGGCGCACTTCGGTTACAGCTGGAACCGCGAAACCTACGACGCCAGCCAGGTTCGCGTGACCGCCATCGACACCAAAAAAGGCACGCTGACCCGCAGCATGGACGGCACCCAGAATGCGATCAGCACCGACCGGTTCACCACCGCCAGCCTCGAAGGCAAGGTCAACATGCTGGGTATGCAGCATGATCTGGTGTTCGGCGTCGATGACGAGTACCGCAAGATCTATCGCGAGGACTTGATCCGGCAGAAAAGCCTGACCACGTTCAGCTACCTCAATCCGGTGTACGGTCGCGAAATCGCCGGCACGACCGTCAGCGCCCCCGACAGCGCGCAGACCGATGAACTGCGCAGCGATTCGGTGTTCATGCAGGACTCGATTCACCTTAACGAGCAGTGGATTCTGGTCGCCGGCGGACGCTTCCAGGCGTACGACCAGTACGCCGGCAAAGGCGTGCCGTTCAAGGCCAACACCGACAGCAACGGCCAGAAATGGGTGCCGCGCGCCGGTCTGGTGTATCGCTACACCGACGCCTTGTCGTTCTATGGCAGCTACACCGAATCGTTCAAACCCAACTCGACCATCGCCCCGCTGAGCGGTAGCAGCACCGTGCTCGACGGCAGCATCGCGCCGGAAGAGGCCAAGTCGTGGGAACTGGGCGCGCGCCTGGACATGCCGGGCCGCGTCACCGGCAACATCGCGTTGTTCGACATCAAGAAGCGTAATGTGCTGGTTGCCAATTCCGAAGGTCCGACGACGATTTACAGTGCGGCCGGTGAGGTGCGTTCGCGAGGCCTGGAAATGGACCTGACCGGTCAGTTGAGCGACCGCTGGAGCATGATCGGCAGCTACGCCTACACCGATGCCGAAGTGACCGAAGACCCTGACTACAAAGGCAAGCGTCTGCAGAACGTGGCGAAGAATTCCGGTTCGTTGTCAGCTGTGTATGACTTCGGCAGCGTGATCGGCGGCGATCAATTGCGCGTAGGGGCTGGAGCGCGTTATGTCGGTGAGCGTGCCGGTAACGCGGTCAACGATTTCGATTTGCCGAGTTATACCGTGGCTGATGCGTTTGCTACTTATGACACCAAAGTCGAGGGGCAGAGGGTCAAGTTTCAGCTCAATTTGAAGAACCTGTTTGATCGCACGTACTACACCTCGGCGGCGAGCCGGTTTTTTGTGTCGATGGGGGATTCGCGGCAGGTTTCGTTGTCCAGTACTTTGGAGTTTTAACGCAAGATCAAAAGCCCCTCACCCTAACCCTCTCCCCGAGGGAGAGGGGACTGATTGGGGGATATTGGAAAGCTCCGCCGACGTGATCGATCTTTACCGAATCCATAATCGACCCGGTTATTCAGGTCGATGTACAACGCCAGACACCTCGGTCGGCCCCCTCTCCCTTTGGGAGAGGGCTGGGGTGAGGGGAAAAGGGCTCAACGCAAAAACGCCTGCCGATATTCCCCCGGCGTCCCGCCCAACACCTGCTTGAACCGATTAGTGAAATGACTCGCGCTGGCAAACCCGCACGCCAGCGCAATCTCGCCCAGCGGCAACGCCGTCCCGCGCAACAACTCCCGCGCCCGGCTCAAGCGCCGCGCCAACACGTACTGGTGCGGCGGCAGGCCGAAACTCGTGCGAAACATTCGCGCAAAGTGGTATTCCGACAGCGCGCACAACCCGGCCAATTGTCCGAGGCTGATCGGCTCGGCCAGTTGAGTGTCGATAAACTCCACCAATTGCCGCCGCTGGTGCGGCGCCAGTCCGCCCTTAAAACGCAAACCCTGACGCGCGCCCACCTGGCTGAGCAAGGTGTGGCTGATCAATTCATGGGCGAGGCTGCTGGTCAGCAAGCGTTCGGCGGGTTCGTCCCAGTTCAGGCTCAGCAACTGCCGAAAGCGCTGCGCCTGCTGTGGGTCTTCGAGGAAGGTCTGCTCGCGCAATTGCATCTCGCGCGGTTCGCGATCAAGCAGCGTGACGCAACCAAGGGCAAATTGTTCGGCGCTGAAATACAGGTGCGCCAAGCGGATATCACCGTTGATCACCCAGCCTGACTCGTGATCGGCCGGCAGGATGCACAGCTTGTCCGGCCCGCCTTTTTGACCGGGTTGATCGCGACGGAATGTGCCGGTACCACCAGCGATGTAGCAGGACAGGGTGTGGTGGCTCGGCGCTTCATAATCCTGCGCATCGTGGTGGTTGGTCCACAAAGCGGCAGACAAGCCGTCACCGAGCTCGGCGCTGTGCAGAAGACGTGCGTTCGGCGAGCTGTTCAACGCTTGAAAGACTTGCAGGGTATCGATGGCGGCCATGGTCGGTTCTCTTCAACGCCTTGCATCCTACTCCGTAGGCGCCGCGCTGCCAGCCTGCCGCCAGACAAAAGCGCAAGATTCTGCAAGTGCGCAGGGCGACCGTGGGCAGATACTCAAGGCCTATCGAGGAGTGTGTGCCATGAACCTGTCGTTGTATTTGCTGACCGTGCTGATCTGGGGCACGACGTGGATTGCCCTGAAATGGCAACTGGGCGTGGTGGCGATTGCGGTGTCGATCGTCTATCGCTTCGGCCTCGCCGCGCTGGTGCTGTTTGCGTGGTTGCTGCTCAGTCGCCGGCTGCAACCGATGAACCGCCGTGGGCATTTGATCTGCGTGGCTCAAGGGTTGTGTTTGTTCTGCGTCAATTTCATGTGCTTCCTGACCGCCAGTCAGTGGATCCCCAGCGGCCTGGTCGCGGTGGTGTTCTCTACCGCCACCCTTTGGAATGCGCTGAATGCGCGGGTGTTTTTCGGTCAGCGCATTGCGCGCAATGTGCTGATGGGCGGTGCACTTGGGTTGTTCGGCCTGGGCATGTTGTTCTGGCCGGAATTGGCCGGGCATCAGGCCAGCCCGCAGACCTTGCTCGGCCTCGGCCTGGCGTTGTGCGGCACGTTGTGTTTCTCGGCGGGCAACATGCTCTCGAGTCTGCAGCAGAAGGCCGGCCTGAAGCCGCTGACCACCAACGCCTGGGGCATGGCCTACGGTGCGGCGATGCTGTCGGTGTGGTGTCTGGTCAAAGGTATTGCGTTCGACATGGATTGGAGCCCGCGTTATGTCGGTGCGTTGCTGTATTTGGTGATCCCTGGTTCGGTGATCGGTTTCACCGCGTATCTGACACTGGTCGGGCGCATGGGGCCGGAGCGGGCGGCTTACTGCACGGTGTTGTTTCCAGTGGTGGCGCTGAACGTCTCGGCGTTTGCCGAAGGTTATCAGTGGACAGCGCCAGCGCTGGTCGGTCTGGTATTGGTGATGCTGGGTAATGTGCTGGTGTTTCGTAAACCGAAAGTGGTGGTAACGCCAGTGCAGGAAAAGTTGGCTTGAAATAAACGAGCGCTGAACGTCAGCGCTCGACTTTCAAGGTGATGTAAATCATCACCGGGAAGATGAAATCAACGATATGTCGCGCCCAGTCCTTGGCGTTCCATGATTGCGAAGTGTCCATATCAAACCATTCCACTCCCACAGTTTGCAGGCACACGTAATAAATGAAGATGGCCGCCAGTATGCCCATGATCGAGAACTTTTTTGCCTCGTGGAATACTTCTGCGCAGGCGTTGATGTTGCGATACAGCTGATAGGTGCCGATCAGGCACAACACGGTATACGTGACTTCCAGTGTGATGATGAACCAGTAGATCCGGTGATGAATCATCGGTGATTCAATGGCTCGGTACTTGATGGTTTCACTGGCGGTGGTGGTGTCCATGCTCAGGATGTGCGCCACATAAGTGTAGTTTGAATCATAGTCGGTGAAGTTGTGGATCATCACCAGCACGCCAAAGAAGCTGATGTAAGCCATCAATATGACTTTGCTGTAACGAATGAGTTTGTCGGTTGTCAGGGTGTTCAAGGTATTGGCTCTCCATAGCGTTTGTCGATTATTCGACAGGCAGGCAGAGCTTATAATGCTGTTGTTTAATTGGCTTTGTTGTTCGATTTCAAGTTGTGTAAGGCGTAACTAGCGGGCAAGTGCGATAGCGCACTTGCCCGTGGCTTTTTATCCGCGCCAGACTTGCGGGTTGACCAAGTCCTGCGGGCGCTCGCCGAGCAGGGCGCTGCGCAGGTTGGTCAGTGCACGATTGGCCATGGCTTCACGGGTTTCATTCGTCGCCGAGCCAATGTGCGGCAGGGTCACGGCGTTACTCAACTGGAACAGCGGTGATTCGGCCAGCGGTTCCTTTTCATAAACGTCCAGACCGGCGCCGCGAATCCGCTTGTTTTGCAGGGCTTCGATCAGGGCCGGTTCATCGACGACCGGGCCACGGGAGATGTTGACCAGGATGGCGCCTGGTTTCATCAGGGCCAGTTCGCGGTGGCTGATGAGGTGGTGGGTCTTGTCGCTGAGCGGCACCACCAGGCAGACGAAATCGGCTTCGGCGAGCAGTTGATCGAGGCTGCGAAATTGTGCGCCGAGTTCTTGTTCAAGGTCGGTCTTGCGGCTGTTGCCGCTGTAGATGATCGGCATGTTGAAACCGAAGCGGCCACGGCGGGCGACGGCGGCGCCGATGTTGCCCATGCCGACAATGCCGAGGGTTTTGCCGTGGACGTCACAACCGAACAGCGGGGCGCCTACGCTGGCTTGCCATTGCCCGGCCTTGGTCCAGGCGTCGAGTTCGGCGACGCGGCGGGCGCTGCTCATGATCAGGGCGAAGGCGAGGTCGGCGGTGCTTTCGGTGAGCACATCCGGGGTGTTGGTGAGCATGATCCCGCGTTCGTTGAAGTAGTCGAGGTCGTAGTTGTCGTAGCCGACGGAGACGCTTGAGACCACTTCGAGTTTTGTTGCGGTTTCGAGTTGGGCCTGGCCGAGTTTGCGGCCGACGCCGATGAGGCCGTGGGCGTGGGGCAGGGCTTCATTGAATTGGGCGTTGATGTCGCCGGCTTTTGGGTTGGGGACGATGACGTCGAATTCTTGTTGCAGGCGTTCGATCATGGGCGGGGTGATGCGGCTGAAGGCCAGGACAGTCTTTTTCATCGTTTTTGGCTCTTGTTCGGGCTTGATACCAAGCACGCTAACATTTTTGTTTTGGGGTGTCTTGGCGGCCTTTGGGCCGACCATGCTCTTGGGGTTTTGGGTGTATATCCGTTGCTGCGGTAACGGCGGCTTAGGGGTTCGCCCTTACGGCGACTCACTTTTTTTCAAACGCCAAAAAAAGTAAGCAAAAAACGCTTGCTCCTACGTGCGGCCCGCTCGCTGGGGCTCGGGGTTCCTTCGCTGCGGATCGATCCGGGCGCAGCGCCTACGGTTTGCTTCGCTGCACCTCCTCTCGCTGTGTTTGGCTGCGCCAAACGGTCGCTGCGCTCCCACCCCCGGATCAATCCCTGCGCTCAGCCTTCCGACGTCGCCCCTGGATCAAGATCAAGATCAAGATCAAGAGCAGGCGAGCTGACACTCGGCCTATTGAGTGGTGAAGAGCGCGGGTGTTTGGCTTTGGATTTATGGTGGATTTTCCCCTCACCCCAGCCCTCTCCCGAGGGAGAGGGAGCCGATGGTGGGCCTCTCAAAATTTGCATTCAACTCGATATTTCACGTCGGCGTATCTCTCGCAATCACCTCGATCAGTCCCCTCTCCCTCCGGGAGAGGGTTAGGGTGAGGGGCTTTTAGCTGCGTGACGGGAATTGGGGGGGCGTGGTTATCCAGCATGCGATTCACCACCAATTTGGCAAGCAACTTTAGCGGATACCCGCTCGTGCCTGCACTTTAGTCAGACCTTGCAATCTGAGCGGCCAGTGCCTTCACCCCTCGATAATCTCAAGGCCTTGGACATCAATCTGACCATCATGAATCTGGTGCTTCTTATTGTTATTGTCGAAGTCCTTAAACGTGAAGTTGAAGGTGGCTTTGAAAATACCCTGGGCAATGTCGAACTCTTCTACGTCGATTGAGCCTGCATCTTCAATGCTGCTATACCCTTTTGTATAATTGGATTCTTTATACGAAAAGCTAAACGGGCACGGAAATTCCTCCGTGAAGAAATGTTTCCCTTTCTCGATGTTTGCATCAAATATCAAGTAAATTGAAAATGAGGTGGTCGTGGATTTTTGATAAATCGCCTTTAATGCCACCAACTCTCCATCACTCACAAAGATGCTGGGTTTTCCTTCAAATTGATCCGTGAAGTAATCTTTGATTCTGGCGGTGATAAAACCGGTCCCTGACTCGTTACGTCCTTCAAATGTATCTTTTGTAATGGTCATGTCTTGTTCCTTCAACTTTTAGGGGGGCTGCACCGGTATTGTTCGCTTGAAGCAGAAAAAAAGGTACTGTCAGATCTGACAGGTTGGCTATGCCATTTGGCTATAGTTGGTTTATCAACCATAACTCTTCAGAGTTGATTGAGTACGTCAAAGTTGAATCTTCGTCCGTAGGGGGGGGAGGCGTGGGGCAGATGCTCTCCCGCCTTCTCCCCGGGGCGAGGGAACCGATTTTTGGGCCTTTCAGAACCTGAGTTCGACTCGGTATTTCACGTCGGCGTAACTCACCCAAACACTTCGATCAGTCCCCTCTCCCTTTGGGAGAGGGCTAGGGTGAGGGGCTTTTAGCTGTGTGCCGGGGATTGGGGGATTTCGTGGTTATCCAGCACGCGGTTCACTGCCAGTTCGGCGAGCATGATGATTTGCTGAATCGCCAGAATCGTGCGCCGTTGCGGCAGGTCGATGTAGGCGGCGATGTCGCTGGTCATCAGGCTGGCTTGTGCCAGTGATTCGCAGGCGTGGACCAGCAGGCTTTCGCTGTCCTGATCGGGGGCGACCTGAAACATGGTGCTGGGTTTGTGGAAGCGCAGGGTGAGGGCGTTGGGTTTGAGGTAGTGGTCGAGGGCGCGTTCGGCGGCTTCGTGGAATTTCTTTGAGCCGGGGAATTCGTAGGGGGTGGTGTCGTCGGTTTCGGGTGGATTAGGCGTTGGTTTGAACATTGTGAAACTCCATTCGGGATGTGGAGTTCGTCACGTACTGCGACCAAGCAGTAGGGTGGCGAACTGTACGCGGGTTGGTCGACCAGGGAATGGAAACCCGGCAGGGCCAAAGCCCTCCCTCGCACAGTTCGCCATTAGGCAAGCTGAAAAGTGCGCCATTCTAAACCCGGACGACCAAGTCCGGTCGCTGATTCGTCAGCGACACCCAAATCCTAGCCACCGCACTTCCGACGAACAACCGTCAAAACCTGTCGGAAACATCCGCGAAATCGCCGTTTTCGTAGGAGCTGCCGTAGGCTGCGATCTGTTGATTTTTAAACAGCAAGATCAAAAGATCGCAGCCTGCGGCGGCTCCTACAAATTCCGTGGTGTGTTGAAAATCAGTTGGCAACACGCACGCCAGCGAGGCTGCTGCTTAATTCGTAGGCGGCCAATTCGGCCTGATGCGCCGCAAGAATTTCCGGCAACGACCCACGCAAATATTCAACCCACGTCTTGATCTTCGCATCCAGATATTGCCGCGACGGGTAGATCGCATACAGGTTCAGCTCTTGCGAGCGGTAGTTCGGCATGACCCGCACCAGCGTGCCGTTACGCAAACCTTCGATCGCCGCATACACCGGCAACACGCCCACGCCCATGCCACTGGTGATCGCGGTTTTCATCGCGTCGGCGGAGTTCACCAGAAACGGCGAACTGTTGATGGTGACCATTTCCTGGCCTTCCGGGCCGTCGAACGCCCACTTCTCCAGGGGGATCACCGGGCTGACCAGGCGCAGGCAGGCGTGGTTGAGCAGGTCACTGGGCTTTTGCGCGGCGCCGTTGGCTTTCACGTAGGCCGGCGAGGCGCAGACGATGCTGTAGGTGATGCCCAGGCGTTGCGAGACGAAGCCGGAGTCCGGCAGTTCGCTGGCGAGTACGATGGATACGTCGTAGCCCTCGTCGAGCAGGTCCGGTACGCGGTTGGCCAGCGTCAGGTCGAAGGTGACGTCGGGGTGAGTCTTGCGGTAACGGGCGATGGCGTCGATGACGAAGTGCTGGCCGATGCCGGTCATGGTGTGCACTTTCAATTGCCCGGCCGGGCGCGCGTGGGCGTCGCTGGCCTCGGCTTCGGCCTCTTCGACGTAGGCCAGAATCTGTTCGCAGCGCAGCAGGTAGCGTTTGCCCGCTTCGGTCAGGGCGATGCGCCGCGTGGTGCGGTTGAGCAAGCGGGTTTGCAGGTGGGCTTCCAGGTTGGAGACCGCGCGCGAGACGTTGGCGGTGGTGGTGTCGAGTTGCACGGCGGCGGCGGTGAAGCTGCCGGCTTCGGCCACGCAACTGAAGGCGCGCATGTTTTGCAAAGTGTCCATGGGGTGCTCTCAAGGGAGATGGCAAATTGTGACACGAAGTTTCAGGGGCGAGACCCCCGACCAAGGGATTATCTCGTTAACCGTAACAAAGATTCACAGAATTCCCAGCTTATCGCCATTGAGGGCGCCCCCTAGAATTGCGCCGATCCCGGTAGGAGCTGCCAAAGGCTGCGATCTTTTGATTTTGTTTTAAGGGAATCAAGATCAAAAGATCGCAGCCTGCGGCAGCTCCCGCACGGGTCCTCGATCTACCCCTCTCTCAGGAATTCGCAGCTGTGCCGCGTCGCATCAACAGAGCGCTTTTGCCGCTCAGTGTTCTGGCTTTTACCCTGGGTCTTGGCGGCTGCATCTCAACGGAGGGAATCGCCCCGCAGGGCAAGGCATTGGAGGCCAATTCACTGGCCACCGACGATGCCATCGCCCACGCCGTCCGTGACGCCAATTGGCCTACTGCACAATGGTGGCAAGCCTACGGCGACCCGCAACTCAATCGCTGGATCGACCTCGCTGTGCAAGGCAGCCCGACCATGGCCATGGCCGCCGCGCGAGTGCGACAGGCCAAAGCCATGGCTGGCGTCGCCGAATCCGCCGAGTCATTGCAGATCAATGGCGAGTCGACGCTCAAGCGGCACAACTGGCCGACCGATCAGTTCTACGGCCCCGGCGAGCTGGCCAACACCACCACCTGGGACAACAACGCCGCATTGGGTTTCAGCTACGCCCTCGACCTTTGGGGCCGTGAAAGCAACGCCAGCGAACGTGCGGTGGATCTGGCGCACATGAGCGCCGCTGAGGCGCGGCTGGCGCAGCTGGAATTGCAGAACAACATCGTTCGCGCCTACATCGAACTGTCGCTGCATTACGCCCAGCGCGACATCGTTGCGGCGACGCTCAAGCAGCAACAGCAGATTCTCGATCTGGCGCAGAAGCGTTTGAACGGCGGGATCGGCACGCACTTTGAAGTCAGTCAGGCGGAAACACCGTTGCCGGAAACCCATCGGCAAATCGATGCACTGGATGAGGAGATTGCCCTCAGTCGCAATCAACTTGCAGCGCTGGCGGGTAAAGGTCCGGGGGCGGGTGCGCAGTTGCAGCGTCCGACTCTGTCCCTCGGTGCTGCGCTGAAACTGCCGTCGGCATTGCCCGCTGAACTGCTCGGCCAGCGTCCGGACGTGGTCGCCAGTCGCTGGCAAGTGGCGGCGCAGGCGCGTGGGATTGATGTCGCGCATGCCGGGTTTTACCCCAACGTCGATCTGGTCGGCAGCCTCGGTTACATGGCCACCGGCGGTGGCGCGCTGGAGTTTTTGACCGGCAAGAAACTCAACTACAACGTCGGCCCGGCGATTTCGCTGCCAATCTTTGACGGAGGGCGTTTGCGCTCCGAATTGGGCGAGGCTTCCGCCGGTTATGACATTGCCGTGGCGCATTACAACCAGACGCTGGTGAATGCGCTGAAGAACATCTCCGACCAGTTGATCCGCCGCGAATCGATGGACAAGCAGCAAGGCTTCGCCGCCGAATCAGTGGCGACGGCGCAGAAGACTTACGACATCGCAATGATCGCTTACCAACGCGGCCTCACCGATTACCTCAACGTGCTTAATGCGCAGACGTTGCTGTTCAAACAGCAGCAGGTGCAGCAGCAGGTGCAGGCGGCGCGGTTGAGTGCGCATGCCGAGTTGGTGACGGCGTTGGGTGGTGGCCTCGGGGCTGGCAACGACGTACCGACCGCCGAGAATACCAAGGCCCCGAAAACCCCGGTTCTCCTGCATTGAACACACAACCTGTGGGAGCGAGCTTGCTCGCGAAGAGGGCGTGTCAGCCAGCACATTGGTTGACTGACTCACCGCATTCGCGAGCAAGCTCGCTCCCACAGGGTCCCGGTCCGACCCGTTTTTTCTGAGCAGAATTCATGACTCCCTTGCCCGCACCCCTGCGCTGGCTCTACTCCCTGGAATGGCGCCGGGGTTTCTTCGACTGGGCGCGCAGCGATGGCGTGACCTGGGTCTACATTTTCAAGGTGTTGCTCGCCGCGTTCCTCACCCTGTGGCTGGCCATGCGTCTGGAATTGCCGCAACCGCGCACCGCGATGATCACCGTGTTCATCGTCATGCAGCCGCAGAGCGGCCAGGTGTTCGCCAAGAGCTTCTATCGCTTTCTCGGCACCCTGGCCGGGTCGGCAATGATGGTCACGCTGATCGCGTTGTTTGCGCAGAACACCGAACTGTTCCTTGGCTCGCTGGCGATCTGGGTCGGCATCTGCTCGGCCGGCGCCGCACGTTGCCGCAACTTCCGCGCCTACGGTTTTGTCCTCGCCGGTTACACCGCGGCGATGGTCGGTTTGCCCGCGCTGGCGCACCCGGACGGCGCGTTCATGGCGGCAGTCTGGCGCGTGCTGGAGATCTCGTTGGGGATTCTCTGCTCGACCCTGATAAGCGCCGCGATCTTGCCGCAAACCGCCAGCGCCGCCATGCGCAATGCCCTGTATCAGCGTTTCGGCGTGTTCGCATTGTTCGTTACCGATGGCTTGCGCGGGCGCAGCAAGGCCGAGTCTTTCGAGTCGAGCAACGTGCGCTTCATCGCTGAAGCCGTGGGCCTCGAAGGGCTGCGCAGCGTGACCGTGTTCGAAGACCCGCACATGCGCCGGCGTAACGGTCGCCTGAGTCGTTTGAACAGCGAATTCATGGGCATCACCACACGCTTCAACGCCCTTCATCAATTGCTCGAACGCCTGCGCGTCAATGGCGAAGAGCACGTTGTCGCGGCGATCAGACCGGGCCTGCAGGATCTTGCCGAAGTGCTCGACGGCTTCAGCGGCCGCGCGCTGACCAGCCCCGATGCCGGCCGTTTGGCGACTGCGCTGGCGACTTACAAGGAAGGCCTGCCGGCACGGGTTCGAAGCTTGCGAGCCATCTTCCAGGACACCGATCCAAGCGACGCCGAACAACTGGATTTCCACACCGCCTACGAACTGCTCTACCGCTTCGTCGACGACCTGCACAGTTATGCACAGACCCACGCTTCGCTGGCCGATCACCGCCACGAACGCGAGCGCTGGGACGAACCTTTCACCCCGCAAACCAACTGGTGGGCCGCCGCTGCGTCGGGCATTCGCGCTTCGTTCATTCTCATCGTGCTGGGCAGTTACTGGGTTGCCACCGCATGGCCAAGCGGCGCGACGATGACCCTGATTGCCGCCGCCACCGTGGGCCTTTCGGCCGCCACGCCAAACCCGAAACGCATGGCATTCCAAATGGCGTGCGGCACCTTCCTCGGCGCGCTGATCGGCTTCGTCGAGATGTTTTTCATCTTCCCGTGGATCGACGGTTTCCCGCTGCTGTGCGTGATGCTCGCGCCGGTGATCGTGCTCGGCTCATTCCTCACGTCGCGGCCGCAATACGCCGGTGTCGGCCTCGGTTTGCTGATCTTCTTCAGCACCGGTTCGGTGCCAGACAACCTGACGATCTACAACCCTTACACCTTCATCAACGACTACATCGCCATGGTCATGGGCATGCTGGTCTGTGCCGCTGCCGGGGCGATTATTCTGCCGCCGAACAGTCGCTGGTTATGGAAACGTCTGGAGCAGGATCTGCGCGGCCAAGTCGTCTACGCGATCAGCGGCAAACTCAAAGGTCTGGCCTCGAGTTTCGAGAGTCGTACTCGCGATTTGCTGCATCAGGCCTACGGGCTCGCGGCGGGTGAGCCGAAGGTGCAAAAGAATCTGCTGCGCTGGATGTTTGTGGTCCTGGAAGTCGGTCACGCGATCATCGAGTTGCGCAAGGAACAGGCGATTTTGCCGGTACACCCGGCCTATGCCGAATCGCAGCCGTGGCGCCAGGCGATCCGCGTGATGGGCCGCGCGTTGGTGCGACTGTTTCTGCAACCGAACACCAGCAATCTCGAACGTGCGCTGATAGCGGTCGACCATGCGATCAGTCGAGTCGCCGCGACCGATGAGCCGTTCGCCCCACACTTCGATACCTCGGCATTGCGCCGGGTGAAGAGCTATCTGCACTTCATCCGTACCTCGCTGCTCGACCCGCAGTCACCGCTCGCTGCCTACGCCATCGCCAAGCCCGAAGGACTTGCCCATGCCTCGTGAAATCGCTTTCCACGGCGTGTACATGCCGACCATGACCCTGATGTTTTTCATCGCTGCGGCGCTGGCCTGGGCGGTGGATCGGTTCTTGTCCGGGTTCGACCTGTACCGCTTTTTCTGGCACCCGGCGCTGTTGCGTCTGAGTCTGTTTACCTGTCTGTTCGGCGCCATGGCGCTGACTGTCTACCGTTGAGAACATCGTGATGAAAAAGTTTTTCAGCCTGCTCGCGACCCTGCTGGTGCTGGCCCTGGCGCTGTGGATCGGCCGCACGTTGTGGGAGCACTACATGAACACGCCGTGGACCCGCGACGGTCGCGTGCGTGCCGACATCATCAACGTCGCCGCCGACGTTACCGGTGAAGTGATCGACGTGCCGGTGCGTGACAACCAGTTAGTGAAGAAGGGCGATTTGCTCATGCAGATCGACCCCGAGCATTACCGCATCGCGGTGAAACAGGCGCAGTCGCTGGTCGCTTCGCGCAAGTCGACGTGGGAGATGCGCAAGGTCAACGCCCACCGCCGCGCCGATCTCGACAATCTGGTGATCTCCAAGGAAAACCGCGACGACGCCAGCAACATCGCCGACGCCGCACTGGCCGATTATCAACACGCCCAGGCGCAACTGGAAGCCGCCGAACTCAACCTCAAACGCACCGAAGTGCGCGCGGCGGTCGACGGCTACGTCACCAACCTGAATGTGCATCGCGGTGACTATGCGCGCATCGGCGAAGCGAAAATGGCCGTGGTCGACATGAACTCGTTCTGGGTTTATGGCTTCTTCGAAGAGACCAAACTGCCCCACGTGAAAGTCGGCGACAAGGCCGACATGCAGTTAATGAGCGGCGAAGTCTTGAAGGGCCACGTGGAAAGCATTTCTCGTGGCATCTATGATCGCGACAACCCGGAAAGCCGCGAGCTGATCGCCGATGTGAACCCGACGTTCAACTGGGTGCGGCTGGCGCAGCGAGTGCCGGTGCGGATTCACATTGATGAAGTGCCGGAAGGCGTTCTGTTGGCGGCAGGGATTACTTGCACGGTGGTGGTGAAGCAGGAAGCTGTGGATAACTGACCGACCGCGTTGACTGAATCGCGAGCAGGGCTCACTGCTGCATCGGATCGGTGTCGCACCGAAGATCCTCTGTAGGAGCGAGCCTGCTCGCGATCGGAGTTATCGGTAAAACGCTTTGACCACCCGCAGTCCAGACACGATGGTCTCATCGACTGTTAACCGTTTGTCTTCAATCAGGGTGACAATCCGCTGGTCATTGGCGATGTTTGCGTCAGGTTTTTTCAACTGAGCGGCGCGATTGATCACGATGTAAATCAATACATGATCACGGTTCCTGATGAATGGCAGGTCCATGGCATCGCCGATCGACTGACTCATGTAGGCATAACGTTCGGCGGACGTCAGGCCCTTGAAGGTATCCGGATAATCCTGATAGATCTGGGCGGAGTAGCGGGCGACGTCCTCTGCCCGTTCTTCGGCATCCAAGGCAGCCTTGCTGGCGACCTGGGGGACGAGCTCGTTGTAGCGTTTGTCGGCCTCGGCAATTTGCGCCGCAGACATCCGGGTTTTGAGTGTGGCACCGATGCGGGCGTCCTCTGCGTCGGTGAGGAATTTGCTCCACGCGTATGCTTCGGCCAGATTGCCCTGTTCTTCGTAATGCTTGATCAGTTGCTTCCGGGCATCGGGATAACCGTGTTGCGAGGAGCGCAGCAGCCAACGCATGGCAAGTGCGGCATCTTTCTTCGCCCCGAGAGTGCCGGAACTGTACATATCGTACATGCCGTACTCCGCGCACCAGTCATTTTGCTTTGCCGCATAACCCGTGTAGTTGAAGACCAGGTCTTTGTTTTTGCTCAGGTCACCGGACTGCATCACCATTCTGGACAGGTAGCAAAACGCCCGAGGGTGTTTCGGCGCTGCCATGACCAGGCAAGTCTGAGCGACATCGCGTGATCCGTCTTCGAACATCAGCAAACCTGTGCCAAACAGAATGTCGCTGTCCATCTGCGGATTGCAGTATTCGTTTGCAGTGACGGCTGGCAAGAGCGCTTGCGCGGTCAATTTCGGCAGGGTGTCGTTGAGGGGCACTTCTTGAGTGGAACAGCCCGCTAGCCATGCGAGCAATGCCACAGGCAATACGTTGAGAACTTTCAAAAGTTGGTCCTGATCTGAATTGAAGCGTACGCAGGGCGACGTCAGGCAGGCAAACAAAGCAGCGACGTTTCCGCAAAGAAAGGCCGGGGGAGGGGGATATCAGTGTTCAGCAATTCCCTTGCTTCGGTGCGTGCGCCAGCGATTCCATACGCTATCCGGTTCACTTGAAGCATTGACTGCTTCAAGTGCGGCGCATTCTACGTTGATCGGCTGATTTGGCAATTTCACCGAAGTGAATCAGAGCTTCCCACGCAGCCCGAACCGCTTCATCAACGTCGATTCCAGCAAGCCCTTTGGCAACAACGTCGCCAACAACGGCAACGCGCGGCTGCCATTGCCGATGCGGATCAAGCGTGGCGGTTTGCTCTGCTGCACAGCCTTGAGCAACACAGCCGCAAACTCACTGGCCGGCGTCGGCTTGTCTTGCGACGCCTTGGCCCGTGCCCGGATGCCTTCGCGCAGTGGAAACCACGGTGATTTTTCATTGATCAACTGCTCGGCTTCATGCCCGGCGTTCTTGGCAAAACTCGATTGAATCGCCCCCGGTTGAACCTCCATGACGCGAATACCAAACGGCGCCAACTCCATGCGCAAGGCATCACTCAACGCGTGTACGGCTGCTTTCGAAGCGCAGTAAGCACCGGCAAACGGCGTGACCAGCACACCCGACACACTGCCGATATTCACCACCAGACCCTTGGCCCGGCGCAGCACCGGAAACAACGCGCGAGTGACACCGATGATCGAAAACACATTGGTTTCGAACTGGCGCTGCATGGCCGCCACACCGCCATCGAGCAGCGGCCCCATGGCGCCGTAACCGGCATTGTTGATCAGCACATCGAGGCCGCCGTGTTGCTGGTTGATCCGTTCGCCAAGCTGCTCCAGCGCCACATTGTCATTGACGTCGAGTTGCACGGCGGTGAACCCGGCAGACGCCAGCAACGCCACATCTTCAGCCTTGCGTGCACTGGCCCAGACTTCGAAACCGGCGGCTTTGAACGCATCGGCTAGGGCACGGCCGATGCCGCTGGAACAACCGGTAATCAACGCAACGGGCATGGCGCATTCCTTGTGCAAAAAGAGTGGGGAAGGGGATCAGTCGGAGAAACTGCCCTGCAAACGCTCGGCGCGAAACTCCAGGGTTTGCGGGCGATAACCGGGGCGCAACGGTGGCATGGGCAGGCAGTCTTCCCAGTCACCGCCGGCCTGCAGTTCGCCGGGGCCACGATAGCGTGGCGCGGTGTATTGGTTGTCGGCCAGATTAACCGTATCCCCCGGCGCATAGGCTGCGATGCGCCAGCGCAGTTCGGTCAGGGGCACGTCGTTGCCGTTTTTCATTTTCAGTTGCAGCGGACGATCGGCCGGGCATTGCTCCGGAGCGTAAGCGATACGCATCTCAAGGCGCGCAAGTTGTTTGATCTCGCGGTTGTCCAGCCACACCACCCACATGGCTACAAAACCCAGGCCAATCGCCGCCGCCACCGAAACCGGCAAGGCCTTGGCCGGATAGCGCAACAGCAGGATCAACCAGGTGATGACCAGCAGAATGCCGATGAACATGTTGGAACGCTCCGTGAGTTCGTGCGCACCATCCTACCGAAGGCCCAGCGCAATGGACATGCGTTGCGCACGGGATTTAACCGTTGGTCGGAACTGTAATTTCTGACAGTAGGCACATCGCCGAGCGTCTGCTCAGATCATTGCAGGCGCAGAGAACGCGGTTATCGTGCGGGGAGCTACATGGACATGTTCAGCAAAACACCGGTGCTGGCAGTAAACGACCCACGCGGGCTGGCCGTTCGCAGGGTCGATTACTGGCGTTGCGATGTTAATCAAGCACCTGAACCGCGCATCCATCGCACTGCCCACGACGCGGCGGGTCGCGCGGTGACGCAGTGGGACCCGCGATTATGGGCGCAGCAAAGCGATGATCCGCTGGCACCGCCAAACCTGAGCGCGGTTTACACATTGAACGGGCAGGTTCTGCGCTCGAACAACGTCGACGCCGGGGTGCAGATCAGTCTGCTCGGTCGGGGTTCAGAGACATTGATGGATTGGGACAGCCGAGGCACCCGCCGGGACATTGAGCATGACCTGTTACTGCGGCCGACGGCGGTGTTCGAAGCTGGCGAGCTGCAACCACGCCGTTGCGCCGAGCGTTTTGTATATGGTCAGCCGGGTGATGCCGATCAGGCGCGTAATCAGCTTGGCCAATTGATTCGTCACGATGATCCGGCGGGAAACGTGCTGTTCGAGGCCTTCGCGATCACTGGGGAGAACACTGAAAATACCCGGCATTTCACCCTTGAAGCCGTCTCCCCGGATTGGCCTGAGCCAATCGATGAGCGCCAGCGTTTGCTCGAACCCGGTGAGGGCGCAACGACCCATTGGCGTTACGGGCCCCTCGGGGCGGTGCTCGAGCAGATCGATGCGAGGGGTAACCGGCATGTCAGTGAGTTGACCCTCGATGGAGGCTTGCGCGCCCGCCATCTGCAGTTGAGCCATCAGACTGAGCGGCGGGCGGTGGTCAGCGATATTCACTACAACGCAGAAGGGCAGGTCACGCAGGAACTGGCAGGCAATGGCGTGCTGACAACGCTGACCTACCGTGAAGAGGATGGGCGTCTGATGATGCGTCACGCCGAAACCGGTCAGGGCGTGGTCTTGCAGCATCTGCTGTACCAATACGACCGGACAGGCAATGTGCTGAGCATCGAAGACCGTGCGCTGCCCGTGCGCTACTTCGCCAACCAGCGCATCGTACCGATCAGCCGCTTCACCTACGACAGCCTCTACCAACTGAGCGAGGCCAGCGGCTGGGAGGCGGGGGCGGGTGATGGCGGCCCGACAGCGATCGCCAATTACTCGCAACGTTACCGTTATGACGCTGGCGGTAATTTGCTCAAGTTGATCCACGTGGGGGCACAAAGCCCAGGTCATGATCTGCAGGCTGCCCGCTACAGTAATCGTTGCCTGCCGTGGCGTAATGGCGTGCCGCCCGATGAGGTAGAGATTGCCGCTGCATTCGACGCTCGCGGCAATTTACTGCTGCTGGATCAAGGGCGGCGGTTGCAGTGGAATCTACGTAATCAGCTGCAATCGGTGACGGCAGTGCGGCGCGATACGCACGCGGATGATGGCGAAATATTTTTCTACAACGGTAACGGCGAGCGCGTGAGCAAGATGCGTACGTTGCAGACCCATGCTCGTAGCGTGGTCTCGCAGGTGCGTTATCTGCCGGCACTGGAATTGCGCACGGAGAGCGGCACCGGTGAGGCATTACAGGTCATCACAGTGCAGACCGGCCTGAACAGTATTCGCGTCCTGCACTGGGAGAGCCCTCCGCCGGCAGGCGTTAACGATCAGTATCGCTACAGTTTCAATGATCATCTGGGATCGATCAGTCTGGAACTGACGGCAGATGCGCAACTGATCAGCCGCGAGCATTTCTATCCATTCGGGGCGACCGCGTGGAGTGAGGAAAGCGACATCAGTTACAAAACCGTGCGTTACTCGGGCAAGGAGCGCGATGCAACGGGTCTGTACTACTATGGTTTCCGTTATTACATGCCGTGGTTGCAACGCTGGTTGAATCCTGATCCTGCCGGTGCCATAGACGGGCATAACCGTTACCGGGCAATGCGCAACAACCCCATCGTCTATTCCGACAGGGACGGGCGCAAGCCAGGCAACAAAAACGGTGATCGGGTTTATCACGAGCTTGCCGAGCAAAAACTGGTCAATCCGCTGCAAGCTGCCGGAATGCAGCCGGTGCGCAACTATTTTGAAGCCAGTAATGACCCCCGAGTACAGGCCTACCGTCAGGCCATTCCCGATGAGTTGGCAAAGCTGGGAGCCAAGAGCGACTCTCTGCTCAATACTCATGAAGCCCATGTGAGGGCGGCGGTCAGAACACAGACCGCTTCGCCATCAGGGCCCGTTCTTTATCACTCCGGTGAGCTGCTCTCTGCGGGCATGAGCAAGATTATCGGGGAGCAGAACACCAGTCGGATAATGGGCCCGATGTCGGTTGCCTTCAACAGTCCGACCGAAGACCCGCAGGTTCTTGCCGGCAGGCGCGATGCTGTGGCGAAGACCTTCAAGACCGGTGGACAACTGTTGAAGCATGCAGCCCATCCCGCGGCCCAATTACTGGGTGCAGCCAGTACCGCGATGGGTAACGTCATGGAAATCTCGGAAGCGCAGACGCGTGTGCAGTACAGGATGTTGAATACGCCGGCCAATGTGGCGATGAACGTCCCGGGGGATAATGCGCAGATATCTTTTCAATCACTCCAGCAAACATTCACTTTGCCTCAGCAATCGCTGTTTTCAGAGGCGTCGGCGGCGCCAAGTGAATGGGCACAACAGTTATTGGCCGTCGCCTTTAAGCCGTCACCGCTACAGATTGTTCTT
This sequence comes from Pseudomonas sp. AC172, assembly GCF_979258595.1. Lineage (NCBI taxonomy): Bacteria > Pseudomonadati > Pseudomonadota > Gammaproteobacteria > Pseudomonadales > Pseudomonadaceae > Pseudomonas > Pseudomonas sp. AC172. The sequence goes on from NZ_OZ409868.1 coordinate 6,480,938, forward strand.
GCGAACGATGATTCAGTTAACGATGACGAATATCTTGATCGTCCGCGTCGAGGCTCACATTACGGTTAAGTAAAAAAGCCCCCGCCCAACCCACTGCGGATAGGGGACGCAACGGGCTGGACGGGGGCTTCTTTTTTAGCGGACGTTACTGCGCGATGGTTTTCACCGACACGCCACGCTCGATCGGCGTGGAGCGGCCGTAGATGTCTTCGAAGCGTTCGATATCATCTTCGCCCAGGTACGAGCCTGACTGCACTTCGATGATTTCCAGCGGGATCTTGCCCGGGTTGCGCAGGCGGTGCACCGAGGCGATCGGGATGTAGGTCGACTGGTTTTCGCAGAGCAGGAACACGTTTTCATCGCAGGTCACTTCAGCGGTGCCGCTGACCACGATCCAGTGTTCGGCGCGGTGGTGGTGCATCTGCAGCGACAGGCACGCGCCCGGTTTCACCGAGATGTGCTTGACCTGGAAACGCCCGCCCATGTCCACCGAGTCATACGAGCCCCACGGACGATAGACTTCGCAGTGGTTCTGGGTTTCGCTGCGGCCCTGCTCGTTGAGCGTGTTGACCATTTGCTTGACGCCCTGAACCTTGTCTTTGTGGGCGATCATCATGGCGTCTTTGGTTTCGACCACGACGATGTTTTCCAGACCGATCACCGACACCAGTTTGCCGTTGCCGTGGATCATGCAGTTCTTGCTGTCCTGAATGACCACATCGCCTTTGGTGACGTTGCCATTGACGTCCTTCTCGTTGACTTCCCACAGCGACGACCAGCAACCGACATCACTCCAGCCGGCGGTCAACGGCACAACGCAGGCGCGCTGGGTTTTTTCCATGACGGAGTAGTCGATGGAGTTGTCCGGGCAGCAGGCGAACGTGGCTTCGTCGAAGGTCACGGTGTCGTTGTCCTGCTCGCTGCGCTCAAGGGTCAGCAGGCAGGTGTCGTAGATGTCCGGATCGTGCTTTTTCAGCTCTTCGAGGAAGCGGCTGGCGCGGAACAGGAACATGCCGCTGTTCCAGTAGTAACCGCCGGATGCTACGTATTCGGTGGCACGTTTGACGTCGGGTTTTTCGACGAAGTGCGAAACGCGGCTGACGCCTTCCGGTAGCAGCGAATCGCCGGTGGATTTGATGTAGCCGTAACCGGTTTCCGGTTTGGTCGCCGGCACGCCGAACAACACCATTTCGCCGTTTTCGGCGGCGACGGTGGCCAGGGCCAGCGCGCGTTGCAGGGCTTTCTGATCTTCCAGCACGTGGTCGGCCGGCAGCACCAGCATCAGTTCGTCACGGCCTTCATTGACCAGCATCATCGCGGTCAGCGCCACGGCCGGCGCGGTGTTGCGGCCGAACGGCTCCATCAGGATGCGCTGGGTTTCCAGATTACGGGCGCTCAACTGCTCGTTGACGATGAAGCGGTGATCCTTGTTGCAGACCACGATCGGGGTGTCCATGCCTTCGAACACCAGGCGTTCGAGGGTCTGCTGGAACAGGGTGTGTTCGCCGGTCAGGGCGAGGAATTGCTTAGGGAACTGCTTACGCGAAAGCGGCCAGAGACGCGAACCGCTACCACCTGACAAGATCACCGGAATCATAATGTTTACTCCATAAAATCGATTGGTTAGAGGCACGAACGCTGTGTCGTTTCACTCTTGTTTTTGTCTCGTATCCGAACTGACAACCCGGTCGAGGGTGGGAGCGAGCTTGCTCGCGAAGGCGGCGTATCAGTCGACACATCTGTTGAATGTCAGACCGCTTTCGCGAGCAAGCTCGCTCCCACAGGGGATATGCGTCAGTCAGGAAAAATGATTAGCGAGTCGATACCGGGCGTTTCACCCAGACTGGCGACAGGCTGCTGCCGCTGCCGGTGACGTACAGCACCGCCGCTTCACCGCGCTCCAGGGCGACGGGTTTTACGTCGCCGACTTTCTTGTCACCTTCGTACAGCGCCAGGCTGACTTTCACCGGATTGATTTCACGTTCGCCACGGCCCTTGGCGGCCACGTTCGGGACCACGTCGGTCTTGCCGTCGGCGGTCTTCAGGGTCAGCGGCTTGTCGCTGAGGTTCTGCACGCGCACCAGGGATTTCTGCTTGTTCTTGAACGGCGGCTCTTCGATCAGTTGCGGCGCGCCGGAAGCGTTGTTGACCAGGGTGTAGTAGTGGTCACCGGCGAGTTTCACCGGCAGGGTCTGGCTGCCGACCTTGGCGCTGTAATCACCGCCCGGCATGAAGCTGAAGTCACTGCTGGCCAATGGCGCAACGTCGCTCAGGTTGGTGCTGCCGACAGTGGCGCTGACTTCAGCGTTGCTGGCGTTGTAGACACGCACGAAGGTCGAGCCTTTCGGTGCGGTCGGGCCGTACAGGGCGGCGTCGCCACCGGCGAAAGCCGGGACGGAAAGCACGCTGAGGCCAGCAACCAGTGCGAAGCTTTTAGCGAGACGACGAGGAGTAGTAGTGAAAGTCATGGTGTACCTCTCTTTCAGTTTTGCGCCCGATCGGGCGTCTCGGATTTAGTGTTGATTGCTACGTTTTGTTGGCGCGCGCCGGCTTGTTTAAGCTCTGCGACCCACTGCGGGTCGGCGTCGCCGATTTCGTTGTTCACAGGCAGATATCGTTCAGGAAACTCCCAGATCAGCACCTGTGGCGGGCTGTTCTTGAAGTCATCGCTTTTCAGGTAGCTGAGCATCGGCAGGATCGGGCCGTGGCCGTCTTCGGCGTAACTCACCACGTCGCTGTGCAGCGCTTGTTTCAGTGCACCGACGAAGTTCCAGTTGGGGTTGGCGCTGTAGCTGGTGCCGACCAGTGCCACCGGCACTTCATTGCTGGCGAACAGCGCGTCGTCACCGGCAGGCTGATCGCCAGCCGCGACGGTGTTGCGCTTTTGCAGTGGCTCTTGCGCCGGCATCAGGTTTTCGAACAGCGGATCGAGCGGCAGGAACAGACGCAGATCGCCTTTGTGCGTGACTTTCTCCGCTGGCGTGGTGACGAAGCGTTGTGGCTCGCCGCTGAGCGGGAACTTGTCGGCGATGGTTTTCGCCAAGGTGTTCGCGGCGATCTCGGCGCCTTCAGGCGTCCAGTGCGTGTCAGTGCGCAGGAACACTTGCTGACCGTTCTGCTTGGCCTGTTGCAATGGCTTGAGCAGGTCCGGGGCGAGGATCTTGTCGGCCGCGACGCGGTGGTGGAAATCCTCATAAAGGTTTTCGTGGATGCTCGCCGGTTTCACTTCACCCAGATGCTCCGGGTACAGACGAACCTTGGCCGGCACGATCGCCATCACCAGTTTCACGCCTTTTGCTTTCAGGGTCTGGCGCACGCCTTCGACCAGCGCGTAGTTGCCTTGCAGGTTCAGCTCTTCGTTGACGATCGGGTTGAATTCCTCATCGCTGTACAACCACTGATCGCGACCGAGCACCACGCCCGGACGACCTTCGTTGAACAGTTTGAAATCCAGCGCCGCCCAGAGGTTGGTGCCCAGACGCTTGATCGGAAATTCGTCGTCGTAGTGCGTTTCTACAGCCTTGGTCCAGCGGCCGTTGAGTACCGTCGCATCGGCATTGGTGCTGAAGCCGAAGAAGCTGCGAACCGACCACAGACCCAAGACCAAAAGGGTCACCAGGAACAGGGCGATGTAGAAGATGCGTAATGAGCGGGTCATGTCAGATCCCTCAGAACTGGAAGTAAAGGAACGGCGAGAAGCTCTGCGCCGAGAGTTTGAGAATCGAGGCGATAAACAGCAGCAGGATCAGGCCGCGCATCACGTAGCGCGACCAGTCCGCGCTCCAGTAGGCCGGTTGCACCTGGGCTTCAACGCCGACGGTGTAGCCAGGCTCGTGGATGCTCGCCGGGTTTTCGCCAGGTGCGGCTTTGATCATTCCCGGAGTCGCTGTGGCAGGGCCGTTGGCCTCGACGTTGACTTCAGGTTTGGTCTTGGCCGGCGGCTGATTGGTGTACAGATCACGCAGACCAAAGAACGCCAGCGTCACGTACGCCACTACCAGGGTCGCCACTTGCAGACCGGTGAGGCTGGCCTGATTGAGTTCCGACAGCGACCAGTCGCCGAAGCTGAACATTGCGCCGTACATACGGCCGGCGACATGCAGGTTCTCGGCGCGGAAGATCACCCAGCCCATCACAACGAGCAGGAAGGTCAGCGCCCAGCGGATCGGGTTGAGGCTGCGCGGCGAAGTGTTCAGGCCCAGCGCTTTTTCAATCGCCAGCCACATGCCGTGCCAGGCGCCCCAGACGATGTAAGTGATGTTCGCGCCGTGCCACAGACCACCGAGGAGCATGGTCAGGAACAGGTTGCGATAGGTCATCAGCGTGCCTTTACGGTTACCGCCGAGGGTGATGTACAGATAGTCACGCAGCCAGGTCGACAGGCTGATGTGCCAGCGGCGCCAGAACTCGGTGATCGACTGGCTGATGTACGGCTGTTTGAAGTTTTCCATGAAGCGGAAACCCATCATCAAGCCCAGACCGATGGCCATGTCGCTGTAACCGGAGAAGTCGAAATACAGCTGTGCGGTGTAGGCCAGCGCGCCGAGCCAGGCATCACCCGTGGTCGGGTTTTGCAGGGCGAAGCAATGGTCGGCGACCACCGCGAGGGTGTCAGCGATGAAGACCTTCTTGATGAAACCCTGCATGAACCGCGTGCAGCCCTCGGAGAATTTGTCGAGGGTGTGCGTGCGGTTGTTGAACTGATCGGCGAGGTCGCGGAAACGCAAAACCGGGCCGGCAATCAAGTGCGGGAAGATCGCCACGAACGCCGCGAAGTCGATCAGGTTGCGCGTGGCCGGGGTGTCGCCGCGATACACGTCGATGATGTAGCTGATCGATTCGAAGATGTAGAACGAGATACCGATCGGCAGCAGCACGTGGGTGAGGATGAACGGCTCAAGACCGACCGAGGTCATCATCGCGTTGATGCTGTCGACGCCGAAGTTGGCGTACTTGAAGTAGCCGAGAATGCACAAATCGACTGCGACACCGAGCAACAGCCAGCGCTGCGCCGGTTTGGTTCTGACACCGGCGGCACCGACTTTGAGGCCGATCCAGTAGTTCCACAGCGTGACCGCGGCGAACAGCGCGAGGAAGTCTACCCGCCACCAGGCGTAGAACACGTAGCTGGCGATCAGCAGCAGCAGGTTGCGATAGCGTTGCCCGCTCAAGTAGTACAAGCCGAGAAAGATCGGCAAGAACAGAAACAGGAACACGTTGGATGAAAATACCATCCCGATCTCTCCATGTTTGAACCAACAGTCAAGGGCCAAAGCCCCCCCAAACCCCCCGTGGTAGTGGAGGGGTGAAACGGTGTTTCTGTCAGGGTTGTGCAGGACCTTGAAATCTTGCCCTCACCCCCCGCCCTCTCCCGGAGGGAGAGGGAGCCTGATCTCCATGGTTGTCAAAAATGGAGATCGACTCGGTATTTCATTTCGGCGTAACTCGCACAGCCACCTCGGTCAGTCCCCTCTCCCTTTGGGAGAGGGTTAGGGTGAGGGGCTTTTGCTTCATGAGCCTTTGTTGCCCTTTTCATGGGACGGGTCATAGACCTTGGTCAGGTCGCCACCCAAGCGGAAGGTCTTGAACGGCTGCATGCCGTGCTTCTTCTCGATGACATCCGGCGCACAGGTGTAGAGCGTGCAGAACGGTTCGAGCCAGGCGAATTTCATGTCCTCTTTCAAGTCGGTCATGTCCTGCTCTTTACCGTTCTTCTTCTCGAATTCATCCGGGTCTTTCACCCCCGCCAACACCCGATCACCCAGACGTTTCAGCGCGCCATTGTTTTCCTGACGCAAATCAACACCGTTGACCTGGGCAAAACTGGCGATCATCGCCAGCGGCGGCAGCGCATAGTTGTGATAGGCGAGGGCGCGTTGCTGGCGCTTGAGTTCGTTCGGCAGGTAACCGTCGGCATCGACTTGATTGGCGCCGACCTTGTATTCCTTCACTGCCCAGTCAAACAGGTCGCGGCGGTTGGTCGCGACCGAGGTCGCCATCACCGACCAGGCGGCCCAGTAGGAGTGGTTGTTGGTTTTTTCCAGCGGCAGGTTGTCCCAGTCGCTGACCACCTGATCGGCCATTTTGCTGAACCACGCTTCGATCAACTGCGCTTCCTGCTGATGCTGCGCCAGCGGATGCGAGTCGGAGAACTTCAGGCGAATGTACGACGAGGCCATGCTGCCCAGCGCCCATTTGCGCATCGACTTGCCGGTGTGGTTGAAGTCTTTCGACATCAAGGCATCGGCCTTGGCCCACGCGGTCAGCCAGTTCAGCGTGCAATCGAGCTGTTCCGGACGACCGTCGCGCATGAACTGCATCACCCGTTTGGCGGTGCCGCGTTCCAGCGTCGTGATGTCTTTGGTGGTGTCGCGGAAGGCTTTTTCCGACTGCACGTTCAGCGTCGAACGCGCCTTGTCCGATCCTTCGTATTTGCTGCGAAATTGCAGTGGCCCGGTGTACGGCGCCGGCATCGCATCGCAGCCTTCGCTGTTGTCGCCAGTCTTGAATTTGTCCACAGGCGCAAAGTAACCCTGCGGTGGACGCAATGGCGCGGCGGCCTGAGTCGCTCCGGCGAACATCGCCAGGCTCAACAGGGTGGGTGCCAATAATGATTTCAATGTCGGATTTCGCATAGCAGACCTCATTGCCCGACCTGAGCGGTTTGTTGCCCAGCGCCCGGGAATACGTTGCGTTTGCAGATTTTCGCTTCGACTTTCTGTGGCGCGGTGCCCGCTTCCGGGCCCTGGACTTCGACGGCCAGCAGGTTTTGCGAGGCCCAGTCTTCGTCCGTGCGCAGCTCAAAGGCGAAACGACCGTCGGTGTCGGAGGTTTCCGGTTTCTCGATCTTGATGTCCTCGTGGCGACCGTTCATGTACCAGAGGGTGGCTTGCAGGGTTTTCACCGAAGGGTCGGCGAAGCGGATGTCGACCTGATGGCTGCTGTTCTGCAGGTTCAGGTTCTTGCTGTTGACCAGCAGTTCTTGTTTGCTGCCCGGCTTGAGCGTGGTGCTCGCGGACATTTGCGCGTCTTTGCCTTCGCAGCCGTTGTCGAGAAGAGACATCATCTGGCGGTAGATGGTTTCCTGATCGAGGCGGTACAGCGGCGAGAATTCCCAGATGAGAATCTTCGGCGGAGTCTTCTGGAATTCGTCGCTGCCCAGGTACTGCAACATCGAACCTTCCAGACCGCCGCCGGGGAAGGCGACGTTGAGAATGTCAGCGCCGATGGCCTCTTCGAGGAAACCGGCGAAGTTGTAGTTCTTGCCGCTGTGCGAAGTACCGACGAGGGTAATTTGCGGATTGCCGGAATCGCCGAAAAGGTCGCCATCACCCGCTTCGCCCTTAGGCTCGGTGGTGAACTGGTCCATGTACTGGATCGCGTAACTGGTGCCGCACAGTTGCCCGGCCATGTTGTGCAGGGTGCCGGTCTTGCCCATGCGCCCGGAGCGCTTGGTTTCGAATTCACGCTTGGGCACGTCGGCGAAGGCCGGGATCTGCTTGACCTTCTCGGCGACGATTTTCGCCGTGCGCTGTGCACCGTATGGCGTCCAGTGTTGGTCGCCACGGAAGTAGAAATCGTGGGCGGGCAGGGTGTCCGGCAGCGATTCGTTGGTCAGCGGCGACAGGTCCGGCACCACGTAACCCATCTTGGCGAAACGGCCGAGCATGGTCTTGTAGTTGCCCAGCGCTTTCTCGTAATCGAACGCGGCTTTTTCCTGCGGGTTGAGCTTGTTGCGGTTCACCAGGCCACGGGTTGGCTGGTAGACGATCACCAGCTCGACGCCTTTGGCCTTGAACGCATCATGCAGCTGTTGCAGACGTTTGTAGCCGGCCGGGGTGGTGTTGAACTCGGTGCGCAGGTCTTCCTGAGTCCGGAACAACCAGTCGCCTTGCGCCTGCACCAGGGTGGTGAAGTTCTGCTGATAACGCGTGGTGTAGTTCTTCGCGTCATGGGCGGCCGGGCACAGGTTGCAGCACGGTTCGGCACTAAATTTTGGCGGCGTGGCAGCGGCGCCTTCATCGGCGCGGGCGCCGTTGCTGGCCGCGAGAATGCCCACGGTCAGGGCCGACAGGCTGAGTAATCTGATCAAGTGTGGGTGCATAAAATTATCCTCAGTCCCGCATTTCGGTCTGGCGTTCGACAGGGTCGATCAGCACGGCTTTCTGCTGGCGCACCAGCAGGTCGAGAATTTCATCCTGGCGCTCGCCGAGGATGCCGTTGAAGCTGATGCCGCTGGATTTGGTCGGCGCCAGCATCGACACGCGATACAGCTCGACACTCAACGGTGAATCGATCGACAGCGGGCCGCTGCCATTTGCCGCCAGTTCACCGCCAACGACAATCAGCGACACCTGCGCATCGAACGGGTCGAGCTTGATGTCACGGTCGGTGTCGGTGAGGTCTTTGATGTGGCCGTAGACGCCGGTCAAACCGTTGGCCATGGCAACGTTTTCGTAGAGGCGGATGTTCACGCTGTTACGAATACGAATGCCGTGGCGCTTGTTGCTGATGACCTTGTTGCCCCAAAGCAGGTTGTCGGCGGACTCGTAGAGGGTGATGCCGTCGGTGTGGTTCTTGTAGATCTCGTTGTAGGCAATGATGTTGTTGACGCTGTTACGGTCGATCACCAGGCCCGAGAGGTGGTTGTCGAAGCTCTTGTTGTTGAAGATGAAGCTGTCGTTGACCTCACGGGAAATAATGATCCCGTGCTTCTTCTTCGTGCCGTGCACAGTGTTCTCGGCAATGATCAGGCCGTGAGAACGGTCGTGCGGGTCGATGCCGTAAACGATGTTGTCTTTGTAGGTGTTGCCCTTGACCACGAAGTCGCGGGTCTCGTAGCAGTAGAAGCCGTACCACATGTCGGAGAACTCGGAACCGACGATCCAGCCAGTCGGCTCAGGGCGCTTGAGCACCTTGGCCATGTTCGGCGTGTACTGGGAAATACTCACCCCGTACGACTTACTGTTGGCGTAGCCGAAGCTGGCCATCTTGCTGTTGACGATGTAGGTCTCGGTGCCGCCCCAGGCGAGCAGGAACGGGCGGAATTCCTTCGGCGAACGGAAGGTCGCCGGGCCGTTTTCCTTTTCGCGCCAGCCAGTGATTTTGGTATCACGCACAAACAGCTGACCGTCGTTGACCAGGAACGAACCGGCCTCTTGCGACAGGCGCAATTCCTGAGTCTGGCCATCGATTTCGAGGATGCCTTTACGGCCGACGACAATCGGCAGCTTCGACAAATACACGCCCGGCGAAGTCTCGCTGAAGTACTGCTTGGGCAGTTTCTGCGCCAGATCCTTGAGGTTGATGTAGCCGTCGTCGACAAAGATCGCCTGCGGTATGCCGTGCTGACGCACCACCCATTCGGCCATCTTGTTGTCGCCGCCGATGAAGTCCTTCAGCGCGTCTTCCTGCATCATCCGGCGCACGCTGATCTTGCCCGGTTTGCTGCGCACGATTTTCGCCGCAGCGGCTTCGGCGGTGTAGCCGGAAAGGTCGGGCAGTTTTGGCGCGGCCAGTTGCAGCGCCTCGGTGGGTGCGCTGCTGACGGTGTAGGTCTTGGCTTGTTGCAGCTCCTTGGCCGTGGTCGCAGGCTTTGCCGGCTCCACATTGGCGAAGGCGCCAGCGCTGGCCAGCAGCATCGCGCCGGCCAGCAGGCTGAGTGAGCCTATCCTGGTGCTGATCATGTCGGGCACTCCCTTGGCGATTTGCATCAGAAGCGCCAGATCACGTCGATGAACGCGCGGTGCATGTACGAATCAACCTGCTTGCCGTAGGCATCGCCCGGCTTGAACACGCCGCCACGGAAGCGTACGAGGGCCGAAGGCTCGTCGATCGACTGGCTCAACGCCGCCGGCAACAGGCCTTGCTTGAAGTACTTGGTGACGACCAGGTCCATCTCCTGACCCAGGTCCTTGTTGCCGTCTTCAAGCGGCAGCGAGGTGCTGGAAAGGATCGCGCCGGTGGCGTCGTCGGTGTTGTTTTCCACGGCGTTGATGCCGTTGCTGCCCACGGGTTTGTTGCCGTCGACACGCCAGAACTTGTGGTAGATCAGGCTGGCGTCGTACTCGTCGTTGACCATCCACGAACCGAACAGGGTCGCGGTCTGCATGTTGTTCATTTCGCCACGGAAGGCTTCGCCGAAACGGTGAACCCGCGAGCGCGTACCGGTGTAGTTGGAGCGGTTGCTCTCCAGACCGTTTTGCTCGTAATCGGCGCTGGCGCGGGCATACGCACCGCCGACTTGCCATTGCGGATCGAGGCGCAGACGCACGCCGATGTCGGTGGCCCAGCCGTTGACGTCATCGCTGCGCTTGGCTTGCGCCGGGCGCGAGCCATCGGCGTTCAACGCGTTGACCGTGTCGCGGTCGCCGCTCATGCCGGTGATGCTGCCCCAGTAGTTGACGGTGTTGGTGTTGCGCCAGTTGTAGGCGTCGCTGTCGGCGGTCAGGCCGAGCCAGCTGATGTCGCCGTTCTGGGTTTTATCCAGCGAGTCGCGCGGGACGCCCGGTTCGGCGTAATCGAGTTTGCCGTCATCATGGGTGTGGTGACCGCGAATGCCGACCCAGTTGCCCGGCGTCCACTGGTAAGCGGCATCGGCGTAGGCGTGCAGGCGATCCTTGTCTTTCGGCGCCAGCTCTTTCAAGTCGGTGCGGTATTCGCTGAAGCGTTCGGCCACACCGGCGTTGGCGCGCAACAGGGTGGTGTCGAAGGTCCAGTTCAGCGCTTCGATGTTGGTGTCGCGCCATTGGCCGTCGTCATTGCGCAGGCGCTGGCGACCGAACTTGAGCATTTCGCCCGGGTACGGGGTGAGGCCGCTGTAGCCGACCCAGAACTCGCGCATCGCCAGATAGTTTTTCTTGGTTTTGCGATCACCGTTGTCGGTGGCTTGTTCACCGTCGGATTGTTGCAGGGTGTCGGTTTCGATGATGTCGGTCGACGTCACGGCCTGGCCCATGGCGTAGGCACTCCACGCGCCGCTTTCGCCGTAAATCCACGGACGCAGGTCGAGGCCGACGCCATTGACGTCGCCGCCGCTGGCAGTGCCTAGGTCGCGGTCGTCTTCGGACTGGCCGGTGACTTTCACTTCGAGGCCGAAGTTCTTGGTTTCAGTCATCGCGGCCAGTGTCGGGCAAGACCAGATCAGCGCGAACGAAAGGCCAATACCGGCCTTCACGAATGGATTCAACTTCATAATTTTTCCTCGCCGTCTTCTTCTTGCAGGGCGTGCAGTTGCAGCGTGTTCGGGTTCAGAGCGCCACGGCTGGCTTGCTCTTGTTGCAGCAGACGTTGGGCTTCGGCCAGACGCTCGGGCGGCAGTTGCGCGGCGAGGGTGGTCGCCAGCTCATCGGCTTGCGGGGTGTTTTGTGCCTTGGCCAATTGGCTGAACACGTAGGCGTTGAGCGGATCGGGCTTGGTGCCCTTGCCTTGGGAGAACAGTTGGGCGATGGCGAAGTCGGCGCTGTTCTGGCCGTTGCGCGCAGCGGTCAGCAAGTGATCGAGGGCTTTCTGCGGATAGACCTTGCCGAGGTAGCCACGGCGATAGATCTGGCCGAGGTAGTAGTCGGCGGCGACTTCGCGACCGACGGCTTTCTGGAAATGTTCTTCGGCGACTTTGGCGTCGGCCGGGACCATTTTGCCTTCGTAGTAGAGCTTGCCCAGCAACAGTTCGGCGCGCGGCTGGTCGGCGGCACGGCCGTTGTCGAGGTACTTCATCATCTGGTCGACGTCGCCCAGTTCCGGGTAGTCGTAAAGCAATTGCGCGAGGGTCACCCACGATGCCGGGTAGCCCGGAGCGATCGGCTCGAGCAACGACTGCGCGGTTTTTTCGTCGGTCTTGCCCAGGGTCGAATCGGCCAGTACACGGGCCACGGAATCGACGCGCTGCGCGGTGACGGTGCCACGGCTGTAACCGGCCTGCATCTGCTTGATCAACTCGGCCTGTTGCTCAGGCTGGGTGCGTTTCTGATAGACCGTGGCCAGTTCGACGTAGCAGATGTCGGTGGTGTTGATCGCGGCTTTGCAGATCTTTTCCACGTCATCCAGGTGCTGGTCGTAAGTGCCTTGGGTGCGATAGAGCAGCACCTGCGCCAGACCCGCTTCCGGGTAACCGGATTTGCGCCACTGATCGATCTGCTGCTGCGCGTTGATGTTGGGGAAGCTGTGCGGGTATTGCAGGTAGAGCATCGCCAGCGGGATCAACGTGTTGCCTTCGCCATTGGCGGCGGCTTTTTTCAGCAGGCTTTCGGCTTCGTGGTGCTCGGCTTCGGTGGAACCCGGTTTGGCCACCAGCAAACGGCCGAGACGCGCTTGAGCGCGCGGCGAAACACTGGCGGCGGCGCGGTAAGTCGCTTCGGCCTGTTTCATTTGCTCAGGGTCGCGGCTGTCGACCTGGATATCGGCGAGGCCGACTTGCGCCTCGCTGTAGCCCAGATCGGCCAGTTGCTGATAATTCTGCGCCGCAGTGGCGGTGTCGCCACGCTTGAGCGCTTCGTTGGCCAGACGCTGATCGGGCAGGCCGGCGCAACCGGCCAGACTGACCGCCAGCGCCAAGGCACACACGGTCCCCTTGTGGGAGCTGGCTTGCCAGCGATTCAGGCGACTCGGTTTTTCAGCTAGACCGCATTGATCCCATCGCTGGCAAGCCAGCTCCCACAGGGATTGTGGTGTTTTCAGAAAAAAGGTCACAGGCATGTCCTCGACTTAAAGACCGGCAGCCATGGCTTTGTCGATCAGCCAGTTCAGGTTCGGGCCACGGTCGCTGTTCACTTCCACCGGGCGACCGGCGAGGCTGCTGTCGAGCGGCTCGTCAGGCTTGATCTGCACGCGGATGTCGGAGGACAGGTCTTCGCTTTTCAGGCTGGTGCTGCTGACGATCTTGCCGGTGCGGGTCTTGTCTTCGCCGGCGATCTGGAAGCTCACCGGGGTACCCGGACGCACGTCGCCGAACTGGCGATAGGAGAAGCGCGCATCAACGTTGGCCTGGGTGTTGCGCGGTACCAACTGGAAGATCACGTCGCCCTTGCTCGCGTATTGACCGTCAGCCACCAGTTGCTTGGCCACGGTGCAATCGCACGGCGAAGTCAGGGTGCCGGTCATTTGCTTGCCGAACAGTTCTTCAACCTTGGCCGGGGACAGTTGATCTTCTTCCAGGTGGCCCTTGAGTACGTCGAGCATGCTGGTGCTGAAGGTCGCCAGTGGTGCGCCTTTCGCGGCAACACCGTCGGACTTGACCAGGCTCTGCACGGTGCCGTCGCGCGGCATGGTGATATTCATCCCCGGCACGCTGACCAGACCGGCCTGCGCGTGGCTGATGAAGTACATGCCATACACCGATTTGAAAATGAAACCCGCTGCCACCAGGCCGACTGCAAAAATACCGGCGCTGAACGTCACGGCTTTCAGACGGCCGAACGGGGTCATGCCGGAGCCGCCGTCCTTGACCTTGCGCGCTTTGGTGAAGTTGTCGCGCTGCAGGGTCGCCAGCACTTCGCCGATGCTGACAATGTCGCCGGCCAGGTGCGAAGTGATCAGATGGCGCAGGGTGGATATGTCCTGCTGCTCAAGGTTCTGGAACTGGCAGCCAGCGCGGCCGGTCTGGCGGTCGAAGGAACGCACTTGCAGTTCAACGTCCATCGCCAGGCCGAGGTTGTCGATGACGAATTGCAGACGCGCCTTGTACACCTCGCCAATGGTCAGCGGCAGTTGCCCGGCGTTGAACGCCAGACCACCGGCCGACAGGTCGATGACCCGCGCTTCAACCGGTGTCCGGTCGGGACCGAAGAAGCGCAGTTTGGCCGGGATTTTCACGCGGGCGTGTTGGCGCTGGGCTTCGGATTCATGCACTACGTTGGCGTTGACGGCGGTATTCATAGGGGCGATTTCCTTGTTAATTCAATAGGGGCGGGTCAGACCATCATCAGCAGCACGGCGACAAAAATGCTGCCGGCGGAGAAGGTCATGGTCCGAGACGACCAGGTGTTGAACCAACGTTGAAAGCTGGCGAGATCACGGGTCAGGGATGTGGGTTGGCGCGTCCAGGATTGTTGGTCGAGGCGGAAGAACACGTAGATCTTCACCAGCGCACCGACGATCTGGTTGTAATAGAGAATCGCTGGGTAAGCCGGGCCGATGCGGTGACCGGAACACGACAACAGCAAGGTCAGGATCAGGCGGGTGATGCCGATCCACAGCAGGTAAACGAGGATGAACGCGGTGCCGTATTTGAAGCTGGCGATGATCGCCACGGTCAGTCCGAGCAACGAGGTCCACATCGATACGCGCTGATCGAACAGCACCACCGAGGTGAAGGCGCCGAGGCGTTTCACACCCAGGCCCAGCGCTCGCGAGTTCTGGCGCAGGTTGTTGCCGTACCAGCGGAACATCAGTTTGCGGCTGGCCTTGATGAAGCTCTTCTCCGGCGGGTGTTCAACGGTGTTGATCGCCGCGTCAGGCACGTAGAAGGTGTCGTAACCCAAGCGCATCAGGCTGAACCAGCTCGACTTGTCGTCGCCGGTCAAGAACTTGAAGCGGCCCAGACGCCAGTGTTGCAGCGAGTCGCTTTCCACGTCGGCAATGAATTCCGGGTTGGTGACCACGGTCGCGCGGAACACCGACATACGACCGGTCATGGTCAGCACGCGTTTGGACAGGGCCATCGAGCACATGTTGATGTGGCGCTGGGCGAAACGCAGCTTGTGCCATTCGCTCATGATGTAGCCGCCGCGCACTTCGCAGAACTCGTTGGTGGTCAGGCCGCCGACGTTGCCGAACAGCTGGAACCACGGCACGGTCTTGCGCACGGTGCCTTCGCCGAGCACGGTGTCGCCGTCGATCACGGCGACTACGGCGCGATCGTCCGGCAGGTGACGGGAGATCGCGCGGAAACCATAGGCCAGGCCATCGCGTTTGCCGGTGCCGGGAATGCGCACGAAGTCGAGCTTTACACGCTCTGGCGGATTCATCCGTGCCCACAGTGCCTTGACCAGCAGCTCATCGGACATTTCGACGATGGAGCAGACCACGGTGGTCGGCAGTTCGCAGTCGATGGCTTCGCGGATCACCGAGCTGTAGACCTGCGCGGTGGTGAGCGCGTCGATACGGAAACTGGTGACCATCAGGAACACATGCGACGGGTCCGCCGCTTTACCCAGCTTGCGCACTTTACGGCGCAGGTGCGGGTAGACGATGTAGAGAAAAATCATGCCGCGCACAAAGTGTGTTGCACCCATCGAGTAGCGCCAGATACCCACGGCGCCAATCAGGAAAATGAAGTCCTTCGACTCGGAGTCGAATGTGGACGTGGGCAGCATCAAGGCCAGGCCCATCAGCAGACTGAGATAAAAAAGCCAGCCGGCTGATTGCAGAAAAAAATGTTTGAGCTTGGTCATCAACGTCATCCGAAGGTAAGAAGGCTTCAAGCCGCAAGCTTCGAGCTGCAAGCGAAACGCTTTGGCTGGCAGCTCGAGGCTTGTCGCTTAGGGCTGCTTTACCAGCAAATACCTTCGGTGCGCGTACCGGCGTCGGTGGCTTTGGCCATGAAGCCGACCAGGTCGATGACCTGTTTGCCGTGCGGCGCTTGCTGGGCCAGCGCACGGAATTTCTCGTCGCGGTTGCCGAGGATGATCACGTCGGAGTTGTCGATCACCGAATCGAAGTCCGCGTTGAGCAGGGACGATACGTGGGGGATTTTCGACTCGATGTAGTCTTTGTTCGCGCCGTGAACACGGGCGTACTCGACGTTGCTGTCGTAGATGCTCAGGTCGTAACCCTTGCCGATCAGCATCTCGGCCAGTTCTACCAGCGGGCTTTCACGCAGATCGTCGGTGCCGGCCTTGAAGCTCAAGCCGAGCAGAGCAACTTTGCGTTTGTCGTGGCTTTCAACGATGTCGAAGGCGTTCTGCACTTGCGATTCGTTGCTGCGCATCAGCGAGTTGAGCAGCGGCGCTTCGACGTCCAGGGAACCTGCGCGGTAGGTCAGGGCGCGCACGTCTTTGGGCAGGCACGAACCGCCGAAGGCGAAGCCCGGGCGCATGTAGTACTGGGACAGGTTGAGGGTCTTGTCCTGGCAGACCACTTCCATCACTTCACGGCCATCGACGCCGACCGCTTTGGCGATGTTGCCGATCTCGTTGGCGAAGGTCACTTTGGTCGCGTGCCAGACGTTGCAGGTGTACTTGATCATCTCGGCGACGGCGATGTCCTTGCGGATGATCGGTGCGTCGAGTTCTTCGTACAGCGATTGCAGAACGTCGCCCGAGGCCTTGTCGAACTCGCCGATGACGGTCATCGGTGGCAGGTCGTAGTCGGCGATGGCGGTGGATTCACGCAGGAACTCAGGGTTGACCGCAACGCCGAAGTCGACACCGGCCTTCTTGCCCGAGCAGTCTTCGAGGATCGGGATCACCACGTTGGCAACAGTGCCCGGCAGTACGGTGCTGCGTACGACGATGGTGTGGCGGGTGGTTTTTTCACGCAGAACAAAACCGATCTCGCGGCACACCGCTTCGATGTAGTTCAATTCCAGATCGCCGTTCTTTTTGCTCGGCGTACCGACGCAGATCATCGACAGGTCAGTGTCACGAATCGCTTCGGCGAAGTTGGTCGTGCCACGCAGACGACCGGTCTGGATACCCTGTTGCAGAAGTTCGCCCAGGCCCGGTTCAACAATCGGCGACTTGCCCGCGTTGATCATGTCGATCTTGTCTTTGGCAACATCGACGCCAACCACGTCATGGCCCCGTGCAGACAGGCAACCGGCACATACTGCGCCAACGTAACCCAAACCAAATATGCTGATGCGCATCGCAATTACCTCTGTATATATCAGGCCTTAGAAGGCCGGAGTTAATGGTGTTCAGCGTTCATTAGTGCACTCGAAAGTGCGGCTTACAGGCGCCGCAATGCCGTGTGCAGGCATACTAAGTTTCGAGTGTCTAAATAAGTGCACTCAAGATGTGCGCAACCAGGCCTTGTTGTTATGACTTGCCCTGTTATGCAGCCGATCTTCCTTGTGGAAGACTCTTGTGCAATCGTCTTGCGCGCTCGAAAGCAGGATGAAAGTCCCGTAAATCAAGCGGTTGTGTGCTCAGGCGAGCACGTTTATAGGGGCGCGGCCATGGCCTTTGTAGGGGATATTAATGGTGCGTATCTCCTGTCCATCGTTCCGTAATCAGACTAGTCAGTCATCTAGGCAAGTTGCTGTGACAACTTGGTTACATGGCTATCTGCTCTGCGTAAGTTATCTCGTACAAACTCGGCGAGAATCGTTACCGGTGGTATGAGCTATGCATTTGGACGAAGTTCCTGTCCGCTCATCGCGAAATCTGAAATTTGTTGAAATATTGTTAGAGATGGCACTAATCTCAATTTGATAGCACTTTCGTTTTCGACCTTTATTAACAGGCGAATAATCACGTTAGATAGTTTTGTGCCACTACCGGAAAAAAATTTAGGTGCCACTACTGAAAAAAATGATCAGTGTCGAGTGAAACTAATCTTAGAAAAGACAGGGATGTTTTTTTGGCGTCAGTAAAATGGCGAAATAAGGCGGGGGATTTTTGACAGCGTGCAGGCTGCACGACTCTTTATAGAAAGAGTCGTGCAATAGGCATGCTTTATTCGGGGGCGTGGTCGCGCAGAAATACCAGATTGTCGGGTTTCGACTGCTCGGCGCTGTAGCGATAACCCTGCACATCGAATTGTTTGAGCAGGGCCGGATCGTTGATTTTTTCCTGAATCACGAAACGGCTCATCAGGCCACGGGCCTTTTTCGCGTAGAAGCTGATGATCTTGTACTGGCCGTTCTTCTGGTCTTTGAACTCGGTGTTGATGATCCGCGCGTTCAGGGCCGTGCGTTTGACGGCCGAGAAGTACTCGTTGGAGGCGAGGTTGAGCAGCACGTCGTCGCCCTGATCGGCCAGCGCTTCGTTCAGCCATTCGCTGATGCGCGTGCCCCAGAAAGCGTACAAGTCCTTGCCCCGGGCGTTGGCCAGTTTGGTGCCCATTTCCAGACGATACGGTTGCATCAGGTCGAGCGGGCGCAGCAAGCCATACAGGCCGGAGAGCATGCGCAGGTGTTTTTGCGCGTAGTCGAAGTTGGCTTCGCTGAAGGACTGTGCGTCGAGACCGGTGTAGACGTCACCCTTGAACGCGAGCAGCGCCTGTTTGGCGTTTTCCGGGGTGAATGCTGGCGTCCAGCTGCCGAAACGTGCGGCATTGAGCCCACCGATCTTGTCGGACACGTGCATCAGCTCGCTGATCTGCGCAGGCGTCAGGTCGCGCAGTTGCAGGATCAGTTCCTGGGAATGGTCGAGGTATTGCGGCTGGGTGAAGCGCTGGGTCGCCGGCGGTGTTTCGTAATCGAGGGTCTTGGCGGGGGAAATCACCATCAGCATGAAGTCGTCTCCTTTAATCGTGGGGGCGATTCTAGGGGGTTGTCGGTGTTGACTCCAGCTATCAAGCCCATAGGTGATCGACGGCTTACCTCAAAACCCTGTGGGAGCGAGCTTGCTCGCGAAGAGGGCGTGCCAGTCGACTGGTGTGCTGGATGACACACCGCATTCGCGAGCAAGCTCGCTCCCACAGGGCAGGTGAGTTGCTGCGGGGAATCGTGCCGGATCAGCTATAGTGCCGCGCGGGTTTTGTTATGGAGACATCCCTTTTGCGCATTGTTCTTTTATTCACCGCGTGGCTGTTGAGCTTTGGTGCCGTGGCGGCGCCGGGCGATGTGGCGACGCTGGATCGCAGCACCTGGCCAGAGCAACTCAGCAACCCGACGCTGTTTGATGTGGCGTCCCGGGCGGAAATCCTCATGTTCGCCCGTGTTCTGCTGGGCACCGAGTCGATGGACGAAGCCGCCTTGGCTCAGCGTCTGGGCCTGCGCACGGTCAATATCGATGCAGTCAACGAGCTGCGCCAGCGCCTCTGGCAGCGTTTGTTGGCCAACTACAACTACGCCCAGCAAAGCTGTGATCAGGATGCATCGTTCTGCTTCCTCGTCGAAGACATGCCGACATTGCGTGAGCAAGCCGCCAAGTTTGTGGTCAGCGACGACAGTTATTACACCAAATGGGCTGAGCCGAGCCGGATCTTCCATGTGCAGTATCTGGAGGAGTTGATGCGCAAGGCTGCGCTCTCGCCGCAGACCAGCAACGAATTCGATCGTTTCGGCGACTACGAGCGCAACGGTGACGAGATGCACGACCGGCTGTTTCTGCTGACCTTCGACAGCGCCGCGAACCTGCAACCGGACAACACCGGTTGGCTCACCGAATACCTGCGCAAGGCGAACCTGAACGGCACGTTCTTCGTGTTGGGCAAGGATATTCAGGCGCGGCTGGCTGATCGTTCGGTCAGCAGCCTGCAGGCGAGCTTCTCCAAACAGTGCGTCGGTGTGCAGGGTTGGGAGTTCCGCTCCCACAGCCACTGGCAGGACTGGCAGGATTCGGTGCGGCGTAGCGCTGATCTGGTGAAGAACAAATTGCCGGAAAACTACGTGCCGCTGTTCCGTCCGCCGGAAGGTCAGCGCCGCAGCGATGCGCAAGGTTTCTTCAACACCCAGGGCCTGCAAGTGGCGCTGTGGGACATCGATGCCCAGGACGGCGCCGGCAAACTCAAGGGCTCAGCGAGCGCGCAGCGGGTATTGACGCTGATGCTGTTGTGGCGTCACGGGGTGATCAATTTCAACATGAAACAGGATGCGGTGAAGACCTCGTTACCGTGGCTGATCACGCAAACCGCGCAGAGCGGTATCGGTTGGGAAGACTGTCAGGACGCTTTTCGCTGAGAAACGAAAAAAGCCCGGAAACATTGGGCTTTGGGCGATTTTTTTGAAGAATTCGATGCAGGCGGACTTCCGACTTTAGCGGGCTATGGACAGTCCGCCAAGGGCTTTTCGTCACTCTGCAAAATAAACTTAAAAAAACCGTCAAAGTACTTTTTTATGTCATCGGTTTTGGAGTATTACGAAGACAGACCGCCGAAACCTGCAACACAGGTGGCGTCTTCCAAGACCCGTTTGTTTGCAGTCACTTGAATCTCCGCAGGTGAGATTTCGGCAGTCACTTCGAGGCGCAGCACCGCCCAGGTATTGCGTCTACTGGCTCTGACAAAGGTGACCGAGTATGGATGATCACGGACGTAGCCCTTCCTCCAACCAGCCAATCCTGTATGTACTCGATACCAACGTATTGATTCACGATCCAAACGCCCTGCTGAATTTCGAAGAACACCACGTCGCCATCCCGATGACCGTGCTTGAAGAGCTGGACAAGCTCAAGAGCGGGCATCACAGCGTTGCGGCCGAATGTCGCCAGGCCATCCGGCTGATCGACAAGACCTTGGGCGATGCTTCTCCGGAAGATGTCGAATTGGGCGTGCCGATCCAGCGCGGTAAAGGCGGGCCGAAGGGCTTGCTGTCAATTCTGATGAGCAAGCAGGCCGAATCGAACCTGATTCTGCCCGAGCATCTGAACGACAACAAAATCATCAACCAACTGATCGACCTGCACACCCGCGACCCGAAAAAGCCTGTGGTGCTGGTGACCAAAGACATCAACATGCGCCTCAAAGCGCGCGCCTGTGGCATCGATGCCGAGGATTACAGCACCGACCAACTGGTCGATGACGTGTCCCTGCTGCCCAACGGCTACCACAACATGACCGGCTCCTTCTGGGACCGCGTGAGCAAGGTCGAAACCCGTCAGGATCACGGCCGCACCTGGCACCAGGTACAACTGATCGACAACCTGCCGGCCGTGCACATCAACGAGTTCATCATTGATGAACAGGGCTTCGTCGGCTGGATCAAGGAGATTGAAGAAGACCGCCTGCTGATCCTCGATCTGCACCAGGAACCGCTGCTGCACCAGGAAGCGTGGGGGCTGAAACCCCGCGACATTTATCAGAGCCTGGCGCTGTATGCGCTGCTCGATCCAGACATTCATCTAGTCAACCTGTCCGGTGCCGCCGGTTCCGGTAAAACCATTCTGGCGCTGGCCGCTGCGATCGAGCAGACCATGGTCAGCAAACGTTATCGCCGCATCATTGCCACCCGCAGCGTGCAAGGCCTGGATCAGGAAATCGGCTTCCTGCCCGGCACCGAAGCGGAAAAAATGGAGCCTTGGCTGGGCGCCATCACCGACAACCTCGAAGCCTTGCACATGGATGACGAAAACACCCATGGCAGCGTCGACTACATCCTCAGCAAAGTGCCGTTGCAGTTCAAATCGCTCAACTACATTCGTGGTCGCAGCTTCCAGCAAAGCCTGATCCTGATCGACGAATGCCAGAACCTCACACCGCACCAGATGAAAACCATCATCACCCGTGCTGGCGCCGGTTCGAAAGTAGTGTGCCTGGGCAACCTCGCACAGATCGACACCCCTTACCTGTCCGCGACCAGCTCCGGGCTGACCTACCTGACCGAACGCTTCAAGGATTTCCCCAACGGTGTGCACATCACCTTGCAAGGGGTGCCTCGCTCGATACTGGCTGAGTACGCCGAAACCCATCTGTAACCGCATCACCACCAAAACCGGGCGGCCGCAAAGCCCCCCGGTTTTTTGTGGATAAATGCATAACCAATGTGGGAGCGAGCCTGCTCGCGAATGCGGTGTGTCAGTCAGCATCGATGTAGCCTGATGCACCGCTTTCGCGAGCAGGCTCGCTCCCACAGGGGATGGTGGTGAATTCATAATCAATGATGCGGAAATTTGACCCGCAGGTTTACAATCCACGCTCCTGATCAGGAGTAATCCCGTGCTGACTCATCTCGATTCCCAAGGTCGCGCCAACATGGTCGACGTCAC
Source organism: Pseudomonas sp. AC172 (assembly GCF_979258595.1). Classification (NCBI taxonomy): domain Bacteria; kingdom Pseudomonadati; phylum Pseudomonadota; class Gammaproteobacteria; order Pseudomonadales; family Pseudomonadaceae; genus Pseudomonas; species Pseudomonas sp. AC172. The sequence goes on from NZ_OZ409868.1 coordinate 6,502,747, forward strand.
CGAAAAAGCCGTGACGTTCCGTGAAGCGACGGCCCAAGCGCTGGTGCGCATGCTCCCCGAAACGCTGCAGATGATCGTCAGCGGCGGCCACCCCAAGGGTGACGTGTTCGCCGTGGCGCGCATTGCCGGCATTCAGGCCGCGAAGAAAACCAGTGATCTTATTCCCCTGTGCCACCCATTGATGCTCACCGGCGTCAAAGTCGAACTCAGTGCCGACGGTGAAGACACCGTGCGCATCGTCGCTCGTTGCAAGCTGTCGGGGCAGACCGGCGTCGAGATGGAAGCGCTGACCGCTGCCAGCGTCGCAGCCCTGACCATTTACGACATGTGCAAAGCCGTCGATCGCGGCATGACCATCGAAAGCGTGCGCCTGCTGGAGAAGGTCGGCGGCAAGAGCGGGCACTTTCAAGCGGAGCAGCCATGAACCTGACCGTGAAGTTTTTTGCCCGTTACCGTGAAGCGCTGGGCGTGGATTCGGTGAAGGTTGAAGGTGATTTCGCTACCGTCGATGACGTGCGGGCGTTGTTGGCACAACGCGATGGTGCCGAGGTGCTGAGCGAGCAGAACCTGATGTGCGCGCGTAATGAAGACCTCTGCCAGCTCGATGAACCAGTGGTCGATGGCGACGAAGTAGCGTTTTTTCCCACAGTGACCGGGGGCTGAGCCATGGCGATTCGCGTGCAGGCCACGCCGTTCGATCCGGGCGCTGAAGTCAACGCGATGCACGCGGCCAATGTCGGCGTCGGTGCAGTGGTGAGTTTTGTCGGCTACGTGCGCGACTTCAACGATGGGCTGGATGTGGCCGGGATGTTTCTTGAACACTATCCGGGCATGACCGAAAAGGCCCTCGGCAAGATCGCCATCGAAGCCGAACAGCGCTGGCCGCTGCTGAAGCTGGAAGTGTTGCATCGCATCGGCGCGTTGGAGCCGGGCGAACCTATTGTGTTTGTCGGCGCCGCCAGCGCCCATCGCCAGGCCGCCTTCGATGCCTGCGCATTTGTCATGGACTACCTGAAAACCCGTGCACCGTTCTGGAAGAAAGAAAACACCAGTGACGGGCCGCGTTGGGTTGAAGGGCGTGACAGCGATCATGCCGCCGCTGATCGCTGGAGGAAGTAACTCCCATAGCGCCCTTTAGTCCCTCATCGCTGGCAAGCCAGCTCCCACAGGGTTTTGCGTCGTGCACGTTTTTTTGTGCACCACTGAAACTGTGGGAGCTGGCTTGCCAGCGATGGGGCCATCTGCAACACCCAAAATCTCTCTTTTCTTTAATTGACGATATGTACGTGCGAGTCCAATATGGATTTATAAGTACAAAAAAGCATCGCCTCCGTTTCAGCTCTTTCTTGCCAAACCTACAACAACCCCGCGAGAGAACGAACATGAAGAAACTCCCCCTCATCACCGGTCTGGCCCTAAGCCTGTTGTCCTGCGCCAGCGTGTTCGCCGCCGAACAAACCCTGCGCATCGGTATCGAAGCCGCTTATCCGCCGTTCGCCTCGAAAACCGACAAGGGCGAAATCGTCGGTTTCGACTACGACATCGGCAATGCCCTGTGCGCGCAGATGAAGGTCAAGTGCGTGTGGGTCGAAGGTGAGTTCGACGGGCTGATTCCTTCGCTGAAAGTGAAGAAGATCGACATGGCGCTTTCATCGATGACCATCAACGAAGACCGCAAGAAGTCGGTGGATTTCACCCACAAGTATTACTTCACTTCGTCGCGCCTGGTGATGAAAGAAGGCGCCAGCGTTGACGATCAATACGCCAGCCTGAAGGGCAAGAACGTCGGCGTGCAGCGCGCGACCACCACTGATCGTTACGCCACCGAGGTGTTCGAGCCGAAGGGCATCAACGTCAAGCGCTACAGCAACAACGAAGAGATCTACATGGATTTGGCGGCAGGGCGGCTGGATGCGATTTTTGCCGACACCATTCCGTTGA